>NZ_JAHMHW010000009.1 GCF_020169515.1 Paenibacillus vietnamensis | reverse complement strand
GAAGAAACTAGTCCGTTTTACGCTCCATTCTGCTGTACAAAGTGCAGTCTGGTGGCGACACGCCCGCGAGCCGCGCAAGTCTACTGTACAAAGTGCAGTCTGGAGGCAGCTAGTTCACTGGGCACCCCAATTCGCTGCACATTTTGCATCACAAACTCTTTGTGTCCCATTCCGCTGCACATTCTGCATCAGAAACCTGACATAGGACGCGTACGAGCAAGCTGTGCTGCATTTGTGCATCGGAATTAGCTCCATGGGCGCCACTTTAGGCTATATCCTGCGATTCTGATGTATAAAGTGCAGTCCAGAAGTAACTAGTCCGCTTTACGCACCATTCTGCTGCACAAAGTGCAGCAGAATGGTGACACCACCGCGAGCCGCGCGACTTCACTGCACAAAGTGCAGTGTGATGGAGTCTGCTGCATGAATTACAGCAGACCGGCGTATGCCGCATGAATTGCAGCAGACCGGCGTATGCCGCATGAATTGCAGCAGACCGGCGTATGCCGCACAGCCAGAATGAACGCGGGGGATGGCAAAAACATCAAACGAGAGGAGGAATTGCAATGTCAGCAGCAGCAGCATCACCGTTTACCGAGCACGGCCGGGATGCGGTTATCGTAGCCGCGGTCCGGACGGCGGTGGGCAAGGCGACGAAGGGAAGCCTCGCCGAGACGAGGGCGGAGGACCTTGGCCGCGCCGTCGTGAAGGGGCTGCTCACCCGGCTGCCGGGGCTCGATCCGGCGCAAATCGAGGACGTCATTATCGGCTGCGCAATGCCGGAAGGGGAGCAGGGGCTGAATTTCGCGCGCATCATCTCGCTGTATGCGGGGCTGCCGGTTACGACGCCGGCCGTGACGATTAACCGGTTCTGCTCGTCCGGCCTGCAGTCAATTGCCTATGCGGCGGAGCGCATCCGGCTAGGCGACGCAGACATCGTGCTGGCCGGAGGAGTGGAAAGCATGAGCCATGTGCCGATGTCCGGCTTCAAGCTGTCGCCGCATCCGGGGATCATCGACTCGATGCCGGAGGTATACATGGGCATGGGCCACACGGCCGAGGAGGTGGCCCGCCGGTTCGGCGTTACACGCGAGGCGCAGGACGCTTTCGCGGCGTCCAGCCACCGCAAGGCGGCAGCGGCGATCGCAGCCGGAAGGTTCGAAGCGGAAATCGTACCGATGACGGTCACGAGGTCCGGGGTGAACGATGCGGGCCGCCCTTGGGAGAAGACGTTCGTCTTCGGACAGGATGAAGGCGTGCGGCCGGAGACGACGGTTCAGACGCTGGCGCCGCTGAAGCCTTCTTTTGCAAGGGAGGGAACGGTGACGGCCGGCAACACCTCGCAGATGAGTGACGGAGCGGCGGCGGTTATGGTTATGAGCCGCGACAAGGCGGAGGAGCTTGGCTTCCGGCCGCTGGCGGTGCTGCGCAGCTACAGCGTTGCAGGCGTCGCCCCCGAGGTGATGGGCATCGGTCCGATCGAGGCGGTGCCGAAGGCGCTCGGGAAAGCTGGGATTTCGCTTGCGCAGGTTGACCTGTTCGAGCTGAATGAAGCTTTTGCGGCGCAGTGCGTGCCGATTATCGACCGGCTTGGCATCGAGCCGGAGCGGGTCAACGTGAACGGAGGGGCGATTGCGCTCGGCCATCCGCTCGGCTGCACCGGGACGAAGCTGTCGGTGTCGCTCATTCACGAGCTCGGTAGGCGCGGCGGCGGCATCGGCGTCGTGACGATGTGCATCGGCGGCGGCATGGGGGCGGCCGGCGTATTTGAGGTGTACGGAGCCCCGTGAGGCGGGGCTTAGGCTACTATCATCTGGTCTAACGGAAAGGAGAGCAGCGGCATGACGGAAACGATACGTTTCGGCGGTCGGTTTGTCGTCGAGGACAGTGTCCCGGAATCGGTCGTAACGCCCGAGGATTTCACGGATGAACAGAGGATGATGGCGGAGGCGGCCCTCCAGTTTATGGAGTCGGAAATTACGCCGCGCGACGCGGAGCTGGAAGCTTTGAATTACGGGCTGACGGTAGAGCTGATGCAAAAAGCAGGAGAGCTCGGCCTGCTCGGAGCCGACGTTCCGGAGGCATACGGCGGGCTCGGGCTCGATAAGGTGAGCACGACGCTGCTGGCGGAAACGCTGGCGCGCGCCTCCTCTTTTGCGTTGTCGGTTGGCGCCCATACGGGGATCGGTACGCTTCCGATCGTATTTTTCGGGACACCCGCGCAGAAGCAGGCTTATTTGCCCGCCCTCGCAACGGGTGAGCGGATTGCGGCTTATTGCCTCACGGAGCCGGCCTCCGGCTCGGACGCGCTGGGCGCCAAGACAACGGCGAAGCTGTCCGCCGACGGAAAGCATTATGTGCTGAACGGTTCGAAGCTGTATATTACGAACGCGGGGTTTGCGGATATTTTTATCGTATACGCGAAGGTCGACGGAGAATTTTTCACGGCGTTTATTGTGGAGAAGGGAATGGAAGGCTTCAGCGTCGGTCCGGAGGAGCATAAGATGGGCATCAAGGGCTCGTCGACCTGCCCCTTGTATTTTGAGGATGTGAAGGTGCCGGTCGCGAACGTGCTGGGGGAGGTAGGAAAAGGGCATCATATCGCCTTTAATATTTTGAATATCGGCCGGTTCAAGCTTGGCGCCGCCTGCCTCGGAACGTCGAAGGAGACGATCGAGCTGGCCTCCGCTTATGCGAATACGCGCAAGCAGTTCGGGAGGGCGATTTCCTCGTATCCGCTGATCGGCGCCAAGCTGGCGGACATGAACATCCGCACGTTTGTGCTGGAGAGCATGGTGTACCGCACCGCTGGCTGGATCGACGGCATGCTGCGAATGCTGGAAGCGGATGAAACCGAGGCCAAGGACGGTATGCGGGCGGTCAAGGCGATCAGCGAATATGCGATCGAATGCTCGATACTTAAGGTATTTGCGTCGGAGACGCTGGATTTTGCGGCCGACGAGGCGGTGCAAATCCATGGCGGCTACGGCTATATCCGCGAGTACAAGGTCGAACGGATTTATCGGGATTCGCGGATTAACCGCATTTTTGAAGGGACAAATGAAATTAACCGGATGCTCATCCCGGGCACCTTGATGAAAAAGGCGGTCAAAGGCGAGCTGCCGCTGCTGCGCAAGGTTCGCGCTCTGCAGGCCGAGCTGATGCAGCCGATGCCGCTGCCTCCGTTCGAAAAGACGCTCAGCAAGGAATCGTACCGGGTTCAGCAGGCCAAAAAAGCGTTTCTAGCCGTCGGCGGACTCGCCGTACAGAAGCTTGGCCAGCGGCTGGAGCAGGAGCAGGAGGTGCTGTGCTCGCTGTCCGATTTGATGATCCAGATTTTTGCGATGGAGAGCGCTCTGCTGCGGACGCAAAAGCTCGTCAAGGCTGCGGGAGAAGCCGATACGGCCAAAACGGAAAACGCGGTTGCCATGACGGCTGTGTATGTCCAGGAGGCGATGGAGAGTGTCGATTCGCTGGCCAAGCGGGCGCTGGCGGCGCTTGAGCAGGGCGACGGGCTGCAGATGCAGCTGTCCGTTTTGAAAAAGCTGATGCGCGCGCCGCTTACCGATACGATTGCGCTCAAGCGGGAAATCGCCGCCCGGGTGATCGGAAGTGAGCAATATGTCGTGTGAATGCAAAGGGGGAGAGCAAGCATGGATTCGCTCAGGCCGCAAGACCCGCTTACGCCCGAACCGAAAGCCTCCGGTGATTCGCCGGAAGATGCCGCTGCCGGGCTGGCGCAGGAACCCGAACCGTCTCCGCCTGCCGAGCCGGATGCCGGGCTGGATGGCGTTCAGTCCGAGCCGGAAGCCGAACAGCCCGAACCCGCAGGCGTTCAGTCCGAGCCGGAAGCCGAACAGCCCGAACCCGAGGCCGTTCAGTCCGCACCAGAGTCCGAACAGCCCGAACCCGAGGCCGTTCAGTTCGAGCCCGAGGAGCCTGAGCTTACGCGGCCATGGCTTCGCCATTATCCTTCCGAAATTCCGCCGTCGCTGAATTATCCGGATCAGAGCATCGCTCAATTTTTGCTTGAGGCGGTGAACCGCTTCCCGGATCAGACGGCGATACACTTTCTGGGCAAAACGATGACCTACCGCGAGCTGCATACCGACGCCGTACGGCTCGCCTCCGGTCTAATCTCCCTTGGCGTTGCCAAAGGGGACCGCGTGGCGATTATGTTACCGAACTGCCCGCAGGCAGTCGTCTCTTACTACGGTGTTCTTCTGGCAGGAGGCGTCGTCGTGCAGACGAATCCGCTTTATGTGGAGCGGGAGCTGGAGCACCAGCTTGCCGACAGCGGCGCAGTCGCAATCATTACGGTCGACCTGCTTTATGCGCGTTTGTCGAGAGTCAGAGGCGAGGAGCCGGAGAAGGGCCCGCTGCCGGGGCTTCGCCATGCCATTATCACATCGATTAAAGACGGACTGCCGTTTCCGAAAAATGTGCTTTATCCCATTAAACAACGCAGGGAAGGCTTCAAAGGGAATATTCCTTACGGCAGCTCCGGGGTAATCGCCTACAAGAAGCTTCTGGCTTCGAAGACCGGCCATATTACGCTGCCCGAGCTTGCCAAAGGAGCGGAGCTTGCGGCTTTGCAGTATACGGGAGGCACGACGGGAACTCCGAAGGGCGTCATGCTGACGCACCGCAATCTGGTAGCCAATACGCTTCAGACGTCGGCCTGGTGCTATAAGGCCGAGGATGCGAAGGAGCGGTTTTTAGCCGCGCTGCCTTTGTTTCACGTATTCGGATTAACGGTATTAATGAACATGTCCGTCCACCGCGCGGGGACGCTCGTCTTGCTGCCGCGCTTCGAGACGGAAATGGTGCTGCAGACGATCGGCAAGCAGCATCCGACGATTTTTCCGGGCGCGCCGACAATGTACGTCGCCCTGATTAACCATAAAGCGGCGTCCAACACGGATCTGTCTTCCATTAACGTATGCATCAGCGGCTCGGCGGCGCTGCCGCTTGAGGTGCAGGAGCAGTTCGAGTCGATGACGGGTGGACGGCTGATCGAGGGCTACGGCTTGACGGAGGCGTCGCCGGTCACCCATGCGAACCCGCTCTGGGGCAGGCGGAAAATTGGCACGATCGGCGTGCCGTTTCCCGATACGGACGCGGCCGTGATCGACCCGGCAACGGGCAAAAGGCTTCCGCAGGGCGAGCTCGGCGAGCTGGTCATCCGCGGTCCGCAGGTCATGCTCGGCTATTGGAACAAGCCGAATGAGACGGCCAAGGTGCTGAGGGACGGGTGGCTTCGGACGGGAGATCTGGCCACGATGGACAATGACGGTTATTTTACCATTATGGACCGGATCAAGGATGTTATTATTGCCGGCGGCTTCAATATTTATCCCCGCGAGGTGGAGGAGGTGCTGTTCGAGCATCCGGCGGTCAGGGAGGCGGCCGTTATCGGGGTAAAGGACGCATACCGCGGCGAAACGGTGAAGGCCTATATCGTCTTGAAGGACGGCTGGCAGGTATCCCGCAGCCAGCTCGACAGATGGTGCCGGGAGCGGCTGGCTCCGTTTAAGGTGCCGCATCACTATGTGTTCAGGGAAACGCTTCCGAAAACAATGGTCGGCAAGGTGCTGCGGCGCAAGCTGCAAGAGGAGGAAGAGGAGGAGAAGCGGAAGGAGCTTGAGGAGGATAACGGCAAATGAGCGGACAGGAGGAGAAGCGGCCTGCGCGGCAGGCGGATCACGCCGAAATGTTGGCCGGCCTGGCCGAGCGGGCGCAGTCGACCTTCTGGGGGCTGCTCGGATGCGAGGTCGTCCAGGCCGAGGCGGATAAAGCGGTCATCCGCATGGTTGCGTCAGAGCCGCATCTGAATCTGCTCGGCATTGTACACGGCGGCGTGCTGATGTCGCTTCTCGATAACGCGATGGGGCTTGCCGTTATATTGGCAACTCCCGGCGAGAAGGCGGTGACGGCGAATCTGAACACGCAATTTTTGTCCAGCAGCAGGGGAGGAACGCTTCTATGCGAGGCGGAGCTGGTGCACCGGACGGACCGCACTTTGACGCTTCAGGCGCGTGTGACCGAGGAAGGAGGCAAGCTGCTGGCTTGGGGAAGCGGTGCTTACCGGCTGATTTGAAGATATAGGAAAGTATATGTTTCACTCCTATACTGGCGCCTATATCTCTCGCTAAAAGTAGGCTATTGCCGCCAAGGGACGGCGCAGAACCGAGCTGTGCAAAAATGCAGCTTACAGCCCGTGCGCAGCGACAGCCGTTCCACCTTGAGCCGCGGCCGGAAAGTTGCTTGAGCGATTCGGATTCGCTATAATTATACCTAATATATGGAAGGTATAGGGAACGGACGATGAATAGATACGATCTTTTTAAGGCTGAGAAATAAAGGCGGGAAAGGAGGCGAGGGTATGGTTCAAGGCTGGGTAACGATGCTGGTGCTTGCGTTTGGCATTCTCGTGGCGGTCATCGGAGTTATTGCCTATTTAAGAATGTTTCGTAAAGACAGGCTGACGGGAGCGCCCGGTTCTTTAACCGATATCTCGCCTCCAAAGCCCGCGGCTGCGGTCTCCACAAGGGAAAATGCGCAGGATTTGGCATCCAAATCCGAACATGCCGCGCCGAGAGATTAGTAAATGTTAACTTTCACATTTTCAAATCAAGTGTTATAATAGTAAGAAAAATTAGAACATTTCGAATTATAGCCATGGAGTTACCTGCACCGAATGGGGGGACTTGCGGAGTTAGCTGCCGCTTGCGGTCTCGGATCTAGCTGTTTAGGACGACCATCCAACGTAAAGGGGAGATGATTTCATGGCGAAGCATAGCCAGAATGAAGTCAAGGAAAGCCTCAAGGAGCTCACAAGAATTTTTCAGCCCAAGGACCCGCGTAAATTTGTGAAGGACTACATCCGCAAGTATCGGATTACGGGCGGCTATGAGGACGAATTAACGACCTTGGTGGAGAACGAATTAGGCAGGATGAACTCTTCGGTCAGCTAACTCTACATGTGAAACAGCTTTGCAACTTGTCTAGACAGGTCGCAAAGCTTTTTTGTTTGTTGATTTTTTGGAGGTGATGGCTGAACATATTTTTGTCATAAATTTTGGGCATGTGAATCCGTTTGCCGGAATAGTCTTTTACATAAATAATTTCGCTCGGTATGAAGCGGAGCCTACGCCTATGCTTACGATGTGGATTTTGCAACGCAAAATCTTAAGGAGGTTAGCGCACAAATGGCATTGGATCTTAAAACGAAGGAACACATTCGAGGTATCCGCAAGGCTGGGCGCATCGTCGCTGCGTGCCATAAAGCGCTTTCGAAAAGAATAGCGCCGGGCGTCACGACGCTGGAAATCGACCGATTTGTCGAAAGATTTATGTTGGACCGGGGGGCAGCTCCGGCTCAGAAGGGCTATAAGGGTTATCCGTTTGCGACATGCGCTTCCGTCAACGAAGTCGTCTGCCACGGCTTTCCCGATTCGGTGCCTCTGGAAACGGGGGATATTGTCACGATTGATATGGTGGCCGACCTGGACGGATGGAAGGCGGATTCCGCATGGACCTATGCGATCGGCCAGACGACGTCGGCTACCGAGAAGCTGATGCTTGCCGCGGAGCAGGCGTTATTTGACGGCATTAAGCAAGCAGTCCCGGGCAACCGGCTCGGGGATATCGGCCATGCCGTGCAAGCGCGGGCCGAGCGCGCGGGCTTTCAGGTCGTGACGGCGTTCGTCGGGCACGGCATCGGCCGCAGCATGCACGAATACCCGGAGGTTGTGCATGCCGGCGAGCCTGGGCAGGGCATTCAGCTGGAGGAGGGCATGGTCATTACGATCGAGCCGATCATAACGGCAGGGAGGCCGGACATCTTCATCGCACAGGACGGCTGGACGGCGCGCACGGTCGATAACGGCTGGGCGGCCCAGTTCGAGCATACCGTTGCCGTTACGAAGGAAGGACCTGTTATCTTAACAAGGTGGGACTGATTTTTTTATAAATAAAGCCGAGCAGCGGCAGGTCGATGTGCGTGCCTGATGCTGACCGGCTTTTTGTGCGTTAAAGGGACTTTTTTTGGAACGAAGCCTGCACGAAGACCTGACGAAGCTTGGGCCAATAACTGGATTTCATGCGCATAATTTATGTCGTTAAACAACCTTTCCGATTATAACTGGATTCCTTGTATCTAATTTCCAGATTTCTTGGGAAAAGCGGAAATTCCATTGAAATAGATACAAGAAATCCAGCTATTTCGTAGCAGCAGCACCAAACGCTCGAAATAACTGCATTAAACCCAGTTACTTGTGCACGGATGCACCCGATCCGGGAGCCAGGGCAGGCGTCATCCAGCTATTTCGCCGCAACAGCCCCAATCGCTCGAAATAACAGCATCAAACCCAGTTACTTGTGCACCGATGCACCCGATCCGGGGGCCAGGGCAGGCGTCATCCAGCTATAACGCCGCAGCAGCACCAAACGCTCGAAATAACTGCATCAAACCCAGTTACTTCTGCACCGATGCACCCGATCCGGGGGCCAGGGCAGGCGTCATCCAGCTATTTCGCCGCAGCAGCCCCAATCGCTCGAAATAACAGCATCAAACCCAGTTACCTTTGTACGGATGCACCCAATCCGGTACAGGGGCGGGGGCAGGGGCCATTCTGCACGGATGCACCAGACCTAGCCCAGGGCCGGGCCGATATCGGTGCGGGCACACAATGTCGATGTCGCAGCAGTTGGACGTACAATGGCCGCAGTCCGGAATGACCGGCTTTCCCCGAAGCAATCGCATATGCCCTGCCTACTGAGCCTTCACCTTGCGGTAGTCGGTCGGAGTAACGCCGAAGCTCTTCTTGAACATCCGGTGGAAATAGGAGCTGCTGGTGTAGCCGCATTTGAGCGCGATATCGATGACCGACAGATCGGTTTGCTCCAATTGCTCCTTTGCGCGCTCCAGGCGGACATTGTTAATGACGTCAACGATCGCGTTTAACGTCTGCTGTTTGTAGATCCGGCTTACATAGATGGAGGACATGCCGAGCTCATCCGCAATCCAGTTCAGACCGAAGCTCGGGTTCGCATACTCCTTGTCGACCAGCTCGTTGATTTTGCGGACCAGCTCTTCCTGCTTGTTATTGCGCTTCATGGACAGCTTCGCCTGTATGTCCTCGAATAACGAGAAGAACACGTCCTTCAGCTCGCCGATCGTCTCGAACTTGTCGGGAGCCGGAATCGGAACGCCGATGCCTGCTTCGACGTCGAGATTGTTGTTTTTCTGAATCGTAAATAGAATGCTGTTGACCGACATCGTCAAATGGGAAATGGCCAGCTGCACGACCTGGATCGGATACCCGGCCGTCTCGTGTACGATTTCCGCGAACAGCCGCTTCGCTTCGTCCGTCTTGGACGTCATGAGAGCGTCCGTCAGCTTGCGCTCCTTATCGACCGGAAAGACGTATTCCTTCGATTTTAGATCCATAATGTCCTGGGCGTTGATGAGGCAGCCGAGGCCCAAAAACAACCGGTGCAAAGAGGCCTCGTGAACCATCTTGTAGAGGGCCGGCAGCTGCTGCGGCTGGTCGCTTTCCGTGCTGTAAGTGACGGAGATGCCGATTTTCAGGAAATCCATCGTCGACTGCCGGATTTGGCCCAGCACCGAGCGCAGCAGCTCGTCATCGTCCGCCGGCGTTCCTTCAAGCCGCCCCAGCAGCATGACGATGCAGTCGTCCTCCATGTCGACGGTTTCCACCCGGTAATGCTCGAGGCCGATTTCGCCGCTAATATTCATAATCGCGAATTTATAGACGGGGATGTCGGCGCCACGTGTCTCCTTCAGCTCGGCGAAGCGGTCGATTTTGATCATGACGACACGGTATCCGGCTCCGAAGGTAAACGTAATGCCGCTCTGGGCGAGCTTATGAACCTGCTCATCCGTCTGCAGCGCTTTGGTGCCCTGAATAAGGCTGCGCAGCGTGTTTTGGCGGATCGTATAGGAGCTGTTCCTTTTCTCGCTTTCCAACATGTTCATTTTGTCCACAATCTGATGGATCGGCTTGTACAGCATCCGCGACAGCAGCCAGGAGATGAACAGTCCGGCAATCATGATGGAAGCCGCGATCAGAAGCGTCATATTCCGGATTGAGGAAACGGCTGCCGTCACCTTGTCGTAAGGCGTGATGCGGACATACTGCCACTCCAGGGAGTCGGGGGAGGTGAAGCTGATCAAAGACTTTCTTCCTTCGAAATCCGCCACGATATATCCGGACGGCTGGTTCTTGATCCGGTCCGTCAGCAAAGTGCTGTCTTCGACGCCAAGCGTCTTCGCCTCCAGCGTATCGCCTGAGAGCAGACGGTCCTGATTGTCCAAAATGTACGATTTGCCGGCTGCATCGCTGCTGCTCACGCCGATATCTTTGTTAATCCAGGCGGCCGAGACGTTGATGATAACGGCGGAATTGATCGTCTGGTTTTTGCCGATGGCGTCATAACCCAGATAAGTATAGGCCTTCGTTTTCTCCTCGCCGGACAGCTGGTCGATCAAGTAGGTGCGCGGAATCGGCGTGAACGGCTTGTACTGCTGAAAGTTTTCCAGAATGTCCAGGATGCCTTTATCGGCTAGCTCGGCTCTGTTCAGCGTTCCGCCTTGTCCTTGACGGCTGGCCGTGTAAAACAGATCGTTTTTGGAATTGTATACATAAATCGATTCAATGAACGGCATCGAATTCAAATAGTTGTTCAGCTCGTTCATCGCGGCGGTCACATCGTAAATGTTGGGTTCGGTATAGAACATGAGCTTGGAGATCGTAAACGTCCGGTAAATTTGAAAGGACACGGATTGCGCGCTTTCGGTCATACTGATGACTTCTTTGCTCGTCTGCGTCAAGTTGCGGAGGTCCGACTGGTAAGCTTTTTTGAGATCGATCCGGGAATAAGTGAAAAAATAAAATAAAGACGATACAAAAAGCGTAAGCACGATGCACAGGGTGATGGTGAATAGCAGCCTGCTGTAAAGTTTTCCGTTGTTGACTGTGCGACTGGCTGGCATTGCAGCTCCCCCTTTTTGAAATGAAAAACCCGATTGTGCAGATCCGGTGAATTCGAAAGTAAGCGCTGTCCAATGCGACAGCCGTTTACGCTCGAAATATAAGAGTTTATAGGATTGACATAAAAATGACTTCTATTTCATCGCGAAACGAGCTTTTACCGCCAGAGGACGGCGCCAAGCCGTTTACGCTTGCCCGATCACATTTGTACATTATAAATGGGCGTGAAAAATGTAGCAATGAATAAGTTGAAGAATACTGCATTGAAGTGTTTTTATAAAGTGAACAAAATAAACCATAGTGAACTTATTGGCGAAAAGCCCGTCATACGGGCAAAAAATCGGCTTCCTCCGGCTGCCGCCGCGCATTCGGACAAGCCGATTCCGCAAAAGAGCGGCGCTCCGGTTCGCCCGCCAGACAGACAAACCGCAACGCCGATTCACGGGAATCCGGCGGCTGGCGGTTTCTTTTTTTGGCATGATTCCGGTTCCATGTACCGATTACTGCATAAAAGTATGAATCGTTCATTGCCGTCTTCGCCATTTCGTTCACAGACCTTGTATTCTTACTCTACCGCCCGGAACGGGGCTCCCCTACACTGAAAACAGATCAAGCGGTACCGAACCGACAGACAGACAAGAAAGCTTCGAAGGGAGAAATCATCTGCATGCAAAGAAAGAACGGATTATGGAAAGAGCTCGTGACGAACCGGCTGCTGTTTCTCATGCTGCTGCCCACGCTCTTATTCTTCATTATTAACTCGTATACCCCGATGGTGGGCGTCTATTACGCGTTCACGCGGTTCGACTTCAATACGAGCCTGTTCAACAGCCAGTTCGTCGGCCTTGAAAATTTCAAGTTTTTATGGAAATCGGGCGTCCTGGTGAAGCTGACTTTAAATACGATCGGATATAATGCGGTGTTCATCCTGCTCGGCAACGTGCTGGCGATCGCGCTGGCGATTCTGCTGAGCGAGCTGAAGACGCAATGGTTCAAGAAGCTGACGCAATCCATTATGTTTCTGCCGTACTTTGTTTCCTTCGTTATTCTGAGCGTTATCGTCTACAACGTGTTCAACTACGAAAGCGGGTTTCTGAACACCTTGCTCGAGAAGCTCGGAGCGGAGCCGGTGGACGTGTACAATACGCCTTGGATCTGGATCTTCCTTATTATTATCTTTTATCTTTGGAAAAATCTCGGCTACAGCATGGTTATCTACCTGGCTACCATTACCGGCATCAGCGAAGAATATTACGAAGCGGCGAAAATCGACGGAGCGAACATTTTTCAGCGGATCTGGTACATTACGGTGCCGATGCTGAAAACGACGTTCGTCATGCTCCTTCTGTTCGCACTCGGCAGCATCATGAAAGGGCAGTTCGATTTGTTCTACCAGCTGGTCGGCAACAACGGCATGCTCTACAACACAACGGACATTCTCGATACGTATGTGTACCGTTCCTTGAAGGTAACCTTCGATATCGGCATGTCGACGGCTGCAGGCCTTTACCAGTCGCTGTTTGGCTTCGTGCTGATTATGACGGTTAACTACATCATTAAGAAAATCAACGACGAGTACGCTTTGTTCTAGGAGACGGGGAGACAGGCCGCTGCGCGTGCCATTTGATCTTCCAATCGCGTTGAAACCCCATTCTTCTGATTTCCTTAGACCTTAATAGGTGAAGAATGGGTTTTCAAAAGCGACCGCTTCGCTTTTCCAGATTCAAATGGCCCGCTCCGCCAGGTCTTACCCTGTAGGTAGAAGTCAAAGCTAAGCAATCCAAGGAGGTCCACATGAAAATTAAAGACGATAACTATATGAAGTGGTTCAGGCTGATTGCCTTTGTCGTCATTTTGGTCTCGACAGTAGCTTGCCTGTTTCCGTTTCTGCTCATCATCTCCGCGTCGCTGACGCAGAATGAGGCGATTATCCGGGACGGCTACAATTTGATCCCGACCGTTTTCTCGCTGGAAGGCTACGCAACGGTGTTCCGCTTTCCGAAGCAGGTGCTGCAGGCTTACGGCGTGACGACGCTGACGACGGTGATCGGCACGACACTCGGCTTGTTCCTGATGACGATGGCCGGCTACGTGCTGCAGCGGAAGGATTTTAAATACCGGAATTTCTTCTCCTTCATGATCTATTTCACGACGCTGTTCGGCGGCGGTCTTGTGCCGTGGTACATCCTGATGACCAAGTACCTGAAGCTGACCGATACGATGACGGTATTGATTTTCCCGGGTCTTATGACGCCATTTCTTATTATCCTGATGAAAAACTTCATTCGCTCGGCGGTTCCCGATGAGGTCATCGAATCCGCGAAAATCGACGGAGCGAACGATTTCACCATTTACAGCCGGATCGTGCTTCAGCTGTCGATGCCCGGCATCGCAACGGTTGGCCTGTTTCTGGCGCTGCATTACTGGAACGACTGGTTCACCTCCTCGCTGTTCATCAACGACACGAGCAAGTACCAGCTGCAATACTACTTGTACAACGTCATCAATGCGATGAGCTTCGTCGCGCAGATGGGCGCGGGCACCGGCGTATCGCTGGGCAGCGACATGCCGACCGAATCGACGAAGATGGCGATGTCCATTATCGTAACGGGTCCGATTCTGTTCCTGTACCCGTTCGTTCAGCGTTATTTTGTAAAAGGATTGACGATTGGCGCGGTTAAAGGTTAGAACTAAACAGGGGATAAGAGTCCGCGTTTAGCTAACATAGATGGGTTGATCATAAAAAGGGAGGATTCATATGTTTAAGAAAGCAGGAAAAACAGTATCGGCACTATTAACGACCGCCATGCTAGTATCCGCGCTGGCCGCTTGCTCCTCGAACGGCGGCAATACCGGCGGTGCAACGAATGCGCCTGCCAATAGCGGCACGAATGAGGGAGCGGGTGCGGCAACGGGCATCGACACTTCGAAAGCGGTAGAGCTTCAGTTCTACATGCTGGGCGACGCTCCGAAGGACCTCGCGTCCATCCAGGACGAAATTAACAAGATGGCGAAAGAGGATTTGAACGCAACCGTTAAATTCAACTACACTTCGTGGACGGATTGGGATCAAAAGTACAAGCTTCTGCTCGGCTCCGGCCAGCAGGTCGACCTGATCTTCACGGCGGAATGGACGCAATACCAATCGTACGCGAAAAAAGGCGCATTCCAGCCGCTCGACGAGCTGCTTCCGAAAGCCGCGCCGGCTTTGAACGAGTTTGTGCCTAAGGATATGTGGGAAGCGGTCAAAATCGACGGCAAAATTTACACGGTTCCAGCTACGTACAAGGAATACGTAACCGACGGTTTCGTATGGCGCGAAGACCTTCGCAAGAAATACAATCTGCCTACTCCGGTAGATATCGCGACTTTCGAGCAATATATGGACGGCATCAAGAAAAACGAGCCGACCATGACGCCGCTGTCGATGAACTCCGACGTAAAAACGAACCTGATGGACCGCTTCAAAGCGATCTCGCATTCTCCGGTCGGCGCGCTTCCTTACGGCATCGATGTGAAATACGATTCGCCGGGCGAAGTGAGCTCGTACTGGGGCTCCGAAGATCAGAAGAGCGACCTTGTCACGCTGAAGCGCTGGCAGGATAACGGCTACATGGTGAAAAACGTGCTGGCTGTTAAGGACACATTGCAGGACCAGGTAACAAGCGGAAAGGCTGCTGCGATTCTCGGCGACAACCCTACCCGTTTCAATGACATGGTAATTAAAATTCAATCGACGCACCCGGACTGGGAGCTTGGCTATTATCCGTATCCGAAAACGAACGGCATCGCAACGCCGGTTCACCCGATCCACAATGGCTTCGCAATTCCGGCGAGCAGCAAAAACGCAGAACGCGCTTTGGCGTTCTACGAAAAAATGGTAACCGACAAACGTTACAACCTGCTGACCCAATACGGCGTGGAAGGCAAAAACTATGAAGTGAAAGACGGCTACTACACGATGATCGGCGATTCCACGTCCAACGGCTTCCCTCGCGAGGGCATGAACGGCTGGGCATGGCGCAACCCTGAATTTATGTTATTCGATAAAAACTACGACGGCGTAAAAGCGATTTTCGACGAGCTGGACAAAATCCAGGTGCCTGACAAATTCACAGGCTTCGCGGAAGACTACACGTCCTACCAAGCGGAAAGAGCGGCGCTTGAGCAGGTGGAGAAGCAGTACCTGTTCCCGCTTAACGCAGGTCTCGTGAAGGACGTTGACGCAGGCTTGAACACCTTCATGGAAAAAGCGAAGCAAGCCGGCCTCGAGAAAATCCAGGCGGAATATACGAAGCAATGGCTCGCTTACGTTCAGGAGCAAGGAATAAAATAGGTTCATGATCAGGGCTGTCTCAGAAGTGGTTTTTAATACTGATGAGACAGCCTTGCTTGAGAATAAGAGGTCAAAATAGAAGCAAAGGTTGTCAATATAACGGTAAAGCGTCGGTTACGCCATTGTTATAATGATAATCGAGCAAGCGTGAAAGCGCTTAATTTCTCTGAACGGGAGGAAATGACTTCATGAAATCCATTCCTGCATTATCGAAAGTGATGCTGGCGCTGATGATCGCGCTGCCGGGCACAATGCCTGCGTATGCGGCGTCGGCCGAGGAAGCCGAGGTCCAGCAGGAGGAGCAGGCCGGCGGGCACGCGCCGGAAGGACAGCTTGAAGCGGAACAGCAGGCAGCAGAGCAGCAAGCGGAGCAATCTGCAGAAGAGCAGCCTGCGGAGCAGTCCCAGGCATTAGCGGAAGCGGCGGCCGGACCGCTGTTCGAGGATGATTTTCAGGACGGCAATCTGGAGGGCTGGACGCTTAATAACAGCAGCATTATTAAAAATGCCGACGATTCCGCAGCTGCAGGCAACAAGATGCTGTATGTTAACGCCGGCGACGAAGCGCTGGCAACCATAGCGGCGGAAACCGGCGACGATTATGTTTACGAAGCGAAAGTAAAGGCGCTTGGAGCAGGCGCTTATCCCGGCATTTATGTCCGTTATAAGGATGCGAACAACTACTACTTATTCCAGCCTCAGCCGAAGGACAAGAAGTTTGTCATTTCCAAAAAGGTGAATGGAACCAGCACGACCTTGAAGGAGGTCGGTTATCCTGTCGAAGCGAACAAATGGTACAAGATGCGGTTCGTCGTCGAAGGCAGCTCGATTAAGGCTTATGTGGACGATGCGCTCTATTTCGACGTAACGGACACGGCGCTGCCGACAGGCAAGCCGGGCTTCCGCTCGAGATGGGAGCCGTCCGCGCTGGACGACGTGCAAGTGTGGAACATTCCGGATCCGAAGCCGTCCGCGCCGGGCGCCGTACAGGCGTCGAACGTAACGGCAACGGCTGCGACGATCGGCTGGGAGAGCGAGCTGGAAGGGGCGACCTACCGCGTATATCGTTCCACTAGCCCGACCTCGGGCTTCGCGGCGGTTTACAGCGGAACGGAAACATCGTTTGTCGACACCGGTCTCGCCTCAGGCGTCACTTACTACTACCAGGTTGCCGCCGAGATCAATAAGTATGAAGTGAAGGCGGAGACGATCAGCGTAACGACCGTGCTGGTGCTGCCGGAATCGCCGGACAAGCTGCCGGGTATTGTGGCGGCGTATTCCTTCGACGAAACCTCCGGCACGCAAGCGGCTCCCGTTAACGGAAGCAGCAATACGGGCAAAGCCACACTGGCTGGAGGAGCATCGTGGACAGCGGGCAGAACGGGCGGAGCCGTCGATTTGAACGGCACGAACGGCCATGTGACGCTCCCGGCCGGTATCGTCAAGGATCTGAACGATATGACGATTGCGACCTGGGTGAAGCAGGATACGCTGAAGCAGTGGGCTCGCGTCTTCGATATCGGACTGGGCACGAACAATTACATGTTCTTCACAACGGCGACGAACGGCGGAGAATCGCGTTTCGTCCTCAAAAACGGCGGAGCCGAGCAAATCGTCGGAAAAAGCCCGGCCCAGCAGGCGGCGAACAAATGGGTTCATTACGCCATGACGCTCTCAGGCAACACAGCTATTCTGTACGTCGATGGGGTGGAGGTTGCGCGCAATGCAGGCATTACGCTGAAGCCGAAGGATCTCGGAAATACGACCCTGAACTATATCGGCCGGTCAATGTTCAGCGCGGATCCTTATCTGGACGGTAAAATCGACGATTTCTACGTGTTCAACCGCGCTCTCGGCCCTGCGGAGATCGCTTTGTTCACGCAGACGGAGGATGCCGGGAAAGCGGCTGCGGATCAGGCTGCGCTGACGCTTCCGGGCGATCTGAGCAAGGTGATGAGCCATTTGACGCTTCCGGTACAGGGAGCGAACGGCTCGAGCATTTTTTGGCAGTCCGATAAACCGGAATTCGTCGACGGTACGGGCAAAGTAACCCGTCCGGCGTTCGGCGAGGAAAATGCGGCTGTCGTGCTTACGGCCACGATCAAGCGCGGCAACGTCACTTTGACGAAAACATTCAACCTGACCGTGCTGGCAGAGCTCTCCGATGCCGATGCGGTGGCGGTCGATCAATCGGTCCTGACGATCGGGAAGACGAATCAGGTGACCGCCAAGCTGACTTTGCCTCAAACCGGAGCCAACGGCACGGAAATCAGCTGGAAATCCGACCATGAGACGTATTTGCGGCCGGACGGCATGGTAAGAAGGCCGGCGATCGGCCAAGGCGATTTGCAGGTTAAGCTGACAGCTTCGATTAAGCGGGGCAGCGCGACCGGTACGAAAGTGTTTGATGTGACGATTTTGGAGCAGGACGAGTTCTCCGCTTACCTGTTCGCTTATAACAAAATGGCGGACGGCGCCGAAAAGCTTCATTATGCGGTCAGCCGCAACGGCAGAAACTGGACGGAGCTGGGCGTAAGTCCGGAGCTGGTGACAGCCATCGAGGGCAGCGATACCTTCAAGCTGAATTCGGAGGACAAATGGTACAAATACACCTTCACGAACGGCTCGTGGTCGCTATCCTCCACGAAGGATACGGAAGGCGCATGGACGCAGGAGGCGGCAAGCTTCTTCACGCTTCCGTCGGGAGCGCTTGCGGGCAGCTTCAAGCGGATTAACGAGGCGGAATGGAGCCGTCTGGTCCACGGGCTTTCGACGCCAAGAACGCTGAATCCGCTCACCGTCTATACGGGCAAAGGCTTTGAACCTAGATTGCCTGAGCTGGTGAAGGTAGACTACACGAACAATTTGTACACCACCGTGGCAGTGGAATGGGCTGAAGTCGATCCTGCGGATTATGCGGCTGCCGGAACCTTTAAGGCGGACGGCACCATCAAAGGAACGAATACGGTCATCCAGGCGACGGTGAAAGTGGAGGACCGCAGCAGCGACCCGAATCTGATCCGCAACGGAGAGTTCTGGTTTGACGACGAGGGCGGCATGATTCAGGCTCACGGCGGCCATATCATCAAGGTTGAGGACACGTACTACTGGTTCGGCGAAGACAAAGGGCATAATTCGGCGGTGCTGAACGGCGTTTCCGTCTATGCTTCCAAAGACTTGAAGACGTGGGAGTTCCGCAATACGGTTCTGACGACGGCTTCGCATCCGGAGCTGGCATCGGCGAAGATCGAGCGTCCGAAGGTCGTTTATAACAAAAAAACAAGCAAATACGTGCTTTGGGGACATTGGGAGGAAGCGGGCAACTACAACCAGGCCAATGTCGTCGTAGCGGTGTCCGACACGGTCGACGGCGACTACGAATACCTGTACCGGTTCCAGCCGGGCGGCATGCAGTCGCGCGACTTTACCGTGTTCCAGGATGACGACGGCTCCGCGTATCTGTTCTCTTCTTCCAACAACAACGCGGATATGAATGTTTTTAAGCTTACCGACGATTATCTGTACACGGAAAAATTCCTGTACACCCTGTTCCCGGGCGGCAAGCGGGAATCGCCGGCCATCGTGAAGAAGGACGGCATCTATTACATGTTCACCTCGGGCTTGTCCGGCTGGTATCCGAACCAAGGAAACTATGCGACGACAACGTCCCTGACGGATAAGAGCAAATGGTCGGAGCTGAAGCTGTTCGGCGACCCGGCTACCTACTATACGCAATCTTCCTTTATTTTGAGCGTGTATGGAACGGAAAAGACATCTTACGTCTATGTGGGCGACCGCTGGAATCCGACTGCGCTTATGAACTCGCAGTACATTTGGCTTCCGCTGCAATTGGACAACGGCGTTGCGGAAATTAGCTATGCAGGCGACTGGGACTTGAATGCGCAGACGGGCCGTTTCGAAACGTCGAAGGATTTGCTCGTATCGGAAGGCAAGCCGGTTGCCGCAAGCGCGGGAACGAATCCGGCGGCGGCTAACGACGGCAATTATTTGAATTATTACGAATTTGGCGGCACCTTCCCGGTTACATGGCGGGTTGACTTGGGCCGCGAATACGATTTGAGCCGCATCGATCTGAGCTGGCGGGAATGGAACGGCTCGGAAGTGTACGTTACGTACAAAATCGAAGGCAGCAACGACGATAAAAACTATGATCTGTTAATCGATCAGAGCGCCAACCGTACGACTTCCTTCAACAGCCATAAGCTGAAGGACAAATACCGTTACGTCCGTGTGACGATTCTCGGCCAATTCGGCCATACGAACAATGCGGACCGTCCGGTAACCTGGTATACGGGTCTTCATGAGGTGAAAATTTATTCGTCGGATATGAAGCTGGATACGCCGCAGGGCATTACGGCGATGCCGTTCGTCACGTCCGTGGGCGCCAAAGAGGCGACTAACGTGAACGTGAAGTGGAATGGCGTTCCGAATGCAGCGGGCTACATCCTGTACCGTTCGACGGAGGAAAACGGAACGTATGCCGAGGTATACAACGGCAGAGCAAACGAATTTGCCGATCACGGCTTGAAGGTTAATCAAACCTATTATTACAAAGTGAAGGCCGTGCATCCGGGCGGGGAATCCGAAATTTCGGTAACGGCTGCCGCTAAAACCTTTGCCGTGCCGGGCAATCTTGAGCTGTACGACAATACGGTTAAGATGAACTGGCTGGATGAAGAAGGAAACGCCCGGATTTTCCCTACACTGAAAGCGGGCTCGACTTATTACTATTATCAATACGAGAGCGATGCGAACGGCTTTAAGCAGATCAACGTTCAAACGTCGCAGGACGGAAAGACATGGTCGGAGAAAAAGGTCGTTCTGGACCGCACCTCGCATCCGGATCTGGCTGCCTGCAAATTCGAAGGGCTGTATTTTACCTACAACGAAGCAACGGGTAATGTCGTAGCGTGGATGCACTATGAGAACAACAAGGACTACTCGCTCGGAAGAGCGGCTTCGATGTCGGGAGATCCGGGCGAGGCGTTAACCTTCAACGGCAGCTTTAGGCCGGAAGGCAACGATTCAAGGGACATTACGTTCTTTAAAGACACGGACGGCAAAGCGTATATGATTTCGGCGGGCAATACGAACAGCGATTTGTTCATGTACGAGCTTAACGCCGAATATACCGACGTCGTAAGGCAAGTGGCCAAAATCCATGAAGGCCAGCACCGCGAGGCGCCGAGCATGATCGTGAAGGACGGCTACTACTACCTGTTCACTTCGGAAGCGGCCGGCTGGTATCCGAGCAAGGCGATGTATTCCTCCGCTCCGTCGGTGGAAGGACCGTGGTCGGAGCTGCGTCCGATCGGCAGCACCTCGACCTTCTCCGCGCAGTCGGGCGGAGTATGGACGATCGAAGGCACGGAAACAACCTCCTCCATGATGCATGCGAACCGATGGCTGCACGGGTGGGCGAGCGGCGCAACGGGCTCGACGCAGCGCTGGCTGCCGATTGCTTTTAACAACGGTTATGCTTCCTACGATTACTACAATAAAGTTCTCTTTAACAGAGAGACGGGAGTTGTCGTTCCGGTGCAGGACGGGCTGCTTTTGTCCGAAGGAAAACCTGCTTACGCGCAGGATTGGCTGGACAACGGCAAAGCCTCCAAAGTGAACGACGGGGATTACTATACAAACTGGGTGTCCGCTAATGCGACTTGGCCGAAGTGGTGGACCGTTGATCTTGGAGATGTCTATAACCTGAGCAATATCCAGATTTCCTGGTATCTGCATAAGGGCTCGGAAGGTTATCCGAAGTACAAAATCGAAACGAGCACGGACGGAGTCAGCTTTACGACGGCTTTGGACCGTACGGACAACCTGGATTACGGCTTCACAACGGACAAGCTGACCGGAGAGGCCAGATACGTTCGGGTCCAGCTGATCGATGCGAAGCTGCACAACAATCCGACGAACTGGTACACTCCTCAGCTGGGCGAGGTGAAGGTGTTCGGGACGCCGCTGGATAAAACGGCACCGGTTACGACGGCCGCAGCGGCCTCCGAGCATCCGGAAAACGGCAGCGGATGGTACAAATCCGATGTGACGCTGACGCTGAATGCGGCAGATGACGGCGCAGGCGTAAAGCTGACGGAGTACCGGTTGAATGGCGGCCAATGGAAGGTTTATGACGGGCCGTTCATTATCTCGGACGAAGGAAAATCGGTGATCGAGTTCCGGAGCACGGATTTGGCCGGCAATGTCGAAGCGGTCAAAACCTTTACGGTGAACATCGACAAGACGAAACCGGTGTTGAAGCTTAGTCCAAGCAAAACCGTACTCGGAACGCCGAATCACAAAATGATTCCGGTTCATATGTCGGTATCGGCGGAAGACGGCGGTTCCGGCGTGGCTGGGATCAAGCTTGTGTCCATCACCAGCAATGAACCGGACGATGGAGAGGACGACGGCAACACAACGGGCGATATTCAGGAAGCCGAGTCAGGTACGGACGATGTCGACTTTTTGCTCCGGGCAGAGCGCTCCGGCACAGGAAACGGAAGAGTGTATACGATCACTTATTCCGTTACCGACTTGGCAGGTCATGAAACGTTAGGCTCGGCAGAAGTGAAGGTAGCGAAATAACATGCTTGAAAAGCAGCGATCGCTTTCCGTCATTTGATGGGGAGCGGTCGCTGAGCTTTGTTTAACGATAAAAATTATAAGCTTCATATTTACAGAGATATGATTGGCATGGAGGAGAAGAGAATGGAAGCAAAGAAGCCGGAGCTGGCTTGGTTAAGCGACGTAAGCGTATTTAGGGTGAACAGGCTGGACGCCCATTCGGACCACCGGTATTACCGGACGATGGAGGAGGCCGAGGCCGGAGCTCCTATGGAGCTGCGGCAGGAGCTGAACGGCAGCTGGAAGTTTAGCTATGCGGGGACCTCGGAGGAACGTGAAGCGTTATTTTATGACATAAATTATGATTGCAGCGGTTGGGCGGACATTCAGGTGCCGGGCCATATTCAGCTGCAGGGCTTCGGCGCGCCGCAGTATGTGAACACAATGTATCCGTGGGACGGACTGGATCCGGTCCGGCCGCCGCATCTGCCGCAGGATAATCCCGTCGGCAGCTATGTGAAGCACTTCGAGCTGCCGGAGCTGATGCAGGGGAAGCCTGTCTACATTTCGTTCCAGGGAGTGGAGTCGGCCTTCTATGTATGGCTGAACGGTGAGTTCGTCGGTTATGCGGAGGATAGCTTTACGCCTTCCGAATTTGAGCTGACGCCATTTATCCGCGAAGGGGAGAACAAGCTGGCCGTCGAGGTGTATCAGCGGAGCACCGGAAGCTGGCTGGAGGATCAGGATTTTTGGCGGTTCTCGGGTATTTTTCGCGATGTGTATCTGTATACGGTGCCGGACCTTCATGTAAGGGATTTGCGGGTGCGGGCCGATCTCGACGATTCGTATTCGAAGGGAACGCTGACGGTCGATTTGGAGCTGCTGCAGCAGGAGCACCCGGGTGCCTTCGCACGGCTTGAGCTGAAGGATGCTTCGGGGCGGACGGTGATGATGGAGAGCGGCAGGTTCCAGGACGGGACATTACGCATGAGCGCTTCGGCGGGAGCGGTCAAGCTTTGGAGCGCGGAGCTCCCGTATTTGTACAAGGCGTACATCTCAATCATGAACGGTGACGGCGAGCTGGTTGAGGCGATCGTGCAGAAGATAGGTTTCCGCCGCTTCGAAATGAAAAACAAATTAATGTGCTTAAACGGCAAGCGGATCGTATTTAAGGGCGTTAACCGTCATGAGTTCAACTGCCGCAGCGGACGTACGATCACGAAAGAGGATATGCTTTGGGACATTGCGACGCTGAAGCGGAACAACATTAACGCGGTCCGGACCTCGCATTACCCGAACCAGACGCTGTGGTACCAGCTTTGCGACGAGTACGGCGTGTACGTGATCGACGAGATGAATCTGGAATCGCATGGCTCGTGGCAAAAGATGGGCGCGGTCGAGCCTTCCTGGAACGTTCCCGGGAATCTGCCGGAATGGCAGCCGATCGTTATGGACCGGGCGGTATCGATGCTGGAGCGGGATAAAAATCATCCGTCCATCCTGATCTGGTCGTGCGGCAACGAGTCGTACGCGGGAGAGGTGATCCTTAACGTGTCGAACTATTTCCGCAAGGCGGATCCGGGGCGTCTGGTCCATTACGAGGGTGTTTTCCACAACCGCGACTATAATGAGACGAGCGACATGGAAAGCCGGATGTACGCGAAGCCGGCGGATATTGAGGCATACCTGCAGGCGAACCCGGAGAAGCCGTACATCAGCTGCGAATATATGCATGCGATGGGCAACTCGGTCGGGGGGCTGCATAAGTACACGGAGCTTGAGGATCGTTATCCGATGTACCAGGGCGGCTTCATCTGGGATTATATCGATCAGTCGCTCGTGAAGCAAAACCGTGTCGGCCGCGAATATTTGGCTTACGGCGGCGACTTTGACGACCGTCCGACGGACTACAGCTTCTGCGGCAACGGCATTGTGTTCGCAGACCGCACGGTTACGCCGAAAATGCAGGAGGTCAAGTTCCTCTATCAGAACATCAAGCTTGTGCCGCAGCGAGACGGGGTACGGATTGTGAACGGAAATCTCTTTGAGGGAACGGACCGGCTGCTGCTTCAGGCAAGGCTGTACCGCGAAGGCGAAGAGGTGTTTGCTTGGCTGACGAAGGTGGATGTTCAGGCGCAGAGCGAAGGGTTCGTCAAGTTTATGCTGCCGAATCTGGAAGGCAAAGGCGGCGAGTATTGCCTGCATGCGGCGCTTGTGCTGAAGTCGGACGAGCTGTGGGCGGAAGCGGGCTTCGAGGTTGCTTTCGGACAGCATGTGTTCCGGCTTGAGGATGAGGCAAGCGGAGAGGACGCTGACGCATGCGCCGGACAAGTGAAGGTCGTCGAGGGAGACGTCAATATCGGCGTGACGGGCGAAGGTTTTGCGGCGATATTCTCCAAGCAGGCGGGTTCCTTGGTGTCGCTGCGCTACGGCAGCCGCGAGCTGATCGCCGCGCCGCCGACCCCGCTGTTCTGGCGGGCAACGACGGACAACGACAAGGGCTTTGCGCTTGGTTATGAGGCAGGTGCGTGGTACGCGGCAAGTCTGGCGCGCCGCTGCGTGGCGGCGGAGCTCAGCCGGAACGAGGCGGAGGGCAGTGCGACGGTCCGTTACGACTACTCGTTCAGCATCCACGCCGGAATCGGCGTCAGCATGACGTACACGGTGTATCCGGACGGGCGGATCCGGGTGCTTACGGAATACAAAGGGGCGCAGGGCTTGCCGGAGCTGCCGATTTTTGCGGTATCGTTTAAGCTTTCGGCCGATTACGCCTCGTCGGAATGGTATGCGATGGGACCCGAGGAGAACTATATCGACCGCGCATTCGGCGCACGTCTCGGCGTGTTCCAAAGGAAGGTTGCGGATCTGCCTTCGCCGTACCTCGTGCCGCAGGAGTCGGGCAACCGCACCGGCGTCCGCCGCGTGAGCCTGACGGAGAGCGGGGGCAGCGGTCTGCAGATTGCCGCGGCGCCGGATGCGCCTCTCGAGATGAACCTGTCGCCTTATACCGCGTTTGAGCTGGAGCATGCCGCACATGCCTGGGAGCTGCCGGAGGTGCATTACACGGTCGTCACCGTGGCCGGCAGACAGATGGGCGTCGGCGGCGACGACAGCTGGGGCGCTCCGGTGCATCCGGAATACCGGATCCCGTCCGATGCGGATATGGCGTTTGAGTTTTATTTGTCCGGTGTTCGCGGAAAGAAATAGATGGACTGTTCTTAAGCGAGTGAATGTCCCGTCATGACCGGTAAGGGAGAGTATCCTGACATCCTGTCATGCGTGACGGGCAAGGGAATATAATACGATCATGCGTGACAGGCAAGATATATCCGCAAGATACATCGCAGGGGACATCGGCAGGGGACATCGGCAGGGGAGAAGCGGCTCGAGGCATGGAGGCATGCCCGGAGCCGCTTCTTCTTTTTTTCAATTCTAAGAATTTATAAGTTCACACTTATATCGGCTTAGAATTCTCCGCGAAACGAAGCTTCGCCGCCAGAGGACGGCGAAGCCGTTTCCGCTTGTCCAACTGGAAAGACAATCGGCGGAATGGTAATCTGGATTATGAATACGGGGCGTTTATTGATCGCCATTTGGATCGGAGATATGGAAGCAGGTAGAAGACGGGACGGACGGCTTCCACTGCATTATTGCAGCAGGGAGCCGGAATCAGATTGGGCTCGGCGGCTTCCGATGCATATTTTACATCAGACTACGGGAGAATGCGGAAAGAATGCCTGGTTAGGCATGATTCTGATGTAAAGAGTACATTGGAGCAAGGATGTCGGAGATGGACGAGGGCGTTCTGAGGCACAAAGTGCATTGTAGATAGCTCGCGGAGTAGAACGTAGATATCTGAACAAGCAAAAAAGGGGCAAAGGAGGAATGAGGGATGAGCGGGCCGGCTGAAAGTAACGATTCGTGGGACAGCCTGATAGCGGAGGTTTATGAAGCGGCGCTGATGGAAGCGGACGGCAGTGAAGAATGTGCGCCTGCCTCGCCGCTGTCGTCGTTTATGCTGATTTATTGCGACAAAGGGCGTGGAGAGCTTCGTTTCGGGAATCAGACGGCCTCACTCACGCGTCATGCCTTGTATTTGCTGCATCCCGGCACCGCCTACCACATCAAGCCGGAGCAAGGAGCTTCGGTCAAATGGTATATGGTGCGCTTTGACCTGTACCGGGCGGTCGAGCGCAGCGAGCAGCGCCGCTTGTATGAGCGCCAGCTGCATTGGGCCGCGGAAGGCAGCTGCGGCGGGCCGCACAGCCGGATCAAGCAGCAGCTTGTCCTGCTCACGAGACAGGAGCGGGAGATGTCCGCGCCGATCCGGCGGCTGCAGCGGCAGCAGTATGTGATGGAGCTGCTCCAGCTGATCGAGCCCGCGGATACGGCAGGGGGCAGCGGCGAGCCGCAGGAGCTGTGGCTGCAGCAGGCGCTCCGCTACATTCAAGAGCATTACCACCGGGAGATCCGGGTGGAAGCGCTGGCGGAGATCGCCGGCCTGCATCCCGTTTATTTCTCCCAGCAGTTCAAGCGGCATATGCACAAATCCCCAAGCGCTTATATGACGGAGCTGCGGATCAACCGGGCCAAGGAGCTGCTGCTGGTCACGGACAAAAACATGCGCGAGGTCGCCCAGTTCGTCGGCTATCGCGATGAGTTTTATTTTAGCCGCCGGTTCAAGGAAAGCACGGGAGTTCCCCCGACGGCTTATGTCAAACAGGCAAGCCCCAGCGTCATTTCGCTTTCTTATCCGTGCACGGACCATCTCTACACGCTCGGGGTGCATCCCCGCGCCGCCCAGCTGCATGAAAGCTTTGACTTTCATACGGAGGAGCTCCGGCTCCCGATGCACGGCTCCGAAGCCTGGGAGGCCGGCCGCGACACGTTTCTGGCATTGCGCCCGGATCTGATCCTGTGCAAGGATAACCTGCTGAGAAAAGCTCGCGAGCACATTGGGGATATCGCGCCGATTTTGTCCATTCCGTGGGTGAACATGGATGTGTTCGGGCATTTGAAGCAAATTGCGCTTATGGTCGACCGCAAGCTGAACGCGCAGCTGTGGCTGGACCGTTTCAGGCAGCAGGAGGAGCAGGGACGCAAAGCGATCCGGCAGAAGGCGGGCGGCGCCGTGCTTGCCATCTGCGTGCTGAGGGAGAATGGCCTGCGGATGTACAGCACGCGCAATGTCGGCCACGTCTTTTACCGCTCGCTGCAGCTGCAGATGCCCGACCGGATCCGCCGGGAAACGGAGAAGCACGAGCCTGGCACCGGCTTCAACTGGTTGAAGCTTGAGCCGGAGGAGCTGACGGATTATGATGCGGATATTTTGCTGCTGCTGGTCCGTTCGGATGGCGAGAAAGCCCGGATGGAGCGGGTGCTGGCCGAGGATCCTGTGTGGCGGCGGCATACGGCGGTGCGCACGAAGCGTTATTTGATTCTGGATTGGAATCAATGGATGGTCTATGCGCCGAGCTCGCTTGAACGGCAGCTGGAATCGGCGGTCAGGCTGCTGACCGGCATGAGCTGAGGGGCTGAGGTGGCGAGCCTCCAAAGGACGGCACAGAACCGGGCTGCGCAAAGAGGTGATGCAGCTCACGGTTCGTGCGCAGCATCAGCCTTTTACGCTTGTCCGACGGTTCGGTCACCGCGGTTTCCGCCCACGCTTGAAAAGTCCAAATCAAAAATCTTGGATTCCGGCATGGACTCTCTGTATGCCTTCTTATACAATTGCTTTTATTGATAAAGATTATCATTATTAACGATTTTGGGGGACACGGAAATGAACGTTTATGCAACCAGACCAACACGATGGCTCAGACGCGGTGGAGCTCTTATGCTATTGTTGTTTCTCGTACTGGCAATAGCCGCTTGCTCGGCAAACGGGCAAACGCCTAAAGCCTCAGACGAAGCAGCGCCTCAGACGGAGGCGTCGCCTGAAGCCGCGAAATCGGGCGAGCGCGTCATTGAGCACGACGGAGGGAAAACGACGATTACCGGCGAGCCGCAAAAAATTGCCGTGCTGGATTACCGGCTCGCGGACACGTTGCTTGCGCTCGGGATCAAGCCGTATGCGATGGCTACTTATATGGGCAAAACCGATTTGCCTTATATCGACGGGGAGCAGCTCGCCGATGTCATCCCGCTGGGTGACGAGGTGAATCTGGAGGCGCTGGCGGCTGCCGGGCCGGATCTGATTATTGCCCGTTCAACGGATATGCTGGAAAATTTGGAGAAAATCGCGCCAACGATCGTAGCCGGCAAACAGGACGATTGGAAGGAAGGCTTGCGGGAGATGGGGCGATTCCTGAACCGGGAGGCCGAGGCGGAGGCATGGCTGGCCGAGTTTGACAAGAAGGCGGCGGAGCTGGGCAAGGAGATCGCCGACCGCTTAGGGCCGGACACTACTTACCTGTACCTTCGGGTAATGCCCAAGGAGGTTCGGGTGCATGGAACCGGGCAGGCGTTGTCGCAGACCTTGTTCGGAGAGCTGGGGCTGAAGCCGGTGGCCGGACTGGACAAGGTGAAGAAAATTGAAACGATTTCGGCGGAAGCTCTGCCTGATTTTGATGCGGACATCATTTTCATGGAGGTAGGGACACCGTCCGCAGACGGCGACAAGGATGCGAGGAAATACCTGAGCGGGCTGCAGGAGACGATGGTGTGGCAGGGTCTCAGCGCCGTTAAGAACGGCAAATTGTACGAGGTCCCGCAGTGGATCATCAGCGATTATCCGCATATCAAATGGAAGTCGCTGGATATTATCCGCGAGGCACTTTTGTCTGAGTAGGGACGATCAACGGAAAAGGAATAAAACGACGAGAAAGAGACCACAGGGTCTCTTTCTTTGTGCTTACTGATATAGGGCCGGTATTAAGAATTTATGGCATCTCCCGTTCTTCCGCTATAAGCATGGGAATGAGGACGTCTGCCGTTTACTGTCGTATAACCTTCAAATAAATGGTAATGTCCCCCTCCTGGAAGAGGAATGGAAGGGCCGGTCGTTCCCTGAATGAGGTGGGTGTGACCATCATCTACAGAGGTCACCGTATAATAATTGTGTACGTGAGGCACGCCGGTAGGAGCGGGAGCCGTCCAATTGACGTAATGATGGGAGTGGCCGTCGTTAACGGAAGTCATCCCTGCAAAAGAATGGATATGGACCTGCCTGCCGTTCCAATGGGTTAAATATAGTTTATGTGCATGATTGCCATCGTCGTCTTCAGAATACATAACGAATCCGGATACCGGAATGTTCATCTAAATCCCCTTTCCTAATGCCAATTCAAATACTGGATAGTCTATGTGGAGACTTATGAGACAGGAAACGGCCAATGCCCACCGTTAAAAAAATAAACCTCAAACGGCTTTTTACGGCACTTTAACCAACGTCGAAGGATAGGTAATTATTCCCTTTTTGCCCCGCGGCAATTTCGTTATTCTTAGAGGAGCTCTACAAAGGAGGAGATGACTTTATGAAAAAACGGATTGGAATTATCGGAGGCGGTACTGCGGGATTGCAGCTGGCCTATTCTTTGAAAAATGATTTTGACGTCACGCTGCATCATTACGAGGAAGCGGAAGAGCTTCGCCGCGGAAGAATTCAATCGACACAGGTACATTTTCGTCCGGCGCTGGACCGGGAGCAGCGATTTCAAATGCCGGCAGCGGATGCAGCCCCACCAATTAAAACGATCCACTTCACTTTGGGCCAGCAGAAGCTGTTTGTAGGGAGGCTGACAGGCGCGGCATCGTCTGTCGATCAGCGGATGGCCTACGCCGCGGCGTTGGAAGATTTGGCGCAGCAAGGTGTACGCTTGCACAAAGCCCGCGTATCGCGGAGCGAGATTCCGGCCTTGTCTGAAGCTTATGAGCTGTTGATCGACGCCACAGGAAAGACTGGCCCGCTCGTTGACTTCCCGGTGGAAGCCGAGCTGACGCCATTCCATTCTCCGCAGCGCAAATGCATCGTCGGTTATTTTAAAGGGGTAGCCCCGGTAGAGCCCGAGGGAGTTTCAATCACGGTGCTTCCCGGTACAGGTGAAATGTTTGAAATTCCCGCGTTAACGGAGCGGGGACCGGTCACCATTTTATTTATAGAAGCGGTGCCTGAGGGAATATTGGATGTGTTTAAAGGGGTACGAACCGCTCAAGAGTTCACGGAAAAAATGAAGAGCGTTGTGCAGCGCTATTTTCCGGAAATTGATGGGCGCGTCGATCCGGATCGGTTCTCTTTTGCGGACGAGGCGGCATATCTCCAGACGGCGATTACACCGGTTATTCGCCGGCCGTATCTGGTGCAAAGCGGTAAGTTAGTGCTGGGATGCGGGGACAGTGTTTTCCTTGCGGATCCGATTACCGGTCAAGGCTGCAATACGGCTTCCTATTGTGCGGAGCAGCTGTTTGAGACGCTTATCGCACATAAGGATTCCCCGTGGGATGAAATGGTCGGAATCGATTATTGGAACCGCACCCGCCCTTACATAACGGCAGTAACGGAATGGACCAATGCGATGACGGGGCCTCTGCCCGATCACGTAGCACAAGTCCTTATGCAGGCAGCTGCAGATCAGCAGACCGCCGACCGTGTAGCTCATTGGTTCGAGAACCCTCCGAAGGCGTATGAGGTATTTTTCAAGTCATAGATTCTTAAAGATTTTAACGAGGCTGTCAGTGATGATGCGTGGCGGCCTCTTTGTGCTGCTTGATGGGGGGGGGAGAATGGCTGCAGTCGAAACGGAACCGAATAACCATTATAATGAAGAAAAGGATGATAGAATCGCAGGATGGCTTGATCAATTTGAGGGGAGAGGGACGAATGAGCGGGATCTTCGAACGGCTGCGCAAGGGATACGGTAAAAAACTCGTTTCGCTGCATGCCTGGAACGGCTGGATTGTCGTCATTTTGGCATTGACCGGGTTAATCCTGATCGGCGGCTTCTGGCGGGGCTTTCTCGGCGAGGGGCGAGTGTGGATCAAGTGGGCGCATATCGTCGTCGGACTGGCTTCGATTTTGCCGGTTCTCTATTATTTGCTGCTCGCGGGCAAGCACTGGAAGCAGCTGAAGCAGAAGCCTTGGCAGCGCTTTAACGTGCTTGTTGTGCTCGGCCTGCTGCTTGGCTGGTTTGTATCGGGTGCGCTGCTGTGGCAGTTCAAGGCGGTCGGCCTGCGCGTATCGAATGCGGCGCTTGTCGCGCATGATTTGCTGACCTGGATCGGCCTTCCTTATATCATTTACCATTCCATCACCCGGGCAAAATGGCTCAAAGAGCCGGCCCGTCGCACCATTCGCGACGAACGGCAGGAGGAAAGCGTGCATCCGGCTGCCCCTCAGCCGGTATATACGCGGCGGGCGTTCATTCGCGGAGCGATTGGAGCCGGTCTTGCGGTGACGCTCGGGCCGTCTTTTCTGAAGTGGCTGGGCACTTCCCTCGGAAGCGCCGGCGGCAGCGAAACGATCGACAAGCTGATCGAAAACAATGCCAACGCTCTGACGCCCGACCCGCTGCCGCTTCCGGCATCCGCACCGCCTGTCGGCGGGGGAGCGCAGGGACAGTTTCGGGTGTACACGGTTACACCGATTCCAAGCTTCACGAATGAGACTTGGTCGTTTACGATTGACGGTCTCGTAGAGCGACCAGCGACCTGGAAATGGGAGAAGTTCCTGGAGCTCAGGCGCTCCGTGCAGGTGAGCGATTTCCACTGCGTGACGGGCTGGTCCGTCTACAAAAACACGTGGGAGGGCATCCCGCTGAAGGAGCTGCTGAAGATGGCCGGCGTGAAGGTGAACGCGAAGACGGTGAAATTTTATTCCGGGGACGGGGTTTATACCGATACGCTGACGCTGGAGCAGGCGGATATGGATGACGTGATGGTGGCGGTGCTGCATGACGGCAAGCCGATCCCGAGCGATCTCGGCGGCCCGGTCCGGCTCGTCGTTCCGAAAATGTACGCGTACAAGTCGGTCAAATGGCTGAACCGGATCGAGCTGATCGAGGGGGAGCATGTCGGGTATTGGGAGGCACGCGGATACTCGAACGATGCTTGGGTTTAGACGGTCAGACGCTTAGAAAGAGTGCGGCAGCAGGCGGATAGTAAAAGATGCGGAAACAGCCGGGCGGTTAGGAAGGTACTGGTTGTTTCCCTATTTTCGGAGCTGAAGGGTGGATGAGGGAATGGAAGAGCGGAAAGTACTGCAACAATCGTTCAGGCTGGAGCTGGAGGATGGCTTGTCGTTAAAGGGCGATGTCCGGGTACGGGAGGACGGGGGACGTAAGCCGGTTATTTTGTTCTCGCACGGCTTTAAGGGCTTTAAGGATTGGGGCTTTATGCCGTATGCGGCGGAGAAGCTGGCTTTGCAGGAATTTGCTGTCATTACGTTTAATTACTCCTGTAACGGTGTGGATGTGACCGACTTTGACGAGCTGGAGCGTTTCGCCCAAAATACGTATTCCCGTGAATTAGCCGATTTGGAAGCCGTGCTGTCGGCGGTGCTGGAGGAGCGGCTGCCGCTCGCAGGCTTGATGGATCGCGGGCAGGTGTTTTTGCTCGGCCACAGCCGGGGAGGCGGCAACAGCGTGCTGTTCGCGGCGGAGCACCCGGATCGGATTCATGGCGTCGTGACGTGGAACGGGATCGCCGATTGCGATTTGTTCACGGCCGAGTTTCGCGAGCAGGTGCTGCGGGAGGGTGTCGGGTATGTGGACAACGCCCGCACGAAGCAGAAAATGCCGATAGCCGCTTCGTTCTTCGAGGATCTCGACAGGAACCGGGAGCGGTTCGATATTAAGGCAAAGGCGGCGGTCATGGGGACGCCGGTGCTGTTCATCCAAGGCGACCGCGATTCGGAGCGGATTTGGACGGGCTTCGAGCAGCTGCGGGCGGCTGCGCCGCGGCACCGTTTTGCCGTGCTGGAGGGGGCGAACCACACGTTTGGGGCGGTGCATCCTTTTGCCGGAACGACGGAGGATTTGGAGCGGGCGATCGAAAGGACTGGAGCGTTCTTCGCGTCTTTGCGTGTGAAGTCGGAGGAATCTTAGAGGCAGGGGGAAATACCTGGCGGAGCGGGTTGCTCGAGGCGGCAATGCGGCTGAAAGGAAGAGCGGGCAAACGCTGCTGTGGCACTTACTATATGGATGAAGGAGCGATGGAGGATGTCATTTTATAAACCGGTTGAGTGGTTGGCGGAGCGTTTGGGACAGGAAGGGCTTGTCGTTGTAGATGCGAGGTATGCGTTAAACGATTCGGAGGCGGGCAGCAGGGCTTATGCGGAGGGACATATTCCAGGCGCGTACTATTTGAGCCTCAGCCATGATTTGTCCGGGCCGAAGCGCCCTGGAGGAGAGGGCGGACGCCATCCGCTGCCGGAGCCTGCCGCGCTGGCGGCTGTGCTTGGCCGCATCGGTATTGACCGCAGTACGACGGTCATCGCGTACGACGATCAGGGCGGTGCGATGGCTTCCCGTCTGCGCTGGCTGCTGCAGTGGACGGGACATGATGCCGATGTTTATGTGCTCGAAGGCGGTTTTGCCGCTTGGCTTGCGGCAGGATATGAGGTTAGCAAGGAAACGCCGGCTGAAGCTGCCGGAGTTGTGTACGAGCCGCAGGTGCAGGAGGGTATGCTCGTGAGCAGGGCGGAAGTGCTGGAGCGGCTGGGTCAGCCCGGCACGGTGCTGATCGACTCGCGCGAAGCGCCGCGCTACCGCGGCGAGGTCGAGCCGCTCGATCCCGCGGCCGGCCATATCCCAGGCGCGATCAACCGCTTCTGGGCCGAAGGCAAGCGCGCCGACGGCAGCTGGAAGTCGCCCACTGAGCAGGCGGAACGCTTCGCGGGCATTTCGCAGGACGATGAGATCATCGTCTACTGCGGCTCGGGCGTGACGGCCACGCCGAACGTTTTTGCGCTGCAGGATGCGGGTTTCCGCAATGTGAAGCTTTATGCGGGGAGCTGGAGTGATTGGAGTTCGGATAAGGGGAATCCGGTTGCTGTGGGGGACCAGCAAGAAACTAGAAGTGTATAACAGTACTTATTTAATGGATACATCGCCTTGTGGACTGAATGGTCAAGGCGATGTATTTTTTAGGTCGAAGTCAACGTGGGATTAACAATCGTATGCTGTAAGTAATCTCAGAAATTGCCGAGCTGAACACAAAATCGTAAACTTTTAATAGACACTATGATTTTCGGATGTCCATATCCGAGGGCTTTGTCCTCACGTTAATTCAACCCTTTGGCATCGAAGTCAACACTCTATGTGTGCGTGATTGAAATCAACATGGAGTCAACAAGTTTATTCGAATCGTAGAGAGTCATTGAAATTACAAATATTACTCATGTAGACGTTCTGACACTCAATAGGTACTGCCTGTTAGTAGTAATTTGAATAACGTCAGTTTAAAATCAATCGTGGGAAACTATACCACCAGTAACGGCGTATAATGTTAAACCAGATTAAAAAGTATTTGCAAGAAAGGGGTTATAATGGTATTTTAATCCTAATACTTTATAGTCCTAGTCTTAAAGCAAGATCAATAATTTGTTAAGATATGGATACGAAAAGGGACAGTACATAAAGGGGTGTTAGTGTTGAAGGCTAAAACTATTGTATTATTTAACCACAAGGGTGGAGTAAGTAAAACGACAACAACTTATAATTTAGGTTGGAAATTAAGCACACTTGGTAAGAATGTGCTTTTGGTTGATGCAGACCCTCAATGTAATTTGACTAGCCTATTATTAGGGGACGATTTCGATGACTTTTATACCAATGAACCTACTAACTCAGCGAATTTAAAGGATGCTGTGAAAGTAGCTTTTGAGGGTAAACCAAGACCTATCGCAGCTATTGATTGCTTTATTCCAAAACACAATCCTAATTTATTTCTTATTCCAGGTCATATGGATTTATCAGAATACGATCCATCATTGAGTCTAGCACTAAACAGCAACAATGCAATTTCAACTTTACAAAATCTACCAGGTGCTTTTTATGAACTTATTAGACTTTGCTCGGAAAAATATGATATTGACTACGTTCTCATTGACATGAACCCAGGTCTAAGTGCAATTAATCAAACGTTTTTCATGTCTTCTGATGCATTTATTATTCCTACAAATCCAGATCCATTTTCAATAATGGCACTAAAAACTCTAAAGACTGTGCTACCTCGGTGGAAGAGATGGTCACTTCAATCGAGGGAAATATTTAAAGATGCTTCCTATCCTTTACCTAGTACAGAAATGAAATTTATTGGTGAAATAGTGCAAAGGTTCAATTTGAGAAATAAAAGGGCCGCGAGACCTTATCAAGGTAAAATTGACGAGATAAAAACGTACGTTGAGGATGAGCTTGTGCCAGAACTCGAAAGACATTCAATGACGTACGATATCTCGGAACTGATACGTGGTGGCAGGCTCGAGAATCACTGCTTAGCTGAAATATCTGAATTTGGAGCATTATTACAAAAAGCAAATGTTGCAATGGTTCCAGTATTCGCTTTGACAGATCAGCAAATAGGAGAAACAGGCCCAGTTTTAGAACAGATGGCTGCTAATCGGGACAGATTTAATCAAATTTTCACTAGTATGGCTAATGTTGTTTTGGGGCTTGTAAAATGAATTCATCATTTGCGCTGTTTAAGTCACTTTTAGAAGACACAAAGAACTCAAGAGCATTGTATCAATTTTTGAAAAATGTAGTGAAGCCCCCGTATGATTATTCAGATCTATTGAGGTGGCAGTGGGCACAATCTGTCTCAGCGTTAGATAAGTTAATACATGATTTAGTTAGAGTAGGAATGGTTGAATCATTTTTAGGAACTCGCTCTCCAACCTCCAAATTTCTTGGATTTGGATTTACATTGGATACACACTTACAACTTACTCAAAATACAGCATCTGCAACATTTTTATTCGAACAAATGGTTACACAGAAGCATGGTTACCTATCTTTTCAAGAGCCCGACAAGATAGCAGATGCATTATCGAATATTTGGAATGAGCAACATAAATGGCAAAAGATTTCTTCAGAGCTTGGATTTAATGAGAACTATACGAAGACTATGTTGAAAAATATTACTATTCGCCGGAATCAAATTGTGCATGAAGGTGATTACTCAAACAGCCTTTTGCAACGACAACCTATTTCGGAAGAAGATGTTGAAATTACGCTTGATTTCATTGATAGACTAGGAGAAGTAATCTATAATTTGGTCAAGTTATAAATTAAGCAAAATAAAGATCTGAAGAATATTCAGTAACTACTCTAAAGTGCGCTCTGAGAAATAATTATGGTAATAATTATTCTTGTATTGATTGTCTTCATGGTGTAGACATTCATTGAAGAAATATTACAAGTGGTGTGCAATTTACTTATAGATTAGAAGATGTGAAGAAACGAATAGAGGAATTTAAAACTATATGGAAATGTCGAGTTATCTCTGGTTGTATTAATCAAGATATTACCGATATTCCAATTTTTAAGAGGCTTCTTCCTGAGTCAAGTATTATTTCAGGATTTTCACTTAGTAACAACACAAATCGACCCGAATTTTCTTTCTATGCTAAAGATATTAACCCAGATAAAATAGAGATTGACGGAGATACTATTACTATTTACTTGAAACCAGAAGGGAAGATTTTATTTTTCTGTACTTCACCATTTAGTTAATGCTCTACAGTACCCTATTATAGGGGTACAAAAAAGTTGGTTGAGGTAAGGATTGGCCGCAGAAGAGGCGCAACATAAACTGAAAGATAATAATCAAGTTAATTTAACAAATCGATAAGTCATTTAAAGAAGGAGTAGCCACGGTATGCTCCTTACGTGTTTTTGCCGATAGATCCTTTAAGCTGGTGCATATCACAAGTGAGGCGAAATTTTTTGGTGTCGAAGAGCAAGAAGTTTCGCCTTTACGACGATACGTAGAAACGTATCATAGTGATAGTAAAGGAATGAATTAGCCTCCGAAGGCTGAACATAATGACCACGATAGGCTAATAAAAATAGGTTCCTTAGCGCTTTCCCCAGATCAAGCCAATTGCTAGTGACACTCTCTAGTAGAATATAACAGTTGGAGCGATTGAATTTCTGAAAGCGAGAATCCGGTTGCGGTGGGGGACGAGGAAAAGGCTTAAACAGCATATTAGTATCGGCTTGAAGTACATCGCTCATCTGGCGATGTACTTCTTTGCGTTGTGCCTAGGGGCGTCGAAGTCAACACGGAGTCAACCTCAGCCTCCTGAAAATTCTTTCAGGAAGCTCTGAAGCGAGCGCTCTCTCGGCTGAAGGCAACTCCCTGCAAGCTTAAAGAAGATGTTGAGCCAACAACAAGAAACTTCTCGAAGCTTAATCAAAAGAGAATCAACCATCGATTACAGACTAGGTCGGGTCAGCAAACAAAGAAGTTTTCTGTGACTGCTTTATTATAACAGTTCTCTCTTCTCAACATACTCTGTGTAATTCTATTCTATTTTCCATTTAAGTAAGCTTATATGACGCATCTAGTACATGGCATCGAGGCGTAGTGGTGTCGCCCATCCGGTTCGTCAGCTCGTAGAATTCGCTGAAGTCGTGATACGGCACCGTCGCCGTGGCCATGGCTTCTGAAGCCGTTGTAAGCGTCTATTCTGCCGAACGTAATTACACACGTAACGATATTTTGCAAGATTGGATTTTGGTTCCAACCGGAAAGCGCTTATAATAGGAGCACACGATAACGACATGGGGCAGGTGTGAATGCCATGCAAGCAAAGATAATGGTCATCGAAGACGAAAAAGCGATCTCGGACGCGATCTCCTATGCTTTGAAGCGCGAAGGTTACGCAGTGGAGGTTATCGATCGCGGGGATACCGCCGCGAAGCGTCTTGTCGAGACTCGTCCCGACGCCATCATTCTCGATGTGATGCTGCCCGGCATGGACGGCTATGACGTGCTGAAGAAGCTGCATGACAAAGGCGGAATCGGCGTAATCATGCTGACGGCCAAGGAAGACATCGTAAATAAGGTGCTCGGGCTGGAGCTTGGGGCCGACGACTATATGACGAAGCCCTTCGACATGCGGGAGCTGCTCGCGCGGCTCAAGTCCTTGCTTAGAAGAATTCAGGCTGCCGGAGAGAAAAAAGACCCAATTGAGGTTCAGCTAGGCGGAGTGAAGGTGCACGTCGCTAGAAGAACGGTTATGGCGGGAGAACGCAAGCTGGAGCTTACGCCCAAGGAATTCGATCTGATGGCGCTGCTGGCAGCCAATCCCGACAGGGTGTACGAGAGAGAACAATTGCTGGACCTGGTGTGGGGGATGGATTATTACGGAGGTACGCGTACGGTAGACATTCATGTTCAGCGGCTGCGCAAGAAGCTGGGACCCGACTACGGCGACACCATCCAAACCGTCCATGGCATCGGCTACAGGGCGTCCGGAGGACACGGTGAGAATTAGCATCAAGCTGAAGTTCAGCCTGTTCCTCGCCGGCCTTCTGCTGCTCACGGTATTCGTTCTCAGCCTGTTAATCTTGCAGGGAATCGAGCGGAATCAGCGCGCGCAGTCGGAGGGGCTCCTCGCTCAGCAAGCCGACACGGCGAACGTTTATTTCGAGCAATCCATCATGGAGCAATCCAATAAAGTTCCCCAGACATTTTTGGAGAACAATGGTGTGGCATTCGGCAAGCAACTGGAACTGATTAGCGGGCAGCCTGTCGTCCTGTACGATTGGAGCGGCGCCGTCATAGGGAGGAGGGCCGCGGCTCCTCCATCCGGCAGTATCAAGCGGACGCTGGCGTATGCGCTGGAGAACAAGATCGCTTATTTGGTGGAAGGGGAGTCTATGTATTATTTAACCCCGCTGCGCGCGGGGGGCGAGCAGGTCGGCGTTGTTCAGTTCTATTATTCCCTTCGTGACCATAAAGACTTTTACAAGGAGATCAAGCGATTGTTCATCTACATCGGAGCGGGCGTGTTCGTGCTCAGCTTCCTTTTGGCCTACTTGTTTTTCAACTCCTTTGCTCTCAGCATCATTAAACTGAACGATACGGTAAGCCGTATCCGGGAGGGACAGTTTGCGGCGCCGGACATGAAGCGGAGGGACGAGATCGGGGAGCTCGGCGCAGGCATTGCCGCGATGAGCGAACGTATCATGGCCACGATGCGTGATAAGGACGAGGAGCGGGAAAAGCTGGCGCTTGCGGTTCGCAAGTTATCTGAGCTGGATCGGCAGCAGAAGGAGTTTATCGGCAATGTCACTCATGAGTTCAAGACGCCGCTCACTTCCATTAAAGCCTACCTTGATCTGCTCGATATGTATCCTGATGACGAGGAGTTGCTGGCCACGGCCAAAACCCATATCGCCGGAGAGACGCAGAGGCTCTACGAAATGGTGGAGAAGGTGTTGCAGTTGTCCGCGATGGAGAAATACGATTTTGAGTATAACAAGGAAAAGCTCGAGGTACGGGGTACAATTGAATCGGTGCTGCACAGCTTAAAGGGGAAAATGGAGAAGTTTGGCCTCGTCTTGGAGACGGATTTGCACGAAGCCTACATCGAAGCCGATAAGGATTATATGAATATCGTGCTTGCGAACCTGCTGGACAACGCCATCAAATACAACAAGACGGACGGCCGCATCTGCATAAGCAACTTCGTCAGGGACAATGAGGTCGTCATCGAAATATCCGACACAGGGATCGGCGTTCCTGACGAGGTCGCGGATAAAATTTTTGAAGCTTTCTACACGGTGGATAGGAACAGAGCCAGGGAGCATGGCGGTGCCGGCCTTGGGCTGTCGCTGGCGAAGCGGTATGCCGAGACGCAGGGGGGCAGCATCTCCATTGTGAAGTCGGATAACAACGGCACGACGTTCCGAATGACGTTCCGGGCTCAATCTCGATAAGATTGTTTACAACTTGGAAACAACTCTTCGTTCATTCGCAACATTCGGTTGGTATTGTAAGCATCAAGGAGGCGAACACATTGAACAGAACAAAAGTAGTAGCCATTATGGCATGCGTCCCCGCATTGCTGCTTACCATCACCGCTTGCAGCGGAGATAACGGAGAAAATCGCGAGGTCATTCGGGAGCCGGGGAAAACCATCACCGTCATTGATAAGAAGCCGGCAACCGGACCGGCCATTACGGTGGGGGGCATCAAGCGGTACGAGAAGATGGAGATATTCGGCTGGCTGGACGAGGATACGGTCATTGTATCCAAGGAGAACGAATCGTTGACGAAGATGAAGCTGGAGGAACTGGCGGATTCCTTTCCGCGCAGCTTGTACCGAGTCAATCTGAAGACGGGTGAGCTCGTGCCGCTGAAGGAACAGGAGAACGTGTTCTTGGGAGGCGCCAGCTTGTCTCCCGACAAAAAACATCTCATCTATCAGGAGTATACGCTCGGCGATCCCGCTTATTATGTCATGAATCTGGAAACGCTGAAGTCGTTCGGTCTGGCTAGTGAATCCATCGGGGGAGCCATGAGCGCTGGATGGGCGGATGATGGTAACATCATCGGTGCTTCTTATGCAGGCGGAGCTTACACGGCAACCACGAATGGCGATATCGCCGCGCTTGACGAATTGAACGAAGGCGCACTGATTATCGTAGCCAAGCTCGGCAACAGCGTCTACTACAACTCCAATGCGGATGAAGCGCTGAAGGTGCTCAATCTGGATACCAAGAAGCCCAAAGATATGGGGCTCGATTCCGTGGGCAGCGTCATTCCTTCGCCTGACGGCAATCAGCTGCTGGTGAAGCAATACGAAGGTACCAGGGTGAAGCTTGTACTTTGCGACATGGATGGAGGGAACGCGAAGACGATCGCGGAAGGAGCGGAGCTTGGCGGAATTTCCTGGTCCGCGAATCAGCGGCTGATCGCGTACAGTATGCAAGCGGAGGTTAGCGGCGCGACGGTAAAAGGCTTGTACGTCCACGATCTTCTGTCCGGTGAAGCGACCCGTATCGCAACCGACGTTGAGAACGCCGTGAGTTCCTCGTGGAGTCTTTCAGGCAACAAACTGTCCTACTCGGTATGGAACGGCAGCAGCTACGACAGCAGCATCGTCGAGATTCATACTTCCTTACAACCATAATATTACATCGTTAGGGCAATGGTGGTGGCGGTGTGGGCGGTTTTATTTGAATACAAGCCCTTGCAGGGGATTCTGGTTGGACAGGGCATATCTTTCCTTACTGTAAATAAGGTGAATCCGGTTGCGGTGGGGGAAGAGTAAAAGCCGAGAGGCATATAACAGGAATTAAGATCTGTACATCGCTTTGTGGGCCGCGCGCCCTGGGCGATGTTTTTTATGCTCCGAGACACACTCTAAAGAAAACGCTTATAAAAATCCCTGCATCGAGCGTTTGCTCGAATGGTTTCAATACATCGAACAGTGCCATGTACGCGCACAAAGATGGCCGACAGTATCCACACTTGAAGCGCAATAAAGACGCTTCTTGTACTTATTGCTTAAACGGCATTAGTGTTATAATCAAAAGAGCAGATACTGAACGAAAAAAGGAAATGATATTAAAATGGAAGGGGAAATAAGCAATGGCCAAAAAAATCGATAAGAGTACAGTAGATGCAATTAGAGATTTGCTGCGGCAGTACGATGTTAAAGAAGGCGATCGTATTGTTATCGATCTTAAAAATAACATGATCAGTGAATATGAGGAAGCCGGCATTTCTGATTTAATGAGCATTCGTGGTACCATTTCGGATGAGCGAGCTCAAGAATGGCTAAAGGAAAATGAAGACATGAGGCGAGAATGGTAAAGAGTGGAGTCATTCTCGATACCAACATCGCCATCGGCTTACTGAATGATAACCACTCGATTGTCCAGACGATTCAAAATCTTCAAGATCGCGGGTATGATTTTTATTTCTCGGTTATAACGAAATGTGAACTGCTTAGCGGTGTTAAAAATGATTCCGAGTGGCAGGCCGTTCAAAGTATTGGTTATAACCGATTCATCGATGTAGACAATGCGATTGCGACAATTGCCGGAAAAATCAGATTAGAGCAACGAAAAGAAGCAAATCGAAAAGTGAAAGCTCCTGATTCCCTAATCGTTGCTACGGCCATACATAATCAGTATGATCTTCTAACCCTTGATAAGGGGATGTGGTTTGCTGAACAGTATGGTATCAAAATAATTAAGGTTGTTAAAGAGAACGAGTAACAAATCGAAATTTTTATAATGATTATAAGTAAATGGGATGCGCTCACCTATTCGTGATGAGATGCATCCCGTTTTCATTCTGCGGCTTTTGACCTCTGGCTTCTAAGACCTGAATACATTGCCATGTGGGCCGCATGCCTTGGGCCATGTATTTTTTATTTCACCTCGAAAGTAACTGATAACTCTGTGCCGTAATCCGCAAGATCTGCACCTACACTTTTGACGATGCGGTAGGTTCCGGGCTTGAGGTCATCGGGGAGCTTGATGTTTTGCGTATAGTCGCCGACGGTAATCGGGGAGTAGCCCTCTAGCGTCATCGACGTTCCAGGTTTCCTTTCGTTAAGCAGCTCCCAACCATCTTTGTTTTTCTTCTCTAAGTCGTACCTTTTCCCGTTATGAGTCAAGTTCGTCGGTCCTAGGTTCGTAATCATTAATTGAAGCTCGTCGCCGGGTGTGTAAACTGTCTTATCCGTCGAAATCTCCGCGTGAATGACCTTGCCTGGAATGTAATAGATCTGCACGATCGAATCGGATACGGACCCGTCCTTCTCGACGAGCTCCGTTAGCAATATATACAGCGCGTCAGTTTTCTCGGGCATGACCGCGTCCACACGAAAAGGGAACTTATGCACGATATCCTTGTTGCCCCTCGGATCAGCCGACAACGTATGCACGTTCGGTGAAAGAGTATTGTGTGGGTTGAGCTGCGCGTCAACCTCGATCAGTGTTGTCCGGATCTGTTTGTCCGTAGGGAAATGCTGAAAGTACAGTCCCTGGTCTTCGCTCGGTTCCGTATGAAACGCGTAAGTGATCTCCGGTGAATTTCTTTGGAACTGATCGGGGAAAAGCGCCCTTAGCTTATCGCCCGACTGGAACGGATGTCCGATTTTCTCGAAAACGTCGCGGGTAGGCCATTTCAGTTCATAGTTCCCTTCGGGCGATTGTACAAGATGCAGTGAAACGCCATCGGCAGTGGACGCTTCGGAGGGCGTGTGAACAGCGTTTTCGTTCGCCAAACAACCGGTGGTTAATACCGCAAGCAGAAGAGTTGCAAATATCTTTCTCATAAGATCAGCTCGCAGTCTAAGTGAAGTTACCCATTAGACGCGGACCAGGAGGCAAAAGTTACTTTTCACAAGTTGGAGAATTAGTTTTGTAAACCCAGCAATCCATAAGAAACCTACCGCTCTAGTTCCTGTCATAATTAGAGTGGGGCGAACCATTTTTGATTGGAAGGAGGAGTGAGATTCATAGAAAGTGGTAATGACTTACTAGTAGGAAGCCAAGAAATCAAGAATGAATCCATTGGCTCCAGAAAGGTGTAAGAGATGACTCATTCTGAAGAAAAGAAGCACTGGAAAAGGGATATTATTCTCTTTTTGAGCAGTCAAACCGTTTCGTTGTTTGGTTCCGCTTTGGTTCAATATGCGATTATGTGGTACGTGACGCTTACTACAAAATCAGGTCTTATGATGACGATCTTTATTATCTGCGGGTTCATCCCTACGTTTCTATTATCGCCGTTTGCCGGTGTGTGGGCGGACCGCTTCAACCGAAAATATCTGATTATTATAGCGGATGCGATGATCGGTTTTGTAACGCTGCTGCTCGCCATCACGTTTTTACTGGGATATGATGCGCCATGGCTATTGTTTGTCATAGCCGCTGTCCGCGCACTCGGAGCAGGCATTCAGACTCCCGCCGTGGGAGCGATTTTGCCGCAAATTGTGCCGGAGGATAAGCTGACGAAGGTTAACGGAATAAATGGAACTCTGCAGGCGCTTATGATGTTCGTTGCGCCGATTGTCAGTGCGACTCTGCTTTCTGTGTCAACCATTGAAATCATCTTCTTTATCGATGTTGTCACCGCGGCGATCGCGATCTTCGCGTTATTTTTCTTTCTGAAAATACCTTTGCACCAGAAGGCGTCGGAGCAACAAAGGACAAGCTATTTGGACGACTTTAAGCAGGGATTAGTTTATATTAAGAATCATAGCTTTCTGAAACCGTTTTTTATTTTTTTTGCCTTTTTCTTTGTATTATTGGCGCCGGCCGCATTTTTAACGCCGCTGCAAGTCACACGCAGCTTCGGAGATGATTATTGGCGGTTGACGGCCATCGAAATTGCTTTTTCAACCGGTATGATGGCTGGCGGAGCCATCATCGCATCATGGGGCGGCTTCCGCAACAAAATATACACGATGTTTTTCGCTAACCTGATTATGGGTGTCTGCACATTTGTTTTGGGCGTTGTTCCGGTCTTCTGGATTTACTTAGTGGTGATGGCCGTATTCGGTGTTGCCTTACCAATGGCGAATACGCCGACGACCGTTCTGCTGCAGGAAAGAGTGGATCCGAATTTTATGGGGCGCATTTTCGGCGTATTCGGGATGATATCGACTTCGATGATGCCGATTGGAATGCTGATTTTTGGCCCGCTTGCGGATGTGATTGAGATTGAATGGCTGCTGGTTGGAACCGGGGTGTTAATCGTCATTTTGGCCATCTTCTTCGTTGGCAACAAACGTTTAATTGAAGCGGGAATGCCTGTAGCCAAGGAAGCTGCACAGGAGTGAATATTTGAATCCATCGCCGCTAGAGAACGGGAAGCAATCGCTTACTGGTCTCTTTTTTTTCTAGTCCAGATTAACTACTCTTACCCAAGAAGAGCAGCAGGCGATCGCCGATGAGATTGTGTTTGAACAATTCAAAAAAGGAACGGTGCTCCTCAGACAAGGAGACGTTCCTGCAAATGCTACTTCGTGCAATACGAAAAAAACGCGGCAAACGCCATGATGATCAACAATATTCCAGCTGTCAAAGCAGCTTTTCGCTGATCCGTCCGTTCCTGTACGGAGCCATCCATTCAAAATCCCCCCGAAAACGTTGATGGTTTCATTGTAATCGGGGGGTGATGGCTGTTCATTGACTAAGTCAATGTTAACGGCATTAAAGAGAAAAAGTGCCGCTAACCACGAGCCCGAAGCAGGCTGCGTTCAGCAGAATAGTAACACCGGCGCCGATCAGCAGCCCTTGGAGAATCCCGCTTTTTTTACGGAAAATAATAATAGCGGGAATCAGGTATACGATTTGTACGACGCTGATAAAGAAAAAGGCGATCGGAAACAGGAAAAGCAGCAAATGCAGCGCGGCGAGCAGGCCGATTCCGAGCCATACCTGCTTGGTATGGCCTGGCTCTTTGCCGGAAGGCTTCGCGCCTGACTGCTGATTGTCCCCATCATTCATTCCACTCATCGATTTTACCTCCCGGACGCAAGTCGTATTCTTTTCTCAGCTCGGCCAGCTTCTGCTCCTGATCACCGCGATAGAACATATTGTACGTATCAAAAGGAATAATTCGTCCGTCGGGGTGTACGATGTGAACGCAGGATTTTTTGACCGAGCGTACATCAAAATTATAGGGATCCAAAAACTGCATAATGATGACCCGGAAGACGTTTTCATAGCTGATGTTGTCAGGCACGGCGACCATCGGCAGGCAGCACAGCAGGTTTTTCAACGAAAGTGCTGAAGAAGAAGGAGAGTGAGCCCTCGAGAACAGCTCGAAAATTTTGGACTTCAGCGTCTGATCCTGCTCGAACACGATCGTGTTGCGGCCGCCCTCCAGTAAGATCTGAGGGTCCATTAATCCGGTAAGCGGCAGCACGTCCCCGCCAAGCTTTAAGGCGTAGCCCATCGCCAGGCAGTCGGGGTGGCACGGCACCGGAATGATATCCTCCGCGCGGAACACGCCCGATTGGTCAATGATCCCTTGCCGCACCTCGCTAAGGGTCAGTCGATCCTTGGCCGGATCAAAATCCTCCAGTCTGCCCGCCGCCTGGATCGGTTGAAAGGTCACGCCGCGTACGGCGGGCTGCTTCAAGCCGAACTGAATGATGTCGCCGATCTCATGATCGTTCAGTCCTTTTTTTAGCGTAACGACCAGCGTGGTCGAAATATTAAATTCGTTCAAATGCTCCAAGGCGCGGCGGCGAACGTCGCGCAGATCAACGCCGCGGAGCTCCCGCAGCGCCTTCTCCTCGAAGCTGTCGAACTGCAAGTAAATTTCAAAGCCCGGCATATATTCGGCTAACCGCTTTGCAAAGTTACGGTCTTGTGCAATGCGGAGGCCGTTGGTGTTCACCATAATGTGCTTGATGGGCTTGCTTTTGGCGAGATCCAGTATTTCAAAAAATTGCGGATGAATCGTAGGTTCACCGCCGCTAATTTGCACGATGTCGGGCTCGCCCTCGTTGCGGACGATGGCGTCCAGCATACTTTCGATCTGCTCCAGCGAGCGCCACGATTCCTTGTGCGGGGAAGACTCCGCATAGCAAATCGGACATTGCAGATTACAGCGGTCGGTGACCTCGAGCAGCGTCAGACAGCTGTGCTGTTCATGGTCGGGACATAGGCCGCAATCATAGGGGCAGCCGTAGCGGATCGGGGTGTTCCACTGCTGCGGCATTTCCGCTGGCTTCAGAAATTCGCGGCATTTCTTATAATAGGCGGCGTCGCTTGCAATCAGTACCTTTTCCCGGCCGTGCTGTCCGCAATATTTGAGCAGAAACACTTGATTGTCTTCAATAATGACTTTAGCCTCGACCTTGCGCAGGCATTTTGAACAGATACTGTTCGTAAGCTCGTAGAAAATATAAGGTCTGTTCTTAGTTGTCATCGTTAAAGCTCCTTTCGATGTGAACGCATCGGCTGCCCCAGCCACTTATAGATCAACGCAAAGTAATAGAGTAAGCCGGCGAGGCAGGCCAGCTGGATGTTATTAAGGCCGAAATATGGATGAGGAGTCGGCTTGATGAAATCGACGGACAAGCGGAACAAGAGATACCCTGCCATAAAAAGCTGGAAAATCGCTCCGTCGGGCAGCGCGGCTCTTTGTTTCCACCGGTAGAGCATCCCGCCGAGCAAAAGCAGGAAAGCTATTTCATAGAGCTGTGTCGGGTGTCTGAGAATGCCGTCGCCGAAATCGACGCCTGTGATCCAGGTTGTCTGCGTGCCGTAGGTATGGTCGTCAAGCCCGGTCATAAAGCAGCCGATGCGCCCGATCACCATGCCTACTACAATCGGCAGCGCCATGTCGTCGCCGGTGGAGCGGGTAATCCCGACGCGTTTCTTCATCCATTCCACGCCGATCAGTCCGCCAAGCAATCCGCCGACGATCGTTTTCCCCTCCATTAAATAGGTGTAGCTGCGCCAGTTGTCGATCGTCCGCATGGGATCCTCCAGCCAATACAGCACTTTTGACCCGACGGCGGCTCCCAGGATGGCCCCGACAATGACCCACATGCCCTGCGCAATCGGAAGCTTCTCTTTGCTGCGGGTGTAGAGGTACACCCGGAAGCCGATAAAATAGGCAAGCGCTTCAAAAACCGCATGCGGATGCAGCTTGATAAAGCCAAGATCGATCCAGATAGGGAAGGTCATCATATTCTCCCGTTTCGTTGTAAGTTCACTTTCTAAAGATTCGCTAGCGGAAAACGATAATCCTTTTTATCCGGCAGAGTCCACAAATAAGGCCGGCAGTCCCACTCCTTCGAGCGGCTGTCCGGCCTTATTTATAAAGATTACTCCGTTAAAATACGATAGTAACTTTCCCAAAAGAGGAGCCCTTCGCCAAATACCGGAAAGCATCGAGAGATTGGGCAAAAGGGAACGATTTGTCGATGACCGGATGCAGGGCATGCTGTTCAAGCGCAGCGTTCATTCTTTCGAACATCTCCCTGCTGCCGACGTTAATCGCTTGAAGCTTTGCTTTGCGGATGATGGCAGGGATCAGGTTGAAATTCTCGACGCCGGCGCCCGTCAGGATCCCGATAATGCTGATCTGGCCGCCGACCTTCAATGCCGAAAGCGAGCGATTAAGCGTAGCGGCGCCGCCGAGATCGACGATATGGTCCGCACCTTGACCTTCTGTATAAGCCAGAACAGCCTGATCCCACTCGGGATTCGTTGCATAGTTAATGCCGTAATCGGCGCCGAGTGCTTTCGCGCGTTCCAGCTTTTCGTCACTGCTTGAAGTAACGATCACTTTGGCTCCCAGCAGCTTGGCGAACTGCAGAGCGAATAGAGATACGCCGCCTGTGCCTTGAACGACCACCGTATCGCCGGCTTTTAAGCGTCCTTCCTCCGAGAGAGCATGCCAAGCGGTGACGCCCGCGCAAGCTAAAGTTGCCGCTTCTTCGTCGGTCAGATGCTCCGGCACGCGGACTAATCCTTCTTCAGGAAGCACGACGTATTCGGCGAGCATCCCGTCGAGAGGGCTTCCAAGTGTAGATATCCAGTTTTGTTGCGTCGGTTCTCCCGTTGTCCAGCTCTGTGCGAAAATCCCGCTTACGCGATCTCCGATCTGGAACCTGGATGCGCGATCCCCCAAAGCAATGACCTCGCCGACTCCATCAGAGACCGGAATAAGAGGGGCTGTCCGGTTGGGCTCGTAAAATCCGTCAATCACTCCCATATCGCGGGCGTTCAGGGAAACAGCCTTTATTCGAATCAGGACTTGACCGGGGCCGGGGGAAGGGATCGGCATGTCGGTCTCCTTCAGGTAATCGAGTCCAAAGCCGCCATGCAGCACAAATGCTTTCATATCCAAACTCACTCCTTCGTATGGTATAGACATACTATAGGTTACATACTAAAATTTAGTAAGAAGGCACTTTATGGTGGGATACGAACTTTAAGGTGCGTACGAGGGGAGGAACCGTGTTGAAAGCACAGCCGAATATCTCCATGGAATCATGCAGCTATAGACATGTACTCGAGATCATTTCGAATAAATGGACGGCGCTCGCCATCTATGCGATGGAGGATGGAACGATTCGTTACGGGGAAATGATGAGGCGGATCGAAGGCGTCTCGCAGAAAATGCTGACCCAAACCCTGAAGCAATTGGAACGGGACGGAGTGGTCAATCGCAAGCTCATCCCTTCGGTGCCTCCGGTCACGGAATATTCGCTATCTCCACTCGGCGAGTCACTCATTCCCATTATGCGGATGTTAAAGGTTTGGGCCGCGGACAATTATGACAGCGTTCTGGAGGCCAGAGAAGAATATGACAGCCAAAGAGTTAGAGTAAAAAATGAGGTATCTTCTAAATAAAGTTAATGACACGAAGCAAGCAAACAGCGGCAATCCTGGACAGGAGCATAAGTCCGGGATTGCCGCTGTTTAATGGAATTAACTTTCGCCATTACACGCAAAGTAAATTTACGGTTCAACTTTTAGCGCTGAGCCGCCTGCATCAGCCCGTATATTTTGCGGGCCGTATTTACGTTCCGGACGGTCACCCGCTGGTAGAGCTTGGTGCCGATCAATTTGTTCATGCCGCTTTTGCCGGCGTGCTCCCTGTCGTAAGACCATAGAATTGCGCCTTTGACGTAAAGGACGCGGTCGACCTCCGGTTTCATGACCAGCTTCTCGAGCACGGACTCCTCATCGACATCATCCCATAGGTAGAGCACGTCGCTTCTCATGGTTTGGTCATTCGACCAGTGCTCAGGCAGGTTGTCCATAATTGTTTTAATCTCGTCCAGTGTACGGATCATCACTTTAATAGAAAGGCCAAAATCCTTGAGAATAGCCTCTTCCAGCATGCCGGACAGCTCCTGCGCGGAATGGGCGCCGTCCGTGAAAATAATATTTCCTGTATTGATATACGTAACGACATCGGTTAAGCCGAGCTCTTCAAAAGTTAGCTTGAGCTGCTTCATATCGATCTTATTATTGCCGCCAACATTAATGCCACGCAATAAGGCCACAAAAACCATCGTCTACCCCCATAACCTCAAGAAAATGGTAAAGCTATGGAATTATTATACTGGGGAAGGAGGGGCAAAACAATTAATCGGATGGCTTTGGCAAAGAAGCGATGACGATGCCGGGAATTACCGGAGCTTGAATTGAGAATAGATCTAGCCTCACTCGCGCATAATAAAGTGTCAACAAGAAGCATAGGAGGCTTAGGTTAAGATGATGAATATCCAAAGAGCTCGGGAAATTTCAGAATCGCCGGTCATGGAGAATGTAGAGTATAACGGGGTTCGCATCTATATCCAGCATGTAAACGAACAGAACGAGACGGTCAGAATCTATCCTCTCGGCCAACCGGATCAAGAGCAGGAGGTTCCGGTGCGCAGCCTCGTCGAGCGTTCGTCGCAGGTGGCGATGGAAGTCGAACAAATGGCTTGCAGGGTTGACAATAGCGATACATAAGTCGAATTCAGTTTTGATGACGTAACTATAGGGCTGTCCCGGAAGGGGCAGCCCTTTTTAATGCGGTTGCCACGAAATTATTTACAGAAAGGAATATGAGACATTAAGTGGTTAACGGCATTACCTATTATTTTTATGCTAAAATAGAACCGATATTTGAAGAGAATAGGAGCCCAGCCAATAACAGCCCCATACACGATGCTGACAAATCCGCCTCAAGCAATTGCACAGGAAATTATAAGACATTCCCTAAAAGATTAAACGAAAGTTACTTGTAAAATTTTGTTACGAAAAACATTTCGTCTACGGATGGAGGATTTATATGAGCGATATTGCTAAAACGCCACAGCCGCCTTATTATGCGGTCATTTTCACTTCTGAACGAACGGAAGGAGACCATGGTTATGCTGAAACGGCAGATGAAATGGTGGAGCTTGCATCTATTCAGCCTGGATTTTTGGGAGTAGAAAGTGCGCGAGAAGGTGTAGGCATCACGGTGTCTTATTGGGATTCTCTTGAAGCTATACAAAACTGGAAACAAAACGAAAGACATCTAATTGCACAGCGTAAAGGAATGTCGGAATGGTATCTCAGATACAAAACTAGAGTTTGCAGGGTTGAACGAGATTACGGATTTGAAGCAGAAAGTAAAAATTGAATGTTTGAGCCCGGAAGCTACTGCTTTTTTGCAAAAAGCGAGGCTAGGGCAGATTTATTGAAGCCTTTCACGATAAGCCAAACGGCCAAGGTCATTTCATTCGCTGCTACAGGCAGTGACAAAATCGCGCCCCAAACGGAAAGCTGAGGAAATACGCCGAACATTTCGAACAAGGCGGCGCTAAATACGAGAGCTGCCCCGGTCATCCCCAAGATGGATATAAAGCGTGGAACGAGCCTGGTTTTATAAAAAATATAACTGTACATCATCGTATTGATCCCCAGCATGAAATTGGGACCAAGCATAAAAGTCCAGTCATGTACGGCTTTTAACAATGTGCCGGACGCTTGATAAGAGGCTGTTTCCGGCGCTCCCGCCGCTGCAAACGATTGGCTTAAGGTCAGAAGCGTTAGCACGCTGACTACGCCAACGGTTATGATGACGGCTTCAAGAAACCTGAAGCAAACATGACCGAGGGCTATGCTTTCATTGTACCTTCTCAAGTAAGGAAACATCGTAATGGAAGTACCGACCGCTGAAGCGACAAGAATTAACTCCATCAGCGCTCCCAGGATCACCCGGTTGGCGTGTTCGGCGCCGTTCGTCAGATAATCGGGACCGTTCAGGATGGGGTCATATAATAGAAGCCCCGCTACTGACGAAACCGCTGCAAGGATAAAGAGAATTCCCACCGCTTTTGATGCTTTTTTGGCCGAATTCATGTTTGACCTCCCTCATAAAAGAATACTTCTTCCAAAGGCAAATTAAAGGCATGCGCAATTCGAAAAGCCAGCTCCAGAGACGGAGAGTAGTTGCCCTTTTCCAGAGCCACGATCGTTTGCCTTGTGACGCCCGCCTTGTCAGCCAACTGCTGCTGGGTCATTTCATTATGATTGAACCGTAGTTTCCGGATGTGATTGCCGACAAGATTTTTTCCCATCTTAAACTCCTCTCCGATAATGATAAAGTTTCGTAACTGAGCCGGTGACATCGGAAATGAATCCCGAGGCGATCAGGATCACGAACATCACTTGTGACGGCTGATTGGCGGCCAGCGAGCCCATGGCAAGAAGAAAGCCGAGAATAAAGACAAAAAAAGAATTCCGGTTCGCTTTCAAGTCAATGAGTTTATCCAGTTCATCGGCAAATGCCGGTTCTTTCTCCCCGGTCGTCATCCTGAAGACGATGTTAAACATAATGCTGATCAAAATATGCGCGATGATGGAAACCAAAGTCAAGGTGAGGACGAAGGAGCCCCAGTAACGAAAGGCCTCCGCCGGCTCCAGCCCATCCTCCGGATACTGCAGGTACATGTACGCACAATAAGATACGAAAATAATTATGGCGCTGATTAACGTCACGATGCTTTTCTTTTCTTGATAGGTCATGCTTTGCACCTCCTGTTTATGATTAACTTAGTCAAATTCTATATACAAAATGTAATTTAAACCAATCACGATGTCAAGTTTATTTTACATCAAAAAGCCCGCAAGCGGTCACTTCATCCGAAGTGTCCGGCTTGCGGGCTGTTAAATATGCGTTTCTTACACCCGAAATACAACGGCCTCGTAAGGCAGCAAATCGATCGCCGTTTTCTGATTGGTTCGTTCAGGGTTATTGCCGATGACGATGTCGCCCAGCTTCTGTACGCCGAAGTCGGAGACGCTGCAGGTCGCCGGGTGCGACGAGATGTTCAGCAGCACCAGCCAGGCTTCCTCGCCGAGCGTTCTTGTATAAGCGTAAATCTGCTCGTGCTCATCCAGATAAGTCTTGAACTCTCCGTATACCATGACTTCGCTGCTTTTTCGTAAAGCGATAAGCTGCTTATAGTAATGATAAACGGAATTTTCGTCAGCCAAAGCTTGCTCGACATTAATGTCCTTGTAATTCGGATTGACGGCGATCCAAGGCTGTCCTTCCGTGAAGCCGCCTTGCGGTCCGGCATTCCACTGCATAGGGGTACGGGAATTATCGCGCGACAAATGCTGCAGCTCCTTCAGCACCGCTTCCGGATCGCGGCCTTTGCCGACTTCTTCTTTATATTTGTTTTTCATCGCAATATCGTTGTATTCATCGATAGAATCGAAGCGGATGCCCGTCATCCCGATTTCTTCGCCTTGATAAATATAAGGCATGCCCGGCAGGGTGTGGATGAGGGTGGCGAAGCATTTTGCCGACTGCTCCCGGTATTCGGTATCGTTGCCGAAGCGCGATACGACCCGTGTATGGTCATGGTTGTTCAAAAACTGGGAGTTCCAGCCTTTACCCCACAAGCCCTTGTGCCAGCGATCCTGAATTTGCTTGAAGCGGGGCAGATCCCAATGGGCCATATAGTCGCATACTTCAAAGTGGAACAGCGTATTTAATTCGCCGCGGTCCTCGCCGACGTAGAGCACGCCGTCTTCGGGAGTCACGAACGGAATCTCGCCGACCGTAAACACATCGTAATGCTTTAGCACTTTGTCGTACATTTCCTGCAAATACTCGTGAATGCCGGGATTGTTGCCCAAATACGAAATATCCTCAGGCCGCTCGGCGTCCGGGAAACCCGGGATTTTGGCAAGCAGATTGATGACATCCATCCGGAAGCCGTCGATCCCTTTGTCCAGCCAAAAACGCATCAAAGCATAAACTTCCTCCCGAACCTTCTCGTTCTCCCAGTTCAAATCCGGCTGCTCGGCCGCGAAGGAATGGAAGTAATATTCGCCCGTTGTTTCATCATAGGTCCAAGTGGAGGGGGCGAAGTAGGAACGCCAATTGTTCGGCTGCTTGCGCCAAATGTAATAATCGCGCTTCGGATGATCGATGCTGGAGCGCGATTCCTGGAACCAGGCATGCTGATTGGAGGTGTGGTTCACGACCAAATCCATAATAAGCTTCATTCCGCGGTCATGGACGGCAGCCAGCAGCTTCTCGAACGTGGCCATTGTGCCTGCCTTCGGCATGACCGAACGGTAATCCGCAATGTCGTAGCCGTTGTCGACGTCGGGCGAATCGTAGCACGGATTAAGCCAGATGACGTCCACGCCCAGGCTTTGAATATAATCCAGCTTGCTGAATACCCCCTCAAGATCCCCATAGCCATCACCATTGCTGTCATAAAAGCTGCGCCAATACACTTGATAGACAACCGCTTCTTTCCACCATGTTTTGTTCATTTAGTCACTTCCCTTTCCCACTTCAACCGCATAGCCCGTCGTATTGCGGAGCACCTTCACATGCAGGTCATGATTCGTCTTTTGTATTTCAACGCTTAAATGGCCTTCGCCAATCCGGATTCGTTCGATCTTCATTGTGTTCATTCCGCTTGGCAAAGCCGGATGAAGCCGAATCGTTCCCGATAGAGAGTCCGGGAAAAGCCCCAAAGCCGATTGCGCGAGCACGACCGATACGGCCGCCGACCAGGCCTGCGGCGAGCAGGTCGTCGGATAAGGGACGACGCCTTCGCCTTCGCTCGCATAGCCGCAGAACAGTTCGGGAAACCTTGCGTCACCAAATGAAAGAGAGGCTTCCAGCAAGCTATCCATCAGCTGCACCGCTTCCTCCCGGCAGCCGAGCCGGCTTAAGCCAAGCAAAATAAATCCATTGTCATGCGGCCATACGCTTCCGTTGTGATAGCTCATCGGATAATAACCGGCCGCTTGCTCGCTCATCGTCCGGATGCCGAAGCCGCCGTTCATGTCCGCCGAGCTCAACCGCTCCGCTACCTTTGCGGTGCGGCCGGTGTCCGGCAGCCCGCAGAACAGCAGATGGCCGGGATTGGAGGTGACGGAGCGCACCGCCACGGTGCCGCGTTCAAGCGCAACGGCATAATATTGATCGTCATCCATCCAATACGAGGCTTCGAACCGTTCGCGAAGCAGATCCGTCTCTTGGCGAAGTCTCGTTCCGAGCTCCGAATCTCCTAAACGATCGAATATAGCTGCGAGCTGCTGCTTGGCATAATAGACATAACCTTGCACCTCGCTCAACGCGATAGGAGAGGAGGCGAGGCGCCCGTCCGGATGAACGAGGCAGTTCGGCGAATCTTTCCATCCTTGGTTCGGGAAGCCGAGCTCGGCTTCCTGATGATAGGAGAGGAAGCCGCCGTATTTGCCAGCGGTTTCGTCTATCCACGCCAGAGCTTTCATGACGGCAGGAGTCAGCTCCCGCACCAGCTCCAGATCGCCTGTCCACTTGACGTATTCGGCAAGGACGACGAGGAACAGCGGCGTGGCATCGACGGTGCCGAAGTAGGGCCCGAACGGGGATTGTCCCGTGGCGACCAGCTCGCCGAAGCGCATTTCATGCATGATTTTGCCCGGCTGCTCATCCCGCTCGGTGTCGTGCTTTGTTCCTTGCCAAGCCGCCAAAGTGCGCAGAGTCGCCTTCGCCGTCTCCGGCCGCAGCATCAGCATGTAAAGGGAGGTAATCAAGCTGTCTCTGCCGAAGGGCGCGGCAAACCACGGCAAACCTGCCGCAGGCATCTCGCCGAACCCGTAGTCGGACAGCAGCATTTTCAGATCCTGCACGCTTCGGTTGTACACCCGATTAAACGGAGCGTGATCGGTTTCGATCGTCATCGTGTCCTCCGTCCAGGCACGGTAGCTTTCGGACAGCGCCGCGAATCCTTCTTTGAAGGCGAGGATACCGGTTTTGTTCAAGCGCTCCCACTGCGGGGTGATCATAAAATGGACCGAAGCCGACTCGCGCGGCTGCAGCAGACGGGAGAACCGGGCTTTGCCGTTTTCGCTTACCTCTACAGGCTCTGAATCCCACTGAATGTGAAGGAAGCGCCGGACGTCGTCTTTGCCCGAGTATTGCAAAGTAATACCTTCCGGACTGTAGTCCGCAAGGAGGATATATCCGACTTCACCTGTCCGGTATTTGCGTACAAGAAACATGTCCTGAAAGTCTGCACCGAACTTCATCGCGATCTCGGCCGGTCTTGCGTCAGGGTAATAATTCGTTACCGTGATCCGCTCGTGCAGCGAGCCCGCATAAATATACCGTTCCCGGACAATTTCCATCGCGCCTTCGTCCTTCGTCTGGTTCATGAGACGAAGCTTGGTGAACCAGCTCCGGTCCTGATTAGCGGATAGCAGCTGAGGCCGCTCGCCGTTCACTTCTAATTCCAGCTCGTTCAGGAAACGGGTATCTTGGGCATAGAGGCCGTACCCGCTGTCCGAGTCTCCGCTCATATCCCCGCCGGGACCCGTAAGACAGAACAGATCTCCTTCTTTGATCACGCAATTTATCATGTTCATTTCCTCCTGCTTATTTCACAGCGCCTTCGGCGACCCCTTTGATGATGTGCTTTTGCGCCACGAAATAGAAGATAACGACAGGAATAATAGACAGCGTCAAGCCGGCCATCGCCAGATTCCACACAATCGTAAATTCACCGAAGAAATAGAAGGTGGAAAGCGGGATGGTACGCAGGCTTTTATCCGAAAGAGTCAGCGACGGGAGCAAGTAGTCGTTCCACATCATAATGACATCCAGGATCGCAATGGTGATCGTAATCGTCTTCAGCATAGGAAATACAATGCGCCAGAACACGCCGAATTTCGTGCAGCCGTCCAGCGTAGCGGCCTCTTCGAGCGCAACGGGAACGGATTTAATAAAGCCGTGGTACAGAAATACCGCCATGCTCGCATGGAAGCCGATGTTCATAAAGATCAATCCGCCATGCGTATTGAGCATCGGAATGCGAAGCGTATCGCCGATCCAGCCCATAACCTGCATAAGGGGCATCATCAAGGTTTGAAACGGGATCAGCATCGTCGATACGAGAACCATAAAGATGATTTGGCTGAGCTTGTTGTCCGTGCGAACCAGCATCCATGCCGTCATAGCTGCCAGCACGACGATAAAAACCAGAGACACCAGCGTCACAAACAGCGAGTTGCCGAAGGCCGTCAGGAAATTCATCTTGTCCATCGCTTCGCTGTAATACTCGAAGGTGATGGAGGACGGGAGCGCCAAGGCATTCTCGTAAAGCTCCGAACGGGTTTTGAAGGAGTTTACGAGCATGATATAGATCGGCGACAAAAACAGAAGGGCAAAGAGGACAAGCAACGCTTCCAAAATCCATTTGCTTGTTGTTTTCATTACATTTGCACCTCTTTTTTCTTCGTGATATACACTTGGACCAAGGTTACGGCGGCGACGAGAACAAAGAAAATAATCGCTTTCGCTTGTCCGATGCCGTAACGGCTGTAGCCGAAGATTTCATTGAAAATGTTCATCGCGAACATTTCGGTGGAGTTGATCGGTCCGCCGCCGGTGAGCGACAGGTTCACATCGAATATTTTGAATGCGCCGGATAGCGTCAAGAATAAGCAAATGGTAAAGGAGGGCATAAGCAGCGGGAACACAATTTTGGTCAATTTGTGCCATGCGTTCGCGCCGTCGACCTTCGCCGCCTCCATTAAGTCGTCGGGAATGCCTTGAATGCCCGCGATATAAATAATCATCGTATAACCGGCCATTTGCCAGGCGAAAACGACGACGATCGCATACAAGGCGTATTCGGGATTAAGCAGCCAGTTGAAAAAAACATTGTCTATGCCGGCATTTTGTCCGACATATTTGAACACATCCGTAAAAATAAATTTCCAAATATAACCCAAAATCAAGCCGCCGATCAGGTTCGGCATAAAAAACAGCGTCCTGGCTAAATTGCTGGTGCGAAGCTTGGACGTCACGAGCAGCGACAAAGCAAGCCCCAACACATTAACGATAATGAGAGCAAAAAAAGTAAATTTAATTGTCAGCCAAGCCGACTTCAAGAAGCGGTCGTCCTGGAAAATCTGAACGTAGTTATCGAAGCCTACAAATACTTTCGGGTTGGCAGGGATGCCGTCCCAGCTAATAAAGGAATACCAGATGCCGATCGCAAAGGGGATGAGGACGACAGTGGAAAAGATAAGCAGAAGCGGCAGCGTAAATAGAGCGTACCAGCCTCTATTTTTGATCGCTTTCATGTATATTCACTCATTTCGGAGTAATTTCGGTTCAAACGGAAGTTCAAAAGGAGGGAAAACTAACCCGGACGGTCCAGGTTAGTTTTCCGCGTTTGGTTATGGGGCCGCAAGGCTCACTTCGGAGCTTTCGCCCAAACCTCGTCAAGCTTCTGCAGATATTGCTCCCCGGTCATGGAAGGAGTTAAGAAAAACTGTTGGGTGACAGGCGCCAAATCGTTGACGATAATGCCTTGAGGGAAGTACGTCAGCGCCCATGGGATGGTGTTGCCGCTGTTCGTAGCTTCGGATACCGCTTGGGACAGAGGGTCCAGGCTGCTTGTCTCGATATTCGTCATAGCAGGAATGAATTTAAACTCATTAACAATGATGTTTTTGCCGGATTCGCTGTTATACAGCCATTCAAAGAACGCGTTGGCCGCTTTGATCTCTTCGGCATTCGCTTTATTGTTGATGACCCAGATCGCAGGGATATCTACAGCAAGTTTCTGATTTCCAGAAAGCGGGAAGGGCATCATGCCAACTTCGATATCGTCGTAGTCGGCCAGCATGCCGTAGCTCCAGTTGCCTTGGTGGACGATCGCCGTTTTGCCTGTCGCGAAGTCGCCCATCTGCGAATCGTAGGTGGTCTCAAGCGGGTTCGAGGCAAGCTCGCGGATCGCTTCCATGTACTCGGCGAATTCCTTGAATTCTTTGGTGTCCGCCATTTTTACCTCGCCTTTGTTCAATTGTTCAACGAATTGAACCGGATCCTGCTGCAGCGCGAATGGCGTGTTGATGATATGACCGATCAGGAAGTAAGCTTCCTGAGAAAGGCTGAAGCCGTTAATGTCCTTGGCTTTCATGTCCTGCAGGAAGGTTCTGAAGGATGCAAGATCCGTTATTTTGGCAGGGTCGACCAGCTTTTTGTTATAAACGAGGCCAAAGCCTTCAACGCCGGTTGGTACGCCGACCAATTTGCCGTCGATCTTCACTTCCATATTCGGTGCGATGTTCTTTGCGTAAGACTCATTGCTCATATCGTAGTAGTACGATTTGAACTTCTCTGTCTCCGCGCCTGTTTGCACGCCGAAAATCGTCGGGCCTTCGCCGGCATTCAGCTTCGCTTGCAGCTGTGTCAAATAGTTGTCGCCTGCGGAGCCCCAGACGTCGATTTCATTTCCCGTTTCTTCTTTATACTTTTCGGTCATCGTTTCCAGCTGATCCGCGATTTCAACTTTGGATTGGAATAACGAAATTTTGGGCAGCTTAGCGGAAGCTTCGCCGTCCGTGGATTCTGTCCCGTTATCGGTATTGCCGCTGCCGCATGCGGAAAGCATGGTCACCAGTAAAACCGCGCTGGATGCAATGGAAATAAAGCGCTTTACTTTTGTCACTTCTATAGTCCCCCTTTAGTTGGATGTACCCTTGATTATAAACTGACAAGTAAAGAAGTCAATAAAAAACTTATAAAAATAAGATATTTTACTTAGTATAAAACAGTATACTTAAGTAAAATAGGTGGTATAATTACAAGTAAAATTAGGCATCGTTTTACTTGCCATAAGTTTTTCCACCTGCAAACGTCCTGTCATATCAACGGTTTTTGTATTTTTAACGCCTTAAAATATGTAGGTAAAATGCTTGTAAAGTGGTATAATAGGTTTTACTTAGGGGAATTGACGAGGAGGTTGCCGGATGAGCAGTTTGAAAGAGATCGCCGAAATGACGGGCGTCTCCATTTCGACCGTATCCAATGTCCTGAACGGACGGAAAAATGTATCGCAGGAAACGAGAGACCGGATCTTGCGATGCTGCGAAGAGCAGGGCTACGTGCATGACGCCGCGCCAAAGAAATCCAAATCGGATAAAGATAAACGGATCGTATTTATTTTCAGCGATTTTGATCGCGAGTTTTACTTGAAGATTATCGAAGGGATCAGCACGTTTCTGAATGAAAACGGTTATGATCTCATTATTTGCACGAATAAATCAAGCGAAAACTTCTTGAGAAGCAGCTTCGCCCGGGGCACGATCAGCCTGGACGGAAGCTTGACGGACGAGTTTTTCCGGTCGGTGGCCAAACCCGAATTCCCGGTTGTGCTTATGGATAGAGTGTTCGATTACGATAATAAAAATACAAAAAGCGTCGTCGTCGACAACTATCCGGTCATGAGCCAGCTTGTGCAGTCATTGGTGGATAAAGGCTTTCAGCGCTTCGGCTTTTTGGGCGGACAAGCGTCCTCGCTGGACAATAAGGAGAGATTTTCCGCTTTTGCCGATACGCTGGAGAAGAACGGTATCGCTTTTGACCAGACGTATTATTATCACGGCAATTACCGGGAGCAAAGCGGCTATCAGGCGGCCAAGCTGATGATTCTCAGCAATGAATATCCGGAGGTGCTCGTGTGCGCTAACGACAATATGGCGATCGGAGCGATGAAGGCGTTCGAGGAGCATCAAATTTCCGTGCCGCATAACATTTCCATTACGGGCTTCGACGATTCGGACGCGGCAGCGCTGGCGGGACTGACGACGATCAAAATTCCGCGTTACGAAAGCGGTTATCTGGCGGCCAAGGAGCTGCTGGAGCTGATTAAAGGCAACGTCAACCGCGATACCGTCAAAATCGGGGCTTCCATCGTCTGGCGCCAGTCGGTGCGTTCTTAGTTTTTATTTAATGCTCGCGTAATGCTCGCGCACTCACGAACTCCACAGTCTCTATAGCGTTGATTTGGCCGGCTTTACAAAGCTAACGAACTCCACTATTGGTATTGAGGTGCTAAACTGACGAAAAACCCTGATTTTCGAGGAATAACATATTCTCAGTTCGTTAGAAATCGAAACCGGTCCATTTTGAGCAAATAACGATTCTAGTGTTCGTTACCTTATGGACAAAAGCTTGTACCGCCGCATTATGTATTATGCCAGGCAGTATGGGTTAAAGAGATGGGGAATTGGAGGAGAAGCAGGCTGCTCGTTGAGGACAGCCTGCTTCTTTCTGCTGTACAAAGTGCATCAGAAACCTTACATGAAGGAGCTTTGGAGATACTAGCCTGCACTTTTGCATTAGAATCAGCCTGACGGTTCTCGAAAGGATCTAACTTGGGGGATTCTGCTGTAAAAAGTACAGCGGAGTGGCGGCTGGTTGTGGAAGAAGGTTGTTCTGCTGTATAAAGTGCAGCAGAAACCATCCTGCTAAAAAGACGAATCCAGCGGCCTTGAGAGACTTAAAGCAGCCTTTCTCTGGATCGGCAAGGGGAGGAATCCAGGCGATATCAGTCCCCATGCTTTCTGCGGTATTCGGTCGGCGATAAACCGTTGCGTTTCTTGAACGCCTTGCTGAACTGGTAGACGTCAGAATACCCGCACGCTCTCGCTATATCCGTGATGGAATCGCCTGTGAAACGGAGCCGGCGGACCGCATGCTCATTGCGAAGCTGATCCAGATACTCCTTGGGACTGCACCCGTATCGGGCTGCGAAGGTTCTGCGCAAATAGACGGGGGAGAAACCGGTCTGCTCCGCCAATTCGGTGATTCGAAACTCCGTGGCAAATCCCGTGTCCAGTTTCTCTTTGAACCTGCGAAGCGCCGCTGCTATTCCTTCCTCATCGCTGTGCCTTCCGCCTGCTTCTGCCGCCTCGTGCACCTCCTGCACCAAGCGATACCAAACGGATTTCACTCGTGCCTCCCGCACGAGATCCCCAGGCACCCATTCTCTCTCCGCTTCCCGGAGAAGTCCCCCGATCTTTCCCATATACTCACTCTGTAAAGGCAAAAGAAAGGGCAGCCGCAGCCGTTCAATGGGCTCCGGGGCATCCCATCCATCCTCACTTTTCCTTAGCGAAGCGCAATCGAAGAGCAGCATCGTCATTCGAAGAGGATGTGCCTCCGAGGACTTCATGTAGAGAGGCAATCCGGGCCAAAGGTACACCAATGTGCCTGCTTCTACTTCCTGGTCCCCTTCCTCGCAACGGAAAATTCCCTTGCCGCTATAAATGTAGTAAAAGGTATGCCCGGATACGGTCTGCCGAATATCCTCCCAGCCTGGCTGCGCCGGCTTGTCGAGTACCCAATGTATATGCACCACCATATTTCCCAAAGCATATTCCATAGGTCTGCCTCCTATAAACCTTTGTATCATTTATGATAAACGAACAGGATTGTTTTTGCCATTGTTCTCTTTTGTATCGTTTATGATAAATGAATAGGATTGTTTTTACCATTGTCGCTCCATTGCGACCGATGCTACACTCCGAACATAAAGAACAAAAATTATAGATGATTCGCAGAAAAAATATTGGAGATGATGATTGTGATCCGAACGTTTCAGCAGCATCGACTTCGGGAATGCCAATTGCTTGACGGATTATGGGATTTCGTTTTTGACAAGGACAACATCGGGTTGTCAGAAGGGTGGCACACAAATTTTCCTTCCGGCCACGATCGTGTGCCGGTGCCGGCCTGCTGGAATAACGAGCTCGGCAAGTTTGACTACGAAGGGGTGGCCTGGTACCGCACTCGGGTAACGCTCGAGGAAAGCAGCCATCTGCGTCTCCTGTTCCACGCCGTGCTGGGTCATGCCGATGTGTACTGGGACGGAAACCATCTGGGATACCATTACGGCGGATATACTCCTTTTGACTTTATGATCCCTCACGCCACTGCCGGGGTTCACGAGCTCGTCATCCGCACGGACAGCACGCTGGAGAGCAATACGATACCCTACCACATTGTGGATTGGTTTCATTACGGCGGAATTATCCGGCCCGTGGAGCTTCAGCTCCTGCCTGATGTCTCGATCGAGGGTATGCGGATCACTTATGACATGACAGGAGATTCCAGCGCTGACATTCGGGTTAAACTCAAGCTCCGCTCCCTGTCGGATACACCTGTTGAAGTGCCCGTGTCCCTCTATCGGAACGGGGAGGTATTTCATGCTGAAACCGTTTACCTTCATGCTAACGGAAGCTTGGAACTGAACGTGGAACAAGCCTGGGCGGGCCTCCGGCGATGGGAACAAGAGGATCCCGCTCTCTACGTGATCAGAGCCGCAGCCGGCCGGGATGACCTTGCAGACCGCATCGGATTCCGTACGGTAGAGACCCGAAACAAAAAGATTCTGCTGAACGGCAAGGAGCTTTATCTTCAGGGAGTTAACCGCCACGAGGAGCACCCGGAATGGGGCTTTGCTTTCCCCAACAAATTGATGACCAAGGATCTTGATATTATCCTGCAGATGGGATGCAACACCGTACGCGGGTCACATTACCCCCAAAGCGAATACTGGCTGGATTTGCTGGATGAGCGAGGCGTGCTCTTCTGGGGCGAGATTCCGATTTGGGGCGCCGCATTCCCGGCGGAGGCCACGGACGACCCTCTCTTCGTACAACGCGCGTTAACGATGATGGACGAGATGATCGAACGGGATTTTCATCATCCCTCGATCCTGTTCTGGTCTGTCCATAATGAAATCGATACGCGCTCCAAGCAGGCCTATGAATTGTCCGTCAAAATGACAGAACTCGTTCGGGGCAAGGACCAGTCAAGGCTTGTGGCTTATGCCACCATGCACCCCATGAAAGACATCTGCCTCGGACTATTCGACGTGATCGGAATTAACTACTATGGCGGATGGTATTTCGGTCATGCCACGTTCGAGGAGATGCTTGAAACCTTCCATGAGCGCTGTAAGGAATATGGAGCCGAGAACACTCCGGTGCTTATGACCGAATTTGGAGGAGCAGGCGTATATGGCGACTCCGGCTGGGAACCCCGCCTATTCAGCGAGGACTACCAAGCCGAATTGCTCAGCAAGTCCCTGAAGCTTTTCCGGGACGACCCGAAGATTAGCGGCACTTACGTTTGGCAGTTTGCAGATACCAGGGCCGACCTGCAGAGTCGCCGCCCCCACTTTAGGGACCGCGCACGCTCCTTCAACAACAAGGGGCTGGTCAACGAATATCGCAAACCAAAGCTCGCTTATCGCGTGGTTAAGGGCATATACACGGACCAGCACGATCCCTACGTCTGGGGCTCCACGCTGTAATGACCGCATAAGGGCTGTCCCAAGAGGGATGGCCCCTCCAAATTAAGATCGTCATTCCAAATGGATTCCTATTATTTAGAATGGGGTGGGTAATTTGTTCATGTCGATGAAGAGAAAGACGAGTAGGTTTGCAGTTGTACTCATTATTTTGGCATTGTTCGCGACTGCTTTAGCCGCGTGCAGCGGAGGGGAATCAACAGGGTCAACGGGATCGACATCAGAAGAACGTGATTCAACGGAGCAGACTGAACCATTAACGAAATTAACGTATTGGGTGGAATTGTTTCCGGATGCTGCCGCCATTATGAAGAGTTATGGAGAGGTAACCGCTTGGAAGGAGATAGAGGCCAAAACCGGCGTCCAAGTTGAATTCCAGCACCCGGCACAAGGTCAGCTCGGAGAACAATTCAACTTGATGGTCGCATCGAATAAGCTGCCGGATGTTGTTGATTTTGCATGGAACAACTACCCTGGAGGAGCTCAGAAAGCGATCAGGGATAAGAAGATCATCCCATTAAATGATTATTTGGACGATGCCCCCAACCTGAAAAAGCTGTTTGACGCTCATCCGGAATGGAGAAAAATGGCTTCTACGGACGATGGCGATATGATTGGCTTCCCGTTCATTCGTGAGGATGTCACCCAGCAAGTCTTCCTGGGACCTGCAATCCGAAAGGACTGGCTGGATAAATTAAATTTAGCCGTACCGACAACAATTGACGAATGGCACACTGTTTTGAAAGCGTTTAAAGAACAGGACCCTAACGGCAATGGCGAAGCGGACGAAATTCCGATTCTAATTCCTGCAGGGGAACTAGCTTTCGCTGGTGCCTTCGGGACGCCAAACGATTTTTACCAGGAGAATAATACCGTCAAATACGGTCCGATTGAACCCGGGTTCAAGGAATACCTGGCCACAATGAACCAATGGTATAAGGAAGGATTGCTTGACAAGGACTTCGCTACAACCGATAGCAAAATGAAAGATGCAAAAATGACCGGTAATCAGGTCGGTTCGACGGTTTTGTTTCTCAATGGCGGAATCGGAAAATACTTGGACTTAATGGCGAAAAGCCAACCAGAGTTCAAGATTGTCGGGACTCCCTATCCGACATTAGCTTCTGGCGAAAAGCCGGTATTCGGATATCTTGACAATCCCGTTACAGGCATCTTCGCAGCGATAACCGGAAGTAACAAAAACGTCGTCGGAACCGTAAAATTCCTGGATGACTTGTACAGTGAAGAAGGGAAGCTCATCATGAACTTCGGAAAAGAAGGAGAAACGTACACTTTAGTTGACGGCCAGCCAAAGTATACGGACGCTGTATTGGATAATCCGGACGGACTGCCGATTTCCCAAGCCTTTAGAAAGCATATCATGGGCGCTACATCGGGTCCTTTTGTGCAGGATGTACGTCACACGGAGCAGTATACGACCAAGCCTGAACAACAAGAAGCCATGAAGCTGTGGTCCGCCCCTACACATGAAAAAAGAATGCCTCCGGTTAGTATCGCTGTGGAAGACAGCAGCCGGTACGCCTCGATCATGACCGACGCCAATACGTTTAAAGATGAAATGATTTTGAAATTTATTATGGGTTCGGAGCCGCTGGATAAATTCGATGAATATGCAGAAACGCTAAAAGGCTTAGGAATCGAAGAAGCGATCCAAATTCAGCAGGCAGCATTAGAACGCTACAACAATAGATAAGCATTTCCAATTTCGGAATATGGCGGGCCGCCGGCTTGTCATATTCCGGGAATCCGGGAGGGATCATTCCGTGCCTGATTTAGACAATAATTTGGTACAAGCAACAGCCGGCATACCTGTGGAAAGCAAAAGGAGTATCATAAAAAAGGACTTGATCCGGAATCGCTACATTTATCTTATGCTTCTTCCCGTTATTGCCTATTACGGCCTTTTTCATTACGGACCCATGTATGGTCTGCTCATCGCTTTTAAAGATTATGGGATAGCAGATGGAGTTTGGCAAAGTCCTTGGGTCGGTTTTACCCACTTTCAACATTTTTTTGAGAACCCTTACTTTTGGCGTCTTATTCGAAATACCCTCATGATCAACATCTATGAATTGTTGTTTGCGTTTCCCGCCCCTATTATCCTGGCTCTATTGCTTAATGAGCTTCGTCTCATTCTCTTCAAACGGGTCGTCCAGACGATTAGTTATCTCCCGCACTTTATTTCAATCGTCGTTGTAGCGGGGATGCTTGTCGATTTTGCTGCGCGCGACGGACTGATTAATAACATCCTCGGCGTGTTCGGAATGGAGCCGGTCGCTTTCCTGCAGGAGCCGGGATGGTTTCGCTTCATCTATGTATCCTCCGGTGTCTGGCAAGGAATCGGCTGGGGTTCTATCATTTACCTCGCCGCTATGTCCACGATTGATCCGACCCTGTACGATGCGGCTCGAATGGATGGTGCAGGCCGTTGGAAGCAAACCCTGCATGTAACCATTCCAGACATTATGCCGACGATCGTCATCTTGTTTATCCTTAGCATAGGGTCCATGCTTTCCGTTGGAAGCGAAAAAATAATTTTGCTGTACAACCCGCTGACCTATGAAACGGCTGACGTCATTTCAACCTATGTATACAGAAAAGGGATTCTTGGAGCCGACTTCGGATACTCCGCAGCCGTAGGTTTGTTCAATTCGGTCATCAGCTTCGTTTTGCTTACTCTCGCCAATACGATCAGCAAGCGGGTAAGCGAACACAGGTTATGGTAAAGGGGGGGGAGAGAAAAAATGACTTATAAACGTTCTCCGGGTGAAACCGTTTTTTCATGGTTTAATATCGGTTTTATGCTATCGCTTTGTTTCGTTACGCTTTATCCGTTTATTTATATCCTCTTCGCATCTATTAGCGATCCTGCGGAAATGGCGCGGTTTCGCGGCATGCTGTTCTACCCGCAGGGGTTTAGCCTGGATGCCTATAAAGCGGTACTGGAAAATCCCATGGTTGCGACCGGCTACCGGAATACGCTTTTTTATGTGACAGCAGGTACAATCATCAACCTGATTATGACTACTCTCGGTGCATATGCTCTCTCCCGCCGTAACGTTTATTTCAAAAACTCCATCATGCTCATTATCGTGATCACAATGGTGTTCAACGGGGGACTTATTCCGTCTTTCCTGCTGGTTAACAATCTGGGCATGTTAAATACGCCTTGGGCGCTTCTCTTGCCTGGGGCAATCAGCTCGTTTAACTTAATCATTATGCGAACCGCCTTTCAAGGCATTCCCGTAAGCTTGGAGGAATCCGCACGCATCGACGGAGCGAATGACTGGATTATTTTGAGCAGGATTATTATCCCTCTTTCTATGCCTGTGATTGCCGTAATGATACTATGGTACGCAGTCGGGCATTGGAATTCGTATTTCCATGCATTGGTCTATCTGCGTGATCGGGAATTGTTCCCTCTTCAGCTGGTGCTCAGGGAAATTCTTATTTCAAACAGCACAGATAATATGATGACCGGAGCAGCGGCCGGCGACCGTATGGATATTGGGTTAACGATTAAGTACGCGACGATTGTTGTCTCTACATTGCCGATTTTGGTGCTGTATCCGTTTCTGCAAAAATACTTTGTGCACGGCGTTTTGATCGGTGCGCTAAAAGAGTAATGAATTGAAACTTAATCTTTCAAAAGGCTGAGCGATTTCGCTCGGCTTTTTTGTTTTTTATGGGAAACCTATTGGAGAATGAAGCGGGTCGAAAGGCGGTTAAGCGAGTACGATTCCCCTGAAAAAAATGATCATGCACGGATATCCAAGAAGTCCGCAGCCCGTAATTTGTAAGCGCTATCCCAGGCGCGGCGCGGGATATCAGATGGTTTGATCAGTACGATTGCCTGTTGCAGCCCCGGCATATATAGTTGGGGTGTGATCGATCCACACAGGAATACAAGCGGAGGAGGGGAACGGATGAAGGGGCAGCAGGCAGTCCGGTTGCATCCCGATCATAAGCTGAAGTCGGTAAAACAATCGCTGCTTATGAAGGATATAATCCGGGATCGATGGCTGTATTTGATTCTTTTGCCGGGCATGTTGTACTTTGTTGTTTTCAAATATGTACCGATGCTCGGGCTGATGATGGCGTTCGAAAATTACCAGCCGCATTTGGGGTTTTTGAACAGCCCCTGGGCGGGATTCAAGCATTTTGAACGCTTTTTTACCGAGCCGCAGTTTTGGACGCTGTTCCGCAATACGATTTTGTTAGCGATTTATAATTTGGTATTTTTCTTCCCGCTGCCCATTATATTGGCGCTGATGCTGAACGAAGTCCGCCAAAAGCTGTTCAAGCGGTTCGCTCAGACGTTGCTTTATTTGCCGCATTTTGTATCATGGGTTGTAGCGGTCGGCATTTTCTACATTTTGTTTACAACCGAAGGCGGCATCGTAAACGAGTTTATTGCGAAGCTGGGCTTCGAGAAAATTCCGTTTATGCTCAGCGAAGACTGGTTCCGGACGATGATTGTCAGCCAGTCGATCTGGAAGGAAGCGGGCTGGGGCACGATTATTTTCCTCGCGGCGCTTGCCGGCGTCGACCTTCAGCTTTACGAGGCGGCACGCATGGACGGGGCGGGGCGCTGGCGCCAGCTTTGGCATATTACGCTTCCGGCCATTCGCAGCACAATCGTCATTTTGTTTATTTTGCGGCTGGGCTCTTTTCTGGATACGGGGTTTGAGCACATCTTCCTGATGCTGAATTCGATGAACCGGGAAGTCGGCGAAGTGTTCGATACGTACGTTTACATGAAGGGCTTGACGCAGGGGCAATACAGCTACAGCGCCGCAGTCGGGCTGTTCAAATCGCTCGTCGGGCTCGTGCTGGTGCTCGGGGCCAACTGGGCGGCGAAGAAGTTCGGCGAAGAAGGCATTTACTAGAAGCGTCAGGAGGTGCCGCTATGCTCGCGGAACAGAAGCATTGGAGCAACCGGCTGTTTAATACGATTAATTATTCGCTGCTGATTCTTGTTTCGGTCGTTACGATCGTTCCGTTTCTTTATATCGTGGCCGTATCGTTCGCCGCCCCTGCGGAGGTTGCGAAAGGCGGGCTGCTCTTATTCCCGACTGAATTTACCCTCGGAGCCTATAAATACATTTTCTCGACGGATACGATGTTCAAAGGGATCGGCATTTCGATTTATGTAACCGTTGTCGGCACGTTTATTAACCTGGTCTTGACCTCGCTTACCGCGTACCCGCTGGCCAAGCCGGGACTTCGAGGAAGACGTCTGTTTATGCTGATGATCCTGGTGACGATGCTGTTCAGCGGCGGCATTATCCCGACTTATTTTGTCGTGAAGGCGTTTGGCATGATCAATACGTATTGGTCGCTCATGGTTCCGACGGCGATCAGCGCGTTTAACCTGATTGTCCTCAAAAACTTCTTTCAGCAAATTCCGGACAGTCTGGAGGATTCTGCGAAAATCGATGGCGCAGGCGATCTGGGCGTCCTGTTCCGTATCGTTCTGCCCTTGTCGATGCCGGCGATGGCGACATTCGGGCTTTTCTACGCCGTCGGCCATTGGAATACGTTCTTTAACGCCGTTATGTACATCAACGATTCGGAGAAGTTTCCGGTTCAGGTTATCTTGAGGCAAATCGTGCTGCTGTCGCAGGACCAGATCGGCGATACGACTTCGCAGCAGGATCCGACCGACTATTTGCCGCAGACGATCCGGATGGCTTCGATTGTGGTGGCGACGCTGCCGATCGTGCTGGTATATCCGTTTCTGCAAAAGCATTTCGCCAAAGGCGTGCTGCTCGGCTCCGTGAAGGGCTGACGGCTGCTTGAACAATGGGAAGCCTGTTTTTCAACTAATCGGAGGGGGAATTCGCTATGTTTCGTAAGCGCTTTATGAAGGGGTCCGTTTCCTTGCTGACAGCTGCAGTTGTTCTGACGGGATGCGCAGGTGGAGGCAGCCCGGAGACGGGGACAGGGACGGACGAGCCGGCACAGCAGGACGGCAATAAGCCTCTCACCGTTACGATCGCCACGCCTCAGGTCGGCGAAGCACCGAAGAAGGACAGCGAGGTGGAGCTTGCCATTGAGAAATATACGAATTCCAAGATCGACATTCAATGGATTCCGGCCGCCGCTTTCGAAGATAAGAAAAATATTATGATCGCTTCGAGCGATATGCCCAAAGCCTTCAAAATCACGTCAAACGCGACGACGCTGGCCGCCATCCAATCCGGCCTGTTCTGGGAAATCGGGCCGCTGCTGGACGACTACAAAAATCTGTCGGCGCTCGACGATTACTATTATGACAACATCAAAGTGGACGGCAAATTGTACGGGCTGCCGCTGTACCGGGATACGGGGCGTGCAGGGCTTGTCTACCGGAAGGACTGGTTCGACGAGCTGGGCCTGAAGCTGCCGGTGACGCTGGATGACTGGTACAACGTGATGAAGACGATCGCCGAGAAGGACCCGGACAAAAATGGCGCTCAGGACACATACGGCATGTTTTTGGACAAATCCTTTAACGACCCCGCCGCCAGCAATACGTTTCTGACCCGGCTTGCCGTGTCGCAGGGGGCGCCGAATAAATGGGGCGAGGAGAACGGCAAGCTGACTCCGGAATTTATGACGACGCCTTATTTGAACGCAATGAAGCTGCTTCGCCAATTGTACGCGGAGAAACTGATCAACCAGGATTTTTCCGTCGTCCAGAGTGCGGATGCGGACAATAAATGGAATGCGGGCCAGGCGGGCATCCGCGTGAATACGGTAGCTTCGGCCGCCGCCACCTCCCACGACAACCTGAAAAAAGCGGTGCCCGACTCCATTGTCGATGTGGAGCCGTATATCGGACCGTTCGGCAACCGCGTGCCGGCGGAGCCTGGAAACAACGGCTTTTTCGTCTTCCCGAAATCGAGCGTGGCGTCGGAGGAAGAGCTTAAGCAGCTGCTGGGCTTCTTCGACAAGCTGCTCGATCCGGAAATGTCCACCTTGCTGACACGCGGCTTTGAGGGCAAGCATCATAAGAAGACGGACGACGGAAAAGCCGAATTTATCGATTTGTCGGTCTTTAATCTGGAGGTCAAGCCATATCGCGACAGTCTGCCTTCGTTCGAGGTAACCGGACAGGGCTTGCCGCTGAAATTATCGCCGCTGCAGGAGAAGGGCTGGAAGGTTGTCGCCGGCAATTTGCCGAATGTCGTGCCGAATATCGCGCTGACGCTAAGCTCCCCTACTTATCTGGAGAGGGGCGGAGAGCTGGATACGCTCATTCGCGACGCCCAAACGAAGTTTATTATGGGCAAAATCGATGAAGCCGGCTGGCAGGCCGAGGTCGAGAACTGGAAAAAGGCGGGCGGCGATAAGGTAATTGAGGAGTATACGGCCGCTTACGCGAAGCAAAAGCAATAAATTCACCCGCACACAACCGGGCGGCGGCGATAACCGGGCAAGCTCTGATATAATGGTAATTAGGAAGGAGAGGTCGACGTTGCCTAAATACTTGTATCGATTGCTTGTGTTCTCGCTGCTGCTAACCACCGTTTCGGTTGCTTCCATCGGTCTCATTTCCTACTATATTGCCTCACGGGACATCGGGGAGAAGGTCAATGACGGAAATGCCCAAATTTTGATGCAAAACCAGATGAGAATAGAGCAGGTGTTAAAAAATGCAGAGATGGGGGCTGTGCAATACAGCAGCTCGTCGCTTGTAAGCGATAATTTGTACGACGATTTGGATAATGAGGATTTTCAGGTAATCAATTCGCTCTCGAAGGGCTTGTACAATCTTCATTCCCTGGAAGGCGTGGCCGAAACGAGGCTTATCAATCTGGACCATAACTGGATGATCAGCAGCTTGGGCTTTGCGAAAGGGAAAGAGCTCATCAGTCCGGAGCTTGTTGGAGAATACGCCAATCAGCCTCAGCATTTGTTCTGGACGGCCGGCGGCGGCTTAGGCGGGCAGGACACGATTCAGCTTGTTATCAAGCTGCCGATGATTGCTTCGGGCACAAGGCATAAAGCGCTGCTCCTGATCGACCTGTCGAAGGATGCGCTGCTGACGAATTTGACGCAAAATGCGCAGCTCGGCAGCATCTACGTGCTGAACCGGAAGGGAGAGCCGTTCCTGTCCAGCGCCGGCACGGAGCCGGTGCAGCCGGCCGTCGTCAGCAAGCTGCAGACGGAGGCGGAAGGGACAGGCCGCTTCGAAGCGGCGGGGATGGCCGTCAATTACCGGGCGTCGGCTTATAACGGATGGACCTACGCATCTACCGTCTCTTTGAAAGCGATTACAAAGGAAACGAAGAAGATTGCATTTATTACGCTGAATGCCTGCATCATTATTTTGGTGCTCCTGGCTTGCGTCGCCTTTTACGGAACACGACGGATGTACAGGCCGATTCACAAGCTGTTTAATATGACGAAGCAGCTGGGCATTGAAGGTGCCGGAGGCCAAAAAAGCGATGAATTTGCGATGATAGAGGAACGTTTCTCTTCGCTGTTCAGCACGAGCAACGAGCTTCAGCGGCAGCTGAAGGCGCAGCGCGGCCAGGTGAAGGACTTTTTCCTGATGAAGCTGCTGATGGGACAGGTGTCGGAGAGCGAATTTGCCTACAAGTACGAAACGTACGGCTTCGGAGAGAAAGGCAAGGCGCTTGGCGTACTCGCCCTGCAAATCGATTCGCTGGAGGGCACCCGCTACGATGACGACGAGAAGGAGCTGCTGCTGTTCGCGATCAATAACATCGTAGGCGAGCTGCTTCCCCGCGACAGCATGCTGGGCCATCTGCTGCTGGACCAGTCGCAGGTGACGCTGCTGCTTGGCCAGTCGGACGATCCGGACGAGCTGAAAAGCTATTTTTACGAAATGGCTGAGCTGATCGAGTCGAAGGTGAAGGAGCTGCTGCAGCTGAAAATCAGCATCGGCATCAGCCGTCCCTTCCACAAATATACGGATGCGATGGATGCGTATTCGGAAGCGCTGGAAGCGCTTAAACGGAGAATCAGCCTTGGCTTCCAGCTTCTGCTCCATTACGAGGACATTGATACGGCAGGCCGGAGCAGCGTTCAGCCCGCCGCCTCCTGGCAGCATTTCGAGGACTGTTTGCTGGAAGGGCTCAAAACGGGCGAAGCCGCCTCGACCTATGACTATTTCAACCAGTATACGGCGGCTCTTTTGCAAAAAAACGTTTCGTTTAACGATTTTCAAATTTTGATGCTGCAGCTCGTCTCGAAAATTTATCAGCTGGTGCAGCAGCAGGGCGGAACGCTGGACGGGCTGGTCGGAAGCAAATCGGTTGCGCTGCGCTTCATGAAGCTGCATACGGCCGAGGAAATTTTGGCATGGTTCAAGACGCAGCTGCTGCCGCCCGCGCTGGCTTTTCTGCAAAGCCGGATCGATTCGCAGTACATTAACATCGCCCAGTCGATGGTCGAGCTGATTCAGGAGAAATACGACCAGGACATTACGCTCGAAATGTGCGCGGAGCAGTTCCGCTTCCATCCGGTTTACTTGAGCCGGGTGTTCAAAAAAGAGATGGGCATGACGTTTATCGATTATTTGACGAACTATCGCATGAATATGGCCAAGCTGTGGCTTCGGGACAGCAACCTGAAAATTACGGAAATTGCGGAGCGGCTCAACTATACGAATTCAACCGGATTTATCCGCACGTTCCGCAAAGCGGAGGGCATGACGCCGGGACAATACCGGGAGGCGCACGCCCGTGCGCAATAGCTGCAATACAACGAACGGAAACGGGGAGATGCTGAGCATGAGCATGGAGCTGGCAGGAAAGTTGAAGGAGCAGTACAGAACGGACACGAAGTGGTTCTCGGCCAGGTGGCACTATATCGAGGGCTGTATTTTGAAGGCGTATCTGGACAGCTGCGAGCAAAGCGGAGACGAGCGGGAATACGGCTTCGTCAAGTCGTTTATCGACCGGCTGTTCGACGCGAACGGCGACATTCCAGGCATTCGGCTCGAAAGCTTCAACATCGATCAAATCCGGATGGCGGCCTGCCTGTTCCCGCTGTGGCAGAGAGAGCGGGATCCGCGGTACCAAAAAATACTCGACAGCCTCTACGGGCAGCTGTCTGTGTATCCGCGGACGAATGCCGGCTCGTTCTGGCATAAGGAGAACTATCCTTCCCAGGTGTGGCTGGACGGCTTATATATGGGGCAGCCGTTTCTGGTACAGTATGTCAAGCAATTCGCAGAGCATAAGGATTATTCCGATACGCTGCAGCAGTTCCGCAATGTCCGCGAGTTTATTTATCATGAGGAAAAGCGGCTGTACAGCCACGCTTACGACGAGAGCCGCGCAATCTTCTGGAGCGACAGCAGGACGGGGCAGTCGCCGAACGTATGGCTGCGGGCGGTCGGCTGGTTCGCCATGGCGCTTGTCGACGTGCTGGAGCTGCTGGAAGGAGAGCCGGCAGACGCCGGCGAGCTGCGCGTCTATCTCAAGGAGCTTGCCGACGACATGCTGCCGCACAGGCACAGCTCCGGGATGTGGTATCAAGTCGTCGACGAGCCGGACGTTCCGGGCAACTACCTGGAGACAAGCGGGACGCTTATGCTGGCCTATTCGATCTTAAAGGGCGTGCGGCTGGGGTATCTGCCTTCAGAATATAGAACGTACGGCATCGATGCTTTTAACGGCACGATAGCCCGTTATTTGCGCGAAGAGGATGGAGAGGTGCTGCTCGGCGGCATTTGCCGCAGCGCCGGTCTCGGGAGGAAGCCGGAAACGGGCGAAATGCGCGACGGCAGCCTGGTTTATTATCTATTCGGAGAGGCTGTCGTGGACAATAACGGGCATGGCGTCGCTCCGCTAATTATGGCTTTAAATGAAATCGGATTATTGTCGGAATCGTTGACGGGAGGGAGCGCTGCAAATGGACGCAAGCTGGATTAACGGGGTCATTCCGCCGCTGGTGACGCCGGTGGACGCGGAGGAAAACGTGGATGAGCAGGGGCTGCGCACGGTCGTCGATTACGTGCTTGCCGGCGGGGTGCACGGTCTGCTGTCGCTTGGCAGCAACGGGGAATTTTACGGACTGGATCATGAGCGGCAGGAGCGGGCCGTTGCCATCACGCTTGATCAGACGGCCGGCCGGGTGCCCGTCTATATGGGGATCGGCGCGATTACGACGAAGGAATGCGTGAAGCTGGCCCGGATGGGGGAGCGGCTTGGCGTACAGGCGCTGACGGTGCTGCCGCCGATGTTTCTGACGCCCTCGGAGGAGGAGCTATACCGCCATTTCGCGGCGATAGCCGAGGCAACCTCGCTGCCGGTTCTGCTCTATAATAACCCGGACCGGGTCGGCAACAACATTTCGGTCAGGCTGCTCGGGCGGCTCAGCGATATTCCGAACATCGCCGGGATTAAGGACAGCAGCGGGGATTTGACCTTGACCGCGGAATATATCCGGACCACTAGACATAAGAATTTCCGCGTTATGGCGGGGCGGGATGTTATGATTTTGGGCTCTCTTGCCTACGGCGCGGCCGGCTGCGTCGCATCCACCGCGAATATTGTGCCGTCGCTTGTCGTGGACATCTACAACAAGTTCAAAGCAGGGGATTTGGCGGGCGCGCTGGAGGCGCAGTTTACGCTGGCTCCGCTCCGCATGGCGTTTAATTTGGCGAGCTTTCCCGTCGTGACCAAGGAAGCGATGCAGCTTATGGGGCTGCCTGTCGGCGAGCCGATTTTGCCGAACACGGCTTGTACCGGCGAGAACCGCGGCAAGCTGAAAGGGATTTTGCAGGAGATGGGCGTTCTTTGAGGGCTGCGGTCCGGATGATGTGAGATAAGGGCAGGAGGCGCAAGGATGAAAAAAATCGGTTTTATCGGACTAGGCATTATGGGCAAGCCGATGAGCAAAAATCTGCTGAAGGCGGGTTACGAGCTCATTGTTTTGTCGACGAGCAAAAGCTCGGGTGAGCTGGCGGCGGCCGGCGCCGCGCTGGCCGATACGCCCAAAGCGGTTGCGGAGCAGGCGGATCTGATCATTACGATGCTGCCCGACTCTCCGCAGGTGAAGGAAGTTATTCTGGGGAAGGACGGCGTCATAGAGGGGGCAAAAGCGGGCTCCATCGTGATCGACATGAGCTCGATTGCGCCGCTCGCCAGTCAGGAGGTCGCGCGCACGCTGGCCGAGAAGGGCGTTCGCATGCTGGACGCTCCGGTCAGCGGCGGGGAGCCGAAAGCGATTGCGGGCACGTTGTCCGTCATGGTCGGAGGGGAGCAGGACATTTTCGAACAATGCCGCGACGTGCTGCTGGCGATGGCTTCATCCGTCGTACGGACAGGCGGCATCGGGGCCGGCAACGTGACGAAGCTGGCCAATCAGATTATCGTGGGCATTAACCTGGCGGCGATGTCGGAGGCTATGGTACTGGCGGCCAAGGCGGGCGTGGAGCCGGAGCTGGTGTACGAAGCGATCCGCGGCGGCCTGGCCGGAAGCGCCGTGCTGGATGCGAAGGTCCCGCTCGTGCTGGACCGCAGGTTCGAGCCCGGCTTCCGGATCGAGCTGCACAAGAAGGATCTCGGTAACGTGCTGGCTACATCGCAGCAATATGACATCCCGCTTCCGCTGACCTCCACTGTCTTGGAGATGATGCGGAAGCTTGAGGAAGACGGGCTGGGAGCCAGCGACCATGGGGGCCTGATCCGCTACTATGAGCAGCTGGCCCGGGTAGAAGTGAGCAGATGACGCTGGGGCGTTACTCTCAAAATCGCGAAACGGCTTTTGCCGCCAAAGGACGTCATAGCACCGAGCTGCGCAAAGACGCAGCTAACGGTTCGTGCACAGCGGCAGCCGTTGTTTACGCTTGGGCAGAAAATCCGCTCCTGCGAGGTGATCGGTATGAAAATTATTGTAGCGCCCGATTCGTACAAAGGCTGCCTGAACAGCTATGAGGCGGCCGAATATATGACGCAGGGAATTCTTGAAGCGTGCCCGCAGGCCGAGGTGCTGCAAATAGCGGTTGCGGACGGCGGAGAAGGCACCGTTCAAGCGATCGTCCGCGGAGCCGGCGGCCGGCTTCATGAGGTGCAGGTCAGAGGTCCGCTGGGCGATCCGGTCACGGCCGAAATCGGGCTGCTGGACGACGGGCGAACCGCGGTGATCGAGGCGGCATCCGCTTCGGGACTGACTTTGATTCCGCAGGACCGGCTGAACCCGATCCTTACGACGACCTATGGAACCGGGCAGCTGATCAAGGAAGCGCTGCGGCTGGGCTGCCGCAAGCTGATCATCGGCCTTGGCGGCAGCGCAACGAACGATGGAGGAGTTGGGATGGCGCAGGCGCTCGGCGTCCGGTTTCCGGACAAGTACGGCGGAGAAATCGGATACGGCGGCGGCGAGCTGGAGCATATCGCCGCCATCGATCTTGAAGGGCTGGACCCGCGCATCGAGGGCTGTGAATGCGTGATTGCCAGCGACGTGACGAATCCGCTATGCGGCGACAATGGCGCCGCCGCCGTCTATGGCCCGCAAAAAGGGGCGACGCCCGAGATGGTCGCGGCGCTCGACCGCGGACTGCTTCATCTCAGCCGGATCATCAGCAGAGACATGGGCAAGGACATTGCGGAGCTTCCAGGCGCCGGGGCGGCCGGCGGCCTTGGCGGAGGCCTGATGGCCTTCTTATCCGCCAGAATGGAGCGGGGGATCGATCTTGTCCTGGAAGCGGCCGATTTCGAGAAGCGGGTGTCGGAGGCGGATCTGGTGCTGACCGGCGAAGGGCACACCGACCTTCAAACGAGGTACGGCAAAGCCGCGGCCGGCATCGCGAGAATCGCCAAGAGGCATAAGGTTCCGGTCATCTGCCTGTCAGGCGGCATTTCGCCGGACGCTTCCGCCATGCAAGCCTTGTACGGGGAAGGGATGGATGCCGTCATCGGCGCGGTCCAGCGGCCTATGCCGCTGGAGGAGGCGATGAAGCAGGCGCCTGCTCTCATCCGTCATGCGGCGGCTTCTATCATCCGGACGCTAATGCTTGGAGCGAGAATGAAAAATCAGAATGAGATGTGAGGGGACGACAAACGGGAAGGAGAGCCGGGTCATGTCTGAGCTTGCACTAAACGGACAGGAAGCGCCTTTATATATTAAGGTGAACGCCAGAGACAATGTGGCGATTATCGTTAATTCCGGCGGATTGCCCGCCGGAACTGGCTTTGCCTGCGGCCTGATGCTGCGGGAAGGCATCCCGCAGGGACATAAGGTCGCGTTAACCGATTTGCCGCAGGGCTTTCCGATCATCCGCTACGGGGAAGTCATCGGCTACGCGGAGGAGCCGATTGTTGCCGGCAGCTGGGTGAAGGAGCAGCTCGTCCGGCAGCCGGAGCCTCCTCTGCTGGATGAGCTGGAGGTGGCGAATCAAGTGCCGGCTCCGCTGCCGCCGCTGGAGGGATATACGTTTGAAGGATACCGCAATGAGGACGGCAGCGTCGGTACAAAAAATATACTCGGCATCACAACAAGCGTCCAATGTGTGGCAGGTGTGCTGGATTATGCGGTGAACCGGATTAAAAAGGAGCTGCTTCCGAAGTATGGGCATGTCGAGGATGTCGTCGCCTTGACTCACCATTACGGCTGCGGAGTCGCCATCGGTGCTCCCGATGCGGTCATTCCGATCCGGACGATTGCAAATATGGCGACCAATCCGAATTTTGGCGGCGAGGTGCTGGTGGTCGGTCTGGGCTGCGAGAAGCTTGTGCCGGAGAGGCTGATTCCTTCCGAAGGCGGCGGCGATATCGTGACGCTGCAGGATCATCACGGGTTCAGCAGCATGATTCAGACGATTATGGCGTTAGCGGAAGAAAAGCTGATCAAGCTGAATGCGCGGCGGCGTGTCGTATGCCCGGCATCCGAGCTGGTCGTAGGGCTGCAGTGCGGCGGCAGCGACGCCTTCTCGGGCGTCACGGCGAATCCGGCGGTAGGCTATGCGGCGGATCTGCTCGTCCGGGCGGGCGCAACGGTGATGTTCTCTGAGGTAACGGAAGTGCGGGATGCGGTGCATTTGTTAACGCCGCGCGCGGTGGACCGGGAGGTTGGCCAAGCTTTGATCCGGGAGATGAAGTGGTACGACCGGTACCTCGACAAAGGCGAGGCGGACCGCAGCGCAAATCCGTCGCCGGGAAACAAGCTCGGCGGCCTGGTCAATGTCGTCGAGAAGTCGCTCGGCTCGGTCGTCAAATCGGGCAGCAGTCCGATCGCGGGCGTATTGGCCCCGGGCGAGAAGGCGACCCGCAAAGGTCTGCTGTACGCGGCTACGCCTGCCAGCGATTTTGTGTGCGGCACGCTGCAATTTGCTTCGGGAGCGAATATGGAAGTGTTCACCACCGGCAGAGGCACGCCTTACGGACTTGCGGTAGTGCCGGTCATTAAAGTGGCGACCCGCAGCCTGCTCGCCGAGCAGTGGCATGATCTGATCGACGTGAACGCCGGAACGATCGCGACGGGAGAAGCTACGATTGAGGAGGTAGGCTGGGAGCTGTTCCGCCTGATCCTCGATGTCGCGAGCGGCCGCAGAAAAACCTGGGCGGATCAATGGGGCCTGCACAATTCGCTGAACCTGTTTAATCCGGCTCCTGTAACTTGACAGGATAGATGGATGATGACTTCCGCGTTTGGCGGGAGTCATTTTTTTTGCGGTAAGCAGCTATTGGTGTGTAACTCTACGTCTCTATTAATCTCTCAACCGCTGGACAGGAGCATGTACGGGCTTTGCCGGCCGATCATATGCTAGAAGAGTGAAGAGAGGAGAGTTGGCAGGAATGAGCTATCGAAGTACGAGCATCAAGAGCAAATGGACAAAAACGAAGTGGCTGCTGGGAAGCAAAGTACGGACATATATTCCCGAAACGCTGACTTACAGCCGGAGTAATCTTAGCCGTATGTTTTCCCGGTATTCGACGGTGTTTTTCAAACCGACGGGCGGAACGGGCGGCTTCAATATTATACGCATCAAAAAGCTGGCGGACGGTTATACTCTGCAGCACAATTCGGAGAAAAAACGATTCAAGACATTTGACGCACTCTATGGGCATTTGAATAAACGCGCCCGGCAGCGCTCTTATCTGCTGCAGAAGGGCATCCGTCTCGCAACCGTAAAAGGCCGGCCGTTCGATATCCGCGTCATGGTGCAGAAATCGAACGCCGGCAGCTGGAAGAGCACGGCCATGTGCACGAAAATCGGCAGACCGGGCAAGGTCGCGACGAACTACCATCAGGGCGGCGAGGTGGGTTATTTTTGGCAAACGCTCTCCGGAGCGGGATTCGGCAAGGCCGCAGTCAAGCGGAAGGAACAGGAGCTGAAGAAGCTTGGCGAGGACGTCGGACGCGTATTCGACCGGCATGCCAAAGGCTTTCGGGAGCTGGGACTTGACGTAGCGCTGGACGATAAAGGGAACGCCTGGATTCTCGAGGTGAACACCAGACCTACGGTTTATCCGCTGAAAAATATGAGCGACAAAAGCATGTACCGCCGCATTATGTCTTATGCCAGGCAGTATGGGAGAAAGAGATAGGGGTCAGAAGGAAGCAGGCTGTTCGTTGAGGGCAGCCTGCTTCTTTCGCTTTCTGCTGTATAAAGTGCAGCAGAAACCTTACATGAAGGCGCTTTGGAGCTACTAGCCTGCACTTTTGCATCAGAATCAGCCTGACGGTGCTCGAATCGGTCGAACTTGGAGGATTCTGCTGTAAAAAGTACAGCGGAGCGGCGGTTGGTTACGGAAGAAGGTTGTTCTGCTGTATAAAGTGCAGCAGAAACCTTACATGAAGGCGCTTTGGAGCTACTAGCCTGCACTTTTGCATCAGAATCAGCCTGACGGTGCTCGAAAGGGCCGAACTTGGGGGATTTTGCTGTAAAAGGTGCAGCGGAGCGGCGGTTGGTTACGGAAGAAGGTTGTTCAGATGTATAAAGTGCAGCAGAAACATTACATGAAGGCGCTTTGGAGCTACTAGCCTGCACTTTTGCATCAGAATCAGCCTGACGGTGCTCGAATCGGTCGAACTTGGAGGATTCTGCTGTAAAAGGTGCAGCGGAGCGGCGGCTGGTTACGGAAGAAGGTTGTTCAGATGTATAAAGTGCAGCAGAGCCTTCAGGCTCTATTAAATAGGTTCAATTAATGAGATCAAATATTGCGATCATTAATCATGGTTTTCTTATTTTCCTATTGATAGAAGTGCCAAGAGCTCTTATCATTAATGCCATCATTGATATCGGCAGAGAGGTGCGTCGTTATGATTTTAGAGGTTATCGCTACTTGCATGGAGGACGCATTAACGGCGGAGGCTGGCGGGGCTGACCGATTGGAGCTGATAACCGCTATAACGGAAGGCGGGTTAACGCCGGGAATCGGACTGGTCGGACAAGTTGTCAAAGCGGTGAAGATCCCCGTTCACGTCATGGTCCGTCCGCACAGCCGATCGTTCCATTATTCGTCCTATGACATCTCGACGATGGCAGAGGAGATAAAGGCAATAGAGGCAAGCGGTGCTGCGGGAATCGTACTGGGCGCGCTGACGCCGGATGGCCTGATCGACGAACGGGCGCTGGAAGCCTTGCTGCCGTTAACGAATGGCATGCAAGTCACGTTTCACCGTGCGTTCGATGAGCTGGAGGACCAAATCGCGGGTCTACGGACGCTGGAGAACTATCCGCAAATTACGCGGGTGCTCACCTCTGCCGGACCGGGCTCGGCCATGGAGGCGATATCGGCTATGCGCCGATTGGTCGAAGCGGCGCGTGGAGGACGCATCGCCATATTGGCCGGCAGCGGTTTGAAGCCGCAAGGCATTACTTCGTTCATCGAGCAAACGGGAGTAACCGAAGTGCATTTCGGTTCGGCTGTGCGCATCGGCCAAGACGCCTTGTCGCCCATTGATCCGGTGATCTTGCGTGGACTATCCCACACTTTGCGTTCGGGCAGCTGTTCTTCGTGAACATCTCCAGTACTGCCATCCGTTAGTCTTCGACATGTTCGATTAGGGGCAAATAACGATAACTGTGTTCGTTCCACCGCCTCGTCATTCTCCTGCGGAAGCCGATCTTGCCCCTTAGCTTACGGTGCGGCAAGATCGGCTGTCTTTTTTGCGATAAAGAACCTCACAATCTCTATATGGGCAACCTGACCGCTTTTTGAATTGTAAGGAACTCCATAATCGTTATTAGGTGTAAAACTGCGGATTAACCCTGATTTTCGAGCAATAACATGTTCACAGTTCGTAAGAAATCAAAATCGCTCTATTGGGAGCAAATTACGTGTTCTGGGCTCGTTAGCTCGGGACTAGCTCGGGACTAGCTCAGGACTAGCTCAGGACTCACTCACCTAGGACTCACTCAGGGCTCACATTCCTAACGAACCTGCGACAGAAACACTTTCCATTTCCCCATTTCATCTTCCCCTAATGTTTGTCCGGTACAATCAGGACTAACTTTTGCTTTTTAAGAAAAGAGGGAGAGCGATGAACAATCTGCAAGAAGGAATCGAAGAGTGGGTGCCTGAAACGGAGGTACGCCGGAAAAAAGAACGGATCCATGAAGTGACGCTGCTTCGAGCGTTTGCCTTTTTGGCGGTGACGCTTCAGCACTGCATAGCGGAGTATATTTATCGGCCGGACATCATGCCCGCAGACTCGATCATGCTGGCGATGCTGTTTCATTTCACCCGGTTCGGCACGCCGGCGTTCGTGTTTCTGTCCGGTCTCATCCTGTTTTACAATTACAGCGGCAAGCTGGACTACCGGTCTTTTATTCGAAAAAGGTTCGGCGATATTTTTGTTCCTTTTCTCTGCTGGACGGTCATTTACTGGATCGCGGTGGAAGGGGTTATCGGATCCAGGCTGCTGCAGCCGTCGGCTTGGCCGACGATCTTCCTGCAGCTGGTAAGGCCGACCAACGGATATCATTTGTGGTTTATCCTTATGATTTTTCAGTTTTACTTATTGTTCCCGCTGTTTTCCAAGGCGATGCCATCGGCATGGGGGCGTCTGTATCCCCATGAAGGGGGATCATACAAGCGCGTTGCGTGGGCGACGTTGGCGCTCGGACTGGCGTATGGCGCACTTATGTGGCTGTCCTACTACAAAATGCCCGGCTGGGCCGCCACTGCGGGCGCTTTTTGGTCGGGGCTGATTACGCACCGTTCTTATTATTTTGTCATGTACATCTTCTACTTCCTGATCGGCGGCGTATGCGCCTTCGCCCTGGCCCGGTTTCGAACGTTTGCGGCCAATGCGATGGGTTGGGCGGCTTTCGTGTTCATCGGGGCGTATATTTGGCTCGGTTACGATGTACTGCGCTTCTCGACTGAGCGGATGAATTTACAGGTTTCCAACTATTTGAAGCCTACCACTTTTTTGATCATCGTCTCCCAGCTGCTGCTGCTGTACGGGCTCGCACTGCTGCTGCAGAAGCGGAAAGGTGCGCTCTGCCGCATTTTGTTGTTTATCGGGCGGCATTCGTTCGGAGGATTTTTGGCTCACGCATTCGTGCTTATGCTGGTGAGCGCGGTAACGCGGCCCATGCAGCTCAGCGGATCTCATCTGCCTGCGGCGCTGCTTACGTTTATTCTGGTTGTAGGAGGCGCGATCGGCTTGGCCAGTCTTCTGTCAAAGCTGCCGAACGGGCGATGGCTGGTCGGGCCGATAAGCCGCCGCAAACCGAAGGAGACGGGTGCCGGCCGCTCTGTAGTGGAAAGGTCCGTCCGCGAACAAACGGGTTAGAGCGCTGCAGCCTTTCGGTAAATGGAAGCACCTCGGAGAAATTCGGGGTGCTTTATTCATGTAGCGACTTACAAAAATTTTCCTGACATGGTATTCTTTATTAAGAACATTTGGTTCTTAATATAACTACCGAAAGTGAGGATGACGGATGAGTCAAACGAGTGATTCAAGAAGAGGAAAGGCTTTATTTATCTTGCTATTAATTCTTGTCTTCATGACAGCAAGCACAAACATCAGTTATGCCAATGAAGCTGGCGATCAAGTGGTTCGTTCTTTACAAGGAACAATTACCGATGAGGCCGGGCAGCCCGTTGAAGGTGCGACGGTTCGAATCGGAGCCTACTCTTCAAGTACCGGTTTTTATGACATTACATCAGCTATTACAGATGAAGAAGGAAGTTACTCCATTTCCTATACCAAGACGTTGGGCGACGCCGTCTCGGCTATCTTGACGGTTAAAGGATATGTAGTCGTTTTCGCAGTGGAGTCCGAAACTCTCGATTTTCAACTGCCGGAGCAGAAAGCGACCCTATCGGGAAAAATAACTTATGTAGACGAGTTCGCAACGCCTGTCAGCAATTATCCGATCAGATTAACGGTTTACCTTGGACGAGGCGGACGGATTAACATTGCTGAAGCATGGTCGGATTCCGAAGGCAGCTACACGTTGTCCGTCATTCCCGGACAATTCTATTCTGCGCGCGGCGAGAATACGTACATTATGACTTACAACAATAATTGGGAGAGCACGGTTCAACTTCATTCGGGCGATCACAAAATCATCGACCAGCAAGTATTCGATATGCATCCCGGTACATATTTGAATGGACGCCTTGAAGTCGAGATTACCGACGAGTCGGATGTCCCGATTGAAGACGCGATCGCCGAAGTAGCGGGCACGGATATTCCGCTCTATCAAGCGGGAAATTACTTCTTTTCGGATGTGTTGAAGGGCGGGGCATACACGCTAAAAGTTTCGGCTCCAGGTTATATGCCGGCCGAGGAGAATATAGAAATTAACGGGGGAGTTTACCGGCTGTCACTGAAGCTCATCAAAAATAACCCTCCAGTCGTCACCGCCGTGAAAGAGCGAGCTCCTGATTATAACGGCTGGTACAACAAAGACGTGTGGGTCTCATTCAAAGCTGTTGACGAAGACGCGGAGCTTGTCGTGTCTCCTCCGTTTTTAGTGTCCACAGAAGGGGCCGATCAAGCGATAAAAGGTTTTGCTATCGATTCCTCCGGATTAGTAGGGACGGACACGACCTACGTCAATCTGGATAAAACAGCGCCTGTTACGGAAGCGGCAGTGTCAGGACAGGCAAGCAGCGGCGATTGGTATCGTTCCGATGTTCACGTTTCCTTATCGGCAAAAGACAAATTATCCGGTATCGAACAAACAACGTACAGTCTTGATTACGGAAAAACATGGGCGGTTTACAACGGAGCCGTTACGCTCTCCAAAGAAGGAGAGAATATCGTTCTATATCGAAGCACGGATCAGGCCGGAAACATGGAGAAGCAGAACACGCTTGTCGTGAATATCGACAAAACGGCTCCGACACTGCAGCTGTCGCTTAATCGATACTCTTTATCCCCTGCCAACAATAAAATGATACCCATTCAAGCCTTCGTCGATGCTCAAGATGGCGGTTCAGGAATAGCAGCGATCCAATTAGTTTCCATTACATCAAATGAAGCTGGTCAGTCCACGGGAACTGGACATAAAATCGATATTCAAAATGCCGAATTTGGCACCTACGATACGGCATTCGAGCTTCGTGCCGAGAATTCCGGAAAAGGCCCGGATCGGGAATATAACATCGTTTATTCCGCGACCGATAAGGCGGGCAATACGGCACTAGCGTCTGCAACTGTTACGGTTCCTAAGAAAGGCAAATAGGATAAAAAGATAAGTAAACGTTAGAGCAGCGGGTACCGCAAGCGCGTACCGGATTTAAAAAAAAGGGGGAGGCGCTTCGCCTTCCCCTTTCCCTATCTGCCTCTACAGCTTAACCTGCTGCATCAGCCCATCTTCGCCGAAGGCGAGCGGATCTATGCAGGTTTCGCGATGATAGCCTTTTCCTTCCGTAAACCGGGTCAGCGGGGTGACAAACCGGTGATACGCGATCCAATACTTATCGGTGCCGGGCTCCTGAAGAATCGAATGGTGAGCGGTGCCGAGCATATCCTTTTCTTTATTTTTGAACAGAACCGGATAGCGGTAAGTGACCGGCCCGTAAAGCTGCTCCGCCGTGCCGTAGTTCACGTGATAGTCCTCGCTGCCGGTGTCGTCGCAGGACCAGGTGAAGTGATACAGCCCGCCGCGCTTCAGAACGGTGACCGCCTCCCGGAAATCGTGCAGGCCGTCAATATTTTTCATCGTTTCCTCAATGACGCTTACCATATCTTCGCCAAGCTGTACGATGGCAGCGTGTCCGTTGCCGAACAGCAGGCAAGCCGTACCGTCCTCCTCAAAATAGACCGACGGGTCGATCGCCTGCCCCATAGCAATGCCAAGACGCTTCGTCTGTTCCATCGTAATGAGCGGCTGTGGCTGCGCTTTAAACGGGCCTGCCGGATTGTCCGCAACCGCAACGCCAATGGCGCTCTGTCCGGTTTCCATTTTGCCGCAGAAATAATAGTAGTATTTTCCTTCTTTGCTGGCGATAGCCGGCGCCCAAGCGCTTCCGACCGCCCAAGGCACATCCTCCGTCGCCAGATCCAGAATCACGCCTTCGTCTTTCCAAATGCGCATATCATCGGACGAAAAGACATGAAACTGCGTGCCCGACCAGCCGGTGAAGCCGTCTGTAGTCGGATATAGGTAATAGCGGCCGCCGAACTTCGCAAGGTCCGGGTCGGCGAATTGCCCGGGCAGAACCTGATGGCCGTCGCCGAACGCCGCCAGAAGGCGGCTGCTTTCCGCAGCGGTAATAGGGAGGACACCCCCGTGGCGCTTCTTGTTTTTCCCCAAATCAAACGATCCTTCCGGCACAATCCGGAATACACCGCTTTCAAGATCGGAGGTCAGCAGGGGAAGATAACCTTTTCCTTCCGCAAAGCGGTCCACGATCAAGCACCACTCTTCGCGGTCGTTCAGCTTGAAAATTTGAGGGCCCTCCACGCCGAGCAATGCCTCCAAAGCCGGAGCGCTCAGATTGTCAAACGAGTTTTTGTCCAGCGATGCGCCTTTTTCGACCCGGATGTTTTTGGTCGTTTCATCCTTGGAGTAACGGTAGTAGATGCCGTTATGAGCAATGATCGTCGTGTCGATGATATGGTTTTCCCGCTCGATATACTTCTCAGTAGCTGTGAAGCTGCGGAAATCCTTGGTGCGCGCGCTGTAGATTTTTTGCTTGCGCTCATGCTCGTGCGGCTCCTGCGTCGCGGACGCCCAGAACACCAGGAAGTCGCCAGAAGCCTCGTCATAAATGGCCTCCGGAGCCCAGACGCAGCCGGCGCCCGGAACGCCAACCGTGACTGCCCACGGGGAAGACCAGTTCACCAGGTCGGCGGACTCCCATACGATAATGTCGCGGCTTCCTTCAGTCTGCGCGGAGCCCCAGCCCTTTCCGCTCGCGATACGGAGATCCGTGGCGATCAGATAAAACTTGTCCTCTTTTGGCGAGCGAACCAGAAACGGATCCCTGACGCCCTTTTCCCCCAGCTCGGAACGAAGAATCGGCAACCCTGCATTTAAATCTTTCCAATGGAGACCGTCCTCGCTGTAGGAGAAATAGACCTGCTCCCCGTTGGGCTGTTCCCCGATAAAATGCACCAAAAGATAAGCTGAATAATCTTGCTCTGACAAAATAATGCCCTCCCTGCTGCGATTAAGACGCATATCTTATTTTTCCCATTGTATCATGCCGGGAACGGCTGAGCTCCTTAAATTTTGCGGAGTGCCGATCCTTTCTTTCAGCCAGCTTTCAGCCCATTTTTATCCTCCTATAAGTTGGAGCTAATCTATGTTTCAGGCAAGAGATTTATAGTTAGCTTGTACGAAAAAACAAGACGGGAGGAGGTGGCAGCTTGAATACGAACCGGACCCTCAAATGGGCGGTAATCGGAGCTGCCGGATTCGCGGCGGTGCTGCTGCTGCTCAAGGCAATCGCATTATTCGGACATACGAACTATGTCTACATTCATCAAGGACCGGGCCGCGGCGGACACGGCGGATATGTCGTCATGAGGGAGATCAGCTATCAGCATCAGGCGTTTGCGCCGTTGTTCGCAGCGGTATTCACGGCTTTGAAGCTGGCGGCGCTTGCTGCGGCGTTATGGCTGTGGACAAAATCGTCCGGCATCCTTAGGGTTGTAACCGCCTTTACGGCGGGGCTTGCGCTTATGAGCCTGTTATCGCCGCTGTGGGGAGCGCTGCTTGTGATCGCCCTTCTGCTCATCCGGTCCCGGAGCCAGAACGATGCCTCGCTGGAAGCGTTAAGTGCAGGCGAAGGAGCGATACGTTATGGCGCTATGCCTACCGACAAAGGAAGCTTTCTGGATGAGTGGGAACGCAAAACAAGAGGTTATTTTTTAGACAAACAAGGAGGAGAAAAGGATGGGAGTATTCAGAAGAGTAAAAGAAATGGCAGCCGCGGACGTGCATGGATTGCTGGACAGGTGCGAGGATCCGGTAAATATGGCCAAGCATTACCTGCGCCAGATTGAGGAGCATATCGACAAAGCAAGCGAGGCGCTCGCCGGCCAGCTGGCCGCGGAGCAGGAATACATTCTGCTAATTGAACATACGTCGCAAATGATTTCCAAACGGCTGCGCCAAGCCGAATTGGCGGTGGACCGGGAAGAGGAGCGGATTGCCGAAATTGCGCTTTCGGAAAAGCTGCAGCATGAGAGGCTGCTGCACTCCTACAGGCAGCGACTGGATGTGATCCGCAATCAGATCGGTACGCTGAAGCAGGAGATCGTTCGTTTGAAGGAGCTGCATCGCGAGCTGCAGGGCCGGCTGTACTTCCTCGCCTCGAGGGCCAAAGCCGCAAAGGCGATCGAAGGTGCAGCCGCTTTCCCGGCCATCCGGACGGAGAAGGTCATTCGCGGCTTCGAGCGTCTGGAAGAGAATGTGCGCCGGCTGGAGGCCGGGGCTGCGGCAAAGCAATGGGCAGCGTCCCCGCAGCATAACGAGCTCGACCGGATCGACCGGAACGAGGAAATTCAGGCCGAGCTGAAGCGGCTTAAAGCCGCCAGAAGAGAAATGCAAACGGGATAATCGTGTGAAGCGAAAGGGCTGCCCCTAAGCAGTTCTCTCACTTGATGGATAGCACGCTCGACGAAAATAGGAAGTCAAAGAAGAAATGGCCGTGTTCATGGGACGATCTATCCCTGCATGGCCATTTTTTGCTTTCGGTGTCTTGCTTCGGCAAGCGCTTATCTGCCGCGTCGCGTCTGACTTGTCTAGAGGTAACGGACGAAAAAGCCTCTTGGAATGACTAATCAGCAAGTGTCGGCGGCTAATGGACATGAGAGTCAGATAGGACAGATGGACGGTTTGCTTTCTATACGATCACGGCTTTAAAGCGCCGAGATGACCGTTAAGCGGAAGAAATCGCACATAAAGGGGGCTAAGCGTCTTCTTTGTCCTTTACAAAAGAGGGCCAATGGATAGACCGTCCGGTTGAAGCCTCCGACAAGAATCCGTTCAAGGCGGCAAAATGGATTAGTCCATTCAGCCGACAATATTTCTAATTCTAATTAACTCTTTTATATAATAATCAAGCTGTACTTGAGTTGGACCTGCAAATGACGCATTACGATTATCGTTTTGAATTTGATGATCCTGCCTTAAAGCATCTAATGCCAATCCGGCAGCCAGCGCGCCTATCCCATCACCTATTGCAGCTATCGATGCTCCTATAAAAGCCAGCTTTGCAATTTCAATATCACGCAGCTCTTTATTGTTTTCCAAATGCTATTCCCTCCAGTTTCATCTGTATTAATTTATGTTTGTATGCCTGGCTAGGTGAAAGTGCTGAATCTTCCTTTTCCTTCACTGCGATTTCATCTCTGGACTCGCCTTTCTAACTGTTTAAAAGGCAACGGAAATATTCCGTTGCCTTAAATTGCTCTACTCGATGATTTCAACAATTAGACTGGGGTAAATTTTCCGGAATTCTGCTATACGACTCAATAATTAAGTTTTATCAAAGCTGGCTGCGAAAATATCTCGATCCGGTCTAAAGGTAACACTGGTACCTGTCTCCTTTGTTACCCCGATTACTAATAGTTCGGATTGCGGGATTCCATGCTTGAAATCTTGACGAAACACTTTTCCTTCACGACGAATTTCCACGGACAATCTCTCTGAGAGTGCATTCACCACAGGCATATTGATCCCTTTAAGTCCACCTGGGGCTGCTACAGAGGCACTTGTATTGTTGTAGTATCCGATTTCCGTAAGAACGGTTTGTACCGGTACCTTGGTTGAAGAATTAGGTAAGGCCCGAATCGGAATGCCTCGTCCATTATCGGCTATAGTCACACTTCCATCTTGCTGATGAACTATACTTATTTCAGAACAGTAGCCGGCCTCATGCTCTAGTACAGAGTTTTCGAGCACGGCCCATATAAGATGGTTTGGATCGTATCCCTCGTGTTGTTCGCCTAGATATGTTCCTGCATTATTTCTTGCTTCAGTCAGCTCCATATAATTACTTGTAATTTTTATTATCCTTGCTTATATAATCAGATGGATGACAGCCATGATAAACAAACAAACAAATAAGATATAACTAAAAGGGAGCTCCACCAAGACAGGGGGACCACGACTTGAACAAAGCCTTAGACCCGACCGCTGTTGTCATTCAATCCAATGCTCTCCGTTTTGTCTTATCTTCGATTTCCAATAAACTTTTCGATTTCGTCAATGGCGTTTTAACAAATACAACTGGACAGCGATCAGTCATCTATTACCTCGAGGGGGAATTGTCAGGTATGAGATTATCCGAAATAGCACCGCATTCATGGAGTTTTTGATACTCCCAACGCTTTATGCCTCCACATGATTCGTTCAGCGACCTCCAGATTGTGTTGTTCGCATTCAACAATGACGACAACGTCCATTGGCGCTTCTTTTATGAACCATTTATTTTTCCTGTGAAGTACAGTAATTACCAGACCTAAAATCGCTCCGAGAATGATCCCAATTAATCCCCAGATGATTGGTCCCCAGGTCCAAATAAACCCGTATATACTTCCAAGCAACATAAAAATGGTCGCTAAAATAAAAGCTAGTTCATAGCGACTGGCACTCTCTTTATGCACGCGTTCAATGTCCGAAGACTTAGACGAATGTTTATCAAGTGTCGCGATGAATATATGATCCTTTGGAATTCCTTCCTGCTCTAAATCGCTGAGTGCCAATTCTAAATACGCACTATGTTGGAACGTTGAAATCAGATGCATGTTTCCATCACCTTTGTTTTTTCGTGGCATTTTAAATGTCGGTGGTTGATAATTTTTCGCCAAAAATCTAGACTGCTCTGTCTTAAATAATTCATTTGTAAAGTGGATATCTATATAGGTGGAACTTACGGCAAACCCCCAAAGAGAAGGTAAATTCAAAAACCACTGGGGGCTGATACTATTTCTAACCATATCGAGATTACCTGCCGCCATCCAATGGAAGGCAGGTAACAGGTTGGATTTGTAAATTGAGAAAACGGTGCAGATCAACACAAAAAAACCCGTTGGAAGCCTGTTTGCATATATAGAGCCTAGTCCTGGCATAAAAAGGGACCAAATTACACCATTCCATGGTTTTCGGTAATCAAGGTAATTAATTTCAATAGCGCCAATATGAAAGGGTTTAATGGGTGCATCATATCGATCTGCTAACTGGGAGTATTTATTTAAATCTAATGCAAGGCGGTAACAGTCCCACATCGTGAAGATGTAAACCGCCATATAGAGAAGAAACCATTTTGTATCGATTACGGATTTAGCGATTTCGAAATCGCCTATCATTGAATAGTAAATGGCCTCATTTAAGTGTGACTTTACATTAATGAAAAACTCCCAGAACATCAACACAATGCCGGTACCATATTTACATAATTGCATATGTCCAGCTCCGGGGAAGGCAGCTGACCACCATACAAGTGACCAAGGGTTCTGTTCATGAATGTAGTTAGCAATATAAGGCGCAAGATGTAATTTCGGACGACGAAGTCCGTTCGAGTAGACGCTTCCCATCAAAAAACCCCTATTTCAGTTCTGATTACGAAATAAACTGCCCCATACCTTTCAGAAGTATTCGGTCTCATTCTTTCTGTCTACTGGGCGGTGACGCTTAGATCAGAACAGAACAGAACAAACCAAACCAAACCAAACCAAACCAAACCAAACGAAAAATCACCATCTGGTTGGCCTCGGACATCTTGCTTGTATCATGAATTAGCCTTAAATTGAATCTTGTATAAAATGAATTCAGGAATAAAAAGGACAGGAGTAGATCGGATGAAAATAGGAGATTTCGTAGAATACTGCTTGTCTTATCCAGGCTCGTATGAAGATCTACCTTTCGGAGAAGGCTGGACGGCCATTCGCCATAAAGAAAACAAGAAGTTATTTGCCTTGATATTCAACCGAGATGAACATCTTTGCGTTAACCTTAAATGTGATCCTGAACGATCCGATTTTCTTCGACAGGCATTTAAGGAAGTCAAGCCGGGGTATCATATGAATAAAGAGCACTGGAATACAGTGATTCTGGATGAAGGGCTTCCGGAAGATGATCTTCATGACATGGTAAGGCATAGTTTTGAACTCACAAGGCCTAAACGTAAAACCAAAGTAAATGAGGATAAACCACAGTTTAATACAGACAGCAGCAGCCGGCCATGAAGTCCGGCTGCTTTTTCGTTCCGCTAACTGGCGGATTACAAATAACAAATGTGCTGAACCACCAAAGGCAAACGATAATTACCCATATCCTTCAAGTCAATGAAGGGTTATTTGTTGAATTAAAAAGTGTAAACCAGCAATTCGAGTAAGGACCGACATAAAATCCTTGACAAGTATTTGCTGGTTTGTTCCATCCAATTCTACTCGCGATTAGCGATCTTATCCTGAGCCAAGCGTATCATTTCGCGCACCATCGAGCCGCCGATTTTGCCGCCGATATGGCCTGCCGATTCCGTCGTCAAATTGCCGTTATCGCCCGGCTGCAGCGGAATGCCAAGCTCCTTGGCCACCTCGTATTTGACATCGTCCGGTCTAGCCGGGTCTACCGCATACCCTTCGCGCTTCATCACTTCCGCCTTGAACTGCTGCATGCCCTGTTCTGCCCCGGGAACCGCATAACGCCTTCTTCTTCTAGCCATTGGTTTGCTCCTTCGTTTTTTCTTTAAGTTCCCCAATCGATCTTCAGATTACTCCTCCTTTTACTTAAGTTAATTTTTTATAAAAAGAGGTAAACGAATTGCAAAGCTTCGTCCGGCCCGTCCCTGTATGATACAGCTATCAACACATTCAACCGATCACAAGAGAGGGGTTAACGGATATGAAGAAGATGTTGGCAGTGATTTTAATGACAGCGCTCATCACGGTTCTGGCGGCTTGCGGCGCTAACGGCGGCGGCACGGAATCGAACGGCGCCTCCGGTAACGGAGGAGGGGACAACGCGAAAGGAAGCGTCGGGATTTCGATGCCGACGAAGTCGTCCGAGCGCTGGGTCGGCGACGGAGCCAATATGAAAAGCGAATTCGAGAAGCTCGGTTATTCGGTAGACCTTCAGTATGCGGAGGACGTTATCGAAAACCAGGTTTCCCAAATTGAAAATATGATCACAAAAGGCGTTAAAGTGCTGGTTATCGCGTCGATTGACGGCGAATCGCTGACGGACGTGCTGCAGAAGGCGGCCGACGAGAACATCAAGGTTATCGCTTACGACCGTCTGATCAAAAATTCCGAGCACGTAAGCTACTATGCAACCTTCGATAACTTCAAGGTAGGCGTGCTGCAGGCAACTTACCTGGAAGAGAAGCTTGGCCTGAAGGAAGGCAAAGGGCCGTTCAACATCGAGCTGTTCGCCGGTTCGCCGGACGACAACAATGCCTACTTCTTCTTCGACGGCGCCATGTCCGTTCTGCAGCCGTACATCGACAGCGGCAAGCTTGTCGTGAAGAGCGGCCAGACCAGCATGGAGCAAGTGGCGACGCTGCGCTGGGACGGAGCGACGGCGCAATCCCGTATGGATAACCTGCTGAGCGCCAACTATGCAACCGATACGGTACACGCCGTGCTTTCTCCTTATGACGGCATCAGCATCGGCATCATTTCTTCCTTGAAGGGCGTAGGCTACGGCTCCGGCGACAAGCCGATGCCGATCATCAGCGGACAAGACGCTGAGCTCGCATCCATCAAGTCGATCATCGCAGGCGAACAAACCTCTACGGTATTCAAAGATACGCGGGAATTGGCTAAAGTGGCGGTAAGCATGGCGGAAGCCGTCATCGAAGGCAAAGAAGCAACGGTTAATGACACGGAAACTTACGACAACGGCGTGAAAGTGGTTCCGTCCTTCCTGCTCGAGCCGGTATCGGTCGACAAGGACAATTACAAGGAAGTATTGGTGGATTCCGGCTACTACACGGAAGACGAATTGAAATAATCCCCGTAACAACAGTCTCAAACGTAACGAGGCGGCCTTCGGGCCGTCCATGAATTTTTTAGAATCTCATTTTGAAGGCATGGTGATAGCTTTGACTGATGTGATATTGGAGATGCGCGGGATCACCAAAACCTTTCCGGGCGTGAAAGCGCTGGAAAATGTCAATTTGAAAGTAAAGCAAGGCGAAATACATGCGTTAATGGGTGAAAACGGGGCGGGCAAATCGACGCTCATGAAGGTGCTGTCCGGCGTTTATCCGCACGGATCATATGAGGGCGACATTTTATTCAAAGGGAATACCTGCGAATTTAAAAATATTCGAAACAGCGAGCAGCTGGGCATTGTCATTATCCATCAGGAGCTGGCTCTTATCCCGCAGCTGTCGGTCGCGGAAAACATTTTTCTCGGCAACGAGCGGATGAAACGCGGCATCATTGATTGGAACCGGACGATCGTACGCACCCGGGAGCTGCTGAACACGGTCGGCTTGTCGGAATCGCCGAACACGGTCGCAGGCTCGATGGGGGTGGGCAAGCAGCAGCTTGTCGAGATCGCCAAAGCGTTGTCCAAGGAGGTCAAGCTTCTCATTCTGGACGAACCGACAGCGGCGCTGAACGAAGAAGACAGCGAAAATTTGCTGAATCTCATGCTGGCGTTCAAGGAGCAGGGAATCACCTCGATCATTATTTCCCACAAGTTGAACGAAATCATGAAGGTGGCCGATTCGATTACGATTTTGCGAGACGGCAAGACGATCGAGACGCTGAATGTGAAGGAAGACAGCATTACGGAAGACCGCATCATCAAAGGGATGGTAGGACGCGATCTGACGAACCGCTATCCGGAGCGCGAGCCGAAGATCGGGGACGTGCTGTTCGAAGCGAGGCGCTGGAACGTCTATCATCCGGCGGATACGGACCGGAAGGTCATCGACGATGTCAGCTTCAACGTCAAGCGGGGCGAGATCGTCGGTATTGCCGGCCTGATGGGCGCGGGCCGCACGGAGCTTGCGATGAGCATTTTCGGTCAGGCATACGGCAGCAAGATCAGCGGCCAGCTGTTTAAGGAAGGCCGCGAGGTCAAGCTGAACGAGATCAGCAAAGCGATCGACGAAGGCATCGCTTACGTGACGGAGGACCGGAAGGAGTACGGTCTGATCTTGATGGACGACATCAAACGGAATACGACGCTGGCTAACCTGCGCGGCATCTCCAAATGGTTCGTTGTGGACGATTACCAGGAAATCGCCGAGGCGGAAAGCTTCCGCAAGAAGCTGAAAATCAAGACGCCGAGCATTCACCAGAAGACGGGCAACTTAAGCGGCGGCAACCAGCAGAAAGTGGTGCTCAGCAAGTGGATTTTTACGGGGCCGGATTTGCTGATCCTGGACGAGCCTACGCGGGGCATCGATGTCGGCGCCAAATACGAAATTTATACGATTATTAACCAATTGGCCGAGCAGGGGAAAGGGATTCTGATGATTTCCTCCGAGCTGCCCGAGCTGCTTGGCATGTGCGACCGGATCTATGTGATGAGCGAAGGCCGCTTCACCGGAGAGGTTCCGAGAGCCGAGGCCAGCCAGGAAACGATTATGAAATATATGACGACAACCAGGGGGTAGAATCAGCGTGGAGACCGCTCTGAAATTATTGCGCAGCAATATGCGGCAGTACGGCATGTTCATCGCATTAGTCTTAATCATGCTTCTGTTTCAATTTCTCTCCGGCGGCATTCTGTTAAAGCCGCTTAACATTACGAATTTAATTTTGCAAAACAGCTATATTCTCATTCTCGCGATCGGCATGCTTCTCGTCATTATTACCGGCCATATCGATCTGTCGGTAGGGTCGATTGCGGCCTTCGTCGGCGCGGTATCGGCGATCATGATGGTCAAATACGGCATGTCGTTCCCGGCAGCTATGGCGCTGTCGCTCCTGATCGGCGCGGCCGTCGGCGCTTGGCAGGGCTTCTGGGTCGCCTACGTGCGGATCCCGTCCTTCATTGTCACGCTAGCGGGGATGCTGCTGTTCCGGGGTCTGACGATGCTTGTGCTGGACGGCAAATCGGTCGCTCCGTTCCCGGAAGGGTTCCGCGCGATCAGCACGGGTTTCCTTGCGGACGTTCCCGGCAATTGGGACCTTCATTTGCTTACGGTAATTATCGGCATCGTACTATCCGTTTTCTATTTGTTCATGGAATGGCGCGGACGCTTGATCCAGAAGCGGTATGAGCTCGAGCTGCTTCCGGCCCCGTTCTTCCTCTTGAAGCTGGCGGGCGTCGTTGCGATCATCAATCTGTTCACTGTCGTGCTGGCTTCCTACAAAGGTCTGCCGAACATTCTGATCATGCTCTTCATCCTGGTAGCAGCCTACACCTTCGTGATGCGCAAAACGGTTATGGGACGCCACATTTACGCCCTTGGCGGCAATGAGAAGGCTGCAAAGCTGTCGGGCGTCAAAACGAAAAAAATGACGTTCTGGGTGTTTGTGAACATGGGTGTGCTCGCTGCGCTGGCCGGGCTCGTATTCGCTGCCCGCTTGAATGCGGCGACGCCGAAAGCCGGCGTGAACTTCGAGCTGGACGCGATTGCGGCCGTATTCATCGGCGGGGCGTCCGCGACCGGCGGCGTCGGCACCGTTCTCGGCGCCATTATCGGCGGTCTCGTTATGGGCGTCATGAATAACGGGATGTCGCTGATCGGCCTCGGCATCGATTATCAGCAAGGCATCAAGGGCCTGGTCCTTCTGCTGGCCGTCGCTTTCGACCTCTACAACAAGAATAAGTCCGCTTAAGGCGGGGTATCCTCAATTTCAAAGGTTTGGCAAAAAGCGCGGAGGCGTTCACGGCTTGTGGACCCGCCGCGCTCGTTGCCGTATGATATTGAAAGCGATTTAGGCTCTAAAAATAGGGGGATCGGCTTTGAAAAAGCTCTTATTCGTGTATCTCATTCTGATCGGGACGCTGATCGCCTACTTGTATATGGCTTTTATACGGGAGGACGACAGCGGGCTGCTGAACGAAACGGCCGGCCTGCACGGGCAGACGGACGAGAAATATGTGATGGTCAATTTTCTGACCGGCATCGATTATTGGAAGAGCGGCTTGAAAGGGTTCGAGGATGCCGCGGAGGCGCTTGGCGTCTCGGTCGAGTACCGGGGATCGACGCAGTATGACGTGCAGGAAGAGGTGATGGTGCTGGAGCAGGCCATCGCCCGCAGCCCCGCAGGCATTGCGGTGAGCGCGATTAATTCCGAAGCGCTGAATGCGGCGATCGACAAGGCGGTGGAAGCGGGCATCCCGGTCGTGATGTTCGATTCCGACGCGCCGGACAGCAAGGCGTATTCCTTTATCGGCACGAACAATTACAACGCCGGCGTGACGGCCGCGCGGAAGATGGCCGAGCTGACCGGCGGAAGAGGCAAGGTCGGCATTATTACGCATCCGAACCAGCTGAACCACCAGGAGCGGACCCGCGGCTTCAAGGAAACGCTGAGCAAGGAGTTCCCGGGGCTTCAGCTGGTCGGCATCATGGACGGTAAAGGAGATCAGCTCGTTTCCGAGAAAATGACCCGGCAGCTGCTTGAGGACAATCCGGAGCTGCGCGGCATCTTCGTTACGGAGGCAAACGGCGGTGTCGGAGCCGGCAATGCGATTTTACGGGAAGGCAAGCTGGACCAGGTGCATATTATCAGCTTTGACACGGACAAGAGGACGCTCGACATGGTCAAGAGCGGCACGATTTCCGCCACGATGGCCCAAGGGACGTGGAGCATGGGGTATTGGTCGCTGATGCAGCTTTTCCATCTCCGCCATGAGCTTGCGGCGCCGATTCCGGATTGGCAGCAGACGGACGTGCCGCCTTTGCCGGTCAATGTCGATACGGGCATTACGGTCGTCACGTCAGCCAACGTCGATCATTTTTATGCAAAATAAGAGATCCGGATAAGGGCAAGCGGAAGGTGAGCGCAAGATGGCATTCAAACTGCTCCAAAAATGGTTTCAGCTGAACAACTGGTCGATTCGGTACAAGTTTATTTTTCATTTTTTGCTGATCAGCATCCTACCGGCTTTATGCATCGGATTGTTAATGGCGCTAACGGTTAACCGGGTTGTCGAGAAGCAGGTGAACGGGAACACGATGCAGCTGATCGATCATGTCAATCAATCCCTGGATGCTCATGCCGGCAATATCCAGAACATTTCGTACTTCATATCGATGAATTCCGGTATCCAGTCTTTTCTGAAGGAAGGTTATCCTGCGATATCCGGAAATGACGAGCAGTACGAGTTGTCCAAGTTTTTGCAAAGCTTCACGACGCTGTATTCGGAAATCGCCGGCATTATGGTGGTGGGGGCGGGCGGCGACTACTTCAGCAACGAAATGTACGCGAAAAGCAGCCGCAGCTTGACGGAAGAGAGCTGGTACGCCAAGGCGGTCGAAGCCAAGGGCATCTTCACGATGATCGGGCACCCGTACAACCGGAATGTAACGACGCATGCCAATTACAAGGACAGTGAGGTCGTATCGGTCGTCCGCGCGATTCAGGATCCGGATACGCAGCGAACGGAAGGGGTCGTGCTGATCGACCTGAAGCTGCGTGTGATTGCGGAAACCGTTCGTGATGTCAGGCTTGGCAAAACCGGCTATTTGATGGTCATCAACAATGACGGAGAGATGATCTATGCCCCGCAGAGCTCCAAAATCGGAAGCGTAGATATGGAGCTCCTTGGCCGCGAGCCGTCGGGCATGCTCACTCATTCGGTGAACGGGCAGGAGCTTCAGCTCATCTACCAGAAGTCCGATTTTACCAACTGGACGACAGTAGGCGTGTTCGACAGGCGGGACAGCGCGCAGGAAATTAGGGACATTAATTTATATCTGGTTTTGTTTGTGTTTATTGTGTGCATGCTCGGGATTGCGGCTTCATACTATTTATCCCATTCGATTTCCCGTCCGATTCTGCAATTGTCGTCCTTCATGCGCAAGGTGGAGGAAGGCAATATGAGCATCCGGATTCCTGAGGAGCGGGAGGACGAGGTCGGCATGCTAGGGCGCAGCTTCAACAAAATGCTGACGCAGATCGCCCGGCTGCTGTCGCAGGTGTGGGAGGAGCAGCGCTTGAAACGGGAGGCGGAGCTGCGCAGCCTGCAGGCCCACATTCAGCCGCATTTTCTGTACAACACGCTGGATACGATTCAGTGGCTCGCACGCAAGGACGGCGCGAAGGAAGCGGCGGAGGTGGTGGAGGCGCTGTCGAAGCTGTTCCGCATCGGGCTCAGCAAAGGGCAGGAGGTCATTCCGCTGGCCGAGGAATTCGAGCATATCCGAAGCTATTTGAAAATCCAGAAAACCCGCTATAAGGAAAAGCTGAATTACAGCATCGAGGTGGACGACAGCTGCGCCGATCTGTTCGTGCAGAAGCTTATTCTTCAGCCGGTGGTGGAGAATGCGATCTATCACGGCATTAAGGAACGCAGAGGGCCCGGCATGATCGCGATCCGGGCGCAAGTAAGCGAGGGCATGCTGGAGCTCGTCATCGAGGACGACGGCGCGGGCATGACCGAAGCGAGGCTTGCCGCTTTGCGGGAGACGCTTGAAGCGGTAACGGCGGGAGCTGCGGAGGACCAGCAGCCGAAGGGGGCGCCCGCAAGCTACGGCCTGCGCAATGTGCAGGAGCGCATCCGGCTCAGCTTCGGCAAGCCGTACGGAATTGAGATCGACAGCAAGGAGAAAAGCGGTACGGTTGTGAAGATCTGCCATCCCGTTATTTGGCGGAAGGGGGAAAACGCGCATGATGCGCAAATGGAGGACTTTAATCGCGGACGATGAGGCGATCATCCGGGAAGGCATCCGAAGCTCGATCCCTTGGGAGGAGCTGAAGCTTGAGGTTGTCGGAGAGGCCGAGGACGGCGAGGAGGCTTTGGAGCTGGCGCTTGAGAAGCAGGCGCAAATTATGCTGGTCGACTTGAGCATGCCGATCATGAACGGCATGACCTTGATCGGCCATATTCGCAAGCAGCTTCCGCAGTGCAAAATCATCATCATTACCGGCCACGACGAATTCAATTATGCGTACGAAGCGATTAAGCTGGAGGTGGACGATTATATTCTGAAGCCGGTCAACCCGGACGCTTTGACCGAGGTGCTGAGAAAGCTGGTTCATAAGCTGGAGGAAACGGTCGCAGGCGAGGAGCTGCTGCAGATGGCGTCCAGGCAGCTCGAAAAAAATTTTTCCCTGCTCCGCGAAAGGTTTTGTCTGGAATGGATGAAGGGCGAGCTCGGTCCGGAGGAAATTGCCGGGCAGCTTGCCTTCCTTCGGATGCCGGCGGAAGCTCCCGATTTTGTAGGCGTCATCCGGTGGCCGGAGCAATCGAAGGGCAAAGCGTTTTATTCCGAGAAGGACCGGCAGCTGCTGCTGTTTGCGATCGAGAATATTATGGAGGAAAACCTTCAGGGGTTTACCTGCATCCATTTTCGGGATGAGGTCGGTCTTATTGTGCTCTTGATATGGGGCAAGCCGGATTCAGCCGTTTTCAGGCAGATCGAGCAGGATGTCGCCGATTATTTGAAAATCGCTCTCGTAGCCAGCTATTTGCCGAACCGGGACGGCGGCGTGCCGCAGCTTTATGCGGAGGCGAAGGCTTCGGTGAACAGCGAGACCCGCCTTACCCCGCTTGTGCGCCGGACGAAGGAAATGGTGGCGGAGCGTTATGCGGACCCGGATTTCTCGCTGGAAGGCGCCGCCCATGAATTGAACGTGTCCTCCGTCTATTTGAGCAGGCTGTTCAAACAAGAGGTGGGAGCTTCGTTTATCAATGTTTTAACGCAAACCAGAATAGAGCAGGCGATTCGCCTGCTTAGCGAAACCGACTTGTCGATCAACGAAATCGCGGAGAAAACGGGCTACGAATCGCAGCACTATTTCAGCACCTCGTTCAAAAAAGCCGCGGGCTTGTCCCCGAATCAATACCGCAAAAATATGCACTAAAATAGCGGCAGCTCCGGTCGGATAATAAAGCCATGGCTGCCGCGACTGATCAGACTAACGTTTTCAGTCCGAATGTTATAAAACCCCTTTATACATGCGAGTCGTTTTGCGATAGGCGCGTTTCATCCGTGTTATTTGCCCGGCGAAGTAGCTTTCAGGCTTTTTAATCGCTTGTTTCAACGGCAAGACCCGGCAGATTCCCCGGTTGCTGTCCTTCGAAATATATACCCAGGTCGGTATATGCTCGATCCCTGCGAGCAGGGCGCCGCCGCCGGATGTTTTCCGGATTCGGAGACGAACAATCATGCCGGTTAAAGCGGCATCCTTGTTATGCAGCCGCGTGGAAATAAAGTTGCCCAGCGAGTAGATCGCGAACCGTTTTCTCGTCCGTCCGGTTACATCCTTCACGGTGCGGGACACCGAATGCTGAAGAACGTGCGGATGCGCGCCAAGAATGACATCGGCTCCCTGACGAAACAGGAAACGGACCAGCTTCCTTTGGTGCGAAGCCGGGCTTCCATGATATTCAAAACCGAAATGCATGCAGACGATTATGAAATCCGACAGCCCCCGCAGCCGTGCCAGATCCTGCCTTATTTGCCTGCGTGCAATCAGCTTGACGCCGGCAGGCTGCCCCTTTGGAACCGCAATGCCGTTTGTGTCCCTTGTATACGAAAGAATGCCGATACGAACGCCCCTGACATTTCGAATACAGAGCCTGCGGGACTCATTCTCATCCCGGTACGTCCCGGCATGGGCAATTCCGTTCTTATCCAGTACATGGAGAGTCCGTTTGAGTCCGCCAACGCCATAATCCATGCAATGGTTATTTGCTGTAGAGAGCACATTGAAACCGATTCTCTTCAATGCCGGGGCGAAGCTGTCCGGGCATTTGAAAACCGGATTGCCATTTCTGGGATTCCGGCGCGTCTTTATAAATCCCTCCTTCGGTCCGCCCGCAAAGGTGGTCTCGAGATTGCCTATCGTCAGATGCGCATCCTGCAGAACCTTGGAAACCGGTTCAAACGCCTGCTCGAAAGCATAAGAGCCGTGTGCTTTGTCCAATGAACCATCGCGTTTGTCGCCGGTACGCATGTATCGGATCAGCAGCGGCTTCATTAAGAGATCTCCGACCGCGGCAATGATAATATCGTCAGACATGCACATTCGCCCTTTCTATAGCCAAATTCTTCTAAGTCAATATATGCGAGTCCAGCTGCATTCGTCATGTGACGCGTATCATGATCCATTTATGCCTATTGAGCGGTCCGGGCGTGGTATGATGAAGACACGGAAATAGACTTTCAAAGGAGGGTATAACGTATGAGCGGGAACCTGTATTTCGATGAGCTGAATCCGTTGTTCAGGCAGGCCGTGTCCGCTATTGACGAAGGCGACGCGAAAGGGCTGGAGCGGCTGCTGGCCGATCACCCCGGGCTGATGCGGGAGCGGGCCGAATGCGGCGAGGGTTATTTTCGGAGGCCCTATCTGCTCTGGTTCGCGGCGGAAAATCCGATCCGGACCGGGCGGATGTCCGCTAACGTCATCAAGGTGGTGCGCGTGATGATTCGCGCGGCAGAACGCGACCGCGTGGAGAGCCTGCAAGCTCAGCTGGATTACATGCTCATGCTGGTAAGCTCGGGCATGGTTGCGCGGGAGTGCGGGGCGCAGCTCGGGCTGATCGACGAATTGGCCGGCGCCGGCGCCGATCCGTCGGGGGCGCTTATACCGGCCTTGGCGCACCGCGAGCTGGCTGCGGCTGAAAAATTGCTCGAGTACGGCGCGCCTCTGACGCTGACCGCCGCCGTATGCACGAGGCGGTTGGAGGAGATGAAGCGGCTAGGGCCAGGCGCCGGCGCGGACGACAAACGAACCGCTTTGGCCGCCGCCGCCCTGTACGGCGATGCCGAAGCTCTGGCCTATGTCATCGGTCTCGGCGTCGACTTGAACGCTTTCAGCCCGAAAGGGTTTCATCCGCATGCTACGGCGCTTCATCAAGCGGTAAATTCGGGGTCCCTCGAAGCCGTCAAGCTGCTCGTGGAGTCCGGAGCCGATCTGCATGTGAAAGATACCGGCTTCCAAAGCACGCCGCTCGGCTGGGCGGAGCATCTGGAGCGATCAGAAATCGCGGAGTATTTGCGGGAAAAACTTTGGGCCGTGTAACAGTCAGTGCTGCTTCATTCGGCTTAGCAGGTAACTCCGGCAAACATACGATCTACCGCCGCTTGCCGGATGCCGGCCAATGGGCCGGACGCGCGAGCGCCGTCGGCAGCTTGGTGCCGGCATCGCCCTTCGCCGCGTTTAGCTGAAACTGGGTGAGGAAGAGGCTTTCGGACAGGTCGGCTCCTCTTATGTCCGCGTCTCGGAAGTCGGCGCCGATGAGGTCGGCCGCTCTCAAGTCTGAGCCGCTCAGATCGGCGGCAATCAAATAGGCTCCTCTCAGATTGGCGGCTCTGAGGTCGGCTCCCTTCAGCTTGGCTCCGATGAGGTCGGCGCCGCGGCCGATTGCTTTATGGCGTTTGATCGGCCTTTTGAACCGGCGGAGCGCTTCCTCGCGCACAAGCTCGCTTGTCCGCAGGAGCAAACTATTGATGCGGGCGCGGTGCCCGGACACATCCAGCTCAAGAAGCTCCTCGGGACCTAGATGGACGAGGCGCTCCGTCTCTTCGAGCGCCAGGCGCAGCTCGCTGTGAATCGGCCGGGCCGGCTGAAGCGAAAGCGCCACGGTCACATACCAGAGCAGCTCATGCAGCTGGCGCATGACCGGGAACACCTCGAACATTTGCTTCGCGGATTCGGGGGCTTGTCTCCAGTCGCGGCCGCCGAACGTATGCCGGGAAACCTGCTGCCCCGCGCCGAAGCAGTCGTAAACGGTGCAGCCGCGAAAGCCCAGCTGCCTCAAATTGCCGTGAACGCCGCAGCGGAAGTCCGCTTGCAGGCTGGGGCAGGGCGTTCCGGCAGCCTTGTCGGCTGCGAAGTCCGCCGAAGCGGCGAAGGGCAGCGCGACGCAGCATAAGCCGAAGCAGCTTTCGCAGTCGGCTTGCAGCACGAGCGGGTTTCTTTCTAAAGAAGCTGCTAGGGGATCATGATTTTCCAGCATAATCAGGCTTCCTTTCATGGCTTCAAAATACGATTCTTATCCTATTATTTTAAGGGATGTCCGGCGGATTGGCTATTGGACCGTATCAATTGCCGACGGACATGCTGCGCTAACGAACTTCACAGTCTCTATATGGGTAATTTGGGCCGTTTTTCAAGCTTAACGAATTCTCCAATCGTTATTGGAGTGTAAAACTTAAGAAAAGCCCTGAATTCCGAGCAGTAACCTCTTCTCGGTTCGTAACAATTCTGAAACCGTTCTTTTCGAGCCAATAACGTTTCCAGTGTTCGTTATCTTATGATGGTTCAGCTGAAGGGCAGGTTCTGTGTTGTTTCATAAAAAAAGGAAAATAGCCGCCTGCAGTCGAATGAAGAGGAATGGACTGGAAACCGCTATTATTTCAATACAGCAGGCACCTGGCCGGGAATCATTGGGATGCCGAGGATTTGACCCAGGAGGCCTGGCTGAAGCTGAACGAGGCGCTGCGCAAGCAGCCGGAACGGCCTGTTACAAAGGCATTTCTTTACCGTATCGTCAAAAATACGTGGATCGACGCACAGAGAAAAAGGCGCCTCCGGACCGTTCCTCTTGCCCCAAGCCATGAAGCTAGCGAGCCGGATCCCATGCTTGCCAGCAGGGAGCTGCTGGAGCAGCTGGCGGAACGGCTGCCGCCGAAAATGGCCGTGATCTTGCTGCTCATGGACGTATTCGATTTTACGGCCAAGGAAACGTCGGAATATGTCGGGATGAAGGAAGCCGCAACGCAGGTAACGCTGGGACGGGCCCGCCGGAAATTAAAGGAACTGGCAAAAGACGCTCACTCAGTTAAACGTTTACCTGTGCCGTTTCAGCATTCTGTCCGGTTTGACGAGCTCGTTGAAGCCTTCCGCAGGCGGGACCCGGATGCCATTTACAGGGCATTTATCGGCCTTAAAAAACGAGGGCACGAAACTTGCCGAGCTCAAGACGGCCGCCGGAAGGCTGCATTTTACATTCCGGGATCCGGACGGGAACGTCTTTCATACGGTATCCAAAACATTTTAAGCGCTCTGTTTGGTTTGGCCGCTGTTCCCCGTTTATATGGATGTGCAGGACCATATCAGGAGAAGGGATGATTGGAAATGTCTGAAGAAGCTCGCGGGCAATCGGGCAATGCTTTGAAATGCATTTGCTCCGTGTATGTGCCGGTCAAGCAGCCGCTGAAGTCGGCCGAATGGTGGCAGAGAAATTTTGGCCTCGAATTTGCGATGCCGTTTAATCCGTCTGAGTCGCAAGTTATATTAAAGCTTTCCGACGGGCAATGGCTGCATCTGGTGGAAACCGAAGGGGAAATCGATAACCAGTTTCCCGATAAATCGGGTTATCAGATGTTCCGGTTGACGTTCGAGGTAAGGCAAATTGAAGAATTGTACGAACGGCTGCAAGGGAGCGGCGTGAAAACGGGGGAGCTGCGGGATCGGGACAGCTGCGGCATTAACTTCGTTTTTTACGATCCTGACGGCAATAAATTTGACGTAAACGAAGTCGTCCGTGTGCATCGCACGCCGGAAGAGGCGGAGAAGTTAAGAAAACGGCTGTTCGATTTTGCTGGATGATCTGTTTGAATTCAGAGCCTGCCTTATGGGATTTCTTCCTTGGGGCAGGCTTTTTTTCTGTAAAAAAAAGGGCATTTGCTCTCTGGATTTTGTACAAGCATCCACACCAAATCTATTAAATCCCATAAAATATAGCAATTCAGAAGAAAGGAGTTGGTAGCCGTGTCTAGCAAAAGAGATTGCAAAAGCCCCGGACACAAGAGCCGCGGTAAAAGCAGAGGTTCGGATTGCAAAAGCAAAGGCAAAGATTGCAAAAGCACTGGGCGCAAGGATTGCGACTGCAAAAGTGACGGCAGCAAAGGCGACAAGGATGATGACTGGAAGAAAAAAGAGCATGGCAAAAGCATTCTGGAAAAGATTGGTGTAGGTACGCCTAATGTTCGCATTCAATATGACAGCGCGTCGCAAACGGGCGTATATTTAGGCATTGTCGGCGGAAACGCTGTATTAAGCGTCGACGGCGTCGTCACCTACATCGACTTGGCCTCGGTCACAGCCGTATCGGTCGGGAAAAGAGATAGGAAAAAGGTTTGCCGCAAGCGCAAAAAGGTTTGCAAACGCAAATGCCGCGTCAAAAAAAGGTACAAGTATCGTTAAGCGACCCGCGCGTCGGAGCAGGACGAGGGACAACCTCTCCGCTTCGTACATACGTCAGGAAGGCCGGCCTCCCTTATCGGGAGCCGGCTTTTTCTTTTTTTGGGGAAGGATCCGGCGGGGCTTGAAAAATAATTTCAAATATTCCTTTACAGGAATATTCCCTATATGGTATATTTACATCATCAAAAGGAAATACAAAGGAGAGATGAAACAACCGGATAAAACGAACGTCCGAGGGACGAATGCAAGAGATGATCTTACGAATGGATGATTGTGATGGATGCTAACGTTATGAGTGCTTTAGCCGAGCCTAACCGCTTGCAGATCGTTGAACTTTTGCGCGAGAGTCCCCTCACGGTTGGAGAAATCGCCGAAAGGCTTCGGCTTCGTCAGCCTCAAGCGTCCAAGCATTTGCGCGTTTTGAGCGAGGCCGGCATCGTTGAGGTGCAGGCGGTCGCCAACCGGCGCATTTATAAGCTGCGGCCGGATCCGTTTCAGGAAATGGACGCTTGGCTGGAATCCTACCGGCGTATGTGGGAGGAACGATACGATCGGCTGGACGATTATTTGCGGGAGCTGCAAGGCGAGGAAAAGGATAAGAAGAACTAGGGAGCGGCCGTAAACGGCTGACCGATTCTATCGAAAATTGGGAGGAATAATAAGATGACAAATCCAAATGCAACTAACAAGCTGGTATCCAGAGTTGAGGGCAACACGCTGGTCTTGGAGCGGGTGTTTCAAGCGCCGCGAGAGCTCGTTTACAAAGCATTCTCGGAGGCGGAGCATTTGAAGCGCTGGTGGGGGCCGAAGGGCTGGACAATTCCTGTTTGTACGGTCGATTTCCGTCCGGGCGGCATCTGGCATTATTGCATGAAGTGCGAGGATAAAAACCAGGGCGACTTTTACGGCATGGAGTCGTGGGGCAAGGGAGTTTACCGCGAGATCACGGTACCGGAACAGATTGTTTATACGGATTATTTCTCGGATGCGGAAGGCAACATTGCGGAAAATATGCCAGCAACGCTGGTTACGCTTGATTTCATCGATCAGGGCGGCACAACGAAGCTCGTGAACAGCGCGCTTTATGATACGGCGGAGGCGCTGCAAACGGTGCTGGATATGGGCATGCTGCAAGGCATTACGGAAACAATGGAAAACCTGGAAACCTATCTGGAAGATATTCAAAAGAGCAGCTAATGCGGCCTATGTCCGCGGATGCGGGTTAGGGAAGCCCGGCTGCGGCGGGTTTTCCACGGAAACGAGAATCGCGGAGCACTTCCTTATGGGAAGGCTCCTTATTTTTTTGAAATTGGATAGGAGGATGGGCGGTGCAATTGTACCGGATGAAAGCAGAGTTTGAGGGCAAAAACCGGATGAAGGAATTTTTGGAGGACAATTACGTATGCTTCGGCTGGCACGGTATTGGCGATCTGGAGAAGCTGGACATGGCGGGGCTTGCTGCGAAGCTGGCAGAGGCATTCGGGCCTGCGGGGCTGCCGGAACGGGAATGGAGCCGCCGCTTTGAGGAGCTCAGCCTGTTTGCCTATGGCATGCGGGACGGCGATTATGTGATCGTGGACGACGGCATGCGCATCCATTTGGGGGACGTAGGCGACTACTATTACCTCGATTTGTTCGACAATGCCGAGGACGGCAGCTGCCACCGGCGCGGAGTGACCTGGCTGAGAAGCCTGCTACGCGATGATCTGCATCCGGAGCTGCTTGCATTTCTCGAACAGGACGGAGAGATCGGAAGCTTCGGGCGTTCCGTTACCGAACAGGAGCTGGAGCGTTTGTTAGCGAAGCCTGCGTTGTCCCGGCAGGGTCTTATTGACGAGGAGACACTCCGCGAAGCCCTGGACATTTTGAAGGCGGCCATGCGCAGCGAGGACCCGGAACGCAGGGAGCGGGCGGCGATCGCTATTTTGCAGGCTGCTCGTTTATGAAGCCGGGCTGGGCTTAAGTATGAGAAGTTTGTTTTCTGATGCATATTGTACAGCGGAAACCTGACATGAGATGCGTTATGGCGAGTGTTGTTGTCTGAACTAGAAGTCAGTCTTTCTGATGCATGAAGTGCAGTCTAACTGGCGAGTGATTGAGAAGTTTCAGCGGAAACAGCTTAATGGCAAAAAGCGCAATCGAATGCCGAAGAGACATCGGATTGCGCTTTTTTTGGTCCGTGCTATAGCACGGACCGTGGCCGGTTAACCGCTCATTAATGTCCGTAAGCTTCCATTTCCGCTTTCGGATCATGCTTTTGGCGTCCCATGACGCAGGCTGCCAATATGGCCAGAACGGCCGGGATCAAGCCCCACAGGAATACTTCGGTGATGGAGGAGGACACCCCGCCGAGCAGACGGTCAAGCACGTTCTCCGGAATGGCCGCGCGGGTGGCCGGCTCCATTAGCACGTACGGATCGTTCAGGTTAATGTTCTGCGGCATGGTATCCGCTCCTCCGGCTTGGAACGAAGCGGTCAGCTTGCGCGTCATGGACTGGTTTTGCAAAATGCCGAATACGGTAATACCCAGCATCATTCCGAAGGAGCGCAGGAAGTTCAAGGTTGCCGTCGCGGCGCCGCGCTGCGTTGCCGGAATGTCATGAATGGCGGCGTTCGTCAGCACCGAGAAGGAAGCTCCGATACCCAGGCCGACGATAATCATATAGAAGGTAATCGCCAGCCGTGGAGATTCCGCCGAAATCGTCGTCAGCATGCCGAGTCCGATCACAAGCAGCGCCAGCGTTGATACGAGAATCGTACGGTAGGACAAGCGCGCCATCACGATCCCGCCCAGAGTAGCCGTGACGACCGTGCCGAGCATCATCGGCAGCAGCATAAGGCCGGAGTTCGTTGCCGTACCGCCGAGCACGCCCTGGATGAAAATAGGGAGATAAACCGACGCTCCGATGAACGCCGCGCCGCTGAGCAGCGCGATCAAGGTACTGCTGGCGAACAGGCGCACTTTGAACATCGCGAACGAGATAATCGGTTCCTCGGCTTTTTTCTCCGCGAACAGGAACAGGATGCCGAGAACGGCGAAGCCGGCCAGCAAGCCGATGATCGGCAGGGAATCCCAGGCGTAAATTTTGCCTCCGAGCTCCAGGGAGAAGATCAGACAGACGGTTGCTCCGACGAGCGTCACCGCGCCAAGCCAATCGATTTTCTGCTTCGTCCGGCTGAGCGATTCTTTGTAAAACTTGGCGACAAGGAACAATGAAGCGATTCCGATCGGCAGATTAATATAGAAAATCCATTCCCAGCTCCAGTAATCGGTGATGAATGCGCCCAGCAGCGGGCCAAAAATGCTCGACATGCCGAATACCGCGCCGAACAGCCCCATCAGCTTGCCCCGGTTCTCAGGTGATACGGCATCCATCAGCACCGTGAACGTAATCGGCACCAGCGCCCCGGCCCCTACGCCTTGAATGGCACGGTAGATGCTGAGCTCCGTAATCGAGCCTGCGGTCCCGCACAATGCGGAGCCGATCATAAATACGATAATCCCGAACAGGAAAAACCGTTTGCGTCCGTACATATCCGACAGCTTGCCGAAAATCGGCATGCCCGCCATCTCGGCGACCATGTAGGCCGAGGTGACCCATACGAACTGGTCGAGGCCCCCCAGCTCCCCGACAATCGTCCCCATTGCCGTAGCAACAATCGTGTTGTCCATGGACGCCATCAGGATGGATAGCAGAAGTCCCGCTACGATCCAGCCGGATTTGTTAGCATCTTTAATCATTTTTCAATCTTCCTCTCGATTTGGATTTAAGCTTTACCGCCAAAGGACGTCACAGAACCGAGCTGCACAAAGATGCAGCTAACGGTTCGTGCATAGCGTCAGCCGTTTACGCTTGTTTGAGTTTATAGTAACAGGGGATGACTGACAGCAGTATGTCAGGGTTAGGCGGCGATGATTGAAAATTTGAATGCCCGGGTGGCGGATCCGGTCGGCGAAACCCCTTGTCCCCGGATGGTTCCGGGGCTCCGTTAAAGGGTATATTGCTTATATAAGCAATTTCTTAAGAGGATGTAAGGAGGGATTAATCGATGAAAAAATGGTTTGTGTTCGTCGTCATGGCCGTTATCCTGGCCGGCTGTTCGGGGAATGGCGGGAAGGATGAGGCGGCAAACGGCGGCTGGGATTATAAGGAAGGTTACGTTATCGCGAAGGATGCTCCGCGGATTTTGGTCGTGAGAAGCGGGGACCTGACGGAGCTGGAAGGCAAGACGCCCGAGGAATTTTTAAATGTCGCTCAGCCGGAGGCGATGTGGGTTTCCGCGGAGAAGGAAGAAGATTTAGCTGCGATCGAAGTGGGGGACAAGGTCAGCATCGAGCTGGAGGGCGCGGTGGCCGAATCGTATCCCGCACAAGCGACGGCTAAGAAAATTAGCAAGATCGATAAGCCGTAAACGGTCATGGGGCGGGGTTCTTATCATGCTTTCAGAGCCGGGCCCTTCTTCCGGGAGCTGCCCGTCATGACCAATGGCATGATTAGAGGCTTGAAGAACTGCCGCCGGCAGCCTTCAAGCCTCTAATTCATTCAGAATGAGTTTAAGCTGTTCCATCTCCGGACACTCGGGCGGTAATGCCTTGCCTGCTGCCGACTGAAGCACCATAACCAGGCCTTCGGCTACGATCCGTCGCGGCTTCGGCTGTCCGGCCTCCTCCTTCAGCGCCTCTGCCGCCTGTTTGGCCTTTATCCGATCCTCTTCCGGCAGCGGCCATTCTTCTAACCGGCCGAGCACGGCATCCGCCCCGGCAGCCAGCCTGCTTGCCGCCGATACTCCTTCCGGCACATCCATTTCAGGAATGATGGACCGCATCAACGCATTCGTCAGCACTGGAGGCTCCTTGGCGCTAAGAATACCTTGAATGGAATTATCCAGCCGCGACACGATGAATTCGGCGACTTCCCTGACGGGAGGCTGAACTCCGTTGAGCAAAATAAACCCCATATACTCCCGGATGAGCGCGGTCGTGAGCGCCGACAGGTCGAAGGCGTGAGGCTCGATGCCGGGACCGTACAGGGAGATGATCTGGTTGCGGAACCACATGAAAAACTTTGTCCGCATTTTCATCGACAGCTGCCTGATCTCGTCGCTGACGTCCACCCGGCCGCGCCAGAACAAGGAAAGCAGTCCGTAGTGCGAAGCGAGCTCGTTGAACTGAACCATAATTTGCTGGACCAGCGCTTCCTTTGGGTCAAATGCATATCGGGCAGCTGCGTCGGACACACTTTTGAACAACCGGTCATGATACTGCGCGAATCCCGCGAGTACCAGATCCTCCTTCGACTTAAAATAGAAATAAATGCCGCCTTTTGCGATGCCGGCTGCATCCGCGATGTCTTGAATGGTGGTCTGATGGTAGCCTTTCTCTGCGAACAGGTCCATCGCATGCTGCAGGATCAGTGTTTTTTTGTCCATCGTACAGCCGTCCTTTCTTTAACATTTGACCGTCCGGTCAAGTGAGATTATAATTGGTTTTGCTTTAATTTTCGGAGTGTTATGAAACTCTGTTATTGATTTTAACACAAAATTTGACCGGTTAGTCAGGTTAGGGACGGAGGGCTGGGCGTGGAAAGCACAGAAATCGCGCAAAGCAAAGGTATCAACAAGAAATTAGTGCTGTTCGGACTCATTATGGGCATGTTCTTCAGCGCTTTGGAGCAGACGATCGTAGGAACGGCGATGCCTACGATTATTTCCGAGCTCCAGGGCTTTGAGATTTTTGCTTGGGTAACGACAGCGTATATGATCACTTCTACGGTGGTCGTGCCGATCGTCGGCAAGCTGTCCGATTTATACGGCAGAAGGCTGCTGTATTTGATCGGAGCCATCATTTTTGCGGCCGGCTCGGCCTTATGCTCGCTCGCCAATTCGATGGAGATGCTTGTCGTATTCCGGGCGATCCAAGGGATCGGCGGGGGGATGCTGATGCCCCTGTCCCAGACGATTATCGGGGATGTTTTTACGGCGGAGCAAAGGGCGAAATGGCAGGGCGTATTCGGGGCGATCTTCGGGCTTAGCTCTGTGATCGGGCCGTTTATCGGCGGCGTAATCGTCGATGCGGTCAGCTGGCATTGGATTTTCCTTATGAACGTGCCGTTCGGGATCCTATGCGCCATTCTCATTTTTATCGGCCTGAAGCAGGAGACCGTACTGCACCAAGGGCGCGTAGAGATCGACTATTTCGGTATTCTTACTCTAGTGCCGGCTTTGATTTTGCTGCTGTTCGGATTAACCTTCGGCGGCGATCAGTTTGAGTGGGCGTCCGGAACGAGCTATATGATTTTTGGCGGCGCGCTTTTGTTCACGATACTGTTTCTGGTGGCGGAGAGCCAAGCGAAAGAGCCCGTGCTTGATTTGTCATTGTTCCGCAATCGGGTTTTTACGGTAACGAACGGTCTCGGCTTCCTTCTCGGTCTCGGCATGTTCGGCGCCATCATGTTCGTTCCGCTGTTCATGCAGGGCATTCTCGGGGTTTCCCCGACGGAGGCCGGCTCTACAATGACGCCTATGATGATCGCTCTGATCGCGGCAAGCGTAATCGGCGGACAGCTGCTGCTCCGCATGCCTTATCGCACGGTGCTTGCGGTCGGCATGATCATTACGACGGTCGGCTTCTATTTGATCAGCACGATGGGGCTTGAATCCTCTCAATGGATCGCTTATGTCTACATGGTAGTGCTCGGGATCGGGATGGGTTTAGTTATGCCTACACTTATGATCGCGGTTCAGAACGAATTTCCGAAAGAAAGATTAGGAACGGTCACTTCGGCTTCGACGTTTTTCCGTTCCATCGGAGGAACGATCGGGGTAACCGTCTTGAGCGTCGTTATGAACAATGCGCTTCGTTCGAACGTGGCGTCTTTAGGCGCAGAAGAGCAGGCGAAAGGAAATGGCGCGGTAGTGGAAGCCGTTCAAGGCATCCAGGCCGGCGGCGTCGATCTGTACAGTGTCATGGTTTATCCGGATCGGGTGCCATTGCCTGATGAACTGCGTAACGACGTGCTGCATTTCATCCAGACGGCATGGTCGCAAGCATTCACGACGGTTTCCCTGACGGGCCTGATCTTCGTAGCCGCGGGCATTATCGTAGCTCTTCTGGTCGGCAACAAGCGCATCCAGAGGGATGCGAAGCCTAACAGCGAAGGTGAAGGTGAAAAAAAGGCAAAGCTCCAATTCGAGCATTAGAATAGCAGGCAAATCAAGAACCTGTTCTCCTTGTTATGAGGAGGCGGGTTCTTTTTTGTTTTGCTTGACCTGGTTGAAGATTTGCATGATAAAATCAGGGTGTTACGGAACCTTACGGAGGTGTGTGATGGAGCGATATGTTGAAATTCTTCGAATGTCCGGCGATGACGTGCTGCCGATGCACGAAGTTTTCGCGGGGTACGGCATCAACAAGCCTGTGGGGTATATTCAGAAATGCTGGGAGGAAAACGTTTCGGGCGTTCGGACGACGTTTGCCGCTTTTTACAGGGGCAGCTTTGCCGGAAGTCTTCATTTGCTTGCCGAATCGGATTATTCCTACTTTCGGGAGCGCGGTATACCGGAAATTAATGATTTTAACGTGATTCCCCCGCTGAGGAAGTTGGGGATCGGCAATGCACTGTTGGAAGCCGCGGAGCAGCTGGCCTTCGAAACCTGCGGGACCGTCGGAATCGGTGTCGGCCTCTATGACAGCTACGGGAACGCGCAGCGGTTATACGCCAAAAGAGGGTACATCCCGGATGGAAGAGGCCTCATGTATAAGCTTCAACCGGTTGTTCGGGGCTCGGAGGTCCGGGCGGACGACGATTTGAATTTGTTTTTTACGAAGAAGAAGCCTTAAGCTTTCTTTCTGATTTAAAATACGAACATTTGTTTGCATCCTTCCGGGGGATTATGCTAGAATAAACTCAATACATAAATTGGAAGGGGGCGGCGGCGATCGCCAGGCGCATTGAGAAGACGGAGGTTGAGCCGGAAGTCACATGGGCGAATGTAACGGCTGCCGGCACGGTTGGCAGCATCGAGGCTGCCGAGCGGCTTGCCGCGCTGAGGCCCGGGCTTGAGCGGTACTGCCGCTCGCTGACCGGCTGCAACTGGGAAGCCGAGGACTTGGCGCAGGACACGTTCATCAAGGTGTTGAAACGATGCCGGGCGGAGCCGGGCTTCGCTCCGGGCAGCACGTACGTGTTCCGCGCCGCGCGCAATCTGTGGATCGACGGCTGCCGCAGGAGAAGGCTTCGGACCTTTGTGCCGCTTGACGAACAAACGGCGGACTCTGCCGTGGAAAGCGCCGGCGATTGTATAACACGCGAGCTGCTGGAGCAGTTGATGCACAGGCTGCTTCCAAAGCCGTTTGTCATCCTGCTGCAATGTGACGTATTCGGGATGACGGCCAAGGAGACGGCCTCCTGCATGGATATGTCGGAAGGGACCGTGCAGGTGACGTTATCCCGCGCACGCAAGAGGCTGCGCATGCTCGCTCTTCGAGAGCCGGAATCGGATGCGGCCGTCAGGAAATCCGCCGTTCGGAGCAGCGCTGCCGCTTCGGTTCGGCTGCTCGAGGCGGTGACGGAGGCGTTCCGTCTCCAGAATCCGCGGCTTATCCATGACGCATATATACGGCTTTATGAAAGCGGTTCGCATCTGGCTGCGCTTCGGCTGCAAGCGGGAAGGTACTGCTTTACTTTCCGGGATCCCGAGGGGAATTTGCTCATGGTTAGCGAATAAATTATTTTTTATGATGTGTATGGTTTTGACGGTGACGTTCGTTAATTGAGTGTGTGCTTTTATAAAAAGGAGGATAGCTGCATGCTCTTATCAATTGAACATATGCAAATACCGGTGAGGCGGATGGACAGGGCCATCTCCTGGTATACCGGACATTTGGGATTTCGATTGGACAGCCGCGACGGTAACCGGATCGCTTTCCTTAGCCTGCCGGAAGGGCCGATGCTGATGCTTTGGGAAACTCCTGACGAAACTTATGCCCATTTTACGGTTAACGGAACCGAGTTCCCGGTATTGCTTTACCGCACCGACAAGATCCGCGAGCTTCATGACCGTCTGCTTTCGCTCGGCGTAACGATCCAGACGTACAACGATGAAGGGTTCGGCTGGGTGCTCAAATTTTACGATCCGGAAGGCAACCTGTGGGGCGTGCTTCAAATGAACGGGAAGCAGGACCCGGAGCAGTCGCATGTTTGAACGCATCGACAGAGTGATCGTGCCGGTGCCTGACGCTGGAAGAGCGGCGGCTTGGTACGAAGCTGAATTTGAGTTTCGCATTGCCCGGCGGCGCGGAAAGGAAATCGACCTGCAGGTGCACCGCGGCGAAGCGAAGCTGACCTTGACGCAAGCATCGGGTGATATGCCGTTTCTCCCTCTGAGGCATCTGCACCCGGAAGGCCATGTGCCTTGCTTCAATTTCTACACCCACTGGGAGGATCTGCACCGGGATTGGCTGCAGGCCCGCGGCATCCCATCCACTGACATCATGGCAACTCCCTATATGAACGTCTGCGAAATGGCGGACCCGGACGGCAACGTGATCGGCATCTGCCATGAAAAATCCTCATCTCTTTACTACACTCCGCATGAAGGGCCGCTTCCTCCCATGTTTCATCGTGTATTGGCCGTCTTTCTGCCGGTCCGCGATTTGGAAGCTTCAATTCGTTGGTATACGGAGGTTCTTGGCTTCGTTCTCCATAACCACTGGGGAGAAGGGGCCGACCTCAAGATCGGAGAAGGCGAATGCATCGTCACGATGATCCGGATGGAAGAACAGGCTCATCGGCTGGCGGTTCAGGCTCTAAGGGACAGACCTTATTATTCGCTTCAATCTTCTCGTATTCATGAAGCTTACCGGCAATTGTCCGTCCGGGGAGTAACGGCTGATTCCTGCCGCGAGCAAGGCGGCGTGATGAGTTTTCACGTGCGGTCGCCGGAAGGCTTGCTCATTCGAATTTCAGAAAAGGAGACGGTGCGGGTTGTCTAATAGAAAGGAAATCATTCAAACGAGAGAGGCTGCGCTGGAGAACCGGATTGCCAGCGTGTTCGTTCATGTGACCGATTTGCGCAGGTCCGCCGAGTGGTACAGCAGGCTGATGGGACTTCCGGTGCTGGAGGAGAGGCTGAACGGAGGGCCGGTTTATTGGTTCGACCTGCCGGGTACGCATCTTATTCTCGATTCCAATATGAATAACCGGCAAAATCCGGACTGGGACGATCGGATGCTGCCGCGATTCATGCTGCCGGCCCGGAATATCGACGACGCGTATCGGGAGGTGTCCGGGAAAGCCGAGCCGTTCTTTGAGCCGGAGCGCCATGGCATTATGGCGTACTTCAATTTCCCCGATTCCGAAGGAAATGCGCTGATGGCGTGCTGGAGCGCGAAGAGCGGCGAAGACCGTGAGCTGGAATCGCAAAGCCCGATCCTGCCGAGAATCGGCGGCGTATTCGTGGACGTCAAAGACATGCGTTCGGCCGCCGCCTGGTATACAGATCTGCTTGGACTTTCATTAGACGAGGAGAACGCCGGGAAATCAATTTATTCTATACCGGTGACCGGTGGAGCCGGACTGCTGCTTGATCAGAACCGCTTCCTGAACCAAGAGGAGTTTAAGGAGCTGTTTTATTTGGAGACGGAAAATTTTGAAGCGGCGCTGGACTATGTCCGAAGCGGCGGGTTCCGGCTGGCGGACGAACCGAAGCATTTCCACGATTTATCCGAATTCGCGCTGCTCGATCCGGACGGAAACCGTATCGTCGTCGCACAGATGAAGAGAAAAGGAGACTGATCGGTATGGCCAAGCAAATCGGAACCTCTCTAACAGTGTTCATGGTTTCGGATTTGGCGGCTTCCCGCCGCTATTACAAGGACGTGCTGGGCTTCGACGTAACGGACTGGTGGGCGGTGCGGGACGGCTTGAACGGGCTCGCGCTAAAGCTTCACCAGGCTCCGGGCTCTTCCCCGGTAAATCCGAATTCGCCGGAGCCGGGCTCGGACATCGGCATAGATGTATATGCATATGTAGAGAATTGGACGGCATTGGATGAATTATTCCGTGAATTTAAGGCGAAGGGCGCGATCATTGCACGAGAACCTGTCGTCTACGCCGAGGGAGGCCCATGGAAGGAGTTTATCGTCGAGGATCCGGACGGTTATCATCTCGCCTTCGGCGGAATTGACGGCAGCAGAGCCCATTGCAGCATCTTCCCGCATATTAACTCGGTATTTTTATGGGTGAGGAATTTGGAGCGGGCAGTGGATACGTATGCAAAGCTGATGGGACTTGAAGTGAGAGAGCAGGACCGCTACGGTCATCTTCATCTGTTCCGTCTCGACAACGGATCCCATCTGATGCTCGATTCCAACGGGATGGAGAACCGGCCGGTGCAAGAGAACGGACCCGTCCTGATTAAGCTTGGCACCTCAGATATCGATCGAGCTTTCATAGAAGCACAGGAGCTCGGCTTCAAGCTGGTATATGGCATTGACCGATACCCGCATTTTTCTTATTTCAATATAAGGGATGAAGACGGCAACACGTTAATGGTCTGTCAGGATCATCCGGGAGATGCGGGGAAATGAAAGTTGAAATCGTGGTAAGGCCCGAAATGAAAGCGGCCGTGCTGCGTGTTCCGAGAGATGGAAGCCGCGTTCGGCAGGCATGGAAGGAAGTTGAAGAGCTGCTGAGCGGACACCCTGCCGTAGATGACGGCGAAAACGGCTTCGTCTTTATACCGGAATGGCAGTGGGCGACGGAAGTGACGACGCTGTGGGTCGGCATGAAGGTGAATACGTTCGAATCGCTTCCGGAAGGATTGGAGACGATCGAAATTCCGGCGAAGAGATTCGCCAAGGTTACGGTGAGAGGCGACCGCTCACGCATGGATGAAACATACGGTAATCTGTTCGATTGGTTCAGTAACGGGCCGTACGAGAGAGACGTGAGTGAGGGGTCATACGGGTATGAAATGAACCGGCTCCGGCCTGTCAATCCGTTCGATATCCCGGCGGATGAAATTGATTACTTTGATTTTGATATTTACGCTCCGATCAAGGAAGATGCGGCGGATAGCCTGCATCCTGCCTATCCGGGCATTATCGGCGCGGAAGTGCGCAAAGGGCGGAGCCGCAAAATGGTCGGAATCGAGGAGTATATCGACAGGAAGCTGACCACACCGGAGGAAGCCATTCCGCGTATGTGGCGGACCTTTATGCCGAGAATCGGCGAAATTTCCGGCCGCAGGAAGCAAAACGAGACTATTGGGTTCTATTGGTATGAGCCGCCGTTCGGGCCGGGGCAGGACTTTGTTTATTTTGCCGGTGTCGAGGTGGAGGAAGATTACGCGGCGCCTTTGCCGGAGGGAATGAGCGAAAGAACGATACCGGATCATGACTGTTTAGCCGTCACTTACCGGGGAAATATGAATGGCTACGTGCGGGTGTGGGATTATTTTCACGGAGTTTGGTTCCCTCAACAAACGGATTTCGACGCTGTACCCGATTACGAATTCGAGCGTTATGACGGGCGATTCCAGGGAACCGGCCATGCCGGCTCGGAATTCGAGCTTCATTTTCCCCTGCGGAAGCGGCAGCAGGACACAAGGCTGACGGACAAAATCGTGATCGACGAGAAAGGCGGCCATGTGCTGCAGGATTTGCGCGGCGAGCGCCTGCGGATGGTTAGCCTGCAAGGAGCGACTTTGCACGGAATCGATATGAGGGATGCGCGGCTTAGGCACGTCAACTTCGTCAATTCCGAATGGGAGCATATTTATTTCTCGAACGTCCGGCTCAATATGCTGCAAATGGGCGGAACAGTATTTGAGAACATTAAACGTCCGGACTTTGAAGAAAGCCGTTTCGACGTCGAACCGGGCACGGACGGCTGGGTTAACGTCGAGCCGGTCATTTTCAGGGACAGCGATTTACGCACGGCCCGGTTCGAAAATTGCGACCTCCGGGACGTGGACCTCAAGGGCTGCCGGATCGATGGCATGAAGATAGACGGAATACCCGTTTCCGAGCTTCTCGCTCGATTCCGCAATAACTAATTGCCGATCCCGCGATGGAAGCCGGGCTTCTTCTTAAGAGGGGCCCGGCCTTGTATTTCCCCAGCAATCTCATCTGTAAATGGATTTGATGCTGTTATTTATCCCGATCTTAAATTTTAAGCTGAAATAACTGGATTTGATGTATGTAAATCGATGAATTTAAGGCGAATCGGCTGAATGACTCACTTTTAATTACACGAAATCCAGTTATTTTAACCGCCTAAGAAGATGCGAAGCGAATACATACAAAAAGTCCAGTTATTCCTGCCGGCGGAAGGTAAATTCCATTAATTTTAAACGCCGTGAAACAAAGTTTGTTCTGCCGAAGCAAATCTTTGTATGCTATGATTCTCTTAAACAAGCTGGTATTATTTGTGTCTGCAGCCTGGAGGGAGAAACGGTAAAATGGGTTATGTCGATAACGTAACGAAAGAGCTTTACGGCTATCTTCCCGAATTAACCAAAAAGGACGATTTTGAGGAGTTTTGGATCCGTACGATTCGGCAAGCGAAGGAAGTGCCGCTGAATCCGGAACGAGTCGAGGTCGAATATCCAAGCAAGCACGTGAAGGTATACGCCATTTCGTATAATGGGATGGATGACACGAGAATTCACGGCTGGTATATTGTTCCGGCCTTTCTTAAGAAAGAGAAGTACCCATGTCTGATCCATTACCATGGCTTTAACGGAAGCCGGGGCGAGCCCTCCGGTTTCATGCATTGGGTTATGATGGGAATGGCGGTCCTGTCGGTAGATTGCCGCGATCAGGGAGGGCGTACGGGAAATCACGCAGCTTATACGCACGGCTTCATGAGAAGCGTCGCCAGCAAGGGTGTGCATGACAAACACGAATATTATTACCGCTACGCTTACATGGACAGTCTGAAGGCCATTGATTTTGCATGCGCCCAGGATGAGACGGATTCGGATAAAATGATTATCGAAGGCGGAAGCCAAGGCGGAGCGCTCGGGATGGCGGTGGCCGCGCTCGACAACCGGCCGGCGCTAGCGATGGTCGACGTGCCGAGCAACAGCAATCTGGTTGCCCGCGTTGAAGGGAACCATGGCGCTTATGCCAGCGTGGCCGAGTATTTAAAGAGGCATCCGGAGCAAACGGATCTGGTCATGGATAATTTGAGTTATTTTGACACGATGAATATGGCGGACAAGATTTCGTGTCCCGTGCTTGCATCCGTCGCTTTGAAGGATGAGGTATGCCCGGCGCAAATGTATTTTGCAACGTATAACCGGATCCCCGGCGAGAAACAAATTTACATTTATCCGTTTAACGGGCATGAAGGCGGAGGCTCCAGACATACGGAGGTTAAGCTTTCTTATTTGAACAGCAGCTTTTCGGAATGGTTTCAATAAAAATGTAATTTCCCTGTTTCAAACGGTCAAGAACGGGGTAATAAACCATAATTCAACCGTTAACGGCGGCATGGCGAATACGAAAAGCTCTAAGACAAGTTTTCTTCGAAAGCTTGTCTTCTGTTTGTGTCGGCGGATAAGCGGCAGCGAACGGTAAATGAAGGTGCCGCGGGATCGGATTGGTTTATGGGTTTAGCCGTATCGGCAATCATTATGTTAGAACAGGGCGGGGAGCAAACGATGAAGATAAAGACAAAGTTTATGATCGGCTACACCATCTTAATGACGGTCATGCTTATTCTAGCCGCAGCCGGCGTAACGAATTTGGCGGCGCAATCCGCTCAGCTGGAGAAGCTTCAGCGGGACAGATACGCAAAAATGCTGAAATCCTATGAAGTCAGAGGCAAAATCAATGAACTGGCGGAAGATATTTCGAGCGTATTGATCGAGCCAACGCAGGCCAATCTGGACAAGCATATGCCGATGATGACGGAAGCGGGCAAGACGGCTGCCGCGACGTTCGAAGAATTGAAAGCAGAATCCGAATCGGAAATCGAAGATCAGGTTTTGAACCGGTTGACGACCGCCGGCGATAAATATGTGGAATACGCTTCAAAGGCGATTGAGCTGATTAAGCAAGGCAAACCCGAAGAGGCGGTCGCTCTCCGGCAGGAAGTGGGAATGGGCTATCAGAAGGAGCTGCTGGACACCGCCAACCAAATGGCCGATTTTCACCGGAAAGCGATGGACCGCTCGATGGAGCAGTCGCTCGCCGATAATCGCGCAACGGTGATGATCATGAACATCGTTACGGCGATTGGCTTGTTAATCGGCATCGGGGCCATGCTGTGGAATATGCGAAGCCTGGGAGAAGGCCTGCAAAGTCTCTCGATTATGATCAAAGGATTTGCGCAGGGGACGATCGACGCCTCTGCCCGCATTAAGAATATACGGAAAGACGAGTTCGGGGATGTAGCGAAGGCGTTCAACGGCTTGGCGGAGGGTCTGGAGGAGAAGGCCGAACGCGAGCTTGTCTATAACACCCGTATCGAGGAAGATTCCTGGGTGAAGACGAACCTGACCCGGACGATACAAGAAATCCAGAATGTCAGCAGCCTGGATGGGCTAAGCAGAACTTTTATCCGCGGCATAACGCCGATCGTCGGGGCCCAGTTCGGAGCGCTTTATGTACGGGAAGGCCTTGGGGAGCAAAATCTGTTGAAGCTGCAAGGAGCGTTCGCCTTCGGGGAGGAAGCGGAGTTTGACAGGGTGTTTGCTTTCGGTCAGGGCTTGGTCGGTGAATGCGCGCAGGACGGCGAAGTTATCTCCGTTAACGATATCCCGGAAAACGACATCAAGGTACAAGCCGGCTTTGGCGAGATTGTTCCGCAATATTTGCTTCTCATTCCGGTCAAGTATCAAGCACAGCTGCTCGCCGTAATCGAGCTGGCGGCCATACGCCCGTACACGCCCCTCGAACGCAGATTGCTGGATTCAACGGCCGAGAGCCTGGGAATCGTCATTAACAATCTGTTCGGCCGGATGAAGGTGGAGGAGCTTCTGAGGGAATCCCAAGCCTTGAGCGAGGAGCTGCAGGCGCAATCCGAAGAGCTGCTTTCGCAGCAAAACGAGCTGAAGCAATCTAACGATAAACTTGAGGAGCATACGAGACAGCTGAAGAAGTCCGAGGAGCTTCTGCAAAGCCAGCAGGAGGAGCTGGAGCAAAGTAATGAGGAGCTGCTTCAGAAAACTCATATGCTGGAGCTGCAGATGAAGCAGACCGAGCAGAAAAACGAGCAAATCGAGAAGACGAAGGCCGCACTCGAGAAGCAGACCGTGCAGCTGGCGCTCTCCTCCAAATACAAATCGGAATTTTTGACGAACATGTCCCATGAGCTCCGGACGCCGCTTAACAGCCTACTCATTCTCTCGCAGATGCTGAAGGACAACAAGGAAGGCAACTTGACGGAAAAGCAGGTTGAATTCGCCGGAACCATTCATGCGTCTGGCAGCGATCTGCTTAAGCTCATCGATGAAATTCTCGATTTGTCCAAAATAAGCGCGGGCAAAATGAATGTGGTCACCGAGAACGTTCCGCTTGAAGATGTAGAGCAGTTTTGCCGCCGCAGCTTTTTGCCGGTCAGCTTGCAGAAGAACGTCCGATTCGAGACGAAGCTGGAGCCGGGCTTGCCGGAAGAAATTTATACCGACAGTCACCGCCTGAAGCAAATACTCAAAAATTTTCTGTCCAACGCCTTCAAATTCACCAAGCACGGCACGGTGACGCTGACGATCCGAAATGCGACTTTGGAGGAATCGGGTCCGATGGCGGAGTGGCCGGATTCGATGAACAAATATGTGGCATTCGAAGTGAAGGATACCGGTATCGGCATTCCGGCCGACAAGCAGCAGCTCATTTTCGAGGCGTTCCAGCAGGTGGACGGTACGACAAGCCGCGTATACGGCGGAACGGGCCTTGGGCTTGCGATCAGCCGCGAGCTGGCGGACCTGCTGGGCGGGGCGATCCGATTGACCAGCACCGAGGGCAGCGGAAGCACCTTCACCTTATATATGCCGGAGTTTCATGTATCAAGCGAGCAAGCTTCGCGCGAGCTGCATGACAATATTTTAAACGGTGCCTTCAAAGAGGTTGCCGTCTCCGAGCAGCAGCCTGACGTTCCGGAGGAGCAGCATGCCGCGATCTTGCCTCATCCTGTCATCGAGGATGACGCCCATAGCATCCAAGCCGGCGACAGGGTCGTGCTGATTATCGAGGACGACGTCAGCTTTGCCAAGGTGCTGCTCGATATCGCCAGGTCGCGCGGGTTCAAAGGCATCGTGGCGCTGCAAGGCGACAAAGGGCTTTCCTATGCGCGGACGTATCGTCCCGATGCGATTTTGCTGGATATCCAGCTGCCGGTCATCGACGGCTGGTCCATTTTGAACCAGCTGAAACATCATTCGGAGACGCGGCACATTCCGGTTCATGTCATATCCGTTCTGGACGATATCCAGGACGGCTTGTCCATGGGGGCCATTGCTTATTTGAAAAAGCCGATTGATAAAGACGGGCTGGACAAGGTTTTTACGCAGATCGAATCGTTCCTGGAGCGCAACTTAAAGCATCTGCTGATCGTTGAGGATGATGCGGCGCAGCGGAAGAGCATGATTGAGCTCATCGGGCATGACGATATTCTGATTACGGCGGTGTCAACCGGCAGAGAAACGATGGCGCTGCTTCGGGAGCAGCATTTTGACTGCATGGTGCTGGACTTGGGGCTTCCGGATATTTCCGGCTTCGAGCTGCTGGACGAGATCCGCAAAGAGGAGAGCATTCGGGATTTGCCGATCATTATTTATACGGCCCGCGACCTGGACGCGAAGGAAGAGCAGCGGCTTAAGAAGAACGTAGGCACGATCATCATCAAGGACGTAAAATCGCCGGAGCGGCTGCTGGATGAGACCACGCTGTTCCTGCACCGCGTCGAAGCCAATTTGCCGGATGACAAAAGAGATATGCTCCGTAAGCTGCACAGTGTCGAGTCGATCTTCGAAGGCAAGAACATCCTGATCGTGGACGACGACATCCGCAACGTGTTTGCTCTTTCAAGCGTTCTTGAGAGCTATAAAATGAATATCGCCTTCGCCGAAAACGGGAAAGAAGCGCTTGAGCAGCTTAGGAAAAATCCGAATACGGATTTAATATTAATGGATATCATGATGCCGGAAATGGACGGCTATGAAACGATGCGGGAAATTCGGCTCATGTCCGAATACAAGAAACTGCCGATCATAGCCGTGACTGCTAAAGCGATGAAGGACGACCGGGACAAATGCATCGAAGCGGGGGCATCCGACTATATCGCGAAGCCGGTGAACACCGAGCAGCTGCTGTCTTTAATGAGAGTGTGGTTATATAAATAACATGGATAACAAACATGAAGAACGGGAACGGATCGAGGTTGAGCTGCTGCTCGAGGCGGTATTTCGGATGTACGGCTACGATTTCCGCAACTATGCCTATTCGTCGGTACGCCGGCGGATCTGGCACCGGGTTCATTCAGAGAGGCTGTCGACCGTTTCGGGGTTAACGGAGCGGATCCTGCATGACCGGGGCTGTATGGACCGGCTGCTGGCCGACATGACGATCCATGTGACCGAGATGTTCAGAGATCCCGAGGTGTTTAAGTCATTCCGCGAAAAAGTCGTCCCCATTCTCCGGACATATCCTTTTATCCGGATCTGGCATGCCGGCTGCTCGACCGGGGAAGAGGTATACTCGATGGCTATCCTGCTGCAGGAGGAAGGGCTGTACGAGAAAACAAGAATCTACGCGACGGATACGAATGCGGAAGTATTGAAAATCGCGAAGGAAGGCGTATATCCGATCGACAAAATGAAGCAGTACACCCGCAATTACCTGGATTCGGGCGGGCGAGCCTCCTTCTCGCAGTATTATACGGCGAAATACGATTCGGTTATTTTTCAGTCCGAGCTGAAGCGGAACATCGTATTTGCCCAGCACAATCTGGTTACGGACAGCTCGTTTAACGAGTTTAACGTAATCTTTTGCCGGAACGTCATGATTTACTTCAACAAGCAGCTGCAGTATCACGTTCACGGCCTGCTGTACGACAGCTTGAGCATGTTCGGGCTGCTGGCGCTCGGAACAAAAGAATCGATTAATTTTACCAGGCATGCCGACGACTACGAGGAGCTGGACAATTTGAACCGTCTGTACCGCAAGGTGAAATAATGAAAAGGCAGGTGAATACAAAGGATGGAAACACCGGTCAACATTTTGCTGGTTGACGACAATCCGGACAATTTATTGGCTCTGGAAGCGGTATTGGACAACAAAAGCTATCAATTGGTCAAGTGCTTGTCCGGTGAGGAAGCGCTGCGAAGCCTGTTAAAGAACGAGTATGCCGTGATCGTCCTGGATGTTCAGATGCCGGGCATGGACGGCTTTGAAACCGCCAGGCTGATCAAATCCCGCGAGAAAACCAAGGAGATTCCGATCATCTTTGTATCCGCGACCCGAAATGAATCCCAGCATTTTTATACGGGTTATTCCGTAGGTGCGATCGATTATATGATTAAACCCTTTAATCCGCAAATTCTCCGGACAAAGATCGAAGGTTTTGTCAGCATGTATGTCAGCAATAAAAAACTGCAGCTGCAAACGGAGCTGCTTCATCAGAAGACCAGGGAACTGGAGAAGATGAACAAGGAGCTTTTGCGGACGGCCTATAAGCTGAGCAAGACGGAAGCACAAGCCAGAATCGTAAGGGAAACCTCCATCGATACGATGATTACCTTTGACCGGAACGGGATGATTCTGATGGCCAATCCCGCGCTTGAGCGAATGTTCGGTTACCGGGAGGAGGAGGTGGCGGGAAAGCCGATGTCCTTGCTCATTCCCGCTTTTACGGAAATCGATTATATGAGGGACGCCAGCGAACCGGAAACCGGAATGCTCGGCAGGCTGATCGAAGTCAGTCCGAGGCGCAAGGACGGCCGCTTATTTGAAGCGGAAATCCAGATCGGAACCGCAAAGGTGGATGACGAGCAAATCTATGCCTGCACCATCAGCGACATTACACAGCGTAAGCAGTATGAGAAGGAAATTGTCGCGGCCATGGAGGCGGCAGAGATCGCATCCCGCGCCAAATCGGAATTTTTGGCCATGGTCAGTCACGAAATCCGAACGCCGATGAACGGAGTGCTTGGGATGACAGCTTTGCTGTTGGAGACGGAGCTGACGGACGAGCAGACGGAATACGCGGATATTATTCAAAAGAGCGGTGACGCGTTATTATCGGTCATTAACGATATCTTGGACTATTCCAAAATCGAATCCGGCAAAATGGAGCTGGAGGAAGTTCCATTTCAAATGAAAACCTGCATCGAGGAAACGTTTGACCTGTTCACGATGAAATCGAAGCAGCAGAATTTGCGGATGAGCTACCGCGTCGATCCGTCTGTGCCGGAATTTTTGGAAGGGGACCTGACGAAGCTGCGGCAAGTGCTCATCAATTTAGTCGGCAATGCTGTGAAATTTACGAACGAGGGCGGCATCGATGTAGAAGTGGTGCTGGCGGCCGATTACGGCTCCTCCATTATGCTGGGCATATCCGTCAAGGATACGGGAATCGGCATTTCGAAGGAAAGCCTTCCGCTGTTGTTCCAGCCGTTCTCGCAATTGGATTCTTCGATGACGCGCAAGCATGGGGGGACCGGTCTCGGCCTTGCCATTTGCAAAAATCTGATCGAGCTGATGGGCGGCTCTATCCGCGTAGAAACGGATCAGGGACGCGGAACAACCTTCATGTTCACCATTCGCTTGAAACCCTACCCGCTGGTAGAGGAACAAGAGGCTGCCGCCCGCGAAGAGGTAATCGATGAAGGTTATGCCTTCGACATTGCCTTACCGGAGCTTCAGGAGGAAGCGGAGCTTCAGCAGGAGAAGCCGCTTCGTATTCTGGTCGCAGAAGATAATGAGATCAATCAACAGCTGTCGCTGCGTATGCTGGTGAAGCTCGGCTACCAGGCCGACATCGCTCAGGACGGCAGTCAGGCGCTGCAAATGGCCAAGGACAACCGATACGATCTGATCTTAATGGATATCCAGATGCCGGTGATGGACGGGCTCGAAGCGACGCGCCGTATTTTGGGGGAGCTTAGCGCAGGCGAAAAGCCGATTATTATCGCGATGACTGCGAATGTCCTGTCAGGTGAGCGAGAACGCTGCATCGAAGCCGGTATGACGGATTTTATAAGCAAGCCGATCCGGATGCACATTTTGAAAGAAATGATCGAGCGATACTGCTTGCGCATATGCGGGTTTCCGAAGCTCAACGTCCGTTAGGCTGTATGTTACAAAATAAGGCCGGTCCCGAGTCATCGTACATGACCCGAGGCCGGCCTTTTGCAGCTTGAATGCTTGTTGATTAAAAATCGAAATGGTCCGGGTCCGGACCGATCCGCAGATTACGATTCAGGCCGTCAATCCGCGCCATGTCTTCGGGAGTCAATTCAAAGCCGAATACGTCTGCGTTTTCGCGAATGCGGTGCTCTTTCGTCGATTTGGGAATCGTAACGATGCCGTGCTGCAAATCCCAGCGCAAAATAACCTGAGCGACCGTTCTGCCATGCTTAGCTGCAATTTCCTGAAGAAGAGGCTCATCCAGCAGCTGACCCTGCATAAGCGGCGACCACGCCTCGATCTGAATGCCCTGTTTCTTGCAGTAGTCCCGCAGCTCCTGCTGCGACAAGCGGGGATGCAGCTCAACCTGATTTACGGCAGGCTTCACCCGCGCATCCTCCATCAGGTCCTGCAGATGGTGGATCTGGAAGTTGCTCACCCCAATAGCCTTTACCTTGCCTTCCGCGTACAGCTTTTCGAGCGCTCTCCAGGCTTCTTTATATTTGCCCTGCACGGGCCAATGGACGAGATACAGGTCCAAATAATCAAGCCCTAGCTTGCCTAGGCTCGTCTCGAAAGCCGCCAGCGCTGCCTCATAGCCGAGATCCGCATTCCATACCTTCGATGTGATGAAAAGCTGCTCTCTCGCAAGGCCGGTTTCAAGCATAGCTTCCTTGATGCCCTGTCCGACGCCTTGCTCATTGGCATACACCGCTGCCGTATCAATGCTGCGATAGCCATGCTTGATCGCGGTTTTGACGGCGCGGACCAGCTCCTCGCCTTCCTCGACTTTGAACACGCCAAGGCCGAGCCAGGGCATTTGAATTCCGTTTGACAGATTTGCTGCGGATTGAAGTGAAGTTATCATAATCAGGATACCTCCCGAATCGCCGGTCTCACGGCGAATTCCTTATTTTTGTTGTCCAGCATACGGCTCCAGCCGGTTAATACGACCGCACCCGCTACCATAATCGCGCCGATCCACGGCGTATGAATCAGTCCGATCCGGTCGGCGATCTCACCGCCCAAGTAAGCGCCAATCGCGATGCCCGCATTAAAGGCGGAAATGTTAAAAGCGGAAGCCACGTCGACCGATTGCGGCGTAAAGCGTTCTGCCAGCGTGACGACATACACCTGTAAGCCCGGTACGTTCATAAAGGCGAATAAGCCCATAAGAATGACGGTGATCATTCCTGCCCATTTCGAAGAGGCCGTAAAGGTCAGAAGAAGCAAAACGGCGGCTTGAGCAGCGAACATATAGAACAAGGCGGCAATCGGCTTCCGGTTCGCCGCTTTTCCCCCAAGCACATTGCCGACTGCAATTGCGATGCCGTAAACGAGCAGGATCGCGGCGATCGACTCCTCCGAAAATCCGGTTATATCGTGCAGTAAAGGGGATAAATAGGTAAAGACAACAAACGTTCCTCCGTAACCGAGGGCTGTGATGGCAAAAGCAAGCAGCAGTCGTCCGTTCGTAATGACCTTCACCTGATCGCGAACGGATGTGGCTGCAGCTTTGCGCAAGCCCGCCGGAATCAATAGACCGTTAGCGATAAATGCGATAATACCAACGGCAACGATGACGATAAACGCGGCACGCCAGCCCAGCTGTTGGCCGATAAACGTTCCGATGGGTACCCCGGTTACCGTAGCTACGGTCAATCCGGAGAACATGACGGCAATTGCGCTCGCCCTGCGGTCCTCCGAAACAAGATCGGCCGCGATCGTCGATCCGATCGACATGAATATCCCGTGTGCAAGTGACGAGATGACGCGCGCCGCGAGCAGCATGCCGATTCCGCCCGCGGCGGCTGCCATGCCATTGCCCAGCATAAAGACGATCATAATCCAGAGCAGCAGCGTTTTGCGCGGTATACGAGACGTTAACGTCGTTAAAATCGGGGCGCCAAGCATAACGCCCAGGGCGTACAGGGTGACGGTCAGGCCTGCAGCCGTAACCGATATATGCAAATCATCCGCGATTAACGGGAGCAGCCCGACGCTGATGAATTCAGTCGTTCCGATTGCAAAGGCGCTAACGGCTAATGCGAGCAGCGCCATCGTGCTTCTTTTTTTGTCTCTATGCATTTCATTTTCCTCCTCCAGTATGGTGACTCCCGCCGGCAAATGTTATTATAGGCTTCTGATTCCGAAACGAATAGTACGTACTTTTAAGTAATGTAGGCACAAAAAAGTACCCATCAGAGGCTGTTTGCCTTGCAGGGGAGGAAAGGAAAAATCCCGATGAAGAAATACAATATTGCGGTTGAAGCGACGTTAGAGGTGATAGGCGGCAAGTGGAAATGCGTCATTCTCTGCCATTTGATGCACGGATCAAAAAGAACAAGCGAGCTGAAGCGGCTCATGCCCGGCATCACGCAAAAAATGCTCACGCAGCAGCTGCGTGAGATGGAGCAGCACGGCGTCGTCGAAAGAATCGTCTATAACCAGGTGCCGCCCAAAGTCGAATACCGGCTGAGCGAATTTGGAGACACCTTGCGGGTCATTTTGAATTCCCTGTGCTTATGGGGGGATCAGTATATTATCAAAGAATACGGCAGCAAACGCGCTGTATTGGAGGATAATGTTTTGAATGATTTGGAGGATCCGGCGGAGGATGAGATAGAAGAAACGGAACCGGTCATGGAGCCGGGCAAGTTTTAAGAACAGAAACAGTAGCAGGATGAGTAGCAGAACCAGGAGATAAACAGATTGCAAGGCATCTATCACAAAAGCAAGTCATTTCAGCATGCACTTTGTACATCAAAATTAGGTCACAAATGCGGAATCGCAGCCTTTGCTGTAATTAGTACAGCGGAATTCAAGAATATACGGTGATAAGCTTGGATATTTGGAGAATTATAAGAAATCAGCTGTACAAAATGCAGCGGAAGCTGCCGATACTACCCGCATGTCAGCTTTCTGCTGTATTTAGTACAGCAGGCGGGCAGGCAAGCAGCCCCTCACCGGATTTAACTCTTTAGGATGAAGAATAATTCCCTGCCTGATATCCCAATAATAAGCGCAGAAAGGATTCGTTCAGGAGGGAATACTTATATGACGTGGTTCGCAAAACGCTTCCTACCGCTGCTGCTCGTTGCGTTTCTCGCAGCATCCTGCGGCAGCAGACCGATGGAGCCGGAGCGGCGGCAAAATGCCCGGCAGGCTCCGAATTCGGAAATCAGTATCTATTCGCATGATGAAGCCGGCACGCCGGGAACCGTAACCGAAGGCTCCACGCCGCCTCTGGCGGGCGGCCCCGAGAAATTCGAACGTATGACTCATCTGGCCGACAACCGTGCCCTTGCCCGTAAGTATCCCGGCATCATCGTGCTTAACGCCACGGGGCTGTCGAACAAAATCGCGCTAACGTTTGACGACGGCCCGGACGAGCGGTTTACTCCGCAGGTGCTTGACGTACTGAAGAAGAATGGAGTGAAAGCGACCTTTTTTCTCATTGGCGCGCGCGTAGCCGGACATCCCGATGTTACACAGCGTATTCACAACGAAGGACATATTATCGGCAACCACACCTATTGGCATCCGAAGCTTTATAAGGAGAGCCTGGAGAGGATGAGGTGGGAAGCCAGCGAGACGGACAAGGTGATCCGCGACCTCGTCGGTTATTCGCCCAAGCTGCTGCGTTCTCCATACGGCGGCCTGAACGAGCAGAACGTCGAAGCGCTTGGGGAGATGAATTACAGCATCGTCGGCTGGTCGGTCGATTCTCTGGACTGGAAGCAGATTCCCGCCGAAGAAGTGAAAAAGAACGTGCTGACTACCGTTAAGCCCGGCTCCATCATTCTGATGCACAGCGGAGGCGACTGGAGACAGGACCTGTCGGGAATGGTTGCCGCGCTCGAAGACATTATTCCGGCGCTGAAAGCCCGCGGGCTTGAATTTGTGACCGTACCGCAGCTGCTTAATATTCCGCATAGCAAATAAGTTAGTACCATTAAAAAATTTTAAAAAAACGGGAAGAGCGGGCCTCAAAGCGGCGTGCCTTCCCGTTTTTCGCATTAAAATAGCCAGTTGCTTACAATTACCTCTAGTCGAAAAGGCCAATATGCTTTAATATGTATCTTAACATAAACTTCATATCACTATTTTCAGCTTTGAAAACGGCGAAGGCCGTTTTTATTTTTGTTTATGTTTAGTGCCGAGACTAGAGGAGTGAAAAAAGTTTTGGAGCTCACGACTAATTTCTACAAAAGATCGCCGTTTCTTCTTGTATTTATTTTGCTCATGTTAAAAATGGTCCTTTTCCGCCAATTTGTATTCCAGGGCGTACAGATCGACAGGCTGGTCGCGGATGCGGCCGCCGCTTTGGCGCTGCTATGCGTATTGGAGCTGATTACTTCCGCGAAGTGGAAGGGCATCGTCTTCGGAATATACAATACGCTGCTGTCGTTTCTGTTGTTCGCTTCCACCATATATTTCAGTTATTACGGGACCGTTCCTACCTATACCGCTTTGCACGGGCTTGATCAGGTTCCGCAAATCGGAGAGAGCGTAGGCTCGATTCTGCAGCCGACTTATTATTTGTTTTTCCTTGATCTGATCGTGCTGGCCGTCATTCATATCGCAACCCGGATCAGACGCGGCCGGAGCTCCGGCAGCAAGCGGGCGGCGAAGCCAATGTTCGTTGCAATAGCAGCCGTTGTCTGCGTAGCGGTATCCGGGGGCTACATCTGGAACGGAAGCTCGATCCCGAACGAAGTCGTGCAGGCTGAAAGCCTGGGCTTCCTGGATTATCAAGTAGCGGCTGCGATCAAAGCCAGCGAGCAGGGGAAGGCGATCAGGGACGGCAGCATCGAGCAGACCGCCCAGTTCACCGAGGATCTGCAGGCTTCATACTCCTATCAGGAGGGCGAGGCGGTTCCGGCGGGAACGCCGAATTATTTCGGAGCGGCCAAAGGCAAGAACGTTATCGTTCTGCAGCTGGAGGCGTTCCAGAATCTGGGCATCAATTTGTCCGTAGGCGGCCAGGAAATTACGCCGGTGCTTAACGATTTGATCGGCGAGAGCTTCTACTTCCCGCATTTCTTCCAGCAAATCGGGCAAGGCAATACGTCGGATGCCGAGTTTATGTCGAATACCTCGATTTATCCGACCGGTGTCATCGCGATGTCTACCGGCTACAGCGACCGCGAGCTGCCGAGCATGCCGCGCTTGCTGGCGCAGGACGGCTATGTGTCCAATACGTTCCATGTTAACGATGTGACGTTCTGGGACCGCAATCGCATGTATCCGGCGCTCGGGTTTACGAAATATTATGACAAACCTTCGTTCGTTAACGATAAATTTAACGGCTTCGGGGCTTCGGATATCGAAATGTACCGGGTCGGCCTGGAGAAGCTGACCGAATTGCACGAGAAGAACCAGCCGTTTTACGCTCAATTCGTAACGACTTCAAGCCACCATCCGTTCAAGGTGCCGGCCGATCAGCAGCGGATCAAGATGCCGGACAATCTGGCCGGTACGCAGCTCGGCAATTATTTAACTGCGCTGAACTACACGGATTATGCCATCGGCCAATTCATTGAAGGGCTGAAGGCGAAAGGAATCTGGGACGATACGGTGCTCGTGCTCTACGGCGACCACTTCGGCATGCAGTCCAAGGACAACGATCCGGCATGGGTCAGCGAGCAGCTTGGCATCAAGTACAACGACCGGATCAGCCGCTTTAACATTCCGTTCATCGTGCATGTGCCGGGTGTCGAAGGCAAAACGTTCGAGCATGTCGGCGGCCAGGTCGACATGATGCCTACGATCGCGAATCTGCTCGGCGTTTCGCTGAAGGAAAGAAACCACACCGTTTTTGGACAAGACCTGCTTAACGTAACCCGCAATGTCGTCGGGATGAGATATTATCTCCCTACAGGATCGTTCTTCAACAATGACATCCTGTTCGTGCCCGGAAAAGGGTTCGAGGACGGCACCGCGATCGATCTGAAAACGTTCGAGCCGGTAGCCGATTTCAGCAAGTACCGCGAGGATTACGATTATATTCTGGAGCTGATGAAGCTGTCCGACAGCTATGTGAGCCAGCTTCCGAAGCTATAACCCATCAAACCCGAAGGCCGGTCCTAACCGGCTTTCGGGTTTTTTTACGTCCGAAGAACGGCATCACCGTGCCCACTTACAAAAAGAAATTGACAGCCCCTTCCAACGGGGATTAAAATAGAATTATGCAAACGTTTTCATTCTCTTTTCTCAAATTGCGGCAATACAATGGCGCTGGAAAGGCGGTGTGAAAAAAAAGTTTGTCTTTATTTTGTCTTTTGTGCAAACGATTGCATTAAATCTTGGGAGGTTTAGAAGCATGAATTTTGCGTGGAGAAGGAATGGGAAGAGGCTTCTGTCGCTCATGCTGGCTATTGTGCTGGCTTTGACGGCTGCGGGCATTATGCCGGCCGTACCGGCTGCCAATGCCGCATCACCGGAGAAGGTCGTGCTTGTCGGTACTCTCCAGTCGGCTCTCGGGCATAGCGGCGACTGGGATCCGGCGGCCGAAACGACGGAGATGGACAGCTTGGGCAACGGCTATTACAGCTTTACGGGCCGGCTGCCCGCGGGAACGTATGAATACAAGATCGCCATCGGCGGCAGCTGGGACGAAAGCTACGGCTTCGGAAGCTACTCTAACCCGGGCGGAGAACAATCGGGCGAAAATATTAAGCTGACTTTAGGAACCGATTCGGATGTAACCTTTTATTATAATCATATGACCCATAAAATAGCTGACTCGACTTATTACGAGCCGATTGCCGCCGGCAAGCAGCCGAGAATCGCGGGAGATGTGCAGACGGCGCTTGGGGAAGCGGGCAACTGGCGGCCTGATTTATCGCGGGCGATGCTGGAGGATGCGGATTTCGACAACTTATACACGCTGACGAAGGAGGTGCCTGAGGGAACTTACAGCTTCAAGGTTGTATTGGGAACTTCATGGGAGGATGCCGCAGCTTACCCTGCGGAGAACAAAGCTCTCGTGCTGCCCGAGGCGCTTCCGGTCACGTTCAAATATGATGCAGAAACTCATGAGGTTTTGGCGGACTTTACCGTGCTGGCCGATCCGGCCGAGGATCCGGTGCCGGCGGGCCACCTGCGCGTGCATTACAGCCGGGCGGACGGCCAGTACGACAATCAAGGCTTATGGCTGTGGGACAACGTCGCGTCCCCGTCGGGCAATTGGCCGTCGGGAGCGGTGCCGTTCCCGTCCGGCAATAGGGATGCCTACGGCGCATATGCGGATATTCCGCTTGCGGATCAAGCAAGCAAGGTGAGCTTTCTAGTAGTGGACCGGGTGAGCGGAGCGAAAGACGGCGGGGATAAATCGGTTGCGCTGACATCGCCGTTATTGAACGAAGTATGGATCCGGGACGGCTCCAATGCGGTTTCGACTTATGAGCCGGCGGACATTCCGGCCGGCACGGTCCGCATTCATTACACGAGAGACGATAACGGGTATGCGCCGTTCGGGGTATGGACCTGGGACGGGGCGGCCACGCCTTCCGACGGCAGCAAGTGGCCGGCGGACGCCCTTCCTTTCCGGGAGGAACACACAGACAGATATGGAGCTTACGTCGACGTTCCGCTTAAGGACGGGGCCAAAAAATTAGCTTTCCTGATCGTGAACCGGACGACCGGCGTCAAGGACGGCGGCGACAAAGCGTTTTCGCTGCTCGACCGCTATAATCGGCTCTGGATCAGGCAGGGGGATGACAAGGTCTATATTTCGCCTTACGGCGAAATGGCGACCGGTCTGGTTTCGGCGGAAATTTTGTCGGAATCGAAGCTTCTGCTGGGCTTTACGCTGACGGACGGCCTGGATGAAGCGGCTTTGGCGGAGGAAATCGGCATTACGGATATCAACGGCAATGCCGTTGCCGTCAACAAAGTGACGATTAAAAACGCAGCGGCGGCAGAGGTGGAGGCGAGCCTCAATCTTGAGCATGCGCCCTTTGCCGTTACCTATTCCGGCAGGACGGTGCAGGCGGACACGGGCTGGAGAATGCTTGATGAAATGTATGCATACGACGGGGACGATCTTGGCGCAGTTTACGATGCGGCTTCTGGAAGCGCTGCGCTTAAGCTTTGGGCTCCGAAGGCTACGGAGGTGAAGGTGAGGCTTTACGATAAGAACGATTCTGCGCGGCCGGTCGGAAGCGCGGAGCTCAGTAAAGGCGAGCGGGGCGTCTGGTCGGTCACGCTCGCTCCGGGCGAAGAGGAACTTTCCGGCGTAACCGATCTGCTGGGGTATTTTTATCAGTATGAGGTGACGCATAACGGGGTGATGAAAAAGGTACTCGACCCTTATGCCAAGTCGATGGCCCCTTTCCGGGTCAATACGAAGGGAGAAGCGGGGCCGGACGGCGATACGGTCGGCAAGGCGGCAATCGTCGATTTGAGCGGAACGAGCCCGAAAGGCTTTGATTTTGCCAAGATAGACGGATACAGCCAGAGAGAGGATGCGATCATCTGGGAGGCGCATATCCGCGATTTGACGGCCGACCCGGCGATTGAAAAGGATTTGGGCGAGGACGTAAGGTGGGGGACTTACAGCGCTTTTTCCAAGAAGCTTGACTACATGAAATCGCTTGGCGTCACCCATATTCAGCTTCTCCCGGTTATGGCCTGGTATTTTGGCGACGAGCTTGCCATGGACGAACGAACACTGGCGTACTCCGCCAAGGATAACGAGTATAACTGGGGTTATGACCCGCATGGGTATTTCTCGCCGGACGGGGCTTATTCTAGTAATCCGGCAGATCCGCACCTGAGGATCAAGGAATTAAAAGGGCTAATCGATGCGATTCATCAAAAAGGGATGGGCGTCGTGCTCGACGTCGTCTACACGCATATGGCGAAGGCCAGTTTGCTGAACGATATCGTGCCGGGCTATTACGCGTTCCAGAAGCCGGACGGCACCTTTATCGGGGGCTTCGGCAACAACCTGGCGACGAACCGCATCATGGCGGAGAAGTTGATGGTTGACTCCGTTAAATACTGGTTCGAGGAATACAAAATCGACGGCATGCGCTTTGATATGATGGGCGACGCAACCTACGAGGCGGTGCAGCATGCGTATGACGCGGCGGCGGCCGTCAATCCGAACGCTCTCTTCATCGGCGAAGGGTGGAGAACGTTCGGGGGCCAGCTTTCCGATCCCGCCCTTGAAGGGATGGGCGCCGATCAGGACTGGATGGACGCGACGGACGACGTCGGCGTGTTCTCCGACGAATTCCGCAACGAGCTGAAATCGGGCTACGGCTCCGAGGGAGAGCCGCGCTTCATTACGGGCGGCGCAAGAAGCATTCAGACGATCTTTAACAACATTAAAGCGCAGCCTGCCAACACGCCGGCCGACGATCCGGGCGATATGGTGCAGTACATCGAAGCGCATGACAATTTGCCCCTGTACGACGTCATTGCGCAGTCGATCAAAAAAGATCCGGAACTTCCGGCAGGCGATCTTGAGATTCACAAGCGCATCAGGCTGGGCAACCTGCTCCTTCTGACCTCTCAGGGGACTGCGTTTTTACAGGCGGGCCAGGAGTACGGCCGCACGAAGCAGTGGCTCGCGGAAGGGACGCCGGAGCAGAAGTTCCATGAGTTTAAGGATGAAGACGGCAATCCGTTTACGCATCCGTATTTTATACACGATTCTTACGATTCCTCCGATGCGGTTAACATGTTCGATTGGTCGAAGGCGACCGACGCGGCGCGTTATCCGGTCAATTACGAGACGAAGGAATATACGGCCGGCCTGATCAAGCTCAGAAGGCATACCGACGCCTTCCGCTTGGGCGACAAGGAGCTGGTGGATTCCAATGTCACCCTCATTAACGCCCCTCAAATCAAGGCGGAGGATCTGGTAATCGGCTACAAAAGCAAGGCGACGGACGGCACCGGCCAATATTACGTATTCGTCAATGCGGACAACGAGAAGAGGACGCTGACGCTGAACGAGGATTTGACGGGCGGAGACGTGCTCGTGGATAACGACGAAGCGGGCGTAAAACCTGTCAAAGTCAAATCCGGCTTTGTATTGACGAACACCGCCATTACGCTCGATCCGCTGACGGCCGTCGTGATCCGGATGAAGGCGGCCGCACCGAAGCTGAAATTGCTTCAGCTGGACAGCGGCAAATATTCGCTTGTTGCGGGTTCATCGCATAAGACGGACGTATACGCGGTCTATGATGACGGCAGCAGAAGAAAAGTAACGGCCAATGCCGTTTACGCTACGGATGACGCAGCGGCAGCCGCGGTATCGGCCTCCGGCCTTGTAACGGCGGTCGCTCCCGGCAAAGCGGTTATTACGGCGACATTCGGCGGCATGACGGCAAGCGCAGATGTAACGGTAACCGAGCGGCGTTATGTGCAGCTGAATTACATCCGGCCGGACCGGGATTATACGGACTGGAATTTGTGGGTGTGGAATACCGGCGTGAGAAACGATCAGATTTTGTTCGATAAAGTGGAGAACGGAATTGCGACGGTCATGCTGGAAATTGCGCCGGAGACGACCGGTGTCGGCTTCGTCCTCCGCAAGGGCACGAATTGGGAGACGGCGAAGCAGGATTACCCGGATGACCGGATCATTCCGGTTGCTCCGGGGGCTGTTTTTACGAAGGTGAACGTGACCAGCATGGTGCGCGAGCTTGATATCGTGCCTGATGTCAACGGTCCGCTGCTGCAGGACGGCAGCCTGACCTTCCTATACCGCGACGATGCGCTGTTCAGGGCGGGCCAAATGGAGAGCATTGACGGCGTGAAGGTGAAGATCGGCGGCGTCAGCCGGGATATGCTTTACGATATGCGGAGAGAATGGTTTGCTTATACGGTAAGCGATTTGAAAGAGGGCACCTACGAGTACACGTTCCTGGTCGACAGGGACGGGACGGTAACGGAGACGCCTGATCCGAAAAATTCCGTGGACGGCAAATCGGTCGTCGTCTACAAGAAGCCTAAGGCAGTCATCAAAAGCTCCGTCGAGCCTGCCTCGATCTCGTATAACGAAAGCGCGGTCGTGTCGGTGAAAGCTTCGTTCTCCGAGGATACGGCGCTGCGGGAAGGCTACATGGATTTAACGTCCCTGGGCGGCCCGGCGAAGGTGCCGTTCGATACGGAGCTGATGCAGCAGTCCGTTTCCGTGAAGGATTCCGTTACGGCCGGAGCGAAGAGCGTGCCGGTGACGCTGGTGGACGAATACGGCAACAAGCATACCCATAACGCCTCCGTGAATATAAAAGCCAGAATTTCCGCAGGCAGCCTTGATTTCGACTGGGACGAAGCGCGCATTTATTTTGCGCTGACCGACCGGTTCGCGGACGGCGACGCGGCGAATAACGAAGACGTCGATAAAAGCCATCCGGAGGCGTATCACGGCGGCGACTTCGAAGGCTTGATCGGCAAGCTCGATTATTTGCAGGAGCTTGGCATTAACACGCTGTGGATCACTCCGATTGTAGACAATATCGATTTTAATGTGGGAGCGGGCTTCACCCAATACGGCTATCACGGCTACTGGGCGAAGGATTTTACGAAGCTTGACGAGCATTTGGGCGATATGGAGACGTTTAAGGAACTGATCGAGAAAGCGCATGACCGCGGCATCAAGATTATGGTTGACGTCGTGCTTAACCACACGGGCTACGGGCTGAAGCCGGCGGATAACCGGCCTGAGGTGACGGAGCAGGATAAAGCGCGATTCGAAGGCATGCTTCGTACAGACGGCGTATCCGCGGATACGAATCCGGTAGAGGGCGAGCTTTCGGGGCTTCCGGATTTCCGGACCGAGGATCCGGCCGTCCGTGAGCAGATCGTGGAGTGGCAGGCCGGCTGGCTGGAGCGCGCCCGGACAAAGCGCGGCGACACGATTGACTATTTCCGCGTGGATACCGTAAAGCATGTGGAGAGCTCGACCTGGGTCGCCTTCAAAAATGCATTGACCGAAATCAATCCGGACTTCAAGCTGATCGGCGAATACTTCGGGGCGACGGCCGACAGCGACGGCGGCACGCTGCGAAGCGGCCAGATGGACGGCTTGCTGGATTTCGGCTTTAAGGACCGGGCTCTGGCTTTCGCGAATGGCAGCATTGATGCGGTTGACGCTTATCTGGCCGAACGCGAGGCTAAGCTGGACAATGCGGCTACGATGGGGCAGTTTCTGAGCAGCCATGACGAAAACGGCTTCCTGTCGCATTATGCGGACGGGGATGAAGGCAAGCTGAAGGTCGCTGCCGCGCTGCAAATTACGGCCAAGGGCCAGCCGGTTATTTATTACGGCGAAGAGCTCGGACGTTCCGGCGCGAATGCGGGCGATATGAGCGCAGGGGAGTTCAGCGAGAACCGCGGCGATATGCCTTGGGACCGGCTGGATGAGGAGCGGTCGCTGCACGGCCACTACCGGAAGCTGCTGAACATCCGCGCAAAATATTCCAAGGTGTACTCGAAGGGTACACGCACGAAGATTGGAGGCTCCGATGCTCTGGGTTACTTGGCTTTTAACAAGCAATACGGAGGCGTGAATGTTGTGACTGTCATTAATACGGCGGCAGCGGGAATAGCCGTTACCGTGGACGTTCCGTTCGCGGCGGGCACGAAACTGCTGGATGAATACAGCGGCAAAAGCTATACGGTGACGCAAGAGCGGCAGGTGACGTTTGATCTGCCGGGCAGGGATGACGGCGGGACGGTTATTTTGGCGGCAGTTCCTTCGCCGGATTCTTCAGAGGCGGAACAGCCGCAGACGGCGGGCGATGCGTGGATCGTGAGCGCGGCCTCGCTGCAGGGCGGGAATGACGGCAAAGCGGCGGTTTCGCTTCCGGCCGGCAAAACGTCGGCACTGCTTCCGATGGAGGCAGCCGATCTGCTTGCAGGCAACGACCTCGAGCTGCAGGCAGGCGGGCTGTCCGTTACTCTGCCTCATGAGCTGCTTGGCAAGCTGCAGAAAATGGTCTTGGACGGCGGTGGAGCGGGAATGGGCATTTTGCTCGAGGCGAGACCGCTGCCGGCCGCTCAGTCCGGCGCGCTGCTGAACGGGCTGCAGACGGAGCAGGCCGCCTGGAGAGCGGCTTCCGATATCTATTCTTTCAGGCTGAGCATTGTAACGGCAGGCGGCGGATCGGTGCCGGTGCCGACCTTCGAAGAGCCGGTCGTGCTGACCTTTAAGCTGAATGCCGACGCCGATCGTACGTTAACCGGCATCTATTACGTGAGCGAAGACGGCGCGCCCGAATATGTCCGCGGGAAGCAGGACGGGGATCGGATCAGCGCGGAGGTGTACCATTTCAGCAGCTACGCCGCGCTTGAATTGGACCGGACGTTCGCGGACGTGCCGGCCGGCCACTGGGCTTATGCCGCCGTCAAGGCTTTGGCGGCTAAGCATATCGCGATCGGGCGGAGCGGGGCCCGCTTCGAGCCCGAAGAAGGCGTGACCCGCGCCGAATTCGCGGCGATGCTCGTTCGGATGCTTGGCGCGAAGGCGGGGGGCGCCGTGGGCAGTGCGGGAGCAGGCTCCGCGGAGGCAGGAGCGGGCGCTGTGCGCTTTACCGACGTCAACGAGGACGCCTGGTACGCCGCTTACGTCGCCTCTGCGGTTGCGCTCGGCATCGTCAAGGGGCGGAGCGCGGTGAAGTTTGCGCCGCACGAGAAGGTCACCCGAGAGGAGATGGCGGTCATGCTCGTTCGCGCTTTGGCGGCGAAGAACGGCTCAGACGCCGTCCGGGATGACGGTGCCGTTCCGGCCTCCGGCGCAGGCGCGGACTTTACGGACAGCGGGCAGATCAGCGCATGGGCGCAGGACGCCGTGAGCTTTGGCGCGGAGCAGGGGCTCCTGCGCGGACGGCCGGACGGCAGCTTTGCGCCAAAGGCGGGCATGACCCGCGCGGAAAGCGCTCAGGTTATATTTAATCTGATGAATAAGCAATAACGTTAAAAAATCCCTTGGCCTTGCTGCGGCCGAGGGATTTTTTATTGCGGTGTGTCTCGCTCATCTGAAACTCGTAAAGTGTCCGGACCGTCGTTTACCGACAGTGCGGCGCAAAATTCACAAGACCGACAGCGCCGCGAAGGTTTCTGGCATTTGTTTGTCTATTCCGCCGCCGCCGCCGGGGCAGGAGCTGCTGTCAGCTCCAGCACGATCGGGCAGTGGTCGCTGCCCATAATTTGCGAATCGATACGGGCCTCGGAGACGTAAGAGGCAAGGCGGGAAGAGACAAGAAAGTAGTCGATTCTCCAGCCTACATTCCGCTCCCGGATTTTCGGCATGTACGACCACCAAGAGTACGCATCGGTCCGGTCCGGGTACAAATGCCTGAACGTATCGATGAAGCCGGCTTCCAGCAGCTCCGTCATTTTGCCGCGTTCCTCGTACGTAAACCCGGAGTTGCCGATGTTGGCTTTTGCGTTTTTCAAATCGATTTCCTGATGGGCGACGTTCAGATCCCCGCATACGATGACAGGCTTCCGCTTGTCCAGCTGCTGCAAATAGCCGCGGAACCGGTCCTCCCATTCCAGCCGGTAATCAAGCCGCGAGAGGTCGCGCTTCGCATTGGGCGTATACACATTGACAAGGTAAAAGCCTTCAAACTCCAAAGTAAGGATGCGGCCCTCGGGCTCCAGATCCTCCTCGATTCCATAGCGGACCGTCAGCGGCTTCACCTTAGAATAGACCGCCGTTCCGGAATACCCCTTTTTGACGGCGTAATTCCAGAACTGATGATACTCCTCGCTTATTTCCAGACAAATTTGCCCTTCCTGCAGCTTCGATTCCTGAATGCAGAACAGATCGGCGTCCATCTCGTGAAAATAATCCAAAAACCCCTTGTTGACGCATGCCCTCAGGCCGTTCACGTTCCAGGATACCAGCTTCATCATCTTCAATCTCCCTCTATATATGTGTTGTCGACTTCCGTTCCTGCAGCGTTGAAATAGTTATCAATTTGGATTTCAAAATAACTGGAATCATTGTATTTAAATCCGGCGGATCGCCTTCTTTACGCAAAATAGCTGGATTTCCTGAATATAAACTTAGAAAAATGGGCCGTACCGGGTTTATGGATGAATTAAACGGACCAATTCCAGTTAAATTGCCCAATGCAGCCTCTTCTCCCAAAATAGATGCATCAAATCCAGTCGGACCGCGTAGCCAGCACGGCACTTCTTATTATATCATCTATGGAATCGTCGGGACCATGAAGGTCAGATGATAGATAGAGAGAACCGGGCAGGAGCAGCAACCGGGAAAATAGCAATTGACGGCCTTCGCCGATTCGGATAGAGTAGCCTTACTTGCCATAATCGGAGGAAGGAGAGCTATATGAGCACGACGAAATCAAGCCGGTCTATCGGCCGGTATTACGAAATGCTGAAGCGTTATTTGCTTCCCCAGAAAAAGGCGCTCATCACGCTGGCGGCGCTTCTTTTCGGAACGATCGCCCTGCAGCTGGTGAACCCGCAAATTATCCGCTACTTCATCGACACCGCCCAGTCGGACAAAGCGATGGAGCCGCTTTACTATGCAGCCGGGCTGTTCATCGGCTTCTCGCTGATCCAGCAAGCGATCTCCGTCATCGCCACCTACGCAAGCGAAAATCTGGCATGGCGCACGACGAACCGGCTGCGCGGCGATCTGGCCGAGCACGGGCTCGGGCTGGACATGTCCTTTCATAAAGCGAACACCTCGGGCTCGATTATCGAACGAGTGGACGGGGATGTGAATGCGCTTGCAAACTTCTTTTCCAGCTTCATTATCCATTTGGCCGGCAATTTGCTGCTTATGCTCGGCATTATTATTTTGCTGTTCCGTGAAAACGCCATCGTCGGCGCAGGCATGCTGCTGTTCGTCCTGTTCGCCGTATACGTCATTCAGTGGATCCGCAAATTCGCCGTGCCGGTCTGGGCCAAATGGCGCCAAATTAACGCCGAGTTTTACGGCTTCATCGGCGAGCATCTCGAGGGGACCGAGGATACGCGTGCGAACGGCGCGACGGGGTTCGTCATGGGCCGCTTTTACTCGCTGCTGCGCCGCATGCTGCCGCTCAGGCAGCGGGCGTTTCTCGGTTTCTCCACGATGTGGATTACGACGATTATCGTGTTTGCGCTCGGCAACGCGATGGCGTTTGCGATCAGCGCCTTCCTATGGAAGAAGGGCAGCATCAGCATCGGCACGGTTTATTTGATTTTCTATTATACCGAGCTGCTGGCCAAGCCGATTGAAAAAATCCGGACGCAAATCGAGGATTTGCAAAAAGCCGACGCCAGCCTTCTCCGGATCCGGGAACTGCTGGCCACCCGTCCGAAAATCGCGGACGGGCCAGGCGCGAAGCTGCCGGAAGGACCGCTCGACGTGGCTCTGAAAGAGGTTACCTTCGGCTACGACGAGCATCCGACGCTCGAGGAGCTGAACCTGCGGCTGAAGCCGGGCGAGGTGCTCGGCCTGCTCGGCCGGACGGGCAGCGGGAAAACGACGCTTGCCCGGCTGCTGCTGCGGTTCTACGACCCGCAGCAGGGCAGCATCGAGCTGGGAGGCGTCGACATCCGGCAGTGCAAGCTCGCCGAGCTCCGCTCCAAGGTCTCGCTGGTGACGCAAAATATCGAGATTTTGCAGGGAAGCGTTCGGGACAATTTGACCTTTTACGATGAAAGTATTCGGGATCAGGATATTATTGCCGTGCTTGGGGAGCTCGGACTCACGGAGTGGTACGAATCGCTTCCGGACGGACTCGATACGCCGCTTGCCTCTGGAGGCGGAAGCTTGTCGGCGGGCGAGGCGCAGCTGCTGGCGTTCGCAAGGGTGTTCCTGGCGAAGCCCGGACTCGTTATTCTCGACGAAGCCTCGTCAAGGCTGGATCCGGTTACGGAGCACCGTTTGGAGCAGGCTATCGGCAAGCTTCTGAACAGCCGGACCTGCATCATTATCGCGCACCGCCTGACGACGGTTCAGCGGGCGGATCATATCGTGATTTTGGAGCAGGGACGGATCGTCGAGTCGGGGAGGCGGGCCGAGCTGGCGTCCGATCCGGACTCGCGCTTTAATCGGATGCTGTCGGCGGGGCTCGAGGAGGTGCTGGTGTGAGCACGTTTACGTATATGTGGAGGTTAATCCGCTACCGGCCAGGCTGGTATATGACCAACGCGATTGTATGGACGGTCATTTATTTGATGCCGATTTTTCCGGGGCTCATTACGAAGGCGTTTTTCGATTCTCTGACGATGGATTCTGCAGTCGAAGTCGGGACATGGGGGCTGGTTGCACTGCTGCTGGGGGCTGCGCTTGCCCGGAGCGGAGTTGTGCTTATCGGCTTCATCACCGATGTGAACTTCCGGTTCAGAATGGGCATGCTGCTGCGCCGCAACGTGCTGGAGCATATTTTGAAGGAGCCGGGAGCCAAAGCCATCCCTTGCTCGCCGGGCGAGGCGATCAGCCACTTCCGCGACGATGTCGATCAGTCGGAGGAGGCGGTCAGCTGGTCCGTCGACGTGTTTGGCATGACCTGCTTCGCAGCGGTATCCTGCTTCATCCTCATCCGCATCGACGCGCAGATGACGCTGCTTGTGTTTCTGCCGCTGGTGATCGTCGTCGTGGCGGCCCAGCTGGCGACGACCCGGCTGCAGAAGTACAGGGAGGACAGCCGCGAATCGACGGCCAAGGTAACGGGCGCGATCAGCGAAATGTTCGGCAGCGTGCAGGCGATTCAGGTGGCGGGAGCGGAGAAACGCGTCATTGCGCGGTTCCGCGAGCTGAACGACAACCGCCGCAAAACGATGCTGAAGGACAAACTGATGACGGAAGCGCTGGATTCGATCTTTTCCAATTCGGTGAACCTGGGAACGGGGCTGATCTTGCTGCTGGCCGGGCACAAGATGCGCGGCGGCGAGTTTACGGTCGGGGACTTCTCCTTGTTCGTCTATTATCTGACCTTCGTGACGCAGTTTATTTCCAATTTCGGCAAGTTTTTAACCTATTTCAAACAGATGGCGGTTGCCCTTATGCGGCTGACCGGCATTTTGCAGGGAGCTCCGGCCAAGGTGCTTACCGAAGCGAATGCCCTTCATCTGAGCGAAGACAAAGCGGAGGCGCAGGAGCCGGAGCTTGGTGAAGCCGAACGCCTTGAGCGGCTCACGGTGAAGGGGCTGACCTACCATTATCCCGAGACGGGCCGGGGCATCGAGAGCATCGATCTCGAGCTGCGAAGGGGGACGTTCACCGTCGTCACGGGACCGATCGGCTCGGGCAAAACGACGCTGGTGCGCGCCCTGCTCGGCTTGCTGCCGCAGGATGGAGGAGAGGTGCGCTGGAACGGCAGGCTCGTAGGCGATCCCGGCTCGTTTTTTGTGCCTCCGCGGAGCGCTTACACCGCGCAGGTGCCGAGGCTGTACAGCGATACGCTGCGGGAAAATATATTGCTCGGCCATCCGGACAAGGAGGGCCGGCTCGATAGGGCGCTGCATACGGCGGTGCTCGATGAGGATATTGCGCATTTTCAGCAGGGGCTGGACACGGTTATCGGGCCTCGCGGAGTCAAGCTGTCGGGAGGCCAGGCGCAGCGCACGGCTGCAGCGAGAATGCTCGTCCGCGACAGCGAGCTGTACGTCTTCGACGATCTGTCAAGCGCTCTTGACGTGGAGACGGAGCAGAAGCTGTGGGCACGGCTGTTCCGGGAGCGCGGCGATGCGACCTGCCTGGTCGTCTCCCACCGCAAGGCGGCCTTGGCCCAGGCCGACCGGATCGTGCTGATGAAGGACGGCAAAATCGAAGCGGAAGGCACCGCGGAAGCTTTGCTGGCGGGCAGCGAAGCGTTCCGGAGGCTTTGGCACGGCGAGGAAGGATAGGCAGAAGCTGAACCGCTAAATTTGCAACGATCGTCAAAAATTGAAATGCCGGGTTATCTATTTTTCCCCTATAATAAAAATATTCGATCAAAGGAAAGGAATGGAGTAAATGTCAAAACAAAGAGTCATTCTATTTCAAGGCGATTCGATTACAGACGGTGCAAGAGGAAGGAACGAGGATCCGAATCATATTTTGGGGCACAGCTATGCCTATCTGATCGGCGCAAGGCTGGGCTTCGAGCAAGCGGAGCAAAGGCCGGTCATCTACAACCGGGGAATCAGCGGAAACCGCATCTCGGATGTGTATGCCCGCTGGAACGAGGACGCGATCAGCTTGAAGCCGGACCTGATCAGCATTCTGATCGGCGTGAACGATGCGTGGAGAACGATGAACGCGCTGCCGAGCGGCGTGACGGACCGATTTGGACGGGCCTACCGGCATCTGCTGGAAGAGACGCGTGAGGTGCTGCCGGACACGGAATTGGTGCTTTGCGAGCCGTTCATTCTGAATACGGGCGCTCCCGCCGAAAACTGGCCGGCCTGGTCAGAGCTTCTGGCGTCGTATCAGAATACGGTCCGCGAGCTTGCCCAGGAGTTCGGCGCCGTGTTCGTTACGCTGCAGTCCGTCTTCGATGCGGCTTGCGGGCGGGCTGAAGCCTCGTACTGGCTTTGGGACGGCGTTCATCCGACCGCGGCGGGTCACGAGCTGATTGCTCAGCAGTGGCTTGCGACGGTAAAAGCCGCTGGCTTGGACAAATAGACCGGATGCCGGTGCCGGAGGGCAATCGGGAAGTGGGCGGACAAGCTTGGGCTTGTCCGCTTTTCTGTTTTTGCCAGGGACGGGAGGGCCCTGTCCGCCCGGTTCACCGTCCTGCTGGCAATTTGGCGAAATAAATGGATTGTCTGTATTTAAATCCGGCATAACTCCACTTTTTGCTAAATAACTGGAATTCGCCCATATAAATGCTGGGAATTGGCTGATTCCGGACAGACTGGCCGAATTATATGCAGCGAATCCCGTTATTTATCCGACTACTATAATTTCGTTAGAATTAAATGCGTTAAATCCAGTTACGGAAAAGGTATACTAACTAATAAAAGGGTCAGGAGGAAACCGCCATGGAATGGAACTATTACAATACGTTCATTACGGTATCGCCCGATTGCCTTGCGGAATTCGGCGTCGTGCCGCCGGACAAGAAGAGCGGACGCACGAAGCCCAGCCTGGAGTACGAGCTTGCCAGCCGTCCTTACGCCTACACGCAGGAGGACTTGCTGTATGAAGTACATGTTCGGCACAAGGGGATTTCGGCCGAGGAGCTTGCCGAGAATGGACCGGAAATCCGCGAGGCGTTTTTTTCGAAGCCGATGGCCTGCATGCGTGCATCGATGCTCCCGAAGAAGTACGGCTGGGGCATTCACTTCAACGGAGAGGGCAGGATGAAGCTGATCCCGCGGGAATCCGCCGAATACGCCCATTTTGCGGAAGGCGGGAACGCGAATGTGAAGGTCGTAGCAGGCATGAGGAGCAGTAAAAAATAAGACCGGCAAACGCGCCATCCTTCTAAAAAAGCTGATGCGGCCCTTCTGTGAAGGACTGTGTCAGCTTTTTTTAAATATAAGAGTCTATAAGTTTAAGTTTATAACTGACTTGTATATCTACGCGAAACGAGCTTTAGCCACCAAAGACGGCAACAGCCGTTTATGCTTTGATAGGTCTTTATGCCTATTCAATGAGGGCTGAATTTTGTCGATTAACGACTTAACAGACAGAGGGTGGAGATGGTAGTATGCCTTACATTCGCAGGCTTTCGTTAATGGTTAAATTGACCGCGGCGGCGGGAATTGTTGTCGCAGCGGTGCTTGGCGCTATTTTATTTTTGAATTTGAATCAATTGAAGACGGTTACGGTGGCGAACGGCGAACAGGAAGCGGTCGAGGCGGGCCGGGAATATGCCACAACGTTCAAGGATACGTTTACGGAAATTACCGCTTCGCTCACAACGCTCTCGGAGCTGCTGCTGGACACGCGGGACGATCAAAGCCTGTCGCGCGAGGAGGCTGTTTCGCTGATGAAAGGCATGCTGGCCGAGCGTCCGGACGTTTTTGCGCTTTACACGCTTTGGGAGCCGGGCGCTTTTGACGGCAATGACGCGGCATACCGGGGCAAAACGGCATATGACGACAGGACGGGCCGCTTCGTTCCGTTTTTGACTCACGGCGAAGAAGGAATTAAGGCGGTGCCGCTGCGAGACTACGAAACGCCGGGTGCGGGAGATTACTACCTGCTGCCCAAAGCAAGCAAGAAGCTGACCTATATCGAGCCGTACAGCTACGAGGTTTCGGGGGAGCAGATTCAGATGATGTCCGTCGTCCAGCCGATTGTTGACGAATCGGGACGTTTTCTAGGCATCGTCGGAATGGACGTATCGCTTGCTTATTTGCAGGTGGAAGCCCAAAAATACAAGCCGCTCGGCGGCTACGTGTCGCTCATTACGTCCAAGGGCCTCTATGCCGCAAATCCGAACGACCCGGATTCGATTCTGCAACCTTACGGCGATAATCCGGAGAAGGAAGCGCTGTGGCAGGATGTCGCGCAAGGCAGCCGGCTCACGGGATATACGTTGAATTCAAAGGGGCTTCGGGTGCTGCGCGTGTTCGAACCGGTCTTAATGCCCGGCAGCGATCAAGTATGGTACACGCAGTCGGCCATCCCGGAAGCAACGGTTATGGAGAAGTATACCGAAGCGCAGCGCAGAGCCATTTTGACGGTCGTGTTGGCGATGGCGGCAATGGCGGCGATCATGGCTTTGCTGGTCCGGCTCATGGTCGTGCGGCCGCTTCGCACGCTGTCGGAGAAGCTGCAGCTGATGGCCGGCGGCGATTTGACGCAGCAGCTTCCGGTTCGGTCGGGGGATGAGTTCGGCCGGATGGCCGGCCATTTCAACGTAATGACAAGCAAGCTGCGCGGCATGTTCGGACTGGTGGCCGACTTGACGATGGCAGCCTCGGCAGCGTCACAGCAGCTCACGGCCGGCGCCGAGCAGACGGGGAAAGCGGCCGAGACGATCACCGGATCAATCTCCAGAGTTGCCGAAGGAGCTCAGCAGCAAAACGATTACGCCTCCGAATCGGCGGTGGCGATGAATGAAATGACGCTTGGGGTGCAGAGGATCGCCGCGTCATCTTCGGCTGTCACCGTGTCCGCCCAAGAGGTTGCGGAGCAGACGAGGCAGGGCAGCGACCGGCTGCAGCATGCGGTCATCCAGATGGAGGATTTGCAGCAATCGGTGGAAGACACGGGCAATGCGGTTGCCCGCTTGGAGGAGCGATCCGTTCAAATCGGCGGGATGATCGGCCTCATATCGGCGATCAGCCAGCAGACGAATCTGCTTGCGCTGAATGCGGCGATCGAAGCGTCCCGAGCCGGCGACCAAGGAAGAGGCTTCGCGGTTGTTGCTTCCGAGATCCGCAAGCTGGCGGATCAGACGAAGCAGGCGGCCGAGCAGGTTGCAGAGCTGGTCGCGGACGTCCGCACGGATACGGTTAAGGCCTCCGAAGCGATGGAGGCAGGCAAAGGGAAGGTGCTGCAGGGCGTGCAGAGCGTGAAGGAAAGCGGAGGTTTGTTCGTCTCGATTTTGTCGGAGATGGGTCAGGTAAACGGCCAGATTGAAGAGGTGTCCGCCGCGGCGGAGCAGCTGTCGGCGAGCACCGGGCAAATTTCGGCGAGCGTGGAGCAGCTTGCGGCTCTGGCTTCGGAGGCCTCCTCAGATTCGCAAAGCGTTGCCGCGGCTTCGGAGGAGCAGCTTGCATCTATGGAGGAAATCTCCTCCTCGGCTGCGGCGCTTGGCGATATGGTACAAGAGCTGGTGGAGAAACTGTCCCATTTCAAGGTATAAGCTATTCCTTGCCGAACCGGATGAACAGCCAGACGCCGAACAAAATAAGCGCGCCGGCGCCGAGCTGATAGGCGGTCAGCGCCTCCTTCAGCAGCATCCATGCAAGCAAGGAGGCGATAACCGGTTCGCCAAGCACGGACATGGAGACGGCTGCGGCGCTCATATGCTTGAGCAGCCAGTTGAATAGATAATGGCCGAACAGCGTCGGCACGATCGCAAGCAGCAGGAAAATGCCCCATTCGCCGGCACCGTAGCCGGTAAACGGAAGGCCGAGCGCCAAATTATAGGCGGCAAGCGCGGTAGCGGCGATGAAGAACACCCAGAAGTTATAGGCAAAAGCGCTAATATCCGCGCGCAGCTGCTTGCCGATCAGCATATGGACGGCGACCGCAGCCGCGCCGAGAAAGGACAGCACGTCCCCGGTCAAGGCTTCCCGGGACAGCTGGAAATCGCCGGAGCCGATGATGACCGACCCGATTAAGGCAAGGCCCATGCCCCACAGCATGATCCGGTTCACCTTGGTCCGGAACAGCAGGTAAGAGCCGAGCATCACGAGCACCGGCTCCAGCGTCAGAATAACGGTGGAGCTTGCAACGGTCGTCAGCCGCAGCGATGTCATCCAAAGCAAAAAATGCAGCCCCAGCATCAAGCCGGAGGCCGCAAGCAGTTTGATTTGCCTGGCGCTGAGGCCAAGCAGCTCCGCCCGGTACTTCCATGCGAGCGGCAGCATTAGCAGATTCGTCAGGTACAGCCGGTACATCGCGATAACCGCGACGTCCGCGCTGGACCATCTGATGAATATAGACGAGAACGAAATGGCGACGATTCCAATCACATATAGCAGCTCGAAGGCTTGAAAAGTCTTCTGCTCCCGGACCAGGGTGCTCATCGGCCTTACCCGGCTTGTCCGGCGGACGATTTTCCGGCCTTCTCCACTTCGGCTTCAAAATATTGCTGAAGCTCCGCGACCTTCCGCACATCCTCGAACGTGGCTTTGCCCGCCAAATATTTTTCCGCGAATACTTCCCACTGCGGGACGATCTTTTGCGCCTTCATCGAGCGGATCGCGTTTTTGACCATTCTTCTTTCCTTGGCGTTCGTGTACATGTCCTTGTACTGCTGCTTCAGCTCGAAATCCAGCCCGTCAAAAATTTTCCGGAGCACCTCCGCCGTCATGCGCGCGTCGTCCAATGCCCGGTGCGCCGAGCCTTCGGCCGGAATGTCCAGCTCCTGCAGCGCGGCTTCCACACTGACGTCGTTCGTCACGTTTTTAAAGCGGATATAGCCCTTCAACAGGTCGAAATAGTCCGCAGCCATCCAGAAGGAATCATCGAGCTTATGCATTCTCGTGTCCAGTACGATCCGCTTCATATCCTCGCCGCCCCAGGTGATGAGCATAAAGCTTTCGCTCTTCTTCAGCCAAGCGACAAAGTCGTTATGCACCTTCGGAAAGCGGCTGGCGGTATCGATGTCCTCCTGCGGAATGCCGGTTTTTTTCTTGATAAAGCTGTTCAGCTTGGCAAAATAAACCGGCTTGATCAGCGCGGAAAACTCATCTATGCGCTCCAAAGAGCCGTTCAGCCGAACGGCTCCGATTTCAATAACTTCCATAGGAAGCTCGCTCGCAAATTTGCGGCCGTTAAATTCAATATCCAATACGATGTAGTCCAATCCTTTTACCTCCGATAGCTAAGTAGCGTGTATTCTCCATTTTAGCAGAAAACGAACTGCAGCGGGGAAGTACAATCTGGCAGCCGGCTATCTCGTAAGTTTAACGATGTAAATGATTAAGGTGCCGAACACGGCGGCGAGCGCGGCGGGAACCAGCCAGATGCCGATACCGGACGCGAGGCCCTCCGCATTGCGGATGAACGCCCACTGCATATAGCTGAACAGCAGCACGATTTCGAGCTTCAGCCAGCTGAGCATGTGAATCGCCGTCCGGTATTGATATAGGGCGTTTTGTTCGGTGATCGGCTTCAAATAATTGAAGTGGTGCGGGATTTGACGAAGCGAAGTTAATCCGGCGTAGAGGAAAAGGGTAAGCGCAGGCAGAAGCAGCAGCGTGGCTTTGCTTCCCCAGCCGTCGGGATCTCCCTTCGCATTGAAATGGATAGCGACCGTAGCGGGCAGGCCCGGCCATTTCCATCCAAAATAGACGATGGAAAGCAAGAGGATCACAATCGCTGCTGCATCGTGCCAGCGCTCCAGCGCCGTTCTGGGCACGGCGAGAATCGGACGTTTTTCCATAGGTCGGACCGCCTTTCCGAAGATAAGATGCTCAGGGCTAACGCCCGGTTATTTTTCTATAGTATACGGTGCCGACCGGCTTAAGGTGGCTTTTTGCAGCCTCAAAAAAGCTTGCGGATGCGGGCTCCGCGTTATAAGGTAGAACGTGAAGCCGTAGGACATACCTCGCGATACCGGAAGGATAAGGACAGATCATGATTAACAGACCGTTTCATATGATTAAAGCCTTTAATTTTTTTGTGTACGGCGCTATTGCGGTGTACAGCACTTTTTTTGCCTTGTATTTGCAATCCGTCGGCATGTCGACCTTGGAGATCGGCGCCTTGATGGCCGGAGGGCCGGTCGTATCGCTGCTCGCGAATCCGTTCTGGGGGTATTTAAGCGACCGGTTCCGCAATATCCGGCTTATTCTGATCTTCATGCTGACCGGGAGCATGCTTATTATGCAGTTTGTGTTTTTGAGCGGGTCGTATACGTTAATTTATGCGGCGATGCTCTGTTTTTTCTTTTTTCAAATGCCGTTATTCTCGCAGAGCAACAGCCTGATCTTGAACAGCATCGAAGGGACGGCGCATCAGTTCGGCGCGTTCCGACTGTTCGGCTCGCTTGGCTGGGCGGTCATGGCGGCCGGGGCGGGGCCCGTCATCGGCAGGATCGGCATCGATCGGCTTTGGATCGTTTATACGGCGATGATGCTGCTGGCGCTGGCTTTTGCAATGGCGCTGCCCAAGGGAGAATCGCACGGCGCGGCGGGCAAGCGGAAGGTCCGGATGGTTTCGCTGCTCGGCAACCGGTTGTTTGTACTTTTTTTGGCCATCGGGCTCGTCATTTCGATACCGAATTCGATGAACACGACGTTCATCTCTCTCTATATTTCGGATTTGGGCGGCGAGGCGTCGCTGATCGGCTGGGCGGCCTTCTGGTCGTCGATTTTCGAAATTCCCGTTTTTCTGCTGCTGGACCGGTACTTGAAGAAAAATACGGGAACGATGCTGCTGTGCGTCGTTGCCATCGGCCTATTATATGCCCTGCGATGGTTTCTCATGGCGGATGCGGACAATGCCAGGCAGATCATCTATTTCCAAATGCTGCACTGCCTGACGTTCGGTATGTACTACTATATCGGGACGCAGCTGACGGTGATGCTTGTCCCTGCCGAGCTGCGGGCTTCCGGCCAGGCGCTATACGCGCTTACGTACGGCGGCTTATCAGGCATGGCAGCGGGAGTCGTCGGCGGCTGGATGTTCCAGGCGCTCGGACCGGCTGCGATGTACCGGTCGGGCGGATTTTTGTCCTTGGCGGGGAGCGCCGCGTTTTTGCTGCTCTATTGGCGCTTGCGCAGGAAGGGAGAGTCTGCCTTACCGGTGCAGGCTGGGGGCTGATATCGTGCTTGTGCAACCTTTTCGATTGAGGGAGCGTTGATTTATATAGAACGTGACCAAACTAGTTGAAAAGGTGGAATGTTTTATGAAAAAACGGTTCAGTATGACGGCTGCAGCGCTCTTGCTGTCTGTGTCGATGGCGTCCCAGGCTTTTGCAGCCGATGTGTTTGCCGATATCGCAGGTTCTGCAAGCAAAGCCCAAATCGAAGCTCTTCAGCAGAAGGGCATTATTAAAGGGGTGACGGCTACGGAATTTCATCCGGAGGACCAATTGACGGCAGCCCAGGGCATTTCGCTCATCGTGAGAACGACTCAGATCAGCCTGGCGGCGTTCAGCTTCATAAAAGCTCCTTTAGCGGACGACTATTACACGAACATTGCGAATGACGCTTGGTATGCAGAGGATTTTGTCATTGCTCAGGTTAACGGCCTCGACATCCCGGCGGACATTGACCCGAACGCGGCGCTGACGAAGGAGGAGTTCGTGCATTACCTGGTGCAGGCGGTTGAGCTGACTGGACAGTATCCGACTATCAAAATGTACATTCCGATCGCGGATGAAGATGACATTAACGTGGATTATCAAGGCACGATTCAGCGGGCGCTGCTGTACAAATTCCTCACTCTCGACGAGGAAGGGAATTTCGATCCGTCGCATGTGCTGACCCGCGCGGAGGCGGCCGCCATCTTGTTCGAAGCGCGCGCCTTCATCGATGCTCATCAGGACGACGAGGTCGATATGCCGGAAGAGGAGCCGCAGCAGGATAGCGGAGTGTAATTAGCGAAAGCGGCCGTATGGGAGCTATCCTGTGCGGCTGCTTTTTTGTTGGGAAAAAGTGCGGTGGTGCGCGCGGTCCAAGGCTCCGTTTTTTTTGCGATTTCGTGAGTTTTGGACAGTTGGAGTGACACAGGATCCGTTATTGGCTTCCGAACGCTGCTTTTTAGATCGATTTCCGGCAAGTAGCGGAATAGGAGTCCGGAACCTCGGGAATTCGGGGGTTTTTGGGGGGATAGGGATTGTGTGTCCGTGCCGACTTCATCTCCATCGAAGTGCCGGTGTGTTCTGATCTCTTGAGGTTAGGACTGCAGAAAGCCGCATGTGATTTCAATGGAAAATTGAAAGCTTACCATGCTTTTTGTATAATGCCATTGATTATAATGTATGGCATTGGGAATAATCGATTGTCATAGTAAAATAGATATGTCATGTGAATATTATTCCAGGAGGTTATCGAATGGAGCAAACACCGGTAAAGCTTGGAGAAGGCGGCAGGATCGTAATCCCGTCTGAATATAGAAAGGCCCTTGGTTTAAATATCGGAGACGAGCTTTTGCTGCATATGGAAAATGGCAAGCTCATCCTCATGACTCGGTCACAAGCTATTGCCTATGTGCAGGAGCAAATGGCCCGGTATGTGACCGATGGACGACAACTTTCGGATGAGTTGATTGCGGATCGAAAGGAACAATCCAAGCATGAATGACATTTTCGTTTTCGATGCATCTGCACTGCTGGCATTGTTGTACAAGGAACCTGGGCATGAGATGGTGTCGACCTGCCTGGGTGGCCGCAGCAGGCTATCGGCAGTTAATCTGGCTGAAATAGTAGGTAAAACGCAGCCTTTCGGATTATCTGCAGATCAGCTTTTGTCTTATCTCCATTTGCTTGGTCTGCAAATCATCGACTTCAGTCAAGACTTGGCCATTCAAGTTGGGGCGATGCGAGCGACATCTCAGTTTTCGGGATTATCACTGGGGGATTTAGCGTGCCTTGCATTAGGCAAGCAGTTGGAATGCCCAGTCATCACTGCCGATCGAGCTTGGAAGCATACAGACTTCGGAGTGGAAATTATTCTTATTCACTGATACTCCGGCTGGCTGAAGGGGGCGTCATTAGATGGTGATGCCCCCTTCAGCCGGCAGTCCGTCTATTTGGCAAAAAACACCGCAAAGCCATCATATTTGTACACGCAATCGGCTTCCGCGAAGCCGGCCTCGTTCAGCCATTGCAGCTGCTCCGGAACGGTTGCGTTAATGTCCGATTTTCTGCGTTCGATCGAGGCAGCCAGCGCTTCTTCAGGCAGACCGCTTGCACGTACGGCTGCTTTCCACCTTGACATATAGGTCTTGTCGATAGCGGGAGTTGCGCCTGCCGCCTGATCGGCATTCACGAAGCAGCCTCCCTCGGCCAGAAGTCCGCGAATGGTGCCGAACAGATCTCTTTTGGCCTGATGGGTCAAGTGGTGAATGGACAACGAGGAGATGACCGCATCGTAGCGCTCCGTGAAAGCATAGCTGGTGTAATCGGCCGCAATGTACTGCACGTTCGGATCGCCTGCGAAGCGAATGCGCGCCTGCTCCAGCATTTCTCCGCTGAAATCGATGAGTGTGAGCTCCGCATCCGGGTATTTGCTGCGGATGAACGCGGAGAACAGTCCGGTTCCCGCCCCCAGATCGAGAATGCGCGGTGTTTGCCTTTCGCAAGTGACCCACTCCGCCGCCGTTCCGTAAAAATCATCAAAGCAGGGAATCAGCTGCCTCCTCTGACGGTTATAATGCTTCGCGCCTGCGCTAAACTGTTTTTGCACAATTTCACTCATTGGTTTGCCTCCTTGGGATGGAATATGCATGGGTTAACCATCAAGATGCCTGTGCTGTCGGTTTGGTTAAGGTGTATTTTACAGGGGGAGTTTTTATTTTTGAAATATATAAAGTGAATATACGTTATAGTTTAAAACTATAAACAAAACGTGGTTGCGCATCCCCGCTTTTGGTGGTATTATGAGTGAAATTTAAATTTAACGGTTGTCGTTTATCCGTCAGGATGAGCGAAATAATCATACATTCGATGACGAGAAAGAGTACGCCAAGCGCTTGATCGAACAGAGAGTTGGGGGAGCTGAAAACCAACGTTCGGGCGCCGCGGAAAGCCATCTCCGAGAAGCAGGCTGAAATTCAGTAAGCTCTGCCGCAGGTCCAGCGTTAACGGGAACGCGTATTGATGGATACGTTGCGGAGAGCCGTGCTTTTTGATGTGGAGCGCGGAACTAGGGTGGTAACACGGGTGAAGACTCGTCCCTTTTTGGGGACGGGTCTTTTTTTATTTCAAAAAAGGGGGAAACGCGAATGAAAACATGGACGATGAATGAAAGGTTGGCGCCTGCAGCGCGGCAAATTCCGCCTTCGGGCATCAGGAAGTTTTTTAGCCTCGCGGAGGGGAATAAGGATATGATATCGCTTGGAGTCGGGGAGCCGGACTTTGTCACTCCCGAGCATGTGCGGGCTGCCTGCGTGCGTGCGCTGGAGCAGGGGAAAACGACCTATACTCCGAATGCCGGCTTGCTCGAGCTACGCGAGGAAATTGCGATTTATCTTGATAAAAGGTTCGGGCTGCGCTATGAGCCATCGGACGAGATGATGGTGACAGTGGGGGGGAGCGAGGCGATTGATTTGGCGCTGCGCGCTTTGATCGTGCCCGGCGATGAAATTTTGGTGCCTGTTCCAAGTTACGTTGCGTATTCCCCGATCGCGCAGCTGAACGGCGGCAAAGTGGTTGAGGTGGAGACGTTCGCGAGGGACGGTTTTAAGCTGACGGCCGATGCGCTGCGGCCGCATTTGTCTCCGAAATCGAAGGTGATGATTCTCAATTATCCGAGCAATCCGACCGGCGGAATTATGACTTATGAAGATTGGCTGCCGATCGCGAAGCTGGCGGAGGAGCATGATCTCATCGTTGTGACGGATGAAATATATGCCGAGCTTACTTATGAAGGAAAACATGTCAGCTTCGCCTCGCTGCCGGGCATGAAGGAGAGAACGCTGCTGATCAGCGGGTTTTCCAAAGCTTTTGCGATGACGGGCTGGCGGATCGGTTACGCGTGCGGCAACAAGGAGCTGATCGGAGCCATGCTGAAGATTCACCAGTACACGGTCATGTGCGCCCCTATTCTTGGACAAATCGCGGCAATCGAATCGCTGCGGAACGGGCTTGAGGAGATGGAGATGATGATCGAATCGTACAGCCGGCGCAGGCGGATGTTTGTGAAGGGGCTCCGCGAGATCGGACTGGCATGCCATGAGCCGATGGGCGCCTTTTATGCTTTCCCGTCTATCGCTCGGACAGGGCTAAGCTCCGACGAATTCGCCGGGCGGCTCATTGTCGAAGCGGGCGTGGCTGCTGTTCCGGGGCATGTGTTCGGCCTCGGAGGCGAAGGCTTTCTCCGCTGCTCCTACGCCACCTCGGTTGCCAAGCTGACGGAAGCGCTGGAGCGGATGGACAGGTGGTTGAGGACATTAAAGGGTTAGAGCCAAGGGGACCTACTTGTTCGAAGTTTACTGGCCTGACATAAACTTGTTAACGTCGACTAACCTGCCGTTCACCAAATTTTCGACCACCAGCCGACAGCCGCTGCACTTTTTACATCAAAAACCTGACATGGGAGCGGGGGCGGCGAGTTGTGATGCACATATGCAGCAGAATTCGAGCCAGATGGCGGGTTTGAGCGCTAAATGGTGGATTCTGCTGCATAAAGTGCAGTCTAGCCTAGGCGAAGTTAGTTAATGAGGCTGTTTGCTGCATAAAGCGCAGCCTAGGGTAACGAGGTCGGCAAGAGGGGAAACTGATACATAAAGTGCATCAGATTAGGCCTCTAAAGTAACATAAGTCGATCTAACACCTTTCACCCTGATAGAGAATCGCCGCCGCTGCACTTTTTACATCAAAAACCTGACATGGGAGCGGGGGCGGCGAGTTGTGATGCACATATGCAGCAGAATTCGAGCCAGATGGCGGGTTTGAATGCTAAATGGCTGGTTCTGCTGCAAAAAGTGCAGCCTGTATGAAGGAGAGTTAGTTACGGAGACCGTCTGCTGTATAAAGTGCAGTCCGGCAGAGGCGAAGTTAGTTAGTGAGGCCGTCTGCTGCATAAACTACAGTCTAGCCGAGGTGGATAGTTAGTGAGGCTGTTTGCTGTATAAAGTTCAGCCTGGCGGTGATGAGATTGGCTAGTGGGGGAAACTGCTGCATAAAGTGCATCAGTACGCAGTGATAGTAACTATACAAGTAACGAACTAAAGCGCAAGTTAGGTTACGCATTGTTTCGTCTAACAGCCTTTTAAAACAGCTTCTCCAATGCCCCTTCAGCTAACTTATATTGCCGGACATCTCTGCCATTCTTAACAGGCAGGAGAAGTTTTTGCTCAACAAGGGAATGCAATCTTTTCACGGCGGTACGGTGATTGATGTTCAGCGCGTTGCTGACATCCTTAGGGCGAATATTCCGGCCGAGTGACCACGAAAGCTGCAGCACCTCCCGGTCCCTGGCGTTTATCAGCCGATCTGTCTGATTATTGATGAGATAGGGGGCGAGGCAAAGCTTAAGCAGCATTCGGCAAATCTCAGGACGGTATTTGATATCGTCTACCGTAAAATGCAGCATCCTCCATCCCATCCCGGTCAAAAAAGTATCCCGGTTCACCGCGTAGCTATGCTTCTCTCTATCCATATCTTTGATGTGGCTCTGAAAGCCGTCGCATTCTATTCCAAAGCGTCCAAATGGCGGAAGGAATGCAAAATCCAGATATACCGATTTCCGATTCCAATCCAGAACCTCATACTCCGGATGCAGGTACTCGAAATGACCGAATACAGGCCACCATACATTTTGGAGCATCAGCTTTTCCGCGTAATCATGCCCTCTGACCAGTCTCCTCTTCCGTTCGCCCTTTCGGAGTTCCTCGTGATAGGCGATAAGGTCGTTATGTGCTTGTTCGAATGAGCTCATCTATGAACCCTCCTTTACAACAAATAAAAAAAACGCCCTGAAACCATCGGATGGTTTTAGGACGTTCTTCGTCTGCAGTCAGTATAACATTCAATTCATAATGTTCCAATAGCCTCGATTCTGCGAATCGCTGGCGATATTGAACGTTGATCAAAACGTGTAAAGTTCTGCTGCACTTTTTGCAATAGAAACCTGACATGAGAGCGGGGGCGGCGAGCTGTGATGCACATATGCAGCAGAATGCGAGCCAGTAGGTGGGTTTGAGCGCTAAATGGTTGATTCTGCTGCAAAAAGTACAGTCTGGATGAAGGAGAGCTAGTTACGGAGGCCGTCTGCTGCATAAAGTGCAGTCTAGCAGAGGCGAAGTTATTAGTGAGGCTGTCTGCTGCATAAAGTGCAGTCTAGCAGAGGCGAAGTTATTAGTGAGGCTGTCTGCTGCATAAAATGCAGTTTGACGGTGATGAGGTATGCTGGAGGGGGAGTCTGATGCATAAAGTGCATCGGATTGGGCCTCTAAAGTAACATAACTCGTTCAAACGCCTGTCACCCTGGAAAGAAAATCGACGCTGCTGCACTTTTTACATCAGAAACCTGACATGGGAGCGGGTGCGGCGAGTTGTGATGCACATATGCAGCAGAATTTGAGCCAGTTAGTAGGGTTGAGCGCTAAATGGTGGATTCTGCTGCAAAAAGTGCAGCCTGTATGAAAGGGAGCTAGTTACGGATGCCGTCTGCTGCATAAAGTGCAGTCTAGATGAAGGGGAGCTGGTTACGGAGGCCGTCTGCTGTATAAAGTGCAGTCCGGCAGAGGCGAAGTTAGTTAGTGAGGCCGTCTGCTGCATAAAGTGCAGTCTAGCAGAGACGAAGTTAGTTAGGCTATCTGCTGTAAAAAGTACAGCCTGGCAGCGATGAGGTATGCTGGAGGGGGGAGTCTGATGCATAAAGTGCATCAGAACTTAAGTTGCATAACTGGTTATCGCAGTATAGCACACAGAAGCTTGTTTATGGTACGTTTAGGCTATGTGTCGAGCCAGTCACAAAAAAAGGGAGAGATGAGTGTGTCGGAGCAGTCGAAAGAGTGGATTTTGCATTCGGTCATTTTCAGCTTGAAGCATGAGGAGGGCTCGGAGGAGGAGCGCCGGTTTTTGGAGGACGGGGAGCGGATTTTAACCTCGATTCCGGTCGTGAACAACTTCCGCGTGTACAAGCAGGTCAGCCCCAAAAACGAATACCGCCACGGCTTCGCGATGGAATTCGCCAATCAGGACGATTACGAGGCGTACAACGATCATCCGCTGCATGTGCAGTTTGTGAACGAGCGGTGGCTGACGGAAGTCGAGAAATTTCTAGAAATCGATTACAAGAACTGAGCTGGCGATTGAAGATTTGGACGATAGGGCCTATAATGAGCGATAGAGATAGAACATTTTCGAACAAATATGAACAAAAAGGGAAGAGGGACTTACGGATGAAAAAGCTTAGAGTGCTGCAGCAGCTGACGGAAGCGGGCGTTGTAGCAGTATTGCGCGCGGACTCCCCGGAGGAAGTGGCGGAAATGGCGCGCCGCGCCATTAAAGGCGGCATCAAAGCCATCGAGATTACGATGACGGTACCTTTCGCGCTTCGCGCGATCGAGCAGCTGTCGCAGGAATTTTCCAGCTCCGTATCTCCGGATGCGGACAACTTTGCGATTATCGGAGTTGGTACCGTGCTGGATCCGGAAACGGCTCGCGCGGCGATTTTGGCCGGTGCCGAATATGTCGTTGCCCCGTCGCTTAACGCCGATACGATCAAGCTTTGTAACCGCTATGCGATTCCTGTGATGCCGGGCACGATGACGATCCAGGAAATTCAAACGGCGCTTGAGCTTGGCGTTGACGTAGTTAAGCTGTTCCCGGGCAACCTTTATTCGCCGAGCGTCATCCCGTCCATTAAAGGACCGCTGCCGCAGGCGAACGTTATGCCGACAGGCGGCGTATCGCTGGACAACCTGAAGGACTGGATCAAGGCGGGTGCAGTTGCGGTTGGCATTGGCTCCGACTTGACGAAGGATGCCGTGAAGACCGGCGATTTCTCGCTGATCGAGAAGAAGGCGGCGGCGTATATCGCAGCTTACCGCGAAGCGAAAGGCCTGTAAACGCGGATTTACCCCGGTGGAGCGGTTGACGCTTTGCCGGGGTATTTTTGCGGGAAAAGGAAGGCATTTGCGTAGAAAAAGGTAATGTTAAGCCCGGCTGCTTGCTTCTCGGCGGGAATAGCGTTATAACAGAAACAGGGTCTTTTTGAAATATAGGAAAGTATACGTTTTCTCCGTACTTGGCCTATATTTCTCGGAATGAAACGCGCCGCGCCGCCATAAGCACAGAGCTGAGCTGCGCAAAGATGCAGCTAACCGTTCGTGCGCAGCGACAGCCGTTTCACCTTGCTATAAATGAAATGAACAAGAAGGAGTGTTTTGAAGCGATGGATTACCGGATTGAGAAGGACACGATGGGGGAAATCAAGGTTCCCGCGGACAAGCTTTGGGGAGCGCAAACGCAGCGCAGCCTTCAGAACTTTAAGATCAGCGGAGAGCGCATGCCGATTGAAGTCGTCTACGCGATGGCGTACATAAAAAAAGCAGCTGCGAATGCGAACGAGAAGCTGGGCGTGCTGGATTCCGCCAAAGCGGCTATCATCGGCGAAGCGGTCGACGAAATCGTATCGGGCAAATGGGATGAGCATTTCCCGCTCGTCGTATGGCAAACAGGCAGCGGCACGCAAACGAACATGAACGTGAACGAGGTTATTGCGAACCGAGCTAACGCTTTGCTTGCAGAGCGCGGCAGCGATGTGCGCATTCACCCGAACGACGACGTGAACCGGTCCCAAAGCTCGAACGACACCTTCCCTGCAGCGATGCATATCGCGGGCGTTATTGCGCTTGAGGACAAGCTGCTCCCGGCGATCGACGTGCTGAACGGCACCCTTCGCGCAAAAGCGGAGAAATTTAACGATCTCGTCAAAATCGGCCGTACCCATCTGCAGGATGCAACACCGATCACGCTCGGCCAGGAAATCAGCGGCTGGTACTCGATGCTGGACAGAACGCGCGAGATGCTGGTGCAAAGCGTGGAGCAAATGCGCGATTTGGCGCTTGGCGGCACAGCTGTAGGCACGGGGCTGAACGCTCACCCGGATTTTGCGGTGAAGGTAGCTGAAGAAGTAACCGAGCTGACAGGCAAACGCTTCATTACGGCAGCGAACAAGTTCCACTCCTTGACGAGCCATGACCAAATCGTGTACACGCATGGCGCGGTCAAAGCTCTTGCGGCGGATTTGATGAAAATCGCCAACGACGTCAGATGGCTGGCGAGCGGTCCGCGCTGCGGCATCGGCGAAATTACGATCCCGGAGAACGAGCCGGGCAGCTCCATTATGCCGGGCAAAGTAAATCCGACGCAAAGCGAAGCCATTACGATGGCGGTATGTCAAGTAATCGGCAACGATACGGCGATCTCGATGGCGGCCAGCCAAGGCAACTTCGAGCTGAACGTATTTAAACCCGTTATTATCTACAACTTCCTGCAATCCGTGGCGCTTATGGCTGACGGCATGATCTCTTTTAACGATAATTGCGCGATCGGCATCGAGCCGAACGAAGTTGCGATCAAGCGCAACCTTGATCAGTCGCTTATGCTTGTAACGGCGCTGAACCCGCATATCGGCTACGAGAATGCGGCGGCCATTGCGAAGAATGCGCACAAAAAAGGACTGACCCTGAAGGAGTCCGCCATCGCAAGCGGCCTGCTTACTTCGGAACAGTTCGACGAGTTCGTCCGTCCGGAGAACATGATCGGCAAGCGTTAATCGCTTGTTCATATAAGGCTGCTGCCTTGTCATCATAATTATGATGGCGGGGCGGCGGTCTTTTTTTGTTAAGATGACCGTTAAGTGGATTGGCTACAGTTATTTTTCAGAGAAAGCTTGTTTCCGGGGGGATAGCTGGATTTGATGTAGTTCCTTTGCGCACTTTTCCGGTTTTGGCCAAATGCTTTCCTATTTAGCTACGCCGAATGCAGTTATTTTTAGGACACGAGTCGGAAAGCCGGTATTAGATACATGCAATACAGTTATTTTCTTCGAATCGGGGGTCAAATTTATGGCGGAACGGATAGGCTTACAACACCGCTGCGACGCCGTTTGAAGTGAAGAAACGGCCTATTTGTGGTATGATACGAGTGGTTGTGTGCGGGACTATATCTTTTGAAAAAGTAGGTTTGCCAAATGCATTTATTATCTGTTGAACATATAACGAAGAGCTACGGGGAGAAGGTGCTGTTCGAAGATGTCACGTTCGGAGTCGAGGACGGGGACAAAATCGGCATCATTGGCGTTAACGGCACGGGAAAATCGACCTTTTTGAAGGTGATCGCGGGTCTCGAGCAGGCCGATTCCGGCACGGTGTCCGTCGGCAGCCGGGTAACGGTGCGGATGCTGTCGCAGGATCCGGCATTCGCTCCCGGCGAAACGGCGCTGGAGCATGTGCTCGGCGGCGATTCGCCGCAGCTTCGCGCGGTCCGCGCTTACGCGGACGCCTTGACGGCAATCGAGCTGAAGCCGGGCGATGAGGCGCTGCAGGAGCAGCTGATTAAAGCGAACCAGCGCATGGACGAGCTGGATGCTTGGCAGCTGGAGAGCGATGCGAAGACGGCGCTTTCGAAGCTCGGCATTCAAGATTTTGACGCGAAGGTGGAGACCTTCTCCGGCGGGCAGCGCAAACGTGTCGCCATGGCGGCGGCGCTGCTGCTGCCGTCCGACGTCCTCATTCTCGACGAGCCGACGAACCATATCGACAACGATTCGGTAGCCTGGCTGGAAGGGATGCTCCAGAAGCGCAGAGGGGCACTGCTCATGATCACGCACGACCGTTACTTCCTCGATCGGGTCAGTAACCGCGTCATTGAGCTGGATAAAGGCCAGGCTTATTTCTATCAGGCGAACTACAGCCGGTTTCTCGAGCTGAAGCTGGAGAGGGAAGAGCGGGAGGCGGCATCGGAGGCCAAGCGCCAAAACTTGCTCCGGAACGAGCTGGCCTGGATCCGCCGCGGCGCCAAGGCGAGAACGACGAAGCAGAAGGCAAGGATCGACCGTTTCGAAGCGCTGAAGGCGGATGCGCCGAAGCAGGCGGGCGGCAAGCTGGAGGTATCGGTGGCCTCGAGCAGGCTTGGCCGCAAAATTATCGAAATCGAAGGCGTGAAAAAAAGCTACGGTGACCGGACGCTCATCCGGGATTTCAGCTACATTGCCGTGCCGGAGGACCGGGTCGGAATCGTCGGCCGCAACGGAAGCGGGAAGTCGACGCTGCTTAAGCTGATCGCAGGCCGGCTGGCGCCGGACGAGGGGACGGTGGAGCTGGGCGCAACGGTCAAGCTGGGCTGGTTCTCGCAGGAGCATGAAGAAATGGACCAATCGCTGCGCGTCATCGAATATATTCGCGAGGGCGCGGAGCAGGTGAAGACGGCGGATGGCACGACGATTTCGGCCAGCCAAATGCTCGAGAGGTTTCTGTTCGCGTCGGCGATGCAGTGGACACCGATCTCCAAGCTGTCGGGCGGCGAGAAGCGGCGCGTGCAGCTGCTGCGGGTGCTCATGAATGCGCCGAACGTGCTTCTGCTCGATGAGCCGACGAATGATCTCGACATTGCGACTTTGACGGTGCTGGAGGATTATTTGGACGATTTTGCGGGCGTCGTGTTTGTCGTTTCCCATGACCGCTACTTCCTGGACCGGACGGTGGACAAAATCATTGCGTTCGAAGGGAACGGCGTCATTACGCATCATACGGGCAATTATTCCGATTATCAGGAGTTCGTGGAAAAGCACGGCGGCGGTCCGGAGCGGGAAGCTTCGGCTCCGTCGAAGGCTGCGGCTGCGAAGACAGAAAGCGCTGCCGTATCGGGCGCCGGCAAACCGGCAGGCCGCGAACGCGCCTTGAAGATGTCTTACAAGGATCAAAAAGACTTCGAGCAGATCGACGGCTGGATCGCCGATGCCGAAGCGGAGCTGGCTTCCGTCGCCGAACGGATGGAGGAGGCCGCCAGTGATTCGGTGCGGCTGCAGGAGCTAGCGGCCGAGCAGCAGCAGCTCGAGGAGAAGCTGGAGCAGCTGATGGACCGCTGGACCGAGCTCAATGAGCTGGCCGAGAAAATCGCGGCTCAAAAATAACGGATAGGCTGCTATCGTGCAGAGGGGCATTTTACATGCTTGACTTTTAAGGGGGTTAAGGACGAATGGGAGCTACCGATATTCGCAACATTTATTGCATCGGCCGGAATTACAGGCTGCATGCGCTGGAGCTGGGCAATGAGGTGCCCGACGAACCGATGGTGTTCACGAAGCCTTCGCACGCTGTTGTGCCGATGAACGGGAGTGCCGTTGAAGTGCCAGGTGATGCAGGTGAAGTGCACTTCGAGCTCGAAATCGTGCTGCGGATCGGCGCAAGGTACGAGCCTGGTGCGGACACGGACCGGCTTGTCGACGGCCTGGCGCTCGGACTGGATTTGACGCTGCGCGACGTGCAGTCGAAGCTGAAAGCGAAGGGACAGCCATGGCTGCCGGCGAAAGGCTTTAAAGGCTCGGCGCCCCTTGGCGAGTGGTTCCCTTACCCGGGCTCGGCCGCGCTGGCAGAGACGGAGTTCGTTTTGCTCCGGAACGGAGAAACGGCGCAGCGGGGCAAAGCGGCCGACATGCTGTTCGGAGTATCCGAGCTGATTCACTATATCGGCAAGCACTATGGACTCGATGCGGGCGATATCATTTACACGGGAACGCCTGCCGGCGTTGCTGCGCTGCATGAAGGCGACCGTTTGCAGGCTTTATGGTCAGAGAAGGAAGTAGGAAGCTGTACGATTAAGCTGGCATAGGAAGCGGCAGTACCGAGACGATTGAACGAGGTTTCGGACTGGCTGCTTCAGCATCGATCACTGTTACATGAATACCCCCGGACAGTCCGAAAATCGGACGATCCGGGGGATTTTTGCATGTAGGAATTAGATCATTTACCGTTAAATGCGCTAAGCATCCATACATGCTTCTCGAGTGACGTGTGGATCGCGAGCAGCATGTCGGCCGTTGTTTCGTCTCCGGCTTCCTGGGCGGCTTCCATGCCTTCCTTCAGCTCGCCGATCACGGTCGTGAAGTCCTCGATCAGCTGATCGACCATTTGTACGGCATCTTCTTTGCCGGTGGCTTCCTTAATGCTGGATGCTGACAGATATTCCTTCATCGTGGCGACAGGCTTGCCTTTCACGGCAAGCAGACGTTCGGCGATTTCGTCGACGTGAAGGGCGGCTTCCTCGTATAATTCCTGAAATTTGGCATGCAGCGTGAAAAACTGAGGTCCGGTTACATACCAATGGTAGTTGTGAAGCTTAATGTATAGGACGCTCCAGTTCGCAATTTGCAGGTTCAGTTGATCTTGTACTTTTTTTGACATGTTGATCATCCTTTCTCACGGTAGTTTGCGCCGTAAACAGCCCTTGAATACGATAACGGAGGAAAAAGATAGTCTGTTGATCGCATTAAATTTAGACCTGATCCTTGTTTATAATTATTACAAACTAGGCTGCGCTTGTCAAGATTATTACACCGGATGGGAAGAGATGAAACAGGCTTTCGTCAGGATAATTTTTGAGGTGGTGACGAAGCGTATTGCGGCGGGTAACGAAACTTTCTATCGTTCATGTGCTGATCGAGGTAACTTGTGGGACTAATAGCGATAGTAAATAGCGTTAAATGTGTCGTCCGGCGAGTTTTGGGCAAGGGGAAGACAGAGGGATAGCGGGATAGCGATACTTCTATCGCTCTCGTGCGGTTCGAGCTAACTTTTGGAATTATAAGCGATAGTTATTAGCATTAATTGCGTGGTCCGGCGAGCGCGGGATAGACGCCCAGTCAACCTGCGCCAAAAAATAAGCCCGAAGCATCGCTTCGGGCTTCCACTCGCGTTATAACACGTTTCGCAGATAATCAAACTTACCCTTGTACCTCGCGAAACGGTCCGTATCCGCCATTAAACGGCGTTAACCTTTTACATCGTTCGCGTCATTCTGTCAACACTGCATCAGCGATCATTCATGCCTCGGAGCGCTGCGCTTATCAGCACTAAATCAGCACTCTATCAGCACCCCGTCAGCGAACAAATTACACTTCCGCTACCCCTGGCTGTACGGCTTCCGCTTTTTTCTCCGCCTCCGCCAGCATGAACAGCGTTAGAACAAACATCGCATGCGACCAGGTCAGCGGGACGACCCAGGCGGTTTCGCCTGTGAATTTGTCGATCTGCTCCGGAAGGAGGCCCGTTTCCGTACGGTGCCGGACCGCCCAGCTCAGCAGCCGCTTCGCCTCGTCGATCGCGCCCGTCTGGATACGGTAATGGGCAAGCCACAGCGTCGTCAGAATCCAAGGGTTACCGCCGATATAGTGATCATCTTCATAACGCTTGATGCCGCCGACGCCGGAAACGGTCAAAGCCGCTTCGACCGCATCGGCCGTGCGGCGCATCCGCTCGTCATCGGCAGAAACGGCGGCGAACGGAACGGAAATGCCGAGCAGGCTGATGTCGAGGACAGGATCTTGCTCAAGAATGTGCTTTTTGTAGCCTTTGTTGCCTGTAACGATGCGCCCCGCCGCTCCAGCCGCGACAGCTGCCGCATATTTCTCCGCGTTCACCGTCAAATTCACGCCTCTGTAAAAGCTGCCGCCTGCCTCATTCCAGCATAGCTCCCCGATCGCCGCCGCGATCCGGCCGGCCGCAGCCTGCCACTGCCCGGCCAGGTCGCTGCGTCCGGCCAGGCCTGCAAAGCCGGCCGCCGCCGTCAAGCCGCCGTACACGGCCGCGGAAGAATAGGTGTGGGATGCTTCGCGCTCCTCCCACAGATCCATGCTCGGCCGCGGCAGCCCGCTTTCCGGATCGAGGAAGCCGATCAGGAAGGCGGCGCCTTTCTCGACGGCCGGCCAAACCTGCTCGGCGAAGCGGTCATCCTTTTTTTCCAGATAATGCTGCCACATGCCCCATAGGATGGAGGAGCCTTCGTCGATCTGCAGGCCCCAGGACGGAGCCAGGCTGCCGTCATGGTAGTGGCGCTGCTGCCAGGAGCCGTCCGGCGACTGGGCCGATAGCGTCCAGGCATAGAAGCGGTCGGACAGGGAGCCGAGTCCGGCTTTATCGAGCGCCGTCGTAATGAACGCGGCATCGCGGCCCCAACAGTACGAATATCCGCCGCAGCGGACGAAGTTCTCGTCAAACTCGGGAGCGGCAATGATGCTGCCGGTTTTCTCGTCGGACATCAGCTTGAACATCAGCAGCGAGCGGTCGTACAGCTTGGAAAGCTCGGCATCTTCGACCGGGCAAGGGGCCGCCGCATCGAGAAAGCTGTTCCAGTAAGCTGCGGTTTGCTGCGCCCATTCGGAGCCCGATTTGCTCTTGGCGACGCTCATTTGATGCACAACGCCAGCTTCGTCATGGCCCGCCGCGATATAGACGGGAATAGTCACGGATGCGCCGGGAGCCAGCTCCTCGATCGCCCATTTTAAGGCGCCGTCGGGCCGCATGTCGATGCCGCACCCGTTTAAATCGCCTGTCTGCACGCTGTCCCAGGAGAGACCTGCCTGATAACCAGCGCATACGTTTGCACTCGAAAGCGCAAAATAATACTTATGCCGGAAGTGAACCAAGCCGTCCATTTCTTCATTGAACATCGTCGTGTTGTATAACCGGTTTTCGTTTAAATAAAAAGAAGAATGAAGGACGAAAGAGAAACTAACCGGGCTCACGTCCGTGTTCGTAAACGTATATTCGCGTACGATCAGGTCCTCGCCGGGAACGGCGAAGTGCCGGCTTACCACTTCAACCGGATGTTGCGTGGAGCGCGCTCCGATCCGCAAGATGTTCGTTCGGGCAACATAGGTGGCTTCATGCGACCACCCGTCCGCCTCCCCGTCAAACCAGGAGACAGGGGATTGCCCCTGCTGAATTCCGGTGCGGATGGCGTCGACGTGCTGCGGCAGATCGATATTCGGCCACCACAGGCGGTAAAGCTTGCCGGTGCGGCCGAGTGATGCCAGTAAGCTGGAGTTGCCGATAATGGCGTCTACGAGAAACGGTTTTTTGCTGGACATAGAGTCAGCTCCTTTTGGATACGGTTTGGATGGATGATTCCCGGACGATTAACCGGTGCGGGATGATCATGCGGCTTTGATGAACGTCTTCTTCTTGAATGAGACGGATGAGCATTTGCGATGCGGTGTAGCCGAGCTGATACGTGCCGATATCGATGGAGCTGATCGGCGGCGTTGCGAGCTCCGACAGGGCGATGTTGTTGAAGCTGACCAGGCTGAGATCGTCCGGCACCTTGTAGCCGAGCTCGGTCAAGCCGCGCAGGACGCCAAAGGCAACGACATCGTCAATGGCGACCAACCCGCTCGGCCTCTCCGGCAGGCTCATCATAAACGACATGGCGCGGTAGCCGCTTTGCTGCAAAAACTCTCCTTCGACGATCCATTCGGAGCGGACGGGAAGCCCGGCCTCCTGCATCGCACGGCGGTAACCATTCATCCGGTCCTGCGCAACGGTCAGCGCGGGGGGACCGCTTACAAAACCGATTCGTTCATGCCCCTGTAAAATCAGATGCTGTGTCGCGTCGTATGCCGCTTGTTCATTATCGTTGTCGACGGACAAAATGTTCGAATGCCCTTCCGTGCGGCCGATCAGAACAGTCGGAAATTTGTGCTTATCGAGCAGGTCGATCAGCGGGTCGTTTACCCGCGAGGATAAAAGGATGACGCCGTCGACTCTGCGGCCGAGCACCAGGCGTGACACCGTCTCGGTTTCATCGTTCGGCGAGGTGGCGGTCGTGAGCAGCATGTCGTAGCCGGCGCGGGTGGACTGGGTTAAAATGCCCCGCAGCAATTCTCCGAAGAAGAAGTCCTGAAAGAGCTCCTCGGCAGGGCGCGGCAGCATAATGGCCAGCGTCTGCGTCGTCTTCGAAACGAGGCTCTTCGCCATCACATTCGGGTGATAACCCATTTCTTCCATGAAGCGTTTAACCTTCTGCGAAGTCGCTTTGCTTATTCTCGGGTGGTTGGATACAACTCTGGAAACCGTAGAAGGCGATACTCCTGCGGCTTTGGCAATATCTTTTATCGTTACCATACGGAAAGCCTCCATCGTGCAATCGAGTGTGCAAGTATATGCTTCATCCTAATGCAACTGTTGCCTAAATGTAAATATATATCTTAGGAAAGCGTTGCACAAATATTGAAATACTGACTAAACCGGAGATTTCGTTAGAAAAATGAAGATATGCCCCTGTTCTTTCTTCATAACGAACTGTGCAAACGTTTTAACAAATTCATTGGGCTGTTGTATGATGAACACACGAATAGAACGCTTACAACGCGCCAACAAGTCCGGAATCATGCAGGGAAAAGGTGAAAATACCGTTTTTTCTGCATTTTCTCGACATGCTTGTACAAACGTTTGCCCAAACTTGTCGTCCTAAGAAAAACGCCTTGCGAGGCGTGTGAAAAAGCTGGATTGCGCAGCGTTTGCGGGTACACAGCATTTTAAGAGAGTGGGCTTACCGGAACGGTTGGAGCGGACATCATTCAGAAAGTCAGGCATGCCACACATTTATGAAGGGGGATCATCCAGTATGAAAAAATGGTTGGTTACGACTATGGTTGCGGCTTTGTTCGTCGTGTCCGCATGCGGCGGAGCGAATAAAGGAGCAGGCACCGAAAATCCGGGCAATGCGACGAATGCGCCAACGAACAACGCTTCCGGCAACGCAAATGAAGGAACTACCGGCGCGGAGGACATCGTTCCGGAAGAAGGCGCATCGCTGCTCGTATGGGAAAGCAAGGAGGAGCGTCCGTTCGTCGAGGCGATTGCGAAGGAGTTCACGGAGAAATACGGAATCGACATCAAGTTTGAGGAAATCGGCGCCGGCGATCAGGTCAACAAGCTGGTTACGGACGGACCGGCCGGGCTTGGCGCGGACGTGGTGCTGTTCCCGCATGACAACCTCGGCAAAGCCGTAACGGCCGGCCTTATTCTTCCGAACGATTTCTATGAGGAGCAATCGAGAAGCGCCAACTCCGAAATCGCGGTTAACGCGGTATCTTACGACGGAGTCCTCTACGGGTACCCTCGTTCCGTTGAAACGTATGCGCTGTTTTACAATAAAGCACTTATTAAAGAGGTGCCTAAAACGTTCGACGAGATCGTCGAATTCGCCAAAACGTTCAACGATCCGAAAAACAACAAATACGCCCTCATGTGGGACGTAGGCAATTTTTATTTCAGCTACCCGTTCATCTCGACCGGCGGCTACGTATACGGCGACAACGGACAGAACAAGGACGATATCGGCCTGAACACGGAAGGCGCCATCAAAGGCCTGAGCTACTACGGCTCCCTGAAAAACAGCCTTTTGCCGCTGAACTCCGGCGACATTAACTACGATATCAAAAAAGGCCTGTTCACGGCCGGCACGCTGGCGATGGACATTAACGGGCCTTGGACGATCGGCGATTACAGAAACGCGGGCATCGATTTCGGCGTAGCTCCGCTGCCTAGCATTAACGGCCAGCCGGCTTCCTCGTTCTCCGGCATCAAAGCCTGGTACGTCAACTCGTTCTCGAAATACCCGAATGCGGCTCGTTTGTTCTCGTACTTCGCATCGACGAAGGAAGCTCAGCTGAAAAACTTCGAGCTGACGGGAGCGATTCCTGCGAACAAAGAAGCGGCTGCGGATCCTGCCGTACAAAGCAACGAAATCGTGAAGGGCTTCCTGGAGCAGTTCAACCAGTCGACGCCAATGCCTTCCATTCCGGAAATGGGCAACGTATGGAGCCCGATCGGAGCGGCGTTCTCGGACGTATGGAACAACGGCAAAGACGCGAAAGCGGCGCTTGACAACGCGGTTCAGCAAATCAAAGACGCGAACAATGGCGCAGCCGCCAAATAACCAATTCCGAAGACGGTCTGCCCGCCGAAGCGATTCGGCGGGTAAACCACCGTTTATCACGCATATTTCTTCATATGAGAGGAAGGGAGCCAGGCGGCATGAATCGTCACCGCAGCACCGCGGCTATTTTGTCAGCACTCTTCATGGGGCTTGGGCAATGGTATAACCGCCAGTTCATCAAAGGCTTGATTTTATTCGCTGTCGAAGCGGCAGCGCTCGCTTATTTTATTCCGAATTTCGGCAGAGCCGTATGGGGCGTTGTGACGCTCGGAGAAAAGACGCAAGGGTTTGAGAAGGTAGGCAGGGTCATGGTTCGGGTCGAAGGGGATCACTCGATTTTTCTTCTGATCAGCGGACTTATTACGATTTTTTTATTTGCGATTTTTCTCGTTTTTTATATCTCGAATATCCGCGATGCATATCAGACGGGCAAGTTAAGGGAAACAGGCGTCAAGCCGGCAGGCTTCAGGCAAACCTGGGAGCATGTTATGGATCAAAAATTCCCGCATCTCATGCTGACGATACCTGCAATCGGCGTTTTGTTCCTGACGATTATGCCGATCGTTTTTATGGTCATGCTTGCTTTCACGAACTATGCATCGCCTGACCATATTCCGCCGAATAAGCTTGTCGACTGGGTCGGCTTTCAGACGTTTGCGAATTTGCTGACGCTCAAAACGTGGAGCCATACGTTCATCGGCGTCTTCACGTGGACGATCATATGGGCGGTCATCGCGACGGTGACGACTTACTTCGGGGGCATTCTCGTCGCGCTCCTGATCGAATCGAAGGGCGTCCGCTTCAAAAAGCTTTGGCGCACGATTTTCATCATTCCCTATGCCATCCCGCAGCTCATTTCGCTGCTCGTGATGCGCAATTTATTTAATGGACAGTTCGGTCCGATCAATCAGTATCTCGGTTATTTCGGACTCGACCGGCTGCCGTGGCTGACCGACCCGTTCTGGGCGAAGGTGACCGTCATCCTGGTCAATATGTGGGTCGGCATTCCGGTGTCGATGGTGCTTATTCTCGGCGTGCTGACAGCCATTCCGAAGGATCTTTACGAGGCGGCGGACGTGGACGGGGCGACGGGCTTCCAAAAATTCAAAATCATTACCATCCCGTTTATCCTATTCTCCACTGCGCCGATTCTGATCATGCAGTTCGCAGGCAACATCAACAACTTCAACGTCATTTTCCTGCTGACGAACGGCGATCCGGTCAAGGGCGATTACCAGTTCGCGGGAAGCACCGACCTGCTGGTTACCTGGCTGTATAAGCTGACGCTGAACAACAGCCAATTCAATATGGCTTCGGCGATCGGCATCATCATATTCCTGATCGTGGCGTCCTTCTCCATCTGGAACTACCGCCGCTCCCGGTCATTCAAAGAGGAGGATATGATCCAATGAAAATGGGACGCAAAACCGCAAATGCGGTTCGTCTGACTTTTAGCTACCTGATCCTGATTGCGATTGCCGTTTGTGCCGTCTATCCGGCCCTTTGGGTGCTGCTGTCCTCGCTGCGTCCGGGCACCGCGCTGTTCAGCCCGACGCTCATTCCGGACCAGTTCACGCTGGCGCATTACAAGGAATTGTTCACGAGCCCGAGCTTCCGCTACGGCAACTGGTATGTGAATACGCTGAAAATCGCGATGCTGACGATGATTTTCTCGACGATTCTGACGACGCTCAGCATGTATGCCTTATCGAGGTTCCGCTTCCGCGGCCGCAAAAATATTTTGACCACGATGCTGGTGCTCGGCATGTTTCCCGGCTTCATGAGCATGATCGCGATCTTCATCTTCCTGCTGCAGCTGAACCTGCTCGATACGCATACGGCGCTTGTTCTTGTGTATTCCGCGGGCTCGGTGCTGGGCGGCTTCGTCGTAAAAGGGTTCTACGACACGATTCCGCGCAGCCTGGACGAGGCGGCGCGCATCGACGGCGCCTCGCATTTGCAGGTGTTCATCAAAATCATGCTGCCGCTATCGCGGCCGATGCTGACTTACGTAGCGCTTACGTCCTTTACGGGCGCATGGGTCGACTTTATTTTTGCCAGACTTGTGCTGCGCAGCAAAGAAAACTGGACGCTTGCGGTCGGCATGTGGGATCTGGTCAGCTCGTATCAAAACAGTAATTTCACGCTGTTCGCGGCGGGTGCCGTTCTCATCGCGATTCCGATTACGCTCCTGTTCGTCTTCCTGCAGCGTTTCCTGGTGCAGGGCTTGATGTCGGGCGCCTCGAAGGGATGATGCGATGAGCTCCTTGCGTTTGCGCCGGTTGTTGCCGGCGCTGCTGATTTTGCTGCTCGCCGCTCTGGCGGCATGCTCAGGTAACGACGGGGGAAGCGGCACCGCTTCCGCACCGGAGAGGGAAGAATCCACTGAGCAGGCGGATTCTCCCGGTGCCGTTCCCGCCTCCTATGAGGCGGATGAGCAGCCGGGAAGCGTTTTTTATGAAGTATTTGTCCGCTCCTTCTACGATACGAACGGCGACGGGGTTGGCGATCTGAACGGCGTCACCGCCAAGCTCGATTATTTGAAGGAGCTCGGAATAGGCGGCATTTGGCTGATGCCGATTACGGCTTCGCCCAGCTATCACGGCTACGACACAACCGATTATTATGCGGTGAATCCGGAATACGGCACGCTGGACGATTTGAAGAAGCTGACGGAAGAAGCGCATAAGCGGGACATTAAGGTCATTATGGATCTTGCCGTCAACCATACCGGCAGCGAGCATCCCTGGTTCAAGGAGGCGCTTGCCGATCCCGGGAGCCCGTACCGGAGCTGGTATACGTTTAAGCCGGCAGCGGAGCAGGCGCCTGCAGACGGAGCGGTGGACGGCAATCCGTGGCATGCTGCCGGCGACTCGAAATATTTAGGCGTTTTCTGGGGCGGAATGCCCGATCTGAACTTCGACGAGCCGAAAGTGCGGGAGGAAATGATCAAGATCGGCCGGTTTTGGCTGGAGCAGGGGCTGGACGGCTTCCGTCTGGATGCGGCCAAGCATATTTACGGCGACTTCAAGTCCAGCGTCAGCACTCCCGAGGTCCAGGCAGCCAACCAAAAATGGTGGCAGGAATTCCGCGCCGGCCTGAACGAGACGAATCCGGACGCCTATTTGATCGGGGAGGTATGGGATTCGCTGGCCGTCATCGCTCCTTATTTCGACCGGGCGTTCGATTCGGCCTTCCACTTCGATCTGGCTGACCGTCTGATCAGCTCGGCACGGAGCGAGCAGGATGCCGATCTGGCTTTCTCGCTTGGAAGAGCTTACGGCGTGTACGGCAAAGCGTCGGGAGGCACGTTTGTGGACGCGCCTTTTCTTAGCAATCATGACCAAAACCGGGTGATGACGGCGCTGGACGGAAATATCGAGCATGCCAAAATGGCGGCGGCGCTGCTGCTTACCCTGCCGGGGACGCCGTATCTCTATTACGGCGAGGAGATCGGCATGAAGGGCGCCAAGCCGGATGAATATATCCGCGAGCCGATGAACTGGTACAGCGATCCGGCGGGCGGCGAAGGCCAGACGTCGTGGGAAAGCTCCCGCTACAATGCGGAGGCGGGAGCGGTATCCGTCGAAGCGCAGCTGGAGGATGGAGAGTCCCTGCTCAGCCATTACCGCGAGCTGATCAAATGGCGGAACGAAGAGCCCGCTTTGCGAGACGGAACGATCGCCGAGTTCAAGCTGCAAGCTGCGAACCCGAAGCTGAGCGCCTATGTGCGCGTCACCGAAAATGATCGGGTGCTCGTCGTGCATAATCTGTCGGGCGAGCCGCAGACGGCGGAGCTTCCGACATCTGATGTCTATGGTGCGTTCACGGAGCTGATCCGCTCGACCGTCAAGGACGCCGCGCTGGAAGAAGGCAGGCTGACGCTTCCCGCTTACAGCAGCGTTATTTTGAAGTAATTGGAGAGAACCGCCGGATCAAGGGCAGGATGACCCTTGATCCGGCGGTTTTGTGTTTTTTGGAGGTATGGTGGACGGGGGGCGCGTGAAGAGGGTTAGTCGAAGCGGCGGATCGTCGTTAACCGCATCGATGCGGCGGCTGCGGCGAGCAGCATGCATGCTCCGCTGGCGGAGATGATGAGCGATGGGCCGAATTCATCGGATAAGGCGGAGAAGACGGCCAGCCCGACGGGCGGAGCCGCGCTGGTCAAGGAGCCCAGCATGCCGAACACGCGTCCTTGCAGGCCGGGCTCGATTGCTTCGCGAAGAACGATATACACGATGGTCGTGCTGAATGAGAAGAGGAAGCCGACCAGCAAAATAAACGGAAGAGCTCCCACAGCCGAAGGCATTTGCGCAATAACGATAAAAACGGGACCCATTAGCAGCAAGCTGCCGAGGATCCAAATGCCGCGCCTGCGGATCCGCTTGTCAAGCCGCATGATAAGGGCGGAGCCGGCAACGTAGCCGAGCGGAATGCAGGCCTCCAGCAGCCCGAATACGAAAGGGGGCGCCAGCCATACCTTTACGGCCATGACCTGGATAAGCATGAAGGTGGAGAGGAAGAAAAACATGACCACCGTCAGCAGGATGACCGCTGCTTTGGTGAACGGATCACTCCACATATAGCGGAGGCCTTGGGCCAGATCTTCTTTGAACGACGTTTTCGGTTTGGAGGGTTCCTTAGCTGCGGCGTAGGGGAATTTGCCGGATGCAAACAGGAGGACCGCAGAGACGAGAAACGCCGCGGCGTCGATCGCAATGGCGAATGCGCCTCCGAAAAACGCAACGGCGATCCCGCCGAGCGCGAAGCCCGTTATGCGGATCAGATTATCGGCAATGCCGATCGCTCCGACGGCTTGCGTCACCTGAGCTTTGCTTACAATTTCCGCGAGCGAGGCCTGGAAGGCCGGTGTGCGGAACGTTCCGGCGAATGCGGTCAAGCCGGTCAGCAGGACGATGTAGACGAAAGGGACGGACGGCAGGTAGACGAGGATGGCGATGGCCGCCACGAGTGCAAACCGGACAAGATCGGTCACCCACATGAGCGTACGCCGGTCCACCCGGTCGGCTACCGTACCGGCGAAGGAGCCGAACAGGATGCCGGCGGCCAAGTGGGTGATCAGGACGGCGGACATCAGTTTGGCGCTCCCCGTCGTTTGCAGCACCCACAGGTTAAGCGCGATGCTGTGAAACGTGTTGCCCAGCAGCGACAGGCTGTAGCTGGCGAACACGGCCAGAAACGTCCGGCTTCGCCAGATGGAGGCAGGCGTCCCGGGCTCCTCGGGTGCCCCGGGCATCGGTTTCCGACTCTCGGCAATCTCAAGCATGGAATAACCTCCTCGTAGTTATGCAATACTCACATACTTAATCGCGCAGGTCGCCGTCATCCCGCCGGCCGCATGGGTCAAACGCGTGGAACGCCTGCCGTCATCCCGCCCTCCGCATGCCGAAACGCTCCGAACGCCGCATATAACGCTAAAATCTATCGCAATTGGCCGCAAAGTTACCTCACTCGAGCACGAGAGCGATAGGAAGTATCGTTATCCCGCCGTTAACCTACCTGCTGCTTCAGAACGACGTAGCCGTAAGCTGGAAGGGAGAGCTTGAGCTCACCGTCCTCGCTGCTGACTATTTCAGTCTCCTGCCAGCCGGAGCAGGAGAACAGCGTCGTCCACTCGGAGACACCGCCTTTAGCCGCATCCGCGAACACTGCCTCCACAGCCGCGGCCTCTGCGGCCTCTGCGATGGCCTCCTCCGTCTCCGCCGTATCGATCTCGGCGGCCGCTTCGGCTTCCTTCAGCGGTCCGTCTGCAGCGTCCTCCTCATCGGCAAAGCCGGCGAAGGAAGGAGCGTGCGGCGCCCCTACACCGCTGTCCGCCGGCACCGTATCGACGGTAAAGCGGATTTCCGCCGCCTCGCCGCGTGCGTTCATGGCGATCAGAAGGCGCTCGCCGCCGCCCAGACGCTCATAGGCAAGCGTACCGTCCGCCTCGCCGACGTGCACGAAACGGATATCCGCGCTGCGAAGCGCATCGTAGCTGCTGCGAAGTCCGATCGCTTCCTTGTAGAAATGCAGAAGCTCCCGGTTTTGCCCGGCCGGCTCCCAGATCATGCACTTCCGGCAGCCGGGGTCGCCGCCGCCGTTCAGGCCGATCTCGTCCCCGTAGTAAATGCATGGCGTGCCCGGATAGGTGAGCTGGAACAAGGAGGACAGCTTCATCGCGTCCGTATTGTCATCGCAAATCGTGAGCAGCCTTGGCGTATCGTGGCTGTCCAGCAGGTTAAACGCCGCTTCCGTCACCTGCTGCGGATAAGCGGCAAGCTGCGCGCCGATCGCGTTCGCGAAGGCGGCGGCGCCGATTTTTTGATAAGCAAAAAAATCAAGAACCGCATTCGTGAACGGATAGTTCATCACCGCGTCAAATTGGTCCCCCTGCAGCCACATCAAGGAGTCATGCCAGATTTCACCGAGAATGTACGCCTCCGGATTGACGTCTTTCACCGTCTTGCGGAATTCCCGCCAAAACTGGTGATCCACTTCGTTCGCGACGTCGAGACGCCAGCCGTCGATGCCGATCTCCTCGATCCAGTAGCGGGCCACCTCCAGCAAATACTGCTTGACCTCGGGATGCTCGGTATTCAGCTTCGGCATCAGCGGCTCGAACGCAAATGTCTCGTAGGTCGGCACGCCGTCCACCACCTGCAGCGGCCATTCGCGCACGTGGAACCAGCTGGCGTATTTGGACTCCCGGCCGTTTTTTTGCGCGTCGACGAACGGAGGGAAGGTTTTGCCGGAATGGTTGAATACGGCGTCCAGCAGCACCCGGATCCCCCGGGCGTGGCAGGCGTCGACCAGCTCCTTCAGCTTCTCGTTCGTGCCGAAATGCGGATCCACCCGCAAGTAATCCTGCGTATCGTATTTATGGTTGGTCGTCGCTTCGAACACCGGTGTGAAATAGATCGCGTTAATGCCGAGGCCGGCTATATGGTCCAAGCGGTCGATGACGCCCTGCAGATCGCCGCCGAAAAAATTGCTCGGAGTCGGCTCGCCGCCCCACGGCAGCACGTCTTTCGGATCGATGGACGGATCGCCGTTCGCGAACCGCTCGGGAAAGATTTGATAAAAGACGGCGTCCTTCACCCAAGCCGGAGGCTCGAACACGTCGGCCGGATTGATATACGGAAAGTCGAAAAAGGTGTTCGGATTGTCAGGAAGCGTCCCGTTAAAGCCGTTCTCCGTCAAAAATACGGTTTCGGAACCGTCCGCCAGGCGGAACGCGTACCGGAGGCGGCGGAACGGAGGGATGACGGCCGTCTCCCAGTAATCGAACAGGGCGTCGGATGAGAAGATGCGCATCTCCACGCTCGTGACGGTTTGATTCCATGCATATTTGTCGCCTACGATCGCCTGCACGTCCGACACGTCCGCTTTTTTGGTTCGCAGCCTGATGTGCAGCGTTTGGCCGTCATAGGCATATGCCCAGTTTTGCTTTGGCCGGTGGTAAACCGCTTCTAATAACATACACTCATCTCCTTAACGGGTATTGGGTATCGTTTTTGGCCCTGTAAACGCGAAAAAGGTACAACCTCCCGCTCATTACAAGCCGAGGTTGTACCTTTTCCATTAACACGTTCAGGCGCCGCATTCGCGAAGCGCACTAAGAACGATGGTCCGGTAGCATTGCCTTTATATTGTAGCTCTCAACACGTACATTATAACTAATAAGCTGCCGATGTGCCAGTCCGTTTTTTCTAAACAAGCTTAAGAATGGACCGCTTGATGGGCTTGCGACTCCAGGAACCGTTCGCAGTCGAGTGCGGCCATGCAGCCGCTGCCCGCCGCGGTAATCGCTTGGCGGTAGTTGCGGTCCTGCACGTCTCCGCAGGCGAAGACGCCCGGAATATTCGTTTCGGAGGTGCCCGGCTTCACGATGATGTAGCCTTGCTCGTCCAGTTCGATCTGGCCGCCGAGGAAGCCCGTGTTCGGCGTATGTCCGATCGTCACGAACAGGCCGTCCGATTCCAGCAGCTCTTCCTCGCCCGTTTCGTTATTGCGCACTTTCAGCCCTTTCATGCCCATGCCCGTTGCCTCAACTTCAACCGGAGTCCGGTTCAGGCTCCAAACGATTTTCTCGTTCGAGCGGGCGCGGTCCTGCATGATCTTCGAAGCGCGAAGCTCTTCGCGTCGATGCACGAGGCGAACCTCGGAAGCGAAGCGCGTCAGGAAGACCGCCTCCTCCATCGCGGAATCGCCTCCGCCGACGACGATGATCTTTTTGCCGCGGAAGAAGAAGCCGTCGCACGTCGCGCAGGTGCTGACGCCGCGTCCGATGTTTTCCTGCTCGCCGGGGATGCCGAGATATTTCGCCGAAGCGCCGGTCGAGATAATTACCGATTCCGCCTGCAGTTCGCCAAGACCTTCTACGTCAAGAGTGTACGGACGTTTGCTGAAGTCGACGCTTTTGACGGAGCCGGTTTTGAAGGTCGCCCCGAAGCGCTGCGCCTGCTTGCGCATGTTCGACATCAGCTCGCTGCCGAGAATGCCGTCCGGGAAGCCCGGGAAGTTCTCCACCTCGGTCGTTGTCGTCAGCTGTCCGCCCGGCTGCCAGCCCTCGATCACGAGCGGCTCCATGTTGGCACGCGCCAAGTAAATAGCGGAAGTCAGGCCGGCGGGACCTGTACCGATAATAATCGTTTTGTGTACCATCTATAATTCCTCCAATCGGAAATAGCCGATATAATGAATCCTAGTTTAAAATTATTATAATCTAACGGAAGTGTCAATATCGTTCATGTAACGTTCATGTTGATGAAGTATGCTTAAGAGTAACGACTTGATAATGCCAAGCTGGAGGAGAAAAAATGCCTAAAATCGTAGTTGCGGACGACGATTCGAATATTAGAGAGCTGGTCAGTCTTTTCCTGAGAAGGGAGGGCTGTCAGGTCATTGAGGCGTCGGACGGGCTGGACGCCTTGGCGAAGCTGGAGACGGTAAGCGCCGATCTCGCCATTATCGATGTGATGATGCCCCGGATGGACGGCTGGTCGCTTTGCTCGGCGCTGCGGGCGAGCTACGACATCCCGCTGCTTATGCTGACCGCGAAGGGGGAAACCTCCCAGAAGGTGAAGGGCTTCGAGCTCGGCGCGGACGATTATATGGTCAAGCCCTTCGATCCGCCGGAGCTGATCGCCAGGGTGAAGGCGCTGCTGAAGCGGTACCGGATCGCGGCATCGCAGACTGTTCAGTTCGGCTCCGTCTCCATGAACCGGGCGGACTTTCAAATGACCGCGGACGGCGACCGGATCACGCTCCCGCCGAAGGAGTTTGAGCTGCTGTTCAAGCTGGCCAGCTACCCCGGCAAAACCTTTTCGCGAGATCAGCTAATCGAGCAAATATGGGGAATGGATTATGAAGGGGACGAGCGCACGGTCGATGTGCATATCAAGCGGCTGCGCGACCGTTTTCCGGAGCAGAGGTACGGCTTCCGTATAGCAACGATCCGCGGGCTAGGCTACCGGCTGGAGGAATGGGCATGATCCGCAGCCTTTACGTCCGGATAACCGCAACTTTCCTTATTATTGTTATCATCAGCATCGGCGTGGCTTTCTTATTCACAAGCCAGCTGTTCAAGAGGGACGCCAGAGGGCAGCTTCCGGGGCAGCTGGATCAGTCGATCCAGAGGATCGAGCAGCTGTATGCCGTGTCGGAGCCGGCGTCCGTTCAGCAGTTTTTGAATGAAATGTCCAGGCTGCAGGGACTGTCGATTATTGCGGTCAGCCGGACGAATCAGCTTGTAGCTTCGGGAGAGCGGAGCGCGGAGATGGCCGGCAAAATAACATTCGAGCATCTGTCCCGCGTGTTCGGAGGAAACACGGTCAGGATCGGCGTCATCGAACCGGGCTCCGAGGAGCGGCCTGTACCGCCGGGGCTGGGCAGGCAGGTACAGTTCGGCGGGGAGAGATGGGCATTGTTCGTGCAGCCGGACCGTTTTCCCCAGAACAGCAATTTTCTCTGGACGGCGGTTACGCTGCTGGTCACGATTTTGATCGTCGGCAGCGGCCTCATCCTGGTAGCAGCCCGTTATCTGGTCCGGCCGCTCAAAATGATGACATCCGCTGCGACGCGCATGGCGGAGGGCGATTTCTCCGTCCGGCTCCCTGCAAGGCGGGGCGATGAGCTTGGCGAGCTTGCGGGGAGCATGAACCGGATGGCGCGCAGCCTGTCCCAGCTGGAGACGATGCGCCAGGATTTTGTGGCGAGCGTCTCGCATGAAATCCAGTCGCCGCTTACGTCGATCGGCGGCTTCGCGGAAGCGCTTCGCAGCGGAGAAGTGACGGAGGCCGAGCGCAACCGGTACATCAGCATCATCAAGGAGGAGAGCACCAGGCTGTCCCGGCTGAGCGAAAATTTGCTGAAGCTCGCTTCGCTTGATTCGCAGCAGCATCCGTTCCGTCCGGAGCCGTACCGTCTGGACCGCCAAATGCGCGACGTCGTGCTCGCCTCCGAGCCGCACTGGCTGGCCAAGCGGCAGACCGTGGAGCTTCGGATGGAAGAGACGGTCATTACGGCCGACCGGGATCAGCTGAGCCAGCTGTGGGTCAATTTGCTGTCCAACAGCATGAAGTTTACGCCTGAGGGAGGCGTCATTTCCTTCACGCTGACGGAGCTGGAGGGCTCAGCGGTCGTCCGCGTTTCCGATACGGGGATCGGCATTAAGGAGGAGGACAAGGACCGGGTGTTCGAGCGGTTCTACAAAGGGGACTCATCGCGGGACAGAAGCGCCGGCGGCAGCGGTCTCGGGCTGTCGATCGCCCGGAAAATCGTCCGGATCCACGGAGGCTCGATCGCGCTTGAAGCCCAGCCGGACCGGCAGGGAGCATGCTTTATCGTCCGCTTGCCTCTGGGGGGACCGGCCTCCTCATCCTATGTTGGATAATTAGGCAGAAAAAGGGTATGATGGAGGCAGTGTTTCGAAAACTGCGACCAGTGGGGGTATGCTCGTATGGAGAAGCGGATTAGGAAGGCGATTATTCCTGCCGGGGGACTCGGAACCAGGTTCCTGCCGGCTACGAAGGCGCAGCCGAAGGAAATGCTCCCGATCATCGACAAGCCGGCGATCCAGTATATCGTTGAGGAAGCCGTTTCGTCGGGCATAGAAAGTATCATTATCGTCAGCGGCCGGAACAAGCGTGCGATCGAGGACCATTTTGACAAGTCCGCCGAGCTTGAAATGGAGCTGGAAGCGCGGCATAACGAGGACATGCTGAAAATGGTGCGGGATATTTCACGGCTCGCCGACATTTATTACGTCAGACAGAAGGAGCCGCTCGGCCTCGGTCATGCCGTCATGTGCGCCCGGCGCTTTATTGCGGATGAGCCGTTTGCGGTCCTTCTCGGCGACGATATTTTGAAATCCGACCCTCCGTGTCTGAGCCGAATGATTGAGATCTACGAGCAGCAGCGCTCGTCCGTGGTTGCGGTCATGGAAGTGCCCTGGGATCAGACGCATAAATACGGGATCGTCGACATTGAGGCGGGGCAGCAGGTCGCCCGCGTCCGCGATATTGTAGAGAAGCCGGCACCCGGGCAGGCGCCGACCAATTACGCGGTCGTCGGCCGTTATGTGCTCGATCCGGCCATCTTCGATTTGCTGGAGAAGGCGGAGCCGGGCAAGGGCGGAGAAATCCAGCTAACCGACAGTCTGCAGCAGCTGAACCGGCTTTCCTCCTTAACCGCCTACCGTTTTGACGGACGCAGGCATGATGTGGGAGATAAGCTCGGCTTCGTGCAGGCCACGATCGATTTTGCGCTGGAGCGCGACGATCTGGGCGAGGACGTCAGGCGGTATTTGCTGGAGCGGCTGAAGGAGACCCATAAGTAAATGCCGAGCAGCAAGTAAAAATTGAAAAGCCGATTAGGCGGTGCGCGGGATGCGCTGGCCTGGTCGGCTTTTTTGGCGCTGGGTTTCCCAATTTGTATTTGATGTACGTACAAGTTAAGCTTGTGGTATACTACTAGGCATACAACTAACGGAGCAGAGGTGTGAAGTGAAGGAACAGCAACAGCCGAAATATATGCAGCTTAAGCAGCAGATTTTATCCTGGATCGTCACTGCGCAGTTCAAGCCGCACGATAAGCTGCCGTCGGAGAACGAGATCGGCAAGCAGTTCGAGATGAGCCGCCAGACCGTGCGCCAGGCTCTGGGCGATCTGGAGCAGGAGGGATGGCTGTATCGCGTGCAGGGAAAGGGGACGTTCGTCTCCGACCAGACGGCTCCCGAGCGCCGCGGCGGCTCCAATGGCATGACGATCGGCATGATTACGACGCATATATCGGATTATATTTTTCCGACGATCGTACGGGGCGTCGAATCCAGTCTCCGCTCGGTCGGGGCAAGGCTGCTGCTTGCCAGCACGGACAACGAGAAGGAAAAGGAGAAGGAGAGCCTGGATTCGATGCTGCGCGAGCCGCTTACGGGCTTGATCATCGAGCCGACGAAGAGCGCCGAAGGCAATCCGAATTTTAATTATTTCCTCGCTTTGGATGCAATGAAAATTCCCTATATCATGCTGAACGAGCGCTACAGCGACCTGGATGCGCCGTGCCTGCGGGTGGACGACGAGCTTGGCGGTTACCGCGCGGCGGAGCATCTGATCAAGCTGGGCCACAGCCGGATCGCAGGTTTTTTCAAAACCGACGATTTCCAGGGCGTTCACCGGATGCGCGGCTTCCTGAGGGCGCACCGCGAACGGGGGCTGACCGTGCCGGCCGACTTTTTGCTGCGGTACACGACGGAGGAGAAGCGGACGCTGCCCGCAGACGCCTTGCTTGCGCTGCTGCAGCGCGATCCGGAGCAGCGGCCGACCGCCATGATCTGCTATAACGACGAGCTGGCCGTCCGGATGCTCGACGTCGTCCGCCAGCTGGGGCTCGCCGTGCCCGAGGACCTGTCGATCGTCGGCTTCGACGATGCGAACCTGGCGACCGCGACGGAGGTCAAGCTGACAACCGTTGCCCATCCGAAAACGGAGATGGGCGCCGACGCCGTTGCGCTGCTTCTGGCCATGGTGGACAAGCAGGGACGGCAGGTGCAGGATAAGGTGTACGATCCGCAGCTGGTCATCCGGGAATCGACGCGGCAGCCGAACCGGTAGCCGGGGATTTTTTTTAGAAGAATTGAAGTAAAAAACACGTGACACACTTGTACGTACAACTTATAATGAAAATGATGGATTGACGTGAAAATGTCCGTATAACTGTGAACGGGCAATCAAAATGAAGCGAGCTTGAAGGGAGCGGTTAGTCTCATGTTGGAAGCGTTGAAGCATGCGGTTTGGGAAGCGAATATGGATTTGCCGAAATACGGGTTGGTTACTTTCACTTGGGGCAATGTCAGCGGGATCGACCGGGAGTCCGGTTATGCGGTCATTAAGCCGAGCGGCGTAGCTTACGAAGAGCTGAAGCCGGAGCAAATGGTCGTCGTCGATTTGGACGGCAACGTCGTGGAGGGCAATCTTCGTCCTTCTTCGGATACGGCGACTCACGTTTTATTGTACAAAGCTTTTCCGAAAATCGGAGGCATCGTGCATACGCATTCGCCGTGGGCGACGAGCTGGGCGCAGGCGGGACGCGCTATTCCGGCTCTCGGAACGACGCACGGGGATTATTTTTACGGGGAGGTTCCTTGTACGCGCGCAATGACGGAAGCGGAAATTAAAGGCGCGTATGAGCACGAAACGGGCAACGTGATCGTTGAAACGTTCAGATCGAGGGAAATCGACGAGAATCAGGTGCCGTCGGTGCTCGTGAACAGCCACGCTCCGTTCTGCTGGGGCAAAGACCCTCACAATGCGGTTCATAACGCGGTCGTTCTCGAGGAATGCGCGAAGATGGCGCTGCACACGTTCCAGCTGAATCCTAACGTACAGCCGATGGATCAAAACCTGTTAGACCGCCATTACCTGCGCAAACACGGCGCTAACGCCTATTACGGCCAAAAATAAGGAGTACCCGGACAGCAATGGGTAAAAAATACGCAATTGGCGTCGATTACGGCACGCAATCCGGCCGCGCGGTGCTTGTGGATTTGTCGAACGGGGCCGAAGCGGCGGAGCATGTCACACCATATACGCACCATGTTATCGACGAACAGCTGCCCGTATCCGGCATTAAGCTGGAGCATGACTGGGCACTGCAGCATCCGCTGGACTACATCGAGGTGCTTGAAAAATCCGTGCCGGCGGTGATGAAGGAGTCGGGCGTCAACCCCGGGGACGTCATCGGCCTTGGCATCGATTTTACGGCTTGTACGATGCTTCCGGTCGATGAGGCCGGCCAGCCGCTTTGCGTCCAGGATGCCTACAAGGATAACCCGCACAGCTGGGTGAAGCTTTGGAAGCATCACGCGGCGCAGGACGAAGCGAACCTGATCAACGAGCTTGCGGCGCAGCGCGGCGAGAAATGGGTGACGCGCTACGGCGGCAAAGTTTCTTCCGAGTGGATGCTGGCGAAGGTATGGCAAATTTTGAACGAGTCTCCGGACATTTACGAGGCGGCCGACAAAATGGTGGAAGCGACCGACTGGGTTATCGGCCAGCTGACCGGCAGCATCGTGCGCAACAGCTGTGCAGCCGGCTATAAGGGCATGTGGCATAAGCAGGAAGGCTACCCGAGCAAGGAGTTTTACAAAGCGCTTGACCCGCGTCTCGAGAATCTGACGGAAACGAAGCTGCGCGGCGAAGTCGTTCCGCTCGGCTCCAAGGCCGGCGAATTGCTGCCTGACATCGCGGCCCGCATCGGTCTTGCTCCGGGCACGGCGATTGCGGTCGGCAACGTGGATGCGCATGCCGCCGTACCTGGAGCAGGTGTCGTTACGCCGGGCAAGCTCGTCATGGCGATGGGCACGTCGGTCTGCCATATGCTGCTCGGTACGGAAGAGAAGGAAGTCGAAGGCATGTGCGGCGTCGTGGAGGACGGCATTATTCCGGGCTGCTACGGCTATGAGGCAGGCCAATCCGCCGTTGGCGATATTTTCGAGTGGTTCGTGAAGGAAGCCGTTCCGGCTTATGTGTACAAGGAGGCAGATGAAGCCGGTGAAAATGTACACGCCTACCTGACCCGCAAGGCGCAGGAGCTGAAAGCCGGCGAGTCCGGCCTGCTCGCGCTTGATTGGTGGAACGGCAACCGTTCCGTCCTGGTCGATACGGATTTGACCGGTACAGTCCTTGGTCTGACCCTGCTGACGAAGCCTTGGGAAATTTACCGCGCCCTTCTGGAAGCGACGGCGTTCGGCACGCGCAAAATCGTCGACGCCTTCCACAGCAGCGGCGTAGAGGTGAACGAGCTGTATGCGTGCGGCGGCTTGCCGCAGAAAAACGCGCTGCTGATGCAGATCTATGCCGACGTAACGAACCGTGAGATCAAGGTGACGGCTTCCAGGCAGACGCCGGCGCTCGGTGCGGCGATGTTCGGCGCCGTAGCGGCAGGCGCAGACAAAGGCGGCTTTGACAGCATCGTGGAGGCGGCGCAGAAAATGGCGCGCGTACGCGAGGAAACGTTCAAGCCGATTCCGGAAAACGTCTCGGTGTACGAGAAGCTTTATGCGGAGTATGACCAGCTTCACGATTACTACGGCCGCGGCGCAAACGACGTCATGAAACGTCTGAAAGCGATTAAGGAAGAACAGGCATAATGCTGTAATAGGGAACGGTTCTGCCGGCGACGGACAAGGCAGAACCGTTTTTTTTTGTGCATTGGCAAGTTGGGCGAGGCCTTTCGAAGCTGGGGGAAATGGCGTTCGTTAAAAAGTTGCCGTTCCCATCATTTTAGAATGGAGAACATTTACTTTTTCATATAGAATAGATAGATATATTGAGAGAGAATGACTTGCTGGGAGATGAAAGGAAATTGTATTGCCATTATTGCGCCAAGAAGCGCCCGGACGATGCTGTCTACTGCCAGCAGTGCGGACGGCTGCTCGCTGCGGACGATGACGCGGAGGCTGCAGCCGGGCTGGAGCCGTCCGTTCCGTCCGTTCCGACGATCCCGGCCCCGCGAGCGGATTCGCATGCACCGGCCGAGATGCGCGGCGGGAAGAGCTCCGTGCGGGCTATACTTCTGCCGCTTCTTTTGGCTGTGTTCACGTCATGCGGGCTGGCGGCTTACTATATGTACGAAGAGGGCCTTAACGACAGGGTGCTTGAGCTGCAGGCGGAGGCAAAGGCCAAGGCGTTGGCCGGAAGCTATTCGGAGGCGCTGGAGAAGCTGAGGCAAGCGGCCGAGACCCGTCCGGCGTTCGCCGCCATTCATGCGGATCTGGAGGTTGTTCTGCATGTAATGGAGCTTGAGGAGAAGGCGGAAGAGGCGGACAAGCTTTTGAAGGAGCAGAAGACGAAGGATGCCGAGCAGGCGATCGTTGAAGCGCGGAGCTTGCTGAAGGGCCATAACGAGCCGATCTATGCGAAGGTGAGAGAGAGGCTAGATGGCAGTGTGACGCAGCTGGGTATTTTGAAGCTGAAGCAGGAGCTGGACGGCTTGCAGACGGTTGAGGAGCTGGAAGCAAGGCTGCAGGTTGCGAAAAGCTTGGACGGCGGGGAATCGGCGGAGGTTCAGGCGGAAATTATCGGTCGAATCGCCGACATCTGTTACAAGGATGCAGAAACGCTGCTATTGAATAAAAATTACTCGGGAGCGCTGGCCGTTACGGCCAAGGCGCTTGAGCATGCGCAGGATAATGAGAAGCTGCTTGCCTTGGAGAACCGGATTAAGCAGGAAAAGGAGAAATACGAGAAGGCCGAGCAGCAGCGGCTGGAGCAGGCCATGCAGAAAGCGGCGGCCGAGGAGTTGAAAAACCAGACCGCCGCTGTCGAGGTAGTTCTCATCCAAACTTCGCTTGACGAATACGGTGACCTGACGGTGGAGGCCCAGCTGAAAAATGTGGCGACCAGGCCGATCTATTCGGTCGTTGTCAATTACATCGTATACGACGCCGAAGGAAACGAGATCGCATCAGGAAAGGCCGAGGCGACTCCGAATTACGTGGAGCCGGGAGAGACGATGACATTTTTAGAGATTATTCCCGGTGTGAATGCGGAGAATACAACAGCTGCCGTCGATCATGCGACGTGGTATTTGGACTGAGGGAGGCCGGTCAGATGAAAAAACAAATGTGGATCGGCATCCTCGCTTCGGTCCTTATACTGGGCGGCGGAGCGGCCGGAGCTTACGCGATACATACCGAGGTGCCAAGCCGGCTGAAGGGCAAGCCTATGCTTGCTTCGTCCGGGCAGGGGACTCCGAAATCGTTAAAGGATATTATTTTTGAAACGCAAAAGCTTGTGGTCATGATCGAAACGGAGAGCGGCAAACAAGGCTCCGGCTTTCTGTATAATTCGGAAGGGGATCTGATTACGAACGCACACGTAGTAGCCGGAACGGACAGCGTTACGATCAAAACCGCCGATGCCCGCGAGCTGAAGGGTGAAGTGATCGGCATCAGCACGGAGACGGACGTCGCGGTTGTCCGCGTTCCGGGGCTGTCCGGCACGGAGCCGCTGCAGATTGTGCGCGGAGAAAAGGCGGAGGTAGGCGATGAGGTGCTGGCTGTCGGAAGTCCGTTAGGATTTCAAAATACGGTGACCACAGGCATAATCAGCGGCGTCGGCCGGAGTTTTGAGATCGAGCCGTATCTGTATTCCGATTTGTACCAAATTTCGGCTCCGATTGCCCCCGGCAACAGCGGCGGACCTCTCGTCGATAAGAAGACGGGCGAAGTGATCGGCATTAATTCGGCCGGCTATGAGCAGGGCTCGATCGGCTTCAGCATCCCAATCGGAAATGTCATCGGGCTGGCGGAGGGCTGGTCGAAGGAGCCGATGAAGGAGCTGCCTGAACTGGAGACGGAGAGCGGAGCGGGCAATATCGAGGTTGAGTCGGGAATGGGCGAGATGGCCGAATATTTGGTTTCCCACTTTTATGACAGCTTGAATAATGCCGATTATGTGTACGCCTATTCGCTGCTGGGCGGTAACTGGAAGGACGGCACCAGCTACGAGCAATTCCGGGAAGGTTATCTCGGTACGAGAAATGTCGTGATTGACGACATGCACGTGAGCGAAGGCAAGGACGACCGGGCGACGGTCATTGCCGTCATCTCGGCTGACGAACGGACGGACGGGGAATACGTGCTGAGCAAATATCAGGTTACGTATGAGATCGCCTACGAGAACGACCAGCTGAAGCTGATTAGCGGCAAAGGAAAGGTGATAGAATAGCGTTCATTGCAGAAAAAAGAGCCGAAGCGTTCGTCCGGGGGAGACGGCGCTTCGGCTCTTTTTTTGGGGGACATGGGGGTTAGTGCAGCTTTTGGGCTTAAGACAGCAGGGCAACGGCTTCGGACAGCGGCTTGGCGACACGGGATCCGCTACCTGCCTCAAAGCGGCTGTAGTTCGGCTTCAGCCGGGCAGATAGCGGATTGTGGATCCGATGGTTTAGCGTTTGGAGTAATACGGTTTAATCACAGATTTGGAGTCCGTGTCACTCTTCGTCCTGAGGCATTTGTTGGCCGTCTGCTTCTTCACGCTGAAAAGGCGTGTAGAAGAGTGCGAGCCCTACATTGTCGTTCCGCTGAATCGGCAAGCCGAGTAACGATTGCGGAATCGCGCGGCCGTTCAGCTGCAGCTGATAGCCGATGCCGCCGCCGACCGGGATGCCGCTGACGGATACGATCTGCCCGAACCGGTTAAAGCGGACGGCTCCGGTTTCTGCAAGCGCCAGGTAAATCGTCATTCCCGGACGGAACGGAACGCGATACGCACGTGTCGCGAATGGGAACGCTCTGCCGCCGTTAATGAAGACGGATACCGTGTTCAGCCCCGGCGGGAATGGCCCAGGGAACGGTCCTGGGAACGGTCCAGGGAACGGCCCAGGGAACGGTCCAGGGAACGGCCCTGGCGGGAATGGCCCCGGCCCTGGCGGGAATGGCCCCGGCCCTGGCGGGAATGGCCCCGGCCCTGGCGGGAATGGCCCCGGCCCTG
>NZ_JAHMHW010000008.1 GCF_020169515.1 Paenibacillus vietnamensis | reverse complement strand
AATCCGTGAGGATTAACGGGGCAGTTTCACTCGTTGTTCAGTTTTCAAAGAACAATTTTGTTCTTTCGTGTCAGCCGTTGTTCGTCAGCGGCGACTTTTATAATATATCACATTCGCCCGCTTCATTGCAAGTACTTTTTTCGTCATTCGACATTTTCTTTAGTTTGTCGTTTCAACGATGTTGTTTCCTTTTGAAGCGGCGAGAATTAATTTATCACAGAACACATTTTTAAGTCAAGCCTTTTTAAAACAAAAATTAAAAACGCGATTCCGGCAATAGCTCAATGCCTAAAATCACGTTTAAATCAGGAATTTATATAAATGCAACTACCCGTTTGCGATCATATAACGCAGTTCCAGAGCCCCGTTATCGTTTAATTCGTTCATGACGGCTACTTCACGGATATATTCGCGTTTAACAAGCTTTTGCAAAATCAATGATAAATCGACATGCAATACATCAATCGAAGAATGCGACTGAAGCTCGGCTATGCTCCAAGGCTCTTCGCGGCTTGCTAATATTTGAAACAATAGCGAACAGCTTGTTTTCATTTTGTTCATGACGGAGAACTCACAGCCTAGGAGAACGAGCTGCACCCGCTGCTCCAACGTCTCCGGACTCACGGTCAACTCCTCGTAAAGCTTGTAAATGCCTGGGTGGACGCGTTTTAGTTGCTTCCAGACGGTCAGCTCCGGATGACGGCCTTCTTCTATTAGTACGATATGTGCCCAATGGTGCAAAGCGGTCAGGACATGGCTGTACGCATCCAATAAATTGCCGTCGGTCAAATCCTGCTTTGCTTGCAAGTAAGTTCGTAAAAATCCGGCAAACTCCGTAAATCGTTTTTGCTCTCGCATAGTATCAGGAAACTGCAGCAGCCTTTCACGCACACTGCCTAAATAGCCGTCGCGATCCATTAAGATCTCCCCCCGAACTAGCCACTCAATAATATTGCGGTTTTCTCCTCCGGAAACCCATTCATCTAAGCTCTGCGGATCGATGGTGCGAACTAATACGCGTTTGCTTTCAATTTGGACATGCTCCGTTCGATTGATTTTCCCGCCCTTGTCAAGCAAGTGAAGAACCAATAAGTCCAAGCCGTCAATTAAGGGATTGTAGGGGTAAGGATTTTCGACAATGGCAAGACCGATTAAACCCGGCTCATCGCGATAGTTATAAGCGAAGTGTGCTTTTATATGTTCCACTGGTTCCTCCATATAGCTAATCGCTTTTTAATAAGCTATAATATTATTCTACAGTTTTATTCTTTTTCGACAGCATGGACGCACATTCCTGCTTACGAAAGTAGAAAAACAGTCACATTCATAAGTCATTTGTCTTAGGAAGGGTTTGAAGATATGAAGAATTTCTTTTTTAAGTCCGCGAAAATTAACGAATTCCGACTGTGGGGACTCGTATTCACGCTTGTAGGCATGGGTGTTATGGTACTTGGTACCGCCGGAATCGTATTTTGGGGACAAGCCGGAAAAATAATTGCGGCTATCTTCATGGTAATCGGCATGATTTCGCTGCTTATCAGCGTAGCCGTTTACTTCTGGGCCGGCATGATGTCGACAAGCGCTACCATGCTCCCATGCCCCGAGTGCGGACGTCAGACGAAGATGCTAGGCAAAACCGACCGCTGCATGTATTGCCGTACCATGCTTACGCTGGATCCGTCACAGGCTACCCACCATCCGGCCGAGCAGCAGGGGCAGGCGTAAAAAGAAGAACATTCATCGCCATACAAGGCTGCGGCCGTATATTTACGGTCAAGAAAACACCCCCGTTCTCACGCGAGAGAACGGGGGTGTTTTTCGTAAGAGTTTATGAATTATGGCTTTTTCTTCAAAGCATCGTCAAGCGTTTTCCAAATGTCCGGCGATTGAAACGATCTTTGCCACGTGGCGGCGCCGGCCAGGCCGTACTTCCGGACAAGGGCTGCCCGGGCCTTGATCGACACATCGTCCTCGATCCAAATCCGATTCAATGAGCCGTCCTCGGTATATTCAACGTAATTTTGCCCGGCGGCCTGGTCAAACTCGGGCTTTAATTTTTTGTCGGCTATAATGGATTTGACCGCCTCCATCCCGACTGCCTTCGAGGTTACCTGTACCTTGCCGTCCTCGCCCTTCTTCTCCGTCCAAATCCGGGTATACAGCGGCATGCTTAATATTATCTTCGCTGCCGGCACACCGTCCTCCTCCATGATGCGTTTAAGCGAGTTTTCGGTCCATGGCAGCGACGCCACGGAGCCTGACTTCGGACTCGAGGACCAATGCTCGTCATAGGCCATTACCATCATATAATCCACGACCTCGCCCAGTGCGGCCCGGTCCAAAAATAACGACCACATTTCGCTGTTCGACTTTGGCGTAACGTCGATAGATACGACCAGGCCTTGCTCGTGTAGCAGCGGAGTCATCTCACGGACGAATTGAACGAAGTTTTCTTTGTCAGCCGTATGCACATTTTCAAAGTCGATATTGATGCCTTGCAGATCATACATTTCGGCAAAGCCGATCAGCTGCTGGATCATTGAAAATCTCGTTTCCGCCGTTGCCAAAACCTTCGTCGTCCGCTCCGGCTCGAACGAGTTGCTGAACAAAGCCCAGATCTGCAAGCCCTCCCGGTGAGCCCATTTGACGTAAGCGGGATCTGCCTTTCCTTTTATCGTGCCTTTATCGTCAGCCACCTCGAACCAAGTCGGGCTCACGACGTTGACGCCCTGCATCGGTGCAATCTTCGTTGTGTCGATTTTGCGGTCGTAAACGGCTTCCCAGGTCATATTGATCTTGTTACCAAGCACCTTCCAGGCTATGAAGGCCGGCTCGCGAGCCGGTTCGGGAACCTTTTCGATCGCGGTAAGCTTCAGATCTTTTTTGTGAACATAACCAACTATACCGCTAGCGCTTTGAACGAGAAGCCAGCCATTCTGCTCCTCCCATATCCGTACCGATGCCGCGTTCGCCATACTTTCCATGAACGGGGCGCGAATCGTCGGCTCGGTTCTCAAGTCGGCCCCTTTTTCCGGGGCTACCTCGGCATGCTGGACTGCATCTCCAGGCAAAAGCACGGTAATGATCCCATAGTCCTCCATATATTCCGTCTGGAGACCGTAAAGCTCCTTTAAAAGCTCGGCGGGAATGTACACCGTCCCGTTCGACGTTTCCGCCGCTATCGTCAAGCCGTAAGGCTTCCGGTTGATCGTGCCTTCCAGCGAATCCGTCTTCAAATGCAGCACTTTGTTCGCAGTCGTAAACACAATCGAGCCGGTCTCCGGTTCATATCGGATAGGCTTGTCCTCTCCAAGCGCCTGCTGCAGGACGGGAAGCGGAAGCTTGATTTCATTATTTTCGATAATCGCCCCGAGCTCTGCCTCTTTGCCTTTAACAAAAATCGGATATTCGGATGAATAGCGGGGAGCCACCTGTTCCCCGTTAGGGATAAACCTCATATAGCCATACCAGGCAAAAACCGCTAAAGCCGATATGATAAACAAAAATAAAAACACCCGGACGCTTGTGCCTCTGCGGCGCGGCGCGCGGTTGTACATCGTGTTCAAATCATCACGCTCCTGTTGTTAGTTCCAAGCGATAAACGCCGATAAAGGCGAAGCTTTATTAATAAAAAACGTGCAGTTTAGCGTATACCCGCTTCCCGGCACGTTCTTATCGCATTATGTTCTGATCGATTATTTCTTCTTGGAATTGCAATCGGAGCATACTCCGTAAATTTCCATCCGGTGCCCTTCGACGACGAATCCCGTAACGCGTGACGCCGCACGTTCCACCTCTAGCAAAGGCGGGTAATCAAAATCAACGATCGATCCGCATTCCTTGCAGATTGCATGGTAGTGGTCGGATAAATCCGAATCAAAGCGGCTTGAATCGTCCCCATACGTCAGCTCGCGCACAAGGCCGGCTTCAACGAATAAACGGAGATTATTATAAATCGTCGCTACGCTCATACTCGGAAAAGCCGGAGAGAGCGCTTTATAAATTTCATCCGCAGTCGGGTGCGTCATGGAATCCATTAAGTAGCTCAAAATGGCGTGACGTTGCGGGGTCATTCGGACGCCGTTCATCTTGAGTTGCTCCAAAGCTAAGTTTACGCTGGCTCCCATACCCCTCACGCCTTTCGTAGTAGTTACGACTATTGTACGTTCAAGTTAAAGAATTTGTCAATGAAAGCGCCATATTAAGCTTCTTTGAAACGGGTGATCGAGATGCTGTTCGTCGCGTTGATCTGAATGCGGTAAGTCCCTTCGCCTATTGTTCCTCTTACGGTTTTTTTGCTTACTTCCAGCGGCAAATCGGTCGAAATATTGCCGAAAGTTACCGATCCGTTCACTTTGAAATCGCCGTACTCCGGCATGCTGATCTTGATCTCGCCGACCGAGCTGTCCAGATCCCAATCTCCTCCAACGGAAGGGCTGTTCAGCTCGATGCTGCCGTTCAGCGTATCGGCTTTTACGGAGCTGCCTGCGCCGTCGATTCTGATTTTTCCATTTTTGGTTTCAGCTTGAATATCGTCCAAAATACGCTTAAGCTCAAGGCTTCCGTTCAGCGTATTGGCAAACAGCCTGCCTTCAATATCGACCGCTTTGACCATGCCGTTATTCGTCTCCAGACTGCTTTCTCCGCGTATGGAGCGCGCGTCTATGTTCCCGTTATTTCCTTTGACGGTCACGGGACCGTAAATGTTGCCGACGGTAACGACGCCGCTCGTGCTTTTGACATCCAGCCCGCCTGGCAATGCAAGTCCCTGTATGTCAACCGGGCCGTTACCCGCTTCAACTTTCATCTTCAGAGCCGGCTGTTCATCAACATCGTTCTCCGGCTGCGTGTCCGGTTCACCGTTCTGGCCCGTCGTACCGTCCAGTCCTTCTTCGGCGTCCTGTTCAGTGTTCAATCCCGGCGCCTCAGCTGCGATCGTACCGGACTCATTCAAGACCGGCGCCAATCCGGTCTCGGCATCCATTCCCCCGGATAAAGGATCCTCGGTCGTTTCTTCTTCCGTTACCACCTGATCGGACAAAGAAAGGGGGACCGTAACGGTTATATTCATCCAAGGCTTTCTGCTTCCATTCGCGCCGTATTCCTTGCCTTTCGCTTCGAGCGTAACCTCTTGCCCCGGCTCCACCTTCACCGTCGACTGCTCCGCAATGTCATTCGCATCCGCCTGTTCCGTCACATCCACCCATACCGCGGTTTGAACCTCGATTTCCTGCACATCTGCGGAGCGGACCGAAACTTGTCCATTCGGGTTAATGATGCGGATAAGCGACAAATCCGGCTCCAGCGGAAGCTTAATGACAGCTTTGTCGTAGCGGAAGCCCTTTTCGTCGCCATAGTCTGCCGTACGGTTAAGATCGACGTTGAACTGGTCCAGCCATTTGAACGGAAAATCGGCATATTGCGTAACGGAATACGCGGTCACGGTTATAACCAAAGCGATCATTCCGCCTGCTGCATCAAGCTTCAGCTTCGTATCTTCTTTTTTGTAGATTAAACTGAAAAGAGTAACCTCGATCCCGAGCGCGATAAAAATAACCGGCCACCATTGCCCCAGCAATGCGAGATCGTTACGTCCTTTTATTTGGTCCCATAGAAGCAGCGCCCCTACGGTCAGAACAAGCGTCCCTGCAGTAAACCGCCCAAGCTTGATCATAGACACTTCCCCTTTCCCCGAACGCAGAAGCCAAACGGATGCTATCATTAAAATGGGACCTACGCTAAACTCGGCCATCTCGTTCATCCAAGGCAGCAGCATTTCGGGAGGCTTGACCAGCACCAGCATGACTGCGCCCGATACGGACAACAAAACGCCGTGAATAAAACCGAAGGACACCGGTACGGTACGGTCCGCTTCCATATCCTGCAAAGAATCGAAAACGCTGAAAAAGTAAAAAACGGGAAGCATAATACCTAGATAGACGATAAGCAGCAGATGCCTTCCCCCGTCGGAGCCGGCAAGGCGGATGATCGCCGTGACATCGAGAAGGAATGCCGCGATGAGCAGCAAGCCACGGGGATGATGGCCCGTATAAAGATGTCCCGCACCCGGCAGCAGAAACGCGAGGATGACCGCCGCAAGCCTGTTCTTGTTTTTTATTATTCCGAGCTTACCCAACGTACGCCCTCCAAATGCTTGATTTGGTCGAGTAACGGGAGCAGCGCCTCCGACTTCGGCAAAGTCGCATACATTTGCAGCAAGTCCCCGTCCGAGTGGCCTTCATCCCTCAGCTCCTCAATCTGCAGCTTTCTGATAACGATCTTCTTGCTTGCAATCAGCTCGTTTAAGCCGCGCAGCGTTTTGGAAACGTCATATGACTTAATCTTGAGAAGCTGCTCCTTCTTCGCGCTAATGTAACGCTTCTCGAGCTTGTTAAATGCCCATAAAGTGACCAGCACCATAATCGTCGTAACGCCTGCCGCAAAATAAAATCCCGCTCCAACCGCGAGGCCGATGGCCGATACGACCCAAAGCGAAGCGGCTGTCGTCAACCCCGTAATCGATTTACCTGTGAACAGAATCGTTCCGGCCCCAAGAAAGCCGATACCCGTAATAACCGCGGCCGCAAGCCGCGCAGGGTCGACGCGGACGTTCACCTCATCCACGAAGGCGGCAAAGCCGTACATGGACAGCAGCATAAGCAGGCATGAACCGAGGCAAACGAGAATATTCGTCCGAAAGCCGGCCGCATGGTTCGATTGCTCCCGTTCGAAGCCGACGAGACCGCCGAGCACCAGCGCAAGAAGAAGTCGGATCAAAATGTGCAGTTCGCTGATAGCCCAAGGGTTGTGAAGCGAATCCATCAATGTTATCCCGACCTTTCTATACGGATATTGTAACATAAGTATATGCAAGAAGCCGAGCTGGCAGGCCGTTCCGCGGGGGACAAAAGAGAAAGGCCGTCCCGAAGCCTATTCCTAGGCTTTCGAGACAGCCCCTCATGCAGCATGTTATTTCAGCCGCTCGAGCAGCAGCTTATTAACAAGCGCAGGGTTAGCTTTCCCTTTCGTTTCTTTCATGATTTGGCCAACGAGGAAGCCGATCGCTTTCTCCTTGCCCGCCCGGTAATCCTCAACGGATTGCGGATTTGCTTCGACGATCTGGTTCACGATGCCCACCAGCGCGCCTTCGTCGCTGATTTGGACGAGGCCTTGCTCCTCGACGATTTGCTGAGGGCGTTTGCCGGTTTCAAGCATCGATTTGAATACGGTTTTGGCGATTTTTCCGCTGATTGTGCCTTTCTCAAGCAGCCCGATCATTTCGCCCAAGCCTTGCCCGGTTATTTTCACATCGGAAAGCTCCAGGCCGTTCGCGTTCAAATAGCCGAGCAAATCGCCCATGATCCAGTTGGCAACCGCTTTGGCGTCCTTCGTGTAGCCGAGGCTCTCCTCGAAGAAATCGGCAAGCTTCTTGGAAGAGGTAATAACCTCCGCATCGTAGGACGGCAAGCTGTATTCAAATGTATAGCGGGCTTTCCTCGCGTCCGGCAGCTCCGGAATCGTCGCGCGGACGCTTGCTTTCCACTCTTCGCTGATATGAAGCCGGACAAGATCGGGATCCGGGAAATAACGATAGTCGTGCGCTTCTTCCTTGCCGCGCATCGAGAACGATTTGCCCAGCGCATCGTCGAACCGGCGCGTCTCCTGTACGACCTCTCCGCCGCTGTCGAGAATTTCGGCCTGGCGGAACTGCTCGTATTCCAAACCGCGCTGAACGCCGCGGAAGGAGTTCATATTTTTCAGCTCGGCTCTCGTTCCGAATTCCTTCTGGCCATACGGGCGGAGACTGATATTCGCATCACAGCGCAGGCTGCCTTCCTCCATCTTGACGTCGGACACTTCGCAGTACAGCATAATCGCCTTCAGCTTCTCGAGGTAAGCCTTCGCCTCCTCCGGCGTGCGGATATCCGGCTCGGAAACGATCTCGACCAGCGGCGTGCCGACGCGGTTAAAGTCGACAAGCGACGCGTAACCGCCGTCAACGTGAGTCAGCTTGCCCGCGTCCTCCTCCAGGTGCAGACGGGTGATGCCGATCCGCTTCGTCTCGCCGTTCACTTCGATGTCGATCCAGCCGTTTTCGCCGATCGGCTTGTCGTATTGCGAGATTTGGTACGCCTTCGGAGAGTCGGGGTAAAAATAGTTTTTGCGGTCGAATTTGCTGATATCGGCAATCGTGCAGTTCAGCGCCATCGCCGCTTTCATGGCATATTCCACCGCTTGGCGGTTCAGCACCGGCAATACGCCGGGATGGCCAAGGCAGACAGGACATGTATGGGTGTTCGGCGGAGCGCCGAAAGCCGTCGAGCAGCCGCAAAAGATTTTGCTTTCCGTATGCAGCTCGACATGGACTTCCAGCCCGACCACCGTCTCGTATTTATTCGGTTCAGACATTCGTATCGATCCCTTCCTAAACGTATATAACCGCTTATAGCTGCGGACGTTGTTTATGGTGCTCCGTTTGCTGTTCAAACGCATGCGCGGCGCGAAGCACCGTCGATTCGTCGAACGCCTTGCCGATGATTTGCAGCCCGATCGGCAGACCGTCAGCCATGCCGCAAGGAATGCTTATCGCCGGAACGCCTGCGAGGCTGACCGGTATCGTACAAATATCGTTCAAATACATGGTCAGCGGATCGCCGACCTGCTCACCGATTTTGAATGCAGGCGTCGGCGCAGTCGGCCCGATAATCAGATCATAGCGTTCGAACGCCTGATCGAAGTCCTGCTTAATGAGCGTACGCACCTTCTGAGCCTTTAAGTAGTAAGCATCGTAATAGCCGGAGCTTAGCGCGTACGTGCCGAGCATGATGCGGCGCTTCACCTCAGGACCGAATCCCTGACTGCGGGATTTGCGGTAAAGGTCGATCAGGCTGTCCGGATTGTCCGCACGAACGCCGTAACGGACGCCGTCAAAGCGCGCAAGGTTCGACGAAGCTTCAGATGAAGCAAGCAGGTAATACGTCGCGATTGCGTATTCCGTATGCGGAAGAGAAATCTCTTCCCACGTTGCCCCCATCGATTCGTAGACGGAGAGCGCCTTAAGCACCGCTTCCTTTACGCGAGGATCGATGCCCTCTCCAAGATATTCCTTCGGCACGCCGATGCGGAGGCCTTTCACGTCGCCGGTCAACGCAGCAGTGTAATCCGGAATGTCAACGTTCGCAGAAGTGGAGTCGCCGGCATCATAACCCGCAATTGCCTGAAGAACATATGCGGAGTCCTCGACGTTTTTCGTAAGCGGCCCGATTTGGTCAAGGGAGGATGCAAAGGCGACGAGGCCGAAGCGAGACACCAGGCCGTAAGTCGGCTTCAAGCCAACGATGCCGCAATACGCGGCGGGCTGGCGGATCGAGCCGCCCGTGTCGGAGCCGAGCGAGAAGTAGACTTGCCCTGCGGCAACAGACGCCGCCGAGCCGCCGCTGGAGCCGCCCGGAACGTATTCCGTATTCCATGGATTGCGTGTCGGGTAAAAGCTCGAGTTCTCATTGGAGCCGCCCATCGCGAACTCGTCCATGTTCAGCTTTCCGATCGTGACCGATTGCGCCGCTTTTAATTTGCGGACTGCGGTCGCGTCGTAGATCGGATCATAGTTGCTGAGAAACTGGCTTGCGCAGGTTGTCAGCAGCCCTTCGGTTACGATATTGTCCTTGATTCCCGCAGGCAGGCCGAATAGAAGGCCGCGCTCGCCGCCCTCCTGAAGCTGCTTGTCCAGCTCCAACGCTTGCCGGCGGGCTTGCTCTTCGTTTAATGTGATAAAAGCCTTAATGGAAGGCTCGGTTTCGGAAATTCTGGAATAAGATGCGTTAACCAGCTCGGTAACGGACAGTTCCTTGTTGTTAAGCTTGTTATGTACATCCTGCAGGCGCAGATCAAACAGTGCCAACAGTAGTTCCTCCCTTCAAAATCAACCCATTCGTATTATTCAAGCACCGCTGGTACTTTAAATTGCCCGTCCTCGTCATCCGGTGCGTTAAGCAGCACCTTCTCGACCGGCAGGGACTCGCGCCGCTCGTCCGCTCGCATCACATTAGTAATCGGCAGCACATGGCTCGTCGGCTCCACCGATTCCGTATCGAGACCGTTCAACTTCTCCGCATACTTCAAAATAGCGTTCAGCTGCTCCGTAAACTTCTCCTTCTCCGCATCGGTCAGCTCAAGACGCGCCAGATTGGCGACGTGCTCGACATCCTTCGACGTAATGCTCATCTTTGTATCTTCCTCCCTTAAGGTTCGGTTCCTATTCCTGTAACCATTCCTCCTATTATATCGCACTTGCGGGACAGAACTCAATGTAAACGGCTAGCGGCTTTCTTTATAAAAAAAGACCGCTCCGCAGATCGTCGAAACGACGTACGGAACGGTCGGGCGCGGGCATGTGAGCGCTAGATCCAAGCTTTCAGGTTCACCTGACGGATAAAATCGGCGGGACTAAGCGGTTCCTTCGCCGCGCTCTCCTGCTCCGGCTCCGCAGCATCGCCGTTCATAATGCGCTTGAACAGCTCTTCGTTGTGAGTAGCCAGAGCAAAATCGATCAGCGCCTCACGCTCCACGCGGTCAACCTCTTCCTGGATAAGCACCTCTTCCAGCTCGACATCCTCATCCGGAATAAGAAAATTACGGTTCGCAGACGGCACCCTCAGAACATAATCAAATACATTGTCCTGATTCCGGTCATAAGCGATTATATACCCATACTCCCCGATCGGGAGATTTTGTTCGAATTGGTCAGCCACTATGACGACCTTGGATCCCAATTGCAGCATCGTCCTCATCTCCTGTTTCTTCGCCGCTGATGATTCTATCACTATTATCCTACTAAAAAATAATAGCGGTGTCCAATAGGAGAATATACGAAAGAGGCAGAAGCTTCATCTAGTCCACTGAAGCGCTCCGTTTCAAGCTCTGACCGGCTAAAAGAAGCGAGCCCGCGATGGCGGCTGCGGTGCAGGCAAGCGACCAGCCGAAGCGGTCCGAGCCCGCACTTCCGGAGGACGCAATTTGATAGGCAAAGCCGCTTAACGAGCCCGGCAGCCAGCCTGCCTGCTTAGGGAACACACCTGCCAGCAGGGACAGGGCGGCCGATGCGCCGAGCGCCGAAAAAGCCGCCGCGGCCGGGCTTCTTAGGAGCGTGCTGAACAGCAGGGTCAGCGCCAAAGCAAAGCTCAGCCATAAGCCGTACACGAGCAGGCTGCCAAGCACCCTGGACGCGTCTACCTCGCCTATCAACAAGGAGGTATAATACCAGGACGACAAATATCCGGCCGTTAAAGAGCCCCATGCCAGCAGCAGCAGAGACGTCCACTTGGAGGCGATATAGGAGAATGAGGATACGGGCTTTACCAGAATGAGCGCCGCCGCCCCGCTGTTCCTCTCTGCCGATACCGTGCCCATGCCCGCGAGCACGAGCACCAGCAGACCGAGCGTACCGAATTGCTGCAGCGTTTGCGCGAGCACCTCCGCTCCAAGCGGCATCGGAATTTCGATGACCGAACCCACGGGCATATTGCCGGCTTTCTCCAAAATAAGAGGCATATAGTACATGGATACGGGCTGCATGATGCCAAGCAATACGAACACGAGCGGCACCCAGAGCAGCTTGAAGCTGCGGACGAGCTCGAGCAGCTCCTTTTGTGCCATGGCGAAATAGCGGGCTGCGCCGGAAGTCATCATAAAGACACCACCTTCATAAATAAATCCTCCAGCGAGGTATATCCGACCTGCAGGCGGCTTACCCTGACTTTTTCCGCCGCCAGCTCTCCGAGCAGCTGTTCTCTGGCGGCATCTACCTCCGTGACGGAAAAACGGACAGACGCGCCCTGCCTGCTGACGTCATAGATAAGCCCTGCCGTCTGCGAAGACACATTCGTCCCGCTTCGGTGCCGTTCGGCAAATGCATCGGCCCATTTCAAGGAGGGCTCATCCCGCTCCAGCTCCAGCTCAATGACCGGCTGCCGGTACCGGCTCCGGATCTCCGCGATATTGCCTTGAAGCGCGATTGCACCCTTGTTGATAATAATCACGTCGTCGCACAGCTCTTCGGCATCGGGCAGCACATGCGTCGAGAACAACACGGTCGTTTCCCGCTTCAGCTCTTGAAGCAGCTCCAGCACCTCCCTCCGGCCGATAGGATCAAGCGCGGAAACCGGCTCATCAAGGACGAGAAGCTTCGGCCGATGCACGAGCGCTTGCGCGAGTCCGAGCCTTTGCTTCATTCCTCCCGAGTACGAGCCGATACGGCGCTTCGCCGCAGCGTTCAGACCGACCCTCTCCAGCAGCTCCTTCGCACGGGATACGGCATGACTGCGCGGTAGTCCGCATAATCTTCCCGCGTAGACAACATACTCGAGGCCGGTCATCCAGTTATAAAACGAAGGGGCTTGCGGCAAATAGCCGATCATCGCCCTATTCCCGCCGGTACCGACGTGATCGCCGTCCACGAAGCCCACGGTTCCGGCCGACTGCTTAAGAAGCCCGGCAATGATCCGGATCGTCGTTGTTTTGCCTGCGCCGTTTGGGCCAAGCAGCGCTACGCAGCGACCCTCGCAGATCAAAAAGTCGATGCCGCCTACCGCCTGTACGCTGCCAAACGTTTTCGACAGCCCGTTTACCTCCAACAGCGGTACGCTCATCCGTCATTCCTCCTTCCGAATAGAAAGAAGGCGATAGGACCTGCCAGGTTGACGAATATAATGATTAGCGCCCACATCCATTTCGGGCCCCTTGTCCGCTCCGCCTTCAAGCACAGCACTAAAGCGAACACCATTAGGACCAGCTGAATAAGGAAGATCGGCGCCAGGATAGGCAAAAGCTGAGTGACATCGATATTCTCGTTCATGTTGAATTCCCCCTTAAAAGAAGTTACCTGTGCGGACTTATTTGTTCTTCCGGTCTTTCTTCCCCCTGCGAAACCAGCCGCTTCTGACAAAGATGAAATAAAAAACGAGCGGCATCGGAAAATGAATGAGACCCCATAGACCCCAAAACCAGGGAATGCTGTCCCGCTTGCGTGCATCGATAAACAGCCAGGTCGATTGTCCGAGCAATATGGGAATTAGCAGCAGCCAGAACCAAACGGGCAACCGATTCAGCTCTTCCATTTCTGTCCCATCCTTTTCCCGAAGGTGATACCGGTAAAGCCGATCGCGCCCGCCGCCAGAACGGCCTGCACAATCGCAAATCCTATCCGGCTGCTGTCCAGCAGCCAGAGCATTGTGAAAAGAACACATATGGCCGTCAGCCAAAATAATGCCAGCTCCCGCCACAGCTTCCTCTTTGCTTCACGCTTATGCTCCTGCACAAGCCGTTCGAGCTCGTGAAGGTCCGGCATCGGCCGCTCATGGACGGCATCGAAGCGGTTGAGCGCCGCGCCTATTTGTTCGTCGAACCATTGCTGGTCGAGCTCATCCGTTTTGTTCTTCTTCATGATCCGTAAGCTCCTTTCGCAGCTGTTTTATCCCATGATGCAGCCTTGATTTGACCGTGCCCGCCGGAATGTCCAGCATATCGGCGATTTCCTCCTGCGAATAACCGTAATAATATTTGAGCAGAACCGGGATCCGGTGCTCGCTTCCGAGTCCGCCAAGCGCTTCCAGCGCCTCCGGCCACTCGTCCATCCGCTGCAGCGACTCAAAGCGGATAGCACGCAGCGCATCTTGAAGCCACTTTTTCTCCCTTTCGGTTTTTCTGGCCCGGTCAATGATGAGCCTGGAGGCAATCGTGATGAGCCAGGTTGAAAATTTCGCTTTCCCGCGAAAGGCAGCTATTCTTTCGATCGCTTTAAGCATCGTTTCCTGGGTGACATCCTCCGCCAAAGGTTTGTTCATCGTCGCTTTAAGTACGTATTGGTACAAAAAAGAATAGTTGCTGCGCAGCAGCTCCGACAGCGCCCGCTCATCTCCCCGTACCGCTTGTTTGATCAGCTTCGTCTCGTCATGCACGAGAGCGTATCCTCCTTTGTTTTGGGACCGTTACAGCTATGACGCTTATGATGTTCATTTCGTTCATTTGAAACTAAAATTTTTTTAAAAAATAAAAACGACCGCAGCAGCCGAAGCTTTGCGGTCGTTCAACTTGCCCGTTATTTATGATAGCGGCTGCGGCTGTACCAATTCCATACCGGCTCCACGTCTTTGCGGTCAAGGCAGGCGACGCGGTAATCGAACGGGCTGCCCATCGCGTGGACGGACACCGTCAGAAGATTTCTACGCTGCTGGCCGAACGAACGTTTAACCCGCATCGTGACGATTTGCGGTCTGCGGATTAAATAGGTCGTCCGTGATATGAACCGCTTGCGCAGCGTCAGCTGTCCGTCGGCAAGCTTGATCCCGGCAGCTCTGTAGCAGCTGATTCGCCACAAGACCACAAGCAGAACGAGCAGCAGCGAATACAAGCCGACGGCGCCAAGCCATGCAATCAGAGCGGTGCTTGCCGCCATTGCAAGCAGCAGCCCGATTCGGACATAATACACCAATGCGCATCCCGGCGCACCCGCCATGCCTGCATTGGACGGCAGCTTCAGCTGCGGCACAAAATCGGCAAGCAAGGCCGTCACATCCTTTCGCTTGACGAAGGGGTGGAGCATCAGCTGCTCTTTCTTATCCGAGGAAATAACCTGCAGCTGGACCTCGGCATAGCCGATCGCCTGCCGGAGCAGCCCCTCGTTAACGATAACCGCCTGCACCTTTTTCGGATCGAAGGAGAACGTTTTCTTCTCCAGTAAGCCGTAGGCGACGGATATTTGCTTGCCGTCCCTCGTTACGGAAAAACCGCTGTACTTGAGCACATACAAAACGAGCGAGAGAAACCAGGCAAAAACAATTCCGATCAAAGCAATTGTAATCACGAGCACATAACCGGGCATCAGGCTGGCCGAATCTTCAACGACGCTTTCAATAAAATGCTCCGGCAGCAGCGCCTCGATAAAATCGTCGGCAAACGAAAACAAGCCCGCCACAAATGCCGCCACAAGGCCGAAGTTCATCGACGTTGCAGCCGCCTGCAGCAGCTGGGCGGCATCAAGTCGGAAGGCCGCTCCTCTATATTCGTCTTGTTCGTCCGCTGCCCGATCGGCGATCGGATTGCCCTGAATTCTGATCGACGGTGAAGTATGAGAAGACTGCATTCCCGCCAGCTCATCGGCAGGGTTTAAAGAAACGGTTCCGCCTTGCTCCTTCGTCGTCTCCGACAACTGTTTGGCGCTTGCATATTTGCGGAGCACCGCTTGAATGTTGCCCGCTTCCGCTACGGAGAGAGCCGGCAGGATGCCGTCCGCTTTCTTGTTGCCGCCCGGCGTTTCGATTTTCACCTGCGCCACCCCGAGCAGCCGCTGAACGATCGGCTGTTCCACATTTACCGTATGGATTCTGCCGTAATAAATCGTCTTCTCATCCCGAAACAGCAGCCCTTTGCGGATGATGATCCGGTCTTCCTCCAGCCAAAAGCCGAATCTCTTCCAGTCCAGAAAGCTGTAGAGCAGGATCACGGCTGTAAGCAGCGCCGCCCCAGCAATCCAGGCCCAATGAAACACAAACCAATCCGCACCTTTCAGCAGAACGATGACGATAAATGGGATAAAGCCCTTCACTGTATTCAACAGCCCGAACAAAATATAGACGGGATGAAGGCTGCGGCGTTCATTCATCCTGATCATCCACCTTAGCCAGAATACCGATTCTGCGCTTCAGCTGCTGCGCGTCCGCTTGCTTCAACCCGCTGATCCTGTGCGTTGTAGCCGCCGTCACGATCGAAACGCTCGCCAAATCGTATTTGCGCATGAGCGGTCCGCTTTCAAGCTCCACATGCTGCACGCGCACCATAGGCACGAGTACATTGCTGATAAACACAAGGCCCGATTGAATTTCGAGCTCATCTTCAAACAGCTCATACTGGAATCTCGTGTACTTTAACTGCGGGATGATCCAGGTGTATAACACAAATGTTGCCGCAAATACGGACAGTGCGATCCAGCCGGGCAGCAGCATCCAATCCCACATGACTGCAAGCACGAAATAAGCAATGATAACCGCCAGAAAAACGGCATGGGTGATCAGCTCGCTAATCCGGTAAACCTTGATATAATCGCGGTGAAGCCGCTTGGTCAGCTCTCGGTTCATGTCGTCATTCCTCTCTGTGCTTAAGGCAGCTTGATGAGCCCTGATGGGGTATACGTTATAGCCCGCGCGCCATTCTCCGTAATGGCGTAAGTATTCTCAATGCCTACCACGCCCTGTCCGGGGAAGGTAAATTTCGGTTCCACGGCAATGACCATTCCCTGCTCGAGAGGAAGATCGAAGCCCTTGGCCAATACCGGCCATTCATCGATCTCAAGTCCGACACCGTGCCCCAAAAAACGGGCCTGGTCTGCGCCGAAGCCCATGAAATGATCGGTTAGCCTCTCAGCAGCGCATCTCTCCAGCGCAGCTTCGTACAGCTTTGAGCATGGAGTGCCGGGCTGCATCCCGGCCTCTGCGTCACGGAGAATGCTCTCGGACACCTCGTAAGCTCTCAGCAGCGGCTCGGGCAGCGTCCCAATAACGGCCGTCCGGGTCTGGTCGATGACATAACCGTCGATGCAGCAGCCGATATCGAGCAAGATCGGCACATTTCGAGCAATGGCCGTTCTGCTTGCGCTTTGCGGTGAAGCGGCGCTCAAGCCAAGCCCCCCGGCGGGCCCGTCAAAATAAGTCGGGTATGCCGCCGCTGCCCCCGAAATGACCATTCCTGTGGCGATTTCCTGATTGTAGCCGCGCAGCCGCATCATCCCGATATGGCCGCGCACACGAAGCTCGTATTCCACGCGTGCGATCCAGTCGAGCTCCCTGATTCCCTCGCGCAATTCCGGGAGCGCCGCCTCCAGCGCTTCCGCTGCAGCCTTTGCAGCCGCATCGATCCGCTCCAGCTCCCACGCGGATTTAATCATCCGCAGCCTGCGTATATGCTCCGAGCCGTCGATTAGCCGTATGGAAGCCGCCCCGGAAAGCAGCTCGGCCAGCTTCAAATAGGTCTGCGCAGGAAGAACGTCCAGATCGGCTGCGATTAGCCGCCCCTCTCCCTCGCCCGTAAGTAACGGATAATCTTTCACCAAAGCCTGGCCAAAATGTCTGAAAGAGCCCAGCTCCTTCACCCGGATAGGCGTTTCCAGCTTTGCGCGGCTGACGCTTCGACGAACGTAAAAAGCGGCCTCGCCGGAGCGAGGCACGAACAAATAGCCATTTTGCATAGAACCGCTAAAATAATAAAGGTTAACGTTTTGAGTAATGAGAAATGCATTTATGTTCGCCGTCTGCATCGCTTGCTGCAGGCGTCCGATCCGCTGCCGGATGAGCTCGGCGGGAATATCCTGTCTAATATCCATAGCGCTTCTAATCAACTCCTATATAAAATCCCTCCCTTTATTAGACCAATTATCCAATTTTCCGTCAACCCGCTGTAAGCTCCGCCGCCCCCTTTATTTTCCATTCAATCGGATCCAGCACGCCGAAGGCGCGCGGATACGACAGCTTTGCAATTATGACTACTCCGGGACGCTTCAGCGTCACTTCATATTGATATTCCGCATTCCGGTACGTATACGGAAAACCGCGGTCCGCATTAATGACTTCGAACGTAACGACCTCTACCGGCTGTTTCAGAAAAGTATCCGGCAGAGGAACGCCGTCTCCATCCAGCATCAAATTAGCCTGCAGGTAACGGTTAGCCTCCTGCGCCGCCGCAGAGGAGTCGATTTGCAGCACCCCGTCGGCAAGGCTGACCGGATCAAGCTGCTGTGCGGCCGCATGCGCAGCCCGGTTCACCGCGTACTTCCCCTGATACAAGGTATGCATGGCCAGCTCCTCTTCCACCTGAAGCAAATGAAGGGAAAGCCATACCGATATCATCAGTACAAAAAGCAGCAGCTTATACAAAGGATCGACCGCCTTCCGCGTTTATGGCACATATTCGCTCATCTTCATTCCGAAGGCGCTCATCCGCTCGTCAGGCCCCGGCGGCGTCAAGCCGATCAGCCGGTCGATTTCGAACAAGCCTTCGAAAGGGTAGCTCATCCTTAGCATGATGCCCGTCCCCCTTGAGACAGGGGCACCGGGATCGGTCGCGGAGGCGCCGCTGGTCGTCGCGATCTCGAAGGCCACGGCTTCCGGCCGCATCCCGAAACGCTCCAGTCTCTCCCGTGACTGCTGCTGCATGCCGGCGCTTATATACCCGTAGCTGCCGCTGGCTCCAATTTCAAGCAAGTAATTCACTTCCTGCTGCAGCACGGCCTGCCTGACGATAAGCACATGCTTGTAGATCGGAGAGAACATCAGCCAGCACAGCAGCGCGGCGAACAGCACAAAAACCAAAATCTGCTTCATGGGCTCATGCCTCTTATATGCGTGCTGACGGAGCCGCCTGCCCCGTTAATTTGCCGTTTCATTCCGTCCTCTCCTTCCGCAACCGATCCATAGATAACGATTACGGTAATGAGCAGCAGCATCGCCGTCAGTATCGCCCGCATCGATCTGCCCCCTCCTCTTTCCATCCCGGGCAGCACGCCCGCTATGGAAGCAATTGATTGATTCTCGTATTAGCCGACGTCCCCTGCGATTCGATCTGGCTTCTCGTCCCCGTCGTATCCTGGGCAATGATCGTATTGAACAAGACGATAACGACAACAAGCATCATGACGGTCATCAGTATATTGCGCATGCAAGCACCTCCTCTCGGGTAAAGTCCGGCTTTCTATTGCAGCGATTGGAACAGCTTCTGCCCTTCCCGAACCCATGGATAAATGAACACCTGAAACGTGTACAATATCGGGATGCCCGCAATGACAAACAAAAAGTAAGAAGTGGATTCCTTGCGGCTTTCCTTGGCCAAATCGATCTTTTCCTTGTAGTCCGTTATCCTGGCCCGAAGAAGCTCGTAATACTGCCGGCTCTCATGCAGACGCAGCGCGTCGAGCGTTTCGACGAAGCTTAGCGCTTCGTCGGTTCCAAGCCTCAGCTTAAAGCGCTGCAGAGCTTCGCCCGCATCGTGGTACCATTCGGCAAGAAGCCGCTCCAAATCGTACCTCATCGTGCGCGTGAACGGAACGCATCTGATCAGCTTGGCGTGAATATGCAAAGAAGAATCGGATAAATAAAGCAGCTGATTGCTGACTGCGAATATTTCCTTCGTGATTTGGAGCGACCTCATTTTGCTTACCGCCCGCAGCCAAGTCAGGTCGATGTACAGCATCAAAAAAACAAGTGCCAGGCCGGGCACCAAATACGAAACGGGAATCAGCGCATTTATACGATCAGACATCAAACTAACGAAAATAACCGCCATAAGGATACCCGTCAATAGAAGCCGTCTGGCCATGACGTACCAGGCCGCATCGCCCGTAATGCCGCAGCTCGCAAGCAGCAACTCCCGCTCCTGAAAGGGCGGACCGTCCCGCTTCACCCGAAGCAGACGAAGCCACCTTTCGGGCGCCTTTCCCGTTCTCCAGTTCAGAAAGGCCAAATGCTTCCATCTTGCCGTTCTCCTGGGCAGCAGCTGCAGCAGGACATAGATCGCTGCCGCCGCGAATACGTATTGAGCGATGAGAAAGCCCGCTTCGATCACCTTTCCTGTCCATCCGTCCACGCTACCAAGCTCCCCTCACATTTTTTTGCGGGACAGCCACAGCCCCATTAGGAAAGAAGCGAAAATAAGCACCATCGCATTCAGCAGCATGTCCCGTCCCTGCGGGTCGATCACATAGTAATAGTAAGAATTATCCTTGTTATATTTCAGATTGATGCCGATATAGAGCGCCAAAAACAATATGGGCGAAAAGTTTGCTACACGGATTTCCAGCAGCCGGTTCCTTTCCTGCTCGTTCGCTCGCCTTGCCTTGCGCATATCCTGCAGCAGCTCCTTCAAGCCGTCCGTCACCGGCACCCCCTCTACAAGCGCAACCCTCAAAATATTAACGAAATAATCCGCCCATACATGCCCAAGCGATGCAGCCATCAGCCTAAGACTCGCTTCATCGTCGCCGCGCACGGACAAATTGCGGTACAGCTGCTCGAATACGCTTTGCATCGGCCCCAGCAGACGGCGCTCCTCGACCGTGCGCTGCAGGGCGATCCTCACCTGCCGTTCGCCGGTCACGACATAACATTGGTAGAACAGCTCGATCGCGGGCAAAAAATCCATTTGCGTCTGCATACGTCGATGAACAAGCATAGCTCTTAAGACCGTGTAAGGCATAGCGCCGAGGAGCAGGCCGAACAGCAGCGTTCCCTTTACGCTTTGGAAAAAAAGCCCGCCGGAGGCGACGCCGGCTAAGAGCAGCAATACGGACAGAACGACAAACGCGCCTGGTCTTATTTTAAGCTGCAGCGCCTCCATCAGCTCGGATAAGTGGAGATGCAGCCGCTCATTCCGTTTGAAGCGAAGCGCCAGCCGGTAGCGCCAGCCGCTCTTCGCGCGGTAGCTCAGCTTGCTGATGAGCCTCTGCTCGTTCGACCATATGTAAAACGCATGATAAAGGGAGATGGCAAGCAAACAGAACAGCAGGACGGCTGCGGCAGCCGCAGACAAATTACTCATCGGCTTCACCTGCTTTGATAAGTCTTGCCGCCGCGGCCGCGGACGGTGATGACGGGAACACCCAATCGTCCAGCCCTTCGTCGAATAAAGCCCAGTCTCTGACGACCGCCTGCCCCTCCTCCCACAGCAGCTCCCCGATCCGGCTGAGCACCCTTCTTCCGTTCAAATAGCGCATTTCCAGCCCGACTTCCGTTACATATTGAGTAATCCGCTTCGTCAGTCTTTCGGCATTCATTCCCCGCCCATCCAGCATACACATATCGGTTATCGCCTCGGGCACATCCTCCAGCCGGTTGGCGTGAACAGTCGTCATGCTGCCGGAATGGCCTCTCGTGCAGGCGCGAACGTAAATGTTGGCATCCACATCACGAATCTCGGCATGGATGATCCGCTGGGGTGACTGCCTTAATGCCAATTTGAAGGCTTGGTCCGACCGGTGCTGCGGGTCGTCCTCCTCGGTCTCGTATTCGACGACGTTCTTCCGCGGAAAATCGCGTCCAAGCATCATCTCGAACCGGCTCTCGATCGTGATGATCCGCTCCTCGTCCGGAAGCTCGGCGATGAAAGCTTTCATCAAATTGGTCTTGCCCGAGTTGGTAGGGCCGATGATGACGATATTGAATCTTGCGGCCAAAATCCTCTTTAGCAATGGCTGCAGCCGAGGATTAATCGTACGGTAAGCATCCGAGCAAAGCGTCTCCAGCTTGAAGCTGCGTACGGTATAAAAACGGATAGTCAGCGTCGGGCACGATGTAAAGCCAAAGCCGGTCATCGTCACGCGCGAGCCGTCGCGCAGCATCACCTCGGCCCAGCGCTTCCGCGGATTTATCCGGTCATTGTTGTAGAGAACCAAGTTCTGCTGGATTCTCTCCACCTCTCGGACGCTGCCGAAGCGGTATTCCGAGAGGGCGGTTACGCCGTCCTTCACGATAAAAATTTGTTCGCCGACGACCTGGATTTCCTCCAGCCCGTCCTTATCCGCCAGCACCAATTCAAGCACATTAAGCCCGATCACCTCCGCAAAAAGCGCCTCCGCCAGCGTCTGGTACGGATGCTGCCCGCTGGCCGCGCCGTGGATCCGCAGCCTGATGAGACGGTCCGTAATAACGGCGAGCACCTGCTCCCGCTCCTTCGCATAGCCCAGTACGGCCCGGTTCAAAGTCTCCCCGTATTGCCTGCGCTCTTCCTCGCCCAGCCCGTGCGGCGCGCTCAGGTAAGAACGAATGTCATCGGCAAGCCTGGCAAACTCCTCGCCTGCGGCTTCTGCCGGTTGTCCGGCCGCCACCCCTCCTCCAAGCGCCTGATCCGATTTCTTCATCCGCACCGCATACTCGGACGGAGAGAACCTGCTTTCCAGCAAGGTCATGAGCTCGTTCCGCTGCGGTGTGCCAGCAGCTTCCGGTACCAGGGCTGCACCGCCATGGCAACCGGCATGCTCCTGAGTCCATGCCGCTGCATAATCGCTTTGGCAGGCGCCCGCATCGCCTGCTTCCCTTCGTCGGTTGCCTTCAGCCACTCTCCATAGGTTCCGTTATCCAAATGGCTGAACAGCGTTTCGCTCAACCGGTATTTTCCAAGAGCTTCCATGCCTAATTCTTTGCAAATATGCTTCATGTGAAAACCTCCGTTTCTCCAAGGATTTCTGATCAAAAGTGCTGTGTAATCTTCTCTTGCGACACCGAATAAAGGCGATACCTGGCCGATCCACCGCTTCCCGTCCTCTCCAAAATGCGACAAAGCCGAGGTTGTGACCAGAACACGCGTGCTTGCGCGCCGGACGGAGCAAATGGTCGCCGCATTGTCCCAATAGGCTCCTAAATCCAAAACCACAAACGAAAAAGCTTCTCCGGCTACGTTAAGCAGGTGCTCCGCCTCCTCCGGAGTGAAAAATTCGGCCTGTTCCCTCATCAGATTGCCGAACAGCACTTGCAAATTCAGCTGGCCCTGCACCGGATGCGCGGCTCTGCGCAGCTTCTCCGGCGTCAGCGTATAAGAGCGAAGCTCCGGACGGAGCTTCTCCAGCGTAACGGACGGCTCATCAATCCCGATATAACGGTGGATCTTGGCGCTCTTCAGATTGAGGCAAAGGTATCCGACCGGCTTCCCCGTCGCCTCGGCAATCCGGAAAGCGGCGGCGAATGCGGCAGCCGTCGTACCGATATTGGGCGTCGTTCCGATAAAAGCGGCAATTGGCGCGGTTGCGGTTGCTCCGTTCACGGCTGTTCCGCCTCCGTTTCCCGTTGCAGGTTCAGCGATTCCGGACTGTAGGCAACGACCAGCTTCAGCTCTCCGCTCTTACACATGCTGTCGATTTGCAGCCACTGCGCTTCCGTCAAGTTCAAATTCAAATAATCGATCATCCCGTTGGCATCCCTTCTGGAGGCATACATTTGCTCCTTGTTGCCGTCGGCAAGCGATAGCAGATTCGGATTTTCAACATTGTCGATTTCCACATTTCCCGACGTTTTGACCGATGCAACGACAACGGCCTCCGCGAACAGCCGCTTGGAAGGAAGCTCTTCACCCGATGCATACAGCAGCACGCGGTCCCCAGCCCTGATGCCGTTGGAAATCGACCGGATATACTCCTTGGGGATTTGGAAGGTCGATTCGCTGCTTCTCGGCTGCAGCAGGTAACGGTCTACCTTCCAGGACAGGATAGGCTCGTCCTTGCCAAGCGGCATCATCGTCTCGAGCCCTTCGGCCTGCTCCTTCACTACGAGCATGTCATCTGCAAATGCGGCTTGCGGCACAAGCTTATAGGCGAGATCATCCTCCTTCAGCCGTTCACCGGCGGCAATAAACCGCTTCGGCACTAGAACCGCGACTGTTTCCTGCTGCTCGATATGGCTTCGCTGAAGCTTATACATTCCGTACACGAGACAACCGGACAATACGGCGGCCGTCAGGCTGATGTACATATTCCTTCGTCTGTTCATCTTCACTCCTCTCCGAGCACAAAAAAGAACGCATCCGGGGCCCGTCAGGCCTTGCCGTATGCGTTCTTCGCAAAGTCATGCTCTTATGATATGGTTTATATTGCTAATTGAGTATATAATAACAAATACTTCTTTCGATTGTCTATCCTTTTTTTCCATTTTCCTTCAATTTTCACTTGATCCCGACAAAAAAAGCCATTCGGCATAAGGCAGGCGCCTTCGTTCTGCCAAACAGCTATGCAAGAGCATGTTAAAATTTAAAAATCAATCAAGCCAACGCTAATCAGCAACGCGTCATCAACCTTGCGCATCGTCTCATCATCCAAATGCGTAATTTTGTCCGTGAGGCGCTGCTTGTCGATGGTCCGGATTTGTTCAAGCAGCACTACCGAATCGCGATCGAATCCATGGGCCGCCGCATCCATTTCCACATGCGTGGGCAGCTTCGCTTTCTGGATTTGAGCCGTGATGGCGGCCACAATGACCGTCGGACTGAAACGGTTGCCGATATCATTCTGAATGACCAGCACGGGGCGAACACCGCCCTGCTCCGATCCGACGACTGGTGATAAATCCGCAAAAAACACATCTCCGCGTTTTACGATCAAGCTCTACACCCCGCTAACGAGACGGCCTAACGTATGGTCTGCTTCTTCCTCCGCTTGAAAAGCTTCCGAGGCCATGTTCAGGTTGATTTTCGCCATTTCCATATACCCGCGCTGCATGGATTCCCGGATTTGACGTTTTTTGCGCTCCACCAAATACAGCTTCATGGCTTGCCGGATAAATTCACTTCGGTTGGAGTTCTCCTTGGCTACGATTCCGTCAACCTCCTCCAGCAAATGATCAGGCAGGCTAATCATGATCCTCTTGGTATTTTGTACATTGGCCACCGAACTCGCACCCCCAAAACTTTTCCAAAACCCTAATACACATTATGACATAATATTGCCGCCGCTATACTTCAACATATCTATGATTAACGTATATCAATTATGCTGTATGTTTTCATGTATAGCCTTACAGATGAACTGCCTTACTACATTCGTGATATTTAGCGAAAATCCTCTTCATTTACGAAAAAATGTAATTTGAAAAAATTACCTGTCAAACGGGAGCGATTTGCCGTGAATGCTTCAGGAAAGCGGGTTGTCAACGGCTGTCGCTTGCCCGCCTTTCATGTAGATGCGCGGGACGCGGGCGGCCAGCATACAAGTCAATTCATAATTAATCGTGCCGAGCTGACCGGCGACTTCATCGGCCGAAATGAGCGATGAGCCTTGCCGTCCGATCAGAACGACCTCTTCGCCCGCCTGGATCGGCGAACCGTCGCCGCCTGCTTCGGCCGGATCCAGCGCGATCATGCATTGGTCCATGCAGATCGTGCCGCGGATCGGCGACTTAACGCCGCGCACCAGCCCGTTCGCTTTGCCGGTCAGCATGCGGCTGTAGCCGTCCGCATATCCGATTGGCAGTGTGCCGATTTTCTCCTCGCCGGACGTCACATAACGCGAGCCGTAGCTGATCCCCCAGCCTGGCGGCGCGGTTTTGACCATGACGACTTCCGTCTTCAGCGTCAGCACGGGCTCGAGCTCAATGCGCTTGCGGTTCACTTCCTCCGATGGGTACAAACCGTACATGCTGATGCCCAGGCGGAGCATTCCGCCTGCCCATTCGGGCGTATCGATACCTGCCGCGCTGTTCGCGGCGTGAATGATCGGAATCGGCAGCCGGTTCCGCTTCACGAAATCGACGACGCCTTGGAATCTTTCGTACTGCAGCTTCGTGTAGCTTTTGTCCGCTTCATCCGCACGGGCATAATGCGTAAACATGCCCTCAACCTCAAGCTGGGGCACGTTCAGCGCCTTCATGATAAATGCCTCCGCCTCGGCTTGACCGAGAACGCCCAGCCGGCCCATCCCTGAATCGATCTTGATATGGACCTTCAGCCTGCGGCCTTCCGGATCGACCGGGAGCGCAGCCGCCGCTTCAATTATATCTTCACGGAAAAGACTTACGGTCACATTGTTCTCCCTAGCGGCAGACAAGGCATCCGCAGCCACGAAACCGAGAACCAGAATCGGGGTTTGGATGCCTGCTTTCCTTAACTGCAGGGCCTCGTCTAAAAAAGCGACCCCCAAATAATCAACGCCGAAGCGTTCTGCCTCGCGGGCAATTTCCACGGCGCCGTGCCCGTAAGCATTCGCCTTGACCGAAGCCATAAGCTTGCAATCCTGCGGCATGGCGCTGCGAAAAGCCTTCAAGTTATGCTGCAAAGCATCTAACGAAATTTCTACCCTTGTCGGGCGATAAAACGAATCCAAGCCGTTCACCTTCTCCTTGTCTGGCAGCCATTGCAGTCCGAGCAGCAAACATCAATAGAAACAATGTTAAACGTTGCTGCTGAGACTGTCAATGAAACCAGAGTCGGAAATGGCTAGCACGTCTTGGAAATTCGCCGTCTTACCCGTTTTATTTTCCGATTTCGCCCTGAACCGATTGCGCTACCTTGAGCATTTCGGCTTCAGGCAGGTTATCGGTTGTCAAGCGGAACTGATGACCCTCGTACGTCCAAGTCAATGTCTGCTGGTCATCGCCGCCGCTGAGCATACCGATCGTAAAGCCCAAATCGTACATCGTGCCCTCGGTGAACGATGCCGCTACATCCTTAGGCTCCGTTTGGATCAGCGTGTAATTGTAATCGCCCGTATAGCGGATCATATGTCCCGGGTTGCCGCCGAATACGATGTCGACCAGGTCCTGCTGCACCACGCCTTCAGGCGTATAAGACGGCTCCATCACAGTAAAGTCTGCGGCCGAACCCTCTCCGGCGCCTGTAGGAGCCTCGCCGTTCGTGTCCGTACCGGTATTCTCATCTGTACCTTTGTCCACTTGATCGTCGCCGTCTGCAGTCGCGTCGTCTCCAGGTGCTGCTGCATCATCTCCAGGTGCCGCTGCATCGTCGCCAGGTGCTGCCGCATCATCTCCAGGCGCCGCTGCATCGTCGCCAGGAGCTACCGCGTCATCGCCAGGAGCAGCTGCGTTGTCACCCGCATCGTTGGCTGCGTCATCGCCATCTTGCTCCGGCACCGCTATCGTCGGCTCATCCTGCGTCTGGCTGGACGGCTCTGCTTTCATGTTCGCTTCGGTCTCGAACACCGCTTTTTCGAATTTCGGCCCGAATTCGAAGTTATCAAATTTTACCTCGACCATGACCGCCGCATTCGAATCGCTGACCTCTACCTTCACCGGCTTCAGCTCGGATTTATTCAGCCAAATTTTTTGACGGGCGAGCGAGCCGTTATTGTAGTTCGCCATTACGTCGAATACATATGCATCCTCATCCACGACGAATTGGCGGGAATTGTCCACCAGTATGCTTTGGACGAGCGTTTGGTACAAATAGACCTGGCCTTGATTTTGCGGCCAATCGCTCTGGAAGCGGAACACTTTATTGAGCTTCGGTGTAAGAACGAATACGCCGTCATCATTGCGCAGCACGATTTGCGTAATGTCCTTCTCCTCGTTCGTCAGCTTGATCCTGTAATACTGAGGCTTCTGATAGGACACCTCCACCTTGTATTCAAGCGGCTGCTGACCGGTACGAAGCGTCATCGTCCCGCTGCCCTTATAGCTCTCCATGTTGGAGACATGCTTGTCGAGATCCTTAACCACGGACTCGGCGTCCTTCGTACCGCAAGCGGCGAGCACTAACGAAAAGCATAATAAAACAGCCGCGGTCCATGTAATGCGACGCATGTAATCATCCCCTCTGCACAATGTTTTTTACTTGATAACATGTCTATGAGGGGACTTGACCAAATATGCGGACTGGCATGAGCTTGGCTAAATTAATAATCGCAGGCTTAGCGGGCCTGCGGCACCTCGAAGCTGACCGTCGTGCCTCTGCCTGCCTCGCTTTCGATCGTAAGCCCCTTGCCGTATAACGAAATCAGCCGCCGGTGGATGTTGATAAAGCCGACTCCGGTACGGCTATCGCCTTCCTTCAGCAGTGACTCAAGCAGCTCAGGTCGCATGCCCGCCCCGTCGTCCGACACTGTGACGAGAAGACCGCCTCCTGCCTGCCGTACGCTCAGCTTGACGCTGCCTCCCGCTGTCTTCTGCATGACGCCGTGCCGGACCGCGTTCTCTACGATCGGCTGAATGCAAAGCGGCGGAATCGGGCACCGCAGTTCCTCGTCCAGCTCATACTCCATGCGAAGCCGCTTTCCGAAGCGCGCCTGCTCGAGCGCAACATAGGAGCGCACCAGCTCAAGCTCCTTCCCCAGCATGACGACCTGATCGCGGCTCTGGAAGTCGAAGCTGCTGCGGAGATAGCCGCTGAGCTCCAGCAACAGCTCCGTCGCTTTGTCCGGATCCGTAGGACAAACCGAAATAATCGTATTCAAAGCATTATACAAAAAATGCGGTTTAATCTGCGCCTGCAGGAAAGCCAGCTCCGAGCGGATCGCCTTCTTCACAAGCTGCCTCAGCTCCAGCATCGTCCGGACGCGCGCCCGCAGTACAACGCCGTCGACCGGCTTCGTCAGGCAGTCGTTGACTCCCGCCGCAAAAGCGGCTTCGATATCCCCGGCCAGGCTTCTTGCCGTCAGCATCAGCACCGGCAGCTCCGACAGCGAATACCGCCCGCGGATGCTGCGGCACAGCTCGAGCCCCGACATGCCGGGCATCATCCAATCCGTGATGACCAGATCGATCTTATGCGGGCGCGCCAGTTCTGCCAGCGCTTCCGCGCCGCTGCCAGCCGCAATGACGGAGCAGCGCTCTATGGATAGCAGGTTGATCAGCACCTGCAAATTGACCGGATCGTCGTCGACGGCCAGCACGGTGAAGGTATGCGCGCCCGCAGGCAGACCGCTGCCTTCGGCTGGCAAAGCTGCGGCGATCTGCTTCCCTGCAGCAGCAGCCTCACCATGCATCTCCTCCGCCGCGGCAGCCGTCTGGCCCCTAGCGATTGCCTGTCCGCTCGCGGCCGGCAGCGTGAACCAGAAGACGGATCCGGCACCCGGCTCCGATTCGACCCCAATGCTGCCGCCGTTCAGCTCGATCAGCTTCTTCGTAATGCCCAGCCCGATGCCCGTTCCGGCGTAGCTCCCGTTGTTATCCTCGGCCGCAACCTGGTTAAACGGCAGGAAGATGTCGCGAAGCCGCTCTGCGGCGATGCCGATACCCGTATCGCGGACGCTTACTTTCACCATACCGTCGTCCAACTCCTCTGCGCCGATGCTGATTTCGCCCTGATGCGTGAATTTGACGGCATTGCCGAGCAGATTAAACAAAATTTGCCGAAGCCGGTCTTCATCCGTATCAAGCGGCGGGAGGTTGTCCGGCCAATTCTGCGTCAGCCGGACGCCTTTTTTGTCCGATAAATGCGAAATAACTTCCAGCACCGACCGGGCGGCTGCCGGCAGGTCCACGATCTGACGGTTCAGCCTCAATTCCCCTCCGCGCAGCTTGGAAAAATCCAACATGTCGTCGATCAGATAATTCAGCCGTTTACCGGTCGAAACGACCATGGCCAGCTGCCGCTTCTGATCCGGATTGGCCGGGCCCGCCACTCCGTTAAGCAGCGATTCCGCGATATTGACGATGCCGTGCAGCGGGGTTCTCAGCTCATGGGACGTATTCGCCATAAATTCGTCCTTCAGCTCGTTAAGAGCCTGGAGCCTGCAGGAGAGCTCCTCCACCTCGTCGAACGAACGCGAGAACCGTTTGGCGAGCATGACGACCTGAACGATTACGAACAGAAGCAGCTCAAGCGAGATAAAAAACTGATTTTCCAAAACGCCCAGCACGTGCATGGTGCTTACAACGATGTAAATGAAAATGCACGCCGCGGACATGACCAGAAACATCGAGTCGCGCGAGCGCCCAAGAAAGCTCTTGACGAGCGCCGTCAGCAGCACGCCGAAAATGAACATCGACATGGCAAACGGTACGACGAACCACCGGGAATACTGCAGGCTCGTTAACAAAACGGCCAATGAAAACGCTATGGCCGCTACGAGATTCGAAATGCGCCATATGGCCGGACGAATGGCATTCGGTACCATGACATGCACATACCGCAGCAGGAAAAAATATCCGGCGGTCGAGGAGAGCGCCTGCAGCTTCATGAGCAGCACGTAGCTCAGTCCGGGCAAAACGGCGAGCAGCAGCTTTTCTCCATGCGTCAACACGTACACCAGGACCGACAGGCAAAACAGCGCCAAATACAAGAGCGCCGGCTCCTTCCGCCTCGTATAGAACAGAAACATAAAAAAAACGATAAACATCGTAAAAGCCGTCACATTGACGATATCTCCGATAAGCGACCGGTCCCTGACCGCCTTGATCGAGGCCTCGTCGCCGAGCCAAATCGGATAAATGATGCCGCCCGAGGCGTAATTGAAATTCGCAGCCTGCACGACGACTTCCAGCTTCGAGGCGTTTACGGGAAAATAGCGCTCATACGGAGCATTGGACGATACAGTATCCGATGCGGACGTTCCCGGCATGCCGGCGCTCCCCGCTTCCACTCCGTTCAGCCATATCCGGTGAGCCATCCGGATATTCGTCACGCGTATCCCGAGAAGCCCGTCCCGCCGCCCGCCAAAATCGACAAGCAGCCGGTACGTTCCATAGCCGGAGCCCGCCGTCCTGCCCTGCTCCTTCATATAGGCATTCCACTGCCCAGGCACGGAAGGGAAGCCTGTCCGAACGGGCACGGCCCCGGCCTGCGACCCGTCAAATTGGCCGGGCTGCAGCAGCTGCCCCCGGTAAAACTCCCATTCCCCCTGTAGCGTAACGATGCCGTCTTCGCGGAACGACCAATCGGACAAGGACAGCCGTCCGGCGCTCGCTTCCGGAGACTGCCCGCTCTTTTCGTGATCATGAATATACCCGTATACGGGTAGCGCAATAATAGCCAGTAAAAATATCGCAATCGCGAAGTATTGCTTTCCCATCTGCAGCGGCCTCCTCATATCAGCCTGTTGTAGCCTTTAGCATGAAAAAGCTAACCGCTCTCAATGCTATGTATAAGGCTTTATTATATCGGATTTCGCCGAAAGCGAGCTATACTCACATATTGTAAAACTGCCTTCAAGCATTATTCAATCCTGCCCGAAACGGGTAATAGAAGAAGGAGATTTAAGAGAGGAGAGAGACTATGGGACATTATATCGAGGTTGAAAAACATGTAAGGCTTTACGTCGAAGACATCGGCACCGGAACGCCCGTCATCTTCCTCCACGGCTGGCCGCTGAGCAGCAAAATGTTCGAATCGCAGTTTACGCTGCTCTCCGAGCAAGGCTTCCGCTGCATCGGCATCGACCAGCGCGGCTTCGGCAAATCGTACGCTCCGGCATCGGGCTACGATTACAACCGGCTTGCTGACGACGTTCATGCCGTCATCCGTTACTTAAAGCTGGACCAGGCCGTGCTGATCGGCTTTTCGGTCGGCGGTGCCATCGCGATTCGGTACATGGCCCGCCACGGCGGATTCGGTATCCGTAAGCTGGCTCTGATCGGAGCCGCCGCTCCCTCGTTCACGCAGCGCGAGGACTATCCATACGGCATGACGAAAGAGGCTGCTGACGAGCAAATCGCCGCGGTCCGGCGCGATCGTCCAAAGCTGTTGCGGGAGTTCGGCGGCAAATTCGTATCCGGCGAAGCCGAGCCCGGCGTCAGCGAGCCGATCAAGGACTGGCTGCACCAGCTTGGCCTCGAGGCTTCCGCCTGGGGCATGGTCCGCACCTTTGAATCGCTGCGGGACGAGGATCTCCGGCAGGACCTTCCCCAAATCAAGGTGCCTGCAGCGATTTTTCAGGGGCTGCTCGATACGATTTGCCCGCCGGATTTCGCCAAGCTTCTGCTTAACGGCATCGACGGATCGACGCTTGTAACATTCGAGCAGAGCGGTCACGGCATTCCGTTCGACGAGCCGACCCGCTTCAATAACGAGCTGCTTGATTTTTTGCGGTAGCCGAGTGGAGGGCATGAAAAAAGGAGCCGAACAAATTGCGAATCGGCTCCTTTTGCTATGTTCATGCTGCTGTCTCGTCCAGAGTCCGGATTACCAGGCATTTACCCCGATACGGTCCAGCGTCTCCCGAATAAAAGCAGGCTCGTCCTCCGGCGTGCGCGACGTCACCAAATTGCGGTCGACGACAACCTCTTTGTCGACAAACTTCCCGCCGGCCGCCTCGATTTCCCCGGAAATACCCGGATAGGCCGTCAACGTGCGGCCCTCGAGCAGGCCGGCTGCAGCCAGCACCTGCGGCCCGTGGCAAATGGCCGAAATCGTCGTCCCGGCTTTGTCCGCTTGCTGCACGAATGCCTGCACGTCCTTGTCGCCCATTAAATGCGACGGCGATTTGCCTCCCGGAATAATGACGGCCGCATAATCGCCCGCATTCGCTTCCTTAATGCCCAGATGGGACTTGTACGAAATCGTCCCCTGCTTGCCCTTCAGCTCATCACCCGCCTTCAAGCCGATAATGACCGTTTCGTGCCCGTTTTTCACCATTTCGTCGAACGGATTTTTCATCTCGGAATCTTCGAACTCGTCCGCCAGCAGAAAAGCTACCTTTTTCGCTTCCGTCATTTTGCACGCTCCTCTCGTTATATAAAGCCCTCCATTACTTTACCCAGAATTGGGGGTTTTGAAGCCAATATGAGGAAAATCTGAATTTCTAAGTGATAAAAAAAGAAAATCTCTATATAATGTGTCTGGGAACAAACGGTTACCCCAAATTCCGCATCAAAGGAGAGATCGACATGGATTCTTATCAGCAGCCCCCGGTGCAGGACGGAGGTCCTGGATACGGTTACCAATCGCAGCAGCAGATGGCTCCGGTTATTTCCGTCAAGGAATGGATGCTCATTATGCTTGTTATGTTTATTCCGATCGTCAATATTATCATGATGTTCGTATGGGCGTTCGGGGAGGGCAATCCGTCCAAGCAAAATTACTTTAAGGCATCCCTCATTTGGGCGGCTATCGTCCTCGTTATTTATATTATTCTTTTTGTGCTGTTTTTTGCGGCGGCTGCTACCACTTCTTTCAGCTGACGCTTCTCCAGAAAGAGCCTGCATCTCTTCGGTGCCCCGGACCCTGCATCCGTTATATCGCTCAAAAAAGCACATATTACGATTTCGCGGCCTCCAGATCCGTTATTAGCTCAAAAATGCCTTCCGGCGGGCGAGTTAACGGAGAATAAGAGATCCAGTGTCCAAAAACGCCGGCTTTTAAGATAAATACGTAAAATAACGGAACGACGGTCCGCCGCGCTCGCTAAGTCCATAGAAGCAGAAAGGCTGCTCCAATCGCCAACCAGTTGACGATGGAGCAGCCTTTTTATGGGATGAAAAGGTTATTTCGCGGCAGTGAAGCGGTAAACCCGGCTTGCGTAATCGCCGTGGAATTGAGGCGTCGCCAGGCCCGCATACATAAGTTCGTCCCCGCCATATGTCGAGTCCGTGCCTTCCATGCGGTAATCGAGGCCCGCGTCCAGCCCCTTCAGGCGGAAACGGTTCAGCTTCGGATTCGGCTCCTGCAGCACCGATACATAGACGACAAACGCTTCGCTCTTATCCTTCGATACGAACATCCAGGCCGTGTCATTGCCCTCGAACGGGCTCAGCAGCCGGTAAAAGTCGCCGAACTGCACGAGATGGCGCACTTCCTTGTAGAGCGCAACCTGCTCTTTGACCGTCTCCTTCTCCTCATCCGTGAACCGGGTCAGGTCGAGCTCGTAGCCGAAGTTGCCGGACAGCGCGACGTTGCCCCTCGTTTCCAGGGAGGTGATGCGTCCCACCTGATGGTTAGGCACGGCCGATACGTGAGCGCCCATGGAGCTGACCGGATAAACGATGCTTGTGCCGTATTGGATTTTGAGGCGAGATACGGCATCCGTATTGTCGCTCGTCCAGGTTTGCGGCATGTAATACAGCATGCCTGCATCGAAGCGGCCGCCCCCGCCCGAGCAGCTCTCGAACAAGATGTGCGGGAACGCGGACGTAATGCGCTCCATCACGTCATACAAGCCAAGCATGTAACGGTGAGCCGTTTCGCGCTGGCGGTCCGCCGGAAGAAGCGCCGAACCGATCTCCGTCATGTTCCGGTTCATGTCCCACTTCACATACGTAATCGGCGCGCTGGACAAAATATCCGATACGGCTTGCACGATATAATCCTGCACGTCCTTGCGCGACAAATCCAAAATCAGCTGATGGCGGGCCTGCGTACGGCGGCGTCCTTCCAAATGAAGGCACCAGTCGGGATGAGCCTTATACAGCTCGCTTACCGGCGAAATCATTTCCGGCTCGAACCATAGGCCGAACTGCATATCCAGACGCTTCACCCGGCTGACCAGATCCTCGAGGCCGTTCGGCAGCTTATCCCGGTCTACGAACCAGTCGCCAAGCGAAGTCGTATCGTTGTCGCGCTTGCCGAACCAGCCGTCGTCCAGCACGAACAGCTCGATGCCGAGCTCTTGACCGGCTTTGGCGATCGCTTCGATCTTGTCGGCGTTAAAATTGAAGTAAGTCGCCTCCCAGTTGTTGACGAGAATCGGGCGGGTTTGATCGCGGAACGCGCCGCGGATCAGGCGGGCGCGGTAAAGGTCATGGAAGCTGCGCGACATGCCGCCCAGACCGTTCTCGGAATGAACCAATACCGCCTCCGGAGTCTGGAATTGCTCGCCCGGCTCCAGCTTCCAATTGAAATCGAACGGATTAATGCCGATGAACAGACGGGCCGTATGGAACTGATCGACCTCGACACCGGCCGTAAAATTGCCGCTGTAGACAAGATTCACGCCGTATACGTCGCCGTGGTCCTCCGTAGCGCCTTCGGCCAGCAGCGCAACAAACGGGTTTTGCATATGGCTGCTGGAGCCTCTGCGGCTTTCGACCGACTGCAGGCCGGGTACCAGCTTGCGCTTGTGCACGTGGCGCTCCCGCGTCCATGCGCCGGATAATTGAAGCAGCTCGAACTGATCGTTCGGCATATCCAGGCTCATGCTGAAAGCCCGCTTCAGCTGCAGCGTGCCGCTGCCGCCGTTTACGAGTCTGACCGAACGGGCAATGGCGTCAAAGCCTTCAAACACGGAGTAGCTTAAAATAACCGTAAGCCCGCTCCACTCGTCCTTCAACGTCAGCTCCAGCGTCTGCGCCTCATCATCGCTTTCCACGTAAGTAGCCGGCAGTCCTGCGAGTCCTGGCTTACCCTGCAAAATCTCGTGAGAAACATAACGAAGGTCGGTTACCGTCGTCCCGTCCGCCAGCATCACCTGATAAGCCGGCATCCGGAAATCGGAGTTGCCGTAGCCCGGGTATTCCTGCGGAAGCGTGTCCAGCGACAGCGCAAGACGGTCCAGCTCCGTGCTCGGGCTGAACGAAGCCCGCTCCTTCAGCTCCAGCAAACGGTCCAGCTGGGTGCCGCGGATTTTTTTGCCCCAATAAAGATGAGCCGGATAACCTTCCTTCGTAACATGAATCACATAGCTTGTGTCCTTGGCTTGCAGATGAAAGAGCGAACGCTGCTGATCGTATAAAATCGTCAAAATGATCTCCCCCGTTAAGTTAATTAGTTGTCGTTGATTGCTGCAGCTTGCTTCCGCAGCTTTCCCTTACGATCAAGGTTGTGTTGATCGTCATGTGGACCGCCGCTTCCCTTCCCCCGATCCGCTCCAGCAGCAGCTGCACGGCCGTTCTGCCCATCAGCTCCGTGTGCACCCGCACCGTTGTTAGCGGAGGGTTCAAATATTCCGAAACTTCAATATCGTCGAACCCGACGACCGCCATATCCTCCGGCACCTTTACGCCATGCTCGTGAAGCGCCCGCAGGGCGCCTACCGCCATCGGATCGCTCCCGATAAAGCAGGCTGTCGGCTTCTCCCCCTGCTCCAGCAGCGAATTCATCGCTTCGTAGCCGTTGTTCGGAGACCATTCCGCCATTCGCACGAACCGCTCGTCGAACAGGGCGTGCTCGTCCAGCGCCCTTTCAAAAAAAGCTCTGCGCAGCTCCACGACATCCCGCTCCTCCGCGCCGCGTTCCAGCCGGTGAATGCGGTCTTGCCCGCCGATATAGCCGATTCGGGTATGTCCAAGCTGTTGCAGATGTCCGATAACGGCACGCGTCGCCTGCTCGAAATTTAACTGGACCGTATCATATTCCGGCAGCTCCAGCGTATGATTCACAAATACGATCCGGTCGCGATGCTGATAAAGGTTCATCACATCGTCCTCGGCAATCGAGCCGACCACGATCAATCCGTCCAGCTCGTGAATCGGCGCAAGCTCCGTGCGTGCATTGCCCCTCAGCACCTTGACGATGCTGATGCCAAGCTCCTCGCAGCGCACTTCAATCCCTTTGCGGATCGAGGAGAAATACGGATCGCTATGCTCGTCCTCCAGCGTCGACCACATGAGCAAGCCGATCTGCTGCCGCGACAGCTGGCCTTCCTGCTTCATTCTCCGCAGTCTCGAAGGCTTATATTGCAGCTTTTCGGCAATGCTGAAAATACGGTCGCGCGTTTCCTCGCTAACGGCCAAAGTGGCGTCGTTGTTAAGCACCCTGGACACGGTAGCAGCCGATACCCCTGCTTCTTGCGCAATATCCTTTATCGTTGCCATATCCGCTCCATGTTTAGTTAATATTTTTACTGAACAAAATTATTGTAGCAGACGTTGTTCATACCCGCAAGCGTCCAGCAACTTTTAACGAAAAAAAACGTCTTAAATGGTACACCCGTTTAAATCAAATATTGAGGTGATGTAGAATGAAACTTTTGACAAAAACGACCATTCCAGCATTAGCCCTGGCGCTGCTGCTCTCCGCATGCGGCGGAGGCACAAACGGTCCCGCAACGGCAACCGACAGCCCGAGTCCGTCCGCTTCACCCGCCGAAACGCAGCCGCCGCAGACTAGCGAGCCGTCTCCGTCTCCATCTCCTACCCCTGAAACGCCTGCGAAGGCGTCGACGGCGCAGGAAGCCGCGGCAGCTGTCATTTTGGCGCTGAAGGAAAAAGATCTGGATACGCTGGCCGCCTATATCCATCCCGGCAAAGGATTATTATTCTCCCCTTACGGGCATATCGATACGGCGACAGCCAAAGTGTTTCCGGCCGATGGCTTGCCCGCGCTGACCGATTCGACCGTCTACAATTGGGGGGCTTATGACGGCACCGGCGATCCGATTGAGCTCACATTCAAGGAGTATTACGATAAGTTCGTTTACGGCAAGGATTTTATCAATGCGGAAGAAGTTGGGGATAACGAGATCAAGGGGCACGGAAATACGATCGTGAACATTGAGGAGGTTTTTCCGGGAAGCCGGGTGATGGATTATTACTTCAGCGGCTTCGACAAGCAATACGAGGGCATGGACTGGCAAAGCCTGATACTCGTGCTGGAGGAATCGGAAGGCGCATGGTACGTGAGCGCCATCGTTCACAACCAGTGGACCATATAAAGCTGCTGCCGGGAGATGAATACCCGTGAGCTTTAAGTGACTCGGCATTCTGATGCAGTTTCTGCAGCGGAATGCCAAAATAGCGCAGCTGCTCTACGTTCTGCTGCAGTTTCTGCAGCGGAATGCTGAAATAGCGCAGTTGCTCTCCGTTCTGCTGCAGTTTCTGCAGCGGAATGCTGAAATAGCGCAGTTGCTCTACGTTCTGCTGCAGTTTCTGCAGCAGGTTCGCACTGACACTTCCATTCCCGGCTGTCTTCGGCATATTCTGCTGCAAAAGTGCATCACAGCGAACTCAAGCTACGTTTATGTGAGGTTTCTGCTGCAGTTTGTACATCAGAATCGCAAGCGGCAGGGATAATGGTCCGATTTAATTCGGTATTTATTCGGCCTATCCGGCTAGAATCCGTAAAGACAAAGTGCTGCCTCCCCTCGCCGGGCGGCAGCACTTTTCAAAAATCTTTTTTTCTAAGTACAAGCAAGCCCGCCAAAAGCATAATCGCCGTATACAAAGCGCTGTACACCAAAAAGGTATTGGACGGGATGGCGCCAATCGCGAAATAGGAGTGCGCCCTGTTCAAATTGAACAAGCCGGACAGCTCCGCAATGGAGAACAGTTCGCCGAGCATCCGCTGCTGAAGGGCGTCGGCCGGCATGGCCAGCTGAATGAGCCCCGTGATCGTCTCCAGCGTTTTTATGCCTTCTCTTTCGATCATCGACTCGCTCATAAATCGTCCGATCGTGCTGCCGAGCCAGCCCATGCCGAACAGCATCGTCATGCCGATGCCGTTGCCAAGCGGGCCGAGCCAGCAGGAGCCCAGCATCGTTATGGATACGAGCAGCGGAACGACGGATACGAACAACGCAAAGGACTTCAGAAGCACGATCCCCTCGAACAATACGCCCGTTTCTATTTTGCAAATCAGAATAATCGTAACGAATAAAATGATGCCGTATAGAACTCCGTACGATACGAAGCCGAGCCACCTGCCGAGAAACCAGTGCCAGCGCTTGATCGGCCTCGAAAGCACCGACTGCAGCACCCCGGTCTCCGCTTCGCCCGTAACGGCGGACACCGAGCTAAAAATGGATAAAAACGCCACCGCGAAGGCGCCGAAGAAAAATCCGATCGTCAGCACCATCGCGCTTATCGTATACTTTTCCAGCACATTCACTTGTATGCCCGTAGTAACGATCGAATTGGTTTCGCTTGCGATCGCCGCAGCAACAAACCAGTAGGCAATCCAGAATAAAACGGTCATAACGGCCGTCATCATGGTGACCCGTTTGCGGATCAGCTCCTTCCATGTCAAAGCCCAAACCGCCGTCATCGACGTTCCCCCCTATGCTCCAAACCGGATACCGCCTGCATAAACCAGTCGTCCAGCCTGGACTTCACTTTGCTTACCTCGTACAAAATAACCCCCATCTCGACCAGCAGGCCATTCACGAGCCCGATCTGCTCGTCGTCCGCAAGCTCCAGCTCCAGCCATGCCGATTCGTCCATCCACGTGAGCATCGTGACCTTCACAGCCGCGCCAAACATCTGTTCAATCCGCTCGGACGCAAGCGGCGTATAGCCGCCGACGCGCAGCCGCCACTCGTTCTTCGAGCCAAGCACCTGCTCCACGCTGCCCTCGGCGAGCACATGGCCGTTATTGAGCAGCGCGACTTTGTCGCAAAGCTGCTCCACATCCTCCAGCAAATGCGAATTGAGGAAAATCGTCTTCCCCTGGCTTCTCAGCCGCTGCAGCAGCTCCCGCACCTCATGCCTGCCCACCGGATCCAGCGCCGATGCGGGCTCGTCCAGCAGCACGACATCGGGGTCGCCCATTAAAGCGCAGGCGAGGCCGAGCCGCTGCTGCATCCCTTTGGAGTAGCCCTTCAACCGGTCGCTGCCGCGGCTGCCGATGCCAACTTCATCCAGCAGCAGTCGGCTCCGCTTCCTCGCGGACGGCTTATCGAGTCCGCACAGCTTGGCGTGAAACGCCAATACCTCCTCGCCGGTCAGCCAGGCCGGATAACGGAACAACTCAGGCAAGTATCCGAGTCTTCTCCTTGCTTCCAGCGTACCGGAAGCGTGGCCGAAAATCCGGGCTTCGCCTGAGGTTGGTTTGATGAGTCCTGTCAGCATTTTGACGATGGTGCTTTTGCCCGCCCCGTTAGGGCCGAGGAAGCCGAAGGCTTCCCCGTGTTTGATCTTTAGCGTGACGCCGCTGCAGCCGCGGCCGTCGCCGTAATCCTTGCTTAGTTGTAAAGTCTCGATCGCCGCGATGCTCATGGGCGGACCAGCTCCGCTAACATCGTTTCGATCTCGCTGCGGTCTTGAAAGCCGTGAAAGTATGCGTTGACCACATTGCCGTCCTGCATCCAAATGGCGCCGATATAAGCGGATTTCTCATAGCTTTCCAAGTAAACATCGGTCCCGTCGACCGTCAGCTTCTCGAACTTCTGGTTCGTAAAGACTGGAATCGGTATCTTGCCATCCTCCAAATTGACCGCTTGCTGCAGACCGTTTCGCAAATGCTCGGGCAGCGCCGGGAAGCGGATAACCGCGTCGAACGCTTCCTTCACATCGACGGATGGATCGACCTGAATCGACGGCGATTGGCTGTAAGTGATTCCTACGCTTTTCTCCGAACCATCTTCCTTATCCTCCCGATAGGAAACCTGTACGCCGTTTCCGGTATCCAGCTTGATTTCTTTGCCGTCGACCGATGCCGGCAGCAGCTTATCCGCGCCCATCTTACGCATAGCTGCATTGACTTCATCCACATTGAGCTTCAGGGTAAGCACCTGAGCACCTGTCGAGGTTGCTTCTACGATTTGCTTGTCGGCAATCTTGATATCCGGAATCGCAAAGCCCAGCCTCTCCACGGCTTGATCAACCGAAATCGCTTCCCACTCTCCAAGCGACTTGTTCTCGAACGTGCCGAACCGGTTCACGCTCTCCCTCGTCTCCCCGCTGTTCTGCAAGTTGGACCACAGCGTCTCCAGATCATCCTCCTGCACGACCATCACGTCATCCATTCGGAATTGATTAAGCCACGCAGCCAAAACCTCGTTCGCCGAAGGCGTCGCAATGACGACGGCGAGAAGGGCTGCAGCGCAAGCCGCCATCGCTTTGCCGGTGTGCCGCTTCAGCCAGCGGCGCGCCGCTTTCGGCTTCGCTGCGTTTGGCGCCGTTCCGGCAGCCTCCCCGCCTGGAATGCCGCTGATTGCTGCGGCGCCGCGCTCGTGTCCTGCCCTTCCGAGAGGAACGCTGTTGCCTTGCCGGTTAACCTGCTCTTCAATCGAGATAACCTGCTGTCCGCCGGTTAATGTGTGCCGCTCTTCGCTGTGCTTTACGAGCTCCGCTTCCCACTTCTCCCACAACGGCGAAGCCTCCTTACCCCGCAGCCGTTGCTCCAGACGTGCCCATGCCGCCTCCGCTTGCTCCTGCTCCTTTTTATTTGGCGATTCGTTTACGGTCATTTCCGGTTCCTCCTTACAAATGTTATTCCTGCGGAAGCGCAGCTTCCGCCTGCAGAGCGCGCCGCTTCAGACGCTCGCCCGCCCTCTTCAGCATCATTCCGACCTGAGGCTGCCTCACCTGCAGCTGCTCCGCAATTTCTGCGTAGCTGTAGCCTTCATAACGGAGCAGCAGCATTTGTTTATCCCGCTCTGGCAAGGAATCCAGCCAGATCCGCAGCTGCTCCTGCTCGTCCTGGGCGATAATCGCCTGCTCATGAGACTCGGCGCTCTGCGGCTGCGCAAGCATGCTTTGCTCCTGCTTTTGTGCCAGCGCCCTCTCTCTAGCTTTCTTATCCATATAATCATAGGCCAGTCTGGTCAGCACGCGATGAAGCCATCCTCCTACCGCATCCAGTTGATCCGGCGGATTGCTGTACAGCCGCAAAAAAGCTTCCTGCGCGAGATCCTCGGCTGCAGCCTCGTCGCGCACCAGCGCGATCAGCTTGCGCCTCACGGACGGGTAATGCCGATCGAATTGCTGACGAAACAAATCCGGCGCCGATTGTTCCATTTCGTAGTCCTCCCTCTCCTTTATTGCTTAAGCTATAAGAAAGACGGACCGCCCTCCTGGTTTGTAACACTTATTAACATAAAAAATAACCGCCAGGATTTCAATCCTGACGGTGCTTAAACGAGCTATCCGGCCTGACCGCCGCTCCGATGCTCCATATATAGCTGAACGAACTTGGGAGCCGGAACGGGCGGGCTGAAAATATAACCTTGAACGGCGTCGCACTGATGCTCGCGTATAATTTCGAGCTGGTCTTCCGTTTCGACTCCCTCGGTCACAACCTTTAAATTCAGATGATGAGCGATGACGACGACCGATTTGAAAATCATCTGCTTCTTGTAGTCGCTTGCGATATCGTTAATAAACGTTTTGTCGAGCTTCAGCGTATGAATCGGAATGTTCTGCAAATAACTGAGGGAGGAATAGCCGGTTCCGAAATCGTCAAGGGACAGCTTCACGCCCAGCTGCTGGAGCTCGTGCAAAATCCGGAGCGTATGTTCCTGGTTGTCCATAAAGATCGATTCCGTAATCTCGAGCTCGATCTGCTCCGGCCGGATGCCCGCGTCCGCAATGATTCTCTCGATCGTATGTACGATTTGCTTTTGCTGAAACTGGATCATCGACATATTGACGCTAACCGTCAGCCGCGGCAGCCCCATTCGCTCCCATTCCCGGATTTGCTGGCAGGCCGAGAACAGCACCCACTCGCCGAGCGGGATAATGAAGCCCGTTTTCTCGGCGATCGGAATAAAATCAAGCGGCGACACCATGCCGAGCTCCGGGTGCTTCCAACGGATCAAAGCCTCGGCGCCGTTAATGCCGCCCGTCCGGACATCGATTTTCGGCTGGTAATACAGCATGAATTGGCCGGACTCCAGAGCCCGGAGCATGCTGTTCTCGAGAATAAGCTCCTTCTTCGGAACGTCGTTCATCGACGGCGTATATAGCTTGCAGGTATTGCGCTCCTTCTTCGCGACGTACATAGCGATATCGGATTCCTTCACAAGACGGTCGCCCGTTCCCGGCGTCAGCTCGTGATGGACGCTCATGCCGATGCTTGCGGTTATGTAGAAAATGCGGTCGTTCATTCGGATCGGATCGGCGATCGCGGACAAAATCTCCTCCGCCATATAATGCGCCTGATGCAGATGGCTGACATCCTCCAGCAGTACGATAAATTCGTCGCTGCCGAAGCGGAACACCCGTCCTTTGCCGGCAACGGTAAGCACGATTTGCTCGGACACCTTCCGCAGCAGCTGATCTCCCATGGCATGGTCCATCGTTTCATTGATCATCTTGAAACGGTCCAGATCGATGAACAGCAAAGCCAAGCTGCCGCTCAGCGAATGGCCGGACGCCTGCCTCCCCTGAAGATGCAGCTGATAGGCGTACCGGTTGGGCAGGCCTGTCAGCAGATCGTGCGTCGACTGGTATTCGATCAGCAGCTCGGCTTCCTTCCGCTGGTCGAGCATGTTATTAAAATGCTTCGCCATAAACTCGAATTCGTCGTTCGTCCGGATATCCAGCTTGTAATTGTCACGGCCCATCGCCACATCCGAGGTAGCCTGAACGACTTTATGGATGTTGACCAAAATAATCCTCCGCACGAGCAGGCCGATCGCCAGCGTCATAAACAGCAGCGCGGCGGCCATGATGATGACCGACTCCTTCAGGCTCTTGTAAAAGGCGTCCAGCATGTTCGACTTCGGAACGACTGTTTCGATATGCCAGATGACGCCATTAATCTCGATCGGATAGAACATCCTCAGCACCGTTCCCCTCCCCCCGTCGTTCGGGGTATAAAGGAGCTGCGGCACATCGCTCGTCCACAAAAGCGGTTCCGCATCGACCGACCGGCTCCGATACGGCTGCAGCAGAAGTTTCGGATCGCTGCCGCTGGCAATGTACCGGCCTTCCGCGGAAATCATGTTCGCAAACCCGCCGAGCGGACGGATCGCTTCGATCTGCTCCTGCACGTCATCCATCGCAATGTCGGCTCCGACGATGCCGAGGAAACGCCCCTGTTCGTCTACAATCGGCAGAACAAGCGAGGTCAGCATAACCTCCTCCCCGCCAATCGGGTAGGAATAAGGCTCGATTAATGAAAACGCTTTCGTGCGTTTTGGAGTTTGATAGTAGCTTCCTTTGACGGGATCCTCGTAATGCTCCAGCGCATGCAGCTGAATGTTCCCGTTCACCCGTACGGCGTAAGGGAGAAAGCGCCCCGTACCGTCATCGTAGCTGCTCCTGTTCCGGTACTGCTCGTCCTTGCCGTCAAAGGCGCCCGGCTCCCACAGCGTATAGACGCCAAGCAGCTGAGGATTGTCCAAAAGCGTCTCCTGCAGCATCTCCACGATAAATTCCCGGTTCTGCTTCCGGTCTTTGCGCATTTGCGACATCGTCGCTTCCAGCTTGCCGATCGCGTCGATCGATTGATCGAGCGCTCTCGAAAGCGGTTCTATGTAGGTCATGGACTGCGTTTGCGCCAGCAGCTCGCTTTCTCGCAAATTCAGACGATAAACTTTAATAAGATGGGCGGATACCAAAATACCAAACGAAAGAGTGACGAGCAAGCCCAAAGATACGATCATCTTCTGAGCGATACTCAGCCTTATCTTACCCATTCCTCAAATCAGCCCCTCATGTTCGGAAACGGCATCAAACGACGCAATATGCCAAATTAAGATATGGCTCTAGTATACTTGACCTCTCTCTTCGATTACAATGCTTGACATAGGTAATTAACCCTATATTATTCGACAAAATCCTAAGAAAAAAGCCGCACCCGGGACGATTGTCCCAATTGGCGGCTTTTTGCTTCACCGGCTTAAACCCGATTTTGCTTTTCCTTTGGATCGGCAGCGCCGTTATCTTCGCCGGAGCTTTCATGATCCTCCATGCGGTGCGGGCGCTTGCCTTTATCTCCATGGAGGCTGCGGAGCTCCTCGCGCAGCTGCCTTGGCGTCTTGCCTTCCGTCTTGATGCCATGCTCCTCGGCAACTTTGCGCAGCTGCTCCAGCCGCTTCGCCTTATGCTCGGCCTTGAAGGTTTCCCATTTTTCTTTGTTGGCGGCCTTCGCGGCGTCCACTTCCTTCTTCAGCTGCTCCGCGTCCTTGCCTTCCGTCTTAATGCCGAAATAGATCGCGATCTCCTTCAGCTTCTCCAGCCGGAAGGTTTCGAATTCCTCGCGCGACATATGCCCTTTATGATGTCTATGTTCGCCGGACTCACCGGTATCGGCCGGTTGCTGCTGCTCCGCTCCCTGCGCAGCGGAGTCCCCGGGCGCAGCCAGTACGGGCGCCGCCGTCAACAGCAAGGAAAGCGCCGCGGCGGGTAGGAACCATTTTCTGAACATTTGCTGACACACCTTTCTATGCAATCATGATGCTGAGGCCGGATGGACCGGCCTCAATTGGTTTATTTTACCCATGCATCCATCTGAATAGACATAGTGCCGCAAAATTCGACATCCTCATCGCAGAAATCGTGATGTACCCTTTAAGCTTCCGCGTTTTCCGACTGCTCGAGCAGCGCCAGCTCGTTTTCCAGCCAGTCCTTGGAGAAATGCTCCCCGATAAATACGGCTACGTCGTTCACATGCCCCTGCGGATCGATTCTCATGAAGTCGGATTCCTTGTAGGCATATTGAAAAAGAAAACGGCTCGGCGTATCCGTAAACGTCACGATCCCCTTGGCGCGGTAAATTTGATCGGGAAGCCGCTGCAGCAGAGCTTCAAAGTCCTCGCTGCTGACCGGGCTCCGCCAGTAATGGGTAAGCACCATCACATGGTCGTGGGAATGATGGCGCACGGCAAGGACGGGCTCCGACGATTCATCATGCAGATGGCCTCCAATATGGTGAGAGCAGCCCGGCGGGCATGCCTCTCCCTCCTCATGCTCGTAATAATCCTGGGAGAAGTCCGGCGTCGGCCTCTTCTCCGCCAGCCAGCTCCAATCCTCGAGCATGCAGCGGACGGTTGCAATCACCGGCGCGTGAGTGTTCAGCTCACGCAGCAGCTGCTGCGCCTCGACGAGCTGCTCGGGCTCCAGCTTGTCCGCCTTGTTAAGAAGAAGCTGCGTAGCGCAGCGGATTTGCTCCTTCATCAGCTTGTAGGTGCGGCCTTTGCCGCCGCGGCTTCGCTCGAGAAGCTCCGGGCCGTCCACTACCGTAACGACGCTGCGCAAATCAATCGATTTGTACATGGCCGCCTCGGTAACGCCGTCCAGCGTTTCCATCGGATTCGCCGCCCCCGTCGATTCGATGATAATGACGTCCGGCCGATGCTCGTCGATCAGCATGCTGATCTCAAGCCCCAAATCGCCGCGCATCGTACAGCAGATGCAGCCGCTCAGCATTTCCGCCATCGGCACCTCGCCGTCCAGCAGCTGCCCGTCCAGATTGACGTCCCCAATTTCATTCATAATAACGGCCGGCTTCAGTCCCTGCCCCTTATAATAATCCAGCAGCCTTTGCAGGAGCGTCGTTTTGCCGCTTCCCAGAAAGCCGGACAACAAATGCACCGGTATCATAGGTTCATGATTGTTCATCGTTCGATCTCCTGTTCCAAGTATTTAAAAAAAAGCTTTATTGTTTCATTATATCGTAACGTTTACGTTCCTTCATCTTATGAAGCCAAATGAAGCTAAAATCCCCAAGGCCCGAGGCACTTGAGGATCTGGTACGGCTTATTTCATATTACGCTAGTGTACCTGCCGGTTATTGTTTTTAATTGTGTTTCTGTGTGAGTGGCACGCAACTAACCGATAGATGTAAACACGACAGGGCCGCCCCTGCGGCCATTTCAGACCTTCAGGGACAGCCCGCTCGCTATAAATTTCAATTCGTGGACACTCTTAGGACCTGTTCAAGGGAGCTCCTTGATTAGCGGATTAGCACCAGCAAGCGCGCAGGATAATAACCAAGAGGATAAATAGAACGAGGATGGTGCCCACATTGTTGAATACTCCGCCTACTTTAGGCCCGCATGTCGATACACCCGCAACCGGGTATGGTGCATTGCCTGCACCGACACCTGCTACTCCGTAGTTCATTTGCTCATCTCCTTTGTGATTGACTACACAGTATCCTATGTTACAAGTCCAAAAGTGCATGGGCTTTTGGATGAAATGTTCATCCGCCTAAAGGGGCGGCTGACGGTCAAGGCCTTTGTCCCGGTCAGGATTCCGGTTCGTCTTCACGAACAGCTCTTCGCCCGATTTTGCTCTCAGCTCTTCTTCAATATGCTGAATGACGATTCCCGGAATCCATCTCTCCCAGCCTGCATGGATCGCATTATTCGTGACCGACTGCCATAATTTATAGATGATGCCGATCGAGACGGCATAAAAAAACAGTCCCGGCATCCCCAGCATCGAATCCAGCATGTTCGAAAACGCCGGAAGCAGCAGCAAGAACAAGGTGCGGAGCACTCCGTGCCATCCGTAATCCGAGGCTTGTCCCTTTCCTTTATGCAAAGCCGCGATGCCGGTAATCCAATCCAGAACAAGCGCCGCCGCTATAATCGCCAGCAGCAGGAACCGCTCTTCTCCATAGAGCCATTCCAGACCTTGCAACAGCCTCTCATTAAGCGCGATATTCATTATTCATACCTCCCTTTTGATTTTAACTAGGTATTTAAAATACCCAATGATCGATGACTACACACATCTGACAGTATTGACATTACCCCTTCGTTTACCATATACTTGCAATATCAGCGGATAACCATCATATTAAACGGTATTCACAATACCGTCAAGTATTTAAAATACCATATCAATTTCATTGTTCGGAGGGCTTCCATATGTCACTAGGTGCAAGAATCAGAGATTTACGGATCGAAAGAGGGTTAACCCAGCAGGACATTGCCGCTAGGCTCGGCATGGGGCGTTCGAACTTCGGTCATATCGAGAATGACCGGGTAACACCGACCAGCGAGGATTTGCAGAAGCTTGCCGATATTTTGCAGACGACGGCGGATTATTTGCTCGGGCGGGAAAGCACCGCGGCGGCGGCGATTCCGGAATGGGCGACCTATAAAGATAAACGCGACTTCAAGAAGCTGCTGGAGGAGGACGGGGAGCTCATGTTCGACGGCGTGCCGATGAGCAAGGATGACCGGAGGCGCGTCATGGACGTACTGACCGGCCTCTTCTGGGAGGCGAAGCAAATGAACAAGCGCAAGAAAACGACTGCCCCTTCCGAAATTGTCGAAGGCGATGCCAATGGGTAGGTGCTGCCATGGATAAACTCATTCTTAAGCTCATCCGGAAATTCAAGACCAACGACCCGTTTGTCATCGCGGAAGGGCTCGGCATTCACGTCCGCTTTGCGGACCTTGGCGAAGGCACGAGGGGGCTTTATTTCAAGAAGCTCCGGCGCCGCTTCATCGTCATCCATGAGAAGCTGCCTGAGGATTGGCAGCGGTTCGTCTGCGCGCACGAGCTGGGCCATGACCGGCTGCACCCCGGCTTCAACCGCTTTTGGCTGGATGAGCAATCCTATTTCAACGTGGGCAAGTTCGAGCGCCAAGCCAGCAAATTCGCCGTGAGGCTGCTCACTGCCGGGGACGCCCCGGCCCGCAGCGAGACGCTCGAGCAGCTGCTTATGCGAAACGGGGTCCCGGTAGAGATGCAAAAGTTTTATTTTTGATAGATGTAAACCTTTTCCAGCTATGCCATTTCCCCGGATGGCCATCGCAGGATTCGGCAAAACAGCGGCGGCTGGCACCCGTTTCAAGGCAGCGAATAGGAGGTAAAAGGAATGAAAGGCGCTTTCAGGAGCATAGGATGTTAGATACGGAACTTCCGGTGGAAGGGAGATGAGAGAATGACACTGGGTAAAATGCTGCGCTGCCTCACGGCCGGCTTTCTGTTCGGCGTCTTGGCGATCGGCATCCTTCCGTTTCTGCTCATATTCAATTGGGCCGAAATGCTGGGTCTGTCCGAATACGGGGCTTCTCCGTTATTCATGCTTGCCGGCCAATTCCTGAAACGGAATGCTGCACCGTCAGATGAGGAGGAAGAGCGGAAAGCGGGAGAGCGAGGTACGGTGGAACGGCAAGGAAGGAATACTTAGAATTAGCGGAAGGCAGAAGCCGGCGAACGGCGCGGACATAGGGGTAGGCAGCTGACGCGGATGAAATGACTCTATGGCAAACACCCAAGCAATGCGGTGTAATTTTGCATAATTTATAGAGTATTCAATACGTAAGGAGGTGCCTTCAACTATGTCCGGTTATGTAGGTGGTGCTTTCAACAACAACATTGGAACAATCCTTGTTCTGTTCATCTTATTGGTGATTATCGCTTGTAGCTGCTGGAGCGGCTTCAAAGGCTGCTACTAATTAATCTCCCCGGCACAGCCTCGTCTCCCTGGCTGAGGCTGTGCCAATAACACCAATAAAAACGCAGAAAAGACCCGCAGATTGCGGGTCTTTTCGTTATACCGGTTTACTTTCTTGTTAAGGTCTGTGATTATGGGTCGGCCCCTTGCCCGGGAATACGCCGCCAGTCGCGCCTCCCCCTGGGAAATCTCCGCGCTCTTCCGCAGGTACTCCGTCCACCTCCCAGCCAAGGCCCGGGAAGCTTCCTTTTGCGGTGCCGCTGACAAGCGTTTCGAATCGGATTGCGGTATGGCTCAGCAGCTCAGGCTTCTCATATGTCCGTTTGTTCATCGTTTTACACCCCCTTTCGATTTCTCAAACTCGGCTCAAGATAGTGTACGGATGCAGCTATGCCATGCCATGGCTTATCGAAATCAAACCATTGGAATTGCAGCAAGCGGACATAACGTTTGAATGACCTTTTTTCAGTGCCGCGGATGGAATCATAGCTCCACCATTCCCCGCTTCTTCGTGAAGCCGGGAGCGGAAGAGGCTTGCGGCGTTCAAGGAAAGGAAACTGACGGTAAACGATCGACAGCGTGCTGCAAATGCGTTTGTAGGTTCGATGGGACGCGGCATCCCGAAGCAGCGTGTCGAACGGGAGGTCATCGCCTTTGACGTGAATAAGCTGAACGATATCGATCAGATATTTTAAGGAATTTAAACCATGCTTCCAGCCGTGCAAACAAATCATATAGAAGGTGTGATATTCCGAAAGCTCCATGACCCGGCTGTATGGCTCAAGCGGCAAGGCATCACGCCAAAAATCGCCTATGCCGAATGCCGAAGTTCCGGCCATCAGCAAATCCCAATGCAGCTCGACCGTCAAAGAAGGCAGAGGCGCCGGCAGCGGCTTGGATAAGCTGCGGTGAAAGTGGGAACGGATTTGCGGTTCTGCATTCGTAAAGCCCAGCGAGCGTACGATGGCCTCGGCCCGGCTCATATCCGCCGGCTGGATCAGCAAATCGATATCCGACGTGCTTCTTGCGCCGATATGCCCGAAATACTTGTTTGCAAACAGCACGCCCTTTATCGGGATGACGGATATGCCGGCCGCCTCGAAAGCTTTGAAAATCCGTTCATTTTCATATTGAATATAGACGTTAAGAGCCAGAGCCTCGTCGTATTTTGACTTTAGGCGGTTTCGGAACGTGACGGGCAAGCTTTCAAGCTTCCCCTGCTGTTTCAGAAGCTGATAAAGCTGAGGCGAAATATGAAAATATTCGATATCGGCCAGCGCGGCTTCAAAAATGCCCGGATCAACGGGAAACGGAGCGTTTGGATCATAGACCGCTTGCAGCAGCTTCCATATCACCCATACCCTCTCCTGTCCTCTATAGTTTGGCGGCGCTTCAGCTTTCTGTACATGCCGGGCCGCAGTGAAAGCTCCTCATGCGTCCCTATTTGCACGATCACCCCCTTATCCATTACGACAATCATGTCGGCATGCTGGATCGTCGACAGCCTATGGGCAATGATCAGGGTCGTACGCTTGAACATCAGCCGGTCCAGCGACTGCTTGACCAGATATTCCGTTTCACTGTCGAGCGAGGCCGTGGCTTCGTCCAGCAGCAAAATCGGCGCATCCTTCAGAACGGCCCGCGCGATTGCGATGCGCTGCCTCTGTCCTCCCGACAGCAAAATGCCTCTCTCGCCGATTTGGGAATCGTAGCCGTTAGGAAGCGACAGGATGTAATCATGAATGCTCGCATGGATCGCAGCTCTATGGATCTCCTGCTCGGTCGCTTCCGGCCGGGCGATCAGCAGATTATCGCGGATCGTTCCCGAGAACAGAAACGTTTCCTGCGATACAAGAGAGATCGAGCTTCTTATTTCCGGCAATCCGATCCGGTCGATAGATTCACCGTTTATGTATATGGACCCGGCTTGCGGCTTGTAAAACCCTTGAAGAAGATGAAACAGGGTAGACTTCCCCGCGCCGCTGGCTCCAACGATCGCAACGGTTTGACCGGCCGGACAAATCAGGCTGAACCGTTCGATCAGGGAGGCTTGACCCTCATACCGGAAGCTGATATTGCGGAATTCGATCGTTTTTTTATCGGGCACGGAAAGGACCGCAGGCGGCGAATCGTAAAGCTCCAGCGGCTCTTGCAGCACCTGCGCGATACGATCTGCCGCCGCGGAAGATTGCTGAATGCCGATCCATAATCCCGCCATGCCCGTCAAAGGGTACAGCAGATGTCCGGAGAGATTGACGAAAGCAAGAAGAGAACCGACTGTAATCATGTGATGGGAAACAAAATAAGCTCCCAGGCAAAGGCTTACCATCAGAATAGAGGCTCCCGCCGCTTGGCCTCCGGCGCCGATCCAGCCTTGCAGAATCACATACTTCTGCTGCAGGTGATAAAGCTCGCCGTTTTTATCCGCGTATTTGCGAAGCCAGGCCGATTCCGCAGTGAAGGACCGGATGACGGATAAACCCTGCAGCGTATCGGACAGAAGACTGTTCATGCTTCCGTAAAGGTCTTGAATCTCCCTGGCCCTCCGGCGCAGAACGAAGCCGAGCAAAGCTCCCGCACCAAGCGCGAAAGGCACGATCATCAGCCCCATAACGGCCATCAGCCAATGAATTTGCAGCATATACACGAATACGGCAGCGAACACAAGCGGCAGGCGGACCCATTGAATGAGACTGCTCCCGATCAACCCGTTTATGCCGTGTACATCCTGATTAAAATGGGTCATCAGCTCTCCCGAATGCAGCTGATCCGTACGGCTGGCCGGCAAGTGCATAATATGCTTCAGCAGCCGTTCCGAAAGATCTTTTTTCACGCCGTTCGTGGCTGTAAATGCCAGTCTGCGGCTCGTAAAGTCCGATACGATCGTCAGTACGCTCAGGCATGCGCCAAACGGGGCAAGCCCATACAGCCTATCAAATTGCTGCTGAACCGCAGCATCGGTAATTTGCCCGAGAAACCAGGCAAAAGCAAGCATTAATCCGATTTCAACCCCTACTAGAATGAACAGCCCGACGTACGCTTTTCGCCGCTTAATAATATAAGGAGCAAGCAGCGTGTACGCATTCCGGATGACGCCGACGGATAACCGGGATTTCAACAGCCCGATCATTCGGATCGCCCGCCGATCGGGTCTGCCGTTTTGCCGGACATGTAACGGTTAAGCCCGCTCGATAGAGCCGGCAGTGCGACAATGGCTTTCGTCCAAAAGGCTGTCAGCGGATCGGACATCAAAATGTGTTTGTTCCCCTTTCGTATGCTGTGCAGCACTCCAAGCATTTGTTCGGCTCGGATCGGCTCGTCATAACCCAAATTGGCATCACCCTTGCATATGTACAAACTTTCACCATCCCGGTAAACAACGGAGTGAAGACGGTGAGCGACTAACCGGCTGGAAGCGGAGCGGAACAACAGAATATCCCCTACGCTTACCCTGCTTTCCCCAACCGGGCGGAAGCTGCATAGATTTCCGTTGCGAATGAAAGGAAACATGCTGCTGCCTTGGGCGGGAAGCTCGATTCTACCGTTCTTATGGATGATTTGCTTCAGAGAAAGAAACAAGGCGTCATCCATGTGCCGCTTCAATAAGCTCACACTCCAGCAAACGGTTCAGAAAATCGGACACGTCCTCCTCTACGGAGTGGTCCGCTCCTTCATATTGCTCACGGACCGCGGCAGACAACGTGTCGATGGAGTGGGCCGATGCCAGCAATGACCAGCAAAATCCGCCGACCGGGCTTAATTTCGTAATCGTAAACCTTTCGGGATGAAGAACCATGATTTCGTCATCAAGGATAATCGTTTCGCAGCTTTGCTTTTTTACATACCGGTGCATCATGAGATCAACTCCCAGAATTCAGGATCTTTGCGGAAATGCAGCTCATACAAAGGAACCAGCTCGACCGCCTGCTTCAGCAAATGGATGATGGCCCTTGACTCATCGACGGAAGGATTCCAGAAAAAAACTTTGTCGGGCAAACGAAGCAAGCCTTCCGATTTGGATAGAAGCTGAAGGCGGTTCCGCTGCGCCTGATGCAGCAAATGAACGCCGCCTAACGGCCAGCTGCCGGTCCCTTTCCCGTCCATCGACTGAAGCTCGCTCCGGAAGGGCGAATGGAAAACGGAAACGCCGGACGGGCGGATTCGAACGATCGCCGCTTCGTCGGCGATGACGGACCTCGGCAGGGACAATGCCGCTGCCGTCGACTTGCCGGCGCCGGAATGCCCTGTGAATAAGTAGGCTTTGCCGTTCTCGGCGACGCAGGAGGAGTGAAGGAGAAGCCCCCATCGTTCATGAACGATTAAAAGGCTGTATAAATGCATGAAAGCATGCTTCAATGCCAGAGAGTCATGGACATGGATAACGGCCGATTGATAGTTAGCCCGTACTTCCAGGGCATAATCCGTCCTTAAATAACGGAAGCCCCCGTCAACAGCAAATTTATCAATCCGGTAATCGGTAAACGGGCGGCCGTATCCTTCTTTGAGGAGCAAACGGAAGGCCGGCTCGCAGCCGCTGCCAGGCAGAACAGTCGGAAACGTGTGGCGGAAAAGCCGCTTGACGCTTTCCGTTTCAAACGAAATACAAAACATATGCTCACCGATGATGCAGGCTTGACTGCTTTCCACGTCCGATCCCCCAGTAACATAATTGTAGTCGTTCTCTAAAACGAACATAAAATGCAAAAAAAATTTGTTTTCCTTCACCTATTCACATACACAAGGTTCAAAAAACAAACTTCCAATCCCTTTTAGCCTAAATTCAGCACTTCTGTTCTTTACAATTGCAATTGTACTCAATAACGAACAATGCGTCAATAGAATCATTTGATATTGTTCACGTATAGGTACAAATACGCAAAGAACCTCCCGCAAGATTACATCTTGCAGGAGGTTCTCCTCATACGTTATTGCAGAGCAGGGATTATCCCCCTTTTTACATCATTCCGCCCATTCCGCCCATGCCGCCCATGTCAGGCATAGCCGGTTTGTCTTTCTCAGGCTTGTCGGCAACAACCGCTTCGGTTGTCAGGAACATTGCCGCAACGGAGGCCGCGTTTTGCAGAGCGGAGCGCGTTACTTTAGCAGGGTCAACGATACCTGCTTCGAACATGTTCACCCACTGGCCGGAAGCTGCGTTGTAGCCTACGCCGATTTTTTCGTTTTTCAGACGCTCAACGATAACGGAGCCTTCTTGGCCGGCGTTAGCCGCGATTGTGCGGATCGGCTCTTCCAGGGAACGAAGCACGATGTTCACGCCTGTTTGCTCGTCGCCATCCGCTTGCACGGCTGCAACGGCGTTGTATACGTTAATGAGGGCAGTACCGCCGCCCGATACGATGCCTTCTTCAACCGCTGCGCGGGTGGAGTTCAAGGCGTCCTCGATGCGGAGCTTGCGCTCTTTCAATTCCGTTTCAGTAGCTGCGCCGACTTTGATAACCGCAACGCCGCCGGCCAGTTTAGCCAGACGCTCTTGCAGCTTCTCGCGGTCGAAGTCGGAAGTTGTATCTTCCAGCTGGGCGCGGATTTGGTTCACGCGAGCAGCGATGTCGGAAGAGTTGCCGCTTCCGTCAACGATGATCGTGTTTTCTTTGGTGATGCGAACTTGGCGAGCGGAGCCAAGCTGGTCAACCGTAGTCGATTTCAGCTCAAGACCAAGCTCTTCCGTAATCACTTGGCCGCCTGTAAGAGCAGCGATATCTTGCAGCATAGCTTTGCGGCGGTCGCCGAAGCCAGGAGCTTTAACCGCTACGCAAGTGAACGTGCCGCGAAGCTTGTTCACGATAAGGGTAGCTTGCGCTTCGCCTTCAACGTCTTCTGCGATGATCAGAAGCTGCTTGCCGGATTGAACGACTTTCTCGAGAACCGGAAGGATCTCTTGGATGTTCGTTACTTTTTTATCGGTGATCAGAATGTAAGGGTTGTCGAGAACCGCTTCCATCTTGTCTGTGTCCGTAATCATGTAAGGGGAAACGTAGCCGCGGTCGAACTGCATGCCTTCAACCACTTCAAGCTCCGTAACGAAGCCTTTGGATTCTTCAACGGTGATAACGCCGTCGTTGCCGACTTTTTCCATCGCTTCTGCGATCAGTTGGCCGACTTCTTCGTCAGCAGCGGAGATCGATGCAACTTGAGCGATCGATTGCTTGCCTTCGATTGGCTTAGAAATAACTTTCAGTTCTTCGACTGCCGCTTTAACGGCTTTCTCGATGCCTTTGCGGATAACCATCGGGTTAGCGCCTGCAGTTACGTTTTTCAAGCCTTCGCGAATCATCGCTTGAGCAAGAACGGTAGCGGTCGTCGTTCCGTCACCGGCAACGTCGTTCGTTTTGGTCGCTACTTCTTTAACAAGCTGAGCGCCCATGTTCTCGAACGCATCGTCAAGCTCGATCTCTTTCGCGATGGACACGCCGTCATTCGTGATGAGCGGGCTTCCGAATTTCTTCTCCAAAACGACGTTGCGGCCTTTAGGACCCAAGGTAACTTTAACCGCGTTTGCCAGCGCGTCAACCCCGCGAAGCATCGCGCGGCGTGCGTCTTCACTAAATTTAATTTCTTTAGCCATTGTTCGGTAAACCTCCTAATATAGTTGTAAGTAGTTTTCAAGCATACTTCTTCATTCTTCTATGTGACCCTTAAGGGCAGCTTATCCGAAAATTGCGTGAATGTCGCTTTCTTTCATGATCAAATACTCTTTGCCTTCGTATTTGATTTCCGTTCCAGCATATTTGGAGAACAAAACGCGGTCTCCTTCTTTCACTTCCAAAGCAACACGAACGCCATCCTTCAGCGTACCGCTGCCAACTGCTACCACTTTACCTTCTTGCGGCTTCTCTTTCGCCGTGTCCGGCAATACGATTCCGCTAGCGGTTGTTTCCTCTTTCGCGATTGGTTCGATCAATACGCGCTCACCCAAAGGTTTGATCATTGAAATAGCCTCCTTTTAAATCTGTCGCTTATCGAATTATTTCGTTAGCACTCATAAGCTTGAAGTGCTAACAACCATTTTTATCATACTCATTTTCGTATAACATTTCAAGTGCCTTATTTTAAATTTCTATTAACGAAAACTCCCGGGAGATTCGGCTCCACGCGTGAGCTCATCGGACTAGCTTCCCCATTCCATATCCTCTTGATACTATTGAATAGAACGCACAGCAAAAAAAGGCCGCCCGCGGCCTGCTGCGCCGGCGGGTCAGCCCCTTTCCTGCTCTCCTAATTCTCGCTCACGCCGAAATAGACGATCGCCGCATCCGCCCGGTCGAAGCTTGCTTCGATGACGGCCCGGCCGATGCTGTCGAAGACGACCTTCGCGTTGTCCGTATGCCATACCAACGGGTCCGCCTGGCGGGAAGTTATATACGTATGCCGGACCGGGCGGGGCCGGTCGAACGGCAAGCCGAACGAATTGGCGAACAGCACGACCGCTCCGCGCCCGTTCGCTGCGTTTATTTTCTCGTAAATCTCGGGATTGCTCCCGGCTTCGCCCCGGGTTACCGGATAGCTCGCCGTAATGTCCTCCCGAACTTGCTTATAGAGAAGAAGCAATTGCCGGATCCGGTCCGCGCCTTCCTCCGATACCCGCAGCAAATCGCCCCATATGCCGTTATGGCCGAGGATCAGGGAAGCTATACTGATGTTCCGGTTAGGCGCAGGGTCGTCGGGAAAATAATGCGTCAAAAACAAAATCGAAGGAATCCACTTGTCGTAAGCGTACGCAGAGCGGCACAGCATGCTGCGCGCGGGCCCCGGCTGGAAAAAGACATTATAATTGTAAAATTCGTCCGAAACGTCCGCGGGAATGTCGAAATTCGGAAAATACGGGCCGTTATTAATAAGAAAATATTTGCCCGCCTCCAGGAAGGACAACCCTACGCACCGGTAATCCTCCGTCACGTCGAAATCGACGATCGCCTCCGGAATCGCTTCGGAGACCTTCCGCGCAATTTCGACAAGCTTCAAGCTCAGCAGAAACGAAAAGCGCTCTCCCCGTTCTTCAGGCGACGCCATCTCTCCGCCATGATCGTGATGGGGGTCGTTGCAGCCGTATTGGCTGATCGCGTCCCACTTGAAATAGACGACGCCGAGACGCTTGGCGAGCTCGATCAGCTTCTCGGCGAAAGCTTCGCCGTACGGGCTGACCAGACACATCCGGACGCTCTCTTCCGTTTCCCATATCGGATGCGGCTTCTCCCGCACGCCGTTCCAGGATACGACGCATGACTCATGGGCCTTATACGCTTCGCTGCTCAGCGCGACGGCCTTCGGATCGAACCATAGACCCAGCTTCATGCCGTATCCGTCGAGCTTTTCCTTGATGCGGGCCAAGCCGTCCGGGAAACGCTCCGGACTGACGGACCAGTCGCCCGTTTTCACGAACCATCCGGTATCGATGACATACACGTCGATCCCCATCCGGTGGGCGGCATCAATTTCATTCAGAATATGAGTCAGATTCATCGAATCGAGATACCGTTTCTTGTTCCAGTACCGGTTCCTCTCCTGAAAATTCCAGGTGTTATAAAAAATATAAGGAGTCCGCGAAGCCGCATTTTCGCTCATATGGCGCAGCACGAACGTCCGGTAAGCCTCGGCCAGCGAAGACGTGTCCCCTTGTACGGCGCCAAGCTGCATCCATACGGAGCGATAGCCAACGTCCGCGTCGACCCGCTCCATATGGCAGTAATTCCCTTTGACCGCCTTCATCGACAGCGCTAACGACTGCGCATGTTCCGCCTGAAACCCGATATAGAGGTCGGTCGACGGCGAGCCGTGCTCATAGGCCAGCAGCATCGCATATCGGTCGTTAGAAGCAACGGTCAAAGGTCCGGCAAACACCAATTCATGGTCCAACTGTTCCCCGGTTACCGGATTTTCCGTCAGACGGTAGTGATGCGTGAGCTCATTAAAATCCGACAACTGCACCTCCAGCAGCCGTTCGTAACCGTTCAGCTCCAGCCGCGCATAAACGAGATTGTCCGTTCCTCCGTTTTTCGTCAAAAACCGTTCTTCGCCGCGTGCATATAATTGATAGGCAAAACGAACGACAGGACTTCCGTCCGAGATCCGGAAAATCATCTCCAGCATGAGCCGGTCATCCCCGCTGAAATCGCCGCGGAAGCGGTACTCCGTCCCGCCGCCGCGCAACCGCTCCGGTTGTCCGGTCCCGCGGATGCCCGCGAGCTCCGCGGCGTAAACCCGGCCGTCAAGCTCGAAAGCGGGCGGCTGGACGGTATACGCTTCCCCGGACGGTTTCAGACGGTACGTCCACAGCGCGTCCTTTTGCCCCAAGATGTCAATCCGGTAAACGTCGTTGCCTATTGCCAAAGCTTCATTCATCGTATCCACTCCCGTTGTTATCGTTCGGCGGTTCGGCGGCCCGGCCGGACAAAAATTCGTCGATTTGGCGCTGCAGCTCGGTTTGAATCCGTTTGGCGTACAAGCCGGCCTCGCTCTTAAAGGCAGCCCACAATTGCTCCGGCTCCGCAGCTCCGTTGACCAGCACGCTGTAATAGCGGTTTTCCAGCCTTTGGTATTGAAGCAGCTCGCTTGCAACCGGACTGCTGTCAAAGGAAAAACCGGTAAGCCGGTCGCGCTTGAAATGCCCGCCGTCCTTAATGAACCGGTTCGCGCGGATCGAATCCGCGTCCTGCGAGACGTTCAGCCGGTCGTGGGCGGGGTTCCAGATCCACGCGTACGGAAACCAGGAATAGCCGGTCCCGATCGGCATGTATAGCCCTTCTCCCGCGTCCTCCCAATCCTCGCCTTCGATCCCGTAGGCCAGCAGATCGTAATTATCCTTCCGGTTCGCCCAGTTAAGGAAGGCGACTGCCTTCTCCTTCTTGCGGCTGGATGCCGGAACGGCAATGAAATTGCCCTGCACGAAGTTGGATACATTGCTTCCCGGCGTGAACCGGTAAAAGGTAACCGCCTCCAGCTTCGCTCCCGGCACGTTAGCCTCCAGCTGCCGCTGAAGCTGGCTCGGCACTCCGAAATCATTCGACGTGCTTACCGCCTGCCCGCCCTTCGTCAATAAATCGTAATCGCTCCTCGTCGCCATAATATCCGGATCGATGATCCCGTCCAGATACAGCTTTCGGGCATGAAGAACGTACTCCCAGAACAGCGGCTCCATCCGGTCGAACAGATTGTATACCTTGCCGTCATTATTTTTATAGTAAAGCACGGCGCTTTGCCCGAGCGCGTGCGTAGAGCGGATATGCGTGTCATAGTCGAAGCGGAGCCGTATGCTCGCTTCTCCCGAATCGCCCGCCGTGTTGCTGGAGAACGGAACCATGCCCGGGAAGCTTTCCTTCACCGCATATTCGAACGCTACGAGCTCCTCGTAGCTGGAGATCGGCGGAATGCCCAGCTTCTCGCGTAGATCCCGCCGCACCAGATAGGAGTGATTGCTCGACGGCGTACCGGACTGGTAAGCGCCGAGGGGGATAGCCATAATCCGCCCGTCGATTTTGTTCGCTTCCCACATCGTTTCGGGCCTCGTCCGGACGAGCTCGGAGCCGTACTGCTGCAGCAGCCTTTCCAGCGGCTCGTAATAGCCCGCGCCGGCCATCCGGTTCAGATGCAGCCATGGCGCGTCGAAAATCAGGTCGACCTCCGCCCCCGTCGTCAGCAGCAGCTCCGTCTTTTGCGCCAAATCCGGCCACGCGACGAACTCAATGTCAAGCTTTACGTTCAGACTGTTTTTCATCCGCCGCTCGGCTTCCGCAATAACGGCATCCATCCGTTCAGGACGGCTTCCGGGCAGCACGATGTGCAGCGTAACCGCCTCCGGCCTCCCGATATCCGAAGAGCATCCCGCTCCCGCCGCAAGCAGAACAGCGATCGTACAGGCGAGTACCTGCCATTTTCCAAGCCGCATCATCCTTCATTCCCCCCGCCCGTGTCCGGGTGCCCGGCTTTCGAATATTTACGGTATTCGTTAGGCGTCATGCCGGTCGCTTTTTTGAACACGGTAAAAAAGTGGCTTTTGGTCAAAAAGCCCGCCATTTCGGCGATCTCGGTGATGGAGGAATCGGAATTTTCCATAAGCTCCTTCACATAGTTGATTCTGGTCATCAAAATGTATTCGGCGAGCGTAACCTGCAGATGATCTTTGAACAGCTGGCGCAAATAACCCGGGGACAAGGAAACATGATCGGCTATATCGTGTACGGACAGGCTCGGATTGTGGAGATTCGTATGAATGTAGGTCAAAATCTCCTTCACATGCTCTTCCTTGACGCTAACCGACTGATTCAGGTTCCGCCCCAGCTGTTGAATGATCGAATGCGACTCCAGGATCAGCCAGTCCTCCAGCTCGCTTAAGGAACCGAACCGGTCGACGAAGCTTTGAATGCCCTCCTTCGACTCCAGCGTGGTCAGATGCCCGAACGCCCGGTACAAGCGGTAGAGAATAAGCTTCAATTGAAACAGGCACTCCTCGTAGGCAAGGCCCTGCAAATGATGAAAGAGATCCCCTACGTTCTTCTCCACCTGCTCCTTCCTGCCGAACCGGATCGTATCCAGCAAGGCATTCAGCAGCTCGTCCTCCTCGGTAAAATTCACCAGCCTGGAAAATGCGCCCAAATCCTTTTCCTCGTAAACCTTCCGTTCCCCGGTCAAAAACTTCAGCAGCGTTAGCTCCAGCGCCCGGTAATACGCGACGCGGAAGTCGTCGTCGGCATGCAGCTTGCCGCTTAATGAGGAAATTGTATAAATATTCAAATAATTCGAAATTTGTTCTGCCGTCTCCTCCAGCGCATGGACAAGCGAGGACGACTCCGGCTCCCAGCAGCCGATCACAAACGCAAGATGGTCCGAGCCGAAATCGACGCCGAAGACGGTTCTTTCGTTTTTGCCGACAATCTCCGCCGCGATGTTATGAATCGCAAATTTCAGTAAATTTCTGGAGAAGAAGCTGTATTTATCGCAAAAGGCTTTGTAATCGTCGATCCGGATGATCGCGATGTAATAGCACGGATACCCGAGCAGCGACGTTTCCATCGCCAGCTCCCGCCTGTGATTCGGCAGCAGCCTTCCCTGAAGCAGCCATTGCCTGACCGCCTCCGTCCGGATGAGCTGCTTGTGGTTATCGACGAATTGGCGCAGGTCGACTACGCGCTCCTCGAGCAGCTGGAACCTCCGGTACGCGCTGCGCGTGTTCCAGAACAGTACCGTCAGCAGCAGAAGCAGAAGCAGCAGGGAGCTGCCGAGCAGAGCTCTCTGTACCCTGGAAGCCTCCTTCGTCACGCCGGACATTTCGGTCAAATAATAGATCGTCCAATTTTCCGCGGACACGCCGGAATAGCTCACCGACCATTTCCGCCCGGAAATCTTCGTTTCGTACTGGCCGCTTTCCCCTTGCGGAGCGCTCCTCAGCGCCCCCTTAAACTCAGGTGAGTCCAGACCGAGAATGATCCGGCCGCCCGCGTCCGTCACAATCGTCTCGATGCCCTCTTCCCTGCTGCTCTGCAGCAGATAGGTTTCAAGCGAAGCCCGGTTCAGGAGCATGACCAAATAACCGTTGTACGGCACGCCGCTTCGCGATGACGGCACAATCAGCGCCTGATGCGTCCTGCCGTTCACCTCGTGGGAGAAGTAGCGCAAGGACGCATCGCTGCGCTCGGTCAGGGTGCGGAGAATAAGCTGATCGTAAAAATCCTCGAACGTATATTTTCTCGTCCGGTAATCGATGACGCTGCGCGTCTTCATGTTGATCAGGTAGGCGGACTCGATTAACGGCTCGCTCGCGATATATTTGGTAAGCGCGGTTAGCGCGTCATTTTGCAGCAATCCCCTGTTATCGTCCTCGGGCGCCTGCAGCCAGTTCTGAATCGAGGCGTCCTGGTAAATGCTCAGACTGTCGTGCTTCAGCCGGTCGGTTACAAACTCGACATTCTGGAGCGTATGCCTCAGCTTCTGCATATTAAACCGGTCTATTTCCTGGTAGGCATGGTTCGAGAAGAGCTGGGACAAGTAGATCGAAAAAGGGGCGACCAGCAGTGTAAAAATAAGAGCGATAAATAGAAACAGACGTATATAGGGCCGTTTGGGCCATAGCTGCCTCATAGCTGCACCTCCAGTTATGGGGCAATGGCGCCCCATACGCTGGGGCGATTGCGGTGTTCTCCCCCCCATTGTACTATTTTTTCCTTTATGTGGATATACAAGCATGTGGCAATTGTTTGGCGGCAAGGATAGCGGCGGACCGCATGCGCCGCCATTTGCGCGCGGCAGAGTCCGCCGTCTCCCGTTTACTTGCCTTTGGCTGCCAGGAACGCATCCATTTGCTTCTGCATTTCAGCTACGATTTTGTCGGTTCCCGCTTCGTTCATCCGTTTGATATACTCGTCCACCGCCTTATCCACATCCGCCTCGAGGCCGAACAGCAGCTTCCTTCCGTATTCGTCGTACACCGCCTGCCGCGCGGTCAATTCCTGCTTGACGGGCTCGGTGTCGAAGTTAAAGCCGGCTACCAGAGGCATAACGTTGTTTTCATACTCGACATCCGCCTTCGTACCGTCAGCAAGCGCCTTGTTCGTATCGAAGGTGGAAGGAAGCCTCCACTGCGATCTCCAGAGCGCCCAGCGCCCATTCCATTCCAGGTATCCGTTCTGGGCGTCCATGCCATCCGGATAAGCTACCGTATCGACGCCGTCGATCTGCTTAATGACATAGGTTTTGTCTTTGATGCCGTACATAACCGCATTATAGTTTTCCTGGCTCGCGTTCATCCATTCCAGAAACATCATCGCCCGCTCCGGGTTGGCCGCGTTTTTGTTAATGCCGAGAAGGTTGCCCGCGGAGCCGGCCAGAGCCGATTTGCTGTCCGGATACATCATGTAGCCTTTCTTCTCGCCCGGACCGTTCAAGGTGCGGAACGCATCCTCCGTACCCCTGATAACCGCGGCGTATTTGCCGTCATCGATTCCGTTCACCGTTTCCTGCGGTGCGTTCATCGCGTTTTTCGGAATCCAGCCTTTCTCGTACCACGTTCTGCGGATTTTCGAAGCCTCGAGGAAAGCCGGCGTTCTTTCAAGCGGTACGATCGTTACCTTCGGATCGTTCAGATCGAAAGTCAAATCGAAGTTGCTTTGGCCGAACTCCCTGCCCAGGCTGTACTTGGTCGCCAAGGCGTTCATCGCATTATCCCAGTTGTTGATGCCCTGCGTCACATTGTTCAAAGCCAAAATGCCGGGCTCGTTCTTCGTGACGATATCGAGATAGTTTTCCAAATCCTCCATCGTCGACATCTGCTCCGGAATGTTGTACTTCTTGCGCAAATCCTCGCGGATCGTCGCGTAAGCCCTGTGCGTGGACGGATTGTCCGTCGGAATCGCCATAATTTTTCCGTTCACTTTCGCCCATTCCAGATTGTTGGTGTCGGTCAAATACTTTTTCAGGTTAGGCGCATATTGATCCATGAGGTCGTCGAGCGGAAGCAGGGCGTCGTTCTTCAGCATCGTCGGGAAAATAAACCAGTTGGCGTCGAAATACAAGTCGAAATCGTCCCCGGAAGCGGCAAGCAGCTTCATCTTGTCCTGATAGTCCGCCCACGGAATGAAATTAATGTCGAACTTGGCATTTAGCTCGCTTTTGCTCATTTGCTCGACGTTTGCCCATACCTCCTTCGTCTGCGGCGGCTCGGAGCCGACGAAATAGATTTTGAGCGTGACCTCCTCCAGCGTTTGCCCCGGCGCTGAATCCGACGGTTCATTCGCCGACGCGGTCGGCGTCGCCCCTTCATTGTTTGTGTTACTGCAGCCCGAGAGGGCGGTGACCAGCATCGCGGCGGCAAGCAGCCACCGCATGAACCCCTTTGCCTTCATCTTTTTCACTGGTATTCCTCCTTCTTCATATATGCCAACCTGCGCGCAGGTAACGGCCTAACCTTTTACTGCTCCAACCATTAAGCCCTTTACGAAATATTTCTGAAGGAACGGATACAGAAAAATAATCGGTCCGATCGTGATGATAGTCGCCGCATACTTGATGCCTTCCGTTGGCAGCCTCTCGCTGCCGATGATTTTCGTTGCATTTTCGCCCTGGGCGAAGATTGCATTGGACACGATTTCCCGCAGCAGCAGCTGCAGCGGCATGAGACTTTTCTCCTCGTTCAGCATGATGCCGAGCCACCAGTCATTCCAATATTGAAGGGATATGAACAGGGTTACCGAAGCGAGTGCAGGAACGGAGAGCGGCATAATGATCTGGAAAAAAATCCGCAGCTCCCCTGCTCCGTCAATCTGGGCGGACTCCCCGATTTCTTCCGGAAGCGATTTGAAATAATTGCGCAGCAGGAACATATACCACGCGTTGGCCGCATATGGGATGATAAGAGCGAGCAGTGAGTTTCGCAGGCCGAGATACTGGGTCGTAATAATATACCAAGGCACGATCCCCCCGCTGAACAGCATAGTGAAAAAGCAGTAGAAGGCGAGAACATTCCGGTATTTCAGCGTTCTCTTCGCGAGCGGATAGGCCAGCAGAGCATTGACCAGCAGGCTGAGCGCCGTGCCCAGAATCGTTACCGCGAAGGTGATTTTGTAGCCGCTTACGACTCTTCCCATGTCCGAGAACAGCAGCTTGTAGGAATTTGTGCTGAGGAGCTCCGGGACAAACGATATGCCGTTTGCGATCAGCACGTTCTCGTCCGTGAACGATGCGGTAAAGGTCAGGACGAACGGGACCAGACAGGCGAGAGCCACCAGGGACAGCGAGCCGATCAGGGCGGCCTGCAGTCCTCTTTCAGCCGTCGTTGGCGGGCGCATAGGGTTCCCTCCTTGTTGTTGTCGTTTCAAGCGTAAACGGCTGTCGCCTTCCTTTGGCGGCAAAAGCCCGTTTCGCGATGAAATATAAGTCAAGTATAAATTGAAATTTATACTTTCTTATATTTTAAAAAATGCTGCCCTCATCCTGGTATTTGCGGGCGATCTTATTGCTCACCAGCACGAGGCAGAAGCCGATGACGGACTGATACAGCCCGACGGCCGAGGACATGCCGACATCTCCAAGCTTTCTCAGCGTCCGGTACACATACGTGTCGATAACGTCCGCCGACGGATAAAGAATCGAGTTTTCCCCGATGATCGCATAGAACATTCCGAAATCGGCATACATTATTCTTCCGATGGCGAGCAGCGTCAGTATCGTTGCGGTCGGCATCAGATGGGGAATCGTAATATGCCGGATTTTGCTCCATTTGCCTGCGCCGTCGATCTCGGCGGCCTCATAATACGTCGCGTCGATGCCGGCCAGCACCGCCAGAAAGATGATGCTCGTATAACCCGCCGTCTTCCAAATGCTGACGAAGGTCATAATGAAGGGCCAGGCTTCGTACGAATTGTACCAGTCTTTGGCAGCGATGCCGAGGAGCTGGAGTCCCTGGTTGATTAACCCGTAATCAAAGTTGAACAAGGCGTAAGCGAACACGCCGACGACGATCCAGGAGATAAAATAAGGCAGCAAAATGCTGGACTGAATCGTCTTCTTCACTTTAAGGAACCGGACTTCGTTCAGCAGAATCGAGAGCGCTAAAGCAATCAGCGTTCCGAAAAAGATAAACGAAAAATTAAGGAAAAGCGTATTGCGGGTTACTCTCCAAAACGCGTCGGACGAGAAAAAAAATTGAAAATTGCCTAGCAGCGGCTTCGCCCAAGGGCTTCCGAACAGCCCCGTCGAGAAGCTGTATCTCTTGAAGGCGACAATGACGCCGGCCATCGGGAGATAATTAAATAGAAAAAACAGCAGGATGCCCGGGAAGGCCATCAGGTAGAGGGTCCGGTTTTTGACCAGCTCTTTTAGTACATGCATCCGTTCAACTCCTTCCATCGTGAATAAAGCGCTTTCTTCCCGACGCCCTCATTGTACCCACCCCCTGTCTGCTCCGGCAACAACGATTGCTGCGAAAACACTCCGAATACTCCTCATATTCGACTCATATAGGTAACGGCGGAGTCCGATTATTCGTTTTCGCAGCTTTTGTGCCAAGGTGAAACGGCTGTCGCCGTCCTTTGGCGGCGCGGTTTCATTCCGAGAAACATAGGCCAAGTATGGAGAAATCCTTTAATTACCTATATTTAGACAAAAAGAAACCGTTCTCTCGCAGAGTGGAGGAAACACCCCAGCTATTTACGAGAAGAACGGTTACCTTCCTAATGCTTATCAGGCCAGCAGCTGTTCTGCCGGTAATCCACATTGGTTCTACTGGACATCAATGACACCTAGACAGCATTTTGAGCTATTTTTCTATGCTAACGGTCATCACGTGACATTACAGCCAGTATCGTAAAGAAAACAGTGCTTCAAAGTGACCTAAGCTTCTCTCCTGACCGTTAGCTGCCAACGCTAGTTATTCAATCACTCTAATCTGCGGATATGTCCGTTATAACGTGAACAGCTGGAACGGCGACTGGCGACTAGCAGCTGGCAGCGGAAATTCAGCCGGACACGGACAAGCCCTTAACTACTTCAAGCCGTTAAGCTCCCGGTACGACAGAGGCGTCATGCCCGTATCCTTCTTGAACGCGTAGAAAAAATAATTTTTGTTCAAATAACCCGTAAGCTCCGCAATTTCGCTGACCGCCAGCTTCGTTTCCTTCAGCAGGTTTTTGGCTCGCTCGATCTTGATGCAGCGGATATGGTCGTTAATGAACTGCCCCGTCGTTTCCTTAAACAGCTTGGCAAAGTAATTGGCGGAATAACCGAATTTCCCGGCGATCGCATCGACCGTCAAATTGACGTCGCCGTAATTTTCGCCGATATAGTCGATGGCCTCCTGAATCATTTTTTGCGTCTTCGCATTGTTCTTGCCCGCGTTCATCTCTTCAATCCGGTTCCGGTGCCGGACGAGCAGCTCCATGAACCACGCCCTCCAGTCGCTCAGCACCTCAAGCTCGTCAAGCTTGCGGTAATCGTCCCGGAAATCGAAAGAGCCGTTGTTTTCCCCCATGACGCCGTTAATCGTCCGAATACAGCTAACCGCCAGCTGCAGCAAAATAAGATGGGCGTCCGTGCAGGCTTGCGCCTGCAAAGCAAGCTCCAGCCGGTCCAGCGCCTCCGGCATGCCGGTTTCCTTGCCCAGCTTGATGCAGTCGATCAGCGTCCGCTCGATTTCGGACGGATACTGGAGCTGGGAGGACTGCCGGCTGTCCACATACGACTGCTCCAGTATTTGCCCGTAGCCTGCCGTCAGCCGGCAGTTGCTGATTCCGAGCGCATGCTCGCAGGAGAGCCCCAGCTCCTGCAGCGTTTCCGCCTGCCTGCCGACCGCGATCGTCAAGCTGCGCCCCAAAGCTTTCAGCGTTTTTTGCTGAATCTCCTTCAGCCTCTCGCGCAGGACGTCCATATCCGGATAGGCGTCAGCATCTATGATCAGCGCTATTTTTCCGTCTTCCAGCATAACCGCATCGAAGCATTCCGACTCCTGGAGGCAATCCTTGGCGATTTGCCCGGCCGTCATCTCATACAGATGCCTGTGCTCCTGCTTTACCTTGTAATATTCGTCCATGCGCAAAAGGATGACTCTCCGGGTGACGCCATGGTCATCGAACTCGTATTGCCGCGACTTCTCCTGCAAATAGCTTTCGTCGAACGCTCCCGCGAGCAGCCGCTTCAGAAAGCTTTGCCTGAGCTCCTGCTTGTTCATGTCGTTATGCTCGGTCAGCGCCTTCATTCTCTCCAGCATGTCCGCTACGCCGTCCATAATATAGTCAAGCTCGCTTTGCCTGTTCCCGCTTCGCTTCCTCATCAGCTCGGATTTGTTCATTCTCTTGATGAACACATCAATAGGCGAATAGATCGTTCTGGCCATAAATGCGATCGGAACGACGCTCAATAATAGAACGGCGACGCCGATGTACAGGATCGGATTCGTCTTCTCAAGCACGAACGAGGTCAGCTCGCTGCGGTCCGAAGCGGCGAGCAAGGTCCAGCCCGAATCGTCCACCGCCATGCGGCTAACCGTGTAGGTCCGCCCGCCCAGCGGCACGCTCGCGCTTTCCCCGCTGCCGGTCCGTGACATCACCTCGTCCAGACGCGCTTGGTCCTCGAGGATGCCGGCAGCCGGGCCCTGCACGCTTGAGGTGAGCAGCCTGCCGCTCTTGTCCAGCAGGAGCACATTCGAGGCTTCGCCGGCTCCGGGCATACCCGCGGCGAAAAAGTCCAGAACGTTGATGACGATGCTGTGCTCGATCGTTTTGCCGTCCGCCGCGTACTTCGTATACACGTAGGAAATTACTTTTTGCGGCGCTTCTTCCCCTTCGCTTGAAAGCTCCCTCGCGATGACGTTTTTGCGCTCCGTTCCCGCATGGATGACGTCACGGTCTGCAAATCCTTCGTAGTCCGCCCCTCCCGACTGCGTGGATACGAAATATTGAAGCTGCCCGCTGTAAATGTACATCGAATGGATGCGGGAATGAATATGCTTAAACCGGGAGAATTCGGTTCTGATCTTGTATTCCTCGTACGGGTCCCATACCGGCTGATTCAGGAAGCTTTCCACGTCGGGATTGGAGATCACGGAGATAAACAGGTAATCGACTTCTTCGTTCAGCTGGCTGATCCCCATCGAGATGCGGCTTAAGCTGTCCCGGTATTCTCCGGTCGCCTCCTTGTAGGCGGCTTCCATATAAATACTTCTAAAAACGATGGTAAGCAGGATTACAATAATCAACGACAGAATCATAAAAAAAGAGATGAGCTTCCAATAAATCATTTTTTGGCTTATGCGGTCTCTCATCGCGAAATGTCCCCCTTTTCCGCTTGATGCACCTAATATAGTAGCCGGAATGCAGGCGGGCGCCTAGTTCTGATCATGCAGCATCGGGTTTCCATTGTGCAAGTCCTCCGGAACTGACGGATTCAGCACCGCAGCCGTCACGAAGAGCACTATTATTTTGGAAGCGCATTCAATAAGCTAATCACTGTAACTCAAATTTTTTGTAAAGGTGATGACAATCATGCTGCAATACAATCAAAAGTCAAACCGCCTTCCGCTCGGCAAGCTGATTCTGTCACTCTGTTTAATGCTCCAGGTCGTCACGTTTTTCCCGGTACCCGCCGCGCATGCGGCTTCGGATACGTTCGAGGAGCGCGCCGCACAGCTGTTAAATGTATTTGCGGCCGCAACACCGGACAGCTTTAATAATCACATGTTTTTTTATGCACAGGCCCGCTTTGCTACGAATACCGATGTCAGCACGGCGCTTACTTGGGTCAATTCGCTGAATAACGGCAGCCATCCCGGTGCGATGTTTTATTATTTGAACGATATTGAAACGTATCTGAAATTCGGCCACATGTATTCGGAGCAGCTGAAGGCCAAGGTGAAGGCGGATTTGACGACAGGCGCGAACCTCACTTATTCCACGTCCAACGGATCGACCGAAAACCATAGGCTGATGTACAAAACGGCCGGCTATCTGGTCGCTCAAACTTGGCCGGACTGGGCGAACTCCGCAGCCGAGCTGGCCGGCAACAAGGCCGAGCTGGAGCAGATCATTGACCAGTACGTGCACAAAGGGCTGGCCGAATACGATTCGCCTTCCTACAATGCGATCACCGTCAATTGTTTCATGCTGCTGGCCGAATTCGTACAGGATCCGGCTTTGAAGCAGAAGGCGAGGATGACGCTGGAGTGGGCGCTGGCCAATACCGGTGCGGAATGGAGCAACGGCTATTACATTTCGTCGACTTTGCGCGCCTATCACGTCAGCATTTCGCCGCAGGAGGGGGCTGCAGCGACCATTCAGAACTGGCTGCTGTGGGGTGGCAGAACGCCCAACTATCCGGCCTCGATAAGCGATAATAATACGGAAGCCCATTACGCCGTATCGAATGCGACAAGCAATTACCGGATGCCCTCCATCCTCGAGCGCATCGGGCAGGACAGAAGCGTGCCTTACGTTCACAAGGAGAACGGGCACTGGAATACGCGCACGAGCAAATACAGCTATATAACGGACAAATTCGGACTTGCAAGCCAGGTGGAGATTCAGAACATGGGTTGGGCGGACCAGGCGCGCCGCTGGCTCGTCCGGTGGGATTCCGACAAGCCGGGAAGCACCTTCTTCGTCACTCATCCGAGACTGGCCGGCGATTATAAGGGAGCTACCATCTATGAGCAGGTCATGCAGCATAACGGCGCTTTAATCGGCGTATACAAAATCCCAGCCAGCGGAACGATTGACGGCACACATCCGATTTTGCAGTATATCGAAGGACCGATCTCCACGCAGGCCGCGAAGCTGATGACGGAAGAGAACGGTTGGATTTTTATCCACGGCGGCAGCACGATGCTCGCGGTCAAGCCGGTGAAGGGATATACGTGGGCGGCCGACCGCACGATCAATTCGCAGGTGTTCAAGACGCTGCGCAGCGAATACAACAAAAACGGAATTGTCCTCGAGGTCGTGCCCGCAAGCAATTATGCGCAGGCAAGCGAAACGGGACTGCCCGAGTCCGAACGGTTGTCCGGCGAGCTGTCCCGCTTCAAGGCCGATATTCTCGCAACCGTCGTGATCGACGCGTCGCATCTGGACGAAACGAATCCAAGGCTGATCTATACGTCCCTGTCGGGAGATCAGATGGACATTACGTATCAATATACCGGCATGTACAACAACAACCGGAAGCTGAACGGACAGGCGGTCGCCTACGCGAGCTGGCCGCTCATGAGCAATCCTTATATGCACCAGGACTACAATGGAAACGTGCTGACCCTCTCGCACGGCGGAGAAAGCTACGTGTACGATTTCGGCGCATGGACGGTCTCCTCCGGCAGCGCGCCGCAGCTGAGATGGAGGTTCGACGAGAAAACAGGCGCGACAGCCTTCGATACGAGCGGCAGCTGGCTGCACGGCGAATTGCTGAACGGGCTGACCTTCGGCGCCAATTCCGTTGCCGGCAAGAAGGGCGCCGCCCTGCAGTTCGACGGGCAGGATGACACTGTCCGGCGCAGTTTGACGCCGTTGTCCGGCTATCCGTTCACCTTATCCGCCTGGGTGAAGACGACGGCCTCCGCCAATCAGACGATCCAATATTTAGGGAACGGCTCTTCGTTCGATAAATACGTGCGGATCGGCGTCAACAGCGCGGGCAAAGCGTTCCTTGACGTGCGCAACGGACAGGCGAAGACCGTCTTCACCCAGGGGACGATCAATAACGGCGAGTGGCATTTGGTCACCGGCGTGTTCGAGAGCCCGACCAGCTCGATTCTCTACGTCGACGGCGTATCTAAAGCGGTACTCGCGAACGGGGGAACGCTGCCTACCTTGAACCGGGTAGCGGCGGGCTCGCTCGACCGTTCGGAACCGGCCGACCGGTTCGCCGGCTCCATCGACGACGTGCGTCTTTACACGTCCGCACTGACCGCCGCCCAGGTCATGAATTTGTATAACGGGCTGAACTAGCGGCTTTTTCAAAGCCGAATCGATCGGGAACGCCTGTCCGGACCATGTTTTCTTCGAGGTCCACGGCTCCGACGCCCCGCTCCGGAACGGATGTGCGGCATCGGGGCCGATAGGCGCTCCCCGTCGAGACGTTTTTACCAGAACGTATCCGAGCTTCCCTTTAACCGGGCCAAGCCTTCTACGAAATAATAATCGCCGTAAATAAGCGGTATGTCGATGTTCCGCCGCTCCGGATAGTGGCTCGTGCCGTGCAAAATCAAGCCTTCCTCCGCCGGATTGTCCCATGCTCCGTAATTTTCATAAAGCGAGCGCAGGATCGTCTCGCCCGATTTCCGGTACAGATCCGCCTCCTCGCTGCCGACCGCTCTTGCGATTTCGAGCAGGCCGCAGGCCGCGCACGCTCCTGCAGACGTATCGCGGAACCGCTCGACGCCTGGAGGAAGACGGAAATCCCAATGCGGAACCGAATCCTCAGGCAGGTTCGCGATAAAGAAATGCGCGACGCGTTTGGCCGCGTCCAAATATCTCGCCTCGCCCGTATAGCGGTAGCTGAGCGCCATGCCGTAGATCGCCATGGAAGCGCCGCGCGACCAAGCCGAATTCGGCGCATAACCCTGTCCGCCGTTTACGCTTTCGAATGCCCCCGTCTCCGGGTCGAAGATGACAATATGGTTCACCGAGCCGTCGGTTCTGATGAAATGCTCCAGCACCGTGTCCGCATGCTCCTTCGCCAAATGCCGGAAACGCGGATCGCCTGTCGTCTCGCTCGCCCAGTACAGCAGCGGCAAATTCATCATGCAGTCGATGATCGCCCAGCCTTCGTTCCGGTCGCCCTCCCGCCACGGATTCCAGGCTCTGATATACTTGCCTTTCACGTTAAAACGTCCGCTGAGCACGCTGGCCGCAAGCAAAGCCCGCTTCCGGGACTGCTCCTCGCCGAGCAGCTTGTACCGCGCGACGCTCGTAAGCGACCACATGAAGCCCATGTCATGGTCCAGCCGGTCGAAGCCCGTCAGCACCTCATTCAGCTGCTGTTCGCAAGCCTCGGCGAGCTCCTTGTACCTCTCGCTCCTCGACTCCGGCTCGCGGTAAAGCAGCCACAGCAGGCCCGGCCAGAAGCCCGCGGTCCACCAGTGCGGCGCCTCCAGCACATAAGTTCCGTCTACGCTGGCATGAGGAAAACCCGCCCCGATTCTCCGGCTCGTCCTCGCCACCTTCGCATGCACCTGCTCCCAAGCTTCCTGCACCCAAGCATTTGTTTCCATCCTTCTCCAGCTCCTGTCCCTAATCTATGAATTCATTTTCAAAACGAAATACAAAATGGCCGGCCAGGCGCTCACGAGCCTCGCCCAATGCTTTAAAATCTATCGTATACCAAAACCGCCCGCGGCCAAAATGATCCTCGTCCGAGCGCTTCTCGATTGCCGGCTCCCAAATCGTATGGTCATAATAGAGAGCAAGCCGGCGCTTTCCGTTCAAGACAAGCTTGCCTTCTGCGGCGGACGTTACCGGCTCAAGAGGCGTAATAAAACGTTCCACGACCGTCCGCGTAAGCGGTGCTTGCTCCTCCCCGAAGGTAAAGAGGTCGGTAAGCTCCAGAGCAGGCAAACCTTCCTTTCTCCAGCGGAGCCTGCGCGTAAGGCTGCGCAGCGTTCCCGGCGGGTAAGCGGCGCTCAGTTCAAGCGTTAACCGGTCTTCCTTGGCCCCGGCCTCCGCCTCCAGCACCTCCGCATAATAAGCCCGGCCGGCGGACTGATGCACGCCGCCCACGATCGGGACGGAATGCCCTTGGGAGCCGTTGCACCAAATCCCGTAGCGCCCCGCCCCGAAATAATGCGACGTATATTTGCCGCTGCCCAAATCGGCCAAATAGGCTTCGCCGTCGACATGGATCAGAAAATGCCCGACGTCGTTGTGGTTATGAGGCTCGGCGTTATGTCCGCCTTTGGCCGCAAAGGAGAAGATGTGCCCGTCCCCGTCGATATGGCGGGATACCAGCCATTTCGCATCCGGCAGGTAGTAAGCTTCCGCCGGCCAAACCGGCCCGCCCTTTCGCGGGTCCGTAAGCTGCGACCCCGCGGTTCCGCCGTTCCGCGGCCAGATCAGGTTGCGCAGCGCGGGCGCCCAACGGCCGCAATGATCTTCCGCATAAGAGGCGCGCAGGCCAGGGTCCGGCAACACCACCTCTTCATACTCCCGGTGAAGGCAGCTGCTCAGTCCCATAAAAATCCCGACCTCCGGCAGCGAGTCGGAGAAATTGACGACGGATTTGCCGCCGGTGAAGCATTTTTGCTGGAAGAGGGCGATCGCCTTCACCTTGCCGGAAGCGAACGAATCAAATTCTCCTTCGGACGCCCCCTTCAGCAGCTGGGCGAAATAGACGTAATAGCCGAAGCCGTACTGCCAATAGCCGTACCCTTCCGCGCATACGCCGTCCTCGCCGAAGCCGCTCAAATAACAATTCATAGCGGCAAGCACGCGCTCCAGAATGCGGGACAGCCGGCCGGCGTCATCGACGAGATGGATGGCGGCAGCGCCGATCGAGCCCGCGCATACCGCCGCCCAGTTGTGATCCGCCGATTCCCAGCCGTACGGCCCTTCCTCCAGAAACGGATGCAGCAGCCGCTTCTCCACCTCGGTCCGGATCCGCGATCTCAGCAGACCGGGGAGAAGCTCCCCGGCCAGCAGCAGCACCTCGCTGAGAGCAAACCCCGTCTCCGCAGCGAACAAATCGATTTCGGTTCTAGCGGCACCGGCGTTATAGTGTGCCGGCAGGCACCACGTAAACTCGTTGCAGACCGACCAGACCGTATTGCGGAGCGCTTCCGCGTATTCCGGCTTCTCCGGCTCGAGCAGGCTCATCAGGGCAAATGCGTTTAATCTTTTGCGCCTCTCGAAATAGACCCGCTCATAAGGCAGCCTCTCGCCTGTATCCCCATACTCGCGGAAAAGCGCATAGGTCAGCTCGGGATCGCCGGAGCCGAGCATCCGCTCGGCCTCCGCCCTGATCTCGGCGATCATCGCAGTGTTTTCTGCCGAACCCAGCAGCCTGACCCGCAGCTCATCCTGCGCAGTTTCCCCGGTGAGAAGCGGGAGTCCTCTCCTTCTTTTGACCGCCAAGCTTCTCGCCATTTTCTCCCGGTTCATTTCCATTCCTACTCCCCTATCTTATCCGCGATGCTGCCGGCTTCGGTATTCGACCGGCGTCACGCCCGCAAATGATTTGAACAGCTTGATGAAATAGCTTTGGTTATCGTAGCCGAGCGTTTCGCATATTTTGCCGACCGGCTCGCCGGTCCGGTCAAGCAGCTCCTTGGCTCTGTGCATTTTCATCCTCGTTACATATTCGATAAACGTCTCGCCGGTTTCCTTCTTGAACAGCCTGCTGAAATAGCTCGGGTTCAGGTAGAGCCGCTCGGCCACCTCCTCCAGGCTGATCTTTCGGTCAAGATGGAGACAGACGAAGTCGCAAGCCTCCGCCACCTCCGACCTCCGGCTTTGGAGCCCGGTCTGCTTCGACGCTGTAACAGCCGACAGGCAGCGCTCCATGAACCATGCCTTCAATTCGGGAAAGCTGCCCAGCTCCATCACTTCGCTGTAAAGGGCATCCTCGGACTGCGCCGGCCGCTGCATGGCGGCAACCTGCTGCTTCACCTTCGCATCCAGCAGCAGCTTCAGCATCCAGTCCTTCAGCGTCTCCGGCGCCAGCTTCTGCCGCTCCGCTTCCGCCAGGCAGCTTGCGGCCGTCTCTTTGACCGCCGTTTCATCCTTGCCTTGCAGCAGCTCCCGCAGCTTCTCGCCGGCTTCGTTCAGAGCCGAGAAGCTGTCGCCGGCCGCGTTCAGCCCGGTGCGGCTGCGGACGACAGAGCCGGGATCGCGGTAAAAGCGCTCCATCGTATTCGCACGCATAACAGCGAGCGATGCCTTAAGCAGCTCGGGTGAGCCGCTGCCGTCCCCGATCTGGAAGGACATCGTCAGCTTCAGCGTTTTCTGAATCGCTTGGCCGATGCGGCCCATCATCCGCCTCGACTCCTCGTACCCGTTAATCTGAAGCCCCGCCGGAAACACCTGCAGCAAAATCGACTCCTGAGGGCTGTACGAAAAATGGGCCGATCGATATCCTTCCGCCTGGATCGTCTCCTCGATCACATTATCCAACGCAAAGCGCAGCACGTCCTCCGTCATGAAGCGCCGCTTCGCATACAGAAAGTCGTCGAGCAGGCCGATCACCGGGATAATAATTTCCCCTTCCTGAAAGGACAAGCCGAATGAGCCCAGCTCGCTTCTCCACTTCCCGCCGTCCAGCATCGGCTGGGATATCGTTGCCCGGATAAACTTCTCCTTCATAAGCGCCTTATTCCGGTCGACCAGCAGCTCCATTTGCTGCTGCTTGCTCTGAAGCGAGCCTTGCTCGTCCAGTACGGCGATAAATTGCAGCAGCAAGCGGCGGATATCCGAAGGGTCGAGCGTGTCCTTAAGCAAATATTCCTTCACCTGAAGCTTGACCGCCTGCTGCGCGTAGTGGAATTCGCTGTGGCAGGACAAAATCGCCGCCTGCAAATCCGGCTTTCGCTCCTTCAGCCGGCGGAGCAGCTCGAGGCCGTCCATCTTGGGCATCCCGATATCGGTAATGACGATATCCGGCATGTCGTGCTCCGCAGCCTCCAGCGCGCTTAAGCCGTTCTCGTGCAGGCCGGTCAGCTGCAAGCCGAGCCCTTCCCAATCGATCGCGTAGCTGATCAGGTCCAGCACCGGATAATCGTCATCCACGAGCATGACCTTATACATCGTTCATCACCGCCTGTTGTGGAATGTACATCGTAATCGTAATTTCCGTCCCTTCCGACACGCGGCTGTTCACGGTCATCGAGAAGCTGTCCCCATACATGATCATCATTCTTTCGTACACATTGGACAGCCCCAGGCCGGAAAATTTGCCGCTTGCGCTCCGGTCTCCGGCGCTTCGGGAGGCTGCAAGGTCCAGCTTGGCCCGCAGCAGCTCAAGCTCGGAATCCTCCATGCCTCTTCCGTTATCCTGCACGGTGATGGACATCCGGCCGGCTTCCTCCCGCGAAATTATCCGGACCGTTCCCGCCCTTTGGCTCAATCCGTGAATAAGCGCGTTTTCGATTAAAGGCTGCAGAAAAAAACGGGGCACCTGCGTCTCCAGCGTTTGGGAGGACAAATCCAGCTCCAGCCGTACCTCTTCCCTTTGCCGCATATTCATGAGCAGCACGTATTCCTTCAGCGTATCCACCTCTTCGCGGAACGGAATCGTGCCTTTGTCCTGACTGATCGTCATCCGCAGCAGCTTCGACAAAGAACTGATCATCTCCGCGCTTTCGAGATCGCCGTTTTTCATCGCCTTCATCCGGATGGAGTTCAGCACGTTAAACAAAAAATGCGGGTTGATCTGGGCCTGCAGCATCGCAAGCTCCGCCTTTCGCTCGCGGGCCTGCGTCCTCGTCACTTCGGCGATCATTCCCTTCACCCGGTCAAGCATCTGGTCGAAGGATTCGCCCAGATAGCCGATTTCGTCCTTCCCCCTGATGTGGGACCGGACCTCCAGATTGTCCCGCCGCACCGTCTCCGCGACCAGGCCGAGCCGCACAAGCGGCCTCGTAAACGTGCGGATCAAATAAACGAACAAAAACAGAAATACGCAAAACGAAATCAGCTGGTACGTAAAGACACGGCTGAATATCGAATTCAGCTTGAAGACGGCCTTTTTGTACGGCGTCAGAGAAACGAGCTCCCACCCGGTCAGTTCAAGCTGCTTGGAAGAAAGAATGTACTGCCCGTCCTCTTTCGCCAAAATCGTCGGATTACGCTGTCCTTCCGCAAGCTCCGCATCCTTGAAAATTTCCCCGATCCGGAGCGGGTCGGGATGGGATAGAATGACGCCTCTCCCGTCAAGCAGCATCGTTTCCTGCTCCGACTCCAGCTTTTCGAACACGCTGCTGACCTGCTTTTGCGAGATCGTGACGACGACATAACCGTACGCATTCACCCCGCTGCGCAGCGTCCGCGCTATCGAAATTTGATAAGGATCCTCTTTCCACTCCCTCGCGAACATGGTCGGCGTCGTGCCTACCCAATAGGACTGCATTCCCTTGAGCGAATCGAGCTCTTGAAACCAGGATTGTTCACGGAACCGGTTCGGATTAAACTCATCGAGCGGATAGTTGGCGAAGCTCGAGCCGTCCCGCAGCAGGATCGAGACGTATACCTTTTCCCCCAAAACCGACATACTGTCGATTTTATTCAAAATTTTGGCGCGGTCGTTATGCCGCTCGTATTCCCCGTTCGGGCTTTCGTACGTTTTTCCTGCTGCAATTGCTTTCATAATCATGTTTAATTCCGTATCCACTTGCACACTGTTAGCCATAAAGAGCATATACTCGAACAAATTCGTCACATAGCCGTCCACAAGCTCAAGCTTCTGGCGGGATTGCGACACCGCCTCATCCCTTACCGCATCTTTTGTTAGCATGTTGTAGATAAACAGGGTAGTGACCGCCGGCAGTAAAATGCATACGATCGACGATACGATAAGCTTGAAACGAAATGACCGTGGCCAGTGAAACGGCTTCGAACGGTTCGGCATAGCGGGCCTCCAGTCTCGCGGGACGCTGGGTAATGGGAAAAAGGAGCGCAGTTTGACGGCTGCACCCCTTATACTCCTGTTAAGGCTTCCATTTAAGCAACATTTAAATTATAACCATTTGTTATTTGTTGGCGTCAATAATTTGTTGAACTCTTTCCTGCAGCGAATCGATCGTTTGATCGATATCCTGCTGTTCGTAGATCAGCTTCTCGTATTCTTCATTGATCACTTTATACATTTCCGACTGGTACGTGACCGGCGGAATGATTTTCGAGGACTTGGCGTTCGACAGCACGTTCAGAAGGGATGCCTTATCGACCTTCTCCGGATTTTTCGTGCCGGCCAGAATCGTGTCGATTATCGATTCCATTTGCGAATCCTCAACGCCGTTCCATGCCGGAATGTTTTTGGCTTGTGCGATTTGGCCTTCCGTCGTATACCAGCGTACGAATTTGTAAGCCGCCTCTTTGTTTTTGGAGTTTTCCGCAACGGCTACATAGTCGGTCGTCACCATCGTGTAACCGCCCTCGTCCGCCGCATCGTTCTTCGGAATCGGAGCGACGGCCACCTCGAAATTCAGCGGGAATTGGTCGGTTCCGCCCAGCTCCGTATTCATCCAGCTGCCGATCATGATCATGCTTGCCGCCTGGTTGAAGAACTGGTTCCGGTAATGCAGCTTCTGGGAAATCATATCCGTGTAAGGCGTTGCCGATTTGTCCGTTTTCTCCATTTGCAGGCGGAGCTCAAGCGTTTTGCGGAACAGCGGGTTATCCAGATTGGAGGTGCCGTCCGCCTTCAGGAAGTCACTTTCCTCGGCCTGGTTCGCAAGCGCCAGCTTCAGGAACTCCATCCAGCCGCCGTTTTGCGGACCGTGGAAATACGTGCCGTAGCGCTTCGAAGCGCCGTCGCCCGTTGTGAGCTTCTTCGCGTAGGTTGTGAAGTCGTCCCAGGTCCAGTCCGTCGGAACTTCAAGGCCCGCTTCCTTCAAATGCGTTTTGTTCAAAAGCACATACCATGGATTAAATTTGCCCGGCAGCGCATAGACGCTTCCGTTCAGCGTCGTATCGACCTTGTAATCTTCATTTACTTTATATCCTTCGGCAGCGATGAAATCATCCAGCTTGGCCACCATGCCAAGACCGACGCGCTGGGCGTAGCTTGCAGGGTCGCTGAACATCAGAACGTCCATTTGCTCGTTGGACGATGCGGCCAGATCCAGCTTCTGAATCGCCTCCTGGGTGTCGCCCTTCTCGCTTAGTACGATAACGTCGACGTTAATGTCAGGATTTTTTTCTTCGAAAGCCGCAATCGTTTTGGTCCAGTTATAATTCGCTTCGTTGCCGAATGTATGAAGCTTAATCGTAACGGGCTCGCCCTCCGCCTCCTGCCCCGAATTCGTCGCAGCTGGAGCGTTCGTGCCGTTGCCCGCATTTTCATTGCCTCCGTTGCCCGAGCAGCCGGTCAGTACGATCATCGTCGATAACAGAAGCGTTCCCCATACTTTCATTTTTTTGTACATCTTAACCCTCCTCAATGTGATCCCTCTTTTTTGTTTGTATCCGCTTACTTGTATTCATTGTAGCAACACGCTTGCACCGTTCCATACTCCTATATTGACTACCTTTACTCTTATTTTGACTTTTCGCCGCTTCCGGGTTTTGATGACTATCCTTTTACTCCGCCGAGCGCAATGCCTTCGATAACGCTTTTTTGTCCGATGACGAATACGATCAGCAAAGGAACGATCGCGGATACGGCGGCAGCCATCATCAAGGAATAAAATTCGCCGTTTATTGTCGTAAACTTTTGCATCGCCAGCTGAATCGTATACAGCTTGTCGGTTCTCAGGAAGATGAGCGGATTCTGATAATCGTTCCACGTCCAGATGAAGCGCAAAATCGCATAGGTCGCAACCGCCGGACGCACAAGCGGAAACGCGATTTTCCAGAAGATGCGCCAATGTCCCGCACCGTCTATTTTCGCCGATTCGATATATTCGTTATGAACGCCCATAAAAAACTGCCGGAGCATGAACGTACCGAGCACGCTGAAGCTGCTGAGCAAGATAAGTCCAAGATGGCTGTCGAAAAATCCGATCGAGCGGTACAAAATGAACTGCGGCACCAAAATCGCCTGATGCGGAATCATGTAGGTGGCAAGCACGATCAGGAACAAATATTTGCTGGCTCTGAACTGGATTTTGGAAAACCCGTAGGCCGCAAGCGCCGAAACGCAGGCCGACAATGCGGTCGTCAGCACGGTCACCTTCACGGTATTCCAGTAGTATTTGTAAAAAGGAAACTTGCCTACCCATACTTCGCGGTAATTTTCAACGATATGCCATTGCGACGGAATCCACTCGATCGGATATTTGAACACGTCCGCCTCGATTTTGAACGACGAGGACAGCATCCAGATGAACGGCAGCAGAAACAGGATGCTTACCGCCAGCATAAGGAGCGTAATGACGCTTTTGCGGATTCTTTCCAGCTTGGTGATTGTCATAGGTTTCGCTCCTTTCTTAATAGTTGACCCATTTTTTCTGGCCGATCCACTGCAGCACCGTAATCAGCATAACGCAGGCGAACAGCACGACCGCCATCGATGAGGCGTAGCCGATTTTCAAATTAACGAAGGCGGTGTCGTACAAGTACCAGACGATCATGCTTGTCGAGGAAATCGGGCCGCCCTTCGTCAGGATCGCGATCAGATCGAATACTTTGAAGGTCGATATAATGCCGGTCACGAGCAGAAAAAACGACGTTGAGGACAGCTGCGGAAACGTAATGCTTTTGAACTTGACCCAAGTGCCGGCGCCGTCGATATCGGCCGCTTCATACAGGTCGCGCGGAATCGACTGCAAGCCTGCGATATAGACGATCATGTTGAAGCCGATGGACGTCCAGACCGAAATCATCATCAGCGACGGAAGCGCGAATTTCGGATCGGCGATCCACTTCGGCGGATTGTCGATGCCGAGCGACATCAGCAGCTGGTTAACCGGTCCGTTCGACGGATGGAACAGCACCTGCCAGACGATCGCCACCGCCACGACGCTTGAAATGTACGGCATAAAATAAGCGACCTTGAAATATCCCTTCATATATACATGCTTGTCGATGATGACCGCAAGGAGCATCGAGACCGCCAGGTAGACGGGAACGGTCAACAGGAAAAAGGCATTGTTTTTGAGCGATTTCAGAAACGCCGCATCCTGGAACAAACGCTCGAAATTGTCCAGCCCTACCCATTTCATTTGCTGAAAGCCCGCAATGAAGTTCCAATCCGCGAGCGACAGCATGAAGGTGGCCAGTATCGGAATTAATGTCAGCACCGTAACGCCGATCATCATCGGGCCGACGAACAGGAAGCCGGCAAGCGTCTCTTTCGTTTGCAGGGAGATGCCGTTTCTCTTGCTGTTGCTGTTGCTGTTGCTGTTGCTTTCCAGCTTAGGCGAGGCTGCCTTGGCTGATGGTTGGAGCGGCTGCATGATCTTCACCTCTGTCTGTTTTGTTACTTTTATTATAGGAAAGAGGGGCTCCGATTCTTTAACGGTATTTTGATGACCTATGCCGTTATTTTGACTTTTTGCATTTAGGCATGCAAAAAAACCGCATGCCATGCCGGCACGCGGTTTTATCCGTTATTCTTCTTTATACTGCAGCGCGTTCAGGACGAACGTTGTCAAATCCTCAATCATGTCGTCAAGCGTGGGCCACTCTTCCTCGATGAGTACCTCCCAGTACGAGACATTGCGGTGGAACAGCAGCGTGCCGATGACCGACAGCAGCGTCGTATCAAGAGAACGGAACGTGAACAAGCCCTGCTCCCGTCCTTTCTTCAGCCAAAGCCTGAGCAAGCGCCACATCGGCATGACATGGAGACGGATTTTTTGAATGCGTTCGGTATTCATAATAATTTCCTGCTGAATGATGCTGACCAGCTCGAGATCGCTGTAACGGAACTTCGTGACCTCCTGGACAATCAGCTTGACCCCGTTCACCGGATCCAGGGAAGGATCCACCTGCGCAAGCTCATCGTTCGGAAAAAAATGCTCAAACAAAGCGCCGAACATATTTTCCTTGCCGCCGAAATGATACGATACGAGGGCCACATTCGCTCCGGCCTCCTCGCATATTTGCCGTACCGTCGTTTTCTCGAAGCCATGCTTCGCGAACAGCTTTTTGGCTGCGAGCAGTATTCTGATTTTAATATCCGCCTCTGTCGTCATCAAGTTCCTCCAGCGAAGCTTGTTTTCTCATATTTTGCCCCATATTCGCGCAAACTGCAACCAGGCCCGTTATCTTGCATTGCTTTGGCCTGCGATCGATACAGCCGGCTGCGGCGCGACGGCCCTCCGTTTCGCCAGGACGGCGAATGCGCTGATGACGGCGGCTGACGCTGCGATGACCGTGAGAGCCGCTGCGTCAGAACCGACGCCGGGACCTCCGAACAACAGGTTCATATTGCCTTCGACCGCATAGGTGGCCGGAAGAGCGTCGCCAAGTTTCACATAAAAGCCGGACAGCAGCTCCCGCGGAACGATGGCGCCCGAGGATACGAGCTGTGCCGATAAGAGAATAATATTGAACAGCATGCCGCTCATTCCGAACACGTACAAGAACATTTGCGATACGAAAATAAAGGTCAGCACAAACAGCATCTGGAACAGCCACAGCCTCAGGAAGCCCTGCTCCATCTGGCCGCCGAACGCCGAAAGCAGCGAAGCTCCAACCAGGGAGACGAGCACGGCCGCCCCGATATTAACAACGGTTCTAACCGCAAAACGGCGCCATTTGCCCGTCGATCCGCTAATGGCCATAGCCGACTGCTCAAAGTTCATGCCCATAATCATGGCTCCGACATAAGAGGCCAGCACCGTCATCATCGGCACCATCTGATTGTTCATGCCCTGGACGACATTCATCGACTGGATATTTGCAGTTACCCGCTGGCTCAGCCCTTGTGCGGCAGCCGATACCTGATCTGCCGGCATATTCATTTGGGAAAGCACCGCTTGAACTCCCCACGTTACGGCCTGCCGGTTCACCTCCGCCGTAATCTGGGCAGCCGCTCCGCTCATGACGCTTTTGATCAAAGCCGGATTCGACTCGTTCACCAAATATTCGATGGACGCGGTACCTTCCTGAGCCGACGCTTGCTGCGTGAAATCGGCCGGAATATAGACGACCATTTGCAGCTCGCGCTCATCGAGCAGCTGCTTTGCCGTCTCGAGGCTCTCTTCCCGGCTCATCTCGAACGGAAGATTCTGCACGAGCGAATCCGTGATTTGCTGCCCCATCTGCTTATCCTCATTGACCACCGCGATCCGCAGCTGCTCCGTCCGGTCCGTCACGCCGTCATACCCCGTCATCCATATCGCCGAGAAAATAACCTGAAACATCAACGCCGTAATAATGCCCACCCACGTAGTCGGCCGCTTCATAAAAGCCTGAAAAGCGTTTTTCATCTTATTCAACTCCAATCCTGATTTAAACATTCATTTTAAACAACTATTTAAAACAGCTGTTTAAATCTTAAGTCCGGATTGGAGATTTGTCAATTAAAATAAAAAAGAAACCCCGATGCCTGCATCGGGGTTTTACTTGCTCGTTTTTTTAAAGATGATTTTCTGCGGTGCCGGGTTTCTCCTTACTTCACTGTTTTTATCGAATACGGGGGACTTGTAATCATGCTGGGTGTAAGGGCCGAATGCTTCATACTTGGAGGCAACGGCTGTATCCAGCAGGTCATATTGCGTAAAATGAACAACCATCAATCCATTTGGCCGCAGCAGGTCGTCGAGCTCCGTGATGGTGTGTTCAAACTTTTCAAACGGATAGATCTTTTTGAGACTGCTGGTGCCGGTTTCCGCCATGTGATGAGGCTTTCGCTGCAAGACAGCCATACAAAAGATAGCGTCAAAGGGGCCATGTTTTCTGATTTCATCGATGCGGGAATACACGAAGCTTATTTTTTCGTCCGTTTGGCGTTTTTTGCAAGCAGCGAGGCTGCGTTTATTGATTTCTGCGCCTATAATCGTGGCGTTAGGGAAATAGTTGCGAAGGGTTACCACTTCTTCGCCCGTTGAACAGCCGTAGGATAAAATGTTGAGGTTTTCTTTTCCTTCGAAATAATCCCGGCAAGCGTTAAAAATGACAGGATACCGATCCATGGCGGTTAGGGGTGTTGTCTGATGCACATGCTTGGCCTGAAACAGCTGCGTAAAAAGTGCGGAACGAAAACCAGGTTCCCTGAAAAAACGTTTTGTCTGTCTCATGGGTTGGATGATTTTATGGACCCATTTTGGGGAGCTGGACATTCTTTTTTTGATTGTTTGTTTCACTGCTGCACTAAGCTGCGGTTTAGAGTCGGTCGCGATAAGCTCAAATCCCTTCGCAATAAGATGAAAATATTATATCTTTCAGTTAAAATAGGCTATCCGAAACGTAATAAATTTTCTGCGTATTTTTTTTATTTACCGGATCCGTCACTATAGTAAAATAAACGTTGCCGTTTTTTGTCTGTACTCCCTCGATTTCATGGGCTCCCACATTTGTAATTTTCACAAGGGTTTTGTATGCCCCTTTGTTTGACATCATAGCAATCTGCGGAGTATCGCCTTCCGCCCCGCCTGACGTATAGATTTCCGTACTGCCGAGCATATCCGCACCCTGGAAAGATCCGTTCGGTCTGACAATAGCTCCGCCCGACTGGGTAAAGCTGGCGACGCAGGCCCCTTTCGCCGCCGCACTGTCCATTCGCACCTGTTCTTTGCCGTCAAGAAGCTTGTTCAATTTTACCGTGTCGTAAATGGACCAAGTTACCGTTCCTTCTTTCGTTTGTACGCGGAAAACGGTATGAGTACTGTTGCCGCCGGCATCGACACGGTATGTCTCGCCTAATCTTGAACCTTTCTTATTGGCGTAGTTCATATAGGTGAACCGATGAAGATCCGTATAATCGTATTTCGCGCCGGGCGAGTATTGAAGTCTTGCTACCTGGAGCGACCAGTAATACGATGTGGAAGAATCCGCTTTTGAACTGAAATAAAAGTAATTGATACCCTTATACGTGTACATATCGAGCGTTTGGCAATGACCGGTATTGGTGACGGTCATTTCATCAACGTAGGTGGCATTACTTCCTTTAATGAGCAATCTGGAAAGATAACAGGTTCCCCCGGACCGCTGCGTTACGTAAACATACTTCGAAGCGATGTAAGCTTTCTGGACAGCGACGTTGTGTTTAAGTCCTTTAAGATTGTAGGCGAGTGTTGCCGAAGCTTTTACCGTTTTCGCAGGCGATGCTGCTAATACGGGCATAACGGACATGCTAAAAATAAAAATGGCGAAAATGATGGATGTCAATATTTTCAATTTCCTTTTATTGAAGCTCAGCAACTGAACTTGAAACATATGGATACCTCCATCGAAAATGATAATAAAATTGGACTTATTCACCGAAAACTGAATATATCACTAGTTTATGAACATAACTTTATTATCCAATAGGAAGTTAAAACTTTTAATAGTCATTAGGGATCAAAAAAATATTAATTTTTATACGACTACAGGTCCCCTAATCTATTTACCAGTTTTACAGACAAGTAAACACTTGCCACACCCAAAAAGCTGAGTATGGCGTAAAAAAGGTCCGGATTCAGCGTAATACGAAGCAGACCGAGAAAATTAGGGAACTGCATGAGAAAAATGGCGCAAACGACCGTTGGGATGACTGCCCTCTTCCAAATCCCAAACAAAAAAAGCGGAATCAACGAGGCAAGCGCGGTCGCGAAGGAGTGAATGATCATCCGGACGACATAGGTCATCAGGTCCGCCGCCGACGGCGAACCGTCAATGACCTCAAGCGCCTGATCAAGCCCATAGGTTGTAATACCTGCAAGCACAAAGGATATTAGCGAACAGAAGAATACCGCCAAGGCGATAAACAGCACTTTCACCATAACTAGTCTTTTTCGACTAAGCGGGTATCCGAATGAAAGGGCCATCGTTTTATTCTTATACTCTTCAATGAAAACATGATTGATCAGAGACGCCCCAAACAAAAGGAACCCCATCTGGATCGGCAGCATCAGATCAATCGCCGCCCCATAACTCTCGCCAAAATGAACAGCCGGATTATCGGCAAAGACGACTTTGAGAAAGAAAACCGGCAAAAACATAAGAATGACCCAATAAATAATTACTTCACCGAATACTTTTTTTCGGTCCAACTTTCTCCATTCGAGTTCAATCAGCTTAATCAACCTTATCTCCCCCTTGGATTTGATGGTAAAAGTAATCTTCCAGCGTGCTTGTATGTTTCTGGATCTCTTCAATTTCAATATCTTGCGAGATCAGCAGCTTTGATATTTGACCGGCGGATATGCCGGCATCATAGATCCGGATTCTGTTGTCCTTTACGATTTTAAGATTGGAAACTTGAAGCTCATGCTCCAGCAAAAAAGCCGATCTTTGCACGTTCGAGGTTAAAAGCTCAATATAATCGGTCCGCTGCCGCCGAATGTCTGACAAAGACACTTCATCGGCCAATTGTCCGTTCCGAATGACGCCGATTCTGTCCGCCACCTGCTCAATTTCCCCTAAGATATGGCTCGAAAGGAGAAACGTGATCCCATATTCCTTGTTGAGCGTTCGAATCAGATCTCTCATGTCTTTAATGCCGATCGGATCCAAGCCATTAGTTGGTTCATCCAGCACGATCAGCTCCGGCTTAGTAATCGCGGCCCGTGCAATTCCCAGACGCTGCTTCATGCCCAGCGAGAAATCCTTAACCTTTTTATCCCCGATCCCTTTCAGCTGAACCATATCCAGTGCTTGGATCATGGCCCTCTTATCATAAAAGCCCAAGTATTCGCAGTGGATCCGAAGATTCTCCATTGCCGTCAGGTGATCATAAAATATCGGGTATTCAATAATGCTCCCGACACGCTTCAAGCCTTCTTTGGAGGTTTCGGCAAGCTTCTTGCCAAACAGCATGATCTCTCCGGAGGTCGGAATGATGAGGCCGGTGAGCATTTTCATAATCGTTGTTTTTCCTGCGCCGTTAGGCCCAAGCAGACCGTAAATTTCGCCTTTTTTGACGATAAGATTGACATTTTTTACGATCGTTTTTCCCTTTACCGTTTTTGTTAGTTCATTTGTCTGAATGATTGCATTCATAGAACTGAACCTCCCGTGAGTACAATTTGTTTCCTTTGTTACTTTTATAATAGTCCCGAAAATGTAGTTTTTTCTTTCCCATTCCTTACATGTTTCTTAAGCCTTGGCATTTGAAACAAAAAGAGATGTCCGGCGGCAGCAGAACATCTCTTGAAGCATTTAGTAGGTTAATCGCTTAAATACGCAGGTAAAGGTTGTCTTCTCAAACGGCGTGCTGCTTAGGCGGATCGTCCCCCTCATCTCCTCCGTCAAACGTTTGGAAATGCTGAGTCCCAGCCCGCTTCCTTGAAATTGCGGATTTCGGGCATCATCTAATGTATAAAGTCTGTCGAAAACACGTCCCTGGTGCACCTCTGCAATCCCTTTTCCCCGGTCCCAAACGTCAACGGCAACGAATTCTCCTTCTTCCCGAACCGTTAATCCAAAAACTCCCCCGTCGCTTCCATACCGGATGGAATTCGAAATGAAATTGTTTAATATCCGATGCAGGACATGCTCATTACCGAGGATATATAAGGGGCGTTCCGGAATCTCGAGCTCAACCCGAAGATCTTTTGACACTAGCAGATCGTAAAATTCAAGCACGCATTGCCGGCAGACCTCATTAAGGGATATTTTGCTTAAAGGGATTTCATAATCTTCCGACTCGATTTTTACAAGGTCAAAAAATTGATTGAGCAGTGCGATCAGACTGTTCACTTTATCGTTCAGCCGCAAAATGACCTGCTTCTCCTCTTGCCTGGTCAATGCTTTCTCCTGAGACAGTTTTTCCGTATAGCCCAGTATGACTGTCAGCGGAGTTTTCAAATCATGGGACATATTGGAGATCATTTTCCTCTGACTGTCCTTGCTTTTGGCATAATCCGCAATGACCTTCTGATTGTAATCCAGAAGACGGTTGATCTGTATGAGCAGCTGCCGAATCGCGTCCTGGCCGGTTGGTACCAGTACTTTCTCGGCTGTTTCATGTTCGATAATGCCGGATATTTTATCCGTTATTTCATGGATATTCCGATTAAATTTCCTTTGGGAGTAGAATTGCCAGCCAATTATCGCAGCCAATACGCCAATAATAATCGTTAAAAGAAGAACCATATCCTACTCGCCCATCTTATATCCGATTCCCCAAATCGTCCGTATGTATTGCGGGTTTGACGGATCCTCTTCGATTTTCTCCCTAAGTCTCCGGATATGGACATTGATGACGTTCTCATTTCCATAATAATCGTCCTCCCATATCAGCTGATAAATTTGCTCTTTGGTGAATACCCTGCTGCGATGGGTTAAAAATAGCTTCAAAATATGAAATTCCTTGGAGGTAAGCTGTACGTTCTTTCCTTTAACCTCTGCGGAAAACGTATGCAAATCAAGGCTGAGATCCTTAAACGAAACCGTAGGAGGAGCGGCCGGTTTGCTTTCCGTTTGTGTATATTGCGTTGCCCTTCGAATAGCAGCCTGCACTCTGGCTGTCAATTCAATCATGGAGAAAGGCTTGCTTAAATAATCATCCGCACCAAAGCCAAGGCCCAGCGCCTTGTCGAGATCGCTGCCTTTTGCAGAAATGATTAAGACGGGGACGACGCTGGTTTCCCGGATTTGTTTGAGCAGCTCCATGCCGTTTACCTTGGGAAGCATCAAATCGAGCAATATTAAATCGAACGTTTCCTTTTGAAAAATGGCCGCGGCTTCCTCGCCGTCATGTGCCGAATAAACAGTGAAATTCTCCTGTTTCAGATGACTTTCAATCAGCCGGCTGATTTCGTTGTCATCCTCTGCGAGCAGAATTCGCTTTGACATAGCTGAAATTCCTCCTGAACGTGTTCTAAACAATGCTTTGCTTCTAGCTTAACATTTTACCACTATCAGGGAAATAACTTATTGTAACTCAACTGCTCGTTACCCAAAACTAAACGGCCTCAGTCCAATGAAATACTGGACCAAGGCCGCCTAATTCTATTTATTATTTATACTGTCAGGGATGCGGTTTAACTGAGCGTCATTCCTTATTGCAAAGTGCCGGTGTCCGTCGTTCCTTGCGGTGCGGCCTCAGGGACCGTGCCGTCAGCCGGAGGCTGACCGCCCTGCCCCCTCATCGGACGCCCGCCGCCGCCCCCTCTGCCCATGCCCATGCCGCTCTGGGCAGTCGTCACGCCCGACTCGTTCACCCATGTCACGGCACTCGTAATCTCGAAGCTGACGACCTTCGTACCGCCGGTGTACTCGCCGCCCTCATACAAGCCGTTCGTTGCGGTGCCGGTAGACGAGCCGCCCGAGTAGATGGTGTACGTGCCGCCTTGCTTCAGGTCAGGCGAGCTGATCATGATCGATTGGAACGTCTTTGCCGGAGCGACCGTCGCGATCGCGTTTCCGTCGTTGTCCTCGAGGCGCACCATCGTTCCAGCTTCCAATGCCTGCGGGAAGGTCATAAGCACCGATTGCTGCGTCGACGTATCGGAAGTCGATTGCACCATGCCCGAGCTGCCCGCGGCGATCAGGTAGCCGCCCGTCATCTCGAACGTGCCGTCGTAATCAAGCGAGCCGTTGCCCGCATTGGTAGGACCGCTTACGGTTACCGTGCCGCCGCTCATCGCGATCGAACCGTTGGAGTCGAGACCGTCGCCGGTCGCGTTCACGTAATGAGTGCCTCCGGTAATCGTCAGCATGTGCGTTCCATCGGTGATCGTGTTCTGTCCAGCACGCCCGTTCACGGACGAGCCGTCGTTGCCGCCTCCCACGTTCACGCCGTCGTCGGACGCCGTTACCGTCGCCTCGCCGCCCGCCAGCGTAATGACGGAGCCTTCGATGCCTTCGTAGCTCTTCGTAATGATGATCTTCCCGCCAGCGATCGTAACCGCCGTATCCGCATGGATGCCGTCATCGCCGGATGTGAGCGCAAGCTCGCCGCCCGCTATCGTCAGATTGCCATTGCTGTGGACGGAATCGTCCGCTGAGTCGATCTTGAACGTGCCGCCTCCCACTTGAACATCCGTACCTGCTTTCAGCGCTTTGGCACTTGCCGATTCTTCTTCTTCTACCGCCGCCGTATCCGTACCGGCCGCCGTGCTTGCCGGATCTGGCGCAGCCTGGCCGCCGCCGCCGCCCCAGCCGCCGCGCTCTTCGACATGCGTTTTTCCGTTCACGCTGCCGCCGCCAGTTAGGAGTGAGAACATACCGCCATTCACCAGCATGGAAGTTTCCGCTTGAAGCGCGTCGTTGCCGGACGTAATGTTGAACGTTCCGCCGCCGATAGCAATAATGCCTTTGCCTTCTTCTTCAGCGTTCGTCGCTTTTACGCCGTCTCCGCCCGCTTCCACCGTCAGTGTCGCGCCTTCCAGAGCAGCCACGCGGTCTTTGCCCAATACGCCGTCGTCTGCTGCTTTAACCGCGATCGTACCCGATACCAGCTTCAAGTCGTCTCTGCTGTTGATGCCGTTGTTGAAATTACCTTCCACCGTCAGCTTGCCCGTTCCGTTAATCGTCAGGTCCGCCTTGCTGTACAAGGCCGCGTTCGGTTCTTCGGCGGCCGTATCGGCATAGACGTAGTTCGTGCCGTCCGAAAGGTTGTTTTCCGTGCCTTCCTGCAGCGTCATCACAACCTTGCCCGCTTCCACGATATACAGCGGCGCACTGTCGTTATCATGCAGCTCCACGCCGTTCAGGACAAGATGTACCGTGCCGTCCGGCGCGTTTACCGTCAACTGGCCGTCGTTCACTGTGCCGCTTAATACGTACGTGCCGGTTTCCGTTATGCTTACCGAACCGCCTTCGCCTGCTGCGGCTCCGGCTCCCGTCACGCTGGCCGATGTGCCGTTAAAAACAATTTTCGTCGAGCTGTCTTCACTCCACTCCGTGTTATAGTCTTCATCGTCGAACGTCACGAGTTCGTCCATCGACAGCTCGGTTGCCGCAACCGCTGCCGTCTCCGTCTGCTGATCCGTCGAAACGGTCTCCACGCCCGCCGCATTGTCGGATGCCGCCGTATTATTGCTGCCATTGCTGCAGGCCGAAGCCAGCAGCACCGTGCACAAAGCGATTATGCCTGCATAATGTTTGAAATTCGTCTTTTTCATATCGATCTTCCTTCCGATTTGTAATGGTTGTTGGTTTAATACTCGGCCTGAACCGTAGGGACCATCGTCAGGGATAAATCCAGATTGCCGTTGCGGCACCGGATCGCGTCGAGAAATTCCTTCTGGTTCGTGTTCTGATCCAACGTCACGGTGTATACGAGCTCGTACAAGCTGCCAAGCTCGGTCGTGCGGATTTTTTTCAGCTCATACGCAGCATCAAACACAGCGAATACTTCGGCGAATGCTTCTTCGTAGGCCAGGCTTTCCGGAATCGTAACTTTAAGCAGCTTCTGAGCCGATTTTCTCGCTCCGAAGTTGGTTTTGCTCAAGATGAACATCAAGGCGCAAAGGATGAAAGTGAACAATACCGCGTAGCCGAAGGCGCCTACGCCGCAAGCCAGACCGGCCGCCATCGTGAACAGGACGTATGCGATATCCTTCGGATCGCCGGGCGCGCTTCGGAACCGGATGATGGAGAAGGCTCCTGCAAGGCTGAACGCCCTTGCAATATTGCTGCCGATCAGGAGAATAATAATGGCAACGATTGTGGGCAGAATGATCATCGTTAAAGTAAAATTTTGCGAATATCCGGTCTGGTTCGTTTTCATGTAAGTGAAGCTGATCATGGCGCCGAGGGCGATGGCGATCAGGATCGTGACGACCGAGCTGCCAAGCGTCATCGTCGTTGCCGCGGCCGTCGGATTAAACAAGGATTCGAAATCAAACATAGAGTACACGCTCTCTTTCCATAAATGGTGTTGTTATTGTCGATTGCGGAGTTGGTGTCGGCTGCGGCCGCAACGCCGGCCGCTCGTTCCTGTGTCTTACCGTCTTCTTGTATTCGTTGCCGTATTTGGAAAAGCTCGTGCGGTATAATCCATGCTCCGATAACAACCGCGACAGCCACAGCGGAATCGTATTCTCCGCCTTTACTTCCATCAGCCACAAGTTGGCCGTGTCGAGAAGCTCGCCATGATCGCCAAACTCCAGTCCCAGGTCGTACCGTCGATGTCGGATGTTCGTGTCGAACGTAATGCGGAGATCCCGGCTCTCCTTGCTGAACATCGCCTTCCGCTCGTAAGCCAGATACACCTTCGGTTCGAGCTCGTAGCGGCAAAGGAAATATTTGATTTCCTCGATCACCTGCTTGTTCATGTAAGTCTGGAATGCCGGCTCGATCCCGGTTCGCACGAACTCGTACGCTTCGTTCAGCTTCAGCCCCGTCCTTCGTTTGTTGACGAGACCGAATACCTTCTTCTTCATCTCCAGATACACCTTCGCCCCGCCGCTTGGCACGCCGTACGCTCTGAGCCGAAGCTTCTCCTTGTACTTCGGCTTCGACAGGCTCGTCCGGATGAGCGAATTGTGCGGAGTATCGAAGTAGAGGTTGCTGATCGAATAAAATTCATGCTGCTTGTTATAATCGTCAAGCTCCATGTAATCAAGAAGGTCGCTATAAAATCGAAGGTACGCATCATGGTCCAGCAAATATTTGTTCTCGTACCGGTTGAACACTTCAATGGCCATCCTTGTTTCATTCCTTTCCGCGGTCCGCTGTGGTCTCATCTCTCATGTCTGTATCTTAGTCCCGCAACCTTTAATGAATCTTAAATCCATTTACATTTACTCAAAGAAATCGCGCTTCCTATATATAGCGGCCGAAAGCATTCGAACGAAAACAGTTAAGGTTGGCTAAAGGTTCGCTTGTTATAATGGGGAAATCAAGTTTAGAAAAACAGCAAAGGATGAACAGCCGATGCGAATTTTGGTCGCGGAAGACGAAATACATTTGGCGGAAGCCTTATCCCAATTATTGAAAAAGCAGAACTACTCCGTGGATGTCGTCTATGACGGCAGTTCCGCCTACGATTACGCGCAGAGCGGCATCTACGATCTCCTGCTGCTTGATGTCATGATGCCGGAGATGGATGGCTTCACCGTGCTCCGCAAGCTTAGGGGCGAAGGTGCGGCGACGCCGGTCATCCTGCTCACGGCCAAAGGCGAGATTACGGACAAAGTAACCGGACTCGATTACGGCGCGGATGACTATATCGCCAAACCGTTCTCGACCGAGGAGTTGATGGCCCGCATACGCGCTGCGCTGAGGCGTAAGGGAGAGGTCGTCCCGGAAGATGCGCTGACGTTCGGGGATATGGAGCTGAATCCGGCTCAATTGAAACTGACCGTCAAGGGAAAGGAATTGAAGCTGAACTTAAAGGAAAGCGAGCTGCTCGAGCTGCTTGTGACGCGAAAGCTGGCCGTCACGTCGAAGGAGCAAATTATCGAAAAGCTGTGGGGCTTCGATTCGAACGCGGAATACAACAATGTGGAGGTGTACATCTCGTTCCTGCGGAAGAAGCTGACCTTCCTCCATTCGTCCGTGAAGATTGCAACGATCAGGGGCGTCGGGTACATCCTGGAGGCGACGTAGCAGCATGTTCAAAAAGCTCAAAAACCGGTTTCTCCTGCTGAACCTGATCACGATCACCGTCATGATGCTGGCTGCTTTCACGGCCATCTATGCCATCACCTTTCAAGACGTGAAACGCGACATCGATATGGAGCTTCATCAAGTATCGGAAGCTTATCATAAACAGCAGGACGGACCTAGACGGTTTGAACCTGACGATAACGGCGCAGCGCCTCCGGATGAGTTCCAGGGAGAGCCGCCTGCAGGCATGGAGGACGACGGCTGGCGGCCCGAACGGTCTGTATCGTTCAAGCTGGAAGCGGACAGCTCCGGCACGTTAACGAGCACCGACTCGCGGTTTGATATGGAGGAGTCCTTCTACCGGGAGGCGCTCGAGAAAGCACTAGCAGCGGGCAATACGACCGGCCAACTCAAGCTGGACGGCAATGAATGGGCGTTCATCGTTCAGCCGACCGCTGACGCCCGCAGCATGTTCGTCTTCATGGATGTCACCGCGCAGCAGGGCATCTTAACGAATTTGATTTATACGTTTGGGGCCGTTGCTCTCGTTATGCTCGTCGTCATTTATTTCATCAGCCGTTATTTCGCCAGCCGCTCCATCGCTCCGGTCAAGGAGGCGTTCGAGAAGCAGAAGCAGTTTATCGCCGACGCTTCCCACGAATTGAAGACGCCTCTTGCGGTCATTCAGACCAACGCGGACGTGCTGCTCGCCAACCGCGAGGATACGATCGTAAACCAGGCCAAGTGGCTGCATGTCATTAAGCAGGAGACGCAACGTATGGCCAAGCTGACGGGAGATCTCCTCTATCTGACCGAGATGGAGGACTCGCGTTCCGCCATGATGCGCGCCGAGTTCGATCTGAGCGAAGCGGTGGAGACGATTATGCTGACGATGGAAGCCGTTATTTTCGAGAAGGATCTCCAGCTCGACTATGATATTGAGCCCGGACTGACGGTGAATGGCAGCAGCGGGCAGATCAAGCAGGTCATCATGATTTTGCTCGACAATGCCATCAAATACGCGGGTCCGCGCGGATCGATCCGGATTGTGCTGAAGAAACAGCATCACGATGTTATCCTGTCGGTCACCAACACAGGCGAAGGAATTGCCGCGGAGCACTTGCACCGGATCTTCGACCGATTCTACCGGACGGATACTTCCCGCTCCCGCGCCCAAGGCGGCCATGGACTTGGTCTTGCCATCGCCAAAACCATCGTCGATCAGCACGGCGGCAAGCTTTACGCGAAGAGCGAGCTTGGAGAATCGGCGACCTTCTATCTGCATCTGGACTAGAAGCTCCAGGCACGCAAAAAAATCCCTTACGACCGTTTCAGCGGTCGTAAGGGATTTTTACAAAAGGGATTCGGCAATCTTTTTAAGTTCAAGACTCAACTTGATCGCTCGGCAAGAACATTTCACCGGCAACAACATAATGCGAAAGGTCGATTGTAAGTTGAATCTCGGGAACATCATGAACATACTGTACGGTACGGAGTAAATCTTGAGTAATTCTACCGCGGTGAGTTTCAATAAAATAAGGGATCTTCGCTTCCGAAGCAGCTGTAATAAGACCGCGCAGCAAGGAAACGGCCTTCGAATCCGTAATAAATGAATCTGCAACTTGTGAGTTGATATAATCCACTCCGAAGTTTTGCGCTTCCCGAATGATGGTTTCCAGATCGTCTCGATGAAAGGGGAAAGAATGAATACCGAATTTAAAATCATATTCATCTAACAATCGGCGCCAGCGTTCAGATTGTTCCGGGGACGGAAGCCGGCCCAGAATTCCTGTAAATCCGGCCTTGGCTATCTCCTCAAACTTTTCTTCGATTGTCCATTCGCGGCCATCTTCCCCAAGACCTGCCATTGCCCACCATGATTGATGAATTTCTAAGCGGGGCGCTTCTTGGGAACCGTCGTTTAATCGAGTTATTTCAGCCATAATGAATACCCGCCTGTGAAAGAGTCATTCCCGCCGTTCAACATTCGGCTCCGGTCATTTCGTTCGTGAACATTTGCTTGTACGCTTGCGGTTTCAGCTTAGCAGCCGATTCCGGCGCGTAATGGATTTGAAGAGAGCGGCGGCGCTTGTTGGAAAAGTTCGGCGGCGTCCCGTGATGCAGCAGTCCCGAGAAAATGAGCGCTCCCCCCGGCTGCAGCGGTACGGCAACGTCGCGATCGACATGCACGCTGGTGTCGCAAATTTGCCAATCCCTTTCCGCGTAATGCGGCGTGGCGCCGGTCCGGTGGGAATAAGGGATGACGTGCATGCAGCCATTATCGAGCTCTGCAGGATCCAGGGCGAGCCAGATTCCGATGACCGGCTTGTCGTACGCCAGATTGCCGTATGCCATGTCCTGATGCCAAGGCTTCTCAGCCCCGCCGGTAGGCGGCTTCAAAATCGCTTGATCCTGAACCATCTTTGGCTTTTCGCTAAACAGCTTCTCCAGCGCGCCTATAATTTCGGGGTGATCGACGATGGCTCTAAGCCGGGGTTCATGGTCCGCAAATTCGTGTACTTTGCGCGCCGCCAGTTCTTTGGCCTCTTCGGTAAGAAGCTCGGACTTCGGCTTGACGAATTGCACTCTCGAGCCGACGGAACGATCGTAAATAATATCCATCAACGCGTCGATCGACGTGCGGATTTCTTGCTCGCTCAGCACCCGATCAACGACCAAATACCCTCGTTCCCAAAACTGCCTGACGTGTTCCTCGTTTAATTGCTCGATGCTTTCGATTCGGTGCTCCGGTAAGTTCTCGTATCGGTACATCGTGTTCGCGATCGTCTGCGCGAGCTGTACTTCCTCCATATTGTCGTAGGAAAACAGCGTGCGATTAGACTTTTTCTTCTCCATTTGAACGGCCCCTCCCTCTGCTTCTTGCGGATTTGTTGTTCGCTTTTATTGTACCGGGGAGAAGGGGGACGGCAAATGGCCGCAAACCGATAATCTTTATACCGAGAACCGGAAGTCCCGTTCGGCCGACTTCCTGAGAATGACGAAGCGCTATCCTTTATGCGGAAGCGATGGCGGCACATTCTGTTTATACGCGGAGGGCGGCAAGCCGTATTTGGCTTTGAACTGTTTGCTGAACAAATACACATTGGCGTAATTGAGCGCTTCTGCCACCTGCGAAACGTTCATCGCCGTTTCCGCCAGCAGCATGGCCGCCCGCTCGAGACGGGCTTCAGTGATGAACGTCCTGATCGATCTGCCGGTGCAGGTTTTGAACAACACATTCAAATATTCCGGGGAGAGCTGCGCCTCTTCGGCAAGCTCCCGGTGGGAGATTCGCCGTCCGGGGTCTTGGCGAATTTTGGAGACAAGCCGTGCGATCAGCTGTTTTTGCTTGCCGGACGACGACGAAGACGGCGGTTGCTGGCTTTGGTACATGTGCAGCATCGCATGCTTCAGCAGAAGATCGAATTCTTGTTCACGCCATGCGTCTTCGGAATCGACGACTTGCAGCATCCGATTCAGCAGCGATTCAAACAGGAACGGCTCCTTTACTTGCGCAAATCTGCCCGGCATCAGCTCCGGGTTCCACGCTTCGCCCGTACGGGAGTCCGCTACGTCGAAATGGGCGAAAATGACCGTCAACCGATCGTTCGGATCCTGTACCGACTCCGGCCGGTCACCGGGGCGCACGAGGAAGCAGCAACCTTTCCCAATCGTATATTCGGTGCCGCCGAGCTTCATCCGCCCCTTGCCGGATACCGCATACCATATATCGAAGTCAGGCAGCGGCTGCGGACACCAGTTCCAGCCCGGCTCACAGTGCGCTTTGCCGCTTCTGCGCTTGTCCAGAAACCGGGCATCGCTTAGCGGAAACTGTTCCCGATTCAAATGGCCTGACATTTGAAACCTCCCTCTTTCTAACGAGAAATAACTCTATCTGCCCTTTATGAGACCATAGTTTCTAGATCACTTGGTTGTTGACGTTTCGAGAAGGCCATCCGCATATTCTGCGAAAGATTCGGGTCCATGAATGGGTTCGCTGCATAGTCGCGAATCTCCTTCACTGAGTCTGACGTTCTTTTTCGTATGCCATGCAGGGCGTACTCGTAACTCAGGGTCACCTCATATACATAGTGCAAGTATATATCGATGAAGGAGATGATCTGAATGCGGATCTATGTTGCGGGCAAGAAGGATACTCTCCGGACAATTGCATCAAAATATGGCATCGATTTGGGACCGGTCTTATCCCTTAATCCCCGGATTCGGAATCCGGACCTCAATATTGCTGGTTTACATACGTTCCTATAAGGAAGTGGTGAATGACATTCCGTTGAACGTTTGTTCAAAGCGGGCTGCGATTCATCTCGCCACCTAGAGAGGATGGGAGACTTCCCGCAGCAATTCGTTAAAAGCACAAAGAACCCTGACAGAATCAAGGGTTCTTTGGTTGGCCGGTCACCTGGTGAAACGGCAATTCCTAGCGCCATTAAGCTTTATTCAAAGATTGGCCGTACTCCGCCTCAAACCGCGCATCGGCCGCCAGCTGCTTTTTGTACACCGTGCCCGACAAAAATACGCTGACCTCATACAGCAAGATTAACGGAATCGCGACCAGAACGTCGGATATAAAATCCGGCGGCGTAATCATAACCCCGATCAGCACCATGACAAAATAGGCGATCCGGCGCATCTTCCGGAGCCGCTTCGGATTGACCAGACGGATTGCCGTCAGAAACATGATGACGAGCGGCAGCTCGAACAGCAGCGAAATCGGCAGCAGCAAATTGAACATAAACGAGAAATATTGCGCAATCCCGTACGTCTCTTCCAGATTCAAATGCTGCGACACGGTTCTCGTAAAATTAAAGGCGAGCGGAAACACGACAAAATACGAAAAAGCCAGTCCGATCAAAAACATAATCAACGCGAACGGCACGTATTTCAGCGTGGACCGCTGCTCGTTCTCCCGCAGCGCGGGCTTCACAAATGCCCACAGCTGATAGGCGATGACCGGGATCGACAGAATAAGCGCGATGAAGAACGCGAACTTCATATACATCCCGATCCCGTCCCACAAGGAGAAGGTATGCAGCGAAATCGAATCGGCCGGCTCTTGGCTCATCAGAAAGTTGTACGCCGGTTCGGCGAGCACAAGACCGACGACCAGTCCCAGCACAAGGACAATAATGACATAAACGAGCCGCTTCCGAAGCTCTCCCAGATGCTCAAGCAGCGGCATCAGCCCTTCCTCGCGGATCAGTTCCTTCCGTGACTTCGGACTCGAATGACTTCTAGCATCGTTTCCCATTTCCACTCCCCCTTCGTTAAAATGTCAAGAAAAAAGCGGGCCCGATTAATCCGGCAGCCGCTTGTTTTCCTTCTCCGTATTCTCCTGACTTCTGACCTCGATCCGGCTCGCGTCCTTCTCCTTGCGGTCGTCGTCGTCCATAATTTCTCTTGCGCCTGACTTGAATTCGCGAAGCGTCCGTCCGAAAGCGCGGCCAAGCTCAGGAAGCTTGTTCGGCCCAAACAGAAGCAGAGCGACAAGTACAAGCAGAATAATGCCTGTGGCACCTATTCCCGACATCTGATTTACCTCCCAAAATAAAATCCTATCGTCTGCGGGCCCGGCTAGCAGCCGTACAACCCGCCGTAACCCATACCGGTTATATCTTCCCGCTCGATAATGTCTCCCGCCAGTATGCGGGGAAGCAGGACGTCGAAGGATGTGTATGGATCATGCATCACACAGCCCGGCAGCCCCAGAATCGGGATGCCTTGCAAATAGCCGATGAGGAGCATGGAGCCCGGAAGCATCGGCGTTCCGTAGCTGACAATCTCCGCACCCGACGCTTTAATGGCGCCCGGCGTCCGGTCATCGGGATCGACGGACATGCCGCCGGTCACTAGTATCATATCATAACGCTGTTCAAGCAAATAGTGTATTTCCTTGACAATTGTTTGTCGATCGTCCGGAGCGAACCGTTGCTCGGCAACCTCCGAGCCAAGCTCCTCGAGCTTTCTCCTTACGGCGGGACCGAACTTGTCCTCGATTCTGCCGCCATACACCTCGCTGCCTGTCGTCAGCAAGCCCGCTCTCAGCTTACGGAACGGCCGCACCTGCAGCGGAGAAGCGCCGCCGCGGCTCCGGCGGTATTCGGTCGCCAGCCGCTCAACCTTCTCGACCTTGGCTTTCGGGACGACGAGCGGAATTGCCCGGGTCGCCGCCAGCTGGCCGCCGGGCTTTACAACCGTGTTTGTTTTGACCGTGGCAAGCGCGATGTCTCCCAGCCCGTTGATGGCGTCAACGATCGATTTATCTATATCGGCAAGTCCCCATATCTCCGATTTCATGCCGACCTTGCCTTCATGCGGCTCCGACAGCCGCATATTCTCGCCGCACAAAGCCTCGGCCATCCGAATGGCGGCGTCGTCCTCATGGAGCTCGCTGCTTCCAAGCTCCATAATGTAGATATGCTCCTTGCCGATATCGAGCAGCGCGGGAATGTCGGCTTCGGTGATGACGTGGCCTCTTTTGAATAGCCGGCCTTTAAACTGCCCGGGAACGATCCGGGTCAAATCATGCGCGAGACGCAGTCCGACCGCCTCGTGCACCGGCACTTCCTTCAGCACGGTTTCGCTCCGGACTTCGGCTGTCTCTGCCGCTTGCTCTTGCTGCCCGCTCATCCGTTATGCTCCCCCAGCTGTCCGGATAAAATTCCCAGCGCGTGCGGAAGCTGGTCCATGATGGCCATCATGCTTTCATGAACACCCTTCGGGCTGCCGGGCAGGTTGACGATCAGCGAACTTCCGCGGATTCCGCATACCCCGCGCGAGAGCATCGCCCTTCTTGTTTTCTGCAGGGCGCCCATCCGCATCGCCTCGGCCAAGCCCGGAACGGCGCGGTCGATTACCTTAAGCGTTGCCTCGGGCGTCACGTCGCGCGGAGCCAGCCCCGTCCCGCCTGTCGTCAGCACGAGATCGGCATGGAAATATTCCGTCATCTCAATGAGCGCCGCCATAATTTCGTCCTGCTCGTCCGGAACGATCCGGTACTCGACGATTTCGCCGCCCAGCTCTTCCTCGATCAGCTCGCGGATGACCTGCGCGCTCGTATCTTCGCGTTCCCCGCGCGAGCCTTTATCGCTTGCCGTTAATATCGCTACCTTCCACCGCATTAGCTATTCCTCCCATCCCTATTCCGATCATGGGTTTGACGAAATCCGATAATCGCCGCTTTTTCCTCCCGTTTTGGACACGAGGTGTGTAGGACCGATCACCATATCCTTTTGCAGCGCTTTGCACATGTCATATACCGTCAGCGCGGCGGCGGATACGGCCGTGAGCGCCTCCATTTCGACACCGGTCTTCCCCGTCGTCTTAACGGTGCCTTCTATATAAAGCTCGTCCGCTTCATTATCTCCAAACACGATGTCGATACCCGTTAACGGAAGCGGATGGCACATAGGAATCCAATCCGACGTCTTCTTGGCGGCCATTACGGCTGCCACCTGAGCGACCGCCAGCACATCGCCTTTGCCGATCTTTCCGGCCTTGATTTGTGCCAGCGTATCCGGGTTCATCTTCACCGTCGTCCGGGCTACGGCTGTCCGTGAAGTGACTTCCTTGCCTGTGATGTCAACCATACGCGCCCTGCCTTGCTCGTTAAAATGCGTCAGCTCCACCTCATCACTCCTTCCCAGCCTGATCGGCCGAATCATATACATTGCTTTCCGTTATAACCGCTTGCACCTTCAAATCATGCCCCTCGCTCGGCACCCGCTCCACCAGCTGCGCCTCGAAAGCAGGCCCCAGCCACAGCACCGTACGCTCCGCGTTCTGCAGCGATTCGGCAAATCGGTCGTAATAACCGCCTCCATAGCCCAGACGCCCGCCCCTCCGGTCATAAGCCAGACCGGGGACGAATACGGCTTCCGGTACATAATCCGCTTCAAGCGGCTGTGCGATGTCCGGATTCGGCTCCATGATGCCATAGGCTCCGGGCTTCAGCTCCTCCCAGCTGCGCAGGCGATAAAGCGTCATCGAACGGTTTGCGGCATGGCAGCGCGGCACAATGACGGTTCGGCCGGTTTGCCAGCCCCATTCGATCAGCCCGGACAAATCGAGCTCGCTGCGGAACGACACATACGCCATAAACGAAGCGGCCGCCTTTCTTTCGAGCAGCTCCTTCGCCCTGGCGCAAACGGTCTCCGACCAGCGGCTGCGCTGCTCCATAGACAAGCTGTCCCTGCGCCCCGCCAGCTCTTTGCGGATGCCGGCTTTTTGCAGTAATACATTTTCTTCCGTCAAAGCACTCACTCTGCTTCCCCATCGGTTTGTTTCAATACAAGTAGTTTACCACTCTTATACAACTTTCGCCAATGCCGGCGCTTGTTTATGGTACACTATTATAGTAGGTTTATTAAACATTTTTACATTTATTAGGTGGAGGTTTCGAAATGCTGCTTCAGGTTTCCAATATTTCAAAAAGCTACGGCGTAAATGCCGTGTTATCCAATATTTCGATGCAAGTTCAAGAACGGGAGCGGATCGGTCTCGTCGGCGTGAACGGGGCAGGCAAATCGACTCTGCTCAAAATTATCGCCGGCGAAATGAACGCCGATTCCGGCACCATCCATAAAGCAAAAGAAACAAAAATCGGGTATTTGGCCCAAAACAGCGGCCTGCAGTCGGACCGCACGATCGAAGCCGAGATGCGCGCCGTATTCTCCCACCTTATCGAAGCCGAGCAGGAGCTGCGCGAGCTGGAAATCAAAATCGCCGATCCCGAGCTTCACGCGGATGAGAAACGTTATGCCGATACGCTGGATCGCTACTCCAAGCGCTCGGACTGGTTTCGCGAGCAGGGCGGCTTTGAAATCAATACCCGTATCAACAGCGTTCTTCACGGCATGGGCTTCGGCCAATTCCCGCAAGACACCGTCATTTCCACGTTAAGCGGCGGCCAGAAGACGCGGCTTGCTTTAGCGCGGATTTTGCTGCAAGCGCCTGACCTGCTCATGCTTGACGAACCGACGAACTATTTGGACATCGAGACGCTTACCTGGCTGGAGTCGTATTTGCGCGGATATTCAGGCGCCATTCTTGTCGTGTCCCATGACCGGTATTTCCTGGATGCGCTCGCTCAAACCATCGTTGAAATCGAACGTCATACGTCGAAGCGGTACACCGGCAACTACAGCCGCTACGCGGAGCTGAAGGCCGCGGAATACGAGATTAATATGAAGCAATATGAGAAGCAGCAGGATGAAATCGCCAAGATGGAGCAGTTCGTGCAGCAAAATATCGTCCGCGCTTCGACGACCAAACGGGCACAAAGCAGGCGTAAAGCGCTGGAAAAAATGGATCGTCTGGAAAAGCCGCTCGGCGAGCTAAAAAAAGCCCATTTTTCCTTTGAAATCGAGCGGATGACGGGCAAGGACGTTCTTCAGGTTCAGGATGTGTCGGTTACGTTTTCCGGACGCGACAAGCCGCTGTTCGAGCATGTCTCGTTCCAGCTGACCCGCGGAGAAACGGTTGCGCTCATCGGACCGAACGGAATCGGCAAATCCACGCTGCTGAAGGCCATCGTCGGCCAATACGAGCCTTCCGCCGGTACAATCCGGTTCGGTACGCACGTGAAGCTGGGCTACTACGATCAGGAGCATACGAGACTTAATCCTCAAAATACCGTTTTGGAGGAAGTATGGGGCGCCTATTCCCACATGGAAGAAGCCCGGATCCGGACCGTGCTCGGCAATTTCCTGTTCAGCGGCGAGGATGTGCTAAAGCGTATCTCTTCCTTAAGCGGCGGCGAGAAAGCCCGCGTATCGTTAGCCAAGCTGATGCTGGCTCAAGCAAACGTCCTTATTCTGGACGAGCCGACGAACCATCTTGACCTTTTCAGCAAAGAGGTGCTCGAAGCGGCGCTTATGGATTATGAAGGCACGCTGCTCTTCATTTCCCACGACCGTTATTTCCTGAACAAAATGGCGGAACGCATTGTCGAACTAAAGCCTGCAGGAACTGAGCATTTCCTGGGAAATTATGACGAAATGGTAGAGAAAAAACAAGAAATCGAAGAGGCCAGGCTGGAAGCGTTGGCTAAACAAGCCGCATCGGCCTCCAAAGCTGCCTCTAATTCCGACAATACGACAACCAGCTCTTATGAGACGGATAAACAGGCCAAACGCGAGGAGCGTGCCCGGCAGCGCAAGCTCGAACAGCTGGAGCAGGATATCGCGGCATTGGAGCAGCAAATATCCGAGCTCGAGGAGCAGTTGGCCGATCCCGCCGTATTCAATGATTACATTCGTATTCAGGAATTACAGGGCGAAATCGGCAGCCGCAAAACGGCTTTAGAGGCCGCCTATGAGGAATGGGAGCAGTTCATGTAAGCATCTAACGAAAAGAAGGTGAGCTGTCATGTCAACGTTATTCGGGCACCCGCTTCCGGACCGTATTTTAAACTGGATGATCCGCTCCGTCCATCCCGAGGCCAGCGTACTGTCCGTAAACCGGCTGTACGGCGGAATATCCACGAGCGTTCACAGCATAACGCTTCAGCTCCCGGAATCGGTCAAGGAAGTGGTGCTGCGGCAATTCGACAATGCCGAGTGGCTGTCAGACGAGCCCGACCTGCCGCTTCACGAAGCGGCAAGCCTGCGCCTGGCGCTCAAGACCGGCATTCCCTCGCCTGAAGTCATTGCGGTTGACGCAACCGGGGAAGCCTGTGGCCTGCCTGCCCTGCTGATGTCGAAGCTGGAGGGCAGCGTGGTTTTGGAGCCGGCGAACCGGAAGGATTGGCTGGACCAAATGGCCGAGGCGCTCGTTCGTATCCACGCGGTCGACAGCAGCGGATTTCAATGGAGCTATTTTACTTATAACGATATTCCGAAATTGCAGGTGCCCGATTGGTCGCCGCACCCCAAGGAGTGGCAAACGGTCATCGACCGGGTCAAGCAGCCGCGTCCCCCATTCAGACCTTGCTTCATTCACCGCGACTATCATCCGAACAATGTGCTGTGGCATAACGGCAGATTAAGCGGCGTCGTTGATTGGGTTAATGCTTGCATAGGGCCTCAAGGCGTTGATATCGGCCATTGCCGGAATAATCTGGCCTTGCTCTATGGCGTGGAAACGGCCGATGCCTTCTTGTCCGCCTACAGGCAGCATGCAGGCGATTCCTTTCAATATGATCCTTACTGGGAGCTGGTCTCTCTGATCGATATTTTGTTTGGTCCGCCGGCCGTCTATCCCGGCTGGACGGCTCTCGGAGTAACCGGTCTGACCGATGAGTTAATGGCGGAGCGTTTAGACGCATACATGATAAGTCTCATGAATCGGCTGTAGCCGTCTTCACGGCGGCGGCAAAAGCTCATTTCGCGCTAACGGCGAAAAGAACACGGGCTGTCCCGTAAGGTCATTGATCTTATGGGGCGGCCCTTTTATTCTATAAATTCGGCACATTCGCCGGATTATCATCCCCCCGGATGATAATCCTTAGATCATGTTTACCCGGGAATACCAATGTTTTCCCTTCATCCAATGCTGTGATTGTATACGTAAATGATAACGTTTTCATATAATCGGAGTGTCGTTTCGTATGACACACATTAGGAATGGAAGGGGAAATGTTCATGAATCGAACCAGACAGGCATCCAAATTGGCTGCCGGGCTGTTGGCTTCGGTGATGGCAGTATCGCTCTTAAGTTCAGCTTGGCCAAGCGTCGGTTATGCGGAGGAGAACTCGCAAATTACCGAAGAAGCGCAAGGCGGAATCTATGAGGCGGAGGATGCCGCAGGCTCCGGTACGATTGTCGATAACAAGCATTTTGGCTTCACCGGCACCGGCTTCGTCGATTTTAACCCGAATGTGTCCGGCGGTTGGATTGAATGGACCGTCGAAGTGCCGGCAGCAGGCGATTACACGCTTGCATTCCGTTATGCATCCGGCGCCGCGGAAGACCGCCCGGCAGAAATCAAAGTGAACGGAACGGTCGTGGCGCCTCAGCTGGGCTTTCCGTCTACAGGAGATTTTGCCGTCTGGAAAACCGTATCTGCGAATACGTCATTAAATGCCGGCACCAATGTAATCCGCGCGACGGCTGTCGGTACGAGCGGCGGCGCAAATATCGACCATCTTCAAATCCTCAATCAATCGGACACGGAAGAACCGGCGCCTGTCGTTCTGGAAGAGGTTGAGGTATCCGACATCATTGGCGGCCTATTGATGAAAAAACTGAACACGCTTGGCATTTTGGCCAAAGAGCTAGCGGCGGATCAACCGATCGCCCGCATATCTTTTATGTCTCTATTGAACGACACGCTCGGATATGTCCAGCAGGATACGTTCAAAAACTTAGATCAGGACGGTGCCGTATGGGAAAAACCGCTGGATGAATGGGATGCCTATGTGCTGGCTGCGACAAAGGAAGCCGGTTATATTGCCCCGGGAGAGGACGGCTTGATTCATCCGGAGGAGCCGCTGTTGCGCAGCGATGCGGCGAATATGATTGCCAAAGCTCTCGATTTGATTCCGGATTCGGCAAGCGGCAGCAGCGGGATTGGAGCGGCGATCCGGGAAGGGTACATGTCTGCAAAAGGCGGCTTCGGCAAAAAGGATTTTGTCACCGCTGCGGAAGCGAAGGAAATCGCAACGGCCATCTCCTCCAAAACAGAGGGTGCTGAACAAATCAGTATCGTCGGCGTACATGCGGTGGCAAGCAACGTTGTTGCCGTCACTTTGAACAGCCCGCTGGTTGAAATCGATTATAAGGATATCGTGTTAAACAAGGCTACGGGAACCTGGAAATCGTTTAACCCGGCTTTTAAAAACCTGACGCTGAAAAAAGCGGCAGCCGGAACGAACCGTTTCGGCAACACTGTCCTTTTGTTTGAGACGGCGGAGGAGCTAGGCGAGGATGCAACCATTGCGAACGAGACGGCAGCCGGCGGCTTGGCCGGGGATCTGAATGAAGCAATCGCGAAGGCCGAAAATCTCCTATCGTGGCAGATGGATCATGGCGGTTGGACAAAAGCGATGCCTTACGACAGAGCCTGGAACGGGGTTGAAAAAAAATCCTCGCAGCTTGGTATTGACGGCGTGACGGAGCTCGGCACCATCGATAACAACTCGACTATTAATGAACTGCGGTTTATATCGCAGGTTTATCGCGCAACGGGAGATGAGAGGTTCAAAACAAGCGTACGAAAAGGCATCGGCTTCCTATTGACCATGCAGTACGAGACAGGCGGCTGGCCGCAGGTATATCCGCAGCGCGGCGGCTATTCCGACTACGTCACTTTTAACGATAATGCGATGATTAATGTGATGGACTTAATCGATGACATCGCCGGCAAACGTTATCCGTTCGACACCGATTTGATCGACGGCGAGACGGTCGACTTGCTGGAGCAGGCAAGAGAGAAAGGCATCGAATACATTTTGAAATCGCAGATCAATGTTGACGGTCAATTAACGGCCTGGTGTGCGCAGCATGATCCGATCACTTACGAGCCAAGGCATGCCCGGGCTTACGAGCATCCTTCCATTTCCGGGTCGGAATCGGTTGGAATCATTCGTTATTTGTTGTCTTACCCGAATCAAACCGCTGAAATAAAGCGGTCGGTCGAAGGCGCATTGCAGTGGTTCGATAAGGTGAAGCTGGAAGGCATCCGGTATGTAAGTGCGGATCCGAACGGCGTCTATTTTGTCGAGGACCCAAGCGCCGTCTCCTGGTATCGGTTCTATGAAATCGGCACGAATAAGGGAATATTTTCTGGTCGCGATGGTATTATTAAATACAGCATTCAGGAAATTGAGCAAGAACGCAGAGACGGATACTCATGGGGCGGAAGCTATGCCAAAAACCTGCTCGCAACCATGAAGACTATCGGTTATTATTCAAATCGTGTTTATGCAGAAGCAGCAGCTGCAAACTCCAAGGATGCTGGAGGCAGGAAGCTGAATCCCGGAGAGCTGAAGCAGGTCAAGGACTTGAGAGGGCAAATTCGCGAGCTGCCAAGCCAATTGACCGTCGCGCAGGACGGTACGGGCGATTATTCGGACATACAAGCGGCTGTAGATGCCGTACAACCGAACAACACGGAGCGGGTCAACATTTTGGTCAAGAAAGGCATTTATAAACAAGTCGTTACGGTACCTGCCAATAAGCCGTTCATTAGCATGATTGGAGAATCATCCGAAGATACGGTCATCACGTATGACAATTATTCGGGCAGGGAACGTCCGGCCGGCGGTACTTACGGTACAAGCGGAAGTGCCAGCATGTTCGTAAACGGAAACGATTTTATCGCGAAAAATATGACGATAGAAAATTCTTTTGATGAAGCTTCCGTAAACGCAGGCAATAAGCAAGCGGTGGCGCTGAATGTCCGCGGCGAACGGCAGCGCTTCGAGAACGTCCGCTTCATCGGCAATCAGGATACGCTGCTTACGAACGGCGGAACGCAGTACTTCTACCAGTGCTATATCGAAGGCGATGTGGATTTCATCTTCGGCGGCTCGCGCGCGGTATTCGAGGAGTGCACGATCCATTCGCTTGACCGCGGTTCCTCAACCAATAACGGCTACATTACGGCGGCAAGCACAATGATAACGGAGCCTTACGGTTATTTGTTCCTGAACAGCAAGCTGACGAGCAATGCCGCCGCGGGCACAGTCTGGCTGGGACGTCCGTGGCACCCTGGCGGCAACCCGGATGCCATCGCAAGCGTCGTTTATATGAACTGCGAGATGGGCGCTCATATCAACCCGATCGGCTGGACCGACATGTCAGGTTTCTCTGCGGCGGATGCCCGGTTCTATGAATACAACAGCAGCGGTCCCGGCGCCGCCGCTGCGGACACGCGCCGACAGTTGACGGATGAGCAGGCGGAATCGTGGACGGTCAGCAACGTGCTGAAAGGCTGGAACCCGAATCAAGAGGCGTAGGTGAAAGCAAAAAATAGGCGGTGCAAGGATAATCCCTTGGCACCGCCATTTTTGCTTCCTATTATTCGGATTGATCATGAGGCACGGTAACGGTAACGGATACATCCGTCTCGTTGCCCGCTTTATCGGTTGCCGTATACGTAATGGTATAGATGCGCGATTGTTCAGCACGCAAGCTGAAGGAATCGGCTGCTGTACCGAGTTCGGCCTCTATGTCCCCTTTACCGCTATCTGGTTCATTGCACGTAATGGACGTTAGCACCACGGATTCAATGCCCGATCCGGCATCGCTTGCTTTCAGCACGGCATGGACCGTCACCATTTTATGATTCGCCGGCCAAATCGACGTCCGGTTCAGCTCGACGGATAGCTCCGGCGCTGTTTTATCAATGTTGCTTACTGCATAACTGGTTACGTTCGACACATTTCCTGCGGCATCCGTCCCTCTTGCAAAAATGGTGCCATTGTCTTTAACCGCGACCGGAGAGGTGTATGGCGTCCATTCTCCTTCTGCTCCCAGTTTGTACTCTTTTATTGCCGCGTCGCCGGGATAACTGATCGTTACGGTAACATCGCCGTTCGTCGGCGAAGTAACATCCGCTGCGAAAGCGGCATCGGCAGGCGGTGTCAGATCTGCCGCTTTCACTTCCCCATGCAGCTTCAATTCCGCCATATTGCCGAACCACGTATTCGGATTGTAAATCCGGATATAACGGTACGGTGCTTTGGAGCTGATGGCAAAGCGCTGCCAATCCGCCGTTGAAGCCGCCGCCGCAGACAGAGTCGTCCAGCTCGTCAAATCGTTTGATCCTTGGATCACTGTGCCCCTAATTCTAGTGAAATATTGGTCTTGTCTTGCAAGCAGCTCTACGCTCGATAGAACGGCTTCATTGCCATCTTTGAAATCGAAGATAATATAGCCGCCCGCTCCGCCGCCGTTTACCCGGAAATCGGAATTCGTATTGGGTTTGTTATCAAACAGATAATTGACCTGCTTTAATGTTTCTGCCGCCGATCTTCCCGAAGTGGAGTCGATTAAGTTAGCGATACCGGTCACATTGCCGATCAAATCCGACTCGTCGGCAAGATACAGCTTGGTGTTATCGGTCGTGGTGTATACCGTGTCTCCTGCGGTTCCGTCATTTGACTTATAGTCGGCCGAAAACTTGATTGCCCCCATTTGGACGTTCTCATTCATCGTCGCCACAGCCGTCCAATTGATATTGTCCTGTGTGCTCACCACTGCATCCTGACCTTGAATGCTGACCTTTACATTTTGGATCGGTTCTTTTGCTTTAATGGTCAGCTTTGCCGTTTGGCCCAACACGATTCTGCCATTGACGCTCTGCTCCGAGCCGAGCGATACGGACTCCAGCTTGTTATTCGTCTCATGACGCTCGCCAAAAATTCTGAATTCGCCCAGCTCGAGCAAATTTTGTACTTGACCGCGAAGAGCATCGGGCTGCGGATCAATCATTTGAATTTTAATATACCGGAATTGGGCATTTTTGTACGCAGCGTCTACTTCAAGCCTTGCTATGCCGTCGGTAAACGCCGTTTGTCCCGGTGTAAGCCGCGTCCAGTTTTCCCCGTCATTCGAACCGAATACCGTCGAGCCGGCCATCCGGTCAACAAAATTCATTCTCCCCTCAAAAGCAAACGCATCGGCCGAAATCTTATAATCAAGCCCAAAATCGAGAATATGGTACAAATTCGGATACGGCGCCAGCGAATAAACCGGGAACGTATTATCGTTGCCATCCGCAAGGAGCGAAATTGCGTTGCCAAAGGTGGATGTGACCAGGCTCGGATAATCCATGCTGCCGTCAGCCTTGAAAACAGGCGTCAACAATTGAAGCTCTTCGGCCGCCTTTCGCAAAGCTAACAATTGCTGATAAAAAGCTTCATTCGTCGCAGCTTCAATCTGATTCATCGTGTCCTCGTACACGGATTTAAACTGCTTAAGCGATGCCGTTACGTAAAGCGTGTTCGGATCATACAGCGCTGTCGCTGCCTGTACGGCCGATGTACGGTCCCCGCTTACAACGATTTTGACATTTTTGGTTGTCACCGTCGTGCCGTCTGAAGCCTGAACGATCAATGAATACGTTCCGGCTTGCGCCGGCTGCCAGGAAAATGCGCCGCTGCCCTCTTGAAGTACAGCGCCCTGCGGCATGTTCGCAATCTCGTAAACGACATTTTCCTGACCGGAATCGCTGGCGGAGAAATCCAGGCTCACTGGCGCCCCAACGTATGCAAAAATGTTCAAATCCGAAGCTCCCGCTTTAAATACAGGAGGAGTCAGCTGTTCGCCGGCTTTTACATTCAGGTGATCAAGATCCACCGTCGTGCCTTCGCCTTTCACTTTCATATACAGGAGACTATAGTCGCCGTCCAGCTGACCGTAGGTAACATGGTCGATTCCCATGTCGTAAGTCATGTATTTCCACTCACCATTCGTATCCGGCAGCGTCAACGTATGATAAGGCGCCGAACCGATTTCCTTGCTCAGCTCCAGGACAGCCGTTCCGTTCGTCCGAAACTTGATTCCGATGAGTCGGGAACCGGTACGACTCGCATAGGACAAATTATGCAGCACAAATATGCTTCCTTCTGGCGTTGCTTTTGTCCGCAAATAAGAGGTACCTCCCTCTTGAATGGCAGCCGTGCTCTGATCAAATACCGTATAACGGTCTTCTATTTCGACCAGCGCATCGGTGGTCTGTTCTTTGGGAACATACTTCCCGCCTTCAGACTCCGCTTCCTTCGGAATGTAGATCCAGAAGTCTCCGCCGCCGTCCGGACTTTCCCATGCTTGCCTTAGCGTCCCTTGGTAATAATAATTGGACGGGATTTTTTTGGTGAAAGCTTCATAGAAATACGGAGCTTTCTCCGCAACGTTGATCCCCTTTTTGTAGGTGTAATAGTAGTACATATCCCAAAATAAAGCCGTATTCATCCGTCCTCTATACGAGTCCGAAAACTTGGAATAGATGCCTCTCACCGATCCGTCAGGAAAAATAGAAAACGGAACCGGCACCCACGGCGTATCATAACCAAGCATATATTTCCAAAAAAAGTCGGCGGCCGCTAAAACCCGATCGTCCAGAAACTCGTAATAACCTACGGCATTGTCCCGGGTAGAAACGGTCCCCTCCACCGGGTCGACCTTGGTCCCCTGAGCAATGAACATACGCGATAAAATCGCCGAGTTCGTTATATCTCCTGCCCCATGCGCCTGGTCCCGTCCCATCTCCACGTGCTGCACGACCGGTGTGTCCAATTTCTCGCCCGTCTCCGCGTTAGTGTCGACCAATCGGAACAATTGCTTAATAGAACCGTTAAAGCCCTGATTGCTGGCCGTCTTATTCACAGTGGCCCATTCGACAGCCTCGTTATACCTCTCTCTGTTGTTGGTAAATATATACCCTGCCATCGCTCCGAGCAGCGGATAGTTATGCTGGTTCATAAATTGGTTGTTATCATGCTGAAAGGTTTCAATAACCGGATTAATCAAATTGTTCGTAAAATCGGCCGTATCCCTATCCGTCCATTTGAGAGCTTCCGTTTGAGAAGTGGAATACCTCAAAATTTCCGCCGCAGTAACCATCCTGTTAAGCGGAATGCCCGTATGAATATGCGCATCGGTAAAATACTTGTATTTCGCAGGGTCCATCTGGGACCAAATACGGATGATGCTCATCGCATTCGCCCGGTACACCTCATCGCCGGTGATATAGTACATAAGCGACTGGGTATACGCTTTCAATCCATCGGCTATAAATCTCGAATTGAAGCCCTGGCTGTCAAAAGCATCGCTCGCCGGCTTGGCCGGATCCGTCGTACTCTGGTTGCTGGAGGTAACCGTTTTTGACGCCGTACCGGATACGGTCATCGCCTTGTAATAGGAATACCACGGTTCCTTCTGGGCCAGCACCTGATCTCTCATATTTTCGAGTATCGCTTTTGTTACTCCGACTCCCGGATGGGTGAATCCGTTGGTAACGGTTTCATTTATTTCGACAGTATAACCCGTGCTGACGGCCCCGCCATTATCCGCAGCCGCAGCCGAAGCTGCGCCAATCGGCATAAGCGCTGCAACTATACTCACCGCAACAATTACCGCCATTATCCGCTTCCATGAATCTCTGAAATGCAATGCAGCTTTGCGTGTCATGAAGCTCCTCCTTGTTTGATAGTATAAAAGAACGAGAACAACCCTTTCTTTTAATATCCGGATCATTCTGCTATTCATTATAAATATCTATCCGAAAACAAAAATGAAGTTTTTTAAGACGTATCTGCTGCTTTTTTCAGATCTTCGTATTTTGTAATAAAAAAAAACGACAGGCCAAGGCTGCTAACCTTGATCCTGCCGTTCTATCTCGGAGATATGGCCGGTGCCATATCCAATCCTCTAATATTGCTCGAGACTGATTAGCCCTAAACGCTGAGCTTCCCTGATCGCCTCCGAACGGGAGCGGACATTCAGCTTGTCAAAAATCCGCGACAGCTGGTATTCCACATTCCGCTGGCTCGCATGGAGCTTGATCGCCAGCTCCTTGTTACTGATTCCCGTCGCCACCTCATGCAAGATGGTCTGTTCCCTCTCGGTAATCGAGACGTCCTCAACGGAAACCTCCGAGCGGCCTATCGTCACTTCATGCCTTCTTAATTGTTTTAATAAGGTGATTGGGATGACCGCATCGCCGCGCATCGCGCAACGGATTGCATTATGGAGTTGCTCCCTCGACACCGTTTTGGAAATAAAGCCGGATGCGCCGGATTCAATGAGCAGGTTGAAATGGGAGCCGATTTCATAGCCTGAATAGATAAGAACTCTGCGCTCCGGATCCTGCTGGATTAAACGTCTCGTCAGCTCCAGGCCGCTGATGCCCGGCATATTCAAATCGCATAAAATCAAGTCAAACGGCTCCGCTTGCACCTTATCCAGCGCTTCCACTGCGGTAAGCACAACGGTAACCGCCATCTCGTTATCCTGCTCGATCATCGTTTTAGTCCCTTCGCCTACCGAAGGGTGATCGTCAACTAATAAGATACGAATCACGCGTAATTCCCCTTTCCGCCCGGCCCGCTGTTATCATTTCAGGCAGCAATATAACAACCTCCAAGCCTTTGCCGCGCTCGGAATTAAAGGTGATGTCCCCTTCAAGTCCTGTTACCCGTTCCTTGATGCCCGATAGTCCCATATGCTCGAACGAAACGATCATCTGATTCACGTCCATCCCGACTCCATCGTCCTGATAACGGAAATAAATCGTTCCTTTCCGCTGCTCCAGCTCAAGCTTAATCAGCTTGGCGTGCGAATGCTTATCGGCATTCCGCAGCAGCTCCTGCACGATCCGGTAAATCGCCGTTATCTGCTCCTCGTTAAGCGGGCGCAAAAACGGCTGCGCCCGGAACTCGACGTCGAAATTGACGCGCATCTGCGTATGTTCAATGATGGACTCCACGGCTTCCACGACGCCCATTTCCTTCAAGAGCGGCGGCCTGAGCTCGTTGCAGGTTTCCCTGATCTGGTGAATGACGTCCAGCAAACCTTCCTTAATATCCTCCAGCTCGTGCTCAAGCTTGTCGGACAAGGGATGATCCATCATAATCGTTTCAAGCTTGCGGTACCACAGCAGCTGGTCCTGCAGTGCGGAATCATGCAAATCCGCAGCCAGCTTTCGCCTTTCGTTCTCCGACAGACAGAATAACAATCGGAGTACCCATGGAGAGGTAGAATGCTCTTTGCGAACCTCCGATTCCAAATCCTCGATTAAGCCTTCAATCAGGTATAGATTCTCGAATACGATGCTGGCATAATTGGACATCGTCTTTAACCAGCGCAGCTCGTCCGAATTGAATCTCGTATGGTTCGTTTTCATGCCGATCCACAAAATATGGTAGCGCGTGCGCTGGCGCCCGATAACAAGTCCGAGCCCGTACGGCAGCTCGATTAGTTCGCCAACCTGGAGCGAATTGACCGTCCCGAGCAAAAACTCGGCCGTAATCAGCTCCTCCGGGTGATCGCCCATCGGATAAACCGTATTTTCCGACAGCTCGACAAGCAAAAACATGATCCGGTTTACGGGAAGGAGCTCGCTAATCTCCTGCTTCAGCACGGCTTCCAAATCGGCCTGCTTCATCACCCGCGCAATCTTCCGGGAGAAACGGTCCAAGCTGTCCTGGTAGCTGTACATGGCTTTAAAAAGCTTAGGCCGGAAGCGCTGATCGATCTGCTCCTTCGCATATAAAAACAACGTCATCCCGATGTAGATGACAAAAAAGATGCCAAACCACAAGGACCATGACGGACTATTCTCCCCCAAAATGAAAAAAGCGACAAAAGCCGATACGATAACGGAAGGAACAAGGGCCAACGCCGTATAATATTTGAATCTCGTTAAAATGAAGTCGATATCGAATAATTGATTCGAGGTCGATAAATAAAAATAAACGATCGGAAGAACGAATAGAAAAAGCGCCGTAAAGGCTGCAGGCAGCAGCTGCCTTTCCCCGAATATTTGAGGTAGTAGATTCATCGTCGCAAACGGCATGAACGCAACCAGATGCGAGATCAGAGTAATGGTAAACAAAGACTGCAGCTTCTTGCGGCGGTACTGGATAAATTTCTGTATCAGCTTATATACGCACACTAAATTGCCTATTAGCACGATGCTGCTAAAGGCTATCACGATATAGTCATAGATTCGGATCGTAAACAGGTTCGTCCAAATATACAGCACGCTTACCGCGCCAACGGTGCCGAATAACCCGAACAAGACGCTAAGCGTCTTCCTGCCGATAAATTGGACCTCGAAGCGCTGCAAATAATTGTTCATGAAGCTCATGAACAGCAAAGGTATCATCGGCAGCACCAGGTAAATGACCGTGTTGCCGACAGGATCGCTCCTATAGGACGCGGCCGAGCTGTAATAGCTGATTCCAATAGAAATAAAAAAGAGAATGAGGATAATGACAGCCTTGTCATTCCGGCGCTTCACATACAAAAATGCCGAGAACGCGCAAAAAATGACAAGCGAAATGCCAGGAATATAAAGCTGAAGCAGCAGCTCCCAAAGAGAGTGCTCTCCGGTCCAGCCTTTCGGAAAATAGATTTCTTGTCTTTCATTATTCTTATGCAAGAGGAGCACATGATCCGCGTATTCGATTGTATTGTACTTAATAACGTTTTCAAATTCGCTTACCGGCTTTCCGTTGACCTCCAGAATTTGATCCCCTGGACGTATCCCTTTAATGACGGCTTGTCCGGCAGGCTCAACGGACTTAACGAAATATTGCTCTTCCGGCCCTTTGACAAGGACGGCGCCGATCGATGGGATCCGCACGATGACGGCAGTCAAATATACGAGGGTCGATAGGAACAAAACCAGGAAGAGGATTGTGATGAATCGGTTCAGTAAAGTAGCTCTCATGCCTTCCTCTTCCCCTCAATTTGTTTTATGTGTTAGCCCCACATAGCATATGCGATGTTTTTGTCGTTTTTGTTGCTTAGCGAATCAAGAAGAGCTTTTTTCTCCGCAGCGGAAATTCCTGCAACCTGCAGTTGTCCACCCATAGCCATGGACAGTTTCTCCGTGCTGCTTGCCAATTGACGAATCGTTTCTTTTAACATTGTAACTCCTCCGCTTCCTATAAAAATAGTAAAAAATACTTACTATACTACTATAACAGGAAACGAATCGACAGCAAACGCAAAAATGATTCGTATTTACCGAAATCGCTTTTGCGCGGTTTGTCTTTATGCAATTTCTTGTCTTAAAATGTGCAAAAACATATCCTTCCAAGGTCCTTCTTCCTGAAACGACTCCAGCAGCTCAACAAAACGGTTATAATGCATTCGGCTCATAACGGAGCCGTATAGGCTGGCGCCCGTCCGTTCGCATGCCTGGACAAAGCAGTCCTGCTTGTCTGCGATGTCATCTTTCGACAATCGCCCTTCGTAATAATCCTTGATCCACAGGTCTTCCTCGGCCAGACTTTCCAGCAGAAACAAGGTAATCAGCGTTTTCTTCTTTTGCAGAAAGTCGCTCTTGTCGTCCCAGCGCAGCATATCCCTGACATCGTTTTTCAATTGCGCCGCGATGCCTATTTCCATTGCGTACTCCTCGACGCCTTCATTCCATGGATGACCGGCCAGCAAGACGCCCGTTTGACATGCAAAAATAAGGAGCGCGGCCGATTTTTGCTTAACCGTATCTATATATTCCTGCTCGTCATACGCATCATTCATAAGATCGAGCATTTGGCCGTTCGCCGCTTGCAGCAGCTGCCTATTCATCATTTCCAGCAGACCGATCCGTATCCGGTCGTCCCCCGTGCTGTTCAGCATTACTTGCTGAGACAGCGTAAGCAGCGAACAGGCCACATGCAGGGAAACGGCGTCAGGCGCCTGCATCCATGGCTTATCCGGCGCATCCCGATCCTGCAAATCGTCCAAAATATCCGATGCCAATATAAACAGCTCCACCGCAGCCGCCGCTTTGTACACCTCGTGACCGGCTCCGCCGAACATCCTGTAATGCAGCACGGTCAACTGACCGAACTTGACGGACTCGCGCAGCTTTTCTTCTATATACCGCTCAGAAAAACGCGCAAGAGGCTCTGCCGTAAACCAGCATGATACCTGCTCGCGCATTTGTTGTCCTATTAATGGAATCCAATCGTTCACGATCCATCCTCCGAATTGTTCAACTTTTCCATCTAGTATACTATGAAAATAGTTACAAAAACATTCGGTGAATGATGTTTATGAGCGGGCCCAGCTTCCGGTAATCCGAAAGCTCTCTGCGTTTATTTACCTTTTTGCTTCTGTTCACTTCTTTGCTCTCTTGTTCCTTATTTTCCCCCTCGCTTATTTTATTCACTAGCTGTGCTATCATCTCCATTCTTTTTTCAACAATCCTTCTGCGCCTTGCCGACGGACTTTCGCTGCAATCATCATGATCCATGGACTTAAAAGCCCTCCTTGAGGTACATAGGCTGAACAATTATACGTCAGACAAAATGATTCCCCGAAAACGAATACGCCTCTCTCGCGTCTACCGCATAATGCATATACACGCCTTCCATCGTCATGCCGCCTCCCGGCAGCTCGGAAATAAGCGTCAGCGGTTTGTCGCAAACTACGAATTCGCCTTTGCGCAGCACGCACACGCGGTCGCAGTTGCGCTGCACTTCTTCCATATCATGCGACGCCATTACGATCGTTTTCCCTTGCTGCTTTAATTGGCGGATCAAGGACCAATAATCCTTTTTGGCCTGCGGATCGAGCCCAGTAGTAGGTTCGTCGAGAAATATGATTTTCGGATCGTTAACAAGCGCAATCGCCAGGGCTGCACGCTGCCTCCAGCCGCCCGATAACCGCTTCACTACTTTATTGGAGTAGGATGCCAGACCGAACAGATCTATGATAGCGTCCAGGTCGTTCTTCCGTTTATAAAAGGCCTGGAACAGTTCCATCGCCTCGCGTACGCTCATTTTGTCCACGAGGGACGTGCTTTGCAAATGAATGCCGATATCTTCCTTCAAGCTCTCAGCGTCGCGCGACGCATCGACGCCCAGCACTTTAATCGTACCGCTGTCCGGCTTGCGCAGTCCCATCAGCATTTCCAGCAGCGTCGTCTTGCCTGCCCCGTTCGTACCGATAATGCCGAAAATTTCCCCTTCCTTCACGTGGAAGGAAATTTGATCGACCGCTTTATTTGCACCATAATACTTGCTGATTGAGCTTACCTGAATGACTGTATGCTTATCCATTATTGGGTTATCCTCCATTCACGCTTAAGCGTCTCATTAGCAAATCATCTATAGGTGATAGGTTAGGTTACAGAATTGAGCATGTTTTTACGATAACGCAAAGCCTCATCAATTTCACCGAAAACATGATTTGTAATTCACGCAATTTTTTTGCGCGACCGCAATGAAAGCGCAACCCTGTGGATGATATTAACAAACGTGGATTGTACAGGAGCTTTTGGCTTATTCACATTTATACACAGACATATCCACATACCTGAATAAATTGTTAGCCAATTCTGTCGATGGTACCAGGACAAGCTGGCAGTAATACCGCGGCTTTCGTCGAATCGTAGGACCAAAATCATACAAGACAAAAGAAGTATCCACATTATAAACATTATCCACAATTTAAGCAGGTTAAAGATATCCCCCATTAACGATTTATTTGAAGCAATCGTAAACCCAGTCTAATCAAGCGTTTTAACAATTTGCTAACATTCGGTTGGGGAAATGTGGATAACTTTGTGCACAACACTAATATTGGCAATCGAACCAGCTTTACTCCACAATCCTTCGTATATAAAGCGGCAAACAAAAACAGGCACAGAGGTTCTATCCTCCATGCCTGCCTTCCTATTTCATTTGATTGACAACGCTTATTGAACAGAAGCCTGGACAGACCGGCTGCCCGAAGTCATGACCGCTTGATTGCAGGCTGCGACATAAGCCTCAGCTGCAGCCAGAACGATGTCGCTGTGGATCGACGTTCCGCGGAAGCGCTGCTTCTCATGGATAATGCTGACAACGGCCTCTCCGTGCGCATCTTCTCCTGTGGATAAGGAATGCAGTTCCAAGTCCTCGAATTCGGCCGCTACCGGAATGGCTTGCTGAATAGCATGAATGACCGCTTCCAGCGGGCCGTCGCCAACAGCTGCAAAGGTCTGCTCCATCCCATGCTCGTCGCGGATCGTAACGGTCGCCGTACGGGAACGCTGCGTACCTGCATGGACGTACAGATCGGTAAGAACGTAAGGATCCGGCTGAGTTTGCGTCAGCTCGCCGGCAATCCGGATCAGCTCGTTGTCGCTGACGATTTTCTGGGCGTCGGCCGTTTCCTTAAACTTGTTATACACATCCTCCATCTGTGCTTCGGCGACATGGACGCCGTATTCCGCCAGCCGATGCTTGATGGCATGCCGTCCGGAATGCTTGCCCAAAATAATCATGCTGCGCGATATGCCCATCGCTTCCGGGTCCATGATTTCATAAGTGCTTCGGTTTTTAAGCAAGCCGTCCTGATGGATGCCCGACTCATGCTGGAACGCGTTGCGGCCGACGATCGGCTTGTTGAAGGCAATCGGAAAATGCATGGCGCGGCTGACCAGACGCGACGTCTCATAAATTTCCCCGATTCGGATATTCGTCGATGCCTGCATCGCGTCCTTGCGGGTCTCGATGGCCATGACCAGCTCCTCCAGCGAGCAGTTGCCCGCCCTTTCCCCGATCCCGTTCACCGTAACCTCAATCTGCGTTGCGCCCCCATGGATGGCAGCCAGGCTGTTGGCCACCGCGAGCCCCAAATCGTTATGGCAGTGGGCGCTGTATCTGACGCGCTCTCCGCCTCTCGCGCGGCTTCGAACGTAACGGAACAATTCGCTCATCTCCTCCGGCATCGCATAGCCCAGCGTATCCGGGAGATTGATAACGGTAGCTCCTTCGGCAATTACAGCCTCCACCAGCTGAATGACGAAATCTCGGCCGGAACGCGTGGAGTCCATCGCGGAAAACTCGATTTCATCCACGAACTGCTTGCCGTAAGCGACCATTTCCCGGGCGATTTGAACGACCTCGTCGCGGGATTTGCGAAGCTGGTGATTCAGATGGATGTCGGAGGAGGAAATAAACAGGTGCAGACGTCTGCGGGCCGCATCCTGCGTCGCTTTCACCGCAGCGTCGATATCCCCCTTCACCGCCCGAGCGAAGCCGGCGATTTCCACATGCTGCAGCTCCCGCGAAATTTGCTGCACAGCTGCGAATTCACCCGGGCTCGATACCGGAAATCCCGGCTCGATCACGTCGATGCCCAGCTTGCCGAGCTGGCGGGCAATGATGATTTTGCGTTCCGGATCGATGGAAGCGCCGGGCGATTGCTCGCCGTCTCTTAAAGTCGTATCGAATATTTGAATTTTTTTCATTTCGTTTGTCATGTTCTTCTACCTCCTCGAATATAAAAAAACGCGCCGTCTCCTTGAAAGAGACGACGCGCCTTGGGCAGCCGTGGTACCACTCTAATTGGCCGGACCTTGCTGCAGCAGCTGCCGATGCGTGTTAGCCGCAGGGTCTTGCTGCCGCGGGTCCGAACCCGCTCGAGGCCCGATGACGGCGGCCAGCCGTATCGATGTAGTCCGGCTGCTTCGCATGCCGTTTCCACCGGTCCGCTCCCAGGCGAGATTCGAACCAAAGCCCCGCTGCGTCGCACCGTCCCGCAGCTCTCTGTACGAATCCGGTGAGTTCGCCTTCCGTTGAACCCCAACCGTCGCGTTTTGGCGGCTTACTGTTCTACTGCTCCTGTTCCTTGCGTTTTGCTTTATATGTTCCTACATCAAACAGTATTAGTTTTCACTTTATACATTGCCGATTCCGCTACGGTAAACGCGCTCGTCCAAAGGACGGCGTAAGCCGTTTATCCTTGGATCTTCGTTTTGCCAGACACCATGAATGCTTCCACAACTTCAACGACAACAAGAAAAGCCTGCCGCCTCTTGAATTCAAGAGACGACAGGCTATTATGACCCGCGCGGTACCACCCTTGTTGACCTCCTATACGTTCGCAAACGAGGACGCCCACCTTAGGCATATGGCTGGCTCCGGATGCCAACGCACATGCACCCGATTACGGAGGTTAACCGTAACAATGTACTTGCCTCAGCGGACCGCCAACCGGCGATTGCCCGAGCTTCTTCCATCGTTCCGCTCCCAGGCGAGCTTCAAGCCACCTTCGACTGCGTTGCACCGTCCCGCAGTTCTCTTGCGCCGTCCACATGCCGATGATCGTAATCACCAAGCTATGCAGCCAGCTTCCCGGTTAAGCTTTACTGTTCCTGTTCCTTGCGTTTGCAGCATATAAGATTTGAAGTATTGTTGCTTATTATAGGCGTCTGCAAATAGTCTGTCAATTCCAAATTAAAAATTATTTGAGGTCGCTACGAGTTAACCGACCATTTCTCCAGCGACAATCCCGGATCGCCCTTCAGATCGAGGCCGCTGAATTGCCCCCGCTTCAGCTTCAAAAATGCGGCCGCGCCGATCATCGCAGCATTGTCCGTACACAACGAATTCGGCGGAATGAGCAGCGGTATACCTGCGGCACTGCAGCTCTCCGTCAAAGCTGCGCGCAGGCCGCGATTGGCCGCTACGCCGCCGCATAGCAGCAGCTGCCTGGCGCCGGATTGTTTGGCGGCCCGCAGCGCTTTTGACACCAGCACCTCAATAACCGACTGCTGAAAGCCCCGCGCCAGCGCCCCTTCGTTCAGCTCCAGCCCCTTCATCCGGTGCTGGTTAATCGCTGCCAGCACGGCCGACTTCAGGCCGCTGAAGCTGAAATCGTAGCTGTCCGCCTCAAGCCAGGCACGCGGAAGAACAATCTCCTCCTGCGATTCGGAAGCCAGCCTGTCGATATGAGGTCCGCCCGGATACGGCAGCTTCAGCGCCCTGGCCACCTTATCGTAAGCTTCGCCCACGGCGTCGTCCCTCGTTCGTCCCAAAATGCGGAACGCGCCTTCGCGCTCCAGCAGCACCAGCTCGGTATGCCCGCCCGATACGACGAGCGCAAGGCTCGGGTAGACGATATCCTGCACAAGCTCATTGGCGTAAATATGTCCGGCGATATGATGCGTCCCGATCAGCGGAATGCCGAGCGCCATCGCCAGGCTCTTCGCGGCTACAATGCCGACCAGCAGCGCCCCTACGAGCCCGGGTCCTTCCGTGACCGCAATCGCCGATAAATCCCGAAGGCCCACACCCGCTTCCTTGACCGCCTGCTCGATAATAAGCGTAATCGATTCCACATGCTTGCGGGAAGCGATCTCCGGCACGACGCCGCCAAACCGTTCATGAATCTCGATCTGGCTCGACACCACGTTCGATAATATATGCTTGCCGCCGCGGATAACGGCCGCCGACGTTTCGTCGCAGCTCGTCTCGATGGCCAAAATAATCTCATCGGAAAAATTTCCGCCAGAAGTTACTGATGACTGATTCACGTTCATTGCTCCCTTGCCTCCAGCTCCGCGGGGTCCAGCTCCGCCCACATAATCAGAGCGTCCTCCTGGTTGTCCGAGTAATAGCCGGGCCTGATCCCGGCAGGCTCGAAGCCGAACTTGCGGTACAGCCGCTGGGCCACCTCGTTCGATACCCGTACCTCCAGCGTCATTTTGGCCGAGCCGTACGACACCGCCGTACGCTGAAGCTCCAGCAGCAGCCGGTTGCCGAGCCCCCGGCCGCGGAAATCCGCCCGGACCGCGATATTCGTTACATGAGCCTCGTCCATAATAATCCACATCCCGCCGTAGCCGGCAATTTCCCCGTCGATCTCCATGACCGTATACCGCGCGAACAGATTGTTCAGCAGCTCATTGGTGAACGCATCCGGCGACCATGGACTGGTGAACGCCTCCCGTTCAATCTCCACTACCGCGGGAATATCGGCTATCGTCATGGACCGGTACGAAAGCTTGCTTACATCTATCGTCATCGTTCTGCTTCACCCGCTTGCTTCGCCTTCCAAATGACTTCCGCCTCGGTCAGCTGCGTATAGTTTGGTATAAACGTATGAGGGTTCTCGGTTTGGCCCGCCTCCAGCTTCTTGCGTCCGAGCTCCGCGATCCAGCGGCCCTCCTGAACGAAAGGCTGCAGCCTGACCGTCGTGCCGGAAGCTTCCGCGAGCGCCTTGAGCCGCTGCGCCTCCGCTTCGTGCAGCGTCAGATCGCCCGCGATGGTAATGCTCCGAACGGCGCTGCTTCCGCCCGCACTCAGCCGCTCCGCCAGTTTTTCGACCCAGCCGTTCATCAGACGTACGCCATCGTCGGCCCAGCGGGTCCATTCGCCGCCATCCGACATCGAGAAGGCCGACGTATACACCTGGCCGCGTCTGGCGTCCATAATCGGAATGACCCAATGCTCGCCGCCCGATATCCATTCAGCAGCCGTCTTCTCTTCTTCAAGTGAGACATGATGCCAAGCGCCGTAAGCGATCGCCTCCAGGCTGGATACGCCAACCAGCGGCTTTTCCCACACCCATGCCAGCGTCTTGGCAACCGCCACCGCGATTCGCATCCCCGTATAAGAACCGGGACCGCTGCCGACGGCGATCGCCGCAAGCTCACTGTCCTTAATTCCGCTTGACGCCAGCATCTCCTTCACATGCGAAACGACGTGAACCGAATGGTTCCGTTCGGCCAGCGATTGAATTTCCGCCAGCACCCCGCTTTCGTCGATAATTGCTGCGGCCATCGATGCCGTAGCCGTATCCAGCGCCAAAATTGGCCCCGGCTGTCCATGCTTCCGTTCAGTTTTCATTCGCCCGCTCCTATCCCGCTCAGTGCCCTGCACCAGCCCGCATACCGCTCGCCGTAGCCGGTAACGGCAATTCGACGGCTGTCGCCGCCGAGGTGCTCGATGTGCAGCTCCAGCCTCTCGTCCGGAAGCAGCTCGCTAATCAAACTAGCCCATTCGACGATGGTGACGCCGTCTCCGTAAAAATAATCGTCTAATCCCAGCTCGTCCGCTTCATCGAGTGAAAGGCGGTATACATCCATATGATAAAAGGGAAGTTTGTCCCCTTCGTATTCCTTAATGATCGTAAAAGTAGGGCTGTTTACAATGCCCTGTACACCGATTGCCGCGGCAAAGGCTTGCGAGAATCTGGTTTTGCCGGCCCCCAAATCGCCGTCCAGCGCGATCAGGTCGCCAGGCTGCGCCCAGCCCGCCAGCTTGCTCGCCAAATCGGCCGTATCTTGCTCCATGTTCGACAGCCAAATCGCTTGGCCTGTTTCCTGCTGCATTCTATTCACCCGTTCATGACGAAAAATGATTGTAGCCTTGCTTCTTAAGCTTCGTCCGGCCGTTTGCGCGAATAAGCTCTACGCCTGTGCCGGCAGCTTCGGTATGTCCGATAACAAAAAAAGGAATGCCCTCGGCATGAAAAGCGGACCGTGCCGCTTCCGCCGCGGACAGCTCCATCGTGCCAAGCAGCGCGTAATCTTCTCCCCCGAAAAGCATCCAATCCAGCGGATCCACTCCCGCGGCCGCCGCATAGGCCGCCAGGCTGCCGCTCTTCGGCAGCCTTCGCTCCTCGAGCACCAGCCTCAGCCCCGATGCCTCCGCAATTTCCCATGCTTCGCTGGCCAACCCGTCGCTGACGTCATTCAGCGAATGGCAGCCCAGCTCCAGCAGCAGCCGTCCGGCGCGCACGGACGGGCCGGGCCGCCGGTGCGCCAGCAGCAGCGCCGCTGCCTGCGCCGGATCCAGGCCGCAGCTCCGCACGATCGCTGCGGCCGCCGCAGCCGGGTCGCATTCCGCTTCCCCGGCTTCAGTACCCGCTGCCCGGCCCTCCTGTGCCAGCAGCGCATGCAGCCCCGCCGCCGACATCCCGACGGCGCCGGTCACAAACACCGCGTCGCCCGGCTTCGCCCCCGAGCGCCGCAGCTCCCGCCCCGCCTCGACGGTTCCCGTCACCGTCACGGCCACAACCAAATGCTCCGGCGACGAGGTCGTATCGCCTCCCGCCACCGCAACCCCGTAGCGCTCGGCGCACTCGTACAGCCCGTCGTACAGCCTCCGCATCCGCTCCGGCTTATACGAGGGCGGTACGCTAACCGATACGAGCGCATGCAGAGGCACGCCGCCCATCGCGGCAATGTCGCTCACGTTTGCGGCCAAAGCCTTATAGCCGACGTCCTCGTCCCGCATCGTCGACCGCTTGAAATGGACGGTCTCCACCATCGTGTCGACCGCCAGCAGCAGCCGCTTCGGCTCCGCAACGCCGTCCGCTGCAGCCGCGGGATCTATGGCGGCGGCGTCATCGCCTATGCCGATGACGACCCCGCGCCGGCGAAGCCACTCCTCCGGCTGACGACCCGCCGTCCAATGCTGAATACGAGCAAACTCATCCAATTGCGATAACTCCTTCTGCTTTCTCCTATTACCATCATTAGTGAATATCGCGTTTCTTAAACCGTCCGCCCTTCACATCGTGAATATTTCCTACGGCAAGGAACGCAACCGGGTCGAGCTCATGCACGATCGATTTCATCTTCGCTTCCTCGAGACGCGTAATGACGCAGAAAATGACCTTTTTGCTGCCGCCCGTAAATCCGCCCTCGCCGTTCAAATACGTGACGCCGCGGCCGAGCCGGCTCATGATGGCAGCCCCGATCTCCTTCGCTTCGTCGCTGATAATCCAGACGGCCTTCGACTCGTCGAAACCCTCGATCGTCAGATCGATCATCTTGAAGGCGATATAATACGCGATTAGCGAGTACATCGCCCGGTCCCAGGTATAAACAAAGCCCGCGCTCCCGAGAATGAACAGATTAAAAAACATGACCGTCTCCCCGACGGAAAACGGAAGACGCTTGTTCAGCAAAATCGCAACGATCTCCGTGCCGTCCAGCGATCCCCCGAACCGGATAACCATTCCGACTCCAATGCCGAGTATGACCCCGCCGAATATCGAAGCCAGAAACGGCTCCACCGTAAGCGGCGGCACGGGATGGAGCAGAAACGTGCCGATTGACATGACCGTAACGCCGTACAGCGTCGACAATGCAAATGTTTTGCCGATTTGCTTGTAGCCGATAATGAGAAAAGGCAAATTCAGAATAAATAAGAAAAGGCCAAGCGGCACGCCCGACAAATAGGAGCTGATGATCGAAATGCCGACGATGCCGCCGTCAATAATTTGATTGGGAACCAGAAAGATTTCAAGCCCAACCGAGACCAGAACTGCGCCGAGCGTAATGAACAGCACTCTTCGCAGCACCTCGAACCTGGAAAGCTTGTGGTGCTGTATTGTACTCATAGAGCTGCGCACATCCCCTATCCCGTCTATTTCTCATTATTTTACCTTAATCCCTATCATATTTAAAGCTAGACTGCCAGTCCTTTGCAAAGAAACCTCCCAATTCGGCGATAGATGTAACACCGGTTGGAAGGTTTCCGCCATGTGCTGCAGCGAAGCTACAGCTCTTTGACAATCGTGATGTAGAGCTCGTCCTTGAGCTCGATTTCATACGGCTCCTTCGGCATCGTACCGTCCTTCTCCATTATGATCCGGACCTTCGGGCGATGGACGGCCAGCTCGTTGTTCTCCGAGACGACGCCGACCTGCCCCGTGCTGAGCAGCAGCGACGTAGAAACCGGATAAATGGAAATATGCCTGCAGAACAGCTTGATCAGCTCCAGATCAAAAAAAGTCCCGCCGGCGGCAAACAGAAATTCGATCGCTTCGCTGGCCGTATACCGTTTGCGGTGCGGTCTCGGCGACGTCAGCGCATCGAACATATCGGCGATGCCGACGATTTGGGCGTAGAGATGGATTTCATCGCCCTTCAGCCCGCGAGGGTAGCCCGAGCCGTTGAACCGCTCATGGTGCTGGAAGGCGCAATGCGCGGACACGACCGAAATATCATGGTATTTGCGTAAAATATCGAAGCCTTCCTGCGTATGGCTTCTCATCAGCTTATGCTCCTCCGGCGTGAAACTGCCTGGATGCGTGAGAAGCTTCTGGGGGAGCTTGGTCATGCCGATGTCAAACAGAAGCGCGCCGACGCCGAGCTCCTCCAGCTGGGTCCGGTTCAGGCCCTTAGCGATGCCCATGATGCCCGCCAGTACCGCTACGTTAAAGGAATGCTGAAACAAATAGGCGTCCTTGGCATGTATGCTTGTCAGATTGACGAGCATATTCGGCCGCGTAGCCAGATCCTGCATGATTTGCCCGAAGATGGCGCGGAAATTGCGGCCCATATCCGGCGCGATCGTCCTTCCTTTCGTCCCCGCCTGATCCTTGAAGGCGGTCATCGTTTTATAGATCGTGTCGACGGCTTGCTTGCGGGTTTCGTCGCGTATCGTATCCTCAGGAATCAGATCCTCGGTCAAGCCGTTCTCTATGTATAAAATATCAATGCCCAAATGATTAAGCCGCTCGATATAACGGTCGTTCAGCACAACCCCTTCTCCCAGCAGCACGTTTCCGTTTTCCTGAAAGACAGGCTTTGCGATTCGGTCTCCCGGCTTGACCATTCCTATATGCACTTTTCTCATGTGCTTCAGTTCCCGCTTTCGATAATTATGGCTTGGTATACGATTGTGTTTATTTTATCAGATCGGTCGTAGGCTGACTATTCGCCGGGCAAACAAAAAGCCCCGACGTCTGGCGTCCGGGCCGATCAGGCGAGCTTACGTTTGACCATCCGGTTGCGCCCGCTGTATTTGGCTTCATATAGCGCCGCATCCGCCTGCGCGAGCAGCTCCCGTAAAAACGCTTTCGGATCTTCGAGATCGGAGGGCTCGAACCGCTCGATGGTGATGACCCCCATGCTGATCGTGACGGACAGCTCGTTTTCTCCAGGAGCCGTCCGCACCTTGTTGCTCTCGACCGCTTCCATGACCCGCTCCGCCATCCATTCCGCCTGTTCCCGGTTCGTTTGAGGCAAATATACCGTAAACTCCTCGCCGCCGTACCGAGCAAGCACATCCGTCATCCGCAAAGTCGAGCGGACCGCGTCAACGGTGCTGCACAGCACCTCGTCGCCGGCCAGATGGCCGAATTTGTCGTTGACGGCCTTGAAATAATCGAGATCGAATAAAAAGATCGAGAAGGGAATCCGATACCGGATATTCGTCACGACCTCCTGCTCGAGCTGCTGCAGCAAATAACGCCTGTTATAGCAGCCGGTCAAGCCGTCCGTAATCGCCATCGTCTCCAGCTTCTTGTTGGCCTGGAACAGCTCGTCCTGCATAATCAGCAGATCGCGGTAGCGGTCCTGCAGCTGCACGTTCTGCCGGTTCGTCTCTTCCACCAGAAGCCTCAGCTCCGTCACGTCCTGAAACGTCAGCACGCGGCCTACCGGCTGCTTCTTCGCGTTCAGAATCGGGGCCGATTGCACGATGACATGGCGGTACTTGTCCAATTCCAGCTCGAGCTCGAATTCCAGCCGGTCCAGCGGACGCTTCCGCTGCTCGTCCAGAAACTCCTCGAGCTCCTTGGGGGAAAGCCCCTTGATATGAGCGGCCATGACGGCCGCACTGAACTTGTCTCCGATGCGGAGACGAATCATTTTCTTCATAATCTTGTTCACTTCGATGATCGTATCGTGCTCGTCCAGTACGATTACGCCCATCGACATCGTATTCATAACGTCCCGCTGCACCGACTGGATAATGTCGAACACCTTGTTGCGGCTGATCGCATGCGCGAGATAGACGGCGGAGAACGCCATGCCGGCCGATATAAGCGGAACGTAACGGGCAATATAATCGATCAGAAACACATTGACCGTCAAATCCGCAAGAGAGAACAGCAGCAGAGTCGCCATGCCGTTCATCGCCGTCTTGATCAGCGTCCGCTGTCTTTCCGACTCGTCGGACATCAGCTTATTCACCATAATCGTAACGGATACGGCCAGGTACAGGATGAGCTGTCCGATCATCAGCCAGTACAGCGGACCGTGCTGCAGCTGCTTAAGCGGATCAAGCCGTTCGTTGATCTGGAGGAACAAACCGTTCGGATTGACGACAACCGCCAGGACGGAAAGAATCGCCGGAGTCGATAAAATGAACAACCGGCTCTTTCGCACGACGTACGATTGGCCGGTAAGAAACACAATAAACACGAACCATCCCACGCCGAGCAGGGACAGTCCCGCATAGGATGCGGTCAGGTAGAGCATCTTGTAGGATGCCGTCGAGCTGGTCTGAGAAATAAACTGGCATAGCGGCCATACCATAAAGACGATATGCAGCAAGAGATAAATGCGGTGCAGCACCGTAATGGAGCTCGATGCGAATACGTAGAAAAACAAGCCTAACAGCACAAGAAACATGCTTAAGTCCAGCCAGATCATCCATCCCAATGCGGTTCACCCATTCATTTGATAGCCATCTTTTCCCATTGTAGCAAATGTTACATGCATCGACAATTGTCTATATGAAATATTTAACATTCAATTCTAATCGCTGACGCCGGCCGGAAACCTGTCCGACAGCATCCGCTCCAGCGACGGAGAAATGGATAGAAACTGGCGAAATTGCTCGTATTCCTCCCATTTTTTCGCGGAAAACCGCAGCTGCTCTCCCCTTACCGCCCGGATGAGCAGGTTTTTGGGCGTATGCTCCGGATCGACGAACTCCAGCATCTGAACCTTGTAGCCCAGCGCCTCCAGCAGGACGCCTCTGGCCGCGTCCGTCGCCAATGCGGCGAAACGCTCCTTCAGCAGTCCCTGGGACAAAATCGGAGACAGCTCATCCCCGCCGATTTGGCGGAACAGCTCATGCTGGCAGCACGGCACCGACATGATGACCGACGCCCCCCAGCCGACGGCCTTCGCCAGCGCGGCATCCGTCGCCGTATCGCAGGCATGCAGGGTCACGACCATGTCCGCCGCTTGAAGCCCCTCGTATTCGGCAATATCGCCGACGAGAAACTTCAGCTTCCCGTAACCGAGCTTATCCGCAAGCTCCGTGCAGAAAGCGATGACATCGGCCTTCAGGTCCAGGCCGATCACGTTAATGCTCCGCTGCTGCTCCACGGCCAGCAAATGGTACAACGCGAAGGTCAAATACGATTTGCCGCAGCCGAAATCGACGATCGTAAGCTCGCGGTCAGCGGGCAAATAATCCAGCACGTCGCTTACCATTTCGAGGAAGCGGTTAATTTGGCGGTATTTATCCTGCTTCTTCGCATGGACCCGCCCCTCCGGCGTCATAATGCCCAGCTCCACCAGAAACGGCGCGGGCCTCCCTTCTCCGAGCACCCGCTGCTTCTGGCGGTTATGCTCGAGGTTTTTCGGTTTGGCTCCGCCGGTTGGCGGCTTGCTGAGAACGGCCGCTTTGCCCTTCTTGTTGAACAGCAGCTGAACGTCGGCCTCCGGCGTCTTGACGAGCGCCTGGCGGTAATGCTCGCGCAGCAGCCCGATCATCCGCTCTCCCGCTTCCCCCGCCGCTACGTTGTCGTGTGTAACCTTATTTTCTGCATGATACTCGAATTGATAGTGCAGCCCGTTCTTCAGCATGACGGGCCGGATGACGGTTTTCGGAGCGGCGGTTCCATCCTTGCGCTTCACCTGGCTCAGCGTCGCCTGCAGCAGCTCCCCCGACTGAACCCACCCGGTTATGTCTTGCTCCCATTGCTCTGTCATGCTTATGCCTACTCTCTTCCTATGATTTCATCAGGGCTTCCAGCCCTTGCTCGACTTCTTCCCGCGGCAGGCCTCCGGCGATCAGCTTCTCGTCGGTTTGCCTCAGAATCCCTCGATAAATTTCGGCTGCCTCCTCCGACCAGATCGCCTGTTCCTCCAGCAGCTCATACAAGACATTCTCGGCTTCCGCATACCGCCCTTCCTCGACATGCCACTCGACGAGCAGTCGCTTCGCCGGAATGGGCAGCTCATACGGCCGCAGCGTCTCAAGCAGCTCTGAGGCCTGCTCCCGGGGATCAGCCAGGGTCGGCTCCGCGCCCGCAAGCGACAGCCTGATAAACAGCTGCAGCGCCTTCACATTGGCGGCGAACGCGTCGTCCTCGCGCCCCAGATCGGCGCTGATGATCGCCTCCTGCTTCAGCAGCAGAGCGATCGCCTGCAGCTGACCGGTCTCCAGAATGCCGTTCGTCGACATCATCTTGATCAGATCCCCGTCCGACAGCGAGCGGATCAGCTTGCTGCTCAGCCGGAATTTTTTCTCGAGCAAATCGTCAATCAGAAGCAGCGCTTCCTCATGCTTGCGCTCGCGGCCCAGCTGCAAAATCTGTCCGACCGCTTCCGTCATTTGTTCGATCATTCTCATGAAATAATCACGTTGAAACATCAGGCTCAGACTCCCCTCCCCGGTTATCCTTCCTAGAGCGCGCCGAGGTCCCCGTCAGCCGGGAACGCTAGCCTTTAATTCCGTCTGCGAAGCTGAGGATGGCGGCGGCCAGCTTCTCCGGCGCCTCGACCATCCCCATATGGCCGGCACCGTCCAGCAGCACTTTTACCGTAGATGCATTGCTTGCGGCAAACGTGCTTTCAGACGGAATAACCTTGTCATGCTCTCCCGCAACAAGCAGCACCGGCAGATCGGTGTCGTCGATCGCCTTGGCCCTGTTCGGCCTCTCCTTCATCCCTTTGGCCGTTCCGACCGCCCCCTGCAAAGACGTGCCGTATCCGATTTGCTTCGCATGCTCCACGTCCTGCGGCATCGTCTCGAGGCTGGCGGGAGCGAACAGCTTCGGAACGAGGCCGTCCACGAACGCCTGCACGCCGTTCCCTTCCAGGGCGGCAACCGCCTTATCCCGGTTTTCCTTCGCCGTATCGCTGTCCGCCAAAGGCGTGGAATGAATAAGCCCGAAGCCGGACAGCTTCTTGGCATACCGCTCGGCAAAAGCGAGCGTGACGTAGCCCCCGAGCGAATGCCCGAGCAAAATAACATTATGAAGCTGCAGCTGAATCAGCAGCTGCGCGATATCCTCGGCAAACAAATCCATCGTGTAGACGTCGTCCTCCGGAGCCGAGCTTTGCCCGTGTCCCCTCAGATCGGGCGCGATTATCCGAACCGATTGCTCCAGCCCCTCCGCAATCTTCTCCCAATATGCCGAGCTTCCGCAGTAGCCGTGCAGCAGTACGACGGTTTGACCGATCCCGTCCCCGTCCTCCGCATGCGAATCGTAATATGCGAGCTGAACGCCGTTATTCAAAAAAAGCTTGCGCTGCGCGATCGATACGACCGCTCCGTCAGAATATCCGGACATAACTTGCACTCTCCTCTTTTGCTTGATTGTTTGCGATGCCCCATGCTTCGCCGATCGCATCGGCAAGCTCCTTCGCCATTTGCATCACGAAATAAAGCGACGTCGTTTGCAGCATACCATATGCTTTGGGGCCGTTCCTATTGACGACCGCAGCGATGCTGTACCGGCCGACGGCGGGAAGCCGGCGTCCGGTCGCTTGCCCGGGCTGCAGCGGCCCTTCCGAGCACAGATAGCGGCCGACGGACTTCGGCTTGCCGAGGCATGCGTCAACCGCAATGACAACCGCGTCCTCCGGCAGCTCCAGCACCGCCCTCTCAACGGCATAGGCGTCGCAAGGGGTCTGCAGCGTGCCCGTCACATGCGGCCAGCCGCGCTCCTGCAGCATCGTCCCGACCAGCGGGCCAAAGGAATCGCCCGTTGACCGGTCCGTGCCTATACAAATAAATACGATGCCGCCCCGGTCCGGATGAGCTGCCGCGACCGATGCTAAAAATGGCGTTAATTCGCTTAAGTCCAGCTGTTCCGTGTTCAAAGCACCTGCCTGTCTATAATTCGGTTCCTTTCATTCTACAATTGTATCCAATTTCAGTTTCCTGTTCAATTTGTGGTGTTCGGCGCCCCAGTCATGATACAATTGCTGCAAAGCTTATAGGAGGCAAGCCATGAACAATTTAGAGCTCCAAACGCAGGAAAACGTGGAATATATGATCGAGGCCATCAAGTCGAAGCTGAAAATGGCGACCGCAGCCGCAATGCAGGCTTCCAATTTCGACCTTGGCAAATATGAGGACATCAGAGATTTGTACGAGGTTGTCGCGTCGAAGGATAAATTCAGCATCAGCGAGGTCGAGGCGCTCGTATCCGAGCTCGGCAAGCTGCGGAACGCATAATTTTTTTTCTACATTTTATTCCATTATCAGACATTTCTTTTCAAATGAACACACAAAAGCATAAAAAAGAACCGGATAAGCTTACGCAGCGCATATCCCGGTTCTTTTTATTTATTCCGTTTCCTCCGCCTCAGCCTCGGCGCCTTCAATCGAGAGCTTAATCGTCACATTCTTGTGCTCGCCCTTCAGGAAATGTGCGATTCTTTCCAGCTTATCGGCCAGCTCGGGGCCGCTCAGCGTCGTATTCAGGTTGTAATCGAAGCTGTCCGACGGCAGCTTGCGCCCGGCGTAGCCTTCCTGTCCTCCGGCCCAGCCGCGCTCTGCCCCGGCGCCCCCTCTTGGCAGCTGCTCTTGAACCGGATAAAACTTATCCGACTTATTGACGACTCTTTCATAAATACGAAGCTTCTTAAGAAGCATATAATATTGCGCAGAATGCTTGAAATTCCAAGCCTCGCGAATATCCTTCAGCGTGTAATCCATCTTCCAGCGCTTCAGCTTTTCAACCTGCTCGTCAGTGCCAAGCTTCAAAAATTCGTCTAACGGCAGCATTTTTTCGGACATTTCTATCCCTCCGATAACTAGTTTCAGGAAAATATCAATAATATTAATTCTTTTTATTTTAAAAAATACCATAAATTTTGGCCTATTACAAATTAATATAATATCATGACTTTTGTACTAGACATCTTTTCTTTTATCAAAATAAATCCGGAAAACGATCTCTTTAGCAAACGAAAACCTTCATTCACGTCTGCTGTCAGCACGCTTCCGAAGGTTTTCGTTCCGTTACTTATGGGATTATGCTCTCTTCAACCCGACTGACAAGAGAAACCGTTCAAACGCTTCGGCTCCTTCGGACGTCCGCTTATAAACGCCCGCATCCTTCAGCACCTGAAGGAATTTCTCGCCCGTCTCCGCTTCGACGGCCGCTTTCGCCTGCTCAGACGCCGCGCTCCTGCCGTAGCGGGCGATCAGCGTACGCAGCCATTCCGCATGCTTGTGCAGCGGATGGGACGCATCCTCCAGCTCCTCCGGCGAAGACTGATTTCCTTCCGTCAAATAAGCGGCGATCTGCTCCAGCTCGTCTTTCAGACGTCCAGGCAGCACCGCCAGGCCCATCACCTCGATGAGGCCGATATTTTCCTTCTTGATGTGGTGCAGCTCCTGGTGCGGATGGAAAATACCGTCCGGATGCTCCTCGCTCGTACGGTTGTTGCGCAGCACCAGATCGATTTCGTATTCCCCGTTGTCGCGCAGCCGCGCAATCGGCGTGATCGTATTATGCGGAATCCGCGTGCCGTCGGCCTGCCCGGTGAAAGCAAGCACGTCCGCGGACGGATCGCTGTATGCGCGCCATTCGTCGAGCAGCCTGCATGCCGCGCGGTGGACATCGGCTTTGGAGGTGCCGTTCACGCGCACGACCGACATCGGCCAGCTGACGATTCCGAAGCGCACGCCCGGCAGCGACGGATCGGCGAAGCTCGCTTCCGTTCCGGCCGCCTCCATCGGGAAAACATGACGGCCGCCCTGGAAGTGGTCGTGGCTCAGAATGGAGCCGCCGACGATCGGCAAATCCGCATTCGAGCCGATAAAATAATGCGGGAACTGCTCGACGAAATCGAGCAGCCGCGCAAATGACGCATGCGAAATGACCATCGGCTCATGAGCGCCTTTAAATATAATGCTGTGCTCGTTGTAGTACACGTAAGGCGAGTACTGGAAATACCACTGCTCGTCTTGCAGCGTAAGCGGCAGGACACGCAGGTTTTGGCGGGCCGGGTGATCGGGACGGCCCGCGTAGCCGACATTTTCCGCACAGAGCAGACATTTCGGGTAAGCCGCCTGCGGCAGCGTCTTCAGCAGCGCGATTTCCTTCGGATCCTTCTCCGGCTTCGACAGGTTGATCGTTATTTCCAGCTTGCCGTATTCCGTCTCATGCAGCCAATATTGATTTTTACGGATCCGGTCCATCCGGATGTAGTTCGAATCGATATTCAGGCTGTAGAACGCGTCCGTCGCCGCATGCAGCCCTTCCGCCTCCGCCTTGCGGCGGAAAGCCGCATTTGTCTCTGACGGGCGCGGCAGCAGCAGCCCCATAATGCGGGCGTCCAGCAGGTCGCGGTAGGTCGTCGTATTGTCCGGAATCAGACCGATCGAAAAGCCGTAATCGAGCAGCGGCTCCAGAAGAGTAACCGGACTTTCCAGCCGCTCCTGCGGAACCGTTCCGACGTAAGGCTCCGTAAACCGGAACTGGTCAAGCAGCGCGTTGCGCGCCGCGCTCAGGTCAAGCTCCTCCACCAGGCCGCGCTGCAGGGCAAATTGCAGCAGCCGTTCGATGAGCAGCAGCGTTTCGTTTTGAGTAGGTACCTGTTGTTCTTTTGCCAAGGGGTGTAGCTCCTTTCACTCAAGCAGCAACTCTATTTGTCGTTATAGCCCTTCGGATTGGCTTCGTGCCAGTTCCAGGCGCTTCTAATGATGTCCTCCAGCTTATCGCGCTTCGGATTCCAGCCCAGCTCCAAGCGTGCGCGGTCGGAGGAAGCGACGAGTACGGCAGGGTCGCCTGCGCGCCGCTCTTCGATGACGGCCGGAATTTCCCTGCCGGTAACGGCGCGGGCGATATCGATAACCTGCTTAACCGAAAAGCCGGTTCCGTTGCCCAGGTTGTATACGGAGCTTTCCGCTCCGCTGCGCAGACGGTCCACCGCCAGCACGTGTGCGTCCGCAAGGTCGCTGACATGGATATAGTCGCGGATGCAGGTGCCGTCCGGCGTATTGTAATCGTCGCCGAACACCGATATATGAGGGCGCTGGCCGAGCGCAGCCTGCAGCACGATCGGAATGAGATGGGTTTCGGGACTGTGGTCCTCGCCGATTTTCCCGCTCTCATGCGCGCCGGCGGCATTGAAATAACGAAGCGACACGAATTTGATGCCGTGGGCAACGTCGAACCATTTCATCATTTTTTCCATGGCCAGCTTCGTTTCGCCGTAAGCATTCGTCGGAAGCGTGCGGTCATATTCGTCGATCGGCACGTTTTCCGGCTCGCCGTACGTTGCCGCCGTCGACGAGAATACGATTTTGCGGACGTTGTATTCGTTCATTTTCTCCAGGAGGCAAAGCGTACCGAAGACGTTGTTGTGATAGTATTTGCCGGGATCCTTCATGCTCTCGCCGACCAGCGAATTGGCAGCGAAATGAATGACCGCGTCGATGTCGTTTTCACGGAACACGGTGTCCAGAAACGCCGCGTCGCGAAGATCCCCTTCGTAAAGCTTGCCTCCGAGGAGCGCCTGGCGGTGCCCCTGCTGAAGATTATCGACGACGACGATTTCCTCCCCGCGCTCCTGCAATGCGGCTACTGCATGAGAACCAATATAACCTGCTCCACCTGTCACTAATACTGCCATCGTACAATCTCCTCTCCACTCGCTATATTTTTATATTTGTAAGTATTAAACCAGCCGTTCTACGCCGTTGCCGATCGAGCAGACGTAGAAATCGGCGGTTAAACCGGTTGCCTCGGTATACTTGCGGCCTACCTCTTCCTTGAACGCTTCGATGCTGTCCTCATGAACCAGCGACACGGTGCAGCCGCCGAAGCCTGCGCCTGTCATACGCGAGCCGAGCACGCCCTGCACTTCGCGCGCCGCCGCAACCATCGCATCAAGCTCCGGTCCGGTCACTTCATACAGGTCGCGAAGCGAATCGTGCGAGCCGTTCATCAGGCGGCCGAACTGCTCCAGGTCATTGGCTTTAAGCGCGGCCATCGATTGCAGCACGCGGTCGATTTCTTCCACGACGTGCTGAGCGCGTGCCCGGACGGTATCGTCCTTGATCAGATGTTTGGCGGAATTGAACTGCTCCAGGCTGATTTGACCGAGCAGCGTCAGCTCAGGGAATGCTCCGCGGAGATCCTCCACGGCTTGCTCGCATTGGCGACGGCGCTCGTTATAAGCGGAATCCACCAGGCCGCGGCGTTTGTTCGTATTGCCGATGACCAGCTTGTATTTGCCGGAATTAAACGGCACGAGGTCGTATTCAAGCGTATCGCACATAAGCAGAATCGCATGGTCCTTCTTCCCGTTGGCGACTGCGAACTGATCCATAATGCCGCATTGGACGCCGTTAAACTCGTTTTCCGATTTTTGCGAAAGCAGAGCGATTTTGACCGTATCGGTCGGCAGTCCTTCCATGTTCAGAAGGGCATAAGCGGTTACGACTTCGATCGAGGCCGAGGAGGACAAGCCGGACCCGTTCGGAATTTCGCCGTGGTACAGCAGATCGTAGCCGTTGTTGAATTCGACGCCGGTTTGCTTAAGCTCGTTCACGATGCCCTTCGGATAGTTCATCCAGTCGTCCGCTGCGTCGTAAAAAATCTCGTCGATCGCGAACTGCTTGGACAGCGGGAAATTTGTCGTGGCGAGGCCAAGCTTGTTGTCTTCGCGCTTCCGGATCAGCAGCGTCGTACCGAAGGTCAGCGCGGCCGGGAATACGTAACCGCCGTTATAGTCGGTATGCTCGCCGATCAGGTTCACACGGCCCGGTGCGTGGAATACGGCAATGCCGTCCGCCTCTCCGCCGTATTGCTGTATAAATTGCTGTGTTAGCGCGTCAATGTTTGCCATTTGCTATCACGTTCCTTTGTTATCAGTGTAGTAGGATTTCTTTTTTTCAGTATATCGGAACATCGGCAAAAACGAAATGGCGGAAAATGCTCATTGTATGGATTTATGTGACTTCACCGCGTAAGGTTGGACATGCTATCATTATGGAAATAAGCCTTTTGGCACATTTCTAACCTTTTATAAAGCAGGTGTAAAGTTAAAATGCAGCAGGATATGTACACAGTCGCTTCCAATCCGGTCATTGCCCACGGCGAGCGCGGCCCCCTCCACGTGCTGTTCGCCGGGGAAAGCCAGACGAAGCCCCTGCACCGCCTGGGTCCTAAGGTGTACGACTTTTATTTGATGCATATCGTCCTTCAGGGCAAAGGCGTTTTCGTTTGCGGCGGCCAGACGCATGAGCTGAAGGCGGGACATACGTTTCTGATCGAGCCGGAGCAGCTGATCAGCTACGAATCGGACGGCGGAGAGCCTTGGCGTTACCGGTGGGTTGCCTTTCACGGCGCGCAGGCGGCCGGTCTTGTCGAAGCAGCCGGATTCCGCGCGGAACGGCAGGTCGTCTTCACCCCCGACAAGCGCCGCGCCGCCGTCCTGTTCCGGCGCATCTACGAGTCGTTCCGCACCGGCGGGGCTGCCTCCGATATGAAAGCGAACGGATATCTTCACTTGTTGCTGGCCGAATACCAAACGCTGCTTCAAGCCGAAACGGGCGATTCCTGGAAATCGGCGCAGGCGGAGGGAGACCGGCTGCTCCAGCAGGTCGTGCATTATTTGTCCACCCAGTACGCCCATCCGGTCTCAATCGAGCAAATGGCCGAATCGCTAGGCTACAACCGCGCGTACCTATCGCGCCTGTTCAAGCAGCGTACCGGCGTCTCGCCGGTTACCTTCCTGCTCAAACTTCGCATCGACAAGGCGCGCCGGATGCTCCGCGAGCGTCCCGAGCTGACGGTCGAGCAGGTCGCCGCTTCCGTCGGGCTGCAGGATGCGCTTTATTTCTCTAAGCAGTTCCGCCGCCTTCACGGCCAATCCCCAACCGCATACCGCGAGGCGATGAAGCAGCTTGGAGAATGAAGGCCGACACCCGCAGCGCCGCAAGCTTCATCTTCCGCAAATCGGGTAATACTACCGTAGGGAGTGATAACGATGAAGGAGCTGTATACCGGCAAATTATATTGGCCCGAAACGTCTAGGAAAACCAGGGAATACGAGCCTTTGCGGGAAAACAAAAAAACACAGGTCGCCATCATCGGCGGAGGCATGACCGGCACCATCTGCAGCTCCATTCTCGTCAAAAACGGCCTTTCCGTCGTCATGCTGGAACGGGACAGGGTTGCGGGCGGAAGCACCTCGGCCAATACCGGACTGCTGCAGGCCGGGAACGACATTATGCTGTGCGATCTGATCAAGAGGATCGGCGAGCGCGATGCGGCGGCTTTCTACAGGGCCTGCCGGGAAGCCATCGATATGATTGCAGCGGAAGCTAATGCCCTTTCCGTCGATGTCGGGTTCGAAAGAAGAAGCAGCCTCTACTTCGCTTCGACCGAGCAGCATCTGCCGAAGCTCCGGCAGGAGTACGACGCGCTGAAAGCATGCGGGTTCGACGTGGAGTTTTGGCTGCCGGGGGACATTGCCGAACATTTCCCTTTCCGAAAGCCCGGCGCTATCGTCTCTCATGGCGATGCGGAGATTAACCCGTACCGCTACGTCAGTGCGCTGGCGGAGGATGCCGTCACCGCGGGTCTGCAAATTCATGAACGGACCGATGTCGTGCCTCTGCATAAAGCAACAGACGGAAAATACCATCTTAGGACGACGGACGGCTTCGAAATCGAAGCCGAACACGTAGTCTACGCCGTCGGCTATGAGCCGGAGGAGCTCCGCGGGCAGCTGATCAAAGCGGAGCTGAACCGGTCGTTCGCTGTCGTGACAGGCGTCCAGCCGAACCTGCAAAGCTGGCATGAACGGTTTCTCATCTGGGAAACCGCCCGGCCTTATCTCTATTTGCGCACGACACCGGACAATCGCGCCATTATCGGCGGGTTAGACGAGGATTCGGGCCAGCCTTTGCATAGCGATGCCGGCAGGCGCAAGCGAAGCCTTCGGCTGCTTGAGAAGCTCGGGTCTCTGTTCCCGGGACTTCAGGCCCCTGCCGAATATGAATGGAGCGCCACCTTCGGCGAATCCCGCGACGGCCTGCCGTTCATCGGGGAAGATCCGAAATGGCCCAAGGTGTATTACTGTCTCGGCTATGGAGGAAACGGAACAGCCTACAGCATGCTTGCCGCCCATGTGCTGCGCGATCTGATCCGCGGCGAGCAGCATCCGCTCAGCCGGATCGTCAAGCTGGACCGTCCGTCGCTCACAAGCATTTAAACCTGCATGAAAGTAAATAAGCCCCGCATCCGGCGTCCGATGGATTCACCTTCGCCAGGTACGAGGCTTATTCGTTTGAGGTCGGTTCGTCTAAGCGTCTATGCGCCGGAAATAATATTCGCAGCATTGCACCCGCGAAATACGGCCTCCGCAGCGGCAAGCCGCGAAAGATCGGGACCGCCGTCCTTGTCGAAAAGCGACATGCTCTCGTCGGTTTGGGCGATGACAACAACCGAGCCCGATTGAATCGCTTTGCCGCAGGCTTCCGCTTCATCGTCGTCGAGGCCGAGCGCATGCAGCGTTTCCGAATGCCCGTTGTCGCTGCCAAGGAACACCGCGGCAAAAGGATATGCTCCGCCTGCATATGCCGGCGTACCGTAACCGGACGTGCCGAATACCGGCGCTGCGGCCAATCCCGCATAGCCCGACGGGCCGGCGCCGAACAAGCCGGCGCCCCGGTCCGGCGAAGAGTCGTCCTCCAGCTCGTTCAGCTCGTCCGCATGAACGTCGCACTCCGCTTCAATTCTTCTGGAATGCCCGGAATCCTTCGTGAGCACGCGCAGCTCGCCCGGCACGAAGCCTGCCTGCTCCAGCTGCTGAATGGCGTTGATCGCTTGCCGCTCGGTATCGAATATGCCGATTTTTCTCGCCAATCTGATAACCTCCTTCAAACGTAGCATCTATGTTTCTCCAGCTATAGTTGGTATGCCCCATTCCTCGCGGAATAAGTCGTGTTATGTCTAATCCTGTCTGCAGGTTGTACAAGTCGAGCAGTTCAGAGTATGATGGAGATTAGATTGATTTTTGGAAAAAACGGAAAAGCAGGAGGCAAAGCGATGATCCATCGGATGCTTCGCTATCCCGCAGGATGGGAATGGCACGTACTGCAGCAGGCAAGGCAGCAGGCTCCCAGGCAGGAGCCCTTGCCCAGCAGAAAACATACGCAAAAGCAGCCTTCGGCTGCACAAGGCGGACAAGCGGCGGTGAAAGCCGCTTTAATAGTAGAGAAAAGCTCGGGGGACCGCGGAAATGACGAGCTAAAGCGGCAATTTCCGGAATGCAGGGACTGGATCGACGATTGCGCCGACAGACGGAACAACATTATAACCGTCGGGGAAACCGAAGGCTTGGAACCTCTCCTGTTCGGAACGCTCATGTTCCAGGTAAGCGAGGACCAATCCGACGTGCAGCCTTTCCATTTCTGGCTGTCGAGGGAGCGGCTGCTGACGATGCATGACGATATGCGCCTCCCGCTGCGCTTGCAAAGCGTTCAGCACACTTCGAAATTCGAAAGCTGCGGCTCTGCGCCGGAAGCGTTGTTCGTCATGGTCGGCATCATCCTGGAGACGTTCCATGAGGGGCTCGACGGCTTCGAGAAGCGGCTGGGCGAGCTGGAAGCGACGATGCGCAGGGAGAACCGGACCGGGCTGATCGATATTATATTCGAACGGCGGTATGATCTGCTTCACTGGAGCCATCTGTTTATCCCCGTCCGGGAGCTGCACGGAGCCGCCAAGGAAGCGTTCATGGAGAAGCTGACGGAAACCGACGGCTTCAAGCGGATTACGCACAAGCTGGAAAGAATCGACGCGCTGCTGAAGCATTACGCGCTGGAGATCGACACGCTGATTTCCATGGATGACGCGATTTCCAGCTTCCGCGGCAATGACATTATGAAGACGCTCACGATTTTTACCGTCATGTTCCTCCCGGCTACCGTAGCCAGCTCCTTGTGGGGGACGAACTTTAACAAGCTCGCCTGGAAGGAAGAGCCTTGGGGCTTCCCCGTGATGATTGTCACGATCTTCGTCATCACGATCGTCATCTACGTTTGGCTTTGGAAGAAAGGCTGGACAGGCGATCTGTTGAACGGGCGCAAGCCTTCGGAAATCGTTGCCGGGCAAGCGGACTCAAAGCGGAGAGGGACGCGCCGGACGAAGGACGGCAGGCGGGAAGCCGGCTTCGGCAGCGCGGACCGGACGGACCTCTTCCCTGGCGCGGGGCGGCAGGACGGCTTCGGGCAGACGGACGACGAGCCACGCCCCGTCATTCCCGAGCGGCGAAACCGCGGCAAGCGCTAGCGGAACAATAAAACAGCGGCAGCCTTGGATGGGATAATCAATCAATCCCAGGCTGTCGCTGTTTTTTTGAGAAATCGTACCGGCGTTCCCCATACTGTAAGTGGATCAGAGCTAACGAACACATATGTCGCTATTTATTCCCAAATGAACGTTTTCAGACGGTAACGAATCGGAGTAACCTTATAACCCGAAAATAGGGATAGACCGGCATCTTTTCACCTTAATAGCGATTATATAGTTCCTTAGAAACACGAAAATGGTCAAATCGCTAAGATAGCGACGGTGCAGTTCGTTAGAGTTAGCTGGATCGTACAAAATCGGAATGTGGGTAACAGCTTCCTGCCAAAAAAGGCTTAAAGCTTGACCGGAAGCCCCGTGCGTGCCGATTCGTTTGCAGCCATCGTGACCCGGTGCGTGAGCATTGAGTCTGCGTACGTAGAGCGGATGCGCGAAGTATCGCCGGTTTTTACCGCGTGCAGGAACGCCTCGTTCTCAAGATCGTAAGGATTCGTCCGGTTCGCATACTCCGTTCTGCGACCGACTTCCGCATCTATAAGGCCGCTATGGCCAAGCTCCAGCACGCCTTTGTCCGTATAAATATGCAGGCCCGTCCGCGAGCCCGCCGGAATCGCGCAGGTGTTGCTGATCGTCGCGACTGCGCCGGAAGCCAGCTTCAAAGTAACCGTGCCGACGTCGGGAACGGTTACGCCTTCCTCCGACTTGTTCATGATCCGGTCGCCGTATGCCGCATAAACCTCGCTGACTTCCCCGGCCGTATAACGGAGCAGGTCGACGATATGCGTCGTTTGCTCGACGAACTGGCCGCCGGAGCCTTCCATCTTCCGCCACCAGCTTACGCCCGGCATCGAGCCCATCCAATAGCCGAGCGCCATGCCGATCGTGCGCTCCCGCAGCAGCTCACGTGCGCGGTCCGTTCCATCCATGTAACGGAAATGGTATCCGACCGAGGTGATCAGGCCTTTCTCTTCGATACCCTTCAGAATGGCTCCGGGCACCTGCTCATCCGTGCCGATCGGCTTTTCCACCAGGAACGGAATGCCGCGTTCGATTAACGCCTGCTCGATCTCGCCGTGAGCAAAGGGCGGCACGCAAATGTATGCCGCATCCAGCTTGCGGTCTTCGAGCAGCTTATGTATGGAGTCATATCCGCGGGCATTATTGAACTTGCTAGCGGCCGCATCCGCCTTTTCCTGGTTCGTTGCCACGAAGCCGGCAATGTCCACCCCTTCGGTTTTGGAAAGCTTCTCCGCGTGCATCATGCCGAACCAGCCTGTGCCGATCATTCCGATTTTAAGCGTCATGTATGAATCCCCTTTCAAATTAATACCTTGATTATACACCTTTTTTCCCAGGTACCCAATGACATCCGCCTACATATGATACAACATCAGCATTTACGGGACGTATGAGCGGAGGGATAGCATGGTGTCCAGTCAAAGAAATCAGCTTGAAGCGCAAGCGCTCGATTTGCGGACGGCTTTGTTTTTGGCTGCCGTTTGCGGACAAACGTACGTGCAATTCAGTAATAAAGACGGCTTGTTTCTGGTGCCGGAAACGTACAGCCTGGCCGGGGAGTTCACCGGGAGAAGCGCCGACAGCTACGAGGAAAGATTCGGCTTTGTTCTGACCTCGGAGCAGGCAACGGTTCTCGCATTCCGCGGGAGCGGCTCCGCCGTAGACTGGGTGGCCGATTTCATCGCTCAGCAAACATCGTACCGCCCCGTCAAAAATGCCGGTCTCACCCACAAAGGCTTCACCGATATTTACATGTCGTCACGCAATCAGATTCTCGACATTCTCAGGCAGCTGCCTGCGGACCGCCCCCTCTACATTACCGGACACAGCCTTGGCGGTGCGCTCGCTACCCTGTCCGCGCTGGATTTGGCAAGCAATACCGAATTTGCCGCACCGATCGTCTATACCTTCGGTGCACCAAGAGTCGGGGATCCTCAGTTCGTCCGGAAATATAATGCTACCGTCGGCACCCACTGGCGCTTCCAAAATGAATTCGATATCGTCCCGCATCTGCCTACGCTTGTGTATCAATCTCCGAAAACAAAGCAAACCTATTATTATCTTCATGTAAAAGGCGAGGTCAAACGATCATTCCGCATGGGCTCGATCGCCGGCAATCATATTTTGTCGAGCTACTTTTCCGATCTGGCCGGCGAAGAAATGCCCGCCGCTATGTCCATATGCGCGATGCCGCCCGGCTGGTGTCCTGTATAACAAGCGTAAACGGCTGTCGCCGTCCTTTGGCGGCAAAAGCTCGCCATCGCGATGAAATATAAGTCCAGCATAAAGTGAAATTTATACTTTCTTATATTTAATGAAAAACGCTCATCCTCTGCAAAGCTAGGTTTGCAGAGGATGAGCGTTATTTTGGCCGCGGCGGCGCACTTTAAGCCGGCAGCACATAAAGCAGGATCGCAAAAAAATGGACGATGGATCCGCCAAGTACGAATAAATGCCATACCGCATGATGATACGGAAAGCTCCGCCACATATAGAACACCGTGCCGAACGTATACAGCAGGCCGCCTGTCACAAGCAGCTGTACGCCGCCCGGCGCCAAATGGTCCGTTAGCGGCTTCCAGGCGAATACGATGATCCATCCCATCGCGATGTAGATAAGCGTCGAGGTAAACAAAAAACGTGACGCAAAAAACGATTTAAACACAACGCCGACAACCGCAGCGCCCCATACGATGCCGAACAGCACCCAGCCCAGCTTCCCCTGTACGATATGAAACAGGATAGGCGTGTACGTTCCGGCAATAAACACATAAATAAACGAATGGTCCAGCGATTCGAAAACCCGTTTGGCTTTTCCCTCGGGAAAGCTGTGAACGAGCGTGGAAGCCAAATACAGCAGCAGCATAGCAGATCCATATATCGTAAAACTGACGACATGAAAAGCCGTTCCTTTCGCCGCCGCAAACACGATAAGCAGCACTAGCGCCGCGACGCTTAATCCGGCCCCGATGCCATGCGTTACAGCATTGGCGATTTCCTCCCGTTTGGAGTAAGTATGGGTATTAGCCACACCGCTCACCTCCCGCTTGGCAGGCCTTGCTCCCCTCTATTTGGAAACGGCCCGCTCTCTTCCCCATTTTAAAGGATCAAATCCACCCTTTCAACCAATCGCTGACGCGGTTGATCGTCTTATCCAGATTGCATACCGCCTGTTGATCCTGGTACGGCTCCGTATGGCGGAAATAATCCGCATGCCCGCCGACCGTCTGAATTCCCTCTACGTAGCCAGGCGCATACTTCAACCGGTTCCAGCGCGGCACGGAGAAGCGGCTTTTGCTCCAGCCGCCCCATGTGCCGATCCGGCTGATCGGATCGTTCGGCTTGCCCGTGCAGTCAATCGAGTGAAAATAGCTGACCTTGTCCTGTATCCGAGGATCGATCGGCGTTTTCGGCGCTCCGATCTGGACGATGCGGAGGTCCCGGATTTCATCCTTTTCGTACAGCATCTTGCCCGCCTGGTAGGCCGCAGCGCCGCCTCCGCTGTGCCCGATCAGCAGCATCCGTTCCCCTGTCAGCGTTTCCTTGATTTTGTTCAAAGCGTTTTGCCCGCCGATTCGGCCGGCCGACAGCCGGTTGGACAGGTCGCTCCGCACCTCCAGCACCTGACGGATCAGGCTCCGGCTCGCATCGCCGTAAGGAAACACGACGTGCACCTCCGGTTCGACGTGTTCCGTTTGGAACAGCTTTTCAAGCTTTATTTTGCATTCGGTAAATATCGTATTGGATGTGGCCACACCGGCAAGCAAATAGATGCTTAGTCGCGATGGTCCGGTCGCAGATTTGGTCGCCGTCATAACGTATCCCTCCGCTGAAAATAAATTGACGTATCTTCATTATGTGGGGGTCCGCCGAAATTCATTCTTGTATAAACAGGTTATTTTCGACAATTAACCTTTGTTATCGTTCAATCAAGCGCAGCAAAGCGCCAAGCTGTGTAAGCCGGCGCCTCGTCTCTTTGCTATTTGCTGCGCGCAGGCGCGCTCCAGCTTGTTATACACCCATCTTTTTACGTTGGTTGTTGACCTTCTTCGTATTCTGGCTCTTCATTGCTTGCGGGCCCGCGGACTGGTGCTTCTGGCCAGGCAAGCCTCCGGCTTGAGCCTGCTTCTTCTGTGCCAGCAGCTGCTTCGCCTTCTCCGCTTGCGTGAGCGGCTTCGGCTGCTCGGCCGATTCGTTCTGATCCAATGTAGACATTAGGTTCACCTCGCTTCATGCGCTGCATCATCCTTATTTTACTACAGTTATATATCTGGTAAAAGAGCCTTTACTCACCTTCGCGTCTTCCGCGATTCGCCAATTTGCGCGCTCCAGCAGTCCCGGAATCCGCTCCGTTGTTACGATGACCGCCTTATCCGCCAGCCTTCTGACCGCGGCCAGCAGCTCCAGCTGCTCCGCCTCCGGCAGCACCGAGCATAAGTTGTACGGCATATCGACGACCGCCGCGTCATAATGCCCTTCCGCTTGCCGCAGATCGCCCAGTCTCACCGTATCTGCGGAGTAACCGAAATGAGCAAGATTGTTCCGGGCTCCGCGCACCGCCAGCGGGTTTATGTCGATGCCGACGATGCTGATTCCCATCGACAGGGCTTCAATAAGCGAAGTCCCCATTCCGCAGCAGGGATCGATCAGCCGCTTGCCGGACAAGACGGGTCCGGCGGCAAGATTGACGATCGCCCTAGCCGCTCTTGTGGGCAGGGCCGTTGAATAATTTTGCGGCTTGTCCTGATGCTTCAGCCAGACCGCCCCGTTCTCCTCGCAAGGCCCGAACCGCCAGCGTCCGCCCAGCTTCGTCAAACCGAACAAGCGCTCCGCGTTCCGCATATCCGCTTTGCCCCGGATCGCCGCGCCGGCAATCCGCTCGCACTGCCTCTGCTCCTCAAAGCTGAACGGCTCGTCACCGGGCGTGAAGAGCACCTTGAAGCTTCTTCCGCTGAGCTCGAGTGAGACGAGCTGCTCCGCGAGCTCCTCCAAACTGTCCGCCTCATTACTGACTGCTATGCGCCGTTTCACGAAAGGACTGCGGCCAGCCGGAATTTCGAGCCGGCTCGCTACGATTCCGCCGTGCGCCGGCTGGCCGAGCAGCGTGCACAGCTCAAGTGAGCAAAGGCCGGCCTCATCCTCATGGCTCGCATAAGTATAGATAAACATAGTACGCCTCTCTTAATCCGGTTTCTCGTTAACTGCCTTCCGAACTTACCTTTTCTCCTTCAGCTCCGGCCGGCTCCTGCCCGTTTAAATAGGCCGCAAGCTCCGCTTCGGCTTCAAGCTCTGCCACTTGCCGCTCCAGCCCTTTGATCGTGCGCTGCAGCCGGATCTGACGGATCATCCCCAGCAGGCCGACGGTCAAGCCGCCAAGCAAGGTCGACGCGAGGATAACAAGGATAAGCGGCAGCGTCGTCTTCGTGAACAAAAAGTTCACCTGCACGGAGCCTACATTAATCACTGCGAAAATCGCAATAAGCAGCGCAAACGCCAGCGCCGAAATCAGTACGCCTTGTCCTTTCATGGCCGATTCCCCCTTTTCCGAAATCATACCATAAAGCAAGGCGATCGCCTAAGGGGGATTGTATTTTATCTTAAGATGAGGGTTACCGGGTAATCAAAAAACGCCACATTTTCAAATCAAGACAATACCGGAGAGCGGATACCAAAAAACCTGCGGCAGGCCAAGGGTCGTCCCGGGAAATGACGTCGTCCTTCAGCTTCGTTGTAAAAAACGGGGGATTTTGCCGCCATCTCTTCTTGCTCGCCAGAAAATGCAGGATGTCGCCCGGAAGAAGCTGTCTGCCGAACACCCCTTCCTTGTAAGCCAGCATCGGCTCCGGGTCGGCTCCAACGCCAAGCCGGTAATGCATGAACGGGAAGTCGATGCCGCATGCCAAGGCCAGGTTAAGCGAAGCCCAGTATCTCGGATTGATTTCCATCAGCTTCGGCTCGCCGGTCCGGGAATCGACCATATAGTCCACTTCGACAACGCCGCGCCAAGGAATTCCGTCCATCAGCCGCTTTGTATAGTCCAGCATTTTCTCATCATAAATGCTTTCTTGAACGACACTCGGCCCCCGTTCCTCGGGAAAGTTGCGAACCTCCCTTTGGACAAATGCGGCCCGAACCGCATGGTTGTCATCATAGCAAAGGCATACGCCATATTTGCCCCCATACGAAACGGCTTCCTGGATCAGAGGATTCGGATAGGTGAGATGGATGTCTTGAAAAACGGCAATCAGCTCGGCAGCATCGTTTACGAACCTTACCCCGCGCGAGCCCGACCCGACCCGCGGCTTGATGCAAAGCGGATAATCCAACGCCGAAGTGACGGCAAGCAGCTCATCCGGGTCAACCTGCGGTCCGAAGGAGGTTTCCGCCGTTCGCGGACAAGGAACGTTTCTCCCTTCGGCAAGCCTCATCGTTAACGACTTATCCGCTGCGATCCGGTAGCTCTCCGGCGATGGGACCAGGATGCGGCACAGCTTCCCCAGCCCGTCCTGCCTGGAGACGACGATATCCATCACATCATCGTCCATCGGAAACAGGAAATCGATTTTCTCCCGAACGATCGTTTCGCACAGCCATTCATAGAACGGCTCCGGATGCCGAACCGGGTCGGGATAGACGACTGTTTTATCCGCATATTTGGAAAAGCCGCTGGCGTGGAAGCGTGTTTTTTCTCCCACTACCGTCCGGATTCCTTGCCTTCCCATCGAACGTACGACCGCCAGCGTTTTGCTTAGCAGTCCGTTCGTGCATAATACCGCTGCCAAGGCAGTCCCTCCCAACGGAAGTCTTATATTTTAATAAATCTATCAATGGGATAACGGCTATCATCATGATAGTCTGTGATTTGCTATACTTAAACGAAGAAGAATGGGAGGTGCCGGCATCATGTTCGGAAGCAGAAAAAAGAAGACGACCGGCCGGCTGGGCCCTATTCAATCGTTTCTCATCTACTACGGCCATGCGAACGAAGATGCGAGAAGAAGGCTCATGGAGGCGGAGCTTGCGGTCATCGAGCTGCAGCAATGGCAGCCTTATGACGTTGCAGACCTGCGTGCCTCCGGAACGGCTGTCTACGGCTATTTGTCCGTTATGGAATCGCCGGAATGGAACAGGAAACGGTCAGCCGCGATCGAGCCGGCCGATATCTTTATGGAAAACGGAAAACCGGTCCGCTTCGAGCAGTGGAATTCCGTCTTAATGGATTTGCGCTCTCCAGGCTACCGGAGATTGCTGCTGGCCGAATTGGATGAGATCGCCGCGTCCTATCGCCTGGACGGAATTTTTCTGGATACGGTCGGTGACATCGAGGATTACGTTCCGCTGCCCCTGCAAGAAGAAATGACTGCGGCATACCGCACTTTCCTCGCGGTTGCAAGCGGACGGCATAAGCAGATGAAATGGCTGCAAAACCGGGGGTTTCGGCAGCTCGATTCATGCGCCGCCCTGCTTGACGGTTTTTTATGGGAAGGCTTCGAAGCCGGTACGCAGGCGATCGGTTGGTCCGGACACTGGATAAACGCTCTTGCCCGCCACCGGAAAGCCGGATTATCGGTATTGTCCGTTTCCGACCGCGACGATCCGCGAATTGCCCAGGAAGCACGGAAAAACGGCTTCCTTCACTGGACAAGCCCGGCGGGCGGCTACAACAGCTTATAAGCAGGCCTCAATCGACCGGGTTAACCAACTTTGCTGCGGGACACGGTTTCCGTATACACAAAACACGATGCGCAGGACTTGCCGTGCGCCTGACAGTTGTTGTCTTCGAACTCCCAGCAATTTTGATCCGGCCGCTGATAGGCAGGACATGCCCGGCAAATATCGGACGGGATACAGCCCATCTCGAAGCAGGCGCCTAAAGCTCGTCCGCCAAGCTCAGGCCCCTTCCGCTTTGCCGCAAACCAGCTGACGAACGTTTGCACGACTTTGGCGTCAAGCTGCGTGCCGGCCAGCGATTCCATCAGCTGGATGGCTTTATCGAAAGGGAGCGGGTCGCGGTATTTCCGTCCGTTGATTTTGGCTAAAAACATTTGGACGACCGATAAAATACGCGCGCCGATCGGAATCGCCTCGCCGCTTATGCCGCTCGGATACCCGTTTCCGTCCATCCGTTCGTGGTGGTATCTGATGCACTCGGCGATTTCTTTGCTCCCGATCGTCATTTCGACGATGGCCGCACCTACCTCGGCATGGAGCTTCATCTTCTCAAACTCGGCCTCGGTGAACTTTCCATCCTTTAAATATAACTCTTCCGAAAGTCCAAGCACGCCGATATTGCTTAAATATGCGGCAATGCCGATATTGCGGATCTGGTCTGCCGGAAGCCCCAGTTCCTTGGCGATCACAATCGAATACCGGCTCATCATTTCGGAATAGCCGACCGTATACGGGCTTAAATCGTCGATCGTGCCGGCGAGCAGCTTAAGAAATTCCGTATACGTATGCCCGAAGGACTTCGTCCGCTCCTGGAGCTCCATTAACTGAGCAAGCTGGCGTGTCATCATCTTTACCGTCGTACTGAGCTGCTCTACCGACAAATCAGCGGATGTCAGCCGTGGAAAGCCGCTTATGAACCATGCCTGCTTGCCCGGCAGGGGCAGCTTTCCGGCAAGGATAAGCGCATCGCCCGAATGTCCCAAAATCGAGAGCGCCTGCTCGAATTGCGGGACCTTATTGTTCCACAGGACGAGCTCCCGGCTTCCGATCAGCTGAAGGAGCATCGATAGATTCGATGAATCGGCGATCCGCTGTGCGGTTTGCCGCGGCCATCCGAAGAAGACCGGCATCTCCACGATTCCCCCGCTTGATACGAGAAGGCAGCCTCCGGACATGCCGAGCGCACTGGCGGACATGCTGAACGTCTTCTGCATGACGGCCTCGGAATCCATCGCCATCGAGCTGACCGCCTGAAGCGCCTGACTGGAGGTTTCCACGACATCGGCTTTCAGCGAAAGCCGCTCCGATTCGATCAGCACATCCAGCATCCGGGGCATCAGCTCAACCAGGAAGCGCAGCATTTCCATCTTTTGTTTCCGCAACCGGGCAACCGGCCCGATGCGGATCACTCCATTTCCGCCTTCCATAGGCAAATGAAGCATCGGCACCTCCCCTTCGTGAACAATGCCGGCCTTCTGGTCGAGCGCCTCCGCCTTCAAGCTTAGCGGGGGCAAATAGACTTCTTTTTGATAGGGGGCGAGTCCGCTGTACGACGGCTCCGCCTGTCCGGGATCGCGCCGCTCGTGCCGGACGGCTTTCAGAATAAAATTTCCGCTTTTGGGTTCTCGTATATAAAAGGCGTAACCGTATGCTTCAATGATCGTGCTGACGGATTCCAGAAACAGATTGAGGTTGTTTTCCAGCCCCGCTTCCGGCTGCATTTGCTTGATCATTCGTTCGGCAAGCCGGAGACGCTCCGATTTTTTCCGAATCCGGCGAAGCAGGACGATCACATACGAAACGGCTAGGATAAGCAAGCCGGCAGCGGCAGCAAGCAAATAAGGCGCCGCTTCCGCTGCGGAAACGGAAGTGCCCGTCCATGTGAACATCAAAGTTCCCCCTTTCCTTGACGATGCAAAGCCGGGTCAGCTGTCCGCTTTATTTTCCCCGGGTGCTCCGTTTCCCGGAATATCCCGGTCCGGCTCCAGAAGCGCGACATACTGGGCGAGCTGGCGCAGCTTTTCATTCAGTACGGAGATTTGCATGGATTGATAAAGCACAATGACGAGAAGCACCAGCGTTGAGAACAGGAACAGCAGCGACGGAGGGTAGCTGACGCCTAGAACTCCCGCGAGCCGGTCGAACCATCCCGGATTAGCCGACAGGATCAGGATGGCAGCAGCGCTAAGCAGCCACATGACCGAGTTGCGGGCGCTGATTTTTTTCTTCAGCAGCAAGCGGATAATGACGCCGGAAAACGTAATGCCGCAAAGCAAGATGAACCATTTTAACTTGTAATCCATCTTCTCAAGACACCTTCTTCGCCAGCTTATGGCTAATAATAACGACACTTATGCTGAGCATGATTTGCAGAACGTAAATAACCGGCTTAAAACCCGCGTGCATGGAGACGCCCGCTTCCCTTTGACGCATATGGGCCGGAACTTCCTTTACCCTGAACTTCATCAGCAGCTGCTGGATCAAAATATCCGCGTCAGGGAAATCCGCCGGGAACCGGTCCCGGATCGAATAAAAGTTAAATACGCTGCTGGAGACGCCGCGAAGGCCCGAGGTCGGATCTGTAATTTTTGTGCCGGTCAGCTTGCGGATTAACAGGCGGAAAAACCGGATACCCGCACCTTTCACAAAACCGGTGTCAAACCCGCTGCTCTCCTCCAGAAACCGCGAGCCCATCACGATATCGGCATCCCCCTTCTCCAGCTCGTTCATAATGCGGGACAGATCGTTAGGATTATGCTGGCCGTCGGAGTCGAATTGGAGGAGATAAGGATACCCCTTCTCCGTCGCATATTTGTAGCCGGTCTGAAGCGCGGCTCCGTATCCGAGATTCACCGGATGCGAAATGACCGTTACCGGATATCGTCTGGCAACCTCTTCCGTGCGGTCGCGCGAGCCGTCGTTAATGACCAGAATTTCGGCCGCCAGCCCCGTTTCCAGCAGTCCGGACAGCACGCTCCCAATATTCTCCTCTTCATTATAGGCCGGTATAATAATTAAAAATGACGGGCTCGACATATTAACCACTCCGATTATTCGAATCTCGTACGACTAACATAAACATAAGCAAAGCATTAAGAGCCCAGCCGCAAAGAGCGCCGTAACCAAGCGCTGCGGCACCGAAGGAACGCACAGCAAGCAGATCAAATGCGATCGTGCATACCGTCGAGGCCAGGTAGACCGCCGCAGGGCCGTATAGTCGTCCGCAAGCCAGGAAATAACGCAGGCAAATGACGGAAACCGCTTGTAGGGCGACGCTCAAGGAGTATCCGGCAAGCAGCTCGGAAGTAAGAGCAACGGATTGCGGGCCGAAAGCCCCCCGGCCGAATAGCAGCGAAATGACCGGCTCCCGGAGCCAGAATAAGACCGCAGCCGCCGGCAGCATCAGGCCGAGCGTGGCGCGCAGCGCGCGGTACAGCTCGGGCTTCGCGGCTTGCCCGCCGCCGGCCGAAGCCGACCGCGACAACGCGGGGAGCAATACAGCGGTTACCGCCGCCACGAATACCCAATTGGGAAATTGGGCGATACGGTACGCGTAATTCAGGCCGGCCAGCGTACCGGGCTCCATATTGGCGGCAATCGCCCTTTCTGTCGCATACAGCATCTGAGAAAACAAGTTCAACAGCAGCAGCGGCAGAATGTCCCGGTAGACGCGAAGCAGTCCCCCGGCCGCCATCCGCGATTTGCCCGTTACCGCTGCAGTTACTGCTGCCTCGTTATCCTTTTGCCGCCATGCCGAAGCGAACGACAGCTGTGCCACCAGCCTGAGCCTTCTGCGCAGTGCCGCCCATACCATCAGCGTCATCCCGCCCGCCCCTGCCAGAATAGAGGCTGCATACGTGAATGAGCCGCTTTGTTCAGGAACATTTCCTGCCCAGGAAAGCGAGAGGGCTGCCAGCATTGCAGCATTCAGCACAATCGGTCCGGCGGCTGCGGCATAGAAGGCTCCCGATGCTTGAAGGGCCGCCCCGCCAATGGCAAAGAGCGGAAACAGAGGCATCGAGAAGAGCAGCAGCACGTATAAGCGTTCCAGCTCTCCCGTCCCGGCGCTGCCCGGACCGTAGCCAAATAAGGCCATCATTCCATTCTTTGCAAGGAAAAGCAGGAGGAGCGCCCCGGTCATCAGCAAGGCTGCATGCAGCGCCATCCGTGCCGCACTCCGTAAAAACATGCCGTATTGCTTCTCCTGCCATCTTCGGCTCAGCTCGGGTACCGCGGCAATGCCGATGACCGCTGCGATCAGGTTATAGCTGATCGCCTCCGGGAGCAGAAAGGCCGTCGTTACCAGATCCGCCGCCTGCGACGTCCCGAAATAAGCGGCAAACGTTAAATCCTTCAGAAAGGAAACAGCCGCCACTAGACAATGAACTGCGGTCACGCCTCCAATAAGAATCCATGCCGTGAAACGCTTGCCCCGCGGCTTGGCGATTGCCGGCGCGCTCATCCTGCTCCCGGCGAGTAAAGCCGGTGGGGCGGGAAGCTTTCCCCGTTTATGATTTCCCCGAGCGGCCGGAAGCTGAAGTCGCGGAACAGCCGCTTCAGCTTGCCTTCTGTCCCGTTCAGCCCGTAGTACTGGATCGTGCGTATAAACGCCGAGGTTTTGGCGCGGGGCTGGGCGGGGTCGATCTCCCAAGGATGGATATAGATCATTCCCGGCCTTGTCCGGTTGACCCGGTTCAGCGCCCATTTCACCATGGGATACGGCACTGCCCTCAGGTAGAAGCCGCCCGAGAAGGGCATGGATATGCCGGCCAGCTCCGCTACGGTAGGCGGAAACTCGCGAATGCCGAGCGGCTCACCGTCGAGTACGGGCGAAAACGGCGTTTTTGGAGCTCCCGAGATGCCGGAGAGCGGGGTCTGAAAGGGCTGCATGCTCGAATCGCAGGCGAAGCCTTCCTCCGCCAATATTTTGAGCGCATCATACCTTGCCCGCGATATAGACCAGGAAGGCGCCCGGTAAAGCTCGACTCTTCTGCCAGCAAGACGCTCGAGTATTTCCTTGGACGATCTTACATCCTGCCGGAATTGCTCCAAGGTCTGCGAAGTAACCAGCCGGTGCCAATAGCCGTGAGATCCGATTTCATGCCCCCGCTCCGCGATGTCCCGCACAAGCTCCGGATGCTTCTCGGCCACGCAGCCCAGAATAAAAAACGTTCCTTTGACCGAATAACTGTCGAACAGGCCGAGCAGCCGGGTCGTGTTCCTTACGACACGATCCTCGTACTTATGCCATTCCGACGGATCGATGTCCAGTCCGTTCGTCATATACCAATCCTCTACATCAACCGTAAGCGCGTTAAGCATGCTTCCCCTCCTTTCATGCTCCTCCCCAAATTCTCCGCCGTTCCTTGTCCTCGGCGTCCGGCCTGTACAAGTACCAGATGCGGATATATTCGTCCTCGTAAAAAACCGGAGGTTTTCCGTGAGCGGCAATGTAACGATCCATCCATTCCTTCAAGAGCACCTGCTCTTTTTCTTGTTTGCTATAACGCTCCTGCTCCAGCTTTTCGTATATGCTGAGATTCGACGGCACCTTGAAAACCTGCTTCTGTTCAAAAATGAACATATGCTTGGTGACATCAGGATCGTATTCGTCCTGACCTATTCGCGTAATAGGCGTACCGGCAGGATCGTATCTGTCCACCAGTGTGGAAATATATTGATGCCACCCTTGTCCGTAAATAAGAGCGTACCCCTCCTCCTGCGAGAAAACGGTCCATGTATTTTCCAGGTACAACGAGGAAATGCGCAAATATTGCCGGAACATGCTTTCCCAGTCCATCTTGTACGTCTGGATCGGACTGAGCCCGACAAACCAGACGAATACGGTCAAGGCAGCCGTTGCGGCCAGCCTTTCAGCCAGGGCCGTCCCCTTCAGCCTGGCGGCGAAGCGCCACAGGGACCACCATGCAAAGCCGACGCAAAAGCAGACGGCAAGCGCCCAAAGGCTCCACGTTCTCGAAGCGAGCATCATGCTCTTTGTAGCGGCCGGCATCACATAATAAAGAAGAAAGGAGGCCGTCCCTATCCCGACCGCGAACCATTCCGAAATGCGGTTCCGGTTGTCCCGCCAGCCGATGAGCGCGCTTAACGCGATCCATGCGATCGCTCCGAGCCCCAAATAATCTCTCAGCATAAGCTGCGGGAACGCAGCCTCCGTCGTACTGGTCAAAAATTCGGCCGCGCTCTCATTAAACGAAACGCCGGCCCACGAGCCGATCTGAATCGGCGCATAGGTGAATACAACGGCAGCGGCGCCGGCGGCGCATACGATTAAAATCCTATTCCAGGACCTCGCTGCCGGCGTCATGACGGATGCGATCAAAGCGACGGCGAGTCCCATACCGACGTAAGCGAACACAAGCGAATGAACGAAGCCCGTAACGCTTACCGCAGCGAAGCCCGCCCAGAACGAATGCCTGCCTCCCTTCTCCAAATACCTTAGAAAGAAATAAAAAGCCGGAAAAGCAAAAACAAAAGCGAACTCCTGCGAATTGGTTGCGGCCTGGCGCTCCCAGTCGCTGCCGAGCAGAAAAGCTCCGCCAAGCCCAAACAAAGCCGCCCCCGCGATACCCGCCATTTTACTGCCCGTCAGTCTCGACAGAACGAAATAAAAGGAGGCGGCGGTCAGGACGCCGTTCAGCGGTCCCGTATACTTCAATATATATAAAGGGTCGATAGCCGCGAATTTGCTCAGCAGCGAAAGCGTAATGTGAAAGCCCTGAGGATACAGCTCGTCGTGAAACAACATGCGGTTGTTGATATATTTCATCCAAGCCAGCGTAACCGAGCCGTCGGACAAGGCCGGAGCCGCATAATGCACTGCATCGTAAAAGCGGACGTAAGCGGCCGCGCCCAGAACTCCGGCCAGAAGCAGCTTGTGCAAAGGGTCGCTGCCGCGCCACTTGTACAGGTTGACCTGCTTGCGCGCCATCGTCAGCTTGCCCCGCGCTTCCAGCCATTTCGTTTTGACCCGAAAGCCGACCTCCAGCAGGTGGTAAAACCAGACATGAAAAGAGCTCGAAGCTTCCGCCCTTGTCTCTGCCGAGCCTTTGCGCCAGAAACGGCGGGTCGACATGAGGAGAAGGACGGCGGATACGGATATGACTTCATACAGCTTTAAGACGACGAGCACGTAAATGATCACGATATAAAGACAGACCGCTTTCGCAAACAGCGCCGCCCCGTTCTCCAGAGCATCCCCGGAATCGGCCTTCAGGAAGAAGCGCGGCCAGACGATCATCAGCAAAACAAACGCAAAGCCGTAGTGCAGCATCGCATAGAGCTGGTGGGAGAACGATGAATAGTCCAACTGGCTTCTCCCTCCTACGATATCGCGTACAAATAATAATCGAGCTTACGAAAAACCGACCGCATGGCTTTAAACGATAAAAGCACGAACACAACCGCCCCCGCCATCAAGCCAAATACGGCAAACGTATAGTCGACCCAGCGGCTGAGCAGAAACCCGACGGCGAAGTTCACGCCAAGCGCGGGCAAAATCGCCCTGTTGACAAGACTCGGCTGGGAAAGTGAAAACAGAATGACCGCATTCAGCAGGCCGATGGCAAGAATGACGTAGGAAGCCAGCGCAATAATGAAGACGAACTGCGTCTTGACGCTAACGATCAGATGGCTGCCGTACGCTTGAAAGTAGAGCTGCTCCGACCAGAGGATGACGAAATAAATAAGGACGGCACTGAATAACGATGCGGCGGTAATAACGATGATCATCCGGTAGTAGGCTTTCTCGAAAAAAGCGTTCATTTTGTCCGTTTCAAAGCCCCAGTAACGCTTGTAGCTCGCTTCGATATTCATCATCATCTTATTAACTAATACCTCGCAGACGCCGAGCGGAATCATCAGCGCGAGCAGCGCAAAGTCAAGTCCAAGCTCGTATTCGCCGCGGAACCAGATGAAGTAGGGCATAAAGCTCTCGTTGGCGGACCAGGCATTGACGCGGTCGACGAACAAAAACGAGAAATAGAGAAAGCCGTATATAAAATAAGGCATGATCGAGTAAATCGTAATGGACAGCCGGGTCATCTTTGGTGCGATGCCCTTCTCTTCCTTCTTCTCGGCGGCTCTGAAATAATAGATGACGAGTGCCATGCCCGCAATCGACACAAGAGATATCGCAATCAGCTGAGACACGATAATATCCATCTTGAATTCGCGAAAAAAAACGTAAACGACGCCGATGCCTGCCACGATAAGGCCCGTAAAGGTCAGCTCGCGTTTCAAAATATACATGACGGTTACGGACAGCCAGATCGAATTCAAGAAAAAGAAGAATAGAAGGATATACATAAACATGTTTATCGGAAAAATATTAAAGATAAGGTTAAACAAATAAATAGCGGCGCCTACCGCCAGACAGGTCCAATAACCGAACCGGATAAACAGGAAAGTCGCCTTCCTGGCCATCGTGTAATAGCCCTGGTAAATATAGAAGAAGCCTCTTCTTGCAATCGCCTGCGTATAACCGCCTACGACAACAAAGCTGAGGATCGTGCCGATTGCGATGCAGGTCGCAAGCTCGACGGACAGATTCTGGTACGACCACAGCGAAAACTTCAGCGTGAGCATCGAGATAACGGAAATTGCCATAGGCAGTGCAAAAATAAGGCCTCTCAAAAAGCTCTTCACGAGCTCAAACGTCATTTTCACGGCGCCGGTATTCGCATTTTGCGTAAAAGGGGTCGTCACGACCTTCTGCCGGATCTGCTCCCAAATTTCCGAGGCCAGCTCAAAGATGTTCTCGACCCCGAATAATTCCGTCGCCCGGCTGTCGTTCCATCCCATCGATTCGAGAAGCGCCGCCACTTCGCTCCGATCCTCAGGAGTCATGTTCTTGCTCATAACTTCCTCTACCAGCCTGTCAAAGCGTTCGCGCCGGCCGATTCCCCCTCCGGCCTGCCCCGGTCCGATAACCATGCTCACGAAAGCTCCGTTAAGCCGGGAATGACCATTTGAACGATCAGATCCGGCATTTTGCCTGCACGTTCCGCCCGTTTAATCGTATCGGCGGTTATGATTTCCCCTTTGGCAATAATGAGAGCTCCGTCTTCGCCGTATAAATTCTCGCCGGCCGCTTTTCCGGCAATATACCGGTACTGGATCGACCGGATTTCTTCCGCCAGCGCCGGACTTCCTGCACCGGGTCCGGACTCGTCTGCCGGCGCGGGGCTCCCGTTCGAAGGCTTCGGCTTCGCGGTCCGCGGGGAAGGCTCGGCTGCCGAAGCGGCAACCTCCGCCTCAGCCCGCTTCCTCGGGTAGCCGGCCGGCATTTTCTCGTGCGCCGCAGGGGGTGAGAACGCCGGATCCTCAGGCAGTGCAGCGGCAGGCCCATCCGCACGCCGGTTATCATCCGCCATATAGAAGCTCACATCTCCCCAAAATGCGGAGGACGCCGCCCCTTTATCGGGTAGCACCGGTCCGGAAGGCTCATAACTCATCCGCTGCGCGGCTTCCGGCTGATTCTGGGCCGCCGGAGCCGACGCACCGTCCGCTGTGACCATCTTCAGCTCCGGTTCGGCGGCCTGCTGAATATCCGTCATCGGCTTCGCCCTGAACGGAACGACATTCGCCCTGTTCGCAAGCAGCGGTTCGCCCTGCCGGAGCTGTTCCCGTGTCGCTTCTTCATGGGCCTGACGCTCCTCCTCAAGCTTCGCTTCCTCGGCCTGCTTCAAACGTTCCTCCTGTGCCCGCTTCTGCTCCCGCTCATAGTCGGCCAGACGCTCAGCCAGCCGGCGATCCAGGTCCTCCCGTCTGCTGTCATGCTCTTCACGCTTCACCTGCATCAGCTCATGCAGCCTATTCCGTTCGTCTTCCCCTTGCCTGCGCAAGGCTTCAACCGCTTCTTCCAGCCTCTGCAAAATAAAATCCGCCAATCCGGCTGAATTGCCGCTTCCATTCTTGTTCAACAGAGCTTGTTTTTGTTCGAGCTCCTGCCTCAATCTCTTATTTATCGCTTTTTCCGCCAAAATCCGTTCTTCCAGCTGCTCCGCTTCTCTTTCATACAGGGCACTGCTCTTACTCAAATACCGCTCCGTTTCCCTCTTATCGAGTCCGAACCATACCGTCGGGAGCTTATTCCGATGCTTCATTATTCTGCACCCCGTTTCCAGTCAAACCGCCGGCTTCCCCCTTAGCCCGGCGTTCAAGCAAGTCGTCGCATTCGCGCTGCTTTTCCACAAGCTCCACCCGCAGCTCCTCTTCCAGCTCCTTCAGCCTCTTCATGGCTTCCCATACGTCGCCGCTTTGCTCGAGATGGATGTGAAGCAGCTTTTCCTGCACGATGAGATGAACGGGATCGTCTCCGGCGACGGTACCCCCGTCGGGCTGATGTGATTCGAGGTGCTCCAGCTCCCGACGCAGCCTTCCGTTATCGTGCTGCAGCGCCTGCAGCTCCTCCTCCAGCCCTTTCATACGCAGCCGATGGGTTTCCTGCCTGAGCTTCAACTCTTCGCGAACGGCGGATTCGGCATAGCCGCGAACAGCTTTTTTTCTTATTTTCATTTGCGGCCGCCTCCTCTCTTCTCATTCTAGGAAATTTCCCGGTCGGCGATTAACCCGATATACGCTTCGCATTTGGCCAGCTCCGCCATCGACCTGTCATACTCCCCGAGCTTGTTGTACAAGCCGGCGATCTCCGTCAAAATGTACGGTACGCTAGGATGAGCCGGCAGAAGCCTGAGCGCTTCTCTGTACTGGGAGATCGCTTCCCTGTAATAACCGAGCGCGGCGAGCGTGAAGGCTTTCTCCATCGCATGCCGCTGCTTCTCGCTTGGAGACACTTTGACCGCAGGAGCAGGCTTCCGTTCGATCGCACGGGTCGCAAGCTTGATGTAGCTTTTCAAATGCAGCTCCAGCACTCTGTCGAGAGTAAAGTAGCTTAATGCACGTTCCCGGCCTTCTCTGCCTACTTCAGCCCTCAGCTCCGGATTGGAGGCATACGTCATGATTCCTTCCGCAAGCGCTTCGGGGTTGCGCGGCTCGACAAGCACGCCGGTATGTCCAAGCGCTTCCTTGATGCCCCCGACATCCGTTGCTACGACGGGCTTTCCGGTCATCATCGCCTCTACAACCGAATAAGGGAACGCCTCGGAAATGCTCGACAAGACGACAATATCCCCGCTATGGTAAGCTGCCGTCATCTGCGTCGCATGGCCGGCGAAGACGAAGGAGTCTCCCATCTTCAGCTGCTCCTTAAGCGCCAGGCATTCCTCATAGTAAGCCTGCACGCTGACCGAGCCGTATACGATAAATTTGGCATCCGGCTGCTTGTCGAGCACGAATCTGGCCGCTCTCATGAAGGTCTGGATATCCTTGATCGGATCGATCCTGGCTACCATAACGATAACGGGAGGCCCGGGAGGCCTCGGCGGCGCTTCGACGAATACGCTTTTGTCCACCCCGTTGTAGATGACGTCAATCCGCTTCTTGGCTACGCCGAATTCCGTCTCCCACCGCATGTTGTACCGGCAAACAGGCGATACCTGATCCGCGAACGTATAATTCAAGCTTGTGATCGAATGCACCATCCGGATCAAAAACTTGCTCAGGAACGACGAATATCCCCGGTTAGACAACGACAAATATTGCTCGCGCAAATAAATGCCATGCTCGGTCAGCAAATAAGGCGTTTGATGCAGCAGCTTCGACAGTACGCAAGGTATGCCGCAAAACGCGGCCGCCGACGAATGGGCCACATGGACCTTAGGGACCGGCGTATTGACTATATTGAAGAAACGGTAAAGCCAGCCGAGGCTCTGCACCATGCCATAAATGTCGGGCTGGCTGAGTCCGGTATTCTGATCCGCCGCAGCGGTCAATATCATCTGCTTATATGTATCCCATACCAGCTCGGATTTAAAGCTTTCTTTATATTCGTAGGTTTGAAAAAAGCGGTACAGCCCTAATAAAATATCGGCAAATCTGCGGGGATTTTTCACTTCTGCTATAATTTCGTCCACAAGCTCCCGGAACAGGGGAATAAAATGCTCCTTGATCTCATTCGGACCGGTTTGTTTTTTCATCAGGTAAATATGAGGAAACGGCGTCGACAAATGCTCGCTCGGCTCTTCCGTTCCCCACAGCGGAACCGTATAGAGCGACGCCCCTTTCGGGAGCTTGAACTTCTGAGTAACGAACGGATTGGATAATATGGCATATACGACATAATCGACAGGCTCCAGCTTGTTGATCAAAATATCGCACCAGGTGCTGACGCCTCCTTGATGAAAGGGGTACGTCCCTTCCGTCGTCAGCAAAACTTTCATTTTGTCACTCATCCGTTATCCCCGGCTTTCTGGAAAAATATGAATCATTATGTTAGGAGACATAGTGACATTTTTCAACATATTCATCTTTCTTTCGACACGATTTTACTTCTATCGTAGCACAAAGCGAAACCTAGCATAAGTACCAAATTACGGTTATAGAATGCTATAATTTTTTGCTGGAAAGGGGGGAGTGAAAAAGCGCGGTTAATTGCTGCGGCGGCGATTCCGGAACCAGGCGTATGTCCGTTTTAAGCCTTCTTCCATTCCATACCGCGGACTCCAATTTAACTCTCGGGAGATTTTATCATTGCTTAATAAGGAATGGCGAATATCGCCCGGCCTGGCCTCGGCATGCCTGACGTCGACCGTTCCGTGAAGCTCCTTCAGCACGGTGATCAGGCTGTTCACGCTGCATTCGGCATTCGCAGATAAATTATAAATTCCTCTCAAACCGCTGCCTGCAGCTCGAAAGACCGCGTCGGCCACGTCTCCGGCATAAATAAAGTCCCTTGTCTGTTCCCCGTCTCCATGAATATGAAGAGGCTTCCCTTCCATCATCCGGTTCATGAACACCGAAACGACGCCGCCTTCTCCCGCATTGCCCTGCTTCGGGCCGTACACGTTCGAGAATCGGAGGCATGCAGTATCCAGACCGTAGAGCTCCGTCCACTTCCGGCAATAAATTTCCCCTGTCCACTTGCTGATCCCGTAAGGGGAAATCGGATCGCATGACTCCGATTCCGTTAGCGGCAAAGCAGGATTGGTTCCGTATACGGCAGCGGAAGAAGCGAAAATAAACTTGCCGGCTTTGTATTTTTGCGATAAGTGAAGCATATGTACGAGCCCAAGCACATTGGATTCCGTATCCAGCCTCGGGTTATGGACCGATTCCGATACGCTTACTTGCGCCGCCAAATGAATGACCGCATCAAAGCGTTCGGACAAAAATATTTCCTCGCATTCCGGATCTTCGACCGAAAGCGGATAGCTTTTATGGGGAAACGGGATATAGTCTCTGCTCCCCGTAATTAAATTGTCTATAACGGAAATCTCGCAGCCTTCCTCGTGAAACCGATCCGCGACATGCGAACCGATAAAGCCGTAACCGCCTGTTATGAGAACCTTCATTCCGCTCACCTCGACACCATTTTACACGAAACGACTGAACAAATTCTGATCATATTCGTTTAGTTGGACATAGAGTCCCTTGAACCGGTTAAAAATAGAATAATAGTCCTATTAGACTATCATCTTTTGTTGCCGATAGGAATGCCTGGATCGCGAGCTGCACAACAAAAAAGCCGTCCCGGCAAGAACGGCTTTTCAATCGGCGGCTTTATGGCGGCCTTTTTATAGAACGGACCAAATCTGCGATTCTGTCGTAACGGCTTCGCCTGTCGCGATCGCCCTTCCCATCATCAGCGCCAAATAATGATCCTGCGACGCCTCGGCCAGGCTGTAGAACGAACCGCCCTCCCCTGCCGCGTATGCTCCCATCCGAAGCAGGCACTCGGCGATAGCGATCTCATCGTCGCTCAGGCGGGCCGGTGCCGTCTCGTTCCGGTACAGCCACTCCCTCTCCGCCATAATGCCCCGGTGATAGTAGCCTTCGAGATTGCCTCCCTGACCGGTATCGATTCTCCGCAGCTCCGTATGGACAGGCGTCGCGTAATCCTCCAGGTAGCTTAGCTGCGTATCTGCAATCTCGCCCATGCTGCCCCGGACGAGTATCCGGCTGCGGCGGATCCAGGAAAAATATTGATCGCGCGTAAAATCGTAAACCGCCAGCTTGTCCCCAAAGCGCAGCGTGGCAAGCTGCTGATTCGTTTCGAGCAGCTCCCCGCTCTCAGGATCGCCCTGCCGGTCCGGCCCCCTCATGATCCGGGAAGAAAACTGCTGCCCCTGGATAACGGCCGTCTCGAAGCCAATTCCAAGCAGCTGTCTGATCAGGCTTATGCCGTGATAATCATGCGCCGCGGATACCTGCACATGCGATACCTCGCCGAGCTTGCCGGAGCGGGCGAGCCGGATGCGGGCAGCGTGCATCGGCTGGTACAAATACTGCTCGGCCACCTGCACCCGAGCCCCCGCAGGCAGCGAACCGTACAAGGCGGTCAGCGCTTCGAGATCGGCGGCGGGCGGCGTTTCCGCAAGCACCGGAATATCGCGCAGCGTCAGGGCGCGGATCATATCCGGCGCTGCGGTCCGCGGAACGGATAAGACGGCAAACCGGTAGTCCGACGCTTGAGCCGCAAACTCTTCAAAGGTCCGGACCGTCGGGATGCCCCATTTTGCCTCGATCGCTTTTCCCTTCGCTTCGTCCCTTACCAGCATCGTATGGATCCGGAAGCGCTCCGGCATCGCCTTTGCAATTCTTATGTAAAATTCGGCACGCCATCCACCGCCGATCATACCAAAACTTATGATAGACATCTTTAAACCTCTCCCTTCAATATAAAAGAAAAAAGATCTCTGTAACAGAGATCTTCGATTATGCGGTTTGGAAAGCGCCCGCCGTATCCAGCACTTCCTGGCAGCCCGTATAGGCTTGGAGCCTGCCTTCGTAGATCTGCTCCAGCATCGTCGTCTGCTCCAGATCGCCCGGCGTTACGAACAAGGACGACTTGTCGACCAGAGGCACGCCGCCCTGCTCGAACACCGACGCTACGAATTGCGAACAAAAAAATGCGTAATCTCTCTTCATTTCAATATTTAGCATAATGCCCAGCATGCCAAGCAAATTGTACTTGTACTGATCCTGATTCTGCTCCATGTAACGGATCTGGTTGCGGATGCAAATATATGCGCTGTGACTGATCGTGCATTTGTAAAGGGAGCAAATGGAATCCTCGAAAAACGGACCGCGTACGTTCTCTCTTACAAAGCCGGCAAAGAATGGGTTACTCGGATTTTTCCGGCCGAAGCTGTAGACCTCCGTCAATTCACGATCGAAGGCTATGGAAGCGTGATTCAGCCTGTTCTTTGTGTAAAGCTGAATGGTCTTCGAAAATAAAGTCCCCGTATTCGTCAAAAGCACATAAATATCAACGTCTCTGTTCATGCCGTACGACCTCCACATTAAAGAACTCTCATCTAGGTATTAACTTTAATGCAGGAGAACAAAATTCTAAACCTGCCCAGGTAATAGATGCAGCCCCGACCTTAGTCCAGTGTGTTTGTAAGCATCGTTTGTCAGCGGTGAGACTCTAGTATTTTCTTTACTAAATCTTACATAACCCACCTTCATTTTAATGGATTTCCCCCTTTTCCTCAACCGGAAGTTGGCCTATTTTTTTTGCCTCATGCTCTTAAAATTGTTAACATTTGCAATTGAAAATCGTGATATAGTAGGAAAAGATTGAGAGCCGTTCGTCTTCTATTTATATGCACGAAACGCCTCTTAAGACTAGACGGATTTCATCTACTAAAATGTTGCGGAGGCCGCTAAATATGGAATGGTACAACCGGTATGTAGATCAGCTGGAGCAGGTGTTCGAAGAGGCTTCCCGGCGAATTTCCCGTTACCCCGCGCCGCTTGATGCGTTCGGCCTTGCCTACGCCGCCAAGTTCGACCCCGTCAAAGCCGAAGGAGGCAAAGATTACATATGCAGCCTGCTTCCTTTCTGGGTGAAGGACGCGGCCGGGATCAGCGACGAGCAGAGCCGCAGGCTTGCGTTAGCTAATGTATATGGAATGCTTTATTTTTTTATTCAGGATGACGTGATGGACGGCGATCCTGCATGCAGCGTCAAGGAGTCGCTTGCCCTCGGCAATCTTCTGCTGCTGGACATGTTCGCGGTATTCCGCGGCTTATTTCCGTCCGGCTCGCCGTTCTGGAGCTATTATGAAAAGTATGCGGCAACCTGGGCGGACAGCGTTACGAACGAAGCGAGCGCGGATTATTTCGTCAACGACCCGCTTCGTACGGCGGGCAAAGCCGGTCCCGTCAAAATCGCAAGCACCGGAGCACTGCTGCTGACCGGCCGGGAGGAGCTCATCCCCCAAATGGAGCACGCCGTCGACATCGCCCTGACCGCGCTGCAAATGTCCGACGATTGGGCCGATTGGAAGCTGGATTTGGCGGACGGCAGCTACAACGGCCTGATCGCCATGATTGCAGCCGGCCGAGCGTCGAGCGAGCCGCTGACGGAGCAGGATATCGAGACCGCCATATATATTCAAGGCTGCATGAACGAATACGCTCAGATCGCCGAGTCGAATCACGAGCGTTTGCTGCGCCTGAACGCAGGCGTAAGCGAGCTGGCCGATTTTCACGAATTCCTCGTATCGCATCTTCGGAAGACCGCCGATTCGATTGACGAGAACCGCAAGCAGCTCCTCGAGGGAGGGTTTAGTTACTTTTTGCGCAAGCAAGGGTTTGAGCGGCTGGCGCGGAAGGGATAAGCCCTAACCGGGGTTTGGAGTAGTCCGGGCTTCAACAACCGTTTGCAGTACCGCTCCAGGCCCCATCTCGGCACCATAATCAATCAATCGGACACCCTACTCCAACTGGAAATTGCTTCGCAACCACATTGCAATCAGCACTTCCTCATACCCATTCCGAAAGACCCTAAACTCCACTTACACCTGACCTATACAGACTAAAAAATCTCCGTCATTCTATTCCTTAAGTCTCATTTTCCTGTCGAATACTAGAAAATTTATGTAGTAATTGTCGAAAGGACATGGTACACTAGCGTTGGTAATCTTATACATATTCGGAAGGTGTGATCATGGTGTCCACAGAACAATCCTTGAAAGATCAAATCATTCAAAAAGCTTGGGAAGATGCCGAATTCAAGAAGCAGCTTCTAGCAAATCCTAAAGCAGCCGTAAAAGACGCTTTCGGCGTTGATGTACCGGACTCGATTAAAGTGGACGTCCTGGAAGAATCGGCGGATCAATACTACCTGGTCATTCCTCAGAATCCTGCTGAAGTGGCCCGCAAAGCTGATGATGAGGCTGCCGCTTGGCAGTAATTTTACAGAAAAAAAGCGCTGTTGCTCATCATCGAGCATTCAGCGCTATTTTGTTACATAAGGCAGTTTGATAACAGCTTCCGTGCCTACTCCTTTTACGCTAAAAAATTCAACCTTACCTTCCATAGCTTCAATAATCCGGAAAGTAACCATCAAGCCCAGTCCCGTTCCTTTTGATTTTTTGGAATAATAAGGCTCGCCCAAACGTTTAAGATCCGCTTCGTGCATCCCTTCCCCGTTGTCTTTTATACAGATCGTAACCTTATTATCATCCAGATAGGCTTGAATCGTAATCATGCCTTCGTCTGTCAATGCTTCTATACTATTTTTTATAATATTGATCAAAGCTTGCTTGAATTTCGAAGAATTTCCACGAACATACAAATCGGAATCTAATTGAACGTTTATAATTCCGCCTTGCATATTCGCAAGCGGCACGAGAATCCCCTCGATCTTCTGAAGCTCCTCAGCGATATTCAACAATGTCATATTTTCCTGCTGGGGCTTGGCGAATGTCAAAAAGTCTGTAATGATGGCGGAAGCCCGATCCAATTCTTCTATGGCCAGTTCCATAAATCCGTTATCTTTTTCATTATTCGTTTTATCGCGGAGCAATTGAAGGAATCCTCTCGTTACCTGCAGCGGATTACGTACCTCATGCGCTACCGAGGCAGCCAACTGGCTAATAATCTCCATCTTCTCCGAGCGTTGAAGCTCGTTATTGAATACTTCGAGCTGCTTTGAGTAGGTGACCACCTGCTCGTAATTTTTCAGTATTCTTCTTGCTAATATGATAACTAGGGCAGATATAAAACCAAGGATTCCCCACTTCCAGAAAAACAAATTATAATTCATCTCTTTGATGAAATACCAAACGACTTCCCCAACCCCGATGAATGCAAAAAAGCTGAATCCCGAAGTAATAATAATGGCCTCTTTATTTTTTTGCATACAGGATTTGACGAGAAAAATAAATAAAAGGCCATTACCTACAATCACGGAGAAGCCGAAAGTATAAATTGTTACCATCGTGTAATATCGGCTAATGAGTTCCGATGTGAAGGAAATAAACAACCATACAATGGTTAATGCAGAAAGGCCGACCAAAAGCTTTCGAAAACGATTGATTATTCCATACGGACCTTTACCGAATATACTTTCAATAAAGACAAACATAGCCGGCATCACTAGATTTGATGCGATATCGAACATGTAATAAATGAGGAAACCAAATTCATTATAGGTAATATGCAAATAGGGAGAGAGTGTCAAAATCATGACCCCTATCGCAAAAATAACGACGGACAGCGACCCCCATGCGGGTAAATAGGATTTTTCCAAGAAGAAGATGCATAAAAACATGGCTAACGAAACAAACAATAAGGCGGCGCCAAGGACTACATCCAGCATCTCGATCTTTAAATACCCTTTATTAAGGGTCTGATACTCCCCCGTCTTCACCTCTCCTTTAATCCCTAACCAGTCGGATTCGGTTTGCAGATGAAGATAGACCGCATGCGTAGATTCGTTATCATCCAAAGAGAGTAGAATCTCATTTTTGTTGTAGGGATAATTCCGTTTGGATTCATATACAAGCTCGTTATCGATATAGATACGGACATCCTTGGCGGTCAGCTTGCTGATTAACAGCGCCGGCCTGGCCAGATCATATTCCGGCAGCCGAATTCTAAGCCAAGCGGAGCTAATGCCAGGGGGTTTGACAGGGAGATCGTCCCCTTTTGCAAAGGCAATCCAATCCGCCTTGCTATCGTTTTCCACTTCCTTGGCCGTCAGCCCCGGCTCCTCCTCCCACATCATCTCCCACTCGGTAATCTCCACCGGAGAAGCATCCGATAAGGCATGTGCGCTTGTGGACAGGAAAGGCACGGCGATAACGATGGAAAGCAATAATAGCAGCACCAGCTTACGCAAAACGTTCATACAGCACCCCGAAACTCCGATTATGTAAATCCGACAATACGACTATATTTCGACATTCTTCGATGAAGCTCCTTCAAACATTTTCCTGCAGTCCGAAAAAATATACAAATTCAGCCATGAACCGTCACATTCACCCTTCATTCGTGCTGCTTTTCATCTATACTTGAAGTATACCTAATTTTCAATCAAAAAGTATCCGCCGCGGCAAAAAAAATCTGCCCTCTGCTTCGATTCCTAATGTCCCACGAGGGCACGCCGATCTTTTTCGCTTCTCCGAGCATCCGGTCCCCAATTTCCTGTCCTAATTGTTAGGATTTGTTCTTATTCGTCCCCTCCCGCCGCTCCTTCATCTGCTAAACTGGATATGAACGCACGAGGCTGAAATCGGAAAGAGGACTTTATACATGATCAGATGGACAAGTAACCGCAGCAAAAAAAGATTGCTGACGCTGCTCGTTTTTGTTGTTTTTTTAGGAGCCGTCACTTTAATTCCGTTACCCTACTACATCTATCAACCGGGCACGGTCGAAAATCTGGACAGCTATGTGAAGGTGGAAAACGGGCACCGCTCCGGGCAAGGCAGCTTTAACCTGACGACCATTTACTCGATTGAGGTGAACAATGTACTCACGCTGCTCTATGGGCTTAGCGACAAGGACAGTGAGCTGCGGAGGGCCGAGCAGGTACGCGGCACGCTGTCGGACGGCCAGTACGCTTCATTGCTGGAGCACATGATGCAAACCTCGCAGAACAACGCGATCGCAGCGGCGCTCGAAGAAAACGGCACCCCTGTTCCACTTGCCTATACTGGAGTATTTGTGCAGTCGCTTTATCCGGACTCCAAGGCTGCGGATGTGGTCTTTCCGGGGGATGTTATCGTGGAGACGGACGGGAGGCCTGTCACGCAGCTGAGCGAGATTAGCGATATGATTCGCGGCAAAAAGGCCGGAGACGAGCTGGAGCTTGTCGTCATTCGCGGCGGCGAGAGGGTGCCGGTGACCGCCCAGCTCTATGAAGGCACAAGCGCGGCGGCCAGTGAAGCATCAGGCTCTTCCCCGCGCGTCGGTCTGGTAACCGAAAACCAATATGAGATAAAACCGCCCGTGAACATCGAATACAGCGCTTCGGATGTTGGCGGCCCGTCCGCGGGGCTTATGTTTTCGCTGGAAATCCTGGATCAGCTGAAAGAGGGCGACCTGACCCGCGGCAAGCTGATTGCGGGGACCGGAACCATCAGCGCGGAAGGCCGTGTCGGCCAAATCGGAGGCATTCGCGACAAAGTTATAGCTGCGGCCCGTGCGGGTGTGGAGATCTTTTTTTGCCCGGCCGATGTGCTGGCAACCGACCGCAATGAAAAGGATATTATGGACGAAGCCCGGAAACGGGGCTATGAAATCGCGATCGTACCGGTCAGCACGCTCAGCGATGCGGTTCATTATTTGGAGGGGCTCGAGGGTTAGGCGGGGTGATCAGGGAGTGAAAGCGAATCGTTGCTATCCTTGCTTTACGGATTCCGTGAAGCTCTGTGCCGCCTTCACCCTTGTCGCCCGCTCCCTCTTCGGTGCGTACGTAACGGACACAATGGATGGTGACACTCAGCCCCAAATCGAGTACTATAGCTTTAGGTGAAGCACACCGCTATTCCCCGCGCTTGTCATGGGGGGGTAGCGGTGTTTTTATTTTTGTCGGGGATGGTGGGAGAATGGCTGGTTTAGATCATGCGGGCCACCGCTTAAGCGATGCGGAGCAGGCTTATGCGTCATGGATTAGGAAGCATGAAAAGCTGCGGAAGGCTGAGAGTGCCCGCAGACGGAGACTGCTCGAAAGGGATGATTTTGGAGAAAGGAAGTTTGCGGTGGATGTTTGGTTTCAGGCGGTTGGCCATTTTGAGAATTTGCATCCCGAATATGAAGTGCTTGATTATCGGGACGGCAGCAGATTTGTAGATTTTGCGTATATACGCCCGCCTTATCGCACCTGCATTGAAGTTGACGGTTTTGAACCGCATCAAACGTCAAGAAAGCAATTTAATGACGACCGATTCAGGCAGAACCAGCTGGTATTGGACGACTGGATTGTCCTGCGGTTTTCCTACGACGATATCAGAGATAGACCTCGTCAATGCCAGCAAACGATCCAGCAGCTGCTTGGGAAATATTATGGGAATAAGCGTTACGGCTCGGATCACCTTGGACTTTCTATGAGAGAACGCGAAATCGTTAGATGGGCCAAGCGCCAGGGGATTAATCGAAGCTTTTCTCCCAAAGAGGCGGAGGCGCTGCTCGAGGTAAGCCACTATACTGCCCGTCAATCCTTGCGCCGCCTGCTGCATGCGGGACTGCTGGAGCAAGCAGGCGGAAATCAGCGCATTAGCCGTTATCGCCTTACTTCAAAGGCTGCTCAACTGCATTTGTAATTTGTGAGGCGGCGGTTGCGGTGGGGGGTGAGGCGATTAGCGATAATTTCTATCCCCTTTTCAGCGGGGCAGCTAGTTTTGGCGGAACAACGATAGTTTTTAGCGTTGTTTCAGCCCGACGGCTAATTGGTGAGACGGTGGCGGTGGGCGGTGAGGTGATTAGCGATAATTTCTATCGCTCTTCTCGGCCGGGCAGCTAGGTTTGGCGGAACAACGATAGTTTTTAGCGTTGTTCCAGCCCGACGGCTAATTGGTGAGACGGTGGCGGCGGGAGTTGGGCCGATTAGCGATAATTTCTATCGCTCTTCTCGGCCGGGCAGCTAGTTTTGGCGGAACAACGATAGTTTTTAGCGTTGTTCCACTTCGGCGTCAGTTGGTGCGGCACAGTCGCGGGGCGCGGCTGAGTTGCTAATATTTTTCACATGCTCGCAGCCGGTCCGCAACTATTGGCGCAGACACCTCGTTTAGAAGGGTAACGGGATGGAGAAACGTGAGGGGACTAACCAATAATGATGAGGAGGCGATTCAGATGGGCAAAAAATCGGCAGTTGCTTTGCTATTAGCTATGCTGCTGCTCACAGCCCCCGCTGCGGGAGGAGCGGTCAGCAACGAAGCGGCCGCCCAAGCGGGGATCCGGATTGAAGTGAAGGGCGCAGCACTGTCCCTGCCTTCACCGGCTTTTATCGAGAAGGGAACCACAATTGTCCCTTTAAGGGAAATTGCAGAGGCGCTCGGTGCAACGGTCGACTATCGGAAAGACGGCGACGGCCGGAAAACGGTGACGCTGAAGCGCGAAGAGCGAAGCGCCTCGCTGGCGATCGGATCGGCGACGATGACCGCGAACGGAAAAACCGTGCACTTGGCCGCGACGGCGCGCCTGGTCGGCGGCGTTACGATGGTGCCGCTTCGTGCCATTTCCGAGGCGCTGGGCTCGGTCGTGACATGGGACGGCGTGAAGCGTGTCGTGTCGATCGGCGATCCCGCCGAGCTTCCGGCCGTCGGTTCGGCCGAGAAGCTGCTCGAGCTGTGGCAGACACGCACGGCCCTTTTCGATTTTGGATCAAAAGCCGCAGCCGAGTCGACGCAAGCGGCAGACAGCGGCTCCGCGGCACCTTCGGCCCCGTCTGCGGGCAGTGGCGGAGATTACTCTCAAACGAATGTACAAGTGAACGGCGTAGACGAGGCGGATTGGGCTAAAACCGACGGACGCTTCATTTATCAACTAAGCGGTTCCCGCGTGCTTATTACCGATATTTCCGATCCGGCGAAACCCGCCCTTGCAGCCAAGCTCGACTATGACCAGAAAGCCGGTTTCTACCCGCGGGAATTGTATGTGGACGGCAAACGGCTGATCGTCATCGGAGAACAGCATGAGCAGCTGTCACAAAACCCGCCGGCAGGTACGACGGCTGAAGACAGCGGCTCGGCAGCTTCGAGCGATGGATCCGCCGGCTCCGGACCTTCGGGTACCGTTCCTGACTCAAATAGCCAGGCTGCCTCAGGCGCAAGCTTATCCGGCTCGACAGGAGGCGCTGAAAGCCCAGGGGATACAGCTGTGAGCTCAATTATTGCCGTCGAGGCCGTGCCCCCTGCCGATGCGAAAATGGGAATCTGGATGCCGGTGCCGACACGCTCTACCGTGAAAACGCTGGTCTACGAACTGTCCGAGTCCGGCAAGCCGGCATTGAAACGCGAAACCGAACAGGAAGGCAGCTACATGTCCTCGCGTAAAATCGGCAGCGCCCTATACGTCATCACGAATAAATATAACTATTCATATGGACTGTACGATACGAAAGGCGGCGGCAAAGCCGACAGCGAAGCGTTAGTCCGCTCCGTCGAGCCGGTCTACCGCGACTCCGCGGTGTCCGGCGAGCTTCAGACGCTTCCGCTCGATGACATCCGTTATTTTCCGGAGTCCTCGGACAGCAGCATGCTGCTTGTAGGGGCGCTTGATCTGGACGCGGAACAGCAGCCGCTGCAGGTGTCCGGCTATCTCGGGTCCGGCCAGACCGTCTACGCCTCAGAGAAAAATCTGTACGTTGCCGTTCCCAGCTTCAAAGCTGACGGCAACAGCTATATGCAAGAGACACATATCCATAAATTTCGTCTCGACCAGGGGAACACCGTATATATCGGCTCGGGCTCGGTACCGGGTACGCCGCTTAACCAGTTTTCGATGGATGAGCATCTCGGCTACTTCCGGATTGCGGTCACGAATACCGGCTCGCGTGCCAACGGCGAAGTGACTTCTCTGAACAATCTGTACATCCTGGACGAAAAGCTCGATACGATCGGCAAGCTTGAAGGGCTTGCGCCTGGCGAGCACATTTACTCGGTCCGGTTCATGGGCAGCCGCGCTTACATGGTCACGTTCCGCACCGTAGATCCTCTGTTCGCGATTGACGTCAGCAACCCGGCTAAACCTTCCGTACTCGGGCAGCTGAAAATTCCGGGCTACAGCGATTATCTGCATCCGTACGACGAAAAGCACATCATCGGGTTCGGCAAGGAAACTGTGGAGGTATCTTCCAAAGGAGCGGGACCTGACGAAACGATGGCTTTTTACCAAGGCTTGAAAATCGCACTGTTCGACGTGTCGGACGTCAGCAAGCCGAAGGAAAAGTTCAAAGAAATCATCGGCGACCGCGGCACGCATTCCGAGCTGCTGTATGACCATAAGGCGCTGCTATTCTCAAAAGAAAAAGGGCTGCTCGCGTTCCCGGTAGAGCTTCACGAGATCAAGAGCAAGGAAAAGCCGGAATTCGGCGGCTTCCCTGCTTACGGCGAGTTCACGCACCAAGGCGCTTACGTCTATCGCCTGGATTTGCGGAACGGCTTCCAGCTGCGCGGACGCATTTCGCATCTAAGCGCAGAGGATCTCGCCAAAAGCGGTCAGTACGGCTACGACTATACCAAATCCGTCCGCCGCATTTTGTATGCGGGCAACACGCTTTACACGCTGTCGGACTCGATGCTGAAAGCAAGCGACATGGCGAGCCTGAAGGAGCGGGGCACGCTTCAATACCCGGCACAGCCCGGCGGTAAGGATATCGCTTATCCGGGCGGTCCCGAAGTTATGCCGATGCCAATGCCGGTAGATCGTTAGCGGAATCAAGCGCAATAGCTTGACGGCGTTGAAGTTCCCCGACAGCACAGCTAGCCGGCACAGGGAAATAGAAAGGAAGCAGGCCGGAAATCATCATTTCCCGGCCATTAAACAACACCCCGGTAAAGGCCCATCCTTAACCGGGGTGTTGTTTGTTTACATGCTCTCTGGCCGCGCCCAGCCTTCAGGCATAGGCACGCGGGGACAAGCCTCCAGCAGCTCCCGGGTATAGGGATGGACCGGACGCACTCGAATTTCCGCGGCCGTTCCCGCTTCTACAATCCGCCCCTGCTTCATGACCGCAAGCCGGTCGGCTCTTCGCCATACATGCCTCAAATCATGTGTAATAAACAGCACGGCGCATCCGCTTTCCGCCTGAAGCTCCGTTATTAAATCCATCATCCTCTCGCCTGTCAGCACATCAAGCGCGGTAGTCGGTTCATCCGCAATAAGCAGCGACGGACGCGGCAATAACGCCGCAGCCAAAGCTGCCCGCTGACGCTGACCGCCGCTGAGCTGGAACGGGTAGCTGCCGTACGTTCGCTCCGGGTGCAAGCCTACCCGGTCCAACCAGCCAAGCACGAGCCGCTTCGCTTCCTTTCCCGATAAACGTTTGTGGGTGAGCGCCGTTTCCGCCAGCTGTGCGCCCACTTTCATAAACGGAGTCAGGCTCCCCTGATAATCTTGAAACACCCATCCGATTTCTTTGCCAAGCAGCCGTCTCCTTCTTTTGTCATCCCATTCGTGTACCTGCCGGTTGTGAAAAAACAGTTCCCCGGATGCCTGCAAAGCGTTGGGCAAGATACCGCTGACCGCGGCTGCCGTTAAGCTTTTACCGCTCCCGCTTTCCCCGGCCAGGGCAAGCATTTCGCCTTGTTGGATATCGAACGACACATCCTGAACCAATACGGCGCGCGGCCGATTCCGGCCGGCCGTCTCGATCTTCAAGTTTTTGACGCTCAAAACAACCCCGGACCGTTCGGAATCGCCCCCTTGCCGATGCGGCCGGCTATGTCGTTTTACGAAAAACATGCTTACCCCCCTCTGGATTCACGGTATCAAAAATGGCGTCCGCCTGAGCCTTCGTGTGATCCTCGAACCATTCCGGACGAAACCGGTTTGCGCCTTGCTCTTTGACAAATGCATGCCGTATCCGCTCAAACCGTTCAAGCAGCTCCTGCGATTGCGGCATGCGGACACCTAATCGTTGTCCCAGCTCGAAGAGCAATTTCAGTTTCCGGTAATCCTCAAACGGAATCCGCGGGATCGTCCAGCAGCCGTCCTTGTCCATTGACACCTGCTTGAACGGAACGGCGGAAAAGTCAAAATAGCTGCCCTGCTCATCCGGCTCTGAGAAGGGATCAATCAGCAACGAAGCATACCGGACGTATAACAAATACTCCTGTCTATGCTGCTCCAGATCCGGAAAACGTTCGATCTCTTCTCTGCCGATACTCTGTTCGCACACCGGGTAATTGTCGTCATTAAGAAATTTCAACAAATTCAGCGGCTGAACCTTGAACCGTTTCATTACCCGCGTTATTTCCTTCCACAGCAGCACCATCGTCCGGATCGCAAGAGGCGTGATGGGGCCCTCCGGGTACAGCTTATACATCGATTTTTTGGAGCTGCTGCGGGAAAAAATCTCCTCCAGCGAAAACTCGCTCATGAAAAAGGGAGGGTGTACGTAAGTCGTAATGCTGCGGCTTTCCGCTTCCAGCGGCGAACCGGCGATTATACAATCGACGCCTATCGTTTCCAGCAGCGCTTTTATGGTTTGGCAAGCGGGACTGTGGGGACTTCCGGAGCCTATATAAACTCTGCGCTTCATTCCTTTTACAACCGGCTTTAACATCGACCCCGGATCCGGCGAGAATTTCGATGCGGCATAATAAGTAGAAAAGCTGACTACTTCGATCCGCCCGCTGTCGCCCCCAAGCAGGCTGCGGACCCAGGCGCCCGAGCCTATGCCCGGAGAGAGCAAAATTACCCTTTTGACCTCCCGCAGCTTCTCCAGCCTAAGGCTGACGATGACCTCCGCATACCGGTCGCTAGGGGTGCAAATGACGACGGTATGCCAAATATCGTCCAGCTCCTGGTATCCCTCGTAGAACCGGTCCACCTTGGCAGTACCGGATAAATGCCTTTTTCCTGCCACGCTCACCTCGCAGGCCAAATGGAACTCCCTCTCTTGCAGAGCTTCCTTCACCCGATCCGCATGCCGTCCCTTCCGGTTCAACAAGCCGAGGCGGCCGGACACACGGCTCCAGTCAACCGCGGCGTGAATCCCTGCCGGTCCCGCACCTATAATCAGCGTATTGCCGAAGGGAGTAGCCTCGTAAAAGCCCTTCATCCGCTGCGCACCTCACTCCTGCCGCCCGATTTGGCTTTAAGCATGACCGTATCGTACACGCAATCGCTTCTGCCAAAGGAAGCGGTATGCCAATCGGTGCCAAAGTCCCCGTCCAGCGGATAATTAAAAACCGACTTCAACCCGTGGCCATACCTCAAAATAACCGCTGCGTCCGATCGGATCGCGGGTCTAAACGTCTTCAAAACCTCATGCTTGCTTTCGACTAAAGAAGCGACGATTACATGGGTAGCTTGCTCGGCGAAGGCCAACCCCTCCACATAACTCCCTGAAAATCGCACCCGATCCCGCAAGCCCCCGGCTTCGGCCACCATGCTGCCGATTCGCACCGCTTCTTCGTCAATATCAAGGCATAACACCTCGGCCCCCGTTTCCCGGGCAATGGTCAAAGCGGACAGGGGGAGCGCGCCCGAACCGACAAACAGCACACGGGAGCCGGAATGAAGCTCATAATCGCGAAGCTCCCGTTTTACCGATGCCGAGAGCATCGCCAAATATTCGGTTAAGCTCTCCTTTCGCTCAAGCAGCCGCATCGACTGATGCTTTTCCAGCTCGCAAAGCGCCTGATTGCTCGTGGAACGGAGCTGCTCGCCGTGCCTCCTGATTTCCGGATGCTCCCCCCATCGCTTCCAGACAAGATCGTTTCCTTCGCACATAATATAACGGCAAAGATCATCCAATTTGACTTGCAGCAGTTCGTAGCAGTCCTCGCATTCTTTTGCGTAGCTGCACAAACGGGTAATTTCATAATCAAACGATTGCAAAGCAAGCAGCAGCGAATATTTGCTTTTCATGAATTTCCCTCCGTCCGTTTCATTCGGCTTATCCATGCAGCACAAACGGCGAAAGCGGCCAATACGGCGCATGCCGCGTACATCGTACTGTAAGAGAATTTGTCGGCAACCGGGCCCATCGCCATGCCGCCCATTGCGATGCCGAGGTCGGCTGTCGCAATAAACAATCCGATGAGCACATTCCGCGAGGCAGCCGGAAGCGCAAACGTCAAATAGGAAGTCAATGTCGGGTACAGCAGCGCTTGGGCCAAACCAAGCAGCACCGCCGCAGCATAAAAGAGTACCGGACCCGCAGTCTGCGATAACGACAGCAGCCCTGCACCCGCAGCGGCGAATAAACAGAGGCTGCCGACAAAACGGGGGTGCCACCTTCCATCCGAAGGAATTCGCTTCCCGAGCGTGAAACGCGCGGCCACCACAGTGAACGCCTGAAGCATCAAGTAAAACCCTGCATAGCCATAAGCGATTTGCCGGGCATATAACGGAATGAACGCGGTGACGGCTCCAAACACGGCCGATGCAAGCAGCATCAGCGAGCTGCAGACCAGTAACGGCCGATTGGCCGCGAGCTGTCTAAATCCGCTTCCAATCCCCTCCTGCGCCGCGGGCACCTTTTCCGCCTGCCTCCCGGATTGCATGGGAACGCTGTACCCGAACGTCCCCGTTACGAGCGCAATCATAATCATTGCGAATGTAAAAGCGCTTATGCCTCCCCAGTCCCAAATCCCGATCGCAAGCAGCGGACCTACAATCGTAGGCATGTATGTAAACAGCGAATACATCGATAGCCCTTGAGCGCGCTGCTCCTCCGGCAGCGAGTCGATAATTCCCAGCTGAAGCGACATAGAGAAGAATGCGGTGCAGATCCCCTGAACGACGCGCGCGGCAAAATACCCCTCCAAGCCGGAAAAGGCATACATGACCAGAGCCAAGCCGTTCACGACGAGCAGGCACCGGAGTACGGTAACCGGACCATACTTGCGAATGAGGTGGCCGGCCCACGGCCGGAAAAACATGCAGGTGAACATATAGGCACCCATAATCCATCCGATTTGGCCGTTGCTCGCACCGAGCGCTTCGCTCCGAAGCGGCACGATGACGTTCAGAATCGAATTGGCGCTAAAAAACAAAAACGCAAGCGCATATAAACGAAGAAACGGCATAGAAACAGCTTTGTTCGTTATCATCGGTTACGACCTCCATCCCTCTATTGCGAGGCCATGACGAGCATTTTCGTATAAGCATGCCGCGATGAATTAAACATACAACCGCTTGCAAAACGGTCGACGATCCGCCCGTCCCTCATCACGAGAATCCGGTCGCTCATCTGCATCACCGCAGCGATGTCATGCGAAATAAACAAATAAGACATGCCCAGCTCGCGCTGCAGCCTTTTGAGCAGCTTTAATACTCCCGCTTGAACCGTCACATCAAGGCCGGACGTCGGCTCGTCGCAAATTAGCAGCTTCGGACCGAGGCTGATGCCTCTCGCGAGGCAAACCCGCTGCTGCTGCCCGCCGCTCAGCTCATGCGGATACCGATCCAGCTGCTCCTGCTGAAGCCCGACCATTTCGAACAATTTAGCTGCGCAGGCTTTTCGGCTTTGACGCACGCCGGCAAGGAAGAACGGGCAGACGTCCGGATAGTTATCGAGAGGCTCCATGACGGAACGCCATACAGGCAGCCGGTCGTTCAGCGCGGCGGCCGGGTCCTGAAAGACGACCTGTACTTGCCTTCTTATTTGACGCATAGCGCGGCTGCCGAGAGCCGTTAACGGCTCTCCCTGCCACAGCACCTCGCCCTGATCCGGCTTTTCGAGCGCGAGCAGCAAGCGGCCGACCGTGCTTTTTCCGCTTCCGCTTTCTCCGACAAGTCCGACGCACTCCCCTTCGCCTATCGTGAACGATACCCCCTTCACGGACGGAACAACCGTTTTTCCGTCCCTGTAGCTTCTCACAAGACCTTTCACCGTCAGCAATGGCTTCATCTCAGTCCTCCCCGTTTGTCGAGCCGATCCCTCAGGCCTTCCCCGATCAGATTGAAGCATGCCGCCGCGAGGCAGATCGCGAGACCGGGATACAGCATCAGCTGGGGCTCCGTCTGAAAATACGGCCTTCCCTCATTAAGCATTGCGCCCCATTCCGGCGCAGGCGGCTGGGCGCCCAGCCCCAAATACGACATCATGGAAATGATCAGCATAATTTTGCCGACATCTAGCGCGCCAATGACGAGCACCGGCGATAACACTTGGCGCACCAAGTGGCGGCGAAGCACAGTCCAGGTGCCGCTCCCGGCTGTCTGCGCTGCCTGGATATATTCTTTTTTCCGCTCGGAGAGCACCACGCCGCGCGCCGTACGCGCATAGCCGATCCACTTCACCCAGACGATGGCAACAAGCAGATTGCCGAGGCTCGGGCCGAGAAAGCCGGCCGTCGCGATCGCGACCACAAACTCCGGCAATGCGCCTGCCCCATCCAGTACCCGCATAAGAAAGCTGTCCAGCCGGCCTCCGATATAGCCCGATAACATGCCGAGCGGCACTCCGATCAGCGCCACCGTAACCATAACAAGCAGCGCAACGCCGAGCGTCGATTGCATGCCGAGCAGCAGCCTCGAGAGGACGCAGCGCCCCATATGGTCCGTCCCGAGCGGATAGGTCAGGCTTGGCGGCTGAAGCCGGTCCGCCATTTGCACCACCAGCGGGTCGTGAGGCGCAAGCCACGGCGCGGCGAGCATAAGGGCGATAAGGAAAGCTAACGCGGTTGCACCGAGCATTACGAACGGTCCCGGGGCAATCGCACTCTTCCACAAGGTATGGCAGATCCTGATCATTGCAGGTCCCCCTTTCCAAAGCTGATTCGCGGGTCAAGCAGCCCGTAACAGACATCCACCACTAGATTAACGATGATGACAAAAGCGCCTGTCAGCAGCACATAGCCCTGGATAACGGGATAGTCCCGCTGAAATACGGCGTCTACGGCCAAACTTCCAATGCCCGGCCAGGCATAAAGCATTTCAACGACAACGCTGCCTGCCAGCATGCTGCCTAAGCTCATTCCGAACACGGCCAGCATCGGCAGCAGCGCGGGGCGCAGCGCATGCAAGAGTACAACGCGCCATCCGGCGATCCCTCTCGCTCTGGCTGCCCGGATATAGGGCTGTGCCAGACTGTCCAGCAACCCGCTGCGGAGCAGACGGGAGTACACGGCTGCAAGAGCGAATCCCAAAGTGACGGAGGGCAAAATCATATGCCGGATACCGCCTGTTCCCATCGTCGGAAGCCAGCCGAGCCGGTACGACAAAAAATAAATAAGCAGCAGGCCAAGCAAAAAATTCGGAATCGAAGCGCCTAGCAAAGCGAAAATCCGGCAGAGGTGATCCGGCCAGCGCCCCGGATACCGCGCCGCAAGCAGCCCAAGCGGAATAGCCAGCGCCAGCATGACGACGATCGCGCCTGCCGTCAGCTGCAGAGTCAGCGGCAGGCGGCTGCTAAGAAGCGTCAGCACCGGCGTTCCGTTCACGTAGGAGCTGCCCAGATCGAGCTTGAGCACCCGAAGCAGCCATTCGCCATACTGCAGCAGGAAGGGTTTATTGAAGCCGAGCTTCTCCCTCACGGCTTCTTCATCCGCCTGCGTCACGGCCACCTCGTCAATCCGCAGAATGGACAGCACGGGGTCCCCGGGCGCAAGCTTCATCAGCACAAAGGTAATGACGGACAGACCGAACAGCACGATGACCAGCTGGAGCAGTCTTCTTCGGACAAGGACGAGCATGCTACTTCACATCCAGCTTGTTCGTCACGATGTAATATTCCTCCGGTCCCGGCGTCCAGCCGGTGACCCGCCGGTTGACGCCTACGATCAGGTTCGGATAAACCGCATAGGCGTGAGGAACCTCCCGCTTCACGATATCGGCGGCCTGCCTGGTCCATTCGATCCTTTTCGCCATGTCGCTCGTCCGGTTTAATTCATCCAGCGTATCCTCCAAACCGTTCACCCGGATATTGGCGGGATTGATCGAGCCGCCGGGCGTCAGCGCCGCATTCAGAAAGTAACCGCCGTCGCCGCGTGGAGACGACAAAATCGCGTAAGTGGCCATATCCCACTGTTTGTTTTCCCTCAAATACACATCCGCGTTTTCGGCCACGTTGATTTTAAGCGTAACTCCGGCCTTGGCCGCATCCGCCTGAAGAAGCTGGGCGATGAGCGGTAGCTCCGGCCTGCCTTTGTAGGTAACGACCTCCAGCGTCAGCGGTTTGCCGTCCCGGTAAAGCTTGCCGTCTTTTTCCTCCTTGTAGCCCGCTTCGACGAGCAGCCGTTTGGCTTCTTCAATCTGAATAGGCTGGGCACTCTCCCTGCTTCCGAACGGCAGGCCTGCATGGAAAGGACCGCTGGCCGCGGTGCCGTGGCCCAGCATAATGTCATTCACGATGCTTTCCCGGTTCAGCAGCAGATCGAACGCTTTTCTCACCCGGATATCCTTCATGGCCGGTTTCTGCTGATTGAACATGAGCAGGTAGACGCGAAGCCCGGCAAGCGATTCCACCCGGAGCTCCGGTTCGCTCTCGACGGCCGTGATCGTCTCGGCCGGCAGCTGGTACACGATATCGGCCTCCCCCGCTTGCAGCGCGAGCGCGCGGACATTGCCGTCTTCATTGAATTTGTAGACCACCTCATCCAGCGGGGCCGCTCCGTCCCAGTACCCCTCGAATCGCTGCAGCACGATTTCAACGTTTGGCGTAAATTTAACCGCCGTATAAGGTCCCGTACCGACGGGCGAGAGAGGAATGGCCTGCTCTCCCGGCTTTCTTTTGGCAGCGGCGTGTATAATGGACGTATAGGGATTCACAAGCTCCGACGGAAGCGCAGGGTACGGTTCAGAGGTGACGATCGTCAGCTCTTGTCCGGAAGCGTCCATCCGGGAGATCTTCAACGATACGGCCAGCGCTTCGCTTGCCTTCATAGCGTCCTCAAGCGACGCCTTCACCGCGGCCGCGTCCAGCTTGGCGCCATCGTGGAACGTGATGCCCTCGCGGATCCGGAACCGCCAAGTGGTATCATCCACCGCTTCCCAGCCTTCCGCCAGCCAGGGTGTAATCTCCATCTTCTCGTTCAGCCGCGTCAGCGTTTCCGTAATGCCGGCACGCAGCGGCTCCCAGCTCTTTCGGGGATCGAGGGAATCCGCCTTCAGGTTCCGGATGACCGTTACTTTTTTGACCGGGCTCACGGCTTCGGCCTCTTCGCCGGACGGCTCCACCGCGGCATTGCTGCTGCAGCCGGCTGCAAGGCTCGCCAGTAAAATAAGGACGACGGCTTGCAGCCCAATAACTTTCTTTGATTTCCTTGTATGGAAATACAGCATGATCAGTCTCCTTTTTATGATGTGAATTAAGTGTAATTATTACGATTAACGGACGGGATGAATGGAGTTCGCCACCCCCACTGGCATGCGTTCACCTTCTTTCTTTTGCGATTACCGAAAGCTGCACAAAGGAAGTTATGCTCCACAGCGTGCATTCACTTCAGATGACTTATTAATAGTAACGTTTACGATTTAAGATTATAAAGACTCCCCCTTTTTCTGTCAATATGAAAATATAAGCCGGGGAGCCGGGCAACGAGTACATTCACTTAAGGTCTGCATTCTCCATTAAACGGAACACACATCCCTGTATCAGGACAAAATCCCGGATTTTGATGACATAATGCTTGGGTAAAACCGGGGTTTAGCTGGCTGAGATTTTTAAAATAACACACAATTTCATGATTACGGACCGCCAGGCTGTTTAGCTGAAAATTGAGCGGATACTCCTTGTCTACATGCTGATAGAATAATCCATTCTTAGTGAACGGAGGCGGATACGCCTGGTCCGGCAAAGTAGGAATAATGTCATGAACATTGAAGATTCGAATACTATTCTGAACCCGTTGGTTGAAGCGGGAAACAAAATCAGGGTCCCCGACGCGCGGACTGCCGTACGTGTACACAATGGGATTCCGAAACGGGGTATTGACTGCAATATCATAAGCGGCTAACGCCGCCAAACCTCCTCCCAAGCTATGGCCCGCGACCATTAGTCTTTTTGCCGGAGATAGCTTGAACAATTGTGTAAGGAACTCGTTTCTTGCCGAATGATAAATACAGGTAAATCCCCGATGGGTTTTTCCTGCCTCTTTGACATAGGGATAAGCGATTTGGTATAAATCCTGGTCCGACTCATTGTCGTTAAACGTTCGTGTGCCCCTAAAAGCCACAACAATCGTATCCTTCGACTCCGCAATAAATCCGAATACTTCAGCCTCCGGCCGCTCCACGCCTGCCAAAGCCCGAATGGCGTATTGAAGGTTAAAGCCCTTCGGCAAGCTTAGCGTCCCCTCCTCAAAAAGCTGATACGACTGATGAATCATGGCCGCGAGCACGATTGCATCTTCATTGTTAAACCTATCCTTCATGCTTGAGATATTCATAGAAGCAGCTCCTTTTTTATATGCAGGGCTTCAGGCTTCGGCACGTTCCTTAAAACGGAAAACACTTCGCGGTATCGGGGCAAAAACCCGGATTTTTGCTGCATAACTCTTTGGAGAAACGAAGGTTTTGTTTGCTGAGGCTTTTGAAATAGCAGCCAATTTCATTATTCCGGGTCGTATTATTCAGCTGAAAAGCGACCGGATACTTCGTATTGACATGCCGATAGACCAACCCTTCCTTAGTGAAAGGAGGAGGATACACCCGGGCCGGGAAAGTAGGATAGGAATCGTGAATATTGACGATCCGAAAGCTGTTTTTGACCACTTGATCGAACCGGGAAGCAAAGTCGTGGTCTCCGACACGCGGACTTCCATACGTATAGACGAAGGGATGTTTGAACCCGGTGTTTACAGCAATATCTAACGCCGCCAACTCAGCTAACGCCCCGCCGTAATTGTGACCGGTAATAAACAGCTTTTTTGTCGCAGGCAGCTTGTTTAGTTCTTTGAAGAAGTTGTTGCGGGTCGATTGATAAAGGCAAGTAAATCCGCGCGAGGTTTTTCCTCCGGCTTTTACAAAAGAATACGGTACCTGAAGGATGTCATAGGCTGCTAAAAGGTCAGCAGGATACGCGGCGTATCCTCTAAAGGCTACAACGATTCGATTTTTTGACTCCGCTATAAATCCAAATACTAACTCTGTCGGATTCTCCGCGTCGGCGAAAGCACGGATCGTGTATACTAGCTCAAAGCCTTTCGGCAAAACAACCTTTCCCTCCGAATATAACGGATAGGTCTGATAACTCATAGCCGCAAGCCATATGGCCGTCTTACTATTAAAAGCACCAAACTCGCTTGATAAATCCATATGAACGATTCCTTTCGTGATCCTCGGGGCTGACGCAGACGGAACGGGGCACAATCCGTTTCGCCTACCTCCTTTGAGTATATGCCCAGTCAATAAAATGGTGCCTTCTCCGGCCGCTGCAACGACGAAAGCTTATCATGTTTTCCGTTTAATCATTAGAGGATTTTATAGATCATTTCCATTCCGGATTTGGTACACTAATAGAAAAACGCGTTTAAAGGAGGAGCTCCATGACCGATCGCAACGACCAGGACCGGGACGATTTGGCGGAACGCCGGCGCAACAAGCTTAAGCTGCTTCATTTCGACAAGGACGGCAAGCATTTGGTAGAGTCCGAGAAGCCTGCGGAAACCTTCGCCGATGTAGGCGGATTGGAAGACGTGAAGAAAAAAATTCGGATGAACTTCATTTTGCCGTTGAAGCAGCCCGAATTGTTCGCCGCATACGGCAAGGAAGCGGGAGGAAGCTTGCTGCTGTACGGCCCGCCGGGATGCGGCAAAACGTTTCTGGCAAGGGCGGTCGCCGGTGAAATCCAAGCGAACTTCATGCATATCGAGCTGCAGGCCATCCTCGGCATGTACGTAGGTCAAAGCGAGAACAACCTGCATGATATTTTCGAGAAAGCCCGGGAGAATAAGCCTTGCGTTATTTTCATAGACGAGCTGGACGCCATGGGCGGCAGCCGCAATCAGATGCGCCAGCATCACGACCGCGTTCTCGTCAACCAGCTGCTGATGGAGCTCGACGGGCTCCGCGCTTCCAACGATCAGGTATTCGTCATTGGCGCAACCAACACGCCGTGGTATCTGGATTCTGCGCTGCGCAGACCGGGGCGCTTCAATCATATGATTTTTGTCCCGCCTCCGGAAGAGAACGAGCGGTCGACGATTCTGCAGCTCAAGCTGGACGGCAAGCCGCTGGGCCGGCTGGATCTGGCCAAGATCGCCAAGGAAACCAGACACTTCTCCGGTGCGGATCTGGAGCAGATCGTCAAGGACGCCGTCGAGAGCGCATTGGAGAAGGCTTATGAAACCGGCGATATTCAGCCTATCTCCCAGGATGACCTTCGTAAAGCTGCTAAACAGCGGAAGGCGACGACGCTCGACTGGTTCGCAACCGCCAAAAATTACGCTACCTTTAGCGACGTGAATCAGGATTTTCAAATTGTGCTCGAATATATGAAAACGAACGGGATCAAATAAGAGAGAAAAGAGGCAGACGGCGCCATGCGAGAAACCGAAGCGAACAGCCAGCGGTACAGCCGAATCTATCAGCTGATGCAGTGGAGAAAATATAAAGAAGCGTCCGAGGAAGCGATGAAGCTCATCCGCGAAGAGCCGGAGGAACCGGACGCCTTTGCGCTGATGGGACATATCTCGCTTCGAATGAGCAACTGCGGGCAGGCGCTGCACTGGTCCGATGAAGCGCTCCGGCGCGATCCCGAGCACAGCCTGGCCTGGTTCGTGCGGACGAACGCCTACTACGACATGCAGAACTGGCCCGCGGCCAAGGAGGCGATCGGGCACGCTCAGCGCTTCGATCCGTACGAACCGCACTATTATTTTCTGCTGTCCAACATCAGCAACCGGAACGGCAAATTCGCGGAAGCGAAGGAATATTTGCTGAAGGGACTGGACATCGCTCCCGAGAATGCGCTTTATCTCGCCAATTTGAGCTATATCGAAGCGCTGCTGCGAAACAAGGCGGAGTCGAAGCTGCTGTCCGCGGAGGCGCTTCGGCTCGGGACCGAGGAGGATCATGTCTACCTCTACCTGGCCTGGGCCGCGGAGCAGCGGGGCGAATATGACGAAGGCATGAACTTGCTCAAAGACGCCATCCGGCTCGATCCGGACAACAAGCAAATCCGCGAGGAATTTTTGGAGGCGTTGCAGAAGAGCTACAAGCTCTACCGCATATTGCTTTGGCCCGGCAAGCAGCTCAGAAAAATGAAACCCTGGCAGGTGCTCATTTGTTGGATCGTACTGTGGCTCGTTTTTCGGCCGTTCGTCCTCGTCTTTATCATTCTATACGGCATCACCCACTGGGTAACGAAGCTGCTCGTTCACGTCAAAGTTTTCGGATGGACGCGCAGGCGCTCTTAACCAACGTTAACTCCAAAAGCTGGCCAAAGGCAGAATACCTGCCCTGCAGGCCGGCTTTTTTTGTATTCCTCAGCACGATCTTCCCGCCTCATCGCATTTTTATGTCACATTTTTGAAAAATCAGCTAAATCTATTGTGAATTCCCATAACTAATGTTAACTTATATGACATAAAGCTTGTTTGGGGGAGAGTTCATGTTATTGCCTCATTTGGACCCGACGGATCAAAAGATCGTGAAGCTGCTGCACGAGAACGGAAGAATGCCTTACGCCAAAATCGGGGAACAACTGAACCTGTCGAGGGTCGCCATACAAAAGCGCGTCGAATCGCTCGTCGGTGACGGGGTTATCGAGAGCTTCACTATCCGGCTGAATACACCTAATTCGGGAAAAGGCATGGCCGTATTTTTCGAAGTGGAGGTGGAGCCCCGGTTTGTCGAGCAGGTCGGGCACCGGCTTTCCGAGGAGCCAGAGGTGTTCAGCATCTGCCAGATGACCGGCCCGAGCACGCTGCATATGCATGCCCTGCTGCAGGATGATAAGGCGCTGGAGCTTTTTTTGTTCAAAAAAATCTATGCGCTCGAAGGAATCGTCAGCGTCAAGACGCATATGGTCATCAAACGCTTCAAGCAAGGCGCCGCGTTGGAGCTTTAATAGCCTGCCTTGGGGAGGCTGGCGCGGTCGCAGGCCGACACCGAATCCGCTATTTTCGCTCCAAAACGGCTATTTTCGAATTTCGCGGACACTGTTTCCTTTATCGGTGCCTTTTTGCCCTCCAACAGCACGATTTACGGCGAATAAAGGATCCACTGTGAACAACATAGTCTTTTTTGAGCTATTTTGCGACAATAACGGTTCGTCAGTCCGGCGGGACATCTTCGACATCACGGGACAACGGTCCGCCTGAACATCAAACCATCCTTCTCCCCACCACCAGATCCAACTGGCGCAAAAACGGTCCCGCAATCTCCAGCTGCCTTGACGCAAACGCCATATCCCCATGCCCTCGCAGCGCAAAATCCAAATTACCGATTGTAGACATCAATATACGCGCAGCGACAGCTGCCCCAAAAGCACCCCGGTCATGAACAATGCCGGATTCCTCCAGAACATACTTGAAAGCAGGCTCCTCCACTCCGCCGAATAAGGCAAGGTTGCTCACGTAGGAAGCAAGGTCCCAGTAAGCGGGCATAAGCGATACATCCTCAAAGTCCATCCACAGCCAACCATCGCGGCCAGCTAGCAGGTTCCCTGAATGAGCGTCGCCGTGGCAGGGGATGAGCCGTCCCGATTCATGCCGTATATAATGATCTACCCTCCGGAATTCCTCCAGCAATGCACGTATGCGTGCATCATCGGATTCCCTAAGTCTCTCAGCCGATTCGCATGCCCTCTCCCACACGCCAAGCCTCGGAGCCTCCCCGCCAAAGTCCTGCATTGCGTTTGAAAGTCCATTCACCAGTTCAGCAGCTTCTTTAGGCGAAGGCGGCTTCAATGGCGAGGAGGAAACATAGTTCCAAAACGTCATCCAAATCCCGTCTGCCCCATACGGTCCTGCACCTGGTAATTCGGCCGGCTGCAGCGCCGGCACGCCCTTGGCCTGGAGATGACGCGCAACCCTGAGCTCTCGTTCCAGCACCTTGTATGCATGATCCGAATTGTTTTTGGAATGAACGATGGCTGCTCTCGCAACAATCGGGTATGGAGCCATATGGACAATCAGATTTCCCCCATCGCTAAGGACACTCGGCTGGACTCCGGTTAACCCGGTTTTCCCGGCAGCAGACACCACCTGCGATATAACATGATCTTTCCCTGGCATGCAGCAGCTCCTTTGAAAAAAGTGATACCCTATTGTAGCACCGCCGCCCGCAAGCCGCGTAGGTAATAAACGGTTCATAACGAAAAAATCCAATTCATGAACAAAAGGTTACCTAAACGAAGCGGCCAATGTTTTCAAGGGATTTCCGATTTCTACTCCCATTTCTCGCTCGACGATCTCCGCCGCATCCGCCATAGACAGTTGGGCGACGGAGATCTTTACACGCTCATCATTTGAGAGCAAGGTTTTTATACCGCTCGCTACTTCATTTTTGTATTGCTCCTTTTTCCCTTGCATGATTAACTCAAATGTATGATCGATGACACGTGGATGGATATCGTTCAACGTTAACCCTTGTTCGGCCGCATAAGTATAGAGCCTATTCATTGTACCCTCTACCGTTGCCGGATTCGTAAACAGAATAACTTGCGGCTCGTTAATCCTGCAGACATGATGAAAGAAAGGCTCATCGATTTTTATAATCGGGATTGCTGCTGCCAAGCGATCTTCATCAAGAAGGGCGATGTAATTCGTACATGTAATGAGGAGAGCATCGACATCCGGTTGCGTCATCCATCGAATTTGTTCAATAACCTTTTCACAAGCTTGGGAACGGTCAAATTGTGTACTGGACATCATTCTGCCCATCAACCCGGGATCCACATAATGCACCAAATCCACTTTGCTTGCGTCGACAGCCTTCTGAATATACTCAATATTGGAATAGTGGGCGTGCAAACAAGCGATTTTATTCAACGCTAATCCTCCTTTTTCTCTAAAAATGAATGAAGACTGCCGCCCGGCAGTCTCTGTCAAATTCAATTCAGATATCGGCTGCTTCAAGCATCCGTTACGAATTGGCTTCCTTTACGCTCGCAGCCAGAAGCTCTTCCATCTTGAACAGCGAACAGAACTCCAAGCCCGCAGCTTCGAGATTATCCCTGCCTTTCGAATCCCTTTCGATTACGCTAAGAACATCCCTTACATCCGCGCCATATCGTTTTAAATCTTCGACGCTGAGCAAAATCTGTCCGCCGGTCGTCACGACATCCTCGATTACGCAAACCTTTTTCCCCGCAATGTCCACGCCTTCCGCAAGCTTGCAAGTACCGTATTCCTTTGCTTTTTTTTCTAACGAAAACAACCGGTATTCCGGTCTTCAAAGAAAGAGCCGTTGCGATCGGCACGCCGCCCATCTCCAGACCCGCCAATATTTCGGTGCCCTGCGGGAGGAATTCGGATAGGCGCTCCGCTATCTCCTTCAACAACACCGGATTGGACTCGAACAGGTATTTATCGAAGTACTGATCGGAAACTTGTCCGGACCTCAGCTTGAAGCTACCGGTTAAATGTGCCGTCTCATAAATTTTCCTTGCCAGTTCAGCTTTTTCCATTATCCACCTCGAAAATTTTCTTTCCAGTTTACCATAAACTTACTTTCCCGACACCACAAAAAAGAAGCCGTCACATCGATCATCCTCAGACCGTGGACAGCTCCTCTTCCCGCTATTCTAAAACGTTATTCAAACGCGTAACCGTTGATTTTAGATGAACATTTACAGGTCACTCAAATGGGCAGTATTGGAGCGGTATGTCACTCTGCTGCATTCTATACAGCAGAATAGGTATAAGCGGCGGCCGCGCGGAGTTCTGCTGCAGTTTGTACAGCGGATTCGTGCAAATACGGCTGTATCGGAGTATATACGTGTGATTCTGCTGCAGAAGTGCAGGCTGGCGCCAATTTGCCTGCTTCATGTAAGGTTTCTGCTGCACTTTCTGCAGCTGCCGTCGCAACTGCCTCGTCTAACAGCGTGGCGACTGCATGGCGACTGCCTCGCCTAACAGCGTCGCGACTGCATCGCCTAACACCCTCAAGACCGCCACGGATAACACTGCCGTCACAACTGCCTCGCCTAACAACCGTCGCAACTACACCCGCACCCGGCAGCTTCACTTAAACCAGCCCTTCTCCTTGAAGCGGGTAATCGCCTCGATCCGGTTGCTGACGTTCAGCTTATCCAAAATGACCGAAATGTAATTGCGCACCGTTCCCGTCGTGATGAACAGCTCGCTTGCGATTTCCTTCGTGTTTTTGCCGTCCGCCACAAGCCCGAGCACTTCCTTCTCGCGCTCGGTGAGCGGATTCTCCTCGCCGCCGTACGCCTCGTCCACCAGCTCCGACGCATAGATGCGCCTGCCCGCCATCACGCTGCGGATGGAATGGGCGAGCTCCTCGATCGGGCTGTCCTTCAGCAAGTAACCGCTGACGCCGGCCTTCAGCGCCCGGTCGAAGTAGCCGGAGCGGGCGAACGTCGTCAAAATGATGACCTTGCAGCCCAGCCCCTTCAGCTCCTCCGCCGCGTCCAGCCCGGTCTTCGCCGGCATTTCGATATCCATAATACATACGTCTGGCTTTAGCTCATGCACCAGCTTAATCGCATCCTCACCGTTTCCCGCTCTTCCGACGACCTTCATGTCCTCTTCCAGATCAAGCAGAGAAGCAAGGGCGCCCAGCAGCATGCGCTGGTCCTCGGCAATGACGATCCGTATCATATTCCCTCAATCCCTTCTCTAAATTTTGCTTTACACCTGTCTCAGAACATTCGGCACCCTGATCGTCAGCTGCGCTCCGTCCTTCGATGCGATCTCCAGGCTGCCGTTCACGAACTCCAGCCTCTCCTTCATCCCCTGAAGGCCATGCCCCCTGTAGTGCTTCGCCTGCTCGGCGATCCCGGTTCCGTTGTCTCTCACCCGCATGACCGTCTCCGTGCGCGAGGACTCAATGTCCACGCAGCAGACGGAGGCGCCGCTGTGCTTGACCACGTTCGTCACCGCTTCCTTCAGGCACATGCTAAGAACGTTCTCGTTCAGCAAATTTGTATGCTCCGGCGCCAGCTCCCCCTCCAAATGGAATTCGATCTCCGCCGCCTTCAAAATTTGCCGCACCCGGAACAGCTCATCCTCCAGCCGGGTGCCGCGCATTTGCGTCACCAGCTCGCGGACTTCCTTCAGCGCCGCTCTGGCCGTCTGCCGCACATCGTGCATTTCGGCTTGCGCCCGCGAAGGGTCGGTTACAAGCAGCTTTCCGGCGAGGTCGCTCTTAAGGCCGATAAGACTCAGCTTCTGACCGAGCGTGTCATGCAGATCCCGCGCGATCCGCTGCCGCTCCTCGAGCTTCACCAGCTCCGAGATCCGCTTATTCGCATCCTCCAGCTGCCCCTCCAGCTGTCCCTGCCTTGCTTTGTTAAAGGTATTGAAAGGAAGAAGGATAACAACGATCAGACAGATCAGAATAAACGGAAACTGCGTGAACAGCAGCGCGTTTCGCGTGGCGAAGCCGTAATTGACCGTTACGAACGTACTGATCAGATGAATGGCGTACAGCGTGAAGAAACCGGCACGGTTCTGGATATTCCCGATAAAAAAAGCCAGAAAGATCGAGAAATACACGTAGCTGAACAGCAAGGTCATCGCGATTGAGATCACGATCTGAACGCTGGTCCAAAAATAAACGAGCCATCCCTTGGACACAAAGGACAGCCGGTAGCAAATAAAAAACAAAATGATCATGACGATGCCGGATACGACCTCGTACGGTGACGAAGAACGGAAGATGAAATAGAAGGGCAGGATGCAGAAGACGACCCAGACGTACGGGCTTAGTCCCGTGTTTTTATGAAAAATCTGATACCACTTGTTCATGGCCGTCCATCCTTATCTGCATTCTGCTTGGTTCATCTATTTTTTGCCTGTTTCTATTTTAACATACAAGGTTAGGCCGCGGTCATTTTCCCTGCAAGCTGGGACGGGCCGGCTTAAGCTTCTGTGCGGCCGCTTCGGCAAGGCGCAAATGCTTCTTCAACCCTTTGAAGCTGACAAATTTTTTGCCGTTTTCGTCCCACAGGTGGAATTTCAGCGAAGCCAGGCTTTCTCTAATATTAATCGTTGTCGCCTTATGGAGTGGAGGCGTAGCGTTATGCGCTTCCTCCAACAAATAATTCGGCACCTTCGGGCTCAAATGATGGACATGGTGATAGCCGATGTTGCCCGTGATCCATTGCAGAGCCTTAGGGAGTTTATAGAACGAGCTTCCGTCGACGGCAGCTTTCACGTAGCTCCACTCGTCTTCGTTCTCGAAATAGGAATCCTCGAATTGATGCTGCACGTAGAACAGCCAGATCCCGAGCAGGCCGGAAAGAAAGAAGACGGGACCCTGCACGAGCAGGAACGACTGCCAGCCGATCGCCCAGCACATCAGCGCATACAGCCCCACAATCAGCACGTTCATCAGATAAGTATTCAGCTTTTCCTTGCGTTTCGCGCCTTTCCGGTTAAACCGGTATTGAACGAGAAAAACGGCAATCGGCCCGAGGCCGAACATAACAATCGGATTACGGTATGCTCTGTAAAGTATTCTGCGGATGAACGAAGCCGACAGGTACTCCTCAACCGTCATAATCCAGATGTCGCCCACCCCTCGCTTGTCGAGGTTGCTGCTCGTCGCATGATGAATGGCATGTGAATTTTTCCACTGCTGGTAAGGCACGAGCGTCAATACGCCGGTAATCGTTCCGACGATGTCATTCGCTCTTTTGCTCTTGAAGAAGGAGCCGTGACAGCAATCGTGAAAAATGATGAACGTCCGAATGACAAACCCTGAAGTCAGCAGCACGAGCGGAGCGGTAAGCCAGTACGAGATGGAAAGGCTGTAATAGGCGGCGTACCATAGCAATACGAGCGGCACTAAAGTGTTCACGAGCTGTCTCACGCTCGATTTCAAATCCGTTTTTTCAAATGGTGCTACTTCCTTCTTCAGATGAGCTTGCTTCGGCTCAGTCATTCTCCTAATTCCTCCTTCAAATGACGCCTGGAGCGAACTCCGGACGTCCGTCGCGCAATTATATCCCCATTGTAAAGAAAATCGACTTGTCCTTGTAGTCATAAACGTCATGAAAGCAGGGATGACAAATGTCATGGGTGCGGGTTATTTTTCAAAAAAAAGACCCTTACGTAGACGCAATAGCCTTATATTCTATCGCTATTGCTGCGTTTTTTTCTTCATGTCGCGGTAATGCTTAGGCGTCATCTGCTCGTGTTTCTTGAACAATTTAATGAAATAGCTCGTTGTCTGGTACCCGATCTGCTCCGAAATTATCGCTTTTACATCGGCATCCTCTTCGCCCAGGATAGCGCCTACCGAATTCAGGAACTGCTCGGCGCGCTAGACCGTTTTGTTCAAAAATCTTCTTATTGTACCAAAGCGACACTCCGCTGAACAATACAGGAACCGCATAGGTTTTTCCGTCATAAGCGAAGGTTTCCAGGCCGCCGGGCAGTGCGTTATCTTTAAACTCGGCGTCCTTATTCAAATATGGCGTCATATCTCCAAGCAGCTCGTTGGCTACCAGCGTATCGAACGTTTCTCCGCTCCAGTACGTAATGATGTCCGGAAGCTGGTTGCCGGAAATGGCCACCTTCATTTTCGTCTTCAGCGCTTCATCCTCGAAAAACTCCGCTTTCACTTGAATTTGCGGATGCGAGCTGTTGAACTCCTCCAGCGACTTTTCAACGATTCCCTGTTCCTTGTTTCCATGCTACACATCGTCAGCCGGGTCACGCCGCCTTCCGCTCCCGAGCCGCTCTCTCCCTTGCTCCCCACATTGCCGCAGCCTGCGACAATCATAAGCACGAATGCCAAAACAGCCATCGTCATTTTTTTCATCTCTATATTCTCCCCTTATCATGAATATTCAAGCGTAACGGCTGCCGCCTTCCGGCATCAGCCTTTGACCGACCCGGCTACGACTCCCTTATGAACAAACTTTTGCAAAAACGTACATCAGAAGGATCGGAGCGGTCGTAATAACCACGCCGCGCTGATCAGCGAATAATCCGCTGTGAGGTTGCCTTGCCTTTGAACATCATCAGTCCGAGCGGCAGCGTTTTCAGCGAATCCTTGGATACCATAATAAGCGGAAAAATAAAATCGTTCATGATGTTGAAAAACGATAAAATCGTAACCGTTGCCACAACCGGCTTGGCCAAAGGAAAGTATATCTTGAAAAACGTCTGGTAAATGCTGCAGCCGTCTACCGGCGCCGCTTCCTCCAGCTCCTTCGGCACCTCCTTGATGAAACCGTAGGCCAGAAAAACGGCAATCGGCAGATTAAAGCCGATATAAGGGAAGAACAGCGCCCAGAACGTATCGTATAGCCCGATCCCGTTCGCGAGGGTGAACAGCGGGATCAGCGTGCTGTGGATCGGAATCATCATGCCGAGCAAAAACATGCCGAGCAACAGCTTCGAGCCCCATAATTTTCAAACTCCCACTGTATTGGTAATCCCCGAGGATTGGCGAAATATTCTTTATTGCTCTTAAAGGAGGAGAGCACCATCCATACGAACGGGTAGCCGGTTACAACCAGATGCAGCACCAGTACCAAATAGATGGCCGCCCGCCTTCCCGCCTTGCCGACGGCCGGCTTTTCCAGACTCCATCCTGCCGCCGCTCCGGCTCCCCGCTGTGCTTGTGAGTTGATCACATTCATTCTCCCTTCTTATTGAAATTTGGCATTTCCCTTGCCCAACAGCTTGGTAATAACCAGAGCAAGCAGGAAACCGAACACAAGCAAAAAAGTCGATATCGTGCTGCCGTAGCCGTTGGGAAAAATGATTCATTGATTAGGTAGTCCTAAAAAAACAGGGCCGTCTCCCCGGTCGCTTCATGACCTTGGAGACAGCCCCGTATTTGAATTTTTGTTTCATATCGGTTTAGCTGCAGAAAGTACAGCAGAAAGCTCACATGGGTTAGTTTTAGCGGCTCTAGCATGCACTTCTGCAGCAGATCCGGCCGCCTTCAGCCGAAAATGGCCATCAAGACGCCGATCTAATGCAGAGAATGCAGTTGAACGCGCATCAGCTTCGTTTTAGGACCGTTCTGCTGCAGGAAATACATCAGAACCGTCTAAATCGCCCAGTTTCCTTTGCGGAAGATCGGCACGACCGTACCGTCGCTCTTGATGCCGTCGATGTCCATTTCCGCAGAGCCGATCATGAAGTCGTTATGCGTAATGCTGGCATTGACTCCGTGCGCCTCCAGCTCCTCCGGCGACATCGTTTTGCCGCCTTCGATATTGAACGCATAGCCGCTGCCGATCGCCAAATGGTTCGAGGCGTTTTCGTCAAACAGCGTATTGAAGAACAGAATGCCGGACTGCGAAATCGGCGATTCATGCGGCACAAGCGCCACTTCGCCCAAATAATGCGCACCCTCGTCGATATCGACCAGCTTTTGCAGAATGTCCTCGCCTTCCTCGGCTTCGGCCTTCACGATCCGGCCGTTCTCGAACGTCAGCTTGAAGCGGTCGATAATGTTGCCGCCGTAGCTGAGCGGCTTCGTGCTCGACACGCAGCCGTTCACGCCGGTTTTCAGCGGCACGGTGAACACTTCCTCCGTCGGCATATTCGCCATGAACGCGGTGCCCGACGCACTCGTGCTGCCCGCAGCGACCCAAATATGCTTCTCCGGCAGCTCGATCGTCAAATCGGTGCCCGGCGCCGTATAATGCAGCTTTTGGAACCGGTTCCGGTTCAAAATTTCGCCCTTGCTATGTAAAGTTGCGTTATGCTCTTCCCAGGCTTTGACCGGATTCTCCGTGTGCAGCCGCACCGAATCGAATATAGCTTTCCACAGCCGCTCGACCGCTTCAACCTCGCCGGCCTCCGGGAACACCTTCTGCGCCCATGCCTTGCTCGCGGCCGCTACGACCGTCCAGCTGACCTTGTCGGCCTGGATCGCCCGGCGGAATTCCTTGAGCCCTTGGCCCGACGCTTTCTGAAAGCTCGAAATCCGGCCGGAATCGATGCCCTTCAGCAAATCGGGACTCGAGGACACGATGGAGATAAACGCCGCGCCGCGCTCAACGAACGAGTTGCGCTTGTCGGTTTCCCAAGCAGGGAACCGGGCGAATACCTCGTCCGCCGCTTTTTCGTATTTCAGCCTGGACAGCGCGTCATCGGTCCAATCCACGTGAACGTTGCTTGCTCCGGCTTCATACGCTTTGCTGGCCACCAGCCTGACAAGTCCCGCATTGTCGACGGAGCCCGTCACGAACACCTCTTGCCCCTTCTGCACATTCACGCCGACTCTAACGATTAGTTCCGCATACTTATTCAAATCACGTTCAAAATCACTCATGAACCGCCGCTCCCTTCATTGGCAACAGGGCTGTCTAAATGCCCGTTATAGCTTGCATTGTATCGAATGGATAAGCCCCTAGTCAAATCGTTTCCTTCACGGCGAATAGAGGGCCAAACGTGAAACGGCCGCCCGGGTTCTTGTCAATTGAACCTTGGACGGCCGCTGCCGTAAGCTTTATGCGATTTTAAAATGTTTGACCGATTGCTGTAGGTCGACCGATAACGCGGAAAGCTGCTCGATCGCCGCCGAAATCTCCTGCATCGATGCGCTTTGCTGCTGAGCTGCGGCCGCAACCTGCTCCGTGCCGGCGGCCTGCTCCTGCGTAATGCCGGAAATTTGCTGCATCGCCCCCGTAATATCGCCGAAGGAATCGTCCACCTTAACCAGAGCCTGACGGATTTGCGCCGCATGCTCGGAGAATACGGTTACTCCGCTGTAAATGCCTTTGAAATTTTCATACGTGCCCGTAATCAGCGAATGCCCCTGCTCGACCGCATCATTGCCTTCCGCAATCCGTTCGATAACCAATTGGCTGTTAGCTTGCGTGCTGGAAATAAGCTCGCTGACGGACAAAGCGGCCTGCGCCGACTGGGCGGCCAGCTTTTTCACTTCCCCGGCTACGACGGCAAACCCTCTGCCGAGCTCCCCGACGCGGGCAGCCTCGATCGAAGCGTTTAACGCCAACAGGTTCGTCTGATTCGATATTTCTGAAATAATGCTGATAATCTCGCTGATCTCCTGCGACCGGTCGCCGAGCGCGGCCGCAGCCTCCCGGGAATGGAGCATCGCCTGCTTGATGACGTCCATCTGCCGCAGCGTGCTCTCGACCAGCTGCTGGCCCTGATCCGATTCGGAGTGGACCTGTGACGTGATATGCTGGATATTTGTCATCCCGTCCGTCACATCCTTGATTTCCGTATCGATATCCGAAATGTTATAGTTGCTCCTCGATACGCTCTCTACGATATCGTTAATGCCATCGTTCATGCGGTTCGTCGAATCCGCAACCTGCTGCGCGCTGTTCGCGGTCTCGTTCACGGATTGCCGCAGATGGACGCTCGTCTCCGCAATGAGCGCCGAGGAATTCGTAACCTGCTGGATCAGAGACTTCAAGTTCTGAATCATGACGCCGAACGACACGGCCAGCTTGCCGATTTCGTCCTTGCTCCGTACGCCGATCTGGGCCTGCATGTCCCCTAAGGCAATTTTGTCCGCGGCATCCATCAGCTTCCGGAGCGGATTCGTCACGAACCGGCCGAAGAAGATTCCCATGACCGTACCGATGACGAGCACAATCAGCGAAATAATAATCGTGGTGTATTGGGAGACGGCCGCCGTGTCCGGCACGACGGATGCGTCCAGATCGATGCCGAGAATGCCGTATCTTTCGCCTTTTTCGTTCGAGAGGGGCACGAACACCGATTTATGCGTTCCGTATTCATCCTCATAGATCGGGCTGAGCATCGTTTTGCCGGAGCTTACGGCTTCCCTCATCTCCTCCGTAAACGGATACGGGGTTCCGAAATCTTCCGGCACATCGGAGAGGACCAGAATGCGCTCGTTATTTTGGCTGCCCGACAAAATGTAGATGTTCTCCAGGCTGTGCGACGCCTTTATCGATTCAAGCTCTTTCTTGATGATCCGATAATTCGGATCCTCTGTGCTCGTCAGTTCTTTATCCGAACCGGGAATGTCCGCCAGCTTGGACGCCGCGATCTGGATTTCGGTCTGGAGCCGTTTGTCGAACTGCTCGAGCAGCTTGTCTGACAGGTTCTGCTGCGACAGATAACCCGAGGCCGCGAACGCTAGACAGGTGACGAGCTGCAGCAGGAAGATGCTGAACGCAATTTTGACGGACAGATGCTCCCGGAGCCATTTGAAATTAAAGATAGACTTCTTCATTGACGAGTCCTCCTGATGTCATGCGGCGATAGGCCGCGTACGTTTCCTGTACTCTTTCCTTTAAATAGCTGACGATGCTCTCTACGTCCCCGGCCCGGGTGAACGGCGAAATTACAAACAGCTTGGACGCATACAGCGCCAGCCTTCCGCCGTCCGACGCCGGCACGTACAGATGCTTCTTGGTATCGCCGAAAAACATCTCCGCCCGGTCCCTGCCGAGTATTTCGAACAGCATTTCGTTTAACCGGTTCGTCCGGTCGATCGTTTCACGGGACAGCCGTCCGCCGAGCTCCTTGGCAAAGTCGTTCCGGCCGCCTTCATAAATTCTAAAAAGTGTAATAATGCCGGGATTGTCGGGATTCACGATAACGGCTTCCGGAATTTCTTTTGCCAAGACACGTCTGAACGCTTCGTTCACTTCCACGAATTGGCCGAGCAGCCTCTGGTAACCTTCCGTGCCGAAAGCCAGCAAAGCGCTGTAAATGCTGATCGAGCTGCCCATTCGGGAGCATTCCAAGGTATAGCTGGTATGGTACTGCCCGTAGCCCCGGTGGCCGACGTACGGCGTCTCGTCCGGCTCCAGATCAAGAAGCTTCAAGTCCGCTGCCTGCTTCACTAGGAACAAGCTCGTCGAATACGGCGTTTGGCCCAGCTTCTGAAAATCAAAGCAAAGCGAGTCCGCCAAATGCAAATATTTCATGCGGCTCCGAATCGCTTGAAGGGAGGCTGACACCTCCGCGCTGAAGGAGAGCGGATTGCGGACAAAGTCGTAATCGTTAAAGAAGGCAAAAAATCCGCCCAGCGCAGAATCGGCATGAATACGGGCACGCGGCAGGCCGGATTTCTCGGCAAGCGACAGGACCGTCCCGTACACTTCGTCCAAGCTGTCGATGCCCATCGCATCGGTCGTGCCGGTCGTGGCGACCACGTAGATCGGAACGCCTCCGTTTTGCAGCACCATTTCCATCTTCTCTCTTAAATCCGCCGTATCCATCGAGCTGTCCGCACGGGTTTTAACCTTGACCAGATTGCCGCTGCCAAGACCGGTCGCTTCCATCGATTTGTAGAGGCTGTAATGCGCGGCCTCGGAGCAGAAGGCGTACAAATTGCCGGGAACTCCGTTCTTCGATGCCTCCGGTACGAACGATTGGATCGCAAGGCGCAAGCCCGTGAAGATGGCGCCCTGGCCTCCCCAGGTCGTATACCCGCCGCTTGCATCCGCATCATAGCCGACCAGCTTCGACATCATCGAGACGACCCGCACCTCGGCTTCGGCGCCGGCCGGGCCGTATACGTCCCACAAATTGTTGCCGTTGACCATAAAAGCGGCGATCATGCCCAGAATGCCGGGAATGCTTGCCATCGGAAGAATATTGGTCAGAAAATATTTCGTGTGATACGGGTGGGCGTGAAGCAGCTTCAGCAGTTCCCCGCTCACCTCGGACATCGGCCGGCCCTGCGCCGGAATGAGGCTGCTCTGAACCAGGTCGCGATAGAAGGAAGCTCCCCGCTCCTTCGTCCCTTTAAGAAAGACCGATTCGGGATCCTTTAACTCGTCGACCCCGCTCACGATTTGGCCGATTAGTCCTAGCAAATGCTCGCGCTGCTCCGCATTTCCGTCATCGCTGGGGAATAAGCCTTTTAGGCCGGTCTCTCTCATGCTCTCCATCATTTCTCCCTCTTTCTCTATGATTTCTAGTCCCGCCCCATAGTAAAGAATCCGGAAAATGAGCATAAAAAAAGGCATACCGGCCTAAAGCCATAGGTATCCCGTGTGCTGATCCATATGCAACTGGCTGACATTTCTGTTTAAGAAGTAGTCCCTATAGCTTTGCGTAGCCACCTTTCGATGGGGTTGCCGATATTCAATTCGTTATGCAATGGCTTCATTCTCTGTAAACGATTTTCAACTCATGAAAGCGATAGAGTAATTCTACTATTTTCCATTTCTAAATTCAACCATTTTCACGAAATATACATGACTTTGGCATCAGGCCAAAAGAAAGAGAATTAGCTCTGAGGATCCGAAGACTTAGTCCTCCCGATATAATCCAAAAGCAGCCTTTAGTTCCGCGGCCACCCTCTCCCGCAGCTCCGACGGCTCCAGCACCTCCATGCGCGGGCCGAAGCTCAGGACAATTTCACAAGCGGAAGCCAGCGTCTGAAATTCGAGCTCGGCTCTCAGCCGGCCGTCGCCGGTCTCCTCAGCCGAGATCGTCTTGACGTAGCGCTCCCTTTCCAGCCGCCCCGCCGCCTCTGCCGACAGCAGCACCTTGGCCGGATAGCTCGGCAGACGACGCTTGAAATCCCCGACCGACTGCTCCCAGAAGGCTGCCAGCTCGAACTGTGCCGGACGCTCGAACGTCTCCTCCAGCCGGTCCGCGGCAAGCAGCCTGGAAATCCGGAACGTCCGCAACCCGTCCTCCGTCTCGGCGACCAGATACCACACGCTGCGCTTGGCCACCAGCCCGAGCGGATGAACGATGCGCTCGGCGATCCCCTCCTCCCGCGCATACCGAAGCAGGAGCTTGCGGCTTTCCCATACCGCCTCCTGAACCGCCGGCAGCAGCGGCTGTTGCTCGGCGGCCTGATGCCAGCCCGCTCCGTCGATATGGATTTTTTGCCGCGCGGCGGCCGCGCTGAGGCTTGCTTCCGCAGGCGAGGCTGCGATCAGCTTCTGCACTCCAGCCTCGAAATGTCCGGCAATGCCCAGATCGCTCAGCAACTCGCCGTGTGCAGCCACGATCACCGCAGCCAGCTCCTCCGGCTTCATTCCGGTCAGCTGGGTCCGGTAGCCCTCCGACAGCCTCCAGCCTCCCTGGGCTCCCCGCTCCGCGTAGACCGGGATGCCCGCTCCGCTTAACGCTTCCATATCCCGGACGACCGTTCGCTCCGATACCTCCAGCCGCTGTGCCAGCTCCTTCGCGGACAGCTTTCCGCGGTTTTGCAGCAGCAGTACGATCGCCATCAGCCGGCTTGCGCGCATCTCGCCAACTCCTTCGCTTTTTTTCTCATTGTACCATTTATATATGACAGAGGATGACGTATATCCTTTGCTACACTGACGAAGAGTAAACGATAACGAGGAAACGGAGTGGTCATATGCTGCCATTGAAAGGGAAAATCGCGGTCGTAGCCGGTGCAACGCGGGGCGCGGGGCGCGGAATTGCGGCAAGCCTGGGGGAAGCGGGCGCAACGGTCTATTGCACGGGAAGGAGCGTGCGGGGTCAGGCCTCCGACCTGAACAGGGCCGAGACGATCGAGGAGACGGCGGAACTGGTCGATTCCTTGGGAGGCCGGGGCATTGCGGTCAGAGCCGACCATACGTCGGAAGCGGACGTTAAGGCTTTGTTCGAACGAATCAAGGAGGAGCAGAACGGGCGCTTGGACATTCTCGTGAACAATATTTGGGGCGGCGAGAAGCTGACGGAGTGGGATAAGCCCTTCTGGGAGCATTCGCTCTCCAAGGGGCTGCTTATGCAAGAACGCGCGGTGAAGGCGCATCTGATTACGAGCCATTACGGGGCGCCGCTGATGGTCGAGCGGGGAAGCGGCCTGATTATCGAGGTAACGGACGGAATCGATTACCGGTACCGCGGCAGCTTATTTTACAGTCTGGCCAAAATTTCGCCGATCCATCTCGCCGCCGCCATGTCCGCCGATCTTAAGCCGTTCGGCGTGTCGGCGGTTGCGGTCACGCCGGGTTTTCTACGTTCGGAGGAGATGCTCGAGTATTACGGCGTAAGCGAGGCCAATTGGCGGGATGCGGTGAACGGCGGCAGGCCGCATGCCGAGCATTTCGGTGAGTCGGAGACGCCATTTTTCGTCGGCCGCGGAATCGCCGCGCTCGCGGCAAGTCCCGACCTGATGGACAGATCGGGACTTGTGTTCTCCAGCTGGCAGCTGTCCGACGAATTCGGCTTCGCCGATGTCGACGGCAATCGGCCGCACTGGGGAAAATATGCGAAGCAGCATGGCTTTCTATAACGCGGATCAGCCGTTTACGACTTCTCCGCCGTTAATATGAAGGAACTGGCCAGTCATGTAGCTTGAATCTTCGCTTGCCAGATAGACGTAGGCGGCCGCCAGCTCATGCGGCTGGCCCGGTCGCTTCATCGGCGTATCGGAGCCGAAGGCCGCCACGTCCTGCTCCGGGAAGGTGGACGGGATGAGCGGCGTCCAGATCGGTCCCGGCGCCACGCCGTTGACCCGGATGCCCTGACCGGCCACATTGACGGCAAGCGCGCGGGTGAACGATACGATGGCCCCTTTTGTCGCCGAATAATCGATCAGCTGCGGGTTGCCGCGGTACGCCGTGATCGAAGCCGTGTTGATGATCGCGCCGGAAGCCTTTAAATGCGGCAGCGCGACAATCGTCAGATAGAACATACTGAACACGTTCGTCGTAAAGGTTTTGATCAGCTGCTCGGAAGTAATGTCCTCCAGCTTTTTCTGAACATGCTGCTCGGCGGCATTGTTGACCAGAATATCCAGCTTGCCGAATTCCTTGACCGTCTGGTCGACGACGCTTTTGCAGAACGCTTCGTCCCCGACGTCGCCGGCGATGAGCAGGCACCTGACGCCCGCTTTTTCCACGGCCGCCTTCGTCGCCTTCGCGTCCTCGTGCTCGTTCAAATAAACGACCGCCACATCGGCGCCTTCCTTCGCGTAAGCGACCGCCACCGCACGTCCGATGCCGCTGTCGCCTCCCGTAATGATGGCTGTTTTTCCTTTCAGCTTGCCTGCCGCCTTGTACGTATCCGACTCATAGACCGGCAGCGGATGCATTTCCGATTCGATGCCGGGCTGGCGGTTCTGGTGCTGCGGCGGGTTTACCTGCTTCTCGGTTCCGGAATTGGACATAGTGATCAGCTCCTTATATTTTTTCCGTAAAAGATCTCATCCATCTCGGTTTTCAACCGGCTTGTGATCTTCTCCTGCTCGCGCGGGGACAGCTTGTCCTTCGTGTAGCCGAACAAGTAATTGTTCAGATCGAACTGCTTGAGCTTGCATTTGGTGTGGAACACATTTTCCTGATAGATGTTGACGTCGATCATATCGTAGAGTGAAGCTTCTTCCTTCGGAATGTAGTTCTGAATCGAATTGATATCATGATCGATGAACAGCTTATGGCCTTTAATATCCCGCGTAAAGCCGCGCACCCGGTAATCCAGCGTCATAATATCGGTGTCGAACGAATGGATCAGGTAGTTGAGCGCCTTGAGCGGGGAAATCTCGCCGCAGGTAGATACATCGATGTCAGCCCGGAACGTGCTGATCCCTTCATCCGGATGATATTCCGGATACGTGTGGACGGTAATATGGCTTGTGTTCAGATGCATGACGACCGATTCGGGCAAAGGTCCCGGCGACTCTTCAAAGGACTCCGTAGGCTCGTCGTCCACCGGCCCCTCCGAGACGAGCAGGGTTACGCTGGCCCCTTGCGGGACATAATCCTGCTTGGCGACATTAAGCACATGCGCTCCGATAATATCGGATACCGTGCTCAATATTTTCGTCAGCCGATCCGAATTGTACTGCTCGTCTATGTAAGCGATATACGCTTCCCGCTCTTCCCTCGTTCTCGTATAGCAAATGTCGTACATATTGAAGCTGAGCGATTTCGTCAAGTTGTTGAAGCCGTGCAATTGAATCCGCTGTTCGGGCGTTAGTTTCAAGAGCGCCTCCTCCTTTCCCTAACTACTATTTCCTTTTACCCTGTAACCGATGCGATCAAACGCCTAATTGCAAAAAAGCATCCCGCCGCAGGCATGCGCCTTTGGCTGGATGCTTCACTTTTTTATAATCAAGCAGCTCTATTATAAATAACCTAATAAGTTCGCCCTGACCTCAGCCAGCGTCATATTCCTTGCCAACTTCCCGTCCTTGTAAACGACCTCAAGCCGGTCCTCCGCCTTGCGCTCCTCGTATTCCGCCGCATTCAAACCGTCGGTAAAAGCAAGCTTTCCGTCCCGCTCCGTCACCAGCACGAGACCGGTTTGCGATTTTTTGACGCCGTTGTCCGTTTTCGGGTCCTTGTAAATTTTCCTCTCCTCGCCGTTCACGACCGTATAAGTCGACTTCAGCGCGAAGCCGAACGTATCCCGCGTATTGTACTGGTAAGTGAACGAGCCGATGCCGTATACCATATTGGTCGACGCGAAGCCCTTCGCCTCGAGCCGCTCGCAGATTTCGCGGCAGCGCGCGATCGTAATCGCATCCCCGTAAATCGCGCCGATGTGGCTGTCCAGCTGCTTGCAGCCCTTCTCCGTCACTGTCCCGCCGAAAATCTCCCAGAGCAGCTCGATGACGCCTTTGCGCTCGAATTCGCTCTCCCCGTCCGGGTCGCCGCAAATGATGCGCACCGGATCGCCGCTGTCCGGGCGGATGACGACCTTGCCGTTCCTGCTTAAGATATCCTCCTTCAATCCGCGAATCACCACATCGAGCACGGTCCACAAATCCCACGTATCCGATACGATCGATACAAAGCCGTCCGGGTACACCTCCTTGATCAGGTAACGGTACGAAGCCATCTCGTCGCGGCCGTGCGCGCACATGACGCTGTGCTCCGTAGCCGGAATCGACGTGCCGACAAGCTCCTTCTCCATATCGGCGTTATAGTAGTTCTCCATGTAAAGGATAGCCGGTATCGTATCGGTTCCCGTAAACGAAAGCAGATGTCCCGCGCTGCTGCCGAGCGCCGCCTCCAGCGCGCCCATGCCGCGCATCGAGAAATCATGGCCCTGGAAAGGCACGATCGACGCATCTCCGTTTGTTTTCAGCGCGTATTCTTCAAGCAGCTTCCGGTACTCGAAAGCAAGCGTCGCGCTCGTTGCCGGCATCCAAAGCTGGCACGACATCAGCGTCTCCAAGTAATTCGTCAGCCAGAAGAAGGCCGGCTTCGTATTTTCGATCGTCAGCATCGGCACTCTGACCGGTACTAACGTGCCTTCCTTGACCGCCTTGATTTTGATCGGCAAGTAACCCAGATCATGCAACTCTTCGATATGCGAGGCGTCCGGGTTCTCTTCCCCAAGCGCGTACTTCAGCACCCGTTTGTACTCGGCCGCTACCTCCTCCCTGCTTCTGGCAAAAAAATGCTCGTTGAAATAATCGATGACATACTGCTTGATAAACGACTGGAAGCCGAAGGCGACGACTTCATTCACTCCCTCCAGGCGGCTGGTCCGTGCGGTCCAGGTCGAGTAGACGAGCTCCGTTCCTTTCGGATACTGGTTTTTGTGGCTTACCTTATAAAAATCGCACAGCAGCGTTGCAGGATACGCAGTCTTCTTTTTCATATCAAAAGCCCTCCCGATTCAAATAACCGTATTCTCTCATGCCCGGCCTCATCCAGCATCGTGTCGGTCGTGAACACCTTATCGACGAGTCCGGATTCCAGCAGCCTTCCTTTGAACACCGACTTCTCGCAATGAGTGACCAGTAAATAGATCCGCTCCGCGCCGATTTCCTTCAGCTTCTCCGCGCTGCGCAGAAAGGTGCCGCCATACGAGCAAAGATCGTCCACAATAATCGCATGAAACGGGGGATCGCCCGCAGCTCCGACGATTTCCAGGCCCTTGATCTCTCCTGTCGCGAAGTCCCGTGATTTGAACCCGACCAGCTGCTTGTAGCCCGACGTTTTTCCGTACCGCTTCTGCGCGCCCGCATCCGGAAAAAACAGATAGTCCCGGCCGCGGTCAAACCCCGTTTCAGCCTCCACCCGCTCAAGCAGCTCAAGCGTCGGATATACAGCAGTGCTTCGGTCAAGCAGCGCAAGCGTCACATCCGAATGCGGCTCGATCACCTTCACGGCTTCGAATTGGAGCGAATTAATAAATGAAGCGACGTATTTCAGCGTAAAAGCGGACGCCCCCTCCACCCGGTCCATCCGGCTGTACGGCATATACAAAATCGTCAGCGAGCAGCTTGCCCTGCGCTCATCCAGGTAGCGCTTCACGAACATCAGCTTGATCAGATCGCCGTCATTCCCGTACCTCCAGACGATGGAATTGTTTGCGTGCACATTGGCCGATAATTCATCCCCGTTCATCAGCGTCTCCCCGTTCGGAAACGTTTTGAAGCTCAGCTCGGCTCCATTCAGCTTGATCATGCGGTCCCGCTCCCCTCGGTCAGGTATAAATAGACAGCTTCGGCTCCACGCCCGTAAATCGGTAAAGCTGCGCTGCCCGCTGCGAGTATTGATTGGACTGCTTTGGCTTTCCCGTCTCGTCCAGCGCTTCGGTTATGATTGCGCTGCGGCTCTTCGTAGACGTCAGCTTCCGGATGAAATTGGATTCCTCGAAATCCGGAACCACCGTCCGTATGACCTGGTACAGCTCGCTGATCGTGAATTCGTCCGGCAAAAACTCCTTGGCGATCGTCGTCGCCAGCATCTTCCGGCGTATGCCCTCCAGCGCATCGGACAAAATTTGCCGGTGATCAAACGCCAAATCCATCCCTAGCGCTTCCTCGACCGAAAACAGTCCGACATCGGCCGCGTCGACATCCGCTTTGCGCTTCTCGAGCAGCCTCTCGTTCACCAGCGCGAGGAAGGCGTGGGAGATCATCCAGCCGCGGGGATCGCGGCCCGGCGCGCTGTAGACATTGAAATATTCGATATGAACGTCTTCAACCGCCGTTTCCTCCTGCAGCTCGCGCCTTGCGCATTCATACACCGTCTCCGATTCCCGCGTAAAGCCTCCCGGCAGCGCCCACTTTTCTTCGAAGGGCCAAACGCTCCGTTTGATGAGCAGCACCTGCAGCTCCCGGTCGGGCAGCGCCTTCTTGCCGCCGTGCTTCTCGTGTGACACGATCGTGAAGATCACGATGTCCGTCGGCGCACCGTCAGGCGTCCGGTATCGCGCGGCGGAGTAGTTCGATTCGTTTTCAACCATTTTCGTTATTCTCCCGGCTCGTTTTATTTAGTCGATTTGATATTATCATAATGACATTATTAAATGGCGATGTCAACCCCATTTTGGGAAATAGGCTGTGAAATGAGACCGGGCTTGTCTAATAGCTAAACGGCAAGTTTGTCCAGATACGGACGTTAACGCCGCTTAGAACGACAATCAGGCATGCGTGGGCGGCTTACGGTCAGGAGATAAGCTTAGGTAGCTTTGGGCGCCCGTTTCCTTCAATAACGTGCTGTAAAGCCCCGTGATGACCGATAGAATGGCAACATCGTACAATATGCTCTCTAAGCGTCTGTTTTGTCCAATAGGATCAAACACCGCGCTACGCACAATAGCTGCAACTCTCCGCAGCTCGGTTTTGTGCCATCATTCGGAGGTTCGCATACGTTTGGCAACGAAAAAAAGACAGGCAGCATGGCCTGTCTTCTCCCATCAGTTAAACTCAACCTACCGTACCCTCAGCCCCGCCGCCGGTCAACGTAACGACGGACTTCGCCGGAATGATCGCTTCAAACGTTTGATCGTCCCCCACCGGCACGTCCTCTCCCCGGGCAAGGTCGCGGCCGGCCGACGTGATATACGACTGCATGGCTTCAATCGTATGGTTCTTGTTCACGCCCTCAAGCGATATCCGAACCCGCTTATCCGCCTCGCCGTCGTTGACGAACACGGCCGTCACCGTCTGTTCCCCTTCATGCACATAGGCCGATCCAAGCAGCCCGCTGCGCGCTTCCTCGTCCAGTCCCGTAAGCGATACGCGTTCCGCGCCCGGACGGATAAACTTGCTGTAGTTGCCGAGAGCCCATAAGATTTTGGACGTCAAAATGTTCTGTTCGTCTCCCGCTTCTTCGAAATCGGTATAGAGCAGACCGTCCTTGTAATCAACCTTGGATACGGCTGTCCACCATTGCCAGGCCGCCGCATTCGCCTCCGTCAAGTCGAAGTGAATCGTACGGGCGACGTGCAAAGCGGGTTCCATGCCCAGATCGCGGCCGGGGCCGTAATCGCCGAGAATGCAGTATTCCGTTACCCAATATTTCGCATCGGCATCGTACTGCTTCAAATTGGCGGCCAGCAGCTCTCTAAGCTCGCCCAGCCGGTCGTCCCCCGGCTTGCTGTAATCGGACCAATAGGAATGCGAGGCGATCTTATTGCCGACCGCTTCCTTCAATTCGGGATCGCCGAGCAAATCCTTAATATATTCCCGGTATTTACCCGTTCCAAGGCTGTTCGCCCCGCCCGAATATTGTCCGCCGCCGGCAAACCTTTGGTAGAACTCGTCATCCAGCAGCGACGTAATTTCCACGCCGTCCGGCGCGCTGATTTGCGCATCGAGGCCGCTGTCCTGCAGCTGCCGGTGCAATTCGAGAATGACACGCTTCAAATCGTCGTTATTGTAGCGGTTCCCTTCCTGCTTCGCCAAATTCCAATCCCAGGTCGGCTCGTTAATGGGACTTATATATTGAAAAGCCAGACCTTCCTGCTTAAAGTGCTCCAATACCTCGATCAAAAATGCCGCAAACTCGTCTTCGTAGCCCTCTTTCAAATTGGTGGAGCCTACGGCCCGATCGGGCTGGGCGTGCCCGTTCTTCGTCATCCAGACCGGCGGGCTGTTTACGAATGCGATCAAGGTGTCCACTCCGCGATCCTTGGCCGCCTGCAAAAACCACTGCTGGCCGGCCTGCCTGCTCCAATCGTAACCGCCGGCTTCCGACGTCTTGAACGCTTCCGCCCGCCGCCACGGATCGGGAATAATTGCACGGTCCGTTTCCGTCGAGCCTGCGCCGATATTGAAGCGCCAGGCCGACAGCCCGATTCCTTTCTCTCTCGAAAATAACAGATCGGCTACGCGGTTTTTATTTTCCTCCGTCCAATGGCTGCCAATCGGATCCATGGACCAAGCGTCGGATGCACCAAAATTATCGATCTTCTGATGACGGACAGAGCCGTCGATCGCTGTAATTGCGTCCGGCGGCGTCAGCTGCTGCACGGGCGATTCCTCCTCTTTCCGGCTGTCGGAGCTACCCGACGCGAATGTGAAATACAAACCTGTAAGGAAAGCGAAGGCGGCAATCAGGATAACGGTTAATCTCGTGCTCATCCGCTTGTCCTAACCGACCAATCCCGAACGCTCAACGCTCTCCACAAAATGTCTTTGCACAAACAAATATAAAATAATGAGCGGCAAAATCGCCATCAGAACGCTTGTGTTCATCATCATGGACATAAAAAACGGATCCTGAACGTAGGAAGCCGTCTCCGATTGTACCCCGCCGCTCAGGAAAGTGGCGATGGCATAGCCGGAGGACGCCATCATCGACGACATGACCTTCGGTTCATTCAAGTACATGTTCGTGAAGAAGGAATCATTCCATTGCCATACGAACGAGAATAGCATGACCGTCACCATCGAAGGGACGGCGTTGGGCAGAATCACTCTGCAAAAGGTCGTAAAGTAGCCCGCTCCGTCAACGTAGGCGGCTTCTTCAATTTCTCTCGGAATCCCCTTAAAAAACTGGCGGAAAATGTAGACGTACAAGCCAGTCTTCACTCCCATGCCGAGGGCCGCGGAAATGATAAACGGCCAATAGGTGTTGATCAGATTGGCAGGCTCGCCTTTGACCAGCTCGATCAATCCGAGCAGATCGAAATTTTTGAAATGCAGGTAAAGCGGAATCATAATCGTATGGGACGGCACCAATATCGTAAAAATAACGCCTGCGAACAAGATGCCGCTTCCTCTAAACTTCACCCTCGCAAAGCCGTAGCCGGCCAGCACGCAAGTCATCGTCTGCAGCAGCATGACCGCGGAAGAGAGAAACAGCGTATTGAGCAGAACGCTCGGGTAGTTCATCGCTTGGAACACAAGCTTGAAATTAGCGAGCGTGACCGTCTGCGGCACCCAGATGACCGTGGAATCGTACAAATCGTCCATGCTTTTGAACGCAATCGACAGCTTGAGCAGAATCGGGTAAAGGATGACGAAGGATATGCCGAATATGAGCACGAACCTGACCATAACCCATAGCCATTTCTTCGCGAATTCGACCCAATAAGCGGCGGAAGCCAGTCGGTGCTGCCGCTCCTCCCCCGTCAACCGTCGCTGCACTGCGGTTTCCGTCTTCATGTAGCTCCTCCTCAAATGTTTGCAGAGCAAACATACTTCGTAAGCATTCGCCTTAAACGTTTGCAAAGCAAACATACTTCGTAAGCATTCGCCTAAACCGTCTAATCTTGATAAAAGACCTTACGCGACACAATCGCCGTCGTAATCCACAGCACAAGCGCAATGACGGCAAAATACATCCACGCCATCGCGGCGCTGAGGCCGAAATCGAAGCTTTTAAATGCCGTATCCACGACCAGCCGGCTGGTTTCGTCACTGATGAAGCTGTCGATAATCGTATACACCAGATTCGTCAGAATAAGCGGGCTGATCATCGGAAACGTAATTTTCCAGAAAGCCTCGTAGCCCGTCGAACCTTCGATTTTGGCAGCCTCGTACAGGGAGGGAGAAATCGATTGAAGCCCTGCCAAGAAAATGAGAATTTGAACGCCGGATTGACTGACGATCTCATAGATTCGGCTGACGGCTCCGGTCAAATACTCCACGAAGGTTATATTCATTCCCGATTCGACGAGCATGACGGTAAGCTCCAGATTTTTCATGATCGACAAGCCGCCGCCCGTTGTGTCGTTTGCGCTTCGGACGACCGACTGCATCAAATCTCCGTTCTCGATGCTGGCGATAATGCCCGATGCCAGAATAACCGGCAGGAAGAAGATCGCCCGGGCGAGCACACGCCCCCTGAACCTCTGATTGAGAAGCACCGCAAAAAACAAGCTGAAAATAATAATGAGCGGTGTGTTGACCGCAATATCAACCACGGACTCCGTCAAAATCCTGACGTACGATTCATGCGACAGCAGGGCCTCCCGGTAATTGGCGAAGCCGATAAATTCCAGGCTGAAGCCTTCGTCCGTGACCTGAAGATTGCTTAAGCTGTACCGTAACGAGGCCAGCAGTGGAACGAGAAACAGGAACAAGAAGCCTATAAACCAGGGAAGAATGAAGTACAGGCCGTAATATCTGTTTTTTTGCTCAAGCGAAAGCTTCCTGAACCTCATCGCCGCGATTCACCTCCAACCCAATAATCCTTTGCGCCCACTGCAATGCCGTTCACGTTCACCGCTTTATCGTTGTAATTGACGACAATGCTTTTGCCCTGCTCGAACGTAGTTTGATACACGCCTTCGGCCAGCTTCCGGTGATCGGCGATCGTTTGGGACTGCACATCGCCCAGAACGTCGTTCAGCTCGCGGTATTTTTGCGCCGCTTCGTCGATCCAGCGCCGGTAATCGGCGGAATACAGGTGATCGAACTCCGTCATCTTGATCGCGGAGGAATCGGCATAAAACCAGGTATAGTGCGGAGCGGAGCCCGTTTCGAGCGCCTTCAGGAAGCTGAACGCGGCATCCTGGTCATCGGCCATATTCCAGGCGGTTCCGGCATAATGGATGTAACCGTGGTAGACCAGCTGAAAGAAAGGCACGCTTTCATCGGTAATGTTAAAGCCGCTGCTTGTCATCGGCGCATTCACAATATGCTGCGTAAAAGGAGCCGCATAGGCGTTGCCGCCTTCCATGAGCAGCTCCAGGCCGGAGCCGTTTATCTTCTGCAGCTGTTCGTTGACAAGCTCCTTCGCTTCTTCGCGGTCGATTACATTGGACCGGTTATAGTCGCCATTCAGCTTGCTTCCAAGGTCGCGCAGCGATAAGCCGGAAAGCTGGAGCTTTCCATAATCGTCCATAAATCCGTCAACCATTTTCGGAAGCTGCTTCGGACTGATCACATATCCCGGCTCCTGTTCATCCTCCTGCCGGAAATTGGACGCGCTGTACGGATAGATGGCAGCCGTCTTGCCCGTAATGAACCGGGAAGCCTGGCTCGACTTTTTGAAGCCGTCCGCTTGCGGCGCCGTCTCAAGCAAGGCAGCGTCGGGAAACAGCGAGATGCCGTTCGAATCGGCATAAGTCTTCAGCCCGCTCAAGCCCTTGTTTCCGCCGAGCTTCCTGTCGACGGAAACCGATTTCGGAAGGTCATGGTTCATGCCGTCGTTGAACCAGCCTTTATACCGAAGCTTAATGCCGTCGATTCCCAGCTCCTTCATTTGGGACAATACGGCTTCCGCCTGATCGAAGGTCGTAAGCGGCTCATAGGCGTTATAAGGAATGCCCAGGAAAAATTTCTTTTTCGGAATGCCGCCGATAAGCTCGACATAAAAAGGAATGCTCGCTTCCTCCTCCAGCTTGGCCAGTCCCGCCTGCGCGATCAAGTAATCGCGGTAATGCATCGCCATTCCGGTGTAGCTCGCTTCCCCGGCACCGAGAAATCCGTAGCGGACGGTCATATCGCCCTGGAAAGGCTCCGCCTGGAACTTCTTGACCGTGCTGGAGCGCCAGCCGTTCGTCAGGGTAACCTCCTCCAGGTTATGGATCGTAAAACTCGGGGATACGGTGTTGTAGCTGTTCAGCCTGCCGCTTACGTCGGCTTCCACTGCCGCGACCGCATCGCCTTTTTCGATAATGGCGACGAACGCCCGGTCCTCATATTTCATGCCGAATACCGGCAATCGCGCAGCTTCCTCTTTCTGAGTGCTGACGAGCTGGCTGATCGCGGAATCGCTGCCGTACAAAGCGGTCCGGAAAGGCGCAGTATACGTTTTTCCGTTATTGAAGCGGATCAGGGAACCCGAGCCGTCCGGCACAAACGTATAGCCTTCATCCTCGCGCCCGCTTGCGCCAAAAAACGGCAGCAGAGAAAGCGACTGGATTTTCATCGTATCCGGATATTCGATCTCGCTTCCCGGAATGTTCACGACCAGATGCTCTCCGTCAAGACGATAGTCGAGCGGAATGCGGACATTGACGTTTCCGTCCGCCGATTCGCCATACGCGGCTTTATCGATCGCTCTCTGCTCCTCGTTATAGCCGATGGCATCGAATATTCCGGTTACCTTCGATAATCCGACCCCTCTGAACGAGGAGTCCCTTCTCTCGTAGCGTTTATTTGCCTCATCGAGCTTGAACCGTTTTTCGACTTCTCTTTTGTCGCCCGCATCTGCAATCTTGTCGAGGATGACGGTTTGAAATCTTTCTTCGCTGATATATTTAGGAATCGCGTCGATATCGCTTTTGACCTCGCCTAACGTATAGACGATTTTCACGCCGTCATTTGCCTTTTCCATTTCGAATTGGCCGCTCTGAACGCTATGCGTGTAGTTGTCGTACTTTAACGATTTTCCTGCTTTGTCGAAGTAAGCGAGCTCAAACTGTACGTTCAGCTTCGACTTGTTATAGCCGGTCGCTATCGCATCGTCTTCGCGATTTTGCGGATTGGAATACCAGACCGCCCCGCTGCGCTTGTCCCGAACCGCGATTTCCGTCGTTTCAGGGTTGACGTACAGCACCAAAAATTCATTTTCGGCCGCCGTTTCCATGCCATCGGGTACATTCGCCGCAGCCGCGGAAACAGCCGGCGCCTTAGCAGCAGCCGGCTCGGCCGCCGTTCCTGCTTCCGTTCCGGACACCGCAGCAGGCGTATTTTCCGCGTAATTGGTGCCTTCGGATATAAGCAAGCAGCCGGTTAGGACGACTGCAGTCATGCTGATCGCAAGCCTCCGTTTCACCGCTTGGCCCCCTTTCTTTATGATCGCAATGAAAGCTCCTGATAGATCGTATACACAAAACTGACGATTTGCTGGATCAGGCTGAAGAACAGCAGCCCCAGGAAGATAATGACGCCCATGACCACGACGGTCAGCAGCATCGTAAAGATCGTTTTTGTCACCGTATACTGATGAATGGTCATCGTGCCGACGAACAGCAGCCACATAAACCAAATCGCAGCTGCGGATTCCAGCAAATAATAGAACGAAGCTTCTCGCAGCGTAATCACGTTGCTGAGCAGCATATTTGGCAAGTAGACCAAAATCAAAGGAAGCATCGCATAACCCGTCGCAATGACGATCTCTTTGAATTTCCCTTCCCCGTCCATCAGCGTGGTGAGCGACCAGTTCGCGATGCACCAGAGCAGAAACGGAAGAACGATGTATTTCAATTCATCGATGCTGTTTAATTCAAGCGGATGATTGAAATTAACGACGTAGCCGGCATACTGCCGTTTCAGGATCATCGTCACCGTCACGGCGAACAAGATGACAAGCGCGATCCGGAGCTTTCCTTTGTTCTCGTATTTCAGATCCCAGAACCCGTCAAACGGATGGAAGGCGACGTGCAGCGAGTATCTAGCTTCTTTAAGAAACCGCATCCTGCTTCAAGCCCCCCTTTCTCAGTCTCAAGCCCCGGCGAACGGCGAAAATAGCCAGTATAAGCGCGATGCAGGCCGTCATGTAGGTTCCGAAGTACTCACGCATATATTCCCTGCGGTATTTTGTCAGCGCCTTGGAATAATACTCTCTGTCGTTGCCCAGCTTCAAATAATTCATCGCCTGCTTGTATTCGCCCTGACGCAGCATCGACTTGCCGATTCCGATGTAGGCCATCTCGTAATTCGCATCCAGCCTAAGCACCTCTTCCCACAGCTTCGCCGCCTCGTCATGCTTCCCTATGCTGTATAATCCGTTTGCCTCGCCTACCAGGCTTCCGAATTTGGTCGCGGTAAACTCGGTAATTCTCCCCAAATCGCGGTCGAGAACAAGGATCCGGTTTTCGAAGCTTTCAATCGCCACCGGATTTTTGAACGTGCCCGCTTGATTGCCGAGCTGGCCGATCACATACAGCAGATTGCCGTCTTCGTTATAAGTGAAAATCCGTCCCCGGGTCGAATCGAGCGTCCGGTACACGCCGTTTCCGCTTACATCGATGTCGATGAAAGCCGACCGGTTGATGCTCAAATCGCCGACCGGACCTATATTCCCGTTGACGCGCAGAACATCGATGCCGGAAGGGTTCAGCCTTTTGACAGGAGCGGACGTTTGCTTGTCGGCTGTAGTCGTATAGATAAAGCCGTCCGTATCGACATCCAAATTGTTAAATTCGATCGGAACAAACCGGATCAGCTTCTCCCGCTGCTCTTTTGTCGAGACCGTCTTCCAGAATAAATCGACCGGATCGAATTGCACCCGGTTCGTCCCCATAAATCCGGTGAAGCCGCCGTCGCTGTCGAATTCGATGATACCGTCGAAGACGCCTCTGGCAACCACGTAAATGCGCCCGGCTTTATCCACGATTACCTTTCGCGGGAAATATTCGAAATTGTCGCTGATGACCTCCGATTTCGGAGCTCCGATTTCCCTGACGAAAACGCCGCTGCCGTCGAGCTCGACTACACGCCTGTTCTCGGTATCCGCCACATAGATATGACCATCGGCGGTTACGAAGATCCCTTCCGGATTTTTGAAGGCGTCCTGCTTGCCGTTATTTTGGAAGCTCTGAATTTGGCGGACCGCCTTCCACTGGCTGTCAAGCACCACAATCCGTCCGTTTCCGGAATCCAGTACGTACAAATTGCCGTCCGGCGCCGCGAAGATGTCGTTCGGCGCGGTCCATTGGCCGATGCCCAGTTCCTGTCCCGTTACCGTCTTGGAAGGAAGATAAGCAATCGGCGATTGAACGGCCTCACCCCAATACGAATAGGTATATCCTTCGTAAGGCGACGCTTGGGCCGGCTTCGGACTTAAGCCGGCGGCTATCAACAGAGCCGCCAGGACCAGAATCGATCGCTTTATTATCAAACCTATACGCCTCCATCGCTTTAGTCCTTCATGCCGGACGAAGCCATCGTCTGAATCACATTGCTTTGCGACAGCACAAACGTCACGATCGGCACGGACATCATAATAACCGCTACTGCCGCCCCTACGCCCGCGCGGGCAATACCGCCCTGAATGATTTGGCCCATCGCGTAATGCATCGTCTTGAGCTGCTCGCTGTAAATAAAGCTGCCTCCATCCGTTCCCCACAGCATTTGCATCATCAGAATCAGAAGCGTCAGCCAGGCCGGCTTAACGAGCGGCATGACGACCTGCCAGAAGATCCGGTATTCGCTGGCGCCGTCGATCTTCGCTGCCTCGAGCAGCGCGTCCGGTATTTGCTCCATAAATTGCTTCATTAAATATAAGCCAAGCGGATAAGCGAACGCCGGTACGATGACCGCCTTATACGTGTCGATCCATCCAAGCGTCGACATAATCATATAATTCGGAATGGCCGTCACATGCGGAGAAAACATCAGCGCAAGAACAATGACCGAGAACAGCACTTTATGGCCGCGGAACTTGTGCTTGGCCAGCGGGTAAGCCGCCGCCGAAGCAAGCAGAATATGGCCTGCGGTGCCAGCTGCCGTAATAAAAAACGTATTAAAAATATAACGGGAAAACGGAACCCATGAGTTTTTCATAACTTGGAACAAATCCGCGAAATTTTCGAGCGTTGCATTCCTCACGAACAGCGTAGGCGGGAAAATGAACAACTCGTCAAGCGGCTTGAACGCATTATTGATGACATAAATCAACGGGACAGCCATAAAGGAACCGAAAGCGGCAAGCAGAAGGAACAGCATGAAATCGACCTGCCAGGACCGGTTCACTCTTTTTTTGAAATGTATGGCCAGCTTCATCTCGCCTATTCCCCCACCCTCTTGAGCAACTTTTGAACGGCCAGATTCGTGCCCAGCATCAGAATAAACAGAACGGTCGCGATTGCGGACGCATAACCCATTTCGAATCGGATCGTGCCGTAATCGACCAAGTGGGTGACGATCGTATGCGCCCCGTACTGCACGCTCGGAAAGCCCGCTAGAGCCATCGCGACATCCGCTACCGCAAGGGAAGCCGTAATCTGGATGACGGCGCCGAACATCAGCTGCGGTCTCATCGACGGAAGGGTAATATACCAGAGCTCCTGCCAGCGGTTTCTGACTCCGTCCACCGCTCCCGCCTCATACAGCGTGCGGTCGACCGTCTGCAGTCCGGCGATGAATGCCAGGAAGCTGGTGCCAAGGCTTAACCACAATTGAACGATGATAATGATCGTAAGCATATACTTCGGATCCTGCAGCCATTGAATCGGTTCGTAGATGAATCCGATCTTCATCAGAAAGCCGTTCATAATTCCATACGAATCGCTTGAAAAAATAATTTGCCAAATAAAGAACACGTTGCCCGAAATCGAAGGCGCAAAAAACACAAGCGTCATAAAAGCTCTGACCTTCGGGCTCAGCTCATTTATCAGCCACGCAAACACAAAGCAGGCGATATAGCTGACCGGGCCGGTGATGACCGCAAAAATAAGCGTATTTTTAAGTCCGATCAGAAACACGTCGTCGTTCCAAAGCAGCTTGGAATAGTTTTCCCAGCCGACCCAGCGCGGAAATTCAAGCATATTGAAGTTCGTAAAGCTGAAGAAGATCGAAATGATGACCGGGAGCACGGTGAATAACAGAAACAACACCATATAAGGAGCCAGCAGGACAAACACATGTTTATCCCGCTTCATATCCCTGACGAACAGCTCCCACTTCCGCTGCAGTCCGGCAGGGCGGCCCTTCGGCTGCAGCATGATCTCGGCCGCGATTTTCGTTTTCTGCAAAAGAGTCCCTCCCTAGCGCCTTCAGTCCAAATTAAACTCGTCCCTTTTTTGCGCGATTTCATAGTCGATTTCTTGCACATAGTCATACAAGGCGTCGGCGGTGTTTGTTCCGTTATTGATAACTTCCCGCAATGCGTTGTCCAGATGCCTTCCTGTGAAATATCCTCCCGGAACTTCCGGTACGCCTTGAACCCATTGCCATTGCTCCTCGAGATTGAGATAATCGCGCGCCGGCCACGGCAGCTCCTTAAGCGCTTCGATATTGGCGGTCGGGTAACGCGCCGCAGCGCCCATCAGCCCTTCCATCTCCCGGCCGAACCGCACTTGGGAATCCTTGCTGACCCACCATTTCATGAACTCCCAGGCTGCGTCTTTGTTTTGGGCCTGTTTGAGCATGATGGCGGCTGTCCCTCCGCTGGCGACGTCCCGGCGAATCGTGCCGTCCTGCTGCACCGTTCCCGGAACCGGAACAAATTCCCACAACCCTTTAATTTCCGGAGCCGATACCGTCAAATAGTTATAGAAGGTGTAATCCTGAATGCCCACCGGCATTTCGCCCGTCCGGAAACGCATCGGGAAATCAAAGATAAGCGGCAGCTTGTAGCTGGTGTAGAAGTCGGTCCATTTCTTGAACGCGCCAAGTCCGACCTCGGTGTCCAGACCGCTCTTGGCCCCGTCGTTCAGGTAGAAGGATCCCTTCATCTGGTACAACATCATGGCATACGCCCGGTTGACCTCCAGCACGGGGACGCCCGTCGCCTGGGCGATCGGCAGCGCCAAATCCATATGATGCTTTTGCAGCACCGGGATCATTGCATATACGTCATCCCAGGTTTGCGGCGGCTCCAGATTCAGCTCCTCCAAAATGTCCTTCCGGTAAAACAGCATATTGAAAATTTGCTGCTCCGGAAGAGCAAATACCTGTTCGCCGAACCGGTAAGGAACAATCGCACTGTCCCGGAACTGCTGAACGACCATCTCGTAATCCGGGAATTTCGACAAATCCTCGGCCGCATTCCGCATCCCGAAGTTGACAGGCACATCGTTGCCGACCTGCATCGCCACATCGGGGCCTTCCCCCGCCAGCGACGCGCGAAGCAGCACGTCCTGGTTAACGAGCTTCAGATTAACTCCGATACCGGTTAGAGGCGTAAAGCTGTCGTCAATCATCGCTTTCAGCACCTGCGCCTGATCCCGGCCCGTTCCGACCCATACCGTTATGGATTGTTTGTTCTCCGCCGTGTTTCCGATCGTATCGTAATCTTCAAAGAAGGAATGGAAGAAGGACGATACCTCGTGAACGACTTTTTTGGCGGCGGAAGCATTCGCTTTAGGCAGCTTGACGTCGGATGAAGCGAGCGTCAGATAATCGATTTCAAGCGGCTGCTCTCTGACCTGAAGGATCCAGGCGCCGACGCTGCCGACGTTAATCTTGAATTGAGCCAGCCGTTTTTGGACGGTTTCCGGCTTTTTCGCCATATCCTCCAGCTGATACGCCGTTTTGTTCAATACCGCGGTTTTATCGCTTTTCTCGCCCGTCAGGCGCACCAGCTCTTCCGATACGGCATTCAGAACTTCGCTTTGCTTTTGAAAGACGTCAACCATGTCGGGAATTTGTTTATCTAATTGATAATCCCGGTAAGGATCCGGCACATTACCGGTAATCATCAAGATTTTTCGATACATCGCATTAATTTCGAGCACGCTTGCTTCCACCTGGCGAATCAACGGCGCAATCGCGCCCAGGCTGACCTCAAGCCTCAGCTCATGCTTTCCTTTGGTCAAATAGAATAAGTAGGGCTTTTCCCCGTTGCCAAGCACATTCATCTGCCAGTCCGAGTCGTAATAAAACGGAATTTGCGTCATTTCCTGAAACGGGATTTCCCCGTCAATCCGAAGTGAGCGTGTAGAATAAATGCCCCTCAGCAATTCTTGTCTGTTTTTAACGGCAATCCGGTATAATCCGTCCTCCGGCGCTTCGATCTCCCATGCGATCCACTGGCCCGGTACTCTCCAGTTGTTGCCGCCGATCGTATTCATTCTGATCTTCGATACGTTATAAGGCTCTGTAGACGGACTGGAACGGTCGGGAATCGGATATAACGTCGGGGACGATTTGTAAGAGGCCTGCTCGCCCTGAACCTTGATCAGTTGCCCGCTCGTTTCTGTATAACCTTTGGATTTGTAGTCTGCCTCCACCTCTTCGTAAGCAGGAGGCGCATCGTACCGGTACACTTTTAAGTAGTCGATCGCCACCGGCTCTCTGGAAGACACAAGCGTCAGCGTATGCTTGCCCTCAGAGAAATAGAAAACATACGGTTCATCGTAATAGCCTTCGGTATCTCTAAAAAGCGACTCTTGCCACATCGGCGCTTCGACCTGACGCGGCCGCAGCTCGTTGCCCCTGTTATCCTGCGAGATTTGCTCGCTCTCGTTTTTCCATACGCGGTGAAACGTCAGGTTTCTGGCGCTGGCGAACGGCAGCTCTCCGTCGATAAGCAGCTCTCTTTCAATGGCGGAGCTTTTGCCTTCGATCGGAAAATACCGCATCGCGATATGATATAATCCGGATTTCGGAACCTCCAGCTCCCACTGAATCGAACCGCTCTCTTCCGTCTTGACGAACTCGCCCGATACTCCGCCGAGCTCGCTTATGATCTCGGGGCTCATGCCGTCAGCCTTTATGTAGTCCGCTCCACGGATGACGATTTCCTCCGCAGGCTGTTCTTCGTTTTTATATCGCTCCAAATAATTGTCGTAGCTGTTTTCTGAAACGTTCGTCAAGGAGCTCCGGCCGTCGCTTGGTTCGGCTTCGGTTTTTGCCGCGGCTTGAGCATGCGCCCCGCCGGACTGTGATATAGGGAAAACCAATATCGAGATCAGCATAGCGATGACCGTCGTCCACACGACCGTCATTCTGGAAAATGCGATTTTCACCTAATTCCCCCCTTCTGCAAACTAGCGGAATCTTGTTAAGCGGGCGGCTGCCCGGTATTCCGAACGCTGGAAGACCGGGCAGCCGCTGCTTCATGTATAAGTACGTTGCCGACTCTACTCTTTCGCGTCTTCCTCTTTCTCGGCTGCCGCTTCCTCAGCCGCCTTCTTCGCGGCATCTTCCTTCGCTTTCTCGCCGCTTAACACTTTTTCGGCAGCGGCTTGTGCAGGCCCGATCACTTGAGCAACGCCCGTGGACGGCGTAATTTCGCCTTTCACGAATTTGCCGGTAACGGAGTCAAGCTGCTCCTTAATGCCGAGACCGCCGAAGCGTCCGCCGAACACCCGCTGTACCAATCCCTCTTCATTCACTGCATTGGCGAGAGAGGTTTCATCCGGCAGCACATTTTCAAGCGACAGTCTGCGGTTTTCCTGCCAGTTGTCGAAGTCCTGCAGCTCTTCCCAAATTTTCACGATCGCATCCGCATCCTTGACGCCTTTTGGAATGACATAGGCCGCCGTCTGTCCAAGCGGATCGAGATACGTTGTTGCTTGAGGTCCTTTCGGGAAGTAAACGTAGCCCCACTCGTCCTTCAGCTTGTCGAGGATACGTCCCTCGATTTCCCACAAGCCGCCCGGATACATCGCAATGGTGCCTTCCGCGAAGTATTTCGCCGGATCCTCCCAGTCGTTGCCTTCGTTCTCCTTCACGACCTTATGCTCGTTGTACAGGCTGTGCTCGAAATTAAGCGCTTCCATAGCAGCCGGAGAATCGAAGGTCACTTTCTTGGTTGCTTCGTCGTAGATCGTACCGCCGTTGCTGGCGATCAACAGCTCGGAGAAAATATAGTGTGCGCCGGCCAAACCGAATTGGTCCGTTTTTCCGTCGCCGTTATTGTCCACGGTCAATTTCTTGGCGGCATCAAGCATCGAAGTCCAATTCCAGTTGTCCTCGTCCATCAGCTGCTGAGGATCCTTCAAGCCCGCTTCCTTGAAAATCCGTTTGTTGTAAAACATACCGCTGTCGTTCGGGTTGTACCAGCTTTCCAAGCCGATGACGTTCTCGCCGCCAAAACGCATCGCTTCGATGACGTCCGGAGCAACGCGCGAACCGTTCATATAATCATCAAGCGGTGTCAGGAATCCGCCCTGCATAAGCCCCCAGATAAATCCGTCAGGCAGCCGGACAATCTCTGCGAAAGGATCGCCCGCCATCACGGAGGAGGAAATCTTCTCTGGAGTCGACCAGTATTCGGTATTCAGATATTTGATTTTGACGTTATATTTTTCTTCGACCTTTTTGATTCTTTCGCGGGCCAATTCGTCCGCTTCGGAATCTCCGACCGGAGTGGCATCCCACCAGTGCGAAATCCGGATTTCTCTGCCGCCTAAATCGGCTACCGGAGCTTCGGCATTTTCGGTTGGTTCTGGAGCGGTCTCCGTTGCTGCCGGCGCTTCGGTTGGAGCTGCTGTATTTCCTCCGTTACTGCCGCTGCATGCAGACAACATCGTCATTACGGCGGCTAAAGAAAGTACGAATATCGGCTTCATGTTTTTCATCTGTTTCACTGTTCAGCACACTCCCCTTAATGAATGGTCAAACGATAAAAGCAAGATGGTTCGATCAAGCGTAAATGGTTAAAGAAATCCATTTAAAATTCAATAAACCGGATTCAGCCTCCTCATTATGTGATTTTATATAGTGGCGTTTGCCATTATATAGAATTTTAGTGAAACCTTTATTTCGGAAAAAACACCAAAGATAAACTTCCGAATTATATGTAAAGGCTTTCATGAAACCCATTTCATTATAGCTCGGTTCCATTCCTTGGTCAACAAAAAAGTTGAGTTTTTCTAATAACAAAAAGAGCAGCAAACCGGAGCGTCTTTCCGGTCACTGCTCTTCGTATAGGAATCAGCTCCGCTTACCGCCTTTCACCCGTCTAGGTTCCGGCATTACGGTCTTGGGGCTCCCGTGCTTTGCCGAACGATAAGCTGGGGGTCCAGCGTCGTAAGCTTCTTCACTTTCTCTTTGTTCATCATCGTTTTCAGCACCTTAACGGCCATCCTGCCCAGCTCATGCGCCTGCTGGGACACGGTCGTCAGCTCGGGTATAAAGTGGTGGGCCAGCGGGATATCGTCAAACCCGACGATAGACATATCGTCAGGAACCGCCAGTCCGGCTTCGGCAACCGCCTTGATCGCTCCGATCGCCGTATAATCGTTGACGCAGAACACCGCGGTCGGTCTTTCCTTCATGTCCAGCATCTTCAGCATTTGCCGCTTGCCCGATTCAATGGAGAAGCTGTCCGGCAGCAGCCATTCCTCCCGGATTTCTAGCCCCTCGTCCTTCAGCGTCTTGCGGAATGCCCGCAGCTTGATGGAGGTCGTCGTCATATGGCTTTCCCCGCCGATAAAGCCGATTTGCTTATGCCCGAGCCCGATCAGATGCCGGACCGCGAGAGCGGTTCCCGCCGCCTCGTCCGTGGCGACCCTGATCAGGTCCGTGTTGCGCAGGCCGCCATTGACCAGCACTGTCGGAATGACGCTGGCATGCTGCACGAGCTCCTGCACGAGATGGTCTTCGCATTGCTTTAAATTGATTCTTCCGCCCATAAAAATAATTCCGTCTACCCGCTTCTCTCGCAAAATGCTGAGGTACTCCGATTCCTTCGTATAATCGCCGATCGAATTGCTGAGCAGAAAGGTATGCCCCTCCTGCTGCGCCTCTTGCTCCGCTCCGGCGAATACTTCAGGGAAAAAGGGGTTGGTTAGGTCGGGCACAATAACGCCGATAATGCCGGTCTCTTTTTTGAGAAGGCTCCTTGCCATGGCATTCGGCTGAAAGTTATATTTTTGAATAAGTTCTTCAATCCTGGCACGGGTGGCTCCTTTTACCGGAGCGGTATCGTTCAATACGCGGGATACGGTCGCAACCGATACTTTTGCCTCTTTGGCAATGTCATATATAGTGACCTGTCTCAAGCCTAACCTTCCTTCCTGCTAACCAGTCTCGTCCCATTATAGCAAAATCGGACATGTTACGTCATGCACGATAACCACCGCAGGAAAAAAAGAGGCAGGCTCGTCGCTTCAACGATCGTTCCTGCCCTGTTTCATGTCCCGCTTACGCTTCCTCCAGCGTCTCCCAGCGCCGGTCCGACTGCTCGTCATAGAATAGACGTACCGAATCCGGCCGTCTGCCCTCTTCATCGAACAAAATCAGCTCATTGCCCGTGTCCTTTAGCCAAGCCAGCGGAACTTTGTAATCCTCCTGCGGCCCGATTTGCCAGTAGCGCCCCAGGTTGCGGCCGTTCAGAGCAATAAAGCCCTTGCTCATTCCCGTCATTCTCAGCTTCAGCTTCGGATGCGTGTCCTCCGGAACGGCAGGCAGATCGAACAGGCTGCGGTACCATGCCGGCCCTTCTTCTGCAGGAGGAGAGTTCTCCTCAAACCCTGCTTCATTTTCCAAAGGAACGACCAACCAGCCCCGCAGCTCCGTTGACTTGTCGTACGTCAGCAGCTCCAGCCGGCCGAGCGGCGCCTTGGCAACCGGCATTTCAATGGTGTTGCGTCCTTTGACCGCATAACCGGAAATGTCGACCGAATGATAGGCAAACCAGTTCTGGTAGCCCACCAGAGGGATCTCCCTGCCGTTAATCCGCAGGCCGCTGCTTAACGCTCCGACCAGGATGGCTCCGTGATTCTCCTGCAGCTCGAACGTTCGCGACAGCTCGGAAGGAAATGCTTCCGCATGAACCTCGTCCAGATGAACGCTATCTTCTCCGCTTACCCAGTCTCTCCGAAGGTCAATGGCCGAACCCTCACCGTACACCGGGCCGAATATTCCCTTTTCTTCACCCAAATACGGCGAAAAGTTAAGGCTGCCCATATGCTGCACAAGAAGCTGGAGCTTGCTCCGTCCCTTCGGCAGCTGTACGGCTGCATGCGCAGCACCGACCTGACGGATCATTCCTTGCTCGCGTCCGTCCACGAACAAGCGCGCAGAATCTTGAATGGCTGTGAACACAAGAGTGCTTTCCTGCTCCCGGTCGCTCTCGACGTCCCTGCTGTAGACGAGGTATCCGGATTCCTGCTGAAGCTCCGCAAATCCGTGCGGACGCTCAAGAAGCTCACCGTTTCCGAGGGAAAGAAGGCTTGCACTTTTCCGCTTCCACCAGGGCAAGCTTGGCGTGTGCAGCGGCTTGGTCGCCTTATCGGCATTGCTTTGGTGGTCACGGGTGAAGCCGCCTTTAACCCCCCAATCTCCCAAAAGGAGCGCTTCGCCGCCGCCGCTGCCGCTTACCCCTTTAATGCTGCCGTCTGCGTCAAAGTCGATATCTTCCCAGCCGATAGCCCAGCGGACTTCATCCCTGTGGAGCTTCCATGCCCGGTCCGACATATAGCCGTTTAACACAATCACTTCGACGCGCTGTCCGCCAGCCTTCAGGCCGATACGCTGCGGCGTCTGGAAGTGAAATATGTCCAAATGCAGCATCCGGCCGTCCGGACTGCTCTCATGCCGGATATGTAAATCGTTGCCGAACCCGATCGCCTGATCGGCTTCGAACACGAGCTGCGTACGCTGGCCGTCTTCTCCCGCCAAAATGACGGTTTGCACATCGCCGATCCGGTCGTTTCCGATCAGGAAACCGCCGCAAGTCAGCTTCATGCCCGGAACAATTTCCATCCGGTCGAGAACCGGCATGATCTGCCCCGGCTTGATCGACACGGAAAGCGTCCGGCCGCCTTCGAGCGTAATCGGAAACATTTCCTTCTCCTGTCTCGTGCTTTCGGCAAACCACAGTTTTTGGCCGTTCCACTCCCTGCCCTGAAGCCGGATCCCTTCCACGCTGCGTGCCTCGCTGCCGCCGATCGGCTCCGATTCCAACAAAAAGGCTGCAAGCGCCTGTGTAAACAGGGATATCTTTTTGGCCGTCCTGTATTTGGCCGTAATTCTGGCATATTCGGATAAAGGCGCGTCGTAATCGTAGGAGGTGACCATATAAATATCGCTGCTTCCTACCGTCCGCCCGCCGTAGCCTCCAAAGTTAGTGCCACCGAAAAACATATAATGGCTGATCCCGTCAAAGCCGGCGCGAATCGCCTCCATCATCCTCTTCTCGTACAAATCCGGCGTCTTCTGTGTAGCTGCCGGCGCTCCCCAATGCTCGAACCATCCCGTCCAAAATTCGGTCACCAGCTTCGGAACGTCCGGCTGCTTGCGCATCAGCTTCGCAAAATGACCGTCTGCGCCCGACCAGAAATTCGCTCCCTCGATCGTTCCTTCCAATCCGCCCTCGCAAGTAATAAGCGGAACATCGATTCCCCGTTCCAGCAAGCCGTCGCGAAGAGCCTTCATATACGACAAGCCCGCCGCGTCTTCGGCCAGATAGCCGTATTCATTCTCGACCTGTACGAGAATAACGGAACCGCCTTGCCTTATTTGGCGGGAACGGATGATAGGAACAACTTGGTCAAAATAAAGATTGACATAATGCAAATACGTTTTATTGTCGGTGCGGAACCGAATGTTTTCTTTTGTTTTCAGCCAGTATGGAAATCCGCCGAAATCCCATTCCGCGCAGATGAACGGCCCCGGACGCACGATCGCCCACAGCCCCAGCTCGGAGCATAAATCGAGGAAAGCCCCGAAATCGTTGTCGCCGCTGAAATCCCATTTCCCTTCTTCCGGTTCATGTACATTCCATGCTAAATAAGTATCGACGCAATTCATGCCCGCAAGCTTCGCCTTGGCCAGCACTTCCCGCCATTCCTGGCTAGGCATGCGGAAATAATGAATCGACGCGCTGTTCAGAAACACTCTTTCTTCCCCGATGATGAAGCTCTTCTCATCGTAACTCAGCTTAACTTCCCGCTGTACATTGTTCGTCGTTTGTTCTCCAGCGTTCATCAGCGTATAGGTCATGAATCCCTTCCCTTTCTGTTTTTACGCGCTTGATAGGCTGCAGCCATTTTATGAAACGGGTTTCATTAATGGCATTTAGATTATAGAACTAGTTTGGAAACGTTGTCAATGCCCCCATCCTGGCTATATACGATCGCGACCCTTTTCTAAATATGAAAAAAAACACTGCAAAACGCGAATATCGCGATCTGCAGTGTTTTTGGTTTACTCTCGGTCCGCTGGATACACAAGTCCAATCTGCTTTCTTGCCTCGTCCATAATTTCCATCGTAATCAAAGAATTCGCGAAGCTGTTCACCTCGGACTCCGTGCGTCCCAGCCGGATTAAATTGATAAATTCGCGCACTTCATAGTACATCGTCTTGTCGTCGGTCGGCTGCGAAATCGTTTCCGACTCGGCCCCGCGGTATTGAATTTCCACGAGGGAAGGCTCGCTTATTTTATCGATGACGATGCTGCCCTTCTCACCCTGAATTTCCGACGGCAGCGAGGAATGGGTAATTTTCGAATACATGATCACCGCATCCATCGACGGATACTGAAGCACGATGCTTCCCTCTCCGTCAACGCCGGATTCCAGCATAACCCCCGTTGCCTTGACCGCATCCGGCCTGCCAAACAGCGCAACGAGCGGATATACGCCATATACGCCCAAATCCATCAGCGCCCCGTTCGAGAACTCCGGCTTGAACGCGTTCAGTACGTTGCCTGCTTTATAAGCATCGTATCTCGAAGAATATTGGCAATAGTTTGCAAAATAACGCCGTACCGTCCCGATCTTCGGCAAGCTTTCCCCGATCGCCCGAAAGCCAGGCAGCAGCGTCGATTTGAGCGCCTCCATCAACAGCACTCCGTTTTCCTTCGCCGCTTCGATCATTTGGCGCAGCTCGCGCGCATTGGATGCGATCGGCTTCTCGCACAGCACGTGAACCCCTTTATTCATACAGGCAATAGCATGCCTCGCGTGAAAGGAGTTCGGGCTCGCAATATACACGGCATCCACTTCCCCGCTGGCGGCCATCGCCTCTACATCCGTAAAAATATGTATAGCGCCATGCTTGGCCGCAAACGCTCTTGCCGTTTCCTCCGACCGCGAATAAACCGCGGTTAACGAGAAGTCCTCCGCTTCCCTCGCCGCATCGAGAAAAGCCTCCGTAATCCAGTTCGTTCCGATAATTCCGAATCGTATCATGATTGCAGCTCCTTTCTCAACTATTATAGCCCCGTGCGCGGACGATGTCCAAGCCGGAGGATGTCCGAATTTTTGACAATCCGCCGTTTTTGTATTAATATCACTAGTTAAGCCATGACTGAAATCATTCATTCCCTTACCGAATAGGAGGAACCATCATGGATATGCTTTTTCTAGTCATTCCTGCCTTGCTCGCCTATGTCGCAATAATGGTTATGTTTTTGAACCAGGCGAAGCCGGGCAACCACATTCTGTTTGGCGTGGCGCTTCCTTCGAAGGCTCTTAAGAATCAGGCGATTGCACAACTTCAAGCCGCTTATAAGAAAGCTTATTACGTTTACGGCATCGTTTCGCTCGCGTCGATCTCACCTCTCTTTTTTTTGGTGAACTATATGTCCATGGGCCTGATTTATTTGTTTATTTGGTTTGCAGCCTTCATCTATACGTCAAAGCTACCATTCCACAAATTTCACCGCCTGACTGCCGCGCTCAAACGGGAGAAAGACTGGTTCGTCGGACAAAAAAGAGTCGTCCGCATCGATACTAAGCTCAATCTGCTCAAAAAATCGAAAACTCTGTCCCCGTACTGGTTCGTGATTCCTGCCGCGATCTCATTAGCTCTGCTCATCGCGTCCATTTCCAATGAAAGCTCCCTGCTCAAGGTAACCGGCATCTCGTCGCTTGTGATGACTGCTGTGCTGTTTGCCATCAATTCGGCGTTCAGACGCTTGAAGCCGAAGGCTTACAGCGGCAACCCAAATATCGATGACGCCATCAATCAGGCAGCCGCGCGGTACTGGTCCATCCTTTGGCTGTTTATGGCGGTTTTCGAAAGCTTGAACGCAATCGTCGCCTATTCGATTTTGACCAGCGGTCATTCCTCCGACTTCACGCTCTGGATGATCGGAGTCGTCATGGTGTCGTTCGTACCGCTCGGTGCCATTCTGTTCGTACATAGCAGAGTTCGCGCCTTGGAGGAAAAGCTGACCTTAACCGGCGGCGAAGGCTTGCCGGTCGACGACGACGAATATTGGATCAACGGCATGACCTATTATAATCCCGAAGACAAGTCCGTCATGGTTCCGAAGCGTACCGGCATCGGCACAACAGTGAACATGGCAACCCGCGCAGGAAAATGGATCCAGTACGGAAGCATCGCCCTGTCGATTGCGATTGTTCTGCCGCTTACAGCCTTTGCGGTTCAGTCAGAGCAAACTTCACCTACCCTGCAGCTTCGGGAGGATGACGTCGTAGCGATCGATTATCCTATGTATGATTACAGCTTCCCGATCGGCGAAATCCGTAAGCTGTCGCTCGAGGATACGCTGCCTTCGGGCTTTAGAACGAACGGAGCCGCAACGGCCCGCTATGCGCGCGGAAACTTCACGTTAGAGGAGCTGGGGGCAAGCAAGCTGTACGTGTTCAAAAACTCCCCTCCATACATCTTCTTCAAGCTCGACGGAGTGTATGTCGTCTTTAACGAAGAAGACCCGGCCGAAACTAAAGCTGTCTATGAAGAACTCCGTAAACGCGTGGATAACAAATCTTCCTGAGCTTACTTCGCCGGGCTATAAACGAATTGCTCCAAAGACGAAATAGCTTGGTCGCTAAGCGGCTCCGTGTTGTCGAAATACAACACGGACGAAGCCGAGATGCGCCATTTCAGCTCGCGCTTCGCAAGCGATCGTCTGAACTCGTCCCAGTGCTCAAGCTTCCACTGATCCAGGCTGGAGCCTCTCTGCACGATTCTGTTGTAATAAGCTTGTTCATCCGCAAGCGTGACGAATATTACTTTTACCTCAACTTCCTTCAGAGAGGCCCCGATGCTTGCGAGCTCTTGCTCGATCCAAGCCGGGGCCTCCGTTTCTTTCGTAAACGGTCCGATGACGATTGCATCGTTGCCGACCGAGATATTTTCCAGAGCCGCATCCATCGTAATCCGGTAACCGAGCTCGCGGCAAAGCCTCTTGTAATCCGACGAGTCTCGGTCCTCAGGGTCGAGCCCGGCCTGCGTCATGAGCGCTACCGCAGCCGGGCGCAGCAGCGTATCCATATCAAAGTAGGCCGCTCCGCTTCTGCCCGCCAAAGCTTTCGCCAGTGTCGTCTTCCCGGCTCCGGCTCCTCCCAACACAAACACTAATCTAGGCATGCCTTCATCCCTCTTTTCCATGATTCAATGCTGTTATGTGCTTTTATGCAATTTCGCCAAACGGGACTGATGCCTGTTCTGCTGCAATAAATACATTGGAAATCATTTAGTCTGACATCTCTTATCTGCTGCACTTTTTGCAGTGAATTCAAATATATTCAATCCTTGACTCACTATTAGTGGTGATCCGCTGCAAAAAGTACATGAGAACAACTCAGACTGTTTTCCATGTGAGGTTTTTAATGCAAAAAGTACACCCGAGTGGTCTCAGTAGTCCGAGTTTAGAAGATTGCACGTTGTGAAGTTCAAGGAGCATACTAAGTAATTACAAAAAAAACACCTTGCTTCGCAAGATGCTTGAGTTGAATAGATGGAGCGGAAGACGGGAATCGAACCCGCGACCCTCGCCTTGGCAAGGCGATGCT
>NZ_JAHMHW010000007.1 GCF_020169515.1 Paenibacillus vietnamensis | reverse complement strand
CCTCCATAAACACCTCCATAAACACCTCCATAAACACCTCCATAAACACCTCCATAAACACCTCCATTCCAGCGTAGCATGATACGACGGTGTTATTAGGTAACACTTGATAACATCTCACTACTTTCGAAAATAGGAAGGTTGTGGATTTTTTTCGTTAAACATGGTTTATTGATACTAGCATGGACAAGCAGGATACGAGGAGGAACACCGATGTTTAAGTATAGCTTTGATACGCTGGTTTATCATGGAGAGGATTTTGCGTCCAGCGTAAACCGTTTGTCCAAATTCGGCTATGATGCGATTGAGCTGGTCGGAGAGCCGGATTATTACGATTTTAAGCAGGTAAGGAAGCTGACGGCGGAGAGCGGGCTGAAGGTTTCCTCGATTTGCTCGATTTATAACTCGGAACGCGACTTGGGTCATCCTGATCCAGGCATGAGAACGCGTGCCGTCGAATACGTCAAGCGGATCGCCCGTATGTCGGCCGAAGTGGGCGCTCCGACGATGATCGTTGCACCGGCTGCGAATATGCGAATCAAAGAGCTGGGCAGCCGGGAGGACGAATGGAAGTGGGCGGTTGAAGGCATCCGCGAAGGAGGCGAGTATGCGGCTAAGCTCGGAGTCAATCTTTGTATCGAAGCCTGGAACCGTTATGAGACCTATATGCTGAACCGTCTGGATCAGGCCGCCGCCATGATGAAAGAAGTAGATCTGGCAAATGTGGGCATAATGGGGGATACGTTTCACATGAACATTGATGAGGCGAACGTTGCGGAAGCGATCCGGCAAGGCGGCAGCGCCCTGATGCATATCCACCTGGCCGACAGTAACCGCGCCGCGCCGGGATTTGGGCATACCGATTTTGTTCCGGTCATGCAGGCCCTGCTCGATATTGATTACAAAGGTTATGTCACATTTGAAATTTTGCCGGCTGCAGCCGATCCGTTCGGCGTGTTGAGACGGGGCGGCGCGCCGGAGTTTTTCGACGAATACACGCAGAAATCGATCGGGTTCATCAAAAGCATTGAGAAATCGTTAAGGAATCAGGAAGCGGACGTCTAATCGTTAGTGGAAGAACGCAAGCTCAAACCTAATTACAACCGAAAGGTAATCATAAAAGAGGTGGATCAACCCAAATGGTGGATGTCATAACTGAAATCGTCATCAACCGTCCCCGCAGCCAGGTTTCGAAATACACAGCCGATCCGGATAACGCTCCGGAATGGTACGCGAATATTCAATCTGCCGAATGGCTTACCGGAAAACCGCTGGCTGTCGGGTCCCGTATCGCGTTCAAAGCAAAGTTTCTCGGACGGGAGCTTGCCTATGTATATGAAATCACGGAATACGTATTGGGACAAAAACTTGCAATGAGTACGGCTGATGGCCCTTTTCCAATGGAGACAGTATACACGTGGGACGACGCGGGGGAAAATGCAACGAAAATGACTCTTCGAAACAAAGGGAATCCGAGCGGGTTTGCCAAGGTGTTTGCAGGGCTTATGCCATACATGATGAAACGCGCAAATAACAAGGATCTGAGGAAAGTAAAGGGAATACTTGAGAGCGGCAAACCGGACTCATAAATTGCCGAAAACGGCAATACATTCCCTCAATACTGTTCTGTACGGCTCATGATGGTCTTCCTCGCGGATGATGGCCGCCGAGTTGATGAGCGCACGGTGAAGTGCCGCAAGATGCGTTGACGCCTTTTTTTGTTTCGTTTGTTTTACGTATGTTCCGGATCGGCTATGCTATAATGAAAGGTATTCCGATCGATTAGGAATAAGAGAGGATGCCCGGATGCAAGCTTTTGAAGACTGGAACCTGAAAGTGAAGAAGACGTTTAACGCAACAAGCAACGAAGTTGTATTAACCCTGACTGAGGCGGGAAAATCGCTAGGCCTCTCCAAAGATAACATGAAGCTGTATGTGGATAAACATAATTTAACCAAAGTTCCCATAGCGAGAAGCGTTCACAGATACCTGCTGCTAAAGAGCGAAATAGATGAAATAGCAAGAAACGGATAAAGGGATGCTCAACATCGAATTTCCAATTTGTTTTTTTGCTAATTCTATAATTGTGTGTTATAGTTAGCCAATCGTATATGAGACATTGAGGAGTCACATATTAGAAAGGGTTGCGATGCTGCCTTTTTCGGTATGTGGCTTTTTTATAAATCGTCTATGTAAAATTTATCTTTAGGAGGAAATCTAATGCAACAAGGTACAGTAAAATGGTTTAACGCAGAAAAGGGCTTTGGTTTTATCGAGGTGGAAGGCGGCGACGATGTATTCGTACATTTCAGCGCAATCACTGGCGACGGCTTCAAATCGCTTGACGAAGGTCAACGCGTAGAGTTTAACGTCGTTCAAGGCAACCGCGGAAAACAAGCCGAAAACGTCGTAAAGCTTTAAGATCCGGCAACCCTGATTAAACTCCGGGAAGCATAAATAAAAATTCACAACCGATTCGGTTGTGGATTTTTTTGTTTATAAAAAAGGGGGGTGAATGCATGCAAAAACCGCATCAAACCGTCACGTTAGGCATGGGCTGCTTCTGGAGTCCGGAAGCTCTGTTCGGCCATTTGCCGGGAGTGCTCCGGACACAGACGGGTTACGCCGGCGGGACGACGCCGGATCCGGTGTACCGCTCGATGGGCGATCATACGGAAACGGTCCAGGTTACCTTTGATCCGGAGCTCATCAGCCTGCAGCGGCTGCTTCACGTCTTCTGGGACAACCACAATCCGGTTAATATTAACGGCTACAAAGGGCGGCAGTATCAGTCCTTGGTGCTGTACAGCGACGATGAGCAGCTTGACACGGCACGCGAGGTGATCCGGGAGCGAGCCGCTCGCGGCAAAGGAGAGCCCGCGACAGAGCTGGCGCCGTTGTCTGTCTTTTATCCTGCCGAGGACAGGCATCAGAAATATTACCTCAAACGATTCCCGGACGCGATGGAGAAGCTTGCCGCCTTATACCCGCAGCCGGACCAGCTGCATGACTCGGCTGCGGCGGCCCGTTTGAACGGACTCGCGAAAGGCTGCACGAGCCTGGAGCGCATTTTGCGCGATATCCGGGATTGGCCGGCAGACTGGGGCGAAAAGGAGCGGATCATCGAGGCCGTCAGGCAAATCAAATGGTAAGCGCCGTGCGTGCGGAGGGGCAGTCTGCGCGCGGGGCGCTTTTTTCTGAGGGCACAAAAGGAGTATAATGGATGCTGCAGGGCAAAACCGAATGGGAAGAGGTGTCGATTTTGAAGTACAGAAGACTGGGAAGCACGGAATTGAACGTATCGGTTATCGGTATCGGAACCTGGCAGTTCGGCGGGGAATGGGGCCGGGAGTATACCCAGGAGGAAGCGGACGCTATCCTCGATAAGGGGCATGAGCTTGGCATTAACCTTATTGATACGGCCGAATGTTATGGCGACCATCTTTCGGAATCGCTCATCGGCGACTACATAAGCCGCCGCAACCGCGGGGATTGGATCATCGCGACCAAATTCGGACATCATTTTCACGAGCGTTTTACACGCACGGACGTATACGATGCGCAAGGCGTAATCGCACAGCTCGATGCTTCGCTTAAAGCTTTGAAAACGGACTATATCGACTTGTACCAATTCCATTCCGGTCCCGACCAGGCGTTCGATAACGACGAGCTGTGGACGGTGCTGGACAAGCAGGTAGAGGCGGGGAAAATCCGTTTCCTCGGAACCTCGATCGGCAGCAACGATAACTTGCATCAGACGGAGGCGTCCTCGAAGGTCAATTCCCGCGTGATTCAAGTGGTATATAACAGGCTCGACCGCAAGCCGGAAGAGAGAGTATTCCCGTCCTGCATCGAGCAGGATTTGGGCGTGCTTGCGCGCGTACCGCTCGCCAGCGGGTACTTGAGCGGCAAATATAAGCCGGGGGCAGTGTTCGGCAGCACCGACGTGCGCCACCGCCACGATGCGGAAGGCACGCGGCTTAAGCTGCAGGAGGTCGAGCGGATTCAGCGCGAGGAGGTGCCGCAGGGCACGGACATGGCGAGTTGGGCACTCGCATGGTGCCTGAAGCATCCGGCAGTTACGGCTGTAATTCCGGGCTGCAAGGATCCGGCGCAGGTGGAGTCGAACGCGAGAGCGGCCGAGCTTATCGAGGAGGCCCACCCGCAGGAAGTCCGCGCATAGCAAGGGCAAGTATGCTGTAGGCGGGTTAGCTCACCGAAGAGACGTATCCGCAGAAAACGAATTAATAGACGTATGCAAGTATTCTTATGGAACAAACCTGACCGCGCGCGGTCGGGTTTGTTCCATTTCCCTGATCGATGCGATCTTATCCTATCCGCAAGCAAAGATGGCTCCCCCATGAACTAGGAAGAACCGAGCTGGAACGCAAGCTGGCGGAGACGGAGGAGATCGGTGCGGCTCGGGACTTCTGTAAATTGACTCAATGGAATGAAGGAGGAGCGTAAGCATGATCACAAAAATCGCAACGACAGCTATATATGTGGAGGACCAGCAGAAAGCCAAAACGTTCTGGGTGGAAAAGGTCGGCTTCGACCTGATCCGCGAAACGCCGATGGGACCGGGCGGCTCGTGGCTGGAGGTGGCGCCGAAGGGCGCGGCCACCGCGCTCGTTCTGTACCCGCGCTCCATGATGAAGGGCTGGGAGGCGATGAAGCCGTCGATCGTATTCGAGTGCGACGATATTGACGCCGCTTACGAGCGCATGTCGGGCAGCGGCGTGAAATTCGAAGGCGCGCCTCAGCAGATGCAGTGGGGCAAGTATGCGCAGTTTTATGACGAAGAAGGAAATATGTATGTGTTGAAAGGGTAAAATGTCCGGTCAAGCGAGCCTCCCTGCCGCATTCATGTTATGATAGTCGTAAAGAGGGTCTGGACCCTACTATTCGGAGGAAAGGAACGATCCGCTGCTCATGACTATTCGGGAAATCGAGGAGGATGCATGGCTTCGCTTGGACCGCATCGGCAAGGGGCGGGACGCGCTGTTTTTTTCTTCGCCTTTTTGCGGCACCTGCAAGGTGGCCGAACGGATGCTGGAGGTCGTGCAGGCGATGCAGGTTCCGGTCACTTTGTACAAAATAAATATTAACCATGCGATCAAGCTGCGCAGCGCCTGGAAAATTGCCAGCGTTCCCTGTCTGGTAATTTTAAAGGACGGAGAGCCTGAGCGCTTTGAATATGCGATGCGTTCCGTCGAGCATATTTATACGTTTCTGAAATACGAAGGACTGGCAGGTGCGGAATAACTGTATTTCGTGTATCTAATTTTGATGTATTACCCGTTTTGCAGAAAATAACTGTATTGAATGTATATAAATCATGGTAAATCGCTATTCTGAGGCATTTCGGTCGAATTAGATACAATGGATCCAGTTATTATAAAATGAGCGTGCTTACAAAAGAAATAAGGACATAAAAGGCATTTATTTTCGAAAAGGGTGCCGTTCCATAAAAATCCCCATCCGGGCAGGATGGCGGATTTTTTTTTATTTTAAAAATAGAAGAATTTATTAATTTTTACATCTATAATATGACCGGAGCGGATAGCCGCAGTTGCATGGCAAATAATATACCATTATCCGCTTATTCGTATGTGAAAGACAAACATGGGCAAAACAGGGGGAATTCCGTTGTATAAAGTACTGCTTGTCGACGATGAAGCGGATGTGCGGGAGGGGCTGGTGCGTGAAATCGACTGGGAAGGGAGCGGCTTCACGGTCGCGGGCACCGCGGAAAACGGGAAGGAAGCGATCGAGCTGGCGGAGCGGCTGGAGCCGGACGTCGTCATCACCGACATCAGCATGCCGTTCAAGGACGGACTGCAGCTGGCCGAATGGCTGAGGCAGCATCAGCCGCTTGTCAAAATCGTCATCCTGACCGGCTACGACGAATTCGATTATGCCAGGCAGGCGATCAGGCTCAGCGTAGACGAGTATTTGCTGAAGCCGTTTTCCGACTGTAGCTTTACGGAGCTGCTGCTCAAAATCAGGGCGAGAATCGAAGCGGAGGTCGCGGAGCGGGAGGATGTCCGGCAGCTGAAGGAGCATTACCGCACGAGCCTTCCCCTGCTGCGCGAATCGTTTCTCGCTTCTCTTCTGACGCGCAAGCTGCCCCGTACGAAGATCGAAGAGAAGACGGTCAATTACGGGCTGCAATTGAACGGGGCGCGCTATATGGCTGCTGTCATTGCGCTGCATCCGGCCGACGAGGGAGAAGGGAAGGGCACGGAGCATTCGCTGCGGCATTCCGGCGACCTCGATCTGATGCTGCACGCCATGCTGAACATCGCGAAGGAAATTTGGGAGCAGGCCGGCCTTGGAAGCGTATTCATACATCAGGACAGCATTGCCTTGCTGGCGATCGATGCCGGGGGCGACGAGCCGGCATGGCTGCGCAGAATGCAGGAGACGCTGGAAAGCGTGCTGAAGAGCATCGTTCACTATTTGAAGCTTCCAATCACGATCGGCGTCGGCTCAACGGTCACCGACCTCGCGGATTTGAAGGATTCGTTCGGCGGTGCGCTGCTGGCGCTCGATTACCGGCTTGTGCTTGGTGCGGGCAGGGTGATTTTTATCCATGACGTCGAAAATCCGACGAACAAAAAGCTGCGCTTCGATGAATTGAAGGAGCAGGCGTTAACCCGCAGCCTGAAGGTCGGCACGAACGAGGAGCTGGCGGACGCGGTGGCATCCGTCTTCGCAGAGCTTCAGGACCCGGCTTACGCTTACAGCGACATCCAGGTGTATTTGCTGGAGGTTGTCACCGCCGTTCTGCGCACCGCGCAGGATGCCGATGCCGATCTGGACGAGCTGTTCGGGGCGGGCTTTCAGCTGCATGCGGAAATTTTCAAGTTTTCCGGACTGCAGGAAGCGCAGCGCTGGTTCCAGGAGCTGTGCCTGCGCATCATGAAGCACATTTCCAGCAGGCGGCAGCATTCGTACAAGGACATCGTCGAGAAGGCGATCCAGTATACGAAGGAACATTACGCCGATCCGGACATCTCGATTCAAAGGCTTTGCTCTCATTTGCATATCAGCACGGGATATTTTAGCGGCGTCTTCAAAAAAGAAGTCAAACTGACGTTCGTGCAGTACCTGATGCACATCCGCATGGAAGCCGCCAAGGAGCTGCTGCGCGCGACCGGGCTGAAGGCGTTTGAAATCGCGGAGCGGGTCGGCTTTGCCGATCCGAATTATTTCAGCTTCTGCTTCAAAAAGCAGGTCGGCATATCGCCGAAGGAATACCGCAGCCGCGCAGATGCAGTCGGCGAGGGGGAGGGCGGCGCATGATCTCCGCGATCCGGCGTCAAATGAAGAAGCTGCAGGCGGGCAGCATCCAATCGATTATCATGTGGTCGTTTTCGGTCTTTATTCTTGTCATTGTGGTTATTGTGGCGGTGCTTTTGTACGATAAATTTTCGCGTACGGCGGAGCGGAACGTGTTTCTCAGCACGCAGCAGATTGTGGATCAGGTGAGCTTTAATCTGGAGGATTACGTGGACGGCATGGCCCAATTGTACCGCGCGATCGAGGAAAATATGCTGGTGGGCGGCCAGTGGGACGACCCGCTGGTGACGAAGCAGCTGGATACGATCATGAGAAGCCGGGACGACATCGTGTCGATCGCGCTGTTTGACGACCGCGGCGAGCTGCTGCGCAACCACCCGCAGGCGCAGGTAAGGGAGAGCGCCCGCGTATCCGCCCAAAGCTGGTTTCACTCGGCGATGCGCGTGCCTGACCATCTGAGCTTCTCGCTGCCGCATGTTCAGAATCTGTACGACGATACCTATAAATGGGTCGTTTCCATGAGTAAAGGAATTACCGTGGAGCATAACGGGGTACCGACACATGTCGTGCTGCTGGTGGATATCAATTTCAAAAAAATCGACGAGCTCAGCAGCCGGATCAGCCTCGGCAAACGGGGATATGTCTATATCATCGACGAAGGAGCGGGCAATATCGTATACCATCCGCAGCAGCAGCTGATCTATATGGGGCTGCGCAACGAAAGCGTCGAGAAGGCTTTGACGTCCTCGGACAGCTATATCGACGAGGCTGAGGGCGTGAAGCGCCTGAATACGGTGCAATCCGTCGTCAATATCGGCTGGAAGGTGGTCGGCGTTTCCTATTTGGACGAAATCATGACGACGCGCGAAGAGGTGAACCGTTATATGGTTCAGGTCGTCGCGCTTGTGCTCGCTTTTGCGTTAGTGGTCTCCATGCTGCTTTCCGCCATGCTGACGCGCCCGATCCGGCGGATGGGCAGAACGATGAAAGCGGTCGAGCGCGGCGATTTTAACGTGGAGCTTCCGCTGAGCGGGCCGCTCGAGGTGGTTCAGCTGTCCAGCCGCTTCAACCTCATGCTCGATAAAATCCGGCAGCTGATGAAGCAGATTGTGCTCGAGCAGGAATCGAAGCGCAAGTATGAGCTGGAGGCGCTGCAGGCGCAAATCAATCCGCATTTTTTGTACAATACGCTCAATTCGGTCGTCCGGATGGTCGGCATGAGCAAAAACGAAGAGGTCATCACGATGATCACCTCCTTGTCGAAGCTGTTCCGCATCAGTCTCAGCAAAGGGAAAACAACGATCACGGTAGGCGAGGAGCTTGAGCATGCAAGGCATTACCTGACGATTCAGCAAATGCGCTTCAAGCGGAAATTCAACTTCGCCATCGAGGCTGACGAAGCGGTGCTGTCCTGCTACACGCTGAAGCTGGTGCTGCAGCCTCTGATCGAAAATGCGATCGTCCACGGCATCGAATACCTCGTGGACGAAGGCCATATCCGGGTCAGCGCCCGGGAGCGGGAGGGACGCCTTGTGCTGGAGGTTGCCGACAACGGCGTAGGCATGCCGCAGCGGCAGGTCGAGCGCTTGCTGGGAGCTCCGGAGGACGGGGTGGACAAGCCGAGCTCGTCCGGCGGCGGCTCTGGCGTTGCGGTCCGAAATGTGCATGACCGGATTCGGCTTTACTACGGCGAGCCGTACGGCCTGGAGTTTTGGAGCGAGCAGGAAGAGGGGACGACGGTCCGGATCAATATTCCGCTTATAAAGGAACGAAGCGAGGAGGCGCGCGAGGATGAGGAATAGACGGGATGCAGGCACATGCAGCTTTCTGCTCGCCATATTGCTGCTTGCTGCCATAGGGCTTGACGGCTGCTCGTCGCCGCGGCTTGGCGATGATGGGGAAAGCCTGAAGCGGATCGTGCTCGTGGCGCCCGTTCATGCGGAGGAGCAGGGCGATGCGATGGAGCATGGCGCCGATGCGGCGGCCAAGGAGTTCGGCGCTGAGCTCGATTATATTTCGTTTGGCCCGGACGAGGATGCCAAGGAGCAGCTGGAGGCGGCGCTGCAGGCCGTGGAGGGCGGGGCTTCCGCGGTATTGATCGATCCGGCGAACGAAACGGTGCTGAAGGAGCTGGCCGAACGGGGGCTCGCGGCCGGCGTGCCGGTCGTCGCGCTGAACGAGGAGCGCAGCGCAGCGGGAGTGATGGCTGCGATATCCATCGATAACGAGGAGGCCGGACGGCAGGCCGGAGAAGCGCTTGCGGAGCTGCTGGATGGCAGCGGCACGGTGGCGGTCCTTCATTCGGACCGAAGAGACCCCGACTTGGAGAGTCGCGAAGCGGGCGCAAAAGCTGCGCTGGCCGAATATGCCGGCATACAAGTTATCGACGGCGGGGCCTGCGGCAATTTGCGCGACGCCTGCTGGCAGGCCGCCAAAGTGCTGCTCGACAGTGAGCGGGTTAACGGCATACTGGCGCTTGAAAGCAAGGCCTCGCTTGGAACCGCCGATGAGGCCATGCGCCGCGGGGTGCAGGGGAAGCTGAAGATCGTCACCTTCGGCAGCGAGCTGGACCAGCTGGAGCTGCTGCAGGACGGCATCCTCCACAAGCTTGTCGTCCAGAACGGCTTCAGCACCGGTTATCTCGGTGTGAAACAGGCCGTTGAGCTGCTGAAGGGTGCCGGGTTCGAGCAGCCGACCGTGCTTGAGACGAAGGTCATTGACGCGGACAATATGTTTTGGATGGACAATCAGAAGATGCTGTTCCCGTTCGTCAAATAGGGAAATTGTTATCGATGCCGGAGCGAATTGATGAGAATTTCGATAGAAAGCATGAGAATATTGAATTCGAATCGGAACGGATATCAGGCATAATGACGGTACACGGTGATGAGCGGCGCGGGGCTGCGAAGCATCGGAAACCGATTGAACCAGGGAGGTCCATGTATATGAAAAAGAAGTGGATGCTTATGCTTATGACGGGAATCATGCTGACGGCGGCGGCTTGCGGAAATAATGGCGGCGGTAACGCGAACAGCGGCGGCGCCGGGAACGGGAACGGAGAGGATGCCGGCGGCACACCGCAGGTCGGGGTGGCCATTTATAAATTCGACGATACGTTTATGACCGGCGTGCGTAACGCGATGTCTGACTATGCCAAGGGCAAGGCGGAGCTGGATATCGTAGACAGCCAGAACGCCCAGCCGACGCAAAACGAGAAAATCGATTTGTTCATCTCGAAAAAATACGATTCCATGATTATCAACCCGGTTGACCGCACAGCTGCGGGCGTCATTATCGATAAAGCGAAGGCGGCGGATACGCCGGTCGTGTTCCTGAACCGCGAGCCGATCGCCGAGGATATGAACAAATGGGATAAGGTGTATTATGTCGGAGCAAAAGCGGAGGAGTCCGGTACGATTTCCGGCCAGCTGATCGTCGATTACTGGAAGGCGAATCCTTCCGCGGACAAGAACGGCGACGGCAAGCTGCAATACGTCATGCTGCAGGGTGAGCCGGGCCACCAGGATGCCGAGCTTCGCACGAAGTTCTCCGTGCAGGCGATCCAGGATGCCGGCATTGGAGTGGAAGCATTGGCCGAGGATACGGCGATGTGGGACCGCGTCAAGGGCCAGGAGAAAATGCAGACGTTCCTCGCCTCCCATGGCGACAAAATCGAAGCGGTTCTTGCGAACAACGACGATATGGCGCTAGGAGCGATCGAAGCTTTGAAGGCCGCCGGCTATTTCAAGGACGGCAAGTTTGTTCCGGTCGTAGGCGTAGACGCGACGGCTCCGGCGATTCAAGCGCTGCAGGACGGCACGCTGCTCGGCACGGTGCTTAACGATGCCAAGAGCCAAGGCGCCGCTTCCGTAGCGATAGCGACCGCGCTCTCGAAGGGCGAAACGCCGACGAAGGACAATACCGGCTTCGATATTACCGACGGCAAATATGTATGGATCGCGTACAAGAAAATCACCAAGGACAACATTGCCGACGCGCAATAAAGAAAGCTTGAACGTAAGGGGCAGCGGCTTATCGGCAGCGTTGTCCCTTTATTTTGAAAAAATTCTTTCGTTTGAGCTTATCAAGGACTGATATTTCACCGCGAAACGAGCTGTTGCCGCCAGAGGACAGTGACAGCCGTTTACGCTTGGCCAAAGTGGAGGGATTCGAAAATGGCGGAGCAAAACGTGCTGGAAATGAGGGGAATTTCGAAGGCTTTCCCCGGCGTACAGGCGCTTAGCGGCGTTACTCTTAAAGTAAGGCCGGGAACGGTTCATGCCCTCATGGGAGAAAACGGGGCGGGCAAATCGACGTTAATGAAATGTTTGTTCGGCATTTACAAGCCCGACGAGGGCGAGATTTATTTGAACGGCGCCAAGGCGTCCATCAACAGCTCGAAGGATGCGTTAAACAGCGGGATCTCCATGATTCATCAGGAGCTGCATCCGGTCCCGCACCGGAATGTTATGGAGAATATTTGGCTCGGGCGGTTCCCGGTGTCCGGCTACGGACCGTTCAAGCTGGTCGACGAAAAACGAATGTACCGGGATACGCTGGATTTGTTCCGCGATCTGGATCTCGACATCGACCCGCGGGCCCGTACGGGTTCGCTGTCCGTGTCGAAGGTCCAGTCGCTGGAAATCGCCAAGGCCGTCTCGTTCAACTCGAAGGTCATCGTCATGGACGAACCGACGTCCTCGCTGACCGGCAACGAGGTAGAGCAGCTGTTCAGCATCATCAACCGGCTGCGCAAGCGCGGCGTATCCATTATTTATATATCGCACAAAATGGAAGAAATTTTGCGCATATCCGACGATGTGACGATTATGCGCGACGGCAAATACGTCGGCACGTGGCCGGCGGCCGAGCTGACGACCGATCTGATCATTACCCGCATGGTGGGCCGCGACCTGACCGAGCGGTTTCCGGAGCGGACTAACGTGCCCGGAGACACGCTGATGAAAGTCGAGGGCTTAAGCTCGCCTAATCCGAAGTCGTTCCAGAACGTCTCGTTCGAGCTTCGCAAAGGAGAAATTCTCGGCGTCGGCGGACTGGTCGGCGCCCAGCGCACGGAGCTGGTCGAAGCGCTGTTCGGGCTGCGCGCCGTGACCTCCGGTCAAATTTCCATTCACGGCAAGCCGGTTAGAATCAAATCGCCGGCCGACGCGAAGAAGCATAAGATCGCGCTGCTGACGGAGGAGAGGCGGGTCACCGGCATTTTTCCGGTGCTGTCGGTTTACGAGAACACGATTATCGCGAATCTGGGGCGGTACGAGAACCGTGCCGGACTGCTGAACGAGCGGAAGGGCAAGGAGGAAGCGCAGCGGAACGTCGAGAAGCTGAGGACGAAGACGCCGTCGGTGAATACGCAGATCCGCAATCTGTCGGGCGGCAACCAGCAGAAGGTGCTGCTGGCGCGCTGGCTGCTGACGGAGCCTGATATTTTGCTGCTGGATGAGCCTACGCGCGGTATTGACGTCGGCGCCAAATACGAAATTTATACGATTATTACAGAGCTCGCCAAGCAGGGGAAAAGCATTATCATGATTTCCTCCGAAATGCCGGAGCTGCTGGGCATGTCCGACCGGATCATGGTGATGAGCGAGGGCCGCATGACGGGAATCGTAGAGGGCAGCGGGGCAACGGAGCAGGAGATTATGCGGCTGGCCGCGCAGCAAAGGCCGGCACATACAGGAGGGGTAACGAATGAATACGCAAGCCATCGTTAGAGTAAAAGATTATTTGGCGCAGCGGGCCATCTTTGTCGTACTGATTCTGCTGGTCATCGGGATCGCGGTTGCGGATCCGCACTTTCTGGCCTTTTCGACGCTGCGCGACATTATGCAGCAATCTTCCACGAGACTGATCATCGCCCTCGGCGCGGCGTTCATCCTTATCACCGGCGGCGTCGACTTGTCCGCCGGACGCGTCGTCGGGCTGACGGCCGTCATCTCGGCTTCCATGCTTCAGATCGATACGTATGCGAGCCGGTTTTTCCCGGATCTTCCGCATCTGTGGGTAGGCATCCCGATTCTGATCGGCATTGCCGCCGGTCTGCTCGTCGGGCTTGTGAACGGCTTCATTATCGCCAAGTTCCATGTGCCTCCTTTTATCGCGACACTGGGCACGATGGTCGGCATCTACGGCGTCAACTCCATTTATTTCGACATGGAGCCGAACCAGTCGCAGCCGATCGGCGGCCTGCGGGCGGATTTCACCAAATGGGGCTCCGGCTTCATCGATCTGGGCGGCGGGTATTCCATCCCATATATCGTCATTGTCGCGATCGCCGTCGCTTTGATCTGCTGGGTCGTGTTCAATAAAACCCGTCTCGGCAAAAACATGTACGCCATCGGCGGAAACGTTCAGGCGGCGCATGTCTCGGGCATTAACGTAGCACGCAATCTGATCGCCATCTATGCGATTTCCGGCGCGCTGTACGGCCTTGCGGGCGTTCTCGAAGCGGCCAGGACCGGCGGAGCGACGAATAACTACGGCAATATGTACGAGCTTGACGCCATTGCGGCCTGCGTTGTCGGCGGCGTGTCCACGGCGGGCGGCATCGGCACGGTGCCCGGCGTCATGGCGGGCGTCCTGATCTTTGGAGTCATCAACTACGGCTTGACGTTTATCGGCGTGAGCCCTTACTGGCAGCTTATCATTAAAGGCCTCATTATCGTAGCGGCGGTTGCCTTCGATATCCGCAAGTACATGGCGAAAAAATAATCCGCCGCTTACAAAAAAGCCTGGATTTTATTCCGTTTACGCATGTCGAATTCATAAACTTCCAGTTGATTCTTGTCATAATGATGTTAAACTGATAGCAACAATTTAACAAAAAAGATGCCTGTTTGGGCATCTTTTTCGCCGTTTCTTATAAAGGAGACTCTTGCATGAGCATGTTCGTTAAGGCAGCCAGGAATCGGAATAAGGTCTTCTTATATTTGATTGTTGTCGTTTTGCCGCTTTGCTTATTCAGCTATACATACCTGCAGTACCGGATGAATGTCGTTCAGGATGTGCTCGAGGAAGTGTCCAGCCGGAATACGATGATTCATGCATTGAACATTGAAAGCTTTATGAGCTCGACGATCGGCAGGCTGGAAAGTCTGGCCATGATGCTCAGCTATCAGTCGGAAGCGGACCCGGCCGTCGAAGAGCTGCTGCTCGCTACGCACGAGAAGGATCCACGGTTTTCCGGTTTCTATTGGACCGATGTGAGCGGCGAAATTCTCCAAAGCTCCAATCCCCTTCCCCAAAAAATCAACCTAGCGGACCGCGATTATTTTCAGAGGGCGCTGCTAACCGGGAAAACCCAGGTATCGGATGCCCATCGCGGCAGGGTAACGGGCAGGTACGTTTTTTCGATTGCAACCCCCACCATGGATAAGTCCGGAGCCGTCAAAGGCGTGCTCGTCGGCAGTATTCAACTTCATATCATGAAGCAGTCGGTCAACCAGCTGGTCGGCGAGGAAGTGGTGCAGTTGATCGACGACAAGGGGGAAATCATATTCCAGACGCCGGAAAACGCTCCGAACCACCGCTGGGTGGCAACGGACATTCAGCTGGATGCGGTTCCTTGGCGGGTCAATTCGATGATCCGATTGGATACCAGTCAGCAAGTCGTAAAGCCGTTTATTAAAATGCTGATCCTGTTTCTATTGCTGACGCATGCGGTGTTTATGCTGATTCAGTCACGGATGTCCAAACGGAAAATCGCACGGGAGCTGAACCAGATCGAGGCGGACAAGCTGAAGCTGGTCGGCATTATTGCGGCGGGCACCGCACATGAAATCCGCAATCCGCTTACGGGCATCAAGGGCTTCATCACCCTGCTCAGCAAAAAATATAAGGACGAGAAGGATCAGTATTATTTTGAGCTTATCCAGTCCGAGGTCAATCGCATCAATGCGATCGTTAGCGAGCTCCTTATTATAGGAAAGCCCGGCGGAGCGGCGGAGGAAGCGATCTCCGTGGGCGAGGTGTTGTCCGAGATGATCCCGCTCATCGAGTCGGAAGCCAATCTTTATAACGTTGAATTATCCGTTCAGCTGACAAGCGAGCCTGTCCACGCCGTCATCGCCCGCGACCATCTGAAGCAAATCGTTCTGAATTTGGCCAAAAACGCCCTGGAAGCAATGGAGACGCAAGGCAGCCTTTCCATCAGTCTGGGGCGTACCCCGGAGCATGTAAGAATCAGGATCAAGGATACCGGACCGGGAATGTCGCCTGAGGTATTGAGGGGGATCTTTATTCCTTTTTTCACAAGGAAGGAGAACGGAACGGGTCTCGGGCTATCCGTCTGCAAACGGATATTGGACAACTGCGGCGGCGAGCTGCTGGTCGACAGCCGGGAAGGCGCCGGGACCGAGGTGACGATCCAGCTTCCGGCGGCCGGCAGCGATCCGAAACGGCTGGAGCATGCGGAGTTCGGAAAGGGCGAGTAATATCCCCATTTTTGAGGTTGGATACAATAATGGAGATGTGTGTTTGGAGTAACTGGATTTTGTGCTGTTATTTAGGCCAAGCGTCGGATGGGATGCGAACTAACGGGATTATCTACAGTAATATTCCGGTTTTTCGGCGAAATGATGATTAAAGGCAGATTTATATACAAGAAATCCAGTTAAAACGCAGGATTGACCCAAAATGATGAAAACAACTGTAGAAAATCCATCTATGCGAACAATGCTGCAAGGATGGAGCATCAGGTTGAAGCGGAGTACGGTACTGCAAAGGATAGAGTGTCAATTTGAAACGGTGTACGATGCTGCAGTGCTGGAGAATCAGTAAAAGCCGCTTTTCGCACACATTGAACGATAAAAGAGACCCCGGGAGGTCTCTTTTATCGTTTTCGGCAGGGTTCCCGTAGCCCAATCGGCAAGTCACGAAAGCGCGAACTGGCCTCAATCAAGCCTTCAGGTCCGCAATTTTAAGACAGAACAACAAAATCGTTCCGGTACTTCTCGAAATCGGCCGTTTTGCATTCCAGCTTCAGACGGGTGCCCTCCGGCTCGTAGCTCGTTTCCTGTACATGCGCATGCTCGTTAAAGTAGGACACCAGACGCCCCTGCTCGAACGGGATCAAAATTTCGCATTCGATGTAGTCGTTGAAAATATGGCCGCGAATCAGCTCGATCAGCTCATCCAGCCCCTTATTTTCCCTTACGGACAAGTAGACGCGGTCCCCTTCCGTCTGCGGGTAAGGGTGGTCGGTCAAGTCGCATTTGTTGAAGGCGAACACTGTCGGGATGTCCAGCGCCCCCAGCTCCTTCAGCGTATCGTTCGTAACGGAGATCAGCTTTTCGTAATCTTCATGCGAATAGTCGACGACATGCACCAGCAAATCCGCCTCGGTTACTTCCTCCAGCGTGGAGCGGAACGCTTTGACGAGATGGTGGGGAAGCTGGCTGACGAAGCCGACGGTATCGGTAAGCAAAAAAGACTTGTTGTTCGGCATATCGATGCTCCGGACCGACGTTTCCAGCGTTGCGAAAAGCATGTTTTTCACAAACACCTGCTTGTCGGTTTGCGGATTAAATTTCTCGAGCAGCGCGTTCATCATGCTGGATTTGCCTGTGTTCGTATACCCGACGAGACAGACGACGGGCATCTCGTTTTTTTGCCGCTGCTTCCGCTGCACTTGGCGGCGGGCGACGAGCTTCTCCAGCTCGGCCTGAAGCGCCGTAATCCGCTCCTCGATCCGCCTGCGGTCCAGCTCCAGCTTCGTTTCGCCGGCGCCTCTGTTCTTCAGCCCGGTTCCGCCTCCGCCGCCTTGGCGGCCTAGCGACGCTCGCAGCCCGACGAGCCGCGGCAGCGTGTACTGAAGCCGGGCGACCTCCACCTGCAGCTGCGCTTCGCGCGTCTTGGCGCGTTCCGCGAATATATCCAGAATCAGAATCGTCCGGTCAATGACCGTCCGCTCCAGGGAAGCTTCCAGGTTGCGGATTTGGGAGGGCGACAGCTCGTCGTTGAAAATAACCATGTCCGCGTCGTGCCCCTCGGCGAGCGCGCGCAGCTCCTCCAGCTTGCCCGTGCCGATATAATGGGTCGGATTGACCCGGGGAGCCTTCTGGCTCAGCTCGTCAATCACTTCAATCGAGCAGGCGTCGGCCAAATTGCGCAGCTCCTGCATCGAATAAGGGAAGTCAGTCTGATTTTGCAGTTCAACCCCAACTATAATTGCAGTTTGTTTCGTTTGTTCCATACCATCATCATCCTCTACGGGTTATTTGAAATGATAAGAATTTATAAGTTTTACATCTGTAAATTGCCTTATCATTCATCGCGAAACGTATATGCTTAGCCTCCAAAGGACGGCTTCCGCCGTTTACGCTTGTAAAACAAAAAACACGGGCATGTCTGCCCGTGTTGACGGTTGCTCGCGAGAGGATATCAGAAAGCTCCGGAAGGAAGATGCTTCCTCCCGGCAGGCTCCATGCTAAAGGCAAATACGACCGGGGGTAAATTCCGAGCGTCCCGTCGTATGTTCAACAATTTGGGTTACCTTTAAAATGGACAGACCTATCCTGAGTCCTCTGCGCGCAGGCAGAGCTTTGGCGCTATTCAATTAGCCGCGCAAAGACCTAACTCGGATAAAGTCTATCACACGTAACCCTCCGTTCCTGTAAAGTAGCTACAGTGTAGCATAACCGTTTGTCCCAATTCAAGGGCAGTTAGCGCCCCATTGCTGCAGCTCCGTATGTGATCAAATGGATTTTCTCCAGTTATTATCACCTTTTTCGGAGAAACCGGAAATTTAGCTGGATTTCTTGTATTTAAATTTCCCTTAAGTCGTGGTTTCACCGAAAAATCGAAGTATAACTGTGGCAAATCCCGTTATTTTGTCCACACCCCGTCGTTTGGCCTAAATAACAAAATAAAATCCAGTTACTCGAACACGCTGCTCAACATACACTTCTATACGCATCCAAGATATACATCTAATTCTTTGGCGTATAAGCGGACTGAAAGTTAAAACTGCTGTCGCAGCGCGAACAGCTCGTGAAGCGCTTCGGTGGACAGCTCGGTAATCCAGCCCTCGGAGCCGGCAATGACGTTGTCGCTCAGCTGCTGTTTGTTGTCCAGCATTTCATCGATCCGCTCTTCAAGCGTGCCGAGGGCGATGAATTTATGCACTTGAACGTCGCGGGTTTGGCCCATGCGGTAAGCGCGGTCCGTCGCCTGGTTCTCCACGGCAGGGTTCCACCAGCGGTCAAAATGGAAGACGTGGCTCGCCGCCGTCAGATTCAGGCCGACGCCGCCCGCCTTAATCGACAGGATGAACACGCCAGGCTGCTCGCTTGGCGGCAGCGAGGCCGATTGGAACCGCTCGATCATGCGGTCGCGCGCGGACTTCGAAGTGCTGCCGTTCAAATAAAGGACAGGCTCCTGAAGCTCCTGGCCCAGCACCTTCTGCAGCATTTGCCCCATGCCGACGTATTGGGTGAAGATCAGGCACCGGTCGCCCTCTTCCCGCAGCTCCTTCACCATGGCCAGCAGCCTCTCGAGCTTGGAGGAGCGGCTGACGAGCGTCTCCACATCCAGCGCGCCCTCCGGCGCCGCCGCAATTTCCGCGGCCGCTTCCTTCGAGAGCAGCACGGGATGGTCGCATAGCTGCTTGAGCGTGGTGAGGGCGGAGAGGATCGCGCCTTTGCGCTCAATTCCCTCCAGCTTAGACATCCGCTCCATCAGCTCGTTGACCGTCTGGTTATAGAGCGCTCCCTGCTCGGCCGTCAGGTGGATATAGGTTTTCATTTCGTTTTTCTCCGGCAAATCGAGCTGGATCGACGGGTCCTTCTTTTTGCGCCGAAGCATGAACGGCTTGACCAGCCGCTTCAGGTCGGCCGTTCGTTCGGGATCCTGTTCTTTCTCGATCGCGTTTGCGAACCGGTTCGCAAATCCGTTGGCGGTTCCCAAATAACCCGGATTAATAAAATCGTAGATCGACCAAAGCTCGGACAGCCGGTTCTCGATCGGGGTGCCGGTAAGGGCTACGCGGTGCTTGGCTGTCAGGCTCCGGACGGCGGCGGACTGCTTCGTCTGCGCATTCTTGATATTTTGCGCTTCATCCAGGCAGATGGCGGCCCAGACGGTTTCCTGCAGGAGCTCCTGATCCAGCGCCGCCGTCGCGTACGAGGTGAGGACGACGTCCGCCGCTCCGAGCGACTCCAGAAACGCTTGCCCTCCAAGGCGCCGGCTGCCATAGTGCAATGTGACGTTCAGCGATGGCGCAAACCGTCCCAGCTCCTTCTGCCAGTTGCCCAGCACCGATGTCGGGCATACGATCAGGCTCGGAGAAGACGTCCCGCCGGCCGTCTCCTTTATATTCAGGAGGTAGGCGATCAGCTGCACGGTTTTGCCGAGCCCCATATCGTCGGCAAGGCAAGCCCCGAGACCGAACCGCCGCAAAAAAGACAACCAGGCATAGCCGTCCTGCTGATAGGAGCGCAGCTCGGCATCCAGGCCGGCCGGAGCCGCCAGCTTCGGCCATTCGGACTGTCCGCCGAGCTGGCTGACCAGCTTCTTCAAATGCCGGTTTAGCTCCACCTCCATCCGGAAGCGGGCCTCGTCATCCTCCTCGTCCTCCGTTTCCGCCCCGCCGCTGCCGGAATCGCCGCTGCGGTCCAGCAGATGCAGCTGAAGCACGTCCTGAAAGGACAGACCCTGCGAGCTGTCCATCGCGGCCATCGCTTTGCGGATTTGCTGCAGCAAAGCGGGGTCAAGCGTAATCCACTGTCCGCGGAACCGGATCAGCCGCTCGTTACGGGCTGCGAGCTCGGCGAATTCCTCCTCCGTCAGCTCCAGGTCGCCGATGGCGACGCGCCAATCGAAGTCGACGATCGAGTCGAGCCCGAACAGAGAGCCCGATTTGCCGCTGCCCGCATCGGGACTGAGCTTGGCGCGCAACCGGGGTTTCTTCCGGCGGGCCGCCTCCCACCAGGCCGGGAGCAGCACCTGCCAGCCGGCCTCCAGCAGCCGCTGGCTGTCCGTCTTCAAAAAGCGCCATGCCGCCTCGTTATTTAGCAGGCCGTGCAGCGCATCGTCGTTTGGTCCGCCATAATAAACGGCGGGCAGAAGCGCGCGCAGACTATCGAGCCAGCCGCTCGAACGGCTGGCGACAAAGGCCGTCCATCCGGCCGGCCACGAGCCGAATGCCTCGCCGCGCGAAGAAATCCGGACGGGAGCAAGCATGGATTCGTCGTGCTTATCCTGCAGCACGAGCTTAAGCTCCCAGCTGCCGTCCGCATCTTCGGGCTCAATCAGCTGCAGAACAGGGCGGAACGGGGCGGCGTCGGCCGTCCAGCCGACCGCGACCAGCCAGGCCTGCTCATCGATGCCGGCAGGTGGGGTGTGCCGGGCGAACAGCCGCGGATATTCCCTCCGCAGATCGGCATCCGCCGCTTCCGAGCCGTAATGCCGCTCGAATACGGCGGCCGAGAAAGCGGCGCGCAGCGCTTCCGCAAAGCCGGCCTCCTCCTGCTCCAGCGCCTTGCCAAGCGCCGACGCGGCATTCCAGCTCCACTGCAGCTTGCCGGCCCGGAACGCGTCGAAGCTGGGGACGTATTGCCGTTCCTCAATGGCGGCGGCCAGCTGCGGCGCAAGCCGGAGAAGCGGCTCCGCCTGTCCTTCCCAATTCCAGGCCACGTGCTCAAGCAGCTTTAGTTCGGCGAAGAACGGAAGGACCTGCTCGGCGGGCAGCAGAACGAGATCGATTTCGTCCGTCTGCCGGATTTCCAGCTCCGTTCCATAGAAAGATGCTTCATGCCAGGCAAACAAGCGCTGCTTCAACACAAGGCCGCTTAACGTTTCACCGTCCCCCGTGTGCCCGTAAAGGAGCGCATCGCCGTAGGAAGTTAAATTCAGCCGAATGTGACAGGCTCTCATAGATATGGTCATTCGATCAGTTTTCCTTTTCTCATTTCTTCATGAAGCGCGCGAAGCCGGCTGTGACGGTTCAGGAAGGAATCGAGAAACCGTTCCCAGTCCGCGTCCCTTTTCATTTTTTTGTACAGCTTCGCCAGACGCTTGAGCAGCTTGACCGCCAATTTATAGCCGTCGCGGCTTTTGGCGGCCACATGGCGCTCGACAGCCTGATGATAGTAGGGGAGCAGCAGCTCCGGTTCGTATTTCTCAATCGGCTTATACGTATCGGCGCGGAAATCGAGCGGCTCGCTGCCGGTGCTAAGCTGAATATCCATCCACTTCCGCCATTTTCCAAGCTCGTACAGCTTGTTCATATATAGAGTTTTGGAGGCGGGGTACAGGCTTTCCAGCGTGCGCCACATCGCTTCCTCCGTGTCGGGCAGCTGGCGGATCACTTCATCCCAGTAAGCAAAAAAAGGAGTCAACGCCCGCAGGCTCCGCCCGGCAAAGAGATGAGCCGTGTCCGTCAGCCATTGCGCAAGCCTTCGCCACTGCTGCGTCCGGGACAGCTCGTTTAAGTATTGAAACAGGCGGGCCTCGTCGACGGGGTGCTTCTCCGCCAGCCGTTCCAGCAGGGAAATCGCTTCGCTGTCACGAGACAGGCCGAACAGCATACTGCTCTGGGCCGACAGCAGGTTGTATTGGTTTATGCCGGACGGCTTATTCCCGGCGGCTTTCAGCAGCCGGTCGAGCTCCTCGGCGCAGGAGCCGGCGTCTCCCGTCAGCGGGGCGATCCAGCCCTCCCACAGCCGGATATAGGTCTGGAAGAAAAAATGGTCCGGATCGGGCGCATCCGCCAGCATCTCCGTACGCATGACGGCCAGCGTATCCATGAGGAGCGGCAGGCATCCTTTGAGCTCAGCGGAGTTATGCCCTTCCTTTAGAATTTCTCCCATATCCCGGACAAGGCCGCTTGCCGCCTCGCGGGTATGATAGCCCACGAATTGACGGCCGCCGGCAATCTCCCCTTGCGTATCGGGCAGCGGCTCGCGGAGCAGCTTTTTCAGCAGATAATGGTAAGCGTTCAGCTTGACTGCAGCGAGTACGGCGGCAGGGAGCTCCGGCACGGCGGGCGCAAGCGTGTTAAGCACATCGCTCACATAACCCGAATTGCGGGTCTGTCCGTCAAACGGCTTCGAGCAGAGGGCGAAAAATGCCCGCCAATCGGATACGCTCATCCGATTCAGAAGGCCCGCGCGCTCCCGCAGCCGCAAATCGTGATCGTCATACTTGGATTCTATAGTAGACATGGCAAGCCATTCTCCCATGATGGTATAGTCGTGCAAATTGCAGCCTAATTATATCATGATTCATGCCGCATTTTTTAGGATCGGAATTCGGCTCAGGTTTAGTCAGTTTTACCGCCAGCCGTTTATGCTTGGCCGATTATGGGGGTTTTTGTCGAATTTGACGACCTTCCCGCACTCGGTCTAATATAAAAGATATTATAGGCGGATAGGGAAATTAATAGAATGCTGCAAGCGTAAACGGCTGACGCTACGCACGAACCGTTAGCTGCATCTTTGCGCAGCTCGGTTCTGTGCCGTCCTTTGGCAGCAAAGCTCGTTTCGCGATGAAGTATAAGTCAAGTATAAATTGAAATTTATACTTTCTTATAGCAGCCTAACAGGTACGCCGCAGGAGGATTAGCTCATGTCTGAACGAGATCAGAGGATGCCATTGTGTACGGTAGGGGTAGACCTATCTGCAGGCGGCTCGGAAGCCTTGCAACAATTTTTTAATCACATGCCTTCCGATTCCGGAATTGCATTTATAATCGTTCACCAGGGAGTGTATGACAATCATAGCCTTATGGCGCAGCTTCCCGGCGAAGAGGGGAGAATGGCCGCTTCGGTGGCGGAGCACGGAACCGAGGCGGAGCCCAACCGGATTTATTTCATTCCGTCCCGGAAAAATATTACGGTCAGCGGAGGACGTCTCCTGCTATCCGACTCCAATCCGGCGCCGGGTCATCCTTCGCCGGCCGATCTGCTGTTCCGCTCGCTCGCGGCGGATTGCGGAGCCAGAGCGGCCGGCATCGCCCTGCCGGGAGCGTCCGTCTGCTGCAAACGCGGCTTGCAGGCGATCGAAGAGGCCGGAGGGCTGGCGATCGGGCCGGAAATGGCCGACGGCTTGCCGGTAAGCCTGGCTTTGACCGAAGGCGGCCATTTTGCGGCGGCTTCGCGTCAGTTCGCCGAGCGGCTGCTCGAGCATGCCGGCAAGTTTTTGTGTACCCGGACGACGGACCAGCTCATCCAGATCGTTCTGGACAAAATCAAGCAGGACAGCGGAATCGATTTCACCTATTACAAACGCAACAGCATGATCAGACGGATTGAGCGCCGCATGGGGATCAACAAGCAAGCGGGGCTTTCGGAATATATCGGGTATCTGGACGAGCATCCGGAGGAGCTTCAATCGCTGCGCAAAGATTTGCTGATCGGCGTCACCAATTTTTTTCGCGATGCGGAAGCTTTTGAAACCTTGTATGATAAAGCGCTGCCAATTTTGTTCGCCCAAAAGCCGCCCGAAAGCGAGATCCGGGTATGGGTGGCGGGCTGCTCCACCGGCGAAGAGGCTTACTCTATCGCTATTTTGCTGCGCAAGTACGCCGAGGAGTCCGGCTCCGCCCATTCCTTCAAAATATTCGCAACCGACCTCGATAAAGAATCGGTTGAATATGCGAGCCAGGGCATCTACTCGGACAGCATGGCTAACCATTTGACCGAGGAGGACATCGCCCGGTTTTTCGTGAAGGAAGACGGCATTTACCGGGTCAGCAAGGAAATCCGCAAAATGGTTGTGTTCGCGTCCCACAATATTATTAAAGATCCGCCGTTCAGCTGCCTTGATTTGATCACTTGCCGGAATATGCTGATTTATTTGCAAGCCGAGACACAGCAAAAGGTGCTGTCGATGTTCCGCTTCGCGCTGAACCCGGACGGATTCCTGTTCCTCGGGCCGAGCGAAACGCTGGGGCGTTCGACGGATCTGTTCGAGCCGTTCGACCGGCGCTGGAACATCTTTTGCCGCAAGGACGCCCGGCAGCTGCCGAAGACGCTGAGCTACGAGCGGAACGGACGCGCGGTGCGGCTCCCGGCCAGGCGCAAGGCGGATATGGCGGAGCCGTCGACTCCTGCGGGCCACGGCTTTAAGCGGCTGGAGGATTTGCATGCGACGATTGCCGAAGAGCATTTGCCGCCCGGCATGATCGTCGACACCAATAATGATGTTATCCACCTGAACGGCGACATCAACCCGTTTCTCATGCTGGCCAAGGGCAGGCCGAGCCTCAATTTATACAAGATGCTCGATTGCAGCCTGGCCGTCGCCGTCGCAGCCGCCATTCAGAAGGTCCGCAAGGAGAAGCGGGAGGTTGTCTACCGTTCCTTGAAGGTAAAAACGAATAGTGGCGAACAAATTATCGATCTGAAGATCAGACCGTTCTCCGCTAAAAACGCTGCCTTCGACAAATATGTGTTCGTCCTGTTCGAAGAGCCGGTGAAGCTGGCCGACGAGGCGGATGCGTCCCTGCAGTCCTTCGCGATCGAAAGCGATCTCCAGCATCGGATTTTCGAGCTGGAGCAGGAGCTTCGGCGCCTGGAGGAGACGCTGCAGGCGACGGTCGAAGAGCTGGAAACGTCGAATGAGGAGCTGCAGGCCGCGAACGAGGAGCTGGTCGTCTCGAACGAGGAGCTGCAAAGCACAAACGAAGAGCTGCAATCCGTCAACGAAGAGCTTGTTACGGTCAATGCGGAGTTTCAATATAAAATTCAAGAGCTGACCGACGTGAACAACGATATGTCGAACTTTCTGGTCAGCACGCGGATCGGCACGATCTTCCTGGACAAGCGGCTCTGCATCCGCAGGTTCACGCCGGCGGTCACCAGGGAATTTAATTTGCTTGAAGTAGATTACGGCCGGCCGATCGGCCATATTTCGCATAATTTTAAATATTACGATTTGATTAAGGATGCTCAGCAGGTGCTTTCCACGCTCGAGCCGCTCGAGAAGGAAATCCAGAACCTGGAGGGCAGCTGGTACCGGATGCGAATCCTTCCTTACCGGACGGAGGATCAGTTCATTAACGGAATCGTGCTGACCTTCGTCGATATTAACGATCTGAAGACCGGGAACGAAGAGCTGGTGAAGCTGTCTTATGCGATCGAGCAGAGCCCGAGCATGGTGGTCATGACGAATCTGGACGGCGACATCGAATATGTGAATCCGAGATTTACGGAAGTGACGGGCTGCAGCCTGGAGGATGTAAGCGGAATCAGGCTGAAAAGGCTCATTCTGTGGGATTCGATCGACGAGCCTTTCGAGTCCGTATCCAGGCGTATCCATGCCGGCGAGGTGTGGAAGGGCGAGCTGCAGTGCGTGAAGAAAAACGGCGACCTGTACTGGGAGTCGGTGAAATTCGTGCCGATCAAGAACAAGAAGGACGAGATCATCCATTTCCTGAAGCTGTCCGAGGATATCAGCAAGCGTAAGCATGCTGAGGAGCTGCTGCGCAAAACGGAGATGCTGTCCGCGGTCGGCCAGCTGGCGGCCGGTATCGCCCATGAGATCCGCAATCCGTTAACCTCGCTGAAGGGCTTTACGAAGCTGATCTCCGCGGGCGCGGGAAGTAAGGATTCCTATATTGAAATCATGCTCGACGAGCTTAACCGGATCGAGGAGATCGTAAGCGAGCTCCTCGTACTCGCGAAGCCGCAGGCGATCGATCTGGTCGCCAAACCGATCGAGCCGATTTTGCAGGACGTCATCCTGCTGCTCGATACGCAAGCCATTCTGAACAACGTGGAAATCGCTTCCGAGATCGAGGCCGGGCTGCCTCAGGTGATGTGCGTTGAAAATCAGCTGAAGCAGGTGTTCATTAACCTGCTTAAGAACGCGATTGAAGCGATGCCGGGCGGCGGTCAAATCGAGGTACAGGCGTTCCTCGACGACGAACGGAATCTCGTTATCCGGTTTTTGGACAACGGACCGGGCATTCCCGCGCATAAGCTGGCAAAGCTTGGCGAACCTTTCTATTCCACGAAGGAGAAGGGAACGGGACTCGGCCTTACGGTCAGCTACAAAATCATTGAAAACCACGACGGAACGATTCAGTTCGAAAGCGAGGAGGGGGCGGGCACAAGCGTCACCATTACGCTTCCTCCCGCGGGATAAAGACAAATCGCCTTTGGGCCCAGTAGCTGAACAGGAACAGCGAAGCTTCGGTGAGCAGCTTGGACAGAAGCAAAGGAAGATGGGCCAGCACATGGAACATGAGCATCAGCCCGTAATTCAGCGATAGGACGAGGGCGACCAGCGCGAAATATTTGGGCATCGACCTCTCGTGCCGGGATTGGCTTCCGCTGCCGAACACGTATTGCCGGTTCATGGCGTAGTTGAAGACGGAGCTCGCCGCCCGGGCGCCCCAGACCGCAAGCAGCAGGCTGGCGCTGAAGGAATGGATGAGCAGGACGAGCAGAAAATCGACCGCCGCAGACAGAACGGAGGAAGCGCTGAATTTCAGGAAGGGCAAATAGACTCTTGCCGAATCCGCGATCGGCCGGAAGTGAGACGATTCGTTGCGGTCCAGATAGACCGTATCGATCGGCACCTCATGAAAGCCATAACCGGCCTCCAGCGCCTCCAGCAGCAGATTCATCTCGTACTCGAATCGCTCCCCGGGTACCTGCAGCAGCCAGCCAAGCATTTCCGGCGAGTAGCCGCGCAGACCTGTCTGCGTGTCGTAAATCCGGTTGCCGGTGGCGGCCGCAAAGATGATCCGGGTGACGGCATTGCCGAAGCGGCTGCGCAGCGGGATGGAGCCCGTAAATCGGCGGCCGCCCAAAACGATATGCTGCGGATGCTCGCTGAGAGAGCGCGCAATGCGGATAATATCCTTCGGCAGATGCTGCCCGTCGCTGTCGGCGCAGACGATGCCTTCCGCCGTTTCTTTCTCCAGGAAGTAGCGGAAGCCCGTCTTGAGCGCGCAGCCCTTTCCCTTGTTCGCCGAATGTGTAATAAGGGTGCAGCCGAGCTCGCGGGCCTCCCGGAACAGATCGCGATAAGCGGCGCCGCTGCCGTCGTCGACGACAACGATGCTGAAGCTGCCGCTTGCCTGCAGCTGCTTGATCAGCCCGATCAGCCGTTCGTCTGGCTCGTAGGAGGGAATAAGTACGTTCATGGCTGTCAGCCTCCTTTGTTATGTTGGTTCCGCCAGGTAGAGAATATCGCTGACGCCGCGTTCCTTTTGCTTGCCTAGAGGATTGTTCACGACCCGGCCCATGAAATACATGGTGGACGAGCCGCCTCCGTCGAGGTTGTAGGCTTCCGTGGCGCCAAGTTCGGCAAACAGCTGAGCGAATTCGGTCAACGTCATTCCTTTGCTGTAATTTTCCATCCGGCCGTCGACGACGACGAAGACGAAGTGATTCGGGGCGATCATGCCGATACCCGTTCTGGGATTCGAGCTCTGGATCGACCGGTTGCCGAAATTGGTATCGATGCTGACCTGATCCAGATCGTCCGAGACCGCTCCGTCATCGACGAGGACGGGACCGAACGAATACGTATGCGAGACCTGCTGCGCGAGCAGCTCCGCCGAGGATACCTCCTCTTCGTTATAGGCCTGCATCGTGCCGTCCTGGAAGATCGCCAGGGCGTCGCGCGCCGGCTCGTCCCGGTACAATATGCCGTCCCGGATAATGACGCCGTTGCTGCGGAAGCCGTAGTAATCGCCGTTTATGGCGAAGATGGCATTGTTAGCGGCCGCGATGACGGACGTATTCTCGATAATATTGCGTCCGAAGGAATTTTTGGCGAATGCGGCTTTCAGGCTGGAGCTGTCCTTCAGCTGAACGTCAGCGACAAAATAAGTGATTTTATCCGAGCCGGAGCCGGTTTCGGCCTTTTCGACCGCTATGATGATGTCGCCGCTGTTGTAATTCCAATCATCTTGACTGACAGGAGCGCTTTCCGAAGCGCTCTTTTCTTTGTCATCGGCGTCGGCAGCGGTGCCGGCGGATTGCGTTGCGGGAACGGTAGCTTCGACATGCTCGATCAGGTAGCGGTCGGCCAGCTTATAGAGAATCAAGCCGACCGCCAGAAGCGTCGATGCGAGGATGAGCAGTGTTTTTTTCTTTCTGTTTAGCGGGGCGATTGTGATCAACTCCTTATGCAGTACGTGGTCCGACTTGCGTAAGGATATTGTCATACCGGAAGGTTAAGCTCATATGAAGGCGGTCTGAAGGTTTGCTGAATGCTATTCGGACGGCAGGCCGACCGTCACCTTCACCGTGTCCGATTCGGACGGCTGCAGCAGCGGCGACGGCTGATACTTTAAAGCCTGGTTAAAAAAAGCTAACGTATAATCGTTGATGATGCGATGGGCGAGCTTCGTCTTGATTTTGTCTTTGAGCATGAACGGAACCAGCGGGGAATACAGCGGGACATCGGTAAACGTATAGTGGGAAGCGCCCTTTAGCCATACGTAATAGCCCCCGCCGGCGAAAGCATGGCTTTGATTGAGGCCGAATATAGATAAGAAATCCGCATGCCGGTCGATTTCCGCTTGCGATACGCCGAGCTGCGCTCCGAATCCGGAGTCAGGCTCGAGCGGCTTCAGCTGCGAGTCCTCAAAAGGCTGAGCGGCCAGCTGCATAAACGGCTTGGAGAAGCCGGCAGCGGGAATTTCGGCGGTTCCCGTCAGTGTCCCGTCCAAATTGAGCGCCGCCATCATTCTCGGCTCGAGCAGCAGGGCCTGCGCGGCTGCCGCGCCTCCGATCGAATGCCCGAGCATGCCGACGCGCGACAGATCGGCCCGGCCGGCAAAGCTGTCGTCCCCTTCCGACAAGCGGATCCGCTCCAAGTAATCGAGTGCGGAGCCCCCGTCCTTCACCATCACCTCGGTTACAATCTTGTTCATGAAATGGAACTGGCCGAAGCTGGCGAGCTCGAACGGATAAGCGGCAATTTCGCGGCCGTCGGGAAAGACGGTTAGCAGAGACTGGTAAGGGTGCTGAATGGACACGACGATGTAGCCGTGCGAAGCAAGTTCTTCCATTTGGAACGTATTTTGAAAGCCGTACAGGCCAAGCCCGTGGGAGAAGAGCAGGACCGGATAGGACGCCTCCTTCCCGGCCGGCTCCGCGTTGTAGGAAGAATACGTTTTGACGGAGGTCAAATGCCGGAGCAGCAAGGAGGGAAGGTCCATGCTTTCCGCCATTTGCCGGATCAACTGAGGCATGTACGTGCCGTAGTTAGCGCGCGGCAAGTCATTGTCCGCCGCCGGATACCAGATTTGCAGGAACAGCTCTCTGCGGTCGCCGGGATCTGCGGTGAACGTCTCTCTTCGCGTTGAATCCTCGAGGTAGCGCGTAACGGTGCCGACTTCATACGGGCCGGTCGGCTTCTCGAACAATTTTGTCGGCAGGAAGTAATACAGCGCAGAGACGGCTAGCAGAAGGAGGAGGAGAAGAACGGAAATGGCAAGCCGGATAACACGTTTTCCGAGTTTCATGATACACACCCTTTGGACTATAATAGAGGTTGATTGGCAGGAAAAGTGTACAATAATTTCCAGAACAGGAATATGGCTAAAAGTCCAAATCGGGGCTGGACTTAAGTCGGGATGCAACTAAGTAAGCGCTTCATGCGTTTAGTAGTCAAGAAGATTGGAGAGGGGGCTTATGGGATGCGTTGGATTCCAGCCGCTAGAAGCGGCAGATGGTGGGTCTATGCGGGAGTCTCGTCGCTTGTTGTCACGGTTCTCATTTGGATCATCCGGTTTATGGTACTAGGTCAGCCGTTTACCGGCACGCTTGCGTTTCGTTTTTTGCTGCTCGCGGTTATTTTATCTTTTTTGTTCAGCTTTATGGGGTGGCTCGGGGCTTGCAGGCTATGGCTGCTTTCGAATATCGGCCTGGCGGCGGGCCTGATTCTGATGGCGGTTTATTCCCGCGATATGACCGGCTGGGAGGACTTGATCAGCTTCCTCGTTTTCCTTCAAGCGACAGCGGCGGGCTTTGTGCTGGGGCTGGTGGTCGAGGTGATTATGCTTATCGTTCGTGCTTCCAAAAAATAAGGGGGAATAGGGAAGAGCGCCGGGTTGGCGCTCTTTTTTTGAAAGGAGAGCATGATATGCACACGATCTATGAAAACGAACCGCTTGCGGCAGCCATGGTGCAAGCGATCCGCTGCGGGGATATCCCGTTATTGAAGCGGCTTTTATCCGAAAATCGGGAATTGGCTGCGGGCAGAGTGCTCAGCCGGACTAAGGGCCATGAATGCGGCGGAGCGTCCCGGTCTTGGCTGCACGTCGCAACCGACTGGCCCGGCCACTTTCCGAATGTCGCGGAGGCCGTGGCCGTATTGGTCGAAGCCGGTGCGGAAGTGAATGCCCGGTTCGAAGGCCCGCATGCCGAGACTCCGCTTCACTGGGCTGCCAGCTGCGATGACCTCGAGGCGCTGGACGCGCTTCTGGATGCCGGAGCCGGCATCGAAGCGCCGGGCGCCGTCATTGCCGGCGGTACGCCTCTGGACGACGCCGTCGCGTTCGGTCAGTGGAGGGCGGCGCACAGGCTCGTTGAACGCGGGGCCCGGTTTGCGCTTTGGCATGCAGCTGCGCTGGGGAAAATGGATGCCATAGAGGCTTATTTCGCCGGCGTTCCCCTTTCAGAGCGGTATCCGTGGGGGGCGAGCAGCACGCAGCCTCCGGACAAGGTCACTGCAGCCTTGTGGTGCGCCTGCCACGGCGGCCAGCGGAGCTCTGCCGAATATTTGCTCGCACGCGGCGCCGAATTGAACTGGATTTCCGTTTGGGACGGCTTAACTCCATTGGATGCGGCGAAGCGAAGCTCCGCCCTTGAGCTTGTGCAATGGCTGCGCGGTCAGGGCGCTAAATTTGCCGGCGAAATAAGATAAAGGCGGCGGATCAGGGCTCAGAAAATCGTGTTTTTCATCCGCAGCGAAATGAGCGGCGGCTCCTTCAGGGGCATCAGCCGTTTTTGCTCGCATTCCGAAGTTGACGTTGACGTTAACTGTAATGAGGATTATGTAATATAACGACGGAGGTGCGGTTATTTTGAATTTGTTGAAGATAGAAGAAGTAGCGAGACGTACGGGCTTGACGAAAAGGACGATCCGGTATTACGAGGAAATCGGTCTGATTGCCGCCCCGGAGCGCACGCAGGGAAACATCCGCCTGTACACGGAGGAGGATGTGGAGCGGATTCAGAGCATTTTGCTTATTAAGGAGGTGCTCGGCTTCTCGCTGCAAGAGCTGCAGCAGTATTTGTCTTATCAGGAGCTGCTCGATCAGCAGAAGCTGGAGTACCGGTCCTTGGAGGACCGCGAGGAGCGGAAGCACAAGCTGAACGAAATTTTGGCGGTTATCCGCAAGGAACAGGCGATGATCGAAGCCAAGCTTGCCCGTATGGAGCAGTTCAGACGAGAATTAAACGGTTATGAGACCCGAGTATTAAACGGGTTAAAACAACTGGAAGAATAGGAGCATACTTGTGGAAACCATGCATCAACAACGAGACGGCTCAGCTTTCCGGCTGATTATGCTTGCCGTGTTCTTCGGCAATTTTATGGCTTCGCTCAGCACGACCTCCATTAATGTGGCTTTGCCTGTTTTTATGGACGATTTTCAGGCGGACTTGAGTACGGTGCAGTGGATGCTGTCCGGGTTCATGATGGCCACCGGCGTTATCGCGCCGATCATCGGCTTTATGGGCGACAGATGGAGCTATAAGCGCGTTTATGTCATGGCTTTGACAGGCTTTACGCTTACGTCGCTGCTGTGCGTATTTGCCTGGAGCATAGAATCGCTCATTTCCTTTCGTATTTTGCAAGGGCTGTGCAGCGGTATTATTATGCCTACAACGATGACGATTATATATCAGACGATTGCAAAAGAAAAACAAGCCGCAGCGGTCAGCTTCTGGAGCATGTCCGCGATGCTCGCGCCTGCTCTCGGCCCGACGATCGGCGGATGGCTGACGGAGCTGTACGGCTGGAAAGCCCTTTTCCTCATGAATATTCCCGTAGGCGTAACGGCGGTGGCCGTCGCTGCGCGCTGCATCCCGAGCTACCGGCTAAGCCGCGGCATTTCGCTGGACTGGATCGGCTTCGGAGCGGTGCTGGCCGGAACAAGCTCGCTGCTGGTTGCGTTCAGCGAAGCGCATGAGTGGGGCTGGGCCGGATGGCAGACGCTTGCGTTAATTGCTGCGGGCGTCCTTATCTTGGCATACTTCGTGATCAGGACGCTGAAGGTCAGCAATCCGCTTTTGAATTTGAGGGTGCTGCAAATACCGGGATTCACGTACGGCCTTATCCTGAACTGCGCGATCACCGTTTCGCTTTATGCCGGGGCGCTGCTCGTCCCGATCTATATGCAAAACATTAAAGGGGCTACCAGCTTTGCAACCGGCATGGTTATGCTGCCCGGAACGCTTGCGATGGCGCTCGTCTCGATTCTTGCAGGGCGTTTATACGGCAAGCTGGGCCCGTCGAAGCTGATCCTGATCGGCCTTCTGCTAATGGCGGTTGCGACGTGGGAGCTCAGCTATGCGGGAACGGCAACCGGCGTCCTGTTCGTGACGATGTGGGTCGCCATCCGCTATATCGGCATCGGGTTCAGCAACATGCCCGTCACCAACGCCGCCATGTCGGCCGTGCCGAGCGTCAATTCCGGACATGCTTCAGCGGTTATGAACTGGATCAGGCAGGGGACCTCCGCCTTGTCGATCAGCTTGTTCAGCTCGATCCTGTCCGCGCGGACGATCGTTCACTTGAATGATTCCGGCGTCACGGAAACAATGGCGCTGACGCTGAGCGTGCAGGATGTTTTTCACTTGGGCACCGCGATCATTGTCGTCTCCGTGCCGCTTATCCTGCTGCTCAGAAAACCTAAGGCACAAGCGGTTGGCTCATCGTAAGTTTAGCAGGGGCTTGTGTTCTGCTCCGCTGCAATTTTGTACAGTAGAATGGGGCAATGATGAAGGCGTGTGTTATTCTGCTGCAGTTATTGCAGCGGATTAGTACAAAAACGGCTGTATGGAGCAGCGTGAGAGGGCTTCTGCTGCAGAAGTGCATTCCAGAGCGGAAAGATCGTCGTCATGTAAGGTATCTGCTGCACTTTTTACATCAGACGGCGATAGGAGTAGAGGTTCAACTAAAAAAACTGCCTGTCCGCACCGGATTACGGATCGCCCGCATCACGCGGGTTGATCGTCGAATCAGGTTGAAGGAAGGCAGTTTTTTTGCGAAACGGCTGACGTTCACAGGAAGGCGTCAGCCTATATTTTGTATCATTAACATTTTGTCATTAAAAAACTGGCGCGCTTTCCAGAGCGACTTTGATTTTGCCGTCCACCTCGAGCACCCTGACCCGAACCTTGCGTCCCGGCTGGTACTGGGGATAATTAACCATATAAATCAAAGTTCGGATGATGGTACGGTGCGGCTCGTCCTGGCCGCGTGGAATCGTCAAGCCGATAAATACTTCGGGGTGGCCGTTAATCTCGTTATTGGTTTGCGTGATGGAGCTGACGATCGCTTCGGCAGGCGTACCTTTCTTCCGGATGCGCTTGACTTCACGGTTTGTTTCGAACGACTGCCTGATCACAAAAAACGCAAGGAGCAACAGCGGCAGCGAAATAAGCATGCTGACGACCAAAATAACCATATCCAAGTTGTGCAAGAGCCTACCAACTTTCTTGTCGGGAAATACCTGGGAGCAGGTTTGATGTGATGTGTAAAACGCGTAAACTTGTACGCTTGTACATAAAGCGTAACACATGCCCTATTTGATGAAAATATTTCCAAAGTCTTAATATAAACTAGGACCATTCGTCTTTTTCCTGTACGGGCACGGATCGGCAAGCACGCGAAAAAGACGGACAGAGGCGCTTTCGCCCCCGTCCGTCTTCTCATCTGAACCAGGAAAAACTTCTTACAAGTAGGTAGTTTTCTTTACAAAACTTCTGGCCAGGCTGTCCCCCGCAAAATCCTTCGATGCAGGTTTATAGTCCTCCAGCACATCGATCAGGTAATCGTCGCCTGGCGTGCCGGAGCGGAAAATAAATCGGCGTTCGTCTTCGACCTGCACATCGTGCCCGCATTGCTTCAGGCATTCCGCGAAGTCCCGGAGCGTAGGCTCCGTATTCTCCTCCAAATAGATCAGTCCGGTCAACAGTTTGGCTTCGCTGCCGCGGATCACTTTGAAATACACGGTATGTTCTTTTTTCACCGTGGCACCTCCCTTGGATAGCTGGTCAAGATCCTTCTTTCTTCATAGGATCTTCAATCGCCGCAGAAGCATGCATTTAGCCGCGGAGCTAGACCTGTGCTACTTTAATCAGGTTCGTCGCGCCGGCTTGGCCGATCGGCACGCCCGCCGACAGGACGATCGTATCGCCGGAGCCGATCAGGCCGGTGGCAGCGGCATTGCGGGTGGCCGATTCGAACATTTCGTCCGTCGACGCAACGGCATCGCCCTTAACCGGAAATACGCCGGAAAGAAGGCAAATTTTCGGGATGACGTGGTCATGCTGGGTTACGGCGATAATCGGTGCCTCGGGACGGTACTTGGACACCATACGCGCGGTGAAGCCGCTCTCCGTTGAAGTAAGGATCGCCTTCGCATTCAGCTCCAGCGAGGAGCTGACGACGCCCTGGCTGATTACTTCCGTTGTATTCGTGCTGTGCTGCGATCTTTTCTTGGCGAACTGCTCCTTGTAGTCGATCATCGATTCCGCTTTTTGCGCGATGGAGGCCATCGTCCTCACGGATTGCACCGGATATTTGCCGGCAGCCGTTTCCCCGGACAGCATGACGACGTCAGCACCCTGCAGCACGGCGTTCGCTACGTCGCTGACCTCGGCTCTCGTCGGGCGAGGGTTAACCTGCATCGACTCAAGCATGTGGGTGGCGACGATGACCGGCTTGCCGACCAGGTTGCATTTGGTAATCATTTCGCGCTGCATCATCGGCACCTCTTCGATCGGCACCTCTACGCCCAAATCGCCGCGCGCGACCATAATGCCGTCCGACGCTTCGATAATCGCATCAAGATTGGACATGCCTTCTTCATTCTCGATTTTGGAGATGATCTGCACATGACCGGCTCCGGCTTCCTCGAGAATATGGCGGATTTCCAAAATATCCTCCGCTTTCCGCACGAATGATGCGGCGATAATCTCGACTCCGTGCTCCAGGCCGAAGTGAATATGCATGACGTCGCGCTCCGTTACGCCGGGCAGCGTCGTTTTGATGCCCGGCAGGTTGACGCCTTTTCTCGGTTTTAAGGTGCCGCCGCTGATGATTTCACAGACAATGTCGCTGTCATTTACCGCTTTAACCGTCAGATCCACGAGACCGTCGTCGATCAGAATCCGGTCGCCCGGCTTTACGACGAGCGGCAGCTCGGCATAGTTGACGGGCAGGCGAGTCGCATCGCCCAGCACGTCGTCGGTCGTCAGCACGAGCTCCTCGCCGATGACCAGCTCGCAAGAAGCTTCCTTCAGCTTGCCGATCCGCACCTCGGGACCTTTAATGTCCATCATAATCGGCACGTAAGCGTTCAGCTCACGCGCGGCTTGCCGTATATTTTGCATCCGTTTGATGTGATCTTCCAATTCGCCGTGAGCCATATTCAGTCTACCGACGGTCATGCCGGCCCGGATCATTTCCTTGAGGGTAGGAACGGAGTCGCAGGCGGGCCCCATCGTGCAAATGATTTTTGTTTTGAGCATGTGGTTGGCCTCCTCGTTTTTTTTATTGTAGCCCGGATGCTCCAAAGAGAATGAGAACTATAGTACAATGGATGAACTATAGTACAAAGATTAGGGGGGGTTACTATGCTGACCATTGCGGATGCGCATCAGGACAACGGTGCCGATTGGTACGAGGAGGGAACGGGGGCGGAAAGCAGCTTTCATCTTGCTCTCGTCACCTACGGAAAATGCGTCTATTGGGTGAAGCAGGAGAAGGTCATACTCGAGAAGGGCGATCTCCTGCTCATTCCCGGCGGCGTCCCGTATTACGGCAAAAGCATTCCGACCGTTCTCCATACCAAATATGTCGTCAACTTTCGCCGCACGGATGCGGAGGTCGCTCTTCCGGTGCTGCGGCTGACGGAGCCGGTCAATCGGCGCCTCGGCTGCTACGAGGTGGTTCTCGAGCGGCTGCGTTCGGTATTGCGCGGGTGGAACGAGAAGCCGCCTTACTACGAGCTGATGTCGCAGGCTTTGCTGACGGAAGCTTTGATCATGCTTAATCAGGAGCTGGACCGGGGAGCGATTCCTTCCGAGAAGCACCGCCGGGTGGAGAGCATGAAGCAGTATATTTCGACGCATTACCGGGGCAGGGTGACGAAGGAAGAGCTTGGCGACGTGATCAAGACGACTCCCAATTATGCGGCAACCTTGTTCAAAACCGTCACCAATCAGACGATCAGCGAATATGTGCACAACCAGCGCATCAAAACGGCGGTCTACATGCTGACGGAATCCCAGCTGACGATCGGGGAGATCGCCGATTATTTGGGCTATAACGACGTCTCTTATTTTCACCGGATCTTCAAGCGCAGCACGGGAAAATCGCCCTCCGACTACCAATAGAAACGCGGTTTTTCCAGAACTCTTTTTGCTGTCCATCATATGCTGTAGAAATACTAGCATAATTCCATATCCATAGTAGGATTTATTCCTTTGAAAGGATGGACGAGGGCGATGGGAAGAGAGTTTATCGAGCTGTTCGACCATTGGGCGGATCATTACGATGTTACGGTTCTGGGGCATGACGAGGAATATAGGGAAGTATTTGAAAATTACGATGCGATTCTCGAGGAGGTAGCGGAGCTGGCGAGCGGCACCGTCCTGGAGTTTGGTCCGGGAACGGGCAATTTGACGGAGAAGCTGCTTCGCCGGGGCGGCAGCGTGTATGCGGTGGAGCCGTCGCCGGGGATGCGGGCGCAGTTCGCGAGAAGGAGCCTGCAAGCGCAGCTGCTTGAGGGGGATTTTCTGCAGTTTCCGGACATTCCGGAGCAGGTGGACTCGATCGTGAGCACCTATGCCTTCCATCATCTGACCGATGAGGAGAAGGAGCAGGCCGTTGCTCATTACGCCGCAATGCTTGGGGTGGGCGGACAGATTGTATTCGCGGACGGGACGTTCCGGGACGAGGAGGCGAAGCGTCAGCTCGAGGAGGCGGCGCGGCATGCCGGCCATTTGAATCTGGTGAACGATATGCGCAGCGAGTATTTTACGACGACCGGTGTATTGGAGCGTATTTGCACGAACCATGGCTTTCATGTCACGTTTAAGCAGCTTAACCGCTATGTCTGGCTGATGCACGCCGTCAAAAAAACGGACTGAGGGGGAACGGGGATGGCGCTTTTCGGAAAGGTTCATGACAGAATTGGGGAGACGCCGCTCGTCGAGCTTACGGCGTTTCCGCTTCCGGCGGGAGTCCGGCTGTTCGCGAAGCTGGAGTTGGCGAATCCGGGAGGAAGCGTGAAGGACCGGCTGGGCATGGAGCTGCTTCGCGTGGCGCTCGAAAGCGGCGAGCTGAAGCCTGGAGGCACTTTGATCGAAGCGACGGCCGGCAACACCGGCATCGGCCTTGCTTTGGCTGCGGTCGGAAGCGGGATCAAAGCGATCTTTGTTGTGCCGGACAAATTCAGCATCGAGAAGCAGCAGCTGATGCGGGCGCTGGGAGCCACAATCGTGAATACGCCGGCGGCCGACGGCATTACGGGAGCAATCCGCAAGGCGGAGGAGCTGGTACTCTCGATACCGGGCGCTTACTCGCCCCGCCAATTTTCCAACCCGGCTAACCCGCAGACCTACTACAAAACGCTGGGACCTGAGCTGTGGCGGGATCTCGGCGGCAAAGTCGACGTGTTCGTTGCCGGAGCCGGATCGGGCGGCACATTTATGGGAACGGCGCTCTACTTGAAGGAGAAAAATCCGGCGGTCAAAACGGTCATCGTCGAGCCCGAGGGCTCGATCCTGAACGGAGGCGCCTCGGGGCCGCACCGGACGGAAGGCATCGGGGTCGAAAAGCTGGCGCCTTTCATGGATCCGAGCTACTTTGACGCCATTCATACCGTCACGGACGACGACGCGTTCCGGCGCGTCGCGGAGCTGGCCCGGCTCGAAGGGCTGCTGGCGGGCAGCTCGTCGGGAGCGGCGCTTCATGCAGCATTGTTTGAAGCCGGGCAGGCTGCACCCGGCAGCCATATCGTGACGATTCTTCCGGACGGAAGCGAGCGTTATTTGAGCAAGCAGATTTACGGAGGCGGGGGAGGTGCCCCGGCATGAAGCGGAAGACGAAGCTGATACACGGCGGACGGCCGTTCGACCCGCATACGGGAGCGGTCAGCGTGCCGATCTACCAGGTCAGCACTTATAAGCAGGATGATGTCGGCGTGCATAAGGGCTACGAATATTCGCGGACCGGCAATCCGACGCGCGACGCTCTGGAGGCGTATATCGCCGATTTGGAGGAAGGAGAGCGCGGCTTCGCCTTCAGCTCCGGAATGGCCGCGACGCATGCCGTGCTGTCCTTGCTGAATGCGGGCGACCACCTTATCGTAACCGACGACGTATACGGCGGCACTTACCGGATCGTCACGAAGGTGCTCTCCCGTCTCGGGTTGGAGGCCGACTTCGTGGATACGACGGATACCGATGAAATCGAAAATGCGCTGCGTCCGAATACGAAGGCTATTTTTGTGGAAACGCCTACAAATCCGCTGCTGAAAGTAACCGACTTGGCGGCGGTATCGCAGCTTGCGAAAGCGAAAGGGCTGCTGCTGATCGTGGACAACACGTTCGGCACCCCGTATTGGCAGACGCCGCTCACTCTCGGGGCGGACATCGTGCTTCATTCGGCGACGAAGTATCTCGGCGGCCACAGCGATGTCGTGGCGGGGCTGGCGGTCGTGGCTGACGGGCAGGTCGGGGAAAAGCTGCATTTCGTGCAAAATGCCGTCGGCGCCGTGCTCGGGCCGCAGGATTCCTGGCTGGTCATGCGCGGCTTAAAAACGCTCGGCCTCCGCATGGAGGCCCACGAGGAAAACGCGCGGGCCATCGTCGCAAGCTTGGCCGTGAATCCCGCGGTAGGCCGCATTTATTATCCCGGGCTGGCGGACCATCCCCAGCATGAGCTGGCAAAGCGCCAGGCGCGCGGGTTCGGCGGCATGATTTCCTTCGATGTCGGCAGTGCGGAGAAGGCGGCTGAGGTCATACGCAGGCTGAACTATTTTACGCTGGCTGAAAGTCTGGGGGCGGTGGAGAGCCTGATTTCCGTGCCTGCGCGCATGACGCATGCCTCCATTCCGAAGGAGCGGCGCGAGCAGCTTGGCATTACGGACGGCTTATTGCGCATCTCCGTCGGCATCGAAGACGCCGAGGACCTTGTGGCGGATTTGGAGCAGGCTTTGCGGTAAGATGGCGGCGCGGCGGCCGGTGCGGACATACGATCCGTTATTTCGATAAAGTGACGGGATTCCGCTACAAAATTGGACCACAGCTCCGCTATTCCGCACAAATGCCGCCCAACAGAGCTCAAAAGTGCGCATTAGCGAAACTGCAGTCCGTTACCCCGTCAAAACATGCTTTTTTCACGAAATAACGGAACCACGGTCCGTTTGAGTATGGCTGGGGATTACTGCGAGCGGAGAAAAATTTCTGCTATCGAATAACGGAACGACGGTCCGTTGGAGGAAGGCTAGGCAATCGGAGTGATTGCCTAGCCTTTTCTTGCGCGTGTAGAGCAGCCCGGCACTAGGCCGGCCGCGAGGCAGATTGCTGCGCGCTTTAGGATTCCCGTTCCAGAAGCATAGCGAGCGCGGTTTGCATTTTATCGATATAGGCAGGCTCGCCGCCCGTACACATGAAACGGACTTGGCCGCTGCCGCCGCGGCCCGTAATGCCGAAGCGGCTCACGAGCGCGGACAGCCGTTTGACGGTGCCGACGTTGCCGTCGACGATTTCGATATGGGCCGGCAAAATCGAGCGCAGGATGTCTTTATAAAAAGGATAATGCGTACACCCGAGCACGATAATGCCGTATTCGTTCAGGTCGTAGCCGGACAGCTTCCGCAGAAAATAGTCGGCCATCACGTCCCGGTCGAACTGAAGCGCTTCGCAATAATGGACGAGCTCCGGCAGCGGAAGCGAATCGACAATCCCCTTCTCGTCCACCCTCGATACGAGCGCATAATATTTAGGCAGCTGAAGTGTTAACGGCGTAGCGAATACAAGCACCCTCTTGCCGGTTGCTAGATTCATTTCCACCGCAGGCTTGACGGCCGGCTCCATTCCGACGATCGGCAGGGAATAACGATCCCTCAGGTCTGCGATCGCGATGCTTGTCGCAGTGTTGCAGGCGACGACGAGCGCATCAATGCCTTGCTCCATCATTTTGCCGACGCTTTTAAAAATATATTGCTTGACGTCCTCCTTCGGCTTCGTGCCGTAAGGGACATGCAGCGTATCCGCCATATATAGAAAATCCTTGTCGGGAAGTCTCCGAATCGCTTCCGCGAGCACCGTAAGCCCCCCGATCCCCGAATCAAAAAAACCGATTTGCATGTCGTATCTCCCGTAGTGTTCTGTAATCGATGCTCTATTAACGATAAAGCAGATTGCCCAGGCGAGCAATACTACTATCATACCTGTTTTTGAGCCGACTGGCACCCTTAAACTTATTCGATAGGAGCGGACAAGCCGGCAAATGACGGCGCAACTTAATCCGCGGCTTCCACGTCTTACTATTGCTGGGTGATATCATCCAATTAATTGGAGGGAAACGATGGCACGATTTTTTCAACTATTTAATAAAAAGAAAACAGCTCCCGCCGCCAAAAGCTCTCTTGCCTTCCTGCTCGCCGCTGTTCTCTTCCTGGTGGCGCCATCCGCCGCTCTGGCTGCGGAGACGGCCGTAAGCGCATCGTCTCAAGCCGAAATCCGGACCAAAGAGCAAGCTGCCGCGCTGGCCCGGGAGTTCAGCCTCATGCCGGAGGGAGCCGTCATCGAGGAGGTCAAAAGGCAGGCCGTGCCGTACGATTGCTGGCGCGTAGCGTTCGTAGGGCCGGATCGGGACCGGGAAGGACGGGTTATTAACTTCGGAGAAATTCTCCTGCAGGCGAAGGACGGCGCTTTAGCCGGCTTTTCCGCCCACTATTGGACGAAAGACCGTGACATAACCTGGATTTACGGGCCCGAATTCGACCTGTCCAAACAAAAGGTAGACAAAGTCCAGGCGGCAGCTATTGCCGAAGCCTTTATTAAAGGCCTTCCATGGGAGCTCGACGCAGAGTGGATGCCGAACCCCTATCCGGAATCGGAATACCGTACACGCGCTGACGACAAATCTCTGCACAAAATCAATTTCGACCGCAGCGTGAACGGAATCAGGGTTCACTCGCAAAGGTTCAGCGTATTTGTCGACCGGATTACCGGCGAAGTCGCTTCCTATGAAGTCTATTGGGGCAAAATGGACTTCCCGGCGCCTAATCATCTGTTAAGCAGGGAAGAAGCCGCGCTGACGTTAGTCCGGCAAGTCAATCCTTACTTGCAAATGACCGAATTCGGCGATCAGCACGAGCCTGCGTACGCGCTGCAGCCATTGTATTCGCTTGATGCCGTAACGGGCGAGCTGCCGGCAGACCGCAATCCGCCTGCGCCGGAATCCGGTTATAAGGGGAAACCGGCTTTGCGGATTTCAAAGGAATATGCAAAGCTTCTGCTCCTGTCGCAGTACGATCTGGAGCTTCAATATCAGTATTTGAGCGCCACGAAGGCGGGATTGTACTACCGGCTGGTCGTTAAGCCGGATGTACCGCTGTTTTACACGGGAGCCCCGCCAGCGCTCAATGCCGTCACCGGGAAATGGACGTTCATTTATCAGGATTCGGCACCCGAATCCCTTCCGGGGCCGGGCGATTGGCTGGCGGATGCCGTCTCATCGCCAGAAAGCATCGATTACCCGGCGGCCGTCGTGCTGAACGACCGGCTGCTTCCGCTTCAATCCGATCCGGTCATCTTGAAGGGAACGGTACTCGTGCCGTTCCGGGAGCTTCTGCAGAAGGAGCTGAATGCTTCAATTACGTGGGACGCCGCGGCCAAAAAAGTGACCGCAAAGTCGAAGGATACGCGGCTGGAGCTTACGGCAGGCAGCAGAACGGCCTATGTAAACGGCAAGCCGTATGCGCTCGGCGTTCCTGTGCAGCTTATCAACGGCAGGGTCTATATTCCGGTTCGATTCGCCGCTCAGGCTTTGGGAGCCAAGGTGGAATGGATCTCTTCCTCCAGACTCGTCCTCATCCGCACCGGACCGGAAACGGCAGAGCAGCCGTCCGAAGCACGGCTGAAGCAGCTCCGCTGGGAAGCACAGCTGAATTGGACGGCCAGACGTTATGGCGTCCAGAAATAAAGGCTGTCTGCATCAGGGGATTGTGAAATGGCGCTGCGCCGTTTTGCAGTCTCCTTTTTTTCAATTTGCTTGGAAAATTTTATTAAAATGCACTAATAAATAATTTTTAATAAAATTGGGAAGGATTGTGAACGCTTATGGTAGAATTAAGGGAATGCACCCGGATGACAGCTTTGCGGAAAGGTTTGTTGGTAAACATTCATGAAGGATAACCAAATCATAAACGAATCGAACGAACGCTGCAGAAGCATGGGGCTCGATCCCGACTCGCTTCCCGTATACCATAAGCGATATACAGCCGAGGAGCTCCAAATCCGGCTTAATCAATATAAGGAAATATTGGAGGTTACCCATTACTTTATCGAGAAGTTCCTGGCATCGGTAGCGGGCTTTCCGTTCTGTATCCTTATATCGGATAACGAGGGCTACCTGCTGGAATTCAAGGGCGACCCGTCGATTATCGACACGATCCGGAAATTGGGCATCGTGGAGGGCGCTCATTTCGGCGAAGAGCTCGGGACAAGCTCCGTCCATTTATCCCTCAGACACAAGAAGCCGGTACAGCTCGTCGGAGAGGACCATTACCATACCGTCCTGCACGGTGCGGCATGCGCAACGGCGCCTTTCTATGACCGCGACACGGGACAAATCGCCGGCACGATTTCGTTCATGACGGATACGGCGCACTCCTCCCCCTATTTGCTCGCCTTGTTATGCACGATTGCGGATTCCATCGAACGGGAGCTGCTGCTCCGCAGGCAAAATACACAGCTGCAAATTTTGAATCAGGTTTTGCTGGATACGAATTATCTTGGCGTCGTCATTACGGATGGCGAAGGCATCGTGATGGAGATGAACGAGAGAAGCCTCTCCTTGCTGGAGCATGGAAGAGGCGGCCGGACCGGCATCATCGGCACCAGCGTCTATGGGCTGGAGGGCGTCGGCGCTTATTTCGAGAAGGTCATCCGTCATCAAGAATCGTGTATCGGAGCGGAGCTGTCCGTGCCGTACGGCCATTCGGAGCGCTCTTATTTGCTTGACGTCGTGCCGGTATACGACCGGAAGCGCCGCCTCATTCGCGCGGTCGGCAGCCTGCGGGACATCACGAAGATGAAGACGACCGAGGAGATGCTCCGCAACACCGAGAAGCTTGTGTTCGCCGGCCAGCTGGCCGTCAATATCGCCCACGAAATCCGCAACCCCATGACGACCGTAAAGGGAATGCTTCAGCTTTCGAGCAAAGCGCTTAATCCCGACTTTTACAGCCTGATGATGACTGAAATTGAAAGGATCGACTCCATTCTGAGCGAATTTTTGATTTTGGGGAAACCGCAGCCCGAGAAATTCCGCGAAGAATCGGTCCGCGTTATTTTGCAGGAGGTTATCGGCGTTATCGAGCTTCAATTCGCGACAAACGGCATTGCGATCAACGTCATGCACGGGCAGGAAAAGCCGATCCTTTGCGACCGGGCCCAGATCAGACAGGCGTTTATGAATATTTTGAAAAATGCACTGGAAGCCCTGCCGTTCGGAGGGAAAATCGACATTGAGACGGATGCCCGGGAGGGCTATCAGCGAATCCGCTTCACCGACAACGGCGCAGGCATGACGGAGAAGGTGCTGAAGCGGATCGGCGAGCCGTTCCATACGACCAGGCGCGATGCGAACGGCCTCGGACTGATGATGGTGAACCGGATTATGAAAGCTCATAACGGACGAATGCTGATTGAGAGCGAAGTGGACGCCGGCACGATGGTAGAGCTGCTTATTCCGTCCATATAATGTGGTGAACGATGACCGGCACCGGCTGAGAAGCCAGTGACCGGCCGCCGTTTTTTTGTTGATAAATATAAGAAAGTATAAATTTTAACCTTATACGATCCTTATATTTCACCGCGAAACGAGCTTATGCCGCAATGATTGCGTCAGCCGTTTACGTTTGCTTTACTTCATGCCCGGCTGCGAATTCACCTTGGCGATGATGCCCGCAATTTGCTGCTCATAGCCGTAAATCTTCTGTCTTTCCCCGTTGATTTGCTTCATATAGCCAAGCATTCTTGCAAAAGAGCTAAGCGAGGCTGTGGAGTCGCCTTTGCGGACGACCCGGTTCAAAATGCTTGCTTCCGTCTGAAACTGCTTCTTCACATTACCGGCAGCGCTCTTCGCCGCCTTAATCTTAATCTTCAGCGGATCCGCGCCGGCCAGCATGTCCCGCAGCTTCTTCATCGTCTTGGCGGCGTCCGCTTTCGCCTTTTTCAGCGCGGCCTCCTTGCTGCGGATATCCAGCTTGGCCAGCTGAACAGCCGCCTTGGCCGTGTCGACCTGTGGGCTCAGCACGCCGGCGAGCCACTTGTCTTTCATCGATTTGGCCAAGCTGAGCTGCTGCCGGAGCGAATCGTAAAGCGCGAACAGCGGCTCGTATTTCTTTTTTGTCTGAGCGAGCTCATCTTGCAGCCTTTGCAGCTTGGCGGCGTCGACTTCCCTGATGCGCTGCCGGGCGGCCAGGGCCTCCTCCTCATTGCGGTAATGCAGCTGGTCGATCTTGGCATCCCATTCGATGGACAGCTTCTGCGCACGCTGCAGCTCGGCATACTGGGATGTCAGCTTTGCCGCCGTCGCTTTGCTTGCCGCGGCCGTCATCTTGTCGAACGCCGCTTTCGCGGTCGGCGTGAACTCGAACGGCGCGGCGCTGGCGGACGCGGGGGACAGCAGCGCAAACAGCAGCAGCAGGGCAGCCATCATTTTGAATACGATTCGCATATAGCGGAAAACCTCCTTTGCGGACGGACTGATTGAACAAAAAAAGCACCCGCAAGATAGGCGTTGATCGCCTTCTCTTACGGGTGCTTCCATCGTAAGCCGTCCAAATTGAATTGATTTCCACTACTATACAGGAACAGACGTTCCTGCGTCAAGATACTTTTCGGATTAATTAAGGCAGAGGGGAGGCATATTCGTCCGGCGTTTTTCCGATAATCGATTTGAAATCCTTAATGAAATGGGACTGATCGTAGTAGCCGAGCTCCACCGACAGCTTCGCCAAGTCGTGCTGCAGGCCGCCTTCGAGCGCTTCCGCGGCATTTTGGAGCCGGTACAGCCGGATTACCCATTTGGGGGTTACGCCTACGTAACGGCTGAACAGCCTCTGCAGCCTCCGTTTGTTCATGCCGAACCTCTCGCACAGCTGCTCCACCCTCGTCAGTCCGGGATCCTCTGTAATGTAATCAATAATCCGGTTGATTTCCGAAATGTTATCGTCGTTTGCCGGCAGCCGCTCCAGCAGCAGCGCTTCGGTCAGCGCAATTCGCGCAGCCGCCTCCGGCGACTGAGAGATCGCCTGTCCGTAGGGGGCCGCGCCGGCGCCGAATACCGCTTCCAGCGGCAGGGCTCCCCCCTTGAGACCGGACAGCTCCGATCCCAGGAAGGGATAGAAGCCGCCGGGCCGGAATTTAATGCCGAACACCTGCCCCTTGCCTTCGAGCCGCTGTGTATATTTGCTGCAGGCCGCGCCGTAAATGCCGCTTTTCCCCTCCTCCATGACCAAATTCACGCAAGGATTCGGAACGACATCCTGGCAATAGGGGGGCTGACCCTCCAAATTCCAGCTGACGATCCAATAATGCTTGACGAAAGGCGACAGCGGGCCGGACGGCGCATGCCTCGTCAGCTGAAATTTCTTCTCGCCTTCGTGCAGCTGTAAAATTCCCATGCTCGGCATATGACCGGTAATGCTCATTTCCATGACCTCCCTGCACGACCGATGTCGCGTTTTTACAATACCGTTCCAGGCTATGCGGCTATACTAGGAATATATTTCTAGTTATTACTAACGAATAGGAGTGAGCTCAATGGAATTAAAATATGAGTTTTATATCGGGGCCTCCCCGGAGAAGGTATGGCAGGCGCTTGTTTCGCCGGAAGGAACGCGGGCGATTTTCTTCGGCTGCGTGCTCGAATCCACCTTTGAGACCGGAGCCCCTTATTCGTACATCGGCCCTGGCGCCGACGGGGACCGGACCGTTCACGTGTACGGTACTATTCTAGCATACGAGGAAAACAAAAAGATGAGCGTTTTGGAGCATCCCGGCCCAAGCTACCATGAGAACCATCAGGAGCTGGAATCGACGATTACCTTTACGCTGGAAGAGGTCGGGGCGACGACGAAGCTGACGCTGGTCAACGACCGGTTTTCGGACAATCATCCGAGCGCCGCGAAGGCGGGGGACACCTGGTGGGTTATTCTGAGCAACCTGAAAACGTACATCGAGACGGGCAAAACGCTCGATTTTGGATGGTAGTGGTAATAAAGGGGAAAAGCGCCGGCATATGCCGGTGTTTTTTTGTGTCCGGGTGCCTCTGAAAGGTTCCCTTTCCGGCGCCGTTTCTTTATACTTAGAAAAAAAGGACAGGCGGCAGACGTCTGCGACCATGGAGGAGAGAGGACCATGAGCTACAAAGTTGTGTTTTTCGATATTGACGGAACGCTGATCAACGAACAAAAGGAAATACCGGCGGACACGGTCAAAGCGATCGCCGAGCTGAAGGAACGCGGAGTCGAGCCGGTTATCGCGACGGGCCGCGCCCCGTATTTCATTAAGCCGCTCGCGGAGAAGCTGGGCATCGAATCGTTTGTCTGCATGAACGGCGCTTACGTCGTCTACAAAGGCGAGCCGCTCTACAGGCGCGAGATTGAGAAGCACAGACTGGAGGCGCTCGTGAAAAAGGCGGCCGAGCACAATCATGGCCTCGTTTTCGAAGGGGAGCATACGTTTTTTGCCGACAGAGAGGATCATCCGTTCATTATCGATTCGGTGAACTCACTGAAGGTTGACCTTCCCGGCTTTAACCCCGATTTTTGGAAAACGGACGGCATTTACCAGGTGTTCCTCCACTGCGAAAGCCATGAGGAGCACTTATATGATGAGCTGAGCACGGAGCTGAAGCTGATCCGCTGGCATCCGCAGGCGATGGACGTGCTTCCGGCAGGAGGCTCGAAGGCGCAGGGCATTTTGGCGCTGCTGAACGTGCTTGGACTTACGGCGGCTGACGCAGCGGCGTTCGGCGACGGCTTGAACGATAAGGAAATGCTGGAGGCGGTCGGCTTCGGCGTCGCCATGGGCAATTCGCATCCCGAGCTGCTTCCTTACGCGGACTTCGTTACGACGCATGTGGACGAGCAGGGCATCCGCAACGGGCTGATCGAAGCGGGCCTTCTGGAAGCCGAGCAGGTGGAGGTTATTTAACCGGCGCAGGATCGGGCGGATCCAGCCGGTGCGCAGCGCATAACTGTAATCTATGTCCTTAATTTTATGTTAAAGCCCCTGCCATTTGATTTAAGTGGATTCGATGTAGTTAAATGGGCGATAACATCTAAAAATAAGCTATTATTCGGATTTAGATACGTTTTTTCCAGTTATTTTTGTTATATGAAGTAAAACGACGGAAATAGATGGATCAAATCCAGTTACTGTTTTAAAGCCGGTCGAGCACGAACCCGCCCGTTCCGGAGCCACCCGTTATAAGACCCCCTCATATCCGCGGAGGAAGCATCAGACTCCTGCGGAACATGAGGGGGTGTTTGCTTTTTGGACAAAACCGCGGCACAGCGGCGTGGAGAGCCTATAAATTCGACAAAAAAGCTTTTAAAACTTCATACTTTTTTAAAGGAGATTGACGGATCGCATCGAATAGACAAGGTATCTTAATTTGGACTTAATCGATTACTTGTTTCTATTGCAGCGAGTGAGGTGCTAGGAAGGATGGCTAAATCGGTACAGCTCACGGAGCATGTCATGATTACAAACGGAGCCCATATCTTATATACGTACGACGAGCTTGATCCCTATATCGAAAATGCAGCTTCGTTTATTATTACAGGGCTGCAGCAAGGTCAGCATATTTTGTATATCGACAGCAGGCCGAGGTATGAGCTTGTGATGGAGAAGCTGCGGGAGAGGGGCTTCGAGTATGAGCCGGAGTGGCTGCTGTATGTGGACAACCAGTTTTTTTACCGTACATTTGAAGCTTTCTCGGCCAAAGAGGTGCACCGGCAATTTACGGAATTGCTGCAGCCTCTCCTTGACGGTGGAATACCGGTGCGGACATGGGGACATGTGGAATGGAACAGATACCTTCCGAACGAGGAGGAGCTGATCCGATACGAGCGCAAAAGCGATGAAACGGTCGGGCAGGTCGGGGTGCTGACGGTCTGCGCTTATTCGGGCCGGCAGCTGAGCGCGAGCCTGCAAACCCAGCTGATGGAAACGCATGAGTACGTCATGACGGACCGCAAGCTGACCCGATCGAGCTTGTATGAAAAAACGGGCAGCGAGGTTATTTTTCCTTCTTTGTCCGAGCATGCGAAGATGCAGAGCGAAGTGGATTTGTATAAGAAAAAGCTCGATTTCGTCCAGGTGATTTCACATGAGGTGCGGAATCCGCTGACGGTCATCAAGGCTTATGCCTCCATGCTGCTGAATGACGCGAAAAAATCGCTGCAGCCCGGCAGCAGTGCGGTCAACAAGCTTTCGGGCATCGTCGATTACGTTGCCGTCATTGATAATGAGATCGCCCATATTCTGAACACGGAGCAAATGCTGTCCTCAGAAGCGCTTTGGAAGACGAGCGCGGTGTCGCCGCTGCCCGTTTTGCAGGAAGTCGTTACGATGATGGAGATCAAAGCGCGCACGCAAAATATGAAGCTGGTCAGCAGCATCATGCTGGACGGCTCCGAGATGATGTGCAGCAATGTCATCGGGCTTCGCCTTGTCGTGTCCAATCTGCTGTCGAATGCAGTGAAATACAGCTTCGAAGGCAGCGAGATTCTGTTCTGCGCGCATGCCGCGGAGGGGATGCTGCATATCGGGATTAAAGACTATGGCGCAGGGATGAGCCGCGATCAGCTGGCCAACCTGTACCGCAAATACGAAAAAATGAACGTGAACAAAAGCGGCCAAGGCATCGGCTTGTTTATGGTTAAGAAGCTGGTGGACCATTTCGGCGGCGATATTCAGATGATGAGCGAGGTTAATCAAGGCACAACCGTGCGGATCTGGCTGCCTTTGACACGAACCGCACCCCAATAAGAAAGCAGTGGCCCTGCGTTTTCGCGGAACCGGGACTTCTGCTTATTTTAGCATGTTCAGGAACGGAAAGTTGCGCTTGCTTCAGAAGATGCGCTCCCGGGTAATTAAGGGTATTCGGAGCGTGCATGAACCGCTCTTTGGGAGGTGCAAGCGCAGTGGAGATGGAAACGGATAGAGATTTGTACGGCGATCATCATGAGGAGCTCGTGGCGCAGAAGCAGGGAAACGGCTATTTGCTGACTTCGGCGAAAGGCATAATCGGCGAGATCACGTACAGCCTGGTTGACGTAGACACCTGGGTCATCGACCATACCTTCGTAGACCCTGCTTACCGGGGCCGCCATTTGGGACGGCAGCTGCTCGGCTTCGTTGTGGAAGAGGCGAGGGAGAAGGGGCGGAAAATCATCCCCTCCTGCTCGTACGCCCTCGCCGAATTCAAGCGGAATCCGGACGCCTACGCGGACGTGTGGGAGAAAAGCAGCGGCGCGGGCTACGCGGATCCGTACAGCTCAAGCGGACTCAGAGGCCGCATGCCTTAATTCGGCATTATCGCGTCAAAAGAGACAGCCGGTCCCGAGCGGGCAAGGCTGTCTCTTTTGCATGAGACGTAAGATTGGAATCGACTGCTCAAGACTCACCAATAAAAGGCTTCCCACGTACAATAACCCATCTGATCCTGATGATGTGGAGGAGATTGTGTGTGATTGTTGTTGCGGGAAGCCCGGATATTCAGCTGCATCCGCTGACGCTGACGGATCTGGAGAGGAAAATCATACGAGACAAGCAGAGAAGCCCCGTCGTATACCGGTATTCTTCGCCGGATGCGCTGCAATTCGAGCTGAAGATGCGGCTCCATATTACCGAAGCGGCAAAGGCTATGTATGCTAGCGGTGTGAACTTCGCCACCTTTGACACTTCGAGAGCCAATGAGCGATACTGGATCCGGACGGGCAACGGAGGCTTCCAGCTGAGGCCGGGCGTGCCGCCGTCGGTCGGCATAAACGATATTTTCGAGAACGGGGCGCTGTACGGCTTCGAGTGCGCGGGGGCCATCATCATCGTCATGTACAAGGCGGTGCTGGAAACGGTAGGCACGGCTGTGTTTAACCGGTATTTTCAAAACCTGTTTTTGAGGGATTGGCAGTATGACCGCGATCTGCAGCTGATTACGGGCACAAACCCGTATGAAGCTTATCCGGGGGACGTGCTTTATTTCAAAAATCCCGACCATGCCCCGGAAACGCCGGAGTGGCAGGGGGAGAACGTCATTATGCTCAATGATAATCTGTATTTCGGCCACGGCATCGGCATCGAATCGGGGCAGGATATTATCGCGGCTCTCAACCGCATGCGCCGGCCCTTCAGCCGCAGGTCCGCGTTTCTTGACAATTTGGTGGTATTTCCGGATTTTGAAGCACTGCGGAGGCTGGGGTAGTATGGCAGGATGGCAGGACCTGAAACAGAGAAAGCGCTCCTGAAGCAAGCAGCGGCGATGCCGCAGCGCGCGGGGGCGCTTTTTTTCAAATATAAGAAAGTATAAATTTCACTCTATACTGGACTTATATTTTATCGCGAAACGAGCTTTTGCCGCCAAAGGACGTCGTCAGCCGTTTACGCTTGGGCCGCCCGTGACGAGGAATATAATGCTATAATAGTCAGCAGCGGGCAATCGACCTGCCAAAAACGTTCGAGCGGGAGGATATGGACATGTCTACGGGGAGCTACTCGCAAAACAATATCGACCGGTTTTCCGGTTTTGAAGACGATTACGACCAGCATCGTCCAAAGGCGCCTGACACCGTTGTGGAAATTTTGAAGCAATATTTGGGGGGAACTCCGGATGTCGTAGCGGATATAGGCTGCGGCACGGGGCTGTCGACCTTCGTCTGGAAAGAGCATGCCCGGCGGATCGTCGGTGTCGAGCCGAACGACGACATGAGAGGCAAGGCGGCCGAGCATTTGACGGAGCTTGCCGATGCGGGCCATATAACCTTCGCCAAAGGTTATTCCGACAGGCTGGAGCTCGAATCGTCGAGTGTCGATATCGTGACGTGCTCGCAGTCCTTTCACTGGATGGAGCCGGTCAGCACGCTTCGCGAATTTGCCCGGGTGCTGAAGCCGGGAGGCGTATTCGCCGCTTACGATTGCGATTGGCCGCCCACGCTCCATTGGACGGTGGAGTCGGCATACCGGGAGCTGATCGAACGCTCAGAAGCGATTATCGCAAAACATGTGCCTGTGAAGGACCGTGCGAGCAAAAGAGATAAAGAGCAGCATTTGAATCAGATTGAAAACAGCGGGCATTTCCGTTTTGCGAAGGAAATCGTATTTCATAACATCGAGAGCTGCGACGCGCAGCGTTACGTAGGTTTGGCCGTCAGCCAAGGCGGCATCCAGACGGTATGGAAGCTGGGCTCCTCCGAATTGGACGGGCAGCTGGCGCAGTACCGCAGCTTGACCGAGCAGTTTTTTGCAGGCAGGACGCTGGATGTCATGTTCAGCTACCGGATGCGCCTGGGCGTTAAATAGATAGTATTGTAGATGCTACAAAAATAACAGCAAACAGCCAATGCCGACCCGGCATTGGCTGTTTGCTGTTTGCGGGAAGCGAAATGGAAAAATGATGCGACTATATGTAAATTCTATGTCAATTTTAATAACATTTAACTACTTTAAAATAGTAAGAAACTTAAATTAAAATTAAGGAAATATTCAGATAAATAGAGATGTATACGCTTAAATCGCTGAAAATCCGTTTGTTAATATATCTGACATGAAATAGAATATGTTCGTGATAGAGAGAAGTACATACATACTGGAGGAGTGAAAACATGACAGAAGGTGCTAGAAATGTGTTAACGAAAAAGGTTCTTATTCCGCTGCTGGTCCTATCTCTGGTAACGGCAATGGCAGGAGTGCTGGTCAAAAGGAATCTGGTAGGAGCAGCGGAAGCCGTTCCGCTTCCGACCTTCAATATTCCGGCCGTTTCCGAAGCCCATCAGACCTCACCTCTCCCTAATGTGATTGTGGTGGCGACAGGCGGTACGTTAGCGGGAGCCGCCAGAAACGGCGATAAAACAAACTTTCAAAACTATGCGGCCGGAACTTATCCGATGGCGGATCTGGTAGCGCAGCTGCCGACGCATAAAACGGCGGACGTTTCCACCTTCCAATTCGGCAACAAAGGCTCAGGCGGCTATACCGTCAAAGAGCTGTACGATCTTTCCCTCGCGGTAGACGCGGCCCTTGAAATTTATGACAGTGCCGTCGTAACGACAGGGACGGACACGATGGAGGAAATCGCTTATTTCCTCGATCTGACGGTCCGCAGCGAGAAGCCGGTCGTCGTCACGGGCGCTATGCGGCCATGGGACGTCATCGGCACGGACGGTCCGGCGAACCTTTATCAGGCGATTAAAGTGGCGAGCAGCAACAAAACGAAATGGTTCGGTACGGTTGTGATGCTGAATGACGTTATTTTTGCCGCACGCGAGGTGACGAAAACAAATTCTCACCGATTGGACACGTTTGACGCTCCGATGTTCGGCGCGCTTGGCTACGTGGACGACCCGGCCGTACGCATTTACCGCGCTCCCGCACGGGCGGCTAAAGCGGGTACGCCGGAATGGAATTCTCCATTTGACCTTAAGACAATTTCCAAGGACAGCTTGCCGGTCGTAGAGATCGCGTACAACTATCAGGAAGCGGGCGGCGGAGCGATCCGGGGCTTTGTCGAAGACGGCGCGAAAGGCATTGTAACGGCAGGCACCGGCGCGGGAGGCATCTCCTCGAAAATGAGCGCGGCCCGCACCGCGGCTATACGGGATCATGGCGTTGTGTTCGTCTCGACGACAAGAACGGGTTCGGGCTCGATCTACGACGGCGGCAGCGGCAATACGATCGGCGGAGATAACCTGAACGCCGCTCATGCGCGTATGCTTTTGCTTCTGTCCTTGGCCTTCACGAACGACGTAAATGCGATCCGCGGCTGGTTTACGACCTTCGGAACGCAGGATGTTGAAATTTCCGTGGACGAGCATACGGTGCTGTCGACCTCCATTGAAGAGCCGGCAGCAGAAGAGCCAGCAGTCACGGAGCCGGCTCCTGAAACAACCGAGCCTGAACCGACCGAGCCTGCAGTGGCGGAACCGGCAGGTGAAGAAGCGGTAGTATCGCCATAAATACGGGGAGGTAAGCGAACATGACGATTCAAGGACATCAAAAGGATGTGCGGAAGCTTCTGGCGCCGCTCTTGATCCTTGCGCTCCTTGGCACGCTGTTGTCCGGCTATGCCGGTACGGCTCGTGCCGAGGAGGCGCCTCCCCGGCTCCCGACATTTGATATTCCGGCCCTATCGGAAGCCCATGCGGCTTCCCCGCTGCCGAATGTCATTGTCGTCGCGACCGGGGGAACGCTGGCGGGAGCGGCAAGAGACGGCGATAAAACCAATTTTCAAAACTATGCGGCCGGAACTTATCCGATGGCGGATTTGGTGGCGCAGCTGCCGACTCATAAGACGGCCGACGTCTCCACCTTCCAATTCGGCAACAAAGGCTCCGGCGGCTATACCATGAAAGAGCTGTACGATCTTTCCCTTGCGGTAGACGCGGCCCTTGAAATCTATGACAGTGCCGTCGTAACGACAGGCACGGATACGATGGAGGAAATCGCCTATTTCCTCGATCTGACGGTCCGCAGCGAGAAGCCGGTCGTCGTCACGGGCGCGATGAGGCCGTGGGACGTGATCGGCACGGACGGTCCGGCGAATCTTTATCAGGCAATTAAGGTGGCAAGCAGCAATAAAACCAAATGGTTCGGCACCGTCGTCATGCTGAACGACGTCATCCATGCGGCCCGTGAAGTGACGAAATCGAATGCGCACCGTATGGATACCTTTGAGACGCCGATGTTCGGCGCGCTCGGCTATGTCGACGATCCGGCCGTACGCATTTACCGTTTAAACGCGAGAGCCTTGAAAGCGGGCCAGCCGGATTGGGCAACGCCGTTCGATCTGAGAACGATATCGAAGGACGAGCTTCCCCTCGTCGAAATCGTTTATAACTATCAGGAGGCGGGCGGAGGAGCGATTCGCGCTCTGGTCGAGGATGGAGCGAAAGGCATTGTAACGGCAGGTACGGGTGCGGGGGGCATCTCCTCGAAAATGAGTGCCGCCCGTACGGAAGCCATCAAGCAGGGGGTAACGTTCGTTTCGACGACAAGAACGGGCTCCGGCACCATCTCTGGCGGGGGGAGCGGGATCGTTGCCGGCGATAATCTGAATCCGCAGCATGCCCGTATTATGCTGATGCTGGCGCTGGCGTTTTCCGACGATTTCAATACGGTGAAGGGCTGGTTTGAAACGGTGGGGACGCAGGACATTTCCGTCGAAGAATCGGAGCCGCCGACCTGGGACGAAGGAAGCGTCCTGAGCGCGGAAAATCGGACGCAATCGGGCATTACGCTGAAGTGGCCGAAGGCGAAGGACAACGTTAGAGTTGAAGGCTACGCCATTTATAAAGCGGGCCAGGAGTCTCCTGTCGCGAACGTGCCGTCGACAAGCACAGGTTATACGGTGACTGGCCTCTCTGCGGGTACTGGCTACACCTTTACCGTTAAAGCGATTGACGGTGCGGGGCTCGAAAGCGGGGGACTGACGGGACAATTCTCCACACTCAGCTCTGCGGGAACAGGCGGCGGTACCGGCGGTACGGAGCAGCCTTTGGCAGGAGAGGTTACGATTCAGCCGGGAAGTGCCGGCGAGCTTGGATTGAACGATGATATTACAGTCAGCGTTCCTGCAGGCGCGACGAGCGAGCTGATGAAGCTGACGATCGAGAAGCTTCTGGACGCAGGCGGTTTGGTCGATTCCTCCGACCAACTTGCATCGCCGATTTTCGAGGTGTTAAAGAGCATCTCAGGCAACTTCCTGATTCCGGTATCGCTGTCCTTTAAGTTTGACACTTCACTCGTGAAGGATGGGCAGACGGCATCCGTGTTCTACTACGACGAGGCGGAAAAGGAATGGATCGAGATGGGGGGTACGGTGAAGGACGATGTCATCACGGTCCAATCCGATCATTTTACGAAATTTGCCGTATTTATCGTCGATCAGGATGAAGATGGCGCGGTTTCCTTCTCCGACATTGCGAAGCACTGGGCGGAAGCGGCCATCAAAGAGGCGGCTGCCGCGGGATTCGTGAAAGGTTATCCGGACGGCACCTTTAAGCCTGAAAATACCGTCACCAGAGCGGAATTCGCCGTCATGCTGATGGGGGCTTTGAAGACCGGAGGAGCCGGCGCCGAGCTTGCCTTCACGGACAATGCTTCGATTGGGGCCTGGGCCAAAGAAGCGGTAGCCCGGGCGCTAAAGGAAGGTATTATCAGCGGTTATCCGGACGGGACCTTCCGGCCGGATGCGAGCATCACGCGCTCGGAAATGGTCGTCATGATCGCAGGAGCGATGGGGCTGGAGACGATGCCGAACGCGCCGACCGGCTTTGCCGATCACAAGGATATCCCGGCATGGGCGAAGGGGGCGGTCAAGGCGGTTGCCGATAAAGGTATCGTAAAGGGCCGCTCAAGCAACACATTTGCACCAAAAGAAACCGCGACGAGAGCGGAAGCGATAACGGTCATCATGAATATGCTTAAGGCCGATAAATAAACCGGCATGAGAAAGAGCCGTTTCCCGGGTGAGTCACCCTGCGGAAACGGCTCTTTCGGTTGTCCGTGTCAATAAACTCCCTGCGGCTCCTCCCACCAGCCGAAAGAAATGACTGCCGGAGCGGGGTGGTTGAGTGCGCTGGTCAGCGTGAAGAGAACCGCTTTGCCGGGGCCGATAATCCAGTGGCCGCTCTTCTCGCTGGAGACGCTGGAGTACGCGGGAACGACGCGTGTCGATACGGGCACCGCCTCGAATGCGTCGGTATCCAGATAGCTGCCGAACTGGATTTGGCCGTGCGGCACCGTTTTCGGATGCAGGGCCAAATTGGCCGAAGACACTTCATGCGATTGCATGCCGTTTGCCGGCAGGCTGGAGCAGAAGCAGATTTGGGACAGCAGCTTGTCGTCGGACAGGTTGCTGATCACGTAGATGTCCACATACAGATTGACGCCGGAGCCGGGAGGGTTGACGAGCGCTCCCCAGGTCCGATTCGAATCGGTCGGATTCAGCTGGTCGGTCTCCCCGAGAAAATACTTCCCCTGCATAGACTTGACGAACGGGGTGGTTAAATTAACGACGTTAACCGGGCCTTGCGGATACAATGGCTTCACCGTCCTTTGATAACATGTCTATACACCATATGACGGGAATCCCGGAACATGCCAGCTTACAACGCGCAAAAAAAAGAGAAGGGTGCGGCCCTTCTCCTTCTTCATATTATTCCGCCTTTTTCGGTTCCTCGAACGTCATGCCCCGCGTGTCTACCGTCAATTTCTTCATCGTGATCGGCGCTACGGAGTTGCCGTTCTCGTCGGTCGTCGGCAACGGTTTATCGTTGGCGTCGCGAGTCTGGTTCACGATCTCGTCGACCGCTTCCATGCCTTCCATCACTTTGCCGAACGAGGCGTACTTGTTATCCAGCGACGGGTAGTCCTCTACCATAATAAAAAACTGCGAGCCTGCAGAATCGGGATCCTGCGCTCGAGCCATCGACAGGACGCCCCGCGTATGCTTCAGTTTGTTCTCGAAGCCGTTCTCTGTGAATTCGCCGGCGATGCCGTAGCCGGGACCGCCCATGCCGGTGCCTTCCGGATCGCCGCCCTGCACCATGAAGCCCGGAATGACGCGGTGGAACGTCAGGCCGTCGTAGAAGCCCTTTTGGACGAGAGAAACAAAGTTATTGACGGTATTCGGAGCAACCTCCGGGTAAAGCTCAAGCTTTACGGTTTTGCCGTTGCTCAGCTCGACGGTGACGACCGGATGCTTGTCCGGACCGAGCAGTGCAGGCCCTTCCTCCTCCGGCGTCTCCGTTGGGGCCTCGGTTGGCGTATTCGCGCCGCCTGAGCCGAGGCTGTCGCCGCCCGAATTGCTCTTGCCGGCGCCGCAGCCCGAAGCGACGACCAGCAGAACGAGCATGAGGAGCAGCATAACGCCGAGGCGTTTTTTCGTTTGCATCTTCATATCCTCCTATTTCGCTACAATATCCACCTTGTATTTTAGCATAATGCCTGATTTGAATGCGAATGGGGGATATAAAGCGTGTCCCGGCGAATATACTCATAGAAACGGGCTATCGATAAGAAGGTTGAAACAAAAAGGGGAGATGCAATGCTTTTCCTATTTCCGATAATGGGATTTCTGATTTTGGATTTGTATTTTAATCTCCTCCCGAATCTGATTCCGCCAGGGACGGCCTCCTGGCTGCTGTACGCCGCTTTCTTCTTCGTGCTGGCACGGCATGTGGCGAGGCTGACGGGGCTTGAGGGTCTGGAGGATTTAGGGCTTAGAGCGCATTACGGCTGGAAAAGAAATCTGAAAATCGGCTTTGCGTTCGGAGCGGCCGTCTGGGGTTCGATGTATGTGCTGCTGGGAGTGCTCGGCGATTTTCGGGTGACGGGATTCAAGCAGCCGCAGGAGGCGGCCGTATTTGTGGCCGAAATGCTTGTCGTTCTGTTTCTGGGTTCACTGATCAACGACCTGATTGTGAGAGGATATTTGTTCGCGCAGCTTCGGGACAAGCTCCCCGGGGCCGCTTTAATTATGCTTTCTTCTTTTATTTATGCGCTGGACGATGTGTGGCTGGCGGGCTTCGACATTCGGAGTGCGTATGTTTCGGTCCTGCTGGGCTTATCGCTTGGTTACACGCTGTATAGAACCGGCTCGATCTGGATGAATACGGGCCTCCATGGGGGGCTGAATATGATAACGGCGCTTGTCTATGGCATACCGGGAAGGGAGGAGGCGGGCGGCCTTCTGCTGATCGAAAAAGGGAGCGCTGCCACGGCCCTTCTGCCCGGACATGTTCAGGCGATAGCTGCGCTTGTGCTGTTTGTACTGGTGTTCGCGATGTACGGCAGCCTTCGGATCAACACCGTGCAAGAAGGCGCGGGCTTCCGCTGAGCTTTGGGTTGCGGCGGCGTTACGCGGCGGTCGGGCGTTTCTTCTTCCAGAGGCGGTAGAGCAGCAGCGACAGGGCCAGAAAAATGCCGTACACCGCTACGGTGGTCACGATACCGGCGGGATCGGTCATGACGTCGTCGCCGAGTGCGGCGAACAACAGTGTGGCCGGGATTTTGCCAAGCGACGATGCGACCACGTACGAGACGAAGGACATGCGGCTTAACGCGGCGAACAGATTGACCGCAAAGGACGGGATGAACGGGATCAGCCTGGCGAACAAAATCGTCAAAAAAGCGTTGCGCTCGAACAAAGCCGTCAGCTTTCGGGTATGCTTGTAGCGCTCCAGCGCCCGGCGCCCCCAGTCCTGGTAGCCGTACCGGATGAACAGGAACATAAGAATCGAGGCCGCCGCAGAGCCGGTCCAGGTGACGGCTGCGCCCAGGACGGGGCCGAGCGCCGCACCGATTACACCGCCGACGACCGGATACGGGATGACGGGGAACAGCGCCATTAAAGTGGCGGCAGCGATGACGGACGGGATGTTGTCCGTTTGCTGGAGCCAGGTCAGAACCGCGTCGCCGTAGCGGTAGATGACGAAAGCGATAGCCGCGTAAGAGGCGGCAAGGGCGATTTTTTTGAGCATGCGGATTCTCCCGAAAAGTAGTTGTTCCTATCATAGCACAGGCGGCGGTTCGGTTGAAAAAAGGGGCTGGAACTTTTTGCGGCGGGCAGGCGTCTGGAGGGTATGGGAGGAGGAGCTATATGTACAAATTGGTATTGGTTCGTGGAATGGCCATTATCTTGTTGTTGTTGGTCACAGGGTGCTCGTTATCCGGGAATGAGACGGAGCCAAAGCGGCAGCCTGATTTAGCGCAAAATGGGGCGGAGCCATTGAAACAGACGGGCGACGAGGTGGATAAACAGGGCGTCAGCGTGGAGTATGCGCCGGAGGGGAGCGTTGACTTTTCGAAAGAGGAGCTGCTCCGCATCAAAGAGGAGCTGTCCGCTAACCGGCGGAGTATTCAAGTGTCGCAGTCTATATTGTTGTCGGGGGTCGGAATCGGACGCGACCAGATTCATGTGATGGCTCGGAGCTACGGCGACTTTGAACGTACGCTGACGGAAGCCGATGCCGAGAGGCTGAAGCAGGCGTTGTACGAGCTGATAGGCAAGCCGTTTCCGGTGAAGCTTGAGCTGGGCAACTGCTGCAGTGAAAGCGGGAGCACGAAAGGGAAGATCATGCAGGTGGAAGGGAACCGCGTTCTTGTCATTGACGACGAGCGCAAGAATGGAAATACCGAGGATCCCGTAGCGACGTGGATTTCTATGACCGATGACGGCAAGGTCGTAGAACGGCGAAAGGGGAAGGACGCAGGTAAGGATGTCCCGTTCGGGCAGCTTAAGGTCGGCATGACGGTGGAGGCTTGGTTCACGGGCATAATGCTTCATTCTTATCCCGGGCAAGCAACGGCCTTGAAGATTGAAGTGCTGGAGTAAGGTTGTTGTTGCGGGATCATCGGTCTCCGGCTTTATTTACATAAAAATCATCGAATCCGGAAAAAATCAACAAAGTAGAGCCGAGTTAGTTCAATTGGAAATCCTAATGACAAGGGGGTCCATTCAAACGTGGTCGTCGTCTTGTTCGTACTGTTTGCGTGGTTTTGTATCCATGTATGGATCAGTCTTCCCCATAAGCTTCCGCTAGCTGTCAACTTTCTATTGTTTATGGCGATAGAGATCATGCTCACGAACAAGCTGACTGTCATCGGGTACGATCTTCAGTTATTTATTATGAATCAAAGCATACCCCATTTCTTATCGTTGATCATTCACAATGATCTTACTGTACCGTTCATCCTGCTTGCCTTCGCCAACACCTTTCTCACAACCCGGAATGCGCGCGTACGCTGGGGAATATCGGTTTACGCGGTCGTTCTGCAATTCGCAACCGGCTACGCGCTTCGATGGAACGATGTCATTACCGATAACGGATGGAATTTCCTCTGTGAGACCTTGATGATTATTTTGCTTATGGCCTACACCTTGCTTGCAGGAAGAATTCTCCAGATAATGGCAGCAAAAGAAGGATGGATGAGATGAATGGCAATATCGTTTACGACAATCAATTTAATATGAACGAATGGTACGCCATCGTGCTGACGGTCATCGGACTCGCGGCCATTCGTTTTTTCCCCCGCAGCTTTTCTCCTTTGCAAACCACATTTAATCTGTTCATCGGCGTTACCTTAGGTCTAGTCTTCGATCACACGATCGCTATACCGCCGTTTGATCTTTATGATTTCGGAGACCAGTCCAAATACCAGCTCTTTGATATTATTTCTTACGCGATGTATATGCCGTTCGGGTATTGGTTTATTTACTGGCACGAGCGGATGCGAGTAGGCGGATTGCTGACGATCGTTTATATCTTCGTATGGGCATGGATAGGGATCGCCGCCGAAACGGCGGGCGTCTATGTCGGAATGTTCCATTACAAAGAGGGTTACCGGCTTGCTTATTCGTTTCCGATTTACTTGTTGCTGCAAAGCGCACATTTGGGACTGTACCGAATGGCTTTCTCAAGGACGCGTCTGAAAGAAAGCACCCTCTAAATTCCTTGCCGGGCCGATCGAGAGAGGGGCAGTTCAACAATCACGCCTTTGCAGGCTGATCGAGCAGCTTTTGAATATGGCTCTCTATACGCTCGGGCGTGTCGGCGGAGCCGAAGCGCTTCAGGACGCGGCCGTCCCGGTCGACGAGAAACTTGGTAAAGTTCCACTTAATCGCTTTGGAGCCCAATACGCCGCGCGCTTCATTCGTCAGGTGCTTGAAGAGCGGATGAATTTGGCTGCCGATCACATCCACCTTTTCGAATAGGGGAAAGGTGACTCCGAAATTGATTTTGCAAGCCTCGGCGACTTCGCTGTTGCTGCCGGGCTCCTGGTTAGCAAACTGGCCGTTAGGAAATCCCAGCACGGAGAATCCTTGCTCTCGGTATTTGTCATGAAGCTTCTGCAAGCCTTCAAATTGACCGGCAAAACCGCATTTGGTCGCCGTATTCACGATGAGCAGCACTTGCCCTTTGTAAGGCGCCAGCGTGCCGGTCTCGCCTTTAATCGTATTGACTTCGATATCGTATAAGGACATAGGAGAATCCCCTTTCGACTGAATGATTTTAATTAATTAAATTGTATACAATTAAAAAAGGCGTGTCAAACCGTTAAATCTCCCTTGGATGGAGAAATTTAATCGGCTTAAGGAAGTGATTGTCGTAATAAATGGATTGCATGTCTATATTTTTCGTCGAGGGGGCTTGTTTCGAAAAATAACTGTATCCATTGTATTTAATTCGCACGAAAATCACTAATTGGCTGAATGTCCCGATATTAACTGCATCTATTCCAGTAATTTTATTCAACCTGGAACATGCTTGCCCATTAGATGCATGAAATCCAGTTATTTTCGGATACCTTGTTCATTTGGAATCTAACATCGTTAATAGTTAAATGTGTGAATCGTGCTAATTCATATTATCCGTGCTTTAAAGTTAGGTCGCGAAGGCAGGTCCGTGAGGCGCAGGTTGATGCGGCATTAGCACAGGCGGCAGTAGCGACTATGGCCCGGGCAGAGAGGCGCCCCCTAACGATAGGAGTCCTCTCACACTCCACGCCCGGCCGACTCCGTTATTCCTTAGCGTTGCACGACTGCAAGCGGCGGAGAAACTCATGCATTTGTCGCAGCAGGATGCCCGCCTCTTCCGGCGTTCCTTCCACCTTGCAGGCCAGCTCGGCGGGGATGCCGGCGGCTTTTTCTTTTAACGCTCTGCCCTGCTCCGTCAGCTCGACGATGACGCTCCTTTCGTCGTTGCGGTCCCTGGTGCGCGTAATGAGACCGGCGGCCTCCAGCTTCTTGAGCAGCGGCGTCAGGGTACCGGAGTCCAGATACAGCTTGTTGCCAAGGGCGGTCACCGTCACCTGGTCCTGCTCCCACAAAGCGAGCATCGTCACATATTGCGTATAAGTAAGCTCGAGCCGATCCAGCATCGGGCGGTACAGCTTCGTGATTTCGCGCGAGCACGCGTAAAAGGCGAAGCAGATTTGATTTTCCAGCTTTAATGCTTCATGATTATCCATATCGTCAGCCTCCGTGGACAAGGCGTATGCCCATTCGATTTTCCTAGTATATTATTATAGGCCAATTGTTCTGAATTTATCAAAATCTAATTGCAATAAATATAACTCGCAAAGGGAGTGGGCGCATTGACATACACCGCCGATCAGGTAGCGGAGTGGATGCTTAACGAGGTGAAGGAAAAGGGGATTCTCCATCAAGCGGCTGCGGTCGAGCATATCAGGAGCCATTTTGGCGAATCGTTTATTTATGTGAATGAGCACGGCAATCAATCGATCGACAAGGAAGTGAAAAAAGCGTTCCGTAAGCTGCACCGGGGCAAAGCGGCCTGGGAGCGGGACGGCTTCTTTTGGGGCTGGAGCTAGAAGAGGGAACGGAAAAGGCGGTCCACAAAGCCGGCGGAACAAACTACGGTCGCTTCAAGCGCGCATTCACCGCCGGCTGCGGCCGGCTACCGTTACTGCATACAGCCGATGATGAGGCCGGCTGCTGCGTACGATACGATATGATAGCCGATCGTGATGAAGTACAAGCCAAGCTTCTGGCCTTCGAACAAGTAATTCATGCCGATTTTGAGCGCGATGCTGATCCCGACCAGAAGTCCGACGAGAAGACCGCCTCCCATCGTAGCTCCGTCTCCCAGCGTCAGCAGCAAGGCGAGCAGGAAGGATCCGCCGAGCGCGGTCAATGCGGTCAGGATGTAGGTGGCGGATCCTCCGCCGGAGATGTCTTCTTTTTTCAAGCCGCGCTGTTTCATCCAAGCATTGCCTAGTAATACCGGGGAATACCACAAGAAGCCCAGAAGCATGGTCGATACGGTTGCCAACAAAACTGCCCAGTAATTAACCTCTGTAAAATCCATCGCTCACAATTTCCCCCTTTAGATATGTACAAGCAATTTCTATATTACCAAACAGCCGCTCTCCGCGTTAGTATGGTGCCCAAATCTTTTGCGTATCTTGACAATTTTAACTGTAACTATTATACTTACAGTATGAAACACGGCAAGACGTTTCAGATTCGATTGAAGCGTGTATAATAAGTGTATCGAGAATTGTTACAGTTACAAGGGACGAAATTTACGGACAGGTGGTGCAGAAGGATGAATATGAACATTAGCGATTGGGTGCAAGGCAGAACGACGGACGGCGAGCTGATTCACGGCTTTATCGAGACGATTGATATGCTGCAAGGGATTGTAACCGTACATGTTGTAAAGTCGGACAATGAGGAAAGAGTCGGAAATACCGTAGCCGTACGGGCGTCGTGGATCAAAAGAGTGCCGGATACTACGCTGGAGGATCCGCAGCTTGTCCAGAATATGATCGATATGGCGCTTGCTACCTGGGACGAAGCTTGGTTCATGGAGCTTACGGAGTCGTTGAAATCCGCAGATAAAGCCGCATCCGGAGCAGACAGCCAAGCGAAGCTCTTCACCACTGTCGTTAACCGGCTGGGCAAATCGGCTTGATCGCAATCGGGTACAGGTCGTTGGTTGTTATAGATGGATATTAAATAAACCGGCCGGAAGAATTCCGTGCCGGTTTATTTGTTTAATAAAGAGTCTTTACGCTTAAGGAAGCCTGATTCCGATTCCAAGAGCTTCCGCACGCATAACCATGTGATGAGCGACGGCAATGTCGAAGACGGCCATCCCCATCGGGCAGAATAGAACGGGCTCCTCCTGCGGAAAATCGGCCAATGCGCCGCGGCATACGACATCCGCGATCGAGCGGGTGCCGGCTTGCTCCAGGCCGTGCTCCTTGTGAAGCAGCTCGATATCGGTATTTTCGCGGCATACCTCGAGCCAATCGTCGACGATCACCGCTTTGACGCCGCTGATGGCGGACGCCTTGAAATCCCGGAGCGAAACGTCCAGCAGCAGAGTGCCGGAGGCGGGAGGCCTGTCGATATACCGTTCGCTGCTGACCGTGCAGGTGATGACGAGATCGGATTCGTCATAGAGCTCCTGCCAGCTGCCAGCATGCATTGTCAGCTTTCGAAGCTCCGGGGCGGTGCCTGCCAGCTCGGGACTGTCCATTCCCGGTCTGGAGCCGCGAATGTCATAGACCGACACCCGGTCAAGACGGTCGCCGTACAGCCGGCAGCACATATCATAGTGAAGGCGGCCGACGGGGCCGAAGCCGATAATGCCCAGCCGGAGAAGATGTCCGGCGCCGCGGGCTTTCAAATAGTGGCGGATCATAAGGCCGCTAACCGCTGCGGTCCTGGCCGCGCTGGGAAGCGGCGTATTCAGCATCGCGTAAGGGACGCCGGTGTCCGCCTTGTTCAGCAGCGTGACGCTGTGTGCGCGCGGCAGACCCGCATCGAGATTGCCGGGGAAGCTGGCGATCCATTTGATGCCCGCCGCCTGCATCGGGCCGCCGGCATAGGCAGGCATGGCGATGATGCGGTTCCGCGGATTCCGGTAGCGAAGGTAAGGCTTAAGCGGCTGAGCGTAATCTCCCGAATCCATAATCCGTACCGCCGTTTCCATGCTGTCGACCAGCTCGCCCCAGTCCAGACCGATGGCCCTGATATGTTCATCGTTGAGATATAACAATCGCATAACCCTTTCGCTTATAAAATATTTTTCCCGAACCGCGCTTCGACCCATTCGTCGTTATAGACCGTATCCATGTAGCGTTCGCCGCGGTCGTGCAAAATGATGGCGCATACCGCGCCGTCCGGCAGCTCATCCTCGAGCAGTTTCAAAGCGGAGACGACCGCTCCCGAAGATGGACCGGCCAGAATCGACTCTTTCTTCACGAGCTCCCGGCATCCGATCACCATATCCCGGTCGGTTACGTTAAAGGCGTAATCCATAAAAGGCGTTTGTCCGAACGGGGGCACGATGCCGGCTCCGAGACCGGGAAACAGACGCATCCCCTTTTCCTTTCCGAAAATTACGCTCCCCGCCGCATCGACGGCTGCGATCTTCGTTGCCAGCGCATGCTCCTTCACGTAGCTGGCACAGCCCAGCATGGTGCCGCAGGTGCTGACGCCGCCGACGACGAGATGGACTTGGCCGAGCTCCTCCACAATTTCGCGCATCGTCCCTTCACTGTGGGAAAGGTAGTTGTTTTCGTTGGCGTACTGGTTCGGCCAGAAGCTTTTCGGAATTGTCCCGAGCAGCTGCTGGACGCGGTTCAGCCTTGCCGGCAAAAACTCGCCCGTCTTCTCGTCCGGCTCCGATACGAGCTCGATTTCAGCCCCGTAAGCCTTCATGATCCGGATGTTCTGCTCGGTTGTTTTGGGGTCGATGACGCTGATGAAGCGCATGCCCAAATACGAGCATATCGCGGCCAGGCTGATCGCCATATTGCCGGAGCTTGATTCCACGATGACGGAGCCGGGTCCGATCAGGCCGTCCTTCCAGGCCGTTTCGATGATTCTGCTGGCGGAACGGTCCTTCGCGCTGCCGTTCGGATTCAGCAGCTCCAGCTTTCCATATACCTTGATGCCGCGGTCCCCCGCGAACAGCCTTGACAGCCGGATGAGCGGGGTATGGCCGATGATCGATAGAAAATCATTTTCCACAGGCATCCGCACCCCTTTCAAAAATACAATTTTTTAGATTTCACAGCTCCGCGTTCCAGCTGTTCCTCCTCGGCCGCAAGCGTGACGGATATGCCGGACAGCATGCGGTTTTGGATCATTTGGCCGATTTCCGGTATTTTATGCTCCAGGGCGTGCCCGATGTGTTCAAGCGTGTCCTCGCTCAGGGTGCGGCTGCGGATATGGACGGACAGCTTGTTGTCCTTCAGCCTGACCCGAAGCTCCGCATCGGCAGCAAACCGGTGAACGACGCTTTCGATATCGTAGATGCTGATTTTCTCGCCGTGCTTCAGGTCGGGGCCGACGCGCTTGGAGATGCAGCTGAAGCACTGCCTCCGCCGGCCGCCGATTTCGATCATCCGGAAATCCCGCACGACGTCGTAGGTGACGTAACGGATGGCGGGAAACATCGAACGTACGAAGGAGGTCAGCACGAGCACAGCTTCACCCGGCGCCAGCTCGCCGAGCCGGGGGTCGATTTGCGCGGGGGGCAGAGCTTCCGCGTGAAGCGATTCATCCAACACGTACAATCCAAGCTCATGAGAGTAAGAAGCGATCGCTCCGATCTCGATGGATCCGTACGTGTCCATAATATCTCCGGCACCGATGCCGAACCGGGCCGCCATGTTTTCCTGCCAGAGAGGCGTGGCGATTTCACCGACGAGGATGATTTTGCGGATGCCGAAGGCGCGCGGCTCCGGAGCGGCAGCCGCGATCGAGTCGAGGATCGACGGCATCGTATATAGCAGCTCCGGCCGGAACGACGTTAACCGGCGGATGTGCTCCTGAACGGGGAGGGCGAAGGATAGCGAATCCGCCTGCAGGCCGAGCCGGCCGAAAATCGTCATCGCCGTGCTGGCGGCGTGGCCCGTCCCCATGTCCGCCAGCGCTGTGCGCACGGGCAATGCGTCCTGCTCCAGCCATTGGCGGAAGCAGGCTGTTTTGGCGGCTATATAGCTTTCGTCATCTTCCTGCGAGTAATAGATCGCTTTGCGGATGCCTGACGACGTGCCCGACGTCCGGTACACCGAAAGACCGGCTTCCGTCCGCGGCTCAGGCGTGTAATAATTCGCGTCCAGAACGTCGGCGGTCATGAGCGGCAGGTCGGACAGCTCCGCCTCGAGCGGATCGACCCCTTTTTCCTCCAGCAGCTTGCCGTACCAGGGGTGCAGGCGGGAGATGCGCCCGATTTGCCGCCGGAGCGGATTTATGCTTGTCATGCGTGTTTTGCCTCCTCGTGCCAGAACTCCCGAAGGAATGGATTACTTAAGCTTATGTCGCGGCGGCGTTCAGGTTCGGGTTATGACGACAGCGGCCTAAATCCATTTTTGCAAATGCGCCGTATGCTGATAGAGATGGTAAACAGGCTTGGAGCGGAGGGATAGCTTGAGTAGGAAAAGAAGAATCGCGAAGGCCGGGAAGGCCGGAAAGGCGGGAGCCGACAAAACGAGGAAAGCCGGACGGGCCGGGATAACAGGCAGGCGCAGGAAAAGCGGGAAATTCAAAAAAGCAAAAAGCAGGTATTCAGGAAAAACGATTAAAGCCAAAAAAGTTCGCAGGACAGGGGAAAACGGAAGCTCGAAAAAAACGAAGGCGGCCGATAAAGGCGAATATGCCAAAAAGAGCGGAAATGCCTTAAAAAGCAGGGATGTGAAAAAGTCCGCGAATGCTGCTCCGCACGGGAGGTTCGGTGCTGCCGATCAAGTCGGCGCTAATGGCAAAGCCGGCGCTGCGAAAAAAAGCGGAGCGGCGAGTAAGCTCATTGCGCTGAAACAAGGCGGAGCAGCCAATCAAGCTGGCACGGTCAAAAAATTCGGAGCTGCCGCTAACGCCGTTGCGACTGGGAAAATCGGAAAACCGGCGGCACAAGCGGCCGGAAAGCGGAGAATTGCGGACAAATGGTCCAAGACGCTTGTGCTGCTTAGGGACGAGAAGGTGCGCGGTTACGTGCCGCTGACCAAAATGCTGACTAAGGACAGCCTAAGCAGCATGCTGCAGCTATACGGAATGGTGTATGTGAAGCCTACCCGCGGCTCGCTTGGACGCGGTGTCATAAAGGCGGAGCTGCTGAGTCAGGGCGGCAAAGGCGCTTCCAAGCGGAGCTATGCCTACCAGCTCGGGAGAAACCGCAGGAAGTTTGAGTCCTACGACGCGTTTTACCGCTCGCTGATGAAGGACACGCAAGGCGAGAACTATTTGGTGCAAAAAGGGATTCACCTGCTGAAGTATAAGGGGCTTCCGTTTGATATCCGCCTCATGGTGCAGCGCAAGCCTCAAGGCGGCTGGGAGGCGACGGGAACGGTCGGCCGGGTCGCCCACCCGGGCAAGATTGTGACGAACGGCAGCCAAGGGGGCAGCATCTATCCGACGGCCTACCTGCTGAAGCCGTACGCATCCCCGAAGGCGCGCCGGGAGTTGCTGGGCCGGATGGATCGGATCGGCATCGATACGGTCAAGCGCCTGTACAGCGCTTACCCCGGCATCGTAGAGATCGGCCTGGATTTGGCGCTGGACCGGAATTTGAAGCCATGGATTCTGGAAGTCAACACGGTGCCGGATCCTTGCCCGTTCTCGCTGCTGCCCGACCAGACGATGCTTCGCCGTATCGTCCGCTACGGCAAGGCGTACGGAAGGACGTACCGTCTGAACTGCACGAAAGCGAAGCGGGGGCTGCAGCGCTGATTAGGCGACAGCAAAGCCGGGGATTAGGAAGCAGTAAAGCCGAGGATTAGGAGCAACAAAGGTTGAACGAAGATAAGGAAACAGCAAAGGCTGAGGATTAGGAAGCATAACGCCGAAGATAAGGAAGCAGCAAAGGCTGAGGAAGGCAATGCAGCGCAAACCGTCCTGCAGGCTGAGTAGATAACGCATAGTCGGAGTAATAATGGAAAGGCAGTGCGGAAACCAAGGCTCACCGCGGGATCACGAAGGTCCCGGCCGGTGAGTCTTTTGTTTTTTGGGTCAGCTTTGTGGCCTTTTTACGGTGTACCCTCCAAACATTACGTCAACTTAGATTACATGTACAATGAGCAGCTCAAAGACACTTCAATGAATTAACGCTATATTTGCCTAATGACATCATGACAAGGGATCGAAATCCGTTTATGATGTAGTTATAACATTGATTTGTGTCAGATAAGTTGACAAACAAATGAGACAAGCAGGAGGCAGGAGGTATGCCGAAACTTGCGACGGCAAATTCGCTACGTTAATCAGTTCATCGCATACATAGAGTAGAGATAAGGGGATTGAGCAGACGACCGGAGAGGCGGGGATTCGGATGGGAGCAGCGGATAGGCTGGATTTGATTATCCAAAAGGGCAGCGTCGTACTAAAAGATGAGGTGCGGATACTGGATATCGGCGTGAGAGACGGGCGAATCGTCCAGCTGGGCGATTCCTTGCGCGGGGATGATGCCGCCCGGACGGTATCGGCCGAAGGGCTTACGGTTATGGCGGGAATGATTGACGCTCATGTCCATTTGAATGAGCCGGGCCTCGGTGAATGGGAAGGCTTCGAGAGCGGCTCCGCTGCGCTGGCGGCCGGCGGCTGCACGACCTACATCGACATGCCGCTGAACGGCATTCCTCCGACCGTAACGGCAGCCGCACTGCATCAAAAACTGGCTGCCGCGCAAAACCGGTCGCATGCCGATTACGCTCTGTGGGGCGGGCTGGTGCCCGGAAAATTGCACGAGCTGCAGCCGCTGCACGAGGCCGGAGTTATCGGCTTCAAAGCTTTTATGTCTTACACGGGCGACCCCGGTGAAGACGCCTTTCGCGAGGTTGACGACTATACGCTGCTTGAGGGAATGAAAATAATAGCCGGCCTGGGCAAAGTGCTGGCACTGCATGCGGAGAGCGAGCCGATCGTATCGAGGCTCGGCGCGGCGATGCGTGCGGAAGGACGCCTGTCGCCGGCGGATTACGTTGCTTCGAGGCCGGTTATCGCCGAGCTGGAAGCCATTAACCGAGCGTTGTTCTACGCCGGGCAAACCGGCTGCAAGCTGCATTTTGTCCACATCAGCAGCGAAGCCGGCGTGAGAACGATCAATGACGCTCGCAGCCGCGGAGTTGACGTCACGCTGGAAACGTGCCCGCACTATTTGAAGCTGTCGGCCGGCGATCTGGAGCGCAAAGGGGCCGTCGCCAAGTGCTCGCCGCCGCTTCGCGAAGAGCCGGAACGCGAGCTGCTGTGGGCGGCCGTTGCTGCCGGGGAAATCGATATGATCTCGTCCGATCATTCCCCCTGTCCGGTGTCTATGAAAAATGCGGAAAATTTTTTCGACGCTTGGGGCGGAATTGCGGGTGCGCAAAGCTCCGTCGAGCTAGTCGTTGGCGAAGGCCACGTGAAGCGCGGCATTCCGCTGCCGCTCTTAAGCCGTCTGTTGTCGGGCGCTCCGGCCAAACGCTTCGGACTGGATGCGGATAAAGGAGAAATCCGGCTGGGCGCCGCCGCGGATTTCGTGCTGATCGATTTGAACAAACCGTATATTTTGGAGGAAAAACATTTATACCATCGCCACAAGCATAGTCCTTATATAGGAGAGCTCATGCATTGCAAAATTACAGCTGCTTATCTCGGCGGACAGCCGATTTACCGGGAGGGCCAGGCGCCCGGCGGGACGCCGAAGGGGCAATGGATTCGCTGGAACGGCGCTAACTAGTGGGGAGGGGCGGCTATGGAGCGGGGTATACTTTCTCATCCGCAGGAAAAGGAGAAGCTGCTCGCTTATTTTGAGACGAACGTCATTCAAGTGCTGGATTGGCTCGCTTCCTATAGCCCGGATGAAAACGGCGGTATTACGAGGCTTCTCTATTCCGATGGCTGGCTGGAAACGCAGCGGGCATTAGCTCAAAAAATGACCGGCTTCGGCCTTGAAACGGAGTTTGATTCGGTCGGTAATTTATTTGGCAAGCTGCAAGGGGAAAATACTGCGTTCCCGTCTGTCCTGACGGGCTCTCATATCGATACGGTCGTTCAGGGCGGCAAATACGACGGAGCTTACGGCATCGCGGCCGGGCTTCTGGCGCTGGATTATTTGCAGCGGCAATACGGCAGACCGAAGCGGACGCTGGAGCTTGTATCCTTTTGCGAAGAAGAGGGAAGCCGGTTTCCGCTAGCCTATTGGGGCTCCGGCAGCATCACGGGCCAGCGGACCTTTGAGCAAATTTCCGGTCTGCAGGATCCGCAGGGGGTGTTGTTTGCGGATGCTATGCAGCGATGCGGCTTCGGGGAAGGGACGCATCGCGACAGCCGGCGGACGGATATCGCGGCCTTTGTCGAGGTGCATATCGAGCAGGGTGCGGTGCTGGAAACCGAGGGACTGGCAATCGGAGTGGTCGACACGATTGTCGGCCAGCGGAGATTGGAATTCGAGGTGACCGGGGAATCGAACCATGCGGGAACGACTCCGATGCATATGCGTAAGGATGCATTGGATGGCGTTAGCGCAATGATCCAGGCTATGCGCTTGGAGGCCGTCAGGCTCGGCGCTCCTCTCGTCGCGACGGTCGGCCGGCTGCAGACCTATCCGAACGTGCCTAATGTCGTCCCCGGTAAGGTCGTGTTTACGGTAGATGCGCGCCATTCCGATGAAGGGGAGCTGGAACGCTTTTGCGATTGGGTGATGCGTGCGTTTACCCGGCTGGCGGAGGATCGGCAGCTGGATATTCGGGGCTCGGAATGGTTCCGGGAGAAGCCCGTGCCAATGAATGATACGCTCAAGCGCCAAATGGATGACATATGCGGCCGGCTGGGAATTGCTTCGAAGCGGATGGTGAGCGGAGCCGGGCACGATGCGCAAATGTTCGGCCATACAGGCAAGGCGGCGATGCTGTTCGTGCCGAGCAGGCGCGGCATTTCTCATTCGCCGGACGAATTTACGGAGCCGCGCGAGCTTGCCGTCGGGGTACTGGTGCTGACGGAGCTGCTTTACAGATTGGGCTACGAGGAGGAAGGGTTATGAAGGCTTACAGGGATTTGTCGCCGTCCCCGCGCACCATTATGACGCCGGGACCGGTCGAGGTGGATCCGCGAGTGCTGCGGGCAATGTCCTTTCCTATACTGGGGCAGTTCGACCCTGAATTTACGGCGCTGATGAACGAAACGATGGGAATGCTCCGGAAGCTGTTCATGACCGATAATGAATGGGCTTATCCGGTGGACGGAACGTCCCGCTCCGGCATCGAGGCGGTGCTCGTCGGTTTGATCGAGCCGGGGGATAAAGTGCTCGTCCCGATCTACGGGCGCTTCGGCCATTTGCTGACCGAAATTGCAAAGCGCTGCGGCGCGGAGGTCGTAACGCTCGAGAAGGAATGGGGCTATGTCTTTGACTTGGCGGAGCTCGAGTCCGCGATCCGTCAGCATCGGCCGAAGCTGGTCGCCGTCGTGCACGGGGAGACGTCCACAGGGCGGATACAGCCGCTTGAAGGCGTAGGACAAGTGTGCCGCGAGATCGATGCGCTGCTTGTTGTAGATGCAGTCGCGACCATCGGCGGCATTGAGGTGGCGACGGATCGCCTGCTGCTCGACGCCGTGATCGGCGGTACGCAAAAATGCTTGTCCGTGCCGGCGGGAATGGCGCCTGTTACGTATAATAAGCGGGCGGAAGCCAAGCTGCTGAGGCGCAAAAAAATCGAGCAGGGTTTGCTTCCCCCGGGCGTGGGAGGGGTGAACCCGCCGCTGCATCCCATTCAGAGCAACTACCTCGATTTGAGCCAGCTGCAGGATTATTGGAGCCCGGCCCGCCTTAATCATCACACGGAAGCGACCTCGATGCTGTACGCGCTCCGCGAGGGGCTTCGGCTCGTGCTCGAAGAAGGGCTGGAGGCGCGTTTTGCCCGGCATCGCTTGCACGAAATAGCATTGGTTGCCGGTCTCGAAGCGATGGGTCTCAGCCTGTACGGCGACCCGTCCTGCAAAATGCCCGTCGTTACCTGCATCGAAATACCGCCCGGCATAGACGGCGAATCGGTAAGAGCGATGCTGCTCGAGCAGTTCGGCATCGAGATCGCCAGCTCCTTCGGTCCTCTGAAGGGCAAAATCTGGCGCATCGGCACGATGGGTTACAGCTGCAGCAGACGAAACGTGCTCCTTGCTTTAGGCGCTCTCGAAGCTTCCCTCATCCGCCACGGCCACCAGCTGGAGGCGGGCCTAGCCGTCCAGGCGGCGATGGATGTGTATAAGTAAAAGGCCTGAATCTGTTTAATTAGCGTCTGCGGAGCCGGGTACAAAACGCAAGCGTCTACTGACCCTATCCACTCGTATTAACGTGCAAATTGCACTTTGAGTGGATGAACTCCGGCCTGCCCTGCCCTCGTCCCTGGCTCCGTAACCTTACTGTTTATATTTTTCTTTTGCTCACTCTCCCATCGGCTCAGGATGAGTCACTTGGAGTAGAGGTTGAGATGTCGGAGGAGCATGGGGATAGTGCATGCTTCTTTTTTCTTTTGCCCACTCTCCTATCGGCTCAGGATGAGTCGCGTGAGAAAGGTTGAGTCGTCGGCAGGAGAGTGGGGATAGTGCATGCTTCTTTTCTTCTTTTGCTCACTCTCCCATCGGCTCAGAACGAGTCACTTGGAGTAGAGGTTGAGATGTCGGAGGAGCGGGGGACAGTGCATGCTTCTTTTCTTCTTTTGCCTACTCTCCCATCAGCTCAGGTAGCGTACTAGTTTGTGGATCGGGACTGGAGGAAGATTGTGTAGTGCTTACTTTTTGTGGAGAGTGACTGAGTTCCTGAGCCGTTGGGAGATTGAAGCAAAGATGGATAACAGGGTATACACCTGTGGAGCCGGGCAAGATTAGGAGTCAAAAAAATGCTCCGGGCTAGAGCGTGAAGTTCTTGAGCCGAGGGGAGAGTGAATCAAAGTAGATAAACACGGTATGCCCCAGGGATCCGGTGAAGATTAGGAGGCGAAAAGGCCCCGAGCTGTAGCGTGAAGTTCCTGAGCCGTAGGGAGATTGAAGCAAAGAAGAAAAAAGGATATGCCCTGCCTGCTCTTGATAGCCGTCGTGAGGTTTTTTTACATAGAAGAAGTGGTGGGGGCGATGGAGCGGGCAGAAGGATGCGGAGTATGTAAGCATAGATTTTAAATAAACTTTACTTTCACTTTACCTTGTCTCTCCGCCAGGTTTACCCCCGATCTATACAATAGCTTCATAACATCCCGAGGGTGAGAGGATGGTGCACCAGTGCGGGGCGAGGGGGATGAAGTCATGACAATGATAAAATACAAATGGACGCTGCTGCTGTCGGGGTTTATGCTGGCGTTGGCGGCGGTTTTTCTACTGCAGGGGGGAGGAAGGCCGGCTGCTTCGGAGGATTTGTCGGATCCGTTTCTCGATCCGTATGCTTTGTCGCTGGCTCACCGCCATGCGGGGCCGGGAAGCGAGACGGAGGCGGAGAAAACGATAAGACTGACGCCTTCGTGGCCGGAAGGAAAGCCGCAAGCGGGTTCGCCAGCGTTATTGGCAATAAAGATCTCGAATGGAGAGGGCCGGCCGGTCAATGAATTTGCTGTTACCAATGAGAAACTGATGCACCTGATCATTGTGAGCTCGGATTTGCAGCATTTTCAGCACGTTCATCCGGAATACAATGGGGAAGGCGCGTTCGAGCTCCCGGTTGTGTTCCCGACAAGCGGCGATTACAAGATCTACGCGGATTTTCAGCCGGCAGGGATGAACGAGCTGACCCGATCGGACCAGATGACGGTCCTTGGGCAACCGCCCGAGCCGGAACCGCTTCAGCCTAGCGAGACGCTGACTGCCAGCGTGGAAGGAATGAAGGTGACACTGGAATTTGAAGATGCACCGGCGCCGCAGTCGGCAACGAGCATGACGTATACGTTTACCGACGAGGAGACGGGCGAGCCGATCAAGGATCTGGAGCTGTACCTCGGAGCGGTAGGCCATGCGGTTGCGATTCATGAGTCGACGGAGCACTTCCTCCATATCCATCCGCTTAACTGGGCATCATCGGGACCGCAGGCCGCGTTCGGGGTGAGCTTTCCGGGGAGCGGCAAGTACAAGCTGTGGGGACAGTTTCAGCGGAGAGGCAAAACGTTCGTCGTCCCGTTTGTCATCAATGTCTAGCATCCGCTCCGCCAATTCACAAAGCCTGCTGGCCTTCAAAAGGCCGGCGGGCTTTTTTTGGGCGGAATGGCGCGACAAGGAGGCGCGGGAATAGGATTAGACTTAGCCTGGTCTGCCCGCAGACTTCGTGAAACGTCTAAGTCTAAGGCTCAGCTTCGATCCCCGCGGCGGCTTTATATTTTACCCAAACCGGAGAAACATCTTAAGTTCCCTTTACCTGAACCGCCTTTCGTTATTACCTGTGCGTGTTAGAGTAGCTAACATAAACAAACGGAAACGGGGGATGCGATGGTCATGTGTCCGGGATGTGCCAGCAGAGCAGAACAGAGAATAGATAATGGAGGGAAACGATGAAGAAGAAAAAGCTGCTTGTAACCGTCATTGCCGCATCTGTCGTTATTGGATCTGTTAATCTTTTTCCGGGGGCTTTCGGGCTGGACCGCCTGAGCGCCGCGGAAGTGGAGAAAATCGTCTACCATCCACTGAATCCGCTCACTCCGCAAGAAATCGAAGAAGCCTCAAAAATCATCCGAAGCTCGCAGTACGGCAGCGCCGATATGTATTTTTCCGAGATTAAGCTTCAGGAGCCGGATAAGAAGAAAGTGTGGGATTGGGACGATAAGGGAGGGAAAAAGCTTCCGCGGGAGGCGACTTTTACGCTCATTAAAGGGAGTAAGCCGTACGAAGGCACGGTTAACCTGGATACGGACAAGATCACTTACTGGAAAGAGGTCAAGCAGGGCTGGCCGTTTTATACCGAATGGGGGCAAACCGAGGCCATCGTCGAAGCGGACAAAGACGCCGTAGCCGCACTGGCGAGACACGGCATTACCGATTTGAGCAAGGTGACGTTCGCGGACGGCCCGCTTGGCGATTACGGCCCCGAGCTGACGCCGCCGGGCTCCCGACTGGCGATGTCGGTTCCACGTCCGAAAGTGGAGGGAGCGGTCAACCATTTTGCTCACCCGATGGACGGACTGGCCTTTCTCGTTGATCTGAATGCGAAAAAAGTGCTCAAAATCTACGAAACAGGCAATCCTCCGGTTCCGACCGACCTGAACGATTATTCGAAGGTGATCAAGACGAAGCGGACCGACGAAATCAAGCCGCTGATCATCTCGCAGCCGGAAGGCGCCAGCTTCTCCGTGAAGGGCACAATGGTCGACTGGCAAAACTGGAAGTTCCATTTCCGCCTGGACCCGCGCGTCGGTCCGATGGTATCGACGGTTTCGTACACGGAGAACGGCGAAAAGCGGAAAATTATGTACGAAGGCGGCCTCGGCGGCATGATGGTGCCTTACGGCGATCCGGATCCGGCATGGCTGTACAAAATTTTTATGGACGCCGGCGAATACGGCGTAGGCTTGTCCACCCGCACGTTGAACGTGGGCTCGGACGTGCCTGCGAACGCGACGCTGTTCGACGCCGCAGTGAACAATACGGAAGGCAAAGCGACGGTCATCAAAAACACGTTTGCGCTGTTCGAGCGTTACGCCGACCCGGAATGGTCGCATAACGGCGATGCGAGAGAGCGCCGCGAGCTCGTGCTCCGCACAATCGCCACGATCGGCAACTACGATTATGTGCTGGATTGGGTCTTCCTGCAAAACGGCTCCATCAAGCTGATGGCCGGCGCAACAGGCCTCGCTCAGGTCAAAGCGGTGAAAACCAAAACGATGGACGACCTGACAGCGGGCAAGGACACGCGCAACGGCAAGCTGGTAGATACGAATATCGTCGCTCCGACTCACCAGCATATTTTTAGCTACAGGCTGGATATGGACGTTGACGGTCTTTCGAACTCGGTGGGCGAGATTTTGCCTAAAGCGGTCACGGTGGCCGATCCGGAGTTCGCCCGCAGCGAAATGATTACCGTAGAAAAAACGTACAAAACGGAGCAGGATGCCATTCAGAAGTTCGACCCGGACAAAATCGTGCTCGTCACTAATACGTCGAAAGAGAACAAGCTCGGCTACGCGACCGGCTACCAAGTCATGCCTTACGCGGGAGGCACTCATCCGTTCATGGAGGAGCCGCTGTTTACGAAAACGGACTATGTACTGAAACGAGCGGAATTCATTAATAATCATATTTGGGTTACGCCATACAAGAAGGATGAGCTTTATTCGGAAGGAAAGTACACGACGCACAACACCGACACCGGTCTTGGACTGTGGACGCAGCAGAACCGGAACATCAAGAACAAGGACACGGTTGTTTGGCTGACGACGGGGACGACGCACGTCATGCGTGCGGAGGAGTTCCCGATCATGCCGACGGAATGGGTCACCGCGATGATCAAGCCGTTCAACTTCTTCAACGAAACGCCGACTCTTGATTTGCCCGAGGTTGCTGCAAGCGAATAGATTTGAGTAAGCCCAGTTGTCCCCATACCGGGGATGGCTGGGCTTTTTGCTTGGACGTCGTTTGTTTTCTAATGGACAAAAAAGACGCTCAGACCGCATATTGTACGAATTCTGCATTCTAATGGTCATCTCGTTCGGAGGAAACGAGCGGAAGCGTCAGGGTGAACATGCAGCCCGGTCCCTGCCCGTCTGCCAAGCGCTTCCCGCGCCTGACGGACAAGCTGCCGCCGTGCATGTCGGCAATTTCCTTGGCGATGGACAGGCCGAGGCCGCTGCCGGGGATGCCGCTGTTGCGGGATTTATCGATGCGGTAAAACGAATGGAACACGTAAGGCAGGTCCTCCTCCGGAATGCCGCTGCCGAAGTCGATTACGTGAAAGGCGACAGCCCCGTTCGTCAGCTCGTATTCGAAGGTGATTGGGCTGCCCTGATCCGAATATTTAAGCGCGTTATCGATCAGATTATCGATCACGCGGCCGATGAGATGGGCATCGCCATAAATCAGGCGGCGAGCTGGGGCAGCTGAGCGGCCTAAGCCGTGTGACAGCCCGATGGAGCTGCTGCCGGCAGGCCGGACCGCTGTCTCACCATCGTACAGCGCCACGCCATTGGATAAGGTTCCGCTGAAGCCAAAATCCCCGTCATCCGCCGTAGTCTCGCCACCGAAAAGCGCCCTCTCAACAACGCCCTTTCTTCTGCTTATGCCTTCGCCATCACCTTCGCGCCGACCGGCCTTGAACGGCCTGCGCTCCAGCTTCATGAAGGCGTCCCATTTCCGGGCCGATTCGGCAAAGAAGGCATCGGCGTCGATAAGACTGAACGCCGCTCCCAGCTGCCTCGTTTCCAGCAGGCTCAGCTCACTCAGGTTACGGACGAACTGATTGATCGTTTGGATATCCTCATAGATCCTTCGCAAATACCGGCCGGTCTCCGCCGCGGGAATCGTGCCGTCGTTGATCGCCTCGATATATCCGCGAATAAGTGTGATCGGTGTTTTCAGGTCGTGGGAGATGTTCATGAACAGCTCCTTGCGCCAGCGCTCCAGACGAAGCAGTTCCTCGACCCGCCGCTCCAGCTCGTTGTTCATGTCGCGAAGCTCCTCCGTCCGGAGCTCCACCTTCTGCTCCAGCCGCTGATTCAGCCCGCTCTGCTCCTCCATCAGCTCGCGGATTCGGAGCGACATCCGGTTGAACGCATGCAGCAGCCGGTTGAATTCAAGCGTTCGCGTATCATGCAGCGGAGCGGCGGCGAATTGGCCTTCGCCCATTTCCGCGAAGGCGACTGCCAGCATTTTGACCGGCCGGGAAACCTTCGAACGCAAATAAAAAGCCAGCAAAATGCTTAAACAGACCGAAAGCAATCCGAGCATAGACAGCTGCAGAACAAGCTTTTTCTTCGTTTGCTCCGAAAGCGCCTCGCTTGCCGAGTGGATCGGCTCCAGCAGCTTGCCCTCGGGGATTATATAGCCGAGAATCCAGTCGGTCGTCGGGATGGATCGGCTGAAGACGACCTTTTGTTCAGCGCCCAGCTTCATTCTCCTGTAGCTGTTCAAGGTGTCGTCACTGAACAGCTCGGCCAGGTCCAGCTGTGAAAGCTGCTTGTCCCCGTGCTGCTGGGCTGCAATCACTTCCCGGTCCCGGTCCAGCAGCAGGGCGAAGCCGTTCTCATCCCCGAACCGGGTATCGAGCACATTGTTCACGAACCGGTCGATGGTAACGTCGGCGGCCACAACCCCGCGCAGCACTCGGCGTTCGTCATAGACGGGGGCGGTAGCCGTGAACATCCAGCCGCGCGGCGTAATGTCCAGATACGGCTTCGTCCATGCCACCCGGTTATGCTTCGGCCTGACGCTCAGCGCATCGGTATAAAAGCTGTAAGAGGTAAGCGGCAGAATCGGCTTTGGCGTCTCCTGCGCTCCGGGGCCTGTATACTCCGGATAGTAAAAAGAGCCGGACTTTGGGTGGATGTAGTAGATCGAGACAACATTCGGCTTCCGCGCCGCTTCGGATTGGAACAGCGGGAACAGCTCCTTGCTGAGCGCCAAATCGTAGGCTTGCTCGGCCGTAGGCGTCTTCGTTCGATTGGTTGTGCGGATGGAGATGACACCTTTGCCGTCGCCGTTCTTCTCCGTAAAGCGCTGCATCTTCGCGTCGTAGACGAAGGTTAGAGGGACGGCGTCCCGGGACTCCTCTCGGGCAAAAATTGATTCGGCCATCGCTTTGGCAAGCAGAACGGCATCTTCGACGAGGCGCAGCTCGGTATCGATGGCACGAACTTGCTCCTGCAGGTTGGCTTCGTACATGCTGATGAAATTTTTTTCGGTGAAGGCGGTGTTAAGCTCGTTAAAATGCTCCAGCTGCGTGTTCACCGTCTGACCCGCGACCGCGGACAGCAAAAGAAGCGGGATCAAGGAGACGGCCAGCATGGCGGCAAGCATTTGAATGGCGAAGGTTCGCGGCCGGACGAGCGCTTTCAGCCTATTGAACGGGGTCATCGAATTTATAGCCGATTCCCCTGATCGTAACGATCCGCGTCGGCGAGGAAGGATTGGGTTCGATTTTTTTGCGGAGATTCCCGATATGTACTTGAAGCGTCTTCGTGTCGAGGCTGCTGTCATAACCCCAAATGTGGCTGAGCAGACGTTCAGCCGTCATTACCTGGCGGGCGTTCTGCATCAAATAGGCGAGCAGCTGAAACTCCTTCGCCGACAGCTCGATCCGCTTGCCATCCGCGTAGGCTTCATGGGCATCGATCCGCAGGCGCAAATGTCTGGACGAGAGGACCGAAGATGGCTGCTCCTCCGCCTGCTTGTTCCCGGCGATCCGGCTGCGGCGAAGCTGCGCCTTGATACGGGCAACGAGCTCGACCGGGCTGAACGGCTTGCTTACATAGTCGTCGGCCCCGACGCTGAGTCCTACGACTTTATCGATTTCGGTATCCTTGCAGGTGAGGAAGACGATCGGCACATCCGTCTTTTGCCGCAGCCTTGCGCACAGCTCGTACCCTTCCATGTCGGGCAGCAGCACATCCAGCACAATCAGTGACGGCTGCTCGTTCTCGGTCAGCTCGATCGCCTGCCTGCCGCTGGTCGCGGTCACATGGCGAAAGCCGTCCTTGCCTAGATACATCCCGATGAGCTCGCCGATTCTGATCTCGTCATCCACCGTCAAAATAAGTTCTCCCGGCACCCGCATCCACCTCTTTCCGCGTCGTTCGCTTTGGCTATTATTCTTTTACTTTTACTATAAACGCGGAAGTCAGATTTGCGCAATGTTTATGTGAGGTAATATGACATAAGCCAGGTGAACTGTGTGACGACAACTGGATTTCATCCATTTAATTTTAGAGATCTGCCTCGTTCCACTGAAATAAATGGATTTTGTGTATCTAAATCCGGGTAAAACCGCAAATAGGAAGGAGTCATTCGAATTAAATACATCGAATCCAGCTATTTCCGCCAACTTCACGTTTCTCAACGATTTATATACATCGAATCCAGTTATTTTTCCGAGCGCTATCTTCACGCAATAAAAAAAGACCAGCGCCGAAGCGCCGGTCCTTACTTAAGGATAAGAATTTATAAGTTTCACATCCGTAAATTGATTTTCGCGAAACGTGTGCTGAGCCTCCAAAGGACGACGTCAGCCGTTTACGCTTGATCAGTTATTGATATAACGCTCGAAAATCGAGCCGAAATCCTTGATCCGATACTGCTTATGCGAGTTCACGAGCCAGTTGAAAGCGGATTTGTTCAGGCCGTCGAACTGGTCGACCACGTTGAAGTCGCCTTTGTGAATCTGCTGGAGCGTGCTGGACGCCATGTCGAGACTGCGCCGCGCGTATTCAAGGGTGATCTCGTTCTCGCGGGTAATTTCGGAGATTTTGATCAGCGCCTTGTACAGGTCCTTTACTTCTTCGATATGCTTCTTGTTGATGTCGATGGAGAGGGCGACAGGGCCGATGGTAAACTTGATTTCTACGTCCAGGTCGACGGTGCCCGCCGTTTCCAAAGCTACCTGGGAGATCGGATTCGCGCTGTAGGTGTAACGTCTTAAGGTCCGTTTTTTGCTCATTGCGCTGGTGCCGTCAAGATGAATGAGTGCCAGGTTCGTGAAGCAATATTCGTCGGTTTTCGATTTGATCAGAAAATAAATTTTCTCATTGTCTTCGTGCATAACGTAATCGTCTGAATCAACCTTGCTGTAATCCGCCGGCTTGATTACCGAGCCGATGTCGCTGAGCCCGAGCGCGTCGGCAGCCAATTTTCCGAACATCGTACCATTCCTTTCAAAATCGGATAAAAAATCAATACCTACTCATTATATATTGGAATTTCATTCTTATGATAGGCCGTTAGATGGATAAAAAACGGAAAATTTAGCAAACTGAGGTCATACATCCGTCCGAAGAAGCGCTTACGGCGGGACAGAATGGAGTGTGCAATCAGGTGAGCGGAACAAACGAAGGCGCAACAACGCTGCGCAGAGGGCTTAAAGCCAGACATATGACGATGATTTCGCTCGGCGGCTCAATCGGCACGGGGCTTTTTCTTGCGAGCGGTGGTGCGATTCACTCGGCGGGTCCCGGCGGGGCGCTGCTGGCTTATGCTCTGATCGGGGTGATGGTGTATTTTCTGATGACGAGTTTGGGGGAGATGGCTACGTACATGCCGGTGTCCGGCACGTTCAGCACGTATGCCGCCCGCTTTGTCGATCCGTCGCTCGGCTTCGCGCTGGGCTGGAACTACTGGTACAATTGGGCGATCACGATAGCCGCCGAGCTGTCGGCTGCCACGCTGATCATGAAGTTCTGGTTCCCGAACAGCCCGTCGATCCTGTGGAGCGGCGTGTTTCTGCTGCTAATGCTGGGTCTTAACCTGCTGTCCGTGAAGGGCTTCGGGGAATCGGAATATTGGTTCGCCATGATCAAAATTGTAACGGTCATCGTCTTCATCGCCCTGGGCCTGCTGATGGTATTCGGCATTTGGAACGGGGAAGCGACCGGCTTTCGCAATCTGACGGACAATCCGTTTCCGGCGGGCTTTCTGGCGACGCTCGGCGTGTTTATGGCGGCCGGCTTCTCGTTCCAGGGAACGGAGCTGATCGGGGTGGCGGCGGGTGAAAGCGAGAATCCCCGAGACAGCATTCCCCGCGCGATCCGGTCGATTTTTTGGCGGATTCTGTTATTCTACATCCTGGCGATTCTGCTCATCGGCCTGCTCATCCCGCATACGAACGAGCAAATCGCGAGCAGCGATATTTCGACGAGTCCGTTTACGATCGTTTTCGAAAAAGCGGGCCTCGCCGTCGCGGCTTCCGTCATGAATGCCGTCATTCTGACCTCGGTGCTGTCGGCCGGCAACTCGGGCATGTACGCCTCGACCCGGATGCTGTGGGTACTCGCGAGGGAGGGGAAGGCGCCGCGTTTTCTCGCCCGGCTGAACGAACGCGGCATTCCCGTCGCTTCGCTGCTGGTGACGGCCGCGCTTGGGCTGTTCGCCTTCCTGGCCTCCTTCTTCGGCGACGGCGTCGTCTATGTCTGGCTGCTTAACGCATCAGGCATGTCGGGTTTCATCGTCTGGCTGGGCATCGCGGTCAGCCATTACCGTTTCCGGCGGGCGTTCGCCGCGCAGGGACACAGCCTCGACGAGCTGCCCTACCGGGCGAAGTGGTTCCCGTTCGGCCCGCTGCTCGCCATGCTGCTCTGCCTGATCGTTATCGGCGGGCAGTTCATCGGCGCGCTCGACGACGGCCGGATCGACTGGGCGTATATCGTCGCGTCTTACGTCGGCATCCCGCTGTTTTTGGTGTTCTACCTCGGACACAAATGGAAGCGCCGGACGCGGATGCTTACGCTGGCCGAGTGCCGGCTGGAAACGGAGGGGATGGGGGAGACACGGGAGACGAGGACGTAGGCGCAGCAAGTCCGCCCGCTGGTGTGATTCGCAGATTCAGACTAACTGGGGGTTGATAATGGCGGTTTGCTGCTCTGGCGGGCGGGTAAACGGGATAGCTGGTGAGTGGGGAGAGAGTGACTGTTTGACGGACTGAATGGACTGCTTGATCTGCTGTTTGAAGGACTGAATGGACTGCTTGGGCTGCTGTTTGGCTAACTGAAATAACCTAAGTAACCGAGGTAACTGATTAACTGGATTAAGTACATTTAAAATCGGGTTTTCCCCCAGCTCGAGAATAATAAATGTATTTCATGTATAAAAAATGAAGAAATCACTCTATGTGAGCAAAAAAGTCCGATTTAGATACGTGGAATCCAGTTATTTTCTGAAATTAGTACGATGGACTAAAAATAAAGGCATTAAATCCAGTTGTGCTGCGTGAAAGTTAACGTTCCAGATAAGTTGGTGACACAAAAAAAGGCACCAGCTCCTGCGCACTGCGGCGGCGAGGTGGCTGGAGCTTTTAAGAGGCGGCGCTGAAAATGCAGCAGCTTGCGTTTTTTGACGCAAGCTGCTGCTGTTCGTTCCAATTAGTCCAAAACGGCGGAAATATGGGCTTTCGTTACGGACCAATGCGAAGCGGTCCATACTTTTGCTTTTTTGTCGATGTAGATGATTTGCGGCGATTCATGCTTTACGGCCGTATCTTCGGCGATTTGGTTGGAAACGGGACGGGACTCGATCACTTTAACAAGAGCATATTCTACATCTTCACGCGGCGCTCCATCCAGATAGTTGTTGAACTCCTGGAGTGCATTTGCGCTGACCGGGCAGGTGGTGCTGTGCTTGAATATAACAAGCGGACGATCCGTCGAGTTGTCAAACAGGGTATTCCATTCGTCGGCTGACGTAATTTCTTTGTAGGACATAGGTTAACGCTCCTTTTGGACTGCGTAGCAGTTAATAGTAAGTAACTATGTCCATTATAGCGCTTTTGTCCGGGTAAAGTCATCCCGGGAGGAGACGGGTATCTGTTGCAGTGCTATCCGGCGGAGCGTAAGGCGTGCGGATAGCGGAAGCGGTGCTATCCGGTGGAGCGTAAGGCATGCCAATAACGGAAGCGGTGCTATCCGGCGGAGCGTAAGGCGTGCCAATAACGGAAGCGGTGCTATCCGGCGAAGCCCAGTGGCATGCGAGTAACTGTATTTTACGCTGTTAATTTACTGGGATTCACGGAGGAGTCTGAAATAGCTGGACTAGTTGTATATAAATTGGCACTAATCCAGGAAACATCGATGCTCAGGAGTTTTAGATACACATTTTCCAGTTAATTTGCCTCCACCTCCCAAAAACCCGAAAATAGATACACAAAATCCAGTTATCGCGTGTGGCACCAACTAGAAGGAAACGGTAAATGGAGGTGCGTTGCGCGTAAGAAACAAACTCCATAACCATTTCCGTACCAGCCACCGCCGGAAGCACTCAGCACTCAAGTAACTCAAAAATAAACTCAAAAATAACTCAAAACATCTTTGGCAAGCTCGTAGCGCACAACACGTGTTCCAGTTTTACCGTAGGCAGGGATGAGCCACTTTTTCTCGCTGAGTTTCTTGAGCTTGGCAACCGCTGTCCGGTGGTCATACTTAAAATAGTCCGAAACATCCTTAGGCCTGATTGGTCGTGTCAGGCTGATAGCGAGCCGGATCATTTCCTTTTCCCACGGAAACGTGTCTGAAGACGGCATGCGTTCGGGAGCGTAATGGCTAAGCAACATCCGAAGCAGACTGATGCATAGCTCGGGTCGCTGCTCGACATCGTCGTACGCAAAGGATATGACGTGCCAGCCCATCGCCCGCAGAAAGGTTTCGCGATTCAGCTCGTTGCAGTATTTTTGCCGGTCCATGTCACGAACATGCGCAGCGTAACCCTTGATTTCGATTATTAGTTTTAAGGGCCCCCGCAACCAAGCGAAATCTGCGAAATATGACCTGCCGCGCCAGTCCAATACTTCATACTCGGGATGAAGATGTTCAAAATGTCCGTGAAGCTCCCACCAGATGTTTTTTAGAAACAGCTGTTCCGCATGTAAATGTCCTCTTTCCAGACGTCCCCGACGCTCACCGGACCTTCGGTCCAGATGACCTTTCATAAATAAGGCATGTGCTTTCTCGAAACTCATATATCCGTCCTCCTCTAAAATAAGCGAACGCAAAAACGTCCCGTTTCCACTCGTTTGAGTGTTAACGGGACGTTCTTCGTCTCTAATAGTAGAGTATAGAATTTGATGCTGAAAGGCAAGGGGAAAGTAGGGAGGTGATGCGAAGATTGGCCCGTATTTAAGGGAGCGTTATTGAAAAATCTGTGTGTAGCAAGGCTGCATAGCTGATCGAGCGTAATGAGTACCTGTATTTTATGCTGTTAATTTTGGAGTAAAGTGGAGCAGGCAATAAATACCTGGATTCATTGTATATAAATTTAAGTTTTTCTAAGGAAAACGGCTATAGAAGAAGAAATAGATACAGGGAATCCAGTTAAAAAGTAAAAATCGTCGAGAAGGGGGAAATTAGCTGTAAGAAATCCAGTTATGATCATGGTCGAAGGCCTTATCAAAGGCCATATCGAAGGCCTTATTGAAGGCCATATCGAAGGCCTTATTGAAGGCCTTATCGAAGGCCTTCAAGGACAGACGAACCGTTGCATAACCCAACCCAAAGTGCTATGATGGTTTCAGTCGAAATGACCGAATTGGTTTTTTGGTCAGTTTCATGGAGGTGACGGAATGGCGGTGGATCGGAGGCAGCAGGTCGTGGATGCGGCGGCGAAGTCGTTTGCGCTGTTTGGCTATAAGGCGACGACGATGGATCAGGTGGCGAAGATCGCGAATGTCGGCAAAGGCACGATTTATACTTTTTTTACGAATAAAGAAGAGCTGTTCCACGAAATCATGAAGCGGCTGCTCACGGAAATGAAGCAGGTGGCGGAGCGGGTTATCAGCCCGGACAGAGGTTTTTTCGATAATTTGAATGCGGCGCTTGAGGAACTGCTGGATTTTCGGGAGGAGCATGAGCTGGCGCTGAAGCTGTCGCAGGAGGTGCGCGAGATCGGCACGCCGATGGCGCAGGAAGGGCTGAACCAGATCGAGAGGGCTGTCGTCGGATACATCAGGCAGCAGGTGCAGTCGGCCATCGGTAAAGGGGAGATCAAGCCATGCGATCCGGAGCTGACCGCGTTCGTCATGCTGAGACTGTACATGGCGCTGACGGTCGATTGGAAAAAAACGCACGAGCCGCTCAGCAAACAGCAAGTCGCCGCGCATTTGAGATTTTATATGAAGGAAGGTTTGGCTCCAGAATAGGCTGGATGCCTTTTTTTACACGATAAAATGACCGAATGACGAAAATAGTCAATAAGAACAAAAATAGGAGAGTGGGCGTTTTGAAGTTCAGAGGGTTCAAGCAGTTTGGCGAGGAATTGTCCGGCATTGCGCGGAACAAAAAACTCCTCGTGTCCGTCACGGGCGTATTGATGATTCCGGTCATGTATTCTTCGATGTTTTTGGGGGCGTTTTGGGACCCGTACGGACATCTGGACAACATGCCGGTCGCGATCGTCAACGCCGACGAAGGGTATGAAGCAAACGGCAAAACGATGCATATCGGAGACGATTTTGCGGAAGAGCTAAAAGAAAACGAAGCCTTCGACTGGCATTTCGTCAGCAAGCAGGAAGCGGAGGCCGGGATCGCCGACCATAGCTATTATATGGCGCTCGAAATTCCGGCCGATTTTTCGGAAAAAACCGCCTCCCTCTCCTCGGACGAGCCGAATCCGGCGCAGCTGACGTACCTCGCGAACGAGAGCTACAACTACCTCGCTTCGCAGATCGGAAGCAAAGCGGTCGACACGATGAAAGCCGAGCTGAACAAGGAAGTGACGTCGGCGTACGCGCGAACCGTGTTCGAGCGGATGGAGGAGCTGGCCGGCGGAATCGGCCAAGCAAGCGACGGGGCGGGCGAAATCGCCGACGGCACCGCGAAGGCGCAGGACGGTGCGGCGCTCGTCGAGCAAAATCTCGCCAAGCTCGCAAGCGGATCGCTGGCGCTGCAGGAAGGTGCGGCGAAGCTGAGCGAAGGCGGCGCGGAGCTGGCAGGGGGAAGCGCCGGACTGACGGACGGCGCGTCCTCGCTCGCAAGCGGCCTGGCGCAGCTGCAGGCCGCGCAGCGGGAGCTGGCCGCCGGAGCCGCGGGGCTCGCGGACGGCGCGGGAGCTGCCGGGACCGGAGCCGCGGAGCTGGCGGACGGGCTCGGGCGGCTGTCCGGAGCTGGCGGCGAGCTGGCGGCGGGCGCGGAGGATGCGCAGCGAAGCGGGGCGCAGCTCGCGAGCGGGCTGGCTGCGGCGGCTGCGGGCGAAGAGCAGCTGGCCGGGAATGCGGCTGAGCTGGCGAATAGCCTGGCGAAGCTGGCGCAGGCGCAGCCGGAGCTGGCGGGCAGCGACAGCTTCGCAGCTGCGCTGAAGGCGAGCAGGGAGCTGGCGGCGGGGCTGGAGCAATCCGCGGACGGCCAGGCGAAGCTTAGCGCGGGAGCGAAGCAGCTGCAAGGCGGCCTCGGCAAGCTGTCCGAAGGCTCTGGTGCCTTCGATGCGAAGCTGCAGACTGCCGCTGCGGGAGCAAAGGAGCTCCAGGCAGGAAGCGAGCAATTGGCGGCGGGTGCAGCGAAGCTGGACAGCGGTCTGGAGCAGTTTGGCGGCAAACTGGCTGAAGCCGGTGCGGGAGCGTCGAAGCTGGCGGAAGGGGCGCAGCAGCTGAATAGCGGCGCCGTTACGCTATCTTCCGGTCTCGAAAGGCTCGAGGCGAACACGGCTGCTTTTGCGGACGGGTCGGCACAGCTTGAAGATGGCGCGCAGCAGGTCGCGACCGGTCTGCTGAAGCTGGAGGACGGTACGAAGGAGCTGTCCGGCAAGCTGGGCGAAGCGTCCGAGCAAACGTCCGATTTGAAGCTGACGGATACGATGGTCGACATGTTCGCCGATCCGGTCAAGCTCGACGTCGAGAAGGTGAGCGAAGTGACCAACTACGGTACGGGGCTTGCCCCTTACTTCCTGTCGCTCGGGCTTTATGTCGGAGCGATGCTGCTGACGATTGTTTACTCCGTTAAGGAACCGGCGGTTCGTCCGGCGAGCGGCTGGAGCTGGTTTTGGAGCAAAGCGCTGACGCTGGCGCTGATCGGGACGGTCCAAGCGCTGATTGCCGACGCGGCGCTCATCTATGTGCTGAAGCTTGAGGTGCAGAGCATGGGGTTGTTCCTGGCTTTTAGCGTGCTGACCAGCATTACGTTCATGATGATCATTCAGTTTTTGGCGGCGTCGATGGGCAACCCGGGCCGGTTCATTGCAGTCATCGTGCTGATCCTCCAGCTGACAGGCTCCGCAGGCACGTTCCCGCTGGAGCTGGTTCCGGGCTGGATGCAGCGGATCTCGCCGTTCCTGCCGATGACTTACTCGGTGGCGGGGCTTAGAGACATTATTTCCAGCGGCGACTTCAGCTCCCTGGGCGGCTATGCTCTTACGCTGGCAGGGATCGCGCTTCTATTCGGCATCTTGTCCTATGTTTATTTTACAATGTCGCATCGGAAGAGCCGGGCAGAGCCGGCCGCGGCGGCATTGACTTGATCCGTCATAATGAGTTTCGCCATTGAATTTGTGCATCGTCATTGCGTACGCCGCCTGCTGGCGGCATTATCCGATACAATGCAAAGCCGGCCTTTTGGCCGGCTTTTTAGCGATGTTAACTATTTTCGGAGTTAATAAAAAAATGCTCATAAATAAGCCAAGGACGCTTTTTTCCCGCTTAGGGGCATGGTCATCACGTTAGCGTGACGATATGGTCTGCCGTTCGAATGGCCAGTGCAACTGTAGTCAACGTCGGATTTCCGGACCCGATGAATGGCAGAACACTGTTGTCGGCCACATACAGCCCGGAAATGCCGTGAACTTGACCATACGGATCCGTAACCGAGGTCGAAGGGTCATTCCCCATACGGCACGTACCCGAAGTGTGATGCAAATCTCCGGTAGGCACAAGGCAGGCTTCACCAAAGATGATATCCGTGGCGGAAGAAATCTGATTAACTGTTCCCAGCATCTTTTGAATTTCAGCTTGTTCTTCATCACTGAAAGAAAAGACTACTTCTATTTCCGGTACTCCGTATTCATCTATCCGGTTAGGGTTGAGACTGACCCCGTTTTCATACCGCGGGGCAATCATACCAAAACATAGAAGAAGAATCTCAAGATCCTCCAGGAACGGTTTTTCCTCGGCAGACGGATACCAATCAAAACCGCTCGGTCCTATCAGCCGGATCTGATAAGGCTTTTCTGGTGTTGCTGTAATCAATATAGCGAGAGTTCCAGGAATGTCCGTGAAATCTCTACGGCTCACTTTTCCGGGAGCCAGCATAAAAACCTGATTTGTCATATAATGTCCGATCGCTTCTCCCTCAATACCGGAATGCAGCAGCAAACGCGGAGTTTCATACGTACTCGCCGACAATACGACTGTTTTGGCTTTCAGAGTATAAGAACTCTTATCCGGAGACATCACCTTAACGCCGGTTGCTCTTCCCTGATCGACCAGCACTTGAACGGCGCGGGCGTTTATCGCCAAATCGAAAGGTCTGAGAAATGAAGCTTTAGCAAGGAGAGAAAAAGAACTAAAAAAAACATCCGAGTGTACGACTCCGAACTTTGTTGGCTGAAGATCAGCAGCTATCGGCATATATCTCGATTCGGGAAAACCGCCTTGCTGCAGTCGGTTGAGCAAATTTTCCGTTAACGAAGAATCTTTGGCATATTCTTGGGTGACATTCATGATCCGTTCAGCCATGGCGTAATAAGTTTCCATTTCATCAATCGGGACCGGCCACTCCGGAATCAGAGACAAATCCAAACGGGAAGAAACTAAATCCCAGAATACGGTTCTTCCCCCTAGGCAAATCACTTCTCTCGCCCCTATAAACTCAGGGAAGGAGCCTTGCAATGGATCTGATATATACCGGTAATATTGTTCCAGACGTGTGCGATTCATCATTGGAAGGTTACGGCCGTGCGTCGGCATTACAATGCTTCCTCTTTCAATAATACCAATCCGCTTACCGCTGTTCCGCCACTGTTCGCACAATCTCCAGAGCATGGTTCCTCCTCCGGCACCTGTACCTACAATCAGAACATCGTATTCCTCTTCCGCCATCGTTTCCAATGGAGTCAGTGGAATCCAGTTATCGATATATTCCGATGATTGCGGACAAGTCGGAGGAGTAGCGGCTTGCCTCATGTCCGACTCGGACAAGAAAGGAAGATTTACCAGTTTACCGGCGATGTTCTGATCAAGGTGTTCGATGGATGGATTAAGTGTCATGAGATGATCTATTGATACATGGTTTTGATCCGCGATGCTGCGAAGTGTATCGTTGTTGCGAGCAACCCATACTCTCAGTGCCATGAACCTTTTCCACCCCTTTGCATCTGCAGTCTACAACATTTAGTTTATGTAAGGGGTGCTCCGAATTAGTCCGGCAATACTTATGTGAAAGCGGATGGTATTGTGTAACGAGGTTTTTAGCACTCCGCGATTATGCAACATTTTGCAGCTTGTACGCGTAACAGATTGTGGAATCCGGGCCTCGTGGTCGGGTTGCCAAAATGCCGTACCAGGGAGGTATTCGCTTGATCTACCGCAAAAATATCACCATCATGCTTCTCACCGTCATGGCATTTGTGCTTCTGGCGTTGGGCGCGATTACGATCTTCAGAGGGGGCGCGAAATTTTTAGGCCCCTTTCAAAGCTTCAGCGTCAAAATCATCAATCAGTCCAAGCACGATATCGTCTCCATCGAAACCGGAATCATTGAAAGCGCATCGGCAGCGGGCATTGTGGAAGGCGACTCGAAGGACCGGTCCTCGAAAACCGTCAAAAGCGGAGAGGAAGTACGGATCAAGCCCAAGCTGAGCTTGAGCGGGGAGGGCGCCGTTTATTTGAAATTTTCGAACTCCGGCGGGGAAGAATATATCAAAACCGTATGCTCGTACACCGAGTCTTTGTCGGGCTTTTCCGAAGTGACGGTCCGCGATGACGGCATCACGGTCGAAGAAGATTGCAGGTGATCCGACCCACTCAAATCGCATAAAAAATAGCCAAAATAAAACGTCTTCTCTTATTGTCAGCGATGCTCTATGATTAGTGAGGAACTTTATTCGTTATAGACTGGCAAAATGGAGCGTAGAGCATGAACAACAGGTGGGTGTATTACGGCGGATTGGTATTTATCGCTGCCGTATGGGGAGCGAATTTCGGCATTTCGCGGCTGGCGATGGAGTCGTTTAACCCGATCGTTTTTGCAGTATTGCGTTTTGGACTTGCGGTACCGTTCTTTTTTCTGATTCTGAAGCTGACCGAGGGCAGCGTCGGCATCCCGTGGCGGGTTGTGCCGAAGCTGGCGCTAATCGGACTTGTCGGCATCACGCTCCTTGAAATTACGGTCATGTATTCGATCAAATACACGACGCTGGCGAACGCTTCGCTTCTGAACGTGGCGCCTTGGCCGATTTTTGCGGCGCTCTTCGCTCCTTTGTTCTTGAAGGAAACGATCACCCTGCGGCTTGTCGTGGGCGGGGGGATCTCGATGGCCGGCGTCTGTCTCGTCATTCTCGGCGGAGGCGAAGGCTTCAACCTCTCCTCCGAAAATATGCTCGGCAACGCGATGGCGTTCGCCGTCAGCATTATCGGGCCGCTGTTCAACCTGAGCTCGATGTCGCTCATGAGGCAGTATTCGGCGCTGCGGGTCAGCACCTGGACGATCGCGTTCGGATCGTTGTTCATGCTTCCGCTGACGATCGGCGGGTGGGGGGAAACGGACTGGGCGTCGCTTGGCGCCGTTCACTACCTGTCGATCGGCTACAACGTTCTCCTTTGCACCGTCGCGGCCTTCGTGATGTGGAACGCATGCATGTACAAAGTGGGCGCGACCAGATCGAACTTTTTCCGCTACGCGGTGCCTGCTGCGGCCGTTATCGCCGGTTATATCATGTTCGACGAGCGTATCGCGCTGCTCCAAATGTGCGGTGCAGGCTGCATGGCCGCCGGCCTCATCTGGATCACTATCGAGCGGAAGCGTCCGGCGGAAGCGGAAGTGGACAGCCTTGCTGGCGCTGACATTTTGGCTGGTCCGGATCTCCAGACTAGCAGTCTGGCGAGTGTAGAACGCTTGGCTAAGGCAGAGTAACCAAACCGCACACCACACCGCCCCGGGCTTAACGCCTTGGGCGTTTTTTGCTTTAGCGGCTGTGGGTTTTGCAATAACGAAAATGACTATCGCTAATCCCCGCTAACACCATCGAATTCCCCGAATAGCGCTAAAAACGATCGTTCATCCGCCATACTCCCACCTGCCACCACCTATCGAGCGCCTAGAGCTGCGATGAACGCTAGAAACTTTCGCTAATCCCCACCACCACTACCGAACTGAGTCAATTAGCACTAAAAATTATCGTTACTCCACTCATCACTCCGCCGCATTAGCTTCCTCAGCATCGCCGCCCACCATCACCCAGCTCATCCCAGCATAAGAGCAACAGCATCACTAGGCGACCAAGCTGCTCCTGACCTCCCGCCGCCATGTAACCGCTCCCACCAGAATAATCTGAAAATTTTTTTCATGCCAAATGAAAGCATTTGCAGTTTCCGCGAAAAACCCAGCACCCACGGCGGGTTCAGCGTTTTCATAAACTTTTAAGGACAACCCCCGAAATCGGCCGTTTGGGCGACTGCCTGCCTTGACGTGAATTTTTATGACATGTTACGGTATTAGCAACGTTAATCACATTTCCCCCTCTCGAAAGGAGACGAAAGAATGATTAAAGCGATAGTTTTTGATTTTGACGGCACGATTATTGACACGGAGACGGCTTGGTACAACGCCTTCCGCGACGCATACAGCGAGCATGGCGTAGAGCTTACGATTGAGCAGTACTCCGGCTGCATCGGCACAAGCCTCCACACCTTCAACCCTTATGAATATCTGATCACGGAGCTCAAGCTTCCGATCGACCGGCAGGAATTTCGCACAGCGGTAAGAGCCCGGCACGCGGAGCTGATGGAGAGGGAGCAGGTGCGGGAAGGCATTCTGACTTATCTCGAATTCGCCAAAGCCGCCGGCTTGAAGATCGGGCTCGCAACCAGCTCGGAGCGGGCGTGGATCGACAAATATTTGAACAAGCTGGGCCTCGGCCACTACTTTGAAGTAATCCGCACAGCGGACGACGTCGCGAAAGTGAAGCCTGATCCGGAGCTATACTTGCAGGTGATTGAAGCGCTCGGCGTAAGCGCGGACGAAGCGATTGCGATCGAGGATTCCCCGAATGGAGCAAGGGCCGCCGCGGCAGCCGGCATGAGCTGCATCATCGTCCCTAACACGCTGACAAAAATGCTGACGTTCGACGAGTCCCATCTCTTTTACCACTCGGATTCCCTGGAAAGCATCGACTTTGAGCATGTAGCGGCGGGCAAGCTGCTCAGTATCTCGCGTTAAACCAATAAGCAGGCGGTTGTCCCCGTCTGCTCTGACAAATCTGCAACAATTAAATTCAGAATATTCAAACAATTAAACGCGAACGACACCATCCCTATTTTTCAGAAAAAAATAAAGGAGGTTCGGACGATGAAGGCTGTACATTTTGGCGCAGGCAATATCGGAAGAGGTTTCATCGGTCTTCTTCTGTCGAATGCGGGTTACGAGGTGACGTTCGTAGCAAGGAACGAGAAGAAGGTACAGCTGCTCCAGCAGCAAAAGCAATATGCGGTTACTTTGGCGAACGAGGCGCGCGACACGGAAATCGTCGGCAATGTGACTGCGATCAGCGGCAAGAACAAGGAGGCCGTATCGCAGGCGATTGCGGAAGCGGATCTCGTCACGACCGCGGTCGGCGTATCGGCCCTGAAGCATATCGCGGGAGCGATCGCGGCCGGCATCGAGAGGCGACTGCTGCTCGGCAGCGACAGGCCGCTGCATATTATCGCCTGCGAGAACGCGATTGGGGGCAGCACGCAGCTGAAGCAGCGGGTGTATAAGCATCTTGCACCGGATTTACAAGAGAGAGCGGAGCGCTGCATCGCCTTTCCGAACGCGGCGGTCGACCGGATCGTCCCGGTACAGAACCATGAGGACTTTCTCCGGGTGACGGTGGAGCCGTATTACGAGTGGGTGATCGACCGGTCGGCCATGCTGGAAGGCCATCAGCCGATCGAAGGCGTGAAATATGTGGATGATTTGCAGCCTTATATTGAACGCAAGCTTTTTACCGTGAATACCGGCCATGCCGTCGCGGCTTATCACGGATACCTGGAGGGGTACGATACGATTCAGGACGTGATGGGCGATTCAAGGATCAAGGCGGAGGTGCAGGGCGTGCTTCGGGAGACGGGGCATTTGCTCACGGCCAAGTTCGGTCTGGATGAGAAAAAACACGAGAAATACATTGCGAAAATGCTGCATCGTTTCACCAATCCCCGATTAACCGACGAAGTCGTGCGAGTGGGGCGCTCACCGCTCCGCAAGCTGTCCTTGAACGACCGGCTTGTCCGTCCCGCCTTGCAGGCGCACCGGCTGGGCATGGGCATCCCGCATCTCACCTCGGCGATTGCCGCCGCTCTCATGTTCGATTATCCGAAGGACGAGGAGGCCGTCTTCCTCCAGGACGCCATCCGGCGCCAAGGCATTCACGAGGTTATCACCGACCACATGGGCATTCCCCACAAGCATGCGATTCACCAGCAAATCGTCGACAGCTACGGCTCGCTTAAGGAGAACTACTCGGCTGTATTGAAATAGGCAAGACGCAGCCTATATAAGGAAGCGAAGGAAACGCATGCAGCTGCGGATCCCTTCGCTTCCTTTTTTTGGGTTCATTTGCATTTGAACTCACTGAATATAGGTCTAAATAACCAAATGTAACCAGCATTTTCAATGTAATAAGATCTATAGGACCATATACAAAGAAAGCGTTTACATGTATAATTTTTGTTAAGAAGACCAAACCGGAAGGCGTGGTTTAAATGCCAAAGAATCAGAAGAGCAGTTTATCAATAGGGCTTTTGGTTGGGACGTCGCTAAGTATCCCTTTGTGGATCTCTTTCATAGGATGGATCAAGTTCATTGAAACCTTTTTATTCTAAGGAGCCTTTAGGCTCCTTTTTTATTTGTGGTATGCCGATTCTATTAAAAGGGCTTATCCACCCGGAAAAATGAACAGACGAATCTATCATTTTCAAATACACTATATCATCCCACCATATAGGAGATGATAGAATGAAAAGTTCAATCAACAGAGTCGTAAAGAGCAGAACGATGAGGAGGAATTTGAGCGCGCAGCTCAAAAAAGAAGTGAACATCAAGACTACGCCTACCGGTCTTGTCAGAAGCACAGGTGTTCTCAAAAAAAATCCGAACACAAATTTTGCCCACACCGAAGTCATGAATCGGGGAGCTTCTCCGATCACTGCAAACGTAATGGTTTTTGATTGGGATACCAATACACCGGTAAGAATCGGCAACAACACCGTTACAGTTCCGGCGAATGCTCTTAGATTCTTCAATACAAGTCTCGTGGGTGTCAATGATCACTACGAAGTCATTGTCACTCTTTCTTCTACCACGAATGTAATTGTCAACCATTTCGGATTATCCGGCAACACCCCGCAAGAAGGCAATGTTGTTTTGGATCGTGACTTTGTTACCATTACACTATAAGCATTTAAAAAAGCGTCCATCATTGGGCGCTTTTTATTATCCTCATGTACAGCTTTTCCCCCTTCGAACGTCACTCTTACTCACACTGATTGAAACCTAACATGACAATGGACTAGATGACATAAAATTTGCATTTTTAGACGAAAAAATTCTTCCCAATTGGATTTGAAACAGGTAGAATCAAAAAAGCGACTTACCCGCGAGGTCGAATTTTCGATGAGAAGGACGGAACCGGAAAATGATTCTTAACGCAGTAGAAGAAACGTTGAACCCGTATCAAATCGCCCAGCAGCAAATCGATGCGGCGGCAGCACTCCTGAATTTGCCTGAGCATGTTACCAAAATCCTGAAACAACCGAAGCGAGTGCTTTCGGTCAGCTTCCCCGTGCGCATGGACGACGGCTCCATTCGCGTGTTCGAGGGCTACCGCTCGCAGCACAACGATGCGATCGGCCCGACGAAGGGCGGCATCCGCTTCCATCCGGAAGTGACGCTCGACGAGGTGAAGGCGCTGTCGATGTGGATGAGCTTCAAATGCGGCGTAGTCGGCCTGCCTTACGGCGGCGGCAAAGGCGGCGTTATTTGTGATCCGCGCGAGCACAGCAAAGGGGAGATCGAGCGCATCAGCCGGGCTTTCATGGAGGCGATCGCCGATTTTGTAGGTCCGGACAAGGATATTCCGGCGCCGGACGTATATACCACGCCGCAAATTATGGGCTGGATGATGGATACATACAGCAGGCTGAAGGGCGCGAATTCGCCTGGCGTCATTACGGGCAAGCCGCTTATTATCGGCGGCTCCAAAGGGCGCAACGAAGCGACCGCGCAGGGCTGCGTTTATACGATTTTGGCGGCGCTGAAGGACCGCGGACTGTCGGTGCAAAACGCGACCGCAGCCATTCAGGGCTTCGGCAATGCTGGCCGCATCGCGGCTCGTCTGCTGAGCGAAGCAGGCTGTAAGATTGTGGCGGTCAGCGATTCGAAGGGCGGCATTTACAACCCGAACGGATTGGATATTGAGCTCGTATCCAGCTTGAAGGACAGCTCGTCCATTCGCGAATATAGAGATGCACAGGTCATTTCGAACGAAACGCTGCTTGAGCTGGACGTGGACATTCTGGTGCCGGCGGCGCTTGAAAATGTCATTACGGCTGCCAATGCGGACCGCATCAAGGCGAGAATCGTGGCCGAAGCGGCCAACGGACCGACGACGCCGGAAGCCGACCGCGTACTGGCGGGCAAAGGCATTACGGTCATTCCGGACGTGCTGGCCAATGCCGGCGGCGTGACGGTGTCTTATTTTGAATGGGTGCAAAACCTGATGAACTACTACTGGAGCGAGGCGGAAGTGCTCGAGAAGCTGGAGACGAACATGATTCTCTCCTACGTGGCGGTCCGCGACCTGGCGAAGGAGCACGGCACCGATCTGCGCACGGCGGCTTACATGATCTCGATCAAGCGTATCGCGGCTGCTATGGAAGCGAGAGGCTGGATTTAGTCGACTGACATAGTTTGAAAATACGATAAAAAGGTGGATGCATCATGACACAACAGATTAGAATCGGCATCGTAGGCTACGGCAACTTGGGGCGCGGCGTGGAGCAGGCGATCAAGCAAAATCCGGACATGAGGCTGGACGCGATATTTACGCGCCGGGATCCGGAGTCCATTCCTTCTGCAACAAAAGCGTACCGCATCGAGGATGCGGAAAAATTCGTAAACGAAATCGACGTGATGATTTTGTGCGGCGGCTCCGCGACGGATTTGCCTGAGCAGGGGCCGGCGTTCGCCCGCTTGTTCCACACGGTGGACAGCTTCGATACGCATGCGCGGATTCCGGAATATTTTGAACAGGTGGATGCGGCAACGAAGGCGAACGACAGAGTGAGCGTTATCTCCACGGGCTGGGACCCGGGCTTGTTCTCGCTGAACCGCTTGCTGGCTGAAGCAATCCTGCCTGAGGGCAAGGAGTATACGTTCTGGGGCAAAGGCGTGAGCCAAGGCCATTCCGACGCGATCCGCAGAGTAAAAGGCGTGAAGCACGGCGTTCAGTACACGATCCCGAGCGAGACGGCGGTAGAGCGGGTGCGCAGCGGCGAAAATCCGGAGCTGACGACGCGCGAGAAGCATTTGCGCGAATGTTACATCGTAGCGGAGGAAGGAGCGGACCAGGCGGCGATCGCGGAAGAGATCAAGTCGATGCCGAATTATTTTGCCGATTACGATACGACTGTTAACTTTATTGACGAAGCGACGATGAAAGCCGAGCATCAATCGATGCCGCACGGCGGCCTCGTGCTGCGCAGCGGCAAAACGGGCGCGGACAGCACGCAAATTATCGAGTTCGGTCTGAAGCTGGACAGCAACCCGGAATTCACGGCAAGCGTGCTCGTGGCGTATGCTCGCGCGGCATACAAGCTGGCACGCGAAGGACAAGCCGGCGCAAAAACCGTGTTTGACATTCCGTTTGCTTACCTGTCGCCGAAATCCGGCGCTGAGCTTCGCAAGGAGCTTCTCTAGGATGCGAACAGTTTGATAGAGAGGGGCGTTGGACGGACGATGTTCGTCTGCCCACTCCTGCCTGTTGAATAACGAAAGGCTCTCGGTTAAGGAGGGCCGTTTGACCGGCTTGCGGGCTTGCTGCGATGGCGCGAGCCTGCTTTTTATGGCGTTCGCTTCTAACAAATGAAATTTACTGTAATTGATCCAGTTATTTTTCATGAAATGTGAACTTTGAATAAAATAACTGGAATTGATGCATGTAAAACTCCCATGTAGTTAGGGGGAGACCATTTGCATTGATTTTACCTGTACAAAATCCAGTTAATATGCGGGAGAGCTAGGTTTGGCCGGATATAGCTGTATGAAATCCATTTATCTCGCTAATCGTAGGTCAAAGTCCATAATTATGTATAAAAATAACGGTTTTTGATCCACTCATGGTAGATACTCAAACGAACGTTCGGTCGTTCGAATAATTGGCGTTCGGTTAAGATATAAAGACGAATACTCTAAAACGAAGGACCTGAGGCGAAGCCTCAGGTTTTTCTTTTTCTCGTATACGTATTCCTTCACGCGTAGTTATCCATGTTTAATCTTAGTTATATCGAGGGAGTATAGAAATCAAGTAATCTAAGTAATGTAAGCACATACATTTTAGAACACTTAGGAGGTCATAGACAGATGAAGCAATCATTCAAACAATGGATTGGCGTAGGCGCAACAGTTATGATGGCTGCAACGGTAGTTGCAGGATGCGGCGGCGCTAATAATACAACACAAGAAACAGCTGAACCCGGTACAAGTCCGGCAGCCGACGCAAAGCCGTTTGCAGGAAAGACAATCTCGCTCGTTACAGCCAACCATCCTTGGGCCGACGCGATTAAGCCTTTACTTCCTGATTTTGAGAAAGAAACGGGCATTAAGGTCAAAGTTGAAAGCTTTTTTGAGGATCAGCTGACACAAAAGCTTACGGTCCAATTCACTTCCGGATCGGCAACGCCTGATGTGTTCATGTATCGCCCGTTGCAAGAAGGTAAGCTCTTCTTTAAAAATGGCTGGATTCAACCTTTGGATGACTATTCGAAAATGGATGCGGACTATGACTTTAACGACTTCTCCAAATCAGCGATCGGTTCTACAACTGTAGATGCGAAACTGGCGGGTATTCCGATTATTACCGAGCAGGAAATTTTGTATTACCGCAAAGACTTGTTGGAGAAGGCCGGAATTTCGGTGCCTAAAACCATCGACGATCTTGTCGCGGCGGTGAAAAAGCTGCATGATCCGAAAAATGATATATATGGATTCGTCGCAAGGGGACAACGTTCACCGCTTGTGACTCAAGTATCCTCCTTCTTGTATTCGGAAGGCGCTGATTTCACGAATGGCGATAAAGCTGCCATTAACACGCCTGAAGCGGTTAAAGCATTTACGACTTACGGCACGTTGTTGAAGGATTACGGTCCTCCGGGCGTACTAAACATGTCTTGGCCGCAAGCGATCGGCATTTTCGCTCAAGGTAAAGTTGCGTTCTATACGGATGCGAACTCGATCTATAAAAATGCGACAGACCCGTCGAAGTCTCAAGTCGCTGATAAAGTGGGATTTGCCGTGTTCCCGGCAGGCAAGGCAGGCTCCAAACCTTATAACATTACATCTTGGGGTCTCGCGATGAACTCCCAATCCGGCAGCAAAGATGCAACTTGGGAATTTATCAAATGGGCGACCGGCAAAGAGATCGTGTTGAAAACACAACAAAAAGGCAACCCGGGCGCCCGCGCTTCGGTTTGGGATAAGCCGGAAGGTGCTACAGGATTCCCTGCTGAGATGGTTCCGGTTATCAAGGAAAGCGCCAAAGGCGGCGTCGATCACGACCGTCCGACTGTAATCAGCGTTGGCGAAGCCCGTGATGCTGTCGGTGAGATCGTACAGAAGGTCATGACAGGCGAAACGAATATCCAGGCGGTTGCCGATAAAGCAAATCAAGCGCTGCAAGCCATTATGGACAAAGATAAAACAAAGTAATCCACAAACATTTCATTCATCGGAAAGGGGGAATGTATTGTGCAATACAGTTGGTTTAACCGCAATTTAAAATGGATCTATACGCTTCCAGCCGTATGCTTCGTACTCATTATGATGCTGTTCCCAATCATTTACACATTTCGCATCAGCTTTTATGAATGGAGTATGTCGGCGACATCACCGCCGGTCTGGGTAGGGTTGGATAATTACATCGCTTTACTCAAAGATGAGCGTTTCTGGCATGCAACAGGCTCCACGTTTCTGTTCACCATCATGGCTCTTGCTCTTGAAATTGCTTTAGGTGTTGCAATCGCCTTGCTGCTTTCCCGAGAATTCAAAGGGAAAAATATCGTAAAGACCGTATTCCTGCTTCCGATGGTGGCAACGCCTGTGGCAATGGGTCTGGTATGGATGCTGATCTATGAGCCGACGATCGGTGCGGCGAACATGATGCTCAAATCGATGGGTCTTCAGCCGTTACTGTGGTTAGCTTCACCGAATCAGGTCATTCCGTCTTTGGTTATCGTGGACGTTTGGCAGTGGACGCCAATGATCGCGCTTATTATTATGGCAGGTTTAGCAACCATTCCTACAGATCCTTACGAAGCTGCGGACGTAGACGGCGCAAGCGCTTGGACCAAGTTCGTCTCCATCACGCTGCCGCTTTTGAGACCGACGATTATTGTGGCTGCAATGCTGCGTCTGATCGACGTGTTGAAGACGTTTGACATCATCTATGCAACTACGCAAGGCGGACCGAATTTCGCATCGGAAACGCTGAATCTTTACGGTTATGTACTGGGCTTCCAATACTTTAAGCTGGGTATGGCATCATCCTTGCTTGTACTTTTCTTTGCACTCGTTATGGGCTTAACGTTATTTATGATTTGGATGCGCAAACGATTGGAGGGAGCATCATGAAGAAAAAGAAAGGGACAAGCATCCTGCAAACCTCGCTTACGTTCCTTGTCCTTCTTATCTTTGCTTTTCCATTTGTTTGGATGCTGCTCGCTTCCTTCAAAACACAGGCTCAGATTATGTCTACCGACCAACTGCTTATATTCGAGCCTACATTTGGCAACTATATCAGCGTGTTCAAGGAATATGATTTCCTAAAGTTTATCTGGAATAGTTTCGTTGTCGCTTTTGGATCGACTCTCTTATCTCTAATCCTGGGACTTCCTGCCGCCTATGCGATTGCCAGGCATCATTTGCAAAAGTTGGGGCTGCTTATCCTGGTTGCGAGAATTATTCCGGGAATTACGTTTCTAATTCCCTGGTTTATCTTGTTCTCCAAAATTCAATTAGTGGACACGTATACAGCGCTCATTTTAAGTCATATGTTAGTCGGGCTGCCATTCATTATTTGGATTATGATTTCGTTCTTTGAGGCTCTTCCGACAGAGATCGAGGAATCTGCTCTCATTGACGGATGTACGCATCATCAAGTGTTTCTGCGTATCATTCTGCCGATTTCCGGTCCGGGTATAATCACATCTTCCCTGTTATCGTTCATCTTCTCTTGGAACAACTTCATGTTTTCGGTTATTTTGGCAGGTGACAAAACGAAGACTTTGCCGATTGCCGTATTTAACTTCATGTCATATTCCGAAATCAATTGGGGCGCGCTGATGGCGGCTGCTTGTATTATCACCTTGCCTGTCCTACTTATTGCCCTGGTTACTCAACGCTATGTCGTTAGCGGACTGGCTGCAGGTGCTGTTAAAGGCTAAATATGGAAACTAATATACGAGGGTGGTCGTCTTTCCATAAAGAGACTTCTCTCGTATAGTAGGTTTTAGGCTCTAACGGCTCAGCAGAAGCATGGAAGGTGATCGGCGCATGCCTTACAAATTGAATATTTTCAGAAAAATCCTTATTTTATTAGTTTTGCTGCTTATTCCGATTTTGGCGCTCTATAGCTTCACGAACCGGATTACGAACAACGTTGTGCAGGACCAGATTCAGTCTTCGAATTTGAACCAGCTCTCTTTCTTCCTGCATCAATTGGATTCGAATATCGAGCGATTGGCGATGTCTCCCGTTATTTTGGGCAGCGATCCCTACATCAGGGAGTTTATCGATCGGAGTGGCGCTCCGGATTACGATATGCTGAGAGAGCAATCCCGGATCATCGAGAAGCTAAGTCTGCAAAGCGTGGCGGGCGGTTGGGTCAACGAGCTGACGATTGTCGTTCCGAAGGATAAGAAAGTGCTGTCTTCCAGCATTTTTGTCAACGGTACGGATAATTGGCCCTGGAACGGCCCTGTTCATCGCAAATGGACTTACGATGGACAAAACGCTAATGAGAACGGCGGATCCTTCATTAGAGAAATTAGCGAACCCGTTCGTGCCGAGTATCTGAATCAGGCGAGAGTGCTTTATCATGTCAGATTCAGCGCTCAAAATATTATTCAGCTGCTGGACGTGTACAAGCAGGATAAACGGAGCGACCCTTTTTTGTTTAACAGTCAGTCAGGCACGATTGTAAACAGCTCGTCGGTGCCGGCGATCACTGCAGCGATTCGCGAGCGGCTGGCCGGCATGAGCTTGCCCGTATCCGGACAGGTTCATTTGGAGCTTGAAAAGCAGCAGTATTTGATCAGCTTTGTGAAGTCGGAGCAGCTGGGTTGGTACTTGGCGGACTATGTGCCTGTTGAGAAAATACTGTCGCCCATTACGATGAGCCGTCATTTATTTTACGTCTCGATCGGTCTGCTGCTCGGGATGAGTATTCTGGCCTCATTCCTGCTGTACCGCAACGTTCAGATTCCTATTGTGAAAATGATTCAAAATGTGCAAAAAATGAAACGCGGCGATCTTTCGGCGCGAATCGAATACAAGGCCAAAAATGAATTTGACTTCCTAATTCAGCGTTTTAATGAAATGGCGCAGCAAATTCAAGTGCTGATCGAGGATGTTTACGCTGAGAGAATTCGCTCGCGTGAGGCGACGCTGAAGCAGCTGCAGTCGCAAATTCATCCCCACTTTTTATATAATTCATTGTTTTTCATCATCAATTCGGCGGAAATGGAGGACAAGGAGTCCGTCGTTGCGATGGCTCAAAATTTGGCTGAGTTTTACCGGTACACAACCCGGGTCGAGAATCAGATGGTGAGGCTGAGAGAGGAAGTGGACCTGGTCGGCCACTATTTGAACATTCAAACTCTTCGCATTCACCGGCTTAAATATGAGATTTCCGTACCTGAGACGATGATGGAGGAGCGGATTCCGCGTCTTATTCTGCAGCCGTTGGTTGAGAATGCAATTGTCCACGGTATCGAACGCAGTCTCGACGGCAACCGGATCACGATAACGGGGGAGCAGGATGCGGATTTCAATCGTCTAATTGTTGAGGATAATGGCGGAGGGCTTTCGGATGAGGAGCTGGAAAAACTGCATAAGCAGCTTCAAGCATCTATGTCGGATGAGATTGGCTGTGGAACATGGAATGTCCATCATCGCCTGTACTACCAATTTGGCGCCGGGTCGGGGCTTACCTTTAATCGGGGGGCAAGCGGCGGCATGAGGGCTGTATTGACCTGGAGGAGGAAAGTATGATTCAGCTCTTGATCGTCGACGATGAGGTTCACGTTGTAGATCGGCTATTTTCTACGATACATTGGGGATCTGCAGGTGTCGAACAGGTGTATAAAGCTTACTCCGGTAAGGAAGCTCTTGAATTGCTTGAACAGATCTGCATTGATATTGTGATTACCGATATTCAGATGCCGGGGATATCCGGTCTGCAATTGATCGGTGAGATCAATCGCAGATGGCCGAAGACCCGATGCATTCTTTTGTCAGGCTACTCGGATTTCAATTACGCCAAAGAGGCGATCCTTCAGGGTACGGAAGACTATTTGCTGAAGCCTGTTACAGAAGAGGATCTATTGTCCACCGTAAACCGGGTGAAGGATAAGCTGCAGCGCGAATGGGAAGAGGTCGTATCCAGGCAGCGGTTGGCCTACACCTTAAAGGAAAATCTGCCTTTGCTTCGGGGGAATTTACTGAACGACCTGCTGCAAGGCCGCAAAATCCCGGAGTATTCACTTAGGGACAAAATGCAAGCGCTGGAGCTTATCGGCTATCATGAGCATGCGTTTGCGATTATGATGATCCGTCTGGAAACCGAATTTCTTGAATACGATATCGGCCGCTTATCCTTAATGGAGTATGCAATCGGCAATATGGCGGAGGAGTTGTTCGGGGAAAAATTCGACAGCTGGTATACGAAGGATGCCCATGATTATCTGGTTTTTGTAATCAAAGGGAAGGGGCGGCAGGAGTGGCCGGATAAGGAAGAAACAGCTTGGCTTGAACGGACCGCGTCCGTCCTTCAGTCGGCTGTGCATAATTATTTAAAAGGGAAAATTTCCATTCTGGTCAGCAGCTGGGGGCGGTTTCCGGATGATTTGAAAGGCCTTTATAACCGTTCGTTAAGCGCTTTTCGTAAGCGGATCGGAAACGAGCACGAGCTGTTCATGCGGCTTGGCGATGAACCGGCTCAGACCGAACTTTCGGCTTTGCAAAGACTGTATGAGCCGCCTGCCCTCAATCATCTGCTCGAAGCCGCCCGCTGGGAGGATACGGAGGAGAAGCTGAGCGTTATTTTTGATGAAATGGAAGCTAAGTACCCGGAGTCGCAGGAGCATTTGCTGGAAGTGTATTTTTCTATAGCCTCTGCCTTTGCTTACATCACGCATAAAAACGGCCGGCAGCTCCATCAACTGATCGGCCCGGACTATGACAGAATGACGGAAGGCATTCCTTTCCGTACGGTTAACCAGTTGCGGGAATGGTCGCTGCGCGCGCTGCAGCGGATGAAAGAGGATATGGATCAAGAACGGAAGGATAGCAGGGTATCACTCATCAACGAGATCCGATCCTTTATCGAGCAGCATCTCTCCGGTGATGTTTCCTTACAGTCCATTGCCAATCATGTGTACATGCATCCGGTCTATGTGTCCAAAATCTATAAGCTGGAGACCGGCGATAACTTAAGCGATTACGTGAACCGGCTCCGGATGGATAAAGCCGCCCATTTATTAAAGCATAGCCAGGATAAAATCTATGAAATCGCAACACAGCTTGGTTACCAGCGCCCCCATTCCTTTAACCATGCGTTTAAGAAGCATTATGGCATGACGCCGCAGGAATATCGCGATCAATATTCATAACAGGGAAGGGCGGGTGAGCAGTGTGATGCAAGAGATGATTCAACAAGTGAAACAGTCGAAAGTTATTGCCATTATTAGGGGAATTGAAACGTCGAAAGCAAGTCCGCTCTTTGAGGCGCTTGCCGAGGGCGGCATCCGGTTCGCGGAAGTGACGCTGAATACGCCGAATGCGCTGCAGATCATTCATGAGATGAGGGGCAAATATGACGGCCGAATGGCTGTCGGGGCAGGAACGGTGCTGAATGCGAAGATGGCGGGTGAGGCGGTTCAGGCAGGCGCACAGTTTCTGATTTCGCCGAACGTCGATCAGGGGATGATTGAAGCGGGTTTGAAGCAAGGTGTGCTGCCGCTGCCGGGAGCGATGACGCCGACGGAAATTGTGCAGGCCGTCCAGGCAGGCGCACCTATGGTAAAGTTGTTTCCTTGCTCCAGCCTTGGTCCGGGTTATGTGAAAGAGCTCGGGGGCCCGCTTGGAGAAGTTGATATTCTTGCCGTTGGCGGTATCCATAAGGATAATGCCGCCTCCTATATCGAAGCGGGCGCAGTTGGTGTCGGCGTGGGCGGAAGTCTCATTTCGCTGCGCGAGCTTCAACAGGGTAATTATGCTTCCATTACGAAATATGCCGAACAGCTGCTTGCAGCTGTCAATCATACTTAGGTCAAGAGGGAGGAGTTTAAGTATGAAAATTACGAAGATGGAATTGTTTAAGGTGCCGCCAAGATGGCTGTTTCTGAAAGTAGAGACCGATGAAGGCATTACAGGATGGGGTGAGCCTGTCGTTGAGGGCAAAGCGGACACAGTTGCCGCTGCTGTCAAGGAAATGAGCGAGCATATTATCGGGACGGATCCGATGCGTATCGAGGATTTGTTCCAAGTACTGTACCGCGGCGGTTTCTATCGCGGGGGTCCGATTCTGACCAGCGCGATTTCCGGCATTGAGCAGGCCCTCTGGGACATCAAGGGCAAATTTTATAATGCGCCTGTGTATGATCTGTTAGGCGGGGCGTGCCGCGATCGCACGCGCGTGTATTCGTGGATCGGCGGAGACCGTCCGAGCGACGTGGGCCAAGCGGCCAAGCAGCAGGTCGAGGCCGGATTTACAGCGGTGAAAATGAACGCTACCGAGGAAATGCATTACATCGATTCCATCGGCAAAGTCGAAGCTGCGATTGAGCGTATTGCCGCAGTGCGTGAAGCCGTCGGCAAAGAAGTGGGGATCGGCATCGATTTCCACGGCCGTGTTCATAAGTCGATGGCGAAGATTCTGGTTAAGGAGCTCGAGCCATACCGTCCAATGTTCATTGAAGAGCCCGTGCTGCCGGAAAATAATGAGGCGCTTAAGGAGATTGCGCGCTACACTTCGTGTCCGATTGCAACCGGAGAGAGAATGTATACCCGCTGGGGCTTCAAAGAGCTGATCGCTCAAGGGATCGTCGACATCATTCAGCCGGATCTTTCCCATGCGGGAGGTATCCTGGAGACGAGAAAAATCGCCGCTATGGCGGAAGCCTATGATATCGCTGTAGCCCCGCACTGTCCGCTAGGACCGATCGCGTTGGCAGCCTGCCTGCAGTTGGATACGTGTTCCCCGAATGCGTTTATTCAAGAGCAAAGCCTTGGTATTCACTACAATCAAGGCAGCGACCTGCTAGATTATCTGGTCGATCCTTCCGTGTTCAAATACGAGGAAGGTTTTGTTAAGAACCTGACCGCTCCGGGACTTGGCATCGAAGTGAACGAAGCGAAAGTCCGCGAGATGGCCTTGATCGGGCACAATTGGAAAAACCCCGTCTGGCGTCAGGCGGACGGTACTGTTGCGGAGTGGTAATGAGTCAATAACACGGTAGGACAACAACCGAGATCCCCTGGCAGCAGAAGCATGTAGATCGTCGATGTTATATTCATGCACTGAGCTCCGAAGGAGCTTCTCTAACCAGAAACTAAGTAGGAACCAGTGGGCTTGCTGCGATGGCACGAGCCCGCTTTTTTTTGCGTTGGGGCGATCGCTTCTGTGTGATGAATTTGCAATACCTGTATTTAGTACAGTTATTTTTCGTGGAATGTGACTTTTGGACGAAATAACGGGATTCGCTGCAGTTAAATCTATCATTTTTGCGGTAGCAGAGCCATTTGGTCAGATTTACCTGTACAAAATCCAGTTGTTATGCAGGGAAGTGGAGCTCGGCAGAAATTAACGTCATAAAATCCAGTTCTGAAAGCTCATTTTCATTCCTCTCGGGCTTTGGATGCACCACTAGTGTTGTAAATGGGCATTAATTCACAATTTCGACTATTTCTCAAACAAATCCTCACGATAGCGCTTTCTTTACAGTTTCTTACTTTACTCCCTTGGAAAATGTAGGATATACTGAATAAGCATGAAGGAAAAAAATGTCGAAATAGAATGAAAAAATGCTGAAAACCTTTTACTGCTGTGATAGAATAAAGTCAAACGTGCCTATCAGGTGCTTTTGATCTATATTCTGCTAGGAAGTGTGATCAGCATGATAGACATTCATACGCATATTTTACCAGGACTGGATGATGGGGCTGCGGATTTCAATGATACTTTGGACATGGCCCGGGCTGCCTGTTCAGAGGGGATTACAACGATTATTGCGACTCCGCACCATGCCAACGGGACCTATACGAATCTAGCGATCGACGTCGCCAAGCACACTCTCACAGTCAACGAAAGGTTGCGCGCTGAGGGTGTGCCTGTTACTGTTGCGGCGGGGCAGGAAATACGCGTACATGACGATTTGCTGGATGCGTGGAACAGGAAGGAATTGCTCTCGTTAGCCGGCTCCCGGTATGTTCTGCTGGAGATGCCGTCTTCCCGTATTCCGAAGGGAATGGAAGAGCTCGTCCATGAGCTCGGCATTTTGAAGCTGAAGCCGATTATCGCTCATCCCGAACGAAATGCGGAAGTTGTACAGCATCCCGAACGTTTGGCGGAGCTGGTAGAGGCGGGCGCGTTCGCGCAGGTGACCACCCATTCGCTGCTCGGGGGCTTTGGCCGGAAAATCGAGCAATCCGCCTGGACTCTATTGAAGAAGGGCTGCATACATATCGTTTCCTCCGATGCGCATCATATCGAGCGCCGAGGCTTCCGAATGGGCGAAGCTTACGCTGCCGTTGAGAGAACGCTGGGAGAACAATGGAAGAATTACCTGCTGGACAATGCCCGGGCCGTTCTGGAGGACAGGCCGTTCGGCGTGGGGCCCGCAGCTGCAGCAGCGTCCGAAGGGGCCGTGCGGCGAGTGCTTTCTTATTTCTTCAAGAGATAGGCAGCGTTAGCGGGGAAGATAGAGAAGTACATAACGGCAAGACGAGAATTTGGTAGTACTAGTCATTCATCCCAGGGTGAATGCAACTATTTCTATTATAGAGGTGAGAGAGAGTGACAATTAGAAAGAAACTGGCAGTATCCACAATTGCTGCAAGCGTAGCCATGACGGCACTAGCCGGCATTCCGCTCAGCAGCAAAGGCTTGGCTGACAAGCTGGGCGTAGACGGGGTAGCATATGCATCGGCTGCTTTCCCAAGTTCTGATGTAACATCTGAAGTAAAACAACTTCGTGATGCGCTTATCTCGACTGGCGGTATTGACGAGGTTCGTGCTCTTCGCACGGCGATCAGCGGTCTGTCCGATAGTGTAAAAGGTAACATTGCAGAACCAATCGTAGAAAAACTGCTTCAATTCACACCTGATGCAAAAAAGCTTGAAAAAGAAGATGTATTGAAAAGTCTGTTCGTGGATGCTTTGGCACTGACGTACGATCCGGATTTGACGAAACTGGAAGAGCTTCGTTTGGAATACAACGATGAACTTCAAGAATACGCGACAGCAGCCGGTGTTACCGATTTGACGGTGGATGACATTTTGACATATTTCCTGGCTGTACAAGAAAAAGCTATGGATATTTTGAAGTCGAAAACCTTGAGCGAGCTGATTCCACTCCTGACGGATGCGGAAGGCTTTAACGATCTGCTTGAGGAAGCTCTTGCAGAGCTATCGGGTACATACGAGCTTGAACAAATCTTCTTGCACTATGGCGCAACTACCGAGGATGTAAGAGATACGATCTCTGCTTTGAAAGCGGCAGTTAACAACAATGCCAAATTCCAGGATGCAGCCCTTGCTCTGTATGCGGCTTATGTGGAAATCACAAAAACGCCAAGCCCGAACCCTAATCCAAATCCAAACCCAAACCCAAACCCAACGCCTGAGATCCCGCTGCCAGCAGGGGTTGAAGACCTTACCAAAAAGCTTGACGAACTCAAAGACAAAATCGCAAACGCAACTGCTGAAGAAAAAGCAGCCCTCATCGCTGAAGCAGTTAAAGAAGCACAAAGCGTAGTAGATAAGCTTGCGAAAATCGAAAATACCGTAACCGTCGTAAATGGCAAAGCGACTCTCAAGCTTGACGAGAGCAAAACACTGTCCGCACTTGCAGGCATCGCAGCTGCAGCTGAAGGTCTGAAAGCAGCAACAGGCAGCGCAGGCCTTGGCGCTCTGAAAGTGACGATCGATCTTGGCGACGTAGCGGAAGACAACGTGGAAATCGGCCTTTCCGATGCGATCATGGCGCAAGCTGTGAAATCCGGTCTGTCGGCTGTTTCTATGAAAATCGGCGGCTTGACGGTAGACCTTCCGGTGGGCGGAACGTTCTCCAAGGCAGTCGACTTTACGATCAACAAATCCGACGCAAGCGAAGAAGTAACCGGCGGCCGTCAAGCGGCTTCCAAAGTATACGACTTCAACCTGTCCATCGGCGGCGTGCATACGACTACCTTCAGCCAGCCGATCGTCATTAGCATTCCGCTTGGCGATACTTCCGGCATGGACACAGAGCTTCTTTCCGTTGCGAAGATCGTAGACGGCAAGCTTGAATTCCACGGCGGACGCGTAGAAAACGGCACAATCGTTGAATCGCGCAGCACGTTCTCGTCCTATGTCGTTGTAGAGAACAAAGTATCCTTCGGCGACCTTGCCCGTGTTCAAAAATGGGCCGGACGCGCAATCGAAGTTGTCGCAGCTAAAGGCGCCATCATCGGCAAAGCTGAAGGCAAATTTGCTCCGGACGACAAAGTAACCCGCGCCGAGTTCGCGAAAATGCTCATTCTTGCTCTTGATCTGGACAAGAACGGTGCAAAAGAAAGCTTCACCGACGTGAATGCAACCGACTGGTTCGCTCCTTACGTTGCAGCTGCGGCTGAGCTGAAAATCATCAACGGACGTTCCGCAACCAAGTTCGATCCGAAAGCAACGATCACCCGTGCCGAGATGGCTACGATGATCGCACGCGCATTGAAAACAACAAAAGGCGCAGAAGGCGCAGCAGATGTAGAAGCGGCACTGAAAGTCTTCTCCGACGCCGGCAAGATCAGCGCTTCGCTTAAGGAAGGCGTTGCCTTCGCAGCGAGCAACGAAATCGTAATCGGCAGCAACGGCAAATTTGCTCCGAACAACAGCGCTACCCGCGCCGAAGCGGCTGTCATTATTTACCGCGCGATTAATTTCGAAAAATAATGTAAATTATATTAGTTACAAAAATCTTCCTCTCATGCAGATGGGAGGAGGATTTTTTCGCGCGATCACTGTCGTCTGTTGTGAGATTTTGGGTTATTATGCACTAGGATATAGTTTCCCGGATACACAAATCGCCTGACAAACTATATCTAATGGAGGAGTAATCAGTGTCTAACGAACTAGATTTACGGCAGTACATGATGATTATCCGCAAGCGGCTTGCGCTCATCGTCATCTTCGTCATCTTATGTACAGCGGCTGCGGCCGTGTTCAGCATCTTTTTCAAAGCTCCAATCTATGAAGCCTCTACAAAAATCATCGTCAACCAAACGGCTTCCCAGCTGGCAACCGGACAGCTCGATATCAACCAAATCAACTCGAATATTAAGATGATTGATACATACAAAGAGATTATCAAAACGCCGGCTATCTTGGATAAAGTTGCAGCCAAATATCCGGAGCTTGGATTTACTGCCAGTGAACTGGCGCGCAAAATTCAGGTCAGCTCCGTCAACAACACGCAGGTAATGACCCTCGTCGTGCAGGACGTCGAGTACCGCAAAGCGGCCGAAACGGTGAACGCCGTCTCGAACGTGTTCCAGGAGGAAATTCAGCATATTTTCAAAGTGGAAAATGTCTCGATCCTCAACGAAGCCGTTGTAGATGCCGAGCCGGGTCCTGTCTCGCCTAACGTACCGCTCAATATATCTATAGCATTCGTAGTATCGCTTATGCTTTCGGTGGGTATCGTGTTCCTGCTCGAATATTTGGACGATACGATCAAGACCGAAGCGGATGTCCTCGAATATTTGGGACAGCCGACGCTTGCCATGATCTCAAGAATGAATCCGGAGGATGCCAATTCAAGCCAACCAAGAAAAGCTACTCAAACCTACAAGGCAGGTGAATTAGAGCGTGTCTCAATCGAAAAATAAACGCCAGCTCATAACGCTGACGAATCCGCGTTCCCCGATTTCCGAGTCGTACCGCGCCTTGCGCACGAATATCGAATTTTCGTCGATCGACGAGAAGCTGCAGGTGTTGATGGTTTCCTCGGCCGGTCCCGGCGAAGGCAAATCGACGACAATTACGAATCTGGCCATCACTTTTGCGCAGTCCGAACGGAAGGTCATTCTCATCGACGCGGATTTACGGAAGCCGACCGCTCACCATACCTTCACGTTATCGAACCGGCTCGGCTTATCTTCCGTCTTATCGCAGCAAAGCTCGCTGGAGGAAGTCATTCAAATCACGGACATTCCAAACCTGGAAGTGATCACTTCGGGTGCCATTCCGCCAAACCCGGCTGAGATGATGGGTTCCAAACGAATGACGGCGCTGATCGAACAGCTTAGAGGCATGTACGATATCATCTTGATCGATACGCCACCGCTGCTCGCGGTAACCGATGCACAGATCGTCTCCACGAAGAGCGACGGTGTCATTCTTGTCGTCGATCAGGGGAAAGTGAAACGGGATATTGCGAAGAAGGCCGTTCAAAGCCTGGAGAACGTAAACGCCCGCATCCTTGGCGTAGTCCTGAACAACGTGAAGCGTAAAGCGAATGAAGAAGCCTACTATTATTATTACGGCGCGCAAGAGAAATAGAGAGAAACAAAACACGATACAAGAGAGAATACAAAGATACATCGTAGTCACGTTGGAGGGACATGTTGGATGAGCTATAGAAATAGAATGCTGATCATTTTAGTCGTAGATATCATAATTATTTGGGTTTCGGTCGGGATCTCGTACCTGTTTCGCTTCAATGGAATCATCCCTCCCTCCTACGAGATTCAAATGCTCGAGTTTGCCATTGTAACGACTCTCATATGCGGAGCGAGCCTGGCGTTCTTCCGGATGTACAAGCGGATGTGGCAGTATGCCAGCATCGGCGAAATTATCGAATTGTGCAAAGCTATTGTCATTGGACTTGCCGTTTCTTACATCATCACTTCAATCCTCAATGGAGTACGAATACCGTTCTCGATAGCAACCCGCACCTTAGAACTCATGCTCCTCTTTATGGGCGGATCCCGATTCCTATGGCGATTAATCCGAGTAAACAGAACAAAAAAAGCCGATTTAACGAACAACATCCTTGTCGTAGGGGCAGGAGATTGCGGGGCTTTAATCGCAAAAGAAATCATGACCAGCATCAGCTTCAAAGGCAGCCGGCTAATCGGCTTTGTCGACGACAATCCTGACAAACGGAATATGCAGGTCGTCGGGCTTCCCGTACTCGGAAATCGTGATAGCATCGCGGATCTCGTTCGCCAACATCACATTCATGACATCGTCATTGCTATGCCCTCCTCCAAAAGGACGGACATTTCAGATATTATCAACATTTGCAAGCTGACCGGCGCCACGGTCAAAATCATTCCAGCCATTAACGATTTTATAGCCGGCAAGCTCGCCGTACAAACGCTTCGAAACGTGGAAGTGGAAGACTTGCTCGGCCGTGAACCTGTCAAAATCGATATGCAAGGCGTCATGGGTTATGTGACCGCCAAGGTCGTGCTCGTCACCGGCGCAGGCGGCTCCATCGGCTCCGAGCTATGCAGGCAAATTTCATCGTTCCGGCCTTCCAAGCTGCTGCTGCTCGGACATGGCGAGAACAGCATTTACACGATCGAGATGGAGCTTCGTTCCAAATTTCCGGACGTGAAGCTCGAGACCGTCATCGCAGATATCCAGGATCGCAGCCGGATCGACGACGTGTTCAGCCGCTTCAAGCCGCAAGTCGTGTTCCACGCAGCCGCACATAAGCACGTTCCGCTCATGGAGCGCAATCCGTCGGAAGCTGTAAAAAATAACGTTTTCGGCACCCGAAACGTAGCCGACTGCGCCGACAAATACAATGCCGAACGGTTCGTTATGATCTCGTCGGACAAGGCCGTCAACCCCTCCAGCGTCATGGGCGCGACCAAACGCATCGCAGAAATGTACATACAAAGCATTAACGCAACTAGCAAAACACAGTTTGTAGCCGTCCGGTTCGGCAACGTCCTCGGCAGCCGGGGCAGCGTCATCCCGAGGTTCAAGGAACAAATTGCCGCAGGCGGTCCCGTAACCGTCACCCACCCGGACATGGTGAGATACTTTATGACAATCCCGGAAGCCGTTCAGCTCGTTATCCAAGCCGGTGCATTCGCCAAAGGCGGCGAAATCTTCATCCTGGACATGGGCAAACCGGTCCGTATTCTGGATTTGGCCAAAGACTTAATCCGGTTATCCGGCTTTGAACCGGATGTAGACATACATATTAACTTTAGCGGTATGCGCGAAGGTGAGAAACTGTTCGAAGAGCTCCTCCTCGAAGCCGAGGCCACAACCGCTACCCAGCATGAGCGCATCTTCGTGGGTCAACCCTTACATATTAACCGCGCTGAGCTCGACCTCCAATTCAGAAGATTCGAGAAGGTCCTCGGCGAGGACCAAAAGTCAGTCAAAGCCGTCATCGAGCAGCTGGTTCCGTTTTATTCGCACGTATCCTAGAACAGAACATTAGAGTGGAGGTACATAGGTTATGCGTAAGAAAAAGTGGAAAAAGGTCCTGATTTGGACCGCATCCGTCATCGTTGTACTTGGAGTAGGGGGCTTGTTTGTTGCCAACTATATGGTTGATAAAATGATTTCTTCTTTGGCAGATAGCTTGGAGAGTGAGATTGTGGAGGAAACCGTTGCTGAAGCAACGGATGCTCCTGATGCAGGAACTGCCGGGGATGCACAGGATACGGAACATTCTGGTACAGAAACAGCAGTTCCGGACAATGGCTCCTCATCGAGCGGATCGACAAATTCTTCAACAAATCAAGAATCAAGTGATGTGTATAAAGCTGAGGTTTCTGTAGATAAAGCAAAGAACGTTCAAGAAAAGATCACTGTATCGGAAAAAGCTCAGCTGACTTCCGTGTTTTTGAAGCAGCTTAGCGTGGAGGATATTAAAGCGCTTCAGGCACTTGCGAGCGGCGGGTTAAGTATTGAAGAGAAGAATGAAGCACGGGCTCTTATTCTAGAAAAGCTGACTCCCGAGCAATATGATGAATTAATTATCATAGCTAAGAAGTACGGTATGAGCCAAGGAAAGTCATACGAGCAAGCTTCTAAGGAGTACTGACTCCAAGCCAAGTTGTTACGCATTTAGCCTGATGGAGGATATTAAATGAAGGTTCGAAAAGCAATTATCCCAGCAGCAGGACTTGGTACGCGGTTTCTACCGGCAACTAAAGCAATGCCAAAAGAAATGCTGCCGATTGTAGACAAACCAACGATTCAATATATCGTGGAAGAGGCAGTCGAATCGGGTATCGAAGATATTATTATCGTGACTGGAAAAGGCAAAAGGGCCATCGAAGATCATTTCGACAACTCCTTCGAACTCGAACAAAACTTGCTTGAGAAAGGCAAGATCGAGTTGCTTAATGAAGTTCAGAAGTCATCCAAAATGGTAGATATCCACTATATCCGTCAAAAGGAAGCACGCGGCCTTGGCCATGCCATCTGGTGCGCCAGGAAATTCATTGGCAACGAGCCGTTTGCGGTATTACTCGGTGATGATATTGTGCAGGCAAAGAAGCCTTGCCTGAAGCAGCTCATAGAACAATACGACCGCTACACCTCCTCCGTAATTGGCGTTCAATGTGTACCGGAGAATGAAGTCTCACGATACGGTGTAGTAGATGGGAAAGAAATAAATAACCGTCTATTTAGTGTAAGTGGACTTGTGGAAAAGCCAAAGAAGGAGGATGCACCATCCACGATTGCGATTATGGGACGTTATATCCTCAGCCCAAGTATATTTAAAATTTTGGAAAACCAGCAGCCTGGAGCAGGCGGGGAGATCCAACTTACTGATGCTATCGCTCAACTCAACCGCATGGAAACTGTGTACGCCTACGACTTTGAAGGTATCCGTTATGACGTGGGTGAAAAGCTGGGTTTTATCAAGACACAGCTAGAGTTTGCTTTGCAGCGTGAGGAATTAAGGGAAGATTTGCTTCAGTATTTATCTACTATAGTAGAACTAGAATCGGTTAAAAAATAGAGCGAAAGGAGTCTAATGGCATATGTATATTAAAATTAAACGATTCGCAGATATGTTACTCGCCATAGCAGGATTAGTAGTATTGTCACCAGTTTTTATTATCCTTTGTGTTGCAATAAAATTTGATTCAAGGGGTCCAATCCTTTTTAAGCAAAAGAGAGTTAGTCTAAATAAGAATCACTTCTACATATTAAAATTCAGAACAATGAAAATTGATACACCGAAGGATACTCCGACTCATTTATTGGAAAATCCAGAGCAATATATTACAAGTGTGGGGAAATTCTTGAGGAAAACATCTTTAGATGAACTGCCTCAAATATGGAATATCTTTGTCGGTGAGATGAGCATTATTGGGCCAAGGCCTGCATTGTGGAATCAATATGATTTAATTACTGAAAGAGATAAATATGGCGCAAATAACGTTCTTCCTGGCCTAACAGGTTGGGCTCAAATCAATGGCCGTGATGAGCTTCCTATTGAATTAAAAGCTAAGCTGGACGGTGAGTATGTTCGAAAAATTGGAATATGGATGGACGCGAAGTGCTTCGTAAGAACAATAGCAAGTGTTATTAAAAGTGAGGGAGTTATTGAGGGTGGGACGGGAGCAAAAGAAAAAAAGAAAGTTGTTACTAGTTAAGGAGAATTACTATTATGAGAAAAATCCTAATAACCGGCACTAAAAGCTATATAGGTCAAAATTTAGAGAAGTGGTTAGGGAATTCTCCAGAAAAATATTCTATAGAAACAATTAGTTTAAGAAACGGCGCTTGGAGAGAAAAAGACTTCTCTGTATATGATGTTGTCGTACATGTTGCTGGAATAGCACACATAAAGGAAAAAAGAGAGAATGCTCACCTATATTATAAAGTAAATCGTGATTTAGCATATGAAGTGGCTCAAAAGGCGAAAGTTGAGGGAATTAAGCAATTCATATTTTTAAGTTCTATGAGTGTTTATGGAATTGAGAATGGTTTGATTGGCAAGAACTCTCCCCTAAAACCAAAAAGTAATTATGGGAAGTCTAAACTCCAAGCAGAAGAATTAATAAGATCCTTAGAAAATACTGAGTTTAATGTAGCAATTATTCGCCCTCCAATGGTTTATGGAAAAGGATGTAAAGGGAATTATGTGAGATTAGCCAATCTTGCACTTAAAGCTCCTATATTTCCAGGAGTAGAGAATAAGCGTAGCATGATCTATATTGGTAATTTATGCGAGTTTCTTAGGTTAATAATTGACGATTTTAGTACTGGGTTATTTTTCCCCCAAAATCAAGATTATGTGTGTACGTCGGAAATGGTAAAGACGATTGCCGAATTGCATGGAACTAACATAAGAATGACCAAACTCTTTAATTCATTCTTGAGATTGATTTCAATTAGTACAGTAAAGAAGGTATTTGGTGACTTGGTTTATGAAAAACAAATAGATGGATACAAAAAAAGATATACAATTTATGATTTTGAGACATCTATAAAATTAACGGAGAAATGAAATGAAAAAAGTTTTGTTTGTAGCCACAGTAGTAAAAGCACACATTATGGTGTTTCATATACCATACTTAAAGTGGTTTAAAGAGAACGGATATGAGACTTATGTTTGTGCAAGAAACGATTTTGGAAACAAAGAGGATTGTGTCATTCCTTATTGTGACCACTATTATGATCTTCCGTTTGAGCGATCTCCTTTTAAATTTAATAATATTAAAGCATATAAAGAATTAAAAAATATTATTGAGTTTAATGAATTTGAAATAATTCATTGTCATACCCCGATGGGGGGGGTGTTAACGAGATTATCAGCTCAAAAGGCCCGAAAAAAGGAAACAAAAATATTCTATACTGCCCATGGGTTCCACTTTTTTAAAGGGGCACCAGTTAAGAATTGGTTATTCTACTATCCGGTAGAGTTTTTTTTAGCGAGATACACCGATGTGCTTATCACCATTAATAAAGAAGACTATGCAAGAGCAAAAAAATATTTAAAGGCAGGGAGAGTCGAGTACATCCCAGGGGTTGGTATTAATACTGAAAATTTCAGAAAAATTACTGTAGACAAATTAGCAAAACGAAGAGAATTAGGAATACCAGAAGATGCTTTTGTAGTACTCTCTGTAGGAGAAATTAATAAGAATAAAAACCATGAAACAATAATTAGAGCATTAGCAAAGCTAGATGATCCAGATGTTCACTATGTTATTTGTGGAAAGGGTCATTTAGAGAATAGTTTAAAGCAATTGGCTAGTTCAGTGGGATTAATGGATAGACTTCACTTGTTGGGCTTCAGAGGGGATATAGGGGAAATTTGTAAGATGTCGGATGTTTTTTGCTTCCCATCATTTAGAGAAGGATTAGGTCTAGCTGCATTAGAAGCAATGGCAACTGGTCTTCCATTGGTCACTTCTAACGTCCATGGCATCGTTGATTATTCAGTTGATGGTAAGACTGGATACAATTTTAAGCCTACAGATGTAACTGGATTTGTAAACGCGATTGCAAAATTAAAAGATAACGATGATTTAAGGAGTACAATTGGAAAAAATAATGTTGAGTTTGTAAATTCTTTTGATTTTAGAATTTCTAAAACAAAAATGCAGGAAATTTACCTAAAGTCACTTCCTGAGTAATACTCAATAATGAAAAATCAATTGATCTATTTTGTTTATTTTTATTTGTTGGAGGAATATATGAAATTATTATTTGTGCATGGAGGAGAAAAGTTAAAAGAAGATACAAATGGAAATTTGTATACTGGAAGTAGCTATAACCAAGAAGTTTGGGATAGGTATCTATCCATTTTTGTTAATATAACAGTAATGTTTAGAAGAGAGTTTATTGTTTATAAACAAGATTTCGCTAAAAAAAAATTCCACATATTTAATAAAAGTCAATTGAACTTTATAGAAGTCCCCGATCTAAGTACTTCTTATAAAAATTTTAGTGTGAAAAAGTTAATGGATTCTCATCACATTATTGAAAAAGCTGTATTAGAACATGACTTTTTAATTGCAAGATTACCAAGTAATGCAGGGAACATTGCAATAAAATACGCTAAGAAACATAACAAACCATACCTCGTTGAAGTTGTGGGGTGTCCTTGGGATGCTTATTGGCATCATAGTATGAAAGGTAAAGTAGTTGCTTCATTTATGTGGCTTAAAACAAAAAATGCTGTTAAAAGTGCACCATTTGTTTACTACGTTACGAATGAATTCTTACAACGAAGGTACCCTTCTAAAGGGAAAGCAATAGGCTGTTCGGATGTTGCTTTACCGAACATCAATAACGGAATACTGGAAAAGCGATTTAAAAAAATTCAGGATATGCGTAACGAGAAACCAATAATACTTGGTACAACAGCAGTTGTTAATATGCGGTATAAAGGTCATGAATTTGTTATTAAAGCAATCTCTCAACTAAATAATAATGGATACAATTTTGAATATCACTTAGTTGGAGCAGGAGATTATTCGTTCCTTAAAGCTATAGCTGAGAAATATGGTGTTTCAGATAAAGTGATATTTTTAGGATCCTTACCCCACGAAAAAGTATTTGAGTATCTAGATATGATTGACATTTATGTGCAACCAAGCATGACAGAAGGATTACCTCGTGCATTAATAGAGGCAATGAGTAGGGGGTGTCCAAGCATAGGGTCGGATGCCGGTGGAATACCAGAATTATTAAATGAGACATTTATTTTTCGTAGAGGTTCTACAGAGGACATTTTTAATTTGCTCAAAAAGATAAGTGTTAAGGCAACATTATTAAATGAAGCGAAACGCAGCTTTGAAAAAGCAAAAGAGTTTGATAAAGAACTTTTAAACAATAAAAGAATAACCTTTTATAAAGAGTTACGGAATTGCGGGGAAAATAAATGATTAGAGTTTTGCAGTGTGTACATGGAATGAATCGTGGTGGTTTAGAAACATTCATAATGAATGTTTATCGTAATATTGATAGAGCAAGAATTCAGTTTGACTTTCTGGTACATACAGATGATAAATGTGATTTTGATGATGAAATTGTTGCTCTTGGTGGCAATATTTTTAGCATACCTTCTCGTCATAGTGGTCTTATTAAAAACCGCAAAGCCTTAGATGAATTTTTTAGAAGACATAAAGAGTATAAAATTGTACACATGCATTCAAGTTCACTTAGTTATGTTGAACCATTAAGAGCTGCTAAAAAATATAATGTACCTATACGCATCATTCATAGCCATAGTACCCAAGAAGGTGGCAGTTTTATTCATAAGTATATACACAAATGGAACCAGCTATTTATTAAGCTGGACGCTACTCATCACATTGCCTGTTCTGATCTTGCTGGGGAATGGATGTATGGAAAAAAAATTCGGAATAGTAATTCCTATAAGATAATTAATAATGGCATTAAAACAAATCAATTTTTATTTAGTAGGGAGAAAAGACAAAAGGTTAGAGAAAAATTAGGGGTTAGTGGCAAGTTTGTAATAGGGCATATCGGTCGACTTACTTACCCCAAAAATCATGAATTTCTTATTGAAATTTTCAATATTTTTCATAAAATGGATTCCAATTCATTGTTATTATTGGTTGGGGAGGGGGAATTAAGAAGTCAAATTGAGCAAAAGATAAAGAAATTAAATTTAGAAAATAGCGTAATATTAACTGGTAAACGTGATGACATAGCAGATTTACTTCAAGGTATGGATATTTTTATATTTCCATCCCACTTTGAGGGATTACCAGTTACTTTAGTAGAAGCGCAAACGGCTGGTTTGCCCTGCATAGTGTCAGACAACATTACAAAACAAGTTAAAATTACAGATAATATAGTATATGAAAAATTAGAATCCTCGATTTCTGTTTGGGTTGAGAGGATTTTAGATATAAAGAAAAATTATTTACGAAAGAACGAAAGAGAAAATATCGTTAACGCAGGATTTGATATAGATGCAGTTACAAATGAAATGCAGAAAATTTATTTAAAGTGTAATTAGTTTTTTAAGTTTAATTAAAGAGTTAATGTATTTTATAAACGTAGCGCGAAGTTATTTCATTGTATAACTGATAGTGTGAATTCGAAATAGTGGTAATAATATTCTACCTATGTATGTAGTACTGAAAGAAAGAAAACTTAAGTATTTGTATTATTCAAACATGTAAGAATAACTAAGTTTTTATACAGGATCTGGGTGGAACAGGTGGGATATAATGCTTCAAATTATTGATTTTCTAACGTTTGTATGGCTGAGCTTGTGTTTGTTATTTGTTATAAGTAGATTATCTAAAGGATACAATGATGTTATTTTGTTTGTATATATGGTATATTACATTTTTTTTGCTACACCTCTATTGTTGGATTTAGTTTTCGGAATTCCTAATTATTACATTTATCCAGGATTTAGGGATTCAAGCGGCGATTTTTTAACTGCCTATATATATTCAATTTATATAAGCGTTGTTCCGGTAATTTGGTTATTGACTACTAAACTAAATAAAAAACAAAGAAAATTAGATTCATTTGATGTGAACAATCGTTTCATTAAAAGAACTTATCCCATATTTTATTTTCTATTGTTTATTCCAATAATAGCTGTTCTTTTTTCACCAAATCCTATGCTATATCTTGAATATGGAGCAGCAGCTAACGGATTGTTTATAAATGAAAGCGAAAGTTATCATTTTGTAGTTAACTTATCAGTTAACCTTAGTGTCATTTCTATTATTTGTTTACTTATATTTAGAGATAATAAAATTCCAAAGTATATAATATTACTAAGCCCAATAATGTTCATATGTATTTGGATTAATGGGAAGAGAGCAATTGTGGCTGTACTTGCAGTAGCAATCGGGTACATTTTATGGAACAAGGGATACCTTAGAGGTGTGAAGTTTTATATTTCAATAGTTCTAGCAGCTATTATTTTTGCATTATTCACTAGTATTTATCAATTTAATCTCAGATATGAAAGTCTAGGTATTAATAATTTCTCCGATATTTATGAAAATATCAGAGTTGATTTCGGTAGAGATGCTGTAACAAAGTTTTCAATTAATAGAACCCTATATCCTGAAAAAGGCGAGATCGTAGAATTTGCTGGACAAAGTTTCCTATTCGATTTAACTATGTATGTACCAAGAGAGTTTTGGGCTAATAAACCTTGGCCTTATGCGGTTTATATGACTGCTGCTATATTTGGATTACCTCCAGACTATATAGGTTGGGGAGTGACGACTAGTATTCTCGAGGAGGCAATTTCCAACTTTGGATGGTTTGGAATGTTAATTGGCCCTTTAATGGTATCTTTAATATGTCGCTGGGGAGAGCGCTGTAATCATGAATTAATCTACCTTATGACCGTATTGGTCGCCTCATTATTTCTAGTTTTACAATTAGCAGCCTTTGCAAATATGTTTTTTTTATGGGTTATTTTAATACTAACATTAAGAAAAAGAAAATCCAAATTAGTTGGATAGGTTTTTGAAATTAATAGTAGTTTTGAATTGGCGAGATAAGTTAATACATCAAGTTATATTCTTTTAATGTAAATGGGGTGCTTTCTTATTTTTGCAAAGGTTTCTATTGTTGTGCCGATTTATAATGTTGAAAAGTATATTCATAAGTGTGTGGAATCACTAATGAATCAAACTTATAAAAATATTGAAATTATATTAGTGGATGATGGATCGCCGGATAATTGTCCTAGTATATGTGATGAGTATGCGAAAAAGGATTATAGAGTAAGGGTAATACATAAAGATAATGGTGGATTATCAGATGCCAGAAATTCTGGAATGGATGATGCGACTGGGGAATTTATTATATTTGTAGATGGTGATGATTATGTGAAATTGAATATGGTCGAAAAAGCTATAGGAATTGCACATTCGACCAAAAGCAATGTTGTGATATGGGGATTTAGTGCAGATTATGTTGATGAAAATGATACCTTAATAAAGTCAATTATTCATAAACATGAATCAGGTGTTTTTGATAAATATGAATATAATAATATAGTATTTGGAAAGGACCTAATTGGGAATCTAGGTTACGCCTGGAACAAAATGTATTCTATGGTTTATTTAAAAGGAAATGGTTTCAAATTTACTAAAGGTCTCTCTCTTGTTGAAGATATTGTTTTTAATTCTCTTGTCCTTTCTCGGAGTGAAAAAATTGCGTTTTTGGATGAACCACTAATTCATTATGTTCAGCGTCCCAGAATGACATTAGGTAATAAATTTTATGAAGATTATTTTGAAATTAAACAGAAGGGTATAGTGGCAGTTGAAAGTCTATTATTAGCTTGGAATCAAGACGTTAAAGTGATTTCGAAAATAATAGGTTCATTGTTGCTAGGATCGATAAGAACAACAATAAGTCATTTAAGTAGAGCTAGTACTCTTTCAATAACTAATAGAAAAGAATATTTAGATAAAATCCTATATAATTCAGCAATAATAGATAAACTAGATGATGTTGAACTTGCATCTTTAAAGGAAAAGGTCATATATAAGCTGATTCGATTAAAACAGAGTTATGCATTGCTTCTATTTTATAAGTTATTCCAAAAATAAGGGGTTGGCTAATATTAACGCTTCACAAAATAAATCTTTAATTAGAAAAAAATTATACTTAAGGTATCTCTTAAGCAATAAAGGAAGTAAGTTTTTTAATGTTGATAAGGAAAAGAAGAAAATTATTGTATCACTTGCAGCAGACTATGGGAATTTAGGTGACGTTGCAATAACCTATGCACAGACAATGTTTTTAAAAAACAATTTCCCTGAATATGAAGTAATAGACTTTCCAATAAGTAGAACATTCAAAGATATGAAGGCACTTAAAAAAATATGTACTCCAAATGACATAATTACAATTGTTGGCGGAGGTAATACAGGAGATATGTATGATGACATTGAATACTGTCGGCAATTTATCATCAATCAATTTCCTCAGAACAGAATTATCTCTTTCCCCCAAACAATAGACTTTTCTGAAACTGCTAATGGTAAAAAGGCACTTCAAAGAGCCATTAGTGTTTACAGTAAACATAAAAACTTAGTATTAACAGCTAGAGAAGAAAAGTCATTTAAAAAATATCAGGAATCTTTTACAACAAATAAAGTATTATTTGTACCAGATATAGTTCTTTCCTTAGATGAACAGGAATCAAAATATCAACGAGATGGTATAACGATGTGTTTACGTAGTGATAGAGAAAAAAGGGTAGATAAGTCTCAACAAAATCTATTAGAAACTGAATTGAAAAAAAGTTATAAGGTAAATTATTATGATACCCATATAAATAAAGATCAGTTATCTATTCAAGAGAGAGAGTTAGAGTTGAAGCAGATTTGGACTGTCTTTAAGAAATCTAAAATAGTGATTACAGACAGACTCCACGGGATGATCTTTTGTGCTATTACAAAAACCCCTTGTATTGCATTAGATAATTCTAACCATAAGATATCCGGGGTATATAATGCATGGCTCAAGGGATCTAAATATATTAAAATGGTTGAGCATTTTAATGTTGAAGAGCTACAGAAGGAAATTGAACATTTATGGAATATTGACTCTAATGGTATTGCTGGAGTTAACCTAAATGATAAGTTTAAATCACTAATTAATGTATAGAACTTAAAGTACATTGTTAAGATAAAATCACTTAATTACAAAAGAGTTTTTCAATGGTTACGTGTGAAATTATAAAAGGGATTATAAAAACTGTGATGCCTCGGCTTGACATGGAACTTCTACGCACAGAAAATTAGTCTCAATGTCCACCACTCCATGTTAAGCCACTATTGAAGGAGATCAACAATGCAAGGAAAAGTAATATATAATTTAATTGCATCTTTAACAACTTTTTCACTTTCTGTATTGATCTCTTTATGGATGACACCATATATAATTAATGCTATCGGAACAGATGCTTATGGTTTTATTCCACTGACACAAAATTTTATTAGTATACTATCAGTCCTGACTGTTGCTTTAAGTTCTGTAATTGCTCGATTCTTTACAGTTGCTATTCAACAAAATGACTTCTTTAATGCGCAAAGGTATTTTAATACTTATTTAATTTCGTCAATAATAATTTCAGGATTCTTATTAATAGTATTTTTTACTTTATCACTTTTAATTGATGATATTATTAATATTCCTAAATTTCTGACTTTAGATGTTGAAATATCAATAATAATTAGTGGACTTTTATTGGTTATGACTTATATAGGGGCTGTTTTCGATGCAGCCCCATTTAGTACTAATAAACTATATATTACAAAAGGTATAGAAGCATTAAATGCTATTTTAAAAGCTATATGTGTATTTATACTATTAACGGCTCTTACACCAAAGATTTGGTATGTAAATTTAGGGGCAATTATTGCAGGAGTATTGTCATTTATATTGGGTGTATTTTTTTTCAGAAAGTTGTTACCATTTATAAAATTCAATTATAAAGATTTTCAGCTAAGTAAGTTAAAAGAGATGCTTAGTGCAGGCATATGGAATTCAATAGGCCAAGTTGGTGTGATTTTATTTCTTGCAATAGATATATTAGTAGCGAATAAAACGGTAGGGGCAGAAAAAGCAGGGATATACGCTGCAATTTTACAGTTACCTTTACTGGTAAGATCACTTGCTGGAATTACAGCGAATGTTTTTGCTCCAGTCGTTGTTACACTCTACGCAAAGAAAAATATAAATGCTTTAGTAGAGTATTCTAATAAAGCAGTTAGACTAAATGGATTGCTAATAGCGTTACCTGCCTCGCTAATATGTGGATTGAGTAGTGCGCTATTAAATGTGTGGTTAGGGGAAGAATTTGAAACATATAATTGGCTTTTAGTTTTAAACTCAATTTACTTAGTTTTTGTATTAAGTGTAATGCCACTTAATCATATATTTACTGCAGTTAATAGATTAAAATTGCCTGCAATAGTTACTATAATATTAGGTATTACTAACCTAATACTTGCTTACCTATTATCTGGTCCGGTTGGTCTAGGTCTTTATGGGATAGTCATAGCTAGTGCTAGTTCTCTATGTGTAAAGAATCTTATATTCACACCATTGTACAGTTCATTTGTAACTGGCCAAGCCTTTTATAAATATTATAAAGGTATAATTCAACCAATAATCGGAGCTGCGTTTGCTGTTATAGTCAGTATAATTATTAAATTTTGTTATAATATCTCAAATTGGATGGATCTCATTATAGCTGGATTAATTATTACTATAAGCTATATTTTATTTTCTTATGTTTCGCTTTTAAATAGAGAAGAAAAACAACGAGTGAAAAAGTTAGTTATTAGATTGTTTTATAAAAATAACTAAGTTGACAACCTTTCCTCAAAACTAGTACTTCTCAAAAAATCATTACAGATTTTCTTACAATGACTTGATAACGATAGATACTGAGGTGAAATATTTCATATGAACATTCTAGTAACCGGGGGAGCCGGATATATAGGTTCTCATACATGTGTTGCCTTGTTGGCAGCAGGACATTCAGTAATAATTGCTGACAATCTTCGCAATAGTAAGCGAGAGACTGTTGCGAAAATTATGCAAATTGCAGTTAAAGAAGTTGCTTTCTACGAAATTGATGTCACAGACTCTCGCGCAGTTGATGAAATTTTTATGAACTACAAAATTGATGGTGTTATCCATTTTGCCGGCTTGAAGGCTGTTGGTGAGTCCATAGAAATGCCACTAGATTATTACTATAATAACATAGTTAGCACATTGGTACTTGCAAAAGCCTGTCAGAAATTTAACGTAAATAAATTTGTCTTTAGCTCCTCGGCCACTGTTTATGGAGACAATACTGTACCGTTCGTAGAAACTATGGATCTCTTGCCAACGACTAATCCTTATGGTGAGACCAAATCAATGAGTGAACGGATTCTAACTGATACAGCAAAAGCAAATCCTTCTTTTTCAGTATCAATTCTTAGATATTTCAATCCAGTAGGAGCTCATGAAAGTGGATTAATTGGTGAAGCGCCTAATGGAGTTCCAAATAATCTTATGCCATATGTAACCCAAGTCGCTAAGAGGAAATTAGAGAAATTACGTATATTTGGTAATGACTATCCAACAGTAGATGGTACAGGGGTACGCGATTATATTCATGTTGTAGATCTGGCAGAGGGTCATGTTGCTGCACTTGGTAATCTTATTAATGGTGTTCATACTTATAACTTGGGGACTGGTAAAGGAACTAGTGTACTAGAGTTAATAAAAGCTTTTGATCAAGCAAATAATATTAAAATACCTTATGAAATAAGTGATCGTAGACCTGGAGATATCGCTTCATGCTATGCTGATGCTTCCAAAGCAAAAAACGAACTAGGCTGGGAAGCCAGACTTAATATTTATGACATGTGCCGGGATGCTTGGCGTTTTGAAAAAAATCACAAATAAACAGTATTGAAAGTAATAAGTGCAAGCTACAACCTGATAAACATAAATTCGTTTGCAGTTTATTCGTAAAGCTAACTGTTGCAAAATTGAGCAAATGGATTATTTCAGAGGTTGTCTTGGAGTCTACTTTAAGAAGATAGATAAATAAATTTGACTTTTTAATTTCTAGTAATTAATATATTAAAGAAATTTTAGGCCCAAAAAACCATTTAAATGTCATTATTAATTTGTTAATATACCATTAAATAAAACACCCGCATAACCTACACGATAAAGGCAAAACCATTGAAAAATGGCGGCGCAAAGCTAGAGGGGCTAACCTTGAGAGAGTATGCCAGCCAGCTACCGAATATCGTGCCTCCCGTTGGGGTTATGGGGAAATTAGGAGGTCACCGTTATGGTGTTTCGTACGAATGTGGTAAAAGAATGGCATCAGCTGTGTGTAGTATTCTATGAGAATCTGCTGGATGGCTGCCTGGATGAAGGCAAACGGCTGGAGATCTATAGCAAGATCAATCATCATAGGAGCAAGCTGGCGGGTCTGGCTATGACTTCCGCGAGCTAGCGACGTGTCGGATGTAGAGGTTGAATACACCCATTTTGCAAGCTGACGCCTTGATTTGATCAAGCGTCAGCTTGTTTATGTTTTTACAACTAACTTACATAAGGAGAAGCATAGGGCGGAAGTCGGCAGCTTGCCGCTCTATGCCATTACGACGATGAATAAAATGCAAAAGATTATGCTAATCAGCGCAGCCGCCATTGTTGTGGTCGGTATCGCGCTGTATGGCGGACTTAGCTTGAATGCCAAGCTGAACAAAGTAGACGAGCTGAATGGTCAGATCGCGGATACGGCAAAACCAGGGGGCTCCGGGGCTGATGGGGAGCCGGCCGAGCCGGGTGAGCAGCCAACAGGTGAAACAAGTGAGCTGTCAGGTTCAGTATCGCCGGGAGCTTCAGCTTCACCGCAAACCGGGCAAAATACGGAAACCGCAGGTACGGGTTCTGGAGGTACGGATTCTGAAGATACGCCGGGTACGGACGATACACCAGCCGCAACCGATAAACCGGCAACCTCGCCTGACCAGGGCGGCACGGAGGAGAAGCCGACCGGCAGCTCGCCGGGCAGCACAGCTCCTTCAGCGGAGCAGGCAAAGAAGAAAAAGGCGATCGACGCTTCCGTCACGGGGCAAATGGAGCAGCTTCGGGCTTCCTGCAGAGCAGCCAGCAGCAGTCTGGTGGCGCAAATTACGCAGGAGCTGAAGAGTGATCCGGATGCATCGATGGATACGATTCAAAGCAAATATTTGACGAAGGTGTTCGCGGCCGAGGCGGATTGCGACGCGCAGTTCAATCAGCTGATGGGCGAAGCGCAGGCGGAGTACGGCGCCGCGGGAATCAGCGAGCAATCGATGCCTGACTGGGGCACCCAGTATGAGAACGCCAAGTCGCAGGCGAGAGCGGATGCGCTGACGGAGATCGCAAATGCTATGAACTGAGGAGAATTTCGAATCTGTCATAAGTGAGAAATGGAAGAGAGAACGACCCGTTTGATTGACGAGTCGTTCTCTACTTTTTTATCTTCTTTGCGATTAATCCCTATCAGGACCGTCAATACTGAAACAAGGGGAATGGTGAATGAAAGTTTCCATAGAATATGATTTAATAGATATAAGTGTGTTATTTATGATATGGGATGCGGGGTGCAATCGATGAAGATGAATATCTCGATAAGCAATTTCAAGTCGTTATCGAATGTTGAAATTGAACCTGGGCATATTAATGTTTTTATAGGCGCAAACGGAACGGGTAAAAGTGCATTGCTGGAAGCGTTAGGCGTATTAAGCGCGGCCATCTCGGAGAAGGTAGATGATGCGGCTCTTGGGAGCAAGGGGGTTCGCTTGGGGACTCCATCCTTATATAAATCCTCCTTTCGAACGCAGGACAGGCTGCCTAATACGATTGATTTTCATGTGAATTGGACGAATACGTACGGGAAATGGGAATATAAAGTACATTTGAACAATCCTATCGACAAGCCGAAGCCTGCATGGGAGTATTTCTCAGAGATGCTAAATCATGATGGCAAAAAGGTTTTTGGCAGATCAAGAGCCTCGACCTATAAACTAGAAAATTTTCCCGATATTACACTGGATGCGTTCAAAGGAATGTACTCCTTCCTTCAAGGCGTCAAGAATGAAAGCTTCGGAGAGGGATCCAAGGATCTTTATGAAGTGTTCAGGGATTATGCGATATTTACACCGAATACAACAACAATGAGAGGAATCCAGACCGATCCTTATCAGAGGGAACCGGTTGGCTTATTGGGCGGCAGATTGGCTGAGGCGATTGATGATCTTTTGGATCCAATTGATGAAACGTTTGGGACTATGGATTTGTACGATCTCTTCGATTTATTGCAGTGGACGAAAGGTGTTGCTGTCGGCAAGGCGGCAAAGGATAGCATTTCGCCTAACGTTCCTTTGCCTTCGAAGACGATTCGTTTCACGGACCGGTTTATGAGGGAGGGACGAAATGAGTTAACTCCTTATGATGCTAGTGAAGGATCGTTGTATGTACTTTTCTTATTGACATTGGCCTTACATCCGAAGGCGCCGAAAATGTTCTCGATCGATAACTTCGATCAGGCTCTGAATCCTCGTCTGGCGAGACTGTTAACCAAAACTTTTTGTGATCAAATATTGGAGAATGGAAAGACCGTTTTTATGACGACACATAATCCTCTTGTTCTCGATGGTTTAGATTTGAACGATAAACGAATCAAGTTGTTTACGGTAGAGAGAAATATGGAGGGCCATACGCAGATTGTTCCTGTAAACGTCGACACTAAATTATTGGAGGAAGGCAGCAGCCTGTCTAAGCTCTGGGTTTCCGGCATGCTGGGAGGAGTGCCTAATCTATGAGGCCTCTGACATTTGGCATGGTGACGGAAGGCCCTGTGGATGTCGAAGTGTTAAGTCATATTATACTAAAGGTTCTTCCCGGCAAACATCGTTTTTTGCCCATACAGCCCGATCTGTCCGAAACAGAGGGGTTAGGCGTGAAAAAACATAGCAATGGTTGGAAAGGTGTTCTCACATGGTGTGAGGCGAGTGCAGAGGGCGATGGCATCTTGAGTTATATGGATCAGACGAACGTTGATGTTTTGATTATTCAAGTCGATGCCGATATCGCGAGGGATGCTGAAATCAACTGTGCTCGCCCGTGTCCAATGGCTGAAGATACAGTTATAGAAATCGAGAAATTAATCAAAGAGAAGCTTAAGAGAGAGAATTTTCATGATCGGATCATATGTTGTATTCCTTCTGACAATACCGAAGCATGGGCGCTTGTTGCGTTCGATAACGATCGGCAATATCATGGTGAAGCCAATAAACATGTTGAATGTGTGCACGATCCGGATGATATTCTTTCCAAACCTCCGTTCAGGTTAATCAGAAGGAAGGACGGCAAGCCGAAGAAAAATGTATCCCTCTATAGGGAACAATTGATACCGACTATCGTCGAGAGATGGGACTACATCAGAGAATATTGCTCGCAAGCGGAGAAGCTGCATCAGAGGTTGCTGCAATTATCTGAATAAATTTTGTTGTGATAATAGATAGCAAAATCCCGAACTACAACAGCGTAGAACGGGATTTTTTGTTACAATCCTACTAGGAGATGTTTCACATCTAATAGAACCGGGTAAATAAACAAGGAAGAATGCATGTGAGGCTGTTACTGGAGGACATCGGGGCGGTAATAAGCGATGTTTGTACCTATTTTCCTCAAGACGGCGTTTTAAATACAGGAGGGATCGGAGCATTGAAACGGAACAACGGAAATGGATCAGGGGATGATAAGGGGAGTGGGCGCTTGAAGCCATATGACTATGCCGGTTTAAGGCTCAGCAGGGACATACATAACGATACGGGAGTTTTGCTGCTATCGGCCCGCACGCTGCTTACGTACAAGGAGATTGAGCTGCTCATCCGGCAAAATATCGCTCTAAAAGCCGGCGATGTAAAGCAGGCGACGACGGTGCAGCTGATCGATGACGCGATTAAGGAGATCAATGAGGCGTTCGGCGACAAAGAGGACGGCGGTCCGATCCCCTGTGACAGTATTCACGATCGGATCGTCCCCATGATCGTCCAAATGAGCCGGCATGCCTGCTTGACGAGCTTCTGGGAGCACTTGATTTTGCATGACGAATATACGAGCAGACACAGTATCGGTGTCGCTTTAATGTCGAGGCTGATCGGCAAAGCGATGGGGCTGAACGAAGAGAATTTAACGGAGCTGACGGTTGCGGGATTCCTGCATGACATCGGGAAGGTGGGCATTCCGCAGGAGATTATTAATAAACCCGGCAAGCTGACGACCTCGGAATACGAGCGGATGAAGAGCCATACGACTTACGGCTTCGATATGATGAAAAATACGAAAGGCATTACGAACCGCCAGGCTTTGGTCGCGCTGCAGCATCACGAGCGCGAGGACGGAAGCGGCTATCCTTACGGATTAAAAGGGGACCAGATCGACCCGTTCAGCAAAATCGTTGCGATTGCGGATGTTTTTCATGCGATGATCTCGAGCAGAGTCTATAAAAAGCCTATCCCGTTCTACACGGTGCTTCGGGAAATTTCGCGGCAGGCTTATCATTCTCTTGATGCTGCGGCGTCTCTATGCTTTTTGAAGAGGGTGATGGAGATGATGGTCGGGAATAAAGCCTTGCTCTCGAGCGGGGATGAAGCCACTATTATTATGCTTAATCCGGATGATCCCGTTCATCCGCTGGTTGAGGTGAATGGAAGATATATCGACTTGAGCAAGGAACGGTCCGTTCAGCTGGAGTGCATCGTTTAGGGCGGGACTGACGAGAGGGATGCGCGGCGCGGAAAATTCCATATTTTATCGAATTATGTCGTGGAATATACTATAATCTTTTTAGTATGCAGCTGACGGTTGGCGGGATGTGAGCGGGCCGCAGGAAAGGATGTCATAATGAAGATTAGAAGATGGACCATGATGGCACTTGTATGTTGTGTTTTATTTGGTTTGGCATTGCCGGGCGCGTCGGCGGCTTCCTCGGTGAAGACGAAAACCCAGCCGATCACGCTCGTGTTCGACGGACAGGAGCTGAAGCTGCCGGAGGGCCAGTATTCTTTTATCTACCAGGGGCGTACATATGTGCCGATCCGGTATATCTCTTATGCGCTGCTGAAAATGGTAGCGTGGGACGGCAAGAAAGCAACGGTATCCGAGCCGACAGCGAAGCAGCTGGAAGCGCTGAAGAAGCATCTCTTAAGCGCGGCGGACGGCGGTGCGAAGCCACAGACCGGCGTGACGATCAGCCTGAAGCCGGTAAAGGCTGCGCTGGTGTTTGACGGGGTCGCGAAGACGCTGCCGGCGGGACAGACTCTGTTTAACTACAATGGCTCAATTTATGTGCCTTTGCGCTTCCTTGCGGAGTCGGTCGGTACGGAAATTGGCTGGGATCCGGCTACCAAGACGGTGAGCGGCGAGTCGGCCGCGTACCGGGCGGAGCAGGGCAACGGCGGGGAGACGGACCCGGAGCCGGGTGAAGGCACCGACGGGACGGATGACGGCGGTACGGCGGAAAACGGCGGTGCAGCCGGCGGAGCCGGACCTGGCGCAGGTGCTGGAGCGGGCGGCGGCGTTGTTGGCGGAGGCGGCGGAGGTGCGGTCGAACCGACGTATGAGCAAATTACGTCAGCCGCGAAGTCGTCGTTGGAAGCGCTGCGCGCAAGCTGCCAGGCGACGCTGATGGATTTGGCCATAGACTATTTGGGGGCAAAGGATGCGGACAAACCCGGCATCAAGGCAAACGCAAAGCAGGAAATGGCCAGCTGCACGGCTCGGTTCGAAGCGATTCTCTCCGATACGACAGCGAAGCTGGAGGCAGGCGGGTACAGCACGGCGATTATTGCCGAGTACCGGGCAGCATTCGAGGCTGAGCTGAAGGCGGGGCAAGCGATCGCGGACAGCTTGGGGTAGTTGGGCTTGAGCGTTATGCGCAGAGCATGGAAAAAGCGACCTTGCGGGGTCGCTTTTATTTTTGGCATTTCAATTCCGAACTTCACTTTGTCTGCGATATGATCAATTTTCAAGCAGTGGAAGGTTAATTTGATTGTCAGTGGCCGCTGCCTCGATTTGGGCCGTTTGCATTCGTGTTTTTGCAACTCCCAATGCCAGGTTACCCCAAAGAGTTTGCTCCACAAATTCGGCTTGCTCATTTGTACACTGGACAATTAAGATAACTTCACCAAGTTTAGATTTCGATGCTCTAATCTTTTTTCGTTTTATAAGGTTCTTTATTAAATCGTATACAAAACCAATGGCAAAACCTCCAGCCGCTCCAATTAACCCCCAAAAAACAGGGCCCCAGTGGAGAACAAATCCTCTAGCCACCCCAATCGTCCCGCCCATCATGGCAAGTACAAGCCCAATATCGACTAAAGAGGTACCGTCTGCACCATGCATCGAATCAATAAGCTTCATATCCATTGAACGATTATCAAGCGGAACAGCGTAGATATTGACGATCTCGTTTACCTTCAGTTTGCTTATGGCGAGCTCAACATAATGAGAATGTTGAAAGGTAGAGAAGAACTGTATGTCCATCAGATTTTTTCTCCTTTATGCAATACAAAATTTTCCTGCTGATGGTTTCTTTTTAAAAAATCTGCTTGTTCCCAATCAAACAGTTTTGTTAGCTCTACGGCATTTGAGTAGGAATCATACATACCAAAGAAGTAAATCGATGGGAAGTAAAGGAGCCACTGGGCTCCCATAACTTCTCTGGATTTAGGGAAGTTCCCCAACAAAAAATAGTGAAGGCCTTCGATCATGTTTGAATTTATTACAATAAACATGGTCATTAATAGCGTCAAAACAGCGGCTATGATCCGATGAATATACAGTTGTCCGAGACTTGGAATTGTCATCGACCAAATCAAAGCAATCCATGGTTTTTTCTTATCCAAATAGTTCATCTCGAAGGGGCTCACCGAGAAATTAGGGTATCTGGCATTTTCTCTTCTCGCTAACAGGTGAATCTTATTTTCATCGACCGTAGTTCGGTAGCTGTCCCATATTGCAAATAAATAAACGGGGATATAGAGGTATATGTACTTTTCGTTTAATACAGCCTTTGCCTGGGTTATATTCCCGTTAAACGAATAGATGATGGCTGTATTCAGTTGGGTTAGTTGGTTGATATAAAACTCCCAAAAAAACAACGCAAAGCCAGTAACAAATTTGTGTACCAAGAAATGGCCAAATCCGGGAAACGCAACAGACCATAACGCAATGATTACCGGATTCCGCTGGTGAAGCTGGATTGTACCGAAAGGAGTCACATTGGCTTGATAATAACGATTTCTATATTTGTTTCTAAAATTATTCATTTTGACCGCTCCATGAAAATCAGATATACATGTATATTTTGTCAGTTGGAGACAGTCTATTCATACATCGAATCATAGTTATAAAAACAAAAGCAGCAAGTTCGAAAATGAACTCGCTGCTTTTGTTAGGGTGTCGCTATCTGCCGCTCATCAGCCTGCGCCGCTTGGAGTCGCGGACTTTGATCCATAAATGTCCCTCGTCGTCCTTGAACAGCTTGATTCCTACTATCGTCATCGGAGTCCAAAGCTCCTTGAAATAATAACTTGGCATAAAAGCGCCTCCCGAATTGGCATGTTTCTTATAGTGTACCAACTGTTCGTTAAAAAGTACGTCGATTTATGCTGTCGTAAAAACGAAATTCTTCTGTGCAAACGTTTCCCCAAAGTTATTATGCATGCTAAAATGATTAGAAAAAAAGCAAGCTGGGAGGAATCGTATTTTAGTATGAAAGGTTGTAGAAGAAAATGACGTTGAAGAGAAGAATTTTTTTAATATTTCTAGTCAGTTCTTTGGTGCCCTTTTTAAGTATTTTTATCATTTCGAACTACACGATCGACAAGATATTTGACAATAAAATTAAGAGCGGAATTAATAGTAACCTGAGACAAGTTGAGCTTTCATTAGGGAATTCCATAAGCAATCTCAATCATATTTCACAACAATTAGCATATGGCGGCAATATCGTAAAACAAATAGACGATGTTTTATTCCGATCAATGGATCCCTATCAAAGAATGGAAACAAAAAATCAGTTGAAAAGCGAACTAAACTTGATCACCTTTACCAACCCCAATATTGGACTAGCTTTTTACTATATCCAAAAAGAACATGCCATTCAATTTGAAAACTTCCCTGTGAAAGAAAATTATTCATTAGATTCTTTGCCTTTGCTTGCCAAGTATTATGATATTACGTATTTCGGTCCCCATAAAAGTCTGAACGAGTCCGATAATCAAATCGTGTTGTCAGCGTTAAGAAAGGTAGGATTGCCGGATCGTGATGATGTGTATGTCTATATTGAAACCGGGTTTTCTTTGACCCAAAACATTTTGGAAAACAATGAATACGGAGGAGGCTTATCGCATCTTATTTTGGACGGGAATGGTCGAATCGCTTATAGCGAGGCTCCGGAAATTTTTTCGAGCGGCGCACAATTCCCCAATTTTTCTAAGGAGGAGGGGACCGGTTTATATAAAGATCATTACTGGTTTAAGCAGACCTCTAATCAAAATTGGAGTGTTGTTTCCGTTATTTCGCAGACGGACTATAACAAAGAAAAAAACCAATGGATGCTTCAAATATTGATGGTTTCGCTGTTTTTTATTTGCCTGACGATTTTGCTCGCTTGGGTGCTCTGGAAGATGGTCTACAAGCCGTTAAACCTTTTTCATTCCGAGATGAAATGGATGTCTCAAAACCGCTTAAAACCGCAGCTTAAAAAAACTAAAATTCCCGAATATGATTATTTATTAAAACAATTTTCCGAAATGAAGGAACAGATCTGGAATTTGTTCGAAGAAGTAGAGCAAAAGGAAAAGAAACGTGTAGATCTTGAAGTGGAAAAATTGCTCTATCAGATCAACCCCCACTTCTTGATGAATACCCTTGATACCGTGCATTGGCTGGCTATGATCAACGGGCAAAAGGAGATTGACCGGCTCGTAAAGTCGCTGAACAAGCTGCTGTACTACAACCTGGGGAAAATGGGACAAGTGTCTACGATTGAGGAAGAGATCGATGCGCTCAGACAGTATCTTGTTTTACAGCAAATCAGGTACGATTTTCAGTTTGATGTCCGGATAGAAGTGGACGAGAGCGTGCTGAAACAGCCCGTGCCCCGCTTTATTCTCCAGCCACTCGTTGAAAACTCTTTATATCATGGTTTAAGCGATGATGGATATATCGAGGTCAGTGTCGCATTGGATAAAGATATTCGCATATCCATTCATGATAATGGAGCAGGGATGAAGGAAGAAACGATCCGGGAGCTCCTGAATAATCGCACGGTTGAACAGAAGAAAGTCGGGATGGGAATAGGCTTGAATTATGTGAAACGAATGCTGGATGCACGTTATGAAGATAAAGCGAGTCTGGAAATAAGGAGTGAAGTCGACAAGGGGACAAGCGTATTGTTGACTTTGCCTCTGAGCGGGGAGGATACATGATGTCGATAAAAGTTCTTGTGGTAGACGATGATAAGCTTGTTCGCAGAGGACTGATTTCGTTTATGCCATGGAAAGATTTCGGCATGGAGGTAGTCGGGGAAGCGAGTAATGGCGAAAAGGCATTAGAGTTTTTAGAATCTCATTCAGTCGATTTGTTGGTTACAGATCTTTCCATGCCGCTCATGTCCGGCATTGAACTTATGCGGATCGCGCGAATGCGGTTTCCGCATCTGCATTTGGTTGTATTGACACTGCATCAGGATTTCGAATATATCCAGGAAGCGCTTAGGCTTGGCGCAATCGATTATATTGCCAAGGTGCAGATGGAGGAGGAACAGTTTGAAGAAATTCTTGGCCGAATAGCAGCACGTATTAACGAACAAAGAAGTCAAAGCACAAAATCGTTACATCCGGATAAAATTGTTGCCGAGAATAAGTATGGCTATGCGATGTTATCCTTGGATCGTGAAATTGACCCTAATTGGCTTCATGAGCTGCAGCTTCCGGCACATGCTTTCATGATGGAAGCGGATCGAAACTGCTCGGTGTGGTTTACTAAAGAAGAACAACATAGTGAAGTATTCGACACATTGTCGGAAAAGGTGCATCTGGAGCAGGAGAGCGTGCTGCTTATTCTATCTGATATAGACGGGTATAGCTGGAAGGATATGCAGCGCTCGTTAAGGGTTTATAAAGAGAACGTTTTATTTTATGACTATCATCCTGATCACAAAATCATTCATGTTTCCCTAAGTGAGGATGTACATGTCCAAACGGAAACGGATGAATCAGCATTGGAAAAAGTAAAAGAAGGCTGGCTGTTCTCCACCTGGTTCCATAACGATACTTCGTTCAATAGACTCCTTCAAGAAATGAAGCTGCTGAGGCTGCAAGAAAAACAATTAATAGGACTTCTATATTCTCTTGTAATCGAATGGAACCGTCGATTTACTAACACTCAGCTAAGCAAAATTCAAATGATCAACAATGTCCGATCTTGGTATCAGGTTGAACAATGGTTCAGCAAGATCCGAAAGGACATTCAGGAGTCTATCGGAAACTCAGCTTATTCACAAGAAATCATGGATTGCATTACGAGGGCCGTTTTAATGGTGCAAGAGGAATTAAGCGAGCAGCTTACAGCAGCCGAATTGGCCCAACGCTTAAATTTAAGCCGGGGTTATTTTAGTCAATGCTTTAAAGATATTATCGGAAAAACGTTCAACGAGTATTCCAGGTCTGTCCGAATAGAAAAGGCAAAAGAGTATTTGTTGAATACGAACCATACCATTGTGTGGATCGCGGAACAAACCGGCTATTCGGATGAAAAATATTTCAGCAGAATCTTTCGTGAGTTAACCGGCGAGCTTCCAAGTGAATATCGTCAAACCCATCGAATGAATTAGTAACGGGGACTCGAATTCAAGCAGGTAGATAAATGGATGATATTGGGGAGGGAAATGTTAGGAGTAAACTTCCATTCTGCGTTCCTGCTCGCATGAATTGCCTTCATTTCTCTAACTGAACCTCCTCTCGCTATCTATCTCAAGGTGCTGGCGTTCAGGTATATACTGAACTCCGAGGCAAAAACTTAGCGAAAGAAGGGGACATGCATGTTTAAAAAGATCATCATGGTGCTGCTTGCTGCATCAATGGCAGCGGTATCAGCGTGTTCGAACGGATCAAATGAAAAAACGGCGGAAAAGCCGCAGGCAAGTGCTAAACCTGCCGCACCTGCTGATCCGTTCGGTAAATACGAAGAGCCGGTAACCATCACAACCGCTTACTCCGTAGACCCTGCCTTCAAGTCCACTAAAGGCGAAACACTCGAGAACAATGCCTGGAAAACAGCGATGAAAGAAGAACTTAATATCGAAATCGATATTGCGTGGCAGGTATCCAAAGAAAATTTTGATCAGAAAATGAATTTGTCCATTGCCAGCAACGATTTGCCCGATGCAATGGTTGTCAGCCAAGTACAGCTGAATCAAATGGTGAAAGCCGGGGAATTGGAAGATCTCACGGAGGCTTACAACAACTATGCGTCTCCTTCTGTAAAAAGAATTATGGAAAGCACAAACGGGCTTGCTATAGAGCAAGTTACCTTTGACGGAAAGATGATGGCTATTCCGCATGTAGGTGCAGAAGACTTTAACATGCTGTGGATCCGTCAGGATTGGCTCGATAAGCTTGGACTTCAGCCTCCCAAAACGGTAGAGGATCTGGAAAATGTGGCGAAAGCCTTCGTGGAGCGGGATCCTGATGGAAACGGTAAAGCGGACACGATCGGTATCGCTACGGGTACGGGATTATACAATGATTTTACTGCCGGTCCAGGCGCCTTCGATTTAACGCCGATTTTTGGAGCCTTTAATGCGTTCCCGGGATTTTGGGTTGAAGGCGAAGACGGTAAGCCGGCGTACGGATCCATTCTGCCGGAGACTAAAAATGCGCTTGCCAAGCTGCGCGACATGTATGCGGCCGGTTTGATCGATAAAGAAATAGGCATTCGCAAAGCTGCCGAAGAGACGGTCATAAGCGGTAAAGCGGGCATGTTTTTTGAAGGCTTCTATGGAGGCTACTGGCCGCTGCCGAGCGCATGGCAGAACGATCCCAAAGCCAACTGGCAGGCTTATGCCGCGCCGTTGGATAAGGAAGGCAAATACAACGTCAAGATAACCAACCCATCGAACGGTTACCTGGTTGTCCGGAAAGGATTCGAGCATCCGGAGGCTCTAATTAAGCTGAATAATCTTTATTTGAGAGACGAAGCGATACACGGGCCTGATTTTATGCTCATCCGTAACTTCTTTGCGCCTCTGGACGAAATTGGTTTTGAATATAAGGCTATGCAAGAAGTATTGGCGGGGACCAAGAAGCCGGAAGATTATGCAGACTTGCCGGAATATAAACTGCTGAAAAATTCATTAGAAACGATTAAAAATGCCAAATTAGAACCTTATGACAAACTGGATATCCAATATTGGAATCAGAGCGACAAAGATTTTATGCGTGCCTATTCCATCATGGTTGGGGCTAGAAACCATTTCGATCCAAATCTCAATAAAATCAAAAGTCTATCCTACACACGTACCGAAAGCGTCGAGAAAAGGTGGACGAACTTAACCAAGCTGGAAAAAGAAACGTTTTTGAAGATCATTATGGGTTCGGCACCGCTTGACACCTTTGACCAATTCGTTAAAGACTGGAAAAAACAAGGCGGCGATGTTGTAACAGAGGAAATTACAAAAACGATTCAATAATAACCATGTTACCGGAAAGGACGCCGACATAACGACGGCGTCCTTTATATCAAAACAAGGAGTGACAGTTGTGAATAATAAAGGGTTTGCCAAACATTATTACTTCATGCTTCTCCCCGGGTATGTATGGTTAATCATGTTTAGCATCGTACCGATGTTCGGGGTACTGATAGCTTTTCAGGATTATCAGCCTGTGCGGGGCGTATTTCGCTCGGAATGGATCGGTCTGGAAAACTTCGAATATATGTTTGCGCTTAATGACAGCAAAATGATCTTTTTTAATACCATTTTTATCGCACTAATGAAGATGGCAGCACATCTGATCGTACCGGTTATTTTTGCTCTCATGCTTAATGAATTACGGGCAGCCATCTTCAAAAGATGGGTGCAGACGATAGTCTATTTGCCGCATTTTCTATCCTGGGTCATTCTCAGCGGGATTATCATGGATGTCTTTTCTTTTACGGGCCCGGTTAATAACATGCTGTCTATATTCCATATGGATCCGATTCTATTTATGGGCAAACCGGAGTTGTTTCCGTATCTTGTTGTCGGGAGCGATGTGTGGAAGGAGTTTGGCTTTAATACCATTATTTATTTAGCAGCTTTAACGGGAATCAATCCCTCCTTGTATGAAGCGGCGGCACTGGATGGAGCGAATCGCTGGCATCGGCTCAGGCATATTACGGTTCCGGGTATCGCGCCAACCGCATTGCTGCTTCTAATCTTAAGCTTGGGGAATGTACTGAATGCCGGATTCGATCAAATCTTTAACTTGTATAATCCGCTTGTGTATTCCACCGGCGATATCATTGATACCTGGGTATACCGCGAAGGTCTTTTGAAATTGCAATACGGTTTGGCTACGTCCGTCGGTTTGCTGAAATCCGTTGTCGGCTTTATCTTGATTACATTATCCTATTACCTTGCCAATCGATTTACGAATTACCGGATCTTTTAACGAAGGAGCATGGAAATGATTAGAGAAACGAGCGCAGCCTCCAAAATATTCGATTTAACCCTAATTATCGTATTAGTTGCCATTTCACTTCTGTGTATCCTTCCTATCTGGTATACGCTGATGGTTTCCCTGAGCCAAAAATCAGCAGCTGCAGCCGGTATCGTAAGCGTATGGCCGAAAGGGTTCAATCTGAATTCATACCAGCAGATTATGAAGGATGCTATGTTTTTCAACTCTTTCTGGGTATCCGTTCAACGTGTAGGATTGGGGGCTGTCATCAGTTTTGCAGTTACGGTGTTAATGGCGTACCCGCTATCCAAGAGCACAAAAGATTTTCGATTAAGAAACGTTCTAATGTGGGTACTGGTATTTATGATGCTGTTTAGCGGAGGGCTTATCCCGCTCTATCAAACGGTAAAGGCATATGGACTGATCGACAGTGTATGGGTATTGGTGCTGTCTGGCGGCTTACCTATGTTTAATGTCATCCTGGTCATGAATTTCTTCCGGAACCTGCCAAAAGAGCTGGAAGAATCCGCTTTTGTGGATGGGGCAGGACCGTGGTATACCCTGATTAAGCTGATTATCCCTCTATCCGTACCGGTGTTAGCGACAGTTACACTGTTCAGCATAGTCGGTCACTGGAATGAGTTTTTCAGCGGTTTGGTTTTTATGACGAAACCTGACAATTATCCGCTGCAAACGTATATTCAACAGATGGTCGTTCAAATGGATTTGACCTCTATTAGTAATGATCCCGAGGCGCTGAAACGCTTAAATGAACTATCCAATCAGACCCTGAATGCGGCAAAAATCTTTATTGCCATGATTCCAATTCTAGTGATTTATCCTTTCTTGCAGCGATTCTTTGTTCATGGGATTACGCTAGGGTCGGTAAAGGAGTAGTTTTGCGAAAACGTCAAAAAGACCGCCAGCCGCCTGGATAGACAGGCCGGATAGGCGGTCTTTCTGTCTTTCTGTCTTTCGTTTCATGCATCCTATCTACCCTCTACGGTCAGGCTCCATTTCTGCGATCACGGTATCCTCATAAGCGCGTTTCGAGCCGTTCCGGATCTCCTCGACTTTGACAGGCTGACCGGTTGCGGCGGATTCCAGAGCGGCAAAAACGACATCCAGCGCATCAAGACCGCGCTCGCCGCTGCTGATCGGCATTTTCCCGTCCGCGATCGCTTCCCACAGCTCCACATAGGAGTGGGCAAACGGATGTGCCGGTATTTCCGGCGCATATTGGCCGATCAGATCCGCCGCCGGGATGATTCGGCCTTGCTCAAGGGAAACATGCTTGCCGGGCCGGAAGCAGCCCTTGCTGCCGTAAATCCAGACGCCGCTCATGCCTTCGCCATGCGCAGCCGTACTGCACATCCAGTGGCCCAGTCCTCCATTATCGAAACGGAACACCGTAACGCTTGTATCCTCCCCGGTCGGATGGATGGTAGTCACTCCGTCGCTCAACGTTTTCTCGAAAATTTCCGTGTAGGCGAACACTTCATGAACGGGCCCGTTCACTTCCGTGAACAGGTGCGTGCGGTGCACGCCGTGGTCGTTAATCCAGCCTGCGCCGGCTCTACCCTTCATGTGCCGCCAAGCGGTTCCTGCAAAAAAAGCCCGGTTCAAACTGACGGCCGCATAGTCCATGACCATAGTGACGGAGCCGATCAGGCCGTCCTTAATCGCCCGGGCCATGGCGGTATTCTCCGCTCCCAGCACGCTCGGCTCGGAAACGGTTAATACCTTGCCGTATTTGCGGGAGTCCGCCACGATTTTGCGTCCGAACACCGGAGAGATAGCCAGCGGCTTCTGCATCTGGACGTGAATGCCGGAGGCAAAACAATCCTCCGCCACGATGTGATGCAAATCGTGATCCAATAGGACGGAGACGGCATCGAGCGGTTCGGCTTCGATCATTTTCAGGTAGTCTGTGTACACCTCAGGCCGTCGGCCCAGCCGTTCTTCCGCCAGCTTGGCGAATGCATGGGCTTTGTCCGCGTTAAGGTCGCAGACGGCCGTCAGCTCGAAGGTTTCCCGGTCATTTTTTCGTAAATGCTCCAATCCTTCCAAATGTGCGGTTGATATTATGCCGCATCCGATAAATCCAATGTTCATCGCATTTCCCTCCTGCGGCTGTCTTGAGGCAGCCGGATATAGTGGCGTATAATGTAGACAGGTAAACGATTAACTCGCATAAAAAAGCGGTTCAAAGGAGACAGGCTGATGGAACGGGAAGAGAAGCAAGCAATCCCTGCTCAATGCTCGATAGAAAAATCTCTTGATGTCGTCGGAGGCAAATGGTCCTTCCTTGTCATCCGGGAGATGATGTTTCATGAGAAAAAAAGATTTGGCGAACTGAAGCAGGCCGTCGTCGGGATCAGCTCCAAATCGTTGACCGACACGCTCCGGCATCTGGAGGCCAGCGGCGTCATTACCCGGACGGCTTATCCGACTGTTCCTATGACGGTAGAATACGCTCTGACGGAGAAGGGGCATGCTCTTCACGGCATCATCCACGAAATGAAAAAGTGGGGCAGCGAGTGGGCCTGACCGCCTTATTACTACCTTAAGACAAAGCGTATGATCTGAAAAGTAGGCACTTTTTCATTACAAGATTACCTCAAGGTAACTATAGCGATCAGATGAAAGATATTCGTTTACAAAAAGCCGGTTCATGCTATATTCTGGTAATGTCGAACATTGTCAGAGAGGACTAATGAACTATGCTTAATTCCATTAAGTACAAAATCATGCTTCCTATGCTCGTTATTCTGCTGCTCGTAACGGCCGGCACGGCTGCGGTTACTTACCGCTCAACGGCTGAAAGCCTGCAGCAAAAAGGAATGACGACGCTGCTTACAGCCAAGATCGGCATCGAGAATGAGCTTATCGCAAGGCGTACGGCCGAAGAGGTCATGGAGACGGAGATGAAGGGGCAGGCAGTGCTTGCGTCCTATATCCTGGAGCAGGGGCAGCTGACCTACGAGCAGATCGTGGAGCTGGCCAAGCGCTCGGGCATCGACGAGTTCTGGATTACGGATGGCAAAGGGCAGACGGTGCTGACGAACAACGCACCGAAGGTCGATTTTAACTTCGGCTCCGATCCGGAGGGCCAAGCCTATGAATTTATGGATCTGATCAACGGCGAAAGAGATTTTGTCAGCCAGCCGGCCCAGCCGCGGACGATCGATCCGAAGGTGTTCAAATATATCGGGGTAAGCGGCTGGAACAGTCCCCGCATCGTGCAGGTCGGCCGCGACGGCGCGCGGCTGACGGAGCTGGAGGAGCTGATCGGCGCGGCGCCGCTGCTGGAGCAGCTGAAGAAGGAGCTGGGCGGCGACGTGCTGTTCGCGGCCATTGCAGCGGCGGACGGCAAGCTGCTGTACGCCACCGACGCAGACGCGGAGCAGCTGAGTCCGAAGCTGCTGCCTTACTTGGAGGCGAGCGCGAACGGAAATGAGGTCGTGTCGCAAAGCTATAAGGGCGAGAAGGCCAATTATTATTTTACGAGATTGTCTGACGGTTCTACACTTGTGCTCACCTTGTCGAATCGGGTGCTGATGAGCAACGTTTATTGGACCAGCGCTGCGGGCCTGACAGGTGCAGCCATTACGGCGGTTCTGTTCTTCCTTATTGTAGGGAATCAGACGAAGCGGCTGCGGCGCCTGGAGGCGGCGATGAACTCGCTTGCGGAGGGAGACGGCGATTTGACGCAGCGCCTTCCGGTCGGCTCGGGCGACGAGGTCGGACGGTTGTCGGAGGCGGCGAACCGTTTTATCGGAACGATACATCATATTGTGCAGGAAGTGAAGCAAGCGGCGCTTGGCAGCAAGTCGGACTCGGACCGGATACTGGAGGAGACGGGGAACGTCCGCGAAATTGCGCGGGAGCTGAACGGCGCCGTACACGACATCGCCGCGGCGGCATCGAAGCAGGCGGAGTCGGTGGAGGACGGCATGGCCGGCGTGCAATCGCTGGCGGACCGGATCGACGGGGCGAAGAATACGACCGGCGAGCTGTACGACTACAACGCCGAGATTCACAGCCGCCAGGAAAGCGGCATGGCCGCGCTGGAAGCGCTGCTCGAATCGATCCGCCAAAGCGTGGAGACGTCGAAATCGGTGGAATCCAGCATGGGCAAGCTGATGACGGATATCGATGCGGTCAGCCGCATGGCGTCCGCCATTCATGAAATTTCGCGGCAGACGAATCTGCTCGCGCTGAACGCCGGCATTGAAGCGGCGCGCGCAGGCGAGCACGGACAAGGCTTCATGGTCGTCGCTAAGGAAGTGCGAAAGCTGTCGGAACAGGCAAGAAGCTCGGCCGAGGAGATCCAGACGACGGTGGCGAACGTGCTGGCATCGGCGGGCCGCACGACGGAGGCGGTCGGCGCATCGCTTGCGATTGTCGGCAATCAGGAGCAGCAGGTGCAGCTGTCCTCCGATGCGTTCAGCGCGATCCGGGAATCGATGGCCCATGTGCATGAGCTGACGGAACGGATGGCCGGGGAGATGGACGTGCTGGGCAGCCGGAAAAACGATCTGCTCCAGTTCATCGAGCTTTCTTCCGCCAGCACGGAGGAGACGGCGGCCAGCTCCGAGGAAATGCTGGCAAATGTGGAGTCGCAGACGTCGATTTTCAGCCACGTTCATGACAAGGCGGCGGAGCTGCAGCAGCGGATGAACCAGCTTTTGACCGGGGTGAACCGGTTTAAAGTGTAGGGCTGTGCGGGTAACGCCTGAATAGGGGATCAAAGAGGAAGCCGTCCTTCTGAGTTGAGGGGCGGCTTCTTTTTTGCGCGCGGTTTGCCGGGTGTAATTTAATCGGCTTTTTGAAAGCCTTTTCAAGGACTTTTTTCCTACTTTTATACAAGTTCTCTCCCCTTCAAGCAGGATATTGTTAATTTCTGTAGAATAGTATTAATGTTTACTTTTTCTTTATATGGAGAAAAGGTGTCCCCTCAATGCCGGCATTATGATGGGTTAGGAGAGCTCTGTATGCATATCGCGGAACTACAACAGAAAATTGAGTTTCTTCGGGGGCAAATGGTAGAGAAGTTTTTGCGGAGCGGATCTTATCAATCGGAGGAAGTCATTGATGCCAGTCAGGAGCTGGACAAGGTGCTTAATTGTTACGATTGCCTGCGATATAAACGAAATTGCCCGTATAGAGCAAAATGCGAAATTGGCGAACGCGGATGAGGCCTTCAGCATGCGATGTCCTGTGAAATAGGGCGGCGCAGTCTGCAGGCCTATTTGTTTTGTTAAGATACGCAAGGGGAAGGCGGCAAGTGTGTAGGTAAGCGTGGTCATTCCAGGGTACCAAAATGAAAAGATGCGTTTCCGTTTGTTGTTCCTGAACTTGTACCCGTTTGGGATAACTGGATTTGTTGATGTTATTTTGGTCCTTAGAGCGGGGAAAGAGAATTAACTGGATAGGGTACAGGTAAAATCGGCACTTTAGAGGTAAACGAGTGAAATCGGGTGATTTAGATACATGAATTCCAGTTATTTGGGCGTGGGAAGCAAAATTTAGAAGATTTAGATACACTAAATCCAGTTATTGCACGGGCGAGCCTGGCCGGCTTGGCCGGGAGGTACCGTTCAGGTGCCAACGGCGGGTGCTATATAGGAGAAAGCTGCCGTTCTCTAACGCTTAGAGAGCTTTCCCCTTTGCGGGATTTTAATATTGCTGACGCATCATGTATCATAGAGATCATAGAAATCATAGAGATATAAGCTTTGGAGTGGAGGTGCAGGAGCTGTGAGAAAACAAGTTGTAGGATTCCCTTCCCTGCTATGGGGAGCATTGTTCGCGGGATGGCTGTGGCTGTTGTTCACGTTCTCGTCGCAGTCGTATGAGCAGCAATCGATTCAGCCGTGGCTGCGCAGGACGTTTAACATGCAGCAGCTGATCCGGCTGCTGCCGGATATGACGATTACCTACCGGGCTAAAACGATGCATTCGCATACGGATCCGTTCCAGTTTGTGGAGTTTCTGTTCCGCAAAGGCGCGCATTTGTTCGTATATGCGATGCTGGCGGCGATTCTGTTCATGCTGATGCGCTCGTTCAATCCGAGGCGCTGGCTGCGGGCACTCGCGGTGACGCTTGTGACGGCATGGGTTGTCCCCGCACTCGACGAGTGGAATCAACTGAGCTCGGTGCACAGAACGGGGAACGTGACCGACGTCTGGCTTGATTTTGTAGGAGGCTGCGCAGGGGTTCTCGTATGCTTGTGCATTCTTGGGGTCGTCAGACTGCTCAGGAGAAGATGAACAACCGGCGGATTTACAATAACGTTAAGTTAACCTTACACGGCAATAATATTTCTCCGGTATGATCTAGCATGAACGGGCGAGCAAACGGGGCGCCTCGTACAATCTGGATCCCAGGGGGAAACTAGCGTGAATGCACGACGCAAAAAAATTCGGAAGCTGCTCAAATTAATGATGGCAGGCTCGCTGACAGCGGCCTGCCTTGCTCCATTTGGAGCGGTTTCCGCGCAGGAGCCGGCGGGGAACACTTCCTTTGAAATGGACAAGATCGCAGCATACGACAGCGGAGCCGGCTTTGAAGCGGGCGGAACAGAGATTGTGGCGTACAACTGGGAAGGCAAACGCGCTTATTCCACGAACTCAAAGGAGAAGGCCATCGATATTCTCGACCTGTCAACGCTTGGAGAGCGTGACACGATCGAGAGGATCGAACGGGTTACGATAGAGGATTTTGGAATTAAAAATTTTACGCCTGACGGGATTACAAGCGTAGCGGTTCATCCTTCAGGCGCTTATATTGCGGCTGCGGTGCCGGCGAGCCCGCGGACGAATAACGGCAAGGTCGTATTCATGGATTTGAACGGGACGCCGCTGAATTCGGTCACGGTCGGCGCGCTGCCGGACATGCTGACGTTTACGCCGGACGGCAAGCTGCTGCTTACGGCGAATGAAGGCGAGCCGGCGACGGACTATTCCGTTGATCCGGAGGGCTCGGTATCGATCATCGACGTCTCGCGCAAAATGCTTAGCGAGCTTACCGATTCCGACGTCGTCACGGCAGGCTTCGGAGATGTTGCCATTCCGGACGGTGTGCGCGTGTTCGCAGGCCTGCCTGAGGGCAAGCCGTCCTCGGCCGCGCAGCATATGGAGCCGGAATACATTACGGTTTCCTCGGACAGTAAGCTTGCCTATGTGGCCCTGCAGGAGAATAACGCAATCGGCGTGCTCGATTTGACGACTCTTGCGTTCCGTGAGGTGCGGGCGCTTGGCGTGAAGGATCATTCGCTTGCAGGCAGCGGCATGGACGTATCGGATAAGGACGGCGCTGCCGATATCAAGCCGGTTCCTTTGCTCGGCATGTACATGCCTGACGGGATGGCGATGGTGGAGAGCGGCGGCAAATCGTATATTTTGACGGCTAACGAAGGCGATGTGCGCGAGTATGACGCCTATGCGGAAGCGGACCGTGCGAATAAGCTGGAGGAAAGCATCGCGCTGGACGCTACGTATTATAAAGGATTTACGCAGCAGGAGCTTGATGCGCTGCTTGCGGACGGGGCATTCGGAGACGACAAGAAGCTCGGCCGGATCCATGTAACGAAAGCCGGCGGCTGGAATGCGGAGAAAGGAAAATACGACCGGCTGTATTCGTTCGGCGCACGCTCGTTTTCGGTATGGGAGGCGGAAACCGGTAAGCTGGCGTATGACAGCGGCGGCGACTTTGAGCGGGTGACGGCTGAGGTTTATCCGGAATATTTCAATGTGTCGAACAGCAATAATGAAAAGGATAACCGAAGCGACGATAAAGGTCCGGAGCCGGAATACGTAGAGGTCGGACAAGTGGCGGGACGTACGTATGCGTTCATCGGTCTGGAGCGGATTAGCGGCATTATGGTCTATGATGTGACGAATCCGGTATCTCCTAAGTATGTGACCTTCGTGACGAGCAGGGATTTCGCAGGCGACGTGGAGCAAAATCAGGCGGGAGACGTGGCGCCGGAGGGGCTGGAATTCGTGCCTGCGGAGCAGAGCCCGACAGGTAAGCCGCTGCTGCTGGCGGCGCACGAGGTATCCGGCACGATTGCGGTCTATGAAATAACGGCAGTGCGTACCTTTGCCGATATGCAGACGCATTGGGCGAAGGGAGAGGTCGAGTCGCTCGCATCGAAGCAGATCGTTAACGGCGTTAACGAGAGGGAATTTAAGCCGCAGGCGGCGGTGACGCGCGCCGAATTTACGGCGCTGATCGTACGGGCGCTGGGGCTGGACGGAGCGGAGGCGCGGTCTGCCGCGTTCGACGACGTCAGCGAAGGCAAGTGGTATGCAGGTGCGATCGGAACGGCTGACGAAGCGGGGCTGGTTGGCGGCTATGAGGACGGAACCTTCCGTCCGGAGGAGCGGATTACCCGCCAGGAAATCGCAGTGATCGCGATGAGGGCGTTGAAGTTCGCCAGTGGCGGAGCTGCAGGCGCGGACGGCGGCGGGGAAGGCGGGGAAGCGGAGCTTCCGGCATTTGCGGATGCGGCATCCATTGCAGTCTGGGCGCGCGCGGCGGTGGCGGAAGCGGTGAATGCCGCCCTCATGGAAGGTCTGCCAGGCGACGAGTTCGCACCGGCGGCGCCGGCGAATCGTGCCGAAGCGGCCGTGCTTGTTTACCGGCTGCTGAAGCTGACCGGTAAGATCAGCTAGCGATGCTGCCGGGAAATTTTGCTGCTAAATAAGTTGTAAGGACCGACCACTTTCGGCAGAAGAAGCTGAGGAGGGGCGGTCCTTTTTTTAGAAAAGGAAGGAGGTGAAGAGAGGAGATTCGTTATAACGAATTTTAGGGAGTGATTATCCGCCGATATGGGTAGGAATCCGCATGTATGCGCTCAAAAAGATATGTTTTTTGGCTAAAAGTTTAAATATATAAACTGCACGGTGTAAAAACAAGATAAATACACGTTTTAAGCGCTTTCATGGTCGTTATAAGCGATTTTTGCCCAATATCGGGATGTACCTTCCAACTATTGTGGAATATACTAGATATAAGTCGAAAATTTAGTGCTACATAACTATTTACTGGCTGGATATATATAATTTCTATTTTTTGTAAACGCATACATTTACAATTTAAATGAAAAAGGATGTGATCGTCTTTCCCCTTCTTTCCTTTATGTCATTAACGATTCCAAAAGCTCTGCCGCATACGGCAGAAGCCGTCGTCCCTCTTTTTAAGCTTATGGGCTTCCGTTCATTGATCTTCAGTTAAAAATTTCGATCAAGAAGGGGTGTAAGGGATGCAAAATGTGCTGCTTATCGAAGACTACCTGAATGTAAGACTGGTGCTCAAGCTGCTTTTGGAAAAAAATAACTTCACGGTAGTGGGCGAAGCCTCCGACGGTGTAGACGGCGTAGAGAAATACATTCATCTTCGTCCCGATATCACGATTGTCGATTATTCGCTGCCGATTCTGAACGGTTACATCATTACGCGGCTGATCCGAAGCCTGGACGAGAATGCCTGCATTATCCTTTGCAGCGGCCAGGCGGAGCAGGTGCGGGAGGTATTCGGCCAGCTTGGCGTTTTTGCGGTACTGCCTAAGCCGTTCACGGAGGAGCAGCTGTTGGAGGTCATCAAGGCTTGCTCATGAATAGAGAAGGGAACTGCCAAGGGCCGCTTGGCAGTTTTTTTGTTGCGAGAAGGGCCGCGTCAGGGGGTGCACGATTCTTCTAACAGGCGGAAAATTCGCATAAAATAGCCGAATGAGATATTGGAATGCGAACGCGTGAAAAAATCCGGGGACTTGTATGGTATGGAGCCGCAGACCGGAAAGGCAGGGGGTTAAGGAGCATGAGAATGTATGTCGCCTCTGATAGGGATACGCTTCGTACGATTGCAGAGCGTTACGCGGCGAGTGTCGCTGCGGTCATGCGAATGAACCCGGGGATCGGGGATCCCGACAGGTTTATCTCAGGGATGACAGTTCGCCTTCCGTCCACCCCCACGACCGCCGACGCCATAGCCGATACATCGGACGATCCGACTGAGGGAGGGATGAGTGCGCCCGCTATCGACACCGCTGTGCTCCCGTACCCCGTATCCCCGCCACGCTCAAGAGTGCATGCGGACAATTGGATTCCGGTCATACCGGCCGGGACTATGGCGGAAACCGAATACGACGTGCTGATTGTCGGCAGCGGCGCAGGGGGAGGAGCCGCGCTTTGGCGTTTAGGCGAACGATGGGTCGACAGCGAAAAGCGGATCGGCGTGATCGAAGCGGGCGATACGCTGCTTCCTACCGCCGCGGCCAATTTGCCTATGTTTACGGAATGCCGCCTGAGGCACCTGTGGCGGAGCCCGAAGTATTTGAACCGGTACGGAAGCTTCGCTTTAGGTCAAAAAGGCGCTGCCTCCGCTGATCCCTCCATGTTTACTCAATTTATTGCCTTGGGAGGCAGAACGCTTATCTGGCCGGCAGTCTGTCCCCGCATGGCTCCTGCCGATTTCGCCGGCTGGCCGGTGACATCCAAAGAAATGAACAATTACTACCACCTTGCCGAGCAGGTGATGAAGGTGAATTCCAATTACGCCAGAGGCTCCGCCTTGCAGGATACGCTGCTTGGCCGGCTGCGGAGCGGCGGGTTTACGGAAGCGGTCGACCTCCCGATGGCCGTCGATTTTGCCGAGACCCGGTTCGGACTCATGCATTCGAACGTGTTTTTCAGCTCGATCCTGTTTTTTGCTTTGACGATGAACCGCCGCAGCGTCGATTTGGCTGTGCAAACCCGTGCGGTCAAGGTGCTGGTGGAGAACAACCGGGCCGCCGGCATTGAAGTGAAGTCCGAGGACGGCAGCACTCATGTGATCCGGGCCGAAACCATCGTTCTGGCGGCAAGCACAATCGAAACGCCGAGGCTGCTGCTGAACTCCGGCCTTCAAGGAGAAGCGATCGGCCGTTATTTGACGAATCATTCCTGTATCAAGGCATCGGGAATCGTACAGAGGGCCGATTTTCCCGAGGAGCTCGGCACGCTCGGCATTATGCTTCCCCCGGATGAGCGCCGTCCTTATCAGCTTACGATTAAGGGTCCCGGCAGCTATTTCTGGTACCAGGACACCCTGAAGCCGTTCCGGAAGGAGTGGGGGATCGAGATGACCGGTACGGGATACGTTCAATCGAGGGCCGAGAACAGAGTGACGCTCGATCCTGTCCGGAAGGACAAATACGGCGTGCCGGAAGCGCGAATCCAGTTTGCGTACAGCGAGGCCGATTGGGACGTGATCGAACGAATGGCCGACGGCATCAGAAGGGTATCGCTGGCGATGAACGCACCTTTCACTGCGGAGAACGGCCGGCCCGCCTTCTATTTGCTATCGCCGGGGGCCGACAATCACGATATGGGGACGTGCCGTATGGGGGTCGATCCATCGACTTCGGCTACGAACCGGTTCGGGCAAATTCACGGCATCGACGGCCTCTTCGTCGCGGATGCGAGCGTCATACCAGGCAGCGGAGCGGCCGATCCGGTGCTGACGGTCACCGCTTTGGCCATTCGGACAGCCGACTACATTGCGGACCTGTCCGAAGCGTCCGGAAGGAGGTAAGCCAATGGCTTATTGGGATGTATGGTTCCCGTTTACCGATCCGGGCGAGATGGAACAAACCGATTACGACGTGCTGATCGTCGGAACCGGCGCAGGAGGCGGTGCGGTGCTATGGCGGCTATGCGAACGGTGGGGGTTAAACGCCAAACGGATCGGAGTCGTCGAAGCGGGCCCGCCTTTTTTGCCTACGCACCAAATTAATCTCCCGACTTATAATGTCGATCAGGTTGGACGGTATTGGGTAAATCCGAGGTTTCTCGAAACGGTCGGCACGGCGCATTCGAACAACGAATTTCCGCCGCTGCCGGTCGAATATACGATGGTCAAAGCGCTGGGAGGAAAAATGATGCATTGGGGCGGCGCCACGCCGCGTATGGACCCTGTTGATCTCGCGGGGTGGCCGGTTTCGATGAAGGAGATGAATGAATATTATACGGCGGCCGAACGGGTCATGAACGTGACCGGTTTTTTGACCGACGGCTCCTCCATTCAGGAGCAGATGCTGAAGCGGCTGCAGGCAGGCGGCTTTCCCGATGCCGTCGTTATGCCGCGCGCCGCGGATCTTCAGCCGACCAGGTACGGCAGGATCCATTCGGGCGTTTTTTTCAGCGCGATGGATTTTCTGTCCAAGGCTTTGAACCGGAAGCCGTTCGATTTGGCGGTAAGGTCGCGTGCTATTCGTGTATTGATGGAGGGGGGCCGGATCAGCGGCGTTCAAATGATGACCCCGGACAAAAAATCGTATGTGCTGAAAGCGAAGACGGTCGTCGTATCCGCCGGTACGATCGAATCTCCGCGACTGCTGCTGTATTCGGGAATTCCGGGCGAGGCGATCGGGCATTATTTGGGCAATCACTCCAGACTGGATGCGCGGGGAGTCGTTGAACGGACCGATTTTCCCGAGGTGCTCGGCATTATGGATATCCGGGTTCCCCGGACGATAACGCGTCCGTATCAAATCGAGATCGCATGGTCGCCGCATTATCAATATAAGGAGAAGCCGGTGCAACAGGAGTGGGGGGTCGCAATCCTTCCTTCCGGCGTGGTCGAATCCCGGTACGACAACCGGATCACGCTTGATCCTGCGGAAAAGGACGAATACGGCGTGCCGAAGGCGCTTGTTTATTTCTCCTACAACGAGCGGGATTATGCGGTCATCAGGCAAATGGGTGAAGGTCTGAAAACGGCCGCGGCGGCGATGAAGGCGACATTGACGGGGCGGGACGGCTTGCCGCCGATCACGCTAAGACGGCCGGGAGGAGAAAACCACGACTCGGGCTCCTGCCGGATGGGCAGCGATCCGCGAACCTCGGCGACCAACCGGTACGGGCAAATTCACGGTGTCCCCGGCCTGTACGTTGCCGACAACAGCGTGCTCCATACGACGGGAGCCGCCAATCCGACATTGACGACGGTTGCCCTGGCCATCCGGACGGCGGACTACATCGTCGAACAAAGCAAATGAGGCGTGCTTTCAAGGCATGCAACCGAAGGGAGCCGAAAGGCTCCTTCCTTGCGATACGGGCATTTGCCGCCGGGGGACGGTACAGAACCGGGCTGCACAAAGCTGCAGCTGACGGTTCGTGCGCAGTGCCAGCCAATTGGGCATGTTACCAACTTTTTTATAGCCTGTTCCTATTATAAAATTGTAAATAAATATTTTAATCTATATTTAATAGTGATAGACTAAGATTAGTTAATAATTGCTCCAGAAAAGATGTGTGACCAAGTCGCGCCCGGTTTTCCTGCGGCGCCCCTGCAGTAGTGCCAACATCCTTTCTGCAAATCGTAGGGGATAAGGACGGTAAAAATGAGTAACAAACAAACGAAATCAGACGTTTTATTGATCGGTGCCGGTATTATGAGCGCAACCCTCGGGGCGCTGCTGAAAGAATTAGTGCCGGATTGGAAAATTACAGTGTTCGAGAGACGTGCCAAAGCGGGAGAAGAAAGCTCTAACGAATGGAATAATGCGGGAACGGGACATGCTTCCTTGTGCGAGCTGAACTACACCACCCAGAAACCGGACGGATCCGTAGATATCAGCAAAGCGATCAAGGTCAACGAAGAGTTTCAGGTTTCCAAGCAGTTCTGGTCCTATCTAGTAAACAGCAAGCTGATCCGTAATCCGCGGGACTTTATCGTTCCCGTTCCTCATATGAGCTTTGTGCAAGGGGAGAAGGATGTCAAGTTTTTGAAGAAACGGTTCGAAGCGATGTCGAACAACCCCCTGTTCCAAGGCATGGAATTTTCAGATGACCCGGACAAGCTGGCGGAATGGATTCCGCTTATGATGAAAGACCGGGCGGTGAACCAGCCGATCGCGGCGACTCGAATGACATCCGGTACGGATGTCAACTTCGGCGCTTTGACGCGCATGCTGTTCTCCCATTTGAAGAGCAAAAACGTCGATATCAAATTCAACCATAATGTTGACGATGTGAAACGTACGAGCGACGGCTTGTGGGAATTGAAAGTACGTAATGAGAACGGCGCCGTCGAACGCCATACCGCCAAGTTCGTGTTTATCGGCGGCGGGGGCGGAAGCCTCCATCTGCTGCAAAAATCCGGCATTGAAGAAGGAAAAGGCATCGGCGGATTCCCGGTAAGCGGCTTGTTCATGGTATGCCAAAATCCGGAAATCGTAGCGAAGCATAATGCGAAGGTATACGGCAAAGCTCCGGTCGGAGCTCCTCCAATGTCGGTTCCGCATCTTGACACAAGAGTTATCGAGAATAAAGAATCGCTGCTGTTCGGACCGTTTGCCGGCTTCTCGCCGAAGTTTTTGAAATTCGGTTCCATGTTCGATTTGGTCAATTCCGTCAAACCGCATAATCTCGTCACGATGATGGCGGCCGGCGCGAAGAACATGCCTTTGACCACTTACCTGATCAAGGAAGTTATGTTATCCAAAGAAAAGCGCATGGAAGCACTGCGTGAATTTGTCCCGAACGCCAAAAGCGAAGATTGGGATTTGTTAGTAGCAGGCCAGCGTGTTCAGATTATTAAAGACACGGCTGCCGGCAAAGGAACGCTGCAGTTCGGTACGGAAGTCATCAGCGCTGCCGACGGCTCGATCGCGGCTCTGCTCGGCGCTTCTCCGGGCGCTTCGACCGCCGTTTCCGTCATGCTTGAGGTCATTAACAAATGTTTCCCACAGCATGTCAAAGCGTGGGAGCCGAAGCTGAAAGAAATGATTCCGTCTTATGGCGTGTCACTCGTGAAGAAGCCTGAGCTCATCCAGGAAATTCATACGTCAACGGATCAGGCGCTTGGTTTAGGCGAAAGGTCGCCGGTAAAAGCGGCACGCCGAACCGTATCTTAAATAAACAACCGACAGGCTGCCGCGGCAGCCTGTTTTTTATTGGTAGGACGGATCAGTGCTTTAAAAATGCTCCAGGACGATTTTGCCGATTGAACGGCCGGCCTCTAGCAAGGAGTGGGCTTTTCGCAAATTTTCCGCATGGATGGGCGTCAAACGTTGCTGAAGGGTCGTTTTGATGGTGCCGCTATCGATAAGATCGGCTGTTTCGTTTAAGAGACGATGCTGTTCGATCATGTCTTCCGTCCGATACATGGATCTGGTGAACATAAGCTCCCAGACAAAGGTCGCGCTTTTGTTCTTGAGCAAGGTCAGATTAAGAGGTACGTCCGTTTCGACGATGGAGCAAATTTTGCCTTGGGGAGCAATGGCTTGGGCCATGTTCACCCAATGCTTCTCTGTTGCATTAAGGCAAAGAATGTAGTGGACGGTATCCAGGCCGAGCTCTTTTAACTGCGGAACAAACTCCTCAAAATGGTTAATGATGTGGTCGGCTCCTTGTTCCTTGGCCCAGGCGGCCGACTCGGATCTGGAGGCCGTGCCGATCACGGTCAGCCCGGAATTTTTCGCCAATTGGGTGGCTATGGAACCGACACCTCCAGCGGCGCCGATGATTAATAACGTTTTATTGTTATTTTCCGCCGGGCTGCGGCTAATATGCATGCGGTCAAAAAGCGCTTCGTATGCGGTGATGGTAGTCAAAGGTAAAGCGGCAGCTTGTGCGAAGTCTAGAGATTTCGGTTTTTTCCCGACGATCCTTTCGTCAACAAGATGAAATTCGCTATTGCCGCCCGGCCGGGTAATGTCGCCTGCGTAATAAACCTCGTCACCCGGTTGAAATAAAGTGCACTCCGGGCCGGTTTCTTCTACAACTCCCGCCACATCCCAGCCTAAAATCCTTGCTTTTTCCTCTACCTTGGCTTTTGGGGATCTGACTTTGTAGTCGACCGGATTCACGGCTATCGCTTTTACGCGAACAAGCAAATCCCTTCCTGTCGCACTTGGCTTCTCCACCTCTACATCCAACAAGCTTTCCGGCTGGTCAATGGGAAGATAACGGTACAAACCGACTGCTTTCATCGTTGTCATCGTTTGGTTCATCCTTTCGTTACTGGTATATTTGTTATCTTACCGTGTATGTTTTAGAATGATAAGTACGCACATTATTGATATGTAGTATCGATTTGTATACTGTAAAAGGGGTTGAATTCTGTTGAATAACGGTAAAGATATTTGTCCGAATGACGAAGGGTGCCCGGTAGAATATACGTTAAGCTTGATCGGAGGCAAGTGGAAAGGGATTATTTTGTACCACCTGATCGGAGGGGTCAAACGATTTAATGAATTCCGCAAAATATGCCCCACCGTCACTCAAAGAATGCTGACGCTTCAATTGAGGGAGCTCGAGCAGGACGGAATCATTCACCGCGAAGTGTATCAGCAGGTGCCCCCCAAGGTAGAATATTCTTTAACCCCCTTCGGGCAAACCTTGGTGCCGATTATTATGCTGATGAAAGAATGGGGCGATACCCATAAACGCAATTCGGAAGCCTCTTCTACGGAAGCTTAACGGCATGAAGAAATGGGCTTCATAGTATCAAAAATGATAGTATCGCACAAAAATGTGTGTACTTGTCAACAATGAAGCGCCGTATCATAATGGCCTATGTATAGTTTGATGGTGCCGCTGGGAATTTTATCAGATAAAATACAGGGAGCAGGGGATGAACCGTATGTCAGCTTCATTATTTTCTTCGTATCAAGTGAAGGGTTTGCAGTTGAAAAACCGTGTCGTCATGGCTCCGATGTGCCAATATTCCGTAACGGCGAAGGATGGAAGCCCGAACGATTGGCATTACGTGCATTATGTCAGCCGCGCGGTCGGCGGAACGGGACTCATCATCATGGAGATGACGGATGTGGACCCGGACGGCCGCATTACGGATCAGGATCTGGGCTTATGGTCCGATGAACAAATTCCGGCTTACGCCCGGATTGTGGATGCCGTTCACTCGTACGGAACCAAGATCGGCATTCAAATTGCGCATGCGGGTCGCAAAGCCGAGGATGCCGAAGTGCCCGTTGCGCCTTCTGCCATTGCTTTTCCAGGTGCTCAATACAAGCTTCCGCGGGCTTTAACGACTGAAGAAGTGCAAGGGCTCGTCCGGCAGTTTGGCGATGCGGCGCGCCGTGCGGTAGAGGCCGGCATGGATACGATTGAGCTGCACGGCGCACACGGTTACTTGATTCATCAGTTCCATTCGTCGCTCACGAACAAACGGGAGGATGTCTACGGGCAGGATCTCGCCAGATTCGGTGTGGAAGTGATTGAGGCCGTAAAACGTGAGATGCCGGCCGATATGCCGTTATTGTTCCGTATTTCCGCGGTCGAGTATGCGGATGGAGGCTACGGGATTGAACACGCGATTGAGCTAAGTAAAGCTTATCAGGCGGCGGGCGTGGACGTGCTGCATGTATCCTCAGGCGGAGAGGGCCCTGCGGGAGAACGGAAGCCGGGCAATTATGCAGGCTATCAGGTTGCCTTTGCCCGTCAAATCCGAGAGGCGCTCGGCATTCCGGTCATTGCCGTCGGCAGGCTGGAGGATCCGGCGCTGGCCGAAGCCGTTGTCGGCAGCGGCGACGCCGATCTGGTGGCGATCGCCCGCGGGATGCTGCGGGATCCGTACTGGGCGACGCATGCGGCCGTGGCTCTTGGAAGCAAACAAACATTTGCTCCAGAGCCGTATTCGCGGGCGTATTGATCATCTACAGCCGCAGGAGGCTTTTGTCTCTTGCGGCTGTTTTTTTGGGTTTGTGCTGCATGGGCTCTGTGTGATGCTATAGTAACTCTGCGATGGCTAGAATTCCAAATCGTATGTTTTGGAGCAAATAGCGAGTCTGGGATTCGTTAGGTTCGGACTCGGGCGAAGGTCAACCGTGCGAAAACCGCTGGCGGTATTTGCGCGGGGAGATGCCTTCGTAGCGGGCGAAGCAGGAAGCGAAGTAGGCGGCATGGTTGAAGCCGACCTCCTCGGCAATGAGGGCAACAGCCAGGTCGGTCTGGACCAGCAGCAGCTTCGCCTGTTCGATGCGAAAATGCATCAGGTAGTCGAACGGTGCGCAGCCGAATTCCTTTTGCATGCATCTCGCGATGTAGACGGGGTGGAAATTGACCGCCTCTCCCAGCTCTTTGGCCGTCATGTCCTCGCGGTAATGCTCACGCAAATAGGAGGCCGCTTTCTCTGCGCACAAGGCGGAAGGGGAGGGGCCTTGCGCTTCCATCGAAGCCGACAGCTGCTCGATCACTTCTTGAAAGATCAGCTGCTGCTTCCATTTGACGCTAGGAATATGATCGTTCAGATTCAGCTGCACGAGCTGGCGCAGCAGGCTTTCCAGCTTCGAGGGCTGCAGCAGCTTCGCAAATTGGGGGAGCTGTTTTGTAAAGGTTTGCATTGTATAAAAATTACCGCTGAGCATACGCTCGGAGGTGCCGGCAAGAGGCGGCTGCGCCTCCGATCGCTCGCACACGCACCAGTCGCTTATCGTCTGAAAATGAAGCCAGAAGTAAGTAGTCGCCTCCCGGCAGGCATGCGTGGCATAGTGATAGGCATCCGGCCGCAAAATGAGGGCATGTCCGCCGCTCACCTCATACTGCCGCTCTTCCTCCCCGATATATAAACAGCCCTTCGTCACGACCAGCAGATCGAATACCCCTATGTTGCGGCGGCTCGGATGCTTGCGTCCCGCAGGCGCGTCGGCGAAGCCGCCGATAATGTAATGGGGCAGCGGCGGGACGGTCATATGGATAATGGTCATGATGGAATGGAGGCTCCTTCCCGAACTGAAGTTTCTATCGTTATAGTATCGGTTTTCAAAATGATACATCAAGCCCAGTATAGCATCTATAATTTCAGTTGACGAATGCTTCATGTGACATCGGGTTGGCGGCCGCTAAGGGGCCGCAGAAGGGGATACGAGTAATGGCTGTTGTTACGGACAAAAAATTTACGTTGTGGGTGCTCGCTTGGCCTATTTTTATCGAGCTGTTTTTGCAATTTTTATTGGGGGCCGCGGATACGCTTATGGTCAGCCGGATTTCCGACGACGCGGTGGCGGTGGTCGGCTTCTCCAATCAGCTGTTCCAGGCGTTGACGACGCTGTTCATCACTGTCGCCAGCGGAGCGGGCATCCTCATCGCCCAGAAGCTGGGCTCCCGCAAAACCGAAGACGCGCGCACGATCGCCATTATGGCGGTCAACGTCAGCGCCGTAATCGGAATCGTACTCAGCCTCGTTCTCTATTTCATGCCGGGTGAAATCGCCGCACTGCTGCAGCTCCCGGAGCGCCTGATGCCGCTTGCGGAAACGTATATTTCGATTGTCGGCGGAGGCATGGTGCTAATTGCCGTCATGTCGGCGCTGAGCACGGCGATCCGCAATACGGGGAATACGAAGGGGCCGATGTATACGGCGATCGGGATGAATGTCCTTCATGTGTTTCTTAACTATGCGTTTATTTTCGGCGCGTTCGGGTTTCCGCAATGGGGCCTGACTGGCGTGGCGGTATCTACCGTGGTCAGCCGTTTGCTTGCCGTTATCGTCCTGTTCATCATGTTCACGGGGGCGTTCGAGCGCACGATCGGACTGCGAGACCTGAAGCTGTTCAACCGCAAGCTGTTCGGCGACGTGATCCGGATCGGCTGGCCGATCGGCGTTAATTTATCCTGCTGGGTGTTCACTCAGCTGATTATTTTTACCTTTTTGGCTATGCTGGGGGCGAATGAGCTGGCGGCGAGGACGTATATGAATACGCTCGAATCGTTCTGCTTCTTGCTCGGCTATTCGGTCGCGCTGGCGGTGCAAATCCAGATCGCCCACCTGTTCGGGGCGGGCAGGGTGAAGGAAGCGTACGGCATAGCGTACCGGGCAATGGGGATCGGTCTGGCGGTCGTGACGGTCAACGCTTTTCTCATTTTCCTGTTCGGGAGGCAGCTGCTCGGCTTGTTTACGGATAATAAAGAGATTATCGCGATGGGCGTTTCTCTGCTTGGGATGAACCTGCTGCTGCAGCCCGGCAAAATGGTCAACATGGCGCTCGGCAACTCGCTTAATGCAGTCGGAGATACCCGGTTTACGATGTGGACCTCGGTTTTCTCGATGTGGCTGATCGCCACGGGGCTCGCTTATTGGGTGGGCATCGGGCTCGGCTGGGGCTTGCTCGGCATTTATGCCTGCATGATTCTCGATGAGTACGTGCGGGGGACGCTGTCCCTCATCCGTTGGAGAGGCAAGAAGTTTCTGCGCAAGGCGGAGCTGGGCGATCCGGAAGCTAGAGCGGCGGCGGAGCAGGCCGATGGCGGGATGCTGGGGAAACAGACTGCTCTCGATGCGTGAAAATGGAGTATAATAGAAAAAAGGAAGCGACAGCGGCTGGCGTTTGCCGGCTGCTGTTTTCTATATTTCCGGTAAGGGAGCGGTAAAGAGCATGTCATCTTCGATCATCATGAATGAAAAAATACGCGCCTCCGAGGTTCATCTGACCGGCCTCCGCGGCGAAGATTTCGGCATTGTGTCGCGCGATGAGGCGCTGGCGAAGGCGCGGGAGCTCAAGGCGGATCTCGTATGCACGTCGCTGATGAGCAGTCCGCCTCCGTGCAAGCTTGTCGCCAAAGGGCAGGCGAAGCAGCAGGCCGGCCAGGAGATACGCTCCAAAGCGCAAGCGCAGGGGCAGCAGCCGGCGAAGGTGAAGGAGCTGCGGCTGACGCCTCATATCGAGGAGCACGATTACGATACGAAGCTGCGCCAGGCGGCCAAGCTGCTTGGATCGGGCAACGGCGTCCAGCTCGTCGTGCGCATCCAGGGCAAGGAAGGCGCAAAGGCGAAGGAGCTGCTGGAGCGGCTGGTCAAGGATCTGGCGGAGAGCGGCCGGAAGCAAACGGGCATCCAGGTCAGCGGCAAGCAGGCGGCGGTTCAGCTGATTCCTTTGTGAGCCGGTGGAGCGAGGCTGCTGGATAAATTCAGTGCAGGGCGCTGAATGAAGCCTTAGAGGGGAATAGATATTTCCGATTCAGCCGTCCAGAAGCCGTCTTTTTTGGACATCATAACTGGATTTTGTGTATCTATTATTTCGGGATAACGCCGTTTGGTGAAAATAACTGTATTTCTGGTATGAAATTCGGCCGAAATGATCGGGTTGGCTCGCTCAGCTGCGATTTAGATACATGAAATCCAGTTATTTTTTATGAAATGACCGATATGCCCGCAAATAGATACACTTAACCCATTTATCTCCTCTCCCGGATCGGTGTAGGATAAGGTAAAACTAAGCACATTTAATGTTCACATCCTAAATTAGTTTTTTGCAAACGTTTTCTTCTAAGAGCCGCATAACGAAGCATTCGCAAGAAGTTCTAGTACCGTTCGTTCATTTTTCGATGCAGCTAACGGTCATGCATAGCAACAGCCGTTTGCGTTTGGAATACGATAAGCTGCGAGGTGGAATTGGATATGAGGAAAACATTGCATACGGGGCCGATCAAGCTGCCGAAGAGGCCGGATCCGAGCCTGTGGGTGAGCAAGGCGCCGTTCGGACTGGGGCGAATCAAGCCGCGCCATATCCGGGATACGATGAAGGTTGCGTGGGAAAACCGGGATAATTTGCCGTATGCGTACCGGATCTTGACGCAGGGGGTGTGCGACGGCTGCGCGCTTGGCGTATCCGGCCTGTACGACCGGACGCTCGACGGTCCGCACCTGTGCACGACGCGGCTCAACGTGCTGAGGCTGAACACGATGCCGGCGATCAAGCCGGAGATGCTGCACGCAGACATCGATGAGCTCCGAAAGCTGGACAGCTCGCAGCTGCGCAAGCTTGGACGGCTGCCGTATCCGCTCATCCGCCGCAAAGGGGAGCGCAGCTTCAGCAGGCTGTCCTGGGATGAGGCGGTGGACCGCATTGCGGCGAAGGCGCGGGGAATCGATCCGAAGCAGCTGGCTTTTTATTTGACGGGGCGCGGCATTACAAACGAATCGTATTATGTGGCGGCAAAAGCGGCGCGGCTGATCGGAACGAACAACATCGACAACGCTTCGCGGATTTGCCATTCCCCCTCCAAAACGGCGCTGAAGCGCTCGGTCGGGATCGGCGCTTCGTCCTGCAGCTACAAGGACTGGATCGGCACCGATGTGCTCGTGTTCTGGGGCAGCGTAGCGGCGAACAATCAGCCGGTATCGACCAAATACATGTATGCGGCCAAGCGAAAAGGGACCCGGATCATCGTCATCAACCCTTACCGTGAGCCGGCGATGGAGGGGTATTGGATTCCGTCCATTCCGGAATCGGCGCTGTTCGGCACCAAGCTGGCGGACGATTTCTATCAGGTGAATATCGGCGGCGACATCGCATTCATGCACGGCGTGATGAAGCATTGGTTTGAGATGGAGGAAGAGAGGCCGGGGTCGGCTATTGACCATGCTTTTGTGAGCGGACATACAAAAGGCTATGAGGAGCTGAAGGCTCACGTGTCGAGCCAAAGCTGGGAGCCGCTGGAGCGATCCTCCGGGCTGACGAAGGAGCGGATGCTGGAGCTTGCGAAGCTGCTGGCCGGCGCGAAGTCCGCCGTCTTCGTCTGGAGCATGGGGCTGACGCAGCACCGGTTCGGCGCGGACAATATTTCGCAGGTGGCGAATCTGGCGCTGCTGCGCGGTTTTCTCGGGCGCGAACATTGCGGCCTGATGCCGATCCGCGGGCACAGCGGCGTGCAGGGCTCGGGGGAGATGGGAGCCGACCCTTTCAGCCTGCCGGGCGGAGAGTTTAAAGGAGCGGATATCGCAAGAGTCGAGAGCGTCTGGGGATTTAAGCTGCCCGAATGGCAGGGGGATATCGTGGGCGTCTCGCTGGAAAATGCGCTCCTGCCGCATCATAACGAACGGAAGCTGAAGCTGTTCTATACCTCGGGCGGCAATTTCATCGAGACGATGCCCGAGCCGGATTTTGTCAGGCAGTGCCTGGAGGCGGTCGAGATGAGGGTGCATCAGGACATCGTGCTGAACAGCTCGACGCTGCTTGATGCGCAGGAGGAGGTCATCGTTCTGCCTGCGATGACGCGGTACGAGCAGCCGGGCGGCGGCACCTCGACCTCGACGGAGCGGATGGTGTATTATTCGCCGGCCATCGACGGTCCCCGTATCGGAGAGGCGCGTGCGGAATGGGAAATCTATGCGGACCTGGCCGCGCGGATCAAGCCGGAGCTGCGGGAGCGGATTGAATTCCGGGATGCCGCGGCGGTGCGGCGAGAAATAGCGGAGGCCGCGCCTAATTATGACGGGGTGCAGCATCTGGGCAAGCGGGGCGATTTTTTTCAGTGGGGAGGAGCCTGGCTGTGCGAAGACGGCATTTGTCCGACCTCCGACGGCAAAGGCCGCCTCATGGCGATCGAGCTGCCGGAGCTGCGCAAGCCGGAGGGTCATTTTTATGCGACGACCCGGCGTGGCAAGCAGTTTAACTCGATGATCTACGGAGAAAAAGACGCCTTCAACGGGGCCGGCCGTTACGATGTGCTGATGAACCGCGCGGATGCGGCGGCGCTCGCGGTTGCGGAGGGCGACGCCGTCGTCGCGTACAACCGGAGCGGCGTGTTCCACGGCAGGGCGAAGCTGGCGGACATCGCCTCCGGGAACATCGAGGTGTATTGGCCGGAGGGAAACGGCTTGTTCGCCAAAGGGGTCTATGAGCCGCAAGCCGGCATACCGGAATACAACGCTTCGGTCGTCGTGGAGCGTGCGGATACGTATCATGCCTTGAAGGATACGCGGTACGCGGAGAAGCGGATCGACGAGCTGGAGCTGGAGCCGCCCGTGTAGGGGCGGACGACGGGGAGGAGCGGCGGTATGGAGGAGCAAGAGCCATTATCGAAACCGAACACGACGCGATGGACGATACTCAAATACGACGGCAGCGGGCTGACGGAACGGGAGGATGAGATCGCCGCGGAATTTCCGCTTACGATCAGGCTTGACGGCGTAGAATTCGCAACGATCGTCTGCTCGCCTTCCGAGCTGCGGGAGCTGGTAATCGGCTTTCTGGCGTCGGAGGGCGTGATCCGCGAAGCGGGGCAGGTGAAATCGCTGGTCATTGACGAAGATACCGGCTTTGCTTATGCGGAACTCGCGCACAAGCACGAATCGGGCATCGACCGTTATGCGAAGCGGGTGATCGGCTCGTGCTGCGGGAAGAGCCGGCAGTTTTATTTTCACAACGACATGCTCACTGCAAGGACGATTATGACCCGCACGGTGATCGAGCCTGAGCAATGTCTACGCCTGATGCAGGAGCTGCAGGACAGCTCCGCGGAATTCCGCAGCACGGGCGGCGTGCACAATGCGGGCATCGGCACGGCCGGGGGCGGGCTGCTGGCGGTGCGGACCGATATCGGGCGCCACAATGCGCTGGATAAGCTGTTCGGTTACTGCCTGCTGCGGCGATTAAGGACCCGCGATAAGGTGATCGCGTTCAGCGGCAGGCTGTCGTCGGAGGTCGTGCTGAAAACGGCCAAAATCGGCTGCGGCATCCTGCTCAGCAAGTCGGCGCCGACGGACCTTGCGCTGCGCCTTGCGGAGGATCTCGGCATTACGTGCGTCGGTTTTATCCGCGGCGGCGAGATGAATGTATATACGCACCCCGAGAGGATCGCTATCGATTCGGAGGCTGCTAATTGACAGCGTTAAATAGATTGGATATGATTTAATTGAAAACGGTTATCAATGAGCTGCATGCGGCTGCCGCGGCCGGTTCGGTCCGCGGTGCCTGACAGAGAAGGAGTTACGATGCTTCGTCAATTTTTTTCCTATTACAAGCCTTACAAAAAGCTGTTTCTGGTCGACTTCTTTTGTGCGGTCGTGCTTGCCGTGCTGGAGCTGGGCTTTCCGCTCGCCGTCAGCTATCTGATCGATACCCTGTTGCCGGATAGGAACTGGGGGCTCATCGTGACGGCTAGTGTAATATTGTTAATTGTTTACTGCATTAATACTCTTTTACAGTACATTGTCACCTACTACGGCCATATGCTCGGAATCAACATTGAGACGGACATGCGCAAGAAGCTGTTCGATCATGTGCAGAAGCTGAGCTTCCGTTTTTTTGACAATACGAAGACGGGGCATCTCATTTCGCGGCTGACGACCGATTTGTTCGAGATCGGGGAGGTGGCCCACCACGGGCCCGAGGATATGTTCATCGCGGCGATGACGCTGGTCGGGGCGTTCGGCATTATGGCTTATATTAATTTGGAGCTGGCGGTGCTGACGTTTATTATTGTTCCGGTCATTATTTGGCTGGTGCTGTACTTCAACGGCAAAATGACCAAAGCGGTCGACACGCTGTTCTCGAACATGGCCAATTTCAACGCCCGCGTTGAAGATACGGTCGGCGGGATCCGCGTCGTTCAGGCTTTTTCAAACGAGAAGCACGAGGGCAAGCTGTTCAAGGCGGACAATTTGCGCTTTCGCGACGCGAAGCTGTTTTCTTACCGGCTTATCGGTTTGAACTCCTCGATCACGTACATGCTGATGCGGCTCGTTTCGATTTTTGTGCTGATCGCCGGCACCTGGTTCGTTATCCAAGGGGAGCTTGCGTACGGGGAGTTTCTGGCATTTGTGCTTTTGACGAATATTTTTTTCAAGCCGATCGAGAAAATTAATGCCGTTATTGAAAGTTATCCGAAGGGGATTGCCGGCTTTAAGCGCTTCATGCAGCTGATGGAGACGGCTCCCGACGTGTCGGATAAGCCGGATGCGGTTCACGTGGACCGTCTGCACGGCGATATTCAGTATCGCAATGTGACGTTCGGGTACGAGGGCGAAGCGAAGGTTCTGCAAAATATTAGCCTGACGATTCGCGCTGGCGAGACCATCGCTTTCGTAGGCCCGTCCGGCGCCGGCAAAACGACGCTGTGCAGCCTGCTGCCCCGTTTCTACGAAGCGGAGGCCGGCAGCATTATCATCGACGGCCACGATATCCGCGATTTGAAGCTGGAGTCGCTGCGGAAGCAGATCGGAATCGTGCAGCAGGACGTGTTCCTGTTCGCCGGAACGATCCGGGAGAACATCGTATACGGCAAGCTTGGCGCATCGGAGGAGGAAATTTGGACGGCGGCCAGACGGGCGCGGCTGGAGGAGTTCATTCAAGCCCAGCCGAATGGGCTGGACACGGTCATCGGCGAGCGCGGCGTGAAGCTGTCGGGCGGGCAGAAGCAGCGGCTGGCGATCGCGCGGATGTTTCTGAAAAATCCACCGATCCTCATTCTCGACGAAGCGACCTCGGCGCTTGATACGGAGACGGAAGCGGCGATCCAGCAGTCTCTGGCCGAGCTGTCGGTCGGACGTACGACGCTTGTGATCGCGCACCGGTTGGCGACGATCAAAAATGCGGACCGCATCGTCGTCGTGACCGAGGAGGGCATCACCGAGCAGGGGCGGCACGACGAGCTCGTCGCGACCGGCGGCGTATACAGCCGCCTGCATCAGGCTCAGTTCGGCGGCAGGTAAGGGAAATGGCTTGGCAGGGGGCGGGTACGCCTCTGGCCAAGCCATTTGTGTTGGGGCGACCCGACTGCCGGGCCCCCACATGCGTGCGCCCCAGCCGCGAACAACGCTAAAACGTATCGCTATTGCTCCCCAAGTAACTCGCCCCGCCGGAATAACGCTAGAAATTAGCGTTCTTCCGCCCTGCAGCCGTCCCGACACCCCCACATGCGAGCGCCCCAGCCGCGAACAAAGCTAAAACGTATCGCTATTGCTCCCCAAGTAACCCGCCCGGGCGGAACAACGCTAGAAATTAGTGTTCTTCCGCCCTGCAGCCGTCCCGACACCCCCATGCGAGCGCCTCCGGCAGCGAACAACGCTAAAACGTATCGCTATTGCTCCCCAAGTAACTCGCCCCGCCGGAATAACGCTAGAAATTAGCGTTCTTCCGCCCTGCAGCCGTCCCGACACCCCCACATGCGAGCGCCCCAGCCGCGAACAAAGCTAAAACGTATCGCTATTACTCCCCAAGTAACCCGCCCGGGCGGAACAACGCTAGAAATTAGCGTTCTTCCGCAACCCCGAGCCGGCCCGCCAGCTCCAAAGGGGCGGCTAAACCTCCTTCCGGTTAAAATAAACCAGCCCCGCGGCCAAAAATACAACGAAGCTGCCCGTCACGGTGATCAGCACGTTCTCCAGCGGAAGCGCAAGCCTCCCGAGCTCGGAATCGCCAAAGGAAAGCATCGCCAGCATCGGCTGGGCCCACGGATAAAAGGGAGCGAACCGCTCCGAGTTCAGCACCAGCATGTTCGGCACCGTCAGCATCACGTTGATGACGAGAGGGGCGGCGAAGCTGCTCCAGCCTACGGAGACCAGCAGCTGCAGCGCGGCAAGCGGAAGGCAGGCCAGCCAGCCGCTGAACACGCTGGTCAGCAGCATGCCCCACGGCACGCCATCGCCAAGCCCCTGATAAAAAGCTGCAGCGACAACCGCGCCCAGAAACAGCAGCTGAGCAATCGCCAGCAGCGCCCCGACGGTCAAAAACTTCGCAAAATAAAGCCCCGTCCGCGACACCGGCATCGCCAGCAGCTGCTTCCAGCCGCCCCCGGCATGCTCGTACCTGCACACGAATGCGGAGAAGATGCCGGTCAAAATCGGCAAAAACAGCATCGCATGAAAGGCCGCCATCGCCGAGACAAGCACCTCATACTTGATGGCGTTATCCGCCTGGCCGAACTCATCCAGATTGACGAGCAGGCCGATCACCAGCGATAGCAGCGGACTCAGCGGAATGAGCAGCCAGATCGGCGATTTGGCCAGCTTTAGCCGCTCCGAAGCGGCCAATCGAAGGAAGCCGGACATCATCAATTCACATCCTTTCGGCCGAAATGGAGAAGACCCGCCAGCAAAATCACCGCGCCTAGCGCCGCGCCGGCCCCCGCAAAGGCCCATGGATGAGTTCCATGATAACCGAATAGAGGCCAATTCACAGGGACCCACTCCGACAAGCTGTACGAAAAAACGGAGCCAATCGCAAGCACGACACCTAGCGTAATAGGAAGGGCCTGGTTTTTCATCGTCATGCACAGCCATAGGAACAGCGCAAGCGCCGGCAGGGCGGCGAGGAAAGGCATGAAGCTCAGCCTGAGAATGTCACCGTACGGAATGTCCGTGCCGAACCGGAGGCTGAGGCCAAGCGCGATCGTCCCGACAGCGAGCACCGAGCAGGAGACGGCCAGCAGCAGAAAGCAAAGCGCGAACTTCGCGCCGAATACGGCGCTTCTGGCAATCGGCAGCGCGAGCAGCTGCTTCCAGGCGTTCGTGTGATGCTCGACATTGGCCAGCAGCGAAGCCACCAGCGTAATGCCCAAATAAAGCGCAATCGGGACGAACATCAGAATATTTTCAAGAAGCGTCTCCCAAAGCCGCCCCGAATACCGCTCCGTCAAATAGTCGTACCGAAGCCCGAAATTGAGCGCCTGCATCGCCACGAGTCCGGCCGGACCGAGGAAGACGAGAAACCAGAGACCTTTGCCGCGTATTTTCAAAAAATCCGAAGAAAGCGCCTTGCCCATCATGCGCGCAGTCCCTCCCCGACGATCTGGAGAAAAAGCTCCTCCAGCGATTTGCGCCGCTCCTCGACCCGGTAGACCGAATGTTCCCGTTCGACGAGCCGCTTGACCGCCCCCGCAACGGCGTCGTCTCCCTGACCACCGTTCAGCCACACCGCAGATTCCTTAAGCTCCGCCCGGAACCCGTGCTGCATCAGCGCTACAGTTGCCTGCTCCGGTTCGGATACGACAAGTCTGATCTGCCCCTGCGCCTGACGGTGCAGGCTTTCGATCGTATCCTGGAACACAAGCTCGCCCTGGCGGATAATGCCGACCGTTCCGGCCGTCAGCTCCACTTCGCTGAGCAGGTGGCTGGAGATGAGCACCGTAATGCCGTGCTGCCTCGGCATATCCTTGATGAGCTCGCGGATCTCGAGGATGCCGGACGGGTCGAGCCCGTTGGTAGGCTCGTCGAGCACGAGCAGCTCCGGGCTGCCAAGCAGGGCGCTTGCGATGCCGAGCCGCTGCTTCATCCCGAGCGAGAAGCCCTTCACCGGCCGGCGCGCTTCCTTCGCAAGTCCGACGATGTCCAGCACCTCGGCGATTTTGCCGACGGGCACATCCAGAATGCGCCGGATCGCTTCCAAATTGTCGACGGCGCTTAAGTGGCCATAGTACGACGGATATTCGACCAGCGAGCCGACTCTGCGGAGGATGGACAACCTCTCCTTTTGGAGCTCCTTCCCGAAAATATGAACCGAGCCGCTCGAAGGCTTAATCAAGCCGAGCAGCATGCGGATCGTCGTCGTTTTGCCCGCGCCGTTCGGCCCGAGAAAGCCGTAGATGTCTCCTTTTGCGATTTTCAAATTCAGGCCCGACACCGCATAACGCCCCTTGTAGCGCTTGCTTAGTGCCCTCGTTTCAATAACCCATTCGTTCATGCGAATCACCTCACCGATAACTTTACCGGCCGAAGGTTAAAACGAAGAGGGGGCCAAGTTTAAATTCAGTTTAAAAAACATTCCGTCCGAAGCCTCACTTCGGATAGATGAGCACCTTCGTGCCGCTGTCCGCGCTTTCGGTGTGCCACGCAAGACCCATCTCCGACAGGAGATAGCCGACGATGGCCAGACCAATGCCTGCGCCTTTGCCGCCGGAGTCCGCATTCATTCCCGCTCCGCGGTCGCAGACGGAGAGGATCTGCCTGTCCCCGTGCGCCTCCACGGAAATGCCGATATACCGGCCGCCCTTCGCATGGCGGACAACGTTCTGGAACAGGTTGTCCAGCACGCGGCGGAAGCCTTCCTTGTCGATCCGCCAATAGACCGATTCGTCCGGCAGGCCGATGTCCGCTTCGATGCCTTCCTGCTCCCAAAGCGGATACCAGTCGGCGGCGCTTTCCCTGATGAGGCGAAGCATGTCCTGGCGCTCCAACTTCAAGGGATAGCGGCCGCTCGTCATGAGCGTGTAGGACAGCAGGTTGTCGATGAGGCTGCCGGTGCCGGCGATTTTTTGCTCGATTTGCTTGACGGCTGCTTGGCCTGCTTCACTCAGCGCTTCTTTTCTTAACGAGTAGACATGGCTGTTCATTACGGTGAGCGGGGTGCGCAGGTCATGAGATAAATTCGCGATCAGCCGCTTGCGCAGCTCCTCCTCGGCGCGCTCCCGTTCCTTGCCGGCCTTAAGCTGCTCGACCATGCGGTTGAAGGACTGCTCCAGCTGGCCGATTTCGTCCGGCTTGGTTTGCACGACCGGCATTGGCAGACCGTCGTCTCCATGGACGGCCATCGCGGCTTGCAGCCGCAGCAGCCGCCGGCGGATATGCCGGAAGAAAAGCAGGGACAGTGCGATGAAGAACACGAACATGACAAAAATAAAAGCGATATAATACGGCGTATCCACGCCGATCGGGTTCTGTATTTCGATGACCGAGCGAGGCATCTGCATAACCATAAAGCCGGTTTCCGCGCCGCTTGCCTGGCCGATGAACGCAACGACGGTATAAGGGTCGCCGCCTACGCTGGCTTTCATGAACCGGATCGCGTCCGCCTGCGTCCATTGCGCGGGAAGCCGGTCCTGCTCCGGCATCTGCAGCCGGGTCGCACCTGAAGCGTCGACCCAGAAAACCGAGGCTTCGGGATAAGCCTGCTTCAGCTCGCGAAGCCTGCCGTCGATCCGCTCCGGCTGCGCCTCGGACAGAAGGGAGGCTTCCTTGTGCCACATGGCTTCCAGCGATGCGGCATTGCCGTATTTTAAATAATCGGATTGCGGATTCGCGTTCTTCTGCATGACCATATAACCGATGGAGGTGAGAGGGAAAATAACCGGTATAAACATAAACGCGAACAAAATGATCAGCAGATAGCGGGACAGCAGCGTTTGGCGGAAGCGGATGCCGCCTTCTCTCGTGCCAGCTTTCCTCACTTGCGCACCCGATAGCCGATGCCGCGCACCGTTTCGACGATTTCGGGGGCTGCGGGGTCCCGCTCGAGCTTTTCGCGCAAATACCGGATATGCACCTGCAGCGTTTTGTCCCCTTCGATATAAGGCTCGCCCCAGACCGCCTCGTAGATTTGCTCTTTGGTGAGGATTTGGCCCAGATGCCGCAGCAAATAGCTGAAAATATGAAACTGCTTGCCCGTCAGCGTAATTTCCTCGCCCGTTTCGCCGTTTTCCACGCGGTTTTGCTGTTCGTAGACGAGCAAATGCTTGATGGCGAGCGGCTCCGCGGATGAGCGATTGCCCGACCGGCGGAGCAGCACTTCGATGCGCGCCGTCAGCTCGTCGGGATGGAACGGCTTGGTCAAATAATCGTCCGCAAACTGCAGCCCCTGCAGCTTGTCGTCGATCGATGTACGTGCCGACAGCATCAGAATGGGGATGTCCGGCTCCGCTTTTTTCAGCCGTTGTCCTACCGTGAAGCCGTCGAGGCCGGGCAGCATGACATCGAGAATGACCAGCCTGCAGCCGGCTGCCGCCTCAAGAGCTCTCTCGCCGCTCGTCACCCAGTTCACCTCGTAGCCCTGCTCCTTCAAATGCGTACTGACAAAGCTTCCAATTTCTTGATCATCCTCGATATATAACAAAGCTGCACTCATGGAGTCCGCTTCCCTTCTTTATGTAAATTGGTTCTTGCGGGGTTACCGGTTTCGATTCGATTATAAGGGAGAGCGGGCGGGGGCGACAAATAAATGGATGGGATGTCTTTATTTTTGCCGGAAGGGCGGTCATCGGCAGTATAACTGTATTTCTAGTATATAAATCATGCAAATGAGCCGGATTCGTAATTTTCGGCGGGATTATATACACAAAATACAATTATTTTCATCGAGGGAAGAAAAATCCGGTGAATTAGATACATGAAATCCATTTACTTCTATAAAGCGATACTAAAAAAGCAGCTCTCCTGACGCCATATTCACTAAGCGCCGCACGCCTAAGCAATACTTTCACCCGGAGCTACATCCGCCACGTACCAATCTCAACCAACATCCAGCCGCAAAAAAACCGGCCGAGGTCACCCTCAGCCGGCTCATTCTTATACTCCCCCCGCGGAGTCCTTGGCAGTCTCGGGACTGAGGGGCTTTTTCGCTTTTTCCCACCGGAACACTACGTTCAGGCTCTTGAAAATCGTCTTCGACTCCTTCGTCAGGAGCGGGCCCAGTATCGCGAGGATCAGCACGTACAGCGCCGCGAACGGCTGGAGCATATCCAGCAGGCCGCCCGCTTTGCCCAGGTTCGCCATAATGATGGAAAACTCGCCTCGCGACACGATCGTCAGGCCGATGTTGGCGGACGCCTTCGGCGACAGGCCCGCGCTCTTTCCCGCCAGCATGCCGGCGAGGAAATTGCCGAAGAGCGTGATCGCGACCGCGCCGAGCGACAGCCACACTGCGCCGCCGAGCGCGAACGGATCGATCGTCAGGCCAAAGCTGAAGAAGAAGAGAGCGCCGAAGAAGTCGCGGAACGGCAGGATCATATGCTCGATTCGCTTCATATGGACCGTCTCCGCCAGCACGAGGCCGACGAGAAGAGCGCCGATCGCTTCGGCGACGTGAATCGTCTCGGAGAAGCCTGCCACGAGGAACAGGATGCCGAAGACAAGCAGCAGGAACAGCTCATTCGAGCGGATATTAAAAAATTTATTGAGTAAAGGAGCGGCCTTGCGCCCGATAATAAGAAAGAGAAGCATGAAGCCCAGCGCGTACGAAGCGGACAGCAGGACGCCGCCCAGAGAGGACGAATCGCTCAGTACCAGCCCGGACAGCACGGAAATATACACCGCGAGGAAAATATCCTCAAACATGATGATCCCGAGAATCATCTCGGTCTCCGGGTTGGCCGTGCGCTTCAAATCCACGAGCACCTTCGCGACGATTGCGCTTGAAGAAATCGTTGTAATGCCTGCTATGACCATCGTCTCCGCAACGGGAAAGCCGTTGATCCAGCCGAAAAACAAACCTAATGTGAAATTGATCAAAATATAGATCGTTCCGCCAACCGCAATATTGCGGCCCGATTTCATCAACCGGCCTACAGAAAACTCCAGACCCAAATAGAACAGCAGGAAAAGCACGCCCAGCCGCCCCATGAATTCAATGAGCTCTGCACTATGAATAAACCTGAAGTCCAATATGCCGACGTGCGGCGCATGCGGACCTACGGCCATGCCGATCAAGATATAAAACGGGATGACGGAAAACCGAATTTTGGACGCCAATAGCCCGACTAAGGCAATAAGAACGACGGCAAGACCGATTTCCAGCACCATGTGATCCATAATTAACGGCTCCCGTTTTGCAGCATCAGCTTAAGAAGCTTCAAATGCTGGCGTTCCCCTGCAACGATCAGGGTGGTGTCAGGCTTGAAAACGTAGTCGGGACCCGGATTGATATGCTTGGCGTCTTTCTCTACCGCTGCGATGATCGTCGCGCCGGTCGTTTGGCGGATATTCGCTTCGCCGATCGATCTGCCGATGCAGGCGGAGTTCGGCTCGATTTTGTACCATTCGATCGTCAGGTCGTCAAGCGCGACTTCGATCGTCTCCAGCGCTTTCGGCTTATACGTCATTCCGCCGACGATGGCGGCGATCTGTCTCGCTTCCTCGTCCTCGAGCGTTACCATGGAGATGCTGTCGTCCGGATCGTCGTAGTCGAAATGGTACAGCTCGCGGCGACCGTCGTCATGGATAATGATGACGAATTTGTCTCCGCTGCGCGTCATGACTTGGTATTTGCGCCCGATGCCGGGCAGGTCGGATTCTCGGATATTCATGAATTGTGCCTCCTCATTTGTTGATCGTATTCGAACAAAATGAGAAGTTTAGCCAACATACCTGGAGGTGAATTTAATCGGGGTCATCAGCAGATCGCGCATGCGCTGCGGCACGGCACTGCTTAGGGCATAGAAAGGGTGCGGGGGCAGCAAATAAACGCGGACAAGCGCGCGAACGAAAGCCAGCGCCCTCGCTTTGAGCAGCCACAATTGCTTGCGGCCCGCTTTTTCCCTGTCCGACATTTCAAAGGTTGCCCTGGAGACGTTGCTCACGCGGCTGGCGCCGGCTGTAAGCTCGAAGGAATTGCCCGCCTGGTACGCAAACAGAGCTGCAAGGAGCAGCGGAACGATAAGAAGCACATGCATAATCCGGCTGCGGTACAGCCTTTCATCGATGCTTATGATCCGGTTCATCTGCTCACCTCCCAAGCGGTAAAAAAGTTAGTTAATATAAGTATAACTTATAAATGTGAAATAACAAAGTGTGTTCCATATATTACTGCGGCAATTTTATGAACCATTGCCTACCATCCCCACCCGGTTACTGAATTGACGCTTCAGGCGGACCGATATACAATGGGGGAATGATTTTTCGAGATAGAAAGAAGGTAGAGAGATGGGAGCATTAGTGAAACAGCTGTCTCCGCTCGTGCAGGCGCTTGATTTGAAGCCGCATGTCGAGGGCGGATGGTACAAAGAAATATGGAAGGCCGGCTTCACGATTCCGCACGAAGTGCTGGGCGCCCCTTACTCGGGACCGAGATTCGCGGCATCCTCGATTTATTTTCTTCTGCACCCGGATGAGTTTTCCGACTGGCATACCGTTTATTCGGACGAGCTCTGGCTGTGGCATTCCGGCAGTCCGCTTATGCTGACGCTGGGCGGCACTGCAGAAGATCCGTCGGTCCGCCGGGAAATTATCGTCGGTCCGGACGTGGAGGCGGGACACCAGCCCCAAGCGCTTGTGCCGGCGAACGAATGGCAGATGGCGCGCCCGCTCGGCGACGAGCCCGTGCTCGTATCCTGCGTCGTCGCTCCAGGCTTCCATTACGACGATTTTAAACTGATCAAGCGTTAATTTTGCACGAAAGCTATCCTAAAAAAATGCTCACGGCCAAGCGGCAGCTCCGCGGCTGTGAGCTTTTTTATCGTTCCGTCAGGATGGGATGGAGGACCTGTTTTTGCCCTCGCGTTTTGCCCGGTAAAGCGCCTGGTCGGCGTGCACGAACAATTCGTCCCGGGTCATGTCGGAGCCAGGCTTCCAAGTAGACGCTCCGAGGCTTATCGTGACAAAAGGCCTGCCTGTCGGCTCCGCATGCGGAATTTGCAGCCGGAACACCGCTTCGCGCAGCTGCTCCGCTATTCTGGCCGCCCGTTCCTCACCCGTCTGCGGCAGAATGACGGCAAATTCCTCGCCTCCGTACCGGGTCACGATATCAAGCGGCCGTTTCAGCATCTTTCTCATGCAGATGGCGATGGACCGGAGGCATTCGTCGCCCTTCTGGTGCCCGAACGAATCGTTGTACAGCTTGAAGTCGTCGATATCGCAAAGAAGAAGGGACAAAGGCATATCGTGGCGGTGCGCATCCTCCCATTCCCGGTTCCAGGTCTCGTCGAAGGTGCGTCGGTTGGCAATGCTTGTTAACTCATCCATATGTGAGAGCGCATGCAAAATTCTGTACTGCTCCAGCATTTGCAGCTCGACCTCTTTGCGGGGGGTGATGTCTCTGGAGACGGCGACCGTCGTGTAAGTCAAATCCTCATCGTGGAAGACGACGTTGCTCGTTGTCTCGAACCAGCGGTACTCGCCGTCCTTGCGCCGGAGCCGGTAAGTAATTGTGTTCGAATCCTGCTGGACGTAGATCAGCTCCTGGTTATCGATCATACGCTGCTTGTCGTCGGGATGGCAGAAATGTAAGGGCGTCCGTCCAATCATCTCGTCGTTCCGGTAGCCGAGCAGAAGGTAGCAGGCAGGCGAGACGTAGGTGAACGAACCGTCCCGGCCGTGCTTCGAGATCATATCGCTGGAATTCTCGGCAAGCAGACGGAAGCTTTTTTCGCTTTCCTGCAGCTTGTCGGCCGTGCGCTTGCGCCGCGTTACCTCGCGGATATGAATGGACGTGCCGGATTCGGACGGGTAGATATTCGCTTCGAACCATTGGTTAAGCAGGGGAATGAACTGTTCGTACATGCGCGGCTGCTGCGTCTCGAGAGCGATCCGGTATTCCCGGCCGCTGACGGTTTCCCGGAGCCAGGGGAACAAAGCCCAGATCCTTTCGCCGATCAGTTGTTCTTCGGTTCTATTGAACAGGGCGCATGCTGCATTGTTGACATAGATGAAACGGGCTTGATCGTCCAGCGTGAAGAAGACGTCCGAGATGCTCTCCAAAATATTGGAAATCCGTCTGGTAAGCTGCTGCACCTCGTTCTCGGCTTTCATCTGATTCGTCATATCCAGCATCTGCGAAATAAAATGCAGGGGAATGCCCTGCTTGTCGAAAACGAGCGACACTGTCAGAAGGGCGGTGACGATGCTTCCTGATTTATGTAGATATCGTTTCTTAAGCTGATACGAATCGATTTCGCCGTTCAGCAGCTGTTTGACGCAGTGCAGGTCCGGCTCGACATCTTCGGGATGTGTAATATCCGCGTATGTCATGCCGTACAGCTCCTCTTCCTCGTAGCCCAGCATTGCCAGCGCAGAGGGGTTGGCGAGCATCATGCGGCCGTTTAAGGCGACTAAAGCCATGCCGGTCGGGGCGTAATAGAAGGCGCTGCGGAACAGATCCGCTTCGCGGTCCGGTTTCTGAATCGGGGTCAAGCTGTGCACCTCACCTGTTGTGGGAACTGGAGTATCTTCCGGTAATTTACTCGTACTCTTCTAGTACAGAATAGTGCAGGTGCAGGCTTTTGTCTACAAAATACAACCAATATTTACATGGAAATGACTTTTTTCAACAAAATTCGCGGTTAGGGTGGTTCGAAAGTCCTTTGTCTCGGTACTCGCTGGTGGCGCGATGCTAACGGAGCTGACATCGTGGATCATGTGTGCAATAAATGGATTGCGTGTATCTAATTTCGCCGTGGTGCCGATTTTTCAAAAAATAGCTGGATTTTATGTATCAAAATGGCGGGGAAAGGTGGAATTGGAGGAAAAGCGGCTATTTAGCTGTATCGAATCCATTTATCATTTCCAATGCTAAAATTACTTAAGAAATAACTGCACTAAATCCGGTTATGGATGCTGCATGAAGCGTCGACGTTGGATGAGTACGCTCGAAGGTTCGGAGTGGGGCGGGAGCAAATCTGCTCCGGAAACTATAATTTGATGTTGCTAACAAAAAAGGCGCCCCAAGCTGCAGCTTGGGGCGTTATCAACCTCGGAGTTTCAGCTAAAATGTGCCTACCGACGCTTTGACGAGGGAAATGAATGTCGGCCGGGCCTCTTCCGCCACTCGAACGACCTGCTCGTGGGTCAGCGGCTCCAGCTCGTCGCCGATCGCCATATCGGTGATGCAGGTAATGCCAGCGACGCGCATTCCCGCATAGTTGGCGGCAATGACCTCCGGAGCGGTCGACATGCCGACGGCGTCGGCGCCCCAGCCGGCCATCATCGTCAGCTCGGCAGGCGTACAGTAGGCCGGTCCGGAGATGCTCACGTATACTCCTTGCTGCAGCTTGATGCCAAGCGCTTCGGCCCGGCCTGCGACGATGGAGCGGAGCTCGCGGTTGTAGGCTTGCGACATATCCGGAAAGCGAGGACCGAGCTCCGGAATATTGGCCCCCATAAGCGGATTGCTGCCTGTGTTGTTAATATGATCGGTAATCAGCATCAGGTCGCCTGCCGCGAAGGAACGGTTCATGCCGCCGGCGGCGTTTGTGACCAGCAGCGTGCCGATCCCGATCTGTTTCATGACATAGACGGGGAACACAACTTCCTTCATGGAGTAACCTTCGTAATAATGGAACCTGCCCTTCATGACGAGTACGGTTTTGCCTTCGAGCTGTCCGATGACAAGCTCGCCGGAGTGGCCTTCAACCGTTGAAACAGGGAAGTGAGGGATTTGTTCATAAGGAATAACGATGGCATCGGTAACCTCGTCGGCCATGACGCCGAGGCCCGAGCCCAGAATAAGGCCGATTTGCGGTTTGGCTTTCAGACGGTCGCGGATGTACGCCGCGGCTTCGTTGATTTTGCTTAACATATTTTCCAAGGGGTTGTCCTCCTTATTCTGTATGCTAATGCCATCATAGCCTACGAATCGGGCGGAAGTAAAATAGGACGGAAATCGAGTCTGGATGCAACGCCGCTTGCTGTGGAGTATTTGTCGCGGCATGCAAAGCTAGTATAATGAATGGTGGTAATCATTGAACGTATCAGAATGAGAACGAATCGGAGGAATGAAGCATGAGCAGCTTGAATCTTACGCCGGAAGAAATGGCCGCGATGATCGATCATACGATTTTGAAGGCGGATGCGACGAAGGACGAGGTCTTAAAGATCTGCCGGGAGGCGAAGCAGTACAAGTTTGCTACGGTATGCGTGAATGCAGGCTGGGTGAAGACGGCCGCTGATGAGCTCGAAGGCTCGGGCATCGGCATTACGACGGTGGTTGGCTTCCCGTTAGGCGCTACTTCGACGGCTTCGAAGGCGGCGGAAGCGAGGTTTGCTACCGAGGACGGCGCAACGGAGGTCGATATGGTCTTAAATATCGGCCTGCTGAAATCGGGCGATCTTGAAGGCGTGCAGCGCGACGTGGAAGGCGTAGCGGCGGCCGTTAAAGGCCGTGCGGCATTGAAGGTGATCTTGGAAACGGGACTGCTGACGGATGAAGAGAAGGTTGTCGCCTGTGAGCTTTGCAAAAAAGCGGGAGCCGACTTCGTCAAGACGTCGACCGGCTTCGGCAAAGGCGGCGCAACGGCCGAGGACATTGCGCTTATGCGCCGTACGGTAGGTTCCGGGCTTGGCGTAAAAGCTTCCGGCGGCGTTCGCGACCGCGAAACCGCGCTTCTGATGATCGCGGCCGGCGCGAACCGGATCGGAGCAAGCTCCGGCATCGCGATCGTGAGCGGCGGCAAGGGCGAGGGCTACTAGCAGAACGGGGAATATAAGGATATCGTCAACACATAATCGTACGACAAAGGCCGCTTCAATCGAAGCGGTCCTTTTGGCATTGGTCGGGCAAGCAAGCGTCGGAGACGATTATACATCTTATTCAAGGGAAGCGGCGGGATAGTTGACTAAATCTGTACGATTGTACATGCAATACATACGGTGATCCATGGAACGCTCCGGTCATTTTACCTACACTTGGAGTGAAAGCGCCGAACCGAAGCCTCCAACGCTTCGGCAATTGAACACGCAAAGGAGGGCAGGTATCAATGATGGTAAAAGTGGGCAGCCGGGAATTGGAAATGGGAGGACCGCATTTAACGGAGCTAAGAAGCTCGAACGATATTCTGCATGATGCAGCTGCGCTTCGGGAGCGGATGAAGGAAGACGGCTTCCTGCTGATCCGCGGATTCCATGACCGGGAGAAGGTGCTGCGCGCACGTACCGGTATTTTGGAAAAAATGGACCGGATGGGAAAGCTGGACCGGGACACGCTGCTGGAAGAAGGCGTCATGGCCGATGGCAGCAAAAGCATTTTCATGGGCGGAACGAATGAGGATTTGCCGGATTTGCTCGATGTGTTGAACGGGGAGCATGTGATTAGTTTCTTTGACCGGTTTCTTGGTGAAGCCTCGCTTACGTATCATTACAAATGGCTTCGGGCGGTGGGAACTGGCGATTTCACAGGCGCTCATTATGACATTGTCTATATGGGCAGGGGAACGCCTAATGTTTATACGGTCTGGTCGCCGCTCGGGGACATTTCGTATGAGATGGGCGGTCTGGCGGTTTGTCTCGGGTCGCACCGGTTCGAAGAATTGAAGCAATCGTACGGCAAAAAGGATTCGGACCGGGACGGGATCGGCCATTATACGGATGACCCGCTTGTCATTACGGAGAAATTTGGAGGGACTTGGGCGACAACGGCCTTTGAAGCCGGAGATATCCTTATTTTCGGAATGTACTTGTTTCATTGTTCCCTCGAGAACACGACAAACCAGTATCGGATCAGCGTAGATGCCAGATACCAGTCGGCGAGCGAGAAAGTAGACGAGAGATGGAGCGGCAAAAAACCGCGGGGGCATTTCAAGTAACGGAGTTTTGCCGACGGTATTCGCTCGGGGTCAGACCGCAATATTTTTTGAACAGCTTTGAGAAGTGAAATTCGTCATAAAAATGCAGACCCGCTGCGATTTCTTTGACCGATAAGCTGGTCGTTTCGAGCGAAGCCTTGGCAGACTCCAGCTTCAGGTTCACCATGTAGGCACCGGGCGACTGCCCGGTCGCCGAACGAAATCGGGCAAAGAAAGCGGACCGCGATAAGCCGCTGATTCGCACAAGCTCGTCGATAACGAGAGGTTTGTTTATATTTTTGTGCATCGCGTAAAGCACCGGATCCAGTTCCGTATGACGGTCGGCTTCGGAAGCAGAACGTTCCCGGGCGAACAGAAGCAGCATTTCCTGCAGCAGCAGATTAGCCGTATAAGCGTATCCGAGCGGCTGAACGATCATGTTGTCGATCAGTTTCTCACAAAGCTGTACGGCCTCGGCTGTTTTCTCAGATGCAGCGGTCTCGCCTTCGGAAAGCCGGAGAAAGCGAATCATATCCAAACTGTTGAAATCAAGAAAATAAAACTTCCAATCGTTATCCTGGCATTGATAGCTGCACGGAATACCTTTCTGAACGATAAAATAGGTGTCCTGATACAATTCATAACGCGCACCTGCTTGAGTCAGGCTTCCTTTTCCTTCATAGGTAATAAAGATGCCCGGAGCCGCGAAGCCTTCTCCTTTGTTCACTTGATAAGTGTCGTCGGCCTGCACTTGCCATACGGAAAGCAGCCTGCAGAGGGGAACTGCCGACCTTTCTCCCAGTCCATATGGGATATTCATATAGGTCATTCGAACACACCTGCCTAATGATCGGATTGGGGAAGCGTCAAATGCCCGGACATACATTCCGCTATTGCGCGAAATTACGCCGTAATCTAGAAAAGAAGGACAGAGGATCCTTTATCCGGAGAAAAAGCATGCTCCCGAGTGCCTTTTTGACTCGATAGGAGAACTCCGAGAGGGAAAGCCGATCAGGACTTCCCCTGATCGGCCCCCAGAAACTCGGGTTAGCGCTCCACGCCGATCGTCAGATTGGCGCGCAGCTCCGCGCCGGGCTCGAGCATAACGAGCTCCTCCTGACGGTTCAGCTCGCCGGTTTTCGCCATCCAAGGTTCAACGCAGACGAACGGGCGGTCCTTCACCGACCACAGCACGGTATATTTGAAAATATCGTCATAGCTCATACGGACGCGGGCGCCCTCAGCGCCTGGGAACGAGATTTCGCTTGTTTTCATGTCCAGCAGGCAGACGGACTCGACAAGGCCTTCCAGATCGACCGTTCCGACGAACGGCTTCACTTCGTTGTCATTGTAGTCCAGATAGCGGGTGGCGTCCGCCTCGTAAGCGATACGTTTGCCCGAATCGACCAGGAAGTAAGGGTGGAATCCGGCGTAGAACGGCATCGCTTCGGAATCGCCGAGGTTCCGGTACTGCTGGCGAGTATGCAATTGGCCGTCCTTCAGCGCGTAGGTAAAGACCAGCTCGAAGGCAAAAGGGTACGACTCAAGCGTCTGCTCGTTGCTTTGCAGCCGGATCGTAATGGAAGCTTCGCCGTCCGTCCCGGTACCGATGACTTCCCACGCCGCTGTACGGGCGACGCCGTGGTTGGCCATTTTGTAGGAGGTTCCTTTCCATTCGTAGGAAAGCTCCTCCAGCTGGCCGCAGATCGGGAACAGAATCGGATTGCCGCCGCGGATGTTGGCCGTAGGGTGCTCGAAGGTCGCTTTGTCCAAATAGAACAGCTCCAGACCGTGAAGGCGGCAGCCGATAACGATACCGCCGCGCTCCGGGCACACCAGAACGCTCGAGCCGGTGCTTTGCTCCGTTAATTCATAGACGGTATAGGTGTCTTGAAAGCTGCGTACTCCGTAATTGCTCATTTTGTTTCCTCCAATAATCAGTATAGGTTTTCTCCGCGAAACGTGCTTTTTCCATAAGCAGGCACAGAACCGAGGTGCGCAAAGATGCAGCTAACGGTTCGTGCGCAGCAAAGCCGTTTACGCTTGTCTCCACGGCTCCGATTATACCATATTTGGCCAGCGGCCATGCATGCTGCGAACTCACGGCAGAGGCCCGGAGACAACCGCCAGGGAGCGGTTGTCCTGCGGGGGCGGCTTGCCGCAAGCGGCATTCACCTGACATGGGCACTCCGGTACAGCAGAATTGCAGGGTTCAAATTGGCCGAATCCCGTAAAACATAAATCTACGCCAATCTCTCAACCGGGAATAGAATATATTAGCTTTAGGGAGAGCATGCCTCCCCGTTATAAAGCTAAGCCGCCTGCCCGCTCATCCCTCCGAGCGCTAAAGCGGCTTCTTTTGTCGAAAACGGACATACAAAAAAGGCAGCTCCTCCGGGACCGTATTGATCCCGGAGGGAGCTGCCTTATGCCGTCTAATGCTATTCCGTTGCCGCCGATGGTTCAGCTGGCGTCTCTTCTCCAGCCGCCGCTTCCGGCTCAAGCGTGTTGGTGATTTTCGCTTTCTCGCGAATTTCGGTCATCCAAGCTTGGGAAAGCTCGTTAGCTTCGGTAGCAACCAGTTGTTTTCTGATTTCTTCTTTCTTCTCTTCCAGGGTCGGCACAACGGCCGCTTTCTCCGCCGTCTTCTTGATGATATGGAAGCCGTGCTCCGTCTGCACGACACCGCTGATTTCGTTAACCTTCAGCGCAAACGCCGCCTCTTCGAACTCGGCTACCATTGCGCCTTTGCCGAAGAAGCCCAGGTCTCCGCCGTTATCCTTCGAGCCCGGATCGGTCGATTTCTCCTTCGCAAGCGTAGCGAAATCGGCGCCTTTCTTAAGCTCAGCCAAAATCGCTTCCGCTTCTTCCTTCGTAGCCACGAGAATGTGGGAAGCCTGAATTTGCTCCGGCGTTCCAAGAGATTCCTTGTTGGCGTCATAGTACTCTTTGATCTCCGCTTCGGTAACGTCGGTTTTCGGCTCCAAAATTTTGCGGATCGTCAGGTTAATCTTCGTATCCTTCTTCAGGCTGTCCAGTGTCATGTTATATTGCGCAAGCGCATTATTGAACTCATCGTCCGAGCCGAAGTTTTTCTTGATCAGAGCGATCTCGGCGTCGATGTCGGCGTCCGTTACCGTGATATTAGTAGCCTCTGCTTCCTGCGTAATCAGCTTTTCCGTGATCAGGTTGTCGAGCGTTTGTGCTCCGCCAGCCGTTACAAGGGCGTCATACAGCTCGTCCTTCGTAATGTCGGCACCGTTAACGGTTGCGACGCCTTCGCCTCCGCCGGCACCGCCGAACGGCGGCTTGATCAGCACGATCACGAGCAGGACGGCCAGAATGGCCGAAATGGCGATCCACACTTTGCTTGCACCGCCCGAAGGCTTATCTGTCTCAGTTTTCGCAGCCGCCGCGCGGATCTCCTCGTTCGAATCTTCAGGCAGCTGCTCCGCTTTTTCGCTGCGCAGCTCTTCTTCGATAGCGGCGTCCTCGGCGGACAGCTGCTCCTGCTGCTCTTCATTGTCGTACTTGTAACGCTCCTCTTTCGCAGCCAATTCGTTTTCTGCGTCTTTCTTGGACTGCGACTCGTTGTTATTCATTGCATGAACTCCCTTCAGAATGTGCCTGTCATTTAAATACTATAACAAATTGAATGTGAAAAAACCTTAATCTAACATAAAAATATGATCGGATTACCGCTTCGTCGGCTGCTGCATAAACTTCATTGTTTATAGGAAGCGGGAGGGATGATATGATAGTGTCATAAGATCATCCAACATTATCCTACAAGGTTCGCAGGCGGATGTTATGCATAAATGTCCAGAGAAAGCTGGAGTACATACGCAGTATAGGCAGGGCGACCCGGATTTAATGGACCGCCAGGCGGAGGATGCCCTTCGTACGAACGGCACGGGCGCACATTAACAGCATTTCCATATTTCGACGATTTAAGGCATTGAATACGAATGATCATGTAGGAGGAAACAAGCTTGCTGAACAATACGGGAGTCTACGCACGATTGGCTATATCCATGCTCGTTCCGCTGCTGGGATACCTGGCACTGAGGGGATCGTCCCTCGACAAGAGCATCGATGCGCCGCATGAGCATTTTTATATCGTTAGCCTCGTAGCCGGTCTTGCGTTTGCGCTTGCTATTGCCGTCGGACTTGTTGCCATCAAGCTGCGCAACATCAAGATCAGCTTCCTGTCGTTGTCCTATGTGTCGCTGGCTTCCATGTTCGTGCTTCACGGCCTCGCGACTCCCGGTTTTCTTATGCATCATTCACAGATGGGAGGAGTCGCCGCCCAGCTAAGCGTCGTGCTCGCGGTCATCTGGCTGTGGCTGTCCTCTTTGTCCGTGGATCAGCCTCTGATCAAGTGGTTCGCCCAGTGGCAGGCGATGCTGCTTCCCGTGTGGACGGCCGTGCTGGCGGTCATCTGCGCGGTGCTGTGGCTGGCGCCCGACATTACGCATTATGTTCACCTGAAGGAATCTCCGGTCAAATGGTACGTGACCGTGTTTGTCTTCGTTGTGAACGGATGGACGATGTACAGATATTTGCAAACCTATTTGTCCTCGCGTTTTCCTCTGCAGCTGTCAATCGTGCACAGCACGGGCTGGATGATTATCGCCCAGTTCATTATCGTCAGCGGAACGCAGTGGAACTTGAGCTGGTGGCTTTACCATTTCCTGCTGCTCGCGTCCGTCATTATTATGGTGGCCGGCATCGTCAGTCAATACCTCAGCTCAAAATCGATTTCGGCTTCGGTGAAGCTGATGTTCCGCGCCAATCCGCGCGACTGGATCAATACCTACATGTCCACCAGCGTCAGGGAGCTCGTGATGACAACGGAGGCTCGCGATTCGTATACGGCCGGCCACAATTACCGGGTCGCGCTTTATGCGCTGAAGCTCGGCGAGGAGATGGGATTGTCCTCGAGCGAGCTGAGGGCGATTGCGCAGGGCGGCCTTGTGCATGACGTCGGCAAGCTGCGGATCCCGGATTTTATTCTGAATAAACCGGGCAAGCTCACGCCGGAGGAAAGACTGCAGATCGAAGGGCATCCCGTATCCGGCTACGATCTGTGCAAACGGCTGGGGTTCATGCACGAGGAGCTGTCGGTTATTCGCTCGCATCACGAGAAATGGGACGGAACCGGCTATCCGGACGGACTGTCCGGCGAGCAGATTCCGCTGCTGGCGCGAATTACCGCCGTGGCGGACGTGTACGATGCGCTTACCTCCTCGCGCTCTTACCGCAAGGCGATGACCCACGAGGCGGCGATGGACATTATCGTGAAGGAAAGCGGCAAGCACTTCGATCCGAGCTGCGTGGAAGCGTGGCAAAAGCTGGTCCTCGAGCAGCTGCCTTTCTTCGAGGAGACGCTGAGAAACAGCCCGCACTTGAAGCTGGAGCGCCGTTACCGCGACAGCATTATATGAAAGCGATAAAGCCCGGCATTCCTGCATAAGGAAGCCGGGCTTTATCGCTTTTTTGTACGAAATTGTCACTTTTCCTCATCCGTAAGGCGTCGCGCAAAAATGACATATCAGCTTTTCTAAACTCTTCGCGATCCTTCTCCCGCCTTTACGATCCATTTACGAAAATCGGTAATTGACTGGAAAGTTGGCAATTGCGCACCGTGCCGCTGCTGAGGTATACAGAAACAAAGGCGAGGCGAACGATGCCGGCCGTAAGCGACTGTAATACGATACCGATGAGGGGGAACGGCCTAATGAGCAGCAGCGAGTTGGTTCAAGCCGGAGTGACGGCTCCGGAGCAGGAAACGGAGGAAGTGCATAACGGCGTTCATAATTACAGCAGCGAGGAAGAATGGGTAAAGCCGGAGGATCCTCTTCTGCTTGAGCGTCTGGAATGGTTCAAGGATCAAAAGCTTGGCATTATGATGCACTGGGGACCGTATTCGCAGCTGGGCGTCGTCGAATCGTGGGCGCTGAGCGACGAGGACGGGGATTGGTCGCGGGACGGCATCGATTGGGACGTTGACGGGGAAGAGCTGAAGCGGCAGTATTTCGGCTTGAACAAAACGTTTAACCCGGTCCGGCTGCAGCCTGACCAATGGGCGGAGCTGGCCGCCGAGGGCGGTTTCAAATATTTGATTTTTACGACCAAGCATCACGACGGCTTCTGCATGTGGGACACGAAGACGACCGACTACCGGATCACGGGGCCGGATACGCCGTTTCACACGCATAAGTATGCCGATATTTGCAAAAATGTGTTCGACGCATTCCGGGACAAGGGACTTGCGATTGCCGCTTATTTCTCCAAGGCCGACTGGCATACGCCGACGTACTGGGCGCCGGGCATGGAGCGCGGAACCCATACGTGGCGCGGACCGTCCTACGATCCGAAGCAGCATCCGGAGCTGTGGGAGCAATTCGTGCAATTTACGCACGAGCAGATGATGGAGCTGCTCTCGAAGTACGGGCGCATCGACGTGCTGTGGCTCGATGCCGGCTGGGTGCGGGACGGCGGCAGAGTGCCGCAGGATATCCGCCTCGGCGAGCTTGTCGACCGCGCGCGCCGGACGCAGCCTTGGCTGCTGTCGGCGGACCGGACGGTTGGGGGTCCTTACGAAAACTATGTGACGCCGGAGCAGTCGATTCCGGACAGGCCGCTCAGCGTGCCGTGGGAAAGCTGCATTACGCTCGGCACCTCGTTCTCCTTCCGCTACGAGGACCGTTACAAGACGCTCCGCCAGATCGTCCGCATTCTGATGGAGGTCGTCTCCAAAGGCGGCAACCTGGCGCTCAACGTCGGGCCGCAGCCGGACGGCCGGCTGCCGGAGGGAGCGGTCGCCGCGATCAAGGAGCTTGGCGGCTGGATGAGAACGTACGGCGAAGCGGTGTACGGCACGAGAATTTGCGCTCCTTGCTTTACCGGATCGTTTGCTTTCACACAGAAGGGGGACTGCGTCTACGCGACCCGTCTTTATGAGACGGATCAGACGCCTGTGGCTGAAGAGCTGCTCATCCCCTATACGGAGCCGGTGACGGGTGTCGAGCTGCTTGGGACGGACGAAAGTCTGCCGTTCGAAAGGACGCCGGAAGGCCTGAAGGTTCGGCTGCCGGAAAGCGAGCTGTCCGGCCAGGCGCCTGCGGCGCATGTGTTCCGCTTGAGGAAATAATCGAAGCATACCCGCGCTGATAAGGCCTTCGAATTTTAACTGACGTCATTAGTTATTAATGGCGTCAGTTTTCTTATTCGCTTGTCCGGTTTTCCCGCATAGGGTATAACTGTAGGATAAGCAAGGGAAGGGGATGCCGGTTTGAACAAAATGTGGTTTCGCCGTTTGTTGTTATCGTATCTGCCTGTTTTTTTCATCGTCACTATGATTTTGTTCGTCGTGTTCTTCCAGACGCTGAACGAGCAGAACCGCAGGGAAGCGATCAAAGCGAACGAGTTTTTGGCGCAGCAGGTGATCCATTTCATGGACACGTCCCTGCGGGACATCGATTACAGGGTTGTTCGAGAAATCTTGACAAACGCTGACGTGAAGCGTTTTTTCAGCCGCAATGGCGTGGACGTGTACGCCAACATCCAGTCGCTCAAAGTGATTGACGACCTTAAATTCAGCTATCCGATCATCGATTCAATCTATTTCGTGCGCTTCAGCGACGGCTTTGTGTTCGGAGACTCCTCCCGGACGGCCGGCGTGTTCCAGGACGAGCCGTTTATCGACGGCTATGCGGCAAGCGGAACAACCGCGAAGTGGACGGGCGAGCGGAGCTTCAAGGGTTATTCGCTCAGCGAGTCCGAAAGCGTCATTACGCTTGTGAAGGAAGCTCCTTATAATATGAGCTCGAAGCAGGGTTATTTTGTCGTCAACGTCAGCTTGGCCAAGCTTCAGGAAATGGTCGGCCGCATGTACAATCCGGACATCACCTTCGTCAACATCATCGACGGGGCAGGCCGCAATTTGCTCGGCGAGGAGTCCGGCGGAAGCGCGGGGGAGCGCCCGGGCGCCGTTCTGTCCAGCTTCACCTCTCCCTACACCGGGTGGGAAATCAGCAGCGGCCCGGTCGATAAAAATGGGATGAAGCTCGCTCTTACCTTCTACAACGTATGGGTCGTACTGGCCTTTGCCGCCGCCGCGTTCGGCATTTTATGGGTTATTTATATTACCAAACGGAACTATAAGCCGATTCAGCAGATCGTCTCCCTCATCGAAACGTATGCTGTGAAAGGGAAAGGCCCGGACCGGCCGGAGGAGGGCGAGTTCGGCTTCATCCAGAATACGCTGGAAAACCTGATGAGCGAAACGAAGCAATTTCAGCAGAAGTACCGGGAAAAGCTGATTTTGCAAAAAAAATATCATTTCCACCAGGTGCTCGAAGGCAGCGCACAGCTCGGCGAGCAGGAATGGATCAGCGAACTGCGCGGCTACGATCTGGATGTAGAAGGCAAAACCGCGGCCGTTTATGTGATGGAAATCGACAGCTACACGGCGTTTACCGAAGCGTATAACCAGCGGGACCAGTCGCTGTTGAAATTTACGCTGTACAGCATCATCCACGAAACGGCCAAAAACAGCGGTGCGGCCGTATGGGCGGAATGGACGACGGACTGCCGCGTTTCGTTTATTTTGTGGGTGGATTCGGAAGGCGAGGCTGCAGGGCAAAGCCTGGAAATTGTGGACGCCTGCCGCGAATGGATCGAACAAAACGTCCGGTTTAATATTACGGCCGGGCAGGGCGGAACGGCGGAGACGCTTGAGGAGCTGCGGCAGTCGTACGAGCTGGCGAACCACTGCCTGCAGTTCAAGGCGGTGCTCGGCGCCAACCGGATCATAACGGTGCAGGATACGGTCCGTCCGCAGCAGGAAATGCAGGAATATTTCAAAACGATCGACATGCTGTCCCAGTCGCTGCGCCTTGCCGATCCGGAATGGAAGCCGCAGCTGTGCGCCTTTATCGGGCAAATGCGGGACTCGCTGCTGCCGCGCAAGGAAATCGAAAGCTTGATCTCCTTCTTCATCCACCATTTGGAGGGCGAGCTGATGGAGCTTTCGAAGGAATACCGCAGCTGCTGGCGCGAAGCGCAGGACGGGCTGCAGCGGCTTGAGAAGCGGTGGGACACGGTCGATGAGCTGCAGGAGGAATGTATCCGGATTTTCGAGGCGATGACCGGACAGATGAACCAACTGCGCGATTCGCACAGCAGCAAGGCGCTGATTATGGATATTCGCAGCTTCATCGAGGAGAATTATTCGAACTCGGAGCTGTCGCTTGAATTTCTGAGCAGCCGGTTCGAGCTGAACGCCAAATATTTGAGCAAAATGTTCAAGGAGGAGTTCGGCGAAAACTTCGTCGATTTTCTGATCGGCCTGCGGATCTCCTCCGCGAAGAAGCTGCTCCTCGAAACGCAAAAGCCGATGCAGGCGATCAGCAGCGAGGTCGGCTACTACAATTACAATTCCTTTAACCGGGCATTTAAAAATGTCGTCGGCCTTTCGCCGAGAGACTTCCGCAAGCAGCTCGGAATCGGCGGTTGAAAAAAGCTCTGAGAGCGCGCAGCAGCGCAATCTCAGGGCTTTTTTTGCCGTTGAAAGGTACCGTATATCAGGCTTCGCGAAAGATGAGTATTGTGTGAATTTTGTAAAGTTCGGATTTTGACGGCTTGTACCGCGGTTTTTCGAAAATGGTGAGATGCAGGAATCTTGCGAATTGCCTGACATTTCAGATTGGGGCTAGAATCGGGAGGTGACCGGGACGAACCGTCAATTCGAAGCAAAGGAGCTCGGCTTATGGAGCATGCACAAGTGAAGGCTGTAGAACAGAGAGTTCATCGCGACACGCGCTTTGCCGGCAAGCAATCGGCCTGGAAGAAGGTCATGAGGCATTGGGAGCTATATTTTCTGGTGCTGCTGCCGGTCGCCTACCTGATTATTTTCAAATATGTGCCCATGTTCGGGGTGCAGATCGCCTTCAAGGATTTCAACGTGGTGCAGGGCATTTGGGGCAGCCAGTGGGTAGGCATGAAACACTTCAAGGCTTTCTTTGAATCTCCCAATTTTTGGCTCACCATTCGAAATACGCTCGGCGTCAGCTTCTACTCCTTGCTCGCGGGCTTTCCGATCCCGATTCTGCTGGCGCTCGCGCTGAACGAAATCCGCACGGGCCCGTTCAAGAAGACGGTGCAGATGGTGACGTACGCGCCGCATTTTATTTCCACGGTTGTTATGGTTTCGATTGTCATGCTCATGCTGACGCCCCATGTCGGCGTCGTCGACCGGCTGTTCGCGATGTTCGGCGCCGATATGACGAATATGATGGGTGTGCCGGAATATTTCAAATCGATTTATGTATGGTCCGGCGTCTGGCAGGAGATGGGCTACGCCTCGATCATTTATATTGCGGCGCTGGCAAGCGTCGATCCCGCCCTGTACGAAGCGGCAAGAGTGGACGGTGCGTCAAGGTGGAAAAAAATCATGTATATCGATCTGCCGTCGCTGATCCCGGTAACGGTCATCATGCTGATCTTGAGCCTCGGCAATATTATGGGAGTAGGCTTCGAGAAAATCTATTTGATGCAAAATCCGCTGAACCTGAGCTCTTCCGAGGTCATTTCGACTTATGTGTACAAGGTCGGTCTCGTCGGCGCGAATTTCAGCTTCTCGTCGGCCGTCGGCTTGTTCAATTCCGTCGTGAACCTGATCTTGCTGCTGATCGTCAATTTCATTGCAAAACGAGTATCCGAAACGAGCCTTTGGTAAAGGAGAGTGTCAACGATGCAGGCCATCATCCGAAAAAAGATTAGAGAACCGCTTGGCGACCGCCTGTTTCTGCTTGTGATTTACTTTTTTCTGACGCTGCTGATGCTCGCGGTGCTGTATCCGCTGCTCTATATATTCAGCTCGTCGTTCAGCTCGCCGAAAGCGGTCGTATCCGGCCAGGTATGGCTGTTTCCGGTCGAATTCAGCCTGCGCGCCTACAAGTCGATTTTTCAAAGCTCGCAGCTCATGTTCGGTTACTATAATACAATCGTTTATACGGTGTTCGGCACGCTGATCAACCTGCTGTTCACGGTGCTGCTGGCGTACCCGCTATCGGTCAAAAAATTTTACGGCCGCAATGCGATTATGATCTTGCTGATGATTACGATGTTTTTCAGCGGCGGCCTTATTCCGACCTATCTGCTTGTCAAGGATCTGGACATGCTCGACACGCGCTGGGCGATGTGGCTGCCGGGTGCGCTGTCGGTATTCCAGGTTGTCGTCGCCCGTACGTTCTTCCAATCGTCGATCCCTCATGAGCTTTCGGAGGCCGCGCAAATCGACGGCTGCCGGGATACAAGGTTTCTGGTCAGCATCGTGCTGCCGCTGTCGAAGCCGATCCTTGCCGTGCTGACGCTGATGTACGCAGTCGGGCACTGGAACGCCTATTTCGACGCCCTTATCTACTTGCGGTCGGAGAAGCTGTTTCCGCTCCAGTACGTGCTGCGCAACCTGCTGATCTTAAATGCGTCCGATCCGGAAATGCTGGCGAACACCGCCGGGAAAATCCGGGATCAAGGCTTCGAGCAGGCGCTGAAATACGCGCTTATCGTGGTCGCGTCCGTTCCGGTGCTGGTCATGTATCCCTTCGTTCAACGGCATTTCGTCAAAGGGGTCATGATCGGCTCCCTGAAGGGCTAGAGCAGTCACGCGTTATGGAGAGGGGGGATGCCGGTTCAAGGCGGAGCTTGTCAAAGGCTGCCGGCAGGTTCATGATTAAAGATACAATATTCGGGAGGGGTAATCTTGAAAAAGACGTTTTTTTCCATGCTAGCGCTCGTATTCAGCATCACTCTGGTTCTGTCGGCTTGCGGAAAAAGCAGCAATGAGGGTACCGCAAACAGCAGCGGCAGCGGATCGGCAAATACAGATTCGGGTCCGGTCGAGATGACGTTTTTTGCCCCGCAGGGCAAGGCGGCTTGGGAGGACAACAGCTACACCAAGCATGTCGAAGAGAAATTTAATGTCAAGATCAAATGGGATCTTGCGCCGACGGATGCGCTCGTTGACCGCCGCCAGCTGCTGCTTGCAAGCGGCGATTATCCCGAAGTGTTCCTCGAGGGCAAATTTACGCATACCGATCTGCTTACCTACGGCAAGCAGGGCGTATTTCTCCCGCTGAACGACCTGATCGAGCAATATGCGCCTAACATCAAGGCGATGATGGAGAAAAAACCATATTTCAAGGATGCGATTACAGCGCCGGACGGCAATATTTATGCCCTACCGCGTCTGAACGAGTGTTATCACTGCACCTTCTCGCAGAAGTTCTGGATGAACCAGGAGTGGCTGGACAAAGTGGGGCTCAAGCTTCCGACAACGACCGACGAGCTGTACACCGTGCTCAAGGCGTTCAAGGAGCAGGACCCGAACGGCAACGGCAAAGCCGACGAAATTCCGCTTACCGGCGCGCCTAACAAAAACGTATGGAACGGCAACATCGACGCGTTCCTGATGAACTCTTTTATCTACAATGACAACGGCAAATATTTGATTTTGAAGGACGGCAAGGTGGAGTTCGCCGCGAATCAGGAGGGCTGGAAGCAGGGCCTGATTTATATGAACAAGCTGTACAAGGAAGGTCTGATCGACCCGGCTTCGTTCACGCAGAACGACCAGGCGGTCGGCCAGCTCGGCAACCGCGAAGGAGACGAGCTGGTCGGCTCGATTACGACGGCGCTCGTCAGCTATCTGGTTACCCCGTATGACGAGAAGCTTACGCGCCATAAGCACTGGGTAATCGTGCCGCCGCTTAAAGGGCCGGACGGCGTGCAGCTCGCAGGCGCAACGCAGGGCATCGCCGAGTTCCAGTTCGCGCTCACGAACAAAGCGAAAGAAGCGCAGCAAATCGCTGCAATTAAAATTATGGATTATGCCTTCAGCGAGGAAGGCGCTTTGATGAGCGAGTACGGAACGGAAGAGGGCTTCGGCTGGAAGGCGGCAGAGGAAGGCGAGAAAAATATCGACGGCAAGCAGGCGAAGTACAGCTTCAAGGGGCTGGCCGAGGTCGATCCCGACCTGATCCGCAACGACAGCTGGGTGCTGATGGGGCCGAAGGATCTGTCGAAGGAATTCCGCGATCTGTTCGCGGTTAACCAGGACCCGCTCGCGGCCGACGGCTATGAGACGCGTCTTGCCCAGGCGACGAACGCTTATGCGCCGTATTCGCCGAAGGAGATTTATCCGTCCGGCGTGTTCATCCGTCCGGAGGACAGCGATACGGCCTCGCAATTGACGACTTCGATTCAGGATTATGTCATGTCCAATATGGCCCAGTTCATCATCGGCAGCAAGGACATCGAGAAGGATTGGGACGCTTACGTGAAGGGCTTCGACGGGCTTAATCTGGCCAAGTACATCGAAACGTACAGCAACGCGGTTCAGAAGCAGGAATAGCGGGGCGGGAATTTTGAATGAAGCGCAAATACAGGTCACATCTGCATAATTACGGAAAAATGGGTTGAGGATGTTTTCCTCAACCCATTTTGTCAACTGATCTGTGTTTGTACATCGAAATAAGTAACTTAAAAAGCCCCGGCCTGCTACAATGCACTTTGTACATCAGAATGAGCTTGTTAGCTAATCCAGTCCGGTCCCACTGCACTTTATGCAGCAGATTGGCGGGAAGGCATCCTTTTGTGGCTGCTCGTGAGCGCATTCTACTGCATAACTGCAGCAGAAAGCACAGAGTCGCTCCTCATGTCAGGTATCTGCTGCATGTTATGCACTGGGCCGTGGGGGTCAATTTCGTCGCGAAATGAGCTTTTACCATAAGCAGGCACAGAACCGGGCTGCGCAAAGCTGCAGCTAACGGTTCGTGCGCAGCGTCAGCCGTTTACGCTTGACTTCTCCAACTCTTGCACAGAAGGTATAATAGTTTCAAAGTTCGACAAGCGCCGAAAGCGTGGGTTGGAGGGGAAAACCGGCTTGAACAGAATGTCCTTACGAACCAAAGGCTTGATTCTTATCGTCCTCATTTCCTTTATCCCGCTGCTGATCGCCGGAATCGGGAATTATACGGCCGTCAAGCAGGGGATGATACAATCGGAAATCGAGAAAACGGCCAGCAAGCAGTCCGGCCGGGCGAACAATCTGTCCAGCTGGATGGCGATCCGTGAGGCCGAGGTGACGGTCATCAGCCGCACGGAGCTGGTCCGGTTCGGCACCGACAAGGAGCGGCTGCATTATTTCAACAGGGAGCTTGTCCGCAGCAACTCCGCCTATCATTCAATAGGATATATCGACGAAGAGGGCCGGGCGGTCCGGACCGACGGCGAACCCGTCTTTTTGGGGGACGAGCCGTTTTTTGGGCAAGCGATGAAGGGCGAGACGGCGATTACGGATCCGTACGAGTTTGATTTTGCAAACGGTGTCCAGTCCCTGATCGTTATTCCCGTTTACGGTGCCATGGCGGAGGTGAAAGGGGCCGTTTATGCGTCCATTCTGCTCTCGACGCTGAAGCCGCAAATTTCGTTTCCCGAAGAGCAGTCGGCTATGTGTCTGTATAATGACGAGGGCGTCGTTATCTTCTGCCCGGACCGGCCGGGAGCAGCCGGTACGTCATTGTTTAACCGGGGCTCGAAGCTTAACCGGATCGCGAAGCAGCTCGTTTCCTCTGACGACGGGGTGATCGAAACAAGGATCGACGACAAGCCGCATGCCGTCTTTCACACGAAGGTCGACGGGACTCCGTGGCGGTTCGCGCTGCAGGTGCCGGCCGGGAAGCTAGAGGAAAAGCTGGCACCGCTTTTCTGGCGGATATTTACGACGATAGCAGTTTCGGAAGCGATTATCGTCGTTTTCTTTTTTCTGTATTTTGAGAGAATCATCAAGCGGCTGGTGCGCATTCTGGCAGTGACGGAGCAGGCGGCGGCCGGCCGGTTCGAGGCGGAGCATCTGGAAGTCGAGCCGCATGACGAGATCGGGCAGCTCGCCCATTCGGTCAACGGAATGATGGAGCATCTGCAGGAGATGTTCGACCGTCTGGAGGCGATTATCAACCAGAACCAGTATGCCTTCATCGTGCTTGACGACAGCTATAGAGTCAGCTATTTGAACAAGACGGCGGAGGACATGCTCGGCTATACGACCGAGGAGCTGGCCGGCAAGGCGACCCCGCTGATGTTCATGGATATGGAGGAAATCAAAGCGGAAGCGGAGAAGCTGTCGATCCGGCTCAGAAGGTATATTCCGCCCGGCATCGAGGTGTTCAAGGAGCTGAGGCGGGAGAGCTTTTCCTATGAGCGGGAGTGGACGTTCATCCATAAGGACGGCACGCGCATTCCTACCCTGCACAGCTCGAACGGGCTGCGCGACCGCAACGGCCGCTTCTCGGGCGTCGTCGGCATGGTGCTCGACATCTCGGACCGGAAGCATGTGGAGAAGGCCCGCAACCGGCTGCTCGATATCGTAGAGTCGGCGAAAGACCTGATCGCCTCGGTCGACTCGGACGGGAAGGTCGTCTATATCAACCGCGCCGGCAAGGAAATGCTGGGACTCGGCGGCGTAACGGACGGCGGGTACAGCGTCGAGCGGCATGTGCAGCCGCAAATGTTTGCGGAGCTCGTGAAGGGGGCCAGAATGGCCAAGTTACTCGGCTTCTGGGAGAGCAGCGCGCAGCTGCTGAAGAGCGACGGGGAACTGCTGAACGTCTCGATGGTCGTCGTCGCGCACCGGAACGAGAAGACGGGGGAGCTGTTCTACTCCTGCATCGCCCGCGACATTACCGAGCAGAAAATGGTCCAGGAGGAGCTTGTCCGAGCGACGCTGGAGGCGGAGGAGGCCAATCAGGCGAAAAGCCGGTTCCTCGCTCTGATGAGCCACGAGATCCGAACGCCGCTTAACGGCATCATCGGACTCGTGCAGCTTATGCGCAAAACCGGGCTGTCCGCCTCGCAGAAGGACTATATGGACAAGATGAACACGTCCTCGGAGACGCTGCTGCGGATTATTAACGACATTCTGGACTTCTCCAAAATCGAGGCGGGCAAGGTCGACATCGAGCGGCTTCCGTTTCAGCCCGACGAGGTGCTGCACAGGCTGACCGACCAGCTGAGCGTGTTCATGGGGGGCAAGGAGCAGTTCGAATTCATCGTCGATACGCCGGAGCATTTGCCCCATACGGTGATCGGGGATGCGCTTCGGCTGGAGCAGGTGCTGCTCAACCTTTGCATGAACGCCATCAAATTTACGAACCGCGGACGGGTCAAGCTGCAGCTGCAGCTGGAGGAGGAAACCGAAAACTCGGTGAACATCCTGTTCCGGGTAGCGGATACCGGAATCGGGATGAGCGAAGAGCAGGTCGATAAGCTGTTCAAGCCGTTCACGCAGGCGGACGGGTCGACGACCCGGAAATTCGGCGGCACGGGTCTCGGTCTGGTCATCTCCAAAACGCTGGTCGAGCTGATGGGCGGCAAGCTGGAGGTGATAAGCGAGGCCCGCGTAGGCAGCGTCTTCTACTTCACGCTGCCGTTTGCCGTAACGCACAAATACAGCGAACAGAAGCGCGAGGTGCGCAGCGATATGCGCGAGCAGCCGATCTGGATCGTCGAGGACGATGCGGCGATGCAGTCGCATTGGAGCCGCATGATCGAAGACTTCGGCTTAACGCCGGTCACCTTCCAGTCCTGGAAGAAGGCAAGGGAGCGTCTTGCCAGAATCGGCGCCGGCGCGCTGCCTGAGCTGATCATTCTGGACATGGAAATGCCGGATATGTACGGCGCGGAGACGTGGCTGGAATTCCATCAGGCCGCGGAGTCGGCCGGCGTCAGGACAATCGCGATGACGACCTCCTACGGGCGTGACGAGATGCTGCAGCTTCCGGAGGAGCAGCGACCGTTAACGCTGCTCATTAAGCCGGTGATGCGCTCGGCCATGCTCCGTGCCGTTGAAAGCGCGCTCGACCGGAAATCGTGGAATGACGGCGAGCCGGAATCGGCGGCTCCCGCCGCGCCTGCGCTCGGGCCGGCGGCAAGCAGCCGGATTTTGCTCGCCGAAGACAATAAGATCAATCAGCTGGTCGCGATCGAAATCTTGAAGGAGCAGGGCTACGTCATCGGGCTGGCGGAGAACGGCAGCGAGGTGCTGGAGCGGCTTGAGCAGGAGCAGTGGGATCTCATCCTGATGGATATTCACATGCCGGTCATGGACGGCTCCGAGGCGGTGCGCATCATCCGCAGCCAGCGAAAATACGATGATATCCCGATCATCGCGGTAACGGCCAACGTGGTCCGGGGCGATCACGAAAGGTATTTGAGGCTTGGCATGAACGATGTCGTGACCAAGCCGATCGCCTCCGACCGGCTGCACAAGGTCATTTCGTATTGGTTGAAGCAGGGCAGCAAGCTGCTGACAAGGAGCGAGCTGGGACAGGAGCACGCTTCGGCTGCCGGTCAGGCGGCCGCGGCAGCCGAGACAGCCGGGGCTTATCCGGCGATAGCGGGGATGGATATGGAGAGCGCGCTGTCGAGGGTGAACGGCAAAAAGCCGATTCTTCTCCATATGATGGAGCAGTTCGTGCTCGATTACGAGACGTTCGCAGAGCAGCTTCGCCCGCATCTCGGTCAGCCCGATCAGACGGTCGCAAAACGGATGGTCCATACGCTGAAAGGAGCGGCCGGCTATCTGTCTGCTTATGAATTGCTGGATGCGGTGTGCGAGTTGGAGCGGGTACTGAAGGATGCTCCTCAGAACGGGGAGCAGCAGCATTGGGCCGCGGGCGAAGTCGAGAAAGCCCTCGTGCGGCTTCTTGGCGGACTTAAGGAAGCACAGGCATTATTCGACAAATTCTCCTAACAATCTTCTAACAAGTTGTTGTCCCTTTAATAGTAGGTATTGTATAGTAGAGTTACACATACTATTCGACAGAAATCATCAAACCTCCAAAAGGGTGACGACGATGTACAAGGTTTTAGTTATCGAAGATGACGTCATGATGAGTGATATGCTGTCAATGTATTTATCGGAAGAGGGCTATTCGGTTATGCAGGCCTACCGTGCGGAAGACGGATTGAGGCAGATCGCCGAGTTTGCGCCGGATCTGGTGCTGCTTGATTTGATTTTGCCCGATTTGGACGGCATGGAGGTATGCGCGCAAATCAGGCGGCGCTCCAACGTTCCCATCATGATCCTGTCGATGAAGAGCGAGGTATCCGAGAGGGTGCAGGCTCTGAAGGCGGGAGCGGATGATTATATGTGCAAGCCCTTCAGCATGCATGAGCTGACAGCGCGGGTGGAGGCGTTAATCCGCCGCTCGAGCACGATGATGCATTCCGAGTTCGGACAGCAGCAGGCCGCGGCAGCCGAGGTGCCGGACGAACGCGAGCCGATCCAGCTTGATTTCGAGCGCCGGCTGCTGCTGGTCCGCGGGCGGCTGGTCGAAACGACCTTCTCGGAATACGAGCTTATGAAGCTGTTTTTGGCTCACCCGGGCAAGGTATTCAGCAGGGAAGAGCTGATCAATGCGATACGCGGCTTCGATTCCTTCGTCACGGACCGCGCCATCGACGTGCATATCGTTAATCTCCGCAAGAAGATAGAGAAAAATCCGAAGGAGCCGAGGCTGATCCGCACCGTTTGGGGGTTCGGCTATAAGTATACCGCTCAGCAATCGAGCAGGAGCCAAGGTTGATCGGGGCGTTCCGGATATTCGGAACGGCTCGTTTTTTTTCTAAAAATATAAGAATGTATAAATTTGAGCTTATACATGACTTATATTTCATCGCGATGGCGAGCTGTTACCGCCAAAGGACGGCACAGAACCGAGCTGCGCAAAGATGCAGCTAACGGTTCGTGCGTAGCGCCAGCCGTTTACGCTTGCAAACTTCTAATCCGGGCCCTGAATGTTTTCTAATATCTATGTGCCCAAATGAGCTTTATGAGTACTGCGTGGGGACGGTGAACGATTGAGTATGGATGCATTAACCGGGCTGCCTGACCGCATGGAGGCTTTCGCGCAGCTGGAAGCGGCCGCCGGCGCCGTGCATGCGTCGGGTAATTGGATGGTTGTGGCTTTAGTCGATTTGGACGGGTTCTATCGCGTGAACGAATCGAGAGGAACGGATTTCGGCGATTATGTGCTGCAAATGACGGGGAAAAGACTGTCGGAGGCCCGGGCGGCGAACACGCTGATTTGCAGAATCGGCGGCAATACGTTTCTGGTCGGTATGACGGTCGAGCCGGGAGAAAGCCACAGCCTGCAGGCGGTCGAAGCGGTTAAAAATGCGATCGAACGTCCGATCGAGGTGGATGGCGCCGAGCTGTACCTGACCTCCAGCATCGGCGCAACGATCTTCCCGCGGGACGGCCGTACCGGCGAGCAGCTGATCTGCCGCGCGGAATCGGCGCTCTACCAATCCAAGGAGCTCGGCGGGAACCGGGCGCGTTTCTACGCGATGGAGGATACGCTGCTGATCAAACGCCGCATAGACGTCGAGGCTGCGCTGCGGCCGGCCTTGTGCCTTCGTCAGTTTCATCTCAGCTATCAGCCGATCTACCGGGTGAAGGACGGCCGGCTCAGAGGCTTCGAAGCGCTCATCCGCTGGCATCACCCCGAGCTGGGCGTCATCTCGCCGGCGGAGTTCATCCGGATCGCCGAACAGAACGGCTTGATCATTCCAATCGGCGAATGGGTGCTGCGCGAAGCCTGCCGCATGCTCTCGGGAATGGGCAAGCAGGGGAACGGAAGCCTGATTATGTCGATTAACATTTCGCCGGTTCAGCTGCAGGACCCGTCGTTTCCGCGGACCGTACTGCATGTCTTGAAAGAGTTCGGCCTCTCCTGCTCCTCGCTGGAGCTGGAAATTACGGAGAATACGGCGTTGTACGCCTCGGATACCGCGATGTCCACGCTAAGCTGGCTCCGCGCAGCGGGCGTGCGCATTTCGCTCGACGATTACGGGATCGGTTACTCCTCGCTCGCCAATTTGAAGCAGCTGCCGATCCAATGCCTCAAGCTGGATAAGTCCTTCATCCGAAAAATCGACGTGGAAAGCGCCGAAAGAATCATTGTGGAGGGCGTCATCTCGCTCGTTCATAAGCTGGGGCTGGAGGTTATTGCCGAGGGTGTGGAATTTGAGGAGCAGTATAACCTGCTGAACGAATGGGGCTGCGGCTATGTGCAGGGTTACCTGCTGGGCAAGCCGATGGAGCCGGACGTGCTCGACCTGCCGATGCTCCGCCGCTCGGAGCTGCGGAAGCACAGCAAGGCGGTCAGCGGGAAGACGGCCCTTCTTCTATAATGCAAAAGACCTGATGGAGCACACTCGCGCGGTGTACCAGCAGGTCTTTTTGCTTAGGCGGATCAGCATACTTCAAGGTAAAGTTTCGTACCGTCATTATATTGAAAAATGGCTACGTCACGAACCATTTCAACCGATTTGATCCTTTTCCACTTCTTGCGGAAATCAAAGTCTAATTCCAGTTCGTACAATTTATGTGAAAGCATTTCTACGGCTGCGGATTGTTCGTTAGGGTAGTAGACAGGGACGGAACGACGTTTGAAGGTAACGATTTTCATCATGTTCGGTAACACCTCCGATCGATATCTCCCATTCTAACGTAAACCTTTTAGCCCCTTATGAAACACTCGTCAGGAGATTGTTTGCTTTGCTTACAATTTCCTAACAAACTCAGCTGGAGTAGCTGCTGTACTTTTTCTTGTAATAGCCGTGACCTTTAGAGGAGTAGGGAGGGCGGTTGATTGGGTGATTGTACCCTTTTTTGTAATTGCTGCTGCTATAATGGTGATAGCCGTGATTCTTTCTTCCCATAACGGAATGAAGCAGCCGGTTTAACAAATGCTTAAGCATAATGTCAGCCTCCTTATTAATATATTGCTAATTATACGAAACGCAAGGCGGCAAGGTTTCTACGCGAATGCCGGGGGGACAAGGGAATGTGGAGCTTTTTGAAGCAAAAAAGCAATGAAGCGCTGAACCGGTGGCGGGATTACCCGCTCCGCGAAGGCAGCGTTTACATGGAACGGTACTGCATCATCCGCTTCCTCGGCATGGGCAGCTACGGGCAAGCCTATGCCTGCACGGAGCTGGACACGGGGGCCGCCGTGCTGCTCAAGCGGAGCATGCCGAGCAAGAAAGAGCTGGGCAGGCGGCTGCTGAAGCGGGAAAGCGATATTTTGCAAAGGCTGGATCACCCTCAAATCCCGAAATGGTACGCCTATATCCGCCAGGGCCGCGAGGAGGCGCTGGTGATGGAGCTGATCGAAGGGGCCAACGTAGAGCATAAAGCGATGGCCGAGGGCCATGCTTATACGCTTGCCGAAGCGCTCGGGATCGTCCGGCAGCTGCTGGAGCCGCTGGCTCACGTGCATGAGGCCGGCTTCGTGCACCGGGATGTGCGCATCCCCAACGTGCTGGAGCATAACGGGAGCGTCAGCCTGATCGATTTCGGCCTTGCCTGCGGGATCGGCGAGCGTCTTCCAGAGGAGCTGCTGATCGGGCTGAAGGAAAAACCGCTTGCGGCATCGCCGCCGCACGGCGTCCCGGAGGACAGCGGCTCCGAGCTGAAGCGGAGGATGAGGCTGCCCGAGCCGTCCAGCGATCTGTACGGTCTTGGCCATCTGCTGCTGTTCATGCTGTATGCGGGCTATGAGACTGCCGCCGGCCAGGAAGAGCGAAGCTGGGAGGAGGAGCTTGCGCTGCCCCGGGAGGCTGCGCGCTTCATCCGCAGGCTGCTGCAGCAGGAAGAGCCGGGCTGGCCGTCCGCCGCGGAGTGCGGGAACGAGCTGGATCGGCTACTGGATGGCGGGCAAATCGCGAAGGGCGGCGAGCAGAAGCAGATGGGCCGGGTAAAAGCTGCGCCAGATAAAACGCGGAATCCGGATGCCGTCGAGCTTCCTTAAAGAATCGGGCATATAGACGATCAGGAAGGTAGCCGACAGGCTGAACAGCTGCAAAATCCAGCCGAAGCCCTTTACTGCTAAGCTTACCACGCTAAGCGAGAAGTGAAACAAAGTCATCCACTGTACCGCGGCATATCGGTAAATAAGCACCAGAAGCACGATATACGCTCCGTAGCTGAACGGTACGAGCTCTACCAGCAGGGCGGCCCCTGCCGCCAAGAGGACCTGGACGGCACGTTTTTCCTTCCATTTGTCCATGAGAACGAGGAGCAGCAGGCACACAAACAGAGAGCCTACCGTATTCACTTCAAGCTGGTGGAAGGCGATCTGGTAGGGAAGCTGCGAGAGCAGAGCGATGAAGCCCATTCTTTTCAAATAGCGGCCGATATTGCCGGTCCTGAAATACCCGAGCACGACCGCATAAGCGTAAAAAGGCATCGCCAGTCTTCCGATGATCCTCCATGCCGGATTGTCCGGGAACCAGATGAGGCCGATATGGTCGATCAGCATCGTAAGCATAGCCAGAAACTGTATAACGATCATCCCCGTTCCCTCTTGAAGTATAAGGAATTATACCACAAGAAACTGAAGGGAACCTGAAAGCGCAGGCCTCGCTGGCCGCTTGAGTGCGACTGCCGAGGACTCGGGGAGCTGCGCTACAGTCCGGCGTTCTTCTGGAGCCGCCTGGCGATTTCCATAAAATCCTCCTGCGAAATGCCCGGCGCGAACTCCTCCGGCACCTCGCTCAAATCAGGCATGGGAGCGCCCTGCGGAGCGCCTTGAATGACCTCGAGCTTCGCGCCCGTCAGCGGATTTTGGCCGTTCCAGATCAGGACGATATCCTTGTAGTCGTTCGGGCTGAAGGTGTAAAGCTTGTTGCCGAGCCCCATCGCTTCGAATTTGCGGGCGGCTTCGAAGCTCTCGTTGCTCAGATCGGGGATCGGAATCATCCTCTTCACGTCGACTCCCGTCGCGATCTCGAGCGCCTTGGCGTAAGCAAGCACGTGAACCCCGCCCCTTACGAGCAAATACCCGATCATCGCCCGCGCCGTCGGATGGTCGGTCATTTCGTAGACGCGCATCTTGTGCGTTCTCGCCCCGCATTCGAGGAAAAAGTTGTGCAGCAGGTCGAGCACCAGATTGCCGCTGCTGAACACATTGTCTCCGGTCCAGGCGCGTCCCATCGAATCTCCCGGCATCGACGTCTGGGCGGTCGAGATAAAAAAGTGGCTGTTGCGCTTATCCTTGCCTTCCTTGAGGGGGGCCGCATTCGGATCTCCAGGGCTCGTCGTGCCCGTCAGCACCATATTGATCGCATGGGAGACGAGCTCCACATGGCCGAATTCCTCTGCCGTAATGCTGCAGACGAGATCGTAAAACGGCTTCAACTTCTTCCTTTCCCGAAAATTAAACGACTGGTACATATAATTATTAAGCGTGGACATTTCGCCGAATTTTCCGCCCAGCAGCTCCTGCACGGCCGCCGCAGCATTCGCGTCCGCATAGGGGGACGGGGGCAGTTCCACCTGGAGCCGGTTCATTCGTTGAAACACGTTAATCACCTCTTTCTGCCTGCATAGCTTTCCTATATTTGTATGTCGCGGAGCCGGGCCATAGACCGGAAGCAAAGCCGGGCAAGACGCCGGTCCGGCGGGCGCACGTTCGCGGCAATTCGGCGCGTCCCGTATATCCGCCATATTTTTGCGGATACTATCCCCATCTTGGGCTGGAAATGATAAGTAACGTTTCCTGAACATGTTGGGCGAATGACGGAAGGGAATGACAGAACTTGGTCAAGGCAATGACGCGCGGAATAGCAATCGTACTGTGTCTGGTATTTTTGGGAGGCTTCGAGGAGCCTTACGTCAGAAAGGATAGGGCGTTCTATGAGAAGCGGGGGGAGATCGTCTGGGAGGTGCCCCTTGAGGTCAAAAAAATCGCCTTAACCTTCGACGACGGCCCGTACCCGGAGACGACCGATCCGATCCTGGACCTGCTCAAGGAATATGGTGCGAAGGCGACTTTTTTCGTGCTGGGCAACAAAGTGGAGCGATATCCGGAGACGGTAAAGCGGGAGATCGATGAAGGGCATGAGGTCGCCAATCATACGTTTAACCACGTTTACTTCAAGGACGCCATCAAATCGATGACGATTCAAGAGGAAATTGTAAGCACCGACCGGTTGTTAATGGAGTTAACGGGCAGAAAACCGATGCTGTTTCGTCCGCCCGGCGGTTTCTACAGCGAGGAGTCGATCCGGATCGCCAAGCAGCTCGGTTATACGACCGTGCTGTGGTCCTGGCATAAGGACACGAATGATTGGAGAAGCCCCGGAGTCGGCCATATCGTCCGGAAAGTACTGAACAATACGCGTAACGGCGACATCGTCCTGCTTCACGATTACATTCCCGGCTCCAGCCAGACGGTGGAGGCTCTGAAGCTGATCCTTCCGGGGCTTAAAAAGCAGGGCTTCCAGATCGTCACGGTATCCGAGCTGCTGCACGATAAGGCGGGCGCCCAAATGCCGATAGGGTTGTAATCCCCGAGGCATTTGCCTGCCCGTCCTCTCTTTCCCTTTTTTTCAGCGGATGACGGTTACTACTCGTCCATTCGAATCTCTTAATCTAGCATACGATGGATTATGCTCATAAGAGAGGGGGGAATGAGATGTCCGCAAATAAAAAAGTAAAAATCCGCAGCACCTCCCGCAAAGCTTCGCGGCGTGTCCGGATTTCGTGCTCCAACTGCAAAAGCAATGGCAATATTGGCGGTGACAGAAACAGAAGCTGCGGCAAAAAACAAGATCCTGCTGTAGAGGGAGTGCAGGAAGCCGGTAAAGTACTGGGTGATTTCTTTAAAAAGCTGAAATGCGAAGACAATGCGGAAACGCTCGTTAAAGCCATTCGCTGCCGCAATGAAAAAGCAATTGAATGCCTGCTTGGCTGCAATTGCAAGGTCGTATGCTTCTTCAGTACGCGCGATAAGGATTGCGTAAGAATCTGCTGTTCGTTTGGCCGCTGGAACGACGTTACGGTTACCTTCGATATTTGTATCAGAAAATTATTCGACCCGTGCGACCGCAGAGGCTGGTAACGGATCGGGGCTATTTCAAATGAAAAGCCGGCTAGGGGGGCTCCCCGGCCGGCTTTTTTGCAAATATAAGAAAGAATAAATTTCATTTTATACCTGTCATATATTTCATCGCGAAAAGAGCTTTTGCCGTCAAAGGACGGAGACAGCCGTTTACACTTGGGTGCAGCCGCGCAGCTTCCGCAGGAAGTCCGCATAGTAGGACGGGTCGCGTGGGACGAACTGCGACGCCCGCACCCGCCTTGTCGCCGGCGTTAACGTCCCGTCCGCCGCGGAAAGCTCCACGCCGTCCGCCTCGGCTTCGGGCCGCAGGCCTTCGAACACGGCGATCAGCTCGTCCAGGTCCGCCTCGTATACGCCGGCCACTTCCTCGGGCTGCAGCCGGAGCTCCTCCAGCGGCAGGTCGCAGACAAGCCCGAAGATGTCGCTGACCTCGCGGTCGATGAACGGCTTGCCGTTCACGATGCCGCTCGCATCCTCGCGGATTTGGCCGAGCGGGATCAGCTGCTCGAACGCGGCTTTGACGCCGAGCTCCTCCTCGAGCTCGCGGACCGCCTCGCGCATCGTTTCGCCGGCGGCCAGATGTCCGGCGGCCGTAATGTCGTAGCAGCCGGGATTCGTATCCTTGCCGGCCTGGCGCAGCTGAAACCGTACGAGGCGGCGGTCACCGTCGCGTCTGGTCAGCCAGCAGTGGAACGTCCGGTGCCAGTAGCCTCGCGCGTGCGTTTCCGCTCTCGTCGCGGTGCCGAGATGATTAAGCTGTTCGTCGTAAATGTCGAACCGCTCCTCAGCCATGCGCGGCAGCCTCCAGCTGGGATGTGCAGTGCTTGCAGCGGGTCGCCTTGACCGGCACCTTGGACAAGCAGTACGGGCAATCCTTTTCGGTCACCTCGACCGGCGCTTCTTCTTTCTTCTCCTTGCGGCGGACGATGTTAATGACCTTTACCAGCATGAAAATACAGAACGCGACGATGAGGAAGTCGAGCAGTGTATTAATGAATGAACCGTAGGCAATAGCCGGTGCTTGGGCTATTTGATCTGGGGTCATGGTCTCCGTTTTCACCAGATAAAATTTCAAATGCTTGAAATTGACTTCTCCTAGAATTCTGCCGATCGGGGGCATGATGATATCGTTGACCAGGGAAGTGACGATTTTGCCGAAAGCCCCGCCGATAATGACCCCGACCGCCAGGTCGATGACGTTGCCTTTTGTGGCGAATTCTTTAAATTCTTTAACGATTTTCAAGTACGATTCCTCCTGCGCGCCGGCTGCTGTGCCGGCGGTTACTCGGGCCTGAATCTATCGGGCCTACCCTACTATAATAGCCGAACTTTCGTCTGAGAGGAATACGCCTTGTTTTTTGACAAAAATTTGCAAAAAATGAAAGAAGAATAAAGGATTTTAAGAGAAATTGTCGAATTTGACTACATGCATTGAAAATAATCGTGATTGAGGAGTGCCATGAGTCACCCTATCCTGTTCGGAAACCCCTACTATCTCGTTTTGTCGCTGATCATTATGTGCTACGCCTCCTATACGATGCTGAATATGATCGAACAGCCCGGAGCCGGCTGGAAGATTTACGGCTTTAACTGGTTGGTCGGCGGCGCCGCCGTGTTCGGGCTCGGCTTGTGGACGATGCATGTCGTTTCTCTGCTTGCCTCCGACCACCGCATTGTGATGGATTGGAGCATGCTGCTTGTACTGGGCGGCAGCGGTATTATCATCTACGCGGCATTGCTCGTCGTGACGAAAGGCGGCCCGGCCGCGGGCAGTCTCTTCAGCGGGGCGATGCTGGTCGCGGTCGGCGCCACGCTGCTTCATTACATGTCGATGCTGAACGATTCGGTTACCATGCTTCATATGAACTGGGCATTGTACGCCCTTTCTTTCATGGTCAGCTTCGCAGGCGCTTATGCCGCCTTTTATGTAATCGAACGGAAGTATTCCCGGTTCAAGCTTAAGAGCTGCCTGCTGCTTGGCTTCTCCAGCATGCTGATGCATCAGCTCGGGATGCATGCGCTGGACATTGAGTACCGGGATATATTTACGGCCGACCAGTTAAACAATTATTTGCTGCTGTTTGCTTTTCTGCTGGGCGTGTCGACGCTGATCATTCTCAGCTTCAGCCTGACAACCCACTTCGCGGCGGGCCGGTACCGGCAAATCAATGAGCGGTACAAGCTGCTGGTAGAAAATTCCATGGACACCATCGCTCTCGTCGGCAAAGGGAAATGGGAGTTTATGAACCGCGCGGGACTCCGCATGTTCGGGGCGCAGCATGAGAGGGAGATCCTCGGTACCTGCCTGTTCAAGCTGCTGGACGAGAAGCACCATGCAGAGATGCAGCACTGGCTGATGGAAAAGCCGGCGGGGGACGATATGACGCCCGGACCGATTGAGCTGCAGTGGCAAACGCTGCAGGGCAAGCCGTTATATACGGAGATCGTAAGGGCGAGTGCGACGTTCTCCGGGAAACAGATCGAGCAGATCATTATCCGTGACATTTCCGAGCGGAAGAAAAACGAGGAGCTGCTCATCAATTCGGAGAAGCTGTATGTGGCCGGCCAGTTGGCTGCCGGAATCGCGCACGAGATCCGCAATCCGCTGACGTCCCTGAAAGGCTTTCTGCAGCTGATGTCCACGGGGCGCGGGAGCAGCGAGCATTTCTACGAGATCATGAAGTCGGAGCTGATCCGCATCGAATCGATCGTAAGCGAGCTGCTGATGCTCTCGAAGCCGCAGGTGTACGATTTCTCGAGGAAGGACGCTTGCCGGATTATGGCCGACACGGTGAATTTGCTCGATACGCAGGCGATCCTGCACAGCGTCACGCTCGATTTTCGTTCCGATTCCCGTCCGCTGTGGGTGATGGGCGTCGAAAATCAGCTGAAGCAGGTGTTCATTAACGTGCTTAAAAATGCGATCGAATCGATGTCGGGCGGAGGCACGGTCAGCATCGGTATGGAGCTGGAAGCCGGCACGGTCGTAATCCGGATTAAGGACGAGGGCTCGGGTATTTCGAAGGAGCAGCTTGCCAGCCTCGGTCAGCCTTTTTACACGACGAAGGATAAGGGAACGGGTCTCGGACTGATGGTTACCTACAAAATTATCGATAACCACCAGGGTCAAATTACGGCGGAGAGCGAGATGGGGGTCGGCACGACCTTTGTCATCCGGCTTCCATATGCCGGGGAGCAAGAATGAAACCTATAATGGCAGCAGTCGTAATAAGCTAATGCAAGAAGGCCGATTTTGTATTGAGGGTTTCTATTCTAACGTTAAGTGGAGGTCGTTGTGATGTTTAATCGTTTTTTGGCTAGTATCGGTATTGGCTCCGCAAAGATTGATACGCTTCTGGAGAAGGCCCGCTATTCGCCCGGCGAAGAGGTCCGGGGAATCGTGAGAATCCAGGGCGGCAACGTGGAGCAGCGCATCGAGACCATTCAGCTGTCGGTTATGACCGAATATATACGCGAAAGCAACGATAACAAATATACACAGCACGGCCAGGTGGGACGGTTCCACGTCAGCGCGCCGTTCACGCTGCAGCCGGGAGAAAACCGGGACGTGCCGTTCTCGTTCCGTCTGCCGCATCAAACTCCGCTTACGATCGGCCGCACTCCGGTCTGGGTGAAGACGGAGCTGGACATCAAGGGCGGAGTCGACCCGACCGATAACGACCGGATCGAGGTTGTGCCGACCGCGCCGATCAATACGGTGCTGGAGGCCGTTAACCTGCTTGGCTTCCGCCTTCGCAAAGCGGAGTGCGAATATTCCTCCCGTCTCGGACGGGGAATGCCTTTCATTCAGGAGCTGGAGTTCGTGCCGACAACCGAGTTCCGCGGCCGGCTTGACGAGCTCGAGGTGATGTTCTATCCTTCGGACAACGAGCTGGAGCTGGTGCTGCAGATCGACCGCCGCGCACGCGGGCTGTCCAGCTTTTTCGCCGAGGCGATGGATATGGATGAATCGTTCGTGCGGGTACGCTTTACGAACGCGGAGCTTGCAGGCGGACCGAATGCTATTGCCCGTCAGCTGTCCGATACTATCGCCAGATACGCATAAGCGTCAGAACGAGCCGGCCAAGGCTTCAAGCTTGGCCGGTTTTTTTATGCATGATGCGGCTGGAATTCGAAGGGCCTTGGGACCTTCTGTTTCTATGTGCGCGAATTCGGTATAATACCTAGATAGAAGAGGAGGGGACTGACGTTGGCTGAACCGCTTAAGGCTATATACGACGGACATTTTATAGAAAGCTTCGCGGCTTTGGTGAAGTCGGCCTGGAGCTCCTTTGATGAAGCGGCTTTTGCTGCGGGAGTAAGAGCAGGCGACTGGGAGCAACTGGAGCTGAAGGCGCGAATGAGAAGGATAACGGAGACGCTGGGCGCGGAGCTGCCGGACAGCTACGAAGAGGCGCTTCGGATCTTATACCGGATTGACGAAAAATGCACAGGGCTTCCTTATTTGTTTTTCCCGGATTTTGTGGAGGTGTACGGAAGGCAGGCGGAGCATTGGGAGCTCTCGATGGCCGCGCTGTCACGGTTTACGGTTCGCTCGACCTCCGAGTTCGCGGTCAGGCCGTTCATTCTGGAGGATCAGGAACGAATGGCAGCACAGATGCTGGAATGGGCGGGACATGATAACGAGCATGTCAGAAGGCTGGCCAGCGAGGGGATGCGGCCGCGTTTGCCTTGGGCGCAGGCGCTGCCGATGTTCAAAAAGGACCCTTCGCCGATTTTTCCGATTCTGGAGAAGCTGAAGCGGGATCCGTCGCTCTACGTCCGCAAAAGCGTCGCGAACAACCTGAACGATATCGCCAAGGATCATCCGGGGCTGATCGCGGATCTGGCTTATTCGTGGCGGGGCGAGGACGAACGCACCGATTGGATCGTCCGGCACGGCTGCCGGACGTTAATCAAGAAAAACGATCCGCGCATTATGGCTTTGTTCGGGTACGCCGGACCGTCCGGCGAAGAGGGGGACGAGCAGTCGCTTGCGGCATCGGCTGAGCTCAAAGCTGTTCCAGAGGCTGTGCCGATCGGGGGAGAAGCGAAGCTTCGCTACCGTATTCGTTTGCGGGAAGGCGAGCGGGTCAAGCTGAGGATCGAATACGGCGTCGATTTCGTGAAGTCCGGCGGCAAAACGTCGCTTAAGCGCTTTTTGCTGTCCGACCGCGAATATGAGGGCGGCTCCGTATTCGAAGGCGAACGCGTTCACCGGTTCGCCGATCTGACGACGCGCAAGCATTATGCAGGACCGCACCGCTTATCGCTTTGGGTGAACGGCAGGGAGGCCGCTTCCTCCATGCTTGAGGTGACGGAAACTCCCGCGGGGGCGGCTGCGGGCTTCGAGGAACCGGCAGGCGCGGCGGTACAAATGACGGGGGCTGATCGGTCATGACGATCGGAGCCCGCGTTCTCAAGACCGGCATGGCCGTGGCGCTTGCGATTTATATGAGCGGAGCGTTCGGCTTCGCGTCGCCGCTGATCGCGGCCGTCGCTGCGATTTTTACGATACAGCCTTCGATTTACCGCTCGTGGCAGCGGGTGGCGGATCAGGTGCAGACGAATTTGCTTGGCGCCGTTCTGGCGCTTGCAGCCGTTCGTTTGTTCGGCCATACGCCGATTGCGGTCGGACTCGTATGCGTTCTGGTGATTCTGATCTGCATCCGGCTCAAGATGGAAAGCACGATCAGCCTGACCCTGGTGACTGTCGTGGCGATTATGGAGGCGAACGGTCAGGGCTGGGACGCGGCGGTCGAACGGCTGCTGATGGTGCTGACCGGAATCGGAGCTTCTTTTGCCGTCAACGTGCTTGTCTTCCCGCCGCGGCCGCGCAGGCAGTTCACGGGGCAAGTACACCAGGCTTACACCCAGCTTTCGCTGCTGCTCAGGACGGCGATTTCCAACGAGATGAAGGAGCATATTTTCCACGAGGAGAAGGACAAGCTTCACGGCACCCTTCGCAAGCTGGAGGAGCGGTATCTTGTATTCGAGGAGGAGCGCAAGGTTTTGGCCCGAACGAAGACAAGCCATGCGAGGCAGCTGCTCGTCTCGAAGCAAATGATCAAGACGCTGCAAAAAGGAGCCGACCTGCTCGACGCCGTCGAGGAGCATTATTTTGCCTCGCCGAGCGCGGGGGAGTGGTCGCTCCGTTTTGACCGGCAAATTGAGGCTTTAACGAAGTACCACGAGCATATTTTGCTGAAGGCGGAGGGCAAAATAAAACCGAATGCGGCCATCGAGCCGGAAGAGGAGCGCGAGAGCAGGCTCGTCAAGGACTTGACCGCGTCGATTCTGGAAGATCCGGACGAGCACAAACGCCTGGTGTTCGTCGCGTCCGGCATATTCGAATATGCCTACCATCTTCGCCGTCTGGAGAAGCTGCTCGATCAGGTGCAGCAGCGCGAGGAGCTTGCCAAGCGGGATTCCGGGGAGCCGGAGACCGAGGAAGCTTAAGGCGTTCGGCCGGAACAATATATCATCGCGAAACGAGCTTATGCCGCAAAGACGGCACAGAAACGAGCTGCGTATAGGTGCAGCTAACGGTTTGTGCGTAGGGCCAGTCGTTTACGCTTAATCGTAAAAAAACGGCAAGCCGGAGCTCTTCCAAGAGTACCGGCTTGCCGTCGTTGTATAATATCGCTTGCTTACTGCTTGTCGCGCGTTTTGTTGCTGCCCTCGTGGCGGCGGGGATGCTGCATATGCGCTTCCGGATTGTCGTCATCGTCATGCGGGATCAGGCGCGGATCGGTATGGCCTTTGTGGTGATTGTTGAACTCAAGCTCAACCAGCTCCCATTCCGTCGTTCCCATCGCGACATCGGCCGGAAATACGTCGCCGCGGTCCAGCTTCTCCTCATTGCCCCACTCGTTTTTATAAACGCCTTTTACTTCGACCGGCTCGCCGGATATCGGATTCATTTCATGATGATTTCGATTGCTCATGGTGTCAACCAACCTTCCTGTGCTTATAATCCGTGTTTCGGAACCGCTGCGCGGTCGGCTTCTGACTGCAGCTCGCTGGCCGCTTGTTTGCTGGCCTGATGGCGATCCGCACGAGATTGGGCTTTGCTTGCTTTTTTCTGCAGATCGGATGCATGTTCGCCTGCCATAAGGTCACCCTCCTGAGTCAAAGTCATTCGTCTTGTCTTACCAGTGTCTTCACGAGAAGATCCTCAACAGTTTGCCACGAAAGGAAGGAATGTATGAGCGCGGATGGATGGCATAAATAGCCTATGGTTTACGGCGGAATAGCGCCTTGGTTGCAGGTATGCTGATGGACTTAGACGGCGATTGGCGAAGTGGGGGGAATACAGCAGAACGCTTTGAAATGGAATCCGTCGTTGGATCCACTGCAGTTTGTGCATTAGATTCGGGGAGAAAACGTGTTTTTGACTAGTAAGAGCTAATTTCAGATGCATAACTGCAGTGGATGAAGCATTACGTAGGTTCATGTCAGATATTTGCTGCAAAAAGTGCATTAGAACGGGAGAGCGGGGAGAGCAAGGAGAGCAGGGAGAGCGGGGAGAACGGAGGAAGCCGAGTGAAGGTCCGATTGAATCTCCAAGGAGATTAACCGTGATCAAACTCACAGCAGCCGCAAATCGCATGAGGGGCAGGCGGCGTCGCGTTCGGTAACCGTCTCGCCGCAGGCCGGGCAGGGCTCTGAGAAGGGTGCCGAAGACCGGGCCGGCGATCCGGCTCCCGCAGCTCCCGCGGCGCCGCCGCGATCGGCATCGTCGCCCGGTCTCAGGTGGGCCGGCGTGGCAAACAGCGTTTCGACGATTTCCTTGAGCTCTTTGTATTTGCCGGAGTCGTCGGACGCCGCGCGCACGAACAGGAACATGCCTCCCAGCAGCACGCCGGCGGCGGCAAGCACGATGGCCGTAGCCCCTACATCGAACCAGGTCACGAAGGGGGCCGCGAGCATCGAAGCATCATCTAGACGGAATGCAAAGGATCTCATGTGCGGCTCTCCCCTCCTTTGAATAGCTGCTTGCGGGGCAGCTCTTTTTGACGGTCGTAAGCGCTTGCCTTACCCGTTCACCTGATAACGCGCCTCCAGCTGCTTGCCGCCGAACCACATGACGAGCACGGCCGTAACGGTGACGAAGATGCGCCATGGCTCGTCGACAAGATTGCCGATATCAAAGCTGATCAGCGAAATGCTGAAGATCATGACGGATTTGCCGAGCAGCGTTGCCAGCAAAAAGGTGTGGAAGGGTACCTTGCTAAGGCCCGACACAATGGTAATGACGACCGACGGCGTAAAAGGGAAGCAGGCGAGCAGAAATAGGGGAGTGAACCCTTTTTTCTCCACCCAATTGAAAAACCGCTCCGTTTTTGGAAATCTGCGTTCGAGCCAGCCCTTGAAATTGCGGCCCAACGTGCGGCTTAGCCAGAACACAGAGACGGCTCCCGCCGTCACGCCGATCCACGAGAATAAAAATCCGAACCCGAGTCCGTAAATATTCGCATTGGCTGCTATGATCACAATTAACGGCAGGAGAGGAATAAAGGATTCCACCATCGGCAGCAAAATCCCGGGCAGCGGCCCCCACTGCGAATAGCTCTCCAGCGTCCATTGAATCGAATCGAGATCCATATGCTTGATATATTCCAGCCAATTGCGCCAGTCGTCCATGCGTCAAGCTCCGTTCTTTTAATAGTTCATCGCGAACGCGATTGGAAGCTTTGGCCGCCAGAGGGCGGCTGAAGCCGTTTACGTTTGTTTTATAGCCTCTTCGCCCGGGGCGAACACCTTGATGGGAAACCAAAGATAATAAAAACCGATCAAGCCGAACAGCACCGCGCTGATCCAGAAGACGGCCGATTCGCTGCTCCATGATGCGATCAAGCCTCCTGCGACGGGGCCGATCATGACGCCTACGCCCTCAAAGGTCGACAGAATGCCCCAGCCCAGCCCTTCCTGCTTCGGCGGCACATAGGAGGCGAGCAGCGCGTTCCAGGCCGGCTGGATGGCAGCATAGGATAGGCCAAGCAAGGCTACTATAAGTACACAATACCAGAACGCGAGCCCCCATGCCAGCACGTATAATCCGGCCGCAAAAGCCAGAAATCCGGCAACGAGAAACCATTTGCGTCCACCGAGCTTGTCGGCCAGCTTCCCCATCGGAATCAGCCCTCCCGCGGCGCAAATGCCGCCTGCCGTCAGCAGGACGGAATAATGGGCTCCGGTCATGCCCAGCTCGCGTTCGGCGAAGCCCGGCAGTATCGGGACCAGCATGCTGGCGCCCATCGTCTGCAAAATCATGCCCGGAAGCAGAAGCTTCATCCGGCTTAGCCGTTCCTTCAGAATGGCTGCCTGTTCGCGAAGCGGCAAGCGGAGCGGGGTGACGGCCCTTGCCCTGCTCATGAAGAAGGTAAGCAAGCAGGCCAGAGCCGACAGGGTGACAAGCAGCTTGTAAGTAAACGTAACGTTGTAATCCAGCAAAATGTTGCAAACAATCGGGCCGCTGCCGAGCCCGACCATCCAGATCGTGTACAGCAGACCCATTTGGGTAGCCCGCTTCTGCTCGGACACCTTCGTCAGGCAGACGATCCAGATCGGCGACATGCCGATGCCGTACAACGCGGCCGCTCCAATGAACATCCACGGCAGCTCGGCGAATTGCAGCAGATAAACGCCTGCAAGCGATATGAAAAGCCCGGCTTGCACGACGATACGGTAGGAGAACCGGTCGAGCAAATAGCCGATGGCCATTTTGAGCAGCGTATCGGTAATGTAATGCGCCGAAATTGCGGCTCCGATCGCATCGGGTGCGAGTCCCAGCGTTTTGGAGCCGTAAATCGGCAGCAAGCTGACCAGTACGGCGCCTCTTACAAATTCCACGAGGAACAAAATAACGGAGATGAGTCGCATCTCCGCTCCGAACCATGCTTTTTGATTAGTATGCACGGACAAGCTCCTTATCCAGTTCAATATTCGAAGCTTTTACCATTATACGATAATTGGATAAAACATCCAAAACCAGACGGTCTGCGGCAGAACCGGCCGCTTGAAGCTGCCTTACGCATGCCCTGCCGGCTTCCAGCAGCTCGGGTTCAGCTAGAAGCTGCAAAATTTGCCCCGTCAGTTCTTCCGGCTCGTAAGCAACGCTAGCCGCACCTTTGGAAGCAAGGTACAGAGCGTTCTGCTTCTCCTGTCCGGGCACGGGACGATAGGTAAACAGCGGCAAGCCGGCCGCGATCGCCTCGGACAAAGTCACGCCTCCCGGCTTGGTGACCAGACAGGATGACAGGGCCATCAGCTCGTGAATGTGCTCGACATATCCGTAAACCCGAAGCCGGGACCGGTGTTCCGGCCTGCTTCCGTACCGTTTCTCCATGCTTTCCTTGAGGGAGGCGTTACGACCGCATACAAGTGCGATCTGTACGCGTGAATCCTGCAGCAGCCCTTCGCATATGCGGTCCAGATCGGGCATGACGCCCTCCGCGCCCGCCATGATGAGCACGACCGGCCGAGCCGCCCGCAACCCGAACCGGTCATACAGCTCCGGTGACGGAGCGGCCGCACGGAAGCCGGCCTTCAGCGGAATGCCGCTGACCGTCACCGAGCCGCCCGGGATGCCGAGCTGCACGAGCTCCGCCTTCAAATCCTCCGTTGCGACGTAATAGCGCTCGATGCTGGGATGCACCCAGCGCCGGTGCAAATCGAAATCGGTAACGACGGCGTAGGAAGGGGGGTGAAGGTTCGTTCGTTTTTTCAGGCCGGGCAGGGCGAAGGACGGGAACGTATGGACGACCACGTCGGGCTGCTCGGCGGCCAAAATGCGTTTAATTTTGTCGCGGCCGAACGAATGGAGCAGCCCGCCGAACAGCGAGTCATGCTTCATCGGTTTGGTGAAGTCGTACATCCAGCCGTACAGAGACGGCATATGGGTGTAGCTCTTCATGTAAAAACGGCGGGTCACCTCGTTCAGCCAGGGATGGGATTCTGCCATCAGGTCAACCATGACCGTCCGGTGATTGCCGCGCGCTTCCATTGCGCTTTTGATCGCCCGCGCCACCTGCAAATGCCCCTCTCCATAGGATGCGTACAATATTAGCATTTTCGGCTGCAGATTCGAATTTATACGTGTCATAGGCGCACCTCCTGCCGACAGTGTAGCGGGGATTTGTCATCCGGGAATGAACGGCGTTTGGTTAGTTTGTTTAATTTTTGTATAATGGACAAGTAATCCATTCCAATTCATATTCGAAGGAGAGATGAATGGCATGCAATACACGAAATTAGGCAGATCAGGGCTCCGGGTAAGCCGGCTTTGCCTGGGTACGATGAATTTTGGCGTAGATACCGACGAGAGGGAATCGTTTCGAATTTTAGATGCGGCGCTGGATGCGGGCATTAACTTTATGGATACGGCGAACATTTACGGCTGGGGCGAGAACGCGGGCCGGACGGAAGAAATTATCGGAAAATGGTTCCGGCAGGGCGACGGGCGCCGGGAGCGCACCGTGCTGGCTACGAAGGTTTACGGGGATATGCATGACGCTCATGATGGCCCAAACCGCGAAGCAGGCTTGTCCGCTTACAAAATCCGCCGCCATTTGGAGGGTTCGCTAAAGCGCTTGCAGACGGATCATATCGAGCTGTACCAAATGCATCACGTCGACCGCAGCGTGAATTGGAGCGAGCTGTGGGGAGCGTTCGAAACCGCGGCTGCGCAAGGAAAAATCGGCTACATAGGCTCCAGCAACTTTGCAGGCTGGGATATCGCGGTCGCTCAGGGCGAAGCGAAGGCAAGAGGGTCGCTGGGCCTCGTTTCCGAGCAGCATAAATATAATTTGCTCTGCAGGCTTCCTGAGCTTGAAGTGCTTCCGGCCTCGCAGGCTCTCGGCCTCGGCGTCATCCCGTGGAGCCCGCTTGACGGCGGGCTGCTGGCGGGCAACCACCGCCGCAAGGACCGCGGCCGCCGCAGCGGCGACACGAAGCGGCTCGAGCATTACCGCAAGCAGCTGGACGCTTATGCCGAATTCTGCGACGAGCTCGGCCATCCGGAGGATCTGGTCTCGCTCGCCTGGCTGCTGGCGAATCCGGCCGTGACCGCGCCGATCATCGGCGTGCGGACGATCGATCAGTTCGAGCGCTCGCTTGAAGCGCTCGAAATCAAGCTGGACGAGTCGGCGCTGAAGCGCATCGACGAAATATTCCCTGGCCCGGGCGGCGAAGCGCCTCGCGCATACGCCTGGTAACGGCAATCGCCCGGCCTCCCGATGAGGGGGGCCGGGCGATTCTTATTTTTGCCGCGATTCATTAGAACTCAGATCAGCAGGTTGAACAACACGGGATCCTTGTTCAGCTCGAGAAACTGGAAGCCCTTTTTGGTCATGCGTTCGACCAGCGGGGCGTAATCGGACCTGTGCTTCAGTTCGATGCCGACGAGTGCCGGACCGTTGTCCTTGTTTGATTTTTTCGTATATTCAAACCGGGTAATATCGTCGGTAGGTCCAAGCACCTGATCGAGAAATTCCCGCAGGGCGCCTGCCCGCTGTGGAAAGCTCACCATAAAATAATGCTTGTATCCCTCATAGATGAGCGAACGCTCCTTGATCTCCTGCATCCGGTCAACGTCGTTGTTGCCGCCGCTGACGATGCAGACGACCGTTTTGCCTTTAATCTTGTCGCGGCAGGCATCGAGTGCGGATATCGCAAGCGCGCCGGCCGGCTCGGCGACGATCGCATTCTCATTGTACAAATCGAGCATAGTCGTGCAGACCTTGCCCTCCGGCACCGCGACGACATCGTCCAGCAAATCCCTGCAAAGCTCGAAGGTCAAGTCGCCGACTCGCTTCACGGCCGCACCGTCCACGAACTTGTCGATATGCTCCAGCGGGGTTACTTGTCCGGCATCCAGCGACGCGCGCAGCGATTGGGCGCCTTCCGGTTCGACGCCGATGACCTGCGTGGCGGGGGAGACGATTTTCACGTAAGAGGAGACGCCTGCCGCCAGACCTCCTCCGCCTACGGTAACGAAGATGAAGTCGGGCACCGTTTCGGCCGCTTCCATCAGCTCCTGGCCGACGGTTCCGTTGCCGGCGATGATTTTACGATCGTCGAACGGATGGATGAATGCCATTCCGCTGCGCTGGCTTTCGGCGACCGCCTCGGAGTAGGCGTCGTCGAACGTATCGCCGGTCAGGATCACCTCGACATGGGTGCCGCCGAAAAAGTTTACCTGAGTCACCTTCTGGCGCGGCGTCGTGCTTGGCATATAGATTTTGCCCGGGATGCCGAGCGTCTGGCAGGAGTAGGCGACGCCTTGGGCGTGATTGCCGGCGCTGGCGCATACGACGCCCTTCTCCAGCGTTTCCGGCGAAAGGGAGCGCATCAGGTGATAGGCTCCGCGTATTTTGAAGGAGCGCACGATTTGCAGATCCTCCCGTTTCAGCAGCACGCTGCATCCGTACCGTTCGGACAGCACCCGGTTATATTGGAGCGGGGTGCGCGTAATGACATCCTTGAGGTGCATCTGCGCTTGTACGATTTCTTCGAGGCCGATGCGCTCAGCCGGCGCGTCGCTCGTTGTCATAGGGACCATCCTTTCTGATTGCCGTCAGGCCGTGTCGGTCTAGCTGCCGGGAATAGGAATTTTATATGTTTCAGATTATAGCATTTTCGCCGCGGGTAAATACAGAAAATTCGGTTTATAAAAGAAAGAAGGAGGCGTGTCCGATGTGGAAAGCGATACGAAGATTATTGATGTCCTTAATTGTCATCCTATTGTTGCTTGGCGGTGCCGCATGGGCTTTGCTCGCCTATATAGCGCCGGACGAAAAGCTTGATATGGCTTATACGCCGATCAGTGTGCAGGACAAAGCGCTGGCGATTGTCAAAAGCTTAAAAACGGAGCTGGTTCTGACCGAAACCGACGTCAACTATTTGATCAAAGCCCACCTGGAACGCGAGCTTGCGGGTGCGGACGGGGCTCCGGAGCTAAGCAAGGATCTCCGCCTTGACGGGGCGGCGTTCGAGCTGGAGGCGGACAAGCTTATCGCGCACATGAACGTGACGTACAAGGACCGCGTTCCGGCGCAGCTGGATGCCGTCTACCGACTGGAGTGGCAGCCTCCTAACATTGCGCTCCGCCCTCAGTCGCTGTCCGCGAAGGAAATCGGCCTGCCGCTCGACCTGCTCCAGACGGTCATCATTCCTCTTGAGCTGGGAGAGCAGGATTTGGTGTCGATCAGCAACGTTCTGTTCGAGCAGGACCAAATCCGCGTGCAGTTTAAGGTGGATGTGAAGCTGCCGCTTTAGGCGGGGCGGGGTGACTCCAAGCGCCGACTGGGCGGGAGTAACGCTAGAAATGATAGTTATTCGCCGCCGGACTAACTGAGCAAGGTGATTAACGATAGAAACTATCGTAAATCAACCCGCCGATCCCTCACGAAGTGACTTCATATGCCGATGGGGCGGGAATAACGCTAGAAATGATCGTTGTTCGCCTCTAATAGTAACCTCGCCAAAGGATTAACGATAGAAACTATCGTTAATCCTTCTGTTTGTCCGCCTTGCAGTCAGGAGCAAACCCTGCACGTACATTGACAAACAAATATCCTAGTGTTAGGATAAACATATCCTAATAATAGGATTCTTAATTTCGTGATACATCAGAGAGGTCATCGAGCATAATGTGCGGCGACTCAGACGAAATAAAATTCAGGAGGAAACCGATATGGATATTCAAATTGTGAAGCCTCATGAACAGGGAACGGGCGAGTTTGACGGCGGCAAAATCAAAGAGCAAAAGCCGATCGGCTTTTCCGGAGAAGGGTCGAATATTAACCGGCTGGGACCGCTCTTTTACTGGGCATGGGCGCATACCGAGGGCGAGGGCGGCATCGGCCTGCATCCCCATCAAGGCTTTGAAATTTTAACCTACGTGCTCAAGGGGAAAGGTTATCATAAGGATTCGCTCGGCACGGACAGCATAGTCGGCGAAGGGGGCGTTCAGCTGATGCAGGCGGGCTCGGGCATATCTCATGCCGAAGAGATGAGAGAGCCGTCGGAGCTGTTTCAAATTTGGCTGGAGCCCCATCTGAGCAAAGCGGTACAGCGGAAGCCCGTTTATTCGAAGTATGAGCACCGGGAGTTTCCGGTGGCGGCGGACGTTGGCGGCGCAGAGGTGAAAACGGTGCTGGGCGAAGGATCGCCGATCCGCATCGTGACCGACGCCGTCATGCGGGACGTCGTCATACCCGAAGGAGCGGAGTATACGCATACTCTTTCTTCCGGCCGGATTTTGGCGGGGCTTGCGGTCAGGGGAGACGGCTTGATAGCCGGAAGCGGGCAGCATCGTTTTGACCATAAGGATTTTGTCGTCATTCACTCGGAGCAGGGCGGGCAAGCCGCGTTTCGGGCGGAAGGCGGAGAGCTCCGTCTCTTCTTGATCGAGGTTCCGGCGCAGGTGGACTATCCACTGTACAATAAACGCAAATAAAGGAAGCCGGCGTGAAATCCGGATTTCCTTGAGCTATACGGCTGAAAGATAGGAGGAAGACGCGGGTGTATGAAGGCGACGAGCGAAGCCAATTGAATTTGAGGCTGTTCCGGGTCTGGTCGAAAGCGGCCGGAGCGGTATTTGACAATATTAAAAAAGATATCGAAAGCTACGGAATCAGCATGGAAAACTTTATGATTCTCGAGCTGCTTTACAGCAAGGGGCCGCATACGATCCAAAGGATCAGCGAGATTCTGTCGATCCCAAGCGGGAGCATCACCTATGTGGTGGATAAGCTTGAGAAGAAGGACTATGTGAGAAGAGAGCCGAGCAAAGCAGACCGGAGAGCCTCGAACGTAGTGCTTACCGATACCGGCACGGGACTCTTCAACGAAATATTCCCGCAGCATGTCGATACGATCGGCGCGAATTTATCCTTTATCGGCGATGAGGAAAAGGAGCAGCTGATCGGGATGCTGAAGCGGATCGGATTAGGCGCCCAGGAGCTGCAGCCTAAGCGTGATTAATAAAAAGCGGAACCGGCGGATGATAGCCGGTTCTTTTACAATAGTTTAACTATCTATATGGAGGCCGATTTGTTAGGATAATCTCCAAATGAAAAATAAAGGATAGGATCGTATGCGAGCGACTTCATTGGAATCGGAAGCTTACATTCAAATTAAGGGACGGATCGTACGCGGAGATGTGATGCCTGGCGTGCTGCTATCCGAGAATGAGCTGGCCGGCGAGCTTGGCATGAGCCGGACGCCGATCCGGGCGGCGATTGCTATGCTGGAGAAGGAAGGGCATGTCGAGAGCTTCAAAGGCCGGGGGGTGCTCGTGAAGGAGATATCGTTCCGCCAGTTTAGCCAAATGCTCGAGGTGCTAGTGTCGATGCAGATATTCGTCTTGGACACGGCAAAGCGGAGGGAGCTCTCGTTCGATTTGGAGGCGCTTGGCCTTTACTTGAACCGCCAGGACATCTCCCGCGAGGAAGGCGACTTTCTTGGTTATTACAACAATTCATTGATGTGCATAGAGACGATATTAAGTGCTATGGGCAATGACTATATGCTTCAAGTGCTCGAATCGTATCGGGGAAAGTTCATCTGCCGGATGGTTACTTTCCGCAAGCAGTTTCCGCAGCTAAAGCCGCAATGGGCCAATGTCATGAACGCCAAAATTTATCAGGCGCTGCTCCGCAAAGACTACGACGGAGCGAAAGCCGCCATCGAGGAAAACTATAATATGACGACGCAGCAGCTTATGCTTAGCGGCGTTATTTAATAAAGATGAGGATGCCTGCGCAGGCATCCTTTTTTTTTGTCGAATACGGCCAACATGGTCTTTTACATATGATTTAGACTGCGATAACAATCCACTTACATACAACCTGCATACTTGCTCCAGATGGTCCTTCAACCATTTCATGATCCGGGAGGAGAGAAAGCAGTGACAATCGTTCAAGTAAACCGCAATACAGGTGAAATATGGTATGATGACGCCCGTTTCGATACGGACAAGCGTCCGTGGTTCGGCAAGCTTCCGGAGCTGGCGACGGGAGATTTTTCTTTCGCGGTTTTGGGCGATCGTTGCGGCATGGCGACGGCAGGCGTGTTCGAGAAAGCGCTCGAGGTCGTCAAGGATTTGAAGCCGGACTTCGTTGTTTCAGTCGGCGATCTGATCGAGGGCTACTGGAGTGACCCTGCCGATGCGGCAGCGGAATGGGAAGATATCGATGCGAAGATTCAAGCTATGGGGCTGCCTTTCTTCCACGTCGTCGGAAATCATGATTACAGCAATGAAGTCATGCTGAACGTATGGCGCGAACGCAAAGGATTTGAATATTACGCATTCCGGGCAGGCGACGCGCTGTTCCTCATGCTGAACACGGAGGACCCGCCGTCGGAGCTGTCCGATGAATTTATCGCTATTATCAAAAAAGCGACCTCTAACGTCCAGAACGATCCGGACAACTCGGCCGCTCATATGCAGGCCTTCTACGAGGATATCGTAAGCCTTATGTCTCCGGAGCAGCTCAAGGAAATGGGCCGTATCGACCTAGCGTTCGGCGAAGAGCAGCTTGCGTTCGCGGAGCGCGTCTTGGAAGAGAACCGGGATGCAAAGTGGACCTTCATCAGCATGCACAAGCCTGGATGGAAGTCGGAGGACAAGCAGTATCAAAAGCTGATCGATATGCTGAATGGCCGTCCGCATACGGTATTCGCCGGACATCTGCATGCGATGGAGTATTCCGCAGCAGGTGGCGGCGAGCGCATTCAGCTTGGAAGAACCGGCGGTCATGCGCACGGCCTGGGACCTGAAAGCGACAATTTGTTTTTGTGGGTAAATGTGCGGGATGGAAAACCTTCATACCGGGTTATTCATCTGAACGGCTTTCAAGAAATCGGCAGCTACAAACCGCAAGTTCACTTCGAGGGGGCTGAATCCTAATGCAATCCGTATTTTTCGCTCATCTTACCGATACGCATATCAACGTTCCGGGAAAAAATCCGCTTTTTGAGATGGATGCCACGAAAAAACTGCGCGAAACGTTCGCGGAGCTCGGCAAGCTGAGCCGGAAGCCGGCGTTTGTCGTCATTAGCGGCGACCTGACGCAGGACGGCGACGTCGAAGATTACCGTCATCTCCGCAATGTGCTGGACGAGCAAAAAGCGAAGCTCGGCGTACCCGTCTATGTGGCGCTTGGCAATCACGATTCGCGTCCTTTCTTCCGTGAAGGGTATTTGCAGGAGCAGCCGTCCGAGGAGTCCTACTATTACAGCGTCATGGAAGGCGGGCTTCGTCTTGTTGTCCTGAATACGCAAGTTCCGGGCACGCATGGCGGCCGTTTGGACGAAGAACAGCTGGAATGGCTTCGCGGCGTGCTTGCAGCTCCGGCTCCGAACGGCACGATTATCGTCCATCATCATCCGGTCGTTCCGACGATGACGGCGATGATGGACAGCCATCTGCTCGACAACCCGGAAGACCTTGCGGCAGCGATCGAAGGCAGCGACGTGATCGGCTTATTGTCCGGCCACATTCATTGCAACAATATCGGCCTTTTCCAAGGGGTGCCTAGCGCGGCGGCGACGGGCGTTGCGTTCGGCATTGAACCGACGAGCAATGACATCATGAAGTTTATCGACAACAGCGGGTACAATCTCGTGCTGGTGAAGAACGGGCAAATGATCGTACATCCGATGCCGATGGCAGGCGATCAGCGAATCGTTTTTGAATGGAAGCTGGACACCGCTCATGCGCATGCATAACTCGAATGTAGTGGCCTCGTCATCACGATAAATAAACCCGAACGGGTTATAAGGAGAGAGAGTTAATCATGGCTTACAAAAAAATAGCTGCAGCAACACTGGTGTCCTTATCTCTGCTTGCAACAGCTTGCGGCAATGCGGGAACAGGCTCGAATGCAAATACGAATGCGGGCACGAATTCGGCGAATGCAGCGGGTGCGGGAAATGCGGCGTCAAACGATCAGGTAACGCTGAAATTTTACAGCTACAATCTGGCGATTGCGAGCCAAGTGCCCGGCACGGAAAAGCTGATCAAGGAATTCGAGGATGCGCATCCGAACATTAAAATCGACGCGGTACCGGTAGCCTCAACGGACATTAACGCTAAGGTTCAGGCGGATATCGTAGCAGGCTCGGCGCCGGACATCGCGCAGCTGACGTTCGACGGCCTTGATTTTGCGGTTAACAATTTCAATGCCAAACCGCTGGAAGATATTGTGCCGGCCGATGAATTGCAAAGCAACTTCGAGGGCTTCTCGCAGAACGGCATGAAACTGGGACAATTGAACGGTAAAACGTATGGCTTGCCGTTCACGTTCAGTACGCCGGTATTGTTCTACAATTCGAAGATCTTCCAGGATGCGGGCCTGGATCCCGCTGCCCCGCCGGCGACGTGGGAGCAGGTGAAGGAATACGGCTTGCAGATCGCGGAGAAAACCGGACTGACAGGCGCTCATGTAGGCGGCGCAGCGGGCGGCGACTGGATTATCCAAGCCTTGATCGGCAGCAACGGCGGACAAGCGCTGTCCGAAGACCGCAAGACGATCAAGTTCGGCGAGCCGGAGGCGGCTGGGGCCATTCAAATGTGGCAGGATTTGATTAAGAGCGGCGCCAACAGCAAGCTGAACGACGGCGAAGCCATCGAAGCGTTCAGCCAAGGCAAAGTCGGCATGCTGTTGTTCACGAGCGCGCTTCAAAGCTCGTTCGTAGCGGCATCGCAAGCTGGCGGCTGGGAGCTGAAGACGGCAAAGATGCCGGCATTCGGCGATAAGCCGACGACACCGGTCAACTCCGGCAGCGCATTATTCATCCTGACCGATGACAAAGCGAAGCAGCAAGCGGCATGGGAGTTCTTGAAGTTCGTGACGAGCGAGCGCGGTTATACGATCATTACCTCGGAGATCGGCTATTTGCCGCTTCGTCCGTCCATCGTGGATGACCCGAAATACTTGAAGGATTGGGTGGAAGCGAACCCGCTTGTGAAGCCGAATCTGGAGCAGCTCGACTCGCTGCAGCCGTGGGTATCTTATCCGGGCGCTAACTGGAAACAGATCGAGACGATCTTGAACGATTCCGTATCGAAGGCGATCGTAAGCGATGGCGATGTGGCCACCATTATGCAAGATGCGCAGAAACGCGCTCAAGCGCTGATCCAATGAGTTATGAAGCCGTAGGCATGCCCCGGCATGCAGCAGGCGCCAAGCCGAAAAGCAAGGAACGCAAGCCGTTCCTGCTTCGGCTTGGCCGAATCAAGCCGTATATCTACTTATTGCCGGCTCTTGTTTCGATAGGCTACTGGATTTACAAGCCGCTGCTGCAAACGTTCCAACTAAGCATCTACCAATGGAATTTGCTTCCTACATCGCCGAAGCAATTCGTTGGGTTGAAAAATTTCAATCAATTATTCAGCTTGCCGGAGATGGGCATTGCGCTATGGAATACGCTGATCTACACGCTGGGCGTCATCCCGTTTTCGCTTATCATTCCGCTTGTCATCGCGATTGCGACCGACAACATAGGAAGAAAGGCGAGCAACATCTATCGTGCGTTAATCTTCTTGCCGATGATTATGGCGCCGGTCGCGGTTTCATCCGTATGGCGCTGGATCATGCATCCGACGAACGGCATATTGAACAAGGCGTTAACGGATTGGTTCCATTTATCCGAACCGATCCGCTTTTTCACCGACGAGCACTGGGCGATTTGGTCGATTACGTTCATTACCGGCTGGAAGCTGCTTGGATTCAGCACGCTTATTTTCTCGGCGGCAATGACGGGCATCAACAAGGAATATATAGAAGCGGCTAAAATCGACCGGGCCGGCTCGTTCCAGATCATATGGCATGTTCTATTGCCGCTGCTGTCGCCTACGATCCTGTTCATGCTTATGATGAGCACGCTGTTCGCATCGGAGTGGAGCTTCTCCTACATCAACGTTCTGACGCAAGGCGGACCCTTCAACACGACGACAAACATTTATTATTTGCTTTGGACGTATGGCTTCCAATCGTTTAATATCGGCGCAAGCTCTGCTGCCGCTGCCGTCTTCTTCCTCGGCTTCGGCGTACTGGCATGGCTGTTCATGAGACTGACGAGGAAGCTGTCGTTCTTCGACAACTAGCAGGGAGGGAACGAAGATGGAGAATGCTGGACGCAGGGCAGGCTTGTACACGTCGGCAGCCTTGAAGCACGCCTCGTTGGTCGCGCTCGCGCTGCTGGCGGTTTTTCCGCTCTATTGGATGATCGTCACCTCCTTAAAGCCGGAGACCGAGGTGTTCACCTCGAGCTTAATTCCGCTTCATTTGACTTTAGATAATTACGTCCATGCTTGGAATGCCATTCCGATGGGCCGCATGCTGACCAATTCCATGGTCGTTGCGGTTATTCAGACGGCTGCGCAGCTCATCACGAGCATATTTGCCGCCTATGCGTTCACGCGCTGGGAATTCCGCGGCAGCAGCTTTATTTTTGGATTAATCGCACTTACGTGGCTCGTCCCGTTCCAAGTCATTATGATCCCGAATTATGTAGCGATCAGCGGCTTTGGCTGGCGGGATCATTTGGCAGGCCTGATCGTGCCGAATATCGCTTCGGCATTTGCAGTACTGCAATTGTACAATGCTTTCAAATCGTATCCGAAGACGCTGATCGAAGCCGCAAGGCTGGACGGCGCTTCGGATATGGGATTGCTGTGGCGTACGATCATGCCTAACTTGAAGGCACCGGTCGCTTCTATCGGCATATTGCTGTTCATCACCTCCTGGAACGATTACTTCTGGCCGCTTCTCGTGACGACGAAGCTCGAGAATACGACGATTCAGAAGGGGCTGCAAATGTTCATCTCCTCCGACGGCAATATGTGGGGTGCGCTAATGGCGGCTACGACGATCGCCAGCCTGCCTGTCCTGCTTATCTACCTGATGCTGCAACGGCAAATCATCGACTCTTTCGTAAAAGGCGGATTGAAATAACATGACAACATCAACGGAAAGCAACAAACGGCTCCTTAAACTGCAGGGAGCGTACAATGTAAGAGATATTGGCGGTTATGCTGCGGCTGGGGGGCAAACGGTGCAAAGCGGCCGGTTCCTTCGCGCCGACGGCTTGCATCGGCTGACGGAATACGATCAGGATCTGATTCTTGGCGCAGGCGTGCGTACCGTTATTGATCTGCGGCATGCCAGAGAGCTGGCTGAGAAACGTAATGTGTTCAACGGCTCGGAGCGGGCCCGATACTACAATATCAGCTTGATTAATCCGGCGGCCCCGACCGGCGACGCCATTCGCAGCTTGGGCGACATGTACGTCAATATGCTGGATAAAAGCGGACCGCTGCTTCGCGAAGTGTTCGAGCGAATGGCGGAAGCCGAGGGTAACGGCGTGTTGTTCCATTGCGCGGCAGGCAAGGACAGGACGGGTGTCGTAGCGGCGCTGCTGCTTGATCTTGCCGGCGTTGAACGTCCGGTTATTGTAGCCGATTATGCCGAAACGGAGATTCATCTGTCGCCGATTATGGATGAGCTGCGCCGGGACCGGCCGGAGCAAATTCCGGCCGACATGTATGAGCTCTTTCTGGGCAGCGAGCCAAGCAATATGGAGCTGATGCTGGAGCATCTGCACGGCGTTTTTGGCGGGGCGGAAAAATATTTGATAAGCCTTGGGCTTACAGGGGAACAAATAGCCGGCTTGAAACGTATGCTGCTGCAGCCTTAATGATGCCTCTGGATCAACGAGAGCATTCGACTGATAGAAGTCGAGTGCTTTTTTTGTACTTACGAATGACATAAAGAGACGAGGGCGCCGAGCAGTCCACGCATCTATGCCATTGACAACATTGGTGAGAATAGTTATCATAGATACGAAAGTGATAATCATTATCATTGAGAATAGCGATGGCGAATGCGCCTGATTTTCTACATAGAACGGTAAGGAGAGAGAACATGAAGACGGAAACGAGCAGGCCGTGGAATTATTTGCTTTTTCCTTTCTCATCCGTAAAGGCCGGACCGGATTGCCTGTATGCGGCATCTCCGATGCACGGCATTTATGAAATCGATAAAGAGGGCGGCTGGGAGAAGCTTGAGAACGGAATGCCGGACGAGGCGGCGGTAAACCGGCTGCAGCTGCAGCACGATCTGCTGCACGCATGTACGTCCAAAGGGCTGTACGAGTGGGACGGCGACGCCTGGCGTAACGAAGGGCTAACCGTTTCCTGCTACCAATACCGCAAAATCGGCGGAACAAGCTACGCGGCAACCGAATACGGGCTTTGGTGCCGTTCCGGGTCGCGCTGGGAGCTGATTGCCTGCAACGGCAAGAAGGTTTATGATTTTATCAATTTGCCGCAATATTTGATTTTGGCTCATGACAGCGGCCTTTCGTTATATGACCGGTTTATGGATGACTGGGCGCATTTCGAGCTGCAGGCAAGCGTAACGAGTCTGACCGTGTTCCGAGGACATCTCATCGGGACAAGCGATTCGGGCGAGCTGCTGGTCGGCGATAAAAAAGGCGACTTCGACCGCATCCGCTTCGGCAAAACGTTCATGTACGCGGTGCTGGCGCGCGGAAACAGCTTATACGCCTGCACGGACCGGGGACTGTACCGGCTCGTCTACATGGCGGGACAGGTGACGCTGCTGTCGGTGCAGCTCGGGTACCCCGTGACGGACGCCGATCTTCAGGGCGACCGGCTGCATTTGGCGACTCTGTTCCAGGGCATTCAAACGATACAGGTTTAAATATCTATCATTAACGAAGAGGCAGGGGATGACCGGTGGCGAAGGTGCTGGTAATATACGCGAGCATGACAGGCAACACGGAGGAAATGGCGGAGGCGATCGCGGAAGGGGCCAAGGAAGCGGGAGCCTCGGTCGTTTTGAAGGAAGCCTTCGATGCGACGGCCAATGAGCTGAACGATTACGACGGCATCATCGTCGGGGCCTACACGTGGGGCGACGGGGAGCTGCCGGACGAGTTTCTCGATTTTTACGAAGAGATGAACACACTTGAGCTCAGCGGCAAAAAAGCGGCGGCATTCGGCTCCGGAGACACCTCCTATCCGATCTACTGCGGGGCTGTCGACACCATCGAAGCGAAGCTGAAGGAGCTGGGCGCGGAAATCGTAAGCGAAAGCCTGAAATTCGAATACGATCCGTCCGAAGCCGAGAAGGAGCAGGGCAGAAGCATGGGGCGCCGCGTGGCGGGGCTCGTCATGATCAACAGTTAAGGAAAGGGGCTTACGGACAGGATGGAGCTGCAGCCTGCGGTCATACGAATCGAGGATTACAAGCTGGAGGAAATGCTGCGCTGCCCCGAGCAGTTTGCGAGCATACACGAGGGACGCAAGCGGGAAGGCGATGTGAACTGGCGCCAGATGACGCAGTTCGCGGCGAGCCATACCGTCAACGATTTTTATATGCTCCCGGTAGAAGCCCGTACGCCCGAAGCGGTCGAGGCTTTGGTGGAACGGCGCTGGACGAACCGGCATTATAAGTTCCTGTCGGAAGAGCATTATGTGCAGACGAAAAGGACGGTGGCGGAAAATCTGGTTTTGTTTTTGCTGGGCGGAGCCTGCGCCGAAACGCCGATTCTCACCTTCGAGCAGTTTACCCCTTATGTGGAGGAGCTGGATATGGAGCTGTCGCAAATTTTTCATGCGATTGCAGGGGACGGGAGCGGCGATGCGGGAGGCTGCATCGTGCAAAAATTTGCGGTCGATGCGGACCGGGAAGCGCTGACGTTATTTTTCCACATGACGTCGGTCGTCTGCATGAGCGCGTTCGAAAGGCTGCCGTCGCGAATCGAGGTGCTGTCGCTGCTCGAAGGCAAGCGTATCCCCTTTGTACCGACGGAGGCGTCGCTTAAGCAGTCCTACGACTATATGTACCTGATCAAGAGTTTGCTGCCGGAGGCGGACGCCTTCAAAGTAAATCCGGGGCGGGACGTTCCGTTTTGTTCGTAACAAAAGCGAATATCGGCATTCATGCAAGCGGGCCTTCGGCCGTTATCCTTAAACAGGATGCGGCCGGGGCTTTTTTTTGCCGGAACGATGGACAAATGAAATGGTATTCAGTAACATGGCAGTAGTTATTTTTGCACATTTTCACATAGGAGCTCCAAAGGAGAGATCAGGTTGTCCGAGGAATTGTTGCTTACGTTTCGTTCGCCGCCGCTGCCGTTTTTTATAGAATCGAAAAGACTGACGTACCGCGCCGGAGAGGAGCATCCCAACCGGGTGAATCTCGGTGTGTTCGACCTGCTGTTCGTCAACCAGGGCGCGCTGTATATCGCGGAGGAGGACCGCCAGTGGAAGCTGGAGCCGGGCGACGTCCTCATTTTGAGGCCGGACCGCTGGCACTACTCTACGCGACCTTGCGAGGAAGAGACGGTGTTCGACTGGATTCATTTCCAGACTGTCGGGGCCTGGGAGGAAACCGAAGGGAATCAGTGCGGTACGCTCCGCGGAGATTATTACACTTATGCCATCCGCCTGCCGAAAAAAATGAAGCTGACCTATCCCGACGAGGCCAAGGTCATCTTCTCGCAGCTGCATGAAGCGGCGAAAAGCTCGTCGCACGGCGCGTTCTGGGACCGGCAGCAGCGGTTTCTGCACCTGCTGCAAATGCTGGACGAGGGCTGGCGCTCGGATGCCGCGAAGGCGGCCGTGTCGGTTGCGGAGCGGGCCGCGGCTTATTTAAAGCTGAATTACCGCGCGCCGATCAGCAATTCCATGCTGAGCGATGTGCTTCAGCTGCATACGAACTACATTACGCGCTGCATGTCGGAGGTGTTCGACTGCACGCCGCAGCAGTATCTCCTCTATTACAGGCTGGATCAGGCGAAGCTGCTGCTCATCAAGACGGACTGGACGATCGCCCGCGTCGCGGAGGAGACAGGCTTCCGGCAGACGCCGCACTTCTCGCGGCTGTTCGCTGCGCATACGGGCATGCCGCCGCTGAAATTCCGCAAGCGGTTTACGAGTTAGCTTTTTTTCGGACGTCCGGATGCCGTGTCGTGCATAATTTTCCACTGTTTAACAAAAACTGGTTCAATCAACGTAAAAAGGGTGGTCGCGATGATTGAAAGGTTTTCGTTAACGGCAGAGATCGGCGATATGGTGGAGGCGTTCCAGGTCAAAAAAGTGGTACGGGGGTATACGAACCGTTTTAACGCGACGCCGACGCAGACGGTGTCGATCATTATGAACGACCGGTTCGACGTGCGGACGATGCAGGAATCGAGATGGGGGTTATTCCCGTTCTGGGCGAAGGATTCGGTAAACGCCGACCATATTACGCTTTCCTCGAAGCCGTTTCTCGAGCGGATGCTGCGGAGGCAAAGATGTGTGCTTCCTTGCAGCGGCTTTTACGGGCAAAAGCAGTTCGGGCAGGAGCGCGCTCCGCGGGCGATGCATACGGTTGTTCCGGGCCAGCCGCTGCTGGGCGTTGCCGGCATTTACGATTGCTGGAGAAATGCGAGCGGCAAGGAAGTCCGTGCTTTTACGATGATTACGGCGGCCTCGTCGGGCGCGATGTCGGTTTGGCAGCCCCGGATTCCGGTCATTCTGGACGAAGAGGGAATCGAGGATTGGCTGAATCCGCGGATTACGGAATTCAGCAGCCTGCGCAAGCATCTCGAGCCAATGGATTCCTACCTGATGCGCTCTTACCCGGTCACAAACGCGGTGCATGACGACCTGTATGAGTCGCCGGACTGCATTATGGAGATTCGGACGGATTTTGCTTAAGGATGGGGCGTGGCGTTGAAGCGTCGAGGCGTCGAGGGCGTTGAGGCAGGTCAAGGCCGTCGAGGCAGGTCAAGGCGCGTCGAGGCGAAATAGATGGAATTACTGCAGTTAATGTTAGCTGCCAGCCATAATTGCCCGAAATAACTGGATTTGTTGGATCTAAATGCTGCCATTTCGCCGGAATCGCGGGAATCGGCTGTAATAGATACAATGATTCCAGTTATTTTTATTATTGGCGGAGGTTGGGGAGAAATAAGGACATCAAATCCAGCTAATATGCGTAAAAAAGGGGAGAGGGAGGCCTGTGCTGCAGGAGCTCCCTCTCCCTTTTGTATGCGGATTTACGCCTGCGCCCGCTGAAGCTCGGCCGTAAGCAGGGGGACGACCTCGAACAGGTCGCCGACGATGCCGTAATCGGCGACGCCGAAAATCGGGGCGTCGGGGTCTTTGTTGATGGCGACGATGACGCGCGACTGGCTCATGCCCGCCAGATGCTGAATGGCGCCGCTGATGCCGCAGGCGATATAAAGCTGCGGCGTCACGACCTTGCCCGTTTGCCCGATTTGGAGGGCATAGTCGCAATAGCCGGCGTCGCATGCGCCGCGGGAGGCGCCGACCGCGCCGCCGAGGACGCCGGCTAGCGCCTGCAGCGGCTCGAAGCCTGCTGCGCTGCGCACGCCCCGTCCGCCGGATACGACGACGTCGGCTTCGGCGAGATCGAGCTTGCCGCCGGTGCGGCGCACGAGGCTGCGCACGGCGGTGTAAAGCGCCGGCACCGTGAACGGCAGAGCCTGCACGGTGCCCTTGCGTTCGGCGGCGTCGACGGGCTCCGCCGCCGGCAAATTGTTCGGGCGCACCGTGATGACCCACGGGTGGCCCGGCAAAAAGCTGCGCCGCTCGAACGCCTTCCCGGCGTAGAGCGGGCGGATGAAGCCGACGTCGCCGCCATCAGCCGAAGGCTCGATGGCGGTGACGTCGGCGATGTGGCCGGCGCCATGGGCAGCGGCCACACGGGGCGCGAGCTCGCGCCCCATCGCGGTGTGGCCGAGCAGCAGCGCGTCCGGCCGCACCGCGGCCATGGCTGCGCCCAGGGCGGCGAGGTACGCCTCGGGCGCGAAGGCGCGGAGGGCAGGATCGTCGGCGATATGTACGACGTCCGCCCCCCGCGCGAGCAGCGCGGCGGCTTCGTCCGCCGCGCCGCCGGAGCAGGCGAGGACGGCGTGCACCGCGCCGTCCTTGCCTGCAAGCTGCCGCGCGGCGCCGAGCGCTTCGAACGCCACGCGGCGCAGCGCGCCGTCACGGCTCTCCGCAAACACTAGAATTGTCTTGGACATCCTATACAGCTCCTTTCGGCTAACATTCCGTCAAATCGGCTACAAAAGCTTCGCTTCCGAGCGAAGCAAATGGACCAGCGCGGCTGCCTGCTCGGACGGCTCTCCCGGAACGAGCTTGCCTGCCGCGCGCGGAGGCGGAGGGAACAGCTGCGTCCGCTGCGTGCGCGGAGCGGCGTCCGCAACCGAAGCCGCTGCAGCGCCGCCCCAAAGCTCGGAGGCATCGACGGTACGAAGCGGCTTTTTCTTCGCTTTCATAATGCCGGGCAGCGACGGATATCTGGGCTCGTTCAGCCCCTGCTGGGCGGTGATGAGCGCAGGCAGCGGAATGAGCACCGTTTCCGTATCGCCCTCGATGTCCCGTTCAACCAGCGCGTAGCGCTCTGCTTGGGGGAGGACGGAGACACCGCCGTTGCCCGACGCACTTACACTCTCGCCACCCGCACCCTGCCCCTTACTGCCCCCAGCGGCCGGAAGTGCGGCCGCCTCCGCCTTCGTCAGCACCGTCGCCTTCACCGCCGCCGAGGCGTGCGGCAGCCCGAGCCGCTGCGCGACCTGCAGCGCCACGCTGCCGGCTCCGCTGTCCACGGCGAATAAGCCGGCCAGCAGCAGATCCGGCTGAAGCGGCTCTACGACCTTCGCCAGCGCCCCCGCGACGGTAAAGCCGTCATCCGGCAGCGAGCTGCCGTCCACGCGGATCGCTTCGTCGGCACCGATCGCAAGCGCGGTGCGCAGCGCCTCCTGCGAACGTTCGGGGCCGCAGGCGACGGCGATGACCTGTCCGCCGTGCTTCTCCCGCTGCCGCAGCGCTTCCTCCAGCGCATATTCGTCGTACGGGTTGATGATGAATTTGGCGCCTTGCTCGTTTACGCCCGAAGGGGAAAGCACTATTTTTTCCTCGGTATCGAATGTCTGCTTGAGAAGCACCACTATTTTCAGCATGGAAGTTCCCTCACTTGTACCTGAAATTTTGGGCAAACCAACTGTCCATCAGTGCTACGATATGTCGTCCATCGGCCGAATAGACCCGGCGGCATGTTCGGGGCCGAAGGCTCATATACATGGAGCACCGCGGCTATTTATGTAAGCGCTTTTAATGCTTGTCCGCTCGCTTTGCGCATAATCGCCGATTACGAGTACTGCATCCAGGGGGGAAGGGCATATGGTATCGCTTTGGACATTGTGGACGCCCGGGCAATCCGTGTACTGGGTAAAATGGCTCCTGTTCGCCGCCGTGACGCTGTTTGCGGTATGGATGTTCGCGACGGTCGTTCGAAGGCGGATCTCGTATATCCGTCTCGGCACGCCGGCGGAATTCGCAAGGCATCCTCGAAAGCGCGGCAGCAAAAGCGGCTTCGGCGCGCAGGTATTCGGCCATCGCAGGCTGCTGAACGATTTGCGCAGCGGGATTATGCATTTGGTTTATTTTTACGGCTTTATCGTGCTGCAGTTCGGCGCGCTGGATTTGATCTGGAAAGGGCTTGCCGGCGGCGATCCTCTGCCTTTTCCCTTTTACGGCTGGTTTTCCTTGTCGCAGGAAATCACGGTAACGCTCGTTCTGGCGGCGGTGCTGTACGGCGCCTTCCGCCGTTACGGGGAGAAGCTGCCAAGGCTGAAAAGAGGCTGGAAGCCGTCGCTCGTCATGTGGTTCATCGGCTCGCTGATGCTCACGGTGCTGTTCAGCCTGGCCTTCGAGCGGCTCGCGGCAGGGACGGGGGCGGACGGCAGCCAAGTGCATGCGGCAGGTTTCTCCCCGGTCAGCGCGCCGCTTGCGGAGCTGCTGCAGCAGGCGGGAATCCCGTCCGGCGGCGGCCTGGCCGCAGCGGGCTTTGAGCTGTTCTGGTGGCTGCATTTGCTGGTGCTGCTCGGCTTTCTGGTGTACGTGCCGCAGTCGAAGCATTTTCACCTGCTGACGGCGCCGGTCAACTTGTGGTTCCGGCGCGGCACGCCGCCGGGCCGGCTGACGCCGCTTAATCTGGAGGATGAGGAAGCGGAGAGCTTCGGCGCGGGGAAGGTGGAGCATTTTACGCAAAAGCAGCTGCTCGACCTGTATGCCTGCGTCGAGTGCGGGCGCTGCACGAACGTATGCCCGGCTGCGGGCACCGGCAAAATTTTGTCGCCGATGCATCTGATCGTCAAGCTGCGCGACCATTTGACCGAGAAGGGGGCGGCGGTCACATCGACCTCGCCGTGGCTGCCGGCCGGCTTCTGGCAAAAGCATGGCGGCGAGCGGAATGCCCATGTGATGGGGGCTGTCATACCGGCATGGGAAAGTCCGCCCGGGGGCGGGACGACGATTGTGCCGACGATGGCGGCGCAGGCCGGTGCCTGGATGAAGCGCGACGGCAAAAAAGCGGAGGAGGTGGAGCTGATCGGCGAGGTGATGAGCGAGGATGAGCTCTGGGCCTGCACGACGTGCCGGAATTGCGAGGAGCAGTGTCCCGTCGGTAATGAGCACGTCGATAAAATCATCGATATGCGCCGCCATCTGGTGCTCATGGAGGGCCGGCTGCCGGCCGACGGGCAAAGGGCTTTGCAAAACATCGAGCGGCAAAGCAATCCTTGGGGGCTGCCGCGCGCCGAGCGGGCCGCCTGGATTGCGGAGTGCGAAGCCCGGACCGGCGTCCGCGCAGTTACGCTGCAGGAGCTGAAGCGGGTCGGACGGAAGGCCGACGTACTGCTCTGGGCGGGCTCGATGGGATCGTACGATATGCGGAGCCGGCGCGTGCTGTACGATGTGGTGCGGCTGCTCCACCATGCGGGCGTAAGCTTCGGCGTACTCGGGCTGGAGGAGAAAAGCTCCGGCGATACCGCCAGGCGGATCGGCAACGAACTTCTGTTCCAGGAGCTGTGCCGCGAAAACATCGAAACAATAACTAAATATGGCGTAACTCATATCGTCACCCCTTGCCCGCATACGTATAACACGTTAAAAAACGAATACCCCGACTTCGGGCTGAGTCCCGATGTGCGGGTCGAGCATCACACGGAGCTGCTGGCCCGGCTGCTGGAGGAGGGGGCGCTTCGTCCGGCGAGTGCGGTCGACGAGCGAGTCACGATCCACGATTCCTGCTACCTCGGGCGCTATAACGGCACCTATGAGGCGCCGCGCCGCCTGCTGCGCGCCATACCGGGCATCGTGATCGAGGAGATGGAACGTTCGCGCGAGAACGGGATGTGCTGCGGGGCCGGCGGAGGCCTGATGTGGATGGAGGAGCATGCGGGTACCCGCGTCAATCACGCCCGGACGGCGCAGGCGCTTGAGGTGAAGCCGTCGGTTATCAGCTCGGCATGCCCGTACTGCCTGACGATGATGGAGGACGGATTAAAGGCGCTGTCCGCCGACGAGCGCGTCATTGCGCGGGACGTCGCGGAGCTGCTTGCCGAGAGCGTGTTCGGGGAGTAAGGCGGTGAAACGGGGGTTCGCAGCCAGAAGATGGCACAGAACCGGGCTGTGTCAAGATACAGCTGACGGTTCGTGCGCAGCTGCAGCCTTTTACGCCTGTGATGCCTATCAAAAGGAGGTTACCTATGACGGGAACATCGTCGCAACTGGATGCCGGCTCGATCCGCCGTGCGGCGGTTATCGGCTCGGGTGTGATGGGGGCGGGCATTGCCGCCCATTTGGCGAATGCCGGCATGCGCGTCCTGCTGCTGGACATTGTGCCGAAGGCGCTGACGCCGGAGGAGGAAAAGCAGGGACTGACGCTCGCGGACCCCAAGGTGCGCAGCCGGCTGGCCGGCGCGGCGCTTGCCCGGATGGCCAAGGCGCAGCCTGCGCAGCTGTACGATCCGGCCTGGGCAGCGCGCATTACGCCGGGCAATCTGAGCGATCACCTCGGCGAGCTGGGGGAAGCGGACTGGATTGTAGAAGCCGTCGTGGAGCGGATGGATGTGAAGCGGGAGGTGCTTGCTCTGCTGGATGCGGCCCGCCGGCCCGGCTCTCTCGTCAGCACCAACACGTCCGGCTTGTCTGCGGCAGCGATGGCGGAAGGGAGGAGCGAGGACTTTAGGCGGCATTTTGCGGTTACGCATTTTTTTAACCCTCCCCGTTATATGAAGCTGGTGGAAATCGTTCCGACGGCGGATACGGCGGATGAGACCGTCCGGCTGCTGACGGAGGTGTGCGAACGGCGGCTCGGCAAAGGGGTCGTGCCGGCCAAGGATACGCCGAACTTCATCGCAAACCGGATCGGCACCTACGGCATGCTGGTGACGCTGGCGGATACGGTGCGCTTCGGGCTGACCGTCGAGGAGGCGGATGCGCTGACGGGGCCGGCAATGGGCAGGCCCAAAACCGCGACGTTCCGTATGCTCGATCTCGTCGGTCTCGACACGCTGCTGCATGTCGTGGATAACGTCCGCGAGCGCAGCGCCGATCCGGAGGAGCAGAGCGCTTTTGCAAGGCCGGCTTTGCTGGAGCGGCTTGTCGCGCTGGGACGAACCGGGGAAAAGGCGGGGGCGGGCTTTTACCGGAAGGTCAAAGGTCCGTCGGGCAGCGTCATTGAGTCGCTTAGGTTCGACACGCTCGAATACGGTCCGAAGCGCTCCGCCGGCTCGCAGGTGCTGGATGCGTCCAAGGCGGCCAAAGGAGCGGCGGCAAAGGTGAAGGCGCTGCTCCGCACCGATCCGCGGGACCGGTACGCCCAGTTTGCGTGGTCCACGATCAAGAAGACGCTGCTTTATGCAGCCGCCCAGGTCGGCGTTATCGCCGATTCGATCTCGGAGATCGACCGTGCTATGCGCTGGGGCTTTAATTGGGAGCTGGGCCCGTTCGAGCTGTGGGACGCGATCGGACTGCCCGAGACGGTGCGGCAAATGCGGAAGGAGGGCGAGGCCGTTCCGGAATGGGTGACGGCTTGGATCGAAGGCGGACATAGCCGTTTTTACGGAACGGAGGGGGGCAAGCGGGTTTATGCGTCGAGCGGGGGCTTCAGGCAGGAGGAGCCGGAGCCGGACGTCATTTCGTTAAGCGCGTTAAAAGCCTCCGGCCGGACCGTACTGTCCACCGTCGGGGCAAGCCTGATCGACATCGGGGACGACGTTGTCTGTCTGGAATTCCATTCGCAGAACAACGCGATCGGCGGCGACATTTTGTCCGCAATCCGGCAGAGCGCGGAAGAGGTGGAGCGGAACTGGCGCGGGCTCGTGATCGCGAACGAAGGACGGAACTTCTGTGTGGGCGCGAATCTGATGCTGCTGCTGATGGAGGCGCAAAGCGGGGAATGGGATGAGGTGGAGGAGATCATCCGTTTTTTCCAGAGCAGCATGCTCGCGCTGAAGCGGCTGGAGCGCCCGGTCGTGGCGGCCCCGCACCGGATGACGCTCGGAGGCGGCGTCGAGGCTTGTTTGCCGGCTGACCGGATTATTTTTTCGCCGGAGACGTATTTCGGCTTGGTCGAGACGGGAGTCGGGCTCATTCCAGCCGGCGGGGGCTGCAAGGAGGCGGCCGTCATGGCGGCGGAGCGGGCGAACGTGGCGGGCAGCGGGAAGCAGGGAGCGGATGTTCAGCCATACTTGAACGCTTTGTTTGAGACGATTGCGCTGGCCAAAACGTCGACAAGCGGCCACGAAGTCAGCCGCATCGGACTGATGAGGCCGCAGGACCGCGTCATCATGCGGCAGGAGGCTCGCATCGCCGAGGCGAAGCGGGCGGTGCTGGAGCTGGACCGCGCCGGGTACGAGCCGCGCGCGGAGGGGCGTGTCCGCGTAGCCGGGCGCGACGGCATGGCGGTGCTGAAGGCCGCAGTGCAGTCGATGCGGCTGAGCGGCCATATCAGCGGGCATGACGCGCTGATCGCGGGCAAGCTCGCGCATGTGCTGGCCGGCGGCGATGTGCGTCCGGGCGCGGAGGTGAGCGAGCCGTATTTGCTCGATCTGGAATGCGAAGCGTTCCTCAGCCTTTGCGGCGAGCGCAAAACGCAGGAACGCATGAGCCACATGCTGGCGACGGGCAAGCCGCTGCGGAATTAGCGGCTTGTGGCACGACCGCGAGCCTTGTAGTCTGCTGCACAAAGTGCAGTCTGGTGGTGACGCGACCGCGAGCCGCACAAGTCTGCTGCACAAAGTGCAGACTGGTGGTGACACGATCGCGAGCCGCACAAGTCTGCTGCACAAAGTGCAGTCTGGTGGTAGCTCGTTCACTGAGCGCCCCCTTCCGCTGCACATTCTGCATCAGAAACCTGACATGGGACGCGTACGAGCAAGCTGTGCTGCACTTGTGCATCGGAATTAGCTCTATGAGCGCCACTTTAGGCGATATCCTGCGATTCTGATGCATTAAGTGCAGTCCCGAAGAAACTAGTCCGTTTTACGCTCCATTCTGCTGTACAAAGT
>NZ_JAHMHW010000006.1 GCF_020169515.1 Paenibacillus vietnamensis | reverse complement strand
ATTAACGGGGCAGTTTCACTCGTTGTTCAGTTTTCAAAGAACAAGCTTTTCTTTCGTGTCAGCCGTATGTCTCAGCGGCGACTTAGATAATATATCACGTATGCCTATTCGATTGCAAGTCCTTTTTTTATTTTTTTATAGAATCTATCATTCGCCAAGTTTCACGCTAATTTTTCAATATTGAGACATAAAAAAAACAGCGAGCGCAGAGCGGGAACGGAACATTACGAACATCCCGATCCTATCGTGCACTCACTGTCTTATATTGTCGTATTACTTAATCACTTCGTTAATATGAAACTGCCTTTCGATAGACAGATTAACGATTTTCCCTTCGACCGATACCCATGGTCTCGTAGGATGCGTGCGATCCGTAAATACAATTTCCCCGATTCGTCCGTCGCTAAGCTTAACAACGGTGCCATGGTGGAATTGCGTCGCTTTCTCCACAAAGGCACTCACGTATACCGGATCCAGCTTTCCGAACGCATCGCTTTGAATCTGCTCCAGTACGAGATATGGTGAAACAGCCTTCCGGTATAACTTGTTTAAGGTCATTGCATGGAATATATCCGCTATTGCTACGATTTTGGCGTACGGATGGATTCTAGTGGCGTCAATGCCAAGCGGATAACCCGATCCGTCCACTTTCTCGTGATGCTGCAGCGCGGCTAGTTTAACCCCTTCGTTTATGGCCGGCACGTTCTTCAGCATCTGATAGCCTAGCACCGTATGCTTTTTCATTTCTTCCGTTTCTTCGGCCGTCAGGGCGTTTGGCTTCGTTAAAATCGACTTGTCGATTCTTACGTTGCCGATATCATGCAGCAATCCGGCAAAAGCGATTTGCATCCAATCCTTTTGCGGAAAACCGGTCCATTGCGCGATCTGGTAGCATGTCAGAGCCGAAGTAATGGCGTTATGGAACAGATAATCCTTCTCCGCGAAATGACGCGGCAAAAAAGTAAGCAGGTTGTAGCTCTTCACATTATCGAGCGTTTTCTCCAGCTGCGTTCTCAGATCCATAACCGGCAAGCTAGATCCGGCTGTAAAGGAATTGAATACGTTCCGTACGATATGAACCATTTTGTCGTATTCTTCATGGAGAGGAGAGGCCGCAAACGTCACGCTTGGAGCCTGCGGTACTTCTGCTTCCTCTTCCTCGCGCGTTTTTTTCAAGGCAGTGCTGCTCTCAACATCGACACTGTTCACTAAAAATGCCTGCAAAATGTCTATTTCCTTGGGAGTGATAATCCGTCCCTTTTGAAACAGGACATTACCTGACGGAGTGAGGACATCTTCACCTATTTTGTCGCCTGGATTTAGTTGTGATAACGTCACCGTTGCCACGTATGTCCTCTCCCCTTGTATCCGATGTATGACAATCGGAGCCTATTCGAGCGGAGCTTCGCCGCTGTTCGGCTCCTCGTTCTCTTCTAGAACTTCATTGTCTTCACTGCGCGCGACGCGTGTTACCGTAGCTACGGTATCATCCTCGCGCGTATTGATAAGCTTAACGCCTTGCGTATTGCGTCCCATCGTAGATATGCCTTCCATGCTCGTCCGGATCATCGTGCCGGAAGCCGTCATGATCATGAGATCCTCGTCGTTCTCGACGACCTTGAGCGATACGATCGGGCCGTTCTTGTCCGTTACGTTAAGTGTCTTAATCCCTTTACCGCCGCGATTCTGGATACGGTAATCGGCAACCGGAGTACGCTTCCCGTAGCCTTTGGAGGTCACGATCAGAATATCCTTGTCCTGAACGATAACGTCCATATCGATGACCGTATCGTTATCGTCGAGCTGGATACCTTTTACGCCGGTGGCCGACCGTCCCATCGAACGGACGTCCTGCTCCGAATAACGGATCGACATGCCTTGCGCAGTGCCCATAATAATTTCCTGATTGCCGTCCGTCAGCTTGACGCCGATCAAATCGTCATCCTCGCGCAGCGAAATGGCAATCAAACCGACTTTGCGGATATTAACGTAATCGTCAAGCGGAGTTTTCTTCACCACGCCTTGGCGGGTAGCAAAGAACAAGAACTGCTCGGCATTGAACTCCTGGACCGGAATTACCGCATTGATCGTCTCACCCTGTTCGATCTGGATGAGGTTGATAATCGGCGTTCCGCGGGCGGTGCGGCTCAGATCCGGAATTTCATAGGCTTTGAGCTTGTACACCTTGCCTTTGTTCGTGAAGAACAGCAGGTAATGGTGCGTATTCGACACGAATAGATGCTCGACAAAATCATCATCTTTCGTATCCATGCCTACTACCCCTTTGCCGCCGCGCTTTTGGCTCCGGTAGGTCGTAACAGGCAAACGCTTGATGTAGCCCGAGTGCGTAATGGAAATAATGACGTCTTCACGCGGAATCAGGTCTTCATCCAAAATTTCCTCGTCGCTAGCCATAATTTCCGTGCGCCGTTCATCTCCAAAACGCTCTCTAATTTCGGCCAGCTCCGTGCTGATAATTTCCAATACCAGCTTCTCGTCGGCGAGAATAGCTTTATATTCAGCGATTTTGCGCATCAGCTCCGCATATTCCGCTTCGATTTTGTCGCGTTCCAGTCCTGTCAGGCGCTGCAAACGCATATCCAAGATTGCCTGCGCTTGCTCATGGGACAAGGCGAAGCGGTTAATTAATCCCTCGCGTGCTTCGTCCGCCGTCTGCGACGCACGAATAAGTGCGATGACTTCGTCCAGATGGTCGAGAGCGATCCGCAAGCCTTCCAAAATGTGAGCGCGCGCTTCGGCCTTCTTCAGGTCGTATTCCGTACGTCTGCGAATAACCTCGATTTGATGCTGCAAATAATGATACAGCATATCCCGAATGTTCAGCGTCTTCGGCTCGCCGTTTACAAGCGCCAGCATATTGATGCCGAAGTTGGACTGCAGCTGCGTATGCTTGTAAAGGTTATTGAGAACTACGCTTGGATTGACATCGCGGCGAAGCTCAATAACGACCCTCATGCCGTTACGGTCCGACTCGTCCCGCAAATCGGTAATGCCTTCGATTTTTTTCTCGCGCACCAGCTCGGCAATTTTCTCGACAAGACGAGCCTTAATGACTTGGTACGGCAGCTCGTGCACAATAATGCGCGCTTTGCCCGCGTTCTCCTCAATCGTTGCGCGGGCGCGCATCGTGACGGAGCCGCGGCCGGTCAAATAAGCCTGACGAATGCCCGAACGGCCCATAACGAAAGCAGCTGTCGGGAAATCGGGCCCTTGTATATAATCCATCAGCTCAACTGGCGTGATATCCGGATTTTCAATTAAAGCCTGAACGCCGTCGATTACTTCGTTCAGATTATGCGGCGGAATATTCGTGGCCATGCCGACCGCGATGCCGGTAACGCCGTTCACCAGAAGATTCGGGTATCGCGCAGGAAGCACGACCGGCTCCGATTCTTCTCCGTCGTAGTTCGGCACAAAATCGATCGTTTCCTTGTTGATGTCCCGCAGGAGCTCCATCGCGATTTTGGAAAGACGCGCTTCCGTGTACCGCATAGCTGCCGCAAAATCGCCGTCGTTCGAACCGAAGTTGCCGTGACCGTCTACGAGCATATACCGCATGGAAAAATCCTGAGCCATCCGGACCATCGATTCATAAACGGCCGAATCGCCGTGCGGATGGTACTTGCCGATGACTTCCCCTACGATTCTCGCCGATTTCTTGTACGGCTTGTCCGGAGACATGCCAAGCTCCGACATCGCGTACAAAATACGGCGATGCACCGGCTTCAGCCCGTCCCGAACATCGGGAAGAGCACGGCTCACGATGATACTCATTGCGTAATCCATAAAGGAATCGCGCATCTCCGTACCAATATCCCGGTCTCTTATTGACATTCGTTGTTCTTCCGCCATGTTTTACCTCCCTGACGCCAACTATCTCTGCTGTTTCATGAACCCTAATCTTATATTTCTTTCTCAAAAAGAGGGCATATAAACATGCTTAGCCGTAGCTTTTGGAATTCATCCGAATTCGTGGAAAAAAAACGATGAAAAATAGGTGAATCACCGCTCTCCACTCGCGAAATAGTGCCATAAAATAAACAGACCCAACTTTCATTATACCACTCAATCCAAAGTCTGTCTCTGTTCATTTGAGTTCCAAACCGAAGCAAGCACGCATACGAGAGGAGATAAATCGTTGAGCATTCAACGCGTCAAGAGCAAGTGGGCAAAAACGAATATTATGCTCAAATCCGATTATTTGCGACAGCATATGCCGTCCACCAAGCTGTTTAACCCGGCCAATCTTAAAGCTATGCTGGAGGAGCACGGAATGGTATACGTTAAACCGGTCAACGGGACGTTCGGGAGGGGCGTAATCCGCGTCGAAAAAACGACTTCCCCCGATCCGGGCTACCGTTATCAGATCGAAACCACGGTCCGTACCTATCCGACATTCGAGCAGCTCTATAGACAGCTCTCCAGGTTAAAAAGAAAACGGCCGTATATCGTTCAGAAAGGAATCCACCTGCTTCGACATAGAAACAGACGTTTTGACATCCGCGTCATGATTCAAAAAAATCCGAGCAAGGTATGGGAAGCTACGGGCATCATCGGCAGGCTGGCCCATCCGGCCAAAATCGTAACGAACTACCACAGCGGCGGTACACCGATGGCGCTTGACCGGCTGATGACGGACCATGCCACCCCTTCCGAATTGGCAGTTTTCGAAAACAAACTGAAAAAGCTTGGCATATCGATCGCGCAGGTGCTGCAGGCCAAATACCCGAACATCAAAGAGATCGGCGTCGACATCGCGATCGACGGCAAGCATCACCCTTGGATCCTAGAGGTGAATACGAATCCCGATCCGTTTATTTTCCGCAAGCTGCCTGACAAATCGGTGTTTCGTAAGGTTTACCGCTATGCCGTCGCTTACGGTAAATACAGAAGAAGAAGAAAAAGCAGCCGTCGCAAATAGCGTCGGCTGCTTCTTCTTTCATCCTATTTCATCCTAAAAATCAAGATTCGTTACATATTTCGCGTACTTTTGAATAAAATCGCGGCGCGGTTCGACATTATCGCCCATCAGCGTATCGAATACGACATCGGCTTCGATCGCATCCTCGATCGTAACCTGGAGCATGGTCCGGCTTTCCGGATCCATCGTCGTTTCCCACAGCTGGGAAGCGTTCATCTCGCCTAGTCCTTTGTATCGCTGCACGTTAACTTTTGCGCCTTCGCCGAATTCTGCGATAATTCTGTCGCGCTCCTTCTCCGTTTGCGCGTAGCGGATCACCTTGTTGCGTTCGATCTTGAAGAGCGGCGGCTGGGCAATATAAATATAGCCCGCTTCAATGATTTGTCGCATATAGCGATAGAAGAACGTCAGCATCAGCGTCCGAATATGCGCACCGTCGACGTCAGCATCCGTCATGATGATGATTTTGTGATAACGGGCTTTAGACAAATCGAAATCGTCGCTGATGCCCGTGCCTAAAGCCGTAATGATCGCCCGGATCTCCGCATTACCAAGAATGCGGTCCAGACGAGCTTTCTCGACATTCAAAATTTTGCCGCGCAGCGGCAGAATCGCCTGGAAGTGGCGGTCCCGTCCCTGCTTGGCAGATCCGCCGGCGGAGTCGCCTTCGACGATATAGAGCTCGCTGATCGACGCGTCCTTCGAGGAGCAATCGGCAAGCTTGCCAGGCAGCGATCCGACCTCCAGAGCGCTCTTTCTGCGCGTCAGCTCCCGCGCTTTGCGGGCCGCTTCACGGGCGCGCGCAGCCTGAAGGCCTTTCTCGACGATTTTGCGCGATACGGCCGGATTTTCCTCCAAAAACTCCTGAAGCTTCTCCGCGAAAAACGATTCGACGATGCCGCGCACTTCGCTGTTGCCGAGCTTCGTCTTCGTCTGGCCCTCGAATTGAGGCTCGGGAATTTTGACGGAAATAATCGCCGTCAGTCCTTCGCGCACGTCGTCGCCCGAGAAGTTCGAATCGTTATCCTTGATCAAGTTTGTTTTCCGGGCATAATCGTTAATAATACGGGTCAGGGCGCTCTTGAAGCCGGACTCGTGCGTGCCGCCCTCATGAGTATTGATGTTATTGGCAAACGAGTAAATGTTCTCGCTGTAGCTGTCGTTGTATTGCAGAGAAACCTCGACGTGTATATGATCCTTCGAGCCTTCCACGAAAATCGGCGTTTCATGGAGAACTTCGCGGTTGCGGTTCAAATACCGGACAAACTCGATAATACCGCCATCGTACTTGAACGAATTTGATTCTCCCGAACGTTCGTCGGTAAGGATAATTTCGATCCCTTTATTCAAAAACGCCAGCTCGCGGATCCGCGATTGCAGCGTGTCATAATCGTACACGGTCGTTTCGGTAAAAATTTCCGGGTCCGGAAGGAAAGTAACCTGCGTTCCGGTTTCTTCGGAATCCCCGATAATCTTGATATCGTATTGAGGAACCCCTTTGCGGTATTCCTGCTGGAAAATATGACCTTCCCGCTTGACCTGAACAATGACCTGCTCTGACAGCGCGTTTACGACGGATACGCCTACACCGTGCAGGCCGCCCGACACTTTATAACCTTCGCCGCCAAATTTACCGCCTGCGTGCAGTACCGTCATAACGACTTCCAGCGTCGATTTCTTCAGCTTCGCGTTCTCGCCGACCGGGATGCCCCGTCCGTTATCGATAACGGTGATGCTGTTATTCTCATGGACGATAACCTCAATCTTGTTGCAGTATCCGGCCAGAGCCTCGTCAATACTGTTATCGACAACCTCCCATACGAGATGGTGAAGACCTTTGCCACTAGTGGAGCCAATATACATCCCCGGACGTTTGCGTACCGCCTCTAATCCTTCCAGAACCTGTATCTGACTCTCGTCATACGTATGCTGCTCCAAAGACATGCAAGCTCACTGCTCCTCTCAAACTGCTCTTCCTGATCGCCTTCGCTCTACCCGTTCGCTGCGAAATGATGGGCCCTTTTCTTAAGCGTAGAGGATGATATCGGCGAATAATATATTTTCTGCTTCGTCACCACGATGGATTTGGGTTCTTCTTCACCGATCGTTTCGACGTCCTTGCGTTTACGTGCACCCGCAACAAATTGCTTGGATAGTTTAGAGGATTGCTCGATAGAAATATCAAAAATGGCCACCAGCTCCGCAGCCCGAATAATTTTCTCGCCGCCTAAATGGATGTACATGCTAGCTCACCTCTCCTATTTGCACTCTAACGCGTCACTCGGCCGCCCTGCACATGATAGATACCGGCATCCTGAAGCTTGCTGACATTCACGCTTTCAAGGCCGGTTGTCGTTATAAAGGTTTGGACTTTGCTCTGGAACGTCTCTATGAGCTGGGTCTGGCGATTTTGGTCCAGCTCCGATAATACGTCATCCAGCAGCAATAGCGGATACTCTCCGATTTCCTCGTTAATGAGCTCGATTTCCGCCAATTTTAAAGATAGGGCCGTCGTTCGCTGCTGCCCCTGGGAACCGAATATTTGCGCTTCCTTGCCGTTAATAAAAAACGCCAAATCGTCGCGGTGCGGGCCCACGAGCGTAACGCCTCTGCGAATCTCCTGATCTTTCACATGTGTTAACTTTATCATAAATCGGTCAAATAAAACAGATTCATCTTCCTGAGCGCCGGCGTCAAAGGAAGGGCGGTAATCAATTGTCAGCTGCTCCGAGCCGTTTGTGATGCCGGAATGGATTTGTTCGGCATACATTTGTAATTTATGTATAAAGTGTTGCCTTTTTTTCATGATTTTAACACCGTGCTCCGCCAGCTGCATATTCCACACCTCAAGCATCGTGGAGTTAGGTCCCCCAGGAAAGGATGCCTTCAAAAAGTTATTGCGCTGCTGAAGCACTTTGCCGTATTGCTGCAGGGTATGCAAATAGCCGGGCTGTACCTGGGCGATTTCCATATCGAGAAACCGCCTGCGCACACCCGGCGTGCCTTTCACAATTTCGAGATCCTCCGGTGCGAACATCACGACATTCACCGATCCGATGAAATCGCTGAGCTTACGCTGCTCCAGCCCGTTGATCTTCGCTTTCTTCCCTTGCGACGAAAACAATAAATCCAGTTTAAGCGAACCGTACCGCTTCTCCACTTCGCCGCCGATCCGGGCGGAGTCGCCCTGCCACCCGATCAGCTCCTTATCCTTCGAGGTACGGTGCGACTTGGTTAGCGCGAGTACGAATATAGCCTCCAGCAAATTGGTTTTTCCTTGCGCATTCGGGCCGAGAAACACATTCACTTTATTCGGAGTCGTCAGGTCCAGTTCGTTGTAATTCCGATAATTTTGAAGCTGTATGCTGGTTAAAAACACGTTTTGACCTCCCGGTCCGTTTGGGCGCTAAGCTCTGGCGACCGTAAAGCTGCCGCAGCCCTCAACCTCTACTTTGTCCCCGCCATACAATTTTCTGCCGCGGCGGTTGTCAGGCTCTCCGTTAATCAGCACTTCGTTCTCCTGCAGGAAAAACTTGGCGTGCCCGCCTGTCGCGATGCAATCGGCCAGCTTCAAAAACTGGCCCAGCGTTATATATTCCGTTTGAATGAAGATTTCTTTCATCCTGCGTCACTTTCCTTTCTGTGTGGATGGATGATTCCGTTAGCCCGTTGTACGGTACGGCAAAATGACGTACATACTGTACGCGTGATCGACCGGCCGGATGATGATCGGGCTCATAGCGCCCGTAAAACCGATAAACAGCTGCTCGCTGTCGATAACCTTCAATACGTCGAGCATATATTTGGAGTTGAAGGCGATCCGGAGCGGATCTCCTTTGAATTCCTGCGCTTCAAGCTGCTCGGTTACCCGGCCTAGCTCCGTCGAGCTGGACGAAATTTCGATCGATCCGTCCTCCAGCGTTACCAGGCGGACGATATTGGTTTTCTCCTCGCGGGACATCAAATAAGCGCGGTCGATCGCGTCCATTACATTTTTTGTATCGAGAACGAGTTCTGTTTTGAAGGTTTGCGGAATAATCTTGGAAGTATCGGGATAAACCCCGTCCAAAATCCGGGTATAAAACAATACATTGCCGAGCTTGAACAATACTTGGTTATCCGCAACGACAATATCGACTAGGGCATTATGCTCAGGAACAAGCTTCGACAGCTCGTTTAGCGTTTTTGCAGAAATAACGACATTGTGGAATTTTAAGTCGGAAGCTGTATCCACTTGTGCAGAACGGCTCGCGAGCCTGTGGCGGTCCGTTGCGACGAATTTTAATTCGCCTTCGGCCAAATTCCAAAGTACACCGGTCAAAATAGGCGTTTGCTCGCTGGTCGAAGCGGCCAGCACCGTTTGGCGGATCATCGCCTTCAGCAAATCTCCCGGCATTTGAAGCAGCTCGTCCTGCTCGATGGATGGAAGGACAGGGAATTCCTCAGGGTCGAGCCCAACCATCTGAATTTCGGTGGAGCCGGAACGGATGACGGTCTGATAATTGCTGCTCACATCGATGACGACCTGGTCCGACGGCAGCTTTTTTACGATTTCGACAAAAAATTTCGCGGGCAAAACGACGCTTCCGGGCTTATCCACATGTGCAATAACGTATTGATCCTTTTCCACAGGGATAAAGCTTTGAATGGATATATCTGTATCGCTGGCGGTTAACGTAACGCCAAGATGGGTGACTTCGATTTTGATACCGCCGAGAATAGGAATCGCAGGCCGGGATGAGGCGGCTTTCGATACTTGTTGAATGGCGTCGTTTAGTTCGTTTTTTGAGATCGATAATTTCATCGTTTCACTCCTAGCGTCCGTATAGGTTCAGACTGTTTTATGATGATGTTTTTTAAAAGATTTTTAATAGCAGTAGCAGTAGGGGCCCTGAATATGTGGATAACCCTGTAGAATATCGATAAAGCAAGCCTATCCACATGTGCATAGCGTGTGTATAGGCTTGCTTGGTTGTTCACATATGATTTTTAATTTTCTCGGTCAGATTCTGGATGATTTTGAACAGGTCTTGATCGATCTTCAGCTGCTGCGATATTTTCTCATGGGCATGGATGACGGTCGTATGGTCGCGTCCGCCGAATGCCTCTCCGATCTTAGGCAAGGAGAAATCGGTCAGCTCCCGCGATAAATACATGGCGATCTGGCGCGGGTAAGCGACAGCTTTCGTCCGTTTTCTCGCTTTAAACTCCTCGAGCCTTAAGCCGTAAAATTCGCCGACCTTCATCTGGATATCCTGGATCGTGATCATGCGCGGCCGGCTTGACGGAATGATATCCTTTAACGCTTCGGCTGCCAGATGGGACGTAATATCGGCGTTGATCAGCGACGAATAGGCGACGACCCGAATCAGCGCACCTTCAAGCTCGCGGATATTCGTGTCGATCTGGTTGGCAATATAGATCATAGCTTCGTTAGGAATATCGAGGTTCTCCGCTCTTGCTTTCTTGCGCAAAATGGCGATCCTTGTTTCCAGATCCGGCGGCTGTATATCCGTAATGAGTCCCCATTCGAACCTGGAACGCAAACGGTCCTCCAGCGTCGGAATTTCCTTCGGCGGCCTGTCGGATGAGATCACAATTTGCTTCCGCTCTTCATGCAAGGCGTTGAAGGTATGGAAAAATTCCTCCTGAGTCTGTTCTTTCCCCGCCAAAAACTGAATATCGTCTATAAGAAGAACGTCGATATTCCGGTATTTGGTCCTGAAGCTCTCCCCGCGGTTGTCGCGGATCGCATTAATGAATTCGTTCGTAAATTTCTCCGATGAAATATATAGAACCTTCGTGTTGGGGTTATGGTCCATGATGTAATGGCCGATGGCATGCATCAAGTGAGTTTTGCCGAGCCCGACGCCCCCGTACAGGAACAAGGGGTTGTAGGCTTTCGCAGGCGCTTCCGCCACAGCCAGCGACGCAGCGTGCGCGAAGCGGTTGTTGGCCCCGATGACGAATGTATCAAATGTATATTTCGGGTTAAGCATATGGGTATGGGTTTCTTCGTTCGCAACGGGAGCCGGTGCCGCCTTCGGCGGAAACGGCATTGCCGGTTCCGAGCTTTTTGGTTCTTCAATTGAGAAGCGAACGTCGACCTGTCTGCCTAAAAACTCATACAGCGTCGTTCTGATCAGCTTCGTATAACGGCCTTCCAGCCATTCGGCCGCAAATGTTGTCGGCGCTGTCACTTCTATAACGGATTCATCGACAAAAGAAGCTTTCGTCGCTTTGAACCAGGTGTCAAAGCTCGGTTTGCTTAATTTAGTCTGGATGATCGACAACACTTGCTGCCATAAATCGTAAGTATGGCTGTCCACAGACTGTCACTCCTTATCCAAATCGCCGCAGCCGGCGCAGTTACACAAAAAAATGTCGAAAACGTGGGTATTATAACGAATGCATCCACATTATGAAGAGATATAAGCGAATGAGTTATAAATAGGGGATGAGTTTGTTCACAATGTTATCCACAGGTTGTTGATAAAATTGAGGCGATATGGCTCTAATCCACAACGAAAACATAACTATCATAGCAAAAGATGCCTTATATTTCAACGGATTGGCGCATTTTATCCACACTCTCAACCACTTGTGCATAAAAGTTATCTACACCACTACATATTGTTTATATCTTGTTAAGAATTCGACAAAGTTCGTTTTGCCCTCTTGTGGATTATTCACATGTTATTAGTTTTTGATTCCGTACCTCGTTTCATGCATTTATCCACAAGGGTGTAACGAAAATTTTTGGAGACAGATTTGGAATGGAGATGACGGAGGGACGGTCATTGACTTTTGACGGCTGTCGTGGTTTAATAGTAAAAGCGTTTTTTGAATGGAAACACGCAGTATAGGAGGTGCAGTACGAATGAGACCTACATTTAAACCGAATGTAAGCAAACGCGCGAAAGTGCATGGATTCCGCAAACGGATGAGCACAAAGAACGGACGTAAAGTTTTGGCAGCGCGTCGTCAAAAAGGAAGAAAAGTACTGAGCGCATAAGCAGAAGACCACGTCCGGTGGTCTTTTTTTTTTGCTTCGTGTTAATACTGATAATGTTCCGTGCCGATAAAAGCTCTAAGAGGGAATGGTGGCCTGCAGTCGTGCAAAGAAAATTGCGTCTTCGCAACCGGGAAGAGTTCAGCCGTATTTATAGGGGCGGCAAATCGTTTGCCAACGGTCAGTTTGTCGTATATTGGTCGAAGCAGCCTGCTGCGGATCCGTTCCGGCTTGGGGTGTCGGCGAGCAAAAAAATCGGGAACGCCGTCGTCCGCAACCGGATGCGGCGGATGCTTAAGGAAATCGTCAGGCATCACGCGCATCGCATCGTTCCGAAAACCGACCTGATCCTGATCGTCAGAAAGCCGGCGACGCTTATGAAGATGAAAGAGATGGAGAAGAGCGTCCTTCATGTGTTAAAGAGAGCCGGTTTGTTGAAAACGGGGTCTTCGTCCAGCGGTAAGCAGGCCGAACAAGAAGCTGAAGCTCGCTTCCGCCGGTAGCCGCATACGCAATTAAGGCGCGTTTTGACAGGGGCCGCGGGCAAGGCTTGACCGGATTCGCGTAAGCGGATGCACGGACAGGCAAATTGTTTCTTTGTCCCATAAATTATGGTATAGTCTAGATTGACAAGCGTGAACGGCTGCTGCTGTGCACGAACCGTTAGCTGCATCTTTGCGCAGCCCGGTTCTGATCCGTCCTTGGAAGGCACAGCATACGTTTCGCGATGGCTCTCAGAGAGGAGTTTTAATGTTGTTTCGGATCACGAAGAAAAAATGGCTGTTAGTGGCTGGTCTGGTTATGGTGATGGCCCTGCTGGCAGGCTGCGGCGCGCCGGTCAACCAAACGACGGAAACCGCCGACTTGCTCAAGGGTAACTTCTGGGAGAAAAATGTCGTCTATTACTTCGCAATGACGCTCGACAAGTTTGCCTCATGGTTCGGCGACTCGTACGGGCTTGCCATATTGCTGCTGACGATTATTGTAAGAACGCTCATTTTGCCGCTCACTCTCAAACAGTACCGCAGCTCGAAGGCGATGCAGGCTTTGCAGCCGGAAATGGCCGAGATCAAGAAGAAGTACAAGGATAATCCGCAAAAGCAGCAAGAGGAAACGATGAAGCTGTTCCAGAAGCATCAGGTGAATCCGATGGCGGGCTGTTTGCCGCTAATCGTGCAGATGCCGATTTTTATCGCGTTGTACAATGCGATTTATAAAAATCCGGATATTCGTGAGCATACGTTCCTGTGGCTGCAGCTCGGCGAGAAGGATCCGTATTACATTTTGCCGATTCTTGCAGCAGCGACTACCTTTATTCAATCGAAGATGATGCAGAAGCAGCAGACGCAGACAATGCCCGGCATGGGAATGATGCTGGCTATTTTTCCGGTGTTAATCTTTGTCATGGCGATCTCCTTCCCGGCAGCACTGCCTTTGTACTGGGTATACAGCAACGTTTACACAATCGTTCAAAACTACTTCCTATACGTTCGTTCCTCTGAAAAGGGCAAGGAGGTTGCCGTGAAATGAAGAAAATCGTTGCATCGGGCAAGACGATAGACGATGCTGTGCGTAACGGGTTGGTACAATTGCAAGTTACTGAAGACCGCGTCAAAACAAATGTGATCGAGCAGCCGGCGAAAGGTTTTTTCGGTTTGTTCGGCGCTAAGGAAGCGAAAGTCGAGCTTGAGCTTATCCCTGATCCGATGCTGGAAGCGGAGCAATTTCTGCTAGAAGTGTCCGGCACGATGGGGCTGCAAGTGAACATCGACCGTAAGCAGACAAGGGAAGGCACCTTGCTGTCCGTATCGGGCAGCGGCGACCTTGGCATGCTGATCGGCCGCCGCGGACAAACGTTGGATGCTTTACAGTACTTGGTTAATATTGTGGCTAATCGCTATTCGGACAGTCATTTGCGAATCGTGCTTGATGCAGAGGATTTTCGCGAGCGCCGGCGCAAGACGTTGGAGGATTTATCCGACCGATTGGCAGGGCGGGTCATCCGGACCAGGAAGGAAGTCGTCCTGGAGCCGATGGCGCCGCATGAGCGCAAGGTTATTCATTCACAGCTTCAAAATCACCCTAAAGTCAAGACGTTCAGTAAGGGCGACGAGCCTAACCGGCGAGTCGTTATTGCGCTCAGGCAGGAGCCTGCGCAGCGGTAATTCTATAGTTTACGGTACGTTATTCGCAGCAATGGCTCTTTACGGTCATTGCTGTTTTTCCATTTGAGAGGTGCTGACAGCCGATGATATACGATACGATTGCAGCTATTTCGACAGCAGTCGGGGAAGGCGGCATAGCCATAATCCGCGTGAGCGGGCCGGATGCTGTCGAAGGGATTTCCCGGGTGTTCCGTTCGAAAATAAGTCTGAAGGACGCAGAAACGCATACGGTGCATTATGGCCATATTATAGATCCGACTACTAAGGAGCCCGTTGAAGAGGTTCTCATTACTTTGATGCGCGGTCCCCGCTCGTTCACGGCGGAGGATGTCGTTGAGATCAACGCGCATGGCGGCGTTATTGCCGTCAAAAAAGTGCTTGATATTGTTCTGCAGTTAGACGGCATCCGGACAGCGGAGCCGGGTGAGTTTACGAAGAGGGCGTTTCTGAACGGGCGCATCGATTTGATGCAGGCCGAAGCGGTAATCGACTTGATCCGCTCTAAATCGGACCGTGCGTTTTCCGTGGCGCGAAAGCAAGCGGAGGGAATTTTGTCGAAACGGATCAAAGCGCTCAGACAGACCGTTATCGAGCTGCTTGCCCATATCGAAGTGAATATTGACTATCCGGAGCATGACGTAGAGGAAATGACGAGTGCCTATATTCGCGACCAATGCGCCATTGCTATTGATGAAATAGATCGTCTGTTAAAAACGGCGAACGAAGGCAAAATATTACGTGAAGGCATTATGACGGCAATTGTCGGGCGGCCGAACGTCGGAAAGTCTTCGCTGATGAATATGCTGACGCAGGAGAACAAAGCGATTGTGACGGATATTCCGGGTACGACGCGGGATGTCATCGAGCAGTACGTATCTTTGAACGGAATTCCGCTAAGGCTGCTTGATACGGCCGGAATCCGGGAAACGAACGACGTCGTTGAACGTATAGGGGTAGAGCGTTCCAGAAATGCTCTTGAAGATGCGGACCTGATCTTGTTCGTATTGAATTACAATGAGAAGCTCCAGGACGAGGACTATGCGCTTTTAGAGCTATTAAAGGACCGTCCGGTAATAATTGTCATAAATAAGACTGACTTGCCGCATCAATTAGAATTTGAGGTGGTGGAGAAGTCGTTTCCTAGCGAATCGATCGTGAAATTATCGGTTCTGAAGGAAGAGGGTCTGGAGAGGCTCGAACGGGCGATCACCGACATGTTTTTTGAGGGACAGCTGGAATCGGGAGATTTGACATATGTCAGCAACGTTAGGCATATTTCTTTGTTGAAACGTGCGAAGCAGTCGTTAGCGGATGCTGTCGAAGCTTCCCATATGGGGATTCCGATTGATGTGATACAGATCGATGCGCGATCCGCATGGGAATCGCTTGGTGAAATACTTGGCGACGAAGCGGGAGATTCGCTGATCGATCAGATTTTTTCGCAATTTTGCTTAGGTAAATAGAGGAAGAGAAGGTGAAACGAAATGCGTTATATAGCTGGTGAATATGATGTGATTGTCATCGGAGCGGGGCACGCGGGCTGCGAAGCCGCACTTGCCGCGGCGCGTATGGGCTGCGAGACGCTGCTGCTGACGATCAATTTGGATATGGTCGCATTCATGCCGTGCAACCCGTCGATCGGAGGTCCGGCCAAAGGCCACGTGGTGCGGGAAATTGATGCGCTTGGCGGCGAAATGGGACGGAACATCGATAAGACGTTTATTCAGATGAGAATGCTCAACACGGGCAAAGGTCCGGCGGTGCATGCGCTTCGGGCGCAAGCCGATAAATTCGATTATCAGCATATGATGAAGAAGACGATTGAGGAAACGCCGAATTTGACGCTTCGTCAAGGAATGGCGGAGGAATTGATCGTGGAGGACGGCAAATGTCTCGGTATCGTAACCAAGACAGGAGCGGAATATCGTTCGCGCGTGACGGTCGTCACGACGGGAACCTATTTACGCGGCAAAATCATTATGGGCGAGCTGATGTACGAGAGCGGGCCGAACAATCAGCAGCCGTCGCTTAAATTGTCGGCCAGCCTGAAGGAGCACGGTCTCCAGCTCGTGCGCTTCAAGACCGGCACGCCTCCGCGCGTGCACAAGGATACGATCGATTTTTCGAAGACGGAAATCCAGCCGGGTGACGACAATCCGAAATTTTTTTCCTATGAGACGAAGTCCTCGGATAATGAGCAGCTTCCGTGCTGGTTAACGTATACCTCGGAAACGACGCACAAAATTATTAACGACAATTTGCATCGGGCGCCGATGTTCTCGGGAGCGATCGAAGGAACGGGTCCGCGGTATTGCCCTTCTATAGAAGATAAAATCGTACGGTTCGCCGATAAACCGAAGCATCAAATTTTTCTCGAGCCGGAAGGCAAGAACACTTCGGAGTATTATGTGCAAGGTCTTTCGACCAGCATGCCGGAGGATGTGCAGCTGGGCATTTTGCGTTCGATTCCCGGCTTGGAAAAAGTCGAAATGATGCGCAACGGCTATGCCATCGAGTACGATGCCGTCGTTCCGACGCAGCTTTGGCCTTCCCTGGAGACGAAGGTTGTAGAAGGTTTGTTCACAGCCGGCCAAATTAACGGCACATCCGGTTATGAGGAAGCGGCGGGTCAAGGCATTATGGCAGGCATTAACGCTGCTCGCAAGGTGCAGGGGAAAGAGCCGGTCATTATTGGACGCTCCGAAGGTTATATCGGCGTCATGATCGATGATCTGGTGACGAAGGGGACAAACGATCCTTATCGCCTGCTTACTTCCCGTGCGGAATACCGGCTGCTGCTCCGCCATGATAATGCGGATTTGCGGCTCACGCCGATCGGCCATGAAATCGGACTTATTACCGAAGAGAGATACCAGGCTTTTTTACGCAAAAAAGAGCTGGTTGAGCAGGATATCGAACGGCTTCGCGGCATCAAGGTAAAGCCGGATCAAGTGAACGGAATGCTGGAGGCAGCCGGTACGGCTCCGATGGTGAACGGAACCGACGCCTTGTCCTTGCTGCGCCGTCCTGAAGTCACTTACGCGATGCTGGAAACCGTTGTTCCTTCTACGCCGGAAATGACGGAAGAGATGAAGGAGCAGGTCGAAATCCAGATCAAGTATGCTGGTTATATTGAGAAGCAGCTGATTCAGGTGGAGCGTTTGAACAAAATGGAGAAAAAGCTTATCCCTGACGACATTGACTACAACGACGTAAACAGCCTGGCATCCGAGGCGAAGCAAAAGCTTGCTGCGATCAGGCCGCTCTCCATCGGGCAAGCTTCCCGCATCGCGGGAGTTACGCCGGCGGACATTTCGATCCTACTCGTTTATTTGGAACATTACAATCGAGTGACTGCGGCAAGGAGCTCATAAGATGGATACGACACTTCAATGGTTTACAAAACGGATGGAGGAGGGCGGCATTACGCTCTCCGCCGTTCAGCTTGGACAGTTTGAAACCTATTACCGCCTGCTGGTTGAGTGGAATGAGAAGATGAATTTAACCGGAATTACGGAGAGAGATGCGGTTTATGAAAAGCATTTTTACGATTCGGCTTCTCTCTCTTTCTATACGGATTTGAATGAGGTGAAGAAGCTTGCCGACATCGGTTCGGGGGCAGGCTTTCCAAGTATCCCGCTGAAAATATGTTTTCCTCACCTGCAGGTTATGATCGTAGATTCCTTGAACAAGAGAATTCAATTTTTAACCCATTTAGCCGAGGAGCTTCGATTGCAAAACGTCATCTGCCTGCATGGACGAGCTGAGGATCTCGCCCAGCAGCCCGAGCATCGCGACGGTTATGATCTGGTAACGGCGAGAGCTGTCGCCCGCCTTAATGTCTTAAATGAGTTTTGCTTGCCTTTCGTTAAGAAAGGCGGAATGTTTGTCGCCATGAAAGGCGCACAGTCGGAGGAAGAAATCCGGGAAGCTGCAGTTAGCTTACGAGAGCTGAAAGGAAGATTGAAGGCTCAGCATGAGCTCAAGCTGCCGAATGAACAATCGGAGCGTCATATTGTAATGATAGAGAAGACAGATGTGACTCCACGCAAATACCCTAGAAAAGCAGGAACACCGCTTAAGCAGCCTTTGATGTAACACATATGACACATGATAATGTTCCACGTGAAACAATTAGGGGTGTCAAGCAGGAGATCGATTTGTAGAAGTCGAAATCTATTAGAGAAATCTAATGTTGCTATTGATATGTCTGTACATGCTCTGTTTTCTGTGAACGGATGTGAAATGATTATATTTCACCGCGAAACGAGCTTATTTCCATATATAGACGGTACAGAACCGAGCTGCGTCAGCCGTTTACGCTTGACAGTCCGTTTCTCCAGCCGGTACAAGCTATGTTGCGGATGAGCTGCACAGCATGTCATTTACGATGATTGAACTTCTAGCGTAAACGGTAATAGATGTCTTCCGGCGGCAAATGCTAAAGCTTTGCGACGAACCTCATGTACCCGGATTGGTCACAAAAATGACGAAACGAAACGGAAACTGGGCCCTCCAAGGGAAGGCCTCAGCCGTTTGCGCTTGTATTTTCAAAAACCTTGCAGCTACTACTAACTGAATGAATCGGCACTATTATCTTCTAATAGGAAATAGAGTTGATTTTGCAGCATAATCGAATGAATATTCGATATAATCTGTTCGATTATCAGTTGAGGTACGTATTCAAGGTTTATCTCATGATCGGGTGGTAATGATCGATATGAAAGAACAAATTTCTCGTTTATTCGGATTGTCCGACCAGCGTACTCCACAAGATGAAGTTAAACAAATTCCGATACATGAAATCGATGCTAGCCCTTTTCAGCCGCGCACCATTTTCGATGATGAACGGATCGATGAGCTTTGTCAAACCATTAAAACCCACGGTGTGATACAACCTATAGTCGTTCGGATGCGTAACGGAAGATATGAAATCATCGCAGGCGAGCGACGTTGGCGTGCCGTCACGAAGCTCGGTTACGATACGATTCCGGGTATTGTTCGTGAATTCAACGATTCCCAGACCGCGTCCATCGCTTTAATAGAAAACCTTCAGAGAGAAAATCTGTCCGCTATAGAAGAAGCGTTGGCCTATCAGAAATTAATAGAGCTGCATCAGCTGACGCAGGAAAGCCTGGCTCAACGACTGGGTAAAAGCCAGTCTACCATTGCTAATAAATTGCGATTATTAATGTTAAATGATACTATTAAGTTGGCGCTTGCGGACCGGAAAATTACCGAACGTCATGCCAGAGCGCTGCTTTCTTTAGATAATGAGGAGCTTCAGCTCAAGGTGCTTGATGAGATTGTGACCAAGGATTTGAACGTGAAGCAGACGGAAGCAAGAATCGCTTTTTTGAAGGAATCGAACAAAATTAAAAAAGCGAAGCGTGTATCCTTCACGAAGGATGTGCGTCTAGCGCTGAATACGATCAGGCAATCCATTGATATGGTTAGCGGATCCGGACTTCCTATTAAAACGAATGAAAAGGATTATGATGATCATTATGAGATCGTCATTCAAATTCCGAAACGATAGAATAGCCATTACATAGATTGCAAGTGAATGCAAACGGAATGGCTTGAATAATGGTTTTGAATAAGAAATTAGTGCCGTCCTCAACTGAGGACGGCGATGCCGTTTATAGCTTTGTTTATGCGATAACTATTATGGCGGGACGCATGCTGATCCTCAAGAAGGCGGCACAGAACCGAGCTGCGCAAAGATGCGGCTGACGGTTTGTGCGCAGCATCTGTCGTTTGCGAATAGATCGTATCGATTGATCCTCTACTCGAGCTTGGCTTTTTATTTTGCCTGGAATCGAGCTGTTTGTTGCCAGAAGGATAGCATCAGCCACGAAGCTGCCCGCTATCCGATTCATCATGTTATGCTTTCAATTAATGTTGCACACATAGAGGTGAGCCGGTTTTGTCGAAGATTATTGCAATCGCAAATCAGAAGGGCGGTGTCGGAAAGACGACAACGTCTGTCAATTTAGCAGCATGCCTAGCTTCGTTAGGCAAAAGAGTATTGCTTGTCGATATAGATCCGCAAGGCAATTCCACTAGCGGACTAGGTATTAATAAGGGCGATGTAACAAATTGCATCTACGATGTTCTTATTAATGATGTCCATCCGAAGGATGCCATGTTTGAGACAAGCGTTCAAGGTTTGAAAATTGTACCGGCCACTATTCAATTGGCAGGAGCGGAAATCGAGTTAGTTCCTACGATTTCGCGGGAGCTGCGGTTGAAGAAATCGCTGCAATTAGTAAAAGGCGATTTTGATTATATCTTAATCGACTGTCCTCCGTCGCTAGGCATTTTGACGATTAACTCCCTCACGGCCGCTGATTCGGTTTTAATCCCAATTCAATGCGAATATTATGCTCTTGAAGGGTTGAGCCAATTGTTGAATACGGTTCGGCTTGTTCAGAAGCATTTAAATACATCTCTGCAAATCGAAGGCGTCCTGTTAACGATGCTGGACGCAAGAACAAACCTCGGGATCCAGGTCATCGAAGAGGTCAAAAAATATTTCCAACAAAAGGTGTACCAGACGATTATTCCGCGCAACGTACGTTTGAGCGAAGCGCCTTCACATGGACAAGCTATCATCACATACGACCCAAGATCTAAAGGTGCAGAAGTTTATACTGAACTCGCGAAGGAAGTGATCATGTATGAGCAAGCGGCTAGGTAGAGGGCTGGATGCGCTTATTCCATCGCTTTCGGTAAACGATGATGATAAGGTGATTGAAATTACATTGTCGCAGCTAAGACCGAATCCGTATCAGCCTCGCAAGACGTTTGATGAGGAGTCGATCAAGGAATTAGCTGAGTCTATAAAGCAGCATGGAGTTATTCAACCGATCATCGTTCGTACTGTTCTTAAAGGCTATGAAATCATTGCCGGCGAAAGACGCTTCCGTGCTTCTCAATATTGCGGGAATAAAACAATTCCTGCAGTCGTTCGGACATTTACCGATCAGCAGGTAATGGAAATTGCACTGATTGAAAATCTTCAACGCGAGGATTTAAATGCAATTGAGGTTGCGGTTGCCTATCAGGCTTTGATCGATAAGTTCAAGCTTACCCAAGAAGAACTATCGATGAAGGTTGGGAAATCACGTTCTCATATTGCGAATTTTGTGAGACTGCTTAGTTTGCCCTCCGATATTAAGGACAATGTTTCACGTGGAACAATATCGATGGGACATGCCCGGGCACTTGTCGGAATTAAAGATGAAAAGGTTCAAAAGGAATTAGCGGAGCAGACTGTAGCGCAGGAATGGAGCGTTCGGGATCTGGAAGAGGCGATTCAGAAACTGGATACCAAAAAACAGCCGGAACAAAAGACTGCCGTTAAACAGAAAAAAAGGGATCCTTACATTGATCACCTGGAAGAGTCGCTTCGGGAACGTTTTAAAACGACCGTAAAAATTAAGCAGCAAAAGGATAAAGGAAAAATCGAGCTTCAATACTACAGCAAGCAAGATTTAGAGAGGCTGCTGGAGCTGCTTCAACAGATGGCATAATCCCATAATCGATTCATATACAATGGCATACCTTGGTTGTAATCTTGCTTTTGAAAGATTAAACTAAGGTATGCCATTGTTGCGAAACCCGAGCTGCGGAAGGTGTGAATAACATTGATAAACAATGAACAATCGATTATTTATTTGGATCATGCAGCAACATCTTGGCCTAAGCCTCCGGCCGTAACCGATGCTGTCGTACAAGCCATGCTTCATGATGCGGCAAATCCTGGCAGGGGAAGCCATGCCATGGCGGTGCGGGCAAGCCGGGTTCTATTTGATACTAGAAAACAACTGAGCAAGCTGTTCAATATAAAAAATCCGAATGACATCGCTTTTGCTTCCAATACAACGATGGCATTGAATATGGCGATAAAAGGCTGGCTGAAGCCGGGGGATCATGTCATTGCAACAACCGTCGAACATAATTCGGTTAGGCGGCCTCTGTTTTATTTGGAGCAAAAGATTGGTATTCAGGTCACTTATATAGAAGGCGATGAGAGTGGAAACATTAACTTAGATGATGTCGCGAAAGCGATACAGCCGAATACGACATTGGCCGTCGTCAACCACAGCTCGAACTTGTTAGGAACGATCATGCCGGTTGCGGAAATCGCGGAAATAACAAGAAAGCATGGAATTAAGCTGCTCGTTGACGCGGCGCAAAGTGCGGGCATCATACCGGTTGACGTACGGGCAATGGGTATTCATATGTTGGCTTTTCCGGGACATAAAGGGCTGCTTGGCCCTCAAGGGACGGGCGGACTGTACATAGATCCCGAGCTTGATCTCGAACCGCTGCTGCATGGCGGCACCGGAAGCCAGTCCGAGGCGAAAGAACAGCCTAAGGTGAGGCCCGACCGGTACGAAGCAGGAACCCAAAATACCCCGGGGCTTGCCGGTCTTAAAATAGGTGTTCAGCATGTGTTGAATGAGACCGTGCAGCACATCCATCAGAAAGAATGGTCACTGGCGCAGCGCCTGATAGAAGGCCTTCAGCCGATCGAGGGCGTCAAGCTGCTGGGACCGAAAGCCGAACAACCGCGGACAGGAATTGTCGCCTTTAACGTGGAAGGAATCGATCCGTCGGAGCTGTCTTTTATATTGGATCAGCATTATCATATTGCGGTAAGGGCAGGCTTTCATTGTTCGCCGCTCGCTCATGCCTGTGCAGGGACTACGGATACAGGTGCCGTACGCGCAAGCGTAGGCATCTATTCGACGGAGTCGGATATAGATGCCTTGACTTTAGCGGTTAAGGAAATTGTTGAGCAGTACAGGGGTTAGGTTTAGCAATTAAATGGGGGCGGAAGAATAGCATGGAAGACTGGACAACAAATCCGATGAATGCAGTAACCGTTGGATTAGCGGTAGTCGTTGTGATCATGTTTATCTGGATAGCCGTAATCGGCAGGCGGTTGAAAAAGCTAAGGAAACAGTATACGGCTGTAATGGGGAATACAGGCGTAACGAATTTGGAGGATGTTATTATCCGATTGAAGGAAGATATCGCCGTCCATCAACAGGATGTCAAGCAGTTCCAGCAGCAATTGTCAGCAATGCAAAGCATTTTGCCTCAGCAAAAAGGGAAAGTAGGCATCGTTCGCTACAATGCCTTCGCCGAGCAGGGCAGTGATCTAAGCTTTTCCATTGCGATCGTAAATGAGGATAAGGATGGAGCGGTTTTCTCCGCTATTCATAACCGGGATAATTCGTATGTTTATGCGAAGCCGCTCTCAAAGGGCGAGTCGGCATATCCGCTTACTCCGGAGGAATTGAAGGCTGTTGCAAACGCTAAATAATTCATACATTCGAAGGAATATAAAAGTTAGCTGTTATCGCCGGCAGCCGTTTGTTCGATGGCGCTGATTGAGGATGCATGGTTTGCAATAGCAGTGAAAAGACTAAGTGAAATGATGTCGGCCATCTTCATAACGAGATGCAGACGAGTGTTCTGCAAAACAAAGTATTCCATGAAGCCTCCGACGTTGACGATGCCCGTAACATGAATATCGCCGACAGGAGGGAGCTCTTTGTTCACGCCTGCTCCGGGGCGGACGGGACCCATGCCTACCTGGATGCTTCCGACGCTCGAAACCTGACCGAGGCATGCATCGATACCGATAACAAAGGGCTTGTGAAAGCGGCGGTTAATTTCCATAAGAGTATCATCGAGATTCATGGCATGAACGGGTTCTTCCAGGGTTCCGTATAAATTGAAATGAGAGCTCCGGTATTTGGATAAGCTCGTTCCGATCAGGGGACCTAGAGCATCTCCGGTGGAACGGTCGGTACCGACGCAAACGACGACAATAGGGCGGTGAGCCGCCAACTCTTCGAGCATGTTAGTCATTCGATTGACGAGCATTCCAATCACATTAGCCGTCGTGTAAGGCACTTTAAGAGGCGTCTCTTTCATAAATGGAAGCTTCATAGGATCCCTCCGATAGAACAAATATGTTACTAGTATATGGTTGGGACAACCATTTTATACGTGCGATAGTTATAGGATGAGCATTATTGTTGTGAAGAAATGTGAAAAGCATTTTTGAGTGGAGGGCGCCTTATGTTAATTGCATTCGATTCCACGCAGCAGGCACTTAGAGCGGAGATGCTGCTGGAGTATGCGGAAATTGAAATCGATATATGTCCGACCCCAAAGGAAATTACGGCTGGCTGTGCGTTGTCGATCCATTTTCCGGAAGAGGATGTCAAGATGGTAAAGGAAGTCATCGTTCAGGAAAACGTTGAAATCAGAGGGATTTTTAAGCAGGTGGCTTCAGGGTATGAACCAATAGAGATGTAAATGGAGGGCGGAAGGGAAAGCAAGGCGAAGGAGGATATTTGATGGATAAAAATTTAACGGATATTAGTGAAGTTTATACAGATACGGTCAATGGGTTGACTAATCAGGATCTTTGGCTAAGCTTCGGGAATGCTGCTTTGCGCGTAGTGTTTATTTTGGTCGTAAGCAGGCTGATCGTGTGGGCCATACATAAAACCATTGACCGCGGCGTATTGAACCGTGAAAGCAAAAGGCTGCCCAATCATGTCAGACGAATGAGAACGCTCGGCAAGCTTCTCAAAAACGTGAGCTCTTATGTTGTTTATTTTATTGCTGCGATGCTCGTCATGTCGGAGTTCGGTATCAATTTGGGGCCGCTGCTGGCAGGGGCAGGCGTGCTCGGCTTGGCGATCGGCTTCGGGGCGCAAAGTCTGGTGAAGGATATTATTACGGGTTTCTTCATCGTGCTTGAAGATCAGTTCGCGGTAGGCGACGTCATTCAAACGAGCACCTATAAAGGTACGGTGGAGATGATCGGCCTGCGTACGACCCGAATTCAGAGCTGGACGGGAGAGGTGCATATCGTTCCGAACGGCATGATTAATGAAGTTACGAATTTTTCAATTAACAACTCGTTGGCCGTAGTCGATATACAGATCGCATTCGAGGAAGAGGTCGACCGTGCGCTCGAGGTCATCCGCGAAACGATGATCGGCTTGAAGGATGAGAATCTGGTCAACGCCCCTGAGGTGCTGGGCATACAAGCTATAGCGCCGACCAGCGTTACGCTGCGCGTCATTGCGGAGTGCCGGCCGAACACGCATCCGATGGTCGTCCGCAAAATCAATATGGAGATCAAGAAAGCGCTGGATGCAAGCGGCATCGAAATTCCTTACCCGAAAATGGTGACCTATCACCGAAACGAAAAGGGAGGCGTATAGGATGGAGCGTAAGCAATTCGAATTGGGCGATGTCGTTCAAATGAAAAAGCAGCATCCGTGCGGCTCGAATGAAATGGAAATTATCCGGATGGGGATGGATATCCGGATTAAATGCGTCGGCTGCAAACACAGCGTGCTTATCCCAAGGGCCAAGTTCGAGAAAAACATGAAGAAGGTGCTTCGCTCCAAAACGAGCGAGGAGAGCCAAACGGAATCTTAAAAATTTTTTTAAAAAATAATTTAAACCACTTGCAAAAGGACAAGCTGTATGCTAATATAAGTTTTACATGCGGAGAGGTACCCAAGAGGCCCAAGGGGGCTGACTCGAAATCAGCTAGGCGTGTCACAGCGTGCGTGGGTTCGAATCCCACCTTCTCCGCCATAACAATAACAATTCAGACGATTCGTATAACGGATCGTTTTTTTATTTTATAGATCTAAATCGGAAAGGGGACAATAACGCATGAGTACACCTAAGCTGCCGTTAACGGAATCGGAGCGCAAACATTTGCGACAGGCAAAGCTTAAGCTGAACGAGCTTGCCAATATGACGGCAGAGCAGTTATGCGTGAGTCTGGAAGTTACGGAGGAACGGGCGGCGTATCTGCTAGCCATGGCCCGATTTCAACGTATTCCGTCCATCGGCCCGAAGCTGGCGCATCATTTGGTCGAATTAGGCTTCTATTCGCTGGAGGATATTAAAGCGGGCGGGGAGAGCGGAGCGGAGCTTGTCGAGCGTCTGGAGCGTCTGCATGGCGTCTGGATGGATCCGTGCGTAGAAGACGTTATGAGGCTGGCCGTACATCATGCAGCCCATCCTGGCAGCGGCAAGCAGTGGTGGGATTTTACCGTCGAACGCAAATCGTACCGGGAGAAGCACGGCTATCCTTCTGACCGACCGGCAAAAGCTTGGTACGATAAATCTTAACGCCGCAAGACGGAGACTCGAACGAGCCTCCGTTCTGACAGATCCAGCTTGACCGTAACGGCCGCACCAACAGAATGACAGCGTTAGTCAGTTGTGCCCCATGCGCTTCCATTTGCGCTCATGATTGGATGTCTCGGGAAAACGCTGGCCTCTGTTTAGACTAACCTTCTTCGGGTTCTGGATACCCATATGAAATGAGTTTACGCCTGTCTCGATATATACGCCGTCATTCGGCGCCCTGTCGCCGGGTGAGAACAAAGTCCATTCGCCCATTATTGATGCCTCCATCCAAGTCAGAAATGTATTGGCTGCCGGCTGCCGGATTTCAGCCGGATTGCAGCAGTCCGGTCATTAGTATTTGCGGAGCGCCCGATAAGCATAAGTAGCAGATAAAACCTTTACTTGAAATGGGCAAGCGGTTTTGGTATAGTATAGAGATGCGAGCACAATGCTCGTTCCTTGCTCCATTTATGGGGCCGTTAGTCCAAAAGGAGGTGAAACAATATGCGCAAATATGAAGTGATGTACATCATTCGTCCGGATGTTGAACAAGAAAACGTTCAAGCTCTCGTTGATAAATTCAATGGCATCATCTCCAACGGTGGAGAGGTCACTAAGACAGATGTGATCGGCAAACGCCGTCTTGCGTATGAGATCAACAAGCTTCGTGACGGTTACTTCGTTCTGGTACACTTCAACGCAACGACTGAAGTTATTAATGAACTTGACCGTATCATGAAGATTTCGGATGAAGTTATCCGTTCGTTGATCGTTAGAGACGTAGCTTAGTCAACGCAGGATGTTCGATTGGGAGGTCGGAGACGATGTTGAATCGTGTTATATTGATTGGTAGATTAACCAGAGACCCCGAGCTGCGCTATACGCCTGCAGGAGTCGCCGTTACGCAATTTACGATCGCAGTGGACCGTCCGTTTACTTCGGGTCAAGGCGAGCGTGAAGCGGATTTTATTCCGGTTGTAACCTGGCGGCAGCTGGCTGAAACCTGCGCCAACTATTTGCGCAAAGGCCGTTTAACGGCGGTAGAAGGACGCATTCAGGTGCGTAACTACGAGAACAACGAAGGCAAGCGCGTCTACGTGACCGAGGTTATTGCCGATAACGTTCGTTTCTTGGAATCTAACCGCGAAGGCGGTGCGGCGCGTGAAGAAGGCGGAAGCAGCTACAGCGGTTCCGGCGGCGGTACAAGCAGTGGCGGAGGCAATTCCGGAGGCGGCGCTTCTTATGGAGGCGGAGGCCGATCTAACAACAACTCGCGCAATGACAGCCGTGATCCGTTCCAGGATGATGGCCGCCCAATTGATATATCGGAAGATGATTTACCATTTTAACATTTTCGAGAGAAACGGAGGATACGAATCATGGCTTTCAAGCAAAGAGATAACGGCGGCGACGAGCGTCCAGAGCGTAAGTTCAGCGGACGTAAAGGCGGACGCAACAAACGCCGTAAAGTTTGTTTCTTCACTGTAAACAAAATTACTAACATTGACTATAAAGACACTGATTTGCTGAAGAAGTTTATCAGCGAGCGCGGCAAAATTTTGCCACGCCGTGTGACTGGCACAAGCGCGAAATACCAACGCTTGCTGACAATCGCAATTAAACGTTCCCGTCAAATCGCACTGCTTCCTTACACGACTGAATAGGTCGCCAAGGGACTATGTCTATACCGAAGGAGTCCGTGATAACGGGCTCCTTTGTCATAGTATGGGAATGAATGGCTTATTATTTCGAACCGGATAAGATGGATATCCGTTGATAAATCGATTGAAATGTGTGTAGCTTGCAATTGACAATTTCAGGATAGTTTATATATAATTATTAATGGTCGTGAAAGCGAATTGAATAATTTCATCTTTACCGGAGGAGCCTGTCAACAAGGGCTCTTTTTTGTTTTTTTCTCAAAAAGAGTCCGATTCTTCAAGCAACTATGCTATAAAAAAATGAACAGTAGAAAAGGGGATTCAAATGCATCATTTTAATGAGACCTTTATTCAGTTGCTCGTTCTGCTTGCAGTTTCCGTATTTGTAATTGGGATCTCAAAAAAACTGAATCAGCCTTATTCGATTGCATTAGTGATTGTAGGACTTCTGCTCGGTGTAACAAATATTCCTTTCTTAGAGGAAGCAGAATCATTTGTAACCCAATCGCATGTATTTCAAGCGATTATCATTTCATTGTTTTTACCGATCTTGCTGGGAGATGCCACCTTAAAGCTTCCGTTCTCACATTTGAAGGAACAGAGTAAGCCTGTGTTGGCCCTAGCTTTCGGCGGGACGCTTTTGTCATTCCTCATTATCGCTTTTTCGGCTTATTATTTGCTGGATCTTCCGTTAATTGTAGCCTTCACATTCGGAGCTTTAATGAGTGCGACGGACCCGATCAGCGTCATATCGATTTTTAAGTCGTTAGGCGTGCCCAAATCGATTGTAACCATTATTGAGGGCGAATCATTATTTAATGATGGAATTGCAGTCGTGCTCTTTCAAATATCGTCCGTTTATTTACTCTCCTACATGGAGCTTGGCTGGATGGGATTTAGCAGCGGATTGCTGCTTTTCATCAAGTTCGCAGCAGGCGGTATAGCGATAGGGGCGGTTCTGGGCTACCTCTTTTCGCAATTGATCCGAATTTACGATGATTATCCGTTGGAAATTGCGTTTTCCATGCTGTTATTCTTTGGAAGCTTTTTTATAGCCGAGCAATTTCACGTATCAGGGGTCATTGCAGTCGTTACGGCCGGACTGATCTTCGGAAATTACGGGGCGAAAATCGGAATGTCCGAAACGACTAAGGTCAATATCAATTCTTTCTGGGATGTCGTCACATTAATTGCTAATTCACTGATTTTTCCAATGATCGGAATTGAAATTAAAAATATTGACTTCTCGGATAAATGGGTTACGATAGCGGCAGCGGTCGTAATTGTATTAGCCGGAAGAACGATTGCCTTGTACGCAAGCACTCAATGGATTAAAGGATTCCCGCGTTCCTGGAAGGCGATCCTGAATTGGGGGGGACTCAAGGGAAGCTTATCCATCGCATTAGCTCTAAGCTTGCCGGCATCCTTTGAAGGAAGGGAAGATGTGCTGGTTTTGACCTTCAGCGTCGTACTGTTCTCCCTACTTGTTCAAGGGCTAACCATTAAGCCTTTAGTGATGAAGCTGGGGCTCGGCAATAAGGCGAAGGAAAAGGTAAGTGATGTTTAGGCAATCATTTTTCAACGGAACTGCTCGGGCGGCAGCTAAAGCTGCTTGAGGCAGTTCTGTTTTTATTCCTCAATCATCTTCTGATTCAACAGGCCATAAAAAAATAGATGGGTCAGTTCGTCAATGGTTTTAGTGTCATGGATGTGTTGCTTGAAAAGACTCGTCATTTTCATTTCCTTCATGAGATTAAAATAGAGAAGGATCGTATTTGTCGAAATCCCGGTGTCGATATACCCTTCCTCTTTGCCATGCTCGATAAACCGGATTAACTCGGGCAGCGCATCCTTATAAATTCGTTCGACCAAGCTTCTCCATTCCGGATCGTCGCTAAGCAGCTGCTGCAGCAAATGTCTGTTCACTCGCTCATTCCAATGAGTTGCATCAAATATCATTTTCTTCACTTTATCGGGAAACGGCAGATTACTATGAAACAGCTCCCTGTATCTCATCCATTCTTCCTCTAAAAATGAAGACATGACCTTCTTAATAAGCTCATCCTTCGTTCCAAAATAATTATATAACGTAACGGGGGAGACCCGTGCTTTTCTGGCGATTTCCGCAAGGCTGACCTTGTCAAAGCCAAATTCGGAAAACAGGGACAAGGCCGCTTCTCTAATAGCGGATTTCTTTAGTTCTGTACGCTGCTGATAACCGTCCATCTTATTCACCTCTCCTTAAGCATACACATAGTTTTGAATGGATTCAATTGTGTTTATTCAAAAAAGGCGTTGCACTTGTTATCAAAACCTTCTATTATGAATATTATGAATAATAATTATTCATTTCAATTAAAGGAGGAGAATCATCTATGATTCAACTCAATCGTCTAACAAAGACTTTTAAAAGCGGTAAAGGGATTTTTGATGTTAGCTTCGACGTTCAGCAAGGGGAGATATTTGGTTTCCTCGGGCCAAACGGAGCGGGAAAGTCGACAACAATCCGTCATTTAATGGGGTTCATCCGGCCGGAGTATGGCAAGGCTGCCATCAATGGCATGGACTGCTGGATGAACAGTGCAGAGATTCAGAGGGAGGTTGGTTACTTGCCGGGAGAAATTGCATTTCCGGATGGCATGAACGGCCGGCAGTTTCTCCATTTGCTGAATGGCATGCGAGGGATGAAGGATAGCAGCCGCCAACGGCAATTGATCGAAAGGCTTCAGTTTGATGTGAATACGCCGATTCGGAAAATGTCGAAGGGGATGAAGCAAAAAGTCGGCATCGTGGCGGCGTTCATGCATGATCCGTCCGTGCTTATACTCGACGAACCGACTTCCGGGCTTGATCCTCTCATGCAAAACATCTTTATTGAGCTGGTACTGGAGGCCAAGGAGCGCGGAGCCACGACGATCATGTCATCCCACAGCTTTGATGAAATCAACCGGACCTGCGACAGGGCGGGAATCATCAAGGATGGCCGGCTCATCGCCGTTGAAGACGTAAAAAAGCTGCAGCTGATGCAACGCAAAATTTTTGAGGTTACGGTAAAGACCATGGAGGACATAGAGCAGATCAGAAATTCGGGATTAACCGTCGTAAGCTCGGAAGGGCTTAGGATCCGAATCGCCCTGCAAGGGAGCTGCGACCGCTTTATTCAATGTCTGGCAGAGTGCGGCGTCCAGGACCTTAATGTGCATACTCAAACGCTGGAGGAAGTATTCATGCACTATTATGACAGGAAGGTGGTAAAAGGATGAACAAGGCGTTATTTGTATCTTCATTCCAAAGGACCGCCAAGCTGTATGGCATTTTCACTGCACTCATCCTGTTCTACCTAATCGTTATCATAGGCATGTATACGTCAAGCGTCGAAGCCGACCCGTTTGAAATGCTCCCGGAGGGCATGAAGGATGCATTCGGGCTGGGAGCCGGCATGAACGGGCTGACCGGATTTGTAGCTTCAAGCTTCTATGGCGTAAGCTTCGTTATTTTCATGATGATTTTGTGTATCATGGCGGCGAATCAGCTGATGGCTCATCTTGTCGATCGCGGCTCTATGGCCTATTTGCTTTCAACACCTGTATCAAGAAGGAAAATTGCAACGACTCAAGCAGCGGTTCTCATAACCGGTTTGTTTGCCTTGACGGGCATTGCGCTTGGCGCCGGCTTGCTTGCCGCGCCGCTGCTTGCGGAACAGGCGGAGTTTGATCGGCATGCGTTTGTACAACTAAATGTGACCGGGTTTTTGCTGTTTTTTGTAATCAGCGGTTATTCCTTTCTGTTCTCGTCTTTATTCAATGACGCGAAGCATTCTCTCGCTGCGTCAGGCGGCTTGTCTGTCTTGTTCTATATGATTCATTTGATCGGGAATATGACGGACAATCATGAATGGTTGGATTACTTGACGCCGCTCTCTCTGTTCGAGCCGGCGGCGATAGCGGCCGGAGAGGTGAACGTTGCGCTCCATGCTGTGTCGCTTGGAGCAGCTGGAATTGCCCTGTATGCATCGGCGGTCTATTTGTTTAGTCGCAGAGACTTGCCGCTCTAATCGATTCGTCTTCATTGAGGCGTAACAGACTCTGAGCGGTCCTCGACGCGGTGAATAATCCGGACATATTCTCTAGGAGAGAAGGGATACGTTCGATCAGCCGAGCTCATTAAATAACGCGTAGAGTAGATGGTGAACGTATTCGGATAAGGAGTTGAGTAAGACGCTAAGCTTCGCTGCTTGCTCAGGTGAATGCTCCAGCCTCCTCCCGCGGCAAGGAGCAGCAGGAATACGGCGGAGGAAATGATGATTTTACTTTTCAGCATAGAGTTCACTCCCGATTGTTTGTATGAGGGTATGAGCTGCAGACCGCTATCATTAAAGAGTCATCCCCTAATTAGGCAGGCTTCATACCCGTTAATTTTGACAAGAGGAAGCTGTGACGATATACTAGAAAACAGTGAGTCAACCAAAACATCAAATTTTTTATCGGAGGAGCCTGCCAACAGCGGGCTCTTTTTGCGTTTTTTTGGCGTTTTCCATCATTTTGGACATACTTTCAGGAGGAATTTGGAAATACTGAAGGAGTATTACTATTTGAAAATATGTTTTAAGGAGGAAGAAACTTGTCTTTGCTGCATGCCGTTATTATTTTCCCTTTATTATCAGCTTTATGCAGCCCGTATTTGCAACGAATGACGATTCGAATTCATACCGGCTGGTTTATGCTTCCGGTGCCGATGCTTATCTTTGCTTATGTCATGGGGAAGCTGCAACTGGTTCAGGAGGGCGATCCAATTCAGGCTTCCATCCCGTGGATTGCATCGTTAGGCATCTCTTTTACCGTCTATCTTGACGGTTTGAGTATGCTGTTTGCCCTGCTGATCTCCGGAATCGGCTTCCTCGTTGTTCTGTATTCTATTTACTATCTGGATCGGAATAAAGAGGCGGTCGGCACCTTTTACGCCTATTTAATGCTGTTTATGGGAGCGATGCTCGGCGTAGTCCTCTCCGATAATATGATTGTGCTATACGGCTTCTGGGAGCTGACGAGTATTTCATCGTTCCTCCTGATTGCCTTTTGGTTCAAAAGGGAAAAGTCGAAATACGGCGCATTAAAATCAATGCTGATCACCGTATTTGGAGGGCTTGCGATGCTGGGCGGCTTCGTTCTGCTCTACGTCATGACGGGAACGTTCAGCATCCGGGAAATTATCGGCAATGTCAGCGCGATAACGGAACATGCTCTGTTCGTGCCGGCCATGCTGCTTGTCCTCCTGGGCGCTTTCACAAAGTCGGCGCAGTTCCCGTTTCATATCTGGCTGCCGGACGCAATGGAAGCGCCGACGCCGGTCAGTGCTTATTTGCACTCGGCTACGATGGTTAAGGCCGGACTTTATTTGGTCGCAAGACTTAGTCCGGTATTCGCTGGTGCTGCGGGCTGGTTCTGGCTCGTATCCGCTGTAGGGATCTTGACCTTAATCTATGGCTCCTACCGGGCGATGAAGCAGACCGATCTCAAAGCGATGCTCGCGTTCTCGACGATCAGCCAGCTTGGCCTGATTATGAGCTTGTTCGGACTCGGCTCGGCAGCCTCCGTTTACGCAGGTTCAACAGAGTCGTTATTTTATGTAAAAGCGACGATGGCGGGCATCTTTCATATGATCAACCACGCCGTCTTCAAAGGCGCCTTGTTCATGGTCGTCGGTATTGTCGATCATGAGACCGGAACGAGGGACATTCGCAGGCTCGGCGGGCTGATGTCGGTCATGCCCGTTACGTTCTCGATTGCACTCGTCGGAGCGTTCTCGATGGCCGGGCTTCCGCCGTTTAACGGCTTCTTGAGTAAAGAGATGTTTTTTACCGCTGCGCTCAACATTATGGAGATGGATGTTCTTCGCATGGACGTCTTCGGCATCCTGTTTCCGGTGATCGCCTGGGTTGCGAGCATCTTCACCTTCATTTACAGCATGGTGCTCGTGTTCCGCACCTTTACTGGTCCGAAGACGTTCGACAAGCTGGAGAAAAAGCCGCATGAGGCTCCGATCGGGATGCTGCTTCCGCCGCTTGTGCTCGGCTCGCTCGCTGTCGTCTTCGGTTTGTTCCCTAACCTGGTGGCGTACACGCTAATCGAGCCGGCGTTGGCGGCGATTCATCCGTCGGTGCTGCTGCCGGGGCAGCAATTCGATGCGTCTATCCATTTCTGGCATGGCTGGACGACCGAGATTTTCATGACGATCGGCGTCATTTGTGCGGGTACCGTGCTTTACCGTCTACATAGACGCGTCAAGCTGCTGCATCAGCCGCTCTTCAGCGCCGTTTCGCTGAACCGGACCTATGACGGCGGCATCAGCTTCCTGAATTTAGGCTCAAAGCGCATAACGGATTGCTACATGACTGGGTCGATTCGACATTACTTGATCTATATATTTATGTTTCTGATCATATCGGTTGCGGTCACGATGGGCAGGGTATCCGGCATCCGCTTTGATTTCGCCGGCTTTGCGCCGATGTCGCTTTATGAGGCTGTTGTTATCTTCGCGCTGACCGTATCCGTCATTGCCGTGCCTTTCGCCCGTACACGAATGATGGCGGTTATTCTAACCGGTACGGCTGGCTATATGGTCACGCTCTTCTTCGTGATCTTCCGGGCCCCGGATTTGGCTCTGACGCAGATGATCGTCGAGACGGTATCGGTCACACTGTTCCTGCTTTGCTTCTACCACCTACCTAAACTGAAGAAGGAAGCGGAAACGCTGCGCTTCAGGCTGCCGAACCTGATCATCGCGCTTGGGGTAGGTATGATCATGACGCTTGTTGCGCTTGCAGCAAACAGCAGCCGGTCGTTCGAATCGATATCCGATTTCTTCGTCAAGGAGAGCTACAACCTGGCCGGCGGGAAAAACATCGTCAACGTCATTCTCGTCGACTTCCGAGGGTTCGACACGATGCTGGAAATTGTCGTGCTCGGCATTGCTTCTTACGGCATCTACGCCTTGATCCGGCTGAACCTGGACGGGGACGAGAAATCGGCAACGGCTCCCGGCTATTGGGAAAGCGGCAGCAAGCTGCCGATTAATGGCATCCGCAGCAACGATGTCATTTTACGGACGATTTCCAAAGCGGTCATTTTTATTATTCTGACATTCTCGTTATATCTGTTTTTCTCCGGCCATCATGAGCCGGGCGGGGGCTTCATCGGCGGGCTTATGATGGCGGCTGCATTCGTGCTGCTGGCAATGGCTTTCGGCATCAGGACGGTTAGAGAGGTCGTTCCGGTCGATTTCCGAAAGGTGAGTGCCTTCGGCATCCTCATTGCGCTGTTGACAGGGATCGGATCGTTTTGGTTCGATGCTCCGTTTCTGAGCCATACGTTCGGTTATCACGATCTTCCGCTGCTCGGTCACAGCGAATTGGCTACAGCGATGCTGTTCGATCTAGGCGTCTATCTGACTATCGTCGGTATTACGATGACGATTATTTTGGCGATAGGGAGGGATAAGTAGATGGAATTATATATGTCGCTGGCGATTGGCGTGTTGTTCACGGTAGGCGTCTATCTGGTACTGTCGAAGAGCCTGCTGCGCATTATTCTCGGCACCTCGTTATTGACACATGGCGTCCATCTGCTGCTTCTGACGATGTCGCGCCTCAAGACCGGGGCGGCCCCGCTTCTCGGACAGAAGGCGGACGCCTATGTCGATCCGTTGCCTCAAGCGCTTATTCTTACATCGATTGTAATCAGCTTCGGAGTGACGTCCTTTTTCTTCGTGTTGGCCTACAAGGCTTACCAAAATCTTGGGACTGACAATATGGAGCAGCTAAAGGGGGATGACGATGAATAACTTACTGGTAATTCCGCTTCTGATCCCTTTGTGCACAGCGGCGCTTCTTGTTTTTGTCAAAAATAACATTCCGGCTCAAAGGTGGCTCAGTGCGATCAGTATGATAGGTACTACGGCTGTGGCTGCGGCTATTGTGTATCAGGTGAGGGCAGAGGGTATTCAAACGCTGCACATGGGGGGCTGGCTTCCTCCGTATGGCATCGTGTTCACCGCCGATCTTTTCGCCGCGCTGCTGGTACTGGCGGCTTCGGCCGTTGCTTTCTTTTGCCTGCTGTATTCGTTCGGCAGCGTAGGCGAGCAGAGGGAGCGATATTATTATTATCCGTTCTTTCAGTTTCTTCTGGTCGGCGTCAACGGCTCGTTCTTGACGGGCGACCTGTTCAACCTGTTCGTCTGCTTCGAAGTTATGCTGATCTCCTCTTATGCGCTCATCGTTCTGGGCGGCACGAAAAGGCAGCTGCGTGAGACGCTGAAGTATATTCTTGTCAATATTTTGTCGTCCACACTGTTCGTGGCGTCGGTTGCCTATTTATATGGTGTGACCGGAACGCTGAATATGGCGGATTTGTCGCAACGCGTCGCGGAGGCGGGGCAGGGCGGCATATTGAATGTGATTGCAGTATTGTTCATGATTGTGTTCTCGTTAAAAGCGGGCCTGTTCCTGTTCTTCTGGCTGCCGGGGTCCTACAGCGTGCCGCCCGCCGCTGTTGCGGCGTTGTTCGGCGCTCTGTTAACGAAGGTGGGCCTGTATGCGCTCATTCGTACGTTTATGCTTATTTTCTATCATAATCCGGATTCGACGCATACGTGGATCGCCTGGATGGCTGCGGCAACCATGATTCTGGGCGCCTTGGGGGCCATTGCTTATACGGATGTGCAGAAAATACTCAATTATAACGTCATTATTACGGTCGGCTTCATCGCCTTCGGTCTCGCGGTGGCCAACGAAGCTTCGATGGACGGGGTCGTCTTCTACCTGCTGCACGACATGGCTGCCAAAGCGCTGCTGTTCTTCCTCGGGGGGATGGTCGTGCGTCTGACGGGCACAAACAGCCTGACGGAGATGGGCGGACTGATCAAGCGATACCCGCTGCTTGGCTGGATGCTGTTCGTGACGTCGCTTGCAATTGCCGGCATACCGCCGCTGAGCGGCTTTGCAGGCAAGCTGCTGATCCTGCTTGGAGGTATTGAGGAAGAGTCGTTCTGGCTGACGGGCACGGCGCTGGCTTCAAGCTTTATCGTGCTGTATTCGCTAATCCGGATGTTTATGGGCGCATTCTGGGGCGAAGAAAAGCCGCTGCGAAGCAACAGCACAAGCGGAAGTGCGAAGGCTTCTCTTCCGGCAACGCTTATGCTGCCAGCGGCAGGTCTGTTCATCATCGTCCTCGCAATAGGGCTGGGCTCGGAATGGGTATACCGGCTCGCCGCGGAAGCCGGGCATACGCTCATGAATCCGGCCATTTATATTGACGCCGTGCTGAAGGAGTAGAGGAGATGGGCTTACAAATCGTATTGAATCTGGTCATTGCCTTCGTCTGGATGTTTCTGTATAACGACTGGTCGGCGCCGCGCTTTACGGTAGGATACTTGCTCGGCATCTTTTGCATCGGGCTGTTGAGCCGGTTCTGGCCGCAGGACTTTTATTTGAAGCGGCTTTGGGCGGTCGTCAAGCTGCTCGCGCTGTTTATTAAGGAGCTATTCGTTTCCAGCTTCGCCGTTCTGCTGCACATAATTAGGCCGAAGCTGACGGTCCGTCCGGGTATCCTTGCGCTGGAAACGGAGCTGGAATCCGATTGGGAGGTCACCTTATTATCTTGTCTGATCTGCCTGACTCCCGGTACACTCACCTTGGATGTGTCGAAGGACGGCGGAACGCTCTATATTCATGCTATGGATATCGGAAATGCAGATGAGCTGTCCAGGCAGATCAAAGACTCGTTTGAGAAAGCGATTATGGAGGTGACGCGGCCTTGATGTCCAATTTGCTGTTTTTGTCGCTGACGATTATGTCGATTGCCATTATCGGTTGCATGTATAGACTGCTGAAGGGTCCGTCTATTGCGGATCGCATTGCGGCACTCGATACGATCGGTGTGCTTCTGCTGTCCATGGTCGCGATTATTTGTATGGTGCTCCAAACGAATGTGTATTTCGACATCATTCTGGTAATCGGAATTTTAACATTTATTGGAACGACGGCCTTTGCAAGATATATTGAAAGAGGTGTTGTAATTGAAAGCGGAGATGATAAGCGAGGCGGGTGAAATCGTTATCGGCTTGCTCGTGCTGGCAGGCGCTATGATAAGCGCTTTGAGTGCATTTGGGCTGGTCAGACTGCCGGATGTGTATTTGCGTTCGCATGCCGCGACCAAAAGCGCGACGCTTGGCGTCTTATTTATTTTAGCCGGAGCCTTTTTGTACTTCGCAATCTATTTGGATCATATCAGCGCGAAGCTGCTGCTCGGCATTGTGTTTGTATTTGTCACCGCGCCGGTAGCCGGCCACTTGAACGGGAGGGCGGCGTACCGCTCCGGCGTACCGTTGTGGGAGCGGAGCGTGCAGGACGACTGGGCGGAGCAGTTGGCGAAAGAGAAGGATCGAGGGTGACTAGGGGAGGTGACGAATAACTGTATTTAGTGTAATTATTTTCCATATTTGATCATTCTTTGTCTAAATAGCTGGATTGGATATATATATACCGGACGATCTGCTTGAATTGGTGCGATGGACCGGAATTAGATACATGAAATCCAGTCAATCGGCGGGAATATATCCATGTGCTGAATTTAACGGTATACTTTCCATTTATGACGGCGGGCCGTTTGCCGTTTAACGAGCGCGGTTGAAGGTTTTGTGTTACATTCGCCCCCTCTTTGCGTAAAAGATATAATCAAAGTCGCCGCGAGAAAGAGGGAAAGGCCGTATGAACCAAGTGAAAACGGGAACCGAACGGTTCAAAGCATTTATTCTGAACAATAAATTCGTGCTGTTTCTGCTAGTCCTGCTGCTTGCGGGGCTGAACGTCCTGGTGCTGTCGAAAATATCGTATATTTTCACGCCGCTGACTGTCCTGCTCAAGACGCTGCTGCTGCCGGTTATCCTCGCGGGCATCGTCTATTATTTGATGAATCCTGCTGTGGACTATATGGAACGGAAAGGGGTCAAGCGGGTCCATTCGATCATCGCGCTGTTCCTGCTTGTCGCCGGCCTCATTACCGTCCTTCTCGTCGCGGTTATTCCGTTCTTGAGCGGTCAGGTAACGGCCTTGCTGGAGAACCTGCCGCATTATGTCGAGCAGCTGAAGCAAGAATTCGAGCAGTTTGTAGGGAGCGCGGGATTCATTCAAATCCAGGAATGGCTGAACCTGAACCCGACGGAGCTGACGGGCAACGTAACGGAGCAGGCTACCTCGGTGCTGAACGGTGCGCTTAACAGCTTGGGATCGTTCGTCGGGGCCCTGAAGGAGGTTGTCTTGGCGATCGTCACCTTGCCGTTTATTCTGTTCTACCTGCTTAAGGACGGCAAACAGCTTCCGGAGACGATTGCGGGTTTCCTGCCGAATAAGCTGCAGCCCCAGTCGAAACGGATCATGGCGGAAATGAACAGCCAAATCAGCAGCTATATCAGGGGACAAATTATCGTCAGCTTCTGCATCGGACTGCTGTTATATATCGGATACTTGATTATCGGGTTGGAGTATTCGCTCGTTCTGGCCCTCGTAGCCGCATGCACGAGCATTATTCCGTACCTGGGACCGGCTATCGCCATTACGCCTGCATTGGTAGTCGCGATGGTCACCTCACCTGTCATGCTGCTGAAGATGATTGTCATCTGGACGATCGTGCAGCTCATCGAAGGAAAATTTATTTCACCGCAAATTATGGGAAAAAGCCTGCAGATTCATCCGATTACGATCATTTTCGTCATTTTGACGGCGGGCAACCTGTTCGGAATCGTGGGCATTATTTTGGCCGTACCCGGGTATGCCGTGCTTAAAGTATTCGCAACCCACCTGTTTGAAGGGTTCAAATCGCGTTCATCCCTGTACCGGACCGATGAAGAAAACAAAGAAGGGTAGAGCATCACGCCTCGTTACAGCACCTGGTGACGCTCAAGCAGCTTGAAGTAGAGGAAGACGGTGCCGAAGCCGACGCAATAGGATAAAAAAGTAAAGCCGACATTCCAGCCGTGTCCGTAACTGACTTTGCCTATTATCGTTCCGATATATTCGAGAACCGTAGTGGAGAACACAAACAGGAAAAATACGAGAGCCGTCTTCTTGCGCTTCTGTATGATCGTTCTGATCATGAAGCAGGCAAGAAGCGGGTACATGCCGATATCAAGCGGCAAAGCGGAGATGGATTCATCATTCGGAATCAACGGGGTAAAGTCCCAAAATTTTAAATGAAAACCTAACGCATTAATGAGGGATGAGATGATTGAGCCTGCAGGGAAGATGAGCAGGAGCACCAGAGGACTTTTGCGCGCCAAATAAATACCGCCGAATAACCAGGGAACAATGAAGCCGCAAATAATATTCAGCCACATGTCCATCGTTTCAGTCAAAAAAATCCCTCCTTCCCGTTTGGGTACATTTTGCCGCAATGGACTGCAAATTATGCTTAAACAGGCAAAAAGGAGGGAGCTGTTTTCTACGGATCATGCAGGGACCGGGAAAACAGCCTTGTTTTTATGGCTTTGCTGAGCATTATAGGGGAGCCCCCGTGTTACAGTCCGAGCGATGGAGGTTGGAATGAAGGTTTCTACGCGAACCATCCGACCTAACCGACTCTCCTTTCCGTTACCGCCAGAAGAGACGTACCAGTCTAAGCAACGCCAGAAGACATTGCGCAAGACAGCTATGAGGCTGGACCGCCCAGCCCTACTCCACCCGTGCCTTCCACTTCGCCGCGCGCTCCCTCAGCTTCAGCTCGACCTTGCTCACACGGTGCTTGCCGATTTCGCGGATCGTAAAGAGCAGGTTGTTATAGTTAAACTGCTTGCCAGGCCTCACGTCTTCGATTTCGCTGTACAGCCAGCCGCCGACCGTATCGACTTCCTCGCGCTCCAGATCCGCGCCAAGCAGATTGCCGAGCTCGCTTAAAGTGACTTTACCGTCAAGAAGGTAAGTCCGCTCATCGAGCTTCTCGATATCCTTTCGCTCATCATCGTCAAACTCGTCCCGGATATCGCCGACAATTTCCTCCAAAATGTCCTCGATCGTGACCATGCCGGACGTCCCGCCGTATTCGTCCACGACGATGGCGATATGGACGCGCTCCTGCTGCATTCGCCTCAGAAGCGTCTTGACCGGGATCACCTCGGACACAGACATTACGGGATGCATGACCGATTGAAGGTCAAAGCCGTTATGATCCTGGTATTCCAAGAACAGCTGCTTCGTATTGATCATGCCGACGATGTTGTCCTTGCTGTCGCCGGCAACCGGGAAGCGGGTATACTTCTCTTTTCGAATGATGTCGAGATTTTCGTTCATCGTCCGATTCAAATACAGCACGGCCATATCGATGCGGGGAACCATAATTTCTCTCGCCAGCATTTCGTCGAATGCAAAAATCCGGTTCACATAACCGTATTCCGTATTGTTAATTTTTCCGCTCACCAGGCTGTCGTTCAAAATAATTTGAATCTCTTCCTCCGAATGAGCGTCCTCATGCTCCTTGGCGGGCTTTAGACCGAACAGGCGGATGAGAAGGTTGGCTGAGCCGTTAAGCACCCAGATGAAAGGATACATGACCCGGTAAAACAAAATGATCGGCTTCGCGACGGCAAAGCTGATGAGCTCGGCTTTTTGAATGGCGAAGGTCTTCGGCGCCAGCTCACCGATCACGACGTGAATGTACGTCACGGCAAAGAAGGCGATAAGAAACGCCAATATATGACTGAGCTCGCTGTCCATATGCCAAAATTCGAAGACGGGAAGCAGCAGCTTCTCGACGGTCGGCTCCCCGAGCCAGCCTAGTCCCAGCGCCGTTATGGTAATGCCGAGCTGGCAGGCGGACAGATAGCCGTCGAGATTGCTTGTAACCCGCTGAACGGCGAGGGCGTTTTTCCGGCCTTCCACGACGAGCTGGTCCACGCGGCTGGAACGGAGCCGAATAATGGCAAATTCGGTAGCGACGAAAAAAGCGGTTAACGCGACGAGCAAAGCGACCATAAACAGATTGAAGCCTGCACCCATAATAGGATCACATCCTTTTTGAAAATATAACCATCTCAATCGGAGGATTGATCCAGCCTCTTATAATCGAATAAACCGTTTAGTGAACGATTAAACGCCGTAGAGGACACAAGAGCGGCTAAGCAGGCGCTGCCGGGGGACAAAAAAATAGAACGGCCCCAGGCCGTTCTATCTCAAAATATTACATATGCGAAAGCGCAGCGGAATCCGGTATAATGGTACCTGTCCATTGTTTGGCCGCCAAAAGCGGCTTAATAAAAACGGTTAGCCTGCTGCTCCGACCAGTCACCGATGACGGGAAGCTTATACAATCTCCCCTGAAGGGTCAGCAGCATGAGACCGATCCATAAGATAAAGGCGACGGGAATAAGAAGCGCGCCGAGAATCCACCCCAAGAGGGGAATGAATCCCAAAATAATATTAAGCACGATTAATGCGACGGAGACGACGATGGACTGGACGGCGTGCAGCCTTACGAACCGGCTTCGCTTTTCAAGCACAAGAAATATGATGCCTGTAATGAAGCCGCCCAAATAACAAAGCAAGCCGGCTACCTTCGGATCGAGGCCGGTGGAGGATGCGTCAGGCTTCAGCGATGGAGGTTGAAGCAATAGCGGTCACCCTTTCTGTGAGCTCTCATCTTATATGCCATGATTGTATTCGGCACAAGCTCTTCATAGACCTGTTTTCAAAAGGGGACCGGCGCGTTGTAAAAAATTTGTAACCTGTTTCCGGGGGCGTTGGTCTAAACTGAAGGGGAATGTGCATTTACAATCGAGCAGATAGGAGAATTTATCATACGATGAAGAGACGCAGATGGTGGATGGTTACGATTATTTCGCTGGCTGTTATTTTCACGGCCGTATTTTTGAACCGCGGGGCGCTGGCCATGCTAGGGTTCGATTGGTTCCTGGAGGACCGTCTCGAGAAGGAACTGGTGCAAACCTACAAGCCGATCGAGGGACGCGAGCCGGTTCCGGTCAGCACGGTCAAGGAAAAGAAGGAGCCGTTCGCGATGCTGCTGCTTGGCGTCGACCAGCGCGGCAATGAGATCGGCCGGTCGGACACGATGATTTATACGGTCGTCCGCCCGAGCGACGGAGATTTGCTGATGGTGTCGATTCCGCGCGATACCCGTGTCGAAATTGTCGGCAGGGGAAGGGAAGACAAGATTACCCACGCTTATGCGTTCGGCGGAGCGGGAATGGCGATGGATACCGTATCCAAGCTGTTTGACGCGCCGGTTCGTCATTATGCGTCTATAAATTTCGAAGGGTTCCGCAAAGTGATCGACACGTTGGGAGGAATCTCCCTGCCTATTGAAGAAGATATGGTTAACGACGATCCGGATCATGAGAAATTCGTGATCAAAGCAGGGCAGCCGAGCTATAATGGTATAGACGCCCTCAATTATGTCCGCTACCGGGAGGATGCCGGCGGGGATATGAGCCGCACGGAGCGGCATCAGATTTTTTTGAACTTATTAATGGATAAAGCCAAGCAAATGAACCAATGGTCCAAAATCCCTGAGCTCATGAACATTATGGGCGGAAATTTCAGCACCGATCTGCCTCCGCGGCAGCTCATCGAGCTCGGACAGACGATGCTTAAAGCTGAGAACCGCCAAATTTACAGCCATTCGCTCGCTGGCAGCGGACACCGTCTCGAGAGCGGTGGGGCCTGGTATTACTTTGCGGACGAAGAGGATTTGGCGGAAGTGCGTACGATGATCAAAAGCTGGCTGGACGCGGATACGCCCGTATCGGAGCTATTATTGCCCGAGAAATATACAGCGGATCAGGTTAACGAAGTACAGCCGCTCGCGGGCGGCGGAACGGGCTCCGAACAGCCGTAAGGAGGTTTGCTCGAAGCCGACAGCTGCCTTCAGGGAGAGTGGAAAGGGTTTGAGCAAACGGAACGGAGTGGTTGGAAGGATGAATATAGCGTTTTTCTTATTGCCGAAGCAGGATGTCATATGCTTCACCCAGGATATGACGCTGAGGCAGACGCTGGAACGAATGGAATATAACCGGTATACGGCCGTGCCGATTATCGACGCGAACGGCGGGTACGCCGGAACGGTTACGGAGGGCGACCTGCTCTGGTACCTGAAGAAGCATGCGGACCTGAAGCTGGAGAACGCAAGCAAGGTAAAGCTGGCGGATGTGCCTCTTCGGCTGAACAATAAGACCGTAAGAATCGACGCTAATATGGACGATCTGATCTCGCTGGCGAAGGTGCAGAACTTCGTGCCGGTCGTCGACGATATGAACCGGTTTATCGGCATCGTCCGAAGGAGCGAAATTATCGATTACTGCGAGAAGATTATAATGGAGCAGCAAAAGGTGTAGCCGGGCTTGCAAACCGTATTAAAACCGGGGAAAACACAGACATGGGGACGGAATGAGAAAGTGGTTCCGTCTTTCTTTTGTGTTATAATGGATTGTAAAAGTTTCGCAAGAAACCAGATTATATACGCAAGAGGTGAACGGTTTGAAAACCGGCTTGAAACCAGTGCTGTGGAGCTTTGCGGCACTCCTTTTATTATTGTCATTAGTACTGCCGCTGCTGAACATGTTTACCTTGCTGCTGCTGATGGTGCCGTACGTCGTACTGTATACGACGCTGCCGCCGAAATCGTTCGTGCTTCACCTGATTCCCGTGTGGGCGATCGCTTTTTTCGTTAGCGGTCCGGCAACGCTGATTATCGGACTGTTCTTCCTGATTCCGTCCGTCGTGATGGGCCATTTGTACATGAAGCAGGCGCCTGCTTCCAGAGTAATACGGACGGTAGGGGTCGTATTTCTGGCCCAATTGATGCTGGAGCTGCTCGTATTTGAGGTTTTTCTGGATATTTCGCTTATCCGCGAGATGGGTCAAATCGGCAGGGATACGGTTAACAATTTGCAGAGCCAGAATATGCTCCCGAGCGAGTGGAACTCCGATTTCACGGAAACGGTCATCAGCATGATCGTCAATTCCATTCCGATGACGTTCATTATGATTGCCTTCGGGTACACGGTTATCACGCAGTATATTGCGCGCCGGGCGGTGAAGTGGAGCGGAGGCCCCGAAGTGCCAAGATTTACTTCGGCCAGGGAATGGCGTTTGCCGCGTATACTGGTTATGATTTATTTGATCGCATATGCGGTTGAGCTGTTATCGTCCCCTGCGGGCGAATCGTTCTTCTCCGTTGCGGTTATGAATCTGGTGCCTTTGCTTAGTTTTGTATTTGCGTTTCAGGCTGTCGGATTTTTCTTCTTCCTCGCCCATGAGCGGGGATGGAACAAGGCGGTGCCGGTACTTATTGCGATTCCGGTGCTGATGTTCCCGCCGCTGAGCTTGATCGGCGTGCTGGACACCGCTTTTCCAATCCGGAAGTCGTTTACGAAACCATAGCACAGGAGCGAATCGGAAATGCCGAAGTTTTTGGTCACGCGGTGGCACGGAATGCATCAAATTTGGGGCTTTATTCTCTTGGCGCTCATGACGGTGGCGCTGGCCTGGTTTAATTGGCTGCTGGGTCTGATCGCACTATTATTGACGGGCGCTTTGGGCGTTTATACCGTTATGGCGGAGCGGGCTTTCCGGAAGGATCTGAAGTCCTATCTTGGCACGCTCTCTTACCGGGTGAAGAAGGCCGGCAACGATGTGATCGGCGAGCTGCCTTTTGGAATTATTTTATATAACGAAGACCGTACGGTGGAATGGCATAATCCCTATATAGCAAGCATGATGGAGCGTGAGACGGTCGTCGGCTTGCCGCTTACCGAGCTGTTCCCGACGCTGCAGCAGGTGAAGGAGCGCGAGGGCACGATCGAGGCGACTGTGGGCTCGCATGTCTACCAGCTGATTTTTAAGCAGAAGGAGCGCATCCTGTACGTTAAGAATATTACCGACCTGTGGCAATTGGGTCGCAAATACGAGGATGAGAAGCTCGTTCTCGGTGTTGTGATGATCGATAATCTGGAAGAAGTGTCGCAGGGCCTCGACGATCACCAGCGCAGCTCGATGCTGTCCAAGGTGACGGCGGAAATTACGGAATGGGCGCAGAAATATCAGATCTATCTGAAGAGGCTGACCAGCGACCGCTTCCTGCTCGTCACCGACCAGAAGACGCTGAGGGTGTTGGAGCAATCGCGGTTCGTCGTGCTTGACGAGGTCAGGGAAATTACCGGCGACCACAAAATTCCGGTTACGCTCAGCATCGGCTTCGCGGCGGGCGCCGACCATATTATCGAGCTGGGGCAATGGGCGCACACGAGCCTAGACATTGCGCTCGGGCGCGGGGGCGACCAGGCGGCCGTCAAGGTGGGCGGGCGCCAGTCCTTCTACGGCGGCAAGTCAAATGCGGTCGAGAAGCGGACGCGCGTCAGGGCGAGAGTCGTCGCGCACGCGCTGCGCGATCTGATCCGCGAAAGCCACAATGTGGTCATCATGGGCCACAAAATGCCCGACATGGATGCCGTAGGCGCGGCGATCGGCGTTCTGAAGGCCGCTCAGCTGTTCGGCAAGGAGGCTTACATCGTGCTCGAGGGCGTCAATCCGGCCATCGAGAAGATGATGGAGCTGATCCGCGAGGACGAGAAGCTGTCGAAGCGCTTCGTTTCGCCGGAGCAGGCTTTCTCGCTCATTACGCCGCAGTCGCTTGCGGTTGTCGTAGATACGCACAAGGCTTCGATGGTGAAGGAGCCGAAGCTGCTTCAGCATACGGAGAGAATTGTGGTTGTCGACCATCACCGGCGCAGCGAGGAATTTATTTCAAATGCGATTTTGGTATACATGGAGCCGTATGCTTCCTCCACCTGCGAGCTCGTTACCGAGCTGCTTCAATATATTCATGACCGGGTTGCGCTGGATGTAAGGGAAGCGACGGCACTCCTTGCAGGGATTACGGTCGACACAAAGAGCTTCTCGCTCCGCACGGGTGCGAGAACGTTCGAGGCCGCTTCCTTCCTGCGCCGCAGCGGCGCGGATTCGATGATGATTCAGCGGATGCTGAAGGAGGATCTGGAGGAATACGTGCGCAAGGCCGAAATTATTAAGCACGCCGAGGTGCTCTACGAGCATGTTGCGATCGCCGTTACGGAAAGCGGCCGCAAATACTCGCAGCTGCTGATCGCACAATCGGCCGACACGCTGCTGAATATGACGGATATTCTGGCTTCATTCGTCATTGGGGAACGGCAGGACGGACTCATCGGCGTAAGCGCCCGCTCGCTCGGCCACATGAACGTACAGGTGGTCATGGAGCGGATGGGCGGCGGCGGGCATTTGACGAATGCCGCCGCGCAGCTTGAGGGTACCGTGAAGGAAGTTGCGGCGAAGCTGAAGAAAGTGTTAAATGAAATCGAAACGGAAGAGGGGTTATTCGAATGAAAGTAATCTTTTTGAAGGATGTTAAGGGACAGGGGAAAAAAGGCGAAGTCAAGGAGCTTTCCGAGGGTTATGTGCGCAACTTCTTGCTTCCGAAGGGCCTCGTGAAGGCGGCGTCCGACGGAAACCTGAAAACGCTGGAGGTACAGACCGCTTCCGAGCTGAAGCGCAAAGCGCAGGAGAAGGAAGACGCCATTACGCTTGGCAAGCAGCTCGAAGAGATGACGGTCGTCATTAAGACGAAAGCCGGCGAGGGCGGAAGGCTGTTCGGCGCGATTACGAGCAAGCAAATCGCAGAAGGGCTGGCTGCGCAGGGCATCAAGATCGACAAACGTAAAATCGAGCTCGAAGAGCCGATTCGCACACTGGGCGTAACGCAGGTTGCCGTCAAGCTTCATCCTGAAGTGAAGGCGAAATTGAGCGTACAAGCGGCGGAAGAGTAAGTGAAGATTGGGGAAGAGGAGTGACCATGAGTACAGAGCTGATGTTTGACCGGGTCCCGCCGCAAAACCTGGAAGCCGAGCAGGCCGTCCTCGGGGCGGTGCTGCTGCAGGCCGAGGCGCTCATCGCGGCGATGGAGCGGATACGTAGCGATGACTTCTACAGCGGTCCTCACAGAAATATATTTGAAGCGATGGTGGAGCTTGCGGAGGACAACCAGCCGGTTGACCTCGTTACTCTGACCGCGCATCTGCAGGACCGGCAGCTGCTGGAGGAAATTGGCGGGGTCAGCTATTTGGCTAAGCTCGCCAATGCCGTTCCGACAGCGGCGAATATTGATTATTACGCGCAGATTGTCGAAGAGAAGTCGATGCTGCGGCGTTTGATCCGGACGGCGACAAATATCGTGTCCGACGGCTATGCCAATTCCGAGGACGTCGGCGTCCTTCTTGGCGATGCGGAGAAAAAAATTCTTGAAATTTCGAACCGCCGGTCAGGCGGGGGGTTCATCTCCATCAGGGATGTCCTGATGGAGGTATTCGAGAAGGTCGAGCAGTTGTATGCCGACCGGGGCGGAACGACGGGCATTCCGTCGGGCTTTACCGATCTGGACCGGATGACGGCCGGCTTTCAGCGAAGCGACCTGATTATTGTGGCGGCGCGTCCGTCCGTAGGGAAAACGGCCTTCGCCCTCAATATCGCCCAGAACGTCGGCGTCCGTGCCCGCGAGACCGTGGCCATCTTCTCGCTGGAGATGTCGGCCGCGCAGCTTGTTCAGCGTATGGTGTGCGCCGAGGGCAACGTCGATGCGCAGCGCATGCGGACCGGCCATCTTGAGGGCGATGACTGGGAGAAGCTGACGATGGCGATCGGCGCCTTGTCGGAGTCGGAGGTCTATATCGACGACACGCCCGGTATTACGGTAGCCGAGATTCGTTCCAAATGCCGCCGCCTGAAGAAAGAGCGCGGGCTCGGCATGATTCTGATCGACTACCTTCAGCTGATTTCCGGCCGCGGCAAAGCGGGCGAAAACCGGCAGCAGGAGGTTTCCGAGATTTCGCGTACGCTGAAGCATATCGCACGTGAGCTCGAGGTTCCGGTTATCGCGCTGTCGCAGCTGAGCCGGGGCGTCGAGCAGCGGCAGGACAAACGCCCGATGATGTCCGACCTCAGGGAATCGGGATCGATCGAGCAGGATGCCGATATCGTAGCGTTCCTGTACAGGGACGATTACTACGACAAAGAGTCGGAGAAGAAGAACATTATTGAGATTATTATCGCCAAGCAGCGTAACGGCCCGGTCGGGACGGTCGAGCTGGCGTTTTTGAAGCAATTCAATAAATTCGTAAGTTTGGATCGGACTCATGAGGAACCGTCAGCATCTTGAATTCCGAACAATTGCATGGCAGTATATGCAATTGTTCGTTTTTCGTTTGACTTCTTGTGTGGAGACTGCTACAATGTTAGTGCTGTCTTTTTGGACATTGCCGATTTCCATGCTATCGAGCAGGGATGAGGCAAGGCGGGAGACGGTAAATTTCGGTGTTCATAAACACCGGACGGGGGTATGATTATGTCTACGGTTGTTGTTGTTGGTACACAGTGGGGAGACGAAGGCAAAGGCAAAATCACCGATTACTTGGCAGAAGGAGCCGACGTCGTCGCTCGTTACCAAGGAGGAAACAATGCCGGGCACACCATCCTCATCGATAATAAAAAGTACAAGCTGACGATGATTCCATCCGGTATTTTTAACCACAATAAAACTTGCGTCATCGGCAACGGAATGGTTATTAATCCTGCAGCGCTGATCGACGAAATTAACTATATTCATGAAAATGGATTTTCTACGGAGAACCTGAAAATCAGCGACCGTGCGCATGTCATTATGCCGTATCATCTCGTCCTGGACGGCCTTGAAGAAGACCGCAAGGGCGATAACAAAATCGGCACGACGCGCAAAGGGATCGGCCCTTGCTACATGGACAAGGCTGCCCGCAACGGAATCCGGATCGCGGATTTGATGGACGCCGAGGAGTTTGATGCAAGAGTGCGCGCCATCGCCGCGGAGAAAAACCAGCTGATCGAGCAGGTTTACGGCAGCGAGCCGCTTGACGTGGACAAAATCATCAGCGATTACCTGGGGTATGCCGAGGTGCTTCGCCAGTACGTAACCGATACTTCGGTCGTACTGAACGATGCGATCGACGAAGGCAAAAAAGTGCTGTTCGAAGGCGCTCAAGGCGTCATGCTGGACATCGACCAAGGAACGTATCCGTACGTAACGTCCTCGAACCCTTCGGCGGGCGGCGTATGTATCGGGTCGGGCGTAGGCCCGTCCAAAATCCAGCAGGTTATCGGCGTTGCGAAAGCTTACACGACGCGTGTCGGCGACGGCCCGTTCCCGACCGAGCAGGATAACGAGATCGGCCAGCTGATTCGCGACAAGGGCCATGAATACGGCACCGTTACAGGCCGTCCTCGCCGCGTTGGCTGGTTCGACACGGTTGTCGTACGCCACGCCCGCCGCGTAAGCGGAATTACGGGCTTGTCCCTTAACTCGCTTGACGTATTGACAGGCCTCGAAACGGTGAAGATTTGCACGGCTTACAAGCTGCGCGGCGAAATCATCGACACGTATCCGGCAAGCCTGAAGCTGGTATCCGAGTGCGAAGCGGTATACGAGGAGCTGCCGGGCTGGTCGGAGGATATTTCGGGAGCGAAGACGCTTGAGGATCTTCCGGAGAACACCCGCAACTACGTGAAACGCGTGTCCGAGCTGACAGGCATTCCGATTGCGATCTTCTCGGTAGGCCGCAACCGCGAGCAGACGAACCCGGTTCGTCCGATTTACGAATAGAAGAATGAAGGTTAAAGGATGGCCTCGGGCCATCCTTTTTTTGTGTTTTTGAAAGACAAAATGTAAGACAACAATTCCAATAATGTCATGAGTATTGGGAATGCCGCGCTAGTTTGTTGACCATAATGGTAGATAACAAGACTAGAAGCGTCGATGCGGCTCCCTGTCAGGGCGGCTGCTGATAGAAAGGAAGGGTAAGGCATGCTGAAAAAAATCGGGTGGCTCGGCAAGCTCGTCGCGGCGGGGCTTATATTAAGCTTTCTTTCGATATGGACGACCGGGTTTATTGTAACTAGTTACGTCGACACGCTGCTGAAGCAGTTCAATTTGCCGCTTGAGGCCCCGCCGATGGCAATGACCGGCGTCTGGGGGAAGCTGTGGGGAGCGGATCCGCTGCTGAAGACGGATATAGCAGACAAAGGAAAAGAGACGGAAGATAAGGCTGCGGGCGACGATCAAGGCAATCCGCCGGAAGCGGTGGATGCATTCGGGGAGATCGGGGATCCGCCGATTACGGATATCGGGATTGGCGGAGGTACGCAGGCGGACGGCGGGACGGCTCCGGAAGCCGGCGGGACGGAAAGCGGAGAAACGGAATCTGTAGAGTCCGGGACGGAGACGGATCAGCCAGGGACGGCGGATAACGGAACGGAGCCGGATAACGGCGCGACGGTGGATGGCACAGAGGAAGGAGAGGCCGGCATCGACGGCAGCGAAACGGCGATGACGACCGAGGAGCTGACCGAAGTGAAGAATCAAATGAGCGACGAGGATAAGGAGCAATTGTTCGCCCTTTTGATGACTAAGCTGCCTCAGGATTCCTGGCAAACGATCTCTCAATATGTAGAAAATGGCCTGACAGAGCAGGAGTTGACGTCCATCCAGCAAATTATGGCACAGCATCTCGACAAGGAAGAATACGAACAAATGATGGCCATTCTGAAAAAATATTAATTGTAAGAAGCTGGCGTTAAGGTTGCCCCATTTGTTAGGGGTATGTTAAAGTAAGGCGAGTGATCCTGACTGGAACATTCGTCTTTTTTTTATGTCGGATGTTTGAAAAATAAGTTGCAAAAGCGCGAAAAGGAGATTATCATGACCGACTTCAGGGAAAAAGGTCGGCTCCGGAAGATATGGAATCAATCGATTCAATATTTTCGCAGAGACCGGTCGCAAAACTTGAATGGCAAGAAGATGGAACCGTCCGTAAGCGATAAGGCAATGCCGTTTTGGCGCAAAAAGCAGATTCAGCTCGCCGGAGGGGCTCTCGTATTACTAGCGGTTGCCGGATTTGGCGGCATCGAATACGTGCAAGCGAATACCGTACAATTTTATAATGTATATATGAACGGCACTGCGGTAGGAAGCGTCAGCGACCCGAATGATGTCGAGCAGCTCGTGCTGCTAGAGACGGAAGAGGCTCAGAAGGCGAATCCGGATATTAACATGATTCTTGATACCGGCAAGCTTACATATGAAGCGGACAGCGGCTTCAAGGCCGAGCCTGATACGGAAGCGACACTGGACAAGCTTGAGGGGATGTTTACCTCCCATGCGGTCGGCGTTGAAGTGAAGGTAGGCGACAAAGTAATCGGTATCGTGAAGGACGAGCAGACGGCGAACGACGTTTTGCTGCGGGTGCAGAGCAAATTCGCGCCGGAGCTGGCGGCGTCCAGCAAGAAGAAGAACGAGGTTCAGGCGCTTTCTTTTAATGCAAGCGCTGCAGCGGCTGAGCAGGACAAGCCGGAGGACACGTCCAAGGAGCCGGGGCTGACGGTAACGGAGGTCAACTTCGTAGAGACGGTCAAGACCGAAACGATCGACGCCGAACCGGCGGACATCATGAAGGCCGAAGATATTTACAAAATGCTTACTCAAGGCAGCATGAAGCCGACGAAATATACGGTTCAGGAAGGCGACTGCATAGGCTGTATCGCCGAGAAGTTCGATATTTCGCCCCAGGTGATTTACGAGAATAACAAATGGATTAAAGACGATAAAATTACGATCGGCGATGTTCTGGATTTGACGGTGCGTCAGCCGGAGCTTACGGTGAAAACGGTTGAGAATCTCGTAGAGATCGAAACGGTCGAGCCGCCGGTCGAAGTAAAGAAAAACGCGAATATGCGCGTCGGCGAATCGAAGACGATTTCCGAAGGCACGGAAGGCACCACCCGCATGACGTACCGCATCGTCAAGAAGAACGGATATGTGGTAACGGAGGAGCTGCTTAAGCAGGAAGTGATCAAGAAGCCGACTCCGAAGATCGTAGAACGGGGTACGAAGGTTGTACTTGGCGAAGGCTCGGGCAGATTCGCTATGCCGGTAGCGAATGCTAGACTGACCAGCAAGTTCGGACCGCGTTGGGGCCGGAATCATAACGGCGTAGATTTTGTAGGCAACCGTAGCATTCTTGCGGCGGACACGGGGGTTGTCGAGTTTGTCGGAACGAAGACGGGCCTCGGCAACGCGATTATTATTAATCACAAGAATGGATACAAAACCGTATACGGCCACTTGAGCTCTTTTGGAGTCAGCAAGGGCGATATCGTAGAAAAAGGCGACAAAATCGGCATTATGGGCAGCACAGGCAATTCCACCGGCGTACATTTGCATTTCGAAGTGCATAAGAACGGCGTGCTCCAAAATCCGTTAAAGTACTTATAAATTTATAACCATATAAAGTGAACAAGAAACATTTTCGCTGACCGCGGAGGTGTTTCTTTTTTTTATGCACGATAAGACAAAGCCATGGAAAAACATTGCTAACATGAGGGAAGTTTCATTGTGAACTACCCCTTTAGATATGTTAAAATAGAAAGTACATGCTTAAAATCGTTCCATACTTTTATTGTAAAAAATGGACAAGCGACAGGCGGTGTAGCGATGCACGGAAAAATATTAGTGGTCGACGACGAGCAGCCGATAGCCGATATACTTAAGTTTAATTTGGAGAAGGAAGGGCATCAGGTCATATGCGCCTTTGACGGCGGCGAAGCGGTCCGGCTTGCTTTTGAGGAGAAGCCAGATCTGATTTTGCTTGACTTGATGCTGCCGGTGAAGGACGGCATGGATGTGTGCCGCGAAGTGAGAGCGAGCTTGCAGATGCCGATCATTATGCTGACGGCCAAGGACACCGAGATCGACAAGGTGCTTGGCCTGGAGCTCGGAGCGGATGATTACGTGACGAAGCCGTTCAGCACGCGCGAGCTTCTGGCGCGCGTGAAAGCCCATTTGCGCCGGCAGCAGAAGCCGGATGCTGCAGTAGCTTCGCTGAGCGGCAGCCCGGCGGGCGCTCAGGCGGGCGCCGGATCGGCGGATGAAGCTGCAGAGCAGGAGCCGCAAGGGCTTCGGCTTTTCAATTTGTTCATCGACACGGACATGTATGTCGTCTATAAGGACGGCGAGCCTCTGGACCTGACCCACCGGGAGTACGAGCTGGTTTATTATATGGCCCGCAACAGCGGGAAGGTAATGACCAGGGAGCATTTGCTGCAAGCGGTATGGGGGTTTGAATATTTCGGAGACGTGCGGACGGTCGACGTGACGATCCGCCGGCTGCGAGAGAAAATCGAGGACGATCCAAGCCGACCTGAATACATTATGACGCGCCGCGGCCTCGGGTATATGATGCGTAATTCGAAGACGGGGAGCTTTGGTCCGGGATGAAGGGAAAAAGCTTTTTCCGAACGATTCAGGTAAAGCTTGTCATTATCTATTTGCTGTTGATTCTCGTGGCGATGCAGCTGATCGGGGTATATTTCATCAGCACGGTCAAGAACTCGCTGATTGACAGCTTCACGGTCAACCTGAAGGGGCAGGCCGACCTCCTCTCTCAGATGGCGGCACAGAGTCTCATAAAGCCGGATCAAGAGGGGGACCCGGCCGAAAGTACGACGGAGGATTTGAGCCTGGTTGTCCGCAATTTGTTCAGCATAAGCGGAGCGGAGGTGCAGGTGCTCGACTCTACGGGCCGGGTTATCGCTACTTCGCTTCAGGGCCACCAGTCGTACATCGGCAACAAGAAGAATAAGTCGCTGGCGGTCAGCAGGGCGCTTCAGAATATACCGGACAACGAAGAGGAAATTATCGACGAGGATAATGTCCGCAAGAAGGTAATCGCCCAGCCCGTCACGGACAAAAGCAACAAAGTAATCGGGGCGGTCTATGTCGTGGCGTCGATGAGCGAGCTTTACAATACCGTGAACCGGGTGAATCAGATCTTTTTCTCCGGGACGCTGATTGCGCTTGGCTTGACCGGCGTGCTCGGCATTTTGCTGGCGCATACGATTACGAGCCCGATTCAAGGGCTGACGCGGCAGGCAGAGGCGGTAGCGGAAGGGAAGTTTGACCTTCAGGTGCCCGTACTCGGCGAGGATGAGATCGGCAGGCTGAGCATGGCGTTTAACGACATGACCAAGCGGCTGAAGGAAGCGTTGTCGGTAAATGAAGAAGAGAACGAGAAGCTGGCGTCGATTTTGTCGAATATGAGCGACGGCGTCGTCGCTGCGGACGAGAACGGCAAAATTATCGTCTGGAACCGGCGTGCGCTGGAGCTGCTGGACGTCAGAACCTGCGAGGGCTGCGAGCTGTCCGAGTTGTTCGAGCTGTCGGAGCAGCAGCTGGAGGAGCTGCGGAAGGGGCGCGGTCAGACGCTGCACATTCGTCGTGGCGAAGAAGAGCACGGCGACAGCGGCACTGGCTATATGCGGGCGACCTTCACGCCGATTCACCGCCGGGACAAAGGCATAACCGGCACGATCGCAGTGCTGCAGGACGTCACGGAGCAGGAGAAGCTGGAGCAGTCGCGGCGCCAGTTCGTGGCGAACGTGTCCCATGAGCTGCGCACGCCGCTTACGACGATCAAGAGCTATGCCGAAGCGCTCGATGACGGCGCACTTGAGGAACGGGATCTGTCCGAGCGGTTCGTGGGCGTCATCCGCAACGAGACCGAGCGGATGATCCGGCTCGTGACGGATTTGCTGCATCTCTCGCGGCTCGATTCGAACCAGGCGCCGCTCAGGCGGCGGCAGACGAACGTTCATGAGATGCTGGACGAAGTGGCCGACCGCTTCTCGTTCCAGCTGAGGCAGAAGTCGATCAAGGCGACCGTCCGCGTGGACCGCGGGCTGGAGTCCGCGTGGCTGGACCGGGACCAGATCGATCAGGTATTGGACAATTTGTTCTCCAACGCGATCAAGTATACGCTTGACGGCGGTACGATCGAGCTGACGGCAAAGAAACCGGTTGATTCCGAGCTGATGGCGATCAGCGTCAAGGATACGGGCATCGGCATTCCGAAGAAGGATTTGAACCGGATATTCGACCGGTTCTACCGGGTAGACAAGGCCCGCTCGAGGAATATGGGCGGGACGGGGCTTGGCCTGTCGATTGCCCGGGAAATCGTGAAGGCTCACGGCGGGACGATATCGCTGAGCTCCGAGCTTAATGAGGGCACGACGGTAACGTTTACTCTCCCGCTGCTGCAGGAAGGGGGAGTGTCGGCATGATGGAGAAGGCAAAGACGACCGCACTCATCATCCTGGTCGCGTTAAGCCTGCTGCAAAGCTATCTGCTGGCCTACAGCATGCCCGGGTTCGGCGCGATGGTCAGAAGCGAACAGGATTATGTAAATGTCGAGCCGATGGGACCGCCAACTAGTGTGGAGAGCGTTATTTTTCCGGAGGAACTGATTGTTCATCTGGGAAATAACAAGCACACGGTCATCTATCCGGGGACGCAGTTTTACGAAATGATTCTGAATCAGCGCATTCAAGGGCGCGAGTTCAAAGGATTTCAGCGCAGCTCGGCCGACGTTCTGAATTGGGAGGACGTGCGCAAGGAAGACATCGGCATCGAGCTGCGGTTCGAGAACGGCATTCCGGTGGAGCTGCTGCAGAAGCTTCTGAAGCTGGAAGGCGACCTTTTATTTTTGAACGAAACGATCGACCGCATCTGGATTTTCAAGACGACGGGCACGGAAGAGGTGCGCACGTTCTTCTTCAGCGCCGACGGCCAGATGGTGTATGAATCGGTGCGGGCGGATCTGACGGTGCGCGACGTGCAGGATTATGTCGGCTTCGGGCAATTCCAGACGGAATACGAGATGACGCCGGACGGCCTCTATTTGCCGCGAACTCCGGTACAGACGACCGACATGGTGTTTCCTTACGAGGCGTATTCGCCTGATTTGATGGTGCGAATGTTTTTTGACCCGAGCACGACGAGGTCGCTTGAGGACCGGAGCGGGTCGCAGATTTTCACCGACGGCAAGCGGGGACTGCAGGTCGAGCAGAACGGCATGTGGATTACGTATACGAATCCCGCCGCGCCGCAAAGCGTGGAGAACCTGCTAAGCGATAACGTCTATGCTTCTGTTGATTTTATTAACGATCACGGCGGCTGGGACGGCGTTCACCGGTTTGTCAGTCCGGCGCCTGAGGGCGCAGATACGGATCTGAGGTTCAAGCAATATGTGGATCAGTATCCGGTTATCGATACGCCGCCGTTCCATTACGGATTTATGAGGCTGAGGGTTCAGCAGAGTTTAGTGACCGAGTACGCCAGATCCACGATTACACTCGGACCAAAGGCGGAATCGCGCGGTGTCCGTTATTTGCCCGGAGGCGAGGAGCTTGAGCAGTCGCTGCTGAAATATGATAGGCGCGGCGAGGTAACGGCGCTGTTCCCGGCTCTGCAGGCATCGCCGCTCGATGACAAGCGGCTGAAGTTCAGCCCGGTATGGGCGGTGCGCCTGCTGGACGGAACGGAGGAGGTGCTGATGGACGCCTATCCGAGCGGCTATGAGCCGCCGGAGCAGGACGACCGAAGCGCATCCGGCGCGATGAACGGAGCGGAATCAACGGGATAACCTCAGCCGGACAGGCTGACGATAACTCTAACGGGAGGTGACAGCGGTTGGATTGGGGACGGGCGAAAAGTGTGCTGATCATGTCGTTTTTGCTGCTTAATATTTTGCTCGGGTATCAGCTGTGGATGGATATCCGGGAGCAGCTGAACGTGAACGTGAATACGGCAGAGCTGCCGCAGGATAAGGTGCAGCTCATGCAGCAGAAGCGGATTTCGCTGGAAGCCAAACTGCCGCTTGAGGCTCCTAAGCTCGGGGACTTACAGTATTTATTGCATTCGGAGAGCCGCAGCAATAAGGATCCGGTGCAGCTGGATACGCCGGTAGACAGCAAGATTATTTTTACGAATTCGGAGCTGGTGAAGGCTCTGGGCAAGGATATACCCGACATTGACCAGTACGTTTACGATTCCTTGAGCAGCAGCGTAGATGTGTTCGTGCTGCACCGGATGGTCGAGGGTCATCCGATGTTCGACGCCAAGCTGAAGCTGTATATCAGCAATCAGAAGATCACGGCTTTTCAGCAGGATCGCGTAGAGCTGCTGGGAACCGGCGAAGCGAAGCAGGTGCTGCCCGCATCCAAGGTGGTGGCGAGCCTGATCGAATCGTATTTACCGGACGGGGCGGTTATTACCGATATACAGCTGGGCTATCACGGGCAAATTTTCGACTCGGAGAAGCAGGTGTCGGCGCCGTCATGGCGCGTGCTTTTGGAAAGCGGGCCTCCTTACTACGTGCATGCGATCAGCGGGGAAGTTGCAACGGATGAAATGAATGAGGATGAGGCGAACGGTTAACGGGAGCGGGAGAAGGGACAGGATTCAAAGCTATGGGACTGCGGTTTACGGTGTTGGGGAGCGGCTCGACGGGGAATGCGACGATCGTACAGGGGAACGAGAAGACGGTCATCGTCGATGCCGGAATGAGCGCGAAGAAGCTGGACGAGCTTATGCGTGAGCGGGGGATATCCGGTCATCAGCTGGATGCGCTGTTCGTCACGCATGAGCACTCCGATCATATTAAAGGGCTGGGCGCATTTGCCCGGAAGTACGAGCTTCCGATTTATGCGAATGAGTCGACTTGGGGCGCAATGGAGCGTCATGTGGGCACGATCGCCCCGGAGAAGCGGGTGTATATGGAGACGGGCGAAGAGATTTCGTTCGGATCGATGGTCGTACAGTCTTATCCGATCTCGCATGACGCGGCCGAGCCTGTAGGCTACTGCTTTTGCGAGGATGGCGAGAAGCTGAGTCTCGCGACCGATCTTGGTTATGTAAGCGAGAAGGTGAAGCGGCAAATTATAGACTCGGACGTACTGGTGCTGGAATCCAACCACGATACGGAAATGCTGCGCATGGGCAGGTACCCGTGGAATACGAAGCGCAGAATTTTGAGCGATGTCGGCCATTTGTCGAATGTCGCGGCGGGTGAAGCACTGCTTGAGCTCATGACGGACCGCACGAAGCGCGTCTATCTGGCTCATCTCAGCCTGGATCATAATGTCATGGATTTAGCGATGCTGACCGTGAATAACATATTAGAGGATAACGGAATTTTCTTTAAAAAAGACGAGCATCCGCTTCGCGCAACCTATCACGACAGGCCTACGCCATGGGATGAAGTGAAGCGGAAATAAGCGTTTCCAGCTGCGCATCGAGCGCGTCGGCTTTGGCGCTTAGCTCTTCTCTCGACAGGATGCCTTTTTCTATCAGCAACTCTAGCATGGCGCTTAAAGTGAGAACGGTCCGGTAATGATCATCCTTCAAATCGGCAAGCTTGGCGGCGAGCTGTACATGCTCCCAGGCGGCCGGCGTTTTGGCTTTCATAATCGACATCTCTCCTTTGGTGGTACGAACAAGCGGCTCTTGGGTATTTATTTAAAAACAGGGCTGCCGTGTCGTCCGAATCTATTATTATTTTAGTCATTTCATCCGAAAACATTCCTAGATTGAAAAAAATAGTCTTGATGTCGCGGGCATCGAGAGGAGCGATGGTTATGGGCCTATTCGACGATGATTTTTACTCGACAAAGGTTTCACGGCGTGCAGCGAGAGAAAGTCGAAGAGAAGATTTTACATTTCCATATAGAAGCAAGGGGCTCAAGTGGACGACCGTCCGCATCGCGATTGTATCCTCGTTCACGAGTGCGATTGCCGCTACGCTTCTGTTCAGTGCGTTTATTGGCGGCGGCAGCGGCGCAGCAGGGTGGAACGGTTCGGCGCCGGCTTCTGGGGTCATTCAGACCGTGGATCCGCTCGAGCGTCCGATTCAGGCTTCCGCAAAGGTCAGACCGGCGGTGGTCAGCATTATTAACGAGCAGCTGTTTTCTTTCGGGATCGGGGAAGATGGGGAAGTTCAGGATGAGGATGCCGCGGAAGGGGAAGGCACGCTGCAAGAGGCGGGCGTCGGCTCAGGCGTCATCATCGACAAGCGGGACGGAAAGGCGATCATCGTGACGAACTATCACGTCATCGCTAACGCGTCCGAGGTGAAAGCCGTGCTGATGAACGGGGAGCGCCGCGAGGCTCGTGTAGTCGGCAAGGATCAGATTACCGACTTGGCAGTGCTGGAGATCGATGACAAGGGAATTGACGTCGTAGCGGAAATTGGCGATTCGTCGACTTTGCGCGCAGCGGAATATGTCATTGCGATCGGCAATCCGCTCGGTCTCGGCGATTCCGTATCGTCGGGCATTATCAGCAAGACGCGGCAAATCGTGCCGGTATCCTTGAATCAGGACGGCGTGTATGACTGGGAGCAGGAGGTCATACAGATTAATGCATCGATCAACCAAGGCAACAGCGGCGGACCGCTGATCGATCTGAATGGGCGCGTGGTAGGCATCAACAGCATGAAGATTGCAGATATTGGCGTAGAGGGCATCGGCTTTGCGATCCCGATCAATCATGCAATGCCGGTAGTGGAAAGCCTGCTGAAGCTTGGTCATGTGCCTAGGCCATATCTAGGCGTATATACAATGGATTTGGAGCAGTATTGGGAGCAGCAGTCGCTGCAGGACTCGATGAACGGCGGTCAGGGAGAGGGCGGCCCAGGCTCCGGTTCGGGCGGTGCTGTGCCGGAGTCGGGTACGGCCGGCGGAGAGGATGAGCTGCCGGAGGATATCGAGCTGCATTTGCCGGACGAGATTTATGACGGCGTGATCGTGCTCGAGGCGGTTGGCCCTGCGAAGGAAGCGGGCTTGCAGTTTAATGACGTTATCGTCAAGCTGGACGGTGAGTCAATTGAAAGCACGATCGAGCTTCGCAAGTATTTGTACGACAGCAAGAAGATCGGGGACAAGATCGAGGTCAGCTTTTACCGCGGCGGGAAGCTGAAGACCGCTTCGTTTAAGCTGGAGGATAAAGGTGTTGAAGAGTAGTTAGGGGTTATTGGATTGAGGAGCCGGTGTAATTGGCCGGCTGCCGCAGGGACCGAGCGGGAGAGTGATCTCTCGTTCGGATAGCTCTGCGGCTTTTTTTGTTTGGTCTCAGGCTGATGGTCGATGGGCGGGCGGAGTTTGGGCGGATGAGCGGTGTTTTATATATGGGTTTGCGGGAGGTATGGGTGGTACCGGGTATTGCGGGGTATGGTGGGTGAAATGAAAAAGGGTCCATTCTCCCATCGGCTCAGGAAGGTGCGGGGAGGAGGATCGGGTGATGGCGGGATGAAGGTGGATGGGGAAGCGGGACGTGATGGGTATTTTGAAAAAGGGTTCATTCTCCCGTCGGCTCAGGAAGGTGTGGGGGAGGAGGATGGTTGATGGCGGGATGAGGGTGGATGGGGAAGCGGGACGTGATGTGTGTTTTGAAAAAGGGTTCACTCTCCCATCGGCTCAGGAAGGTCTGGGGGGAGGATCGGGTGATTCGGAATGAAGGTGGATGGGGAAGCGAAACGTGATGTGTGTTTTAAAAAAGGGTTCATTCTCCCTTCGGCTCAGGAGGGCGCAGCCGGTGTATTTTGCCGACTTCACATGGGGTGGCGTTTTCTGATATGCTGGGTGTAACGTTTTTTGGACGAACATTAATTCAGAATAGGAAGCGTGCAGACGATGTATTGTGTATGTAAAGCGGATATTGAGAAGGCATTGGATCGGTTTGTGGATGAGTATGAGGATGCGCCGGACGTGGTGGATTTGAAGGAAACGCAGTTTGCGGATTGGGAACCGCCGCGGAAATGCGATTTTTGCGACGAGGCTGCGGAGTTTTTGGTCGTGTAGGCCGGAGAACGGATAGAAGGATGGACGGGACATGCATATTCAGATAGCGGCGGTTGGGAAGCTGAAGGAAAAGTATTTGGTGATGGGCATAGCGGAGTATGCCAAAAGGCTCGGGCCTTACGTGAAGCTGACGCTCACGGAGGTGCCCGACGAGAAAGCTCCGGAGACGATGAGTCCGGCGGAGGAAGCACAGGTGCGCGAGCGAGAGGGCGAACGGCTTCTGGCGCAGCTGAAGCCGGACGCGCATGTCGTCGCGCTCGCGCTCGAAGGCGAGCTCTGGTCCAGCGAAGATCTCGCGGACCAGCTCGATAAGTTAGCCACGTATGGGCGGAGCCACGTGGCTTTTGTTATTGGCGGGAGCACGGGACTTGCTCCCGCCGTGTTGAAGCGCGCCCAGCAGAAGCTGAGCTTTGGGCGCATGACGCTGCCGCACCAGCTGATGCGGCTGGTGCTGGTGGAGCAGATTTATCGGGCGGTGAAGATAAATCGGGGGGAACCATACCACAAATAAGCCGTTTGGCACTAACCTTTGACCTATCCCAGTCAAGCACGATGAAAGAGAGCATACCGCTCGGAATTCCGGCTAATCGCCAATAGCCATACCGTAATGGAGGCCATACCGATCGACGCCAGGCAAACGGCGGCAAAATGGAGCAGGCTGTTCGCGATAAATAGCCGTTCCAGCTTCGTCGCCTCTGCCGCGCCGCGAACGAGCACAATTGCGAGCGGGTGCAAAATATAGACCCATACTCGCCACTCCCGGAACGATTTGCTTGACCGGACCTTCCACTGCAACGACCAACATAGCAAAAAATAAGTGGCGGGCAGCGCGAAAATATACATACTGTCATGCCTTGGAATTCCGTACGAGTGCAGGAGTGATCCTTCAACGAACATCATGCCGAGCGACACGGCAAACAAAGCCGCATTGACGGATGGCGTTCTCTCCGAAGGCCGCCGTTTGGCTGCCCAAGCCCCGATTGCCAAATAAATAGGAGCATAGAACAACCCGTTACGCGTGTAATCAAATACATGGAATAATCCCTCGTATACGTTGACGATTCCTACGCCATTCTGAATGGTTCCATAGTAGCTATCTCCTAAGAGTCCCGCGATGTACAACAGACCCGCCGATGCCAGCATGGCTTTCATAGACATTTTTCGATACATAACGAAAGTAATAACCAGGCCCAGCATTAGCGCAGGCAAATACCATAGATGATAAAAAGTACCGTCAAACACGATGTCCTTGATCAAGGAATACGCCGTGAAGGAATCGGAAAAATAACCCGTGTACATATTCAGCGGTACATATAGCAAAATTGCAGCCGCATATAATTTCAAAGTTTTCAGCAGGTAGCCGCGCAAAGCGTTCCGATCTGTTAATGGGTCCCCGGTTAGCTTACGGAAAAATAAAAATCCGGCCGTCATAAAAAACACCGGAACGGCAATACAGGTAAACAGATTGCTTACGAAAAAATCGGCAGCGGCGCTGCAGGATAGAAGCGGGCCGGTATGATTGGCAACAACCATGAAGGCCGCACCAAACTTGATCCAATCCAGTCCGCCGTAAGTCGGTTTAGACATGAATGTGTCTTCCTTGATCCAGAAATGCAGTAACAATGAACCCGTCGCGGTTATTTCCCGATAAGAGGAATCGGTCGCATTTTACGAGAGGAATGGTTGTAAAAGCCCCTTCATCCGCCGCCACATAATAAATCTCAACGAATGAACGTTCATCCTCGAATGCAAGATGTCCATCCTCGTACGGGTAGTTTTTGAGCTGATCGATATATTCCTCCAGGCACCAATCGTTTCGCTCCATGATTTCGGCGTGAGGATAGCCGATATAACGGAAATGCCATGGCTCGCAAGAAATTTCAGTTATGGATTCCTTTCCTTCCTTATAGCGTTGAATGAACCCATACCGGGCGGCAAGCTTCTTAAAGCTCTTATAAACGCCGCTGTCGGGGAATGCCGGTGCAATAAAATCCACGTCCTTGTTCAGCTTGCCGACGTCGATGGCCAGCCCCGTCTGATGCTCGCTACGATCGGGCAATGCGACATAGCGTGCGGTGTATTCGGCGCCATTATCGGCTAGTGAGGATTCATAAATCTCCTCCTGCTCGAATTTCGTCCGATAGCCGCTGACGGCGACAATATCGTTTATCCCGTGACAAGCCTCGAGCAAATCCGCCAAATGCCGTAAACAGGTCTGTTCCAGCAGCATGCCGTCCCTCAAGGTATGGATAGCCGGAAACGAGCTAAGCGGCATTAAGCTGTCTGAAGCAACGGTCTGTTGAATGGGATGATCGCGATTAATCAAAACCAGATGTCCTTTGTGGATCCCGGAATGAGCTGCTTGAATCGTGTTAAAAGTTAGATGACGGCCTGATTGATTTCGTTTGGCCAGGTTTGATTGTTCCATTTTGTACGTGCCTCCTCGATATCGGTATAGGTTCTTGCCACTCTGGCTCCAAGCGAAGTGGAAACTTCTTGTGCTACGCTTCCGATATAGGCGGCAAGCTCCGCAAACGTAATCCGCTGCTCGCCCTGAAAGCCGATCAAGGTGACCGGAGTGCCCTCCACACATGGTCCCGGAAGCTTGATCATCAGCTGATCCATGCAGATATTGCCGACAATAGGGGCGCGCTGACCTTCGATCAGCACATCCGTGCCTTGCATCCGTTGCGACCAGCCGTCTGCATAGCCAATCGGCACCGTTCCGATCCATTCGTCCTCCTCGGCCCGGTAGGAATTGTTGTAGCCGAGATATTCCCCTTTAGCCAGCTTCTTTACCTGAATGAGACGGCTATGGAGACTTAATGCCGGCTCCAGCTTTACCGGACAAGCAAGCTTCTCCGGATAGAAGCCGTACATCGCCGCTCCGATCCGGACCATATCCATCGCCAGATGAGGAAACCTGAGCGCCACGGCGCTTCCCGCGCAATGATAATGCCGGATCGCCAGGCCGGACGAGCGTCCCCATTCCTTCATTCGGGCGAAGCGCGCGGCTTGCTGCTCCAGATAGCCGGTATCGGCTTGCCCTGCCGTTGCAAAATGGGTGTAGAAGCCGTCTACCTCCACATCCCTGGCGCACAGCCATGGAACGAGCTCTTCCCATTCCTTTTTCGTCCGGATGCCGATCCGCCCGAGTCCCGTATCCATTTTCACATGAACCCGAAGCTTTCCCTCCGAGGCGAAAGGCTTAAAGACACGCATCTCCGAAAACCATTTGGCTCTTGTAACGGTTAAAGTCAAGTCGAGCTCCAGCGCCAATGGCGTCAGCTCCGGCCGAATGGGGGTCAATACGAGAATGGGCAGTTTCATTCCAGCTTCGCGCAATCGCAGTGCTTCCTCAAGGTAGGCGACCGCCAAATAATCCGCCCCCGCCCGCACTGCTGCCGCGGCCGACTCGATGTCGCCATGCCCGTAGCCGTTCGCCTTCACGACGGCCATCAGCTTCACCGAATACGGCAGAGACCGGCGGATGTTCAGCATATTCTCGCGAATGCGGCTCAAACTAATTTCAGCCCAAGTGTCTCTTAACATGCCGTTCACCTCGTTCATCTTGTATATTGAAACGTTTGCTTATCTGTGTGACGGGCAATCGCGTGCCCGATTAATTTTTCGATCAGCTCGGAATAGGATGTTCCGTCGGTACGCTCCCACATGACAGGATACATGCTGAAATTCGTAAATCCGGGTAAAGCGTTGATTTCGTTCAGGAACAAATCGCCTTTTCCGTCAAGGAAGAAGTCGACGCGGGCAAGACCCTCGCAGCCATGGGCTTGATAGGCCAGAATTGCCAGCTCACGGATCCGCTGAGTCAAGCCGTCCGCCAGCTTGGCGGGAATGGACATTGTAAGCCGCTTGTCCATGTACTTGGATTCGTAATCGAAGAAAATGTGATCATGGATGAATTCGCCGGGCAATGAAGCCAGGGGCCGTTCATTACCGATGACGGCTACTTGAATTTCCCTGCCGTCCACTTCGCGCTCGATGACGAGCTTCTTATCGTAGGAGAACGCCTCGCGGATACCGGTGAGAAGCTCCCCCCGGTTTGTACATCTGCTGATACCGATACTGGAGCCGAGGGAGGCCGGCTTCACGTAGCACGGATATCCCATACAATTCTCAACATCGCGCAGAACCGCTGCTTCATCCGTTCTCCAATCCGCGAATCGGTACACCCGATATTCCGTCTGATGAATGCCGGCCTGGGCCAACACCTGCTTCGACATTGCCTTGTCCAAGGTAAGCGCGGACGACAGCACGCCGTTCCCGACGTACGGAACATTCAGCAGCTCCAGCAGGCCTTGCACCGTGCCGTCCTCCCCGTTAGAGCCGTGCAAGAGCGGCAAAACGACTTTTGGACCTGGCAAAGCCATTATGCCCGACAGTATTTCACCGATGGAACGGGCCGGGTCGTGAAATGCGGGCCGCGCAATTAACCGTTCGATCGTCAATCCTTCCTTCGAAAGTTGTCCGGGCGTGCACCACAAGCCGTCACGCGTAATGTATACGGGATAAACCTCGAAGCGGCTTTCGTCAATGGAATGAAGGACGGTAACGGCTGTTTTCAATGACACCTCGTGTTCGACGGATTTGCCGCCGTATAGAACGTATAGCTTTGTTTTCATATCGTAATCCCTCCAGGCAGAATTCTTGTCCGTTGCTCTATCTCCAAGATAACGTGCAGTGCCCGGGAAGTTCGTAAAACATCATAAAGGAAACCTTAAGTTTTTCTTATTTGTGATTGTGATCGGTTGGCTGCGGAGAGATTTCTGATAAACTAGAGCCATCTTACTAAAAAAAATGACGGAGAGATTCCATGACTACCATTCAAATCCTGATCGCTGACGACGATCTTGAAATCGCCCAGCTGATCAAAATCTATTTGGTCAACGAAGGATATCAGGTGCTCACAGCAAGCAATGGCCGCGAGGCAATGAATTTGATCGCCAAAGAATCCATCCAATTGATGATTCTCGACGTCATGATGCCGGAGATGGACGGTCTGGAGGTCGTGCGGGCGGTGCGCAAGGAGCTCGGAATTCCGATTCTGATGCTGAGCGCCAAAGCCGAAGATATGGATAAAATTATGGGGCTGACGACGGGGGCGGACGATTATATGGTCAAGCCGTTTAATGCCCTCGAGCTGATCGCCAGGGTGAAGTCGCTGCTTCGCAGGTCCATTTTTTTGAATGCGCAGACAAAGCCGGCACAGGATCAAGACGAAATTCAGATCCATTCTCTGAAAATAAACAAAAAATCACATACGGTTACGGTGGAGGGCCGGAACGTTAATTTGACTTCGACAGAGTTCGATATTTTATATTTGCTGGCAAGCCATCCCGGACAGGTGCTTAATGCAGAGGCCATATTCGAAGCGGTGTGGAAGGACAAGTTCCTGGAGTCCACCAATACCGTCATGGTTCATATCAGCAAGCTTCGCGATAAATTGGAGAGCGAGCTGGGCGGCGTCAAGCTGATCCAGACCGTATGGGGAGTAGGGTATAAAATTGATCCGTAAACCATGGAAGAGCCTTCGTTTCAAAATGCTGTATTTGTTCGTCTTAAGCGCGCTCGCGTCCGTCACGACGGCCGGCATCCTTGTCTTAATCGCGATCGCAGCGTACGAAACCGATTTTCCTTATCTCGCCCCGCTCTTGAAGCTGATGAAAGATGAGTTTGGCATTCCGGTCGTATTTACTTCAGCCTGCCTTTTATTTTTTGTTTTTTATTTGTTCGCTCTAAGCCGTTCGACCATTCGATACTTGATGGAAATCTCGCAGGGAATCGAACGGATTGCCGCCGGGAATTTCGATTACCTCTTTCAGATTCGCGGCGATGACGAACTCGGAGTATTGGCGGAAAATATCAATAAAATGACGGCACAGCTGAAGCTGTCTATCGAGGAGGAACGGCGCGCCGAGCGGACGAAGGCCGAGCTGGTCACGAACGTTTCCCATGATTTGCGCACGCCGCTGACATCCATCATCGGGTATTTAGGGCTGGTCGAAGAGGACCGTTACCGGGATGAAGTGGAATTGAGGCATTACGTTCGAATCGCTTACGAAAAATCAATGCACCTGAAAACGATGATTGACGATTTATTCGAATTCACGAGGACGAGCGGCGGAATGGGGCTTCGGCTGGCATCGATCAATCTCTTTGAGATGCTCGGGCAATTGACGGCTCAATTCCGTTTGCAATTCGAACAGGCGGAGATGGAGTGTCTCTTGTCTCTCCCCGATCATCCGATCTTCGTCTGCGCAGACGGGGACAAGCTTGTCCGGGTGTTCGAAAACTTGATCGTCAACGCGATTCAGTACGGAAAGGATGGCAGACAGGTCGAAATCGCGGTTTGGAGCGATTCCGGGCAAGCCGTCGTTGAGATCGCAAACTACGGCGAGCCTTTGCCGGCATCCATTATTCCGTTTTTATTCGAACGGTTTTATCGCGGCGAACATTCCCGTTCGCGGAATACGGGCGGCTCGGGCCTTGGCCTCGCGATTGCCAAGAATATCGTTGAGCTGCATAATGGAGTGATTTCCGCAGCGAGCGACCAAGTGAGAACCTCGTTTACGGTGAGGCTTCCGCTTGCGAAATAGCGGCGGAAACAGCTTAAGATCGTGAGCGGCGCTGGATGTCCAACTTTATTTCGTGCCGCTTGCATGACACAAGGAATTTCACGGATAATGATCATGGAGTGTCATGATTTGGATTATAAATTTAGGCTAATGGAGGTTTTTCGTAATGTCGGATAACACCGCAAGCGGCAATCCGGGAAAAATGCACTTCATGTTGTGGTCAACGCCGCCAAGAACAACGTTTCCTCAGGATATGACCGAAGAAGAACGGAACATTATGCATGAGCACATCGCCTATTGGACGGATAAGCAGAATCAGGGGATTGCACTGGTATTCGGACCTGTCCGTAAACCGGACGATCCTCATGGGCTCGCCGTCATTGAGGTCGAGAATGCAGATCAAGTCCCAAAGCTAATCGCAGAAGATCCCGCCGTTATCGCAGGATTAATGGCTACGGAATTTTATCCAATGATGGCCGTCTTGCCGGAGAGATCCTGATGGGAAATACGGATAAGTTTGAAATGATAGCCAATATATATGACACTCCTGAAAGAATCCATATTGCAAACGTATCGTCAGATGCCATTCGCAAATATTTAGTTGACACTAAAGGTAAGCATGCCATTGATTTTGGTTGCGGAACCGGGCTTGTCGGAATGAATTTGTTAAACGAGTTTCATTCTATGCTTTTTCTGGATACATCACCGAACATGATCGATCAAATAAAGCGAAAAATTTCCGATTCCCATATTCAGAATGCAGAAACATTATGCTTTGATTTTGAAAAGGAAGGTTTATCGGATTTACGTGCTGACTATATTTTCATGGCGCAGGTTCTGCTTCATATTCCGGATGTTGAATTCGTTTTATCCAGATTGTTCGATGTTCTAAATGTGGGAGGACATTTACTGATCGCAGATTTTAATAAAAATGAAACTATCGTTTCAGATCTCGTGCATAACGGGTTTAATCAAGCAGAGCTGACTGAAAGGATGACGAACATAGGGTATAGGGATATTCAATCCGAGACATTTTATACGGGAAGTAAAATATTTATGGGACAAGATGCGTCTATGTTTATTCTTGATTCCCGAAAGTAAATTAAATATTCCTTGACAGGAATATTCCCTAAGGGGTATATTTTGATAAAGAATTAAAAACGAAGTACGGAGGAATGAATATGACGTCAAACTCAGAGGGCAAAGAGTTAGTCATAAAGCGTGAGATTCATGCGCCGCGCGAGCTTGTATTCAAAGCATGGTCCGAAGCAGAGCACCTGAAGAGCTGGTGGGGACCGAAAGGGTTTGAAATAAGTGTAAAACATCTGGATTTTCGTCCGGGCGGATTTTTCCACTACAGGATGCAGGCTCCGGATGGCAGTCAAATGTGGGGCAAATTTCTGTATCAGGAGATCAAGGCTCCAGAGAAGATTGTATGGTTCAATTGCTTTTCGGACGAGGAGGGCAACATTGTCAGAGCTCCATTTAGCGATCTGATCCCGCTCGAAATTCGCAATGAGGTAACCCTTATTGATAATTACGGTACGACCACAATGACCATTTGCAGCCGTCCGAACAATGCTACCGAAGAAGAGCGCAGCTTTTTTGAGGGAATGTTCGAATCCATGGAGCAGGGCTTCGGAGGAACCTTCGATCAGCTTGATCAGTATTTGTCGGAACGATGAAATTAAACTAGCTGAAGGCGTCCACGAGGACGCCTTTATTCGTGTGCTAGACGAATATTATAATGTAAGTGACACTCTGCGAAAGTGGGATACTATGAAGCGACTAACGATAGGCCTGTTTGCCCATGTGGATGCAGGTAAGACGACCTTCGCGGAACAGCTGCTGTACCATACGAACAGCATCCGGTCGCGGGGGCGGGTGGATCATAAAGATGCTTTCCTGGACAGCCACGACATCGAGCGGGCAAGGGGCATTACGGTGTTCGCCGATCAGGCGGTTATGGACTATAAAGGAGACATTTATTATGTGATCGACACGCCTGGGCACGTCGATTTCTCCCCGGAGATGGAGCGGGCGATTCGGGTCATTGATTACGCCATCGTAATTGTCAGCGCGGTTGAAGGTGTCCAAGGTCATACCGAGACAGTCTGGCAGCTGCTGCGCAAACATCAAATCCCGACATTCTTCTTTATCAACAAGACCGATCGAGTCGGCGCGGATGCCAAAAGAACAGAGGAAGAGATACGCCAGCAGTTGACGGGGGATGTTTATTCCATCACGCAAAGCTTCGTTAACAGTGTCGTCGGCGAACCGCTGCGAGAGGCGATGGCTGAACGAGATGAGTCATTGCTGGAAGCGTTCCTGGAAGGAAGGGATGATCAAACCTTCTGGCTGCAAGCCATGCAGAGGATGGTGAGAGCGGGCCTTCTCTTCCCTTGCGCGTACGGCTCTGCGCTTCAGGATACGGGGGTGATTGAATTCCTGAATCAGCTGCACCTGTTGACGACAACGTCTTATGATGAGACTGCATCGTTCGGGGGGCAAGTTTATAAAATTCGCCACGATGCTAACGGAGTGAGGCTAACGTTCATTAAAGCTCTCAGCGGCAGGCTGAAGGTTCGGGAACAGCTTGGATATGAGAGCGGCGGGGTTCGATATGACGAGAAGATTACACGGATCTTATTGTTTAACGGCCTCAAGTCGCAGCCGGTGGAACAAGTGGCAGCCGGCGATTTGTTTGCAGTGGCCGGCTTGTCCGGGGCCGAGGCCGGACAAGGCTTGGGGCTGTTCTCAGACAAGTTGGCTTACGAGTCAGAACCGACATTACAGTCGAAAGTACAATTCGATGATTCGCTTCACGCGCAGAAAGTGCTCGGTACGTTTCGCATATTGAACGCGGAGGATCCGTCTCTGAATGTCGTCTGGGATGAAAGTCTGCAGGAGATTCATATTCGCGTCATGGGGTTGATTCAACTGGAAGTGCTGGAGCAGCTAGTGAAGGAGCGATTCGGCTTCGCCATCTCTTTCGGCCAACCGGAAATCTTGTATAAGGAAACAATCCAGTCGGCTGTAAGGGGGTATGGACACTTCGAACCGCTCAGGCATTATGCGGAAGTGCATCTTCTGCTTGAACCGGGGGAACGAGGCAGCGGGATCGAATTCGATAGCAGGTGTCATCCGGATGACCTGAATGTCAGCTATCAAAATCTGATTCGAGCGCATCTTTACGAACGGGAGCACCACGGGCTGCTGACAGGCATGCCGATCACGGACTTGAAGATTACGTTGCTAAGAGGCGGCGCGCATAAAGAACATACGCATGGCGGTGATTTCCGCGAGGCCGTCTTTCGCGCGATTCGACAGGGGCTGGAGAAAGCGGATAACTTATTGCTTGAACCCTATTACGAATTCAAAATCAAGGTCGGAATCGACGAGATGGGGAAGGTGCTATCCGATATTCAGCGTGCTTCAGGTACATTCGAGCCGCCGCAGACGAGTGGTACCCAAGCCGTTATTACGGGGAGGGCGCCCGTGTCGACCTTCATGAACTACAGCACCGAATTCGCTTCCTTTACGCATGGACGAGGCAGCATCCGCTGCGTGTTCAGCGGCTACGACCGGTGCCATAATGCGGAGGAAGTGCTCGAACGGATTGGTTATCGCAAGGAAGCGGATCCGCTCTATACCTCCTCCTCCATCTTTTGCGCCAAAGGGGCAGGCTACTCGGTGCCGTGGGACGAAGCGGAAGCCAAGATGCACTTACTTTAATCGGAACCTGAGTATACGGATTAGGTCAAACAGGACTTTAGGGACTTAGGCTGTTATAATAATAGGATATTCTCGAATTGGGAATAGATAGGTAAAGGGGAGTGAATGGATATGATACAAATAACGATTCCAACACCGGATGTGATCATACACAAACAGAAACAGCCGGAGTTAAGCCATATTTACGGGTTTACGGATTTTCACCTGATTTCGAGAGAAAAAGGGGGGATCTTTATGTTTTACAATGATCGGGATGAACTCCTGTTCGTTGGCAAGGCACGAAAACTAAGACCCCGAATCAAAAAACATTTTGAAGACACGGTATCCGTCATGAAAAATTACAGGGATGAAGTCACAAAAATCGAGGTCTGTATAGTCGAGGATCCCGTCGATAGAGAAATTTATGAAACATTCATTATTAATGAGCTCAAGGCCAAATACAATGTGGATAAGGTGTTATACAAGTAAGGTTAAACCGATAACGAAAAACAAATGCGAGCCTCCTAACGGAGGCTCTTATATCTTTAAGAGAGCAGTCCGGACGAATTTTTCAGCTTGAAGGAATATGTAGATCGCAGCCTGGATAGCATGGAGCTTCATCAAATATTAAGTTTTTGGCGTTTAGGCGGATATGACGCGGAATTTTTCATTCAGAGCACGAAGCGGGTCTCCAGTCTGCTAATGGATGCCAATGATGAAGAAAAGCAGGATATCCATCGGGGTATACAGCTTTTGTGGTCGTCGTACTACGTAATGGAGCAGCGTTATGACATCGCTCTTGAGGCTGGATTGTTACTGTATGAGATGGAAATGTACGGGGAGTCCAAGCGGTTTTTAGAAATATCGATACATGAGGACCCAGAGGAGATCGTATCCACCGTATATTATTGTCTGGCCATTTGTTGTTTCGAGTTAGAATTAGAAGAAGATGCATGGAATTACATGAGGGAATTTCTAAAACTTGAGCCTGATCATGAAGAAGCATTGGCGTTGGTGCACAGATTGGAGTGAGCGGAATGAGCGGCGGCATGGTTACGAAAACAAGGCTGCTAAATATCGAAGTAACGAAGCGGTAGCTATTTCCTCAATAAACAAAAAGAAACCGACAAAGTCGGTTTCTTTTTTTATATAAACGATTTACACGCAAACTGATCATATGATATGCTTAGAAAACCTATTTGCCGTCTTTCGAAAATGGACATAGGTAAATCATTTTATCTACACTATAATCATACCATGTGATTCGGTGTTTTGTCAAATGTGTTTTTTATCAAAAAAAAACCCCAAAGGAGCGTGTTCGAAACGATGATCGGCGCAAACGATTGGAAGCAAGAGCAGGAGAGGCTGGATCAGGTGACAGAGCAGCTGAAGACGAGGCTCGCCGAGCTGGAGCCCGAGGTGGCCGGTCTGCGCAATCAAGTGACGGACATCCGCAAACGTTTCTGGGAGGAGGTTACGGTTAATACCAGCACGCAAGAGGATTTCGAAGAAACCTTCTACAGCATCAAGCAGCAAGAGGCGCTGTTGTCCGAGCGGGAGCGGAGCCACCGCTTGCGTATGCAGCAATGGAACAATATGAAGCGGCTGCTGCCGTCACCCTATTTCGGGCGCATTGATTTTGAAGAGGAGGGGAGCGGCGGTTTTATCGAGCCGGTTTACATCGGTGTGTCGTCCTTTGTCGATGAAGAAGGCATGAGTTTTCTGGTCTATGACTGGAGAACGCCCATTGCAAGCATGTACTATGATCATTCCCCGGGAACGGTCGCATATAAAACGCCAGGCGGGCTCGTCCAAGGAACGATGCTGTTAAAGCGGCAATACCAAATTCGCGACGGGCAGCTGCGAAATGTATTCGACACCAGCCTGACGATCGGCGATGAGCTGCTTCAGCAGGCTCTTGGCAAAGGTGCGGATGCGCAAATGAAGAGCATCGTGGCGACGATCCAAAAGGAGCAGAACGCGATCATACGCGACGATAAAAGTCATATGCTCATCGTGCAGGGCGCGGCTGGAAGCGGGAAAACGTCCGCCGCGCTGCAGCGGGCAGCGTATTTGCTGTACAAATACCGCGGCAGGCTTACGGCTGATCAAATCGTTTTATTTTCGCCGAATCCGATGTTTAACAGTTATGTGTCCACGGTTCTTCCCGAGCTCGGCGAGGAAAATATGCAGCAGACGACATTCCAGGAATACCTTGTCTTTTGGCTCAAATCCACGATGCGTCTGGAGGACCCGTTCGATCAAATCGAATATGTGCTGGCGGCGCAACCGACGATTGCGTATGAAGCGCGGCTGCATGGGATTCGATATAAAGCGTCGGAAGCTTTCCTTGGGGCGCTTCAAAGCTATGCCTTGTGGCTATGCCAAGAGGGCATGAAATTTTATGGGATCCGGTTTAGGGACCGCGAGTTGATTACAGCGGAGCAGATGAAGTTGCAATTTTACAGCTACGACAGTTCGATCCGATTGGAGAATCGTGTCGCTTTGCTGCGTGAATGGCTGCTGGGGGAGCTGTCGGCTTTGGAACGAAAGGAGCGGGAGGCAGACTGGGTTCAAGACGAGCTCGATTACCTCGATAACGATCAGGTTGATGAAGCTTACAGAACGCTGTTGAAGAAGTACCGGCGGGAAGATGCGGTTTTCGATTTTACCCAGGAGTATGTCGATGCGAATGACGAGTTTTTTAAGCAGAAGAAAGGGGAAGAAAATGTCTTCGACTTTGCCGGCCAGGAAGAAGAGCTTCTTCGCCGGATGATCGTGAAGGAACATTTCGGGCCGCTGCGGCGGGACGTCAGACGTCTCAAGTTCGTAGATGTGGTCGGGCTGTACAGTCAGTTGTTTGGGGATGAGGCCGATTATCGCCGGATGACCGGCGGGTCCGAAGCGCCCGGGCACTGGCCGGAAATTTGCAGGCAAACGAGAGAGAAGCTGGACCGGCTTGAGCTGTTTTATGAGGATGCAACCCCGTTCCTGTATGTAAAAGAGCTCGTGGAAGGCGTGCGCAGGAACACCGAGGTGCGGCATGTATTCGTCGATGAAGGCCAGGATTATTCGCCCTTCCAATATGCATTCCTCAAACGTTTGTTTCCGCGTGCCCGCATGACGGTGCTTGGCGACTTTGGCCAGGCGATATTCGCTCAAGCGACGAATTTGCACGAGGACGATTCGCCGCTCGTTCGCCTTTACGGCAAAGAAGAAACAAATCTGATACGCCTCGTTCGCAGTTACCGCTCCACTCAGGAAATTGTGGAGTTTACGAAGCGGCTGCTGCCCGGTGGAGAGGAAATTGTACCTTTCGAAAGGAGCGGAGGAAAGCCCCGTTTACTGAAGCTGGACAGCAGGGAAGAGCGGACCGAGCGTATCCTGGATGACATTGCGATGCTGAAAGCCGAAGGCTTTGACTCGATTGCGGTCATTACGAAAACGTCGGCGGAAAGCCGCGAAGCCTGCGAAGCTCTGACAGCCAAAGGCGGTGAGGACTTGCGGCTCATTACAAAGGAGACGCTCACCTTCGAGAAGGGGATCGCGGTCATTCCCGCCTATCTGGCCAAAGGCGTCGAGTTCGACGCGGTGCTGGTCTACGACGCTTCTTCCGAAACCTACAACCGGGAAAGTGAACGGAAGCTCTTTTATACGGTGTGTACTCGTGCCATGCACCGGCTTAAGCTTTATACAGTAGGAGAAATGACACCGTATATGCAGGAGCTTGATGCGGATTTGTATGAGGTCGAGTCATAACGGTTTTGCAGGGTTCTTTTTTACATTACATTCAATACCCGAAGCATCAGCTTATACGACGTGCTCGGCCTGGAAATTTGGTTGACTGTGCCTGAAAGATACAAGTCTTTCTCAGGGCAATAGTACGCAAAAGCTCCAGATAAACCGGAATGCCCGATCAGCTCGGGAAGCGGCTTGAACGGCGAGAAAACCCTCGGAAGCTGGAATTTGGCAACTCCGATGCCGTACTGCAGCGGGAAAAAGATTTTATTCCAAACGTAGAGCTCGTTCACGTATTCTCCGGGAAATAATCGGCCTTCGAAAAAAGCCCGCAGAAACCGCATCAGTTCCTCGGCGGTGGAGACGATCCCTCCATCCGGACCGAAGGAGGCCATCGCTTGAGGGATATGCAAAGGGGTTCTTTTATAATAAAGAGTCTTTGGAGTTTGGCCGTGGTTGTTCGTGTACAGGTAAGTTTCGGATAAAGCCAATGGCTCATAAATAAATAGCTTGAAAGCATCCTCTAACGAAGTATTCGTTATATTCTCGACAATCTTCCCAAGCAGCTGGTAGTTGGTATCGGAATAAAGAGCCTTGCCTTTCGTGCCAGGCGGAAAATGAGGGTTCATTTGCTTGGCGTCCTCGATGACTTTGTCGAGCGACCATGCCTGATCTTGTCCGGCTACGATTTCGGCTTCAAGACTTTTACCGCTTGCTCTTTTTTGCTGAAAGTAGTCGGGCAGACCCGATGTATGGGCCATCAATTGCTCAATCGTAAGGTCGAAGGAATAGTCGGTTCCTTGGTGGCGATGGATTCCGGAAATAAGCTCAATGTCCATGTAACGGCTTATTTTGTCGGTCAATTGAAGCTTTTTCAGCTCTCTAAGCTTCAAGATGGAGTCGGTGATGTAAAGCTTGGTTGCGCTCGCGATAAAAAACGGGCTGTCCGGTGTCATATCGCCGGCGGATCCGGTCCATGACAACCGGTTGTCTCCCGATTCAATTCTCAGAACCGTCCCGAATATGAGCTTATGATCGACCAATGATTGAATCAGTCCGTCGAGCTTCTTATGTAACCGATGATTCACCCAATCACAACCCCTTTTCCATACAAAAACTCCCTTATTTGAAAGTTGAGTAGTTGTTAACCATCAGATTTCACTTGAGGGAGCTATTGTTCTGTAATGGATGCCTATTGATGGAACAGCTTTGTCTGCAAAATATCCAAGGCACGTTCGATGTCCTCCAGATCTTCCTCCGAAGCCTTTTGTACCCGGTTTAGAAAACGGGATTCTATCATGGCAAAGGCCTCTTCCATCACAATTTCTCCAGCCTTCGAGAGACGGATGTATTGTTTCCGCCGATCTTCGGTGTCGTTCATTTTTTCAATGAACCCGTATTCGCTTAGTTTCTTAAGCTCCCGGCTCGTGTTCGGCATCGACATGTTCTGACAATCGCTTATATCGCTTGGGGTCACAGGCTGATTTACCGTAATATATTCCAGAATTTTATACTGAACTTGTGTAACGGAATCCGGCTTGGCGTTCAACGTTAATTCATTTGTCACACGATGAACAGATGATGTAAATGATACAAGTTTATGAAATAGAGCTTTTTTGTCCATCCCTTTCACCTCGTATAGTCAAGATAACAAAAAAGTTATCATCATACAATTATCAATTGACAACAATTTAAAGATGATGCTACTATTTAGTTATCAAATGATAATTAAGGGGTGCGCTATGAAGATGCTCATCGTTTATACCTATCCTAATCATACCAGTCTGAATTATGCGTTTTTACAAAAAGTGATAAAAGGAAGCGGCGAAAATGCCAAAATTGAGGAGGTGCAGGTGTTAGATCTGTATGAAGAGGGCTTTAATCCGCTGCTCATGTTCAACGAGCAAAAACGAAGACGCGATATGCATACGGATCCCGGGATTGAAAAATATAGACAACAACTGACTTGGGCGGACAAAATCGTTTTTATTTATCCGATCTGGTGGGGAAGGCCTCCCGCCATGCTTTTGGGATATATCGATCAATTGTTTGCGTCCAATTTTGCCTACAGAGATACGAATGGGCTTTTCCCGGAAGGGCTTTTGAAAGGAAAGTCCGTCGTTTGCGTGTCTACGATGAAGGGACCGGCTAACTATCCGTTTCTCTGGTTGAACAGTGCGCATAAAATTTTGATGAAGAGAGCTTTGTTCGGTTTCGTTGGCATCAAAAATGTAAAGTTTTTTGAATTCGGGAATATGGAAAGTCCAAAGGGAAACCAAACGAAAAAGCTGGAAAAGGTTTATCGGTATTTCAGACAGGTAGCCCATTAAAAACGAAAAACGGCCTCCATACCAAAGACGCTTCCTCCCTGACGGGAGAAGCGTCTTTTTGCTGCCAACTTAGCGGATCAAATGCAGGCAGAACTCCAGATCGGCTTGCAGGTGATCCTTCATCAGCGCATTATTGCCGGCACGCATTAAGTGCCGAGAAGTTCATCCAATTTCGACTGCAATTGCAGCCGGAGGTCCTCTATGACCGAAAAATTTGTTGCCGCCGTATAGAAGGCCTTAATATGAGAGTCGATGGCCTCGGCTAACGCCAAATGGGAGATAGCCTCCTTCATTTTCGCCGAATACCGTTCTTTAATAGCGGCTAATTCGACTGCATAAGCTTCATCGACACCGGGGGTCATTGTGAGCGCGTACATATCTAGTATTTCATCCCCGTCCCGATTCGGAAAGTACTCGTGAGGGGCGGTGCTGTCGAAGATGGCGGTGCTGAGAGTCGGGAAAACTAACATATCAAGGCTGTTCGGATCAAAGCCGCAATGATACACTTGAACGTCGATTCCTTTCGATTCGGCAGCGGCGGCAAGCTTTTTCAGCAGTGTCGATTTACCGGAGCCCGGTCTTCCTTTGATAAAAATCCGTCTCTCCAGCTGAGCGGTTAAGCTTTGAATAAAATCGAATGCGCCCTTCGGAGTTGCAGCTCCGAAAAACAAGTGACGCCCGGTTATAGGGGAATCATTGTCATGGCCGTTGAATAGCTGCTGAATCAAATCCTCCGCAACCCGGTCCGCTTTGTTGAAATCCATGCTTTCGATATAATATTTTTCCCATTCGTCATGAATCCGCAAGGCGGTCAAGAATGTTTCATAGGCTTTTGAATAGGCATTAGCCAGCTTGCTTTTAAGGTCTTCGATCGTTGTCAGATTAACGGGAAATATCTTTTTATCTTCAATGGCCTCCCCGAAGTGGATGAAGGAAATTTCAGCCGCTTGGTCCTCCGGAATTTCTCCGCACACTCGCCCGTCGACAATCCCTACCTTCAAATCGGTTGCTATGATGCCATCGAGTTCTTCGGGTCGAAGAGGGGAATGGAAGCATTGCACATGCCGGCCATTTTCCAGCAGGTTATCCGCCAAGCTGCGAATAACCGTCGATTTCCCTGTACCAGGGGGACCCGTAAGAACGAACAGCTGATTCAGCCCTTGAAACGCGGATTTATACAGGAAATGGGCTCCGTGCGCGGTGTTGCCGCGGGCAAAGTAGTGGGATGATTGTTCGGTCAACCTGAAACACTCCTTTGTGCCTATTCTAATACCGCGGGCCATATGGAGCTCCGCGAAGCTGTCTGAATAAGCATACGTGGGATAAATGCCTATGCTCCAGTATATTACGCGGCGTGTTAGAGGTGATTATTCGATAAAGCCTATATTATCGCGGAATTGATAAAATGATGTACGTAAATCAAACGCTTTGATCGGCCACGACATGACGGAAGAAATATACGGCCATCTGAGGAAAGGGGAGATCACGGCGACGATTTGCCAGGATCCCATGAATCAGGGTTACCTGACCGTGAAGTCGATGTTCGATTATCTGGTTTCCGGCGAGAAGGTCAGCGAGAAGGAAAATATTACGAAGCTTGAAGTTGTGATGAAGGGAAATGTCCGTTATTACGTATGATTACGATGGTATTGCAGTGTATAAGCCAGTTTACTTGGGGTTTTCGCAGTTCTCTTTGCGATAAACGCAAGGAATCAACGCGAACGGAGCCGGCAAGCCGTGGGAGCTGATCCTTCGCGGAGTGACCGAGGCGGCCGAGGTTGCCGTTGCCGATTGGACCGTTACGGAAGCGGGCCATCCTCTTTTCGTGATGCCATCAATTACGGGCTATCTGATTTTGCATGAGCATAAACTGTATCATTCGCTCTAAAAGGGGAGGGGTGCCGTGATGAACATCCGGATTGCCAGCGAACGGGATACGCTGCGGAAGATAGCCGATGAACGCCGGATTCCGGTCGGAGAGCTGCTTGCGATTAATCCGCATATTGTCCATCCCGATCGGCTTATCGCTGGTTTTCCTGTATATTTCCCTTCTTCCGACGGTCCGGACCGCTCGTCCTCCCGGCAGCTGGGAGGGCTTCCGTTCTGCCCGTTAGAACCGGTTCAGCCCCTGGACACGTGGTTTCCCCTCACTCCGCTTGAGGAGATGGCTGAGCAAGAATACGACGTGCTGATCGTCGGCACCGGAGCCGGCGGAGGGAGCGTCCTTTGGCGGTTATGCGAGCAGTGGAGGCAAGAGAACAAACGGATCGGCATTATCGAACGGGGCGATCTGGTGCTGCCCTCGCATGCCCGCAACCTGCCGATGATGAACACGGATCGGCTGTGGAGATATTTTAATACGATCTCGAAGCCGCTCCCGGGAGCGGGTACCGATTACGCAGGCGCCAGGCAGCTGTTTGCTTTCGGCGGCAGATCGTTATTCTGGTTTGCGTTTGCGATGAGAATGACGTTGTCCACCTTGGAGAAGTATCCTTTTCCGGTTCAAGAGATGAATACCTACTACAATCTTGCCGAACAAGCGATGAATGTGACCCGAACTTTTACTCAAGATTCGACCTTTACGGAAATCCTGCTGAACCGGCTTTGGCAAAACGGATATACGGAAGCGGACCATATTCCGCTTGCGGCCGATCTGATGCCAAGCTTATACGGGAGGATCCATACCGACATATTCAACAGCTCCATCTCGCTGCTTTCCGCAGCTTTAAATCTAAGGCCGTTTGATCTGGCGGTTAATGCCCGCGCCGTAAAGGTTGAGCACAACGGTGGGAAGGTGTCCGGGGTAACGGTCATGAAGCCGGATAAGACCGCCTATACGCTCAAAGCGAAAACGGTCGTGCTGTCGGCGAGCAGCTTCGAAACACCGCGTCTGCTGCTTCATTCGGGCATCCGCCATCCGGCAATCGGGCATTATCTCATGAATCATCCTCTCGTACAAGCGACCGGAAGCATAAGCAGACCCCAATTTCCATTCCCGCTGGGTACGCTCGGTATCTCCGTGCCTCAGAGCGTTCAAAGACCTTATTTGCTGTTAATGGCCGGACCGGGCGATTTTTATTGGTATCAGACTTCTGAAGTCAGGCCTTTTGCGCTGGAGGAATCCGTTATCTTCTTTGGCTACGGAAAGGTTGAGCCCCGGTATGAGAATCGGATTGCGCTAAATCCGTTTAAAAAAGACGAGTACGGCGTGCCGGAAATCGAGGTTCATTATTCCTTAAGCGCACAAGAGGAAGAAGCGATCCGCCGGTTAGAGGAAGGGATACGCAACGTTTCAGCTGTGTCGGGAATCAATCTGGTGTCCAGAAACGGGAATCCGCCGATCTGTTTGTCTCCGCTTGGAGAGCCCCATCACGATTCCGGCACCTGCCGGATCGGGAACGATCCGGTCACCTCCGCGGCCGACGTGAACGGTCAAATTCGGGGCGTGTCCGGCCTATTTGTAGCGGATAACAGTGCCCTGCCGCAAATTGGCGCCGAAAATCCGACATTGACCACGGTCGCTCTCTCCATCCGGCTTGCGGATTATCTCGTTCAAACGCTGCGGTAAGCGGACGTGAATTGCAAGGATAGCCCCATTGACGCTCTGTGATTGGTAATGAAACAATAAAAACAGTGTGGTCACATCGAACGATGGTGCCAGTCCCATCAATCGAAATGAGGAGGCGGTCGAACGGATGAGCAAGTTTATTCAGCCGGACACCTTGAAAACCGACAAGGTCGTCCCGTTCAGCGGAGGAGCGGGCAACGAGGTCTGGAGCATGCTGGAAGCCTGCGCGGCAGGGAGGACGGAGGTTGTCCGGGAGCTGCTGGGGAAGAAACCTTCCTTGTCCGTCTGCAGCTGGGCGTACTATTCTCCGATTCATTTTGCCGTCAAGGAAGGGCATGCGGAAATCGTGCATATGCTGCTGGAGCATGGCGCGGATATAACGGCAACGGGAGTAAGCTGGGTCGATACTCCGCTGCAAATCGCGAAGGACCGCGGCCATTCCGGCATCGCGTCGATGCTGGAAGAGCATATGGAGCGGACGTTACACAGCAACACGCTCGGCGATACGGTCGCTGCGCTTATTAGGGAACGCAAGGAGAGTGAGGTCATCCGGTTGATTGCGGAGCATCCCGATGCGGTCCGTTCAAGCGATGAACGCGGCAACACTCCTCTTCATTGGGCCGTTTTGACCAGGCAGCTGAAGCTGATCGATTTTTTTATTGAGCAGGGCGCCGATACGGAAGCGCGCCGGGCGGACGGCTGTCAGCCCGTTCACTTGGTCATGGAAGGGGATTATTTCTACCGCGCCAACCGGAATTTACCGGGCGAAGCGATTCGGAACCATTGGTTTCTGCTTGGTTATCTGATCGCCAGAGGGGCTCGTTATGATCTTTATACGGCCGCGGCGGTCGGAGACACCGATTTTTTACGCGACAGCTTGGCGCAAGATCCCGGCCGGGCGGTCGTTAAGGATGCTTCCGGAAGGTCGGCGTTATATTACGCGGCCAAACACGGATATGAGCATGCGGTCAAAAAACTGCTGGAGCACGGCGCCGATCCCAATCAAGCGGAGGAAGGCGCTCCAAACGGCGCAGCCTTGTATGCTGCGGCAGCGGGCAATCATTTGTCTTGCGCGAAGCTGCTGCTGGAGCACGGGGCCGATGTCAACGCCAACGTCGAATCCTCGGGCAATCCGGTTTTCATTGCGATGAGCAAAGGGTACGACGAAATGCGGGATTTGCTGTACATGTACGGAGGCACGGTGACGCTGGCCTCCGCTTGCTGGATGGGCAGAATGGAATTGGTCGGCGAAATACTCGCTGCCGATCCTTCTGCGGCGAATAGCGGCGACGATTTCGGGCCGCTCACGCTGGCTGCCGGATTCGGACAAGCTTCGATCGTTCGCCTGCTGCTTAAATATAACGCCGATCTGAATCGTCCCTGGTACGTCAACAACCATATGGGTTATGCCTTTCGTTCCGGAGCAGAGATGGTGAAGCTTTTGCTCGAGCACGGCGCCGATCCGAACTTGACCAGCTGGCTCGGCGTGAGTTATTTGCACGTGCTGGCATCCCAAGGGAATATTGAACTAGCCAAGCTGTTAATCGACCGCGGCGCCGAAATAGACGCCGTGGATGACGAACACTGCACGACGCCGCTCGGATGGGCGGCCAAATATGGGCAAACGGAGATGGCCGCTTTTCTGCTCGAGCGCGGCGCTAAGCGGGCTCCTGCCGGTGTACCCGAATGGGCGTCGCCTATCGCTTGGGCGAGTCGCAGAGGCCATCAGTCGATTGTAGAGATGCTGCGGTAATCGTACTGCGGGATGTGGAGGGGTAACAGAATGAGTGATTTGTCCAAGCTGCGCAAGCAGTTTGCGGAACCGCCCGCGGAAGCGAGGTCCGCGCCTTTTTGGGCATGGAACGACAAGCTGGACAAGGATGAATTGATACGGCAAATCGAAGGAATGAAGGAGCAGGGAATCGGCGGTTTCTTCATGCATGCGAGGGACGGGCTGGAAACCGGGTATTTGGGCCCCGAATGGATGGAGGCGGTCGAGGCTTCGGTGCGAAAGGCGGACGAGCTCGGCATGGAAGCCTGGCTGTATGACGAGGACCGCTGGCCCTCCGGCACGGCCGGGGGCAAGGTGCCTTCGCTCGGCGATGAATATCGCTCAAAGGGACTGACGGTGGAGGTGCTTCAAGACGACGGACTCGGAACGGCCGCCGCTCCTTACCGGGCGGGCGCCCGGACGGTCGCGCTCTTCAAGGCGCACATCGACGGCATGCAGCTGTACCACTGCGAACGGCTGCCGCACACGGTACCGGTTACGAGCCTTGAAGCGGGAGAGGCGCTGCTCGTGTTCCGGGTGGAAGTGTCCGCACCCAGTGAATGGTTTAACGGCCAGGCTCCGCCCGACAGCATGAATGCGGCGGCCGTACGCAAGTTCATTGACGAGACGTACGAGGTATACAAGGCGAAGGTCGGGGACCGGTTCGGAAGCACGATCAAAGGAGTATTTACCGATGAGCCGAGCGTAAACGACCGTCATTGCAAATTTACGGATGGGCGGGGCTGGGTACCGTGGACGTATTCGTTACCCGATTTCTTCCGAAGCCGGCGCGGGTACGAGCTGCTGGACGAAGTGCCTCATTTGTTCTTTAACAGCGGCCGCTCCTCCTGGGTACGACACGATTATTGGCGCACGGTCTCGGAGCTGTTCACCGAAGCGTTCTCGAAGCAGCTCTACGATTGGTGCGGCGAGAACGGATTGGCGTTTACGGGTCATTATTTGCAGGAGGACAAACTCGGGCTGGGTACCCGGGTTGGCGGCGCCATCATGCCTCATTACCGGTATCAGCATATTCCCGGTATTGATATGTTAACAGAAGCGACCGATGAGCATATGACGGTCAAACAATGCACGAGCGTAGCGAATCAATACGGACGCAAGCGGGTGCTGTCGGAAACGTACGGCTGCGCGGGCTGGGAGTTTACGTTCGAGGGTCAAAAATGGATCGGCGATTGGCAATACGCCCTCGGCGTCAATTTCCGTTCGCAGCATTTGTCGCTCTATTCCATTAAAGGCTGCCGAAAACGGGATTATCCGCCGGTATTCAACTACAATACAAGCTGGTGGAAGTATAACCATGTCGTAGAGAATTACTTTGCGCGGCTCGGCGCGGTGCTGGCCGAAGGGCAGGCGGTCCGGGATATTCTCGTGCTGCATCCGGTCACGACGGCTTGGTCCATGCTCGGCTCGGACCCATACGGCATGCCGAACCGGGGCCGGGACCGCGACATTCCCGGCATTAACCGTTATGGTGACGAGTTCAACCGGTTTTTAAGGGCTCTGCTCGGCGCGCATCACGATTTTGACCTCGGAGACGAGACGATTCTAAGCGAGATCGGGGAAGTGAATACGGGTAAGCTGGTTGTTGGCCGTGCGGCCTACAAGGCTGTGGTCATACCAAGCATCACCACGATGCTGCGTACGACCTATGAGCTGCTGCTGCAATATGTGGAAGCGGGAGGGCGTATCGCAGCGCTGCAGCCTTTGCCAACGATGCTGGAAGGCCGTCCTTCGGACGAAATCACCAAGCTGACGAAACATCCGGGCTTCACGCCGGTTTCAGACACTTCGAACGTGATCGATTGGCTCGATCATCACTCGGGCCTCGCGCGGCAGGTATCCATCCGCGGGCGGTCCGGGACCGAAGAGAGCGGCTTGCTCGGTATGCTCAGGGAGCATGAGGGCTGCCGCTCGCTGTTCATCGTCAACAATGACCGCGACCGCGCTCATGACGTGCTGATCGAAACCGCCGCAGCCGGCAGCGTGGAGGAGTGGGAGGCGCTGACGGGCAAGACAAATAAGGTGGAGTCTTGGCTCTGCGAAGGAAGGCTGCAGTTCCGTGCTTCATTCGGACCGGCCGGCTCGAGGCTGTACCTGATTGACGAAACGGCCGCTCCCGCAGCCCAGGCACCGCCCGCAGAGCCGATTGGATTTAACGATAACGATTTATATGCGGCGTTCGGACCGGGGTTCCGGTTTAGCAGGACAATGCCCAATGCGCTGACGCTCGATAAATGCCGGTTCCGGATACGTTCCGGAAGCTGGTCCGCGCCTATGGAGGTGTGGCAGGCGCAGCGCCTCATTCGCGAGGAGCTCGGAATGCGGCAAGTCTTTTACAACGGAATGACTCAGCGTTACAAATGGATTGGAGAAGGTCATCCGAACGATGGAACGGCGGTGGAATTCCGATTCGCCTTTCAGGTCGATGAGCTGCCCGGAAACGATGTTTCCCTCGCGCTTGAAGGAGCGGAACGTTTCCGCATCCGCTGCAACGGCGAGGACCTTGCGTCAAGCGTGGAAGGCTGGTATATGGACCGCTCGATCGGGTGCGTGAAGCTTGGCGGTCTCCGCATGGGCGGCAACGAATTGATTGTTAGCTGCCGTTATACGAACGATATGGAAATGGAAGACATCTATCTGCTCGGAGACTTCGGAGTCAGCCCGGAACGGCGCATCATAGAGGAGCCAAAGCGGCTTCACGCAGGCGACTGGTGCCTGCAGGGATATTTTCATTACTGCGGCAGCATAATTTATCATTTGGATTACCGCCATCGTCCGGAGCCCGATTATCGTATGCTCCTGGCGCTCGGAGAGGTGTCGGCGGTAACCGCGGAAGTAAGGGTGAACGGCGCAGCGGCCGGACACATCCCATGGAGAGCGGCGGACGGGCTCGACATTACCGGCTTTTTGGCGGAGGGCGGCAACCGGCTTGAGATTGAGGTGATGGGCAGTCCGCGCAATGTGTTCGGGCCGTTCCACGGGGCAAGAGGCAAAACCCGGGTTACGAGCTGGAGCTCATTCCGCACGGAGGGCAAGGAGTATACGCCGGATTATATTACGCATCCGTATGGCATTATGGGGCAAATCAAGCTGATTCGCTCTCGCTGACGGGTGGCCGGTGCGGGTTCAGGGAATGCCTCTTACTGTTTATCCGCCGCCACTTTTTAAAGAAAATCCTTCGAATTCTCGCTATCGCTGTAAATGGCAATGAGAACAATCGCCGTTTCCTCGCTTATATTTCTGACCAAATGGGGAGTGCATGCATTCCAGCTGAAGGAATCGCCCTCCCCGAATTCCGCCTTGTCCTCTCCCTGCTGGGCGTAAATTTTCCCTTTGACGACAAAATGAACTTCTTCTCCTTCATGCGCATGAGGAACATCGCCTGTCGAAGCGCCGGGTGGGAACTCGACGAGCCTCATCCTGACGTTTTTGGTAGAGCTCAAGTGTTCGACCTTTAAATTTTCAATTCCGCTTTTTGTAATCCGCCGTTCTTCCTTGCGGACAATGCTCATACGTTCTTCCTGCCGCAGCAGCAAATAAGCCAAGGGAACCTTCAGGGCATTGGCAATGCTCTCCAGCGTGGCGATGGACGGCGACGTTTTATTGTTTTCGACTTGGCTCATGAAGCCTTGAGAAAGGCCGGTCTCTTCGCAAATTTGAGTGATGGTGATGTTTTTGCGTTTACGGATGGTTCGGATAGCGGAACCTATATTCATCTAGTATTCACCCCGCAGAAATATTTGCAATACAAAACATAAATTAATAATAGCAATATTATTGTTGACATGCCATACCGTGCTGCAATATATTAGTCATATGAAAAAAACATTATTATTTATAATAAATGAAGGGGGATAAACAGAAGATGACTAAATTAACGGTGGTATCGACTATTATGCGCGTGGTGGTAGGAATTTTATTTTTAGCCCACGGGATCAGCAAGCTGCAGATGGGTTTGGGTAACGTGGAGGGATGGTTCAGCTCAATCGGCATTCCCGGCGGATTGGCTTATGCGGTGGCGGGACTGGAGCTTGCCGGAGGGATTTTGCTGATTGCAGGCCTCTTTACCCGTTATGTGTCGGCTTTGTTTGTGATTATGCTGATCGGGGCCGTCTTTATGGTGAAGTTATCCGCCGGACTGCTGGGCAGCAATGAAATGGCCGGTTATGAGCTGGATCTGATTTTGATCGTCGCCTCGTTGTATTTAGTTGTTGCCGAACGGTCGCCGCTGTCGGCCGACCATGCTTTTTTCAAAATATAAGAAAGTATAAATTTCACTATATACTGGACTTATATTTCATCGCGAAACGAGCTTTTGCCGCCAAAGGACGGCATCAGCCGTTTACGCTTGGCAAACGAATCGCCTAACAAGTTTAAAGGAGTGTTCCTATGAAACCGGCGTATGCCTATGACGTTCACCTGCCGTCCAATATGGAGCCGGGCAAAAAGTACCCGACCATCTTTACGCTTCACGGCAAAGGGTCCAATGAGAAAAATATGTTCGGTTTAGCGGCGCCTGCAGCAGACGATTTTATTATTATCGGCATCCGCGGAAATCTTACGCTCGGTGCCGGGTTTCAATATTACGATTTGAAAAGCCTGGGCAATCCGATCCGGGAAATGTTCGACGATGCGGTCCGGCAGCTGGAAGCCTTTATTCATTATGCAACGGATCAGTATCCGGTCGATGAGAGCAGGCGTTATTTGCTCGGCTTCAGCCAAGGCGCGATATTGTCCATGACGCTTGCGCTGACGATGGGGGATCATATAAAGGGAATCGTCGCGTTAAACGGATATGTTCCTGGTTTTGTCAAAACGGAGTATACTTTGAAGAGTGTACAAGCGGTATCGATGTTTATTTCCCACGGGGAATTCGACTCCGTCTTCCCGATTCGGATCGGTCATGAGACCGCGTCTTATTTCGAAGGCCTGACTTCCGGCTTAACCTTCAAGACGTACCCGACCGACCACGGCGTATCCGAGGAGAATCAGCGGGATTTTATAAAATGGCTTAGACAGGATGCCGGCGTGCATTCGGACAAGGAGTGAAGCAGCATATGATTCCATCTTATTTTTTTGCGCATGGCGCGCCTTCGATCGTCTTGGAGAACAATGAATATACGGCTTTTATGAAAAATTTTGCGGCGCAGACGCCAAAGCCTAAAGCGATCGTACTGTTCTCGGCCCATTGGGAGCAAGAGGAGCAGACGATCAGCGCAGTTGATTCGTACGGCACGATTTACGATTTTTCGGGCTTTCAGCCGGAGCTTTATACGATCACCTATCCGGCCAAAGGAGAGCGTTCGATAAGCGGGCAAATCCAAGCCTTGTTTACGAAGCACGGCATCACGAGCTCGATGGACAACGAAAGAGGGCTGGATCACGGCGCATGGGCGGTGCTCAAGCTGCTCTATCCCGATGCGGATATTCCGGTCGTAGCTCTTTCCGTGAACCGTCATTTAACCAACGGACAGCAATATGAAATAGGCAAAGCTTTAGCCGAGCTCAGGGAACAGGATGTTCTGATTATCGGCAGCGGAGGAACCGTGCATAATTTGCGGAAGCTGAACTGGCAGGGAGAAGGAGTAGACGAATGGGCGCTGGCCTTCGATAACTGGCTGCAAAGCAAGCTCGAAGCATGGGATGCAGAAGCGCTGTTCCGCTACAGGGAGCTTGCTCCTCATGCCGCGGAGGCCGTGCCGACGAACGAGCATTTCATTCCGCTGCTGCTTGCGATGGGAACGGGAGACCGCAATCGCCAAGCGGAACTGCTTCACCGCAGCTATCAATTCGGCAACTTAAGCTTGAGCTGCTGGGAATTTTCATGACGGTATCGAAAATAGCGGCGCCAGCCGTCAAAACGGTTTTCGAACGGACGATCATCTTCGTGCTGGCCGCCGTGTTTATTGCGCAGCAGCTGACGCACTGGGGACCGCTTGCCGTGCTGCAGGGCATACTGGTATTTATCGCGATCGCCCTGCTGCTTCCCCAGCTTAAAGGAATGACATTATGGCTTTCCGTTTCCTTTATGGCTGTAGGGGTGATCCTTCTTTCCGTTCAGAAAGCGGACGCAGGCTACTGGCTGGAAGCAGCCGGTACAAACGTGACGCTGGTCACCTTGTTTGTATTCGCGCCGCTGTTCGGAATTCCGGTCCGGATCCCGGCTTATCTCGAAGCCTTGAACCGGTTTTATGAAACGCAAGTGCGAAGCCGGTCGGTTCTGTTTGTCGGAACGCAGCTTCTGACACAGATCATGGGCGTATTCCTGAACGTCGGTTCGATCCCCGTCGTCTATCACATCGTGTTTGCCAAACCGCAGCGGGGCATGACTCTTCTGCTTGCCAATGCGCTGAACCGCGGCTTTGCGGGGGCGATCCTCTGGTCGCCCTATTTTGCTGCGATGGCGGTTGTGGTATCGACGCTTTCGGTGAACTGGTCGACGCTCCTTCCTTACATGCTCGGTTTGTCCTTTATCAGCATTGTCGTCAGTTTGGCGGTGGACGTGAAGGGGCTTCGGCATTCGGCAGAGGATGTGAAGGGCCAAGTTCAATCGGAAGAACCGCCTGCGGTAAAAAGAAAGACATCGTTCCCGGCCGGGCTCGGCCTTTATTTGTTATCGGCCGTTGTCGTCGTTCTGGTGCTGGAGCGTTTCGTCGAACTCCCGATGGTGCTGATCACCTGCATGGCGGCTGCAATGTTTCCGCTGATCTGGTGTCTGGCGAAGGGGACTATGGCCACATACCGGAAAGGTTTGGAAAACCATGTGACGGTTACGCTGCCGGCGTTGAAGAAAGAAATGACGCTGTTTTTGGCGGCAGGCTTTTTCAGCGGCTCGTTCGGCGCAACCGGGTTCGGCGCTATTATCCCCGGCTTGCTGGAGCCGATTCCTTTGCCGATCTCCATCACTTTCTCGATTGTGACCATCGTTCTAATTATGGTGACGTCCATGGCGGGCCTTCATCCGATCGTTCCCGTCACGATATTCGCAGCAGGCATCGACCCTGCAGCCGTTCATATCACTCCGGAATATTTGGCCGTACTCCTGCTTGGCAGCTGGGGGTTATCCAATACGATATCGCCGGTCTCCGCCGTTAATAATTTGCTCGCAGGATTGTATAAGAAGCCCGTATACGATTTTGCCGTACCCAATTATAAATTTGCCGCCTGCATGGCGGTTATGCTGCTCTTATATTTAATCGTTATCAGGATATAGATCACGATTCATTCAGGTCCATGCGAACAAGCATGGACCTTTTCTTTTTGCTGCAAAACTGCAGTTGACAACCGCCGGGGCAGCGGATATAGTATGATATGTGATATTGATAATCGTTATCATTAATAATTCATAATAGCTAACCGACAAGGAGACCCGAAGATGAAGAAAAGTCTAGTTATCCTAATTTCCCTGATGCTGATGGCCGTTATCAGCGCATGCGGAGGCGGCACCGCGAACAATGCCGAGGAATCGCCGTCGCAGAACGCAAATTCGACAAACGGAGCCGGAGAGGCGTCCGGAACCGTCACCTATCAACCCGAGAGCGGACCGGTCGAAATTCCAGCCAAACCGGAGCGGATCGTAGCTTTGTCGTATGCGCCGAATGTGATTTCGCTCGGCGGAACGCTGGTCGGCGTCGATCAGTGGACTCAGAACAACCGGCTTTTTACCGATAAGCTGAAGGGGATTGAAGTCGTATCGGAAGGGGATCTTGAGAAAATTTCCGCGCTGGAGCCGGATCTGATCATCGCAGGCACGGAGATGAAGAATGTTGCGGAGCTTAGCAAAATTGCGCCTACCATCGCTTACACGTGGGGCAAGCTGGACTACCTGGAACAGCAGCTGGAGATCGGCAAGATTTTGAACAAAGAGGAAGAAGCGCAGACGTGGATCGACGATTTCAAGCAGCGCGCGGAAGCGATCGGCAAGGAAATTAAAGCGAAGCACGGCGAAGACGTCACTGTAACGGTATTCGAAACGGATTCGAAAAACTTCTATGTATTCGGCAGCAACTGGGCGCGCGGCACCGAGATTTTGTATCAGGCGATGGGTCTCGGCATGCCTGAGAAGGTTACGCAGGATGCGCTTGGACCGGGCTACTACACGCTTTCGCAGGAGGTTATTCCCGAGTATGCCGGCGATTTTATCGTCATCAGCAGACCGGGGTCCGGCGACAATTCGTTTATGGACACCAAAATTTGGAAAAACATTCCGGCCGTCAAGGACAATAAAGTCATTGAGATCGACACGGAAGCTTCCACGTACAGCGACCCGATATCGCTTGAATCGATGATGGACATTTTCAAGAAAGGTTTCTTGGGCGAAGAGTAAGTTCAGTGCACGACCCCTTACCTTGAAGTCAGCTTGAAACGCCTTCTGCGTGATCGGAGAAGGCGTTTTTTCCGTATGCGGAATTTGTAGTACAATGGTGAATAATGACTTGCAGACAAGAAAGCAAGCCGGTTTAGGGAGGCTTCACAAATGTCCAAAACGATCGTAGAGAAATTAAATTTGCGAAAATATAAAAAAGCCGTCGTGCTGAACGAGCCGGCAGGCGAGGAGCTTCTGGCGGGGCTCGAAGAATACGAAACGGAGCTCAAAGAGGGCCCGTATGACCTTATCTTTGCTTTCGTGCTTGAGATGGAAGCTCTGCAGGGCATGATGAAGGAAGTCATCGATAATAGTTATTTGAACAAAAACGGTTATTTTTACGCGGCCTATCCCAAAAAAGGAAATAAAGTCTATCCGACCTATATTCACCGGGATCATCTGTTCGAGGGCCTCGGCGCCGATGAGGACGGCTATATCGGGACAAGCAGCATCAAATTTGCCCGCATGGTCGGGCTTAACGAGGTGTTTACCGTCGTCGGCTTCAAAGAAGAGGCGCGGAAAAGTCAGACGTCGGCTAAACCGAGTCAAAGCGTGGACGACTATATCGCCATGATTCCGGATATCGAGAAGGATTTGCACGATACTCCGGAATCGCTGGCTTTTTATCAATCGCTAACCCCGGGCTATCAGAAGGACTGGGCCCGTTATGTGTACAGCGCCGTTCAGGAGGAAACCAGGGAGAAACGGCGCGCCGAAATGAAAACGGTTTTGGGTGAAGGGTACAAGAGCATCGACCTCTACCGCAGAAAATAACAATCCATTTCATCGAACATGCGGATACTGTGCGGGGAAACCTGCACCCGGTATCCGCATGTTTTTTTCAAGATATAGGAAAGTATAAGTTTCACTCCTATACTAACGCCTATATCTCACCGCGAAACGTAAGCTAATGCCGCCAAAGGACGGCACAGAACCGAGCTGCGCAAAGATGCAGCTAACGGTTCGTGCGTAGCATTAGCCGTTTACGCTTGTCGCTCTGCATTCGGAGGAGCGCCGACAAAAAAATACTCGTTGACAATCGATACGGGCGGAGCTATGTTTATAGTGCACTAGTCAAATAGTGCACTGGTTCATTGATGTGAGGGGGTAAAGCGTTGGAACTGGACTTTAACAGCCCGAAGCCCATTTATCTTCAGATGGTGGATGAGGTGAAGAAGGCATTGGCCAGAGGAGAGCTCTCGCCGGGCGATAAAATACCTTCGCATAAGGAAAGGGCGCATATATCGAAAGTGAACCCGAATACGGTGCAGAGGGCTTATCAAGAGATGGAGCGGGAAGGACTGACGGAAACGTTGCGGGGACAGGGCACTTTTATTAAAAACGATCCCACTTTGCTTGTGCAGATCCGTTCGGAAATGGCGCAGGCGGCGGTGAAAAATTTCATAGAGGAGATGCGCGGCCTCGGCATCGAGCCGGAAGAAACGGAGCGTATTTTGCGCAGTCAATTGTACAAAGGGAACGAGGGGGGTTAAGCCGTATGTCGATGTCCATGTCCATGGAGGACCGTGAGATTATGATCGAATTAAAGGGAATCAATAAGCACTATTTGCTAAAGCAGGCGCTGACCGGAATCGACCTTCAGATCAGAAAAGGCAGCATTGTCGGCCTGCTCGGTCCGAACGGCAGCGGCAAGTCGACGCTGCTGAAGATGATGGCCGGACTGATCTACCCGACCTCCGGCAGCATTCGCGTGAACGGCAGGGAGCCCGACGTGCGGAACAAGCAGCATATCGCCTATCTGCCCGAAATCGACAATCTGTACGGCTGGATGACCGTGAAGGAAACGCTGCGCTTCCTGTCGGGCTTCTACAGCGACTGGCAGGCGGATAAGGCGGCCGAAATGCTGCAGACGATGGAGCTCGGCGAGAATCAGAAGGTGCGCAACCTCTCGAAAGGGATGAGAGCGCGGCTGAAGCTGATCGCGGCGCTGTCCCGCAAGGTTCCGCTCGTGCTGCTTGACGAGCCGTTCTCGGGAATCGATCCGCCGTCGCGGTCGAAGATTATCCGTTCGATCATTCAGGAATTCCAGTCCGACGAGCAGACGATTTTGTTATCGACGCATTCGGTAGGGGAATCCGAGCCGATGTTCGACGATGTCATTTTTTTGCATAGCGGCCGCATCAAGCTGTTCGACTCGGCTGAGAACCTGCGGGAGAATTTCGGCTGCTCCTTGGAGAACATTTGGGAGAAGGTGTACGCATAGATGGGATTCCGCAATTTATTCGGCAAGGAAATTAGGAGTATGCTGCCGCTTTACGGCGTTTTTGCCGTCGTCATGGTGGCGCTGGATTTCTTCATCCTGTACAAAAGCAAGACCTGGGCAAATGACGTCGAGATGGTGCTGTCACTGATGATCCCGTTTATATTCGCCGGGGTGCTCGCCGTCGGCACCGGCTACTATCAGCTTCAATCGGAATGGAAAACGAACTCGATTTATTTGCTGCTGTCGCTGCCGATCCGCGGCTGGAAGGTGCTTACGGCCAAGCTGGCAGCCGTGCTTTGCTTGTTTCTCGGCACGCTGCTGTGGATTGCCGCCTGCTTCTCCGTTATTCTGCTCCGGTCGAAATGGGGAGAGCTGATGGAAGCGGCGGAGCCGTCGCAATGGCTGCCTGGTCTGCTTAATACAGCTGCCAACAGCTTATGGATGTATGTTCTTGTCGTGCTGTTCCTGACGGCTGTCAGCCAGTTTGCTTTCTTGTGCGGCCAGCTCGTCGCCAAGCTGAAATGGCTGGTCGTGCTCAGCGCTTTTCTCGGCGCGGTATGGCTGGTCATTCGGGTCACCCCTCTGTTATCTCAGCTTCTGGAGTGGACGCCGGACATTTTCTTCGGGGGGCTGGATCTGGACGCTGCTTATTTGCACTCCGGTCCGTTTATCGTCCTGCTGCTGCTCAGCATCGGGCTGATCTGGCTGAACGGCTATATTTTCGAGAAAGAGGTGGAGGTGTAGAGATGGTTTTCCGCAAAAAAAGAATACTCCTTCTAACCTCCGTCGCCGTGCTGCTAGTGCTGATGATTCTGGATCTTACGATCAAGAAGGAGCAGCTGTTGGAAAGCTTCAGCGAGCCGTTTTTTAACGAACAACGGACGGATGCGTTTTATTTGGCCAACCGGCAGGCGAAAGCAACATCCGAGCGGCAGCTCGAAATCGAGCGTCGGGAGCTGAAGGAAGTGCTGCTTGCCGGCACCGGAGGGAAAATAGCCGTCGAACGCGCTTCGGGCGATACAATCCGCTTGCATTATACCGTCACCGCAACGGGGGCGGACGAGGAGGCGGCAAACCGCAGGCTGGAAGCCGTCAAGGTGGAAGAGGAAATCGGCGAGGGCCGGCTGACTTTAGCTGCCAAGTCGGAAGACAAGCCGATCGATAACGACGCCGTATCCATCGATTATGTTCTTCAAGTGCCCGACGGCATGAAGCTGCGGATCGATAACGAAGAGGGGACGGTCCATATTGCCGGCATCCGCGGGGATGTAGACGCCGATTCGTATGGCGGTCTGATGGAAGTTGCAGACGTAACCGGAAATGTGAAGGTCGCTGCCTCCTACGGAGACCTGCTGTTATCCGGCATCACAGGAAGCATTGATCTGGAGAACCTGTACGGCGAAGCGGATATTGAGCAGGCGAAGGGCGACGTCACGCTAATGAGCCGGTCGGGCTATACGAATATGTCCGGTATCGAGGGGAAGATCGCTGTAGATTCGGAGAACGGCTCCCTCCATGTACGCGAAACGACGGGGCAGGTGGAGGTTGCCGGGCGGGCGACCGCCGTTCAACTGGAGGGTATCCGGGGCGATATGAAAATAACGGCCGATTCCGGTTACGTTAAGCTGATTTTGCCGCAAGCCGAAGGGTATACCTTGAATGCAGCGCTAACTAGAAGCGACATTCGCACTTCTCTTCCCGTTTCCGTCGAGCGGGAGGTTCAAGAAGACAATATGGAGCGTTTAACCGGAGTCATCGGAGCCGGCTCACGGAAGGTCGACATCAAAGCCGAATCGGCCGAGCTTGTCATTCATTCAAAATAAAATAAAGGAGGCCCGTCCATGACCGGTGAACCTATTGTAAGCATTCGTAACGTGACGAAAAAGGTAGGGCGCGCAACGATTATTGATAATCTGTCGTTCGATGTGCCGCAAGGAGAAATATTCGGATTTTTGGGTCCGAACGGGGCCGGCAAGACGACGACGATCCGCATGATGGTCGGCTTGATGTCGATCACGAAGGGCGAAATCAAGATCAAAGGAAAAAACATAAGCAGCGAGTTTGAGCAAGCAATCCGCCATGTGGGCGCTATCGTGGAAAATCCGGAAATGTACAAGTTTTTGAGCGGGTATCACAACCTGATTCATTATGCCCGTATGATACCCGGTATTACCAAGGAAAGGATTCACGAGGTTGTCTCGCTCGTCAGGCTGGAAAACCGGATTCACGACAAGGTGAAAAAATATTCGCTCGGCATGCGCCAGCGGCTGGGCGTCGCCCAGGCGCTGCTGCACAGGCCGTCGCTGCTCATTCTCGATGAGCCGACGAACGGCCTGGACCCGGCGGGCATCCGGGAGCTGCGTGATTACCTGCGCTTCTTGACCCGGACGGAAGGGATAACCGTCATCGTCTCCAGCCATTTGTTGTCCGAGATGGAACTGATGTGCGACCGGGTCGCGGTGCTGAACAAAGGCAAGCTGATCGACGTGAAGCTGATCCAGGACTTCATCGGCTCGGACCATGCGGCTCAAAATTACCTGATCGAGGCTCTGCCTGCCGAGCATGCGCTCGCGGCCATCCGGGATATCGACGGGGTGAAGGATGCGAAGCCGGTTCCGGAAGGGATCGAGGTCGTGACCGAACGGGACCGGATTCCGGATATTTTGGCTCGTTTGGTGCGCATGAATATTCAGATATACGGCGTTCGCGCCCAGCGGCAGTCGCTGGAGGACCGGTTCTTGGAAATGACGGGAGGCGAGCAGATTGGTTAATTTGATTCTCAACGAAAACATGAAGCTGTACCGCCGCTGGCGGACGTGGATCATGGTGGCCGTCATGATTGCCGCCGTCCTCATCGGCAGCATCGTGGAATGGTACTACGACAACAAGGACGCGCAAAACGGCATCGCCTGGCAGGAGCAGCTCAAGCAGGAAAAGCAGCATAACGAAAAAATGGTAAGCGATCCGGAGATGGACGAGGAATCCAGGCAGTGGTTCCAGGAGCAGATTACTCTTGCGAATTACCGGCTGGAGCATAATATCCGGCCCGAATCCGGAACGATGTGGGATGGCATAAACGGCTCCGCCGAGCTCGTCATTCTGATCACGCTGTTCACGGTTATCGTAGCCGGAGACAGTTTGGCGGGCGAATTTACGACCGGCACGATCAAGCTGCTGCTCATCCGGCCGGCCAGCAGGCTCAAAATTCTGGTCTCCAAATATATATCGATGCTGATGTTCGGCCTGCTTTTGCTCATTATTTTATTTATCGTATCGGTTTTGGTTAACGGCTTGATCTACCGGTTCGCGGACATGGACCTGCCGCTTGTAACCGTCGACAGCGCCGGCGAAATCGTGCAGAGAAATATGGTTGCGAACCTGTGGCAGACGTATTTGCTGAACGGCGTAGCTACGATTATTTTCGTCACGATGGCCTTTATGATTTCTTCGGCGTTCCGCAGCAGCGCGATGGCGATCGGCTTCTCGATCTTTGCTTTGTTCGCCGGCTCGATCATCGTGGAGCTGTTCCAGGCTTATAAATGGAGCAAATACGTGCTGTTCGCCAATATCGATTTATCGCAATATTTGGCCGGCCGCCCGTACCAGGAAGGCATGACACTGTCGTTCTCTATCACGGTACTGGTCGTCTATTTCATCGTATTCAATCTCGTTTCCTGGCTCGTGTTCACCCGCAGGGACGTCGCTTCCTAGGATCATAATGCCGGTCCAATCTAAAAAAGGCAGATGAAGGGGTAGTCCTTCATCTGCCTTTTGGCTGTCGCTATAGATTATGCGCGTTTGGGAGCGAGCTCGATCGCCTGGCGGATCGCTTCCTTCATGCTTTGCTCGTCGGCGATTCCTTTGCCGGCGATGTCGAAAGCAGTGCCGTGGTCTACGCTGGTCCGGATGATCGGCAGGCCGACGGTAATGTTGACGCCGGCTTCCAGCCCGAGCACTTTGATCGGGCCATGGCCCTGGTCGTGATACATCGCTACGACGATATCGAAGTCGCCGCGCGTCGCGCGGAAGAACAAGGTATCGGCCGGAAGCGGGCCGACCGCTTGGATGCCTTCCTCCTGAGCGCGTTTGACGCCGGGAATAATCTTCTCCTCTTCTTCCCCGTAGCCGAACAAGCCGTTCTCCCCGGCATGCGGATTAATGCCGCAGACCGCGATTTTCGGAGAAGGATAACCGGCCTTTTGCAGCGTTTCGTGGGCCATGCGGATAACCTTGTAGACGCGCTCCGGATTAATCATTTTTACCGCATCGATAATGCCGACGTGAGTCGTCACGTGAATGACCTTCAGCTTGGGAGCGGAAAGCATCATCGAAAAGTCCTCGGTGCCGGTCAGATCGGCCAAAATTTCGGTATGCCCCGGGTAGAGGTGACCGCCCTTGTGCAGCGCTTCTTTGTTGAGCGGAGCCGTGCAGATCGCATCGATTTCGCCGGCGTTGGCCAGCTCGATCGCTTTCTTCAGGAAGCTGAAGGCCGCATGTCCGGCCTCGGCGGATACTTGCCCGATCGGAAGATCGGCAGGCACCAGATCCAGATCCAGGCAGTCTACCGTGCCGTGTTGAAATTCCGCCTCCGAGACGGATTGAATGCTGCGGATGCTCAGTCCGGTCCGGACGAAGCCGTCTGCTCTCTCCAAAATTTTCGCATCGCCGATGACAAAAGGCCGGCAAGTCTCGTAAACGTGAGGATCCTGCAGCGATTTCATTATAATTTCAGGGCCGACGCCGGCGGCGTCCCCCATCGTAATTCCGATAATCGGTTTATTCATTCGATTGATCTCCCTTCAGAGCTTGTTTGGCATTCGCCAGGCTTTGTTCGCTTCCGAACGCGCCGGCTTTTGTGACGACCCATAAAGGATTGCTTCCGCTTCCTACAAGCTGTCCGAGCGGAATGCCCGGCTCAAGCTCGCGCACCAGCTGGATGCCGGATACGCCAAGATGCCTGCATACGGCTTTGGCTGTATCCCCGCCGGTCAAAATAACGCCCTGCAGCTGAACCTCGCCAATAACGCCGGCAGCAATTTCGCCGAGCGTCGCCGCAATGCGGTTGGATACTTCCTTTTCGTCGAAACCTCTCTTGGCGCCAGCCGCTTTGGACAGCCGAACATGCTCGGGCGAGGAGCTCGCATATAAGGACACATCCGAGCCGGCGGCGATCGCTTCAAGCAGCTCCGTCCGGCAGCGTTCGATATCTTGAAGGCGGCCTTCGTCGGAAGTGATGGCTCGAACGGTGTCGAACTCCACGGCTGTTACGTCAGGACACCGGTTGAACGCGGCAACCTGGCCCCGGGTTACGCCCGAGATGCTTCCCGCAACGAGCAGCACAGGATGATTCATGTCCGTGATGGCGGACTTGGAAGCTTCGCCTTGGCCGCCGCTGCCGCCGGACAAAGCCAGCGCATCCGGCAAGTAATCGGCTAGTCCCGCCGAGCCGGCCCACAAAATCCGATAGCCGCTTGCCGCCAGGATGACGGCGATTTGCTGCATATCCACTTCCGTAACCGCATCGAATAAGATGTTTTGAATTTGCTCCTGAAGCAATGCCTGAATGCGGGACAAAACGGCTTCCTTGCCGGCATGCAGCGTTTCTAACGGGACAAGTCCCGCTTTCCGTTTCGATTGGGAATCGAACAGCCGGACCAGATCCGACTCCGTCACGGGACATTTCGGATCCCGCGCAATTTCCGTCTCGCTGACCGGCAATCGGTTCAGATAATGAATGCCGCCGCGCGTCGTTCTGCCGATTTTCGGGAAAGCCAGCGCCACCGCCGTAAAATCCGGTTGAACCGTATCTGCGACGGCGTCGAGTTCCGCGCCTAAGTTGCCGCGAAGCGTGGAGTCCATTTTTTTGTAAATATGCTGAAAATCAAGCTTCCGGGCTCGTGCCGCTGCTTCCGCAGCCCTCTCATAGGCCGCATTTGCGGCAATCGAGCGGCTGTCCGTGTCGAGAACGATAACTTCTAAATGTTCGATGCCTTCACTGAAATGATCGATATGAAAAATGACCTGGGTTCCAAACCCTTTTCTGGCGAACTGTACGCCCGAATCCGAAGCTCCGGTTAAATCATCTGCTATTATGGCGATTTGTCTCATGAATGTGGGTTCTCCTTCTCCTTTGCACTCGTTATGGTCCAGCATGGTATAAAGAACCCGGAGGCCGAAGCCCCGGGGTGATTCTAGGACGGACTATGCGGTTTGTTTTTTCTCTCCGATTTTTTTGGCATACCACGCCGTTACAAGCGGTGTAGCGATCGCGGTCACAATGACGCTGGCGGCGACCAGGGCGGTGGCCGATGGGACGAGCGGAGCATAGGCTGCATTGGCCGCGGCTATCGCGGCAGGTACGCCTGCTGCGTTGCCGGCCGTAGAAGACGCGGACAGTCCCGCGATCCCGTTTCCGCCGATCAGACGGTCCGTGAAGACCAAGGTTACACCCGTAATCAGCACGACGGAGAGGCCGAGCAGGATTCCGAGGAAACCTGCCTTCCAAACGGTGTGAAGGTTAAGGCCGGCGCCAAGCGCAAAGGAAAAGAACGGAACAAGGACAGGAACGGCTTTGAATAATTTTTGAATGTTCTTGGCCTCCAATATATGCTAACATAGGCATTGAAGGAGGCGAACATATGATCGTAACTGTCACGGCAAAAATCAAGATTATGCCGACAGATCGTCAAATCGAGGCGCTGCATCAAACCATGCTCGCTTATCGTCAGGGCTGTAATCTGGTCTCTGGGGTTGTATTCAACTCGAGCGAATTAAAGCAGACCGCGCTGCACCGAATGACCTATCAAATCCTTCGCAGCACGTTTGGTCTGCGCTCTCAAATGGCACAGTCGGTGATGAAAACCGTTATTGCCAGATACAAGACGATTCGGAGCAACGGTCACGAATGGACGTGCGTGCAGTTTAAGAAGCCGGAATATGATCTGGTCTGGAATCGGGATTATTCGCTGAACGCGCAGCTTTTCTCCGTGAATACGCTCCAAGGCCGAATCAAAGTCCCCTTCGTAGCCAAAGGAATGGAAGCCTACTTCGACGGCTCTTGGACATTCGGCACAGCAAAGCTGGTCTGGAAAAAACGCAAATGGTTTCTCCACATTCCGGTTTCAAAGGAAATAGGAGTCCCTGGGCTGAAGAGCATTGAACAAGTAGCAGGGATCGATCTAGGCATTAATTTTATTGCAACAGTATACGGCTCCGATGGCAAGACTGTATTCTTTCGAGGCGGGGAACTGAAACGAAAACGAGCGAACTACAAACGGTTGCGTTCCGAGCTGCAACGTAAACAAACGCCTTCGTCCCGCCGCAGGCTGAAACAAATCGGGCAACGAGAAACCCGTTGGATGACCCATGTGAACCATCAGGTCAGTAAGGCACTCGTAAGCCATTTTGGGGCGAATACGCTGTTCGTGCTGGAAGATTTAACAGGTATCCGAGGTGCAACAGAAAAAACCAGACTGAAGGATCGATATGTGACGGTATCATGGGCGTTCCACCAGCTTCGCAAAATGGTGGAGTACAAGGCACAGCTTGCGGGATCAATCACAATTGCAGTAGATCCGAAGCACACTTCACAGGAGTGTCCGGTATGCGGCCATACCGCCAAAGAAAATCGGGATAAAGCGAAGCATCTTTTCCGTTGCCGGGACTGTGGATATACAAGCAATGATGACCGCATAGGCGCTATGAATCTCTATCTGAAGGGAAAACAGTACCTTCTTCAAGGTGCAGGCGTAGCATGACTAGGCTTGCAGGGCAGTTGTCAATCTGCCCATCGATAGGCGTATGCTTATTGTGGATGTAACACTACGTTCTACCGAACGCAAAGAGATCGGAGTCGCGGAGACGTTAGCACGATCGGGTCGTTACAAGCTCCCACTTCAAAAAATAGTTAAGTGGGAGTCATTGACGCTGTATCCCTCCAAGATCGTGAGTTGCACACTCATATTACTGTTGTAATATGCAATACAATAATATAAATGCGCTTTATACGCTTATTATAAGGGACGTGTTGTTGCGTATCAACGGCAATAGTGTTTAATATTGCAACATGTTCTTGAGTTTCCGCCATAAGGTGGAGCGGTTAATGCCTAACCGGTTCGCCGTTTTGGACTGATTCATGCCTTCCTGTTGCAAAATCTCCCATAATATCCTTTTCTCGATTTCATCCCACGTTCCCGACAGGTTGACCAGCGCATTGTGGCTTGCGGCTTCCGTCTGCAGCGATTCCCGCACCTTCTGCCAGCCTTCCTGGGCTTCCTTGGTATCGATATAGTTGCCGTTTGCAGCCGCCAGCATGCACTCCAGCACCAGCTTCAGCTGCCGGATGTTGCCCGGCCACAGCTTCTGCATCAGGTCCTCTTCCAGCACGGACTGCCTGATTCCGACGATTTGCTTGCCGTGCCGGGAGTTGTAGCCTGCGATCAGGACGCGGGCGATTTCCCCGATATCCTCGAGACGCTCGCGGAGCGGCGGGATTTGCAGGCTCGTATTGGCGAATTGCCGGACGAACCCGTCCTCCATTTCCTCTTTTTTCAGCAGGGTTTTGGCCGGCTGCAAGGAAGTGACGATCAGGCGCGGATGGGCTCCGGCTTGCATCGCTGAGAGCAGCTTCTGCTGCAGCTGCCGTCCGGTGTGCTGAATTTGCTGCAGGCATACCGTCCCGACCGACTCGGTATAAAGCAGTCCGGGCGCCGATTCATTGCCGAATAAAACCGTCTCCAGCTCGACCTCCGTTGTCGTGTTGCAGGGAATGACGTATAACGCATCGCCGCTTCGGCCGCTGGCCGAATGGATTGCCTGCGAGAATAAAGATTTCCCGCTGCCGGCTTCCCCGGCGATCCAGATCGGCTTGTCCGTCTGGGCCAGCGACTTTGCGCGTTTTACGGTTTGCTGAATCGTCACGCTCGAGCCGATCACCTGAGCGAAGGCGGCGATGCGGCCGTTCACTTCAAAGCTGCTTGGAACCGGGCTGTTCGACTGGATCTCCAGAGGGTACATATAGACGAGAAAGGCATGCTCCTTCGCCTGGGCGGGCACGACGATTTCCACCTTCATCTGCCGTTTATAAAACCATTTCGTTTTTTGCCGGCTTTCTGCGGTGGTATCGCTTTTGGAGGCTTCCTCCAGGTATCGGCCCCAGATCGGATCGATCCCCTTCAGGTGCATGCCCCGCATGACCGAATTGTCGTAGCCGAGCAAAGATGAGGCGGCATGGTTGGCATAACGGATGACGCCCTGACTGTCCAGCGCCAGCACGCCTGTCCGGTGATGCTCCAGCATATGTTCGAAAAAACGCTCGTTTTCCCGTGCCTTCAGAAGAGCGTCATGGATGCGCTTGACCTCCGACAGCGCCTCAAGCACGGATTCGCGCCCCGATGTGATCAGGATGCCGTTATAGCCCATCTCCTCGGCGGTGCTTACCGTAACGGCGTCTCCGAGCACGATTTTTGCCCCGTGGCCGAGGGCGGTTTGCAGGGCGGAAGGAACCTCTGAGGCGTGCTCGATCGAGTAGATCGGAATGTCCACATCCAGCAGGCTCGATACGGCGGCCGCCCCGCGGCAAATGTTGGGGAAGCCGATGATAGCCACCTGGGTGCTGGAGTCCTTCACCAAAGTCAGCACGCGCAAAATATCGTAGCCGGAGACGGGAATATCTACGACCGGCGTGGAAATATGCTCCCTGATGACGGAAGCGGTGCCCCCGCGGCTGATAATAATGTCATAAGGATGCCTTTTAGTTCCGGTTACGATGGGCACCGCATTTTGCAGGTCGGCGATTTCAATGTCCATATCGATCCGCGGATCTTCGAGGGCGATGCTTTCCAGCAGCCCTTTTAATCCGGGATAAGGTGCAATTGCCAGCACTTTGATTTTCATTGGGTTTCCTCGCTTTTTAATCAAGAATAGACTGTTGCAAATTGGAACAATTCAATCCTGATTATACACAAAAAGAAAGGAATGTTGCAGCATTGCCGGTTGGGCACGATGACGGGTAATGTGTGCTGCTAGAGAATGGAGGCGCGGAGAGTGAGTAATTGGATTTAGTCCATTTATTCATCTGGATGATGCGTTTCCGGATAATATAACGGGATTTGATGTATATAAAAATAACCGAATGATCTCGAAACGGGGATTTCGGTCAATTTATATACACGAATTCCAGTTATTTGGCGGATAAGAGGAGGTTTGGGCAAATTAGCCAGCAAGAAATCCATTTATGTGAATCATAAGCATAATGGCGGCCAGATGGTGCAGCGCCCTGTGCTGCATGACGCGAACGGCGACCTCCTGCTTGTTCATCAATCCGGCGGTTTCGGCGACCGAGTAGCCTTGAATAATTCTCAGCTCAATGACGGTTTGCTGCTCGGCCGTAAGCTGCGTTAAGGCGAGGGAGATCGCTTGCTTGCCGCTGGGCGCTCGTTTCGGCGGGATCCTGATTCGCGTATTCCTTCGGGTTAATCGAATCGAGACTGACGGCCGTTCCTCTGCGATTCTTCCGGACATACGTAGTTAGAAAAAATGCAAAAAAAAGAAGACAACGGTTAGCATTGTCTCCTTGCATATGAAATATTGGCCGTCGCCTGCTGAGCGGTTAAGCGGACGTAATCACGACTTGGGCCGGCTCGAGGCCCTGCGCTTCGGCCCTTACAACCACTTGCCCCGGCTCGGCTGTCGTCCGGATGTAAGCAAGCAGCTTGCCGCGGTGCGCTTTTCTGACTCTTGAGCTGTAAGGCTCCAGATCTTGAATGTCACCGTTTTCCATGCCGATGATTTCTCCCGGCCCCTCAATGGACAGCCGGATTTCGTGATCGGCCCAATAAACCAGGTTTCCGCTGCCGTCGGCAATTTGGATTTCGACATGCGCCAAATCCTGCCCGTCGGCTTTCAGCTCGGCGCAATCGGCGCTCATCGCCAGCGCTTCCGGTTTTGCGGCTGTAATCAGCTCGCAGGTATAGCTGTTACCGTCCCGTCCTGTTGCTGCGACGGTCAACGTCCCCTCCTCGAAGCCGACCTCCCAGGTCAGGCAGTATTCCGGAGCGTCGCTCAGTTTTCGCGTTCCCAGAGATCTGCCGTTCAGGAACAGCTCCGCTTCTTCGCAGTTCGTATGGCAGGTGACCTTAAGCAGCTCGCCGGCTTCCCAGTTCCAATGAGGGGCGCCGCCCGTCCACCTGCGGTTGCCTCTAAGGTTGTCCTCTTCTTGCTTCATCGCGGTGAGGAACGCCATCGGCTCACTGCTCCACAAGCTTTGGCGGTAATAGAAGCCGGCTTTCCTGAACCCGGCAAGATCGAGAAAGCCTGCAGGCGCAACCCGGACGGGCCAGCCTTTTGCTTCGCCCAAATAATCGATCCCGGTCCAGATGAACTGGGCGCTCATATAATCGTTATCCCGGACGGCCAGCCAAGCCTCCAGACTGGAGCTGTTCTCGCTGCCGTAGAGGACTCTGCCCTCATACGTTTGATGATCTTCCTCGTACAGATGCTCTTTGTAGTTGTATCCGACGATATCCAGCGCTTCGGCATATCCCGTCAGATTAGACAATTCCGGAAACGCCAGCGCTGCCGTAACTGGTCTTGTCGTGTCGCAATCCTTCACGTATTTCACAAGCCGTCTGGCGATGGTCGCCAGTCTCTCGGCATTGGGCTTATTCGGGTCGTATTGTCTTTCGGCTGCAGGTTTGTTCGCGTCGTTGTTGCCGGTCATCGATTCAAAATAAGGATGGCAGTACGGGTCGTTCGGATAATCCACCTCGTTGCCGATGCTCCACATGATAATGGACGGGTGGTTGCGGTCTCTAAGCACCATGTCCTTGAGGTCCCGTTCGCCCCACTCCGGAAAATCCTCGTAATAGCCGTAGTGCTTTGGAGGATACACATTGTGGCCGGTCGACCACTTGTTCTTGACGCCTTCCCATTCGTCGAAGGCTTCATCAATGACGAGAAAGCCCATTTGGTCGCATAGATCGAGCAAATTCGGAGCAGGCGGGTTGTGGCTCATCCGGATCGCATTGCAGCCCATTTCCTTAAGCGCCGTCAGCCTGCGAACCCATACCTTCGCGGGAACCGCGGCGCCGAGCGCGCCTGCGTCGTGATGGACGCATACGCCTTTCATTTTCATATTCACGCCGTTTAAGAAAAAGCCTTTATCCGCATCAAACGAGAACCACCTTATGCCTACGGGCGTAATGACGCGGTCGATCACCTCGCCGTCCTTCAGCAGCTCCGTCGAGAGCGAGTACAAATAAGGCGTATCCGGCGACCACAGCTTCGGTTTTTTCACGGTGATCGTTTGACCGGCTTCCGCTCCCTCTCCGCCTGCTGCCGATACGGAGCCCGCTGCTGCTCCGACTACAGCTCCGGTATCGTCCAGCAGCGTGTTTTGGATTTGAACCTGCGCATCCTCTAATGTTTCGTTGGCCAAACGGACCTGAACGGCTACGGTCGCCTGTTCCACGGATACCGCCGGCGTCGTGACGAACACCCCGTATTGATCGATATGGATCTGATCCGTAACGGTCAGGTACACATCCCTGTAAATGCCCGACCCCGTAAACCATCTGGAATCCGCAATATCCTTGTGATTCACCTTGACCGAGATGACATTGTCCCCGCCTCCGAAGCGGACGAAATCGGTCAGATCATAGGTGAACGTACTGTAGCCGAAAGGTCTTTGCCCGATGTAATAGCTGTTGCACCATACCTGGGAATAGTTGTAGACGCCCTCGAAGGTGATGTACACCCGTTTCCCCTCTAAATGCTGCGGGAGCGTAAAGGCTTTCCTGTACCAGCCGATTCCGCCCGGCAAATAACCGGTTCCGCTCGAATGCTCCTCTGAAAACGGCTCTTCTACGGACCAGTCGTGCGGCAAAGTCACTTTCCGCCAGCCTGAATCGTCCAGCCCTTTATACCAGGCCTTAGGCTCGTCCCCTCTGTAAAACTTCCAGTCCAAGTTGATATTCGTTACGATTCTGCTGCGGTTCATCCTCTGTCTCCCCTCGACGGATGGTCACGTCTATGTATTTCATTCATAAAATTGCATATTGTGAAAATTGTCTTGCTCCATGAATGCACTTACATTATAAATGGATAGTAGGGATTATAGAATAAATGATATTGCTGGATACATACACAAAATTGCTGGAGGTGTTTATCGCCGTGATCAGTATTTCCGGAAATGCGCTGGGCCATTGGCCCGAGCTCGGCTTTGAAAGCGGGGACAGCTTTCTGTCGGTGAACCATTGCGGCTACCAGAAGCTGCTGACGAGAAGCTTAACCCGCAGCCGCGAATACGGCAGGGTGGATTATCAGCTGATTTGCATGGTCGGAGGGAAAGGGCGGTTCCTGTTCGGCGGGGAAACGACGGAGGTGACGGACGGGCAGATCGTGCTATACACGCCTGGCCAGCCTCAGCATTACAGCTATCATGCCGGCGATGCGACGGAGGCGTATTGGATTCATTTTACCGGTTATGCCGCCCGCGAATATTTGGAGCAGTCCGGTCTGCTGGCTTCATCCGTTCACTCCGTAGGGGCGGTCGACGAAATCGCCGCTGTCTTCAAGAAGCTCATCCGGGAGCTGAGCATGAACAAACCGCTGAGCGGACAAATGGCGGCCGCGCATCTTCTCGAGCTGCTCTCCCTCCTCGGCAGAAAGCTCCGGCATCCGGATATGAAGCGCCAAGAGGATCCCTATTCCGACATCCATCGAATTATGGAGACGATGCATGAGAAATACAATGAGCCGCTCGCCATCGCGGATCTTGCCAAGCAATGCAGCCTGAGCTTGTTCCGGTTTATTCACAAGTTCAAGGATGTAACCGGCACGAATCCGGTCAAATATTTGACCGGCATCCGCATTAGCGAAGCCAAAAAGCTTTTGTCGGAATCATCTCTCACGGTGAAGGAAATCGCAGCTATTGTCGGATACGAGAATCCTTTATATTTCAGCAGAGTGTTCCGGAATGTAGTCGGCATGCCGCCAAGCATGTATAAAAAGCAGGCAAAGTGAAGAGGTTTGTGCGCGGTATTCCAGCCATTTACGCTTGATGGACAAAAAAGACGCTTAGACCCCATTTTGTGTGATTTCCACATGCTACGGTCATCTAAGCGCCTTAGAGTCATACTTCTAAAGAAAACAATCCTTCCATCCGACCTAAACGATTCTCCTGTCCGTTAGCCGCCAACACTTGCTGCTTAGTCATTCTAAACTTCGTTTATGTCCGTTGCCAAAAGCCGAAGGAGAGCCTTGAGTCGGATGGTTTATTACTTATGGAAGCTTGTTGCCTGCGGCCAGCAGAATTTCATACCATTCCTGGCGCGTCAGCTGGACATGGCTGGCTTTAATGCAATCCTTAATCCGTTCGATATTCATCGTTCCGGTCACAGGCTGCATGCGGGCAGGATGGCGAAGCAGCCATGCAATGGCGATCGTCGTATTGCTTACCTCGTATTTTTCCGCGATTTCGTCGATTTTCCGGTTCAATTCAGGGAACTTGTCGTTTCCGAGAAAAACCCCTTCAAAAAATCCGTATTGGAACGGTGACCAAGGCTGGACGGTAATATCGTTCAAACGGCAATAATCCAGTACGCTGCCGTCACGGTTCACCGCTGCGTCGTTCTCCATATTTACGTTAAAGCCGTTCGTAATCATAGTCGCGTTGGTAATGCTTAATTGGAGCTGGTTGGCGACGATCGGCTGCTTCACGAACTTCTTCAGCAGCTGCATCTGCATCGGATTTTGGTTGGATACGCCGAAATGACGTACTTTTCCCGAGCTTTCCAGACGGTCGAACGCTTCCGCCACTTCCTCCGGCTCGACGAGCGCATCCGGACGGTGCAGCAGCAGGATGTCCAGGTAATCGGTTCTCAGACGCTTCAGAATGCCGTCCACCGATTCCAAAATATGCTCCTTTGAAAAATCGAACATGCCTTTGCGGATACCGCATTTGGACTGAAGAATAATATTCTCGCGGACATTGTCGTTCATGCCGATGACGTCGGCAAATATTTCCTCGCAGGTCCCGCCGCCGTAAATATCGGCATGGTCGAAGAAATTTGCGCCCTCCTCCAGCGTCGTTTGGACGAACCGCTGCGCTTCGGCTCTCTCCAGGGAGTTAATGCGCATGCAGCCGACCGCGACGACCGGCACCTCCAATGTGCTGCTTCCCAGCTTCATCGTTCTCATGAATGGAATCCTCCTTTAAGGTGGGGTGATGTGTTGGATCGTACGGGTATGTAGAGGCTCACCTGTATTTATTCCTTCATGATTGTCGCACACTATGCCGGTAAATTTCAACGGTTGATAAACCCGTGTTTATCAAAGGCAGGAAACTAGAATAGACTTCCAAGTAATTGGAAATAAATTACTTATATGTAAAACGGATTTGCGTCTTTAGAGTCCAACCAAAGGAGATGATGATTTGCAGCAAGAGCAGAAAGTCCGTTCAGCTTCCTTGGAGACTGCCGTCCTGAGGAAAATGCCGGATGAAGGAGATTAACCGTATGGAGGTTTTATTGTGGAGCATAGCGCTGCCCGGCTTCGGGCAGATCTTGAACGGTAAGCTGTTCAAGGGACTTTTATTCATCGGCCTTGAGCTGCTGATTAACGTCCAATCTAATTTAAATCAAGTGATCATATCCAGCTTCAAAGGGGATATCTCGACGGCTATTGCCCACGCGGAATACCAGTGGCTGATGTTTTATCCTTGCGTCTACATGTTCGCGATCTGGGATTCCTATAAGGACGCGGGAGGAGGCAAGACGCCTTATGTCACCATTCCGTTTGTAGCAGGAGCGTATTTGGGCACGGTTGGCGTCATCTATTCCACGGATTTCCTGGGCGCCGTCTGGTTGGGCATTTCAGGCATTCTGACGGGAGTCGCCGCCGGACTGATCATTAAAGCCGTATTGTCGAGAAGAAAGCTGGAATGAAGGAAGCCCTCTGGCCTGCAGAGGGCTTTTTCAACATGATTCAGGCTCTTTTGCGTAAAATCGGATTTTCCTCGTAACGGCCCGGGAGCGCAGGCTGCTCCGCCGCTTTCCCGGCATAAGGCCGGTGAATGATATAAGCGAGCGAAGCGATCGTAACGGGCAGGGAGGCCGGAGGGTAAGCCAGATAGACGGACTCCCATCGCGGGGCGAATTTGTTCTTGTATTCGTAAAGCCCCCTGAAGTTGTACAGCTTGCAGCCGTATTTGTAGAACAGCCTGGCCAGGAGCAGCTCGTCGGCCCCTGCAAGCGGAGCCATGCCGAGACTGCATACGCCGTAGCCTTGCTCCTTGGCCCATAGGAACAGGGACAGAAACAGAAAGTCCATCGTGCCGTGCGGACAAGCTTTCGTGTAACGCATGAGGTCGACGGTCAGCTGGCGGCGCGCGTCCGAGCCGCGGGACGCCTTGTGCGGCCGGTGATCCCCTGCCAGCGTGACGAACGCTTCTTCGGTCCCATCCGGACCCGTCAGCACGGCAACCGGAAACCTGCTGACATATTCGGGCGAGAAGGAGCCGACGGAGAAGCTTTTTTCCTTCCGGCCATCGAGCCAATCGTCGGAAATGGCTTGCAGACGGCTCAGGAAGGAAGCGGTGTAAGGCGGGTAATGCACCTTCAGCGTGTAGCCGCTCCGCGTGAATTTATTGATGCGGGTGCGCAGCTTCAGCCATTTTTTCCCGTTCAGATGAAAATCCGGCAGGTCGACTTGGGCTTCCTCCCCGAATTTGGCGCATAGGAGCCCCATCTCCTTATAGTAGGGCAGAAATTCGGCTTTCGCCTGATAGAACACCGGTACGTGTCGGGTCCTGCGGCAATCGTCCATAAATTGTCCGAGCACCCGTCGTACGGCTTCCGGTGTGCCGATCGGGTCGCCGAGCACGATTCTTCGTTTGCCGGCAGTGCGGTATACGATCAGCGCCTCATGCCCTGTCTCCCAAAACCATTGTTTGTCGCCCAATTCGTACAAATGGGAATGCGAATTGTGGCCCACGCTGTCGAGCAGTCGGCGAAGTCTTTGTTCGGAAATGCGGTCCATCAACAGTAAATCCTCCAAGGCATGCAGTATCCAGGCTGCTTGTATTGTCGATATAAGTATACTTGATACTTATCGTTTTTGGCATGGAAGATTTATGAGCTGATAGATTTCCGAGCGATGTCAGGCTTGCTCCTCATAGAGGCGGACGATTTCGACGATCGTCTTCACGGCCTGTACCATGTTGTCTGCCGAGACGTATTCGAAGCGTCCGTGGTAGTTTTCTCCGCCCGTAAATATATTCGGCGCAGGCAACCCCATATAAGAAAGCTGGGAGCCGTCGGTGCCGCCGCGGACCGGCTGAATGACCGGCCGGATGCCCAAATTGTCCATCGCTTGGCTGGCGATGTCCACCACCTCCATAACCGGTTCGATCCGCTCCCGCATGTTAAAATACTGGTCCTTTATCTCAAGGGAAATCCGCTCCCCGCCGTATTTTGCCTTAAGCTCCTCTACGACCCGGGCCAGCTCGGCTTTCCTTCCATTGAACCGCTCCCGGTCGAAGTCCCGGATAATGTAACGGAGCTGAGTCTGCTCGACGTCCCCCTGGATGGAGGTCAAATGGTAAAAGCCTTCGTAGCCCTCGGTATGCTCGGGCGCTTCCGCAGCGGGCAGGCGGCCGTGCAGCTCCATTGCGATTTTCGCAGCATGGACCATTTTGCCCTTTGCCGTGCCGGGGTGAACGTTTTTGCCTTTGCAGGTAATGCTCGCCGCCGCCGCGTTGAAGCTCTCGTATTGAAGCTCGCCGAGCGGGCCGCCGTCCATCGTGTACGCATAATCCGCACCGAATGCTGCAACGTCGAATTTGTGCGGCCCTCTGCCGATCTCTTCATCCGGTGTGAAGGCGACCCTCACCTTGCCGTGCTTCAGCTCCGGATGGGCGATCAAATACGCCATGGCCGTCATAATTTCGGCAATGCCGGCTTTATCGTCCGCGCCAAGCAAGGTGGTGCCGTCGGTCGTAATGAGCGTATGCCCCTTATAGCCGGCCAGCTCCGGGAATTCGCGCGGAGACAGGATAATCTGCTGCTCCTCGTTCAAGACGATGTCATTTCCATCGTAGCTGTTCACGATTTGCGGGTTGACGCCTTCGCCGGTAAAGTCGGTAGCCGTGTCTACATGCGCAAGAAAGCCGATCGTTTTGACCGGTTTGCCGGTATTGGCCGGCAGCGTAGCCATGACATAACCGTTCCCGTCCATCGATACGTCCTGCATGCCGATGGCCTTCAGTTCTTCGACAAGCATGCCCGCCAGCGTCAGCTGTCCGGGCGTGGAAGGGCAGGACGGGCTGCTGTCGTCGGATTGAGTGTTCACTTTAGCGTACGAAATAAACCGGGCTATCATTTCCTGCTTCATTTCCATGGTACGGGGTCAGCTCCTTTTCGTTGGTTCTTCCATATTAGACCAGATGGCAATGCTGAATCAAACGGCGAATGAAACGGACAAAATAGAACACAATAAGTGGCGGAGATTTTAAAATTTTCCGCGAAGGAGAGTACTTTCATGAATTTCCGGTTTTTGAGAACCGCTGTGCTGGCTCTGTGCTTTGTGCTGTGCATGGCGCCGTTAACGGCCCAGGCTGCCGGCAGCGCGCGCGAAACGGCGCAGGGGCAATGCCTGAGCGCGTCGAAGGTGAAGCTGAAGGAGGACATGAGAAGGCTGTGGATGGATCATGTCACCTGGACGAGAAATTACATTGTAAGTGCAGTCGCGGGAGCGCCTGACCAGCAGAAGGTGCTGGATAGGCTGCTTAAAAACCAGCAGGATATCGGCAACGCCATCAAGCCGTATTACGGAGAGGCGGCGGGCAACAAGTTGACCGAGCTTCTGCGCCAGCACATTTTGCTGGCCGGTAAAATTCTCGATGCGGCCAAAAAAGGCAATACCGCGGATGTGGAGAAGTTCAATAAAGAATGGTACGCAAATGCGGACACGATCGCACAATTTCTTGCGTCCGCTAACCCTAACTGGCCTGAAAACACCTTAAAGGATCTGCTGCACGAGCATTTGAGGCTGGTAACGGAAGCGGTAACGGCTAGGCTCGGTCAAAATTGGGATGCGGATATCAGCGCATACGACAGGGGAGTCGACCACATCGTAGTACTGGCGGACGCGCTTACGGAAGGCATTATCAAGCAGTTTCCGGACAAGTTCCGCTGAATCGGGCGCGCGGCGCATACAAAAGGCTGAAGGAGCCGTCATGGTCCTTCAGCCTTTTTGAGTTTTTAGTATCCGTCCGTTCGCTTGCCGGAACGCTCGGCGGTCTCTGCGCCTTCTCTGGCTGAATCAGAGGCCATGTGGCTCCTGTCGGCTTGTGCCGAAGCCAGTCCCTCGGCCACGCGCCGTCCGTAATCGGGATCGGCCTTCGTGAAGTGCCCGATCATCTTTTCTTGGATGTGAGGCTTGCATACTTTAAGCGCATCGACCAGATTGCCGATCAGCTCGTCGCGCTCCCAATCCTCGAACTTGCGGTAGGTGTCTCCCGCTTGGCCGTAGTCGTTCGGCCTGCTGATTTTCTCCCGGACCAGCTTCGCCTGATAGGCGGGCTGATGCTCCTTGCCTGCGGGGGCGGCTTCCTGAAGCCCGCCGAGCGACGAAGGCTCATAATTGACATGAGGATTTTGGCCGGGCGCCCGGTCGACCGAGAATGCCATCTGGCCGTCCCTCTGGTTAGTGGCGACATGAGTTTTCGGCGCGTTGACCGGAAGCTGCAGGTAGTTCGTGCCCACCCGGTAGCGCTGCGTATCGGAATAGGAGAAGGTGCGGCCTTGCAGCAGCTTGTCGTCGGAGAAGTCAAGGCCGTCGACCAATACTCCCGTGCCAAAGGCGGCTTGCTCGACTTCCGCAAAATAATTTTCCGGATTGCGGTCGAGCACCATCTTGCCTACCGGCAGAAACGGGAATTTCTCGTGATCCCACAGCTTCGTCGGATCAAGCGGGTCGAAGTCGAGCTCAGGATGCTCGCCGTCGCTTAGAATCTGGACGCAAAGCTCCCACTCCGGATAATCGCCCCTTTCAATCGCCTCGTACAGGTCCTGGGTCGCATGGCTCGTGTTTTTGGCCTGAATCGCTTCCGCCTCCTGCCGGGTTAAGTTTTTAATCCCCTGCGTGAGCGGCTCCCAGTGGTATTTGACCAATACCCCGACTCCGTCCTGGTTCACCCATTTGTAAGTATTTACGCCGGAGCCCTGCATCTGCCGGTAATTGGCCGGTATCCCCCACGGAGAGAACAGGAACGTAATCATATGAGTGGCTTCAGGTGTATTGGAGACAAAATCGAACATTCTCTCCGGGTTGCCGAGGTTCGTCACCGGGTCCGGCCTGAACGCATGAACCATATCGGGAAATTTCAGCGGATCGCGGATGAAGAAAATTTTCAGATTATTGCCGACCAGATCCCAGTTGCCGTCCTCGGTATAAAATTTGACCGCAAAGCCCCGCGGGTCGCGGAACGTTTCGGGCGAGTGGCCGCCATGCACGACCGAGGAGAACCGGACGAACACGGGAGTCCGTTTGCCGGCCTCTTGAAACAGCTTAGCGCGGGTATAAACGGATACCGGCTCGTCGCCGGCCTTGCCGTAGGCCTCAAAATAGCCGTGGGCGCCGGCGCCGCGGGCATGGACGACCCTCTCCGGAATGCGCTCGCGGTCGAAATGCGATATTTTCTCGATAAAATGGTAATTTTCAAGCGTCGACGGGCCGCTGCTTCCGACAGTCCTTATGTTCTGGTTATCCGAAATCGGATGTCCCTGCCGGTTGGTTAAGGTCATTTCCCGGTTTTCCTGTTCCATGGTCCCTATTTTCATCCTTTCCATAAATGGTCACTAGTACCATTAGCCGCAGGCGGGGAAAATATGCAATCGCCGGCAGCATGGAAGGCGAGGGCTAAGCGGAAAAGATGCCATGCTCGAGGCCGGAGCGGCGGGAGTCGAGAATATGCCCGTAGTCCTCGAGCAGACGGTCGAAGATGGAAGTCCAGGAACGGCCAAGCGCCTGACGGCGGGATTCGCGGCTCATGGCGCCGAGCAGCTCGGGGGAATCGGCCCAGCGGGCGATCGCACGGACGAAGTCTTCCGTGTTGCGCGGCTCGCAAAGTGCGCCGCTGACGCCGTCCGCAACGATCTCCTTCACGCCGCCCGCGTTCGCTCCGATGACCGGCAGTCCCGATGCCATCGCTTCGAGCACCACGTTGCCGAACGTTTCGCTGGCCGACGGGAATACGAACATATCGGATGAGGCATACGCCTGCGCCAGCTCCTCGCCGTGCAGATAGCCGGCAAACGTGACGTTCGCGGGCGCTTGCTCCTGCAGCTCCTGCCTGTTCGGTCCGTCCCCGGCGATAATCCAGTGGACGCGCTGCTGCACGGAGCCGGGCAGCGCTCTCATGACGGCGCCGAGCGTGCCGATATCTTTCTCGGGTGCGATGCGGCCGGCATAGAGAAGCAGCAGCGGAGCCGTAATGCCATAGCGTTCGCGCATGTCATGGCTTCGTTTGGCAGGCGAATAGAGCTGGCAGTCGACGCCTCTGGACCAGAGCCGCAGACGGTGCATTCCATGCGCGCGGAGGGTGTCCATCGTTTCGCGGGAAGGGGCGAAGACGGCTTCGCAGGAGCGGTGGAACCAGTTCATGTAAGACCAGTACAGGGGGATCATTTTTTTCATCCGGTAATATTCGAGATAGCGGTCGAAGTGGGTGTGGTAGGAAGCGACATGCGGGATGTCGTGCTTGCGGGCGAGATGCAGACCGCTTAACCCGAGGTTGAAGGGGGTAGCGATATGAATCAGATCGGGCTTGAAGGCGAGCAGCTCCTGGCGGACCGCCGCCATATTCGGCAGGGCGACCCTGCACTCCGGGTAAAGGAAAAACGGGATGCTGGAGATAGGCCGGAGCGGGCTTGCCAGGTCCGCTTCTTTGCCGGATTTTGGAGTAAATACAAGATGCTCGATGCCGCGGAGATGCAAATGGTCGGTTAATCTTTGAAGCGTTCGGGAAACTCCGTTGATTTGCGGTAGAAAGGTATCGGAAAATATCGCCAGCCGCATGATTTCTCCTCCTCGCTCTATTCGCATTTGTTCCATCGTAGCAGGAGATCGTTTGGCGGGGATTAACGTTATGTTAAGCAAATGCGAAGAAGGGGAGGCGGGTGAAGGGGGGATATGGAGTATGGAGAGAGGGGCATGCGAGAGGAAGAATATGGAAGGAGAAGGGGATTTGGAAGACAGAATATGGAGGGAGAGGGGCGTATGGAAGGCATATAGAGGGGAATATGGCGGGGAGCACGCGGCTAATTGGGAAGGGATCGTTAGCTGTGAGGGTTCGTGGACAGGCCGAATCTTCCGCTGCATAAAATGCAGCAGATATCTGACATGCGAGGTGCCGCGATGTATTCTGCTGCAGTTCATGCAGCAGATTCTCATCCATGTGGCCTTAAACCAGTCGAGGAGTATTGTTCAAATAGAATCTGATGCACAAAGTACAGCAGAAGCTGCAGACCGGTCCGTGCAGTCTCATTCCAGTGTACAAAGTGCATTCCAGCTCAAGGTGCGTATGCGAGGGGAGCAGATGAGTGAAAGTCATTATGCCACCCGGCACACAAAAAGGGCGGCGAGACCGTCTATCCCGGGAGGATGGACGGCTTCGTCGCCCTGTGAAGCACGGGAGAGGAGGCCTTAACATAAAAGGTGAAGGAGGAAGGAGGGGGAGGGGGCAGCTAGCTGCCGGTTGCCCGTGCAAGCATAGGCGATCTAGCCGCGGGGTTCGTCATTTTTATGGCAAAGGGTCATCTCATTCGTTTACAAAATCGGCATTTATCACCTCCGCTGTCTGCAATCTTGTCAAAAATACAATATTAGGCATTCTATCCGTCTTCCATACGAGCGCATCTAGCAGCGGCAGACAGTCGGTAAGCCCCGCCCTGCCGCAACGGATCAAGCCGAGCTCCGGTACAGTCTGCGTCTGTTCTCGCGCCAGGTTCTCCACTCCGCATCCGGATGAGGACGAAGTCGCTTCTGAGGCTGGCCGGCGGAGATCTTCTCCGTACGCTGCAGCATTCTATCCTGGATTGCGCGGCGCTCAGCCTGCTTTTTGGCCAGATGTGTTTCGAACGGGTAGACGACCCCTTGGCTTTCGGCGTTTTGCGTATGAACGGTCCGTTTGGAGGCAGCCTGCATAATTAATCTCATAAGGTTCATAATGAATAAAAAGATCGCTTTCATAGATTATTCCTCCTTAATAGATCTTTTTTTAAAACGTGTGCTGTGCCTCCGAAGGACGGCGACAGCCGTTTACGCTTGACAAGCTTGTCCCAAGCGGCGCTCCTTTCCTAGAGTATGGGGCTTCCCTATCATCTAAGCGGTGTTGCGGAACAGCATTCGGTTGTTCTCGCACCAGATTTGCCATTCGGTCCGGGTTTCGGTCCGGGAGTTCGCTGCCGCCGTACGTTTCGGGATGGACGCCGGCTGCGGTGCTGCACGGTATTCATTTATAGGAGGGCTGCTAGTTGTCATTTTCTTCTCTGCGACAAACGCCTCAAAGGAGCAAATGACGCCTAGATAAGGAGGTCTTTCCGGGGCTTGCTCCGTTTGTTGTTTAATATACATTTTGCTAATCGCCATCATAAACTTGTAGATGAATAAGAAAATACCTTTCATATTTTCATTCCTCCCGACATAGTTATGAAGAAGATAGCTAGATTATATCAACGCGAATTTGGAAGGTGTGTCGCTTTGTGCATGGCGATCAAAAAAAAGTTTAGACAAATTATGTTACCCCCTTGTCGGGATGGCGGAAAGCTTGATGCTCCGGCCTTTTTACGCGTATGGAGGGGCCGGAAAAGTCGGGTTTTGCGTAAATTGCGGCGGTCCGGATAACAAAAATCGGGGACGAGTTGTAGGAATCTGTTGTAAAATTGTGTTGGAATTAAACATGATTAATAGGGGAGATGAAAGGATGTTGGGACGAAGCGGTAATCCGACATTGAAAGAAGGCACGTTTCAAGGCAAGGGTTATTCCTCGCAGGGAGCTATGACGATCGAAGGAACCGTGAACAAGACGTTTATTACGCTCGCGATTCTGCTCGGGGGCGCTTTTGCGGCCTGGTCGATGCACGCCGACGGGCAAAACGTTTTTCCTTTTGCCATCGGGGGGGCCATCGCCGGCTTTATCCTCGCGCTGATTATCAGCTTTAAGCCGACGACCGCGCCGTTTTTGGTGCCGGTATATGCAGCCTGCGAGGGATTGTTCCTCGGCGCCCTCTCGGCGAACTACGAAGCGTTATACAACGGGATTACGCTTCAAGCGGCTCTGCTGACGATGTGCGTGTTCCTTGCGCTGCTGTTCGCCTACAAGACAAGGATCATTAAGGCGACCAGAAACTTCAGGCTGGGCGTATTCGCCGCAACGGCGGGCATTGCGCTTGTTTATCTGGTCAGCTTCATTTTAGGGTTTTTCGGCTTGTCGGTGCCTTATCTGCACGACAACAGCTTGCTCGGAATCGGAATCTCCGTCGTCATCGTCATCGTCGCGGCGCTCAACCTTGTGCTGGATTTCGATTTCATCGAGGAAGGAGCCCGTCACGGCGCGCCAAAATACATGGAATGGTACGGGGCGTTCGGGCTGATGGTGACGCTGGTCTGGTTGTATATCGAAATGCTGCGCTTGCTTTCCAAGCTGATCAGCCGGGATTAATACGGGAGCCGTCCTTGCAGGGGCGGCTTCTTCAATTGCAGGAAACCCGACGTGCGTTTAACGGCGCCGGGTTTCTTTTTTTCTAATATATTGCTGCATAGGCTATCTCACCGGTTCCCGGCATATTCATTGTAGAAAGGAAGCAGCGTGAAGGGAGGATACGGCAATGGCTAAAAGAGCGCTGATCGTAACGGGAGGTCCAGAATTTCATCAGCCGCAGGAGATCGGGGCGCTGTTAGCCTGGCTGCTGGGGCGCGAAGGCTTCGAGGTGGAGCAATACGGCAGCTGGGACGTATTCGACGATAAGGAAAAAATCGCCGGGCTTGATCTCATCGTACCGAATTATACGGGCGGTACGATTACCGCAAGCCAGCTGGACAACTTTCTGGCGGCGGTCGAAGGCGGCACTGGCGTTGCCGGCCTCCACGGCGGAATGGGCGATGCACTCCCGGGCGAGCAGCGCTATCAGTTAATGGTCGGCGGCGTCTTTACCGCTCATCCGGGAAATCGTTTTACGGTGATCTTCACCGATAAAAATCACTACATTACGCGGGGGTTGCCGGATTTCACGATCGAGACCGAGCACTATTATATGCTCATCGATCCTTCCATCCACGTACTCGCAACATCTTATTACGGCGTTCATCAGCCGCAGGTGTGGCGTCCGACCTTCATGCCGGTCATCTGGGTCAAAGGCTATGGGAGAGGGCGCGTCTATTATAATGCGCTTGGTCATACCGCGGATATCGTAAAGCTGCCCGAAGTGCTGACCCTTATGCAAAGGGGAATGCTTTGGGCGGCCAGATAAGAAGGGCGTTAGCGGTTTACGCTTGCACGCCGTCCCCCGATTTGTCCATATACGATTTCAAATAATGGAGCTTGTCCGTTTGAATCCAGCTGCAGCCGTCCGGCAGCGGACTTTTTTTGAACGCGAACGTTAACGCGTTCAGCAGGCGGGACAAAGCGGCTTGCCCGGCTTCGTCAATCATAAATTTGAAGCCGTACTGAAACAAGTGGTCCCCCGGCAGCTCCTGCTTCCAGACGACAATGCCTTTGAAGGCAACGGTTCTGCCGAGCAGCGTCGTTTCGAATTCGATAAGGATTTCGGGATTGACCGGCAGCTTGACGACCGACAGGAACCTTAAGCCTCCGAGCCCGATGTCTTCAATCAGCACTTCCGTTCTGCCAAGCTCCAGCCGCTTGCTGCCGATCTGGACGATCGTCATGCCGGAGCTGAGGCCGTAGGGGAAGGGAACCCGGAAATATTGGCGATGATTGCCCGCCGGCCGGCCGGTGCCGTCTTGCGCGGGCTGGCGGGAGATCGTGCCGCGGCGCAGCAGCTCCCCCATCCTGGCTGCCGGTACCGGTTTGCTGAACAAATAACCCTGTACCTGGTCGCAGCCCAGGGAGCGGAGAATGCGCAGCTGAGCTTCCTCCTCGACGCCTTCCGCGACGACGCGGATATGCAGGCTTTTGACCATCTGAACGATGCTCTTGATAATAAAATATTCCTCGGAATCCAGGGTCAAATCCCGGATAAACGTTTTGTCGATTTTGATTGTGTTTACTTTGAACGATTTCAGATACGAAAGGGAGGAGTAGCCCGTGCCGAAGTCGTCCAAGGCGATGGAGACGCCCAGCTTTTGCAGGCTTTGCACGGTTTGAATGACCGGCTGGTCGTTATCCATGACGATGTTTTCCGTAATTTCGAGCTCGAGCCATTGCGGGCTCAGGCCTGCGACGGCCAGCATTCGCTCGATGCTCGCGTGGAATTCCTTGCACATAAATTGATGCGCCGAAATATTGACTGACACGGGGACGTTCGGCAGCCCCTGCTCCTGCCACGTTTTATTCTGAGTGCAGGCCGAATCGATGACCCACTCCCCGATCGCGGCGATCAGGCCCGTTTCTTCGGCAAGCGGGATGAATTCAACAGGGGAGACGAGCCCCCACTCGGGATGATTCCAGCGGATCAAAGCCTCCATGCCGATAATTTGACCGGTCCCCGTATCCAGGCGCGGCTGGTAATAAAGCTCCAGCTCTTCCCTCGACAGCGCCCTTCTTAAATCCTTTTCCAGCATAAAAGTTTTGTACGTCTGAATATTCATGGAGGAGTGGTAAATTTGATAGTTGTTTTTGCCCTGCTCCTTGGCGCGGTAAAGGGCGGTGTCCGCATACCTCATCAGCGACATGGCGTCCTCGCCGTCGTTCGGGTAAAAGCTGATGCCGGCGCTAGTCGTAATGTAAAGCTCGTATTCGTCGACGATAAACATGCGGTCAATGGCGGTAATCGCTCTTTTGGCGATTTCAACCGCGTCGCCCGGTCCTTCAATCCGGGGAAGCAGCATCGCAAACTCGTCCCCGCCCAGCCGGTAGAGCGTGCCTTTGCCGTCCAGGCACCGGTTCAGCCGCTCCGCGATCTGCCCCAGCAGCAGGTCTCCGACGGAGTGCCCTAACGAGTCGTTAATATATTTGAAGCGGTCCATATCCATATAAATGACGGCAAGCTTGCTTTGTCTGCTTCGCGCTTCGAGAATGGCCCCTTTCAGATGCTCCTTGAAGGAGCTCCGGTTGGGCAGCTTGGTCAGCGAATCGTGGTAAGCCAAATAGTGGTTCAGCTGCTCGGCGCGTTTTCTTTCGGTGATGTCGCGTCCGACGGTGACGAGGCCGTTACGGCTGCCGTCAGGGTTGAAGACGGGAATTTTGATCATTTCGTATATGCCCGTTTGTCCGCCGGTTGGCGTCAGCCGTTCCTCGTAGCGGATGACTTCCCCCGTATTCCATGCTTCTTCGTCACGGCTGGAGCACTTGAGCAGCGTTTCGCCGCAGATTCCGTAATAGCCGGCGATCTCATCGTCCTTCCGGCCGATATACCAGTCGTCATGCAGCCCGAATAAAGACAAGACGAACGTATTTGCCCTTTGCCAGCGGCCTTCCCCGTCCTTCAACTGGATAAAATCGGGTACCGCGTCGATCAGGACGTCCATAGCATGCTCAGTCTCTCCGCTATGCGGTCCGGCTGCGGCGGGATGCTCCGGCTGCCTGCTTCTGAGCGAGCGGAAAAATTGAAATAATAACATGATTCCCTCTCCGTATCGTTGGAACAAGTGTAAACGGCTGTCGCCGTCCTTTGGTCTATACATTCTTATATTGAAAAAAAAGCAACCCCGCCCGAAAGGAGAGTTGCTTGATTTACGATTGTATGGATCAGCAACTGGCTGGCATGATGTACAGACCATACATTTTAGCCCCTCTAGTTTTGCGTCCTCACTTTTCAATGAGTTTGCCTTTATGAACTTATAGACTACATGACTAGGTAAAAGTGCCTAATTCTATCATTTCAATAGCAATAATAGTGGAAAAATGTAGAAATAGCAAGATTAATATTTCGATCCGTTTGCTGCGATTCCTATATTTACATGGCGGTCTGCGTCTGCTAGAATGGCTAAAGTTAATTGTTAACCAAAAATAATTTAAACAGGTTAACATATTGTTGCCGGAAGGAGATCGCGCTTTATGACATTGACGCAGGATAAGCTGGCCGCCTTGGACAAGGCGCACGTATGGCATCCTTTTACGCAGATGAAGGATTACAACGGCGGGGACCCGCTGATTATCGAAAGGGGTGAAGGGGTCAAGCTGTACGATCTGGAGGGCCGCGCCTATTATGACGGGTTTTCCTCCGTCTGGCTGAATGTGCACGGGCACCGGGTACCGGAGCTGGACCGGGCGCTGACGGAGCAGCTGGAGAAGGTCGCGCACTCGACGCTGCTCGGCATGGCCAATGTGCCGTCGATCGAGCTGGCCGCGAAGCTCGTTCGGATCGCGCCAAAGGGGCTTACGAAGGTGTTTTATTCCGATGCCGGAGCGACCGGAGTCGAGATCGCATTGAAGATGGCTTTTCAGTATTGGCACAATATCGGCGTTCGCGGCAAAACTTCTTTTATTACGATGAATCAGGCTTATCACGGAGATACGATCGGCGCGGTCAGCGTCGGCGCGATCCCGATGTACCACGAGTTGTTTCGTCCGATGCTGTTTCCGTCGTACGCCATCCCGTATCCGGATGCGTACCGCCAGGGAGGCGCGGAGGCGGCTGCCGCAGCGACGATTGATCGTCTTAAAAGGCTGCTGGAGGAAAAAGCGGACAGCATTGCGGCTTTAATCGTGGAGCCGATCGTGCAGGGGGCCAGCGGAATTATGGTTATGCCGCAGGGCTGCCTGAGCGAGATGGCGGCGCTTTGCCGGCGGTACGGCGTGCTGTTCATCGCCGACGAGGTGGCGACCGGCTTCGGGAGGACGGGCGAAATGTTCGCCTGCGATCACGAAGCGGTGTCGCCCGACTTGATGATTGTCGGAAAAGGGCTGACCGGCGGGTACCTGCCGGTGGCGGCGACGCTGGCTACAGACCGGATCTATGACGCCTTTTACGCCGATTACGAGGAACGGAAAACCTTTTTCCACGGCCATTCCTTTACGGGCAACCCGCTTGGCTGCGCCGTTGCGCTCCGGAGCCTGCTGCTGATGGAGGAGCGCGGCATCGTCGCGGGAGTGCGGGCGAAGGCCGCGCAGGCAGAGGAGCAGCTTGCGCCGCTAATTGACCGGCCGCATGTCGGCGACATCCGGCAGAAAGGGCTGATGATCGGCATCGAGCTGGTCAAGGACAAGGCGGCTCGCGAGCCGTACGAGTGGAGCGAGCGCATCGGGGTGCGCACGGCTATGAGAGCGAGGGAGCTGGGTCTGCTGACGAGGCCTCTCGGCAACGTGATCGTGCTCATTCCGCCGCTGGCCAGCACGGAGCAGGAGCTTGCCGATATGATCCGCATTTTGAGCAATGCCGTCATCGACGTAACGGAGAACGGATGGGGTGCGAAGTGACGGGGGCTGCAGTCATGCAGGAGTATCGGGGCTTGTTTGTGGCCGGTACCGACACCGGCGTAGGCAAGACGGTGGTGACGGCAGCCGTGGCCGCGGCGCTTCGGGCGGAAGGCTGCCGGGCCGGCGTCTGGAAGCCGGTTCAATCGGGAGTGCTGATCGGCTCCGGGGAGACGGATGCCGAGCGGCTGCTTCAGGGGACCGGGATTGGGGAGAGGCCGGAGGAGATCGCTTCCTATACGTTTGCGGATCCGCTGGCGCCGGCGCTTGCCGCCAAGCTGGCAGGCGTCCGTCTGACGCTGGACACGGTCGTCGATGCCGGCAGGCCGCTGATGGCCCGGTACGACGCGCTGCTCGTAGAAGGGGCGGGCGGACTCGCCGTGCCTTTAACGGACGACGCGATGGTCGTCGATTTGATCGGGCGGCTTCGTCTGCCCGTGCTGCTCGTCGCCAGGCCGGGACTCGGCACGGTGAATCATACGTTGTTGTCCGTGTCCATGCTGCGCGGACGCGGCATCCCGCTGGCCGGCGTTGTGCTGTGCGACGGGGAACCGCCGGCTGCCGGGCATGATCCGAGCGTGGTCCATAACGCAGAGCTGATCGGACATTACGGCGGTGTGAAGGTGCTCGGAACATTGCCGCACCTTCGGGACACGTCCCGTAGGGAGGAGCTTGTCCGCGCCGTGAGTGAAACGGTCGATTTGGGGCCGATCAGGCAAGCAATAGCAGGAACATTTGGAGAGGAGCATTTTAATGAGTGAAATTGTCGCAAGCAAGGATTGGATGGAGCTCGCGCGCAAAGCGCTTGACGGGCAATGCTTATCGGCCGAGGAAGGGCTCGCCGTGCTGGAGGCGGACAACGATGAGGTGCTGCCGCTGCTTCAGGCGGCTTTTGCGGTACGGAAGCATTTTTACGGCAAACGGGTTAAGCTCAACATGATCATTAACGCCAAGAGCGGACTATGCCCGGAGGACTGCGGCTACTGCTCGCAATCGATCGTGTCGACGGCGCCGGTCAAAAAATACACGCTGCTCGACAAGGAGACGCTGCTTGCCGGCGCCCGCGAAGCGATGAACCGCAAGGCGGGCACGTACTGCATCGTAGCGGCCGGAAAGGGACCGACAGACCGGGAGCTGGGCCAGGTCGTCGAGGCGGTCAAGGAAATCCGCGCCACGATGCCGCTCAAAATTTGCGCCTGCCTGGGCATTCTGAAGGACGGTCAAGCGCAGCAGCTGGCCGAAGCCGGGGTGCACCGCTATAACCACAATCTGAATACGAGCAAAACGAATTATTCGGCGATTACGACGACGCATACATACGATCAGCGGGTAGAAACGGTGGAGAAGACAAAAGCGTCCGGCATGTCCCCGTGCTCCGGCGTCATTATCGGCATGGGGGAATCGGACCGCGAAATCGTGGACATGGCTTTTGCCCTCCGAGAGCTTGACGCCGATTCGATTCCGGTGAACTTCCTGAACGCGATTCCGGGGACGCCGCTAGAGAACGCAGGCCGGACGCCGGCGATGAAGGCGCTCAAGGTGCTCGCTTTGTTCCGTCTGATCTGTCCATCCAAGGAAATCCGGGTGGCCGGAGGACGCGAGGTCAATTTGCGGACGCTTCAGCCGTTATCCCTGTACGCTGCGAATTCGATTTTTGTCGGCGATTATTTGACGACCGAAGGGCAGGATGTGTCGGCGGACCACCAGATCATCGAGGATTTGGGGTTCGAAATCGAAATGAAAGCCATATAAGGCGGTAGACGGCATGATAGAGTGGATGGAAAAGGAGCTCGCCGAACGGGCGGGCAAGTCGCTGGAGCGCAAATGGAACGATAGCGCCCGGGTTGCCGGCAAACCCGGGTATTTGCTGAGGGAGGGGCGGGAAATGCTCGACCTCTCCTCCAACGATTATCTCGGGCTGGCCGCGCATCCCGCCATTATCGAAGCGATGAGCCGTTCGCTTGAAGTGGAAGGAGCGGGCTCCGGGGCGTCCCGGCTCGTGACCGGCAACCGTCCCCCTTACCGCAAGCTGGAGGAGGAGCTGGCCGCCTGGCAGGGGAGCGGGGCGGCGCTGGTGTTCGGTTGCGGCTATACGGCGAATATAGGCGTTATCTCCGCGGTTGCAGGCAGGGGCGACGTTGTATTCAGCGACCGCTTGAACCATGCGAGCATCGTGGACGGCATTACGCTCAGCCGTGCGGAGCATGCGAGATACCGCCACGGCGATATGGAGCATTTGAGCTGGCTGCTTGCCAGATATGCCGGGAATCGTCGGAAGCTGATCGTGACGGACGCGGTCTTCTCTATGGACGGGGACTGCGCGCCGCTTCAAGAGCTTGTCCGGATTAAGAAGGAGCACGAGGCGATGCTGATGGTCGACGAAGCCCACAGCGGCGGGATATACGGCTCCTGCGGAGAAGGTTTGGCGCATCGGCTGGGGATATCCTCGGAGGTGGACATCCATATGGGAACGTTCAGCAAAGCGTTTGGCGTTTACGGAGCGTATGTGTCCGGCAGCACAACGCTGATCAGATGGCTGTTGAACACGGCAAGACCGCTCATCTATTCGACGGGGCTGCCGCCAGCCGTCGTCTCGGGTGTCTCTAAGGCGCTGGATCTGATTCAAAACGAGCCGCAGCGGCGCGAACGGCTGCTGGCATCCGCCAAGCTGTTCCGCGCTTTGTTAAGCGAGGCGGGTCTTGCGGTTGCTGCGGGCGACTCGCCTATTATTCCGGTGATGGCGGGCGACAGCGCCGCATCGCTGCGCTTTAGCGATGCGCTTGCCGGCGAGGGGATCGCCGCAGCGGCCATCCGTCCGCCGACGGTGCCGGAGGGAACGGCGCGCATCCGCTTCTCGCTGTCCGCCTCCCATACGGAGGCGGATTTGCGGCGCGCGGCGGAGGTTATCGGCAGAACTGCGGCTGCCTTGGGACTGGCGGTGACCGCGCCATGATGGAAGCGGGCACGATGCTGTGGTTGACCGGTTGGAGTATGCCGGCATCGGCATTCGATAAGCTGCAGGTCCAGCTGCCGGAATACGGGCATATCGTCTGCGATTATGCCAAAGCCGAGTCGGCTGATGAGATGATTGCGTATGTGCTGGAGACGGCGCGCAGCGTAAGGGCTTTGCCTGAAGCGGCGGGCGGGCGGCGCCCGCTCATCGCCGCGGGCTGGTCGCTGGGCGGCCTGCTCGCGCTGCGTTTGGCCGATGAGGGCCTGGCGGACGGACTGCTGCTGCTGTCCGGAACGGCGAAGTTTACCCGCGGCAGAGAAGAGTCCGGTTTGGGCTGGCCGGACGGCTATGTCCGGCAGATGGCGGCGCAGCTCGGAAGAGACAGACAGGCGGTTGAAGAGCAATTTCGAAAGGCTGTATTGACAAAGGAGGAATCGGAAGCGGGGCTCGGCTCTCAGCTCCCGCCGGGAGGCGGCTGGAGCACGGAGTCGCTTCTGGCCGGATTGCAGCTGCTGCGGCGCGAGGATTACACCGGCACCCTTCCGGGCATCCGGTGTCCGGCGCTGCTCGTGCACGGAACTGCGGATACGATCTGCCCTTTCGGAGCGGCTGAGGAAATGGCTGCCGGGCTTCCCGGCGCGAAGCTCGCTGCGATGCCCGGCTGCGGCCATGCTCCGTTTCTCGGCAGAGAGGAAGAGATCGCGGAGAAAGTGAGGAGCTGGCGGAATGAGTGCGGACAGAAATTCTATTGAGCGGCAATTCAATAAAAGCGCAGCAGAATCGTATGACCGTCATGCGCTCGTGCAGCGCGATATGGCCGGACAGCTTGCTTCCTCTCTTGCAGACTGGAAGCCTGCTGCGCATACGGCCGGGAGCATTGAAGTGCTGGAAATCGGCTGCGGAACGGGCAGCTTGACGGAAATGCTGCTGCACGCGCGGCCGGATTTCAGGATTACGGCTGTAGATATTGCCCAGGCAATGGTGGACATGGCCGGCCTTCGAATCGAGTCTGCCGGCTATGCCGGCCGCGCCAGGTTTCTTCGAGCGAACGCGGAAGAGTGGGCCGGGGATCAGCCGGAGGCTTCCTACGACCTGATCGTTTCCAGCGCCTGCTTTCAATGGCTGGCGGATCCACGGAAGACGGCTGTGGAGCTTCGCCGGCTGCTCCGGCCCGGCGGCCTCCTGGCGTTCGCCACCTTCGGGCCGGCTACATTCCATGAGCTGCACGAATCGTTTGCCGCCGCTCACCGCATGTACGGCACGGAGCCGGAGCGGCACGGCCTTTCTTTTTTGCCGGCAACCGACTGGACAGAGCTGCTGGAGCATGCCGGCTTCTCTCGGATCCGGTCCGGGCAGGCCCTGCATACGGAAACGCATGCCGGCGTCCGCGCTTTCCTCCACTCCGTGAAGGCGGCCGGAGCGGGAGCTTCCGCCGCATCCTCACGGGGACTCGGGTACCGCAGGCTGCTTACGGCCATGTTCCAGCAATATGAGCGACGCTACGCCGTCCCCGGCGGCATCTCGGCCACTTACGAGCTGCTGTTCATCCATGGGGAAACCCATGCATATCCAGACGTCAAACTTGGCGGCCCTCCTTGTTTATCGCCCCGAAATCTGGGACAATAATAAACAGATCGATAGCTTCGAAGCCGAAGCTTTTTGAAAAGAGGGTAACCGATGAACAAGCCATCCATTTATGGATTAACATTAGAGCAATTGACGGCCTGGCTGAACGGGCACGGACATAAGAAGTTCAGAGCCGCCCAAGTATGGGATTGGCTTTACCGGAAGCGGGTCACGTCTTTTTCCGATATGGCCGATGTGAACAAAGACTGCCTGGCTGTATTGGAGGAGCATTATTCGATCCGGACCTTGACGGAGAACATGAAGCAGGAATCCGCAGACGGGACGATTAAGTTTCTGTTCAACCTGGAGGACGGCAACCTGATCGAAACGGTGCTGATGCGGCATAAATTCGGTCTTTCCGTATGCGTAACGACGCAGGTCGGCTGCAACATCGGCTGCAGCTTCTGCGCCAGCGGGCTGCTGGCCAAAAGCCGCGACCTGTCGGCGGGAGAAATCGTCGGGCAGATCATGGAGGTTCAGCTTCATCTGGACCAGGCGGGGCAGGAGGAGCGGGTCAGCCATATCGTCGTGATGGGCATCGGCGAGCCGTTCGATAATTTTGACCATATGTCGGATTTCATCAACGTGGTCAAGGATCATAAAGGACTTGCGATCGGTGCCAGACATATTACGGTGTCGACAAGCGGCCTGGCGGGCAAAATCAAGGAATTCGCCGACAGCGATTTGAACACGAATCTCGCCGTTTCCCTGCATGCGCCGAACAATGAGCTGCGCACGCGCATTATGAAGATCAACCGCGCGATTCCGATCGAGAAGCTGATGGAGTCCATTGATTATTACTTGGCGAAAACCAAAAGGAGAATTACGCTGGAGTATATTTTGCTGCGGGAGGTTAACGACCAGGTGGAGCATGCTCTGGAGCTTGCTGAGCTGGTAGGGGACCGTAAGCAGCTGGTCAATGTGAATCTGATTCCGTACAATCCGGTGGATGAGCACAGCCAGTATCAGAGAAGCGACAAGGAAGCGATCAGCTCGTTTTATGACACGCTGAAGAAGCAGGGTGTCAGCGTCAGCGTGCGGCTGGAGCACGGAACGGACATCGATGCGGCCTGCGGGCAGCTCAGGAGCAAGCAAATCAAGCAGGCGAATTAACTTTCGTTCGTCTGCGGACGCGAAGAAGCGCACCGGTTAGCGGGTGCGCTTTTTTTGTGTGCTAAAGTTCGGATGAACGACGTTGCTGCAGCTGGAGCTCAAACATTACTCAAAATTAGGGATCAGCAGCTCCAAGGTATAGCTCTTTTAACTAACGTTGGTGATTAGCTGTATTTGACGTCTTTATTTTTTAAGTAATATCAATATTCGCTTGAATAACGGGAATTCGATGCATATAAAATCAGCCATCTGGTCATGAATCAGCCGTTTCGTATCAGATTGATACACCCAATCCAGTTATTTCGCGCAAAAAGCTCGGAGTTGAAGATTTAGATACATGGAACCCAGTTATTACTCCAGGCTTTAGGAGCATGCAGCAATAAGGGGGGCGGGTAGATGTCAGTCATTGATCAAGACTGCTAAAAGCGGCGTCACCTCCGGTTGAAGCCGACCCTATTACGCGCCCGAGGTGTTGACGATATAATCCGCCGTACGGATGGCCATCGCGGCGGCCGAAAGAGTGGGATTGCTCGCTCCGATAGAGGGCAATACGCTGTTGCCGGCGGCAAACAGCCCCGGAACCCCGTGGACTTGGCCGTAGCGGTTAGTGGCGGACGTATTCGGATCGTCGCCCATGCGCAAGGTGCCGAACTCATGAAAGTCCGCGCCTGGCGGGAGCACACATAGATCGGGCTGTGCTCCCTTTCCCGTCAGGGAAATACCGGCGGCGTTAGCGATGCGGGGCATCTCCGCTTTGATACGCTCGATAATCGCAAGGTCGCGCGGGCTGTAGGAGAAGCTGACGGCGATTTGCGGAACGCCGTACTCGTCCCGCCGCGACGGATCGAGATAAACCCTGTTGTCGTAGCGGGACTCGACCGTGCCGAAGCCGCCGAAGAAATTAAGCGACCATTCGCGCCGAACCGGCTTGGGGCGGTCGTGATACCAGTAATAAAGGCTCGGCCCCTGGATCTGCACCTGATAAGGCGCCGCCGGGGTGGTGGGGACAAGGATCGCAAGCACCCCGTTCACCTCGGGAAAGTCCGTTGTGTTCATGATCGCATTGCCTATTACAAAGGAATGGTTGGCGAGATAATGGCCGATCGCCCGGCCCGGAATGCCGGAGTACAGCAGCAGACGAGCCGCTTGCAAGGTGCTGGCCGCTACGATCACCGTTTTCGCCCGCAGCGTATACGGCTTCCGGTCCGGTCCGTACACCTCGGCTCCGGCAGCGCGCCCCCCATCCAGCAAAATCTTAGTCGCATAGGCGCCTACGGCCAAGTCGAAGGTTGCCGTGTTGAGCGCCTCCGCAATGAAATCGATGGAGCTGAAGGCTGGGCTTGCACGGACTTCTCCGAACCCGGTAGGCGTCGTATCGACAGCCATCGGATTGCCCGTAGCCTCCGTATAGCCGTGCGCCCATAGCCGGTTCAGCAAAATGCGTGTCACAGAGGAATTTCTGACGTAAGCGTCCGAAACCCCCATGACGTCCTCCGCTATGTTGTAATAGAGGTCTATTTCCTGCCGGGTTACGGGCCACTTCTCCAGCTCCCAGCCGGGAACGCGAGGGCTGACGGTTCCCCAGAACTGCGTTCTGCCCCCCAGCGAATAAACCTCACGGGCTCCTGCGAACTGCGGCAGCGTCTGGCCGATCGGAGCCGAGACGGCCGGATTCACGAACAGCCTGGCCGCCCGTTCTTCGCTCAGAGTCGGGACGTTCCAGCTGTGCGTTTGCAGCAGCAGGCCTCCTTTCTCGATGATGCCGATCCGTTTGCCGCTGCCGGCCCACCGCTGGCAAAGCCGCCATAACGCGGCGCCGCCGCCTATACCCGAACCGATAATAAGAACGTCGTATTCCTCAGCGGCCATTTCGGCAAGAGGTGTCAGCGGCACCCATGCGTCGAGATAAGGCGCCGGGTCGGTAGGAGGACACGCGAACGCTCCCGCCGAGCCCGAAATCGCCGTAGCGGTTCCCGGCACCTCCACGACGGGCTCCGGAAGCACCGCCCGTTCGGCTTCGTCCTTTTCGTTACGGTGCCTCTTTGCTATGTCCTCGGGAGTTTTGTCTTTTCCGGTGAAATCATTCTCCATACAGCTCACATCCTTCGTCCGATAGCTTATTTTTAAGTGTATGTGCGGATGATCCCGTCTGATGACCGGGCATATAGCGAACTTGGGGACAGTCAGGAGGCACCGATAGCGGTCGAACCGGGCTGTCAGAAGCAGGGCATCGGCGGGTCGCTCATCCATGAGGAGCTGCGGCTTACGGCGGAACTCGGTTATTCGCATGTGTTTCTCATCGGACACCCGTCATACTACCCCAGATTCGGATTTGAGCCCGAACGGCCGCATGGCTTTGATCTGCTGCAATTCGAGGTGCCGGACGACGTGTTTATGGTGATCATTCTTGTTCCAAACGCCGGGATCAAAGGTGAGCTGCGTTATCCTCAAGCCTTTTTCGAATGAGCTTCATACGAGACATGTAAAGGGTCGTCCCGCTGGGACGGCCTTTTCTTTTATAATTTCAATCCGCGGAAGCGCATATTTTGAGCGAACCCCAATCACGTAAACTGGGCGGGCACATAGTATGGAGGATAAGAGACTGCGAGCGGAGGAATGGCGGTTATGATAAAAGCGATTATCGGCACGACAAAATATCAGGAGGCAAGTCCGGTCCGGGTAACCATTTGGAATGAATTCGTGGCGGAAAAAACGAATCCGGAGGTTGCGGCCGTCTATCCGAAGGGAATCCACTGCGCGCTAGCGGAAGGGCTTGCTCCTTATTGTTTTCAGATTCAAACGGCTACTCTGGAGCAGCCGCAGCACGGCTTGACCGATTTTGTGCTCAGCCAAACCGACGTGCTGATCTGGTGGGGGCATCTTGCGCACGATGAGGTAAGCGATGAGGTTGTCGAACGGGTGTACCAGCGGGTGCTGAACGGAATGGGGCTGATCGTGCTGCACTCCGGCCATTTCTCCAAGCTGTTCAAAAAGCTGATGGGGACGACCTGCAACTTGAAATGGCGCGAAGCGAAGGAGCGGGAGCGGCTGTGGGTCGTCGATCCGGCGCATCCGATCACCGCAGGACTGGGCGAGTATATTGAGCTGCCCGAGGAGGAAACGTATGGCGAGTTTTTTGACATCCCTGCACCCGACGAGCTGGTATACATCGGCTGGTTCAAAGGCGGCAATGTGTTCCGCAGCGGCTGCACCTTCTACCGGCGCCTCGGCAAAATTTTTTATTTTCAGCCTGGCCATGAATCGCACCCAACTTACTATAACAAGGAAATATTGCGGGTCATCGCCAATGCGGTCAAATGGGCCGCTTCGCCTCATGGCGCGGAGCCTGTTTTTGGCAATAGCCCTGCTCTTGAAGCGGCTTACAGTCCCATTTAGCAAATTGGACCGTTTTGAGTTAAAATGGTACGAAGAACGCTAATGGGAGCTGTATGCATATGTCTAACGAAGAAATTATTTTGACCAAAGAGGGTCTGGCCCAATTGGAAGCCGAGCTTGACGATCTCAAGTACGTGAAGCGCAAGGAGCTGGCGGCACGGATCAAGCTGGCGATCAGCTACGGCGACCTGAAGGAGAACAGCGAATACCACTCCGCCAAGGAAGATCAGGCTTTCATGGAAACCCGGATTTTGACGATCGAGAGAATGCTGAAGAAAGCCCGTATCGTCGATGCGAAGGACATGGATTTGTCCGTTGTGAATATCGGCTCCGTCGTCGTGCTGAACGATATCGAATTTGCGGAGAAGATTGAATACAAAATCGTCGGTACGGAAGAAGCGGACGTGAACGAGAACAAAATTTCTTACGAAAGCCCTCTCGGCAAAGAGCTGATCGGCAAGAAAACCGGCGATATCGTGGAAGTGAACGCGCCGGTGGGAGTCATCAAATACGAGCTGCTGGAAATCAAAATTTAACGATGCCGGCTGAAAAGCTTCCTCTCCGTTTTGCAGGAGGGGAAGCTTTTTATTTCGCAAGTTTGCCCATATGACGGCTTCAGCCGTTTTCGCTTCTTTTACGACAAAAAATGATGTGAAAAGTTTAATCTCGCCTAAGGCAAAAGCAGGATGCATGCTAACACTTCGTATGGTAAGGTATTACCATAGAAATTAATGTGTTTCATAGTCATCTTCATACTTAGTCTTCATACTTAGGAGGAGAACCTTAATGAACTATCATTTTTTTGTGGGCAACGACAACGGAAACAGCGAGCATGACATGATTATCGACGGCAGGCTCATTCAGCAGCCTAATGTCAACTGCACGGTGGACGAGCTCCCTTGGAGCGAGGAGCAATCTCCGGAAAGCTTTATCAGAAATCTGCAGGATCAGCTAGTCGTTACCATCGATTCCCCTTCGGCAAGGCCCGGGATGTACTATGTGGGCAAGTTTGCTCTCGAGAGCGGCGAGATTTTGGATAATATGCAAATCGGCATCGATTTGAAAAGCGATATGGACCTGCCGATCGTCAACACTTTGGCGCAAATCGCGGCGGCTGCCGTGCAGAAGGCGTACGATGAGGAGAAGCGGATTCCCGAGCAGCTTGAAGTCGAGGTCGATATGGCGACGGCTCTTCCGGTTACGCAGCATACGGACGAAACTTCTGCGAAATTCGAGAAACGGTTCACTTCCGGCACTCATCACGTCACGGTTCATCTCGGCATTCAGCGCGTCGGGGTGAAAATCTCGATGCCTTTCGCAAAGGTCGTTCCGGAAGCGACGCCGGTCATTTTCACCTTGCAGAAGGACGCCGAGGGCAATTGGCGCGAGGGAGATATTTTCGAAGAGTTTCTGAGGGAATACAACATTGAAGGAAAATTCAACGGAAGCTTTTTCAAGGACAAAAGAATTCTTCATGTAGACATCGGCGACGGATCGACGGAGTATCCGATTACCGAAGGCAACAAGTTTTTACGCCAGTTCGTGCATGGCAGCCATCACGGAGCGGGTTACGCGATCGAAGAAGCGCTGGACGATTTTAACCGGATGATTCACCTGCCAAACAGCCCGCGCCAGTTCTTTAGCGACGTTCTCAAAAATCCGAAGCACAAATACCACGCCAGAGCTTTGAAAACATTGAGACGCCCGCTCGAGACCCAAGTAAGGCAAATCGTGCAAAATGTGAAGAAGCAGCTGACCAAGGCGCGGAACGAAATCGACCTGATCTGCGTATACGGGGGAGGCAGCATTCTGATGCGTTCGATTCTGTATCCGCAAATTCAGGAGCTGTGCGCGGAGCGCGAAATGCAGCTGCTGTACATCCCTGCCGAGTATGCGGTAAAGCTGAATGCAATGGGCTTGGACGCTTTTGTGCGGGGCAAAATTTACGAAGCCCTCAAAAACAAGGCGGCGCAGCCGGTATAACGGCAGCGGCCTTGGCTACGGCTAATTTCGGGATTGCGGCAGGTGAGTTAAAATGAAGAAGATCAAGCAGCCAGGCGAAAATATTAGCCTGAAAACAAAAAAGACGGAGGACCCGCTCGTCATGCAGTGGCTGAACGCCCAGACGAACTTGATGGACTCCCTCCGGTATTTGATGGAAAAGGAGATCTGCGAGAACGGCGTCAGAAATTTGCAGATGTTCATTCCGATGGAACGGAACGTCCTGAACGGAGGCTCGGCGGAATCGCCTTCCGAGAGCGTTCAAGTTTCTGCCTTGGATAACCGGCAAGAGACGGCTGCCGCGTCGGAAATCTCGAGTGCGCCGGCACAGAGCGAGGCACAGGCGCCCGGGCGGCAGCCCGAGCCGGCTGTGGCCGAAGAAGAAGAGCTGGATGACGAAGACATCGAGGCTTGGATTTAGCCCGTCGTTATGCGGTTTTCGAGAGTTGTATTACAAAGTATTACTAAAATCACCTTGGCGCAGCTTGATTTGTTTTCATGATTGGTAATTTGTAATACTTAGTAATACCGAGTCGCTGTTTGTTTTTAACAGAGGCAAAAAAAGAAGGAGGGCGAAAGCCCTCCTTCTGTTCATTTCTAGTATGCCAGTGCGAATAGACCGTGAATATGCGACAGGTAACGGACATTGCTCGCTTCCTTCATCAGGGTGGCAGGCAGTCCTTTCAGCTGGGTGGAGTTGCCGCCGATCGTGCCTACCGCGTCTTTGCGGCCAAGGCTTCCGAGCGTGCCGGAGAATACCGGATTGAACTTATCCATCACGCCGCCTTTAACCAATACCGACAGGTTGTAGCCGACCGTTTCGCCCATCTGCCAAGCAAGCTGAGCGGTTGGAGGGTAAGGACGGTCGCCGCCTTCAGGGAATACGACAGCGCAGTCGCCAGCCAGGAATACGTTAGGATGCGAAGTCGATTGAAGCGTCGGCGTAACCGTTGCACGGCCGCGGTCCTCTGCAAGGCCGCTGCTGCCGACAACCGGATTGCCTTTGACGCCGCCGGTCCAGATAATCGTGTTTGCATCGAGCTTGCGTCCGTCTTTCAAGGAAACGGAGTTTTTGGTCGCTTCCGTAATCGCTACGCCGGTAATGAAGGTTACGCCGCGTTTCTCAAGGCTCGAAACGGCGCGCTCGATCAGGTTTTTAGGGAAGATCGGCAGTACTGCAGGTCCTGCTTCTACGCAGTAAAGCGAAACGTCGTTGAAGTCGATGCCTTTGCTGCGGCAAACTTCAGGAAGCTTATCCGCAAATTCGCCGACAAGCTCGACGCCTGTCAGGCCGCCGCCGCCGACAACGATCGTGGCATCGGCTTTATCGCCGGATTTTTTGTATGCGTCCAGACGCGCTTCAACATGCGCGCGGATTTTGTTGGCGTCGGCAACGGATTTCAGCACGAGGCTGTTCTCCTCCAGACCTGGAATGCCGAAGTAGTTCGTTTCGCTGCCAAGAGCAACGATAAGATTGTCGTAAGATTGAACCCGGCCGCTTGCCAGAACGACTTTATTCTCGTTCGGCTTAATTTCCTGAACCGAATCCACAACGACGTTAACGCCTTTGTCGCTCAGCAGCTTGTTAAGCGGAAGGGATACCGCGCCTTCGGAAATCGTTCCGCCGGCCAGACGGTGAAGCTCGGTAATGATTTGGTGAGTCGGGAAGCGGTTGACGATCGTAATCGACGCCTCGGCAGGCGTTAGATGCTTGCGGGCAGTCAGAGCGGTCAGAACGCCGCCGTAGCCGCCGCCGAGAATTAAAATTTGCTTAGACATAGTTATCCTCCGTTCGATCTATGCGTAATCGGGTATTCTACGAGTTAAAGAGCATATGCCGCCAAGGGACGGCACAGAACCGAGCTGCGCAAAGCTGCAGCTAACGGTTCGTGCATAGCGAAAGCCGTTTACGCTTATGCGTTCAGGTTTCTCTTCTCAGCCAGTACGTTCAAGAACGCTTGCGCGAAGCGGAGCGTCTTCTGAACCTCAGGATCCTTAAGCATTTTCAGCATAGCGAACAATCCGACGGTCGAGCCGGCCGCTTCCTGCGAACGCTCGCCTGCTTCGATCGCCGCCTGTGCGATACCTTTAGCTTTCTCTTGAACCGGCTTGACGAATTCACCGATGCCTTGTGCAAAATCGTTGATCAGCACCTTATCGGTAGCTACGCCTTGTGCGAAATCGTAAGCTTTCGTCATGAGCGTTACCATTTCAGCCAGTTTAGGCAGATTGTCTACCAGAACGGTTAAGGACTGCTGCACCTCAGGCTTCATCAATTGATCGAGAATGTCCAGCGATTGTTTTTCGGCAATGCTGCTTACCGCAACTTCTTGCTCGGCAGTTTGTTGTGACATAAGAGAAATGTCTCCCTTCACCTTAAAAAGTAAATTATGGTCTCAATTGTGTCAGCAGCTAAAGCCTTGGCTACACCCCAGAAGATTGTTACACTTTTCACATAGTTATCCGAAAAAGTGCGGATTCTGCGTCGTCAGACTACTTGTGACTGTCTTGAGGGATAAAAGCGTTAGCGAATATGACGGTCAAATTTAAACCCATTACCTCTATTCTACATCGTTTGGAGCAAAATTAAAAAAGAAATTTTTACTTTTCACAAAAAAATTTGAAAGCGGGAAATCCGGATGCAGCCTTTTACAAAAAGTGTCATTGAAATCATAAAAGCTATCCCTGAAGGTTACGTCATGACCTACGGCCAAATCGCGGCTCTGGCGGGCAGTCCGCGGGGGGCAAGGCAGGTCGTCAGAATCCTTCATTCGCTAAGCTCCGCCCATAGTTTGCCCTGGCACCGGGTCGTGAATGCGAAAGGGGAAATCGCGCTTCAGGAAGAGGAGGCCCGGTTTATGCAAATTTTGTACTTGCGAGGCGAGGGTGTCGAGACGGACGAGAACGGGCGGATCGATCTTGCGCGGTACCGTTATGACGACATGCCGGAGCGGAGTCCGGAAATTTGGTTATAAAATTCTCATAAAGGCCGAATTGAAGAGCAGCGCACGAACATTTATGATGATAGAGAACACTACGGAAGGGAGACGGTCGAATGAGTGTTGAAACGGCTTCAAGCAGCAGTATTCGCAATTTTACCGTATCGACTGAAATTTTTTATAAACCGAGTCTGGATATTTATTCGCAGATGATGTATATCGTGCTTAGCGCAAGCATCGCAGATTCCGCATCCTTAACGATAAACGAGGTGGCCGCCAAAGGCCGGATGACGCCTAAGCAGGCAATTAAAGCGCTGCAGCTGCTGGTGGACGAGCAGCTCATTCCGCACAAGGTATTCCGCAAGATGATCGGCGAATTCCAGGATGACCGTCTGTCGTGGGCGGCAAAGGGCTTGCTGACATACTGCAAGGAGCACCGCGATATTACGATCGCCGAGCTGCTGCAGCTGTCCGACCAATCGGGCGAGAGCGAGCAAAACATCCGACGCGCGCTTTCCGAGCTGGACCGGAACGGTTATTTGGAGGATTATCCGGAGCTCAGCAGGCTGGCTAACGGAGCATAAGAGCGGTACGGCGGCTCTTTTGAATGCCGATTTGGCTGGTTTCTCATCCATTCGATGGGGCAGGGAGAGCGGCGGACATGGGATCCGTTATTTGTCTAAAAAACGCGCTTTTTGAGTTTTCACGGACTACGGATCTTTTATTCGCATCAAAGCTCATCGGTTTCGGCTCGAAAGCCGCCAATAACGGATCGTTGATCCACATGCACCAGCACAATAGCTTTATTCGCGTAAATAACGGAACCAGAGTCCGTGCAAGTTAAATTCGTTCATGTTCCTGCTCATGTGACGGTTCAAGTCTCTGCCTTATGGCCGCGCATTATCCGCCAAAGGGACCCGGAACCCGTCGAGAGTATCCTGACAGGATTTGCCGTAAGAGGAATTGCAAAAGAGGCCGGCTGTCACTCCTAAAAGAGTGACAGCCGGCCTCTATTTTTTTCCTGTACCCGTTTACTCCGCTGCCAGCTTCTCCAGAATAGCATCGCCGTTTTTGCCTACGCGGACGTAAGCATACCGAGCGTTTCGCTCCGTCTCGAGCCCCGTGCCTTCCGGTACGAAATACGTTTCAATACCGTAATAGATGCTCTGCCAGCCGTTAAAGGTGCCGTTGATGACGACTTCCTTGTCGGTGAGCGTCTCACCCTTCGTGTAGAGGCGGTCGAACACGTAGAGCCCGTCATCTCCCTGCCGGAGCACGACCTTGATGCGGCCTGTTACAGGATGCTCTTTCATCTCAGCGTCCAGCGACGGAGGAGTAGAAATGCTGTAATTCAGCCTCACATAGTCGCCCTGTAGAAGCGATCTCGGATCAAGCGGCTCGATCTTCAGCTTCACCTGTGTACCTCCGGACAGCAGCGCCTCGCTTGTTGCCGCATGATAGGCGATATAACCCAGCTGGAGCACGATGACGATAGCAATCCATACCGCGCTTTTGCGGAGGAACGGCTTGAAGCCTTCTTCGCTCTCGGAAATGCGAGCCCTTGTGCGGAACGCGTAAATGTAAGTCACCGTTATGAAAAAGATGCCGAGCAGTGCAAGAGTAATCGACTTGTGCATTAGCGTCCACAGCAAATCGTAATATTTGAAGGCGATATAGACGAACCAGAATGTCAGGCTGACAGCCGATTCCAGCGCCGCGCCGCGGCGGACGAACAGGAAGGCGAGCGCCGTAACCGCAGCAAAGTTGATGACGCTGAACCAGACGCCCGAATGCGGGAAAATATCCTCCATAAACGTCAGCCAGAGCAGGAACAGCAGCATGAAAAATAATCCGTTCTCGCTGATGTGCCGTCTCATAGGTCCCTCGCTAAGCAGGTGCTGCCCCGCATAGACAAGCGTGTTGATCGCGGTAAGAATAAAGACGATAAATGACGGAGCGTGGCGGACCGACTCGAACAGCTGGAACAGGATGATCGCCGCGTTCACATTCATAAGCGTGTAAATAAAGAAGTGCTGCGCCCTTCCGTTTAACCGGAACCAGCCGAATGCCGACACGGCCATGAAGATAATGGACAAAAGAGCATTGTCCATCCAGGCGATCGATACCATGCCTGCCGCATAGCCGATAGTAAGCACGGTATAGCGGATCGCCGGATTCAGACGGGGCACCAGAATCGCGGGAATGACGAACAGCAGCGCGAGGGCATACAGCGTATTCTCGGGATTCTCGGAGCCTGAGGCCATGAAGACAAGTCCGATCAGGGAGGAGCTGCCGATGAGCACCCCGATGACGGTGACGATCGTCGAGATGATTTTGCCGACGACCGCGCTTCTTTTTTCCTCCTGCTGCCCGTCAGTGCCGTCTTGCCCTTCATCCCCGCCGCCCAGCTTATTCAAATAGCGGAAGAAAAGCACGTTGGCCGTCAGGAGCACGGCAACGAATACGAGCCCCATAACGAAGAAGCTGGTGGAGGCATTATCGCTCATGAGCTCCAGATAACGGATGACCGCATAAGCGGAGGCCGCAAGCGCATTCAGCGTCAGCAAAATTTTATCAAGCCGGATGCGGATCAGGTAGTAGAAGAAGGCTGCGATGAAGGCCACGGACACGGCATTCGCCGCTAAATCGTACCATTCATTCTGAAAGATGGCCGTCATGGAAAGCAAGGTGACGTTCAATATCACAAAGCTGGCGATCTTGAGCGGCATGGATTTGATCCAATTGGCGTTAGTGACGAGAAAGAGGATCAGGTTGATGGAGGCGAACAGGCCTCCGATGACGAGCAGCCGCTCCTCGCTGTGATTGACGGCCAGAGACGTCGGGAAAAAGTACTGCCATAAAGTAAGATGGACGAGCACATAGGTCAGAATATAAAAGGGATTGTAACGTGTAATGAACGAGAAGAGCAGCGCAGGCACCGACCATACCAGAAACAGCTCGTAGGTGTCGGCATGCGAATTGTAAATCTGGTTCAGCAGCGCAACGGCGGCCCCGAACGAGATGCAGCCGGCAACGAGAAAGACCGCCGACAAAAAAGAATGGTGTCCTAGCATCAGCTTCATTTTGGAGAAGAGGAAGGATACGCCGTAGAACAGGACGATAATGCCTGCCGAGACGAGAATTTTGTCGGCGCGGGCGAGACCGCCCCAGTTGGCCGCAAAAAAGTAAATGATGGCTGCAAGCAGCAGGGAAACGCCCATCAGGAAGCCGACTCTCGTGACGTTTAGACGGACCATGGCATTCACTTGCCTTTCGTGTTGGTATGTCTTGATTATAATGACCCGTCCGGCTTGTCACTAGTACGCACTTTTTATAGTACCACCCCGTTAACGACTTATCCCCATGTGGATATCCTTCCTTGTAAAAAGGCGTCGAAAAAGCGGATTTCACCGGATTTTCGGCCCCACTTGTACACATATTCGAAAATGGATGTGGATATAGACGTTTCAAATCGGAGGATTAGGTGTATTCAAGAGTAAGAAATCCAAACAAGAAAGGGGAAATACAGCATGGGATTTTTGTGGGCATTAATCGTCGGTGGTATTATCGGTTGGCTTGGCGGTCTGATTGCGGGCCGCGACGTTCCGGGAGGCATTATCGGCAATATTATTGCAGGCTTTATCGGAGCGTGGCTTGGGGGTTTCATACTAGGGGATTGGGGTCCTGATGTCGGCGGCTTTGCAGTCATTCCGGCGCTGATCGGAGCGGTGGTCGTCGTCCTTATCCTGAGCGCGATTATGCGTTCCGTCAAAAGGGCGTAGAGCCCCGGTCGGCCGCGTAAAGCGGCAAAGTGGATTCAACCTTAACAAATAATATAAAATCGTTAGTAAAGCATCAGCGTATGCTTCTACTAACGATTTTTATTTTGTCATGGAAAAGGGGTAGAGTGAATTGACAGCGGTTTTTGCGGTAATGGGCATTTTGGTCTTTTTGCTGGTTGTTTATCTGGTTATCGCTTTTTATCCCGCGTTCGGTTCGGCGCCTTCGAAGTCGAAGAGGCAGCGCCTAAGCAGCTCCAAGCAGCATGACACGCGGAAATTCGTCAATATGATTCCTACCTCGATGGATATGCCGCCGGGCGATATGTTGAAGGTGCTGGTTCAAATGGTAAAAGGCAATCCGAAGGGCCGGCCGTCTTCTCCATTAGTGCCTGAGCAGGTCAGCATCGCGGCATTGGAGCGCGGCGCTTCAAGCCGTCCTATGGTAACATGGTTCGGCCATTCGGCGGCCATGCTGCAGCTGGACGGAAAAACGCTGCTGCTGGATCCGATGTTCGGCCGTGCGCCGTCCCCGTTTCCGGCTATCGGGGGGAAAAGATACAGCAAGAAACTTCCACTGGAGCTGGAACGTTTGCCGGTTATAGACGCCGTGATCATCTCGCATGACCATTATGACCATTTGGATTACGGCTCGATTCTGAAGCTGAAGGATAAGGCGAAGCGCTTTTTTGTGCCGCTTGGCGTAGGGCCGCATCTGGAGCGTTGGGGAATCGAGCCTTCGCGGATTGAAGAACATGACTGGTGGGAGGAAACCGAGTACGAAGGGCTTCGGCTTGCTTGCACGCCGGCGAGGCATTTCTCGGGAAGGAGTGTGACGGACCGGAATGCGACGCTCTGGTGCTCGTGGGTCATACACGGGCGGGAGGCGAAGGTGTTTTTTAGCGGGGACAGCGGGTACGGGCCTCACTTCAAGGAGATCGGCGCTCAATACGGCCCTTTCGACCTGACTTTGATGGAATGCGGACAATATAATGAGCGCTGGGCTGCGATTCATATGATGCCGGAGGAAACGGTGCAGGCGCATCTGGACGTGAGGGGCAAGGTGATGGTGCCGATTCATTGGGGCGCATTCTCGCTTTCTTTGCATGATTGGACCGACCCGGTCGAGCGCGCGGTAGCCGCGGCTATACGCCTTAATGCAATCATAACGACACCGAAAATCGGGGAGACGGTCACGATCGGCGGAAATGCGTATCCGACAGCGGCGTGGTGGAGGCAGCCAGTTCAAGGATAGGTCTTCTAAACCATACGAACAGAGCTGTCTCCCGGTCACTGCATGACCGTTAGAGACAGCTCTGTTCGCGTTGTCTGGCGTGGCTGCAGCCGTTACAGACTGCATGGCAAGGGCTTTCCAGCAGCGAAGTCGGACGAATGGCTTACGCCGATCAGACCTGACCGGATCCCTTTACAAGCTTCTCGCGTTCGGAATCCCATCGCCAAACGCCCGCTTTGCCCGAGAGCCTTACGCCGCCCAGCCAGTCGTCAATCCCGTTTAGCGCGACCCAGTCGGCTTGATGGCGCGCGAGCTTCTCGCCTAATTCGGTTAGTGTAACTTGCCGCCGGATAAAAGGCTCCGGATTGTCGTGAAACCCTAGAAACGGACCGTCTATCTCTATAAGCGGCTGCTCAGCCTGTGCTAAACGCCGGAGAGAAGCCCAGTATTGGAGATCGCCCATGCCCAGCAGGTTCAGCTTGTCTCCAGTTTGCCGGAACAGCGGCAGCGGCTGTTCGACGCCTGAGAGAAGCAGATCAAGCGTCGTTTGCTCTACGATGCCTAATCCGTTTTGGACAGAGGGGAAGCGGGCCAGGTGCAGGAAAAACGCATCGCGCAGGAAGGGCAGCGCAGACGTGTCTTCCCGAAGCAGCTCCAGAATAGCTCCCGGCGATTCCTCCGTATAAGCCTCCCAAGCCCGCTTGCCCAGCAGGAGCTGCTCGGCGGTAACAGGCTGCCAGGTGCCGGCGAGGCCGATCAGCTGCTCGGCAGACAGCTGGCCCAAGCCGTGAAACGGCTCGATGCTGGGATATTCGCCGATGCTGAGGAGCTGCAGCTTTGTATTCCCGAGATTTTGCGCGGCTAACCCGTGAAGCAGCCGGCAAAGCATAGTCTGATCGAACAGATCATGTTCGAACCAGAGCACGACTTCATCGTAATGGCTCAACTCCTCCAGCTGTCGTCTTAGCCCTTCGGCACCATCGAGCCATTCCTTGAGCGGAATGCCGAGCTTTTGCTCCAGAAATTGTCCTCTTGCGAGACTGTTCTCCGGCTGCTCCGGACGACGAAAAACCGGACCCTCCGTATAAATCTCCCGCCAGACGAATACGTCTCCTTCCATTCCGCCCTGTTTCAGCTTATTGCCTACCGAATCTCCGTTAACAATGTGCAGCATGCCGATCGACTCCTTTATTTAGAACTGAACCCAGCTGCCGAATAGCGTGATGGAATAGGTTAATGTTACCACATCAAGCGCGTCAGGAAATGGGGAATTATGTTGATCCATGTGACGTTAATGCCGTTCATTGCCGTTCACTGTACGGTGCGCCGAGGGGAATGGAAGGGTAAATCATACTCAAGTTTGAGGGTGCAGACGACGAGGGCGCAAATGTCTGCAGGTACTCAGCCCGGTCTCGCAGCTCTGTTTTTCACGGATCGACTCGATTGGTGTCAACAATTATTTCATCCCCTCCCTCACCTCCTGCAACAATCGAATAGGCTTTATCCGCTCTTCGTATCGGGATTTCACCGCAAAACACGTCAGCCTTCGATTTATTGCGTAAGTTATATTGACATAACATGAAACAATGATGCGATAAAGGGCGTAATTTGTCACAAAAAGCCCGTTTAAGGAGGAGAACAAGCTGTTTTTACGTAAACCGACTAGCCGGGGCAAAAATGGGGGAGCTTATATAGAGACGAGGTTGGTGCGGAGCGCTTTTGCAAAATTAGATATTTAGATTATACATCTAATAAACGTGTACATTGTTTTCGAAATATCATCCCAAAAGGGCCTTCAAAAATGGGCATATAATAGTAGGAATTATTTTAGGAAAGTCGGATCGGAATTTCTTTAGAAAAAGTGTTGACAACTGATCGCAATTGTATTATCTTTAAATCAAGATATTTGAATTAAAGACATACGCCGCCGGTAGAGAGGAAGTGAGAATATGGCAGAGGGAAAGCAAAACGAAGCTCTGGATCTTTACATCGCGCTGTCGAGAGCGAGCCAGTGGGTGAACGCGCACGCGGATCGCGATATACGCAGCAATGGCTTGAACCGGACGGAATTCGGCGTGCTTGAGCTGCTGTACCATAAAGGTCCTCAGCCTTTGCAGCAAATCGGCGAGAAGGTGCTGATGAGCAGCGGCAACATTACGTATGTAGTCGATAAGCTGGAGAAGAAGGAGATGGTGCGTCGCAGGGCTTCGACGGAGGATAGACGGCTCATTTATGCAGAGCTGACGGAAAGAGGCAACCAGTTCATCGAGAGTGTATTTCCGGCTCATACGAAGGCGATCGAGTTTGCGGTTAACGGCTTGACGTCCGAGGAGAAGAGCATGGCAAGCGGGCTGTTGAAGAAGCTCGGCAGATATGCCCAGGAGCATTTCAAGTAGCAGACAGGAATGATTGCGGTAATGTTTTTTGTAAGGAATGTCGTTGCGGACCAGGGTCCGTTCAACTTTTGTCTAATATCTTAAATTAAAGATTCTCAAAATAATAAATTAAAAATTGGAGGAATTTAAAATGACTATTGCATTGGGATTGTTGATCGTACGTGTGGTTGTAGGTTTGTTGTTTGTCGGACATGGAGCGCAGAAGCTGTTCGGCTGGTTCGGAGGTTACGGAATCAAGGGAACCGGGGGCTGGCTCGAATCGATCGGTGTGAAGCCGGGAGTCGCGATGGCCGTCGTTGCCGGACTGATGGAGCTTGTCGGAGGACTGCTGTTCACGCTTGGATTGCTGACTCCGCTGGCCGCGGCGCTTATCGTAATGACGATGCTGGTCGCGATCGTGAAAGTGCATGGCGCAAATGGAATTTGGTCGACTTCGAACGGCTATGAATACAATTTGGTGCTGATAGCCATTGCTATAGGAGTAGCTTTGATCGGTGCAGGCGATTACTCGGTAGATGCTTTTTTGAACTAATAAATTAAAGTGTACGGCAAACAAAATCATCTTTAAAATAAAAATGAGGAGTGATTTATTATGACAAATCAAGTAAACCAAACGGCAGGTATTCACCATATTACGGCTTTTGTAAGAAATCCGCAGCAAACGGCTGACTTTTACGCAGGGGTGCTTGGGCTTCGCCTCGTGAAAAAAACGATCAATTTCGACGCTCCTGAAGTGTATCACTTATACTTTGGCGATGAGTACGGAAGCCCGGGCACGATCATTACGTTTTTCCCATGGGCCAACTCCCGGAAAGGCCGCATCGGCGCCGGGCAGGTCGGAGTAACGACATATGTCGTGCCTGAGGACGCTTACGATTTCTGGAAAGAGCGCCTGGCAAAACTGAACGTAGCGGCAGAAGAGACGGAACGGTTCGGGGAGCGGTATCTGCAATTTGCCGATCCGGATGGCCTGAAAGCGGAAATCGTGGCACGGGCCGAAGGTCCGGCAAGCACCTGGTCGTTCGGCGGCGTACCGGCGGACAAAGCGATCAAAGGATTCGGCGGCGCGATTCTTTACAGCGGGGCTCCTGAGAAAACAGCGAATCTCCTCGTTAACGTAATGGGACTTGTGAAAATCGGCGAGGAAGGCGGATACGCAAGGTTTAGAGCGACGAGCGACATCGGCAATGTCATCGATGTGAATGTGGATGCGATGGAGCCTGGACATGGCGGGGCCGGCACGGTTCACCATATTGCCTGGAGAGCAAAAGACGATGCCGAGCACGCACTGTGGAGAAGCCATGTGGCAAGCAACGGCTACCAGCCTACCCCGATCGTCGACCGGCAGTACTTTAACGCTCTGTACTTCCGCGAGGAAGGCGGCATTTTGTTCGAAATCGCGACGGATCCTCCAGGCTTTGCCCGGGACGAGGAGCAGGCTCACCTTGGCGGCAAACTGATGCTGCCGGAATGGTACGAACCGCATAGAGCTCAAATCGAGCAGCTGTTAACTCCGTTTGAGGTGCGGGTATTGGAGGGCGACCAACAATGAAGCATATTTTCGTAAAAGGTACGGATTCCGGTGCTCCGGTGCTGCTGCTGCTGCATGGCACCGGCGGGACGGAGCGGGACTTGCTCCCGCTCGCCGAACGGCTGTCGCCGGCATCCTCAGTGTTAAGCGTGAGGGGCAATGTGCTGGAAAATGGGATGCCGCGTTTTTTTCGCAGGCTGGCTGAAGGAGTGTTCGATCTGGAGGATTTGGTCTTCCGGACGAAGGAGCTCCATGAGTTCCTCGACAGCGCGGCGGAGGAATACGGGTTTGACCGCAGAAATATCGTGGCTGTCGGCTACTCTAACGGCGCAAACATTGCAGGCAGCCTGCTGTTCCACTACCGGGATTCACTGCGCGGGGCGATTCTCCACCATCCGATGGTGCCGATCCGCGGAGTTCAGCTGCCGGACCTGGGCGGCGTTCCCGTCTTCATCGGGGCCGGCTCGAACGATCCGATCTGCTCGCCGCAGGAAACGGAGGAGCTTAAGGAGCTGCTAAGCTCGGCTGGGGCAAACGTAACAACCCACTGGGAAAGGTTCGGCCATCAGCTGACGGGCTCCGAGGTTGCGGCCGCGGCGGGGTGGTACCAGGAAGCGTTTAAGTAATCGGGCGAGCGCTCGAGCTTGCGGTCAGGCTGCAGACTTAAAGCAGCCGGCCGTACGGTCGAGCATTTAAATGGATGGCATCCAGCTAATTTCGGCGACATGCGGGTGTTGAGCCAAGCAACCGGATTATGTACAGTTAAATCCTGTTGCTTGGCTTGTTCCAGTGATTGGCGGCTGATCTAGATGCAGCAATCCCGTTATTTGTTCAAGGAGATTATTTCCCGAAAAATAATTGCAGCAAATACAGTTACGTAGACCAGGGATTTCTGGTAATGAGAAGTAATCTGTAGCCGATGCTGCTGTTAAGGCAGTCATCTAGAATTGTTAGAAAAGGGAGGTGCAGCCGTGATCGCGATTGATCCAACTAGTCAAAGCGTACAAGATAATTACAAGCTGCTTATAGGCAGTATTATTCCGCGCCCGATCGCTTTTGTTACGACGCTATCGGAGGACGGGGTGCTCAACGGGGCGCCGTTCAGCTTTTTCAATATCGTGTCAGCCAATCCGCCGATGGTCGCGGTTTCGGTGCAGCGCAAGCAGGGCGGCATTCCGAAGGATACAGCCCGTAATGCCATCGCTTCGGGAGAATTCGTCGTTCATGTAGCGGACGAAGGTTATATTGAGGCGATGAATGAAACGGCTGCGCTTTTGCCCCCGGAGGTAAGTGAGATCGAGCGGGCCGGCTTGACGGCAGTAGCTAGCGGCAAGGTCAAAGTGCCTGGAGTGGCCGAGGCGAAAATTCGGATGGAATGTGTACTGGAGCAGGCGCTGCAGCTGGGAGGCACCTCCGATGCGCCGGCCTGCGACTTGTTGATCGGCCGCGTGGTCCAGTTTCATATCGACGATTCGCTGTATAAGGGCGGACGCATTAATGCGAAAGCTTTGCAGCCGGTAAGCCGCTTGGCAGGCAGCGATTACGCGAAGCTTGGGGAGCAGTTTTCGATTGAGCGTCCGGTTTAACGGGATAAAGCGCATAAGCTAAAGGACAGCCGCGAAGTTAACGTGAGCTGTCCTATTTATGTTCGTATCCGTTTCCTGCCTATAATTCCCTCCTCTTAAGGGTAAGCTACCGGAAGTGCCGAAAGGAGGAGCTGTCAATGGTGTTCTACATAGCGATTGCCATCATTGCCGCCTTCGTTATTTGGGGGGCGTTGATGCCTGAGCGGCTTGCGGATGCAGCTGGAGTGGTGTTTACTTTTACGATTGAAAAGTTCGGGTGGTTTTATTTGCTGGCCATGTTCGGGTTCCTTATTTTTTCGTTTGCATTGGCGTTTGGCAAATACGGGGGGTACAAGCTGGGAAAGGACGATGATGAACCCGAATTTTCACTGCTTGCCTGGTTTGCGATGCTGTTCAGTACAGGAATGGGGATTGGGCTCGTGTTCTGGGGCATTGCAGAGCCGTTGTCACACTTCCTGACTCCGCCGGAAGGGGTATCGGGCGGCTCGGCAGAGGCTGCTCGAGTTGCGATGCGGTATTCTTTTTTTCACTGGGGGCTGCATCCTTGGGCGGTTTATACGATTGTCGGTCTTACGCTGGCGTATCATCAGTTCCGGAAGGGACGTAAAGGGCTGATCAGCGCAACCTTTTATCCGCTGATTGGAGACCGCGTAAACGGCCCGATTGGCAAAGGGATCGATACGCTGTCTATTATCGCGACGGCCTTCGGGGTAGCAACTTCTTTGGGGCTTGGGGCGCTGCAAATTAACGGCGGGCTGAACGCGATATTCGGCCTCAGCAGCAGCGTCGGTTCCCAGATCTGGATTATCGCTATTGTGACGGTGCTGTTCATCTTGTCGGCTACAAGCGGACTCGATCGCGGGATAAAAATATTGAGCACTACAAACTTGTATATTGCTTTCATCCTGCTGCTTTTTGTATTTGTGGTCGGACCGACATCTTTTCTGATGGATACATTCACCGTTACGCTCGGTTCATACGTTCAAAATTTAATCCAGATGAGTTTGCGCTTGACTCCGTTCTCCCAAAGCAAATGGATTGGAAACTGGACTCTGTTCTATTGGGCCTGGTGGATTGCTTGGGCGCCGTTCGTAGGAACATTTATCGCGCGCGTGTCGAAGGGCAGGACGATCAAGGAATTTGTTCTGGGCGTGCTGCTCGTACCAAGCCTGCTCGGCTTCTTCTGGTTCTCCGTATTTGGCGGGACGGGACTGCACCTGCAGCTGTTCGAGAACGTTCCGCTGGCCGAGGCAGCTGTAGAGGATGTGACATCAGTGCTGTTTCTGACGTTGAAGGAGCTGCCGCTGGGCATGCTCGCATCCGGCATCGCTACGCTTCTGATCGTTATTTTCTTCATTACGTCAGCCGATTCCGCGACCTTCGTGCTCGGCATGCTGTCACAGAACGGCAGTCCGAATCCGACGAATAAGGTGAAAATCATTTGGGGCATTCTGCAATCCACGATTGCGATTGTGCTTCTCGTGAGCGGGGGATTGAACGGCCTGCAGACAGCATCAATCGTGACGTCGCTGCCGTTTGCTCTCATTATTGGCGGCATGTGCGCCGCACTTCTCCGTTCGCTGAAGGAAGAGCACCGCATTTACCGGGCGCGCGAAAGGAAGCGGCAGCGAAAGCTGGACGAGCTGATTGAAGAAAATTAGCTGTGCAGCAAGTGCGGTGCAGCTCCCGGTTGTGCAGCCGTTGTCTCTGATGTAGAAAATGCAGCAGAAACCTGAAATGAATAGGCATCAGACGAACTAGAATGCACTAATGCAGCAGAAGGGGGACACATTTTAACGTTTTGGACGTAGGAGCGCCGATCTGCTGCAAAAAGTGCAGTGGATGGACGGAGCGGGGAGTTAGTGACGAGCTCTGCTGCAGAAAGTACATAAGAACCGCAAAGTGGCCAGGCGAGCGGAAGTGTAATGATAAAATGTGACTTAACGCGTTGACGGATATGCCGGTGGCGTTTAGAGGAGTTTAAGCAGGCGACGGAGTATAAAGTGAAAGAAGGATGGACCGCGAACAACCTCCGTCCTTCTTTCCTCATTGAGCTGAATCGAAGTCCACGGGACTGATTCCATTAATCGTCTACGCAAAAGAGCTGCATCGAGGTCCGCGGGACTAATCCCATGACCAACGATGCAGCTCTTTTTTTTTCGCGAACCAATGCGCTTATCCCTTCACCGCACCTGCAACGACACCTTTGACGATGTACTTTTGCAGGAAGATGAACACGATGATGGAAGGCAGAACGGCCATCACCATGGCGGTCATCGCGTATTGCCAGTCCGACGTGTATTGGCCGACGAAGGTGTAAGCCGCAAGCGTCAGCGTCTTCGTATCCGGCGAGCCGTTCACCATAAGGAGCGGCAGCAGGAAGTCGTTCCAGATCCACATGACGTCGATGATGACGATCGTCGTCGTTACCGACTTCAGCAGCGGGAAGATGACGAGGAAAAACAGCTTGAAGCCCGAAGCGCCGTCAATCGTCGCGCTCTCGTCGATTTCCTTCGGAATGCCCTTCACGAAGCCGTGATAGATGAAGACGGCGAGCGGGGCGCCGAAGCCCCAGTACAGAAGGCCGAGACCCCATGTGCTTTCGGACAGGTTCATATCCTTCGCCAGCTGCAGCACGGTGAGCATGATCGATTGGAACGGAATAAGCATCGGCATAATGCACAGCATGTAGAGCAAAGCGCTCCAGCGCGTTTTCGTTCTTGCCAGCTTATAAGCCGCGATGGAAGAGACGAGAATGATGCCGAGGAGTCCGAGTCCCGTAATGATGAAGTTGTTCAGGAACAGCTTCGGATAGTTGATGAACGACCATACGTACGAATAGTTCTCGAATACGAGCTGCTTCGGCAAAGCGACGACGTCGGTCATGACCTCGCCGAAGCTTTTGAACGAGTTGTTGATAGCCAGAAACAGCGGGTACAGGAACACGAGAGAGAGCAGCACCATAACGATTTCGAGTACGATGCGGCCTGCCTTGGTTTTGTTGTGGTTTTTCATTAGGCTTCAACCTCCCTGCGTTTGAAGAGCGTCAGCTGAACGATCGTTACAATTAGTACCGCAACGAACAGAATGAGCGCTTTTGCCGTTCCGTAGCCGTACAGGTTGTTCTGGAACGTGTCTCTATAGATGTCATAAGCGATACTGTAAGTCGTGCCGCCCGGTCCGCCGCCGGTAAGCGACAAAATGACGTCGAATACTTTGATCGAGTTGGTCAGCGCCATGAAAACGGAAATCGTAATCGATGGAGCAAGCAGCGGCAGCGTAATGCTGAAGAACCTTCTGACGGCTCCGGCGCCGTCCACGGTTGCGGCTTCCTTCAAATCGTCCGGCACCGACTGCAGGCCCGCAATGTAGATAACCAGATAGAAGCCGATCGACTGCCAGATGGAGACGAGCAGAATCGAGATAAACGCAAGCCCCGGCTCGCCGAGCCAGCTCAGTCCGAAAATGCCCCAGCCTGTGCTTTCGCCAAGCGATTCGAAGCCTTGCATGAAAATGAACTTCCAGATAAAGCCGACGATGACGAGACTAAGAATATACGGGATAAAAAATGCGGCGCGCAGCCACGACGTCGTCCTCAGCTTCATGTCGAGAATGACCGCAAGCAGAATCGCCAGCACATTGACCAGCACGATGTACAATACCGCGTATTTTATCGTGAACCATGCCGAATTCGCAAAGTTCGTGTCACCCATAAAGATTTGCTTGAAATTATCAAGGCCGACAAAGGTCGGGTGTTTGGAAATGCCGTTCCATTTCGTCATGGAATACCGGATCGTCATCGCGAACGGGATATAGAAAGCTACGGCGATACAGATTAATACCGGCAGCGTAAAAATGCCGAATTCAAGCTTCTCGCTCCATTTTCCCCCTAATGATTTAAACATCGTAGCACCTCTTTCATCGCAGTTCGTGTATGTTTTGTATTATAATTCAGCGGTATACGAGCAAAAATGGATTTTACAAAACAGTTAGGGGTAAAAAGGTGAACCGAATGAATAGTCGAAAGGATGGTGAACGTCAGGATGAACCGCACGGCTAAAGCCTTTCAATCCATGAAGGAGCGTCTGTCGAGAAGGCTGGTGAACAAGCTTATTTTGCTTTTCACGACCATTATTATACTCGTCGTCGGCTCGCTCACCTTTATTTCGTACAGGATGCTGCAAAAGGAAGCGGTCGAAGGCAGCATCGCAAGCACCTCCAACAATCTGCTGCTCGTCAACCGCAACCTGGAGGAGTATTTGGCGGGAATGGAGCAGCTGTCGCTTCCGCAAAACCGGTTTGACGAAATCGTCTACGCCATCAATCACGAATCCGAGGATTATGCGTCGAGGATGTACGTCGAGGATTATTTGAGGGAGCTGTATTATTCCCGCAGAGATTTGAAGGCCATCTATCTGTATGTGGTGAAAGAGAAAAAATATTATGCCGTCACAAAGGAAAATTACAATATTACCGTTCGGACTGGCCTGGATACGGACATAAGCGGCTTGCCGTGGTACGGGCGGGCGATGAAAAGCGGCGCCAACAGCTCTTACCAGTCGTTCGTGCAGGGAAGCGGCGAGGAAACGGGGTACAAGCTTGACACGGGACAAATCTTTATGGCGTATCACCGCGTTTTGCGCTCGATCGCGACGCGCGAGCCGCAGGCGGTGCTGTCCTTTTATTTCACTCCGGCGGGACGCGACGACATTCTGAAGGATGTGCCGTTCAGCGAAGGTCAGCATTTGATGTATCTCAGTCCGGACAATACGTTGTTTTATGCGGACGATCCGGCCGTCTACGGACGGATGAAAGAGAGCAAGCTGACGGAGGAGCTGGCGGAGGAAGGAGGCGGCCGCCTGACCTGGCAGGACGGACAGCAAAAATATTTGGTCGTCTACGACGTCGCCGGACAGAGCGGCTGGAAGCTGGTCAAGCCGATTCCGTATACGCAAATCGACGAGGCGGCGACTCAGGCGCGCAACCTCAGCTTTTCGCTCGGGCTTGCGTTTCTGCTGCTTGCGGTCATTCTCGTCATTTATTTTTCGAACGCCATTACGAGGCCGTTGAAGAAGCTTTCGTATCAGATGAACCGGTTCAGCGCCGGCGATTTCGATGCGGAGGCGGAGGTAAAGGGACGCGATGAAATCGCTTATTTATCGCGCCATTTTAACCAAATGGTCCGAAGGACGAACGAGCTGATCAACGAGCGGTACAAAATGAAGCTTGTCGAAAAAAACGCGATCTTAAAAGCGCTGGAGGCGGAAATTAACCCACACTTTCTATACAACGCGCTTCAGGCGATATCCACCAAAGCCCTCAAGCACGAAACGTACGACGTAGCGGATATGGTCGATTCCCTGGCGCTGACGCTCCGCTATTGCATTAGCGGCAAGGACACCGTGAAGGCCAGGGAGGAACTGAAGCATATCGAACATTACTTGTCGCTGCAAAAGGCCAGATTCGGAAGCCGGCTCCAGGTTCGTTACGACTGGGAGGAGTCGCTGATGGAGCTGGAAATGCCCAAGCTGTCGATTCAGACGCTTGTCGAAAACGCGATCAAGCATGCGGTCGAGAAGGTTTCGAGCGCGGTCACCATCGACATCGAGGCGAGGCTGGATGGACGGCATGCCGTGATTTCCGTTCGCGATGACGGTCCGGGCTTCTCGCCCGGAAGGCTGGAGCAGGTACGCGAATCGTTTCTGGGGGAATGGGAGAACCGCGAGCATGAAGGCGACAGCATCGGGCTGGTCAACTTGCATACGAGGCTGAAGCTGCTGTACGGGGATGCGGCTGAGCTGAACATTAAGACGGATAAGTCGGGCACGGAGATGGAAATGTTATTACCGCGGGGAGGCTTGGGACATGTACAAAGTGCTCATAATTGACGATGAGGAGCCGCTGCGCGAGGCGATCCGCATCCTTGGAGATTGGAAAGGGCTCGGCGTCGGGGAAGTGCTGGAGGCGACGAACGGCAGGATGGGCCTGGACATGCTGGCCGAGCACAAGATCGATTTGGCGATGATCGATATGAAAATGCCGGAGATGAACGGGCTGGAGCTGCTCCAGATTATCGAACGGGAGTATCCCGAGCTGCCGACGATCGTCATCAGCGGCTACAACGACTTTGAATATACGAGGCAGGCGATCCGCTCGAAGGTGGCCGATTATTTGCTGAAGCCGGTGAATCGGGCCGATCTGAACCAGGCGCTGCGCAAAGCGATCGATCTGCTGGATGCCAAGCGCAAGAGGGAAAGCGAGTTCATCAACCGCAACATTACGCTCAATATGTCGCTGCCGCGGCTGAAGGAGAAGGTGTACCAGTCGATCATCGAACGCAGCTTCAAAAGCCAATCGAACGAGGCGTTTCTGCCGCTCATCGGGGCCGATGATCCTGCGAGCCGGTTTACGGTGGCGGTGCTGCGCGTGCTGAATCTGGAGCAGGTGAGAAAAAACAGGTTTAACGACGATAAAGAGCTGCTGCATTTTGCGGTCGCGAACGTGATTAACGAAATAGCCGGCGGCCATTTCGACGCGTTCAGCTTTGCCAACCCGAAGCAGGACCGCGAGATGATCGCGGTGCTCACGACGAAGGGCGGATATCCGGAGGATATCGCCTACCGCTCCCTGCATCAGATGGTCAAGGTGGCAACCACGCTCAAAGAGTTGTTCGGCGTCCTGGTTGTAGCGGGCGTCGGACCGTCGAGCGCCGATGCCATGGACATCGCCACCTCTTATGAGGCGGCAAAAGCGGCGCTCAGCGGCATCGATCTTCTCAAGCTGAAGTCCGGCGCTGTACATACCGTACCTGACAGAGCACAAGCGGCGCCCGCCAAGGAGTATATGACTCTGTCCGGAAGGATTGCGATGATCCGGGCGGGCCTTGAGAGCGGCAGCGTCCAGAACGTGAAAGCCGTCATCGGCGAAATCGTGAAAAATTGGCGCGCCTCCGGCTTCTTTAGTCTAGGCGAAGCGGACCGCGTTCTCCACGAGTTTGTCATTTTGCTGAACGAAGCCGCGCTCGAGCTTGGAGCAAAGCCCGAGCAGCTGCCGCTGGGCGGCGCGGGCGGGCTGCGGGCGGCCGGCTTGTCCGCAGATTTTGACTCTCTGGCATCGTTCGAGCTGCTGCTTAACGGGCTGCTTGACTTTTACGGCGGAGAAATCAGAAAATCGCAGCTGGTGAATCAGCCGTTCGACATCGGGGATATTAAGACGTATATCGATACCCATTATTTTGAGGATATCAAAATATCGATGTTCGCAGAGAAGTATTTTTTGAGCCGGGAATACTTAATGAAGCTGTTCAAGCAGCAGTTCGGCTTCGGGATTCACGAGTATGTGCAGAAGGTCAGAATGGACAAGGCCAAGGAGCTGCTGGACGATCCGGGGCTGAAGATACAGGATATTTCGGAAATGCTGGGCTACAAGGACAAAAACTATTTCAGCAAGGCGTTCCGGAACTATTATTCCGTATCTCCGTCCGAATACCGTTCGGGAGCGGCGGCGGGGGAGAAAAAGTGAACAAACGCGTCACTACACTTTTTTACCCTTAACTATTCACTTATGTGCATTCTTATCCTGTTTCTTTTTCACTACAATAGGCACCAAGGACAACAACAATAAGGGAAATGGGGGCATCACCATGAAGAAAAAAATGCTATCTTTGTCCGTCAGCCTCGCGCTCGTAGCCGGCATTTTGTCCGCTTGCGGAGGCAACAACAATGCTCCGGCGGGCAACGAAGGCGCCGCTAATAACGGAGGAAATGCAGACAAGCCGGTAACGATCAACATGTTCACCGCTTCGCCCGAATACACGGACGCCTTTAACCAATACATCGCAGAATACAAAAAAGTAAAGCCGAACGTGACGATCAACCTCGAAATTATGCAAGCCGACTATAACACCGTATTGAAGTCGAAAATTGCGGCAGGCAGCACGCCTGACGTGTTCCAGACAACAGCCGGCGGCGACATCGACACCTTCGCCGAATACAGCGCCGATCTGACGAACGAGCCGCTTGCGGCCGCCATGACCGACGCCGTCAAAATCAACATGAGCTCCTCGGACGGCAAAGTGCTCGGACTGCCGGTCAAGGGCAACCTGATGAGCATGGTATATAACAAGAAGCTGCTGGCCGATGCAGGCATTACCGAAGTTCCGAAGACGACTGCACAAATGAACGACGCTATCGCCAAGCTGGAAGCGAAAGGCATCACGCCGTTCGCCAACGCTTATAAAGAGTGGTGGGTATGGAAGCATATTTTCCAAAACTTTGTGAACGCAGCCGCTGAAGATGCAGGCACGACGCCGAAGGAGCTGGTCGGTAAATTTATCGCCGGCGAAACGACGTTCAAGGATCACCCGGTGCTGCAGGACAACTTCTTTAACTTCATCGACTTGACCGTTGAGCACGGCACGGATAAGCCTCTGGAGCGCGACAGCAATGCCGGCGTCAGCGACTTCGCATCCGGCAAAGCCGCTTTCATGACGGGCAAAGGCGCATGGGACGAAGAAGCGATCAAAAAAATCAGCCCGGACCTCGAGATCGGCATCGTCGGTTACCCGGTCAGCGACAAGCCTGAGCAAACGCAGCTGATTACCGGCGCTGACCAAGCGCTTCGCATCAACAAGGATTCGGCTGTTGTGAACGAAACGATTGCATTTTTCAATTGGCTGTACACATCGGATTACGGCAAAAGCTGGTTCTCTAACGTAGCGAAGGTTATTCCTCCGATCAAGGACGCTCCGCTTCCTGACCTGGAAATGCCGAAGCAAATGGAAGAAATTTTGAAAACGGAGAAATCGGGCGATCTGACGGTCAACTACTCTCTGGATACGTTCCACCAAAAATTCGGCGAGCTGATGCAAGCCTATATCGGCGGCAGCAAAACGAAAGAGCAGACTATTGACGAAATTCAGAAAGCCTGGATCCAATTCGGGTCGGCTCAATAATAAGCTTGGCACGGACTGTCGTGCGGTAAGCACCCACTGAACTCAGCACTTTGCGGTGCTGAGTTCAGTTTTTTATAGGCATATTTAAAGGAAGGCGGGAGATCGGCATGAGCATGGAGCAGACGATCAAAGTGGAGGAAAACGGTCTTTATTTGGTCATTGAAGTGACGGGCGAGGGCGATGTGAGGCTGCTGCATTTCGGCGCGCGGCCCTTCGAAGAGTTGACCGTTTCGGAGAAGCAAAAGCCGGGCTTCCGGCTGCTGGAGCTGCAGCTGACGGGCGAGGACCGGGCGGAGTATCACGGGCGGACGCATCGGGCGTCGTATCCGGGGCTGCGGATGGTGTTCGACGGCTATGAGGACACGCGGAACGGGCTGGGGCGCAAGCTCGAGCTGCGGCTGCGCGACGAGGTGACAGGTGTGACGGCGACGCAGCATATGCAATTTTATGACGGCGTGCGGACCGTGCGCTGCTGGACGGTGCTGAACAACGGGGGAGCGTCCCAGGTAGAGGTGGAATATGTGTCCTCCTTCGCATTGACCGGACTGGACAAGGAAGGGGAGCGCGACCGCGACGACAAAATGAGGCTGTTCCTCGCCCACAACGGGTGGCAAAGCGAGCTGCAGTGGCGGTCGTACAAGCTGCCCGAGCTCGGCATGTCGCATCTGATCGACCGCGGCTCGAAGCGGGTATCCTGCAGCAATACGGGCTCCTGGTCGGCCGCCGAGCATATTCCGATGGCGGTGCTGGAGAACGAGGAAGCGGGCACGGTACTGTTCTGGCAGATCGAGCATAACGGCTCGTGGCACTGGGAGATCATCGAGCAGTCGGATCTGCTCACGCTGCTGATCAGCGGCCCGACCGAGCACGATAACCATTGGTGGGTGAAGCTGCAGCCGGGGGAGGAATTTGTCTCCGTGCCGCTTGCTATTGGTGCGGCCGAGGGCGGCTTTGAGCAGGCGATTGGCGAGCTGACGGCGTACCGCAGAGGCATCAGGCGCCCGAACGAGGATAATGAGCTGCTAAGGGTTATTTTTAACGATTATATGAACTGCCTGTGGGGAGCGCCGACGACGGAAAAGCTGCTGCCGCTCATTGACGCTGCGGCCGAGGTGGGCTGCGAATATTTCTGCATCGACGCGGGCTGGTATGCGCCGGGCGAATGGTGGGACGGCGTAGGCGAATGGATGCCTTCCGAGGAGCGGTTTCCGGAGGGGATCAAGTATGTGCTGGATTACATCCGCGGCAAGGGGATGATCCCGGGCCTGTGGCTGGAGCTGGAGGTGATGGGCATCAACAGTCCGAAGCTTGCGGAGACGGACGACAGCTGGTTTTTCATGCGCCACGGCAAACGGGTCAAGGACCGCAGCCGGTATCAGCTGGATTACCGCAATCCGAAGGTGATTCAGCATGCCGATGAGGTCATCCGCCGCCTGGTCGAGGATTACGGCGTCGGCTATATCAAGATGGACTACAACATTAATGCCGGAATTGGGACAGAGACGGCCGCGGACAGCTTCGGGGACGGCCTTCTTCAGCATAACCGGGCTTATCTCGCTTGGCTGGACCGTATTTTCGTCCGCTACCCCGAGCTCGTCATCGAGAACTGCTCGAGCGGCGGCATGCGGATGGATTATGCGATGCTGAGCCGCCACAGCATCCAGTCGACGAGCGACCAGGAGGATTACGTGAACTATGCGGCGATCGCGGCCGGCTCGCCGGCTGCGCTCACTCCGGAGCAGTCCGCCGTCTGGTCGTATCCGCTCCGCGAGGGCGATGACGAAGAGGTCATCTTCAACATGGTCAACGCTCTGCTGCTCCGCGTCCACCAGAGCGGCCATCTGGCCGAGCTGAGCCCGCGCCGCCGCGAGCTCGTTAAGGAAGCGCTCGACTATTACAAGTCGATTCGCGCGGATATTCCGCAGGCGCTGCCGGTATGGCCGATCGGGCTGCCAAAGCAGCAGGACGACTGGGTCAGCTTCGGGCTGCGCCATGGCGGCAAGCTGTACCTCGCGGTATGGCGCATCGCCGGAGGCAGTGATGAGCTGCAGCTTCCGCTTGGAAGCTGGCAGGGGCTGGATCTGGCCGTACGCTGCGCTTACCCGGCCGATCCGCGCGGAACGGATGCCGAGTGGTCGAAGGCGGACGGCGTGCTTCGCGTCCGGCTGCCGGAGCCGAAGACGGCGAGATTGTTTGAGCTGCGCGCTGAGGGCTGAAGGGCCGGGTTGAGCCGGCGGTTTGGAAGCGGCCGATAAAATTTAGTTCGCTCAATAGTTGGCCTTTGGCTCGAATTTGCCCCACGTTTGCCGAGTAATTGGATTTTGTGCATATAAATTCGACATATTGCTTCATTGGTAAGAAATAACTGTATTCCGTGTATCTAAATTGCAGCAAATGAGCCCCATACGGGTATTTGAGCTGCATTAGATACCACGAATACAGTTATTTTGCGTTCAGAGGTCATGCGGATCGAAATAGATGCATCAAATCCAGCTACTGCCGACCGTCCAGCCAAACAGGACTTTCGGCAGGGGCGGCGAAGGAATAAGGAAGAGCTTTGTCGAGGACTCGGAGTCCTGGCAGCGGAGCGCCTGATCCGATCCATGACTAGCGGCTTGGAGAGGCGGACGGGCGCACGCCCGGGCGCGCAGTCGAAGCGTCAACAATCAAGGAGTCGAGCCCATGAGCAAACGCGGAATCCAGTTATTCGCTTCTTTAACCGTCACCATTTTGCTGCCGGTTTATTTTTTGATCCAGGTCGTCCTTCCCGCCTACAACCAGGTTCAGGCGGAGCACGGCTATTTGGATTTGTCCCGCTGGAATTCAAGGAACGGCGGCACGGTTCAGCTGAACGGGGAGTGGACGTTTTATCCGGGACAGCTGCTGACTCCGTCAGATATGGAGCGGCTGGATGCCGAAGGCGGTGTTCGGGCGGAAACCATCCAGGTGCCGGGCAATTGGAACAAGAAATTAAAAGACGAAGACGGAAAAAAGACGGCCGTCGGATATGCGACCTACCGGCTTCGGATGAAACTTGGCGACGAATCGGAGTCGGTGTACGGCATCCGAACGACCAATATCCGCATGGCAAACCGGATTTTCATGAATGGAAGGGAAATAGGGTCAAGCGGCGCTCCGGAAGCGTCCCCCGACAAAAATACGCAAGGGAACATCCCCTATGTCGGATTCGCGTCCGTTAAGGGCGGTACGGTCGATTTAATTATCCAGGTGACCAATTACAGCTACTCCACAGGCGGTATCATTCATCCCGTTCTGTTCGGAAGTCAGGCTTCGATCTTAAAAGCGAGAGAGCTGGCCGTATTTAAGGACGCGGTCATCCTGGCGGGCATTCTTGTGCCGGCAATTTTTTTCCTGCTGCTGTACCGGATGCGGAAGGAGCAGAAGTCCCTGCTCTACATGGGGCTGTATTGCCTGGCTTCCATCGTGTATTTTCTGGTGCAGGGAGAAAAGCTCATGGCCGCTTTTATTCCGTCCATTCCGTACTCGATCGTGCTGAAGCAGCAGAGCATAGGCTCCAATCTTATTTATTATTTTCTGGTCCGGGCCGTTGACGCTCTGCTGCCGGGCCTTGTGCCAAGGTGGTTGATCGTCTATGCGAAATGGGTGACGATCGTGTTCGTCGCGCTTGCTCTGTTCCTGCCGGGCTATGAATTCGTCCGGTTCGAAAGCATTATCGTCATTAACGGACTGATTTCCGTATGCTACGCGGTAAATTTGATGCTCGAGGGTTTGCGCCGGGGATATTACGGATTTTCCTATATTTTGATAAGCGCGCAGTGTTTGCTGATGGTGTTCGTGATGAGCATCCTGCAGGTTCAGGGCATTCTGAACGAGCAGGTCATCATCCCTTACGAAATCGTGTTATTCGTCATTACGCAAGCTCTGCTGCTAGGCAAAAAATTCTCGATGTCCCTGCGCGAGGTGGAAGCTCTCTCGAAGAGGCTGCAGACGCTGGACGGCCTGAAGGACGAGTTCATGGCCAATACGTCGCACGAGCTCCGCACCCCTCTCCACGGCATGGTCAATATCGCGGAATCGATGCTTGAAGGTGCGGCAGGCTCGCTCGCGAACAAGAAGCAGGCGGAGAATTTGTCGATGATCGTGACGACCGGAAAGCAATTGTCCGTGCTGATTAACGATCTGGTCGATTTCGCCCAGCTGCAGAACGGGGGAATCCGCCTGCGGCGGAGAGCGGTGCAGCTGCAGCCGGTTGCCGAGTCGGTCGTGGAGGTCATCTCCCATCTGCTGCTCAAGAAGGATGTCCGACTGGTGCAAAATTGGCCGGAGCGGCTGCCCCGTCTAATCGCGGATGAGGACCGGCTGCGTCAAATTTTGTACAATTTGCTTGGCAATGCGGCCAAGTTTACGAGCCATGGGGAAATTCAGCTTTCCGCGCACAGAGCGGGCGGTTTTGTCGAGGTTACAGTGGTAGACACGGGGCTCGGCATATCCTCCGACCGGTTTCAGCGGTTGTTCGAGCCTGCCGGCCCCGAGGAGCTGTCGGTCCCGAGGGCATATGAGGGGAACGGGCTGGGACTCAGCATCACCAAAAAGCTTGTCGATTTGCACGGCGGAATCATCAAGGTGGAGTCGAAGCTGGGCCGCGGCTCTGCTTTCACGTTCACCATTCCCGTTGCGGAGGACAGCGGTGAGGCTGAAGCGGCGGCGGGAGCCCAGCTTCTGCAGGACAAGGCTGACACGGCGGATGGAGCGGTCCGGGAGGAGCTGGAGTCCGCTGCGCCCCTGCTTCCCGCTTCCGAATTCCGCGTTCTCGTCGTCGATGACGACCCGGTTAACCGGCAGGTGCTCATCAATCTGCTGTCGCTGGAGCGCTGCGCGGTGACGGCGGTAAGCGGCGCGGCGGAGGCGCTGAACCGTCTGCGCGAGAAGGAATTTGATCTGGTCGTGACCGATTGGATGATGCCGGTCATGTCAGGACTTGAGCTGACGCGTATCATCCGCAAAACGTACATGCTCTCCGAGCTGCCCGTGCTGCTGCTGACGGCCAGGGGCCGGCCGGGAGATATCAGGGCGGGCTTCGAGGCGGGCATCAACGATTTTCTCGGCAAGCCGGTCGATGCCGGAGAGCTGCGCACCCGCGTCCGCACGCTGCTCGAGCTTCGGCAGTCGGTACGGAAGGCCATTCAGTCGGAGCTTGCGTTTTTGCAGGCGCAGATCAAGCCTCATTTTTTGTATAATGCGCTCAATACGATTATCGCCGTTTGCCCCGCCGATCCGTACAAGGCGATGGGGCTGCTGATCGAGCTGAGCCAGTTTTTGCGCGGCAGCTTCGACTTCCGGGACCGTGACCGGCTGACGACCGTCGAGAAGGAGCTGGAGCTCGTTCAGTCCTATCTGGCGCTGGAGCAGGCCCGGTTCGATGAGCGGCTGAAGGTGGAAATCGACGCGCCTGGCGACGGCCATGCGCTCATTCCCCTCCTATGCATCCAGCCGATCGTTGAAAATGCGGTGAACCACGGCGTCACGAAGAAGGAAGCCGGAGGAACCGTCCGCCTCTCGATCCGGGAAACGAACGAAGGGGTACGCGTGTCGGTAGCCGACGACGGGGCGGGCATGTCCCCGCAGAGGCTGTCCGAAGTGCTCTCCGACGAGGGCGGCGGCCGGGTAGGCCTCAAAAACATCCAAAGAAGGCTAGTTACCCTCTACGGCAAAGGGCTGCAAATCGAAAGCAGCCAGCCCGGCGGTACGACGGTCAGCTTTGAGATCCCGAAATCGTCATCCTCCGGACGCGTTCATTAGCCGGCCGAATGCTTCTGCGGTATGAGGCTCGGGCTCTACGCCAAGCTCCCGGCCGATGAGCTCGCAGAACGATGCGTAATAGCTCTGCAGCTGCCTGAATTCCCCCAGGCCTGCGTAGGCAGCCATAATCATCCGGCAAAGCGCCTCGGAATAAGGATCCTTCTCCTGTGCGTCCAATAAAGGCTGCAGCGCATCCGCCGGGCGTCCCGCCTCCATGGCGGCTTGCGAGTAGGTCAGCAGAAAGTCCATATATTTCTGATGCAGCTGCTCCCGTCGGGCCTTGGCCCAGGCATAGTCGTTTTCGTACATGTAAGGGCCGGTATAAAGGCTCATAATCCGGCTGCAGCGGTGCTTGTCCGCTTCGGCTGCGGTGCAGGCGGACAGCTCCTGCTCGAGAAGCTCCGCATCCGTCAGCACATGCTCGGCCGTCAGGCGGTAGCAGTCCTGGGCGTATTCGACGGACGCGCCGGCGCCCCACTCCTTCAGCAGCTTACGGATTTGATAGACGGAGGTATGCAGGTAGGTCATGGATTTGTCGGAAGGCATGTCCGGCCAAAGCAGCTCCAGAATTTGATCCTTATCGATCCATTTCCCTTTCTGATGGAGCATATAAGCGAACAGCTCCTGCGCTTTGGCGGTGCGCCATTTGAGCTTCGTCCCGCCCCCGCGGAATTCCATCCGTTGAAAGACGGAGATCATCGGCTCGCCGCGCGGTGCGGCGGGCTCTGCGGCGTCCGGCGCTTCAGGCCGGGCGTATTTCAGAAGCCGGCTGATCGTCTTGGCAAGCCGGATGGGGCTTACGGGCTTAAGCAAATAATCGATGGCATTCAGCTCGAAGGCTTCGATGGCATACTCGGAATAGGCGGTGACGTACACGATGCGGATCCGGCTGTCGGCTTGCTCGAAGTAGCGGGCGGCCTCCAGTCCGTTCATTTCCGGCATTCCGATATCCAGAAAGACGACGTCCGTTTTTTCCCGTGCGATATAATCCAGCGCTTCCCTTACGGTCGTGAATTTGCCAAGAACCGTCAAGCGGCCTTCCATGTTCAGCAATCTTTCCATATGCAGCAGCGCCGGTTTTTCATCATCCACTAGTATCGCTCTCATTTTTTGTTCCAAAAGCTCCTTATGTCGATTGTACCTTACTAATTCGATCTCCGGATACCGTAATCCTTTGTTCAGAACTGGTTCAGAGCCTGGAGGTATAATGGGAAAAAAGGGAATTGCCGGGAGGATGAGGGTTATGGCAACGATTCTGGTTGTGGATGATTCCAAATTCGAGCGAGATGCGCTTAGAAAGATGCTGGAAGAGGCGGGCCATCAGGTAGTCGGGGAAGCGGAGGACGGCGTGGAGGCTTATTTGCAGTATTTGAGGCTTCAGCCGGATCTTGTCACGATGGACGTGGAAATGCCTAGAATGGACGGCATCAGGGCGCTCCGGAAAATTCTATACCATTTCACCGATGCGAAGATCGTGATGATCAGCGGAAATACGGAGCGCGGCTCCGTCATGAGATCGATCTGGCTGGGCGCCAAAAATTTTATCGTCAAGCCCGTTGCGTCGGCTAAGCTTAATCAAATTATCGACTCCGTGCTTGGCGGCGGAAATAAGAAGACCAGCTCTGCTCCTCAATAGACGGCGGCTGGTTTTTTTGCGCTCCGAATTCGATTCTCTTCTGTATTTTTCCTTCCGATAAGGGAAACGTATGGGAAAAGGGAGGAAGATTGGGATGCGCAAAAAAATCGGATTATGTCTGCTGTCGATAGCCGTTGCCGTTGTATGTGCGGCCGGTTCCGTGTCCGCCGCCAAAGAAGACGCCGGGCTTCTGGCGGCCTTCGTCCGAGGGGGGAATCTGTGGGTGAAGGCGGGCGGCCGGGAAACCAAGCTCGCGGACGGCCCGCATATCCGCAACCCGAAATGGTCGTATGACGGGGCATGGCTAGCTTATGCGAAGGGGGAGGCCGAGCCTGAGCTGTGGGTGCTCAATACCCGCAGCGGTCAAAGCAGGAGGGTTGCTGCGGCGGGCGGGCGAAGCTTTCAGTGGGCGCCGGGAGCGGACAAGCTGGCCTATCTGACCGGAGACCGGCTGCAGGTTGCCGAGGCGATGCAGCCGGATAGGCCGCTGGAGAGCGCGGAGGGCATCGGTAATTTCGCCTGGCTGCCGGACGGAAGCGGCTTCCTTGTCTCGACCCGGTCCGAGCTGCTGCCGGACGGCTGGACGCCAATCATTCTGTACCGCATTCCTCTGACGAAGCTGAGTGACCCGTCTCAATATGTGAAGGTGCATGTGCTTCCGAAACAGTCGGATGATTTTTTTGCCGTCGGCACAAGCTCCTTCAAGTGGTCGGCGGATGGGCGATGGATCGCCTTTCTGGCGACGCCGACGGCTTCGTTATCGGCTGACGCTAATACGCTGTGCGCATTGTCGGCTGACGGCGTCGTTTTCCGGACGCTGGACCAGATGGTGAACAACGAGCAGTGGTTTGAATGGGGGCCGAAGGACGCGATGCTTGCCTATATCGAAGGGCCGGGACGGGAGGCGGGCAGCAACAAGCGGCTGAAGGTGCTGGACGTCGTGACGGGCAAGTCCGGAACGTACACGCCGGGCGGCTTTGTCGATAATGACTTCGCCTGGCAGGGGGCGGAGCATATCGTCGTATCGCGGGCGAAGGAGCTGAGTGCGGGTGCGGCCGGAAACGGGCGGCACAATCCTCATCTGCTGAGCGTGAAGCTGGCCGACGGCATGCAGACCGCCGTCACGAAGCCCGCGGCGGCGTTCGGCGATTACAACCCTCAGCCGCTGGCGATGGCGGGCAGGCTGTCCTGGGTCAGAAGCGATGCTAAGCTCGCCAATGTCATCGTCGCTCGGCCGAACGGCGCCAAGGCCAAAACCTGGCTGACCGGCCTTGACCAGGCCGACTCCTACTACGGGCAGTGGCGGTGGGACGGTGTATTGCGGTTTTTTGGGACTTGATCGGTTCAACCATAGGGCCATAGCATAACAGCCCGCAGACGCTTGGCAGAGCGTCCGCGGGCTGTTTGAATTAATAAAGCTCCGTCACCGCACCTAGCACGGCCGCTCTCACGTACGGCATTCCTTCCAGCTGATGCAAAGCTTCCGGAGACCCCGTCAATACCGCTCCGATGATCTTGACATTTGCTGCGTCCGGTACGGTTTTCCCGCCTTTTAGAAGTGTGTAGATACGGTTGAACTCCTCTTCGTATTTCCCGTTTAGCGTAAGACCCTGCTCAACCAGTTTTATGAAATCGGATTCATTGTTCGGGGATTGGTTATTCAGGTCTTCATAAGCTGAAAAACCATATGCATCGACAGCGGCAATCGGACTATCAATTTCACTCGTTTGCATGCTATCAATCCTTTCGTATTCAAACGTATCCACCCAGTACCAGGCTGCATGGACGCCTTCGGGAAGCATAGCCGTAATTTCGTCCGCGGAATAGTCATCACGGTCAAAGGAGACGCCTAGCTCCACCAGATGCTCGGGACGCATACTTGAAAGCTGTTCGAGATCATTCACATAGCGGTTATATTCGATTCCAGGATGGTAAAACACCATTTCCCGCTGACCCGTTTTGTCATTAAAAGGCCTGCTTCCTCCCGGAAACGCGCTGCTTCCGGCAGCTGGCGTTGAAAGATTTAGTATTTCGGACTTTCCCCCGACCGGGTTGGAGAAATGGCCGAGCGCATTGTATTTGAATTGCCGGCTGCTCGAAGGGATCGGAATGCCCTCAATAATTTTGTACGTTCCGTATGTGATGCTTCCGCTCCACAATCCGGGCATTTCATGGTAATCCGTAAGATTGAGGTTTGCCCCTTGGATGCGGCTCATCGCTTGTATGTCCATCATTGCACCCGTTGAGCTTTTGTTCAACGCATATGTATTACCAAGTGTTACGAATATAAGCAGAGCAGCGGCGGCCAAGATGGATAATATGGCATTGCGCAGCAGTGTTTTACGACGGGCGCTGCGGATCAGACCCGTGAACTCCATTTCGGCTTCATCGGCTTTCGTCTCCCTTTCATCAAAAGGCCTCTCTTTATCCATCATGATCATTTTCCCTCCTGTAATGGGCTTCGAATTGCTTTCTTGCACGGTATAAGTAGGTTTTGACGGTTTCCGGCTTCAGTTCAAGCATGACGCCGATTTCTTTGTAGGACAAATGCAAATCGTACTTTAAAATAAGAAGCCGCTTCGACAGATCGGATAGTCCGCCGAGCGTGGATTGGATCTCTTCTCTTGTTTCCTGTCTAATATACGACAATTCAGGTCCGCATTCGGATGCGGGCAGCGTGATCGAGTCGATTGACAGATGGACCTGCCGGTTCTTACGCCTGCACATATCGAAGTAGCGGTTTATCGCGACCTTGAACAGCCATGCCGAAAATTTATCCGGATCGATGGAATCAAGATAAAGAAAACCCTTAAGCATCGAATCCTGTACGATGTCCTCGGCATCTTCGCGGCTCGCCCCGTGCCTGAGCAAGTAAACGATCATTTGATTTCTTTTTTCTTGTAAAAAAGCATGCAACCGATGGCGCTTCATCTCTGCCCTCCTCATCATATAGGACGTCCAATACGCCAAAAGGTATACAGCTTAGCATGAGATCTCAGCTTACACGATATAATGTGGTATACACTACCCCTTTTTTCTATAGGGACGGGGGTGATCGACATGTGGCTGGATTGCGTCATTATTGGAGGGGGGCCGGCGGGCTTGAACGCGGCGCTGGTGCTCGGCAGGGCAAGAAGGCATGTGCTGCTGCTGGACCATAACCGCCCGAGGAACGCCGTAACAAGGCACTCTCATGGTTTTATTACAAGGGACGGCATCGATCCGAGACGGTTCCGCCAGCTTGCCCATCGGGATCTCGCGCGGTATCCGAGCGTGACGGTTAAGCCGGATAAGGCGGTGTCCGTGCAAGCGCGGCCTGGAGGAGGCTTTCAGGTCGATACAAGCAACGGGGTGGGCTACTTTGCCCGGACGGTTCTGCTCGCAGCGGGATTAAAGGAGCAATTGCCGCCGGTACCGGGCATACATGCCTATTACGGCTGCAGCCTGTTCAGCTGCCCTTACTGCGACGGATGGGAGCTGCGGGACCGGCCGATCGCCGTCATCTCGGAAAGCGCTAACGCGTTCCAAACGGCCCAAATCGTCTCCAACTGGAGCAGTGACCTGCTTGTCTGCACCAACGGCCGCGACAGCCTCAGCGCAGAACAGCTGGGGCAATTGGCGCGCAAGGGCATTCAGGTGAACCGGCGGCGGATCCGGACTTTGACCGGCGCAAACGGCAGGCTGAAAAGCATCGTATTCGACAATGGCGAGGAGATCGCCCGTACGGGCGGCTTTGTCTCCCCGCTCTGGGATCACGCAGTCCCGTTCGGCACAGACTTGGGCTGCGCCATGACGCAGCAGGGCGGCATTGTGACGGATGCGTTCGGGCGAACGACCGCGAGAGGCGTCTATGCCGCGGGCGATGCGTCGGTCATTTCGCCGGCGCAGCTTGTGATTGCGGCTGGAGAAGGTAGCAAGGCGGCGATCGGGATCAATACGGACTTGACGAACGACGATTTTTACAAGTAAGCGGGTTAAACAGGAGGATGAACGGGGTAATGGATTATTACGGAACCGGACGGTGTGAGGTGTTGTGCGCTGTCCGTCGAAAGGAGGAGGTGGGCAGCTATGCTGGAGAAACTGGGAGCGGGCGACGATGTCTTGCACCAGATGCCTTTTCTAAAGGATGAGGTGCCGTACAACCTGCTGCACCTGATTACCGGAATGGAGCAGGCCGAAGCCTGGAAAACGCCGGACGGGAGAATGCTGTTCGCAGCAACGCCCGGCCATAACGGCTGGCTGTGGCTGTCGGAGGATTTGACCGAAGAGCGCAGGGAAGCTTTGCTTTTGGAGCTGGTGGAGCATTGCAAGGATATGGACTTATCGGGCATTTGCGGAGCGTCCCGCGCAGCCGAGCCGTTCGCCAAGCTGTATTGCGGCTCCAAAAGGCTAAAGCATAAAGCGTATATGAACATGCAAGCGTATGTCTGCCCGAAGGTGCTGAAGCCTGTCAAAATGAAAGGGGAGTTGCTGAAGGCGGATCCCCGGCATAGGGAGGTTGCGGCGGAATTTCTGGCCGGCTTCTCCGAAAGCGCGTACGGCTCGGCGGTCGTGCCTGCCAGTCAGCTTGCTACCGCCGAGGGGATGATCATGAAAGGCGGATTATACTTTTGGGTTGTGGACGAGCTTCCCGCGGCTATGGCGAACATCGCCCACCGTTCTCCGCGGCATGGCCGCATCAATGCGGTCTTTACGCCGGCGGTGATGCGCAACAACGGGTATGCGAGCGCGCTCGTCGCACAGCTGAGCCAGCTGCTGCAGGAGGAGAACCTGGAGCCGATGTTATACGCCGACAAAAGTGACGCCGCCTCCAATAAAGTCTACAAAAAGCTGGGCTTTATCGAAAGCGGCGTCGTGGCCGAGATCAGATTCAGTTAGTTGCGGGATTATTCTTCCTCGCGGTAATCCTCAACAAGCAGCTCCAATTCGCCCGTTTCCGGAGAGATGATGAAGCCGTGCACCGGAGTGGCTTTCGGGAACAGCGGATGATTGCGGATCATTTTCACGCTGTGCATGACGCCCTCTTCGGGGTTCGAGAAGCCGCGCAAAAACTTGTCCATGTGGATGCCCGAATTTTCCAGCGTTTCGATCACCAGCGGATCTACGCCACCGATATTGATGAATTTGTCAACCAGGCCTTGCGTATCCAAATTTGTCATGCCGCAGCCGTGATGGCCGATGACAAGCACTTCTTGAGCTTTGAGCTCGTAGATCGCAACGAGAATGCTGCGCATTGCGCTGCCGAAAGGCTGCGTCAGAACGGCGCCGGCATTTTTAATAAACTTGGCGTCTCCGTTTCTAAGATTCATGGCTTTAGGAAGCAGCTCGACAAGACGGGTATCCATGCAAGTAAGCACGACAATCTTCTTCTCGGGGAATTTATCGGTCAAATAGGCTTCATACTGCTTTTCTTCGACAAACTTCTTGTTAAACTCCAACAAACCTGGAACTATGGACATTAATGTTTCCCTCCCGGTATAAAGCTTGTATCTGTTTATAATTATTATTTCATGCAAAGGAGCCCGGAGTCAATTGCCGAGTTCAACCAATCTGACATTTTTCTTAAATTTATGTGAGGAAAAGTGACATTAACCTACAAAAACTGGAATGGGAATAAAATAAATCCTTCTCCCGGATGGAGAGGGATTTGTCGTGTTAATATGAATAGGAAAGCAACAGCCATTTTCTAACTATCTGCTATTGGAAGGAGTCGGTTTCGTCTGGGAGATCTGCATTTTAAAGAAACGGTAGAGCTGACCTTAAAGGTAATCGGCGGCAAGTGGAAGCCCGTCATTCTCTGCCATCTGACCGAGGGGACGCATCGCTTCGGCGAGTTAAAAAGGGAAATGCCGTCCATCACGCAAAAAATGCTTACGCAGCAGCTAAGAGAGCTGGAGGAGGATGCGATCATCCACCGCAAAATCTATTCGCAGGTTCCGCCTAAGGTAGAGTATTCCTTAACGGAGTACGGTTTAACCGTCAAGGAGCTGCTAAATGCCATGTCCGCCTGGGGAGATCAGCATCAGCGGCGGACGGCGACGGCGGCGCAGAAACCGGAAAATTAGCCGGCAAGGCTCCTCGTAGTACCCAAACGGTAACTACGTTACATGAAAGTGCGTACTGTTTTTTTTGACTGCATCTGTCTAGAATGGGGGTTGTCAGTCGAATAAAACGGATGAGGAGCGAACGATACATGAAATTGCAATTAGCGCTGGACCTGGTAGATATTCAAGGTGCGATCGAAGTCGTAAAGGAAGTCGAGTCTTTTGTGGACGTTGTGGAAATCGGAACTCCGATTGTCATTAACGAAGGCCTGCATGCGGTTAAAGCGATTAAAGAAGCTTTTCCGGGCATGACGGTGCTTGCGGATTTGAAAATTATGGATGCCGGCGGCTACGAGGTGATGAAAGCTTCCGAGGCCGGTGCGGACATCGTAACGATATTAGGCGTGGCCGAGGATGCAAGCATCAAGGGAGCGGTAGAGGAAGCAAGAAAGCAGGGCAAGCAAATTCTCGTCGACATGATTGCCGTCAAAAATTTGGCGGAACGCGCCGCGCAGGTCGACTCCCTCGGTGTGGACTATATTTGCGTGCATACAGGCTACGATCTTCAAGCGGCCGGACAAAATTCCTTCGACGATTTGCGCACCATTAAAAGTGTCGTGAAAAGCGCGAAAACAGCCGTAGCGGGCGGCATTAAGCTCAGCACGCTGCCGGAGGTTATCGCGGCCGCGCCGGATCTCGTGATCGTCGGCGGGGGCATTACCTCCCAAGAGGACAAGAAGGCTGCCGCAGCGGAAATGAAGCAGCTTATCGCGCAAAGGTAATCGCGGGGGATGAAGACCGCTTCGTACGTAGGCGCGATTTTGGATGAGCTGCATGGCGCAGGGAGCCGGCTGTCGAACGAAGAGCTTGAGCGCCTGGCGGCGGAAATTTCCGCTGCGGGCCGCATCTTCGTGGCCGGAGCGGGCCGCTCGGGGCTGATGATGCGGGCTTTTGCCATGAGGCTTATGCATCTGGGCCTGGACGTTTATGTTGTGGGCGAAACCGTTACCCGCAGCTTGGACCGGGGCGATCTGCTGATCGTCGGGACCGGCTCGGGGGAGACGAGATCGATCGTACCGATCGCGGAGAAAGCCCGCGGTCTTGGCGGGAAGGTGGCGGCGCTGACGCTGTCGCCGGATTCTTCCATCGGGCGACTTGCGGATCTCGTTGTGCGGCTGCCCGGTGCCGCCAAGGACCATACGTACCGCGAGGGCGCTACCGTGCAGCCGATGGGTTCGCTGTTTGAGCAGATGCTGCTGCTTGCATGCGACGCCGTCATTTTGCGTTTGATGGAGCAGCGGGAGCTGAACGGTCAAACGATGTACGGCAACCATGCCAATTTGGAATAGCCGGGCTGAGATTTTGGGCCTTGCAAGCAAAAAGGCTGCCCGGAGGCAGTCTTTTTTGCTTTCGGTTATTAAGCGCGGTCCGGCGTTAAAATGACCCCGGATCGTTTTTCGCCTGCAGTAGGCGCTCGACGGCGAACGCGACTCGAAAACGAAGGCTCTCGGCCGGCTCCTTCAGCTTGAGTCCCGTCAGCTTCTCGCATTTGTCGAGCCGGTAAATAACCGTATTGCGGTGTACGAACAGCTGTTTCGATGTTTCCACGAGCTGGCACTGCGTTTCATAATACACGCTCAGCGTTCGCAGCAGCTCCTTTCTCTCCCCTTCCTCGATTCCCGCAAAGCAACGGAAGGTTTCCTCGTAAAATTGCCTCAGCTCGTCGTTAGGAATCATCCGGAACAAAAAATTGATGTCTTTAGACTGATAGGATTGAACGAACCTTGTTTTCTTCAGCTGATAACCGATTTGCAGCGCCTTGACCGCCTCCGTATAGGACAAGCCGATATCCAGAACGTTGGTCACCGGGTTTCCGACCCCGAACGATAGGCTGAGACGGGACTTCTCATGCAGCAGCTCCGCCACCGCGCCGAGCCGTTTCAGAAACGCCGTTTCGTCCCATTCCTTCTCCTTTATAAACAGCAGCATGCCGAATAAATCGTTTTTGGTGAACATGACAAAGTCTGCACTAAGCGTGGAGAAATGCCTCTTGATCAAATCGTACTGCACGTCTCTCTCGGAGATCGACCTTTCTTCCGGCAGGGCGGCCTTCGGGCCGGAGCCCGCCGCGCTTCCGCCGGGCTCGTCCTTTCGGGCGGCGATGAGCAGCCAGGTTCCTTGAGGCGTCAAGCCGTATTTGCGCCCGCGGTGCAGCGCTTCCTGCTCGGATCCGATATGGCCGCCCAGGAGGTCGGAGAAAAACTCGTTTTTGTAACGCTGGGATCTTTCTTTTACCGCCTGACGCTTCGTCATCTCCATGCCGATGACGTTAGAGGCCTGCTCCAGGGTCAGGCCATACTGGTTAGAGGCGGTTTGCTCCGATTGGAAAGCGATCAGATAACCCTCGTGCCGGTAGGTATGGATCGGGTAAAGCTCCAAATGGCGGTATTCGCTGAGCGCCGGGTCAAGCAGGCAGAGCTGGGCCGCTGCGGCTCTCGGCGGAACGCCTTCGAGTACGGCTTCCGCGGCGGCGATCAGCGGCTGCATGCCCGGCTGCTTAAAATGCTGAGAACGGTCCGCCGCCTGAAGCTTGCCGTTAAGCAGAAGGACCGGGGATCGGAGCAGCTGGGCCAGCACGTCGATAATTTCGCGAATGCCGTTCCCCTTCATGATCATCGACGAAAACCTCTTGTGAATGGTCAGCGCATACTGCAGCTCGTCACTTTTGTTATCGAGAATGACGCTCGTCGACCGCTGAAGCATTTCCCCAAGCGAAAGCTCGACGGACGAAATTTCAATAATCGGAAAATGAAGCCGGTCCGCTTCCGCCAGTACCTCCTCCGGTATTTCCAGGCCGAAGCGCTGCGTTTTGACGGCAAGTCCCGAGCATTTCAGGGCATCCATGCTCCGCATCAGCTCCAGCAGCATACCGGCCTGCTCCTTCATAAAGTATCCGTTCGTAAGCAGCAGCTCCTCGGGCCTCAGGAAACGGATAATATCGGGCGCATCCATAATATTGACGGTTTGTACGGTGCGCTGCAGGCCGCCGTGCCCCGCTATTACTTTGGCTTTGGCAAATACAGCGTTCGAAAGCAATTGCTCCAGCAGCATGTTTGATCCTCTCCCTAATTCTATATGACATAAAAACTAACACCAAATTGACCGCGTGTAAAGACATGATTATACAATTCATCCAAACGACTATTATTATTTTATACTTAATGACCAATGACTTTGTACGGTGAAAAAGTTATGCTCATTTCAACGGAATTGATGTTAGAAAATATGACATAAAAGGATGCTGAGTGCGATGCTGGATTTGCTCATCACAGATGTCCGTTTGCCGGACGAAGAGGCGGCTCCGTTCGATATCGGCGTAAGAGAGGGCGTAATCGTTCATTTGGCCGCCCGTTCGTCCGGCAGCTCTGCGCCCGACTCGGCCGAAGCGCTGGACGCAAAAGGCGGCATGCTGCTGCCGGGGCTGATCGAGCCGCATATCCATCTGGAGAAGGCGTACTTGCTGTCCAGAATGGAGCAGGAGGCCGCTTCCCTTCAGGATGCGATAAAGATGACCGCGGAAATGAAGCGCTCCTTCACCCGCGAGGATATGGCGGCCCGCTCGCTGGCCGTCGTTCGAGAAGCGGTCCGCAGCGGAGTGACCCATATGCGCTGTCATGCCGAGGTTGATCCGATACTGGGCCTGTCGGCCTTCGAGGCGATGCTGGAGCTGAAGGAGAAGGTGAAGCGCTGGCTGGACTTGCAGATCGTCGTTTTCCCGCAGGAGGGGATCTATAAAAGCCCCGGAACGGCCGAGCTCATGGAGGAAGCCATGCGGCTCGGAGGCGATGTCGTCGGCGGCATCACCTATCAGGACGGCAGCCTGCACGAGCATTTGGATTTCGTTTTCAGGCTGGCGGAAAAGCATGGGAAGCCGATCGATTTTCATGCCGATTTCTCGGATAACCCCGAGCATAAGGCTATTGCCGACATTGCCGGGCGCACAATTGCCTCGGGCATGCAGGGGCTGGTATCGGCCGGGCATGTCACCTCGCTCGGGTCGATGGAGCAGGGGCGGGCGGAAGCGTTGGCCGGGCTGATCGGCCGGGCGGGCATTCACATTATGACCTTGCCGGCAACCGATCTGTTCATCAATGGCCGGGGTGACGGCGTCAGCCGCTGCCGCGGACTGACACCCGTCGGGCTGCTGCAGGAGAAGGGCGTCAACGTCGTAATCGGCGTCAACAATGTCCGCAATCCGTTTACGCCATTCGGCAAAGCCGATCCGCTGGAAACGGCATGGCTGCTGGCGGTCACGGCTTATATGGGCAGCGCAGCGGACTCCGGAAAGGTCATCAGAATGCTGACGCACGGCGCGGCGCAGGCACTGGGCATTGGCGACTACGGGCTGAAGCTTGGAGCTTCAGCGGATATGGTGCTGTTTCCGGCCTCGTCGGAACGGGCCATTCTGCTTGGCAAGCCGGAGCAGCGGACCGTGTGGAAGCGCGGAGTCAAAACGGCGGAGACGAGGGTCGAAAGCGTGTTAAGCGAGCAGAAAGCGTTAATCAAATCCATATAGAGGAGTGGTTCGGGAATGAAACGGGCAGCGGGAAAAAGATGGATACTGGGAATGCTGGTTATGGCGATGATCTGGGTGTTATCCGCATGCGGAGCAGGCGGGAAGGAGGGCGCTCCGGCGGATGCTTCCGCCGCTTCGGGTTCGGGTGAGGCGGGCAAGGAGCCGATTCTGATCGGAATGTCTACGGAGGCGACGGGCGATAATGCGATGAACTCGGTGAATTTGTATCAGGGCGTGCAGGTAGCCGTCGACCAGGTAAACGCGAAGGGCGGCATCGACGGGCGTTTGGTTGAGCTGGTCGTCCGTGACACGGAGCAGAACCCGACGCGCGGCATCAGCATTATCCGCGATTTCAGCCAGAAGGAGAAGGTGCTGGCGGCGATCGGCGGTTTCCACAGCACGGTCATGCTGGCGCAATCGCCGGTCATTATGGAGGAGAAATTTGCGTTTATGGTGGCGACGTCCAATGTGCCCGCATCGGTGGAGTCCGGCATGCCGTGGACGTTCGGGGTGCGCATGAACGCGAATATTACCGCGCAGTACGCGCTCAAGTTCATTAAGGAGCATTTCAACACGACGAAAATAGCCATTTTGCACGAAAACGGCGGCTACGGCAAAGGCGCGGCCGCGGCGATGACGAAGGTGCTTGAGGCGGAAGGCTTGAAGCCGACTGCGGTCGAGACATTCGACAATGCCAAGGATAAAGATATGACGGCGCAGGTTAACCGCGCGAAGGAGTCCGGCGCAGAGGTCGTATATTTGTTCGGCCAGGGAGCTGCGAACGGCTATGTACTTCAGGCCATGGATAAGCTGGGCTGGAAGGTGCCGGTCGTCGGCGAGAACGGCACGGCGAACAAAGGCATACAGGAAGTGGGCAAGGAGCTGGCGGACGGCGTATACGCCATACAAACAGCGAATTTTAACGTAGACCAGACCCGCGAGCCGGCTAAAAAATTTCTGGACGACTTTACGAAAAAATTCGGCCATATCCCGACGACGTTCGCTTCCGCCGCACAGGGCTATGACGGTGCCATGCTTCTGTTCCAGGCCATTGAAAAAGCAGGCCTGACGGGAGATCTGGCGAAGGACCGCGAGGCGATCCGGACTACGCTGGAGACGAACCTCGGCTCGTACAACGGCGTCATTAAAGAGTGGGAGCAGGCTTTTACCCCGGAAAATCATGATGCGGTTGACGTGAACTCCTATCTCATGTGCGTCTGGAAGGACGGCAAGCTGGTCGTATCCGATAAGCAATAAGACAACCTAACGGAAAAGAGGGATGGACATGTCGCTTGTTCTGCAGCTGGTGATCAGCGGGCTGTCGGTTGGTTGTCTATACGCCCTGATCGCATTAGGCTACAGTCTGACTTATGTCGTGAACGGAACGCTCAACATGTCGCAGGGCCAATTGGTCATGCTGGGCGGGGTGCTCATGTTCGGCTTTGCCGAGCTGGCACACCTGCCCTTCCTCGTTTCGTTCGCCGTCGCCGCTCTGCTCGTGGGACTGTTAAACCTTGGCATAGAGCGGCTGGCGATCCGCAAGTTCGACAAAGGCCCGAATTCGATCGAATGGGTGCTCAGCACAATCGCAGTCGGCATTATTATTCAGGATGTCGCGCTTTACTTTAACGGTCCGGACGAGGGCGTAACGCCGTCCCCTGTCGGAGAGGGGATGCTTCGGATTTTCGGGGCGGGAATCTATTGGAAGGAGTTTATTTTCCTACCGGTCGTCGGCGTGCTGCTGGCAATTTTGATTCTGTTTTACAAAAAGTCGCACTGGGGCTTATGGCTGCGGGCGACGGCCGACAACCGCACGGCGGTGGAAATTATGGGCGTCAGCAGCAACAAAATCGTAGCGGTCGCTTACGTGCTCAGCGGGCTGCTGGCAGGCATCGGCGGGGCGCTTATGTCGACCAACTATGCGGTTTCCGTCGATATCGGCCTGCCGCTCGGCCTAAAAGCGATATCCGTCGCGATTTTGGCGGGCGTAAACAATCCGAAGGGCATCGTTGCCGCCGGGCTTCTTCTCGGCGTGGCCGAGGCGGTCATCGGTCAGTACGTCTCCACCGCGTTTAGAGAAATGTTCGTGTACGGCATGGTTATACTTGTGCTTTATTGGAAGCCGACGGGGCTGTTCAACGCCCGGAAAACGGCCATAAAGGTGTAAGCCCGCAGACAGGAGGCGTAATCGGATGAACTCATTTTTGCAAAAAAGCTCGGGCTACCGGGGACTTGCAGCTTCTGTTGCCGCTGCCGCTGCCGTAGCGCTGCTTGCCGCAGGACCCTGGCTGGTCGATACGTATTATTTGAATTTGATGTTTATGATCGGCATTTTCGTCATTACATGCACGGGAATGAACCTGCTGATCGGGTATTGCGGCATCGTGTCGATCGGCCATGCCGGACTGATGGCTGTCGGGGCCTACATGTCGTCTTTTCTTAGCACAAAATACGGCATGTCCTTCTGGACGGTTGCCTTGATCGGTATGGCGGTATCGCTTGTGATCGGGAGCCTGATCGCCATTCCGACTATCCGTGCGGGCGGCGTGTACTTGTCGATGATCACAATCGCTTTTGGTGTCGTCATTCACGAAGTGCTGATCCGCTGGGATTCGTTTACGGGCGGTCCTCTGGGCATATCAGGCATTCCGAAGCCGCAGGCGTGCGCCTATACCTTTGATCTTAAAAGCATGTATCTTCTTGTTCTGGTCATTTCCGTAGCGGCTCTGCTGCTGGTTCGCAATTTGCGGCGTTCGGCGTGGGGCAGGGCAATGATCGCCACGAAGGAAAATGAAATTGCCGCCGCATCGCTAGGCATCCGGAAGTTCGCGGCACAATATGCGGGCTTTGCGGTCAGTTCCGTGCTGGCAGGGCTATCCGGTGCGTTATATGCGCATACGAACAGTTTTATCAGTCCGGATACGTATCACTTCCAGACCTCCGTCCAGCTTGTCCTGATCGTTATTTTGGGAGGTGCGGGCAGAGTGCTGGGGCCGGTCGTCGGCGCGACGATCATTGTATTCCTTCCGGAGCTGCTGGAGATGGAGAAGCTGCGGATGGCGCTTTACGGTGCCATTATGTTTGCGGTGCTGTATTTTCTGCCCAAAGGGATCGTCGGCACCGTCGGCGATTTCCTGAGGAGCAAGTTTGGCAAATCCGTCACAGCCGCCGGATCCGGCCCCTTCTCCGAAACTGCAGCTTCAGCAGTCTCTTCAGAATCCGGCTCCTTCTCTGAAGCCGCGGCTTCAACCGTCTCTTCCGGATTTGGCCTGCCGGTTTTGGCAGCTGCCTCCGCAGGAGCAGGAGCAACGACAGCCGACTTCACCGGCACAGCTTTGCCCGTGCATGCAGCTGCCTCCGCAGGAGCAGGAGCAACGACCGCAGCCTTCTCTGGCACAGTATTGTCCGTGTCTGCAGCTGCTTCCGTCGGCTCAGGCTCCGAGCATACAGCCTTGATTTCAGTTGTCGCGACAGCGCTGCCTGCAGTCTCAGCTGTTTCCGCACCCCGGAAAGAAAGCATGCCGGAGCGGGAGCCGGTGGCTTCCGCAGCCTCGGAGAGCTTGGATGCAGCCAATCTGCTTGTGCTGGAAGGGATCAATAAGCATTTCGGCGGCCTGCATGCCTTGAAGGATGTGAGCATGGCGGTCGCCTCCGGTTCGATCCACTCGCTTGTCGGTCCGAACGGCGCGGGCAAAACGACGCTTCTGAACGTTATTTCCGGCCTGTACGGAGCGGATCAAGGCACGTTCGAGCTGCATGGCAAGCCGTTTATTCCGCGATCGCTCTCCTCCGTATCCGTGCGCGGAATTGCCAGGACGTTTCAGCATTCGAGGCTGTTTAAGGAGCTGTCCGTGCTCGAAAATGTCATGACCGGTATGACGCGCCGGCATCGCTGCGGTTTTGCGCAATCGCTGCTACGCATGCCGAAGCAGCGGCGCGCGGAGCGGGTCATGGAGGAACGGGCCCGTGATTTGCTGGATTTTATCGGCTATGTAGGTGATCGGCATATGCCGGCAAGCCAGCTCCCGTATGGCCATCAGCGGATGGTCGAGATCGCCCGGGCTTTGGCTACAGCACCTAGCCTTCTGCTCCTCGACGAGCCTGCTGCCGGCATGACGGCGGCCGAGATCGGGCAGTTGGAGCAGCTGCTTCGCAAGCTGGCGCAAAACGGACTGACGATCGTTTTAATCGAGCATCATATGGATTTTGTCCAGCGGGTTTCGGACACGGTTACCGTTCTCGATTTCGGCAGGGTAATCGGAACCGGCCGTCCGGAGCAGATGCTGAACGACCCGCGCGTTATCCAGGCGTATTTGGGTGCGGAGGAGGTGGCTGCAAGTGCTGAACGTTAACGGATTGCATGTCCGCTATGGCGCTGTTCATGCGCTGAAAGGGATCGATTTCGACCTGAAGGAAGGCGAAATCGTGGCGGTCATCGGGTCGAACGGAGCAGGCAAAACGACGCTGCTGCAGTCGATACTGGGACTGGTGCGTCCACATTCGGGGACTGTTGAATTTGCCGGAAGAGCGATTACGAATCTGCCCGCGAGCAAAACCTCAAATCTGGGCATTTCGCTCGTACCGGAAGGGCGCGAGGTGTTCGGGACGCTTAGCGTAGTAGAAAACTTACGAATGGGACTAAAGAAGAAAATCGGTTCCTTCTCGAAATTGCAATTCGAAAAAGAGCTGGAGCTCGTATTCGAACGCTTCCCGCGTCTGCATGAACGGCGATCTCAACTTGCCTTTACGCTGAGCGGCGGTGAACAGCAGATGCTTGTCTTGTCTAGAGCCATGATCAGCAAGCCGAAGCTGCTCCTTCTCGACGAGCCGTCGCTGGGGCTTGCTCCGATTATCGTGAACGAAATATTTGAGACGATCGGGGCTTTGGCCAAAGAGGGGACGTCCATTTTGCTGGTTGAGCAAATGGCGCATAAAGCACTCTCGATTGCAAGCCGCGGTTACGTCATCGATAACGGCAGAGTCGCGCTGCACGGGCGGTCCGCAGATCTGTTAAATGACGAGCGGATGATCAAAGCTTATTTGGGCACACATTAACTAAAGAATAAAGCAGAGGGTGACTGGTTGTGGAAAAAACTTTATTAAAGAGCGTCCGCATAGGGGATAGCCTTTACGACATTACGTTGAATAACCAAAATGGGATGATCGAACGTCTGACGTCAATCGGCGGCACCGCTCCGGATCCGGGTAAGCCAATCGGCTCAACTCAGAAGGCAGGTGCAAGTGCAAACGGCAGCATCTCCAATAGCACTGTTCAGGATGCCCGGTACGATGTCATCGACGCTGCAGGATTGCTTTATTTGCCGTCAAATGCAGATATGCATGTCCATCTGGACAAACATTTTCTCGGTGAACCCTGGAAGCCGCTGCAGCCGTTCGTTACGCTGCCTGTGCAATTGGCATTTGAGAAGCAAATGCTGGGAGCGCTGCCGACATCAATCGCCGAGCGTGCCCGCAGGCTAATTGATTTGCTGCTTAGCCATGGGACGACGAAAATTCGGACGCATGTCGACGTTGATCCGGAGATCGGCATCTCGCATCTGGAGCAGGTTCTGCAGGTCCGCGAAGAATACCGCGGCGTCATGGATATCGAAATCGTAGCCTTCCCGCAGCAAGGACTGCTGCGAGCCGATTCCATAGGAGTGATGAAGGAGGCGATGCGCGCCGGTGCGGAGTTTGTAGGCGGTGTGGATCCGGCAGGCTTGGACCGCCAGGTTGACCGGAGCCTTGAGACGATGTTCGAGCTCAGCGCCGAATTCGACGCCGGAGTCGATCTGCATTTGCATGATCCCGGTCATCTGGGCCTTTACACGATCAGCCGTTTCGCTGATTTGACCTCGGTTGCCGGCAAAGGCGGACGTACCGCGGTTAGCCACGCCTATTGCCTGGGGCAGGTATCGGAGCCGGAATCGCGAGAGCTGGCACAGCAGCTGAAAGCCGCGGAGGTAGCAATTATCACGAGTGTGCCGCTTGACCGCCCGATGCCGCGCGTCGACCAGCTGATTGCCGAGGGTGTGCACGTTCATGTGGGATCGGATAACATCTTGGACTCTTGGAGTCCTTTCGGCAATGGTGATTTGCTGGCGAGAGGCTCGAAGCTGGCCGAAAAATTCGGCTGGATCGTTGACGAAGCATTGCTGCAGTCGTATCCGCTCATTTCGGCCGCTGCGCTTGCTCCAAAGGAAGGCGACCGCGCCAGCTTTATGCTGGTCAACGCCCAAAATGCCCAGCACGCAATCGCCTCCGCTCCTCCGCGCGAAGCGGTATTTTCCGGAAGCAGACTGGTAGGCGGTAATTGGTACACGACAGCAGAATCCTCCGTCTACACCAAGCTTCATTCATCAGTTTAAACGGCTAATTCTAATCAATCACCAAGAAGCATTTCTGTTGCACAATGGCACTTCCGTTGCATAACGGCACTTCCGTTGCACAACGGGAGTGCTTCTTTCATTCTCCGTTTGAATATTCAAAAGGGAGATGAGCAAGCTAGTCCGGTAGGAAAGTAATGGGGATTGACATGAAACCAAATAGTGTCCTAAAATATCAAAAGGAAACCAAAAGGTTTCATTAATTCAAAATCATATTCTACTTCATTTTTTGGAGGTTACAAAATGTCAAATGAACACAAAACAAGCACGTTGCCCGATATTCGTCAGACGCTTACCTTAAACGCTTCGATTCAAAAGGTATGGAGTGCGGTTGCAACCTCAGAGGGAATTGCGGCATGGTTCATGCCAAATGATTTTCAACCCGAAGTGGGCTTCGAGTTCCATTTGGATGCGGGGCCGTTTGGTCATTCTCCGTGCAAGGTTACCGTTATCGACCCTCCAAACCGCCTTTCCTTCACTTGGGGCAAGGATTGGACACTGACGTTCGAGCTGAAGGAACTTGGCGGGCATACGCAGTTTACCCTTATTCACTCCGGATGGTACGAGGATATGGTGACGGAGTTTGGTCAGCCGCATGCGGTCGTGCGCGATCGGATGGATCATGGCTGGACGGGGCTTGTTCAGAAGCTTAAGAGCCAAGTAGAGGCCTGAAATCATGTCCGACCCCATCCAGAAACATGACGTGTTCCAAGCGATTGCCGATCCGACGCGGCGCAGACTGCTGCAGCTGCTCGGCGATCAGGAGCTCCCCGTCAACGTCATAAGCGGTCATTTTACGATGACACGTACGGCGGTTTCCAAGCATTTACGGGTACTTGCAGACGCAGGGCTGGTCAAGGACCGCAAAGTCGGCCGCGAAACCAGATATCGCCTTGATCCGGAACCGCTGAAGGAGCTCAAGCGATGGCTCGCTTATTACGAGCGCTTCTGGGAAAACAAGCTTTCAGCCCTCAAACGTTATGTGGAACAGGACGATGCTTCAAGCTCCCAAACTTTAGGCCCCCTCTCCTTAACCGAGAGGGCCCGAAAAGAAACCGAATAAAGCTTTACGCAGCGCGCAAGCGGCCTCATTATCAGGGCTGCTTGCGCATTTATATTTGGAAATATTGAACGCTCATTTGAATTTGGAAGCATTGAAACACACATTTGAATTTGGAACATCGGCGAAGATTTGGGTTTGGAAGTTTTGAAAGAACATTTGGATTTGAAAGCGTTAAACACACAACAGTTTTAGGAAGCGAAGCTCTCAAATTCAATTCGCTAAATGCGCTAAATGCGCTAAATGCGCTAAATGCGCTAAATGCCTAAATGTGCTAAATGCGCTATTAGTCCTCGCAAGTCGCGCAGCTGGTCTGTATGTATACCTTTTATTTTTCTTTGCTCCACTATCCCATCGGCTCAGGATTGACGCATGTGCTTGCAGTGGGACATAGTTCCCTTATAAGTCCAACTTGATATTCTAAAATGATTAAGGTACACAAGAGGTGTTATCAGAATTCAGCAACTTCCACAACACCAATACTCCACAGCCGCACGGCCTTACAACCCCACAGCTATACAGCCGCACAGCCGCCATACACCAGCACAGGCGCACAGCCGTAAAGCCGCACACCCATACAGCCGTACAGCCGTACAGCCGTACAGCCATACACCCATACAGCCATACATCCATACACCCATACACCCATACACCCATACACCCATACAGCCATACACCCATACAGCCCCACAACCCCACAACCGTACAGCTATACAGCCCCGCGGCTTAGAGTCCTCATAGCTACACCACAATGCTCCCAAGCATCTGCTGCCCACAGCCCTAATAGCCACACGACGCTCCACAGCCTCTGCTGTCCAGAGCCTTCAGGGCCACAGTGTCTATGGTCTGCATGGTCCAAGACTAATGACATCTATACTTTATAGTACCTGCGATAAAATGGTCCACGAACATATATAGCTTACAATACTCAATTCACCTTTAAGCGGCACACTGCACTCTACGCATAGTTGGCTTGCATGTGAGGGTAGTCAACAACAATGAACTTGAAGGCTTGCAACAACAAAACGTAAAATTTTCTAAAACGAAGTTTGTGCATATTAATGATTATTTGAATTAGAAGCTAGTCGTCTGCCATCACGATTCCATCTTGGAAAGCCTTCATTTTTTCTTTGTTGCCTATTTTGATAGACAGCTGAGAAGGAGATGCACAGCCGAAGTAAAGATTCGAGCGGGCTGCAAGTTGTATTTCCGGCGTGGTTATACCGGAAGCAGAATTCATCTAGGTACAACTGAGCACGAGATTCGGACAGTCCATGAAACGTATCGTTCAGCCACTGAAAAGCAGTTTTCGCCATAGCAGGCAATAAGGCAAGGTCACCTGGCGGATTCACATGTTTTCGGTTGATCTCCAGCGATGTATGCTCACTGCTTACATGCTCCTCCAGAAATTCGTTTTCTGCCTGCCTGTTCAATTTGCTGCGGGAACGCTGCTCGCTCTTTATGATTTTTATCTTCATATATGGCTTTACTGAATGCTTTGTGTGAGCTTGAGCTACGATGGCGGCGCGTTCTTTCAAAAGGGCATCATGAGTAGGATGGGGCTGCTTCATGAATACTTCCTGCTTCGCTTCAATTCGTCCGGTAAGGAGGATAGCTCGGTCGGAATCCGATATTGCAAGACGTATTTTGTTCATTATCGACCAAGCCGTTTTGTAAGTAACTTTAATAAGCTCCGACAGCCGGACTGCGTTGATGCCTTCGTCTGAGGCGGCGATAATATGCATCGCAATTAGCCATTTATGTATAGGGGTTCTGCTCTTCTCCATCACACTGCCGGTAGTTAACGAGGCTTGATGCCTGCAGCTGCGGCATTCATAGATCGGCAGTCGTCTTGTGCTTACCGTGTAATGAGAAGTATGACCGCAACGGGGGCAGATAAACCCGGAAGGCCATTTCATTCGATAGAGGATAGGGACACAATTCAGCTCATTATTATATAGAGTTAGAAGAGCATGATATTCGTTCATTTCAGTGCCCACCTCTTCCAACGAATTACGAACGTGTGTTCCTATTTTTTTTGATCATAACAGCTTTTTTGGAGGAAATCAATGGGTATTTTTGAGGATCTGTTGTAATGCTGAGGGAAAACAACTTGAAGAAACTCGATTCTGAGCTGAAGGGATAGTGGATAAAAGAAGATAAAAAGCCTGATAGATGCTGGATCGGACAGGCTGAGCAGAGAGGGAAGGCAAGATACAAAGCTATGAGACTTTTAGTAAAGAGAATAAAGAGGGAGGATGTCAGGTGAACCGAACACGAACGGGCTGAGAAAAAGAGGAAGTTGCGATTCTGAGCTGAAGGGATAGTGGATAAAAGAAGATAAAAAGCCATATAGCAGCCGGATCGGACAGGCTGAGCAAGAGGGAAGGCAAGATACAAAGCTAAGAGACTTTTAGTAAAGAGAATAAAGAGGGAGGATGTCAGGTGAACCGAACACGAACGGGCTGAGAAAAAGAGGAAGTTGCGATTCTGAGCTGAGGGGATAGAGGATAAAAGAAGATAAAAAGCCTTATAGCTGCTGGTTCGGACAGTCATAGAGGAGAGGAAGACGATTCGAGTAGCGAAACGGCACGTGCTTCTCAGAGGGAAAGTGGAGTACTATACAAAAGGCATGACGCAGGTTAGCAAGAGAATGGCCACCGATTTGTAAAAAGGCCCGCCAGTCTGCTGAGAAGCTGCAGAAAGGCGAGCCTGGGATTTTGTGCTACCGGAGAAGCGCGGGGTCGAACGAAGGGACTAGACCCTCATCAGCGGCGCGGCCGAGAAGAGCTTCAATAGCGGCGTAGCCGTCTTCGCCGAGATTGGCCGTGAACTCATTGACGTATAAGTCAATATGTGACTGTGCTACGTCAGGGGAAAGCTCCTGAGCATGCTGCATGACATAACTTTGCGAGGCTTGCGGATGCTTCCATGCGTATTCGACGGAAGCACGGATCCAGCCGGTTATCGCTTCTGTGTCGAGTGAACGGCGGGCAATGATCGCCCCGAGCGGAATCGGCAGACCTGTATCGGCCTCCCACCAGCTGCCGAGATCGACCAGCATTTTCAGCCCGTAAGACGGATAGGTGAAGCGCGCTTCATGAATGACCAAACCGGCATCAATACTGCCATTCCGTACGGCAGGCATGATTTCGTGGAAAGGCATGATGACGATTTCGCCTACGCCGCCCGGCACATTACGGGCAGCCCAAAGTCTGAACAAAAGGTAAGCAGTCGACCGCTCGCTGGGGACGGCTACCCGTTTCCCTGAAAGCATGGAAGGCTCCGGGATGCCAGCTTCCTCTGTGTCGCCTCCGTTTACTAGAACAAGCGGTCCGCAGCCTCTGCCGAGAGCGCCTCCGCACGGCAGCAGCTTATAGTCGGAAAAAACCCATGGAAGTGCGGCATATGAAATTTTCATAATTTCCGGTCCCTCCGCGTTTGCGGCCCAGTTGTTCGTGATATCGATATCCGCATAAGTGACGGAAAGCTTGGGAGCATCGGGAATCAGACCGTGAGCCCAAGCATGAAATACAAATGTATCGTTTGGACAAGGGGAATAAGCAATATTCATAAGATAACCTCCCGAATGGCTTTACTAGCCGCTTCCAAAGCGGCGAGAGCTTCGCCGATCCGCCAGGACGCGCGGTCGCGGGGGCCGACGGCGTTGGAAATGGCTCTAAGCTCAATGACCGGAACATCGAACAAAGCCGCGGCTGTGGCGACCCCGTGTCCTTCCATGCCTTCCGCGGCTGCGCCCGGAACACGGGCGACAAGCTTGGCGGTTGTCTCTGCGCTGCCGGTAGCGGTCGTTACGGTCAGCACCGCCCCGCGGCTTACTGGCAGTCCGGCGGTGCGAATCGCTTCGAATACCCGTGCTGTCCAAGTTTCACTGACCGCGGCTTCGGACGTTCCGAAGCCCAGCTCGTCAATGCCGATAAAGCCGTTGTCCGGCGTTTCGGCTCCGAGGTCAGCGGCTTCGATGCTGTCGGCAAGGACGAGCGTACCGATCTCCGCCCGTCCGGGAAAACCGCCGCCTATACCGGCGCTTATAACGAGACGGTACGCCTCTGGCTCCTGCGCAAGCGCAGCCGCAGTACCGGCGGCCGCAGCGGAAACGCCTGCTCCCGCAGCAATGACAGTTACCGGCGTTTCTCCATCTTGCAGGCCGCGAAGAACGGCTTCTTTTTCCGCCTCCACGGCAGTTACGATCAAAATGCGCTGCTTGCGCGTCCCGTATTTTTCCTTATCGGCATTATAGTTGGATGTTGCGTTCATCAAGCATGCATTCTCCTTTAAGCAAATCTAAATATGCTCTGCTAATCGTAACATTCCTTGCGAACGCACCGCAATTTTTTAGCCGATCGTAATCTTTCCTTCCGGGAAGCGGTAAAGCTCTTTTCTCGAATGCGTGTTCAGTGCGAACGCCAATGTAACCGGACCTAAGCGGCCGACAAACATGAGCGTCATAAGGATAATCTTGCCGGCATCCGAAATATGCGAGGTGAGTCCAGCGGACATGCCAACGGTACAATAAGCGGATGTCGCCTCGAACAGTATGGTAAGAAAGTCCCCGGTCTCGGTAATCGAAAGCATCATCGTCCCGGTGCAAATGATGAAAAAAGCGATCATCGTGAACATAATGGCCTGATGGATTTGGCGTTTGGCAATTCGGTAGCGGAACAAAATGACATCGTCTCTGCCGCGAACCATGGCAATCATCGCTCCTATCAGGATCGCAAAGGTCGTTACCCGGATTCCTCCGCCCGTCGACCCGGGGCCGGCGCCGATAAACATTAGAATGACTAAAAAAAACTGAGTGACTTCACGCAGCATGCCCGGATCGATCGTACTGAGTCCGGCTGACCGCGCCGTTACCGACTGAAACAGGGCTCCAAGCAATTTGCCGCCGCCCGACAGCTGCTGCAGGGTGTCCGGGTTGGAAAGCTCCAGAGCAATGAAAACGACTGCGCCGAAAACGATCAATAGGCTCGTAACGGATAGAACCACCTTGCTATGTAGGCTGAACTTCCGATGCTTGGGATACGTAATCAGCTCGGAAATGACGATAAATCCGATCCCGCCGAAGAAAATAAGCAGCATGCAGACGATATTGATAAAGGGATCCTCAACGTAATGGATGAGGCTGCCGTCCCTGTCTGGAAACTGGGCGAACAAATCGAAGCCTGCATTGTTGAAAAACGAAATGCTGTGGAAAACTCCGAAATACAGAGCCTGCCCTACCGGCATTTCAAGCATAAAGTAGCCGCTTAACAGCACTGCTCCCGCAAGTTCAATGACCAATGCGTACAAAAGAACCTTGCGGATCATGCGGACGATTCCCTCTGTAGAGCTGTAATTCAGCGATTCCTGGAGCACGAGCCTCTCCCGGAACGAAATGCGCTTCCGGAAGAGAAGCGCAAATAGAGTTGCCATCGTCATGAAGCCTAACCCTCCGATTTGGGCCAGCAGGATGAGGACAACTTGTCCGAAGATGGAGAAATGGATGCCGGTGCTTAAGACGGTAAGACCCGTCACGCAGGTTGCGCTGACCGACATAAACAGAGCATCAATGTAAGGAATGCTAGTACCCTCGGCAATCGAAATGGGTCGGGACAGCAGCTGCGCACCTGCCAAAATGATAAACAAAAAGCCGAACAGCATAACCTGCGGAGGTGAAGGCCTGAACCGCAGCTTCTTGCGCAAGGTTTCCAACTTCAACACGGCATCGGCACCTCCAATTTTTAAAATATATGAAAGTATAAGTTTGAGCTTATACCCTGACTTATAATTCTACGCGAAACGAGCTATTGCCGCCAAAGGACGACCACAGCCGTTTATGCTTGATAGTATGATTATTTCGTCTCGATTGCATGTACTTGTTCAAGGTCCATCATCGTCACCATGTTGCGGCCGCCGTGCTTGGAACGGTAAAGGGCTACGTCCGCTTCGCGGAGCAGCATCTCCAGCAGAACGTCGGGCGTTCTCGCTTGAGTCAGTCCGAAGCTCGCAGTAATGGAGATCGCCTTCGCCGAGCTGTACATTGGGGTGGACGCGATTTCCTTGCGCAGCCGCTCTGCAATTTGTCCGGCCTCGGCAAGCTCCGTCTCCGGCAGGCAGACCGCGAATTCTTCTCCGCCGTAGCGGCCGAGCAGCGCTTTAGTAGGGAGACCCTGCTTGCATATATTCACAATGTGCTGCAGGGCGAAATCGCCTACGCTATGCCCGTAGCGGTCATTGATTTGCTTGAAATGGTCCACGTCGAACAAAATAAACGACAACGGCTGCCGCTGCCGGTGAGATGCGTTTAACAACTCCCGGCTTTTCTCCATAAACGTCGTGCGGTTATAGATGGACGTGAGTCCGTCAATTTCGGCCAAGTGGCGCAGCTTGTGCTGAAGCAGCGTATGCTCGGTTACATCGATCATGACGATTGTCCTCCCCGCCAGCTGGCCGTTCGGCTTCAATAAATTCGAGGCGCGGATCCGGTAATAAAACGTTTCTTTGCCCCGCACCCACTTCAGCTCCTGCTCGTGCTGTACGTCGTGCTCTTGGTCAAGCCCAAAGGAGAAGGCGCCGGATTCCGCCCCCCGTTTCCATACGTCCTCCAGCTTCTTGCCTATGGCGAGCGGCGTAAGCGATGGAATGATTTGCGCCGCGGCGCTGTTGAAGTCCATAATCTGATTGGACAGGTTTAGCACAAGAACACCGTCGCGCATGCTTTCAAAGATATGCTCGCGCGCGATTGGGGAAACCGTCAAGAGCCCTGCCGAAAAGATGGCGTAAACATACAATGCCGACGTAATTCCGAGCAGCATCGGAACGGGGTCTATGCCGAGCGGCGTCAACCCGAGCACGTAGGACAACGCCCCCGCCAGAGGGATAAGGATGCTGAGAGCCATCGTGACCATCTGCTTGCGGTAAATCGATTTTGTTTTCCGCCCATGACTGAACAATAAAAACAAACAGGCGAACATCGTCCCCGACGTATAGCTGCCATGCACGTAGTACCATAATCCGGGAACGACGTCTACGACGGGACTTGCGCTGTTCGAACGCAGGTAAAGCGACTCGTAAAAAAGTCCATGATAGTCGTTCGTGACAACCATGAGAAACGTAATGGCGGGGACGACAAACAACCCCCAGGCTTTTTTGCCGGTGGTAAATTTGTCCATTCCGACATAATGCATAATAAGGAGCAAGTTAATCGGAGCTATAAACGGCATTCCTATATATTCAATGTTAATCCAGAATTTGATTTCAGGAACGGTATCGCTAGCCAGCTCAAAGGCGAATCCAAAAGTATAAACGGCCGAAAGCAGTGTGGACCACATCAAAGCTCTCATGCCAGAAAAATTCGATTTGTTGTTAAAGGCGTAAATAGCGAGCAGCACACTAAGAATGCCGGAAATTATGACAAAGATAATGTATTGCGATAGCGGAGAATCAAAGGTCATCGGCATAAACGGCTCCAAAACTAGCGGTATGGTTAATCATGTATGAACGAATCGGCCGGCATTTTCCAATCCGGCCGGCTACGGAAACATTTTATCACAGCGCCGCGGATTTCATCAAAATAATATCTTCAAAAATCGGCGCTTCAGACCGCATTCGCATTCGGCAGCGAAACCGGCAGCGATATTTCGACGCAGGTGCCTTTGCCAAGCTCGCTGCGGAAAACGATGCTGCCCTTATGGCCGGCAATGATTTGCTGGCTGACCATCAGGCCGAGGCCGTTGCCGCTGTCCTTCTTCGTGAAGAACGGCTCGCCAAGCCGATGAAGATCCTCAGCCGCTATGCCGCAGCCCTGATCCTTGAAGCGCAGGACGATCATTCCATCGCCATGGCGGGCGATATCGATGGACAGCTCGCCGCCGCCCGGCATAGCCTCCATGCCGTTTTTGATGACGTTGACGAACACCTGCTTCAGCTGGTTCGCTTCGCCGATGATAAGCGGCAGCTCTTTCTCCGCGGTCATTCTAAGCTGGACGTTGCTCATCTTCGCTTCCGAGTCAAGAAGGAGCATCGTATCGCCAACCAGGTTCTCCGGTTTAATCGACTGGTACCGGCTTGCCTGCGGCTTGGCGAAAACAAGAAACTCGCTTACGATCATATTAATCTGATCCAGCTCGTTCAGCATAATGTCCAAATGCGACGGGGGCAAGGAGCCCTTCTGCTTCTGAAGCTGAACGAAGCCGCGCAGCGTCGTAAGCGGGTTGCGGACTTCATGCGCTACACCGGCTGCAATTTGGCCAACGACCGACAGCTTCTCCGAACGCCTGATCATTTCCTCCGTCTGCTTGCGGGAGGTAATGTTGCGGGAAATGGAGGCTATGGCGATAATAGCGCCGGCTTCATCCCGGATCGGCGAAATCGTGATGCTGATGTCGATAGGGCTGCCCGACTTCGTGATCCGTACCGTCTCAAAATCGGTCACCGATCCGCCGCTCAGGACCGTAGCCTTGAGCTCGCGATGAGAGCCGGCATGCTCGAGCGGTATATTTTCCAGCGGCTTTCCGACGATTTCCTCTCCCGTCCAGCCGTACATTTTCTCGAACGCTCTGTTGACCTGGGTGATCCGGCCGTCCAGATCCGCGACATGTATCGCATCCGACGTTTGGTTGACGAAGGACTCCAAATATTGCTTCGTGCTCCGCAGCTCCGCCGCCGCGTCCTTGAGCTGATTCGTGTAGCTGTGAAGGTTGTGGCCCATCGTATCTACGCGTGAAGCGAGCAGGCCGAGCTCGTCCTTGCTGCGGATCGTTATGGTTTCCCCGAAATTGCCTTCGGCGATCGCATTCACCTTGCGGAAAATCTGGTTCAAGCCGCGCAGCATAAAGTCCGCAATAAAATAACTGAAAAGCATCGTCGCCAAGATCAGGCAGAACGAGATGGCCGTTTGCAGCAAAAGCTGCTTGTTGAGAGGCTCCTCGATGACGGAGGAATCGAATGTGATGCAGATGACATAGGTTTTGTCCAAAAAGATCGGAATAAACGTTTTGAGCAGCTCTTTCCCTTTAATAGAGCTTTTGACGCTTATCGCATCTTTGCCGGCAATCGCTTTCTGAATATGGTAAGAGTCGTTTTCATCATCCTTGTAGGTATAAGTTCCGAATGGGATATCCCGGACATCCAGGTTATGGACCGGAATGCCTTTTCTAATCTTGACGATCGGCTTTTCTCCGAAAAATTCAGGATCGAAGCCCGTAATTTCCAGAACCCCTTCCTGATTGGCCAAAATTTTCGAAATGAGCGCATCGGTTCCGTCCGTGACATCGAATTCCCGGAGAGATTCGGCGCTTACGTAAGGATTGATCATGTAATTGGTCGTTCCGTCGTAATAATTGCCCCACTTTCGAACCTGCGTAGGGTCGGTCGCCGCAAAATTAAACGGTCCGGACCAAAAGTTTTCCAGCTTTCGCCCCTTTTCAATCGTTACGTTGTGATTCTCAAACAGCTGAAGAAAAGCCGTATGCCAGTAATCCCAGGTTTTGGAGCTGATATTGAGCTCTTCCGGGTCCGAGGATTTGCGGGCAATGACGTCATCGCCTTCTCTTTGCCACAGCGTAATATTGTCGACGCCGAGCTTGGCGCTAATCTCGACAAGCTCTTCATTCGTGACCTTGTTAATATCGGGATCGAGCATCATTTGGGCGGATATGGAAGCGATGCGGAGCTTCTCTTCTATCGTCTTTTCCATGAATTCCACGGCGCTTTCCGAAGATTCTATGTTATAGCCGATCTGCTTAGCGATAAAATCGACCTGCTCCTCGAGCCTGTTCTGCAACTCGGTTTTTGCCGAAAAATAATAGATGATGATGCTTAGTGCAAGGATTACGGCAACGATCATCGAGATGGAGAAGGACAGCTTTGCTTTGATCGACAATTAAATTCCCCCTGTTATCTTTGGTGCACTAACTAGAATTAGACATCGGGTGACAAATTCCTGTTTGATATGACATAAAAAAGAAGAAGCCGTCGTCCGGCTTCTTCCTAATATTTGCTGGAGCTATATCCGGGTCAGGCCCGTTTGAACTCTTCTTCCTCCAAATACTGCTCGGCCTCTTCGTAAGTTTCAAAGGCCGATTCCAGATTCAGGCCTGCGTACAGGTACCATAAGTCTTCCTCGAACAGAAGCGTGAGCACGTCACCGTTTGGTCCGACCCAGCGCTTTTCCTGCGGCGGCTTGCGTTTTTTCTTCGGGCTCGCCTCCTTCTCGGGCGGTGGCACCGACAGGGCTCCGATCGCTTGCGAGATCAGCTCCCGCAGCTCGTTCTCGCTGTAGTCGCGTATATTAACGAGGCCTTTCTCATCGGTCTCGATCCCGTCCAGCAAGCCGGCGTATACGTAGCCGTTGCCGTTCCGGTGCAGATGCTGGACGACGGTTTTTTTGTCGTGGGCGCTGTCTTCATAATGGAAGTTTACCCGGCCGAGCGATACATCCTTGCGCTGCAGCTCCGGGAAAGCTTCGATAACCGCGAGCTTTTGTTCAAAGGTTAACATCGGTTAAGTCCTCCTAGATGTCTTTTTTCTTCATAAGCAGAATGATGGCCCCTGCCACAACGAACAGAATCGCGATAAAAGGCTGGCTAACCAAAAACTTGTTGTAAACGGAGCCGATGGAGAACACCGCGAAGAACAGCAGGGAAAGAACGGTCAGAATGTTGATCGGAATCAGCAGCCATTTGTTGCGTTTGCCGAACCAGTAAAATTCGAACAAGCCGACGGCAGGAGCAAGGATGAAGCCGGGCCACATGTATTCCCAATTGCCGAAGAGCATTGCGATCTGGCAGACGATGCCGACCGTGAACAGGACGCCTCCGGGAATCAGAAGGCCGACGCCCTTGCGGCCGATCATGACAAAGTACATCCAGTGGAAGAACAGGCCGAGCGGAATGACGAATAACGACGGCCAGAAGTAGGCGAAAATTTTGCCGGGACCGAACGTTTCTCCCTGATTCAGAAATAAAACGGCGCCGAACAGCAGCAGGACGATCCCGCTTATCGTTCTCATATTCATGGTTATTGTAACACTCCTATCCGGATTTGATTAGCTGCACCCAGCATAGCACACCCGCAAAAACTTTGTCCTCATGCTGAAGGTAAAAAAGCGGGCTGGACTAAAGTCCAGTTCCGCTTCTTCCACATAGATTTATTCAGGATGGTTAGGCGTCGCGGTTCCCACCTCGAAAGGCGACGTTACGCCTTCGTACATCAAGTGCATCGTCATGCCTGCAGACGCGTGCTGAAGATTATGGCAGTGATCCATCCAGACGCCGGGGTTGTCGGCCAGAAAGGCGACCTCGTAATATTCGCCGGGCGCTACGTCAAGCGTATCCGACCACCAAGGGCTGCCGGTAACCGCTTCTCCGTTACGGGACAGCACCAGCATATGATGTCCGTGCAAATGCATGGGATGCTCCACGGCTCCGCGGTTGACGATCAAGGTTTTGACGAGCTCGCCTTCCTTGACGACGAACATCGGCGTATTGGGGAATACCTCCCCATTGATCGTATCGTAAGCGGCAAAACGGCCATTGTAAAAGGCAAACCGGTTGTCCAGTACCATTGTGAATTCGCGATCGAATTCACTGTCCCCGCCGAAGGGGGTGTCGGCGGGCATTCCGTAATGCGTGGGGTCGAAGACGCTTGTCGTCTCCGGCTTCGGCACATCGCCGCTGCCGTCGGCGCTCATCAGCAAGCCGAGCTCTTTTCCGTTCCCCACCTTCAGGTACACCGGATGGTCAGGCATGACGAAGGCGATGTCGTACCGGCCGCCGGTTATTAATTCCAGGCTTTGGTTCTCGAGCTCGGACGGTCCGTTCAGGTCGACTCCGTCGATCGCCGTTACTTTAAAGGGGACGCCTGTCAGCACGTACGATTGCCGAACCCAATCGTCGGTATTGATCAGCCGCAGCTTCACGGGCGTGCCCGGTGCAATCGCCTTGCGCTGCACCGTGTCATTCGAGCCGATGGCAAAGCCCGCCCCTGCCCAGACATGGGTGATGACCGTGATGTCCTCGAACGGCTGTACAGCTGCCTCAGACGGCTCTACGATAAGGACGCCGAAGAGTCCTTTTTGGACGGCGGTTTTGGAATGCTGGTGCGAATGATACCAGAACGTGCCGACCTGATCGGCAACGAAGCGGTACGTATGCGTCTCGCCCGGCATAACCGCATCCTGGGTGGCGCCTGCAACGCCGTCCTCCGCGTTCGGGACGTCCAGGCCGTGCCAGTGCAGGGTGACGCCGACCTCAATATCCTTGTTCTCGAGCTTAATTTCGATCAGCTCGCCTTCCTTCATACGGAGCTCGGGGCCCGGTGCTTGCCCGTTGTAGGTCCATGCGTCCACCTGCTTTCCGGAAGCCAGGGTGACGGTCTGCTTTTGTGCGGTCAGCGTGAACTCGCGGTCCGGCTTGCCGCTGCGCGGCCCCGTAAGCTCCGTTACGGGGACGGCTGCGCTTTGGCCGCCGGCGGCGGAAGCCGGCTGCGCCGCCGCCGCATGGTTATGGCCGGGAAGCGCAAGCCCGGCCTGCGCCGCAGGCGCGCCCGAGGCGGTCCGGCCGTAATCGGGCCTGCCGGACATCATGCTCAGCCGGCCCTCCAGCCGGCTGGCCTGCATGGCCGTCAGAAACGGGACGCTGCTGACGGCCAGAATGGCGAGAAGCACGCCTGCGCTTCTCAGCCTGCGCAGCCACGGGCTGCCCGCAAGCGGCGCTTCCGCGGCGAGCTGGCTGCGGCGGGAGAGCGCCATCCATGCGAGCGAGGCGGCAAGAAGAAGGCCGGTAAGCGGCAGCGTAACGGCCGTCCAGCGCAGCGGCACAGGCGGTACGAATGCAAAGTAGAACAATGCAATCGAGGAAAGCGCAGCGAGCCGGAACGGAAAGACGAACGCCGGCTCTGCTGCCAGCCGCCGCCGGGCGGTGTCGGGCGCGGCCTCCGTTTGGCCGGCTGTGCGCTGCAGCAGGCGGCGCAGCCTTGGGTAGGCGTTGCCCCAGATCAGGGCAACGGGGATAACGGCCAGCGGCGTGCGAAGCAGCAGCCGGTCCATCCACAGCAGCGGATGCGCGGCCGCGGCGAGCGCTAGATCGGCAGCTGCGATGGCGGCTGCCGCCAGGGTCAGGAAGACGGACCAGAAGCGAAGCTTGCGCGTCCTGCGGTAAAGCTGCTTCTCCGTCCCGAAGTAGATCAGCTTGGATGCTTTTCCCGCGGCAATAAAGGAAAACAGAATATAAATCATAATCGCCGCAAGCTCGGCATTCATAAGAATTGCATTCATACGGGGGATAGCCCTCCTTTTCGTGTCAAAATCGCGGTTTATCTCTTTAAGCCGGTAAACCGTTAAACCGGTACCAAGTCGTTACTAATCTTATCTAGTTCCGCAGGTTGGAAAAACCGCCAAAGGACCGAGCGCCGGCCTAGACCTCTGGCGGGGGGAGCTCGAACTTTCCCGAACGGGCACGAATGCGCCATAAAGCGGAAAAGGTTCCTACAAGGCGACATTTTACACCTCTTGTTTGCCGCTGTGAAAGCGCTACAATAAGAGTATAAAGATGAAGGAGGTGATAAAGATGAGCCATGAAGATGAGGTAGTTCGTGAAGGTGCGGAAGAAGCCGTAGAACTCATTTCGGAAGAGGCTCCAGCAGAAGAATTGGTACAAATCCAAGCTGTAGCGGCCGATGCGGAAGAGGCGGAGGATGCTGCGGCGGCGATCGAGGATGAGGCCGAGGAAGACGAGGACGAAGAGCAGGCGGACGAAGAAGACGCCGAAGAAGCGGATGAAGAGCAATAATGATTTTTATCATTTTCAACTATAAACCAAAGGGCTGCGTTCGGGACGTTTCGACGAATCCGATTTGCAGCCTTTTTTTCATGTTTCGACCGATGAAAATCGATGTATGCGCTTAACTGAATCTCCCAACATTTTGTCGTGCAATGGGCGCCGGGATGTGCTACGATACCTTTTGCTTTACTTTTGACAATAGGAGAAGGTGACATCATGACAACGGCAGCGGCCGGGAACGGGCCCCTCGAGAAGGATCAAAAAGGGCTTAACCTGTTTTTCCTGACATGGCCGATTTTTTTGGAAATCTTTTTGTTTATGTGTATGGGTATCGCCGACACGCTGATGCTGAGCGCGATATCGGATAACGCGGTATCCGGCGTCGGAGCGGCCAACCAGTATTTGCATATCGCGATCCTGCTGCTGGAGGTGATCGGCAACGGGGCATCGATTGTTGTCGCGCAATACATCGGCTCGAGAAAGCTGATCGAAGCGGCAAAAATATCCGCACTGGCGGTCACGCTCAATCTTATCGTCGGCTTGCTGATCAGCCTGTCGTTTGTCTTTTTCGGAGGCCAGCTGCTGCAGACCTTGAACTTGCAAGGCGAAATTCTCGAGCATGCGAAGAGCTATCTCTCGATCGTAGGCGGAATGATTTTTCTGCAGGCGATTATTAATTCGGTAGCTGCGATCATCCGCGTCCACGGCTTTACAAAGCAGGCGATGCTCGTATCCCTGGGCATGAATATCGTTCATATTATCGGAAACTATCTGCTTATTTTCGGCAATTTCGGCTTTCCGGAGCTGGGCGTGCAGGGGGCGGCGATCTCGTCGGTATTCAGCAGGCTGCTGGCCATTATCGTGTTTTTTGTGCTGCTGTACCGGATGATGTCCGTCAGGATCGAGTTCCGCTATTACCTTTCTCTTTCTAAGGAATATATCTCGAAAATATTAAAAATCGGCATTCCGTCGGCCCTCGAGCAGGTCATGTACCAGTCCTGTCAAATCGTGTTCCTCTACTACGCTACGTATTTGGGGGAAGCGGCGCTGGCCGCCAAAAACTACGCGAACAACATTTCGATGTTCACGTATCTGTTCGCCTTCGCGATCGGGATGGGGACGTCGATCATCGTCGGCAGGCTGGTCGGAGCCGGCGAGCAGACGGCCGCTTATTACCGGGTATGGAAAAGCGTCCGCTGGGCAAGCGCAGTTACGCTCGTTGCCGTTGTGCTTGTGATCGTCTTCCGGGAGCCGCTCATGTGGCTGTTCACGGATGACGAGGAAATTATTCGCCTCGGCGTCAACGTGCTGCTGCTGAGCATCGTGCTGGAGACGGGGCGGACGATCAACATCGTGCTCGTAAACTCCCTGCGCGCCAGCGGCGACGCCAAGTACCCGCTATGGATCGGCATGTTCACGATGGTGGCGATGAGCCTGCCGCTCGGGTATTTCTTTGTGTTCCAGCTGGAGCTGGGCCTTGCGGGCATTTGGCTGGCGATTGCGGCGGACGAGTGGCTGCGGGCGTTCATTATGTTTTTCCGCTGGCGCAGCCGGGCCTGGGAGAAGCACGCGCTGGTCGGGCGCGAGCCTAACGCGGCAGCCGCGAATTCCTGATGCGGGGCGGAGCCGCTCAAGCAAACGCGTAATTCGCGGACTGCTTGAGCGGCTTTTTTGTTGAGATATAGGAAAGTATAAGTTTCACTCCTATACTGATGCCTATATCTCATCGCGAAACGTAGCTATTGCCGCCAAGGGACGGCGATAGCCGTTTACGCTTGCTTGCCGCAAAGCGCTTTCAGAGTTAGGATAGAGGAAGATAAGGCAAGCAAGGGGAGATCCGGTTAATGGAACGGCATTCGGCACAACATATACGCAATATTGGCATTTTCGCACACGTAGATGCCGGGAAGACGACGACGACGGAACGTATTCTGTACCACAGCGGGCGGATCCGGTCGCTCGGCAGCGTCGATGCAGGCACGGCGCAGACCGATTTTCTGGAAGTGGAGCGCTCGCGCGGCATTTCGGTTCGGGCAGCGGCTGCACGCTTCGCGTGGGAGGGCGTGACGGTCAATCTCGTGGACACGCCGGGGCACGTCGATTTCTTGTCCGAGGTGGAGCGGTCGCTGCGCGTCATGGACGGCGCAGTGCTCGTCGTATCGGCGGTGGAGGGCGTGCAGGCGCAGACGGAGTTCATCTGGCACGCTTTGCGGGAGCGGCAAATTCCGACGCTGCTGTACGTGAACAAAATAGACCGGATCGGCGCCGACCCGCTGGGGGTGTTAAAGCAGATCCGCAGGCTGCTTTCCCCGCTGGCGGTGCCGGTACAAGCTCCTGCCGGCGTGGAGGACGCTTTTGCCGGTCCGGTGAGCCTGCTTGCTGCGGACGGAGGCGGCGAGCTGGCGGAAGCGGGCGCGGCCGGAAGCGACGGCGCAGCGGCTTTGTTGGAGGCAGCGGATTACCTGCAGCTGCTTGAGGAAACTGTAGCAGAGCGGGATGAAGCGCTGCTGCTGCAGTATTTGGAGGCGGGCTCGCTGCCGAAGGAAGAGCTTGACCGCCTGCTGCCGGAGCTGACGCGCGGCGGGGAGCTTTTTCCCGTTTTGTTCGGCGCATCGAACAAAGGGCTCGGCGTCGCGCCGCTCATGCATGCGATGGTCATGCTGCTGCCGCCGCCGGCCGCGGAAGACGCCGGTCCCGTATCGGGCGTCGTCTTCCGCATAGAGCGCGACCCGGCTATGGGGCGGGTCGCTTATGTCCGCTTGTACGGCGGCGTGATCCGCAACCGCGACTCCGTACTCAATGTAACGCAGGGGACCTGGGAAAAGGTGACGCAGATCCGCAAAATCGACGGCCAGAAAGCCGAGGACGTCGGCGTGCTGGCCGCCGGCGACATCGCCGCCGTCTGCGGCTGGAACCAGGCGCGCATCGGCGACATTGTCGGCTGCGCCGATCTGGTTCCCGGCGAGACGCGGCTGGCCGTACCGCTGCTGACGGTGCAGGTGCGCTGGGCGAGCGAGGCCGAGTACCCGGCCGTCGTGGCGGCGCTGCAGGAGCTGGCGGACGAGGATCCGCTGCTCGATCTGCAGTGGCTTCAGGAGCAGCGGGAGCTGCATCTGAAGGTGATGGGGCCGATTCAGATCGAGGTGCTGACGCACGTTCTGAACAGCCGCTATGGTTTGACGGCCGATTTCGGCCAGCCGTCCGTCATTTACAAGGAAACGCCTGCGCAGGCGGGCGAAGGCTTCATTGCGTATACGATGCCGAAGCCGTGCTGGGCGATTCTCCGGTTCCTCATCGAGCCGGCCGAGCGCGGCAGCGGCTTGAGCTACCGCTCGGTCGCCCGCTCCGAGCGGCTGCTGGACAGCTACCAGAACGAGGTAGCCAGACGCGTGCCGGAGGCGCTGCAGCAGGGGCTGTTCGGCTGGGAGGTTACGGACCTCAAGGTGACGCTGCTCGAAGGCGAGCATCACGTGTGGCATACGCACCCGCTCGATTTTGCCGTAGCGACACCGATGGGCATCATGGACGGCCTCTTGCGGACCGGCGTAAAGCTGCTTGAGCCGATGCTGTCGTTCCGGCTGTCCGTGCCGGAGGAGTCCGGCGGAAAGGTGATGAACGAGCTGGTGCAGATGCGCGGCGAGTTCGATTCGCCGGTCGTACGCGGCGAACGAATGGAAATCGAGGGCACGCTGCCGGTAGCCACCTCGCTCGAATTCCCGGCTAGATTCGGGTCGCTGACGAAGGGCAGAGGCGTGCTGAGCACCTTTTTCGCCGGCTACCGGGAATGCCCGCCCGACGTACAGGCCGAACGGACGCGCAGGGGCGTTAATCCGCTCGACCAGTCCAAATACATTTTGTCCGTCCGCAGGGCGCTTACGGGCAATTAGCGGTAAGCGCCCTGGCGTTACCGCTTCGCGAGCAGGGCGGCCAGCTCGAGAAAGCTTCCCGTGACGCGGTGGATGCGGTCATACAATATCTGTCCGTCGCCTTCTTGAGTGCCCAGGCCCTCAGTCAGCAACTGGCGCTGCGCTCCTCCGACGGAGATCCACTCCGGCGAGTTGATGCCGTGCAGGTTGCGGACCATCGCCTGCAGCTGCTGAAGGGAGCTGGTGCCGACCGCCCCGCCGGCGGAGCTCATCGACAGGACGGCCTTGCCGTGAAAATGCTCCTGGCCAAGGTAGTCGAGCGCATTTTTGAGCAAGCCCGAAATGCTGCCGTGATACTCCGGCGAAGCGAGCGCGATGGCATCGGCCTGTTTAGCGGCCTGTTTCAGCTGCCGGATGGAGTCATGGTCCTGATTTACCCCTTCCGGAGAGTAGAACGGAAGCGGCTTCTCGTATAAGTCGAAGAGCTCCGCGTTATGCCCCTTTTGGGAGATGATTTGTCCTACATAAGCGGCGAGCCGGGTGCTCGTCGCGTCTTTGCGGTTGCTTCCGGTAACGATCAGTATATTCATTTTGGTCATCCTTCCTGCTCGAGTCTTCTATCTCTTTATCGGTTGCTAGACTTTATCGTAACATCCCTTAATCCTCTTGACGTCCTCAATTAGCATGATTTTCATGAAAAAAAGCACTCAACCTTCGGCTGAATGCTCTACGACTTTAGTAGGAGAAAAACGAAAAGCCCTGCTTATTTCTTCTTAATCGCCGGCAAAGGTTTGCCTGACGCGATCAAGCGGACGCCTTCGCGGCAGACGCCGTATTTCTCCCATGGGCAGGTCGTGCACAGAAGCGCGATGTCCGTGGGAGCAACCTTCCCGGCGACTTGGCTGCACACGGCGCGCCAGCTTCCCCGAAAGCCCGGGGCAAGACCAAGCTGTGCCAGCACCTTGCCGTCCAGATCGTAGACGGTGCCCTCGCAGTGGCCGGGTTTATCTGCGGGATAGGCCCGGCATATGTCGTCCGGCCCAGTAATGATCTCGATCTCGGTATCGGGCGCAGTCCGGAGCGTTTCATAAATGCTCGTCATATTTACACAAAACTCGTCGGAATAGCCCATCCCCCGGTAGCCGAGCAAGCAAAGCAGATGATGCCCGCGCAGACGGACCGTCATCGCAAGTAACGCTCCTTTATGATCCGCAGGTGATGAAGCTCATGCCCGGCGATAATATAGGCGAGCGCCCTCGCCGAAACATTGCTCCCGTTCGCAATGCCGGATCTTGTCCATGCATCCTCCGTCAGTCCCCGCAGCAGGGAAAGCGTCGCCCGGCGGACCGATACGTATTCCTCCCGAATCTGCTCCATCGTCCAGGAAGCGAACGGTGCGCTTGTCATGAACTCGTCCTGGTCGAATCCGGCCAGAGGAGTCTTATCGCCTCGCGATGCGCGCAGCAGCCGGTAGCTCATAATCCGTTCGCCGTCCGCGACATGGCCGATAACCTCCTTCAGGCTCCATTTGCCATCCGCGTACCGGTAATTCCCTTGTTCCTCCGTCAGCTCGGCGAGCAGGGCATCCGTACTTTCCTGCGCATCCGCCAATACTTCTATGATGTCTTCTTCGCGGACCAAGCGGATATATTGCTCGTAATACGGATTGTATTCCTCTTTGAGAGGTCGATTTGTCATAATCAAGCGCCTCCTTTTTAGTATGCAAAAGTATAGCATATCGCGGGTAAGCTGTAAGGTTTGTTTTACTGGCACCACCCGATTGCTTAGCCCAACCCGCCAGCCGCCTTTTGGCTGGAACCGTCAGCATTCGGCGGCCCCGCCTGCAAGCTTTGCTGCTCCGGTACACGCGCCAGGATGGCGATGCCGATCAGGAACAGGATGACGAGACTGAACACACCCATGCTTGTTTGGCCCGTTAGCTGTGCGGTCAGTCCGACGAGCAGAGGACCCAGTACCGAGGCAAACTTGTCAAAAATATTATAAAACCCAAAAAACCGGTTCGCGCTTTGCTTTGGAACCATTTTTGCGAAGTAAGCGCGGCTCAGCGCCTGGATGCCGCCCTGTGACGTGGCAACCAGCATCGCCAGCACCCAGAAGTCGAACGCCGACTTCATGAAATACGCATAGACGCATACGACGATATACACGCAAATGCCGACGTACAGCATCGTTTTGCCAGAGAAACGATCCGCAAGACGCCCGTAAATGACAGCAAACGGCGCCGCGACGACTTGGGTGACGAACAGGATGATGAGCAGGTCCGTCGATTCGATGCCAAGATCCGTCCCGTAGGCGGTCGACATCGTAATGATCGTGCCGACACCATCGATATAGAAGAAATACGCCAGCAAAAAGAGGAAAATCGAGCGATGCCGTTTGATTTCCTTAAACGTGCCGGCCAGCCGTTTAAAGCTGCTGGCGACGATGCGCGGCTCGCGCGGTATGTAATGGCGCTGCCGGACATTTTTCAGCATGGGCAGCGTGAAGACACCCCACCATACGGCTGTAATCATAAATGCGATCTGGCTTGCCGCCGTAACGGACAACGGCAGTACATCCTGCTGCGACAGAAGAATAAGAGCGATACTGATGATGAACGGAATCGTGCTGCCGATATACCCGAGCGCGAAGCCGCGTGCGGACACTTTATTCATCCGCCCCTCTTCGGTCACGTCGACCAAAAACGCGTCGTAGAAGACGTTTGAGCCCGCCGACCCGATCGCTATAAATGTGTAGCACACGAGCAGAAGCTGCCATTCGCCGTTCGGAATAAACGTCAACAGTGCCGTCGCGACGATGCCAAGGAAACTGAACCCCGCAAAAAACGCTTTTTTGAACCCTTGATAATCCGCAATCGTGCCCAAGATAGGACCAAGCAGCGCAAGAATAAACGTGGATATTGCGATTGTGTACCCTAAATAAGCAGTGGAATGCGCTCCGCTGACCCCCGCACTCTCTGCAGCTGCTTTGTAGAAGAGCGGGAAGACAGCCGTCGAAATGATGATTGAGTAGGCCGAATGCCCCCAATCGTACAGCATCCAGCTTTTTTCTTCCCTTGACAATGATTCCATAAGCTTGGCCTCCCGAAAAATGAACCGAATGCTCTTATTGTATATGAAATGCACGCTCGAGGGTGCAAAGAACAAAATCTTTATCTATCCATTCACGAGTCAGTCTCTTTTATATTGTCAGCATTTGGGATGGGTAGTATAATTCTAATATACAGCGCATGAGAGCGCTCTCTTGCAATCGTCGGGGTATGGCGCAGCCTGGTAGCGCGCACCCTTGGGGTGGGTGAGGTCGCTGGTTCGAATCCAGTTACTCCGATTACGCAACGAACAAACAACCATCTTCACACGCATGATGCGGCGGAGATGGTTGTTTGTTTTTTGGGAAGGCACCAGATCATAAATCGTCGTGTGTTAGATAATACTGTCCACTGTCCTTCCCCTCAGCTTGCTCTTTTGTACGCTCTCCCCTCAGTTCAGGAAACGAAAATCAGCTTTTGTCCTGAGCTGAGGGGATAGTGGACAAAGGTCGATGAAAAGGGATACCGCGAAAGGAGAGAATTCTAGTCAACGAATGAGAAGATGCAGAGAAAAGGAAAGGCCAGGGACGCGAGATATATGGAAAAGGTAGAAATTCGATGGATCCGCGATTAGCCGGAGAGCGGTGGTAACAGGGGTATTTCTACTTTTAGGCACTCTCCCCACAGCTCAGGAAACGAAAATTGGCTTTATCCTGAGCTAAGGGGAGAGTGGAGCAAGGTTGAAGAAAAGGGATACCGTCTAAGGGGATCAGGTGTTTTATTGGGAAAGGGATGCAGAGTATGTTTGGTGAACAGAACAGATTAAAAGTTCGCTGTCGTTCGTAGTTAAGTTAGAGAGGGAGTTTGGGATCACCAGCGTAAAAAAAGCCACACCTGCCTCAACGCAGGTGTAGCTTTGTATTACCTTATAATACTTGCTCCAGGAAGCGGGCGGCGCGCTCGCTTTGGGGGCTTGTGAAAAATTGCTCCGGCTTCGTGCGCTCAACGAGCTTGCCGTCGTCGAGGAAGTAAATCGTATCTGCGGCCTCGCGGGCGAATTTCATCTCGTGGGTCACGATCAGCATCGTCATGCCGCTGTCGGCAAGGCTGCGGATGACGTTTAAAACCTCCTTGACCATCTCCGGATCAAGCGCCGAGGTCGGCTCGTCGAACAGCATGATGTCAGGCTCCATCGCCAGGCTGCGGGCAATCGCCACCCGCTGCTTTTGGCCGCCGGACAGTCGGGACGGATAGCTGTCCGCTTTGTCGGACAAGCCGACGCGCGCGAGCAGCTCCCGAGCCTTAACGCGAGCTGCTTCCGGCTTCAGACCCTTCACTTCGATCGGCGCGAACGTAATATTGTCCAGCACGGTCATGTGCGGGAACAGGTGAAAATGCTGGAAAACCATGCCGATTCGCTGGCGAACGCGTGCGATATCGGTTTTCGGGTCGGTGATGGCGATGCCGTCGATCGTAATCGTGCCCGTCGTAGGAGTCTCGAGCATGTTCAAGCAGCGGAGAAAGGTAGACTTGCCTGAGCCGGACGGCCCGATCAGCGCGACGACCTCCCCTTTTTCCACGGTGGTTGTGATGCCTTTCAGCACCTGGTTTTTTCCAAAGGTCTTCGTTAAGCCGGTCACGTTAATCACTGCGGCGAAGCCTCCTTTCAAGCATGCGGGCAAATGTAGTCAGAATGAGCACCAGCACGTAATAGATGGCGGCAATGAACAGCAGCGCCTCCAACGCCCTGAATTCGTTGGAGCGCACCACGTCCGCACGGCGCATCAGATCGGCGACGCCGATAACGGACACGAGCGACGATTCCTTCAGCAAAGCGACGCATTCGTTGACGAGAGCGGGCAAAATATTGCGCAAAGCCTGCGGGAAAATGATGCGGACCATCATTTTGCGGTATGGCACGCCGAGTGCGATCGCCGCTTCCCTTTGCCCTTTGTCGACGGCCATTATGCCGCCGCGGATCGTTTCGGACAAATAGGCCGCGGAGTTGAGGCCAAACGCCAAACCTGCCGCCATTAACGCCGGAATGTCGTAGCCGGTCAGCTGCGGAGTGGCGTAATAGATCAGCGTAAGCTGAACGAGCAGCGGCGTGCCGCGGAATACCGAAGTATAGGCGGTGGCGAACCATTCGAGCGGCTTGATGCCGGATATTTTGAACAATGACAAAACGGTACCCCATACGAGACCGAACAGCGCGGAAACGAGGGTGAACAGCAGCGTCACGTAAACGCCTTTCAGGATATAGGGAATATACCCCTTCAGCACGCTGAAATCGATATTAATACCTAGCAGCTTATCGGCCGGCTTCTCCGGCTCAGGAAACCATTTACGTGAGATTTCGTCGAGCTTGCCTTCCTCTTTCATGTCGGATAGCACGCCGTTAAAGGAGGCGACGAGCTCCGACTGCTTCGGAAACGCGATGGCGTAGCCATTCTCCTCTAAATCCGCCGGCAAAAAATTCATCGCAAGGTCGGGATTCGCGTTCGTCATTTCGACCGCGACTGCGTCTTCCACGATAGCGGCGTCGATCCGGCCCGAGTTGAGCTCCTGTATGAGATCCGGAATTTTGTTCAGCTTCTTCAGCTGAGCGCCTTCAATCGTTTCGGCGAACAAATCCTGGGTAGAGCCGAGCTGCGTTCCTACCAGCTTGCCGGAAAGGGATTCGAGCGTTTCGAACGGTGCCGATTTTTTAGAAACGATCGTGTTCCGGGCTGCGTAATAGTAATCGGAAAAATCAACGTTCTGACGTCGTTCGTCCGTAGCGGACATTGCGGACATGACAAAGTCGACGCGGCCGGTTTGAAGGGCGGCAATCAACCCATTGAAATCCATGCTCGCGATTTCCAGTTCATATCCCAGCTGGCTGGTGATATACTTGGCTATATCGATGTCCATGCCTACGATTTCGCCGTTATTTTTTGCATCTACGCTTTCGTATGGCGGGTAATCTGGCGAGGTGCCCATCACCAGCTTCTTTTTCGGCTCGGCCTGGGCAGCGGAAGCTTGTCCGGCAGGACCGGTCATCAGAAACAGAAGCAGGAAAGCGACGAGTGCAACGAAAAGGGTGTTAAGCTTTTTTCTGGTCATGATGTCCTCTTTCTTCTAAGATGTTTTACTGAACAACTTAGAAAGTATAAGATTAGAGCCGCTTATTTGTAAATAACCGAAGCTAACGTTTTTCAAGCAAGTTTTTCAATTATTGTTATAATATCCATGTGCCATCAAATCTATTTTTGCTTAGGGACATCATGAAGGGAGGTGAACTCATTGTTCGAGCTGGAGCTGCACGAGCTTATTCCGTACTTTATATCGATTAGTTTGCTTTATACACTGGCGTATTCGTATGCTTCGCACCTCAATTCAGAAGCTAGCTGGTACGTGGAACGAAGCCGTGCCGTCGCGCCGGCGTTCGCGCCACTGCCGTTAGTGCTTCTGCGCGTCATACCGCTCCGCCACTGGCTGGTCCGGAAGGTGAAGCGGAAGGAATCGCCCGATGACGATATTTCAAACTGCAGCGCCTCGTTTGTGATCGCATGTTCAAACAAACGAGGAGGATTTCGATGCGAAAAAACAATGTGTTCCCTTCCCTTAAATACAGCCGTTCCTTATTGATCGGCGCAATGACGGCCGGCCTGCTGCTGATCAGCGGCTGCGGCACGGCCAGCGGTACGATTGACAGCGATACTCCGGGTATTTTCAACCACTATGTGATTTACCCGTTGTCGGCGGTGCTTCAGTATTTGGCCGATTCATTTAGCGGCAGCTACGGGCTGGCGATTATCGGCATTACTTTGATCATCAGGCTGCTGCTGCTGCCGTTAATGATGCGCCAGTATCGTTCACAGCACCGGATGAAGCAAAAAATGGCAGTGCTTCAGCCTGAGCTGAAGCAGCTGCAGGAGAAGTACAAAGGAAAGACGGATCCGGAGTCCAAGCAGAAGCTCCAGCAGGAGACCATGCAGCTGTACCAGAAGCACCAGGTCAACCCGCTGGCCGTCGGCTGCCTGCCGATGCTGCTTCAGATGCCGATCCTGATGGGCCTTTACTCGGCGATCAAGCTGACGCCGGAGCTGGCGGATCATTCGTTCCTCTGGTTTAAGCTCGGCTCGCCGGATATCGCATTGCCGATCTTGGCGGCGTTGGTTTATTTTGTCCAATTCAAGGTATCTCAAACGGCACAGCCCGGATCTGATCCGGCGCAGCAGAAGCAGCTCGCGTTTATGGGATATTTGTCCCCGGTAATGATGGGTGTGTTCGCTTTGTCGGCGCCGGCTGCGATCTCGCTCTATTGGGTGACGGGCGGCTTGTTCATGATTGCGCAATCGTATTTAGCCAAAAAAATGTACGCTCCGAAGGCGGAGGTCGCGCTGGAGGGCGGCGTATAACAAAATTTTAAGGATTTATATGCTTCACAGCTATTCATTAACTTAAAATTCATCGCGAAACGGACTCTGCCGCCTAAGGCTGGCTGCAGGCGTTTACGCTTGAAGGAGAAGGTCTCATGTCAGTTGGCGTATTAGCCCATTTATTCGGAAGCGTACCTTACAAGGAGCTTGCACCTAAGTTGGCAGCCGCCGGTTTCACGCATATGCAGCTTGCCCTGTGGAAAGCGGTCAGCGATATCGATTTCGGCAGACCGGGCCGTTTGAGCCCAGGACTGGCAAGCGCAATTGGAGAGGAATTCGACAAGCACGGCGTCTCGATTTCCGTACTCGGCTGTTATTTGAATATGGTCGACAGGAACGAGGAGCAGCGGCGCGTAAACGTTGAGCGGTTCAAGGAGCTTTTGCGGTATGCCCGGTTTTTCGGCGCCCCAATGGTTGCGTTCGAGACCGGCCGGATTGAAGGCGGCTATACGGACAGCGATTGGACTACGATGAAGGCAACGCTTGCGGAGCTGGCGGAGGAAGCCGAGAAGTGGGGCGTATTTGTCGGGCTGGAGGCGGCGGGCGGCCATCTGGTCGGAACTGCTCCAGAGCTGGCAAGGATGCTGGAGGAGGTTCCTTCGTCGAATATCGGCGTCGTGATCGACCCGGGCAACCTGATGACGGCGGAAAATTTTGCGCGGCAGAACGATGTGATCGAGGAAGCGTTCGATCTGCTCGGCAGCCGCATCATCGCGGCCCATGCCAAGGACCGCATGCTGCTGGAAGACGGCTCCCTCGGCGTCGCCCCGGCCGGCTTCGGTACGATGAATTATGAGCTGTACATGAAGCTTCTTAATCAGTACAAGCCTCATGTGAACATCATTATGGAGGAAGCTCGGGAGAATCAGATGGCGCAGTCGAAAGCGTATATCGAGGGGATTCGGGGACGGGTATAAATCGACGAAAAAAGCAGCGGGTCCGGGCGGATCTGCTGCTTTTTCTTTAAAACATCGAACAATTGTTCTTCATATCGTTGGTAGATGATGGTACAATAGGGAAAGACAATTGAATCTTGGGTGGGCATGGTTTCCCTTCGAAAGGAGGTGAGGCCATGGAAGTTAAAGATGCAATAATGATCATGTTTCTATTTGGATCGTTTATCCTTGCACTTCTAACATACATCAATTCAAACAACAAGAGAAAGTAAGAACCCACCCTAAGGTTAGCGCCCAGGTGGGTTCTTATTCGTCTAGACTCTAGAAGGGATAAACCCATCCAAGCCAATTGTTGGGCCGAGTGTTACCGCACTCGGCTTCTTTATAATTTATGATAACATAACTGGAAAAAGAAGTGAACCCGAAAAGCTTCTTAAATGAATTATATCCAAGCGATTTGGTTCTGAGGTTGATTATAAAGATGGTTGAGCGGATGAACGACTCGTAGCGTACGCTTAAATCCAGTACGAGAAAGGAAGAGAATATTGATTATTTTAAGACTTACTAAAAATTTATTGAAAGACATGAAAGCAACCCCAATTGAAATCAATAATTTTCCCTCGCTTTTTAGCTGGCATGTAAATATCTATAACTTAAACAAACGCAAACACATCGTGTTCGTAAATGATTTAACCAGATTATCTGTAATTATTGATGGTATACGGACTGGTCAGTTAGAGCGGCTGAAAGATAAATTTTTAGTGACACTCAGGGAATATTTACTCCACGAAGGCTTCAAAGAGAATGAAATCAATGCCTATTTAGAGTTTGGGTCGGAAATCGTCATATCAAAAACCAACAGCAGAAGTGTATTAGGGACGATGAATGAAGTTACGTTTTTTTTAGAAGATAATTTTAATGACAATATCCAGCGATTGAAGTGGTTGAACAGATTAATTCATAAACCAATTGACTACTACGAACCCATTAATGTTTTCAGAGAAGCAATCAAAGACCGTAAGAACTACCAGATGGAGGGAAATTAAAGGAATTATAAATAACTAAAGAAAGAAGGACTAGCTCATGCCACATGTCAGAATAAGATGTACAGGCTTAATCATACAGAACGATTGTGTTCTTCTCGTGGAATATAGCGAAAATGGAATTCATTATAATCTTCCCGGCGGAGGATTAGAACCTGGTGAGACGATTAAAGAGGGTGTCGTTAGAGAGGTATTTGAAGAAACGACAGCTGAAGTAACAGTCGGACCACTAGCTTTGATCTATGAAATGGCTCCACACAAACAGTCCGGAGAATACAGCAATCATGATCCTCATTCGTTAAGTCTTATATTTGAATGCAAATTAAAAGAAAATTCTATTCCACAATTACCTTCGAAACCCGATCCTCATCAATCTGCAGTAAAGTGGATACCACTACAAGAATTAGATTCCATTGTGCTATTTCCTAACATCAAGAAAGAGATCCGGACCTATGTGGAAAACAAGAAAAATATAGAGTTAATAGAAGATCATCAACTGGAAAGACAAGTGTTCGAAAGAAAGGATTGAAACGTATGCCTCATCTGATCGGAAAATTATTGCGGTCAAAATACCCATATATTGGACTTATAATGGTTCACCCGGATTACAGAGGCAAAGGTGGTGGTAAAGGGCTATTGCAGTTTATTGTAGGGCATCTAAAGAAAAAAGGCATAAAGGCAATATACAGCTCCTCTCAAGTGAATGAAAACAAAAGAACTTTAGCGGACTAAAAAAGACACCCCAAAAGGTGTCTTTATCCTTACATCACATTCAAATGTGGGATGACCAATCCGCCGTAAGCGAAAGCGGCGACGATGACGATGGCCGGATGGATTTTGCGGATTTGCATCGCCCAGAAGGCGACGGCCGCGATAATGAGCGATTGGACGATGCCGATCGATTCGATGGAGCTTTCGCCCATCTGCCAGGTGAGCAGCAGCATCATGACGGCGATCACCGGCTGCACGAGAAGCGTCATTCCTTTAACGACGGACGATTGGCGGTGGCGCTGGAGCACCTTGAGCAGAAGGATAAGCGCAGCCGCCGACGGAACGATCGTAGCCGCCAATGCCAGCACGGAGCCGACCCAGCCGCCGGTGTCGTAGCCGACGAATGCCGCAATTTTTGTGGCGATCGGGCCCGGAAGCGCGTTGCCGAGAGCCAAAATGTTCGAGAACTCGCTCGGCGTCGTCCACCCGTGGTTCGTCACGATTTCGCGGTACATCAGCGGAATGGAGGCGGGGCCGCCGCCGTAGCCGAGCGCATTTGCGATAAAAAAGCCGATGATCAGGTTAAACCATTCAATCCATGCCACGCGTGATGCCGCCCCCTTTCTCATTCGCCCGCTGCAGGCGCTTCCGATGTTTTCTCTCCTTGCGCCGCTTCAGCGCCGCGACCGTTCTTAGATGTAACGCACCATATCCAAGGAATAATAAAATGACGATGGCGGGATGCAGGCGGATGCCCTGAAGCAGCCCGAACGCCAGCGCAAAAAAGGCGATGCCGGCATAAATGCCCAGCCCTTTCACGGCTCTTTCGCCAAATTCATAGGCCATCATGCCGAGCATGACCGAAATGACCGGAATGACCGCACCGATCATCCCTTGTATAAATGCGGCGCCGCTCAAAAATTGCACGAAGCTGAGCAGCAGAATCATCGCGATGCCCGAAGGGAGTATATGTGCGAGCACCGACACGACGGCGCCGAGCATGCCTTTCTCCCGATAGCCGAGATAAGCGGCAATCTTGGTTGCGATCGGCCCCGGCAGCGCATTTGAAAGCGCCAAAATTTCGCCGAACTCTTCATCCTCCATCCATTTGTAGTTCGTAACCGCCTCGTACCGGATCAGCGGAATAACGGAGGGGCCCCCGCCATAGCCGATGATTCCCGTCTTCATCATTGCCCACGCCAGCTGGAGATACTTGCTCTTCATCCATGCAACCGCCATAGCTTAAAGCCTCATTCCCATGCGGCTCTTGTAGCGGTTGATCAGCACCTGGCAGTCGACGCTCATAATGCCGGGCAGCGTATAAAGCTTCTCCTTCAAAAACTGCTCCATCTCCTGATTGTTGCGGAACAGGCCGTGCATATGCAGCTTGCTGGGACCGGTCATGTGATAGAGGCTGGTCACGTAAGGCTCCGTTGAGAGCTGGTCGGCAACGGCATGCAGATGCTTCGGCTCAACCTCCACGTTAAAAAAGGCCGAGACGTGAATGCCGATTTTCTCCGGATTGATAACGGCCGTAAACCGTTCGATGACTCCTGCATCCATTAGCGCGTTGATCCGGGATTGGACGGCTACGCGGGAAAGGCCGATTTCCTTCGCGAGGTCCGTGTAAGAGATTCTTCCATTTCTATTAAGCTCCGCAATGATTTGGCGGTCGATATCGTCAATTTCTATTGCGGCAGCTTCATCTGATGCTTTGGATTGCATGCGGAAGCAGCTCCTTTCTCTACTCTGTTGATTTCAAAATGTACTGTAATATCCGTATTCAATTACCATATGTATAAATATAAACAGGAATTCATTCGTTTTCAATATAAAAAAACAAAAATGATTACGTTTCAGTTGCCGGGAAGGCGGAACGGTGTTATTTTAATACATATCAACATGTGAACTTATCTATCATTTTGCAATATAGGAGTGATCGCGGTGAACCAATCCGTTATCGGAACAAAAGCGATGGTCGTCAGCCCGCATTATTTGGCGACGGCGGCAGGCGCCAGAATGCTGGAGCAGGGCGGGAACGCGTTCGACGCGGCGGTTGCCGTCAGCGCCTGCCTGGCCGTTGTTTATCCTCATATGACCAGTCTCGGCGGAGATTCCTTCTGGCTTGGCTATCACCATTCGGAGGGCAAGGTGCGCGGCTACAACGCGAGCGGCCGCTCCGGCTGCGAGGCGGATATCGGCGCTTACGCGGGTCAGGCGGCCATTCCGAACCGCGGGATCGGCAGCATTGTGACCGTGCCCGGCATGGTCGACGGCTGGGATGCCGTACACCGCGAATACGGGAGGCTGACGTGGGGGCAGGTGCTGGCTCCGGCAATCGATTACGCGGAGAACGGGTTCCCGATGTCAAAGGACCAGTACGCCAACACGGTCCACAACGAAGCGGTGCTTGCCCGTACGCCGGAGACGGCGGCTATTTATTTGCCAGGGGGCCGGGCGGCGAAGCCCGGCGTGCGTTTCAAACAGGCGGCGCTCGCAAAGACACTGCGGAGGCTGGCCGAGCATGGGCGGGATGAATTTTACAAGGGGGAGACGGCGATGGAAATGGCCGGTTTTCTCGGACGCAGCGGCGGCTTGCTGACGGCGGATGATTTTGCGAATCACCGCGGAGATTGGGTCACGCCGCTCGAAGGCTCCTACCGGGGCTATACGCTCCACCAAATGCCGCCGAACTCGCAGGGCTTCTCCGGCATCATGGCGCTGCATATTCTGGAGCAGTTCGATCTGGGCTCGATCGAGCACGGCTCGCATGAGTATTACCAGCTTTGCGTGGAGGCGCTGAAGCTCAGCTTCCGCGACCGGAACCGGTATTTGTCCGATCCGGCCTTTACGGAGGTGCCGCTGGAGCGGCTGCTGGACAAAGGTTATGCCGCCGGGCTGGCGGCCAAGATCGAGCTGAACCGGGCTGCAAGCCTGCAATCGGAGCCGCTTGGCAGCGATACGGCTTATGCGGCCGTTACGGATGCCGAAGGCAATTCCGTCTCCTTCATCCAAAGCCTTTACTTCGAATTCGGCTCCGGCGTCGTGGCCGGAAATACCGGCATCCTGCTGCAAAACAGAGGCTCCTTCTTCTCGCTGGATCCGAAGCATGTCAATTGCCTGAAGCCGTCAAAGCGGACGTTCCATACGCTGATGCCCGCGATGGCCTGCCGGGACGGCAAGCCCGCCGTGCTTTACGGCACGCAGGGCGGCGAGGGGCAGCCGCAGACGCAGACGGCGATTTTTACACGCATGGTCGATTACGGCATGGACCCCCAGCAGGCGATTAACGAGCCCCGCTGGGTGTGGGGGCGCACGTGGGGCGAGCCGACGCAGGAGCTGAAGGTCGAGGGCCGCGTGCCCGCCGCCGTCCTGGAATCGCTGGCCGCCGCGGGGCATGCCGTACGTAAGGTAAAGGATTTCGACGGCATTATGGGGCATGCCCATGCTATTTTGCGCGACGAGCAGGGCTTTGTGCAGGGCGGCTCGGATCCGCGCTGCGACGGGGCGGCTATCGGCTGGTAGGCCGGGATGGCGCTTTGGTGCTGTCCGTCCGAACCTGGCGGGCAGAGGCCGGCAGCCGGAAGCAGACGGACTGAAAAAGGTGGAGGGAAAGGTGAACATGGAGCAACGGGAACATGCATATGCGAATAAACATATCGTCCTGGAGCCGACGAAAGCGGGCAGCCTGAGCGGCAAAACGTTTGCGGTCAAAGACGTATTCGATATTGCCGGTTATGTCTCTTCTGCAGGCAACCCGGACTGGCTGCGGACGCACGGGCCGGCCGCACGGCATGCGGCCGTCATCGAACGGCTGCTTGCCGCAGGCGCGAGGCTTGAAGGCACGACGATAACGGATGAGCTGATGTACAGCATCAACGGGGAAAACGCGCATTACGGCACGCCGCCGAACCCGCAGGCTCCGGGACGCATACCCGGCGGCTCGTCGAGCGGCTCGGCGTCGGCTGTCGCCGCGGGGTCGGCCGATTTTGCGATCGGCACCGACACGGGCGGCTCGGTCCGCGTTCCGGCTGCGTATTGCGGCCTTTACGGCATCCGCCCGACGCACGGCGCGGTAAGTACGGCGGGCCTTATTCCGCTCGCTCCAAGCTTCGACACTGTCGGGTGGATGGCTCGTGACATACAGACGGTGCTGGAGGTTGGCCGTGTGCTGCTTGAGAAGCAGGACGGACAGAAGCGAGGGACCTTCGGGCGCATCATGTTCGCGGAGGACCTCTGGGCGCTGCCGGACGCTCACTCGAAGGTCGCCTTGTCGCGGTATATCCCCTTGTTGCAGTCATTGGCCGAAAACCATGAGACAACGGTGCTTGCGCCGGAAGGGCTGCCCGCATGGATGGACGCCTTCCGGCACATTCAAGCGATCGAAGTTTGGCGCGAGCATGGAGACTGGGTGAAGCGGGAGCGGCCGTCCTTCGGACCGGGCATTGCGGAGCGGTTTGCCTGGGCGTCGACGCTGAAGCCGGAGCAGCACGGCGCTTCGTATGCCAAGCGCGAGGAGGTACGCGGAAGGCTTCTTGGGCTGCTCGGCACCGACACCGTGATGGCCATGCCTACTGTGCCGGGAATCGCTCCTCTGCTTGGCTTGTCGGGAGAGGATGTAGAACGGCGCCGGGTACATGCGCTTCAATTGAGCTGCGCGGCGGGACTGGCCGGTTTGCCGCAATTGACGATTCCGGTTCCCGGCGGGCAGGGCTGCCCGATCGGCATTTCCTTCATTGCAGGCCCCGGCCAGGACCTCAGGCTGCTGGAGTGGGCGGCGAACGCAGCGGATGAACCGATCGGACAAATGAACGCAAAGGGGAGCGAAGGACGATGAAGCTGTCGACGATCGTGGTGAACGGCAGGGAGCAGGCGGCAATCGCGGCTTCCGGCGGTCTTGTGCCGCTCGGGACGGTGAATGCGGCCGCAGGCACGGTGTGGAGCACGGAGCTGTTCGAGTTGATCCGGCTCGGCGAGCTGGAGCCGTTGACGGAGTGGTACAACGCGGAGGGTGCGGGAAAGCTGAAGGAGCTTGACGCCATCCCCTATCCGGAGGCGAAGTACGGCCCGCTCTACCGCCAGCCGCGCAAAATATGGGGCATCGGCATGAACTACGTGAAGGATGAGCCGGAGCTGGCGGCGGTGGACCCGGATGAGGAGCCGGTCAGCTTCATGAAGCCGGATACGACGATTATCGGTCCCGGCGAAGCGATCCGGCTCCCGCAAGGGGCGGGCACGATTACGGCCGAGGCGGAGCTCGGCATCATTATCGGCAAGCACTGCAAAAACATCGCCGAAGAGGACGTTTACGACGTCATTGCCGGTTATACGACGGCGATCGACGTAACTGCGGCGGATATTCATGCCCGCCATCCGCGGTTTTTGACGAGGGCAAAAAGCTTCGATACGTTTTTCAGCTTCGGCCCGCAGTTCATTACAAAAGACGAATTTCCGGATCCGCTCGCCTTTTGCGTCGAAACCGCCCTTAACGGGAGAACCGCTCACCGGAACACAACGTTCTATATGAGATTCCGCCCGTATTCCGCGGTTGCCTTCCATTCGCAGGTCATGACGCTGCTTCCGGGCGACATTATTTTGACCGGCACCCCGGGATCGGCCGTCATTCGCGGCGGCGATACGATAGAGTGCCGGATCGGCGGCTTTGAGCCGCTGCTTAATCCGGTTCGGAATTAAGCCCGCCGCTTTGCGGCCTGTCTGCTGCAAGATGCCCTAGCTTATCGGGATTGCTGACCAGATAGACGGCGTCGATCCGCCCGTCCTGCTGGCGGAAGGAGACGACCTGCATGACCGTCCCATGCTGGTAAGCAATAACGCCGGCCTCGCCGTTTACGGTCGCCGGAGCAAAGGAGTACCCTTCCGGGAGCTTAGCCAAAATCCCGAATAAAAATGCCGATATGCGGTCTGCGCCCTTAATAGGGCGCAAGGCCGCTTTTACTTTGCCCCCGCCGTCGGAATACAGCACGGCGCCCTCTGCCAGAAGCGCGAGCACCTTCGGCATGTCGCCGCTTGCGAGCGCGGCCGTGAACTGCGAGACGATCCGGCCGAGCTTGCCGTCCGCCGCGCAGCTGGCACCGCCGTCTGCAGGCTCCTCCCGCTCCGCGCCGGCAAGCTGCATGCTTCGTTTCGCGCGAACATAGATTTGGCGGCAGTTTGCAGCGCTTTTGCCGACGATGTCCGCGATGTCTCCGTAATCGTACTGCAGCGCCTCGCGGAGCAGATAAACGGCCCTTTCCGAGGCCGACAGCTGCTGGAGCAGCAGAACGTATGCGGTCGACATCGTTTCCTGTTGCAAATACCGCTCCATAGGGTCGGAGCCGGCATCGCCGCCAATTCCGCTTACGATCGGCTCAGGCAGCCAAGGTCCGGTGTACACCTCGCGTCTGCGGCGTGCGGAGCGGAGAAGGTCGAGACAGCGGTTCGTTACGGTTTTGCACAAAAAAGCTTTCGGATGCCGGATGGCTTCCGGGTCCGCAGCGTGAAGGGAAACAAAAGCATCCTGTACGATATCCTCGGCATCCATGACGCTTCCGAGCATCCGGTAAGCAAGCGAGAACAAAAGCGCCCTATAGGCGGAATACCACTCATCCTGCAACGCGTTATACGACATGATAGATGTCTCTTCCCTTCGTTTGGGCGGTGCGAGCCTGGAGAAGCAGGGCTGCTGCAGCCCGTTTGGCGCTGGCTGCGGACGCATCGGCCAGAAGTTCGTCATGGCCGGCCCAATCTCCCGCGACACAGAGCCCGCGTAAGCCCGGTACATCGGGACCGACGGGAGGGCCGGAGCGGCCGGTATGCGCATAGTCGTACGCCACCGTAATGGAGGGGAGATACCGGCGCGCGACTTCCGCGTCCCGCCAGCCCGGATGAAGCAGCTCCATCGTCCGCTCCAGCAGCCGTTCGTCTTCTTTGGGGTGACCGCCGCCGAGATCATTATATTTGATTAAGTGCACCACTATTGTACCATTATCGCTCAGCTTCGAGACTCTGGAATGATTCGTGAAGAAGACGGGCTGATCCAGGCCGATGGCAAAATGGCGGTCCGGCACCGGCAGCCTTTTCAGGCATAAGTCGAGACAAGCCGAGGCGATCGGCCTTGCTTCGTCCCGCCAGCGCCGAAGGGCGGCAATTTCCGCTCCCGGGAGCAGCTTGACCAGCTCGGCCGGGGGCACCGCCGCGATGACGCCTGCGGCACTGAGTGTCTGGCCGTCGGCGAGCCGGACACCCGCTGCCGCACCGTTCAGCCGAAGGATTTCCGCTGCCTTCGTTCCGACCGATACGGTCACGCCCAGCCGCTCGGCCTTCTCCTGCAGCTGCGTGACGATCGACTGCCAGCCGCCGTCCACATACAGGACGCCGCCGCGCAAAACCCGCTGAAGCTGCCGAATTGCGGGCCCGGCCAGCTGGAAGTCGATTTCCTTGCAGTAGGTGGAGGTGCGCAGGAGAGCGTAAACGATATGGCGCGCCATCGGATCGTGGATCGTCCTCTCGGCCCATTCCCGCAGGGTAACATGCCCAAGCTCCTGCGTACGGACGGCTTGCAAACCCACCAAAAGCCTTCCGAGCTGTGCCTTCCCTCTCCAGCCGAGCAGCGGCGAGGCGAGCAGCCCCAGCGCCGTACCGGGCAGCGGCGCGATGCCTCCTCTCCAAATCGCCTTTCCGTCCGTTTTGGGCGATCCTCCCTTCAGCCGCAAGCCATACTCCCGAAAGGCGGCAAACGCTTCTCCTTCCTTGAACAGGGCGTGGCCTCCGAGATTAAAGACGGCTCCTTTGGTGATGACGGAGCCTCCGCGTCCACCCGCCTTCCCGGTCTTTTCCAGCAAAATAACCCTCTTATCCGCCTTCGCCAGCTCGATTGCCGACACCAGCCCCGCTATTCCTCCGCCTATCACTACCGCATCATAGGTTTGCATGCTGCCCATCTCCTTTTTCGTACATAAAGTACGTTATACTGATGAGACGGAGCAGCATGCCGATCTGTGACAGCCGCTTGCCGCAGCTTTGAAAACCTGCTATAAATAAGTAAGTGGATTGGGTTGTCTTGCTGAGTAGCGTGTGTGGACTGTGGTTTGGCGAAATAAATGGATTTCATGTATTTAAATCCGGTGGAGTACCGCTTTTTGGCGAAATTACTGGATTGAGTACATATAAATTCATAAAAATGGTCGATTTAGAGCAGGCTGCTCGATTTTGCTGCATCAAATCCCGTTATTTTTCTTACATGCTTTCATTTCTTGAAATATTAAGGCATCAATTGCAGTTAAATGATTTATCGATATGGCAATCATTAGGGAGGCGAAAGGATGATCAACGTATTTCCGGCCGCAGAGCGGCATTCGGTGGACTTGGGCTGGCTGAGAAGCAGGCCGAGCTTCTCCTTTGGCCAATATTACGATCCGAACCGGACCGGCTTCGGCGTTTTGCGCGTCTGCAATGACGATTTTGTGGATCCGGGACGAGGGTTCGGCGCCCATCCGCACAGCGATATGGAAATCGTGTCGATCGTGCTGAACGGGAAAATCAGGCATGAGGACAACTTGGGCAATTCCGTCGTTTCCTCGTTCGGCGAGGTGCAGCGCATGTCGGCCGGCAGCGGCGTCATCCACACGGAGTTTAACGCTTCCGAGGACGAAGAGCTCCGTCTGCTCCAGCTTTGGTTCATGCCGAAGGAGCGCGGCGTTACCCCGTCTTACGAAGCCTCCCGGTACGATACGGATAAGCTGAACAATGCGCTGCTTCCGGTAGTCTCGGACAACGCATCGGAGCAGGTGGCATGGATCGGCCAGAACATGACAATCTATCTGAGCAAGCTGGAGCAGGGCAAGCAGCTGCCTTACGAGACGGCTGAGGGCCGCAAGCTGTATTTGTATGTCATCGAAGGCCGGCTGAACGTGCTTGGACAAGCGTTGTCGGAGGGCGATACGGCGCAGATCGAGCAGGTGGGCGCGCTGGAGCTGGAAGCGGCCGAGTCCGTGTTTTTTATGCTGATCGATCTTCCGTAACCCGGAGCAGGAGGAGGCCCTAAAGTGAAGCAGACATTTCTGATCAAGCACGCGGTTGGCGGGCGGTCATTCATTGATTCGAGTAAGCACGATATAAAGTACGAGGTTTCATCGCAAGGGGAAGGCTGGCTGTTCACGATAGACGTGCCGCACAGCGATATCGTAGAGGAGATTCTTGCACTCAAGGACGAGCTGAATGTGTTTATGTTCCAGGAATACGAGGATAAGCCGACGCTTAAAACCTGGTATTACGTAGAAAACGGATCCGTCCGTTATGACAAGGAACAGGGCCGTCTCACGATAGCCGCATCATCTTGCATCGAATACTATCCGCACGAATATTCAACCTAGACAGGCATCATCACGCGGCAAAAGGCGTCCGGAAGCATAGACTTCCGGGCGCCTTTTCATCCGAAACGAGCTTGTGCCGCCAAAAGACGGCACAGAACCGAGCTGCGCAAAGATGCAGCTAACGGTTCGTGCGTAGCGTCAGCCGTTTACGCTTGCGTGGAACAAATCCTTTATTTGTTTGTGCTGTGCTGCTTATTCGCCATGCGCTCGGCCGGGTTGCCGTTGCCATTCCGCCTTTTGTTCAGCATGGCATTGTACTGAATTTTTTTGATCTTTTGTACAAATTCGCTTGTGCTCTCCAGATCGTCCGCCCTCCTCTCCGGTTGATGCGCTGTGTGACCACCTCATTAGATTATCCAATTTTTCCGAAATTAGCTCCCATCCCTTTGTTTCCCAAATGCTCTATAATAGAATTATCTGATTTGAAAAAAGGGGAGACAACAGCATGTTCAGATTAATCGCAAGAGCGCAGTTCAAAGCGGGGAGCGAGGAGCAAGGAGCGGAAGCGGCAAAGCTGGAGCAGGAACGGACCGTGCAGGGGCTCATGGATCGCGGAGAAGTGATGACGGCCGGCTGCTTCCGGTGGGAGCGCAATGTGTTCGTGTATGCCGAATGTGTGAACAGGCTGCTGGAGCCGGAGGAGCTGCTGCCGGGGCTGGCCCCGTATTTGGAGGATTGGCCGGGGCATGCGGAGAAGCGGAAGTGGATTCCGATGATCGACGTTTTTCATTTTAACGAGCCGGCCGATTATGAGCATTGGCTGCGCAAGGAGCCGGTCGAGCGGCGGGTCGGCAGGGTCGCGCATTTGAAGCCGGAGATGGCTGCCAGCTACATTTATTACCATTACCAGCTGCAGGAGGAACAGGCGTTTCACGGTCCAAAATACGAAATTATCGCCATGCATGAAAATCTGCTGTTCGGCTACCAGGAGTTCCCGGCCGTCGTCGAGCCGCCGGCGCTTCCGGGCAAGCTGACTACGAAGGGCACGCCGGAGAACTGGAGCGACTCCCGGATGGATCTGCATTTTCAGCCGTGGCCGGACGGCCATTTGTATTTCAAGCCGGTGGAGCAGCTGTTTGCCTGCTACTGCAAGGAATAGGGAGGCTGCGGATGCCGGTCTGCCAGAAATTTGCCTTTGCTGGATGAAATATGATACAATAAAAGCATTGCAAAAGAGGAAACCCGAAACCCAACACAGCTGTTCATAAACATTAACTGCCTAGACTTCTTGGAGCTCGAGGCAGTTTTTCCTTTTTTAAAATACAAGCGGAGCATGAAGAGCATTATGCTCCGCTTGTATTCCATCCAAAGGAGGCTGACCATGTACAATCGTAAAAAACCGCTTGAGGAAATTCCGGTAGAAAACACGAAGGTATGGCTGTGCGAGTCGGAAGGCTGCAACAGCTGGATGAGGGACAACTTCGCATTCGAGCAAACGCCAACCTGCCTGATATGCAATTCCCCGATGGTCAGCGGCGAGAAAATGCTGCCCATGCTGGTGAATAACAACGATATGAAGTCGCAGAAGAAAAGCGCGACGATGATGTAATCGGCCTATGCCGCCTAAAGATAACCAAGCGTAAACGACTGTTGCTACGCACGAACCGTTAGCTGTAACTTTGCGCAGCTCGGTTCTGTGCCGTCCTTCGGAGGCGCAGCATACGTTTCGCGATGAAATATAAGTCCAGTATAAGCGAAATTTATACTTCCTTATATTTCGAAGAAAGCCGAGTCACGCCTCACGCGTGAACCCGGCTTTTTTTCAATTTATACGCGATGCGAGCTTTTGCCGCGGTCAGCCGGCAGGCTCTGAACGCTCCGGCGGCTCCGGCAGCTGCGCCAGCGGAATGCGGAGCGTAACCGAGAAGCCCTGCGGCTGCAAGCGCCGCAGCTCCATCGAAGCCGCGGGATCAAAGTGGAGCCTCAGCCTCGAGAGCACGTTTGGCAGGCCGATGCCCCCCGGCTCCTGCCCGTTGAGGCCTCCGTGAACCGGGTCCGCCCTCTCAAGCCGGTGCCGCAGCTCCTCGAGCCTGACTGCGGAAATGCCGCTGCCGTTATCCTGCACGGAAACTTTCAGCAGCCCGGCCGTCTCGTCCAAAGAGCATGCAATCAGCAGCTCGGAAGGCGAGCCGGGCACTTGAGCGAAGCCGTGCTTAAAAAAGTTTTCGATGAGCGGCTGGAGGATCATTTTCGGCACGAGAATGCTTTTGGCCGCTTCGTCAATTTGCATCGTCACCTGCAGGGACGCGTCAAAGCGCTGCTTTTGCAGGTCGAGATAAGCCTCGGCGTAGCTCAGCTCGCGGCTCAGCTCGACGACAGAATCGCCCGTGTTCATGTTGTAACGCATCATTTTGCCGAGGGACGTTATGAGCGAATAGGCCTTCAGATCGCCGTGCTGCAGCGAGACGGTGCCGATCGACTGCAGCGCGTTATACAGAAAATGCGGATTGACCTGAGCCTGCAGCGCTTTCAGCTCATTGGTCTTGTTGGCGATTTCGAGCCGGTATTCCTTCAGGATGAGATGGTTGATCGTCTGCATCATGGAGCGGAAGCGACGCGCCAGCAGACCGATCTCGTCGTTGCTCTGGATGTCGATGGAGACGTTCAAATTGCCCGTTTCGATCTTGTTCACATAGCCGATGAGTCGGAGCAGCGGCTTCGTGAACCGGATGGAAATATACAGGGTCGCAAGCACGACGACGGCCAGGAAGCCGATGCCGACCAAAGCGTTGATTTTTGCGACGCGGTCGGCGGCGCTGTACAGATGGCGGTACGGCGTTTGCTTGATCAGGTACCAGTCCATATAAGGCGTCTTGATCCGGTCGTAAAATATCATCCCGTCAAACGATTCGCCGCTGTAATCGAAATGGCCGCTGTCCGCGCCCGAGGCATACACCTTGTCCAGCCAGCCGTGCTCCGCCCGGGTGCCGATTTCTTCGGCCTGCGAGGAGAGCACGATCTGCCCGCCGGCGTCCGTAATATAGAAGCTCTCCATCCCGTAGTCGTACAGCTGGCGGTTCAGGTCCTCCAGCACCTGGAGCCTGACGTCGATGGACAGCTCGGCCAGCAGCTCCTCGCTCGGCGCGCGGAAGATCGGACGGTGCAGCGTGAAGACCAGCTCCTCGCCGGCGTCCGATTTCAAGTCGACGAGGCCGTAGTTATGGCTCGGATGCGATGCTTCGATGTACGCTTTCTTCGTCGTTTTCGGCGCTCCGGCTAAATTTCGTCCAACCTTAATATCGTCGTTCCAGAGCAGATAGGTCGCGTTTTGCTTTACGACATACAGACGGACCTTATGGAATTCACTGACGCTTTGATAAATGTTGTACAGATGGTCCTTCAGCAGATTCCGGTTGCGGATCACGTCGGTGATGTCGTTCGGAAACACCTCGTCCTCCATGTTATGCTCCAGAATGTAGTACAGGGAGCGGGGGACGTTCATTGCGTTATAGACCGCCAAAGATTTTTGATTGATATTGTTCATGTAATTCAAAATATTCGTTTTACCGAGCGATAGCAGCCGGTTGTTCCTCGCAATGGCCTCTTCGGTGATGGATTTGGTCGTCGCGTTGTAGGAGATCAGCATCGACGTGGCAATCGGCAAAATCGTCGCCGCCAGCAGCAGCAGCATCAGCTTTTTCCGGATCGTATTAAACGGCTTTCCTGCATTCATCGTCTGCGCTCGCCTGCCTTCCGAACGGATCTTTGCTGCCTACACCTTAACCGATGGCGGACGGCAAGGTCAATACACACAGCATGACGGGCCGAAGAATATCAACATTTTACACCTAGGTGCGCAATATCTTCGGTGTTGTGCTCTGCCGTTGCACAATTATAATGGCGATGTAAGCGTTGCAATAGTGGGCTCGACATTAATTTGCGGGAGGTCATTAGATGAAAAAGATACCTGTGCTTATGCTGACAGCCGCCATGCTGGCGGGACTGGCGAGCGGCTGCGGAAACGCCAACTCGAACGGCGGCGCCACGAACGCTCCGGACAATACGGGCGGAACGGAGGCGACGGACGCTCCGAAGAAGGATGTCACGATCAAGGTGTTCCAGTTCAAAGTGGAAATCGCCGATGCGCTGAACAAGATGGCCGAAGAATATGAGAAAGAAACCGGCGTGAAGGTCGATATCGAGACGCATGGCGGCGGCGAGGATTACAGCGCGCTGCTGAAGGCGGAGCTGGCGGCCGGCGAGGAGCCGGAAATTTTCAATTCCAGCGGCTGGGCGGGCTTTGATCCTTATGTGGACCGGGCGACCGATCTGAGCGGCGAGGCTTGGGCCAAGGATCTGGTGGAGGCGTCCAAGGCGCAAATTACGCGCGACGGCAAGCTGCTCGGCATGCCGATGAATTTGGAAGCCTACGGTTTTACTTACAATAAAGATCTGTTCGCCGAAGCCGGCATCACCGAGCTTCCGCAAACGCTGGATGAGCTGGAGGCGGCGGCCAAAAAGCTGAAGGACGCGGGCATCATCCCGTTCGCGCTGACGAGCGAGTGGTGGTCGATGGGCATCCATACGCTGAATATCGCTTTCGCGAACCAGGCGGATCCGGCCGCTTTTATCGAGGATGTGAAGGCCGGCAAGGTGAAGCTGAAGGATGATCCGCTTATGAAGGAATGGCTGCGTCTCGTGGACATCATGTTCGCGAACGGGCAGGATAACGCGCTCACGACGGACTACAGCACACAGGTAGCGGAGTTCGCGGCGGGCAAATATGCAATCATCCAGCACGGCAACTGGATTCAGGGCATGGTCGACGAGGTGAATCCGGACCTGAACCTCGGCATGATGCCGGTGCCGCTTCAAGGGAAGCCTAACGTATTTACCGGCGTGCCGAATAACTGGATCGTCAACAACAAGTCGGTGCATGCGGAGGAAGCGAAAGCGTTCCTGAACTGGATGGTCACTTCGGAGACGGGCAAACGGTTTATTTCCACCGACTTCAAATTTGTGCCGGCGCTGACTTCGATCCCGTCCAACGCCGAAGCTGTCGGCAAAATCGGCGGCGACTTCGCAGCCTTCGCGGGCTCTAATCCGGAGCAGGTGAAGGGCTGGCACTGGGACCGCTTCCCGGACGGCATTACGCAGCAATGGGGCTCGGCGATGCAGGAATACCTCGGTAAACAAATTACTGGCGATCAGCTGCTCGAGAAGCTGGATAAAGCGGTACAGGATATTGTGAAAAAGTAATACTAAGAGTTACTTGGCAATACTTCGAGGATGGTGCGTGAAATAATAGCCCCGAAGGTCCTGACCTATTAAACTCGAAGTCGTTTCATCATCCCCTAAGGAAGCTTCTGCTCCCCAACAAAGCCCTCTGCCATTGGCGGGGGTTTTGTTGTTGTATTGGGTGTTGTCGCCCGTGGCGCTGCTGCAATGACCCGGATCGCTCAGATCTCAATATTTACTTTAGCCCGGCTGCTCAGATCCACGGCGCTCTAAGGGGGTAGGCTGCTAAGACGTTTGTTTTTGACATGGGCTGATTAACCCGCTGCTGTAATGTCCCGGTCGTCCGCGAACTGTAATCTACCAATCATCCGCCGTCGCAGCCCGCGCCAATTGCCGCTGCAGCCCCCCGCCAATTGCCGCCGCAACCCCCCGCCAATTGAAATAATTGGATTTCATGTATCTAATTCGAGCGTTCAGTCCCATTCGGCGGGAATAACTGTATTCGACGTATATAAATTAAGCGAAATCGCGGCTTTTCGACGAAATGGCCAATTTAAATACATGGAATCCATTTATTTCTCAGGGAGCTTCGTTAAACCAAAAAATAACTACACAAAATCCATTTATGGATGCGCGGCCTAATGATACTCGGCCTAATGACGCTCAGCCTAATGATACTCGGCCTAATGACGCTCAGCCTAATGACGCCTCAGCCTAATGACGCTCATCCTAATGACGCTCGGCCTGATGACATGCGGCAGGCAGCCATAAAGGAAGAAGCCGCGGCTCCCAAGGCATAACTTCCTTCCGCCTCCCATAGGTATGAATAGATTAGGCATGCGTCACGGTAAAATGGGGGGTGGGAGGAATGGTCATCCTTTGGGGAGTCATCGCCGTTTGTGCTTTGGTAGCGGTATTGGTGACGGCAGTCGGGGCGGGCCGTGCCGACAGTACGCAGGGAGCCGGGCAGCGGGCCGGCGGAGATTGGCCGTATGTTTTGACCGGGGCCGCCCAGCATATCGGGGAGCGGGAGGAGCAGCAGGACGCCTATGGCTTCTCTGCCATGGACGACCCGGAGTCGGCTGCATGCTGCGGAGCGCTGGCCGTTCTCGCGGACGGCATGGGCGGCTTCGAAATGGGCAGGGAGGCCGGGCTGCTCGCGGTGGAAGCGATGATCCGCGAATATGAGGGCAGGCACGCCAAGGAGACTGTCCCGGCGGCATTGGAGCGGGCGATTCAGGCGGCTACCGGCGAGGTGTTCCGGATGGCCGGGCGCAGCGGCTTGGAATGGAAGGTCGGGACGACGCTCGTCGCCGCCGTCGTAAAAGGCAACGAGCTGTATTATGTTTCGGCGGGTGACAGCCGTATCTATCTGCTTCGCGAAGGCGAGCTGCATCGGCTGACGAAGGACCATGTGTACGCGAATCGTCTGTTCGAGCGGGTGCAGGCCGGGGAAATAACCTTCGAGGAAGCGATGTCTCATCCCGACCGCCATCTTCTGACGAGTTATCTCGGCCTGCCGGAGCTGGAGGAGCTGGAGGCGAATAAGGAGCCTTTGCTTTTGCAGCCGGGAGATTGGGTGCTGCTGTGCAGCGACGGCTTATACGAAGAGCTGTCCGAGCCGCTGCTGAAGGAGGCGGTCCGCCTGGAGCCGCAGCTTGCGGCGGAATTCCTGGTCGAGCATGTCATTAGCATTGGCAGGAAGCATCAGGACAACGCCACCGTTGCGATTTTGGCATATGAATAACGGCCGGAGTATGTACCGGCAGCAGCCTAGCGGCTGCCCCGTCCAGAAGGATGGCGGCGGCTGTTTGTTCTTTTCGTGAGGACAAGCCCTTGCAGGGAAACGCTCGGCCGCGGCCCGGTCCGGATCGGGTGCCGCATGACCGGATTGGTTAGACCGGCACGGTTGTTGGGTAATATAGGGTAGAGGCATATACGCAAGGGGAGGCAAAGACTATGGCAAACGAATTCGAAAATGAAAAGCGGGAAATCCGCAGTCTGGCAACGGAGAAAGACATTGATCCGAAATTCGGTTTATTTACGGAAGAAACGGCAGAAGGCGCGGTGCAGGAGGCGGATGATCTGCTGCTGGAGAAGTATCCTTCTGCAGACGCGGAGGAAACCCGGCTTCGCAATGAAGGCTGGGCGGAAGGGGAGCTCGAGGACGTTCCCGATGCCGACGATCTTTCTGCGAACAGCGAGGTGGACGCAGCCGCTCCTGAAGAGGAGTTCCACGGAACGGATCTGTTAAACGGCGTCGGGAAACATCCGGAGGAGGAAACGGAATCAGAGCCCTGGTGATGGCGGACAGGAATAGACGATGGAGCAGCTGGCATTAGGCTTGAGACAGGCACGGAGCAGGGGCTCCGTGCCTTTTGATATAAACCGTATTTGTGCATGGCTGTATCTGTCCCATAACTGTATTAGATGGTCTTATTTTGCGCGATATGTGATTACCTGTTGAAATAAATGGATTTGTCGTATATAAATGAGCGATTTTGGACGGAAGTGACTATTTTCCCTGAAATAAATGTATAAAATCCATTAATTGCGTGATAAGGCGGCTCTCCTGCGAATTTAGATACATAAAATCCATTTAACGCCATTGCCCGATTCCGCCCCGCCTCTCATAACCCGTCCGCTTGTGGTACAATGATGGAACAAATGTTCTTCATGGGAGCGGAGATGAATCGTGATGCAGATCGGGGATACGGTAGAAATATCGGTGAGGCACTTGGTGGAATATGTGTTTCTGAGCGGCAGCATCGACGTCCGGCTGAATGCGATCGATACGATGCACGAAGGGACGAAAACGCATCAGAGGGTTCAGCGCTCGTACGGGGCTGACGACCGCAAGGAAGTGTACGTCAAGGCAGACATCCGGTCGGATGATCTGCTTTTTGCCGTGGACGGGCGCTGCGACGGGCTGCTGTCCACCGAGCCGTTCCCGACGGTGGACGAAATCAAATCGACAGGCGGCGATCTGGACGCCATAGAAGGCGACGGCCGCGAGGTGCACTGGGCACAGGCGATTTTTTACGCCTATATGTATGCGAGGGAGCAGGAGCTGCCCGCGATGCGCGTGCAGCTGACGTACGTCCAGACGGAGACGGAGGAGGAGCGGCGGTTCGTGCGCGAGCTGGGCTTCGATGAGCTGGAGCGGTTCGTTCATGAGGTAACGGCCCGATACGCCCCTTACGCCCGGCTGAAGCTCGAGCATGCGCAGGCCAGGGACGAGAGCATCCGGGAGCTGGGCTTTCCGTTCGAAGCGTACCGCCCGGGGCAGCGGAAGCTCGCCGGCGCGGTGTACAAATCGGTCGAGGAAGGCGTCCGGCTGTTCGCCAAGGCGCCGACCGGCATCGGCAAGACGGTGTCCACGACGTTTCCTGCGATCAAAGCGATGGGCGCCGGCATGCTGCAGCGCATTTATTACTTGACGGCGCGGACGACGACGAGGGCCGCAGCCGAGGAGGCGCTGCTGCTGATGCAGTCCAAGGGGCTGAGGCTGCATGCGGTCACGCTCACGGCGAAGGAGAAAATCTGCTTCAGCGAGGAAGTGCGCTGCGAAAAGGAGCACTGCCCCTTCGCCGACGGCTACTACGACCGCATTAACGGCGCGGTAATGGACCTCCTCGGGAATGAGACAATCATGACGAGAGTGGTTATTGAAGCCTACGCCCGCAAGCATCAAGTATGCCCGTTCGAGTTTTCGCTGGATGTTGCCTATGCCGCCGATGCAGTCATTTGCGATTATAATTATATTTTTGATCCGCGGATTTCGTTCAAGCGCCAGTATGCGGAGCAAAAGAAAAAGACGGCGCTGCTCGTGGACGAAGCTCATAACCTCGTAGACCGGGCGCGCGACATGTTCTCGGCGGAGCTGGCGAAGTCGCCGTTTCTGGCGCTTCAGAGGGAGCTTAAGGGGGAGCATGAGGGCTGCCGGCGGGCGGCGAAGGAGGTCAACGATTATTTTATCGCGCTGCGCAAAAGAAGCGACGGGGCTTCGCATTTGGCGGAGCGGGAGCTGCCGATGGAGCTTGTTGCGCTGACGGAGGCGTTCGTGCAGGCGGCCGAGCAGGCGTTGGCATCGGGAAGCGGGGGGAGCCTGCTGCTGGACGCGTATTTTGCCGCGCAAAATTTCGTGCGGACGGCCAAGCTGTTCGATGAGCGTTACGTTTCCTTCACGGAGCTGTCGAAAAACGACGTAAGGGTGAAGCTGTTCTGCCTCGACCCTTCCGATCTGCTGCGGCAAGCAGGTAAGGGATATCGCTCGCATGTTTACTTTTCCGCGACCCTGTCCCCTATCACCTACTACATGGACATGCTGGGTGCCGGTGAGGACGATTACACGCTGACGGTGCCGTCCCCGTTCTCGCGCGAGCAGCTTGACGTCGTTATTCAGCCGCTGTCCACGCGGTACAGGGACCGGGACGAGTCGAAGCTTCCGATTGCGAAGCGGATTCTCAGCCTTACGGCCGAGCGCCCGGGCAATTACTTCGTCTTTTTTCCCTCGTACGCTTATATGAATGCGGTTTATGAGACGTTTATGGAGCTGCTTGAAGGATTAGAGCCGGAAGGCGATGGCGCAAAAGAGAAGGTGGACGTGCTGCTTCAAACGCCGGATATGGCGGAGGAGGAACGGGACCGGTTTTTGGCGGCTTTTCAGGCCGGTACAGGAAGAACGTTAGTTGGCTTCGCCGTCATGGGCGGGGTGTTCTCGGAGGGGGTGGACCTTGCCGGGGACCGGCTGATCGGTGTGATTGTGGTGGGCGTCGGGCTGCCCCAGATCGGGGTGGAACGGGATATGCTGAAGGACTATTTCAACGGGCAAGGCAAAAGCGGCTACGATTACGCGTACGTCTATCCCGGCATGAACAAGGTGCTGCAGGCGGGCGGCCGCCTCATCCGCTCGGAGAACGACAGGGGCACGCTGGTGCTGATCGACGACCGTTATTTGCAGCCCCATTACCGGCGCTTGCTGCCTGAAGAATGGAAAGGCTGACTAAGCGGCAGTGTCGGATTCGGCTTTGACGTTTCTTTTCGGAACAAAGGGCATGTTGTCGATTTTGCCGTCTACATAAGCCGCAACCGATAAGGTGAGCAGCAGTCCTCCGAGGGAAAGGAACACCGACAATGGAATGATCCATGCCAAGTCCGGCTGTGTGAAGAAAGGAATAAGCGACACGGCAAGAATCGGCGGCGCATTCCACTTGAATTTATTGATCAGTCCGATGACGATGAGCAGCGTAAGGAGCAGGGAAACAACACCCGGATTCCAGTAGGCGAACAGAGAACCGATGACGGAGGCCGTTACGGCTCCCAGGGCGATTTTTCTCACTTCCGCTTTCTCGAACGAACGAGAGACGAACAGCAGGCTGAATGCTCCAAGCGTCGGGAAAAATAAGGACTTCATGTGCGGGATATGAAGGGAAATCCAATAGATCAGGATGATATAGATGCAGATGGCAAAGGTCTTGATACGCATGCTTGCGGGGAACCTTCTTTCTGGCGGAATTCGGCGCTATACCTTACTGCGCATGTAACATTTTACTCCCGGTCCATCAATCCGTCAATGCTGGAATTGAAGGGAATTGTCGGAATTCCGCGAAAAGCGGGCGGCTCTGCATGCTGTCCGTGCAAGCGGCAGGAATCAAAAACACAAAGAGAGGAGAAGGGGATATGCTGCTGCATAAAGGGGAAACGTTATTTCATCAAGGGGAAATCAGCGGGCTGTTCCACTTGAAAAGCGGGCTGCTCAAAATCGTCCGCGTCCACGAGGACGGACATTCGTTTCTGGTGAACATTATCGTGCCGGGTGAGCGGATTCCGCATCATTCGCTGATCACGCCGATGCCCAATCACGGCACGGCCGTAGCGCTCGTAACCTGCGAGGTGGAGAAGGTGCCGGCGCAGGAATGGTATGCGGAGCTTGCGGGGAACGCGGAGAAAAGCCTAGAAATCGCGCTGCTTCTGCAGACAAAGCTGCGGATGATGCAGCAGCGGATCGATCAGCTGACGGAGGTGTCTCCGGCCGATAAGCTGCGGAAGCTGCAGCAGTGGTTCGACACCTATATTTCGCCGGCCGCGCTGACCGACATCCTGACGCAGGACGAGATCGGCCAGCTGATCGGCCTGCGCCGCGAAACGGTAAACCGCCTGCTGCGGGGGGCGCGGCAGGCGGAAGGACGCCGATAGCGGGCGGCGGTTCTGTCAGTAGGTTAAGCTCTTTCGCACAATCAGCGCCGCACCGGTCGCGACGGCATCCTCGCGCAGCTCTCCCTTGGAGAAGTCCGGCCGGTAGACCGGATCGTAGTACGTATTTTTCCGTGCGATTTCGATCGCCGTCTGGTAGAAAGGCTCGCAGGAGTTAACGAGGGCTCCGCCCAAAATAATTTTTTCCGGATGGAACACGTTGATCAGGTTGGCGAGGCCGATGCCGAAATAACGAGCGGATTCGACGAACAGCTCTTCGGCGTAGCCGCTTCCCTTGGACAGCGCCTGCAGCAGCGTATCGTAGCTGATGCCGTCCACCGTTGACGCCGGATTGATTTGCAGCAGATCGCCGCGCCCCAGCTTGGCGTCCGAGCGGGCCTTTTTCTCCAGCGCCTGCACCGATACATACGCCTCGAGAGCTCCGTAATTGCCGTAATCGTGCAGGCGCGGGCCGTCGGTCTGAATGATCATCTGGCCGATGGAGCCTTCCATGTCGACCGAGCCGTGCACGATTTGCCCGTAGGACATCATCGAGGACCGGAGGCCGACGCCGGCATGGACGTACAGCATATGCTGCGGCATTTCCTCGCCGCGCAGCGACCACTGCTCGCCGATCAGCGCGGCGTTGGCGCCGTTCTCAAGCATAGACGGAAGGCCGGTCTTCTCCGTCAGCATGCCGCAGATCGGGACGTCCGTCCAGCCGGGAGCGGGGAAATTAAGCGGCCTCAGTATCGTGCCTGAAGCACGGTCGAGCGGTCCGACCGCGCCGACGCCGATGCCCAGCACCTGCTGCGGCTCGAGGCGGTGGTCGGCGAGAATGGAGCGGATGACAGCCGCGGCGTGGCCGACCAGCTGCCCGGGCGTCATCGCCTCGTCCATGCGCCAGCGCGTAAACGACTTGGGATTCATTTTGCAGTCGAAGAAGCCTAATGCGGAATAACGTCTGGAAAGCTCCAGCCCGAAGAAATAGCCGTAGTCGGCGTTGATCTCGTACAGAATCGGGCGGCGTCCGCCGCTGGAACGGCCGAGCCCGGACACGACCAGCAGCCCTTCGGCCACCATCTCATCCAGCAAGCGCGTAAGCGTGCTGCTCGTCAGCGAATAGGACGCAAGAAGCTCCGCCTTGGAGACGGTGCCTTGGTCGGCAATGCGCTCATATACCGTTTTTTTTGTTGAAGGAATCGGTCTTTTCGGTTGTATATCCACGTTTTGTCTCCAATTATCCAAGTAAACTACTAGGTTATAATCGAGACTATTATAGCGCAACTTACAGCAATTCACCAGCGTAGAGAGCATGGTTAGCGGGGATTGCCGGTCAGAAAAGAACGATGCCGGCAATGCCCGCAGCGGCGATGACGAGCAGGGGATGATGCTTATATTTAAGCAGCGACACCACCGAGGCTGCGCAAATCAGCAGCATGGCCGCCGTTTGCCAGTGGAAGGCCGCGCCGAAGCCAATCGGGAAAGCGTAGTGGAGGGCGGAGATGAGGATGAGTGCGGTCACGATCGGCCGAAGGCCGTACAGGGAAGCTTTTACCCATTTGTTATGGCGCAGCTTGTAGAAGAACAGCGCAATACAAATGATGATCAGCAGCGACGGGAGAATGATGCCGGCCGTTGCGGCTGCGGCGCCTGCCCATCCCGCGATCCGGTAGCCGATCAAGGTAGCGCTGTTCGTCGCAATGGGCCCCGGAGCCATGCCGGATAAGGAGACGGCCTCCTGAAACGCGGCTTCATCGATCCAGCCCCGAGAAATGAGCCCGTATCGGATCATCGGAATGACCGCGTAGCCGCCGCCGAAGGAGAGAAAGCCTATTTTCAAGAAGAAGAGGAACAGGTTCCACAGCATAGGAAGCCTCCTGACTAGATGTAATACTCCAGATAATAAGAGCTGCCAGGCGTATGAGAGGTTCGCTGCTTCTCCGTGCTGATCCGGCGGCCCAACAGCGTCTTGATGCCGATGCAGACGATCCCGGCGGCTAGGCCTGCGGCAATGGCGAAAACCGGATTAAAGGACGTAATCGTCATCAGCGTCAGCGAAAAGATAAAGATTGCGGTTGTTGTTTTATCGAATAAGGAAGCTTTGGCCATCTTGTAGGCGGAGACGAGAATAAGAGCCAAAATGGCACCTTGGATGCCCAGCAAGGCGGCTTCCACCTTCGGATTTCCGTCCATCAGCCGGTATACGAGGCCGAGGCCGAGCACGATCAGAAACGTGGGGAGCGCGATCCCCAGTACGGCGGCAACCGCACCGGCGACTCCTGCCAGACGGTAGCCGATGAAGGCGGAAGCGTTGACGCCGACGCCGCCGGGCGCGGAGCCTGCCACGGACAACATGTCGCTCATCTCCTGCGCATCCAGCCACTTGCGTTTTTCCGCCACTTCGCGCTCAATGGCCGGAATCATGGCGTAGCCCCCGCCGAACGTGGAGGGGCCGATTTTGAAAAAAGTCCAGAACAAACGGAGCAATAGAGCCGCACGCGATTCCTTCATAACAAATATGCCTCCCTCGTGGGGTTCATGTATAGTTCTATTATAACAACTTTATTCCAAAATGAAATAAACTTTTGCGAAACATTATAAAATAGGCAATTTTTGTGTTGGATATTGATTGGAAACAAATGAAATCTCCTTATATCAGCCTACTTAATTCCAAAATGGATAAAAGACTTTGCAAATCATCCGGTTTGATTCTAAAATAAAGGAACAAAATAAATGACGGCTTGCGCCGGGGGAGGAACAACCAGATATGGAACCGATAAAATCATGCTGTGCGGCCCGCAGAGATCAAGCTGGATCCGGAGAAGCGGCGCGTCCGCAGCAGACTGCCGCCCCGGCGAAGGGGGAAGCCAGGGAGCCGGCACGCTCTTTTGTCCGGATTGAAGGCGGCGTGTTCCGGATGGGAACGGATACGCCCGAAGGGTTTCCGGCCGACGGGGAAGGGCCGGTGCGGGAGGTGCGGCTCGACTCGTTCCTCTTGTCGCCTTATGCAGTCACAAATGCGGAGTTTAAAGCTTTTGCCGACAGTACAGGGTATATGACGGAGGCCGAACGATTCGGCTGGTCATACGTCTTCCATCTGCTCGCTTCGGAGGAAACGCGGGCGCGCGTGGAGAACGTTCCGCAGCAGGTGCCTTGGTGGTTAGTCGTAGAAGGAGCTTACTGGGCGAAGCCGGAAGGCCCCGATTCCGCCATTGACGGGAGGCTCGACCATCCGGTCGTGCATATTTCGTGGAATGACGCGGCGGCCTACTGCGCCTGGTCGGGCACGCGCCTGCCGACGGAGGCGGAATGGGAATATGCGGCGAGAGGCGGTCTGGAGGGCAAAACCTATCCATGGGGAGACCTGTTGAAGCCGGATGGAAAGCATATGTGCAACATTTGGCAGGGGAAGTTCCCGGTGAAAAACAACGCCAGCGACGGCTATGTCGGCACGGCTCCGGTGAACGCCTACGAACCGAACGGCTACGGCTTGTACAACATGTCCGGCAATGTGTGGGAATGGTGCGCCGATTGGTTCAGCCCAAACTATCACCGTCAAACGCCGATGGACAACCCCCGCTTTACAAAGCAGACGGACCGGCGCTCCATGCGCGGCGGCTCGTACCTGTGCCACCGCTCTTACTGCAACCGGTACCGGGTGGCGGCCAGAAGCGGCAACACGCCGGACAGCTCGACGGGCAACTGCGGGTTCCGCGTAGCGGCTGATATTACGGGGCAATAACGAGAAAGCAAAAAGACGCCAGCCGAGAGAATCGGACTGGCGTCTTCCTTATTTACCTTTAAACCGTTTGTTCCGCCGGAGCAAGGCTGGCCATCGGGCCAAAAAACTCAAACCGGATATCGGATTCTGGAATGCCCCATTCCTGCAAAGCGCTGTTCACGGCGCGCATGAACGGTACCGGGCCGCAGAAGTAATAGTGAGCGCCCGAATCTGCGATCACGCTTTTCAGCCAAGGCAGGTCGACATACCCTTCCTTGTGGAACCGGCTTTGCGCCCGGTCCTCAGCGGTCGGCTGCCGGTAGCAGTAATACACGTCCAGCTGCGGGGAGCGTTCGGTCAGCTTATTTACATATTGCCGGAAGGCATGCGTCTCGCCGTTCTCGGTTGCATGGATAAAGGTGACCTTCCGGTTCGGGTGTTTCTCTGCCAGCACGTTCAGCATGCTGAGCATCGGAGTGATGCCGACACCGCCGCTTAGCAGCACGACCGGCCGTTCATCGCTCTGGTCGAGAACAAAATCGCCTGCAGGCGCGGAGAGCAGCAGCGTGCCGCCTTCTTCGAAGCTGTCATGCAAAAAAGTGGATATTTTGCCGTCCGGATGGTCCCCATGCGCATCCTCGCGCTTGACCGAAATCCGGTAATACGGCTTGCCGGGAGCATCCGAAAGGCTGTACTGCCGGATCTGGGTATAAGTTTCGCCTTCGATTTGCAGCTTGACGCTCACGTATTGTCCCGGCTCGAATGCCGCGATCGGACCTCCGTCCTCCGGCTCCAGGTAGAACGAAGTAATCACGCTGCTCTCTTTCATCTTGCGCTCCAGGCGGAAGCTGCGGAAGCCGTCCCAGCCGCCGGTCTGCTTCGCGGCCTGGTCGTACATGCCGGCCTCCACCCCGATGAAAGCATCGGCGATGACGCCGTAAGCATCGGCCCAGGCCTGCAAAATTTCGTCCGTCGCGGCATCGCCGAGCACGTCTTTGATGGCGGCCAGCAAATATTTGCCTACGACAGGATAATGCTCGGGCAGCACGCCGAGGCTGCGGTGCTTATGGGCGATCTGCTTCACCGCCGGTATGATGGCCGCCAAATTGTCGATATGGAGCGCCGCCGCGTATACTGCATTCGCCAGCGCCGTCTGCTGCCGGCCCTGCTTCTGGTTGGCGTGGTTGAAGATGTTCAGAAGCTCCGGATGATTGGTAAATAACAGCTCATAAAACCGTTTCGTTATCGTTACGCCGTGAACTTCCAGTACGGGCACGGTGGACTTGATGACAGCTATCGTTTTTTCGCTTAGCATGGTAACCCCTCCGTCATTTGCTTGGTTTAACTTGATAAGCCTAGTATAGACTTGCGATGCGGCAGAATATGTGATTTCAATCACAGCAAAGAGCAACGAATTGTGACATTTGGAAGGGCTTAGCCATTCCTTATTCAAGGTATTCAGGGATGAATTGTAAAAGAAAAGTTTTCAAATTCAGGTATTGACAGCATTTTCGGCCGATGGTAAAGTGACAATTAGAATTTTATGAAAAGGAGGATTACGTTCCATGAGAAACCATTTTACCTTTAACTTGACTGTCGTTACGACAAATCGTTTGAACATGAATAACGTAATCCATCCGCGCGTCATTTCACTTTGATTCAGGGTAATCCCGACTATCAGAGGCGCATTGGTTACGTGTCCGTAATCATGCGCCTTTTCTATGTCCAGGTGCCGCTTTCCGCCCGCGGAAGGCAGGCTGCCTGATATGAAGAAGCGTGTCGTTACGGCGGCGCGCTTCTTTTTTTGGGAAAAATGAGGCAAGGATGGATACCGGAAGGTGTGGTAGAGAAGCATGTTTAGTGTACTTAAAAAATTAAGCTGGTTTTTCAAATCGAATTGGAGGCGGTACACGCTGGCGATTACGCTGCTGATCTTGACTGGCTTTATCGATGTCATTCCGCCTTGGCTGATCGGCTATACGATAGACGGCATTCATCAGGATCAGCTGGGGGACGCGGAATTTCACCGGGTGGCGTATTTCTGGATCGGGCTGACGGTCGTCGGCTACCTGATCACTTACGTATGGCATTACAAGCTGTTCGGCGGGGCGTTCGTGCTGGAGAAGCTGCTCCGCTCGAGCCTGATGGGGCACTTTCTGCGGATGACGCCGACGTTCTACGAGCGGAACCGGACGGGCGACCTGATGGCGCGCTCGACGAACGATTTGGGTGCGGTCGCGACGACGGCGGGGTTCGGCATCCTGACGCTGATCGACTCCACCCTGTTCATGGTGACGATCCTGATCGTAATGGCCGGCCTGATCAGCGTGAAGCTGACGTTTGCGGCGCTGCTGCCACTGCCGCTGATGGCGCTGGCCATGAAACATTACGGCAAAAAAATTCACGAGCGGTTCACGGATGCGCAGGACGCCTTCGGCGAGCTGAACGACCAGGTGCTGGAATCGGTGTCGGGCGTGCGGGTCATCCGGGCGTTCGTACAGGAGGAAGCGAGCGAGGCGCGGTTCGGCGCCAAAACAAGCGAGGTGCTCGGCAAAAACATCGCCGTCGCCCGCATCGACGCGCTGTTCGAGCCGACGATGAAGGTGCTCGTCGGGCTGAGCTATCTGATCGGCCTTTGTTACGGAGGTTATCTCGTGTTTCACAACGAAATTACGCTGGGCGAGCTCGTTTCCTTCAACGTGTTCCTCGGCATGCTCATCTGGCCGATGTTCGCGATCGGCGAGCTGATCAACATTATGCAGCGCGGCAACGCTTCGCTCGACCGGGTCAGCGAAACGCTCGGCTACAAGCCGGACGTGCCGGACGCGAAGGAGCCCGCCCGGATCGGAGAGCCGTCAACGCTGGAGTTCCGGAACGTGACGTTCCGTTATCCTTCCTCGCAGACAGATAATCTGGTGGGCGTCTCCTTCCGCTTGAGCCAGGGGCAGACGCTCGGCATCGTGGGACGCACCGGAAGCGGCAAAACGACGCTGCTGAAGCAGCTGCTGAGGGAATACCCGCTCGGCGGCGGAGATATCCGCGTGTCCGGCGTGCCGCTCGGCAGCCTGAAGATCGGTGACTGGCTCGGCTGGCTCGGCTACGTGCCGCAGCAGCCGGTGCTGTTCTCAAAGACGATCCGCGAAAATATTTTCTTCGGGTTAAAGGGCGGAAGCGACGAGGATTTGCAGCGGGCGCTCGAACGCGCTTCGTTTGCCAAAGATATTCAGTTTCTGCCTGACGGGCTGGAGACGCTTGTCGGCGAGCGCGGCGTCGCGCTGTCCGGCGGCCAGAAACAGCGGGTCAGCATCGCGCGGGCGCTGATCGCCGACCCGGACATTTTGCTGATGGACGATGCGCTGTCGGCGGTTGACGGCAAGACGGAGGCGGAGATCATCGAAGGCATCCGCACGGAGCGCGCCGGCAAGACGACGCTCATCACGACGCACCGTCTGTCGGCTGTGCAGCATGCGGACTGGATTATCGTGCTGGACGAAGGGCGGATCGTGCAGGAAGGCACGCATGAGCAGCTGCTGCAGAAGGGCGGCTGGTACCGGGAGCAGTATGACCGCCAGCAGCTTGAGGCTATTATTGAAACGTAATTGGGGGCGTTAAGAACAATGGGTACAACGGGAAAAAGATTGTTTCAATACGCCATGCTTTATAAAAAACCGATTATCCTTGCGCTGGCGCTGCTGGTGCTGGCCGTCTGCGCGGAGCTCGCAGGTCCGCTGATCGCGAAGCGGATGATCGATCAGAATATTCTCGGCATCGAGAAAAAATGGCACGAGGTAGAGGCGGAACAGCCTTACGCGGTTTTTTATAAGGAGAAATGGTATAAGCGGGAGGACCACTTTGACACCGGAGAGCGGAAGGGCAAGGAGGTCCGAGTGCTGCAGGTCGGCCGGGACTTTTATTTCCTGGACGGTCCGCTGACGGATGGATCCGGGAAGAGAGAAGTCGTCGGCGGGACGCTGAACGTGACCGGCAAGGAGACGGGGGAGACGGCCGCCTATCCGGTAGCAAGGCTGACGAAAGGGGAGCTGTATTCCTTCTACAAGCCTGAATTTCCGGCGCTGCTGAGGCTGGCTGTAATGTATTTCGGCTTCCTGCTGCTTGTGGCGGCGTTCACGTACGGCCAGCGGCTCATGCTGCAGACGTCGGCCAATCGCATCGTGCGCAAAATGCGCACGGACATCTTCGCGCATACGCAGCGGCTGCCGGTTCAGTATTACGATAATTTGTCCGCCGGCCAGGTCGTCTCGCGGATCACGAACGACACGGAAGCGATCCGCGAGCTGTATGTTGCGGTGCTGGCGAACTTTTTTACGGGCATTATTTATATGGCGGCGATTTACGGAGCCCTGTTTCTGCTGGATTACCGGCTTGCGCTCATCGCCCTGCCGCTCGTGCCGATTCTGATCGTGTGGATCATTGTGTACCGGCGTTTTGCGGCCCGGTATAACCGGATCATCCGCTCCAAGCTGAGCGAGATTAACGGGATGATCAACGAGTCGATCCAGGGAATGACGATCATTCAGGCGTTCCGCCGTCAGAAGGAAACGACGAGGGAGTTCGAGGAGCTGAACGAATATTACTACAAGTACCAGAACAAGCTGCTCAGCCTGAACTCCATCACGTCGCATAATTTGGTCAATGTCGTCCGGAACGTGCTGTTCCTGATCGTCATCTGGCTGTTCTGGGGCGAAGCGCTCGGGGCGGCCGTGTCTGTCGGGGTGCTTTACGCTTTCGTCGATTACATGAACCGGATGTTTGCGCCGATCGTCGGCATCGTGAACCAGCTGTCCAATCTGGAGACGGCGAGAGTGTCGGCGGAGCGCGTCTTCAAGCTGATGGACGAAGAGGGGATCGACGTTGTTCCCGGCTCGATGGAGCGCTACAAAGGCGATGTGAAGTTCGAGGACGTCTCGTTCGCTTACAAAAAAGACGAATACGTGCTGAAGCATATTTCTTTCCATGCGCGCCAAGGGGAGACGGTTGCGCTGGTCGGCCATACCGGCTCCGGAAAAAGCTCGATACTGAACCTGCTGTTCCGGTTCTACGATACGGACGAAGGCCGCATCGTCGTGGACGGAGCTAACGTAAGAGAACTGCCGAAGCAGCATTTGCGCCAGCATATGGGCATCGTGCTGCAGGATCCGTTCCTGTTCACGGGCACCATCGCGTCGAACGTCAGCCTGGACAATCCGGCGATCAGCCGGGAGCGGATCGAGCAGGCGCTGCGCGACGTCGGCGCGTACGACATGTTCAGCCAGCTGCCGGGCGGTATCGACGCTCCGGTTATCGAGAAGGGCAGCACCCTGTCCGCCGGCCAGCGGCAGCTGATCTCGTTCGCAAGGGCGCTGGCCTATGATCCGGCGATCCTTATTCTGGACGAGGCGACGGCCAGCATCGATACGGAGACGGAGGCGGTCATCCAGGCGGCGCTCGACGTGTTGAAGAAGGGCCGTACGACGTTTGTGATCGCGCACCGCTTGTCGACGATCCGGAGCGCGGACCAGATTCTGGTGCTGGACCGCGGCGTCATCGTAGAGCGCGGCAGCCACGACGAGCTGATGGAGCAGCGCGGCAAATATTATGCGATGTACCAGCTGCAGCTGGGGTCGGCTCTGCCGGCTTAGCCCGGCGCAGGGGCAGACAGAAACGCGAAAGAGGCGATCCCGTCCGGAAGGGCATGGGTCGCCTCTTTTTGCTTTGCCAAGCGAGGATGGAGGAGGGTTGTTTGCGGTTTAGGCCAATAGTTTGGATTTTGTATAGGATGGATTGGAATGGAGTTGGGAGTTGCGGGAGCGTCGTATATGAATAGTGAATAGCTGGATTGCATGAATTTATTTTTCTATATGATCCGATTTGAACAGAATTAACTGTATTTCATGTATATAAATCGGCGATTCCGCTGAAGTTTGGGCTTTTTATGCACTTTACATGTATGTTTTCTAGTTATTTCGTACAAAAGGCGTTTGATTGGAGATTTATATATGTGATTTCCACTTATTCAGATCCGTGACGGAAATCCTCCATCATTGCTTCGACGGATTCTCCTACATTGAGGCTGCCATGGAAAATCTCCCGCCTGATCCACTCGTCTGGAACATTCAGCCAACATTCAGCCTGGTATAAGGGTCAGTTAAGTTTAGGCGGGTAGGATGTGTAATGTACCAACCACACCCTAATACGGAAGGCGGAATAACATGAAGAAGTCAAAAGCCATCACGGCTGGAGCGATTGCCCTGACCTTAACGCTTGGAGGCGCAGGCCTGCTGGCGGGCCAATATGTAAGCGCGGCGGCGGCAGCCGATAGTCAAAGCGAGGCAAGCACGCAAAGTACGGCTGCTGATGCCGGCACGTTCAAAGGAGACCGCGGCGGCAAACGCGGCGGTTTCGGTCACGGCTTCGGCCAGATCGGGGATCAGCTGACGGAATATTTGGGACTCGATGAAGAGACGCTTCGCACGAAGCTGGAGACGTTGACACTGGCTGAGCTGGCTGCTGAGCAGGGAAAAACGCGCGAGGAGCTGAAAGCGAAGCTGGTGGAATGGCTGGAGGCCGCGGAGGCGGAAGCGCCTGCCGACGCGCAGGCGGACACAGAAGCGGACAAGCAGGCGGCAAAGCCGGATGCGGCGACGATTGCGGAAAAGCTGCTTGACTCGCAAGGCTTCGGCAAGCTGGGCGGCGGTAAAGGAGGCTTCGGCGGCGGGTTTATCGGCAAAAACCTCATTGCGGCCGCGGAAGCGCTCGGCATAACGGCGGGCGAGCTGAAGGCGGAGCTGGAGGCAGGGAAAACAATCGCCAATACGGCCTCGGCCAAAGGAGTGGCGTTGCAGACGGTTATCGATGCGATTGTGAGCGAGACAAAAGAGAAGCTGAGCGAAGAGCTGACCGCCGGAAAAATCACGCAGGAGCAGTATGATGCGAAGCTGGAGAAGGCCGCCCGGCGGGCGACCGACCTGGTGAACGGCGAACTGTCGGTCCGCGGCGGAGGCGGGAAAGGTCCGCGCGGCGAGCGTCCGGCAGCCGAACAGGATGCTGCGGCGTCCGATACGGCCGACTCGGCGGCAACGGTTGAAGGCTAAGCGGTAAACTGTCATAACTGAAGCAATTAAAGGTTCGGCCCTATACCTCGAAGACGGAAAAGCCCGGGGCAGTCAAGCAGACGGAGCCGCCGAACAGGGTTTTTTCGCGGCCGGTACGGCCATTCCGCCGTACGTCTCCACAACATAGAAGAGAGTGCTTCCGGAGAAACCGGCGAGCACTCTCTTTATTTTAAAAGATAAGAATTTATAAGTTTGAGCGTATAAATGTCTTATCTTTCATCGCGAAACGAGCTTTTGCCGTCAGGACGGAAACGGCCGTTTACGCTTGTGCTAGGCCTTCAGCACATCATGGTCGACATAACGCTCGCCGTTCATCTCGCTGATGATGTTGATGGCCGCTTTCGCCCCGTCGCCCGCCGTAATAATGGAGTGGACGCTGACGCCTGCCACCGTGCCTGCCGCCCATATGCCGGCTTGGCTCGTTTTGCCTGCGGCATCTGCGTCGATGACCGTCTTGATGCGCGGCTCGGTGCCCGGCCTCGTAGCCAGCCCGATACGCTCGGCAAGGTCGACGGACGCTCCGGTCGCGAACAGGACATACTTCGCCTGGAAGCTTCCGCCGTCGGTTTCTAGCAGGAGTCCGCCCTCCGACTCCGTTATGTTCTGCACCGTTGCTTCCTTGATCTCCGCCCCGAATTTCTCGGCCTGCCGTTTTCCCGTATCCACAAGCTCCGGGCCGCCCATCTGTTCAATACCGTAATGGTTCTCGAACCAGGCGCGCCTCGTCATTCCCTTGTTGTTCTCGAACACGATCGTCTTTTTGCCCGCCTTTGCCGCGAAAATAGCCGCGCTTGCTCCAGCCGGGCCTGCTCCGATAATAGCGATGTCGTACATGCTTCCTGCCTCCAGTCGATTAGGAATAAGGATTTCATTTCTAGTATAGGGAATGTCCCCTTCAAAAAGCAAACGGTTTCATTAAGCCTGCCTGTGCCGGTCCGTTCACGTATTGTTCGAATTTGCAGACGTTGCAGGAAAGAATCTGCTTTGATATAGTTCTATTATCGAACTATTCGACAGTAGAATTAATTTTGAGTGCTTCACTCGCATGGAAAAGGGGAACGACAGCATGGAACGATCACTTCTGAAACAAATCATCGACCGCTACGAAGCCGCCGACTTTATCATTCACCGCCGGCTGAATGCCATGATCCGCGAGATGATGCCGGATCAGCTGACCATTGACCAATTCTCGACGCTGCGTTATTTGCGTTTGAAGGAGAAGTGCACCTCATCGGAATTGGCGGACATTTTCTGCGTCGGCAAAAGCTCCATCACCGCGATCATCACGCGATTATTCGATAAAAGCCTCATTCAAAGGTTTCCGGACGACAGGGACCGTCGAGTGACGTACTTGTCGCTGACCGGCGAAGGGGTCCGGATGTGCGAAATGATGGAAGAGAAAATTCAGGAGCTGCTGGCAAAGTACATTACGCAATTTGACGAGCCGGAAGCGTTGCGCTTCATCGAAACCTACGAGAAGCTGGCGGCCCGCATGATGAATGGAGAGGAGCAGGGGAATGAAAGCAATACTGAAGCTTAGATGGCTCGTTCTGGCGTTATGGGTAGCAGCCGCGGCGGGGCTGATGCTAAGCGCGCCGAACATGGAGGAGCTCGTCCGTACGAAAGGGCAGGTTAACGTGCCGGACGGCTATTCCTCGACGATCGCCTCCGAGCTGGAAGAAGCGATCGGCGCGGGAGAGGAGGCAGGCGCGAGCAGCGGCATGGCAACCGTGCTGGTATTCCACAAAGAAGGCGGCTTGTCGGAAGCCGATATGGCCGAGGTGAAGGGCGGCATCGACAAGCTGAAGAGCGCGGGAGAGTCTATCGGCGTTCTGGCCGTCACGAGCCACTTCGACGCCAAAGAGCTGGAGAAGCAAATGGTGTCCGAGGATAGGAGCACCGTTCTTACTCTGGTAAACGTAGAGGCAGGCGATATGGCTCTGACCGAGCTGCGCGACGGCCTGTATGACGCTATCTCGGAGGTAGGGGTGGAGCATTACTACACGGGCAACTGGCTCATATCCGAGGATGTCGTGCAAAGCTCGCAGGAAGGGCTGAAGAAGACGGAGTTCATTACGCTGGGCTTCATTCTCGTCATTTTGTTCCTGGTGTTCCGGTCGGCGGTTGCGCCGCTTGTGCCGCTGGTTGCAGTCGGCTTCACTTATCTGGTATCCCAATCGATCATCGCTTATCTGGTCGAATATATGGATTTTCCGCTGTCCAATTTCACGCAAATTTTCCTGGTCGCCGTTTTGTTCGGGATCGGGACGGATTATTGCATTTTGCTCATCAGCCGCTTCAAGGAGGAGCTCGCCCACCGCGGCGACAAAGCGGAGGCTATTATCCATACGTACCGGACGGCGGGCAAAACGGTGCTTTTCTCCGGCCTCGCGGTGCTCGTCGGCTTCGCTTCGATCGGCTTCTCCACCTTTATGCTGTACCGCTCGGCGGTTGCGGTCGCGGTCGGGGTAGCGGTGCTGCTCGTCGCTTTGTACACGATCGTGCCGTTCTTCATGATGGTGCTTGGGAAAGCGCTATTCTGGCCGTCGAAGGGCTCGCTCGAGCATAAGCCGAGCGGCCTTTGGGGCGCCGTCGGCAAGTTTTCCCTGAAGCGTCCGCTCTGGGCGCTCCTCATTTTGGCGGTTTTGATCGTGCCGTTTCTGACCGCTTACAAAGGTACGATATCGTTCAACTCGCTCGATGAGATCGGGGACAAATACGATTCGGTCAAGGCGTTTAATCTGATCTCGGACAGCTTCGGCCCCGGCGATTCGCTGCCGACGACGGTGGTCGTGAAGGCGGATCAGCCGATGGACACGCCGGAAGGGCTGGCGGCTCTGGAGCAGGTCAGCCGCGAGCTGGCGAAAACGGAGGGCGTCAAAGCCGTCCGCAGCGCTACACGTCCGACAGGCGATGTGATGGAGGAGTTTCTTGTCTCCGATCAGGTTGTCGCCCTCGAAGACGGGCTTGGACAGAGCGGCGAGGGACTGGGCAAAATCGGCGACGGCCTTTCCGAAGCGAGCAATGCGCTAAGCGCGAACGCGCCGAAGCTGGGTGAAGCGGCCGATGGCGCCGGCAAGCTCGTGGCGGGGACGAATGAGCTGAAGACCGGCATCGAGCAGCTTGGCGCGGGGCTGAAGGCGATCCAGCAAGGGCTGAAGGACGGCTCGGCGGGCGCGGGTGAGCTTGGCAGCGGACTTAAGCAGGCGCAGGCGAGCGCGGAACAGCTGGCAGCCGCAAGCCGGGAGCTGCTGAACAGCTACGGTCAGCTGGGCGGCGGTCTCGGCCAATTGACGGGCGCTTACGAGGCCGTTGCTGCGGAGCAGGCGAAGCTCGCCGAGGGACTCGGCGGCGTGGAGCGCGATTTGAGCGGGCTGCAGGAGAGCCATCCGGAGCTGCAAAACGACGAAGCGTTCCAGGAAGCGCTAAGTGCGCTGGCCGGCCTGCAGCAAGGGGCGGAAAGCCTGGGCGCGCAAATGAAGCAGCTTAACGGTCAGCTGTCCGGCGTATCCGCCGGCATGGCGCAGGCGAACGCCGGCTTCCGGCAGGCGTCGGAAGGACAGACCGCGCTGGCGGCCGGCCTCGACAAATTGGCCGTCGGCATCGCAGAGCTGCAGAAAGGGATTGCCGAGGCTGCTGCGGGGCAGGGGCAAATCGTCTCGAAGCTGCCGGGCGTTACGACGGGACTCGGCGAGCTGGCGAGCGGGCAGGAGGCGCTGCAGGCGGGCTTCGCTGACTTGAACGCCCGGCTCGGCGAGCTGACCGGCGGGCTGGACGAGAGCGTTAACGGCCTTGCTCAGGTGACGGACGGTCTGGCGTCGGCTGGCGACTATTTGAGCGGCCTGTCCGGATCGCCCGATAAACAAATGACGGGCTGGTACATTCCGGAGGAAGCGATCGCCAACGATGACTTCCAGTCCGCCCTTAACGTGTATATGTCCGAGGATCGCCGGACGGCAAAGTTCGATGTCGTGTTTAGCGGCAATCCTTACTCGCAGGAAACGATGGCGAAAATCGGCGAACTGGAGGCCGCGGTGGAGCGCGCCGTCCAAGGCACGCCTTACAGCGGGGCGCAGGTAGCCGTCGGCGGCGTGACCAGCATGAACAACGACCTCAGCAACATATCGGAAGCCGATTATTCGCGGACGGTCGTGCTGATGCTGATCGGGATTTCGATCATTTTAATTGTGTTGTTCCGTTCCTTCGTGATGCCGCTGTACATGGTGGCTTCGCTGCTCGTAACCTTCTATACCTCGCTGGCGGTCGCCGAGGTCATATTCGTCAGAGTGCTTGGCGTTTCGGGCATCAGCTGGGCGGTGCCGTTCTTCGGTTTCGTTATGCTGGTCGCGCTCGGCATCGATTACAGCATCTTCCTGATGGACCGCTTCAAAGAGTACCGCCATCTGCCGCCGCAGCAGGGCATTCTGGAAGCGATGAAAAACATGGGCACGGTCATCATGTCGGCCGCGGTCATTCTGGGGGGCACGTTTGCGGCCATGCTGCCTTCGGGCGTCATGTCGCTTCTCCAAATTGCTACGATCGTGCTGTGCGGTTTGTTCATTTACGCTCTGTTAATGCTGCCGCTATTCATACCGGTAATGGTACGCACCTTCGGGGCCGCCAACTGGTGGCCGTTCATGGACCGCGGGTCATCCGCCGGCTATGATACGGATTCCGACCTTTCGAGAGGCGGACGCAGTCATCAGGTATCGCATGATTCTTCGTTATAAGGCTTAAGCTCAAAAAAGGTTACCTGCAGCACAAAGCCCATGAGGGTGCTGCGGGTAACCTTTTTTTGGGGAAAATTGTCCGAACGGAAGGCTAAAGCGTCGGAACTTTAAGGGCGGTCTCGATATTTTGCAGGTCCAGACGGAGCTGCTCGTCGACGTTCCACGGATGATACCAGCCGCGGCCGATCATGTACGCCATGATTTGCTCGTGCAGGTCGATTATTTCTTCCAATTGGGCGGAAAGCACGGCTTTGATCTCCGGAGAGCCGGCCTCCGTAACGGCCATCGCATAGTTCCGGACGCCGCTCTTTACGGATATCAGAAAGTCCGACGCGATGATCTGATCGGTCATCGTATGCATGCCGGTCAAATGCTCGATGATCGTGTTCATGCCTTGATCCCCCGTTCCGCAGCCGCCGACAAAATGTCGCCGAGCTCCTGGAGCTGACGGGTCGAAACCTCGACGTCACGCTGCAAAATGGCTTTTAGAGCAGGGTCCGAGACTAGCGCCTTCATCGTTTTGGATTTGGTCAAGCTTACCGTTTTAAAGGCGGCCAGCTCGTGAACCTCAAGCGTTTCGTGCAGGGCATAACTCATGTCAGGTATCCCTCCGATTATTCCGAATTGCCGTTACGGCTTAAGTACGACTTTGATGCAATTATCCTGTCTCGTATCGAAAATTTCGTAGCCGTGCTTGGCCTCGCTGAGCGGGATGACATGCGTAATGACGTCTCCCGGGTCTACCTTGCCCGTATCGATCAGCTCATACATATACGGCATGTAGTGAACGACGGGAGCTTGGCCCGTCCGGATATTCACGTTCCTTTGAAAAATGTCGCCGAGCGGGAAGGCATTATAACGGCCGCCGTAAACGCCGGTTATCTGGATCGTGCCGCCCTTGCGTACGGCCTGTGAAGCGATGACGAGGCCGCCCATCGCGCCGCCGTGCAGCTTGAGCCCGGCCGCCAGCGATTCCAATGGCGACATCTTGCCGCTCATGCCCGAGCAGTCGATGACGACGTCGGCTCCGCCTTTGGTGATTTCCTTCAGGTAATTGCCGGCATTCTCGATCGATTCGACATTGACGGTCTCAACATGATTCGTTTTCTTGGCATGCTGCAGGCGATAGTCGAGATAGTCGGCCGCAATGACCCGTCCTGCGCCCTTGAACCAGGCGAATTTCTGCGCCAGCAGGCCGACCGGCCCGCAGCCGATGACGATGACCGTATCTCCCGGCTTCACGCCGGCATTATCTACGCTCCAGTAAGCGGTCGGCATCGCGTCGGCGATCAGGCACAGCTTTTCGTCGGGATGCTCGCAGCTCTCCGGAAGCTTGAAATGGGTGAAGTTCGCAAAGGGAACTCGCAAATATTCCGCCTGTCCGCCCGGATGCCCGCCGGTCGTGCCGGAATATCCGAAATACCCGCCCATATCGCCGTTATCGTTCGAATGATCGCACTGGCTTTCCAGCTGGTTTTTGCAATAAAAGCATTCGCCGCAGGCGATATTGAATGGAATGACCACGCGGTCGCCCTTTTTCAGCTTCGTCACGCCCGGACCGACTTCTTCGACGACGCCCATCGGCTCGTGCCCGATAATATAATCCTCCTGCAAATTCGGGATCATCCCGTGGAGCAGGTGAAGGTCCGAGCCGCAAATCGCGGTTGTCGTCAGCCTTATGATCGCGTCGTCGGCTTTTTGAATCGCCGGATCCGGAACCTCCTTGACGGCGATATTTTTAAGTCCTTGATAGGTAACGGCCTTCATGCCATGCTGCCTCCCTTATGCTCGTCCGGCGTCCGGTCGAACATGCCTTTGCGGCTCGTATCGCCAGGGAACAAATTAAGCTTGCCGATCTCCAGCGTTTGCCCGGCCGAGAGCAGATCCAGGCGATATTGTTCCGGCAGCTCATAGGGATGGAACCATTTCTTGCGGATCATGAGCTCCGAAATTTCCTGATGAAGAGCAATCCCTTGGCGGAGCTGATCGCGCAAAAGCGCCCGGGCTTCGGGGGATACCGTCTCGGTCAATGCGGCGGCCGTGCTTCTGACCCCTTCCTTGGCGCGGCTCAAGAAATCCATTGCAAAGGTCATATCCGCCATCTCCGGCATATTGAGCGAGTTGGCTGGATCGACGTAGTCCATTTTGACCGGATCCGCTTGGCTAAGCGTCATGATGGCCGCCTCCTTTCAAAATCGGCTCAGGCCGGTATTCGCCGATAGGAGTCCCGAAAGAGGCTTTCGCGTATACGGCCTGCAGCCTTGTAATGGCCTGTATGGATTGCTGCACGTCCTTCTCCATCAAGGCTTTCAGCTCCTGGTCGAATACCAGGCCTTGCATGAGCTTGGACTTGGCCAGGCACAGCGTTTTAAAATTCAGCGCTTCGTGGAGCTCCAGCGCCTCATGGGCCGCAAGGGTCTGCTGCCGATGCGTCATGACATACCACCTCCGGATTGATTGGGCAGAGATTAGGTTGTCCATGTAGGGCCACGTTATTCCAATTCCGAAGGCGGCTCGGCCAAAAACTCGCAAAGCTGCATTTGCTGCTCGTGAAGAAGACGCTGCAGCTTTGCCGCCTGCTCCTTGCTAGCCGAAGCCTCCTGCTCGGCGCGCGTTACGAGCCGAAGAAGGCCGTAGCCTTCGACGGATAGTCCCAGCTTGCGGCGGAACCGTTCGTCATGCTCCTTTTTTGCTCCGCCGCTTCCGGAAGCCGTGCTGCCGAATGTGCGGGCTCTGCCGAAGTCGGCTCGGCAGGGGAGCTGGGCCGTGGCTGAGAGGCCCTGCGGGGTGATCGCATATGTTTTCTTGCCGCGGACTTCCTGCTTGACCGTTATGAAGCCTTGCTCCTCCAGCATTTGCAGCGTCGGGTAGACGGAGCCTGCGCTCGGCATATATAGGCCGCCGGACTGCTCCTCGATCGCTTTCATCATTTGATAGCCGTGCATCGGCCCGTCCGCCAGCAGCTTCAGTAAGGCGGTCTTGACGCCTCCTCTGCCGACGTTCCTTTTATTATGCTTGCCGCCGTTTCGTTCTTCGCTTAATCTCCCGTTTGCCGGCGCTTCGTTTTGGACAGCTCTCATCGATGCTCACTTCCCTTATTGAAAATGATTATTATTACTATTCACATGTTGGCAGATTATCATTCGTATGTTACCGTTCTGTCCGGCGCAGCGACTATCAGTTTTCTTTCAGTTTCACTTAACGATGGATTCAGCTTTGTTGTTTATACTTCGTTTTAAAGAGGAAACGATTATTTGGACGAGGCGGGTGAAGGGTAAATTGAAGCAATCAAAAGCGTTCAAATGGCAGCTTGGCGCATGCGGCGCTGCCGCCGTGTTCCTCGTGCTCAGCACGGTGCAGTCGACCGAAGCGTTCCAGCAGGCTCATTTGCTTAAAACAGGCGGCGACGGCGACCTGGAAGGGACGGTTCTGCAGCAAACGGAGGACGAAGACGCTCTGGTGGAGGAATGGTCCAGGCAGCAGCGCCGGCCGGTGACTATGGAGGGTACCGGCGGCGGTCAAGGCGGGGGCGGCTGGTCGACGGCTCCGGAGCAGAACCGCAGCTCAGGCAGCGGCCGGAACGGCATGAGCTCGCAGACGGGGAGATCGTAGCATGGCTGATCGGACGACCGTTCGCTTTCAAGCGATGAATACGCGGATTGAAGCCGTTTTGCTGCATGAAACAGGGACGGATGGCGGCAAATATGCTCAGCTCGTCAAAAGCTGGTTCGAGGACATGGAGCGGAAGTTCAGCAGGTTCCGCGAGGACAGCGAGCTCAGCCTGCTGAACCGCTCGGCGGGAAGCTGGCTGCTCGTCTCCGGCCTGCTGTACGCGCTGCTGGAGGAAGCGGAACGATACAGGCGCCTGACAGGCGGATTGTTCGATATGAATGTGCTTCGCGCGATGCATGCGGCTGGCTATGACCGTTCCTTTGAGCATGCCGGGTCATTTGCGGCAAAAGAGCTGCCAGCGGCCGGAACGGACACGGACGAGCCGCTTCTGGAGCTGGCTGCGGGGATGAAAGCGGTCAAGCTGAGAAGCGGGGCGCAGCTTGACCTTGGCGGCATCGCCAAAGGCTGGTCGGTGAAGCTGCTCTCCGGCTGGCTGCGCAAGCAGGGCATCCAGACCGGGCTGATCAACGCCGGAGGAGACGCCGCCGTATGGGATGACCGTCCTGACGGCGGCGAAGCCGAGCTTGCCATCCAGAACCCGTGGGAGCCGGCTTCCAGCGACGCGGCAATATACCTTCGCCAAGGAGGCGCGGCCACCTCGAGCACGCTGGGAAGACGCTGGAGCGGCCCGGCTGGCGCCTTCCACCATATTATCGATCCGAGGTCGGGCCGTTCGAGCGAGAGCGGCGTCGTGCAGTGCACCGTGTCCGGGCCGGAGGTGACGGCTTGCGAGGTATGGGCCAAGGCAGTCAGCATAGCCGGACTGGATGAGGGGCGCAAGCTGCTGACCGGGCAGGCTCCGGAGTATAAAGCATTCATTTATACGGAGGACCGCCGGCTGCATGTGCACGAGCCCCGGACCCTCGGGAAAGACAAGGAGGGATAGCGATGACAGATTGGCTGATCGGACTGCCGACCTGGCAGCTCGCCAGAATATTCGGTATTGCGTCCTACCTGCTGCTCTTCGGCGGGATGGCTCTCGGCATGCTTTACGGATATCCGTTTGTAAAGGGGGCTATGAAAGCGACGGTATATAAATTTCATTTGCGGCTGACGAACGGAGGAACGGTGCTGGCTTTGGCACATGCGGCAATTTTGCTGATCGATACGTATACCCCGTTTACATGGCAGGAGGTGCTCATTCCGTTCACCTCAGAAAATCATCCGTTTTTATTCGGAATAGGCACGTTGTCCCTGTATGGCATGCTTCTGCTGCTGTTCACGTCGGATTTCCGGCAGCTGCTTTCGAGGAAGCTGTGGCTGTCCATTCATTTGCTGTCTTATCCGATTTTTTTGTTGGCGCTTGTCCACGGCTTTTTTGGCGGAACGGATTCCGGGCTTCCTGCTATCAAATATATGTATGGCGCAACGCTTGCGGTTACGCTGCTGCTTGCCTGCGGGAGAGGGCTGGTGCGCAAGGCAGGACCCCATGGAGGAAGATTGCAGACGTCAAAACGGGCAAGGTCCTTGTAACGGCCAGCCACCCCCTATACACACTGCGGTATGCAGGCGTACAATTGGAATAGCCGCTGCGCGGTATCAACCCGGCAAGGCGGGGAATCCTGTATATAAAAGCAGTCAGAAGGGAGGCGGCGGGAAGTGTTGCAGCTGCTTGTCATCTTTACCGGAGGCACGATCGGGAGCCGCAGGTCGGGGGAAGGGATCGATGTCCATGCGTCGGGCTCCTATGCACTGATCGATGCCTACAACAACAGCGGATTACATAGGAGTGACGTTACGCTGACAGCCGTTCAGCCGCTCAATTTGCTAAGCGAAAATTTGACGCCGGACGACTGGATTGCGCTTGCGACGGCGATCCGGGAAGCCGATCACAGCGCGTACGACGGCATCGTCGTGACGCACGGCTCCGATACGCTGGCCTACAGCGCCGCGCTGCTCGGCTATTTGTTTGCGGACGCCAAGCTTCCGGTCGTGCTGACGGCAAGCAACTATCCGCTGGAGGATGAGCGGAGCAACGGCCTGCGCAATTTTTCCTGCTCCATCGATTTTATAGCGGATGCCTGTCTGCCCGGCGTATTTGCCGTTTATGAGGACGACAAAGGTAGTCCGCACGTTTACATAGGGACCAGGATCACGCAGGCCGTATCGTTCACCGACCAGTTCGGAAGTCCGTACGGCATCACGTACGGCAGAATGGAGCAGGGCCGCTTCCAGTGGCATGACCACCCGCATAATCCGATGCCCGAGTCGCTGCGTAGCGCATCGAAGGCGGGACTGGAGTGGGAGCCGGGCACCCTCAAGCTCGAGGACGGCATCGTCTATATCAAGCCGTATCCGGGACTCAACTATTCGTATTACGATTTCTCCGAACGGCGCCCGAAGGCGGTGCTGCACGATCTTCACCATTCGGGAACGGCAAGCGCAATCCGGAAGGGGCCCTATTCCTTGCCGCAGTTCATAGCGGACTGCCGGGCGTTGGATATTGACGTCTATATCTGCCCGATCAAGGACCGGTCCGCCGCTCTGTATGCCTCTTCGCTCCGCCTGATCGAGGCCGGGGCCGTCATCCTCGAGAACATGTCGATGGAGGCGGCCGTCACCAAGCTGATGCTGGCGTACGGCTTTTATTCCGATCGTGCGGAGGCCGAAGCCTTCATGACCGGGACGTCGGTCTACTTCGAGCGTAACGAGGTGCGGCATGCGGATTGAAAAAGCGAAATTTCAGACAGCCAGCCTGAAGACGATCCGTTCTTTCTACGAGGAGCTGCTCGGTTTGCCGGTCGTGCGCTCGGAGGAAGAAAGTTTTACGGTCAAGGTAGGCTGGAGCGAGATTACTTTCAATGAGACGGAAAGCGCGGCGCGCGAAGGCCATTATTACCATTTTGCCTTCACCGTCCCCGAGAATAAGCTGCCGGAGGCAAAAGCCTGGATCGAAGCGAAAACTTCGATCGGTGTAGAGGCGGGCAAGGACATTTCCTTCAGCGAGTCCTGGAACTCGCATTCTGTTTACTTCGAGGATCCGGCGGGTAATATATTGGAGCTGATTGCCCGCCATACGATGGGGAACGCCGTCGATCGCCCCTTTGATCCTCAGCTGGATTTATTAGGTGTCAGCGAAATCGGCGTGCCTACGAAGGATGTGCCGGAGGCAACCGACCGTCTCGAGGAGCTGGGAGTCATGACCTACAAATCGCGCAGCGACAGCTTTAATCCCGTCGGCGACGACGAAGGGCTGTTCATTCTCGTCTCCCCCGGCCGGCGGTGGCATTTCACGGACAAAACGGCGGAAAGCTTTCCGTTCGAGGCGGCCGTTAGGGGCATTGGGGAAATGCGTGTTTATGAAGACAGCCGCGGCTTAGTAGTCGAAATTAACAAGTAGAGGAGAATGGACGATGGAACAGAGGGAGCTGGAGCAATTGCAAGCAGGAGACAAGGTGCCCAATTTCAAGCTGCTGGCCTCGAACGGGCAGCAGGTCGAGCTGGCGGACTACGCGGGGAAAAAAGTTGTTTTGTACTTTTACCCCCGGGACATGACGCCGGGCTGCACGGCGGAGTCCTGCGATTTCCGCGATTTTAGCGGCGAGTTCGGCCTTCATAACACGGAGGTGCTCGGCGTAAGCCCGGACGATCTGGCTTCGCACGAGCAGTTCGTGAATGCGCATGAGCTGCCGTTTCTGCTCTTGTCGGATACGGAGCATACGGTATCGGAACTATTCGGCGTGTGGAAGCTGAGAAGCCGCGACGGAGAGTCGTTCATGGGCATCGAGCGCTCTACGTTTCTGATCGACGAGTCCGGAACGCTTGTGAAGGAATGGCGGAGCGTGAACGTGGACGGTCATGTGAAGGAAGTGCTGGAAGCGGTCAAAGGCGGCCGAAGCGAATAAAATAATAGAAGAGCCCCGGCCGTTGTCGAATCGAACGGCCGGGGCTCTTTTTTTGAATGATAAGAATTAATAAGTTTCACGATTGTAAATTGACTTATCATTCACCGCGAAACGTATGCTGAGCCTCCAAAGGACGGCGTCAGACGATTACGCTTGCGGATAGCTGCTGTTATTCGGCTTTCTCTTCCTTCCAGCTTGGCAGCTGGCTGACGTAGCTGTCGGACAGATTGAGCAGCTCCAGCGCGCGCTGGTATTCGTCCTCTGTCGCTTCCTGCTCCGTCACTCCGTCTCCCGCCAGGGAGTAGTGTTTGCCGTCCTCGAAGCCGCTGCCCGACATGAACAGCTCTTTGCTGCTTAAGAACGAGCCGGTCGGCAAATAATAACGCTGCGGCAGCACGTTGTAATGCTGGTTGAACAAATCCTGGCCGAAGTGAATATGATCGTCCAGGGAGAAGCCGAACAGGTTCGCGATCGTCGGCAGGACGTCTACCTGACCGCCGATTTGATCGAATACCTTCGGTTCGGTGATGCCGGGCGATGCAACTACCAGCGGAATGTTGATCATATCCGTGTAGCCGTATTCGCGGCCGTAAATTTCGGCCATAAGCTCTTTGTCGTCGCGGTCCAGCGAGTAGATCGGCAGGCCGAGGTGATCGCCGTACAGGACGAGCAGGGTGTCATCCCAAATGCCGCGCTTTTTCAAATCGTCGATGAACAATCCAAGAGCGTAGTCGGCATAATTTTGGGCGCGGATATAATCTCCGACGAACGTGTTCTCATAACGCTCGGGAAGCTTCATTTTGTACTTCTCCGCTGGGATCGTGAACGGATGATGCGCCGTCATCGAAATGATATGGGAATAAAACGGCTTGCCGGCCTTGTTCATCCGCTCAAGCTCTTCCGCCGTTTTGGCGTAGAGATGCTCGTCGGAGGAGCCGAAAAATACCGTATCCTCGGTTCCGAAAAACTTCTGGTCGTAATAACGGTCAAAGCCAAGCGCCTTGTACAGCTCGCCGCGGTTCCAGAACTCCACCACGTTCGTGTGGAAGGTAGCCGTATCGTAGCCGTGCGACTGCATCAGCTTCGGAAGGCTCGGCAGCTCTTTGTCGGCGTAGGTCATCGTAGCCGCGCCGCGCGGCGGGATGTAGAACGACGTATTGACAACGAATTCGGCGTCCGACGTGTTGCCTTGGCCGACCTGCTGGTAAAAATGCTTGAAATAATAGTTTTCGTTCACAAGCTTATTCAGGTTTGGCGTAATCTCCTGCCCGTCAATCTTCAGATTGACGAGGAAGTTCTGGAACGACTCCATTTGCAGGATGATGAGATTTTTGCCTTCGGCAGCGCCTTTCAGCTCAGGGGCAGCCGGCTGCTCGAGCTTTTTGACGGAATCGATTTTGTCTTGCGTAATCTGGTTCTGATCGACGTACTCGACTTCCTTCTTCGAGAAAATCATGTAAGCTTCGTAATTAAGAATGCCCATTTGCTCGGCTTTGACGATTTCGTTCATGCTTGCGCGGTTAGGCAAAATGTTAAACAGGCAAATCGCGATCGATACGGTCAGCAGCGAGACGACAAGCCTTCTGTTCTCTTTCTTCGAGCTTTCCTTTTTCCAATTCAGAGCTTTCTTCGGACGGAACAGAATGACGGCCATGACGATAATATCGGTGAAAATAGCCAGGTAATACGGATCCATCAGCGAGAAAACGCTGTTCTTGACCGCCGTTACCTGATTCACCTGCTCGAGCGCGAGGTAAGTGACGATAACGCCGTAATACTTGTAATACATGATGACCGCGAACAGGATGAGCGTCATCACCAGATTCGCGATTAAATAGTAAAGCAGCTTGCGCTTCGATGCGAACCATTCTATTAAACAATAAACGATAAGAACAAACGGAATTTCTTTCAAGATCGTGGTCCAGGAAAACCCATCCTCGAAAATGACCATCCAGGCCAGGTAGCTTTTCAGCAGCATGATAAACGAGAAAAATAAGATGGGACGAGTGCTAAGCAGTCGTTTTGGAATTAGTGATGTCATATAACCGCCTACCTTTCAAGCAAAAACAGGCTGTCTCATAGAGCCAGCCAGCCCGCCTCGAGTAATATATTATATACGTACTGTAAAGTCATATCCATTATGCTCCTAAATGCAGGGCCGTGTCAAAAGGCAAAAGGCACCTCCATGTCCAGCGGAAAGCCGGGAAAAAGCGTAGAAATACAAAGAATAATCAGACTTTTTGTAAATTACATAAACCCCGGGCGGCGGCATTGAAACATTGCGGGGGATTTAGTAGTCTATTAGGTAGCTGTGAAGAAACATTACATGTCATTCACTATATTCACATGTGATTATGTAGGAATAAGATAACGGAGGCTTCTCATGACAAAAAGAAAAACAAGGCTGCTGTTGTTTGTTATCGTATGCGCGGCGCTTGTACTTGGTTACAATCTGCTGCAGGCGAAGGAATTCGCGTGGCTGCCGCCGAAGCAGAGCGGCGCCGGGCTGGAAGCAGCAGGCGGCGGAGAGGCGCAGGGCGGTACCGCAAGCGGAGAAGCGGATTCCTCTGATGGCGACGAGACCGTGGGTAGCGGGCAGGGAGAGGCAGGGGCTTCAGCGTCTCCAAGCCCGGATACGGGGGACAGTAAAGGCGAATCGCCGGGCAGCGCCGGAGGCGGACAGGCCGGACAAGCCGAGGACGGCATGGCGGTCGTCGCGCAGCCGGAGAGCATTTCGGTGCTGGTGAACAAGCAAAATAAGCTGCCTGAGGACTATAATCCGTCCGACCTCGTTTATCCCGAGGTGCCATTTATTTTCTCGGAAAAGGCGGAGAAGCGCATGATGAGGAAAGAGGCGGCTGAGGCGCTGGAGCGGATGTTCGCGGGTGCGGAGAAAGACGGCGTTGCCCTCGCGGGGGTATCCGCCTACCGGTCGCACAGCACGCAAAAGACGCTGTTTGAGCGTTACGTGAAGCGGGACGGCCTGGAGAAGGCAAGAACATACAGCGCTTATCCCGGAACGAGCGAACACGAGACGGGGCTGGCGATCGACGTTACCGGAGGAGACGGGAAATGTGCGGCCGACGATTGTTTTGCGGGTACGCCGGAGGCGCTGTGGCTGGCCGGGCATGCGCATGAGTACGGATTTATTATCCGGTATTTGAAAGGAAAAGAAGAAATTACGGGCTACCAATACGAGCCCTGGCATCTGAGGTACGTGGGCGGCGATGTGGCAGCAGAGATGGCGGCGAGCGGAGAATCGCTGGAAGAGTATTATAATGCCGTTCCGGTGACCAACTAAGGCAACAGAAGCGGCGCAAGCGGATAGGGGGACTGCGGTAGACCGTTCCATGCGCTTGCGCCGTTTTCTATTGCTGAAGCCGTTCTTTAAACCTTTGGTTCGAACGTTTTGCAATCCGTTTCTTCGGAGTTGCTTGCTTGTTTGCTGCGGTTGTTGACTACATAAATGGAAGAGGCCGCGCAGTGGTTGCCTGCCGCCCAATACTTGCACGAATTAACTTCACACAATACATCTTTGGCCATGGTGGTCACCTCCTCCCCTATAGGATGGACAAACGATATATCGATTTATACCCGTAAGTGCGGCCGTCCGAATCAAAAAAAAGGACGTCAGCCGGAATACGGCAGCCGTCCTTCTGTATGTTCAATCCATCTCGTAAATCGAGCCCGACTTGCTGGCGTACAGCTCGGCGTAAACTTTCTCCGCGTAAGCGTCGGTCATGCCGGAAATGTAGTCGGCCACGAACCGCGGCCAGCTCCATTTGACCTTGTGCTGCTCGTAGTTCTCGATCCAGTCCGGAGGGATAATAAGGCGTCCGTACTCGGGCACCTTAAAGCTGTCCCACAGCCGGCGGATCATAATCTCGCTGCGCATCTGCAGGCGCTGCACGCGGAAGTCTTTGATCAGGGTCACCCACGCGAGCTTCTTCAATATTTCCATCGTCCGCAGCATGTCGATATCCTGCTTGCCGCCGTTGACGAACGTGACCTTTTTCCAGCCTCTTTGCGGGTCGTCGATAATGCCCACCTTGCCCGCGAAGATGCTTACCCACCGCGCCTTCATCTCCCGCCTCGTGCGCGAAGGCTCGCGGTCGCAGCTGACGTACAGCGCCTCCCACTGCTCCAAATAAGAAGCGAGCACACGCCTTACCATCGCCGGGATATTTACCTCGCCCCAGCCGATGCCGGTGTTTCCCTTGTCGTCGACAATTTCCTGTACGAGATGGTTGACCAGCCTCGCATCCTCGAAGAAGGTGCGGTTCATCTGGATTTTGCCGGCGCGAATGCCGTCTTCGATATCGTGGGTGGAGTAGGCGATGTCATCGCACAGGTCCATCAGCTGCGCTTCCAGTGTGGAGCAGCCGATCGGAATGCCCCAGGAGCGGCGCAGCTGCTCGATTTCGCTCCATTCGCTCGTGTACAATCCCTTGAGGCGGCCCGGTTCGTTCAAGCCGAACGGGTATTTGTTAACGGCAAGCAGCACGGCCGCCGTCAGATCGAGGCCGCTGCCGCTGCCGGCGCGTTTCTCCAAAAACATTAGAATACGGAAGTTTTGCGCGTTGCCCTCATAAGGAATGCCGTATTCCTCCATCAGCACGCGGTTAAGCACCTCTTCGCCTTTGTGGCCGAACGGTGGATGCCCGAGGTCATGGGCGAGCGCTGCAATTTCCACGACGGCCGGATCCAGGATCAGGCCGGGATGCTCCTTCCGCTCGAGAAAAGGATATTGCTTCCCGAGCCTGCGGGCCACCTCGCGGGCAATTTGGGAAACCTCGAGCGAATGCGTCAATCTCGTTCTATAATAATCGCCCGAGCCGGCGCCGAATACTTGAGACTTGCCCTGCAGGCGCCGGAAGGCGGGGGATTGGATAAGCCTGGCGTAATCGCGCTCGTATTCGTCGCGTTCCTCGCTGAACGTGCCGAGCGTCTTCTCATCCAGCCGCAATTTTCGTATGTCCATCTTGGTTCCTCCATTGCCACTCCAGCGGTTTCTGTTTTTAGAAATTGTAGCATATTTTCAGGCTTGAACATACTTCGCCCATGGAGTATGATCGCATTAGCTTGACATCTGACATGAGGTGCTATATTCGAATGGTCATAATGCAAAATGCCTACGCACTGATTACGCTTCTTAACATTTTTTTGGCGATTACCGTCATCTTTCTCGAGCGGCGGAACGCGAGCACGACATGGGCTTGGGTGATGGTCCTGTTCTTCATTCCCATTATCGGCTTCGTGCTTTACCTGATCCTGGGCCAGAAGATGCGCAAGAGAAAGCTGTATAAGCTGCTTGGCGACAGCCAGCGCATTATCGAGCATACCGTCGAGCGGCAGAAACGGCAGCTGAGGGAGCGCGAGTTAACGTTCAAGGATCCTGCCGTCGAGCAATACCAGGATATGATCTATATGAATTTGAAGTCCAGCTATGCGGTGTATACGAGCAATAACGCCGTTCAGATTTTTACCGAGGGTAACGAGAAGTTCGACTCTCTGCTGGCGGATATTGCGCGGGCTACGCATCATATTCATCTTGTTTACTATATCGTCCGCGACGATGAGCTGGGCAGAAGGCTGGTTAAGGCGCTTGCGGCCAAAGCCGCCGAAGGGGTCGAGGTCAAGTTTTTGTACGATCATATCGGAAGCTCAAGCCTCCCCCGGCGTTATTTCGAGGAGCTGAGGGCTGCCGGCGGCAAGGAAGCGGCTTTTTTTCCGTCGCGAATTCCATATCTTAATTTAAAGATTAATTACCGCAATCACCGCAAGCTCGTGATCATCGACGGTCAGATCGGCTATATCGGCGGCTTTAATATCGGAGACGAGTATTTGGGGCTGAACGAGCATTTCGGAGAATGGCGGGATACGCATCTGAAGGTCAGGGGCAATGCCGTGCTGCAAATGCAGGCGCAGTTTCTTATGGATTGGAATTTGGCGGCCTCGGGTCAAATCGTGCTGAACGAGTATTATTTCCCGGTCCTCGGCGACGATATCGGCTCGATCGGCATGCAGCTAGTCGCGAGCGGGCCGGATACGGAATACCAGCAAATCAAAGACGCGTATATCAAAATGATCTATGCCGCCAAAGAAACGATCTGTCTGCAAACGCCGTATTTCGTCCCGGACGAAAGCCTGATGACGGCGCTTAAGATCGCTTCTCTGTCCGGCGTAGACGTTCGCATCATGCTGCCGAGCAAGCCGGATCATTTTTTCGTATATTGGGCGACTCATTCCTACCTGGGCGAGCTGCTGTCCGGCGGCGTCACCATCTATTTGTACAAGAAGGGCTTCCTTCATGCCAAAGCGCTTGTCATCGACGGCAAAATCGCTTCGGTCGGGACGGCCAATCTCGATATTCGCAGTTTTAAATTAAACTTCGAGATGAATGCGTTTATTTATGATACGCAGACGGCGCAGAAGCTGCAACGGATATTCGAGAAGGATTCCGAATACAGCATGCAGCTGACCGCTTCTATGTATGCGGGCCGGCCGCTGTCAAACCGGATCAAGGAGTCGATCTCGAGGCTGCTGAGTCCGATCCTGTAGACAGACGTAAGAAAGGCTTCTGCTTATCCACGATAACCAGAAGCCTTTCACGTTCCAGATTCACAGCTATTCAATTTATTCAAACGCTCCATTCCGCTACTTGCACTTCTCTACGATCCTTTCGATTTGTTACAAACCGTTTCGATACCGACCAAGCTAATTGACCTCGATCACATACTTGATTAGATTTGCTCCAAATCCCTTCCTTCCATAAGTACCTGTTATCCGACTGTCCTCGCCTGTCATCGATTTGTGGTCCCCGCACGCCCGTATGATCTAAATGGCACTCCTTTCCGAGTTCCTCGGACATGCTTCGCTAACATGGTCCAATGGGCTATCCCCTTTCGTTTGGTATAGGCTAAGTATACACCTTTATTTAAATTTTGTAAATATTCTGAATATTAAAATAAATTAATAGTTTTAGCTTTTTTGCTGCCGATAAGGTCGAATGATTCGGGTTTATGATTCCTTTCATATGATAAGAATTTATATGTTGAGTTTCTGTAAAAATGACTTGAGCGTCCAAAGGAAGGCACAGAACCGAGCTGAGCAAAGCCGCTGCTGACGGTTCGTGGCAGCTTCAGCCGTTTACGCTTGTGCAACGTGATGGAAGACATTCCATTCCGCGGATAAAGCGGGAGTTGACCTATTTTCGGTATATATTTATACTTAGTCTAAAGTCATAAATTAAAGGATTGATGAGCCGTGAATAAAATCAATTTAACGATACAGCGTAAAGCGATTCTGGAGGTTGTGCAGCAATCGCATGACCACCCTACGGCGGCGGACGTCATTGAGCGGCTTCGCGGAAAAGGCTTCAATTTCGCTTACGGGACGGTCTATAACTCGCTTCGGTATTTAACGGACGCCGGCTTGATTCATGAGCTTAAGCTGGGAGAAGCGGTCAGCCGTTACGATGCGCGCACGGAGGAGCATCAGCATATCGTGTGCACGAAATGCGGACGGGTGGACGAGGTGCTGACCGAGCTTCCCGCAGAGTGGCTGCAAAGCGTCGCGTCCGAGACCAAATATAAGGTTGAGCATGTACAAGTAGTGCTGGAGGGGGTGTGCGAAGCATGCGCGACGAAATGACGGCAATGGAGAACGCGGGAGCGCCGGGCCATGGCGATTTGATGGCGGCAGAGAGCGTGAGCAAGGAAGGCATGCTGTGCTCGCTGACTCAGCGCGTTATGATTATCAGCCCGCTTCCCGAGCGGGTGAAGAGCTTGCTGGTCGCCTTATCGGCGGAATGCTTCGATGTGTTCTCGCTGCACGATTACAACGAGGGCATGCTGCAAAGTCTGCAGCCGGAGCTGCTGGTCTACGATGCGATACCGGTTGTCCATGCCCAGGCCGGCAATACGCTGCAGGCGGGTGCGGAGCTGCTGAAGTCGGCAGAGCGTCAGGGCGTTCCGGTGCTGATTTTGCTGGATTCGGACACCGGCGAAAGCCGGAATGCCGCCGAGCTCGGCGCGGCCGAGCTGCTCGTCTGGCCGGCGAAGCCCGAGGAGGCGCTGGAGCGCATTAACCGCATGCTGTCGAATCGTCCTGCTTCAGCCTCGGGCACAACCGGCGGCGATGTCCGGTCTTTCAAGGACATTCGGATCGACCTGAGGAAAATGACCGTTGACCGCGACGGAAAGCGAATCGACCTGACAAAAACCGAATACGATCTGCTGCTGCATTTCATCACGTCGGACGGCTCGGTGCTTACCCGTGAATCGCTGCTCGACACGGTATGGGGGCTGCAGTTCTATGGAGGCAGCAACCTGGTGGATGCCCATATCAAAAGTTTGCGCAAAAAGCTCAAGGACAGCGCCGTGGCGCCTAAATATATCGTTACCGTGCGCGGCGTCGGCTACCGGCTCGCGGATGACCGGGATGAGTAAGCGGCCGGCGCCGTAACTGCTCGCATTACCGGGGGCCTGTGTTTCTGCTGCATAAATGGCAGCAGAAACTTGGAGAGTGGGACGTTCTGCTGCAGAAACTGCAGTAGAAACTTGGAGAGTGGGACGTTCTGCTGCAGAAACTGCAGCAGAAACCTGCCATGAGAAGTGTGCTGAGGTGCCAGCCTGCACATTTGCAGCAGAATTGGCGACAAGTCGCCTAAAACCCCGAAATGAGCTCGATTCCGCTGTAGAAACTACAGTGGAGCGAAGGGTAACTTAGATAGCTGGCTGTTCTGCTGCATAAATTGCAGCAGAAGCCTAACATGAATAGTGTGTTGAGTGACCAGCCTGCACCTTTGCAGCAGAATCGGCGACAAGTAACCCCAAATCCCCAAAAGAGCTCGATTCCGCTGTAGAAACTGCAGTGGAGAAAAGGAGTAACTTAGATGCTGGCTGTTCTGCTGCCTAAATTGCAGCAGAAACCTGCCATGAGAAGTGTGTTGAATGCCCAGCCTGTACATTTGCAGCAGAATCGGCGACAAGCCGCCCAAAATCCCCAAATGAGCTCATTCCTGCTGCTGAAACTGCAGCGGAGCGAATGAGTAACTTGGATAGTTGGCCGTTCAGCTGCATTAATTCAGCAGAAGCCTAACATGAGAAGTGTGTTGAGTGACCAGCCAGCACCTTTGCAGAAGATCGGCGACAAGTAACCCCAAAACCCCCAAAGAGCTCGATTCCGCTGTAGAAACTGCAGTGGAGCGAAGGAGTAACTTAGATGCCGGCTGTTCTGCTGCAGAAAGTGCAGCAAGGCATAAACAACTCTGATAGTGTGTCGTTAGCTGCCAAACTTCATCCGAAAATGGAGTACAGACAAGCTACGATCATAAGCGTAGGAGTACATAGTCAGCTCAGGTTCGCTGCCGAACCATGCGCATGCCCCTCACATGCACTCCCCCTTCATGAAACATTCACGACCCGTTCACGATGCATTCATGACAAGCCTGCCGCATTCCGATAAGATTAACTAAGGATTTAGATCAAGTCTAAATATTTAATCTTAAATCACCTCTTAAAGGAGTGCATACGATCATGAATCCCTTTTTAACGACGAATCAAGGCGCGCCGGTTGGCCATAATCAAAGCTCGAGGACGGCGGGACAGCGGGGTCCCGTGCTGCTTGAGGATTACCACCTGCTGGAGAAGCTGGCTCATTTCGACCGGGAGCGTATTCCCGAGCGTGTCGTGCATGCGCGAGGGGCCGGAGCGCACGGCGTGTTCCGGACGGAGCGAGGCATGGCGGAGCATACGAAAGCTCATTTTTTGCAGAAGGCTGACACGGAAACTCCGGTGCTCGTCCGTTTCTCGACCGTCATCGGCGGCACAGGCTCGCCCGAGACAGCGCGCGACCCGCGCGGCTTCGCGGTCAAGTTCTATACGCAGGAGGGTAACTACGATATCGTCGGCAACCATCTGCCGGTCTTCTTCATCCGAGATGCGATGAAATTTCCGGATATGGTCCATTCCCTTAAGCCTGCTCCTCATACAAATATTCAGGACCCGGCACGGTACTGGGATTTCATGACGCTGTCGCCGGAATCGACGCATATGCTGACCTGGCTGTTCTCGGATGACGGCATTCCGGCGACATACCGCGAAATGGACGGCTTCGGCGTGCATGCGTTCAAATGGATCAATGCAGACGGTAAGCAAACCTACGTCAAATACCACTGGAAGTCGAAGCAGGGCGTCCGCAGCTTAACGGCAGCCGAAGCGCAGGAGCTGCAGGGACGCGATGCCAATCATGCGACACGCGATTTGTACGATTCGATAGAGCTTGGCCGCTTCCCGGAATGGGAGCTGTACGTTCAGCTCATGCCGGCCGGCCATGTCGACCGCTACTCGTTTGACCCGCTCGATCCGACCAAGGTATGGCCGGAGGATATGTATCCGCTCGAGAAGGTCGGCACGATGACGCTGAACCGCAATCCCGTCAACTATTTCGCGGAGGTCGAGCAGGCGGCATTTTCGCCAAGCGCTTTGGTGCCGGGCATCGAGCCATCGGAAGACAAGCTGCTGCAAGGGCGCCTCTTCTCCTATCCGGATACGCAGCGCTACCGGCTCGGGGCGAACTACCTGAGCATCCCGGTCAACTGCCCGTATGCGCCGGTTCGAAACCATCAGCGCGACGGAGCGATGACGATGCAGGCCGATCCGTCGCCGGTCAATTACGAGCCGAACAGCTCGTCCGAAAGCCCGAAGGAAGCGCCGAAATATGCGGATTCCTTCGTCCCTCTGCAGGGTTCTGCAGGCCGGCAGCTCATCGATAAAACCGACGATTTTACGCAGGCGGGCGAGCGCTACCGTTCGCTGCCGGAGCGGCAGCGCGACAACCTGGTGTCGAATATCGTAAGCGAGCTGAAACAAACGAATGACGGCATCAGACTGCGGGCGATCTGCAACTTCTTCCGTGCCGACCGGGAATTCGGAATGAAGCTGTCGGATGCGCTCGGTGTCGATATCCGGCAATATATGGCGCATGGGTAACGGAAGCGGTATGTCGTAAGCGGAGCAGGTCGGAGGCGCTATGGCACAGTAACTGCACACTGCCAACTGGCGGCCTCCTACAATGTCATATAAGTAGCTGGAGTTTATGTTGATATTTTTGTCGGATGGACTGTGGGGGACAAAATTAGCTGGATTGATCGTATATAAATTGGCATTTGTCTAAGAAATATTGAAGTTCTGGTGATTTTTAATGTAAGTTTTCCAGTTATACTGCCGTAACCTTCGAAAATGCCGGGATTAGATACACAAAATCCAGTTATGGAGCAGAGCGGCAGAGCTCAATTTCATCGCTGCTCGCTATGGCTATCGTAGCCCAACGCCTTCTTCGTGCCTGTCACGTTTCCAGCAGCACACAAACAAAAGAAGCGTCCGCCCTTCCTAAAGAGGAGGGGAGGACGCTTCTTCTTGTTGCAACACTTATTTTTTCAGCTTATCCCAAGCCGCCTGCATGCCTGTTTGCCAAGCGTCGGCGTCGGTTTTGCCCGCGATATATTGCTGGATGACGCTGGCGAATTCCTGCGTTACGCCGTCCGGATATTTCGACGATTGCAGGCCCAGCACTTTGCCTTCCTGCACGTAGTTGAAAATTTCCGTACCGATGTCGCCCATATCCTCCAGAGTCGCTTTGATGGTCGACAGGGCCGGGATGAATTTGAATTTTTTCACGATGTATTCTTTGCCGATATCGGATGTTACGAGCCAGTTCAGGAACGTTTTTGCTTCTTCCTTCACGTCGGATTCCTTGTTGATGACCAGGTTGGCAGGGATGCCTACGTTCAGCTTGTCATTGGCGGCAGCATCCTCGCCGAGCGGCATCGGCAGCACGCCAAGGTTCAGGTCCTGATTATTGCCGTCGATTTGCACCTGCGACCAGTTGCCTTCCTGCATCATCGCCGCTTCGCCGTTCGCGAACATCGCAACCTGCGTGTTGTAGTCGGTCGTCAGCGGATTTTTGTTGCCGTAGTCTACGGTCAGCTTCAAAAGCTTCGCCCACTCGGCGAACTTTTCGTTGCCGGTAATTTTGGCGGAGCCGTCGTTCAGGCCTGCGATAAACGCATTAACGTCAGGCTGCTGCGCGAAGCCGGGTTGATGCCTTGGTTGCCGAGCAGCCACCATTCCTGGTAGGCGTTTGCAGGAGGATCCGGTCGTTGCCGGAGAAACCGCGCAGAGCGGCGCGGGCGGCGACAGAAGCCGAAGCCGAAGCAGGCATGGCTGCCGGCGGGAACGAATTTATGAAGCAGGCGCAGTATGGAGCGGAAACCCGGATCGGCCTGCGCAATGTGCTGGCCAGAATGCGGATGGTATACGGCAGCCAGGCGCAGCTGACGGTATGACCCGCTGGATCCTTTCCTTGCAGGACACGAAGCAGGGGAAACGGGGTTCGTTCTCCGAATGGGAGGAGGAGTGCCGGGTAGCGGTGCTGAGCGGGGACGAGGAACGGCTTGAGGCGGCGTCGGGCCGCTGGCTGGAGGCTGCGCGGCAGTCGGGCTGCCTCACTCCGCAAATGCTGGAGGATTACCGTCATGCGGCTTTGCAGCTTGCGGAGAAGCTTCGAGACGAAGCGCCTACGCAGCCAGAAGAAGAGGTCGGCGGTCCGTCCGACGGCGACCTGATGGAGGAAGCGCCATATTCTCAAGCGGGAACACTGTCGCTGCAGAGCTGGAGGGAGTGGACGCACCGGCTTCTGCTCCGGCTATCCCGCGCCGTTCCGGCAAGGCAATCGCAGGAGAAGGCAAAGATGGGCGATATTGCCGGCTTTATCGAGCAAAATTACCAATCGGAGCTTTCGCTGCAGGACGTCGCCAAACGGTTTTTTGTCAGCCGCGAATATGTGTCCCGCAAATTCAAGCAGGAGCTCGGGGTCAATTTTTCCGACTATATTTCCTCCATTCGGATCGAGAAGGCGAAGCTGCTCATGGCGAACCCTCATCTGCGCATCGCCAAAATCGCGGAAATGGTCGGCTTTCACGATGAGAAATATTTCAGCAAGGTGTTCAAGAAGCAGGAGGGCGTTTCGCCGAAGGTTTACCGGACGCAGATGACGGAGTAAACCCCGGCAGCTTGCTGCCCGTCCGGCCGCAAGGCGATGCGGTGCACCTGCAATTTTCGATTTGCAGTAAGCGCTATTTTGCAGTACGATGATAACAATTATAGGCCTTAAGACCAGAGAAACGGAGGTAGGACGAGTTGCCGCTCTCTACGGAAACGATACAGGCAGGTTCGATTATCGTATCGCTGCTTGCCTTTACAGCGCTCATCATACTGCGCCTGAGGGCGGGCAAACAACCGACCAGCCTTCGCAAAATCATTATTCCCCCGCTCGGGATGGCAACGGGCTTCATTATGTTCGCGTTCCCGGCTGCGCATATTCCATGGGGATGGGGGTTCAGCGCCTTCGGGACGGGCCTGCTGCTCTTTGCTTTCCCGCTTGTGGTCACAACCCGGCTTGAGAGGGTAAAGTCGGACATTTACGTCAGGCGCTCGAAAGCGTTCATCCTGATTATGGTCGTTTTGTTCGCGATAAGGCTGTCGCTGCATGAAGTGGTCGAGCAGTATATGTCGATCCCTCAGACGGGCGCGGTGTTTTACCTGGTCGCCTTCGGCATGATTCTTCCCTGGAGGCTGGCGATGGTGAGCGATTTCGTTAGGCTGCGCAAGGCGGAAACGCAGCAATAGTGAGACGGGATGCGTTCGATTATGAGCTAAGATGGCGTTTAGATGGATTTCATACATTTATTTATTTGACTAGGCATCATTTTGTAGAAATAACTGGATTGGACCCATCTAAATCGGTTGTTTTTCCGGTAAGCATCCATTTTCGAGGATTTATATGCGGGATTTCCAGTTAATTTATGGATAAGCGATACCACGGCGGATTTATAGACATCAATTCCAGTTAATTGGAGCACGAGCGGCTATTTCTATGTACGAGGGGGACGTTTATGGAATCGAAGCTGACGGAGCGGGTGAAGCTGACCCGGAGCAAGCTTAGAAAGCGGACGCTGTCCGCGATTTTTCAAGAGTTCGATCAAAAAATGATGCAGCTGGAGCGCGGCAGGCGGGAAGAAAAGTATTTGAAAATGGCGGAGACGCCGTTTTCCTTTTTTCGCGGCAGCGCTTATTTGTTTTATTTCGACGTAACCCGCGAATGGTTCGCGTACCATACGCCTGCAGGCCGCCCGACCTGGATCCAGGGGGATTTGCACTTCGAAAATTTTGGGGCATTCCGCAATGAGCGGGGGACGCTCGTCTACGACGTCAACGATTTCGATGAGGGTTATCTCGGCTCGTACTTGTACGATTTGCTGCGGATGTCGGTCAGCATTGCGCTTGTAGGCCGCTTGAAGGAGCAGCCTTTGTACAAGCAGATGGAAGCGATCGAGTCCTTTTTGCGGGCTTATTCCAAGCAAATCCAGCGTTTCGCGAAGAGGAAGGACGATCCGGGCACTTATGTCATGGACGTTGAGCAGGCTGGCGGGCCCGTGAAAAAGCTGCTGAAAAAGCTGCATAAGCGGAAGGAGCAGCATTTTCTCGAGAAGGTGACCGCACTTGTGCAGGAGCACCGGACATTCGCGCATACGGACGAGATCGTGGAGCCGACGGAGGAGGAGCGGGCCGCGCTGCTGGCGGCTTGGCCGGAGTATTTGGCAAGTCTGCCGGAGGGGCATTCGTACGCGCTAAGCCATTTCGAGATTAAGGATGTGGCGGTGAAGCGCGGGTCGGGCACGGCTTCAATCGGTCTCGACCGCTACTATGTGCTGATTGAAGCGGGGGCGACCGGTGAAGAAGTGCAGAGCGAAGACGATATCGTGCTCGAGGTGAAGGAGGTTCGGGTGCCGGTTCCGGCTTATTTCATGCCTTACGACGAAACGTTCTGGGGGCAATTCGAGCATCAGGGCAAGCGAGTGACGATGACGCAGCGGGCGATGCACCACGAGGCAGACCCTTACCTCGGCTGGCTGTCAATCGGCGAGCGGCATTTTTATGTGCGGGAGCGTTCGCCGTACAAGAAGCGGCTGAAGCTCGAGCAGCTGGAGACGGCCGGCGATTTGCTGTCCGTTACCGAGAGCATGGGCCAACTGACGGCCAAAATGCACGCGCGGGCCGATGCCGACGTAGCGCAGGGCATTCTCGCTTACCACAGCGAGCAGGAAATTGTGAAGGCGATGGGCAGCAACGAGGAGGCGTTCTGTGCCTCGATTGCGGGGTGGGCCATTTCTTACGCAGACCAGGTGGAGAACGATTACGCGCTGTTCACGGATTGGCTGACCGGCAGGAAGAAGCATCAGGACTCTTAGCTTTTATATCTTTTATGGACGGTGGGCCAGCCTTTGTCATTGGAGATGATGCAGGGCCGGCTTTTTTTAGATACGAAAGTATAATTTTCACTCTACTGACGGCCTGTATTTCACCGCGAAACGTAAGCTATAGCCGCCAAAGGACGGCAATAGCCGTTTACGCTTGGTCCGGCGGCTCCTTTTGTTGACAAGCGGATGGGGGCATGTTACTTTATGTATAGATTTAAATTGTATACAATTTAATTTTGTGAACTTCTATAGGGAGGAAATCGGAATGAGCATTTATTCGTATGAGCTGGAAACCATCCGTGGGGAAGCCGCCGGGATGGAGCAATATAAGGGGAAGGTGCTTCTTGTGGTGAATACCGCGAGCAAATGCGGCTTCACGCCGCAGTACGCGGATTTGCAGAAGCTGTATGAGGAATATAAGGATCAAGGGTTCGAAATTCTCGGTTTCCCAAGCAACCAGTTCGGCGAGCAGGAGCCTGGCGCGAATTCGGATGTGCAAAGCTTCTGTCAATTGAATCACGGAGTCACGTTCCCGTTATTCGCCAAAACTGATGTGCGCGGGGAGACGGCCCATCCGCTGTTTCAATATTTGACGGAGGAAGCTCCGTTCGAGGGCTTCGACACGAGCGAGCCGAGCGGGAAAATGCTAAATGCTTTCCTTTCGGAAAAGCTGCCGCATTTCCTCGAAGGCAACTCAGTCAAATGGAATTTCACGAAGTTTCTGATTGACCGGGACGGAAGGGTCGTAAAACGTTATGAATCAACGGACGAGCCTATGTCGATCAAATCCGACCTCGAACGTTTGTTCTGATGGAGCATTAGAGCTCTGAAACGGTTGACGCGATGGGAACGCATGATCCCATACTCCCTCACCCAAAAATGAAATAGATGGGGCTTCGCGGCGAAAAACGGCCCATTTTATGGCTTTTCCCGTCAATTTGAGGGTGAAAATGGCGGCTGGTGGCGGGATGTCATGTCGTTGGCTGTAAAATTGCACCGGCGGGGGATCAAGGAGCCAATATAGGGGAGGGAGATCAGGCACAAGCCGAAGCAGGTTTAGGATGGGGGACTGAAAGTTAGACCGTAGAAGAAGGGGCGTAATGCTCTTTGCACCGCGGCTGAGCCCTCAATATTGATATGAGATCGCGAACGTTTGTTCCGGGGTAGCATTTGAACTCCGAAATGGATGACGGAATGGGAACGCATGATCCCATCCTCCCTCACCTAAAAATGAAATAGATGGGGCTTCGCGGCGAAAAACGGCCCATTTTATGGCTTTTTCCGTCAATTTGAGGAGAAGTCTGGCGTCTGATGGCGGAATTTCATGTCGCTAGCCGAAAAACCGCGCCGCTGGGGGAGGGATTTTGTGCTGCTCGGACAACTATGCAGTTGTAGAGTTGTATGAAGTCTGCTCAGTTATGGAGCTTCGAACAGGGGCGTTTGTTGCGTAAGCTCCATCCCATGCGGTTTGGTCTTCATCGATTTGCACTCAGCATTCACTGACTCTGGATAGTTAGGCGCCATACACAACTCTCCGCTCTTGTTTGTAAGCCGCCTCGGATCGGTTCCTGTCCCGCTCTCCCCCTTTTTCGCTGTAAGATAAAGCGATGTTCGAACAGATGTCATGGTTGAAAAAAGATAGAATCGCTAAGGCGGTTCTGTCTTTTTGTGTTTTCAGCTATAGTGTGAGATGTAAAGGGAGCGGATTTTGGTGGAGGTTTATATTGTGTGTAAATATGCATTTTTATATATAGATTTATTATATTAATCCATAGGACAAATAATAAAACTGGTTTGATATATGCAAAAACAATAAGATGCCGATTCCCGTCTGGAAGCTAATTGGAACTTCGTTTGATTCGGCTTCCGGTACGATGGGTATAGGTGAAATATGCAATAATCCGAAAAGAGCGGTATTGCGGATAGATGGAGAGTCGTCTGGAAATACTATCCGCCGATAAGTATATTTTACCGTTAACAGCACAGGGCAAAGGGTGACTTAGATGAAAGAACAACATCCTTCCGGTTTATCGGAGGGCGGAGGAGAGCAATCGAAGGAGCGGTTTTCATCATACGGCTTTATTTTGGCGGCGATCGGAAGTGCGGTCGGTCTCGGCAATATGTGGAAATTCCCTTACATTACCGGACTATATGGCGGTGCGGCTTTTTTTCTGCTGTTTACCATCTGCCTGCTGCTGGTCGGCCTTCCGGTGCTGCTGGCTGAGCTTGCGGTCGGCCGGGGCGGCCGGGGAAATCCGTCTACGTCGCTGATCAGGCTGAGCGGGAGCAAGCTGTGGGGAAGGCTTGGTTTCATCACGATCCTCGGGCCGTTTGTTATCCTGTCTTTCTATGCGGTGGTGGCCGGCTGGACGATGCATTATGCGGTGCTTTCCTTTACGGGGAAGCTGTTCGAGAGCGGGGATTATACGGGCCTCTTCACGAACTTTATCGGAAGCTGGCTGCCCGTCTTCTGGCAGTTTATCGTGATGCTCCTGACGGGCTTTATTATCATGCTTGGCGTATCTGCAGGTATCGAGCGGTTTAACAAAATTCTGATTCCGGGACTCGTCATTTTGCTGCTGGTGCTGGTTGTCCGCGCTTTGACGCTTGAAGGGGCCGGGGAGGGCGTCGCCTTTTTCCTAAGGCCCGACTTTTCCAAGCTGACGGCGGAGTCGGCTCTTGTTGCGCTTGGTCATGCCTTCTTCTCGTTATCGCTTGGGATGGGGGCGATGATTACCTACGGCGCTTACGTGGATAAACGGCAATCGCTCGGCGGCGCGACCTTGGCGATCGGGCTCGGGGATTTGCTCTACGCTTTTTTGGCGGGGCTTATTATTTTCCCTACGACATTTGTCTTTGATCTGGAGGCTTCGCAGGGACCGGGACTTGTCTTCGTTGCTCTGCCGGCCGCTTTCTCCGCGATGCCGCTAGGCGCCTTCTTCGGCGGCCTGTTCTTCGTCCTGCTCGCCTTTGCGGCGCTGACCTCGGCGGTGTCCCTGCTGGAGGTACCTGTCGCTTTCGTGAGGGAGGTGCTCGGCTGGAGCCGTCCGTTTGCGGTCGTGCTCGTCTCAGCGGCATGCTTCCTGATCGGCGTCCCTTCGGCGCTGTCGCTTGGCGGAGATGGATCAGGATTGAACTTCGGCGGCAAATCGCTGTTCGATTGGGTCGATTTCATCTGCTCGAACATCGTGCTGCCGCTGAGCGGCCTCATCATCACCCTGTTCGTCGGATATGCCTGGAAGGGAGCGGCGGAGGAGGCGGGCCTTACCGTCTGGTGGTTCCGCGTCTGGATGTTCATGATCCGGTTCGTTGCGCCGGTGCTGGTGCTGCTCGTTTTCCTGTATTCCGCGGGGCTGATCAGCTTTTAGCCAAAATCAAGCCTAGACTAATCCTCTTCACTCCGCATCCTCATCCACCTTCTGAAAGCGGTCGTCGTTCTCGATTTTGGCGATCGCTTCGGATTTGGAGCGTACCCCGAGCTTACTGTAAATCCTCTTTAAGTAGTTTTCAACCGAGCTCTCGCTCATGTGAATAACGCCGGCAATTCTGCTGTTCGTTTGTTTGTCGGCGACCATCGACAAAATTTTTTGCTCTGTCGGTGTAAGATCCGCTTCCCAATAATGCTTGGCATGCTCCGGTCGTTGAAGCTGAATTTGCCTGAATACAGGCAGGGGCAGGATCGTATAACCTCGTACCGCGGCACGGATCATTTCCAGAATGTCTTCCGGAGCCGCGCTTTTATTCAAAATGCCGCTGACGCCGCTTTCGACTAATTGATTGAAATAAGGAGTGTAATCGAAGCCGGTATGAATGATGACGTGAATGGCAGGGTGCTTTTCTTTGATAGCGGCGGCGATCCGAACGCCATTAAGATCCGGTAAGTTTAAATCCAGAATGACGACTGTCGGATGTGTGTTCTGAACCAGCTCAATTCCCTCAATGCCGGTGGATGCTATACCAAGCACGGAAATGCCGGCTTCGTTTCCCAGTATATGCGAGATGCCAAGCGCCATGGTAGGATGATCGTCGATAATCACCACTTTAATTTCTTTATTCAAGCAGATAACCTGCCTTTCCCGGGAAATAGAATGGTTACCGCGAGCCCTTTCAGGACAGCCGTATCAAGGAAAAGCGATCCTTCCAAGCAGGAAATGCGATGATGAATATTGCGCAAACCGGCTCCTTCATGCTCCATATGCATGTCGAAGCCTGCCCCATCGTCACGGTAAGCAATAACGAATTGCCGATCTTTCCGGTAAAAATGAAATTCCACTTGATTGGCGCCGGCATGTTTTCTGGCATTCGACAGCAGCTCTTGCAGGATACGGAACAGATGATGCTGAGTATCGGAATCGAGTTGATCCCAATCTGCTTTATGTTCGATTCGCAAAAATAAATGAAATTCGACATGGGCCCGCTCATCTTCGATCAAGCTGGAAATGGTGGCTGTAAATCCGACTTCCTTCAGCAAATGCGGATAGAGCTGGAAATTGGCGTCTCTAAGATTTGTATTGATGATTTCCATATAATCAGAGAGCTCCTCAAGCTTGTAATCAAGATTGGAAGGCGCAGGTGCGTCTTTGCGAATGGCGGAAATTCGCTGCTTGGCAAAATAAATGTCCTGCATAACCGTATCATGGAGCTCGGAGGCGATACGTCGGCGCTCCTTCTCCTGCATTTGGTAGAGCGTCTTCTTGAACCATAAAGCATGATCGCCTTTATGCTCGGAAGCGGCTGCGGTTTCTGATATGAGCCTTTCAACCCGCTGAGACAGCTTTTCCGATAAATAAATATTTTCCGAGGTAACGCCAAGCCATGCGAGCAGCACATCGATGCAAAGCTGGAGCTCCTTGGCGACAGGCTTTTGGGAAATGGACTTTTTGATCACCAAATGGCTTGTAAAATCAAGCTTTGACTGAATGACATACACATGAACAGGTGACTCTGCGCGCCGCCCATTCGCTAAGGCTTGTTCAACTTCTCCTTCTTCAAACGTACCGTAAGCGTTAAAATTAATTTTTCCGTGATCCGCTATGCGAATGGCGATAGCATCCCAATTGAATAAGGTACAGAACCGGGGAAATAAATGCTTTTCCCACTCGCTGATGGTGCTCGTCTGGCCGTGTTCCGCCAAAAGCCGATTAAAGGATACGACTTGTCTGTGGTTTCGGTTGAAAAAGGATAGAGAAAAGGAATGGTGCTTCATCAGCTTATATTTTACAGAAAAATAAATGCAACAGATTGGAAATAACAGAATAAACCAATCCGCTTCCGAATAATGAACGATCGAATCACCTAGCAGATCAGGAATGACGGTTAACAGCAAATATGGAATAAAAGATACGGCAAACGACTGAAAGACGATTTTTACGACTAAGGCCGAGAAAGAGTACTCCAGGCGGTTCTTTCTGTAAACGGCAAATAATAAAACAAATACGATGCAGCTGCCCGCGGCAAAACAAAGCAAAGCGATCGTTCGGTCAATAACGCCGTACGTATATAATGGGAAGTTCGTATAATAAACAAGCCTTGTCAAAGCTAATCCGGCCAGAATCATCATACCGCTCCGCAGCTTGCGATAAGCGAAAAGCTTATAGCCTTTTTGCGTGAGAAAATGATAGAGAAACTGGGCGAATAAATAAGGAACGAACGACATAGCCGCGTGAATAATAATCATAGAAAGAATGTCGCTGCGCGCGGAAGCTTCCGCACACATAAAAGCAACTCCCATCGTTGTAAAGGCAGCTGTTAAATAACGGCCGGCCGGCGTTTGCGTTGTTTTCACCGCGAGAACAGCGGCTATTCCAAAAAACAAAAGTTCAGCAATCAGACCCGTTACATACCGAGAGGAGGACCCGCTTGTCGGATTTTGAAACTCAACCCAGTGCAAGATGCCTTCGCGCATAATTTCTACGTTTCGCGCTTGCTCAAGCTCATGGAATTTGTAGACGGTCGGATGGTTATGAGCCGGTTCCCCATTAACTTGAATCAATATATCATTTAAAGCTAACCCTGCGGATCGGGCCAGACCGTCGTTATAAAACTCGGATATGTACCATGTGTCGGGTTTGCTTTGCGACAGTCCGACGCCTATGTATGGGTTGTTAAACGTGATATAGCTGACCCAAGAGTGGAGGAGCAGAAGGATTAAACAGACAGTGAAGGGTATGACCTTTCTAAATGTTGACTTCTTCATGGGATAATTGTCCTTTCGAAGCAGGAATAAAAAGAACCTGACCGTGAAGTCAGGCTCTTTGTGTTGTGCTAACTCCAGTATTCATGCGGCGCATTGGTGATACGATTGGCTGCAGCAGGAGCTGCGTAAGCAACCTGAAAAGCAGCGCGTTGGTCTGGTAAGAGCTGCTGTAGAATGGAAGTTTTTTTCTCTGCTTCCTTACAGTTCGCCAATTGAATAGCTGCTTCCTTCAACTGTTTACTCCACATTTCCTGTTCCCCCTATATGTAAAAGACAATATTTCCATTATATCAAACTACAGTTTTAGTACGCCCTAATATTTAATGGGGAATCCCTAAATTTTGTTAAGGTAAGGATGGATGATGAAGTCAAGGAAGCGGTCCGACCAAGGCTGAACAGCCGGTAGTGACTCAAAGATTTGCTTGGCCCGAACCATGTAAAGCCGTTGAAGCGCGTATGTATATTCGAAAACGCCTGATTGACTAATAAAGTCGGCGAGCTGCGATTCTTGTCCGGCAAGCTCATCCAGACTGCATAGTCCTTCATAATAGCTCTTAAGAATGGGAAATTTGCTTTCGCATAAGTCCAGCAAATACAAGGTGGTGAGCGTTTTCTTCCGATTGACCAGATCATTTCGGCTGTGCAGCGTAGCGATCTCTTTTAAGTCGTTTTGAAGCTGCGCCGCTATCCCGATGCAGTCGGCAAGCTTATCGAGCTTTTCTTCCGTAACAGGATCTTTATGATCGAGCAGCTGATATCCCATCTGCATTGCGAGATTGATGAGCGATGACGATTTCCTTGAGACCATGGAGAGATATTGTTCTTCGTTCGTGACCTGATTCGACAAGTCTTGATGCTGGCCATTATGAGCGGAGGACAGCAATTTTAATATTTTTGGGTGAATAGCCATTTCTCCGATGCCTGACAGTCCTGCTACCAACAGATTGGACGCACAATTCATGGCGACGGCTGTGTCGCATTGCATCCATGGAGGCTCGAGGTTGTCCTGGTCCTGCAGGTCGTCCATAATGTCCAGACTTAATATGATCAACTCGGTCTGGGCGGCTGCGTAAGCAATGTTCGGCGATTTCCCTCCCAGCATGTGGTGGGTAAGCTGGCTGAGCTGAGACCATATATTAGAAAAGTCATTTTTGTATCTCAAAAAATCTCGAATCATTACGTTATATGAACAATTACCGAAATGATAGTTAAGTATACTTGCCAGTTCTTTAAAAATGGTTGAAGTGTTTCCTGATCGGTTCGTTTGAATTATCAATATTTTAACCTCCATGTAAATAATAGAAGAGCCTTTTACCTAGTACGAAAGTAACTGTAGATCAGTTTTCTATAGGGAATCCCCAAAAAGGGTTAAGGACCCCATACTAAAATGTCCGGTGAAAAAGATTTTTTATTAGGATAAATTAATTTAGGGCGGCCGCCAATACATTTATGATGATATTAAACTGGAGGTAAGATCTGTGTATTCGAAACTAAAAGCAGGAATTGTATCTTTATCGGCGGTAGTACTGTTTTCATTTGGCTACAGTGCATATGCTGCGAATCAACATACGTATGTCATTAAAGAAGTAAATACGACAAGCGCAACCAGCGGTAACATTAATGGACAGGGGCAGTACGGACGTATTGATGCCGCACTTAATCAGGGACAGAACGGCCGAATTGCGCTTTATAAAGTGATTTCTGTATGGCCTGACTCGCTGGAGTATTCTATTGATTTGTCTGAATCTGTAAAATATAAAGCTCTAGACTACTGGCTTGAAGGCGCCGGAACATTGTTTTATATTAAAGCAACAGGGGACAACGATGATAAAGTAAGCGGAAACCTGTGGAACTATAAGCCTTGATTTAGAACATAGATCCTTTTTTATTGAATATCACATTCTCAAGTAATTGCGGGGAGGGAAGTTACGGCTTCCTCCCTAATTTTTCGTCTCAAGGAGTCATGAAATGAGAAAAGAGTGGAAGCAGTTTTGGATGCAGCCTCAATACTGGGTCATGTTTTTAGCTGCGGAAATGTTATTTATAGCTGTGACATTCCGCCTGCTTGAAAGCTGGCAGGATATTTCCGGCATGATCTTTTTTATTATGGCATTTAATCTTATGTTTTTAATGTACGGCGCGGAGCAGGCAAGATTGGAAGCAAGGAATCACACGGCCGAGCTGTTGTCCTCCTTGCCCTATGGAGCTCGATATTATGGGTTAAAGTTTTTGTATTGGGTTTCGCATTCAGGTTTATGGTATCTCGTATTTCTAGCCAGTTTACTAGTATTACTTAGATTCCATCATCATACGGAATTGTCGAAATCTCTGGTGACGATTATTTTTTTGTATACTTTTAGCAACTGGTTCGTTCCGTTCCTCCTTTCGTTAATAATAGGTTATTCGTTATTTACGCTTTGGCCGTCTATAGTGACTTATGTGGTGCTGGCTGCATTATGGATCGTGTTAAGTCCCTATAATCATTTTGTACAAATCCTCCCGGCAAAGCTATTGCCATGGCTGGCCATTAGCGACACAAACTTTGAATTTACGCGGTATCTCTTTGCAACGGAACATATGATTGTCAATTCCGGGGCCGTATGGCAGCGTATCATGTCCGTTCTGGCAGCCGCTTTAATCTATATTTTGGCCATTCGGGTTATCCGAAAAATAAAAGTGATGAAGGTATTGGCAGTTCTGCTTGTTGTGAGTATCGGGGCAATTCCTTTCCTGTTCCCGAATCAGGAGATATCGGATATTAGCAGAGCAATGGAGCTTGAGGCTGATCCGTATGAGCCGGGCAAATACGTCATAGAGTCGTACAAGATGGATATTCGCCATGCAGGCGAGGATCATGACTTTTCTTATCGTGCGGATGTGTCCTTGAAAACGGAAGCTGATCAATTTTCGATCGCATTATGGAATGTGATTCAAATCGACAGCCTTCGCTGGAATGGGAAACAAGTTGCGTACGAGAGATCGGGAAATTGGGTGAACATCACCCTGCCGCAAGAAGAGTCGGGTGAGGGCATTCTGCATCTGGAAACAAGGTCCAGCGCATATAGCGACATGAATCCTTCCTCATTCGAGCTGCTGCCGACGCTTCCGTGGTATCCGATGCACCCGGATGAAGCGATGAACCCGATGGGATCCGCTGCTAGGGAGCATTATGAAATCAAGCTTAGCTCCGCGGGCTCAGACAGGCTGATTACAAATTTAGATCCATCATTTGCCGGGACTCTAAGCGGGGAAGCGTACGGTCCTATGCTGCTTAATGCAATCTATGAAAAACACGATTCAATTGTCCATCTCATTCATTATTCGGATGAAACCGCGGATCAGTCTCTGCAATCGGTCACGAGCGTCATCAACCGGTTGAATAAGGAATTGAACGCAGATGTAAAAATACCCGAGCAAGTATACGTGGTTTCCTCGGCCTCGGCCTTTTCCGCCAATCCGGAACAAATCTTCATTACGCCAATTAAGGTATCTTTGGAGGATAAAATCCGGAAATATTTATTTAATAACAACAGGTAGAGTAGGAGGAGCAATCGGCTATGCTTGAATTAACCGGCGTTACGAAAAAGTTCGGCAAACGCGAAGTGCTGCACGAGATCAATTTGTCAATCGACAAAGGAATCATTGGGTTACTCGGTCCGAACGGAGCGGGAAAAACGACATTTTTGCGCATATTGGCTACCGTATATGAACCGACTGCCGGAAGCATTCGTTTGAACGGTATATCATGGTCGAAGCAAGCGGAAGAAGCTCGAAAGCGTATCGGCTATTTGCCTCAGCATGTGGGGTTATTTCCGGCACTGACTTCATACGAGTATTTGGATTATATCGCCGTATTAAGAAGTATATCCTCTAAAAAAGACCGCAAGCAGCTAATAGAACAAGTATTAAGGGAAGTGAATTTGGGGGATCGGGCTGCAACGCGAATTCGCCGTCTCTCGGGCGGCATGAAACAAAGGCTTGGTATCGCCCAAGCTATTATTCACAACCCTGATTTGCTGCTTGTCGACGAACCGACGGCAGGCCTGGATCCCGAAGAACGGTTTCGTTTTCGGGGGCTGCTCCGCCGGTTGGCCGAACAGAGAACCGTTATTTTATCCACTCATATTACAGAAGACGTTTCGATGACATGCGATCGGGTATGCATGATCAAACAAGGATTCCTTGAGTATTTCCCCTCGCTTTCCGAGGTGGTCAAGCTGGCGTCAAGCAAGGTCTGGACCATGAAAATACCGAACGAACAGTTCTATCAATTAAAAGAACATAAACATGTTCAAATCGTCCATTCTTCCGAAGCGGATGGGATGATCAGCCTGAGAATGCTGGCGGACGAGAAGCCTTACCCGGAAGCGGTCCCGGCAGAGCCTACTTTGGAAGAGGGGTACATGACGTGGTTAAAGGCTTAACGACATTAGGCGTGTACTTGATGAAAACACAAACGTTATTTCTGGTATTGCCGATTGCGGTTTGTCTGATAAGCGTCGGACTGCGAAGCCATGATACGGCTGCTTCCGTTCAATTTCTTGCGATGTTAGGCCCCTTGACGGTCGTTTTTCCGGCAGCGGCTATTAATGGACCGATGGGATCTTTGCATCAGAAGGAGCTTTTTGTTTCGCTGCCCGTCTCGCCGCTTTCCTTCGGTGTCGTTCAGCCTGTCCTGTCGTTTACGTTCTATGGGGTCCTATTGTCGGCTGCCTATCTTGCTTGTGTGCCAAATTCCTGGACCAATGACTCTTCGCTTTCTGCTGCCGGTGCGTTATTCGTATCGGCTATCGCCTTATTTGCTTTGACCTGTCTGTTGATTAATTTGCTGAAAAATGCGGCGATAGGAATGGTGCTGGCGCTCATTTACATGATTTTCGGCATGTTCACAACCGGAACGGGACAAGGTCCGTTTTACTTGTTCCAGTGGTTCAGACCCCGTCCGTTGACAGGACCTGACGAATATATTGCGGTGCAACTGGCGGGAACTGCCGTCCTTCTTGCGGTCAATTTTGCGGTTATTAAATACCGGACGAAGCTTCAATTTCTTCCGTATTAACGCGCGGATTCCTTCTATACACGCGTTCCAGCCGACATGCAGAATATGCAGCAGAAACCTGACATCGGCCATCGATTGCAGCGCTCTGCTGCATGTTTTGCATTCTATGAGCATGATCTCCTCTTCCCCGCTTGATCACGACCCCGTTCTCCGCCTGCGAATGAATACTAAGTATTATATTTTCAAGGAATTTTGTGTATTATAATAGGATAAATATTTCCGTGGGAAAGGGTGGTCGCAGGTGGAGAACACAGTCGAAAATAAGTCCTCATCCTCGAATTTCATCAAAAACATCGTTGTCGAAGATTTGAAGAGCGGCCATGTGCAGGAGGTTGTCACGCGATTTCCGCCGGAGCCGAACGGCTACTTGCATATCGGCCACGCGAAGTCGATCTGTCTGAATTTCGAGCTGGCCGACGAGTTCAAGGGAAGAACGAACCTGCGGTTTGACGATACGAATCCGCTGAAGGAAGATACGGAGTACGTAGAATCGATCAAGGAGGACGTTCGCTGGCTTGGCTTCGATTGGGACGAGCTCCGGTTCGCGTCGGATTACTTCGAGGAGCTGTATAACCGGGCGGTGCTGCTGATTAAGAAGGGCAAAGCGTACGTGTGCGATTTGACGGCCGAGCAAATGCGCGAATACCGCGGCACCTTGACCGAGCCGGGCAAGGAGAGCCCTTACCGGAACCGCAGCGTGGAGGAGAACCTCGACCTGTTCGCGCGAATGCGCGCGGGCGAGTTTAAGGACGGCGAGCGCGTGCTGCGCGCGAAGATCGACATGGCATCGCCGAACATTACGCTTCGCGACCCGGTGCTGTACCGGATTTCGCATGCGCATCATCACCGGACAGGCGACGCTTGGTGCATCTATCCGATGTATGACTACGCGCATCCGCTAAGCGATGCGATCGAAGGTATCACGCATTCGATCTGTACGCTGGAATTTGAGGATCATCGTCCTCTGTACGACTGGACGGTCGCAGAATGCGAGATGGAAGCGACTCCGCGTCAATACGAATTCGCGCGCCTCAACGTGACGAATACGGTCATGAGCAAGCGCAAGCTGAAGCAGCTGGTGGACGAAGGCGTTGTCGACGGCTGGGACGATCCGCGCATGCCGACGATCAGCGGCCTTCGCCGCAAGGGCTATACGCCGGAAGCGATGCGCGCGTTCTGCCGCGAAATCGGTGTGGCGAAGAGCAACAGCCTCGTTGATGAGCGGAATTTGGAGCATTTTATTCGTGAGGATTTGAAGCTGAAGGCGCTCCGCACGATGGCGGTGCTCCGTCCGCTCAAGGTCGTGATCACGAATTATCCGGAAGGGCAAACGGAGCTGCTTGATGCCGAGAACAATGCGGAGAACGAAGAAATGGGCACCCGCCAAATTCCGTTTTCGCGCGAAATTTATATCGAGCAGGACGATTTTATGGAAAATCCCCCCAATAAGTACTTCCGGCTTTTCCCGGGAAATGAAGTTCGCCTCAAGCATGCTTACTTTATTACCTGTCAAGAAGTCATCAAGGATGCGGACGGCAATGTAATTGAGTTGCACTGCACCTATGATCCGAAGACGAAGAGCGGCTCCGGCTTTAACGAGCGCAAGGTGAAGGGCACGATCCATTGGGTGGAAGCGTCGCAAGCTGTGGCTGCGGACTTCCGTTTGTTCGAGCCTTTGATTACGAGCGAAGCAGAAGAGGAAGGCAAACCGTTCCTCGAGTGCATCAACCCGAAATCGCGCGAGGTGCTGAGCGGCTTCGTCGAGCCTAACATGAAGGATGCGGCGGGCGGGGACAAATTCCAGTTTTTCCGTCATGGCTACTTCAATGTCGATCCGAAGGATTCGACGGCCGGCAAGCTTGCGTTCAACCGCATCGTATCGCTGAAAAGCTCGTTTGATCCGTCGAAAGCTTAAACGACGAACACAAGCGTAAACGGCTGGCGCTACGCACGAACCGTTAGCTGCATCTTTTGCGCAGCTCGGTTCTGTGCCTGCTTATGGTAATAGCTCGCCATCGCGATGAAATATAAGTCATGTATAAGTTCAAATTTATACATTCTTATATTTTGAAGAAAGCCTGCCGCGCCATTCGGACGCGGCAGGCTTTTCTGCGAATAATAGGGGGAATGACGATGGAGACGATTGTACAGGGGCTCGTTCTGGCGGGCGGGAAAAGCTCGCGCATGGGTACCGACAAAGCGTTGTTGACGATCGAAGGAAAGCCGTTAGTTTACCGGCTCGCAGGCCAGCTGCTGGAGCGGCTGCCGGCGGTGGCAGTGTCAGTAGGCCCGCCGGAGCGTGAGTCCGTATACCGCAAAGCGATGGGCGAGCTGGCCGGGCGGGCGGCCTTTGTCGCGGACGGGTATCCGGACTGCGGACCGCTCGCGGGGCTGCATGCGGGCCTTGCCGCGGCGCCGCCCGGCTACGTCTTCGTCATCGCCTGCGATATGCCGGCCATGTCGCCGGCTCTGTTCGATCAGCTGGCCGCCCATATCGGCAGCGGAGCGGATGTCATTCACTGCGAGGGACAGCCGTTCCATGCTCTCTACCATACCCGAGTTGCGGAAGCGGTCCGCGGTGCGCTCGAGTCGCAGGACTACCGTGTCATGGGACTGCTAGGCAGGCTCAGCACCGTAACGGTCGAGCCGAGGGATGAAGCCGGGCGCACGACCGCCTTCACGAATCTGAATACGCCGGATGATTACCGGGCTTTTTCGAAACAAAAGGAAGAGCCGTAAGGGCTGCAGGCCGCTTCGCTCACGAAGCCGGATGAACGACAGTCCGGGCGGAGTCTGCAGCAGAAGCTAATCACGGTTAAAAGTGGCTTTTTAGGTGAACCGCCCCGCCGTGCGACCCCAACTGCGATGCTGCAGCCCTGGACTGTGAGAATAACCGGTTGCATGCCGAGAAGGTGTTAGATGTATATATTTATTACAGATACGGTTTTTCCGGTGAAATAACTTCGTTTCATGTATCTAATTCGACCAATTGTGCCCAGTATTCGCCGATACGCAGCGAAATAGATACATGTAATATAGTAATTTAATGCCAATCGGACAAGTTAGCCAATTTATATACATGAAATCCAGTTAACGCCCGCCCGCAAAAGCCCATGCCGTGTTTCGTTCCGTCTGAACTTTTGATATGATTGCAATATTAGCTTGAAAGAGAGCAAGAGCAAGTGCTGCAGGAAAGGATGTGCTGGCAGGCATGGACAGCGGAAGAAACTACTTGATTACGGATGCCGTGCCGGACGACTTGGCTCGCATTGTCGAGATCTACAATTCTACCGTCGCAAGCAGGATGGTGACGGCCGATCTGGAGCCTGCTTCGACGGAGAGCAAGCAAGCCTGGTTCGACGATCACTCTGCGGATTTCCGGCCGCTTTGGGTGCTGCGGACGGAAGCGGGAGGCGACATTGCCGCCTGGTTCAGCTTTCAATCGTTTTACGGAAGGCCGGCCTATAATGCGACCGCGGAAATCAGCATTTATATCGCCGAGGAATACCGCGGGCAAGGGATCGGCTCGGTCCTGCTGCAGAGGGCGATCGAGAAAGCGCCGCGTCTCGGGCTCCATACGCTGCTTGGCTTCGTGTTCGGCCATAACGAGCCTAGCCTGGCGCTGCTGCGCAAGTTCGGTTTCGGGCAGTGGGGGCATCTGCCGAAAGTCGCGGTGCTGGACGGTGTAGAGAGAGATTTGATCATCTTGGGGAGGCGTATATGAAGCGAACCTTAGTCATAAGCGATATTCACGGCTGTTATACGCCATTTAACGATTTGCTGGAGCTGATGGACTACAAGCCCGGCGAGGACAAGCTGCTGCTGCTGGGCGATTTCGTCGATCGCGGACCGAGAAGCATGGAAGTGGTGGAGCAGGTCATCGGCCTGGTGGAGCGGGACGGCGCTATCGCGATTCAGGGCAATCACGACGAGCGGCTGGTCGACGTGGTGCTGGAGCGAAGCGAGCAATCGCTGATGAAGTTTACCGGCCACGGCGGGCGCCAGACGGCGGAAAGCTATACGGGCATCAAGCAAGGGACGGTCGAGCATCTGGTCGAACGGGTCAAAGAAATCATTCCGGAGCGGTATCCGCACCATATAACGTTTTTGGACAGGCTGCCTTATTATCACGAGGATGAGCATTTCATCTATGTGCACGCCGGCATCAACCCGAATTATTTGAACTGGCGGGAGCAGCCGAGCCGCGATTTTCTTTATATTAAAGGCCCGTTTCTCGGCAGGCCGACATCGGTGAACAAGACCGTCGTCTTCGGCCATACGAAGACGGTCGACATCCACGGCAAACCCGACATCTGGTTCGGCGACGGGAAAATCGGCATCGACGGCGGCTGCGCGTCCGGCCTTCAGCTTAACGGGCTGGAAATTACGGGTCCTGACCGCTTTAAAACGTACTCCGTTCCTTGGAGAGTATAGCTGCATGTTCAAGAGGGCCTATTTCAAAAGCCTGCCGTTCAATTTGCTTTTAGCGCTCATGGCGCTGGGCTATACGCTGGTTATGAGCTGGCTGCTGTTTTACCGCGACCGTTATTTCGGCACGGGCTACGCTTATAACCTCGTTCCTTTCGACACGATCAAACGTTATATCGTGCATTATGACCATTTTAACTTCGATATCTGGTTCAACAATTTATTCGGCAATATCGTATTATTTATCCCGATCGGCCTGTTTCTGCCGCTGCTCGACAAAAAATACGCCAGGCTGCTCCCGCTTGCAGGAGCGACGGTTCTGATCATTGCGGCGGCGGAGCTTGTCCAAATGCTGACGAAGGTCGGCAGCTTCGACATCGACGACATTATACTTAATACATTAGGCGCCATGCTCGGCTTGGCGATTCTCAGGTTTCTGCTCAAATAATTGCCGTTCAGGAGAGGAAGATGATCCTTGAGTAAATTTTGGAGTCCGCTTACGGCTTCACTGGTGCCGTATGTGCCCGGCGAGCAGCCGAAGGACAAAACGTACATTAAGCTGAATACGAACGAAAATCCGTATCCGCCTTCCCCGAAGGTGATCGAAGCGATTCAGGCCGCGGCGAACGCCGATTTGCGCCTGTATCCCGATCCGACCTGCGAAGCGCTCGTTCGGGCCGCGGCCGATTATTACGGCCTTCCGTCAGGACAAGTATTCGTAGGCAACGGCTCGGACGAAATACTCGCTTTCGCGTTTGCGGCGTTTTTCGATCCGGCAAAAAAGCTGCTGTTCCCTGACATTACCTACAGCTTCTATAAGGTGTATGCGAAGCTGTACGGCCTGCAGACAGAGCTGATTCCGCTGGATGAGAAGTTCCGCGTACAGGCGGACGCGTACCGGCCGGATAACGGCGGCGTCATTATTCCGAATCCGAATGCGCCGACGGCACAGCTGCTTCCGCTTGCCGACATTCGACAGCTGCTGGAGAACAATCCGGATCAGGCGGTCGTGATCGATGAAGCGTATATCGATTTCGGGGGAGAATCGGCGATCTCACTGATCCGGGAGTATCCGAATCTGCTGGTCGTGCAGACCCTTTCGAAATCCCGCTCTCTTGCAGGCCTGCGCGTAGGCTTTGCCTTCGGCAGCGAGGAGCTGATCGAAGGACTGAACCGCATCAAAAACTCGTTTAACTCGTACACGCTGGACCGCCTCGCGCTTGCCGGCGCCATCGCGTCGTTCGAGGACGACGCCTACTTCCGGGACACGACGGCCAAGGTGATCGCGACCCGCGAACGCGTGACGAAGCAGGTGCAGGAGCTTGGCTTCCGGGCGACGGATTCGAAAGCCAACTTTGTGTTTATTACGCATCCTGAGCTTCCGGCCAAAAGCATCTTCCAGCAGCTTCGCGACAAAGGGGTGCTCGTCCGTTACTTCGACCAGCCGCGGATCGACGAATATTTGCGCGTCAGCATCGGCACCGACGAGGAAATGGAGGCATTCACCGCGGCGCTGCGCGAAATCGCAGGGGCTTAAATGGCGGAGCATACGAAGGAGCAGCAGCAAATCCGCCGCTCCATGCGCTGGGTAGTGACGCTCAGCCTGCTCTATGCGGCGGCGGGCAACGCCTTCCTGTATTCGGCTTACTTCTATAACGGCATCGTTGAACGGAGCAGCCTGATCGGCGGCCTGATGATCATTGCTTTTGCGGCTCCGGTCGTCGCGCTGTTCCGCAACCGGCATTGGTATTTTCCGGCGTTTATTTTCCTGTTCTGGATCCCGTTCAGCGTTCTGCTGGCATTCGCTCTTTACCGGCTGCTGCCGCTTAGGGAAGACGACTATTTTGGAATGCTGCTGGTCTACTGCCTCGTCATTCATATCACGGTCGTGCTGCTGGGCATCGCCCTCGGCATGCTCGTCAATGCATGTCTGGCCGTTTGGAGCCGGGTAAAAGCTAAAATCGAATAACCGTTCAGGGACCGTTCTCATCGGCAGATGCCACTGGGAACGGTCCTTTTGTATTGACTTTTCAGCGTATTCGTCCTAAAATAGCTGTAAATTAACTAACTAACGTTCGTTAGGCAATAGTTCCGCGGACGGTAACGGAGGTCCCAGACATGAGCGCAGAGCCTACGACGGCAGAGCGGATTCGGCAGGCAGCGGTAACGATGTTCGCCGAATCGGGCTACGAAGGTGTATCGCTATCCGAGATTGCCAAGGCGGTGGGCATTAAGACGCCCTCGATCTATGCTCACTATAAATCGAAGGAGCAGCTGTTTCTGCAGCTGATCGAAGAAGTGATCGCCGAGGAGAGGGGGCAGTATTTTGCCCTGCTGGATGCGATCCGGAAGGAGCCGGTTAAGAACCAGGTTTGCCGGTTGTTTGATTTTTTCACGGATCTCAGCCATTTGACGACGGGGCAGGCATTTCTGAAGCGGACGATTCTGATGCCGCCGCGCCATTTGCGCGATCAGCTGCGGCAGGATTTTTTGCGGTATGAGCTTGAGCTTACGGATGGCCTTCGAAAGGTATGGGAGCAGGGTGCCGCGGAAGGGCTGTTCTCCCCTCAGGAGGAAGAGCGGATGCTGTCCGCTTTTTACGCATTTGTAGATGGTTTGCTCGTCGAAAATCAACTTTATGAGGAAAGGCTGTTTCATCACAGAAAACAATTGGTCTGGGCGTCGTTATGGCAGCTTTGGACATTGGCAGCGGGAGAGGAATGAGAAGAGATGCAGTGGATTTTTTTGCTGTTAGCCGGATTTTTGGAGGTAGGCTGGACGTTTGGCCTTAAATATTCGGAGGGCTTCACGCAGCTGGTGCCGAGCATCGTCACGGTCGTTCTGCTGGCGGCCAGCTTCATGCTGTTCGCCCGCGCGATGCGTACGATCGAAATCGGCGTCGCTTATGCGATGTTTACGGGGATCGGGACGGTCGGCACCGTAATTGCCGGGATATTGATTTTGGACGAACCGGCGGATTTCTGGCGGCTGTTCTTCATTACATTATTGGTAGGCGGCATCGTCGGCTTGAAGCTGGTATCCAAGGAGAAGCCGGCCGATGAAGCGGAGCAGGACGCGAAAGCCGCAGAAAAGGCAGGTGCATAAGCATGGCTTGGTTATTCCTGATCATCTCGGGACTGGGCGAGGTCGGCGGCGTCACGTTTATGAAGCTGTCCGACGGCTTTAAACGCTGGAAGGGGACGGTTGGCGCGATTGCGTCGGGCTTCGTCAGCTTTTATTTTTTATCCAAGTCTCTGCAGGACATTCCGATCAGCACGGCATACGGCATATGGACCGGCATCGGCTCCATCGGCAGCGTCATACTCGGCATGGTGTTGTTCGGGGAGTCGCGGGACTGGCGGAAAATGCTGTTTTTATCGATGATCATTGCGGGAGTTATCGGACTTAAGGTCGTCAGCGGCGGACACTGACGGCGAAGGGTCTTTCTTTTTGGTCCGGCTGGTCTTAAAATGTAAGATAATAGACTAGTCGACAGGAAGAGGGGAGCGCAAAGCGCGCATGGACGAGAAACAGCTATCCAAGCTTATATCGCTTACGGAGCAATCGCTGCTGGACGATCTTTCGATCGAAAGCATTAACCATGGCGACCCGGTCCGTGTCGAGGCGACGCCGGAAGGGTGGAGGCTGCTTGGAGCGGGCAATTACGCTGGCGTATTCGTCCACGGCGACTATCCGGACGTTGCGGTGAAGGTGTATGCCGAAGGCCGCGAGGGCTGGGAAAACGAATGCGAGGTTTACCGGCGAATTGGCCATCATTCCGCTTATTCGGCCTGCTACTCTGCAGGAATGTATAACGGTCATTCTTATTTGATCTTAAAACGCCTCAAAGGCAAGACGCTGTATCAATGCGTGCTTGACGGAGATGTGATCCCGAAGCAGGTGATCGACGACATCGACGAGGCCCTTGATTATGCCCGTTCTCAAGGCTTGAATCCGCATGACGTGCACGGCAAAAACGTAATGGTCAAAGACGGACGCGGCCTTGTCGTGGATATATCGGATTTTTTGAAAGGCGATTCATGTACGATGTGGGACGATTTAAAGAAGGCGTATAACCGGATCTATATGCCGTTCATGTCGAAGAAGCCGGTGCCGGTGCCCGAGTGGGTCATGAACGGCGTCCGCAAGGGTTACCGGTGGATGCGGCATTCCTCGGTGCTCGGCAGATCGTCTTCATCGTAGATGAGCAAGAAAGCAGCGGCTCCCGCAAGGGACCGCTGCTTTTTTTGCGCGTTGCTTGGGCAATCCGCAGGTTGACGTGCTTAGTACTCCTCGTCAAATGCCTCCAGCAAAGTCTTCGCCTGGTCGGCGTCCTTCTTCAGCACATGAATCCGTTTCAAGGAATTGCCCTCAATGGTAATTTTGGTTTTCAAGCCGCTAGCTTTAAAGTGCGCCTGTAGTTGGTCGATCAGCTCAGCCCTTGAGCCGCCCTCGGTGCGAACGGCAACCCAACGATTCCAAAATAGCGCCATTTTCACTCACCTCCTTAAACAACAGGATTCGAGAAGTACGCTATATATGTATTCAGCAGACGGGCATTCTGATGACAACTGAATCGCCGCTTGTGCAAGAAAAGGCGGTTGTCCCGCTTGACAACGGTTGCATTTCGACTTGTAAGCGTATCAAGGACTTTGCTCTGCTGTACAAACTGCATCAGAAACTTGACATGAAGTACATCTTGACGCGCCGGCATGCACTTTCTCCACAGCCCCCTAATTAAACTGGAGTCTTCCCCTACAATAAATTAGACTATTT
>NZ_JAHMHW010000065.1 GCF_020169515.1 Paenibacillus vietnamensis | reverse complement strand
GACCGCAGGGTCCTGGGAGAGTAGGACGTCGCCAAGCGGGTGCTGCAAAGCACTTCATATAATTTGCACCTTGAAAACTGGATATGAAATTGCAAAACATTCTTTAGCAACCATGTTTTTTATTGAAAGTGAAGGTTGTTCGAGACAGATCGACATCTTTTCGTTTTCGTTTCTACCGCTTAATGTCTTATTAAATGGAGAA
>NZ_JAHMHW010000064.1 GCF_020169515.1 Paenibacillus vietnamensis | reverse complement strand
AGACACCTCCCTTTCACGGAGGTAACAGGGGTTCGAATCCCCTACGGGTCACCAATAATTTTCTAAAAAAGAGCTTGACTTCGAAGTTTAGAACATGGTAAGATATAAAAGTCGCTCAAGATAAGAAAGTCAAGTAAGACGAGATGTAATATGGAGGATTAGCTCAGCTGGGAGAGCATCTGCCTTACAAGCAGAGGGTCGGC
>NZ_JAHMHW010000063.1 GCF_020169515.1 Paenibacillus vietnamensis | reverse complement strand
CGTTTGCTTGGTCCATACAACCGGCAGACATCAATAAAGGCTTTCAGCAGCCTGAACTTTCGTATCCAGTTTTCAAGGCGCAATTCGCCTTGGTTTTCAACCGTGCCTCTTTTGCACTTGAAGCTCTTGGAGACATGTTGACTCTAATGTGCAATATTCCCTGATAGCTCAGTTGGTAGAGCACTCGACTGTTAATCGAGTTGTCACAG
>NZ_JAHMHW010000062.1 GCF_020169515.1 Paenibacillus vietnamensis | reverse complement strand
ACCCCTGTTACCTCCGTGAAAGGGAGGTGTCTTAACCCCTTGACCAACGGGCCATACAATAAGTCCAATAAAAAAACCCTCACTGTGGGGTGATTTCATGGATATGATATTACACCCTGAAAACTGAATATGAAATTGTGCAAAACACTGATAGCTGATTTTAGGATAAGCCCTCGACCGATTAGTATTCGTCAGCTCCACACATTGCTG
>NZ_JAHMHW010000061.1 GCF_020169515.1 Paenibacillus vietnamensis | reverse complement strand
ATGGGGCGGCCGAGGGGAATTGAACCCCCGAATGTCGGATCCACAAACCGATGCGTTAACCACTTCGCCACGGCCGCCAAGTTACTATTCGAGCTGGCAGGGGCAGCAGGAATTGAACCCACACCAAAGGTTTTGGAGACCTTTGTTCTACCTTTAAACTATGCCCCTAAGAAAAACTGGTGGAGGATGATGGATTCGAACCACCGAACTCAGAGAGAGCAG
>NZ_JAHMHW010000060.1 GCF_020169515.1 Paenibacillus vietnamensis | reverse complement strand
CCCCTGTTACCTCCGTGAAAGGGAGGTGTCTTAACCCCTTGACCAACGGGCCGTGCAATAAATGAAACTTGTTCTTGCCTGTTAAGAAATACTGGAGCTCTCAACCGGGATCGAACCGGTGACCTCATCCTTACCATGGATGCACTCTACCTACTGAGCTATGAGAGCGTATGGCTCCCCGAACAGGACTCGAACCTGTGACAACTCGATTAACAGTCGAGTGC
>NZ_JAHMHW010000005.1 GCF_020169515.1 Paenibacillus vietnamensis | reverse complement strand
TTTTCATTTGAGATGTACTTACATATTTTAAAAACGAAAGTTTTTCAGTGCCCTCGTTCAATACAGGAATCATCTCTTAAGTGCGGCCTAACACTCTTTTTTTCAAAGTGTCCTTGACTAAGGGGCCAGTTTACGGCACTGTAGCCGGCGGCATCCTTTTTTGAAATTGAGCTTATAACTAACTTCTATTTCTACGCGTTAGTGAGCTTTTGCCGCCAAAGGACGTCGACACCCGTTTACGCTCGCCCGCTTTGTTCCTTAATATCCGAAAAGATAATCGTCCTGCCTCGAAGGCTTCCTGTAAGATGCAACCGACTGTCCCGCATACGTCCAGCCCGTCGAGCCCATTTGCGGGTGTACCGGGAACAGGTCGCCCTTGACGAGCACCAGATCCCCGCCCCAATCATCCGAATACAGTCCGTCATACTCCACCCACTGCCCCGTTCTAAAACGACGCTTTGACTTGTGGTGCCGCTCCCTCATCGCCGTCTCCTCCCCATACCCGTTCCATACATTACATTCCAAGTATGGGCAAAAGGTTACGGCAATAACCGCTCCGCCACGACAAATGCGGAAGCCAGCGTCCGCTCGTGGGTAATCGTCACATGGATACGGACCGCATCCGGGTGAAGCCCCAGCCTCTCCCAGGCGCCTTCACTAAGTCTGCATTCAGGCTTGCCGCTCGTTCCTCGCAATATTTCAATATCCTGGAAACCGAGCACCTGCCCGATCCCGCAGCCAAAAGCCTTAACGAGCGCTTCCTTCGCGGCGAACCTTCCGGCCGTAAATTGGTGAAGACGCTCGCCTTGGCAGGGCTCTGCCAGTACCCGCTCGCTGACGGTAAGCACCCGTTCCATAAAGCGCCGTCCAGCGGCCCCCTCCAAAATTTTCTTCATCCGCGTAATATCCGATAAATCATGCCCGATGCCAATAATCATGCCTACACCGCCTTTTCCTTGAAGGTGAGAGTAGCAGATGGGCAGAATGAAGTCAAGCGTGTCGGATGTCATTCGATCTGTCCCTTGTCCGCACCAGCCGGTTACTGGAGTTTCTTTTCATAATGAAAGTCATTTCCCGCGCTGTCGCTTATATCAACCGTAAGCATAGCCGGGCTGGATAGTCTTTCGAATATGCCTTCTGCACGGTACGTATACTTCGTAAAGCCCGGAAACTCAAACTTTTCCTCTTCCAAGGGCTGAAGCTCAAGCGGTATCACAACCGGCTCGATGTCCGGTGACGAACCTGCACCTCCGGCAACGTTCATCGATGCGGCTGCAGGCTGCCCCATTCCTTCCGGCAGCCAAACGTCAAGCCTGACCTGCTGCACCCGAGATGGACTCTCATCCGAAATGCGAACGCTCATATGCGCCTGCTCGCCCATGACATGCCAGTAGAAAGGCTCCTGCCCTTGCTTCCCTGCCGCCTCCATAGGCGGCGAGCTGGAAGACAACCAGCCCGCAAGACCGAATAAGCACACCGCCAGCAGCACCTCCAGCCGCACTCCAAACATAAGCCTTCGGCTCGCCGCATGTCCGCGCGAGTCGCCGTAAATAATCCCTTTGGCCGCTGCTTCCGCAATCTTCGGCATTAACAGAAGCTTATGCAAAGCGGCTATCGCAAGCACGAGCAGCATCAAACCTAGCTTCGCTGCGATCAACCGGCCGTAGGCGGTCGACAGCAGCTCGGACCATGCGGACAGTCTGGCAAATGATAGCCATGCTCCGCTTACGATCATCAGTGCAATGCAGGGCAATGCCCATGCCGAGAAACGGACCGCTGTCCGGTTCAGCCCGTCCGCCGCTTGACGACTGAACGTCAATGACAGCAATCCGGCCAATCCCCCGAACCATATTGCGGCTGCTCCCATATGCAAAGCATGACTAAATACAGCTGCCGCCGCTCCATTCACTGAAGCATACGCATGGCCGGTCAATGGAAAGGTCGCGATAACCCCGGCGATTGCGAGCCACTTCACACGGTTCGCCCACAGCCGCTCGCGTGCGGGAGCGAAGGCGAGCAATAGCAGGAATAAGGCTCCCGCCGGTCTCAGCACGGCGATTTTGCCGATCATCGTTTCGCTTGCTAGCGTATAAAAAGGCAATCCGCCGAGCTGCTCCGACAGCATAGAAAACCTGACCCAGCCGGACAGGATCCATATGAGTGCCGCGGCTGCCGCAGCAGCTCTCTCCGCCCGCAGCGAAAACCCTGCAGGGGCTTGCTCCTCCCCGCGCCACAGAATATAACGGAAAAACAGCATGCCTGCGAGCGATGCACTAACGAAAATATCCAAAATCCGCAGCGCAATCATCAGCCCGTGACCGCCGCCGTGCTCATGCGAGCCTTCGGCATGAGCGCGGTCCATCCCCGCTTCGACCGTATCAGCCGTTCCAGTCGTTTCAGACGCTTCTGCCTCTCCTTCCGCCTCATCCGCTGCCGTCAAAAAATCATCGCGATTTAATTCCGCTCCGTTATCCCGACCGGTTTCAGCGCCAATCCCCCCGCCGCCTTCCGCAGCGGAAGACTCCGCCTCAAGCGCTTCCGCATCGGCGCTTTCCGGAGAAGGCGCCGCATCCGCTCCCCCCGCCTTACCGGTGCCGCCGTCACCGCCCGTCTCGTCCGCCGGCGATGGCCGGACGCTGCCGGCGTCATCGCCTCGAGCCGGCATCTCCGTCGACGAGCCGCCCGCCGACGACGATGGGGCGGCGGCCGATGGTGCAGGCGTCCTTACCGGCACTGGTTTTGCCGTCGCGGCCGGCTTAGCCGGCGAGCCACCGCCGCCTGGCTCAGACGGTGGAGCTGCTCCGCCGTCCGCTTCCGTATCGCCGTCCAGCGAGATCGTATCGTCGGGCTTTGTCTGCCCCAGCTTCACGCCTACGGCGAACTTATACGAGCCGTCGGTCGTATGCGTATCCAGCGACAGCACCTGCCAGCTTACTTTATAGATGCCTTTTTCAAGCTTCGGGATCGTATAGAGCAGCGTTGAATCGCCGCCGCTGCCCAGCTTGCCGGAAACGGAGCTCCCGTCAGCCGCATTCGTAAGCGTCACAGAGCTCAGCTTCGCATCGACCTTCTCGGTGAACGTCAGCCGGATGACGGACGGCGAGCTTTCCAGCTCCGCATTTTCATAAGGGGAGGACTCAGAAATATAGGCATGCGCCGAGACGAAGCCCGGCAAGCATGCCCATATCCAACCTGTTATTACAGCTAAAATAATCGTTTTTTTCATCGTCATTGCCTTATTTCAAATAAATCGAAACGGCCGCACCGGTTCCGCCGACGCCCGGAAAATATTCAACCGAAGCGCCCGCAGCTGTCGAAGCCGCTCTCAAAGCGACCAGCCCTGCACCCTTATAGCCGCTGTCCACATATTGGCGAAAGAATGCCGCGTCCACCTTCGTAACGCCCTGCTCAATCTTCATCGTTGCTGGCGAAGCTGCTTTGCCGTTGACGTAAACGAACGGTTTACCCGCTCCCGCGCCGCCGGGCAGCAGCACCGGCTTGTTCTGAACCGTAAACGTCATCGTCGCTTCGTAATTCGTCAAATCGTATTCGCCAGCCTTCGCTTCCTCGGTGCTTGGTTTGGAACGGACCAGATAATAGTCTGCGGCGCCGGCCGTAAACGTAACGGTGCCATTTGCGTCCGTCTCTAGCTCGATCGCCTCCGAATTGCTCCGGCGAATGACGTCAATCGCCGTATCCGCAAGCGGCTCGCCCTTCAGCAGCAGCCGGATCGAGACCTTCCCGCCGGGAGTCGCCGCGGCCGGATTGAACAGCGGGATCAGCTCCGCGCGGTCGGGACTGACCTGTCTGGAGAAGCCGGTCAGCGCCTTCACCCGGTCAAGCACGGGAATATCGCCGACGGCTACAAATGCTTTCGCGCTGCGTAGGGTACGGCTTGCTGAGGCAGCGCTTTTGAACACACTGTCCCCTTCGGTTGAAACGATATATGCGCCCGGCACGTTTGATTTAAACGAAGCCACGAAATAATTGTTTTTCGCCGGCGTCGTTTCCGTAGAAGGCTCGCCTGTATAGAAGCGCGTGCCTGTAATATCGGATTTCACGCCTGCCGGCGTCGTCACGTACACCTTGGAGGTGTCGGTTCCCCACTGCCCTTCCAGCCTGTAGCTCTTATGCTCGTTCGAGTGGTTCCCGTACATCAGCTCCACATATGAAACCTGTCCTTGCGCCACGATCGGTGAATTTACCTGCGTCCAGCCGTCATGGGCGGATACGGGAACAGCCGCTCCCAGCATGAGTGCGGCGGCTAGCGCGAAGCCGGCCGTTTTTTTGCGAAATGTCATCATTTTCAGCCTCCGATTGATTGGTTTGAGCTGTTCAAATTGTATCAACCGGAAGCAGCAGCCGCATGACTCGATCGGGCTATATCCCTGTGAACATTATGTGAAAAGCACCGGACTTCCGCCGATCAGGCGCAAAATTTCCCCATTTTCCTTGACGCCGAGCTGAAGCTCCATCCGGTCAATTGCCGTAAACCGGACGCCGGACGCCTCTCCTGCGCTCCATTCCGCACTTCGTTGACGAGCGTTCACCGCGAACGCCTCAAAGCCGCTTAATCCCAGACTTTCCGCCGTTTCCAGCGATATTGCCTCCACGACGACGCCGTTAAGCGCTCCTTCACTCGTGACCAGGCAGCGGTCGGCTAACGTTTCCAGTGTATAAGGCTGCATAATATGTACGGACAAATAGACGCGCCCGACTTGCGCAAGCAGCAGTCTCCGCTCGCACAGCCATTCCGCTCTCGGCAGTACGCCGACGATGCTCTCCTGCGCTCCTGCAGGAATCCGGTAAATGGCCGCTACCGTATTTTTGTGGAAAAGCACCTCTGAATGCCCGGTCTGATGACGCGGATCTTGAAGGGCATCCGTGCCGGATGGATGAAAGAAATAGGCCGTGTTCACGCCGTCGGTACTGTCGACCGGAAGCGATATGTCCCAGCGGTGCTGCTCGTTATCGAACTCCTCATAACGCTCCCAAACCCCGCCTGCAGCAAAATCCTTCGTTATGTATACATAGCTGTGAAGCTGAACGAAAGCGGAACCGGATTGCTTCGTAATCACTCTGCTCACCTCTGCCGGCTCCTCCCGCTCGAGAGCCCGCTTACGGGACTCGGCCGGAGCTTCATAGTACAGAAAGCCGGCATATTCCGTGCGGGGCATCGCTTCCGGAAGAGCAAAATCGCCGAACTGGACATAGTCGTGCAGAACGTTTCCGTCCCGCGGGATATCATGCTTCAAGCCGCGCGAGTGCGCGCCGACGAATGCGCCCTTCAAATAAAATAACGCCCGCTCGTTCCACAAAAAGTCGAGCATTTCGCCAAGCTTACCCTTGTCTTCCTCGTCTAAGCTCAACTGCCAAGCGCATGTGAACGCCTGCACCCAGTGCCAAAACCACGGCAGGCTTCCGTATTCATGCATGCCGTACCGGCGGACATTATCCAAGGTGAGCTGCAGATTGCGCCGCCCTTCCTCCTGCAGCGCGGCATCGCCGAACCGCTGTCCGAGGATCAGCTTCGCTGCCGTATATTTCGCGTCGTGATGGCCGAATACGTTATCTGATTGGCTGTAGAAACGGCTCCGGTAAACGTGCGCGAGAGCGTCATCGAAGGCTTCCTTCAGCGGCGCGGACAGCTGCGAACGATACCGGTCGGAGAAATAAGCCATCAGACTGCCCATCAGCTCCACTGGCAAAGGATTCGGCGCTGCCCCACGCGGCTCGTTGCCCAAATGGAGCGGCCAGTGTCCATAAGTGGCGCTGGCTTCATCCCTGTCCTGCAGGCGAAGCACCTCCAGCAGCACGGCCTCAGCCGTTTGCTTGGCTTCATCCGCCTCAAACGGCAACAAATCCGGATGATCGGCAGCTGCGGCAAACAAATAAGAAGCATAATAAAAGTTGTCGCGGATATCGTGATGGAACCACAGCCCGCTGCCCAGCACCGGAAGCTGCTGCGCGGCTGCCGCTATTTTCAGCGTAATTTCGGTTTGTCTGGCCTTAAAGCTCATTGTACAGTTCTCCTCGCATGACCTATTTTTTCTTCCAATGATATATAAATTCGGCGTCTGGCGAAACCTCTTCATTGTTTTCCTGGCAAAATCATGTTAGCTTGAGAGAGAGTTGGTCAGCCTTCATGGGAGCGCAATCACATCGATTAAGGAGCTGAAGCTGTTGCAAAACGGATATACCTCACTGACTTCTCTGTCCAGCTCTGCAAATTTCATTTGGAGGCCGGAGTCGAGGACGACGATCACCTTCCGGACCTTCATCCGGCCTAGAGAGCATGGGCCGCTGCAATTCAAGCTGTGGCACAGCAATGCAGTCGATTCAACCTGGGCCGACGGCGCTGAATCGAGAGCCGGCGATCTGGGCGGACGCTGGCGGATCGAAGCTTGCTTCGTAGCCGACGGCGGTGCGCAGCCGGATGGAAGCTTTGTCTCCGGTACGGAGAAAGCCGTAACCTTCGGAGGAGCATCCTCCAAGGATGTGCTTCCGGGCGAGCGGTTTTGGAGCGATGCGGTCCCGGTTACCGTCCCGGAGCATCATTATTTGGCATTTAGCTGGACGATTACGGCGTACGGTCCGGAGGACGGCGTCCCGTTTAATACCGAAACGCTGCTTGCAAGCGCCTATGAAGCGGATGGAGACAAGGCGGGACAAGCCTCCGCAGAAGGCTATGCTCCGGCTGTTAATCGCCAAATCGTCCCTTCCCTTCTCGCTTATGAGAGGAAAGTATCGAAGCAGCTTGTATTTTTGGGGGACTCCATTACCCAAGGCGTCCGGACGGAGAAGGACGGTTATGCGTTCTGGGCGGCAAAAATCGCCGCCGGCCTAGAAGCCGATACAGGCGTCTGGAATATAGGCAGCGGCTGGGCACGCGCATACGATCTGGTTCACAGCAACGTGTGGCTGAACAAAGCGATGCAAGGCGACGAGGTTGTTGTCTGCCTCGGCGTAAACGATATCGGAACGGGGAACCGCAGTGCAGAGCAGCTGAAGGCCGATTTAACGTCCGTAATCGGACAGCTTTCAAACGGCAAAGCCGTATGGCTGTGCACGCTGCCTGCCTTCAACTTTGAAGGTGAACAGGAGGCCGTCTGGCGGACCGTCAACGACTGGATCCGAAGCCTCCCGGACATCGGGATTGCCGGTGTCTTCGATATCGCGAAGGTGCTTGGCCAAGAGCCGCCGAATGACCGGCTGCTGCAGACGGCATACATGAGTCCCCATAACGATCCGCACCCGAACGGCTTGGCGGGCTCGGCGGTTGCCGACGCTTTTTTGACCTGGTACAAAAGTAAACGGCTGTCGCCGTCCTTTGGCGGTAACCGCTAATTGAAAAAGATCCGATGACGGGCTCTATATTAAAGCGTCCGCCTCTCGGATCGGGAGCCGAATATGACGACGTCGATCAGCAGCGCGGCAGCGATACCGGCTGAATATCTGACCAAATCAACCGTCAAAAATCCGCTCCCGAGCACCAATGCTCCAAGTGCGGTGCTTCGAACCGCTGCGATCCACTCGGTCTGATAGAGCTGGCTAAACTCAATCCCGTAACAGAACAAAGCACTGGCCAGCGCAGCGTGACGCCGCTTCCATCGCACCGCCAGGAAACGGATGCCGAAATAAATCATGCCCGCCCACAACGCATCGCCGAAATGCTCGCGGGCGAAGGCAGGGAGTGCGCCGGAATAGGCTCTTGAACAGTAGCCCAGCAGCATCGCGGCAGCCGCTGCCGCCAGATATGGCAGTCTCGTTTTCATCGCTGTCACGCCTCCTTCCTTCGAACCTTACTGCTTCGGCACCGGGTCCGGCAGAATCGGATTCTATTTTTCCGAAAATTGGATACGCCAACAACAGCCTGAACAAGCTTCTTCCCCCCACAAAATAAGCCCGGCTTTCGAATTTTATATAATCAGTCTATTTGTTTCCGATTTACCTCATATGACGGATATTAGGAGTGTATCTATGGCAAGTGATATTGAATTAGCAATGGAGAAAATAGGGGAACTCAACTACCGGAATCAAAGAGCAATGATGGAATTAATTAAAAGAAGCCTGAAGATGACCGATGACGAGTTCAATAAGGAAATGCTTCTGGCTTACGCCCACCAGAACCCTGTTCATATTCTGGAAGTCGCAGTCGCTCTGCAGTATGAAGAAATATTGAAGTCGCTTCCGGAAAAGTTCTTATAAACAAGCGTACTTATAACCAAGCGTAAACGGCTGACGTTACGCACGAACCGTTAGCTGCATCTTTGCGCAGCTCGGTTCTGTGCCGTCCTTTGGAGGCTCAGCATACGTTTCGCGGTGAATTCTAAGCAAAATAAAGATGAAACTTTATAAATGCTTAGAATTGGACAAGAGACCTCTCTTCCGGCATCCGCCGGTCGGGAGGTCTCTTGCTGTTGCCGGGCATTTGCTTAGATGCCCGGAATCGGAGAGCGCTTGTGCTCGGTTTTCAAATACTGCTTCTCCAGCTTCTCGCGTGCTTCAACACTGATTTCCTTGCCCTCGAGGTAATCGCTGTTGTCGCCGTACGTAATGCCAAGCTCGCCCTCATCGGTTTGCCCGTCCCATAGTCCCGCGGTCGGGGCCTTATCGAGCACGCTTTGCGGCACTCCCAGATGGGAAGCCAGCTGGCGTACCTGACGTTTGTTCAGCGTGCTGAGCGGAGTAATGTCTACCGCGCCGTCGCCCCACTTCGTGAAGAAGCCGGTGATTGCTTCGGATGCATGGTCCGTGCCCACCACGAGCAGGTTCAGATCAAAGGCGAGCGCATATTGAGTTACCATTCGCGTTCTGGCTTTAATATTGCCCTTGCCGCCGCGGCTCAAATGCCTTGGCATGCCGAGCTTCTTGAGTCCGTGCTCTACCTCGAGCGCGATTTCGTCCACCGCTTCCGCGATATTCGTTTCCACCTTATACTTCAGCTGGAAAGCTTCGGCTACGGCATAGCTGTCCGCAATATCCGACTGCTCCGCGTAAGGCTGGAACACGCCCAGCGTCATGTATTCCTTGCCCGTCTCGGCGCTGAGCTCATCGGTCGCACGCTTGCAGAGGCCCGTAGCTACCGCGCTGTCGATGCCGCCGCTAATTGCGATAAGCAGGCCCGTCGTTCCCGATTTCTTAACGTATTCCTTAAGAAAATCGACGCGCTTGCGGATTTCCGTATCCGGATCAATTTCGGGCTTTACGCCCAAATTTTTGATAATTTCCTGCTGAAGGCTCATAGGATCTCACCTGCCTATCGGCAAAACCGATCGAATGCATCGGTCAGGTCAGCCGCGATATCGGCAGCCGAACGGTTCTCGATTTGATGACGCTCGATAAAGTGTACAAGCTCCCCATCCTTCATCAAGGCGATGGATGGCGATGACGGCGGGTACGGAGTGAAATATTCGCGAGCCTTCGCTGTCGCTTCTTTGTCCTGACCTGCAAATACAGTGTAAAGATGATCAGGTGTAATATCGTGCTGGAGTGCTTCCGCAACGCCAGGACGGGCTTGGCCTGCCGCACAGCCGCATACGGAGTTAACGACGACCAGAGCTGTGCCTTTCGCGTTCGGCAGCGTTTGTTCTACTTCCTCTGCCGTGCGAAGCTCCTGAATGCCGACGCGGGTAAGATCGTCCCGCATAGGCTGTACCATATCCAACATGTATCGCTCGAATGACATCGACATCGAAACACTCTCCTTTATAATGACTATATTTTAGTAACTATTATACCGCCCGATATGAAAATAAAGCAACCGGAGCCTACTGCTCCGGTTGCCTTTTATCCGACGTATCGTCCGGATCGCCGGCGCCGTAGGCGGCGTCTTTGTCCGGATGCATGAAAATGCCGCCCTGCGGCGGCAGGCCCTTCTCAAAAATGTCGCGATTCTCAGCCGTTTGAAAACCGATATCCTTGAACGGATGTACCCATTCGTCGCCGGCCATGACGGCCGGATCGGTATCCTCGCTCCACTGCGACAGCGGCGATTCCGGCGATTCATAAATATGATCCCCGATCACGACGCCGTATTTATTTACAAAAGGCGCTCTTTCCCCCCGGCCTTCGCGAAACTGCGGCAAAAATTCGATCTCGTAAGGATCAAGCGCAGGATCGTCTTCCGGCAGGTTTTTGCCGCCTTCGCGTTTCCGCTCTGTCAAGCGATCGCCCCCCGTACGTTCCGTTGCGAATTCTAGATAGACGGGCGGTTCGGACCGTCCAGCTTCTTGTCGAAGCCCGGGTCTTCGGGCGACTTTCCTTTATCCGCAGCGTTCTTCGCCGCTTGCTGCGCTTGCTCTGCCGAACGGTTTTTGTCGTCTTGGTGCTGGGTCAAAATACTCCCCTCCTCCCTTTTTCTGTAGTATGCGCAGGAGGAGGCTCACTTATTAGCTTGCCTGGCTGTGACCGTCCTTGTCCGTACCGCCTGCCGGCTCAAGGTTGAAGGTGACGATGAACGTTGTCCCTTCTCCTTCTACGGATTCGACGTCGATTTGTCCGTTATGACGCTCGGCGATGCTCAGGCACAGCGGGAGACCAAGCCCCGTTCCCTGCGTCTTCGTCGTAAAGAACGGCTCGAACAAGTGCTTCATTTTGTCCGGGTGGATGCCCGTTCCCTCGTCCGAAATTCTCAGCTCGATTCTGTCGCCGGTGTACTCCGTGCTGATCCTCAGCAGGCCTTTATCCCCCATCGCTTCCATGCCGTTGCGGGCCAAATTAAGCAGCAGCTGCTTAATTTCCCGATCGTTCAGCATTAGACGGGGCAAGCTGTCGCAAAAGCTGACTTCAAGCGTTTGCCCCCTCAAATTCGAATCGGCATTCAGCAGAGGTATTATTTCGTTGATGATATCGTGCAGAGAAGCTTCTTCCATGCTCAGGTCCCTGTTTTGCGCCAGCGACAAAAAATCGCTGATGATCATATTCGCCCGGTCCAGCTCTTCCATGACGATGCGGAAATATTCGTGCTGAGTACTCGGGCTGCGCTCCTGAATCAGCTGCACGAAGCCGCGGATCACCGCCATCGGATTGCGGATCTCGTGCGTGATGCTTGCGGCCATCTGGCCGACAAGACTAAGCCTCTCCATACGCCCTACCTCGTCCCGGAGCTGTCTGATTTCCGTGACGTCCTGGGCCATGAGTACCGCTCCTTCAATTTTGTCATTGAGAGAATTTCTCAAGAAAAAGGTCGTGTTCAGAAGCATTTTATCTCCGGTCATAACCGGAACCGCCGTAGCCTTCGTGCCCTCAAGCGCCTGCCGGAGAAGGCCGGCTTGGACATCGCCTTGACCGGGCTCGAATACCGACTCGAACGGCTCGCCGAGGAATTCGCCCTGGAGCGCCGGCTGCAGGCTGAGCAGCTTGGCCGCCATCTCGTTAAAATGCGTAACGCAGCCTTCGTTGTCCACGACAATTACGGCAAACGAGGTTTCATCAATGAATTGCTGCAGCTTCTCCACTTCGTACCGGTAATTATCCGATATTCGTATAACCTCCCGGTGAAGCCGCTTTTTTTCGATTACGCTTTCAATCATGAACACCGACAGCCAAGTTGCCGTCAAGGAGGAGGTCACCGCCAGCACAAGCGTGAGCACCATAAGAACCGTCCAGGTAAAACCGCTCGCCGATATGTAACCGAATAACGAAATAATGAAATAGAGCATCAGCACGGACATCAGAAGCAGCCCGTTGCGTTCCTTCCGAAGCGCCGACGCACGCTGAAATGGCTTTATTGACAGGTATAACAGGGGGACGAACGAAACGATGAACAAGAAGAAGCTCGCCGTTTCCCATACGTTGTCCAGCATCGGTATTCTCATCAGTATGTATAGCAGCGTCAGGATACCCAGCGCCGGAAATCCCCCGTATAACGATCCGATCATATAGGGAATGAGACGAAAGTCTACTTCGAAACCGTTTACGTCAGCAGCGGTCAGCATGCACAGCGCCATCGACACGCTGCAAAAAATGCACATAAACACGGATATTCCTTTTCGGTTCTCCTGGTCATACCACAGCTGAAAAGCGAATATCGGCAGCAAGGATACGACGAATTGTAACAGCAGTTCCTTTAGCACGAACGATCGGCTCCTCTGTTTGCTATAAACCGATTAAAACACAAACCTATTATTTTGACAATTGCTGTCGTATCCAATTTCCGATTTCGCAAACGGCTTTCTCGCCCTCCAAATCGTTGTGCAGCTCGTGGCGGCCGTCTTCCCAAATCTTCCAATCGCATCTCGGCCCAAGAGTTTCCGCCAAAGCGGCGCTTGCGGCCGCCGAGGTAATCCGGTCCGCGGAGCCGTGCATAAGCAGCACGGGTAGCCGGAGGTTTTGCGCATTCGCAAGCGCCCATTCGCCGCCGTCCGTAATTTCCTTATAGGTGCTCAGCGTAATTTTGGTATGGCAAAGCAGATCCTCCACGATTTTGGCTGCCTTGGCATATCCAGGTCGAAATAAATCCGCGGGGTTCAAGCCGGTCTCCTGCTGTAAGGACGGCACGATCGATGCCAGCTTGCGTCCGATCCATTCCACGGTGGGATTCGGCTTAAAGGCCAGCCGCAGCCACGGGCTGGTCAGAATAAGGCCGTGGAGCATCGGCTCCCGCCGCAGCGCGCAGTTCAGCGCCACGTTCCCGCCCATGCTATGGCCGTACAGAAAAACCGGTGTCCCCGGATGTCTCCTCGCCGCCTCAAGTACCAACCGCTCCGCATTTCCGAGCGCCTGCTCAAGCGTTCCGAGGTGGCCGCGCTTGCCGGGCGAGCGGCCGTGGCCTAGCTGGTCCAGCGCCAGCGCCGCATATCCGGACTCCGTAAGCAGCTCCGCCACATGGGTGTAACGGTCCCCGTGCTCCCCCATCCCGTGAATGATGCATACCGCGGCACGGATCTCCCCCTTGTCCGGCTTCCACTCCCTCGCGAACAAGCTCGCGCCGTTCATTCCGGCTAATAGCCATTCCTCTCTCAGCATAGCGATCGCCGCCTTTCTTTGTGGTATGATAGTCTTATTATTTTGAAAAAATAGCGGGTGGTTATTTATGCAATATGACGCAATAGTAATCGGCGGAGGCTCCGCCGGGCTGATGGCCGCAATCGGGGCCAGCAAGAACGGCGCCGCCGTGCTTCTTCTCGACAAGGGCGAGAAGCTCGGGCGCAAGCTCGGCATCTCCGGAGGCGGCCGCTGCAACGTGACGAACAACAAGGAGCTGGACGAGCTTATTAAGCATATACCCGGCAACGGCCGGTTCTTATACAGCAGCTTCGCGAACTTTAATAATAAGGATATTATCTCATTTTTCGAGAAGCTTGGCATTGCCTTGAAGGAAGAAGATAACGGGCGCATGTTTCCCGTTACCGACAAGGCGAAAACCGTCGTGGACACGCTCGTCGGCCAAGTACGCAAGCAGGGCGTTCATATTCAGCTGAATGCGGCGGTCGATCGCGTTTTATATGAGGACGGAAGCGTGACGGGTGTACGGCTGAGATCGGGTCAGGTTTATCAGGGTCGCAGCGTCATCATCGCCTCCGGCGGCAAGTCGGTGCCTCAGACCGGCTCGACCGGAGACGGCTACAAATGGGCGGAAATGGCCGGCCATACGATTACGGAGCTGTTTCCGACCGAGGTGCCGCTAACGTCGAATGAGCCGTTCATTACGAGCAAGGAGCTGCAGGGGCTGTCGCTTCGCGATGTCGCTCTTTCGGTGTGGAGTCCGAAGGGGAAAGCGATCGTCTCCCATCGCGGGGACATGATCTTCACGCATTTCGGCATTTCGGGGCCGATCGCGCTGAGGTGCAGCCAGTTTGTCGTTAAGGCGCTAAAGCAGTATGGTACGGGCAATATCGAGGCAGCCGTCGATCTGCTGCCGGACAAAAGCAAGGACGAAGTATACCGGGAAACACTGAAGCTTGCCGGGGACGAAGCAAAAAAATCGGTCAAAAACGTTCTCAAGGGCTACTTGCCCGAAAAGCTGATCCCGCTTCTGCTGCAGAAGGCAAATCTGGCTGAAACCCTCACTTTTGATCATATTCCGAAGCAGGAGTGGTTAACCCTGGCCCAGCTGATCAAGCACTTTCCGATCCGCGTGTACGGCACGCTGTCGATCGAGGATGCGTTTGTGACCGGCGGCGGCGTAAATCTGAAGGAAATCGATCCGAAGACGATGCAGTCCAAGCTGATGGTGGGGCTGTATTTTTGCGGAGAAATATTGGATATTCACGGCTATACGGGGGGATACAACATTACCGCAGCTTTCTCGACGGGCTATACGGCAGGCGAGAACGCCGTTCTCGGGCGATAGGACGCTCAAAGCCGGGAATGGCATGGCGGGCTTGATTAAGTACTGCAGCCCCGTGGCGAATTTTCTGCAGCGTATATAGCTGCTGGATGAATTAACTGTAATGGATGTATCTAAAAAATCAGCCGAACAGCGAATTTTCGAGAAATAGATGGATAGTATGTATATAAACGTCAACTTAACGACAGATTCTCTAACATTCGGACGATATAACCGGATTAAATCCTGTTATTTTCTCAAAAATTGTGACTTACTCACAAATAACCACACTCAATCCAGTTATGAAGCACGCCTATAGGAACGATAAAAAGGGAGGATGCTCGCCACGACAGGTACTACGCTGCGTGTGAGCCTCCTCCCTTCCTGTTTCCGCTCAAATATGAACGTCTCCCGAAAAGTGATCGTAAGTACCGGGATCCGGCAAAAATTCGTCGCGGTAGTCCGCGTCTTCGTCCCGGTTGTGCAAGCCGTCCGCCGCATCGGCTCCTTCCTCGAGCGTTCCCCACTCCTCGTTCACGAAATGCGCGGGAATCGCTATCGTATCAAGCGAATATGCGCTGTCCGTCAACGCCCCCTGCGCGATGCTTGACTGCTCCACGAGCTGCCCCCCGTGCGACTGGGCAATTTCCAGCGCCGACGTCAGATCGCTCCCCTCCAAATGCACATGCATCCGGCTGCCGTCGTGAAGCACCGTTTCGTATCCAAGCTGCTGCAGCGTCTCGCAGGCAAGCGCCGCGCTTTGCGCGTCGTTAAAATCAAACAGCAATGCGGAATTGTAAGACATATCTCAGCTTCCCTTCCAGGCTTTTGCTATAGTATGCCAAATGTCCGCTAAAAACATGTCTATCATGACCACAAAAATCTGACACGTATTTTTCATAAAAAAGGATGTCATTACGTCATGTTTTGTGACATAATTGGTAACATACTTGTTTGATATACTGGCATTAGGGAGGGTCTCACCGATGAATCATTTGTTTTATTTGCTTTCCGATCCTATGCTTATCGTTGAATCCGGCGAATCCCGCTGGTATATACGCGATGTCAACCAGGCGTTTGCCGCTTTCTCGGGCTTTAAGAAGTCGGATCTGCTGCTGCTCGATCCCGCGGCGGTCATTTCCGCGCCGGAATCCGGGCTGAGCTTTGCCGGCATGCTTCGTCAGCTCTCGGACGACCAGAGCTTCACCCCGTCGCTGGAATGCAGGTTGGTCACAAAATCTTCTACGCCGGCAGCCGTACAGCTGACCTGCCGCAAGCTGCAGGCGGCCGAGCAAGTTTTGTATGTTCTTATTTGCAAGGATTTGCGCGAGACCAAATGGATCGACGAATACGTGCTGAACCATAAGATCATGATCGCCTGTACAATAAACGAAAGGTTCGGTATTCAATCGTTCAAGCACTATTATACGCCTGTCGTCGGACAGCCGGCTTCGTCTTATACGAACAAGCCGATATTCGAGCTGGTCCCCGAGCAGGAGCGGAACAAGCTGAAGAGAGCGCTGGAGCATGCCCGGAACAACCGGACAACCGAAAGCCTGAGCTTCCAGCTTAAGCTTGGCGACCGCTTCTACAACGCAGATGCTGTCATTCGGCCTTTTTATAACGGGAACAGGAGCTTCAAGAGCTTCGCCCTCCTCTTTCAAAATATGCAGGTAAACGCGCTGGACGACGATCCGTCCTACAAGCTGCGTATGCTTATGCTTAGCAAGAACATATCCGTAACCTCCCTGGCCCAGTCGACGCTCATCTCGCTTACCACGATTTCCAAAATCCGCAACGGCAAAATAAAAAAACCCCAGCGCCTCACGGCGGAATTGATCGCCGGAGAGCTGGGGGTGCGGCCCGAGGCCATATGGAGCAGCTTCAAGCGTTAAACGCTGGAGCTGTTTTGCTTACCCTCGGTAAGGCGCGATGGCCTCGTTCAAGCTGCGGGTTTGCTCGTACACCTGCTGATAAACTTTAAAAATGCCCTCGTAAGCCTCTACGGCTTCAGGCTGCGGCGAATACGAGTCCGCATGCTTCACGAATTTGTTCGCGCAGGCCTCCAGGCTTTCGAACCAGCCGGCGCCGTAAGCCGCAAGCATAGCCGCGCCTAAGCCAGGACCCTGCTCGTTCTCCAACGCAACAACGTTGGCGTTGAAGATATCCGCCTGCATTTGCAGCCAGGCCGGATTTTGCGCGCCGCCGCCGATCGACACGATCGTGTCGACGGTCTTGCCGGCACGGCGGAACATATCCACCGACTCGTTAAGCGAGAAAGTGATGCCCTCCATTACCGCACGCGCGAAGTGGATGCGCTCATGCGAGCCGTCCACGCCGATGAAGCTGGCTCGGATAACGGAATCCGCATGCGGCGTGCGCTCGCCGACCAGATAAGGCGTGAACAGCAAGCCGCCTGCCCCAGGTTTCACCTCGCCGACGCCTTCCAGCAGCTGATCAAACGATTCGTTCGGTGCGAACGTCTTTTTGAACCAGCTGAGGCTGTACCCGGCCGCCAGCGTTACTCCCATGACGTAGAAGGAATCTTCTTTGCCGTGGTTGAAGAAATGAACCTTGCCCCCGAAGTCCTTCGTCTTGTCGTTCTCGTAAGAGAGAATAACTCCAGAGGTGCCGATGCTGCAAAGCGTAAGCCCTTCGGACAAAATGCCGGAGCCGATCGCGCCGCAAGCGTTGTCCGCCCCGCCGGCGAATACCTTTGTTGCTTCATTCAGACCGGTGCGCTCCGCAATTTGCGGAAGCAGCGTGCCGACCAGACCGTGCGATTCTACAAGCGGCGGGCAGAAGCTTGCCGTCAGGCCGAACGATTCCAGCACCTCTCCGCTCCAGGCTTTGCCTGCCACGTCCAGCATCAGCGTGCCCGCGGCATCGGAGTAATCCATATGCAGCTCGCCGGTCAGACGGTAACGCAGGTAATCCTTCGGCAGCAGGAACAGCTCCGCTTTGGCGAACGCTTCCGGCTCATGCTGGCGAACCCAGAGAATCTTCGGCAGCGTAAAGCCTTCAAGCGCAGGGTTGCGCGTTACGCTAAGTAGCTTGTCGCCAAGCACACGCTCAATTTCGCGGCATTGCTCAGTCGTACGCGTGTCGTTCCACAAAATCGCGTTGCGGATCGGATTGCCCTCCGCATCCAGCAGCACGAGACCGTGCATTTGGCCGGAGAAGCTTAAGCCTTCGATCGCGGATGCGTCGATTCCGGCCGTTGCGGCCAGCTCGCGCAGCGCTTCAGCGGTTGCATCCACCCAGTCATCCGGCTTTTGCTCGCTCCAGCCGGAATGCTCGTGGAACAGCGGGTAGCTGCGGGATGCCTCCGCCGCTACCGTGCCGTTACGGTCAACGAGCAGCGCTTTAACCGCGCTCGTTCCCAAATCTATACCGATTACATAGCTCATTAGCCAGGCGCCTCCCGAATTAAACGCTGAAAATAACTTCGCTAAGCATGAGGCGGATGCGCTCTTGGCGGCCGGACTCGTTTTTGATCGGGTTGTTTTGCAGAGCATACTGCTCAAGCGATGCAAGCGTCGCTTTGCCGGATACGATTTCCGCGCCGATGCCTTCTTTGAAGCTGCGGTAACGGTTATCTACGATGCTGTCGAGAATCTTTTCGTCGATCAATTTCGCAGCAGCTTTCAGGCCCCAAGCGAAGCTGTCCATGCCGGCGATGTGCGCGAGGAACAGGTCTTCCGCCTCGAACGAGCCGCGGCGGACTTTCGCATCGAAGTTTACGCCGCCGCGTCCGATGCCGCCGGCTTTGAGCACTTCGTACATAGTGAGAGTCGTCGAATACAGATCAGTCGGGAACTCGTCCGTATCCCAGCCAAGAAGAAGGTCGCCTTGGTTCGCGTCAAGCGATCCGAGCATGCCGTTGATTGCAGCCGTGCGGATTTCGTGCTCGAATGTGTGGCCGGCAAGCGTCGCGTGGTTTGCTTCAAGATTCAGCTTGAAGTGGTCTTTCAGGCCGTATTTTTGCAGGAATGCAATTGTTGTAGCCGCATCGAAATCGTATTGGTGCTTAGTCGGCTCTTTCGGCTTAGGCTCGATCAGGAATTGGGCGTCGAAGCCGATTTCCTTCGCGTAAGCGATCGCCATGTGGTACAGGCGGGCAAGGTTGTCAAGCTCAAAGCCCATATCCGTGTTCAGAAGCGTTTCGTAGCCTTCGCGGCCGCCCCAGAATACATAGTTTTCTGCGCCGAGCTCTTTGCCGACTTCAAGGCCTTTTTTCAATTGGGCGCCTGCGTATGCGTATACGTCAGCGTTGCAGGTTGTGCCTGCGCCGTGCACGAAGCGCGGGTTCGAGAACATGTTAACCGTGTTCCAAAGCAGCTTTTTGCCGGAGGCTTGCATGCTGTCCTTCAGCATCGCTACGATCACGTCAAGGTTTTTGTTCGTTTCTTGCAGCGTTTCGCCTTCCGGAGCGATGTCCACGTCATGGAACGCGTAGAAAGGAATGTTCAACTTCTCCATGAACTCGAAGTTCGCTTCAACGCGGGCTTTCGCACGGTCAAGACCGTTAAATTGATCCCAGCCGCGAACCATCGTCGGAGCGCCGAACGGATCGGTGCCGTTAGCGTTAAATGTATGCCAGTAAGCAACTGCGAAGCGCAGGTGCTCTTCCATTGTTTTGCCAAGTACAACTTGTTTAGGATCGTAATGTTTGAATGCTAGCGGGTTGTCGGAGCCTTTACCTTCGAATTGGATCGTGTTTATTCCTTTGAAATAACTCATTAAAATTAAGTCCTCCTTCGTGGATTTCAATAGGTTTGTAAGTGCTTAACCACAGAATAACACGGACATACTTAGTTTGTCTATTAAACAAACTAAGTTTTTGTGTTAAACTGTTGGAAATCACGATTTGTTTTTTTTGCCGTATTCAGTATGCGGCTTGAGCAATCTCACTATTCGGCGTTTCATGATACAATGATAGTTATTGTTACGCGGACGGAGGCTTTACCTTGAAGAAGAAACCTACTGGCGACCTGGCGCTAATCAAAAAAATAAACACTTCCATCGTGCTGGATGCCGTGCTGAAGCATGCGCCGCTCTCGAGAGCGCAAATCTCCGAGCTTACCGGCCTGAATAAAGCGACCGTCTCCAGTCTCGTTCAGGACTTGATCGATAATCACTTCGTGCTCGAAATCGGGCCCGGCCAATCGAGCGGCGGCCGCAAACCGGTCATGCTGCTCTTTAACGGAAAAGCCGGCTACGCGATCGGCATCGACCTCGGCGTCAACTATATCCGCGGCTTGCTGGTCGATCTGGAAGGCGGCGTTGCCCGGGAGTACCAGCAAGTGCTTAAGCGGCAGGACGCCGGCTTTGCCATCGAGCAGCTTGAGCAATGTATCGAGACGCTGCTTCGCGATGCTCCCGAGAGCCCATATGGAGTTGTCGGAATCGGGATCGGCGTGCCGGGCATCGTGGACGGCAGCGGGACGATTCTGTTCGCCCCGAATTTGAAATGGCGCAATATCGAGCTTCAGAAGCATTTGGAGGAGCGTACCGGCCTGCCCGTCACCATCGACAACGAAGCGAATGCAGGCGCTCAGGGCGAGCAGAAATACGGTGCAGGACGAGGCATCGCCAATCAGATCTATGTGAGTGTCGGGATCGGGATCGGGACGGGCATTATTTTGAACAAGGAGCTGTACAAAGGGGCATCCGGCTTTTCCGGCGAGCTCGGGCACCTGTCCATTGAATACAATGGCAAGCCATGCAGCTGCGGCAACCAAGGGTGCTGGGAGCTTTACGCGTCCGAGCATGCGCTGCTCAGCTCCGCCTCTCCGCTCGGGTGCGAAAGCCTCGAGGATGTACTTCAAGCAGCCGCGGAAGGCGATGAAAAAATTATCGGGCTTATTCGTTCGACGGGCGATTTTCTTGGCGCGGGTATTGCGAATATCGTCAACGTGTTCAACCCCAATGTCGTCATCCTCGGCAACCGGATGAGCCGTCTTGCACAGTGGCTGGAGCCGGCCATTCAGGAGGCCGTCGACCGTAGGGCGCTGCAATATCACCGGGAGCGAATGCGCATCCTGTTCGCCGAACTCGGCGAACAATCCGCCGTTCGCGGCGCGGCCTATTACGCGATCAGCAGCTTTTTTGCAAAAATCAAAAGCGGGCAGCACTAAGTCTCGCTGTTACTGCGTTCGGCTGCAGTTTCTGCAGCTGAACGATAGGCTGCTTCGCCATTTCTCTGTTGCTCAATACACCTCTCCCTCTATTACCCATTACTCCATTCTTCCATTACTCCATTCTTCCATTCAGCCATGCTTCCGTTCTTCAGTTCCTCAGTTCCTCAGTTCCTCAGTTCCTCTGTTCCTCTGTTCCTCTGTTCCTCTGTTCCTCTGTTCCTCCATTATCCACTACTCCGTTCCGCCATTATCCACTACTCCGTTCCGCCATTTTCTCCATTCTCTAATCATTCATTTCACCATTCCTCGATTCTGCTGCACTAATTACATCAGAAACCTTACATGACGAGAAGTCGGCGGCGTTAGCCTGCACTTTTGCAGCAGAAGTTACCTCTCAGAGCTCGAAATGGCCCTAAGATCGTGATTCTGCTGCATATACTGCAGCAGAATCATCGGCTCGGTCCATATCCATTCATGCTGCTGCACAATCTGCAGCAGAATCATCGGCTCGGTCCGCATCCATTCATATTGCTGCACATTCTGCAGCAGAGAATAATAGGCTCGATCCGCATCCATTCATACTGCTGCACAATCTGCAGCAGATTGATAAGTAACTTTACTGCAGCCGAGGCGAAAATCGCCCTTTCCAACATAATCCGCCACTCTCGTTCCTTCACCACCTACTCTCTCACCCACTCAGCACTATCGTTCCTCACCACTCGCCCTATCCTATTCAGCCACTCTCGTTCCTCACCGCCTTCCCTCACATCCCATCCAGCCCCTCCACTTCACCTCCAGCCACCATCCATCCGCTCCTCCGACCTACCGAAATCCGACCATTCAATTAACTCATTTATTAATTAAAACACTAATTTCATTACCTATATTGACATTTAATCAATTTAAAACTTAAATAATAGTATATTTCCGCCTTGTTATTAACTTTAAAATTAAATAAAGGAGCTGTGATGATGCAAAACAATTCCATTCCAAGACCCGAATATCCGAGGCCGCAGTTCGTTCGCGATGCCTGGCTGAATTTGAACGGCGAATGGCAGTTTGAAATGGACCCGGGCAAAAGCGGTATCGCAAGAGGCCTGAATAAGGAGGATGCGAAGCTCAGCGGCGCGATCACCGTTCCCTTCTGTCCGGAAAGCGAGCTGTCGGGCATCGGGCATACGGATTTTATGCCGGCCGTCTGGTATAAGCGTTCGTTTGAAGTTCCGGATGATTGGAACGGCGGCCGTGTTCTGCTCCACTTCGGAGCAGTAGATTACGAAGCAGAAGTATGGGTGAACGGCAAGCAAGCCGGCAGCCACCGCGGCGGTTACAGCTCTTTTTCCTTCGACATCACGCCTCTTCTGCAGGCCGGAAGCAACACGATCACAGTCTATGCGGTGGATGACACTCGCTCCGGCAAACAACCGCGCGGCAAGCAAAGCTACAACTTCCACTCCGGAGGCTGCGATTACACGCGCACAACCGGCATTTGGCAGACGGTATGGCTGGAGCATGTGCCGGACTGCTACATCGAATCGTTCCGGCTTACGCCGGATCCGGATAACGGCGCTTTCCATGTCGCGGCCAAAATAAAAGGTCCCTCAAATGGCGTCCATCTGCAATGCGTCGCCATGCTGGATGGTCAGGAGGCAGGACGACAAACGTCGGCCGTCGGTTCCATGTCCTCAGTGACGGCTACTGTCGCATTATCAGAGATTCACCTGTGGGAAATGGACTCTCCCGTTCTCTACGACCTTAAGCTTGAGCTCGTTCATGAAGGCAAAACAATTGACGCTGCCGATTCCTACTTCGGATTGCGCACTGTTCAGCTGGATGGCATGGCTTTCCGGTTGAACGGGAAATCGGTGTTTCAGCGGCTCGTGCTTGACCAAGGCTTTTATCCGGACGGCATTTATACCGCCCCTTCCGACGAAGCTCTGAAGCGCGATATCGAGCTGTCGCAGGCTGTCGGCTTCAACGGCGCCCGACTGCACGAAAAAATGTTCGAGCCCCGCTTCCTCTATTGGGCCGACAAGCTTGGCTATCTCGTATGGGGCGAGCATGCCAACTGGGGGCTGGATATTACCGATGTGTCGGCATTGGCTCGGTTTTTGCCGGAATGGATCGAGGGCATCGAACGGGATTACAATCATCCGAGCATCGTCGGCTGGTGTCCCTTTAACGAAACGTGGGATTCTTCGCGGGGCACCCGCCAGGATAACGATGTGCTTCGGATCGTATATGAGACGACAAAAGCGCTGGACCCTACCCGCCCGGTCATCGATACAAGCGGCAATTACCATGTGGTGACGGATATTTTCGACGTACACGACTACGATCAGAATCCGGAAACCTTCCGCGAGCGATACCGGCCTTTGGCGGAAAACGGAGAAGCATGGGTTTCCTACCCGGACCGGCAAGCTTACGGCGGCCAACCTTACTTCGTCAGCGAATACGGCGGAATTTGGTGGAATCCGGGTCAGACAGGCGAGAATGGCTGGGGCTACGGCGATCGCCCGAAGAGCGAGCAGGAATTTATGGAACGCTACGAGGGGCTTACCAATACGCTTCTGGACAATCCGAACATGTTCGGATTCTGCTATACGCAGCTATACGATGTCGAGCAAGAGGTTAACGGGCTCTACACCTACGCACGCGAGCCTAAGTTCAATGCAGAAAAGCTGCATGCGATTAACAGCCGCAAGGCCGCGATCGAGGATTAATTTTTACCATATAACGTAAACAAACAGGGGACTGCTCTCTCAGGCCGAAATGGCCTAAGAGAGCAGTCCCCAACAAGTTTGCCTAATGAACGCGATGGACGCCGGCAATGTCCTGCACGGAACCGTCCAGCGTTATCTCTACTGTATTGTTTTTCACAACGCCATTGCTATAGTACGCCCGAAAAACAAAAGTAAGCTTTCCGTCCGGCTGCTCCGCAAACGATTCGTCCCACAGCACGCCTTTCCAGCTGGTCCTGGCTGCGTTAGCCGGGTTTAATACAACGGTGTGATCTCCCATCGAGACTTCGACGCGATCCGCTCCCGTTGCCGTTCCAGTAACCGTCGTATTCGCTTCGAGCATAAATCTCTCGCCTGCCCAAAACACGGAGTACACGCGCGGCGAATCGAATCGGCCCGTTCTGTCCATATTATATTTCCGCCGGTGCTCATCCCAAAGCTCCGTATGCTTAACGCGGCCGGATACGGACAGCGGCAGCACCTGCACGGTTTTGGTCACGATAACGGGCTCGGCAATGCCGTCGCTGACCGTCATCCTCATCGTCCAAGTCCCGGTTGCTGCAAGTTTTACCGTCGGTCCTTCCGGCGAATATCCCGGTCCCGCGCTCGTATAGGAATAGCTTGTATGAGTACCGTTAGGATTTGTCAGTCTGTATGCAATCGTCAGCTCATTGCCGTCCTGATCGTTAACGGCCGACCGGAACGAGACGGTATCACCTTCGTACACCGGCTTCGGCGACCAGTCGAAATCGGCCGCCGGAGGGCGGTTGTTAACGATTTCTACCGTCTTGCTTACCGTCTGCACATTGCCGTTAGGCGTCGTTGCCCGCCATTCGAATGTGTATAACCCGTTTGGAACGGCGCCTGTCTGGAAGCTTCCCGACCAGCTCTTTTGCCCGTAACCGGCGGTTTGGGTGGTAGAGGACGAAAGTGCAACGGTTCTTTGGTAAGTAGTCCCTTTGAATGTTGTTACCGTAACGGCATTTGCATATTTCGTCGTTTCCGCCTTCAAGCTGTAGCCTTCATTTGTGACCAGAGTAGAGATGCCGTTCCCCGAGCCGTCCGCAGCATGAATCGTTCCGGTCAGTTGAATCGGTGTCGCTACCTGAACCTGAAACGATTTCTCCGCAGTGGAGCCGGCTACGGAGCCGTTGCCTGTAATTTTGAACGTATACAACCCGTCCGGCGTCGAGACTGGAATCGTAAACGTCTCGTCATTCCAGGACACGTCATTGCCGCTTTTGGAGCCGGTATAAAAAGGAACAAACCGGGAAATCTGGGTTCCCATCGCAAAAGCTAACGAGATCGCGTACGGATACCTCGTCCAGAGCTCATGGGCGATCAAACTCTCGCCGGCCGGTACGCCGTTTAACGAAAAGCCGCTGTAAGCCGTCTTCAAACGGCCCTTCAGCTGGACAGGCACCGTATCCGGAAGCACGAACGTCCGCTGCACGGGATCGGACCACGCTCCTTCCAAATCCTGAGCCCTGTAATCCAATACATAAGTGCCGGGCGGCAAGGAGGAAGGAATTTGGGTAAACGCCTCTCCCGTCGCCTGATTTGTGAATTTAATGGCCCGATCCTGAATTCCCCGATCTGTATCCGCCCTCGTTACGCTGTGGTCAAGATCGTAGCTCGTATCGATCCAATTGGTGCGGTACGTATTCGATGTCATCTGGTAATCGAAATCAAGCGACACATCCGCTACCGGCTTGCGGTGAACAAACACCTCGATTGCCGATTCGTTCGAATAATAAGCGTAATCCGCGAAAAGCGGGTCGGCGGCCGGCATATCCTTTACTCGGCGGAAAAAGATATATTTTCCGGGCTTATTCAGCTTTAATGTTGAACGGTATGCCATCCAGTTAGCGGCGTTTTTTTCCGAAATCAACGATTTTCCGTTGACCTGATCGTAGCCTAACGAATTGTCGAAATGGTCCGGATCCTGAATAATTTGCAATTCGTCCAGCCCAATTGAATCCTGCTCATAATCGAAGGTTGCGGTGTGCGTGACTACCTCCTCTCCGGCCAGCTTATAGACCTTCGGAATGGCCGGGTTATTTTCGCCGATGTAATCGATCACCTCGCCAATCAGCTGTTCTATGGCTTTGCCGTTAGGGATATACTTGTCATGCTCCATCTGCTCCTGTATGGCGGGGCTGCCGGCAAAAATCAATCTCGCAGCCTGCTTGTCCATGACCTGCTGCAAATCCGGCAGTTGGCTTACCGAATGGTCCGATAGATATACGACATATTTGGAAGGAACGGCCCGTAAAAATGACGCATCATAAGGCTGCCGGACATCCTTGTAAATCGTCCCGCTATAGTACCCCGTATAATCGTCGTAGCTGACCATTCTTGGCTCCCATACATTACGAGTCCAGTATACCGTTCCTGAATAACTGGCTGTCCAGGTTACGCTGCAGGATCCGTTTTTGGGACCGCCCGATGTCGGACATGAGCCGCTTGCAGAACTTCCCGTCCGGCTTAGCGTTCCGGAGTAGCTTCCGTCGCTGTATGATTTGCTGCCGGGGCATTCGCTCCAGGAAGAGCTTCCACTCGCAAAGCCGTTCGAGTTATACGTCGTTGTCACGGTATTGCTGCAGGAATCCGTTGCGGTTTTGGAGTCCGTTTTCGATACGTACCGCCCCTCATCCCTCGTATACGGAGAATTGGATACGCTCGTGCGGGACAGCGTGCCCGAATATCCTGAGCTTGAATAAACAGTCGTGCTCGGAGGATAGCTTGAACCTGTGCTTCTGTAGGTGCTTGCCGGCTGATCATAGGTGTACGTCTTCATATCCCAAATCCCGATATTGGCGAGCATGCCCGCCGTCGTAAAAGCGTTCGTAATCGTCACTTTGTTGTTCTTGACGTAATCGGCCGAGCTTTGCGATAAATTGGAATCCAGCATAAAGAAAACATCCAGATCCGGTTTTTCGTTCGGGACCTCCAAATACAAATCGCTTGAAGGCTCATAATTGTCCACAAAAAAAGTTGAAGCAAAAGTATGGGTTTGATCGTCCGCAGGCGTTATAAATTCCGAAAGGCGTGCCTGATTCGTCCCTTCTTTGGCATTCACAACGATCCGATACTGCCCCAGCTTGGTAAACGCCGGGAAATCCGGCTCTGACTCGGCTGTTTCGTAAACGTCAGTTTCAAAGGTACCGTCATTGTCGGCATCATACAGAACCTTCAACGTTCTGGAGGCGATATAATCCTCATCCGTGCTTTGCACATCGTAGTACAGCTGAAGCTCGTCCAAGCGGCTAATTTGAGAGCCGTAAGCGTGGGCGACGATAGCCGGTTTATGGTCGGGCAATATTTCATAGTCGACAACGTACGGATCCGAATATCTCGTAATCGATTTTCCGTTTCCGTATGGAATGACGCGTTTGGCCGCAATGCTCATCCGGTAGCTGCCGGGTGTTTTGTACATAAACATTTTTTGCTTTAGATTGCTCTCGCAATAGCCCGTCCGGCATTTCAGGCCCGGATTGTCCGTGTCGACAAAGCTGAAATTCGTAATTTCTAGCGGGGCATTGCCTTCCACCCACTGGTCGTTGCTCGCGGCGGAGCGGTCATAGGCCATCATGGTCCGATTCTGCTTGTAGGCTCCTTCGAGCGTAAGCGACACTCTAGGCTTCGATTCGTGAATGACAACGTGCCTGATCAAAAATGATTCCGTACCGTCAGGCGCGGTCCAAACGACTTTGACTTCGCGGATCCCGAGCGCAGCCTCGCCGAACACATACTCCCCTTTGAAAAAGGCTTTAACATCGATCTCCTTGCCGTCGACGAACGCTTTTTTGGAGAAGCTCTCATAGCCGGGCGCAGCTTTACAGCTAGGTGCGGGTATGTAGCCAGGCGCTGCATCCGTTACCGGAAACGGCACGACATCGTACCAGTCAAGCGGCCAGCTTGCTTCCGGCTGTATGTATTGCGGCGGGGCAGGCGGGAAAACAGCGTCAGGATTGCTGCAGCCCCCTATTATTTCAACTGGAGCATCCTGTATGACGACTACCGTCTTCATCGCAACCGATCGGTTGTTGACCGGCTCGTCTTTATCGACAATCGTCTGCTTGATATGAAATGTTTTTAATCGCCGGTTTGACGATGACTCCGAAAACTTCGTTTTTATGTAGTCGTGTAAAAATGTCCGAACCGCATCCTGATCCAGATAACCCGCGCTTGGCTTCTGAATTTCGGGGATGGCCGGGTCAAAGGTTTTAGTTGCTTTTGTCCCGTCTTCATCGTTAGAAATTTCGAAAATATAATAGTCCGCGTCTTTTCCGTAGGATAAGTCCTGGTAGCCGATTCTTTCTTTGTCGAACTCGGATTTCTTCGTGAATTGGACTTGAGGGATGACGTTGAAGCCGGACTCCATCGTGCCTTTCTCATTGCCCTTAAAGGTGAGATTGAGATAACAAACGGGACTGCCCGATTTTGAAGGGACGGCAGCCGTATCATTGGCATAAAAAGCGACGGCTTTAGCATCCGTTGAATATTTCCAAGCCTTCGGATCGGTTTTGTCCAGCTTATCCGTATCAACTTCAATCGTGAACACACCGGTCCCGGTATTATCCTTGACGATTACGCCGTCCGATTTGTTATTGGAAGCTAAATCAAGGGAGGTATCTTTATCCCGGTCATACAAGTTGAGCTGCCAATGCTTTACTTCTTTTCTCGTATAAAATAACGCCTCCGCCGGCAAACTTCCGTAATAGAGCTGATCCTGCAGCGTTCCTGTCACTTTAACCTGAACCTTCACTTTTCGTTCTTTGCCGATCGGAATCGGCTGCTTCTCCACAGCTGTTGCCGTACACGCTGCAGGCGGCGCCGTTTTTTCGGGCCCCTTCAATTTTTCTAGCGTAAAGGTCTGATACCATAACGAATGCGACGCCCAGCTGTAGTGGTACATCGTCCCAAAGCCCGCTTCACGGGCTGTTGCCGGCTGGTTGACGACCATGTAGTTTCTGGGATCCATGTTCTCAGGGGTTTGGCTAAGAACTTTGTAGCGGTCGCTGTATTTGACTCCTTGGGTAATGGTGAAGTTTAGGGAGCGTTGAATGTTACTAAAGAGCTTGCTGAACCTTTCATCGATAGTATTATCATAATAATTTAAATACAAAAATCCAGGAGTTTCAGGTTTATGTCTATAGGATGTAGGGAGGGATTTCCATGGTTGAAAAACCCAATGCTTATCACCTAGTTTTGCCCCTACATCATCATCCACAATAAAATAACTATTTGGAAACAAAGTACCATCAATCGTATAACCCAAATATCTGTATTCACCAAATTTATATCCACCATATTTTGCAGTATATGCGTAATAATGACCTTCTCCACTTGGTTCCGGATTAATTACAAGGTTTTCTTCTGTCTGCCAACCCCTCTTAAAATCTTGACTCCTTTCCGGAATTGATGAATAATCACCGTACACTATTAAGTTCATAGGCGGAGATTTCTTACCAGAAGCGTTCATGGTGAACTCGTTATAATATAATTTCGAGTTAAACTTATAACCATCTACGTTACATGGACGAACTCCCGTAGGAATATTTCCATCTGATCGTGTATTGTAACCACAAGGATTATCAAAACCATTTATTTTGTCTGCCGCATACGTATGTTGAACAAATGCTAAAGGTGAAATAAAAGAAATTACCATTGATAAAAAAATAATAGATACCATCCAAAATGATACATTACCCTTTATCCTTTTCAATAACATGCCCCTTTCATAATCTTAATAGAGCCTCTCTAATCTAATTAATTCGCCAGCTACATATGCTTTAAAATCCCTATTGTTAAATGAAAATTCAACAGCCTTTGTAGTCAGGTATTTCTCCATAGCAAATACTTTTGATTTTAATTGTGTTCCCTTACTATCCCCTGCAAATAATTCAAATGCTGCATCTACTAGTGTTGTAGAATGTGGGTATTTCTTATTTCTAGGATAAACCATACTAAGATAACTTGAATTCCCATCAGCTACAGTCAATCCAAATTCAATCGCAGGTAAGTTCGAGAAATCTCCCAGTCGCGTTAAAAAGTCATGTTTATCAAAAGACTCTCTACTATCAAAAATGATAACCCCCAAGTTCCCAACACCAACATAACCGCTCGTAACATGCTTCTTAGCTAACTCAACAATTTTTTTATAAGAATCATATTTGTACTTATCGCTGTACAAATAAATTTGCCCCTCCAGTTCAACGTACAATTGCCCTTTCAAATTAGGCTTATAAGGATCGCGTAGCGAAGAATCACGAAGTCGTTGAACCATGGTAAGCGCTTCGGCGCGAGTCACGTACCGATTAGGATAAAAATGATTATTCCAACCGCGCATTAATCCTGCAATTAAGGCTGTAGCTCGATATCCACTTGCAGCCGAATTAATTGAACTGCCCATATCAACCAGTCCACTATTCGATCTAACATACTCACTATAGGCAGCATCGAAATTAGTTTCTAAAGTAGTGAACCATTTCCCTAGTAAATATGAAGCTCTGTCTCTAGTAATTTGTTTCTTATAGAGCGCATAGTCCTTTGGAAAAACAGGGTCAAACGTCATCATTACATCCATGTCGTATAACATATCGATGAAAGGCTTCGCCCAATACCCAGACTTAGCATTTTGGAATTTAAACTTGTTTTCAATTACGGCAGAACGAATTGGTCCAATAAACCCCGGCTGAACATACATCAATTGATCCAACCAACCCTGATCAAAATTCTCCCCGCCATCCGAGAAAGCACGTAGCATCATTGATACGAATTGATCCCCGCTCACCACTGCATCCGGCTTAAACGTACCGTCCGGGTAACCTTCGACAAGGCCGGATTCGGCAGCCTTTAAAATACTTTCCTTCGCCCAATGGTTCGCAATATCCGGAAACGGCTGCTTCTCCGCCGCCGCTATCCGTTCATGGCTGCCGGACGCCCCCTGCAAGGAAGTACCGATAAGAAGGCATAACGCGATGAATCCAACTTTTGCTTGTTTAAACAACGAAATCACTCCTATGCTTGTTCTGTGCGCACCCTGCGACTTTTTTTCGAGCGTATTGCTCGGACACGAAATCCCTTATACCTGTAAAATGAATCGTTTCAACGCTCCTGCGAACAGCGAAGCCCTTGTTCCTCGAAAATAGCCTCATTTTGAAGCAGAGGATGAAGAACAGCGGGTCCACAGTCAGCAAATCACATTCACATTCACATTTACATTCCGATTGTTTTTCACGAATAGCGGATTGTCTCTCCCTGCAATCCAAAACCATCATTTCAAAAACCCCAATAACCTCGTAATCACGATCGCCGCCTCGGCACGGGTTACGTGCTCCTCCGGTCTGAACGTGCCGTCCGGATAACCGCTGAAGACACTGTAGCCGGCAGTTAGCGAAACCGCATCCCGGTACTTGGCTTCCACCGCGTTCATGTCCGAAAATGCCGGAGTCTTGGCCAGCCTGGCTGGAGCAACCATTCTCATGACGTTGGCTGCCAGCAGCGCCACTTCCTTGCGTTTGAACGGTTCGCGAAGCCCGTCAGCCGACCAGTCCTCCGTGATGCCGATCTCCTTGGCCGCCGACAAATAAGGAGCCGACCAGCGCTTGCCTGTCTCCGGAAGCAAGCTGTACTCCGCCAAACCCATTTGCGCGCCCAGCCGCTCGTCCTTCACCCTCCACCGGAATGACTTCTTCCATTGCCGCTTTCCGTTCGGCAGCTCCTCCGTCAGCGACAGGACGAGCATTTTGATCAAGGCTTCCCCTGTCACCTGGTCATTCGGACCGAAGCGTCCTTCGCCGTACCCCGCGACCGTTCCCGCAGCAGCCAGCGCTTCTATATCTTCCTGCGCCCAATGTCCCGGAATATCCGAAAACAGCGGCACGTTTACTCTCAGATTGTAATAAGCCCGTTTTGGCGCCGAAATGGTAAACTTATATGTGCCTCTCGGCGCCTTCCGGATTACATACTCGTTTGTCCATTGCACCTTGCCGCCGGCGCTTATTTTGTTGCTCTTCGTTACCCGCAGGACATGTCCCCCCGGCATTCTCAAGGCTGAATCAAACTCCCCGTCACTCCCCTCCAAAATAAAAGAAATATACGCTGCCGCTTCATTCAGCTCATACGTCTTCGACACCTCGACGCGCCCGGCCGCCGACGCCGCTAACGGAAAAACCGCCAGCAGCAGCGCCAGCACCACAACTAGATTCACGCCTCTATAAACGATTTCTCGCATCATCAACCTGCATCTCTCCCTATGTAATGACTGAAACCTCTTAATAAATCAAACATTTTTTTACAGGGATCCCTTACCATTTCTTTCTTTTTGTCGAATTTCCTCCTTTCACGCAGGCTTCCCTTCCTAGAACGGAACAAAAAAAAGCACGCCCCTCCCTCAAACGAGGGAGCAAGCGTGCTTCGCTGCTCTTCCAAACCATTACAGTAAATGTTACTTCAACCGGAAACTCCTGTCAATATCCTCCAGAAAATCTGTTCATTCGCCTGCCTGCCGGTCCTTCAGTTACCCGGCCTGCCCTTCACCGGTTTGGGCAAATAACGGCTTGTGCTTAAACAGCGGAAGAAGCAGGAGCATCCCGATAAACATGATGACGGCGGCCGTGCAGTAGATGCCGACAAGCGGAAAAACCAGCTTCAGCTGTCCCGCCGCAAGCGTCATGATGACCATCATGCCCATAAACATCGGAGTCAGGACGCCGTTAACCCGACCGACGTACGACTCCTCCGTCCACTGTAAAATCATCGTGCTGATGCCGATTTGGATAAGGGGGAACCCGAGTCCGCTAATAAATTGCAGCACCAGAGTAAGCGGAACGCTTGTCGACAAACCGATTCCGAACATCGTAACGGCGCTTAGAAGGATCCCAAGCGCCAGCAGCTTCTGCGGCGCTACTTTTTTGGCGATCGCCATAACGGCGCCGCCGCCGGCCAGCATCGCCACCCCATTGACCATCAGCAAAAACTGCAAAAATTCCTTAGGCTGCCCCAGCCTTTCGAGCACGATGAACAAACCGAGCGTCTGGGCGATGCCGACCGCCGTACCGGCCAGCGCGAACGTGCCGCCAAGCGACTTCAACACGGGACTGCGCCATACGTAAGCGAAGCCGGCTTTCATTTCCTCCCAGAAGCGGCGCTCCGCGGCTTGCCCGACCTTTTCAGGCTCCCGGTCGCGCGGGATCCGGAACAGTACGATCGCGGACAGCAAAAACGCGACGCCCATGACGGCGATCGAAATTTCGATGCCGAATTTTTGATACGAAATGACGCCTAACGAAGGGCCAACTACCATAAAGATCGCAATAAGCGACTGGAACATCGCCATCGCCTGCTGCAGCTGCTCGGCCGGAATGTGCTGCTTGAACAGCTTCATCGCCGAAGGCTGCGAGAACTGCGAAAGAATAGCGGATACGAACGTGGCCAAATACACCATATGCCAAGATCCGTACATTAACGTGATTAACACGATAAACACCGAAATCGCCGACAAAAAGTCGCACCAGATCATCGTTAAGCGCGGCTTCCAGCGGTCGGCGAACGTTCCGCCGATAAATGAAAAGACGAAAATCGGCAAAAATTCCACAAAGCCCATCAAGCTGATCGCAAATGGGTTTTCGTTCGTTTTGTCCGTCACGTACATCAAAATTGCGAAGTTCCGTACCCAAATCCCGATTTGCAGCAGGACGTTCGACAAAAGAATCGTTTGATAAAATTTGTTGCGAAACAGGCTTCCGCCTGCCCCTTTTACAGCCCCGGCAGACATTGTTTAAATGCACTCTCCCTTACATGTTTCCCATTTTTCTGAATCTGACCCGTCATTCCTTGCCATTGCCGGCTTCACCATGGTAGCCCTTTTCCCCATACGGCTGCAGCTTCTCCACCCAATGCTCCTTCAGCTCGGCGACCTCCCGGTTGTATTGCCTAACCATATCGGCCGGCTCGCGCCCTTCCGCCGCGAGAACGTCTTTATAATCATAACGAAGCTGTTGATCGAATTTAACGGTCTCCAGAACGAGATACGAAAAATTTTCGCTTCCGTACTCCTTCCATTCCTTCTGAAGCTCCTTGTTCGGATGGCTGCCCATATTCAGCATAAATTGCTCCCGGCCCCACAAAGAATCCAGGTTGGCGGAGCCTCCTACATAAATTTTCCCGTTGGCGTTATTCTTAATCTGGAACACCCCCATCGCCCGTTCGCGCTCCTGGTATTCCGCCGTCAGCTGCTTGCGCTGCGCCTTATCCATCTTTGCTCCATCCTTTCCCTTCTTCTCTTTCACGGTTTTGCCCTGCTTTTCGCGCTTCGGCTTAACGGCTGCCGCCTGAAGCGCCGCCTGAGCCTCGTCTTTCTTAACTGCGGCAACCTGGGCTTTCAGCCAATATTCGCTGCAGTCGTCCTTCCGGTCCATGAAGCCGTATTCGATCAAATAACGCCGCAGCACGACATAGTCCTCGGCCCATACTGCCTTCAGCCGCTCGTTCACTTCCTTCTCCCCGTACTTCACGCCCCAATCGAAGCGCGAAGCGATTTGCCGCAGGACGGCGATCTTCCGTTTTTCCTTGCGCGGGAAGGAAGCAAGCGGACCGTTCGGGCCATCCGGAAAATACTGCTTCAGCACCGACGCGTTCTCTTCCTCCGTAATCGCATACCTCTCATCCACCTGCGTCGCCGTCGCATGCACGGGCATAAAGCGGGGCGCCGCGGCTTCGCCCTGCTCCATCAATTCCATAATGGCAAGAAGAAGCTTCGCCTGCTTCGCCTTCTCCTTTAGCACGAACCGGTGATTCCTCACCGTGGACGCGCTGCCGATTCCCGTCCGCTCAAGCATCTCGTTGTCGGACAAATTCGCGGCAAAGCCGCGGATCAGCTGCTTCTGCAAATCGGTCAAGCCGGTCGCCTTCTTATCCAGCTCCAGCAAATAATCCAGCATCGAGCCGTGAGCCTGCTGCACGTGAAAGCCGGCGTATTTGCCCGCCTCGTAAAACCGGCCTGAAGCCTCGTGAAGGAAAATTTCGCCTTTTTCGAACCCTTCCCCGCACAAAAGACAATAATAATGGCCCGCCGGTTCATCCCATCTATAACCCTGCTTCATCTCCCTGACCGAAGCGCTCCAAAAATGATCACTCAATTCCATAAAACAAACACCTCTTATCATCGTTTGGTTATTTAATAGACATTATATATTTATGTTTGTTTTTTATCAACAGCTAAGCGGATATAAGTGTGAAACTTATAAATTCTTAGAATTAAAAAAACCGCCCGAGGCTAAACCCCGAGCGGCAATCGATATTATCTTCTATCCTTAGGAAGAAGCAGAGCAAGCAGGCCGATCAGCGGCAATGCGCTGCACAAGCCCATTATATAGCTGAGCGTATGAGCATCCGCCAAATATCCGAGCACGACGGCGCCAAGGCCACCCATGCCGAATGCGAGGCCGGTAATGAGCCCGGAGGCGGTCCCGACCTTGCCTGGCATCAGCTCCTGAGCGTAGACGACGCTCACCGAGAATCCGGATTGCAGGATGAAGCCAAGCACCACAATCAGCGGATAAACCCAGGCGATCGGCAAATGCGGCAGCAGAAGCGCGAACGGGGCGGCTCCCAGGATCGAGATCAGCATCATTTTTTTGCGGCCGATCTTATCCGCCAGCATGCCTCCGAAAAAGGTGCCGGCAACGCCGGCGGCCAAAAACAGGAAAAGCGGCACCTGGGCGGCTTTAATGGACAGCCCGTACATATCTTCTACGTAAAATTGATAAAAATTGCCGATGGCCGCGCCGTACCATGAGCGCGCGAACACGATCGCGACGAGAATGGCGAGCGCGAAGCCGACGACCTTTGCCGATAGCTCCGGCTTCGCTTGGCCTGCGGCCTTTTTCTTCTGCATGCTTCCATTGTGAAGAGCCAAATTCGTTTTGTACCACGGCACTACCTTCATCAGAATAAGAATGGCGGTAACAGCCAGCAGAGTTCCCCACATCGCGCCCTTCTGCCCTAGCGGCAGGAAAATTGCCATTGTCATCAGCGGTCCGAGCATATGACCGAAATTACCGCCCACCTGATAAATGGATTGCGAGAACGCGCGGCGGTTGCCGGCCGCCAGATGCACGACCCTTGAGCCCTCCGGATGGAAAACCGCAGAGCCGAATCCGACGAAGACGACCGCAAGCAGCAGCAAATAAAAATTCGGGGCCAGCGCCAGACCGATCATCCCGAGCAGGCTGCAAAACATGCCGACCGGCAGCATCCATGGCGCAGGCCGTTTGTCCGACACAAGGCCGACGACCGGCTGAAGGACGGACGAGGTCATATTGAGCGTAAATGCAATCCAGCCGATTTGAGCAAGGCTGAGCTGCAGCGAATTTTTCAAAACGGGAAAAAGTGCCGTAACGACGGATTGCATCATATCGTTCATCAAATGGACAGAGCTGATTGCTACCAAAATGGCGTAGACCGTCGCGGATTTTACCGCTTCGGATCTTGCTCCTGCGACACCAAGCTGTGTTGACATAGATTGTGATCCTGCCTTTCCAATACGTTAATCCGTCATTTCCGTTATCGGATCAATCCGGTCATGCCGGGTTAAACGGCGAACTTAATGCATACGGGACTTGCAAGCTCGAGCACGGCTCCGGTCGGAGTCAGCTTCCCGCTTTCCTGATCGATGCGGAACACTACAATGCTGTTTGTCTTCTGATTCGCAGCCAGCAGATGGCCGCCATCCGGAGTAATTGCGAAATTGCGCGGCGTCTCGCCGCCGCAGCCGGTATGCTCCACCAGCGTCAAAGCTCCGTTTGTCTGATCGACTGCAAACACGGCGATGCTGTTATGCCCGCGGTTGGAGCTGTACAGGAATCGGCCGGATGGCGCAAGGTGAATATCGGCGGCATCGTTGTAGCCGTCATATCCGGCCGGCAGCGCGGAAACGGCATCTCCTGCCGTCACAGCTCCCTGCTGTGCGTCTACATGCAGCAAAGTGACGGTCGAATCCAGCTCGCCGAGCACATAGCCGACCGGCAGCGAAGGATGGAACGCGAGATGGCGCGGTCCTGCGCCTCTCTGCACTTTGCAGACGCCATGCTCCGTCAGCGTAAGGCTCTCCGCATCGTACCGATATACGATAACGGCATCGAGTCCAAGATCGGCGGCGCATACGAAGTCCGTCTCCCCAAGCGGCATAATGCAGTGCGCATGCGGTGCGTCCTGCCTTGCCGCGTTCGGCCCGAGTTCGCCGGCATGACGGGGCACGGAGGCCGCCTCTTCAAGCCGGCCGTCCTCGCTGACCGGCAGCAATGCGGAATTGCCTCCCGTGTAGTTTGCTGCGAACAAAGCTTTGCCCGCACGGTCGATGCTAATATAGCAGGGATGCGCGCCATGCGTCAGCTCCCGGTTGAAAATTCCGTTAATAAGGCCGTGCGTCTCGTCTAGCTCGTACGCCACCGCAGAACCGCCGGCCGCGCCGCCGGTTTCCCCCGTTTCGCTTACCGCATACAGCAGACTTCCGTTAGGGTGGAGCGTCAAAAAGGAGGCATTTTCGAGGCCCGCCACGCCTTGTACGATTTTTATTTCATTAGATGCCGCATCAAAGCTGCACACATGGATCGTCGATTCCTCGGCCGCCCCGTATGAGCCGACGTAGAATATTCCGTTAAAAGCGCGTTGTTCTGAATGATTGCTCATATCCATACTCCCAACCTTCCGGCATTTTTTAGCGTTAAACTGACCATAGCACAAGCCGCCCCGGCAAACAATGTCTTTTTTCGAGCGAAAATGTCACTTATTACCAGGTAATCACTCTAGTAAACTTTTGCGATTTATCGAAATATAAGACTTCACAAAAGTTATTGTGATATGTTACAATGTAAGCGCTAACACGTCAGTTGTTCACTTTTCTAAAGGGGGAATCAAGATGGTGAATAAATCACTGAGCGAACGGAACGTATATGAGGATTTTGATTTGGAATCGGACATTTTGTACTTCAAGACCGGTATCCAGGGTCTCGTAAGCTTCCACGGCAGAAACTATAATATTAAAAAGAGAATGACTGCCGAGCAGATCCAGCAATTGACGCGTGACCACGGCTTCTATCCGATCAGCTCCAATTGCTACATCAATATCGGCAAGATCAAGACGATCAGCGACGGCACCATTTATTTCGGGACGGACGTTTCCGAATCGAAGCAGGTCACCGTTAACCGCCGTAAGCAATACGTGATCCAGCAGCTGTTCTCGCAGCGGTCCTCAAGCAAGGATTTGCGCATCACGCCGTAATGGCATCGCCAGCCGCCCTTATACCGCAAATACGCGGAAAAGGGCGGTTGTTTGTTTCCTCCCGTCCTGCTATTCTTAGGGTTGGGCATGATACATTTGATTGGGAGGATTCCAATGTCTACACAAGGTCAAGCATTCGAACAAGCATTCCATGACGAACAAGCCGTCTGGCTGCAATGGGGCGCGTATGAAGCGGCCGTTTTGCCTGCGGTAGGTGCGAATCTCATCGCTTTCCGCGATAAAGTGAACGGCTACACGATCCTTCGCGAGCCGTCGGCCGGGGAAATGGACGCATTTAGAGCCAATCCGGGCGTCCACGGCATTCCCGTTCTGTTTCCGCCGAACCGGTACGAGGACGGAACGTTTACCTGGAACGGCAGAACATACACCTTCCCGGTGAACGAAGCGAAGACCGGCAACCATTTGCACGGCTTCTTCCATACGGCGGCATGGAACGTAGAGGACTTCGGCACGAACAAAACCGAAAGCTACGTTTCTCTGAAAATCTCAATCGACGAAACACACGATATTTACAAATACCTGCCACACCGCTTCACGATCAAGCTTCGTTACTCGCTGAACGACACCGGCCTTCTGCAGCATGTATCCGTACATAACGAAGGAACGGATGCAATGCCTTGCATGCTTGCTTTCCATACGGCGGTCAATGCGCCGTTCGCGCCTAACAGCACGTCCGAGGATTACCGATTCACGCTCACGACCGGCAACCGCTGGGAGCTAAGCGATCGGATGCTGCCGACCGGAAGCTACCAGACACTCCTTCCCGAAGAGGAAGCGATGAAGTCCGAAGGGCTAAATCCTTTCTGGGCGTCGATGGACAACCATTACACCTCGGAGCCGCAAAATGGCCGTAATGCCATGGAGCTTACGGATACGCGCAATAACGTGACGCTCGTCTACGACGTCGGCACGGGCTACAAGCAGTGGATGATCTGGAATAACGGCAATACACCGGGCTTCTTCTGTCCGGAGCCGCAGCTTAACCTGGTGAACGCGCCTAACGTGGACCTTCCTGACGAGCAAAAAGGCTTCGTCTCGCTGGAGCCGGGCGGCATCTGGGAGGAAACGAGCCGCTTGTACCTCAAAAAAGCATAGACAACAACTGAAGCAGGAAGGGCGCAGCGCCTCTTCCTGCTTTTTTTATTGAACAACCGGCTCTACACCCCCATTCCCTTAAGCCTCCTGCCCGCTAATATAATCCGCCGTACGAATGGCTAACGCTGCGGAAGTCAGCGTTGGATTGGCTGCACCCGCGTACGGAATAACGCTGTTGTCGGCGACGTAAAGTCCGGCAATGCCGTGAATTTGGCCATATCGGTTCGTCGCAGAAGTGTGAGGATCCTCCCCCATGCGGCAAGTGCCTGTCTCGTGGTTGCCGGAGCCAGGCGGCCGGACGCCGGAAGTACTTTCAGTCGGCTGGGAAGGTTCGAGGTTAGACGCCCTCAAGGCATCTTGAACCGCAGATAGCATTTGTGCAGTGACCTTCCGATCAGCAGCTGAAAGCGAGTATTCGATTTGAACGCTCGGATTGCCATAGCTGTCCTTATTGGCATGATTTAGACGGATCCCGTTTTCGAAACGGGGCTCGTGTAATAGGGTTCGATTTCCGAATAAGGAATTGGCCAACGTGCAAATACGGAAGGATGCATCCGCGGGGTAACCGCATCCCAGAGCAGCGTTCTGCCGCCGAGGGCCGTCAACAGCCGCGCCCCGCGAAACTCAGGGGAGGCCAAGGCTTTGTCAGCGACGTATAATATTCTCCAAGCTCATCGGACAATATCGAGAGGTTTCTGCCGTTCGTCGGCAGGATCGGATCCCCCGCTTCGACTACGCCGATCCGTTTCTCCGTTCCTTTCCGGCGCTGGCATAATCGCCAAAGAGCGGCTCCTCCTCCCGCTCCCGTCCCGACAATGACAGCGTCATATTCGATATGAGCCATTTCTTCGAGCGGAACCGTTTTTATCCATAATCGGCTGGAGGTTACATTGGTATCCGGAGCCTCCGCATATTGCAGAAAGGGAGCTTCAGGAATGACGACCTGCATGCCGCGAACCGGCTGATCCGCATGAACAATCGAAGGATTTGCGGCCAATAAGCTCTGCAGCGTTACTGCGGACCGTATAGCGATGCTTCGGGGCGTGTCGCCTGCGCCGGCCAAATAAATTTTTACGGGCATCACCTCATTTTGCTACGGTTGAAACGCCGAATAACAAGCCTATTTTACAAAAATCAATGTTCTTTTACGGCGAGAAAACATATCCTATTATATTCGAAGATTTGACAGGATCGGGTATGGAACAATGTAAGAGTTTCAACGGCAGAAGGAGGAGGGGTCTTCGATGGGATACGGACGCCGCTTACAGCGCGCTAAAGTAAACATTAATATTAAAAACATCAACGTCACGACGATGAGCGGCTCCGCCTCCTTTAACGTTGGAGACTTTGCGGTCATTGACCCGATCAGCAGCCAGAATACGGCTACCGAGAATTTTAACAGCAACAACAACTTCAGCAGGACGACGACGACGCAGCACGGCGGCGCCGGCGCCTTCAATACGGGTAATAACAACAAGTTCGTTACGCCGTTTAACCGGATTAACGACCTTGGCAACGGCGGAAACGGCAATTTGAATTGAGGGGGAACTCCCGCTTGAACTATCCTTATTCTTATCTCTATTATCCGTATTATTGCTCGTACGGATATTCAAGTCCTTATCAGGACCCTAGCCAGAGCTACTATTCGGATCCGGCGGCCGCCGCGTATCCGGTTATTATACAATCCATTCAGCAGCTGCAGCAGCTGCAGCAGCAAACGTCCCGGCTGCTTCTTCATATGCAGAGACAGGTTGCCGATTTGCAAGCCGGCATACAAAGAGTCGAGCAAATCCGGCAGCCCTCTAACACCTACATTCATAACGAATTCGAAAAGTTCGACATCATTCTGGACTCCATCAACCTGGAGTCGCTCAGCGGCTCTATGCAGATCGGCCTGTTTAACGGCTCGCCGCCTTCCGGAGCAAATCCGCCTACCGTAACGACGACGAATATTACGTCACCCGCTCCGCAGGCAAGCGCTCCTTCAGGCACTGCGGCCCCGGGAGCCCCTTCAGGCACTGCGGCTCCGGGAGCCCCTTCAGGCACTGCCGCGCCAGGAGCTGCGGGACTCCCATCCGGCACCGCTGCGCCCGGGGGGTTCCCGTCAGACGTGACGGCGCCGGGGTTCCCGTTCGGCGCGGCAACACCGGGATTCCCGTTCGGCGCGGCAACGCCAGGATTCCCGCCTGGCTCGACAGTACCGGGATTCCCGTTTGGCGCGACGCAAACGACGACACCCGGTTCAGAATCGATCCCGGGAAGCGACGACGTTGTGGGTCAACTGCTTCCCGGCTCCACCATTCCGCAAGGCGTGGTCATCCCGCCGGGGCTTCCGCTTCCGCCGGGCGCAACGCTCCAAAGCGGCAGTGCGCCCTTAGCTCCGGGACAGGAGCCGCCTTCCGAGGCCGTGCCGCAAGGAGCTACCGTCATCCAGCCCGGCATGGAGCTTCCTCCGGGAGCTATCGAAATTGCGCCGGGTATCGCGGTACTGCCGCCGGGAACATCGCCGCTGCCGGCCGGTACGCCGCTGCCGCCCGCTCCATAAACGGCGGTTCAGGCGGCGCAGCCAAACAAAGACGGAGTATAAGCAGCATTATGTTGCTTATACCCCGTCTTTTTTCAGGGTGCGTTTCATCATTTCCAGCTTCTGCCTCAAAAATTCCCGTTTGATCCCCTTCATTTCATCTTTCATTTGTCCGATCATTTCAGACTCTTCCTCCAGCCTCTCGTTAATTTCGGACGGACTGGACAAATTTTTCATGGCATCGGAAAATCCGCTTTTCTTCAACATGCTGTTATAGATTTCTAATGCAGGACGGTTCAGAAGATCAAGCTCCGCAAAGGGCTTGCCCTGCTCTTTCAAGTCATTTTTCCAATACTGATACGTCCGCTCGTACAAGCCTTTCACTTCGCTTTGACTGAATCCGCCCTTACGGCTCCATTCGTCGATCGTCTCATTGATCAAAAACTGCTGAACGGCCAGTTTGACTTCAATATTCATCAACTGATCCCCTAAGTTGCCGATGACCGCTTCCATAATTTTGGCGTACTCGGTAAAAAAGGAATTCGGATATACTTGCCGGCTGACATTCCGCTGCTTTATTGTTCCAGGCTTTCTTTTTTTGGGAGAGGCTCCGGAAGCTTTCCTTCGTTTCGGTCTCTTCTTAGGCATAAGAACACCCCTTTGCCTCCGCACATCGAATATTACATTTTATATACGAACGGTTCTGCGTATGTCAAAAACGACGGCCAATCATCCTGATCGGCTGTCGTTCTGTCGTTCTGTCGTTCTGTCGTTCTGTCGTTACACCAGAGGTTCCTGAATTAATGTTGCAAATTTAAATTGGTGGACATGATCGTCATTAAATGTCGTTTGACCCGTTACGAAATGTACATGTTTTCCGTTTCCAACCGGAATTGCCGGTCCCGTACGAATCTTTTTCAGTTTATGGAAATGGCCGAAGAAATCCGTTCTCGTGAGATCGATTTCATGGATATGACTTCTTCCTTTAGGGATCGCCTGCCCTGTAACACCTGCAAAGCGGTGATTATGCCGGTCATCCCCTTCTTCCGCCAGTTTAGTGCTTCCTTGGAATTCATGAACGTGCCTCTGCATCTTTTTACAAGACTTCACGTTCTTCCATGGTCTTGATTTTTTTCTCTTCATTCGCTGCTTGCCTCCTCAGTATTTCGTGCCCATTACAGATTATGTGACTCTAAACATCCTATTAAGGCAAGCAAATAGATGTGCTAGGCAGCTATCTGAGGCTATTAAAATAGTAAGCATAAATGTGCCGCTGCACATCTTTGACGTTCTACGGAATATCTTGCGAAACTTGGAGTGACTAATGTCGGAAAAGAATGTAAAATGTAAGCATCAGCCCTCTTATGTCGAATGAAAGGGAGTCTGCGATGCTGAAACGTTTTCGATCCGCCGTCATGATGACATGCCTGTTATCGGTTTTTATTGCAGCGGTGCCGGTTAATGCGGGATTTTTTGACCGGATCAAGGAAATTTACAATACTCCCGAGAAAATCAGCGAGCTGGAAGCCCAGTACCTGGAAGCGAAAGCGGCTCTGGACGAGCAGCAGGAGGAGCTTGAGCAATCGAGGATAGCCGCCGAAGAATACGCGAGGAAGCAGCAGGAGCTGGCCGGGCAAAACGAGCAATACCGCCTGCAGAACGAACAGCTGATCGCCCGGAATGCAGGCTTACAATCCGAGCTCGAGCGGATGAAGAGCGACAGGGAATCGTTTACGGACATGCTTTTCCGCATCGCGGCCATTGTGGCGGCTCTAGCGGCGGCCTACTACGTCTCGCTTCGTCTGTGGCGCTATTCGGTGTGGCGCAGGCAGCGCTCGGACAGCGGACGGAGCTTCGGCGGATGAACGTTACCGTTCCCGCACGCACGGGTCATGTTCATGTCCGGCTTGAGGATGGCGACAAGCTCCACGTCCTGCATCCCAAGTCGATTGTCGCCTACCAAGGGGCGCCGCAAAGCCGCGAGGACCGCTTTATGGATTTGGCCGGCATTTACCGCAAGAAGAGGTGGATCCGTTCCGCCCTCTCGGGACCGTCCGAGTTTATCCTCGGCCTTCCGGCAGGCTGTTCGCTGGAGTCGGTGCCGATCGGTGAGCATAGCGATCTGCTGTTCGATTTCCGCCACGTTATCTTTTTCTCAGACGGGATGCAGTTCAAGTCGGTCGTGCAGAAGCTGAAAAACGCCTGGATTACAAAAGAATTCGTCCGCATGCGCTTTTCCGGGCCGGGAACGCTCGGCGTTATCACGGCCGGGGATCTGATGCCGATCCAGCTTCACCCCACCCGGCCGCTGTACGTCGAGACTGGCGCGCTCGTCGCCTACCCCGAGAAAGCATCTATTGAGCTGTCCGTCTACGGTAACAAGCTGGCCAGCCAGCACATGAACGTTCAGTGGGAAATCCGCGGCAGCGGGCCCGTCTTGATCCAGACCGGCTCCCGCGATGCGGAGCTGGAGGAGCAGCTGCAGAACGGCGGATTTATAAAGCGAATTTTGCGAGAGGTGCTTCCGTTTGGAGGCGTTTATATTAAATGAAGCAGGAGGGCCGGCTTTTAGTAGCTGGCCCTCCTTGCTTATGCGAACCTAATGCGGATTATATTCTGCTGCATTAAGTGCATCAGAAACCTGACATCGACGTCTCCGGATCGACCTCTGCTGCACTTTTGCAGCAGAATTCAGCCGCAACACGCCAAATCAGTTACTCGGACCCGAATCTGATGCATAAAGTACATCAGAACCTTCAGCTAGTCTCCATATTCCTCCATCTGATGTACAAAGTGCATCAGAACCTTCAGCTAGTCTCCATATTCCTCCATCTGATGTACAAAGTACATCAGAATCTCCAACTAGCTTCCATGTCCCTCCATCTGATGCACAAAGTACATCAGAAACCTGACATCGACGTCTCCGGATCGAACTCTGCTGCACTTTTGCAGCAGACTTCAGCCGCAACACGCCAAATCAGTTACTCGGACCCGAATCTGATGTACAAAATACATCAGAACCTTCAGCTAGTCTCCAAATACCTCCATCTGATGCACAAAGTACATCAGAACCTCCTACTAGTCTCCAAATACCCCCATCTGATGTACAAAGTGCATCAGAACCCCCTATGCACGCCAACAAGGGCGGTTCGAATACGAACCGCCCTTGCCTGAACCACTATTCCTATACGCCCTGCAGCGTAAACCGGTAAGAATAAGTCCGGTTCGCGTAAAGCGTGTATTCCTTCTCCGGACGCTGACCCCAGCTGTCGTTGCCGCCGACGCCCATCTGCTTATGGTTGACACGAACGACCGTCTTGTCGCTGACCGGAAGCATGTGAATATGGTCATGCGCTTCCAGCTCGGACGGCGTGTACGGCAGCACGTTCAACTCAAAATGCGGCGCGCCCTTCAGCACGATGCCTTCCCCTTGCGCATTCGTCACAGTAGCGCGGCGAACCTCCATCTTGTTGCCGCATTCCTGCGGACGGATGTACGGCACCATCTGATCCTGCACCTTGCCCGAATAAAGCCCAAGCTTGCCGCCCGTTTGGCGATCCCAATACGTTTCATCCGGCCCTTTGCCGTACCAGCTAACCTGATCGTACTGCGCAGGCATCTGGAACAGGATGCCCACCTCCGGAATTTCCGGCAAGTCCGCACCAGGCAGAAGCTCCTCATACACTTCTACCTCGCCTTGTCCGTTGACGTTATAGACTAGAGAAACCTGCGACTCGGCGGTCGTCGGCAAGCTAAAGCTCGCCTCAACCGTAACCCGGCTCGCGCCGATCTCCCAACTCATGCCGCGCAGCGTTCGTTCCGCGCCTGCTTCCCGCCAGGTCGCGCAGCGCTCGTGCTGCTTGTTGCCGCGGTCGTTGTCCGTATAGGCACGCCAGAAATTCGGCGCCAAGCCCGCCTGCAGACGCTCCAACCCGTTCCATACGTACGACGACAAAGCACCCGTCGCTTTATCGAACGATACGGAGAAGCCTTCGCCGCTGATGACGAGCGTACGCTCCGTCTCCTCCGCCTGCAGCGCAGGAGCAGCAGGGAGCGCTCCGACCGATGGCTTAACCGGCGCCGGCAGCACAAACTGCTCGAATGCGATCTCATGGCCCGCTTCCGCCCAAGCCGTCGAAGCCTTCAGCAGCAGCCGGACCGTCAGTACCGCTTCATCGGACCCGGACGCTAGCTGAGGCAGCTCGTATGGAAGCGTCAGCGTTTCCTCCTGCTCGGGACTTGTAGCAGCCTCGGCCGTACCTTCCTGTACGACCGTTCCGTTCACGGCTACCTGCCATGCGAGCGTATAGCTGTCCAGCGCGGTGAACAAATGGCGATTCGTCGTTTTAACCAGGCCGGCACCAAGATCAACCGCTTCGAATTTTGCGTTCTGGTAGACCTTCTTCACCTCTTGGAGCTTCGGAGACACGGTGCGGTCCGCGAAAATCACCCCGTTGCCGCAGAAATTTCCGTCATGAGGCGATTCGCCGAAGTCGCCTCCGTACAGCATTTTGACCGTGCCGTCCTCTTCCGTTACGCGGATCGCCTGATCGATCCAGTCCCATATAAAGCCGCCCTGCAGCACCGGATACTTCTCGAACAGCTCCCAGTACACGTGCAGACCGCCGCAGGAATTGCCCATCGCATGGCTGTATTCGCACAGGATAAAAGGCTTCTGCGGATTGTTCCGCGCGTAATGCTCTACGCCCTGCGGGTTCGTATACATATGGCTCTCGATATCCGAAGCCGCGTCGGACTCCCGCCAGTGGAACACGCCCTCGTAATGCACAACCCTCGAAGGATCCGCATCGCGCAGGAAATCATGCATAAGAATAAAATTGTCGCCGCCGAACGACTCGTTGCCCAGCGACCAGATGACGATCGACGGATGGTTCTTGTCGCGCTGGAACATCGAGTTGCAGCGGTCCAGCACGGCGCCCGTCCATTCCGGCCTGCTGCCCGGAACCGTGTAATCTCCCAGCTCCTTTTGGCCATAATTCCAGGAGCCGTGAGTTTCCAAATTCGTTTCATCGATGACGTACAAGCCGTATTCGTCGCACAGCTTATACCAGAGCGGATGATTCGGATAATGGGACGTCCTGACGGCATTGATGTTATACTGCTTCATCAGCTCGACGTCGCGGCGCATGTCCGCTTCGCCGATCGCGCGGCCCGTATCGCAGGAGAACTCGTGGCGGTTAACCCCTTTGAACATGACGCGCTTGCCGTTAATGAGCATCAGTCCGTCCTTGATTTCGAACCTGCGGAAGCCGACTTTGCAGCTAATCGCTTCCAGCATCGTGCCGTCCTCCGACTTCAGCGTCAAAATCAGCGTGTACAAATTCGGCTGCTCGGCGCTCCACTTCAGCGGGTTTTTCACATTCGCGCCGAGCCGGACCGCCGTCAGCTCCTCCCCTTCCACAGCGGTCTGCGCCGTCAAAGGCGCCGCGAACACGGCGTTCCGGTCCGCATCGTACAATGCGGCCTCCATCGTGATCGGACCGAGCGACTTGGCAAAATAATTCATAAGCTTGGCGTCGATAACCAGCTCTGCATCAAGGTACTGCTCGTCCAGCTCCGTCTTCACAAAGAAATCGTAAATATGAGCCTCAGGTGTCGTATACAAATACACATCCCGGAAAATGCCGCTCATCCGCCAAAAATCCTGATCCTCCAGCCAGCTCGCGTCCGACCAGCGGTATACCTCAACCGCCAGCTTGTTTTCCCCCTGGAAAAGGTAAGGAGTCAGGTCGAATTCCGAAGGCGTGAACGTATCCTGGCTAAAGCCGACCAGCTCGCCGTTCAGCCAAACATAAAAAGCCGACTCTACGCCCTGGAAGCTGATGAATACCGGCTTGCCCGCCCAATTCTCGGGTACGCTGAAGGTGCGCACGTACGATCCGACCGGATTGTAGGCGGTAGGCGCAAACGGCGGCCTAATGTCCTCGTTCCCGTCCCATGGATATCTGACGTTCGTATATTGCGGATAGTCATAGCCCTGGAGCTGCCAATGCGCGGGTACCGCGATTTCGTCCCAGCTGCTGTGATCGAAGTTTTTCTCATAAAAGTTTGCGATTCTCGACTCCGCATTCGGAGCGAACGCGAATTTCCACCGGCCGTTCAGCGTCAAATAACTTGACGACTTGCGGTGATCGCCTTCAAACGCCTCTTCAATCGTATCGAACGGCATAAGGGACGCGTGGGCATCCATCCGGTTAATCCGGAAAATATCAGGGTTATTGTTCCATTCCGGATAACCGTTTTCAGGCGGCGTATACTGGAGTTTTTGTCGCATGAATAGAGCACCTCTCTTACAGGAAGTAGTATGATATTCACATTATAATCGATTTATGAAACCCATTTCATTTAACAATTTTCATATCAACTATAAAAATATGAATCTAATCATGGCATCGCAGAAATAAAAAAGCAGCCTCGCCTTTAGCGAAAGCTGCTTCCTGGAGTTTAAATCACATCCCACAATTGCTTATGAATCTTGATCACGACTTTTTTCACTTCGCCCGGCCCATCCACTGAGCAGCACGGACGGTGAACGTCGGAGGGATAGAAAACCGCGAACTGGCCTGGCGTCAGTACCAGACTGGATTCAAGTTTTTCCTTCCTTTCGTAAAAAACAACATCCCGGCCGGCCAAGTCCTGTTCTTCGATGACCAGCTGATCGGAGAGCTTGATCACATCGATTCTCTCTTCCCCGCTCACGACAAACTGAACGTCTACATAAGTCTCATGAGACTCCAATCTCTGCTCGCCGCTCGGCTTCGTCACGATTCGCTGCACCAAAGCAAACATAAGCCCTCCCTCTTCGAGCTCATATTTGCCCGGCTCCTTGCCCGAAAGCCCGCCTGACTGCAAATGCTCCAACGCTTTCCGGATCGCTTCGGGATAAATGTGACGCTCCTGGTCCATGTGCTTAATATCGCCTATTATCATAAATTAAACGCTCCTCTCTTCCTGCTTTAAATCAAATAATCCGTTACTATCTTCTATCCCCATTCTATTTCTCCTGCTTCTCATACTCCTCGACATACATTTTCGTCAGCCGGTGCAGCTGCTCCACTTCCAGCCGGTCAGTAGCCGTAAACTCATCTGTAGTTTTGGCTTCACCCCGCATCAGTTCCGCTGTACAAACTGCATCAGAAACCTTACATGTACGGAGGCTCATAGCGATGTGCTGCACTTTTGCAGTAGAATCTTTCACTTACACTCCAATTAGGCCGATTTGGCATGATTCCGCTGCATAAACTGCAGCGGACCAACGTACAGCATCGTGTTTTTGTCTTCCTGGTGTATAAACTGCAGTAGAATAATTAGCGCTATTATCTGGTGGGACGCGCAATTCTATAATGGGTGTCTCATCAGACATTGGTATGAATTACCATAACCCTATTCCATTTGTCCTTAAAATTCGTATATCATTTGGTATGTCCAAATGAATACTAAACATCTTAGCTTCCGGCACCGCCGGGGAATCATTTTGGCAGCCAATTAATGAAAAAACTGCCAGCAAAATAATAAAAACGAAATTCTTCAATTGAACAATTCCTTCCTTGCTCCTACCCACCCGACCCCATCCGATTCATACCGAGGAAAGATGTGCATGAAGGATCAGGATATGGCCTTCGTTCAATGGATCAATGGAGCGATATCTAGAATACAAGTAACCTGTTCATTTTCGTAAACAACGTGAGTTTCCAGCTGTTTATCCGCAAGTTGGCAGCCTAGACATTGACTCTCGAACATGTTTCTATAAAAATTGATCTGTTACGCAAGAGTTTCAACTCTCGGACAAGACTTGGAGGCGCAGATCGTGAGGGAGTTGCCGCCGCGGAAGCTCCTTTTACTTATTCACGAAATGAGGCTTACTGCTAAATAGCAAAGACAGCTGATCGCTCTGACCGGCTGCCGTCTAGTCTTGATTAAGCTGTCGTACCTGCTTTAGCGTAATGCGTAACCATTTAAATTTTAGCCAACTCTTTTCTATTTGGAGCATGCGGCGGTTCTTCTAACCATCCTCTGTCAATTAATATTTCAGTACCCTCTTTCCCGTATTGCAAAATTTCTACAATTATTTTTAAGTATTCATTTACCAAATCAATCCTTGAAGAAACAGAAAGCGCATGACCAATAAAGTGTACACCTTGAGTTTGAAGCAGTGTGACAAGGTTCAATATCAACCTGTCTGAAAAAGGAGAGACCGTTGAAGTTGACACTTCGGAATTAACCATAATTGAACCCATTAGGTCTTCTTTAATCAGAGTATCATTTAGGAACCGAATCTGTTTTTGAGCTAATTCTTTTCCATCCATCAAGTATTTTTGAATTTCTTTATCCTTTGTAACTTGTATGAAACCATTGAGTAAAACTAGCCCAAAGTAGTTTCTTTCAATGTTAAAGAACATCTCGGATAGTTCAAGTACATTTAAAGGGCGTTTCTGTTCCAGCCATTTGGATAAAAAGGCTTCTTTTTTACGAACAAATTCGATGTGGTCCGGGTAAGGGATCATTGGAGGACGGTCATAAATTCCTATAGATAGGAATAAGTTAACGGAATCATTATAAAGCTCCAGTGTGGATTGTAAACAGTCAGTGAAGAAGATTCGAATATCCTTACGAGCAACATTCGAGGTTAATACACCGTAGTTTACCAAACCAATTCGGCTCATGCCATAAACATAACTCAATGGGAAAAGATCAAAGAACAATGGAGGGGCATTCAAATCAACATCTTCATCGGAAAAACCCTTCGGGATTGGGAAACCTTCTTTTTCAAAGATGTTCCTGATTTCCTTTACATGTTTCTCGGATAATTCAAGGGACTTATTAACGATGGTTTTAACATCTTCATTAGTTAAATGATGCAAAAAGTGCTTGGAGATGCAAATCGCCATACTGTCATTGATAAATGTCATCCATAAGCCAGCAATTTCCGTTGAGGATAGACCTACTTTATGTTCCACATTCATTCTGATAAACTCCTTCTTGAGTGTGCGGTTTTTTAATGAGTATGTGCTACCCAAATAAAACTTATGTACGAAATAACGGACTTGCCTATCTTAAAGGATTTACTTTAAACATAACGAAAAAAAATAAGGGGTTGAAAACAAGTTGGGGGGATGAAAAGTGAAAAGTTCCCGGAAATAAAAAAATGCCTCCGCGAATTGATCGCAAATAGGCATCTAAAAAACCCAACTGAAGATAAGACCTGTGTCTAGCTTCTTTATTCCAAGTAAACAATCTCGTCTGCAACCTTAGAAATAAGCAAAATAATCTACAAATACAGTTTTCATTAAATGGAAATGACACAGTTAATTTCATCAATCTCCCTCAAAACGAAAAATAACTGGATTTCACGAAGTTAATTCACCGTTTTTTTGTCCTGATCGGACATTTCGCAGAATTAACAACGTAAAATCCAGTTATTTCATAAGCCGCGCATCATCGACGAAAAATTAGTACAGAAATCCATCTAATTGCCGCGCACGAGCACGCCGCCCAAGCGCATCACAGCTGAAGCTGCTTCAAATTGTAAAACTCGCCCTTCTTCGCCATTAGCTCGTCGAAAGTACCGACCTCGGCGATCCGTCCCTGCTTCATGACGACGATGCGGTCGGCGTCGCGGATCGTCGACAAGCGGTGCGCGACGATAAACGTCGTGCGCCCCTTGATCAGCTCCTGCATCGCCTTCTGCACATGGAACTCCGACTCGTTGTCGAGCGCGGACGTCGCTTCGTCCAGGATGATAATCTTCGGAGCGCGGATAAGCGCCCGTGCGATCGCGATCCGCTGGCGCTGGCCGCCCGACAGCTTGCCGCCGTGCTCGCCGACCATCGTCTGCAGACCGTCGGGCAGCTGATCGATAAATTCGGCCAAATTTGCCATCTCCACAACCCGCCGCACGTCCTCATCGCTAATATTGCGAAGGCCGTACGTAATATTGTCACGGATCGTCCCCGAGAACAAAATGTTCGTCTGCGGCACGACCGCCAAATGCTTACGGTAGCTGCGCAGGTCAATATCCGCCAGATTGATGCCGTCCATCATCACTCTGCCTCCGGTCGGCTGCAGGAAGCCAATGACCAGATTAAGCACCGTCGATTTCCCCGCGCCCGATGCGCCTACGAAGGCGATACACTCGCCCGCCTTCACGTCCAGCGTGACGTCCTCGAGCACATGATGCTCGCTGCCCGGATACGACAGCTCAACGCCCTGGAACGAAAACTCTCCGTGAACGTCCGCCAGCTTTCTTTTGCCGCTATTGTTCTCGATGTCGGTCGACACCAATATTTCTTTGATCGAATGAATCGATTCAATACCCTTCGCAATTTGCGGATAAATGTTAATGAGTCCGGTCACCGAAGCAAGAATCATTGCAAAAAAGCCCTGGTACATGACGACGTCGCCGACTTGAATTTGCCCATTGTAGGCGAGATATGCCGTGAAGATCAGGCATAACACCTGAAAGGTCTGAAACGTGACCCAGTTCGTCGAGCCGAAATACGCCTCCACCAGATCGAGCCGGTAACCTTTGCCCTGGATATTGCGGAGCGTCGAATCGATCCGCTCGATCTCGACCTTCTCGAGGCCGTGGGCGCGCGTAATCGGGATCATCTCCACCATTTCCGACACGCGCGAGGACATCTGCTCGATTTCCTTGCGGAATTCCTTGTTGGATTTCCGGATTTTGCGGCGGAAGACGGTTACAATCGAAATCGACATCGGAATCGTCAGCACAAAAAACAAAGAAACGATCCAGCTGCTCTTCAGCGTAATAACGAACGACACGATAATATTAACGACCGCAGGCGCCAAAGCGATCATAAACTGCTTCGACATCATCTCGACCGCTTCCACATCGCGGAGCACCTTGGACTGCAGCTTGCCTGCAGGCAGCTCGCGGTGCGAGTTGATCGACAGCTGCTGCAGCTTGCGCACAAGCGCGCTCCGGAGGCCAGCCTCCACATATCGGATCGCGCGGCTAAGGAACGATATGTACGCCGCGTGCGTCGGTATATTTTGCAAAATAACGATTAAAATAACCGCAAAATTAATCCAGATCCCGCTGATCGGATGCTGCTCCGGGTTCGTCGCGATATTGATGATGTTGGCCGTAACGATCGGCAGCACATACACCGGCGCGCTCTTGATAAGCAAAAACAGCAGCGAAATCGTCAGATTCGTAAAATTCCCCTTATAAAGCGAAAGCAAAAACTTTATCGGACCGGCCTCCTGGTCCAAAGCGGCGTTTTCGAACGTGCTTCCAAGCCCCCTCGCTCCTCCGCCGATACCAGCCTTGGCCTTGACTGCTCTTTCGCTCATGTTGCTCTCCATCCTTCTGCAGCTTGACATACCGCGGCGCTGGTGCCTACGGTCTACTACGGCCACCATCTTACGCTCATTTGCAAGGGCTGTAAATGTGCGATATGGCGTTAATTTTATCCGATTTGGCTGCTCCGCTACCTTTGCGTACCTTTGTAATCCTTCGGCGTGACGCCGACCATTTTTTTGAACAGCTTGTTGAAATAGACCGGATCGCTGTAGCCGACCAGCTGCGAGATTTCATAGTTTTTCAAGTTGGGATGATCGGTCAAAAACTGCTTCGCTTTCTCGATCCGGATATCGATCAAATATTCGGTCAGCGTAATGCCGGTTTCCTGCTTGAACAGCCTGCTGAGGTAATTGGCGCTCATGCCGACGTTTTCCGCCATCCGCTCCATCTCAAAGTTTTTGTCGTACTCCTGCTCCAGAATCGCCTTCATCCGCTCAATGACGTGATGCTCTTTCTCGTTTGAGGCTTCTTCCCGGTCCGCCGCGCCAGCCGAATGCTCCGCTTTACCGCTTTCCGACCGTTCCTGCTTGATGCGGACGAGCAAATCATACAGGCTCGTTTTGTCGACCGGCTTCAGCAAATAATCGCGGACTCCGAACCGCAGCGCACGGCGCGCATAGTCAAATTCGCTGAAGCCGCTGAGCACGATAGTCGCGACCCGTTTGTCCTTCATCTGCTCGATCAGGCGCAGCCCGTCCATGAGCGGCATTTTGATATCCGTAATGAGAACGTCGAGCTCGCCCTCGCCCAGCTTGGAAATATGCGTCCATGCGTCCATTCCGTTGCTATAAGAACCGATGATTTGAATGCCAAGCTCCATGTTGGTCATAATTTTTTGAAGCCCGAGCCTGATCAATTCCTCGTCATCGGCAATGATAATGTTCATCCCGGCCACACTCCTTTGCCATCGCCTCTTTCATTTTGCCCAAAAATGAAAGCTGCCGCAAGAACCGAAAAAAAACAAAGCGGGCGGCTTATTTCACCGCACCGCTCGTAACGCCCGCAAAAATGTACTTTTGCAAAAACAGATAAAGAACCGCCGTCGGAATCATGATGATCAGAATCGCCGAAGAAATCATCTGCCAGTCGCCGCTGTTCACCCCGAAAAACCGCATCAGCGAGGTGGACACGACGACATGCTCCGCTCGCGGCAAATAGAGATAAGGAGTATACATATCGTTGTAAATGGCGATGGTTTTCAAAATGACGATCGTAGCCGTCGCCGGAGCAAGCAGCGGAAAAATGATCGAGCGGAAAATCCGGATTAGGGATGCGCCCTCAAGCATTGCGCTTTCGTCCAGCTCATTCGGGATGTTCTTAATAAACTGCAGGAAAATATAGATCTGTAAAATGTCCGCGCCGACATAAATGAGCACCGGGCCCATTAAATGGTTCGTCAGATCAAGCATTTGCACCGTTTTGTAGTTAACGACCTGCGTCGTAATCGACGGGATGATCGTCGCGAACAGAAACAGGCCGAGCAGCGGCCCTTTGAGCTTGAACTCAAAGCGTCCGACCGCATAACAAAAAGCCGAGCCGAGCAAAATATTCAAAATTAGCGTAATCGCGACAATTAGAATCGTATTGCCGAAGGCCGTCGTCATATCCGCCTGCTTGAAGGCCTGAACGAAGTTTTTGAAGTACAGAAAGCTGTCCGGCGCCGAAATATACGATTTGCTGTGGAATTCCTCCTTCGTCTTGAAGGCGTTCACAACTATGATATAGGGCGGAAATAAAATCGCAAATACCGCGAGCAGCAGCGATGCATATTTGACCGAATCCCAAAGTCTGTTCGTGCGGTTCACCGGTCAGTCCCCCTTTCCGTTCAGCAGGAAACGCTGAATCGACAATACGACGATGACAAATAGCAACAAGACGACGCTCATGGCGGAAGCGAGCCCATAGTTGTTGAACTGGAACGCGGTCTCGAGAATTTTCATAACGAAGGTTTCGCTCGCTCCTGCCGGACCGCCCTTCGTCAGCACGAACGGGAGATCGAACACCTCTAATGCGCCGGTGACCGTCAGGAACAAATTGAGCTCAATAATTTTGTAAATGTTCGGAAGCGTGATGCTAATAAATTGCTGCCAGCCGTTAGCCCCGTCGATGGAGGCCGCTTCGTAAATGTCGCCCGGTATGGATTGGAGCGCCGCCAAATAAATAACCATATTAAAGCCCATAAACCGCCAAAACCCGATGGAAGCAAGCGTATAATTGACAAAGGATTCGCTGCCGAGCCAGCTCGTCTCGGATAAAGCACCGAAGCCCAGCTGTCCTAACAAATAATTGAGCGAGCCGTTCGTCGTGTCAAACACATACCCGAACAGATAAGCAACTGCAACGCCGTTTAAAATATAAGGCAAAAAGAGCAGCAGCCGGAAAAAGTTTTTCCCCTTCAGCCTGCCGTTCAGCACCACCGCAAAATAAATCGCAACGATGTTCTGCACGATCCCGACGGCGAAATAAGCAAAGTTATGCTTGAAGACGCCGAAAATCTCGGGATTCGAAAACACTTCCTTATAATTGGCCCAGCCGATCCACTCCTTGTCCGGACTTAACCCGTCCCAGCTCGTGAAGCTCAGCCTGACCAGCTCAAGCGCCGGGTAATACGAGAAGGTGAGTAGCAGCAGCAGCGGCAGCGCGACAAAACTTATGATGACAACCCTTTTTTGCTTATTAAAAGGAAGTCTGCTTAACATAGGACAACCCCTTCCTGCTTCTTTCTAATTGAAAGGACGGCAGGGAGCGCCACAAGCGGCGGCCCCTGCGCCTCCTTTGCGCTATAGTCCAAGATCCTTTTTCGCTTTCGCCCAGGCTGCGTTTACCTTGTCGAGCACCTTCTGAGGATCCTTCGACAGCACGAACTCCTGAACCGCCGCCGCCTGATCAAGCTGCGCCTTGTTCTGGATTTGCGTCGCCGCATCCACCGGAGAAACCGGCTCGAAAAACTTCGGCGCAAAGCTGTTAAATTCGGCCAGCTGCGGCAGCTTGGATTCCTTGCTCTTCAGCGTCGGAATGAAGCCCGCAAAATCGTCGTAGCCCGATTCCTCGATCATCCAGTGAATGAAGGCTTTGGCGGCTCCCACGTTGCCGTTTTTGTTCACCGCATAGAAGAAGTCGGGGTTAAGCGGCGCTTTCGCTACGCCCGAGTTGTCGGCCGGGAACGGGAAAAATCCGATATCCTCCGCCGGCGCCCCGTTCTCGATCACCTGGTTGATGACCCAGTTGCCGAGCAAATACATGCCGTATTTGCCGGAGGCTACGTCCTTCTTCGATTGCTCCCAGTTCGTCGAGTTCACGTCGGCTTCCAGGAAACCTTTCTGGTGAAGCTCGCGGATGATGCCCCATGATTTTCCGTAAGCATTGTCCAACGTGTAAGGCGTATCCGTCTCCGCGCGCTTGTTCTGGTGGGCGGCATCTCCGCCGATCAGCGTCGGAATGTCGAATACCCAGGTATCGAGGGGCCATTTGTCCTTAAAGTTGGAAGCGAGCGGCACGATGCCCGCGTCCTTCAGCTTTTGCGAAGCCGCGAGAAATTCGTCGTATGTTTTCGGCAGCTCCGTAATGCCCGCCTTCTCGAACGCATTTTTGTTATAGACGATGCCGACCGTCGAGCCGCCGGAGGAAACGCCGTACATTTTGCCTTCGTACGCCTTCAAATCCTTGAAGTGAATGTCTCCGGAGAACTGGATGTCATCGAGCGGCGCAAAATAGTTCGGCAGCTCCGCATTCGGAATCGACGGCACAAATACGACGTCCGGGAAGTCGCCGGAGGCGATGCGGATTTTCAACGTTTTGTCGTAATCCGTGATCGCTTCGAACTTCAGGTCGACGCCCGGATACTTCTCTTCAAAGCGTTTCTCGTAATCGGCGTACTGCTTGTCGATCATGTCCGTCCTGTTCGTCAGAAAAACAAGCTCGCCGGAAATGTCCGATGCTGAGCCCGGCTCGCTCGTCGCCGTGCCGCTGCCCGCATTGTTCGTCTGCGAGGTGTTATTCGTTTCCGCGTTATTCCCTCCGCATGCCGCCAATGTTGTTAGCATGATTACAGAAACTAAAGCTAACGAATAGGTTTTTTTCATCTTACAATCCCCCTGCTATCGTTTGTTGATTCCGCTTACATTCCGATCATACCCGATAAAGGAACGGACTAAAATGGTTTCAACTGCGATTTCTGGTCTTCAAATGACATCGTGAGAAAACGCTATCTTCGTTGCCGGATGCGGATTTTTCGGGTTCCTATGTATATTAATAAGTAATAAAAAAAAGTATTGCCAACCGGAGTGAATCCCTGTTAACTTGTTATATAACAAACGCATTATTAGCAATAACAAAATCTGTTAGTCAAGAAACGAGGCGATTTCAATGTCAAATCGATCCGCCTATATCGGCGGGATGACCTGGGGCTGGACCGGTGTCCGCGGCACCTGGACCGGACCCGAGGCGGACCGGTCGATGGAGCTTATGGCCGAGCGGCTGAACGTGAATTGGACGGCGATCACTCTCGGCGCCCTTCAGGATCATGCGCAGGCAACTCAAATCAAATTCCGCGAGGCCCCTACCGTTACGGACGAGGAGGTTTATGCCGCCATCCGCAAAGCGAAGGAGCTTGGCTTATCGGTCTGCCTGAAGCCGGTCGTCAACTGCGCGGACGGTACGTGGCGGGCTCACATTAATTTTTTTGATATCGACGTTCCTTGCGAGCCGAAATGGTCCGAATGGTTCGCTTCCTACACGGAATTCATTCTTCATTATGCGCGAATCGCCGAGGAAACCGGCTGCGAGATGCTGTGCATCGGCTGCGAAATGGTGCAGACAGACCGCCGCGAGTCCGAATGGCGCAGCCTGATCGCAGAGGTTCGGCGCGTTTATTCCGGGATCGTGACCTACAACTGCGACAAATACCAGGAGGATCAGGTCAAATGGTGGGATGCCGTCGATGTCATCTCCTCCAGCGGTTATTACCCGGTCGGCACCTGGGAGGAGCAGCTGGACCGGATCGAACAGGTTACCCTTCGTCACGGAAAGCCGTTTTTCTTCATGGAGGCCGGCTGCCCGAGCCGTGAAGGCTCGCAACACCTGCCAAACGATTGGGGACTTCAGGGGGCGCCAAGCGAGGAGGCGCAGCGGCTCTTTTACGAGGATATGTTCGGGGCGTGCGAGAAGCGCGGCTGGGTCGGCGGCTTTATGCTGTGGGACTGGCCGGCGAAGCTTTACGAGGAAAGCATGGCTTCCGGGAACGACGATTACTGCATGTTCGGCAAGCAGGCGGAGCGGACGGTCCGGGAATTTTTCGGAGCCAAAATAAAGGAGAGTGCGGCAAGATGAGTGATCGGCAGTGGCTGAACAGCATCCGTAGGGAGCTGGACGACAATATCCTCGGCTTCTGGATGAATCATGCGGTCGACGAGCGGCGCGGCGGCTTTTACGGTTATATCGGCCGCGACTTGAGCGTGAATCCCGAGGCGGGCAAAAGCCTTGTGCTGAACACCCGCATTTTGTGGACCTTCGCGTCGGCGTTCCGCCTCTTCGGCGATGAACGGTATTTGGCCGTCGCCGATCGGGCCTACCAGTACATCCTTGAACATTTTATCGATCCGGAATTCGGCGGCCTGTACTGGATGGTGGATGCCGGCGGACATCCGCTGGATACCAAGAAGCAGGTGTACGGGCAAGCGTTCGCCATCTATGCGTTCTCCGAGTATTACCGGGCGACGGGTAACGAGGCGGCGTTCCGGCAGGCGGTCGAGCTGTACGATATATTGGAACGTTACAGCTACGACAAGGAGTACAAGGGATATTTCGAAGCGATGACCCGGGAATGGCGGGAAACGGACGACAACAGCTTGAGCGAAAAGGATTTGAACGAGAAAAAATCGATGAACACCCACCTCCATATCATGGAAGCCTATACGAATCTGTACCGAGTATGGAAGTCGGAGCAGCTGCACGGGAAGCTGAAGGAGCTGATCGAGGTGACGGTCAAGCATATTGTTGACGCGGATACCGCGCACTTCATCCTCTTCTTCGACGAGCAATGGAGCGGCAAATCGGAGCATATTTCGTACGGCCACGATATCGAAGGCAGCTGGCTGCTTGTCGAAGCGGCCGAGGTGCTCGGCGATGAAGCGCTTCTGGAGGAGGTAAAAGCCGTCGCGCTCCGCATGGCGGAGGCAGCTTTGAACGAAGGCATCGACACGGACGGCGGCATGTTTAACGAGGCGGACGGTGACGGCACGCTAATCGATTCGCACAAGGACTGGTGGCCGCAGGCCGAGGCGGTCGTCGGCTTTTATAATGCCTATCAGATGACGGGCGACGCCAAATACCGCGAAGCGGCCGAGCGGTCCTGGCGTTTCATTGAAAGCTTCATCGTTGACAAGGAGTTCGGCGAATGGCATTGGAGCGTGACCCGCGACGGAAAGCCGAGCAGCAACGAGCAAAAGGTCAGCCCTTGGAAATGCCCGTACCATAACGGGCGTGCATGCTTCGAAATGCTTGAGCGCCTTGGCGGCGTGACGGCAGCACATTAAATCATAATGGAGGATTGGATTTCATGAGTCTATTTCAACAGCGCAAGCAGCAGTTGACAGAGCGCTACGAGGCGCTAATCGCCCGTAAAAACAAGCCGGCAGAGCTCGGAAACGGCATTTTCGACCGGTACGAGCATCCCGTGCTGACAGCGGGGCATGCCCCGCTGGAGTGGAAGTACGATTTCAACCCGGAGACGAACCCCTATTTCATGGAACGCCTTGGCGTCCACTGCGTCTTCAACCCGGGAGCGATCTTCCTGAACGGAAAATACTACCTCGTTGCAAGAGTTGAGGGCAATGACCGCAAATCGTTTTTTGCCATTGCCGAAAGCGACAGCGGCGTAGACGGCTTCCGGTTCCGGGATTTCCCGGTTCTTCTGCCCGAGACGAGCGATCCGGATATTAACGTTTATGACATGAGACTCGTTCAGCATGAGGACGGCTGGATCTATGGCTTGTTCTGTACGGAAAGAAAGGACCCGAATGCTCCGAAGGGCGATTTATCCAGCGCCGTTGCGCAATGCGGCATCGTAAGAACAAAAGATTTGAAGCAGTGGGAGCGTCTCGCGGATTTGAAGACGGCTTCGAACCAGCAGCGCAACGTCGTGCTGCATCCCGAGTTTGTTGGCGGCCAATATGCGTTCTACACCCGCCCGCAGGACGGCTTCATCGATACGGGCTCCGGCGGCGGCATCGGCTGGGGATTGTCGGCTACGATCGAGAACGCGGTGATCGAAAGCGAGACGATTATCGATGAGCGCCATTATCATACGATCAAGGAAGTCAAGAACGGCCAGGGTCCCGCTCCGATCAAAACGGATAAAGGCTGGATCCATATCGCTCACGGAGTGCGCAATACTGCTGCCGGGCTTCGTTACGTCCTGTATGCCTTCCTCTCCGATCTGAAAGAGCCTGACATGGTCACGCATCGCCCGGGCGGACACCTGCTTGCGCCGGAAGGCATCGAGCGGGTTGGCGACGTCTCCAACGTAGCGTTCTGCAACGGCGTCATCGCCAGAGAGAACGGAGACGTCTACATCTATTATGCGTCGTCGGACACCCGCTGCCACGTAGCGGTAACGACGGTCGGCCAGCTTCTTGACTATTGCATTAACACGCCGGAGGACCCGCTCCGCTCTTACGCCTGCGTGGAGCAGCGCATCGCTTTGATCGAGCGGAATATGTCTTTAACGGTTTAATCGTCCGAATATCGACGTCTAACTTATAAAAAGCGGCGGCCCAGGAACGGTCATGCATTCCTGGGCTTCCGCTTTTTTTGAGCTTATTGACCTTGTACGGCTTGTCCTGACATTTCTCTGCTGATGCCGGACATCAGGCCTTAGGCTATAGGACCAATTTGCGCTGCAATTCGATCCAATGCTTCTTGTACGGTCGTCGGATCAGGATCCACCCAGTTCGCCGGGTTGCCAGACGTATAGGCTAGTCCAAATGCATCGTCCACTCTAATTAGGGTAGTATTCGTGCCAGTGAGTATTACCCGGGAACGAATCGGAATCGAATCGACAGTCGCTCTGACTCTTGTGATTACGTTATTGACTCCATTTACGATAAGCTGCCCCGAATTCGGGAACGGGTTGAAAATATTTTCTGTAATCGCAAAGCTGGTTAGATTCAAAGGATCGATCGGAATATGGCCGGATTGAACGTTGATGATCACATTTCCGTTGATGCCGCCGCCGACCAGATTGACTTGAGCATCTGTCGTCGCTTGAGAGTTGATTACGATATTGCCGCTGGAAACAAAGGATGCGAACATAACCATGTTAATCCCGTTTTGCGTGTACCCGGAGGACAGCATGCAATCCCGGATATTGACTTGGTTGACGGAGGTCGTTAGAGCAGTAAAGGTCGGAGACGGTGTTATATTGACGCTGACAAAAAACAACTTGCCGCTAAAGCTGCTGGCTGTTACAAAGTTAAAGTCAAGCGGGCCTGTGAGCAGGGTCAGATCAACGAAGCCGGAACGGTTATCATTCACAAAGCCGGTTTCAAACCAAGTCGGATCGTTGATATCGAACGGAATAGACAATCTTGTCAATAAAGTGCTGGCTCCGACTAATTGAACGTTTGCTTTAAGATGAACCAGCGGTTCGGAATAGTTGCCGGGACCGATGACAATCGCATAACGCTTCGTTGGCGTAGCGTCCACAATGGAAGCCATCGCCGCCGTAACCGTCAGAAACGGATGGCATTCGGAGCCGTCTGCCGTCGCGTCATTACCCGCTTTATTGACATACACGATTTGAGTGGCGACAGGCGGCGGCTCTATACAGCCAGGTCCCGCCGGCCCTTGCGGTCCTTGCGGTCCGCGAAGTCCCCTTGGCCCTGCAGGCCCTTGAGGACCGACGGGTCCGCGCTTCCTCTTGCATTTCCTTTTTCCTTTAATCACCTTCTCGTGGAATTCCATCCTCATGATAGTCTTCTCGACTTCAACACTCTCTTCACATTTTTTGCAAATTTTTTTGTATGGTGCAGCATGAAGCTTCAGGTCTTTTAATTTGGATAAAACATTCTTTTTTTCATTAGGAGGAATACAATTACTCACTCTTAGCCACCTCTCCTTATAGGCTGGTCAATGTAAAGCTGACAGGAGCCTGCTGACTGATCTGTTCCCGTGTCCTACCATCATATATCTGCTAGGGCAAGAATGACTGCGCTCTTTCCTCAGGTACAAGCGCGCATTTATCGGCTATCGCCTATATTTTGTAAAAAAAGATAATATCATAAAAATTTCAATAAAGTCATATGCATATACTTGAAAATCGTATTTTGACCCGGAGGTATGCGCTATGGACTCTGTTTTTCCTGCATGTCCGCTGCCCTTCCCGGAAACACCGCAGGATACCTGGATTCCTCTCGTTGGATTGGAACAGATGGAGCGTACCCGGTATGACGTGCTGGTAGTAGGTACAGGTGCAGGGGGAGGCGCGGCGCTGTGGCGGCTGTGCAATCAATGGCGCGGAACCGGACGAAAAGTCGGCATTATCGATGCGGGCGGCTTGATGACTCCGGGACATGCATGGAACGTGCCGACATTGAACCGGGGCCGATGGTTTGACTACATCTATAACCCGCGCATATTAAGGCCGCTTGGGCTCACGCTTCCCGAATTTCCCGGTGCCCGGCAGCTGTTTGCGCTGGGCGGCAGAACCCTGACTTGGGGAACGGTCAGCCCCCGAATGCCAGCCTCCGATATGCGGCAATGGCCGATTCCGCTGCGGGAAATGCAGTTTTATTACAAGCTGGCAGAGCAAGCGATGCATGTTACGCAGGCTTATGCCGCCGGGTCTTCAATCACGCAAATTTTGCTGGAAAGACTATGGAATACGGGTTTTGACGATGCCGTGGAGATTCCGATGGCAGTTGATTTGACCGCAACCCGGTATGGCGAAGTCCGCTCGGATGCGTTTTTCAGTTCGATTTCCTTTTTTGCCGAGGCGTTAAATTTGATGTCTTTCGATTTTGCGGTTAAGGCGCGCGCCGTGCAGGTTCACGTCGAAAATGGCCAAGCGCTGGGCCTTACGGTCATGTCAAAGGATTTAAAACCGTATGCGCTCGAAGCAAAAAATATCATATTGTCCGGCAGCACCTTCGAGACTCCGCGGCTTCTTCTGAATTCGGGTATTCAAGGGCCGGCGATCGGCCGTTATTTAACGAACCATTCCAGTTTAACGGGGGTTTTAACGCTGAACGTCGAAGGGTTCCCGGAGGTGCTCGGCACGTTAGGCATTCTGTATCCGGCTTCGGAGGGGCGGCCGTTTCAGCTGCAAATCCAGGGGCCGGGATCGTTTGCCTGGTATCCCCAATATGAGCAAAAACCGGTCCGAGAGGATTGGGAGGTGCGTATTCTTAGTTACGGAAGGGTCGAATCGAGGTTTGAAAACAGGGTAATGCTGGACAAAAATCGGAGGGATCTTTATGGAGTTCCGGAAATCCAGGTTCAATTCTCTTATAGCGACAAAGACCGGGAAGTGATCGATCGGATGGCGGATTTCATCCGGCAAGCGGCAGCCGCCATTACGGGCAAATCTTCGTCGTTTATGCTCCCCCTATGCCTGTCGCTCCCGGGAAACGACAATCACGAGTCGGGAACGTGCCGGATGGGAGAGGATCCTTTGACTTCAGCGGTCGATCCTTTCGGCCAGCTCCATGGCGTTCGAGGTTTGTATGTTGCCGACAACAGCGTTCTGCCTTCAAGCGGTGCGGCGAACCCGACGCTGACGACCGTGGCCCTGGCTATACGCACAGCGGATTATTTGAGTGAGAGGATCGATGGATGACTGCGACTTAAAAAATTTCTCCGGCTACCATTACGTTTTCCGGGCTTGCGGCACTCTTTTCATAAACCGATCCGGTTCTCTTTGAAACTCAAACTGCTCATACAGCCCATGCGCATCCCTGGTTCCCAGAATACCGGTCATCCATTCAAATTCGGGAGCATTCGTGATGAACCCGATAAGTTCTTAGTAAACGGAAATTAATGTAAGATATAGATTCGCTATAGATTATGCTCCTCCTCTCAAACATCATAAAAAAGGCGCCTGTACCTCTACGAAGCGCCAATACCTATCCTTTCATTGACTCATAGAATGAGTATATGCAGCATTATGAATCTAATAGAGCCGATGAAAGGATTGCTGATGATAGATGGGATGCCAGATCGGAAGGATCATCATCGAAAACAACGAAGGAACGATTATTTTCGGCAATGTAGGCACGATTAATATTACTCAAACCACCGTTTCCTCCGGCGGAAGCGGCACATCCAGCGACAGCGGTTCATCCGGCGGCGAGAGCTCAGCCCGAAACGGAGCTAACGGCACGGATACGTCAATGGACAACGGCGGCGCTTCACCCGCCAAACGCCCCAATGGCAACAAAAACAAAAAACGATAGCGGCTGTTAGAAATTTGTAGCCTATTATGTAAGTTACTCACTATACGGTAGATTACAGGGAATGTTGTCCCTTTGCTGGTCAGCTAGAATGCACTTTTTGCAGCAGAATGTTTCTTTACCGTCTCGCCCACCTTCTACCATGCACTTTTTGCAGCAGATTGGGGGGAATTCCCCAGTTTTGGCCAGGTAAGAGTGGATTCCGGTGCATTTGTGCAGCAGAAGTCGCGGGAGTGCGCCTCATGTCAGGTTTCTGCTGCAGTTTCTACAGCAGAAGTACATTATGCAGATGAGCAGACCGCATGCAGATGAGCAGACCGCGGACGATCTAGCCTGAGAGAAATGTGGCTTCGATCGAGAGAGAAAGAATAGCTTATAGACATGCTAGAATGCACTTAATACAGTAGAATGTTAGTTTACTCTCCCGCCATCCTGCTGCCATGCACTTTTTGCAGCAGATTGGGCGGAATTCCCCAGTTTTGGCCAGGTAAGAGTGGATTCCGGTGCATTTGTGCAGCAGAAGTCGCGGGAGTGCGCCTCATGTCAGGTTTCTGCTGCAGTTTCTACAGCAGAATGGTTGCGGCAGCAGAAAGACTGCTTCCAGCAGACGGGTTGCGGCAGCAGAAAGACTGCTTCCAGCAGACGGGCTGTCGCCAGCAGACGGGCGGCGGCACTGCAGGGCAACTGCAGGGCGGCGGCGGCAGCCCCTATTCCTTCACCGGGGCTGTCGACTCCCTGTACAGAAGCTCGCCTGCGAGCAGCAGCTTCTCCATAGGGTCCGATTTGCTCGCGATACGCCCAAGCAGCCGCTCAATCGCTCGGCGGCCAAGCTGCTCCTTCGGCACGTGGACGGTCGTGAGCGCCGGTGTCATTCTGTAAGCGGAATCGATGTTGTCAAAGCCGGTTACCGAGACGTCGCCCGGCACCGAAATGCCGAGCCCCGCGAGCGCCTGCACCGCGCCGATCGCGATCATGTCATTGGCGCACAGCAGCGCCGTCGGCAGCGCTTGGAGCTTCTGTTTCTTGGCGGCCCAATTGCTGACCGACTCCTCGAATTGCTCGTGCGTAAGGCCCTCTACCGGAAGCAGCCAATCCTCCGCGCTGACGGCCGTCCCCTCTTCCTCCAGCGCGCTCCGGAAGCCGAGATATCGGTCCTTGAAGCTTCTCGAGTAGCTGATATCTCCAACGAAGCACAGCCGCTTATGGCCGTTCCCGATCAGATGTTTCGTAAGCCGGTACATCGATTCGTAATTGTTCGCGAACACCGTGTCGCTCGGGATCAGCATATCCTCGTGATCGACGAGAACCATCGGCAAGCCGATCCGGTGCACCTCCAGCAGCTGCGCGCTCGAAATTTCACCTACGCCGATCAGCCCCAAAATGCCGTTCGGATTCAACACATGCATAAAATGCTCGACACTTTGCTCGGATACGATGACCATGCCGAAGCCGTCCTCCTCCAGCCGGGCGGCGATTCCGTCGAGGATGCGTCCCCAATACGCCGACTCCTTCGTCTGAAAGCGGATGTTCGGCATAAGCACCAGCACGGATTGCTTGCCCGCCGCAGGCGCCGTTTGCAGCTGCTCCAGCTTCATCGGCTTGACATAAGCGTTTTTTTGCGAAAAATAACCAAGCTGGGACGCGGCCTGAATGACCCGCTCCTTCGTCGTCTCGCTGACGCCGCCTTTCCCCGACAGCGCCTTCGAAACGACAAACTTGGATACGCCGATATAATCGGCAATTTGCTGCATGGTTACTTTTTTGGACATGAGGACTCCACCTTAGCTTTCGGTAATGGTTCTTGCTTCCTTCCAGCGCTCGTTGTATTGATCAAAGATGGCCAACAGATCGGGAGCGGCGATCCAATCCTGAATATAATCGCCCGACCAGAAGGCGATCTGCGCCGCGGCGGAAATTTCCAGCAGCCTGTCGCTCGGTGCGCGCCGTTCGAGAAATTCGCTGTTGAAGGATAAAAACTGCTGAAACTGAGGCAGCTCCGGCTGCTTGTTCACGTCCACCGGCAGGAAGCCGGAATCGTCCACATAGCCTGACTCATGCACAAAGAACGAAACCCATTGCTCCGCAAGCACCTTGTTGCCGCTGAATTTGCTGACGCCGACGAACCAGTCGGGGCTTATCGGGGCGTAACGCTTGTCCGAATTGTCGTATGGGAACGGGAAAAAACCGATGTCGCCGGATTCCGCGCCCGCCGCGACAATCTGATTAATGACCCAGTTGCCCATCAAATACATCGCTGCCCTGCCGCCCGCCAGCTCCGTCTTCGACGTTTCCCATTGGTTAGTGAGGAGCTGCTTCTCGACATAGCCGCGGTCGATTAAGGTTTTGACGATAGAAATCGCTTGCCCCCATGCACCGTCGACGGTCCACGGCTCATCCGTATTCGCCATCTCGTTCAAGTATCCGGGATCGCCCGTCATATAGCTCACCAGATCCTCGCCCCACGACATGAGAGGCCATTGCGCCCCGTAGTTCAAATAGATAGGCACGATTCCGGCCTGCTTCAGCCGCTCGCAAGCCGCGTAAAATTCGTCCAGCGTCACAGGAACTTTCTTAATTCCGGCAGCCGCAAATGCCTTCTTGTTGTAGACGATGCCCGACGTCGAAGAGCCTGTCGCAATGCCGTAACGCTTACCCGAGAACGCTTTGAAATCTGCGAAGCGGATATGCTCGAACAGACGGTCGTCAAGCGGCTCGAAGTAATCCGGCAGCGCTTCGTTTTTAATATTGTTCGGAAGCAGCAGCACATCACCTAAATTCTGAGTCGACAGCCGGACCATAATATCGCTGGCGTAATTTTGTATGCCCTCGAACCGTACCGTAACCGACGGATGATCCTGCGCGAACCGGTCCGCATACGATTGAAAAACGCCGTTCTCGATCAGATCGATCCGGTTCGTCAGCACATAGAGCACGACGGGTTGTTCCGCACTGTCCGCGTTTTTCGCCGGCTCCGTTTCTGCCGGCTCGCCCGCCGGCCCCTTCTCGCAGCCGGCGGCAGCGACGGCGCAAACCAGACAGGCGAACAGAAGAAATCGAAGGATTTTGTTCATCTTGCTCCTCCTCCTGCCTCGATTGGAAGATGTAACACAACCTCGGTACCCTGACCGGGCACACTGTTCACCTTTAAGCCATATCCGTTTCCGAAGTGTAGCTTGATTCGTTCGTTCACGTTTTTCAGCCCGATTCCGCCGGTCTTCCGCTTTTCACCCGCATGAGCGTCCTCCGCGCCCGCAAGCTTCCGGCTAAGGCGCATCAGCGCCTCCTCGTTCATTCCGGTGCCGTTGTCCCGAATCCGAAGCAGCAGCGAGGTACGCGTCACTTCACTTTCGATCGAAATGAGCATTACCGGCTTGGACTCGTCCATTCCGTGATAAATCGCATTTTCCACGATCGGCTGCAGAACAAGCTTAATGACCGGATAGCGATGCAGCTCAGGAGCTACGCGGCTTTCCAGGCGGAACCGGTTCGGATAACGGTAATTCAGCATTTCCACGTAATTGCGCACATGCTCCAGCTCGTTCTCCAGCGTCACTTCCTCATGCAGGTCGCTAATGCTGTAGCGCAGCAGCTTCCCTAGAATCGCCAGCATATCGGCTGCGATCCGGTCATCGTTAAGCTCGGCCGCCATCCGGATCGACTCCAGCGTATTGTACATGAAATGAGGATTGATCTGGCTCTGGAGCGCATGCAGCTCCGCTTCCTTCTTCTTTGTTTCCATTAAATAAATATCCTGAATAAGCTGGTCGATCCGCACGATCATCCGGTTAAACTGATTGCCGAGCTGGCCGACCTCGTCGCGGTATTTCACCTGGAACTGGACGTTAAAATCGCCTTCCTGCACATTTTTCATCAGCCGCATCATTTTGCGCAGCGGATTCGTTAAGGCATACGAGAAAACGAAGGAAATCAGCAGTGCGACAAGTATCGTAACGCTCGTAGCGATCAGCGTCACGTTGCGGATAATGTCGGCATCCCTCGTCAGCACGCTGACGGGAATCGAGGTTATCACCTTCCAGCTCGTGTTCGGAGATGTCGTATAAATGTAGAGCCGGTTCACCCCGTCGCGCTCAAAATAAAAGCTGCCCTTCGCTCCCGCCGCCCGCACTATTTCAGGAGCGTCTTTAATATTCGTAGCTAGCAGAGCCCGCTCGCTGTCGTAGACGACATTGCCAAGCTCGTCTATAATAAGCGATTTGCCGCCCGTGACCTTGTCCAGCTCGCTAATCTGATCCTCGATGACGCTCACGTTAGCATCCACTGCGATCAGGCCGATCGGCTTCAGCGATTTGTCGATGACCTTCCTCACTACCGTAAAGGCATACCGCACGCTTTTCAAATTGCTCGTATATTTTTGCGTACTGAACAGCTTGGCTTCGCCGCCCGACGCGCTGACGCTCTCCACCCAGCTGTCGTAGCTTTCCTTCACGTTCAAACGGATGCCGCCGGCGCCAGCCGAGTAGTAACCGTTTCCGTATTGATCAAAAATATAAACCGAATTGGCCCCTCTTTTGATCGTGTTAATGAACGAGATGTTGCCCTCGATTCCCCGCTGGATCGACAGCAGCAAATTAAAATCCTCCGGAACCTGTGAGGCGCCTTCGCCCGGAGTGGACTGCCGCCTCTGTGCGTAATAGCTGTTGGAGCGGATCAAATTTTGCTTGATATCGTCCTGATAAGCGGGAATCGAGGAAATACGCACCATATCTTCGATATAATCGTCCACTCTCACCATCATGTTTTCGAGCATTTTGGTCGAGTAGACGATCGTTTTCTCCTCGATGGACCTGGAGTAGTTGCTGTAGGAAAGATACCCGATAAACGATAGCGGCAGCGTGATCAGAAGCAGAAAAACCAGAAACAGCTTTCTCTCCATTCTCATGCTGCCGATGGCCGCCCAAAGGCGCCAAAGCCGTTTTCTTGCGCCCATTGGCCGGTTGCTCCTTAAGGCTAAATAGCAGGCATGACGTTGCCGCCATTAACGGGAATGTAGGCTCCTGTGATAAAGCCGGCCAAATCGGACGCCAAAAAAGCAACGGCATTCGCGATATCCTGATCGGTGCCTCTGCGCTTCAGGGGAACGTTTTTCGAGTATGCCGCGTTCTCCTCCGAGCCTGCGGCCCGGTCGCGGTCGCTGATCGTCCAGCCCGGCGCCACCTGGTTCACCGTAATTTGATGCTCGCCGGCTTCCTTAGCCAGCACGCGGTAAATGCCGTCCATTCCGCGCTTGCCCGCCACGTAGGCCGATTGGCTGGGAGCATTCTGCATCGCGCATTCCGTGTTAATGCCGATCATTCTGCCCCATTTGCGCTCGATCATCGCGGGAACGAACGCTTTGGCCAAATAGACGTTTTGCATGACGCAGGACTCGAACTGGCTCACGTAATCCTCCGGCGCCTGCTGCAATATGCTCGTCCATTTATATTGAACGACCGCGTTGGCGACTACGATGCTGACATGACCGAGCTCCGCCTCCGCCTTTTCCTTCATTGCGGCGATTTCGCGCTCATTCGTAATATCGGCCTGCACGATAATCGCCCGTCTGCCGAGAGCCGTAATTTCCTGCTGCAGCTCCTTCGCTTTCGTTTCATTCCGAAGGTAATGCAGCACGATGTCGGCGCCGCAGGACGCCATCGTCCGCGCCATCACCCGCCCCAAATCTCCGGAAGCTCCGGTTATTAAAGCCGTTTTGTTGGACAAATCAATTTGCATGTCGGTATCACCCTTCTATGTTTATGGGAATGATTTCACAGGAAGCTTCATTCGTTTGAGTTGTTATATATTTTATTATTTATTATGCTACCAAAAAGTCAACTATTTTACATCTCCGATGTAAATTTCCTCGGAGGCTCCAGATGCATAACCAGGCTTCATACGACATCAGGGCTGTCCCAGTCATCGTCGATGACACTCGGGACAGCCCTGTTCTTACGGGTAAGTGTATGTTACTCCTTCTCCTCCGGAGGAAGCAGCACGATTTTCCCCTCGGCAAGCTCGACGCGGAGCTTGTTGGAATTTTTGACGCCGATCGATTCCAGATAACCCGCCGGCACTTGCAGCCTGCCCGCCTTATCGAGCACGGCGTATTCGACATGCGTGCCTTCCTCGTCCTCCTCCTGCTCCAGCTCGGCCAGCTCTTCGGCGTAGGAGCGCCTGCGCAGCATCTCCGAGGAAATTTTGCCGTCCCGGATCGCCGCAACGCGGTCTACCTTCTTCGCCAGCTCCGGATCGTGCGTGACGATGACGACGGTTATGCCGATCGACCGGTTCAGCTCGCGGAACAAATCAAGGATTTGGCCCGCCATGCGCGAATCGACCGAGCCGGTCGGTTCGTCGGCGAGCAGCAGTTTCGGATGGTTGGCCAGCGCAATCGCGATCGCGACGCGCTGCTGCTCTCCGCCCGACAATTCATACAGCTTGTTGGAGGCGCGGTGGCTTAGGCCGACCGCATCGAGAAGCTCCTTCGCCCGCCAGCGCTTGCGCGCTCCCGTCAGCAGAATCGGCAGCTCCACGTTCTCCAGTGCGGTCAAATACGGAATCAGGTTGCGGGCGTTGTTCTGCCAGACGAAGCCGACGCTCTCCCGTTTGTAGCGGACGAAATCGCGCTCCTTGAATTTCAGCATGTCCTTGCCGTCGACAATCAGCTTGCCTGCGGTCGGGCGGTCGAGGCCGCCAAGCATGTTCAGCAGCGTCGATTTGCCGCTTCCGCTGTTGCCGATAATGGCCATCAGTTCGCCGGTATCGATTTGGAGGTCCAAACCCTGCAGGGCAAACACTTCCAGATCCGCCGTTTTGTATATTTTGACTAATCCTTCGCAATGTATCATCCGTCAATCCTCCCCGAGCTTAATCGCTTGATGGATGCGAAGCCGCGACAGCATAAAGGCCAAAATGCCGAGTCCGGCCGCGAGCATAAATCCGACCAGCACGTAAATGCGCATGAAGTCCCCGGCTTCGAACATCACCTTAAACGGCGGCACCAGGCTGCTCGGATTAAAGGCGATTTGGAAGTTCGGCACATATAGCAGGCTGGCGGCGTTGCCGACAAGGATACCGATCAGCACCGCGACGCCGGAGGTGAGCAGCTGCTCGATAGCGAGCATTCCGATCAGCTGCTTTAGGGATAAGCCGACCGCCCGCAAAATGCCGTTTTGCAGCGTTCTTCCACGCAGCGACAGCACCCAGTACAGGAGGAAGCCGATAAAGCTCACCAGAATCGACAGGACGAAGCCTAACGTCAAAATCCCGTTCAGAGCCATGAGGAACGGATCGTTTTTGGCTGCGGTCAGCTCCTCTCGCGCGTTCGTAATTTCCGTAACCGGCAGCTTGGATTCGGCAAGCCCCTCGTAAAATTCGGCAGTCGTCGCTTCCGGCTTCAGCTTGATCCACACCTCGTAAGGCTCCAGCGCGAGCTGCACCTGGATCCGCGGGAGATGTCCGACGATCAGCATCGGTGCGTTCGAGGCCGATTCTTCGTCGCTCACATCGACGCTGCCGACCGCAGGATTCGGGTTAAAGGTCGGAAAATAATCGATAACGCCGTACACCTTGAACGGCTGCTGAGGGACGTCGTCCCACCCTACCCAAATCGTATCGCCGGCTTTTGCATCTTTCTGCTCGGCCAGCGTCCGCGAGATCAGCACCGCCTGCGGATCCGTTGCGATCAGATTCAGATAGTCATTGATCGGATGATCGAGCAGACTGTCCCGGAACCACGTCGTGGCCCCGAATTCATCGGTATCGATGCCGATGAGGGAAGCCGTGCCGTTGCCTTCGTTAATGCTGAAGCCCGCTTCCTTTTTGAACACTTTTGCAGTCGACTCTACGCCTGGAAGCGTGCGGAACGGTTCGAAAGCCGGCTCCAGGTAATGAATGACCGACGGAGCTTCGACCGTCTGCTCTCCGCCCGGCGCTCCCGGCATCGGAGGAGGCGGAGCATCGTTAATCCACTCTGACTTCAGCACGATATCTGCGCCGTTGCCGTAAAGGATCCGGTCCTCGGTATTATTGTTGATCGTCCGCGCGGCTGAAGCGCTGAACACGCCCGTCGCGATCGTCATGATGAGGAAAATCATCAGAAACTGATACTGCGAGCTTGAACGGCCGACCTGGATTAAAGTCGCGTAAACGGAAGGCGGCCACCAATTTTTCCCGATCCAATAGACGAGTCTAAGAATCCATGGGTACAGCCTCAGAAGCAGCAGGCCCGCTCCCATCACGAACAATGCCGGGATAACGAACTGCAGCGGGTCGATGTTCAGATCCATTGCGTTAAGCCCCAGGCTTTGCAGGTCCTCCATCCGCTTTCTGAAGGTGTAGAGCCCGTATATCGCCAAGGCAAGCGCGAGAACATCGAGAAACATTTTGTGCCAAAGCGGCGTTTTCAGCAATCTTGCCAGCTGCTGCTTATGTCCGACGATGGTAACCCGGGTCGCCATTACGATCGGGATCAGCATAATGATGAAGCAGACGCCTGCTGCGATCGCGCCGTAACGATAGGCCTCCGCCGTCAGCCGCACCGGCAGCCGCACACGCTGCACGAACTCCAGGAAACCGTTCGAAGCGCCAAGCACCTCCGTAAGCAGAGCTCCGAGCAGCGGTCCGATACCAAGGGCAAGTCCGCACAGAAAAAGTCCCTCAACCGCATAAGAGGTGACGACCTGCCAGCGCGCGGCGCCCCGGCTGCGCAGCACGGCAATTTCGTTTTTCTGGCGGTCTGCGATCAGGTTGGACACCATGAACATATAGAAGCCAAGCATAATCAGAACCGGCACGTTCAGGGACCACATCAGCGTTCTCAGCTGATCCGCCCGCTCCAGATAGGACGAGATCGTGTCCAGCGCAGGCGTCTCCGACACGGACTGATAGATCGTGACATAATTCAGCAGCACGTTGTGGATTTTACTCGTCGTCGTAACAAAATCGTCCACAAACCGCAGCTCCAGCTTCGAGTAATCAAGCACAAAAAACCATCCAATGGAAACTAGCGGAATTTGCCCTTCCTGAAGGAGCCGCTGCCTCGCCGTCTGATCGCTGATGACGAAGCTGCCCGACAGCTCGCTCAGATCGGTATCCTTGAAGTAGGGATCGTCATCCTCCTTTTTCTCGAAAACGCCGACCGGTTTGAGCTTTATTTCCCCGGCAATTTTATTGTCGCTGACAACAAATTCCGAGCCGATCACCGTTTTGTATTGAATGAGCGCCCGCTCCGTGACGAGCACCTCGTATACGCCGTCCACAGGCTGCGTCTCGGCCGGCATTCTGCCGTCCGTCAGCTTGATATGGTCCTCCAATCCGCTGAAGGAGCGGAGCGAAACGGTTTTGACCGACCTCGTCGAAGTCGGATCGGGGTCGTTCACCGGTCTGATTTTCATCGTTCTGGATTGAAAATCGGTGACCAGCTCCTGAACCGGAATTTGAAAATTGCCCGAAGCCGTGCCTTTTATATAGCCGTCCACCTTCGAATAAATCTCGCTCATCCGCTCCGGCGTTTCTTTGGTGAAAAACAGCTTGCTGTATTGGGAGCCCGGATAAACGCTGCTGTTCTCCTGCATCTTCTCCAAATCCTTGACCAGCATCCGCGACAAGACGGCTTCCGAATAAATCGGCATGCTGCTGACCAGGGCGACCGATATCGAGAGTCCGATAAACAAACTGGCGACCAGCCATTTGTTCTGCATCATTTTGCGAATAATCATGACAAACAAAGCCACGCGAAAACCTCCCAAGCTTATTGCACCATGCTTTCTATTGAAGCACGACGACGGCCCCTTCTTCCAAGCCTTTCGTTATTTCGATATCGGTAGAACCTTTGATGCCGGTTTCCACGTCGATTTCGCGGACTTTATTGCCGTCCTCCAGCGTCCTTACGAACGTCCTGCCGAGGAAGCTGCGCACGCCGCTGCGCGGAATGGTCAATACGTCCTCACGCTTCTGCAAAATGATTTTGACATCGGCGAACGAGCCGATCTCAGCGTCCGCCGGCACCTTCGGGACCTCGATGTAAAGCGTCTTGGAGTAACGCTCCTGCAGCTGCTCGTTCATAGTGGCCGGAGCCGACGAAGGCGTCTGAACGACTTTGCCTTCCAGCTCGCTCTGCCCGAACGTCACCAATGCGGGAAAACCGACATCGACGCCGCTGATTTCGGCGGAGTTCTCGACGCGAAGGGCAACCCGCAGCTTCGAAGGATCCGAGATCGTGACAAGCGTCTGATACGGCTCCACGAAATCCCCTTCCTTCAGATCCTCGACGAACGTCACCTGGCCGTTCATGCCGGCGACGAGCTGCTTGCTGTTGAAGGTCGTCATCAGCCGCTCGAGCTTCAGGTTCTCAATATCCAACTGCAGCTGGGCGATATTTACCGCATCGGCGTCGCCTGCGCCTTTGGCCTGCTTGAGCGCCAGCTTCGCGCGGGCCACCCCAAGCTGCTGCTCCTTCAGCTGAATGTCCAGACCGTCTACGTTCAGCTGGACGAGCACGTCGCCCTTCTTCACCGTATCTCCTGCGGTGACGAGCATTTTGGCAAGGCGTCCGCCTTGTCCCGTGAACTGGGCCATCTCCCATTCCGTCGATTCCAGCGAGCCGTTCCCCTTAATTTCCTGTGAGATGGTGCCTTTTTCTACCGTTACCGTACGGTAGTTTTCCTGAGCGGGCTTGACCAGCGGGGGCTTCAGGGCGTTCTCCTCCGCAGGAAGCAGGGAGCAGCCTGTGAGCGAAGCTCCGAGCAGCAGTGCGAATGACCAGCCTAATATCGGTTTAAGCTTGTGAGACAATTTGTCCATCCTCCAATTCATACACTTGGTCAACGATCTCCATAATGGCGGGATCATGCGTGGTCATAACGATCGTCATGCCGGTCGTTTCCACCAAATCCCGAAACACCTTCATAATCTGAAGGCCCGTCCGGCTGTCCAGCTCGGCCGTCGGCTCGTCTGCAAGCAGCAGCTTGGGCTGATGGGCGATCGCTCTGGCGATGGCCGTCCGCTGCTGCTCGCCGCCGGAAAGCTCGAACGGGCGGTGATGCATGCGGCTCTTTAACCCGACCTGCTCCAAGGCCTGGACCGCCGCATCCTTGCGGCCGCTCCCCGCGGCTCCCGCCACTCGCAGGATGAACTCTACGTTCTCGTAAGCGGACATAAGCGGAATAAGCGCAAAGGATTGAAAAATAAGGCCCATCTCCTTGCGCCGCACCTGATCTCTCTCTTTGCCCGTCAGCGCCGTCAAATCTATGCCGTCAAACATAATTTGGCCTTCGGTCGGCCGGTCCAGCGCGCTCAGCAGGTTGATCAGCGTCGTTTTCCCCGAGCCGGACCTTCCTTTTAAAGCGATGAGCCGTCCCGATGAAATGGACAAATCCACTCCCTTCAGCACCGTCACGGCGGCGGCACCCTTTCCGAATGTTCGTTTTAAAGCGCTTGCACGAATGATTTCGCGCTCACCCAGCTGCATGCATCTTCCCCCTCCGTTCCTAGTCAAGCAGCACTAAAAATCTATCTTTGTTAATCGCTTTCATTCATGCCTTTTTTCATTTTAACCCCGACTCTATCGATGTACAAGCATTATTAATAGCCAAAAACAAAATTAAATAAGGGAAATGTTAATCAATTGCAAATGATGTCTGCATCCTCGCCTCCAAGCTCTCTGCTAAAGCAGCGGAATGAATCCGGCCGCATAACGCAGCGAAGGGCCGCTCTCTCGCTTCTGCAGCGAGGGCGACCCTTTAAGGCAATTAGATGTCCAGCCGGAGGAAAAAGATAACCGCCGTCACCGTCAATATGCTTACGATCGTCGAGACGAATACGGACTGGGAGGCGAATTCCGCCTCGTTGTCGAACTCGACGGCCAGCAGTACGCTGCTGAGCGACGTCGGAACCGCGGACGACACGATGAGCGCGGCGGCCGTCAGCTTGTCCATCCCGAGCAGCGATACGATCAGCCAGGCGAGCAGCGGACCGGCGACGAGCCGCAGCGTGGCGGAGATGCTGACATCGATCAGAAGCGAGCGTTTGATTTTCCACTCCATATTGCCGAGCTGTACGCCAAGCGTAATCAAAGCCGTTCCGATGAAGGCGTTTGACAAATACTCGACCGGCGTCATGATCGACTGGGGAATCGGCACTTCTAACGCTCTTAGCGACAAAGCGACCGGTATGACATATATGACCGGCATCGACGAAATCGTCTTCATGATCGCCCGGAAATCGGCCTTATGCGCGTTGACGTTGTAGATGCCATAGGTGTTCGGCACGAGCGACTGCACCATCATAACGACGATCTGAACGGCCAGCGTCGCCGTGTTGCCTGCGAATGCCAGCTGGTTCAGCGGGATGCCGTAATTTGCGCTGTTGTAGAAGAGCACGCTGTTGCGCATCGCGCTTTTCATCCCCGGGCTATAACCCCGCAGGCGAATGACGAGCTCTACGACGATGTACTGCAAAATCATAAACAATAGGACAAAAAATAAGATGTTCCCGATCACCGATGCCGAAATGCTCGTATTGTACAATAAATCGAACATGATTGCCGGCGAAAACAAATAGAAGTTCATCTTCGAAAGCGTTTTTATATCCAGCTTGAAGGCCCGCTGAATGGTGACGCCGATCCCGATCATAATACCCATCGGCAGCACGTTGTTCAACAAAATATGAAAAAAAATACTCATTGCTGCATCTGCTTCTTTCTATTATCAATTAATAGAGCCGTCGCGGACTCTATCGGGTCATCATCTCATTTTAGATTCAGTCGTCAAATAAAAGCAACCCTTTTTCCGCCCGCGCCCGGTACATGATGCACCTGCTTAGGGGAAAAAGGGCGAATGGTGGCGAATCACTAACGAATCCCAGTCACTCTATCACCGAGAAAATGGCAGCCGTTCTACTCTAACGATCTTCAACGGCTTTATAAGGCTGCCGGCAGCTCAAACAACGGCCAAAAATCGGTAATAGCGCCAGTGGAGTTCGTTAAACTTTCAAAACCGCACATTTAGAGCATATAAGAGTTACTGAGTTCGTTAGCCGAATGCGCCGCGTGATAAGTTGCTATGTCCGTAATCCGAATGAGCGCGCGATAAGTTACTGATTGCACAATCCGTACATTCCAGCGAAGGTCCATACCGCAGCCGCAAGCCTCCTTCAGCTGCAGCAGCTACAACTGCTGCTCCTGCTGATAAAGCACGGTGGACAAATACCTTTCCCCGTTACTCGGGATGACTGCCACGACACGTTTGCCCGCTCCAAGCTTTTGCGCGAGCTGAATCGCCGCATGGATAGCCGCGCCCGAGGAAATGCCTCCGAGGATGCCCTCCTCCTTCGCGACCCGCCTTGCCAGCTCGAACGCCTCTTCATTGCTGACCTGAATAATCTCGTCGTAAATGTCCGTATCCAGTATGGACGGCACGAAGCCCGCACCGATGCCCTGAATTTTGTGCAGTCCGGGCGAACCGCCGGAAAGCACCGGCGACGAAGCCGGCTCGACGGCTGCAATGCGGATGTCCGGATATTGCTGCCGCAGCACCTCGCCCGCTCCCGTAATCGTGCCGCCTGTCCCGACCCCGGCGACGAAGCCGTCAAGGCCTCCACCCAGCGACTCGATCGCTTTCACGATTTCAGGACCGGTCGTTTCGCGGTGGATCTTGACGTTCGCCGGATTATCGAACTGAAGCGCCTGAAAATATTCCGGATGCTTCTCCGCCAGCTCCTGCGCCGTCCTGATCGCCCCCTTCATCCCTTCGGGCCCCGGCGTCAGCACCAGCTCCGCGCCGTATGCCCGAAGCAGATTGCGGCGCTCCAGACTCATCGTCTCCGGCATAACCAGAATCGCTTTATACCCTCTGGCCGCCGCGACCAAAGCGATCCCGATGCCGGTATTGCCGCTTGTCGCCTCGATAATCGTATCGCCGCGCTTCAAACGGCCGTCCTTCTCCGCCTCCTCGATGATGCTGATCGCGATACGGTCCTTGACACTGCTGCCGGGATTAAAAAATTCCAGCTTCAAATAAATCTCGGCGCTGTCCGGGGGAACGACGTTGTTCAGTCGGACGAGCGGAGTGCCGCCTATCAGATCTGTAATGTTGTTAACGACCAAGCTCATACTCCCAGCCTCCTTGTCTCTATATAAAGTGTCCTTGCGGCACGTGCCGACTATTGGTGCGGGAGCTTATCGCGGCTACACCGCGACATGCCCCTGCGAATGCTCGTAAAGCTCGCGGTAATGACCGCCGCGCTCCAGCAGCTGCCGGTGATTGCCCTGCTCGACGATTTCGCCGCGGCTCATGACGATGATCCGGTCGGCGTTCATAATCGTAGACAGCCGGTGCGCGATGACGATCGTTGTACGATTCTTAGATACAATATGGAGCGCATTTTGAATCAGCTGCTCCGTCTGGGAATCGAGATTCGCGCTGGCCTCATCGAGGATGAGCACCTTCGGCTTGAATACGATAATTCTCGCGAAGGAAATCAGCTGGCGCTCGCCTGCGGACAGCCCGCTGCCCCTTTCGGAAAGCATCGTATCATAGCCGTCCGGCAGCTTCTTGATAACCGAATCGGCGCCGACGAATTCGCATGCCTGGATAACCTCTTCGCGGGTGATCGTCTCGTCGAACATTCTTACATTTTCAATGATGCTGCCCGAATAAAGGTACGGCTCCTGCTGGACAAGGCCGACGACCCGGTGCAGCGTCGCCTGCGGGAAGTCCTTCACGTCCGTCCCGTCGATCCGGACGCTTCCTTCCCGCACGTCGTAGAAACGGCAGAGCAGACTGATGAGCGAGCTTTTGCCCGCGCCTGTCGTGCCGACGACGCCGATCATCTCCCCGGCCTTAATATGAAGATCCAAATTGCGGATAATCGGAATGCCCTCTTCATAGGAAAACGAGATTTCGTCGAAATCGATGCGTCCCTTGATCTTGTCCGGGCTGATCGCCTTCAGCTCATGGTCGGATTCGCTGTCGGTAACATCCGGCTTGCTGGCGAATACCGACCAGATCCGGGTTACGGCAACGGTTGCCGACTGCAGCGTGTTCCACTGCTGGGTGATCGTATTGATCGGCTGGAAAAACTGGCGGATGTAAGTAATGAACGCGTACAGCACCCCGAACTCCAGATCCTGGCCAAGCACCGCTCTGCCTCCGATCCAGGTCACAAAGGCGATGGACAAATTGCTCAATATATCAAAGGTACGGCCAAACAGGACGTTCGTCCGTATTTCTCTCAAATTCGCTTTAAAGTAAAGCCCGTTCCGTTCGTCGAACTGCTTCTCCTGCTCCTTCTGCTGATGAAACACCTGAACCAGGTTCATGCCCGACAAATTTTCGGCGACAAACGCGACCATCCGCGACAATCTCGTCCTGGCGAGCTGATAGGTAGCCCTCATGAACGAGCGGAACGCGATGGCGATCAGGAAGATGATCGGCAATAAGATCATGCAATACAGCGCCAATTGCGTATCGAGCTGGAACATCAGCACGATGATGAAGACGAGTGTTAGGCCGTCGCGGAACAGACTGAGCAGCACCTGATTGAAAAATTGGTTCAGCGCCTCGGTATCGCTGGACACGTGCGTAATGAGGCTGCCGCTCGACATCCGGTCGAAATACCTCATCGACTGCTTCAAAATGTGGCCGAACAGCTGCTTGCGGATGCGGGCAACGATGCTTTGGCCGATATTTTGCAGCAAATTGTTCTGCAGGTAAGTGAACGCGAAGCTGGACACCGACAGGCCGAGATAGACGGCGCATATGGTCAGCAGGCCCTTGTAGTCGTTTTTGCCCGCCAGCAAATTGTCGTCAATTGCGATTTTCATCAGGAACGGCTGCAGCAGATCCGATAAAATCGCAATGACGGTACAGCAAAGCACGCCGACGAACGCCCAAATATGCGGTCTTACATAGCCCGACAAGGCCCGGAAGGCCGAGACGTATTGCGGCTTTTGATCGGCCTGGCTAAGGTCGGACTTCTGGTCCGCCTGCCAGTTATGAATGGCTTGTGCCGGTCGCATGCTGACTTCCCTCCTCTTGTATGGCATGGAGCTCGGCATAAAGACCCGGCTCCTCAAGCAGCTCTGAATGTGTGCCGCGCTGAACGATCGTGCCGCCATCCAGCACGATAATTTCGTCCGCATGCTTGATGGCGCTGATCCGGTGGGCGATAATAATCGTCGTTTTGCTTTTGCGCTCCTTTTGGATCGATTCGATAATTTCCTTCTCCGTCACGGCATCGACCGCGCTGACGCTGTCGTCGAGGATCATGACCGGAGCGTTCTTGATGAGGCCGCGAGCCAGGCTTGTGCGCTGGCGCTGCCCCCCGGAAAGCGTCAAGCCGCGCTCGCCGAGCCTCGTTTCGAATTTTTCCGGCAGCTCTACGATATTGTCATAGATCCGGGCATTGCGCGCGGCGGTCTCGACCGTCTTAAGCTCCGTATCGCGCTTGTAGAAGGCGATATTTTCCCGGATGGTTGTGCTGAACAGGAAGCCGTCCTGCGGAACGTAAGCGATCTGCTCGCGCAGGCTTTCGAGCGTCAGCTCCCTGATGTCCGTACCTCCGAAGCTAATCGTGCCCGGCGGCGGATCGCATGTACGCAGCAGCAGCTTCATTAAAGTTGTCTTTCCGCTTCCCGTCCGGCCGATGATGCCGAGCGTCTTGCCCGGCTGAAGCTCAAGGCGGATATCCTTCAGCACTTTATTGGACGAATTTCCGTAGGAGAAGGACAGGTTTTCAATGCGGATAGCCGCCGTGCCGAAATCGGCCTCCTTCGCATTGTCCAGCTCCACGATATCCGACTGCTGGGACAAAAGCTCGTTCAGCCGCTGCAGGGACGCCCTCGAGCGCTGAATCGAATTGATGACGTTGCCGATCTGCTGAAGAGGGTTCATCAGCATCCGTACATAAAGTGTCAGCGCAACGAAATTACCGAGCGACATCTGCTTCGCAATGGTCAAATAACCGCCGAAGGCCAGTGCGATAATAAGTGCGATAGTACCCAGAAACGGAATGAGCGCCTGGAAAAAGGAAGACACCCGCACCAGCCGAAGCTGGTTCCGGCGGATTCGCTCAACCGTATTCCCGAACCGCTCGTTCATAATGTCCTCGACCGCGAATTTCTTCGTCACGCGGATGCCGCCGAACTGCTCCTCCGCCGTTTCGGTCATTTTGCCCAGCGCCTCCTGCACCTCAAGCGAGCGCTTTCTGATAATAGGCCCCAGATAAACGACGATGAACGGGATCAGCAGCAGCGGGAGCACCGACGCCAGGATCAGGTAATAAGGAATGCCGCTTACGATCATCATCGTCATAGTCGCCACCAGCAGCATCGAGGCGTTCGCCGTCTGGTTAAAGCCCATGGAGATCGACTCCCGGACGGCCGTCACGTCATTCATGAAGTAGCTGAGCAGCTTGCCGACGCCGTTTCTCGAATAAAATCTCTCGCTCATTTGGGTGAAGTGGCGGAACAAGCCCCCGCGCACGAGAAATTCGAATCTCCTGCCCACGTACATGACCAGATATTGAGCAGCTCCGTTGAAGAGGACATGGCCGACGCCGATCATCAGCAGCAGCAGGCTGTAATCGACAATCAGGCTGCTCGTCAGCTCTTTCAGCTGCAGCTTATCGGTGAACTGCCCCAGCACCTTCGGGTAAAACACGTTGATCAGGTTCGAAATCAAATGAAATAAGAGCGAGAACATATAGATGTACCACGTTTTGCGAAAAAAATCGGTTAATATGCGTTTCGGTTTCAAGCAACGATCACTTCCATTCGTGATAGTCTGTCATCCCGCCGCTTCCGTCTGCGGAAACTGCAATTCGTAGAGCTGGCTGTAGCGGCCCTGCAGCCTCAGCAGCTCCTCGTGCGTTCCATGCTCTTCGATACGGCCGTGCTCGAGCACATATATTTGATCCGCCTGCTGAATCGTCGAAAGCCGGTGGGCGATGACGAGACAAGTGCGCCCCTTCAGCAGCAGCGACAGCGCTTCCTGGATATGCTGTTCCGACTCGGTGTCGAGGGAAGCCGTCGCTTCATCGAGAATGATGATGCGGGGATTTTTCAAGATAGCCCTTGCTATGGAAATGCGCTGCTTCTGTCCGCCGGACAACTTGACGCCGCGCTCGCCGATCTGGGTGTCGTAGCCGTTCGGGAAGGACTCGATGAACTTGCTGGCGTTCGCCGCCTTCGCCGCGGCTCTCACTTCCTCATCGGTGGAGCCAGCGCTTCCGTAACGGATGTTCTCCGCAATCGTGCCGTTGAACAGAAAGATGTCCTGAGACACGATCCCGATCTGCTCCCGGAGCGAAGTGAGGGTGACATCTTTTATCGAGTGGCCGTCGATCGTAATATCTCCGGCCTGCGCATCGTAAAACCTTGGAATCAGATGCGCGATCGTCGATTTGCCGGAGCCGGAGGAGCCGACCAATGCCGTCACCTTGCCCGCTTCCAGCTCCAGGCTGAACTGCGACAGCACCTCCGAGTCCTTCGAATACGCGAAGCTGACATGATCGAAATGGATGTGCCCGCGTACCGGCGGCAGCGTAACCGCGTCTTTCTTCTCCGTAATTTCGGCCTTTGTGTTCATGACCTCCATAATCCGCTCGTATGCGGCTGCCGCTTGCTGAATCGTATTCAAAATGCGGCTGAAATGGCGAACAGGATTTTGCAGAAGGCGCAAATACGCGATAAAAGCGACGATCGTTCCTACCGTCATTTGATCCTTCATCGCCAGCCATGCTCCGAATACGAGCACGATCGCAAGTCCCAGAAAATTCAGAAAATCGATAATAGGCTCATAGGCTGCCCGCAAGCGGACGACCTGAATATTCGCATCCATATTTTTCTGCGTGCGCTCGGAAAAGCGGCCGGACTCGTAACCTTCCGCCGTAAACGACTTTATGAGCCGGATGCCGGTGAGCGCGTTCTGGAGATGGTCGCTGACATCCGCTACCGACTCCTGCACCTTGCGGAAGGAGGCGCGCATCCGTTTGCCGAACAGCCTCGTCGTCATAATCATAAAAGGAAAGGTAGCAAGCAGAAGCACCGTCAACTTCCAATCGATCCACAGCATATAAATGGCGATAGACGTGAAAGTGAAAAAATCGGTGAACAGCTGCATCATGCTGGAAGAAATCAATTGCTGAAGAATGCCTACGTCGTTCGTGACGCGGGACATTAAATCCCCCGTGCGGTTGCGGTCGAAAAAGGAGACGTCCATGCTTTGCATATGCCGGTACAAATCGTTGCGAAGATTGTAGAGCACTTTCTGCCCGATAGCGGCCATAAACGTCGAGCTGACATATTTCAGCAGTCCTAGTGCGATTGCCGAGCCAAGAACGCCGGCTCCGATCCATGGCAGCAGGCTGAAGCGTTTATCGGGAATGAGGTGGTCAATCGTGTAGCGGGTAAGCTGCGGCACGATAAACTCAAGCAGCGAAACTGCGGTGATGCAGACAAGAGTGATGACAAGTGAAGGCCACTCCATCTTCGCATGAGAGTATATTCTTGCGAACATGCCGTAAATGCTGGCCGGCTTTGCTTTTTCCCCGGTGCCGAATTTTTTCATGCCGCCCATCCCGCCGCCCGCTCGTACGGTACCGGCCGGATTATAGTTATCGCTCATTTCCGCTCTCCTTCCCTGGCGCGCATTCCTGCCCCTCCGTAAGCTGGAGCAGCGATACCCGAAGCTGTCCGACGATTTCCCTCAGCTGTACGGCTTTATCCGCATCGGCGAGCGCCGCGCGTTCCGCCGCCTTCAGCAGATGCAGCAGCTCCTTGCCCTTAGGCGTCAGCCTGCGGTTCCGCTTTACGCCGCCCGGCTGCGCGCCCTCCTCCTGGCCCTCCGGCTCCTGCTCCGGTTCCGGCTCAGCTTCGGCCGACTCCGGATGCTCCTTCTCTTCCTTCAGGTATTCGCGGCCTGCATCGGTAATATTGAAGATCTTCTTTCCTTCGATCTTGCTGGCTTCAACGAAGCCCTGATCGCGCAGCATCTGAAGCGTCGGATAAATGGAGCCCGCGCTCGGCTTATAGGTGCCGCCGGACTGCTCCTCGAGCGCCTTCATCATCTGGTAGCCGTGCATGTTCTCCTGTTCCAGCAGCTCGAGAAGCGCAAACTTTACGCCGCCGCGGCTGAAATACCGCCGGCCCGAGCCAAGTGTCTCCCTCTCGTTGCCGAGATGCAGAAACAACCGCTCCTCCTGCTGCCACACTTTTTTCATTCCATAACCGCCTCCTTTAACGATATATCGTATTGTAATTTATTCTATACGATATATCGTTAATTGGCAACGACCGCAAAAAAATATGCTTGCGAATCCCTGTTTTTTTCAACAAAAAAACCAGTAAATGAACGTCCTTTACTGGTCATTTGTATGAAAGGATTATTCGCGATCAGAACCCGGCTCTTACAGGAACCGGATTATTGTCGATAATTTCCGATATACGCTGAAGCACATCGGCATCCAGGTCGATCCCCGACGCCTTTACATTTTCCTCCACCTGCTCCGGACGGCTTGCTCCTACGAGCGCGCTCGATACGTTCGGCTGCCGCAAAATCCAGGCGAGCGCAAGCTGACCCACCGTTATGTCCAGCTCGGCGGAGATACCCTTCAGCCGCTCGACCTTAGCCAGCTTTTCTTCCGTTATTCTGTTTTTGAAATTTTCGTGCTTGGCCGCGCGCGAATCCTCCGGAACTTGGCCGTTCGCCGTATATTTCCCGGTAAGCAAGCCCTGCGCAAGCGGCGAGAACACGACTTGTCCAAAGCCCTTTTTCAGGCCGAGCGGAATAATTTCCTTTTCGATATAACGGTCGAACAGATTGTAGACCGGCTGGTTAACGACAATCCGGTCCAGCAAATATTTATCGGCAATGGCGAAGGCTTCCGTAATTTGGGCTGCCGTCCATTCGCTGACGCCAACGTAAAGCACCTTGCCCTGCCGCACCAAATCCTCGAACGCGCGCAGCGTTTCCTCAAGCGGCGTTTCCTGGTCAAAGCGGTGGCTGTAGAACACATCGACGTATTCCAGTCCCAGCCGCTTCAGGCTTGCGTTCGCCGATTCGATAACGTGTTTGCGGGACAAGCCGCGGTCATTCGGACCGTCGCCGATTTTGCCGTATACCTTGGTGGCCAGCACATAGGATTCGCGCGGATAGGCACGCAGCGTTTCGCCTACAACCTTCTCCGCTTCGCCTTTGGCGTAAACGTTGGCCGTATCGAAAAAATTCACGCCCAGCTCATACGCCTTTTGAATGGATTGCACGGCATTTTCGCGCTCCACGTAGCCGCCGTAGGTCAGCCAGCTCCCAAGGCTGATCTCGCTTACTTTCAAACCGCTTGCACCTAATTGTCGATATTTTACGGACATTTTCATTTCCTCCTCTAATGGCCCGACGGGACCTGCTTTTCTTCTTTTCTGAGCGCCCAAATCGCTTTGTTTTTATTTTCCGGCCGGGCGAGGCCGAGGTTTTCACGCAGCGTCTTTCCTTCATATTCCGTACGGAACAGGCCGCGGTTCTGCAGCTCCGGAACAACTTTATCGACGAAGGTTTCAAGCCCGCTGAAATAAATATGAGGCAAAATATTAAAGCCGTCCGCCCCGTTCTCCTTGATCCACTTCTCGATAAAATCAGCGGTTTGCAGCACGGAGCCGGTGAAGGACACATGGCCGTGCCCGGCCGCGCTTCTGGCAATGAACTGGCGGATCGTCATCCGGTCGCGGCGTGCCGCGTCAACGACCACCTCCTGCCGGCTCGTGATGCCTGTCGTGATCGTGCCGTACGGCTTGGCTTTGTCGACCGGCACCAGATCGTCGAGGTCATATTCGGTCAAGTCTACCGTAAAATAGTTCGACAGCCTGCGCAGCGATTGCTTCGTGTTCAGCAGCGAGTTGAACTCGTCCTCGATATCCCTGGCTTCGGCTTCGGTATCCCCGACGATCGGGCTGAGTCCCGGCATAATCAACAGCTGATCTGGCGTGCGCCCGTACTTCTTCAGCCTGGACTTGACGTCGGTATAAAACTCCTGCGCGGCGCCCAGCGTCTGCTGCGCCGTGAAGATCACCTCCGCCGACTTCGCAGCAAGCTCCCGGCCGCCCTCCGATGAGCCCGCTTGTACGAGCACCGGGTAGCCCTGCGGAGGCCTTGGAATATTGAGCGGCCCCTTCACGGAATGGTATTGGCCCTGGAAATTGATTTCGTGCACCTTGCTCGATTCGATCGTTACCTCGCGTTCCCTGTCGTAGACCAGGGCATCCTCTTCCCAGCTGTCCCACAGCTGCTTCGTAATTTCCACGAATTCGTCGCCGATCTCATAGCGCTTCGACACCTCGGGATGCTCCGGCTTGCTGAAGTTGCCCGCATCCGCCTGCGAATGTCCCGTCACGATATTCCAGGCCGCCCTGCCTTTGCTGATATGGTCAAGCGAAGCGAATTTTCTCGCCACATGGTAAGGATCGTTGTAGGTCGTGCTGACCGTGGCGATCAGCCCGACATGCTTGGTCAGCGCTGCAAGGCCGGATAGCAGAGTGAACGGCTCCAGCCTTCGGCCGAGACCCGAATAGTTATCCGCCGTGAACAGCGAGTCGAACAAACCCCGTTCCGCGATCTTCGCGATTTCCGCATAATAGTCGAGATCCAGATCATCCTTCGGATTCGAATCGGGATGCTTCCAGGCGGCGGAATGATGCCCGGCCCCCCTCAGGAACACGTTAAAATGAGCCTTCTTGTTTGTCGGTAAGCCGCTCATGCCCTTCACCTCGTTATCGTTGTATTTGGCTCGCCGCCAGCTTGCGCTCCTGCCACTTTCTTCGGAAGACCGGAAGCAGCGCCTTGCCGGAGGCCGACGCTTCCTCCAGATTGGGATAACCGGACAGAATGAAGGAAGTAACGCCCAGCTCCGTATACTCGAGCAGCCGGTCCGCCACTTGCTCGGGGGTTCCGACGAACGCCATCGCGCCTCCTCCTCTGACCTGCGCCAGCCCCGCCCAAAAATTCGGCCCGATGACGTAATCGTTGGCCTCCGCCAGCTTACGCAGCTCGTTTTGCCGCTGCTGGCCCGCCGACAGGTTATAGAACAGCTGCCCCTCCAGCCCCTGCTTCAGCATGGGATCGATCCGGCTTACGATATGCCTTGCCGCAGCCCAGGCTTCCTCCTCCGTGTCGCGGATGACGACCTGCGCGCGCAAGCCGTATCTGATCGTACGGTCGATCCCCTGCAGCGCCCGCAGCTCCTTGCGGTGATGCTCGACCTCCTCGATCTGCTCCTTGATCCAGTCGAGCGGCTCCGCCCACATCAGATACACGTCGGCAATTTCCGCCGCGGTTCGTTTGGCTGCCGGGGAGCTGCCGCCAAAGTAAAACGGCGGATGCGGCCTCTGCACGGGCGGCGGATAGCTGACGCCGCCTTCCAGCTGAAAATATTTGCCCTCGTGGTCGAAGCGCTCGATATGCCCCAGGGCGTCATGCGCCGCCAGCAGCCGTTCTCCCTGCGCCGCCGCCGAGTTCAGCCATAATTGCTTGACAATCTTGATATATTCCAGCGTCCGTTCATAGCGGGCCTCCTTGTCAAAGGCCAGCGGATCCCCCATCGCCTTCATGTCCGCCGCCGAGCTGCCGGTCACGATATTGATCAGCGCCCGGCCTCCGGTCACCTCGTCAAGGGTTGCTCCCATCCTCGCGGCCAGCGCCGGCGCGATCAAGCCCGGCCTCATCGCCACAAGGGGCTTAAACGTCTTCGTGTGGGCCGCCAGCGTAGCTCCGACCAGCCAGGCATCCGAGCAATTGCCTCCCGTCGGAATGAGGGCGAACGTATAACCCGCTTCCTCGACTGCGTGGGCGACCTTGATATTGTAGGCGATGTCCACCACCCGCTCCGACTTCACCCCTACATACGGTCCGTCTCCCCTTGTCGGCATGTACCAGCCGAATTCAGGCTCTATTTCGTAATTGTGACTCATGCCGAATCCCCCGTTCACCCGATTTGTATGACCTCCAGGCCTGTACCCGCCGCTTACTTCAGCTCGAAGCCGCGACCCAGCAAAAAGTCGTGCATATGGCCGCGAAGCCGATCCTTGTTGAACCTTTTGAGCATTTCCTTCGACCATTTCGTTTCCTGCTCCCCGCCTTTTCCGCCGCCTGTGCGGGTTGCATAATAATGCCGTGTAATTTCGTCGTAAGCCTCGATCTCCTTCACAAGGTTTTCCTGCCTGTATACCTCACGGTGATAGACCGCCGCCAGCGGCAGGCGCGGCCGGATGTCCGGCTCCTGATTGGGTACGCCGAGGCACATGCCGAACACCGGATAGACAAGCGGCGGAAGCTCCAGCAGATCGGTCGCTGCCTGCGGATTATTGCGGATGCCTCCGATATACACCGTTCCGTAGCCAAGCGATTCGGCGGCAACGGTCGCATTTTGGGCGGCCAATGCGGCATCAATCGTGGCGAGCAGGAACAGCTCCACGTTCTGCTTCAGCTCAATATCCTCGTGCAGGCGCACTGCCGTTCTAATTTTGTTCAAATCCGCCAGCCAGACGAGAAATACCGGACTTTCCACAATTTGCTGCTGGTTGCCCGCCAGCTCGGCGAATTTCCGCTTGCGCTCCGGATCGGTAACCGCCACGACACTGTATGCCTGGATGTTCGAGGAGGTCGGTGCGGCCTGCGCCGCCAGCAGGATTTCCGTCAAGTGCTCCTCAGAAATCGCCGTGTCCTTATATTTGCGTATGGAACGGTGTTTTTTTAACAAGTCAATCGTTTCGCTCATCTCGTTTTCCCCCTGTTCCTTGGCATAAAAAAAACCGGAGACACGCGTTGCAAGTGTCTCCGGTTGACCGGTAGCCGATTAATTCCGATTAATCCAAGGAATTTAATATGAAAAATGTCATTCAAAATTTATCATGGAATACGAAAGTTGTCAACACGCTTCATGAACCGATTTTCATTGCAATTCAAAGTTTACCGAGTATAATTCTTGGTATATTTGAATGAACCGTTATTCGGGAGGGATTTATATGACTGATTTGATTATTATCGGAGCCGGCCCCTACGGCATTTCGCTTGCCGCTCATGCGCGGGCAATCGGCCTTTCTTACGTTTTGCTGGGCGAGCCGATGCATTTCTGGAAGGAACAGATGCCGCAAAATATGTTTATCCGGACCAACCCGCGTTATATCAGCTTGTCCGACTATGCCGGCGTGCTGACGATTGAACGCTATAGCGAGGAGACGGGTACTCCGCTCGTGTCACCCTTTCCCCGCCCGGACTTCGTTGACTACGCCTTCTGGTTCGCACGTCATGCCGGTGTCGTCTTTACTCCTGAGCTCGCTGCCAGTGTCGACTATTCCTCCTCGGGCTTCACGGTAACGACAAACGCCGGAAAACAGCTCGCATCCCGCCATGTCGTCGTCGCAACGGGTCTTCAGCATTTCAGCTATATTCCCGATGTCTTGTCCGGCTTGCCTCCTTCCCTTGTCACGCACACGTTCGGCCAAACCGGCTTCGAACGTTTCCATGGGCAAAGCGTCGCCGTCATCGGCAGCGGGCAAAGCGCATGGGAAGCCGCGGCGCTCCTGCATATGGCGGGAAGCCGGGCCGAGCTGCTGTTCCGGCGGGAAGCGGTGCAATATGCCGGTGAAGATAATACGGCGTCCGGTCTCAAGCTGATTGAATCGGCGGAGCAGTTTTACCGGCTTCCGCCGGAGCAGAAGCAGGAGCGGTGGAACACCCCGCGCCAAGGCAGCGTCGCTTTATTTTTGAAGCCTTATGTCGAAGGCAAGGTGAAGGCTACCGGCCATGCACGCATTGAAAAGGCCGAAGCGGCGGAGGGCGGCAAGGCGCTTCTTACGCTGTCGGGCGGCGAAACGCGGGTCTTCGATCATGTCATCGCGGCTACCGGCTATCGGATCGATCTGGATCTGGTCCCTTTCCTTCCCCGCTATTTGCTCGCTACGATCGAACGCGAGAGGGGCGGCTTCAGCCGGTTTCCTCTGCTCAGCGAGCATTTCGAAAGCAGCGTTCCCGGGCTGTTTTTCGCTGGCCCTTTGGCCAGCCACACTCATGGCCCGGCATTCGGCTTCGTCGCCGGTCTCCGGCAAGCCTGCCGCTCCATTATTTCTTGCTTGGTTACCGCATAGAGTTACTCCTTCATGCAGCAAAACAAAGGGAGAGGCAATTGCCCTCCCTTTGCTGCGTTCTAATTAGATTTGTCCACCTTTATCCTGCTTGCGTTTATTCAGCCAGGTCCTCCCCTGCGGCATGCGTGACGGCTGCTGTAGAAAGTGCAGCAGAAACCTGACATGAATAAGGCTTTGCCGTGCCGGACTGTACTTCTGCAGCAGAATCGTCCGCATACAGCTCGATACAGCCATGCAGACACGAATCTGCTGCATTAGATGCAGCAGAACGACGTGCCGCTCCCATTCATCCCCTCTCTGCTGCACAAAATGCAGCAGAGCAGCTCACGGAGACATAAGTGTGTATGCTGTCCTCCCCGGTTCGTGTTGCCCAGTTCGGTGCAGTCCAGTCAGCACGATCAAGTTAGCACAACCAAGTTAATCTAGCCAGTTTCCTGCTTAAGGGGTTCCCAGCGTCGTTCTAAGCGTCTCGACGTCCTTGTTAATCGCGTCGGTCGCCTTGCGGATCGCGGAATTGACGTCGAGCCCTTTGACGGCCATATCCTCGGCGGCTTCGGTCAGCCTCGTCGTAATTTCGAGCTCGTACGGATGAATATAGTGCTCCTGAAGCGGCTCGCCGATAAACACGTTTTGCACCGATTTGCCCTGCAGCACCGGAATGTCGAGGCCATACTCCTTCTCCAGCTCCGGATTAATAATAGCCGGCACGCGGCCGTTGCGGGCCAAAATGCGCTGACCGTCGTCCGACAAAATTTCGGCGATAACCTGGAACGCCTCATCCTTATGCTTGCTTTGGCTGTTCACGGACAACGAGTGAATTTGCGCCTCTCTCGTCTTGCCGAGCTGGTCCTCAAAGTTAGGGGCCGGCGCGATATCCCAGTTAAACTCCACGCCCTGCTGGCGCAGCTCCTCGAGAGGTCCGACCATGTTAGCCAGCCAGGTGACGCGCATAGCAATGTTCTGATCCTTCATGAACTGGTCGCGTCCCCAGTTCCAGGTTCCGTCCGGTGTGACGTAGCCTGGAATTTCGAAAATCCGTTTGTTCAGCTCGAATATACGGCGCCATTCTTCCGTATCCAGAGCAGCGTTGCCCGTTTCCCGGTCAAGGTACGGCAAGCCTAGCCCTCTCGCAAGCCCTGTCAGGTTGTCTACGGATAAACCGATATAGTTGACGCCGTTTTCGGTACGGGTCAGCTTCGCTGCAATATCCAGCACTTCATCCCATGTCAGCTGCTTATCCGTCGGATACTCCACGCCGAATTTATCGAAAATATCCTTGTTGTAATAAAGCACGTGCTGGTTCGCGTTGAATGGTATTGCATAAATCTGGTCGCCCTTGCCCTTCGTCATATCCTTGATGTAATCGTACAAAATCGGCTTGATGCGGCTTTCGTCAAAATGGTGGCGCTTGATCAGCTCCCGCAAATCCTCGTACGCGCCGGTACGGATAATTTTCTGGTGCGAGGAGGAAGAGGAATAAATGATGTCTGGTACATGCGTAGACAGCACCTCTTCATTCGTCGTCGTTGCTGCAGGCGTAATCCGCTCAATCGTTACGTTAGGGTATTTCTTCTTGATCGGATCGGCAATCAGCGTCTGAAATTCAACGTCCGGGAATGTGCCGCTCGTGTTAAAAAACGTCAGCGTAAGCGGCTCGTCGCCAAGTTTTTTGAAATTTGCTTCTTCTGCAGCCGGAGATTCGGCGTTCGTCGAATCGGGAGTGCTGCCTGTAGAGCTTCCGCCCCCATTTCCCCCGCCATTTCCGCTGCTTGCGCATGCCGTCAAAAGAGCCAGCAGTAATAAAAACGTAACGCCTAGTGTGAGCTTTTTCATGATCGTAATCTCTCCCCTGATTAGTTGTGCATGTATGTGGTCTTACAATACAGCCTTCGTTTGGCGAAGTGCGTTCTCCGGTCTGGCGAGACCAAGGTTTTCCCTTAGCGTCCTGCCTTCGTACGAGGTCCGGAACAATCCCCTGTTCTGCAGCTCGGGAATGACCTTATCCACAAAAATTTCGAGCCCGCTCGGATAAATTTGCGGCATGACGTTAAAGCCGTCCGCAGCGCCGTTCAAAAACCAGGTCTCGATAACATCCGCGAGCTGTAGCGGCGTACCCGTGAAGGTAAAATGCCCCCTTGCCCCGGCCAGCCGGTTCACCAGCTGCTTCAGCGTCAGGCTCTCGTTCCGGATCAGGTCGAGGATGAGCTGGTGGCGGCTTTTGTGTCCGTTCACCTCGTCCGTTTCCTTGACTCCTTCCAGCGATAGAGTCTCGTCAAGCGGATGCCCCGACAGGTCGATGCCAAGCCGCTCGGACAGCCTTCTGATGGCCCCATCCTTGTTAACGAATTCGAACAGCTGATTTTCGAGCTCCTTCGCTTCTTCAATCGTATCTGCGAGGATCGGGCTGATGCCCGGCAATATTTTCAGCTGGCCGGCTTCTCTCCCGTACTTTGGCAGTCTGGACTTGACGTCCTTGTAGAACGCTTGGGCGCTCTCGATGCTTTGATGAGCCGTAAAAATAAGCTCCGCCGTTTTCGCCGCAAACTCCTTACCGCTCTCTGACGAGCCGGCCTGCACCAGCACCGGATAACCCTGCGGCGGCCTTGCAATGTTAAGCGGCCCCTTCACAGAGTAATATTTGCCTTTGTAATCGATCGTGTGCACCTTGTCCTGATCGATATGGAGTCCTGCAGCTTTGTCGTTCACGACCGCATCATCCTCCCAACTGTCCCAAAGCTGCTTGGCGACCTCCGTGAACTCGTCCGCCTCCTCGTAGCGGAGCGCATGCTCGGGATGCCTCTCCCTGCCGAAGTTATGGGACGCGTCGCCCGCTCCGGTTACGATGTTCCAGCCCGCCCGGCCCTTGCTGATATGGTCGAGCGAAGCGAATTTGCGGGCGACGTGGAACGGCTCGTTGTAGGTTGTGCCAACCGTCGCGATCAGGCCGATATGCTTCGTCCGGCTCGCCAGCGCGGAAAGCTCCGTGAACGGCTCCAGCTTGTTCGAGCGCCCGGAATAACCGTCGGCCAGAAACACGGAATCCATCAGCCCGCGTTCCGCCGTCTGCACGATTTGCAGCACATGGTTAAACTCCAGATTTCTCTCCGGCGCGGCTTCAGGCAGCCGCCACGACGCCTCGTGGTGACCGGTTCCGTACAGAAATGCGTTAAGGTGAAGCTGACGCCTTTTATTGCTCATTTGTTATCCCCTCCCAATTTGATCTGCCAGAAATGAAAAAGAAAAAAGCCGGAGCTGCCCATAGGCAATCTCCGGCTTTCCGGTCGATATCCAAGTAATGTTATAGGATTATACGTATTACTTCTGTGAATGAATTTATCACTTTTCGATTGTTTTTGTCAATGATGTTTTTTACACTCCTGATGAATTTCGCTCTCCCTACTGTCCCAGAGTCGTTTTCAGCGTTTCGACATCCTTGTTGATCGCTTCCGTTGCCTTGCGGATCGCCGAGTTGACGTCGAGGCCGTTCACCGCCATATCCTCGGCCGCCTCGGTCAGCCTTTTGCTGATTTCCGCTTCATACGGGTGAACGTAATGATCCTGAAGAGGCTCCCCGATAAACACATTTTGCACATTTTTGCCCTGTAAAACCGGAATATCCGCACCGTAATCCTTATTCAGCTCCGGATTGATGATCGCCGGGACGCGGCCGTTTTTGGCAATAATTCGCTGGCCCTCATCGGATAAGATTTCGGCAAGCACCTGAAACGCCTCGTCCTTGTGAGCGCTTTGACTGTTAATCGCAATCGCGTGTATTTGGGCTTCCCTTGTTTTGCCAAGCTGGTCTTCGAAGTTCGGAGCTGGCGCGATGTCCCAGTTAAACTCGACGCCTTGCTGCCTTAATTCCTCAAGAGGCCCTACCATATTCGCAAGAAACGATACCCGCATGGCAATGTTCTGATCCTTCATGAAATGGTCCCGGTTCCAGTTCCAATTTCCTTCCGGAGTCACATAACCATGCGTTTCGAATATTTTCTTCTGGAGCTCGAATACGCGCCGCCATTCCGGCGTATCGATCGCGGCCTGCCCGGACTCCCGGTCCACGTACGGCAAGCCGAACGACTTGGCCAAGCCGGTCAGATTATCGACCGCAAGGCCGATGTAGTGCACGCCGTTTTCCGTACGCGTCAGCTTCGCGCCAAGCTCAACCGCTTCCTCCCAGGTCAGCTGCTTCTCCGTCGGGTAAGGAACGCCAAACCGGTCGAATATTTCTTTGTTGTAGTACATAATGTGCTGATTCACGTTGAAAGGAAGCGCAAAAATTTCCTCTCCCTTCCCTTTAGTAAAATCCTTGATTTGCTCGATGGCGACCGGCTTAAGCCGGTTCAGATCGAAGTTATGCTTCTCGATCAGTCCGCGCAGATCCTGGTAAGCGCCCGTCCTGTATACGTTCTGGCGCACCGCTCCGAACAAAATATCCGGAACGTGGGTGGATAACACTTCCTCCACCGTTGTTGTGGCGGCCGGCGTAATGCGCTCAATGGTCACATTCGGATATTTGGCATGTATCGGGCCTGCAATCATCGCTTCGAACTCAACATCCGTAAAGGTAGCGCTTGTTACGTAGAAGCTAAGCGTAAGCGGCTCATCGCCCAGCTTTTTGAAATCGCCCGCAGGAGCGCCTCTTGAGGCAGATGCATCGGGTTTTCCGTTATCCGCAGGCTCCGAGGTGCCGGGAGCCTGATTACCACCGCCGCAAGCTGCGGCAAAAACAAACAACATCACAATATGGATTAATGCCAGCTTCCTAATCATCCTATCCATCTCCGTTTCTTTGACTTTCTCACTCAAATAGCCGGAGCTGCCTATTGGCAATCTCCGGCTATCGGGTCGATTTTTCATCCGAGCAACGTTATGACAGAACGAACCTTTTTTCTCCTTGACTCCAATCCTCTATTTCTATTTCTATTTTTTCGCTAGCCCAGCTGATCTGCGGCCACAAATACCGCATTCGCCGGTCTTGCCAGGCCGAGATTTTCCCTCAGGGTGGCTCCTTCATATTCAGTCCGGAACAAGCCGCGGTTCTGCAGCTCCGGAATGACCTTATCCACGAAAATATCCAGCCCGCCGGGATAAATTTGCGGCATGACATTAAAGCCGTCCGCAGCCCCGTTCAGGAACCACAGCTCGATCGCATCGGCCAGCTGAAGCGGAGTACCGGTAAAGGTAAAATGCCCCCTTGCTCCGGCCAAACGGTTAATTAGCTGCTTCAGTGTTAAATTTTCGTCGCGAACAAGGTCCAGTATGAGCTGATGGCGGCTTTTGTTGCCGTTAACCTCCTCCGTTTCGCGGACTCCGGCAAGCGACAACGGCTTATCGAGCGGTTGCTCCGACAGGTCGATGCCAAGCCGCTCGGACAACCGTCTGACAGCCCCGTCTTTATCAACCAGCTCAAACAGCTGCTCTTCGAGCTCTCCGGCTTCTTTCAACGTATCCGCCAGAATCGGGCTAATGCCCGGCAATATTTTCAGCTGATCGGCCGTTCTCCCGTATTTCGGGAGCCTGGACTTCACATCTGTGTAAAAGGCCTGTGCGCTTCCAATGCTTTGGTGGGCGGTAAAAATAACCTCAGCCGTTTTCGCCGCAAACTCCTTGCCGCTTTCGGACGAGCCGGCCTGCACCAGCACCGGATAACCTTGAGGCGGACGCGCGATGTTCAGCGGCCCCTTCACCGAATAATATTTTCCTTTGTAATCGATCGGCCGAACCTTGTTCTTTATAATTCGGGTGCCGGAGGCTTTGTCGTTAATGACCGCGTCATCCTCCCAGCTGTCCCACAGCTGCTTCACGACGTCGACGAATTCCTCCGCTTCCTCATAGCGAAGAGAATGCTCGGGATGCTCCTCCCTGCCGAAGTTGTGCGCGGCCGAGCCGGCCCCCGTCACAATGTTCCAGCCGGCACGGCCCTTGCTGATATGGTCGAGCGAAGCGAATTTCCGGGCGACGTGGAAAGGCTCGTTGTAGGTCGTTCCGACCGTTGCAATTAATCCGATATGCTTCGTCAGGCTCGCCAGGGCCGACAGCTCCGTGAACGGCTCAAGCTTATTGGAGCGGCCCACATAACCGTCCGCGAGGAAGACGGAATCCAGCAAGCCGCGTTCCGCCGTTTGCACAATTTGCAGCAAATGGTTAAAATCCAGGTTGCGTTCGGGCGCCGCTTCCGGAAGCCGCCAGGAAGCTTCATGATGGCCGGTCCCGAACAAAAAGGCGTTAAGGTGAAGCCTGCGTTGCTTAGAGCTCATTTCACAATCCCCTCCAGCTTTCGATTAATATTGCCCCAAAGTCGTTCTCAGCGTTTCGACGTCCTTGTTAATCGCCTCCGTTGCTTTGCGGATCGCCGAGTTAACGTCGAGACCCTTCACCGCCAAATCTTCTGCCGCCTCGGTCAGCCTTTTGCTGATCTCGGGTTCGTACGGATGCTGGTAATGCTCCTGGATCGGCTCCCCGATAAACACGTTCTGGACGGTTTTCCCTTGCAGCACCGGAATGTCGGCTCCATACTCCTTCTCCAGCTCCGGATTGATAACAGACGGAACGCGGCCGTTTCTCGCAATGATACGCTGGCCTTCATCCGACAAGATTTCCGCGAGCACCTGGAACGCTTCATCCTTATGCTTGCTTTGGCTGTTGATGGAAATGGAGTGGATTTGGGCTTCCCTCGTTTTCCCAAGCTGGTCGCTGAAGTTAGGTACCGGCGCGATATCCCAGTTGAACTCGACGCCCTGCTGGCGAAGCTCCTCCAGCGGGCCTACCATGTTGGCCAGCCAGGCGGCGCGCATGGCGATGTTCTGGTCCTTCATGAAGTTGTCGCGATTCCAATTCCAGGTGCCGTCCGGAGCGACATAACCCGGAATTTCGTAAATTTCCTTCAGCTGCTCGAACACTCTCCGCCATTCCGGCGTATCGATAGCGGCATCTCCGGTCTCGCGGTTCAAATAAGGCAGCCCGAGCGACTTGGACAAGCCTGTTAAATTATCGACGACCAGCCCGATGTAATTGACGCCGTTTTCCGTCCGGGTCAGCTGCTTGCCGAGCTCGACGGCTTCATCCCAGCTCATCTGCTTCTCCGTAGGGTATGGGACGCCAAACTTATCGAATATATCCTTGTTGTAATACAAAACGTGCTGGTTGACGTTGAACGGCAGCGCATAAATTTGATCGCCTTTTCCTTTCGTTATTTCTTTGATGTAGTTGTAAGCGATCGGCTTGAGCCGGCTTTCGTCAAAGTTGTGCCTCTTGATCAGCTCTCGCAAATCCTCGAACGCCCCCGTCCGGACAAGACGCTGCGACACGCTGCTGAACAGGATGTCGGGCACGTGTGTGGACAGAACCTCTTCCGGCGTCGTCGTTGCGGCCGGCGTAATGCGCTCGATCGTAACATTCGGATATTTTGCGTGAATCGGACCTGCGATCATCGTTTCAAATTCAACGTCCGTAAAAGTAGCTCCGTTGCTGTAAAAGGTCAGCGTGAGCGGCTCGTCGCCGAGCTTCTTGAATTCTCCCGCCGGAGCGTCCGCATCCTTCGCCGGTGCTTCCGTGGAGTTGTTAGCGGCTTTGTCCGTCTCTGCGGGTGCCCCGTTTCCGCCTCCGCAGGCGGTGGCAAATAAAGTTAACAGGATGATGGCTGAAGCTAGACGTTTCTTTCTCATCGTATCCCCCTCGTTTCTTCTTTCTTTGCACAAAATTTGTTGCTCGGCCGGAAGCTTCCGGTGAGGCTGCAAAATAACTGGAATTCCTACAGCAAATCCCGATGATTCGCCTTGCACTCAAAAAATAGCTGGATTTTCTACATCTAATTTATGGAAAACAGCTGGTTGAGGAAAAAACGATCGAATTAGACACATTAAATCCATCCATTTCCAGAATCATGCGATTTTCGCATTAAATAAAAGCATTGAATCCAGTTAAAACAGCAGCGATGCCTCTTACTCAGGTTAAGATGCTCGAAGAGCAGCTCTTTCTCCGCAAAGTTAGTGAATACTCTGTGTGCAGCTCTTTCTCCGCAGTTCGGCGGATGCTCTAAGGGCAACTCTCTCTCTCCATACTTTAAATGTTCTGCAAATGCCGCGTATTCGCACGGCGCTTGAGTCCGAGGCTATCGCGAAGCGTCGTTCCTTCATACTCGGTCCGGAATAACCCGCGGTTCTGCAATTCGGGAATGACCTTGTCCACGAACGTTTCCAGCCCGGTCGGAAACAGCTGCGGCAGCACGTTGAAGCCGTCCGAGGCATGGTTTTTGACCCACTTCTCGATCAGGTCGGCCGTTTGGAGCACCGAGCCGGTAAAGGTGATATGCCCGTGGCCTCCGTTGCTGCGGTACAGCAGCTGACGGATCGTGAAGCTTTCGCGGCGGGCGGCGTCGATAATAACCTCCTGCCGGCTTCGTATCCCGTTAAACTCCTCAGCTGGCTTCGCTTTGTCGAGCGGCACCGGGTCATCCAGGTCATAATCGTTCAAATCCACCGTAAACCGCTCCGACAGGCTGCTGAGCGCTTTTTTCGTATCCACCAGCGAATGCAGCTCCTCCTCGATATCGCGCGCCTCCGCTTCCGTATCGGCGACGATCGGGGCAAGCCCCGGCAGAATTACGAGCTCGTCGGCGGTTCTGCCGTATTTGGCCAGGCGCCCTTTGACGTCGGCGTAAAACTCCTGGCCCGCAGCGAACGTCTGCTGCGCCGTGAAGATCACTTCGGCCGTCTTGGCTGCGAGCTCCTTGCCCTGCTCGGAAGAGCCTGCTTGCACCAGTACAGGATAGCCCTGCGGCGGACGCGGAATGTTAAGCGGTCCTTTGACCGAATAGGTATGGCCCTGAAAGTTGATTTCGTGAACCTTGCCCGGAGCGACCAGCCTGCCGCCTTTCTTGTCGTATATGAGCGCGTCATCCTCCCAGCTGTCCCACAGCTGCTTCACCACTTCCACGAACTCCTCGCCCGTCTCGTAGCGCTCCGCATGCTCGGGATGCTCCTCCCTGCTGAAGTTGTGAGCCGCGGAGCCCGCTCCCGTCACAATATTCCAGCCGGCTCTGCCGCCGCTGATATGGTCCAGCGAAGCAAACTGCCGCGCGACGTGAAAAGGATCGTTGTACACGGTCCCTACGGTCGCGATCAATCCGATATGTTTGGTCACGGATGCAAGCGCCGACAGCAGCGTGAACGGCTCCAGCTTGCTGCCTCCGCCGGCATAACCGTCCGCCAAAAACACGGAATCCAGCTTGCCCCGCTCCGCGATTTGCGCCAGCTTTGCCAAATATTCAATATCCAGCTCCAGCTCCGGATGGGAATCGGCATGCCTCCAGGCTCCTGCATGATGCCCGGTAGCCCGCAAAAATACATTTAAATGTACCTTTCGATTTGTTTCGCTCATCATTAAAGCACCTCTTTTTTCAAGTTAAGTGGGAATAAAAAACAGCCGGAGCTGCCCTAAGGCAATCTCCGGCTGTCCGGTCGGTAATATCCAAGTAAATTCATAAGTTTTATGAGGATTACTTGAATATGAATTTAGCACTCTCTTACATTTTTGTCAACGGTATAAATGTTTCACCTCGTTCGCCAAATTGCTGCACTAACTGCATCAGAAACACGTGTTACTCTCTCACTCCACCATTCACCAGCATTAACTGCATCAGAACCGGATCTCGCCGCTATCTCCCCATTCCGCTGTACAAAACACATCAGAAACCTTACATGGTGACCGTCAAGCTGGAGCTGGATGCACATTTGCAGCAGAATAGGCCCCAGACGATCGAAATCAGCCCCCGTAGCACAAATCTGCTGCATGAACTGCATCAGAAACACATGTTACTCTCTCACTCCGCCATTCACCAGCATTAACTGCATCAGAACCGGATCTCACCGCTATATCCCCATTCTGCTGCACTAACTCAGCGGAACTGCAGAACTCCCGCCGTGCTACTCCACCAAGCCCGTACGCTCCACGCCCTCGATGAACCAGCGCTGGGCAAACAAATAGACGACCAGCAGAGGCATAATGATGAGGAAAGATGCCGCCATCTTAATCGCCTCCGCATAGACGGTAATTTCGCCCGCCCCTGCGGCTTGCGCCATCTCCCCAGCCATCCTGGCCAGCGTAATGGACAGCGGCACGTTCTCGGCCGTGAACATGAACAGAGACGGGAAATAGAAGTCGTTCCAGTTCCATACGAACGAGAAAAGAACGACGACGACCGTCGCCGACCGGGCAATCGGGAACATCACGCGGAAAAACATCCGGAAAGGCCCTGCGCCGTCCATTCTGGCCGCCTCGTCAAGCTCCTTCGGCAGCGTCGAATAAAAGGAGCGGTAAATAATGACGAATAGCGCACCCTTCAGCCCATGGCCGAACAAAGCCGGCACGACCATCGGCAGAAACGTATTAAGCCAGCCGAACTCCTTGAACAGCATGATCGACGGCAAAATCGTCACCTGCGGCGGCATGATGAAGGTAAAGAGCAGCAGCGCCCCCCACAGCTTTTTGAACGGAAAATCAAGCCTCGCAAACGCGTAGCCCGCAATCGCGCAGGAGAACACCTGCAGAACGGCCACCGAGGACGCGAGACCGATGCTGATCAGGAGACTTTTCCCGTAATTCAGCATATGGGCCGCCTCCTGCAGATGACCGAGATAAATCGTCTTCGGCACCCAGATGACCGACGGGTCGAGAATGTTTCTGGCATCCTTGACCATCGTCGTGACCATATACAAAATCGGCTTAATATAAATAAACGCAACGTTAATCAAAATAATATAAACCAGCGTTTTAAACAGCAGCCCTTTGTCGATCTCGGCGCCCAGCACGCGGTACCGGAGCAGCTCCAGGCCTCCCCGGAGCTTCGGATCCTCCTGAAGCCTTGCGGCCAGATCATTACCTCTTTCGACTATTTTCACCGGAACCCCACCTTCCCCTTATTTTACCGTCTGCCGGAAATCGCTTTGTCCACTCTGCTATACAGCCACAAGGTCAGCAGGACAAACGAAAGAATAATCGAAAAATAAATCCAGGCCAGCGCGCTGGAGCTTCCGTAATTCGTCGTATTGACCCGGCTGACGATCGGATTGGACGGAAAGGTGAACAGGTCGACGACCGTATACATCAGGTTCAGGAAAATATACGGAACGAGTCCCGGCAGCGTAATTTTCCAGAACGTATTCCACGGACCCGAGCCGTCGATGCGCGACGCTTCATAGACCGCCGCGGGAAGCGTCTGCCTGCCCGCGAGAAAGATCAATATCTGCACCCCGGAGTACCAGAGGACAAGGACGAAGGAGCCCATGACCTTCTGAATGGGCCCCGCCCAGGCTCCCGGTACGTATTCCTGCAAATAATAGTCGATCCGCAGCGTCTCCATAATGCTGAGCGAGCCTTCGCCCTGCGCGATAAACTCCTGGACGATTTGTCCGGAGGAAAAAATGACGGGCAGGAAAAAAATGACCCGGAACAGCGTTCTCCCCGGAAACCGCAGATTGAGCAAAATCGCGACCAAAAGTGAAAATACCAGGATGATCGGAATCATCATGGCCGATTCCCTGAGAAACGGAAGCAGCTCTTCGTAGAGCAAGCTCCCGTTGGCGACGAGTATTTCCCGGTAATGCTGAAAGCCGATAAACGTGTAGTTGACCGTATTGACCGTAATTTTCACCTGATGAAAGCTCATGTACAGCGAATAACCGAGCGGAAACGCGACAAAGGTCAAAAATCCGAACACCCATGGCGCGATGAACAAGGAGCCTTCAATCTTCCTTAGCGTGTTTGCCTCCAGTCTGCGGTTCCATTTCATCCCGCCGTTCCCCCTTTTATGACCGCGAAGTCTTTTGCAGGAACGGTTACGCCGTCCTTGCTGTAAAGCTCCTCATTATAATTGACGATAATCCGGTAATCGCTGCCGTACACCGTTTCCTTGACGCCCGGCGCAAGCGTGCGGTGAGCGGTAATGAAGCGGTCCTGCACGGCGGAGAGCGCCTCGTTCGTGCGCCCGTATTCCTCCGCGATCCGGTCGGTCCAATCCTTGTAATTCAAGCTGTAATACCATACCGAATAGGCCCGCTTCAAGTCGTCCGGCCGGTCTCCGCTGAGCACGTAGGCCGGATAGGCGCCGTATTCGATGCTTCTGAGAAACTCGTCGTCCCCTTCGTCGCGGAGGTTGGACCATTCCAGCGTATAGGTACGGAGCCCGTGAAGCACGATTTGCGCAAACGGAATCTCTTCGGTCACGAACACGTCGTAGGAATAATCCCCGGTGAGCCTGTGAACGTGGTCGATCGGGCCAAGCGCGTAAAAGTTCGCATTATTTGCGATGACGGATCCGAGCTCCTCCTTCGATTGCCGCAGCAAGCTGCTCTGAATGGCCACGACATCCTCCCGGTTCGCCTTGTAGCGCGAATTAAAGTCGGTATTGACCTGCTGCCCGATTCCATCCTCGAAATAGATGCCGTCGGCGCCAAGCGACTTGAATTCATCCAGATCGGCCATTACCGTTTTCGCATAAAATTTCGGGCTGACGAATACGCTCGCGTCCTGATCGGGATTTTTCACATCCTCCAGCACGGTGCCCGCCAGATTGCGGAGACCGTCCCTTCTCCACCAGAAGCCGTCGTCCCCGTTTGTGTTAAACGTGTAATTCGCCGTCAAGTAGACGGGAACGCCGAGCGAATGCGCGAACGAAATAAACCGCTTCATGCCGCTGTTTCCGCCAAGCCGTTTATCAACCGGGAAATAACCGCCGTGCGTGCTGTAGCCGTCCTGCTGCCAGCCCGAGTAATGGACCTGCAGATTGCGGATGCCGAGCCCGTAAATATCCTTGACAAGCGAGGAGGCTTCCTCTGTTGTCGTTGCCTTCAAATAAGAATCGAAGAACAGGCCTTTCTCGATATCCGCCCCGACGATATCCAGGAATAACGGCACATCCTCCTTAGTTTTCCCTGTCGGCTGAACCCCCTGCTCGGAAATCAGGTAATTGCGGTATACCTCCGCCATTCCGGCGTAATCGCTTTTGTCCGGGGCAAGGGGATAATACCTCGTTGCCCTTCCTTCCGCCAAAAACTTATCTCCGCTATAGGTGTAGAAGCCTTCGCCCGTGCTTTTGCTGACGCTCTGGAAAAACCGCTTGCGGTACTGCCATTCCGTCGTTACCCAGTTGGAGCTGCCTACCGCGCCCGACGGAGCGGCGTAAACATTGGCGAATTCCTCCCCTTCCGCGATGAGCGCAACAAATGCCTGATCGCCGGATTTCAGCCCGTATACGGGCATTGCGATCCGCTGTCTTCCCGTATTTTCGTTGTAGTAGGACAAATCCTGCCCATACACGCTTTCATTATAGGTCAGCTGCTGCATGATCCGGTCCTTCTGGAAACGGATCAGCGATCCGGAGCCGTCAGGCAGCAAAATGTAGCCCTCCTGCCCGGCCGACGGCTCGGCCCCGAATAACGGATACAGCTTCACGTTCAATAAGCTCAATTCACCTTCGACGATGCCTGAGTCCACTACCCTCGTCTCGACATAATCCGGATGAATCGACACTTCTACCGGAATTTTGAACTGCGACTTCGGAAACGCAAACGTGACGGTAAACCCGCTGCCGGTCGTTTGAAACTGCTCCAGGTAACCCTGATTTTCGATCAGTCCGGCTGTCACCGAGGACGATTTGTAGTTTTTGGCGTTGACATACTCGAGCAGAATAGGAGACGTCAGATGGTTTTTCCACGTTCCCGTCGCCGTCTCGTCCGCCCAGTGCTCCGGATTCGGATAGGAGCGCCATACGCTGCCGGTCGCCTTATCGACGACCTGAAAATGCGCGGTAGCCCGGTCGGCCAGCAGCAGGAACGCTTCGTTCTCCGCGACGGTCTCGAAGCGGCTCTCATCCGGCAGCCCCGCTTTGTACGGTGCCGCCCCATTTGCGGAGAATAACGCCGCGGCATTCACCGCTTCCGTCTCCGGCTTGCTCCAAGGGCTCCAAATCTGCAAAGCGATCCATCCCAGGAGGACTAGCAAAATGGCCGTTACCGTTGTTTTTAGAATAAAAGAATAGCTGATGCTGCGGCCGGTCATCGGATGATCACCTCCTGGTACAAGGAATTAAAGAAATTGACCAGCTCATTGCTTAGGCTGATAAAAATAAAAATCAAGATGACGATCATCGTCAGCACAAGCAAGGATAGCAGAATAATAAACAGCGCCTCGATAAAGGTATAATTGTGAATCCCCTGCACCATCCAAATGAACAGCAGCCCGATCCAAATGTAGATCGCCAGCTTCAGGAAGCTGAATATAGCCAGCTCGTTCAGCGTCAGCGCATTCGACAGCAGTGTTACCGGTATTCCAATGAGAATAATCGGAAATAAGGCATAAGAGCTGCTGAAGAAGACGTCGCGGAACCGTCCTTCGCCTCTCAGCAGCGAGCTGACCAGGTAATTCGATACGACCCAGCCGAGCCATATGCCGACAAATTGAACCGTAACCGGCAGCAAATCGACTCCGACATGGACTGCCGGATTAAATACGAAGCTCGTGCCGGACTGCATGTAGCCGAATGCCGCAATGGCCAGGACGAGCAGAATCAGGCTGCTTACGACGCCCGCCTTGCCCTCGTATCTGATCGCATAGAAGCCGTCGACCGGATGCTTGATCAAATAAAACACATGCTTCAGCCGTCCCGGCAGCGAATGCCGGGGACGGAAGCGGAAGCCCCAGCCCTTCTTCGGGAGCAGCTTGCCGGACAGCCTGCTCCATAGGAGATAGACGATGCCGACCGCCAGCACGATATTCATGAGCAGGCCGAAATGGCTCTGGAACCATTTCAGGCGGTTTTGCCAGAACGATTCGGAATAGCCGCCGACAACACCCGCCTTATAGAACAGCTCCTCCGCCCGCTTGTAATCCTCCTTTTTGTATGCCGCCTTGGCCAGGCCGATCAAAGCCGGCGTATAGTTGGCGTTCAAGCGGTACACCTCTTCCCAGAGCGGCTCGCTTTCCTCGTAGCGCCCCTCCTGGGTCAGCGCGTTGGCTTCATGTACCAGCGCTCCGAATCGGGAAGGCCGAAGCACTTGAATCAGATTGTTTGTGCCGTCGAGCACCAGCAGCTCGCCTTTGGAATTGCCCGCAATGGCCGCAGGCGTTTTGACGACGCCCGTTTTCGATGTGGCCGTAATGTCGTCCCCGCCCCAGAAAAACAATAAATTGCCGTTTAGATCATATTGGCTGATCATATTCCAGATCGAGTCGACGACCGTCATATTGCCCGAGGCATCGACGGTAATATCGCTTAGCTGCGGGTTTACTCCGCGCTGCCAGTGATGGATCGTCTCCCCGTAGGTGCGCTCGTCCTGCAGCGCGGCAAAGTCGCCTTTTCCGTCCAGCTGGTCAAGACCCGCGATATTCAACTTCTTGATCTGGCCGGACGCGATTTCCTTCGTCACCGTATAGATGAAGCCATCCTTATCAATCGTCGAATTCGCAATCGCTCCCGGCAGCTTTTTGAGCTCCCGCTGGTACATCTCCCTCGTATAGACGAACCGTTTGAAGGCGTCGAACAAAGTGAAGGCAACCCGGTTAGGCCCGAAGAAGCCGATGAAGCTGCCCTCCGGATCGAGCTGAACGAGACCCTGATAAGCCCCGAGCGTCGTGATGTAAAGGAAGCCGCGTTTATCGACGACCAGATTGACCGGATCGTATTTGAACGATTCCGGCAAGTAGCCGGATTCCGGGCGGCCGAATTCCTTCAGCAGCTTTCCCTCCGCATTCAGGCGGACTACCCGGTTATTGCCCGTATCCGCGATATAAATGTCTCCCTGCTTGTCGACGAATACGCCGCTCGGCTTGTTCAGCGGGCTTTCGCTTACCGAAATTTCACGGACATACTGCCCGTTCTCGTCAAGCTGCACGATCCGGTTATTGCCCGTATCGGCAATGTAGACGTTGTCCTTCCCGTCGACGAACAAATCCTTCGGCTGGTTCAGCAGCACCTTCGCCGGCCCCTCGGACTTCTCCGGGGAAGCCGCTCCTTCCTCCGCCGGGATTTCCACGTTGTATCCGATAATCCCCGCGGGAATATAGGCGGCCTGCGTCTTCACGAGCTGGCCGAACCCGTCTTTGTAATACGTATCGTAAGGCAGCTGCGAGGCGAAAGCCTGCAAGCTCGGCCACGCGGCGTAAATCGCAGCCATGATGGCTATCGTTAACGGAACAATCCGCAGCCTCCTGTTCTTCAAGCGGTTTCCCCCCATTTTATTTAATCCCCGAATGCGCCATCGTAGAGATGACTTTGCTTTGCAGAATAACGAAAAAAATCAGGTTCGGCACAAGCATGATGAGCGCCGCGACCGCCGCCGCCCCTTGCCTGGCCACGTTGTTGGCCAAATTATTCGTGAGCGTGGAGAGGAAAAACGGGAAGTTTTTCATTTCGTCGTCCTGCATGAACAGCTGCGACGTCTCGGTATTGCCCCATGAATTTTGAAATGCCAAAATCGCGACGGTGGCGATCGCAGGCATACACATCGGAATAATAATCCGCGCAAAGACAATCAGCTCGTTCGCCCCGTCGATCCGCGCCGCCTCCAGCAGCGAATCCGGTATTTGGTCCACAAACTGCTTAAGCAGAAAAACGCCTACCGGCAAAGCAAGCACCGGCAGCAGATGGCCCAAATACGTATTCATTATCCCCAGGTGGCTCACCACCAGATAACGTGGAATTTGAATGACCTCCGGCGTAAACATCAGCATAAGAATAATGGTCGAGAAAATGACCTTTTTCCCCGGGAACGGCGTCTTCGACAGCGGGTAAGCGCAAAGCGCGCTCACCGCCGTTACGCCGACGACGCTCAAAAACGAGATGAGCAGGCTGTTGAACAAATAACGCGACACCGGAACGATTGAATTCGACGTCACCCAGAACAGCTCCACGAAATTTTGAACATTCGGCTCCTGCACGAAAAAATTAGGCGGGTATACAAACAGCTCATGATAGGGCTTGAACGCATGGTTAAAAATATAGATGATGGGCAGGATCATGACGACCGACAAAATAAGCATAAAAGCGTTAAAACTGATCCTTGCCGCCAGGCTCGACTTTTTCAGGCTCTATTCCTCCTTTGCGCCGAACAATCCCCAGCTAAGCTTGTTCGCGAAATACATTAGTAGTAGAAGAAACACGGAGACCGTCGCCGCATAGCCCATTTCAAAACGGATAAATCCGTAATCGTTAATGTGATTGACGATCAAATGACCGGCGTATTCCGGCGTCGGGTTTTGCCCGGACAGCTCGGTTCCGATCGCCCCGGTCTTAAAGGTCGTGACGATGGCCATAACGGCGCCGAACAGCATTTGCGGCTTCATCGACGGAATCGTAATGAACCAAAGCTCCTGCAAGCTGTTTTTGATACCGTCGATTTTGCCCGCCTCGTACAGCGTCGTATCCACGTTAAGAATGCCGGCCAGCATAGCCAGAAACCCGACGCCCATGCTGGACCACAGCGTCACTGCGATCATGGAATTCATAAGCAGGTCCGGATTCGTAACCCACAGCTTCGGAACGTCGATCAGGCCGAGCTTCAGCAGAATGCTGTTCAAGTACCCGATCCGGTCGCCGGACAATAACGGCAGCCAGATGATCGTCATCGCGATGCCGATCGTAAGCGACGGCGTATACATGGCGAGCGCCACCCACTTCCGGTATCCGCCGCGCAGCCGCGATATGAGCCAGGCCAGCAGAAAGGCCGCCGCATAACCGCCCGGGCCGACGATGACCGCGAACTTGAACGTATTGGGCAGGGCATACCTCAGAAACAACAGGTCCTGTGCGACCAAATACTGAAAGTTGCTCCAGCCGATAAAGCGCGGCGCCTCTATTCCGTTATAGTAAGTAAAGCTAAGCCCGACCGCCGCAACGATCGGGATGACGATAAACAGCGTAAAGCAGATTAAGAAGGGCGCTACGAATAAATACGCCGTGCGGTACGACCACATCCTACTCCACATATGGATCAATTCCTTCCCAAGGCTTGTCGACGACCGGAATATCCAATTCCTTTACGCGGTTGCCCGATTCGTCGATAAAACCGAATTCCTGCTGTTTGCGGAGAAGCTCGCGGTTAATATCCCGCACCGTCTGCTCCAGCGACGACATGTAATTGTCGGTCCTGACGACCGACCGGACCCAGGCGTTATTCGTTTCACGCTCGAGGAAATAGCCGCCAGGCACATTCGGAATGTCCTTGTACCACTTCCACTGCTTCAGAATGACGTCAGCATCCTCCTTCTTCCACGGAAGGTTCGCGAAGGCTTCGACGTTGGACGTATTCCAGCGGAAGGCGACCCCGTTCACCGCCTCCAGATCGGAGCCGTACTGCTCCTGCACCTCTGCCGAGAGCCACCATTTCATGAAGCGCCAGGCTTCTTCCTTTTTGTCCGACTTGTCGAAAATAACGCCGGTCCGCTGGCCGCCGCCCGCCCATCGGCTGATCGTGCCGTCCGCCTGTTTCGTGCCCGGGATAAGCGCGATGCCCCAGCGTCCGCTGAGCTCAGGCGCTGCGGCCGACAGCTGGACGTACATATTGTAGTCCGAGATGCCGATCGGCATCGTGCCGCTCCGGAAATGCTGGTAGAAGCTCGGCACTTCCCGCTCGACCGCGTACGTATTGAACAGATCGGTCCACTGCTTGAACGCCTTGTATGCTGCGGGAGTGTCCAGGCCCGATTTCACGCCGCCCGGCTCGTAGAACTCAACTCCGTTCTGATAGAAGTAATAAGTGAATTCCTTCGGATTGACGTAAAAGTTCATGAAATTTTGCTGCAGCGCCGGCAGCAAATCGTAGACGTCATCCCACGTTTCCGGTATTTTGGCGCCGAGGCGATCCATAATGTCCTTCCGGTAATAAAGCACCTGGAACGACTGGGTTTCCGGCACGCCGTAATAACCTCCGTCATAATGCAGCGGCAGCCACGAGCCCGGACTGAATTGCCCGTAAAGCTCCTCGAAGCCTTCCAGCTTCGACAAATCCTGAAGCGTGCCCCTGATCGCATAGTCGACGGGCAAATCCTGCGTCAGGCCAAGCGCGATATCCGGCTGCACGCCGGCTGCGTTAGACATGAGCAGCAGCTCCGGATTCGGCAGCAGGTTGACCTTGACCTCGATGCCCGTCTCCGGCGTAAACGACTCGTCCGCCAGCTGCTGCAGCTGGTCGACGTAATCGCGCCCCCTCTGCACCCAAATGTTCAGCTTTGTGTCATCGAGATTTTTCAGGCTGTCCCGCGCGTCGAAGGAGTAGACGAAGTTTTCTGCGCTGCCCCATATCCGTTTGAAGAAGCCCGCTTCCATATCGGGCGCGTCCGCATCCGCCGGAATGACATATACCTCGTCAAGCTGAAGCGACTGCTTCATCAGCGTATCGATAAACGTGCCGAACTTCTCCCGCATAGACGAAATTTCGTCGATATAATACGGAATTTCCTCCGGCTTATGCAGCAGCGACCGCAAATCCTTTGCCGAGGTTTCCAGCCCTTGGCTAATCGAATCCTTGCCGCCGTTCGCTTCGGCCACCCGCTTCGACAAATCCTCCATCACATCCGCCGCAAGTCCGATCCGGCCGGTAAGCCCCGGAAAATCCTGCTCCATATTCCATGTGCGGTTGCGGTCCAGCGTTCTCTTGCTGTTCGAGCCGGTGACCGAGCGCAAATCCCAATCGATCGTGTCGAGGTGGGCAATCAGCTTCTCCACGTCGACGATGACCGATTTGACCGGCGCCTGCGTCACGGCAAGCGAAAGCGTATGCTCGCCTTTCTCCAGCTTCACCAGATAAGGCTCATCGCTCTCGTTCTGCAGAATGACGCCGTTCCAGCCCGGTGAAAAGGGAAAGCCGTATGCCTGAAACTCCCGGAACGGAACCTCGCCGTCGATTCTCACCGTTCTGTATGACGTTTTTTGTGCGATCGTATTTTGCAGCGCGCGGAACCCGAGCTTATACAAGCCGGTTTCCGGCACCTCGAATTTCCAGGTAACTTCCTGATTCTGCTCCAGCCACCTGAGACCGCCGACCGTGTTGTATTTGATCCGGCCTTCGTACCGCGGCACCGTCCGGACGTTTTTGTCGGAAAACAGCTTAATGGCCGTATCGTTCTTGTAGGCGAAACCCTCGGCTTGCAGCGTCAGCACCTCGCCTCCGGCCGCAGGCACTCCGGCGTATGCGGCCGAAGCCTCCTCATAAGCGGGAATGTCCTCCCTCGGCGCAAGCGCGATGCTTTCAATTGCGATGGGCTCGTGTCCCTGAACGCGGATCGTATGCGTTCCCGCCGAGAAGTGCCATTGCAAAGGCTGCGCGTATGCACCGCCGGAATCCACAAACGGCTTAACGCTCCATTCGGAGACATCTGCCGATCTCGGCCGAATTTCGTCGCCGTCCGAGTTTTTCAGAATCGGACGGGCATCCTGCCAGGTGCGGTACAAAGCGATGGAGGAAGATTCGCGGAAAGGCGTCTCTCCGTCTATCGTCACGCCCCATTGGATCGCTCCCTTACCGCCCTCATCCTTCAAAGGAAGATAAGAGACGTGAATTTCATACAGCGCACTCTCTGCAACGTCAACTTTATATTCGACCCACCCGGTATTTTCCGTATTCCATATCAGCACATTTGATTTGCCGCCGTACTCCCCCGTACGGATCCGCTCCGTATCGGACACCGCCGACGGCTCCGCCCCTTCCGCGTAAATCGGGGATGACGCATCCTTTATTCCCTGCTCCCGCCACTTCGCGAGCGCCTCGCCGAAGTACGGGGCCGTTTCATATTCGAACGAGGCCGTAAGCTTCCCGTAGTCGGCCCTGCCTGCGGCGACTGTTGCGGCTGCCGGCCCGGCCGTCCCGCAGGACGAAAGCAGCATCGCTCCGATCACGGCGCTTGCCCCCAGCATCAACCATTTCCTTGCTCTCTTCATGATGGAATGCCGCCTTTCTTCTATACCGAAATCCATACCTTACTTGAACCGATCTCCCGAATCCTTATGGAAGAAATGAGCCTTGGACAGATCAAGCTCCACCTTCACCTTATCGTTTTCCGCAAACCGGTTATCCGGATCAACGCGGGCGATAAGCGGCTTCTCCTGCCCGATGTCCAAATATAGAAAACGGTCTGCGCCCATCAGCTCGTTCTCCTTGTAAATGCCGGTTATAATCGTCTCGGAGAACAAACCCTCCAGCTTAACGTTTTCCGGCCTAATTCCTAATATGACCGATTTGTTTACTTGGTTATTTTTCCGCAAAATATCCTCCGCCGTCTCATGAAGCTTCAGCTGAAAGCGGTTCGTGTGAAACTCCAGCCTGCCCAGCGGATTTTCCTGCACCTTGCCGTTGATGAAGTTGATCTGCGGCGAGCCGATAAAGCTGGCGACGAACGTATTGGCCGGCTTTGAATAAATGAGCTCCGGCGTGTCGCACTGCTGAATGACGCCGCTCTTCATGACGACGATTCTGTCGGCCATCGTCATCGCTTCCACCTGGTCGTGCGTGACGAAAATAAAGGTCGTGCCTAATTTTTTGTGAAGCTTCGTAATTTCCATCCTCATCGTCACGCGGAGCTTGGCGTCCAAATTCGAAAGCGGCTCATCCATCAGGAACAGCTTCGGATTACGGACAATAGCCCTCCCGAGCGCCACCCGCTGCCGTTGTCCCCCGGACAGCTCCTTCGGTTTGCGGCTCAGGTAAGGCTCGATTTCCAATATGCGGCTTGCGTTTTTCACCGCCAAATCGATTTCGTGCTTCGGAAGCTTCCGCATGCGGAGACCGAACGCAATATTCTCATATACGGTAAGGTTCGGGTAGAGGGCGTAGTTCTGGAACACCATCGAAATATCCCGATCCTTGGGAGCTAGCTTATTGACCAGCTGATCCCCGATGTAAATTTCGCCTTCGGAAATGTCCTCCAGCCCCGCGATCATACGGAGCGTCGTCGATTTTCCGCAGCCGGAAGGCCCGACGAACACGATAAATTCCTTATCCTTGATTTCCAGCTGGAAATCCTGCACGACCGCATGCTTGTCTTTGCCGTATCTTTTGTACAAATGATTGATTCGAACGCCTGCCATGCCGCAGCCTCCCATCGTTGCCATATGCAAAATAAAAATGAGGATATCAAAGCCTGCTCTGATATCCTCCATTGGTAAGGTAGAATGTATGCGGTTATCGGACTAGCTAAGCACCGTTTCCCGGTTCCCGATGTTCAATGTAGCCTCGTCTACCTTGTCCAGCTCTTCCGCGCTCAAGCGTTCGTTCCAGGCTTTTGCCGCTTCCGTAATATGCTCGGGCTTCGAAGCCCCAAGAATAGCCGACGTAATGCCCGGACGGCTCAGCACCCAGGACAGCGCGTATTGCGCAGGGGCGAGACCGCGTTCCTCCGCAAGCGGCCGGACGGCGTCCGCAATCGCGATCGCGTTTTTCTTGAGCAGCTGCTCCAGCCGCGGCTCTCCCTTCGCCAGGCGCGAGTCGGCTGGCGGAGCTTCTCCTGCGCGGTACTTGCCGGACAGAACGCCTCGTCCGAGCGGGCTGTAGACGATGACGCCCACATTCTCCGACTGGACGAACGGAATAATCTCCTTCTCGATTTCCCGCGAGATGATGCTGTACTCCGGCTGCAGGCTCTCGAAGCGGTGCAGGCCGTGCAGCGCGCTCACGCCATGCGCCTTCGCCAGCTGCCAGGCGGCATAATTGGATGCTCCTATGTATCTGACCTTGCCTTGGCGGACCAGATCGTCCAGTGCGCGCAGCGTTTCCTCGAGCGGCGTGTTCGGATCGAAGCGGTGCACCTGATACAAATCCAGATAGTCGGTTTTCAGCCGCTTCAGGCTGTCCTCTACCGCTTTGAAAATGTGGTAACGGCTTTGGCCCGAATCGTTTACCCCTTCGCCTACACGTCCGTGAACCTTCGTCGCCAGCACGATGTCGCGCCTTCTTTCCTTCAGCAGGTTGCCGAGAATCGTCTCGGATGCTCCTTCACCGTATACATTTGCCGTATCGACGAGATTAATGCCGCTGTCCAGTGCAAGATCCAAAATTTCAGCCGACGCCTGCTCGTCGATCCAGCGTCCGAACGCCATCGTACCCAAGCTTACTGCCGACACCTTCAAACCTGTTCTGCCAAACTTCCGATATTCCATGAATGATTCCTCCAAATAGTCGTTTTAATAGGCTGCCAGCGCTTTTCTCGGACGAGCAGCTTCCTGAGCCGCCGCGAAGCGGCTCAATTCCACGATCAGATTGCCTTTCCCGAACGATAAAAATTTACGTTTACCGGCCGGGTCGGGCTGCGCCGTCTGATCCAGAAAAGCAACGATCAGTTTCCGCCTGCGCCTGATTTCCGTATAGCCGTTATCGAACAGCCATTGGTCGATCGTATTGTAAATGCCGCGATTTAACTGATACACCTGCAAGCAATAATGATGAAAAGCGAGATCGGGCCATTCGTATAAAGTGGAGTTTGCGGTTTTCATCATTCAGCCCCCTTACCCGGCAGCAGGTGCAGCGGCGGCGGAAGCCCTGGCCGCCAGCTCCTCGGTCAAGCGCGCAACCGTATTGTCGAGGCGCCCGGCGACGTCGGCGGCCAGCTCGAAGGATCCGTCCTCTTGACGGCTCACCGACTGATCCACCGCGTATACGCCGCCTAATATATTTGTTGCGCCAAGCGCCGATAGGACCGGTTTAAGCGCATAGTCGATCGCGAGCAAATGGGCGATTGAGCCGCCGATGAACAGCGGCAGCAGCACTTTGTTCTCCAGCCCCTTCTGCGGAATCAGATCCAGGAACGTTTTCAGCACGCCCGAATATGCCGCTTTATAGACCGGGCTTGCCACGATGACCGCATCGGCTTGCTCCACAAGCGCCAAAGCTTCCTTCACGGGAACGCTGTCCCAATTCGCTTTGATCAAATCCTCGGCCGGCAGCTCCGAAATCTCGACGAGATTTACCACAATGCCCGATTGCAGCAGCTTCTGCTGACTGTGCCGGATCAGCCCGCTCAATCTCGAGCTTTTATTCACGCTTCCCGATAAAATAACGACCTTCGCCATTCATTTCCACTCCTTATGCGTTATCTTGGTTTCCTAACGGGGGACGGGGCTTTAACCGCATCGTAGCGGCTTCGTTCCGTGCGGTCGATTTGCACGATTTGGCCGTTATGGATCGTAATTTGGACGGTTCCGTATTGGACGCCCGTTACTTGCTCCTTTATTCGTTTCAGCCATACCTCAGCAGTCTCTAATGCTCGGGACATAATCAACACCCTTTCCAAAGTGATGTGCCGGCTTAAAAAAGAAAGGAGACGCACGGTCTCCGAATGTAAATTCGAATGCCATGCGCCTCCAGTTTTCTAGCGGGCGCCAAATTCATTTTTATTTCCGACTAAATCAATAGGATAAATCCAATTTAACATGATGTTTCCTATTCGTCAACACAAAAAATGAAACGGAGTTACCCTTCGCGCCTCAGCCAATCAAACCGGCGCTTCTGCGTAAGCGGAGCGCGCAGCGTACTGCTCCTGAAGAACCTGTAAGCAATACCGGACAGCAGCCAGATCAGCCCCATCGTCAGCGCCGTTTTGTCCAGCAAAGTCAAAAGCCATAGGGTGAAGCCCGCGCCGATCAGCGGCAAGACCAGATATGTGCACGTTTCCTTCGGGGAGCGGCGTCTTTCCTTCATGAATAGCTGGGCAACGACCGAGGCGTTCACGAAGACGAATGCCGTAAGCGCCCCGAGGCTGACGAATTTGATCGACGTTTCCAGACTGAGGCATAACGCCAGCAGCGAAATGGCGCATACGACAATGATGCTGTTCACCGGCGTTTTGAACCGCGGATGCAGACGGCCGAAAATCCGTTTCGGCAGCGTCGAATCGCTCCCCATCACATGCAGCAGGCGCGAGGCGCTCGTTACCGCAATCACACCCTGCGTGAATACCGACAGCAGCAGCACCGTCATGAAAATAGCCTGCAGTCCGGCTCCGCCGGCCAGCTTGACGAGCTCGTAGCCGGCGGAATCCGCGTTCGCGAACGACAACACCGGGAATGCAAGCTTCGTCAGAATGGAGATGAGGATATAGAGCGCCGAGGCGATCAGCACGATCCATAATATAGCCTTTGGAATCGTACGCCGGGCGTCGATCGTCTCATCGGCGAGCGTCGTCACCGTATCGAAGCCAAGGAAGGAGAAGCAGACGAGCGAGGCGCCGGCCAGCACCGCCGATACGCTCCACCCGGGCAGCACCGGCAGCGCCTGAGCGGCAGACACCCCTCCGGGAGCGAGAATCGCCTTCAGCAGAAACAGGCAGAACAAGCCGACAAACGCGATTTGCGCAATGACGAATATTTTGCTGAGCCCCGCGGAAAAACGGATGCCGACGATATTCAGCGCAGCGAAGATGACGCTTAGCGAGACGATCCAGACCGAAGCCGGAATTTCAGGGAATTGCGCATGCATATACAGACCGAAGGTAAGACAGGAAATGACCGGTGAGAAAATATATTCGAGCAGAACGACCCAGCCTACCAAAAATCCGGCGTACGGATGAATCGCCTTTTTGACGTACGTATAGGCGGAGGCCGAGGAGGGAAACGCCCTGGACATCGCGATGTAGCTGAGCGCCGTAATCAGAATGGCCGCTGCCGCGACGATATAAGAGCTTGTCATCAGTCCGTGTGAGCTTTCATACGCAATGCCGTACACCGTAAAATAAATCATAGGGGACATCCACGCGAGTCCCAAAGCCACAACCTGGAACAGCGTCAGCGTCCGTTTAAACGTCACCTTTTCTTCCACAATCAACACCTGCCGTCTCTTATTTGTTATGCTGCGTTATGTTTTAAAACAAATAAAAAGCCCGGGAGGTATCGTTTTTCGATATCCTCCCGGGCTTTTATCCCTCCGTGAACACGGCAAGCCGTGCGTCTTCTCTCGGACCAGGCCGGCCTGCGGGACCGCGGAACCCTAGAAAACTAATGTTTATTCAGTTTTTTGTGACAGGTTATCTGACAAGAATTCCAAAAATTCGAAGCACTTTGGTCCATTTATTACTTATGTAAATTAATATAACATACATTGTTTTGTTTTGAAAAGAATTTTTAAGACGGAACAAACAACCCCGCAGCGTGTTAACGAAAAAAACACGAACTTCTGTTCGTAAAAATGGTTTGCAACGAGCGATTTTGGTGTATAATGAATGAGGTTGTCCAAATAATCCCAAAGGAGCTGTTGATCATGTCAATCACTCTGAACCCGTACTTGGTTTTTGACGGAAATACAAGAGAGGCGGTCCATTTTTACGAGAAAGCGTTGGGAGGTAAAATCATCGGAATCATGTCATTCGGAGATATGCCGGCGGACCCGAATCATCCGCTGCCTGATGAATTAAAGGATCGCGTTATGCATGCGCACTTGAAGGTCGGCGACGCGGATCTGATGTTCTCCGATACGTACGTTGGCATGTCTTATCGGCCGGGAGATTCGGTTCAGATTGCAATCCATCCTAAAGAAGAGGCAAAAGCGAGAGAAATCTTTGCCGCTTTGGAAGACGGCGGTCAAGTCGTTATGCCTCTTACAAAGACGGATTGGAGCCCCTTGTACGGGATCGTAAAGGACAAGTTCGGCGTTACTTTCCAAGTAAATGTTCCAGGAGAGCATCCGCAGCAATAGATCCAGGAGTTCATTTTGTCCTTTACACAAGACGGCCCCGTTTTTATGGACTCAACAATCCATAAAAACGGGGCCGTCTTCCCGGTCGCGGATCAGCCTTTCACGCCGCCGACCATCATGCCTTTAACAAAATACTTTTGCAGAAACGGATACACCATAATAATCGGAAGGCTGGCGACGATCGTCATCGTAGCCCTTACCGACATCGGAGTTACCGCATTTGCCGCGTCGTTGCCGGCATTGGCAAAGGCGTCGCCTGCCGTGCGCGCGGACATGGAAGCATTCGAGTTCTGGAGAATTTTTTGCAGCTCGTATTGCAGCGTGCTCAGCTCCTGGAAGGAAGAGTTGTACAGAAACACGTCAAACCAGGAGTTCCATTGATAGACGGCCGTGAACAGGGCAACCGTCGCCAGAACCGGCACGCACAGCGGCAGCACGATTTTCATGAACGTTGTGAAATCGCCTGCGCCGTCGATCCGCGCCGATTCCAGAATGCTCTCGGGCAGCCCGTCAATGAAGGAGCGGATAATAATCAGATTGAACACCCCGATAATGCCCGGGATAATATACACGGAGAACGTTCCGAGCAGACCGAGCTCGCGGATAAGCAAAAAGTTAGGAATCAATCCGCCGTTGAAATACATCGTCAGGATAAAAGCGATCGTCACGAATTTGCGGAGCACAAAATCCTGCCTGCTGATCGTATAGGCGACCATCGCCGAGCAGAATACGGTGACGACGGTGCCGATAACGCTCCGCAGCACCGAGATGAGCGTAGCATGGAAAACGCCGGCTTCTTTGAATACATAGGCGTAGTTATCCCATGTGAACATCCTCGGCCACAAATAGATGCCGCCCCGGATCGTATCGCTCGCCTGATTGAAGGATACCGCCGCCGTGTTCACAAATGGATACAAGGTGATCACCATAAGAAGAATCAAGAAGATTGAATTGCAAATATCGAAAATCCGGTCCCCGCGCGAGGAAGATATCCGGCTTTGTTTTCTCGGCTTCGCTGCTGTCGTTGTTGTTACTGCTGTTGCCATGGTCCGGTCCCCCTTAGAACAATCTGGATTCGCCCATCCGCTTGGCCAGATGATTGGCGGCGAACAATAAGATGAAGCTGACTACCGTCTTGAACATTCCCGCAGCGACCGAAAGCGAGAAATTGCCCTGCGCGATCCCGTATTTCAGCACGAATATATCGATGACCTCGGAATAATCGACGTTCATGCCGTTTCCGAGCAAATATTGCGGCTCGAAGCCCGCTTCCAGCAAATGCCCGATTTGCATAATAAGCAAAACGATAACAACCGGCTTTATTCCCGGCAAAGTCACATACCAAATTCGCTCCAAACGATTGGCTCCGTCCATTTTCGCCGCCTCGTATTGGGAGGGATCGATCATGGTCATCGCTGCCAAATAAACGATCGTATTCCAGCCGACATCCTTCCAAACGGAGGATGCCCCGAATATTCCCCAGAAATATTCGCCGACGCCAAGGAACAGAATCTCATTGCCTTTGTCGACCCAGCCGAGCCAGCTCAGCAGCTCGTTAATAATGCCGTCGGGCGACAGCGTCGACTGCACGATGCTTGCCGCAACCACCCAGGAAATAAAATGCGGCAAATAGCTGACCGTTTGTACGACTCTTTTGAAATAAACCTGACGAACCTCATTAAGCAGCAGAGCGAGCACAATCGCGGTCACGAACCCGAGCACGAGATTGATGGCGCTCATCGCCAGCGTGTTCCGCAGCACGCGCAGAAACCGTTCATCCTGGAACAAAAACGCGAAATGCTCAAAGCCTACCCACTGCTGATCGAAGAAACCTTTGGCCGGCTTGAACTTCTGAAAGGCGATCGTCCAGCCCCACAGCGGCAAGTACTTAAAGATAAACAGCCAAATGATAAAAGGAACGGACATCAGGACAAGGGCGCGCTGCCTGGCCAGCTTCGCGAAAAATCCCGCCGGTTTGCCTGAAAGCGCCTTTGCAGCTGTCGTCGGTTGTGCATTTTCCATCTCATTACTCTCCTTCCGGCGCCGTTTGAAGAGGAAAGGGCCGGGGAACCGACCCTTTCGATGCTGTCTCCATTAGCTGCCTTTTGCCAGATCGATCAGTTTCTTCACTTCCTCCGTCGTCCACTTCTCGTACGCCTCGGTGTCGAGCTTGCCCATTTCGCCGGCATATTCCGCCCATACCGCTTCAAATTCCGCCGGACTCGAAAGCACAAGCCGCGGGAAATATTTTTTCGTAATTTCATCGCTCTTCGTCGTGAATATTTGCTGCGGCGAGCCCTGCTCCTTCGGAATCGCCCAGGCCGGGAACCATGGACGCTCGTCCGGCGCAGCGAACAGCTCCGAGTACGTTTTAACGCCGTATTTGTCCAGAATCGCCTTGTCCGCATCCGTCAGGTTCATTTGGAACACCTCCGGCTGCATGCCGGGCTGCACCGCATTGCCGTCCGGGAAGGTAGAGTTATTGCCCCATTGCGGCCAGTTCCACGAATAATATTTAAAGCCGAACGACTCGTTAAAGGACTCGTCGATCTTGGCGACTTGCTCCTTCGTGCGGTACATGCGGCCTTCGCCGTTCACTTCGAACGTCTCGCCTTTAATGCCCCAGCTGCGCAGCACCTGATTTTCTTCCTTCAACAGATTATCGAAGTATTGAATGATGCGAACCGGATCCTTGGCGCTGACCGTAATGCCAATGCCGCGGTTTTTTACGAAGCCCGGAGGGTCGAGGTACTGATCCTTCTGGCCGTCGAACGTAACCGGCAGCGGGAAGTAGCGGAAGCCGTCCTTAGACGGATCGGCTTTCGCGGCGTCCGCCAAAGCGTTGGTCGCGTTGCCGGTCTGCCAGCCGTAATCGAAGTAGCCAAGCACCTTGCCCGACGTCATTTTCGCCAAATATTGATCGTAGTTGTCTACGAAAGAGGCTTTATCGAACATGCCCTTCGCATTGATTTCGTTCAGCTTCTTCAGCCAGCGCTTGGTGGAGTCGGCCGCCGCATAGGTTTTTGCCTCGAAGGTATTCATGTCGATGATGACGCCGCCGTCATTCGGGTAACCTTCCAGATGCATCGGCGGGTTCGACGTCGCAAAAAATCTCCAGTCATGCGTAAGCGACATAAAACCTGTCAAATCTTCATCCTTATGCTTGCCCATGTAATCCTCAATCAGCTTAAAATAATCGTCAAGCTTGGTAATCTTCGGATATCCGGCTTCCTCCAGCACCCGGCGCTGCACCCAGAATGCGCCTTGCATAATGGAAGGATCGGGAATATACTCGCCTACTACGTTAGAGAAAGGGATGAAATAAATGCTGCCGTCCTCCGCTTTCATCTGCTCGAAATAAGGCCCGTACACCTTCTTGATATTCGGACCGTACTCCTCGATCAGATCGTTCAGCGGAATAAACGCGCCCGCATCCAGCACCTTGTCGATCGCCGCATCCGGAATGAGGACGTCCGGATACTCGTTGGAAGCGATCATCGTGCCGATTTTGGTGTTGATGTCGCCGACCAGATGCTCGATTTTGAAATTGACGCCCGTCTGATCCTCCAACATTTTGCCGATTGTCGTTTCGTTTGTGTTGATGTCCTTCGCCCCGGCGGCAGCATTAAAGTACGTGAATGTGACCTTTTCCTTCGGCGCATCCGCGCTTGCTTCCGGCGAATCGCTTGAATTGCCGCCATTCGCTGGAGCTTCGGAATTTCCGTTTCCGTTGCTGCAGGCGGTGACGAGCATAGCGGAGATGAAGCTGAGTAACAGCCATTTTTTCATAGATGAAGCAATCCCCTTTCCCCTTGCACTTGTATTTGTAAGCACTTTCAGTATAATTTGAAAACGTTTCCTTCGTTACCCGACAAACTAAAGGATCTCCTTTGAAAAACTAACTAGCATCTTTGGGGGGATACAAGCGTAAACGGCTTCGCCGTCCTTTGGCGGCGAAGCTTCGTTTCGCGGAGAATTCTAAGCGGATATAAGTGTGAAACTTAAATTCTTAGAATTTAAAAAAATGCGCGGAGCTCGCTCGGGGTTTCCGATGCAAAGGTCCGCGCCTTGCCGATTTCCGCTGCCGCTAGCCGCCGCCCCGGTCCGGCACCCGGATGCAGACCAGCGTCCCTTCTCCCGGCGCGCTTGTCATTTCAAACTCCGCTTCGCCGCTGAAATACAGCTGCAGCCTGTAAAATATATTTTTGATGCCAACGCTGTCTCCCATCTCTTCGTTCTCATGCAGGGCTTTCAACATCCGCTCCAGCTCCGACTGGGCCATGCCGACTCCGTTATCCTTCACGCGGATAAACAGGCAGCCGTCCTCATGCCTGATCCGGATGTCGATCATCCCATCATGCGTTAGCGGCTCGATGCCGTGAATGCTGGCGTTCTCCGCCAGCGGCTGGAGCATCATCTTCGGAATCATGCAGCCGTATGCGGACTCGTCGACCTCAATCCGGTAATTCAGCTTGTCGTCGAACCGGTACTTCTGAATTTCCAGAAAGCAAAGCACAAGATCCATCTCTTCCTTGACCGTTACCCAGTCTTTGCCCCACTGCAGCGATTTCCGGAAAATTTTGGCCATATTATGGATGATTCTTGCCGTTTCGGTTTCGTTTTTCATCATGCTGCGCGTCCGGATCGTCGCCAGCGCATTAAACAGGAAATGCGGATTGATCTGGCTTTGCAGCGCGTGCAGCTGCGCCTGATTTCTCTTCAGCTCGAGGTCCTTCCTTTGGATATCGGCGATATAGACGTCATCGATCAGCGATTTGATCTGCAGCGTCATCCGGTTGAACTCACTGGTAAGCTGCCCGATCTCGTCGCGGTAATCGCCGTGCGCCACCGTCTGGAACGAGCCGTGCTTCACCTTCTTGATATGCTTCAGCAGCCCGACCAGGCGCGAGCTCAAGGACTTCATAATCCATGCGATCAGGAGCGACGGAATGAGAATATTGGCCAAGGCAAGGTAGTAAACGAACGCCCGCGACTTCCGTACCTCCTCGAGCACCTTGTCCTCGGAAACGGCGAGCACAATTTTCCACTCCCCGGAGTTGTTGACGCTGGAATAGCTCTCCTCGAACAAAAAAGTATTGTCGCCGAGCAGCTCGGGCGAATAAAAGGTTTTCCCGTCGGCCCATTCGATATCCGTCCGGCTCGAATACTGAATCGTCTTCTCTTCATCTATAAGGTAGACGTCCCCATCCAGAGAGATCGAGCTGAATACCTGCCTGATCGCATCGGGGTCGATATCGATTTTGACGATTTTCTGCCAGGTGCTCCGGCCCGCCGAATAGTTCAGCTTCCGCACGACGCTGTATACGTACTCCCGTCCGAGCAGCCCCCTTTGCTCGTTGCGAATGACGATCGGGTACGCCGCATCGATGCTCTCCGCATACCAGTCCGTGCGCTTGACATCATCCGTAATCGGGATCACGTAACCTCCGCCGATAATCGTCGGGTTATCGGTATATATTGTAATTTGCTTAATGGATTTATACACCGGACTGTATTTGTTCAATATCCAGACGATATCGGCGTTGTAGCTCTCTACATAGTCTTTGTCGGAGGCATACACCTTCTCCAGGCTGTCGTTCAGAAAATAATCGGTATTCAGCACGGAGGAAATGCCGAGCGCGATATCGATTTGAGCGCGCAGGTCGTTTTTTGCTTTTTCGACCGTGACGGCGATATCCTTCATTTTCTGATTTTTGAAATTGCCCGACGTGACATTGTAGAAAATGACGTTCGTCAATACGATCGGAATGAGCACGCACAAAAAATAGAGAAGCAGCATTTTGTCGCGCAGCTTGACATGGTGTAAACTCAACTTCCGCATCTTGGACCACCAGACCTTATTCTTTGGAGTACAGGGCGCTGCGGTATTCGCTTGGCGTCTTCCGCTCCACCTTCTCAAACTGGGTGACGAAATAATCCGGGTTGCTGAAGCCTACTTTGTCGGCGATTTCATATACCCGAAGCTCCGTCTGGCGCAGCAGCCGCTTCGCCTCGTGCATCCGGGTCTGCAGCAAAAATTCGTTGAAGTAGACGCCGTACGTCTTCCGGAACAGCTGGCCCAAATAGACCGGATTCATATAAAAAACGCCCGCGATCGATTTGAGGCTCAAATTCCGGTCGTAATGCTCCTCGATGTATTGCTTGATTCTCTGTATGCTTCCCTTCGCGTTCGATTTCCGCAGTTCTCCGATATAACGAGCGCTTTCTTCAAGGAACGCTGCGAATGCCGCCTTGAGCGTCCTCTCCGTTGCCGGCGCCTGCAGCTTGGCGTTCAGCTCCTCCAGCTGCCGGAGACCGGTTTTATCCCCGTTCATGCACTCGATGATCCGGATTAAGCCGAGCACGACCCGGCCCAGCGACCGGATGACCGCAGCCTGCGAATAACGCTCCGCCCGGAACCGTTTGAACAGATCTTCGGCAGCGCCCGGCAGTGCCGCAGGCTCGCTCTCCTCGATCGCAAGCATCAGCTTCTCCAATTCGCCGTCGCCCAGGCCCAGCTCATGAAGCGGCGCCTGCTGCCATTCTCCGGCCAGCACAGGCCCTTCGCCACCTGCCGCGAACTTGCGCTCCCGGGCTTCGGCGGCGCTCCGGCAGGACTCGGAGATGAGCTCAGCCGTGCGGACCGGAATCCCTCCGTACAGGATAACGGCTGCGCCCAGCTCAGAGCGAAGCTGCTGCTGCAATCCGGCTGCAAACGTCTTCCAGCCGAAGGCTTCCGCCTTCCAGCTTTGTGCCCCGGCAACAAACCCGAATACGTTGCGGCTTGTCTCCTGCACGAATACCTCCGCTTGTCCGGCGGCCGAAGCGAGCGCTTCGGCAAGGGCCCGCTTCCAGCCTTCTCCCGTATCTCCTTCGGCAGCCGGCGGCAAATCGCAAAGCTCCGCTTCGAAGAACATAAGCTCCTCGCCTTCGGTTATCCCCATCGCCTGCAGCATTTCGCTTGTCGGCCGCTGCTCCGGCGCACCGCGCACGGCACCCTCCATAAAAGCCTTGCGGAGCGAAAGCGTCCGCTCTGCATTCAGCTGCAGCTGCAGGCCAAGCGTCTCTCTTAGCGATGACAGCGTCTGCTCCAGCTCGCATTCGTCTATGGGCTTCAGGATGAAGTCCTTGACGCCGAAGCGGACCGCTTTTTGCGCATATTTGAAATCTCCGTATCCGCTTACGATAATGAATTTAGGCTCCGCCTTCTTCCTCTCCTGAACCGTCCGGATCAGCTCCAGGCCGTCCAGCACCGGCATCCGGATGTCGGTTACGACCAAATCGGGCGATGTACGCTCAATGACCTGCAGCGCCTCTTCGCCATTGGCGGCTTCGGCAACGATCTCAAAGCCGTATTTGTTCCAGTCGGTGAACTGCTTCAAGCCTTGTCTCGCATACAGCTCATCATCTACGATCACAACCTTGAACATTCTGTCCCCCTGCCTTTCTCCGCAGCCGCTCCGCTAATGGGTAACCGCTTTCATATTCATCTATTATACGAAACTCCAGCGCCCGATTAACTTCAAAAAATTTAGATCCAGCTTAGTATACTATATACCGGATTTGCGGCAGCAGAAATTAGTCATGTTTGACTTCATTCTCTCATAATAAAAGCCGGCGGTTTGTTTCAAACAAACGAAATCCGTTTATATACTACTATGAAATCGATTAAGAAATAAAGGAGAGATGTCAAATGTCACAACAGCAATCCGGTAACGGTGTATTGCTTGGAGCTATCGTAGGTGGAGCGATCGGCGCGGTGTCGGCGCTGCTGCTCGCCCCGAAAACGGGAGCGCAGCTTCGCGAGGATCTGTCGCAGGCCTGCCAGACGATCGGGCAGAAAACAAAAGATATCGCTTCGACCGTAGGACAAAACACCAGGAAGCTTGCTGCCGCCATTAAGGAGGAATCGAGCAGCCTGGCCGACAAAGCCAAGGAATCCAATCATAACGTCATGGATGCGCTAAGTTCCACCAAGGAAGACGTAAAGGACGAGCTGATCGCCACCGGGAGATCAAGCCATGGACAAGGAGCTGTCTGAGACAACCAATTCCATGGCGCCGACCGAGCAGGATATCGTCAAGCTTGGCAAGGATATGGAGCGGATGGAGACGAACTCGGAAATTGCCCGCAGCGGCATGGTTCCCGACCCGAAGCAATGATCCGGCCGGCATAAATAATCATTAACCGGAAACTGCGGCAGCACCGGACGCAAAGTCCAGGGCTGCCGCTGTTTTTTGCACTTTTCCTGGAAGCTTGAGCTCATTCGTGGAATAGAGACTTAGAGAAAAAAATATATATCGGAGGAGCGCGTATGGACGTACCGGCGCAATGAGCCTGAAAGGGAGTGCGGATAGTGAGAATCCATATTGCGGATGACGGAGAGACGCTTGAAACGATCGCCCGAAAAAAAGGGATCGAGATTGGTCAGCTGGTTAAACTTAATCCAATAATTCCGGACATACATCTCAACCTTGCCGGTATCCCGGTAAGGCTGCCAATTCCGTTCGTCCCTGCAAGAGCCGCCGCTCCGGCTCCTTCCTGCGATCAATTTTTCCCCCAGGTCTCTTTGGAACAAATGGCAAGGACCCATTATGATGTCGTTGTCATCGGAACAGGTGCCGGAGGAGGGGCTGCCATCTGGCGATTATGCAACCAACTGAAGGATAGCGGTAAAAAGGTCGGCGTTGTCGAAGCCGGTCCTGTTTTGCTGCAAACTCATGAATATAATCTTTCCATATTAAGCGAACAGCTATCCTTGCAAAATGTATCCGTACCGGTCGGGAATGAGCTAAAGACGAGACTCGTATATGCGCTCGGGGGGAGAATGTTATATTGGTCGCTTGTCAGTCCCCGCATGTACGCCGGCGAGCTGGCTCAGTTCCCTTTACCTTTGCAGGAGATGAATTTATATTACAATATCGCCGAAGAAGTCATGAACGTCACGACGCGTTCGAGGTTTTCTCCTTATATGAATCCGTTCTCGCAATATTTTATGTCCCAGCTTTGGGAGGGCGGTTTGCCTGAAGCGACAGTCGGACCGGTGGCCTCTAACTTTGAGCCTGATAAATACGGGTCCATCGTACATTTCAGTTCCCTTTCTTTTTTGGGGGAAGGCTATAAACAGATGCCGTTCGATCTGGCCCTTAATGCGAGGGCGGTACAAATTCATACCGAACAAGGAAGAGCGGCCGGCGTTACGGTGATGACACCCGATAAACAAAGCCATTTTATATCCGCCAGCAACGTCGTTGTATCCGCCAGCGCTTTCGAATCAGCGCGGCTGCTGCTTCATTCAGGAATTGAAGGAAATGCGATCGGGCATTATCTGACCCACCATACCCACCTGGAATTCAAATTCAACATAAGCCCCGAACGGGAAGATTTGCCCCAAATCGGGCAGGTGTTTATTATGCTTCCCCAAACCGAAAGCAGGGCTTATCAATACGTGCTCGGCGTTAGGGTTCAATCGCTGGTGCCGACAGTGGAGCTCGAAGTTAGCGGCGGCGTCTTCGGCAAAGTCGAGCCACGCTTTGAAAACAAGGTGTTTTTGCACCCGGAGATGAAAGATGAATATGGCGTTCCGGTGCTGGAAGTCGATTTTTCTTATAGTGAACAAGATGAAGCGGTCAAGGCCCAGATGGTGGAGTCCGTTCATTCGCTTGCTTCCGTCATGGGGGCGGTAACGGAGCCCCAGATCACCCCTACAGTAACCCCGGGAGGGGATTTTCACGAAGCGGGAACCTGCAGAATGGGCGATGACCCCGATACATCCGCAACAAACCGGTTCGGACAAATCCACGGTGTACCCGGCCTGTATATTGCGGACAACAGTGTGCTGCCGACTACCGGAGCCGCAAACCCGACGCTTACGACCGTGGCCTTGGCCATTCGCACGGCGGATCATATTGCGGAGCAGCTAAATCGGATTGCTGAACTGGCGGAAAACTAGGCGGCAATACGTAAAATAACTGCTTTTATAGTATCTCTTGGGGCCGGAATAAGCGAATCGGCCGGCTTCCGGCTTCAGATACACAAAAAGCAGTTATTTTATGTTACCTTATCGTTTCTTCAAGCTTCCTTAGGCGAGTCCTTGTCGGCAAGCAGTCCTTTCAGCTTGTCGATAGCCCGCTTCTGAATGCGGGACACGCTCATCTGGGATACGCCCAGCTCATCGGCAATGTCGCGCTGGGATTTGCCTCCGTGATAAGCGAGAATCAGCACCTTTTTCTCCTCTTCCTTCAGATGCTCCAGCGCTTCCTCCAGATCGATACGGTTGTCCACATGCTCGTACTCGTCCTTGTCCGTCCCGATCAGATCGCCGATCGTCGCGGCGCTCTCGCCTTCGCTGGACAATGGCGTATCAAGCGAAACATAATGATACGATTCGCGGCAGGACAGCACCTCGATCGTCTCCTCGACGGAAAGCTCAAGATAGGCGGCGATCTCTTCGATTTTGGGTGAATACCCGAGCTTCACGGTCAAATGGTCAATGGCTTGCTGAATGAGCAGCCCCTTCTCCTTAATCCGTCTCGGCACTTGGATATACCACGACTTATCGCGCAAATAGTTTTTCAAATGCCCGATGATGCTTTTCATCGCATACCCTTCGAAAGGGATGCCTCGGGAGCTGTCAAACTGCTTGAACAGCCGCAGCAAAGAAAGCTGGCCGACCTGGTACAAATCCTCGTACAGGTCGGGCCGGCTCCGGGACATTTTGCTGGCCGCCATCTTCACGATCGGCTCGAACTGCTGCAGCAGCTCGGTGGCCGTGTCGTTGCAGCTCGTCTCTTGATACAGCTTCATCTTCTCCATAACGGCTTGCGCGTCCAGGCAGGATGAATTCGACTTCATGCCATCTCCTCTTTCCTACCAATTAGCTTGGTTAGAATCACCTCTGTACCTTTTTCTGTCATAACTTCAACCCTGTCCATAAGAGCATGCATCAGGTAAATGCCAAGACCTCCCGCGGTGATGTCATCGAGCTCTTTCCCGTGAAGGGAAGCATGCTGGATATCCGCATGCTCGTACCGGAAGCTGTTCCCCTCGTCCTTAATGCGAATCGATAAGCCTTCCTCTTCCACCTCAAACCGGATATCGATGACGCCGGACCGGCCGTTGCCGTACGCATGAAGCACCACATTAGTACAGGCCTCCGTCACCGCCACCTTCATATCCTCGATCTCCTCGTACGAAAACCCCGCTTTATCCGCAACTCCGAACAACGTGAGCCTGACAATATCGACATATTCCGCTTGCGCCGGAACGGTTAAGCTTACAGTTGGATTCATTATAATCTTCTATCCTCTCTAGTAGGTAATAGTATTGCTTATATCTTTTTCACTTTATTCCAAATGCGTACGCTGGAAATAATTCCGTCGTATATCACGCTCAGCACGCTCGGCTCCTTGGCCGTCGCCGGCGCAATACGATCCCTCCTCAGCTTTGCCGTAATGCTGGCTGCGGATTCTTTGGCCGCTCCTGTAAACGAGTGTATCGCATGCCCGATATCGTTCACCGAGGTGAAAATGACATCCAGCGACTTCAGCTTGGACCGGACATCCTGCGTCATAACATTCGTATTGTGGACGGCCTCTTTCACATCCACGCTGATTTGCGTCACCTCCGCTCTCAGCTGCCCGATCGTTTTCCTTGTTTCCTCAAGGGTGCTGGTCAACGTCTTGACGGCCTGAACCAGGAAATACAGCAGAACGACGAAAGCAATCGCTATGACCGCGACACTGATCTGAATAATGATATCCATTACACTCACCACTTCCTTTTTTCTTTTAGTTACCCTGTATCCGCCGGGTTGAAACAGCGCAGAGAAGCTATCAAAATGTTATAATAAATAGAATAATTCATTTGGTCCGAAACCTACTTTCTTAATGAAGGAGAGAGCTATGCTGCAGAATGTGAAACTAAGTATTCGCACGAAAATACTAATCGGATATTTTCTGGTGATTTGCTGTCTGGGAACGTCGATCATCATCGTAAGCGACCGGATTTCATCGCTGCAGGATGAAATAGAAACGATTGCCAGCCGCGATCTTGAAATCCATAATCTGATTACATCCATCCGTTATAACGCGATCAACATGGAGTCAAGCCAGCGAGGCTTTGTCATTACCGGCGACGAGAGCTATCTTACTCCGTATATGAACGGGCTGACGGAATGGGAAGCCAATTATAACGTGCTTGCCCGTTACTTGGACGGGAATCCCGACTTTCTCGCACAGCTGGAGGATATAAAGAAAAATATCGAAAATTGGATCAAAGTCGCGGGCGAGCCGGTCATCCGATACAAAAAAAATAACGACAATCAAAAAATTATCGAATCCTTTGCGAATGACGACGGAAAAGCTTATATCGACCAGCTGCGTGTGAAGCTGGAAAATTTGCGCCAGGCGCAAATCCGGCTTACCGGAGACCGCATCAACGAGCTGGAAAACAAAAACAACAATTTGATCGTGAGCCTGTACGCGATGCTCATGCTCTTATCCGTCATCGCCTTCCTGATCGTCTCCTTCGTATCTGGCTCCATCGTGAACACGATCAAGCAGGTCGTGCGGACGATCAAGGATATCGATTCCCCGGGAGGGGATCTGACTCAGCGAATCCAGGTTGCGACCCGTGATGAAATCAAGGATTTGGCGGATGCAACAAACTCGCTGCTCGACAACGTGAACAGCCTGAATTGGATTCAGACCAATTCGGCCGAAGTGGCCACCATGAGCCAGGGCGTCAACGATATGAAAACGCTGGCGAGCTCCTTCTTGTCCAAGCTCGCTCCGATGTTGGACGCCGTTTACGGACAATTCTACATCCGTGAAGGCAAAGGCGAGGATCAACGACTGGTAAAAATCGGAGACTATGCCGCTTCCGGCGATCCGGTGGGCAACATTTCTTTCCGCTTAGGCGAAGGACTGATCGGGCAGGCGGCGGTGGAGAAACGTCCGTTTCTGCTGCATTCAGCGCCGGACCATCCGATCCGGATCCAGACAGGGACCGGCCAGGTGCCGCCGCAGAGCATTCTGATCGTACCGGTCGAATTCGAAGGCAAGGTAACCGCCGTCGTCGAATTTGCTTCCGTGGGATCGTTCACGGCCGCCCACTTGAAGCTGCTGGAGCAAATCGAAAGCTATTTCGGCGTGACGATCAACAATGTTGCGGGCCGTATGGAGGTCGAACGGCTGCTCAGCGAATCTCAGGTGCTGACGGAGGAGCTGCAAGTCCAGACCGAGGAGCTTCAGGCGCAATCGGAGGAGATGCAAATGCAGCAGGAAGAAATGCGGATGACGACGGAGCATTTGGAGGAGCAAAATATTTATGCCGAGCAGAAAACGAGAGAGCTCGAGAAAGCGAAAGCCGAGCTTGAAGTCTACTCGGAGCAGCTGGAGCTTAGCTCGCAGTACAAGTCCAATTTCCTTGCGAACATGTCGCATGAGCTGCGCACTCCGCTTAACAGTATTTTGATTTTGTCGCAAATCCTCTCCGAGAACGAGAACAAAACGTTAACCGCCGAGGAAAAAGGCTACGCCGAAGTCATTCACTCCTCCGGCAGCGACCTGCTGATGCTGATCGATGATATTCTGGATCTGTCGAAGATCGAAGCGGGCAAAATCGTGCTTACGATTGACGAGGTGAACGTATCGGAGATTCCGGAGCATATGAAGCTTGGATTTGTTCCGGTCGCGGAGAAGAAGGGGCTCGACTTTAAGCTCAGCGTTGCGGACAGCGCTCCTTCCGTCATTTATACGGACGGTCACCGCCTTCAGCAAATATTGAAAAATTTGCTGTCCAACGCATTCAAGTTTACCGAAAAGGGCAGCGTAGCCTTGGCTGTCCGCAAAGCGGACCCTGACAGTGTCAAGCGATATTTGCCGTCGCATGTGAATAACGACGTTCTGGAGATCCGCGTAACGGATACCGGTATCGGCATTCCGAAGGAAAAGCAGCAGCTCATCTTCGAAGCTTTTCAGCAGGTGGACGGCGATACGACCCGCCAATACGGCGGTACGGGACTCGGCTTATCCATTTGCAGCGAATTTATGAAGCTGCTGGGCGGCCGCATCCTGCTGGATAGCGAGGTACAACTGGGCAGCACCTTTACGCTGCTTGTGCCGAGCCTTCCGCATCTGCAGAAGGAGCAGCTGCTGCTCGACCGGCAGGAGGTTGCCGCGGCGTCGGAAGCGGCCTTGTCCGTTCCCGACGCATCCGAGCCGTCCACCGGAGCTCTGGCGCCGCAGGAGGAAAGCGAGTTCGCTTGCCCGCTGTTCAAAGGGAAAAAGGTGCTGCTCGCCGAGGACGATTCACGGAACGTATTCGCGCTCGTCAAGGCGCTTGAAAGCAAGGAATTTATCGTTACCGTCGCCGGCAACGGCAAGGAATGCCTTGATATTTTACAGAAAAGCACCGACTTTGACCTTATTCTGATGGATATTATGATGCCTGTCATGGACGGCTACGAGGCGATGAAGGCGATCCGGCGCCTGCCCGAAACGGCGGATAAGCCGATTATCGCCCTTACAGCGAAGGCGATGAAGAACGACCGCGACAAATGCCTGTTAGCCGGCGCTTCCGACTATATCAGCAAGCCGATCGATATGGATCAGCTTTTCTCGCTTATGAGGGTATGGCTTACGAAGCAGGTGGGACAATGAGCGGCCATTTGGATACGGACGAGGAGCATGACGATGTGCTGCCCGGCAGCAGCCTGAAGCGGATCGAAACCGATCTGCTTCTGGAGGGGCTGTACCTTGCGTACGGCTTCGATTTCCGCCATTATTTGCGTTCCTCCCTCGGCAGGCGGATTTCCCACCGGATGAGCATTGAGGGAATTCCGACGATAACCGCCCTGCTCGAGAAGGTGCTGCACGTGCCGGGTTTTGCCGATAAGCTGTTAAACGATTTTTCCATTAAAGTAACGGAAATGTACCGGGATCCCGGCTTCTTTCTCGCCTTCCGCAAAGAAGTTGTCCCCTTGCTGCGCAAGGAGCCTGAAATTCGGATCTGGCATGCAGGCTGCTCTACGGGAGAAGAGGTCTACTCGATGGCGATATTGCTCAAGGAGTGCGGCTTGCTGGACCGGGTCAAAATTTACGCGACCGATATGAACGAGAACGTCATCGCCGCCGCCAAGCTGGGGAAGTTTCCGCTGAAGCGGATGCAGTCTTTTACAAAAAATTATTTGCAGGCCGGGGGGAGCATGGAGTTTTCCTCCTATTATACGACGGATACGGAGTACGCTTATTTTAAGTCGGAAATTAAGAACAGCATGATGTTTGCGCAGCATAACCTTGCGACTGACCGCTCCTTTAACGAGTTTCACGTTATTCTTTGCCGGAACGTGCTTATTTACTTCGACTCCTCGCTGCAATCGCGGGTGCACCACCTTTTCTACGAAAGCTTGTCACCCTCCGGCTTCCTCTGCCTCGGCACCATGGAGTCGCTGATCACCGGGCGCCGCTCCCAGTATGAGGATTTTAACCCCGCGGAGCGGATTTTCCGCAAGCTTGGCAGATAGAGGAACACGCGCCGCTTTGCTGCAGTTTGTGCAGTAGAATGCGGACGATTTAGTGTTATGCGCAGCTCTGCTGCACTTTCTGCAGCAGATCGGTGATTTTATGGGAGTATAGTGCTCATTTCGGGCCTTTCTGCTGCAAAAATACACGCTGGCGCATGAGCATTACCTCCATGTAAGGTTTCTGCCGCACTTTCTGCAGCAGTGGCCAAGCCACCGCTTAAAGCGTTCATAGGAACAGCCTTTCCGCATAAATATATAGCTATCACCAATAGGATGTGATGGCTTTGCTTAGAGCAAACAAACCGGTAAATACGATGGTTATGCTATCTGCATTTGCCGACGAATTTGCCGAGGATTTGGAAACGCAGATGGAGCTGCTTGCCGCCGAACAGATCTATCATATCGATTTGCGGACGGTGCGCGGAAAAAATGTATTGCAGCTTTCGGGCCAGGAAATCGAAGAGATCAAAAAACAGCTGGATGCCCGGGGCTTTCAGGTCTCTTCCATCGCTTCCCCAATTGGAAATACCCCTATTACCGATGATTTTTCGCCTCAAATGAAGGATTTCATGCGCGCTATTCATTTAGCCCATTATTTCGATACCCCCTATATTCGTATTTTTTCTTTCTCTGTCCCGGAAGGAGAAAATAAGGACGAGTATAAAACCGAAGTTGTGAACAGAATGACGGAGCTGACCCGTATCGCCGAAGAAGAGGGAGTCGTGCTGCTTATCGACAACGATCCTCCCTTCTATGCCGATAACGGGTACCGCGCCAGGGATATTCTCGCTGCGATCGATTCCCCCTACTTGCGCTTGGCATTCGACCCTGCGAATTTCGTCAGGGCGCCGACTCTTCCGATGACCGACGCTTATCCTCTCGTCGCGCCTTACCTTTCATACGTCCATATAAAAGACGCCAGGCTGAATACCGGCGAAATTGTCCCCGCAGGCGAAGGAGACGGAGAAATCAGAAAACTCATCGCTGCTTTAAAAGAGAGAAATTATTCGGGTTTTATATCGGTTGAACCGAAAGGAAGGCCGGGAGTGGCGAACCCGGATTTTTCACGGAAAGCGGTAAGGGCGCTTAAAAACCTGCTTCAGGAAGCCGGGATCGGATGGCGAAATACCGCCCCTGCCCATTTGCCCGCTTCCTGCTTACCGCAAGCCCTCCCATCCGATTATCTGGCACAATGGATCCCGCTTACGCCGCTCGAACAAATGGCGGAAACCGAATATGACGTCCTTATCGTCGGCACCGGTGCGGGAGGAGGAGCCGTTCTCTGGAGATTGTGCGAGCAATGGCAGAACAGCGGCAAACGGATCGGCATCGTTGAAAGAGGCGACCTGCTCATTCCGACGCAAGCCCGCAATCTCCCTACGATGAACAACGAGCGTTTAAACGGACTTTTTTATGAGGTATCGAGGCCGTTGCCGGGCTCTTACCCGGAATATGCATCGGCAAGACAGCTGTTTGCACTGGGCGGAAGAACCTTGTTTTGGAATACGATCAGTCCCCGGATGAGTTTATCCCATATGCGCGATTGGCCCGTTTCCCTCGAGGAGATGGATGCTTATTATCATACCGCCGAAGACGTCATGAATGTGACGCAAAGCTATACCAAGGGATCTCCCGTAACCGAAATATTGCTGGAGCGGCTGCACCAAATCGGTTTTCCGGAAGCGATGCCCGTTCCGATGGCTTGCGATCTCAGGTCCAGGATCTATGCGGAACCGGATTCCGACGTTTTTTTCAGCACGACGGTTTTTCTTGCAAAAGCATTAAATCACAGACCCTTTGATCTGGCTGTCAGGACCAATGCCGTAAAAGTGCTCACTGAAAACGGGAAAGCAACCGGTGTGCAGGTGATGTGTCCCGACAAAAAAAGCTACACGCTCCATGCCAAAAAAGTAGTTGTGTCCGGAAGCACGTTTGAAACCCCGCGGCTGCTTCTCTACTCGGGCATTCCGGGAAAAGCGATCGGCCATTATTTATCGAATCAGGCATTGATCGGAACTTTAGGCAGAATGAGCCGCGCCGGGTTTCCCGGGGCTTTGGGAACCTTAGGCATTTTAATGCCCGGAACGTCAGAAAGACCTTTCCAGCTGCAGCTGAGAGGACCTGACGGTTATGACTGGTATCAGAGCTTTCAGGAAAAACCGCTGCTTGAAGAGCTGGAGATGATTATTTTTTGTAACGGCATGGTTGAACCCCGCTTTGAAAACAGAGTCTCTCTGAATTTTAATCGAAAAGATGAATATGGCGTGCCGCAGCTCCTTATCCATTTTTCTTACAGCGAGAAGGATCAGGCTGTCATACGCCAGACAATGGCTGCTATGCGGCAGATCTCCTCCGCCCTCGGAATAACTCTGTATCCCCTGGCAGGGCAGCCGACGACGATCCGACTGTTTCCTCCGGGGGAAATGCACCATGATTCGGGTACCTGCCGCATGGGCGACGACCCTTCCACTTCGGCAACGAACCGATACGGTCAAATTCATGGCGTAAGCGGCCTTTTTGTCGCGGACAACAGCGTCCTTCCGTCCGTAGGCACGGCTAATGTAACGCTGACGACGGTAGCGCTTGCCATCCGCACGGCAGATCACATCATTCGTCAGGAGTGAGACGATATGGCTTCATTGGAAGAAATGGCCCGCACCGGCTATGATGTCCTCATTATCGGCAGCGGCGCCGGAGGAGGAGCCGTCCTTTGGAGATTATGCGAACGGTGGCGTAACAACGGACTTCGCGTCGGTATGGTCGAGGCCGGAGAAAGCGTAATTCCTACGCACAGGCGTAATCTCGCCATCCTCTCCGGCGGACGGGGAGAACGGTTAATCGGGGGTCCGGAGGTTACGAGAAGGATCGGACGGACCCTCCCCGAATTTTCCGGCGCCAAGCAGATTTTCGCCTTGGGCGGAAGAACGATCCAATGGGATGTGAACGCCCACCGTATGCCTTTGCACGCGCTGGAGAACTATCCGGTTCCTCTCAAGGAAATGGAGGTTTATTACAGCATCGCCGAACAGGTCATGAAGGTGACGAAGCCTTTTCTTCATGGGGCCATTAACCGGATATTGCTTAACCGGCTTTGGGAGAACGGCTTCCCGGAAGCGACGGGCCCGGCCATGGCTATCGATACTGAGCCTACCCGATTCGGCGAGGTTCATTCCAACGCCTATTTCAGCTCCATCAACTTTCTGGCTTTGGCTCTGAACCGCAAACCGTTCGATCTGGCCGTCAAAGCCCGAGCCGTCCAAATTCTCATGGAGCAAGGAAAAGCGGCCGGCGTGAAAGTGATGTCCCCCGACAAACAATCATTCGTGCTTCGTGCTAAAACGGTAGTCTTGTCGGCAAGCACGTTTGAAACTCCGCGTCTGCTGCTGTATTCCGGTATTATAGGGGGCGCAATCGGCCGTTACTTGATCGACCACTCCTCGATAAAGGGGACCGCAATAATGAGCCGGAAAGGACTGCCGGAGGTTGCAGGACCGGCAGGAGTCGGACCGGTGGAAGTAACGGTCCCGGAGACGGCAACCCGCCCCTATCAGCTGCAAATCTATGGACGGGAGCAGACTTCTTATGACGAGCTTGGGATCGGCATGAACGGTTTCGGTCTGGTCGAGCCGAGGGCAGAAAACAGGATTACCCTGGACCCCGGCAGGGTTGATGAATATGGCGTGCCGGCGATCCAAGTCCAATATTCCTATACGGATAAGGATCTGGATGTCATACGGATGATGACGGCCGGCATGAGAAAAGCTTTTTCAGCCATAGGAGCGACTCCGGTTTCGGCGGGCGGCCAGCCGGAAATTTGTCTGCGGGCTCCGGGGGAGGCCAACCACGAATCCGGGACATGCCGCATCGGACACGATCCCGCCACCTCCGCCGCTGACCCGTACGGGCAAATTCGCGGCGTATCCGGCCTCTATGCGGCCGATAACAGCGTGCTGCCTTACCTCGGAACGAACCCGACGCTTACGACTGTCGCCTTGGCGATCCGGACGGCGGATCACATCATCGCATCCAGGAAAGGAGACGCTTGATTTCACGTAACGCGAATAGGCCGAGGATTCCTGCCAGCTGGCAGGAATCCTCGGCTCTTTCCGGTGCAGCCGCTTATTCCGCGGCCAAATACTTGGTCATCGCGATCTCGGTCGCGCCCCCTGCCGTATTCACGACGACGTCGTCCATCAGCGCCTGCATTAAATAAATGCCGAGTCCGCCGACGCGAAGATCGTTGATTTCCGTATCGGGCAAAGGCGCCGCTTTGCCGACGGCTTCGGAATACATAAATTCCGGGCCGTTGTTTTTCACTTTGATCGTAAGAGCATCGTCCGCAAACTCATAGCTGATGTCGATCATGGCGTTCTCGTCTTGCGGAAAGCCATACAGCACCGCGTTGTTGCAGGCCTCCGACACCGCCACCTTCATGTCCTCGATATCCTCAAACGGAAATTGCAGCTTGGACGCGATTCCGAATAAGCAAATTCTGACCATATCGATATAATCCGCATGGGCCGGTATTTGGAGATGGATGGCGTTCATGCTTCAGCCTCTGTCCCTTCTGTCAAGTATCTCGAAATGCCGGTCATATCGAACAAACGCCTGACCGCAGGAGGAACCTCCCGTACATAAAATGGCGCCTTGATTTCATCGCGGAGCTTTAGCACCGATACGATTATGCCGATGCCGGTACTGTCGATGTATTTGAGATGCTTGAATTGCAACACCAATGCCTTGTCCGTCCGGTTCATCACAGGCTCAAGCGCGCTGCGCAGCTGCGGCACAACCGCCAAATCCAGCTCGCCGCTGATATGAAGAATTGTCTCCCGGTTCGTTTCCTCTTGAATAATTTGAAATTGCTCCGCTTTCATGCTTTTCACCCTTCACCTATAATAATTGATCTAGCTAATATCATGATTTGCTTACATGGATGCGCGATGGAAATAAGTAATCGAGGTCAGCCGCTCTGTTCCGGCATCAAAGAAGAGCTTCAGCAGCGCTTCATCGCGCTCGTATACGATACCGTCCTCCGTCACGTAATCCGGTTCTCCCAATGCATCCTTCAAATGCTGTAAGGTAGCTGGAAGCAGCACATCGTCGATAAGCACCGCCTCTGCCCCTTCCGGAATCTCCACAAAATCGACAAACCCGTCATAGAAATAGACGTTCACATCCGGATAACGATACGTTTCCGACCCGCTCAAATGCGGGTCCCCGGTTATGCTCTCCGGGGCGCCGAGCTTACGGACAACGGCTGCCTGATCGTCGTAAAGGGAGACACGGTTAACGGTTAACAACGGAAGCTCCCGTTCAGCGGCAGGCTGCTCGCGTTCCGCCGATTGCTCCGTATCCGGCAGGACCGCCAATGAAGCATTTGATTGATCCGCAGCCGGCCTGACGACAGCTTCCGAAGACGGCGCGGGAGCTGCGCCCGTAAATTCCGTCAACGCTATTTGCGCTGAATCGCCTGAAACTGCATAAATGCTGCCGATCAGACAGCCGATCAAAATCAAATTTTTCATTGGAGGTCCCTCCTTCAGCCTTTTGCCTCGGTTCTAAAAGCTTATAGCTACATATACACCGTTTTCCCCCAATTGAAACAGCCGCAACCTTATACGATGAATTTTTTTTATTTCGTCTTTATTTCGTCGATATCATGATGACGCATAAGTCATCCTTATGCGCGCCTCCGGAATGCCGCTCGACCGCCCCCAGCACCGCTTCCTCCGGATCGATGCCGCTCTCATGCTTCAACCGGCCCAGCAGGTCCTTCAGCGCCGCTTCGTTATTTTCGCCCAAAGCATCCGGCAGGCCGTCCGTATACATGACGATTTTTACCGGTTCCTCGAAATCGATGACGCCTTTGCGGATCTCGATGTTCTCGAACAAGCCGATAGCGCAGCAGCCCTGCGTAAGCTGCATGGCCCGATCCCCGATCAGCACCTCGCCCGGCGGATGGCCGGCATTCACGTACTCGACCGTGCGGAGCTCGGTGTCCACCACAAGATAAATCGCAGTGAAATAATAATTCAACAGCTCTTCTTTCTTGTACAGCTGCTGCATATACCGGTTCAGCTCCTGCATAACAAGCTCCGGATCGGTAATGCGGGTAATCGTGTCCCGCAGTACTGAAGAAATATACATGCAGACAAGCGAGGAAGCAATACCATGCCCCATCATATCGAGCAAAATAATGCCGTAGCGATGGCTGTCAATCCGGTGCCATTCGTAAAAATCGCCGGCCAGCTCCGAGGTCGGCTTGTAGACCGCCTTGATCTCGATGTTCTCATCGCTGATCGGCCTGCTGAGCACGTTGCGCTGCACCTTCTTAGCAAGCTCCAGCTTGAACTTTATCCGCTTGTCCCGTTCCTTGTGCCAATCGATCTCCTTCTTCAAGCGAAGCGCCGACCTGATCCGGGCCAGAAGCTCCATCTTGTTGATCGGCTTCATGACATAGTCGCTCGCGCCCGCATCGAGCGCCTCGACCATTTTGCTGGAGTCCCCGACTGCGGTCACGAATATGATCGGAATGTCTTTGTACCGCTCGACCTGCAGTATTTTTTTGCAAGCCTCCAGCCCGTCAATTTCCGGCATCATCATATCCATAAGGATCAAATCGACGTTCGAATCGTTCAGCACCGGATTATCGATGTCCAGCAAGCTGTAAAGCTCCTGCGCCGAGGAAACGACCTTCAAATCCTGATAGCCCGCTTTATTTAAAATGGCTTTAATAATAAGCTGGTTCGTAGCATTGTCATCCACAATAATAATACTCATATTCAAGCTCCTTTGAATGCATCTGCTTCTCTATTTATTGTGAGCAAAGCGGTGCGGATAGTCAATCTCTAAAGAGGAAATGGGCCTACCCTCTCGGATAGGCCCTTATGCTTATCGCCGGCTTGCAATTGCTTCGGCTCATTAGACGATATAGTGCGGGTAATAGTAGACGGAAGGATCAAAGTCCTCGCCGCTGTACTCCTTGCCTCCCCAAGCGATGACCAGCACCTTGTCCTGATCCATCTCGCGCTCCAGCCGCTGAGCATCCCGCTCGGATATGCCAAGCGATCTCATTTTGGCGCGGAGCTCGTCCCCGCCCGAACGGAAAATATTCGCGATCGCCGTGCTCAGGCCTTCCTCTGCGACACCGATCTTCTCGGCGTCCGTATTTTCCGCGATCCGTTTTGTCCTGTCCTTGTCATGCGTCAGTACGAAAATCTGGTCTTTCGCATACCCTTCCGTCTGGAACTTGTACACTTGCTCTTGAACCTCGACTGCGTTATTCACCGTGTGCACCTTCGTATTCGTTGCGTTATTCATCGTAAATTCCTCCCATTCCTTATATTCTTAGAAAAAGTTAGTCCGGTCGTTAACTGACCCTTCTGCGTCCCATAATCAGCGAAACGATGAAGAGAATGACGAAAACGACAAACAAGATTTTCGCGACGCCCGCCAGAGCGGATGCAATGCCGAAAAATCCGAAAATACCGGCTACAAGGGCGAAGATGAAAAATAGTAAGGCCCAGCCTAGCATAGGAATCACCTTTCTTTCTGCTTTGTTTTGATGATCTGCCATGTAATTAACCGTCCATCCCCCCTTTGAAACACCGCCGGTCACGGATTTATGCACGATACAGGCCCCTGTACCCTGCTATTAATGAAGCGATTGCTCCCGGAAAGAAGAATTGTTTCAGATGCTCCGGAACTAGGTTAAGAGAGTACACCCACTTAAATATTCATTCAAATCGATTATAGAAAAGGCTGGTGAGATCGATGGAAAAGAAACGTATTCACGTTGGAGGCATCGATTTAGTCTATGAAGAGTGCGGGTGCAGCAACAAGGAAAAGGTTATCGTGCTGCTTCACGGCTTTTGCGGCTCTTCGTCATACTGGCAAAAAATATGCCCTGTGCTTAGCGATCAATACCGCGTCATTATTCCGAATCTGCGGGGGCACGGCGGCACCGGCAGTCCGGAAGGCATTTATACGATGGAGGTAATGGCCAAGGATATCGCAGCCCTGCTGGATGCGCTCGTGATCGAGAAAGTCGTCATGTTCGGCCACTCCCTGGGCGGCTATGTTACAGCCGCTTTCGCGGAAGCCTATCCGGACAGGCTGTCCGGCTTCGGGTTGATCCATTCCACCGTATTGCCCGATGACGAAACGGCGAAGGAGAAGAGATTGCGCGATATAGCCGACATTCGCGCAGGCGGGATTGAACCGTTCGTGAGGCGGCTCATTCCGAATCTGTTCAAGGAGGATAAAGTCGACGAAATGCAAGAAGAAGTCGAACCGCTCATCCGGATCGCCCAGCAGATGACGCCGGAGGCCGCTATTTCAACGATTGAAGGCATGATGCTCCGTACTGACAGGAGCAGGGTGCTGGCCGAAGCGAACTATCCCGTTCTGCTCGTTGCAGGCTCCGAGGATGGCGTCGTGAAGCCGGACGAAACGTTTACGGTAACGAACCTGTATGAGACGGAAACGACCTATAAGTATCCGCATATTTTGGAGACGACGTTCGAGGATGTCGCGCATATGAGCTTGGTGGAGGTATCCGATCAGCTTGCAAGGGTAATGTCCACTTATTTGAAAACCTTATACGAGCGCGAGGACAAACGTAAGGAAGGAAATACCGATGCAGCCTATGAGAAATATCCCCATTGCACCTAGTGAGATGTTTCACTGCCGTTCGGCCTGGTTAATGATGAGTAGGCAGATCGCCGCCTATCCATTACGGTCTGCCTCTCAATTAAGATCAATCGAACGGAGAGCGTGTCTGGCATGAAAGGGATCACATTATGGAAGCAGGCAAGCAAAATAAGCTGTAAACGCGATAACAGCTCCTTGCTGCTTATTTTATCGCTGATGAAACAGCTTGGAGCTTTGCCCGTCAGCGCAAAATAACGAAAAGACCGAAAGGGTTGCCCTTGACGCAGAATTCTGCCCGAGGGCAGCCCTTTCGGCATTTTTCGCTTCTCACTGCCATACTTGTATGGTAGTATATTAGTATGTTAGTAATAAGAAACAACGGAAAGGAAGGATGGCATGGACTTCGGCCTGCAGCCTCAGCCCGTTTCCACACGGGATGCAGTCTATATGGAGCTGAGAGAGCAAATCTTGACGCTGAAGCTTCCTCCCGGAACGCCGCTGTCCGAGAACGAAACCTCGGTTCAGTTCAAAGTCAGCCGGACTCCCGTACGGGAAAGCTTTTTGCGGCTGTCCCAGGAGGGGCTCGTCCACGTGCTTCCGCAGCGCGGCACCTTCGTATCGCTGATCGATACGGCGCTCGTCGAGGAAGCCCGGTTCATGAGGGAGCAACTCGAGAAAGCCGTCATTGCGCTCGCTTGCGTGCATTTTCCGGAACAGGCTTTGACCCGGCTGGAAATGAATTTGCTGCAGCAGCGGCTTTGCGTAGAAAAGCAGGATGATAAAAACATGTTCGAGCTTGACGAAGCGTTCCACAGAATCCTGTTCGACGGCTGCAGCAAAAGCGGGATCTGGTCGGTCATGCAGCAGATGAACGCCCACCTGAACCGCAGCCGCATGCTGCGTCTCGTGGACGACCATAACTGGGAGCATCTGTACGGGCAGCATCTTGGAATGGTTGAAGCGATTAAAACGAAGGATGCCGCCGGCGCGGAACGGCTGATGAAGGAACATTTGAGCTTGAACATTTCGGAGCAGGCCCTGCTTAAAGAGAAATACCCTGACTATTATAAATAGCGGCTACCCAAGGAGGCGCAAGGAAAGTGAAAATGACGTTCAGATGGTTCGGCGAGGGGAACGACACCGTTCCGCTCAGCTACATCAAACAAATACCTGGAGTCAGCGGCATCGTCTGGTCGCTTCACGACATGCCCGCGGGCGAAGAATGGCCGATGGACAAAATATTGGAGGTCAAGCGGCAGGCCGATGAGGCAGGCTTGAATATCGATGTCGTTGAAAGCGTTAACGTACATGAAGACATCAAGCTTGGTCTGCCTTCCCGCGATCTGTACATCGACAATTACAAGAAGACGATCGAGAAGCTCGGCAGCGTCGGCGCAAAAGTCATCTGCTATAACTTTATGCCGATCTTCGATTGGCTGCGGACCGACCTTCATAAGCCGTTAGGTGACGGCTCGACGGCGCTGTTCTATGAGAGCAGCCGGATTGCCGGCGCCGACCCGTTCAAGCTCGTGGAGCTGATCAACGCAGACTCCTCCTTTTCGATGCCGGGCTGGGAGCCGGAGCGCCTGCAGCATTTAACCTCTCTGTTCGAGTCCTATAAGGGCGTATCGGAGGAGCATATGTGGAAAAACCTTCGTTATTTCCTGAAAGAAATCATTCCGGTGGCAGAGAAGCATGGCATCCGGATGGCCATTCATCCGGACGATCCGCCATGGTCCGTGTTCGGCCTGCCGAGAATTATGACGTCGCAGGAAAATCTCCGCAAGCTTGTGAAGCTGCACGACAGCCCTTCCAACGGCATTACCTTGTGCAGCGGTTCGCTTGGCGCCAATCCCGCCAACGATATCGTGTCGATGATCCATGAATTCGGCGACCGCATTCCGTTTGCGCATATCCGTAACATCCGGGTATACGACAACGGCGATTTCATCGAAACGTCGCACCGCACGGAGGACGGCACCGTCGATATCGCCGGCATCGTCCGCGCGTACCACGAAATCGGCTTTACCGGCTATGCTAGGCCGGATCACGGCCGCCATATTTGGGACGAGAAATGCAGGCCGGGCTACGGTCTCTACGACCGCGCTCTCGGCATTATGTACCTGTGGGGATTATGGGACGCCAATCAGTTGGCAGCTAAGAAGGAGGCCGTACAATGAGTAATCTGCCGATCCATGAATCGATTGCCGGAAAAGTAGCCGTCGTAACCGGCGGAGCCGGCGTATTATGCCGCGTGATGGCGCTGGAGCTTGCCCGCCAGGGGGCGAAAATCGCCATCCTGAACCGTACGGCGGAGAAAGGCGAATCCGTTGCCGAAGAAATCCGCTCCGCCGGCGGAACCGCCATTGCAGTCGCTTGCGACGTCACGAGCGTGGAAAGCACGAAAGCCGCCGGCGACGCAGTGCTTGAGCAGCTGGGCCCTTGCGATATTCTGATTAACGGCGCGGGGGGCAACCATCCAAGCGCGAATACGACAAACGAAATTTTCAAGCCCGAGCATTTGCAGGACGACAAGATCACGACACTGTTCAATTTGAGTATCGAAGGCTTTCGTTACGTCATGGATTTGAATTTCGTCGGCACGCTTATACCGACGCAAATTTTCGCCGGGCAAATGCTTGGCCGCCCGGGCGCAATCGTCATCAACATCTCTTCCATGAGCGCCCCGTCGCCGATGACCAAGGTGCCGGCGTACAGCGCGGCAAAGGCCGCGGTGGAAAACTTCACCCAGTGGCTCGCGGTGCATCTTGCCGAATCCGGCATCCGGGTCAATGCGATTGCGCCGGGGTTTTTCCTGACGGAGCAAAACCGCAAGCTGCTTACAAACGAAGATGGCAGCCTGACCGAGCGCTCGCACAAAATCATTACCCATACGCCGATGCGCAGATTCGGCAAGCCGGAGGATTTGCTCGGCGCCCTGCTCTGGCTGGCCGACGAGAAGTCCGCGGGCTTCGTGACCGGAACGACGATACCGGTGGACGGCGGATTCCTGGCGTACGCCGGTGTATAAGCATACCGTTTATACCGTTACCTCCCATGAATGATAAGGCGGACATCGTGCCACCCTACTGATGGAAGGGAGGGGCATGCAGCTATGACGACATCCAAAAACCGCCGCGAAAACGCGTGGCATCAGCGCAAGCATACCCAGCAGCCGCACGGCAAGGTCAAATCGCTGGACGAGCTGAGCCGGGAATCCGACGGCTCGAAAGCAAAAGAGTAAATGGAATGTAACGGACATCATCTGTGCTTAGACTGACTAAGCAGCATGTGTCGGTGAGTAACGGACAGATAAACCGCTTAACTCAGATGGAATTGTTTCCTTTCTTTAGAAACATGCCTTTAAAGTGCTGAGATGACCATTAGAATGTGGAAATTGCACAATACGAAGTTTTAGTGTTTTTATTGTCCTTTAAAAAACGACTTTCACTTCCCTGTCCGGCGCGCGGTTTGAGACCGGGAGTATGTCCGGTCAAAAAGTAACGGCCTGTGACCTGCAGTTCCCGTATGGAACAACAGAGTCGCAGGCCAAATATATTTTTATTCAAGGTCGCTCGATGTCATTATGGCTAAGCTTGCTGTAGGCCGAATCGAACTCGGCCGCTGCCGTAAAGTCCAGCTCCGTCAAGCCCCCTGCATGCCAGGAAGTCATGCGCAGCGTCACCAGCTTATAGTCGATAGCGATAAATGGGTGATGATTAAGCCGCTCGGATGCCTGAGCAACCTCGTTTACGAAAGCGATTGCGTCCAAAAAGGCGACGAAGCGGTATTTTTTCACAATCCACTTGCCGTCCTCCAGCTTCCAGCCTCCGCTGGCTTCCACTCTCTCCAGGATCTCATAATCGTAAAGCTTCAATTTTCTATCCCCTTTCTGTTAAACAACCAGCATGCCGCCGGCAGCTCCTGCCAGCACAACCATCCACGGCGGCAGCTTCCAGATGGCGAGCATGAGGAACAGCACCGCCGCCAGAGCGAAATCGGCCGGGCCGGCTACCGAAGTCGTCCAGACCGGATCATACAGGGCCGCCAGCAAAATACCGACAACCGCCGCATTGACCCCCGTCAGAGCTCCTTGCGCCCATCGATTGTTCCGCAGCACACTCCAGAAAGGCAGCGCCCCGGCGACCAGCAAAAAGGCCGGCAGAAAAATGGCCGCAGTGGCGATCGCCGCTCCAGGCAGCCCGCCCGCCACCGTGCCGAGGTAAGCAGCAAAGGTAAACAAAGGGCCAGGAACCGCTTGTGCCGCGCCATAACCGGCAAGAAAATCCGTCTCGCTCACCCAGCCCCCGGGTACAAGCTCCCGCTCGAGCAGCGGCAGCACGACATGGCCTCCGCCGAAGACAAGCGATCCGGACCTGTAGAAGCTGTCGAAGAGCGCCAGCCAATCCGTCGCGAATAATCGGGTGAAAATGGGGAGTACTATCAATAAAAGAGCGAATAATAACAAGCATAGGACGGCAACCGTCCGGCTCACCGGAAAACGCAGCTCCGATGCATCAGGAATGTCGGACTTGCGGTACAGCCAGCAGCCGATTAGGCCGGCTAACGCCAGAAGCAGCACCTGCGTAAACGCCGTTTGCCATAATAGCGTTCCCGCTGCGGCCAACACCGCAATAGTCGCGAGGTTGCGTCCTTGCGCCAGCTTTTGGCCCATTCCTAGTACTGCATGCGCGACAATGGCAACGGCTGTCAGCTTCAGCCCGTGAATAAAGCCTGCGGTGCCGAGATCATAACCCTGCAGCAGGAGCGCGAACAAAATAAGCGCGATGGCCGACGGCATCGTAAAGCCGAGCCATGCGACGGCGCCGCCCCACACGCCGGCCCGGAGCATGCCGATGCCGATCCCTACTTGGCTGCTCGCGGGTCCGGGCAGAAATTGGCACAGCGCCACCAGCTCCGCATAGCTTCGCTCATCCAGCCACCCGCGGCGGCGGACGTATTCGTCGTGAAAGTAACCGAGGTGTGCGACCGGCCCTCCGAACGAGGTAAGCCCCAGCTTGGCCGAGACGCCCAGCACCTCCAGCAGTCTGGCCGTCTTGCCCGCCGGTCTTCTTTCCGCTTCAGTTTGGCGATTCATGAAAAGTACAAGCTCCTCTCCTGTTGGTATACTATGTTTTATGGTACATAAGATTGGTTAGCGTACGGAGCTAATCGGGTATATAGGCTGCTTAGATGGATTAAATGGATGTTATGCCCATATTTTTGCAAATGCAGAAAAACCTTAGATAATAACTGGATTTTGTGTATTTAATTCATATCGAATCATCCGAATTCGCCACTTTGTACAAATTAGATACAACAAATCCATTTATTATCCCAACTTCGAACAAACGAATAAAAATAAGGACATCAATTCCATTTATAGAGTTCAAAAGCGCACTCAACTTTAAAGCAATCCCTTACCGATCATGAGTTTTCAGCAAAGCCCGGGATAGATCCTGGCAGCGAGCCAAAATCATTTTCTTGAATTAGTGTAACGAAGCGCCGAAGCGGCAGACAAGTTAAACAATTGTAAAGCTGCGCCGACTGTTCAGCGCAGCTCGTACAGCTCCCTGACGTCGCAATGAAGCGTATCCGCAACGGAGATCGCCGTCTTTAGCGGCATGATGCGTTTGTTCTCGATATAATCATCGATCCGCTCCGGCTTCATAAGCAGCGCCGACGCCAGCTCCTGCCTGGACATGCCGCGTTCGGCAAGACGCTGTTCAAGCAGGCAGCCTCCAAGCTCCCTTTTCATCGTCCCCCGCCCTCCTGTGCTTTTATTGTCATTGTGAGCAGCTTGCCCCTTATTATCGTCCCAATAACACTCGTATCTTACTCCAAAATATAGCACACCCCGCGGCGCACTGAAAATAAGAACGGTTCAGACTGTGGAAAACAGCAAAAAAGGAAGCGCAAAAAAATGCGCCTCCCTCTCTCGGGCTCAGCCCGTTACCTTTTCCTTCGTATAGCGGTTAACCGGAATCGGCAGACCCAGATTGCCGCGGAGCGTATCGGTTTCATATTCCGTGCGGTAAATCCCGCGCTCCTGCAGGATCGGCACGACCAGATCGACGAAATCATTCAGCCAGCTCGGCACCGAGGAATGGATAATAAAGCCGTCGGCCGCTTCCTCCTCGTGCCATTGCTGGATCAGATCGGCGATTTTTTCCGGCGTGCCGATAAACGCGCCGCGCGGCGTCGCCGATTGAAGGGCAACCTGGCGAAGCGTAAGCCCCTGCTCCTTCGCCGTCTTCTTGATTTTGTCCGTCCCGCTGCGGAAGCTGTTGCTGCCGAGCTCCCCCAATTCCGGGAACGGCTCGTCAAGCGGATACTGGGAAAAGTCGTGGTGCTCAAAAAACCGGCCCAAGTAGTTCAGCGCATTTTCAATCGAAACCAGCTCGGCCAGCTCCTGATATTTCCATTCGGCTTCCTCCCCGGTCCGGCCGATAATCGGGCTGATGCCCGGCAGAATAACGATATCGTCGGCGGAGCGCCCTTCGGCGACCGCGCGGTCCTTCACGTCTTTATAAAAAGCTTTCGCCTCTTCAATCGTTTCATGTCCGGTAAATACCGCATCGGCCGCTTTACCAGCCAGCTTCTTGCCGCTCTCCGAGGAGCCCGCCTGAAAAATAACCGGATGCCCCTGCTTGGAACGGGCGATATTCAGCGGTCCCTGTACCGAGAAGTACTCTCCTTTATGATTAAGACGGTGCAGCTTCGACGGATCGAAGAAGACGCCTGACTCTTTGTCTCGGACGAACGCGTCATCCTCCCACGAATCCCATAATCCGCGCGTAACCTCCAAATACTCCTCCGCGATTTTATATCGCTCGTCATGCGTCGGATGTGAGGTTTTCCCATAGTTGGCCGCCGAGCCTTCCAGCGGAGAAGTGACCACGTTCCAGCCTCCCCGTCCGCCGCTTATATGGTCGAGAGACGCGAACTGCCGGGCAACGGTGAACGGCTCGCTGTAAGAGCTGGACAAGGTGCCGACTAACCCGATTTTCGAGGTGACGGCGGCCAGCGCCGATAAAATGGTCAGCGGCTCGAACCGGTTGAGAAAATGCGGAATCGATTTCTCGTTGATATACAGGCCGTCGGCGATAAACACCAGGTCGAACTTCCCTTTTTCCGCCGTTTGCGCCTGCTGCCGGTAGAAATCGAAGCTGACGCTTGCGTCCGCCGGCACCTCCGGATGCCGCCATCCCGAAATGTTGCCTCCCACCCCGTGGATGATAGCCCCGAATTTAAGCTGTTTGCGTTTTCCCATTTGTCACACTCTCCCCTATGATTGAATGCCGTATTTAGCCTTGCAGCAGAGCCGTTTCCTTCAATTGGAGCCGGTAGCTCTTGACGAGTTTATCCCCGTTCATAAATTCCTTATCGTACGCCCGCTCGAAGCCCAGCCGCTCGTAAAGCCGGACCGCCGAATCCATCATGTCCGAAGTATGGAGATGCAGGGTTTCCGCCCCCCACAGGCTTGCCAGCCTCGCGCTTGAACGGATAAGCTCCGTCGCCACGCCATGCCCGCGGGCCTGCCGCGCCACGGCAAGCAGACGGATGATCGGCGAATGAATCCCGAGATCGGGGAGGCCGTATGCCGCTTCGGAGTTATCGAAGAGGAACACGCTGCCGACTACCTCGCCGTCCAGCTCGGCAACAAGCTTTGCCTTCGTCTCCGAACCGTCAATGGATGCCAAAATACTTGCTTTGTACCCGTTCCACAATTCTTCGGATAACTCCGCTTCATATTGTCCATAGGCATCGAGCAGAACCTGTTTAAGAGCATCGCGGTCATCGGGCTTCGCTTCGCGTACGATTATTTGCCGGTTCGGCATCCTGACACCTGCTTTCCTGATCGATATTTTTTAGATGGTGCAGCTTGTATTGAACGAGTCCGTATTCCCCTGCTTGATCCGCCGGATTTGGGCCAGATGGGTCTGAACGTGCGCGACGAATGCCGGGACGATCCCGGCGACCGCGACGGGCTCGCCTTTGAAGTTAATGCCGGTTTTGTTCCAATCCTCATCCGTGAGGCGGTCAAACAGCAGGCCGTTATAGCCGGCAAGCGCCTTTGCGGCAGCGATAATATCTTGCGCGCGGCCGTCATTCGCCTTCTGTCCGGCTACCCATGCATCCTGATTGAATGCCGGGAGACGGGCCTCGGAGCCGGCCAATATTTCGCGGATCCGGAATGAGACCACGATGCTGTGGTCGGCAAGATGAGCGAGCACCTCGGTTACGCTCCATGAGGCGGGCGCAGCCTTCCACTTCAGCTGCTCCTCCGTCAGCCCTTCGATCTCCTTCTCAATTTCGTCGTACGCATGTAAATAAGTATTAATAATGGCTGCATTCCGGCTCATAACTGCTCCCCCTTATTATTAATGTCTTTCAACGCATCCTCGGCTAAGGAAGCGAAGAATGCGGCGGCGGCCGGCAGCGCGGCTTCGTCTAGATCAAAAGCCGGGTGATGCCATTCGTGCGGGCCGTCCGTCCCCATAAAAACAAATACCCCTTCGGTTTCCTTCAAATAAAAAGCAAAATCCTCGCCCGCCGGCGACGGCGCCGGCTCCACTGCGGTTAAACCAAGCTCAGAAGCTGCGCGCGCCGCAGCAGCCGCCCACTTCGCGTCGTTGACGACGGCCGGAGGGCCTTCCAGCCATTTGATCCGTGCCTCAGCGCCAAACGCCGCAGCCACGCTGCGCACCACCTGCTCGAAGCGGTCCCGCACCTTGATCCGCACCTCTTCGCTGAACGTCCGGATCGTTCCGTCGAACACCGCCTTCTCGCCAATGACGTTCCAGGCCGAGCCTGCATGAAGCCTCGTCACGCTGATTACGGCACTTTCAAGCGCGCCGACGTTACGGCTGACAACCGATTGGAGCGCCGTTATGATATGGGCTGCCGTTACGATCGGATCGATGCCGGCCTCCGGAACGGCGGCATGCGTGCCGCGCCCGAGCACCTCGACGACGAAGCCGTCGGCGGCGGCCATGACCGGACCGCTCTTCACGCCGACTGTGCCGACCGGCAGGTCCGGCTTGTTATGCATGCCGAAGACGGCCCGGACGCCTTTCAGCGCCCCGCTGTCTATCAGTTCCCTGGCGCCCTTTGCCTTCTCCTCAGCGGGCTGGAAAAGGAAACGAACGGTTCCCTGCAGTTCCCGCTCGCGCTCTTTGAGCAGGAAAGCGGTGCCGAGTACGGCGGCGGTATGGAAGTCGTGGCCGCAAGCATGCATCTTCCCCGCGAGCTTGGAAGCGAACGGGAGTCCCGTCTCTTCCTGAATCGGCAAGGCGTCGATATCCGCCCGGACCGCTACGACCGGTCCGCCGTTCAGCCCGCCAACCTCGGCAATTACGCCTGTCTTCAGGCCGTAATCCGCAATCCGGATGCCGGCTTCGGAAAGCCAGCGTTCAATAGAGGCCGTCGTTTCGTATTCTTCGTGCGACAGCTCCGGATGCTCGTGCAGCCTGCGGCGGATCTCCTTCAGGCGCTCCTTGATCGCCTCCGCCTTCGCGGACAGCCCGCTCATACCAGCTCCCCTTCGAACGCTTCCTTCAGCAGCTCGAACGAGCGAAGCCGCTTCCCGAAATCCGGCACGATCGTCGTGAAGATAAACTCGTCGGCCCCATAATGCTCTTTGATTTCCAGCAGCCGCTTCCGGACCTGTTCCTTCGTGCCCTTCGTAATGTCCGCTTCCCGCTCCTCTGCCGTAAACGCCTCGCCCGCCTGCCGGGCGAATTCCTCCGCTTGCTCCAGCGAGCCGACATTGACCGTCTTCCCGCTTGCCAGCGTAACCCTGACGCTTTTAAACTGACCCGCGAGCTTAGCCGCTTCCTCCTCGGTATCCGCCGCAATGACCGATAAAGCCAGGATGGTCTTCGGCTCCCTGCCATGCTCTCTGTTAAAGCGGCTGCGGTAGGTGTCAATCGCCTTGCGAGCCGTCTCCGGGTCGTTATTAATGAACAAGGCGAACGCGTACGGATAGCCCTTGGACGCTGCCAGCTCCGCGCTTGACACGCTTGTTCCGAGCAAATAAACATCCGCCGGCTGAACCGGTATAGGACTCGCCTGCAGCCCTACAAGCGGGTGCTCCAAGCCCGCCGGCCCGTGCAGCAGCTGCTCCAGCTCCGTCAGCTTCTCCTCAAGCGTCGCTTGCTCCGCCACTCCTTTCTGCAGCGCCTTCGTCGAACGCGGCAGACCGCCGGGGGCGCGTCCGATGCCAAGCTCTACGCGGCCGGGGGCCAGCGTGGCGAGCACGTTAAAGTTTTCCGCCACCTTATACGGGCTGTAATGCTGAAGCATGACGCCGCCTGAGCCGATACGGATCGTGTTCGTCTGTGCGAGCAAATACGCGATCAGCACCTCCGGCGAAGAGCCGGCCATACCCGGGGAATCATGGTGCTCCGACACCCAGAAGCGCTCGAAGCCGAGCTTCTCCGCCAGCTGTGCAAGCTTCACCGTATTGCCGAGCGCTTCCGCAGCCGTCTGGCCGGGAAAAATAATGCTTTGATCCAGAATGCCGAATTTGAATGACATCTCGTACCTCTCCTCTATCGTTAAATCGAATAGACGCTCTCCGGCGTTATCCGTTTCAAAAACTGCTTCGTCCGTTCTTCCTTCGGAGAAGTGAATATTTCGTTCGGCCTGCCTTCCTCGACGATAACCCCGCCGTCCATGAATACGACATGATTCGCAACGTCCTGGGCGAAGCCCATCTCATGCGTCACGATAATCATCGTGATGCCTTCCTTCGCGATTTTGCGGATGACGGCGAGCACTTCGCCGACCAGCTCCGGATCGAGCGCGGAGGTCGGCTCGTCGAACAAAATCACCTCCGGATTAAGCGCCAGCGCACGGGCTATTCCGACTCTTTGCTGCTGGCCGCCGGAAAGCTCGCTCGGGTAGGCATGCAGCTTGTTGCCTAGCCCGACCTTCTCCAGAAGCTCAATGCTTCTTGCCCGCGCCTCTTCCTTCGGCTGCTTTTTCACGACCACAAGGCCTTCCATCACGTTCTCCAGCGCCGTTTTGTGACGGAACAGATGATACTGCTGGAACACCATCGCCGATTTTTGGCGCAGCGCGTGAATGTCTTTTTTGCTATGGCGCTTGCAATCGACGGTCAGATCGCCGATGGAAATTTGGCCGTCGCCCGGCTTCTCCAAATAATTGATGCAGCGCAGCAGCGTCGTTTTGCCCGAGCCGCTGGGACCGAGAATCGCGACGACCTGGCCTTTGTTCACGGTCAAATCGATTCCCTTCAGCACCTCGGTACGTCCGAAGCTTTTGCGGATTTGCTTCAGCTTGATCATGATGATACACCGCCCCGGTTATAGAGATTAAAGCGCTTCTCCGCCAAGGCGGTCAGCCGCTCGATAATAAACGTCAAACCCCAGAAAATGACGGCAGCCGCCAAATAAGCCTCAAAAAACTTCCAGTTCGTGGTCGCAACGATTTGCGCCTTCGCGTTAATCTCGACGACCGATACGGTAAAAGCAAGGGTAGAGCCGTGCAGCATGCCGATGACCATGTTAGACAGATTAGGCAGGCTTGCCGCAAAGGCTTGCGGCAGGATAATCCGGCGCATCGCCTGCGGCGTCGACATGCCGATCGAATACGCGGCTTCCAGCTGCCCCCGGTTAACGGCCAGCAGGCCCGAACGAACCACCTCGGACATATACGCCCCTGCCGTAATGGAGAAGGCAATATAGGCGAAGCCGATCATCGGAATCGACACGGAACGGAAAGGAAGTCCGAGCCCTTCGGCTATGGCGTCGACCAGCATCGGAAGCCCGAAATAAATGAGCAGCAGATGCGTCAGCATCGGCGTGCCGCGGATAAAGGTCACATACGCGGCTGCGGCGCGGTGAAGCACCGGCACCTTGTAAAGCCGGATAACGGCAACCGCCGTACCGATCAGCAGGCCGCTAAAGACGGACACGCCGGTCATGGCCAAGGCTGTCGGAACCGCAGTCAGCAGCTGCAGAAACGCCGTCCATATGAAATGAAAATCAAGCTTCATGCTCCGCTCCCCTTCCTCCGTAGCCCGGCTTTATTCCCGGCCAGCCCAGCCTTCCTTTTTGCTTTAGCGCCGCTTTTTTCTCCGTCACCAGCTGCCTTTCATGCCTTTGCAGCCTGCGCTCCAGCAGGAGAAACAGCTTCTCCAGGCCGTAGCTGATAATGAAATAAATGATGGCCAGCGAAATGTAGGTTTCGACGAAATGCCTGGACATGACCGCCAGCGTCTGCGATTTGCCCGTCAGCTCCATAATGCCTAGCGAGAAGGCCAGCGACGTATCCTTCAGGTTCGCGATGACCAGATTGGCAAATACCGGAACGGAGATCGCCATAGCCTGGGGCAATACGATGCGGGTAAAGGCCTGAAAGCCCGTCATACCGACCGCGTAAGCCGCTTCCACCTGCCCCCGGTCCACTGCGCCGACCGCCGCGCGGATCATCTCGGCCAAATAAGCGCCGCTATGCAGGGCATAGGTCAAAATAACGAAATAAAGCGCAGGCACCTTCGAGACGTCCAGACTGACCGCCTTCAAAATTTCGGGCAATCCGTAATAGAACAAAAATAACTGAATCAAGATCGGCGTTCCCCGGAAAAAAGACAAATAAATTTGCGACAGACGTTTTAATACCGGTATGTTATAAAGCTGCGGGAGGGCGACGATAAATCCGACGCCCAGCCCGATTACGATCGAACCCGCCACGATGAGGAGAGTGATTTTCAAGGTGGGCAGCAGCTTTATGAAATACTCGAGCACGTAGCTGATATCGAAGGACTCTCCCATGCGGCGGCTTCCCCTTTCTCTGTTTCGCTGCGTTTATTCTTCGGATGTAAAATCATCGCCGAGCCACTCGGAGCTGAGCTTCGCCAGCGTTCCGTCCGCCTTCAGCTCCTTGATCGCCTCGTCGACGCGGTCGGCAAGCTCCTGCTGCTCCGGATCGTTCTTGCGGAACATGAACAGAATGTCCGCTTCGCTGAGCGAAGGTCCCGTCGTCTTCAGCTCCTTCTTCGGATCGATCAGGGAGAGCGTAAAGTCGGCTGCCAGGAAAGCCTCCACGCGTCCGGAGGTTACCTGCTGAACGGAGTCGTTCGCCCCGCCGTTCTGGTAGACGATCTCAATGGCATTGCCGTTTTCTTTGTTATAGTTTTCCAGGATCGTTGACTGGGCGCTTGTTGCCGTCGTCAGCACCTTCTTGCCCTTCAAATCGTCAAGCGACTGTACGGCATTATTGTCCTTGGCCACAACGATCTTGTTTCTCCAGTGGGCGTATGGCTCTTTGTTAAACAGATATTTCTCTTCGCGCTCCGGATTTTTTTCCATTTCGTGAGCGACCAGATCGATCTTCTTTGTCTCCAGGCTGAGCAGCAGGTTCGTAAATTCAAGCGTCTGAATATCGAATTCATAGTCCTCCAGGCGGTTGTCGATTTCCCGGATAAGCTCCACATCAAAGCCGGTCAGCTTGCCGTTCTCGTCGATGAAGCATACGTTAGGAAATTGCGTGCCCGTACCGACCACGATTTTTTTCACATTCTGCGAAGGCTCGCCGCCTGCCGTTTCCGACCCGGTATTGTTGTTAGCGCCGCAGCCGGCAAGAGTAAGTGTCAAAGTAAGTGCAGCCGCTGAGATCAACCATTTTTTCATGTTCATTTCCCCCATATCCGTTACATATAAATTTATTCTTATAATTCCTACCCGTTAAGTAAGAATTAGCGATGTGTAAACTTTACCACCTGTCTTCGGGAGGCGTCAATGCTTTTGCTTATAGAGAAATTCTATATATCGATTCAAGAATCCGATTTTAAAAATAATCCGTCGATAAGGGCGGTTTTCTTTCGGCCAGCTCTCTGCCGATTTCCGTGATAGCTTCAAGAAGCCCGGTGTGCTCCCCATGATGCGCAATAAGGTTCGTTTGAAGGGAAATGCCCTCCGTCTCCGGCAGCCGAAGCGGAAACAGCTTTCCTTCCGCAATTTCCTGCGAGACGCACAGCTCCGGCAAAAAAGCGATTCCCGCCTTGCGGATAACGAGTTTCTTGGCCATCTCCGAGTTATCCGTATGCACCTGAATGTTCGGCGGCAGCTCATGGGATTCGAATATGCGATGGATGCGAAGCCAGTCCAGGGAGCCGCATTCAAAAAAAACGAGCGGCTGCCCGGCGACCATTTCAATCGTCAAATTTTCTTTTTCCAGAAAAGGATGCCCTTCATAAACGTACAGACGGATCGGATCCTCGTAAAACTTACCGGATTGCAGGCTTGGATGGTTCACGTTCCGTACGAATCCGATATCCGTTTCCTTAGCCAGCACCTTGCCCATAATATCATCCGTCGTACCTGTTACAATCTTGTAGTGGGTTTCCGGAAATCGGGCTTTCAGCCGGGGCAGCAGGTCCGGAATCATGTAATTGGATACCGAAACGGTACAGCCGATCCGGAGCTCGTTCGGCAGCGATTTTTTCTGGTTAATGTGAAGCTTTCCTTTTTGATAAATAAGCAGCAGCTGCTGCGCATAGGGAAGGAACCGTTTGCCGTCCTCCGTAATATGCACCTGCTTTCCTTGCCGGTCGAACAGCTTGCAATCCAGCTCCTGCTCAAGCGATTTGATTCTGGCCGTCACGGAAGGCTGCGACAAATACAACGCTTCCGCCGCCTTATTGAAGCTTCCGCAATGGATGACGTAAACGAACGCTTCTATATTTTCAATATTCATAGGGACGACCTCCGAATTCATTTATATAAACACACTAAACAAGTAGGAATTGTATGCTTAAAGGTAGCAAACAACGCGATCCCTGTCAACGCTTATGTTTTGCTTACTAAAGTTGATAAACATTAAAATAGTGAGTAAACTGTAACTATTAAAGGGGGAACATCAACATGACCGATTTCGCAACCAGCATGGAAATAGGGATCAGCACATTTTTGGAGACGACGCCGGATCCGGCGACGGGAAAGGTGATCAGTCACGCCGAGCGGCTTCGCCAGGCGGTCGAGGAAATCGTATTGGCCGACCAGGCCGGTCTGGATGTGTATGGTATCGGGGAGCATCACCGCGCCGATTATGCCGGCTCCGCTCCGGCCGTCGTCTTGGCGGCTGCAGCCGCTATGACGAAGCGGATCAGGCTGACGAGCGCCGTCACCGTGCTGTCCTCGGACGATCCGGTTCGCGTCTACCAGTCCTTCTCTACGCTTGACGGCCTCTCTGACGGCCGGGCCGAAATTATGGCCGGGCGGGGTTCGTTCATTGAATCTTTTCCTCTGTTCGGATACAGTCTGGACGATTATGACGAATTGTTCGACGAGAAGCTGGAGCTGCTGCTTGCGATCAGATCCGAGGAGAAAGTGACCTGGCGCGGCGGCCACCGTCCTGCCATCGATAACCTTCCCGTCTATCCGCGAGCCGTCCAAAGCCCGCTGCCGGTATGGATTGCCAGCGGCGGCAATCCGCAGTCGGCCGTACGCGCGGGAATGCTGGGCCTTCCCATTGCTTTCGCCATTATCGGAGGCATGCCAGAAAGCTTTGCGCCGCTGGTCGGCCTATATAAAGAAGCTGCCGCAAAGGCCGGACACGATCCTGCGAAGCTGCAAATCGCGACGCATTCGCATGGCTTCGTCGCAGATACGACCGAGCAGGCCGCAGATTCCTTTTTCCTGCCGACCCAGGCCCAAATGAACGTCATCGGACGCGAACGCGGATGGAGGCAGTATTACGACCGTCCGGCCTACGATGCCGCCCGCAGTCTTCGCGGCGCCCTCTACGTCGGCGATCCCGAATTTGTCGCGGAGAAAATATTGCTGCTGCGCAAAAATCTGGGCGTGACCCGCTTCTTCCTGCATGTCAACGTCGGCACGATGCCGCACCGCGAGGTGCTGCGCGCCATCGAGCTGCTCGGCACCCGGGTAGCGCCGATCGTACGCAAGGAGCTCGCCAAAAACGCGGCTGGCGAATAACGGCCGTTCCGTAAACGGCATGGACCTCAGCGGTCTGCCCTCAGTGCAGCAGACGTACGCTCCGGCTCCCGCAACGCAAATAGGCTGCCCGATCGTCTTTGCAGACGAATCGGACAGCCTTTTTTTATGAAGAAGGATAGCCTTCTACCAGACTGACATGTTGATCTCTTCGTACCTCTCGTCGAACGAGATCGTCAGCGTCCTGTTGTCCAGGTACCACAAATTATCTTCTTCTATATAAAATGTGACGCCGTCTACCGTATCGCTCAGCCCGATGGTTCTCGGAACATCCTTGTTCACACCGAGCGAGAGTCCCGGATGCACGCTGCCGCATCCGCCAAGCCGCACATAAATCCGAACAGCATCCCCGTCTGCAAGCCCCATCTCCGTCTTATACCAGCGCGCTGCCGGCTGCTCCACCACTAATTTCATCGCTGTCAGCTCCCCGCCCGTTGATAAAGTCGCTTACATCTCCATCATCGCCAATATAACGGAAGCTGTCAACCATGTACGGCCGGGCGGACAAGCCAAAATTTTTTACCACTCGGCTATGCTGCCGTCCTTATGCCTCCAGACCGGATTTCGCCAATTATGGCCGATGCTCGCCATATTCCGGACATGCTCTTCGTTGATTTCAATGCCCAGACCCGGGCCGTCAGGAATTTTCACATAGCCGTCCTCGTATTGGAACACCCGGTTATCTACAATATAGTCGAGCAAATCGTTGCCTTGGTTGTAGTGAATGCCGAGGCTCTGCTCCTGGATAAAAGCGTTATGGCATGTCGCGTCAACCTGCAGGCATGATGCCAGGGCGATCGGCCCGAGCGGACAGTGCGGAGCGGCCGCCACATCGAACGCTTCGGCCATCGAAATGATTTTTTTGCATTCCGTAATGCCGCCGGCATGAGACAGGTCGGGCTGAATAATATCGACGTAACCGTCGATTAGCAGCTTTTTGAAATCCCATTTGGAAAACATTCTTTCCCCGGTCGCGATCGGGATCGAGGTATGGTTCGCGATTTCGCGGAGCGCCTCGTTATTTTCGGGCAGAACGGGCTCTTCGATGAACATCGGCCGGTAGGCTTCGAGCTCTTTGGCCAAAATTTTGGCCATCGGCTTATGTACTCTTCCGTGAAAATCAATGCCTATGCCCACATGCGGGCCGACAGCGTCGCGGACAGCCGCAATCCGCGCCAGCGCCTGATCGATTTTGTCGTACGAATCCACATATTGAAGCTCCTCCGTCCCGTTCATCTTGACGGCCGTAAAGCCTCTCGCAACCGCTTCCTTCGCCGCTTCCCCGACCTCTGCCGGACGGTCGCCGCCGATCCAGGAGTAAACCTTGATCGACTCTCTCGCTTTGCCTCCGAGAAGCTGATGCACGGGCGCATTGTAAAACTTGCCTTTAATATCCCAAAGCGCCTGATCGATTCCCGAAATCGCGCTCATGAGGACCGGTCCCCCGCGGTAGAAGCCCGCTCTATACATGACGTTCCAGTGGTCTTCAATCTGCAGCGGATCTTTGCCGATCAAATATTCCATCAGCTCGTCCACAGCCGTCCTGACCGTCGCCGCCCTTCCTTCGACGACCGGCTCGCCCCAGCCGCAAATGCCTTCGTCCGTTTCGATTTTGAGGAACAGCCAGCGCGGCGGCACCAGAAATAACTCGTAGCTTGCGATTTTCATTGCAGAAACTCCTTTGCCCGTGGATTTCATTTCTGTTTGCGCTTACATTTGTTGTGGAAAGATCGTTTACTGGACGCAGCTGCACCAGCCTGCATTCAGCTCTATTCTAGTACAGAGCTTGGATGTTGTCATCCGCCTTTTGGGCAGCGAAAGACTCCCGAGCTCCACGCTCCCCCTCGGCTTGCGGGCTGCGAAAGACATCCGACTTCTACTTCTTCCTCGGCTTGTAGGCAGCGGAGGACCTCGGCTTGGCAACGGACATGATCGCCGCTTAGACTAGCTAATCAGCAAGTGTCGGCGGCTAACGGACAGGGGAAGCGGTTAGGGCGGATGAGAGGGTTGGTTTCTTTAGAAACATGGCTTTAAAGCGCTATAATGACCGTTAAAATGTGGCACTCGTACAATATGGGATCTTGGCTTCATTTTTGTCCATTAGAAAAATAATTAATAAAAACGGGGCTGTTTCCTCAGTCACATCATGCATGACTTTTAGAAACAGCCCCGTAAATAAGGAATCAACACAATAGGCTTCAATGCTCCAGCCCGGTTATACGTATATCGAATTCATCGTCCAAATATCCAGCGACCGGATCTTTGCGGCGCCGCGACCTTCCAGCCGCAGGCCAAGCGAATCCGTACGCTCGGGATATACTCTGGTCGTCAGGCTTTTCAGCCCGTTTGCATACGCCTCGACCATCGAGCGGTCCAAATAGATGTGCAGCCTGAGCGCCTCTCCCGCCAGATCAAGCCTGCCGGACTGTACGCCGCGCGAACGCTCTTCCTTGGATAGGGTCGTTTTTTCCCGGTTCACGCCTAGCTCCGCGCTTCTCCGGTCGTAGTAGATCAGCGTTTCTTCGTCGCGCTCCGGCGACTGCCTGACCCATACGCCAAGACGCTGCGGCTGCGGTTGAGGAAGCTCATCATGCTCATCATGCTCATCATGCTCATCCTGTTCATCCAACTCCTCCGGCTCTTCCGCTTCGAATTCGACCCGGATTTCCAGCATATCCCCCCGGACGTCTGCGAGCGTCCGGTTCGCTTCCTCGACCGTTGTGTCCCGAAGCGAGCAGAGCCGCTCGCCCCTCAGCGACTCCAGCTCCGCGATCGGCTCCACTCCGAGCCGGCCGTCGGGCCTCAGGAATACGCTGACAGGCAGCCCCGCATTATGAGCCCAGCCCGAATCGTATTCCAGCTGCGGAGTCCGCTCGCCCTGCGCGATCGTGAAGACGATATTGCGCCCGGTTCTCGGATCGACCATCCCGCTCGGCCCCGTAAAATGAAAGTCACCGACGTCAATGAGCTGAGGCTCCTCATGATCGGGCACGAACCGGACCTGCCCGCGGTCAAACTCCCCGATCCAGTAGAACACTTCCACATCGGCGCCCGGGCCGAGCGGGCTGATCAGGAATACATGCTTCTCGCGGCCCAAAGCATCCTTGCCGAGCGGCAGCAGCACGGGCAGCTCCCACATGTTGCCGAGATAAGGAAAGCGGGACGCATCGCTTACGTAGAACGGCCCGTGATACGTCCAGTCGGTCATGTTGGCCGACGTATACGCCAGTACCGTGCCTCCCTGCCCGTCCGTGCCGGAGCCGATCAGCAAATACCACAGTCCGTCTTCCTTCCATACGAACGGATCGCGGAAGTCTCCGAACAGGCCCTGCCCCTTCTCCTGGACGATCAGAGGCGCCTTGTGCTTCTCCCAAACCGTCAGCTCGCTGTCCCCGTCCTCCCGGAACCGGCTGCGGGCAAGGGCTACGCGTTGGTTCGGCGAAGCGCTGTCATCCCCGGCCGTGAAAAACAGCGCAGGTACGCCATGTTCATCGTAAGCGGCGCTGCCCGACCATACGCCGTCCGGATCGACGGCTCCCTTCTCCGGCGCCAGCGCAATCGGCAAATCCCGCCAATGCACCAAATCCTCGCTCACCCAGTGCCCCCAATGAATTTGCGCCCAGTAAGGGCCCTGCGGGTTATGCTGGTAGAACAAATGATATTTCCCTTCAAAATAAATCGGAGCATGCGGCTCGTTCATCCAATGAACGGGCGGGCTGGCATGGTACTGCGGCCGGTGGCGGTCCTGCAGGAGCGGCCTCCGGTCCAGCCGGATGTCGGCGAACGGAATTTCCGGCGCGCTGCCGCCATGAGGGAGCAGCGCCTCCTTATAGGCGGAAGCAATCTCGACGACGGTCAGCGCGCGGCTGTAAATGCGCACATCGTCCATTAAACCGTCGAACATATTATGACGGAATGCCTCGGCCAGCACCGCCGCCTGATTGTTTTTCCCGATGAGCAAATCCGCGCTGTCGCTCGGGCTCATCGCGGTACCGGCGGGCATCGCGCGCTCGGCCACCTGCTCGCCGTTCAAATAAAGCTTCATCGCGGCTTCTTCCCTGCTGAAGGTAGCGGCGACATGGGACCATTTCCCTTTCTCCAGCGGACGGTCGCGGCACCACAGCTCGTACCAGCGTCCGCTTGCGCCGAGCTGCAGCGACCAGGAACCGTGCCTGAACATGCCGAGCACAAAACCTTCCGCCGCCTCCCGGTCATGCCGGTTCACGATTGCGGACAGCCGGCCCTCCGCTCCCCACTCATAAGAGCGCGGAGCGACCCAAGCGGAAATCGTAAACGCATCGTCCAGCTTCGGCGCCTCGGCGGCCTTCCTCGTAATCCAGGTCGAATAGCCGTCGAACAGCAGAGCTCCGCCGCAAACGCCGGGACGCCACTGCGGCTCCGCCTTCCCGGTGAATCTGCCCTGAAGCAGCGCATAGGACACGTCGTCGGCCAATCCGCCGGCCGTATCAAACGCCGCCGCCCCGCTCCCCTCGTCCAGCGGCCAGTGGGCGGCAAGGCCGCCCCCGCCGTCCGTCCGGTTCCACATCCTGTTATCCATCGATATCCGTCCTCCCGCGCTCGGTCATTGTGATCGGCCAACCGCTTCAGCGGCATTCGGCGCATAGATCGATCTTAGCGGATACAGGCGCAGCGACCGAAGCAGCGCCTCGCCTCCTGCCGCATACAGCTCGATGCCGTCCCAGCTTTCATGCGGGAACAGCTGGTCGGTCATCACGACGCCGCCTTCGTCCGCAAACACTTCCACAGAAGAGCGGTCCAGCCACAGCTGCAGCTTGATCCGTCCGTCCTTTGCCGGCAGCTGCGCGGCATGCCTGCAGCCGAATTCGGCTTGGAAATCGATAATGCCCGAATCCGAGCGGTCGATGAACAGCTCCCCGGCAGCTGTGTCGTAGCCGATCACCGTCTCCTTGCCGCCGGCCAGCAGCTTGATACCGAATTCGGACGCCGTGCCTGGCTCGAAATCCGCTTCTAGCTCCAGCAAGCCGCTTCCTGCCCCGCATAACAGACTGGCTTCCGGACCGATGCGCTCATTTTGCCATTCGCTGCCCGCCAGGCGAAGCTGACTCAAGCTCTCAACCGGCTTCTGCACGAGCCGGACGCCCTCCGGCGCCTGTCTCAGCGTCAGCTTGCGCGCCAGCGTCATCGCTCCCCGCCAGCCGGACGTCGGAATCAGATTGGCGTACTTCCAGTTGTTCATCCAGCCGATGAACAGCCGCTCCGATTCCAGGCCGGGAGCGTCGGACCACGACACGCCCGCATAGTTATCGCGGCCATGATCAAGCCACAGCACGGTGTCCGCCGGATTGTCGTTCGTGAACGCAAAACCGTCGAATTCGCCGGTAAAATATTGCGTTCTCGAGCCTTCCGGGCAAGCAGGATCGTCGCCGATGCTCACGATCATGACCCATTTCGAAGCGCCTTCTCCGCCTTCCACAGGCAGCTCGAACAGGTCCGGGCATTCCCATACTCCGTCATGCGAGCCGTCCTGCGCGCCGAATTCGCTCGCGAATGTCCATGCCTTCAGATCGGGCGAGCGATAAAGGAACAGCCGGTCGCCCGCCGCCAGCACCATGATCCACTGCTCCGACTCCCGGTGCCAGAACACCTTCGGATCGCGGAAATCCGCGAACCGCTCGTCGGCAAGCACGGGATTGCCCTCGTACGGAATCCAGGTGCGCCCGTTGTCCTTGCTGTAGGCGATGCTCTGCCGCTGCTTGGACAAGTCCGAGCCCGGTATCGTCTCCGTCTGCGTGTAGATCGCGACAAGCCCTGCTTTTCCGTCGAAAAAGCCGCTCGTATCGTTCCAGTCGACAACCGCACTGCCCGAGAAAATCGTCCCGTTATGATCGGGATACAGGGCGATCGGGAAATGCTCCCAGTGCACCAGATCCGTGCTGACCGCATGGCCCCAATGCATCGGCCCCCATACGCTGCTGTCCGGATGATGCTGGTAGAACAAATGGTATTCCCCGTCGTAGTACACCATGCCGTTCGGGTCGTTCAGCCAATTGGAGGCCGGCGTAAAATGAAACTGCGGTCGCAGCGGTTGGTCAAAATGATGCTTCATCGGTTTCTCTCTCCTCTTTATCCAAACCTTTAGCGGTTATTTCAAGTTCATATCAAAGGTGAAGCTTTGAGCCGGGCGAGGCCGTCAAATGACGGCTTCATCCGACCCGGCATATTCTCCTCCAGGATGCACTTTATACATCGGAAGGTGAAGTCTTAAAGGCTGCAACGGGCTCTGCTGCAGGTTGTGCATCAGAATCGGCCGATATATGCCTGTGGAGCTTGTAATGTGCACGATCTGCTGCATAAACTGCAGTAGAAACCCCTTAAGCAAACCCGATGTCAGGTTTTAGCAGCATTTTCTGCAGTGGATGCGGAACTTACTTTTATTTCTGCGCCGCGTTGTAACGGTCAAGAGCGGTTTGATACAGCTCCATCAGCTTGCCGAGTCCCATATCCTCTACCGTCTTCACGTAGCTGTCCCAAGCCTTGTCGTCCACGCCGTCAACGATGAATTTCGCGCGCTGCGTATTCACGTATTTGATCAGCTCCGGCTCGATTTGATTGATCGTATCCAGTTCTTCCGGCTCGAAGAAAATCGTCGGATAGTTTTCTTTTTCCATGAACGGCTCGTAGTACTGCTCCAAATCCTTCTTCCGCTGCTGGGCGCGCGGCTCCATGTCGACGATCGTTTTGAAATGCTCGGCCGTAATGACTCCGGCGCCGTTCGGAGCGACCTTCTGGCGGAATTCGCCCATCGATACGCCTTCCTCAAGCGGCAGGTTCACGAGCTTGCCGTTCGCGTCTTTTTCATAAATAATGCCGATCGGGCCCCAGTGGATTTGCGCCGCCATGTACGGCTCATACTGCTGGTCGATCCAGCGCATCGTCACTTCCGGATTTTCGTTGTCCTTCGTAATGACGAAGGCGTTTCTGCCCGGGCCGCCGCCGTTGCCTCTGCCGATCGTTTTCTTGCCCGTCGGGCCGGTCAGCGGAGGAACAAGCGCATAGTTGGCGGCTTGAGCCGTACCGACGACCTCCTCGATTTCCCACCAGACGTAGGAGCCGAGCGTCGGATCCGGCGTTTTGCCTTTTGCCAGATATTGAGGCGCGTCCTGCGTAAACGATTCCGGATCGATCAGTCCTTGCTTATACCATTTCTCGTTAAAATATTTCAGCGCTTCCTTATACTCCGGCTGCGTAGCCGTAAAGATCACCTTGCCGTCGCGGACGATCCGGTGCTCCAGATTGTCCGGCAGGCCGAAGGCGCCGAACAGGCCGGCAATATCCATGCACCACTGCATATGCATGAAGCTGAGCGGAATTTCGTCGGCTTTGCCGTTGCCGTTCGGATCCTTCGTTTTGAACGCAACAAGCGCTTCGGTGTATTCATCCAGCGTTTCCGGGAATTTCAGGCCCAGCTTGTCGAGCCACTGCTTGTTGATGACGTGGAAGAACGGGTTCGTGCCGAGTTCATTCTCCTCCCAGGTCGGCAGACCGTAAATATGGCCGTCCGGAGCGGTAATCGCCGCCTTGATGTCCGGTCTTTCCTCGAGCAGCTTCTTCAGGTTCGGAGCGTACTGACCAATCAGCTCCTCCAGCGGAATAATCGTGCCGTCTTTGCCGTAAGTAATCAATTCATAATCGGAAAATTGCGATGCGTAAAAAGCGTCCGGCAAATCGCCGCTAGCCAGCAGCAGGTTTTTCTTCTCGGCGTAATCCGTATCCGGGATGTTGTTCCATTCGATATGAACGTTCGTATCGGCCTCCAGGCGCTTGAAGATTTCCATCTCGTTATACTCGGGAGCAAGCGCGGCTTTCGGAGATACGATCGATAGAGTCAGCTTCTCGTCGACGATCGGCAAACCTTCCTTGTTGAAGCCTGCTTCCTCGGCCGGCGCGTTCGTTCCGCCGTTAGTGCCGCCATTGTTACCGCCTTCGTTGCCGCCTCCGCCGGAGCAGGCGGAGATCATCATGCTCGCCGTCAGCAGAACGCTGACTGCAATAGACCCTGACTTTTTCATGTGTAGTGATCCTCCCTTAATGGTTCTATATGTTTATCTATCATCATCCGGGTCCGGTCCGCGGTTGTCCGAAGCCCGGCGATAATCAAGCGGGTACGGCTTAAGCCGGCATTAACCTTTAATGGAGCCGATCATAACCCCTTTGACGAAATAACGCTGCAGGAACGGATACAGGACAAGCAGCGGCAGGCTTGCGATAATAATGACGCCGTATTTGATCAGCTCCGTTACCCGAAGCTTGGCGGCATACGACTCGACGTCGATCATCATGCTGGAGTTCACCTGGTTCTGGACCAGAATGTTCCTGAGGACGAGCTGGAGCGGAAACTTCGATTCCTCGTTCAAATAAATCATGGCGTCGAAAAAACCGTTCCAGAAGCCTACGACGTGATAGAGCACCATAACCGCGATAATCGGTTTGGACAGCGGCAGCACCATGCCGAGGAAAAACCTCGTGTTCGTGCAGCCGTCGATAAAGGCGGCTTCCCGCATTTCGTCGGGAATCGTGCTTTGGAAGAAGGTTCGCACGATAATAATATTGAACACGCCGGCTGCGCCGGGAACGACAAGTGCCCAAATCGTATTGATCATGTTCAGATCCTTGATCAGCAGGTAGGTCGGAATCAGGCCGCCGCCGAAAAACATGGTGAACATGAAGAACCACATGAAAGCGCCTTGCCCGACAAAATCCTTGCGCGACAGCGGGTAAGCGGCCATCAGGGTGATGGTGACGCTGATCGCCGTGCCGGCGATGGCGTAAACCAGCGAGTTGCCGTAGCCGACCCAGATGGAGGAATCGGCGAAGATCCGCTCGTAGCCGTCCAGAGTCAAGCCCTTCGGCAGCAGCCAGATTTCTCCGGAATAAATCAGATTCGGATCGCTGAAAGATGCAATAAGTACAAAATAAAGCGGATACAAAATCAGCAGCATGCCGGCGGTCAGCAGCGTATAGTTGATGATGTCGAACGCGACATCGCCTTTCGTTTTGCGTGCAAGCAGCGAGTTCATCGCCCTCTCCCCCTTACCACAAGCTCGTTTCCGTCAGCTTTTTAGCTGCCCGGTTTACCGTTACTAGAAGCACTACGTTAATGATGGCATTAAATAAGCCGATTGCGGCGGAGAAGCTGTACTGCGCCTTCTGGATCCCGAGCTCGTACACGTAAGTCGGAATAATGTTCGATGCCGCATAATTGAGGTCGCTCTGCATCAGGTACGCCTTCTCGAAGCCGACGCTCATGATGTTGCCCAGCGCCAGAACCATCAGGATGATGATCGTCGGCATAATGCTCGGCACATCCACATGCTTGACCCGCTTCCACTTGCTTGCCCCGTCCATGACGGCTGCCTCGTGAAGCTCGGGATTGACGCCGGCCAGCGCCGCCAGGTAGATGATCGTGGCAAACCCCGTTTCCTGCCATATGCCGGACAGGATGTACAGCGGGCGGAACCAGCCTTCGCTTGCCATGAACAGCACCGGCTCGCCGCCGAAAAAGGTGATGATGTGGTTCACAATTCCGCTGTTCGGGGACAGGAACACACCCAGCATCCCGACGAGGACGACTGTAGAAATAAAATGCGGCGCGTAAATGACCGTCTGCACGAATTTCTTGTATCTCTTCGCCAGCATCTGGTTCAGCATCAGCGCCACGATAATCGGAATCGGGAAGCCGAATACCAGGGAATAGAGGCTGAGCAAAATCGTGTTTTCCATAATCGGCCAAAAATTGTAGGCTTCGAAAAACCGGATAAAATGCTCGAAGCCGACCCATTCGCTTCCCCAGATGCCTTTGCTTGCCCGGAAATCCTTAAAGGCGATCTGCACTCCGTACATCGGGTAATACTTGAACACCAGATAAATGAGCACCGCGGGGAGCATGAACAGATACAGCTCGTAATTTTGCCTGATCTTGACCCAGATTTTACTGCTGCGCACGGCCGTTCCGCCCCCCTTCTCTTGTTGAAGAACCCCCAGGTCTGCTGCCTTCATTTTTCATTCCACCTTCCAATCTCGCGCAATCGTTTACGTGATCCTCAGAAATCGAATGTAAGGTTCATTTTTCTATGTTTATATCTGAGAAAAACGTTTACGTAATCGTTTGTCTTGATTATAAGCGCTTTCACGGAAAACCGTCAAGCTAATTTTTCCCGAATTGATGATTTGCATTTCTGAGTTCGTTCCCTATTTCATTCATCGTGCATAATGCCATATAGATAACGCATCTCTCTATATGAAATATAGACTTTAAACTTCATAATAGTGCATGAGTACATGTCTTTATCTAAGGAGGAAGCAACGTGCCTTACACGGCGAATGAGAATAGATATAAGGAAATGACATATAACCGGTGCGGCAAGAGCGGCGTCAAGCTGCCTACGTTATCGCTAGGGTTATGGCACAACTTCGGAGGCCAGGACCTGTTCGAGAACAGCCGGGCGATCGCCCGCAAAGCTTTTGATCTTGGCATCACCCACTTCGATCTCGCGAATAACTACGGGCCTCCCTACGGATCGGCGGAGGAAACGTTCGGCCAAATTCTGAAAAAAGACTTCGCCCCCTACCGGGACGAGCTGCTTATCTCAACGAAAGCCGGCTACGACATGTGGCCCGGTCCGTACGGGAACTTCGGCTCCAAAAAATATTTGGTATCGAGCCTCGATCAAAGCTTGCGGCGAATGGGACTCGACTACGTGGACATCTATTACCACCACCGCCCGGATCCCGACACTCCTATCGAGGAGACGATGACGGCTCTCGATCAAATCGTCCGTCAAGGCAAAGCGCTATATGTCGGCATCTCGAACTACCGTGAAGCCGAGGCGCGCGAAGCGGCAGCCGTCTTGAAACGGCTGGGAACGCCATGCCTCATCCATCAAGCCAGCTACTCTATTCTGGAGAGATGGATCGAAGACGGCCTTCAGGACGCTATGGCCGAAGAAGGCGTCGGCATCATCGGCTTTGTCCCGCTGGCGCAGGGCGTCCTGACGAACAAGTATTTACAAGGCATCCCCGCCGATTCCAGAGCCGCCGGTCACAGCCGGTTCCTGAACAAGGACAGCATCCCGGAGTCAAAGCTCGCAATCGTGCGACAGCTGAACGAGTTGGCCGCCTCGCGCGGCCAAAGCCTGGCGCAGATGGCGCTCGCCTGGGTACTGCGGGATGGGAAGGTTGCATCCGCGCTGATCGGCGCAAGCAAAACAAGCCAGCTCGAAGAGAACGTAATGGCGCTGAACAACCTCGCCTTCACGGACGAAGAGCTGCGCATGATCGATCAAATCGCCGGCAGCGGCGGCGTTCAACAATAATTCTCCGCGGCACAACCTGGAGCTGTCCCAAAAGAGGCAGCTCGCTGGAGGATAGCTCGCCAAAATCAAAATGGAAATGAACATGAAAATAGCGGTACAGATTTATGTCTGTAGCGCTATTTTCTATTTTTGATCTAATATTTCCTAATGTTTCCTCAACATAATGCCAAAGGCTGTAGTCCGGCGATGTCGTAATCATTTCCTCTTCAAGCGTTATTGGATGGATGCGTTTGGGTAACTGGATTTTATGTGGTTATTTTAGAGAGATCGATTGCAAGAGATGAAATAACTGGATTATCTACAGTTACTCTCTGGCTTTGCGACAATACTCAGGAATTAGAGAAATTTAACTACACGAAATCCAGTTAAAACACCAATATTACCAAAATCGATGAAAATAACTGGAGAAAATCCATTTCGTGCGTATAGTGCTGAAGCGGAGTCGTCCAAAGTCCAAGTCGCTTTTGAGTTAGTCCTGGGATACAATACCGGAAGGAGGGAGATGGACCACATGATCGAATATTTGCCGCAAAGCCTGCATCAATCCGACTTGCATCTCATCCAGTTCGGCATGGAACAATGCGCTCCCAGGCATTCCTTTGGACCCGCCATGAGAGACTATTATAAAATTCATTACATCCTTGAGGGTGAAGGACGGTTCGAGATCGGGGGGAAAACCTACCGGCTGGCAAAAGGCCAAGGCTTTCTGATCAGTCCCGGTACCATTACGCATTATATCGCGGACGATGATTGTCCCTGGAAATATTGCTGGATCGGGTTCGGCGGAATCAAAGCCGCTACTCTTCTTATGCAGGCCGGCTTATCGGTTGAACAACCGATTTTCAGCAGCGGCGACGGCCGTTTTTTTCTGGAAAGCATCGAGGCGATGGCCGGTTCGCGGACGATGGCAAACGGCAGGGAAATCAAGCTGACCGGGCTGCTTTATTTGTGGCTAGCCATGCTTGTCGGGTCGGGCCCTCCCGAGCACCGGGCTCTTAAGGAAAACATGCGGGATAAGTATGTCGCCCAGGTCGTTCATTTTATCGGGCTGAATTATGCGAGCAGAATTACGGTCGGGGCCATTGCCCAAATGATCGGGCTGCAGAGGAGCTACTTGAATTCCTTGTTCCAGGACGTAATGGGCTGCAGCATCCAGCAGTACCTCATCGCATACCGCATAAGAAAAGCAGCGGAGCTGCTCGTCACAACGAAGCTGTCCGTCGGTGACATCGCGCGGTCCGTCGGTTACGAGGATCCCCTGCTCTTCTCCAAAATGTTCCGCAAAAATATGGAGTTGTCTCCGTCCGACTACAGGAGTAACGGGAAGGAGTAGCTTTACTTGATTCCCGGGCAAAAAATGAAAACCGGCGAACAAGCGTCTCGCTTGTTCACCGGTTTTGGCTAAGCATGTGCTTCGGTTTATTCGTTTATGAATCCGACGGACGTCAGATGACGCTTCAGCATGCTTGCCGCTTCCGCGCGGGACGCCGATCCGCGCGGATCCAGCAAGCCGCTGCTTCTTCCCAGCAGCAGCCCTCTGCCGAGCAGCTCCGACAGCGCCTCGCGCGCCCAGGAGCTTACCTCTTTGCCGTCCGCATAGGCGTCCAGCTTCTCCTTGTCGCTGCCCGTACCTTCCTGGCTGCCTTCTTCTGCAAAATGAAGCGCTCTGGCAATCATAACGGCCATTTCCTCGCGGCTGACGAGCTGTCGCGGCTTGAACGAGCCGTCCCCATAGCCCTGAACGAGCCCGAAGCCGGCGGCTGTACCAACCGCCTCCTCATACCAATCCTGGGCATGTACGTCGTTGAACGATTCGGGCTTGTCCGGGCCGGCGGTCAAGCCTAACCCGCGGACGAGCAATGCCGCGAATTCGGCTCTGGTCACGGCCGCATTCGGCAGGAACGCATCCTCCGAAGCTCCCCGGACAATCTGCTTTGAAGCGAGCTGCTCAATATCGTTGCTGGCCCAATGGCCGGGTAAATCCCTGAATGTTTTCTCCGCCTTCGCCAGCACGTAGAGGCTGTTGCCGTTGCGCTTCAGCACGGCTACTGTTTCGTCACCCTTCGCCTCGAACACGGCGGGCACGAAGCGATAGCTTCCCGTCGCCGGGTCGAACAACAGCGCGGTTGCTTTCGATGGATCCAGCCCTCCTGCGACCGTAATGGAACGGGTCACGTACCGGGAGCCGAAATCCGTCAACTCCTCCAGCTCTCCATCCGCGCCCAGAAGCAGCTTGAACTCGTAAGGCTTCGAAAGCAGCGATAATCCTGCTTGCTTGGCCGCTTCCTCCATTGCCTTGACTGTATCCTCCGCCGGCGACTCCAGGACGATATGCAGCCGGTCCGCGCCGTCTGCGGATTCGGCCTGAAGCAGCAGCTTGAGCGGCACGTCATAGGATACCGGGCCGTGGACGAGCGTCACGACAAGCTCCGGATGAGACTGCGCGGCTTCCTTCAGCGGTTCAATCGGCAGAGCGGCATCAATGCCGTCCTCCCCCAGCGCAGGCCATTCGATGACCAGACGTTTCGCTTCCGATGCCGCCGCCCCGGCAAGTCCCCTTACGATCAGCCCCTCCGCCAGCTGAGCTTTGGCGAAGCTTCTGCCGTCCGCAGCCTTCTCCGTCGTAACCTTGCCAACATCAATGGTTATCTTGCCGGGCTCCGTCTGCGGATGCTGGCCGCCCGCATTTCCGCCGCCTGCCGGCGGATTTTCGCCGCCGCCGGTCTCCGGCTGTATGGCTGCAGGTACGTTCACGTCGTCGACGTTCAAATGTCCCCAGCCGCCGATCCGCTGATCGACGATCTGAATGTAAAGCTTCTCGCCCTTATAGGCCGACGCATCCCATTTCACCCTGCGGTATTGCTCGCTGTCGTGCCCGGTGGCTTTCATCAGAACCTCGCCGTCCGAAGCTCTGACGAGAGCGACGTACAGCTTGTCGATATCCCTGCCGCCCGCGATCAGGAAATCGATCGCTCCGTCTCCGCCAAGAGTGAACGTCCCGGATTTCATCCTGCCGACCGCGTCGTCGCCGTAGTCCGGATGGAAGCCCCACAAATGATGGCGGCCCTCATCCTGACGGTCATAGGCTTGATTGAACGGTCCGCCCCAGCCCCAGTCATTGCGTGCCGTCACATGGGCATCCGTGAAGGCGTTGCCCTCTTCGACGATCCAGCCGGACAAATCGCCGCTCTCAAAATCATGGTTCGCCAGCCCGACGAGCTTCTCCGCAGCCGGGGCTGCAGCCGGCCAATAGGCCTCTGCCGTTTCGCCGTAAGCCGAATTCATCTCCCACACCTGCAGCTTCCCGATTTTCGCTTCGCCGCCACGGCTCCAAAGCTCCAGCCCCAGCGCATCCTGCTGCGTCGGGTAAACGCGGGAGGTGATGCTGTTTTTGCCGTCCGCATAAGCTTCGACCATCGACCGGTCCAAATAAATGCGAAGCTTCAGCTTGCCGTCATCCAAAGCCATTTCCCCGCCTTGGATCCCTTTGGCGATATCCGGGTCCAGGCTGGACCTGCTGCGGTCGATTTCCAGCCTTCCGTTTTCCTTGTCGTAGTAGATCAAAGTTTCCTCGCGGCCGTCGCCCGTCGAACGGACCTTGATGCCGAGCTCGTCCGCCTCCGCCAAATCCGCCTCCAGCAAAATCTCCAGCATATCGCCTCTGACCGGCTTTAGCTTTGAATTTGCCTGCGCGACGCTTGCATTCTCGGCGCTCGCCAGCACCTCGCCGCGAAGCGAATTCAGCTCCTCGATCGGTTCGATTCCGAGCGTGCCGTCATCGCGGAGCGAGAGCACGAGCGGCAAACCTGCATTATGCGCCCAGCCGGCGTCGTAATGCTGCTGCTCGGTGCGGCGGTCCTGCGCGATGCTGAACAGGATCGAACGGCCCTGTCCGTCCACCATGCCGCTCGGTCCCGTGAAATGCTCGCCGAAATCGAACAGGCGCGGCTCCTCGTGATCCGGAATAAAGCGGTTCGTCTCCTTATCCCATGTGCCGATCCAATGGAACACATATTTGACATTATGCTCGTTGTAGTGGTCGAACCACGGATTAATGAAGAAGGCGTATTTTTGCGTCCCATCCTCATCCTTGCCAACGGGCAGCAGCACCGGCAGCTCCCATACCTGTCCGGTTTCCGGACGATTCGCGTAATCCCCCGTGAAAAACGGATTTTCATACGTCCAGTGCACCATGTCCGGCGAAGAATAGAGAAGCGCCGTCCCCCCTACATTCTTGATGCCTGAGCCGACAAGCTGGTACCACATGTCCCCGTCCTTCCAGACGTACGGATCGCGGAATTGCCCGAACCACACTTCTCCTTCTTCCGCCGGAAGATTCGGCGCCTGCTTTGTGACGACCTCGTCCTCCATGATCCACTTCTTCAGATTGACGTCCCCGTCCTCCAGGAAGGTGCTTCTGGCAAGGCCCGTATTCTGGTTCGGCGCCGATTGATCGTTGCCGGCCGTGAAGAACAGCGCCGGATTGCCGTTATCGTCCACCACCGCATTGCCCGACCATACGCCGTCCGGCGTAACGGATCCGCCATCAGGCGCGAGCGCAACCGGCATATCCTTCCAGTGCACCATATCGTCGCTCACCGCGTGTCCCCAATGAATCTGGTGCCAGTATGGACCCTGCGGGTTGTGCTGATAGAAGAGATGATATTTCCCTTCAAAATACAACGGGCCGTGAGGCTCGTTCATCCAATGTCCCGGCGAAATAAAATGGTACTGCGGGCGGTAACGGTCGCCGTCATACACGCTTCGCTCGAAATCCAGCTCCGGCTCCGGCGCCTCGCCGTTCTCGAACACTCCCGCCGCCGCGCTGTAATTGGCCGCGATCTCTTCGGCGCTCAGCGCAGTGCTGCGCACCTTCACTTCATCGATCAAGCCGTTAAACATATTGGCCGTGAATACGCCGTTAATGACGGCGCCCGTATTGTTCTTCCCGATCAGAAAGCTGCCGTCCGACGGCGCGATGGCCGTTTTTCTGGAAGCCGTCTGCTCCCCCGCGAGCTCCCCGTTCAAATACAGCTTCAGCTTGCCGTCCGTCTTGCTGTAGGTTGCCGCAACATAAGACCATTTGAATTTCTCGAGCGGCTTATCCGCATCGGCCCAAACCTCCGCCCAGCCGCCGTTAATGCCGGCTTGCAAGGACCATTTGCCGTGGCGGCCCATGCCGAGAATATAGCCGGTCTTGCCGGCCTTGTCGTGCTGGTTCACGATCGCCGACAGCTGGCCCATATCGCCCCACTCATACGATCTTGGAGCCACCCACGCTTCGATCGTCAGCTCGTCGTCCGGCTTCGCGATCCGGTCCGCCGGCCTTTCGATCCAGGTGGAATAGCCGTCGAACAGCAGACCTTTGCCGGCAATGCCGTCCTTCCACAGCGGCTCCGTCGATGGCTTATATTTGGCCTCATTGAATACATAATGAATATCGTCCTCTACGCCTCTTGCCTCGTCCAGCGCGACTTTGCCTTCTCCTTCATTCAAGCTCCAGCTGCCGATGAGCCCTTTGCCTCTCACCTGGACGTCGTCGATATTGAGATGCCCTTCCGCGCTGGCGTCCGCAAGCTTAACGTACAGCTTCTCTCCCAAGTAACCGGTGGCATCCCATGCGACGCTCGTATAGGTTTCCGAGCCGCTGCCCGTCGCCTTCATAAGAACGGCATCGTCGGAGGCTCTGACCAAGGCCGCGTACAGCTTGCCTTCATCCTGGCCGCCGCCGATCAGAAACCGGATTTCTCCCGTTCCCGTCAACACGAAGGTTTCCGAAGCCAGCGTGCCGGTGCGCGCGTCCGCATCCGTGCCGTCCGCAGCCCCCGCAAGCCCCCATAGATGAAAATTCCCCGCATGACTGAAGGGGGCTTCCTCATCGCCGAAAGATGACCTGTCGGTAACGGCCCCCGCAAACGCATCGCCCTCCGCCGTCCATCCGGTCAAATCGCCGGTTTCAAAGCCCGGATTGGCGAGCTCTCTCGGTACCACAGGCTCCGTATTGAAGACGGAGAAATCGTCGACGTTAATATGGCCGAAGCCGCCTGTATGGTAATCGACGACCCGGATAGACAGGCTCTCGCCCAAATACTCGGAAGCGTCCCATTCCACCCGGCGGTAGCCTTCACCCATCGTGGGTGCGGCCCCGGTCGCCTTGAACAAAATTTCGCCGTCCGCCTCGCGCACGAGCGCAACATACAGCTTGTTCAAGTCCTCGCCCCCGCCGACGCGGAAGCTTATTTTGCCGTTACCGCCCAAGCGGAAAACCGAGGATCTCAGCTCGCCGGTCCGGCGGTCGGAGAAGTCCGGATTGGCCGCGCCCGCAAAGCCCCATGCATGATAGATGCCTTGATGGTTAAAAGGCGTGCTCCCCCAGTAGGTCGCCACATCCGATACCGGCGCGGCAAATGCGGTGCCGATCGTCGACCAGCCCGTCAGGTCGCCGGTTTCGAAGCCCGGATTGACGATCGACTCCGGTTCATTCAGCACCCTGAAATCGTCGACGCTAATATGGCCCCAGCCGCCGGTGTGGTTGTCGACGACCTTCATATACACGGTTTCGCCCAGGTAGTCCTCCGCATTCATGTGCACCCGCCTCAGCGTGCCGTCGTCCTTCCATTCGTTATTGGCAATCTTCATCAGCTCCGTATCGTCTTCGGCTCTCACGAGCGCAACGTACAGCTTCTCGATATCATTGCCGCCCCCGATCAGGAAGCTGATATCGCCGGAGCCTCCGAGCACGAACGGCGCGGAGCTTAAGGTGCCGGTCGGCACGTCGCCGGTTTTAGCGCCCCATACATGATAAACGCCCTGCTTGTTGAAGCAGCAGCCCCAGCCCCAATCCGTGTCCGTCACCACATTCTCGTTCGTGAACGCTTCGCCTTCCGCCGTCCAGCCGGTCAAATCGCCGCTCTCGAAATCCGGATTCGGAATGTCGTGCGGCGACAGCGGTTTATCTGTACTTTTCCCGATTTCCGCCGCTTGAAGCGGATAGACATTCAGGGATACGAGGTCCGCCGCTCCGCCCTCGGCGAACAGCTCCAGCTTGTTCGATCCTTCCTCCGGGAACAGCAGGTCTGTAAAGACGGCGCTTCCGTCGTCCGCGAACAGCTCGACCGACGTTTTGTCGACGAGCAGATGCAGCTTGAGCGTGCCGCCGGCCGTATATTCCGCTTCATGCCGCGCTTCGCCGAACTTCGCGTTGAAGCCTATGTTGCCCGACCGGGTCCGGTCGACGAACAGCTTGCCTTCCGCGGCATCGTAGCCGACGGCCGTCTTCCGGCTGCCGCCGGCATGAACGTTGAACCCGAAGCTTGACGCCGTGGCCGTATCGGCCGCAAACTCGGCAACGATCTCGTACGCTTCGCCTGCAAGCGGCAGCTCAACCGTTCCTTCGGCTTTCGGAATGGCGCCAAGCTCCAGCGGCTGCTGACGAAGCCGGTTCAGCTCCTCAACCGGCGCCTGCTTCAGCCGGATGCCTCCATCGTCTTCGGCGGTAAGCGTAAGCTCACGCGGCACCGTCATCGCCCCCCGCCAGCCCGCCGAAGGAATCGACTGCGCATAAAGCCAGTTGTTCATCCATCCGAGCCAGATCCGGCGGTTCTCGGTGTCGCTGAAGGTCATGCCCGCGTAGAAATCGGCGCCGAAATCCGTCCAAAGCACCTTTTCCGGCGCGTTCAGGTTCGTGAATTTCGATCCGTCAAAGTCGCCTATGAAATACTGCATACCCGATCCGAAAGCCGGCGCGCCTTCGCCAAGGCTGACGGACATCACCCATTTGACGTTGTCCGGATCGCCGTCCACCGCGAGCGGGAACAGATCCGGCGTTTCCCATACGCCGTTATGCGAGCCCTGGCCCGCCCCAAAGTCGCTTTCATGCGTCCAGGCTTTCAAATCCGGCGAAGAATAGATGCCGACATGATCGCCGGCCGTAACCACCATCACCCATCGGTTCGTCTGCTCGTGCCAAATGACCTTCGGATCCCGGAACACCGAAAGCCCGGCCGGCTGCGGAATGACCGGATTTCCGTCATAAACGGTCCACGACCTGCCGCTGTCGTTGCTGTAGGCCAGACTCTGTACCTGACCGTTCGCGTATTCCTGCGTGAACATCGCCACCATCGGCGGCTGCCCGTTCGCCCCGAAGCCGGATGTATTGTTCCAGTCCACGACCACACTGCCGGAGAACATATGCCCGAGCTCGTCGGGATAAAGCGCAATCGGCAGCTCCTCCCAATTCACAAGATCCCGGCTGACCGCATGCCCCCAAAACATTTCGCCCCACGTATCGCCGCTGGGCTTGTACTGATAGAAAATATGATATTCCCCGTTGTAATACACAAGTCCGTTCGGATCGTTCAGCCAGTTCCTCTCAGGCGTATAGTGGAACAGCGGCCTGAGACGCTCCTCCTCCGGCTGCCCTGTCTCCGCGGCCGAGGCCGTCCGCAGGGGAATGGCCTGATAGCACAGAGAGAATAGAAGAATGAAGGCCATTGCCCATTTAAATGCTTTGCTCTGCATGCTTGCGGTAACCCCCCAAAATTGTTAATCGTTTACGTAATCGGCCGGCCCTGAACGGGCCAGCCTCCGAAGCTTACAAAGCCTTAGTCCACTCAGCCCGCCGCAGCCTGAACATTCACATCGTCCACGTTCAGATGGCCGAAGGCGCCCGTCGACTGATCGACGATTTTGATGTAGCAGCTCTCGCCGACGTAATGCTCCGCGTTCCAATTTACCCGGGTATAGGCTTCGTCGTCCGAGCCCGTCGCCTTCATCAGCTCGGTGCCGTCCGACGCCCGGACCAAAGCAACGTACAGGTTCGCGGAGTCGCTGCCGCCGCCGATCAGAAAATCGACCGCTCCGCTTCCGCCAAGCACGAAGTCCAACGAACGGATGACACCCGTCTGGCTATCTCCCCCGTCCTTAAAGCCCCAAAGGTGATAGGAGCCGTTTTGGCCAAACGGGCCTCCCCAGCCCCAGCCGGTATCGGCCGTGACATCGGCGGCACTGAAAGCATTGCCGCTCACGACCGTCCAGTCCGCCAAATTCCCGGTCTCGAAATCGTGGTTCGCGATTCCCGTTACCTGCGCCTGCACCGGCACGTTCATATCGTCCACGTTCAAGTGACCGAAACTGCCCGCCGACTGATCGACGATTTGGATATAGCACTCCGCACCGACGTAGGCCGAAGCGTCCCAGTTCACCCTCGTATAAGCTTCGTTGTTAGACCCGGTCGCCTTCATAAGCACAGCATCGTTGGACGCCCTGACCAGCGCCACGTACAATCCGTTCAAGTTATTTCCTCCACCAATCAGGAAATCGATCGATCCGCTGCCGCCCAGAATAAAGCTGTCGCTCCTCAGCTCCCCGGTCTGCGAGTCGCCGCCGTCTTTAAAGCCCCACAGGTGCTTGGAGCCGCTTTGGCCAAACGGGCCTCCCCAGCCCCAGCCCGTGTCGGCGGTCACATCGGCAGCGCTGAATGCATTGCCGCTCACGACCGTCCAGCCTGTCAAATCGCCGCTTTCGAAATCATGGTTTTTCAGCGTTCCCGTCACGCTTGAGCCGGTCTGAACCGGAACTATAAAATCGTCGACATTTAGATGTCCCCAAGCGTCGGTTCTGTCATCCACAACCTTGATATACATCTCCGTTCCGATATACGCCGTAGCATCCCAGCTCCGTTGCGTGTACGCCTCCGTCGCGCCCTTGCTGTTCTGCCAATCCCAGTAGGTGCCCGGCCCGCTCGTCCGGTACAGCTCCTTGCCGTCGGATGCGCGGACGAACGACACGTACAGCTTGTCAATGTCGGAGCCGCCGCCGACCTTCAGGCTGATCTGGCCGTTCCCGCCGAGCCTGAACGTATCCGACTTCATCGCTCCCGTGGCGGCGTCGCCTCCGCTCAAATGCCCCCACAGATGATAGGTGCCCGTCTGGTTAAACGGCTGCGTCCCCCAGAAGGTCGTTTGATTCGTAACTGCGGTATTCGAGAATGCCGTCCCGCTTTCCACCGTCCAGCCGCTCAGATCGCCCTCCTCGAAGCCGCCGTTAAAGAGGTTGACGGATGGCGGCGGGTTTACGACCGTTACGGTTCTTGCCGCCAGCTTCGCGCCGTCTCTCGTTGTGGCTGTAATGACGGCCGTACCCGGCGCTTTGCCCGTTACCCTGCCGTTCACGACCGTCGCGACGGAAGGCTGGCTTGACGTCCAGACGACGCTTTTGTTCGTCGCGTTCGCCGGTGCAACGACTGCCTGCAGCGTTTTTTGGCCGCCTGCGGAAACCTGAAGCGCCGACGGAGAAATCGACACTCCCGTTACCGGCACGTGCTCGTAAGCCGAGTTCATGCGCCAAACCTTCAGCTTTTTGACTGTGATCGTGTTGGTATCCGCATTGCCCCACAGCTGAAGCCCCTGGGCGTCGCTCCGCGTCGAATAGGCTCTGGTCGTGACCGATTTCAGTCCGTTCAAATAGGCTTCAATCATCGACTTGTCAAGGAAGATACGCATCTTCACGTTTTCGCTGCCGATATCGACGGTGCCGTACTGAAAACCCTTGTTCTCGCCGGCAACCGTTTTGGTACGGTCGACGCCGAATTCCTTGTTGCTGTTCTTATAGAAGAGTGTCGTCTCTTCCTCGCCGTTCGGCGATTTCCGCACCTTCATGCCCACGTTGTCCGCCGAACCCCGGTCGAGCTCAAGCTCGATCTCCAGCGTGTCGCCGGTGATGGAGGACAGCGCCGCATTGGCATCGGAGAAGCTTGTATCGGTCGTAATGTTAAGCAGCTGATCTCCTCTGAGGCTTTGCAGCTCGGCAATCGGATTGATGCCCAGCCTGCCGTCTGAGCGCAATTGAAGCTCCACCGGCAGGCCCGCATTATGCGCCCAGCCGAGATCGGAATCCTGCTGCGACGTCCTCTGGCCCTGTGCGATCGTGAACATGATATTCCGTCCCGTAACCGGATCCGTAAAGGCGCTCGGTCCCGTGAAATGAAAATCTCCGAAGTCCATCAGCTGCGGAGCATCGTTGTCCGGCGAGAACGTCGCCGTCGAAGCGTTCCAGGTGCCGATCCAGTAATACACCTCCACGTCCGCACCGGTCCCAACGGGACTTACGGCGAACAAATGCTTGCCGCCGCCGAGCGGAAGCAAAATCGGGAGCTCCCATACGGGACCGAGGAACGGGTAGGCCGTCATGTCCGCTTGGTATAACGGTCCGCGGTACGTCCAGTTCATGAGCTTCGGATCCGTCGTCGAATAGACGGCAGCCGTTCCGCCTTGTCCCGAGATGCCTGTCCCATTCAGCAAAAACCAGGTCGAGCCGTCCTTGAAGACGTAAGGGTCGCGGAACTCTCCCGGAATGCCCTGGCCGGATTGCTGGGTAATCGCCAGCTTCGATTCCTTCACCCAGCGCTTCAAGTCATTGTCGCCGTCGGTTTGGACCGTGCTTCTCGCAACGCCGACATTCTGATTGCTGTTCATATAAGGCCTGGAATCGTTGCCTGCCGTGAAGAACAGCGTCGGGTTGCCGAAGTCGTCGATGACGGCGCTGCCCGTCCAATCCCCGTCGGGATCGACCTGGAACAGCCCGGGCGCGATTGCCGGCGGAAGGTCGCGCCAGTGCACCATGTCGTCGCTGACCCAATGCCCCCAGTGCATGTTGTGCCAGTACGGGCCTTGGGGGTTATTTTGATAGAACAGATGGTATTGTCCGTTGTAATAGAGCGGGGCATGCGGCTCGTTCATCCAATGGCCCGGCGCAACGGCATGATAGATCGGCCGGTGCTTGTCGCCGTCATAGACGCTCCGGTCGAAGCTCAGGTTCGGTGTCGGCAAATTGCCGCCCAGCGCCGACAAACGGCTGTCATAGGCGGTTTGCGCCTCCGATGCCGTAAAAGCGCCGTTGTACACGTTCACCTCGTCGATCAAGCCGTTGAACATATTAAGCGGAAAAACGGCAAGCGGCGTGCTCTGATTATTTTTGCCGATCAGCAGGTCGTTCGAAGAATGGGCGATCGTGGAGTTGGCGGGAATCGCGCTCTCCGCAACCTGCTTGCCGTTCAAATACAGCTTCATCGTGCCTGCGGTACCGTCGACCGTCGCTGCGAGATGCGACCATTCGTTTTTGGGCAGCGGCTCATAGCACCATACCTCATACCAGTTTCCCCCGGTGCCGATCTGGAAGGACCATGTGCCGTGTCTGAAGACGCCTAGTATAAAACCCTCCTTGGCGCCCTTGTCGTGCTGGTTGACCACCGCTGACAAAATGCCCCCGTCGCCCCACTCATACGCGCGCGGCGCTACCCAGGCTTCCACCGTCATTGCGCTGGAAGGCGTCGAGATCGGGTCATGCGTCACCCAGTTCGAGTAGCCGTCGAACAGCAGCGCCTTGCCCGCGATTCCGTCCTCCCTCCAGACCGGATCGCTTGACGGCTTGTAAACGGCATTGTTGAACACATAGTTCACGGGATCGTTCACCGCGCTGATCTCTTCCTTCGTCACGTTCCCGCTTCCTTCATTCAGCTTCCATTCGGCGATCTTCGTCACCGCGGCTGCCGCTATTTCCGGGAAAATCATCTGTGGAGCCGCCAAAGTCATCATTAGCGCTAGTAAACCAAGCTTCCTCAACCTGTTCCTTCTTTTCATGCATACGCCTCCCGATTTGGTCTGCTTTTTTTCGTCGCAGCGGCCGCGGCTGGTTGCATGCTTCCTAAGTTGTAAGCGTTAACATTATGTAACGCACGAATCGCGATCCGGCTTAGACCGGCGGCAACGTTCCGAATGCTTGCTCCTGCTTACTTAACTGCTTCCTGCACTGCTTCCTGCTTGTCCGTTCGCGGCTTAATCGGGTAGTTGAATAAAACATCACCTCCAATTCTGATAATCGTTTACGCAAACGTTTACGTAACAGCTAAAAAGAATAGTCAGATCGACTGTCTGACTATCAATTTGGCATTTAAACGATGCTCCTGTACGGGCGCATCCGCATTATCGATCCGGTCCAGCATCACCTCGGCCGCCTTCACGCCAAGCTCGAACGCCGGCTGCTCGATAACCGTAAGCGGCGGCGACGTGATGCGGGTCCACTGGAACTCGTCATAGGCGACAACCGCGACTTGCCCGGGCACATGGATTTGCTTCTCCTGCAAATAGAACATGACGCCCATCGCCATGACGTTGTCCGATACGAAAATAGCCGTAGGCTCGTGCACCATCAGCGTCTCTGCCAGCTTGTAACCGCTGTTCAGCGAAACCTCACCCATGCTGATCAGCTCCGACGCCGCTTCCAGTCCAGCCTCAGAAAGCGCTTCGAGATAGCCGGCGAACCTTTCCTCCGTCGTTGTCAGCGTATTCGGCCCGGAAATATAAGCAATCCGCTTATGCCCTTTGCCGATCAGTGTTTGCACGGCTTCCTTGGAAACCGTTTTGTTGTCGACGACTACGCAGTCACGCTCGCTGTCGCTTGGCACCCTGTCCAGATAGACGACCGGATAGTCGCCGAACAATCGCTCATAATCGAGCCCTCTGCTTGAAGGCGCCATTATAAGGCCGTCGATCATCTGGGAGCCGAGCATCCGGATTTCGTCCGTTTCGTACTCCTCCTCTTCATGCGAATCGCTTAGCACGAGATGGTAACGGTGCTGCTTCAGCACGCTCTGGATTCCCGCCGCAACCGACATAAAAAAGTAATTCGACGTTTCCGAGGCCAGAATCGGAGCCAGAAACGCGATGACATGCGATTTTCGGCTTCTTAACGAACGGGCGACGGAATTGATCCGGTAATTCAAATCATCCATCGCCTGATGCACCTTCCGCTTCGTTTCCTCGGAGACGAACCGGGTGCCGTTAATGACGTGCGACACGGTAGCCGTCGATACATTGGCGTGCTTCGCCACGTCTTTGATGCTTATATTTTTGCTATCGCTCATAATCTCACACCTATGTTTGACATTCTATCGTTCCTTGCATAAACGTAAACGTTTACATAACTTTACTTTATGTGAAACCCCAAGGTTTGTCAATCGGATTTTTCAGCCGTCCCGCTGCATCCTCTTCCATCTCCCATCTGTTTCATAACTGGATTTCATATCCTTAATTTCGTAACTGAACCGCATTCGGGCAACATATCTGTATTCTTCGTAGTTATTCCGACCCTAACGCGCCGATTTGGATATTTCCGTCGATTTAAATACGTAGTATCCCGTTATTTACTCCAGGATAAGACCATGCGAAAAATTAGCTGTAATAAATCCAATTACTCCTCCCAACTCTCTCAGCTGAAAAACGGCCGCGAAGTTGGCAACTCTCACAAAGCCTCCCTCAGTAAAAAAGCCGGCCCGGCAGCCCAGCGGAGCTGCCAAACCGGCCGCATCTAACAAAACTTACGGCTCCCTGCCGTTCACGTTCATATCCAGCCTGATTTCCTCCGGAAGCTTCTTCGAGGCGCTCGGCACCTCGCGCTTCTTCACCTCCAGCAGCTCGGAGGAGCAAAGCACGATGCTGACCTGTCCGTTGCCCGCATAAGCGCGGATCAAGATCGGCTGGTTGTAGTTGTTCTTGAACACAAAATCCGGACCATACCAGCTTACCGTCGCGTCACGGCCCGGCGGAACGTAAGGAACGTTGCGGCTGTGGGAGTACCGTTCGACAATTTTGAGTCCGGCCCGGTCTGCAGCGTTGAACAGGGTCGATGAAATTTGGCAAATGCCGCCGCCTACATCCTCATAAACTTCGCCCCGCACGATGACGGGAGCCCGCAAATACCCCTTATCCTTCGTCCGTTTCCCGACCACCTCGTTAAATGAAAACTTTTCGCCCGGAAACACGACATGGTTATTGATGGCTTTGGCGGCCAAGGCGATATTATAAGAACGGTTTTTGTTGCGGTTATTGTAATAGGTCACGTACTGACCGATCCGCTTGACCTTGATCGCAGACAAAATTTCGCTGTCCACCTTCGGGTAGGTCGTAATCAGCGGAACCTCCAGCTTCTGTACCGTCCCTTCGAAAACAAAGCCATAAAGCTGCCGTTTCAGACTCATCCGATCCAGCCTGCTGCCTGTCGTCTCCGGAACGATTCTGCCCGCTCCGTCCAGCTTCGCGTTAACCGGCTTGCGCTCGGTTTTTTTGTCCACGCTGTCCATCAGCTTGTTCAGCTTATCATCGTCCACGAGCGGAACTCCCGGAAGAGGATGGATATAATCCTTGTTCCTGAATTCAGCGATTGGCTGCCCTTCCCGTTCGATGACCAGCGTATCCGGACGCTCCGCGGGCTGCATCATTAATAGTATGGCTAATAGCCAGTTCCATCCCAATGTAACGTCAGCTCCTCATCCAAAAGTAACCGACTTAGTATGGTTCAAAAAAGGTACGGACATACACATGCACCGGAAGGCCTGAAGGCTGATTTTGACAAATCCCGCCAACCGCTCAACGTAATAAATTCTTATATTTTAAAAAATACTGGAGAGAGCGAATTTTTCAGGCGGAGGGATCGGAAATGAGACAAACGGCGGTAAAATGGGCTGCATTTGTAACCGCAGCGATGCTATTCAGCATACTTTTTCTGGCTGGGCCGTCTGCGGCTGCAGAAAGCAAAAAAACAGATCAAACCAGCATTACAATGACCGTGCGTACAAGCAAAAAAGCGGATTTCGCCAGCGAGCTGACCTTTACCAGCAACGAGCTTGCGAAGGCCTTAGGCAAAGCGAAGACGGAGCAAGCGCCTTCCGCGGACCTGCTGCGGGACATCGAGCTGACGGTCGCACAGGCTGGTGCCAATAAGGGAACTGAAGGCGATCCCTTCGATGGTGGAACTTACTACCGGCTTGAAACAAATGGGAGTTTATGGAGCGCGGCAAACGGCGGGGAGCGTATTGTCATGCCCGAGCATGCAGCGGCTCTTTTGCTGCGGTGCGCCGGCGCATTGAGAAACCAGCATTACGGAAAGCTGATCGCTTGGGATGAAGCCGAGCGGATTTTGCCGAGGAAAAGCATTTTTTCGGTGACGGATATCGAGAGCGGGCTGACGTTCCGGGTACAGAGACGCGCGGGAAGCGATCATGCCGACGTACAGCCGTTGACGAAGGAAGATACGAAGGTCATGAAGCAGATTTACGCGGACAAATGGAGCTGGAACCGGAAAGCCGTACTCGTTCACGCCGGCGAGGAATGGATCGCGGCTTCGATGAACGGCATGCCGCACGGCGGCGACGGAATACCGGATAACGGCTTTTCCGGCCATTCCTGCATTCATTTTTATTTGAGCAGCACGCACAAATCGGACCGTCCCGATCTTGCCCATCAGCTCATGGTTCATAAGGCAGCCGGGGATTTGGACGCCTATTTCGACGGTTTATCGCCTTCTTCGCTTGCCAAAACGTTTATTGCCGCCATGAACCACAAGGAAGCCGAGCTCCTGTGGCATTTGGGCAAGGGGCTGGAGGAGGAGCGTTTGTCCGCTATCGAGGCGGAAATGGATTCGCTGGACTCGATCCGCGAGGAAGTGTCTTCCAAGTCCAAAAGCAAAGGGCGATCAGCGGATAATTTGTACGGGGACCGCTTAACCGCAGAAGTCGTGCTGTCCGTCTCCTTCGAGAAAAAAGGTCAATCCCCGCAAAACGGAAAATACCGTTTTTCCTTCCAAAGACAATCGCCCCAGTCGCCTTGGCGCATCTCGGGCGTAGAATAGACCGGGCAATTCTCCCGGCCTCCAGACCGCATAAGCACTGGGGGCCAATGCCTTGCAGGTCAAGTGTACAGGTCATCTCTCCTCTTTGCGAATACAATAAGTTGTATTCCAAAACAGGAAGGAGATTATCACTTTGAAGCGTAATAGTATGGGCAATGCAGGCGGCATGGGTATGGGCAACGTCGGTGCCATGGGTATGGGTAACGTTAGCCCCATGGGTACGGGCAATGTCGCCCCTATGGGTATGGGCAACGTTAGCCCCATGGGCATGGGCAATGTCGGCCCTATGGGTATGGGCAACGTAAGCCCTATGGGTATGGGCAATGTTGGCGGCATGAATAAAGGGCAAGTAGCCGGCCTAAGCGACGCAGACTTTTGTCCGGATTGTCCGACTCAGACGGTCTATGATCCTCCGATTACGGTATACGAAGACTACTACCATCCTCAGCTTGTGAATGTCATTCAAAATATTGAAACGGTGAAGCAGCATCATTGCTGCCCTGTCTATAAACACCTTTATACACACACGGAGAAAAATGTGATGGTCTCGAGCGCGAAACGCAGGAAGTCCGCTAAAGTCTCTTCCAAAAAACGTTCGAAAAAATAACCGCTTTGCGTAATACAATGACCCGTAAGAACGGAGGCTTCACGATTGAAGCTGTCATCTTACGGGTCATTAGTTTGATTCAAAAATATGGCTGCATATCCAATGAGCCTGCTTATCAGCCAGTGTTTGCTACAAAGGCGATCTCAAATTGATTTCCTTTATTTTCGTGAGGTCGACCTTCGGCTTCCGTGTCTCCGTCAGCAGGCCGTTGACCTCCTGCTGGACGTCGGAGAGCTGCGTATAGCAGTATCCGCAGACGTAGTCGGTATCCTTGATCGCATTCGTGATGCTTCGGAACCGCTCCAAAAATTCCTCCTCCGTCTTCACTTGGTTGCCGTAACCCCAGCCCTTATCGGTCGTAAAAGCGATGCCGCCGTATTCGCTGATCAGAATCGGCTGTCCCTTGTAGGCGTAGCCATTCGCGAATGCGAACTTAAAACCGTTATGGCTGATTTCGTTATTCAGAATCGCATCCTTTTTGCTGTAACGCGCCAGGAAACGTTCGCCCGATTCCTCGTAGTCGTGCAGCGTGATGATATCCGAAACGGTATGCTCCCAGCCGTCATTGACGATGACAGGACGGGTCGGGTCCACCGATTTCGTAAGATGGTAGATGCCCTCCGTGAACTGCTGCTGCTTGCGATCCGTCAAAATATTCATGACGCCCCACGATTCGTTAAACGGCACCCATGTTACGATACACGGATGGTTGTAATGCTGCTCCACAATGTCAAGCCATTCCTTCGCGAACCTGCTGACGGCTTCGGCGTTGAACTCGTAAGCTGCCGCCATCTCGGACCAGACCAGCAATCCCTTACGGTCGCACCAGTATAGGAAGCGGGGATCCTCCAGCTTCTGATGCTTGCGCACGCCGTTAAAGCCCATCTCAAGCGTCCGGTCGATATCGAGAAGGAGTGCTTCCTCCGAAGGCGGCGTCAGATGCGACTCCGCCCAATAGCCCTGGTCCAGCAGCAGCCGCTGCTCGATCGGCACGTTGTTCAACAGGACGCGCCCTTTTTCAATCGATATTTTGCGCATGCCGAAATAGGAGAAGACGCGGTCCACGACCTCGCCGTCCTTCCGCAGCTCGAATTCAACGTCGTACAGGTCGGGATGATTAGGATGCCATAGCTTGATGAACCATTCGCTGATACCAAGGTTTGCCAAGTTGATGTCCAGTGCAAGGCTCCCGCGGTCCGCCGCGATCGACACCTCCTTGACGGGGCGGCCGCCGAAAGAAACCTTTGTCGTTAGCGTAAGGCCGCTTCCTTCAGCCGCACCAAGCACCTTGTATTCGAAGCGGATCGTATAGTTGTCGATATCCGGCGTCATGCGCACTCTATCCAGCCGCTCAGCAGAAGCGTATTCAAGCCACACGGATTGCCAGATGCCTGTACTCTGGACATACCAGCAGCCGAAGCTGTCCCTGATCCACCGCTGCTTGCCTCTCGGCTGTACCGGGCTTTCGCTATCCTCAGCTTCCACGCTGAGCAGATTTGGTCCGCCGGCCTTCAGAAACCGCGTAATATCAAAAGAAAAAGCCGAATAACCGCCTTCATGAGTGCCGACATAGCTGCCGTTGACCCACACGCTGGCGCGGTAATCGACGGCCTGAAAACGCAGAATCGTCCGTTTATTCTGCTGCTCCCCGGGAACGGCAAACTCCCGTTCGTACCACACGCGGGAATGGAACGATTCCTCGCCGATGCCGCTCGCTTTCGACTCGTACGTGAACGGCACGCGAATCATCATCGGCGCTTCCAAACCGTTGTACCAGCCCGCTACTTCGCCTAGGCCTTCATCGTCGAACCGGAACCGCCATTCACCGTTCAAGTCGGTCCATTCTTTTCTGACGAATTGCGGCCTCGGATAATTCGGAATATAAACATGACTGGTCATCTCGCCGCCTCCATCGCTTGATGTTGTCCGGCTTTACTTGCTCCCTCAGCTTCCAGGCTCGGCGTCTTGCCTTCGTTGATCGCCCGTATGACCTCGAGCGGCAGCTTCGGCTTGCGGTCAAATGTCAGCAGTCCGTTAATTTCCTGCTCCACATCCGTCAGCTGGGTGTAGCAATATCCTTGCACGGCCTTCGACTCCAGAAGAGGCTGCACTACGTCCAGGATCCTGCGCAGAAAATCCGCTTCGTCGGCTGCAGCCGAGTAACCCCAGCCGGGCGCACCGCCCTTGCGGAACGAAATACCTCCGAACTCCGACACGTGAAGCGGCTCGCCGTTGTATGAATAACCGGGTACATAAATCCAGCGGTTCTGCGCGATGCTGTCCACCGCAGACTGTGCCGTTTCGTACCTGCTCTTCAGCACCTCGCGCCGCCATTCGTAATCGTGAATGGTCGCCAGATCCGACTTCGTATGCTCCCAGCCGTCGTTGGACAAGACGAGCCGCGTGCCGTCCAGCGATTTGGTCAAATAATACATCGCCAGCGTATGCTCCTGCTGACGCTTGTCGATCAGCATGTTCGGCACGCCCCAGCTTTCGTTGATCGGCAGCCAGACGACGATACAGGGATGGTTGTAGTCTCGCTTCACCGCCTCCTGCCATTCCTGTGTAATCCGGCGGACATACGTTTCGGAGAACTGATATGCGTTCGCCATCTCCCCCCAGACCAGCAGGCCGAGCTTATCGCACCAATACAAGTATCTCGGATCCTCAATTTTCTGATGCTTGCGCGCTCCATTGAAGCCCATCATCTTCATCAGCTCCACGTCACGGCGAAGCTCATCGTCCGAGCCGGCTGTCAGCAGCCCCCCGGGAAAATATCCCTGATCAAGGACCAGCTTCATGTAATACGGCCGGTTGTTCAGGCATACCTTCCCATCTTCAATTGAGATTTTGCGCATGCCGAAATAGCTTTCCACTTCGTCCAATACCACCCCGCCATCCAGCAGGTGAAACGTCACGTCGTACAAATTCGGCTTCTCCGGCGTCCACCAGCGGCCAAGGCCATGGTCGTTGAAATCATGGAGCCTGATGGCCCGCGCCTCCTCCTCGCCGCCAAGCTCGAACAAATCCTCGGAAACCCGCTCGCCTTGGAACTTGATCAGCATACGCAGCTTCAGTCCAGGCTTCCAGCCTTCCGTAAACACGCGAATGCCAATTTCGTTCCGGTCGATGTCCGGCGTCATCATGACGCGCTCCAGGTAGCTGTCCGATACGGCCTCCAGCCATACCGTCTGCCAGATGCCCGTCGTCCGGGTGTAGAATACCATCTCGGACTGTTCCTTCCAGTATTGCTTGCCGCGCGGAAGCGTGACGTCCTTGCTGTAATCGCGCACCTTGACGACAATTTCGTTCGCACCGTCCGAAGCCGCGGTCGTAATATCCGCTGTGAAAGGGGTATGACCTCCTTCGTGCGCTGCGACGAGGTGTCCGTTCACCCATACCCAGGCAGCATAATCAACTGCGCCGAAGTGAAGAAGCAGCCGCTTACCCTTGTAGTCATCCGGTAACTGAAAGGTTTTACGGTACCAGACCAAATCGTGAAACTCTTTTTCCCCGATGCCGCTGAGCTCGCTCTGGTAGCAGAACGGCACCTGGATCGTTCTTTCGAAGCGGATGCCCGTATGCCAGCCTCCGCGCATTCCCGCATCCTCATCGTCGAACCTGAACTCCCAGCTGCCGTTCAGATTAAGCCAATTCCCCCGCACGAACTGCGGACGGGGATAATCGTTTCGTGTTGTCGTATTCGTCATGATCTCTTCTCCTAACCGATCTTACGATCGATGGTCTATATCTATCTGTCTATCTGTACCTATCTGTATCTAACCGTCCAGTTCTCAATCCTTGTCCCGCACAGTCATTGTTACTTTCCGATCGCTTCTACGTTCAGCTCGCCGAAAGCGATATCCTTGGCATAGACGGATCGGAGACCTGTCTTTCCTTGAAGAAACGCGTCCGGATCGTCATACGCCAGTGCCGCAGATTTTCCTCCGCCAACGTATACCCGAATGGAACCGCCTTCTGCCTCCACCCTGAGCTTCGTGGACTGCCCGCTTGACAGCTCAACCTTTGCCGCCGCGATCAGCTCCGAATCGTAGTTATGCTTGTAGAGCAGCAGCTTGTTTGCCGACACTGCAACGAAATACCCCATGAGTGAATCCTTCACCTGATCGGGAAAGTCGGATTCGTTCGAAGCCCGGATGAGGATGCCCGCCTCGCCCGTCGGATCTTCGCCCGCCGTGACGGTCGTTTCGACCGCATAGTCCGCCCAAAGCTTACTGCCGCCGTACAGCTTGACGTCGCCGTCTTCCGCCCCGGCGTATACTCCGCCGTTCAGCTGCCAGACGCCGTGGATCTCATCCGCTCCGGCATCGGACAGCACATCCTCCAATCGGCCGGACGCCGCTTCGGTCCGCGAGAACGTCAGCTTCTTGAGACCGAGTTTGCTGCCGGCAAGCTTCACAGCGATCGTATGGATTCCTTTCTCCAGCACGACGGTTCCTGCGCGCACCTTGGCCCACTCCGACGCTTCAGCGTACCGGTCTGCGTCAATGCCGAACTTGCCGGCCTTCCTGTCGTCGACGAGCAGCTCGACGGAGCGTTCGCCTCCTGCCGTGTCCACCGTCGGCTCGAACGAATATGTGCCTGTCTCCGAGACGTTGACGATATAACGGAGCCAATCACCTTTCCCTGTCAGCTCGACGGCAAAGGAACCGTCGTCTGCCTGCCTAATCGCCGTACCATCCCGCTGCCTCAGCTCCGGCGCCGCCGCACGTTCCTTCACCTCAAAGCCCCGGTTCTCTCCCTTCAGGTAATGAACGGCTTGAATGGTGCCCGGCACGGTTTTGGCCGCTTCAAAATCGCTGCTGCCATCCGCATGGTTCACGAAAGCGGTATAGGAATAGACGGGCGAAGCCGCTTGCTGCCAATAGCCAATTTTCCCTGCCCCTGCTCCGGCACCTTCAATTTCCACTTTCAGCAGCCCATCGACGTTAACGCGCAGCATCTTCTCGCCATTCTCTACGCGAATCGAGTGAAGCTTCGTATAATCCGTATCGTCCGGCAAATTGGCTTCTCCTATTATCCGGCGCTCCCCGCCTGAAACAAAGGCAACTGTCAGCCGCCCTTCGGACGGATTCAGCTCCGCAAGCCCGTAATTCGATTCGTCGGTATAACTGAAGACGGCGCCCACGCGGGTATCCGCAGCGGCTTCCTCTGTCAGCCGGAAATTATATTCCGCCGTGAACGGTTCCGATGCGGCCTCATCGCCGATAAAAAAACCGTCGCCGGCGGCGGCAAAGCCCGTTTTGGCGCCATTGACGCCGCCGCTCAGGCGGGCCTCGAAATCCGGCCTGGCGGGAACGGGCTGATCGTCCTTCGACGGGCCCAATACGTCCATGATATCCCCGTTAAATACCAATCGGTCGATATTCATGCGGCGCACCGGCGGACCTTCCGCGGATCGTCCGACCAGATTGTGATAGACGATGTAATGGGAGTCGAGGTTCGGTCCCATTACCGTCGAGCTGTGGCCAAGTCCGTAAAAATCCGGATCGGTGCTGATGACGATTGGATTGTTTGCGGGCACCATGTATGGCCCCGTAGGCGAATCCTTGGCGACCGCATATTGAATCCGATACCCCTTGCTGAACACATGATTGCCCGTGAACGTCATGTAGTACGTGCCGTTCCGTTTGATAATCATGGAGCCTTCCGTCCAATGCCCTAGAAAAACGCCTGGAATCACGCCGCCGTACCCGAATGCCGACGGCCCGTCCATCGGCACGCCGACGATCCCTTCGGTGCCCGCATGCGTAAACGTCCAGGAACCGTCGTCGTCGATGAATACAGAACCGTCGATGCTCATGCCAAGATTGTCCGTGATCCGCTCGAACGGTCCCGTCGGCGACTCGGAACGGAAGACATAATGCCCCCGGCCTGCAGGGGATGTATATAAATAAAAAGTACCGTTCCAATAGACGACCTCCGGTGCGTAGGCCCCTGTTGAGACGGGGTCTTCCGTCACGAGCCCCGCGTAACGCCAGTTCACGAGATCGTCCGATTCCCAGGCTTTGATGCCGACGCGGTGATCCTTCGTGCTCACGTACAAGTAATACTTCCCGTCATGCCGCAGGACAAACGGATCTCCATTGCCGTAATCCTCCCATTCTTCCTCCAGCTTGGGAAAAGGGTTCCTGTAAGTCGTTTGATAATCGCTCATCTGAATCGCCTCCGGTTTCTGGACCGCCTCGCAGCCCGTAATCGCCAGCGCCGCCGCCAGCACTGTCAGCAGTGCGCGCTGCCGCATCGATTGCCGCGCCATTTCGTCCGGTTACCCTTTGATCCCGCTGATCGCCAGCGACTCGATGAAATATCGCTGGCAGAAGAAAAAGACCAGAATAACCGGTATCATGGCGATGACGGCGGCGGCCATGATCATCGGGTAATCGGACTGTCCGATATAGAGCGCCTGCATGGACGCGATCAATACCTGGATCGTTTGTTTCTCGGGCGTATGCAAATAAATAAGCGGCCCGAGGAAATCGTTCCAGATGCCCATGAACCCAAGCGCCGCTTGTGCCGCAAGCGCCGGCTTCAAAACAGGAAGGCAGATCGACCAGAAAATGCGCGGGAAGCTCGCTCCGTCGATCTTCGCCGCTTCGATTAAGTCGTTCGGCAGCGCACCGGACAAATATTGGCGAAGGAAAAAAACAACGACGATGTTACCGAACAGTCCCGGCACGATGAGCGGAAGCAGCGTATCGACCCAGTTCAGCCAGGAAAAGCCGATGTATTGCGGAATCATGACGACCGAATACGGTATCATCATCGTGCCGAGCAGTCCCATGAACAAGACGCTTTTCAAAGGGAACTCGAACTTGCTGAAAGCGTATGACGACATGGCGCTGACAAACAAGCCGATCGTCAGCACCGTGACGACAATGATAAAGCTGTTGGCGAAGCCGTTCAGAAGCGGCGATTGCTCCCAGACATCTGTGTAGTTGCGGAACGTCGACGGCTCAGGGATCCATTTCGGCGGAATTTCGAATACATTTCGTTTGTCCTTCAGCGAGGTGGACAAAGTCCACAGGAACGGCGCGATCATGAACAAAGTGCCGGCGAGCAGGAGAAGGAACGACCAGACATCCGCTATTTTTTTATGCTTCACAACTATCCCTCCTTAATCCTGATAAACCCATCTGCCCGACAACTTGAATTGAATGAGCGTAACGATAAAGATAAGAATGCCCAGCAGCCACGCGGCCGCACTGGCGTAGCCCATATTGAAGTATTCAAAGGCATGCTGGAAAATATAATAAACGATCGTTCCTCCGCTGTATTCGGGACCGCCGTCCACCGCCAATACGTAAATTTGGCTGAACGACTGGAACGCCCCGATGACTCCCATAACGAGTACGAAGAAATGAATTGGCGTCAGCAGCGGAACGGTAATTTTCGTAAATTTGTGCCATGCTCCCGCTCCGTCGATCTCGGCTGCTTCATAATAGGAGGAAGCAATGGACTGCAGTCCGGCCAAATACAGCACCATGTTGCCCCCGATACCGCCCCATAATCCGATCAGAATTAGCGAAGGCTTGACCCAATCGGGGTCTCCGAGCCAATTCGGCCCTTTCATGCCGAACCATTCCCATAGAAAATTGTTCAGCAGTCCGTAATCCTGGTTCAAAATCCACTGCCAGAGCAGAGATACCGCGATAATAGGCGAAATAACGGGCAAATAATAAATCGTACGCATAACGGAGATGCCCTTCAGCTTCCGGTTCATCAGAATAGCAAGCAGCAGAGACAGCAGCATTCCGATTGGGATGCCTATCATGAGATAAACGGTGTTGAAAAGCGATTTGTACAGCTTCTCGTCCTTCAGAAGCTCCGCATAATTGTCGAAGCCGGCACCAGACGGGGCTGAGAGCATATCCCAATTTTGAAAGCTGATATAAATGGAGAAAATCATCGGTGCGAGACCGAACAGCAAAAATCCGATCACCGGCGGCGCCACGAACAGGTATAGCCAGGCCAGCTCTCTTCTGCGATATCCGGAAAAGTTCGTTTTCATATCCGTTCCACCTTCATATAGGATGGCCGCGTATAAGGGGCTTAAGGAGAAGGGGATGGCAGCCCGCTTCGGTCTGCCGCTCCCGCTCCGCGTTCCTACTTATTGTTCTTGTCGTACAGCTCTTGCATCTGCGGCTTGATCTGAGCCGTCCACTCCTTCGCCGTCAGATCGCCGTTCCATACCTTGCTTGCGTTCTGCCAGAACACGTCGATCCACTGCGTGTCCTTGGAGCCGTAAGGGATGTCCGGACGGCCGTAGTCTTGGATGATGTCCAGGAACACTTGGCGATTCTCCGGCGATTTGTCCATATCCATAAATTCGCCGTTCGCCAGGTCGATCAGGTTCGGCACCGCCTGACCGAGCTGAAAGTTCTCGCGCTGGCCGCTCTCGTCGAGCGACAGGTATGCCGCCAGGTCGAACGCTTCCTGCGGATGCTTCGATTTGGCCGATACCCCGAATCCAATGGAGCCGAGCCAAGTCGCCGTCTTGCCCGTGTTCGGACTCGCCGGCCACGCGCCGATATCCCAGCCGAACGGCAGCTCCCAGAAGCCCGGCTGATCCCACGGCCCCATTGCGAACATCGCGAGCTGGCCGTTAATGAAGCGCGTATACGCGTTCATCGCCTGCTCGGCTTCCTGGTTCGGGCTGACGCCATGTTTCAGGTTCAGGTCCGCGACAAACTGCATCGCCTCATAAAATTCCGGCTTGTCGACCAGCACCTCACCCGTCTCATAGTTAATGAACTCGCCGCCGTTGCCCCATACCGCGGACTCCAGGCTGTAGGCGCCGACGCCGTATTGCTCCGGCTTGCCGTCGCCGTTCTCGTCGACCGTCAGCTTCTTCGCAGCTTCCAGCATGTCGTTCCACGTCCATTCGCCGGCCTTGGCCGAAGGAACAGGAATGCCCGCCTTTTCGAACAAGTCTTTGTTATACACGAACGCCCACGGCCCTACGTCCTTCGGTAAGCCGTACAGGTCGCCTTTTCCAATCATGCTGCCGTCGTAGCGGTACCGGTCCATTGCCTGCGTCCATACGTTATCCGGGTTGAACAGGTCCGTCTGCTCCAGATAGGATTGAAGGTTGAGCAGCGTGCCCGTTTCCGCAAACCGGTAAAACTCAGCGCTGCCGACGTAGAATACGTCCGGTGCTTTACCCGAGGCGATCAGCGTTTTCATTTTTTGCGCATATTCTCCCGGCGGTACGGAGGTGTACTTCACGGTCACGTTCGGATTTTTTTCTTCGAAGGAAGCGATTAATTTTTCGAAAATGGCTTTTTCGTTCGGATTGCCATGGCCCATAAATTCAATCGTGACATTTTCCTTTTTGCCGCCATCCACCGCGCTGCCCGATTGATCGGCGCCCGTATCGCTGCCGGCATCCGCCCCGCCGCCGCTGCATGCGGATAGTACCAGCATTGCAGCGACGATCAGCATACTTGACCATTTTAATTTTCGTTTCACGCAAATCCCCTCTTTTTCTGAAAGATTTTTGTAAGCGCTTTACAACATCATAATAACGTATAATGTTATACTTTTATATACTAAATATAATATAAAATTTAAGCTTGCTTCACCAACGTAACCGGCACAATCATTCGCTGCGTTTCATAATGTCCTTCGATTTGCTCCATGAGCAGCTCGACCGTCTGCCGGCACATCTCGTCCTCGTTCTGACGAATATAGGATACGCGCGGAAGATCCGGCGGATCGAACGTAATCAGCTCCAGCTGCTCCGGCACCCGCCTGCCGAGCCTCGACGCGACCCTGTAAGCGGTTTGGCACAGCTCCGTATTAACGGTTATCGCAGCGGTAACCTGAGGGAATTCCCGCAGGAAGCGTTCGATCGCATCCTCCGCTTTGCCGGAGACGATCCCGTCGAGCGGTAGCAGGCACCACAGGTTTTTGTCGATGGATCTTTTCCGTTCCAGATACGCCAGCTCGAAGCCTTGCGCCCGCTCGTCCGTAACCGAGTTCGTAATTTCAGGCGAAATAAACGCGATGTGTTCGTGATTCTTATCCATCAGATACGCAACCGCTTCCTTTGTGCCGTTTACGTTATCCGAGCTGACGCTGTACGTCTTGATTTCCTTCAGGAACCGGTCAATCAGCACGAACGGATACCGGTCGAGCGACAGCCTCAGGATGGAGTCGTTGTAGGTCTCGTTCTCCACAGGGAAAATGATCAAGCCGTCAACTCCCTGCTTCAGAAATGAAGCGATGACGCCTGCCTCTTCTTCCTGCGACTCCCGGGTAATCCGCAGCATGAGCTCGAAACCAGCCTCGGACACGTATTTTTCCAGGCAGTCCAGAAACCGCTGGTCCACCTTCGTCTTCATCGTCGGCAGCACAAGCCCGATCCGCCCGCTGCGTCCCGGCGCCTCCCCGAGCTTGTCATAGGAGGGGGATTGTCCGGGCCTGCCCGCGACGAACGTACCCTTACCTTGAATCCGGACGAGCATCCCCTCCTCCATCAAACCGATCAGCGCGTTTTTGCTCGTAATCTGGCTCACCCTGTATTTCTCCGAAAGCTCCTTCTCGGAAGGCACCCGGTCACCCTCCCTTAGCTTGCCGTGAGCGATCAATCGCTTAATATCCTGTTGGATTTGCTTATAAAGAGGAAGCGTTTTCAATAACATCATCACCTTCATATAAAAATAATATATATTATATATTATTATAATATTTAATCTAAGTTGTAAATGGAAAATTGATCGAAACCTGCGCAGATAAAAACGGCGACAATCCTTCCATCCAGGATTGTCGCCGTTTCCGTCACTTAAATGCCGTCATTGTCTTAAGGCCGAATCACTTGCACCGGCACGATTTCCCGTCTCGGCTCGAAACGGCCGCTTAGCTGCTCTGACAGCAGCCCTACGGTCAACCGGCCGATCTCATCGACCTGCTGGCTGATATACGTTAACCCCTCCAGACCCGAATCATCGAAGGTAACGAGCTCCGGCATCGTCTCCCGCGCTGACTGCCCCCTCATCTCGCGCAGCGCTTCATACGCGTAGCGGGCGATTTCCGCATTGACTGCGAATATTGCTGTAACATCCCGGTGCTCGCGCAGAAAGCTTAAGATGTATTCCGGTACCATCCCGGCAACGATGCTGGGCAGAGGAAGCAAGCACCACAGCGTCTTGTCGATCGGCAGCCCACGCTCGATAAAGGCAGCCTCATACCCCCGAGCACGGTCATCGGTAGCGGTATTCGTAATTTCCGGTGACAAATAAGCAATTTTCCGGTGCCCGCGCGCAAGCAGGTCTTCGACTGCTTCCTTGACTCCGCCCATATTGTCGGAGCTGACGCTGTACGTCTTAATCTCCTTTAAGAAACGGTCAACAAGGACAAGCGGAATACGGTCAAGCGACAGCCGCAGTATCGTTTCATTGTAGCTGTTCTGCTCGACAGGGAAGACGATGAAGCCATCGACACCGCGGTTGCGGAACCGCTCGATCGCCCGGGCTTCTTCATCCGGGTTCTCACGCGTAATCCGGATAAGCAGCTCATAGCCCGCAGAGGCGCAATGCTTCTCAAGGCTGTCCAGCAGCTGCTGATCGATCCGCGTCTTCATCGACGGAATGACGAGCGCTATCGTTGCTGCACCGTGTTCCGCTAAAGCCTTCAATTCGCTCGCCGGCCTGTCCCCGAATGCGCGCACGAATGTCCCTTTCCCGCGGTAGCGGACGAGCAGTCCCTCATCCACCAGGCCTTTAATGGCGTTTTTGGACGTGATCTGGCTCACGCCGTATTGCTCGGCCAGTTCCTTCTCCGAGGGAACCAAGTCGCCTACGTCAAGCTCGCCTGATTGAATTCGACGAATCAAGTCGTTCTGTATTTTCTGATACAATGGTTCCGACATGCTTGCCCTCGTTTCTTCCTTTAATCCCAAAATCGTTATAGTAAGTATACATGATTTAGTACAATACCGCGACGTACCGCATTAAGCTCCAATGTTCAGCCTTTAAAAGATAACCCCTGCTCCTGCAGTGCGCCCCGCAGCTTCGGCAAAGAAGCCGGTCCCATTCCGTGAAATTTCATAATTTCTTTTTCACTAAATTGGGAGAGCTGCTGCAAGGACGTAATTCCGTTATGCTCCAATGCCCGTCTTGCCGGAGCCGAGAGCAGCGAAAGAAAACCGCTGTCCGGTTTGCTGTCCTGCTCGCAGGCCGGGCAGGTCGGACAATCGCTGCTTTTGTAATAGGGATGACCTTTGCTGCACGTTCTTAAAGTTTTTTGGGAAGTCACCGTTCTATCCCCTCCGCTTAAAATGACAAAAGTTCGCGCCTCTCCTATCTATTCGCCTTCCGCCGCGCATAATCCCGCTTTACGATTTGCTTGGCAGCCGATTCACCCGCGATTCCATCTGGGCATATGCTGAGGTAAATAACGAAGAGGAATCGAGGACATGCGCTATGAATGTTATCCCTAACGTTTACGGTTATAAAACCGAATGCGAAAACGTTCCGATTAATTATTTGCCGCAGTGCCAGCCTCAGCAGCCCGGATTTGAATACATCATGAAGCAGAGACCGGTATCGGAGGCTCCAGGCTACGGCGTTACAAGAAAGCTGGCCGATAAGGTGGCGGTCATTACAGGCGGAGACAGCGGGATCGGCAGGGCCGTCGCCTATGCGTTCGCCAAAGAAGGCGCCGACATCGCCATCATTTATTATAACGAACATGTCGACGCGGCGGAGTCGAAGGCGCGCGTTGAGCAGCTTGGTCGTCGCTGCCTGCTGATTGCCGGCAATATCGGAGACGAAGCGTTCTGCCGTCATGCGGCGGAGCAGACGGTACGCGTTTTTGGACGGATCGATATTCTGGTGAACAATGCGGCGGTCCAGTTTTTTCAGAAGAGAATCGAGGACATCAGCAGCGAGCAGCTGGAGATTACGTTCCGGATCAATGTGTTTGGCATGTTCTATTTGACCAAAGCCGCTCTTCCTCATATGAGGCCCGGAAGCACGATCATTAATACATCCTCCGCCACGGCTAGAACAGGCTATGAGGAGCTGATCGATTACTCCGCTACGAAAGGCGCGATCAATACCTTCACCCGGTCGCTTGCAACGTCGCTCATAAGCCGCGGCATCCGCGTAAACGCCGTTTCTCCCGGCACAACGTGGACTCCTCTTGTATCCTCGTCATTCCCTCCGGAAGCATACGCATCGGTCGGCTATTCAAACCCGATCAAGCGAAACGCCCAGCCGGTCGAACTTGCCGGCGCATACGTTTATTTGGCATCGAACGATTCTTCGTTCGTCGTCGGGGAAAATATCAACGTCAACGGCGGGGAGATTTACGTATAAGGATGTGATGATGTTGGCTATGAGCAGGGGAAACGAAGTTGGCATTTCGGAGCCAAACTGGCTGCCGACAACGCCGCTGGAGGAGATGAGCAAGACCCGGTACGATGTGCTGATCGTCGGTACGGGCGCCGGCGGAGGCGCCGTATTGTGGAGATTGTGCGAGCATTGGAAAAACGCGGGCAAAAAGATCGGAGTTATCGAAGCCGGCGATCTTATCCTCCCCACAAACATCCGCAACGTGGAGACGATGAACTCGCAGCGCGTCAATGAATTATCCTATGGTAAAAGAGGGCTGGTCATCGAGGTGCCCGGCACGAACTTCCGCGAGATTATTGCAGTCGGCGGCCGGACGCTGGCCTGGAACGCATACTCGCCGCGCATGCATATCGAGCCGAACGAATGGCCCTTCCCGCTTCATGAGATGGAACAATATTACCGTATAGCCGAACAAGCGATGGGAGTTTCCGTAAGCTATATGGCCGGGTCGCCGATTCAGCAGTTGTTCCTGAACCGCTTGTGGAATTCAGGCTTTAGCCGCGCGCAGAACATGCCGATGGCAGCCGACCTGGAGCCGACGAAATACGGAGAGCTCCATTCGAACGTCTATTTCAGCTCGGTCAAATTTCTGGCCCGGGCCTTGTTCGCAAGAGCTTTCGATTTGGCTGTGCTGTCGCGAGCCGTAGGCATCATTGCGAACAACGGAAAAGTCGAAGGCATCGAAGCGATGACGATCGACCGGAAATCGTATACGGTAAAGGCCGATAACGTCGTCTTGTGCACCAGCTCTGTCGAGACTCCCCGCCTGCTGCTCCATTCCGGCATTCCGGGCCCGGCGATCGGCCATTACTTAACCAAGCATACCGTAGTCTGGTCACCGTTCAAGCTGAACCGGGAGCAATACCCTTATGTAACCGGAACGGCCGGCATTCTGCTGCCCGAGCAAGAAGGCTTCCCTCTGCAAATTCAAGTCGATGGGCCTTCGAGAGCGGTATATTACCATAACAAATTCATCCCTTTCGAGAGCGAGGAGCAAGTGAACGTAGCGGGGATCGGCATCGTGCAGCCGAGGTTTGAAAACTATGTCTCGCTTAATCCGCTCAAACAGGACCGGTACGGGGTTCCGGAAGTACGAATTCAAATGACATACAGTCCATATGATTACGCAGTCACGGCGCTAGCCGAACAGCTCATCGGGCGCGTCGTATCGGCGCTTGGACTTGAGACGACGGCGGCTTTCAACCGCGATGCCCCTTTGCAGGGCGATCATGAATCCGGTACATGCCGGATGGGCGTCGACCCTGTTACGACCGCAACGAACCGTTTCGGGCAAATTCACGGCATCGGCGGACTGTTTGTCGCAGACAACAGCGTCATTCCTATGCTTAAAGCCGCGAACCCTACCTTGACCACGGTCGCGCTTGCCCTGCGTACTGCCGATTATATAGCTCTGACGACCTGACAATGTGTGCCTGCCATGAATAGTTTTACCGGGTATTGGCATAATACTTCCTAGGATTCCCACAGGAAAGGACACAGCTATGGCGACTAACGACAGGGCCGGAGGGAATAGTCAGGCCGGCAATACTCCTGTAAGCGATAAGCCGGAGACGGGCGGTACCCAGCAACCGATTTCAAAAAGCTTGTCCGATACCCGGCAGGAATTGGAGAAGCTTTTATCGCATTGTCACGACATCGTTATACAGCCTTCCCGATATGGAGCCGATTTTCAGTATGAAGTGCTTTCGGTTCATTGCGGCACGCTTGTCGAAGAGAAGGAGGTACTTTTCTTAAAATCCGCTTTGCTGGATCTTGCCTGCCAGGAAGCGGCCGCCTTCCACTCGATCGTACGGGAAAACGTCATCCGTTTTTTTGAAAACCGCGGCGTAACCTCGAGCCGGGTTATGGTCGTGGAAGGACTGCAAAATGCCATACAGCATATAGTGTCCGGGCATGTGGCGATCTTCTTCGACGGATGGAACAAAGCGCTCAGCTTCAATGCCTATTCCGTTGAAACGAGATCGGTCAGCGAACCGATCACGGAGCCTGTTGTGCGGGGGCCCCATGACAGCACCACCGAGGATTTAACGAAAAACATCGGTTTGCTGCGGTCTCGATTGAGAAATCATCTTTTTAAAATCGAGATGTTCAATGCGGGCGGAGAATGCCGGACAACCTCCGCATTCGGTTATTTGGAAGGCGCCGTTAATCCGGAAACGCTGGAAGAGTTCAAAAAAAGACTGGCCGCAGCAAAAGACGTCGAAATACTGGATACCTCCTTTATTGAGGAGTTGATTGAGGACAGCACGTATTCCCCATTCCCGCAATACCGGTATACGGAGCGGCCGGACACGGCGATAGCCGCCGTATTGGACGGCAAAATTATCGTACTCACCTCAGGCTCGCCGTCCATCATGATCTGTCCCGGTCTATTTGCCGAATTTTTCGCAACAAGCGAGGATTATTATTATCGGACCGTTGAAGCTACCCTGCTTCGGCAGCTCCGGGTGTTTGCCTTTTTTATGGCGCTGACTCTTCCGAGTATTTATATAGCAATCAGCACCTTTCATTCGGAGCTGATTCCTACCGTACTGTTGATGGCGGTTCTTGAAACCCGCGAGGGCATCCCGTTTCCCGCTCTCGTGGAAGCGATGTTAATGGAGTTTTTCTTCGAGCTTCTGCGCGAAGCCGGCATACGGCTCCCCCGCCCTGTTGGAACGGCCGTAAGCATCGTTGGCGCACTCGTCATCGGACAAGCCGCCATTCAAGCCAAAATCGCTTCGCCAATCATGATTATTATCGTAGCCTTGACGGGCATCGCTTCCTTCTCCATCCCGCAGTATTCGATCGGGGTAGCGCTGAGGGTGCTTCGTTTTCCGTTAATGTTCCTGTCCGGGACACTCGGAGGCTTCGGATTAATGATGGGGCTGTTGTTTATCCACCTGCACTTGACGGCTCTCAGGTCGCTCGGTCAGCCGTATTTGGCCCCGTTCGCTCCGTTTCGCATTCGCGAGCTGCGAGATATACTGATACGCGCTCCATTAAAAAATCTGCTCCGGTCGCCGCGAAATCGGCACATGCACAGGAGCCGGAAATCGTAACGATTTGAGCCCGAAAGGGAGAATCAGAAAATGAGAACGATCAAATCGATGACCATCATGCTCCTCTTTCTGGTTCTCTTGACCGGATGCTGGGATAAGGGCGAGCTGGTCGAATTCGCCTTTGTCCAGGCCGTCGCAATCGACAAAACGGAAAACGGGAAATTGAAATTGACGACGCTGTTCTTTAAACCGACAGGGGGGGACAACAGCGGCTCTAATGAGGTAAAGCTTGGCAGCTCCAGATCTTTTATGATTCAGGCCGAAGCCTATACGATTTTCGAGGCGATCCGGGACCTTACGATCCATTTTGGACGCAAAGCCAAATGGGACCATATGCGGGTCATTCTCATTAATGAAAAAGTGATCAGGCAGCAGGATATCGGAGATATATTGGATTTCTTCGCCAGGGATCACGAGCCTAGGGGAACGATTCTAGTCATGGCTACAAAGGGAGAAGCCGCCAAGTATTTAAAATTAAAACCGGTAATCGAATCTACGCTCGGGGAGCAGCTGCGTACTATGGAAATTGCGACGACCCGATATTCGGCAAAGTCCGTCCAGACGAATCTTCTGGACCTGACCATTCAGCTGAACAGCGAGGTCGGAGTCGCCCTGCTGCCCTACATTCATTTTTACAAAGCCGATTCCAAAGAGCTTTCGGCATCGGGCATTGCCATTTTAAAAAAAGGAAAGCAGATCAGCACCTTATCTCCGACCAAAATGCAGCGATTGCTGATGCTGACCAATCAGTACAAGGAAGGCAATATTGAATTTCCTTGCGGCAGCGAAGGAAAAGCAAATGTCAAAGAGTCCCTCGAAGTCGTATCGGCAAAAACAAAGGTTGTGCCTGTTATTCAGGGTGATTCGCTGACCGTCAGGCTTAACACGAGTATCGTAGGAGCGATTAGCGAGATGCGGTGTTCTTCCGTCGTGAAGCGGGAGGAAGAGGCCGCGTTCAGAAAAAGAATTCAGGAGACGGTCGAGAAAGAGTTCAGAGATTTGATAACCGAGCTGCAAGCCAAACGGCTGGATGCGATCGGCCTCGGCAACAAAATTTTCGCCAAGCATCCGGCACTGTGGAAAAGCTGGAAAAAAAACTGGGACGAGCGCTTCGCCCTTGCGCATTTCGAGAGCCACGTTGAAATCCGTGTGCTTCATACCGGATTAAACATTGGCAAACCGTACTCCAAGTATAAGGAGAAGTAAACGAATGCTGATCCGATTTGCCATTATGATCCTTGCCTGCGCAGCCGTTCTAGCCTTCGATGCCCCCCATTATAAAATGAGCAACAAACGCGGACATGTGGTATATGGGATCATCATGGCAGTTGCCGTCTACCTGGGGCTTGATTACGCGGTAGGCAAGGATTGGCCGGATCTTCACGATTTGGTCGATTTTGTTTTTTCGGCGCCGACCAAAATGATCGTGACCTATTTCGAGTCAAAATCCTGAACTACTTTAGCTGCCGAGACAGGGGGATTATTCCATGAAAGTAAAAGAAACGGTCAGCCCTTTGCAAATGTCCACACTGTTCTTTATCTTCATGACGGGATCGGCCATCATCAACATTCCCGGCCCGCTCGTCGGTTTCGCAAAAAACGGAGCCTGGGTGTCCCTTCTTATATCGGGCGCTTTCGGCTTTCTGGTCCTGGCCTGCATTCTTTATTTGCACGATAAATTTCCCGGCTCTACGTATATCGATTATACCAAGAAGATGCTGGGGTCTTGGGTGACCGCGCTGCTGTCCGTCCCTTTTATCCTGTTCGTGTGCCACATGGCTTCCGGGATCGTACTTGATATGGGACTATTTCTGACGACGTCGATGATGAGAAAAACGCCTGTATTTGTATTTAACGCCTTCACCTTCACGCTTATTGCGTTTACAGTGCGGGCCGGCATTGAAGTCATGGTTCGCATGTTCACGAACCTTATCCTGATTATGCTGTTTTTTGTCTTTATCGTGCTGCTGCTTTCGATCCCCAATTATCATCCGGATTATATATTTCCGATCATGCCGGACGGCATCAAGCCGGTTATGCAAGGAGCTTACTTTTCGTTCGGGTTCCCCTATGCGGAAGCGTTCCTGTTCACCATGCTGCTGCCGTTCGTGAAAAAAAATCCGGACAAAAAAAACAACAGACTTAACGGATACATGTATCTGGCTCTGGTTCTCAACATCCTCATCCTGATTCTATCCGTCGTTTGCGTTATTTTTGTATCCGGGCCGATTGCCAGCGATATTAAATATTCTTTGTATATGGTGGCGCGCATGATTGATTTTCAGGACATCATCCAGCGGATCGAATCCGTCATCGGCATGACTTTAATTGCCGGCTCTTATATGAAAGCGACGATAGCGCTGTTTGTTCTGAATTTGGTTTTAACCCGTCTGTTCCGCCTGCAGGACGATCGGCTTCTCATTTTCCCGCTTGCGCTGATGTGCCTGTTCCTCTCGGTCGTTCTGTACGACAGCGAGGTCCAATGGTATGATATCGTGTCGAACACTTGGCCGTTATGGAACGGCATTGCCGGCATTCTCCCGCTCTTCCTGCTTACTCTGATCACAGCATTCAAAGGCGGCGGCAAAAAAACAGGAAGCGGCGGCCCGTAAAGGCCGCGCGGCTTCATTAATTGTACATTTGGGCTATCGTATCCAAATACTGCTCGATCGGCATGGAATTTCGCATGGCAAGCAGCCCGTTACCTTCCTGGCCGATGACCGTCCGGAATTGCCGGCTTTTACCCGTTGCCGCAGCTTCTACCGCATCGACGATGATCTGCGGATCGTCCAGCCTGCTGTTGTCCAAATTGGCCATCATCCCTTCAATCTTGTTCATCAGTTTATCGTAAGCCGTAATCTCCTCGTTTTTGTTCCAGACTACTGTCTTTGAAATTATTGCCTGACGAGCCGCCCTGCTCAATCAAACGCAGCTCGATGTTCAGCGGCTTTAATTCGTAATACAGCCCTCCGTCAGCCCTTCCAAAGCGAACTTGGACATATTATAAAGCGAGCCGAGCGGTACGGCGGTTGTTACGCCCATGTAGGAGCTGATGTTAATGAACATGCCGCCGCCGCTCTCCCTGAAGTGCGGCAAAAATTTCCGAATGACATTGATGGGTCCCCGAAACTGGCAAGCGAAAGCTATATCGGACTAAAAAATAGCTGCGGACTGAAAGCGACGCTCGAATCCTGTTTTGTCCGGTCGGGAACGGCGCTTACGCCATCGTATGAAGCGGAAGACCTTACGACCGTTGCGGGCTTCGTAGCGGCGGGCCTCGGCGTTTCCTTAATGCCGCGAACGGCCGGACTGGCGCTGGAGGGGCTTGTTTGGCTGCCCATCGAGGAGAAGGAATGGATCTGGGAGGTCGGGCTGCTATGGAGGAAGGACCAGTATGTATCGCCCGCTGTCGAAAGCTTTATTGCCTTTGCAAAGGGGGGAGTCCATGCGGCCCACACAGGCTCATGATCCTGCACCGCTGGCGCCCGCTATATAATCCGCAGTACGAATGGCTAAAGCTACGGTCGACAAAGTCGGGTTAACCGCCCCCATCGAAGGAAGGACGCTGTTATCGGCAATAAAAATGCCGGGAACGCCGTGAACCTGGCCGTTCGGATCCGTAACGGACGTATGAGGATCGGTGCCCATCCGGCAAGTGCTCGATTCATGATTGTCCGCCCCGGGCAGCAGCAGACATAGATCGGAGCCGTTCACGACACGCTCCAATTCGAGCCCGATTACCGAGGCGGCATTCCGGAGAGCGGCCGCCGACCTTTCAATGACATCCCAATCGGCCGGACTATAGCTGAACTGGACCTGAAGCTCAGGTATGCCATAAGGGTCACGCCTGACCGGATCGAGTAACACCCTGTTCTCGAATCGGGATTCCACTTTGCCGAGCGTGATGATCGAATTTCCCTTCCACTCATCCGTCCTCGGTTTTGACGCGAATTGATACGAATAATAAGGATAAGAGCCGAACATTTGCAGTTGGTAGGGCCGGTTCAACGTTTGCGGGATCAAAATATTAATCATTCCCAAAATGTCCGGAAACCCTTTGCTGCTTATCTCCCCAACGCCGTTAACGATGGAATGATTGGTCAGATAACGGCCGATCGCCCTTCCGGGAATATTGGAATAAAGTAAAATCCTGGGCGTTTCCAAGGCGCTCGCAGCCAGCACCACGGTTTTGGCGCGCAGGTCATAGGTTCTTCCCTCCGGAGTCAGCACCCGGATTCCGCGCGTCCGGTTTTGCTCCGTCAGGACTTGAACGGCTCTGGCATGCACGGCCAAATCATATGGATGAAGCAGCCTTGCCCGCGCTAAAAAAAGGATCGAGCTAAAAAAGACATTCGAATGAATTTCGCCATATTGTGTCGGCTGCAAGTCCGTACCTACCGGCTGATCGACGGCCTCCGGAAACCCGGCGGCGCGCAGACGGTCAAGCAGCAGCTGCGTAAACGTTGAGTACCTGGAGTAGAACGGGGTCACGTTCATGACACGCTCGGCAATGCTGTAGTAGCGATGCATTTCCGCAATCGGAATTGGCCATGCTTCCAGCTCAAAATCCGGAATGCGCGGGCAGACGGCTCCCCAGAACAACGTCCTGCCGCCAAGCCCGTAAACCAGGCGGGAGCCGGGAAATTGAGGGAGAGCCTGCCCCACTCGAATGCCTATTCGGGGATTGTTATAGAGGTTAATGGCGGAATCGCTTGTAGGCAGATTAAATGCGTTTGTGGGCAGCAGCGGCCCTCCGCGTTCAATGACTCCAATCCGTTTTCCCGAGTTTTTCCACTGCTCGCAAAGCCTCCAGAGGGCCGCGCCTCCTCCGGCGCCTGTCCCGACAACGAGGACGTCATATTCCTTCATCGCCATCTCGTCCAAAGAGACAAGAGGGATCCATTGATTCTGCTCGTAAGGCTGAGGAAGCGGACAGAACGGAAGATTCCGGTGCATGAATGGCAATGGCGATCGGCGCTCCTTCCCGCAAAAGCTTTGAACGGTATATTTTATTTGGCAGGTACGGGAAATAGAAGCTTTAGCGGAGAGTCCATGGCTGACGGACTAATCCAGATAGAAAATTTTCAGTAACAAAAATACGATAAAAGGAGATATTCCGATCGCCCATAACGGCCTCTTGTGATGCAAACGGAGCATGGGGAACATGACGCAATTAAATATAAGCGACAAGGTCCATGACCATCCATGATAATACGAAATATATCCGAAAAATTGACCTATCCACTCCAACGAGGAATAAATTCCAATCCATTTTATATAGTGAAGCCATTGTTTTTTTGGAGGGTCAGGGTAATTGGAAAGAAACAGCATAACCGTGCACGGGAAAACAATAAACGAGTACAGGGAATCTGTAATGTATTCATTAGGCCAGTTACGTTTATTTTCCCAAAGATGGTAAATGTTATGTGCGATATATTGGTAAAAGAGGTTGGACACAACCATAAAATAAATCGTAGGCAAAAACTCTTTCCAGCGCCTCCAATCCGCCCACAATAAGGCTGCCAATAATGCCCATATTGCAATTGCAATGTGCAACCGAAACCCCTCCTTTTCTTTAAAATCATGGAGTTTCCTTGGAGCAGCAGACGCGCTTTGTCATTCCATTTACTCCCAATACTTATACATTGTTCCACCGGAGAGCTTGTTTAAACTAGCTGGTGCTCGAAAGTTCCCTCTCCATATCGAAAAAAAACCGAACAAGCTGCGGCTGCAGCTGCTCGGTTTTTTAAAAATAGCCAGGATGCACTTTATGCAGCAGATTAGGAGCTGTAAGTCTCGGCATGCTGCTGTGCTGTATTTTGTGCATTAGAATCAGGCAGGATAGGCGAAAATAGGCCAATTTGTCCGGCTTTACGAGTCGTCAGCTGCAGAATGTACAGCTGGAGCGCCGTTCGGCGTCCCATGTCAGGTTTCAGCTGCAGAAAGTGCAGCGGACACTCAAGCGCGCCGATCAGCCTCACCCGTTCAGTAAATTTCGCGGCCGCGCTCGTCCGCGATGCCGGACTTGCGGAAGAAATAAGTGTTGATCTGGTCCCGCCATTCCTTCGCATGGTCCGCCTGATCCTGCAGTCGTGCCAGCACCTGACTGAAACGGTCCGTCTCGATCCGGCCCTCCAGCGCCGACCAGTCCGAGACGAACTGCTCCGCGCGCGCCGCGCCCTCGAAATGGGTATCGTAAATATGCTGGATCACCGTCTTGCCGGATTGCAGCTTGTGCGTATAAGGCACGTGGTGGAAGAACAGCAGCAGCTCGTCCGGGCATGTCTCAAGCGACTCGTACATACCGGCGTTCGGAGCCTGATACTGCGCCGTGTACCCGGTGCCGGATTGCACGGTTCTGTCCACGCCAATTCCCCGCAAATCCGCGAAATGATAGGTCCCCCATTTGGAGTACTCGTAGCCGTCCACGTTCGGACCGTAATGGTGGTTAGGGTTCACCATCCAGCCTACGCCGAGAGGGGCCGTATAGCTCTCGTACACCTCCCAGGAATCGAGCAGGATACGCGAAATCGCCGAGACGAGCTGCGGATCGCAGCCGAACGTCATGGACACCCACTCCTGTACGATTTGTTCGGAGGAGAGGCCGGGATTCCAGGTAAGACGCCCATACCCGTACAAATTCGCCTGCGCCAAAATATGGCCCGTCCAGTTCAGATCGTCTCCGATATTGGATACCGCCGCAATTCCGCCGAGCCGGCGTCCGAACAGCTTGCCGCTTGCGATTTCCGCAACCGTCGAGCCTTCCCCCCGCGCATAAGTGTCGAACTCCAGCACTTCCTTCCACTGGGGAACGAGGAAGCACACATGCTTCTGCTGGCCCGTATATTCCTGGGTAACCTGAAGCTCCAGCACCTGGTTCGTATTCGGAAGCGCGCCGAACAGCGGCGACACCGGCTCGCGCACCTGAAAATCCATCGGCCCGTTTTTGATTTGCAAAATCACGTTATCCCGGAACCTTCCGTCCAGCGGAGTAAAATGGTCGTAAGCCGCCCGCGCCCGGTCGGTCTTCCGGTCGCGCCAATCCTGGAGGCAGTCGTAGACGAAGCAGCGCCAGATGACGATGCCGCCGTACGGCTGCAGCGCATCCGCCAGCACATTGGCTCCGTCGGCGTGATCGCGGCCGTACGTGAACGGCCCCGGACGGAACTCCGAATCGGCCTTCACCAGAAAGCCGCCGAAGTCCGGAATATGGCGGTAAATCGCCTCTGCCTTCTCCTGCCACCACGCCTTCACTTCTTCGTCCAGAGGGTCCGCGGTCGCAAGTCCGCCGAGCTGGATCGGGCTGGCATAGTTGATGCTGAGATACGTCACGATCCCGAAGGCGCGGAACACGCCGGCGATTCTCGCCACATCAGGCAAATACTTCTCGCTGATAAGCATCGTTTCATAATGATGCACATTCACGTTGTTGATCGAAATGGCGTTGATGCCGACCGAAGCGAGAAGCCGTGCGTAATCCCGGACCCGGAAAGTATCCTTCACCATTTCATGATCCGCATAAAAAATCGATTTGCCTGCGTAACCGCGCTCGATGCTCCCGTCCATATTGTCCCACTGGTTCATCATCCGCAGGCCGTTTGCCGGCGCTTCGGCAATATCAAGCTCCTCCAAAGTCTCGCCGTTCTGCATAAGCCGGAGCAGATGGAAGGCGGCGTACAAAGCGCCCTTGTCCGATTCGCCCGCAACGACGATGCGGCGGCATCCTTCTGCAGCTACCGTACGGATGACATAACCGTCGGGCGCAGGCACTGCGGCCTTGCCTGACAAGGCTTGGTCGATTTCCGCGCTCTGGCCGCGAACGCCAAGCAGAATCGCTTGCGGCTGCGTCGCTTCGGACCGGCGAACCGGACGCCGGCCAAGCATGGAACGGAAGCCTTCCGTCAGCTCGGCTGCCGCCGCCTGCAGCACCTCCGTCAGCGGACCCGGAACGGCAAGCTCGCTTCCCCAGCTACGGTAAGCCTCCGCCAATTTCGTATCCGTAACCGGCGCATAGCGAAGCCAGCCGGCGTATGCACTCTCCTGTTGCCTATTCATAGATCGCTCCCCCATATCCGCTTATTTCTCCTAACCCGCCGACAAACAATAGTCCTGCCAATATGCCGGAGCATACCGGCAGGAGAACCGCGCCGTTATAGCTTCATTTATTGCTGAACGCTTGCCGCAGCGGCCGCATATTCTTCCGCCACCGTGTCGCCGCCCGCTTTTTTGAACTTCTCGATCTCCTTGTTCCAGCCTGCTTCATCGATTTTGCCCATGATGAATTTGACTTTGGCGTCGACCAGAATTTGCGTCAGCTCGGCGCCCTTTTGCGCCCAAGTGTCGGATAAGAGCACCATCGACGGATCCTTGACCGCAAACTGCTCGTTCGCTTTCTCGACCTCGATGACCTTCTCCGAAATCGGATCCAGATCGCCTTGCGTTTTAATAGCCGTAAGCGGAACCGTTACAAGCGGCTTATTGTACGGGAAGCTGACTTCGTTGTCGTAAGTCTCCTGGTTCAAACGTACGGCCTTGCCGTCCTTCAGTTCATAATGCTTGCCTTGAATGCCCCACTCGAGCAGATCGGCCATTTCCTTCTCTGCCAGCTTGTCGAAGAAGGAGAGCAATTGCTTCAGCTCCGCTTCCGTCTTCACGCTCGCTTTCGGGAACATCAGAATGCCGTTGGAGCCGCGGTCCGCTACGACACGTTTGCCGCCCGGACCTTCCAGGACGCTGACGAAGTCGAGCTTGGCATCCGGATTCACTTTCTGAACGCGGGATTGGAAAGCCAGCACATTGTTCGTCGTCGCGCTGATGACGCCCGCTTTGCCGTTCTCGAAATCGCCTTCGCTTTTCGCTTGGCTGACCGATGCGAAATCCTGATTCATCAGCCCTTCGTCATACAGCTTCTTCAGAAACTTGAGGCCTTCCAGATACTCCGGAGTCGCCTCCGCTTTCACGAACTTGCCGTCTACGCTGTTCCAGTTGTTCGGAGCGCCGTGAGCCAAACCGAAATCCGGGGCAAGCGTGTTATTGTTAATAATAGCCGTGAAGCCGACCGTGTCGTTTTTGCCGTTTTTATCCGGATCGTTCTCCGTGAACGCTTTCAGCATAGCGTACAGGTCGTCCAGCGTTTTCGGCTCCTTCAGACCCAGATTTTCCAGCCAGTCTGCACGGTAAGCGAACGTATAACGGGATACCGGACGGAAACGCGGGATGCCGTACAGCTTGCCGTCAATCGATACGTTGCCGTAGACGAGCTCGGGCATCGAAGACAAGTTTTTGTATTCCTTGATCAGCTCCGTAATATCCCAGAACGTGCCGCCCTGAGCTGCGCTGATCAAATAGGACTGGTTCGGCGCCCCGCAGCTTGCAATGACCTGCGGCATCTCGCCGGAGGCGATCATGACCGGAAGCTTCGTGCAAAAATCGCTGCTGGCAATATGCGTCAAATCGAGCTCCGTATTCGTATACTGCTCGATCGCTTTCTCGACCTCGTTGCCTTCCTGCGGAACTTCCTTGCCGTCAAAATTCAGAGTCATCTTGATGTGGAGCGGCTGATTGGATGCTTCTGAATTTTGAGCCGGCGCTTCGGCGCCCGGTTCCTCTTTCGAGCCGCAGCCCGCAAGCACGGAGCCGGCCAGCGTAAGACCAACGAGACCCAGACCGATTGTTTTGTACGTTTTTCTGTTCATGAATAACGTGCCTCCCCTTAATCTGATTTGTTTATATTAAAAGATCGCGCAACCGTACGGCGGCAGATTATCCTTTAACCGAGCCTAATAGAGCCCCTTTGGCAAAATGCTTTTGCAGGAACGGATAGACGATCATAATCGGCAGCGTGGATACGACGATGACCGCCATTTTCACCCCTTGCCCGTAGTAAGCGACGCTTTCGCCGGAATTGCCCGAGTCGCCGAGGCCTCCCGACGCCAGCAGGACAATTTGCCGCAAAATGACCTGCACCGGCCATTTTTCCGGACTGTTAATATACATGATTGCGTTAAAATACTGGTTCCATATTCCGACCGCGTAGAACAATCCGAATGCCGCAAGCGCCGGGAGCGACAGCGGGAGCACGATTCGCAGCAGCACCGTCAGCTCGTGAGCGCCGTCGATCTTGGCGGACTCGATCAGCTCGTGAGGCACGCTGGTAAAGAAGTCGCGCAGCACGATCAGATAGAAGGCGCTGACCAGGCCCGGAATCATGAGGGACCAGGTTGAATCGAGCATATGCAAATTTTTGACGACAAAATAAGAAGGGATCAAGCCGCCCTGGAACAGCATCGTGAACAATACCATCAGCATGATGCCGCTGCGGCCGGGCAGTACCTTGTAAGAGAGCGAGTATGCCATCAGCGCGGTCGTGAGCAGGCTGAGCGTTGTACCGATCAGCGTAATATAGACTGACACGCCGATGCTCTTGACAAAGGTGGCCGTCGAGAAAATGTACTTGTACGTGTCCAGCGTAAATTCGGTCGGCCATACGGTGCTTTGGGTGGAGAATGAAGTCAATACGACATAGACGAACGGCAGAAACATAGCCAGGCCGACCAGGCCCAGAAACAGATGGTTGACGGAATCGAACAGTCTGCTTAATTTCGTGGGATGCGTATGCACGTCAATCCCTCCTTTCTAGTAAATACCCTCTTCGCCGAACAGCTTCGCCAGCTTGTTGGCCAAGATGACCAGGATGAACCCGACGACGGACTTGAACAATCCGACGGCCGTACTGTAGCTGAATTGCCCTTGCTGCAGCCCGACGCGGTACACATAGGTGTCAAACACCTCTCCCACCTCGCGGTTGATCGCATTCAGCATCAAGAAGATTTGCTCGAAGCCGAGATCGAGAAAGCTGCCAAGCCGGAGGATGAACAGGATCACGATCACGCTGCGGATCGAAGGAAGCGTGACGTGCCACAGCTGCCGGATTCGGCTTGCTCCGTCCATGCGTGCCGCTTCGTAGAGCTGCGTATTCACGCCGGCAAGCGCAGCGAGGAAAATGATCGTTCCCCAGCCGGCATCCTTCCAGATCAGCTGCAAAATAATGAGCGGACGGAACCATTCGGTGCTCGTCAGAAATTCAACGGCCGCGCCTCCGGTCATGCCTTTGATCGCTTCATTGATCAGGCCGCCTTCCGTCGTAAGCAGCACGTAGGAAATGCCCGCGATGACGACCCAGGACAAGAAATGCGGCACGTAGACGAGCGTTTGAACGAACCGTTTGTACATTTCATTCCTGATTTCGTTTAGAAGAAGCGCCATAATGATCGTAATCGGAAAATAAATGACCGTGCTGTACAAGCCGAGCAGCATCGTGTTGCGGAACAGCTGCCAAAACTCCGGCATTCCGAAAAACCGCTCAAAATGCTTAAACCCGACCCACTCGCTTCCCATCAGTCCGAGATGGGGCTGATAATTTTTGAAGGCCATAATCAAGCCCCACAGCGGGACGTACCGGAATAAAATAAAGTAAAGCAGACCCGGCAGCATAAACGCATACAGCCAGCGGTACTTCCACAGCCCTCTGAACCGGCTGCCCCTGCTTGTCGCCGTTTTCACATTCGTCTTGGTCACGCTGACGTTCATCGTACTCATGCGGCACACTCCTTTCAAGCCTCTTCATGTATCCGTTTGCAATATTCTCTGAACTTTGTTTAACGGTTAAACTTAGTGGATGGAGGACTGCCCGGCGCCGGCCGGATACCGGGGCGACGCAGCCTATCCATTCGTAACAGAGGTGCGGTAATGACCGGGCGTCACTCCGACCTGCTGCTTGAACACTTTATAGAAGTGACGCGGATTTTCAAAGCCGATATTTTTTGAAATTTGATCCATCGGCAAGTTCGGCATGCCGCTCAGCAGCGATTTGGCCTTCTCGATCCGGACCGTCCTCAAGTATTGGACGTAAGTCATTCCGGTTTCCCGCTTCAGCAGGCTGCATACGTAGCTCGGATGCAGCTCCAGATGCGAGGCCACTTCTTCAAGCGAAATATCATGCATATAGTTGCCGAGAATAAACTCCTTGAACTTTCTTATATTTTCGTTATTCTCGTAGGTTTCCCCGTCGCCTTCCTCCGCCGGCTCCTCCTGGGACTGCTTGCGCTGCTCCACGATTTCCATAGACAGCCTTGTCAGCAGGCCGATCAGCTCCTTCGGATCGACCGGCTTGAGCAAATAATCGGCGACGTTCAGACGGACAGCCTCCCTGGCATATTCGAAGAGGTCGTAGCCCGACAAAATAATAAAGCGGGTATCCGGCTTCTTCTGCGAAGCGGCCTTGATCAGCTCCAGCCCGTTCAGCTCGGGCATCTGGATATCGGAGATGATCAGATCCGGCCGGTACTCGTCCACCATCCGGAGCGCTTCCACGCTGTCGGAAACGCCCTCGATTTCCGTAAAAAGCGTCCCCGCTTGGCGGATCATATGCTGCAAGCCTTTCAAGATGATTGCTTCGTCATCCACGATCATTACCTTAAGCACTGCGATCCCTCCCCGCTTTCTCCAGACGGAGCACCGTAACGGTGCCCAGTCCCGCCGAGCTGTAAATGCTCATTCCCGAGCCGCCGCCATAATACGCTTTGATTCGTTCATGAACGTTGTACAGCCCGATTCCTCCGGCGGATGGAATTCGCTCCACGGGAAGACGGCCCTGCAGCACATCATGAATAACGGCCAGCTTCTCTTCCGGTATGCCTGCTCCATTATCGGACAGCCGGATCGTCACCGCGTCGGGCCCGTCCAGCAGCTCAAGGCGGATCGTTCCTTTTCCCCGGATGTTCTCGAAGCCGTGAAGAATGCTGTTCTCGACGAGCGGCTGCAAAATAAACCTCGGACAAGGCAGCCGGAGCGCCTCTTCCTGCACGGCAAGCTCGGCGTGCAGCCGCTCGCCCATGCGAAGCCGGTGAATATCGATGTAATGGCCGACATTCTCAAGCTCCTCGGACAGGGTAGTCTCGTCCTTCGCCTTGGACAAGCTGTACCTCAGCAGCTTGCCTAGTTTCAGCCCGATTTCCGCCACTTCGTCGTCGCCCTTCATCAAAGCCAGCATGCGCATCGTCTCCAGCGTATTGTACAGGAAGTGCGGATTGATCTGGGCCTGCAGCATTTTGATCTCCGCCTCCTTCTTCAGCAGCTCCGTTTGCGTCACGACATGGCTGAGCTCGTCCACCCGGTGCATCATGGAGTTATACGCCGAAATCAGGAAGCCGATCTCGTCCGAGCCGCTTTCTTCGGGGTAAATGGCTCTCTTGGGATCCTCTACCCGGCGCATGTGGCGCGAGAAACGAATAATCCGCATTGCGATCGATGATGCAATCGTGTAATACAGCAGCGACAAAAGGCAAAGCAGCAAAATGCCGACAGCGACGGGCAAGCCGAGCGCGCTCCTGATATCGAGCACGTCCCGCACCTCGTATACGTTCATGATGGCAAGGTTCCAGCGTTCCAGGCTCGCTACGCAGATCAAATAGTTGCCGTCGCTCGAGTAATAGCTGGCGAAGCCGGACTTCGGAATGTTGGAAGCCCATTCCTCCGGGTCGGGTTTGTACGTTCCGGCCAGCGATTCCTGGAACAGAAGCTTGCCGCTGCTGTCCGTCACCGCCCGCCATGCCTCGTTCCCGCTCTGCAGCGTCTGGAAAAACTGCTTGATCATGCCGTCGTTGAGCGTCAGCTGAAGCAGCCCGAGCTCCCTTGAGAAGCTGTCGTTGTACATTTTGTGAATGTAGCGGATCTTCGGCAGCCGGTTCGCACTCCCCGTCTCCTCGTAGGTCCACAACCCTTTGCTCGGCGGAAGCGCACCCACGGCAGCGGCGTTAACGGGATCCGAGTAGCGGTCCCTGTCCTCGATCTCGGGGGACAAAATCGCAACCTCCGGCAAATTTTTGTATACCGTTATTTTTTCAATAAGCTGGTTGCCAATATACGCGAACGAGAAGGTCGGGCCGATTTCTTTCTTATATTCGTAGACCACATCCCAATCCGAAGCGTATACGCCTCCCAAATATTCAGTCAGATTCGTGTTGTTCTGGAACAGCGGATAAATCGCTTCCACCTTCGTCAGATCGACCTCCAGATTGCGGTAAGCCTGCTCCATAAGCTGGGACATGCCGCTTCTGTACTGCCCGAGCCGGTCGTCGTACATTTGCTTGTAAAAAATAAATCCGAAAACGGAAAACGGGATGCAAATTAACAGCACATAGCCGGCCAGCAGCTTCGGAACGATTCGCACATGGTGGAAACGGCTTGCAAGTGCAGCCAATAATGTTCTCATAGGAGCATTCACCTTCAGCATTTAAAGTCATGACCCGAGTCCTATTATAGCATGACTTCCTATGCCGGCATGGAATCGTCCATTTTCGTCTCCTTGTTTGTATTCGCTTTCATGCGGTGCTTGTGTTTATTATAAAACCGCTTTCACCGTTGCGATACTGATCATTTATAGCGTTCGGGTGTCCAAAATTAAGGTGGGGGGGTGCAGGAGAGTGTGGGGCGCGGCATACGAATGAAGCAATAAATGGAAAATATGCATTTATATCCGACGAAGCAACGATTTTTTACAAAAATAACTGGATTTCGAGTGTCTAATTGATGGGTAAAGGAAAGATTAAGAACAAGAAGGTCAATATAACCACATCAAATCCAGTTATTTTACAAAAGAACTAAATTGCCTCGGAAATAACAGTATTATATCCAGTAATGTGGATCCTGCATTGCCTAATCTTCACTAATCTTCGAGCACCATATCAAAACTGTCGGACAATTTTACTGTTACATTGCTTTATAGCTTTATATCTTGAGCACTTCTTGCTCCACCTTCTTCAGAAACTCGTGAACGACGGCTAGGTTACTTTTTTGGCCGCCCAGCTTCAGCATCGCTCTTCCGACAAAGTTGACCCCTTTATTTTGGCCTGAATAAATGAACCTGGTCCGCTTATCGTCGAGCATGATTAAAGTAAACGTGAGCGTAATTTCAAACGCCTTCCCAAGTGTGAAAGCGATTGTTTTCAGCTTCCTGTCCGCGAGGTCCTCATACGCCAGCGTATCCACGATATAGGTTTCCACACGTTTCCCTTCGCGGTATTTCTGCCGGTGCTTCGCCCCCGCTTCCGTCTCCTTCCCATCAATTAACTCGTGCTCCTCCACCTTCGGCATAATTTTCTTGATGTTCCGATCCCGGAATAAGTCCCATACCTTTTCGATATTCGCTTCAATCGTGATTTCTTCATTCCACTGAATCACTTGTTCTCTCCTCCATTCCGGATGCCAGAAATTCATCGATTTCTTCGGCCTGAAGCTGAAGATCCTCGATTTGCATTCGTATTTTGTTCCTCTTGAGCAGCAGCAAGTCCTCCAAATGCGCGAAGGATTCGTCTCCCATCACGGCTTGCATCTCCTGAATCGTAAATCCGAATCTTCGCAGCTTGGATAACAGAAGAGCAAGGAAGTAGCTGCCGTCGTCGTAATAGCGGTAGTTGTTATTCGGATCGATGAACGCCGGCTCGAGCAGCTTCACTTCCGCATAATAACGCAGCGTTTCTTTGCTTAATCCGGTCAACTCGGAAAAATCGCTGATTTTATACATCGCAGTCCTCCCGCCTCTATCTTAAACCGTGGGGTGCACCACAGAGTCAAGCCGATTCACGTCAAAAAAGGAGGATCACCCACCTCGCAATTCGTTCAGCCCTAACAGGATTGGCCTTACCGCGTAATCGGCAGCGCTTCTCCGTTGATGAACTTCCTTGGTGAAGTACAATCCGTAGCCAAACGCGGTGAGAGTAATTATCCAGCAAATGACAGCGATTCCCCATCTTCCGACCATTGTAATCCTCCAGCCACAATCCGTTTGAGCAATATCTTTCCACCTAACTGTTGCTTAGATACTTAAAGGCGATAGGAACGGAGCAAAAGAAAACCGGGCGGGCTGCAGCAGCAACCGCCCGGTTTAGATTATAGGTCCCTTATAAAGCCTCCGCCGAAATAATCAGAAACATCGGTCTGCGGTTTTCGTCCCGGTACGCGGGATTTTGGTTCAGCAGCTCCTCGGAAGGCCCCGGTTCCTTGACCGCCTTCAAGGCAAATCCGGCCCCGAGCAGGTCGTTCATATAGGTCGAGATCGTCCGGTGGTATTTTACGACGTTGTCCGTCAAAAAAGATGTCGTCCGCCTTCCCTCCGACTGATACCGGTCGACCGGCCAAAACATAGGATTACCTTGAGCGTCGTAATGCCAATCCTGCTCGTCCCGGCAAGTAAAAATCGGATGCTCTACCGAAAAGATGAAGCTCCCGCCCGGCTTTAGACAGGCATGCACCTTCCGGCATAAAGCGTCAAACGACTCGATATAGTGGAACGCCAGGGAGCTGATGACGACATCAAACGGCGATCCGTCAAAATCGATGTCCTCGATTGGCATACGCATATAGGTGACGGCCGAATCGTCCGTCAGCTCGCGGGCTTTTTGCAGCATATTTTCCGAAAGATCGACGCCGACTACGGAGCTTGCCCGCTGTTCCCTCGCATACCGGCAATGCCACCCGAAGCCGCAGCCCAAATCCAGCACGCTTTTCCCCTCCAGGTCCGGCAATAAGGCTTGAAACACATGCCATTCTCCCGCCCCCTTCAGCCCCTGAACGGAACGCGGCATCTGCTTGTACGCATCAAAAAAGGTTGAATCGTCATATTTGTTTTGCTTCATTTCATATCCTCTCCCGTCGTCATTCAGACGTACCTGCGCCTCTTCATGTCCATATGGTACTCCGGATCCGGGACCAAGCGCAACGGAAGGTTCGTTTATAACCGTACTCGCCCTTGTCAGGTAACGGATAACAGGCAGCGCGCAACCGACTGCCTTTCCGTTATTTTCGTTTTTATTTTTATCGTACTAAAAGGCTCGTCTGAGCCCCCGATCCGGTCCAGCAGCAGCTTCACGGCAGCTTCGGCAAGCTCGCCGACGGGCTGGCTGACGGTCGTCAGCGGCACGGGCAGCATTGTGGCCAGCTGCGCATCCGTGAAGCCGGCGACCGACAGCCGCCCGGGTACTTCGCGGCCGATCCGTATAGCCGAATAGATAACCGAAGCCGCCAAATAATCGTCTCCGCACATCAAGGCGGTAATGGAAGCATACTCCTCCAAAAAACGCTCCAGCAGCGGATCGCCTGCGGAATAGTCCGTCAGCTGGTTGGATTTCTCAATGGTATGGATGTATTGGCTTTGAATCGGGATATTGTGATCGTATAAAGCCTTCATATAAGCCTGATACCGGTCTTCGATGCTGCTTACACCCGCCAGCGGATTCGTGACAAAGCCGATTTCCGTATGTCCTGCCGCAATGAGGCTTGCAACCATGTCGTACGCTCCCTGAAAATGATCGTGCAGCACGCAGTCCAGATCGGCGCCTGGAACGAGCCGGTCGACCCCCACGATCGGATAACGTTCAGCCAGCAGCTTCGACAAAGCTGGACCGCATGCCTGACGTCCGCGCGGAAACAGCAAGATACCGTCCACTCCGTCTCCTGCAAGCTGCAGCAGGCAGTCATCCTCATCCGCTATATCCTTGCTTAACTTGATGGTCAGCGAAAAGCGGTTTCTTCTTGCTTCCGCTTCCAGTGCGGATACGATTTTGGACGTATAGTAGTCCAGATTCGAAACGATAAAGGCGATTCTGAGCTCGCTCCGGAGGGCGTTCTCCGGCTCCTCAGCTATGTCAGCGCCGCGCGGGGCCGCCTCGGCCAGAAACGTTCCGCGTCTCGCCAGCCGGTAAACCCGTCCCCTGCCGGCCAGCTCATCGAGCGCCAGCTTCGCCGTCATCCGGCTGACGCCGAACAGCCTCGCAAGCTCCCCTTCCGATGGGACGGGATCATGAGGCTTCAGCCCCCTCTCCCGAATGATCCGCTCCGTTTCGCCTGAAACTTGCATATATAGCGGAAAGGCCGATGCCCGTTCAGGCGCCGGCCGGCCGGACATGATGGATCTTTGCTTCATTTTCGTTCAACCTCGTCTCCAGCGTATGTTGCGACCGCCTGCCTCTACGGCCTTGTCTTTGCACTTATCGTAGTACGCGACTATTCTATTTTCAATAAGCAGACTATTAAAATTGCGTAAAACCTAACCCTCGCATGGAAGAGACTACCATCGCTCCGATGCACTTTATACAGCGGAATCGCCGGTATTCCGCGTTCCTATCCGTTCTGCTGTACTTCATACAGCAGGTTCGGTCTAATAGGGTCTGTTTCGTGCACACGCGCCCCTTTCTGCTGCATATGTGCATCCTAGACAAACCAGAATCGCTTCATGTAAGGTTTCTGATGCATTTTGTACAGCAGTCCTGCGCATGCTCGGCGAAACCGCGTCCGTGATGGAGAGTTTCATACGATTGAAAATGATATTATTAAGCATTTGTAAGTACTTATGAGTATTTTTTGTAAATATGTTGCGTATATGAAGAAAAAACTTGTTAAATTCGCACGATTTGCTGTACAATGACTTACAACGAACGATACAGTTTAACCCCCTACGTCATTGTTAAGGAGGGATTTCCGTACATGTTTCAGGAAGAGCGGATCGCAGCCATTATGGAGCATTTGAAGCAGCATGAAAGAATCGACATCAAAGAGATTTGCCGGCTATTCGACGTATCCCGCGATACCGCCCGCCGGGACTTATTGAAGATGGAAGAGCTCGGTCTCATTCTCCGTACGCACGGCGGGGCTGTTTTGCCCAAAAAAACAAAAGAAGTATACGAATACAAAGAACGGCTGGGGAGAGAATCCGGCGAGAAGCATGAAATCGCAAATTTGGCGGCTTCGCTTATCAAAACCGGGGATTTCATTATGATGGATGCCTCAACGACGGTTCAATTCGCAGCGGAGCAATTATCCGCCGAGAACATCGTCGTCGTCACCAATTCGATCGATATCGCGGATGTGCTCTCCAAAAAAGAGAAAGTCAGGACCTGTCTCTTAGGCGGGGAGCTGCATTCCCAGCACCGCTTTCTGTTCGGGCAATCTACGATCGCCAAGCTGGCCGATTACCACGCGAACAAATTGTTTCTCGGCGCATGCGGCATTACGGCAAACGGCTTATCTTACCCCCACGAGGAGGACGGGGCTGTTAAGCGGGAGATGATCCGAAGGGCGGATCAAGTCATCGTACTTGCGGACCATACGAAGTTCGGCGAGCAAATGTTTTACAAAATAGCGGAGTTGGATGCGGTCGATCTATTGATTACCGACAAGAAACCAAACGAAGCAATGATGGCAACTCTTATTGAGCATCAGGTCGAATTATTAGTCGTATCGGAGGTAGAAAGTGATGATTAAACTGATTGTCAGCGACCTGGACGGCACCTTGCTGGATCATTCGCGTCAAATTGCCGGCAGAGACGTGGATGCCGTTTCCATGGCCCGGAGCGCCGGCTTTGAATTTTGTATCGCATCGGGACGGATGTATTCGGAAATCCGAATACTGATGGAGCCTTTTGGCGATCGTTTTCATGCGGTAGGCCAGAACGGGGCGACGGTTCATACGAAGGATGACAGACTGCTTGCCGCCTCTTCCTTCGAGCCGGACGTTTCGTCCCGTCTGCTTCAGGAATCCCGGAGCTGCGGCCATTTTGTCAATTTTATTCACTGCACCGACGATTCCTTTTATTTGAAAGAACGCAACGACACCACTCGGCCTTATGAAGACCGGATACTCAAAACATGCAGCGTCCACAGCGATTTGGAAGCGGCGCTCAGAGAGGATGAGCTCCGCTGCAGCAAGATTTCCTATTTCGGCGAGCTGGAGCAGCTGCAGCAGTGGAAGTCGGAATTGCTTGACCGGTTTGCAGGTCAAATCGATTCGTACATTTCCGACAAGGATTGTCTGGACGTCATGCCGCTAAACGTCTCGAAAGGAACGGGGCTGCTGCGTCTCATCGAGAGTCTCGGGCTGCGTCCGGACGAAGTGGCGTGCATTGGAGATTCCTTTAACGATTTGTCGATGTTCGCCCTGACCAGGCACAGCTTTGCCATGAGCGGCAGCCATCCCGACGTAAGAAGCAAAGCCGGCAGTGTCGTTCATTCCGTGGCTGATGCCATTGACCGGATTATGACTTATAATCACTCATTGGCAGGATGATAAGCGTGAAGGCGTATTCGGATGCACGCTGGGTAGCCAAGTACAGACGATATTAGCGCTGAAAGCATCGATGCGTGAAGCCCCATTCAAGAGGGTTGGAGTAACTGGATTTTACGCGGTTATTTAGGGTAATCGGCGGCAGAAGGCGAAGTAACGGGATTCTCTACAGTTATTCTCTTGCTTTTCGGCAAAACTCAGGGATTATAGGGGATTTAAAGACATTCAATCCAGTTAAATCTCCGATTCGGCCAAAACTGGTGAAAATAACGGGAGAAAATCCATTTGTTACGTACGATACTGCAACGAGGATGCCCCTAGTCCAAAATCGAGGGGCTGTGGATTACACTAAGTCGATCTGGTAGAGGAGCTCGGTCAAACTCTCAAATCGGAAACGATCCCGCTGCATACTATGCATCAGAAACCTGACATGAGGGGCTCGTGATAAGCTTCTGCTGTACAAATACAGCGGGAATTATACGAAACCGGGATACAGCACGCCAATCTTTGGGCTCTGATGCATATAGTGCAGCAGAGCCATCCGTCTGTTGTAATTTACCTACTTCTGATGCATAAAGTACAGCAGAGCTCACCGTTTTCTCAAACTTCTGCACAAAAAAGGCTGCCGCCAGAATCCATAATGACCTTGGCGGCAGCCCTTTTAACTGCTTATAGAAGAGAGAAAAACGAGCGAAGCAAACCGCGCTTCTTCGGAGGCTCCTGCAGCTTGGCGGCGGCGACCGGGTGCAGCTCTTCGTGCTGAGCCCGGCCCTTGCCGGCCGGCGTCTGCAGAGTCTCTACGGCGGCGGCCAATTGCACGATCATTTGGCGCAGCTCCTCAAGCTCCTCGCGCTGCTGAAGCAGCTGCACCGAGACGACTTCGTCGGCTTTTTGCTGAAGCGTCCGCTCCATCTGCTCGATCCGGTTCAGCATCTCGTCCGCAGCCGCAGCCGCAGCCTGCACATGCAGCGAAGCCTCGTCCTGTTCCTGGACTGAAGCCTCATCCTGCCGGGATGCAGCTGCCTCCATATTGCTTGTCAGCTGCATGCGATCCAGCTGCTCGCCCTGTTCGATGCGCTCCTTGATCAGCATAAGCAGCAGAACGTCGTCTTCTGAGAATATATAGTGGCCGAACCGGTCCTTTTGGAAAACATCCGGGAATGTAGAAGCCCATCGCTTGATGGTCGTTTGGCTGACGGAAATCAGATCTGCGGCATCCTTTGTTTTCAAGTTACCCATTTCTATCCCTCCGCTTCAAATATTCTACCTATATATTTGGCTGTCGGGAAGCGGGTTCCTGCATGGGTGACAAAGGTAGTGCCGATTCGATAAACAAAGTGCTTTTACGAGGAATCATGCGGAATATCCGTCACGCTTCCTCGTCTCTGCATCGTTACTTGGCCCAGGCCGGATCCTTTGCGATTTGGGCCATGTCGTCCCTGCGTTTATCGATGTTTTTCAAAATATCAACCGGTTGAATCGAATTTCCAAACATGGCGGCGATGTCTTTTCCGATGTCCATCCACTGCGGATTGACGTAGCTTACAAAATTTTGAATGTCCGTGCCTTTCTTCGGATAAGCCGCGAACAGCTCTTTCTGGGCGTCGCTGTATTTGTCCTTCAGACCCGAGAAGTTCAGGTTGGTGAACGACGGAGTGTTGTCGATCAGGTATTGAAGATTTTCAGGCTGCGCCAAAAACGCAAGATATTGCTTGGCCGCCTCGATATGCTTGCCCTTCGAATAAACGAATTTGCTCGGACCGCCCGGGTTAATGTAGTAGAACTGGTTGTCGGCCAGCGGGATTACAAAGTAACCGAAATCCTCTTCTTTCAGCTCCGGATTGGCTTTCACGATATCGCCGACTACGCTTTGCGCGGACAGCGACATGGCAAACTCGCCGGTCGCCAGTTTGTTCGCTGTATCGGAGCCCGTATCCGAAAACGTGTTGTCGCCGAAAAATCCGAGATCGTACATTTCCTTCATCTGAGTAAGTGCAGTCAGCATGGATGGATCGTCCGCGAATTTTTTCTTGTTGGCGTTCAAATCATCGTACAGGCCCGGCGTAATTTCGTCGTATCTCGGGCCCGGCTCCGCGAACCAGAGAACATGGTGCCAACCGTCCGCGATCGGCTCATAGATCGGCGTAATGCCCTTTTCCTTGATTTTCAGGGAAGCCTGCTTCAGCTCCTCGTACGTCTTCGGCACGGTCAGGCCAAGCTCCGCAAAAATCTTCTTGTTATAGACCATAACGAAGCTGTTGCCCGTATCCCAAATCGTCTGCGCATATACTTTGCCGTCCAGGGACAGCTGCTCGAGCGACAGCGGATCCTCGCGTTTCGTCCATTCCTGGTCGCTCAGGTCGACGGCGTTTTCCAGAACGTTGTAGTTCAGGCTGATTTCGCTTTTGCCGCTTTGGCCGCCGAAAATGTCCGGACCTTCCTTCGCGTTCAGCTTTGTTTTCAGCACGTTGAAGTACTGATCGGCAGGAATGATCTGATAGTCGATTTTGATGCCGGTCTGCTCCTCGAACTTTTTGGCGAGCTCCATTTCAGAGTCGAATATCCAGCCTTGGCTTGCAAGATAAGTCAATGTAATATCTTGCTTGGCGGGCGTTTCCCCTGTATTTGCGGTGCCGGCCGGCGTTTCTTCATTCTCCGCATTTCCGGCGTTATTCCCGCCGCAGCCCGCAATCAAAACAATGGCAAACAGAAATACGGTCAACATCCAAAGCTTTCTTCTCATAACAATCTCTCCCCGTCATGTTCATCTTTGAATCCGCTTTCATTCCGTGATAGCCTCATTATAAAATCCGGATCTCCGCTCTTCCATGGAGAAAACGGACTCTTTTTTTATCTTTATTTTACCGAATCCGCTTTCAAAAAACTTTTGACAAAGCCATGTTCCTTTAGCACCCTTAGCGTACGGGCCAAGCCCGCTTCCCCGCGATCCGGACAATGATTATTCTCGGTAGTCAGCAAGAAAAAGATTGCGCGCTTCAGGGCAGCGGCAAGCTCATCTGGACTGTTACACATAGTAAATCCGGTTCGAGTATTTTCCCTGGCGTATTGAGCTTCCACCCTGCCAGCGGCGTCTCCAAATGGTCTATGACCAAATCATTGTAAGCGTCGAATAGACCGAGCCTTGTTTCAAGATGAGATACAATCGATGCGGTCTATACAGGGGTATTTATGCGTGCATAATTATTACATAATGGGAAGAACATAATGATGCCTTATATATCCAAATGAGGGGGTGAGGGTGGGTGATGGCGTTGCAAACGGAGAAAACGCAATACAAAGAGAAATTGACATCCAGCTTAGACAATAACCGTGAAGTACTTCAAGAAGTCTTTGGAGAGAACACGGACATTATTTTTCATCGCTTTCTTACCGGGAATCATTTATCCGCATTATGTGTATACTGCAGCAGCTTGTGTGATACCGAACGACTGGAGAAACAATTGCTGTCTCCTATGTTGGACGGCAGCTTTGCAGCTCGTTCGGATGCAGGAATAGAATCTTTTACGTTCGTTCCTATGTCTTCCATTCAAACTGTCTGTACGATCAATGAAGCTATTCTTGCCATTTTGAATGGACAAGCTCTGCTGCTGCTGGAGGATCAACCGATGGGCAGGGCTTATTCTCTACCCAAAACAGCTTCTCGCGCTGTAGAGGAGCCCTCAGCCGAGTCTACTGTCCGCGGGCCTAGAGAAGGGTTTACTGAAAATTTAAGCATCAATCTTTCTCTTTTGCGCAAACGCATGAAAACCCCCTCATTGAAACTCATAACAACAACAAAAGGGCAATACACAAACACAGAAATTGTTCTCGCTTATGTTGAGGGTATCATTGATCCTGCATTGATAAAGGAAGTGCAATCAAGATTAAGAAAGCTGAAGTTAGAGGGTGTTCTGGAAAGTCATTACATCGAAAAAGGGCTTGCAGATGAGCAATTTTCACCGTTTCCGCAGATGCTCGCGACAGAGCGGCCGGATGTGGTCGCAGCCAATCTCTTGGAGGGGCGCTTTGCGCTTTTAATTGATGGAACGCCCTTCAGTCTGATTGCACCGGTTTCGATTTTCTCTATGCTCCAGTCTCCGGAAGATTATTATGAGAATAAATATATGAGTCTGTCCGTTCGCTGGATGAGATACTTTTTCGCCGTCATTTCCATCATGCTGCCATCGGCATACGTAGCTATCACTACATTTCATCAGGAAATGATTCCCACTGTCCTGCTGCTGAGCATCTCTAGGGCGAGGGAGGAGATCCCATTCCCGGCATTGGTGGAAGCGATGATCATGGAAGTCTCATTCGAAGCATTGAGAGAGGCGGGGGTGCGACTGCCTAAACAGGTTGGTGCTGCTGTCAGTATTGTCGGAGCACTCATTATCGGACAAGCCGCAACCTCGGCAGGCATCGTATCCGCTCCGATGGTCATTATCGTGGCATTAACCGGGATTGCTTCATTCATGATCCCAAGATATGCAGCCGGCATTGTTACACGTTTGCTCAGATTTCCAATCATGATACTGGGTGGCACGCTAGGGCTTGTCGGAATGATGCTTGGCGTCATTGTGCTCGTGATCCATCTAAGCAGCCTGCGATCATTTGGGACGCTATATCTATCGCCCGCTGCTCCAACTTCCGCGAAGGGGCTTAAGGATGTCCGGTGGTGTCGCGGAGGAACAAGCGAATAGTTAAAATCATTGAAAATTAGGCTCAGGAGGAGGCGGCGCACATGTTAACCGATAAGGGGCGAATTTCAGAAGTTCAACTGGCTATTCTGCTGCTGCCTACCGTACTTGCCACCTCCATCTTATCCGTGCCTAGCATGACCATGCATTATGCGGGACATGATATGTGGCTCTCGCCTATTTGGGGATCATTCATAGGGCTTATCGTTATCGGGATAAGTCTAGGCATTCATCGCCTATACCCTAATAAGACGATTATCCAGTCTAGTCTGCAAATAATAGGATGGTTTCCAGGCAAACTGTTCGGACTAGCTTACCTTATATACCTGCCTCACCTGACCGGCTTGATTATTCGAGAGTATGGCGAATTTATCGTTACCAACGCTTTGCCGCGCACGCCGTTATTTGTTGTGATGGGGACGATGGTCATTGTATGTACGCTTAATGTGCGCCTTGGAATAGAGGTTGTAGGCCGTACCTCGCAAATATTTGTAACAATTATCACTGCGCTTCTGCTCCTTACATTTCTTCTGCTTATTAAAGAATTGAGGCCTCAGGAGCTTCTTCCAGTGTTCGAGGATGGAATGCTTCCTTCCATGCTCGGCAGCATTCCACCTGCTGCGTGGTTTAGCGAGTACATCGTCATCGCTTTCTTGCTGCCATATGTCAATCATAAACGCCAAGTTGGTAAAGCGATGATTGGATCGCTTTTGTTTACAACCATGACCATGATCGTCACCAATCTCGTTTGTCTGTTCCTGCTTGGCGATCTAACGGACAGCTTTACTTTTCCTATGTTGATTGCTGCAAGGTATATTACGATTGCCGACTTTCTTCAGCATATTGAAGCTGTCATCGTTGCCGTATGGATATTCGGCATTTTTGTCAAAATCTCTGTATTTCTTTACATTTTCTCAACAACAACGGCAGAATGGTTCGGATTAAATGACTATAAACCAGTCGTAGCACCATTAGCATTCTTATGCTTAGCTTATTCCTACTGGGTTGTATCCAGTCATCCAGACGTGGCTAAGCTGTTAAGCGTCTCTGGGAATTTATATACCTTAATGCTTCTTTTCTGTTTTCCTGCTCTCTTATACGTTTGTGCCTTAGTGAGGAAGCTATGGAATGAAAGAATGAAGGGGGGAGCGACTTAATCACTATGACGACGTGTAAGAGGAGTGAGCGTGAGTCTTTCCCTGTAAGGTCGAGATGGAAAACGGCCTTTCAAGCGCTGACCTTATTCAGCTTTCTGCTGCTCGCCGGATGCTGGGATCGAATAGAAGTGAATGACCTTGCCATTATTCTCGCAACCGGTATTGACACCAAAGACGACCAAGTCGAACTGACCGCCCAAATCTTTATTCCTCGCAAGGCAGGGAGTGGTTCTGGCGGAAGCGGCTCGAGCGAAGCCAGTCAAAGCGGAGTAACCATGATACGTACCGCGGTAGGAAGCAATGTGGCTGAAGCGATGAACAGACTTCAGAGAAAAGTTTCCCGCAACGTGTTCTGGGGCCATTGCGAAGTCATTGTCATAAGTGAACAAGCCTCTAAACAAGGATTGCGCCAATATCTTGATTTCTTCCTTCGGTACACCCAAATCCGTGAGCATGCCTATGTATTCTCGACAGATCAGAAAGCAAGGGATATGTTGGCGCTGCTCCCTCCGCTGGAGCGCAGCTCCGCAGAATCGTTGCGGGAGATGAGCAATTTGAAGCTGGGAACGCGTGTAACCGTCTTGAATCTTGCGCAGTCGATAGAAGGTCCAAGCCGTTCAGCTGTTCTTTCGCGCATGCTTATTCTAAAGCCTGCGTCGGGACAGAGTACATACACGAGCGATCCCTATGTGAGAGGTCTTAGTCTGATTAAAGAGGATCGTTATGTGAAAACGGTGACCGAGCCGATGAGCGTTGGAGTATTAATGCTCCTTAATCAACTGAACTATATCATCATGCCGGTAGAGATTGAAGGGAACGAAGGAAACGTTTCGATCAGATTGATATCTATGAAGACCACGCTGACTCCTGCTATCTCGAACAACGAATGGAGCATGAAAATCAAAGTGGACGCAAAGGGTGAAGTGGTGCTGAATACCACTTCAAAATCGATTGCCGATCCTCAAATGAATACGATGGTCGAGCAACAATGGAAGGAGAAGCTTACTGGATTAGCCAAGGATGCATTGATGCTTTCTCAAAAACAGTTGAAAACCGACTTTTTCGGATTTTCTGGACAGTTTCGTCGTCATTATCCAAGAAAATGGAAAGCGCAAAAGCGAAATTGGGATGAAATTTTCGAAAACATGAAGGTGGAGGTGCGGGTGGATACCCTTATTACAAGTTCAGGGAAATCCACATATCCGCAAGGTGTGCCTGGACAAGGTGTACAATATTAATCGAACATAAGGAGGAACAATCGATGAAAGCGGCAGCGATCCTCGGCATTCTTCTGATTTCAGCCGCCATTTTATTGGTTGAATTACGTAAATGTAAGCAGAAGAAATTCAAAATGGTCATTACGGGAATCACTTTATTCTCGGCAGCATTATCCATAGCCTTGCTGTTCAACCCGCATTTGCCGGGTCCGACTCAATTGATGAGCGTTTTGTTCGGGAGATTTGATAAGATGCTGGGATAAAGGAGTTGTCTCATGGGAAACCAGCATATTACGATTGTGGCCGGACGCCTGGGCAGAGGTAAGGAGAACGCATGTGATAGAGCGCCTTAAACTCCATCCTCGATAATCGTCTCATCCGGAGCAGGCGTCGCGGATGGGACCGGCGTCGCGTCCAGCGAAGAAGGGCCGACCTCGATAATGGTCGGCTGCGCGCGGTATGTGTCCTTGGACACGCGCTCGCGGGACACTTCTACTCCGTCGCGCTTCAAGACGCGAAAGGTTTCTACGACATAACCCTGCTTCCCTTCCTGCACGACGACGCTTTTGCCGACCGGAAGAGCGCGGTTCACCGCCTGCTGCGTGCCGGGCTCAATCGTGTCCAGCGTCACAGACTCGATCTCGTAGCTTTCGTTCTGCGGCATCGTGCCGAACAATTTGATGGTCACTTTCCGGTCCTTGACCTCCGTGCGGATGATCAGCGACTTGCCCGTCGAATTGCGGAACTTGAAATCGATGGCATCCGTGGCATAGGTGGCGTCATGGCCGAGAGGGAGGTAGGCGACCGGCAGGGAATGGTTGCGACGTTCGACGATCTCCAGTCCAGCGCGCAGGACGGTCTGGTACAGGGTGCTCGACACCTGGCAGATGCCGCCGCCGATGCCCGTCACGAACTTGCCGTTCAAGATGACCGACGCTTCGCGGTACTCATGCTCTTTCTTCACCTTGGCGATTAGATCGGCATATGAAAATACTTCGCCCGGCTTCAGCAGCCAGTCGTTCAGCTCCTCCGCCGTCACCGTGACGTTATAAGCCCGGCCCTCCGCGCTCGTCGCGAAATCGGTCGTGAACGACTGAAAAGCCGATCGATGCCTTCTTCCTTCAACTGCTCGAGAGTGACGGCAGGATGAATCACCTCCACCGGGAGCCCCGCCGAGAAGACGCGCTGATCACCTTGGATAGCCCCCAGCGCCGTATCGTCTGCCACCACTGCCCAAGCTCCAGCCGCAGCTAACAGCTCTTCCAAATCCAGCCTATACGCATCCGTATGGGGCGTATAGATCACCTCGTCATCCTCCGTAATGGTCCTCGTCGCATCCTTCGACTCGTTTTTTTCGATCCAGCTCCACTGCTTCCGCAAAGCCGATTCGAATGCGTCGCGGTCCCAAGTTTGGCTCAGCAGTAATCGGAAGCATAGATGACCATGGCAAATAAGGCTCGAGCGCCTCTGGATTTTGTGAATCCGGAAGCTGCGGAAGCTGCTCGAACAGGTACTTAAAATATTGAAATGGAAGAAGTCCGTTTTCCTTCGCCGTCTCGATGACGCTGTAGATCGCCGCACTTGCCTTCGCGCCGCGAGGCGTATTCGCAAATAACCAGTTCTTTCTTCCGATTACGAATGGCTTGATCGAGCATTCACTGCGATTATTATCGATCTCGAGTCGGCCATCCTTCAGGAAGGCGGTCAGTTTCTCCCACTGATTCAGGCTGTAAGCAATCGCTTTTCCAACCAGACTCTTCGGCAATGATTGAGAGCGCTGTTGCTTGAGCCATACCGAATAAGCCTCCAGGATCGGAAGGCTTCGCTTCTTTCGCTCGGCATATCGTTCTTCTGACGAAGCATCCTTCAGCTCGCGCTCAATGGCAAAGAGAGCATTGCAGTAAGCTAGTCCTTGACACCGTCGAGCATGGCTTACGTAATGAGCCAGAAATACGTCGACAGCTTGCCGAGGATTAGAGAAGGAGCAGGAGAAACGCTGCCAGGTGGATCTACAGTGGCAAGAGGTACAAACTGTACGGAGAAGTCTTTTGATCTGGAGTAGCTGAGGATGATACACCCTTTATTTTGTAAAGCCAATATTTCAATTGTTCGACAGAACAATGATTTGCGGAGCACCAAGCTTTCATCGTGAGGCCACTTGCCCGATAGGCTTCGATATGTGTGTGCCAATCTTGTCTGCGTTGTTCTTTGGCATTCATGAGTTACCCTCCGTATTCAGGTTAATCTCATGATCTCATAGCTAGGTTAGTAGTTGAAGGTGTGGAGAGTTTGACGCTTACAAATCATTGTTTTCAGGAAAGGGATGGCCTTCTCAAAAATAGGGTCAAAGTTATATCCGTCCCTCCCACTCAGCTTGGAAGAAGATAAGATCGGTCCGATCATCAAAATATCCCCCTACGGCGGCAATATTGATCTCCGTCATTTCTTCCCAGCCCTTTTCACGATATAAACTGCCGCCTTTCTCTTCAAACGTAATGCTGCAAGATACCTCTTCATTTTTCTGATTTTTAAATAGTTTGATTTATCGGGGAGTTTGGCAAATGCATTGCCTGAATGATTAGGCAAATCAAAGTTAACCTCTATAATCCATATATTCCCTGATAGATCGACGGCAAAATCAATTCCGATTTGAGTCGTTGATGCCTTATATTTATTGAACCGGTTAGCGATAATAAAGCTTAATTCGCGAAGCTCTTTCATCTTCTCCTTAATCGCTGCAGGGGTCAGCTGCAAGGATCTTCTTAAAGCTTCCTCAAGTGTAATAACAGATCCGCCGGAGCGGCCGACATTGGTAATAATATTAACGGGTCCTGCGACCTTGGCAAAAAAACCATAAAACCCCCATTTGCGGTACGGTTTGCGCATCAGCATGGAGCGAATATCGAAGGGGCGGTTGTTAATTGCGGCAAGCGAGATCGCCTGCTGAATGATGTAGGTTTTATCTATAGCGGTTTTGATCACTTTCTTATAAATTTCCTCCAAAGCAGTAATCCCGGAAGTCACTTCCGCAGCCCTGCCCTTGATCCTGGTATAGGAATACCCCGTCTCCGTCTTGCGAACATAGGTTACTCCGTTACCGCCATGACGTGTATCGGGCTTAATATATACCTCAGAATACTTATCCATAAACTGTTTTAAGGTATCGAGACTGAACAGGGCCGTATCCGGCAAATATTTTCTAACTTCATTATGCTTATTATAAAATTGATGGAGTTTCCATTTCGAACTGGCCATTGCTTTAGGGATTCACCCTTTCTCGGTGCTTTTCTATATCATATGGGGCATCGTACCAAGAGGATCCAGCTTTCTAGCGAGCTCCTCAAGTTGGGTAGGGGAAAAACCTTCAGAAATAACCGGATTTGTTGCAACTAATTTTTGCATATTTAATCAATCGAAAAAAATAACTGGATTCCGAGTATCTAAATACCCCAGAACCGATAAATCCGGTTCATTTCGGCGATTTAGACACCCAAAATACAGTTATTTCATAAAAGGCTTGTAGTCCTTAAGCGAGCGTCAGCGCGTTTTCCCGGATAATGTCGTCGATGCGGACCGTTTTACCGTTTTCCTTCATCGTCCGTTCAATTGCCGCCATCAAGGCAAGCGTGCGCACGGCCTCCTCTACGTCCGGAAGCGGTACGGCGCCCGAGTCGAGGCATTCCGCGAAATATTCGATATAGTTCTGGTATTCGCCTGCATGATGGCTTCTGCCCTCAAAGCGGAAGTAGTAGTCGTGCATTTCTTCGTAGGAATACGTCTTTTTGCCTTCTCCGGTAAAATGCGTATGGTAGCGCAGATTGGAATATTCCGCACGCGAAGTCCCATTCGTGCCCCGGATGACGCATTCGATACCCGGCTCGACCTCGGTGCCGAGCGACGGCAGCGTGTAGCTGCCTGAAATTTGACCGATCCGGCCCTGGTCGTCGCGGACGAGGAGACGCATCGAATCCCAGGTGTCGAGGCCGTAGCCTCGGCTCGTCTCGCTCACGATCCCGTAGCCCGTCACTTCGGTGACGTTCGGCAAATACCAGCGGACCAGGTCGACGGCATGAATCATAAAATTATACATCCAGCTGAAGCCGCGCTGACGGCTCCACGGTTTGTCCAAAAACCAGCGGCTGTCCGAAATATAATGGGCTTCGACCGTCTGGATATCGCCGTGCTTTCCCTTCTCGAAGTCCGCACGCTGATGGATCATCGGCTCGAAAAAGCGCGAGCTCTGTCCGACGAATACGCGTTTGCCGGACTTCCGCACCGTCTCCAGCAGCTCGTTCGAGCCTTCCAGAGAGGTGAGCAGCGGCTTCGTGCAAATGACATGCTTGCCCGCCTGCACAGCTTGGGTAATATGGGTCAGGTGCAGCTGGTCGGGCGTATAGATGGCAATAACATCGATATCCGGATCGCTAAGCAGCACGCCGTAATCCGTCGTCCAATTGTTAAAGCCGAACTCCTCGGCCCGCTGCTCGCACAGTGACTGGTTAAGATCGCACACCTTCGCAAGCTCCCATCTCTTGCTGCTTAAAGCGGCCGACATAATGCTCCGGCCTTCACCTAATCCAACAACGCCAAGCTTGTAAGTTTTCATAAATACGCTTCCCCCTAGATATGTGGCCGCGCTGTCTAAGCAGCATTGGCATCGTAATCTTAGTTGCTTTCCTCGCGAATCCGGTAATATTCGTACGGCTTCCACAGCGATTGCTCGGATACGGACGCCTGCCCGGACCAGGGACTCGCCGTCACCCAGCTTTCGGCCGTTTGCAGAAGCTCGCCCCATATCTCCCTCACCGTCGAATGAGACACCGGAGCAGCCTTCCCGGCTTGCACGGCCTCCCGCTTGATCCGGGAAACCTCGGAGCATAAGCCGGTCAGACATGCCTCCATGATGGCCCTTCCCTGTTCGGCATCCGCTTCCTGCGCATCGTGCCCGATGGCCAGACGGCCTCCATAGCCCTGAAGCTCCTCGTACCGCCTTGCCGACGGATCGACCAGGTCCGGCCGGATGAACATGAGCTGCGAAAGCTCGTATTTGCCGGCATGGTCGCCCTCGAACAATCCTTCCACCAGCTCCGGATCGCTTTTTACCGAAACGGTCACCGGGACATATTTCATGAACAAGTCGGCCGCCTGCCGCAAATCCTCCTGATTGCCCCCGCTGTGCCCGGAGACGACGACGACCGCTTTAAAGCCGGCATTCACGAACGCTCTTAATTGATACAGGAAAAAAACAAGATAAATGTCCGGAGGCATCGACGTCATCGGCGGATGCTGCTCGCCGACCGTCTGCTCCAGCCAGCCGGCATGGTACCCCGTCTCATGGATATGGTAGCCCATGGAAGGGGCGACGATGCCGCCGGTCCTCTCGGCCGCTTTCCGGCAAAGCCACTCCGCCTTGATCGTATCCAGGCCGAATGCGCTGACCTGACCATGCGGCTCGCAAAGGCCAAGCGGCAAATAGACGACCGGACACTCCTCCATCCGCTGCTTGAATTCGTAAGGCAGCAGCTCCGCCCATAACGTCTTAGATCCAGTATTTGGACTCATAGAAGTTTCTCACCCATCTGTGATGGCGCCGGATATCCTCGAATACGTCATCCGGCAATGGCTCGCGGCCTGCGGCGGCGATATTCTCGTCCGCAAATTTCGTTATATGCATAGACGAAATTGCCGTCGTCACGCCCGGATGCTGCAGGACAAATTTGATAGCAAGCTCGGCCAGACTGTCCGCGTAAGCCGGAATGTAAGCCTCCTGCAGCCGGTTGACGCGCTCGATATACACGCTTCGCGGCATATAATCGAAGTGCGTTTTTCTGAAATCGCCCTCTTCAAAAACCGTGTCTTCCTTCAAATAACCCGTCAATCCGCCTTCGTCCAAAATGCAGCGCGCGATGACAGCGACATTGTTCTGCACGCAGGCCGGAATCAGGCAATCAAGCGGCTGCGGGTCGAAAATGTGGAATACCGTCTGAACGGAATCGATTTTGCCGCTTTGCACGATCGGCAGCGCAATATCGTGACGCGTGTCGGGCAGCGAAATGCCGATGGCGCCGATTTTCCCTTCTTGCTTGAGCTCCAGCAGCTCCTCCATCCAGTAGTCCTCGCTGTCCCAATGCGGCCAGTATTGGTGAAGCTGCATCAGCTCAATCGTATCGACGCCGAGCTCGCGAAGCGAAATTTCCGTGCTTTCCCTCAGCCAGCCTCTCGGAAATGCCGTTTCGACCGGGATCGGAATGCCCCAGCCGATATTGCCCGGCCCTTTCGATTGGATTTTGGAGGCAATAAACGGCTTTTCCCCGCGCCACTCCCGCAAAGCCAGGCCAAGAATACGCTCCGATTCCCCGTAATTGCGCGCAGTGTCGATAAAGTTAACGCCCCGCTCCAGGCTGTGAAGGACGGAGTGAACGAGCTCTTTCTCGTCATGCGTACCGAAAGAGCCGCCAAGGCCCATGGCGCCGAAGCCCAGACGCGATACCTGCCGTCCCGTCCGGTTAAACACATTATATTTCATGATTTCGTTCCTTTCGTTGCGGATGACCGCGCATTTTGTTAAGCCGTTTACGCCTAGGCTTGGATGTACACTTTGCCCGCTTCCACCTTCACCGGGTAAGTTTTCAAATCGACGCATACCGGAGCCCGCTTCGCCTTGCCGGTAGGAATATCAAAACGTCCGTTATGCTTCGGGCATTCAATGACGCTGCCCATCACGAGGCCGTTCGACAAATGAATTTTCTCATGCGTGCAGAAGCCGTCCGTCGCATAATAGTCCCCGTTCTCCGTCCTGTATATCGCATAGGTACGGTCCTCAAAGTCAAAGCGGATGACATCCTCCACCTCGACCGCATCGGCTGCGCAGGCCTCAATCCATGTTCCGGTTCTCATAGCACTTCACTCCTTAGGCTGGTATCCTGCTGACGCGGGACGCCGCGCACATAAGGGCGCGCCGTGACCGGCAGCGGTTTTTCGACGACGTAAGCGGGATCGTGCTTTTGCTTCCGCAGCGCCGTAATGACTTCCTTCAAAGCGGCAAACAAGCCTGGGCGCGCTGCCGGACAATCGGCCTTCATCTCCTCGTGAAGCTTCGGCAGCGCATGGTAAGGAACCATCGGAAACATATGGTGCTCGACATGATAGTTCATGTTCCAGTACAGAAACCGGAATACCGGATTCATATAAACGGTACGGGTGTTCAAGCGGTGATCGAGCACGTCCTCATAAAGCCCCAAATGCTGCGTAATGCCAAACGTAATGACGACGATCCCGCCGTAAAAAGAAGGCAAAAAGACGAACATAGCCGGCAGAATGCTTCCTGCATATATACATGCGGCGACGACTGCTAGCAAAATGAGCATGTAAACGCGTGCTTCACGGAACACCTTGCGGTGCTCGGAGGCGGGAATGTACTCCCGCTCCTGCTCCTCAAGCTTCCCGAACGTATGCAGCACGAACCGCTTCAGCTCGATCGGCCCGCCGTAGAGATGGAAAATTTGCATAATGAGAATTTTCCAAATCGGAGGCCGTTCCGTAATGATCTCAGGATCGCGTCCGACGATGATCGTATCCGTATGATGGCGGGCATGGCTCCAGCGCCACGGCGTTGCCGAGCGCAGAACCATGAAAGATGCGATCTGATAGACAACCTCGTTCATCCACGGCGTCTTGAACGCCGTCCCGTGCCCGCACTCGTGCCAGCGGGAATCGCCGGGCGTTGCGTAGAGAATGCCGTATGCCAGGAAAGCCGGAACCGCCCACCATGTCCCCCAGGACAAGAAGGCAACGCAGCCCAAAATCAGAAGAGAGCCGAACCAGATGATCGTATCCCGGATGGCCGGGCCGTTCCTTCGTTTCATCAGCTCCTTCATGCGCTGGCGGGGAATCGGGCACGTATACCATTCCGCCGCCGCAAGCCCCCGCTCCTGCGCGCGCTTGTTTTCCGGTCCGGTGATGCTGTAATCCCTTTTTTGCAGATTGGCCGATGCCATGAAGCATACCTCCTAACAGCCGTTTGCTTTTAATTTGCCGTCGAGAAACCGTTTCGCGCGCGGAATGTCCTGTTCGTCCAGATGCTCAATGATGATCGGAATGTTCGGATGAAGCTTGGACAGGCGCTGCAAATACAAGTCGTAATTCAAAATGCCAAGGCCGGGCGCAGGGAGCTCGACGGCTCCGGCACCGCGGAACGTATGCGATTCGGCCGCGTCGATCGACGCATGCTTCTCCGACGTATCCTCCGCCGGCTTGCAATCCTTCGCATGCGCGATTTTGATTTTGTCGCCCAGCGTATTGAAAATGCGGTTCAGCTCTTCGTCGACATGATTGATGTTTTTGTCCGTAAAATAGTTGGTAGGGTCCATCAGCAGGCCGAGTCCCGGATGATTGACGTCGGAGAACAGGCGGGCCAGCTGGTCGACCGAGCCGATCACGTTGTTGACGTAGTTTTCAACCAGGAAGACGGAGCCGTGATCATAGGCGAACTTGGCCAGCTCCTCCAATTCCCTGCATACCTCCTCGTACGCTTCCTCGGTGCCGTTTTTCGGATCCCATACCCAGTCGCTTTCCGTATTGTAGGTTCCCGTCTCGCTGATGACATAAGGAGTGCCCAGATCGCGTGCATGTTTCAGCAGCGCCTTCAGTCCCGAAATATTTTCCTCCCGTTTCCTCGGGTCCGGATGGATGATATTCGTGTAGCCGGATATACAGACGATCGGCAGGTTGGCGTCCCTGAACGCGTCGCGGATCTGATGGGCTTTCTGGCGGTTAAGCGAATTCGGCGAAAGGTCCATATCCTTGAACGACAAATCGAGCTGCACGCAGGAAAATCCGTCTTTCTGAATTTTGGCGATCGTCTCCTGAAGCGTATAGGGGTAATACCCGTTAAAAATGCCTACAGAAATCATAGCGAACTGCCTCCCTCAAAGGTATAGGATTTGATTTGGTTTGCCGTTTCCGAAAATTCGACCGTACGCCTTTCGGCGATCGACTTGTAGCACGCCTCGACCAGCGCCATCGTCAGCAGGTTATCCCGCCCGCCGATTTCGGGCTCTGTATCCTCTTCCACCGCGCGCAGCAGCTGGGCCATCGTACCCTGGAACGCGTCCGGGAACCAGACTCTGTTCCATGCGGGGCGATGCCACTGTCCGGGCGACCGCTTCGTTGTGAACTCGAGCGTGCTTGGCGTTCTTGCCGGATAGTCCGGCCAGCCGATCGTACCCTGAGCCATGCCTTCCAGCCCTTCGACCCTCCACTTGATATAAATATCCTTCTCGGTCCCGTCGCCCGGCCAGGCCCACACGTCGTCAAGACTGGTCGCCATCAGCTCGTTTGCGTACTGGAACGTGTACTGGGAAATCCCGTCGATATGATTGAAAGCGGTGCGGGGATCCCTGCGCGCGACTGCGGTGACCCGCTCGGGATCGCCGAACAGGTAGCGGAAGGCGTCGATATGATGGATGCCCATGTTTAAAATTTCGATGTGCTCATACTTGTGAAGAAAGTCCTGCCAGTGCGGAATTGCACGCATCTCGATCGTCGCCAGCACCGGCTCGCCGAGATAACCCCTTTCGAGGATCGCTTTCAGCGCCCGGATCGACTGGTCGTAGCGCATATTGGAGTTAACCCCGATTTTGATGCCTGCCGTCTCGCACAGCTCCACGATTTCGCAGGCTTCACGCATATTCATCGCCAGCGGCTTCTGGCATAGAATCCCTTTGATGTGCGTGTGCTTGACGGCTTCCCGGACGATTTCCAGCTGACGGTCCGGCGGAACCGCGATGTCGAGTATTTCGATTTGCGGATCGCGGACCAGCTCCTCCCATGTTCCATAGACGAGCGGAATTCCGTGCCGTTCCGCAGCCGCCCTGGCATTGCCCGGCGTCCTGGAGGTGATGGCGTATGGACGAAAACCTGCGTCCCCGTAAGCGACGAGATGGCAATCTCTCATGATGAAGCCCGAACCGATGCAGCCGATCCGGTAATCCTTGCGTTTCGGCATGAGCGGATCGATCGGGAAGTTCAAATCAATGGCTCCCATTTGGCAGTCCTCCTTCACATTGTGAGTGAATAAAATCCGCTGCGCGCGCCATTTGATCCTCCAATCGCTTGAAGCCCCATTCTTCTGATTTCCCTGGACATCGATAGGTGAAGAATGGGGCTTCAAAAGCGACCGCTACCGCTTTTCCGGATTCAAACGGCCCGCTTCGCACTTTATTCACCTTATTTCTAAGGCAATCTGCTTCGTGTCGACTTCCTCCAGCTGCGCGCAAATAAATGGATTTATTGTATCAAAATCCAGGATAACTCCGCTCTTTCGGGAAATAACTGGATTCAGCCCATTTAAATCTTAAACAATTGCCGATTCCAAGCAGAATGATCGAAATAAGGACATCGATTCCAGTTATTTCGTTAGAAAATGAAATTTCTTAAAAAATAAGGACACTGAATACAGTTAAATTCCCGCCGGTTGATCCTTCAGAGCTTCCACCCCGAGGCTGGCCCGGAACCGGAGTTCCTCCCCCGGCGCGATGCCGCGGGCGCCCGTCAGCTCGCTGTCGTAGGGCAAATTAAACGCGTCCGTCACATACGTATATGGCTCCAGCGAATAGGCTTCGGCCCAATCCGGACGGAAGAGGACGAGATACCGGAACCCGCGGTCGAACCGGTAGACGATTGCATAACCGCTGTCCTTCATTTCGATCCGGCAGACCGGATCCTCCTCTCCGCTGTCCAGCTCCAGGAGCGAGCAGCCCAGCGGAGGATAATCCGTAATGTCCGCCCCGCCCTGCAGAGCCTGGCTGAACGGAGTAGCCGCAGGCCGTCCGGTCACGAACGCTTCGTTCGTAACGGGCCACTCGGCGGAAGCCGGCGCCTTCAGCGTCAGCGTCTCCCCGCTTCCGAACGGAAGCGAGAAGTAGGGATGGAGACCGAACGCGAACGGAGCTTCGTCCTCCCCGTCATTCCGGATTCTCGTATCCATCTGCAGCCGACCCTCGAACAGGCGGTAGGTGACCGTAAACGTAACCGGATGCGGAAAATAGGCGAGAAGCTCTGGATACACCGCATAATGAAAACGGCTGGTGACCGTAGCGCCACCCTGATCGCTTGCTCCGTACTCGATAACCTCCCAGGCTCTGGAGCAAAGCTCCCCATGCAGATGATTGTCGGGCGGCTCGTTCAAAGGCAGGCTGTACGGCCGGCCGCGGAACGTAAACCTTCCGTTTCTCACCCGGTTGGGCGGATACAGAATCGGAGTGCCGTATTTGAAAGCGGCGAACGGCTCCTCCTTTAACGAACGGACGCTTGAAGGCGGCACAAGGACCGTATGCCCGCCGCTTTCGAAGCGGTACAGATTGTTGCCGGCCTCCGGCACGATTTCAGCCGCTGCCCCTGAAGCCTTGTCGGTTAACACGATGACTGTGAGCCCTTCCCTGATTTCAGATGCCGCCGCATATCGGCTCATATCTTCATTCCTCACCTCCCCGAAATTTCAAAATCGAGCGTAAAGCCTTGCGCGTCCGCCTTGTGCATCCGCACCTCCGTGCCGCCGAACCGCTGCATCCAGCAGCCGGGACTGCCGAGGAACGGCTGTACCGTTTCCATCACGCGGTCGTCCGTCAAAAAGCTGTCGGTCACAAGCCATGTCCCTTCCCCGGCCCGGCCGCTTTCCGGCCACTTGCCCCCGGCCAGCCAGCTGGCGATCACGACCGTCGCCCCCGATTCCGCCCGGCGTCTGACCGCCTTCAGCGTCTCGTCTTCGATCCGCTCGCCCGCTACAATAATCAGCTTCGGACGGCCAAGCTGCCGCTCCTCCACCTTCTCGTCATAGACGAGCACATTGTTAACCGGGTAATACAGCGGATGTACCTGCTCCTCCGGCGGGAACGTCCAGCCCTGCTCGAGCGGAAACCGCTCCTTCGGCACCTCGGCCTTCAGGCGGTGGCGTGGAAAGTCATAGCCGGGAATATGCATACAGCTTCCGTGAGCGGGAATGGTGCCGTGGCTGAGCAAATGCCAGACGTGAAACACGCTTTGCGTCGCATCCGGAGCCGCCAGCCCGCGGTTGCCGAACAGCCTTGCGTTCTGCCCATAATTGCTGTCGTCCGAATGAATGAAGACGATATCGGGATCGGCGTCCCTATGCGTCCACGTCAGCGGATGCTCCGGCACGAAACCGCGTACGAATTCGTCCCATACGTCTCCGAATTCCGTCTTGCGGAAACGGCCGTCCCCGTATTGCAGCAGAACGTCGATATTTTCCGTAAACAGATGGGTCGGTCCCATGTAATAGCCCATTCTCAAAGCCGAAGCGAATTCCTCCGGCGAATGGCCCGGGAAGCCGGAGGTTCGGGTGAACCACGGCCCTGCGTCCGGCCCCCACAGATCGGCGCAAATCCACATCGCCCGGCCGTACTGCCTCGCCGCTCCGAGCGCCGTAGACAGCTGCAGCGACTGGAACGACTCCTTCATCATTTTCGGGCAGACGACCATCCCTCCGCGCGCCTTTGTATGGAACATCGTTGGAAACACGAATTCGGATACGAGCGGAGCGGCGTCCGGATCAAGTCCCGCATCGTCCAGAACGGCTTTTACATGCGCGACTCTCGCCGCAACGGCAGCCGTAACCGTATTTTGCGACTCTGCGAGCGAGCTCCCTTCCTTTACCCCCCAATGCGGCAAAAAAGCATCCTTGCGGTACTGCGACGCATTGATCTGCAAATGCTCGGGCTCATCGTACAGCAGTCCGATCAGCTTGCCGCTGCGGGCGGCTTCGAGCAGCGCCTCGTCCGGCACGTCGTACCGGTTCGTGCCTTCGGCATAGGGACCGTTAATGTTGCCGTACTCGTTGCCCAGGCACACCTCCATGCCGTACTTCGTCATATCGCGAATCATTTCGGATTGGCCGGCCAGGCTGGGGAACATATGGTGCACGTAAAACTCGGCGCCCAGCTCCTTCATCGCCTGAACGAACTTGCCGGGAGGCGGCAGCGGATCCTGCGAAGGATAGATGCTGCCCGTTCCCGTCCGCATAATCTGATCGGACGCTTCCCCGGCCCAGGAGTCCTGCCATGCAATGACCGGCCCCTGTAAACCCAGCTTCGGTTTCATAATTGTCTTCATCTCCCTGTCTAATCCGCCTTAATGCTTCAGGAAAAGCTCGATGACGGGAACGGTTACGTTCGGCTTCTTGACCGGCAATTGCAGCGTCAAAATATCGCGCGACCTGCCCTCGTTGAAGGCCCCCGCTTCCATCGTCATTTCCTCTTCGCCCTGTACCGTTCGAATTTCCGATGCGTCGTTCAGCAGCTGTGCGTATTCCACCCGGCCGGAGAAGCCGCGCAGATGAATATGCTTGAACGGCCAGCTGTAAACATGAAGATAGAGGCGGTTCGTATCCGGGTTATAGGTAAAGCGGCAGTCCTCCGGACATTGCAGCTCCTCCGGCGCCGCCGTACAGCCGTAAATCGATCTGCTGTGGCGCTTCATCCATTCGCCGATGCCCTTCAGGCGGTCGATCGCACGTTCGTCGAATTCGCCTCGCCCGGTCGGTCCGACGTTCAGCAGCAAGTTGCCGCCTTTGCTTACCGTGTCGATCAGCATTTTTACGAGGGTATCGACGCTTTTCCACGATTCCTCGTCGCGGTAATAGCCCCAGGAGCCGCTGAACGTATGGCATGCTTCCCAGACGACGCGCTTGCCGTTCATCTTGATCCAGTCGCGCGGCTGGTATTGCTCCGGCGTCGTAATGTCGCCTCTCACCTGCAAACGGTCGTTCAACATAATGTGCGGCTGCAGCTCGCGGATGAGCTTTACAAGCTTCTCGCTCTGCCAATCTTCTTTGCCTTTGCCTGCAAAGCCCTGCTCGGGCGGGATCGAGAAATCGAAGAACATCAGGTCGATTTTGCCGAACTCGGTCAGCAGCTCTCTCGTCTGCCCGTGCAAATAGTCGACGTACTGCTGCCAATCGCGGTTCCTTTGATCCTCCAGAAACTCCTTGTTGTAGCGAAGCGGATGCTTGACATCGAGCGTATAATGCCGGTGATGCCAGTCCAGCAGGGAATAATACAGCCCCGGCCGGATGCCCTTCGCACGGAAAGCTTCGACCATCGGCGTCAGCACGTCTCGTCCTGCCGGCGTGTTCGTCGACTTGTAGTCGGTCAGCTTCGAATCCCAAAGGCAGAAGCCCTCATGATGCTTCGCGGTCACAACAAAATATTTCATGCCGGCATCGGCCGCCAATGTCGCCCACAGCTCGGGATCGTACAAATCCGGATCGAAACGCTTAAAATATTTGTCATACTGCTCGTTCGTCAAAAACTCCCGGCCCTTCATCCATTCGTGCCTCGCTCCAAGCGAGTACAAGCCCCAATGAATGAACATGCCGAATCTGTCGTGCGTATACCAGCTTGAATCTCCTGTTGTCGGTTCCACCTCGAACGCCATGCATAAACCTCCCAATAACACTTGATGACTTGGCTGTTTCTAGTTTATTGATATCGCTTACATCCTAAAGCTGATTGTCTATAATTATAGATGCTTCAAATTTAGAGTTCTCTAGTCGATATTGCTGTAAAGTTAAGGAATATTGCTTTACCCGACGGCATCATGGATTGTCCCCTTAAAAAAACAGGGAACGTCCGCTCTGCATAACGGCACGTTCCCTATTTCTTTATTTCTCGTACAGCCAATCGAGCGTTTCCACGCTGCTTGCTCCGGCCACATCGCGCACCCGCAGCGGCTGTCCCGCCTTGATGACGCCGACGACCAGATAAGCGCCCCGGCCGAGGACAATCGTATGGCGTCCCGGCTCGTAAGCGAAGGCATGGACGTTCACGTTCGGGTAAAAAAATACGCTCAGCCCGTTTTTGATCACGGGCGAAAGCCCTCCGCGGTCGTCGGCATGCGTGTTTTCCTCCAGGCTCGGAACCTTCAGCCACTCCTCATCGGCGGATTGGGAGTAGCCGATCAGCAGCCGGGCGGGCTCCTTCAGCTCGAGCTCCAGGCTGACGCCTTCCTTGGCCGCCTGCTCCCGGTTGAAGCGGATGCCGGTCAGCCCGACCAGCTCCTCCGCCACCTGTGAGGCCAGCACTTCTCCGTCCGTAAACAGCTTGGCCTGATTCCGGATCTCGTACAGCTCCGCATGCGGCGAATGGAGCGTGAAATCCGCCTGCTCGTAAGACACGACGTCCTGCTCCGCCTCCAGCACCTTCCGCGGCAGCACGCCTTGCCTCAGCAGCGCAACGTTCGCGGAGAAGCTCGAGAATTCCTCCTCGTAATGCGGAAGGCAGGCCTGCCAATGCCCGTATTTCTCCCCGTCCGGAAACGGCACCCTGCGCTGCGGGGTTTGCATGCTGTTAGCGTACAAATACGTGCGTTTCGTCAAGGCAGCGAGCTCGCGATATTCCTCGAGGCTTTGCCGGAAATCCGGCAGCGCCTCCTCGAGCAGCCCGGTATTCCCAAGAAAATTTTTGCCTGACAATTGCTTGTAGGTCAGAATCCGGACTGCCGCCCGCACCTTGTGCGTGTACGAGCGCGTCATCAGCGCAATTGCCGACACATCGGAAGCGATCCGCTCGAATTCTTCCACGCCGCGAAGCACGTGAGGCCGGGCCCGCTCGATTGCCCGTTCGGCTTTGGCCGCATGGTAATCGGCGTCATCCGCAATATCGATCGGCGTCTCCCCGATATGAGGCTGCCCGCCGAGCTCCCGCTCAACGTACAGGTCAAGCCGCTCCCCCTGCGGCGCCTGGGATTCCCACAGCTCCTTCCAGGGCCGGTACCGCTCCGGATTCGTCAGCTGGCTCATCGTCATGCCGAGGCTCATTGTCTGGCGGTTTCCTTCCGTAATGCCGAACCGCCTCAGCAGCTTGGGCGCGCATTCCCCCGAAGCTTCATAGGCATCCAAAATCGCTTCGCCCGCTTCGCGGCTGCCGTAGCGGCCGGCCAGCTCCTTGATCCAGTATTCGCGCTCCAGCTTCGGGTTCAAATCCGGATTCCACGCATAGCGGAACCACGCGGCAAACCAGATCCAGTCCCGGTCCATCTGCAGCAACCGCGGCTCCGCCTTGTCGGGGGAGTACGGCCAATCCCAGTAAAACAACGGATAAAGGTGAATCCCGTTCGTGCCGAGCCGGTATTTGGCCGCCTGCACGCACTTCTGGATGAACGAAGGGGCGCCGTACCGGAAGGGCTCCAAATTGGCCAAAATATGCACATTAAACAGGTGAATCGAGCCGAGCGAGCCGAGATGGCGGTGCGTTTCCTGCCAGTTGCCGCGCGGCGTGTAGGTGGTCAGCGATTCACCGTTATATTTGGCCTCGGTGAACAGATTTGCATAGTTCGGAAGCGCCGCCGCCATCACCTTCTCGGACGGAATCGCATGCGCCCGAACGATAATCGGCGGCAGCTCCTTCCGGTCCAGATCCTTCAGCCCTTCCTTTACGCCTCTCAGAATCGTATCGTTGAACCACTCGACACCGTACAGCGCGCCTTGCAGCGCTTCGCCCAGACATACCATGAGCCCGACATTGGGGAAGCTGCGGATGAACGCGGATATCGCCTTGATATGGTAGTCGCTCGTTACGGGCAGCGGCTGCGGCTGATGCAGCTCCAGGCCGTGCTTTTCGGCAAACGGCAGCGGGATATGAATATTGTAAAACTTGAGCACAAGCCAGATGCCGCGGCAGTCGCATTGCTCCGCCAGCCAGCGGAACATCTCCTCGTTAAGGGCAAACTCCTCCTCGGTCACCTCCAGCGCTTCCGGGTATTCCTCCAGCTTCACAAGTGAGGAAAACGGATGCCCCGTCCAGATGTAAATGACGTTGCATCTTTGCTCGAGCAGCCGGTCTAGAAACGCCAGCCATAACGCTTTATCGTAAAACCATGGGAAGCGGCCCGGCGTGATCGGGTATTCGTACGTTCGTCTGGGCGGCTCCACCTTCGTCTTCTGCAGCGGGACGACAGGCCCTCTCAGCTTCATGACCGGGGCGTCCCCGTAAGCCAGCTCATCCGGCAGCGCTCCCTGCTCAGACAGAAGCGCGGCAAGCTCCTGGCAGCCGTACAGCGCCCCGGTCTCTCCCCCGCCGGAGACGACGTACAGCCCGCCGGGCAATTTCGCCAGGTAGAAGCCTTCGCCTTCAGGCGCTTCGTTGTGGTAAAGGAGCACTTCGCTCTCCTCCAGCTCCCGAATGAAGGAGCACCCGCTGCGGTCGCCGACCGCAATCTTGATCCCTTCCAGCTGCCGGTAACCGGCCAATGTGAGCGGCCCGGTCTCCTGTACCGGAAAGCCCAGCTTCTGCAGCGCACGCTTCAGCAATTCCGTGCCGAAAAGGAGGCGGGAGCCCGCCTCCTCCGGCACGGACAAGTAGATTGTCGTCATGTCGACTACTCCTTCTTCTCCGTGCTTTTTGCCCTGATCTTCCCGCACGTTATTTCAAATATTTCTCGAATATCGCCTGTACTTGGCTAAGCCCGACCTTCTCCAGGTCGTTCAGATACCCGTTCCATACTTCGTCGCTGCTAATATCGACCATGCCCATAACGGCTTTCGTCGCAAACTGCAGCGCAACATCCTCAAGGGCGCTGACCGTCGTATTAACCGTCTCCTGCTCCTCCTCGGTAAGCGGCGCGTTCTTCGGCGTCACATTAAAGTTCGCAGCGAATTCCTTCATCGCTTCCTGCTTCTTCAAATATCCGGCATCCGATTTCAGGAAATCGTCGCTTTGGCTCAGCCACCAGTCGAAGCCGTACTGCTCCGCCACCTTTTGACGGTCGAGTCCGTCCTTGTATTTCAGCGTTCCGCCTTCGTTCACGTAGGTCACGTTCTCCAGGCCCGCCTGGTGGAACAGCTGCCCTTCCGGCGTGGCGCCCCATTCGACATACTCGAGAATGCGGTCCAGCTTCTCCGGCTCATCGGCCAGCTTGCTGCTGAAAATCGGGCCGAACAGCGAGAAGTTAAGCGGCTTGAACTCCAGCGCCGGCTGCTCCGAGGCGCTCGGCAGAGTGCGGGCGTATTCCCACTGGCCGCCCGGAATATCCGTGAGCGCATAACCCGGATCGACCGTATGGCTCGCGTATTGGAAATCCAGCAGCACTTTGCCCGTCAGGCGCTTCGCCTTCCATTGGTCCTGCGTCAGCGTCGCAAATTCCTTCTCGATCAGCCCATCCTTGTACAGCTTGGCAATAAAGGCCAGCATGTCGCGGTGCTTCGGCGACGCCATGTTCCATACGACCTTTCCGCCCTGGTCCGGATCGTTCCAGAAACCGCGCGTGTTGCTGCTTTGCGGGTTGCGGAACGCCTGGCGGAAGCCGTTCATCAGGTTTTTGACGCCGCCGTTTTCCGTGCCGCCGCGAACGCCGATCGGCACCGAATCGGGATACGTTTCCTTCAGCTTTTTCGCCGTCTCGTAAAGCTCATCCATTGTGGCCGGAAATGCGGTAATGCCGGCTTTGTCGAACGCATCCTTGCGGTAAATCCAGGTCATCGGGTCGCTGCTTGCCACGCTTGGCAGCATATACAGCTTGCCGTTGGTGCTGCCGTACGACAGAAGCAGCTCCCAGTCCTCGTCGGAAAACAGCTTGCGGTAATTAGGCAGCTTATCGATGTAATCGCCGATCGGCAGCAAATAACCGGACGACGCCCACTTGGCCACGCTGGTCGGACCGTTCATGTTCGGGATGAAATCCGGATAATCTCCGGATGCAAACATAACATTGTACTTCTCGATGCCCGCCGTCAGCGGGATCGACTCAAAATCCCATTGCATGCTGAACCGTTTTTCGACCTCTTTAATGTAGTCGTTCGGTATTTGATTCGGCGGATATTTGGGCATGCTCGCGACCGAAATCTTCACTGCGGCGTCCCCGCCGGAAGCTCCGCCGTCAGCCGTAGGCTCCGTCCCCTGATCCGGCTCGTTGGCGTTCCCGTTATTTGCCTGGCTGCAGCCCGTCGCAGCGACCACCATTACTAGCGCGAGCAGTGTCACCTTCCAATTGCTTTTTCCCATGATCTTTCCTTCCCCCTCATCATGAATTCAAAGCAGTACTTCGGTTTCTGGTCATGCATGACTGGCGATCAACCTCTGCCGCCTCACCTCCTTCATATCATGTCAGCCCTTCAGCGAGCCGATCATGATGCCTTTGACAAAATATTTCTGGATAAAAGGATAAATCACGAGCATCGGGACGATGGACACGACCAACGTCGCGTATTGAACGCTTTCCGGCGTAAGCTTCGTGCTCATATCCTCCGCCAAGGCGGCGTTGCCCTGCGAAGCCAGCTGCTCGGCCATCGTGCTCTGCAGCACGATCTCCCGCAAAATCAGCTGCAGCGGATAATTGTCGTAGCTCCTCATATAAAGCATGGCGGAGAAATAAGAGTTCCAGTGGGATACTCCGTAAAACAACGCAATCGTAACGACGCCGGCCATCGACAGCGGAAGCACGATGCGGATTAACGTCTGCAGCTCGCCGCAGCCGTCCAGCTTGGCCGCCTCCTCAAGCTCCTGAGGAAAATTTTTGAAAAACGAAATCATAATAATCAGCCACCAGGAGCTGATCAGCACCGGAACGGTCAGCGCCCATACCGAATCCATCATGCCGAGCGATTTGATCAGCAGAAACTGCGGCACGATACCTCCGGTGAAGAACATCGGCAGCACCGACAGCATCAGGAAAAACGGGCGGAACAGCAGATCTCTTTTGGACAGCGAGTAGGCGGTTATCGTCGTGAACAGCACGTTGAGCACCGTACCGATTACCGTAATAATGACAGAGTTCAGAAACGAACGGGGGATGTGGGCATTTTCGAACAGAATCGTGAAGTAGGCGTCCAGGTTGAAGTCCGCAGGCCAAAGGCCGACCCTTCCCCTCATAATCTCATCCGGATTGCTGAAAGAGATCGATACGACATGCAATAGCGGCAGCAGCGTAATTAGCACGACAAAAACCATAACGGCATGCACGATGAAATCCAGTATTCTTGAGCCGAAGGAGGTGTCTTTTACCATAAGCTTTCATCCGCCACCTTTCGTGCCAGATAGTTTGCCGTCACCAGGAAGATGACGTTCACGACCGCATTAAACAAATCGACGGCCGCGCCGAAGCTGAAATCCAGCTCGACAAGTCCCCTGCGGTAGACGAAGGTGGAGAATACGTCCGCCGTCTCGTAGGTTAGCGAGTTGTACATAAGAATGATTTTTTCCGAGCCGACGCTCAGCACGCCCGACATATTGAGGATGAGCGTAATGACCACGACCGGCTTGATGGCCGGCAGCGTAATATGCCACATTTGGCGAAGCCGGGAAGCGCCGTCGATGACCGCCGATTCGTACTGCTCGGCATCGACCTTCGACAAAGCCGCCAAATAGATGACCGCGCCCATGCCCATCGACGTCCAAATGCCCGAGCTGACGAACAGGAAGCGGAACCAGCTGGCATCGGCGAAGAAATAAACCGGCTCCAGGCCGAGCTTGGCGAGAATAATATTGACGATACCGGTGCTTGGAGACAGCACCATCTTCATCATGCCGATCACCGCCACGACGGACAGGAAGTACGGCAAATAGCTGATCGTTTGAACAAAGCTTTTGTAATGCTTTTTCCGGATTTCGTTAAGAAGCAGGGCGAACAGGATCGGAACCGGAAAGCCGAACAGCAGCGAGTACAACCCGAGCAAAAAGGTGTTCCGCAGCAGCTTCAGGAAATACGGCCCGTTAATAAACGTTTTAAAATGATCCAGCCCGTACGCGCCGGCCCAGGGAGCCCACAGCACCGATTCCAGGAAGCTCTGCCCTTCCTGCATACGGAAATCTTTGAAAGCAATCAGGATTCCGTAAATCGGAATGTAGTGAAAAATTAAAAAGTAAGCGATTGCAGGAATGAAGAGCAGCAGCAGCACCTTTTGTTTTTTTGCTTTTCTCCGTATTCCCGCGAATGTACCGGCACGTCCGGCCGCCACGTCATTCATAGGCGATCCTCCCCCTTGCGAATTCTCTGTCGGCGCCGGCCGCTCATGCGGCAATGCCGGGCCGTTAAAATTGGTAGCGCTCTCACAAAACACGATACACCGGCCCGGCCTGAACGGTAAAGGAACACTTCATCCGGAACACACCTTCCTTTCGGAAGGGCGGAAACCCCTGATTTTATGCGGTTTTCAGAGGCGGACACACCTTTTATTCGGAGCACGCCATCGTTTCATTCCGGTATGAGGTCGGCTGTATGCCGAACACCCGTTTGAACGCCCTGCGGAACGATTTGTCGCTGTTGTAGCCGACCCGGATCGCGATGTCCCCGATCGGCAGCTTCTCCTCCTTCAGCAGCTGGCAAGCCTCGTCCAGCCGCAGCCGCTCCAAATATTCGGAGAAGGTTACGCCAAGCTGCTCCTTCAGAAAGGTGGATACATAGGTTTCGGATTGCTTGTATTCGGCGGCCAGCATGCTGAGGCTGAGATTGCTGTCCTTATAGTTTTCGACGATGTAAGCCTTCATGCCCTCGAGCATGCCCTCGTATTTGGAGGTCTTCTGCCGCTTGATCCGCTCGCAGACGGCGAGCAGCTGCTTCGGAACGCGCGCATAGCTGTACTCCTCCGCCGCGTCCGCCTCCGGCCCGCCCTGGCCGTCCGGCAGGGCCCCGTCGTCCCCGGACAAATAGTCGAGCTGTCCGCTTATTTTTTGAAGCGTGCCCTGCATTTCGGCGATCAGCTGCTTTTTGCGCCAAGGGCTTAGCTGCCGGACCCCGATATTTTGCGTTTCGATATGCTCCAGCAGCCGGCTCAGCTCCTCGGTGTCTCCCGCCCTGACCGCATTCATCACCTTCAGCTCCACATCCGGCGGATAATAATAATGGCTGGAATGCCGGCTGATGCAATCGTAGCGCGCCAGCTTCTGGGCGGCATCCGGATCCTCGTGCTCCAGCGCCTGACACGCTTCGTTGTACGAGCGCCAGACGTCCATGACGCGATGATACGCCTGCCCGACTCCAATGGAGGTCATGAGGGACAGCTCGCCGAGAAAGCTCTCCTGCAGCTGCCGGAGCTGTCCGACCCTCCGCTCGAATACCTCCTCTTCCGGACCGCGGAAGGAGAACACGACGGCCAGCTTCTCGGCTTTCAGGTCATGGACGAACGTCCCTTCTCCAAGCTCATGCAGCAGCAGGCGTTTCATCCGCGCTTTGCCCGCCGTCAGCTCCTCCTCCGGCATATACCCGGCATGCTGAATTTGGATGACGGCGACCGCTACGTTGTCCCAGATAATCGAAACTTCCGCTTGCGAAAGATGGGCGCGCATTTCGATTTCATGGTTGAAGCCGCTCTTGAGCATTTTCTCGAAGCAGGCGGCTTGCAGGAGCGGAAGCTGCTGCTTCATGGACAGGCTCATGCTTCTGTTGTTCGTAATGATTTCATGCACGGCCTTCTGAATGACGTCCATCGCGGATGCCCGCTTGCCCGTCTCACCGGGGGCTGCCGCAAAATCCTTGATCGAATCGAGCAGCTCTGCGATCGGCTTGCTGTTCCGGTACGCCAGCAGCAAAGCGGCCAAGCAGCCAAACGCTATCGCAGCCAGAGCAATGGACCAGTTGATCCGCTTGATATACTCCGCTTTGGCAAACACGCTGTCCGCCGGAAGGCCGGCCACATAGGTCCAGCCGCTGCCGGGGGAATGCACCGACGTGATGAACATGTCCGTCCCGTTCATGCGGACGAACGAATCCTTCCCGGCCCCGGCGCTCACCGTCTCGACCCGCTCCCCGCCGGCCGATGCGGAGACGATCATTTCCTCTTTTTCGTTCAAAATATAGGCAAACGAGCCTTCCTCGGCCAGCAGCCGGTCAAACATCCGGACGATTGCACTTTCCTTGATCAGAATGACGACGGCTCCGTCTGTCCGCATGTTGGTGCCTGCAGGCAGAGGGCTGACGTACGCTACGTAATCCTCCGTCGTTCTTCCGTCGTATACGCGGGACAGCGGCAAGTACCGGTTCATCCGCTCGCCGGCGATGGTATCCTCCAGCCACAGGCCGAACGGAACGTCGCCGATCTTTATCGGCTGAGAGTCCAGCTTGTCGATCCGGTCGCCGGAGATGACGGCTTCGCTTTTCTCGAGATAGACGAACAGATTGGAGAACAGCTGGTTCGTCGACAGCATGTTCAATTCGTTTTTCTGCAGCTGGGAGAACTTGTACACCGCCTGCGGCGGCCATGAAGCGTCGGCGGTCAGCATCACATTCAGCAGATCCGAATCCAGCGACAGCAAGGAAACGATATCGCGGATTTCCGTCAGCAGACGGTTAAGCGCCTCCTCGCTCTGCTCCAGCACCGCCAGGTTCAGCTCCGCCGCGTCGTCCTTCACGACCTGCACCGTCTGATAATAAGCATGCGCGCCTACCATCAGCGGGATCAGCAAAATCAGAACATAGGACAATAAAAATTTGCCGAACAGCTTCCGTTTTCCGTTTAATCCGAACGCCCATTTCCGTTTCATCGTCATCGCTCCTTTGGAGAAGTGGATCGTTTCAGCGGCAGGTCCCACTCAACTTTTTTATCCGCGGGTATTGGGAATGCTGGCATCATAAACTGGATTTCATACAGGTATTTTGGGAGTAAATTTGTACCTTGCTGAAATAACTGGATTTTGTGTATCTAAATAGGCGAGTTGCTCCAAATCCGCTCTATTCGGCTGTTTAGATGTACAAAATCCAGTTACTTTGCGGAAAAACAGAGTACGGCGGAAATTAGCTGCATAAAATCCAGTTACTACACCAAGCCAGCGCCCCCAGACACTTACCGTCCAAATTCTATCCCAGACTTTCCCCTCGTTCCGTAATCAGCCTGCTGCAGGACGGGCTATCGTCCTTCGAGCACCGTTTCATCCAGCTAGAAGCCTCCCATAATCCTAACCTAATCCTCACTATCCGTAAACGCAAACGGCTGACACCGCCTTTCGGCGGCATCAGCACGTATAGCAAAGTATTGTCAAGTTCGTTTAGAAGCTTGCGGAACTGCAAGCAACCGGTGACATAAGCTCCCGCTCTGGATTACCGCCAAGGCGGGAGCGCGCGGTTACTTGCGCAGCATTCCCGCTTGCACGCTCTCGAAGGAGTACCGGCCCGAGCCGAGCCGGAACACGGAGCAGCCGTCCTGCTTCGAAGCCGCGCTCGAAACGCTTCCCGCTTCGGCCCCGCCTGCGAGCACCGCATCGCCTGGCACGTACACGTCTGCCGTCGTATTCGCCGGGATCGACACCTGAAGCTTGAATACGCCATTGGGCTCAAGCTGCCATTCGCTGCCGATCGTCCCGTAGCAGGAATCGTAGGACGCCTTCACCCACTTGATCCGGCCGCCCGGCCTTGGCCGGATAACCGCATGCTTGAACCCCGGCGCGGCGGGATCGGCCTCGATGCCGGCCATATACCGGTACATCCACTCGCCGACCGACCCGAGCGAATAATGGTTGAACGAGTTCATGGATGGCGTCTGGAAGCCCTTGTCCTCCGTCCAGCCGTCCCAACGCTCCCAAATCGTCGTCGCGCCGTGCTTGATGGAGTACATCCAAGACGGGAACTCCTCCTGCGTCAGCAGATCGTAGGCGACCTCAATTTGACCGTTGTCCGTAAGCGCGGGCAGCAAATATCCGACGCCGAGGAAGCCGGTCGACAGCCTGTTCCCGCGTCCGCGGATATCGTCGACCAGACGGTCGACGGCCTTTTTGCGCAGCTCCTCCGTCAGCAGGCCGAACTGGAGCGCCAGCACGTACACCGTCTGCGTATCTCCGTGAATCCGCCCGCTGCCGTCCACGAACGCGCCCCGGAACGCATCGGCAATTTGCGCATACAGCTCGTCGTAGGCCTGCTCGTCCTCGCGTTTGCCCAGCACGCCGGCAATGCGCGACAGCAGCTTGGTGCTGTAGGCGAAATAAGCGGTTGCGAGCACTTCGTTCGGCGTATCCGCTCCGATCGACAGCCAATCCGCGTAATTCGCGTAGCCCGGACGGACCAGACCGTCGCTGTTATTTTTCAAATACTGCACCCAGCGCACCATCGCCTCGTAATGGCGCTCCAGCACTCGCGTATCCCCATACATGAGGTAAAGCGTCCAAGGAATGATGACCCCGGCGTCTCCCCAGCCCGAGTTGTCCGGCGCGAACCAGTTCAGTCGGGTGCTCCAATTTTTGAAACGGATCCAGCCGGCATCGGGCGCTACGTCCGTGAACGCTCCCGACGGCTGCTGGCAGTCGATCATGTCCCATACGTACTTCGTAAAAAAGCGCGAAACATCCATGTTATAGGAGGCCGTTCTCGCAAAAATTTGCGCGTCGCCGGTCCAGCCGAGCCGCTCGTCCCGCTGCGGGCAGTCGGTCGGCACCGACAGGAAGTTCCCCCGCTGGCCCCAATGAATATTCGAAAACAGCTTGTTGACCATTTCGTCCGAGGTTTCCATTCTGCCCGCAAGAGGCGTATCCGAATGCACCACCTTGCCGGTCAGCTGCTCCAGCCCGGGCTCGCCCGGATAGCCGATCACCTCGACATAACGGAAGCCGTGAAACGTAAAATGCGGCTCATACCGCTCCTCGCCTTCGCCTTTCATCACATAATGATCCTGCTGAACCGCCTTGCGGAGATTGTCCAGGTACAGCGAGCCGTCCGGGCTCAACATCTCGGCATGGCTTAATGTGATTTTGATCCCCCGCTCGCCAATTGCCTTGATTTCCGTCCAGCCGACCATATTTTGCCCCATGTCAAAAATATAGCTGCCCGAAGCCGTCTTCCGGACACTTACCGGCTTTACCGTCTGCGTGATGCGCACGGGCGGCTCAAGCGCCGCAACGATCAGGCCGTTATAACCCGGACGGACATCCGGCTTCTCCCATGCCGTATCCGAATATTCCGCCGTGCTCCACGCCCCCGGCTCCAGCCTCGCGTCATACGTCTCGCCAAGAATCATATCGGAGTAGGAAATCGGCCCCCGCATCGTTCGCCAGGTGTCGTCCGTGACGATGCTTTCCCGGCTCCCGTCTTCATATTCCACATTCAATTGCAGGAGGAAAAAAGGCCGCTGCCCGTATACGTTTCTGCCCAGCATGCCGACCGTTCCCGAATACCAGCCGTCTCCCAAAATAACGCCGACCGCATTGCCGCCGGCCTGCAGCAGCTCCGTGATTTCGTAGGTCTGGTATTGCACTCGCTTGTCGTAGTCCGTCCAGCCCGGCGCGAACCGGTCCCCGATCCGCTGCCCGTTCACCTGCAGCTCGTACAATCCAAGCGCGGTCGCATAAGCCACCGCCCGCCGGATGCCGCTCCGCAGCTTGAACGCCTTGCGGAGAAACGGCGGCGGCTGCAGATCGACGCCCTGCTCGGCTTTGCGTCCGATCCATTTTCCCTTCCATGCGCCGCGGGACAGCAGCCCCATCGTCCAGAACGCGGGCTCGCTCCACTCCGACTCGCTGCCCTCACCGTCCCAAACCTTCACCTTCCAGTAATAGGCGGCTTCCGCCTCGAGCGTCTCGCCGGCATATACGATATGCGCCGATTCGCCGGAGGAGACGACACCGCTGTCCCAAGCCGTCCCTTCCTCCCGGTCCAGCGCTTCGCGCGAGCCGCTGACCAGAATACGGTATGCGGTCTGAACGGTTCCCGGGCGCTCCGATTCCAGCTGCCAAAACAACCTCGGCTCAAGCGTGTCGAGACCAAGCGGATTTTTCAAATATTCCGTTTTGCAATTAATGATGCGGATCGACATCGTATAAGCGCCCCCTGTTTAATTTTCTTTATTGAACAATTCCAGCTTGGCATACATATCCTCTAGCGTGAACCTGGAGTCCACGGAACGGTATACCCTGATTTTCCTCGCTCCAGGCGGCCCCGGTTCGTAGAGCATCTCTTCCGTAATATGGGGCGGGTCCATCAGGTCGCATTCAAACTCGTGATCGTCGAGCAGCAGCGATACGGCAGGCGAGTCCCCCAGCTGCCACGATTCGCCTTTCGGCCATCTCGGCCCGTGAATCGGCAGCAAATTGAAGGCGACCATCTGGTCGTACAAATACCGGCCGATGTCTCCGTGCGGCCGCACTCTTACCGCCAGCTCCGCCAGGCTGACGCGGACCATCTTGTAGACGTTTCTCGGCACCTGCCAGAGCGGAATCGGAGAACGGAAGACAATGTTGGCCGCTTTGACGTCGTTCCTTAAGTTAAATTCCTCGCCGCCGGCCGGGTAAGCGCCGCCGCCGATCCAGACCGCGGTCAGCCGGTCCGCGATGCGCGGCTCCTGCAGATAAGCGCAGGCCAGATCCGTAAGCGGACCTAGAAAAATAACAAACAACGGAGCCGGATCGTCCTTCATCGCCTCGCGGACGATCAGCTCGGAGCCTTCGGAGGGAATCGGCGTTTCTTCGTCCGCCAGCGCCGCCGGCGCCCCGCGGTATACGCCGGCCTGCCCTTCCAGCTTCATAATGCGCAGCACATTTTCGATTTCTTCGAAAGAGTCCTCCATCGAGGTGGCGCTGCGGCCTGTGCCGAAATGAGCGGCGATAAGGCCCGCGATCCGGAACTGGGGCGTAAGCAGCGCATGAGCGATAGCGAACTGGTCGTCCGCTTCGTTTTTCGCATCCGTGTTGACGATCAGGCGAAGCTTCTTATTTTCGGGAACCTCGTACGGCATTTTCATGTTAGAGCTAACCTCCTATGGTATCCTTTTTTATTTCTTGAACCGACCGAACGATCGACCGTTTGATAGATTCGCGGACCGCGATCCGTTATTTCTCCTAAAATGGCGCCAGCGCGGTTCTGGCGGACACACCTTCCGTTATAGATCGAAATTAGGCTCAAATCAGCTCATTTTTGACCCATTAACGGATCTGGAGTCCGCGAAAGCTCAAAATGGTCAACTTTAGAGGAAATAACGGATCTGACGTCCGCAGCTTAACGGTTCAAAAGCAGCTCAACCGTTCAAACGTTCGGTCGTTCAATCGTTCAATCGTTCAATCGCTCTCAATCATTCAGCCTGGACAGCGTGTAGGATTTCCCCGCTTCAGTCCGGAAAGCGATGACCCGTTGCTGCCGGTCCGCAGCATCTCCATTGGCGGCTTCCACTTCCGCTTCGACCTCCCGGCCTTCCGACAAGACGGCGAACCGTCCCGCCGCACGAATCCGGCAGAGCCCTCCGTGGAGCGAAACGATCTCCGCCTCCGACAGCGCGCCTTCCTTCCAGATCATGCCGACTTCGAAGCCGCTGCGCGCCCGAAGGCCGCTAACCTCGCCTTCCGGCCAGACGTCCGGCAGCGCAGGCAGCAGGCGGATCGCTTCTCCATGCGACTGCAGCAGCATCTCCGCAATGCCGGCCGTCGCCCCGAAGTTGCCGTCGATCTGGAACGGCGGGTGCGCATCGAACAGATTGGCGTACACGCCTCCGCTTACAAAATCGATTTTCCCGCCGTCATCCACCGTCGGCTTCAGCAAAGCCGTCAGCAGGCCGAATGCGCGGTTGCCGTCGCGGAAGCGCGCCCACAGGTTCACCTTCCAGCCGATGCTCCAGCCGGTGCCGCCGTCTCCGCGCCGCTCAAGCGAGACGCGCGCCGCTTCGAACAGCTCCGGGGTGCCTTCCGGCGTCAAAGCTTCTCCCGGGTAAATATCGTAAAGATGGGAGACATGCCGGTGATACCGGTCTTCATCGTCATAGTCCTCGGACCACTCCTGCAGCTGTCCGTGCTTGCCGATCCGCATCGGCAGCAGCCTCGAACGCGCCCCGGCCCACTCCTTTCGCAGCTCTTCGTCGATGCCGAGCGTCTCCGCCGCCTCGATGCAGTTCGACAGCAGCTCGCGGATCAGCGACATATCCATCGTCGAAGCCTTGCCAAGAGCCGGCGTCCGTCCGTCCGCCAGCCTGAATCGGTGCTCGGGCGACGTCGAAGGCGATGTGACAAGCCGGCCCTCTTCGTCCTCGAACAGCCAATCCAGGCAAAACAACGACGCCTCCTTCATCACCGGATAAGCATGGCTCGCGAGGTAGCCCTTATCCTTGCCGAACCGGTAGTGCTCCCACAGATGCGCGCACAGCCAGACGCCGCCCATCGGCCAGTTGGCCCACAGCGGATTGCCGTGCCCGTAATCGCCGGGAGGAGCGGACTGCCGCCAAATATCCGAATTGTGATGAGCCGTCCAGCCGCGGCAGCCGTAGTTGATCTCCGCCGTCCGGCGCCCGGTTTCCGCCAAATCCCGGATAAAGCGGAGCAGCGGCTCATGGCATTCGGACAGGTTGCAATTTTCCGCGGGCCAATAATTCATCTGTGCATTAATATTCAATGTATAATTGCAGCTCCAGACCGGTCTCGCCTCATGGCTCCAGATGCCCTGAAGATTAGCGGGCTGGGTGCCGGCTCTGGAGGAAGCGATCATCAGGTATCGCCCGTAATGGAAAAGCAGCTCCACCAGCCTCGGATCCTGCGCGCCGTATTCCGCAATGCGGCGGTCGGTCGTCAGCGCCTCCGGGGCGACGGAATCCCCCAAGCGGAACCGGACTCTGCCGAACAGCGAGGCGTGATCGCCGGCATGCGCCTGCCTCAGATCCGCATACGGCTTCGCCAGCGCGGCATTCATCTGCCGCTCGGCTATCGGACCCGGCTCCAGCCCGCCGGTGCCCGGGCAGCGGTCGAAGCCGTTAAAGCTCGTTGCCGCGGTAAAATACAAAATCGCGGATGCTGCACCGTCTACATGTAGGCCGTCGCCGTCGATCCGCCAAGTGCCGGGGCCTTCCAGCCGTACCTGCAGCCTGCACTCGAACCGCATCGCGGAAGTCGCATCCTCCGCTCCGTATACGATAGGCTCGGGGATGTCGCAATAATTGGGAGCTACGTATTCCGGGCAGCGCCCTCTCAGCAGCAATGCGCCGTCCGATGCGGTTTGGGACGAGCGCAGCGGACTTGAAAGACTCGCTTTAAAGCTCAGCAGCCCTTCCCGGCCCGCCTTTAAATGAACGATAACAACCTGGTCGGGATACGACGCGAATACCTCTCTCGTATACTCCACGCCTCCGACCCGGTAAGCCGTACGGGCCGCTCCGTCCGCCAAATCCAGCTCCCTCCGGTAACTAGAGACGATATTTCCATGGTAGAAACGGATGTGAAGGTCGCCAAGCGGCATATACGTCTGCGTGTAGGGGCCCATCATCGAAGCTTTGCTTAACGCTTCCGCCTCTTTGTGCCGGCCTTCGGCAATCAGCTTCCGGATTTCCGGCAGCGCCTCCTTCGCCTTCGGGTTGTTCCAATCCCTTGGTCCGCCGGACCATAACGTATCTTCATTCAGCTGGATCCTCTCCAAATCCGCCCCGCCGAATATCATCGCTCCAAGCCTGCCGTTGCCGATTGGCAGCGCTTCCGTCCATAAGGACGCCGGCTTGTCGTATTGAAGCTTCATCCTTTTGCCTCCCATGCCTCTTCTTCTTCCCGCCTAAGCAGCGCCTGCGGAGTTTTTTTATCCTTTGACCGAACCTGACGTCATGCCGGAAATGATATACCGCTGTCCAAGCAAATAAATGACGATGACCGGCAGCGTCGTCAGCACGATATCGGCCGATACCAGATTCCAGTTCACCTGGAATCTTCCGAAGAAATTGTAGACCGCAAGCGTCATCGGCCATTTGGCCGTGTCGTTCAAGTAGTACAGCGGCAGAACAAAGTCGTTCCAGGCGCCCATGAAATTCAAAATGCCGACCGTCACGATGACGGGAGTCAGCAGCGGCAGGATGATGCTGTAGAACAGCCGGAGCGGCGGACAACCGTCGACGATTCCCGCTTCATCCAGCTCCCTCGGCACGGAATTGACGAAGCCGTAAATCAGAAACACGCTGAACGGAATCGACATGACGGCTAGCAAAATGATAATTCCGAGCTGTGTGTTCATAAGGTTCGTGACCTGCATCACCTTCGTCAGCGTCACAAAGTTAATCGGCATAGCGATGCCCATTATAATGAAGAAATACAGAAACCGGTTCAGCTTCGTGGCGTTTCTGGCAAAAATATAAGCCGCGATCGAGGATAGTGCGATGCCGAGCACCGTGGAAGCCGACGTATAAAACAAGCTGTTGAAAAAAGATTGTACCAGCTTCCCTTCCTCGATGACGGTGGCAAAGTTGCTCCAATGCAGCGTCTTCGGCAGCGACATGCTCATCGAGTTCGCCCCGACCCGGTCCTTGAAGGAATTGACCACAATAAGCAGGAGCGGAATGAACATGATGATGCTCAGTACCCAGGCAAAGCTATTTTTCAGCACAAATTGCACGGGATTCTTCTTCATTACTCACGCGCTCCTTCCTTGGCCATTAGCCGGATAATAAAGTAACCGATAATCGTCATGAACAGGAACAGCATCGAGGACAAAGCGGTTCCCACCCCGTAGCGGCCCATCGAAAACTCTTTGAAGATAGCGGTATACAGCACGTCCGTCGCATAGCCCGGCCCGCCATTCGTCAAGACGTAGACGACCTCGAACACCTTCAAGCCGTGCAGCATGTTCAGCACCGTGGTGACGGCCAGCGCCGGCATAAGCAGCGGAACGGTGATGTATTTCAATTTATGCCAGCCGCTTGCCCCGTCGATTTCTGCAGCCTCGTAGTAGGATTTATCGATAGACTGCAGCCCGGCAAGCAAAATAATCATGATGTAGCCGACGCCCTTCCACGTGTCGACTGCGATAATGGATTTGAACGCCCAGTTCGCGTCCACCAGCCATTTTTGCGTCAGGACGTCCAGCCCGATATAACGCAGCGTTTCATTGAGCAGCCCGGTCGCCGGATTCAGGATCGACTTGAAGATGAGCCCCACGACCAGCATCGGCACGATCGACGGCATGAAGAGCATGACCCGGTGAAACCCTTTCATACGGATGCCTTCATTCAGGATCAGGGCAAAGGCCAGACCGAGCACCGTCTTCAAAATTACGGTCGATATCGTAAAATTGACCGTATTAACGATGAAGCTGACGTAATTCTCATCGGCGGAAAACATCACCTTGAAGTTGTCGAGACCGATGAAATGGATCGCATCGGAGTAGCTGTTCCAGTCTGTGAAAGAATAGTAGAAGCCCATCAGACTCGGTACAATAAAGAAGATCGAATAAAAGGCAAGCGTACCCCAAGTAAAATAGGACGGATAAATTTTATTCCTTACCATACATTCATCCCCTCTCCTTTTTTTCGGCCTTGTTACTCGGCCCTGTTACTCGGACCAGGCCGGATCCTTCGCCACTTTAGCCATTTCCGCTCTGCGCTTGTCGATGTTTTTCAATATGTCGGCCGGCTCCATCGAGTTTGCCAGCATCGCGGAAATATCTTTCCCGATATCCATCCACTGTGCATTCACGTAGCTCACAACATTTTGAATATCCGTACCTTTCTTCGGATAGGCTGCGAACATATCCTTTTGCGCATCGGTATATTTGTCCGTCAGCCCCGTGAAGTTCAGATTGGTGAATTCCTTCGTATTGTCGAGCAAATATTGAAGATTTTCCGGCTGTGCCAGAAAGTCGAGATATTGCTTGGCCGCCTCGAGATGCTTGCCTTGCGAATAGACGAATTTGCTAGGGCCGCCCGGGTTAATATAATAGAATTGGTTGTCGGCAATCGGCAGAACGAAGTAGCCGAAGTCCTCTTCCTTCATTTCCGGATTCGCTTTCACGACATCGCCTACGATGCTCTGGGCGGAAAGCGCCATCGCGAATTCGCCGCTCGCAAGCTTGTTCGTCGTACCTGCGCCCGTATCCGAGAAGGTATTGTCACCAAAAAATCCGAGATCGTAAATTTCTTTCAATTGGGTCAGCGCATTCAGCATCGACGGATCGTCCGCGAATTTCTTTTTGTTGGCGTTCAAGTCGTCATATAGGCCTGGCGTAAGTTCGTCGTATCTCGGGCCCGGCTCCGCCAGCCACATCACATGGTGCCAGCCGTCCGCGATCGGCTCGTAAATCGGCGTCACTCCGGATTCCTTAATTTTCAAGGAAGCCTGCTTCAGCTCCTCATACGTTTTCGGCACGGTCAGGCCGAGCTCAGCGAAAATCTTCTTATTGTAGACCATAACGAAGCTGTTGCCCGTATCCCAAATCGTCTGCGCGTATACTTTGCCGTCCAGGGTCGCCGTCTCGAGAGAGAGCGGATCAATACGTTTCGTCCATTCCTGATCGCTCAGGTCGACGGCATTTTCTTTTACGTTGTAGTTGAGGCTGATTTCGCTTTTGCCGCTTTGGCCGCCGAAGATGTCGGGACCTTCCTTCGCGTTCAGCTTTGTTTTCAGTACATTGAAATACTGGTCGGCGGGAATGATCTGATAGTCGATCTTGATTCCCGTCTGCTCCTCGAACTTTTTGGCGAGCTCCATTTCGGCATTGTATATCCAGCCTTGGCTTGCGAGATAGGTCAGCGTAATGTTTTGTTTGCCTGTCGTTTCCCCATTCTGTTCATTTCCCGGGCCGTTTCCGCCGCAGCCCGTAACAAGGGCAATAGCCAGCAGTAACACGGTCATTGTTAAAGCCTTTCTGTTCATCCTGTCTGTCTCCTTCATGATCGTTGTTGAATTCGCTTACATTGAAGTTTTCGTCCTCATTATAAAATCCGAAACCCTGATCTTCCATGGAGAAAACGGATTCATTTTTTGTCTTTATTTTACCGAATGCGTTTTCAAAAAGCCTTTGACAAATGACCTGGCGAGATGGACAATACAGTTAAGTTTGGCTAAAGACAGCTCCCGGAGGAGACGCCAGTGAATAAATTCCGCAACATTCAATCGATATTGTTCATGACTTACTCGCTTATTATTATCGTTTTTTTCGCGGTTTTGGTCATCTGGTTTTACTGGTGGGCATCCGACCTGCTCCGGGCTGGCGCAACCGATTCGCTAGGCAGTATGGGGCGGTCCATGCAAGAGCAGATCGATTCCGAAATTACGAAAATGAACGATGTGTCGCTTGATGTGATGTACTCCAATTTGATCAAAAACAATTTTAAAAAATATATGTCCGGGATAGAAACGTCGTCTCCAGCAAGCTCTGTTGGAGGTCCGCCCGCAGGCATCCAGGTTGAAAGCGCCAAGGAGCTGTCTGAAATATTGACCGCAGCCATCGGGCCCTCGAGGCCTGTCGCGCAGCTCTACCTTTATGATTTCAAAAATAAAGCGTACGGCAACGGCTTTGACAACGGAGCGCGAACCTACAATCCCGAGGATAAGCCGTGGTTCCAAACCGTCATGAACAATAAAGGAAAATACATCAGCCCGCAGGTTCTCGACAAAGAAATGTCCCGCTTTATCTCGTCCAGAGAGGAACAGTATTCCGTCTCGCTCCTACGGCTTTTCTATGACAATTATAACGCTCCGATGGGCATTGTCGAAGTGAAGCAGTATTATAACCGCGTCTTTAAAAGCGCCATCGATTTCGAACAGCAGAACCCGTATCGGGCAAAGGTTATCGTATACGGCGACGATGGGCGGATTGTCTATCCGGCAGAGGAAGCATCGGAGCAACGCACGGCCTATATCCGGCTCGGGACCGGCACGGAGGCCGATATTCAAAATTCCTTCAGCACCGTTCTGAATCCGGTTACGAATGAGAAGGAGCTGCTCTCCAGCCACCAATCGGACGTGACGGGCTGGCATACAACGATCGTCGTATCCGAAAGTGAGCTGCTTGCTCCGATCGTCGATTTTGCCAAGCGGGTTGTACTTATTGCCGCCATTCTGCTGTTGTTCGCCATTTTTCTGTCGTTCGTGGCCGCCAAGCGGATTACGCTGCCGATTATGAAAATTCACCGCACCGTCCGGAATATGCGCCTTGAGAACTTGGGCAGCACCCAGACGGCTCCCAAAGAGCTGAACAGCGGTTTGAATGAATTGGATCAGCTGCACTGGTCGTTCCTGAAGATGAACGCTCAGCTGAAGCAATCGATGGACGAGCTGCTGCTTGCGCAGTCCCAAGAGCTGCAGGCCAAGCTGGTTGCGCTCAATTCACAAATGAATCCGCATTTTTTGTATAACACGCTGGCAACGATTCATGCAATGGCGGAGGAAAATATGAACGAGCAAATCGTCTCGATGACGGAGAACATGTCCAGCTTTTTAAGGTATATCTCTTCCGACGAATCGGTCTCCAGCCTGGAAGACGAACTGCTTCATACAAAAAAGTTTCTGGAAATCAATCAGATCCGTCACGGCCGGAAGCTGCAGTACGAGCTCGATATCGACGACCGGATTTTGCAGCTGAATTGTCCGAAGCTGATCGTTCAGCCGCTCGTCGAAAATGCTTTGAAATTCGGCACGCAGCAGGAGCCTCCCTGGATCATTCGCATCGCCGGCATTATAGAAGACGACAGGTGGCGGATTGAAGTATCCGACAACGGGAACGGCTTTTCCGAAGACAGCCTGAACCGCCTGTACGGCAAAATCCGGGACATCGACGAGACGAATGCCATTCCGATGCTCAAGCTAGATGGAATGGGGCTGCTGAACATTTATATCCGCATGAAGCTGACGTTTGGCACCGAAACCGTTTTCCGGATCGAGAACAGGCCCGGGGAAGGCGCCACAGTTGCTATCGGCGGATTGATATAGCCCCATATTCTTTTGAAAGTAGGTTATCATGATGGAGGAACCGAGACAAATCAGGGTTATTATAGCCGAAGACGAAGATTTGATCCGCAACAATCTGGTCCGCAAAATGGAAGGACTGGACGAATCGATTAAAGTCGTCGGTGCCGTGCAAAACGGGAAAGAAGCGCTCGAGCTCGTCCAGGAAGGTCAGCCCGACGTATTGGTGACGGATATCCGGATGCCGGTTATGGACGGCATGGAACTGATCAGGCAAATGCACCTGTATCACCCCCGGGTAAGCAAAATCATCACTAGCGGTTACGCGGATTTTGAATATGCCCGACAGGCGATGAAATTCGGCGTGACCGACTATTTGCTGAAGCCGATCGCTGCAGATGAGCTCAGACAGGTGCTTTCAAAGGTTAAGTCCACAATCGAACAAGAAGAATCCGCCTACAAAAAAAATATGAAGGGCATGCAAAATCCGGGGATGAACCCCGAGGAAATCGTAAGCAAAGTGCAGAGCTTCCTTAGGGACAACTTCCGGAAGGACGTGAGCCTGGAGCAGATCGCCCGTAATTTCAATTTCAACGCATCCTATTTGAGCAAGCTGTTCATCAAGCATACGGGCGAGCCGCCTTCCCGCTATTTGATGGCCTTGCGCATCAATGAAGCCAAATACCTGCTCGCCAATCACTCTCATCTATCCGTCAAAGAAGCAGGAGAGCAGGTCGGTTACCCCGACCAGTTCTATTTCAGCCGGGTGTTCAAGCAAATGGTGGGATGCACGCCCAAAGAGTACCTGAATGAACAGCATAAAAAGTAAGCAGGCACGCGAACAGGCAAAGTCACTTGGTTGACTTTGCCTGTTCTAAACCAGCTTCGAATGTATGTCAGACCGGCGTATTTTCCCGGATGATATCTTCGATGCGGATCACCTTGCCGCCTTCCTTCATGCTCCGTTCCATCGCCGCCATCAAGGCAAGCGTCCGAACAGCTTCATCTGCGTTCGGAAGCGGTACGGTACCTGTATCGAGACATTCCGCAAAATATTCGATATAGTTCTGGTATTCGCCCGCATGATGGCTTTTGCCCTCAAAACGGAAGTAGTAGTCGTGCATATCTTCGTAGGAATACGTCTTTTTGCCTTCACCGGTAAAATGCGTATGGTAGCGAAGGTTGGAATATTCCGCCCGCGAGGTACCATTCGTGCCCCGGATGACACATTCGATACCGGGCTCGACCTCGGAGCCGAGCGATGGCAGCGTATAGCTGCCGGAAATTTGGCCGATTCTGCCCTGATCGTCGCGAACGAGAAAGCGCATCGAATCCCAGGTGTCGAGGCCGTAGCTGCGGCTCGTTTCGCTCACGGTTCCGAAGCCCGTCACCTCGGTCACTCCGGGCAAATACCAGCGGACCAGATCGACGGCATGGATCATAAAATTGTACATCCAGCTGAAGCCGCGCTGACGGCTCCAAGGCTTGTCCAGAAACCAGCGGCTGTCCGCAATATAATGGGCTTCGACCGTTTGTACGTCGCCGTGCCGGCCGTTCTCAAAATCCGCGCGCTGACGGATCATCGGCTCGAAAAAGCGCGAGCTCTGCCCGACGAATACGCGTTTGCCGGACTTCCGCACCGCTTCCAGCAGCTCGTTCGAACCATCCAGGGAAGTGAGCAGCGGCTTCGTGCAGATGACGTGTTTGCCTGCCTCCAGCGCTTGAATAATGTGGGAGAGATGCAGCTGATCAGGCGTATAAATGGCTATGACGTCTATATCGGGATTGCCGAGCAGCGTATTGTAATCCGTTGTGAAGCGGTCGAAACCGAATTCCTCGGCGCGCAGCTCGCACATCGACCGGTTAATATCGCACACCATCGCAAGCTCCCATCGCTTGCTGCTTAAAGCGGCAGACATAATGCTGCGGCCTTCTCCTAATCCGACAACGCCAAGCTTGTAAGTTTTCATAAATCCGTTTCCCCCTTGTTGTTCGGCCAAGCCGAATTGGCGCAGTTAATGTAAATTGCTTCTATCAATCAGCCGGGAATGCCAATCGGATTGGGATACAGCTTTCATTCCAGCGGCTGATTATCTATAATTATAGGTGCGTCGAATACAACGTACTCTAGCTGATTTTGCTATAAAGTTAAGGGATATTGCTTTTCGGAGGGACTCCGCCATGACCAATCCTTATCTGATCAAACAAGACGTGCCACACCGGGACCCGGGTTTCCCGTTTAACGTCTTTCATATCTTTCCGCCGGACAAGGAAATTCTGCATCTGCACTGGCACGACGATTGGGAAATCATTTATTTTATCCGTGGAAACGCAACCTTCTATATCGGCTCCGAGACGGTTAAGCCCGAGCCAGGCGACCTGCTGTTCGTGAACAAGGGGCTGATCCATACGGGGTTTGCCGATGACGACGACCCGATCGAATATTACGCGGTTGTGTTTCATCCTTCCCTCGCCGGGAGCTCGATGGCCGACGCCTATCATATGCAGATCACGAATCCGTATATATCGGGAAAAAGCTTTTTCCCCCTTCGTCTGCCGGCCCATGACGAGTATTATCCGGCCGTCGCGGCCATCGTGAGGCAGCTGATCGACGAATACCGGCAGAAGGACACGGGCTTCCAGCTGGCGATCCGGTCCATGCTTCATTTGCTGCTTGTCCGGCTGTCCCGCCTCCATCGGCTTCAAGGTCCGTCCGGCGCCGTCAGCCATAACGATGCGGAACAGACCGAGAAATTCAAGGAGCTGATCGCGTACGTGGAACAGCATTATCCCGAGAAGCTGACCGTCCAGCAGGCGGCCGGCATCGTCAATTTGAGCGAATATCATTTCTGCAGAACCTTTAAGAAAATAACCGGCAAAACGTTCGTCGAATACGTCAATTTGCTCCGGATCAATGCCGCCGAGCAATTGCTGCTTCATTCCAACGATCCGGTCACGGAAATCGCCTTTAACGTCGGCTTCGGCAGCGTCAATTATTTCAGCCAGATGTTCAGGCAGTACAAGCGCCACTCGCCCTCTCAATGCCGGAAGCGGCATGGACGGGGATGAGTGATAGGAACACGTACTACGTGCTGCGTGCTGCGCTTTCTCGGCTGTGGCTAACGACCTGAATTCGATAACTTCCCATTTCATCTATCTTAGTAGGATTAGTGCTACTGGATTCCTTAGCAGAGTACCGGACAACCATTAGTTCCTTGCCCGATCACAATAGCTTACTTATAACTACCGATGGCAGCCGATCATACCGATCGACTGCCTTTTTTCGAATATGCCCTGATATGCACATGAATATAATTTCCATTATATAGGTACATTAATCTGAAAAATACAAGGGTGATCGAGTGAACACAGTACGAATTTGGACCTATATTTTGTTGTCAGTAACGTTTATTTTCACGCCATTTACAGAAGCAGAAGCCCGCCTAGACCCAAGATCTGAATCAATCGAAAAAGCATTACTTCAGCAATTGAACCCGATCATTATGAAGTCTCTTAGGGGAATTTACCATGAGAAGTACTCCCAGTTTAACTGCGAACAAATCCTTTCTATAAATGAGCGCTTCACGCTGAATAATCACAAGGATAAAGCAATGCCGGTCGATGCCATTCACGGGGGACAGTATTTTGAAATTTGGGTTGATATATGCAGGCCAGATGGCGATCATGTTCACATGCTATTAAAGAACGACGGATCTGATGATTACTACCTGGATACATACAAAATTTTGGACTCCTAGAGAAACCGCCCTGATGGGCGGTTTTTGTTGTCTCGGCTGCCGCAACAAATTCAAACTTGATTCGTCTAAATTATGGAAGGGAAGGATGAAACTTTCGTATGGAATGCCCATGGTGCAATCACGAGGTGGAGATCGTAAAAGGAAGATGCCCGCATTGCCGCAATAAACTGCACGAGGTCACGGATGAGGATTTTTCGACTGATGCGCTCGATACGCTCATGGAGAACACCACAGAGATTGAGGAATTAAGCATTATCGAGGTCATCGAGGATCGCTTTAAATGCTCTAAATGCAAAGAAACGGATTGTGGTATCAAGGAAGTCGCAATGACGGGTACCGGGTTGAGCAAGTTGTTTGATATCCAGCACAACCACTATTTGTTCGTATCTTGTTTGAATTGCGGTTTCGTAGAGATCTATGACCCGAATGTTCTGGAAGGTAAGAAAACCGGCAAACTAGGTTCGATCATGGATGTTTTGTTTGGGGGTTAAGCGGGAGTTTCGATGCTACAGGTAGGAGATGAAGTTACGGTGACTCTATTTTACTATATTGCCGCCCCTCATGAGCTCCCGACCGGTTCGTTCGGACAGAAAAAATCGGTTATGACGCTCATCGATTACGTGACGAAAGTAAACCCTGCCGCAAAGAACCAGCTCCTGATGCAAATTTTATTGGAGAAATACCCGCAGGGCGATAAACTTATGGAGGTTTATGAGACTGAAGAGGATGCCGCCGGTTTATACATGACGGGTCCCATCACAGGACAAGATTACTCTCATGTGTTCCGCCATCCTTTGGTTTATCAAGTGGATCCCGAAGGAGGCTCCTTCAGGATCCATGACGGATTGAAACAGTCACATCCCCTTTTATACCAAACCAGCAAAAAGTGCTTGTCCGAACTATTCGATTATTTGCGTCGTCAATATAGGAAACGGAGAAGATATCGAGCTCTATTCGTGCTGGGCTAACGGTCAAGAGAGATTTACTGACAAGCCTAAAAAGGAGCTCGATCTCGTGCTTGAGCTATCCTCTTTTCAATTGGAAAACGAGTTTGAGTGGAAAGAACGTCAATTTATTAGAGTAATTAAATAAACGAAGCTACCGGTCTGAAGGAGGTCCTGATGGACAATTACGATTGGAACAACAAAATCGATTATTTAAGTAAAACCAGATGGCTGTATTATAATGATGACTATTTGGAATTCCTTGTTAAAATGGTTTGGAAAATCACATCCCCGGTTCGCATTATCGATTTTGGCTGCGGCTACGGCTATTTGGGGACCAAGCTCTTGCCCTTGCTTCCAGAGGGTTCTACATACACGGGGGTTGATGGAGGAAATCAATTAATCGAACATGCCAAGGATATATTTAAAGATGCTCCATTTACAACTGAATTTGTCCTTGGAGATATTCAGGAAATGGAATTCGAACGAAAATATGATCTTGCCGTTTGCCATGCCTTTTTATTGCATGTGGGAAATCCGAAGGACGTCCTCCGGAAAATGATAGATTGTCTGGAGGATCGCGGCAGAATTGTGTGCTTTGAGCCGCATTGGATCTCAGGCATGGCAAGCTATTTTTTGGACGGGTATCCAGCATCGGATATGGTACAGTTAGGCTTTCTCCAGAGGTTATTTGAGAGAGACGCCCGGCGCAGCGGCAAGGACGGCAATATCGGAATAAAATTACCGGTTTATTTAAGCCGGCTGGGGGTTAAGCAAATCGAGTGCCGGGTTAGCGATAGGGTGAATTTTTTAGATCCTAATTCTGAAGCTGGGGAAATGGAAGCTCTGTTCAGCGCGTTGAAGGAAGACGGATTTGGAGCCGATCCCGGGGCAGAGGAACCGTTTGTTGAAAGTTTAGTTAAACGCGGTGCCGCCTATGAAGAGGCGCTGAGCGAATACAGACTGGAAGCGGCTTTGTCAAACCTGTTTAAGGACAACGTATTTCTGACTTATGCCCCTAATATGAAAATTACAACCGGGATTATCGAAAGATAAACATGTGCAATATAACGCTAGAAACTATCGTTATTAAATCCAATTTACTCCAACTGCCCGCGACAACGATAGAAATTAGCGCTATTCCGCCGTCTGGGCCTCTTTCTCCCGCCAACTGGGCAACTCTCGGCGGATATAACGCTAGAAACTATCGTTATCAAACCCAATTTACTCCAACCCCTCGCGACAACGATAGAAATTAGCGTTATTCCGCCGACTGAGCTTCTTTCTCCTGCCAACTGGGCACCTCACGGCGGATATAACGCTAGAAACTATCGTTATTAAATCCAATTTACTCCAACTGCCCGCGACAACGATAGAAATTAGCGTTATTCCGCCGACTGAGCTTCTTTCTCCTGCCAACTGGGCATCTCACGGCGGATATAACGCTAGAAACTATCGTTATCAAACCCAATTTACTCCAACCCCTCGCGACAACGATAGAAATTAGCGCTATTCCGCCGACTGAGCTTCTTTCTCCCGCCATCTGGGCACCTCACGGCGGATATAACGCTAGAAACTATAGTTATTAAATCCAATTTACTCCATCGACTCTCGACAACGATAGAAATTAGCGCTATTCCGCCGACTGAGCTTCTTTCTCCCGCCAACTGGGCAACATCCCCGAGTAAATACGTGCGCTATCTACAAAAACACAAATAAAGGACACCACGCAGGTGTCCTTTTCCGTTGATGTCTATTTGAAAAATTGCGGCAAATACGCCTTGTTTGCTTCCAAAAGCTCGTCGCCGAGACGCTCTGCCGCCGCTTTGTTGTGCAGAAGAGGAGACACGTACAGCGCCTGGTACAAAAGCTTGCGGTCTCCCGTCAGCGCCGCTTCCACGGAGAGCTCCTGCTCGTTCACGATCGTCAGCATCGAGCCCGCTACGACGTCCGGCACCTCACCGCTGATCTCGGGATGGATGCCGTTCGAGCTGACGGAAGCCCAGGTTTCGACGGCGGTGCCAAGCGGCAGGTTCGAAATCTGCCCCGCATTCGCCATCGTAACGATCGCTCTGGACGGCTTGCCCGTATACAACGATTCGCAAATCGACGACAATCCCTCGTGCGACAGCTTAAACTTCGGCAATTCGGCTTCGCCCCGCAAAATGCCGTAAATCTGCGCCTTTCTCGCGTCGATCAGATTTTGCCTGCGGGGAAGCACGCCTTTTCGGCGGATATGGTTAGTCCGCATCGCCTGCTCGTCATTGCAATAATAAGGGAGATTTTCCGCCACATGATTGGAAGAACCGACCGGAAAATAGCCCAGCTTCTCATACAAAGCGAAATTCAGGTAATACTCCATGTTTTTGCCGGGACTCAGATGCTCGTTGATCATATCGTCGGTCGTATTCGTAACCAGCAGACCGTTTTTTTTGCGGAAATAGGCGACATACCGGTCGAGCGAAAACTCGCTCTCCATCGGGCGGCCCTTACAGGTGACGTTCTTCAGCCATGTATAATGGTTCACGCCTACGCTCACGGCATCGATATCCCCGTAGCCGACCCCCATGTAGTCAGCCAGCATTGAGATCGTACCCGCAAAATTGTGACAAAGGCCCGCTACCTTAACGGATGTCGTTTTGGCGACGGCGCGGGTAAGCTGGGACAGTGGGTTCGTGACATGGATCAGCCAGGCATCCGGGCAAATTCTCTCCATTTTTTCCGCGATGGAACAAAACACCGGAACGTTGCGCAGCGTTCTGGAGATGCCGCCCGGTCCGACCGTATCGCCGACGGCATGATAAACGCCGTATTTTTCGGGGATATGGTAATCCTCGTGCATAGCGGCCAGCCCGCCCGTCGAGATGGAGACGCACACAACGTCGGCTCCCTGCAGCGCTGTGTCCAGGTCGTCGACGCTCACCGTCCAGCCGGCCTGAAGCGCTTCGACCATCATCCCGCAATATTCCGCCATCTCGCCCGCAGCCTTCCGATCAAGGTCCACCAGGCTTAAGTGCCCTCCGTTAAGCGGCTTTCTTAGAAACAAATCACCGGCAAGCGTAGGCGTCCATGCAAAGCTTCCGCCGCCGATAATGACAATTTTCATGCTCAAAACTCTCATCCTTTCCATTTCTTCTTACATCGCCCTTCAGGGGCCCGATTATTCGAACCGCGTTCCCGCCTTCACTTCCTCGATAACGCGAACGACCTCCAGCGCTTCCTCCGCCCGGATTAGAAAAGGCTTACCTCCCCGGATCGCCAGGTACAGCTCCTCCCAAATATCGTACGTCTTCTCCGGGTTCACGGGCAGCGTGCGGTCGATCCAGAAAAGCTTCTCGCCGGAATCGTAGGTGCCCGTGCTGCCGAATGCCGCCCCCGGCGTCCCCGGATCCGCCTCAAGCTCGCCAAGCGGAACGCCCGGATCCAGGTAGCGGAGCCGAATTTCCCGGCCCGTTGCGGTCAGGCTGCCCTTCGTGCCGTACACCTGATAAGTCGGCGAAGGAATCGCGATGCCGCCGCTGATTTCGATATCGACGACGCGCCCGTTCTCGCCCTTCATAATAATTTTCAAATGATCCTCGGCATCCCCTGCGGCGGCGACCTGCTTCAGATCGCTCCAGATCGAAGCTACCGGGCTTTGAAGCAGGCATAGGCCGTGATCGACGATGTGCGGCCCCCAGTTCAGCAGCTGGCCGCCGCCAAACGCCTTGATCGTCTGCCAATCGCTGCGCCGCTGGTAGTTATGGCGGTTCAGCCGGATCAAATACACCTCGCCGAGCAGGCCGCTGCCGATGATTTCGCGCACATGAAGAAAGTCCGGGTCGAACCGGCGGTTGTGGCGGACGAAGATCCGGCGGCCGTTTTTGGCGGCCGCTTCGTAGAGAAGACGGGCCTGCTCGTACGTCTGCGCGAACGGCTTCTCCATCAGCACGTCCTTGCCGGCGTTCAGAGCCAGCAACCCGTGCGCATAATGGTCGCTGGAGCGCGTCGCGATATCCACCAGTTCGATTGCCGGATCGTGAACCAGGCTCTCCAGGCTGTCATGCGTGCGGATGCCCGCTTCCTCCGCCATCCGCCTGCGATCCTCCAGCGTATCGAATGCCGCTTCAATGCGGAATTGCGCCTCCTTGCCCTGCAGCTCCTTCCGGTGCATGCCCCATCCGGCCCGGCCGAGGCCGACCAGTCCGATCCCTATCGGCGTTAAAGCGGCAGAGCCTTTGTTAGTCTCCAAATTCCCTTTATTTGCCTGAACCATCTCAATAACCGCCCTTCCGCAAATAGTCGCGGCTTTCCGCCAAATCCTCCAGCGGCTCCCGCAAATGCGTATCGTGCTCGACGAAAATCCAGCCTTCATAACCCGCCGCCGTTGCCGCGTTCAGAATATCCAAATTGTTCATGCCGATATTCCCTTTGCCAAGTCCGCAGAATCGGCCGCGCTTATGCCAGACGCCGGCGTCGGGGTCGGTCAGCAGCCAGTCCTTGACGTGGATGGCAAGAAGCCGGTCCGCGTACAAAGCCGCAATCCGCTCGGCGTCTCCGCCCATTGCCGCCAAATGGGCCGTATCGAATACGAGGCCTGCGGATGGGCAGCGCTCCAGAAACGACTCCAGCTGCTCCTGCGTCTCCACGAGCGTTCCCATATGGTTGTGGAGCGCAACCCGGATCCCCCACCTCTCCGCATGCTCGGCCATAATGTTCACCTGCCTGCAAAAGACGTCGAAGTCCGATTTTTCAGTCACTTCCGTCCACACGTAGTCCCTGCCGAGGCCTGAGGCCCATTGTACCGAGAGCTCGACGCTCGGCCCGCGGACCGTTGCAAACGACAGCCCGTTCCGGCGCAGGAAGGCCGACTTGCGGATCGCCTCCTCCGGATGAAAGGCGGTCAGCCTCTCGATGCCGTCATATCCGATATGTTTAAGCGCCAGCGCGCGCGCTTCAAAGTCAAAATGTCCGCCGTCCCAGGCGTACATGCCGTAATCGGCTATGCCGATTTTCATTCCGTCCTCTCCTTCCGTGTTCGCGACTCGTTCGGTTTATTGCCTATTATAGGCGCTTTATAATAGTAAGTTCTCTAGCCGATATTGCTCTAAAGTTAAGGAATTTTGCTTAACGCCTCGTCACGTCTCTCGCTAACGAATCACACAGTCTCTATTGGGCCGGTTTGATCATCTTTTTATTTCTTACGAACCGCAGACATGTTATCCGAGTGAAAAGCTGCCGACAGGCGCTCATTTACGAGTCATAACGTGAGCTGAGTCCGATAGAAATCAGATTTGTTCATTTGGGAGCAAGTAGCGTTCCTTGTGTTCGCTAGCGCCATTCTCGCAAGGTGCACTACGGGACTCCTTCTCACGAGGCACCTCAAACGCGCCTTCTACTCCGCCTTGAAATACCATTGCTCGGCCGCTCCAAGCACGGTTGACGTAAAATATCCGCGCTCGGCCGCTGAGTTTACGTTTCCGAGCCTGCGATTATACACAAAAGGCTGGGGCGTGCCCGCAACCGTGCCGATCAGCCACAATTGCTCCGCCTGAATCCGGTAGATTTCTTCCGCCATCCGGGTCCGCTCCGCCGGGTCGGAGGAAGTCTTGATGACCTCCCGGCATTCATAAAGACGCTTCGCCGCAGGCAGCGGCTCCACTCCTTCCCGCCCGCCGGTTTCATACCATTTCCACCATAAGGGCGTGGAGTCGCTAAGCCCTCCTTCGTGGTACGGAATAAGAGGGTCTCCGCCGACCATTTCCCAAATCGAGAAAATAATCCGGTTCGTGACCTGAAGCTCCCCCCACTCCCGCCCCGTCGGAAGGGCTTGCACCTGAACGCATAAGCCCAGCTTCGCCCAATCGCCGGCGATCGCTTCCGCGCCGTCCGCAGCCGGAGGCGTCACGTGAAAATAGGCCATAAGCAGCTCGAGACGCCGCCCGTCCGGTCTAAGCCGCCAGCCCTCCGCATCGCGCCGGTGCAGCCCCATCGCATCCAGCAGCCGGTTCGCTTCCTCCGGCTCGAACGCCGCACATGAGGACTCGAACTCTCCGCGGAAGTAATCCAGATAGGAGGGGGCCGTTGCTTGCGCCGTACGCCCGAAGCCAAGAAAGATCTCTCTTCGGATCCGCTCCCGGTCGATACCGAGCGATAAGGCCCGGCGGAACTGTAAATCCCGTACGATCTCGCCGATCGCGTCGTCCTCGGGACAGAAATTCAAGGTGACTGCAAGCTGCTGTCCCTGCCAGGCCGGCAGCAGCATGACGCTGCAGTCCCCCGCTTTGCTTGCCTCCAGCAGCGGGGAGAGCTCCTTCAGTTTCAGGAAATTTGTTTGAATATCTATTAAGCCGGCTCGAATCCTCTCGCGCAGTCCGTTCAGATCGGCCGCTGCCGACCGTTCGATCCGGTCGATATACGGAAGCTGATTGCCTGCCTGATCCACCTTGTAGTAATAAGGATTCCGCACCAGCGCCGCTTCGGCTGCCGTATAGCCCGGCTCGTACAGCCACGGATCCAGCGACGGGTACCGCTCGATGTCCGGTATGCCGGCAGGGATCATATAACCCGCCTCGCGTACGGGCGGATCGATGCTTTGGTAGAAAGGCCCCCATTGCCCGGGACCAAACCCCTTCTCCCGCATCACCTGCGAGAGCTCCTCCGGCGGCCGGTAGCTGCTATGAAAAGCCTTAAGGTAATGAGCCGGCCTCAGCAGCATATGCCATCTGGCGCTGCGGATCTGCTGGGTGATGAAGCCCGGATAAGACTTGCCGAACACCAATCGGAATTCCCGCCCGTCCACGATCTCCAGCTTTGTCCGCGTGCCTCCCCAGGCAATCCACTCCCACTCGGGCAAAAAAATGACGGAGCCCTCCGAGTTCGTCAGCAGCGGACGGATTTCCGGATGCATAACGACGTCTTCATAGGCGTAACGGACGTCCTCCGTCGTAACGGGAACGCCGTCCGACCATTTCAGTCCCTTTCGGATACGGAACGTATGAGCCTTGCCGTCGTCGCTGCAAGCCCAATGCTCGAATATGCCCGGACGCACGGGGCCCTCCATCCGGCTGTAATGGTGATATCGGCCGGACGGTCCCAGCTCCAGCAGCTCCGCCTCCAGCATATGGCGGAGATAATGGCAAAATTTCGTGTTGATCTCCGAATAACGTACCGTTCCGCCGTAAACGCCGGTTTCGTCCCAGGCCTCCATGACGAGCGGATTGTCCGGAAGCCGCGCCTCAAGCGGCGGCAGTTCGCCGCGTCTGACGCGCTCACCCGATAGGGGAGCTTCGCGGAAGCCGCCGAACGGACGGCCGGACAACTTCTCATATTCGTCCAGGTTATAAAGCGAGGGGCTGCCGGACAGATGTTTTGCTTTCACCGCGAATTCCTCCCATTTGTTCAAGTAGCCGGCGTTAACAGATACGTTTTGCCGCTTTTGGTAGCGAAGGAGATGAGTCCTCCGTTTTCCTGGACGGCCTGGACATCGGCTCCCCCGCACGTTATTCGCAGCTTTTCCGGAGCCCATAGGCGGCACGTTCCGCTTGAATTCGTTTCGATGCCTGCCCCCGTCAGCCTGCCTTCCCTCCACGTGATCCCGACAGCGTAGCCGCCGCGCGCGCGCAGGCCCGACACGCTTCCGTCCCGCCACGCCTGCGGCAAAGCCGGCAGCAGCCTGATCTCTCCGGCATGGCTTTGCAGAAGCATCTCGGCGATGCCCGCCGTCCCGCCGAAATTGCCGTCGATCTGGAATGGCGGATGGTTGTCGAACAAATTCGGAAGCGTCGACTTGGCGAGCAGCGCGTTCACGTTGGCATGCGCCTGCTCGGCGTCTCCCAGTCTGGCCCAGAAGTTGATGATCCAGGCGCGGCTCCAGCCTGTGTGTCCGCCGCCTGCGGCAAGCCGCCGCTTTAGCGTAACCCGGGCGGCTTCCGCCAGCTCCGGCGTTCCCAACGGCGTGATCCGCCTGCCCGGATGCAGCGCGAACAAGTGGGAAATATGCCGGTGCCCCGGCTCCGTCTCTTCGTAATCCTGGAGCCATTCCTGAATTTGGCCGTGGCGTCCGATCCGGAGCGGAGGCAGCTTGCCGCGCGCCGTCTCGAGCTGCCCGCGGAACTCTCCGTCAACGCCGAGCAGAAGGCTGCCTTCGATGCATGCCGTGAACAGGGCGTACGCGATCTCGCTGTCCATCGTCGGCCCGTAACATAGCACGCCCGATTCGCCGTTAGGAAGCTTATACGTGTTCTCCGGTGACACGGACGGGCAGGTGACCAGCAGGCCGTCCGGCGCTTCCACCATATAATCGAGAAGAAATAAAGCGGCTTCCTTCATCGTGCCGTAAGCACGCGCCAGAAATACCCGATCCTGCCCGAACTCGTAATGCTCCCACAAATGCAGGCACAGCCAAGCGGCCCCGAGCGGCCAATAAGTGGCAGGCATATAGCTGCCCTGAGGGGCGGTATCGCCCCACATATCCGTATTATGATGTGCCGTAAACCCCCGGCAGCCGTACATGCTCTCGGCCGTCTGCCGGCCGGGTACGCGCATCCTTTCAATCAGGTCAAACAGCGGCTCGTGGCATTCGCCGAGGCCGCACACCTCTGCGGGCCAATAATTCATTTCGGCATTAATATTGATCGTATATTTGCTGTCCCAGGGAGGAAGAAACTGATCGTTCCAGATGCCCTGCAGGTTCGCGGGCAGCGATTGCGGCCGGCTGCACGAAATCATCAGATAACGTCCGAAATGAAAATACAAGGCTGCCAGCCCGGGATCCTCGGCTCCCTGCCGGACGCGCTCCAGCCTCTGCTCCGTCGGCAGGTCCGCTTCCTCGCCGCCGCTTGCGCAAGACAGCGTCAGGCTTACCCGGCTATACAGGCTGCGATAGTCCTCGAGATGCCGCTGCAAAAGCTGCTCGCCGGTAAGGCGTCCCGCCTCCTCCAGCCGTCCCAGGCATGCCTGCAGCGGATCCGTCTCGCGAAAGCTGGAGTCGGCGCTTAATAGCAGCGTTACCTCGTCGGCATTCTCCACGACCAGATAATCCCCCATTGTGAACAACCGCCCGCCCGAGGCGCGGCCGGCTAATGCAGCGCTGAAGCGGACGCCGTCTCCTCCGCTGTCGCCGGACATGTAGACGGCGGCGTCCCCCGCACGGCCGCTGCGCTCGACATACCGCCAGCTGCCGCGGCTGATCCGGGCCCGGAACGAGATCCGGCCCGGCCTGTCCGCCGTAAGCCGGATGACGATGACACCGTCGGGATAGCTGGAGAAAATGTCCCGCCGGTACAGCGTTTCTTCCCGTCTATAAGCGATCCGCACGACCCCCTGCTCCAGATCGAGCTCACGGCTGTATTCGGACGCATCGCCGTAGCCGTCCTCCATATTCAGCAGCAAATCCCCGAGCGGCGTATAATGCCGCTGATTTTCCGGTGTGCCGGAAAACGCCAGTAAAGCCAGCTTCTGCGCCTCCTGCAAACGGCCCTCGAAGATCAGCCTCCGGATTTCCGGCAGCTGCCGAAGCGCATCCGGATTGTTCCGGTTCCGCGGTCCGCCGTGCCAGACGGAATCCTCGTTCAGCGCAATGCGCTCCGCTCCGGGACGGCCGAAGACCATGCCGCCCAGCCGCCCGTTTCCGACGGGAAGAGCCTCGTTCCAATTGTCGGCGGGGCGGTTGAACCATATGCGTTCCTTATGCTCCGTTTTCATCATCCCATGTCTCCTTCATGCGTCCCGGCGGACAAAGCCGGCCCGGCGAGGCGCCTGCGCTAGCGGCAGGCGCGCCCGGGGCCGGATTCGCATTTACTTGCCGCCGGCAGCGTATTGTTCCTTCAGTTCCTTCAAAATTTGCTTGTACGTTTCATCCGATGTAATGCTGGCCACGTACTGATCCCATTCTTCCATGCTCATCTGGCCCATAACGACCTTCACTCGGTTATCCTTCAGCCCTTTCGTCAAACGGTCCCATTCCTTGAGCAGCGTAGGCGCATACAAATTGTAGTGCGGCATGCCGAGGCCGCTGGCTGCGGCTTCCTTGTATTTGGCGTTAATATCCGCCACCGTTTCCTTGAGCTCGGCCAAAGCAGCCGGATCCGCTCCGCGTCTCGTTTCAAAATCATTGATGAAAAACTCCGAATCGCGGTAGGTCTGCATAATCCACGGATCGCCGCCGACGCCGTCCTCGCTCATTTTCTGCTCGTTCATAACCTTCGCGCCGTCTTTCTCTTCATAGTGGACACCCTCGATGCCCGACAGGAATAAATCAAGCGATTCCCCGCTTGCCATCCAGTCCAGGAAAGCAAGCACGCGCGGAATATTTTCTTTCGGCATTTTGGCATTCATCGCCGTTTGCGTCCAGAAGCCCGCATTCGTATCGACCGCCGGACCCTTCGGACCCTGAAGCGGCTTCAGCAGCATACCCTTTGCATTCGGGTCGACGCTGTCCGCGAATTTATTGATCGGTTTTTCGGCCGGCACATACGCATGCCAGCGGAAGACCAGACCGGCCGCCGTTCCGTCGGGGAAGCTCGCAACCTTTTGGCCCAGCGCGAATTCCGGATGGATGGCTTTAGCATCGTACAGCTTTTTGAGCCATTCCAGATACCCTTTGTACTCCGGCATAAAATTGCTGTAGACGAATTCACCGTCCGCGTTAACGCTCCAATCCCCCGTACCGGTGAAGGCGGCGACGATCGATTTCATGGAGGTGCTCTCCAGCGCGCTTGCCCCTGCGCTCAAATCCAGGCCGTACATTTTAGGGGGATCGGAAAGGGCGATAAGGGTATCGCCTAGCTCTTCGACCGTCTCCGGCGTCTTCAGCCCCTTCGCTTCCATTAAATCCTTACGAAGCCAAGTGCCTGCGAAGGTTTCCGGCTCGAGGTTGCGCGGAACCGCGTAAATTTTGCCGTTAAACGTAACCTTGTCCCACAGCGACTGCGGAATTTTGCCGAGGTTCGGATATTTCTCCGCAAAATCAGGCGCTTTAATATAGTCCGTCAAGTCGTGGAAAACGCCGTTCTCGATCGCTTTCACCTGCACCGACGTATAGAGCTGCGGACCGCTCGGCATGACCTGGATCAGATCCGGAAAATCGCCGCTCGCCAGCCCTACATCCTGCCTGGCCGCGTATTCGTTATAAGGGACGTACGTCAGGTCGATTTCGGTATTCGTCAGTTCCTCAACCTTTTTCTCGATCGGATTGCCTTCCGGAGGGGTATTTCCGAACGAAATAATCAGCATCGATAAATCCAGCGGCTTCCCGGTGCCGGTCTCCGCGTTCCCGTTATTGCCGCTCTCCGTCGTTCCGGTGTTGCTTCCGGCGTTGCTGCCTGCGTTGTTCCCGGCGTTCGTTCCTCCGTTCGAGCTGCAGGCGGATACGGTTAACGTGAAAGCGAGCAGCAGCAAAGACATTGATACGGTAAGCTTGTTCTTTTTTCCAATCACCATGTTCGACCTCCAAAGGTTTATATTTTGTATTGGATCGGACCGCCGGGATTACTCCTTGACGGAACCGATTAAAACCCCCTGCGCGAAATGCTTCTGAAGGAACGGATAGACGAGGACGATCGGCGCCATAACGGCGATGACGGCCGCCATCTTCATCGTTTCCTCGGGCGGCGTGCTGCCGAGCTGAAGCTGCGTCAGCGCCTGGCTGTCGATGAACCGGCTTGCGTTCGCGGCCAGCACGATTTGCTGCAAATACACTTGAAGCGGCCATTTGACGCTGTCATTGATATAGATAATGGCGTTAAAATACGTGTTCCAGAAGGCGACGGCGAAGAACAGGGTGAACGCCGCGAGCGGAGCCTTCGACAGCGGCAGAATAATTCGCATGAAGATACCCATGTCGTTGCAGCCGTCGATTTTGGCCGATTCCTCCAGCTCCTGCGGGATGCCTTGAAAAAAGCTTTTCAGCACCAGCACCGTCCATGCGTTCGTGACGACCGGCAGAATGAGCGACCACCAGCTCTCGAGAAGACCCAGGTTTCGCACGACGAGATAGTTCGGGATAAGTCCCGGCGAGAAAAGAATGGTCAGCACGAGGAGGCGCAGCATCGCCGTCCTTCCCGGCAGGTAGCTCTTCGAAACCATGTACGCGAAGGTCGCGGAAATCGCGAGCGCCAGCGGCGTGCCCGCCAAGGTGACGAACAGCGAAGACCGCAGCGCCGTATTAAAGCCGTTGCCGAACAAAATATACTTGTAAGCGTCCGCCGACCATTCGGCCGGCCATAAAATCAGCTTGTTCGGCTCGTAGACCGACGAATCCGTGAAGGACACGGCCAGAATATAAAAGAACGGAACAATCATCGCCAATCCGACAAGCAGCAGCACGAAGGCCACGGAAAGCTGATAGAGGCGGTCCGCCCGGATCATGCCCATTTCGTTCACTCCTCTCAGAGGCATCTACCAGATGCCCTCATGCCCTTTTTTGTTGGCGATGCGGTTGGCCGCCACCACCAGCACGACGCCGATGACCGATTTGAACAGCCCGGCCGCGGTACTGTAGCTGTACTCGCCGCTCCGGATGCCCGTCTTGTATACGTAGGTGTCGAATACCTCGGCCACCTTCATGACAAGCGGATTTTGCATCAGCCATAGCTGCTCGAAATTGACCTCCATCGCGCTGCCCAGCCCGAGAATGAACAAAATGATAATCGTGGGCATGATGGACGGGATCGTGACATGCCGGATCTGGGCGAAGTGCCCGGCGCCGTCCAGCCTTGCCGCTTCGTACAGGGAAGGGTTGACTCCGGCGATCGCGGCCAGATAGATGATCGTTCCCCATCCGATATCCTTCCAGATGCCCTGCACCGTGACGATGCCGTAAAAGTACTTGTTCTCAAGCAGGAAGGAAATCCTTTCGCCCCCTAACGCCTCGATCGCTTTGTTGATCAAGCCGTATTCGGAGGACGTCATCAAATACGTAATGCTCACGACGATGACCCAGGAAAGGAAATGCGGGAAATAAATCATCGTCTGGATCGAGCGCTTGTAAGCCTGCCATCGCACTTCATTGAGGAGCAGAGCTAGCAAGATTGGCGCCGGAAATTGCACGAGCACATGAAGCAGGCTGATGATCAGCGTATTGCGGAAAATAATGGAGAAGTCCGGATCGTCGAACAGTCTGCGGAAATGCTCCAGCCCGACCCAATCGCTCTCCAGAACGCCCTTAATCGGCGTATAATCCTGAAAGGCGATCAGAATGCCGTACATCGGGACATACTTGAAAAAAATAAAGTAGACGATGCCCGGCAGACCCAGCAAATACAAGTAGCGGTAGCGCCATATCGTCTGCAGGCTCCGGCTTTTGACGACAGGCTTTGCGAGCCATCCGGCTCCGGCGGTAGTTTTCATGCTACGACCTCCTCTTGCTATCAGTTTGCCAGAGTCCGGGCATTCGAAATAGAAAAAGCGGTGACTTGTTATGTACAACTGTGACTTTTTCGTATGCGCTTTCATTTAAATATACAAAACGGCTCCGCAGCTTAAGCCGAGGAGCCTCTCCATTCTAGACGGACTGGTAGCTTTTCCGGTATTCCTGCGGCGTTACGCCGACTGCCTTGCGGAACAGCTTGGAGAAATACGTATAATGGCTGCAGCCGACCTGCTCCGCAATAGTCGTGACCTTGAGATTGGTCGTCGTCAGCAGCGTTTTGGCGCGGTCCATCTTCTCGGCCAGCATGTAATCCGACATCGAAACGCCCTTCACTTTCTTGAACAGCCGGGACAAATAAGCCGGATTCAAATGGACGACGGCCGCCAGATCGTCCCGGCCGATTTCGGAAGCGAGATTGGCCTTAATATATTGACATACCCGCTCCACAATCGCCGAATGGCTGCCGCCTGACGCGGACAAGGCGGAGGCCAGCTTCTCCAGCGTCTGCCTCGTCCAGCTTTTCATGCGGGGAATCGAAGCCGTAACGGCCGGGCCGTCCATCAGCTCCCTGGATTCGAATACGTCATGCACGGACAGGTTCCGCTCATGCAGCATCTGGAACACAAGGCCGACGATGTGAACGTAAAAAGCTTCCAGCGCCTCCGTGCCGGCCGACTCCCGCTCCATCTCCTCGAACGCCTGGTACGTCTTCCGTACAGCCTCCTCGTGCTTGTTCATATCCAGCAGGACGCGAATATCCGGCCATTTGAAGGAGGCCGCGCCGGAGTGCCGCGGCTCTTCCTTATCCAGAAACATCACCCGATTGACTTCATGGATGTTGTAACGCTCCATTTCCTGCAGCCGGCCGTATGCTTCGCTTACGCTGCCGACGTTGACCGGCTTGCCCACGTAGCAGGTGAGCGTGCAGTGCAAATATTGCTGGCAGGCGGCAATCAGCTTCCCGCATGTATCGGCTATGCGGGCTTCGTCATACGCCTCGGAGCCGTCGGGACGCAGAATCGCCATCTGGCCGCCCGGCACCTTCACGATTTCACCGGGGTAGACGCCGCCGAACGTTTCCGAGGCGATATTGCCGAGCGCAAACTCCAGTATCGCCTCTTCTCTTGCCGTCAGCTTCTGGTTCCACGACTCCAGGCTGATCAGGACGGGGACGACCCGGTCGTCGGCCTGAATCGGCAGGCCGTACAGCTCCGCCGCGTACGCCAGGTATCCGTCCGTCGGAATTGTACGCCCCTGAAGCAGGTCCTGCCAGAAACGCTCGACCAGCACCGGCCTCTGCTTCTCCCATAAACCGAGATACTGCTGATATTGCTGCAGGAAGAGGTGCTGCTCCTCATCCTCCCCGATCTTCCCGATCGCGTCCCGCACGACAGCCTTTAGCTGGTCATGGTCGAAGGGCTTCAAAATATAATCGTAGCTGCCCATTTGAATCGCACGCTGCGCATAGGAGAAGTCGGCATGTGCCGTCAAAAAAATCGTCTCGATATCGGGGTGGCTTTCTTTGATCTTGTCCATCACCTCGAAACCGCTCGTCCCCGGCATCTCGATATCGACAATGAGCAGGTGGAGCTTATGCTCGGCCGCTATGGCTGCGGCATCCTTCAAGCCGTATGCTTCATGGATGCATCCGATCGGCAGGTCCCTCCAGTCGATGGCACGGCTGATTCCCTGCACGGCAAAGCGTTCGTCGTCGACGACCAGCATGTTATACATGCTCTTGTCCCCCTTCCGTTTCGTATGGAATGCGGAGGCGGATTATCGCGCCTCCCCCGTCCGCATTCGCGAACGAGGCGGCAGTCCGTCCGCCGTAACGCATGCTTAATCTCCTGTAGATGTTCCAAATGCCAAGATGTCCCTCCTGCGTTTCGTTGAAATAATTAAGATTTTGCAGCTGTTCCAGTAGCTCCGGGGAAAAGCCCGTCCCATTGTCCGACACGGTAATGTCGACGAAACAGCCTCCCTCCGCGGCCTTGCCGTGCAGGCAAACCTCGAGGCGGATAACAAACGCCAGCTCGGGATTTGTGAAGCCGTGCACGACGGCATTCTCCACGAAGGGCTGCAGCGACAAAGGCGGAAGCAGAGCGGAGCCCGCTTCTTCGTCCATGTCGCACTCGAACCGGATCTGGTCCGGAAAACGCAGCATTTGAATGCCCATGTAATTGCGGACATGCCCGATCTCCTCGCCGATCGTAATCAGCTCCTTCTCCGTTCTCGTAATAAAGCGGAAATACTCGGAAATATGCAGGATCAGCTTTTTCACCGTATCGTAATTGCGAAGGGCGACCAGATTGTACACAATATTCAAGCTGTTCAAATAAAAATGCGGATTGATCTGCGCTTGAAGCTGTTTATACTCCGCCCGCAGAGAGCGGTTTTTCTCTTCGTAAACATCGATTTTCAAATGTCTGATTTCGGAGGCCATCCGGTTGAACGCCTCAATGAGCTGGCTGAGCTCCAAGGTTTTCTCGGGCCGGATCCGGATATCCAGCCTTCCCTCCTCAAGAAGCCGCATCCCCTTGATCAGCTTCCGGATTGGCTTGATCAGGATCGTCCGCAGAACGGCCACATAAATGGCGAGCATGACGATAACCGCCAAAATAATCAGATAAAACAGCCGCTCAAAAAATAGCAGGTTTTTCAGCAATATCGATTCCGGAATGAGCACCGTCAGCAGCAGATCAGCCATCGACGACTCCCGGCTCACCTGCACGTAACGAAGCTTGGAGCCTTCCTCCTCGGACACCGGAAAACGCTTTCGGAAAAACGACGGCTCCTGCTTCAGAAACGACTGCTCCTTCATGCTCGCCAGCACCTCGTACTGCTTGGACAGCGCCACGACCTGGCCCCGGTCGCCGAGATCCATTTGCCGGAATGGCGCCATAACGTTGCCGGATCCGACCCAGGCGCCGATATAGACGGAAGGAGCGGCTTCGACGACGCTGATCAAGCCAAAGGAATTGGCGTCATGAATCGTCTGCCAGCTGTAAAATTCCCTCGTTTCGATCGCGCGGTCGAGCACCTCCAGCCAGCCTGTCCGGCCCGGGCCGCTTCCAATCGATTGGTCGGTGGACGCCAGGTCCTTGCTCTTCTGCATGTACAAAAACAGAAAATCGGCTTGCGGCGTATAGACCAGCACCTGCTTCAGCGATTCCATCGCTTTATATTTGCTGTAAATGTAAGGCCGGCTGCCGGGTTCATATTTGGAAACCAGATTGAGATCGTCGCTGCTGCGCTGGACGCTGCTCAAATTGTCGTTGATTTTCTGAAGAGACGTATCCAGGGAAGCCATATACAGCCGCATCAGATTGGTATTCGAATTGATAATCTCTTCGCGGATGTTGTTCATGCTGAACCGGTTGACCAGAAACAGCAGCGTCGCGAATGGCAGAACGACAAGCAGGCAGGCCAAAATAAACTTGACTTGAAGCGATCCTTTAAACAGCGGCATCCCCTTCTCTCCTACGACAGATCAGACAACTTCCGTATGTTAAGGATGCATCGGATATGCAAAAATTTCAACAACATTAATTCCCAATATTTCAATAGAACTTAAACCAATAAAACAAAAAAACCGCGATTTCCGCGGCAATTCATGCGACCATACCTCTTTTTCATTACAACTTAAATGTGGCGAAAACTCCGGCGTGATCGGAAGGCCAGAGAGCGGCAGGTGTCCTGTCACCCTGTTCTTCTCCAACCAAATCCGCATGAATCGGTATCGTCACATTTTTAAATAGAATATAGTCTATTCTTATATTCAATGCAGAAGCTGCATTCAAAAGATCGGGGGCCTGAACACCGGTAAAGCCAAAGCCTGCCCCCACTTCAGTCCATACATCACGAAGTCCTGAACTGACTAAAGCAGTGAATGTAGGGTTGGCAGGGGTCAAATTCAAATCTCCCGTAAGAATCACCGGTAACTCAGTCTTGGCCGGACCATTTATCAGCTCCAATGCTTGGGCATTCCTTGTATTAAAATCAAGCGGCTCCAAATGGGTGTTGATCATCCTAAAAACACGATTACCTAATTTCACATCAACCGAGGACCATCCCCGAGTGAATCCGGAATAATTCGTTGTGAAATTAACTTCTTGTTTATCGATCACCTGAAGTCCTAGTTCTTTTCGAATCAAAATGACATCCCGGTCCAGAAAACTAATCTTATTTCCGTTACTATCCTGAACATCTTGTACATCCCGATTATGATTACGAGCCGCTGCTTCATAGTGCAGCCCGATCGCTTTTAACTCAGCCATCAGCAATTCAACAAAGTCATAGACAACCGTCCCAAAACCGGGAACTTCGAGCTCCCACCTTTCCGCTTCCTGTAAGCCGATGAGATCGGGTTTTCTAGACGCAATCTGACTGGCGATTGCTTTGGCACGAACAGGAAAATTGGTCGCAAGAAATTGACGGTACACTTGTGTTACCGCCGGTGGCGTTAGTCCGCCTGTCAACGGTGATAAATCCGCACCTAGATAGATATTCCAGGTTAAAAACGAAACACCTTGTCTTAGTCTGGCTCCCATCGCCTTTAATGCCCCTCCTTGTTTTCAATCATCTTAACAATAGATGAAAATGGGGGGGTGTTTGTGTCATTTTTGCTTTAATTTTAATTCTCCGGGAGTCCAATCCTTTCATGGTGCTGATAGTTCCCATAGGTAGATGGAAGCTACCGTTCCGTAAGGCGAGTAGTTGTCACGATAGGCGTTAAATTGCTGCTTGGACAAAGTGTCCAGCCCGTACAGTCTCATCATGCCGCGACGGATGGCGATATCTCCCCAGCTGACGACATCTCGCCGTTCCAGGCAATGAAGCAGCAGCATTTCCGCCGTCCAGATGCCTACGCCTTTAATAGCCGTCAGCCTGTCGATCACCTCTTTATCGGACAAGCGGCGCAGCTCCTCCATCTGCAAGCCGCCTTGTGCGATAAGCTCGGCGATCTCCTTGATGCATTCCGCTTTTTTCATGCTTAAGCCGCATTGCTTCAAATCCGCCGCCGTTTGGGCCGCCAGACGTTCCGCGCTGAATTCGCCGAACCGGCTCTGCAGTCTCCCCCATATCGTAGCCGCGGCCTTAACCGAAATGAGCTGGCCAACGATCGCATGTGTCAGTGCGGAGAACAGGTCCGGCGTCACGGCTCTTTCCACCTTGCCGATCCTGTCTATCGCCGCCCCAAGCGCCGCATCCCTCTTTTTCAAATATTCGATCTCTTCCTCGCCATAGTCGAAGGTTTTGGTCATCATTCGCGTCCCCCTCCCGATTCTTTCTTCTACTATACCTTATCCGGCCCGATTGATGCCCCAAGATGGAATGAAACAGCAAGATTGTGAAACTCCTCATCTCCTCACTGTCAATCACTCGCCCGGCTTCGATAAGGCACCTCTTTTTTTCATTTTTGATCCACTCTCCCTTTAGCTCAGGAAAACGGGCTGTTTTCGTCCCACCATCATGAGCTGTGTATTCGTCTGACCGTCCAGAGCTTTATTCGTCTACCCATCATGAGCTGCGTATTTATCTGCCCGGCCGGAACCGAGGGGATAGTGCGCAAAAGAACAATACAAGCTATATACCCTCTGCCTGCGTAACTCATCAAGCTCCGCAAGATCCGAACATCCTCACTAAAAATCACTCGCACACACCCAAGCTAGATGGGTCACCCTTTTTTCGTTCTTTGCTTCATTGTCCCCTCAACTCAGGAATTTGAGCTACCTTCGTCCACCATCCCGGGTTGAGCATTTTCGTGTACCCAACCCGAGCTGAGCTGTTTTCGCCTACCCATCCTGAGCCCAGGGGATAGTGAGCAAAAGAACAAAATCGCAAAATACCCGGAAGCCTAAGCCTCCGGGTATCACCTTTTTTATAGCTTAACGGTCGCCTTCGTTTCGCTTGCCCTGACGATCGCATCCAGTATTTCCTGGTTGCGGTAGCCGTCCATGAAGCCCGGAAGGCCGTCCGGGACGTTCCCCTCGAGCAGGGAGGCAAAGTCCGCGTACTGCGTGACTTTGCAGTGCGCAGGCACGTCGAGTGTGACCGTCGCTAGCTGCCCTGGCGCTTCTTCGCGGATCCATATCAGCTGGTTCGGGTTAAGCGTCGATGCGTGCAGCGTGCCGCAATCCCCGTAGACGGACACCTCGTGCTGATTGCCCGAGCCGATCGCGTTGCGGGTCGTCTGGAAGACGCCCATCCTGCCGCCCGTCATCCGGGCCTGGAAGCTGGCGAAGTCGTCGACCTCGACGGCGGCCATCGTCCCGCTCGAGGGATCGTGGCGCTCCGGAATGATCGTATGCAGCTGCGCCGACAGCTCTTCGAACTCCTCCCCGAACAGGAAACGCGCCATGTCGATCATATGAGAGCCCAGATCTCCGAGCGTGCCCGTGCCGGTGATCGCTTTGTTGAACCGCCATATATAAGGCGTATTGTTTGCCGCTGCGCCCCAGCCCTGCAAGTACTGAATCGAGAAGCTGCGGACCTCGCCGAGCTTGCCTTCGCGTATAAGCTCTCTCGCAAAGCGGAAGGCCGGCGTATAGCGGTAGGTAAAGGCGAGCAAGGCCGGAACCGGCTGCCGCTCATGCAGCTCGAGCAGCGGAACCGCTTCCTCGAACGTGCGCGTGAACGGCTTCTCCGCCATAAATGGCTTCCCTGCCTGCAGGCAGCCTCGAATGATTTCCGCATGGACGTTGTTCGGCGTAACGGAAATGACCGCCTCGACGTCCGGGTCTTCGATCAACCGGTTAAAATCCGTATACCGCTTTTCCTCCGCGATGCCGAGCTGCTCCCCGGCCTTGACCAGCGCTTCCTCGTAAACGTCGCTGACGGCCGCGATCTCGAAGCGGCCCTCCGCCTTCATCCAGCGGATATGCTCCTGGGCCATGCCGCCGAGGCCAATCAAACCGATCCGGAATCGTTTCATCTTGAGCCCGCTCCTTCCGCCGGCAAAACCTTCCGCCCGATCGGCTCCAGCGGCGCCGCATTGCCGTACGTCGGCTCCGCCGAGCCGTTTGGCGCCGCCCACCGCACACCGTTCACAATAACCTTCTGGATTTCTTTGTTATGGTAAGTCGGATACGTTTCATGACCCGGGCGGAAGTAAAAGATTTTCCCCTGCCCTCGGTGGTACGTCACGCCGCTGCGGAACACCTCTCCGCCTTCGAACCAAGAGATGAACACCAGCTGGTCTGGCGCCGGGATGTTAAAGTGCTCGCCGTACATCTCCTCCTGCTGCAGCTCGATGTACTCTCCAAGCCCTGCGGCGATCGGATGGGCCGGATCGATGACCCATAGCCGCTCCTTCTCGTCCGCTTCGCGCCACTTCAGCTGCATGGTCGGCGTGCCGAGCAGCTTGCTGAAAATTTTCGAGGCATGGCCCGAGTGAAGCACGATCAGCCCCATGCCCGCCAAAACCCGCCGGTACACCTTCTCGACGATGTCGTCCCTAACCTCGTGATGGGCGAGATGCCCCCACCAGATCAGGACATCCGTCCGGTTCAGCACGTCATCCGTCAGTCCGTGCTCCGGCTCATCCAGAGTTGCCGTTCCTGCGTCAAAACCGGCCTCCGCCAAAAATCCGGCAATCGCGCCATGAATGCCGTCCGGATAAATGCCGCCGACGACCGGGTTTGCTTTCTCATGGCGGTTCTCATTCCATACGGTAACCTTTAGCATGACTATTACGCTCCTTCATTTTCTTTACTCTACGCTTGTGTACCGTTTATAGGCTTCCGTACGAATCTCAACGAGCCGTTTAAGCCCCATTGTGTTCAGCTGCTTGATATAGGCATCCCACTCTTCGTCGACGTTGCCTTTCGTAATCCACTGGGCGCGGGTCGTCTTGACGTAGCTATCGATATCCGTCGTCAGCGTAGGCAGCTCCTGGAACTCCTCCGCGCTGTACATGACGTTCGGGAACGGATCGGTCACGTATTCGCTGCCGAGCTTGTCGATGACAAGCTTCAGCCCGTCGCCGGTCGTCTCGTCCAAGACGATATTTTTCTCGAAGCTTGGGCTTACGTATTTCGGTCCGAAATCCCGCACGGATTGCTCCCAGTACCAGGCATCCGCGCTCGTGCCTTCAGGCGGGGACATCAACGCATAAGTGCCGTCGTCCTTCTTCTCGATAACCGTGCCGATCGCGCCCCAGAAATTTTGGATGCTCGCTTCATTCGTGTAGAACTGGTCCGCCCAGCGCGCCGCGACCTCCGGATGCTTGCCGGATTTCGTGATCAGGAGCTCATTGCGGCGAAGGCTGAGGCCGACCGGGTCGCCGGTCTGGTATCGGTTCCCGTCCGGTCCGGCAATCGACGGAATCGTTGCATATTGATCCTTCCATTTGCCGAACACCGCGTCAGGTATCCATTGGTTGGAGAAGCCGATCAGGGCGACATCCGGATTTTGCTGCTTCGCCGTCGACATCGTGCTGTCCTGCGTGAACAGCTCCTGGTCGATCAAACCTTCCGAATACAGCTTGTGCACCCATTTGATCGCTTCCTTATATTCGTTCGAGGCAGGGTAAAACACCGGATCGCCGTTTTTCAGCATCATGCTGTTGTTATTCAGGTCGGTAATCCCGAACGGGCTCAGGAAGTCCATGCTGATATCGACCGAGCCGCTGAACGGAATTTCATCGGCTTTGCCGTTCTGGTTCGGGTCCTTTTCCTTGAACGCCTTGAACACCTCATACAGCTCGTCGATATTATCCGGCACTTCCAAGCCAAGCTGGTCCAGCCAGGCTTTGTTGATGACCGGCTGCATCGTGCTTTTCGGACGCGACGGCAGCCTTGCAGGCAGCGAGTAGATTTTCCCGTCCGGGAACGTGCTGAGCTTCCTCATCTCAGGCGTTTCTTCCATTGCCGCCTTCAGATTCGGCATATATTGATCGATTAAATCGTCCAGCGGGAGGAAATACGATAAGTTGTTAACGATATCGGAATCCGAGAAGACGATATCTCCGAAAATAATATCCGGCAGCGTGCCGCTCGCCAGCATAATCGACTTTTGCTCGCCCCAGTCGTTGTAGGACATGACCTGCCAATTGATTTTGACGTTCGTCTCTTTCTCCAGCTCCTGCAGCCATGTGTTATTTTTGAACGTGTCCCCCATATTGCCCCAGCGGACGGTCAGAACGTCCAGCGTGACCGGCTCCGATACGATCGGAAGCCCTTCCTTGTTGAATTCGGCCCCCGCTTTGGCAGGAGCGTTCTCCGAATTCCCGGAGCAGCCGATTAAACCGAACACCGTGCAAAAACTAACGAAGGCGATGGACCATCTTTTTCCTTTTGCTTTCGATTTTTGGTACATGCGAAGCTTCCCCCTGTTCAAATTAAAAATGGTCAAGCGGATCCCCTATTTCACGGCGCCGATCATCACCCCCTGGTTGAAGTACTTCTGCACGAACGGATACATGCACATAATAGGAAGCGTGGAAACGATGATGACCGAATAGCGCATCAGATTGGCAAGGCGCATGGCGATAACCGCCGCTTCGCCCGTGCCCATGCTCGACTGCATCTGGTTTGTAATCAGGATATTGCGCAGGATAAGCTGCAGCGGGTACAAATCCTGATCCTTTAAATAAATTAGCGCGTTGAAATACGAATTCCAATACCCGACGGCCGTCCAGAGCGCCAATACCGACAGCACCGCCTTCGATAGCGGAAGCACGATCTGGACATAATATTTCAGGTTGCCGCAGCCGTCAAGCTGGGCGGCCTCCCACAAATCGCCGGGAATGCTCGATTGAAAAAATGTGCGCGCCACGATAATGTTGAATACGGCGACGGAAAACGGCAGCACCATGACGAGAAACGTATCGTACAGATGAAAGTCGCGGATCGTCAGGAAAGTCGGAATCAAACCGCCGTTAAAAAACATCGTAAAGATAAAAAACAAAGTAATCGCCTTGCGACCGGCCAGATCCTTACGGGAAAGCGCATACGCCGCCGAAACGTTGACGGCCAGGCTGATCAGCGTCCCTATGACCGTGTACAAAATCGTATTTTTATAGCCGATCCATATGTTCGAATGCTTTAGCAGCTCTTGGTAGCCGTCCAGCGTGAACCCCATCGGGAGCACCCACATCCTGCCGCCGGCAACCGCTGCCGGATCGCTGAACGACGCGATGACGATAAAATAGATCGGGTACACGATTAAGATCAGCATCATGACCGCGAATAAATAGATCAACGCCTCCAACACATCGAACGTTCGCCTTTTTTCCTTGCTTGCCGCCGGCTTCGCTACTGCTTCCACTGCGTTCATCACTATCCATCCTTTCCGTTACCACAGGCTGTTTTCGCTGTATTTTTTCGCCGCCTGATTGACGAGGATCAGCAATATAAAATTGATGACCGTATTGAACAGGTTGATGGCCGAGGAGAAGCTGTACTGGCTGCTGAGCAGCCCGATCTTGTACACATAGGTTGCGATGACCTCGCTTGAAGATATGTTCAGGTTGTTCTGCATGAGATACACCTTCTCGAAGCCGACCCCAAGCAGACCGCCGATCCGCAAAATGAGCAGCGTTATCGCCGTCGGCAGCAGCATCGGCATATCGATGTACCGGATTCTTTGCCAGCGGCTCGCCCCGTCGACCTTGGCCGCTTCGTACAGGCTAGGATCGACCGCGGACAAAGCCGCAATGTAAATAATGCTGTCCCAGCCGGCGTGCTGCCATACATCGGTCCATACGTACAAGCTGCTGAACATGCCCGCAGACCCGATCAGATTCGGCGCCTCCGCCCCGAACAGCCGGAACAGGTTGCCGAGCAGCCCGTTGCCGGGAGAAAGCAAGATCAGAATCAGCCCCACCATGACGACGGTAGAAATAAAATGCGGCATGTAGGTGACGGTCTGGAACACTTGCTTAAATCGGTTCGCCCTCATCTGGTTGATCATCAGCGCCAGCATAATCGGAATCGGGAAGGTCGCTATGCTGTACAGGCTGATGACAAGCGTGTTCTTGATCGTAATATCAAATTGATAGGAGTTAAAAAACTTCTCAAAATAGTTGAAGCCCGCCCAAGGGCTTTCCAGTATTCCCGTTGCGGGGCTGTAATCCTTAAATGCGATCAGCACCCCGTACATCGGGATATACGCAAATAGCAGAAGCAGCACCGCCGCGGGCAGCAGCAGCAGGTACAAACCCCAGTTTTTTCTGATCCGGCCGAGCGTATGCAGCATGCCGGCGTTTGATTGGCTCATTTTCAAACAAATTCCCCCATCCTTCGTCCTACTCTTTCAGGCTGGCTACTCACTCTCCCTGCCTCTTTATTATAGATCGGGTGAATTTCACAATGCGGACCTTCGAAAACGGTTATTCGGACTTTTTGGACGGATTGGGGAAGACCGGCTTGTCCCCGCATATCCGTGAAAATATCGCTATCCGGACTTTCTATGCCCTTTTTCGGACTTTCAGCGGAAATGCGGGAAATCGGTATGTCTTATCCGGAGGGATTCGCTCTATAATAAACTTTAACGGCGGCTGTAACCGTTTTATTGTTTATTAGCCTAAAAGGACGGAAAGGATTTGGGATGAACCCTATGGCGAAACAAACGACACGCAAATCGTATCCGATCAGGCATTATGTCAAAATTATGATGGTCATCTTATGTTCCGTACTCGCGCTCGATTGTATGATCAGCATTGCCGCGATTTCCATCGTGAAGCAGCAGACTGCCCGGTATATGCAGGATACGGCCAATTTGTACATTAACCGGATCAATCTCGATTTCTCCAATATTAATCAATATATGGGCTGGACGCTCGCCAACGATGAGAACATCGAAGAGATGAAAACGCACAGCCCCGCCGATACCGAATTTTTGAAGGCGAACACGGAGCTGTACAAGCGGTTCGGCGAGCTGCAAAAAAATTACGAGCAAAAATATAACTTCTTTATTTATTTGAAGGATCAGCAGTATTTTTTGAACACCGCCCCGACGAACCTGGTATATCCCGACTTTCTGGCACTAAAAAAACAGATTTTCTCCTATGTGCAGGATAAAAATCTGTTTGAAAAGTTTTATTCCAAATGGTCGCCCATTCTGCTGAACGATAAATCTTTTATCATTAATATCGTACCCTATTATGAGAGCTACCTGATCTGCGTCATCTCCGCCGACAATCTGATCCGGCCCCTGCAGCAGATGGATCTCGGCGATAACGGGTTCGTCACTCTGGTGGACCGGAACGGCGCTGCGATTGCGGCACCGGAGTCGGACGAGGCGGCGGCATTGCGGCAGGAAGCGGACCGGTCATCGCCGCTCGAGCTGGTGCAGTCCAAAACGACCGTCAGCGGCCAGTTCTCGAATGCGGACTTCGGCGTCAACATGCTGATCAAATTCGGAGCGTTCGAGAAAATAATGATCGCCCAGCTGCTGATTCTGCTTCTGGCCGTCATCGTCGCTTTCGCGCTAAGCGGCATGATGATCTATTTCAACCTTCTGATCCTGCGGCCGCTAAAGCATTTCTCGTACAATTTGACGCAGCTTAACGAAGACGACAAACCGCTGGAGCTCAAAATCAACCGAATCGTCGAGCTGGACTACGCGAACAAGCTGTTCAAAAATTTGCTCGAGCAAATTAAAATATTCAAGATCGACAGCTACGAGCATGAGCTCGAAAAACAAAAAATCCAGCTGGATTATATGAAGCTGCAGATCAAGCCCCACTTTTTCCTGAACTGCCTGACGAACATTTACAGCATGGCCCAAATGCATATGTTCGAGGAAATTCAAAGCATGGCGATCTCCACGTCCAATTACTTCCGCTATTTGTTCCAGAGCGGGCAGGACTTTGTCAGGCTGGAGGATGAGCTTGACCACGTCCGGATCTACCTGGAAATCCAGAAGCACCGCTACCGGGATGCGTTCACATACAGCATCGAGAAGGACGGCGGCACGGCGCACATGAAAATTCCGCCGCTTGTGCTCCAGACGTTTATCGAGAACTCGGTGAAATACGCGGTATCGCGGGTGAACGAGGTGCAAATTCGCGTGAAGGCCGGAAGCTTAACGGATTCGGAGGGCGAGACGGCCGTTATCCGCATTTCCGATACAGGACCCGGCTTTGCCCCGGACATTCTGGAGAGGCTGCGCAGCGGACAGCCGCTGGAGCAATCGGACGGGCATCATATCGGCATTATGAATACGCTGAAGCGGCTGGCGTTTTTGTACCGCGGCAAGGCTGACATCCGCTTCTCCAATTCCGAAGGCGGAGGCGCCTGCGTTGACCTTTTCCTTCCTCAAACTCCGCAGAACATGCTGCGAAAGGAGCCGTGAAGCATGAACGTATTGCTTGTAGACGACGACTACTTTGTCGTGACCGCGCTGGAGAAAAAAATGAACTGGCAGGCGCTCTCCATCGGGAAGGTTTATTCCGCGTATAATATCGCCCAGGCGCAGGAGCTGCTGAAGCAGCATCCGATCCATATTTTGATCTGCGATATCGAGATGCCGCAGGGCAGCGGCCTGGAGCTGCTCGCCTGGATCCGGGAGGAGCAGTACAACGTCCAAACGATCTTCCTGACCAATTACGCCGATTTCAACTATGCGCAAAAAGCGATCGAACTGCAAAGCTTTGATTATTTCCTTAAGCCGATCGAGTTCGACAAGCTGACGCTCATCGTCCAGAAGGCGGTCGCCAAAGCGAACGAAGAGCAGGATCAGGCCAAAGCGATACAAGAAGGCTATTACTGGAAAAAAAACCGGAAAAACGTCCAGGAGCATTTCTGGCGCAAGCTGGCGACGGGGAAAACCGCCTATGCCAAGCCTGACGCCATCGGCCGTCTGATCGGAGAGCAAAATCTGGCTTACGCGCTGACGGACATGATACAGCCCGTGCTTCTGCATATTTTCCCTTATGAGGGAAGTCTCGGAAAACGCGATAAGGACTTGTTCGACTTTGCGCTGCTGAACGTGCTGCACGAGCTGTTTCAGGATTCCAGGTTTTCGGTCGAAACGGTGCTGGAGCTGCAGGACTGCGACTGGATGGCCGTGCTGAAGTGGCGGGAGGAGCCGGATACCGCCGCTGCGGAAAGCATTTGCGCAACGTTCATTCAAAGGGCCAATCAGTATCTCAAATGCGACGCCTGCTGCATGATCGCCGCCGCGGGTAAGCTGGAGGACATTCACCAGACGTTGAAGGATCTGCTCGGCATGAACGAAAAGACGATCAAATACCGCAACCAGACCTTCCTGCTGGAGCATTACCGGCAGTCGGACGCCTCTTATTCGCCGCCCGATCTGGCGCTGCTGGAGCAGCTTTTGGAGCAGAACAACCCGTCCGCCTTTCTGGAGGAAACGAGCCGCTATCTGCACCATATTTCGCGCAATCAGATGCTGAATGCGTCCGTTCTCAGCCTGTTCCGGCTCGATATGGTCCAGCTTGTGTACGCCTATCTCAAAAGCAAGGAAATTATGGCGCACAAAATGTACACGGGCAGAACGAACGACCAGCTGTTCATGCAGTCTCTGCACTCGATCGAGGATATGGAGAGCTATCTCCGGTATCTGGTGAACACCGCGACGGAGTACCGCAATTTCGCCGAGCAGCCGAACTCGGTCGTCGAGGAAATCAAGCATCATATCCGCACCCACTGCGGCGACGAGCTTTCCCGAACAAGCCTGGCCGAGATCGTTTTCCTCAACCCCGATTACCTGGCGCGGATGTTCAAGAAGGAAACGGGCATTTCATTAGGCAATTACATTATCCAGGCCCGCATCAAGGTCGCCAAGCATTTGCTCGAGACAACCCAAATCTCGGTCAATACGATCGCGAGCAAGGTCGGCTATTCCAATTACTCCTATTTCACGAAGCTGTTCAAGCAGGAGGTCGGATGTACGCCCGTCGAGTATCGGAAGCAGCGCTAGAAATGGATTTTCTCCAGTTATTTTCACCGTTTTTGGTCCTATTGGCATTTTAACTGGATTGCTTGCACATAATTCCTTTTAAATCCTTAGTTTCCGCCGCAAAGCCAGAAAGTAACGGTAGAAAATCCCGTTATTTCGCATCCTACCGTCGATCTTCCTAAAATAACCGCATAAAATCCAGTTACTCCAAAAACATTCATTCCCTACTTCGGGAAAGCATATGCCTTTGGAACTGGTATTCCAGTAGTCGCAACCAAATATTCAACATAAACGGAGTCTGCCTCATATAATCCTATTTCACTTAAAGTAGGATAGCCGCGTGATTCCATAATCCGGATACGGATCCGGTCTGTCTGTACGGGATCGAACCGGCAAATCTTTTTGTAACCGACAATCTCTCCCGCATACAGCAGCTGCCATGCTCCCTCATTTAACCAATCGGATCTGGAATTTTTCGATTCGCTGTCCTTGTCGAATATACTCTTTGAGCATGATGCGATTAAACGTTTGTGCCTCATCCCATTGCAATTCAATCGCCGCCTGTTCCACTCCCTCGGCAGGGCGCCAAAACGTTTGCGAATTGCCGTCTGTCAGTACATTAGCGCCATGCTCGGCACTCAGCGTATGTGAAGCGGCGATGCCGGCGCCATCCGCTAAATTGCTGCTGTAAGTACGGTGAATCCGCTCGCCCAGCTCCTTCATCGTCCTTGCATCATTCTCATGGATCAGTCCCCTTCTGTCCGGGGGTAAATTAAGCAGAAAAGTCGTGTTTCCTCCGACCGTTCTCTCATAAAGATCCATCAAATGCTCGACCGATTTGACCTGGTCGTTCTCATGATCATGAAAGAACCAGCCCGGCCGAATGGATGTATTGACCTCTGCCGGATACCACACCACTTGATCGGTCCGGGATAAAACCTCGCGGCTGCCCAGATCCTCTTCGTCCGAGCCTAATCTTGTTGCAAATTCGCCGTCATCCGCTTGCTGGGATTTTTCCTGGATTTTTTCATTGTCACGCAGACTCGCCGGAACGACGCTCCATTCCACGTTACGCGTATGGCCGGCTTCATTTCCGCACCAGCGGACATCCGGCCCGCAGACCGAAATAACCGCGTTAGGCTGGAGAAGGCGAATTCTGTTGTAGTAGGCATCCCAATCATACTCTTGCCGTTTGCCGTTTGGCCCTTCCCCGCAAGACCCGTCGAACCAGACGCAAAATAACTCTCCATAACCGGTCAGCAGTTCGGTAAGCTGGTTGAGAAAGTGGGCGTTATAACGCTCCTAGTCGCCATAAGAGGGCTCGTGCCGGTCCCACGGCGAAACGTAAATGCCGAATTTTAATCCGGCTGCCTGACAGGCAAGCGAAACCTCGCGGACGAGATCTCCGGCGCCGTCTCTCCATGGACTATTTTTGACGGAATGCTCCGTATATTGGCTGGGCCACAGGCAAAAACCGTCATGGTGCTTGCAGGTGAGAATAATCCCTTTCATTCCGACTAGTTGAACGCACGGATGACCCGTACCATGCAATTCAAATACAATTATTTCATTGCTGTCCTGACGAAGTAAAGGCCCGGGAACATATAAGTTTTTTTGTCGGCCCCGTTTCCCAGTAGCGCTATGCAGCGAATAATTACCTTTTGGTACTATCCTCTGATGGTTTGAAGATATGATGAAGGGCGGCGGGCTGACATAAAAAAATGGAGGTGCAGGAATTGTTCCTGTACCTCCATTTTTTTAGATTCACGCATTCAACCGCTCAATCAGATAGTCTGCCGTCCGAATAGCCAAGGCGACTGCCGTGAGCGTTGGATTGGCCGCTCCAAGTGTGGGCAGAACGCTGTTATCGGCCGCATATAGGCCCGGGACGCCATGTACCTGGCCAAATCGGTTCGTTGTCGAAGTCAGCGGGTTATCGCCCATCCGGCAGGTTCCGCATTCATGGAAATCACGTCCCGGAATCCACGTGGACATGTCAAGTCTGCCGTTTTTTATATTAATCGGGGCATCCATCGCTTCCGACACCTGAACAAGAGCCTGCGACATGAGCCGGATAACCTCCAGATCCCGATTGCTGTAGGAGAAATCGACCTCTATCATAGGCACCCCGTATTCATCCCGGAGATTCGGACTCAGCCCGACCCTGTTCTCAAAACGGGATTCCACCTTGCCGAACGCCCACATCACATAATCCGAAATGTCACTTACCGGTTTATCGATACTGTAATGATACACGGAAGGATAAAAGGGGTAACCTCCATTGATAAAACCCTGAATCTGCACTTGATAAGGACGGAATTCCGTACCCGGAATTAATAAAGCGAGCGTTCCCGTTATTTCGGGAAATGGCTCCTTGTTCATCGTCCCCCAAGCTTCTACGCCGGAATGATTCGTCAGGTAATGGCCGACGGCATGGCCTTGAATGCCCGAATTCAGCAGAATTCTCGGATTTTCCAAGGTGCTTGCCGATAAAACGACCGTCTTCGCCTTGAGATCATACCATTTTTTATCGGAGCTGACCGCTCTTACGCCAGCCGCTTTCCCGTTTTCGGTAATGATTTGAACCGCCCGGGCTCTGACGGCCAGATCATAGGCGCGCAGCTTCAATGCTCTCGCAAGAAACAGGATGGAACTGAAATAAACGTTAGAATGCAGCTCGCCATATTTCGTCTGAGCAAGATCGGCTGCCATAGGAAGAAAGACCGCTTCAGGAAAACCGTTTTGCCATAGGCGGTTCACCGTAATTTCCGACAGGGTGGATCCTTGCGCGAACATATGGCTTACGAACATCGCCTGCTCGGCGATTTTATAGTACTTCTCCATCTCGCGAAGAGGCACGGGCCAATGGATCATATCGGACCCATGCATCCGGGGGGCGGCAATTCCCCAATTCAAGGTTCTTCCCCCCAGCCCGAAAAATTGCCGCGCGGCCGAATATTGCGGCAAAAAATCGCCGATCGGAAAAAACCGGTTCCCTATGGAGCTAAGCGCCCAACCGGAGGTCGGAAGGTTCATTCCATGAGTCGGCAGCAGCAGGTCTCCGGCTTCGATGACGCCGATTCTTTTGCCGCTGTCCTTCAAGCCCTCGCATAATCTCCACAGTACGGCTCCGCCGCCGGCGCCGGTTCCGACGATCAGCACGTCGTAATCCGTTTGGGCCATTTGCTCCAGCGGCGTTAACGGCAGCCATTGCGGATCCGTTCCCTCGGGAAAATAGGGAGGCACCTCGGCTCTGCTTCGGCGAAAATCGGACATCGCTGCTCATCCTCTCATTTCCCGCAAATGACGGATAGTAAGGCTGCGCTACATCCTATTTATATTCCGCCGCAATTGCTTTATATGCTCAGCCTTGCAGGAGGCTGAACATACGGCTGATGCCGGAGATCGAGCGGCAGCGGCTGCTGTGCCGTCTGGCTTCCGTCCAGCAAGCCCATCATCCTGCTTCGCAATTCGGTGAAGTCGCTGTTCGTGCGAATCCGCGGCCGCGGGATCTCTACGCGCACCGACTGGCTGATCCGGCCGGGACCCGGCGTCATGACGATAATCCGGTCAGCCAGATAGATCGCCTCTTCCACGTCATGCGTCACCAGCATAAAGGTAATCTTTTCCTTCTCCCATATGCGGACGACCTCTTCCTGCAGCTTTAGCCGAAGGATCGCATCGAGCGCGCCGAAGGGCTCATCCATCAGCAGCAGCTTCGGCTTTAAGCAAAGCGCCCTGGCGATGGCGACACGCTGGCTCATCCCTCCGGAAAGCTGGCTCGGATACAGCTCCGCGGCGCCGGTCAGACCGTACGCCGTTAAATACTCCTCCACGATCTCCAGCTGCCTCTTCCGCGGCACCTTCCGCATTTGCAAGCCGAAACGGATATTCTCCTTGACGGTAAGCCACGGAAACAAGGCGTAATTTTGAAAAATAAAGCCGCAGTCCCGGGAAATTCCGCCGCCTCCGCCGCTTTCGCCAGGAAACGAAATCGTGCCGCGGGTGGGCTGCTCCAGGCCCGCGATCAGCTTCAGCAGCGTGCTTTTTCCGCAGCCGGACGGCCCGAGCAGGCAGACGAACTCCGCTTCCCCGATCGACATGGAAATATCGCTTAGGACAGGAACCGCGGACCCGGTCCCTGTCTCATAGTGCTTCGTTAGGCCTGAAATATCGACCTGCATATGCCATCTCCCCCTTCGTTTCCAAACGTTTATCGCTTCCACCGCACCATCCGGCGTTCGATGAGGCGGACCAGTGCCGAGGACGCATAACCTAACGCACCGATCGTAAACATGCCGATGATCGATTGTTTGTAATCCAGCAAATGATAAGCCTGCCATGTCGTATAGCCGATGCCCGACTGGCCCGACATCATCTCCCCCGTAATGACGCCCATCCAGGAGGCGGCCACCCCGACGGATAAACCCGTGCAAATTTCCGGCAGCATCGCCGGCAAATAAATGCGCCACAGCGAGCGCACGGGACCGCAGCCCAGGCAGGAAGCCGCCTGGAGCAGAGAGGCCGGCACCCTCCCCGCGGCATCCTTCACATTAATCAGAATCGGAAAAAACGCTCCTATAAACGTAATGAAAATAATGCTGCCCTCGATCGTGCGGAACAAAAGCATCGCCACCGGCAAATAGGCGATCAAGGGGATCGGTCGGAAAATTTCCAGATTGGTAAACCAGGCATCCCTTGCAAATCGGCTGAGGCCGATCCAGAGACCGAGCGGAACTGCGGTAACAAGACCGAGCGCAATCCCGGCCGTAACACGAAACGTGCTGACGCCGATATCCTTGAAGTAACCCGTTTGAGTCAAATAGCCGATCCATTCCCTGAGCACGTCGACCGGCCCCGGCAAATTGCCGAACTGCAGCGGCCAAAGCACATTCGAGTTGACGGCTTCATGCCAGAGAAACACAAAGACGATCAGCGAGACGATCCGGACGGCATAGGAGCGGAGCAGGATATGTCTGCGGACAGGTACGGCATTAATAAACTTTTCCATCGATCCAGTCTCCCTGAATTTCCGTATCGGTCAGATACGGCTTGCCCGCCGACTCGAGCGCCTCGCGCAAATAAGCATCATCCACGAAAGCATTTAGATCCGGTTTTTTGGAAAGCTTGCCGATACCGGCCAGAAACTCGATGCTTCCGTTCAGCGTATTCAGATCCTTGTCATAGATCGCCGCGTCGAAACGGATGTTCTCCACCATTTTGCGGCATACCTCAGGCGGGAATTTGCTCTCCGCTTCGAATATTTTCGCAGTCTCCTCCGGATTGCTTACGGCAAACTCATGCGCTTCATTCAACGCTCTCAAAAATGCGAGCACGACCGGCTTATTTTCCTTGGCCCAATCCGCATTGGCGACAACGCCGGCCAGGTAATCGATTTGGGTCGCTTCGCCAAACTGGAGCACTCTGCCGATCTCCCGCTGCTGCATTAAGCTCGGATAAGGCTCCCAGGTCGCATGGGCCGCAACCTTTCCTTGCTCGATGCTCTGCATGCCGACGGTTACCGACTGATCGACGATCGTTACCTGATCCACTAAACCCACCTTGCGCAGCGACTCCAGAAGCATACGGTGCGAGCTGCTGCCGATCGGGGTCGATACCGTTTTCCCCTTCAGGTCTTCGATGCTTTGAATATCGCTGTTCTCCGGTACGAGTATCGCTTGATTGCGTCCCAGTGCTCCCTTGCCGTCAAAGGCAAGAAACACGGAATGATAATTGGGCTGCGTAATGCCAAGCACGGCGTTCAGCAGCGAAGGCATATCGCCGAGAAATGAGAGCTGGATTTTGCCGCTGTTCATATTATTGTTCAGCACCGAGCCGGCAGGCGCATCGAACCATTCGACCTTCACGTTAAGGTCCGGCGCCGCCTCCTTCAGATGCTTCTCGAACAGCTTTTTGTTCTTGATAATAAGCGCCCCCCAGGTTTGAGCCGTAGGGGATTGGTAACCGACCGTTACCGTAACCGGATCCTTGCCCGAAGAGCCGGACTGGCCCGAATTTTCCCGGTTCGCATGACCCGCAGAGCAAGCGCTCAAGAGGAGGGTAATCAGCAGGATCGTATTCAGCAGCCAAATATGACGGATTTTAGTAGCCATCGTTTTCATCCTTTCCTTCCAAAGCAGCTATCGCACCAAATAAGGGATATGGACCGTTACCGCATCGACGGGGCAATCCGTCTGACATGGCGTGCAGTACCAGCACTCGTCGTACTTCATATAGGCCTTCCCTTCGACATCCAGCGCCAGAATGCCCATCGGGCACACCTGCACGCAAATATTGCAGCCGATGCATTTATCCCGGTCGATAATAACGCTTGCCTCCGCCCGCTGCGGAATAAAGCTAGTGGACAGATTGCTCATTGGCTTTCAGCTCTCCTTTCGAATTTCCTGCTTCGGTTTCCGGCTCAAGAATGTAAGGCGGAAGCTCCTTCGTATATAATTCGCTGCTGCCGTCCCCGCCTTTGCGGATAATGACGCGCTTCAGCCAGTTCTCGTCATCCCGCTCCGGGTAATCGAGGAAATAGTGGTAAAATCCCCATCTGCTTTCCTTGCGGAACAAGGAGGCTCTGGCCATCATCTCCGCGCAGTCTACGATGCTGTGAATCTCGAGAGCCCTGCCCAGCTCATGGGCATCACGGGCTCCCAGCAGCTTAAGATCGACCTTGCGGAAATGCTCGATTTTTTCCAGGGCGATTTCCATCTTCGTGATCGTTTTCGGAGGCATCAGATACTGGGTGACGATGCGCCGGATCTTATACTCCACCTGCTGGTGCGGCACGCCGTCGGGCCTGCTTAAAATATCCTCGATCCGCGCTCTCTCCGCTTCGATCTGGGCGGGATCGGGCTCTGCATGGGATTGCCCCTGCGCAAAATGGGACGCGTTTGTCCCCGAAATTTTGCCGAAGGTTAACGCTCCGAGCAAATATTGATGCGGTACGCAAGCCATATCGCCTGCCGCATACAAGCCGGCCATCGAGGTTTCCGCTTCGTGGTTGACCAGAACGCCGGAAGCGCTGTGGCCGCTGCACAGCCCAAGCTCGGAGAAGTTCAGCTCGACCATGTCGGTGCGGTAATCCTTCCCTCTTCCCGAGTGGAAGCGGTCCCGGCTCGGCCGTTCGTTGTAATGCAGAATCGATTCGATTTGGGAGATCGTTTGGTCGTCCAGATGAGTAAGCTTCAAATAAAGCGGCCAATCCCCCTTGTTCGCCAGCTTCCACATATTCATGATCAGCTCGCCGCTCCAATAATCGCAGCCCGTCACCCGTTCCCCTTTCGCGTTAGCGGTATAGCCTCCGAACGGACCCGCCACGTAAGCGCAAGCCGGGCCGTTGTAATCCTTCATCGTCGGATTGATCTGATAACATTCGATGCCCGTCAGCTCCGCCCCCGCATGATAGGCCATCGCATAACCTTCGCCGGAATTGGTCGGATTCTCGTACGTGCTGTACAAGTATCCCGAATCCGTCAGTCCCATTCTGCCTGCGGCACCCGCTGTCATGACGACCGCCTTCGCCTGAACGACGACCAGCTCGCCGCTGAATACGTCAAGGCCGATCGCGCCGGTCACTTGATTGCCCTGCGTCAGCAGCCTCGTCACCATGACCCGGTTGACGACCTTGCACTTCATTTTCTTGACTTGCTTGGCCAGAATAAGCTTTAAATCGCTCGCCTTAGGCATCGGCAGCACATATTTGCCGTTCCGGTGTACCCGGTACACCTCGTAATTGCCCTCGGCATCCTTCTCGAAATCGACTCCCCACGAATCCAGCTCCTTCACGATGCCGTAGCATTCCGAAGCCTGCCGGTAAACGGCGCGCTGGTCGATAATCCCGTCATTGGAAGCGGTGATCTCAAGCGTATATTCCTCCGGGGTCGCTTTGCCCGGAATGACTGCGTTGTTCAGGCCGTCCATTCCCATGCTGATCGCTCCGCTGCGCCTGATATCCGCTTTATCCAGCACGAGCACCTGCAGCTCCGGATTCGCTTCCTTTGCCTTAATGGCGGCCATCGTGCCTGCCGTGCCGCCGCCGATAATCAGTACGTCCGTCGTATAGTTTCTTGTTTGCACCCGGCTCACTCTCCCTGATCAAAATAAACAAATAGAGACACGGCATCCCACCTAAGGTTGAGATGATCCGTGTCCCGTCTCTGGTCGTCCAGTCGACATTCCACCGTTTTTAATTCCGACTATTTCACTGGTATTTCACAACAAAATCTTAGCATTCCGGAAAGCGAGCGTCAATGAGATGAAAGGAATAGAGCAGCATTGAAGAGAAGTGAATAGCAATGAGGAACAGTGAGGAAAATGACCTTTTTTATCCAAATTTAAGGACGGAATAGAAAAATATTGCCAGGGAAATAGACAATCATTTAAAATGAATTTAATTCCGATAAATTTGATGAGTTTAATGCACTATTATTTGGGCATAGGGGGATTCGCCAATTGAAACTGCTGACCTTGCAGGAAGCGATGAATGTATTCGGCATCAGCCGTGCGACAATCGATCGCTGGCGCCAGCATAAGCAGCTGCCGTTCATCAAAATCGGGAAGGAGGTTTTTATAGACGCCGCGCAGCTGGAAGCCTGGATCAAGAGCTACTCCTCAAGCGGGAAAGCTGAAACGGAGCCCGACCGGAAAATGCTGAAGGTAGCCGTCGGCTACCAGAGCGGGACCGCCCACATGTGGAGTTCTCTCCTTATTAAGCAAACGGGTTTGTTCGAGGAGGAGCTTAAACGGTTTTATCCCGACCGCCTGCTGGACATCGATTGGCATAACGGCTCAAACGGCTTGGAATTGGTAGAATCCATGGTTGGCGGCAAGCTGCACATTGCTTCGCTCGGCGATTATCCGATTGCCATCAGCGGCATGTTAAGCAAGCTGCTTCCTTCGTTTCAGCCGGTGCTGCTCGCCTTTGACGGAAAAACGTCCAATGGGAAAGGGATTTCCGTTGTCGTTCACCCCTCCGGTCCGATTGAACGCCTCTCCGATCTGTCTAATGCGAGCATTTCGACCGTTGCCAATTCCAGTGCCGGTTACCGGCTTCAGCAGCTGATGTCCTCGATTGGCCGGCACGAAGCTCCGATCACTCATCCCGATATGAGCGCATGCCTTGAAAGCATCCGGGATCGGCGGGTCGGAGCAAGCGTAATGTGGGAGCCTTATGCAAGCCTGTTGAAGGAATCGGGCTCCGGTAGGCTGCTGCTGGAGGAAGGTCTCGGGGCCGACTACTTAACGGGAGTGGTTGCGGATGAACGCTGGGCCAGGGACAACGAGCCGGTCGTTATCGCTTATTTGACGGCGCATCTTAGAGCCCATCGCATGATCCGTTATGAGTGGGATAAGGTCGTGTCCATTATCCATTTGGCAACCGGCTTTCCTCTGCCTGTCATCAGCAGGGTCATGTCCGGCGTACGATGGGATGCGGCAATCTATGCCCGTGACCTTCAAACGCTGCAGCGTCTGGAGTGTCCCGGCGCTGCGGCGTTCCCATTGCCGGAAGCCGGCGGCGTCAGGATCCGCATGGATTATTTGCAGTCCGCTTTTGAGCGGCTGAGCCTGCCTGTGCTGCCGGATGCTCCCGTGACGGGGGATTGGAGCTCCGAATTTGTGTTTTGAGTTAAAAGCCCGTGCAGGCAGCTTGCCGGCACGGGCTTTGCTCCAGATGCCCAGACCTCCAGCACCCTGGCGGGTCCCTGGTGCGTCATCCGAGCCGGAACAACGATAAAAATGTCCGTAATCCGACGCTAAAGTTACCTCGAGGAGAGAATAACGATAGATACTATCGCTATTCCTCACCCCCCGCCCCACCTCGCCGCTGCGTCACCGGAACCGCCGCCTCTTATCAGCCCCGCCGCACTCCGACTTCCGAGCTTTTAATCCGGTTATACTCCTCCCTCGTAATGGAAAGGACCGTGCCATGCTTGAAGCGGTAAGGGAAGCTGAAGCTTTCATCGGAACGGATGAAACGCCCGCTGTCGATATCGTCGGCGATAAACGGAACGTAGCCCTGCCCCTCGCCGACGACACCGAAGAAGTCCAGCATCAGGCACCATCTGCCGTCAGCCAGCTTAAATGCGGTAGGCGCTTCATATGCGCTGCTGCCGAGCTTGGCCATTTCTCCGTCAAACTCTTCGATTCTAGTATATTCGCCGGTGAGGGTGCTGCCCTTTTGCAAGATGATGCCCCCAGGGTTAGACTCACTCTTCAGGAAGCGGTAGAACATGCCGTTCTCCTCGTACACCGCGGAATCGATAATGCCGCTGTCGTCCTTCCGGCACAGCATCTGCGGCTTCGTAAAGGTTGCAAAATCCTTGGTCCGCGTATAATAAATAGCCTTAAAGCCGTAATTGTTCGACGCATGCGCCGAGGACCAGTGAATGACGTAATCTTCCTTTTGCTTGTCGTAAATGACGTCCGGCGCCCAGAGGCAGCCGAAATCCTCGTCGCCCAGCTCGATCATCCGCTGCTCGGACCAGTTCACAAGATCGTCCGACTCCCACAGGGACAGGCATTTGCTTCCTTCCCGCGAAATATGGCCCCAGCTGCCTTTGTACTTCGTCTCGAATAAGCCCGCCAGGCACAGGTCGGTCGCAAGGATGTAAAACTTGCCTTCCTTCGTCCGCACAATCGTATGATCCCGGACCCCCTTATCCCCTTGCTCGCTCCAGAGCACCGGCTGCCCTCCGTTCACCTGCTCCCAGTTAAACCCGTCCGTGCTAAGCGCAAAATAGACCTGCTCCCCGTCCACCGTTTTCTTTTCCTTAAAATGTACAAATAAGTATGCATCCATCTCGAGTATTCCTCCACGATTTTGTTTAAATGGCTTGTGTTAATCAAAGGCGAGCGTCTGTCATTTGTTAAATTAATATTTATATTTATTGAAAAATAAAAATATTAATTTAAATTCATAGTAGGACAAGTTAACCCGGAATGCAATAATAAAATATGTGAACGACCTGCTTGTTGCGTCATCCCCCCACAAAAAAATACCTGCACGACCTCAAGACTCCAACGAGTCTCAAAGCTGTGCAGGCTGATAGAAGAATCAGGCTTGCAATGGTGAATGAGGGCAGGCATAACTGGATTTGTTGTCTTTATTTCAGAAGAGTGAGTTTCCTTTGATTAAATAACTGGATTCAATACCGTAAAATGGACCGCTTCTTTGAAATTCGCGCCATCTCCGAGGATTAGCTGTACTAAATCCAGTTATTATGCGAAAAAGTGGATCCAAGCTCGATTTAGATACAAGAAATCCATTTATTTACTTACTGGGTTCCTGGCAACTCCATATATCGTGCAGGGTCAGCCCATGTTCTCATGCCGTTCATACCAATACCCCGGAATCCGGCTCTCCAAGCGCAGCAGCGCCTCCAGGAAGAAGTAATCGCCCCAGATGACAAAATCGTCGGGAGACACGCCGCCTCTTACGGAATACGAGCCATGTCTCAGGAAACCTTCTTCGGCTTCGTCTCCGGCCGTAAAATAGTTCTCGATGAGAGAATTCATAGACCGGTGCACAGCCGCGAGAAAAAATTCCCGCTCCGGGTCCCCGGCCGGCAAATGCTCAATCAGCTCCAGCAGGCCGCACGCGGTAATCGCCGATGCCGAGCTGTCTCTTGGTGTGCCTTCGGCCTGCGGAGCATCGAAATCCCAATAAGCCACATGATCGTCAGGCAGATGGTCGATAAAATATCGCGCCAGCCGCTTCGATGTTTCCAAAAATTGCGGCTCCCGGAAATACCGGTAGGCAAGCGCGAAGCCGTATATGCCCCAAGCTTGGCCGCGTGTCCAGGTCGAGCCGTCCCTGAAGCCCTGATGCGTGCCGCCGCGCAAGGAATCGCCCGTTTCCTGATCAAAGTAGAACGTATGATAGGAAGAGTCATCCCCCCGCACGAGGAAACGCCTGCTCTTCTCGGCATGAATGCGGGCCGTATCCGCATATGTCGGATCGCCGGTCTGCTCCGCTGCCCAGTACAGGAGCGGCAGATTCATCAGGCAGTCGATAATAATACGGCCGCCGTTATGCGGATCGCCTTCCGGTCCCCAAGCCTGGATAAGCTGCGGGCCTGACCGCCACCGCTTCATTAATATATCCGCGGCCCTTAGAGCCGTCTCCCTCGCGGACTCGTCCTGCTCCAGTATCCACTGCGCCTTGGCCGACAGGGAATACAGAAAACCGATATCGTGGTGCTCCAGATGGCTTTCCCGCTCCAGCCTTTTGCTGAACGAAGCCACGCTTTGAACGGCAGCATCGCGGATAACCGGATCTTGACTATATTCGTAGCTCAGCCATAAAATCCCCGCCCAGAACCCTTCCGTCCAGTCCGTTTGATCCACCAGCCGGTACTTTCCGTCGCCGCTGCTTACATGCGGAAACTTGTCCTTGAAGCGGCTAATATTTGCGGTTGTTGTACGAATAGTTTGCTCAATGGCGTTTGTCCAGTTCATGAGTGGCCTCCTATTGTGTTCTCTTGCTAACTGAATCTATTATAGGAGTAATCCATCATAGGTTTGTTGTGATAATATATAGGTAAATTGTGAATTGGCAGCATCGCATACCGCCGTCCCCCGGCGGCATAGCATCATGAGAGAGGAAATGGATCGATGACTTCATACGACCGGATCGAATTCGAGCTCGGCCCCTTTCTTTGCAAGCATAAACTTAAATCGGAGCACTCCCGCTGGTTTCACGCCCATCAGGGCATTGAAATGCTGTACATTTACGAAGGACAAGGCGAAGTGATGCTGGAAGGCAAAGCTTACCCGCTATCCGGCGGCACTTTACTCTGGATTCAGCCTTATCAGCTGCATCTCGTTGACGTGCCTTCCAAGCCGGACTCCGTTTATGTGCGCACCAATTTGACCTTCGATCCCCATTTTCTGACCGGTTATCTCGCTCCGTTTCCCGGGCTGCAGCGGTTTTACGAGCGGATTTGGAAAGGCGTTTTACCGCGGCAGGTATTCTCGCTCCAGGAAGAGAGCCGGCTGCCCGGAATGCTGGAGGAGCTCGGCCGGGCGTGCCAAGAGCCTCCGGAGGATCGCGAGGAAAGCTTTGGTCTGCTGATGCTGCAGCTGCTTCGTTATCTGCAGCAGCATGTGTTTGCGGACAGCCTTCCCGGCGCCCATGCAAGCCCGCGGGCGTTAAAGCATGTCGAAAGCATTACGGAGTGGCTGGAAACCCACTTCCGCCGCCCCTTCCGCCTGGAAGAGATGGCTGACGACCTGTACCTGTCCCCGTATCATCTGTCGCATTTGTTCAAGGAAGCAACAGGCATCACTTTGTCGGAGTACCTGACGGTCCGCCGGGTAAGAGAAGCCTGCTCGCTGCTCGCCGGCACCTCCAAACCGATCCGCGAGATCGCTTCGGAGGTGGGGGGGCTTGGCCCGTCCTATTTTTGCCAAATGTTCAAGAAAAATAAAGGCGTCACGCCCGAGCAATACAGGAAAACGATTCGCGAGCGGTCCTATTGAACTTGTCCTTTTTGCTTTGTCACAAGGTCCAGCAAAAAAGCTTTCAGGTCGACTATACGCAAATACTTGGGCCTGTGTCCGGTTTCGGAAATAATTAATGGGACAAGCGATTCCATCCGGTACATGGCACCGTGACCGCCGCCGCCCTTATGCGACGGCGAGCTTTTGTCCGCCAGCTCATAGCCCGGCTTCGCTGTGACGATGAGAAACTCTCCGTTTTGCGAATGCAAGGCGCCCGACAACCGCCTCAAGGCGTCGGGATAATCCCCGTACGCAACCGAGCCGCCGGCTGTATTCACCTTCAGATCCAGCACGGTACCGTCCTGCTCGATTGTCCACGCTTGATTGTAAGAATCTTTGAGCCCGCCTCCGGCTTTATACTTAAGCTGCTTGAGAGTCGAAGCCTGAATGACACGAATCCATTCCTTCTCCTTCCATGCGACAAAATCGATACGCGGATCGGTTAAGAGGAGCTCGGCCGTATTCTTGAGCGGCTGATTCTCCTTTAAGGCGTAGACATACGCCATTGTTTCGTTGACGGCCGTCACGAGCTCAGTCCTCTCGGATACCTTCTCACCCGGGCTAAGCACCCTTTCAGGTCCAAGCAGCGCAGGCAGATCGATTTCAGGCTGCTGAGCGGCAGGCAGGATCGGCGTCATTCCGCTATCCCCCATAATAAGAAAGACCGCTTCGTTCAGCGCTTGCTCCGGAGATCCGAACGCTTCCAGCAGGTTTTGCAGCTGACGGTCCGTCTTTTCGACACCCGCCATATCCGACGGTCCGTTTCGATGCAGCTTTTGATCGAGATCAGGCAAATACACGTATAAAAAATCCGGCAAAGCCTTCGTCCGGACCAAATAGCTGACGGTTTCAATCGCAAAGCTGTTATTCAAGCCGAACCGCCCGAACGGTCCGACGGGGAGATGCGCCGCTCCTTCAAGCGGGTTGGATAAAACTCCGAGCGACAGAAAATCGGGTCCTATTACCTGAATTTTATCGGGCAGCGGAGAAACGGCCTGCATCCATCCCGGTATGGACAGTGTATGATTGGTCTGTCCCCGGTAAATAAGCCCGTTGACGGATCCGGATGTAAACCCGCGCCGGGCCAGCTCGTCGTAAATGGTAGGCAGCTTGCCGTTCAGATGGCTTCGGTTCAAATGAACGAGCGCATCGGATAGTACAGGGCCTCCCCCCTGATGCAGCACCTCCATCGGTCCCGTTCCGTAATTGATCAGTCTCCGGTCATCCATCGAATACCAGGTCAATCCCGGCACCCGGTGCTCGTCCGGATAAGCGCCGGTAATCAGCGAGCTGTCGATGGTGACGGACATCGTAGGAAAGGAGCTGACCATCTCTTTATAATATTGCCCGCGGCCGATCAGGAATTGAAACGCCGGCAGCCTGTTTTGCCGGATACCGCGGTCGATGCTCTGAGCCATTAACGAATCTACGACGATTAAAATGACTTTTTTGTTCCCCGCTTCACCTGCCGATTGGATCCGCAGAAGATCTTGCTCCCCCGGCCCACGGGCTTGGCAGCCGGAAACGGAAGCGAGAACAAAAAGGGTCAGCAGGAAAAAAATAGCTTTTTGGCACACAGCAATCACCTCAGGATAAATATTCTAATGGATATTTTTCCTTAAGTGTCTCATTTCCATTCGAGTTATTTCCTTCCGTGGTGCTTGTCCCGATTTGTTCAAGCTGCCTGCTTGTTCGCATGCTTTTCCAAAAACTGAATACAATGAAGTATTCAAGGAACTGGAGGAACCAAAACATGTCACAACCCGGGCAATCGTTCATGAAGGGTACGCTGGTCTTGTCAATCGCCGCTTTCATCAACCGTATTCTCGGCTTTATAAGCGGCATGTATATCGCTCGCGTACTGGGCGCGGAAGGAATCGGCCTCTTGATGATGGCGCATCCGCTCGTGCCGCTTGTCATTACGATTACCGAGCTGGGCTTGCCGGTGGCGATTTCGAAGCTGGTCGCGGAGGCGAGCGCCCGCGGCGAACGGATGAAGGTGAGGCGCATTCTGCACGTCTCGCTCGCCGTCACCAGCGTACTCAGCGTTACCCTTACGACCGTTTCGCTGCTTGGATCCGAGTGGATCGCATCGATCCTGCTCAGCGATCAGCGCGCCTATTATGCGATGCTGGCCATCACGCCGATCGCGCCGATCGTCGCGGTCTCCGCCGTGCTCAAGGGGTACTTTCGCGGCATGCAGCAGATGAAGACGATCGCCGCTTCCGATGTTCTTGAGCATACGGTACAGATCGCCTGCGTACTGGCGCTGGTACACCTGCTGCTGCCCTACGGCGTCGCGTATGCGGCTGCAGGCGCCATGGCCGCCTCTGTCGTCAGCGAAGCGATCAGCCTCTTATTCCTGATGATAAGCTACAAGCTGTACGGTGAATCGAAAAGTCCCGGCGAAACCTGGGCGAGCCATCTGAAGGAAGGAAAAAGCACGCTCGCCGAGCTGCTGCAGATCGGCCTGCCGACTACCGGTCACGGCATCATTCAATCGGTCTACAGCACGTTCCAGCCGTTGCTCATCACAACAAGCCTGGCGCTGGCCGGCGTCGGCACGGCGCTGGCCACGAAGCAATTCGGCATGCTGGCGGGTTATACGTTTCCTTTGCTTTTTATGCCAAGCTTTATTACGCAATCGTTGTCCACCGCTCTTATTCCTGCAATCGGCGAGGCGGCGGCGAACAAAAACAATCTGCTTATGCATGAAAGAATGGATCAGGCGCTTGGCTTGGGCCTTCTGATCGGAGCGCCTGCGACCGTGATCCTGTTCGAATGGGCAACCCCGCTCACGACGCTCGTATACGATGCGCCGGAAGCGGGGCTGCTGCTGAAAGTATTGGCGCCGATGTTTTTCCTGCATTATTTCGACGCTCCGCTGCATGCGATTCTGCTCGGACTCGGCCGCGCGAAAGCAACGCTGTGGAACTACGTCACAGCCATGGTATTCAAGACTGTCTCTATCTTCGTGTTCGGCAGCCAATTCGGTATTATTGGCGTTGCGTACGGCATCGGCATCGGGATTGTCATGCAGACGCTGCTAAACTTCTTCTCGATCTCGAGCTCGATCGGTTTTTACTGGAGCCTTCGGCCTTATGTAAAAGTAGGCATCTGCATGCTGCTGATGGCGATATGCGGGCACTGGAGCTTTGACTATCTTACAGTTCAAGGCCTGCCGATGATTTGGAGCGTCATTGGTTCCATAGCCGGCTCCTTGCTCCTCTACTTCGCGGCGCTTATGCTTACAGGCATGGTAAAGTGGAAGCACCCGCGCCTCCGGTTTTCTATTCCTTGGTAGCCGGCGGAGAATAAAGTTTCGATAGGTCACCTTCTTTTTTTCTTCTTTGCTCCATTCTCCCTTCAGCTCAGGAAGCCATGCTGTAGACATGTTCCTATCCTGAGCCGAGGGGAGAGTGCGCAAAAGAAAAAAACTAGCTATATGCCTCTGCGTAACTTTTCAAGATCCGTTTTGACTGACGATATAATCCGCCGTACGTATGGCCAGGGCGACGACGCTCAAGGTAGGATTGGCGGCGTTCAGGGTAGGCAGCACGCTAAGGTCCGCCGCATAAAGACCCGGGACGCCGTGGACCTGGCCATACGGGTTTGTCGTCGAGGTATCCGGGTCATGGCCCATCCGGCAGGTTCCGGACTCATGCTGGTCGCCTCCGGGCGGCACCACCTGGATCGCCGGTTCGCCTTCCTGCGCGACGATCGGTACTCCTATCGCTGCGGCAGCCTGCTGCAAAGTATTTGCCGCTTGCCTTCTAATTTCCAAATCCTGATCGCTGTAAGAAAAATCGATTTGGATGAGCGGAATGCCGTACTGATCTCGCCTTAACGGATCGATCGCAACCCGATTTTCGTAACGCGATTGGGTTTTTCCGAAGCCGTATAACGTGATTTCCCAATCGTCTCTGAAAGGTCTTTCTTTATACTGCTGGTACATGACAAACCAATCCGGGCCGTACGGCCCGTCTATCTGGATCTGAAAAGGACGATCTTGCGTTTGCGGAATTAAAATATCGAGCGTCCCGAGCATATCCGGGAAATCCTTCGTTTCGATTTTCCCCCTGGCTCTTACATAAGTATGGCCCGTCAAATAATGCCCGATCGCCCTGCCCTCAATTCCGGAATTCAGCAAAATACGCGGATTTTCCAAAGCGCCGGCTGACAAAACGATGGTTTTGGATCTGATCACGTACGATTTTCCGTCCGGCTGCATGACCCTGACTCCCGCCGCTCTTCCGTTTTCCAGATAGACTTGAACGGCCCGTGACCTGACAGCAAGATCGAAAGGCCGGCGGTAAATGCCGGATGCGAAGCATTGAATCGAGCTGAAAAAGACGTTGGAATGTACGACCCCATATTTGGTCGGAGTGAGGTCGGCGGCGATCGGCGCATATTGCGCCTCCAGAAATCCATGATTTTGGAGCCGTCCGAGCAGCATCTCTTGCAGCGACGAATTGTTTTGAAAGTTTTGGGTGACGCTCATCAGCTTTTCGGCAATGTTGTAATAGGCTTTCATTTCGTTAACCGGAACCGGCCATTCCGCAAGGGCGAAATCGGGGACGCGGGGACTGATTAACCCCCATAATAAGGTTCTTCCTCCGAAGGCGATCACTTGCCTGGTGCCCGGAAATTGAGGATGCGATTGCCCCGTGTATGTATAAAGGTCGGCATTAAAATACGGAAGGTTGGCTGCATGCGTCGGGGCTGTCAAATCACCCGCTTCCACGACGCCGATCCGTTTGCCGTTCGCTCCCCACTGCTCGCATAATCGCCAAAGGACCGCACCGCCTCCCGCCCCGGTACCGACGATTATCACATCGTATTCGTTTTTTTCCATTTCCTCCGGAGGCATAGTCGGAAACCAGGGAACCGGACACTGCAGATTTCCAAAAGGACTCGCAGTCCGGTATTCCCTTGACATGGTATGGGTAGGCAAATAAATCGGTTCTCCGGAAAGGAGCTGCCCGGGACTTCCAATTTGCGCATTGAGAGAAAGCAGGGACTCTATAGTAATATTGAACTGTTCCGCAATCCGGCTAAGGGTATCGCCGTCCTTCGCGACGTAAATCCTCATAGCTCCACGTCCTTTTACGCTCGATCCGAACGTTCCGGTTATCCATCACTAATTTATATGCAGTACCTGCCAAAAAAACCTCGCGCCGGGCGGATTTCACCGACTGGCAATCCGTTCCGCCGGACGCATGAAGCACCGTTTCGTCCTTGTCGAGATGCTTGGCGGCAATTTCGCTGACGATTTGCTCGCCCCAAACTTCAAATGCTTTAATCATCCCATACATGCCTACTCCGGGATAAGGAAACGCGGCGGCTTCAAGATTGGCGGGCCGTTTTTTCGTCAGCCCTTATTACCTTAGCCGAAAGTTCAAGCAGTGTACCGGATTTGGCTTCCCGGAGTATGTGCAGCTGGTGCGTATTCGGGAAGCCCAGCGGCTTCTGCGGCCACGGTCCTCAAGATGATCGAGGTTGCCGCGCAGATCGGAATAGAGCCGGTTGCGAATTTCTACAAGCTGTTCAAAGCGGCAAACGGCTGCTCCCCGCTCCAGTACCGCAAGCGCCAGCGGGGGCTGTTCCAAAAGGTTATCGAGTAAGCGAACGGCATCTTTTTAAAGGACAAAAAAGACAATTAGAGAGCAAATTCTGCGATTTCAACATAATAACGGTCATCTCAGCGCCTTACAGCCATGCTTTTAAAGGAAGCACACCTTGCACCCGACCTAAACAACTCTCCTGTCCGTTAGCCGCCGACACTTGCTGCTTCGTCGTTCTAAGCGGCGTTTATGTCCGTTGCTTCAAAACAACAAATGGTGGTGCAGGAATATTCCTGCACCACCATTTGTTCAACGTTTTTTCATCAAGCGAGCTGTTTATCAAGTGAATAAAGTGCTCTGCGGTTCATATAAGAACCAATCGATATCCGCAGCGATTCTGCGCCCGCTGCCTCCATGACCGGCATAGAAGCCTACCATCGTACCCGTAAAAGCCTTTTTCTCCTGCGTCCCCTCGTCGCTTAGAAAAAGCGCGTCGGGAATGCGTCCCGCTTCGATCCATCCTGTATTATCATAGCTATAATAAAATGTTCGTTCCATTCCGTTAACGGCAGCCTTTAAATAAATCGGACCGTCACCGGTAACCTCAATCGCGCCTAAATTCGTCAGCTGTCTGGCCCTATTTTCGATCAGCTTAAGCTTGAGCCCGTTGTCATACGTCGAGCACAGCTTGATAAAACATCTGGAATCGTAATAACATACCAGCCCGGCCTGCTCTCCGTCGCGTTCCGGCTTGAATTCAAGCTTCATCGATGCGGTGTAGCTGTGGTGCTGTTCTCTGCGTACGATCACATTTTTGGCTTGAATCGTGTCCAGATCGCCCGCTCCCGTCCATATCCGGACATGCGAATCTCTCTCCGTAAACGACACATTGCCCTCGTCCGGATTTCGAACGAACTGCCAATGCAGCGGAAGGCTGCCCTCCGCAAATTCGTCCAACGCCGGTTCGCGATAAACGACCTGCTCCAAGGGAGGAGCCTCTTGAATTAATGCCGGCCCTCTTCCTTGATTGACGGTGAACCATCCCTCTTCCGTCCATTGAACCGGTTCCAGGAAGGTTTCCCTTCCCAAGGTGCAATATCCGCCTCCGAGCGGTCTTCCGCCCAAATGTACGATCCACCAGTCGCCTTGCCCGGTTTGCACCAATTTCCCGTGACCCGCTCTTTGAATGGGCGCTTGCGGATCCGTTTGCGTATGGACCGGATTGAACGGGCACGGTTCGTACGGGCCGAACAAAGAGGTCGATCTGGCCGCCGTTACGCAGTGCCCGTATTCGGTTCCGCCTTCTGCCAGAATGACATAATAATACTCGTCTTTCTTTAGAATGTGGGGACCTTCGGGTGCGACTCGTCCCGTTCCTTCCCACAGATGGACTGGCTCTTCTACAGCCTCGGAGCTTTCCTCATTCAGCTTTACAATGGTAACCCCTTTGCTGCCATACGCCATATAGCGGGTTCCATCGTCGTCAATAAAATGCGATGGATCGAGGCCGATGTCGTTAATGACTACAGGCGCGGAATACGGACCTTCCGGCCGCTCGGACTTCATCATGATGTTGGCTCTGCCGGCTCCCTCCAGACGGAGGGTTGCGAAAATATAGAAAACTCCTTCATGGAACGAAATGTCCGGCGCCCAAATTCCGAAAGAATCCGGGAGATGCTCCAGACGGATATGCTCGCTGCGGGCGATCGCATGTCCGATATATTCCCAATGCACCAAATCCCTGGAATGGGAAATAACAATAGCCGGAAAATATTGAAACGTGGAGTTTACCATATAATAATCCTCGCCGACTCTAACGATGGAAGGATCGGGATGAAACCCCGGCAATATCGGATTGTTATACGTCCTGCTCATTCTTTGTGTTCCCCCTTTACCCAATCCCAAAATTGTTCCGAATACACGATTAACGGAGCATAATCGAGCTTGGCCAGCTTGTGGCTCAGCTCCCGGATCCATATCGCCTGCGTTCCGGCGTTCATGTCGCCCTCCGCTACCCCCTTGCCAATCCTTACCGGTTCAGGCATATACGGGTAATGCTCGCCCTGTTTGACCTGCGCCGTGTTCGACGCGGGCGGCGAATGCCCGAGCTCGCGGGAGAAGCCGCCGTCCGGCTTCAGAAACCGGCTTAAATTCGTATAAGTGATTTCCAAAATCTCCGTTAGCTCGCGGTCCGGAATTTCCAGTGGATTCGATATCCGGAATGAAACGGTCCATCTCGAAAATGAAGCGCACTATGCCCGGGTCACGCGGAACCAATCGGCATCCGCATAACCTCCGTTTGGCCCGTCCCCCGAACGGGCGGCGAAGAGCCCGACTTTGGCTCCTACCCAATGGCCTTCCGTCGCTTGAAACGCGTATTCGCCGCACGGAGCAAACTCGCCGTCGTTGACGGAATACTCAAAGGAGCACTCAGCCTCTTTATTCACCGTCACCCGGAGTACAACGTTTGACGCCGTCACATCGGTTGACCAAATTACGTTTTCGCCGGCTGCATTTCCTTCCGCCCTAAGCAGCTCCATCCCGGATCCGTCTTCCTTCACCCGGAACGCCACATATGCATATTGGTAGCCGAACACGATCAGGCCGGCCCGTTCCCCTGCCCCCAGCGTGGTACAATCCAGTTGAGCTTCCGCCTGGAAAGAATCAGCAGGAAACTTTTGCAGCAGCAGGTTTGGTGCGTTGTACATTTCCGGAGCCGGGGAGGCATACAGCCTCAGATGGCTTTCCTTCTGCCCGAGCGAGTACCAAGCCGGACTCGGATTCGCTTGCCATTGCCACTGGAGTCCAAGCTTTGCACGGTCGAACTCGTCGGATTCGTCCGGAACCTGGGCAGGATACTCCTTGCCTACGTTTGGCTTAGCGTGACGGAGAACAGGCTCCCCTATGCCGTCCCTATCGAGATCAATACCCATGAAAGGCCAATCGTCAACCCAACGAACCGGCTGCAGATGAACGATCCGCCCGAATGCTCCCTTGTCCTGAAAATGCATAAACCAGGATTCCCCGGATTCCAATTCAACCCAACCGCCTTGGTGAGGCCCGTTAATCGGAGTATCGCCTTGCTTCAATACGATTTTATCTTCATACGGACCATAGATGGAGGAGGCGCGCAGCACCGTCTGCCAGCCCGTGGCAACCCCGCCTGCCGGCGCAAAAATGTAATAATAACCGTTGCGCTTATACATCTTCGGCCCTTCCATGGTCGGATGATTCTCGGTTCCGTCGAAGATGATCCGGCCTTCGTCCAGAAGCCGTCTTCCATCAGGAGACATCCGGCACAATCTCAGCTTATGTTTAATGCCGCACCGGCTGTTGGCAAACGCGTGAACCAAATATGCCTCGCCGTCCTCATCCCAGAAAGGACAAGTATCGATCAGACCTTTGCCTTCCTGAACGAGGTGCAGCGGCTCCCATTCCCCTGCCGGATCGACTGCCGTGCTCATGAAAATCCCTGCATCCGGATCGCCGTAATATACCCAAAATTTACCGTCGTGATATCTTAGCGCAGGCGCCCATACCCCGTTGCCGTGCTGCGGCTTGTCGTAGCCGGGGATGTCCATCCGCTGAATGACATGATTGATTATGGTCCAGTTGACCAAATCCTTCGAATGAAGAATCGGTAATCCCGGAATATGACCGAAGCTTGAAGCGGTCATGTAAAAATCCTCGCCGACCCGGATCACATCGGGATCCGAGTAATCCGCATGAAGCACGGGATTGATGAACGTTCCATCTCCTTGATCGGAAATCCAAGGCTTATTTTGCACGGTTATTCCCCCTACTCACTGGTTTCTCAAGATGTGCACCTTTTGGTGCCAAAACCCGTCATAATGGCTAATTATACAGAATCTACGCGCTAAATTTTTTGTGATTTCATGCTCATTTGCGCTATTTCTTTGCCATTCTTGTTCTCTTTCTCACTGAAATAAAGAAAACCCTTGATTCATCAGATTCCTGACAAATCAAGGGTTTATTCAGGTGCGCCCGCCGCTAGGAAGCATTCGTCTTCGGAATCCTCGCTACGACTTCCGTTCCAACATTTCGTTCGCTGATCACTTTTAATTTTCCATTAAACGACTTGATAATCTGGAAGCATACCATCATCCCTAATCCGGTGCCGTTTTCCTTCAAGGAATAATAAGGGGAACCGAGCCGTTCCACTTCCTCGTTCGACATCCCTACTCCCTTATCAATCACGCGTATTTCGACCTGAGAATCCTCAGCGGCCATGCAAGAGGCCCAAATCGCCCCGCCATCAGGCATAGATTCAATTGCGTTTTTCAAAATGTTAACCAAAAATTGGTTCATTCTTTGGGCATTGCCGTGAACGAAACAACCGCTCTCAATGTTCGTATGGATCGATACATTTTTGCTTAAAGCATAGTTATGCATCAGAGTCACAGCGCGCTGCAGCTGATTGCCGGCATCCACGAACTCATCACATTCCTCGGGAGGCTTGCCTAATGTCAAAAAATTATGAATGATATTGTTCGCCTGATCCAATTCTTCAATAGCCAGCTCAATATACTGTTTCTTCTTATCCGGCAGATCGGGCGTATCGAGCAGTTGAAGAAACCCCCGGGCTACCTGCATCGGATTGCGGATTTCATGGGCAAATACACCGGTTAAGTTTCCGATCAGACGAAGCCTCTCCGCATTTTGAAGCTCTATGCGCATCCTATGGATCTCTGCCGTGTTTTCATTTAAAACCGTCATCAGCCAGACCAGGCCGGCGGCACAACCGAAGTGCAAAAACTGAACGGTTAAGCTCTCGGTTGTCACTCCCCTCATGACCGAAACTAAAGAAGCGCCCACCAAGCAATAATAAGACGATAGCAGGACAGCCAGTTGAATACGCTTGTCCTTTGACACGTTTTCGAATCTCTTCTGGAAATAAAGGATAACGGAAAAACCGCAGACGATAGCCAGCAGTGAACTGAAGAAGCCTATGTCCAGGCCTACATATAAACGGTATAGAAGCACCAGGACCGCTAAAAACAGGCCGGTTCTTCGTCCGCAATATAAGGTGCCGATTAGCATGGGGACGATTCTGAAGTCATGATGCATTCCGTTTCCGTAGCTGATCGGAAAAGACATGCATAATAAAGCGGAGCTGCCCCAAAGTAAAGCCGGAAAAAGGGCTTTGTGATTCTTAATTCGAATATGGCCTAACAAATAAGCCTGATAAATTCCAACGGGCACAATGACTAGTGATAACTGAAGCAAAAAGTCTTTAATTATGCTCAAACGCCGCCACCTTACCGTCCGTTTGTTTAACACGGACATCCAACTTTTGTCCAGCACTAAGCCTGATGAGTTAAATCAAATTGTACAATGAACCTAGAGTCCTAACAAGCTGTCCGAACAGAAATAGGACTAAAAAATAATGGCAGCGGCTGCCTGGACGGTGAAACCGTCGTCCAAAACTGCCGCTGCCGCTCTACAACGCTCAAGAGTGACTACGATTCGAATAGAGTAAGGATCGAATCCAATGGTCTTCGTCCGGAAGCTACATTTTTAACTTTGGTCATAAATTTCTTTTTGATTAAAAATTTCAGCGGCTGCTCAACCTCGTTGAAATGCTTAAACGCCTCCCTGGCCATCTCGTCCCATTCCTGATAGTAGTGTAAATAATCATCCGCTTTAATTTCCGTTCGGGTCGCCCCATCTTCCGGCACGCATTCAAAATCTTCAACGTCGCCCAATATGCCATAGTCACACGTTAATTGTTCACCAGGCTTGATGTCTCTGGCTGCCAATTGAAAATCGTAAGCCGTATCGATACAGTTCGGAAGGAAGCTGTGATTCATGTACCTGGTGTGATCCCAGTGAAGAATATAGTCGCCGTTATTTTCTTGATACGTGTATTTTAAAATGATGTTTTTCCGCATTTCGTCGAGGGAATCTACATAATCCTCATCCAGTACGATTTCTAAATCATCAGAAATCCAAACGATCGTTCCCTTGGGGATGAATTTTGTAGCAAATACACCGAGACCTACCTGTTCGCTTACAAATCGAAGTTCTGTATCTGGATGAATCATGTAAGCAGTCCCCTTCCACTAATCAGTATTCTAATACAATATGTACACGTTTTTCAGAATGTCACCCGATTTACTCTGAAATCAGCTAATAGCTCCATGAATCAAAAAAAGCCCTTGATCCATCAGTTTTCCTGACGAATCAAAGGCGATTCTGAGCTAAGATTTACATTGATCTGATTTATTTCTTCCTATACCAAGGCAGTCTGCCGAGCGGCACATCGATCTGCTCAACCGCCGGGCCTGTCGCGACACTGCCGTCGTCTCCAATCCAGGTACCTGCAGGAAATTTGACCGTTCTCGTTCTTGCCCCTTTTGTGATGACGGGGGCGACCAGCAGCGAGCTGCCGAGCATGAACTGATCCTGGACGGTTTCCATGCCCTCCCCGGGAAATTCATAGGCCATATGGCGAACAATCGGCTCTCCGGTCCTGGCCGCATGTTTGGCAAGCTCCAAAATTTCCGGTCCGAACCGGGCATGCAGCCCTGCCGCTTCTACGCAATAGCGAAGGTGCTGCTCATCCAGAACGTGCCAAGGAGCCGCGGAAAACTGCATCATCGGAAACAAGGCGGAGCACTGGGCATAACGGACAAACAGCTCCGGATCCAGTCTGTCCGCCGAAAAGCTTTCATACTGCCCTCCGCCGATCATATCGGGACAGATATAGGCATAACCGAGAAGGCCTTGCGCCAAGCCGTCGGGAATTAAGGTATCCAGACCGTTGCCTTCCCACTCGCTGTTCTTATCCTTAAGGCGCTGAACGAGCGGCTGTCCAGCAAGCTTCCAGCAAGCGCGGTATTCGTTCAGCCGATAGTTGAGTCCGACCTTGGCCCATGCCTCGCAATGCCCGTTGCGGGTAGTGGCAGGCACATAGCTGAGGTCGTCCGGCTCATAGTACTCCGGATCTCCTGCGTCCAGCTTGAAGCCGTCAATTCCGTAATCACGCTGCAGCGCATCAAGCTGCTCGTGAATCCATTTCACGGCCTCAGGGTTGGTGCAATCCAGCACCGCACTGTAACCGTTCCACCATTTTCGAATCGCCGTCATGCCGTTGCGGTCCTTCAACAGGATTCCTGTCCGGTCGAGCTTGCGGAACGTGAGGGAATCCGGCGAAACAAACGGGCAAACCCAAAGCATCACCTGGAAACCCATGTCATGCAGCTCCCGAACCATTCGCCCGGGATCCGGAAACCGGCCCGAATGGAAGGTCCAGCTTCCATAAGGCTCATGCCAGTTGTCGTCAATCATAATGACGCCCGGCGGCATCCCGTGAGCAAGCACTTCCCTCGCATATTGCAGGACCTTCTCCTGAGTCGGTTCATAAAGCAGCTCAATCCATAGATTGTATTGCGGCGCCGTAAACAGCAGTTCTTCCGGGATCGACGGATCGGGAGGGAAGAAGGTGCTGGATACATAGCTGTACGCTCCCCGCAACGTTTCGCGGCCTTCACCCGAGAGCAGCTGTCCCTCGCCGCCGGTAACCTTTAAACGATTTTGTCCGAATTGAAAGGAAAAAGGTTCTTCGCTCCAAATATATCTGCCTTTACTCGAGATCAGTAACGGGCAGCCCTGATTTCCCCCCAGGTTGGAAGCCAAGTCGACACTGAAAAAGGAATCGCCGAAAGGCATCCTTCGTCCGTCAGAGGCCCGTCCTCCCCACCAATATTCGCCAGGCAGCAGCTCGATCGTAAGCTCTTGAATGTTCATATCTTGATCACTCCTTATCTATTTCGATCTTACAGCCGGGGGAGGAGAAGGACAATCTTAAAGTTGTGATTAGTACTATAACAAAATTGACTTTTCTCGAGAGGTTACTGCGATGTTCAGATCAGCTGCGTATGGCTTTAGCAATAATGATCGCTCAACCTTGATGCTTGATTATAAAGGTCATGAATCGACCGGGGAGACGGCGGCCGTCTTTTTATGAAGTGTTGGAGTCCGGCGGTCCTTTGTAAAGGACAAAAATGACACCTAGGCCCCATATTGTGCAGTTTCTGCATTCTAACGGTCATCTCGGCGCTTTAAAGCCATGCTCGTAAAGAAAGCAAACCTTCCACCCTGCCTAAACGACTCTCCTGTCCATTAGCCGTCAACACTTGCAAGTTAGTCAGTCTAAGCGGCGATTTTGTCCATTACCTTACCAGACCCCAAAAAAGGCGGTGCAGGGAAAGTTATTCCCTTGGCACCGCCATTTCTTCCTAGAACTTATTGGCCGCCCGCATCCAGATAAGCCTGAACCTGCGCCGTAATTTCCGCGCGGATTTTATCCAGCCCCAGAGCCTTCAGGTCGTTGTTCAGCTTCACGGCATCCGCTTCCCAATCCTTCACTTGACCGGCCTTCAGCATCTGAATAAACGGATCGGCTTTGGATTGAACGTTAGCAAATTCGCCTTTCACATTGGCCGTGTCGAAAGCAAACTTGGCTAACACCGCTGCGTAATAAGTATCCGCTTTAGCCGAATACTCAAAGTACTTCTTCGCTGTATCGTCCAAATCCTCAGGCAAACGGATCATATTCGGGTTCCAGGTGAACTCGTAGCCCGGGAAAATATAGTTTTCGGACTCGTCCAGCAGCTTCAGCTGATTCTCGCCAACCGGCTCCCAGTGCTTGCCCGGAACGCCGTATTCAAACAAATCGTGGTTTTCGCGGCTCTGGAACATCCAGTCGAAAAACTTCATCGTCCTGTCGATATTTTTGGAGGACACCGGAATCGCAATCGAGTTATTGGCCTTGTAGCTGGTCGAGATCGCCTTGGGCTCCATGCTGCGGATCTTGTCTTTGAGCACAAAAAACTCCAGATCCGCACCGGAAATCGTTTCCTGCAGCACCTTCTTATCGGCCGCATAGGAAGAGATCGTTCCGTAATACGACGCAGCTTTGCCGGACATGAAATAGGCTTTGTGATCCTTCTGGCTCAGCACGTCCTTCTCGAGATACTTGCTCCACTCCGCCCATTTATCATATTGCACGAAGGTTGATTTCATCGTGTTGTACGGAGCAGGCAGCTTGGCCCATTCGGAGGCCGGGTCGCCAAAGGCAACGACATTCTGCACCTTCTTCAAATCGTCCGACAGATGAACGAAATAGACAATTCCGCCCAGGTTAAGCGGACGAACCGTATCCAATTCCTCCCGCTCCGGAGCAAGCATTTCCTGGAAACCTCCGATTCCCCTCACGGCTAGCGGAGTTGTGCCTTTTTCGGACTCAAGCACCTTCTCATAGAACTGCTGAAGCTCGTCGTAGCTGGAGATCGGCTTGCTGAAGCCCAGCTTTTCCCGCAAGTCCTTACGGATATAAACCACCGGGATATCATAGAAGTATTGCGTAAACGGAATCGTATAAAGATGATTGTCGTACCGTTTGTTCATCTCGATAAATTCAGGCGAGAACGCCTTTTTCAAACCCGGATACTCATCGTTGTTAAAATAGTTGTCCAACTGGGCGTAAGCGCCCTGCGGAATAAGCTCCCTCAAGTTTTGAAAGTCCGCATCGAATACAAAATCCACCTCTTCGCCTGCCGTCATCATAAGCTTGACCTTTTGTTTATGGTCGGCCGGCGAGTTCCATTGAAATTCGATTTTCGTATTCAGCGTGTCTTTCGTGCGTTTCTCGAACTCCTCCAGCACCAGCGGAAGATCCTTGGGCGCATCGCCGAAAAGCATTCCTTTCAAGGTAACCGCGCCGGGAGGCGTCGCAGCTCCAGAATCTCCGGTTGCGGCCGGGGTGTTGGTTTCTTTCTCCTTGCCGCTGCATGCAGTCATTGAGGCTGCAAGCGCTACGGTCAATAATGCGGTTCCTATACGTTTACCTTTCATGCTGTTCTTTCATCCCCTTTTTCGATGATAAATTTGCTGCTATACTAAACCGCTGCGGAAGCGGAATTAGCCTTTGACGGCGCCTACCATAAGGCCTTTTACAAAATATTTCTGCAGGAGCGGATACAATAAAACGATTGGACCGATCGTGACGACCGTAGTGGCCAGCCGGACGGTCATGGCAGGCGGGATGAAGTTCGGGATATTGATATCCGCCGATACTTGGTTGATATAATCCAGATTGTTCATAATGCGCTGGATCAGGTATTGCAGCGGGTAAAGATCCTTATCGTTAATGTAGAGCACCGCATCAAACCATTTGTTCCAATACCCCAAGGCGTAGAACAGCCCGATCGTAGCCAAAGCCGGAAGAGAGATCGGCAGGATGATTCTGAACAGAATATAAACGTCGTTAGCGCCGTCGATCTTGGCGGATTCCGCAATGGAATCGTCAATGGAAGCAAAGAAGTTGCGGAGCAGGAACATGTTCCAGGCGCTTAACATGCTCGGTATAATCAACACCCAGATCGTATCCTTCATATCCAGATACTTGGAGATCAGCAGATAAGAAGCGACCAATCCCCCGTGAAACAGCATCGTAAAATAAACATAAAAGGCGATATGGTTACGGTATTTGACGGACTTGACCGACAAGGCATAAGCCATCGCGCTGGTCAAAATCATGGACATAACCGTTCCGGCCAGTGTAACGAAAGTCGTGACGGAATACGCCCGATAAATCGTGTTGTCTTTGAAAATCAGCTTGTAGGCTTCAAGACTGAAGTCGGCCGGCCAGAACGTATAACCTTTGCTCAATATGGAAGCCTCGCTGGCGAACGAGCTGGCCACAACGGACCAGAACGGCAATAAACAATAGACGGAGAACAGCCCGATGGCCAAAATAAAGAACCCTTTAAGCAGCCGGTCCGATAAAGTTTCCTTGATCATGTACGGTTTTCACTTCCTTTATTAGAAAATAGCGGACTCCGGCGCGACTTTTTTGGCCGCGTAATTGACGGTCAATACAAGCACGAAGCCCACCAGGGACTGCATAAATCCGATGGCCGCGGACATGCTCATATCGCCGAGATCCATCATGGCGCGGAAGAGATACGTATCGATGACGTCCGTAGTCGGATACAACGGAGGATTGCGCCCAATGATCGCATAGATCATGCCGAAGTCGCCGTTAAAGATGCCGCCTACAGCCAGAATGAGAAGCAGGATCACCGTAGGCTTCAGCAAAGGAAGCGTAATATACCGGATCTTCTGGAATCTGCTTGCTCCATCGATGGAGGCCGACTCATAAATATCCGGGTTGATGCCGGAGATCGTCGCCATATACACGATAGAACCGAAGCCCGCCCCATGCCAAACCTTCAACAGCACCAGAATGACCGGCCAATACCCTGGCGAAGATAGAAACTGGACAGGCGGTATTCCGAACACGGACAGAATTTGATTGATAAAACCTCCGTCCGTCGATACAAAAGCCATGACGAACATGGCTACCACGGTCCAGGACAGGAAGTGCGGGAATATCATGACGGACTGGGTTATTTTTTTGAACCATTTTCCGCCGAGCTCGGTCACCATTACTGCAATCGCAACGGCCGCAAGCGTATTAAAGGCGATAAACAATACATTCAGGAACACCGTATTGGTTACAATTTGAATCCAGTCATTCGACCGGAAAAAAAACTGAAAATTTTTCAGACCGACAAATTCGCTGCGGGCAATTCCTTTCATCGCTTTAAAGTCTTGAAAGGCGATAACAATTCCGCCCATCGGCAGGTAAGCAAAAATAAAAAACCAGATCATTCCCGGCAGCGCCAACAAATACAAAAATTTGTTTTTGATCAGTTCGAAGAAAAATGCCCCGAGGATGCCCCGTTTTTTCGTGCCCGGGTAAGCGTGCTCAGGGATGCTCATAGCGGTATTGCTCAACTTCTGTTCCTCCTTTACTTTCATGCTGCTGATGTGATGACCTCACTTTACATGGTTCTGCCTGATGGCAAAACCTCAAAAACGCGATAAAAAGCATGAAATAAGCGGTAAGCACAGGTATGAAATACAATGATCGGATTAAAAATTCACTTTACGTTAACCCATCGCCGCTGCTTTTCCGGAAATGGTCCGGCGTTTTGCCGCTATGCTTCTTAAAGGAAATGTAAAAATACTTCGAGTTGTCCATCCCGACCATCTCTCCGATTTTATTGGCAGGCAGGTCCGTCGTCAGAAGCAGCTCTTTCGCTTTCTCAAAGCGGTAATCGTTGATGTATTGATTCAGGGAAGTACAGGCGATATCCTTAAAAATCTTCCTCATGTAGTTGACGGAGAGCCCCGCCACCTCGGCCAGCATTTCCACAGTCAGATTAGGGTTCGTATAGTGGTCGTGAATATGGCTTCTCACCTTCTCCACGATCAGCACATTTTTCTGGGAGGACTGCTTGTCTCTTAAGCTGATCGCCGTTTCGCCCAGCCCGATGAACCATTCCTCCACCTGATCCAGCGTCTCCCACTTGTATAGCTGCTGGCCCAAGGATCCGATATCGGTGCTAAGGCCGCTTAAGTCCCCTGTCGCCATCGATTTGGACGTCCGGGTTACGGTAAACAGCAGTTGGTTCAAGAGAAACATCGTTTCATCGAACGGAGCTTTTCGAAGCAGCCTGAAATACTCTTTTAGGGCATTTGCAGTCTTCGCGGAATCGCCAAGCTTCATGCTGTCGGTTACTTGCTTCTCCATCGCGGAGGACAAGCTGCCTTCAATCGGCTCCCGGCTGTCCTCGATATCCGCGGCGATGAGGCAGCCCGGTCCGAACGCCAAGCGGTATCGGGAAGCATTGTACGCCGATTGCCAAGACATAGGGATTTGCTGAAGCCCGTCTGCGTGCAAACCGACGGATGCCGTTGTCGCAAGCTTCAGGAAACGCTCCGTATTCTCTTGAATATCCCGCATAAGCTGCCGGATATCCGGCTCCGTGCCTTCCGCCTTTACAAACAGAATGACGATTCTGTCCTCCCCGCCGTCGAAGCTGAACGTTTGAAAATGCGGGGCACCGAGCTCGTCGGCAATGTTGCAAACGCCGTATTTTAGAAGATAAAGGTCATTGGGGCTGTATGCCTCCGAAAGCGCGGCAAAAGAATCCAGGCGGAGCATGCACACCTGGAAGCCGGAGGTCGGGAGCTGTATTCCGAGCCGGGACAGCCTTGCGGTCATATCCGCTTCGCTGCTCCAGCCTCCCGTCGTGAGCTGCCGAAGCACCTCTCTCCGCTCCGTATTTTGATAGCCGGCCACGCTGGTCTGCAAATCCTGCACCTTTCGCTCCAGATGCCGGAACGTGTCCGAGAGCAGAGCAAACTCGCTGACCGGACGCCCGTTATGAACCGAAGCCGATGTTTTGGTCATATTTTTGATCAGCTCATGGATCGGGCCGTATATCATTCGAGTGAAGAAAAACCCGCTTAAAATAACGATGAGCAAAATAACCGCCGTGACGGTGAGAATGTACTGTTTGACCGCATTCACCTTGCTCAGCAAGCTCATATAATTGACATCGCCAATGAAAATCCAGCCCAGACTGTCGGACTTCATATAGAAAATCCGATGGTTCGTCCCGTCAATCTCGGTTTCGATAACTCCTTGCGAGGAGTCTGTTTTCAAAACGGTCCGAATGGCCTCCAGCCCCGAAATGTCCGTGCCGATCCTCGTATCGTCCGAATGGGAGATGACGATTCCCTGCCGGTTTAGAATCATCGATTGAAAGGATTTGCTGCCTGTGCCGTTCATCATCATATTTTGCAGCACCTGCTGGTCCAAATTAAGAATCATGGCTCCGTTCGAAGCGTCGTTATCGCGGGTACTCGTATAAGCAACCGTTATTAAATTGCCGCTAAACGGCTTCGTATCATAAACATACGATGTGTTCCGCGGAACGAATATGCTGCCGCGCAGAGCATTCGTATTCTCCAGCAGGTGCAAAATTTGCTGATCGTAAAATTCAGGAAAGGACCTGACGGTAGTCAGCGAGGAAAAAACCAGCTCGTGCCTTGTATTCACGAGATAGACGGAATGCACCATCGGATTGGTATGGGCCAGATCCGTCAATTTGTTCCCGATTCTCCCCATGATGCCCGTATCGAAATCATGGGCATAAAACCCGGCTTGAATGTCGTCAGAGGCGTAAGCGTTTGCAAAATGCTGGTAAGTCGAGCTTAACAAGATGTTCGCCGTATTATAGGTCTGCTCCAAAGACCGGTCCGTCGAAAGCGTCAATTCATCCTTCAAGCTCTCGGATACTTTGGAGGTGATGGCCAGCGTCAGTACCGCAATGACTAACAAACCGACAACCAGATAAGAAATAATAATTCGGATCAGCAGGCTTTTCTTAAGCAAAAAGTTACGTACCTTGTTCATAGTCTCCCCCGGTCTATTTTTAGTTTTAGGCTCCATTATATAAAAGGATAACACCCCAAGGAATGCAGTTTTTTATGCTCCATGTACGGTTATTTAAGGAATTCAAAAGAAAAAGACATGAAACCGTTGTCTCATGCCTTTCCTTGAAGCTTTCCTTTTCACTTGCCCTTCGCCAGCTCTTCCCGCACCAGACTGCCGTTCCTGTATTCCCGAAGCAGAAGGGTGTTATGGTCGGACTCGATTTCCTGCACGGTTATTTCCTGCGAACGGCCGTCCTTCAGCTCCACCCGCACCGTATTTTCATTCGAAGAATGAACGGACACAATCATCGGGTCAGACTCATGGGGCTCTACCACGGTAATAAAACGTCCGGTCTCGCCCTTCATCCGGATGCCGTAGGTCATCCGTCTCTGGGCTTCGTCGCCTGGAAAAGCATCCGCCCCGATCAGGCCGACGAAGCGGACTGCGCGCAAGCCTTCCAAGCCGACGCGGATAACAGCCTCCTGCTCATGGTCAACCGGACTCGCCGGAATCGCACCCGGATATTCGTTCCCCACGATCGTTACGCGGCCGCCCTCATAATCCTTCCCGATGCCGAAGCCGGTATCCACGTTGATATATTCGGGAGACAGCTCGGTCAGACGAAGCTTCATGCCATCCGCCGTTATGACGCAGGCTTCGCCCCAGAACAGTCCCTGCTTCGTCCGCTCGGGATACTTCTGCTCGGTGTAGGTCGGATGGTTTTTGACCCGCAGGGTCAACACTTTGACGTCGCTGCCAAGCTTCAGATCGACCTTGCCCTCGCCGAGAATCCAGGCCCCGAAGCCGCCTTGCCCGATGACGGCCCCGTCAGCTTCCACCGCGTATTCCATCGGAATGGTGATGCCGTGGTACTCGGCGGCGCGGCCGATGATCTGCTCCGTACGCTGCGGCCAGGCGGTATGAACATCCATCTTGAGCGGGCCTTGAGTATTGTAGGAGGTCCGGGTTCCCCTCAAATCCTCTCCCTCGCCGAATACCGTCTCGAACCTGGCCACACTTGTTCCTGCCGCCTCGTACCATTGACAGTCCGTAACAAACTGGGCATCAGACAACGGATGATCCGACCATTGGCTCGTATGCTTGATGTGCTTCAGGCGCTCCGCTTTCAGCTCCTTAAAGCCTTTGATCTGGAACAAACAGTCGAACTGATGCTCCCGCTCCCCTTGCAGGTAATCGAACAGGACAATAAAGTCATCCGTCACGCCCATCACCCGCTTCTGGCGGACAGGCTCCGTGAACGCCGACAGCTTTCCGTACTCGGCGTCCGCCGGCTGCGGCGGCAGGGAGCTGGCGTTCATGGCGCAGCGCTCCTCCAGCGTTTCGTTCTCCCGGTATACCATGCCGCCGTAAGGGGGAAATGCCCATGGAGCGGTCGTTTCCACAGCCGCGGCCTGAATCGCGCTTCCGCTGTAGAACAGGCTCCGTCTGGAATCGGCCGGCACCTGCATTTTCCCGTCCACGGTGACCATGTTTTTCGTGATCGAATTTTGGACGTAAAATTTGTACATAAAATGAGCGTATCCCCACCAGACATGCTCCGGATTGAAGAAGCTGCGGCCGTACCGCATGACGGAGAGCAGCCCGGTCCGGTCGAAATGGCCGTGTGCAAAGCCATGGGAACCGTAGCGGAGCACCGCCTGGATTTGCTCCTTCCGCTCCCTTTCGGCCGTCCGGCTCCGAAGCATGGCCACTCCAACGTTATCGGCGAAGGCGTTATTTTTCACATAAGAAGACTCGTAATCCGGAAGCTCCGCATGGCCGAATATCGGATCCGTCTCATTGTTCATCTTGATGACCGGAATGTACTCGGGATCTTTGTAATACGTATAGGCCAGATCGTATGTGGAGCCGAAATGCACGCCTTCCAGCTTCTTCTCGTCGGAATCGCTGATGCCGAACAGAACCCCTCTATGATCGAGGAAAGGAATCGTTGCATCGAACAAATCCTTGATGCGGACGTAGCTTTTGCGGTTGCCGCCCCACTTTTTGTTGTACATGCCGAAACGGATCTTGGCATTTTGTCCGCCGTATGTGCTGTCCACTTCATCGTTGAACGGGATCGGAAAATGCGTATGCAAAATGTTGATGCCAAAAGGCAGGAGCGCATGCGCCGTATGGATATACATCGACGATACCCAGGTGTTGTAGCCGACGGAGCATTCATGCCACCAGCCGTCGTTAAACAGTCCGCAGCTCAGCTGCTGGACGGAACCGCCCGGCCCGTAAACAAACCTCAGCGCTCTCTCCATATCTTGAATAGCCAGGGCGCAATAGAAGGCGCCCGTAATTTCGGATAACAGCCAGTTGGAAATATGCCCTCTTTGAATGTGATGGTCCAGAATATCCATGTAGATGCGGAAGCACTTCTCCACCCCTTTGTGCTCTTCGGGCGTCAGCACCCCTGCATCGTGAATGATGTCATACGGAATGGCGAGATGCTGGAAAAAATGCCCCTCCTGTACGTAGCTTTGGCTGCAGCCCTTCTTCTTGCGCGGATATCCGGTCTCCTCATCGATGAAGTAACGGAAAAACTGCGCCACTTTCTCCGCGTAGCGCCTCTCTCCGGTCAGCGCATACGCATAGGCGGCGGACATGATATAGTGCTCTTCACGGGTATCGTAGCAGTAGTCCCGCTCCTCTACAGGTACGGGAGGTTTAACCGTCCATGCATCGGCATCCTCCAGCATCCGCTTATACCCGGGACGGAAGCTTTCATGCCGTTCAATCAGCGCCTTACGCTCCGCCCACTGCTCCTTCGTCCAATAAATATAGGGATGCGAAAGGCTGCGCAGCGTCTTCAGCTCGACTTGGACGGCGCTGCCGCCGTCTCCGTTCGCGATGAATCCGAGGACGGTCGTTTCATGACCGCCGGGCACCATCGTTTCATGCACCCGAACAACAGCCGTAATCTCCCGGCTGCCAAGAGGCTCCAGCATAAATTGGCGGGGCGCCAGCTCCGGGTGCAGCGATTCCCAGCCGTTATACTTCTGGTTAACCGACACAAGCTGCCTCTCATCCGTGCAGTTATAGACCGTCATCCTGTACTCGACTGCCTCTCCCGCATCTCCGGATTTCCCCCTTACGTCCGCTTGGACAAACAGCCTCTCGCCCCGAACAAGCCGCGCGGACCGAAGCTCCGCATTCCCCTGAAGCTCAAAGCCCTTCAGAAACCGCCAGATGTTGGCTTTGGCGGCTTCGATCTCAAAATCCTCCAGCCTTACCCTGAGCTCGCGTTCACCTGTGCCGGCGGCCGATACCTTGGCCTCCACCGTTCGATCATCCGCAAAATGCGCTTTAATGACGACCTCCGCAGCTTCATCCTCCGTGTTCAAAAGCAGGATCAAGCCATACCAGCCCATGGCATCCAACGCGGAATGATTCCCCCGCTCGAAGCCGATCGGATACCAGCCCGCCGCGTCCTCCTCTGCCGGATATTCCAGCAGAAGCTTGTCGTGCAGGCTGAAGCCCGTATCGGATCGGCTCCCTGTCGCGTTCCATTCCTTGAACAAATCGATATGGACTCTCATTGTTTACCAGCTCTCTCTCTTGATTGATTGCTCTATTTTCACATATCCGCCTGAAACGGATAAGCACGGAATTTTAACGATTAGGTCGATATCTAACGATTTCCCAATACCGCTAAAAAGGAAAAACCGGCCTGCGTCATGATTTCGCAGGCCGGCATTGGTGATTTAAGTGTTATCCGTCTTATACTTTACAATCAATTCGGCAGCAAATTGTCCCGGAGCGCTTGAGCCGGAAATATATTCTTTCGTCAGCGGATTCACTTCCCCGCTTGGAACAGACAGCAGAAACGTGGCTCTGGTGCCTTGATTTGCTTTTGCAATCTCCGTCACGTCCAGATACCAGCTTCCGTTAATGCCATACGCGGCATTTCCATTCTCAGGCGTGACCGTAGCTGACGCATTCGGTCCTCCGAAGAAAGCCAGGGCAGCATTCGAGCTTCCCCCAAAATAACCGGCCTTTAACTCGGCTCCAAGCGTGCCGCCGCTTCCCGGTTCCTTCCAGTCGTCCCACTCGATATGATGCGCGCGAAGAAGCGCCGTTCTCGCATTGGCCCGATACATCTTCAAGGTAACGGATTCTATGGTATCGTCCCCAAAATCCGGTACGTTGTTGAAGGTGACGATTCCGAATCTTTTATTTCCTTCCTCCGTCCCATTGGAAAGAATGGTCAGCTCCTTGAAGTCTCCAGGTGCGCTGGTGTTAAAGCGCAGCGTGGCATCCTTTTCTACCTTCAAGTTAATGAGCCCGTTTTCGCCCGGATATGACTTGGCCGTTCGCGCGCTCTCCATCTTGCCGGGAATAGCTGCGGATACGTACAGAACTCCCGATTCCGCTCCGATTTGCGGAATGCTTACGGTTCCTTTCGCGCTTCCCGTAACGGTTGACCCCATCACGGCTAGATCCGTAGGCGTACGGTATACTTTAACGATCGTCCCTTCCGGCAGACCCGACACTTCGATCGTATCATCCTGACCCACCGCACGGTTGGCCACCTTGATCGAAGTTACGTGAGGCGCGGGCGATTCATTAGGCGGGTAGACCGGACCGGTAAATCCAAGCACCGTTCCATCCGCAGAAATAGCTGCAATCTTATAGACAGGGAAATCTTCGAAGCCCGGTCCGTCATCCTCATACGACAACAACGGTGTTTCTGAAGCCAGGACCGTCCACGGGGAGCCGTCCTCCAGCTCCAGGGTGCCTGATTTGAATACCGGATCGGATAAAGCGGCTTCCGCAGCATCCGTCCGGAAAACACTGAATTTAACCGCCTGCTTGGGTTTGTTCCAAGTAAGCGAAATGCTGTCGCCACTTCTTTTCACATACGGATAAACTTGTCCATTCGGCGTTTCTTCTACGGTAACATCGCTGAAGCTCGCATCCTTGGCGGCAGCGACACCTGCATAAACGGCATATGGGAATGGGGTAAACATCCGCTTAACCATTTGCCAATTTGCTCCATCCTTGGACACATAGGCATGGATGTAATGCGAATCATAGTCGCGAACCAGCTTGATATACGGATAATCTTCCGCACGAAGTCCGAGCAGCAAAGCGTTCATCGGACTTTTCTTTTGCTCCGAGAAAGCGTGGCGGGAATCCCGGGTACGATTCTGAAGCACCAGATTTCCGTCCTGATCGGCGCCGAAATAAATGTACCGGGTATTTTCCTGCAGCCGATCACGCATCATGATGCCGCTGGCGCTGCCATTCCAGCTGTCCAGCTTCGCACTAACGACGCTGCTGCCTGCTGCTGCTTGATTGACAAAATGGAGCGAATCCCGAATATCCCGGTCGTAGATGATCAGGTCGTCGCCTTCTCCCAGGCCGCGGCCGTTTGCGCCGGCTATCGTGATGCTCGAGCCCGATACCGCCGCGCTGCCCGCCGTCGTACCGATCCGGTCGTCACGCCATTCCGTCTTTTTCAATCCGGATACGGGAACCGTCAGATCCACCTTTGCCCGATAAGATTCATCCCCTTTGCCGTTACGGTTCTCAGCATAGACTTTATAGTAGTAAACATTGCCGTTTTTCGCCTTCGTATCTTTGAAATAATTGCCTTTTACCCCTTTGGCAATAACCTTGTACTTGCCGTTTTCCGTTTCGGATCGGGTAATTTCGTAGGATTGTGCGCCAGGAGTCGTCTTCCAGGTAATGCCCGCATAATCGTTGCCAGCCAATGCACTTGTAAAATCAACGATATCCGGCCCTTTTTCCCCATCGAACCCGGTCGTCAATTTCAATACCATCGCGGTTTTTGGCGGTATGGTCACTTTTCCTTTTGGCGATACCGGAAGCTGCTTGCCCGATACGAGATCAAGCACCGTTTTTTCTTTATAATCCGACGGGATGGTGACATCAAAGGATTGTTCGTTTCCATATACTCCGCGGGTCGTGTTAAACACGATAAAATATTGGCCATACCTGGCCGTCAGCAAATCCGGATAACCGGCATAAGGAGTATCCGCTTCAAAATTATCGCGGTCGGTCTTGCCGACTCCGGGCTGATACGTAATCGGTATGATTTCACCCGCCATCGCTTGCGGCGCTGTGGCGCCGTTCGTCAACTGGTCTTCGAAGAAAATCATGTCGATATTGTCCATGCGAATCCAATAGTCCTGGTATTGGTATTTGCCGTCGGTCGCGATCTGGACGATATGGTCGTAATTTTCGCCAAGTACGTGCAGCCTGCCGTTTGAGCTGTACCCTTTATTGAGCTCGTTCAGGTTGCCGAACATTCTGAAATCGCCGTCCCGCAGCGAAATGAACATATTGTCGACGTCCGCCCAGGCAAACTGTTCGTAGTCGGCCGGGTTTACGCCAAGCTCCGCAATTTCATTTTCCGAATAATAATCGAAATCCGTCTGCGGAAGTACGACGCCCGCCGCTACGCTGTCAAACCGGTCGTAATCGTCGCGTGTTTCCGTGATGTACTTATACGTCTTCGCCAGATGGTAATCCTCGCCGCTATTCGTCCCTCTTGTTCCGAAGGTGAAATTGAACAGTTGATGATCTGCAAGCTGCTGCTGCGCGAAACCGACCGCTTCCTTCGCATACCGCCAGTACTCCTCCCATTCCGGGCCGCTGTACTTTTGCTCGTTATGAACCATCTCCATTTCCAGGGAAGCGTACTGCAGCGCCATTCCGGTTGAAGTTCTCGCACCATACGCGTAGAATCCGGGAAAAGCCGTGTTCCGCTCATCCGTAACTTGTTCCGCTCTCATAATCCGTTTCCCGCCATCATCCACACTCGTGTACCGGGCGAACCCGCGGGCATGCATGTTTTTCAACGCCAGCTTCAGGATCTCATCGTTCAATGCCTCATCGCCGGGGTGGTTTAACGTTTTGTAGAAGTACTTCAAAAGGTAGTTTGCCGCCTCGCCGTAATTGGAGACATATCCGTTTTCCCTTGTTTGTCCCGCTTCCGTCAGGCCGGTGTAATGCTCGCCGTACGGCAGCCGCCTGACGACGTTCCCGTTCGCATCCAGCTTGCTCTTCGCAAGTCCCTTAGCGACAATTTGCAAATAATCTTCCGTAAATCTGGCCGTCTGGTCATGATAGAACAAGGAATGGTACAAATCCAGTTCTTCGCCGTTCGGGCCGACCAGCACTTCTTCTCCGAGGAACGGCTGTCCCCCTAATGCTTCAAGAAGCATCCGGTGGCTGCGCTCCTTGCCTTCGAAGAACGGAGAGCCGATGATGCGCAGTCCTTCGTGCGCTTCCCATGCGCCTTCGTACGTATACACCACTTGATTATAAATGTAAGACAGTCTGGAACGGGCAAAGTCAAAATTCGCTTTCAGCACACGCTCCCATGCTTCCCGGCGGGATAATTCCCCTCCGTTCCAGTCTACTCCCGCAAGAGAGTACAGCCCGTCGGCGGTTCCGGTTACAAACGGCTCATCGAGAAATGCGTCGAACGCCTCTTCTCCGTAGATGCCGTCATCCTTGATGAGTTGTTCGACAAGATACAGCGATTCGCCCAAAGCGCCGTAATAGCCGCCCCAGTCGCCTTGATGGCCGCCCCTTGTCACCAGTCTGATATTGCCGTAATAATCCTTGACATGGTTGTCGATCACTTTGAAAATACGTCCCAGCGCCGCCCTTTTCTCTTCGGCCGTCTTGGCGGGAGACCAGTCATAATGGAGTGCGCTCGCATAAAACTTCAGATCGTCCTTATACCGTTCAATTGATAGTTTGGCATTGGGGCTGCCGTCTATTAGAGCGGAATACGAATTGAACGTATTGACCATGTTTAATAGATATTGGTCGACCATCGTCTGCTTCTCATCGTCCGTCAGATCGTCTCTTAGATAAGATTTCCCTTCCTCAAGCTTGGAGCCCTGAACCTCGCCGGATACATCCAAATTAGCTTCGGTATGCGTGTAAGCTTTGTAATAGCCTCTGGCGGGCTGGCTTACGGTATCTCCGAAGTTTCCGCTGTATGTCCTTAACGAAATTTCCACCGTGTCGTGCCCGTAAGTATGCTCCAGCGGAAGCAATGTCGTACTGTAATAGAATCGATTCGGCAAAGCATTGCCTGTGCCGAGCTCAAGCGGCTGATAGTCCCCGGTGCGCCGGTAACCGATCTGCTCGCCGTTAATATACACCATCGTTCTGTAGCTTGACGCATCGCTACCCCAAAATTTAGCCGTGAAATAGTTTTGGGCAACCGGATCGACTTTCATAGTGAAAGTCATTTCTCCGCCCTGAATATCGGGCGGAGTGCGGGGAAGCGCTGCCCGTGCGGATTCGCCGAGCGCCCCGTCGATTACGTTTGTGAAGTCGCCTTTGAACCGGTGTGCCTGCTCCGAATCCGGGTCGCCGAAAATCATTTTGTCTAATAAGCCATTTGTCGATTGCTTCTCCTTAGCCATAACTTTACTGTAATCTGCCGCCCCTATCATCGGCATTGCAATTGCAGCGACAAGAATAACAGTGAGGATTTGCTTCACAAGCCTGAACCTGTTCATCTGAATTCCTTACCTCCTAATCGTTTTGAATTGAATGCGTTTACATACAATGCTGATAATCAGAATAACATGGGAGGAAATGTCTGATAATGTACTTTTTTTAAGTTATAACCGCAGGTTTTTTAAGGCATTTACCGATCTGCAGCGATAGAAGCCCGCCAGACTCCTGCGGGACTACTTCACCGCAAGGAACTCGTCGATTTGCTTCAGGGACGCGAGTGATTCGCGCCCCTGTATCGTCCCCTACTTGTCATATTCTTCATTAAACAGCTTTACACCATAATGCTCCTCAGCTGTCTCCAGCCGAAGTGAAACGTTCTCTGCTTGAAGCGATACCGCTCCATTCTGCCGGGCGATCATGTGAAGCTTTGGCTTTCCATGCTCCTTCGGATACAGAACGGTTAGAAACCCATCCTTCGCATCGGCGACGGTCCGGATATAGTCCATCATAGAGACGCCCTGATGCCCGCTCTCGAAAAATGGCGTGGATCGTCCTTTCTCCAGCCGGATCGATCGTACCGGACTCAGAAACACCGTTTCCAGATCCACCCCGTACACGCCTTCCGAATAGACGCCGCTCCCGTCGATAACGGTATGCCTGGCTGCCACGGGCAGCGAAAATTGAACCGGTCCTTCAAAATCCTCCACCGTATCCCGGATCACGTAGAGATCCGGCTCCTTGACATACGAGACATGCCGGATATGCCGGCCCTTCCCTTCCGGATTCAGGATCTCGATCGTAATGCTCTCCACGGAATCGCCCAGCTTTACGTCCAGTACCCGGCTTGTCCGGGGCACGTCCACCCAGCCCCGCTCCAGGCTGTACGTTCCCGCGGATAAATTAATAGCGCCTGCCTGGTCCGCGGGAATGACGCTCCGCCTGGTCGCAAACTGCAGGCAGGCATGGGAATAGGAGCTGATATGCCAGCTGGTGCTGCTGTCAAAGTAACCTTCAATCCCCGAATCCATGACGAGAGGGACGGAGTTTTTGTATAAGATGAAGGAGCCCTGGTCCAGATGCCCGTGAGCGACAGGCTCGGGACTGGACATAATGGCGAAGTAGCTTTGGTCCGGACTGCCGAAGGACTTGCGGAAAATATAAATACCGGCTTGGGGGAAACGGTCCGTCGAGCCCAGCTTCAACGGTTTTGAAGGCACGTAATTGTCGCCTTGGCCCAAAATATTTTCCAGGACGATGCCTTCCCCCCACAGCTTTTTAAACGGTTTGCCTGCCGCCGCCCAGGTAGGGTACATCCGGTCCGCCAGATCGCGGTCCACTGCGGCAATATCCGCCAAATAGGTCGCGAAGCTGCCGAATTCCCCGCCTCCGCCTAGCGCATGGTCGCCGAATGGAGGCGTTCCGATCCGCCCCGAGAAGTAGCCGCAGCCCGGTGTCTGCATCTCGATACTGTATCCGAACATCCGCGCCAGCGGCGTCGTTTCGAACCAATTTTCCCCGAAAACGTTGTGCAAAACCTTTGCGTATCCGGCAAATCGTTCCAGAGCGGCATGATGGTACCGGATCGATTCCGGCCACGAACAATCCGGGTTCACGTTCAGCTCCAGCTGGGCCTTCAGGACCGCGTTCGCGTTATACAGCCAGGTATGCCGGTGAGGGAAATCGGTCAGCACCATCATCATGAGACCGGTTCCGGCGCACATATCGGTCTGCCAGTTGCTGCAGCCCTGCTGCGCTTCGTAAGGCGTCCACTCGGTCCGGTCCCGAAGGTCCAGCATATAGCGAAGCAGATAATCGACGAGCCCGTAGAAGCGCTCCTTCTCCTCCCCGGAGAAAACCCCGGCTTCCTTGATGAAGGAATAGCTGACCGCCGCGCTGCTGAGCAGCCTTCCGCCCTGAACCGCTCCATAGCTGTCGCTTCCCTCCGGACGCAGATTGGTAACGAGCCAGTGCTCGGCGCCTTGACAGAAATCATGAAGGATGTACAACAAGGCATGCTTGACCTTCCGTGCAAGCTCAACCTCCCCCGTCATGGCGTATTGAATCGCATCGCATTGCATCGCCAGCTGGAAGCGGCCGCCCGGGATGGAAGACTTCCGGTTAAACACATATTCGTATTTGCCGGCCGGCTGCCCCGCTTCATCCAGAAAGGTGATGACGGTTTTCAGTCCCGTCTTCAGCTTGCCGTCAAGCTTGGCTTCGAACGTTAACGTATATCCGGCTCCGCCCTCTACCTCAAACGGTTCGCCATATGTCCAGGCTCCTTCGTCTTCCCCGGTAGGGTTGCAAAGATAGAGGGAATGCCTGGAGACGCCGTCCTTGTATCGAGGCGCGACTTGGGATGAAGGGTTGGCCGGCTCGATCCGGTCCCGGTCGCCTCCGCCGCAATAGGGATATTGATCCTCCCATTTCATAACGGGGCTGCCTTTGCGCACCTCCGGTATCCAATAACGGGGTCCGGCGTCCCCCTCATCGAAGCCGGCATTCCGAATGTCGAGGCTGCCCCCGTTTGCCGACAAAATCTCCAGGTTATCGATCCAGACGTGTCCCAGGCCCTCCTCCTCATTTTCCTCCGATGGAAGCACAAAGGAGAGGACAGCCTTGACCGCTTGCTCCGGCGCCTTGAAATTCGCAATTTTGTCCGTAGAGCTCCACAGATAGAAATGACGGTTCAGCTCGCTGTATCCGGCTTTTCCCTCCATGATCATGGTAACGGCTTTCTCGAGATACTCCGGACTGTAGAGGCCGGAAATACGGACGATCTCATCGTACTGCTGCCGGATAAGCGGATCCGATGCGATCACGTCTTTCACCCGGTCCAGCCCTTCCCGGGTCAAATACAAGGAAGCGGCGGAATCTGCATCCGTCCGGAGCACGCGGGAGTGGCGGCATTCGCGGATCCGGTTAAAGCAATCTACGATTGCGGCAGCCAGCTCCTCTCCGGAATGCTCCGGGCTGAAACGGTCCATCGCCGTCTCCAGATCATTTAACGAAGCCTTTAGCTTGTTGAAGGCCTCTTCGCCGAAGCATCCGGCTGCCTCTCCCGGCCCGGCCTCCCCCAGCAGCTCCTTCGTTTTATTCCGCGCCGAATCCGCTTTGAGAGGGAGCGTCTCCTTGCCTCCGTAAAACATGTCCTGCTTTTCAAACCACTCCAGCGCAGGCTCCAAGCCATAATGCGTATAGACGCTGTGCTCTTCCGCAAATGGAGGCACCATCGTAAACCGCTTGGCCGCAAATCGGATCGTCTCCTCCTCGCGGGGAACGCAAAACTCGCGATTTCGCACGAATGGCAGACGGTCCTCGCCCTTTAAAGCTTTTTGTGCCGCTTGAATCATGTCTGACAATGCAAGCCTGGCTCCGTCGGTGAAGTACCGGTCTTTCGCCCCGATCAGTTCCTCCGCCCGGCTCACTAAAGCCTGCAGCTTCTCTCTTTCCGCAGATGCAAATGCCATCTCTTACCCTTCTCTCTTTCGTTGTTTGCTCTATTTTCACATGTTCGTCCGAGAGGAGTAAGGACGGAATTTTAAAGATTGGGTCGGGATCCGGTTCCGGGCAAGCATCAAATCTTAACGATTACCCCAAAATTCAATTTCACGGCTGGCGCTCGGAACCCGTTCCGGCTCCGGTGCCATGCAGCTTCCGGTAATAGTCCGGCGTCATGCCTTCCTTCTGGCGGAACGTGGCCACAAAATGACTCGCATCGCGGAATCCGACCGCCTCCCCGATGCGGCGAACGGTCCAATCCGGCCGGGAAGGAAGCCACTCTTTCGCCTTGCGGAGCCGCAGCTGAATCAAATAAGCGTATGCCGTCTGGCCGAACAGCTCGCGGAATCTTTCGTTCAGCTGACGCTCGCCGATGCCGAGCTGCGACGCCATCTCCGCCAGTCCGATCTCCGGGCTCGCGAATTCCGTTTCAAGCCAGTCCAGCAGACCTTGAAGCCGCTCCAGCCGTTTCGACATGGACGGCCGGTTGTCCGTGCGGGCATCGGTCCGGAGCAGCGTCAGAAACCGGTACAAATCCGCCGAAGACTGCCAGCCCGACGGATCGCCGCCGGACTCGGCGGACGCCAGCATCGCTTCCAGCTGATCGGGTATCCGGCCGCTGCCGGTTTCCCATTGAAAGCGTTCGGCCGTGTTCCAGCCAAGCGACTGTACGAAGCTTGCGGCCATGCTCCCCAAAAAGGTAATATAACCGGTCCGCCACCGACCGCTTTTCGCCTCATACCGGTGCGGCGTCCCCGGCGCCAGAAGAAAACCGGACCGCTCCGTTATTTTCCAGGTTTGGCCGTTCGCCGACAGCTCTCCTTCTCCTTCCAGCGTCTGAAGCCAGTGGAAATAAGGATAGCCGCATGGCCGCTCCAACGTCTCCTGATCGGGATTCATTCCGATCGTCTCCAGCTGCAGGGGAAGCATCTCCGCCGGGAGGGCGGGAACGATTCGTCGCATCATAACAAACCTCCATATTCTTATATGTGAATTCGGTTATTTTATATAGGATCAAGCAAACTTAAGTCATAAAATATAGGTATATAATGCGATTTTATCATATGGAACGAGGAGGACAACATGATTAACGCAAACAAACCGAAGATATGGTACGGCGGCGATTACAATCCCGATCAATGGGAGAAAGAGATTTGGGAAGAGGATTTGCGTTTGTTCAAGCTTGCGGGCATTGACGTGACGACGCTTAATGTATTCTCATGGGCGAAAAATCAGCCTGACGAGGAAACCTACGATTTCGGCTGGCTCGACGAAATGATGGACAAGCTGCACGCGGACGGCGTCGGCGTCTGTCTGGCGACAAGCACGGCGGGCCATCCCGCCTGGATGGCCCGCAAATATCCCGACGTGCTTCAAGTCGACTTCCACGGGCGCAAGCGCAAGTTCGGAGGGCGCCACAACTCCTGCCCGAACAGTCCGACTTACCGCAAATATGCGGTGAGAATGGCGGAGAAGCTGGCGGAGCGCTACAAGAACCATCCGGCTCTTCTCATCTGGCATATCAACAACGAATACGGCGGCGCAGGCAATTGCTACTGCGATTACTGCGAAGCGGCTTTCCGCGAATGGGCCAAAGCGCGTTACGGCACGCTGGAGCAGTTAAACCGCGCCTGGAATACCGCCTTCTGGGGCCATACGTTTCACGATTGGGAAGACATCGTTCTGCCAAGCGGGCTCAGCGAGGAATGGATCGGCGCGAACGGGCGGACGGAGACGAACTTCCAGGGCATTTCCCTTGACTATATGCGCTTCCATTCCGACAGCCTGCTCGAGTGCTACAAGCTTGAATATGAAGCGGTCAAAAAGCATACGCCGGACATTCCCGTCACCACGAACCTGATGGGCGCCTTCAAAAAGCTCGACTACCATAAATGGGCGAAGCACATGGACGTCGTGTCATGGGACAACTATCCCCGCTTCGATACGCCTCACAGCTACACGGGCATGATGCATGATCTGATGCGCGGCTTGAAAGACGGTCAGCCGTTCATGCTGATGGAGCAGACCCCGAGCCAGCAAAACTGGCAGCCTTACAACTCGCTCAAGCGCCCTGGCGTTATGCGGCTGTGGAGCTACCAGGCGGTGGCGAGGGGGGCAGATACAATCTTATTCTTCCAGCTGCGCCGTTCGATCGGGGCCTGCGAAAAATATCACGGAGCCGTCATCGAGCACGTCGGCCACGAGCATACCCGCGTATTCCGCGAATGCGCTCAGCTCGGCGCGGAGCTCGAAAAGCTCGGCGATACGCTTCTGGATGCCCGGGTGAAGGCCAAAGTCGCGATTGTGTTCGACTGGGAAAACTGGTGGGCGGTTGAAATGTCCAGCGGTCCGACGATCGCTCTCCGTTATGTCGACGAAGCGCACAAATTCTACGATGCGCTTTACCGTGCGGGCATCGCCGCGGACGTCGTAAGTGTGGAAGCCGATCTCGGCGGCTACGACCTCGTCATCGCTCCTGTTATGTATATGGTGAAGCAAGGCGCAGCGGACAAACTGGAGCAATACGTTCATGCCGGCGGTACGCTGATCTCGACCTTCTTCAGCGGTATCGTTAACGAGAACGACCTGGTTAAGACGGGCGGATATCCCGGCGAGCTGCGCAAGCTTCTCGGCATCTGGGCGGAAGAAATCGACGCCTTGCTTCCGAGCCAGCGCAACCGGATTGTCGTACAGGGCGGCGCTCCCGGCTTGAAAGCGGAATACGAATGCGGCATGCTTTGCGACCTGATCCACTCCGAAGGAGCCGAGGTGAAGGCGGTGTACGGCGACGATTTTTATAGCGGCATGCCGGCGCTTACCGTCAACAAGTTCGGAGCAGGCGAAGCCTGGTATTTGGCGACAAGCCCGGAAGCGGCATTCTTGCAGGATTGGCTGCCGCAGCTGTGCTCCTCCCGCGGCATTGCCCCTCTCGTTCCCGCGGCGCCGGAAGGTGTGGAAACGACGCTGCGGACCAAAGACGGCCAAGATTACTTGTTCGTGCTTAACCACAACGCGGAAGCGGCAGCGGTCGATCTTGGCGAACGTTCCGGCACCGAACTGATCAGCGGACGCGCGCTGACGGGCGGCAAAGCGGAGCTCGCGGGCCGCGATGTGTGGATCGTGAAGCTGAAGTAAGCAGAACCATACGAACTGGAAAGAAGCCTGTTCCTGGCGGAGCAGGCTTCTTTCTATTTCTCTATCGCTCGACGCCGAGGCAAGGCCTTTGTCGGAGCAGCCAAAAAACGGGAATCTGCACACCTACTACATTTGGACTTGATTCGTAACGGACTGGTCTCGTATGGGACTTGGCTGGTAACGGACGGTATGGAGCTTGTCGGGTAACGGACATCATCGTCTCTTAGGATGATCTACACACAAGTATGGGCAGCTAACGGTCAAAGGAGAAGCATAGGCGGTATTGAAGCATCGTTTTTCTAGTTTATTTGCTCTTAGCTGCCAGGATGACCTTTAGAATGGTAACGTCGCACAATAGGCTGTCTAAAAGTCATTGTTGTCCATTAGATTAAGAAGAAGTCCGCAGAATAAGAAGCGGAACAAGCAGCAGTCCGCGCGATCTGCTCAATAAATCGAGTAGGCCTATGCGCATGCGCATAGGCCTCTCTCAGATCCGGACGTGCGG
>NZ_JAHMHW010000059.1 GCF_020169515.1 Paenibacillus vietnamensis | reverse complement strand
AGCACAGCAATGTGTGGAGCTGACGAATACTAATCGGTCGAGGGCTTATCCTATATTCTCCATCCAGAGAATAACCAGCTATCAATTGTTTTGCACCGTATTCATATTCAGTTTTCAAGGTGTAACTTTTATATGATGTAATCATCCCACAGTGATGTGGTTTTTTTATTGGCCTTTAGCTCAGCTGGTTAGAGCGCACCCCTGATAAGGGTGAGGTCGGTGGTT
>NZ_JAHMHW010000058.1 GCF_020169515.1 Paenibacillus vietnamensis | reverse complement strand
CTGAGCTAAGGGGAGAATGAAGCAAAAAAGTTCAGGAGACGTTCAGGAGTCGGGAAGCGGCGATGATTTGGCTTGGAGCTGCTTAAAAACAGACGCTTGGCAGATAGCTATGGGGGCTGCTGTTTCTTTTAGCCACTCTCCCCTCAGCTCAGAATGGAGAAGAAGATCTTTTTCCTGAGCTAAGGGGAGAATGAAGCAAAAAAGTTCAGGAGACGTTCAGGAGTCGGGA
>NZ_JAHMHW010000057.1 GCF_020169515.1 Paenibacillus vietnamensis | reverse complement strand
ATTTGGTTCATGAGCGCCAACTTAGACGATATCCGGTGATTCTGATGCATAAAGTACAGTCTGAGAAAGATCCAGCCGCTTTACCCGCCATTCTGATGCATAATGTGCAGTCTGAGGTAGATCATCCGCGTTACTCGACATTCTGATGCATAATGTGCAGTCTGAGGAAGATCCAGCCGCTTTACCCGCCATTCTGATGTATAAAGTGCAGTCTGAGGTAGATCATCCGCG
>NZ_JAHMHW010000056.1 GCF_020169515.1 Paenibacillus vietnamensis | reverse complement strand
GTTTGGGAGATGGGAGGCGGCTTCTGCTGCAAAAGTGCAGCACAGCTCAGACGCCACCCGTTTATGTCAGGTTTCTGATGCAGTTTCTGCAGCGGAACGGTGAGGCCTTACGAGAGCTTGAGGCCGTTTACGTTTCTGATCCAGTTTCTGCAGCGGAACGGTGAGGCCTCAGCAGAGCTTGAGACCGCTTACGTTTCTGCTGCAATTTATACAGCAGAACGGCGAAAACTCGAGACAGC
>NZ_JAHMHW010000055.1 GCF_020169515.1 Paenibacillus vietnamensis | reverse complement strand
ACTTTATGCATCAGAATCACCGGATATCGTCTAAGTTGGCGCTCATGAACCAAATTCCGATGTAAAAGTGCAGCACGGTCCGCCCAATCGCGCTCAATGTCAGGTTTCTGATGCAATAAGTACAGCAGAGCTATAGGACACGTCGAGCCGGCATGCACTCTTTACATCAGAATGTCGAGTAACGCGGATGATCTACCTCAGACTGCACTTTATACATCAGAATGGCGGGTAAAGCGGATGGATCTTTCTCA
>NZ_JAHMHW010000054.1 GCF_020169515.1 Paenibacillus vietnamensis | reverse complement strand
GCTGCACTTTTGCAGCAGAAGCCGCCTCCCATCTCCCAAACTAGCTAGTTTGTCTCGATTCTGCTGCATAAACTGCAGCAGAATGATAAGCTGCCTCGAGTTCTCGTCGTTCTGCTGTACAAACTGCAGCAGAACCGTAAGCTGCTTCGAGCTCATATGAGGCCTCACCGTTCCGCTGCAGAAACTGCATCAGAAACCTGACATGAAAGGCGGGCGTCTGAGCTGTGCTGCACTTTTGCAGCAGAAGCCGCCTC
>NZ_JAHMHW010000053.1 GCF_020169515.1 Paenibacillus vietnamensis | reverse complement strand
TCGTGTTCGGTATGGGAACGCGTGGTTCCCCTCCGCCATCGCCACCAAACGGATGTTTGAGGTGTTTCCGGGGCCCCCGAAAAGCAATCGGCATAAGCTTCAGAGCTTAACTTCACTTTTAGGGGATTCAGGTTGTTCCCTCAAAACTGAACATGAGCGACATGTCGGTTGTGCATCCTTAGGATGCTTATCGTTTCTTCTGCGAGAAACGGTATTCCTTAGAAAGGAGGTGATCCAGCCGCACCTTCCGATACGGCTACCTTGTTACG
>NZ_JAHMHW010000052.1 GCF_020169515.1 Paenibacillus vietnamensis | reverse complement strand
TCGTCGGGCTCATAACCCGAAGGCCGCAGGTTCAAATCCTGCCCCCGCAACCAAATCATTCGTCGAATGATCGGACATCCACTATGCCGCCGTAGCTCAATTGGTAGAGCAACTGAATCGTAATCAGTAGGTTGGGGGTTCAAGTCCTCTCGACGGCACCATTTTACTTTCAGTAAAATCGTGTTTTCATGGAGCATCAAAGCTCTACAAATGAATGATCTTTTAAGCCTGCGCCGTTGTAGCTCAATTGGTAGAGCAACTGACTTGTAATCAGT
>NZ_JAHMHW010000051.1 GCF_020169515.1 Paenibacillus vietnamensis | reverse complement strand
GCATTTTGGCATTCAAGGCGCTTACGTCCGCTTTGCCAATGCTTACCGAAACCGTATCGGTGTTTACATCGGTATTAGAGAGCATGCCGCTTGGAATCGTAATTTTACCTGCCGATGTTACAACTTCGTAGGTTATATTCGATTTTGAATCCTGCAGCGCATCGGTTGGGATCTCCAATGCATAGCTTTTTGCATCCTTCACTTCAGAAATCTCGATCACGACGGTCTTTGCGCCATTTGTGCCCGATGCTGCGGCTTGCTCCTTCGCTTTATTCAAGCTGT
>NZ_JAHMHW010000050.1 GCF_020169515.1 Paenibacillus vietnamensis | reverse complement strand
ACTTATTTCGCGGCCACGAGATTTCGGCCCATACCGTCACGCATCCATTCCTGGAGCAGTCTCCGGACGACCAGATTGCGGAGGAGCTGATCGCGGACCGTCGAAATCTGGAGGCGATTGCGGGATATCCTGTACGCGGCATGAGTTATCCGTTCGGCACCTACAACGACCGCGTTGTGCGGTCGCTGCCGGTGCTCGGTATCGAATATGCCCGGACTGTCCAGAGCCACGGAGGATTCCACATGCCGGATGATCCGCTGAGATGGCATCCGACCTGCCACCACAAGGACA
>NZ_JAHMHW010000004.1 GCF_020169515.1 Paenibacillus vietnamensis | reverse complement strand
GCCCTACCTCGAGAAATCGAGGTAGGGCTCGTTTAATTGAACTAGGAACTTTTTCAGTGCCCTCGTATTGAACAGGAGTCATCTTTTTTAATCCCCACTGATATCGGTGATGGTTGTAATAACGAATGTAGCGGTTAACTTCTCGTTGTACTTCGGCGAACGTTGTACAGTTCTGGCTCTTAACATGATCTTTCATATGACCAAAAAAGGACTCCTGAGGGGCATTGTCCCAGCAGTTACCACGTCGTGACATCGACTGTCCAAGGCCCTTCTTCTTTAATAAATTCTGGTAAATGGGGCTCGTATAATGGCTTCCTTGGTCGGAATGGATGAAGGCGTCCTTATGGAGTTTAAAGCGCCTCTGTTTCGTTAACAACTCAATGGTCTCTGTAGCTAGAGGTAAATGGAGGGAATGGGATAGGTTGTTGGCTAGAAGCTCCCCTGTGGAGGCATCCAGAATCGTCGACAAATAAGCCGTCTGCGATTTGCCATACGGAAGGTAGGTAATATCGGTAAGTAACGCGAGGCCTGGAATACCTTTCTTGAAGTCCCTCTGCAACTCATTGGGAAGCGTACGGTGTTCTAGTGTAGCTTTAGCTATACGTCGATACGGGTTTGGTTTCCGATGAGGGCACACGAGGTTAAATTTTTGCATGAGTCTTCGAATGCGCTTAAGGTTGTAACAGGTATCATACTCGTTCTCCAGCGTCATCTTAATGGATCTACAGCCCTTCTTGAAGCCTCTTCGATTAAATGCTTTCTTGATGAGCGTCCCTGCATGTTCATCCTCTAGCGCACGCTCCTGGCGCTTGTCAGCAGAGTTGATGTAGTTGTAATATCCAGAGCGAGACACGTCTAGTAGTTGGCAGAAATAACGTGTCATCCGCCCCAAGCCTTGTTGTACAGCTTCCTGAATAAGTTCAAACCGCTCACTCTTGCTTAGGTTTTTCCCGTTTGCTGCTAGCCTCCTTTCTTTCCTGTCTAACTTTTTTACATAATCCAGTTGAGCCTCTAAAAGTCTAATCTTCGCTTCCTGTCTGGCAATGATCTCGTCGGGAGATAATTTCCGTTTTGAAGGTCGTAAAGCTGCTTCTTTGCGTGAATCTGCTAATCCAATGATTCCGTTTTCTTCGTAAGCTTTCTTCCAACGTTCCGCGCACTGCTCTACCCGTTTCATTCCAAGCACGTCCACATTAAATCCATTGTTCTCGAAAATCTCTCGTGGTGTACGTCCTAATAGGTAATCGTCAATAAACAGACGTTTGAATTCATCTGAATAAGTAATCGATTTATCACTTACCCGTACGACAAACGGATTGTTTGCTAAGTGTTCTTGCTCGTTTTTGTTAAAGTGTTTTTTACTCATAAGCTCGCCCCCACTGTTCATTCCAGTATACAAAAAGGTACCCATACACTAAACACTTTTTTCAAAGTGTCCAGTGTATGGGTACCAGTTTACCGGGAGCATCCTTTTTTTGATGTGGGTGGAGTCCAGTGCGAGGGGGCAAGGAACGTAAGATTTGGCGGAAAGAGTTTCCATTATGGCCCGCATTTTGGACCAATTTGAGCCGATTTGGAGTGAATAGCGTATCGCAGGTCCCAAGGTACCTCAAAAACATGGATATTTGTGCAAATAGCGTACCCTAAGTCCTCGAACGGCGGGCAGCAGCCTGAGGTCCAGCCCCGATTAGCTCTTGCCTGCGCCGAAAGCCTTACCGCCAAGGCATTATTTTTTCCCGGCAAGCCACTCAGCAAGGCCCGCAATCTGCTCATCGGTGAGGCGGTCCTTGAACGGCGGCATCGTCTCGCCTCCCCGCTCGATTTGGCCGGTAATATCCGCCGCGCTCATCCGCTTCCCGACCTCCTGCAGATTCGTTTTGGGGCCGATTTTCCCCTGAAGCTCCGTCCCGTGACAGTTGACGCAGTTGGCTTTGTACACCGCCATGACTTCGGCTGGTCCGTCCAGGGCGCCGCTCTCTTTTCCCACGCCGCAGCCGATTATGATTATTATCATCCCAAGTGAGGTAAATAATTTTGCCGCTAAATGAAATTTTTGTGCTAGTAACATGGTTACTCCTCCTAAAAACAACTAAATACTGGTATTTTTCGGACTAAATTAGGAATTTTCACACGGTGTCCATATGCAATAATGCTGTTAATCCGTATAATAGAATAGGCTTTAGGCCTACTACATTGGATATGATTCAATTATAACGCAGATAAATGCATAGGAGACCTCATGAAACCGACAATCGAACGAATTTTGCAGAATCAGTTAAACCATATCCATGCAGAAGTGATCTTGTGCGCTCATACGGAAAGCGGGCCGAATTGGGCGGAGCATAAAGCGGAGCCGGATTTTTACCGCTTCGCTTATACGGTCCAAGGGCGCGCATGGTTAGATATAGATGATAAAAGTTACACAGTCGAGCCGGCAACGCTGTATTTTCTGCCTGCAGGCACGCGGCAGTCATTCGGAACGGAAGGGGACGAGCCGTTTGTCCGCTATTGGTGTCATTTCAGAATGGAGCTGAGCGACACCCAGTTTATCAAATCGCTGCAGCTTCCGCATTTCGTCAACGTACAGGACGACCGGATGATGCAGTATCTTTTTGCCAAAATGATCGCCGCTCAGCAATCTGCCTCCGTTACGCGGGATTTGAGGATGAAAGCCGTGCTTCTTGAAATGCTCGCTTATTATTTGGACGAGAGCCGGGTCCAGCAGCATCTGGTGAGCGATCAGGGCTTTGGTGTAAAATGGAACGAGGTGCTTGCTTATATCGAAGACAATTTGCACCTGAACATACAAGTCGAGGATTTGGCGAGGCTGGCTTTTTTGCATCCGAATTATTTTATTACTTCCTTCAAAAGCATGATGGGCTGTTCCCCGATCCAGTATGTGACGAACCGCCGCATCGCAAACGCCAAGCTGCTTTTAGCGGATACGGCTCTGTCCGTATCGGAGGTGGCGAAGCGGGTCGGCATGCAAAATCATTATTTGTCGCGGCTGTTCAAACGATACACGGGCATTACTCCGGTTCAATACCGCCGGATCGCCGCGCACGGAACCGGCAATCTGAAGGACGAGCTGCCGCCGAACAGAGAAGGGGAAGTTTAATGGAGGAAAAAGAGATCAAAGCGTTTTTCGGCAGGGAGCTGTTGGCCTGGTACCGCGAGATCAAACGGGATCTTCCGTGGCGGATCAACCGGGATCCGTACCGGGTATGGGTGTCGGAAATTATGCTGCAGCAGACTAGAGTGGATACGGTTATTCCTTTCTATAACGCCTTTATGAGCAGGTTTCCTACCGTCAAGGCGCTCGCGGAAGCGCCTGAAGAAGAGGTGCTCAAGCGCTGGGAAGGGCTCGGATATTATTCGCGCGCCCGCAATTTGCAGGCCGGTGCCCGCGAGGTTATGGAGCGCTACGGCGGCATCGTGCCTGACGACAAAGCCTCCGTGGCCGGACTTAAGGGAGTCGGTCCATATACGACCGGTGCAATTATGAGCATCGCGTTTAACCGGCCGGAGCCGGCGGTTGACGGCAACGTCATGCGGGTGCTGTCCCGGTTCTTCTGTCTGGAGGAGGATATCGCGAAACCTGCGACGAGGGTCGGTATCGAGAAGCTGGCGGCATCGCTCATTCCGGAAGGGGCCGCGGGGGATTTCAACCAGGGGCTGATGGAGCTTGGAGCGCTGGTTTGCACGCCGAAATCGCCGGGCTGCCTTACTTGTCCTGTGATGGAACACTGCGCCGGACGGCTGGCGGGCAGAGAGCATGAGCTGCCGGTCAAGACGAAGGCCAAGCCTCCCCGCCCCGAGTACAGAGCTGCGGTCGTCGTGACGGGAATGGCCGGGAATGCCGGCAAAATATTAGTAAGACAGCGCCCGGACACGGGCTTGCTGGCCCAAATGTGGGAGCTGCCGCATCTGCTGCTGCCAAACGACATGTCGGGGATATTCGATGCAAAGTCTCCAAAAGAGCAGGGAGAGCTTGCCGCCATGCTGGGGCAGATGCTGGAAGCGGAAACGGGGCTGCTGATCCGCCCCCGCAGCTGGCTGATGGATGCGGATCACGTTTTCAGCCATATCCATTGGCACATGCGGGTCTATGAGGCGGACCTGGGAGAGGAAGCCGGCTTGTCCGAAGCTGCGGCCGCGGCGGAAGAAAGCTTGGTGGCCGCCGAAGCGGCCGAAGGGTACGCGGCAGGCAGCGGAGCGGCGGCGGGTTACCGCTGGATTGGCAAAGAGGATATGGAAACATTGCCGTTTCCGAATTTGTTTATACGGATATTGAAGGAGTATTGGAAATAGGATTGTAGCTTAGAGAGGAGGCCGTTTTTATGAGCACGATGCTGGACCTGTTGCTGGAGCATAAAATTGTGGCGATTCTGAGGGGGATCGAGGACCGGCACGCCGACGGCGCTGCGCAGGCTTTGATCGACGGCGGCATTCGCATGATGGAAATTACGATGAATACGGATGGAGCGCCGGTCATGATCGAGCGTTGGCGGAATAAGTTCGACGGACAGGCATATGTAGGCGCCGGAACGGTGACGGATGTCGCGCTGGCCGAGAAGGCCGTTGCCGCTGGAGCCCAGTTTCTCATATCTCCGAACCTTGACGAAGAAGTGATCGCGTACGGAAGAGAACGCGGCTTGTCCGTCTGGCCGGGCGTTATGACGCCGACCGAAATCGTGAAGGCATGGAAGGCCGGAGCCGATGCGGTCAAGATTTTCCCGATGGGCACGCTGGGTGTAGGCTACCTGAAGGAAATCCGCGGCCCCCTGAACGACATTCCGATGATGGCCACAGGGGGAGTCGACCTGCATAATATTAAGGATTATTTTAAGGCGGGGGCAAATGCGGTCGGAATGGGCGGCAAGCTCGTGAACCTCGACTGGGTAAGGGAAGGAAAGCTGGAGCTGGTGACGGAGCGCGCGCGGCAGTTTGTCGCAGCCGTTCAGGACTTGTAACAGGGCAAGGGGGAGATGTGATGAGCTTCGTCTCATGGCTGGCTGCCGGCTCCGCCGGCATCGTAGGCGCGTTAACCGCATTCGTCTGGAAAATCGGCGCAAAAAGCCAGCAGCCGCGCGTTGTCGCTAACGCCGAGGTGCCTGAGGTTGAGGCGGATTGGCGGGAGGTGCTCTTCACGAGCAGCGGCTCGGTCATGAAGGGCTGGCTGCTGCTGCCGAGATTCGGAGCAGATTCCCGCGAACCGGAGAAGCTCCTGCCGGCCGTAGTTGTGGCCCATGGCTGGGGCTCCAACAGGACGCGGGTTCTCCGTTATGCACATCCGCTTTATAAAGCTGGTTATGCCATATTCATGTACGATGCCCGCAGCCACGGGGAAAGCGGAGCGATCAAGGCTCCTTCCGCGCTGATGTTCCGCGACGACGTGCTGGCGGCGGTTGCAGCGGCACGCGGTATTGGGGGTATAGATCCGGAGCGGGTATCCGTTCTCGGCCATTCGCTCGGAGGCTTCGGCTCCTTGCTGGCTCTCGACCATGGCCTCAAGGTACGATCGGTCATTACGGATTCAATGCCTGTCCGTTTTGAGACGATGATGGAGGCGGAGCTGAAGCGCAAAAAAATGCCATTCTTCCCGCTGGCGTACCTGATCCCGCAAATCTGGCTATGGCGGGCCGGCATTACAAGGAAGCAGTTCCGGGCGGCGAATATCCCGGAGGTGCTCGGAAGGCGCGCCGGCTCGGCCCGGGACGGACGCACCCCGGTGCTGATGATCCATTCGGACGGGGACGACTATATCCCCGCGGCGGATTTGCATCGGCTGAAGGAGCAGCTTCCGGCGAAATCGGTCACGACGCTGTTCGTATCGACGCCCGGACACAGCTCCTCCGAGCGCGATCCGGCCTTTTGGGACCGGGTTCTGCCTTTTTTGGAGAAGACTCTTCGCGTTTAGATAGTAAGACATTTAGTGTTAGTAATGAATGCCGGTTCCATGTATGGGGCCGGTTTTTTTATATTTAAGATTCGAATATGAGAAGAACTTAACATTGGATGATAAATGGGATGCCTTCCTATAGGAGGGCGGGGTTCAGCCGACTGTTATTGGTGGCGCGGGGCATCATAATCAGGATGAAGGGTTAGAATAAATGGATTCTATGAATATAAAATCGACTAATTTCCGAATTTTTTTAGAAATAACTGGAATTTATACACTTATTTCATGGGAAAAAATAAATTCATACCAGAATGGTCGATTTATCGACATCAAATCCAGTTATATTTCAGGAAAATGTTAGTTCCTCGAAAATAAATTCATAAAATCCAGTTAATGGACTTTTAACAAAGTTGGTATTAAAGCAATCGCTTCTCGCCGCTATGGCTTGGACAAAAAAAGGGCCCGCGAAGCAAGCCGCGGGCTAATAAGAGAGAATATATAATAAAGGGGGGTCATGGGACTATTATATAAGCGCAAGATGAAATTTAGCTTAGGGGTTTATTACAGTTTGATTACAAGGATGCAAATGGGTGATCAGGCACACCATCTTCTGGTGAGGGAAAAGAAAGTTCTTTAATCTAGATAGATAAAATTGGGGCTCGGAGAAAATAAAGTTGTTTAATGATTGAATTAGACGTGTTCTCAAAAAACTTTAACTGAATTGGAGGGCCTTTCCTTCATACTGATACACTAGTTTCATTAATGTTATCTGAATATTCGTGATTTACTGTTTTGTCGTAACTTGCGCATAAAAAAATCATTTGCAATAGATAAGTTAGGTAGCCCTGTCCATAATCCATTGAAAGGATCATCGTATGGACAAGCATACTCTATATGTACGAGAACGTTGACAGATTGGGTCTCTTAATCCCAGCAAAATAAGTACACGAAAAAGTTAACGACTTCTGCGTGCCTAAAGCTGTTCCTACACGCGCAACTGCAAGGCAGAAGGACTTTGGCATATCGAAGGGCGATGTGCTCAGCATGGCATTTCAACTGGAGCTTGGACTCACATCGATCTCGGCAATAGGGTGACTCAAATTCCGTTTAGCGTATTTGTTTTATACAGTTTTATCGGAACTGTGCCAAAAGAGCTGGACGAGGCGGGCGTCATTGATGGTTGGAATCAGGTTAGCGCGGATATCGTATTGACGATTCTGCGGGTTGTCATTATTTATTTGCTAGGACAACGTTACGTTATTACGGGTATGACGAACGGATCTGTAAAGGGCTGGGCAGGTAGTGAAAAAAAGTCGGGCAGCGCAAGGATAATATCCTTGGCTGCCCGTTTCGTACATTATCCGATATTCTGAGGACTAAGATACATTTCAAACGCGGAAAGCGTAGGACACCATCTGGATTCTGCGATCGTCAAGCGAACCTGCTTCGCCTTCACCGTAGGGAAGCTGCAAATTCGTTTGTATCCCACAACGGTGCATTCATACAGCTTGTTCCAGGAGCCATCCGCTAAATATTCGATGTACAGTCTCTCGATTCTTTGGCCGGATGCGATATGCTCCTGAAGCACGATTGTGTCGAAGGTGTTTTCTTCCTGAAGCTCGATTTCGATGCTGGCTCGCTCCGTCCCCTCCTTGGGGCACCAATACGTGTTTTTGTCGCCATCCAGGACTCGCTCGGCCTTGTGCTGCCCGTCAAGGGATTCCGAGGCCGATACACGTCCTCCGGAAGCGAGATTATCCTTGAACGTAGCCCTTAGTCTGCTGCCAAGCTCCTCCATTCGCCGGGCATCGTTCTCATGAATCAATCCGCGCTTGTCGGGGGGCAGATTAAGCAGGAATGTCGAGTTGCCGCCAACCGATTTATAGTAAATATCCAGAAGTTTCTCCAGACTTCTTACCTGATCGTCTTCGGAGGCATGATAGAACCATCCGGGACGGATGGACGTGTTGACTTCAGCCGGATACCATATCAGGCTCGGCTTGTCCTTGACCGCTTCCCTGCTGCCCAGGTTTTCGTCGCGGGAGTTCGCTCGTTTGGAGAACTCGCCGTCATCTACGTGCTGGGACGCCTCCTGGATCTTCTCGCAATCCTGCAGCTCCTCGGGAACTACGCTCCATTCGGAATCTCGCGTATGCCCGGCTTCATTGCCGCACCAGCGCACATCCGGGCCGCAGACCGAGATGACGGCGCCGGGTTGAAGCTCGCGTATCACCTCGTAATACCCGTCCCAATCATAGACCTGCTTCATTCCATTAGGACCTTCGCCGCATGCGCCGTCGAACCATACGCAAAAAATATCGCCGTAGCCGGTCAACAGTTCTCGCAGCTGGTCTTTGAAATAATCGTTGTAGAGAGAAGAGCCGTAGCGCTTGTCATGACGATCCCACGGGGACAAATATACGCCGAACGCCAGTCCGCCTTCACGGCAGGCATCCGCCACTTCCTTGACCATGTCTCCGTTGCCGCCTCGCCATGGACTATGTTTAACCGAATGCTCCGTGAAAGAGCTCGGCCATAGACAGAAGCCGTCATGATGCTTGCAGGTCAAAATCAGACCCTTCATGCCGGCGGATTTGCACACCTCCACCCATTGCTTGGCATCGAATTCCGTTGGCTTAAAGATGGAAGGAGATTCGTCGCCAAGGCCCCATTCTTTATCCGTAAAGGTGTTGACGCCAAAGTGGATGAAAGAATAGAACTCCAGTTGTTGCCATGCCAGCTGGCGTGGGGATGGGACTACCTGGGCAAGGTCTTTAATTGATAGGCTCATGGATCATTTCTCCTTTTCATTGGTTCTAGAATTGTACAAGCTCTGCATCATAAGCGTCTAAAATCAGCTCGGATTCGAACGATTGTCCGGACAAGAGGCCTAATCCGGAACGAGGCAGTGACAACGTCTGAGGCTTTCCTGTCGTATTCACATACAGGATATCGCCATTATCCAGTCGCCGTGCGGATACGCCAGGAGGCGTTGAAGGACCTTTGTCAATACCAAGCGCCGGATATAGAGAGTCCAGCACTACCGCCAGAAACTCTGTGTTTGCCGGCAGCGCGACGTAGATGGCTTCGCCTTTGCCGTAGCGATTGCGCGTAACGGCGGGGGAGCACTCCCAAGTATTGGTGAAAACCGCCATAGTCTCGGCCGTGCGAGACTCCAAAATCTCGTAATAGTCGATCTTGGGCTGGAGTTCCCGGGAGTCCATCATGATCGCTGGCTTCTCGCGCTCCAGTCCCAGCTCGGATTTCTCTAGCCCGCCGGCATTCTCCGCAGGAGTATGGCTGCGGGTTCTGACAAATGCTCCGCTTCGGATTCCGAATACATCGTTGAGGCCTCCTGGCTGCGCCGTATCAAATACCTGATTGTGCGTGTTGACCTTCGCCGAATAGGCCGTCATTACGACTATGCCTCCTTGTTCGACAAAGGAACGAACAGTCTCGGCCGACTCGCTGTCCATCACCGCATGCCCGGGGACGATCAGCAGCTTGTAGCTTTTGCGAATGTCGCGCAGATTGACGATGTTGCAGTCCAGATTGGCGAGCTCAAGCGCACCGTAGGCTTGCAAGACCTGCTCGGTATAATCGGCCTTATAGAAGCTTCGGTTTCCGGCCATTACTTTTAGGCTTTCATAGGAATAGGCAACGGCAATCTCTGCATTCGTCTTTCGCGGGAGCCCTCTGTCCTGCAGCAGCTTGAATTCCTCCGCGATTTGTTTAAACTCGTCATACTTCCAGCCGGGAATGCCGTCGTGATCTAGGAGACCGAACACGTACTGCTCCTCGCCGCCAAGCATCGTACGCCATGTCCAGGCGCAAACGGCTTGCGCTCTGTGAATCAGCGAAAGGTAAGCATACATTCGCATGGCATTGCGGGGAGAGGCGTACCCGCCGAAATCGCCTGTCTGGAATTCCAGACACCAGATGGGCTCGTCCAGCTCCCCGATCCGATGATCCATGAAAAAGCAGGCCGCCGACAACGCTCTCCGGTCCTCCGGGTTCGTGCCCGGATAGAAGCCGATGCCGGGCAAATCGATGATCGTTTGATACTGCTTTAAATAATCGAAGCCGTAGCCGGGATTCTCGGACCAGTGGTTGGTCGTTTCCCTGGCGTGCGGCGCCAGTTCCTTGACGATATCGCTTAACCCTTGCATATAGGCCAGTGTCTCATCAGAATAAAAACGAGACATGTCCAACAATCGCTCCGGAGCGCCCTTCACTTGTCCGGAGATCGGCAGCACAACATCGTTGAAGCTGTTCAGCTTTCTGGACCAACGCTGGGAAGTCCAGGCCCGATTGAGTCGCTCGACCGTAATGTATTTGTTGCGAAGCCATGCTTCGAATCGATCCCTGGCTGCGCCGGAATAGGAGGGCGAGCCTGAGCCAAGCTCGTTGCAGAGCCCGAAGGCGTACAGCGCAGGATGATGCCGGTAACGCGTCACCAGCGTTTTGGCAAAGGCGTAAGCGTATTCCTGGAAGGCCGGGTGGCCAATGTCCTCCATATATCGCGTGTGGGCTTCCATTCGGAGGCCATCAGGCGCAGTAAGCGAAATTTCAGGATATTTTCTGTGAAGCCATGTCGGGGCGGGTCGGGTCGCAATATCCAGAACGACTTTAATGCCAGCCTCGGCGAACAGCTCCATCACTTCATCAAACCACTCGAAGGTATAGTTGCCCTCCGAAGGCTCGAAGCTATCCCAGCACAGATGGCCTAATCGCACAATATTAAAAGAAGCTTTGCGCATCAGATCAATATCGTGACGCCATCGCTCACGCGGCCAGTCGTGGGGATGGTAATTTGCGCCTGCAAATAACATGATGATCACCGCCATATAAAAATATTAAAGATAAAAATTATGATAAATGGTGAAATGGAAATAAGAAATATAAAAAAATGATGTGAGTATATAAGAAAATGAACCTTTTTTACAGAGACCAAAATAGTTATATAAATCTCGTGATATTGTTATTTATGTCGCCTTCCTTGCAAGGATATACTGTGCGTATGAATAGAGAAACAGGAGGTCACGACATGTTGAAAAAAATGGCAAAGCAAACGGCAATAACGCTTGCGACAGGCTCATTGCTGTTGTCGGCAATGGGTTGCAGCCAGGAGCCAATCTCGGAGCAAGGTGAAAGTACCAAGCGAGAAGCCGTCATCACCCTTGGGCGCGTAGTAGGATCGGACAATAAATTCAAAAATGGAGAGACGATCGAAGATAATGTTCATACCCGGTGGGCCAAAGAGAAGTTCGGCATCGACTTCAAGGTGGATTGGAGCGTAGGTACCGGGGAGGCGTATGATACAAGGCTCCGTCTCCTGCTCAATTCCAATGACAAGCTTCCGGATGTCTTCACACTGAACAATCCCACCCTCGAGAATCAGGTTGTCGATTCGGGCAAAGTTATGGATATCGGCGAGGCCTTTGAAGAGTATGCTTCGCCGCGGCTCAAAGAGCTGTATGCGCAGTATCCCGAGATCTGGAATACGGTGACGTATGATGGCCTTCATTATGGTTTGCCTACATTTAACGCGGTCAGCTCGTTCAGCGTCCTGTGGATTCGCCAGGACTGGCTGGACCAATTGGGCCTGAAGCCGCCTGCCACGGTCGAAGAGATGGAGACGGTGATGGACGCATTCGTGAATAAGGATCCCGACGGCAACGGGCAAAAAGATACGATCGGTTTGTCCCTTTCTCTTAAAAAAGGAGTAACAGCCGTCAAGGATACGTATATGGTATCCAGCGATTTTCTCTTCGGTCAGGCGGCTATACCGACTTATTGGACAGAGGCGGCCGACGGAACGCTGCAATACGGCTCCATTCAGCCAACGGTCAAGGAAGGGCTGGTCAAGCTGAGCGAATGGATGAGCAAGGGCTATCTGGATAAGGACGCTGGCATTATGGACGAAGCCAAGGCTGCGGAAAGCTTTGTTCAGGGCAAGTCGGGCATGGTATTCGGTCCGACATGGATGGCGACTTATCCTTTCAATCAGGACATGGAGTTTGATTATCGACCGATCCCGGTTCCTGCCGGAGTCGATGGCAAGGTAGGTTTCGGCAGCGAGCCGCAATCGTCTGTCCGATTCTATTTCAACAAGGACTTTAAGCATATGGACGCCTTCTTTGATTATTTGGATGCCATCATGGGTCCCGGCTTCTACGATCCGGATTCCGAATTCGCCAATGGTTGGGCGGAAGGGTACGATTATGTCATGGTAGACGGCGAGCCGGTGTACGAGCAGGACAAGATTCCAGGGGGCTGGATCGACGTTAAGAAGTATTCCATCTATGGCAATGATATTCAAACGCCGAAAAAGGAGCTTGAGGTTATGGCCAAGCTGGGAAGGGGCGAGACGCCGGAGACGCCTTATGAGAAATATTTTTCGGCAAGACCGAAAAAATGGGCGGAGGCGGCCGCCGTTCTGGAAACGTATCTCGACGATGCGGCTGTATTTGACCGTTATACCGGCCCGCCAACGGCCACAATGGTTCAGAAGGGCGAGCTGCTGCGCAGAATGGAAAACGAAATGTTCATGGAAATTATATATGGCCAAACATCGCCGGATGCATTCGATGCCTTTGTGGAGAAGTGGAAGTCTTCAGGCGGCGACGAAATCACCAAAGAAGTGAATGATTGGTATCAAGCAGTGAATGCAAAGGAGTGAGGCTTGAATGACGGAGGGAAGGAAGAGCAGGAGGGGGTTGTTTCGCCACCTCCCTCTTCATTTGATCATATTGCCATCGGTGATCTGCTTGCTGATTTTTAATTATGCGCCAATGGCCGGACTGGTCATGGCATTTCAAGATTACAAACCTCGTTTGGGCCTGCTGAAGTCGGCATGGGTAGGTTTTGAACATTTTCAATACATGTTTACGTATCCCGACAGCTTGCGAGTGATCTATAACACCTTGATTATCGCTGCGTTTAAAATTGTCGCGAATATCGCGGTACCGATCGTTTTTGCCTTGCTGCTTAATGAAGTTGGCAAGCTTGTATTCAAACGATTTGTTCAAACATTGGTGTACCTGCCTCATTTTCTGTCTTGGGTCATTCTCGGCGGCATATTGACGGATATTCTAGGCAATAAAGGCATAATCAATCAATTGATATCTTTTTTGGGGACCGAACCTGTGTTTTTTCTCGGAGACGGAACATGGTTCAGGGTGACGGTCATCGTAAGCGACGTGTGGAAGGAGTTCGGTTTCTCCGCCATCATCTATCTCGCGGCGATGAGCGGCATCAACATGTCGTTGTATGAAGCGGCGGAGATGGATGGCGCGGGACGTTTCAAGCAGACGCTGCATGTCACTCTGCCTGCGATGGTGCCTGTGATTCTGGTAGTGGGCACACTTTCCTTGGGCAACATCCTCAATGCCGGATTCGATCAAATTTTCAATTTATATAATCCATTGGTCTACAAGCAAGGAGACATTATCGATACCTTTGTGTACAGGGTAGGCCTTATGAGCGGGGCATTCAGCTTCGCGACCGCTGTCGGTTTGTTCAAATCGGCAGTCAGCTTCGTACTGATTGTTGCGGCATACCGGCTTGCCTACCGATTTGGAAATTATCGGATTTTTTGACGGGGCAGGTGATAACTGATGCATCAAAAGACGCTCTCATACCGTTGGTTTACGGCGGGCAACACCATGTTTTTGGCAGTATTGGCCATACTATGCATATTGCCGCTGATTCATGTGGCAGCAGTATCCTTTAGCTCCAGCTCCGCGGCTACTGCTAACCAGGTCTACTTTTGGCCGGTCGATTTTACGGCCGAGGCTTACCTGAGAACGCTGACGAATCCTTCTTTTCTGCGTTCCTTGCTCTTTTCGGTGGAAAGGACGGTTGTCGGCACGTTATTTTCCATGTTATTGACGGTAACGGCCGCATATACGCTTTCGCGGTCGTTTGCCGGAAGATCCTTTTATGCCTGGTTCTTCGTATTTACGATGCTCTTTAACGGCGGATTGATTCCCACCTATCTTGTCGTTACCCAGCTGGAGCTGACCAATACGCTCTGGGCGCTTATCCTGCCCTCCGCCGTCAATGTGTTTAATACGATTCTGATGATGCAGTTTTTTCGGGCTATTCCCAAAGAGCTTGACGAGGCGGCGCATATTGACGGAGCGGGGTATATGAGGTCATTGGTTTCCATTTACCTTCCGCTGTCGCTTCCTTCCCTGGCTACGCTGTCGCTGTTCGCAATGGTATGGCACTGGAATTCATGGTTCGACGGTTTGATCTACATGACGGATTACCGGAAGTATCCGCTGGCGACCTTCCTTCAAACCATCATTCAGAGCGGGGACATGCGCAATACCAACATTGATCCCGGTCAGCTGCAGATTTTGTCGGAGCGAACCGTTCGATCGGCACAGATTCTGATTGGCGCCTTGCCTATTTTGATCGTGTATCCCTTCCTGCAGAGGTTTTTCGTGCAAGGTTTGACGATGGGAGCGGTCAAAGAATAAAATAGGCAAAAACTTAGGAGTCGTGGCGGATGAGCAACAAAGAACGTAGTCTCTTTTCCAAACTGGTCGGCTCGCTTGTCTTATTGCTTCTGCCGGTTCTGGTCTTCTCGGTGTACTCCAACCGGATCAATGAAAATGTCATCACCGGCCAGCTGAAGCAGTCGAACATTAGCCGGCTGTCGACACTAAGCACGCAGATGAATTATATCATCATGCAGCTGGAAACTTTTTCGCACATGCTGCTGCGTGATCCGAACGTGATTGAATTTCAAGATTTGTCCGTGCTTTACGCAAGTCATTACGAGCAGATCAGAAAGAAGAAAATTATTCTTGACAAGCTGAATCTGCAAGCCGCCTCTACGAACTGGATCAATGATATCACCGTATATTCGCCGCAGTCGGGGCAATCCTTGTCCACCATGCCCGGCACGTCGTTCAATCCGGAGCGGCTTCGGGAGTTAAGCGAGGAGAATTGGAATTTTATCTTGAACCACAGCGGTGTCGGCGAGCCTGGCAAGGTGATTCATCTGACCTTCGAACAGTACGAAGGAGGCATTGACAATGCGAATGCAATCATCGAGATCGGCTTTGACATGAGCAACGTGATTCGTATGCTGGATGAATTCAAGTCGCAGGGTAACGGAGAGGTGTTGTTCTACAGATCACGGGAAGCTTATTTGTCTGCCAGCTCGATGCCGCCCCTTCTCCTTGAACAAGGGCTGTCGGCATTGCAGCGTATTCCGCTTGCAAGCGAAGGAGACATGACGCTGAAGCTCGACGGCATTTCGTATCTGCTGACCTATTCCGATGTTCAGGCGCTTGACGGTTATGTGGTCCATATTGTGCCACTGGACGAGATCCTTACACCTCTGCGGGCTGTCAATCAATTCAGCTATCTGGTACTGGGGCTGTTGCTAATCGTCGGCATTGTCGTCTCCTGGCTGCTCTACCGCAATGTGCAGGTACCTTTGGGGGCGCTTGTGAAAGGGGTGCAGCAGATTAAAATGGGTCAGTACAAATCAAGAATTCCGCTGCAGGTTAAAAATGAATTCAGGTTGGTGATCACCAGGTTCAACGATATGGCGGAGCAGATTCAGCAATTGATCGAGAATGTGCTGGAGCAGAAGCTGCATGCTCGCGAAGCCGAGCTTAAGCAGCTGCAATCCCAGATCAATCCGCATTTTCTCTACAACAGCTTGACCTATGTGGTCAGTATGACCAAGCTTGGCAACAAGGATGCCGTGATTAACATGGCCTACCATCTCTCCGACTACTATCGTTACACCACTCGTGTCGAGCATCAATTCGTAAAGCTTTCCGAGGAGTTGAAGAACGCCGACGACTACTTGAGCATTCACCGGATGCGGATGAAGCGAATTCGATATTCTATCCGGGTGATGCCGGGGTTGATGGAGGTCCAAGTGCCCCGATTGATTCTGCAGCCGATCATTGAGAATGCGCTGATTCACGGTATAGAGCGGATGGAAGACGACGGTGTCATTACGATAACGGGCAGCCTCTCTGGAAGCGAGTATGTACTGAGCGTGGAGGACAACGGCGGGGCGATGACAGCCGTCAGGGTCCTGGAGCTTCAGCGGCTGCTGAACGGCAGTCCCGAGGATCGCGTGGAGAGCTGCGGCTTGCGGAATGTTCATCGAAGGCTGCAGCTCCGTTACGGAGCGGATTCCGGCCTGAGGCTATCGTGCAATACTGCCGGAGGACTTCGAGTCGAGCTGCGTTGGAGTGAGGGGGCGAGTGACAATGAATCTGCTGATCGTGGATGATGAGGAGCATCTGGTAGATAGCATGATCGCGAGTATTCCGTGGCAGGAGGCTGGGATCACGGCATGTTTTGCGGCGTACTCCGGCAAACAGGCGCTGGATGTTATGCAGACAGAGGTAGTTGACATTGTTATTACCGATGTTCGCATGCCGGGTATAACCGGCATAGAACTGATTAAGACGATCAAGAGCCAGTGGCCGCATACATCCTGCATGCTCTTGACCGGTCATGCGGAGTTCGAATACGCTCAGCAAGGGCTGAAGCATAAAGCGTCTCATTATTTGCTCAAGCCTGTCAAGGACTCGGAGTTGCTATCCGCCGTTAAGGAGGCAGCTGATGCCAGAAGGGATGAGCTTGAGCAAGCAAGAGCTTTTGTCCATTCGCAAGCTATGGTGCATCGCAATCTTCCTGTGCTGCGTGCCAATCTGCTTAATAACCTGATCCGGGGCCAAGCGATTTCTAAGGCCAAATTGGCGGAACAATTGGAACTGTACGATATTCCAATCCGCTCCGATGATGACGTATCACTAATACTCATCCGCATCAAGGATGCGTATATGCGATATCAACCGTCGGATATGCCTGTACTCGGGTTTGCCGTCGCGAATATTGTGGAGGAACTGCTGTCGGAATCCGTCAAAAGCTGGAGCAGCGAAGATCTCTACGGTAATCTGGTGTTTGTCATCCGACGCAATTCCGGGGATTTGACCGAACGTTGCATCGAACAACTGGCTGATGAGATGAGACGGGTCGTCAATCAACTGCTGCATCTTGCCATTACGTTGGTGCTGTCGCCGATCGAAACGCTTGCGAGCGGATTGGAAGACCTTTATCAGCGCTGCATTGCCACGATGCGCTCGCAAGTTGGACATGAGCATGATTTGGTCGTACGACTTGGCGGTGAGCACAAGAGACCATCTTCTCATGTGGTAGGCTCTCTCTACTCCCCCCCCTTATTTCCGCATTTGCTGGAAGCGGGCAATTGGGCGGGAGCGCAGGAGAAGCTGGATGAGATTGTGGGGGAATGGAAATCCAAATACAACGGCTCCAATGAACATTTGTCCGAGATTTATTACTCGCTGAAGTCCGCCTTCTCTTACTTTGTGCACAAAAGTGGCAAGTTGCTGGCCGACTATCGACTGCATGGAGCGAATGAAATGAAAACCATTGAAGAGCTCGCCTATTGGGCTGGGGGCATTCTTGAGCGACTGCAGAATGAATCGAATACCGAGGCATCGGCTACTCGTCACTCGCTGGTTGCTCAAATCCATCAGTTTTTGCAGGAGCATCTATCGGAAGACGTGTCGCTGCAGGCTATCGCGGATTATGTATATATGCATCCTACTCATGTCTCGAAAGTATTCAAGAGGGAGACGGGGGAAACGATCTCTGAATACTTGCTGCGCTTGCGGTTGGATCATGCAGTCGTGTTATTGAAGGAAAGCAGATACAGGATATATGAAATTGCTGCACGTCTGGGCTACAAAAATCCGACGTATTTTATCAAGGTTTTCAAAGAACATTTCGGCGTCACGCCTCAGGAATTCAGGGATAGCTCTTAGTTCAGCTCACGGAATCGCTGGGGGGTCATGTTCTCGAAATTTCGGAAGGTGGACACGAAGTGGCTGGCATCCAGAAAGCCCACCAATGAAGCGATTGATTTGATGGTAAGGGTTTTGTCATTGATCAGAAATTCTTTCGCTTTCTGAATGCGCAGATTAATCAGGTATTGATAGGGGCTCATTCCGGACGTGATCCGGAACAGATAGTTCAACCGCTGCGAGCTCAGGCCTGCGTAATCGGAGAGGTTGGCGAGGCCGATGGACGGGTTGTGGAAGTTTTCTTCCATGAACCGGAACAAAGGCATGAGGCGGAGCGAATGCTGGGAGTGGGAGCGCTGCTTGTCCACTTGCCCATAGCGCTTCAAATCCATAAGGAACCGATAGAGGAAAGCGGAGCCGTCCATGCCGTTGAAATTCAGATAGCTTTGCGCCAGATTGCGGCTTCTCCTGTGAAGCTTGGCCAGTCTGGAATCGGGCTCCCAGGTAATCACCGAGGAGGTGGGGAGGCCAAGCGAAGATACGATCGTCGGCGCCAGATTGCCGTTGAAGGTAACGTACCAGGTAGACCAGGGATGCGATAACGTGACATAACGATGAGGAACATGAGGCGGGAGAAGAATGCCTTGATTGGGGGCTAATGTTACCGTCGTCCCGGAGCATTCGAATTGGCCTTCTCCGCTGGTCGTATGTAGCCAGTGGTAGCAATGATACCCTTCGGGCCGATCGAATTCCTCCTGCCATTCGTTCCAGCCCATAAGCTCAATATAGACTGGCAATGCTCGGTCCAATGCGGTAACCAACATTTGTTTCATGTAATGCTTCAAGGCTTCATCACTACTTTCATTTTATTATATATTGCTTTAATTATACCTGATTTTACTTTGTGTGGCTATCCATTATAATCAAGCTGTGTTAGGAATCAGATGTATAAAACAAATTAGGCGGAGTTTCATAAAGTCCAATATATTCAGAACATTTCTTGAAAGAGTAGCAGTGCGCCACTTCATCAAAGTGCTTACATTTATATGCTCAAGGCGATCTGTTTTATTCGGGATGTGATTGATGGATGGAATCATTAAAGTAGAATAATCTTATATATAAAAAACAGAATATTCAGAAAAAAGGAGGTGGTGCAGTGCCTGCCAAGCTTGGCACAGCAGCGTAATCCGTCGAAAATAAAATGAAACAAGGGGTGCATCGGCAATGAGCGTCACACGAAAAATGGCGATGATGATGGCAGTCATTCTAATTATGGGATTATTGGCAGCCTGTTCACAAAGCGGTATTGGCAATAATGATAACGCTGTCAATCCAGCTGCCTCCGGCACGAACGCAGGGGATTCGCCCGCCGGCGATAAGTCCGTAAAGGTGAATATGTTCGCGGGCACATCCAGTTTTAACGGGAGCCTTGACAGCAACTGGTTCACGGAATATGCGGAAGAGAACTTCAATATGGACATCGAGTGGTCCACTGTGCCGAATACGGATGTTGCCACCAAGCAACCGCTGCTGCTTGCCAGTGGAGATTATCCGTCGATCTTCTGGGCGGGGAGTTTCAACAATGAAGATTTGTTGAAATACGGACAGCAAGGCGTGTTTGTTCCACTCAACGAACTGCTTCAGGAGCATGCGCCTAACGTCTGGAACGCCATTCAGGATACGCCTGCGCTGGAGCAGGGGTTGTTCGCTCCGGACGGCAACATCTACGGGCTGCCGTTCTACAACTATTGTCTTCATTGCTATTACTCCAGCAAGCTCTGGGTCTATAAGCCTCTTCTTGAGGAGCATGGCTTGGGCATTCCGACTACGACGGAGGATTTCGAACAAATGCTGGAGGTTTTCGAGGAGAATGGCATTCTGCCATTAACAGGCTCCACGGACGGCTGGAACTCCGATCCGACCACTTTTCTTATGAATGCTTTTGTCTACAATGATGGCGGCAATCATCTGCAGATCAACAACGGTCAAGTGGAGCTGGCCGCGATTCAGGATGGCTGGAAGAAGGGGCTGGAATACATGAATCGGCTTTATACCAAAGGGCTGATCAGCAGCTCGGCATTCACGCAGACCAATGACGTGCTCAGCAAGCAGGCCGTCAACCATGAGGTTGGAGTCGTTCCTTGGGGCTGCATGAACTGCGTCGTCGGTTCGGAGAACATGAATGACGTCATCAATTGGGTAACCATCCCGCCACTGAAAGGTCCGGATGGCGTGCAATATGCGGCTTTCAGCGGCAATGGGGTTAGCGGCGCCGTATTCGCGATTACGAATAAAGCTTCGGAGGAAGAGAAGATCGCTATCATGAAATTGCTTGATTTCATCTGGACCACGGAAGGCACGACGATTGCCGATTACGGTCCGGAAGGCGAGTATTGGTTCAAAGCCAAGGAGGGGGAGACCGGGCTTGTGGGCACGCCGGCCAAGTTCGAGATCGATATTCAGCCGCCTACTCCTTTTACATGGGGTTGGAACCAGCTCGGACCGATCTATCAGTCGGAAGAATGGCGCAACAGCATCGTCGCGAAATCTCCCTTTACGCCGGATGGATCGGGCTCGGAAGCGCTGCTGCATTACTATACGGAGAAGGACTATAAAGGCAAGCAGCCCGCGGAGGTCGTGCCTGCATCCATGTGGATCGATCCAGAGCAATCTCAGCAATATTCGCTGCTTAAGACAAACATCAACAATTACGTCAAGCAATGGTCTGCCGAATTCATCGTAGGCAACAAATCGGTAAGCAAAGACTGGGATGCTTACGTCTCAGGCGTTCAGAAGCTGGGGCTGGATGAATACTTGAGCATCACCCAATCCGCGATGGTAAGCCCGTTCGATACGAGCAGCTTCAAGCGCGACGATGCCGTCATCAAGAGTCTGGAAGCATTGGAATAATAGCGGCAATACGCATCATCCTCGCCGGACTTTCCGGAGAGGATGATGCAACTTCTTTAAGCGAGGATGGATAGACATGAGACAAAGTTACGGGATAAAACGCAGGATCGTCCGGCACTGGCCGTTATACGCCATTATCGCGCTGCCGACGGCTTTTTTGATCCTGTTCAGTTATTGGCCGATGCTCGGGGTGCAAATTGCATTCCGCAATTTCAGCCCGGTGCTGGGCATTTGGGAAAGCCCTTGGGTCGGCTTTCAGCATTTTGAGCTGTTTCTGTCCTCTCCGTATTTCGGGCCGTTGCTTAAGAACACGCTGAGCATCAGCCTCTATTATCTTGCCGTTTCCATTCCCTGCGCCATCATACTGGCACTCGCTCTGAACGAGGTCAGAAACGGCCGGTTCAAAAAGGCCGTGCAGATGTTAACTTATGCGCCTTATTTTATCTCAACGGTAATTTTAGTAGGCATGGTTCAAATCATGCTGTCTCCGACAAACGGTCCTCTGTCCCTTTTCTCCAGGCTGTTCGGCGAAAATAATCCTCCGAACGTGCTTGCCAGCGCGGATAGCTTCGCCTCCGTCTATGTCTGGTCGGGAATCTGGCAAGAAACGGGATACGGGGCCATTATCTATCTTGCGGCTTTGGCCGGAGTAAACCCTGAGCTGTATGAAGCCGCCAAGATCGACGGCGCGACCCGTTTGCAGAAGATTCGCTATATTGACCTGCCGGGCATTAGCTCGACGATCATTATTCTGATGATCTTGAGCGTTGGCGGGCTGCTCAGCGTCGGTTTCGAGAAGGTGTATCTGCTTCAGAACAATCTGAACCTGAGCTCCTCGGAAATTATATCCACTTACGTTTATAAGGTCGGTCTGGTTAACGCAGATTTCAGCTTTGCTTCGGCAATTGGTTTGTTTAATGCGGTTATTGGTTTGATCTTGATAACGACAGTCAACTACTGCGCTCGAAAAGTCTCGGACAGCAGTCTGTTCTAGGATAGGAGGATATCCGTTATGCGTCACACAACCACGATCCGAGAGTCCAGGGCGGACCGCGTTTTTTTATTTTTCATATATGCAGGCTTGACGTTGGTTCTCCTTCTTGTCCTGTATCCGCTTCTATTTATTGTAAGCTCTTCATTCAGTTCGGGGGCGGCCGTTCAGAGCGGCAAGGTATGGCTGTGGCCGGTGGATCCCACGCTGGACGGATACATTGGGGTATTTAAGTACAATGCGGTATGGACCGGATTCGCCAATTCCCTGCTGTATACCATAGGGGGCACCTTGCTGAGCGTTGCTCTTACAGTGATGATGGCCTATCCGTTGTCGAGGAAAGAGATGGTTGGGCGGAGCGTCTGGATTTGGGCTATTTTGTTTGCCATGCTGTTTAACGGAGGCCTGATTCCTTTTTACCTCGTGGTCAAGCAACTGGGCATGCTGAACACGCCTTGGGCGATCATCGTGCCGTCGGCGCTGAATATCTTCTCTATTATCATTGCCAAGACCTTCTTCCAGTCCTCATTGCCCAAGGAGCTTTACGAAGCGGCCCAACTGGACGGCTGCGGAGATTTTCGGTTCTTGACGCGCATCGCGCTGCCGTTATCCAAGCCGATCCTGGCCGTTTTGATCCTGTGGTCGGCGGTCGGACTGTGGAACTCGTACTTCAACGCGCTGATCTTTTTGAATTCCCAGTCTCTGTACCCGTTGCAGCTCGTGCTGCGCCAGATCCTGGTCGAGAATAAAATCGACTATACTAGCATGTCGGCGACGCTCGATACCCAGAGGCTAACGCTGATGCAAAATATGGAGACGTTGCTGAAATATTCGTTGATTGTTATTACGACGATTCCGATTCTGCTTATCTATCCCTTTGTGCAGAAGTACTTCGTCAAAGGCGTTATGGTGGGATCCGTAAAGGAATAGAAGAACGTACAACATGGTTTGAAAAGACGGAGGTCTTGAACGATGACAAGAATGGGCATGGTGTATTATCCTGAGCAATGGAACCGCTCGATGTGGGACGAGGATGCGGAGATGATGCGCCGAACCGGAGTCAGAATCGTGCGTCTAGCCGAATTCGCCTGGTCTCGTCTGGAACCGAATGAAGGAGAATATCGCTTTGAATGGCTTGACGATGCCATCGAGGTATTCCATCGACGGGGAATACAAGTTGTATTGGGCACTCCGACGTGCACGCCTCCGAACTGGCTAACGCAGCGATATCCCGATGTGCTGCCTGTCGACGCTCAGCAGCAACCTCGTTACCCTGGAGTACGAGGACACCGCTGCCACGGCATCTTGAAGACTGCGTCCGTAACGGGGCCACGCTGATCTTGAACCCCCGGACAGGGGTGAAGAATGACCATAATGTTTGCTGGCTGAAGCCGCTCCCCGGACCGCTTGCCGATGCGGCGGGAGTGCGCGTCTCCGAATACGACCTTATCGGCCTCGATTCGAATTCCATCCGCACCAAACAAGGCCGATCGTATGCATGCAGCCAGTGGTGCGATGTCTTGTCCCCCGAGGGGGCTGAGCCGATTGCCTGGTAAGAGGACGATTTCTTTGCTGGCGAGCCGGCGGCTACCCGCCATAAGCTTGGGCAAGGACAGATCATTTATTTGGGAACGGTGGCCGAGGAGGGTTTCTACACGGAATTGTTCCGCGATGCCGCGGAAGAAGCGGGTGTTGGCTGCTTTGCGGGCCTGCCTGATGGAGTGCAGATTTCGATACGCGAGAAAGGCGATTCCCGTTTTCTGTTCATTACCAATTTGAGCCGCCAGCGGAACACGGTGCCTCTGGGAGGCCCATTCTACGGACTGCTTGCGGAGGCAACGGTCGGACCGGATTTGGATATGGAGCCTTATGGCGTCGAAATCGTAGTTTGGGCGCAATAGCGCAAATCAGTCGAACACATATAAATGAATGGCGGTGCCGGTATGATAGGCATCGCCATTTTTTTATTTTGACTGCCGTTTCCATGAGCAAGCAGAAGTTAATTTCCGGAAGAGTAATGGGCATTGTATTCGGAAGGCGTCATCTTCATGTAGTGCTTGAATCATTTTGAAAAATAACTGACATGCTGAAAGCCGGTTTCAAAGGAGGCTTCCAGTCTCAGCGGCAACACTTTAATTTTTGATGATTTTTAAAAGGAGATTGTTGTTTCCTCTCATTTTGGCATGTTTCTCGGTAACTTATAATGAAATTAAAACATTGACCTGTCAGAAGGGGTGGAATCAATCATGAATTCAGACATTACTAGCAGCAGTACAACCATCGCATTATCGAGAAAGCCTAAGCGGTGGGAGTCTCCTTTAGCAGGGTACCTATTTTTGATGCCATGGATTGTAGGGATCCTTGTTCTTGTTGCTTATCCTATGGTGATGTCATTTTATTATTCGTTAACAAATTATACAATATTGGATACTCCTGAGTGGGTGGGGTTTCAGAATTACAGTGAAATCCTATTTGAAGATGACACGTTCAGACAGTCACTGAAAGTAACCTTGTTATTTGTGCTCTTTGCAGTGCCCTTTAAGCTCCTTTTTGCATTGGTTGTAGCCATGCTCTTGAACAAAGAGATAAGGGGATTGTCCTTCTACCGAACAATGATATATTTTCCATCCTTAATAGGCGGAAGTATAGCTATATCTATTTTATGGAAAAATATATTCGGTAAAGAGGGTTTCATTAACCAACTTATTGGGATATTTGGGTTCGAGGGGAAGTCATGGATCAACTCTCCGGATACGGCTCTGGCTACATTGATATTGCTTGTAGTCTGGCAATTTGGCTCATCCATGGTGATATTTTTGGCAGGTCTGAAGCAAATTCCACTGGATCTTTATGAAGCCGCTTCGGTAGATGGAGCGGATTGGTTTGTAAAATTTAGAAAAATTACATTACCCATGTTGTCACCGATCATTCTATTTAACCTTGTAATGCAAACTATTACAGCGTTTCAAATGTTTACACAAGCCTTCATTATTACGAAAGGCGGGCCCATTAACTCTACGTATGTGTATGTTATGTACTTGTATGAGCTGGGCTTTGCTAGATTCCAGATGGGTTATGCTTCTGCGTTAGCTTGGATTTTGTTATTGATTATTGCCATAGCGACAGCCCTTGTCTTTCTATCCTCCCGGCAATGGGTGTTTTATGAAAATGAAGGAGGCAAATAAGACGTGAATAAGACAATCAATCCTCTATCCAGGCAAATTTTCATTATGGCATTTAGTCTGTTAATGGTGTATCCGGTGCTTTGGTGGCTGGGGGCTTCGTTGAAATCGAATGCCGAAATGAGTTCTCCCAACATTTTTTCCAAAAACCCCGTTTGGAGTAATTATATTGATGGATGGTTTGCTGTACCCAATTATTCATTCACTCACTTTTATTTAAATACGTTTACGCTTATTGGAGGCGTGTTGTTTACAACGATAATATCCTGCAGTTTAGCGGCGTTTGCTTTTGCGCGACTCGATTTTCCGCTTCGTAAGTTTTGGTTTGCCATCCTTCTTGTCACGTTGATGCTGCCAGGACAGGTACTTACCGTGCCGCAATATGTCTTGTACAATTGGTTTGGATGGATTAATACGTATTTGCCTTTTTATGTGCCGCACGCACTAGGTAGTGGAGCGGGTGGTTCGTTCTTTATCTTTATGCTTGTTCAATTTATGCGAGGCATCCCAAAGGAATTAGATGACTCTGCAAGGATGGATGGTTGTTCATGGTTTCGGATATACTGGTATATTATGATGCCGTTAACAAAACCAGCACTTGTGACAGTGGGGATCTTTTGCTTTCTATGGAATTGGGATGACTTTTTTGGACAGCTGCTATATATCAACAGCGTAGACAAATACACCATCAATTTAGCGCTGAAATTATTTATTGATACTCAATCTGCAATGCCTTGGGGCCAAATGCTAGCTATGTCGCTGTTATCTGTGGTTCCGGCTGTCATCATCTTTTTCTTCGCACAAAAGCATTTTGTAGAAGGTATCTCTGCGGGGGCATTAAAAGGGTAAAAGAAAAGCATCAACGCAGGAGGCGGCTGTGAATCCTTTCAAACGGTTTAAAATTGAAGTGATGTTCTTATGGGGAGTCGTGGGATTCATGACTCTCCTTTTGGCTGTTGTATCGTACATCATCACGAATATAGTTACCAGTGAATTTGTCGAGAACACATCGCATTATCAATCTAAATTATTGACGGAATTAAACCAGAAGGCGATTAACCAGTTCCAGGGGCTGGAGCAGTTATCCTTAAATGCGACGAAGGCGATTGAGAAAAGCTACGTTCAATTCCAGGATGAAGACGGTTCAGTGTATGAAAAAGTAATGGCTCAGGATGAGCTTAATAAAACTCTGAGCCATTTGCTGTATACCACCCCCAAAATTCATTCTGTCGAGCTGTGGACAAACGTAGATATTATAGAGAAAAATGAGTTTGTACGTTTTGATAAGCTGATGAATTACCCTAATGACGCTTGGGCCGAACCGATTTTACTATCGGATTCTGCATGGCTAGGTAAGCATGCCATTACGATTCAAAATCAATCTAATAATGTGATTAGCTTTGCTAGAAAGCTTTATACTAGAACGAATGATTATTATGGATTACTCATTATAAATACCGATGTGAAGTACTGGGAAGAGGTTATATCTGGTAAGAATCATAATTCAATGAGAACACTGCTCGATTCAGGAGGCAGACCGCTCTTGCATCTTAGTCAAGATGATGAAGATCCAGTCATCATTTCCGATTTTACATTAATTCCAGAGCAAGACTCAGGTTACATGAAAACGATCATCAACCAGAAGTCGTATCTCATGGTGTGGTCCAGATCACCGGATTCCAAATGGGGTTTAATTGAATTTACAACATGGGATAAAATGGTAAGCGGTTCAAACAAAATTCGAACGACGATTTGGTGGATTGGATTCGTATCTATGTTCTTTATTCTGTTAATAATAAGGTTATTCGTCCATCAATTTACACGGCCAATTATGCATTTAGTTCGTCTCATGAACAAATACCCGAACCATAAAGATCTAGGCATCATACCGAATGACTATAGAAATGAGTTTGGTCATCTGTTCCAAGGCTACCGGAAACTAGTGGATCGAATTGAGTCGCTCTATAACGATTTAGAGCTCCAGTATACAATGCAAAAGGAAGTTGAAGTTAAGGCGCTGCAGGCTATGATCAATCCACATTTTTTATATAATACACTGGATCAAATCAATTGGGCTGCTATAGAGTCAAATCAAACGAATGTTAGTGAAATGATTTCCTTACTAGGCAGAATGTTAAGAATAACGTTGTCTCATGGCAAAGGTTTAATAACCTTGAAGCAAGAGTTAGAGCTTGTACAGTGTTACCTCGAACTTCAAAAAATACGCTGGAAGGACAGGTTATCCGTAAATATTGATGTGCCAGAACCGTTGTATGATTATGTTATTCCTAAAGTAACGATTCAACCTTTCATAGAAAATGCTTTTCGGCATGGATTTCATGGAAAGGAAAAGGCTGAGCTGACACTTCAAGCATATGAAGAGAAAGGCCAGTTATCCATTGTAATCGAAGACGATGGAAGAGGACTTCGAAAGGGTTGGCAGGAGTCAACGGACAATTCTTTTGGCGGATATGCTTTGAATAATGTTAAGGAAAGAATTCAAACCTATTTTGGAGAGAGGTACGGCTTCGAGCTCAATAATTTGGTGACGGGAGGAGTCCGCGCCGTCATTCATTTGCCCATAGTTCATCAAACGAGTCAAAGCGACAGAAAATAAGCCTTTAAGGAGGAACGGACTTGGATGTGGACAGTTGTTATTATCGATGATGATTTTCAAGTGCTTGAAGCTATGAAAAAAATGATCCCTTGGGACATTTTGGGCGCCACATTGGTAGGTGTTGCTTTGGATGGTGAAGAAGGCATCCAGTTAATTCATGATTTTAGCCCAGACATTGTAATTACGGATATCTATATGCCTGTGAAGGATGGCATGCGGATGATGGAAGAGCTCCGGACCGAGGATTATTGCGGAAAACTAATTATTTTAAGTGGATATAACGATTTCGAAATCGCCCGGAATGCACTGCGTCTGGAAGTTCATGATTACTTGTCAAAGCCGGTAACGATGGAACAAATAAAAAGTGCCCTGTCTAGCGCCATCATCAGTCTTGAAAGAGAACTAGAACAAACTATGCAATATAGTGTGATGAAACAGAAATTGGAGCTTTATGAACCCTTTGTACAAAAACAAGCGCTCCGAGCAATTTTAACCAGCAGGACACCCTTAGAACTAAATACTTCCATGCTGCGGATGGGGAATAGGGACTGGTGGATTGAAAAAGATCATCTCGTGATCATTTTTGAATTACAAAGAACGCAAAGAGTACGTGATATCTCAATTGGAAGTTGGAATTTGTTTCGCTTTGCTGTCTATAATGTCCTAGAAGAAACGGTTAAGGACCTTTGGATCGAGTCGCATTTAGTTGAACTGCATGGTTCTAACTGGGCGCTGCTTCTTCATTTAGACAAAGATATACGTGATATTCGCCAGCTTACTGAAGGGCTTATAGAACGCGTTCAGTCTCATATTTCAATGTATTTAAATCTTGAAATCAAAGCAGGCATTGGACAAGTGAAAAGTGACTATGCTTATATACCTGATTCACTTGAGGAGGCGTTTCAGGATCTATATAACAGTTCTCAGTCTTCTTTAATGGGAAGCGGGATTTACCAAAATTTGTTGATCAAGACGTTTGATTTTTATCAGCAATTGTACCAAGCTTTTTTGAATGATGAGACGGAAATAAATGAACTCGTTCAAAAACATATGGATGCAATAAGAGAGATAAATCCCGACGAACACTTCCTTCAGTATTTTGCATTTGAAATTTTGAACTTATTATTAAATATTTCGAAGAATACGCCACGAATAAATTCAAATCTAAACGAAGTACAATTGAAAGCGGGAATTGCCGAAATTAGAGGTTTCGACCACTTAAATGATTGGGTCTCGAATTTGTTAAGGAACGTCAATGATCGTAAATATTTGCAAATTAATGCTAAGCACAAACAAGTTGTGGATCTAATGGTCGATTATATTCATAAGCATTACGGCGACGAACTCACTTTGGAACGATTAGCAAATGAAATATATCTTACAAAAAATTATTTGAATCAAATATTTAAGAAGGCCATGGGCGATACCTTTAATCAATACTTAACTAAGGTAAGGATGGAGAAAGCCAAGGCCATGCTGCTTGACGGAAAGTATTTAATTTACGAAGTTTCAGAACGAGTAGGGTATAAAAATATTCCTTATTTCAGCACGCTTTTTAAGAAGTATACTGGGATGAACCCAAGTGAATTTGTAAGTGAAAAAATGCTAGATAACTGATGGATATTAAAAGAAAAGTGTGGTTTCCTCCTATTTTCCTGATCTAACTTTCCATATATGATGGTAACGTATTCAATAATAGAGAGGGGAAAAAAAATGAAGTCATGGAGAAGACAAGCTTTCCTTAGTGTAATCATTGTGTTGATCCTTGCATTAGTCGGCTGTGCAACAGGGTCAAACGAATCCGGTAATGAAGGGAATAGGAATGAATCTGCTGATCAGAATGGTGCTGTAACTTTGAGAATTGTATGGTGGGGATCGCAAGCAAGACATGATGCAACCCAAAAAGCAATAGAGCTTTACTCCCAGAAAAACCCTAATGTTAAGTTTGAAGCGGAATTTTCAGGATGGGATGGTTACTGGGATAAGTTAGGCGTTCAATTTAGTGCAGGGAATGCACCTGATATTATCCAAATGGATGCGGCTTATTTGGAGGACTATGCTACAAGGGGATTGTTCTCGGAATTATCTTCCATTAATACTGAACAAGTGTCCTCCGAGTTGCTTGCTTCAGGTAAAGTAAACGATACTTTATATGCAATGCCCCTGGGAAGTAACGCATTTGGTTTAATCTATGACAAATCAGTTGTAGAGAAGTTGGGTATTACTCCTCCATCTAATGGCTGGACTTGGGATGATTATTTTGCATTTGTAGAAGAAGCAAAAGCAAAGCTTGGAGACGGCAAAAGTGTAATTGGTGATGCTGATGGTATTCATAAGTATAATGTATATCAACTAGCTTACGGTAAAGGTGATGTATACGCTAACGGCACATTTAATTTAGATAAAGACCTATATATTGAGTTCCTAACTAAAATGAAAGAATTGCGAGATAAAGGTGCAGTTCCTAGTGCTGAAATAACATCTGCTCATGTAGAATTTGATCCTACTGCCGATATCTTAGTGAATGAAACGATTTTGATGCGCCCTAATTATGCTGCACAAATCGGTTCTCTTGACTCTTTAAAACCAGGTGCTTATGGCGTAGTAACCATGCCTAGAGCATCGGAAAGTGGCGGACATTTAAAGCCCTCCATGTTCTGGAGTATTAATAAGAGCTCTAAACAACAGGAAGAAGCCCAAAAATTTGTGGATTGGTTTGTTAATGACCCTGAAGCTGCTAAAATCTTAGGGACTAGTCGTGGGCTGCCTGTGAATAATAGTAATTTAGAACTGCTTAAATCTGATTTTTCGACGGCAGATAAACTAAGCGCTGAACTCATTTCTGTAACAGCTGATAATAATCCTCAACCATTCACCCCGGAGCCCAAAGGGTGGAGTAATTTTCAAAATGATTATTTGAAAATTTACGAGAAATTTATGTTTGATGTGATTACACCGGAAGAAACCTATGAAGAAGTCATGAAACTAGCTCAGCAATACGAAGAAGCCAATTAGCGTTCTTTTTTACACATTGAAATAATTAACCAGGGAGTATATAGATCGCAGCTTGCGATCTTGGCCAATTTCTCAAAAGTGGTAAGTTCTCCATCATTTCACCTAGGTGAAGTGTGCGAAAATGGCTTTTTTATTAACAAGCTCCGTTTAAACACCCTGCTGTAACGTTGGATAAATTACCGAAGTGAGTCTGTAAAATATTCTGTGTAGTGCGGCCGGGCAAGGTCGCTAATTCTAGTGGGTGAGAGTCCCATCAGGATAAAGCCTAACCAGCCATCCTGTAGCTAGTTCTTGGAGGTTATCCGGTAACGGATAGCTTTAAGCGTAGAACGGCAAAGTAGCGGGCCGAAAGCGTAAGCTGAAGTGATTGAGCCTCGAAATATTAGTCGAGATTGGCCGATGTAGTTACACATACAGAAGGCGAAACCTGTTCAAGCGCAATGGTGAGGTTGAACAGGCGCTCCGGGGTCTAAGAGCTTGGCACGTTATAAATCGAGAATTAGCGGTAACCCGGGAGACCCTATCTTTCCCTAGAATCACTGGGTATGCCGTACAAGCGAAAACCAAGCAAGGAAAGCAAATGAGAGATAGGGAGTCGGATAGCTAAGTAGTATCGATGAAGCTGCGTAATGGCGGTGGAGAAAAGGAAGCTACATCTGAAGACCTTGGCAAAGGACACAATTCCCACACTCAGAGGTGGAAGCGAATTGGAAACAAAACTTGTTAAGATAGCACAATTAGCAAAAGATCGACCCAAAGAACAGTTTACGAGCCTAATCCACCTTCTGGACGAGGAAGCATTGTACATGTGCCACCAAGAACTGAGAGGGGACAAAGCTGTCGGAGTGGATGAAGTTACGAAAGCGCGATACGAGGAGAATCTGTGCATGAATTTAAAGAAACTGCATCACTCCTTGCGCCAAATGGCTTACAAACCTCAACCCGTCAGGCGAGTTTATATCCCTAAGCCTGGAAGCAAGAAGATGAGACCGCTGGGTATCCCAGCTTACGAAGATAAGATTGTTCAGTTGGCAGTAAGTAAAATCCTGTCTGCCCTATACGAACAGGACTTTCTGAATTTTTCTTTTGGATTTCGACCAGGGCTTGGCTGTCACGACGCATTGCGAATGCTAAATACGACGATCATGACGAAGAAAACGAACTGGGTTGTGGATGCGGACATATCTGGTTTCTTTGACCATGTTGATCATAGCTGGATGATCAAATGCCTGGAGGTTCGAATCAAGGACCGTAAACTGTTGCAACTGATACAGCGTATGCTCAAAGCTGGCATGATGGAGGAAGGAATCCTTCGGCAAACCGAACAAGGTACGCCGCAGGGAGGAATCATCTCCCCCGTGCTCGCTAATGTCTACCTACACTACGTACTGGACTTATGGTTTGAAAAACGAATGAAGAAGCAATACAGAGGCCAGACCTACATGGTTCGTTACGCGGATGATTTTGTATGCTGTTTCCAATCTGAAGGTGAAGCTCGAAATTTTTATCTGCAACTTAAGGATAGGCTCAAAAAGTTCAACCTGGAGATAGCGCCAGAAAAGAGCAAGATTATGGAATTTGGCCAATTTGCTGCACAAAACAAGGGGAACAGAGGAGAGGGCAGGCCGGAGACATTCGATTTCCTAGGATTTACCCACTATTGTGGGAAAAGTCGAAACGGAAAATTTAGAGTGAAGCGACAAACGAGCAGGAAGAAATTTCAAGCCGCCCTCAATCGAATGAAGGTATGGATAAAGGCCAATCGAACCCTACCGGTCAAATCACTCATGGATCAGCTCAAAGCAAAACTCACTGGACACTACAGGTATTACGGCATCACAGACAATGGTCCAATGCTGTCGAGGTACTGGTACGGTACAATGAGGTTGCTATTTAAATGGTTGAACCGGAGAAGCCAACGGAATAGCTATACCTGGGACAAGTTTTTATTGCTAATGGAAGCCAATCCACTACCCAAACCAAGAATATATTCGAGTATGTTTGGCGGAAAGGCCCTCGTGTGAAGCTTCCGATGAGGAGCCGTGTGCGTAAATAGCGCAAGCACGGTTCTGCGAGGGGGGAGCGTACAATCCTGCAAGGAAAGGCGCTCTTCTACTCTACGTGCGGCCGGGCAAGGTCGCTAATTCTAGTGGGTGAGAGTCCCATCAGGATAAAGCCTAACCAGCCATCCTGTAGCTAGTTCTTGGAGGTTATCCGGTAACGGATAGCTTTAAGCGTAGAACGGCAAAGTAGCGGGCCGAAAGCGTAAGCTGAAGTGATTGAGCCTCGAAATATTAGTCGAGATTGGCCGATGTAGTTACACATACAGAAGGCGAAACCTGTTCAAGCGCAATGGTGAGGTTGAACAGGCGCTCCGGGGTCTAAGAGCTTGGCACGTTATAAATCGAGAATTAGCGGTAACCCGGGAGACCCTATCTTTCCCTAGAATCACTGGGTATGCCGTACAAGCGAAAACCAAGCAAGGAAAGCAAATGAGAGATAGGGAGTCGGATAGCTAAGTAGTATCGATGAAGCTGCGTAATGGCGGTGGAGAAAAGGAAGCTACATCTGAAGACCTTGGCAAAGGACACAATTCCCACACTCAGAGGTGGAAGCGAATTGGAAACAAAACTTGTTAAGATAGCACAATTAGCAAAAGATCGACCCAAAGAACAGTTTACGAGCCTAATCCACCTTCTGGACGAGGAAGCATTGTACATGTGCCACCAAGAACTGAGAGGGGACAAAGCTGTCGGAGTGGATGAAGTTACGAAAGCGCGATACGAGGAGAATCTGTGCATGAATTTAAAGAAACTGCATCACTCCTTGCGCCAAATGGCTTACAAACCTCAACCCGTCAGGCGAGTTTATATCCCTAAGCCTGGAAGCAAGAAGATGAGACCGCTGGGTATCCCAGCTTACGAAGATAAGATTGTTCAGTTGGCAGTAAGTAAAATCCTGTCTGCCCTATACGAACAGGACTTTCTGAATTTTTCTTTTGGATTTCGACCAGGGCTTGGCTGTCACGACGCATTGCGAATGCTAAATACGACGATCATGACGAAGAAAACGAACTGGGTTGTGGATGCGGACATATCTGGTTTCTTTGACCATGTTGATCATAGCTGGATGATCAAATGCCTGGAGGTTCGAATCAAGGACCGTAAACTGTTGCAACTGATACAGCGTATGCTCAAAGCTGGCATGATGGAGGAAGGAATCCTTCGGCAAACCGAACAAGGTACGCCGCAGGGAGGAATCATCTCCCCCGTGCTCGCTAATGTCTACCTACACTACGTACTGGACTTATGGTTTGAAAAACGAATGAAGAAGCAATACAGAGGCCAGACCTACATGGTTCGTTACGCGGATGATTTTGTATGCTGTTTCCAATCTGAAGGTGAAGCTCGAAATTTTTATCTGCAACTTAAGGATAGGCTCAAAAAGTTCAACCTGGAGATAGCGCCAGAAAAGAGCAAGATTATGGAATTTGGCCAATTTGCTGCACAAAACAAGGGGAACAGAGGAGAGGGCAGGCCGGAGACATTCGATTTCCTAGGATTTACCCACTATTGTGGGAAAAGTCGAAACGGAAAATTTAGAGTGAAGCGACAAACGAGCAGGAAGAAATTTCAAGCCGCCCTCAATCGAATGAAGGTATGGATAAAGGCCAATCGAACCCTACCGGTCAAATCACTCATGGATCAGCTCAAAGCAAAACTCACTGGACACTACAGGTATTACGGCATCACAGACAATGGTCCAATGCTGTCGAGGTACTGGTACGGTACAATGAGGTTGCTATTTAAATGGTTGAACCGGAGAAGCCAACGGAATAGCTATACCTGGGACAAGTTTTTATTGCTAATGGAAGCCAATCCACTACCCAAACCAAGAATATATTCGAGTATGTTTGGCGGAAAGGCCCTCGTGTGAAGCTTCCGATGAGGAGCCGTGTGCGTAAATAGCGCAAGCACGGTTCTGCGAGGGGGGAGCGTACAATCCTGCAAGGAAAGGCGCTCTTCTACTCTACAACTCTCAAACCATATTGCAATAAGAGAAAGGTTGGTTTGAGAGGATGGCACACATGGCGAGATTCAATAAAGAACAAGTGAAGGCGTTTGTGAAGGACAACAACCTCAAGACGATGGAGGATGTGCAGTCGGCGTTGAAAGAGCTGTTCGCAGAGACGCTGCAGTCCATGCTGGAGGCGGAACTCGACACCGAGTTAGGTTATGAAAAGCACGATGTAAAGAGCAAGGTGACGACTAACAGCCGTAACGGCAATCGGGGAGAATGAGTCCTCGAAGTTCTGGCTCAGCGTATTGAACGACCTGCGTAACCGCGGGGTTCAGGACATTCTCATCACCTGTGTGGACAATCTGACGGGATTCTCTCAGGCTATTTCCGCCTGTTATCCGAACACCGAGATTCAAAAGTGCATGATCCATCAAATTCGCAATTCAACACGCTACGTCTCTTACAAGGACCTGAAGAAAGTAACAGCTGACCTGAAGCCTATCTACAAGGCTGCAACAGAGGAAGCAGCGTTATTGGAGCTGGATCGATTTGAAGATGTCTGGGGCAACAAATATCCGCTTATCGTCCGTTCGTGGCGCAACAACTGGGCGGAGCTATCCACCTTCTTCAAATACCCACCAGAGATTCGTAAACTGATTTATACAACCAATATGATCGAGAGCTACCACCGTCAGCTTCGAAAGGTAACCAAAGGGAAGAGCATTTTCCCTTCTGATGAATCGCTGCTTAAGATGCTCTACCTGGCAACCATGGATGTGACTCGTAAGTGGACGGGACGCGTACAGAACTGGGGCCAAAAAATGCTCCTCCAGCTCTCTGTCTTCTTCCCTGATAGGATTGGCAAGTACCTACGTTAATTTTTGTTACAAGAGGGTTTACACAAAATACTGGACAGACCCACCGAAGTTATACTAAGCTAACTCGTAACTAAGTAGCTTTGTCCTGATATTGAGAACATGTAAAAGTGCTTAACTTTGCTTATGCAAAGTTGAGCACTTTTTGGTGTTCTAATAGCTAGATCTCTGAAATTGCATTAAACAACTTTATTTTTCCTCACCAAGCGCGCAAAGCCAATTCATCACCCCCATCGACATAGTCATGATTCAATCTCGCTATATCATCTGAGGGGTAATGAACGTCTAGAACGAACATTATGGAGCTGCAACGCTTCCGCCACGAGCTTTACTATATACGCCATAAGGAGTCAGTGCAATTCGGCCAAGTCCTCCGTCTTCTGTCCCTTCTCCCCAGACAGCAATGGAAATATCATTCACGCCGTTCGTATGGAGAATTTCTTTTGGGACGTAAAACGTGCTTTGCGGGCCGACATGATTCATATACATTCCCATATTCCAGCCGTTAATGAACAGGCGAGCGCGTATCTTTTTGTTGTCCGGTTTGTCAAAATGAATGCCTATCGGAGCATCAACATCATCCGGGACGTTCAAAGTGAATTGCGTCTTATACCAGCTGACGCCTTCGCCGGGAGCAGACGCTTCAGACCAATCGTGCGGCAGCGTAACATCATGCCAAGACGATGTGTTGAACCTGGGCAAATGCCAGCCTTTCCGTTCTCCGTAAAGACCGCTCGTATTAAATATGCCGCGGGTTTTATCGACGATATTTTCACCGCCCGGTGCGCCTTGAATTTTCCAGTTCGTTGGCGATGTTGCTCCAGAAATAGCTGCGGTTATTAAGCCTCTTGGTTCGCGCCATGCTTCATCGGATTCAAAATCTTGATTATGGCCCATATTGACCGCTAAAACGCCGATCACATTATCTTGACCGGCTTTCACGATTCCTGCAGGGAACTTGAAGGTTTCAGGAGAGTCGCTTCCTCCAATAAAGGTGCCGTTCAACCATACATGATAACGACCGTAATCACCCGGATTAGCATGCAGCGTAATATTCGTTTCCTGGCCATTTCCTTTGAAATGTCCTCGATACCAGACATAGCCGTAGTGATATCCGTAAGCATCCATCCTTAAGTTATCGGCTTTGGCAGTCGTCCAGCCGGAGTCATCAAAGTTGATTTCCTTCTCAGGCGCTTCCGTTTTAAATTTCCAGCCTGTCAGCTCCGGCAGTTGAATTTCCGGCGGGCCGCCTAATACAGACAGCATGGATCCGTCTTGAGCGGCTGCGAGCGGGAGTTTGCCTCCATTCCAAGTAACGCTGCTTATTCCATTCGCTAAAATTTCGATCTCTGTACTGCGATCCGTATCGCCCATTAAAGCCAAATCATTTCCGGAGACCGAGGCCGTACGTACGAGGTAAGGTCCTCTAACCAGCACGGGGCCTCGTTCTGTCTCATTCATCCACACTCTGTCAGCTTCCTCATCCGTACCAAGCCATAGGATCAAATTCCGGTCAGCGCCGCCTCCGGATATTTTGACTTTCGTCATGCCGGAGTGGGTGTAGTTCAAGCGAAGATCTCCTGTTTTGTTATCATAGGCATGTGTCACGGTACCGGTGAGCACTTCCACTGACGGTTCCGCGGCATAGCGTAAAACGGTTTCTCCATCTTCACCGTTACGTCCGTACAACACAGCGATGTCTTGATTGTTGATCGTTTTATGTGTCATCAACTCGGACGTGGAATACACCAATCTCTGAGCGCCGAAGGAATAGCCGGACACAAACGTTTTGCTGTCTCTGCCGTTCAATCGGATGGATGTATCCGGTTTCTGAGGTATCGTATAGGAGCCGTCCTTCCCCGTAATCTTCAGCTTTGTCGTCTCATCGGACGCTGAATTGGAAACGGCATGCATAAGCGTCCAAAATGTTGTTCCATGATCGGGATTTCTCCTTGCATTCACTGTCAGCGCAGGGTTCGTTACGGCTGTGCCCTTTACCTCAACATGTTCCGTTTTTGTTGCTGAATTTACCGTCTGCAGCATGTAACCGATTTTTTTCATGGCATACGCTTTGGGTGTCAATCGGATCGCTTCATCGATAGATGCGCCGTAATCGTAGGAGGTATAGTAGGTTGCCCCCGGCAGCCAGCCCCAGTTCGTGCCGCCGTAGCCCATATAGGCATTTACCAGCGTGGCGCCTTGACTAAGAACTCCTTTATAGAACACATTTATGAAATCGGGGCCTGTCTTCTCACGGCACTTCGCATACCCGCTTCCTCCCCATTTGTCGAATGACCCACCCTGATATTCCGCTATGAAAATAGGACTGGTTGGCGATGCCGCGCGCACGCCTTTCTCAATGCCGACGGGCACTTTTCCCCATTCAGCCGGTTTACTGCAATCGAAACCAAGCGGATAGGAATCGAAGGCATACAGATCCGGGGCTCCTTTGCCCGAAGCCCATAAGCCGCCGAGATTGACGTCATTATGGAACGTAGGCACATCGATGCCACCCGCTTTGGCTTTATCAATAAGATCTTGCATATAATTTGCATCTCGGTCAGGGCCGAAATATTCGTTTTCTACTTGATACAAAATGACGTTGCCGCCGCGGGTGATTTGATGCCGGGCTAAGATCGGATTAACCTGTGACAGCCACTCTCGATAGGCCGCGGTGTAATCGGGAGCCGAAGTTCTTGCTTTGCCCGTCGTGTTTTGAAGCCAGCCGGGAAATCCGCCCGAATCCGTCTCGGCATTGATATAGGGGCCTGGCCGCACGATCACGTAAAGTCCCGCTTGCTTAGTCATATCAAGAAGCGCATCGATGTCTCTAATTCCTGTAAAGTCATAAACCCCTTGCTTCGGCGAATGATAGGCCCAGTCGAAATAAATGCTGACGGCGTTAAAGCCGGAGGCTTTTATTTTTTGCATCGCGTCCATCCACATCGTCCGGCTTGGCAATCGCCAATAATGAAATTCAGCCGACCATATCGGGAGACGCTGGCCATCAATCAGGAGCGAATACTTGTCCCAGGTTACGGTATGAGATTTGCCTTGCAGTTCAGCCGCTTCCAATGTTTGATCCATATCAACGCTGAATAGATAGGCAGTAGTGAATAGTAGTGCAAGAAATATTCTGACGAAATTGATCATCATCTTAAAAACCCCCGCAGCAAAAATGTAAGAAGTGTTTTTAATTTCTTCTTCTTACAATATAATCCTCAGTTCGTTTTTGCTTTATACAGGGCGAATGACGGATCAGCAGGGCTGGGACGTATCATTAGAATAGCTCCTCCGGTCTTTGTTATTTGACCAGATGCTGCCTATATTTCAAGGGAGTTACGCCCATAATCTGGCTGAAAAGTTTACTGAAATACGACGGATTGGGAATGCCTACACGGTAGCCGATTTCCGATAATGGCAAGGCTGACTTGCGCAGCAAGGAGCAGGCATGCCGGATCCGGGTCGCCTGGGTATAGGCAACAATACTCGTGCCGGTCGATTCCTTAAACAGATGGGCCACATGATAAGGCGACAGATGAAGCTCGCTAGCCAGCACCTCCAGACGGAACGGTTCCATATAATGTTTCTCAATCCACCCGATGATATCTTCTACGTGATGATTATGTTTTTTCAGAAAAGCCGATTCATCGTCAGGACTTTGCTTAAGCTGATACACAAGGCTGAGCAGAAAGACGCCCATATTCTCCTCGAAATCCGCCTCTCTCATGCTGCCCATCGTTGAACCGAATTGCTTAAGCAGAGCCACCAACGGCTCGGTCTCCGCCATGGCGTTTACCGGATGAACATTCGCCTGCTGCAGCGTCAACCGCTGGAAGAACCCCTTCAAGCTAGGAAAATCGTTCAAATAGTCATGCAGCACAGCCGGCTCAAATGTCAGTACACTCCGTATAAAAGGCTCCTGCTCCGTCACCTGGATCTGAATCCGGTGCATCTGGAATGGCGGGAGTACAAGCAGCGTGCTTGGTTCAATCGAATACGATTTCCCGTCGATAATGAGGAGCCCCCTGCCCTCATGCACATAAGTAAGCTCCATTTGGGAATGGGCATGAAAGACTTCATGGAAATACTCCTTTGACGTTCTGCGATACACGTAATGAAATAAATTAGCATGAACCACCGGTTCTCCCGCCCTTTCAACATAACCGCAAGATATAAACATTTTACCGCAAAATCGAGGGACAATGAATGTCTTTTTCCATATATCCTAGAAACAATTCCACTAAAGGAGATGTAATTCACTTGAGCAGATCAGATGGCATGAATTATGCGCCGCAAGGCAAACCAAATCCGGTTGTGGCGCCCGGGGAGTTCCAATTTGCAGCCATCGCGCTGGATCACGGGCATGTCTATGGCATGTGCAACGGACTGATTGAAGCAGGCGGGGAGCTTGTTTATGTGTACGATTCCGATCCGGAGAAGGTCGACCGGTTCCTGCAGCGTTACCCTCATGTAAAAGCGGCCAATTCTGAAGAGGAGATATTTGCGGATCCCCGTATTCAGCTGGTCGCTTCTGCCGCGATTACCTCCGAACGCTGCGCGCTTGGCCTTAGGGTGATGAGGGCAGGCAAGGATTATTTTACGGATAAAGCGCCGCTTACGACCATACAGCAGCTGGAAGACGCCAAGCGGGCTGCTGCAGAAACCGGACGCAAATACATGGTTTATTACAGCGAAAGACTCCATTGCGAAGGCGCATTATTTGCCGGTCAATTGATCGAGCAAGGAGCGATCGGCCGGGTTGTGCAGGTCATGGGCTGGGGCCCTCACCGGCTCAATGCGAAGTCCAGACCGGAGTGGTTTTTCGAACGGGAAAAGTACGGAGGTATTATCTGCGATATCGGCAGCCATCAGATCGAGCAGTTTCTGTCTTATACAGGGGCCAAGGATGCAAAGGTAGTCCAGTCCCGAATCGCCAACTACCATAACAAGCAATTTCCGGAGCTGGAGGATTACGGAGACGTTATGCTGACGGGCGACAACGGTGCGGCCGCCTACTTCCGCGTGGACTGGCTGACACCGGACGGACTGAGCTCGTGGGGAGACGGCCGGACGCTTATTCTTGGAACGGATGGATATATCGAAGTCCGTAAAAATCTCGATCTTGCGCTCAATCCCGAGGGTGACCAGGTGTATATGGCCAACCAAGAGGGAGAATACCGTTTTTCCGTAAAAGGCCAGGTTGGATATCCGTTCTTCGGGCAGCTGATTCTTGATTGCATCCACCGTACGGAAAATGCGATGACACAGGAGCATGCTTTCAAGGCTGCCGAGCTTAGCGTATTAGCCCAAAATCTTGCGGTCCGCATGGAATAGGAGATGATGCTGCATGTTGAAAATTGCTATTATTGGATCCGGAGCAATCAGCACAGCCCATATTGAAGCGTATTTGAAATTCCCTGAAAGATGCCGGATTGTTGCCGTCTCGGATATTTATAAGGACAAGGCCGTGAATCGAATTGCCCAACTTCAGCTTACGGAAGCGAAGGCATACAGCGATTATAAGGAGCTGCTTAGCCAGGACATCGATCTGGTCTCGGTATGCACGCCTCCTTACACGCATGCCGAGATTGCTGTCGACTTCTTGAGGGCAGGTAAACATGTCCTGGTCGAAAAGCCAATGGCCTCTTCATTGGAAGAATGTGATGCGATGAATAAAGCGGCGGAGGAAAGCGGCAAGCTTCTGTCGATTGTCGCCCAGAACCGCTTCCGCACACCAATGATGAAGCTGAAGGCTGTGCTTGACAGCGGACTAATTGGTCCTGTAGTCCACTCGCAGGTAGATTCCTTCTGGTGGCGCGGTCATTGCTACTATGATCTGTGGTGGCGTGGAACCTGGGAGAAGGAAGGCGGCGGCTGTACGCTGAACCATGCCGTCCATCACATCGATGCGCTGCTGTGGATGATGGGCCGGCCAACCGAGCTGCAGGCCTTCATGAGCAATACCTCGCATGATAATGCGGAGGTTGAGGATCTGTCGATTGCGATGCTGAGGTTCGCCGGCGGCAGCCTTGGCCAAATTACGAGCTCCGTTGTTCATCACGGCGAGGAGCAGCAGCTTATTTTCCAAGGCAAGGGAGCCCGGATCTCCGCTCCTTGGAAGCTGGTTGCTTCCAGCTCGATGGGCAACGGCTTCCCCGCTCCGAACCCAACGCTCTCCGCCGAGATTCAAGCCTATTACGACAGCTTGCCTGAGGTTGCCTATGAAGGGCATGCCGGTCAAATTGATAACGTAATGTCGGCTATTGAGCTCGGGGAATCCTTGTTAATTGATGGACATAGCGGACGCGCAACGCTTGAGCTGATTCTCGGCATTTACAAATCGGCGAGCACGGGGGAAAAGGTGAAATTCCCGCTCGAAGCCGATGATCCGTTCTATACCCGGCAAGGCATTCAGGACACTGTTCCGCATTTCTACGAGAAAAGCGCATCGGTCGAAAATTTTCAGGACATCAAGATTACGACGGGCAGCAATCTGAAGTAAGTTTACGTAAAGGGTCGGATAAAGTTGAGCTATGAAGTAGTCGTTACTGAATAAAAAAAGATGCCAACGCAGATTTATGCGTTGGCATTTTTTTTGGCGACTTGATGATTCAAATGATCTCTTTTCTCTTATACAAATATACATATAAAATAAGTCCGGTTATTGAGCATAAGGCAGCACATAATCCAATGAAGCCATAGCCGGCTTGAAGTCCTCGAAGCAGGCTTGTAGGCGAATCCTCACCAACCATGTGTTTGACGAGCTCTGTGACTCCCCCGATGAGATAATTGCCGATCACACTGCCTAATCCCATCAGCGTTACCGTGAATGTGATCGCCGTATCACTGCCCTTTGGATATCTCTTCGCGATAAAAGCCATTACTGTCGGATAAATCATCGCAATGCCTACACCGGAAGCGGCAAACAGGAACGCGACACTTTCACCGCCTAATATGGCAACCAAGGTACATAATGCCGAAAACCCTGAGAAAATAATGAGGGATAATACAAACCCGATCCGGTCTGTTAGCGGACCAAGCAATAGCCGGGCCAGGGCGAAGCATAAGAAGAAGACAGACAACATGCCGGAAGCACTAACGGTATCCCAGCTATAAGCTTTCTCCAGGAAGTTAACGAGCCAGCCGCCGACGGCCAATTCAGATACGACTCCAAACGTAAGCACCAGCACCATCAACCATAATACCCGGTCTTTCAGCAAAGCTTTAAATGGAACGCGGTCTTCGTGTGAGATGTCATCTCCCGGAAACTTACTAAACAAAGCAATTACAATCGGAATGACGGACAATAGCAGCATCGCCAGGTACATCCCGCGCCAATCCAGCGTGTGACCGGCAATCGTCACCTTCATCAGTCCGGTTGCAAGAAGCGGGGCAACCGTTGAGCTTAAGCCGTAAAAGCCATGCGTCATATTCATCATCATTCCCGTGTTTTTCACGAAAATCCGGGCGCTTAGAATAGCAAGGCCAATCTCCAGCATCCCGTTGCCGATATACATCAGGAAATACGATGCCGAGAACATCGGGTAATAATGGGAGAAATAAAGGAGGATGCCGGATAACGCCATGGAGGCAAACGCGGCAACGGTGACCCATTTGATCCCCCATATTTTAGTCAAATAAGCGGTAAAGGAACAGGCGATCAAATACCCCAGGGCATTCAAAGATAATAACGTGCCAAGCTGGGATTCATTTAACATAAAGTCGAATTGGATGCGCGGTATTGCCGGACCTTTAATATTTTCCGAGAACCCGAAGATGACGAATCCAATAAATATGGTTGCCAGCTGCATGGCGTAAATTTTATTGAACTTGCTTACACTTTTCTCCACTATTTGTTACTCCCGACTTGTTATCTTTTCTGAGTGACCTGCAACCGGTAAGTGAGACTTTCCAGCGTAGCTGTGACAAGGCCCGTCATGTATTCCCGATGAGTGTTGTTCCGAATAATAAGCTGCGGCATATGCTCCTCCGGAATATCCTTTAAGCAGCCCGTATATAAGGCTTGAAGCTGTGACTCGCGAGGCAGCTCTCCTGTAATCGCAATGGTTACCGGGTTAATAATGGCGATGATGGAAGAGAGTGTCTTAACGGCCAGCCGGATAAAGCCTTCCTCTGTATGCAGCTCCCGCAGCTGCTCCTCGCGCGAAATGCCAAACGGCAAGAAGGATACCTCCCCGCCAAATGTGGTATTACCCGATAAGATCCGTCCGTCTACAATAAAACCGGCACCGGGAAAATGGTTCCTCGGAAACGTCACAACAGCAAACGTATTCTCTTCTTCGAAATTTTGTAGATGGTAGAAGCCGTATACCGTCATGTTCATGTCGTTCTCGATCGTAATCGGGATTTCAAATTTTTGTTCCAGATAAGGTCCTAACGGCTGCCCGGCCAGATCCGGAACATCACAAACGCCAATTACTCCAAGGTGAACGACGCCCGGGATTCCGATTCCGATCGCTTGAACATTTTCGTTGTCACTAATTAATCCCTCAATGAATCGGTCCATAACATCCATGTCAATATGAGGCAGCTCTAACGTTGTCTCGCTAATGGTCTCGCCAAGCAAATTCACGATGCTGTTGCTGATGGAATGAATGCCGCCTTCCGTCCGGACAAGAAGACAGATTATACATCCAAAGTTTGCATTGTACTTATATTGCTTGGCTGGTCTCCCGCCAGTTGGCCCGTCCGGTTCCAATTCGATGACTTCACCTATCGCAAGCAGCTCGTTAAGTATCGATCCGCAGGTGGCAACACTCAGCTTGGTCAGCGCTGCAATGGATGCTTTTGTTGCTATCCCCTGAGCTTTCAAGGCATTTTTAACCAGCTCGATATTCATCTTCTTAACCTGAATCGTATTATGCGTGTGAGACGACATGTTCTCACCCCTTATTTAAATACTTTTTAAAACTGTTTTAATAATGAGAGTATAAAGTTCAATGATGATTAAGTCAATTAGAATTAGATAAATGAATTGATAAAGAGTATAAAATGCAAAAGAAACCCAAAGTCTGATGAAAGACTTTGGGTTTCTCGTCACCTAAGCCGGTGGACAACCACCGGCCGTCTTGCTGCGAGGATTACTGAACTACGACACGAACCCGGTCGAGATTCGGAACCTTCGCGAAAGGCGTGCCGGCATCGCCCTCGCGCTGGGCGGTTGCCCGAAGTGAAGGGAAGTAAGTGCCGGGCTTGTCGTAAGTGAAGGTCATCGACACGTTCACCGTCTGTTTTGGACTTCCGAATTTTGCTGTCGTGAAGTTTCCGTTGCCTAGGAAGTCCCATTCGGTGCCCACGACCTTGCCGGCTCCCGGCGGTACCTGGATTTTGGCCTTGAAAGTGACAGTTTGGCCGGCTTTGATGTCGATCCGGTCAGATCCTTTGACCGTCAGATCGACGACGGGCTGAATGCCTTGGCGCACCGCGGCGTTAGCCGGAACGCTGATCTGATTGTCGATCATATCGTAACGGGTCGATTTTGCCGGTGCTACGCCTTTCTCAGCCCAAGCGCTTATGTCCCGCAGCGCTTGCTCGAGAATGCCCCAATAGTCTACGAGAAAGGCGTTGTGCGGAACGACATGATCCGCGTAGTCGTTATACCAGATCCGGAAGTTGTCGTTGTAGCTCTTGCCGAGGGCTGCCTTCACGCGTTGGCTGTACCAGTCGCCGTCCCAAGGGTAAGCGTCGACATCGAGCAGGTTGGTGACCACGATGACTTTGCCGTTGACCGCGCCGGTGTAGGTGCCGCCGCCGGTTACGCCGCGTGCGATGGACGGGCCTGCCTCCACGGAACGCTGCGGGTAAAGCGGCGTTCCGTCATCTGCTCTGAACTGGTCCCATGCGGAGAAGCCGGACTGCTTCGGAACCTGATGGCGATGGTAGGAGAGCAGAGCGAGGGACCACTTGTTGTCCATCCCAAGCTTGGCACCGGTGTCGATGGCATTCAGCACGTTGTCCGAGTTTGCTCCGGCGAGGGTGAATACCAACGTTGCCGGGTCCAGCGAACCGTTTAGTGCTCCGATCTTTGAGCCGTCGGCTGCGTACAGGGTAAAGTCGGGATTTGGATATTTCAGATTAGCCGGGACTTCATCGACTGACAGGCTGGTCGGTTCGTTCGCTGCATTGCGGGTGATCTGGGTAATGCTGACCTTTTGATCGACTCTGGCCGCGCGGAACAGATCGCCGAGAGCGGAATGCTCCGTGCCGAGATAGCCCGGCTTGCTCCAGAAGTCGTCGGCATAGGACGGATCGAAGGATTTAATCGCACTTCCGAAGCCCAAGAGGCCGGCAGGATCGCCCAGACCGAGGATATACCTTTTGTCCATCCAGCCCCGCAGCGGTACGCCGAGCTTCGTCACTTCCTTCAGCACAGCCCGTTCGACCTCATTGAGTCCGGCATAGGGGTCGCCGCTGCCGCCGGGACTGACCGCATCTGCGATCTGAGGTGCCTTGTCCGCAAGCACAAAGCGCGCGAAGCCCCGGATAAAAAAGTTATGCGGGATGGAGGTCGGCGTTCCCGGGATAAACGGCACGGCACCGTCCCATACGCCGGAAGCGTTCTCAATGGCGCCGATGGTCATGTAAGAGCCGCCGCTGCCTCCCCAAATGTAGCCATAGATCTTCTTCGAAGAACCGTAGTATTTCGCCGCGACCGTCTTGGAGAACTTGGCCGCCGCCGCTTCGACCCGGTAGCCGCTGCCGCCGTTTGTCTGCACCGTGTACGCTCCGCTGTCCGCGCCGAAGCTGATGATATTGTCTTCGGCGTTTTCATTGATAAGCGGGTAAACATAATGATAGAAGCGGCCCTGCCACTGGCTTTTCGGCGGGAAATAGAAGTTGAACTTCTTATCTGTCCCCTCGAAGTGGCCCGATACCTTGTGAACCGGTACCGGGTCGGTCAGAACGGTTTCACTGTCGATCACCGGTTTGTTGTACAGCGGGTCGACACAGTCGGCCGTAATCCACATCGGACCTCCGGTAACTTTTGAAGCGCATAACGGAGGCGGCGACTCCGCTGAAGCGCCCAAGCCAGGCACCAATAACGTGCTGAGCATGGCCGTAACAACAGCCAGCTTTCCGACCAACTTCGTTCGTTGGCCAACGGCCGCTGCGATGTTCGATTTCTTAAAGAACCCCATTTTCTGCCTCCCATATGTCATTTTGAGTGCGTTTTCATTATAGGTGAACAGGACAGCCGCTGATATTTAAAAAACTACAAAAACTTTAGCTTTTTTATCCTCCTAGTCCGTTCATTGTCCAATTGGGTCTTTAGCGAAAAAGAATTAGAACTAACCAAAGAAAAACAAAAGAAATTGTAGATTTTTCGAGTATATCTGGAAGCCTGGTATCTATATATTGGACATCTAGGTTCTTATAAGGAAAATGGGCTGATGAAGGAGAAGGGGATGCAATGATACAACCTGAACCGTGCAAGCTGAGTGGAGCTTATTGGATGAAACCGCCAAGGGAAGCTTACGAGCTGAAAGGGATTACACCGGATGCCAAAGAAAATCGGTTCTTCTTTTACCGGCTAGCCGTTCTTCTGGATGAGCCTGCTGCATTGCAGCTTCTATTAGTGCAAATACCCGATATCGGCTGTGGATTAATGGAGAGCCGATCGGATCCGGGCCGCTCAAGGGAGATCGATGGAGACATTATTACGAGACGATGGATGTCAGCTCCAGCCTGCGTACTGGAGTTAATGTCTTTGCCGTTCAAGTATGGTCGCTCAATACCTATCTGGTCAACGATCCGATGAAATCGGATCAGCCGCATTATTCCATGACATCTCTGCCAATCGGTCCGAGGCTGGCCGTTAGCGGAACAGGCCTGAACGCGTACGGCGAGCCATTGGCAGATTTCGCGACTGGTACGGCTGATTGGCGCGTAATGGTAGACGATGCGGTGACGTTCTATTCCGACGAAACCTATACGATTTTTATGGGCGCGATTGCCGAACGCGTGAAAGCGAATGATATCCCGGAAGGATGGAAGCTTTCGGACGAGCCGGGCGGGACATGGTTTGCGGCGGATCCCAAACCATTACGATTCAACCAGGGGATATCATTAGCACGGGTACGCCTCCGGGCGTGGGAATGGGGAAGAAGCCTCAGGTTTGGCTTAAGCCGGGCGACATTACCGAGGCGACGGTAGAGGGCATCGGCACGCTGCGAAACACTTTTGTAGGCGATCGCCATTAAATTCGTTGAAAGACATCGAGGTGTTAAGGATGAGTTGGGGAAGTAAGGTCGTTATCGTGACAGGCGCTGGCGGAGGAATTGGACGGGCGGTGGCGCGACGATTTGCCGAAGCGGGGGCGCAAGTTATCGTCGTAGGTCGTACTTCGGGTAAGGTAGAGGATGTCGCGGGCGAAATAAGAAGCAGCGGCTACCGTGCGGTTGCTATGGCTGCGGATGTCTCATCTGAAGCCGATGTCACGAGGGTCATTCAAGAAACGATTACGAGCTATGGCCGAATTGACGTCATGGTCAACAATGCTGCAGTATGTCCTCAGGTCCGGCTAACGGATATGAGTTTGGATGAGTGGAACGGCGTGATTACCAATAACCTGACCTCTATATTTCTGTTCTGCAGAGGAGTAATTCCGTTCATGCTGGAGCAAGGCGGAGGCGTTATTGTAAATGTCAGCTCCGTTCATGCCTTGGCTACCCTCGACGGCTATTCCGCTTATGCGGCTTCCAAAGCGGGAATTGTGGGGCTAACCCGAGCGATTGCACTTGATTACGCGAAGCAAAACATCCGTGCCAACACTGTATTGCCGGGCGCGGTTCATACGTCTATGCTTGAAAACAGCGTGAGGAACCTGACAACTCCTAATGGATCAATGGAACTGTTCACAGCCGATCGGCCGCGTAGGGCAGCCGGAAGAAATCGCGGCAGTCGTGATGTTCGCTGCAAGTCCCGAAAATTCGTTTATGACGGGTACGACATTGGTAGCCGATGGCGGTATGACAGCCGAATTATAAGTTTATTTATTCTTCAATTAGCAGGCCCATGTTTCTGTGCATGGGCCTGCTTCATTATTTATATATTCGTAAATAATGACGTAAAATAAAACGTTTCAAAGAAAAACTAAAGTATTTGTAGTTTTACATGATGTATCCGGGAATTGTGCCTATGTATAATTTGTACATGAAAGCGCGCGCATTCAATGAAATAGATTAGGGAGGGGTCATCCATGTTTTTGTCCAGGAAATCAAGTTTGATCTATATTGCGATCCTATGTGTTACGCTACTGGTAAGCGCTTGCGGGGGAGGCAATTCGAACTCCGGCAACGATTCCAGCACGGCTCCAAACGAAGAGGGCAATACAGATACCGCAGCGCCTTTGGGTGAAAAGATTAAGCTGACCTTGATGTTCGCCTGGCCTGGCGATACGAATGCGGAAGAAGAACAAAAGATGATCCAGGAGCGTTTCAAGGATAAATACGATATCACCTTCAAGCCTGTCGATAACAACGTAGAGAAGACGATTAAGACGACAATCTCTGCAGGCGAACCGGTCGATCTCGCTTTCTATTGGCCAGGCGCGATGGAAACGTTCGTCAATGCCGATATGGCGCTGGATTTAACGCCTTATCTGGATGCCGACCCTGAGTGGAAAAATTCCTTCATTGACGGTACGTTGGGTCTGGGGACGTACAACGGCAAAATCTATTCGGTTCCGAATACCCCTGTATACGGGCTCATGATTGCAAACAAGGATTTGCTGGTTAAAGCCGGAGTGACTCTGCCGGATCAACCTACATGGGAAGAGTTTACACAGGCGCTGTCCACCATAAAGGAAAAGCTCGGCATAACGCCTTTCGGGAACGCATGGGTAGGCTGGACACACCGGTTTTTACTTCAGACGATCTGGCCGAACGAGCAGAAGCTGAAGGAGTGGTCTGAGGGTAAAATTCCGTTCACTGACCCGGCAGTCGTGAAAGTCTTCGATGAAGTGAAGAACCTCTATGACAAGGAATTTGTGTATCCGGGTAAGGGCGCTCTGACGGCCACCTCGGATCAAGTGCTGGCAGGCTTCAAGGCGGAAAAGGTCGCGATTATGGCCTATGTGAATTTCCTCGCCGATGGAGCGATTAAAGACGCGGGTATCAAAAATCCGCAGATTCTGTCCTGGCCGCACAATGGAACGGGCTTGAAAGTAGCAGGGGCCGCAAACGGTTATATGATTCCCGCGAACGTGAAGAATCCGGAAGCATCCGTTGAGGTCTTGAAGTATTTGACGAGTTCGGAGGTTCTTCAATACCGGGTCGATCACGGTGCGCCGGTCTCGGTGAAAGACGTGAAACCAGCCGATCCGAATTCGAAGGTGGAGCTGTATGCAAGAGACGCCGGCAATCCTACAATTGCCAAAGAAATCGGCGCTCTGGATCCGAAACTCGACGATTACTACGCAAATAAGATGCCGGCTAACTACATCTTCAAAGGGAAGACTGCCCTCGAAGAGGTCGACAAATTGAGGCAGGATGCAGTCAAACAATAACAGCAGTCCATAAGTTGAACACGATAATGGGCATAAGCATTCCGTCTTATGCCCATTATTGTTCCCGTCAGGAGGAGGGCATACGATGATACGACAAGAGAAGCTTCAGTCTTTGCATACGTCGGTTCCACAACCGAAAGCACGGTCCATTCATTTCAAAACACGGGCACTCGGGATTGCGTTGTTAATCCCGGCCGCAATCTTTATTGCTTTTACGGTTCTCATTCCGGTCGTCTGGAACCTGGTCTTGTCCTTTGCGGAATGGAGTCCGTTAACGAGCATGAAGCTGGTCGGCCTTAACAACTATATTGAACTATTCCACGATCAAACGACCCTTAACGGGTTCAAATATTCCATCTTTATTGCACTTGTTTCCTCTGCGGTTGCCTTGTTGCTGGGGCTGCTGCTGGCCTTGCTGGTGTATCGTACGGGCAATCGGGAAGGGGCCGTGTTTCGGCTTATATTCTTTGCGCCGAATATGATGCCGTTTATCGTCATCGGGTTGATGTTTACCTTTATGCTCGATCCGGCTACCGGGCTTGTCAATCACATTCTCGGGCTCATCGGTCTCAAAAATTTGCAGCACGCCTGGCTGTCCGAGCCTGGTCTTGTTCTGTGGGTATTGGCCGTAGTAAGCGGCTGGAAAGGCTCTGGCGGGGTAATGATGCTGTTTTATACGGCCATTGTAACCATTCCGGCTTCCATGTTCGAGGCTGCCCGGCTGGAGGGGGCAAGCTATTTCCGCCAAATCCGTCTGATTATCCTGCCGCTCATCATGCCGACGATCCGTTTGGTCTCGATGCTGGTGCTCATCGGCTCTTTCAAAACCTATGATGTGGTCATGACGATGACGAAAGGCGGACCCGGCGATTATTCGAAAACAGTGCCGATGCAGATGCTGGATGTCGGCTTCCGATACAACGAGTTCGGATACGCCGCAGCGATCGGCGTGCTGTTCACAATCCTCGTAGGCATCGTGATGTTCATTGCGATGAAACTTGCAAGAGGTGACGTATATGAATATTAGAAGATTGGATTCGACGCTGTTCATACGCCTTGCCCTCCTTGTGATGGCGGTCGTGACGCTATATCCGGTTTTATTTATCGTCTTTACTTCTCTGAAGACATCGGAAGAGTTTTATGGGAATTTGTGGTCAATTCCGAATCAATTTCGTTTTGATAACTTTGTGGAGGCTTTTAAGACAGCCCGTCTGGGCGATTATTTGGGGAACAGCGTCGTGATTGCGATTCTCTCGTTATTCTCCAGCAGTGTGCTGGCCACTTTCGCGGCTTACTCACTGGCCAGACTGCGTGTCCCTTTTGCCGGCGCGATCGTCGGCGGCTTGTTCCTGCTGCAGATTTTGCCGGGCGAGTCCATGATTATTCCGCTGTACGTGATGATGTCGAAATTAGAGCTGTTCAAGCTCGTTTATGTTCCGATCGTCATTCCCTATCTGGGCTGGATGCTGCCGGGAACCATTGTTATTCTGTGGAATTTCTTCCGCTCGATTCCCGACGAGCTGCTCGAAGCAGCTAGAATTGACGGCAGCAGTGAATTAAATACGATGTTCAGAATTGTCTTCCCGCTCGCGGGCGGTGCCGTCGCTACCTGCACGGTGTTCAATTTCGCTTTCGTGTGGGGAGAATTGATGTGGGCGCAAATTGCTACACTGACGACGGAGAAAGGGATCCCGATTTCTGTCGGCCTCATTAATTTTCAAGGGCAATATACGACGAACTGGACCTTAATGAGCGCAGGCATGTGTATGGTTCTGATCCCGCTGATCCTGCTCTTTATTTTCCTGCAAAAGTATTTTGTCCAAGGCCTGACCGCCGGTGGTGTAAAAGGGTAGCTTGTGTAACGGAACCGATCTTGTTAATCTGATTAGGAGTCTTACTAATAAGGTTCCCGGAGCGAGGTCACCATTATCGTGAAGTTCAAAGACATGCCGGTCATCGCAAAATTGTATATTTGCATCGCGTTTTTTATTATTTTGCCCTTGATCCTGGTCGGCTTCTACTTAAATATCCGGTTTGCCGAACTGACCTTAAGCAAGGCTAGCGAAAGCGCGCTTCAAACGCTGAAGCAAACGAAACAGAATTTCGAAACGTTGGCCGCGGATACGAACGATATTTCGCTCCGTATCCTGTCCAATCAAGGGGTTCAGCAATTTATTCAAGGCGGATACTTGAGCACATCGGAATTTGAACAAGCCTATCTGGATGTCGATGCGTGGATGGATGATATCATCGGATCCAAGCCATATTACGATGCCATCCATCTGTACTCCGAGAAGGAGCTCCGCTATCAACGAGGAATCGACGTGCCGGAGATGAGCGAGACGAACAAGAGCTATGCCTCGGAGCTGCAAGGGAAAGGCTTCTGGGTCACTGCTCCGCACGAGCTCTCCTTTTATCGGGCGATTATGGACTTTGGCAAGCTGGGGAGAACGATCGGGTACGAGAAATTTACGATCAATGAAGAATTGTTATACGACTTTTACAAAAACATCAATTCGGTTGCCGGTTCCCAAATCTTCCTGATCGATCAGACCGGGTTGGTCCTGTCATCGTCAGTAAGGGACCTGATCGGCGACCGGATCGGAGTGGTTGAACCGATTCAACGGGCGCTTCGGCTGAAAGAGGATTTTTTTAAGATTGAAATTGAAGGCGAGAAGCTTATTATTCTTTTCTATACGATTAAGGACATGAACTTGACGCTTGTACAGTCGATCCCGGAGAGCTCGTTCTCGACGTTAAAAACGACCGTCAATACCGTCTTGCTCGTTGTCTTTTCGTTATGCATCCTGTTCGGCATTCTGTTCTCTCTCGTTCAGTACAAGTACTTGCTTAAGCCCTTGCAGAAGCTTCGGAAGGAGATGGCGAAGCTCAAGACAGGCAATTTCAATATTTCGCTGGACATTGACTCCAGGGATGAAATCGGCGAAATCGGTAACGGCTTTCTTCGGATGACCGAGCAATTGAAGGACACGATTAATGATGTCTATATAGGCAAAATCAAGCAAAGGGAAGCGGAAATCACTGCGCTGCAGTCTCAAATCAATCCCCATTTTTTATACAATACGCTGGATTCCATTCATTGGCTGGCCGTGAAAAGGAAAAACTATGACGTAAGCGAGCAGATCGAAGCGCTGGCGGAAATTTTCAGACATGTTCTCAATAATGGCGAGCCGCTCGTGACCGTTCGCCAGGAGCTCGATTTTCTGGAAAGTTACATGTTCCTCCAGCAACGTAAGTATGGCGATCGCATCAAGCTTCATATGGAGGCGGACCCGGATCTGATGAGCTGCCGAATGCCGAAGCTGGTGCTGCAGCCTTTGGTCGAAAATGCGATCCTTCACGGATTGGAGCAAATCGTGGAGGGCGGCCATATCGAGGTGGAAATAGCCAAGGCTGCGGAAGGGATCCGGTTTATGGTATCCGATAACGGAGCGGGCACGGACGAAATGATCATTCGTCAAATGATGGAGAGCGACCATGAAGCGAAACACGTATTCGCGCTCAAAAACATCGATGACCGGATCAAATTGAGCTACGGACAAGGATTCGGCCTCACTTTCAGAAGCAAGATCGGGATCGGTACCAGAGTGGAGGTACTCATCCCTCAAATCGATTAACGAATGGCAGGTGAACAGGGATGAAGCTGTTGATTGCCGACGACGATGAACAGATCCGGTCGGGAATGGAGGAGGGAATTGATTGGGCCGCTTTGGATATTAAACAAGTGGTTACGGCCTCTAACGGACTGGAGGCGCTGCAGCGGTTTACCGAACTTATGCCGGAAATCGTGGTGACAGATGTACGAATGCCCGGCATGGATGGTCTGGAGCTGCTTAAGCGTATAAAGGAGATCAGACCGGAGACGCGGGTTGTCATCCTGAGCGGCTATAACGATTTCGAGTACCTGAAGAAGGCCATCCAACTGGACGCCGTGGATTATGAGATGAAGCCCATTCGGGTACGCAATTTGATCGCCTTGATCCAGCAGATCAAGGAAGATATTATACGCGAACGGGCAACGGAGCAGGAATTTCATAAATATCTGGCGTCGTACAAAGCGAATTTTGCAGATGAGATGCTTACGGGCAGCCTCACTGACCGGTTGGTTATTCTGGAAGGCTTGCAGCAATATTTCGGTTTCGATGCTTCAGAGTCACTGATCTGCATAACAGTCGAATTGGATGGGAATTGGAAATCCGACTCGGCTTTAACGAAATCGGCCACGGATGCCGTTCTTCGCCTCTTTCAATCCGGCGATCTGGCGGAACGCGGGATCTGCCTGAGCTCCAAAGGCGGGAAGATGGTTTTCCTCGTACAAGCGAAAACCAATTCTTTTCTGTACTATACCCAATTTGCCAATGAAGTGGCGGGCCTGCTTCGGGATTGGAACCGGGAGACAAAGTCCGTGTGCCGGAGCTCCTTCTCTGCCGGCATCAGCAGCCCCGGCAGTGCGGCGGAATTTGAAAGGCTGCATCGCGAGGCGAACCTGGCGCTTTCGAGAAGAGTATATGCAGGATTGAGCTCGGTTCACATTTACGATTCTTCCACTACGATCCATGACAAAGCTATTGTCGGATTGCTGGACAATTCGGGGTTCTTTTCCCAGCTTTCAAGGGGGGAATTGGCTGCGGCCGCATTGACGGTGAGCCACGAATTCGACCGCATCAAGCAAGAACACATGTATGCCAGAAAGAGCTTATCCTCCTACTCCTGCAGTTTGCTGCAAATGCTGAAGGTAACGGCGCGAAATATCCCCTCCGATGTGATCGAACGGATCCAGGAGAGGATCGAATTCATCGAAGTGCACGAAGAATTTCTGCTGTTCGACGAATTCAGAGAGAGCGTGGTCTCCGTTTTCGAAGAGACTGCCGCCCGGTTATCGAAGGGTCTTAGTCCGCTCATGATCCGTGCGGACGAGTTTATCCGCAAAAGCTTTACGAGCGAGCTCACGGTCGAAACGCTCGCAGAGTATGTGGGCAAGACGCCCAATTACTTCAGTCACCTTTTTAAGCGCGAATTCGGCATCTCCTTTAAGGAATATATCAATCGCTTGCGGATCGCCAAAGCGAAGGAGCTCATTCTGAGCACCAATGACCTCATTTATGAAATTAGTGAACAGGTCGGGTTTTCGGACTATACGTATTTTACGCAAGTGTTCAAAAAGCTTGAAGGTTACTCGCCGGCGGTGCTTAGAAAACAACGTCAGGATTAGACAGAGACTCGATCAGGATGAGGATGATCGGGTCTTTTTGTGTTGACTCCAGGGATTAAAAAACTAAAGTTTTTGTAGTTTTCTCAATATATTCTCCAAGTACGTAAACGTATAATTCTGATTAATAACACGGTCAAGTTAAGAAGCAGAGCTGGAGGGCTTGATGATGAAAATAACAAAAGACACGAAAATAGGAAACATATGGTCGAATGAACATGGGCGGTCGGTTATCCTCAAGCACACGCGGGAAATCGAAAAGGAGCCTCTTTTCATAATCGTCCAAGCGAGTTCACTGGCTGAATATGCAGCTGATAAGCTGGTCCATCCGAACCCCGGCAAATGGCTCTCTACCATCCTTAAGGAACTGGAAAGTGTTGATCTTTCGAGGAAATGGGAGAAAGAAATCACTCCCTCCGACGATTACGAAGATTTGTCCGTAGAGATTGGCAGCGCCGCCTTACATGCATCTGTCTCTGCTGAAAAGTGGACGGTTTTCGAGCTTGAGCTTCACGGTCCATGCCATGGGAATCCGTATATCGACGTTGACCTCGGAGCTCAATTCACATGCGATGGACAATCCATTAACGTAAGAGGTTTCTATGACGGTGACGGCGTTTATCGGGTTCGGTTTATGCCGAATGCGGAGGGCGAATGGATCTACCGGACAACCAGCAACAGCCGAACGTTGAACGGTTTGGAGGGACGCTTTGCGTGTACGCCTGCACAGGAGGGAAATCATGGGCCTGTCCGGGTTGCCGATACCTTCCATTTCGCTTACGAAGACGGTACCCGTTATTTGCCGGTTGGCACCACCTGCTACGTATGGAATCATCAACCGGAGGAATTGGAAGAGCAAACGTTGGCGACGCTTGCTCAATCGGCTTTCAATAAAATAAGAATGTGTGTATTTCCAAAGTCCTTTATTTTTAACGAAAATGAGCCGCCTCGTTACCCCTTTCCGGGATCGATAGAAGAGGGCTGGGACTTTACCCGTTTTAATCCCGAATTTTTTCATCATCTCGAACGCCGGATCGCCGATTTGGGCCGGCTCGGGATCGAGGCGGATATCATTTTATTCCATCCGTATGATCGATGGGGCTTTTCCACAATGGATTCCACCGTTGATGCGCGTTACCTGAAATATATGACGGCAAGATTGTCGGCCTTCCGTAATGTCTGGTGGTCGCTCGCCAACGAATACGAATTGCTATGGGACAAGCCGGATGAGGATTGGGAGCGTTTCGGTCAGATCGTATCCGAGAACGATCCGTATGGACATCTAATCTCCATTCATAATTTTGTTAACGTCTTTGATCAATCCCGGCCTTGGATTACTCATTGCAGCTTGCAAAAATCGGAAACCGATCGTTCGGCGGAGTGGAGGAAACAATGGAACAAGCCGATCGTCATCGATGAGTGTGCTTACGAGGGCAATATAAGTCCCTTTTGGGGCAACATTACCGGCGAGGACATGGTACGCAGGTTCTGGGAAGCTGCGCTGCGCGGAGGATATGCCGGTCATGGGGAGACTTATCTGGATCCCGGGGATATTCTATGGTGGTCCAAAGGCGGAATATTGCATGGCTCCAGTCCGGAGCGGATCAAATTTTTAAAAGAGGTCATCGAGGAGTCGCCATCAAGCGTGCTTAACCCGCTCATGACCGAGTTTGAGTATATAGCGGGAAACAAGGAAGAATTTTATCTGTATTATTTCAGTTCCAGACAGCCGTGTTACTACGACTTCGCGATGACACCCGGTCTTTCCTATAGAGCGGATATCATTGATACATGGAATATGTCGGTTGAGGAATTAGAGGGAAGCTTTGAAGGGAATTTTCAAATCAAGCTGCCGGGCAGGCCATATATTGCCGTGCGGCTTACGCGGATATAAATTTTTGGGGCACCGAATGTCAGCGGATTAAGGGGGAAATAGAGAAATGAGCTTGTCTTTCCAAGTACCGGATCGGAAGCGGGTACGGTTTTTGATGAACACGGACGCCAAGAATGAGGCGGACGATCAATACGCGATTGTTCATGCGCTGCTTACCCCGCAGTTTATTCACAAGGGAATCATTGCCGCTCATTTCGGTACCGGACGAACTATGGAATCGATGGAAGAAAGCTATGCCGAGGCGAAACATGTGCTTAGCCTGATGGGAGACATGGGGAACGTTCCGGTCTATAAGGGAGCCAGGAAAGCTTTATCGGACGAGCATACGCCCGTTGTATCGGAAGGTGCCGAGGCTATTATCCGCGAGGCGCTCTCGGATGATCCGCATCGTCTCTTCGTCGTGTTTCTTGGACCGTTGACCGATCTTGCTGCCGCTTATCTAATGGAGCCGCGGATTGAGGACCGGCTGACGGCCATTTGGATCGGCGGCGGCTCTTATCCGAACGGAGAAATGGAATTCAATTTGAGCAACGACATCCATGCGGCTAACGTAGTCATGAACTCCCGAATTCCCTTATGGCAAGTTCCGCGAAATGTTTACGGCATGATGAGAGTGAGTCTGGCAGAGCTTGCGTGCAGAGTAAAACCGCACGGTGAGATAGGAAAGTACTTGTTCGAGCAGCTGATCCGGTTTAATGACGAGAACGCGGACGGGTGGCCAAGGGGAGAATCGTGGAGCTTGGGGGACTCTCCGGCGATCAGTCTCATTATGGATGATCATGAGTTCGGCTACGAAATGAAACCGGCACCGCGTATCACCGCGGACATGCATTATGTCCATCATCAGTCGGAGCGGCTGATCCGCGTATACCGCCATGTGGACGCCCGGTATACCTTGGAAGACATGTACGCTAAGCTGGAGTTGTTCGCCCGGAGGCAGTAACTATGCTGAGGATAGACGAAATCCAACTGCGGGGTTTTGTTCAAAGGCCGGCTTTCTAATTTTGTAACTACATTAAGGGGGCGAACCGAATGAAGTTTTCGCAAGTGGTTGAGCAATGGGGAACGTTCGAGATTGAGCTTCATGCGTCGGAGAAGTTTGATAATCCGTTCCGGGACGTTTGGGTGCAAGCCATCTTCAGAATCGGTGATGAATATAAACGCGTCAATGGTTTTTACGATGGAGGATCCGTATGGCGAATCCGATTCATGCCGGAAAAAAAGGGTAACTACCAGTTTATAGTCAGTTCCAGCACGGCTGAGTTAGACGGTCTCGAAGGTTCGTTTAGCTCCACCGCGCCTTCAGAGGGTAATCATGGACCTGTTCGGGTAAGCGGAACACACTTCACGTACGCGGACGGAACACCGTTCTTCGTCATGGGAACAACCGCTTACGCATGGACCTATCGTCCGGAAGAAGTCAGAACGCAAACGCTTGAATCATTTTCCAAATACGGTTTCAACAAAATCAGGATGCTCGTCTTTCCAAAGTATTACGGCGGAATGGTTAATGACGTCAAAATTGACTACGATCCTCCCGTGTTCCCCTTTGCCGGCAAACCAAAGGAATTCGATTTTCAGACGCTGCTACCCGAGTATTTCCGTAATTATGAGGAGCGGGTGAAGGATCTGATGACGCTGGGGATCGAGGCCGACATCATCTTATTTCATCCATATGATGCTTGGGGTATTGATTCGGGCATGCGGCAGGCTGACGATCTTTTTTATGTCAACTACCTCATCGCAAGGCTCGCTGCTTATCGGAACGTATGGTGGTCGCTCGCCAATGAGTTCGATATCTCGAGCACGCAGGAGGGGATGTTTTGTGCAAGGACAGACCGTAAGGACTGGGATCTCATCGGCGCCACAATCAAGGCAAATGATCCGCACGGGCATCCGATCTCCGTCCATAATCTGCCGATGCGGTACATTTATCCGAACCGGGATTGGCTGAGTCACGTCTCTATCCAGCATCCCGATACGTATACGCTCCTCTTGGAGTTGAAGCACCAATATAATAAACCGATCGTGAACGACGAGTACCAATATGAAGGCAATATCAAGGACGAGTGGGGGAACAGCGACGGGGAAACTACCTTATTTCGTCACTGGCTGTCCGCAATGGCCGGGGCGTATGCTTCTCATGGCGAAGTGTTCAAAATTGACGGGAACGAAACCGATCTATTCTGGTCTTATGGCGGAACGCTGATCGGAGAAAGCGCTCCAAGGCTCAAGTTCATGAAGGAGATTCTCGAATCCTGTCCTTACCAAGAGATGCAACGGGACTGGGCAAACACGGACGGTCATCATTACTTTGCCTTGAGCAAGGGAATCGATGAATACCTTTTCTTCTGCAGATATGACCTGTCTGGAAAAGGGTTCTGGTTCGGCTCTTATGACGGCAGCCGAACGGAATACGAGGTTTTCGTCTACGATGCTTGGAACTGCGTAGAAAAGGAAAAGTTGACTGTCAAAGAAATCGAGGGCAACCACCTTCTTCCGATTAAAGCGTGGACGGTGTACCGGCTCAAGAGAAAGGGTAAAGAGTTATAATTCGATCGTAAAAATAGTTAAGTGCCCGACATTGCCGAGACAATGCCGGGCACTTTTTTTCTGTTTGCTATCTGGAGGTTATATAAATCTCATATCGGCATTTCACCTTACCAATACTTTCTTAACTGCAAAATCGATTTTGGGCAGGCGGTTTTTTTATGAAAATAGAACGTCTCAAATAGTTAATAAATACGTCATAATTATTCCATAATTACATATTGAAACCAATAGTACATCATATATATAATAAAAGCGTAATAAATCGAGGAGGTGTGTGGATTTGAAAGTTGGTCTTAGCGGTACTGGCAGGATCGGAAGGTTGTACCTGCGCAGGGCGTTCTCGCAAGAGGGCTCACCGTGCGAAACGGTGGTCATCAACTCCACGTGTCCTTTGCCCACCTTGGCGCATCTGCTTCAGTATGACACCGTTCACGGCAAGTGGGATGCGGAGGTTCAAGCCGAATCGGACGGGCTGCTCATTGACGGCCGGCTGGTGCCCGTTATTTCGGAAAGGGATCCCGAGAAAATCGCGTGGCAGAACTATGGCGTCCAGCTTGTCATCGATGCGACCGGGAAGTTTACCGACCGCGCATCCCTCAGTAAGCACTTGCAGCGGGGCGCTCACAAAGCTTTGCTGACAGCGCCGGGGAAGGAGCTGGATCTCACCGTCGTTATGGGGGTCAATGAGAAGCTTTACGATCCCGCAACGCATCATCTGCTCTCGGCGGCCTCTTGTACGACGAACTGTCTGGCTCCGGTGCTTCAAGTTTTGGACAGTGCCTTTGGGGTGAAGGAAGGGTGGATGACTACCGTGCATGCTTTCACCAATGATCAGAACCACCTCGATAACCCGCATAAGGATTTGCGCCGGGCCCGGGCATGCACGAACTCGATCGTTCCGACGAATTCAGGCGTTTCGAAGGCTTTGGCGGAGGTGCTTCCGCACTTGGCCTCGCACGTAAACGGGCTATCCGTCCGGGTTCCGACACCGGATGTATCGCTGCTGGATCTTCAGGTCGTGCTAGGCCGGAACGTTCAGCCCGCAGAAGTGAAGGAGGCTTTCGAAGCGGCCGTGAAAGGCGGAATGGGGGCCTATCTGGCGTACAATGAGCTGCCGCTCGTTTCCTCCGACTACATCGGTAACGAGAAGTCGGCGGTGGTCGACGGTCTTAGTCTTATGATTCGCGACAATCAGGTTAAATTGCTGGCTTGGTATGACAATGAATGGGCTTATGCCTGCAGAGTATTCGATTTTGCACAATATATTGCGGCAGCCGAGCATCGGCTTAAGCGGCAGGGAGAACCATGGACGACTCAAGCTGTCTGAATGCTCTAACCCGGAATGCGCGGAAACGAAGAGAATGTTCAAGGAGGTAGTAAAGTAATGGGCAATGCCAAGCTGGTATATGCATTCACGGAAGGGCATGCGGGAATGAAAGCTCTGCTTGGAGGGAAAGGGGCCAACCTGGCTGAAATGACAAGGGCCGGTTTGCCCGTGCCTCCGGGCTTCACGATCACTACTGAGGCGTATCACACATTCTTTCGGGCGGGTTATCGGGTTCCGGCGGAGCTGCAGCGTCAGGTTCAGGAAGCGTTGAGAGGTTTGGAGGTAGAGAAGGGCCAGCGTTTTGGAGAACCTTTGAGCCCCCTGCTTGTGTCGGTCCGCTCCGGCTCGGTCACCTCGATGCCGGGGATGATGGATACCATATTGAACCTTGGTCTGAACGACGAGACGGTACGGGGGCTGGCGAGCCTTTCGGGGAACGAGCCGTTTGCCTATGACTGCTATCGCCGGCTGATTCAGATGTTCGGCAATGTCGTGCTCGGCGTGGAGTCCATTCAGTTCGAGCGGCTTCTGCACCGTCTGAAGGCAGGACTTGGGATCGAGCTGGACCGTGATGTTCCGGCGGATGGATGGCGCAGGCTCATCGAGGATTATAAACAATGTGTCCTCCGTTTTGCGAATCGGGAGTTTCCGCAGAATGTGCAGGAGCAGCTCGCGCTTGCTATTGAGGCCGTCTTCAAGTCTTGGAACAACCAGCGGGCCCAAATCTATCGGCAGCTTAACCGGATTCCGGACGATCAAGGGACTGCGGTAAACGTACAGAGCATGGTATTCGGCAACCGGGGCGATAACTGCGGAACCGGCGTTGTGTTCACCCGAAATCCGTCTGACGGTGAGAGTATCCTGTACGGGGAATACCTGATCAATGCTCAAGGCGAGGATGTGGTCGCGGGAGTCCGGACGCCGCAATCGATCGGGGCGTTGCGAGACGAAATGCCCGAGGTTTACAAGCAGCTGAAAAGCGTATGCGAGAAGCTCGAGCGCCATTATAAGGACATGCAGGACATTGAATTTACCGTAGAAAACGGAAAGCTTTACATTCTGCAAACAAGAAACGGCAAAAGAACGGCACAGGCCGCGCTGAAGCTCGCCGCCGATTTTGTGGCGGAGGGCGTGATCAGCCGCGAAGAGGCTCTGATGCGCATTGAGGTTTCCCATCTCGATCAGCTTCTTCATCGCGGACTGGACGAATCCGCCATTCGCGACGTTCTGGCTGTAGGTCTTCCCGCGTCGCCGGGGGCTGCAACCGGGATGGTTGCCTTGGACGCCGACACAGCCGCCGCTTGGCGGAAAGAGGGAAAGCCGGTCATTCTCGTGCGTTCCGAGACGACCCCGGAGGATATTCATGGCGTGCTTGCCTCCGAGGGGGTGCTGACGGCGCGAGGCGGAATGACGAGCCACGCTGCCGTGGTGGCGCGGGGGATGGGCAAGCCGTGCGTCTGCGGCTGCGAAAGCCTTTCAATCGATGAGGAGCAGCGGAAGCTGTCCGCCGGAGGGGGCGCGATAAGCGAAGGAGATTGGATCACCTTGGACGGTGCGAGCGGCCGGGTCATTAGGGGATGTATTCCTTTGAAAGAGGCGCAGGTTACGGAAGAGCTGCTCCGTATTCTCCAGTGGGCGGATGACATTCGCGCCCTTCAAGTCTATGCCAATGCCGACAATCCTGACGATGCTTTAACCGCGCGCCGCTTCGGAGCAGAGGGGATAGGGCTGTGCCGGACGGAGCATATGTTTTTCGCACCAAGCCGTCTGCCGGTTATGCAGAGGATGATTTTGGCAGACACCGGGCAAGAACGTCAGGCTGCACTCGATGAACTGCTGCCGATGCAGCGGGACGATTTTGAGGGGATTTTCCGTGCGATGGAAGGAAGGCCGGTTACGATCCGTCTGCTCGATCCGCCGCTGCACGAGTTCCTTCCCAAGCTGGAGGAGCTTCACGCCAAGTTCGAAGCTGCAGACAACGACATCGAGCGCAGTCAATACAGTCGGCTTATCCGCAAGGTCAAGTCGCTTCACGAGATCAACCCGATGCTTGGCCATCGCGGCTGCCGGCTGGGGATCGTGCATCCCGAGATTTATGATATGCAGATCGAGGCTATTTTTAAAGCGGCTTTGCGGTGTCTGGAAGCGGGGATTCGCGTCAGTCCGGACATCATGATTCCGCTGGTCAGCGATGCGAACGAGCTGAAGCTGCTCAGGGAGCGTGTCGACGAGATTGCAGAGCAGGTGCTGGGCGATGAGAAACGGAAGGAATGCGGCTATAAGGTCGGTACGATGATCGAAGTGCCGCGGGCCGCACTTACTGCCGGGAAAATAGCCGCCTATGCGGATTTCTTCTCGTTCGGCACAAACGACCTGACCCAAATGACCTTCGGCTACAGCCGCGACGATGCGGAAGGGAAGTTCCTGCCTAATTACCTGGAGCAGAAGCTGCTCCCCCGCAACCCGTTTGAAGTTCTGGACGGAGAAGGAGTAGGCCAGCTGATCGAACTGGCGATGATGAACGGACGCGCCCGCAAACCGGGTTTAAAAACGGGAATATGCGGAGAGCATGGCGGAGACAAGGAATCGATCGCCTTCTGTCACCGCGCCGGCCTCCATTATGTAAGCTGCTCGCCCTATCGGATCCCGATGGCGAGAATCGCTGCTGCGCAGGCGCAAATCGAGCATAGTCAAAATATTGAATTTTCTGCCGGATAATCAAGACAGACCCTAATCCTGACACACAAACGGAGCCACGCGAGTTAGCGGGCTCCGTTTATTGTTTTTCTCAAGTAGGCATTCCCGTCAATTCAAATACTGCTTCCGGAATTTAAGAGGAGTTAAACCGACGCTTTGTTTAAAACACGATGAGAAGTAAGGAGAATAACGGAATCCAACCTCTTCAGCTATGCGTTCAATCGACCATTCCGTAGTGACGAGCAGGCGTTTTGCCCGTTCCAGCCGGTAATCGAGCAAATACTCGATAGGCGTGCGGCCATACTTGGATTTCATACATCGAACAATGTAATTAGGGTGAAAATGCAGGGCTGCCGCTAATGCTTCATTGGTGATCTTTTCCTTATAGTTCTTTTGAATGTAGGCTGCCGCTTGTTCTGCCAATCGGGCTGCCACAGAGCCGGTGCGGCTCGAGCCTCTTTCCAGCATGGCGAGTAATTGGGCAAGCAGCCGTTGTTCCTCCCAGAAGGAAGAATCAATCGGCAGATCCAGCAGCTGCTGCATTAGATCGAATGCTCCCTCGAGGTTGGACAGCCGGGTCTGCTTCGGCAGGCGCAGGGTGTAGGGATTGATGAAAGGCCGTGACGAGAAGAGAGCTCTGAGCGATTCGGATTTAACAAAACTTTCCCGCCAAACCGTATGCTCGAAATGAACCCAGTAAAACGAGGTATCCTGATCGCAGGGCTTAACCGAATAATGCTCCCCGTCCGGAATCAGAAGCAGTGTATCTCCCTCCGTTAACGTCCATTGCCGGCCGTTCTCTCCAATATGAAGTTCTCCCTTAATGACGATCAATAAATCATATATGCCGAGATTTTTTCGATTCGGGTGATTGTCGCCGATTTGGAAGTCCGAGCGGCCCGATCCCAAATAGTAGGGCAAAGGAGGTGTCTTTAATTCGATCATCGTATCTTCGCTCAATGTATACCTCCAGTTGTGTTATTTATTATAAAAAAAGGTTCAATCCATTTCTATTTTATCGCTAGAATACAGCATATAATTGAACTCATTAAGAGTCAAATTCTATAGGAGGATATTCCAAATGAATAACACGCAAACCTGCATTCGGGACGACTTCTGGGAGGACTATACGGAATTGGTACGCCAGACCGTCATCCCTTATCAATGGGAAGCTTTGAATGATCGGATAGAGGGTGCGGAGCCAAGTTACGCGATTCGAAATTTCCGGATTGCCGCAGGGCTGGAGGAAGGGGAATTTGGAGGCTGGATCTTTCAGGACAGCGATCTGTATAAATGGCTGGAAGCGGTCGCCTATTCGCTTCGTCATCATCCGAATCCCGAGCTGGAGAAGACGGCCGACGGCGCGATCGACCTGATCGGCCAAGCGCAGCATGAGAACGGATACTTAAATACCTATTTCTCGATCAAAGAACCGGGGAAGCAGTGGACCAATCTCTACGAAGCTCACGAGCTTTATTGCGCAGGCCATTTGATCGAAGCTGCGGTCGCTTATTACGAAACCACGGGCAAGCGCAAGCTGTTGGACATTGCTTGCCGCTTTGCCGATCTTATCGATAGCCTCTTTGGAGCGGAGCCCGGCCAAATCCGGGCGTATTGCGGTCATCAAGAGATCGAGCTTGCACTGGTGAAGCTGCACAAAGTGACAGGTGAAGAACGTTATTTGAAGCTGAGCAGCTACTTCATTGACGAGCGGGGAAGCAAACCCAACTATTTCATTGAAGAATGGGAGCGCCGCGGCAGAACAAGCATTTGGTCGCAAGGTACGCCCAATCTTGAGGTTTATCAGTGTCATCTACCTGTACGTGAACAATCTGTAGCTGTCGGCCATTCCGTTCGAGCCGTCTATATGTACACTGCAATGGCGGATCTGGCGAGGATTACCGGTGACGGCAAGCTGCGCGAAGCTTGCGAGAGGTTATGGGACAATACGACCCGCAAGCAGATGTACATTACCGGAGGTATCGGTGCGACTCATCTTGGCGAAGCTTTTACGTTCGACTACGATTTGCCAAACGATACGGTTTATGCGGAAACCTGCGCTTCGATCGGTTTGATTTTTTGGGCGCGCAGAATGCTGCAGATTGAAGCAAAAAGCAATTACGCGGATGTGATGGAAAGAGCGTTATACAACAACGTGCTCGGAAGCATGTCCAAGGACGGCAAGCATTTTTTCTATGTGAATCCGCTTGAGGTTTGGCCGGACGCAAGCAGCAAAAATCCGGATAAGTTTCATGTGAAGCCGGTTCGTCAGAAGTGGTTCGGCTGCTCCTGCTGCCCGCCGAACGTTGCCCGTTTGCTAAGCTCGCTGAGCGATTATATTTATGACGTGTCCGATCAGGGCAGGACGGTGTATACCCATCTGTTTATTGGCAGCGAAGTCGGCTTTGAAACCGCGAACCGTAAGGTAACGCTGCGCCAAAGCTCCGAATTGCCTTGGAGCGGCAGAGTCGAATTTTTGATTTCGGTTTCGGACAAGGACATCGCCGCCTTTGAGCTTGCGCTGCGAATACCCGACTGGTTCCAAAGCGGTCTTCCCGTATTAAAAGTGAACGGAGCAACGCACGATTATCGCGTGGAAAACGGGTATGCGAGAGTCGAGCGGGAATGGTCGGATGGCGATACGGCGGAGTGGCTATTGCCGCTGGCATCGAAGCTTATCGCAGCCCACCCGTTAATGCGGGCGAATGCCGGCAAAGCGGCCATCCAACGCGGACCGCTTGTGTACTGCGTCGAAGAGACGGATAACGGTGCGCCGCTTGCTTCCCTTTCATTAGCCGAGGAACCGAACTTGACGGACCGGCTGGTTTTCGATTTGCTTGGCGGCTGCGTCGTTGTGGAAGGCGACGGACTGGCGTCGGATGAATTCGAATGGCCGGAGGATAAGCCTTATCAACCGCTAGGCAATCAGAAGAAGCCAGTTCGTTTCAAAGCCATTCCTTATTATTTATGGGGCAATCGCAAGCCTGGCGAGATGAGCGTCTGGCTGCGATACTGATCCATTCGTCATTTCGCTAATTAAAATAAGTACAAAGAGCATCCCCGGGCGAAAGCCGGCAGGATGCTCTTTTTTGTCATGTCTTCGGACGAGCCGTCGAAGGAAGCGCGGGTTGCCGGTCCGGCGATCTCTTCAACATGCGGGTAAGGATCATTTTCAATAAAGGGGATACGACGAAAAAAATAAAAAGAATCCGGAACAGCTGGTATCCCGATACGATCGAGAGGTCGGCACCTATTGCGTGCGCCATGATGCTCATCTGATCCATTCCGCCGGGAGCCATACTGAGCAGCGAGGTAGCCGCCGAGAGAGAAAACACTTTTGATAAAAAATAACTTAGCCCGACGGATCCGGTTATAAGCAGCATACTGCTTAGCAGCGCGAGCGTGATCGTCTGTTTTTTGCGCTGCAGCTGCTGCGGCCGCAGCATCAAACCCACATGACTTCCAATCATAAGCTGGGATATATTCAGCAGCGTGACAGGCAGCTCGGGCGGAGGTGCCGCAGCCGTCCACTGGACGATGCCCATGACCAGCATCGGGCCGAGCATAGACGCAGTCGGAAAATGAAGCTTGCGGGCGATCCAGGCTCCCAATATGCAGAGCGGCGCATAGAACAGCATATCGGGAAAGAGCCCTGACCAGGAGGGGCCAATGTCCTGAGCTTCAGCCGCAATGCCCGAAGCATGAAAGTTTCCGCCAATCCATGGGCTGTACAGCAGAATCGGCACACAAAACACAATCATGATCAGCCGAATGACCTGTAAAAAGGTGACCAGTGTCAGATTGATCGGCTTCATCTCGTCAGCCAGGGTTACCATCTGGGAGAGACCTCCGGGAACGCTGCCGACGAGCAGCGAAGGAAAGTCGAAATCGGTTGCTTTGGATGCCGCGTAAGCAATCAGCGCACATAAACCAACCAGCAGCAGGGACATGAGCAGCATCATCGGAAGCTGAAACAAGATGCCCTGCAGCGCCTCTTCCGTCATGGTCAAGCCAATAGCATAACCAATGATCAAAATGCCGTAATCCCGGACGGGCGTCGGCCACATCAGCTGCAGCTTGAATACTTGGGATCCGAGCAGCATAAACAGCATTGGACCAAGCAGCCAAGAGATGGGGATATGTAAGAATGTAAATATCAGTCCGCCCGATAGGGAAACGCCCAGACTTAAAAGAAAACGCATGTACAATCACTCCTGTTGTGAAAATTGTAATGTGCGGAAACTGCGATTTCAAGTTTTGTGCTGAAGGTATTCATTTTCTGTAATCATCACAAAAAGAGACAGCCCGCGCACCGCGGGTTGTCTCTCATTGCAAACGATTATTTCGCATTTTTTCGATCAATGTACGTGAGCTTGCTGACGATGTCCTGGTAGTAGTTGCCGAAGCCGGCTCCGTAGATCGTCAGCCCGCCGATGTTCTTCGCGTCTTCCTTCACTTCGAGCTTGAGCTCCCACTGCAGCCGGTTAATGTCCACATCGTCGATCGTGTAGTCGGAAACCTTCGTTCCTTCGATGAACGTGCCGTCAGCGTTGATCCGGATATGGACAAGCAGGCCGTATTGGTTCATCTCGATGTTCCACCACTCCGGCGTATATTTGCCGCGCGTGCCGCCGAAGTCGCCGGGGCTGGTCCATTTGCCGATCGGGAAGCCGTTGAACGAGAACGAAATGTCGGACGGCCAATGTTCGTTGGAAAGCGGGGCTTCGGAGGCGAGCTCCATCGTAATTTCGAGCTCCTCGGGATCTTCATCGGGCATCAGGTAGTTTGGAATTTTGTACGAGATATAGCCTTTCGAAAACCACAAAATTTTCGCGTCGACGCGTTCCGGGTCAAGGAAGTAACGCGGATCGTCGAAGCCCCCGCCGATAATCTTGTACTTGGACGCCAGACCGCATGTCGGCTTGACGTCGAAGTCGGTGAAATGGCCGATCGAGATGTTTGTAATATGGAAGTTGCGCGGAATGAGCCCTTTGCTAGGGAACACGAGCTCAATCCGGTCGGCAACCAGGGTGCAAAGCTTTTGCGAAGCTCCTTTGCCGGGTATCATTTCCGTGCGGACCAAGTCGGCCCGCTCAAGCTTCTTGACGTGCATCGTAATGATTGAATTGCTGAGTCCGAGCGCGGAGGCCAAGTCTTTCATGATCATCGGCTCCTGTCCGAGCAGCTCGATGATCTTGATTCGGACGTTGCTGGCCAATGCTTCGAATAAGGGGAGATTGTTCTCCGATACGATTGTCTCCATGCGACCTCTTCCAATAGTTCATTTTTATATTAAATATACCTTATCTACTTGACATTTGACAAGAGCATACATGGATGATTAAATTTTTGATTAATTCTATAAAGAACTTAATATAAATGTGAAATACTTAATAAAAAATCGTTGACAAAAACGATCATGCGTTTTAACATGCTAAATATAACAGGCAACTACGAAATACTTCACACTTATGTAAACAATGTAGACGGCTATCGTATGCTGGCATAATTGTTACCGTTTGCAAGCATCTGCTGTAAATTTTGGAAGGGAGGACGCATTTTTTCGGAAGGAATATGTAAACGCTATTATGGGGGCTTGTCATTCGCTTTACCAATAACGAGGAGGTTTTATAACAGATGAGAAAAGGTTCGATTATGATCCTCACCCTTATGACCGCGCTGACCATTACAGCGTGCGGCGGCAACAATGCGGGCAGCAACGCTTCGTCAGGTAACAACGCAGCGAACGGAGGCGAAAAGACGCCGGCCGAGAAAGTGGAAATCTCCATCTCGTCGTGGGGCGCACCGGATGAGCGTAAAGTGTTCGAAGCGGTGCTCGATGAATTCCAGAAAGCGAATCCGAACATCAAGGTCAAATTCATTCATATTCCAAACGATTATACGACGAAGATGAATACGATGATTGCCGGCAACTCGGCGCCTGACGTCATCTTCACGAGCGACGGCGACTTCCCGCGCTGGGTGAAGCAGGGGGCGTTCCTCGACATTACGGAGCATGTGGAGTCGAGCGACAAGCTGGACCTGGCCGACATGTGGGAAGGCGGCCTGAACCGCTACCGTTACGACGGCAAAATTACGGGCACAGGCGGCTACTACGCGCTGCCGAAAGATATCGGACCGACGGTTATGTACTATAACAAAGACATTTTCGACAAGCTGGGTGTTCCTTACCCGAGCGCCGAAACGCCGATGAATTGGGAACAAACGCTTGAAATGTGGAAAAAACTGACGGTCGACGAGAACGGCGACGGCAAAACCGATATCTACGGAGCAGGCCCGGTCTGGTGGGAAGGCTTTGTCTGGGGCAACGGCGGAGCATTGCTGAGCGAAGACCGCAAGCAGTTCGTGCTGAACGAGCCGGCCGCTGCCGATGCGCTGCAATTCATCTATGATCTGACTACTACGCACAAAGTTATTCCGGATTCCCGCGCGCTGCAATCGATGAACGACGGCCAGATGTTCGAAGCGGGCAAGCTCGCAACGATTACGGGCGGGCGCTGGATGGTGCCGACGTACCGCAAGCTGAAATTCGATTGGGATGTCGCGCCGATTCCGTCGGGCAACGGGACGTGGACAAACGGCTGGTCCGGTTCGGTCGGCCTCGGCGTCAACGCGAAGTCGAAGCATCCGGTCGAAGCGTTCAAGCTGGTTGAATTTTTCGCGGGTATCGAAGGCCAGACGAAAATGACGGAGCTTGGCTTCCAAATTCCGAACTTCAAATCGATGTCCGATGACGAAGTGTATACGCAGCCTGGCCAGAAGCCGGAGCATCCGGAAGTGTTCGTCAAGGCGGGCGAAGGCCAGCAGCCGGGTCCGTGGACTTACCTGCCGAACGGCAAATGGCTCGATACGCTGAACCAAAATCTCAGCAAGTTCTGGACCGGCAAAGAATCGGCGGCCGATTTCTTCACAAAGCTGAAGCCGCAGATCGAGAAAGACCTGAAGGAAGGCAATCCGGAGCTCTTTCAGTAATCCATAACGAGAGAGTGCAGCGCGGACGCCTCGCGCGTACGCGTTGCGCCTCCTTTTTAAAAGATAAGGAGGTTTACGCTTGGCGGAACAAATTAGAAGGGGGCCAGCCCTGATGAATGCCAGAACCAAGACGGTGAAGCGAAAGTCGCTCTACCGCAGCGAGATGTGGTGGGGGTTCCTATTTATCGCACCGCCGTTCATCGGCGTGCTCGTATTTTTGCTTTATCCGCTTGTGAATTCGCTCTATATGAGCCTTACGACGTTTAGCTTCGGTCAGCCTGCCGAGTTCACGGGCATCGAGAACTACAATCGCGCGCTCACGAACGATCCGCTCGTCTGGAAGACGCTGTGGAACACGTTCTACGCGGCGCTTGGCGTGCCGATCGGCATGATCGTCGCGCTGATCGTCGCGATGCTCCTCGACCGGAAGCTGCGCGGAAGAAACTTCTTCCGGATGCTGTTTTTCCTGCCGACGATCTGCTCGATGGTCGCGCTCGCGATGATCTGGCAATGGATCTTTAATGCCGACTTCGGCTTGCTCAACTACTACTTAAGTGTGATCGGCCTAAACCCGCCGGCATGGCTTGTCGACGAGAAATGGGCAATGATCGCCATCATCATCCAAGGCATCTGGGGCGGCATGGGCGTCAGCATCATCCTGTACCTCGCGGCGCTCGGCAACGTTCCATCGTCCCTGTACGAAGCGGCGACGGTCGACGGCGCAAACGGATGGAACAAGTTCATCCATATTACGATTCCGGGCATTTCGCCGGTGACGTTCTTCATTCTGATCACGTCGCTCATCGGCGCGCTGCAGGATTTCCCGCGCTTCCAGCTGCTTACAGGCGGGGGGCCGAACTACTCGACAACTACGATCGTGTACTACTTGTATACCGTGGCGTTCGAGTACAGCGAGATGGGCTACGCGTCCGCGATCGCCTGGTTTATCGGCGTCATCATCATGCTTGTCATTTTGATCAACTTCCTGCTGTCCAAGCGGTGGGTCCACTACAACTAAGGGGGGATACGAATCAATGAGTACGCAAACGACAACCGCACGAAAAGAAAAAACAAGCGATGTGCTTGCCAAAACGGTCGTCTACCTGCTGCTGATCGCCGGCGGCATCGTCATGGCAGTGCCGTTCCTCTGGATGCTGTCGACGTCGCTCAAGCCGGAAGGCGAAGTGTTCTCGTATCCGCCGCAGTGGATACCGTCGACGATCGCCTGGGAGAACTACAAGTTAATTTTTACGGATGCGCATATGATTCGAGGTTTCTTCAATACGATGATCGTTGTCATTCCAACGCTTGTGATCGGCCTGCTCGTCTGCGCGCTGTCCGCCTATGCATTCGCGAAGCTGCGCTTCCCTGGGCGTGACAAGCTGTTCATGACGCTCGTCGGCACGATGGTTATTCCGGGCGCGGTCATGATGATTCCGGCTTTCATTATGTTCAAGTCGTTCGGCTGGACGGACAGCTGGAAGCCGCTTATCATTCCGGGCATGTTCGGCGCGCCGATGACGATTTTTTTCCTGCGCCAATTCATTAAGCAGCTCCCCGACGAACTCGAGGACGCGGCGAAGATCGACGGGATGAACCCGTTCGGCATTTTTATGAAAATCATTATTCCGCTTACGAAACCGGCCATCATTACGCAAGGCATTCTGTCTTTCAATGCGGGCTACAACGATTACCTGGGACCGCTCATTTACTTGAATTCACCGGAGAAATATACGCTTCAACTCGAGCTTGCTTCCTTCTCGTCCTACTACGTGACGGAATGGACGCTAATTATGGCCGGCGCGGTCGTCGCGCTTGTGCCGACGCTGATTCTGTTCGCGTTCGCGCAGCGGTTTTTCATTGAAGGCATCGCCTTGACGGGCATCAAAGGATAGGAACATTTTTCACTGCTGCTTACTAGATAAAAAAAGGAGACAAACCACACGATGACCACACACAAGGTAGTCGTACACGCCGACTGGACGGTTGGCTCGATTAACCGTCATATCTATGGACATTTCGCGGAGCATTTGGGCCGCTGCATTTATGAAGGGCTATGGGTAGGCGAAGATTCGCCGATCCCGAATACGAAAGGCATCCGTAACGACGTGCTTGAAGCGCTGCGCAAGCTGAACATCCCGAACCTCCGCTGGCCGGGCGGCTGCTTCGCGGATGAGTACCATTGGAAGGACGGCGTCGGCCCGCGCGAATCGCGGAAGCGGATGGTCAACACGCATTGGGGCGGCGTCGTGGAGAACAACCATTTCGGCACGCACGAGTTTTTCCAGCTATGCGAGCTGCTTGATGCGGAGCCGTACATTTGCGGCAACGTCGGCAGCGGCACGGTGCAGGAAATGAGCGAGTGGGTCGAGTACATGACATTCGGCGGCGAGTCGCCGATGGCGAACTGGCGGAAGGAGAACGGCCGCGAGCAGCCGTGGAAGCTGAAATATTTTGGCGTCGGGAACGAGAACTGGGGCTGCGGCGGCAGCATGCATCCGGAATATTATGCGGATCTGTACCGCAATTATCAGACATACGTCCGGCAATACGGCGACAATCGCCTTTACAAGATCGCCGGCGGCGCGAACATCGCCGACTATCGCTGGACGGAAGTGCTTATGCGCAAAGCGGGCCATCTGATGGACGGCCTCAGCCTTCATTATTATACGATCCCGGGCAGCTGGGAGGAGAAGAAGCCTGCGCTTCATTTTGATGAGCTAGACTGGGCGGAGACGATGGCCAAGGCTTTTTATATGGATGAATTGATTACGCGCCACAGCACGATTATGGACCAGTACGATCCGGAGAAGCGCGTCGGCCTGATCGTCGACGAATGGGGCACGTGGTTCCTGACGGAGCCGGGCACGAATCCGGGCTTCCTTTACCAGCAGAACACGATGCGCGACGCGCTTGTCGCGGCGATTCACCTGCATGTGTTCCACAAGCACTGTGACCGGGTCCATATGGCGAACCTCGCACAGATGGTCAACGTGCTGCAAGCGGTCATCCTGACGGAAGGAGACAAAATGCTTCTTACGCCGACCTACCATGTACTCGAAATGTTCAAGGTGCACCAGGACGGCGAAGCGCTTGCGACCCACGGCTCGTTCGGCGAATACGAGGGGAATGGCAAGAAGCTTCCGCAGGCGACGGTATCCGCATCGGTCAAGGACGGTGTCATCAGCGTCAGCCTGGCGAACCTCGACCCGGCGAAAGCGGCCGACCTGAACGTCGAGCTGCGCGGTTCGGCTGGCGGCTATACGGCGAAAGGCTCGATCCTCGCGGCGGACGATATTCACGCGCACAATACGTTCGATCGGCCCGATCGGGTCGCGCAGCGTTCATTCGACGAAGCGCGCTGGGAGGACGGCACGTTGTCTGTGAAGCTGCCGCCGGCATCGGTAGCGGTTGTGCGGCTGACGCCGAAAGCATAATGGCGCGCAGGGCGGAATGGTACCGCGGGCTGCGTGCGGGGATCGGCGCGGCCTTGGCGGCTTCGCTGCTGCTCACCGGCTGCAGTGATGCCGGGTCCGGCGGAGCCGGCAATGAAGAGGAGGTTACACCGGTGTTCGGGGAAGCGTCCGTGCACGATCCGTCCGTCATCCGGGCGGAAGACGGCACGTATTATGTGTTCGGCTCGCATCTGGCGGCGGCTAAGTCAAAAGATTTGCTGAGCTGGGAGCTTGTCGCGTCCGGCGCAGCCGACGGCAACCCGCTTATTCCGAACGTGACGGAGGAACTGCGCGAAACGTTCGAATGGGCGCAGACCGACACGCTTTGGGCGGCGGACGTCATCCGGCTGCCGGACGGCAAATATTATATGTACTATAACGCATGCCGCGGCGACTCGCCGCTCTCGGCGATGGGCATAGCGGTGGCGGATGACATCGAAGGGCCGTATAAGGATCTCGGCATTATTCTTAAATCCGGCATGTGGGGCGAGCCAAGCGAGGATGGCGAGGTTTACGACGCTGCGATTCATCCGAACGTCGTCGACCCGCACGTCTTCTTCGACAAGGACGGTAAGCTGTGGATGGTGTACGGCTCGTATTCGGGCGGCATTTTCATTCTGGAGATGGACGAGAACACAGGCAAGCCGCTGCCGGACCAAGGGTACGGCAAGAAGCTGCTTGGCGGCAACCACAGCCGGATTGAAGGCCCGTATATGCTGTACAGTCCGGATACGGACTATTACTACCTGTTCCTGTCGTTCGGCGGGCTTGATGCGGCCGGCGGCTACAACATACGCGTCGCGCGGTCGAAAAATCCGGACGGTCCGTTCGTTGACGCGGAAGAAAACGACATGCTCGAGGCGAAGGCGGATCCGGCGCTGCCGCTGTTCGACGACCGGTCGATCGAGCCGTTCGGAACGAAGCTGATGGGGGGCCATCTGTGGAACGATCCGGCGGAAGCGGGACGCGAAGCCGGCTACGTGTCGCCCGGGCACAATTCGGCTTACTACGATGAAGCGAACGGGAATTATTATTTGTTCTTCCATTCGCGCTTTCCGAACAGCGGGGAGAAGCACGAGATTCGGGTGCATCAGTTTTTCCTGAACGAGGAAGGCTGGCCTGTCGTCGCGCCATTCCGTTATGCCGGCGAAACGCTCAGGAAAGCCGAGAAAGACGCGGTTGCAGGCGATTATGAACTGGTGAACCACGGAAAAGACATTTCGGCCGAGCTGAAGGAGTCGGCAGCGATCCGGCTCGAGCCGGACGGCACCGTGACCGGCGCAGCGAGCGGGGAATGGGCGTTAACCGGGGAAGCAGGCCTTCGCCTTACCGTGGACGGCGACACGTACGACGGCTATTGGCTCCGGTCGTGGGATTACGCCGCGGGGGCGTGGACGGTCACGTTCACCGTCCTGTCGAAGAAGGGCGTCTCCTTATGGGGTGCAAGGCGGCCAGACCCGGAGCAGGTCTCGTCCGCTTCGGCGAATACGACGGCTGAAGCCGGAGGCGCGGCTTGATGCTGCGCGAGGAAGCCGTGCGCGGCTGCCGGGGCTGCGGCGACCAATACCGCGTAACGGAACGGCAGATCGAGCGGGCGCTGGCCGCGTTCGGTTCCGAGCCGGAACGTCTTGTGCCGGATGACGTGTACGAATCGCGTCTTGCCGCCTGCAGAGCGTGCGAGAAGCTTGCGGACGGCGTCACCTGTATGGCGTGCGGCTGCATCGTTCGTGTGGCGGCGAAGCTGCGGGAGAAGAGCTGCCCGCTGCCTGGCGGCGGCCGTTGGACGCAGGTGTAGCGCAGGCGGCAATATCATTTTTTTTGAGGATAGAGAGGGAGAGAGAGATGACTGAACAGAATACGAGAACGGCGACTGAACAACCGATGATTTTGCAGCGCGCCGATCCATGGGTTTATAAGCATGACGACGGGTTCTACTACTTTACGGCGTCCGTTCCGGAATACGACCGGATTGAAGTGCGGCGGGCGAGTACGATCGCGGGGCTCGCGGAAGCGGAGCCGGACGTCGCGTGGCGGAAGCACGCTTCCGGCATGATGAGCGCGAACATCTGGGCGCCGGAAATCCATTTCATCGACGGCAAGTGGTACATCTACTTCGCTGCCGCCCGCACGACGGAGACGAACGACGGATTGTTCGATCACCGTATGTTTGTGCTGGAGAACGCGTCGGCGAACCCGCTCGAAGGCGAGTGGGTCGAGAAAGGCCAGATCAAGACGATGTGGGAATCGTTCGCTCTCGACGCGACGACGTTCGAACACCGCGGCACCCGTTACCTCGTCTGGGCCCAGAAGGACCCGGACATCACGGGCAACTCCAACCTGTATATCGCGCCGATGGCGAATCCTTGGACGCTTGCGGCGGACGGCGTCATGCTGACGAAGCCGGAGTACGACTGGGAAGTAATCGGCTTCCTCGTGAATGAAGGGGCGGCCGTCGTGAAGCGCGGCGGACGTATCTTTATTTCCTATTCGGGGAGCGCAACGAACCATCATTACTGCATGGGACTGCTCGAAGCGTCCGAAGAAGCCGACCTGATGGACCCGGCCTCCTGGACGAAATCGCCGCAGCCGGTGCTGAAAACGGACGAGGCGATCGGTTTGTTCGGCCCCGGCCACAACAGCTTCACGAAGTCGGAGGACGGCCGGGATGACATCCTTGTTTTCCACGCCCGTACGTACAAGGAAATCGTCGGCGATCCGCTGTACGATCCGAACCGTCATACGTTCGTCCGCAAGCTGCAGTGGAGCGCTGACGGTAAGCCGATATTCGAATAATCAGGCTCTGGGACGACTTAGCCGCCGAAGGTGACTGCACCTCGGCGGCTCTTCGTATATTTCCGGCAGTCAAGAAAGGAGCAAGTACGAATGGAGAGCGTGACAAAGCACAAGCTGCCGGGCGAGACGATCGAAACGGTGGTCTCGAAGGCGTTCCCCGGTTGCTTGTTGGAGCAGCTACTCATGATCTATTATTCGTAATCAATAACTACCATTTGATGGCCTATTATTTGATCAATTTGATAGTTAAGCGTTTCTCCTTCTACCGTAAAAGCAACTTTATTTAAATCGGGAGCCGTATATACGCCGGTTACCTGCTTGCCGGGCAATCGGAGCGTTACGCGAATATTCGATAGAGGGATCATATCTTCAATAATTTCAATTCCGTCACCCCGCTTGACCGGACTTGCATAAAGCAAATGGTTAATATACCGGCTCTCGGACGCTTGCTCCTGAAGCGTAACGATGCCCTGGGCAGGCAGGCTGGTTTGCAGCGTTTTGTCCGGCAGCAGCAGGTTCAATGCATAAACGATCACTTCCTTCAGAGCCAGCGACCCTTTTACGGCATAATCCTCGAATACGTTCCAGGCCACGTAAATGCCGCACGCGCTAAGCACCATTCCAGGACCGCCGTCGTTCAAGCTGCTGGGCGTATGCTGGTGGGAGCAGAAGTGATAAACGTCACGGTTAAAATAAGGATCCTCGCGCTTGCCAAGCTCCTCTCCGCCATCCAGCTCTACGCGGCGGCCATTCGCATAGAAAATGTAAGACGCGTCCCCAAGCGGCTCGAGCGGGAATAATGGCCTGAAATAGTCAGGCTGGTAAGGATTGCTTCCGGCATCCCGCACACCCAGATCGAGAATGAAATGAGTTTGTTCGGGGTTAAGTCCGGAATTGCCGGTCGCCAAAACCTTTCCGCCGCTTTCAAGGAACGAAGTGAGCTTCATATGCAGCGGTTCATTTATTACGATGTGATCCGGGAGAATGATCACTTTATAACGGTTGAAATCCGACTGGAGATCAATGACATCGAATAAAAAATGGCCTTCAAGCAGCATGCGCACGGCGCCGGCATCGGATTTACCGGTGAACATCGCGTCATTCTCCTGGCTCGCGCCGGCGGCTTCAACCGTCAACAGTCCGATATCCGCTGTATTGGTAACGTTGACACACCATTTTTCTTTCCGCTCGACCTCGGAGTAGGCAGCGCCTATTAAACGGTAAGTAGCCGGATCCATGAGTCCTTCCGGATGCAGCTGGTCGCCTATGGAACAGCGTGCGCCGTTGGCAAGACTAAGCGCCGTTTCATAACGAAGCGCGTTCGGATGCTTGTAGCCGCCGAATTCGCCCCAGAACGTATGGAACTTGCCGGTCATGCCGAGAAAATCCATCCCAAGCTGCTGTACATAACGCGCCGATAGCGGGAAGTGGTCATAACCCCAGCCGCCGGTAGGCAGCGATTCGAGCTCAAGATGCGTATTCATCGCCGCAAGATCGCGCCTTCCTTGACTGATATGGCCCGCATTGTGGAAAATCGGCATACCGGGTTTGATCGCATGAACCGCTTCTTCGACCCGGCGAGTGTAGCTGCTGTAGATCCGCTCGCCCAGCTCGACAATGTTGCTTTTCACGCGAGGATCCTTACCCTCTTGGTGTAATTGAGCGATACAAGTATGGCAATAGCATTGACGAACGCCGACGATATCCAGGAAAATCCCGTCCGCATCGTATTTCCGCACAACTTCTTCGATTTGGACAATCATCAAATCGAGATAAGGCGAATTTAAGCAAAACTGATGAAAGCCCGGGGTCATAAATCCGTTGACCCAGTTCGTTTCGTCCTTCTCGTTGCGCATGAGCCATTCCGGATGAAGGCGGGCCATTCTCTCGTCAAGCCCTACGGACAAGTAGACGGGAGCTTTGACGCCGATTTCGTGGGCCGCTTCCATTTGCTGCTGCAGCAGATCAAATTCGAGGTGCGGATGGATTTCATTCGTTTCGGAAGGAAAGTAAGCCCATCCGTGATGGCATTTGGCGAATACGGTAATCGAATCGACATGTCCCAGGCGCAGCATTTCTTGAAACTGCTCTTTGGAGAAATTTTTCGCGATGTTTGTAATTTTTTCGGTCGTATGGAAGTCGAGATGTACTTGTCTGAATTGCATGCTATACGCTCCCTTATACTAAAATTAAGTATTCCTTGGGAATATGGCTTTATTGTAAAATGGCAAGTGGCGGCGTGTATTTAAACAGGATTCCTTCATTTATATAAAATTCCGCTAATTTAGAAACTGGGTGGGGGCGGGCTTATGAAGAAGCTGACCGAAATGACCGTTCATTTGCGATCCGCGCACAGTTATTCCTATACAGGAAGCATTCATGAGGAAACGCGGGTAGTCCACGCCTTTGCCTTCCATCTGTTCGTTCAAGGAAAAGGAAGTATGATTATTGAGGGCAAGACGTACGAGGTAGGAAAAGGCTCGCTCGTTTTTATTCGTCCCGGACAAGCTCATTCGTTTCATCATCATCCGGGCTTGCAGCTGGAGGCCTTTAATATTTACTGCGACTTGTGGGAGATTCCGGGCAGCGGCGCGGCGACTTTTTCCTTCCAAACGGATTCAGCGGATCCTGCGTTGCTCACACTGCAGGAGAGCTGTCCGGAGCTGGAGGAGCTGCCGACACATGTGATGATTACGCCTTATCCGGACGCCGTTGATTTATTTATTCAAATATGCGGCCTGCATGCCTCGTCCAGGATTTACAGCGAAGAAATAGGCGCCTGTTTGATGTCGGGGTGGCTGATGCGGTTCTATAATATCGTTCGCGAAGGGCAGCCCCGCGATTATCGGATCATGCATATCCTCGAAGAGATCGACCGCAATCCGGAACGGCAGTTTAATTACACCGACTGGTGTAAGCGGTGGGGGCTGGAAAAAACGCATTTTTATAAGCTGTTCAGAAGAGATACCGGGATGACCCCCAAAGCGTACCAGCTAAAGCAGAAGATGGCGAAGGCCTCCGTCTTGCTGCTGGAGAGCAATCAATCCGTTACGTCGATTGCGGAGCATTTGGGGTATGATTCCATCCACTATTTCTCCAAACAATTTACGGATGTCATCGGCGTGCCGCCGACAACGTACAGACAGAGGAAGCGCGGCGGAACGATTTAGACGTTTTGAGAGAAAATCGTCATATAATTGAAGTGTTATAGATTAAAATGCACGACATGGGCTGGAGGGCTGTAATCATGACACAATTTGAGGATGCAAAAGAAAAGGTAAAAGATCAATTCGCTAGAAATGCCGAGCAGTATGTTTCCAGCAAAACCCACGCGAATGGAGACGATCTTGACCTGCTAAGCGAGTGGCTTCAGCTTAAACCGCATTGGAAGGTGCTTGATGTTGCCACAGGAGGAGGGCATGTTGCCAAGAAGTTAGCTCCTTTTGCAGCTTCTGTTACCGCAGTTGATTTGACGCGGCGGATGCTGGAAACGGCACGAAATTTTATATCGCAGCAGTCCGATCATGTCGGTTATGTGGTAGCTGATGCTGAAAATCTTCCTTTTCTGGACGAATCGTTTGATGCGGTAACTTGCCGGATTGCAGCTCATCATTTCCCGAATCCAGGGCAATTTGTAAACGAGGCGGCCAGAGTATTAAAGCCGGGGGGCCGGCTGTTACTCATTGATAATGTCGTGCCGGATCATGATTCGATTGACGATTTTGTCAACACGCTTGAACGGCTGCGGGACGAAAGCCATGTGCGCTGCAGCCGCATAAGAGAATGGGAAGAGTGGATGAAGATTGCCGGCTTCCGAGAGTTAAAGTCCCGCATCCGCAAAAAAGCATTTGATTATCCGACGTGGGTCAGGCGGACGGCAAGATCGGAAGAACAGGTGGAGGCGGTTTCCAATCACATTTTGCAGGGCAATGATGAAATGCGGGAATATTGTGGTCTCGTGATGAAGGATGGGGCTATTTCATCGATCCATATTGATGAGTGGATGGTTATGCTGGAAAAAGTTTGACAAGAAACAAGCTTACCCGGATTGCTCCGGGTAAGCTTGTTTTTTATCCTGATGACAGCATGAAGTACAAAGCCCAGTCCTGATCGTTTGCCCAAGGATCGTCAAACTTGCCGGGAACATCGTTAATGCTGAGCGGGAAAAGTCTGGCACAAGATGCGCTGCCGTCTTCCTTGAACAAGCTCAGAACGCCCCGGAGCGAACGCTCTGCAAGGCGCGCATATCGTTCGTCGCCGGTTACCGAGGCATATTCAGCGTATACTCTGCCGGACAGGCCGCTCCAATAATGGGGGAACGTATCGCCGTACAGTCTGCGTTTGCCGAACCAATAGCCGTCCCAATGCCGGATCGCCACTTCGTGCAGATTGTAATCGGGCTGTCCGCCACTGAAAAGCTCAAGCAAGCGCAAATGCTCGCGGAAGGCAGTCAGTTCACCTTCATCTCCGTTTAGCCCGTACATCTGGATAAGTATGTTAGCTGCCGGCGCAACAATGGCTTGCTCATATTTGACTTCACTTGGCGGGTAGGACGTGCCGATCTTGCGGATCGTTTCGGCATGCTTGGCGAACAGCGAGAAGAGTGAATCCGCTTGTATGGTCAAGCCATTTTCCCTTAAAAGCCGGATCATATCCCGGATCGGAAGCTCGATCGGATATAAACCGCCAAAGGCGTGAAGCTCTTGTTCCTTGGGATCGCTGCCCCATTTGGCGCCGCCTCCGTTTTTATAGAATGCGTGCATAATATTCGACATTTTCACTAAGCTGCTCTGCTCTTCGAAAAGATTAAACAGCTCCATGTACAGGATTGCCAGCCATGTATAGTTGTAAAGCCGGTGAATATCATTATTGCGTCCGATATCGTTATAAACTTCTCCGCTTTCGGCGTCGAACAGCTCCCTCTCAATATATTCGACGTATTTAAGCAAGCTGTGCTCGAGCTCGCCGGCGTTTTCCGGACGAAAGACGCGCAAATATGTCGCGATCAGTACACCCATACCGAACCTTTCTCTGCCGCCGTTATGGTCATGGTAATGCGAATAGTACATGTCACCGTCTTCATTGTCATAGATGAGGTAAGCACCGTTCAATCGGCTGTCCGGCCGGTGGCATTGCTGGTTGCGGACAATGAATTCGCAACGCGCCTTTATGAGACGTTCGAGTGTAGGAAGCACCAGAACAACGCAGTACGTTTCTGTACTATTTAAGCGTATGTCGTATTTGTATTCGCCAGGGAGCGAGTAACCATCCTCGACGAACAGCGTATTTCCTGCTGTAGTGAACGGCAGCTCTTTCCCTTCACGAGTTAAGGATACTTGATCAAGAGAAGGCATCGTATGCGAAATTGCGATTCGGCTTTTCTCGCCGGAGAAGAGAACATACTTGTCCGCTTCCACATGAACGTAATGAGGATAGTCCCGAAGCTTGGCGTAGAAATCGTCTTTACCTTCGTGCCAGAACAGCTCCCACTCCAGCGTATACGAAGCCCCGGGCGGCAAAATAAAAGGGGCGGGGTGCAGGATCATGCTGCCGCGATGATTACTGCTATGCGAAATATCCCGTTCTATACTGTAATTGGCGATCGATCCGGCAGTCAACACAAGTCCCAAGTGCGGAGCGATGCCGCCCATTCTTAGTCCCATGATGTAGCTGGATTCACGGCCGCACCAAATATGCGCGTGGCTTCTCTGCGTCTTGCATACGTCTGCCGAATCGTATTGATCGGGAAAAGTCGCGTATACGCCGATATCGTCTTTCCTCACATAGACGTCATACTCCGTCCGATTCGTAAACACGTAAGTTTCCTTGAGCTTGCCATCCGCCGTTGATTGTCTGTTCACAGATACGTCCAATCCGGATTTCATTTTAACTTGACCCCATTTGCCGAGTTCGCCAGCCCAGTTCATCTGGTAGGGATCGTTCGGGTGGACAAGCTTCAGGATTGTGTCGTTTTCGGAAAATTCCACTTGAAAATTAGCTGTCTGCATATGAATGACTCCCGACTCTATAGGAATAGTTTTGGAAATTAACCCTTTAACGCGCCGTTCATGACGCCGCCGATAATATATTTTTGCATAATCAAATAAAAAGCGAGCAGCGGCAATACGCCTAGTACCATCATCGGAAACATACTCGTCCAATCGGTTGAAAACTGTCCGACGTTGCGGTACACCTCTTGCAAAATGACATTTTTCTCCCTGGACTGGATGAAGTAGAGAGGTCCCATAAAGTCGTTCCAAATGGTTAGGGCGTTTAATATAGCGACTGTAGCGATAATAGGCTTCATGAGAGGGAACGTAATGATCCAAAACACGCGGTAAAAACCGGCGCCGTCTATTTTGGCCGCTTCCTCCAGCTCGCCCGGAATCGTCGATACGAACGATCGGAACATGAAGGTGGCGAACGGAATGTTCACGGCGATATTGATGAGGATGACCGCCGTTAACGTATTCATCAAATGCAGGCTTTGCACGACTTTATATAATCCCAGTACGGACATTTGGTAAGGAAACATAATGCCGGCTAAGATGAAAATGAAGATGATTTTACCCCATTTGCTGCCGCTCTTGCGGTTCAGCACGTAACCACCCATGGAGGCGGACAAAATGACACCGGCGACCGAGAAAGCGGTAATGAGAAAAGTGTTCATGAACGCCCGCGGATATTCCATCTTGACGAAGGCGTCGACGTAGGCGTTGAAGCTGAATGACGATGGCAGCGATAGCGGAGAGACGGCTGCTTCGTAAGACGTTTTGAACGTCGTGACAACGAGATAATAGACCGGCACGGCTATGATTAGCGTCAAACCGCACATCAGCAGGAAGGAGACAATCGGAATGAACCGCTCGCTAAATGATGTTGTCTTCAATTGAGCCGATCCTCCCATATTTTAAAAGTTCGCAGCAGCAATGCCGCCAGCGCGAGGCTGAGCATTAGAAATACGATGCCGAATGAGGCGGCATAGCCGTAATTGCCTTCCGAAAATTTTGAGAACATAAGCGTCAATATCGTTTCGGTCGAATAACCCGGACCGCCCTTCGTAAGCGACACGACAATATCGAACACTTTTAACCCCGATATCATGCCGGTAATGAGATTAATCTTGATGGCAGGCGCAAGCTGGGGCACGGTTATGCTGAAAAATTGCTGCAGACGACCCGCGCCGTCGATGCTTGCCGCTTCGTACAGATCTTCGCTGATGCTTTGAAGATTGGCCAAGTAGATGACCATTGCCCAGCCGAACCATTGCCATACCTGAGTCAGAATGATGGCGGTCAGCGCCGTATCCGGATCGCCCAGAAAATTAACGGGTCCGATGCCGAAGGAAGCGAGCAGCTTGTTCAGCATACCGTAATCGCTCGAAGAGAGCATGTAGCTCCACAAGAAGCCGACGACCAGCGTACTGAGAACGGCCGGGCTAAAGAAGATCGCTCTAAAGCCGTTTCGGAATTTCAGCTTGGAGTTTAGCAGCACCGCAACGGGCAAGGCGATCAAATTTTGTAGAATAACAGTAGAAATGGCATATACTAACGAATTTTTAACACCAACGAATAAGGTGTTGTCTTCGAGTATCTTCCGGTAATTGGAAAGACCCGTAAATTGAATCGCGCTTGAATAGTTGCTCCAGTCCGTGAAGCTGTAGATGGCGGTATAGATTAGCGGTACGATGTAAAAAACGGAATAAATCACAAGCAATGGAAGAAGCATGATGACATAGGGGGAATAAACGTTTAATTTATTTCTCACGGTTTTTCTCCTTTCTGGCGGTCTCAAAGAAAGAGAAAGGGACTTTTTCAAGTCCCCGTTTCTTTCGGTTCTATTAGTCTTTATATCGGATAAGGTTCGCTTTGTCGTCCATCGCTTTCAAAAATTGCTCCGTGGTCGTCATGCCGGCAACCATGCCTTGAAGCTGCTTCAGCCCCTCGTCGATCAATGATTGGGCAGGCATGTTCGTGCCCCAGCGGTCCCACGACACGCCGACTCTTCCTGCTTCCAGGATTTCCTTGATTGCGCTGTATTCTTCCGGAAGCTCGCTGTCCAGTCCTTTGAAGTAACTGAAGCCGCCCGGATTGCTTTTCAGGATGCTTTGCTGCACTTCCTTGGAGCCGAACAGTTTCAGGGCAGCTTTAGCTCCTTCCATGTTCTCGCTGTTTTTGTTGATTCCGAAGTTGGCGGCAGGCCCTCCGACCAGCCACCTGTTGTCCTTATCGTTTCCGACATGCGAGAACATACCGAATTCCATGCCCGATTCCTTCAACTGCGTGTACTGCCATGGGCCTCCGTTAAACATGGCAATTTCGCCCGAAATAAATTCAGGAATAACCTGCTCTCCCGAAATGCCGAGCATTTTTTCATTAATAAAGCCTTTATCGATCAATTGCGCCCATTCATCGACATAGCTGTTCAGATGGCCGCTAAGCGTCGTTTCTCCTTTGGCGAATTGCGTATCGAAGGCGGTTGTCGCCTTGCCGCCGTTATAGTACGCATTTTCCAAATACCCGATCAGCGAATGCCATGCCGTATCGCTATCGGATAAACCGAAGCCGAGCGGCTGCACGCCGTTATCGGTAAGTGTCTGGCTGACGGCCAGTAGCTCGTCGAACGTTTGCGGCGGAGTCAGATTGTATTTGGCGAATATTTCTTTGTTGTACCATACCCCCGAATACCAGCCGTAAGCAGGGATGCCGTATACTTTCCCGTTAGCCGAGGTCGATAGCGCTAATCCCGCTTCGTTGAAATCCGCGACGTAAGCTTCGTTACTGATGTCGATCAGGTTGCCTGCTTTAATGCGGGCAGGGAAAGAGGCGCCGTCCATCACGATGTCCGGACCTTCGCCGGCCGCAAGCTGCGTACTGAGTACGTTGTTGTACTGCTTTAGGTTGACGAACGTATATTCAAGCTTGTAGCCGTCCAGGCTTTCGTTGATCTTAGTAATCGCATCGTTCATAATCCCTTCTTCATACCAGCCGATCATCGATATCGTTTTTGTTCCTTTGGACGCTTGTCCGCCGGAGCTTTCATTTCCAGTGCCCGCATTGCCACTGCCGGAGGAGCATCCTCCGATCATAAATGCGGTGATTAATGCCCCTAACAAAATTATTTTTTTGTTCATTTCAACTAACACCCCCGATAGAAAGTCAGCCCTTGCAAGTAAGCTTACGTTTATTATAGACAGCGGCATCAGCTGCCTGGAATGATAAAGTTTTAATATCCGTATCGATTTTTTATGTTTGGCCGATTATGCCGTAGTCGAAGATAAGGAAAGAAGATACAATGAAAGTCGATTATCGATTATGCGGATCGCAATAAACGTTAAGGTGGTGTCCTCATGTCCGGCGAATTTTCGATATTGGTCGTCGACGACGAGAAGAAGGAGCGCGACGGCATCGAAACGCTAATCAGGAGAGGCGGCTACAATCTCCGGGTTCTTAAAGCCAATAATGGTGAAGATGCGCTAACCGTACTGGAACAAATAGGGAATGTTGATATTTTACTGACAGACATTAAGATGCCTTTTTTGGATGGCCTTGGTCTCATTCGCGGCGTGCAAGACCGTAAAGGCGAAATGTTTATGATTTTGTATAGCGCTTATGCCGATTTTGAATACGCGCAAAACGCGATCGCGTTAGGCGTAAACAAATATTTACTCAAGCCGATTAACATGGAAGATTTCCATTCGATTATGGAAGAAGCGATCGCTTGGTGCACGGAACGGGAAACGCGCAGAGCGGAGTCGGATAAATTCCGGAAACTGATTGAAGACTCGAAGCAGGACAGACTGGAAAAGCAGCTTCAGCTATTAATAAGCCCAAGCTCTAACAAGGTAAGGGCGGCTTACGATGATGTTTATGAGCTTGTGCCCTCCTTCAGGTATTCTCCATTTATACCGATTATCATATGCTGCGAGGGGACGTCGTTCATCGAAGCATTTGATGAGGCTAACGAATATTCGCGTAAGCCTTTCGACTTTGTCTACTGTCTACCGGATGAAGGGAGCTTCCTCGTCTGTCTGTTTGGCGGGCAAGTGGAGCAGGGTGCTGGTACCTTTTGCGATAGGCTGCTTCGGGCATCCGGACAGCGGAAGCTGTCTCCCGCACTCGTCATTGTAGGAAGAACATTAACAAGCCTTGAAGACTTGAAGCCCGAATACGAAAGAATGAGTTCATATGCAGATTATTATTATTTCATTTCTTCCAACACGGTTGTAAATGTGCAGAAGGATGCTCTTATCGAATCGAGTCATGACGTGCTGAATATGTCGATCGAAAAAATCGTTACCTGCGTCAAGGTTCAGAACTATGCCGAAGCCTACTCGGAGCTGGACAGGCTGCAATCGCAGATCCACAACAGCCGTTCCTACAGTCAAATTTTTATAAAATATATTTTCACCGAAATGATTAAGAAAATATCCGCCGGCAGCGGATTTTTTATAAAACCGGAAGATTTCGTGAACGAAATTTACTCGACCGGGAGCTTGGGCCGGACGATGGGCGTCATTGAAAAGATCATCCGTAAAATCGAATCGAAACAAAACGACAGCTTGGATATAAACCGCACGGTTCGTATGGTCAAAGACCTCATTGCCGCCGAATATGGAAGCAGTCATTTGGGACTTGCCTATCTAGCGGACCAGGCGAACGTCACATCCGCTTATTTAAGTGCGCTGTTTAAGAAAGAAACCGGACAGAACATTAGCAAATACATTGCGGATTATCGAATCGAACAGGCCAAATATTGGCTTCGAACGACAAACGCGAAAGTGTCGGAAATCGGGGAGAAGGTCGGCATTCCAAATACGTCTTACTTCATTTCTATTTTCAGAAGCAAGGAAAACGTAAGCCCCGCACAGTACAGGGAGAGAGAGGAAGGCAGATGAGGAGGCTGCGCGAATATTGGAAGACGTTATCGTTTTCGGGCAAGCTGAAACTGTCTTACGTCATCGTTTTTATGATTCCGCTGCTGCTGCTTGGCGGCTATTCGTATTATTCCTCGCTTAGTTTTGTTCGAGTGCAGATGGAAGAAGAGCTTAATCATACGGTAGACCGTGTAACCAAAGAAATGGAGACGAAGCTGTACCAAGCCGAATCCTCATTGTCTCTTGTTGTGAACAATTACAGCTTTCAAGAGTTTTTGCTGCAGGCCGGCCAACTCACGAAGCTGGAGACGACCCGGATCGCCGATGCGTATATCGGGCCGTTCCTGTATAATGCGCTATTATCCAATTACAATATCGACAAGCTGCAAATATACACAACAACTGAATTTTATGTGCTAACGGATTTGATCAAAAGTGCAAACACGGTTCAGGAAACCGGCTGGTACAGAGAGGCGCTGCTATCCGGAAGCTATTTGTGGCAGGAGGAGGAAGGCAGGCTATTCGTTAGCAAGTCGATTCGGAATTCGATTACAGGCGAAGTGTCGGGAGTCGCGCGAATGCGCATCAAGGAGGGACTGTTCACTCAAAGCTTCGAGTCCTTTGTAACACCGCCTGCAAATATTACGATTGCCCATGACGGCAGCACGTTTTATGAATATCATCCGAATTATGCGGACGATCACCTCTACCGTGCTGCGCGGACACTTGCGCCGCTCGGCTGGGAAGTTCGTTACGACTTCGAGCGCCAGAGCATGTCCTCCCGTTCAACGTCCCAGCTTCTGCTTAATGTTACCATTACAGTATCCTGTTTGCTGCTGGTCATCGTGATGATCCATTTTCTGTCCCGTTCGCTTGTTAAACGGATATTTGTCCTAACGCATCAAATGCAAGAAGTACGCGAAGGTCATATGAACATTCAGGTGGATACGTCGTATAAAGACGAAATCGGAAGTCTTGCCTTATCGTTTCAAACGATGATGAAACGGATTAACCAGCTTATACTGGAAAGCTACAGGTTCGAAATTACGAAGAAAGAGCTTGAAATCCGGCTGCTGCAGGAGAAAATTAATCCGCATTTTCTATACAACATGCTCTCGACAATGAACTGGATTGCGATCGAGCATAACCAAATGAAAATATCGCAAATGACGAACGACCTTGCGACATTTTACCGGACGGCACTTAATCAAGGGAAAAATATAAGTACGCTCAAAACGGAACTGGACAATATTCGAGCCTATATTGCTTTGCAGCAAATCGCGCGTGACGATTCGTTTGAGGTTGAATTTGACGTACCGCATGAATGGATGCAGCTTACGGTACCGAACTTTATTCTTCAGCCGCTCGTTGAAAACGCGATCGAGCATGGCATTGATACGCTTCGTGAGGGCAGGGGGATCATCACGATTAGAGGTATGAAACGTGAGGCAGTTTGCGAAATTGTGATTGAGGATAACGGCATGGAACTATTTCGGCGTTTCGGCGAGGCCAAGATCGACGAATCGCTGTACGGGTACGGTCTCAGCAACGTCAATGAGCGAATCCGGCTTCAGTCTAATCGTCAGTTTGGAATTTCGATTTATGCGAGCAAGTGCGGGACGCGTGCGGTCCTTACCCTGCCTCTTCATGAAGGGCAGTAAGTTTATGGACAGAACCTTTGAAAGCCCATCACGTGATGGGCTTTCTGTATGTTTCCCTTGCTTCTATCTCAGCTCAATAGGAAAACTTTTTAACGACTGTCCGGTGATCGATACGGTCAAATGCGGTGCAATTTCAAACCCCTCGACCTGACGGATATCGGCGAACCGTTTCACAAACGAGGTTAGTGCCATATTAGCTTCTAACCGGGCGAGAGGGGCACCCAAACAGAAATGAGGACCGGCTCCGAATGTCAAATGCTGCTGATTGCCTGGACGATGGATATCGAATACGTCAGCGCTTTCGTATTTGGATTCGTCCCGGTTCGCGGAGCCGATCCACGCCACGATAGCTTGTCCCGCTTTCATCTCGGGCCCGAAGACGTTCGTATCCTGGGCTACCTTCCGATCCATAGTTGCCGCAAAGCGGAAGCGCAGCACTTCCTCGGTCAGCTTCGGTACCAGCGACAAATCGGATCTCAGCTCCTGATAGATGCCCGGCTTGTCAAACAGCATGCAGTAGAACATGTTGGAGATTAATGTGGTCGTCGTTTCGTTGCCGGCTCCAAGGAGTCCGATGGCTGACATGACCACTTCTTCGTCAGTCAACCGCTCGCCTTCCAGCTCGGCTTTTGTCAGATCGGAGATGATATCGTCCTCCGGATGGTTCCGTTTCTGCAGAACGATGGGATACAAATACTCTGCGAACTCCTTCATGGCCTGGCCCTTTTGCTGCTCGATGTCGGCAAATGCTTCATTATTGTACGGGAGGAAGAGGATGTCGGACCATGTTTTGAACTGGCGCCGATCCTGGTATGGGACTCCGAGCAAATCCGCGATCACGATGATCGGCAATGGAATTGCCAAGCTTTCCACAATATCGACGCTCGGGGCACCCTCCATCTCCGCTATTAGGCCGTCAACGATTTCTTGTATCCGCGGCTCCCAATCTTTGAGGCTTCGGGGAGTGAAGGCCTGGGCAAGAAGAGCTCGGCGTTTTCGATGTTCCGGCGGATCGACCAGATTAACATTGCTCCGGCTTTCCAGACGCTGGGGAATGGGAATCAGGCTTCGCTCCTTTTTGTTGGAGAACAGCTCATGGTCGAATAGCACACGTTTGGCATGATCGTACAAAAATACGTTCCAAACATCCTGCTCGGCATCATAATAGACGGGGTTGTTGTCTCTCATTTCCTTGTACCAGGCATACGGTTCCCATTGCGCCGTACTTGTGCCAAGCTTCGAGATTTCATGCAGCAGGATGATTTGAGAGTTCGCTTTCATTAGGATTCCCTCCAAATTGGAATGATTTTGATCGGTAACCTTCGTCGGTTCCGGCGATCTGCCGTCCATGAAGGGGTAATACCTAAAAATGTTGCGGAACACCTCCTTCTTGCATGATTGGCTGTGTCGAAATTTTGTGTTAAACTTACATAGGTTAATTTAACATATAGAGGTTCATTTCCTGCTTTCGGATGGAATGTTCACTAAAAATTCAAAAAAAGGTGATCCTATGTACGCAGATATATTGATTTTGGGACAGCTGCTCACTGGACCTAAGCACGGCTATGAGATCAAGAAAAACGTTCAGGAGGCGCTCGGGGAATCGTTCGAAATCAATAACAACTTGTTATACCCTGCCTTGCGGCGTTTTCTCGAGATGGGCGCCATGAGCAAGGAGGTCGAGAAGACGGACGGCAAGCCTGACCGGCATGTTTATTTGCTGACGGATGCCGGGGAAGAAATTTTTACCGAGCTCATTCGTGATTTTCCAAAAAAAGCTGCTGCAAATCCGATGGAATTTCTGGTGCGCGTCGCTGTGTTCGACCGGTTGGAGCCCGAGCTGCGGCTCGAGATTTTGCGCAAACGGCTGGCGGTGCTGGAGGAAGAAAAAGAGCGTTACCAGCGATACGACGATGTCCATTCGCAAAATCAGTTCGCTGCTGAGGTTATACGGTTCAGAAAAACGCAAGCCGAGCAAGAAAGGGCTTGGGTGGAGCATTTGATGCAGCAAATTCAATCGGAGCAATAAAAAAAACTTGTCTATTCGATACGTCAAAAATAGAGTGCTTGATATTGTGGAGACAATATCAAGCACTTTTTTTCTGTGAAAGGAGTCGAGAAAGAGGTCGGAAAACCAAAAACAAAAGGTCGTTATTCCGAAAGCTCTCGGACGGAGTATTTCGATACAATTGAATCGGACAAGCTGTGGCGACGGATGAAAGGACGACTGCACGGCTCAAAGCTGCCGAGGCGATCCTATGGGTCTGTTTCATCACAAAACATAAGTCCGAAGCCATTAGCCGGGAACTTTCCCGAATTCGCAAGTAAAGGTGGGGAAACGATGCAGCAAACGAATAAAAGCGCAGGCATCCGTTATGTGCATAACGCGAACGGTCCGAGGCTCGGTTATTCCGAGGCGTCCGGTGTCCGTATCCTGGAGGCGGACGGCCTCTTCTTCAAGGATCTGGATAAGGACGGAAAGCTGAATCCTTACGAGGATTGGCGGCTGCCGGCCGATGAGCGCGCAAAGGATCTGGCCTCCAGAATGTCGATCGAACAGATCGCAGGTCTCATGCTTTACAGCAGCCATCAGGCTATTCCGGGCAACATGGGCTGGTTTCCTGCCACCTACCACGGCGGCAAACCGTTCGAGGAGAGCGGGGCTGAGCCGGGCGAACTGTCCGACCAGCAGCTCGCTTTCTTAAAGAATGATCATATCCGGCATATTTTAGTGACACGGGTGCAGAGCCCGGAGATCGCGTCCGTTTGGAACAACAATGTGCAGGCGTTCGCAGAGGGCATCGGCCTCGGCATTCCGGCCAATAACAGCTCGGATCCCCGGCACGGCTCCGATACGTCGAAGGAATTCAACGCGGGTGCAGGCGGGACGATTTCGATGTGGCCGGAAAGCATGGGGCTCGCCGCTACGTTCGATCCGGAGACCGCCCGCCTTTTCGGCGAAATCGCCTCGAAGGAGTACCGGGCGCTCGGACTTGCAACCGCGCTTTCGCCCCAAATCGATATTGCGACCGACCCGCGATGGTTCCGGTTCGGCATGACGTTCGGCGAAGACCCGCAGCTTGCGGCGGATATGGCAAGAGCCTATGTCGACGGCTTTCAGACGTCGGAAGGTCAGGCGGAAATCGCGGACGGCTGGGGGTACGACAGCGTCAATGCGATGGTGAAGCATTGGCCGGGAGGCGGCTCAGGCGAAGCGGGGCGGGACGCGCATTTCGGTTATGGGAAGTACGCAGTTTATCCGGGCGGCAACTTCGACGAGCATCTGGTTCCTTTCACGGAAGGGGCGTTTCGTCTCGAAGGCGCAACTGGAAAGGCGTCGGCCGTTATGCCGTATTACACGATATCCGCCTTGCAGGATCCGAAGAACGGCGAGAACGTCGGTAACTCCTACAACACCTATCTCATTAACGATCTCCTGCGGGAAAAATACGGTTACGACGGTGTTGTCTGCACTGACTGGGGCATTACCGCCGACGAAGGCGAAGACATCACGCAGCTGTTCCCGGGCGGACGCTGCTGGGGTGTGGAGGAAGGCTATACGGTCGCGGAACGTCATTACAAGCTGCTTATGGCGGGCGTCGACCAGTTCGGCGGCAACAACGAGATCGGGCCGGTCATCGAGGCTTACAACATCGGCGTCCGGGAGCACGGCGAAGCTTTCATGCGCAGGCGGTTCGAGCAATCGGCGGTCCGTCTGCTGCTCAACATGTTCCGGCTCGGCTTGTTCGAGGACCCTTACTTGCAGGCAGAAGAGACGGCCGCCGTCGTCGGCTGCTCCGCGTTCATGGAAGCGGGCTACGAGGTTCAGCTCAGGTCCGTCGTTCTCCTCAAGAACGAAGGCGCGCTGCCGCTGCCGAAGCGAAAAAGCGTCTATATCCCGAAGCGCAAGCTTCCGGCGGATACGGACTGGATGGGTGCGCCGATTCCGGCCTCGGAACATTATCCCGTAAATCTTGAGGTCGTCCGCAAATATTACGAGGTGACAGACCGGCCGGAGGAAGCGGATTTCGCACTGGTGTGCATGGAAAGCCCGCGGTCGACGAAGGGCTACAGCAAAGCGGACGTCGAGGCGGGAGGAAACGGTTATGTGCCGATCAGTCTCCAGTATGGACCGTACACGGCCGAGCATGCACGCGAAACGAGCCTGGCGGGAGACCCTCGCGACGTGCTGAACCGCTCCTACAAAGGCAAAACGGTCACCGTTTCGAACGCCGGCGATCTCGAAACCGTGCTTGAAACCAAGCGGCTGATGGGCGGGAAACCGGTTGTCGTCTCCATCCTTCTGTCGAACCCCGCGGTCGTAGCGGAATTCGAACGGGAAGCGGACGCCATCGTTGCCCATTTCGGCGTGCAGGACCAGGCGGTGCTGGACATCCTCTCCGGCGCGTTCGAGCCGCAGGCGCTGCTGCCTTTCCAGCTGCCGGCACACATGAGAACAGTGGAGGAGCAGCTTGAGGACGTGCCGCACGACATGGAGGTCTACGTCGATTCGGCCGGCCATGCCTATGATTTCGCGTTCGGCCTGAACTGGAGAGGCGCTATTTCGGACGCCCGCACGGCGAAATACGGAAAGATCAGATAGGTGCAGAATGAGAAGGCGGCGGCAGCGTCGACCTTCTTTAGCATTTTCCAAAGATAATTTCACAAACCGGTTGCGGACACGCTATAATGCTAAGAAAGCGCAAACGTTTACAAGGGAGGTGCGGCGGCCATGCGCAAAATCAAACCGTTCGTCAATTCGCTGCGCTTCAAATTTTTTGCCGCCGTACTCGTCATTTTCGTCCCGCTTGTCACTGTGCTCATCATCAATAACTTTTATTCCGTCGATGTCGTACGCAACCAGGTGGCGCAATCCAACAAGAACATGCTTAGCCTGTACGTGGACCAGATCGATCGAAATCTCGAGGAAGTGGACAAGTACCTGGCAAATACGCTGGAAAGCGATTTGAACGTGCTTGAGCTTGAATTTCCGAGAGAAGCGGACGACGACCGCTACAACATTGCGAAGCTCACGCTGTACAACATGATGCGGGACGACATCAGCTACTATCCAATCCTGGATTCGTTTTTCATCTATTCCGAACCGAACCGTGACCTGATCGCGATGCAAACCAACCTGGACTCGTTCGATACCCGTGAACATGTGAGTAATGAGATGCGCAAGATGCTTGAGCAGGAAGCCAGGACGATCGATTACGCGCGTTGGCATATTTGGAAAGGCGAAAACGACTACTACCTGTTCCATTTGCTGAAATCCGGCAATGTGTACATGGGCGCCTGGATGAGCAGCGACAAGCTGATGGTGCCGCTGAACCTGATCGATCTCGGAGAATCCGGCGTCGCAGTCATTACGACGGACGAGAACGAGCCGATCAGTCATACGGCACTGATTCAGGACAAGGCGATCGACCTGACATTTCCCGTCGATTCGTACGCCATTACCGGCCAAGGCCGGAATACGTATCTCGTAATGGGCGAGCCGTCGAAGAAGGGCAACTTCAATCTGGTTGCCGCCGTGCCCGACAGTACCATCTTGCAACAGCTGCCTTTCCTGCAGAGAATTTCGTCCTTCATCTCGATTGCGGCCGTTCTGTTTCTGCTGCTCTTCATCTTCATGATGCGAAGCGTGATCCTTAATCCCGTCAAGCGGATCGTCGTTGCCATGCGCAAGCTGCGGGACGGCAACTGGGAATCCAGGATTGAGCAGCGGAGGACCTCGACTGAATTTGAAATCGTTAACGAAACGTTCAACCGCATGATCGCCGAGATTCAGAATCTAAAGATCAACGTATACGAGGAAAAACTGAATCACCAGAGGGCCGAGCTCCGCCATTTGCAGCTGCAGATTAACCCTCACTTTTTTCTGAATACGCTTAATATCATCTACAATCTGGCCACGGTAAAAGATTTCTCCCTGATCCAGGAGATGGTCAAATGTCTGGTGTCTTACTTCCGCTTTATGTTCCGCAGCAATTCCTATTTTGTGTCGCTTAGAGACGAGCTGCTGCATACGGCAAACTATTTGCGCATCCAGCAGCTCCGGTTCCCCGACAGTTTCCAGTACCAGATCGAGCAGCCCGAGCATTTGCTCGATGCGGAAGTTCCGCCGCTAATTGTCCAGACGATGGTTGAGAACACGATCAAATACGCCGTCAACATGGACGAACCTATCAGGATATCGGTCGAGGTCGGAGAAGAAACGGACGGGAATGAGGCGAGGATCGTCATTCATATCAAGGACACCGGGCCGGGATTTCCGGAGGAAGTATTGAAGCGGCTTGCGCTGGAAGGCGAACCGGGGAGCGAGACCGGCGAACAGATCGGGATCTGGAACGCTCGGCGCAGACTCCGCCTGTTATATGAAGACCAAGCGGATATCGATTTCTACAACGAAGACGTGTCGGGAGCGGTCGTGCGGATTGACGTTCCCTTCCGAAATACCAAAACGTGAGGTGATCGATCGTGTATCAAGCGTTGATCGTGGATGACGAGGTTCACGCGGTGAGAGGGCTGCAGGCGGGCGTGCGGTGGGAGCGGTTGAACGTCGGGTCCGTCTATACGGCGCACAGTTTGAAGCAGGCACAGGAGGTTTTTCAATCCAAGCAGGTGCACGTGATGGTCTGCGATATCGAGATGCCCCAAGGAACCGGGCTGGAGCTCACAGCCTGGGTCAAGGAGCATTATCCCGGAACCGAGACGATTTTCCTGACCTGCCATTCGGATTTCGGCTTCGCCAAGCAGGCCATACAGCTCGACAGCTTCGACTATCTGCTGAAGCCCGCCGATTATTCGGAGCTCGAATCGGTCATCGCAAGGGCGCTCGGCAAGATGGCGAAGGAACGGGAGCTTCGCTCCTTCGAGGAAACCCATCATCATTACAAGAAGCTGTGGGAATCGCATCAGCCGGTTGTGGCGGAACGCTTCTGGCAGGACCTGATCCAGCGAAAAATCCCTTCCAATCCGCAGTCGCTCTGCGGGCACCTGCACAAAGCCGGACTTGACTATCCGGAAGGTGTCCTCTTTCTGCCCATTTATACCCGCGTTCAGCGCTGGCACAAGGAGCTATCCGAGCGCGATCAGCGAATCATGGAGTACGCGCTGCGGAACGTATTGCAAGAGACGATGAAATCGGCCCCCGGCTCGGCGGTCATACCGGTATCCGGCGGCTCCCTGTTGACCGTTGTTCCGCTGAATCAGCCGGCGGACGAGTCGAAATTGCGCGCAAATTGCGACGCGTTCATTCAAAACTGCAATCAATATTTGTTTTGCGATATTAGCTGTTACGTCGGCGATCGGGTGCTGCTGAACGGGCTTCCCGACATGCTGCGCTCGCTCAAGCAGCTCGATGAGAATAACGTGACCCAAATCAATCGGACCTTCATCCTGTCCGAGACGAAGAAATGCGGCTCCCGGCTCGATCCGGCTCCGCTGGGGGATTGGGCGGAATGGATGAAGCAGGGCGCCCGCGACAAGCTGAAGGAACAAGTGGCGAAATATCTGGAGTCCTGGAAAGCCCTTAAAGGCGGCATCGATGCGCAAGCGCTGCATGCCTTCTACCAGGACTTCCTGCAGATGATTTTCTTCAGCCTGCAATCGAAGGGGCTGCAGGCGAATCAGGTGTTCGCCCAGAACCTGCTGACGGACAAACCGGAATCCGTGCTGCGATCGCTCTCGTCCCTGCAGGAATGGGTCGGTTACGTACTCGACATCGCGATGAACCGCATTCACTCCATCGAAGAAAATTTATCCGTCGTGGACAAGGCCAAACGGTTTATCGCAGAACAGATCGGCGAGCAGGACCTGTCCCGGGAAGACATAGCCAGCCACGTGTACCTGAATCCGGATTACTTGACACGGATTTTCAAGAAGGAAACGGGCATGTCGCTCTCGGACTACCTGCAGACGAGTCGAATCGACTACGCGAAGGAGCTGCTTGCCAATACCGGGCAATCGGTAAGCGACATCGCCGTCGCTTCCGGCTATTCGAACCTGTCGTATTTCTCGACCATCTTCAAGAAAGCGACCGGTGTAAACCCGGTGGACTACCGCAAGCGGGCGCAGCAGAATTAGCGCTTAAGCCGATTCCGTAACAGCGGAGTCGGCTTTCTATTTTCCCTATGCGAGAAGGTCGGAATATTGAAAGTCGGAAGTCGTTTTATTGGTAAGTGTCCCTCTCCTCCGTCCGATAGAATGAGAGCATAACAAATGTCACGAAAGAGGGGACAGCAGATGGAACAAGCGGAACGAATGGCACAGGCAAAGCGGCATACGGCGCAGGCAACCCGCTCTTCGATTTTCTTCAAGAAGCTGAGGCGGTACCGGGCGCTGTTTATCATGATGATCCCGGGCTTTCTCTACCTGATCATCAACAACTACCTGCCGATGTTCGGAGTGATGATCGCCTTTAAGGACATCAACTACGCCAAGGGGATTCTCGGAAGCGACTGGATCGGGTTCAAAAATTTCGAGTATCTGTTCATGACGACGGATGCGTACATCATCACCCGGAACACCATCCTTTACAACGGATCGTTCATTATTCTCAATACGGTCTTTGCGATTGCGGTCGCGATTCTGCTGAGTGAAGTCAGAAGAAAGCTCGCGGCGCGGTTCTATCAGAGCATCATTCTGCTGCCGTATTTGATTTCCATGGTTATCGTCGGCTACCTCGTTCTATCGATGTTGAGTGTCGAAAGCGGATACCTTAACCTGAACCTGCTGCCGATGTTCGGGATGGAGCCGATCTCCTGGTACTTCGAGCCGAAATACTGGCCCTACATTCTGACGATCGTGCAGCTCTGGAAAGCAACCGGTTATCTGTGCGTCATCTTCCTGGCGGCGATCATCGGCATTGACCACGAGTACTACGAAGCCGCCACGATCGACGGGGCATCGAAATGGCAGCAAATCCGCACCATTACGGTTCCGCTCATCGCACCTACGATTACGATCATGACACTGCTGGCGATCGGCCGCATTTTCTACTCGGATTTCGGCTTGTTCTACCAGGTACCGCTGAATTCCGGTCCGCTTCAGCCGGTGACGGATGTTATCGACACCTATGTTTACCGCGGCCTCATGACACTTGGCGATATCGGCATGTCGTCCGCCGCCGGTCTGTACCAGTCGCTGGTCGGATTTGTCCTGGTCCTGCTGTCCAACTACATCGTCAGCCGACGCAACAAGGAAAACGCCTTGTTCTAGGCAGAGGGAGGGAAAACGACTATGAAAACCAACGATATGAACCAGCCCGTCGTCCATGCGATATTTATCATCCTTGTCGCGCTGTGCCTGTTTCCTTTCGTGCTGCTCTTCATGTCTTCCATTACGGAGGAGAGCGCAATCGTCAAGAACGGTTACTCGTTCTGGCCGAGCGAATTTAGCCTTGAAGCCTATAAATACCTCTGGATGCAGAAGTCGGCGATGTTCAACGCCTACGGCATCACGATCGTGATCACGATCGTCGGCACATTCGTCGGCCTGCTGATCAGCGCGCTGCTCGCCTATCCGTTATCGCGGCGCGACCTGCCGATAAAAGGCATCCTGAGTTTTCTGGTGTTCTTTACGCTGTTGTTCAACGGCGGCCTCGTGCCGACGTATCTGATCTACACCGAAGTGTTCCACCTGAAGAACACGCTGATGGCCCTGATTCTTCCCGGGCTGTTGACGAACGGCTTCTTCATCCTGCTGATCCGGACGTTCTTTGCGAACTCCATTCCTGTGCAGATCATCGAGTCGGCGTACATGGACGGAGCTTCGGAGTTCAAGATTTTCTACCGGATGATCCTGCCGCTGTCGTTGCCGATTCTGGCGACGATCGGGCTCATGCTGACGATCAACTACTGGAACGACTGGTTCAACGGCCTTATCTATGTCACGGAGCCGCAGCTGTTCAGCATCCAGAACCTGCTCAACCGGATGCTGGTCAATATTCAGTTCCTGCAGCAGAACAACTTGGGCAACCAGCAGATGGCGGTCAATCCGCCGATGAACTCCGTGCGGATGGCCATGGCCGTCGTCGGTATCCTGCCGCTGCTGCTGATCTACCCGTTCTTCCAGAAATACTTCGTCAAGGGCCTCACCATCGGTGCGGTTAAAGGGTAAGAAGCAGTTGAAGTCATGGCCAATCCCGGGCCTTCGGACCCGGTTGGTATAGATGCAGTGTAAACACTTGTTAGGGGGAAAAGATATGCCAAAAAAGTCGAAAGCCGCGACACTGCTTCTCTCCGTCGTACTGATTCTGTCGATGCTCGTTTCCGCTTGCTCTGGGTCGGGCAGCAATGCCGGCACATCCGGGCCGGCCGCGAACAAAGGCTCCGCTGAGAATTCCAGCGCAGGTGGAAGCGCAAACGATGTCAACGAGAAGGAAATGGAGCTGACGGTTGCTTTTCTCGGTCTTGGAAATATGCAGGAAGTCGGTCTCGTTCAGGAAGAGATCAGCAAAATCACCAAAGAAAAAATCAACGCAACGGTCAAACTGATGCCGATCGATGTCGGCGCATGGACACAGCAGGTCAATCTGCTGCTTGCAGGTAACGAGCCGCTGGATTTGCTCGTCACGTCCTCCTTCTTCAATTTCAGCTCTCAGGTCGCGAAGGGTCAGCTGCTGCCGATCGACGAACTGGTGGAAAAATGGGGGCCGGGCATCAAGGATACGATGGAACCGGCGATCTTCAGCTCGACAAAAATCGGCGGCAAGAGCTACGGCGTGCCGAGCGTGCGCGATACGGCGGCAGATCAGGGCTTCATCGCAAGAAAAGATCTGATGGACAAGTACAATCTGATCTTCGACAACGTCAAGACGTTTGCCGATCTTGAGCCAATCTTCCAGACGATCAAAGAGAATGAGCCGGGCATTTATCCGCTGGTTCAGCGTTCCCAAGCGATTTCAGTGACTGTTGACCTTGTTCGCGGCTATATCGATACGCTTGGCGACACGCCGGGCGTCCTGATCGTCGATAATCAGGATCTGAAGGTCGTCAACCTCTACGAGCAGCAAATTTACAAGGACGCGCTGCAGCTTGCCCGCAAATGGTATCAGGCCGGCTACATCATGCCGGACGCGGCGACGACGCAGGAAAGCAACATCAGCCTGGTGAAGGCGGGTAAAGGCTTTGGCTACCTCTCCAACATGAAGCCGGGCTTCGAGGCACAGGAGACAAACGTCACTGGCCAGGAACTGGTCGCCGTCCGTCTCAACAAGCCGATCTCCACGTCCGACGCAGGCACGGGCTTCATGATGTCGATTCCGAAAAACACGCAGGATCCGGACCGCGCTGCCCAGCTGCTGAATCTTCTCTACACCGACAAGGATATCGTCAACCTGCTCGCCAATGGCGTTGAAGGCAAGCACTATACAGACGCGGGCAACGGCCTGATCAAAGCGCCGGAAGGCGGCAGCAACTACGTGTTCAACCAGTGGCAAGTCGGCAACAACGCACTGGCGAAAGTATGGGAAGGCACGTCGCCCGATATCTGGGAGCAAACGAAGGAGTTCAACAAGTCGGCAATCTTCTCCAAAGCGCTCGGCTTCTCGTTCGATTCATCTCCGGTGAAGACCGAGGTCGCCGCCGTCACCAACGTCAACAACCAGTACAAGGCGGGTCTGGAATCGGGTACGATCGATCCTTCCAAGCTGGATGAGTTCGTCAGCAAGCTTAAGCAAGCCGGCCTTGACAAGATTATCGCCGAGAAGCAGAAGCAGCTGGACGCGTGGGCGAAGGAAAACAACGTGCAATAAACGGTAATAGCCGAGGCGAGTGAAGACTCCCTTCTTCGAAGCCTGTTTCGGGGAAGGGAGCCTCGCTTTAAAACCAACATGGCAGGGAGATGAAGAAGTATGAACTTTACGGAACGGACCCGCATCGGTATCCTTTACAAAAATGAGCCGTCGCGCGAGATCATTGTGCGGCGGGTCCCGGCTCTTTCCACCGCTGCGCCGCATGTCGCGTCGCTTACAAAGAGCCTTACACTCGAGCAATATTATCGTTTTCGCGAGGACGAACTGCCGCAACAATGGATTGCGGAAACGCTGGCCGAACTGGCGGACGTGCCGTACGAACCGGAAACCGCAGGAGCGGAATCTGAACCGACGACGTCCATTAACTATGAATCGGCGGATGTTCCGGCCGCTTCCGCGGCCTATCACGCGCCTGCCGAGGCCGGGCAGTGGGACGTATACGAAATCGAATTCCACGGTCCGAGCCACGGGAATCCATTTACGGACGTGACGCTGTCCGCCGAGTTCCGTTCCGGGGACAAGGTCGTCCGCACGCCTGGCTTCTACGACGGCGGCGGCGTGTTCCGTATCCGTTTTATGCCGGAGGTACATGGCGGCTGGACGTTCAGGACGTCCAGCAATGCGAGGTCGCTCGACGGAATTGAAGGTGAGTTCCGAGTCGTCGCTCCGGCCGAGGGAAATCACGGGCCGGTGCGGGTTAAGGATACGTTTCATTTTGCGTATGCGGACGGAACGCCTTACATTCCCGTAGGAACCACCTGCTATGCTTGGACGCATCAGGGCGACGAGCTTGAGGAACGGACGCTCGAGACGCTGAAGGCTTCCCCCTTCAACAAAATGAGAATGTGCGTGTTTCCGAAATCGTACCTGTACAACGAGAACGATCCGATCCGATACCCCTTCGAAGGCTCTCTCGCGGACGGCCCGGATTACTCCCGGTTCAATCCGGCTTTCTTCCGGCATCTCGAGAACCGAATCGCCGATCTGGGCCGGCTCGGCATCGAGGCGGACCTCATCCTGTTCCATCCGTACGACCGTTGGGGGTTTTCGGAAATGCCGCCGTCCGCGGACGACCGTTACCTCCGCTACATCACTGCACGGCTCGCTGCTTACCGAAACGTGTGGTGGTCGCTGGCGAACGAATATGACTTGATGTGGTCCAAGAGCGAAGAGGATTGGGAGCGGTTCGCTTCCGTCGTGACGGAGAACGATCCCTCGGGACATCTCATCTCGAACCATAATTGCTTCGCCTTCTACGACTTCAGCAAGCCGTGGGTCACTCATTGCAGCATTCAGCGCGTCGACGTCTACAAGACGTCGGAGGCGACGAACGAATGGCGCGAGAAGTGGAAAAAGCCCATCGTCATCGATGAGTGCGCGTATGAAGGGGATATCGACCATGGCTGGGGCAACATCACCGGGGAAGAGATGACCCGCCGTTTCTGGGAAGGCGCCATTCGCGGAGGTTACGTTGGACACGGGGAAACGTATCTCAATCCGGAGGAAGTGCTGTGGTGGTCCAAGGGCGGCAAGCTGACGGGAACAAGCCCCGATCGCATCGCTTTCCTCCGCCGCATTGTGGAGGAAAGTCCGGGAGGCATGCTCGAGCCGCTGCCTTCCGAATGGGATCTGCCGTGCGCAGGCATCAAAGATGAGTATTATCTGTTCTATTTTGGCTTCAACCAACCGCGTTTCCGCAATTTCCACCGCAAGCCGGGCATCCGGTACAGGGTCGAAGTGATCGATACATGGAACATGACGGTTGATACGCTCCCGGATTTGTACGAAGGATCGTTCCGCATCGATTTGCCGGGAAGGCAGTTTATCGCGGTCAGGCTAACAAAAATGGCGTAAGAGATAAGTTCGAGAAGCTGCCTGGCTTATTCAGCGGCCGTAACGGCACTAAGCTCCCCAAAATCATCGGAGGAGGATTCCGCCATGGGAAGAAGTTACTTTACGATAACGGAGATTACTGATCTTGGTCCCTTCATTACAAAGCTTATATTGCCAATGACGGCAATCGTGAAGGCAGCAGCGGTGAAGCCGAAATGCTTTAGTGTCCATGCGGAGCGGAAGAATAAAAAGGGAGAAGTCCTGCTGCTTCCAAAGAGCTGGTTTGATAGGGATGTAACGGAGCCGAGCAAAGGCTACTGCACGGTAAAGGATGCATATCCTTCCTCACTGGATGGTGAACGAAGGAAAGCCGGAGAATACGTAACTCTGGAATTGAAGCTTAGGCCGTTTGATATCTCCTCTCCGATTGCAGCACCCGAGGGTATGAACGAGTTTGTCATCACTGACTTTCGGATTACTCAGATAGCAGAAATTCCGGCAGAGGGAGAGAAACTGACGGGTTTGATTTTTGACTTGCACGCTGGTAATACCATGAAACAAACGGAGAAATTCGTGCACGGCATTTCCTCCTATAAGGACGAGCCGTTAAAGTACGGCTACTTCGTACCGCAGACGGGCAACGGCAGACGGCCTCTCATCATCTGGCTGCACGGTGGGGGAGAAGGCGGTTCGGATCCGACGATCGCTTACGCGGGCAACAAGGTGGTAAACCTGGCCGGCGATGAAATCCAGGCCAAGTTTGGCGGAGCTTATGTATTGGCGCCGCAGACTCCCACCTTCTGGATGAACGACGGCAGCGGACAATATGGCAGGACGGGAAAGTCCAAGTACGGGAAGGCATTGAAAGCTCTGATCGACGAGTTCATCGACAGGAACGATGCAGCGATCGATACGAACCGGATCTATATCGGCGGCTGCTCCAACGGTGGATTCATGACCATGCGAATGGTGCTGGACTATCCCGACTTCTTCGCGGCAGCGTATCCGGTATGCGAGGCGATGTACGATGAGGTCATCAGTAATGCAGATATCGAGGCGATCAAGCACATGCCAATCTGGTTTATCCACTCCAAGGATGATTTGATCGTAAAACCGGAAGAAACGGCAGTGCCCACCTATGAGCGCTTGATTAAGGCTGGCGCCAAAAATGTACATTTCTCATTATTCGAGCGAGTGGTGGATCTCCATGGCCTGTTTAAGGACGAAAAGGGGGAGCCTTATACTTATAACGGTCATTTTTCCTGGGTCTATGTCTTGAACGACGACTGCCGCTTTGATTATGACGGGAAGCAGCCGGTCGTGATGGACGGTAAGGAAGTATCCTTGATGGCGTGGCTGGCTATGCAGAGGAAAAAGGTTGATTGTCTGTATTCGGGAAAGATGTAACGCTCTTGACAACCGGATCTCTATCATGAAAAATAGCCGTCGTTATCGACGGCTATTTTGCTGCTTTTAAGATCTTTAACATGGCCATTTTAATTATGGGACTGCATGCTTTAAAATGAATCATAAAAAAGCCCATGTATTAACTTAAAAATGCCCCTTTGATTTTTTATGATTCTTAAAGTATAGTTTCGTGTAATCGGTTACACATCAAATAAAGGATGGGCCAGGTCATGGAGCGCAACCATTGGATACGAAGAGCTGTTCTTATGATAAGGAATATGAGGTTTCAAAATAAATTAATGGCAGGGTATCTTCTGGCTTGTGTCATTCCGCTGCTCGGTGTCAGTGCCATTATTTTTCATCAATCGGCAGAGGGGCTTGAGGATTCCTCGCAGGAATTCGCCTCTTTGTACACGTCCCAAATCAGGACTACTTTGAATGAATTCCTTAATGAATATGACAAGGTCACGAAGTCGGTGCTGGTCGACAGCGAAGTGATCAACAAGCTCCGGGGAGAGCGAAGTTTATCCATGGACGAGCTGATTATTCAAAGAGTTGCCGTTCAGCGGTTACTGATGCGGGTCGCCTTGCTTAAGCCGGAGATCGGTACCGTCATGCTGGTCAGCGGCAATAACAGTGTGTACCAGTATACGACTACAACAAGCAGAGTGAATGAGAGCATGCTGTTATCCCGGGAGTGGTATAAGCGGCTCCGCAGCTCGGATGATACGTTTTTTATTACAGGCTTACACGACCGTTCCTATTATGAGGATAAAGGGGCGGGAGCCGTAGTGACGGTAGGCAGGGTGCTGTTCAGCTCCGATGGGGCTTATGCAGGCATCCTTCTTATCGATCTGGATCCGTTTGCACTGCTGCAGCTTGATCATGATTTCGTTTTGGCCCGGGACAAATACGGCATGAGTGTCATCATAAGCAATCGCCAAAAGGAAATCGTTTACCATTCCGACGCGGCCAGCGGCCGGTTATCCTGGGAGCAGGTGCTGAATTCCGGAGCGGAGTACATCAAGGATGACGGCAGCCAAGACCACATTATTTTATCGGGGAACACCTCGCAGGAGAATCTGTTGATCAAAACCGTTATTCCGCGTTCGAAGCTGCTTCAGAAAATCAATCGGATCAAAGGAATGACCGTGATTGTGATCCTGACGAGCTGTCTGGTCATCACCCTCATCTCGCTGGGTTTAAGCTACACGATCACAAAGCCGATTAAGGCGCTCCGCAGAAAAATGAAGCAGGCGGAAACCGGCCAATATTTGCCCATAGAGAACGAACAGGCAGGCGACGAGATCGGAAGTCTGGTTCACAGCTATAACAGAATGATTATCACGATTCGAACCTTAATTGAAGACGTGTATATGGCAGAGATCAAGCAGCGTAAAGCCAAATTCATCGCGCTCCAGCATCAGATTAACCCCCACATGCTTTATAATACTTTGGAATCTATCCGCATGAAGGCGCTGGTTAAAGATGACGAGGAAACCGCCGGCATGATAAAAATTTTGGCCCGTATGTTTCGTTTAACGTTAGGCAAAGAAGGCAGACACCATTCGGTGAAGCATGAATTGGAGTATACGGCCAATTATTTGCAGCTTCAGAACATCCGGTATGACAACACGTTCAGGCTGGATATCAAAATTCCCGATGAAATGATGGATTGCAGTATCATCCCCTTGGTATTTCAGCCTATCGTGGAAAACAGTATTAACCATGGCTTCGAGAGCTACAGCCGGACCTTGAATATCGGGATTGAAGGCGTCTGGACGGAAGAAGGAGAAATCTTAATCCGGATTACGGACGACGGTACCGGTATATCTTCAGAGAAGCATAAGGAACTGCTGGCCTTGCTGGAGGATGTGGAATCGGACAAACACAAGCTCGAAGAAACCGATGTTCCGGAAAGTGGAGGGTTAGGCCTGAAAAATATCGCAGAACGTATCAAGCTCCATTATGGCGAGCGGTATTATCTGACCATTCGTCCTGGAATGGATCGTGGAACGGTGGTCGAAATTTTAATCCCAAAGCTTAAGGCTAATGTCAGGTATATGGAGAGGGGGGGTTGGAATGAAGTTAATTTTGGTGGATGACGAGAAAGGCATTGTGGACGGTCTTAAAAAAATGATCGGCCGCTATATTCCGGAATGCGAAGTTGTCGGGACCGCTTACAATGGTTTGGAAGGGGTCAAGCTCATTCAAAAAATGAAGCCTGACATCGTCATTACAGATATCAGAATGCCGCACGCAGACGGTCTCGACATGATCAGAATGCTGAAAGAGGCGAACATACCGACTAAATTTATTCTTCTGAGCGGATATGCCGACTTTGAATATGCCCGCAGAGGCATGCAGTTGGGCGTGCAATTTTATATCAATAAGCCGGTGGAGGAAGAGGAGCTGCGCGACTGCGTTTATCAAGTCATGAAGATCGTCCAAGCGGAAAGGGTCAAGCTGCGTGAGGTTGACGACTTGAAGCAGGAGGTCCAAAGCCGTATGCAAGAGAGCGCTTTGCGGGATATTCTCGATATCGGAAGCGATAATACGGATCTGATGGAAGAGCTGCTTGAAATTGCGCGAATCCCGACTGGGGGCGTCTCGTTCGCTTGTATGCTGCTTGAAATCGAGGGTAACGCCGATGGCTTAAAGGAAGCTGGCCTGCAGCAGGTGTTTACCCAAATCGATCGGGCCCTCGGGCAGTTTCGCGAAGTGTACCGGTTTCGATATTCGGGTGCCCAGGTTGCAGTGGTGGTTTCTCAAGGCAGCTCTATCGGATATGCGGATCTGGTTCGATCGGCACAACGACTTAAGGAACAAGTGTACCTGCAGCTGGAGCTGTCCATGACTGTGGGAGTCGGTACGGTTCAAAAAAGAGCCGCTGGGATCAGTCAATCTTTTGAGGAAGCAAGGTATGCATTAAGTTATAAAGTCGTGAAGGGCGCGAACGCTGTCATCGCATTTCCAGAGATCAACAATCTGACAGGACGGAGTCAACCTGTTCCGGAGGAAATGATCGTCAAACTGGAATCGGCTCTCGATAACATGGATGAGAAGGAATGTACAGGCATTATACGAGAGATTTTTCGAAGGATGGAAGCCGAGTCAAGTATGAGTCCCGCGGATCTCCAGCTGCAGTGCTTGAACATCCTTTTGTCGACCGTCCGAAAAATGTCCTTTCAGCAGCTGCAGCAAAACGATTTTTTGGGCCGTCATATATTATCGCTGGAAGGTATGTCCAGGTTTCGGACGCTGGAATGTCTGGAGGAATGGATGGTTCAAGTCATTAGAAGAATTATTGAGTTCAAGCTGGAGCATAATATTCCCAGGAAGAAGGACATTATCGCGGAGGTCAAGGAATATGTATCCGCCCATTACAACGAACCGATCACCCTTGCAGATCTGTCCGCGCGTTTTTTTATCAGCCCTTATTATTTAAGCCAGTTTTTTAAGCAAAAGACGGGGGAAACGTATGTGAGCTTTTTGACTCAGATACGAATCGGCAAAGCGAAAGAACTGCTGGAGAAAACAGATTTGAAAGTGTACGAGATCTGTCAGATGGTGGGCTACTCGGATACGCAGCATTTTGCGAAGATGTTCGAGAAACTAACAGGCTGCAAACCAAGAGAGTATCGAAGGAAGCTGCCGAATGTATAATCTTATTTAGCCACTCCGCGAAGGAGTGGTTTTCTATTTCTTAAAAATGACCTTGTTTATCCTTAAAAATGCCCAATTGAGTGAGGCTTCCCCTGGTTGTATAGTATCCATGTAAGCGAATTCAACAACAAAGATACTGGGGGGAATAAGTTGAAAGCAATCGCATTTCATCGAATGAAGGTATATTGGCCGCTGTATGTGATGGCGATTCCGGGAATCGTTTTTCTTATTGTATTTAAATACATTCCGCTGGCTGGTGCTGTAATCGCCTTCAAGGACTATTCGGTTTTTAAAGGGTTTATCGATAGTCCGTGGGTAGGCTTCAAGCACTTTGAAACGCTGATGGAGCATCCGGACTTCGCACGGGTATTCGGAAATACGCTAGTGCTGGGATTTCTCAAGCTTGCTTTGGTGTTCCCGGTGCCCGTTCTACTGGCGCTGATGATTAACGAGATCCGAAAATCGGCGCTGAAGAAAGGGATTCAGACCGCTTTGTATATCCCGCACTTTTTGTCCTGGGTTATCGTTGCCGGCATCGTGTTTGATTTCTTCTCTTTGAGCGGATTGTTTAACATTGTCATCGGATGGTTTGGCTTCGAGCCTCTTCTGGCTATGCAGGAAAGCGAATACTTCCGGCCGGTTTACGTCCTCTCATCCATATGGAGGGATGCCGGCTGGGGAACCGTCGTGTATATAGCCGCAATCAGCGGAATTGATCCTCAGCTGTACGAATCGGCGATGATCGACGGAGCATCCAGGTTTAAGCAAATTCGCCACATTACGTTTCCGCTGCTTTTGCCTACCGTGCTGGTGCTGTTCCTTCTTGAAATCGGCAACTTCCTGGATCTGGGCTTTGATCAGGTCTATAATCTGATCACTCCTATGACCTACAATGTAGGGGACATTCTGGATACTTACGTATTCCGGACAGGCATTCAGCAGGCGCAGTACAGCTTTGCTACGGCGGTCGGCATTTTCCAATCGGTTATCGGATTTATCCTCGTGTATGTATTCAATCGGTTGTCGAAGAAAGTATCGGACGGGGGGCTCTGGTAGACATGCTTGAATCGAAGGGTGAAAAAATATTTGTAACAGGACTTACGCTCGTTCTCATCCTCTTGTCCATCATAGCGCTCGTGCCGCTTCTGTCCGTGATCTCCACCTCGCTTAGCTCCAAGAGTGCCGTGGATATGAATTTGGTAACCTTATGGCCGAAGCAATTTACTTTCGATTCCTGGGCATATATTATCGACCGTCCTGACTTGTGGAGATCGTTTTTCCTTACCTTAAGCACGACGCTGATCGGAACGGTTTTGGCTCTCCTGATGACCGCGCTGCTAGCGTACCCGCTTTCGAAGCCGGAGTTCCGCTGGGGGTCCGTGATCATGATCGGCGTCGTGATCGCGATGATTTTCAAGGCGCCCATCGTTCCTTACTTCCTGACGGTGCGCGGCATCGGACTTTATAATAATCCGCTTGTTCTGGTCGTACCGCATATCCTGAATCCATTCAATTTGATTATTATGAGAACGTTCTTTAAACAATTTTCCAAGGAGCTGGAGGAAGCCGCTTTACTTGAGGGCTGCGGATATTTCCGGATGCTGTTTCAATTCGTGCTCCCGCTGTCCAAAGCAGTCCTTGCAACACTTGCTTTATTCTACGGCGTGCTGCTGTGGAACCAGTTTCAGCACCCGCTCTTTTTCCTGCAGGATCCGGACTGGTTTCCGCTGCAAATCAAGATCCGCCAATTCATTACCGACGACAGTGTCATTATGGCAGGCGCCGCCTCAACGGCTGATCTTAACTATAATGAGCGCACCTTAAGAGCAGCGACCGTTATGTTCGCTATCATTCCGATTATTTTGGTGTACCCTTTCCTGCAGAAATATTTCGTCAAAGGAGCCATGATCGGCTCTGTAAAAGGGTAGGATATCCTTTCCGGTTTATAGGCAAACTGCCTTAAACATATCATATTAAAATCGAGGGGGAAGACACATGATAGCTAAAAAAATAGGGTCATTATTAGCGGCAGGCGTTGTTGCCATTACGGCTGTAACCGGCTGCAGCGGAAACACGAACTCATCCGATGACACTGCTCCGAACCAGACTGAAAGTGCTGATGGTATTGTCGATATCGAAGTATGGGGTACGAATATCGGCTATAAGCCGATCACGAAAGGCAGCAAACTGTATGAATTTTATAAGGAAAAGCTTGGCGTCGGCGTCATTCATCCGTATGTGGAATGGAACGGGGGCACCAACTACCTGAATCAGTTAAACCTGAAGATCGCCGCTAATGAAATGCCGGACCTGTTCACTCCCCAGCAGGGCATCGAGAACAGCTTAGCTCAGAATGGTGCGATTGCCGACCTGACGGAGCTGCTTCCAAAGTACGCACCGAATGTCATGCAGGCCATTCCGGAGGACATCTGGAAAGTGGTCAAGGCGAACGACCCGACAGGTCAAGGGAAAATTTATTATATTCCGAATATCGTGGAATACGGAAGATACGGAAGCATGATCCGCCAGGATTGGCTGGACAAGCTGGGCCTGAAGATGCCGACGACGCAGGACGAATATGTCGAAGTGCTGAAGGCGTTCCGGGACAAGGATCCGAACGGCAATGGCCAGCAGGATGAGATCCCGACCGGCGGCCGGGAGCAGGCGCGCTGGATGGACCATTTGTTCGCGATGTACGGAGTAGCGATGTTCGAAGGTTATCCGGAGTGGGATCTGTACAATGGCGAGCTGACGTATTCCGCGGTAACGCCCAATATGAAAGCGGCATTGGAGTTCATCGCCAGGTTGTACAAGGAAGGATTAATCGATAAGGAATCGCTGCTCAATACCAAGGATAAGTGGGAGGGCAAGATTCATTCGGATAGGGTAGGCAACTATTTCCACTGGGTCGAGCAAGGGAATATGGTGTTCGAGAATCTGTACAAGAACACAGGTGTAAAGGCTCAGTATTCCTTACTTCCTCTGCCGAAAGTCGAGGGATATGAAGGCTTCTACACGATGAAGAGGTTAGCAAATCCGGTTTGGGTCGTGAAGAACAATAAGGATGAAGAGAAGCTGAACGCTACACTGAAGCTGCTCAATAATTTGTACGATAAGAGCAAATGGAAAGAGCTGTACCTTGGTGTGGAAGGCATGCACTATACGATGAAGGACGGCAAAGCGGTCAAGCTCCCGGATGACAAGAGCAGCCAGGAAAATCTGATTCTTAACACAGCTTCCAGCGTAGGGACACTAGATATGACATTTGAGCTTTTCAACAGCACCGCATCGGAAGACAATAAGTGGGCAATCGAACAGGTCACCCGGAATATGCAGGAAGCTCAGAAGTACGCGAAATCGATAGCCGGTGACGGCCTGCCGACAAGTATTTACGACGGTTTCCCGGACATTAATAACCGTACGCTGTACGTTGAGTACGCAACCAAAATTATTATCGGCACGTACCCGATTGACAAGTTCGACGAATTCGTCGAGAAATGGAACAAATCCGGCGGCGAAGAAGTTACGAAGCGGGCCGGAGAATGGTATGCGAAGGTCAAGCCATAATTGTCCGTCGGACTTAATAGAATATCGGAGCGCGCCTGTAAGGGTGCGCTTCTTGAATCAGGAGGCTATCATGAGCAATCGTCTGAAGGAAGTGCTGGAGGGGCAGGAACACAATTATATACTCCCTTTTCTATGGCAGCATGGTGAGGAAGAGCAGGTGATAAGGGAAGAGATAGCCCGCGTTCATGAAGCCGGAATCGGGGCCTTGTGTGTCGAGGCCCGGCCTCATCCGGATTTTCTTGGACCGAAGTGGTGGACGGATATGGACATCATTATGGATGAAGCTCGAAAACGAGAGATGAAGGTATGGATGCTCGATGACGATCATTTTCCGACGGGACATGCGGCAGGAAAGGTGAAGGAAGCGCCGGAGGCGCTTCACCGTAAGTTTCTCGGTGAACGGTACATCGATACCGTCGGACCTGCCCAAGGAGCCTCATTGCTTCTGGATACGCTGCTGATGAGCGGGCTTCGACCGACCATCTCGAATACCCCGCGTGCAAGCGGCAGGAATAAGCTGATCGCCGTCGTCGCAGTACGCCGGGATCCACTCAGCGGCGCATTGCTCCATGAAAGTGTCGAGATCACGGAGCTTGTACATGACGGGATTCTGTATTGGGATATCCCGGAAGGGTATTGGCGCGTGTTCATCATTTCCGAGAATAAGGATGGGGGCAGCAAGGAGCAGGAAGATTATTTGAATCCGCTGGAGCAGGATTCCGTACGCATTCTGCTCGACACGGTCTATGAAGCTTTTTATGAACGGTACAAAGACGATTTTGGCAAAACCTTCGTCGGCTTCTTCTCGGATGAACCGGGATTTTACAATGACAAAACTACCTTCGACTTTCATTCGAAGCCTGGCAAGCAAGGCGTGCCGCTGCCTTGGTGCAGCGAAATGCCGGCTCTGCTGGAACAGGCGCTTGGTGCGGACTACCGGAAACGATTGCATCTCCTCTGGCATGAGGCGGGGGAGCAGTCGAGTCTTGTACGGTACGTCTATATGAATATTGTCAGCAAGCTCTATGGGGATAACTTCTGCAATCAGATCGGAGAATGGTGCAGAGCCCGCGGAGTCGAATATATCGGACATGTGCTGGAGGACAACAATGTCCATGCCAGACTGGGCCCTGGCGCCGGACACTTCTTCCGCTCGCTCTGGGGACAGGACATGTCGGGTCTTGATGTGGTGCTGTGGCAGATCGTACCCGGCTTCGATGAATTGCCCTTCCGCGGTGTCGGCGCAGAGACGGACAGCGAATTTTTCCATTACGGCCTCGCTAAGCTCGGTGTATCGCTCGGTCACATCGATCCGAAAAAACAGGGCCGGACGATGTGCGAGGTTTATGGGGCATATGGCTGGACGGAAGGCTTAAAGCTGATGAAGTGGCTCACAGACCATATGCTCGTACGAGGCGTCAACTACTTTGTCCCGCATGCCTTTAGCCAAAAAGCGTTTCCGGATCCGGATTGTCCGCCGCATATGTATGCGAGCGGGAAGAATCCGCAATTCCGGTACTACAAGCATCTGAACCGCTATATGAATCGGATCAGCCACCTGATCTCGGGCGGCATACACGTGGCGTCCGCAGCCGTCGTCTATCACGCCGAAGCCGAGTGGTCCGGGGAGGCGATGTATTTTCATAAGCCCGTTAAGAAATTGATGCAGCATCAAATCGACTGCGACGTTATTCCCGTGGATGTTCTAGCGGAAGCGGCGAGCGTGAAGGATAACAAGTTACTTGTCAATCACGAGGATTATGAATGCCTGATCGTGCCTTATGCAGAAGCATTGCCGGCAGCGATGCTTCGGAGCTTGGTCCGGTTTGCCGAACAAGGACTTGCCATTTGTTTTGTTGACGGGCTGCCTAGGCGTTCGAGCGAGGGCAGTGATGCTTCTGCCGAACTGGCTTGTCTTGCCTGTCACCGGAACGTGAAGCTTGTTCCTTTAGACAAACTGGCGCAAGAACTGATTACAGACGGACATTGCGAAATTAGAGCCGACCAATATGAACCTTATCTACGGAGTTATCATTATCTTCATAACGGCTTGGATTTGTTTATGTTCTTTAACGAACACCCGTATCAAACAATTCATACGAAGGTTCTTTTACCCGTCCAAGGTGATGTATATGCCTATGATGCCTTCCTGAATCGGTTGACCCGATTACATGCAGATAGGGAGAACGGCTCAAGACAGGTGCAGGTTATTCTTCATCCGTATGAATCGATTGTCCTGCTTCATGGGGCTGGTCTAGATGGTTTTGCCGCAGACGCGCATCGTACAGTTGGACCGGAGCTTGTGCTTCAAGGCGAGTGGATGGTATTCACCTCTGATGCCGAACATTACCCTAACTTCAAGGAATGGGGTAAACTTGCTGAATTAACGAACATGAGCGGGCCTGATTATTTGCCTCGATTTAGCGGCACTTTCCGATATGAAACGGAATTTGAATGGAACGACGATGCGGGCCATGCACTGCTGGAGCTTGGGGAAGTTTATGAAACGGCAGAAGTATGGTTAAACGGCGAGCAAGCAGGGGTACGCATCTGTCCGCCTTACCACATGGAGATCATTGGGTTGGTAAGGGGCAAAAATAAGCTTGTCATTGAAGTTACGAATACGTTGGTGAAAGAACAGCGAGATTTCTTGTCGGCCTTTGCACAACAGGAACCAAGCGGACTCATTGGACCCGTACAGTTGAAAAGCTTTTAGTTTCTATAAAACGATCACTTCCCAGTCTGGCGGAGTGATCGTTTTTGTTTGTGAAAGATTAGAGATAAGTCAGCAAAGTACCAAACAATAGTCGCCAAAACGTTAGTCGGCTTTCACGGATTTGTTTACGATTGGATGGAAGCATTCTTTTTTGTTGGAGCTGAATGAAATCACTAATTTAAATCAAGGAGGATCTCTATATGCTGGAAGCAGTTTTATTACGAACGGAATACCTGGAAAACCCATTAGGTCTGGACTCGAAAGCGCCGCGTCTTGGCTGGAAGCTTCGGTGCGACGGCACGAACGTCATGCAAAACGCCTATCAAGTGCAAGCGTCGGCAACCGAAAGCTTCACTAGTGTACTATGGGACTCTGGCAAGATAGAGACAAGCCAGTCGCAAGGCATTTTGTATGCAGGTCCGGAATTGAAATCAGGTGAGCGCGTTTATTGGCGTGTAAAGGTTTGGAGCAATCAGGGGGAGGAATCCCCGTACAGCCAGTCTGCTTTATTCGAAATGGGACTGTTACACCCTGCGGATTGGAAGGCCCGCTGGATCGAACCGGAGAAGGAAGTTGACATTGATGCTTACAAACCGGCTCCGTATATCCGGAAACAATTTAACGTAAGGAAAGGACTCGTCTCGGCACGGGCTTATTTTACAGCAAAGGGGTTGTACAGCTTTTATTTGAACGGTGTGGAGGGTACGGACCACCTGTTCACACCGGGGTTTACCTCTTACTATAAACGACTCCAATATCAAGTATACGATGTAACGCCTTTTCTTCGGGAAGGCTCCAATGCGCTGGGCGTTATTCTCGGAGACGGCTGGTGGAGAGGAGCTACCGGCGGCGCAAATTTGAAGAACAATTTTGGATATAAAGCGGCCTTTCTGGGGCAATTAATGTTGGAGTACGAAGACGGAAGCCGCGAGATTATCGGCAGTGACGACTCCTTTAAGACGTCCCATGGACCTTTGCTGAAATCGGACATGAAAGCAGGAGATGTCTACGATGCCAGAATAGACATAGAGGGCTGGAACCTGCCTGATTATGACGATTCTTCATGGGAGCAAGTAGAAGTTTCGGAAGATGGTCTGGTCAGCTTAATCGCTACCCGCAGTGTGCCGGTAAGGCAGAAAGAAAGGTTCACGCCGAACGTGCTGCGAACTCCAAATGGCGAAACGGTGCTTGACTTCGGACAAAATATCGCGGGCTGGGTAGAAATGAAGGTGCAGGGAGATGCCGGAACGGAAGTTGTTTTAGTCCACGGGGAAGCGCTGGATAAAGACGGTAATTTTACTTTGCAAAACCTTGCAGAGCACGGAGCTGTTGAGGATTTCCAGGAGGTTCGCTACATTTTGGCAGGCCGTGGGCCGGAGAGCTACCGTCCGCGCTTCTCCATTTTTGGCTTCCGCTATGTTCTGGTAAGGAATTATCCGGGAGAAGCTAAACCTGAGAACTTTACGGCAGTGGCCGTGTATTCCGATTTAGAGGAGACGGGCGATTTCACCTGTTCGAATCCGTTAATCAACAAGCTGGTCTCTAACTCCAAATGGAGCCAGAAGGACAACTTTATGGAGGTGCCTACCGATTGCCCGACCCGCGAGCGGGCGGGGTGGACCGGGGACGCCCAATTGTATTGCCGGACGGCGTCCGATTTCATGAATGTATATCCTTTTTTTGAAAAATGGATGGCAGACGTAGCGGCTGAGCAATTTCCCGACGGTTCTGTCGGAAGCACGGTACCTACCGTTATTGGGCATCACAGCATGAAGGAGTGGGAACGATTTTCTAAGCGTAATACCAATCCGATGGTAGCATTACGCAGACCTAAACCCGGAACGGCGAGCATGCTGGACGGATCATCGGGTTGGGGGGATGCGGCCGTTATCATTCCATGGACCATGTATCTTTGTTATGGAGACAAGACGATTGTCGAGAAGCAGTTCGATTCGGCGAAGGCATGGGTAGACTACATGGCCGCATGTGCGAAGACTCCGAATGAGCAATTGAAAGATTCACCGGCTTATTCAAACTATACCGACGGGGAGCTTGACGCCGACTATATTTGGGATACGAAATTCCACTGGGGAGAATGGCTGGAAGCCGACACAGAATTTGGCGATCTGGTCGCTGTGATGAGCAAATCCAAAGGCTCGCACCCGGATGTCGCGACCGCTTATTTCGCCTATTCCACCCGTCTATTGGTTGAGATGGCAGCTGTTATCGGGAAGAGCGAGGAGGAAGCCAAGTACCGAGCGCTGTATGAGAAAATTAAACGGGTATATAATCAGTATTTTATTCAAGAGGACGGACAGATTGTGGAAGGCAGACAGGCGCCGAATGTCCGAGCGCTTGCTTTTGAATTAGCGAATGAAGATAAAAAACAGATTGTCGCAGACAGACTCGCACAGATGGTTGCAGAGCAAGACTACCACTTGAACACGGGTTTCCTTTCGACGCCGTTCATTCTCGATGTGTTGGCGGAATCCGGACATGATGACATCGCTTTCCGGCTGTTGGAGCAGGATACTTGTCCGTCATGGCTGTATGCCGTCAGCAAGGGAGCGACAACCATATGGGAGAGCTGGAGAGGCGTAAAACCAGACGGAGAATTGTCGGGATCATTAAATCATTATGCGTACGGAGCCGTGTGCGATTTTCTCTTCGCGGGCATTGCCGGAATACGACCGGTTTGGGAAAACCCGGGCTACAAACACTTTATACTGAGGCCCATGCATGGAGGGACGCTGACTCATGCATCCGCTGCATTTGAATCCCTCTATGGAACCATTCGATCCAGCTGGGAGAAGACGGATCGAGAGATCACCTATCGTTTCGAAGTGCCGGTGAATACAATGGCGACGATCATGCTTCCGGGCAAGCCGGACGATCTGGATAAAGTGAAAGGTGATTTCCCGGACGCGCGATATGAGGATGGGCGTATTGTATTCACGGCGGGAAGCGGCAATTATACCTTTACAATGTAAATTTTCAAAAGTCGTCAAAACGTTAGTGACGAGTCGCCATATTGTTAGTTACCCCCGATGCCTCACTATACAATGGGGTTGAGACAAATAACCGAAGTAAAGGATGAGAGTATATGACACATCAATTTCCGGATAACTTTTTATGGGGAGCATCGACTGCAGCGCATCAGGTTGAAGGCAATAATACGAATTCCGATTTTTGGCTGATGGAAAACCTGGAGGGCTCGGTGTTCAAGGAGCCTTCCGGCAGCGCCGTAGACCACTATCGCCTATTTAGAGAAGATATTGCACGAATGGCAGAAATGGGTTTTAATGCGTACCGGTTCTCGTTCGAGTGGGCGCGAATCGAGCCGGAGGAGGGGCGATTTGATCCGGCTGAGCTCGGGCATTACAGAGATGTTCTTCTCGCGTGCAAAGAATGGAGTATTACGCCGATCGTGACCCTCCATCACTTCAGCTCGCCTCAATGGCTCATTAAGCAGGGAGGCTGGGAGGCTGCCGAAACACCAGCCCGATTTGCCCGCTACTGTGCTCATGTCATGAATGAACTAGGCGACTTGATTCCGTATGTATGCACGATCAACGAAGCGAATATTTCCATCGGGATCAAGAAGATTATGAAACGTCACGAACTGCAATCAGGAGCTCAAGGTGCCCAGGTCGGCATGAATATGGATCGAATGGCTCAAATGCAAAAGTACTTTGAGGAGCTGGGCAAAGCCTTTGGCGTGCCGCATACCGAGGTTCACTCGTTCCTTGCTCCGCGTTCGGAAAAAGGGTTGGAGATCATTTTTCAAGCCCACATGGAAGCGAAAGCGGCAATCCGGCTTATCCGTCCGCAAACCCGAATCGGGTTATCTCTGTCGCTTTATGACATTCAAAGCCGTCCTGGCGGCGAAGAGCAGGCAGCTCACGCTTTGCAAGAGGAGTTCCTCCAATTTATCCCTTACCTGAAAGACGACGACTTTTTCGGGCTGCAAAATTATACACGGGTTTTATATGGGCCTGATGGCATTCTCCCCATCCCTGATGGTGCGGAGATCACACAGATGGGGAATGAATTTTATCCGGAGGCGCTCGGTGCTGTCGTCCGTTATGTGGCGAAGCATCTGGAGATTCCGATTATGATCTCGGAGAATGGAATCGCAACTGATGACGATACCCGCCGGGTTGTCTTCATTGATCGGGCACTTAAGGGTGTACATGATTGTATTTCTGAGGGAATTCAGGTTCTGGGTTACATGCACTGGTCGCTGATGGATAATTTTGAATGGCAGCTTGGGTTTGCCAAACGTTTCGGCCTCATTGAAGTAAATCGTGCCACGCAAGAACGAACGATAAAGCCTAGTGGGCTGCATTTAGGGAACATTGCGAAAAGGAATGCTATCGAACAAGCGTAAACGGCTGTCGCCGTCCTTGGCGGCAACAGCTCGTTTCGCGGTGAAATATAAGCTTAATTATAAATGTGAAACTTATTAATTCTTATATTTTAACGAAGACGGGTTAGGAAGGGGATTCTTACACATGGAAAAAGCCGTAATGGCGGCTGAAGCGCTGCCCGGTATTACGTACAAGAAAAAAGAAAACAGGTACCGCAAATATTCGCCCCTTTTGATCATGATGGTACCCGGGTTAGTTTACATGCTTATTAATAACTATCTCCCTATGCTAGGAATCGTGATCGCTTTCAAGAAAATTAATTTCACGAAAGGTTTGCTTGGCAGCGAGTGGATTGGGTTTGAAAACTTCGAATATCTTTTCAAGACGTCCGATGCTTTTATAATCACGCGTAATACGATACTTTATAATCTTTTATTTATCGTACTCGGCACGGCATTGGCTTTTATATGCGCGATCTTGCTGAACGAGATTAAAAATAAATTGCTGCTTAAATTTTATCAGAGCGTAATCACGTTACCGCACTTGATTTCCATGGTCATCGTCAGTTACCTGGTGTATGCGCTTCTTAGCCCAGACACAGGGTTTATGAACCGTACCGTACTACCTTGGTTTGGAGTAGAGGATGGAATCTCATGGTATAGCGAAGAAAAGTATTGGCCTTGGATTCTGACTATCGTTCATTTTTGGAAAGGTGTCGGTTATTCCAGCATTATATTCTTTGCGGCACTGCTCGGTATTGATGAAGAATATTATGAAGCGGCGAGGCTTGACGGCGCAAGCCGGGTTAAGCAGATTCTGCACATTACGCTGCCGATTTTGACGCCGGTCATTACGATGCTTACGCTGCTAAGCATCGGACGAATTTTTTACTCCGATTTCGGTTTGTTCTATCAAGTTCCAATGAATTCAGGAGCATTATTTAACACAACGGCCACAATCGATACTTATGTATTTAGGGGGCTGATGGGAAGCGGCGATATCGGCATGTCGACTGCGGCAGGCGTTTATCAATCGATTGTCGGCTTCTTGCTTGTTATCATTGCGAACTATGTGGTCAGAAAAGCCAGCAAAGATAATGCATTGTTCTAGATAAGGAGGGAATCCGTTTGAAAAATGAAAGCAGAGGCTTGACCATATTCAGCCATATCATGATGTTCATATTTGCCTTGGTATGTATTATTCCGTTTGTACTTCTTATTTCGGCATCGCTAACCGATCAAGACGCCATCGTCGCTCAGGGCTATTCTTTCATTCCGCACACGTTCAGTACGGCGGCGTATGAATATTTATATGAAAGAGGGACAGATATCGTTCGTGCTTATGGAGTAACGGTTTTTGTTACGGTGGTCGGTACAGCGGCGGGAGTGGCAATAACAGCGCTGCTTGCCTACCCGTTATCGAGATCGGTCACCCCGCACCGTAATCTGATTATGTTTGTGGTCTTTTTTACGATGTTGTTTCATGGAGGTTTAGTGCCTTCTTACTTGGTTTACACACAGATCTTTGACTTAAAAAATACAATCTGGGCATTAATAATTCCAGGACTCCTGATGAACGGATTTTACGTCATGATGATGAGGACATTCTTCCAAACTTCTATTCCGGGCGCATTGATCGAATCTGCACAAATCGATGGGGCCGGGGAGTATAGAACTTTCTGGACGATTGTGCTTCCGCTTTCTACGCCTATTTTGGCGACGATCGGCTTGTTTGAGTGTATTATGTACTGGAACGATTGGCAGCTCGGGATGATCTATATAACCGAGCCGCAGCTCTTCAGCATTCAGAATTTGCTTAATCGAATCATGCAGGATATTCAGTTTATTACAACGAATATGAGTGACAATTCGGGCGACGCCATGCAGCAAATGCCTACCGATGCAGTAAAAATGGCTATCGCGGTAATCGGAGTTTTGCCTATCCTGGTGGCGTACCCGTTCTTCCAGAAATACTTCGTCAAAGGCATTATGATCGGTGCTGTAAAAGGATAAGGAGCGAATCATTGCTCCTGTATATTTGACGCCACAACTGACTTCAATTCGTTGTGGCGTTGATGCTTTTTATAAGAGTATGATAGATGTAAACGAAAACCTAAAGGAGCCTGGAACGCATGAACACTCAAGTTTGGCACTGGCGGCAATCCTCCATACGATTCAAGATTATATTCAGTGTACTCCTAATGACACTGCCGCTTGCAGGGATGCTCATCTATAACAACAACTATGCGATTCATGTCGTTCGCGGCCAGGTTGCCGATTCCTACAAGAACATGTTAAAGCTTTACATGAACCAGACCGATTCCAGTCTCGACGACATCGATTCATACATGAGCTCGGTAGCTTCAGGTTATGATTTGTTGTCGCTTAGTCAAGCGGCAACGGACGGAGATTACTACAGCGCCAAAATTTATTTATTCAACAAATTAAGCCGGGATATTACTTTGTACGATTCGATCGGCTCTTTTTTTGTGTATACGGAGAACAGGCAAGATTTTTTACACGTTTCTAAAGATTATCCTTCTGCGAAAGAAAATGACAGGATTGAACAGCATATGATTGATTTTATTCATTCCAATCATTTTCCAAAGGGGATTTCTTCGGATATATGGAGTTATATGAAAATTGATCAGGTTGATTACCTTGTCGATATTGTGCATGCGGGAGATATCTACCTTGGGGCCTGGATTAAAACCGACCAATTATTAAAGCCTCTCGAAACTCTTCAGATCGGAGAAGGGGGAGAGGTGTTGTTAGCCAATAGGGAAGGGGAACCCATTTCGAATACCAATCTTGTAACCGAATATGGGATTGATTTGCGAAAGAATCTAAATGAATACGACATCTCAGGAGACAAAAAGAGCTTTCTTGTTGTCGGTTCTCCGTCAAGCGGAGGAGCCTTCAGCCTAGTTGCATTGATACCCGACCATTATATTTTGGCCAAGCTTCCGTACCTTAAATCCCTTATTTGGATCATCACAATCGCCGCGGTTCTCTTTATTCCGGCGGGGCTTTATTCGATGAGGCAATCCATTCTGGTTCCTATCTACCGGCTGCTTCGCACGATGAAGAAAGTGCGCGAGGGAGATTGGAGCAGCAGGGTAGAGCTAAGTCATACATCGGGAGAATTTCAGCTGATCGGCGGGGCGTTTAATGCCATGATGACGGAGGTCGAACGGCTGCGCATTAACGTCTACGAAGAACAGCTGAATAAGCAAAAGGAGGAATTGCAGCGGCTGCAGCTGCAAGTCAATCCTCACTTTTTCTTGAATACGCTTAATATTATTTATAATTTGGCCAAAATTAAAAACTATGAATTGATACTGGATACGTCGATGTCGTTAATCGAATATTTCCGTTATATGTTCCGAAGCAATACCTCTTTCGTACCGGTGAAGGACGAGCTTGAACATACCCGGAATTATTTGAGAATCCAGAGCATCCGGTTTCGCGACAAACTGAAGTGGACGATCTATGCACCGGATTACTTGCTCGACGTTCCTATTCCGCCGCTTGTCATCCAATCATTCGTAGAGAATTCGATCAAGCATGCCATCTCGCTGGATGAGACGCTTACCATCTTCGTTCACATCGAGTTTTTGATTGAAGAGAGCGGCTCCAGAATGAGTATAAGCATTAGAGATACAGGCCCTGGTTTTAGCTGCCAGGTACTTGAAGAGCTGCAGGCAGGCAGAAGTGTCCAGAACGAGAAGGGCGAGCACATCGGCATTTGGAATGTGGAGCGGCGCTTACGGCTGCTGTACGGTGAAGCCGTTTCAATTCGATACGATAATGACAAAGAAACCGGCGGCGCAGTTATCGAGATGATTATTCCGACAAATCCGGGAATGGAGGAAACCAGATGAATTATTCTCTTCTGATTGTAGATGACGAAGTTCTTGCCATTGAGGGCGTAAAGTCCGATCTGGATTTGAATAAATTAGGGATCACGAAATTATTTACAGCGATCAATATCAGACAAGCCAAAGATTGGTTTGAACAGGAAAAAATCGATATTCTGTTGTGCGATATCGAAATGCCGCAAGGCAGCGGCTTTGACTTGCTGTCATGGGTACGAGAGCATTCACCGCAAACGGCCACAATCTTTTTTACCAGTCATGCCGATTTTAAATATGCTAAGGAAGCGCTCCAGTTAGGGAGCCTCGATTATTTGCTTAAGCCTGTTCGCGCAATGGATCTGGAAAACGCCATCCGAAAGGCACAAGCCGCCATTGACAGAAACAGTGAAATGAATAGAAACAGCAAATCCCATCAGTTATGGCTCAAGCATCACACTTTTATTATCGAACGGTTCTGGGTGGATCTGATTAACCATTCCATACCTAGTCAACCGGCGGCGATCCGAGAACAAGTTAGACACCATCATATTCCGATAACCGAAGATTCGATCTTTCTTCCTGTTCTTATTTCAATCCAAAGATGGAAAAAGGGATTAAACCGAAGAGATGAGAAGATCCTTGAATACGCCCTTAAAAATACGGCCGAAGAAATTCTGATTGGCGACCGGTCGAACGGAATATGCTTTCAATTAGATCGGGGAATGCTGTTAATCATATTGGCTGCGAACCGCGGAACAAGTTGGGAGCTTGATCATCTGGTAAAAGCTTGCCAACAATTTATCGCTTCTTGTAACGAATATTTTTACTGTGATCTTTCTTGTTATTTCGGACAGTTCGTGGAAGCCCATGAGATGGCGGATATGGTCGCGGCATTAAGGAGGAGAGACCGCAACAATGTCGTCTCTGTCAATCAAGTCATTTTTGACCAAGGTAACGAATTCTCTTTGCAGCCTGCGAAGCTGCCGGCATTGGGGGTAGTCGGGTCTCTTATGAAGACAGGCACAAAAGACGCTGTTGTTCATGAGGTTGAAACGATAGTAAACAGTCTGATTCATAATCAAGGGATGGATGCCGAGATTTTGCATCAATTTAATCAGAATTTTACGCAAGTCGTGTTTTCCTTTCTCAACTTGAGAGGGATTGAAGCCAATCAATTATTCGGAGATGAACAGTCAAGGCACATTTCGGAGACCGCTGTTCGTTCCGTAACGGATATGCTGGCATGGGTTCGTCATTCCGTAAGTAAAGCCATGAACCATGCGGAAGCGGTTAAAGAAATAGATAAGATCGTCCAAACCGTCAAAACTTACATTTCCCTTCATATCGATCAGGATATTACCCGCGAAACGATTGCCGACCAGGTATTTTTGAATCCGGACTATCTGTCGAGAATTTTCAAAAAAGAAACGGGTTATGCCTTATCGGATTATTTAGTATTGGAAAAAATCAAGGTTGCGAAGGAGTTATTGTCTCAAACCGAGCTCCCTGTAAGCTCCATTGCATCGACGCTCGGTTACACGAATTTTTCGTATTTTACCAAACTGTTTAAAAAACATGCGGGGATCGGGCCAATGGAGTATAGGAATCAATTCGGCGGCTCTTAGGTCGTGAAAACGCTATTATGAAGTCGTCAGAGTGTTAGTCGGTCCGCTTACAGAACGATATGATGAAGGTGTGAAAGAAATACATTTCATAGGGGGAATTCGATGAAAAGCAAATCGAAACTGGCTGCATTATCGCTTGTTACAGTCATGTTAGCGGGGGTGATTACCGGCTGTGCGTCATCCAATAAGGAAGGAGGCAATGCTTCTCCGACAGCTCCGGCTTCCAGCGCAAGTCCGGACAGCGCAACAAAAGATCCGTATGAAATCGCAATAGCCATACCTGTATTCGGAGCCGTTCCCAAGGATATTCAAGCGGTACAAGATGAAATCAGTGAAATCTCGAAAGCAAAAATCAACGCTACGGTGAAGCTCCTTCCGATCAGCATCGGGGCTTGGGGGCAGCAGAAAAATTTGATGACATCCGGCCGCGAGAAGCTGGATCTGTCCTTCGAATTCGGGATGGGATATAGCTCCTCAGTCGCATCAGGAACATTGAAAGAGCTTGACAACCTATTAGACCAATACGGAGAGGGCATCAAACAGCAGATTGCTCCCGAATATCTAGGGAGTGCCGAGATTGACGGGAAAATCTATGGGGTACCGGTTTACAAGGATTATACGACCGGGGTTCCAGGTATTCTAATGAGAAAAGATCTGGTGGATAAACACAATATTGATGTATCTTCCATCAAGAGTATCGATGACCTGGATCGCGTGTTTCAGACGATAAAAGAGAATGAGCCCGCTATCGTTCCGTTGGGGTCCGGGTTAACCCTCCCGTCAGATAAGTATGTTTGGTTTGATAAACTGGGTGACCGCTATGGAGTTTTGCCGGGATTTGACAATGATCTTAAGGTCGTAAACCTGTTTGAGACCAAAGAGTATGAAGACTTTCTGAACAAGATGCGCAGCTGGGGGAAAGCGGGATACTTTAACAAGGATGCCGCTACGAGTCAAATAAACGGATCGGATCTGTTGAAAGCGGGCAAGTCATTTTCTTACTTAACTTCCATTAAACCGGGCAACTTGGAATCGGAAAGCCGGGCGGCAGGAACGGAGCTTGTTTTTGCACCGTTAATGCCTAATATATATGCCACTACATCCGATGCGCTCGGGGGATTATGGACCATCTCCACGAATTCCGAAAATCCGGAACGAGTCATGATGTTCCTTAATCTGATGTACACGGATAAGGAACTCGCCAATTTATTCATCTACGGCATTGAGGGGAAACACTATGTGAAGGCGACGGACAATTCGATCGATTATCCGGCCGGCATTGATTCGAAGACGGTTGGATACTCCATTCAAAGCTGGATTTATGCCAATCCTTCCATCGCTTATCTGATGAAATCGGACTTGCAGGAGATGTGGAAATTGACTGCAGAAGCAAATCAAAAAGCGATCAAATCGAAAGCGCTCGGCTTCTCTTTCAATTCGGAGCCGGTCAAGAACGAGATGACTGCTCTAAAGAATGTAACGGATCAGTATCAGAAAGGCTTGGAGACAGGGACCCTCGATCCGGCCGAGAAGCTGCCTGAGTTCAGAGCGAAATTGAAAGCAGCGGGTATCGATAAAGTGATTGCGGAAAAGCAAAAACAGCTTGAAGCCTGGGCGGCTGCAAACCAAAAGTAAGGAAGATGAAAACCGGGTTCTATCTCATTGGACCTGGTTTTTTCATGAAAACATTTGAAGAACCGGAGGGAATGCAAGCATGAGAAAAGTCGTTAATCTGAACATGGACTGGAGATTTGTTAAACAAGATGAAGGCAATGCCATGAGTAAAGTCTTCTGGGACGAACATTGGGAAGCCGTTCATCTGCCGCACACGTGGAATGCGATAGACGGTACATCCGGCGGGGACTACTACAAAGGAGCTTGCTGGTACCGTAAAGAGTTTGCAATCGGCTCTCGGGAACGACGGAATCAAATATTCATCGAATTTAACGGCTCGAACAGCGTTACGGATGTTTATGTGAATGGCCGGCATTTCGGTCAGCACAGAGGCGGTTACTCCATCTTCCGGTTTGATATAACGGATGCGATTGAGTTCGGTCAAAAAAATACGTTAGCCGTTAAGGTTGATAATAGCGTATTCGAGGACGTTTATCCGCAGGCTGCCGATTTTACCTTTTACGGCGGAATTTATCGTGATGTGAATTTGGTTATCGTGGAGCCTGTTCACTTTGATCTGCTGGATTACGGTTCTCAGGGAATCTATCTCGTGCAAGAAAAGGTTACGGCAGAACAAGCCCGGCTAACGGTCAAATCAAGGATTGCAAATGAAAGCGGCGAAGAGAGAAAAGTGAGATTGTGGGTTGATCTTCTGAATGCCGAAGGGGAATGTGTGGCTTATACGGCAAAGGAAGTGTTATTGGCTGCCGGTGAAACGAAAGAAGTCGAAGTGCCGGCTGTTATCGAAAATCCAATCTTATGGAATGGACGTAAAAACCCTTATTGCTACGAAGCAAAGGTATTTCTTACAAGCTTCAACGATACGATTGATGAAGTCTCCTTTCCTTTCGGGGTGCGTCATTTTTATGTGGATCCGGACAAAGGTTTCTTTCTGAATGGGGAGCATTATCCTTTACGCGGCGTTTCCAGGCATCAGGATCGTCAAGATATGGGCTGGGCGATCACGAAGAAAGAACAAGAAGAAGATATGGAATTGATCAAAGAAATGGGGACCACCTCGATTCGATTGGCGCACTACCAGCATGATCCATTTTTCTATGATCTCTGCGACCGCGAGGGGATGGTCGTTTGGGCGGAAATTCCGTTTATTTCGATGATGTCAAGAACGGAATTGGAGGGGATAAATGCCAAGCAGCAAATGATCGAATTAATCCGCCAAAATTTTAATCATCCGTCCATTCTCTTCTGGGGCATTCAAAATGAAATTCAAATTGGCGGAGAACGGCCGGAAGTAAGAAAAGTTGTCAAGGAATTAAACGAATTGACCAAAAAAGAAGACCCTACCCGGTTATCCACAATGGCCAATGTCTATATCGTTAAAGATGATGATGAATATAACTTCATTACGGATACGGTCGGTTACAATCGATACTTCGGCTGGTACAACGGCAAATGCGAGGATTTTGCTCCTTGGCTGGACGGTTTTCACGAGCTTAATCCGAACGTGTGCCTTGGCATCTCGGAATACGGTGCGGAAGGCATTATTCAATATCACAGCAATGATCCGCTGGTTAGAGATTACACGGAGGAATATCATGCGCTATGTCACGAGAAGGTTTGGGAAATTTTCTCAAAACGTCCTTACTTATGGTCAACGTATGTATGGTGCATGTTTGATTTCGGTTCAAGCAGACGGGATGAAGGAGGAGTTAAGGGTCGAAATAATAAAGGGTTAATCACTTACGACCGTAAAATTAAAAAAGATGCTTTCTATCTATATAAAGCCAACTGGTCGGATGAGAGATTTGTCCATATTACAAGCAAGCGATTTGTGGACCGTCCGGATAGCGAGATCAATGTTAAGGTTTATTCGAACTGTGAAGCGATAGCGCTCCACTCCAACGGGATTGAAATCGCCACAAAAACAAGCGATAACGGTATTTTCGTTTTCGAGGCTGTTCCTTTAAAAGACGGCTTGAACGAAATCAAGGCTGTCTCGAAGCAGGATGGAGTAACACACGTCGATGTCGCCCGCTTCAATCGGGTAAAAGAACCAAACCCGAGCTACGAGGCCCCAGATAAAGGGAAGGGAGAGGCTGTCTCCAACTGGTTTTCCGTCCCGGATTTGGACAACGTCATTATTGAGGACATCGAAATCACGGATGATGTATTTTCAACAAAGGTTGTTCTTCGTGAGCTATTGGCGAATGAAGAAGCAAAAGCTATTGCCGAGAAGTATCTAGATAAATTGTTCAAAAGAATGGATGGCTCAATGAATGAAATGGTTCTATCCATGAATTTGGAATCACTGACTTCCTTCTCTCAGGATCCCCGTAAACAGAAACTGTTTTATCGGATGAATAAGGAGCTTACAAAAATTAAAAGGACACAAGCTTTATCGGAAGGAAGTTATCTTTAGTTTTATGAGAGGGGGACGGCTGTATGTCACATGGTCAATATTCCAACCCGGTCATTCCGGGCTTTCATCCCGATCCGAGCATCTGTAGAGCAGGTTCGGATTTTTATCTCGTCACGAGTTCCTTTGAATATTTTCCGGGCGTGCCGTTGGTCCGAGCCCGTTTGGCTGGATTGGCCGAGTATTGATCCGTCTTTATTTTTCGACGAGGACGGCCGCGTCTATATTACAGGAACAGGCGGATTTTTTGGTGACGAGCAGAAGGGGATTTATCAAGCGGAGATTGATTTGGAAACCGGAAAGCTCGTCTCCGAACGACGCCTGATCTGGCAAGGCACGGGGGGCAAATCGGCGGAAGGCCCACACCTTTATCGAGTCAACGGAAAGTATTACTTGATGATTGCGGAGGGAGGGACCGAATACGGTCACATGGTTACGGTCGCGCGCAGCGACTCGCCATACGGACCGTTCGAGAGCAACCCGGACAATCCGATCCTAACGCATCGGAGTTCTGATAGTCCGATCCAGGCGACGGGGCATGCGGATTTCGTTCAATTGGAGGATGAAAGCTGGTGGGCGGTCTTTCTGGGCATTCGTCCGGTGTCCGTTCCCTTCGGCGGGCGACACCACCATTTGGGACGCGAGACGTTTTTGGCTCCGGTCACGTGGTCTCCGGATGGCTGGCCCGTCATCGGGGATGGCGGCAAGGTGACGTTGAAGATGGATGCCGGATCGCTTCCGCTCGAACCCGATGAATCACCTTTGTCAGACACGGATGATTTTGACTCGAACCGTCTTCAGCCCGAATGGAACTTCTTGCGAAATCCGCGGGATGAGGACTGGTCGTTGGAGGAGCGTCCGGGCTGGCTAACGCTTCACGGATCGGCTGTAAGCTTGAATGATACCGGTTCTCCGGCGTTCGTCGGACGGAGACAGCAGCATTTTCGCTGCAGCGTGACGACATTCATGTCCTTCGCCCCGACTCAGGTTGGGGATGAGGCCGGGCTGACCGTGTATATGAACGAGAGGTTCCATTATGAGATTGCACTAACCTGTGGAACGAATGGATGCCTGAGCGTCATCCTTCGCCGGCGAATCGGGTCGTTATGGAAAGTAGAGCTCAAAGAAGAATATGAAGGCAGAGATATTATTCTCGGTTTGGAAGCCGATTCGTCCCGGTATACGTTCTTTTACTCTTCTCCGAACGGAGAACGGAAGTCTTTCGGCGCCGGGGAGTGCTCGCTGCTGTCCACCGAAGTGGCCGGCGGTTTTACCGGCGTGTACTTCGGTCTGTATGCAACGGGTAACGGCAAACCGTGTACAGCTCCCGCTTCTTTCGATTGGTTCCAATATAAGCCACATGCATGATCACCTAGGAAAGGATGAATTTCGAATGGATTGTCGTTAAAACGTTATGGATAAGTCGTTAGAGTGTTAGTGGGGGTGCTGGAATGCTTATATGATAATTAAAGATCACGAGTATCTGGAAGGAGAAAAGCCGGTGATTCCGGCTTTTTCTCACTAAAGATGCGTTGATATCAAAATATGGGGGTATGTGAGATGAAGCTTTCCGGAAAAGTTGCGGTTGTCACAGGGGCGGCGTCAGGAATGGGCAAAGCGATCGCTGAGCTCTTCGCCGCTGAGGGAGCGAAGGTAGTTGTTTCGGATCTGAATGTGGAGAATGCGGGCAAAGTGGTTGAAGGAATTAAGGCGAGCGGCGGAAGCGCCATCGCGGTGGCATCCAATGTCGCGATAGAAGAGGACGTTCAAAGGTTGATCGATACTACGGTACAGGAATTCCGAACGGTGGATATATTGGTCAATAATGCGGGAATTATGGACAACTTCGTACCGGCGGGGGACATGACGGACGAGCTTTGGGAGAAAGTGTTCGCCGTGAACACAACCGGTCCGATGCGGACGACGCGTAAGGTTCTTCCCATCTTCATCGAGAAAAAGCAAGGCGTCATTGTGAATATCGCTTCAGCCGGCGGTTTGTTCGGGTCCCGGGCCGGCGTCGCCTATACCGCTTCGAAGCACGCCGTCATCGGGTTCACCAAGAACGTCGGCTTCCAATATGCGAAGCTCGGCATACGCTGCAACGCCATTGCGCCAGGGGCTGTTGCGACGAATATCGCTTTAACCATGACGGCTCTGAATCCGTTCGGCGCAGAGAGGGCACAAATCGGCATGGGCATTAACCCCGGCTTAGGTAAGCCTGAAGATATCGCGAAGGTCGCATTGTTTCTGGCATCCGACGACTCCGGTTTCGTCAATGGCGCGACGATTACGGCAGATGCAGGCTGGACTGCTTATTAAGAGGGAGGTTTTTTCTTGACGGATTTTTCGAGTGTAAAAGACAAAGTTGCTATTGTAACCGGCGCAGCCGACGGTTTAGGTAAGGCGATTTCGCTGTGTTACGCAGAGAACGGTATGAAAGTCGTTGTTTCGGATATCCAAGCGGAAAAGGGTATGAAGATTGTTGACGAGATAAGATCTAAAGGCGGGGAAGCTTCATTCTATCGAGCTGACGTAAGCAAAGAAGAAGATATGACGGGTCTTGTTGATTTTGCGGTCAAAACGTATGGCCGTTTAGATGGACTTGTGAATAATGCCGGTATCGCCGCTGAAAGCAGACCGACGCATGAGTATTCAACTGCTGAGTTTGACAGATTACTGTCCATTGACTTAAAGGGTGTCTTCATGGGGATGAAGTTTGCCGTCGAGGCGATTCTGAAGTCCAAATCATCCGGCGGATTTATCCTTAATATTGCTTCTTTAGCAGGTGTATTAGGGAACAGCTCTATGGCGATTTACTCTTCGGCCAAGCATGGCGTTGTAGGATTAACCAAGAGTGCAGCACTGGATTATGCGCGATACAACATCACGGTGAATGCGATTTGTCCGGGGACCTTTCGGACGTCGGTTTGGGGACAGGCTCCAGAAGAAGTAATGAAAGAGTACGCAAAGATCTTTTCTCCGAATGGAAGACTTGGCGACCCTGGGGAAGTCGGTTATTTAGCTCTGTTTTTAGCCTCCGATTTGGCACGTTACATTAGCGGTACGGCTATAACGATCGATGCCGGCTCTAGTGCAGGCAAGATTACGCCTACCATATGGTCTCATCCGGAAATTGTCGATTGATTTTTTAATTCAGACAGGGAGAGTGGCTCAACAAATGAAAAGAACTATCGCGATGAATGAGGCTTGGCGATTTATTCGGCAGAATGCAGAACAAGCAGAACATGAAGGGTATAATGACGATCATTGGAATACGGTAGATATTCCCCATACATGGAACGCGATCGACGGTGCTAACGGATATGAATATTACAAAGGCGCTTGCTGGTACAGAAAGGTGTTTACGGTTGAGCCTTCTTACGAGGGGAATAAATTGTTTATGGAGTTCAACGGTTCTAACAGTATTACGGATGTATACGTAAATGGCCGGCATATAGGTCAGCACAAAGGCGGGTACTCCACCTTCAGGTTTGACATTTCAGATGCCGTTAAGTATGGAGCTAATAATGTACTGGCGGTAAAAGTTGACAATACGGTTGTGGATGACGTTTATCCTCAGAAGGCAGACTTTACTTTCTACGGCGGGATTTACCGCGATGTGAATATGATCGTTACGAATCCCGTTCATTTCGATTTGATGGACTATGGTTCAAATGGCGTCTATATCGTTCAGGAAGAGGTATTCAAGGAAAAAGCACGTTTGACCATTAGATCCAGACTTGTTAATGAAAGCAATGAAGAGAAAAAAATTAGACTTTGGGCGGATATTTTTGATGCCGATCATCGAATTGTAACTTACGCCGCTAAGGAAATAGTACTGGCAGCTGGAGAAACCAAAACAGAAGAGATGTCTTGTGGCATTGACAATCCAACTCTATGGCATGGCAGGAAAAATCCTTATTTGTATAGTGCCGCCATTTCCTTGACCAGCTTTAATGACACGATTGATGAAGTATCGATTCCTTTTGGAGTGAGATACTTCCATGTTGATCCCGAACAGGGCTTCTTCTTAAACGGCGAGCATTTGCCTTTGCATGGCGTATCCAGACACCAGGACAGAAAGGATAGGGGCTGGGCCATTACAGAACAAGAGCAAGTCGAAGATATGGAATTTATTAAAGAAATCGGAGCATCATCCATTCGACTGGCCCATTACCAGCATAGCCAATATTTTTATGATTTGTGCGACAAAGAAGGCATGGTGGTATGGGCTGAGATCCCCTTCATTTCGGTCATGTCGCAGAATGAATTGGAAGGGATCAATGCTAAGCAGCAGATGCTCGAATTGATCAAACAAAATTTCAATCATCCTTCAATCATCTTCTGGGGGCTGCAAAATGAAATTCAAATCGGCGGAGAACGACAGGAGGTCAGAAAGCTCGTTAAAGAATTAAACGAATTAACGAAAAAAGAAGACCCCACCAGACTAACGACGATGGCAAATGTTTTATTCGTCAAGGAAGAAGATGAATACAACCGCATGACGGATGTGGTCGGATACAATAAGTATTATGGCTGGTATCACGGCAAGGCGGAGGATTTCGAGCCCTGGCTTGAGAAGTTTCATACGATAAATCCGGATGTGCCGCTATGCATATCCGAATACGGCGTAGAAGGGATTGTACAATACCACAGCGCTAACCCAAAAGTAAAAGACTACACGGAAGAATACCACGCGCTATACCATGAAATCGTTTGGAAAATTTTCGAGAAACGGCCTTTCCTGTGGGCTTCTTATGTATGGAACATGTTTGATTTTGGAGCCAATATCCGAGATGAAGGCGGAGTCAAGGGCAGAAATAATAAGGGTCTTGTCACCTATGACAGAAAGATCAAGAAGGATGCCTTCTATATGTATAAGGCCCATTGGTCGGAGGAGAAATTTGTCCATATCACAAGCAAGCGCTATGTGGATCGGGCAGAGAGCAGCATTCATGTGAAGGTGTATTCCAACTGCAGAGAAGTAACGCTGTACGTTAACGGAAATGAAAGTCAATCGAAAACCAGTGATGATAAAATTTTTATCTTCGAAAACGTATCCCTCGCTGAGGGCATGAATGAAATACGTGCAGTGGCTGCTCATAATAGCGAGCAATATGTTGATATCGCTATATTTAATAAAGTGGAAGCGCCTAATTCAAGCTACGAAGCCCCCGTGGTCGACAAGGGTGAAGAAGTCAACAACTGGTTTCAAGCGCCTGATTTGGATGGAGAAATGACAGAGGAATTACAGATTACGGACGATGTGTTTTCCACCCGCTGCACGTTCAAAGTGCTTTTTGACAATATTGAAGCGGAGGCCGTACTGAATAAGTATTTTGGAGAAGACTATAGAGAGAAACCAACGTATGGCATGACGCAAGGATTTACGATCGATATGCTGGCGGATATGGCGCCGGAATACTTCAATGAAAAGCTGTTATACGCACTCAATAAAGAACTTACAAAAATAAATAAAGTTTAAGCAGCTCCGGCTTCGTCAATAGCGCGACGATTACGGCCGATGCGGCCGGACTGAGCTTAATGGACCTGCCGGATGAAATATCAAGCAGGTCTCTTTTTTATCGACATCGGAATTCAAGTCTGTGACAAATAATAAGCATACTCCAAAGGAAATTTAAATACCGCATCAATCCCGCCGCGTAATCCTCTATTTAGTTTCCAATAAATGGATTTTTGTGGTTTGCCATTGACTTCAATGATCCATATCTCTCCATCTTCATCAATGGCTAAGTCTAGGCCGATTTCCCCCAATAAACCTATCCGTTCGTCTAGTAACTGAGCGATCCTTATACTTAATAGGCTGATCTTTTGGTAGAGTGACTTTTTGTCCGAAGAGGGACGTGACAAGGCTTCGAGTACTTCATCTATATCATGGATGTTCTCGGAGCGATTTGTAATATAAAAGTTATAGGGAGCTACTCGGCTTACCCCTTTTGTAACCTTCCAACAGCCAGTCGCTTCTTTTTGAACGAGTATTCTAAAATCAACAACGCTATCATCTACTCTCGCAAAGTTGATCATTCGTTGAATGACGAACTTTTTATTGGCAACAAGCTGAGCGATTTCCTGGAAGAAGCCGTTTGCGTTATAGGACGCGTACAGAGGCGTGAACGTATCTTCATAAATTTTGAATAGGTGATGCTCTGTCTTTTCAACCATATAGACTTTCTTTCCGTGGAACCCATAGCAAGGCTTAAGAATGAATGGCTTCTCTTCCTGGAGTAATTCCCGAAACCGATCCGGATGATAGACCGATGTCTCGGGCACATATTGCTCAAGATCACTGTTTCTTAGCTCTTGGTATATCTTCCATTTATCTATTTGGGTTACACGATTGAAGCATTTGTTCGGTCCAAGATAGGTTTCCAAACGTTGAATGATTTGTGTTCCTTTTTGATAACAACGGTTATAGACGGCATCGGGAAAGTGAAATATTCGGTATCGCCACATTTTATTTTCCAGGCATAAGCCTCGAATCGTCCTTTTTTTCCAATGAATGTTTTGGGGAGTAAAGGAGAAGAGCCGGACGGAAAGTCTCCCTTTATAGCGTTCATAGGTTTGAAGAATCGGTTTGAGATCTTTTTCATTCGATACCATAATTCCTATCAAAGGGACTTTCTTCATGTATCTAATCACCCGCATTATGCAATAGTAGACTAACAGTTTACGCGGACGAGTCGCTAAGGGTGTGGGACCTATTTGTAAGTCTCTAAAAATAGGTTAATAGCCAAGAGTTATTTGACCTCACGGTTTTAGCCGGACGGAAATACAATGATTAGGCAGCAGACTTTAAACATAATGAAGAGAGGTGTTTGGTTTGGGAGTTCTCCCTGCAAGGGTGCTTGCTTATGTAACCAATCAAGCTGAAAATACAGTTTCGGTCATTGATACGAGAACGGACACGGAGATTCTTCGAATAAGCGTCGGAACGGCGCCAACAGGCCTAGCCCTGGCTCCTAATCAGAGAAGATTGTATGTGGCTAACAGCGGTGATGGCACGATCTCCGTAATTAACACTTTAACGAACAGGGAGATCCTCCCGCGAATGAATTTCTTGTCGTCAGGTATGAGTGTCTCGCCTGATGGCGAACGTTTGTATGTGACCAATTCGGAAGAAGGCACAGTATCCGTTATTAATACGGATACCAATACCCAAATGGGTCAACCCATTCCGGTTGGGTTAAATCCTACTAGTATTTTCATATCGCCGGACGGTACAAGAGGTTATGTCGCAAATTCGGGTGAAAATTCGGTGTCCGTGCTCGATTTAACGGCGAACAATGAAATTGCACGTATCACGGTCGGGAGTTCCCCCGCAGCGGCGACAATAAACCCTAGACGTGCCAGGGTATATGTAACAAATGTGCAAAGTAACAATCTGTCGGTTATTAATACGGACACAAATACTGAAATCCTCCCGCGTATTCCAGTCGGGACAAACCCGATTGTCGCGATCTTCACGTCTAATGGAGACAGAGCCTATGTGACGAACTCACAGAGTAACAATTTATCCGTCATCGATACAGCGCTGAACGCGGAAATTTCCCCTCGCATTCCAGTGGGAGTCCGGCCGTTTACGCTTGCATTTACTCCGGATGGCAGACGAGCGTACGTGACCAACCAGGGAGAGAACACGGTCTCCGTCGTTGACACTATAAGAAATGTGGAACTCCCTAGACGAATTCCGGTTGGTAATGGACCTTTTAGCATTGTTGTGGCAAGGATTCCGAATAGGTAGCTCATGCCATAGTCGGTATACTAACGGAACGAACCGCTACAGGATCGGCACTTTTAATGCTTAACATGGCTCAGCCAATGTTAAGCATTTTTTTGTGAAAATGCGAGAGCTTTAACTGATCTCAACGCGGCGTTCCGGCTGCCTTAAAAAATGACAACGCTTTCTTAAGAATGTAATCTATCTAGCACATTGAAGAGATAGTAAGATGAATACAAAGGAGGACGGCACATGAACCTGAATACAGAAGCGTCATTGCAGTTAAAAGCAAACCGTCAGCACCAACTTTGGAAGCGTTTTAAAAAACAGACCGTGCTTCATTTATTTGTGGGATTGGGCATGTTATTCCTGCTTATATTTGCTTACACGCCGATGTTCGGAATCGTGATGGCTTTCAAAGATTACACGATTGTGACCGGTATCAAGGGGATTTTTACGAGCGATTGGGTAGGGCTCCAATACTTTAATGAATTTGTCGATGATTACCGCTTCGGTGAAATAGTTCGGAATACGCTCGTTCTAAGCTTTCTAAAAGTGATCTTCGCGTTTCCGGCGCCCATCCTGTTCGCGATTTTGTTGAATGAAGTGAGACATCTGGCATTCAAACGTTTTGTCCAAACGGTTAGTTACCTGCCCCATTTCATATCTTGGGTCGTCGTAGTCGGAATCGCGTTCTCCTTCCTCTCGGCGGATATCGGAATATTGAACAAGCTGATGGTCAAAATCGGGCTTATTGACAAGCCGCTCGATTTCCTGACGAGCGCCAATTACTTCTGGGGACTTGCCGTCGGCAGCGCCGTGTGGAAGGAAATGGGCTGGTGGACGATTATTTTTCTGGCTGCGATCGCAGGCATTAATCCGGCGCTTTACGAGGCGGCACAAATCGACGGCGCAGGCAGGCTGTCCAGAATTTGGCATGTTACGCTTCCAGGCATTAAAGGTACGATTGTAGTCGTGCTGATCCTGACGATCGGCAGCATTCTTGGCGGGGGCCTGGTAGGCTCCAACTTCGAGCAGGCGTACCTGCTGGGCAACGATGTCAACAACTCGACGTCGGAAATCGTCCAAACCTATGCGTTTAAGGTCGGGCTTGCTGATGGCAGATTTTCCTACGCCGCTGCTATCGACCTGATCCAGTCGGTTATTTCCGTATTGCTGATCTTCTCCAGCAATTACATCGCGAAGAGAGCTTCAGGCTCGAGCCTATTCTGAAGACAGGGAGGGCAGTCAATTGCCGACTAATCAAAAACAAAAGGATCTGCTGCTGGACAGCATCGTATACGCGTTATTGTTCTGCATCATGCTCTCGACTTTATATCCGTTCTACTACGTCCTCGTCGTTTCGTTCAACCAAGGCAAGGACTCCTTGCTCGGCGGCATTTATTTTTGGCCCAGAACTTTCACGCTGGAAAATTACGCCACGTTTCTTACCGATGCGAAATGGTACAACTCGCTGCTCATTACCGTTGCCCGCACCGGCGTCGGAACGCTCCTCGGCGTCCTGTTCACCTGTCTCGTCGCTTACGGATTGTCGCATAGGGATCTGCTATTCAGAAAAGTTTACTTTACCGTCATTGTGTTCGCCATGTACTTTTCGGGCGGATTGATCCCTTATTACGTCGTGCTGCGGTCGCTAGGACTATTAAATACCTTCGGCGTTTATGTGATTCCATCGATGCTCAGCACCTTCTTCCTGTTGATCGCCATATCCTTTTTTCGCGAAATTCCAATAGAGCTGAAGGAATCCGCCTATATGGACGGAGCTAATGAATTTGTGATTTTCTATAAAATCATTCTTCCGGTCTCCACCCCGCTTCTTGCAACAATGGCGCTGTTTCTCGGGGTAGGGCAATGGAACGCGTGGCTCGATTCGGCTTATTTCGTACAATCCGACGCTCTAAGGACGCTGACCTTCCGAATGATGGAAATCATCAACAAGAGCAACATCCCGATCGAGTCTGTCGGTGCGGCGGCCAGCGCGACGGGCGTCACGAATTATTCGCTGCAGGTGACGTCGATGGTCGTTTCGATTGCTCCGGTCGTTTGCGTGTATCCTTTCTTGCAGAAGTATTTCGTCCAAGGGATTATGCTGGGGTCGGTAAAAGGCTAGCTAAACGTGACTTTCAATATTGAAGCAGCTGCTTTGATATAATTTCAAACAACATGGAGGGGTTTTTAGATGCGGAGTCAACTTTCAAAAATGCTGATGCTGTCGCTTTCCTTCGTCATGATCATTGCCGTTTTGACCGCATGCAGCGGCGGCAATAGCTCCGGAGACAGCTCCGCTGACGGTGCCGACACGGGCGGCAGCACAAGCGCCAATGCGTCGGACGAGCCCGCTGCCGGCAGCCAGGATGTCGAAGAGCTCACGTTGTTCATTAACCACAGCTGGTATCCGGTCAAGGAATGGAAAGGGGCGGTGGCCGATAAAATCACGGAGAAAACCGGCGTTAAGCTCAAGGTTACCGTAGCGACCGACGATAAGCAGCTGCCGCTTATGATCGCATCCGGCGATTTGCCCGATCTGATCTTTACGGCCTCCGATATCGACCGGCTCTCCAATTCCAACATTTCGTATTCGTGGAACGAGCTGATCGAGAAATATGCACCTGATTTTAAAATCGATCCTACGAGAACCGCGATCAATACGATGGACGACGGCAATTTCTACACCATTCGTAATGCGTTCGCGACTCAGCAGGAATGGGAAACGAATCAGTATGCGCTTGGCAATGACGGCAATCCTGGCATAGCTTTGCGCGAGGATATTATGAAAGAGCTTGGCAACCCCGAACTGAAAACGCTGGACGATTTTGTAAAGCTGCTGGGAATGGTGAAGGAGAAGCATCCTGATCTGGTTCCCCTTGTCATGGATAAAAACTGGATCGAATCTTATTTCATGACACAGTACGGCATCGAAGCCGGCTTTGGGTCCTGGTATGAAAAAGACGGGAAGGTAGAGTATTACCTTAAACATCCTAAAATGCTTGACTTCTTCAAATTTATGAACGGCCTTTACCGCAACGGCTATATTCTGGCGGAAAATTTCGCGCACGCCAACGATCAAATCGACGATGAATACGCGGTCGGCGGAAAAGCCTTTGCGCATAGCCACACCGTTAGCGTTGCGGAACGCGACAACATCTCCGCCAAGCAAACCGGCGCCGCATATACCTTTAAGATGATGCCGAGCGCGCTGTCGGAAGAAGCAGTGCGCGTTAGCACCGGGGTAGGCTGGTCCGGGACATTTATTACGAAAAACAACAAAAATCCCGAGAAATCCATCAAGCTGCTGCAGTTCCTTGCCAGCGAAGAAGGAAAGCAGCTTACGATGTTCGGCGTCGAGGGCGAGCATTGGACATGGAACGAGGAAGGATACCCGAATCTGAAATACAACACGGCTGACTCCGATTTCGTCAACAGCAACGGCATTAAGTGGTGGTTCCTTTATTCGGACGCCATTGTAGAGGGACTTTGGGGATATGTACCGGGCACGCAAACGACCCAGGCTTTGCTGGAGACGAAGGCGATCACGACGTACAAGCCTGAAATCGGCATGATCCAGGTCAAGGCGGATTCCGCAGAAAAAACGATCAAAACAAAGCTCGACGAGATGGTGACCAACGAGAAGGTGAAAATCTATCTCGCAAAATCCGAGGAAGAAGCCGTCCAGAACTATGAAACCATGATGAAGAACGCCGAGAAGATCGGGCTTGAAAAGCTCGACGAGTGGGCCAACAAAACGTATCAGGAGAAACAGGCATTGTTTAAGTAACAGGAAAAATCCGGTAGGGCTTGCCCCTACCGGATTTTGCGGGCTCATGATACCCTAAGAAGAAACGGATAAGGAACTACTCAGGGGGGGGCGGCCATGAGCATAGTCAGGAAGATCATACTGGGATACGTAGTGATCGTTTTCATTCCTGTGATTGCATTCGGGATCTATTATTACAATCAGATTTACGGAAGCTTGACACAGCAATTTGTAGGCGGGCGCCAAAAGATACTTGAGCAAGCTTATTCAAACTTGCGGGCGGATATGGTCCGAATTGAATCGGTGCATAGACTGCTGCAGTACAATCCCTATGTAACCGATTACTTGGATGGCATGTACCAAACGGACTCGGATAGTGTCTACGCCCATATTAGATACATCAGCCCGTTATTCACGCAAACGATGTTCGCCAACCCCGAGATCGAATCCGTGATGATCTACAAGCTAAAGGATGAAGTATTTCCGATCACGAAGCAGTTCCTGGATCGATCCGAGCTTGCTCCGGAATTGCGGCCGGCCGTCGAACACCTGAGGCCGGGCAAGGGGGTCTGGATTCGGCGGGAGGAGGGGCTGAGCAAGCCTTCCTTTGTGTATTATCAGGATATTTATAACAGCCTGTTTACGGAAAAAATAGGCTTGCTCGAAATTCGGGTCAGCCATGAACCGATAAGGAAGTTCTTTGAGGCGGCCGGCGCCGGAAACGACTGGAGTGCCTTGCTGTTCTCGGAGCAAGGGGAATTGCTGTTCACCACAGGCCGGAGCCCCGCTGCCGATAACCGCGCGCTGATGAAGGAGATTGAAGAGCGGGATGCCGACGGTTATTTTATTACCCGGGAGTCCATCGTCAATCAATTGCATATCGGGGAATTGGGTGTCCGGGTCGTGGTTACCGGCCTGGTTGAGGATGTGTTTCAAACGGTAAAGCGCGAGAAATATATTCTGATCGGCGCGATTGCCGTTCTTCTTATCGTGCTGTCGGTCGTCTATTATTATTTCGCATCCGCGATCGCCAAACGGATACTGCGATTGGCACGGCATATGAGGTCGGTTCGCGACGATAACCTGAAGGTATTGGTCAACCGGCAGGATAACCAGGATGAGATCGGGTTTCTTACTTCAACCTATAATGCGATGATCCAGCGTATGGATGAGCTGATCAACAATGTCCATCGCGCCGAAATCCGAAATAAAGAAGCGGCCTATAAGGTGCTTCAGGCACAGATCAAACCGCATTTTCTGTACAATACGCTTGAAACGATCCGTATGCTGGCGGAAGCGAACGACGACCACGAGGTCGCCGACATTTCCTATTGGTTCGGCCGTCTCATGAGGTACAGTCTGTCTTCCCAGAAGGACGTTACCGTTCTAAGCAGCGAAATTGAAATGGTCATGTTTTATTTAAACATCCACAAGATGAGGCTCAGGGACCGGCTCGACTTCCAGTTTGAGATTTTGCTAGAGACCGACAAAATGGAGTGCCCACGATTTCTGCTTCAGCCGCTAATCGAGAATAGCGTCATTCACGGAATTTCGGTCCTTCGGCCGGTTCGGATCAAGCTGCTCGTCGAAAAGAAGGACGAATATGTCCGCATCGTCATCGAAGACAATGGAGCAGGCATTCCTCCGGAGAAGCTTCAAGGCATTCAATCGCTGCTGGCGCGCGGAACCGATGTGCTGCCGTCCGGCTCGGATGAGGGAGGGCTTGGGCTGTTCAACGTAAGCGAGCGGATCAAAGCATTCTACGGAGGAGAGTCCCGTCTTGAGCTCGAAAGCGAGAAGGGGAAAGGCACAACATTGACCCTATATCTGCTTGGAAAGGGGGAAGCTGCGTCATGAAGGTGCTGGTAGTGGACGACGAACCGTTGATTCTGCAGGGACTCGTTAAAATCGTGAAGGAAGGAGCCCCCGCCCATACGGAGGTCATATCGGGCAATAATGCATACGAGGCGCTGGATTTAATGAAAAGCTTTATGCCTGACGTTACCGTGACCGATCTCAATATGCCCGAGAAAAACGGGTTCGAATTGATCGAGGAAGCGAAACGGGACGAGTTATGCCAGCGGTTTATTATTTTGACCGGTTATGACGATTTCGAATTTGCGCGCAAAGCCTTACGGGCAGGCGTTGTGGATTACTTGCTTAAACCGATCAACAAGGACGAGATTTCGGTACTCCTGCACCGGATCGCCGGGGAGCTTCCCTGTGAGGCCGATTCCGATTACTGTCGCCATACGGCGAAGCTTCTAGGCTACATCGAAACGAATTTCACGCAGGATCTGTCGTTGGACATGCTCGCTGACTACATGAATATGCATCCCAACTATATCAGCAGCCTGTTCAAGAAAGAAACCGGTGCGACCTTTATCCATTACTTGAATGAACTCCGGATTAACGAGGCGAAGAAGCTGCTTGCCGAGCACCGTCAGATTCCGGTCAATATGATCGGAAGCAAGGTTGGTTATGAAAATCGCCATTATTTCAATAAAGTGTTTAAGAAGTACACGGGAGTTACTCCTGGCCAATATCGGGAGGGCTAAATGGGAGGATCGCTTGACAAAAAATCGTGAATCCTAGCAAGAAAAGGCTGTGCCAAACGGGTTATCCGAGCACGGCCGTTTCTTGTTTTTTATTCTATCGCCGTTTGTTACCGAAAACCCAGTATCTCTACAATTTCATGAGGTTTATTTGCAACAAAATCCGGCTTCGCGTTTTGTAGCAGCTCCTTTGAATCAAATCCCCAGGTTACGGCAATCATTTTGATGCCCGCCCGTTTGCAGGCCTCGATATCCCTTAATTCATCTCCGACGTATATCAGCTCTTCTTTCGAAAAACGATGTAATTTAATGTAGCGGTCAATCAACCGGTGCTTGCCGAAAAGATGGCGTCCGCTAAATACGGACCCAATGGAGCCGGAAAAATGATTCGATTCTATAAAGGCCTCAATCGTATCGGCACGATTGGAAGAAATAATGTCGGGCTTCAGGCCTTTATCCGATAATGTCATTAAGAGCTCGGAAATTCCTTCCACAGCAAATAAAGTATGTACTTTCCTTTTATAGATCTTCTTAAAATCGAATATTAGCTTCGGCAAATGAACAGCCGGGATGTTTAGTTCTTTCATCCGATCCGGTATACTTAACGAGCTAAGCAACGATACCTTTTGCCGTTCGATAGGTTTATAACCTCCGGTTTCGGCTAATTCGTTGTAGATATCGATCGCCAGCTGCTTGCTGTCTGCCATCGTTCCGTCAAAATCGAATATAAGTTGTACCATTGTCGTTTCACCTCTTCCTTCACAAATTTATTTCAATTGCAGCAGGTTGTAAATACGGAAATTTCAAGCTCGCAATTATAGATATCAGGAATTAAGAAAGGAATGGAGTCATGAAAAAATGTATCGTCGTCGGATCAGGAATACTGGGGGCTTCAACTGCGTATCACTTAGCAAAAATGGGAGCCGATGTCCTGGTCATCGACCGCAAAGATAAGGGACAGGCTACGGACGCCGCGGCCGGCATCATCTGCCCCTGGCTGTCGCAGCGGCGCAATCAGGCTTGGTACCGGCTCGCTAAGGCCGGTGCGCGTTTTTACCCCGGGCTGATTGAAGAGCTGCAAAGAGAAGGAGAAACGGAAACCGGCTATACAAAGGTTGGCGCCTTGAGTATCCATCAAGATTCGGAGAAAATTGGAAAAATAGAGGAACGGGCACACTCCCGGAAATCGGAAGCACCGGAAATCGGCGGCATTACCAGGCTTACGGATCAAGAAACCCGCGAGTTTTTTCCGTTATTGGAAGAGGGGTATCATGCCGTCCGGATTGGCGGTGCCGCCCGTGTAGACGGCCGCGCGCTGCGCGACGCGCTGATCCGGTCCGCGCAAAGAAACGGGGCCGTGTTAATCCATGGGGATGCAGCGCTTACGTACCAGTCGAACCGAGTAACTGGAGTTTCTGTCGGCGAAAAACGCTATACGGCTGATACTGCCATTGTTTGTGCAGGCGCTTGGGCAGGTCAATTGCTGCAGCCTTTAGGAATTCGCTTTAACGTAGGTTTTCAAAAAGCGCAAATCATGCATTTGCAGGTTCATGACTCCTATGACACAGAGAACTGGCCTGTCATTATGCCGCCTTCCGATCAATATTTGCTGGCTTTCGGCAAACAGAGGATCGTTATAGGGGCGACTCACGAAAACGGTATCGAAGAGAACGATACAAAAATTACGGCAGGCGGAATGCAGGAAATTTTGAATAAAGGGTTAGCTTTGGCGCCTGGTTTAGCCGACAGCACGTTTCGAGAGGTCAGGGTAGGTTTTCGCCCGTTTACGCCCGGTTTTCTGCCGGTGATCGGCACTGTCCCGGGCTGGGATGGCCTGATGGCAGCCAACGGGCTCGGAGCGTCGGGATTGACGATGGGCCCTTTTATCGGAAGTCAGTTGGCCAAATTGGCTCTGGACATGAAATTGGATATCGATACGAACGATTACGACCTTCGGACTGCGATAGATATCAATTAATCTAAGAAACCGGCCGTTTGCCCATACGGACGCTAGGATGAACGCATAGGATAAAGAGAGAGCTATTAAGTTCAGATCATACTAGTATAGAAGGGAAGCGGCAGTGATCAAAACGAAGCCCTTGCTTATTAAAAACGTATCCAAATCGGCCGGGTCCATCGAGTCATCCGGGCAAAGTTCCGAGCAAAGCTCAGAGCAAAGCTCAGAGCACCGCTCCGCTCATCGAAGCTCAAGCTCGGCCGGCACAAGAGCCATGGAAAGGTCCGTGCACCGTTCGTTGACGGAGGCTTCCAGCTCGCCCGACATCGGCAGCTTCATCTCCCGATTGGGAGGAATCGACGGCATTACGAAAACGATCGTCACGCTTCAAAAGCTGATTCAAGCCGTAACGCCGCTCCTTCCGCTAATCGGCCTTCGTCCGAACGGGGAGCAGAACAGCAGGAAGACAAAAGCTTCGTCCAAAACCAAACAGAGAAGAAAACGCAAATAAAAGGTGCGAAGATTGCAGAGATCCCGCAGAAAGGCCGGGTCGGACGCAATCTTTTTATTTTGCCGATCACAGGCAGTGTTAAATATTTCATAGAGGATGACAATCCGCACAATCCGATAGATTCATAGATTCATATGTTAATAGAGGAACGGCAAGCAGACAACTGCAGCCGAACCTTTAAAAGAGGATCCGAAGCTTTAAGGGGGGGTGTTCGTAATGGCTTATGGCGACTGGTTTGGCATCATATTGGTTATTTTTATTTTGGTGGTTCTCGTTTTAGTTTCCGGGCTTTTAAATACGGATGAATGAATGTAATACAGTATTCGTTTGGTATTGGAAGCGGCAAATTTTGTGAACGGAAAGGCCTGTCCGCAAAATGGTTTGCGAATAGGCCTGTTTTCTTGCAATACATACATATGTGCAGCCTTGAAAGGCCGATCGAAGCGCAGCCGCTTGAGATAGGACTATACAACAATACCCGGGATCGCCTATAATAAGCAAAAAGTCATCAGATGACCTGATTAATATGAGGAGGACGTAAGATGCTGGATACACAATTAATCGGCCGGCTGCGGGCGATTGTGGGGGACGGCCATTTCAGGGACGATCGGGAGGCGCTGGTCGCGCATTCGTATGACGGAACCCCGATGCTTCAAAGCTTGCCGGACGGCGTCATCTATCCCGGAAGTACGGAGCAGGTTTCCGAAATTATGAAAGCGCTGGCGGAGTATCGCGTGCCAGTCGTGTCCCGCGGCTCCGGCTCGAACCTATGCGGCGGAACCGTTCCTGCGCACGGCGGAGTCGTGATGGTGATGCACCGGATGAACCGGATTCTGGAGGTCGATCAGGAAAATTTGACAGCAACCGTGCAGACCGGCATCGTCACGGCCGCATTCACGGCCCATATCGAATCGCTAGGCCTGTTCTATCCGCCCGATCCGAGCAGTATGAAGATTTCCACGATCGGCGGCAATATTGCGGAATGCTCGGGCGGCCTGCGCGGGCTGAAATACGGTACGACCAAGGATTATGTGATCGGTCTTGAAGCGGTGCTGGCCAGCGGTGAAATTATCCGGACCGGCGGGAAGCTGATGAAGGACGTTGCCGGCTATGACCTGACCAAGCTGCTGGTCGGATCGGAGGGGACGCTGGCCATCATAACCGAGGCGACCTTGAAGCTGATCCCTCCGCCGGCAAGCAAAAAGACGATGCTGGCGATGTTCAGGGATCTTTACGGGGCGGCCAGAACGGTGTCGCGGATTATCGAGGCGAGGATCATTCCGGCAACGCTGGAGTTTATGGACAATCCGACGATCCGTGTCGTTGACGACTTCGCCAAGCTTGGCCTGCCGCGCGATATGGAGGCGATCCTTCTGATCGAGCAGGACGGCGACCCGGAAACGGTGGAGCGCGATATCGAGCGGATCCGGGAAATATGCGGGCTGGAGCTTGCGGACCGGATCGAGGTGGCGGAAACCCGGGAGCAGGCGGAGAAGCTGCTAACGGCCAGACGCAGCGCGTTCACGGCGCTTGCCCGGCTTCGCCCGACGACCATTTTGGAGGATGCGACCGTTCCCCGGTCCAAGATCGCGGATATGGTGCTGCGCATTAATGAAATCGCTCATAAGTACAACGTTTCGATCGCAACCTTCGGCCATGCAGGCGATGGCAATCTGCACCCTACGGCGACGACCGATGCGAGGGACAGCGAGGAAATTCACCGCGTCGAGCAGGCGTTCGAGGACATTTTTGCGGCGGCAATCGAGCTTGGCGGAACGATAACGGGAGAGCATGGCGTCGGACTGGTGAAGGCCCCGTTTCTGGAGTGGAAGATCGGAAAGGCGGGCATGGAGGTCATGCGCGGCATTAAACTGGCATTCGATCCGCACAACCTCCTCAATCCGGGCAAAATCTTTGCCAATGAAACGAGAAAAAGGGTGGTGATCGACCGTGGCTAATGCGAATACTGCGGAGCTTCCGCAGAAGCAGCCGGCCGCAGCAAGCGGAAATCCGCTCGCCAGGACGCTGCAGGCGAAGCTGGACTACGATCAATTGACGAATTGCATGCGCTGCGGCTTTTGTCTGCCTGCGTGTCCGACCTTCCGGGAAACCGGGATTGAGCCCGAATCGCCGCGCGGCCGGATCGCGCTCATGAAAGCGGTGGCTGACGGCTTGATGGAGCCGGATCAGGCTTTTAACGATCAAATGAACCATTGCCTCGGCTGCAGAGCTTGTGAACCGGCCTGTCCCGCGGACGTCAAATACGGGCAGCTGATCGAGCAGGCCCGCGACGCCATCGAGGATCACGCGGATCGCGGAATTCCCGTAACGGGCATGCGCAAGCTGTTCTTCAAAGGCATATTCCCGCATCGCAGCCGGCTGCGGCTGCTGGGCGGAACGCTTGCCGCCTACCGGAAATCAGGCCTTCGGCGAATCGTCAGAGGAAGCGGCCTGATGCGTTTGTTTCCTAAGCATTTGCGCGAAATGGAGAGCATTTTGCCGGACGCGACTGCAAAAGGGGTCGTCGAGACGCTCGGCACCGTTTATCCAGCCAAAGGGGAGCCAATTGCCCGAGTTGCACTGTTCCGCGGCTGCCTGATGGACGTGATGTTCGCGGGAACGAACGTCAATACCGTAAAGCTGCTGTCGGAAGCGGGGTTCGAGGTCGTCATCCCGGACAATCAGGCTTGCTGCGGAGCCCTTCATGCCCATGCCGGGGAGATGGCAGCGGCCAGGGAGCTTGCCCGGGTGAACCTGCAAGCGTTCGCGGATGCCGGAATCGAATACATCGTCTCCAATGCCGGAGGCTGCGGCGCGATGCTTGCGGAATACGACCATCTTCTGCATGAGGATCAGCCGCTTCGGGGCGACGCGGAGCGGTTTGCCGCCCGCGTGATCGACGTCAGCAAGCTGCTGGTCGACCGGGGGCGGCTGCCCGCTTTCGCAGAACCGGGAAATAAGGGGCAGGAGCAGGTGACGATTACCTATCAGGACTCCTGCCATCTCCGCAACGTGATGAAAAGTCCGGACGCCCCGAGGCAGTTAATGAAGCGGGTCGCGAACGTCGGCTTCGCCGAGATGAAGGAAGCGGACCGGTGCTGCGGCTCGGCAGGCATCTATAACGTAACGCAGCCCGAGATGGCCGGACAAATTTTGGAGAGCAAAATGGAGCACGCGGTCGCGACCGGAGCCCGGTATTTGCTGACCAGCAATCCGGGCTGCCTGCTGCAAATGAAGCTCGGCGCCGCAAAGCACGGGGGCGACTCTCCGATGGAGGTACAGCACGTCGTAGATTTCCTGTATGAAAGAGCGGTACGGACCGAGAAGCATAGTTGAACCGCTAAAGCTTCCCTGCAGGCCTTAAGGCCTGCGGAGGGGGCTTTTTTAAATATAAGAATTTCATCGCGAAACGGGGTGGTATGAAGGGGCTGTTGCGCACATATGATGGAAACGATACGACCATAGCTCTAAAGGACGGTACAGAACCGGACTGCAGCTAACGGTTCGTGTATAGCAGCAGCCGTTCACGCTTGCGCGAAGATAAAAATTGCATTAACGTATTAGGATATAAGAATCAGGTCGAAAATAGAGAATAAACAAGCCGGCCCGGTTTCCCGTCAGCCAGCCTTATCTTTAATGCCGCTCACCAACCGTTTAGGGGGTTCCTATGAATAAAGCGATTTCGAAGCTTCTCATTATGGCCGTTATCATTTTGGCAGTGGTTAGTCTTGATTTGAAGATTAACTTGTTTCCATCTGCCACGGTATCGAATGAGGAGGCGGCCATGCGGCAGACGGATGAGCTGGAAAGGCTGGAGCTGGAAATCGCGGAACATTTCAAGGCGAGATCCGAGCATTTTTCCGTCTCGTATACGGGAGACAAGCAGGAGCTTTCCGATAAAATGACGGAAATCGTCCGTGCGGCGCTCGGGCATGACGATTATACGGCCTATATACTCGAATCCTATATCTACACGATCCGAAGCTGGGGTAACCGGTCGACGATCGCCATTGAGGCGAGATACCGGGAATCGCTCGAGCAGACCGCGGCAGTCGACCGCGAGGCGGCAAAAGCGCTGGCGGCGATCATCGAGCCGGGGATGAACGATCATGAGAAGGTGAAAGCGATTCATGATTGGATCGTCACGAACGTGGAATACGACCAGTCGCTGACACGCTATACCGCTTATGATGCGGTTACGTCCGGGAAGGCGGTTTGCCAGGGGTATTCGCTGTTAGGCTACAAAATGCTTAAGGAGTCTGGGATTCCGGTGCTCATTGCCGAAGGTACGGTGAATACGGGCGAGCATGCGTGGAATATGGTGCAGCTGGACGGCAAATGGTACCATCTGGATTTGACGTGGGACGATCCGGTCACGAAGACGGATTCTGCCGGAGGGGCGGCCGCACCCGTGTCGAAATCGACCGACAATGTGGTCCGCTACAACTATTATTTGAAGACGGACGAGGAACTTAGGACCGATCATGGGTGGACCAAAACGTATCCCGCTGCGGACACCGTTTATGCCGATGTTATCCGCGAGCTGGAGCAGCAGGGGGAGAAGGCGGAGCGCGAACGCTTCGGCAAGTTGAAGCTGGCGTTAGGCCTGCACTGGCTGGAGCCGGAGTATACGGTCTCGGATGCGGAGCAGCTGCGGACGCTCATCGCATCGGCGCTTAAGTCCCGCGCTTCAAGCCTCGAGTTCAGATACGTGGAGGGCGATCGGTTTCCGGAGGCGCTGAAAGCCGCCTTCCGGGATGTCAGCGTCGCAGCCGGCTACCGCGCCAGCTATGAGCCGTTTGGCAGCGATGACTCGCTGCTCGTTCGCATTCAGCTGGAGTATTAGCTAGCAAGTCGAGTTCCTTGTCACCGCTCAGGCATGGCATAGACGCAACAAAGGAGGCGCCGGGCAGCGCCTCCTTTTTTTTAGGCTGACTTATTCTAATGGACAAAAATGTCGCTTACACAGCGTACTATGCTATTGTTCCGTTCTATGGTTAACATAGAACTTTAAAGCGAGTCCTATTAAAGAAACGCCGCTTCAAAGCGACCCAAGCTCATCTGGTGTCCATTAGCCGATCGACCTCGCCTGCTCATTAGTTACTCTATGAGTTGTCTATGTCCGTTAATAGACACTGCATTACCGACCGCGCGTTGGACAACACTCCGGTTATGCCGCCAGCATCCGTACAGGGGACATGACTCCAGTCCTGCAAACCGAATTCGTGCAATGGACAACACTCCGTCATTGCCCCTCGCCCTTACGCGCGGCGGTCATCTGCTGCCAGACGGAGCCGGCAGCCTCCTCGCCGCGTTCGATCCGCTCGAGCGCCATCTGGGCCTGCAGCCGGATTTCAAACTCGCTGTCCCGGGCCGCTTCGCGCAGCGCCTCGACGGACGATTCGTCGCCCGCTTCGTACAGGAAGCGGGCCGCGCGCCACCGGACCAGCTTGTTCTTATCGCGCAGCGCCTCGATCATCGGGCCGACGGCAGCCGGGTCGCCCAGATCGGACAACGTGTCGCCGGCGGTGCGCCTTACCGAAGCCGAAGGATCGCGCAGGGCGGTGAACAGTTGCGGCAGCGCCTCCGGCGAACGCAGGTCGCCCAAATAGACGACGGCCAGCCTCCGGATCGAGCTGTTATCGTCCCGCAGCGCCTCTGCCAGAAGCGGGATGCCCTCGAGCGTTGCGGTATATCTCTCCAAAGCCGCATACCGCGTCTGCCAATCGGCCGAGCGGAACTGCTCCGTCGCCTCCTCCAGCGTAAGCGGCGCTGGCCGGTAGGCCGGCTGTGCACCATCCTCAGGCACCGATGCGCCTTGCTTAATCGACGCCTCGACGAGGGCGGAGAGCCTTTCGTCCGTATACGAAGCTTCCAGCTCCCTGACGATTTCCGCCGCTATTTCCTCCGGCTCGCCGTAGCGAACGCCGAATTCCTCCAGCCTGCGCTCCCGGATCATGCCCCCGCCGGCCGCTTTTGACACGGCATCGCCGAATTGCTGCGGCAGCGCGGAACGGACCTCGCCGTCGCCCATCCTGACGCGCACCTGCATCGGGATGCCCCTGTACATCTGGACAAGCACCTGCGCTTCGCCATAACCGGCGGAAGGATCCGCCTTGTCCGCGCCTTGCCCGCCATCCGTTTCTTCCTTCTGCAGCAGCTGTCCGGCCTCCGCCAAAATCGCAGCCCAATCCGCGCCGGGCTTCCGGTCAAGCGCAATGAAATCGGCCGTTCGGAACAAGCTGCGCACCCCGTTAATCTGCAGCAGCTTCTGCAGCAGCTCCGGCGCGTCGCCGGCTTCCCCGGCTTTGTATGTCATTCTGCGGCCCCGCGGCAGCGTTTCGTCGACGTTCAGCTTCATCGAGTTCGGGCTCGGCGTCGGTTCTATCGATATGAGCTTCATTTGGAAAGCCTCCTCATTAGTGATAACCGTTTAATCGGCACGGCTTCTGCTTAGCTTGAAATATAAGAATTTATAAGTTCGAACTTATAAATGACTTCTATTTCATCGCGAAACGAGCTTTTACCATAAGCAGGCACAGAACCGAGCTGCGCAAAGATGCAGCTAACGGTTCGTGCGTAGCGCCAGCCGTTTACGCTGGAGCCATGTTTGTGTAAAAAAGCTTATATAGAAAGTTTACCGCATTTGACGGAAGGATGCGACTTTAGAGGAGGACCCGTCAGCCGCCCGGATTGGAGGATTTTCATTTGCAATACGCACCTTTGGCTTGGTATCTTAGTAAAATAAAGGCGAATAGCGAGGGAGGAGTGCACACTTGAGGTTGAAAAGATTTGCCAACATAGATCCGATCGAGCAGCATACTTCGTTCAAGCAATTCAACAGATGGCGGCAGGATCGCATCCGCAAGCAGAAGCATAAGGATTATTCGTTTTGCGTCCCAAGCACCCGTCCGGATATCCAGTACCTTGAGAATAATCGCAGATGGCCTTCGATCACCTGGATCGGCCATTCTACTTTTCTAATACAAATAGGCGGCCTCAATATCGTTACCGATCCGGTATGGTCGTCCCAAATGGCGTTTCAGAAAAGGCTGTCGCAGCCGGGCATCCCGATCGGCGACATGCCTCCGGTCGATGTGGTGCTGATCTCGCATTCCCACTACGACCATTTAAGCATAGCCACGCTTCGCAGGCTGATCGGTCCAAGGCAGATGCTTGTTCCCGCCGGTCTCGGCCCGAAGCTGCGTAAGAAAGGCTTCATTAACGTCAAGGAGCTTCATTGGTGGGAGTCGGTTATCATCCACGGCATCAAGTTCAGCTTTGTGCCGTCCCAGCATTCCACGCGCAGAAACCCGTGGGATATGAACAGCTCGCATTGGGGCGGCTTCGTCATCGAACAGACCGCGCCCGGCAGAGGCAAGCTGATCGGCCATGCCTGGGGCAAAGCGAAAATTTCAAATCTGCCCGAAGCGGAAGCTTCTGCGGCTGACGAAGCGATGCAGGACGGGGAATGGCCGTCCGGCGGCGAAGCCGAGCTGCCGTATGCCGCGGAGATACCGAATATTTATTTTGCCGGAGACAGCGGGTATTTCCAGGGCTTCAAGGAGATCGGCCGCAGGTTCGCCATCGACGTCGCGCTGCTGCCTATCGGAGCTTATGAGCCGGAATGGTTCATGGGACCGCAGCACACGACGCCGGAGGAGGCGCTGCAAGCATTCGAGGATACGGGGGCCAAATGGTTCGTACCGATGCATTACGGAACGTTCAAGCTTGCGGACGATACCCCCCGCGAAGCGCTTGACCGGCTGGAAGAGAACCGAAGGAAACGGTCCATCGAAGAGAAGCGCATCGTTATTTTGCCGCTTGGCCGTACCTGGCGCCTGTCGGGCAAATGACAAACGAGGACACAAGCGCGCCAAATGAGCACAGTGACGCGGGTTTGAAGAAGCGTTATACTAAACAAGATAATAAGGTTGGTACGCAAGCTTCATCAAACCCGAGGAGGAAACGGTAATGACTCAGTCTAATATCCGTCTTGGCATTATTGGTGCCGGTGCGATCGGCAATGTTCATATGGAGACGTTCAATAAAGTAGAGGGCATCGAATTGGCGGGGGTGGCGGACGTTTATGTGCCGCTTGCCGGGCAGCGCGCGGAGGAGCACGGCATTAAGAAGGTTTATGACAGCCCGCAAGCGATGCTGAAGGATGCTGCCATCGATGCCGTCGTTATCGGCGTGCCGAACCAGTTCCATGCGGAGCTGGCGATCGAGGCTTTGAAGCAGGGCAAGCACGTGCTGCTGGAGAAGCCGATGGCGATCGATTCCGCGGCTGCGAAGACGATTGTGGACGAAGCGGCCAAATCGGGCAAAGTGCTCATGATGTCTCACCAAATGCGCTGGACGGGACTCAGCCGCGCGCTCAAGCAGCATATCGACAACGGTGACGTCGGCCACATTTATAATGCGAAGGCAGGCTGGTTCCGCAAGAAAGGCATACCCGGCTGGGGCTCCTGGTTTACGCGCAAGGATATGTCCGGCGGCGGTCCGCTCATCGACATCGGCGTTCATATGCTTGACCTGTCGCTTTATTTGATGGGCAATCCGAAGCCCGTATCGGTGTTCGGCACAACTTACGCGCAGTTCGGGCCAAGACGCCTCGGGATCGGAACCTGGGGCACCCCGAACTGGGATGGCTATTACGACGTGGAGGATCTGGCTTCGGCCTTGATCAAGCTCGACAACGGCGCGACTTTGTCTCTGGAAGTCAGCTGGGCGGCACATTCGGCATTTCTGCCGGAGGAGCCGTTCATTCATCTGATGGGGACCGATGGCGGCGTCGCGATCGTCGGCAGCAACGGCAAATATGTCACCCATACGGATAATGAAGTGGTCGAGACCGATATTGTCCCGCTGGAGGGCGAAGATGACCGTATTTTGATGAGCCGCCATTTCGTCGAATGTATCCGCGAGGGCAAGCAGCCGATTACTTCGGCATTGTCCGGCTATACGAACAACCGGATTTTGGATGCGATCTATGAATCGTCCCGCACCGGCGGCGAAGTCAAGCTCGATTGGGATTAAGCTGCCAGGACAGCGTTATATCAAATGAACTCCGGAGCCTTCTCAGCTGCAATTACGCCAAGTAATTCAGGTGAGGAGGCTTTTTTGATAAAAGCCGCCGGCGCCGCCAACCAAAGAAAATAAGTGCGCACCGGCGCCAACTTTTCGCCCAAAAGCCCGGATTGCCGTTCGTTTCGGCGCGAGACTGTGTTATAATAGTTCGAGATTTAGCGATTTTGTAGTGAAGGACGGGATTATACGAATGATTAGTACGAGTGGCATAACGCTGCGCTTCGGAAAGAAACCGCTTTTCGAAGACGTCAACATTAAATTTACGCCAGGGAACTGCTATGGCTTGATCGGCGCGAACGGCGCCGGCAAATCTACGTTTCTAAAAATATTGTCCGGAGAAGTAGAGCAGTCGTCGGGCGAGGTTCATATTACGCCGGGCGAGCGTCTGGCCGTATTGAGACAGAACCATTACGAATATGACGAGTTCGTCGTGCTCGAAACCGTCATCATGGGTCACAAGCGTCTCTATGAAGTGATGAAAGAGAAGGATGCCCTCTACGCGAAGGCGGACTTCACGGACGAAGACGGCATGCGTGCAGGCGAGCTCGAAGCCGAATTCGCGGACATGAACGGCTGGGAAGCCGAATCCGAAGCGGCCGAGATGCTGAACGGCCTCGGCATTACGCCGGATTTGCACGACAAGAAGATGGCGGAGCTTTCCGGCAACGAGAAGGTTCGCGTCTTGCTGGCGCAAGCTTTGTTCGGCTCGCCGAACATCCTCCTGCTTGACGAGCCTACCAACCATCTGGACATCGAATCGATCCGCTGGCTGGAAGATTTCCTTGGAGGCTACGAAGGCACCGTCATCGTAGTCAGCCACGACCGTCACTTCTTGAACACGGTCTGTACGCATATTGCGGATATCGACTTTGGCAAAATTCAAATGTATGTCGGCAACTACGACTTCTGGTATGAGTCGAGCCAGCTGGCTTTGCAGCTGCAGCGCGGCGAGAATAAGAAGAAGGAAGACAAAATCAAGGAGCTGCAAGCGTTTATCCAGCGCTTCAGCGCCAACAAATCGAAAGCGAAGCAGGCGACTTCCCGCCAGAAGCTTCTCGACAAAATTACGCTTGACGACATCCGTCCGTCCAACCGTAAATATCCGTTCATTTTGTTCAAGGGCGAGCGCGAAGCGGGTAAGCAGCTGCTGCTTGTTGACAGCCTGACCAAATCGCTTGACGGCGACAAGCTGATCGACAATTTGACGATTACGATCAATAAAGGCGACAAGGTCGCATTCGTCGGCCCGAACAGCTTGCCTAAGACGCTGCTGTTCCAGCTGCTGATGGGCGAAACGGATCCCGATGCGGGCAGCTTCTCGTGGGGCGTTACGACGACCCGCGCGTACTTCCCGAAAGACAACTCCGAATATTTCGATGGCGTGGATTTGAACCTCGTCGAGTGGCTGCGCCAATATTCGAAGGATCCGGACGAGACGTTCATCCGCGGTTTCCTGGGACGGATGCTGTTCTCCGGCGATGACGCGATGAAGAAAGCAACCGTATTGTCCGGGGGCGAGAAGGTCCGCTGCATGCTGTCGAAGATGATGCTGGAGGGCGCGAACGTATTCCTCCTCGACGAGCCGACGAACCACTTGGATCTCGAATCGATTACGGCGCTCAATAACGCGTTGATCGATACGGAATGCACAATCCTGTTCACATCGCATGACCATCAGTTTGTTCAGACGGTTGCCAACCGCATCGTTGAGATTACTCCGAACGGTGTTATCGACCGGATGACGACATATGATGAGTACCTCGAAAGCGCGGAAATCAAAGCTTTGCGCGAGCGCATGTACGCCGTATAACAAATAAACGAAGCAAGAGCCGCTTTCCATTGGAAAGCGGCTCTTGCTTTTGCCGGTGCGGCGCTCATCGTGCGGAAGAGGCAGTAGCAGCGGCAGCCAGCTCGAGCTTGCGGCCTTTGCCGTACGGGATACAAAGAGGGGTGCCGAACAGGGGATCGGTCGACATTTGGCATTCCATATCGAACACGTCCCGGATCAGCTGCTCGTTCATTACGGTTTCCGGCTTGCCCTGCGCGTAGATTTGTCCGTCCTTAACCGCCACGATATGGTGGGCATAGCGGCATGCGAGGTTAATGTCGTGCAAAACCATAACGATCGTGCGCTGTTCCTGTTCGTTAAGCTCGAACAGCAGATCGAGAATTTCAATTTGATGGGTCATATCGAGGTAAGTCGTAGGCTCGTCGAGCAGGATGGTCCGCGTGTTCTGCGCCAGCGTCATGGCGATCCATGCCCGCTGCCTCTGCCCTCCGGAGAGCGAATCGACCGATCGGCCCGCAAGCTCGTTCATATGCGTCAGCTCCAGCGCTTTTTTGACCAGCAATTCATCCTCGCGCGACCACTGCTGCAGCCAGCTTTGGTACGGATAACGCCCCTGCTTGACAAGCTGGTGTACGGTCAAGCCTTCCGGAGCAGCCGGGCCCTGCGGCAATATCGCAAGCCTTCTAGCAACCTCTTTGCTCGAGAGCTTCGCGATGTCGCTGCCGTCAAGCAGGATAGACCCCTCCTGGGGTTTCAGCAGGCGTGCGAGAGAGCGGAGCAGCGTCGATTTGCCGCAGCCGTTGCTGCCGATAAAAACGGTAATTTTGCCCGGGGGAACAACGACGTCGAGATTGGAGAAAATCGGCTTTTGCCCATAGGACAAAGTCAGCCCCTGCGCTTGAATGGTGGTCACGGTAACACTCCCTTTTGATTATTTGGTTCCTATATAAATGAAAAGGCCGGACATCTTACGACCCGTTGCGATGACGGTAAAGCAAATAGATGAAGAAAGGTGCGCCGATCGCCGCGGTAAAAACGCCCGCCGGAATATCGAGCGGAATGAACGCGACTCTGGCTACAAGATCGGATAAAAGCAGGACCAGGGATCCGATTAAAGCGGATACCGGAATGACGCCGCCATACGCGGGTCCGACGAGCTTGCGCGCGATATGGGGGGCCATCAAGCCGATAAAATTGATGGCACCGCCGATGGCGACCGCCGCGCCGGCGAGGGCAACGCTGATGATCAGCAGAATCGTCCGTTTCGTATGAACGGCGCTGCCGACGCTGGCGGCGACATCGTCCCCGAGCTCCTGGACGTTCAAATGCCTGGCGTACAGCAGGGCAACCGGCATCAGAACGATAATCCAGGGAAGCAGCGTCTTAACGTCTCTTGCCCAGGATACGCCGTAAATGCTGCCGGTCATGAAAGTAAACGCTTTGACGGCTACGGCGGTCGGCGTGAATGAAGCCGAAAGAATGAGCATGTAAGTAACGGCCGTCAGCGCGGTGGCCATGCCGATGCCGACCAGAACAAGCCGAAGCGGTGTAATGCCTTTCCGGTATGCGAACAAATAAATAAGAAATGCGGCTCCGAATGCGCCGGCGATCGAGCTGACCGGCATGTAGCGGATGCTCACCTGTGAGAAATACAAAATGAAAACGACGGTTCCGAGCGACGCTCCCCCCGTAATGCCGATCACATCCGGCGAGGTGAGCGGGTTGCGGACGATTCCTTGCAGCAGCGCACCGGAGACGGCAAGAGCTGAGCCTACCAGCATGCCGATGACGACGCGCGGCATCCGAAGCTCGAAGATGATCATGAAATCCGACGGATCGCCTATGCCGAGAAGTGTCCGGATGACGTTTAACGGCGGAATCATCAGGCTGCCAAGCGAGGTGCACAGCACGACTGCGGCTGCATTTGCGAGTAACAGGTAGATGATGACTTTTATAGTACGGATGCTAATTTGATACGAATGCCGGGGGCCTCGGATTGTGATCCATTTGTTCATATTAAGAGCGGCCTCCTTTTCTGGCGATATAGACAAAAAAAGGAACGCCGATTATGGCGGTCATAACACCCACCGGTATTTCCTTCGGAAATGCGATGTAGCGCGAGCCGATATCCGCTGCCAGAAGCAGGTTTCCTCCGTACACCGCGCAATATGGGATGACCCAGCGGTAATCGATGCCGACGAGGTAACGGACGAGATGCGGGACGATGATGCCTACGAACGCAATCGGCCCGGCCATGGAGACGGCTCCTCCGGCAAGCAGCACGACGATAACGCCGGCAGCAAGCTTTATGTACGCGGTTTTTTGTCCGAGTCCTACCGCTACGTCGTCTCCCAGAGATAATACGTTCATGTGCCTGGCAAGCAGAAAGGAGCCGACAAGCGCTGTGCCCATATAAGGAGCGGCCGCTTTGAAAATGCCCATATCGCGTCCGGAGACGGAGCCGACGAACCAGTACAGCACCTGGTCGAACGTTTGACCTCCCGTTAGCAGCACGCCAAGCGACAAGGAGGAGAAAAAGGCTGTTATGGCAGCTCCGGCCAAAGTGATTTTAAGGGGAGTCAGTCCGTCGTTTCCGATGGAACCCAGCACGTAGACAAGCACGGCAGTGACGGCCGCGCCGGCGAAGGCGAGCGTCGCGAAGGTCGTTAAGCCGCCGGCCCCGAAAAAAGCGGCACCCGTAACAATGAAAAAAGCGGCCCCGGCATTAATGCCGAATAAGCTTGGCGAGGCCAGCTGATTGCGGGTTATGCCTTGCATAAAGGCGCCTGCGACGGCAAGGCCCGCACCGACCAAAGCTGCAATGAAGGCTCTTGGCATTCTTGCCGTCTGAATGATCAGATGCTCTTGTGAGCCGTTGAAGGCGGTAAAGGATTCGACAATCGTCCGCCAGCCGATATTCGTTACTCCGAAGGCGATGCTGCAGACGATTCCGACTGCCATAAGAAGCAATCCGGCGGCCAGGACCGATGTCTTTTTGGTAGGGGTAGCTAATATGTCCATAATGTCCTCTTTCCCAGTTGTCATGCGTTGCGGGGCGAAGCGTGTATCTACTGATTAAATGCAAGCCCAGAGGGCTACTCAAACATTTTAGGGGATAGCCGGAGCAGTGTCAATGAACTTGAAAATCATTATCAACAAATTCGTTGACATTCCGAATGCCAGCTGTTATAGTTTCGTTTGTGAGTGAGTTGAGAACGATTTTCAACATGAGAGGGAGTAGAAGAAAGTGTTGCATGTATTTAAAAGAAAACTGACATGGACGGCTTCCGCGGCTTTATTGGCGCTGGCAGTCCTTATAACCGGCTGCGGCCAGTCCGGAGCGAATAACAACAGCCAGACAAACTCGGCAAAAACTGCCGAAACTGAGGCCCCGAATGCGGGAGACGTTCGTAAAATTACGCATGCTATGGGCGAAACGGATATCAAAGGAACGCCTGAGCGCATCGTCGTGCTTACGAATGAAGGAACGGAAGCGCTGCTGGCGCTTGGCGTCAAGCCAGTAGGTGCCGTGAAATCATGGACAGGCGATCCATGGTACGAGCATATTAAAGCGGACATGGAAGGCGTTACGGTCGTAGGCGATGAAAGCCAGCCGAACATGGAGCTGATCGCGAGCCTGAAGCCCGACCTTATTATCGGCAACAAACTCCGTCAGGAGAAGGTTTACGCCCAGCTTGAAGCGATTGCTCCGACCGTGTTCTCGGAAACGCTTCGCGGCGAATGGCAGTCCAACTTCAAATTGTACGCCGAAGCGCTCGGCAAGTCGGAAGAGGGCGATAAGGTGATCGCCAATTACGACAGCCGCACCGCCGATTTTAAAGCGAAGGCCGGCGACAAGCTGAACCAGAAGGTATCCGTCGTCCGATTCATGGCAGGCAAAACCCGCATTTATTTGGAAGATACGTTCACAGGCCTTGCCTTCTCGAAGCTTGGCATTACCCGTCCCGACAGTCAACAAAATTATAAAGATACGTTTGTAGAGGAAATTACGAAGGAACGCTTGCCGGAGGTTGACGCCGACCTGCTGTTCTACTTCACTTATGAAACCGGCGACGGAAAAGGCACCGAGATGGAGCAGGAAATGCTGAAGGATCCGCTCTGGCAAAGCCTTAGCGCGGTGAAGAACGGAAAAGCGATCAAAGTAGACGATGCGATCTGGAATACGGCTGGCGGCGTAATCGCAGCTAACCTGATGCTGGATGAGCTTTACAAAATTTACGAAATCAAATAAGAATCGGATCAATGTGTGAAGCAGTCGGGTGATATCCGGCTGCTTCTTTTTTTGGGGATAAGAAAGCGATACTTGTACATAATAAAGGAATTCGTGCCGCCAAATGCCAGGCGTTCGCCTCGGAACGGGAGCGAATTGTTGCCCCCGTGCATAAAAGTGCGTACCCGGTCAACACTGTTTCTCTAGACCCACACGGGTTTGAACGGGTATGATACCAGTATGTCATTTGACTGGCAAATATTTGATCGTTTTTTTGGCTTGGGAGGGTATTGAAACTGGATCAGTATGATGAAATCAAACAGGGCGAGAAAGGCGCCTGGGTCAGTATCGGCGCCTATCTGGCATTGTCTGCCGTAAAGCTTGGCGCCGGTTATTGGTTTGCATCCGGCGCTCTCGTCGCGGACGGCTTTAATAACCTGACGGATATCGTAGCTTCCGTAGCGGTGCTGATCGGCCTGCGGATCTCGCAAAAGCCGCCGGACAAGGATCATCCGTACGGGCATTTTCGTGCGGAGACGATAGCGGCGTTGATTGCTTCCTTTATTATGGCGACGGTCGGCATTCAGGTGCTGATCAGCGCGGTAAAATCCTTATTCGCAGCGGACCATGAGGTACCGGAGCTGACGAGCGCTTGGGTTGCTTTGGCGGCTGCGGTCTGCATGTCCGGCGTTTATATTTATAACCGGAAATTAGCTTTGAGAATTAATAACCAGGCCCTGCTGGCAGCTTCAAAGGATAATCTGTCTGATGCGCTCGTAAGCACGGGGGCTGCCATCGGCATTATCGGGGCGCAATTCGGACTGCCGTGGCTGGACCCTGTTGCCGCGCTGGCCGTCGGAGCGATCATTTGCAAAACGGCTTGGGAAATTTTTTACAGCTCGACTCATGCTTTAACGGACGGCTTCGACGAGAACGAATTGTCCAGCTTGCGCACGACGATCGCGAAGACGAAAGGCGTCAAGACGATCAAGGACATTAAAGCCCGGGTTCACGGCAGCCACGTTCTTGTCGACGTCATCGTCCAGGTTGATCCCGAGCTGACGTTGATCGAGAGCCACCGGATCAGCGACGAAATCGAAAGCCGGATGGGACGAAAACATAATATTATGAGTGTTCACGTTCATGTCGAGCCACACGAGCTTGTGGAGAACATAGAGTTAACGACTGCCGGAAAGTAACAGGTCCGCATCAAGCTTATACAGGAACAAAGACGGGAACACTAGGTCTGAGTTTAAGGGAATTGTTTCCAGAGAAAAGCGCTATGAAAATTATGGGTCTTAAGTCCATATGCTGCATACGGATCGTTGGACTTATTCGCCTGATTGCTTTCGGGATTTTTGGGGCATATTACCAAGCGATCACCTGCAAAACCAGCTTATCGATAGGAAAAAAGGCATCTCTTTTGTAGAGATGTCTTTTTTGCATTTATTTACAGCGGATGAATATGTCCGGATGCTCATTTTGCGAAACGGGCAAATAGGAAGAATGGTCGATTCCTGCCGTATTTTTCCGAATTTACAATGGTACAAGGACCGTTACACAAACACTTCTTACACCAAGGAGGCTTAATTGTTGAATTTCACCTTGATTCAAAGAATGGCGACAGCAACGTTAACGGCTGCACTGTTGTTTAGTTCGATTTCGATCCCGGCAGCTTCGGCGGCGCAAGCGGCTGAGGTTAAGGCAGGCGTGAATATGCGTTCGGCTCCGTCGGCATCGGCAGCGGTCATCCGTGTTCTGAAGGCAGGCGAGCAGCTCAGCGTGATCGAGAAGGTTAATGCTTACTGGTATAAAGTGACGGACGCAACTGGGAAAACTGGCTACGTATCGACCTCATCGCAATACCTTTCGCTTGAAGCTTCTCCGGCACCAACGAGCCCTGCGCAGACGCCAAGCCCCGAGCCGGCTCCTGCGCAGACGACGAACGCCGCCGTCAAATCGCCGGTCTCGCTCCGAAAAGCACCATCTACCTCGGGAGAGCTTATCCGTTATTTGAAAACGGGCGAACAGGTTGCTGTCGTGGCCAAAACGAACAGCTACTGGTACGAAGTGACGGACAGCAGCGGAGTCCGGGGGTATGTAAGCACGAATTCCGCCTATTTGAATGTAACGGGCAGCATTCCCGGAAGCGCTTCCGGCTCCGGCAGCACAGGCGGAGTTGCAACTCCGCAGCCTGCGGTAACGGGAAGTGCAGCAGTCGAGAAGGTGATCGCGGCAGGCCTCAAGTATTTAGGGACGCCGTACGAGTACGGCTCCAGCCGCAGCACGACGACAACCTTCGATTGCTCCGATTTTGTAAGACAAGCGTTCCTGGACGGCGTTGGCCTTAAGCTGCCGGCCTCCTCCAGTCTGCAGGGGCAATACGTGAAAAACAAGGGCGGTGCCAAGACGGATTGGCGTCAGCTGAAACGCGGAGATCTCGTGTTTTTTATGTCCTACAAAGGCTCGAAGGCTTCCGCCTACAGCGGGATCGACAAATCGACGGCCGCAGTAACGCACGATGCGATTTATTTGGGAGACGGCAAGCTTCTGCATACGTTCTCCAAGGAAGGCGGAGGCGTTACGATTACAACAAGTATGGCCGGCACGGCGTGGGAGTACCGCTTCCTGTACGGGGGCAGCGCGCTATAAGAAAAGGAGTGTCCTCACAAGCCTTAGCGGCCGGGGGACACTCCTTTTTTTATTTGTCGAGAAACGTATGCCGAAACTCGAAAGGACGGCGTCATCCGTTTACTTTTGGTTAGGAATTAATTTGAACCCGATCTTCTTGTGCTTTGACCTTTGCTTCCCGCGAGGAGCGTTCCTTCTTGCTCAGGCGCCTCTTGCGAAGCAGCAGGTAGACGATGGCGACCGGCACGGCGCCGATGAAGATGTACAGCGAAACGTCCTTCACCATGTTCTCGGCCGCGCGGCCGTATAAGTAGAACAGGATGCCGACGATATAAAATTTAAGTCCGCGGCCCAAAGCTGCGTACCCGATCAATTTCCACAACGGAAAATTCAAGACGCCCGACAGTATCGTAAACACTTTAAACGGAATAGGCGTAAAGGAACCGATGAGAATGGCGGCTTCGCCGTTTTTCTGGAATTTCTCGGTCGCCGCATCGATCCATTCCTTCTTCAAAAATTTATATAGGACGGATTTCCCCATTACTTTCCCTAAGTAGTACCCGACCGGTGTGCCGAGCATGCAGGCGATATATCCAACGGTTGCGAGCCATAAAGCGGTCGACGGATTCAGGATGCTGAGCGACACTTGAAGAAAGAATGCAGGGATGGGAAAGAACACAGCATCGATGAAAGCGTGAATGAACAATCCCAAAGGACCGAAGTCCTTTAAAAAATCTACTACCGCTTGAAACATTTGAGGGCTCCTTTTCCTTCGACTGGCCATTCTTATTATATCATATTTAATACGGTTAAAAAGATGATAGGTGTCATGTCTTTTACGTATACAAAAAAAGAAATCACAGCTTTCGAACCCGGAGTTTGAGCTTCCGAATTCGAAAATGTGATTTCATTGAAGACTTGCGCTTCTAGTCCCTGATCTGACGGCGCGACACTCCGCTCCGCTGGGCGGCTTGGATCACCCTGCGGCGGACCTCCTCGACGACACGGCTGTTGAAGACGCTCGGAATGATATACATCCGGTTCAGCTCGTCGTCGCTGATTACCGAAGCGATGGCTTCGGCTGCCGCCAGCTTCATCTCCTCGTTGATCGTAGTCGCGCGGCTATCGAGCGCACCGCGGAATATTCCGGGGAAGCACAACACGTTGTTGATCTGGTTCGGGTAATCCGACCTGCCGGTAGCGAAGACGGCAACGATGTCTTCCGCAAGTTCCGGCCTGATCTCCGGCTCCGGATTGGCCATGGCGAACACGATCGGATCCTTCGCCATCGACTCGATATGGGCCCTCGACAGAATGCCGCCGGCGGAGACGCCGATAAATACGTCGGCCCCTTCCAGCGCTTCCGTCAGTCCGCCGCTAATACGGTCCGGGTTCGTGTGGTCGGCGTACCATTGCCACATCGGATTGCCGTACGATTTGTCCGCGGTCAAGATTCCCTCGCGGTCTACGCCAACGATGTGCACAGCTCCGCCGGCAAGCAGCATCTTCGTGCAGGCGGTGCCGGCCGCTCCGATGCCGCACACCACGATGCGTGCCTCCTGAAGGCTGCGGCCCGTCAGCTTCAGCGCGTTGAGCAGGCCGGCGTACAGCACGACAGCCGTTCCGTGCTGGTCGTCGTGGAAGACGGGGATGTCCAGCTCCTCCCTGAGTCTCTGCTCGATTTCGAAGCAGCGCGGCGCTGAAATGTCCTCAAGGTTTATCCCGCCGAAAGCCGGAGCAAGATTTTTTACGGCTGCGATGATCTCCTCGGTATCCTGTGTATCGAGGCATAGCGGGAACGCGTCGACGTCGGCGAATTGCTTGAACAGCATCGCTTTGCCCTCCATAACCGGCATGGCGGCATACGGGCCGATATTGCCGAGTCCGAGCACCGCGCTGCCGTCGGATACGACGGCAACCGTGTTTCTCTTGATCGTCAGCGTATGAGCCTTGGACGGTTCCTCGTGAATGGCCTGGCACACCCTGGCCACCTCGGGCGTATAGACGCGCGAAAGGTCGTCGCGGTTCTGGATCGGCGTTTTCGGCTGAATCGTAATTTTTCCGCCCAGGTGCAGCAGGAAGGTTCTGTCGGAAATGTTGATCAGTCGAATGCCGGGCAGCGACCGAAGCGCATTGGTCAGCCGGTCGGAGGCGCCCTGCTCCGTAATTTTGACGGTTAAATCTCTAATATTTTTGTTCTTGTCCGTATGTATGACGTCTATGGCGATAATATCGCCCCGCGCCTGTTCGATTGCCGTTGCCGCTTGTCCGAATCTCGCAAGATCCGTATCGATTTCCAGCCTCAAAATGATCGTTTTGCCGTCCGCCAATTGTGTACTCATGTTCGTACAGCTCCCTTCATCATATATACTATGTGGAAATGGGGATACAAATTATGCTTCGTACGGAAGCGGTGAGAATAGAAAGCCGTTACTGCATGAGACGCAGAACGGCTTTCGGACAGCTCATCGGGTCGTATTGTTGATTTCTCTTGGTTAGCAGGCTGTTCCTGAATTGCCCGGATGCGTAGGCGTCGTGGATGAGCGAAAACCATCTGTCGACGGTATCGTTCGAATCCAGCATTTCACCGAATCCGTTCTTGATGAAGTATTCGCAATTCTCTTCTTCTTGTCCGGGGATCGGTTCGTAGAACAGCATCGGGATCCCCTTGCTCATTCCTTCGGTGCACGTCATGCCCCCCGGCTTCGTGACCAGCAAATCGGATACGTCCATAAGCTTGTTCACCTCGCGGGTGAAGCCAAGAATGTGGATGTTCGGATGCTGAAACATCGGATCGGCCAGCATCTTCTCCTTCATCTTCTCGTTAGAGCCTACGCAATAAATCAGCTGAGTCGTTTCCCGCCATTTTGTCATATACTCGAGTGCGTTGTCCTCGTACATGATCCCCCAGCCCCCGCCCATAATAAGAACGGTCGGCATCGGCTTGAGCCCGAACTGCCGCAGAACCTCTTCCTTATCGTTTGTATGCCAGAAATTCGGGTGGACGGGTATGCCCGTTACTTCGACGCGGCCGGGCTCAACGCCTTTCTCCACAAGCCTTTCCTTCACGAGCGCGGAAGAGACTAAATATTTGTTCACCTCTTTGTTGACCCATGAGCCATGCGCGTCGTAATCCGTAATAAGCGTGTAGAGCGGCATGTCGAGCCCGAGACGCTTCAGCCTGGCGACGACGGCGCTCGGTACGGGGTGCGTACAAACGATTAATTCCGGCTTCAGCTGGGATATTACTTGGGAAGTTTGGGTATAAAACATACGATGAAGAGCGAGCTGCGTAATCCGGTTAAACGATTTTTTGTAATTGCTTCGATACATGAGCCCTACCATCTTAGGCTGTTTGCTGACGGTTTTGCGGTAAGCGGATATGATCCAGGGTCCCAGCACCGGGTTCAGGAACTTTCCAAGCTCGATGACGCGGCTCTGGATATCCGGGCACAGCTGCTTTAATCCGACAGCGAGCGCATAAGCGGCTTGGGTATGGCCGGAGCCGAAGCCTTCAGAGAGCAGAAGCACTCTTTTCTTACGCATTCATTTCCACCTACTTTTCTAATTCCATATTACGATGCAAGTGCCAGTAACACAAGTTTTATCCGCAAGGGTTGCCATGAAAGGAGAGGATAAATTATCCTTAAGTGCGGATGAGCACATTTACAGTATATGAATTCCTGCGGTCAACTATATTTACATATATTTTACAACCGCATGTCCATATAAAAAAGTGAGGATGATAATAGTGGATCAAAGAAATGATTTTTCTCAAATACAGGTTGGAGATTTGGTAAAAGCGGAGGTTCGGTCCGGACAATATATAGGCGAGGTTATGGAGCTCGGCGGGCCCAGGGCACTCGTAAAGGTGCTGGCGGTAATGAAGCATCCCGAGCAGGGGGATCTGCATAATCCATACAACCCGGACGTTCCGATGTTCCATGAACGGCGGGCGCTGAGCTATACGGAGAAAACGACGGTGCCGCTCCGCGACATCGTCCGGTACGAAGGTAGCGTACCGGACTACGTCGAATCGCTGCGTGCCGCGGCTGCGGCGGAGATAGCCGCGCTCGACCGGCTGCAGCGCTGGGCGGCCAAAGGGCTGGAGCAGATGCTGCAGCTTCAAAAGGAATATAAATAAAAGTTTATTATTTATTAATGAAGGCGGTTTTCAGCGTATCGCGGTAGACGACCTGGAACGCAAGACCTTCCGATAAAGCGGCAAGCGGGAGATAGGTTTTGCTTTCCTTGCCGACCTTGTGAAGAAAGGCGGGCTGGGCGTTCAGCTTCGTCTTTACACCGTTGACGGTGAAGGTGGTCGCTCCGATCGTAATCGCGACGGTGCGGCCTTCCTGCTCGATGGTCGCGGTCTGCGTTTTCGAATTCCATTTGACCGTTGCGCCCAGCGCTTCCGTTATTTCGCGGAGCGGCACGAACGTTCTGTTCTGGATGAGCACGGGCTTATAGCTGCTGACAAGCTCTTTGCCGTTCACGACCACGGAGATCGGTACGTTCTTGTCCCGCGGCTTTACCGCCAGGTATTCGTTCCATATCGTTTCGGAGAACGCTTTGCCCATAGCGGCATAACCTAAAGCATTGGGATGAATATCCCCTCTGGCTACGGAGGTATAGGCCAGTTCATTCCCGGTGAACGGTTTGGCGACATTGGCCGCCTTCACGTCGATTCCGTCCTGTACTAGACGGGCAATGAGCGAGCCGAGACGGCTTTGCAGCTGCTTCTGGGCGCTGATCAGAAATTGGCGGTTCGTTTCCGGATAAAGCTCGACCGGCGAGTCCTTAATGATAAGAGGCGAAGGAACCGGCAAATATTGGTCGGCCACGACGATTTCGGCACCGGGCTGCAGCTGTGCGAGCAGCTTGAGAGCCGCTTCGAGCTCCTTCTCGTATTCGGACAGCGAGGTTTCAAGCAGGGCTGCGGCGGCCGCAAGCTCCGCTTCGGTTGCTGCCTTCTCGCTGCTAAGCGCGGTAATCACCGTCTTCAAATCGTTGCCGCCGATAGTCATCACAATGAGGTCCGCTTTTGTCAGAGCTGTGCTGAGCTTCGGAGTATCTGCAAAGATGCGCTCCGCTCTCGGGTCGGCCAAGCCCGTTTGAACCTCTTCGGCCGTGATGCTTTTCTTCTGAGACACCGCCTCGATCCAGCGGGTAAGCCCCGGCGATTTAAGCCCGAGCACGCCGTAATTCACGTATTCCGCCCGCAGCCCGTGGAACAGCGCCTGCTCGTAGACGCGCTCCACGTAGCCGTACGGAACGGATTGCTCGGTGAAGCCCAGCTGGTAGCCGGCTGTCAGCGAGTCGCCGACCGCGACGATTTGATAAACGCCGTCGTCGGCCGCGCCGGCAGCCGCTGCGGGAGAAGCTGCGCCCGTGCCCGAGAAGGCCAGCGCCGCGGCCAGGAGCGGAGCGGCAAACGCCCGGAAAGAAACTTTCCTTAACTTGCTATACAACACGAACACATCCTTTTGCTAATATAGTAGATGATATAAATTTCATTTTAATACACAATCCAGCTTTAGGTAACGATTAGACGAATAATATCGGCGCTTTTGTTTTTTATCGTTCGCAAACCGAACGGAAGAGACAGGCCAGCGTGCCGGACAGACGTTTTTTAGTCAAAAAGTACAAACAATTATCAAAAATATTAAATTGATTCCGTTTTGGCCTGATGTTAAAATAATATAATAATCGCATTGTCGCGGTATAGGCCCGGTATGGTTTTTCGGAACGGGCGCTTCCGGATCCGGACGGCGCACGTTCCGCTTTAAGAATGGCAAGGGCAGGCCGATGCGCCCAGCTTACTATCATTCTATGATGAAACAAGCCAATCATGAAGCGTAACGCGCATTCATCGGTGCTTATCTACAATCCGTTCACGCTTGCCCAAAAATCTTCTCATAGAAAGGTTGCACACAATGAAAGAACATATTTTGGGATTGCCGCCGAAGCAGGGGCTATACGATCCGCAATTTGAGAAAGACGCCTGCGGTATGGGCTTTGTGGCCAACATCAAGGGAATCAAATCGCATAAAGTCATCCAACAAGCGCTCATGCTCCTCGAGAATATGGAGCACCGGGGCGGTCAAGGCAGCGAACCGAATACGGGGGACGGAGCAGGTATTTTGCTTCAAATTCCGCACGAGTTTTTTGCCGCCGAACTTAAGAAACAGGATATTGAGCTTCCTCAGCAGGGACATTACGCCGTCGGTATGATTTTTATGCCGCACGATGCGGAAGCCCGCAGCGCAATCGAGCGTGAAGTGGAGTCGATCGTGAAGGAAGAGAACCAGACGGTTATCGGCTGGCGCACGGTTCCGACGAACGACGAGAAGCTCGGCGAATCTGCGCTTAAAGTGAAGCCTTACGTCCGTCAGCTGTTCATCGCTCAGAACGAAGACCTGAAGGACAACATGGCGTTCGAACGCAAGCTGTACGTCATCCGCAAGCGCGCGGAGCTTGCGATCCGCTATTCCGGCAAGGAAGGCGGCAATATGTTTTATTTCTCGAGCCTTTCCTCGAGAAAGATCGTTTACAAAGGCATGCTTACAACCGAGCAAGTTCGTTCGTTCTATATCGAGCTTAACGACGAGTCGGTCGTATCCGCGATGGCGCTTGTCCACTCGCGTTTCAGCACGAACACGTTCCCGAGCTGGGAGCGCGCGCATCCGTTCCACTACATGATCCACAACGGCGAGATCAACACGCTGCGCGGCAACGTGAACTGGATGCACGCCCGTCAGACGCTTTTCGCGACCGAGCTGTTCGGCGAAGACCTTGAGAAAATCAAGCCGATCATCAATCCGGACGGCTCCGATACGGCGATGTTCGACAACACGCTGGAGTTCCTGTTCCTGTCCGGCCGCTCGATGGCGCATGCGGCGATGATGATGGTTCCGGAGCCTTGGTCCAATCACGAGAGCATGAGCGACGAGCGCAAGGCGTTCTACGAGTATCACAGCACGCTGATGGAGCCTTGGGACGGACCTGCCGCACTCGGCTTTACGGACGGTGTGAAGATCGGTGCGGTACTTGACCGCAACGGCCTGCGCCCTGCCCGTTACTACGTGACGAAGGACGATCATATTATCCTCGGTTCCGAGGCTGGCACCGTCGTGCTTCCGCCGGAGGATATTTTGTACAAGGACCGTCTGCGTCCGGGTCGCATGCTGCTCGTCGACACGGAGAAAGGCCGCATCATTTCCGACGAAGAAGTGAAACGTGAAATCGAGACGGAGCACCCTTACCGCGAGTGGCTTAACGAGCACCTCGTCGATCTCGAGGAGCTTCCCGAGGCGCCTGAGCTGCCTGAACCGGATCACGCGACCGTTCAGAAGAGACAGCAGGCGTTCGGCTACACGTTCGAAGATATCCGTAAGGTGCTTGAGCCAATGGCCGGCAGCGGCGCAGAGCCGATCGGCTCGATGGGCTACGACGCCCCGCTCGCCGTATTGTCGGAGCGCCCTCAGCGCCTGTACAACTACTTCAAGCAATTGTTCGCTCAAGTCACGAATCCGCCGATCGATGCGATTCGTGAAGAGATTATTACGGCAACCGGAACGACGATCGGTCCGGAGCGCAATCTTCTCAATCCGGAGCCTGAAAGCTGCCGCCATATCAAATTGGAAACGCCGATTTTGTCCAACGAGCAGTTCGCCAAGCTGCGCCACGTGCGCCGTCCGGGCTTCCGCTCGATCACGCTTCCGATCTTCTTCCCTGCGAACGAAGGGGAAGCGGGACTTCGCGCAGCGCTGAAGCAAATGTGCGAAGCGGCCGACCGCGTCATCGACAAAGGGCATAACCTGCTTATTCTGTCCGACCGCGGCATCGACAAGGACAATGCAGCCATCCCGGCATTGCTTGCCGTATCGGCTTTGCATCACCATCTGATCCGCCAGGGCACGCGGACTAAGGTTGCTTTGCTGCTTGAATCCGGCGAGCCGCGCGAGGTGCATCACTTTGCGCTGCTGCTCGGCTACGGCGTGAGCGCAGTGAATCCGTACCTGGCGTTCGAATCGCTGGACGACATGATCCGCCAAGGCATGCTCCGCGGCGTATCGCATGACAAAGCGGTCAAGAACTTTATCAAAGGCGCTACCAAAGGCGTTATCAAAATTTTGTCCAAAATGGGCATCTCCACGATCCAGTCGTACCGCGGCGCGCAAATTTTCGAAGCGCTCGGCTTGAAAGAGGACGTCATCAACGAGTACTTCACTTGGACGCCTTCACGGATCGGCGGCATCGGCCTCGATGTTATCGCGGAAGAGACGCTGAAGCATCATAACCGCGCTTACGCCGAGCAAGAGGGCGGCGAGAAGGAGCTTGACTCCGGCGGCGAATATCAATGGCGGAAAGACGGCGAAGACCATCTGTTCACGCCGCAGACGATTCATACGCTGCAAATGGCTTCGAGAGCTAACGATTACAAGCTGTACAAGAAGTTTTCGACGCTCGTCCAAGGCGAGGACAAGAAGCATTTGACGCTTCGATCGCTGCTGCAGTTCAAGAAAGGTCGCGGATCGGTCCCTCTTGAAGAGGTGGAATCGGTGGAGTCGATCGTCAAACGGTTCAAAACCGGCGCCATGTCGTTCGGATCGATCAGCAAGGAAGCGCATGAAAGCCTTGCGATCGCGATGAACCGCCTCGGCGGCAAGTCCAACACGGGCGAAGGCGGCGAAGATCCGGCGCGCTTCATTCCGGACGCGAACGGCGATTCGAGACGCAGCGCAATCAAGCAGGTTGCATCCGGACGCTTCGGCGTTACGAGCAACTACCTTGTTAACGCCGACGAAATTCAAATTAAGATGGCTCAAGGCGCTAAGCCTGGCGAAGGCGGTCAGCTGCCTGGCCTGAAAGTATATCCGTGGGTAGCAGAGGTTCGGGGCTCTACGCCGGGCGTAGGCTTGATCTCGCCGCCTCCGCATCACGATATTTATTCGATCGAGGATCTGGCTGAGCTTGTTCACGATTTGAAGAACGCGAACCCGCGCGCACGCATCAACGTTAAGCTCGTATCCGGCGTCGGTGTCGGCACGATCGCGACAGGCGTTGCCAAAGGCCGCGCCGACGTTATCATGGTCAGCGGCTATGACGGCGGCACAGGCGCATCCCCGATGGGATCGATCCGCCACGCCGGTCTTCCATGGGAGCTTGGCCTTGCGGAAACGCACCAAACGCTTATGCTCAACAACTTGCGTGACCGTGTCGTACTGGAAACGGACGGAAAGATGATGAACGGCCGCGACGTTGCGATCGCGATCCTCCTGGGAGCCGAAGAATACGGCTTCTCGACGGCGCCGCTTATCGTACTCGGCTGTGTCATGATGCGCGTATGCCAGCTTGACACCTGTCCGGTCGGCGTAGCTACGCAGAACCCTGAGCTTCGCAAGAAGTTCATGGGCGATCCGAGCCATGTCGTGAACTACCTCCGCTTCATCGCCGAGGAGCTTCGCGAGATTATGGCGGAGCTTGGCTTCCGCACCATTCAGGAAATGGTCGGCCGCGTAGATCTGCTTGAGACGAAGCAGCTGCAGGAGCATTACAAAGCGAAAGGCATCGACCTCTCCGGTCTTTTGTACGAAGCGGAGCTTCCGCAGGATGCCGTTCGTTACAACATTCAGGAGCAGAACCACGGCCTTGAGCTGTCGCTTGACATGCAGGAGCTGGTGCCGGCGGCACAGCCTGCATTGGAGAACGGCGAGCGCGTACGCGGCACATTCCCGATTCTGAACACGAACCGGGTTGTCGGAACGATTCTCGGCAGCGAGGTTACACGCCGCTACGGCGCGGCGGGTCTGCCTGAGGATACGATCCAGTTCCACTTCGTCGGGACGGCCGGACAAAGCTTCGGCGCCTTCGTACCGAAAGGAATTACGCTTTCCATCGAGGGCGACTCCAACGACTACGTCGGCAAAGGTTTGTCGGGCGGCAAGCTCATCGTCGCTCCTTCACCGAAGGCGACATTCAAGGCGGAAGAGAACGTCATTATTGGCAACACGGCATTGTACGGCGCTACGAGCGGTCAGGCATACATCCGCGGCGTTGCCGGCGAACGCTTCGCCGTTCGTAACAGCGGCGTTAACGTTGTCGTCGAAGGCGTAGGCGATCACGGCTGCGAATATATGACAGGCGGACGCGTCGTTATTATCGGCGGCACGGGACGCAACTTTGCGGCAGGTATGTCCGGCGGCGTAGCGTATGTCCTGGATGAGAAGGGCGACTTCTATAACCACTGCAACCTGGAAATGGTGCTTCTGGAGCGCCTTGAGGACGCTGAGGATATCGCCGAGCTGAAAGGTATGATTGAAGCCCATGTGCGTTATACGGACAGCACCGTAGGTTCCGGCATCTTGAATGACTGGGACGCAACGGTTGCGAAATTTGTGAAGGTCATTCCGAAGGACTACAAACGGATGCTGGAGCAAATCCGCAAGGCGGAGGACACCGGTCTTAAAGGCGAGAACGCGCTTTTGGCAGCCTTCGAAGCCAACAAACGTGAGCTGGCCCGCGCAGGCGGCAAATAATAAAATCGGACTGCGGTTCGCCGCAGAATGAATAAAGGGACTGACATCGAGGTAGGGCGACTACCGAGATGCCGGTCCCTTTTTTATTTGAAAGATAAGAATTTATAGATTTGAGCGTATAAATGTCTTATCTTTCAATGTCCGCCTCCTTTCGACAAAATGAGGGAAAAATAGAAGAAACATGCACCCACTAACCGACAATATCCATCTATGGGCTCTTGTATAATGATGATATCTTTCTTTCATGATTGCTAGAGCAGGAGCACTTCGAAGCAAACCAGAGGAGGAACGAACGGTGGCTGCCAAGGACAAGCCTGCACCGGCGGAGCAGCCGGTGCTCGATATATCGAATGTGCCGCAGCAGCTTGAACTGCCGTCGCAACGGCAGTTTGAATGCAGCAGTGCTAGCGCATCATTCTCTCAACCCGCACAAATAAAACGTTTTGTCTCATCAGCCGTCAGCATTCTGCCGTCCAGCTATATGAGATCAACATCGTCAGCTCAAGAGATCGACAAAGGCACGCCTCGATATACCGAGAAGCCCGGCAGTCCGCATTTGCACCCACCTCCGATTCTCCCTCGCCCCGGCTATTCGATCGCCGATGCTCATCGTACTCCTTCTGTCATTCACGCTCCATATTTTTAAATGAATACTAATTTGCCGATGTGCATGTTTTTTCATGTAATTCAAATTGAAGATTACAAGGTCTACAGTAAGATGGAGGAATGCGGCATGGCGAATCCGAATGACGATCCCCGCTCTCATATCAGGCTTCGTTTTATAGAAGGCTTGAAGGCAGAGCTGCGATTGCTAAACCCGCAAGGCGTTCAGCTTACAAGCTCTACGTCGACGGTGCTTCTTCTTAATATGAGTCAGGACGGTCTGTGTTTTCTGTCAGGGCTTCAGCTGCCGGTCCAGCATAACTATATGGTGGAGCTGAGGCTGCAGCTGGCGAAGACTCATCTGATCGTGCGGGGCCGTATTGTCTGGTGCTCGAAGCACGACAATCAATATCAGCATGGCGTCAGGTTCGAATGCTCCGATACGCTGAAATCTCTGATTGTCGGAGCCATGAATGAAGAGCTGCTGGCAAGACAGCCGCAGCAGCGGAAGATCCATCAGCTATACAACCGGTTATTACATAAGAACAAATACTACTTCGGAGGGTAACCCCCGGAAAGCGGCATGGGTGGAAGCGGAGAGGGGAACCTCAAGGGGGATTTGTCGAGGCGGGCCGCAACAGAAGTTACGACATGTATTTCAAAAGAAGCGAAGTTTGGACTATTTTGTCAGGTGAGAGCGTAGTTATAATTGACGAAACTTATCGCCATGTGCGAGGAGATTACAGGTCGTACATCTCCCGTAACGCAAAATAGCTGAACAATCATTACGAAGAGAGAGGAAGCGATCTATCGGATGATGCGTTTCGAGGACAGTTTTTATTGTATTAGTTGCGGAAAGATGGTGGCCAATCCCGATGCGGATATTTTGTTTCGGACGGGATTTTTCCAGGTGGTACATCCAATGGGCTATTGCTTAGCGTGCAGCATGGAGGAAGATAAGCAGGAATCGACCGCTGAATCGCCAGGTAAGACCAGTAACTATGACTTAAAAATGTTCCTTCGAGCAGATGCAAAAGCAGCCGAGCACATCGTACACCCTTTTTAAAATGATTAAATTTATACGCTTCAAAGCCGTTAATTGACTTATCATTCATCGCGAAACGGGCACCTCTTCCCAGTGGACGGCACAGAACCGATGGTTCGTGCGCCGCAACAGCGTTTGCGCTTGAAGTACGATAGCAGCCTCATGCTCCGCGTGCCGGAAAAAAGCGCGGAATGCAGGAGGCTGTTTTTCGCTGTGCACCTGCGCCTCACTACCAAATCCTACCTTTATCGTATATAATGAATGGGATTTGGATTTACGTAAGGAGGGTCTTAGAGATGACGCAGCCCATTGTGAAAATGGTCAATGTAACAAAAAGGATCGGCAAACGAACGATCATCGACAAGCTGTCGCTGGATTTGCCGCTCGGAGAGGTGTTCGGCTTTCTTGGTCCGAACGGCTCGGGCAAAACCACGACGATCCGGATGATGGTCGGGCTCATGTCGTTGTCGGAAGGCGAAATCTACATAAGCGGACATAGTATTACGAAGGATTACGAAAAGGCGATCCGCTACGTTGGCGCCATCGTGGAAAATCCCGAAATGTACAAGTATTTGAGCGGCTATGATAATCTCATCCATTACGCCAGAATGATCCCGGGCATTACGGAGCATCGCGTCAATGAGGTCGTTAAGCTGGTTGGTCTGGAAGGGCGCATATACGATAAAGTGAAAACCTATTCGCTCGGCATGAGGCAGCGGCTGGGCGTCGCCCAAGCTATCCTGCATAAACCGCAGCTCCTCATTCTGGACGAGCCTACGAACGGCCTGGATCCGGCCGGTATCCGCGAGCTTCGCGACTATTTGCGGCTCCTGTCCAAGGAGGAGGGAATCGCCGTGTTCGTATCGAGCCACCTGCTCTCGGAGATGGAGCTGATGTGCGACCGTGTGGCGATTATTCAAAATGGCAAGCTGATCGATGTCCGCACAATTCGCGGATCATTCGAAGCGGGAACCGTCTCTTCGCGCGTGCTTATCGAGGTGGACAGCCCTCAAGGAGCGGCTCAGGCTCTGCAGGCCGCCGGTTATTCCGCCGCGCTGGAAGGCGGGCAATTGATTGCCGTCGAGACGGACCGGGAAGGAACCGCATCCGTTAACGCCGCTCTTGTCGCAGCCGGTATCAAAGTATACGGCATCCGTACGCACGTCAAATCGCTGGAGGATCAGTTCTTGGAGGTTACGGGAGGGGAACGCATTGGGTGATTTTTTGCAGCTGGTCAGAAACGAAAATATGAAAATATACCGCAGGCCCCGCACATGGGTCATGATGAGCATTCTGCTTGGCTTAGTGCTCGTGATTTCGATCCTATGGCTGTCGTTCGGGGACCGGAACTCGACCTCGATGTGGGAGGTCGTATTTATTGAAGCTTCCGTTTTATTTTTACTTGTCACGATTTTTACGGTCGTCATTGCAGCCGGCGTCGTAGCGGAGGAATTTACGACCGGTACGATCAAGCTGCTGCTGATCCGCCCTTGGTCGCGCTCTAAAATTTTATTGTCCAAATATATTGCGGTCATGATGTTCGCCATCTTGCTGGCCGTGGAGCTGTTCGTCAGCACGATTGCTGTAAACTGGCTTGCCTTCGGCATTCATGCGGATCCGGAAGCCGCGCTATCCTTTCCCGTACCGACTGGGGGAACTCCGGTATCTTATCTGCTGCAATATTACGCTTTAACGCTTGTATCGCTGGTTGTGACGGTGACGCTGGCTTTCATGCTGTCCACCATCTTCCGCAGCGGCGGCCTCGCCATCGGCTTATCGCTGTTCTTGCTGCTGGGCGTCAACAGCTTTGTGGCGCTGATCGCTATGCTCGATTACCAATGGATCGATTATCTTCTGTTCATCCATTTGAACCTGACGCAGTATTTGGACGGCAATCCGATGCGCGAAGGAATGACTTTGGGATATTCTTTAGGCGTGCTTGCCGTTTATTATATTTTGTTTATTGCAGTTACCTGGTATGTATTCAACAAACGGGACGTCGCAGCTTAATCGTTGGACGCCGGCCCGCCGCAAAGCATAGCCGCATTCCGCTCCTTATCTCCGATAAGAAGTGCGGGCTGCGGCTTTTTTTTGTGCATACGAACTGCATCCGGTGACAAAACTAAGCAGAAAACTGCGGTCGTCATTGACCGGGGGAGGACGAGGGGAGACGAATGTGGACATGGCATACAGGGCTAACGGCGTTTCTGGCTGCTTACGCCGCTCAATTAGCGGCAGTATTCTTTATAGAGCACCGGCGGCCCGTCCAAATGACCGCCTGGCTGCTGCTCACTTTCGTTTTCCCGTTTATAGGCTTCGCAGCTTATTTATTGCTGGGCAAAAAATATTTGCGAAGCAGAAAGCTGGACCGGTATAAGGAGGAAACGAGCCGGTTCGCTTGCGCCATGTCCAGGCCGGCGGCATCTGCGGCCGATGCCGGCAACAAGGAGCTGGAGCAGCAGGAAAAGCTGTTTAAGATGCTCACCAAGATGACACCGTTTCCCATTACGAGCAGAAATAGAACGAAAGTGCTGACGAACGGCAGGGAAACGTTTGATTCGATTTTGGAGGAGCTTGAAGCGGCGCAGCGCCATATTCATTTGGATTATTATACGATCAGGGACGATGGAGTCGGCAGCAGTTTTTTGGAGGTGCTCACCCGCAAAGCGAAGCTTGGCGTCGAGGTGCGCGTCCTTTATGACGGAATCGGAAGCCTCCATCTCGGTGAGCCGTACTTGCGGCGGCTGAAGGAAGCCGGCGCCTCGTACAGCTGCTTTCTGCCGCCGCGGCTCGCTTTATGCGGGAGAAAGCTGAACTACCGCAATCACCGCAAAATCGTCGTCGTAGACGGAAAAATCGGCTTTGTGGGCGGCATCAATATCGGCGACGAATATTTGGGGAAGGAGCCGAAACTTGGATTTTGGCGGGATACTCATTTGCGGCTGGAGGGTGACTCGGTTTATTTTTTGCAGGAGCTTTTTTTGAAGGATTGGGCGTTTGCCGCCGGCGAACGGCTCGATGAGCATGCCTATATGCCGGAGCATAACTGCGGCGGGAAGGAGCGTGTTCAGATGGTGCCGAGCAAGCCGGGTCATAACGACCAGAAAATCAAGGAAATGATGTTCGCGGCGATTACGGCGGCCAAATCCCGCATCTATTTGACGACGCCTTATTTTATCCCCGATCCGGGGCTTCTGATGGCACTGAGAACGGCCGCGCTGGGCGGCGTGGACATTAAGCTCATCATTCCGGGCATCGCCGATTCCAGGCTTGTGCTGCTCGCGTCCTTGTCCTACATTCACGACTTGCTGGATGCCGGCGTTCAAGTATACCGGTATGAAAAAGGGTTTATTCACGCCAAAGTCTTGATTGTCGACCGCATGCTGGCGACCGTCGGCACGGCAAATGTGGATATGAGAAGTCTGAACAGCAACTTTGAAATTAACGCGGTGCTGTTCGACGAAGGCGCGATCGGGAGGCTGGAGCAGGACTTCCTGAACGATTTGGAAGACAGCTCGGCGCTCGATCCGGAGCGGTTCAACAGGCGCCCCTGGAAGCAAAAAACGGCCGAATCCATCCTCAATATGCTGTCGCCGCTGCTGTGAACATGCATGGGGCGAAACGTTTTCGGGCATATTTTTTCGTGAGGGCTTGAGACCGAGCCGTTGAACAATATATGTGCCAAACAGGAGGAGAAATCGATGACCGAATCGCAAAATCCAAACCCGCAAAATACGGCTGAGCCGCGCAACGAAGGCCGTGACGATTATTTTATGGATATCGACAGAATGGTGAATGAAGGGCTCGGCGGCGGCAATGTAACGATGCAGAACGGCCTGATCGACGAATCGACAACCGATACGATGGACAACGAATCACGTAGTCACACATAGGAGGATTGAAGCAATGGATACAGCGCGCGCGATGGAAATTTACGGATCGAAGGAGACGTTTAAGGTCATGCTCGACGAGGACTCGGTATGGATCGAGAACGTGGATGAAGACAACGGCATGGCGACGGTAAAGGTTGCAAACAACCCCGTCAATATGAAAACCGTATCCTGCGACCGTCTGAGGGAAGTTAACGGATAACACCAATCAGGCATCGGATACACAAAAAAGCGGTGAAGCGTTAAAAGCTTCATCGCTTTTTGCCGTTTATCCGCCGTAAGCATCCCGGAAGGCGGTGCAAAGCTTGACCCGGTCGACCTCCCACAGCTCGGCGATTTCACCGCTCACGTTTTCGTCCCACCAATCGGCCTGTACTTTCCGGTTGCTTTCGTTTTCCACAATCCAGACAAGATTGAGAGCTACTTTTTTGAAGTACAGTTCAACGGCCTGCTCCATCTTTTCCTTGGGGATCCACACCTTCATCCGCTTAACGGCGCGGTAAAGCTCGTTGCTGCAGGCCCTCCTTATTTTGCGCGCGGTCGGATAGCCGGCGGTATGCTTTTGCGCGTTCGCTTTCATGGAACCGACTCCTCTCTCCCCATATGTATGCGCCCGGGGAGGAAGCGGTCACACGATTAAGCGTCTACGCGCCTAATCCACCACGATATATCCGACCATCGGCCCGCCATGGCGCATGTCGGTGTGGGTCAGGCACATGATCGGGTAGATGCCTTCCTTTTCCGCGGTGAAGCGGACGATCGTCGTTTTGCCTTTGTGAGCCTCGCCGCGCAGTCCGAGTCCTTCGACGACAAAAGGGTGGCTGTTGCCGTTGACGCCGCTGATGTGCAGCTCCGTAAGCTCCCCTTTGTTCACGTTAACCGTTCCGGGATGCCAGGTGTAGACTTCGATCTCTTGGCCGTCTTCGGTCTGAGTCTTGAACTCGCCCGTAAGCAGGTGAATAACCCTGGCCTCGGACGCCGTTCCGCTTACCTGCTGCGACCGGTCCCAGCTCAAGTAGACGCCGGTTAAAATAATCAGAGCCGTAATGACGATAAACCATTGAATCTGCCTCTTGCTAACAACCAACACCTTGGACATGATACGCTCACCCCGCCTGAACTTTTCTAAGATATAGGAAAGTATAAGTTTCACTCCTATACTGACGCCTATATCTCACCGCGAAACGTAAGCTATTGCCGCCAAAGGACGGCACAGAACCGAGCTGCGCAACGATGCTGCTAACGGTTCGTGCGTAGCGATAGCCGTTTACGCTTGCTGCGAAACGAGCTTGGCCGCCAATGGACAGCGCCGGCACGTTTATGCTTTAGGCTAGTCTATGCGCAGGCTTGTCAGCGCATGACAAAAGTGGATGGCCGCTGCATTCCTATGTTAGAATAACTTCAGATAGATATGTATTTTGGATAAAGTTGGAGGATGCTATGGAAAATTGGATTACGGATTTTATGGAGCAATACGGTTATTTCGGCATTTTGTTACTGATCGCGCTTGAGAACTTATTTCCTCCTATCCCATCGGAAGTGATTCTGACCTTCGGCGGCTTTATGACCACCTACACGAGCCTTACGCCCGTAGGCGTCATTGTAACCGCGACGCTCGGCTCGGTAATCGGCGCCATTATTTTGTACTATGTGGGCAGGCTGCTCGGCGTTGAGAGGATGGAGAGAATTGTCGACAAGTACGGCCGCGTGCTGCGTGTGAAAAAGGAGGATATCCGGAAGGCGGATGCCTGGTTTGAAAAATACGGCTATTGGGCCGTGCTGCTGTGCAGAATGATTCCGTTAATCCGAAGCCTGATCTCGCTGCCTGCCGGCATGTCGCATATGAGGTTCGTGCCTTTCCTGCTGTTCACGGTGCTGGGGACGCTGGCCTGGAATACGATTCTCGTTATGGTCGGCTCCGCGGTAGGCGACAACTGGCACGACATCGTCGCTTTTATGGATGTCTATTCGAATATTGCATATGCGATTATTGCGATTGTCGTTGTCATCGTGCTGGTCCTTTACATTCGCAGAGCCAGGAAATTTTAATGTATACTTGTAGGGCGGACATGCTGCCATGTCCAGTGTTTTCGTGAATCAACGACATAAGAAGAGAGAGGGATTGAAATGAGCAAAAGCGTTGCGGATAAACTGGGTAAGGGCATCAGCCCGCAGCAATTTATAGACGGAATGACCAAGAACAAGGAGAAGTTTCTCGACTGGTCCGAACAATTCGTTTGGACGGACGCAAGCGACAAGGAATATTTCGAATCGCTTAACAATCGTGACGATCTTCGCTGCCTGATTCTGATGGCCGACTGGTGCGGCGACGTGGTCCGCAACATTCCGGTCGTATTCCGCGCTCTGGAAAACAGCGGGATTCCGATTGACGTTCTGATCATGGAGGAGCACCTCGATACGATGGAGCAGTTTTTGACGATGGGCGGCCGTGCCGTGCCGATCGTGATCTTCGCCGATACCGGCGGTGCCGTGCTTGGCCAGTGGGGGCCGCGTCCGAGCCACGTACAGGAGGCGATGACCGCCTTCAAGCTGGCTAATCCGGACCGCGAGGCTGCCGATTATCAGGAGAAGCTTGCCGTTACCCGCCAGGAAATGGGACGCCGCTACGGAGAAGGTACGGGCTACCAGTCGGTTATCGTAAAAGAGCTCCGCACGCTGCTGGAGTCTTTTTAATACGCTTATGACGACTAATTTAAAAATTGAGACGTTTACGCTTGGCCCTTTGCAGACGAATGCATACTTATTAACGGTGTCTGAGCCGGATGCCGGTCAGAACGGGCCGGCCAAGGAGCGGGGCATCGTCATTGACCCGGGCATGAACCCGGGACGTTTGCTGGAGCGCATCCGGAATATCGAGGTGGAAGCCATTCTGCTGACGCACGCCCATTTCGACCATATGGGCGGCGTAGACGAGGTGCGGAAGGCGGCGGGGTGTCCCGTCTATTTACATGATCTGGAGGCCGACTGGCTGACCGATCCCCGCAAGAACGGTTCGATGCGCTGGCAGGACGTTACGCCGCCGCTATCCACCGATCCGGCCGAATACGCGCTGGACGAAGGACAAACCCTGCAGCTGCTTGGACTCTCCTTCCAAGTGATGCATACACCCGGACATTCGCCGGGAAGCGTTAGCTTCCTGCACGGCAGCCACTTGTTCTCGGGCGACGTGCTGTTCAGAATGTCGGTTGGCCGAACCGATCTGCCGGGCGGACGGGAACGCGATTTATACGATTCCATTCGGACGAAGCTGTACAAGCTGAATCCGGAGGTAACCGTCTATCCCGGACACGGAGGACGGACGACGATCGGGTTTGAAATGGCGAACAATCCCTACACAAGAGAATAAGCGCAAAGGATGGTGCAGGAGGCTTGGCGGATACGAAAGTACAGAAATATGCGGACGAAACCGAAGAGTCGGCGGTCAAGTCGAAGCTGACGGCAGAAGAAAAGGCCGCTGAAAGCGAAAGAATAGTGAAAGGGATAGCCTCGCAGCTGTCCATCCCGATCACGAAGGTCAAGTCGGCCGTCGGGCTGCTTGATGAAGGAAATACGATACCTTTTATCGCACGGTACCGGAAGGAAATGACGGGCGAGCTGGATGAGAACGAACTCCGGTCGATCGAAGAGAAGCTTCAATACATGCGGAATCTTGAAGAGCGCAAGCGCGAGGTCATCCGTTTGATCGCCGAGCAGGGCAAGCTGACCGATGAGCTGCAAGCTGCCATCAGCCAGTCCGTTAAGCTTCAGGAGGTCGAGGACCTTTACCGTCCTTACCGGCAAAAGCGCAAAACCCGCGCCAGCGTCGCGAAGGAAAGAGGGCTCGAGCCTCTGGCGAACTGGCTGTGGTCGCAGCCCCGTCAGGGCGATCCGCTGGCCGAAGCGTCCCGGTTCATCGATTCGGATAAGGGAGTGCCGTCCGCGCAGGATGCGCTACAAGGCGCTATGGACATATTGGCTGAAAATATCGCCGATGACGCATCGATCCGTGCCTGGGTCCGCAAATTTACGTTCGATCAGGCTGTGCTGAAGACGGATGCGAAAAATCCGTCCGAGGAAACCGTATACGAAATGTACTACAGCTACCAGGAGCCGGTCCGCAAGCTGCCTCCGCACCGCTTGCTGGCAATTAACCGGGCGGAGCGCGAGGAGGTGCTGCGCGTTTCGCTTGACGTTCCCGCAGAGCGGATTCACGAGCACGTTCAGCGCAAGCTGCTCAGAAACGGAACCGCGCAGCCGGTCCGCGACGTGCTCATAGCTGTTATCGAGGATTCGTATAAACGGCTGATTGCGCCGTCCATAGAGCGCGAGGTGCGCGGCGAGCTGACTGAGAAGGCGGAAGAGCACGCGATTTCGATCTTTTCGACAAACCTGCGGAATTTGCTGCTTCAGCCGCCGGTCCGGGGCAATATCGTGCTTGGCGTCGACCCGGCATTCCGGACGGGCTGCAAGCTTGCCGTCATCGACGACACGGGAAAGCTGCTGGAGGTAGCCGTCTCTTATCCGACTCCCCCGAACAATAAAGTCGCCGAAGCGGAGAAGCTGATCAACGGATTGATCGACAAGTACAAGGTAGAGCTGATTGTTATCGGCAACGGCACCGCTTCGCGCGAAACGGAGCAGTTCATCGCGGGCCTGCTTGGCAAACGCAAAGCCGCAGCAGCGGGCGGAGCCGAGCTGAAATATATTATCGTCAACGAAGCGGGCGCGAGCGTCTATTCGGCGTCCAAGCTCGCCCAGGAGGAGTTCCCTTCGCTTGATGTCGCAGAACGCAGCGCCGTCTCCATTGCGCGCAGGCTGCAGGATCCGCTGGCGGAGCTGGTGAAGATCGAGCCCAAGGCGATAGGTGTTGGGCAATATCAGCACGACGTCAGCCAAAAACGGCTTGACGAGACGCTTGGCGGCGTCGTGGAATCGGCGGTTAACCACGTCGGTGTCGACGTGAATACCGCTTCGGCATCGCTGCTGTCGTACGTGGCGGGTGTCAATGCTACGATTGCCAAAAATATCGTGAAATACCGCGAGGAGAACGGGCGTTTCGTCAAACGGACGCAGCTTCAGAAAGTCCCTCGCCTTGGCGCAAAGTCCTATGAGCAGTGCATCGGCTTCCTCCGGATTCCCGAAGCGGCGAATCCGCTCGACCGGACGCCGATCCATCCGGAGTCCTATGACGTCGTGGACAGGCTGTTCGGGGAGCTGGGGCTGGACCTTAAGCAGCTGGGCACAGACGATCTGAAGGCAAAGCTGGCGAAAGCGGATGCGGATACACTGGCGCCGGCTCTCGGCGTAGGCGTACCTACCTTGCGGGACATTATCGACAGCCTGCTGAAGCCGGGGCGGGATCCGCGCGAGGAGCTGCCTCCTCCGATCTTCCATACGGACGTCCTTGCGATCGAGGATTTGAAGCAAGGAATGGAGCTGCAGGGGACGGTGCGCAATGTTATCGACTTCGGCGCATTTGTGGATATCGGCATTAAGAACGACGGGCTTGTTCATATTTCGCAGATGAGCGATAAATTCGTCAAACATCCAATGGATGTCGTATCGGTTGGGGATATTGTAACGGTATGGGTGATCAGCGTTGACGAGAAGAAAGGACGGGTAGGCTTGACGATGCGCAAGCCTGTCTGACGGCAGAAGAGTCGTTCCTTGACCGCAGGCGGTCTTGGGACGGCTTTTATTATTGCTCCGGATAAAATAAGCAAATAAAACAAAGTAAGTTAGTTGACATGAGTAAGGAATATGGATATACTGTGATTATTAAAGTTACAGTTTATCTAAATATAAAGAGTGATTTTTTCAGGAGGGAAACCTAATGACGCAAGCAATCCGTACCGATGCTGACGCTCAGATTCAATCGAAAGAACAAACGCCTTTTTTTGAAGTGCTGGAATCGCGGCGCTCCGTCCGCAAATATGACAGCAGTGCGGTCATCACTCAAGATGAAGTGAAAGAAATTTTGGAAATCGCGACGAAAGCCCCTTCTTCTTCCAATATGCAGCCATGGCGGTTTCTCGTCGTAACCGATCCGGAGCTGAAGCAGAAGCTGCTTCCGATCGCATTTAATCAGCAGCAGGTGACGGAAGCTTCCGCTATCGTTATCGTTCTGGGCGATCTTGAAATGTACAGCTTATCCGATCAAATTTACGGGGCGGCTGTTAAGGCGGGCTACATGACGGAGGAAACGGCAGGCAACTTTATCGCGAACTCCACGAGAATGTATTCCTCGCTGCCGGCGGATAGACTGAAGGAAATCGTCGTATTCGATACGGGGCTGGTAGCCATGCAAATTATGCTGACTGCTCGCGCGAAGGGCTATGACACAGTACCAATGGGCGGCTACAACCGGGATCAGGTGAGGGAGCTGTTCCAAATTCCGGACCGGTATTTGCCGACGCTGATGCTTCCGATCGGCAAAGCGGCTGCCGAGGGCCATCCTACAACACGTCTTCCGATCGACGATATCGTTTTCGTGAATGGTCTATAATCAGGCAGAAATAACAAACCGGCCCCTGCCGAACGCCGAACGGGAGCCGGTTTTTTTGTTATCGATATGCTTTGGAAAGCATGGATTGGAATCAATGGAATTCCGTAATGCTCGCCTGCTCCTTCGGACCTTGCTTGCTGCGGTAGAAATACCAGCAATCGTTGAGCAGCTTGATTTGTCTGCGGTCTTTCTTCAGAAATGCGCGCATCAGTTGGTTGCACAGCCACTGCGGCATATGCATCGTCCTCCTCCCCGGGCCTCGCTTGTTGTACTATTACCATATGGGGAAGAGCGGATGTACGTGCAGGTCCTACCGAATTGATTGTTCTTCCTCGTATTCCTCGTACCATTGCTCCAGCTGGGCCTGAAGCGCCCGGATTTCCGTCAGAAGCGAAATCAGGGGATAGGATTTCTCTTGTACGCCCGCGAAGTCGCGCTCGAGCCCGTTAATGTAATCCAGCCCTGAAACGATCGAAATGGAAGGGTCGTGCAGCTCAACTTCATTGCATTCCGCCACAGCATACGGCAGGTTAGGGACATCCTCGGCCGTCAGTTTGTCGATTTCTTTATGAAGGCGCAAATTCAGCGCACTTAGCTGATAAGCGTGAGAAGCGGGCATCTCCACGAACAGGATGCCGTCCGTTTGTTTCATAAGTACATAGCGCATAGTAGCCATCGTCGTAATTGGTCTCCCCTCGGTTTGTTGCCGATTTTCTAATGTATGAAGCCGTTTTAGTAATTCCTACTTGACAGTGTAGCCTATCGGGGCTTTAAAATTCAAGTAGTTGGGGGAGATTAATGAATGGATAACGAAGCTTTGCAGCAGTGGGTAGAGCAGGTGTCGCTCCAATCGTTCGGACGGCCGTTTTTGCACAAAGCGACCTTTAACAGCCGGCTTAAGGCGACGGGCGGACGCTATTTCATGAAGAGCCATCATATCGAGATCAGCCCGCACCAGCTTATGGCGTTCGGACGCGAGGAGACGGAAAAAATCATTAAGCATGAGCTGTGCCATTATCATTTGCATCTCATGAAACGGGGATACAGGCATCGCGATGCCGATTTCAAAAATTTGCTGGCGCATGTCGGCGGTTCGCGTTATTGCGGCACGCTGCCCGAGCGGGCGGCACGGAAGGCTGCGCCTTACCGGTACAAGCTGGTATGCGTAAAATGCGGCATGGAATATATGCGGAAACGGAAGCTGGATCCGTCCAAATATGCCTGCGGAAAATGCCGGGGAAAATTAAAAATAATTATGCTTGACAATAATCCGGGGTAATGGTACATTATAAAAGTCGCTTTTACAATTTTCCCTGATAGCTCAGTCGGTAGAGCACTCGACTGTTAATCGAGTTGTCACAGGTTCGAGTCCTGTTCGGGGAGCCAGTTCTGGAGAGATACCCAAGTGGCTCAAGGGGACCCTCTGCTAAGGGGTTAGACTGCGTAAGTGGTGCGAGGGTTCGAATCCCTCTCTCTCCGCCACATGATTTTCGCAAATGCTTGCAACGGGAGACCGTTCAACCGGTCTTTTTTATTTGCCCGTCAGGCAATCGGAATGCGGACAAGCAATAATAATTGAATCAGGCCCGTTGGTCAAGGGGTTAAGACACCTCCCTTTCACGGAGGTAACAGGGGTTCGAATCCCCTACGGGTCACCATTATTCTCCTGAGTGAACAGCTTTTCAGAGTTGCTTTACAGTTACAGTGAGAGCCATTAGCTCAGTTGGTAGAGCACCTGACTTTTAATCAGGGTGTCGAAGGTTCGAGTCCTTCATGGCTCACCATTTGCTCCATCCCTCGGAGCGGATGAGAGTGAAGGATGAATAATTTTGAAACGTGCGGTAGTGGTGGAATGGCAGACACGCTATCTTGAGGGGGTAGTGGGCGTACGCCCGTGGAGGTTCGAGTCCTCTCTACCGCACCATAATTTTATCGTTACCTAATAAGGTGAATGAACACGGTGTTGCCTAATGGACACCATTCCGATAGATGCTGCCACTTTAAAGTCAGATCGCAAAAATCTGATTAGAGAGTGGTTTTTTCGTTCTTAGTCGCTACGTCGCGTAAGCAGATGCATCATTCGAGTGAGGAGTTGTGAACATGAGAGTTAACTTGAACTTCACGAACAAGGGACAAGCTGCAATTGCCAAATTCACCAACGAAGAATTATTGGAAATTTTCGCGAGATACAGCAACACCTTAATGAAGAAATATTCAATCGACGTATCCGTTCAGGAAGAAGGCAACGAAGCGATCGCCGATAAAGGCGTTTTAACGGTATCGGTGGATAACGTGGAATGCGACGTCGAGACTTTCTTCAAGGAGCTGGGGCGGGACGTAAAGGTGCCGCTGAAGAAGAGACTGACACAGGAAGAGAAGCTTGACAACGTGTTTAAAGCGGAGACGGTGGGGTAAAGAGCCCCGCTTGCTGCTCAAGCGGAATAAGTTTTAAAAAAAAGCTTGTACTTTCTCGAAATAGCTGATATAATTATTTTTGTTGTCTCACAGATAACAGTTTTTCACGGCCCGTTGGTCAAGGGGTTAAGACACCTCCCTTTCACGGAGGTAACAGGGGTTCGAATCCCCTACGGGTCACCATTATTCTTCTGAGTGAACAGCTCTGCAGAATTGCTAGAAGTCACAGTGAGAGCCATTAGCTCAGTTGGTAGAGCACCTGACTTTTAATCAGGGTGTCGAAGGTTCGAGTCCTTCATGGCTCACCATTTGCTCCATCCCTCGGTGCGAATGAGTGTGAAGGATGAACAAATTTGAAATGTGCGGTAGTGGTGGAATGGCAGACACGCTATCTTGAGGGGGTAGTGGGCGTACGCCCGTGGAGGTTCGAGTCCTCTCTACCGCACCATAACTTAAATCGTGATCAAAACCCTTGCGGAAGCAAGGGTTTTTTTGAGCTTCCTCAGCGGGAGGAAAGCTTGTCGTACAGCACGGCTTCAACTTTGGAAATGTGCACCTCCATCAGCCGGGCGGCTTCGGCATCGTAGCGCGAAGCGATTGCCTCATAAATAGAGCGGTGCTCTGCCAGCAGCCTTTCGGCGGAGGACAGCTGCGAATAAAACCATAAAGCGCGGGTATCCTTCATGCTGTCATGCAAATGATGCGACAGCGATCCCATCATTTCTGCGAGCATCGGGTTATGGGTGGCGGCGGCAATTTGTTTGTGGAAGAGGATGTCCGCCTGCTCGTTGAGCGATTCGTCCTCAATCGCCGACTGCATCTGCTCTAGCGTAGCCGAGAGGGCGGCGAGGTCTTCCTCCGTCCGGTTGCGGGCGGCTAACGAGGCGCAGCCGGTTTCGAGCACCTTGCGCACCTCCAGCACATGGCGCAGCGTATGAGCGCGTCCTACCCAAGATTCTTCGTTCAGAAAAGCGGGCTGCTGCGCCGATGCCGATCCCGCGAGCGCATTCACATAGGTTCCGCTGCCTTGACGAATCGTCAGAAGTCCCATCGCCTTGAGTGCGCTTAACGCTTCGCGCACCGTCGATTGCCCCACTCCATAAGAGCCTGCAAGCTCGGCTACCGACGGAAGCCTGCTCCCCTCTGCGAGTTCCCCGTTCATAATTTGACGCTTCACGTCGTTCAATACCCACTCGTGGCTTTTGAGCGGACGGTTATTCGTTGCATCCATCGGCGTCACCTTTCAAAGGGATAAAATTGTTCCTATCCGTTCTATTTTTTTAGTGTATCCTTTTTTGGATGAAAAGTCATCAGATGACCTGCTTAAGAGTCGTATCCACCTATTGTTTGATAGAGATTAAGCTTTTATCATAGGGGAGAGCAGCAGCCATGATAGAAGCAGACGCCATTTGACAATGCGGATTCGGCATTCATACAGCCCAAGCTCAACGGACGAAGAGCTTGGGTCATTTTAGCTTACTGCGACCATTGGGGAGGGATCGGCATCCGAATCCGTACGGTTCTGTTGCTGAGTTATTTTATTATCATTCTAGTTTGCATCACGCTGGTAGGCTCCGTTTCCTTCTATATTTCCTATACGACGATGGCGAAGCAGGCCGAATCGGCCAGTCTTCTGCTCGTTCAGCAAATCGAAAAAAATATGGACAACGACTTCCACAGCAAGCGGAACCTGCTGCTAGCGGCTTATAACGAGCAAAGCTACATCGACGGAATTAATCTGTATCCCGAGCTGAGCGACCGCGAACGGTTTCAGTTCCGGCAGCGCATCGGCGATCTTTATTTGAAGAGCTTCAACGTAACGCCGATCCGCGATTTTATCCGGTTCCAAATTTATTACAGCACCGGAGAGCTGCTGAGCTCGTCGGACGGCAGCGGCCTGCGGGATGCCTCGCAAGTGAGCCATGCGGAATGGTTTCGTTCGACCGTGGCGAAGGACGGCGAGGTGTTTTTCAGCGGATATATTCCCGAGGCCGAACGCGCAGACGGTGATGAAGCCGCCTATTTCTCGGCTATTATGATTCGCGATTTTTCCAATCCCGTCAGGTTTATGATCGTCAGGGCGGAATATCGTTCCGAAATTTTTAACAGCATCGGCCGCAACGAAGGTTTGTCCGAGCATAGCAGCATTCTTATCCTGGACGAGGGCAACCGGGTCGTCTATGCCTCGGGCGACAGCCACGCCTACGCGTCCGAGCCCGCTTTGATGGACCTGATCAACGGCAACCGGGGCAGGTTCTGGAACGATACGGCGGGAGGAGAGCAGCTTGTATCGTATATGCGTTCCGGCTATTCGGGGTGGAAGGCGGTGCTGGTTATTCCGAAGGCGGATATTTTCGGTTCGCTTGACGTAATCAAATCGACGGTTATCTGGACGGCGGTTAGCGCTTTTGTCATTACGCTGATCATCTCCTTCTTGTTCGGGCAGCGGATTACGAAGCCGATCCTCCATTTGTACAAGTCGGTGAACCGGATAAAAAGAGGCGATTTCTCGGCAAGGGTAGAGGTAAAGCGGCTGGACGAAATCGGCAGGATCGCGATGAACTTCAATGCGATGCAGGAGGAGCTGCGGCAGCTGATCGAGACCAGGTACGTCAACCAGATCAAGCTGCAGGAGGCGGAGCTCGCCATGCTGTATTCGCAGATCAATCCGCATTTCCTGTACAACACGCTGGACAGCATCAGGGCGATGTCCGACTACTACCAGGTGAAGGAGATCAGCGGGATGGCGGAGTCGCTCGCCGATATATTCCGGTACAATACGAAAAACAAAAACGAAGTCGTCACGCTGCAGGAGGAGCTTGTACAGATCGACGCCTACATGAGCATCCAGAAAATCCGCTTCGAGGATAAAATCCATTACGACCAGCAGATCGGAGAGGAGCTGGTTGGCCTGCCGCTGCTGAAAATGACGCTTCAGCCGCTCGTAGAGAATGCCGTGTTCCACGGAATCGAGAGAAAGCGCGGCAAAGGCACAATTACGACAGCCGCCCGGCAGGAGGACGAATTTATCGTTCTGACCGTCAAAGACGACGGGGTTGGCATTCCGGACAAGCGGCTTGCCGGCATCCGGGCCAGCCTGCGGCCGCCGCTTCTGCAAGCCGGACATGAGCTGAACGAAGCGCGCATGGGGATCGGTATTCAAAACGTATATTCCCGTTACGCTCTCCGCTGCGGTCCCCGATTCCAATTTCGGATCGACAGCAAAGAAGGAGCAGGCACGGAGATCACGCTGCTCATCCCGATCGACAAGCTGGCGGATTCTGAAAAGTCAGAATTTTTAACAAAACAGGTCGAAATCATGAATAGGCCGTAATGAAGCGCTTTCATATAATGAAGCTGTAACGGACTATTTTTGAGAGGGTGTCGGAGCATGTATAAAATGAAAGCGATTTATGTATGGCTGACCATGATGTTGATGATGACGGCTTTAGCGGCTTGCGGCGGCAATAACGGCGAACAGCCGGGTACGGCGGCGGAAGGCTCGGACCAGCCGGCTTCCGAAAGCCCGGCGTCTGCGCCGGCGAAGGACCCGGTTACGCTGACCTTTCTCATTCCGAATACGGATGACGTGACGCCGTATAACGAGATTTTCAAAGCGTTCGAGGAAAAAACGGGCAACAAGGTAGAGGTTCAGGCGCTGCCGGGCGGGGATTACGACAACATGCTGAAAACCCGCTTCTCGACCGGCGATTTTCCCGATGTGTTCCTGATGCAGCCGGGAACGAAGCAATATGTAAAGCTTAGAGCGGATGAAACTCTTTACGAGTGGTCGGGCGAAGCCGGCGTATGGGATAACGTCATCGATTCGATCGTGGAATTCCAGAAAAACGCGGACGGCAAAGCCTACGGCGTTCCATTCGGCAAAACCGGCATGATGGGCGTGTTCTATAACAAGGACGTCTTCGCAAAGGTCGGAGTCGAACCTCCGGCTAACTATGCCGATCTGATTGAAATCGCCAAAAAGGTGAAGGCGGCGGGAATTACCCCGTTTTATGAAGGCGTGAAGGACGGATGGCCGACGCAGGTGTTCTATCTGACGGGCTGGGTGAGCCAGGTCGATCAGGAAATCGGGGACGAGGGCGTTCGCAAGCTTGACAAGAATGAGCTGAAGCTGTCGGAAATAGCGGCGCTTAAGGACTTGTTTGTCAAATCGAAGGAGCTTAAGGAGCTGGGCCTTTTCCAGAAAAATACGCTCTCCGGCACGTTCGACGAGCTGCAGAATGAAATGGGCGAAGGCAAGGTGGCGATGGCCTTTATGCTTGACGGCATTTTGCCGCAGCTGGAGAAAAAGTTCGGCAAGGATTTTGTCAGAGACAAAATCGGCTTCTTCCCGTTCCCGTCGGCAACCGATACCGGCACGGCGATGATAACGCCTCCGAATCAGCTCATGGTGCCGTCCAAGGCGAAAAACCTGGAAGCGGCGAAGGAGCTCGTCAAGTTTATGATTTCGAGCGAAAGCGTCAACATGTTTTATGCGAGCCACCCTGGCATTCCGATTTTTAAAGGCGCGACGAGCGAGCTGTATCCGGTTCAGCAAACGGTGCAGCAGTACATCGACTCCGGAAAGTCCAAGGTTAACGTACAAAACCGGCTGACCGCCTCCTTCCTCGATCTTGGGAAAACGCTGCAAAGCTTCCACATTTCGGGCGATGTCGATGCGGCCATTAAGGAAATGGATACGAATTACGTGAAGGATGGAAACTCCAAGCGGCTGGAAGGCTTCTAAGCGATTATAAGATCCGGCAATGAACGAGGGGCTGCCGCGGGGCGACCTGGCGGTTGAACGGCAGGCGGCCCCTGCCTTAAAAGATCAGGAGGGAGCCGCATGGAGAGAAAGAAGTATCCTTTATTTTTTTCGTTTCCCGCAATCATCGTGTTTTTGCTGTTTTTCATTACGCCGACCGTCATCGGCATCTATTACAGTTTTACGGACTGGAACATTAACGCGGACGAGATCAAGTTTATCGGGCTTGACAATTACAGGGAGCTGTTTAATGAACCGAGATTAAAGAAGGCTTTTACAAATACGCTTATATTCGCCGCTGCGGTTACTGTGCTGCAGAACGTCACTGGAATCGCGCTGGCGTTAATATTAAATGAAAAGCTGAAGCTGCGAAACCTGCTCCGGATGATCTTTTTTATGCCTTACGTTATCGCTCCGCTCGTGATCGGCTATATTTTCCGGGCGATCTATCATCCCGAGCACGGCATCGTCAACCGGATTTTTGACTCGGTCGGCCTTGATTCCATGATGCAGGATTGGCTGAACGACCCCAGATTCGCCTTATTCACGATTATCGTAACGGATATTTGGAGGGTGGCGGGCTTCTCGATGGTCGTCTATCTCGCCGGCCTGCAGTTCATTCCGAAGGATTTGACCGAATGCGCTTCTATTGATGGAGCAAGCTACTGGACCCGTTTCAAGCATGTTGTGTTTCCGCTGCTGGCCCCGGCATTTACCGTGAACGTGCTGCTTGCGATGATCGGCTCCATGAAGGTATTCGAAATCGTGATGGTGCTTACCGAGGGCGGGCCGGGCTATACGACCGAGGTGTTCTACACCTATATCCGCAATACGTTCAGCTCCGGCGAAATGGGTTATGCGACGGCGATTAACATGCTGCTGTTCGTGCTTGTCACCCTGGTCGGCGTACCGGTTCTGATGGCGATGAAGAAAAGGGAGGTCGAGATGTAATGAAAGCCAAGCTGTCTCCCGTTATTCTGGAAATCGTTGCGGTTGCGCTCGCTTTGGTCATTCTCATACCTTTCTTCATGATTTTTGTCAATTCATTCAAGGGAATCCGGGAGTCGGCCCTGTTCGGGCTATCTCTGCCGACGACGTGGGAGCTGGACAATTACCGTGAGGTGCTCAGCCAGGACAATATTTTGCGGGGCTTCAAAAACAGCTTCCTGATGTCGGCGCTTGTCGTGCTGTGCGTCAACCTGTTCGCCTCGATGGCCGCATTCGTCATTCAGCGACGCGGCGGAAAATTTTTGCAGGGTATCTACATGGCCTTTATTATGGGGCTGATCGTGCCGGTATCCATCGTGCCCACGATTCGGCTGATGGACATGCTGCACATGAAGGGCAGCTATCTCAGCATCATTATGTATTACACGGCGGTGCTGCTGCCGTTCTCCGTCTTCCTGCTCGTCGGCTTTATGAAATCAGTGCCGCGTGAGCTGGACGAGGCGGCCGTTCTGGAGGGCTGCGGCTATTTCCGGCTTTATTTCCGGATCATTTTGCCGCTTGTCAGCACGGTGCTGGTTACCGTCTCGATCGTCGTCATCGTCTCGGTGTGGAACGATTTCTTCGGGCCGTTCTATCTGGTGACGGACAGCACCAAGTGGACCATCGTGCTGCAGGTATTCAATTTCGTCACGCTGTACAGCACGAACTGGGGCGTCGTGTTTGCGTTTATGCTGGTCGTCATCGCGCCGGTGCTCCTGATCTATCTGTTCCTGCAAAGATACATTATCGACGGATTGACGGCAGGCTCGGTGAAGGGCTGAAGCTGCCGGGCCGGGTCAACATACATGCACGGCTTTAGCAAAAGACATTAACGCAGAGAAGGGAGGCGGAGCGGATGAGGAGGGTCATGATTGTCGACGACGAGCGATGGATTCGCCGGGGCCTGATCGGGGCTATCCCGTGGGAGGAGCTGGGGCTCGAGCTGGCCGGCGAGGCGGAGGACGGCGAGGATGCCTACCATATGGCGCTCGGCCTAAAGCCGGATCTGCTGTTTCTCGACATGCGGATGCCCGGGCTGGACGGCAGGGAGCTGCTGCGCCTGCTCGGCTCGGAGCTTCCGGAGCTGCTTACGGTCGTCGTTAGCGGCTACTCCGATTTCGAATATACGAAGGAGGCGATCAGGCATAATGCGTTCGATTATTTGCTCAAGCCGCTGAAACGCGAGGAGCTGCTGGGCGTGCTTGGGAAGGCGCTGGCGGAGCTGGACAGGAGGGACGGAGAGCGGTCCCGGGCAAGCAGCGACCGCTGGCAGAGCTGGCTGCGGCAGACCCTTGCCGGAGACGGAGCGGACGGGGCCGGGGCTGTGGACGTCGCCGTCCCGCCGGACGGCTGGCATGCCGCCGACGCCAGGCTGCTTCTCGCCCTGCCCGACCGAAGCGCGGAAAGTGCCGACCGGCATGCTGTTATGGAAGGCCTTCGGCAGCTGCTGCGGCAGGAGCGGCCATTTTATTTCGGCGGGGAATGGGAAGTCGTGATGACGAAAGCTCCTGGCGGCTGCGGCGGGATCGTGCTGTGCCTGTTCGGCAGGCGGCTGGATGAAGCCGGGCTGCTTCGCCTGATCCCGAAGCTGCAGAGGGCGATCAAGCGGCTTGCCGGCGTCGGGTACAGCTTCGGCATCGCCGAAAGGGCAGAGAGCTTCGACCGGTTTCCCGGCCTCTACATCCGGACTAAACAGGCTCTGAACGGCAGAAGGCTGGCCGAGTCGGAGCTTATCGTGCTGGCGGGCGGCCCGGCGGGGCCGCAGGCAGGCGTGAAAGCGTCAGCCTATCCGCGGGAGCTGGAGCAGGCGGTTCTGCTGTATGTGCAGCTTGGCAACGGGGAAGCTGCTCTGGAGGAGTTCGGCCGCTTCTACGACGCGATTGCGCAGGAGAGCGCAACTGTAGGGGAGCTGCAGCGAAACGCGGCGTTATTCGTCCATTCGCTGGAGAAGCAGCTGCAGGCGTCCGGCACCAGTCTGGAGAGGCTGAGCGGGAAAAGCTCTCTGGCCTATACGGAGTCGATCGGCCTTAAGCAAGATGAGGCGTCCATCAAAGAGCTGATGGCCGGGGAGCTGCTGCCGGCGGTGTTCTCTGCGAACGCTCCGACAGGCGGCAGGCAGGGCGAGCAGATTGTGAAGGAGATTCAAAGGCTGATCGAGCTTCATTACGACCGGCCGCTCAGCCTGCATCAGATCGCAGAAAGCCGTTTTTTGAATCCGGATTATTTGAGCCGTTTGTTCAAACGGACGACAGGCAGCAATTTCGTCGACTATTTGACGGATTACAGAATCGGCAAAGCCATCGAGCTGATGGAGGGCTCCGCCGGCAAAAACTATGAAATCGCGAAGCGGGTCGGCTATGAGGATTACCGGTATTTCAGCCAGATTTTCAAGAAGAAAACGGGCATGACGATCGGCGATTACCGCGGCTCGCTAAGACTGAACAAATGATGAGGAGAGAGGACAAATGACGAAGAGATTAATACCCGACACCCTTACGCTGGAGGACAGAGCCGGTCACGCAATGAACGCGATTGCGGGCATGGCGGACCGCGACTACAACGATATTCCTTTTTTTGCGGCGAACCTGATGAAGGAGCCGGCTAACCTTACGCATGGCGATTGGGACTACGGCTCGTCGCACGGGCGGATGGTGGACGGGATGATTTTGGCCCGGCATATGTCCGGGGAGACGTTCGGTACCGAAATTGAGGAGAAATACAGGGCGAACCTGCTCTCCTTCTTCAAGGAGGACGGACTCAGCTACCGGCAGACCAATCCGCATCATAACTGGGAGCCAAACGCCAACTTGATCGACCAGCGTGCCGTTATTTTGTCGCTGACAACCTGGTACTTGGCGACTGGCGATCCGGCGGTCAAGGAAGCGGCCGATAAGCATGTCGCCGCATTGAAGCGAATCGCTATTAAGGAGAGGGACGTATGGTATTACCCGGCTTCGGAGTACAAGGAAGGCGGCTGGCCATCCTCGAACGCCGTACAGCTGAGACTCGCGCCCGATCCGGCGGCATTCTGCGGCAGGCTGGTCATGCCGCTGCTGAAATATCACGAGCTGACGGGCAATCAGGACGCCTTCGAGCTGTGCCAGTTCTTTACCGCTTTAATTGTGCAAAGAAGCGGCGTGTTTAATGCCGACGGCAGCTTTAACGACGCTCTGGCTTACCGGAGCGGGCATTTCCACACCCGTCTCGGCACGCTTGACGCATTGGCCCGGTTCGGCGTCTTTACGGGCGACGCGGCGCTTATCGCTTTTGTAGAGAAAAGCTACGCTTGGGCGGTGACGCAGTGCACCGCGTTCGGCTGGACGCCGGGCGACATGAAGGAGCAGGCGTACGAGCATGAGACATGCTCGCTCGTCGATCTGATCTCCACCGGCATTACGCTGGCGCAAAGCGGCTACACAAAATATTGGGGCGTCGTCGAGCGTTATATCCGCAACCATTTGGCGGAATCGCAGCTGCTCGACATGGATTGGGTGAAGGAGACGGACGACCGTTCTATGAACGTTCCCGGACTGATTACGTATGAGACCATTGCGAAGCGGACGCGCGGGGCGTTTGCCGGCTATTCGGCGCCGAACGATTTTTGCTGCAACGTCAATCACGGGCGCGGTCATACAAACGATTTGCAAATTTGCTGTCTCGGCTCGGGCACACGCGGCTTGTACATGGGCTGGAGCAATACGGTTACCGAGAAAAACGGCGCCGTCAGCGTCAACTTCCTGCTGAACCGCGGCTCGAAGTGGCTGGACGTGGACAGCTATTTGCCGCATGAGGGCAAGCTGGTGCTTCATATTCACCGCGATATTCCAAGGCTGCAGGTCCGGATTCCGGAATGGGCGGGGTATGCGAAGGTAACGTTCACGCGGGAGCTGGGCGGCCGGACGGAAACGGGGAAAGGCAGCGAGCCGAGCCGGTGGGTGAACGAGCACTTTTTGCTGCTCGGAGCAGCGTCCGCGGGAGAAACGATTACGATCGAGTTTCCGCTTGCAAGAAGGCAGACGGTCGAGACGGCCATCGGCCAGGCTTTCGTGACGGAATGGCAGGGAGACGACGTCGTCGGCATTTCGCCGCAGGGCACGAGCCATCCGTTTTACAGCGGGCGCAAGGTTTATGAGCAGGCTCCGATGCGCGAGGGCGAGTACCGCCGTCCGGACGAGGAGCTTGTCTGGTAGCGGACGGATAGGATGAAAGCCGGGCCTAGGAGCCCGGCAATGCCGGAAATAGTTAAGGGGGAAAACGGAATGAAGACGGTAGTGGCGGTTTATACGGGACAAGGGCTTGCCGATCCGCTTAAGGCGGTGTTTAAGGAAATTTTGCCGGATTGCAGGCTTGTGAACATTATCGACGACAGCCTGATCGGGGATGTGGTCAAGGCCGGCCATATTCCGGCGGGCGTCGCGAAAAGGCTGACTCAGTATTATGTCAACGGCGAGGAAATCGGGGCGGATGTCATCTTGAACACCTGCTCCTCCGTCGGCGAGGTGGCGGATGAAGCACGCGGCTGGATGAAAACGCCGATCGTCAAAATCGACGAATCGATGGCGTCGCTTGCAGCGGAGCAGTACGGGAAAATCGCCGTGCTGGCTACGCTGCCGTCGACGCTGGAGCCGACGATGCGGCTGATCCAGCGATCGGCCGAGGAAGCCGGGAAGGAAATAACGCTTATTCCGGGACTGGCTGCAGGCGCGTTCGACGCGCTGGTGTCCGGCGATCCGGCAAAGCATGACCGGCTTCTGATGGAGACGGCAAAGCGGGTCGCTCAGCAAGCTGAGGTGCTGGTGCTGGCACAAGGCTCGATGGCTCGGATGGAAGCGTCGTTGAGGGATTCGATCGGCAAGCCGGTATTGTCGAGTCCTCGCCTGGGCGTGCTGCAGGTGAAATCCGTGCTGGAGCAGCTTGAAGCCAAGCGGCGCAGCGGTTAGGGGGCGGATTTTCAATGAATAAGGAGAGAGTGACTGCCGTCTACCTGGTCGAAACGCCGTATTCCCTGGAGCGTGCGGCCGAGGTTATAGCGGGCGAGCAGTCGACCGGCACGTTCACCGCGGTACCCGGAGAAACGGACAGCCTGAAGGAGCGTCACGGCGCCAAAATCGAACGAATCGTCCCGCTGGAGGAAAGCGGGGCGGCTTCCCTTCCGGGCAGCAAAACGCCGGCCGGACATGACGGGAAATACCGCCGCGGGCTAATCTCGATTTCTTTTCCGCTTCATAACTTCGGTCCGTCCATTCCTAACCTGATGTCCGCGGTTGCCGGCAATCTGTTCGAGCTGCAGGAGCTTTCGGGTCTGCGTCTCGTCGATTTGGAGCTGCCTGCCGCGTTCGCAGAGCGTTATCCCGGTCCGAAGTTCGGCATCGAAGGGACGCGCAGGCTGACCGGCGTATACGGCCGTCCCGTTATGGGGACGATCGTCAAGCCGAGCATCGGCCTTGGCATGGAGGAGCTGCAGCGGATGATCGAGGAAATGTCTGCGGCCGGCCTGGACTTTATGAAGGACGACGAGCTGAACGCAAACGCGCCGTATGCTCCGCTGGAGCAGCGCGTGAAGGCGGTCATGGAGGCGATCGACCGGGCGGCTGACAAGACAGGCAAAAAGATCATGTATGCATTCAATATAACGGGCGATATCGATGAGCTCGAGCGTAACCATGAGCTGGTCGTCAAGGCGGGCGGCAACTGCGTCATGGTCAGCGTCATGAGCGTAGGACTGGCGGGCCTTGCTTATGTGAACCGCTTCAGCGAGGTCCCGATCCACACCCACCGCAACCAGTGGGGCATGATGACGAGATGCCCGCTGCTCGGCTTCGAATTTACGGCTTATCAGAAGCTGTGCAGGCTGGCAGGGGCCGATCAGCTGCATGTGAACGGACTGAACAGCAAGTTTTACGAGAGCAACGAATCCGTTACCCGTTCCATCAAGGCGTGCATAACGCCGATGTACGACGGGTACGCGGCGATGCCGGTCGTGTCCTCCGCGCAGTGGGCGGGGATGGCCCACGCCACGTATGAGGCGGCAGGCACGGTCGACGTCATGCATTTGGCGGGCGGCGGCATCCTGGCTCACCCGGAAGGAGCCGCGGCCGGCTTCGAAAGCATGAAGCAGGGCTGGGAGGCGGCCGTCAAGGGCGTTGAGCTGGAGGAGTATGCCAAGGAGCGCGCCGAGCTGCGCCGCGCCATCGAGAAATACGGAAAGGGCTGAGCACGATGACGGCAAACGGAAAAAGCTTTTCCAGGCTGCTCTGCTATTACGGCGACGATTTCACCGGCTCTACCGATGTGTTGGAGGCTTTGTCCGGCATGGGCATAAAGGCGGCCTTGTTTCTCGAACCGCCGGACGAGGAGCTGCTGAACGGAAAATTCCGCGGCTTGGAGGCTTTCGGCATCGCCGGAATCGGGCGCTCGCTGGCGCCGGATGAGGCTGAAAGGGAGCTGCGCCCTCTATTCGAAGCGCTGAAGCAGGCGGACGCCGCAGTCGTCCATTACAAGGTTTGCTCGACATTCGATTCTTCGCCGGACACGGGAAATATCGGAAAGGCGGCCGAGATCGGCCGTTCGGTGTTCGGAAGCGCTTATGTGCCGGTGCTGGCCGGCGTCCCTTATTTGGGCAGATACACCTTATTCGGCAACCATTTTGCTGCTGCTGCGGACGGAGCGGTGCATCGGCTTGACCGCCATCCGACGATGTCCCGCCATCCGGTTACCCCGATGATAGAAGCGGATTTGCGGCGCGTACTGGCGGAGCAGAGCGGACTGCGTACGTCGCTGATGGACATTTTGGCGCTGAACGGTTCGCCGGCTGAGGTGTCATCCCGGCTGCAGAGGCTGCTTTCGCAAGAGGAGCCCGGCCTCGTGTTGTTCGACGTGCTGGACGAGGAGAGACTCGGGGCGGCTGGCCGGCTGATTTGGGAGGAGGCTATGCGCCGCGGAAGCACGCTGTTCGCAGTCGGCTCCTCCGGCATCGAATATGCGCTCGGCGCCTGCTGGCGCGAGGAAGGCAGGCTGCAGCGCGAGGAGGCTTACGGAGAGGCGGCTATCGCTCCGGCAGAGCGGCTGCTGGCGGTATCCGGCAGCTGCTCCCCCGTCACGCGGGAGCAGATCCGCACCGCTTTGGCGGCGGGTTTCGCCGGCATCCGCGTACCCGCTGCGGAGCTGCTCTCACCCGAGACGGCTGCGTCGGCCCGGGACGCCATTCTGGCGGAGGCGGCCGGCCTGCTGAACGAGGGAAGAAGCGTGCTCTTGTATTCAGCCGAAGGGCCGGACGATCCGGGCATCGCGGAGTTTCGGGCGGCGCTTGCCGCCGGCGGCTACAGCGCGGGAGACAGCAGCAGGCTGCTCGGCGGCATCCTTGGCTCTCTGGCCCGCTCGCTGGTGCTGGAGACGGGCGTGACGCGCCTGCTCGTCGCCGGCGGCGACACCTCGGGTTATGTGACGCGCGGGCTTGGCATCTACGGCATGGAGTGCATGGCTGCGCTTGCTCCGGGCGCTCCTATATGCCGGGCGTTCTCGCATGAGCCGAAGCTGGAGGGGCTGGAGCTGGTGCTGAAGGGCGGGCAGGTTGGCGGAACCGATTTTTTCCTAAGGGTGAAGGAAGGCGGTCTGGCGTAGGGGCGGATGACATCTTGAAGCTGCGGATGCGTCCTTTACGAAAGCCGCAAACGGACGTGAATGAAGGCGGACAAACGGCATGAAGTGCCGGGGTCCGCTTTTTTGTCGTCAGCCGTGCCAACAGATGAACGACTCCCATATGCTAAATGAATAATCGGACTCATGAAATGATTGCTGTTTTGCTATTTTTCAAAAAACAAACTGATTGCCTTTTGAATATATGCTAATAAAAATTAATAATGAAATCTATATAATATTTATAAGATTTATTCAATTTGAATATTAATTTTGGTAATCTATTGTTATGGACAAAAGATACAACACATCATGCAATTACATAAACGTCCAATCGACTAATATGGAGTGATTGTGATGGCAAAATGGATTACGCGCAAGGATTTTATGAAGATGCTGGGGGCGGCGGGCATCGGGTATTTCGTAGGCAATATGGTTGACGACCTCGCCGAAAAAGCAAATGAGACAAGCCAGCCGGCCAAGCCGGACAAAGACAGCAGAGGTTTCATTCACGCCAAAGAGGATTTCGGCGTTTCGGGGAACGGTCTTTTTGACGATACGGCCAAGCTGCAGGCGGCCTTTAATGAAGCTGCACAGTCGGGCTTAATGCTGTACGTCCCGAAGGGAACCTATAAGCATACCTCCCCGCTGTTCGCGGATGGCAACGATTTCAGAATGTTCGGCGACGGGACGCAGACGGTATTCAAGCCGACCTATTCGAACGCGGACGCCATCGTCATCGGAAACCGGTCGAACACATCGATGCGCGGCAGCGGCTCCAAGCCTTCCGGCTGGGCGAAGGATTTCGCAGTTATCGGTCCAGCCCCCAAGCCGAATACGAAAAGCACAGGCATCAAGCTGAACGGAATGAGACAGTTCCGGGTGGAAAATACGTATGTTTCCAATTTCGATATCGGCTACGATTTGATCAACAACTGCTTCGGCTCCTCCTTCCACAACATCCGCGCATTATGGGCCGGCTTGAACGTCGGCGTCAATTTGCGGACGGGGCTGCAATCCGGCAACGATATCCAGTTTTACAACGCTTGGTTAGGCGGCGAAATAGCGGCCGTTCATATTAGCGGGGACGGCGGGGGCTATCAGTTCTGGGGAGGGCAGTTCGGCAACGCGGAAAAAGCGGCAAACTCGAAGGTGCCGGACGACCAGCGGGGCGTCGTCATTTTGGGGAAGGATTATCACACCAACAAGCTGGGCGGCGTTGCGAACGTCACCGTGGAAGGGGTAGATATCGAAAACTTTAAGTACGGCTGGGCTTTTCGTGCATTTTATGAGGTGGACTTGAGCTTGAGAGGACTGGGCGTATACGCGAACGACACCAAAAATTTTCCGCGCGGCTTTCTGAAAATGGACAATGCCGGCGCATCGAATATTTCCATGCTCCGCGTGCCGGTTAAAGGGAAGTATGCCGGAAGCCGCCTGATCGAAGTAAACGGGCAGCAGTCCGGCTTCTGTATTAACGAAATCGAGTGCAAGTACGCCGTCACATTAGGCGGCAAGATGCAAAACGGCGGCAGCATGCTCGTGCAGTCGCGTATTCAGCAAGGACAGGCGATGTACCGGGACGACGGAACCAGCAAGCTGCTGCTCGATAACGTGATGCTTCGGCCGAGAGGGGGGAGACTTGAACTATCCGCGGATTGGGGGAAAACCTGGAAGGAAATTGCAACCAAATGACATGAGGGGGAATGACATCATGATTAACGCTAAAACGGACTTCGGGGCAAAAGGCGACGGCATCGCAGACGATACGCAAAGCTTGCAGGCCGCAATGAACGAGGCGGGCAGATCGGGGAAGGTGCTGTACGTCCCGAAAGGGAGTTACAAGCATTCCGCGACGCTCGTCGCGGGTGCCAACGATTTCAGAATGTTTGGCGACGGGACGCCGACGGTATTCAAGCCGACCTATTCGAACGCGGACGGCATTGTCTTCGGGCTGAGCACCAACACGCCACAGTCGGGAAGCGGCTCCAAGCCTTCAGGCTGGGCAAAGGATTTTGCGGTTATCGGTCCAGCCCCCAAGCCGAATACGAATAGCGCGGGTATCAAGCTGAACGGGATAAGGCAGTTCAGAGTGGAAAATACGAACGTAACCAATTTCGATATCGGCTACGATTTGGTCAACAACTGCTTCGGCTCCTCATTCCATAACATCCGCGCCGTATGGACCGGCCTGAACGTAGGCATCAATTTGCGGACAGGGCTGCAATCCGGCAACGATATCCAGTTTTACAACGTTTGGGTAGGCGGCGAGAAAGCGGCTGTTCATATTAGCGGATTTTGCGGAGGCTTTCAGTTTTGGGGAGGGCAATTCGGGAATACGCAGAGAACCGCAGCGTCTACCGGCATTCCCGTGGACGAACGTGGCGTAGTTATTATCGGCAAGGATTATGTGACAGGTGAATTGGGAGGAGTCGCGAACGTCACGATCGAAGGGGTGGATATTGAGGGCTTTCAGGAAGCCTGGGTCATTCGAACCTTCTCTCCGGTAGACATTAGCTTAAGAGGCCTCGGCATAAACTCGTATGACCAGACCCGTCCGGGAATCGGCGTTTTGAAAATGGAAAATGCCGGTCCTTCCACCGTCTCCCTTATCCGCGTGCCGGTAATAGGCAAGTTTTCCGGCGATCGTCTGATCGAGATCGAATCGCATCAATCCGGCTTCTCCATTCACGAATTCGGCTGCCGTTACCGCGCTGCGATCGGCGGCGGGACCACTCAGGACGGCGGGAGCCTGCTGGTGCAATCCCGCATTCCGAACGGCCAGGCTATATTCCGCGATCAGGGGTACAGCAAGCAGCTGCTCGACGATGTGCTGATCCGCCGAAATCAAACGACAAAGGAGCTGGAAATTTCGCCGGATTGGGGAGCGAGCTGGACACTGATCAATACCCGCAAGCCGGTCTATTATAAAAGTCAAGCCAGCCCTGTCATCGGAACGGGAGGCAGCTACGGGGCCGTTTCCGTTATGAGGCCCTATACAAACTTCAATATTATCGACGCGGAAAGATTTCAGATCATGGCGGAGGGCAGCTTCGCTGCTTCGGAAACCGTTACGGTGAAGGTAGGCTTCATATGGTCGGATAACGTGGAAATGACGCTCGAGAAAAAAATGACGGCAGCCGGGACGATTTGGCTGGGTGACGAAGATTTTGCCGCTTTGAGCCGAGGAGACCAAAATGTAGTTCGACTGTGCGTATACGCCAAAACAACCGCAGCCGCAACCGGCGTTTCGGTTACGGCATACGGCTTTGGCTATAACAGGGTTTAACGGTAAGCGGCAAAAGCTTCCTGCGAGCCGCGTCGTTTTTCCAGAAGGCTCGTGTATAAAGAAAGTCTCGCTTCCGCGACGTTGTCCCAGCTGTAGCGCTGAGCGGTGATGTAAGCATTTTGCCGCAGTTTCCTGCGCAGCCTGTCGTCGGAGAGCAATTGCTTGAGCGCGAGTTCAATCGCTTCGCTGCTTCGGGCCGGGACGACCAGCGCATCGAGCCCGTCCGTAACGGTATCGTTAATGCCCGGGATGTCGGTGACGACCGGTGCCGTTCCGCAAGCCATCGCCTCAAGCAAAGTTAAGGGGCTTCCCTCCGAGAGTGAAGGGAACAGCAAAATTTGATGGCCTTTCAGCAAGGACGGAAGGTTCGGCTGATCGTATTTCGGGATAACCTGAATGCGGCTGTGCACCGATGCGTCAAAATCCTTTAACACCGCGTCAGCCTCGGCGCGAGTGCCGATGAACGAAACGGATACGTGATCCGTCCGCTTCAGCAGCCGATTGAGCGCCGGTACCGAATATACGATTCCTTTCCGCGGGATATAGCTGCCGACACAGGCGATACGGATCGGCTCGCTGCTTCCAGGAGCAATTTCCTCAAACGGCAAATTCATAAAGCTGCTGCGGATGCCGTTGCTGACCTGATAGGCTTTGGAGGACGGAACGCCGAGACGGTTGACCGCGTATTTCAAGTCCTGCCCGTTCAGCAGCAGCGCCGCGTCCGCTCTTCGGAAGGCAACTTTCTCCTGCCAAAGCCGGAAGCCGCCGTGGTAAAACGTATATTTCCAGCTTAATTTGAGGCGGCCTTCCCGCGCCTCCATCACACGATTGTCGTGGGCGACGTTTTCCAGACCGTGGCTGTTCGCGATAATGACGGGCCTGCCGGGCAGCAGGCTCAGCACCCACGAGTCGCCGGTGGCGATTTCCAGCACGTCGTACGTACTAAATTTTCTTTTGAGCAGGGCGACCTTCAAGGGAAACAGCAGATCGTCCAGCACGTTTCCGGTAAAGGTTTTCAGGTCATCCATAAAAAAGGTGTCGCAAACGGCGCCTTTTTCCTTTAGGGCGGCTGCCAAAGATACGGTAGCGCCGGCAACGCCCGCATTCGGGTCGTAATCGCAGCTGGCGATCAGCGCAACCTTGAGCGGCTGGCCTGGTTGGTGCTTGTTCATCGCGAATCCTCCTTCTTTATGCGCGTCATGCGAAGTCCATCCGCATCCGCATCTGCATTATTTCAAATAAGAGCGGTTCTCCAGAGCCTCCAGCACACTAGCGACCGATTGCTCAACGTTCAGCACTTCCGTGTCGATAACCAGATCCGGGGAGCGGGGGATATCGTAGGGAGCGGAAATGCCGGTGAAGCCGGCGATTTCGCCCTTCCGGGCCCGGCGGTACAATCCCTTCGGATCGCGCCGCTCGCACTCCTCCAGAGAACAGCGCACGTAAATTTCCAGAAATTCCTCGTCAGCAAAATAGCTCCGAACCATATCGCGATCCTCCTGGTTCGGCGAAATAAAGGCAGCCAATACGATCATTCCAGCATCCGCAAACAGCTTTGATACTTCGCCGATCCGTCTGACGTTTTCCTTTCGGTCCTCCGCCGAGAAGCCCAGGTCGCGGTTCAGCCCATGCCGGACATTGTCGCCGTCCAGCACATACGATTGAACGTGACGCGCGAACAGTTCCTGCTCCAGCGCGTAGGCAAGGGTCGATTTGCCGGAGCCCGACAGGCCGGTAAACCAAAGGACGCAGCCCTTGTGGCCATTGCGGGAATGGCGGTCTTCACGGGTAAGGCCGGGCTTGTGCCAGACCAGGTTAGGCGTTGCAATTGTTGTGTTCATCGGAATTGTTCCTCCCTTTGGTTATGAGGTTTCGGCATGCCAGTCGGCCTGCTGGCGGAGCAGGGAGCCGAACAGGCCCTTTGGCTTGCCGGATAGCTGCTCGAAGCTGCCCAGCTCCGCGATTTCCCCTCGCTCCAGAACGACAACCTGATCGGCGCCCCGGATCGTCGACAGCCTGTGCGCAATGACGATGACCGTCATGGTGCCCTTCAATCGTTCCAGAGCGGATTGAATGAGCCTTTCATTCGCGGTATCGAGGGCGCTCGTCGCTTCGTCCAGTACGAGCACCGCCGGCTTGCGGAGGATGGCTCTCGCGAGGACGATCCGCTGCCTTTCTCCGCCGGACAGCCGGATGCCGCGATCGCCGATGACTGTATCTAGCCCTTCGGGGAGGGCTTTGACAAACGAATCGGATGCGGAGAAGGCGAGAGCTTCCCACATTTGATCCTCGGTCGCATCGGGGGCGACGAGCTGCAAATTTTCCCGGATGCTCGCATGGAAGAGAAACGGATCCTGGGATACATAGCCGACCGAACGGCGGAAATCGGACATTTTCTCTCCGGTCAAGGCCGCTCCGTCTACGAGAATGTCCCCTTGTCCGGGCTCGATCAGTCCTAGAAGCATGTCGATGAGCGTGCTTTTGCCTGCGCCGGACTTGCCGACGACGGCCGTCATCCGGTTGGCGGGAATGAACAGGTTAATTTGGCTTAGCGCCTGCTGTCCGCCTTCGTCCCCGTAGCTGAAGCCGACCTCGCGGAATTGAATATGCTCCTTGACCTGAAAGCCCGATCCGCCCGTATCGGTCAGCGGGAATCTCTCTTTTGCTTCGTCGCATTCCCGCTGTACCTCCATAATCGCCCGGAAGGCAGGGAACATGGAGCCGATTTGCTCCAGATTGCTTTGAATGCCGGAGAAGCGGGGCCAAAGCCTTGCGAAGATCAGGACGATCAGCATTAATTGCTCCGCCTGCACGGCCAGCACTCCGATGGACAAATAAACGAACAACGCGATAAGGAGAGCGGCCGTTATCCGGTAATACAGCTGAGTCATCGACTGCAGCGTCACGAACCCGACGACATTGGCCTCCATCCGGCGGCAGAGCGCTTCGAACCGCGCCAGCTGCGTCCGCTCGAGCCGGTTGCTCTTCATATCCTTCAAGCCGCTGAGCTGATCCGTTATGCCGGCATAATAATCCTGGGACAGGCGCGAGGTCTGATCCCCGAGCTTTTTGGCGCGACGGATAAATTTACGGGCGAATAGGGCGAGCAAGGCGCCGCTTCCGAGAACGAGCAGCGTCAGCTTCGCGGAAAGGGTGAAGGCCACTACGATCTGGATGGCGGTAAACAGCAGCGCTGCGGCAAGCTGGAAAAAAACGATCGTCCCTTGACTGACCCGGGCCAGCTCGGCCGTCAATATATGATTGAAATCGGATTTGCGCTTGCGCAAGAAATAGGACCATTTGGCCTGCAGAAGTGACTGGTAAAGTTCGATGCGCAAATAGCGGACAAATCCTTGTTGTATTCGAATGTTAAGCAGCGATTGGCTGCGCTGCAGCAGAGCCTGCCCCGTCAAGATTGCGATGTATGCTCCCAGTACGGCAGGCAGGCTGAGAAATACATCCGGCAGGCCGAGCCGGGAAGTCAGCCATTCGACTGGCGATGAGCTTCCTGAGCCCATATCGAACAGTCCGATTAAGCCGAGCATCGGAATAAGGAGATAGATGCCGAGCCCTTCGAAGAACGGAATAACGATCATGTAAAATAAGTTCAAATACAGCTTTTTGCCGGCAAAGACATGCAGCCGTTTCACAAAAGGCAATATTGCCATGCTAACTTGCCTCCTCCCGCGATGCTTGCCGGTTCAAATGCCGCCATACCCACAGAAGAGGGCGAAGCGGGAAATACAGAAAATGCAGGCCGGCCGGCAAGGGCAGCCTTTCCGCGTCATGCGAGCTCGGATAAAATCTGTTTTTGAAATAGGCCCATTTTTGCCTGGCATTCATAAGCGACAGCAGGTAGAAAATAAAAGAAAGAGACTTCGGGTTCGGCTTCTCCATGGCTTTGATGAACCCTAATGCGCTGACGGCCGTCCGCTTGGCTGAAGCTTGCGCGCACAGCGATTCCATGCCGGATGCCATAGGCGTCCCAAGCAGCTTGCGGGCTAACAGCAGCGCTTGTCCTCCGAGCGGCTTGGATTTGTAGGTCTTGAAGATGGAATCAACGGTTTTCCAATCGATCGGCTTGTGAGCCAGGCGGTCGATATCGCACAGCCACCGCAGCCGGAACCAGCCGTGCCTCGCGCCGTGAACGGCCAAATAAAAGAACAGATCCTCGTTGCCGGGGAAGTAGACGGGGCAGCCGGTGAGCATGCTCGTTCTCCGTCTGGCCCACAGCTCCTCGAACGGAGGCTCTGACATCGCGTCCGGATTCATGCGCCAATGGAGTTCGATCTGAATGCCGGTACCGCGGTGAAGGTAGGACAAATGATGGGATTTCCATTTCCAGTTATTCAGGATTCGGGGTACATCCTCGTGGAGTTCGAAGCCGAGTCCGAGCAGGACGGCTTCGGCTTTTTCCACGTCCGCCTCCGGAACGAGAATGTCCAGATCCTTGGAGGTGCGCAGGGCCAAATCCCCGAACAGATACTCCGAGAGCACAGGCCCCTTAAGGACGAGAGAAGGGATGTGCCGGTCGTTTAGAGCCTGGCATAAGCGCTCCATTTCCCGGGACATATGCATCATTTTGAAGGTGTTGCGGGCGTATTCGGCCGCGATCTTCTCCGCCGTATGCGCCGGCAGCCAATAGGATCCGATTCGTTTCAGCTTCGCGTGGACGAGCGGATAAACCCTGTGATGCTTGACCAGGGCGAGAAATACCTCCCAGTCGATGCCGAGCGGCACGAGCTGATGGGGGTCGCGGTTATCGGCTTCTCCGATTAGGGCCAGCAGCAGCTGAAGCTCCGGCGGAAGCGGGAGACGATCCTCCCCGATATCGTGTACCATGATTTGCGCTCCTCCGTTTCTTGCTGTTTTGAAGCGTCTTGCCGAATACACCGACGACCACATAACGCTCCAGCTCATACGCTCCGGTGACGTAGGCTTCGCCGCTTCTGAGCCAGGCATGGGCCACCATTTTGCCGGTTTTCTTGTCTCTGGCCGTACCGAGATACATGGTGCTTTCGATGCCGCGACGCGCCAGCATCTGCATGCCTGCCATCGCCAGAACCAGACATTGGCTGTCCCACCACGTGTAACGGCTCATCGTAATTAAAGACTTGCCGATAAGCGCCAGTGTCAGCTCGTCTTCCCGGTTACGGGCATGAGAGGTTTCCGTGCGCTCAGCACCCAAAATCCGGAGCGCACGCGCGAACGGGACGGCCTTCAGCACTCGCGCGAACCCGAGCATGAGGTATGCCTCCGCTAACAGGTACCGCCTTTGGGGGCGGTAGGACAGGTATGTTTTCAGTCTTCTCAGCCATATCCTCATAGCGGCCTCTATGGTCAGTCCGCATGAGGCTGAATCAGCTGCTCCTTGAGCAGAAGCTTCATATACGAGGAAACCTGGTAGGCACACTGCTCCGGCATCACATCGTATTCCTCGGTCAGCGTTTCGACGAGCTGAGACACCGATGCGGGCTCGACCAATAGCTCCCAAATCCTGCCGCCGACCTGTCCGAGATTAAAATATTTGCCCGAGGAAACGTTAAGCATCACTTTTTCCCCGTCCATATCGCTTACGATGTTGCCGGGAACCTGAACAAACGGCCGATCGGGTGCTAGGTTTGTCATATCACGATTCTCCTTTGCCTATGAGTTGTAGGATTTGCCCGGCAAGCTGGTGTGCGGTAAATCCTTCTGCCGGACGGCGGATGCGGTACACGGCAACCTTGCCCGCAAGTGCGGTAACCGTGTCGAAATGCCACTGGTCAAGGCCGAGCATCGGCGCCAAAAAGCTTCGGTAGGTATGCCTCGTCAGCGCATCGATCCGTTCCAGCTTTGTGAACGGCCGGATTTCGATGCCGGTCCCGTCAGCTGCAAATAATTCGAATACGCCTGCCAGGGGCAGAGGCTCGGTTTGAAACCGTGCGGCTACCGGAATGGCGAATTTAGCCCCTTCCCGGAATAACTGCCGGTAACCGGATTGCTCCATGCCGAAATGCGACATGCTTTCGCTCCAGAGCTTCTGCTGCGGATAAGAGGGAATGGCGTAGGGCGGACCGCCGTCGGATGGGGAAGTGAACCCGGAGGGAACGCCGATTACGTCATCGCTTACCATGTGGAAGCCTTGCTGGAGAAAGGCGGCGGCCAAGGTGGATTTGCCTGCGCCGCAATTGCCTACAAAGGCGTAAGCCCGCCCGTTGACGGCGATCGCACTGCCATGCAGAGGAAGAATTCGCCGTTGGTAGAGCAGGGCGGCCATGCAGGTGCCAAGCACAAAAAGCCTGATCTTGCTCATATCCGCTCCAGGAAACGGAAAAAAAGTGATCCGGTCGCCGCCGCTGATGCGGAACAGGGCGGTTTCTTCAATTTTGATCAGAATGGAAGCTTCGCGAACAGCCGCTGTATAGCGTCCGGTGTTCAGTTCCTTCAAATGGGGGGACAAGTCCTCATAGCCGATATACACCGGTTCTCCCCGGTCTCCCGGCACGGAAGCCGATTCCAGCTCAGGCAGTGCCATTTCGCTGAAGATCGGGAAGCCGAATGCCCGGTATTCGTAGCCTTTAAGCGCTGGAAGAATGGCTCTCACCCTCTTGCTAGATTAATAGAAAAGATGGCCCTTATACGGATGCTGCTTGTATAAGGGCCGGGTCAAGCAATACTTTCTGTTACTCTAAGTACGGTACTAGCTGTAAAGGTCATGGTCTTCAACAGTTACGATGTCAACAAGTGTAACGCCTTTGCCTTGCATTGTGGAGGAAACTTCCAATACTTCCAAAGCTGGTGTTTGCCATTCTTTTTTCATTGCTTTCACCTCCTTTCATGAGTTCATGTTCAGGAGCATGCTTTTTTAAGAAAGCGGTATATAATGAGGCCTCGCATGAGAACTCTAACCTCCGGAAGGAAGGCGTATTCCGGTTTCGGGGCGGCCCCGTACGCCGATATTGCGGCCTTGATATGCTGAACGTTCAAGTACTCGCCGGCGACGGGGTCGTCGCAGATCTCGTTCAGCTCCCGGATGAAAGCCGGCCAGGATGCGGTCATCCGATGAACCCAGTCGGCTGCCTGAATGCCCCGAATCCGCTGATTGAGCCTGATGTTATCGGGCAAATAACCTAAGGTCGACCTGCGGATGAGGGCTCGGTCCATTCCGTCCTTGACGTACTGTCCGAATGGGAGCGACAAGCAAAACTCAATCACTCGCGGATCGGCGGTCGGATCGCGCTCCAGCACGCCATACCGGAGAGACAGCTTGGTCGCGGATGCCCCGTTCTTGTTGCCGAGGGCCATGCTCTGAAGCTTATCCCGCCGCAGCTCCGACGCCTGCCGGATCAACGGATCGCGTAATCCGACGCGCTGCGCGCGCAGCGTGGCGAACACATTCGTCCGATTGGCGAACTCCGGATTGATCAGAAGCATAGGCATATTGGCCGGCTGGGCCGAGCTGCCTTGAAGGAAGGGGAAGGCTTCCTTGGCGATTCTGGTCATCAACAATTTCCCCGCCATGCCTCTGTTCCGGCTGTACTGACGTGCCTCCCTGTAGCATTGAAGCCATTTCAGCTTGCGCACCAGCGTTGCGAAGTAGGGAACGGCAGGACCCCACGAGATGCTGAAGTTGCCTCTGGATCCCATGAGCAGGGCGCCGACCTTTTTCTGCTCAGCGGTTTCATAGATACCTTTTAACCAGAATGAATTTTCAAAAAATTTGTAAGGCGTTTCAAGTATGGACAACCAGTCGTCGATTTCGTCATAGGAGCTTTTGCCCGCAAAATCCAGATAATGTCCGTTAATATTGCCCACGTAGTTGACAGTGGACTGAATATACGGGCTTTCGTTGGCTACGGTGCCCCTTGGGGTCCAATCCACGAAATCGCGTTCCGGTATATAGCTGAACGTATGCAGGGATTTGCCGTTCTGCTTCAGCGCCTTGGCGGCGAAGCTGGCGACCGAACCGGAGTCGAGACCGCCGCTAAGCGTTGCTCCGACGTGCTGCCGGCAGCGGATTTTTGAGTCTACCGCTTTGCGGAACACTTCGCGGAACGCTTCCTCGTACTCTTCGTCCGACCGCAGACGGAGCTCCTTCACCGGCTCCCAGGCCCGGTACGGCATGACGGTCAGCCTGCCATCCTGCAAGGTAAACGTGTGGGCCGGCGGAATTTGGCGAACGTTCCGGTAGACGGTAGAAAATATATCCGTCGACTCGTACATTTCCGGTATGGCCATAAATTCGGCGAGCCACTGCTCGTCTGGTCGCTTATCCGTCCGCTGAAACGAGAGGAGAGGAGCGATCGTCGTGCAGAAGGCGGTATGCCCCGGCTCCTCGCGATAATAGAGAGATCTGCCGCCCATCCGGTCTCTGGCGCCGAATAAGCGCCGTTCCTTGTAGTCCCAGATGAGGAAGGTGAAATCGCCGATCATATATTCGGGAGCGCGAGCTCCCCATTTCCGGTAGGCGAGCAGAATCAGCTCGGCATCTGTGAGAACGTCTTGCTTCCCGCCGGCTTGCAGCCGGGCGATCAGGTCGTCCCGGTTGTCCAAAATCGCATCCGCGTTAATGACCAGTCCTGTCTCGCCGTCCTGGAAGGGAAGCCGCTCATGTTCCGCTTCGGGGGTGAAAAACTGCCCGATACAGGCGAAGAACAAGCCTTTGCCCATCCAGGTGCGGGAATAATCGTGTCGGTAGGAGGCCAGCCCGTTCATCATCTCAAGGGCTTCAGCTTCATTCACCGGTCCGTCCTGCGTATAAATACAGGCGACTGCGCTCATTTTCTCACCCCATCCGCAATCAGATAGCGGGACGCAAAGCGGGAGAGGGACTTACCGAACGGAATGAACGATTTAATCCGTTTCAGCTTCCCGTTCAGCTCCTTGAGCCTGGCTTTAGCCCTCCGCTCTTCCAGCAAACTTTTCTCCAGCCGCTTCTCTACCGCCCGCAGCGTAATTTGAAGCTGAAGCGCATTCGGCTGTCCTGTTCGGCTTGACGCCGGAAGGATAGAGGGGGCATCGGCCGCAATATGTTCAGCGGACGACTGGAGAAGGTAACCGGGGGTCCAGACGACTCCGCTCAGCTCGGCCAATTGCTTCGTCCGAAGCTCCAGCAGCTCCGAATCCGGCGCGCTTTCGAACCGGACTCCCGTTATTTTCTCGGCCTCCGCCAATTCCTCCGAATAACCGAGCTCATGAAACACCCGGGCGCCGAGCGCACGGCCGTACAGCTCGATTTCCTGTTTGTCCAGCGTTTCCTTCCAGCTGTGGACCGAATCCCGGTGAGGCTCGTTATGCCTGCTCAGGAATGGATCGCCAACCCCCATGCTGTAGAACAGCTCCGCTTTGGCCGTATTCATATGCTCGCTGTATTTCTCAACCCCTGCCTCGTATTCAAGGCCCAGAAACTCGCATAAGCGCATCATTTCCGCCTGGGGCTGCGAGACAAGCTGTTCGTACCGCAGCCGGCAGGCATAAGGCGAATCTCCCGAAAAGTAGCTGATATACCGCATAAGTCCGATCGTTATATCCGCCGTTTTGATATTGAATTTGGGAGACCGCAGATCCTGGATGAGATCGAAGCGGTCATTCATATGATGGTTGACCTTCTTATAGGAAGCGATGATGGAAAAAGGATTACGAATCAGGAAGATACGCTTGGAGTGAGGGAATAGCCGGTCGAGAAATTCAAGCATGTAGTAATATCTTGGTGATTTATCCACGACCATCCGGGCGCCGTCGCTTGTGCTTAGCAAACCGTTGTATACCTGAAGCGCGAAAGCCCGGCATGACTGGTCGAATAGTTCTTCGGTTAAAATTCCGTTATAAAACTGATTGATGATAGCCGTTCCCCCGTAAGGCCGGTAGGAGTTCTTCCGTAAGTCGTGCAAGCTCATCAGGAACCACATTTCCTGAGTGGCGAACACCTTGCTGTGATTTTGAAGCATTACCGTTGAAAGCGAGGTGCCGCTTCGAGGCACGCTCAGCAAGAATATGAGATTGTTGCCTCTCGGGTCAATCATCGTCGCTTCCTCCTTGCTCCTCTGTGTATCTCGTGCTTCCGGGTGGCTATGGTCATCATTATACATACTTTTATTCAAAACGCAAACAAAAGTTTTAGTATTCTATGAATACAATTCGAATCGAGAATGGCATTAATGAAGAAATCCATTACAGGCCGCGAAGCGGCAATTTTGTAGGCAGAATGCGGTAGAAAACCGACGCAAACGACGGCAGCCATTCAGAGCGAATATCAAGCGGAACAACCTTGTAGAATCCTGGCGGAATTGGCTACGCTTTCAGAAAATATTATTCGAAATGAGAATTTTTCTGTTTACAAAACTATGCAAAGGGAATAAAATCTACTCAACAGGTTCTCCTATCGAATAACCTGGAGGACGGTGAAAGGCTCATAATTGGCAGAGCAAGGGGGATCACCGCTTGATTCGTTTCCAAATCCAATTATGAAAACGGGTAGTGAAAACAATAGGTCCGTTCGACAACTTGGCATGCAGCTCCTCAATGAACGGCGCCAGGCGTTTACGCACGCCCTAAAGGTCGCGTTACGAATAATGTTTTTGGTTCATTAACAAATTTGTACAACGGAGGAATTGCAAATGGAACTGAAACAGTATTGGTCGGTCATCAGAAAAAACGTTTGGATGATCGGGTTAATCGTACTGATTGGCGCTGCGGCCACCGGATATTACTCTTACTTCCTGGTCCAGAAGCAGTACGCCGCCTCTACGAAGCTGATCGTAAACGAAAGCCAGAACGTGACGATCGCCGGAGAAGCGCTGGATGTGGGAAGCATTTCCGCGAGTATCCAGTTGACCAAAACGTACACGGAGATTATCCGGACGCCTTACATTATGAAGCTGGTCGTCGAGCAGTATCCGGAGCTCAACGCTACGCCGGAAGAGCTAATCGCCCGCGTACAGGTATCGAGCGTGAACGAGACGCAGGTAATGTCGATCAGCGCTATCGACAACTCCTACAGCAGAGCCGCCAATATCGTAAACGCCGTGTCGGTCGTCTTCCAGAAGGAAATTCCTCATTTAATGAAGATCGACAATGTGAACATCCTGAATCAGGCCGATCCCGCCGCCGGAGGGGCAACCATATCCTCAAGTCCGGTATCCAATATCATGATCAGTATTTTTATGTCGCTCCTGCTCGGGATAGGTTTTGCCTTTCTGCGTGAGTATTTGGACGACACCGTGAAAACGGAGAAGGACGTCGAGCAGCTGCTTGGCTTTCAGACGTTCGCGTTTGTCCCCTATACGAAGCCGGCAGGCCGCGTCGGCGGCGATAGCCGTCATAACGCACAGCTAAGGAGGGATAGCAATGCCGCGCTTGAAGTCTAGCTACCGTCTGATGACCGAGAATAACCCGAAATCCCCGGAGGCCGAGGCTTACAAAAAGCTGAGGACCTATATCGATTTTGCGGATCCGATCGAGGATATCCGCACGATCATGATCGCCTCGGCGAAGAAGGGGGAAGGGAAAAGCATGACCTCGGCCAATCTTGCCGTCGCTTACGCCCTGGCGGGGAAAAAGGCGCTGCTGATCGACGCCGATCTTCGCGAACCGACCCAGCACATCATCTTTCATGCTCCGGAAAATGCCGGCTTGACTACGCTGCTCCGGCTGAAGCATAAGTTCGACGACGCCGTGCAGCCGACCTCGATTATGAATCTGGATCTCCTGCCCGCCGGCCCTGTCCCGAGCAGCTCGTCCGAATGGCTGGCTTCCGCTCAGATGGAGAGCGTGCTTGCAGAAGCGAAAGAACGTTACGACGTTGTAATAGTGGACACGCCTTCCGTTCTGGAAGCGACGGACGCCTCAATCGTTGCGGCTTTATGCGACGGGGTGCTGCTGGTCATCAATCAAGGCAGGACGAGGAAGGAAACTGTGCTGCAAGCGAAGGCCGATTTATCCAAGGTGAAAGCCCGGTTTCTTGGTGTCGTTATGAACGACGCCAGAACGAGAGCGTAGCCGAAATCGAACTTCATTCTACTTCTATTGTTTCTCCCCCATAGGACAGCGCCAAGCGTTGCGCTGCATAGCTTTAGGTAATGTCTCCTGCACCGTTATCACCGGAGGCACTCGGTCATGCTGTGGGTCAGCGTACCTTAGACGTTAATCGTCGGGAGTGTGGCGTGAGGCGGGGTTAAATGCCCCTGTCACACTAAAAATAGATAATGAGGATAGGTGATCGAGATGAAAAAAGTCACGAAGGCAATTATACCCGCCGCAGGATTAGGTACAAGGTTCTTGCCGGCAACGAAGGCTATGCCTAAGGAAATGCTGCCGATCGTGGATAAGCCCACGATCCAGTACATCGTAGAGGAAGCTATCCAATCAGGAATCGAAGATATTATCGTGGTGACAGGTAAAGGCAAGCGTGCAATCGAGGATCATTTCGACATGGCTTTTGAGCTCGAGTACATGCTGGAGGAAAAAGGAAAGCTGGATATTTTGGAAGAGGTCCGCAGATCATCGAATGTCGAGATTCATTACATCCGTCAGAAAGAGCCGAAGGGTCTCGGCCATGCGGTCTGGTGCGCAAGGAAATTTATCGGCAACGAGCCGTTCGCCGTACTGCTCGGGGACGATATCGTCCAGGGACCGGTTCCTTGCACAAAACAGCTGATAGATCAGTATGATCACACAGGCCGCTCAGTGATCGGCGTACAGGCGGTAGGCGTTGACCAGACCCACCGCTACGGCATTGTCGATCCGCTCGATTCGTCCGGCAGACTCTATGAGGTCAACCGGTTCGTGGAGAAGCCGAAGCCCGGCTATGCGCCGTCCAATCTGGCTATTATGGGCCGGTACGTGCTGACGCCGGAAATATTCGAATATCTCGGCAGGCAGGAAGTTGGAGCCGGCGGCGAAATTCAGCTGACGGACGCCATCCAAATGCTCAACGACAGCCAAGGCGTATACGCCTACGATTTCGAAGGCATCCGCTACGATGTCGGCGAGCGGCTGGGCTTTATCCAGACGACGATCGATTTTGCCCTTCGCAGACCGGATCTGAAGCATCCGCTGCTGACGATGATGGAAGAGCTCATCGAGAAGGAGCGCTCCGGCGCGTACCCCGTAATCAGAGGTGAGTAATTATGCAGGCACCTAACCAAAGCGAAGCGGAGCTGGCCAAGCCGTACGGCGTGTACGTTCCGGCGGCGTTATCCAGCCGGTCGTCCGGCACTCTGTTTTTTGAAGTAAGCAAAAGAGGCGTGGATATTGTCGCATCGCTGACGGGGCTGATTTTATTGGCCCCGCTTTTCATTTTTCTGGCGGTATTGATTAAGCTTGAGGATCCAAAAGGATCCGTCTTCTTCAGTCAGACCCGCATCGGCAAATCGGAGAAGCCGTTCCGCATGTTCAAGTTCCGCTCGATGGTATCCAACGCCGAGGAGCTGCTGAAGGACATCCTCCATCAGAATGAAGTGAGCGGCGCCATGTTCAAGATGAAAGAGGATCCCCGCATTACGAAAATCGGCAAATTCATCAGGAAGACAAGCCTGGATGAGCTGCCGCAGCTGTGGAACGTGCTGAGGGGAGATATGAGCCTTGTCGGGCCGCGTCCTCCGCTTCCAAGAGAGGTCGAGGAGTATTCGGAATACGACAAGCTGCGCCTGACGGTAACGCCCGGCTGCACAGGCCTATGGCAGGTCAGCGGAAGGAATGATCTCAGCTTTAACCAGATGGTAGAGCTGGATTTGCATTACGTGGCGCAAAGAGGCTGCAAAATGGATACAAAAATCTTTTTCAAGACGATCAAGATCATATTATTTCCGAACTCAGCTTATTAAGAGAGGGAATGAGGATGGATATTTCGGTACTAGTTCCTACCTATAACAGGCCGGAGGATTTGGAAAGATGCCTGAAGGCCGTTTATCGGCAGACGCATATGCCGAAGGAGGTCATCGTCACCGTAAGAGTGGATGACGATGCTACTCATGACCTGCTTGCCCGGCTTCTGCCTCAGCTTCCCCAAAGCCCGGCGGAGCTTATTCTGGTAGACCTGCATGAGCCCGGCGTCGTACAGGCCATGAACAAAGGGATTGGGGTCTGCACGGCGGATATCGTGGCGATTACGGACGACGACGCGGAGCCGTTTCCGGATTGGCTGGAGCGTCTGCGCGCCCGTTTTATGGAAAGCAACGAGGTCGTAGGTGTAGGCGGAAGAGATCTTGTCTATCATAACGGAACCTATCAGGAACGCAAGGTGAAAAAGGTAGGAAAGCTGCTGTGGTACGGCAAGATGATCGGGAATCACCACGTCGGCAGCGGTGCGCCAAGCGACGCGGATTTTTTGAAAGGCGTCAATTGCGCATACCGTACCGACAAGCTGAAAGCCATTGGCTTCGAGAAGCGTTTGCTCGGCAAGGGAGCGCAGGTGCATTGGGAGCTGGTTCTCGGCCTTGCTCTCAGAAGAATGGGCGGCAGACTCATCTACGACCCGGAAATTAAGGTGAACCATTACGAAGGCAAAAGGCATGATGTGGATCAGCGGCAGACGTTTGTGCACCCGGTCGCGACCAAAAACATGGTGCATAACGAAACGTATGCGGTACTGACTCACCTTAAGTCGCTCCAAATTTTTGTCTTTTTTTTCTGGGCCGTAATGTTTGGCACCACCGCATCGCCAGGACTTGTCCAGATCGTCCGTTACCTGCTGAAGGGTAAGGGCAGTGTCGTACCGAGAAGCGTTTATTGCTTTCAGGGAAGGGTGATGGGCTTACAAACCTGGCTCAAACATTAACAGTTGGCAGGTGTATTGACATTGACAGCAATTATTGCAAGAAACGGCTATGTACCGTTAGGGGCGTTTATCGTATTCATCTCTTTGATTTCAACGCTGGGCGCGATCCGCTTCGGATGGCTGCCGGTTCTTTTGTTGGCCATTGTCATGCCCTGCTTAATCCTTTGGACAAGAAGCTCGCGCTGGTTCATGCCGTACATCTTGACCATATGGATCGTGGCCCCCGAAATCCGGAGATTGTACGATTGGACTATCCAGGAGTACAGCTCGATGTCGCTCATTATCATAACCCCGCTGCTGTGCAGCCTGTTTATCGCTCTTTCCATTAAAAAGGAGAAGAAGCTCGATAAGCGGATGACCAAAACGCTGCCGGCCATCTTCATTTTATTCGGACTAATGAGCGTTATCGGATTTATGAAAAACGGCATGAGCGCGCTGTACGATTTGGGCAATTACGTCATGCCGATGCTGGCCCTCTATTATATGGCCACGTCGGAGGACAAGAAGTTGTATGCTCTGCTAACGAAAACCTTTTATGCATTAGGTGTTATTGTGGCGGTATACGGCTGGATTCAGTACGTATGGGCCCCGCCGTGGGATACGTTCTGGATGATCGGCTCCGAGATGAGGTCGATCGGCCTGCCGGAGCCGTTCGAAATCAGAGTGTTTTCCCTGCTGAATTCTCCGGGGCCGTGCGGCATGTTTCTGGCCGTCGTGCTGGCCATGTGCCTCATGGACCGGCAATTAAGCAAGCCGGTCCAGCTGCTGCTGACGGCTGTTATCGGGAGCACGCTTCTGCTTACTTCGGTCAGGACAGCCTGGATTTTTGTCGTCGCCGTGCTTCTATTCGTTGCAATCTCCAACTACAAGAAAGACGGCTTCAAGCAGATCCTGAAGTATGCCGTCACAATTACCGCGGTTATACTTATCAGCATCAATTTGCCGGCTTTCAGCCATATTACGGATCGGCTGGCCTCGTTTTCGGACATTGAAAACGACCACTCTTTTAATGAAAGAATGGAGCTGCTGGACGCTTTTGTCCCGCTTGTCCTGCTGAATCCGGTCGGGAGCGGCTTCGGCAGCAACGGCCTCGGCACGAAAATAAACAACGGCGGGGAAATCGGGAGTCTGTCCATTGTGGATAACGGCTTTTTGAGCATTGGCATCACGTTCGGCTTGTTCGGCTTTATCGTCTATTTTTGGGCGATATCGGGAACGCTGCGAGATCTGTACCGCTATAAGCTGCCTCATGCGGCAGGCGAGTACAAGCCCGTCTTTTATGCCGCCATCATAAGTATGGCTTTCGGCAACGGGCTGATCGGGCTTTCCGGTTTTTGCTTGTGGCTGATGATGGCGATGCCTTTGCTGGGCAGCGAGGTCAGGAACTCTAGTGAAGGAAGCTGAGATATGAGAACATACGCCGGTCCACTCAACAAATTGTTCGGCTTTTATAAAAACGCCAAGGATTTGAAGCATGTAGCCGGCACCTTCGGCGCAACGCTCACGATCTTGCTCGGCAATATCGGTACCGGTATTTTATGCGCCAGATTTTTAGGTCCGGAAGGAAGGGGAGAGCAGGCGGCCATGATTATGTGGCCCCAGCTGCTCGGCTATGCGCTTATATTCGGCCTGCCGTCCGCACTGATCTACCGTTTGAAGACGAACGAGCGGGACAAATCGGAGCTGTTCTCGGCTTCAATCCTGCTCGGCTTCTTCCAGGCGCTGCTCGCGGCAGCCGTCGGTATCGTGCTAATCCCCGTATGGCTGGGCTCTTACGATCATGGAGTTGTCGTATTCGCGCAAATGTGCATGCTGATCACGCCGCTCGTCACTTTGACCCCGGTACTCGAATCGGCCTTGAAAGCGGAGAACGAGCACAAGCTGTACAACCGGTTAAGGCTATTAACGATCGCAGTTACTCTCCTGGCCATTAGTTTCTTTGTTCTGACCGGGAGGATGACGCCGCATAATACGGCTTTGGCTTATTTGCTAGCGAGCATGCCTTCCTTCTTCCTGATGGTGCGAAAGCTGATCGCTCTGTATAAGCCTAAATTAAAAAAACTGAAGCAATCGGTCAAAAGGTTAACGGGCTACGGCATTCGGTCGGCGGGCATCGACCTGCTCGGCACCGTGTCGGATAAGCTGGACCAGGCGCTTATCATCGCCTTTCTGTCACCGGCGCAGATGGGTCTTTATGTCGTGGCGCTCAGCCTGTCCCGCATGCTCAACATTTTTCAAAGCTCGATCGTGTCCGTCTTGTTTCCGAAGATGGCCGGCATGGATAACGGCGTCATCGGACCGATGACCTTGAAGGTGGCGAGAATATCGTTCGGCTGCTCGATTCTCGCAGCGCTCGTGCTGATGGCAGCCGGCTCGCCGGTATTGCAGCTGCTGTACGGGAAGGAGTATTTGGGAAGCGTCGGCGTATACCGCATATTGCTTCTGGAGGTCGTGCTTCACGGCACGATTTGGATTTTGGCACAGGCCTTTATGTCCGTCGGCAGGCCGGGCGTCATCACCCTCCAGCAAATGCTCGGAGTAGGCCTGAACATCCCGCTTATGCTTTTTCTGATTCCTAAATTCGGCATTACCGGAGCCGCTTTATCGCTGCTTACGGCTACATCGGTGCGGATGACGTTTATCCTCATTTATTACAAAAAATATTTCAAGCTGGCCGGCAAAGAGTTCCTGGCGATTGGGGCGGACATCGGCTGGCTGAAAGCGAAGCTGAAGCAAAGCGATGCGCGGGTGAGCGAGCATGCATGAGCAGCCTGCGAAAATAATGACCGTCGTCATCATCATCCGGAAAGGAGCTTGGTATGAAGATCGCCTTGTTTATGAGCACGGACACGTTTGAGGATTTTTTCGGCGGCGGGCTCGGATTGACGGAAGCGGACTATATCTCCACCTACCGCAACGACTTTTCGTTCGAATACGCGAAGATGCTATCGGAGGTCGGTATCGGTACGGTCATTTATAATTTTACCCGGCATGGGGAAAGCAGAGGCGCAAAGCACAGCCTTGTGGACTGCTTCGTGAAATTCGTTCCTACGACGAGCTGGTATAAGCTGTACCGCTCGATTCCTTATTCGGGAAAAACCTTCCTGGGCAGATATATCTCCTCCTACATTTCTACGAATGAAAGGCAGCTGGAGCAGGAGTTCAGGAAGGAAGGAATCGATATCGTCTACGTGCAGGAGTACGCCTACGGCAGATTTGATGCGATTGCGAAGGTCGCCAAACGGATGGGCATTCCCGTCGTCGGCGCCCATCACGGCAGCAGCATTCACAAAGGATTGCTGGAGCGGAAGCGGAGAAGCCTGAAGCTGGCCGATCTGATCACCTGCCTCAACTACGACGAGCTGAATAAAATGAAAGCTTGTTATCCGGAGCTGGCTGACAAAATCAAGCTCGTTCCGAATGCGGTCAATACCTCCTTGTTCAAGATCAAGGACAGGGAGGAATCCGCGCGAAACCTTGGCCTGGATCCCCGGAAAACCTACTTGTTAACGGTTGGCAGGCTGTTCGATACGCAGAAGGGCCATACGACGCTGATCAAAGCGATGAGCTTGATGGAGGCGGGACCGCAAACCGAGCTGCTGATTATCGGTACGGGTCCGGACCGTGAACTGCTGCAAAAGCAGATTGACCAGCTGGGACTGGGGCAGAAGGTGACTCTGGTCGGTCAAGTGCTGGACCGCGGCAAAATGAGCGATTATTTCAATTTATGTGAAATGTTCGTACTGCCGTCGCGCTACGAAGGGATGCCGCTCGTCATTCTGGAGGCGGGAGCGTGCGGCAAGCCGACGGTTGCCTTCGACGTTGTCGGCGTACGGGATCTTCTAAATGACGGCGAGAACGGCGTTAAGATTCCCGTCCACAGTGCGGAGCTGCTGGCCAAGGAAATCAGTTCGCTTCTGGCGGACGGCTTAAGGCGGAAAGCGATGGGCGCCAAGGCGCATGAGCTGGTCCAGCGGGAATACAACGAGCTGAGTCTCGCCAAAAAATTCAAACGTGAATTCGAGCTTATGCTTCCTGCCTCCTCTTACGCAGCAAATTAGAAGCTGAAATCTTATAGTGAAGCGGGTGTTATCGCATGAATGTCCTAACGACCGGAATGGGCTGGATCGACTTTCAGCCTGGAGGGTTAAACCGTTATTTTGCCGATTACAATCATGCCATGAAGCAGCTCGGGCACAGCGAGCTTGGCTTGGTTGTCGGCCCGCAGGGGCAGGCTTTACCGACCGGCTCGCTCAATATTACGAATGTCAGCCAAAGAGGCGGGGCCCGCGATTTGCTGTCGCGCATGAAGTCGATACAGAAGCACTCCAGGCAGGCGGTACATGAATTCCGGCCGGACATCTACAATCCTCACTTCGCTCTGTATGCCGCACTCGTGTCGCGAAATCTGATTCCGTCCCATGTTCCGATCGTGACGCATTTCCACGGTCCTTGGGCGATGGAATCCAAGGTCGAGGAAGCGAAATCGCTCGGCCCGGTCCGGGAAACCCGTTATTTTTTGAAAAAACAGGTGGAAATGCTCACTTACCGACGTTCCGACAGCTTTATCGTTCTGAGCGAGTATTTCCGTGACATTCTGATCGACACCTACGGTATCGACCGGAGAAGAATCAACATCATCCCGGGAGCGGTTGACCATATACGCTTCAAGCCGCATGAAGACCGGGAAGGGCTGCGCCGCCGGCTCAGCCTCGATCCCGGGCATACGGTGCTTTTCTGCGCCAGGAGGCTTGTTCGGCGGATGGGCATCGACCGTCTGATCGAGGCGATGCGGGAGGTAGTGAAGCATGAAAGCGGCGTTCGCCTCTTTATTGCAGGGGACGGACCGATGCGCGAGGAATTTGCGGGCTCCGTGGAGCGGTATGGCTTGTCTTCTTATGTGAAGCTGCTCGGCAGGGTATCGAACGAGGAGCTGGTGGAGTGGTACCAGGCTGCAGATTACAGCATCGTGCCTACCATTACACTGGAAGGCTTCGGGCTTGTTACGGTGGAGTCGCTTTCCTGCGGGACTCCTGTGCTCGGAACGCCTTATGGCGGAACGAACGAAATATTGAGCAAGCTGAGCGGCGATCTTCTGTTCAAGGACAGCTCGGCGGAAGCGATAGCCGCCAAGCTGGTGTCGGTGTTGAAGCACGAAGGACGCATCCCGTCGCGCGAGACTTGCAGGGAGCACGTCATGCAGCACTATACATGGCGCCGCGTCGCGGAGTCGGTTACGGCCGTGTTCCGGGAGGAAGTCGGAAAGCGAAAGGTGAATGCGAAATGAAAGTTGCCATTTACAATCATACGAGCCTCGTATCCGGAGCAGAGATTAGCATGCTGCTCACCGCCAAAAGCTTGACGAAGGCTCATCCGGTTATTTTCGCGCCGGAGGGGGAGGTGCTGGAGCGGGCCCGCAAGCAGGGAACCGCTGTGCTGGCGATTCCGAGCTACCGGGCGCGGATGTCGAAAAATCCGTTTCGATTGATGCGCGATGCTCTCGGTATGGCATTGGCCGGCTGGCGTCTGTCCGTGCTGCTGAAGAAGCAGCAGGTTGACGTCATTCACGCGAATTCAATCAGGGCCGGCATCATAGCGGCCTTATTCGCATGGCATCACCGGACCCCGCTCGTCTGGCATCTGAGGGATATGCCGCCGCAGGGATTGATCGGGATTCTGATGAAGCGGCTCGCCGATACGACGAGCCACGCCTTCATCGGCATCTCCGAATCCGTACTGTCCCATTTCCGTCACCCCCGTCTAGAGGGACGCTTCCACCTGATTCACAACGGTGTCGAGCTGCAGGAGACCGACGAAGGAGAGCGGCGCAGACACAGGCAGAACATTCGGGCGGAGCTGGGCACGCCGCAGGACGCTCGGGTAGCCGTGATCATCGGTCAAATCGCTCCATGGAAGAGGCAGGAGGATGCGATCCGGGCTGCGGCCGAGCTGATCGGCAAGGGCGACGATTTTTATCTCTGGATCGTAGGAGAGGCGAAGTTCCGTAAGGAAAACGAGGAGTATTTAGCCGGCTTGAAGCGGATGGTCGAGCAATTGAATATCGGAAACCGGGTCGTCTTTACCGGCTTCCGCGACGATGTGCTGGAGATCTGCTGCGCTGCGGATCTCCTTTTATTATGCTCCGACAACGAACCGTTCGGCCGTGTCGTTATCGAAGCGATGTCTCAGGGCACCCCCGTGATCGGAACACGGGCCGGCGGCGTGCCGGAGATTATCCAACATAACGAAAGCGGGCTGCTGTATCCGGTAGCCGACACCGGCAAGCTTGCCGAGCTTATGCGAGCGGTGCTGAGTGACGAGAAGCTGCGGCGCCGGCTGGGCGGTAACGGGCAAACTCGCGTGAAGGAAGAATTCACGATTGCCCGGACGGCCGAGAAGGTAGAGAAGGTTTATGCCCGGATCGCCCGGCGCGAAGGAGCGGCGGGCCGTTCGTTCGACCGGAGAGAGGAGCTGACGAAATGAAGGACGGGAGGAAGCTGAAGATCGCCATCGTCCACGATTATTTGAACCAGGCGGGCGGAGCGGAGCGGGTGGTCGGCGTGCTCCACCGGATGTTTCCGGATGCCCCTATCTACACAACGATCGTCGATCGCGGCAAGCTGCTCCCCGAGCTTCGGGATGCGGTTATCCATACGACTTTCATGCAGCGCATTCCGGGGATCCTGAAGCGCTTCAAGATGTTTTTCTGGCTGTATCCGATGGCGGTCAGGACGATGGACGTCCGCGGTTATGATCTCATTTTAAGCTCCAGCAGCGCTTATGCCAAAGGAGTCCGGAAAGGCCGCGGAAGCGCGCATCTCTGCTACTGCCATACGCCGATGCGGTTCGCGTGGGATTTCGAGAGCTATATGGAAGGCGTAAGCATTCCGAAATGGGCGAAGGCGGGAGCGAAGCTGCTCACTTATCCGCTGCGGCTGTGGGACCGGGGGAATACACGCAGCGTCGACATCCTCGTCGCCAATTCGACCGTCGTTCAATCCCGAATCAAGAAGCTGTACGGCGTATCGGCCCCGATCATTTTCCCGCCGGTCGACGTCGGACGCTTCGAGGTGGCGGACGCTGCGCCGGACGACAACTTTCTGATCGTATCCCGCCTCGTCTCCTACAAAAGGATCGACCTGGCCGTCGAAGCCTGCACCCGGCTCGGCCGCAAGCTGATCGTCATCGGGGAAGGCCCCGACCGCAAGCGGCTCGAATCGCTGGCAGGACCGTCGGTATCCTTTCTGGGAAGAAGGAGCGACGAGGAGGTGACGGCGCACATGAAGCGCTGTAAGGCGTTTCTGTTTCCGGGAATCGAGGATTTCGGCATCACGCCTCTTGAAGCCAATGCTTGCGGACGTCCCGTCATTGCTTACGGGGAAGGCGGCGCGCTCGATACCGTCGTCCCGAACGTCACCGGCATGTTCTTTTTGAAACAGTCGCCGGAAGCTTTGATGCAGACGATCCAAAGCTTTGAGCAGCGCCAGTGGGATTCCCGCCTTATCCGCAAGCACGCGGAATCGTTCCGCGAAGACGTATTTGTCCGGCAGCTTCGTGAAAGCATCAGCCATTTGACAGGTAGGGAAATGAGAGATCAGGCATCATTCATCAAAATGGAAGTGGGTGTATAGCCATGAAATTGATTTTGCTGTCAGGCGGTTCCGGCAAACGGCTCTGGCCGTTGTCCAACGATATTCGTTCAAAACAGTTTCTGAAGGTGCTGGAGCAGGAAAGCGGCGCAGGCTTGTCGATGGTCCAGCGGATGTGGGAGCAGCTTGGCAAAGCCGGACTGCGGCAATCCGCCGTGCTGGCGACCGGCAGTCCGCAGGCCGAGCTGCTGCAAAGCCAGCTCGGGCTGGATGCGGAAGTGATCGTGGAGCCCGAGCGCCGGGACACGTTTCCCGCGATCGCCCTTGCCGCCGGTTATTTATATTCCGTCAGGGGCGTCAGCCTGAAGGAGACGGTTGTCGTCATGCCGGTCGATTCGTACGTGGAGGACCGTTTCTTCGACAAGCTGGGCGAGCTGGAGGCAATCGTCCGTCATTCCGGCGCAGAGCTTGGACTGATCGGGGTTACGCCCGACCATCCTTCCTCCAAATTCGGCTACATCGTACCTGACGGAGCGGCGGTCCGGAGCGGCGGTCCCGAATATTACCGCGTGAAACGCTTCTCGGAGAAGCCGAAGGAGGAGCAGGCCCGCCGTCTCATCGAGGAGCAAGCGCTTTGGAATTGCGGCGTATTTGCTTTCCGCTTGGAATACCTTATCAATGAGCTGATCGGCAGAGGTCTTCCTATCCAGTACGACGAGCTGCTGAAGCAGTACGACCGTGTCGAGAAAATAAGCTTTGATTACGCCGTCGTGGAGAAGGCCCGCAATATTGTCGTAACGCCGTATACGGGCGAGTGGAAGGACCTCGGCACCTGGAACACCTTGACGGAGGAAATACGGACTCCGCTTATCGGCCGGGGGACACTAACGGACGACTCGGTCAACACTCATGTCATCAATGAGCTGGACATTCCGATTACGGTTATCGGCGCAGCGAATCTGATCGTGGCCGCCAGCCCGGACGGCATCCTCGTCTCGGACAAGGACGCGAGCATGCGCATCAAGGATGTGCTGAAGGAGGAGCAGCGCCCGATGTACGAGGAACGCCGCTGGGGTCGCTACAAGGTGCTCGACTATACGAAGTTTCCGGACGGCAGGCAAGTGTTGACGAAGCGGATTTGCGTTACCGAGGACAAAAATTTGAGCTACCAATACCATCTGATGCGAAGCGAGGTATGGACCGTCGTATCCGGCCGGGGAGTGCTGGTGCAGGACGGCAAGCAGCGCATCATCGAGACCGGGGATGTCGTCGTCATTCCCAAAACCTCCAGACACAGCCTGCGCGCCATTACGGAAATTGAAATTATCGAGGTGCAGACGGGCAGTGAGCTTGTGGAAGAGGATATCGTGCGTCTAGCTATGAAATGGGAGGAAATCGAACAATTCTGCGCCTCTTAGAAGGAGAAATGTTCCATGTACGCGATCGCAGATCAACTGGAAAGCGTTGTGCAGAGGCGATATGACAGGTGGAGGAGCGCCGAGCTCCCCCCTTATTTAAAGAAAGAGCTGAATGAGCTGAAAACCGCGGAAATTACAGACCGCTTCTACAAGCATATCCAGCTTGACGCGGAAGGGATGAAAGGAAAAATCGGTGTCGGCACCAATCGGGTGAACCGCTTTTCGATCCGCCGAGTCGCGGGCGGCTTGGCAGACGAGATCAAGAGCCGGGGTTTTGCAGCTCAGCAGCGCGGCGCGGTCATCGGCTTCGATGCCCGCAGCATGTCGAGGGGCTTCGCGGAGGAGGCTGCGCTTGTGCTCGCCGAGCACAACATTAAAGCCTATTTGTTCGAGCGGCCCGTACCGACTCCGATGCTCGCATTCGCCGTCCGCGCTCTGCATGCTGCGGCAGGCGTTATGATCACCGCGGGCAATCATTCCTCCGACTACAACGGCCTCAAAATCTATGGAGAGAACGGGGATCCGCTGCAGGAGGAGCTGGTCTCCCGCGTATCGGGTTACATGGAGGCGATTTACGACGGCCTTCAAGTGAAGGCGATGAGCGCGGAGGAGGCGCTGGCTACGGGCAGGCTCGTAATGGCAGGCACCGAAATGGAGGCGGCTTATTTGCAGCATATGGGCAAAATCCCGTTGTGCAAGGAAACGAATCAGCTGATGGGCTCCTCCGTCCGTATCGTCCATTTGGCGCTTCAAGGGGCCGGCGGGGAAACGCTGATCCGTGCCTTGAGGCAGGAGGGCTTTACGGAGGTGCATGCCATTACGGAAGAGCGGATGCCGGGCGGGCCGTTCGCGAGGCCGGCTCGGCCGGATCCGTATAACCCCGTCAATCTGGCTGCGGCTTACGAATATGCGGCCAAGCTGGAAGCCGATCTCATTATTGCTACGAATCCGGAGCTTAATGAGCTCAGCCTGTCGGTCAAAATCGAGCCCGGCAAATACGCTTTGCTGAGCGGCAGTGAAACGGCGGCGCTGCTGGCCGAATACATGCTGATGCGCAAGAAAAGCCGTAACACACTGCCGCGCGGCGGCATCGTGCTGAAGTCGGCGCTTGCAGGCGATCTCATTTCCGATGTCATTGCCCGTTACGGCCAGCGGCTGGAGGAGGTGCCGGCCGGCTTCCGCCAAATCGCGAGAAAGCTGGAGGAACAGGAGAATGACCCGGCTGGAGGCGGGTATTTGTTCGGCATGGAGGAATACGGGGGCTACGCGGTCAGCCCGTATATCCGGGACAAGGATGCGATCCAGGCTTCGCTGCTTATCGCCGAAATGGCCGCATATTACAAATCGGTCGGCCTGACCGTCTATAAGCAGCTTATTCAGATCAGCCGCATGTACGGCTGGTACGCAGAGGACAGGATCCGCCTGACCTTCTACGGGCTGGAGGGCTGGCAGCAGGTCAAGCTCGCCATGCAGCGGCTGCGGACCGAAGCGCCGAAGACGGCAGGCGGACAAAAGGCGCTTAAGCTGCTCGATTACCGGACCTGCGAGCCGAACGGCGGGAAACGGAGGCAAGCGGGCAGCCCGGAAGCGGCATCCTGTAATTTATTGAAATTCGCGCTCGAGGACGGCTCGTGGTACGCGTTCCGCCAATCGTCCTCGGAGCCGGCAATTACGGTTTATTTCAGCAGTAGAGACAAAGAGGAGAGAGCCTGCAGGCATAAGCTATCGGCCATTCGCTCGGACGTGCTTTATCATATTGAATCGATCGTTTGAGCAGGGCTGTATGCTTGGGACGGAAAAAACAAAAGGAGCGGTGAATGCCATATGAATATTGCGGTAATCGGAACGGGGTACGTCGGTTTAGTCTCAGGGGTTTGCTATGCCGAGCTTGGAAATCGGGTATATTGCGTAGATAAGGACCCGAATAAGATCAACACGCTGCAGCTTGGGGGAATCCCGATCTATGAGCCGGGCCTCCAAAGTCTTTCCGTTAACAACATGAAGCAGGGCAGATTGATTTTCACGACGGATTTGCGTGAGGCGGTGCAGCAGGCCGACGTCGTCATTATCGCGGTAGGCACGCCGCCGCTTCCTAGCGGAGAGGCCGACATGAGCTACATTAAAGCGGCCGCTCGCGAAATCGGAGAGTCGATGAACGGCTACAAAGTCATTTGCGTGAAAAGCACCGTACCGGTCGGCACGAATATGCGGGTACGCAAAATCGTAAGCGAAGTGTATCCGCACAGCTTCGATATCGCTTCTCTTCCGGAATTTCTAAGGGAAGGCACGGCGGTGCAAGATACGATGAACCCTGACCGCATCGTGATCGGCACGGACAGCACGCGCGCGGCGAATGTGCTCACGAAGCTGCATCAGCCGTTAACGAAGCAGATCAAGGTAACGGATATCCGGAGTGCGGAGATGATCAAGTACGCTTCGAACGCTTTTCTGGCCGCCAAAATTTCCTTCATCAACGAAATTGCCAACATTTGCGAGAAGGTTGGCGCCGACGTCAAGGAGGTTGCGGAAGGAATGGGGCTGGATCCGCGAATCGGACCTTCTTTCCTGAGGGCGGGCATCGGCTACGGAGGCTCATGCTTCCCGAAGGACACGAAGGCGCTTATCCAGATTGCCGGCAACGTCGCCTACGACTTCAAGCTGCTTAAGGCGGTCGTCGAGGTTAACCGGGATCAACGGCTGAGCGTCATAGAGAAGCTGAAGGGGGCGCTCGGACGGCTTGAGGGAACGACCGTAGCGGTATGGGGGCTGGCCTTCAAGCCGGAAACCGACGACGTGCGGGAAGCGCCGGCGCTCGATATATTGCGGCAGCTCATCCTGCTCGGCGTACGGCCGAAGGTCTATGACCCGATTGCGATGGAGAGCTTCAAGAAAATGTACGACGATCCTGCGATTATTTGGGCGGAAAGCGCGATGGACGCAGTCCGGGATAGCGATGCGGTATGCCTGCTTACGGAATGGAAGGAGTTTCTGGAACTGGATTTATCCGATGTCGCGGAAGCGCTGCGGCGTCCGGTCTTTATCGACGGCCGTAATGTGATCGACATTGAGAAAGTTCGTGAGGCGGGGTTGTCCTATTATCCGATCGGGCGTCCGGCTGTCATAGCCGACGATAGAACCGTCTCCCTGGAATCGATTATTTAGCTTTATCCTATGAAAAAATCCAGTCTCCGTTCCAAACCGCGGCAATCGCCGCGCTTCGGGATGGAGACTGGATTTACTTAAATATAAGGCGCTTACAATTCTGTGAATAGGCTTACGTCAGCCGTTCGCCTTTGACTGGCTGTCCTTTCCCGCCCTCGTCTGTATGACATGCTCCAGCATCCTCTTCACAAGCTCCAAATCCTCGCGTTCCAGCGGAATTCCGTCCCAATGCAGCTGTTCGTGGTTGAGCAGCTCCTTGGCATTATTTGAAGGTTCAACCTGATCTGGATATTCCGTTAAGCCCAGCAAATAATCGGCTGTAGTCCTCAGTTTCTTGGCTATGACTTGTATAGCTTCCAGAGTGGGCTGACGATAACCTGATTCATAACCCGCATATGTGCTCTTCGCTACACCAACCGTATCGGCTACTTCCTGCATGGAGAACTTGCGAGTTTTTCTAAGCTGCTTTAGCCGTTTCGAGAACATTACTCGTTCCCCCCAAGTTGAATAATTCAATAAGCGTTATTTTCTCCATTATATCATAAAAAAGAAGCTCACAACCAATGTGATGCATAAAAATTCGGAGAAGAAGCCAAGAGCTGGATGCCCTTGACTTCTTCTTTCGCTTCCGAAAATCGACACCAAGGTATCACCACCGAATGGTCAGGGTAAAACATGTCGGTCAGGCGGTTCGGAAATCATTTTGGGTGCGGATTTTTTCATCCAGCATAGCAAGCTCTGCTTTGTCTAAAAAATCGTTCTCATCGAAGATGATTTGAAGCATTTCAGCCAAGTTTACGGAGCTGCCATTACATTCAAAACCAAGCCGACGCAACAAGCCCAAGATCTCCTTATCCAATGCCATTTGATTACCTCTTTTTTCTATGGTTTCTACCTATCCGACATCCAGTTTACTTCCAAAAGGCTAAAAATGCTGTCGCAATGTGTCGTTCCTGAAAAAACGGGAAATTAGAATCATTTCCGAGCGGACAACGGGAACGGCGGCAAACTTTAATTGAATAGCCAGTCCTATTTATGATACAATATGAATAAACGTAAATTGTTTTATTATTCTATATGAATAATTTTTAAGGGAGGACTGGTCTTATAGTCGCGCATGAGAACCCGGTGGTGTCCGACTATTCGGAAGATGCGGCCGCGTCAGCCCTGATCGGGGCCAAAATCAGAAGCTTACGCAAACGGAGGGGACTTACGTTAACCCAGCTGTCGGAGCTTGCAGGCGTCGCAAAGTCCTATTTGAGTTCCATTGAACGCGGGATTCAGAATAATCCTTCCATTCAGTTTTTGGAAAAAGTGAGCATCATTCTCGACGTTTCCGTCGAGCAGTTCTGGCAGCCGGTACATGAGGCGGACATGAGGCCGCCAAAGCTCGACCGGGAATGGCAGGAGCTCATCCGCGAGGCGATAAGATCGGGCCTGACCAAGAAGCAGTTCCGCGAATATATGGAATTTACGAAATGGAAGAAAAACCGCGGCGGATTCTGATGAGATTCGCTGCGGTTTTTTCGCTGTTAAAACCGATTCGAATATCCCTCTTTACATCCTGGAAAATAGAGGTACAATGGAGTTATTCGAAATGAATAACTATGGAGGGGTTGTTATGAAATCGAATCTGTTGAAGCCCGGCTTGTGGAAGTACGCGCTGCTGCTGCTGTTGAAGGGATACGAGGAGCACGGCTCGGCTATCGGCAAGCTGGGTTCTTTTAACGGGGCGGTCATCGATCCGACTGTATCCTTGAAACAGCCGGAGCGGATATTTTTGGGGCGCAACGTACATATCGGGCGCAATTGCGTATTATGGCCCGGCCCGGGCAAAATCACAATCGGCGACGACGTCTTGCTCGGGCCGAACGTTCAGGTGTTCGCCTCGAACCATGGCATCAAGGCCGGCAAGCTGATCGAGCATCAGGAGCATGAGCCGAACGACGTGGTCATCGAGGCTGACTGCTGGATCGGCGCGGGGGCCGTTATCGTGGCCGGCGTCACTGTTGCCAAAGGCACCGTGGTCGCCGCTGGAGCTGTAGTGACCAGAAATACGGAGCCTTACTCGATAGTCGGCGGCGTACCTGCAAAGATCATCTCCTCCAGACCATAAAGATCGGCGTAAAGACAGACGAAGACCCGCAACCAATCGGTTGCGGGTCTTCGCGTTTGCTCCGGCGGCTATCCGCTGGCCGAGCGGATTCGGCTGCTCGTTATAATTTGCGCAGGAATGCCGACAGCCGTCGCTCCGGCCGGTACATCCTTCACGACGACGGCGTTCGCGCCGATTTGGGCGTTATCCCCGATGCGTACGGGACCCAAAATTTTGGCGCCGGCACCGATAAAGGCGCCGTCCCCGATCGTAGGCGAGCCCAACTGATTGCGGTCTCCTAACGTCACTTGATGGAAGATGGTCACACGAGAGCCGATGACCGCTTTCGCATTGATGAAGACGCCGTTAATGCCGTGCGGCAGATGCAGGTTGCGGCCGATTTTGCAATAGGGCGACACTTCCCCGTGACCTAGAATACGGACGAAAACAAGGTCCATCGCGCGGTACAGCAGCCAAAGCAGCTTGCGCAGCACGGGAACCTTGAAATCACGGTAGAGCCAGCTGCCGAAGCAGTACGTTACGAGCACCATGACGGTAACCGGGTTGGAGCGGTTTGACTTCAAGTGACTTCTCAAATCGGCCATCATATCGATCCCTCCATCCAATAGGTTGTTGCATTTAGAATACTACATTTCATGTGTGTTATTCAATTCGAATTATTGTCGTTAACTGTATTTTATGACTTTATTTTTGGAGAAAATGGCTCTTTCGAATAAATATCGGGATTTGATGCATTTAAAACGACGTTTCTGCTCTGATTCAGTCCTCATCCTTGTTTTATGGACACTGAATCCAGTTATTTCTCGAGAAAGAGCTGCTACTTTCGGAATAGATACATGAAAACCATTTATAATACTCGAAAGGTGACGGATGCTGGGTAGAGACGGGAATCCGAAACAACCTGCTACAGCAAAAAAGGGAAAATTATCATTTTATCGAATTTTATTAAGCTATGCCCGGCAAAGTAGCGTTCGTCGGAACGAACGGTGGCGGGAAATCGACGATCGTCCAGCTGCTTATTCGCTTCTACGAGCCCGATGCCGGACGAATTGCGGTTAACGGCGAACCGCTGGCGCACATCCGCCGCGACGACTGGCTGAAGCGTGTGAGCATCGTGTTTCAGGAGGCCTATCTGCGTGCTGAAGGAAGGCCGGGTTTCGGAGCAGGGTCGCACGATAAGCTGCTGTCGCAAGGGAACGTGTATTCTCAGTTGGTACTTGCAGCCGACTAAAAGGAAAAAGCTGCCAGGAGGACCGGCAGCCTTCGACTTAGCTTGGATGCAGCCGGAATTACGGCTGCTTCCGGTCAAGCTCATAGACGGAGCCGTCCGGCCTTCCGACGATGACCTGCGCGGCCATGCGGATAAACAGCCCGTGCTCGACAACTCCGGGAATGCGGTGGAGCTCCTCGGCGAGCAGCGCCGGATTAGCGATGCTTCCGAACTCGCAGTCCATGATGTAGTTCCCGTTATCGGTTATATACGGCTGCGAATCCGCCGTTCTCAGCTTCGGCTCACAGCCAAGCGCGCGCAGCTTCCTCTCCGTAAGCTCGAAGCCGAACGGGACTACCTCGACCGGCAGCGGAAATCGGCCGAGCTGACGGACAACCTTGGATTCGTCGACGATGACGATCAGCCGTTTGCTGGCATCGGCGACGATTTTCTCGCGCAGAAGAGCACCGCCTCCGCCTTTGATCAAATTCCAGTCGGGATCGACTTCATCGGCGCCGTCAATCGTAATATCGATTTCCTCGACGTCCGAGAACGGGATGATCGTAATGCCTAATTGTCTAGCCAGCTGCTCGGAATGGATGGAAGTGGCTACAGCTTTGATGGACAGCCCGTCCGCCACTTTTCTGCCGATCGCTTGAATCGAATGATAGACCGTTGATCCTGTACCTAATCCTACAGTCATGCCATCCTGCAGGATCTCAACCGCCAGCTCGCCGGCCGCTCGTTTTGCTTCCATAGAATCACCTCATATGAATATTTTTAATGTATGATAGAATATGAGCCTATTAGCCACCACTCAAAGGAGGAACAAAAAAATGAAAAAAATCGGAATCATCGTCGGCAGCTTGAGGGAGCATTCGTTTAACCGGATTATTGCGGAGGCGATCCCCGAGCTTGCTCCTGCCGCCGAATATGAATTTATCTCCATCGATGAGCTTCCTTTGTATAATGGAGATGTGGACAAGGGGCCCGGACCGGAGCCGGTGCAGCGTTTCCGTGAAGCTATCGGCCGGTCGGACGGTATTATGATCGTCAGCCCGGAATACAATTCGGGTATCCCCGGCGTCCTGAAGAACGCCCTCGACTGGGCGTCGACGCCGACCAGAACCGCGGTGCTCCTCCGGAAGCCTGCCGGCGTAGTCGGCGCAACGCCCGGGGCCAAAGGCACGATGCTGGCCCAGCAGCAAATCCGGCAGACGCTGGAGGCCGTGCAGGTGTTCGTGCTTCCTTTTCAGAAAATGTACATATCCCAGGTGATGGAAAAGGTCGATACGGACCGCCGTTTGCTGACGGACGAATCGACCCGCAAATATTTGCAGCGTTATGCGGAATCGTTTATCCGCTGGATCGACCAAGCGCCAACGATTGACTAAACGGTTCCATTAACCTGTTCCGCTGCCGGAGCGGTCTGTACACGGCACAGCCGCTCCGAGAATAGCGATCCCCATAGGGAAGCGGCGATCAGAACAAGACTGGCCAGACCCGACAGGATCAGCGCGTTCAAGAAGACAGAAGCGAAGCTAAGAACGGCGAGCGCCAGCAAGCCAAATAGATAAGGTGCCGGGTAGACGCCCGATACGATTCGCATAAACAGCACGTTGCCGAGCAGGAAAAGGGCCGGTCCTCCCAGAATGACGGCAGTCGTTTTGGCATCGATATGTCCGACGGGATGGGCCAGCAGCAGCTCATCGGCGACGGCTGTCACGATAATGCCCGCCACCAGCAGCAAATGCGTGTACGTGTAGGCAGACCTTGCGACGCGGCCGGGATCGGAGGAATGGGCGATAAAGTGATGCCCGGTCTTGGCCGTCGAATCGAAGTAGATCCACCACATGGCCGCCGTGCCGGCGAACGAGGCTGCAAAGGCGGCCAATGTAACCGGACTCCATTCCAGCTTGGCGAATGTCGCCCCCGTAACGAGAATCGATTCCCCGAGTGCAATGATAATAAATAGGCCGCACCGCTCGGCCATATGCGACCCTTCCACGTTCCAGACCGTTGTCGGCGTCCGGCCGATGCGCGGCGTCCAAAACCCTAACGAAGGAGACACATATTCGATTACAAGCGCGATAATCCATAACGCAAGCCGCGTTTCGCCCTCCGCGATTCCCCCGGCAATCCAGAACACCCCCGACAGCGTAAGCCAGGAAAGTATCCGGACAAAATTGATCCTAAGCTCTTGAGACCCGTCGCGAAGAACCCATATGGTATATGCAGTACGTCCTACCTGTAATAAAGTGTAAGCGACGGCAAAATAAAGGCCGGCTGTTTCAAATGCCTTAGGAATCGAAGAAGACATGATAAGTCCAATCAGCATCAGAACGATCAGCATGACACGAACGTGCTTGCTTTCGGGATTAAGCGTGTTGATGACCCAAGCGGTGAAGATCCAGACCCACCAGACGGCCATCGTAATAAGCGCCAGCTCGACAGCGCCTGCCATCGTGAAATTTTCCAGGAAGGAATGCGACAGCTGCGTAACGGCAAATACAAAAATCAAGTCGAAAAACAATTCGATAAACGAAACTTTCCCTGAGTCGCTGTTCCCTCGGCTGCGAAGCAGCAGGGCTCTTGCGGATAACGGCTTCATCCTTTCACTCCTTAGCGATTTTGACGGATCCAATTTGCTATATTTCAAGATCCATTGTAGCACGGGTAGGAATTGGAAGTCTCGTATGGAAATCAAGGAAGAGGAGAAGAAGATGGACGATCAATGGAAGATATCAAAACACGATCCGGAGTGGAAAAATATTTTTAATAACGTCGCTTCAACATTAAGACATTCGCTCAGGGAAGCGGCTGTACGCATCGATCATGTCGGTTCGACATCGGTTGCCGGTCTGGATGCCAAGCCGATCATAGATATCCAAATCTCTGTTTTGGATCTCGATAACGATTTCTTGTATAGGCCGCAGCTGGAACAAGCAGGCTTTGTATGCAGAGAAGAGAACCCCGACATGACGAAGCGGTATTTCCGGGAACAGCCGGGAACTCGCAGAACACATATTCATGTCCGGCAAGCGGGCGGCATTTCGGAACAGTTGACCTTGCTCTTCAGAGATTATTTGCGCGTACATCCTGAAGATTGCTTAAGGTACGCTGTGGAAAAACATCGGCTTATGGAGCTATACCGAAACGAGCGGCCCAAATACGTGGAAGGAAAAGGGCCCATCGTTTGGGACATTTTGCAGAAATCGCATATCTGGTCGCAGGAAACGGGATGGAGGCCCGGAGAGCCGGATTGGTAGATTAATTTGTCCAATAGCAGACGTCCTATGGCTGAAAGAAAAAGCGATAGGACTCTTTGTTGGTTTATTTCCCGCGGAGCAAGCGATGCTGTCGATCGGAGCGGTTAAGGGAATCGAATTCGGTGCGGGGTTTGCGACTGCTTCCATGCTTGGAAGCGAGCATAATGACGGGATGGACGGCAGCGGCTTTCTAAGCAATCATTCAGGTGGAATCGTCGGCGGAATCAGTACCGGGCAGGACATTGTTTTTCGGATAGGCGTCAAACCGACCTCGTCCATTTCCGTGAAACAGAGCACGGTCAGCCTTAGCGGAGAAGAGCGGGAAATTCGGACGGAAGGCAGGCACGATCCGTGCATTTGCCCGAGAATCGTGCCCGATGTAGAGGCGATGGCGTGTTTGGTGCTGGAAGATATGCATAAAAGACAAGCGGCCTTGCTTGGCTAAATTTTTTTGATATATGGCGAAAAAAGAAGGGATTTACAGACCTGCTCTGTAAATCCCTTAATCCTAAGGCCTGATCGTCACCCTTGTATGAATGGGCACAAGTCTGGATAACTGCAAGACATCCTCGTTGTACATGCGGATGCATCCGTGGGACACCAGACCGCCGATGGAGGACGGGTCGTTGGTGCCGTGGATGCCGTAATGAGGCTTGGACAGCCCCATCCAGAGGACGCCGAACGGTCCGCCGGGATTCGGCTGCTTGTTTATGATAATATAATCGCCACTCGGCGTCTGGGTCACCATTCGGCCTATGCCGACGGGAAATCCCCGGACGACAATATTGTTGTCGAGCAGGTAAAGCTGACGATCGGAGAGATCGACGATAATCCGATAGGCTGGCATAGCCGCAGGCCCCCTCTCGCTTTATGCTATGTGCGAAAGGCGGCTCCTGTCTCCTCTATCAGGTAAATTAGGCTGAAACATTATGGAAGCGTGCAGGCTAATGCCCGGCAGCCTCATGATCGTTCGAAAGCTTCAGCACCTCGAACAGCTTGAACAGCAGGCTCAGCGCGATTGCAACGACTGTGGCGAGAGCCATGCCGCTCAGAGAGAAATCGCCGATCGTCATCTTGACGCCGCTTAAACCCGTGACGAGTACGATCGTGCTCAGAAACAAATTGGTCGGCTTGCTGTAATCGACCTTCGATTCGACGAGCATACGGAGCCCCGATGCGGCGATAACGCCGAACAGAAGCAGCGATACCCCGCCCATCACCGGACCCGGAATGCTGGAGATCAAGGCGGAAAACTTGCCGGAGAAAGACAGTACGATCGCTATGACGGCCGCGCCTCCGATGACGAAGGTGGAGTACACCCTGGTGATCGCCAGCACGCCGATATTCTCGCCGTACGTCGTATTGGGCGTGGAGCCTGCGAAGCCCGACAAAATCGTCGAAATGCCGTTGCCGAGCATCGAGCGGTGAAGTCCCGGTTCCTTCGACAGATCCTTCTCGACGATGTTGCCCGTGACGACCAAATGCCCGATATGCTCCGCGATTACGACAAGTGCTGCTGGCGCAATGGCAATGATCGCCGTCCACTCAAATTCGGGAAACGTAAATTGCGGAGCTTGCACGAAGGCTGTTCCGCTAACCTTGCTGAAATCCGTAAAATCCATGAAGTAGGCGATCATATATCCGCAGACGATGCCGAACAGAATCGGGATGATGCGCATAAAACCGCGGAACAGCACGGAGCCGAGCACGGTAATGGCAAGCGTGCTTGTAGATAGGATGACGGTTTTCGGATCCATGCTCCAGGCCGACGCATCCGCTCCCTGCTGCGGGATCCAGCCGGACATGGCTGCGGCAACGGGGATAAGCTCAAGGCCGATGATCGCGACAATCGCACCCATAGCGGCAGGAGGGAACACAACGTCAATCCAGCCCGTGCCTGCAGCTTGAATGATAAGCGCAACGATCGTAAAAATAACGCCAGCTGCAATGAACCCGCCCAGCGCTGCCGCATAATGGCCTCCGCCTGCCGCCTGGTCGCCGATGACAGCGCCGGCCGGAGCGAGGAAGGCGAAGCTGGAGCCGAGGTAAGCGGGTATTTGTCCTTTACAAATCCACAGGTACAGCAGTGTGCCGACCCCGTTCATCAGCAGGCATATGGCCGGATCTACGCCTAGAAGGTTCGGGACGAGCACCGTCGATCCGAACATGGCGAACAAATGCTGCAGGCTGAGCATGAAGCTTTGCCCGAGCGGGGGTCTTTCGTGAACCCCGATTGTTTTTTTCATATGGACAGGCTCCTTCATTAATAGTAATAATGTGCGAATGACCCTTGTCGATTCTACATAGTACAGCATCGGTTTGGCAAGGGTTTTCCTAAACTCGATGAATGTAAAAAGTTTGTCCCCGGTTTACGGCATGTTTCGTAAAAAATTTTTCTAAAGCTTCCTGCGTCTCGACTTCCTGCAGAAAAGTCTGATGATTTGGAGCATATATCGTAACATTCTTGGCTTATCAGCCGTCATTCCTCCCTTTAAAATGAACAAAGAAAGCGCTTAATTCAAATACTTGAGGGAGGTAAAACGATGGTAAGCAAAGGAAGGTTCGGCAAAGGGTGGCTCGTGCTGCTGGGCATCGCGCTGCTTTTGCAAGCTGCATTCACGGCGCCGATGGTCCGGGCTGTAGGACAGCAGGAAGCGGGTGCCGAAGAAGTGCTGTATTCCTACGAGGCGGAGGCTGCCGGGAATACGCTTAGCGGCAAAGCCGAGGCGAAGGATTGCGCCGCTGCCGCGGGCTGTTCGGGCGACCGGCTGGTCGGCGGATTATGGGGCGGCTCGGCCTTGCAGTTTAACGACGTGACGGTAAGTGCCGGTGGCGTCTATGTCATGTCGGTGCACTACATTTCGGGCGACCCGAGATCGTTTGCCGTCAGCGTGAACGGCGGAGCGGGCGACCATTACGATCTGCCGAAGACGGCGGATTGGAATACGCTCGGCAGCTATGAGCTGGAGCTGGAGCTGCAGGAAGGAACGAATACGATCCGCTTATATGACGAAGGCGGTTATTCGCCGGACATTGACAAGATCGACTTAAGGCTGTCGGACGGCGGAACGGGCACCGATCCGGGCACGCCGGCCGAGGGCACGGTATACGAGGCGGAAGCGGCCGATAACGTATTGACCGGCAATGCCGTCGTACGGGCGTGTAATGCGGAAACGGCATGCTCCGGCGGAAAGAAGGTAGGCGATGTATGGGGCGGCTCCACGCTGACCTTCCCTAATGTTGCTGTGGACACGGCGGGTGTCTATTTATTGAAGCTCAGTTATATTTCCGGCGATCCGAGGCCCGTTTCGATTCAGGTGAACGGCGGGGCATCCGAGACGTACACGCCTCCTAAAACCGCCAGCTGGGATACGCTCGGCGAATACAGCATCGAGGTCGAGCTGGCGCAGGGCAATAACACGATCCGCTTTGACGATAACGGCGGCTGGTCCCCGGATATTGACAGCATCGAGGTGATCAGCTCGGGCGGCGGCGGAGAGGATCCGGGTCCGATCGGAGAGATCGGCAATATCGGCGAGATGACCGATTCCGTCAAGTTCGGCAATATCAGTGTAGAGGAGCATGAGCGTGGGCTTACGTTCGGCAACGGCGTATACAGCATTACGTACAACACCGATTCCGGGCTGGCTGCATACGAGTGGGACGGGAAGACGGTTGCCAAGGGCATTTACAGCACCGTGCAGCTGGAGTCGTCGCTGAGCAGCCGGGATTATGAGGAGCATTCCTTTGAAATCGACCAGGTAGAACGCATGAAGGACGGACATGGCAAAGGAGTGCGCGTTACGGTCGTCAACCGGGAAGAGGGCTTGCCCGAAATGAAGCAAATTTACCGCGTTTACGATAAACTGCCTTATTTCCTTGTCAGTCAGGAGCTGAGCGGAGATAGCGAGCTTAGCACGAACGACATGGCACCGATCGTCCTGAATGCGGCCGGCGGCATCGATATCGGCAGCTATGAGGACAACCGGGTGCTGATCGCTCCGTTCGATAACGACATGTGGTCGAGATACCAGGCGCGCACGATCAATACAAGCCTGAATACGAGCAGCTATGTCAGCTCGGAGCTGACGGCTATTTACGACAACGGCAGCCGCAGCGGTCTGGTGCTCGGCTCGGTTTCGCACGATACGTGGAAAACGGGCATCTCCTGGAGCGGCTCGAACGACCGTATTAACAAGCTGAAGGTCTTCGGAGGCTTTTCGTCGCAAACGTCGACGCATGATGTGGTGCCGCACGGAAAGGTGACGGGCAAGACGATCGTTTCGCCGGTTATTTTCGTAGGCTATTATAAGGATTACCGCGACGGGCTCGAGGGCTTCGGCCGGGCGAACGCCGCAGTGGCGCCTCCGCTCGCATTCGAAAAGGGCGTACCGAAAGGCGTACCCGTCGGCTGGAACAGCTGGGGGGCTTACGAAAGCGGCTTGAGCTACGACAAAGTGGCGGCCGTGTCGGATTTCTTCAAGCAGGAGCTCGGCAAATCGGACTTCTCGAACAAAGGCACCGTGTACATTAATATGGATTCCTATTGGGATAACCTCTCAGACCAGCAGCTGAAGGATGCCGTACAGCTGATCCGGAACAACGGGCAGAAAGCCGGCATTTATTACGGACCGTTCGTCTATTGGGGCAGTAATATGAGCCAGCCGGTCGAAGGCACGGACGGGAAGTTTACGTACGGGGATATCGTTTTGAGAGATGCAAACGGAAATCCTCTGCCTACCGTGGACGGCGCTTATGCGGTCGATCCGACCCATCCGGGCTCAAAGCAGCGGGTCGAATATTATATGAACCGTTTCAAGGCATATGGCTTCGAATATATCAAAATCGATTTTCTGACCCACGGCTCGTTCGAAGGAGAGCATTACGACAAAACGGTGCAGACTGGTATTCAGGCTTACAATCAGGGAATGGCTCATCTTAATGAGACGCTGGATGGCAGCATGTTCATCAGCGCATCGATTGCGCCTCTGTTCCCGAGCCAGTACGCGCATGCAAGGCGCATATCCTGCGATATCGACGGCACGCTTGCGAAAACGGAATACCAGCTGAACAATTTAACCTATGGCTGGTGGCAAAACGGAACGATTTATTCGTACACGGATCCGGATTACATGACGCTGGTCAAGGCCGGATCGCTTGAGGGCGCCCGGACACGAGTGAATTCGGCCGCCATTTCGGGCACGGTCTTTATGAATTCCGATGACGTGCTGGATCCGAAGGCGCGCGAGTACATGCTGGAGCTGCTGACCGACAAGCAGGTGAACGCGGTTGCGCTGAAGGGCAAAGCGTTCAGGCCGGTCGAAGGCAACACCGGAACCGCCGCCGCCGATCAGTTTGTGCTGAAGGACGGGAAGGATTACTATTTGGCCGTATTCAACTATACGAACGAAGCCGTTGCGAAGACGGTCGATTTCCAGCGGGCCGGCATTCCGCGTGAGGCGGAGGTAACCGTGACCGATCTTTGGACGGACGAGGCTGTTCGCGTGACCGATGGAGGCTTGTCGGTCAGCCTGGAGGGCGCGCAGTCGAAGCTGTTTAAGATTACCGTGAAAGCCGGCAATAGTAACTAGACATCCGATAGCATAGTGAGCCGGAACAACGCTACTTTTTAGCGCTGTTCTGGCAGTTCGGGTTACTTTGGGGAGCAATAGTGATAGGTTTTATCGTTATGCTGCTGCTAATCAAAGCAAGCCTCGGGGCCATCCTTACGGATGAATGCCCCGAGGCTTTTTAATCGCGGAACGAGCTTATATCGCCGCCCAAGGACGGAGTACGCTTGGCCTGCTACCGCCCGGGAATGCGGATCGTCACAGAGGTGCCGATGCCGAGACGGCTGAAGACGGACACGCCGTACGAGTCGCCGAACATCAGCTTGATGCGGTTGTCTACGTTGCGGATGCCGTATCCGGTTAACATATCTCCGCTTTCAGGCAGCAAGCTTGATTTGCCGAGCCGGGGGATGCCCATTCCGTCGTCGATAACCTGCAGCACGATATCAGATCCTTCCCGGAAAGCTTTGATGATGATGTTAATGCCCTGCTGGTCGTCCCAAATCGCATGATTGATGCAGTTTTCCACGAACGGCTGCAGCGTCAGCTTCACGACCGGGCACGGCAGTACCGATTCGTCGATCTGGTAATGGACACGCAGCAAGTCGGCGAACCGGATCTGCTGGATGGAAATGTAATACCGCGTGAGCTGCAGTTCCTCGTTGAGCGACAGCTGACTCTTCCCTTTATTGAGAGAAATACGGTAAAACTTCGCCAGGTCGGTTACCATCTTGTTGATTCTCTCATCGGAATGGCGGATGGCGAGAGAGGAGATGGAGGCCAGCGTGTTGTACAAAAAATGCGGATTGATCTGCGCCTGCAGCACGTTCATTTCCGCTTCCCTTTTATCGATCTCCTTTTTATACACGTCGGAAATCAGGCTGTTCAGCCTTTGCGTCATTTTACGCAGCACGTTGCCCAGCTGTCCGATCTCATCCCGTCCCAGAGAACGGATATCGACGAGCTCAAATTCCTCGCGCTCGATGCGGCGCACCATTTTCACCAAATATTCCACTCTTATCGTAAACAGCCTGGCCGTTACGTAGATGAGCACAGCCATGACGCCGAGACTGATCAGCGCAAACATCAAGATTCGTTTTGCCGTATCGTTCGCTTTGGAGAGGAAGCTGTTGTAGGGCACAAGCGATACGCTTCTCCAGCCGTATTTGGTCGTGTTGTAGACGACAAGCATTTTTTCGCCGTTATAATGGCTGTCGAAGCGTCCCATGCCTCCCGAGGGAAGCTCGTCCTGGAGAAATTCGCCGAGCGGTTTGCTCAGCATGCTTTTGTCTCTTGCGGACATGATAATGCCGTGTTCGTTCACGATCAGCACCGTTTTGTCGGCCGTTTCCTTCTCCATGAGGCGGAAGATGTCCGATTCCAGCACGTTAAGCGTCAAAATGCCGTATGGGCTGTTAATATCGCTTATATTCAGCTTTCTGACGAGCGTGAACATCGGCGGCTGATCCGGATCGGGCGGAGTGGTGACGAAGCGGACATTGCCGTAGGTGTCTTCCAGCGACCGGTAAATGAGCGATTCGCGGAACGCCTTATCCATCCGCTTGACATAAAAGCCGTCCGTCGGCAGCGAGCTGTTGTTGATGTATACCGCTATCGAATGGAGGTCGGGATTGGTCGTGAGCATGTTCACGAACGTGTTGTTGATATATTTGTACGCGTCGACGAACAGGCTCGGATCCTTCGAATAGTTGTTCGTCAAATACGCCCGCAGCGTTTGATCCAAATACAGGGTGGCCGACAGCTTCGTATAAGAGTCGAGCTTGTTCTCCAGGTTCGTGTTGATTTGGGCGACCGATACGACCGTATTCGTATACATCTGGTCGGAGAGCTCCCCTTTGATCGTTTGATAGGAATACAGGACGAAGAACAGGAGCGGAATAATGGCCCCGAGCAAAAACATGACAAACAGCTTCTCCCGAAGGCGCAGGTTGTTCAAGGGCTTCGTCAAATTGCCAGCCAGCTTTTTCATGCGCTTCACTCCAGCCTATAAATACATTTTCCGGTATTCGTTCGGGGTGCTGCCCCGGTGTTTCTGGAAGACGGAGCAGAAATAAGAGACGTTCTCGTATCCGACCTTGTGCGATACCTCGCGCACCTTGAGCGATTTATCCTTCAGCAGCTCGGCCGCATGGTTCATTCTGACCTTCGTCAAGTAATCGAGAATCGTTTCGCCTGTTTTTTCTTTGAAAATCGTACGGATATAGTTCGGCGACAAATATACCTCCCTTGCGATTTCCTCCACCGTGAGAGGCTGATGATGCCGCTCGGCGATAATTTTGGCGATCTGCTCGGCCACCGCCTGATTGCGGTCGATCTCCCTGTCGCTTACGGCCTTTAACTGCTCATCGCAAATGTGCAGAACATAGCTTTCGATATGTGCGGCCGTGCCCATCGACGAAATTTCCTTCCAGTGATCGGCGAGCAGCAGCTCGTTCATGGCGCTTGCCAGCAGGGCGGAGAAATGCTGCTCCAGCGAGGCCAGCAGCCGGATGACGGCGCGAACGGCAAAGGAGCGGTCGACCCTGTTATCCCTGATTGTGGCGAAGAAGCCCCCCGCGAGCTTGCTTGCCTGCTCGGCATCCCCGGCTTGAATGGAAGCCGCCAGCTTCGCCGCCAGCGTATCCGCATCTTCATCCAGATGCGATACAGTCAGCGCTTCGTCCGGCGTGATGACCGATCCTTCCAGCCTGTAAAATTTCTCCGCGTTGCTGCGCCGGGCTTGCAGGCATGCTTCCCGGATCTGCCCGGGAGCGCTGCCCGGCTCTGATAAGCCTACGGTGACCTGCACGGCGGAATCGCCGGCGACCTGAGCGCGGAAGCGCTCCCAGCCAAATCGCGCCGCAGCCGTTTCCTCGCCCTTCGGCCGGAACAGCAGCAGGAACGCGTTCGGCTCGGGCTCGGCCAGAATATAGGCGGTATGCAATTGCTCAGCAGCGTTCCGAAGCCGCTCGCCGAAGCTGTCCGCCGGAGCGGATTCCGTTTTCAATGCGGCATATTGCCCAGGCAGCGGCTCTACGGTCACGTATGCGGCCGCATATTCCCGGTTGCCCGAAAACTCCGGTGCGGCGAGCTCCCATTTGCCGGCGAATTCCGGCTGCTTCTCCGCATCCGGCTCCCGCAGAAGGCGCAGCAGCAGCTTTTCCCGCACCCAGTCGCCGCCCTGGCCGGCCAGCTGCTCTTCCTCGCATTTTTTCTTTACTTTTTCCAGAAGAGCGAGCAGCTCCTCCATATCGATCGGCTTGAGCAAATAACCTGCCGCTTCCACATTAAGCGCCGCTTTTATATATTGAAATTCGTTATGCCCGCTCAAATAGATCAGCTTGACGTTGCGGTCGATTTGTTTGGCTCTTCTGCCGAATTCGAGCCCGTCCATAATCGGCATGCGAACGTCGGTAAGCACCATGTCCGGCTTCAGCTCGGCGAGCAGCCTCAGAGCGTCTTTGCCGTTGCGGGCCGTTCCGACGACTTTGATGCCCGTCTTTTCCCAAGGAACATAGTGCTCGATCGTTTCCAGCTCGATCGTTTCGTCATCGACGAGTAAGATGCTGTACATGCCTGGATCCCTCCTATTAATGTACCCTTCGCCTTTTATACCAGTTTATCTGCAATGACGCAATTCAACAATGGAACGGGCGGAAGTAAGGCGGATTGGAGCATGAATCGGTGAATGCTATTATAGAACTTCCGTGCATGCGAAACCTATAATAAAGTCACAAAGCAACGCAAGACAGGCAGGAGGCTGGCAAGAATGGATACTCTAATAAAAGCGGAAACAAGCAAAACCCGCATTCCGAAAGGAAAAAGCATGACGGGAAAAGCAAGCTTGCTGGCAAGGCTGAAAGAACAGCGGCTGCTGTTTGTGCTTATGCTGCCGGCGATTATCGCCACGCTTCTGTTCTCCTATGTGCCGATGTTCGGGATTTACATGGCGTTTATCAATTATTCGCCGGGAGGCGGCACGTTTTTCAGGCAGTTTTTTACGGCTGAATTTACGGGGCTGCAGTGGTTCGAATATTTTTTCACCAACGGTGATTTTTACCGCATCATGCGAAATACGCTGGCGCAGAGCGTGCTGTCGCTGCTGCTGGGCTTCCCGATGCCGATCATTTTGGCGCTGATGATTAACGAACTGCGGAACGGCTGGTTCAAACGAACGTTTCAGACCGTATCCTATATGCCGCATTTCATCTCATGGGTTATAGCCGCGAATATTATCATTACGCTGCTGTCCTCCGGAGGCGTAGTCAACAATATTTTGACGGGCCTCGGCATTGTGGACGAACCGATCCAGTTCATGCAGAAGGGACCGCTGTTCTGGTGGATCATCGCGATCTCGAACACTTGGAAGGACATGGGCTTTAACGCCATTATGTATTTGGCCGCGATTTCAGCGATCAACCCGGAGCTGTACGAAGTGGCGAAGGTTGACGGCGCTAGCCGGCTGAAGCAAATGCTGCACATTACGCTGCCCTCGATTAAACCGACTATCGTTATTTTGGCCATTTTGGCCGTAGGCGGCATCTTGAATGCGGGCTTCGACCAGCAGTACCTGCTTCAAAATAACACGGTGCTTCAGTATTCCGAGGTCATCGACACGTACACGTACAAATACGGCCTCCAGAACGGCATGTTCTCGTACGGAGCGGCCGTCGGCCTGTTCAAATCGCTGGTCGCCTTCATTCTAGTAATCAGCGTTAATGCGATGGCCAAAAAAATGAACGAGCAGTCGCTGTTCTAAGAATACCGGAAGAGGAGAACGCGCCATGGTGAAAGACAAAAAAGATTTTCTGTTTATGTCCGTCGTCTATTTGTTTATTATTTCCGTCTTTATCGTTACGTTTTATCCCTTTTGGAACATCTTCATTATTTCGTTGAACAGCGCCGAGGATACGCTGCGGGGCAATCTGTATTTGTGGCCGAGGGAGTTCAGCCTCGCGAGCTATCGGCAAATATTGAACGACCGCGAGATTTGGACGGCCATTCAGGTGACGGTGCTGCGGACGCTAGCCGGAACGCCGCTGGCGGTGCTCGTCATCAGTATGCTTTCCTTTTCATTAAGCAAGAAGGAGCTGGTAGGGGGCAGAGCCTGGACGCTGTACTTCGTCTTCACGATGTATTTCGGAGGCGGGCTGATCCCGTACTATATGGTGCTCAAGAGCTACAACCTGATCGACAACTTTATGGTGTTCGTGCTGCCGGGCATGATGAATGTCTTCTATATGATCATTGTCCGCACCTTTATGCAGGGATTGCCGCAGGAGCTTGACGAGTCGGCCAAGATGGACGGGGCGAACTACCTGCAGATTTTTTTCAAAATCATTTTGCCGCTGACCACGCCTGTCCTTGCAACGATCGGACTGTTCACGGCGATCGGCCACTGGAATTCCTGGTTCGACTCGTACGTGTTCACGTATAATCCGGATTTGAAGACGCTTCAGGCGGTGCTGGTCAAAATTTTGAATCAGTATCAGACCGGCTCGATGGTCGGAGATGCGCAGCAGATGGCGAACGCCTCCAAACGGATGGCCGTGTCGCCGGACACGATCCGGATGGCCGCGACGATGGTCGCAACGCTGCCGATCATTATGGTTTACCCGTTTCTGCAAAAATATTTCGTGAAAGGGATGACGCTAGGCGCGGTCAAAAGCTAACGCTTATTTACGGCCGCACCGGGAGGACGTTGATCCTGCAAGGGAGGTGCTGCAGCCGGGCCCGGAACCAGGGGTTCGAGAGTAAGTATAAATTTCACTTTATACTGGACTTATATTTCATCGCGAAACGAGCTTTTGCCGCCAAAGGACGGCGTCAGCCGTTTACGCTTGAGGGGGATGTTAGGCATGTATGCAAAAAAATGGATGCTGTCCATGCTGACGGCCATTATGACGATTACTTTAATGTCGGCTTGCGCTTCAGAGAAAACGAACAAACCGGATAATACAGCGCCTGCTGACGGCGAAACAGGGGATAACGTCGGCACGGAGCCGATTACGATTACTTTTTTTGACAAAAATACGGGCGACAAATTCGATAATGCCGTAGCGAAGGAAATTACGAAGCGTACCGGCGTGACGATCGAAATCCAGCAGCCGACCGGCAATCCGACGGAGAAGCTGAATCTGATGCTGGCGAGCGAGGATTTGCCGGACATCATCATGTTTGACCGCTCAAGCGACCTCGTTGCCAAGTATATCGAATCGCGCGCCATTATTCCTTTAAACGAGCTGATCGAGAAATACGGTCCCGACGTGTCCGAAATGTACGGCGATGTGCTGAATAAGACGCGCTACAAGGACGGCAACAACTATTATTTGTCAAACTGGTACGGCCTTGAGCATGAACCGGTGTTCGCGATCAATATGCGCAAGGACATCGTGAAGGAGCTGGCCCCGGCGAAGGCGGAAGGCGGCGAGCCGTTTACGGCCAGCGAGTTCAAGCAGCTACTGACCGATTTCAAAGCGAAGTATCCGCAAATCGACGGCAAGGCAACGACCGCGCTTACGATGGACGGCGAAAATTTCGGTGGCTCACTCGGCACCTTCAAAGGAATGTTCGGACTCAAAAATTTCTATGAAGTGGACGGCGCGCTGCAATATGACGTCAAAAATCCGAAATACCGCGAAATGATTTTGTTTATGAACGATTTGTTCCGCTCCGGCCTGATGGATAAAGAGTGGGCGATCAACAAACGCCAGGTGTGGGAGCAAAAAATTGCGACGGGCACCGTATTCGCCTCTACCGGCGCGTATTGGGACGTAGGCGGCGCCAACACGATTCTTCGCAAGGACCGCAGCGAGGACGCGCAACTGTTCCCTTATAAGGTAGTAGCTGACGGACTGGATCCTTCCAAGGCGACTTACGGCGGACGCAGCTCCCTTGGCTGGGATGCGATTGCGATTACGAAGAAAAACAAAAATCCGGAGCGCACGATGCAGTTCATCAACTTCCTGGCGAGCGAGGAAGGCCAATATTTGCTCATGTGGGGCATCGAGGGTCAGCACTGGGATATGAAGGACGGCAAGCATACTCCGCGTCCGGAAGTGCTGGAAGGCTTTAAGAACGACTGGAACGCCTATACGAAAGAAACGGGCATCCGCAAATGGACCTGGTTCGTGAAGACCGGCAAGGGCTCCGACGGTACGCCGTATGATTTGCCTGGCCGCTATGAGCGTTCGGTCATCGACCAGATGGCGCTGAAAAACCTGTCCGATACCGTTTACGATTCCGCGATTTATGACGGACTCAGCCCGCAGGGAGGCACGCCGGAGGCGCTGAACGAGCAGAAGATCAGCGATATTACGAAGCAGGCTCTCACGAAGGCGATCATGGCGCCGTCGGCCGAGGAGGCAGGAGCTATTTTCGATCAAATGCTGTCGGATATGAAGGCTGCCGGAGACGAGAAGGTTGAAGCCGTCTATACGAGCAATTACAAAACACGTCTGGAGCTGTGGAGCTAACTGCTTTGCGGAGTGCAGGTTTCAGGTTACGGGGGTCAGCTTAGCTGGCCCCTTTTCACTACTATGACAAACAGGGGAGATGGTTGAAATGGCAGTAAAGGAGATCAGGCTGGAGAACGAAAACGGCATTTGTAAAGCTGAAAACGGTAAAGTTGCAGTGGAAGTCAATTTGAACGATGGAACGGTTTCGCTGCAGTGGAGCGGCGGCGAGGAGCTGAGGGGGTTGCATGCGGAAGCCCGATTCGGGCAGGAACTTGTACGATCCGATCAATACGGCAGGCACGAGCTGCCGGAGTCCTCGGTTCATGTGCTGGACGACAGCTTCGGCAAGGGAATCGGCTGGACGGTTATCCACGAGGAACCGGGTAAGCCGGTGCTGATGCAGCATTGGCGGATGTATGAAGGTCTGCCTTATGTGTTAACGGAGCTTGAGGCGGCTTGCGCTCAGGACTGGGAAACAAACGAGCTGGCGCCGCTCGCGGCATATTTGAACGACGGCAGTTTAATGGGGTTTGGAGCTGAGCCGGATGAAGCGGCAAAGGAGGAGGTCAGGGCGCTGACCGTCCCTTTCGATAACGATAAGTGGGTGCGTTACGGCTCCAGCGCGATCCCAAGCAGCGTACAAAGTTACGAGGTAACCGCTGTCTATAGAGCCGGCAGCCGCAAGGGCTTCGTGCTGGGGTCGGTTGCACATGACACGTGGAAAACAGGCATCACCGTTGAGGGAACGTTCGCCGGTGAAGTAGGCCGATTGCGCGTATATGGCGGTGCGGCCGACATGCAGACGCGGGATACGGTTCCTCATGGCACGCTGCGCGGCAAGTCGATTTCCTCTCCACTTGTTTTTGTAGGAGCCTTTACGGATTACCGCGACGGGCTTGAGGCTTACGGTCAGGCAAACGCGCTTGTTGCGCCGGCTCTTCCTTGGAGCGAAGGTGTGCCTTTCGGCTGGAACAGCTGGTCCGCCGTCATGACGAAGCTGGATTTTGACGTCTATGTCCACACCTCCGACTTTTTTGCGGGAGAGCTGCAGCAGAACCATTTTGCCGGTCAGGACGGCAGCTTATATGTAAATTTCGATGCGTTTTCTGATAACTTGACCGAGGAGGAGCTTAAAGAGGCGGTTAAGCGTGTGAAGACGAACGGGCAAAAGCCGGGTACGTATTATACGCCGTTTGCTTTCTGGGGAAGCAACCCGGATACACCTGTGGAAGGGACTGACGGCAAGGTTATTTACCGGGAAATACTTCTTAAGGACCAGGCCGGAAGACCTTTGCCAAAGCTGGACGGCGCCTTTCCGATCGATCCGACGCATCCGGAGGCGCTAAAGCGCATTATGCGCAAGCTCGAAAGTGTCGTGGAAGCGGGCTATGAGTATTTGAAAATGGACTTTCTGACCCATGGCGCCATGGAAGGCGTTCATTACGATCCAAGCGTCCGAACAGGCATTCAGGCGTACAACGTTGGAATGGCCGCGATTCGCGACGCGCTTGCGCCGGAGAAGCTGGGGCGCCCGTTCCTGATCAACCTTTCGATTGCGCCGCTGTTTCCGCACGGGTACGCTCATAGCAGGCGCGTTTCCTGCGACGCGTTCGGGACGGCTGCCGATACGGAATATATGCTGAATGCGCTCACGTACGGCTGGTGGATTAACGATCACCTGTACCGCTTTAACGATCCCGACCATGTCGTGCTGTACAAGAGCCATAATCAGCGGGAGACGACCGAGCATGAAGGACGAAGCCGCCTGAACAGCGCGGTAATTGCGGGCACCTCCCTGCTTCTCGGCGACGACTACCGGGTGGAGGAAGCTGCGCGCAGGGCTAAGGAATGGATGACGAACCGCGAGGTGATGGCGCTTGCGCGGCGGGGTGAAACGTTCCGACCGGTCGAGGGCCGCAGCGGCAGCGGCGGCGAGGATCTGTTTATGCTGCGAGGCGCCGAAGGCACCTGGGTGGCGGCGTTTAACTTCAGCGAGTCGGCAGTCAAAACGATCAGCGCTTCATTTGAGCGTTTAAGCATCGATCCGCAGAACGGTCTGGCCGTCCGCGATTTGTGGAGCGGCGCGGAATGGATCGTCGAGAGCGGCGCGACCACCTGCCTCATTGAGCTTGAGCCGGCGGAATCGAAGCTGCTGCTTATTAAGAATTTTCCCTGCATTTAAGCGCCCCGAGCCAAGCTTTACGTAAATTTCGAGACCAACTCCTGCCGCGGGCGTATTACCCCTTATGACGAATTTTTCTCATAATTCTCAGAAGGGGAGAGGTGGCAGGAAGCATGGATCAGAATCAGGGTCCTAACGTAGCGCATGTGAATACGCGCAGGCCTCCGGAGCTAAAGCCGGGCACGGTGAAAAAGCTGGTGATCGGCATTGCGGCGGCAGTCATTGTTATTTTTCTAGGAGCTACGTCATTTTATACGGTACAGGAGCAGGAGCGCGCCGCTATTATGACTTTCGGCAAGTATACGGGGGAGAGCTCGGCAGGCCTTCATTTCAAATGGCCGTATCCGATTCAGCAGGTTCATACGGTGCCGGCCGAGCTGACGCAGCGCATCCATATCGGCTACCGCGTGGAAGGGGGCCAGGAAACGCCTGTCGAAGACGAGGCGATGATGATCACGGGCGACGAAAATATCGTATCCGCCGACGCGGTCGTGCAGTGGAAGATCAGCAATATCCGCGATTACATGTTTAATATCGACGATCCGGAGCAGTTTCTGCGCAACGCGGCCAGCTCGTCGATCCGCTCGGTTATCGGCTCGGAGAAGCTGGATTACGCGATTACCGACGGCAAGACGGTCATTCAGGATAAGGTGCGGGAGCGGCTCGTCGAGCTGCAGGCGAAGTATAATACCGGCATTCAAATCATTGATATCAAGTTTCAGGACATTGAGCCGCCAAGCGGTCAGGTCGCGGAGGCTTTCCGAGAGGTTACGAACGCAAGGGAAGAGAAGAATACGAAGATCAACAACGCGGCCAAATATGAAAATGACCGCATACCGAAGGCGCGCGGCGAGGCGCAGGCGCTGATCGAGAACGCGGAAGGCCAGAAGAAATCCCGTATATTGAACGCGGAAGGCGACGTCGCGAAATATAACGCGATTTACGGCGAATACAAAAATAATCCGAACGTGACGCAAAGCCGTCTGGTCATGGAGACGCTCGAGAAAATATTGCCGAACGCACAAATTTTCATCACCAATTCAAACGGCGACACGGTTAACTACTTGCCTCTGAACGAGCTGCTGCGCAGCGGTTCTAACAGCGGATCGTCACCGCAGGCATCGGCGCCTCCGGCTCAGGTTCCGTCTGCCGGCGAAGCTGCTGAAGGAGGTAAGGCGCAATGACAAAAAAGCAATGGATAGGTCTTATAGTCGGCGTACTGGCGATCATCCTGGTTTCCGGATCGATGTACGTCGTAAGGGAAGGCGAATATAAAGTCGTTTTGCGCTTCGGGGAAGCAATGAGGGCTGTCGGCGAGCCGGGCCTCAAATTCAAGGTACCGTTTATCGAGAACGTATCGACGCTGCCGAAGTACCAAATGACGTACGAGAGCACCCCGACGACCATTTTGACGAAGGACCAGAAGCCGATCGTTGTCGACAATTATACGGTATGGCGGATTACGAACGCATCGCAATTTTTGAGAACGGTTCAGACCGTAAGCGGAGGCGTCCAGCGTCTGGATGAGGCGGTTTACAACTCCGTCAGACGGAAGCTGTCGGAAGTGAACTACGACAATATTATCAGCGAGAACACCGCGAGAGGAAATATTAACGACGAAATTACGCTGGACGTCAAAGCCGCTTTGACGCGCGATAATTACGGCATCGAGGTCATCGACGTACGCATCAAGCGGACCGATTTGCCGGAGGAAAACAAGCAGAGCGTGTACAACCGGATGATATCCGACCGCCAGTCGATTGCGGCGCGGTACTTGTCGGAGGGCGATGAGGAATCGCGAAAAATTACGTCCAAAGCGGACCGCACCGCAACGGAGCTGATCGCGCAGGCGGAGGCCGACGCGAAGAAGATTATCGCCGAGGGAGAGCGGGAGGCTGCGAAAATTTATAACAAAGCCTACGGCAGCGATCCGGAATTTTACCAGTTTTACCGTACGCTCGAGAGCTACATTACAACGCTTCAGAACGAACCGGTGATCATGATGCCGATCGAATCGCCGTACGCGAAAATTCTGCTCGGCCAATAACGGATAAGAAGAAGAGACGGCTTGCCGGTCATGAACCGCAGGCCGTCTCTTTTTTTTCAGGAATGAATTGATGAATAATCGAGAAAAACGCCAATAATGTTAGCTTCCGAAAGGTTGATGTGTATGTAAGCGCTTTTCATCAACCTTTTTTTTCCCATTTGACGGAAAGCCGTCTGAATGTACGTTTTACATTAAGCACCGACAGGCGTAATATACAATTTGCGTTAAGAAAATATTGTTTCCAATTCTAAATCGCTGAATTTCCGCGAAAGGAAAACGGGGGAACCAACTATGACAACTGCCGGGTTGCGAGAAGCGCCAGGCAAGCGTCATGCGGGGTGAATCCTGACCGGCGGGCTCATGGAGTCCGTCGTCAGGTAGGGCGACTCTTGCCGTCCGAATCCGACAGCTAACCTCGTAAGCGTTGTTTGAGGGAGGGTTGTGAACTTGTGCCGAACACAGGGTCCATACCTGTGTTTTTTGCATGCCAAAAATAGCGCTGCGGCCGTTAAATGTCCATAATTTGTAAAATACACTCCGGTTCGGCAGTGGATTCAAAGGGTAATCTATAAAAAACATGGCGGTGAAACCGGTGATTTCTTTAAAACGTTTTTTAATCGGCCGGCCTTTGAAATCGACCGAATTAGGCGAACAGAAGCTCAATAAGACGAAGGCGCTCGCCATTCTGTCTTCCGATGCGCTGTCGTCGGTCGCGTACGGGCCCGAACAAATTTTGCTTGTGCTTATTACGGTAAGCGCCGCGGCCTTCTGGTATTCGATTCCGATTGCAGTAGGCGTGCTGGTCTTGTTACTCGCACTTATTTTGTCTTACCGTCAAATTATTTACGCCTATCCGCACGGGGGCGGTGCTTACGTCGTCTCGAAGAAAAATTTGGGTATCTATCCCGGTCTGGTGGCCGGCGGTTCGCTGCTCGTCGATTATATTTTGACGGTGGCCGTGAGCGTCTCTGCCGGCACCGATGCGATCACGTCGGCTTTTCCGAGCCTGCACGCCTACAATGTCATTATTGCAATCGCATTTGTATTATTCATAACAATATTGAATCTGAGGGGCGTGACGGAGTCCGCTTCCGTGCTGGCCTACCCGGTCTATTTGTTTGTGCTGGCCCTGTTCATCCTGATCGGTGCGGGTTTGTTCAAAATCGCAACCGGGCAAGTATCGACCGGGCTGCACACGGCGATCGGCACTCCGGTAGCGGGCATAAGCTTGTTCCTGCTGCTGCGGGCGTTCGCATCGGGCAGCTCCGCTTTAACGGGCGTTGAAGCGATCTCGAACGCGATTCCCAACTTTAAGTCGCCAGAGCCTAACAACGCATCCAAAACGCTGGTATCGATGGGCTTGCTGCTTGCATTCCTGTTTTCCGGAATCGTCTTTTTAGCGTACTATTACGGTGTCGTTCCCCGCGCCGAGGCGACCGTCGTATCGGAAATCGCCGAGGAAGTGTTCGGACGGAGCTTTATGTATTACTTCATTCAGGGAACAACGGCGTTAATTCTGATATTGGCCGCCAATACGGGGTATTCCGCTTTCCCGCTGCTGGCCGTCAATCTTGCGAACGACAGGTTTATCCCGAGAATGTTTACAATACGGGGAGACCGGCTAGGTTACTCGAACGGCATTATCATACTAGGTGTTCTTTCGATCATTTTAATTATTGCCTTTAAAGGCCAAACCGAGCATTTGATTCCCCTTTATGCGGTCGGTGTGTTTATTCCCTTCACTTTATCCCAGACGGGGATGATGGTGAAATGGATCCGGGAGAAGCCAAAGGGCTGGGTTCCAAAGCTCATCATTAACTCTGCCGGAGCGCTGATCTGTTTTTTGGTCACTATTATGTTCTTTTTGACCAAATTTCCGCAGGTGTGGCCGGTACTGGTGTTCCTGCCGCTTATTCTGTACCTTTTTCACAGAATCAGAAAGCATTATGAAGCGGTTGCCGAACAGCTGCGAATTACGACCTGCGAGCCTTCCGCACCGATCGAGGGGAACGTCATTATTTTGCCTGTAGCCGGCATCACCCATGTTGTGGAAAACTCGTTAAACTATGCCAAATCATTGGCCGCGGATCAAATTATCGCCGTCCATATCCCTTTCGAAAGAGAGAACGAAGCGGTCTTCGCGGAAAAATGGAACAAATGGCAGCCGGATGTGAGGCTGGTGACCCTGCATTCCCCTTATCGAAGCCTGATCCATCCGCTGACCAAATTTATCGATACCGTGCAGCGCAAGGCGGGGGAATCGAATTATCAGGTGACGGTCGTGATTCCGCAGTTCATTCCGAAAAAAGCGTGGCATAACATCCTGCATAACCAGTCCAGCCTTCTCATCCGTGCGCACCTGCTCTTCCGGAGAGATGTCATCGTGACGACCGTCCCTTATCATTTAAAAAAATAAACGCTGGAACGGTCTGTTTGCAGGGGAAAATTAACGCAAACCTAGCATTAATTTAGATTAAGGGTTTCTCATTTTATTTTAATAAATGGGCGCAAAAGCCCTTTAATGCTAGGTTTTTTCTCTCAGAGGAATAATTTATGAAACGCTAAACCTGCTATATTGTTACTACCACATCACAGGAGGTAACAATAAATGCAGCTTAGAAAAATCATCACGAAAACATTGATCGCAAGCATGTGCTTGACGACAGGCTTCACGGCATTTGAAATGGTACAAGCTCCGCAATCGGCAACGGTGTCGGCTGCGACTAGAGATAGAGTGGTTAGCATTGCGAAAAGCTATATCGGCCGCGTATCTTACGACTGGGGAACTAGAAGTCCTAGCCGCTTGGTATTCGACTGCTCGTCGTTTACGGAATTCGTATTTGCGAAAGTCGGCGTTGACTTGAAATGGGGCACGAAATACCAGTCCAAACAAGGGCGCTACGTAAGCAAAAGCAATCTTTATCAAGGCGACCTGATCTTCTTCGATACGATCGGCAGCAACAACCGCGTCATTAACCATGTCGGCATTTACATCGGCAGAGGCAAGTTTATTCACAACACGCCTTCCGTGGACGGAGTTACGATCAGCTCGCTTACGAGCGGATACTGGAAGGGCAGATACGTTACTGCTCGCAGAGTTCTGTAATAAATTAGAATAATCGCAGCCTTTCCTCATAAAAAAGCGGTCCAAGAGCATGTCAACATGCTTGCGGACCGCTTTTTTTGCAAATATAAGAAAGTATAAATTTAACTTTATACTGGACTTATATTTCATCGCGAAACGAGCTTTTGCCGCCAAAGGACGGCGACAGCCGTTTACGCTTGATTTGCATGACCGGGCGGGCTATTTATTTCTTTTTCGAGATCGTATATGATTTACTCCATTACGTTCCCTATGCATCACGACCGAAACGATCCGGAGGAAGCCATGCCAACGCCAAAACGGAATATACGCTACATGCCCTTCACGTACAAAATGATGATCCCGTATTTGATTCTCGTGCTGCTGACGGATGTTTTTATCGGGTACATTTCGTATACGATGCTTATTCAATCCAGAACGGAATTGGCCGAAACGAATATCCGCACGGCGATGGAGCAGACGCGCAACAATTTGAAATACCAGCTGGACGAAATCCAGCGCATGTCGGACACGTTTTTCGGCAGTCAGGCGTTTCAGCGCGCGCTTCAGACGAAGGGAGACCTTCTGGAGCAGTATTTGACGATGCTTGACGAGATCGTTCCCCCCATGCAGGCGCCGCTGCAGCTGTACGGCAACGATATCCGCCTCATCGTCTATGCGGCCAACGGGGATTTAACTTTTATCCAGGGCGATAATATGACGGAAGAAATAAAAGACAGCGATTATTACTTGCTTCCTTTCCCTGAAATTTCGGATAAGGAATGGTACAAGGAGCTTCAGCGCACCGGCAAGGATAATCTGTGGATGCAGGTAGAGACGGACCAGTCCCTTGAGAACATATCCCATATCCGCAAGCTTGTGACCTTTAGCGATTACAAAACGGTTATCGGTTATATCCGGATCGCGACTAGACTGAACGATTTGCTCGGCGATTTCAGTACGTTTCCAGTGGAGGAAGGAGTCGTCCTGCGGCTGCTGGACGAGACGTCCGGCACGAACCTGTACCAGCGCGGCGGGGCGGATGGCCATGTGTCTGAACAATCCTTTCTCGTCTTGCGGGAGAGCGTTCCGGAGACGGGCTTTGTCATCGAAACGCTTGTCCCTTACTCCTATCTGGCCAAGGATGCCGGACGGCTCCGGTCCGCCATTATAACGGTATGCGCGATCAGCTTTCTTGTTATGGCGGTTATCGGCTTTTTTGTGGCAAGGCTGTCGGGGCGAAAGATGAAGCGGATCGTCACCTTTCTCCGCTCCTTTCAGGAGGATAATTTCCAGAAGAGGCTGCGTTTCAGCGGCAACGACGAGTTTGTCCAGATCGCTGACGCCTATAATATAATGGCTTCGAACATTCAGGAGCTGATCCGAAGCGTCTACGTACAGGGCATCCAGAAAAAGCAGGCGGAGCTCGAAGCGCTGCAAGCCCAGATCAATCCGCATTTTTTGTACAATACGCTGTCTACGATAAGCAGTCTGGCCAACCTCGGCGAAACGCGCAAGGTGACGGGCATGGTCAGCGGCCTTGCGAAATTTTACCGGCTGTCCTTGAACCAGGGCAATGTGTACATTCCGCTTGCCAAGGAGCTGGAGCAAATTGAAACGTATCTGGAAATCCAGAGAATCAAGTACGCGGATGCTTTCACCGTCTATTTCGATATTGAGCCCGAAATAAAGGATTACCGGGTCATCAAATTGATTTTACAGCCGTTCGTCGAAAATATTTTCAAGCACGCCTGGTTCGGGGAGCAGATTGCGATCCGGATTGCAGGCCGGCAGGCAGGTGCCTGTATCGAGCTGAAGGTGATCGACAACGGGATCGGCATGAGGCCGGAAACGGTGGATAAGCTGCTCGTCGGACCGGTCCAATCGGACAGCTACGGCCTGAAAAACGTAGACGACAGGATCAAGCTGCGCTACGGCGACGAATACGGCATTCAAATCGGAAGCGTGTACGGCGGCGGGACGACGGTGCTGATCCGGCTTCCGGCGGACGCCGGAGGCTTGGCCGATTCCGATGAGGCATAAACGGGTATGAACGGAGAAGGAGCATGACATTCATGAACATATTATTGGTGGACGACGAAGCGGTCGATTTGGAATGGCTCAGGCGCAGGGTCGCAGGCAGCGGATTGGATCTGCACATCGTCGGAACGGCAAACAGCGGCTTCAGCGCGCTCAAAATCGTGCAGTCGGAGCAGGTCGACATCATTTTGTCCGATATTCGCATGCCAATCATGAGCGGCATGGAATTTGCGCGCAAGGCGAAGGAGCTGAACCCGCAGGTCCAGATCGTGTTTATCAGCGGCCACGAGGATTTCTCCTATGCGAAGGAGGCGCTGCAGCTGAGTGCATCCGGCTATTTGCTCAAGCCGGTCGATGACGGAGAGCTGTACGGCATGCTGGCGTCTTTGTGCGAGAAGGTAGAGAAGGAGCGCGCGCAGCACCGCAGCTTGGCGGAGGCGCTGTCGCTTGTTAACCAGGAGCTGCTGCTTCGCTGGTTGGACGACCCTCGGCAAGGGCAGGCGCTGGAGCAGCATGTCGGTGAATTTCTTGCTCCGTTTCTGCAGCGGGGTACGGCCGCAGCCATCATCGAAACCGACGATTTGGACTGGAAAATTCCGGAGTCGGACAGACGCTCCTGCCTTGCGGCAATAGGCGAATGCATGGAAGATTTCGCAGGCAAGAAGCAGCTTGGCACGCTGATCGGCAGCCGCGACTCCAGATTCGTCCTGCTCTCCTCCGTACAGGAGGAGCGCTACGCCGCTTTGCTGGAGGAGCTGATCGGCACAGTTCGCGGCGCTTTTCCGCTTACGATTACGATCGGAACGGGCATGTATGCCAAAGACATGGAGGGGCTGCACGAATCGTACCGCCAGGCTCAGGCCGCTTTAAGCGCGAAATGGCTGCTCGGCAAAAACCGGCTGATCAAGGACGGCTCCAAATCCTCTCCGAAAAGCCCGCTGCCGCCCAATCTGGAACAAACCGTCGACCGGATGCTGGCTGCCATTCTCGAATACGATCTGGTGACGATCGACGATTGTCTGCTGCTGCTCTTCGACCGGCAGGTTACGTTAAAGCAGAAGTCGGATATTTACGACCTTATTATTCGGATTACGTCGAAGCTGCATGCGGATTTGCTGCAGCAGAACGAAAATTTGTACGAGCTGCTCAGGTGGGAGTCGCATCAGCCCGCCGTCCTGTTCCAATTCGAGACGATGGACGATATCCTTTCCTGGATGAGAAGAAGGTTCTTCGAATTGTCGGAGCTGCTGTATGTGAAGAAGCAGAAGCAGAAACGCAAGCTGGTCGAGGAAATTATCAAATATATCGACGAAGGGCTGGAGCACCGGATCACGCTGAAGGAGGTGGCGGCGCATTTCGATTTTACGCCCAATTATCTCGGTACGCTGTTCAAGGAGGAAACCGGTACGCTGTTCAGCGATTTTCTGAACGAGAGGCGGATGAACCGGGTGTGCCAGCTGCTTGCCGACCCGACGTTGAAGGTATACGAGATCGCCGAGCGCGTCGGCTACAAAAACATTATCTATTTCAACCGCCAGTTCAAACAATCGACGGGCATGACGCCCGGGGAATACCGCAAGAAACATAAAATCTAAAACGCAAGCCCGCGTCCGGACGGATCGCGGGTTTCTTTTTTTGCCGTCCGGACCGGATATAAACTTCTTTTTTTCAAATCGTAGATTATGTATTACTTTTAGTTGTTTGGCTTCCTTATTTCAGCTCCCGGGTCTTTTATATAATAAAAACACAAACAAGAGAGAAACGGGAGGAGAGTACGGATGAACCGACAAGGATTTTGGGGCGAGGTGCGGAAAAACAAAGTGCTGCTGATGATGCTGGCGCCGGCGGTTCTGTTTTTTTTATTGTTTGCCTATGTGCCCATGGCCGGGATCGTGCTTGCTTTTAAACAATTCAACTACGACGGCGGCATATTCGGAAGCCCATGGAACGGGCTGGACAATTTCCGGTTTTTCTTCGATTCCGGCAATGCCTGGATGGTGACGAGAAATACGGCTTTGTACAACATAGCTTTCATAATCGTCAATAATGTGCTGCAAATCGCAGCGGCGATCCTGTTGTTCGAAGCGGTCGGCAAATGGTTCCGCAAGCTGACTCAAACGGTTATGTTTCTGCCGTATTTCATTTCCTGGGTCGTCGTCGGCGCCATCGCTTACAATCTGTTCAACTATGACGTCGGCACGCTGAATTCGATTTTGACGGCGATCGGGCTTGAACGGATTGACGTGTACAACACGCCTTCTTACTGGCCGTTCATTCTCGTTCTGGTATCGGCCTGGAAGGCGCTCGGCTACGGCTCGGTCATGTATTTGGCGGCGATTACCGGCATCGACACGGAAATGTACGAGGCCGCCGAAATCGACGGAGCAAACGTATTCCAGCGGATCTTCCATATTACGATTCCGAATCTGTATCCGACGATCATCATCCTGGTGCTGCTGGCGGTCGGCAACATTTTCAGAGGCGATTTCGGGATGTTCTACAACATGGTCGGCAATAACGGGCTGCTGTTCTCCTCTACCGACGTGATCGATACGTTCGTATTCCGGTCGCTGACGACGTCGAACGAAATCGGGCTATCGGCTGCGGCAGGCTTCTATCAGTCCATTCTCGGCTTTGCGACGATTCTGCTGGCCAACTATGCGGTACGCAAATACGACAAAGACCATGCTTTGTTCTAAAACGGAGGGATGACCATGAGTGCTACGATAACCAACGAAACGACGGCTCTGACCAGGAAAGGCGCCGGCAAAAAACAAGTGGACCGCCTGCTGCTGACGGTTCTCGGCTATGTGTTCATATCGCTGCTGGCGGTTCTATGCATCATTCCGTTTCTGCTGATCATTTCTTCCTCCCTGACGGAGGAAGCCAAAATCGTCGAAAACGGCTTCCAGCTGTTTCCGACCGCATTCTCGGTGGATGCTTACACGCTGCTGTTCAAATATCCCGCACAAATGGTGAAGGCGTACGGAGTAACGGTTGCCGTAACGGCGGTCGGAACGCTCGCCGGACTGTTTCTGACGGCAATGACGGCTTACGTGCTGCAGCGCAAGGATTTTAAATGGCGCAACAAATTTTCGTTTTTCTTCTTCTTTACGACGCTGTTCAGCGGGGGGCTTGTTCCTTGGTACCTGATGATCGTCAATTACCTTGATTTGAAGGACAGGCTGATCGTGCTTATTCTGCCGATGCTGCTGAACGTGTTTTATATTATCGTCATGAAGTCGTTTATGAGCGGCATTCCCGAAGCGATTACCGAATCGGCGAAAATCGACGGAGCGGGGGACTTCCGGATTTTTATCCAGCTAATGCTGCCTTTGTCCAAGCCTGCCCTGGCCACGATCGGCCTGTTCATCGCCTTGGCGTACTGGAACGATTGGTACAACGCGCTGCTGTTTGTCAGCAACGAGAATCTGATGCCGCTTCAATATTATTTGTATAAAATGCTGGGCAACATGGACGGCATGCGCCGAGCGATGGTCAGCTCGGGAGCAGTCGTAACGATGAACATCCCGACCGAGAGCCTGAAGATGGCCATGACAATCGTGGCTACCGGCCCGATCCTGCTCGCTTATCCGTTCATTCAGCGGTACTTTGTGCAGGGCTTGACGATTGGCGCAGTGAAAGGATGACCTCAGGGAAACCTGGTTATCATAAAAAAATACCTTACAGGGGGAAATTACCGGTCATGCAGAACAAAAAATCATTTATGCTATTATTCGTCTTCGTGTTCGTATTGGCAGCGGTTTTAAGCGCATGCGGAAGCAATCATAATGCCGGCGGCAATACCGGGGCGAGCAATACGCCTTCGGAAGGCTCGGCGGAGCAGACAAGCGGGGGTACGGGCGAGGCGCTTGTCATCAAGATGCTCCTGGTCGGCGGCAAACCGATCGAATACGACACGGTGTTCGGCGAGCTGAACAAAAAGCTGAAGGAAAAAGTGAATGCAACGGTGGAAGCCGAGTTTCTCGACTGGTCCGACTGGACGCAGAAATATCCGCTCAAGTTCGCGGCCAGCGAGGATTTCGACATCGCCTATACGGCAAACTGGGCGTTTTATAACGACCAGGCTTTGAAAGGCGGCTTCCTGGAGCTGACCGACGAGATGCTTAAAAAGAACATGCCGCTGACTTGGGAAGCGATGCCTGCCGTCGCTTGGGAGCAGTCGAAGGTAAACGGCAAGCAGTACATGGTTCCGAACAATAATCCGGAAGTCATTGACAAAGCGGTGCTGATCCGCGAGGATCTCCGCAAAAAATACAATCTTGATCCGGTCAACAGCCCTGAAACGTTTGCGAATTACGTGAAGACGGTTGCCGCTAACGAGAAAGGCATCAACGCTTACAACGCTAAAGCGGCCGACGGCTGGAAATGGCACGAGCTGGACCAAATTTTGCTGGAGCAGCAAAACGAGTGGAATCTGGTCGACTACAGCATGCCGCTTGCTTACAAGCTTGACGATGCAAGCGGAAAAGTATTCAACGTATACGATACGCCGGAATTCGCAGAGCTTTTGAACTACTACAAGGATCTGGCGGACAACAACGCTTGGTCGAAAAACGTTGTAAGCAACAAAAATGACGTTTGGCAGGATATGAAAGCAGGCAAAACGGCTTCTTACTCGCATAATCTGGGTACGCTCGCCATGAACCTGGCCGAGCTGCGCAGAGAGCAGCCGGAGGTAGAGCTGGCAATTGCGGATCTTACGCCTGACAAGAAGAAAATCGCGGCGATATCGACGCAAAACGGCTTTGCCGTCCATGCGACGTCCAAAAAGGCGGAGCGGTCGCTGATGGTGCTCGACCTGCTGCAAAACGATAAAGAAATTCATGACCTGTTCATGTACGGCATTGCCGGCACGCACTATGAGGCGGTAGGAGAAGATAAATTCAACGCGACGGCAGGCACGCCTAACTACACCGGCTTCTCCAACTGGGGCGCGAATTCCCCGCTGAACCGCAAGGACGCTTCTTATCCTGCGGAAGCAGATGCGATCGCCACAGAATGGGAGCAAAAGGTATACAACTTCGAACTGGAAACGTTCGTGTTCAACGACGCCAATGTGAAGAACGAAGTAGCGAACGTAGGCAACGTAATGCTTCGTTACGCGATTCCGCTCGAGTACGGTCTGATCAAGGATATCGACAAAGGCCGTGCCGATCTGATCAAGCAGCTGAAGGCAGCCGGCATCGACAAGCTGCAAACCGAGCTTCAATCGCAAATCGATGCGTTTCTGGCCAGCAAGTAAGAGCAGAAGAAGGAGGTGACGCAGGTCCCCTCCTTTTCTATTCCATTTCTTTCTATTACATATCCGCTGAGGAGGAAAAAAAGTGAAAAAGGCATGGAGTCGAAGAGGAATTCATCTTTTATTGTCTTTTGTGTTAGCGCTTACAACGATGGTTGCAGCCGTCCCTTCGCATAAAGTGGAAGCGGGGGCGGCGGAAAATGCGAATTTGGGGCAAGCGGAGGAGCCGGCCGGGCCGGAGGAGTTTATTAAAGGCGCCGATCTTTCCACGCTGCAGGCCATCGAGGATAAGGGGCTCAAGTATTATCAGGACGGTGCAGAGACGGATCTGCTTACGATTATGAAGGATCACGGCGTCAACTATGTGCGCTTGCGCGTCTGGAACGATCCGGTGCAGGCGGGCGGCTATAACGATAAAGCCAAGCTGCTGGAAATGGCTGAACGGGTGAAGGCGGCGGGGCTGAAGCTGCTCGTCGATTTCCATTACTCCGATTTTTGGGCCGATCCCGGCCAGCAGATCAAGCCGCAGGAGTGGAGCCAATTGCCGTTCGCCGAGCTGAAGCAAGCCGTTTGCGATTACACTGCGGAAGTGCTGACAGAGCTGGCGGCTTCCGGCGCATATCCGGATATGGTTCAAGTGGGCAATGAAATCAACAACGGCATGCTGCATCCGGACGGCTCGACTGCGAATTTCGCCAATTTGACGCAGCTGCTGAAGGAGGGCGTCCGTGCGGTGCGCGAGACGACGCCGGACGGGCATGAAACGAAGATCATGATTCATTTGGCCGAAGGCGGCGACAATGACAAGTTCGTGGGCTTTTTCGATCAGGTGGAGGCGGCCCAGGTCGATTATGACGTCATCGGCATGTCGTATTACCCTTACTGGCATGGCACGTTCCAGCAATTAAAGACCAATATGGACGATATGGCGGCGCGGTACGGCAAGCAGATCGTCGTAGCGGAAACGGCCTATCCTCATACGCTGGAAGACGGGGACGGCCTTGGCAATATTGCCGGAGAGGATCAGGTCCGCATCGCGGGTTTTGAGGCTTCGCCTGACAACCAGCGGCTGGTGACGGAGCTGGTCATGAATACGGTCGCACATGTGCGGGACGGTAAAGGGCTTGGCGTGTTTTACTGGGAGCCGGCCTGGCTGCCGGAAGTAGGCTGGAAGGTAGGGGAAGGCAACGGCTGGGAAAATCAGGCGATGTTCGATTTTGACGGAAATGCGCTCAGCTCGCTTGACGCGTTCAAGTTTACTCCAGGCAGCATGCCGGAGAAGCTTCCGGTCACGGTGTACGCATCTCCGGCAATCATCGTCGCGAAAGGCTCGGAGCCTTTGCTGCCCGCGACCGCCTCTGTGCTGTACAACGAGGGCTCGATTTCTCAGGCAGCCGTGGTATGGGATGAAATAGCCGAAGGCAAGCTGAGCAAGCCGGGTGTATTTACGCTCGAAGGCACGGTGGCCGGCATGGCGCAAAAGGCATCGGTCGACATTAAGGTGCTGGCGAATCCGAATATGGCGAAAAATGCGGGTTTTGAGGAAGGAAGCCTTGATCATTGGACGTTGAGCGGCACGGCAGGCTCAGGCAAAATCGAGAACAATGCAGGCAACGCGCATTCCGGAGCTTATGCCTTCAATTATTGGAACGGTTCGGCATATGCGTACCGGTTAGCGCAAACCGTTACCGGCCTTGCGGACGGCACCTACACGCTTAAAGCGTGGTCGTCCGGCGGCGGAGGCGAGACGAAGCTGAAGCTGTTCGCGGAGACGGCAGGGGCGGCTGTCAAAAGCGTCGACGTCGTCAACACCGGCTACAATGTATGGAAGCAGTATACGGTGGACGGCATTGTCGTGAAGGACGGCCAAGCGACGGTTGGCTTTGATGTCGAAGCGCCTGCGCAGGTATGGGGTTATTTCGACGATATCGAGCTTGTCATGGACCCGCAGGAGGATCCGGCGCCGGACACGGGGAATACGGGTACCGCTCCGGCGCCGGCTCCGAGTCCGGGCCTGGTAACCGTGACGGAGGAACAAATCGTGGAGGATACGGACGGTACGGCGACGGTCAAGCTCCCGGAGGACGTTACGGAGGTCGTGCTGCCGTCCGGCGTCTACGACAGGCTGAACCGGCAGCCGGTAACCTTCGAAGCCGGCGGGTTATCCGTCACCGTTCCGGTGGATCTGTTCCGGGAGCTGCAAAGCTTGGTACCTGCTGCGTCCGGCGGCTCCATCACGCTGAAGCTGAAGAAGGTCGCAACGGCGGATGTCGAGGAGCTTCTAGCGCAAAACGGCAAGCAAACGGAGCAGACGGAAATCAAAGCCGTCGGGCAAGCCTATGACTTCAAGCTGTCGATCCGTAACGGCGCAGGTGAGGAGGCGTCGCTGTCCCAATTCGTGAAGCCGGTCACAATCCGGTTGAAGGGGGACCCCGGCTTGAATGCCCGTCATACCGGCATCTATTATCTCTCCGAAGACGGAGCTTTGGAGTATGCGGGAGGAGAATGGAGCGAAGGCGAGTGGACCGCGCAGGTTGAGCATTTCAGCATGTATTCGGTGCTTGAAGTAACGAAGCGGTTCGGCGATGTGCCCGAGAGTTATTGGGCGCATGAGGCGGTCGGCGAGCTGGCGGCCAAGCAAATGCTTCTCGGCGTTACCGATTCCATGTTCGAGCCCGGCCGGGAGATGAGCCGTGCGGAATTCGCCGCATTGCTGGCAAGAGCTTTGAAGCTCAAAGAGCGGAAGGAGCATGCCTTCGCAGATGTCGCGCCGGAAGCCTGGTATGGCGGTGAGGTGTCGGCCGCTTACGCGGCAGGGATTATTCAGGGGCGCAGCGAGACGGTTTTTGCACCGGAGGCGCTTATTACACGCCAGGAAATGGCCGTTATGCTGGTGCGGGCTTACGCTTACCTGACTGGCGGCGATGCGGCAACCGGTAAGGAGCTTGCCTACGCCGATGCGGATGAAGCCGCCGAATGGGCGGTGCCGTCGATCCGGTCCGCGACGGAACTTGGCCTGCTGAACGGCCGCGGTCTCAGCCGATTCAAGCCGTGCTCGTACATGACCCGTGCCGAAGCGGCGCAGGCGGTATCCCGTTTGATCGGTTTGTAACGACGGAAGGATTCGACTTTATCCTAAGCAGGCAGCTTCGTTTAAGCGCAGCTGTTTGCTTTTTTCAAAGATTGGTATTGAACGAATTTCATTGCGAAAAGGATCAGATTCTATCTATGATGACTTATCAGATGTTTGGAAATGAAACAGGAAGGCAGCTGGGATCCAGCCGCCCTCCTATTTAATAATTAGATTTCCTTTTCGTAAGAAGAGGCTTTTCTGAGCAGTGAACTTTTCATAACGGATTCTTTTGTCTTTTGTTTTTGAATGTACTCGTTTTGATAATAAAATTCCTCATCTTGCAATAATTCGAACAAAGTTTGGCTGGCAGCTTGAGTCGCCAGTGTTTCATCCTGGAGTAAGTAATAAGCGACTTGATAACTGAAGACCTCGTACTGCTTTAATACGGCTGCTCGTTGTCGTAGTAAATCTTGCTTCTTAGGCGTAACCATCCCCAATACCATCGTATACCTTCCTTAACCCAATTACCTAATCGTTTTCCATGCATAAGTCATTTATGTAAACTTATTCTATCATTAGGATCTAATTTCCTCTATGTTCTTATATTCAACAAAAATATGTGCAGCCTTAGATCGATAATTGTAGAAAACCCCTCATTTTGTGAAAAGTCAGCCCCTCTAAACCGTGGATCGGACAGCAATTCGAAGCTAATCTAAGAAAACACAAAAACGGCCCTGTCGCAAATGAGGCGGATAGCGGCCGTTGCTATGCAGATCAGTAAGACTGATTTAGGAATGAAATTAACAAAATGACCATTCTGTAAATGGGTGAAAACGCATGTGGGTAGCTGAAAGCGGCTGCCAGCGATGCGTTTTTCGTTTTTTTCGGTCCCATAAAAAACTTGCACTTAACATTTTGATTTTATTGTATCATTTAGTTAAACATTTCGGGTCGGAGGAGGATTACCCCTGAGACCATCTTAAGGTGTGAATACCGTTCAGCCAATCACCAATCCGTGACCTGGAGAAGATCCGTCAAATAATTGGAATTACAGACGCATGATTGATGAGGCGATGCAAAACTTTTCTTTGTAAAGATGAGTTTAAAAATAAGACCGATACAGATGTCATTAAATACGTCTAAGATTATCCGCGGGGAATTGTACCATAAGCTAAAGTGCATAAACTTCATTATGACATCCTGAACTTTTATGACAAACCCAACACCAAATCATCAAATGGTGTTGGGTTTGATTGTATTCTGTATGGCTGGACTGGCAGAAATGGAGGCGGAGACAATTCGAGAAAGAACCCAGGCCGGCTTACAAGCCGCTCGGGCTCGAGGTAGAAAAGGAGGAAGACCGCCATTGGATAAGGACAAAGTGGAAATGGCGCTGCTTCTGTATGACAGTCGGAAATATACCATAAAAGAAATAACCGAACAGACCGGAGTGTCTAAAGCAAAGCTATATCAAGTTCTCAATGTCAGGTAATGTTAAGTATTACCTGTATGTCAGCACATACTCTGTGACTCATCAAGGAGCCGGCGAGGGGATCTCTTCGGGTACGTCATTAAGCTAAATGGAAGCAGGAAAGTTTAATAACTTCACGAATACCTTTAAGCATGGTGCGAAAAATCATTACAATGGAGATATAAAGATGGAAACCATTAATTTTTGGAGACTCAATCATCCTCAATATCAAAGTCAAAGACAGGAAGAATATATTAACGGTTACGGTGAACATCCATATGGCTTACCAGGCATCGATTGTAAAGGATGTGGTGAGATCTGGAGTAATGTAAGAATTCTTCCGATTTCATGTCCTGAAGAGTATAGGAAGAATAAACATATAACCAATGTTTCACCAACACCAGATCTAGTGCATCGTAATTTACAATCGGGAATTGCGATCGCCATAGGACAAAAAGAATTTAAGTTCCTTCCTGGTGATAAATTTCAACCAATTTACTTAGATATAAAAACTAAACCAAAGGCTGATTTTTTGTGGAGCACTTTAGGAAGTGTTCTTGTCTCAGAACGTATTAAGAATGAATTTGAGCATCTCCAACTAACTGGCATTCAATTTGCTCCTGTTACAATGAGAAAAGTCGGTGACAAATTAATAAAATACCCCTTTGAAATAAAACATGAAAATGAATTTTATTATGAAATGATCATCACAAGTTACTCGAAGTCTCCGTCAGGCGCGGAAATAATAACCACATGCGAGTATTGTGGTCGAGAAGCATTCGATCGTAACAAGAGGCGCATTGAAATGAAACAAGATATGTGGAACGGACAAGACGTATTCTTTTTGAATACAACGATCTGGATCATTGTAACTGACAGAGTAAAAAAAGTTCTCCAAGAGCTTGAGGCAACAAACATTGTTTTTGAGTCATTGAGCTAACAGATATACGTTAGACATTGAATGCCCGAGATATTATAAAGAACGGTGATGCCTTAATGATATTTGAACGGTTTATGAACGAAAAATTTCCATACCTCGTATTGAAACCACCATTATTCTATAACTGGGATATCGGAATTAGATTTGAACTGGGCGATCCACGTTTCTACGACTTAGATACAAATCATTATATGGAGCGAGTGTACTTTAGAGCTATTGAATTATTTAAAGCTCTTCATGACAACAATGATGAGATTGTTATTGTTACTAATGGCCATTTCGCTGATAAACAAAGAAACCAAGTGAAAAAGCTGTATCTATACAAAAGGTATATTAAGAGTAAACGTTTATTAAGAAATCTAAGGCTTGATGTAATACCGTATGTTTTTGCTGATGAAGACGAAAATCCTGACGAATTAACAAAGACTTATCGATATATGATCACTTGCAAAGTATATGAGCTGGATTATCGCAACTTATTAAAAGCTATCTGTAACCAGGATGTAGGAATAAAGCCTAAGACACATCATGATGTATTTTTTTTGAATATCAACAATGGAACGATATATCATGTCCATGATGATCGCGGATGCGATATAATTTCTCATTCTAATCAAGCAATTAAAGAGATTTATTTAAAATATAAAGACTGGATTTTAGATTATGATAGGGAAACAATTGATAAAACATTTGAAGAGTAATTCTATGACCTCGGCAACACGTGTACACCTTTCTCATTACGGGCACGTTAGTTTAGAGCCATCCAGGAGCAGTTTGCCACCGCGGCAGCTGCTCCTGCTGTCGTTAAGCTAAAGAGGGGGATATTTTAACCAGTTGAGTCCATATAATTGTGTAAAATGATGAACTTCATAAAAAGTAAGCCATGAAGTAAATACTCATCTAGAAGAAGTTGTCCAGACCATTCCAGAGGAGAGTATTTAATCATGGCTCAATATCAGGTTACACTAGATCACCAATTATTAAACCAACTTTTTATCGGAGAAAATCGAGATGCTGGTGTTGCTGCTTTGCTCGAGACGGTTTTGAATCAAGTGTTGAAGGCACAAGCGACGGAGCAATTAGCAGCTACGGAATACGAGCGTACACCCGAAAGGCTAGGACAACGAAATGGTAGCTACTCTCGCGGATTGACAACGCGTGTGGGCAGTATTAACTTGCAAATTCCAAGGTTCAGGGACGGGAAGTTCTCAACTGAGCTCTTTAAGCGTTACCAGCGTAGTGAGCAAGCGCTCGTACTTACGTTGATGGAACTTGTGATCAATGGCGTTTCTACCCGCAAAGTGGCTCGTGTCACCGAAGAACTGTGCGGCAGGGAATTTTCAAAGTCTACCGTTAGCGATTTGTGCAAGCAGCTTGATCCAATCGTTCAAGGATGGAATAACCGCTCCCTGGACGAGGTAGCTTACCCGTTTGTGACGGTAGATGCCATGTATGTGAAAGTGCGCGAAGATGGCCGAATTCGTTCCAGAGGTGTCTTCATTGGTTATGGCGTGAACACCGATGGCAATCGAGAAATCCTCGGACTTGCAGTAGGTGATACCGAATCAGAAGCAAGCTGGGGCACGTTCTTTAGCCAATTAAAAGAGCGCGGCCTGCGTGGCGTCGATTGTATAACCAGTGACACACATGGTGGTTTGGTCAAGGCGATTCGCCAGCACTTTCAAGGTGTTACGTGGCAACGATGCCAGACACATTTCATGAAAAATATACTGGATGCTGCACCAAAGTCACTACAAGGTAGCATAAAAGGCATGGTTCGCACGATCTTTGAAGCGCCGAACATAGACATCGCCAGGAAGTGTTTAAAGGACACATTAGACGCTTTTCAAGGCAAGGCGCCAAAGGCCATGAATACGCTCGAGAATGGCTTTGACGATGCAACAGCTATTCTTGTTTACCCTGAGGAGTACCGCGTACGATTACGTACTTCCAATGGGATTGAACGTGTTAACGGCGAGATTCGTCGACGCGAACGTGTCATTCGAATTTTCCCAAACCGTGAAGCCGTAGTGCGCATGATCGGCTCCGTACTCATGGAGATGGAAGCACAATGGGAATCAAACCGTAAATTCAAGGACATGTCTGCTTACCATGAATGGTGCAAAAACCGTTAATATCCATTCGTACGACGTAGATGGGATTTTACACATAATTATGGACTTGACCTTTTAACCAATTTTTATAATGTATTAAGATGTTTGAGAAGTTCGCTGAAATAGACGTTATCTGAAATTTGAAGTAAGATCATAATAAAGTTCAAAACAAGGGAAGATCTAATTCATGAGATACATAACACTTTCAATAATTTTTACCATTACTCTTTTAGTGGCATTTGCTTTCTTCTTCGGACCATTTGGTAGTTTTGTTTTACTAGTTGTTGCTGCAGGAATTATTGGTCATTTGTTCTCAATAACAAAAAAATTAGATTCTAGGGTTTATGAATTAGAAAAACTACAAGGAATCATTAAGGATGATGACTATAATTTAAGTAATGGAAAAATCGAAAAAGAGTTAGAACAGTATATTGAAAAAGACGAAAATAAATAAACGTTATGGTTTTTCAAAGATGACTTCAACTTCAGATAACACCATTTTTAACGCATCGATCCATTCGGTAAGGTCCTCTGCCTAACGGGAACTATAATTTAACACTCACCAAGACGAGGCTGTCTGCATATATAGTGCAACCGACATTCGTCGGAAGTATTGAATACAAGAACGGTATATGAAATACCTCAAACCAATTTAAGGCGGAACAACAGTGGAAAATCAAATAGTCTCTCTGAAATTAACATCAGACTGGGTAGTCAAATGGAATCACTTTTACGAGATCAATACTAATGAATTCATTGATGAATCATTCCCATGTCAGATGGATCTGATAGAGGATATTGTTTACTTTATAAATCAATCAAGAAACAGAATGCTTGATTTAGGGTGGTATCCTGAAGGAAACCCAAAAGGAAAATATAGATTGGTTCTCATTGAAATGGATGAAGAAGAAGATAAGCAAATAGAAAACTGGAATAATCCTTTAATTACATTTACATCAAGAGATAACATCGAAATCAAGAATAAAGTTAATGAAATATTGAACAAGGTAAGTGAAGGACTTCTATAAGAGAGAAAGATTTCATTGTAATTCAAGAAACCATCATCGAATGAACGGCACCTTGCGTTCAACTAACTGAGACGTTAACTGGATACTCCAATTGGTACTGGATGGCCATAAGGTTATTAAGGATTAGGTGAGAATATGGAAGATAGACGAAATAGAAGATGGAAATTAGAACAAGTCCTTGAGAAACAGAAGTTAAGACAAGAAAAAGTGTATGGCCAGTTGTTTGAGGAATGTATTGTGGCCTTAGGTGATGGTACTAGAATATTGTCAAATGAAATGAGCGAAAATGTATATGACTTGCTCCAAAATTTATATCCTTTTACATCCTGGTCGAGTATCGATTGGGAAAAGGTTAGGTTTAAAAGGGTTGTAGATGATGTTGCTGAAATGGAACATTTTCTAAATAAACAATATGGACAAGTAAATGCAGAAGACGTATTTGTTATCTGGAGTTATGGAGACTTCCCTGTAGTACAGACGCGGCTTCACAAAATCGTTGACTCTTTAGAAGATGTATTGGCGGTTAGTTCTGATACTTATGTTCTGTTCCCTTCAAAGTTCGTAGTTGAATTTCATCATGAAGGAAAAATCACTATTGGTCAGATAGCTGAATAAAGAAAGACTATCGCGGCAGCTACCCAAAAGGATGAGCTGCCTTTTCCACGTTAACGAGGCAGGATAATCCAGTAAATCTGCCGAACTATTGATCGAAAGATACCTTCCATAAGGTTAAAGGTGATTTCTTTGAAAACGTTTCGGAAAAGAGAAAAACAGATTATAATTAATGGTTATCGATTTCACATCGTTATTAATGAAATACCAAGTAATGAATTTGTCAATTTTAAGGTGTATTCATCTAATACCTCATATTTTGAAGTATTGTTTACATGGAAAGGCAGTTGGCACTTCAACCTTCATAGACCAAAGAATTGCGAACGTTTAATTAAATATGCAATTGCAAATGGGTGGGAATATAGTCTAGAAAAGAAAACTTTGAAAATCGGACAAGGTGATTTTCTAATTGAACAATTAGAATTGGATGTTTGATTTTTCGGATTAAGCTAAAGGGTAACTATACTTCAAATGGAGGCAAAATGATATGGATAAGAAAATGAATGATTATGATTGAGTTTGACATCTCCAGACCAAAACAGAAGGAACTTTACGATTGGCTCGAGAGAGTATCCAAAAAAGAATTTAACGAGGAAACAATTAGATATTGGTACGAAATGATGAATCTACATAAAAGAGGCCATAGCGATAGGATTCTTGAAGCCGAACACTGAACTGACGAAGACGATAGTTGAACGCTACATGAATTTTCGGTAACAAAAAATACGAGATTGATTGGCGGGAAAAATCTTTGACGAATCTCCAGAATCTAACCGATAAATATATTGAAGGAGCTAAAAAATATGGAACTGCAATAAACAGCGGAAACTCTCGAGTTGCGAACAAACAACATTCCATCGTTGAAGAAATTTGGCAATTTATGCAAAAATAAATTTGTCAGAATGGAACAAGAAGTAAAGGCTTCCTTGCTATAAAGCCAAGGCTAAACGAACGGATACGTTACTTAAAAAGGGATTGGTGGCTTTGCGCAGTCAGACGATCTCTTATTTATTGAATATTTGGCAGATTACGTTAGCAACTTATCTCAGAAATAAAGGAATTGAGATGTCTAACGAAAATTAGATTTTGGGTCCGGTACAGGCATAACCCAATTTGGAGGTAGTTATGAATAAGAACCAAATTCTAGATCTTCTAGTAACGTCCGGTCTTGAAGTATATAAAGACCGGTTCGATTCCTTGATCATTTCGTCGTATCAGATTCAATTGGAACCAGTTGAAGACTCCTACTTCCCCTTGGGTGTGAGCAAGATCGGCGGTCAACCAGACCTGGCTGCTGACGTTGAGTGGCCAAAATGGAAAGGGTACAATATGTCGTTCATAGCTCAAATAAATCTGGCCGATTTGCCCGATCCTACGCCACTTTCGCCGAGAGGTCTACTTTCTTTCTTTTACGCGGTAGAACCGATGTACGAAGATGAGGACTTCTATGATGATCCAAACACTTGCCATGTCATCTTTACGCCGGTCGAGGGGCTTTCAGGACTTACCCGCAAACCTCTGCCCGAACTCACAGAAGACGCCATCTTCAAGCCAAACGGGGTCACATTCTCGCCCGTACTTTCAGTACCTGCTCCAGAATCGGCCTATTTGGAGAGTATGGGGCTTGGATGGAACGGGAATCGTGAACATTTCGATAAATACTGGGAAGTCTTTATTGAGAAGTACAGAGAAATCACCGAAGCTAGTGATATGGTTCACCGATTGTTCGGCCATCCAGATCAAATACAAGGTGATATGCAAGTAGCTTGCGAGGTTATGACAACTGAACTCACATATGAAATGCTCAAGGATCCTGGAGTCAATGAACGCGCTATAAAGTCCGCGTTGAAATGGAGGCTGCTTCTTCAAATCGATTCAGAAGAAGAGAAAACCGGCATCATGTTCGGGGACGTCGGTCGCGTTTATTTTTGGATTCGAGAGGAAGACCTCGCGGAACAACGCTTCGATCGGGTTGTATGCGAGATGCAGTGCTACTAGTCATTACCCTCATTCGGAAGTGAAAGCTAGCTATCAATTTGTTCCGCTATAGGGATAACGTTAGTCAAACTCCGCTCATTGTACTTTTATTACGAAAACCGGATTTCCTGTAGAGTAAAGGGTCCGGTTTTTTCATGTGATGAATTTTTTTCCCCTCTAAGATAAGTTTTATAAAGCATGCTTTTTGAGACGAAGAAATAAAGTATGTTTTTACGTGTCAAAATTCCATAAAATGATTTTAGATACGTTCCATCATTTACATAGGTTTTTTGAGACATATTCTACGGATGCCAGGCTCTAGGCAGCACATCACCGAGCGGCTTAATCGTTTCTTACAATTTCTATAGACTTTAAAGAAAAATCCGACACCGTACGAACTAAATAAAGAAACGTAAAGTAAAGTAAAGTAAAAGTAGCCCCGCTTGCATCCTGAACGATAATTTCTTTATTAAGTTTCATTCGTTACTATAAGCCATACATGCATTTTTAATGGTACTACAGAAATATGGTACTGTTGCGGATGTAAGTTCATGGTGTATAGTTAGCTCATTCACAGTCGACTTATGGTCTTGCCGACAATAGGAAGGTGAATGCAGGGTGGAGCTGACAATCGATAAGAAGCAGGAGCTGCGCCGGAAGGCCGGTATCCTAAAGCAATATGAGATATACGGCTACCAGGTCGCTTATTTTTTGCTTGAAAACGAAGCTTTGGCCGAGCAAGCGGCTATGAATGCATTAACGGAAATGTTACATAACGCCCCTTTTTTTCTGCAATCCCCGCAGCAGCAGCAGCAATCCGCGAAGCAAGCCGTCATCAGGCACTCCCTGCTCGTTAAGGGAGCCGCTTCGAAATCAGATCCGATACCCCGATAATCTATTGAATCCCATCAGGCCCAATAGCCCAATTGGTATTTTTGAAGCTTCTAAACGTTCGTCCATAAGCTTGGCCCTCTATTCTCATAACATAGAATAGAGGTGAATGCAGTGTATAAGAGACGATATGCCAGTCAGAGAATAAGAGGAAAGCTGCTCGTGAACCGGTATTTATCGGCGAGCAGGAAGCTGAAGCCTCTTATTCCGCGCACGGCCTGGTTCAGCCTGAGCAATTTGGAAAGCATGATGAACCGTTTTGACGCCGTTTATTTGAAGCCGGATGTCGGCTCGCTTGGCAAGGGCATATTCAGGCTGAGCCGGTCGGAATCAGGATTCGAGCTGTACGAGATAAAAGATAACTTGCAGCTGTACGCAGCCTTCGGCACTCTAGCCGAGGCGTACGAGCATGTGGACCTCGCCCGAACATCCCGCCTCATTATTCAGGAAGCTGTAGCTTTGGATCGTTTGGACGGCCGTCCCTACGATATCCGGGTTATGGTGCAGCGCAGGCGGCGCGGTCCGTGGGTATGTACCGGCTTTATGGTGAAGGTGGGGGCTGAGGGGAAGATCGTCACGAATTACCATCAAGGCGGAGAGCTTATTACAATGGACCGGCTTGGAGATTTGCTGGCGTTATCGGCCGAGCAAACCGACGGACGCATCCGGCAGCTGAAACGGACGGCGCTGCGAATATCCCGTACATTGAGTGCGAGACGTTCCGGCATGCATGAAATGGGCATAGACTTTGCATATGATGACAAGCAGAGATTATGGGTGCTTGAGGTGAACTCCAACCATCCGCAGTTTCATCCGCTCAAGGAGCTTGACCCGCATGCATACGATCGGATGATGCGCTTCGCCGCAAGCTACGGCAGGCGCAGCGCGGAATAATGATGGGTATGGCTAAACCGCCTGCGGGCGGTTTTTTTTGTTGTGCGGCACGTCGGAAGGCAGGAGCTGGCAGCCGCTGCTGGCAGCTGGCATGCGCTTTGTGCAGCAAAATGAAGTATTGCCGGTGTGCAAACCACTGTGCCGAAATAAATGGATTTACTGTGTATAAATTCGGCTAATTTCCGCACATTCTCGAAATAACGGGATCCGGCACATTTATTTTTCTGAGTATAGCCCGATTCGGACAGAAGTGCCGGTTTTACATGCATCAATTCCATCTATTTCATCTCAACTTTCCTCTAACAGGATAATAAGGGCATTAAATACAGTAATGATTCCCCAGCTTGCTGGGCTCAGATTAACTGCCTAATCCGACAAATGTGTAATAATACCTTACATAAGTGTTGACAGGATGCGAAACCAGCCCTTATACTTCGTTTTAACGTTAGAAAACATTACAACTGAATAAAGGTTCTCATGATTGCCATTGAGAACGAAATCGCTGTCTAGGGTTCCGCTCCTTGCAGCTGACGGGAGGCCGGCAACGGCCGCCGAAGTCGGCTTCAAGCAGGCCAGGTCCGAGAGACGGCATATAGAGGGCGAAAGGCGGATTGCGCATCCGCGCCTCTATATAACACGGAAGGATAAAAGCCTGGGAGATTAATCTCCCGGGCTTTATTTTTTTATAACGAAGTTGAGGGGGATATGAACATGAGCATGAGCATGAGTATGAGTATGAGCTTGGACAGCATTTGGAGCACGACGATCGGACCGGGCGGCAAATGGTCGGGGACGGTCGGCCGCGGGAAATTGCTTCGGTTTACGGCTCTGGAAGCGGGGGCGAACGTTTCCTTGCTGCTCTACAACGCTAAGGATTTGACGGAAAGGTACAACATGCCGGATACGGTAAAAGCGCAGCATACGTCGCATCTGACGAAGGGCCATGTGCTCATGAGCGACAACGGGCGGGTGCTGGCAAGCATTGTGGAGGATGAGCTCGGCTGGCACGACACGTTCTGCGGGTACACGCTGCGGGCCGGGACGGATGCCAAATACGGCAAAACAAGCTACCAGGAGCTGAGAAACGATTGGCTGCGCAGCGGCCAGGAAAATTTTGCGGTGGAGCTCGTGAGAAACGGGCTTGGCGTTCGGGATCTTGTTCCCAACGTGAATCTGTTCTCGAAGGTGTACTGCGACGGTCAGGGGGCGATGCACTACGCTGAAGGCCACTGCCCGGCGGGAGCAAGCGTCACGCTCAGAACGGATATGGATGTGCTGCTGCTGTTGTCCAACACGCCGAATCCGCTCGATCCCGGCACGACCTATCCGTCCGTTCCGGTGAAGCTTGAGGTGCTCGAAGCCGGGCCGGTAAGCGGAGACGACTACTGCCTGAACTACCGGCCGGAGAACAGGCGCGCTTTTGAGAACAACGGCGAATATTACGCGCTGCTCGGCCTGCAGCATCAATTTACCGGATCGGGAGGAATGGAAAATGGCTGATTTTAACCGGGTGGAAAGCCCTCGCAAAATCGAGGATGCCGTTCTCGACGAAATCATTTTTGCAGGGGACGGCTGGATGCATGAGCTAAAGCCGGGGCAGGCGCTGAGGATCGTGGATCTGGAGGGGAATCAGGCGGCGGATACGCTGTTCTACGATGCGGATCATCCCGAGGACCATTACAGCGCGGTCGCGACGATCGCGGCCCAGGGCAATATTTATTTGACGGCGGGCTCGAAGCTGCTGTCGGAATCCGGCAAGGAGCTGCTGACCATCGTAGCCGATACATGCGGACGCCATGACACGGTCGGCGGCTCCTGCTCGGCGCAGAGCAACACGGTCCGTTATTCGCACGACAAGCTGCATATGCACAACTGCCGCGACACGTTCATGCTTCAGCTGGCTAAGTGCGGTGAAAGCTACACCAAACGCGATTTGGCGCCGAACGTTAACTTTTTTATGAATGTGCCGGTAACGGAGGAAGGCGGGCTACAGTTCGCCGACGGCGTATCGCATCCGGGAGCGTATGTGGAGCTGCAATCGATCGCCCGAACGACGGTGCTGATCAGCAATTGCCCGCAGCTTAACAATCCGTGCAACGCCTACAATCCGACGCCAGTGCGCGTGCTGATCTGGGAGCAATAGGGGAGCGAAAGGACATATTCATCGGAGAATAGAGGAGAGGGTATTATGTTCACAAAAGTGTTAATCGCAAACCGCGGCGCGATTGCCGTCCGCATCGAGCGCACGCTGCGCAGGCTCGGCATCGCATCGGTTGCCGTCTATACGAAAGCCGACCAGGACAGCAGGCATGTCGATGAAGCGGACGAAGCCGTGCTGATCGGCGAAGGTCCGGCGAAGGAAAGCTACTTGAACGCGGAGCTGATCCTGAAGACGGCGATCGAGACGGGGGCGCAGGCTATCCACCCGGGCTACGGCTTCCTGAGCGAGAATGCGGATTTTGCCCGGGCTTGCCGCGAGCGCGGCATTGTGTTTATCGGTCCGACTCCCGAGCAAATGGAGCTGTTCGGCCTCAAGCATTCGGCGCGCGAAATAGCCGAGCGTGCAGGCGTTCCGCTGCTGCCGGGCACCCCGCTCATTACGGAGCTGGCGGATGCGCTTGACCATGCCCGCCGGATCGGTTATCCGGTCATCCTGAAAAGCACGGCCGGCGGCGGAGGCATCGGGATGCGCGTCTGCGCGGACGAGGAGGCGCTGCGCTCCGCCTATGACGGCGTTAAGCATTTGGCGGAGACCAACTTCAAGAACGGCGGCTTGTTTTTGGAAAAATATATTGCCCGTGCCCGTCACGTCGAGGTGCAAATTTTCGGCAGCGGCAGCGGCGAGGTCGTCACGCTCGGGGAGCGCGACTGCTCGATCCAGCGGCGCAACCAGAAGGTTATCGAGGAAAGCCCGGCGCCGAATTTGACGGACGAGGTGCGCACCGCGATGTTCGAGGCGTCGCGCCGGCTCGCCGAGGAGGCCGGCTACCGAAGCGCGGGGACGGTGGAATATTTGTACGATCCGGAAACGGGCGGCTTCTATTTTCTGGAGGTGAATACGCGGCTGCAGGTCGAGCATGGCGTAACCGAGGAGGTGCTCGGCATCGATCTCGTGGAGTGGATGGTGCGCGAGGCGGCCGGCGAGTTGAAGGATTTACGTTCGCTGGTCAAGGAGCCTTCCGGCCACAGCATACAAGCCCGCATCTATGCGGAGGATTGCCTGCTAGGCTTCCGTCCGAGCGCCGGACAGCTGGATAAGGCCGTATTCTCGGCCGGCGCCCGCAACGAGTCGTGGGTGAGGGACGGCATGACGGTTACGACACTCTACGATCCGATGCTCGCCAAAATTATCGTGCACGGGGCCGACCGCGAGGAGGCGATTCAAAAGCTGATCCGCGCTCTGGAAGAAACGAGAATGTACGGGATTACGACGAATTTGCAATATTTGCAGGCGCTGCTCGCGGATGAGGACGTCGCCGATGGCAGCGTATATACGCAGCTGCTGAACGGCTTTGAGCCGGAAGAACGCGCGATAGAGGTGCTCGACGGCGGGGTGCAGACGACGGTGCAGGACTGGCCGGGCCGGGTCGGGCATTGGGATGTCGGCGTACCTCCTTGCGGGCCGATGGATCCGTATTCGTTCCGGATCGGCAACAAGCTGCTCGGCAACGCCGATGACGCGCCGGGCCTAGAGCTGACGCTGCGCGGAGGGGCGTACAAGTTCCGCAGCGGCGCCTGGTTCTGCGTCACCGGCGCGGATATGCAAGCGGAGCTGGATGGCGGCAGGATCGATCCGTACCGGCCGGTTTATGCGGAGCGGGGCCAGGTGCTGAGCTTCGGAGAAGCTAAGGCGGGGCTTCGTGCCTATTTGCTTGTGGCCGGCGGCTTCGATGTGCCGCGGATACTGGGTAGCGCGTCGACGTTTACGCTCGGCGGCTTCGGTGGACACGGCGGCCGGGCGCTGCGTGCAGGCGACGTGCTCGGAATGAATAAGGGCGCGGAGCCGGAGGTGCCGGCCGCTTTGGCGCCGGGTTTGCGCCCGGTCATAACGAGCGAATGGACGATCGGCGTCATTCCTGGACCTCATTGTACGGGCGAGTTTTTGAAGCCCGAATATTTGGAGCAGCTGGCCGCGACGACGTTCGAGGTGCACTTCAACAGCTCCCGCACGGGCGTTCGACTGATCGGGCCCGCACCGCTCTGGACGCGCGAGGACGGCGGCGAAGCAGGCCTTCACCCGTCGAACATTCACGACAACGCGTACGCAGTCGGTACGCTTGATTTGACCGGAGATATGCCGATTCTGCTCGGCCCGGACGGCCCAAGCCTCGGCGGTTTCGTTTGTCCGGTAACGACGGCGTCGGCGCAGTTCTGGAAAATCGGGCAGCTGCATCCCGGGGATAAAGTGCGCTTTCAGCTTCTTACGCTGGAGGAAGCCGATTCGCTGCGGGAGGAGCAGGAGCGTTATCTCGCGGCAATCGGCGCTCCGGCACGCGAAGGTCTGTCGCTTTCGGACCTTCCGGCCGCAAAAAACTCGATGTCGCCGGAATATCCGCTGCTTGTGCGCGAGACGGAAGGCAGGCGTTTTCCGATCAGCATCCGCTGCAGCGGAGACGAGAACCTGCTCGTCGAATACGGCGAGCTGGAGCTTGATCTGACGCTGCGTTTCCAGGCGCATGCGCTGATGCAGGCGATCGAGCGGTCAGGCTCCATTCCGGTGCTGGATTTGACGCCGGGCATCCGCTCCCTGCAGGTGCATATCGACCGTTCGCGAATTACGGTCGGCGAGGCTTGCAAGCTGATCCTGGAGCTGGACAGCTCGCTGCCGCCGCTGGAGTCGATTAAGGTGCCGTCGCGTATCGTTCGTCTGCCGCTTTCGTGGGACGATCCGGCAACGCAGCTGGCGATTGACCGCTATCAGCAGACGGTCCGTCCCGATGCGCCGTGGTGCCCGAGCAATATCGAATTTATCCGCCGGATTAACGGGCTGGACAGCATCGAGGACGTTCGGAAAATCGTATACGACGCGAACTATTTGGTTCTGGGGCTCGGCGACGTTTATTTGGGGGCGCCGGTAGCGACGCCGGTCGATCCGCGGCACCGGCTCGTGACGACGAAGTATAATCCCGCGCGCACGTGGACCCCGGAGAACGCCGTCGGCATCGGCGGAGCTTACATGTGCGTATACGGAATGGAGGGGCCGGGCGGCTATCAATTTGTCGGCCGCACGATCCAGATGTGGAACAGGCTCCGCAGCACGGAAAGCTTCCAGCCGGGCAAGCCTTGGCTGCTCCGCTTTTTTGACCAGATTCAGTTTTATCCGGTGGAAGCGGAGGAGCTGCTTCGGCTGCGCGAGGATTTTCTGCGCGGACGGTACGAGGCGGACATTACGGAGACGACTTTCGACCTCGGCGAATATTTGGCGTTTTTGGCGTCCATCAAGGACAGTGCGGCGGCGTTCAAGGAGACGCAGCAGGCTGCGTTCCAGGCCGAACGCGAAAGCTGGAAGGCGCTTGGACTTGCAGAATATGCAGCGGAGCCCGAGCCGTCCCGTCCGGAGCAGGAGGAGGAGCTGGCCGAAGGAGCGGCCGCAATCCGGTGCACGATGCCCGGCAGCGTGTGGAAAGTGCTCGTTCAGCCGGGCGAGCGGGTCAAGAAGGGCGATACGCTTATCATTGTAGAGAGCATGAAGATGGAGTTTTCCCAGCAGGCGTCCTGCGACGGCGAGGTTTGCTCGGTAAATGTGGCTCCCGGCGATCAGGTGCATAACGGACAATTGATCGTAAGTATTATGCAGCATAAGGAAACGGAGGCGATCGTATGAGTAAGGCTGGCTTGAAAATGCCGCAGAAGCTGTCGCTGAAATGGCTGCGAACAGGCTACGGGGAGGGAACGGTGACGCCGGAGGACGTAGCCGCTGAAATTGTGAGGCGTTCCGAGGCGGACGCCGGCATGAACGTGTGGATCGAGCCGCCTTCGCTTGAAGGCATGCGCCCTTATCTGGAGCGTCTTCGCTTCCTCGACATGGAGAGCGCCCCGCTTTGGGGCATCCCTTTTGCCGTCAAGGACAATATCGATCTGGCCGGATTTCGGACGACGGCGGGCTGCGCCGAATTCGCTTATACGCCCGTGAACCATGCAAGCGTAGTAGAGCGGCTCGTCGCCGCAGGGGCGATTCCGGTCGGCAAAACGAATCTCGACCAATTCGCCACAGGCCTCGTCGGCACCCGGAGCCCTTACGGGGAGACGCATAACGCTCTGCGCCCGGAGCTGATCAGCGGCGGCTCGAGCTCAGGCTCCGCCGTTGCGGTCGCACGCGGCCATGCGGCATTCTCGCTCGGAACGGATACGGCAGGCTCGGGACGCGTGCCGGCGGCGCTGAACGGGCTCGTCGGCTATAAGCCGAGCCTAGGCGCTTGGCCGGTGAAGGGGGTCGTTCCGGCATGCGAAAGTCTGGACTGCGTGACGGTTTTCGCTCATACGCTGGAGGACGCGCTCGCGGTGGATGCCGTTGCTCGCGGAGCGGATGAGCAGGATCCTTGGTCGCGCGGCGTGCAGCGGCTCTCGGCCGAACGGCCGGCGAAGCTGCTGCTGCCGAAGGGGGAGCCCGGCTTTTACGGCCCGTTCGAAGGAGCTTACCGGACCGCATGGGAGAAGGCAGCCGGCCGGCTGCAGCGGCTCGGCATCGAGGTCGAGGAAGTAGACGTTCAGCTGTTTGCGGATGCGGCCGCGATCTTGTACGGCGGCCCTTGGGTAGCCGAGCGCTGGGCCGGGTTAAGCGGTTTTATCGAGTCGCATCCCGGCACGGCGTTTCCGGTGACGGAGAGCATTCTGCGCTCCGGTGCGGCTGCGGAATACGATGCGGCTTCGGTATTCAAGGCGATGCACAATCTTCAAGCGTATAAGCTGGAAGCGGGCAAGCTGCTCCGGGGAGCCGTGCTCGCGATGCCGACCTGCGGCGGAACCTGGACCCGCGAGCAGGTGAGACGGGAGCCGTACAGCACGAACGGCGATATGGGAAGGTATACGAATCACTGCAATCTGCTGGATTTGTGCGCGGTCGCGGTGCCTGCAGACCCGGCGGAGGAAAGGCTTCCGTTCGGCATCACGCTGTTCGCGCTGGCGGAGAACGAGCATCTGATCACGGGTGCGGCCGCGGCGTTTTTGGGCGGTGCTTTGCCGGCGAAGGATTCGGCAGACGAGCAGTCGTACGCGCCCGCAAACGAACCGGCAAGCATGCCGGCGGATAAACCGGTGGGCGCGCCAGTAAACGGGTCGTCGTACGTGCAAGCTAACGGTCCGGCAAGCATGCCGGAGGATGAGCCGGTTGACGTGCCCGCAGACAAGCCAGCAGATGCGCATGCGATCGTGGCCTTGATCCCGACGGACGCCGCGGTGACGGTGGCCGTTTGCGGGCTGCATATGCGCGGTTATCCGCTTGAGAAACAGATGCTGGGGCTGCAGGCACGATTTGTCGGGGAAGCGAAGTCCGCTCCCCGCTACAAGCTGGTGAAGCTGGCGACGACGCCGGCGAAGCCGGGAATGATCAAGCAGGAGCAGGGCGGCGCTTCCATTGAGCTCGAGCTGTGGGAAATGTCCCCGGCCGCCTTCGGAACGTTTACATCTCTGATTCCGGCGCCCCTCGGCATCGGGAAGATCGAGCTGTCGGACGGACGCGAAGTGTCCGGCTTCGTCTGCGAAGCGTATGCCGCCGCAGGGGCGGAGGATATTACCGCTTACGGCGGCTGGCGTTATATTCCTGAAGCCTGATCGATGAAACAATTCATTTCGTTTGGTCAAGGTTAAGTTGTTCTCGCGAACATTTCTATCGCTCTTCTCGGCAGGGCCGCTAGTTTTGGCGGAATTGCGATAGTTTCTATCGTTATTACGGCTCTGCGGCGTAATGAAGAGGCGGTTGCGAAACCCGCCGTAACACATCCAAAGTGAATGAAGGTTCACGCAGGTTGCTCAAGGAAGCAGCTCCGCGAACTGCTTGGCGGCCGCGGACAAAGGGGCGCCGCGGAGCGTTGCGATGCCGATGCTTCGCGAAGGTATAGGCGGGTGCAGCGGGATTTCGACCAGCTCTCCGGCTGCCAGCTCGTCCGCAGCGTAGCTGCGGATAAGGAAAGCGAGCCCGAAGCCGCTTCTCGCAAACTGCGCAAGCAGGTCGGTGCTGCCAAGCTCCAGCTCCGGGGACAGCTTCGCGCCGTGCGCATCGGCATATTCGTCGAGAAAGCGGCGCGTGCTGCTTCCCCGTTCCAGCAGCAGCAGCGGATGCTTGTGCAGCTCCTCCAGCTTCAGCCCTTGCCTCGCGGCTTCGCTGTCCGCATAGGCTTTTCCACCGACGAGGCAGTCCTGCAGCGGCATGCTCTCGCGAAAGCTGACGAGGCTGTCGGACGCCGGCAGATGAACGATGCCCAGATCGATTTTGCCGTCCTTGAGCAGGGCGACCGTTTCCGGTGTCGTCCGGTTCGTCACTCGAATCCGGATGCCGGGATAACCGGCATGAAACCGCTCCAGATAGGGCATCAAAAAATGCTTGCAAAGCGTATCGCTGGCGCCGATATTGATCTCGCCGCTGAGCAGGCTGTGCATTTCCGCGATTCTCCGCTCGCCGACCTCCATGAAGCTGAACGCCTGCTCGATATAACGGTAGAGCACCTGTCCCTCCGTCGTCAAAGTGACCCCCTTCACGCTGCGCAGAAACAAGGGCCCTCCCAATTTCGCCTCAAGCTGCTTGATCGTATGGCTGACGGCTGGCTGCGTGATGTACAGCTGCTCCGCCGCCCGCGACAGGCTGCCGGTTTTGGCCGTCCAATAAAAGACGCGGTACCATTCCAGATTGGCTTGCATAACCATTACCTCATTTTATATTAGATATTAGAAATATCAATTTTTCTAATGTTGCTGAGCTTATTATAATAAACCGTGCAAGGCGATGACAAGATCGGAGGCGGTTTGGCATGACGGTGACGGCAATCGTCGGGGCAACCTGGGGAGACGAAGGAAAGGGCAAAATGACGGATGCGCTGGCGGCGCAATCGAGGTATGTCGTACGGTTTCAGGGAGGCAGCAACGCGGGGCATACGATCATCAACGAATACGGAAAATTTGCGCTGAGCATGCTTCCGTCCGGCGTTTTTTATCCGGAGGTAACGAACGTGATCGGACCGGGCGCGGCGCTCGATATCGAGTCGCTCCTGCGCGAGAAGGAGGCGCTGGCAGCCGGGGGCGTGCCGGCGTTTGCCCTTCGGATTTCGCAGCGGGCGCAAATCGTCCTTCCGGTTCACCGGCTGTTCGACGAGCTCGAGGAGCGGAGGCTGGGCGACAGCCGCTTCGGCTCGACCAAGCGGGGAATCGCCCCGTTTTATGCGGACAAATATGCAAAGCTCGGCATTCAGGCGGCGGATCTGGAAGACGGTCAAAGGCTGCTTCTTAAGCTGGAGCAATCGCTCGCAGCCAAAAACGTGCTCCTTCAACATTTATACGGATGCGAGCCGCTTGACGCCAAAGCGCTGCTCCCGGAGCTGCTCAAGCTGGGACAGCGGATTAAGCCGTACGTATGCGATACGACCAGGCTGCTTCAGGACGCTTGCCGCAGCGGCGAGCCGATTTTGCTGGAGGGACAGCTTGGAGCTCTGCGGGATCCGGATCACGGGATCTATCCTTATTCAACCTCGTCATCGACGCTGGCAGGCTTCGCTCCGGTCGGCGCCGGCGTTCCGCCCTATGCAATCACTCGCATTATCGCGGTCGTGAAAGCCTATTCGACCTGCGTCGGGGCCGGCCCTTTTCCTGCAGAGCTGGCAGGAGCGGAAGCCGACGAGCTGCGCCGCAGGGGCGGAGATGCCGGGGAGTTCGGCGTCGTGACCGGCCGTCCGCGGCGGGTTGGATGGTTTGATGCGGCAGCCGTCCGCTACGGCTGCAGGCTCCAAGGGGCGACGGAAATCGCACTGACGAATTTGGATGTGCTCGGCTATCTCGATGAAATACCGGTATGTACGGGATACGAGCTGGACGGGACAATAACCGGCGATTTTCCGGTAACCGCTCGGCTGGCCGAAGCGAAGCCGGTACTGCGCCGTCTGCCGGGCTGGAGGTGCGATCTGTCCGGAATCCGCGAGTTCGGCGAGCTCCCGCATGCGGCGAAGGAGTATGTCCGGTTTGTCGAAGCGGAGACGGGCGTGAAGGTGTCGAGCGTGTCGGTCGGTCCGAGACGGGAGCAGCTGATCCGGCTGTAAGGTGAACGAGGAAGAAGCAGCCCGGTCAGCGGACTGCTTCTTTTTCTTTGCGCGGCCAAAACGTATAGCTGAAGCTGATCAAAAAGTCGATGCCGACAATGAGAGACCACAGCCGCATAGTGCCTAATAGAGCTTCGGTTCGCGCCGCTTCGCCGGTCATGGCGATCATCCCGTACAAAATGGCGGAGCCGACCGCGAATGCGAGCAGGTGATGGAGCCAGGCGATCCGTTCGTGACGAGCATGCGCCTTACCGCTCTTCGGTTTTCCGGCCGGGGCGGGACCTCCTGCGAACCGGAAGGCGAAGCGCTCGTCCGCCCATTTGATCATCCGGTGGCCAAAGGCAACCGAAACGCCGATGTAGACGGCAGCGATGCCGTGCGCCATGGTCGCTTCGGCTCCTCCGCGCAAATCGTATGCCGCGGCGATAAGCAGGGCGAGATCGATCAGAGGCGTACAGATGAGCAGAAAAGCTCCGAGCTTTTTCCATCTTAATAAATAGCGGGCTGCCAAGCCGGCAATGACGAACAGCCAAAACCCGACTTCGCAAGCGATAATAAATGCGGTGATCATGTGTTCTTCGGCTCCTTCTGATAAAATGAGGGCATACCGTAAGGGTCCAGCCAATGGAAGAAAGGAATGTGCTTATGATGAAAAAGCTGCTCGTCGTCGGAAGCATCAATATGGATATTGTGAGCAATGTCGACCGGTTTCCGCTGCCGGGTGAAACGATTCACAGCGGCGAGGCGTTATTTTTCCCCGGGGGAAAAGGGGCCAATCAGGCCGTTGCGGCCGCGCGCGCAGGCGCCGGATGCGCGATGGTCGGTGCGGTGGGGACAGATCCGTTCGGCGACAAGCTGGTGCGAGGGCTGGAAGAGGATGGGATCTCCACAAATTTAATATTACGGAAGGAAGGCAGCTCCGGTTTCGCAATTATTACGGTTAACGGCGAAGGCGAAAATACGATCGTGCTGTCGCCGGGAGCGAACGGCCTGCTTACGGCCGGCGACGCGGCGGCCGCGATACCCGACTGGTCCGGCCTGCATGCGGTGCTGCTTCAGAACGAAATCCCGTGGGACACGACATGCTCGGTCATCCGCAGCGCGAGCGCCGGCGGTGCGCGCGTATTTTTTAATCCCGCCCCGGCCAGGGAGCTGCCGGACGAGCTCCTCTCCCGGATCGACACGCTAATCCTGAATGAGACCGAAGCGGCCGCCGTCTCCGGAACGGCGGTGAACGATATCGAATCCGCGCAGGCCGCCGCAGAGCGGATTATCGCCAAAGGGACGAATACCGTCATCGTGACATTAGGCGAGCAAGGCTGCTTCTGCCGAACCTCGAACGGCCGTGCGTTCCGGGTCCCTGCGTTCAAGGTAAAGCCGGTCGATACGACGGCTGCCGGCGATACGTTTTTCGGCGCCTATGCAGCGGCGGAGGCAAGCGGTCTCGGACTGCGGGAGGCGCTCGAATTTGCCGCGGCCGCCGCAGCGCTCGCGGTGACTAAAGCGGGAGCCCAGGCGTCCATACCGGCCAAAGCCGAGATTGAAGCCTTTTTGCGAAAGCTGGAGCCATAGGGGGAATGCCGGCCCCGCCTCCCGGAACGGAAAATAGGCTTGCAAAAACTAATACCATTAGTTTATCATAAAACTAATGTCATTAGTTTTTAAGAGGGGGCCGATTTTAATGAGATTTGTCCGCGAGAAAACGATCGTCCAGCTGACTTATTTGCCGAAGCTGTTTCCCGTTAATTGTTATCTGGTCGAGGAGAAGGACAGCTTGACGCTGGTAGACGCCGCTATGCCTAACAACGCCAAAGCGATTTTGCAGGCTGCCGAGCAGATCGGGAAGCCGATTGCGCGCATCGTGCTGACGCATGCCCATGCCGACCATATCGGCGCGGTCGACGGCTTGAAGGCGCTGCTGCCGGAAGCGCGCCTGTTCATATCCGGCCGCGAGGCAAGGCTGCTCGCCGGCGACGTCTCACTGGCCGCGGGGGAGCCGGATGCTCCGATCCGCGGCGGCGTGCCGAAGCCGGGCGCCATGGCGTCGAAGCCCGACGAGCTGCTGCAGGGAGGCGAGCGGATCGGCTCCTTGCTTGCTGTTCCGGCTCCCGGGCATACGCCGGGCTCGATGGCTTTTATCGATACGCGGAGCGATGCGCTAATTGCCGGCGATGCCTTCCAGACGAGGGGCGGGGTCGCCGTAGCCGGCCAGATGAAGCTGCTGTTCCCGTTTCCGGCGATGGCGACCTGGCATAAGCAGACGAGCATCGACACGGCCCGGAAGCTATCCGCTCTAAAGGCGTCGCTTCTGGCGACAGGCCATGGCGAGATGGCGGCCCATCCGCAGCGTCTCCTTGACGAGGCGATCGCGAATGCGGAAAGGGCGCTGGCCAAAGCCAAATAAGAAAGGAGGTGCAGCGCTCATGTCTCCGAGAAAAGGACTGGATTTGCCGGCCATCGTGGAAGCGGCCGCCGAAATCGCCGATGCATCCGGCTTCGAGGAAGTGACGCTCGCTTCGCTTGCCCAGAAGCTCGGCGTCCGTTCCCCTTCCTTATATAATCACGTAAACGGCCTGCCCGAGCTTCGCGTCCGGCTTGCCGTTCACGGCTTGAAGAAGCTGAACGAAGCGATCTCGGCGGCGTTAGACGGCAAAACCGGGGACGAAGCGATGCACGCCGTCGCCGCGGCTTACCTCTCATTTGCGAGATCGCATCCGGGGCTGTACGCGCTGACGCTGCGTGCGCCTTGCGCGGAGCATACGGAATACGCGGAAGCGGCGAGCGCGCTGGTCGATCTGCTTGTTCGGACGCTTCGCTATTATAACTTGGATGAGGAACAGGCGATTCATGTCGTCAGAGGACTCCGGAGCTATTTGCACGGCTTCGCCCATATCGAGAGCCAGGGAGGATTCGGCCTGCCTCACGCCGTCGACGAAAGCATGGAAATCGTCATGCAAATTTATTTGAACGGACTGCGCCAGTATAAAGCCTAACAAAATAACGAATGGACGAGCGGCCTGCTGACATATGGCAGACTTCCCGCCCTTGCACGACCGATTGACAAGCCTTATGGATGAAGCTTGCCGGGCGGTCGTGTTTTTTTGTGCGCCTGCTGACAGACAGCCCTATAAAAATGATTGCATTAGCCTATAAACGCACCTCCGAAACCGTGTAAAGTGGTTGTCAAACAAGCTTCCGGAAGAAGGAAGCAAAGCCGGATTCGTTTGCCAAAAACGAGAGATGGCAACGAGGGGAGAGGACAAGCATGGTTACGGGCCTGGCGCAATTGCGCGGTCGTTTTGCCGAGCCGGATCCGCATTACGGACCGGTGCCGTTCTGGTGGTGGAGCGGCGAGGAAGTGACGGAAGAAAGAATACGCTGGCAGCTTCGGAAATTCCGGGAGGGCGGCCTCCGCAATATCGGCATTATCCATCTGGCCCCGACCGGACCGCAATACGGCTCCTGCGGCGACCGTCCCGTCTTCATGAGCGAGGAATGGTGGACGCTGTTCGAGGTTGCGCTCAGGGAAGCCGAGCGGCTGGGGATGAGGCTGTGGTTTTACGATCAAATCGGGTTCTCCGGCGCCAACGAGCTCGCGCGACTTGTGGCTGAAAATCCGGAACATGCCGGATATCAGCTGCGCAGATACCTTTTATCGGAACAATTGCCTTCCGGCTCGCAGCTCTTGCTGGAGACGGAGGAATATCGATATGCCGCCGTCCGCCAAGGCTTTAACTGGCTGGATCCGCGGGCGTCGGCCGCCATTTTGGACCGGGTGCACGGCGAGCTCGAAAGACGCTTTCCGGACGACCTGGGACGGACGATCGCGGGCAGCTTTCAGGACGAGCTTCCGCCGCTGCCTCTCTGGTCGCCCGATGTTCCGCTCATTTACAGCGAACGTTACGGCGGCAATTTGTTGGATGCGCTTCCAGCGATGTTCGACGATATTCCCGGCGCGGCAGACGTTCGGCGCCGCGTCTATGCGATCGCGGCGGAGCTTGCCGAACGCGCTTTTTTCATTCCGCTTGGGGATTGGCACCGGAAATACGGCATGCTAATCGGCTGCGATCAAGCCGGTCCGGCGCGCAGAGTCGACGTTCACGGCGCGCAGCGGCTGTATCTCGACTATTTTCGGACGCATCGCTGGTACAATTCGCCCGGCGCGGATATGGACGGCGATTTGAAAGCCCATTCCTCTATCGTCCATCTGAACGGCGGATCCCGCGTATGGCTGGAAGCCTTCCATTCCAGCGGCTGGGGAGGAACGATCGAGGAGACGATGCATTGGCTCGTGCCGTGGCTGCAGACGGGCGTAACGCTGTTCAGCCCGCATGCCGTTTATTATTCCACCCGCGGCGGCTGGTGGGAATGGGCGCCACCGGATACGGGCTGGCGCCAGCCGTACTTTGAGCATTACGGCGTGTTCGCGGATACGGTCAGCCGGGTTTGCCGCCTGCTGAGCGAAGGGACCCATGTGGCCGATATCGCCGTTCATTATCCGTCATACGCAGCGGTAGGTTATTTGTCGCTTGACGATGTGAAGCCGCGCGAGCATCCGATGGGAGCTTCGAACCGGGATCCGAACGAGCGGATTACGCAGCTGCGGAAGGCGTACTGGAATGTAGCGGGAACCACTCACCGAAAGGATACCGAAACGTATGAGGGCACGCTGCGCTGCCGGGGGCTCGACTTCGACGTCGTGGACGATTCCGCGCTGGAAAGAAGCGGAGTGCGTGACGGGAAGCTCGAAATTGCGGGCGAGCGGTTCCAGGTGCTGGTGCTTTGCGGAACCGCCGTATTGAATGCCCCTGCGCTTGCGAAGGTGCAAGCCATGGCGAAGCAGGGCGGGCTGGTCGTCGGGGTGGATGTGCCGGAGGATGAACGCAGCATGCTTCCGGGCGTCGTGTTTGTCAGTACCGCGGAGGAAGCGGCCGCCCTCATCGAGGAGAAGCTGGACAAAAGGGTCGAAGGTCCCGGCCAATCGCTTCACCGGCGTACGGACGAGGCGGATATCTTCCTCCTGCTGCCGGAGAACGGCGCTCTGCTTCGGATGCACGAGCCTGCAGGAGAGTCCGCCAAGCCGCTTCCGGCTGCCGTTTACCGGCTGCGGACGGCAGGCGTTCCGGAGCTGTGGGATCCGGTAAGCGGCCGGACCGAGCCCGTTGCTTACACGCGCGAAGGCGAATGGATTCGCGTGGAGGCGGTCTTCGACCATTGGCCGGCCGCGCTGATCGTCTGTGCGAACGAATTGGATGCGTACGCACCAAGTCCGGCTATCCCGGCCGCGGGAAGAGAGCGCTTTCCCGCCGATCCGGGCGAATGGACGGCAGGCGGCGGAGAGATCCGGACGCTGGACGATTGGCGCGTACGGGTCGAAGCGACGCTGGACAACCGGTACGGCGATTTCGACCTGCATAACGACCAGCGGGGCATAATGCCGCCCGAGCGGCGCATCATGCAGGTCCGTACGGAGCGGTCAGGCGAAGACGGGATAGCGGAAGGCTGGCATAAGCCGGAGATGCCGGAAGCGGACTGGGAAGAGCGGCTGTGGAGCGAATCCGCCTATTGGCATGTTCATAAGGGGGAGGCGTTCGATGCGGGCAAAGCGAAACCTCTCGTCTACAGCACGGTGTTCGGAGATTTGGCGTTCCGGTCCTGGGCCGGCCGGATGGGCCGCGTGCCGCGCAGGTTTTTGCATCTGGGCGAAGCGGCGAAGGGCGAGCATGTATGGGCCGTCACAAACGCCGTTGCCCCGAAGGAGGGGCAGTACTGGATCAGGACGGAAAGCAATGCCGAGCTGATCGGCTGGGTGAACGGAAAACCCGTCGAATTCAGCGGCGGTCCCGAAGAGAAGACCGCTTCGGTTTGGCTCGCCGAAGGTCAGAATAAGGTCGTGCTTCGCGCGGAATCCAGAAAGGACGGCATGCAGAGGGCCGGAATCGAGATCAACGAATCGGCTGCGGAGCCGCTGCCGAAATGGATTTATGCCGGGCAGCCGAATTCCGAATCAAGCTTGAGCAAGCTGCTGGCAGCTCCGGAGGACCGTCCGGTGAAGCGCATTCGCCTTGTTTTCGCCGCAAAGGGAAGGGCGGTGCTGCAGGTGAACGGCGTCTCCGTCACCGAGCACGGGGATTTTAATCCGTACATTCGCCAGGGCCAGGAAGAGGTCGATATTACCGCCTATTGGCGCGAAGGCCGGAACGAAATCAGGTTCCTGCTGCCCGAAGGCAAAGGCGAGGTGTTCGCGGACGGACGAATCGAGCTGCTGGACGGAACGGCGATTCCGTTCTGCACCGGTCCGGACTGGCTGGATGAACAGGGGCAGCCTTCGCTGGCGCTTCACGCGGGAGTGCTGCAGTTTGCCGAGACGGAATCGCTCTGGATCAACGATCGTCCTCATCCGCTTCCGGATGTGGGGTGGCTCATGCCCGGCTCGGCGCCTCAAGTGCCGCCCGTCCCGTTTGTCCTTGACATTGACGCGATCGGACGGCCGGTCTGGCTGAGGTTCCCTCTGCCGGCAGGCGCGCATCGGCTGCGTCTGGAGACTAAGGGCAAGGTACGGCTGTGGATCGGAGGACAAGAGGTGCCGTTTGCGGGCGGCGGCTCCGAATTCGCTCCGCAGGATGCGGGCACGATAGCCGCCGTACGGATCGAACCCGACGGCGCCTATACGGAAGCCGCGGTCTTGAGCGCTCCGGTGCGGTTCGAGATCGTTCCCCACCGCGGGCAGCTGGGCGACTGGCGAACGGCGCTGCATTTGCCGCATCACAGCGGAGCCGTGGAATACGAAACCAGGCTGGAACTGGCGGAGGAAAGCGCAGTTACGCTTGATCTGGGCCATGTCCGGGGAACGGCCGAGGTCTGGGTAGACGGAGCGCCGGCCGGTATCCGTGTGTGGAGGCCTTATCGCTACGCGATCGGGACGATGCCTGCCGGCTCGCACAAGCTGCGCATCCGCGTCACGAATACGCTTGGCACGCACTACGAGCACGGACGTCCGACGAGCCTCGTCGGCGCGAATCCGGCCGTCACTTATTGGGACAGGACGCACCGTCCGGAATGGCAGGCTTCTTTTCCGACAGGCGGCTTATACGGTCCCGTGCGCGCATCGATTACAAAACCGGGGGAGAGCAGCAAATGAATATCGATAACTGGTTAACGCCTTATAAATGGGGCAAGCCCGTCCTTGTCGGCTCCGGCGAGAAAGGCGCCTTCGATTATCATGCGGTTGATTGCCCATTCGTGTTCCGTCACCGCGGCCGCTTCTATATGATGTACGTCGGCTTCGACGGGGCCGGCTATCAGACGGCGCTTGCGGTCAGCGACGACCTGCTGAACTTTGAGCCTCTGTCGACGATATTGCGCCGTAACGAAGGCTCGGACTGGGATTCGAGAAACGTGGCGGGAACCTGGCTGCTGCGGGATAACGATATGTACGGTCCCGGCACGTTGAAGAAATGGAACGGCAAGTATTGGCTTGCTTATCATTCCTATCCGGGGGACGGCTACGAGGAAGGCTCCGCCAAAATCGGTCTTGCGTGGACGGAAGACGAAAACCTGCTCGAATGGCACCGCCTGCCGGAGCCGATTCTGACGCCTGAGGAAGGGGAAGAGTGGGAGCGAGGGGGGCTCTATAAGGAGTGCCTGCTGGAGCACGAAGGAACCTTCTATCTGTTCTATAACGCCAAAAACAAAAACCGCGGCCGCTGGATCGAGCAGACCGGACTTGCAACTTCGCAGGATTTGATCCGCTGGACGAGGCATAAGGACAATCCGGTCATCCGCGTCACGCCGGAAGCCTGGGACAGCGGCTTCGTCAGTGACCCTTGCGTGCTCCGGGACGGAGACCGCTGGGCCATGTTCTACTTCGGCTTCGATTACAAGAAGGCGCAGGAGGGAATCGCCTATTCCGACGATCTCCTGAATTGGACGAAGCATCCCGAGCCGATCATTGCGGTCGGCGATCCGGGCGAGCTTGACGAAAGCTATGCTCATAAACCTTCCGTTATCGCTCATGACGGCGTTTTATATCACTTTTATACGGCATGCAGAAAGCCGCAGGAAGGCGATAGAACCTGCAATTTTTTCCCCGAATACCGGACGATAGCCGTCGCGGCCTCGCGAAAGCTTTGACCGGGCCCGGCTTCTTGCCGGCGGGCCTGACCGGCGTTTGAAGCAATGAAGCGGCCGCTTCCGGGCGGTCATAAGGAGGAGCATGGAGCATGGTGGCATTGGCTGCGATCGAAATTTCGGCATTACGTACGGAGGGAATACAAAATCCGCTCGGCCTCGACGTCGGCAGACCGCTGCTCGGCTGGTCGTTCGGCAAGCCGGACGCGGCCGGAGGGGGCCAAAGCGCCTACCGGATTGCCGTTGCAACCGATGAGGAACGGCTGAAGGCGGATAAGCCGGATGTCTGGGACAGCGGAATGGTGAGAATCGGCGCGCACACGTCCATCCTTTACGAAGGAGCCGCACTGCTGCCGAGGCAGCGGTATTACTGGCGCGTGACGGTTTGGGACGGGCAAGGGCAGCCTTCGACAAGCGGCACGGCGTGGTGGGAGACGGGCATGCTGGACGAAGAGCAATGGCGGCCGGCACGCTGGATCGGCGCCGCTGGAACGTCCGGCGGAAAGCCGCTCGTTCAGCTCCGCCGCTCCTTCCATGTAAAGGGCCCGGTTGCCCGTGCGCGAGCATACATTTCCGGACTCGGCCATTACGAGCTGCGTTTGAACGGAGCGAAGGTTGGCGGGCGGGAACTTGAGCCGGGCTGGACGGAATACGATAAAACCGTGCTGTACTCGGTCTATGATTTGACTTCCATCGTCCGGCAGGGGGAAAACGCGGCCGGCGTTATTCTCGGCAGCGGCTTTTACCATGTGCCCGGCGGACGTTATACAAAGTTCAAAGACAGCTACGGCGAGCCGAAATGTCTGGCCGCGCTGATCATCGAATATGCTGACGGCATTACGGAAACGATCGACACCAATTCGTCTTGGTCGATGTGCGAAAGCCCCCTCACCTTCTCCTGCATCTACGGCGGGGAGGATTACGATGCCCGGCTGGAGCAGGAGGGCTGGGACGAGCCGGGCTTCGAGGAGCATGAAGACTGGAGGCCGGCCTGCGTGCTGCAGCCGCCTGCGGGCAAGCTGTCGGCGCAATCGGCGCCTCCGCTTGCGGTAACGAAGCGGTTTTCGGCGTCCGGCGTAACGGAGCCCCGCAAAGGCGTTTACGTATACGATCTTGGCCAAAACTTTTCGGGCTGGCCCTCTATCCGCGTCAGCGGGCCGCGGGGAGCGCGGGTCAAGCTGAAGCCTGCGGAGCTGCTGACGGAAGAGGGCTTGGCCAATCAGAAATATTCGGGCTCGCCATACGAGCTGAACTATGTCTTAAAGGGCGGACGCGTCGAGGAATGGCAGCCGAGGTTTACGTACTACGGCTTCCGCTACGTGCAGGTCGAAGGCGCGGTTCCCTTCGGAGCGGAAAGCGGCGGGGAAGCGGAGCTTCCGGTGCTCCATGCGCTTGAAGGCCAATTGATCGCACCGGACCTTCCCTTAAGCGGCGGCTTCCGGTGCTCGGATTCGATGCTGAACCGGATTCACGAGCTGATCGATTGGGCGATTGTCAGCAACATGAAGAGCATCTTCACGGACTGCCCGCACCGCGAGAAGCTGGGGTGGCTGGAGCAGCTTCATCTGATGGGTCCATCCGTCATGTTTAATTACGATATTGAAGCGCTTATGGGCAAAATCATGCAGGATATGGCCGACGCCCAGCTTCCGAACGGCATGGTGCCGACAACGGCGCCGGAATACGTCGTGTTTGAGGAGCCTTGGCATATGTTCCGCGATGCGGCCGCCTGGGGAGGCTCTTATGTTCTGGCCGCCTGGGAAATGCTGCAGCGGTATGGAAGCAAAGGCCCGCTCGCCAAACATTACGACGGGATGCGCCGCTACATCGAGTATTTGACCGAAGCTGCGGACGGGCTCATCCTCCGGAACGGACTCGGCGACTGGTACGACATCGGACCGAAAGGGCCCGGTTTTTCGCAAAATACGCCCGTCGAGCTCGCGGAGACGGCCATCTTCTTCGGGCTGGCCCGCGCAATGCGGCAAATTGCGCTCGTCTTGGGCAAGGAGAAGGACGCTTCCGCCTATGAGCAGCTAGTCGAAAACATTAAAAAAGCGTTTAACGCAGCGTTCTACGATTCTTCCGCCGCGCAGTACGCCGAAGGAAGCGACGCGGCCATCGCCATGCCGCTTGCGATCGGCCTTGCCCCGGAGGAACGGCGCGGCGAGCTGCTGGACCGACTCGTCCGGAACATCGCGGAGCGGGGATGGCGGACGACCTCGGGCGACGTCGGCCACCGGTATGTGCTGCTGGCGCTCGCCCGCGGCGGACGTTCGGATGTTATTTTCCGAATGACGCGGAACACGGATACGCCCGGCTACGGCTACCAGATCGTGCACGGCGCAACGGCGCTGACCGAAGCGTGGGACGGACCGAGCGTAGGAAAATCGCAAAACCATTTGATGCTCGGCCATCTCGAGGAATGGCTGTACAGCGGCCTGGCCGGTCTGGATTACCGTTACCGGCCCGATACCGGACGCTTCCTTGTCACGGTGAAGCCGGCAATCGTCCCGGACGTCGCCTGGGCGGAAGCGTGGCAGCAGCTGCGTCCCGGCAGGGCGGGCGTGCGATGGGAGCTCGGTCCGGCGCGCACCGTTTCGATAAAAGCCGACATTCCCGCAAACTGCGAAGGCCGCATCTGCGTTCCTGCCGCGCCGGACGCAGAGGTGCGCATGAGCGGACCGGACGCCGAACGTCTCGGGTACGAGAACGGCTATGCGGTATACCGCACGGGTCCGGGCTCTTATTACTTTACCGCCGCTTACTGAAGCGTGCGGCTGACGGCCTTGGGCCGGCGCTTTCGGCCGGTTCAGGGCCGCCGCGATATTTTGAACGCTTAAGCCGGAAAGGAGCAGTAAACCTATGAGATTGCGATTCAATCGGAAATCGCCGGATTATGAGAACCCGGACATCCTGCAGATTCACGCCGAGCCGGCAGAGGCGCGCGGCATTCCTTTTCAAGACAGGGAGACGGCGCTCGCGGCCGCGGCCGAGTGCGATAAATACGCCTCCTCGTACGTCCAGTCGTTAAACGGCGAATGGAAGTTTCATTATGCCCCCAGTCCCTATGATGCGCCGGAGCTTTTTTATGAAGAATCGTATGCAGGCGAGGATTGGGACCGGATTCCGGTTCCGTCGAACTGGCAGCTGCTGGGCTACGGAACGCCTTTGTACAGCAGCAGCAAATATCCGTTCCCGGTCGATCCGCCGCATATTCCGAAGCTGAACCCGACAGGCTCTTACATGCGCTCGTTCGATCTGCCGGAGCATCGGGCGGACGGCGACGTTTTTCTTGTTTTTGAGGGCGTAGACTCGGCCTTTCACGTCTGGATCAACGGCGAGGAGGCCGGCTTCGGCCAAGGCAGCCACAACCGGATGACGTTCAAGGTAACGGACCTGGTCCGGCCGGGGGTTAACAAGCTTGCCGTCCGCGTTTATCAATGGTCGACCGGCAGCTATCTGGAGGATCAGGACAAATGGCGGCTTAGCGGCATTTTCCGGGAAGTGTACCTGCTATCGTTCCCTTCCGCCGTCCGCCTGCAGGACACCCGCATCCGGACCCGGTTATCCGAGTCGTACGACAGCGGAGCGCTCGAGCTCGAACTAAGCTTTGCGGCGTCGTCCGGCAGCACCGGCGAGGGGTATCGGATCCGTGCGGAGCTGCTGGATGCCGGCGGATCGAAGATTGCAGCCAGCGAAAATGGCGTTCCCCTCTTGACCGGGAGCTCGCAGGAAGCAGACCTTCGGATCGAGCTGCCCGTGATCGCTCCGCTGCTTTGGTCGGCGGAGGAGCCAAATCTTTACACACTACTGGTCACTATATCCGGCGGGGCGGGGCAATCGGAGGAGGTCTATCGTTACGCTGTCGGCTTCCGGGATATCCGGATTCAGGGAGGCCGGCTGCTCGTTAACGGCAAGCCGGTCATCATCCGCGGAGTGAACCGGAACGAATTTGATCCCGAGCTCGGCCACGTCACGACGATGGAAGCGATGCTCGAGGATATCGAGCTGATGAAGCGCCACAACATCAATACGGTACGCTGCTCGCATTATCCGAACGACGAGCGCTGGCTCGACCTGTGCGACCGCTTCGGTCTGTTCGTCGTCGACGAAGCGGATTTGGAGACGCACGGCTGCGTCTTTCTCGGGGAAATCAGCCGCTGGATCGACAATCCCGACGAGAAAACGGCCTTCGAGAGCACGCTGGCGAACGATCCAGCCTGGAAGGAAGCGTTTATGGACCGGATCGTACGGGTTGTCGAGCGGGACAAAAACCATCCGTCCGTCATCGTATGGTCGCTTGGCAACGAATCGGGATACGGGCCGAACCACGACGCCATGGCGGACTGGGTACGGGAGAACGATCCGACGCGTCCTGTCCATTACGAAAGGGCTTACGACGCGCCTGTCGTCGATATTGTCAGCAGCATGTATCCTTCGGTGGATATGCTGATCGCGGAAGGCGAGAAAACGGACGAGGACCGGCCATATCTGATGGTCGAATTCGGGCATGCGATGGGCAACGCGCTCGGCAACCAGAAGGAATATTGGGATACGGTATTCCGCTATCCGCGCCTTTGCGGAGGCTTGATCTGGGAATGGGCGGACTTGTCCTTGCTCCGGTGGAAGCCGGACGGAGGTTTTCAATACGCTTACGGCGGAGATTTCGGCGACAGCCCGAACAGCGGCCATTTCTGCATCGACGGTCTGCTCTTTCCGGACCGGACCGTCAAGCCGGCGCTGCTGGAGTTCAAGAAGGCGATCGAGCCGGTTCAAGTGCTCCCGGCCGGTACGGACCGCCAGCTCAGGGTCCGCAACCGGTATGATTTTCTGACGCTGGAGCATTTGGCTGTCCGTTGGATCGTTTACCGGGACGGCAAAGCGGCCGAGGAAGGAATGCTGCCGCCCCTTGCGATTGCTGCGGGTGAAGAAGCGTACATTACCGTTCCTTACCGGAAGGAGCCGGAGCAGCAGGGCGGCGGGGAATATTGGCTTCACCTGAGCTTCTCGCTTCGCGAGGAGACAGGCTGGGCGTCCGCCGGGCATGAGGTCGCCTGGGCGGACATTCCCCTTACGTACCCGGAAGCGGCAGGAGCTGCCTTGCAGCCCGCACCGGAGGAGACGATGAACGAAGTCGCTCTGGAGGATGCCGGCCGCTCCATCAAGGTGACCGGAGCAGGGTTCTCCATTACGTTCGACAGGCTGAGCGGCGCGATGGACCGGTGGGAGCATGACGGCCAAAGCCTGCTGGAGTCCGGACCGCGGATCCAGCTTTGGAGGGCGCCGGTCGACAATGACGTCCATCTGGCGAAGAAGTGGCGGGAGGCCGGTTATCATGAGCTGGAGGCTCATGTCAGGAGCATGGAGGCCCGTCATGCCGCGGGAGGCCGGGCTGTCCAGGTACGGACGGAGTTGGTTCTGGGCGTGAACGGCCTGCGGCCGGCGTTCGCAGCCCTTCAGCTGTACACCGTCTATGGAAGCGGCGATGTGACGGTCGAAACGGAAATCAGGCCGCTCAGGGAAGGGCTCCCTCCATTGCCGCGGGCCGGACTCCGGTTCGCGATGCCTTCCCGGTTCGGCCATATGTCCTGGTTCGGCCTCGGCCCTCACGAATGCTACGCCGACCGCAAACAAAGCGGCAAGCTCGGCGTATACGAAGGAACGGCCCTGGAACAATTCGTTCCGTACATTAAACCGCAGGAGAACGGGAGCAAGGCCGATGTCCGCCGGGCGAGCATAACCGATGCCGGCGGAGCCGGGCTTCTCGTTACGGGAATGGATGCCCCGCTCGGACAAGTCAGCGCGCGGCCGTATTCGACCGAAGCGTTAAGCGCCGCCCGGCACCATTCGGATTTGAAGCTCTCCGGCAAAACCGAGGTGTGCGTCGACTGGCGCCAGTCCGGCCTCGGCAATCACAGCTGCGGTTATGCGCCAACGATGCCGGAGTATTTGATCGCGGCGGAGCCGGTTACGTTCTCGATCCGGTTGAAGCCGATCGCGGCGGGAACACCGCGGGATATCGCCGCAAGCCCGGTTTTGCCGGAAAAAATCGAGTGGGAGCAGAAGAAGGAGGAGCAGGTTCGATGAAAGGCTTGTCAAACAAAATTTTGTACGGCGGGGACTACAACCCCGAGCAATGGCCGCGCGACGTGTGGACAGAGGATATGAGGCTGTTCAAGCTCGCCGGCATCGATATCGCCACGGTTAACGTCTTCTCCTGGGCACGGAACCAGCCGGACGAGGAAACGTACCGTTTCGAATGGCTGGACGACGTCATGGATATGCTGCACGCAAACGGGGTTCACGCCTGCCTCGGGACCGGCACTGCGGCCCATCCCGCCTGGATGGCGCGCAAGTATCCGGACGTGCTGACCGTAGACTCGCAGGGCCGCAAGAAAAAATTCGGCCGGCGTCACAATTCCTGCCCGAACAGCCCGACCTTCCGCCTCTATGGGGAGCGGCTGGCCGGGAGGCTGGCGGAGCGGTACAAGGACCATCCGGCTCTGCTGCTATGGCACGTCAACAACGAAATGGGCTGGCGGTGCTATTGCGACAACTGCGAGCGTGCGTTCCGCGTCTGGCTGCAGGAGCGTTACGGAACGCTTGATGCGCTAAACAGCGCCTGGTACACCTCGTTCTGGGGGCATACGTTTTACGACTGGGAGGAGATCGTGCTGCCAAGCCAGCAGAGCGAGCATTTCAGTGCCTTCGGCCATGAAGCGACCGCTTTCCCGGCGATGTCGATCGATTACGACCGCTTCAACTCGGACAGCTTCCTGGCGTGCTACAAGCTGGAGCGCGACGCGATCAAATCCGTCATTCCGGACGCAGTGGTGACGACCAATTTCCAGAGCAACGGCACGTATAAGCCGCTAGATTATTTCAAATGGGCAAAGGAGCTCGATGTCGTCGCGCTGGACAGCTATCCGACGAACGACACGCCGATGAGCCAAATTGCGATGCGGCACGATCTGATGCGCGGGCTGAAAAACGGCGATCCGTTTCTGCTGATGGAGCAAAGCCCGAGCCAATTGAACTGGAAGGACGTCAATCCGCTGAAGCGGCCGGGCGTCATGCGGCTGTGGAGCTATCAGGCGGTCGCGCGCGGCGCGGAGGCGGTTATGTTCTTCCAGCTTAGACGTTCCGCAGGCGCCTTCGAGAAGTTTCACGGGGCCGTTATCGACCATGCCGGCCATGAGCATACGCGGGTATTTTCCGAATGCGCAGAGCTTGGCCGAGAGCTTCAGGAGCTGGGGGATAAGCTGATTGGAGCAAGAACGGCTTCGAAGGCGGCCATCGTCTTCGATTGGGACAATTGGTGGGCGATCGAGCATTCCAGCGGCCCGACGACGCGACTCAAATATTTAAATCAAATTCAGCGTTATTATGATGCCTTCTACAGCCTTAACTTGCAGGTAGATCTGATCGGGACGGACGCGAAGCTGGACGATTATGCGTTAGTCATTGCTCCGGTGCTGTATATGGTCAAACCGGGCTTCGCCGAGAAGCTGGAGGCGTACACGGCAGGCGGCGGCACGTTCGTGACGACGTTCTTCAGCGGCATTGTGCAGGAAACCGATCTGGTGACGCTCGGGGGTTATCCCGGCGAGCTGCGGAAGCTGCTCGGCATCTGGGTGGAAGAGCTCGACCCGCTGTTCCCGGGACGGACGAACTCGTTCGTCATGAACGAGAACGCAGGCCCGCCGGGAGAGACGTATTCCTGCTCCTTGCTGTGCGAGCGTCTGCATACGGAAGGGGCGGAAACGGTTGCCGTCTATGGCGGCGACTTCTATGCGGGCATGCCTGCTCTTACGCGCAACCGGTTCGGCCAAGGGGAGGCCTGGTACATTTCGTCCGATCCGGATGCGGACTTCCTGGTTGATTTTTCCAAATATTTGTCGGAAAAGTTAAATATCAAGCCGGTCGCCCAAACTCCGCCCGGTGTGGAAGCGAGCGCACGGGTGAAGGAGGGGCGGCGATATACGTTCCTGCTCAATCACAACGATCACCCGGCAGCGGTACAAATCGGGGAGGTGCCGACTACTGAGCTTCTCAGCGGCATGCAATTGACCGGGGAAGCGACGCTCCCTGCATATGGCGTCTTTATTCTTGAAGGTCCGATAAATTCGTAAAGTGAAAGGAGCGGCTCCGAGCGAATGAGCGATAACAATTTAAAGATGTGGTACCGCAGGCCGGCCTCCGAATGGGTGGAAGCGTTAGCCGTCGGAAACGGGAGACTGGGCGGAATGGTATTCGGCGGAGCGGGACGCGAGCGCATCCTGCTGAACGAGGATACGCTTTGGTCCGGACATCCCTACGATCCGAATAACGATGGAGCGGCGGAATACCTGGAAGGTGCGCGCCGTCTCATTTTTGAAGGAAAGTACCCGGAAGCGCAGCAATTGATCGAAGAGCATATGCTCGGCCCGTGGACGGCTTCCTACCAAGCTATGGGAGATTTGTATATACAGCTCGACGCGAACGGCGAAGCGTCCGATTACCGGCGGGAGCTCGACTTGAACGATGCCGTCAGCCGTACGCAATTCTCGATGAACGGAGTCCTGTATACCCGCGAAACCTTCGTATCCGCGGTCGATCAGGTGATGGTCGTCCGGATGACGGCGGATCAGCCGGGCAAACTGTCTTTGCAGGCGTCGCTGGACAGCTTGCTTAATCACAGCACGCGCAAGGGAGCGCACGATTCGATCAGACTGACCGGGCAATGCCCGAGCAAAGTCGAGCCCTTTCATTACCAGAGCGCGGATCCGGTCATCTATGAGGAGGATAAAGGAATCCGTTTCGAGGTGCAGCTTCGAGCGCTGCCGGAAGGCGGCCGTGTGGAGGCGCATGGGAACCGGCTTTGGGTTAGAGGAGCGACGGCCGTGACGTTCCTTCTGGCTGCGGCATCCAGCTTCAACGGCTACGACAAGGATCCGCGCAAAGAAGGCAAAGATCCCGACCGGCTGTGCCGGGAATGGGTGGCGCATGCCGCCGAATACTCGTATGATGAGCTGCTGCACCGGCATCTGGCCGATTACCGGGAGCTGTTCGGCAGAGTAACTCTGAAGCTGAACGCGCCGGGGCTTCAGGAGCTCCCGACGGATGAACGGATACAGGCGCTGCGTGACGGCGAAGCCGACGAGCAGCTGGCCGTGCTGTTTTTTCAGTTCGGCCGCTATTTGCTCATCGCAAGTTCAAGGCCGGGCACTCAGCCGGCTACTCTCCAGGGAATATGGAATGACAGGGCAAGGCCCCCTTGGGCATGCAATTATACGGTTAATATAAATACGCAGATGAACTATTGGCCCGCCGAGACGTGCAACCTGGCCGAATGTCATCTCCCTTTATTCGATATGCTCGAGGATTTGCGTACGGCAGGGAAGGAGACGGCGCGCGTCCATTATAAGGCCAGAGGCTGGGTAAGCCATCACTCGGTCGATCTCTGGCGCTTAACGACCCCTTCCGGAGGCCCGTCGAAGGGGCCGGCGAGCTGGGCGTTCTGGCCGCTGTCGGGGGCGTGGCTGTGCCAGCACCTCTGGGAGCATTACAGCTTCGGCGGCGACAGGGCTTTTCTGGCCGACCGGGCATATCCGGTCATGAAGGATGCCGCTTTGTTTTTCCTGGATTTTCTGGTAGCCGATCCGGAAGGGTATCTGGTTACGAATCCGTCCACGTCGCCGGAAAATACGTTCATTGGACCGGATGGCAGGAAGGCGGCGGTCAGCCTGGGCTCAACGATGGACAACTCGCTTATTTGGGAGCTGTTTACGCACTGCATCGAGGCTTCCGCCATCCTCGCTACCGATGAAGAGCTGCGAGCGGAGCTGACGGCGGCCCGCGCCCGTCTCCGGCCGCTTGCGGTCGGCCGCCACGGCCAGCTTCAGGAGTGGTTCGAAGACTTTGAGGAGGCGGAGCCCGGACACCGTCACATGGCCCATCTCTATCCCCTGCATCCCGGACACCAGATTAACAACCGCTCCGATTCCTTGCTTGCGACCGCTTGCCGGGTATCCATTGAACGCAGGCTGGTGTACGAGAAGGAAGACGCGATCGGCTGGTGCTTTGCATGGCTGGTCAGCCTGTTTGCCAGATTGGAAGATCCGGGGATGGCGCACCGTTATTTGATCAAGCTGCTCAAAAATCCATTCCCTAATCTGTTCAATGCGCATCGTCATCCGAAGCTGACCTTTTACCCGCTTACGATCGAAGCTAATTTCGGCGCGACGGCAGGTATTGCCGAGCTTCTGCTGCAAAGCCACGCCGGCGAGCTGAGCCTGCTTCCGGCGCTGCCCGAAGCTTGGCAGGAAGGCCGGATTAGCGGTCTTCGGGCGCGGGGCGGGTTTACCGTTCATATGGAGTGGAGCAAAGGAAAGCTGAAGCGGGCCGTAATCGAATCGGCAAACGGAAATGTGTGCCGCATCCGGGCGGGGGCGCCCGTTCAGGTAAACGAGGGAGCCGTCGAAATGCTGGAGACTGAACCTTCGGTCGTACAATTTAATACGGAAGCAGGTGCTGCCTACATCCTTACCCCGCTCGCTTAACGACGCGAGAGCGGCAGCCATTCCCCATTTTGCGATGTCCGCCGGACGGCATGAAAGCAGCTCGACTGAAAGCCGTTCGGGCGGGCATCGCTTTACTTCTGGTTGAAAGCGCCTACAATATGCTCGTAAACCCCTATTGGATCCCATTTCCAGAACGTATATTTTATAATAGATTCTCATTCTGTCAGGGGGTGAATGATGTAAAATCCGGTATACGATGCAGCTAATCCAACGCCAAAAAATTTACCAATTGGAGGTTATGAAACGATGAAGAACAGGATCGGTCTAGCGCTTGTACTGACAATGGCAATGATTGGATCTATCGGATGCACCGAAAATAGTAACGGCCAAAACATAGAGGAGGCAGTGGACAATCAGCCAGAAACGGTAGATGCCCCGGATAACGAGGTGTTTATTTTTACGGCATGGCCCGCGTTCTATGTCGACGAAGCTATTTTTGAAGAGCAGGTCGGTCAATACGTCAAAAAGAAGTTCCCGGATATCACCCTGAAGCATGTTGCCTGGAACGACGGAACGAGATATGAGGATTTGATTGCCAAAGGAACGATCCCGGATATCGTATTCGACGATATCGGACGCAACACGTACCGGCAAATTAAAAAGTTCAAGCTGGAATACGACATGAGCGACCTGGTCAAAAAATACAATTTCGACACGAGCAAATTGAATCCGTCGGATTTGCAGCATTCCTTAAATACTTCGGATGGAAAGCTGTATTCGCTTCCTTTTAATACAAATGATTATGTACTGGTTTACAACAAGGACGTATTCGACAAGTTCGGCGCGGACTATCCGAAGGACGGCATGACATGGGACCAGGCTTACGAATTGGCCAAAAAATTGACTCGTCAGGAAGGGGACACCACGTACAAGGGCTTTCAGATGAATCCGGCTCATTACATGAGGTTCAATCAGCTTTCTGAGCCTGCGCTCGACCCGAATGAAGAAAAAGCGGCCATGACATCCGACAATTGGCTGAAAATCGTAAACAATATTCGAAGATTTTACGAAATTCCCGGCAATCAATTGGTGAAAACGAATGATTTTGTCCAAGGCAATATCGCTATGATCGTGGATTCGATGGAAAATGCCTTCCGGATCGTCAATGAGAACAAGGATATCAATTTTGATATTTCTTCCGTTCCCGTATTTCCGGAAGCGCCGGATTCCAAGTTCCAGCCGAGCACAAACGGTATGTTCATCACGCAGCAATCGGACAATAAGGATCTTGCCTTCCAGGTTATCGCCTATTTGCTGTCTTCGGAATATCAAACCGAGCTGTCCAAGCAGGGCGTCCTGTCTCCGCTCGCAGATCCGGCGGTTCAACAGGCATTCGGGAAAGGCATACCGGAATGGAACGGGAAGCATTTCGAATCGCTCTTTTATTTAAAAGGCGCCAAGCCTCCTGCACGCAAACCGGGGTTGACCTATATATACGCCCAAATGGACCTGGCATGGAATTCGATAGCGAAAGAATCCAAGGACACTCAAACTGCGCTTCGGATCGCCAATGAATCGATGGATAAAGCGATCCAGGAGACGATTGCGGTTCACAAGCAGGGCGGTGACAGTCCTCACGAATAAACGGCAGGGCTCTGAAACGGCTTCATCAGCGTGAAAAGCCTATAATGAGGATGATGTCAGCCTATAAATACGCTGAAGCCTCCGTATACAATTACTCCTAGAGGGGGAGGGATGTTATGGTTGACGGATAACGGGCACGGAACTTCTGAAAGCGCTTATATTTTATAACAACCTTGAAGGAAGTGTGAAGGATGAAGCGAATTTACGGGTTTCTGTCTTTTCTGCTTTTGTTTTACACGTTCTGTTCCCCCGCCGTAATGGCGGAGGAGGCCGTTCCGGCGGCGGAGGAAGCTGCGCCTGCGGCAGAGGAGGCTGCACCTGCGGCAGAGGAGCCGGCTGAGCATCCGGCGGACCGTTTCATTGATCTGAAGGAGCTTTCGGACGAAATAAAGGCCAAGTTCGACGTTCTGATCGGCTCCGGCATATTTAACGGCATTTCGGCTGACCGGTTCGGACCGGATTTAAATATGAACCGTGCGCAGATGGCTAAAGTGGCCGCCCTTGCTTTCGAACTGCAGGTCGACCAAGAGCTGACGGCTTCCAGCTTCTCGGATGTTTTGCCTGACGGTGCAAACGGCTATGCGCTTCCGTACATCGAGGCGCTGAAAACGGCCGGTATGACCAAAGGCTCCGATGCGGAAGGAACCCGTTATAATCCGTCAGGCCAGGTCGGCCGCCAGGAGCTCGCGGCGTTACTGGTCAGGGGACTCGGATTGGAGGAGGCAGCCCTGCAGGCCGAACCGGTCGATGACCAGACGGTTAGCGAGTGGGCGCGTTCTTATATAGCGCTTGCACTGGAAAATAAATTGCTCCTGAACAAAGACGGGGGACCGACTTTTGAAGGAGCGGCGCCTGCAACCCGGTACGAGCTTGCATTAGCCGTTTTCGAGGCGCGGAATATGTTTCTTGCAAACAAAGAGCCGGATAAAGCATCGATTTTGGAAGTGCAGCCAACCGGCGCGAAAAAAGTATCGGTCAAGCTGAACAAAGAGGTCGATATCGAAAAGGCAAAGCTCGGCGTTACGAAAGACGGCTCGGAGCTGTCCGGCGAAACCGAATGGGCGGAGGATAAAATGTCTGCGGCGATTACGCTGGATGAGAAGCTGATCCAGGGTACTTATCAAGTCAAATTATCCGGTTTGGACGAGGGTACCGTCGATAAAGCGGAAGCGGAATTTACCGCGGAGGACGAGCGGCTTGCGACCTTGGAGTTTGCCTCGCCTTTGGATATATTGCCTCAATCCAAAGTCATCATTCCGTTTAAAGCGGCAAACCAGTACGGCGAGGAATCCGACTGGACGGCAAGCGATTTTCGGATTGAAACGGGAGCTGCGGATATGAAAGCCGTCCCGATCGTCGGCAAGCAGGCCTTTCAGCTGGATTTGAGCCGCCAGCCCAAAGGCGCTCCGGTATCCGTTATCCTCATTTTAAATCCGGTAACAGCGGACACCAAGCCGGTTACCAAGATGTTTACCGTCGGCGATCCGCAGGCGGCTTCGAAGGTCGAACTGGGCGAGCTTAAATTGTTCGGAGAGGATAAGACGTTAAAGCCCGGCGGGAGGGGTTACCTGCTCTTCTCCGTAATCGACCAGTACGGCTTCCGTATCAGCGACACCGATATCCTCAATGGAGACCGGGGAATCGTCACAGCTTTTTCGGAACAGGGCGTATTTAGCGACAGCCCGGCGATGGGCAAGCTGTTCGATTACGACAACGACGGCTATCCCGACTTGTCCTTGGAGGTTTTACCGGATGTGAAGCTCGGCAAAGAAGTCAATTTAATGATGTTCTCCCGAATTTACGGCCAGCCGTCATCCGCAAAGCTGAAGATTACGGCGGTGCGTATTCCGGCTTCCGTTGAATTCGACTTCTCGGATACGCTTACGGTCGGAGACGAGGATGCCTATATCCCGATTATCGTCAAGGATGAAGAGGGCAATGCCCTTACTCCATCGCAAATCGTGGATGCGGAGACGGCCGGCCTCATTCAGGTCGTAAACTCCAGTCAGCTGGTGCTGGAAGCGGATCCGTCTTATCGGACCGATTACAGCGTCATTCCGAACGTGAGCCGTAAAGCGGCTATACAAGCGACCGGATCGGACCGGGGCAAAATCCGGATCGCACGTGTAACAGGCTCCGGTCAGGCGGTCGTCACCGTACTTTTGCCGCTAATAGGCAAAAATGCGCAGCTGAACGTCAATATTCAGGATGTGAAAGACCGGTTGCCCGTCTCCGTTAAGCTGGACGGCGACAACAGCATCCTGCTGCTTTCGGGGACCGAGCAGCAGCTGAAATTCAAAATTTTGGACCAGCACGGCAATCAATTTAATACGGCGCTTCCCGACTATAAAGTCGAATACAAGCTGGTGAAGACCGCAGGCGAACCTGGTGCGGTCACAACCAAAGGAGCGGCTGTACTGAACGACACGAGCCCTGTGTCCAGGAGCGAAATTAACAACAGCTCCGGAAAAGGGGTTACCGTCGTCGCCGATCCGGATAAAACAGGCTCCTACCGGCTCAGCGCCTCGCTCATAAGAGTGGATTTGTCCGGCGCCGTCATCAGTGTCCTGTCTTCGGCATCGGCCATTGCGGAAGTGTTCACGGAAAGACAATCGCTGACCTATGAAATGGATCTTGACGATACGTTGTTCGCCGCCGGCAAATATTATTATGATAAGAAGGTCATAACGTCTGCCGACGATGCGGTGTATCTGCTGAACAACAAAGACGTGTTCGCAAGGGAAATCGAGATCAGCGCCAAGGATTATCAGGGCAGAGACGTGGCCCTTCCTGACGGTATTATTAGGCGGATCGTGACATCCGACCCGGATTTGATCGGGGATGACGATGCGTCCCGGATTATCGGCCTGAATGCAGGCAAGGCGTCGGTTACCGTCATTTTTGATACTCCGACGGGGGCACGAATGCTGAGCAAGGAAGTGGAGGTTAAATACGAGCGTCCGGCGGTTCAAGGAATGAAAGTCGACAAGTCCGCGAACGCGATCGACAGCAGTGTTCTGAACGGCCTTCTTCCTTGGGATGCAAATCTGATGAAAAAGCTTACCGTAACCGACCAGTTTGGAAACAGCTTTGCCAATGATAAAATAACCCAGTATCACGAATTATTCGGCGTTACTTTCATGATCGGAGACATTCATTACAGACCGAATACCTCTCCGGCTGTGAAAGATAAAATTTATATCGACAACAACACCAACCGGATCGTGTACATGCCGGGCAGCGGAGATGCGGGCAATAACAATATCATCGATTTCACTTTGACCGCTGTCGCTCCAAACGGTAAAACGATCTCGACCTTCATATCCGTGCAATAAACCATAGCTGCTTATTTCCGCCCCTGCCGGCACCGGCAGGGGCAAATCTATTTATCGGGGCATCCCGGAATGCGAATATAGGTCGGGGAAGGACTGACAGGCCGGCAAATACGGATTTGAAAAGCAGAATTCCCCCATAGTTCAGGCAGAATCCACCAATGTTAGGCAAACTCATTGTTATATACTGATTTTGACAGTTGTGCACGATATTCGAAATTGCAAAATGGGAGGGGGTCTCATAGTGAAAGCAGGACGCATCGATGAACAGCTCCGTGCGGGAAGAAAAGCGCTTCGCACATTACCGGGCGCATTATTGCTCGGTTCGACGGGAGCCCGCCTATGGGCCGATTATTTGGATCCGAAGCCCGGCTTCAGCGGCAGGTTCGATTTTATTCACAAGGTAAACATTCCGCTGCTCTATGCGGTGTCGGCATCCGGAACCGAAAGCTTTGAGCCGTGCCGTACGGCATGGTACCCAAGCCATCTTCGAATGGAATATGAGGATAACCGGGTATCGTTCCGGGAGCAGAAGTTTATTACGTGGGACGATTGCGCCGTGTCCTTCCAGTCGTGGACCAACCTCGGTACGGAGGAGCTTGTCCTGAGGCTTGAAACTTACGGGGATGTTTTTCATCAAACAGGCAACGGGCTTTACGGTACGTTTCAGCTCCGGCACCTCAGCTTTCACATCGATGCCGCACTTGTTTCGAGCGATGAAGATTTGTTCCGCGAAATACGCCTGAAGCCGGGGGAAACAAAAGACTTCATGATTGCCGCGGCATTTGGAATAAGCGGACAAGACCTGCCGGACGTGCTGACGCGAAGAGCGTGCGGATATGCGCTCAGCGGCCGCCCCCATGCAGAGACGGTTGCCGATTATATCGATGCTTATAACGAGTGGTTTGAGCATATCCCGGATTTCCGCTGCAGCGACCCGCTGCTGAACAAAACATGGACATACCGCTGGTTTTTGCTTCGCCACAATTTAGCCGATCCGAAATACGGACATCTGAGCTGCTGCCTGGTCTCAAAGCCCAGATCTCAGCCTGGAAGCGGGCGCACGGCAGCGACCGGGACGAATTGATGATCGAATACCGCCATACCCGAACGGGTAAGGAATACCAGCCGAGCTACCGGTATTTTCATCAATACCCAAGAAACCCTAAAGATCCTGAAACTTATACGTATGTCAAACGCGTCGACCGGACGGTATACCATTATTTGAATGCGCTTGCCGTAGCCAGGTTGTGCAAGGAATTGGGCGATCCCGATGCCGATGCTTACCATGAGCAGGCAGAGAGCATCAGAGCGGATATCCTGCAAAAAATGTGGGATGTTGAAAGCGCATTCTTCTATGATCTGCATCATGAGACGGATGAAAAAGCGCTGGTGAAAAATATCGTCGGTTTCTATCCGGCATGGGCACAAATAATCGACGGCGAGCATGATGCGCTTATTGCCTTTGAGTGAATTGCGGTGACGAGCTGAAGGGGGAGATTGGCATGAACGGAATTGTGGCGGAGCTGAAGGGGGAAAGCTTCTTTGATCTTGGCATCGATATTTTCGTCAACAGGGAGCAGGAAGCGTTTTCTCTTGGCCAGCACACTCACGATTTTGTCGAAATCTGTATTGTCGGAGAAGGCTGCGGTTTTCATTACATCGAGGATAAGGTGATACAGGTCAAGCAAGGGGATGTATTTCTCATCCCGATCGGAACCTCTCATGTATTCCGCCCCTCCTCTCCGGAGCGCGACAAGGTGCTTGTCGTTTACAACTGTATATTCCGGGATAAGGCGATGGAAAACTGGAGCCATTATTTTACCGAAAATTCGGAAACGGTTCGCTTGATTCATTATCCGCATGAGCGAAAAGGGAGATGGCTTCAGTTTCATGACAAGCACAATACGCTTCAGAATATGATTCACAATATGCACTGCGAATATTTGAAGCGGAATCAAGGCTGCGAAATCATATTGAACACCACTCTGATCCAGATGCTGATTATGCTGCAGCGTCTGGAGATGGAGAAAGAGTATATGCCTTCCACCAACGACAAACTGGACGACGTCATGCATTATATTAAAAATCATTACTCCAAAAACATTACGGCGCAAAATGTGGCGGACCATTTTTATATGAGCATCAGCCACTTTCAGCGGCAGTTCAAAAAATTGACAGGGCATACGTTTATCCAATACCTGCAAAATATCCGGATTCAAAAATGCTGCGAGCTGCTCGAATCGACGGATATCTCCATCCACGAAATCGCCAACCTGGTAGGCTATCTGGACATGAAGTTTTTTCACGCTTTATTCCGCAAGAAGACCGGTGTCACACCGAGAAAATACCGGCAAAACTTCCAGGAGGCCAGAATCGAATAATCCAGTGCAAAAGCGGAAACCGCCTATAGAATGTGCGAACCGCACCTATAATACAATCAAGATGCCAATATATAATGAGTACCATACAAAGAAAGTTGTAACCGTTAACATAAAACACGAATCGGGAGGTGCCAATGTGGGCTGTATCATACTGAATCACGTAGAAAAACGATACGGTAAGGATAAACAAAGCGCCGTGCAGGATTTTAATCTGGAAATTAAGGATGGGGAATTTCTCGTCATGGTTGGCCCGTCCGGATGCGGCAAATCGACGACCTTGCGGATGATTGCGGGGCTCGAGAACATCTCATCCGGCGAAATTTATATCGGCGATCGTCTGGTCAACCATTTGCCTTCGAAGGACCGCGATATCGCGATGGTATTCCAGAACTACGCTTTATATCCGAACATGAACGTTTACGAGAATATCGCGTTCGGTCTGCGGATGCGGAAGCTGCCCAAGCACGAAATCGATATGGCCGTCAAAAAGGCGGCCCGCACGCTGGAGATCGAGAATTTCCTCGAGCGGAAGCCGAGACAGCTGTCCGGCGGCCAGCGGCAGCGTGTCGCGCTCGGCCGGGCGATCGTCCGGAATCCGTCGGTCTTCCTGATGGATGAGCCGCTGTCTAACCTGGATGCCAAGCTGCGGGTACAGATGAGGACGGAAATTATCAAGCTGCACAAGCAGCTCGGCGTGACGACGGTCTATGTAACGCATGACCAGGTTGAGGCTATGACGATGGGTGACCGCATCGTTGTCATGAAGGACGGAATTGTCCAGCAGGTCGATACTCCGAAGCGAATCTACAGCAGCCCGAAGAACATGTTCGTGGCCGGTTTTATGGGAGCTCCGCCGATCAATCTGGTGGAAGGCAAGCTGCTTGAGACGTCCAGAGGCACACTTGAGTTCCATACCCGGAAGTTCTCGCTCGCCATTCCCGAAAACCAGTCGAGGGTGCTGATCGATAAAAGAAAAGTGAACAGAAACGTCATGCTCGGCATCCGAAGCGAGCACGTTCATTTGGATCCCGCTATGCAAGAGGCACACCCGCACTCGCAAGTTCCGGGCATTCATAAGCTCAGCGAATTTATGGGAGCGGATCTATATTTATATGCCGAGATTGGGGCAAGCAATTTGATGACCGCCCGTTCCGGCATCGAACTGGGCAGCCAGGAAAACGAGAAGGTTATTCTCACGCTTGATATGCGGAAAGCTCTCTTTTTCGATCTGGAATCGGGAGACAATTTACTGCACAACGATGAGCGCGTGGAGGGATGAATAGTGAAAACGTTTTTGCGGTTTCGGCGGATCGGGATCGCGATGGTTTTGTTGTTTCTGTTCAGCACGTCCATTTATGGTTATGCGTTGCCGCTCCCGACGGGCGAGAACGCTACCGTAACGGAGGATGAGGCTCCGCCAGGGGCGCCCGAAGCTCCGCCAGGGGAGCTCGAAGCCGCTTTCCCCCTCAGCAGCGGGGATGCGGCGGCGGATAACGGCGAGCCCTATTATGCCGAAATGCTTGAGCAGTGGAAGCAAAAAGGAATTTCTGCGGAGCACGGTCAAATCACGATTCAGGGAGCGGCGTTCACCGGAACATCGGACAATGCGAAAGCAAATGCCGGATCCTACGAAAACAAAAATAATGTGCTTATATGGAGTACGGAGTCAGACGAATGGATCGAATATGAATTCGATGTGGAACAGGAAGGCCTGTATGCAATCGATATTTCCTATCATCCGTTCGTAGGGGAAAAATACCGCAAGCCGATTACGCTGAATCTTATGTTCGATCACAAAAACCAGTATCTGGAATCCAGATCGATTCAGCTGTACCGCAAATGGCAGGACGTCATGCCGCCGAAGAAGGACCAATACGGCGATGAAATCAGGCCTCCTTCGCAGGATATCAGCGACTGGATGTCCGCCAGTCTTCGTGATTCGGGAGGCACCTACGAAGAGCCGCTGCTTTGGCATTTGACGGCAGGCAAACATGTGCTTCGCCTGTCAGGCAGCGATCCGCTGGCGATCGAGTCGATCAGCCTGCACGCCCCGGAGTCAATCGACGATTACAAAACCGTCGTAAGCAAGCGGAGCGGAACGGCGGACGTATCCGGCGATCCGGTAGAAATCGAGGCGGAGCGGGCGGACTGGAAAAACGACTCTTCCATTTCGCTGACTTATGACAACGACGTCGCTTCCTCTCCTTACGAAAGAGGGAAACTGATCTACAACGCCATTAATGGAGAGCGCTGGTCGACAGGCAATCAAGAACTGACCTGGACCTTCGACGCTCCTGAAAGCGGTTTATACAAAATTGCGATGCGCTTCAATCAGTCTTATTCCTCAAACCGTTCGACGTTCAGGTCCATCTCGGTTAACGGGAAGGTGCCTTTCTCGGAAATGGAAGCATACCGGTTCCCTTATACGACCGGCTGGAGAGGAATGACTCTCCAGGATGAGAACGGCGAGCCGTATTTGTTCGAGCTGCAGAAGGGGACGAACACGCTGACGATGCGTGTAACGCAAGCTCCTCTGAAGCCGATTATGGTCGAATTGGACAAAATTATTGCCGGCCTGAAGGATCGGGCGCTTGATATTACCGCGCTCACCGGCGGAGCCGTGGACCCGAACCGGACATGGAACATCGAACGCGATTTGCCCAATTTCGTCACCCAATTCCGGGACCTTTACGATCGGCTTCGCAGCGTTGAGGAGCGCCTCATTTCCTTAAACGGCAGATCGGACGCCCTGACGCAGGGGATGGCGACCGTTGAGAAGGATATGCAGGAGCTTCTGGACAACATCAATCATGTTGCGTATGAAGCCGACAAGCTGACGAGCATGCAGGGCAAGCTCGCCGATTATTTGCAGCAGCTGAGCTCGCAGCCGCTTCAGCTGGACCGTCTGTACATCGTGCCTTCAAAGGAAGACGTTCCGAAGATGAAGGCAAGCTTTTTCCAGGAATTTAAAGGCGGTTTGTTCGATTTCTTCCATACCTTCAAGCCGAAGTCGAAGCTTGGCAACGGGGAAAAAGGAGAACTGAACGTCTGGGTCCAGCGGGGCAGGGATTATATTAATCTGATCCAGCAGCTGGCCGATGAAATGTTTACCCCGGCAACGGGGATCAAGGTGAAGGTGAACCTGCTGCCAAGCTCAGACCAGCTCGTGCTCATGAACGCGGCCGGAATAGCGCCGGACGTCGCACTTGGTTTGTCGCAGGATTTGCCGTTTGAATATGCCGTACGGGGCGGCTTGTATGACCTGACGAAATTCTCCGATTTCAATCAGATGTACGAGCGGTTTGCTCCGGGAACATGGATTCCTTTTTATTACGACGGAGGTTATTTCGGAGTACCGGAAACACAGACGTTCGAGATGCTGTACTATCGCAAGGATGTCTTAAACCGCCTGGGACTGGAGGTTCCGGATACGTGGGAAGACGTCTACAAGATGCTGCCGACGCTGCAGCAGAACAACTTGAATTTGCCGCCGGTATCCAATGCTGCGTTTATTTACCAGAACGGCGCCGAATTTTTTGAGCAGGACGGAATAAAAACCGCTTTGGCTACGCCGAAAGGGTTTCAAGGCTTTAAAGAATGGACGGATTTATACAACGTTCATGCGGCCGACCAGCAGCTGGCGAGCTTCTTCCAATCGTTCCGCAGCGGCTCGGTCCCAATCGGAATAGCCGATATAACCGCCTACATTCAGCTGATGGTGGCGGCGCCGGAGTTGAACGGACTTTGGGGAATCGCGCCGATCCCGGGCAAGAAGCAGCCTGACGGAACCGTTGCCCGCTGGATGAGCGGCGGCGTTCAAAGCGGCGTTATCTTCAAAGACACGAAGATGGCGGAGGAAGGCTGGGAGTTTCTGAAATGGTGGACGTCCGCCGAGGCGCAGGAGAGGTTCGGCAACGATATCGAGATGCTGAACGGACAAGCGTTCCGCTGGAATACGTCCAACATCGATGCGTTTATGACGCTTCCGTGGAAGCAGGAAGACGCGGCCAGCGTTCTGGAGCAGTGGAGATGGTTCAAGGAAGTTCCGAACGTCCCGGGCTCCTACTATTTGGCCCGCGAGCTTCAAAACGCATGGAACCGCACCGTACTGGACGGCATCAATCCGCGAAGCTCGCTTGAAACCGCCGTCAAGGACATCGAGCGGGAAATGACCCGTAAATTGCAGGAATTTAATTTCATCGACGCTAACGGCAAAGTTGTCAAATCATTGGATTTGCCGGTAGTGACGGAGCCTTGGAAAGGAGTGGAGCCGTATGTTAAAAGCGGAACCGAAACCGATAACCAGCCTTGATGCGACTGCTGCCTTTGATACGGCGCGCAAAACGCAGACGCTCCTTCAGAAGATTTGGTCCTACCGTATCTCTTATATTTTTATCGCGCCGTTTATGATCTGCTTTATTCTGTTTATCATGATTCCGGTATTCGCCGCCTTCTTACTCAGCTTTACGTACTTTAACTCGCTGCAGCCGCCGCGGTTTGTCGGATGGGACAATTTCCGTTACATGATTTCGCAGGACCTGCTGTTTATCAAATATGCACTTCCGAATACCTTCAAGTTTTCCGTCATTGTCGGTCCCGGCGGTTATTTGGCCGCGTTTTTCCTGGCCTGGCTGATTTCGATTTTGCCGCGGACATCGCGCAAATGGTTTGCGCTGGCGATGTACTCCCCGTCTCTGACGGGGGGGATCGCAATGGCTATCGTCTGGCAGCCGATGCTGTCCGGCGACCGCATAGGTTATTTGAACAGCTTCCTGCTTAAGCTCGGCCTGATCAGCGAGCCGCATTTGTGGGTGACGAGCAAAGAGTATTTGATGACCTCGATGATTGTCGTCACCTTGTGGTCCAGTATGGGGATCGGCTTCCTGGCCATGCTGGCCGGCATTTTGAACGTAAACTCCGAGCTGTATGAAGCCGGTAAGCTGGACGGAATCCGAAGCCGGCTGGAGGAAATCTGGTACATTACGATTCCGTCGATGAAACCTCAGATGCTGTTCGGTGCGGTCATGGCCATTGTCGGCACGTTTAAGGCAGGGGGAATCGGCAGCCAGCTGTCCGGCATGAATCCGACGCCGGAGTATTCAGGACATTTGATCGTCAACCATATTAACGATTATGGCTTTATCCGAATGGAGCTCGGTTATGCAACTGCTTTATCCGTCTTCCTCTTGCTCTTGATGTATGTAGCCAACAAGTTTTGCTGGAGTTTGTTCGGAACGAAGGAGGATGAATGATGAAAACGACTTCAGCGTTTCGGTTGTCCGGGCTTTGGAGGAGAAAAGCAAAGCCGTTCCGCCTGACTCCGACGGAAAAAATATCGGCGGTGCTGCTCGTTTTTCTCAGTATTTTTATGCTCGCACCGCTCGTTTACATTTTTAACAACGCACTTAAGCCTTATCAGGAGCTGTTTAACTACCCGCCGACGCTGTGGGTGCGTAGCCCGTCGCTGCAAAACTTCATTGAATTGTGGGCAATTACGAAAAATTCGGCGATTCCGATGTCACGGTACATCTTCAACAGCGTGTTTGTGGCCGTTGCGACTGTCGTGCTCGTCACGGGAGTAAGCGCGATGTGCGCTTATCCGATCTCCAAGCATAAATTTCCCGGACATAAGATCGTATTCGGCTCCATTCTCGTAACGCTGCTGTTCGCTCCGGAAACCGTCGCAATTCCAAGGTATTTGGTCGTCAGCAATTTGGGAGTGATGGACACCTATTTCGGGCATCTTCTCCCGATGGTTGCCGTCCCGGTCGGCGTGTTCCTGATGAAGCAGTTTATCGACCAGCTTCCGGATGAATTGCTGGATGCGGCCAAAATCGATGGCGCGCGGGAATTTACGATTTTTTTGAAGGTCGTCATTCCGATCTGTATGCCCGCAGTGGCGACGATCAGCATTATCGCCTTTCAGGACGCATGGGGAAATACGGAAACGTCAGCCCTTTTTATGCAGGATGAGACCATGAAAACATTTCCGTTTTTTATTTCCACGCTTACATCCAATATGGCCAATAATGTAGCGAGGCAAGGCGCAGCGGCAGCGGCAGCGCTGTTCATGTTCCTGCCGAATCTTATCATATTCCTTCTCTTTCAGAGCAAGGTCATTACAACCATGGCTCACTCAGGCATCAAGTGATGCGGAGCAAACGGAGGTCTAAAGCATGAACTATAAACGCGGCGGGCTGTGGTTGTTCCTTTCGCTGATCATCTTGAGCACCGTACTTCTTCCACAAGCAGCTAAGGCCGACGTCAAGTACAACACGTTCACGAAGAACAGCGCCGGCAACCTGATATGGCTTCAGCCAGCCTACATTCCGATCGATGTCATCGGAGAAGACCTGTATATGGCCGATCCGAACGATCCTTCGGTGAAGACGGTATCGTCCATGTCGCATCCGAAAGACATTTTTATCGATGACACCAACCAAATGTACATTGCGGATACGGGTAACAACCGGATCGTGCAGCTCGACAGCAGCGGCCGGCTCGTCCGATTCATAACGGTTCCGGAAAGCGCGCTTAACAAGCCCGAAGGGGTGTTTGTCACCAAGGAAGGCGAAATTTTCATCGCTGATACGGGCAACCGGAGAATCGTAAAGCTGGATAAGGACGGAAAGCTGGTTCAGGAAATCACAAAACCGGACTCCCAATTTATTTCCGACACGTTTGTCTTTACGCCGGTGAAGCTGATCGTCGACGAGCGCGGATTTCTTTATGTCGCTTCTCAAGGCAGCTACGAGGGACTGCTGGTGCTCGATCCAAACGGCAATCTCCAAGGGTATTTCGGGACGAACCAAACGTTACTGTCCGCTATGGATGCTTTAAAAAAATGGCTGTACACCGAAAGCATGTACGCCAAAGAAGTGCTGAAAAGGCCGGAAACGATCAACAGTCTGGCCAGTGACGGCAGCGGCTTCATCTATACGGTTACCGGAGGATCGATTTCGAGCAACCAGCTGAAGAAATTGAATTCCCGCGGGGACAATATGCTGCGGAGCTCCCAGGGCACGTTCGGCGAATACCGTCCGTCCGATACGAGAGGGCTTGCGCCGACCGCCGTCAAAACCCCGCAGCTGATCGACGTCGCGGTTGACAGCGACGGAAATATCGCAGTTGTCGACCAGCAGTTCAAATATATCAGCCATTACGACGGCAACGGAAGCTTGCTTTACTTCTGGGGCGGACCGTCCGCTGCGGGCACCTCGCAGATCGGTCTCATGAAAAGCCCGGTTGCGCTTGATTTCAACTCCAAAAATGAATTGTTTGTCCTGGACGACCAGGAAAATATTATTCAGAAGTTCCGGATGTCGGAATTCGGGCAGAACGTCGTTGAAGCGAACAAGCTGACCTTGTCGGGCTTCTATGAGGAAAGCGAGAAGCTTTGGCAGGACGTGCTTCGTCTGAACGCCGAATTTACACCGGCCATTCAAGGTCTGGCTCATGCCGCGTTCAAAAAGGAGCAGTTTGCCGAAGCGAAAAGGCTGTTTAAAGCCGCGGGTGACCAGGAAGGGTTTTCCGAATCCTATTGGCAAATCCGGCTGTTCTGGTTCCAGCAAAACTTTTCATGGATTGCCAGTCTTGTATTAGTAGGCATTTTCCTGATGGTAGCGCTTGAGAAGTGGAGCGTGACAAAGCGGCTGAAAGCGAAGTGGCGCAGCCGGGAACGTTCGAAAAACCCGCTGATTACCCATTTCAAGCATGCGTTTTTTGTTCTCCGGCATCCGGTTGACGGCTTCACCGCCATCCGCTATGAAGGAAAAGGAACGTATTGGAGCGCAGCTGTCATTATCGTGGTGACGTATTCCGCACTCCTGATTCGCGAATATTTTACCAGCTTCTCGTTCCAGCTCGTCCATTTTGTCAATGTATACAATGTGTTTACTCAATTTTTCGTTGTGTGGATCATGTGGGTCATCTCGAATTATTTGGTCAGCTCGATTTATCGGGGCGAAGGCAGGTTCCGGGATATTTTCATAGGAAGCGCTTATGCACTTGTTCCATACATTCTGATCGGCATTCCGCTGGCCATCGTGTCGAACGTCATGACCTTATCGGAATCCTCGGTTTACAATTTCGTTTCCGAAGGCATTGTCATTTGGATCGGCTTGCTCATGTTCTGGAATACGCAGTGGATTCACAATTACACCGTCGGTGAAACGATCATTAATATCGTGCTGACTCTGGTTACGATGATCGTGATCGGTATTCTGATCTTTATTACGGTTGGATTGACAAGCGACTTGTTCTCCTTCCTATATGAAATCTTCCAGGAGGTGACTTTGCGATGAAGTGGATCAAATTGCTGCTCACCAAACAATCTCTGCCCACTGTAATTGCAGCCGTCCTGATTATCGTTGCCGTTACTCTGATTGCCGCCAATACGGAATTTGTCTGGAAATCGACGGCTGGGCCGACGATCGTGCCGGAGGATGAAGGCACCAACTTCACTCAACCCGAAAAAAATCCTGTGCTGCCCGAAGAGAGCGGCTTCAGCAAGGTGGCGGAGTCGGATGTGCTCAGCCTGAAGATGGACGCCAAAACCGGTCATTTCATTATGGAGGACAAAAGAAACAACGAGGTCTATTACTCCTATCCCGATCCTAAGTATTGGTCGAAGGAAGAGATCTCCAAGACCTGGAAGCAGCATTTGTCTTCTCCAATTATGATCCAGTACGTCGATTTCTCGGAGCCGATTCTGAATCCGAAGGAACTCAGCTTTACCCCCGGCGTTGACAGCATTAAGGATTTGAAGACGATTGACGGAGGTTTTCAGCTGACGTTCGAACTGCCGGAGGCCGGCTTTACAATACCGGTTGAGGTAACCGTCGACGGCGATTACGTCCAGACGAAAATCATCCGGGAAGGCATCAAGGAAGATAAGCTGGGACTGATCTGGGTCAGACTGTATCCGTTTTTCGGAGCGACTCATACGGACGGCCAGGAAGGTTATTTGTTTATCCCGGACGGACCGGGCGCGCTCATTAATTTCAAGGATAACCAGCTGAATGTCAACAAGCTGTATGACGAGAGCGTGTACGGCTCGGATATGGTTTATCAAGGTCTCGATAACAACCGGAGTCAGGTTTCCATGCCTGTCTTCGGAATGAAATCCGGCAGCAAAGGGTTTCTTGCCGTTCTGAATGACGGCGAGGCGTATGCCAACATCGTTGCGTCGCCTTCAGGCGTATTCAGTAAATACAACTGGGTAACGGCCCAGATGAACTTCCGCTCGAGCTTCCTTCAATACACGAGGAAAAATTTCGCGGATTCCGGTTTCGTTGATTTTAACCGGGATGAGCTGTTCGGCAGCGACCGGGTCGTCCGGTACTACATTCTCGATAAGGAGAATGCGGATTATGTCGGAATGGCCAAGCGATACCGCCAATATTTAATAGAAGAAAAGGGTCTGAAGAAGCTGGAGGCCGATACTGCCGGCGTGCCACTGCACTTGACCGTTGTCGGTGGCGACCAGGAGAAGGGAACGTTAGCGAACCGTTATATTAAAGGCACGACGACCTCCGAAGCGGAGCAGATGGTGAAAAAGCTGCACGAGCTTGGGGTCGGAAATATGTCCGTCACGTATACGGGCTGGCAGGAGGGCGGTTACAGCGCGTACGGGCGAACGCTGCCGGTCGATTCCAGCATCGGCGGCGACAGTGGAATGAAGTCGTTCGTCGACTTTGCCCACAGCCTGAACGTACCTGTCTATCTGGATACGGAATATGCGTTGAACAATACCGGCGCGGGAGGATTCGAGAAGGAATTTGCCGGCGTGACGAATTTGGCCGGTCAAACGATCGATGTGCGCATGCTTTACAACGAGGACAACGTTTCTGCGGTCAGCGATAAATTCAATTTGAAATCGGTCAAAAGCGACTTGGAAGGCTTTAAGAAGCTTGGCATCGACGGCCTTGTCGTAGGCCGTACGGGTCAGGAGCTGTTCAGCGATTACAATACCAAATACGGCTCGTCCAGGGATGAGGCGAAGGATGTCCAGGTCGATATTCTGAAAGCGATTCAGAGCAGCCTCGGCGGCGTGCAAGGCATAAAGTCGAATTTTTATTCCCTGCCTTATGTTCACCATATTCAAAATATGGTTTCCGACTACTCCTACGATTTGTTCTCGGACGAGGCGGTTCCTTTTGCACAAATCGCGACGCATGGACTCATTACGTATTCGTTTAATTATTCGAACAACCGCGATGAGAACGGCAACGGCTTTTTGCGGGAAATCGAGTACGGGGCCGTTCCGTCTTTCGTATTCACCCATGCGGATACAAGCGATTTCCTGAGCGCTTACGGAATCCGTTTCTACAGCACGAAGTTTTCGGACTGGGCTTCGTATGCGGCGGAAGAATACAAGCGCTTCAACGAGACGCTTGGCGACGTTCAGAACCAATTTATCGCCGAGCACCGGACGCTCGCACACAATGTGAAGGAAACGGTGTACGAGAACGGCAAACGGATTATCGTCAATTACAATACGGAGCCTTATAAATACGGCAACTTGGAAGTCCCGGCGAAAAACTTCATCGTCTTGGACGAGGAGGCGGTGAAGCAATGACCAGAGCGACAAAACTTAAAGCGGCGATGATGGAATATGTCGAAGGGACGATTTTCATTGCTCCCTGGTTTATCGGCTTCGTCATGTTTATGGGCTTTCCGCTCGGATTTTCTCTCTACATGAGCTTCCGCAAAGTGAATGTAGTGGCGACAGGGATGACAAGCTCTTACGTCGGGCTGAAGCATTACAAGGATATTTTGCTGGAGGACGGCAGCCTGCTGTATAACGATTTGATTCCGTTCCTCCAGAAGACGTTGTTTATGGTTCCGGTTATCGTCATCTTCGCTTTGCTGATCGCGATTGTCCTGAACCAAAAATTTGCCGGACGTTCGCTGTTCCGAGCCATTTTCTTTCTGCCGGTCATTTTGTCTACGGGACAGGTCGTCAGCGAGCTTCTGACGCAGGGCGAAGGCGCCCTCGGCTTTATGTCCAAATATAACGTGTCGGGCTTGATCAGCGGGAACTTGCCTTCCACGTGGGCGACCCCGCTCATCTGGATACTCGATTCCTTCGTCTTGATTTTATGGTACTCCGGGGTTCAAATTTTGATCTTCCTGGGGGGACGGCAGACGATTTCCAATTCGGCGTATGAGGCGGCGCGCATCGACGGGGCGGGCCCGTGGGCGACCTTCTGGAAGATTACGCTTCCTGCGATGACGCCGTTTGTATTCCTGAACATGATCTATACGGTCGTAGATTTGTTTACCTTTCCGACCAACCCGATCATTATGCGGGTGCGCGATAGCGAATACGGGCAGTTCAGCGCGCTCATCTGGCTTTACTTTTTGATTATCAGCGTCTTTTTGATTATTATTTTTATTCTTTTCAGCAGGGCGACAAGATCGCAGCGGATGACCGCCTAGCGGTCAAAAATGAGGGAAGAGGTGAAGAAGGATGGACAAAATGCTGGCCAAAATCGGCATGCGGACCAAACGCGCGGAAATTTCCACGCGTTTGGAATCAAGTCGTATGGAAATGTCCGCAGTTACAGGTTGGTTGAGCAAGGTCCGGTATAAGATTTTCGGCAGGGAGGCGGACAAGGGCCTCCTATTCAAAATATTCATCTATCTGATTCTGATCGATGCGGCGTACATTTACTTAAAGCCTGTTCTGCACATGGTCACATCTATGGTGAAGGACGCGCCGGATTTGCTGGACCCTTCGGTAAATTGGATACCGCGGGTCATTTATTTCGGCAATCTTCAGGACGCCTGGGAATGGCTGCAATATCCGAAGGCGTTCGGACTCAGCATGCTGCTGTCTACCTCTGTGGCCTTGCTGCAAACGTTCTCCTGCGCAATTGCCGGTTATGCTTTTGCAAGGCTGAAGGTGCCTTTCAAACCGATTTTGTTTTTCTTTCTGCTGATTACGTTTATCGTGCCGCTCCAGCTAACGATTTTGCCGAACCTGGTTTTTGCCAGAGTGCTGGGCGTATTGGATACGGTCGTCCCGATCATCGTTCCGGCTTTGTTCGGGCTTGGGCTGAAAGGCGCGCTGTTCATCATCATTTACCGCCAATTTTTCTCCACCCAGCCGAAAGAGCTTGAGGAGGCGGCAAGAATTGACGGCGCAAACGTCTTCAAGGTGTTTTTCCGGGTGATGATGCCGCTTGCCAAGCCGGCCATTCTGGTCGTCTTCCTGTTTTCCTTTGTATGGACCTGGAACGACTTTTATTTGCCGAGCATGTATTTGGCCAATACCGATACGCCGCCGCTTTCGCTTGGCATTTCGCGCATTGCTTCCATGATCCGGGAACAAGCGGAAATTAGCGGTCCTTCCATCTTCACCGAGCCGATCAGTATGGCGACAACGTTCCTGATGATTTTGCCGCCGATCGTCCTCTATGTGTTCGCGCAGCGGTGGTTTATCGAGGGTGTTGAACGGACAGGAATTGTGGAATAGGAAAAAGCAGTAAAAATAGCCTATAAAAGCGCATTAAATCGCCTACAAGTAAAAGAGACATTCGATATACATTTGAACTAACGGCAGGCAGGAGAGGAGGGAGTGCCCCGATTGAAAGGATTAAATGCGTCAGATGAGGGGGAGGGCGAATGAACGCCGCTGAGCGGTCGCTAATCGGAAATCCGCTTGTTAAGGCTGAAGGCATTACGAAAGTGTTCGGACACGGCGCCGGCAGCGTGCAGGTGTTAAAAGGTGCGAGCCTAACCATTCAGCCGCAAAGCCTTGTGGCGATCCGGGGAAGATCCGGATCCGGAAAAACGACGCTCATCAATATTTTGGGAGCGCTCGACCGGCCTACCGAAGGTACGGTGTATTTTAAAGATGCGGAAATCGTCGGACTGTCGGAATCCAGACGGAACAAGCTACGCCGGACCGACATCGGGCTGATCTTCCAGTCTTTTGCCCTTGTTCCGATGATGACGGCCTACGAGAACGTCGAGTTCGGCCTTCGCATCGCAGGAGTTCCCGCCGCTTTCCACCGCGAATATGCGGAGAGAGCTCTCGATCTCGTCGGCCTTAAACAGCGGATGAAGCATCGCCCGTTTGAAATGTCGGGAGGCGAGCAGCAGCGCGTCGCCATTGCCAGAGCGATCGCCCATAAGCCTTCGCTCATCTTGTCGGATGAACCGACGGCGGAGCTCGACAGCAAAATGGGGCTTCAAGTCATGAAAGTATTTACCGAGCTGGTCAAGTACGAGGGATTAACGATTATTTTGACGACACACGACGCAGCAATTATGGAAATTGTGGATCATGTTTATGCATTGGAGGATGGTCGCATTGCCGAGGAAAGGTAAAAGGATCCGAATCGTTATTGGCCTATCCGCCGTAATGCTGTGCCTGTCGGGCTGCTCGCTGCTTCCGGCTGAAGAGCAGCAGCTCAAGCCGCCTCTCGCCAAACCGGCCGAACAGAATATTGAGACTGTAGAAGTGAAAAAGGGCGACATCGTAAAACAGGTTACCGGCGTAGCCACTTTCGTTTCGGACAAAATGGATTATTTGTTTTTCAAAGAATCTGGCGGAAGGCTGTCTCAAATCAACGTTCAATTGGGTGCCAAAGTGAAGGCTGGGGACATTCTCGTCTCTACCGAGACGGATGAGCTGGAAGCGAATGTGAAGCTGCAGGAAATCGAAATCGAAAAAATCAGGATTGAGCTTGAGCAGGCAAAGGCCGAGAAGGGACAGGGCGATCCGTCGGTCAAAATGAAGCTGCTCGATCTTGAAAGCGCTCAAATTCAGTTGAATCTGCTTAAGAAGCAGCTCGAACAGACAAGGCTGATTTCAACCGTAAACGGCATCGTCACTTATATCGAACCGATGGAGCTTGGCGAGCAGGTTTCGGCCTACAAGAAGCTGGTGACGATTTCCGACCCTGCCGAGAGGAAGCTTCTTTACGAAGCTTCGGACCGCGGCAATCTGGCCGGCGTCCAGATCAATATGAACGTCAGCGTCAAGCTGAAGGACAAAACCTATCAAGGAAAAGTGGTCCAGACTCCTTCCACGGCTCCGGATAGCAAAAACGAGGCCATTGAAGCCCGCAACGGCAAATCGATCGTCATCGACGTACAGGGACTGCCGGCCGAGGTAAACATCGGCGACCAGGCGGACATCACGGTTGTGACGGAGAAACGGGATCAGGTGCTGATCATTCCGAGATTGGGACTGCGCACCTATCTGGACCGCAGCTATGTGCAGGTGCTGGATGGCGAAAGCCGAAAAGAAGTCGATGTGGAGACAGGAATCGTGACCGATACCGAAGTCGAGATCAGAAAGGGCTTGTCCGAAGGGCAAAAGGTGATTTTGGCTAATTAGGGGGCTTATGCATTGGCGCTGTTAATTATGATTTTGCGCAAAATGATAAAAAACAAATGGCTGCAGCTCAGCCTGCTGTTCGGCCTCGTCCTAACCGTCGCTTTATCAAGCAGCATACCGATCTATACGAACGCCATCCTGCAGCGCATGTTAAGTCAGGAGCTGCAAAACCTGCAATCGGACAGCGGACAGTATCCGGGCACATACTGGCTGTCTGCCGATAATCCGACTGCTGAAGGCAAGAGCCCTCAGGACGGTGGATTTTTCTCTACGGATGACTATTTAAGCGAGAAAGCGTCCGGCCGTTTCGGGCTGCCGGTGCAGCAGTTCGCCCGGGAGAGAGCTTCGGATGTTTACAGCTTTCTGCCGTCCGATACCGAGCGGATGGATGTCAACAAGATCCGCTGGGCGAATTTTGCCGCGATCAGCGATTTGGAGCAGCATGTGAAGCTGAAGGACGGACGACTTCCGAAGAAAGAGCCGGAAGGCGGCGTCTACGAGGCGCTTGTCGTGCCGGAGGCGCTGACGGAGCTGAATCTGGTGCTCGGCAATGTCTTTACGATAAAAGACGATAACGTCAAGACGGAGATTAGCGTCAAGCCTGTAGGCGTGATCGAACCAAGCGATTATGCGGATCTGTTCTGGTACAATTCCACGGTCAGCTATAAAAGCAGCTTCCTTATCGACCTGGATTTGTTCGATAAGTCCTTTACGGAAGGCCAAGCGCTGAAGGTCAAAGCAAGCTATTGGTATTTTGCCCTCGATTACACGAAAATGACGCTGAGCACGGCCAAGGAGTTCATCGCAGAAAACGGGCGTATTACCGCCCATATGAAAGGGCAGTACGATACGTATTCGAAAAATGCGCCGGCTCTCCGAACGCTAAGCCTGTATAAGGAGAAGGAAGCGAAGCTCAAGATCCTGCTTCTGTCTCTGAATGTGCCGGTTATGCTGATGTTAGGATTTTACCTTTATATGGTCGCCAACCTGATTACGGACCGCCAGAAGACGGAAATCGCCGTGCTGCGAAGCAGAGGCGCAAGCCGGCTGCAAATCGTACTCGGATATACGGTGGAAGGTTTGGTGCTTGGCATTATTGCATTTTTCGCAGGACCGTATGTAGGGGTTATGATCACCAAGGTGCTGGGCGCTTCCAGCGGGTTTCTGGAATTCGTCCAAAGAGCGAAATTGCATGCAGAGGTCGGCAAGGATGCATTCCAATACGCGCTGATCGCCGTTGTATTGTCGCTGATCATGACACTGATCCCGGTGCTGCTTGCGACCCGATTCTCGATTGTAGCGCATAAGCAGCAAATGGCACGCGTTCAGAAGCAGTCGTTCTGGCACAAGTATTTTATCGATATTATTCTGATCGGCGTATCGCTGTACGGCTTGCAAAGCTATGAAACGCGGATGAGCAAGCTGCTTTCCATCGGAGCGAATACGGCTGACCTGTCGATCGATCCGCTTCTGTTTCTCATTCCGGCGTTTTTCGTCCTGGGGCTGGCCCTGAGCCTGCTTCGGCTGTACCCCTGGTTCATCCGTCTCGTTTATTTGATCGGAAGACGATGGTGGCCGCCGTCGCTTTATTACACGTTAATTCAGGTCGGCCGGACGTCGGCTTCGTTCAAATTCATTATGGTGTTTATGATCATAACGATCGCCACCGGCATTTTCAGCGCGAGCGCCAACCGGACCATCAACAAAAATGTCGAGGACAAAATCGATTACCGGATCGGCGCGGACATCACGATGAAAGTTCACTGGGAGAGCGACGCACCGCCTATTCTATTGTCCGGCGGGGCGGGCGGCGAGGAAGGGGAGGCATCGGAAGAGAACGGTTCCTCCGTCAAAGCGGCGCCGCGCAAGACACAGTACAGCGAGCCATCCTTTTTGCCTTTTACTCAGATGCCTGATGTAGAGCATGCGGCTAAGGTTTTCATCAAGCAGGACGCTTCCTATTACACTCAGGGAAACAGGAATAAGGAAGGCACATCGAAGCGGCAGGAGCAGGATAAAGTCAAATTGATGGGGATCGATACCTATGAATTTGGCATGACAGCCTGGCTCAGAGACGGCCTTCTTGATTATACGTTTAATTCTTATTTGAATCTGCTTGCTTCCGAGCCGTCCGCCGTCCTTATATCCAGATCGATGGCCCTCCAGCATGGCCTAAAAACAGGGGATTTGATCCAATTGGGCTGGTACGGTGCGGATACGGCGGAATTTATCATCTATGGAATCGTCGATTATTGGCCGACCTGGAATCCGGGCACCGGCGGGATTTCGCAGCCCGCAGCGGGCAATGGCGGCAACGAAGCCAGAGCGGCCATGCCGAATCTGGTAATCGGCAACCTTTCCTATATCCAGAACAACATTGCCCTGGAGCCTTATGAGGTATGGCTGAAGCTGAAGGAAGGGGCGACGAGCCAGCATGTCTATCAAGCGATAACGGATAAAGGGTACGATATTACTTCATTGTCGGACGCGAATCAGGAGCGGATCAGGGCGGTCAACGACCCGTTCCAGCTTGCGATTAACGGTGTCATGACGCTTGATTTCCTGATCTCGATCGTGATTACGTTTGTCGGTTTTTTGCTGTACTGGGTACTTTCCCTGCTCGCACGGACGCTCCAGTTCGGCATCCTTCGGGCGATGGGAATATCGTTCTTCCAGCTGATCGGGATGCTGGTCGCCGAGCAGCTTCTTATTTCCGGCGCAGCGATCGGATTGGGGATTCTAAACGGGAATTTGACGAGCCGGCTTTTCGTAAGGCTGTTCGAAATGTCCTTCGATCCGAAAACGCAAATTTTGCCGTTCGAAGTGACGTTTAATCCCAGCGACCAGATTGGATTATACATCATCGTGACGATCATGATGCTGCTTGGAATCGGTATCCTCGGTTTAACCGTATCCCGGATCCGTATCCATCAGGCTCTTAAGCTGGGGGAGGATTAGGATGATCCGGTGTGAAAATCTTGTGAAAATTTATAAACAGGCCGACCTGGAAGTGGTTGCCCTGCAAGGACTTGACCTGCAGGTGGAAGCCGGCGAATTAATGGCGATCATCGGCAACAGCGGCAGCGGAAAATCGACGCTGATGAACGTCCTCGGAGGACTCGACCGGCCAACGGCGGGATCGGTCTTCGTGGACGGCAAGGATCTGCTTACCATATCGGATCAGGAGCTGGTCCATTATAAACGGGAAACGGTAGGCTTCGTCTGGCAAAATAATGCGCGCAATCTGATCCCGTATTTGACGGCGCAGGAAAACGTGGAGCTGCCTATTCTGCTTAAAGGGCGGCGAAAGCGCGAGCGCGCGCAGGAGCTGCTTGAAGCGGTCGGGCTCAGTCATCGGCGTCAAAACCGTCTTAACCAGCTTTCCGGCGGCGAGCAGCAGCGTGTCGCCATCGCCATTGCGCTGGCCAACCATCCGAAGCTGCTGCTTGCGGATGAGCCGACGGGATCCGTTGATACGAACATGGCGAATCAAATTCTTGATTTATTCCGGCATTTATCCCAGTCGCTCGGTCTGACGGTCGTCATCGTTACCCACGATCCTCAGCTTGCCCAAAAAGTGGACCGCGTCGTCGCGATCCGCGACGGCAAAACCTCGTCGGAGATGGTCAGGCGAACGTCCTATGCCCAGGAGCTGGATGAACTTGGAAGCGCCACCGCCGAGGAGGACACGCATATTGAATACGCCGTTCTTGACAGGGCGGGGCGTCTGCAAATCCCTGAATCTTATTTGGACGCAATCGGGATGAAAAGCAAAAATAAGATTCGTGTCACGCTGGAAGAAGGGAAAATCGTCTTATCGCCTCCCGTTCCTTGACGGTGGAACGGGGGCAGCTTTTACCTATAAAGTTTTTATTTATTCTATGTACTGGGGGAATCGTATCCATGAAACGTCGTTCTATGATTTTGTGCGCGGCTTTGGTGGCAGTGACTACCGCATTATCGGCTTGTTCATCCTCTACGGCATCTACAAATGAAAAGGAAGAGCCGAAAGAGAAAACGGTTATTTATGTCGGCAGCGACACGATCGGCGATACGCTGACAAAAGACCATTTGACTAAGCTTGGATTTGAAGTGACCGAAATGACGGACCGGGAAATTACGGACAAAAAAGCAAATAACTATTCGCTCGTTTACGTTAACTCCACGATCAGCAGCGCGGGCAATATCGGCACAAAGCTGTATAATACGCCCGTTCCCGTCATTTATGCTCAAGGCAAAGTGACGAGCTACAACGACATGACGGGGACGAACGAAAACGCCGATTTCGGCAGAGTTCTCGGGACAGCCTTGAACATTAAAGACGACAAGCATCCGATCGCCTCAGGCTTGAGCGGCAGTGTGAACGTATACAAATCGAACGGCGGCTTTGAATATATCGTGCCTACCGGCGATGCCGCCATCATTGCAACCGCTGCGGATGACGACAAAAAAGCGCTGATCGCCGTTTACGATAAGGGAACCAAAAACGGGATCGGCAACGCTGCGCCTGCCCGCCGCGTGTTTATGTATATGGCGCCGGAGGATCTCATTTATACGACAGACGACGGCTGGAAGCTCTTTGATTCTACCGTGCAATGGGCGATCGGCGAGAAGTAAGCAAAAAAAAGCGGTTGCAGAAAATAGCCTATAAAGCTGGAATAAAAGACCCATAAATCTGCTCGGAAGCTATGATAATTTTAAGACAAGCAGTAACGCATTACCCATTAGATAGATTCCGATGAGAGGGGATACGTCGAAACGGTAAAAAGGTAGACATACGTTTGATGCATTGAAAGCGCTTCTATTGTGTTGACCAAGTGATTGCGGTGATGCCGAAAGATGCAGTTACGACAATAAAAACAGGAGGTCTTCCATTACGTATGAAAAAGAAATTAATGATTTCAGCCCTTGCAGCATGCTTTGCCGTTACAGGATTGGCAGGCTGCACCAACAGCACGAATGCCCCTGAAGAGACGAATAGCGCAAATAACGTGAATGCGCCAAGCAACGATCCCGCGGGTACGGAAGGCTCCGATTCCGGAGACAACACGCTTTTCTTCTACACCGCACAAAACCCGGTTTACGAAGACGAAGCGAATTTCGACCGGCTGATCGGACAATACATCAAGAAAAAGTTTCCGGATATCGAGCTTAAGCACGTGCACTGGAACGACGGTACACGATATGAGGATTTGATCGCCAAGGGTACCATTCCGGATATCGTGTTCGAGCAGGTTCGCCGTAACACTTCCAGAATGATCAAGAAGTTCGAAATGGAATACGATATGAGCGATCTGATCAAGCAATTTAATTTCGATACGAGCAAATTGGATCCGGCAAGCATGGAGGTCGTTAAGACGGCTTCGGACGGCAAAATCTACTCGCTTCCGTTCGAGATGAGCGATTTCGTGCTTGCTTATAACAAAGATATTTTCGATAAATACGGGCTTGATTATCCGAAGGACGGCATGACGTACGACGAGGCTTATGAACTGGCCAAGAAGCTGACTCGTCAGGATGGCGACATTACCTATAAAGGCTATCAGCAGCATCCGAGCCATTACATGATGTACAACCAGGTTTCCGAGCCTTCGCTTGACCCTAACGAAGACAAAGGCGCTATGGATTCGGACAACTGGCTGAAAATCGTCAACAATATCCGCCGTTTCTATGAAATTCCGGGCAACCAGTTCACCACAACGGGCGACTTCCCGAAAGGTCAAATGGCGATGTCCGTAGATGTCGTAGAAAATGTGCTTAAATGGGCAACCGAATTCCCGGATCTGAATTTCGACCTTGCGTCCGTACCGGTATTCCCGGAAGCATCGGGCTCGAAATATCAGCCGAACCTGAACGGCCTGTTCATTACAAAACAATCGAAGAATAAAGAGCTGGCGTTTGAGGTTATTCAATATCTCCTTTCCGACGAGGTACAGGCTGAGCGTCAGAAGGAATCCATTATCGGACCGCTCAATGTTCCTGAGGTTCAGCAGGTATTCGCTCAAAACGTTCCGCAAATGAAGGACAAACACATTCAAGCTTTGTTCGCACTGAAAAGCGCAATGCCGGCACCGCGCAAGCCGGGCCTGACATTTATTAACCCGCCGGTTGCGCAGGTGTTCCAGCCGAACATTTTCGAGCAATCCAAAGACAGCGCGACCGCGCTGCGGGTCGTCAACGAGATGATCAACAAGCAGCTTGCGGAAACAAAGGCGGCGGTTGAAGCCGGCGGCGACGGTACCGCTTATCAATGATCAGTTAAGCAGGAAGGCCTCTCCGGATCGGGGAGGCCTTTACACCTAAAAATGGAGGGAAACAAAGAAAAATGAAAAAGACAGCGGCATTTGCATTATCAACCATTCTCACCTTCTCGGTGCTGACCGGCTGTACGGACAATACGGGCGGTGAAAGTGTAAATGAGGGGGGAAATCAAGTTGCAAACGAAAGCGGAAACGGGAATGCAGGCTCCGCTTCGGATGATCATACATTGTTTTTTTATACCGCCCAAAACAAAGTCTACGAGGATGAAGCAAATTTCGACCGGCTGATCGGGCAGTACATCAAAAAGAAGTTTCCGGATATTACTCTGAAGCATGTGCATTGGAATGACGGCACACGGTATGAGGATTTGATAGCCAAAGGAACGATTCCGGATATCGTATTCGAGGAGGTATACCGCAATTCGCGCCGGATGATCGAGAAGTTCGAGCTGGAGTACGATATGTCGGAGCTGATCAAAAAATTCAATTTTGATACAAGCTTGCTGGATCAAGGCAGCCTGGAACGGATCAAAACGGCTTCGGGCGGCAAAGTATACGCGCTCCCGTTCGAGCAGAGCGATTTTGTCCTGGTCTATAACAAGGATATTTTCGATAAATACGGCTTGGACTACCCGAAGGACGGCATGACTTATGACGAAGCTTACGAACTGACCAAAAAGCTGACTCGTCAGGACGGGGACATTACCTATAAAGGCTATCAGCAGCACCCGAGCCATTATATGTACTATAATCAGCTTTCCGAGGCCGTGTTCGATCCGAATGAAGACAAAGGGGCACTGGATACCGATGCCTGGCTGAAAATCGTCAACAATATCCGCCGTTTCTACGAAATTCCGGGCAACCAGTTCACGACGACCGGCGACTTCCCGAAAGGTCAAATGGGGATGTCTGTGGATGTTATCGAGAATGTCCTTAGATGGTCGCAGGAATTCCCGGATTTGAATTTCGATATTGCTGCGGTTCCCGTATTCCCGGAAGCTCCGGAGAGTAAATATCAGGCCAATGTGAACGGACTGTTCATTACGAAGCAATCCAAAAATAAGGATTTGGCGTTCCAGGTTATACAATATCTGCTTTCGGATGAAGTCCAGGAGGCCCGGGCGAAAGAGGGGATTATCAGCCCGCTTAACAGCCCGAATGTGCAGCAGGCTTTCGCACAAAACGTTCCGCAGCTGAAAGACAAGCATGTTGCGGGCATATTCGCTCTGAAAAGCGCGATGCCGGCGCCGCGCAAGCCGGGTCTCACGTTCATCAATCCGCCGGTGCAGCAGGTATTCCAGCCGAATATTTTTGAGCAGTCGAAGGACAGCGCAACCGCGCTTCGGGTCGTCAACGAAATGATCAACAAACAGCTTTTGGAGACGAAGGCTGCGATCGATGCCGGCGGCGATGGAACTCAATATCAATAAGTGAAATAACGAAAATTGATTGATATCACCTAAGTTGGTCATCGATCGGTACCGTTTTTACGAATTCCCGCAAAATGGGGCGCTTCCGGCGCCCCATTTCTTTATTGGAAGCAAGCCGGCAGCAGGTCCGGCGAAAGCACGAATCACCTATAGATTAAGTGCCCACCACCTATAATCGGTGAAATGGGAAGCAGTATAATGAATCCATCGGATCGTATAAAAGAAGGTACAATCGAACAGAAGATCTAATTCTTATCGACTATAAACACGCGTCTATACATTGAAAGGAGTGCTCATGGATTGACGGAATTGCAGAAGCAACCAACGGAAGCGGAAAAATGGGGGATTTTCGAGCTAAGCCTGAACGGGCCGTCCGATGGAAATCCGTATCAGGAGGTACGTCTATCCGCCCGCTTTCAGTATAAAAACCGCATAGTCGAGCCGGAAGGCTTCTATGACGGAGACGGCGTTTACCGCATCCGGTTTATGCCGGACGAGATCGGCGTCTGGCGGTATAAGACGTCAAGCAGCAGCCCCGAGCTGGACGGCCGTTACGGCGAGTTTACTTGTACGCAGCCGTCATCCGGCAATCACGGACCGGTCAGGGTGAAGGACGGCTATCATTTTACCTATGAAGACGGCACCGCATATATGCCATTTGGCACGACCTGCTATCACTGGACCCATCACGGCGATGAGCGGAATGAAGAACTGACCCTGCAATCGCTGGAGTCATCTCCTTTCAATAAGGTGCGGATGTGCTTGCTCCCTACCCGCGGCATGAGGCCGCCTCAGCTGGCCTTTGCGGGAACCGGTCCTGAGGATGCGGACCGGACACGCTTTAATCCGCAGTTTTTTGCCCATTTGGAGAAACGTATCGCGGATTTGGGCAGGCTTGGCATCGAAGCGGACCTGATTTTGTTCCACCCTTACGACAAAGGCGAATGGGGCTTCGACAGCATGGACCGGGAAACCGATCACTATTATTTGCATTACGTCATCGCCCGTTTGGCAGCGTTCCGCAACGTTTGGTGGTCCCTGTCCAACGAATATGATTTTAATAAATGCAAGACCGTCGAAGATTGGGACCGGCTGATCCAATTTGTTCAGCGCCAGGATCCTTACCAGCATCTTCGTTCGATTCACAACGGCACCAAAATGTATGAGTCGTCTCCGCTTTATGATTTCTCAAAGCCATGGATTACCCATCAAAGCATCCAGCATTGGGATCCCGAGCAGACGACGGAATGGAGACTGGCGAACCGCAAGCCGGTCGTCATCGATGAAATCTCTTATGAAGGCAACAGCTCCCGGAGATGGGGCAACATTTCCGGAGAAGAAATGACGCACCGATTCTGGGAAGCGATGGCAAGAGGCGGCTACGTCACACACGGCGAGGCGTATATCCATCCGGATAAACGGGCCTGGATATCTTCAGGGGGAACGCTGCAGGGCGAAAGCTCCGGGAGAATGGCTTTTTTGCGCCGGATCATGGAGGAAGGACCCGCGGATTGGCTGCAGGCCGCCGAGGACGGCGACTATTATTTGCACTATTTCGGCCGACATCAGCACGCCTATTATGAGCTGCTTCTCCCCGAGGGGACGGAATATGCCGTCGAGATCATCGATGCATGGGACATGACGGTCACTCCGCTTGACGGAGTCTTCAGCGGTCCAAGCAGGATCGAGCTTCCGGGCAAGCCGTATACTGCGCTGCGCATACGTAAAGCTGCACAGCCGTCAGAGGGAGGCGAGTGCTTATGAATACAATGAAAGAAGTGGAGCGCTGGGGGCTGTTCGAGCTGAGCCTGAAAGGTACGGAAGAAGGCAATCCGTTCGTCGATATAAGTTTCGGCGCCCGGTTCAGACAAGGGGAGCAAGTGTATGAGGCCGAAGGCTTCTACGACGGCGGCGGAACGTATAAAGTCCGTTTCATGCCGGAGACGGAAGGGACGTGGACCTTTACGACTTCAAGCAGCTGCCGGTCGCTCGACAAAATTACCGGCGAATTCAAGGTTCTTCCGGCATCGAACGGGAATCACGGTCCGGTCCGGGTCAAGGACGAAGTGAAATTCAGCTATGCCGACGGTACCCGATACTCACCGGCAGGTACAACGTGTTACGTTTGGCATTTGCAGGACAGCGGACTGCAGGAGGAAACGCTTCGTACTCTGAAGCAATCTCCTTTCAATAAGCTTCGAATGTGCGTATTTCCAAAATCGTATTTGTTTAATCAAGCCGAACCGGCCTCCTATCCGTTCGAAGGGTCGCCAGAAGAAGGCTTCGACCTGTCGCGGATGAACCCGATCTATTTCGCTCATTTGGAGCGAAAGATCAAGGAGCTTTCGGACCTTGGCATCGAGGCGGATCTGATTTTGTTCCATCCCTACGATGAAGGAAGATGGGGCTTTGACCGGATGTCGGCCGAACAGGATGAACGGTATCTCCGGTACGTCGTGGCGAGGCTGTCCGCATTCCGGAACATCTGGTGGTCGCTGGCGAACGAATATGATCTGATGACGGAAAAGACAGAAGACGATTGGGACCGTTATTTCCGGATCGTCCAGGAGTACGATTATGGAAGACATTTACGATCGATTCATAATTGCAAGCAATTTTACGATTACGGCAAGCCGTGGGTTACTCATATCAGCATTCAAACGGATGATGTGAAAGCGGTTTCTGCCTTCACGAGGAATTTTGCCAAGCCGGTCGTTGTCGACGAATGCGGCTATGAAGGAAATATCCATAAGCGCTGGGGCAGCCTGACGCCGGAGGAAATGGTATGCCGGATTTGGGAAGGCACGTTTCGCGGAGGGTATGTGACGCATGGCGAAACGTACGCGCATCCGGACTCTGTTTTATGGTGGTCTCATGGCGGAACGCTGCATGGAGAAAGCGTCCAGCGGATCGCATTTATGAAACGGCTGCTGGAGGAATCGCCCGAAGAGATTAAATATTGCACCGCCCGCCATGACGCTTCGACGCTGGAAATTGCGGGTGTTCATTACTTTCAATATTTCGGTCCGCACCGGTTCTCTTTCCGCCATTTTTCACTGCCGGAAGGGATATACAAGGCGGAGCTGATCGATACCTGGAATATGACGGTGACGCCGCTCGGGGAGCGATTCGAAGGATCGTTCCGCATCGATTTGCCCGCCAAACTCTATTATGCCTTAAGAATTCAAAGGGTTACGGCTGAAAACGTACAAACGGGAGAGTGAATCGGCCTTGGACAAAACAAAAGAAACCGCAAAAAATTCGGCGGATAAGATCTGGTACGACAAACCGGCAAAAGTTTGGGAGGAAGCGCTGCCAATCGGGAACGGCCGGCTTGGAGCCATGATATTCGGGAAGGTGTACTCGGAACGGCTGCAGCTGAACGAGGACTCGGTGTGGTACGGAAGCATGAAGACCGGCGACAATCCTGAGGCAAAGCGGTATTTGCCGGAAATACGCAGGCTGCTAAGGGAGGGCCGGCAGCAGGAAGCGGAAGATCTCGCGCAGATGACGATGATGTCCATCCCGAAATCGCTTAATCCGTATCAGCCGCTTGGCGATTTGAATCTTTACCATAACGGGGAGAGAGGCATGATCGCGGATTATTACCGGGATCTCGATATCGAGCAGGGAATCGCCCGCGTCAAATATAGCCTGAACGGCATCCGGTATGAGCGGGAAATATTCAGCAGCGCGGTTGATCAGGTCATTGCCATCCGGATTACGAGCGAAGTGCCCGGGGAGCTGAACCTCCGGCTTCAATTAAGCAGACGGCCTTTCGATACCGGAACGGAGACGCTTTTCGGCGATACTCTGCTGATGAACGGGGAATGCGGGAAGGAAGGCGTAACGTTTTGTACGGCGCTCAAAGCGGTGTCCGAAAGAGGCTCGGTCCAGACGCTCGGCGATTTCCTGCTTGTTCGTCACGCCGATGAAGTTACCCTGTATCTTTCCGCAGCAACGACATTTCGCCATGAGAATCCGCAGGCGGAATGCATCAGGCAGACGGAAGAAGCGGCCCGCAAAGGGTTCCGCAAGCTGAGGGAGGATCATATCGGCGAGCATACGTCCAAGTACCGCCGCGTCCGGCTTCGGCTCGGCACGGAACAGGAAGCCGCCCGCGCGCAGTCCGTTCCGACAAACGTACGGCTGGAACGCTTCAAAGAAGGAAAAGCGGATCCTGCGCTTGCGGCCCTGTATTTCCAGTTCGGCCGTTATCTATTGATGTCTTGCTCGAGGCCGGGAAGCAACCCTGCGAATTTGCAGGGAATATGGAATGAAAGCTATACGCCCCCCTGGGAGTCGAAATATACGTTAAACATAAATACGGAGATGAATTATTGGCCGGCCGAGGTAAGCAATTTGGCCGAATGCCATGAGCCCTTGTTCGATCTGATCGAGCGAATGCGGATCAACGGCAGAATAACGGCCTCAAAGGTTTACGGCTGCAGAGGCTTTGTCGCTCATCACAATACGGATATGTGGGGCTCGACCCAAATCGAAGGGAACCACATCCCGGGGTCGATCTGGCCTCTCGGAGGAGCATGGCTGTCGCTGCATTTGTGGGAGCATTACCGCTTCGGAATGGATGAGGCTTTTTTGCGGGAACGGGCTTTTCCGGTCATGCGGGAGGCGGCGGAGTTTTTTCTGGACTATATGACAGAGGATGAGCAAGGACGGCTGTTAACAGGTCCGACGACATCGCCCGAAAACCGGTTTATCCGCTCCAACGGAGCGATCGGCTCTCTCTGTATGGGGTCTTCCATGGATTCGCAAATCATCTATACGCTGCTGAGCGCCTGTCTGGAGGCGGCGAAGCTGATCCCGACGGATGAGGCGTTGTGCCGTCAATGGGAGTACGTTCGCAGCAAGCTGCCGAAGCCTCAGATCGGGAGAAAGGGGCTTCTGCAGGAATGGCTGGAGGATTGGGACGAGGCAAAAGCGGGTCACCGTCACATGTCCCATCTGTTCGGCTTATATCCGGGCGAGATCATCCATGTCCGGGAAACGCCGGAGCTGGCTGAGGCGGCGCGCCGTTCGTTGGAGCGCCGGATCGAAAACGGCGGCGCGCATACCGGCTGGAGCCTGGCATGGGTCATCAATTTCTGGGCGCGTCTGGAAGAGCCGGAAAAGGCATACGAAAGCGTGAAGCTGCTGCTTGCCGATTCGACGCTTCCGAATTTGTTCGATAACCATCCTCCGTTTCAGATCGACGGGAATTTCGGCGGAACCGCGGGCATTGCCGAAATGCTGCTGCAGTCGCATAGCGGGCTGTTGAATGTACTGCCGGCACTGCCGGCCGTCTGGAAGCAAGGCAGCCTTCAAGGTCTGCGCGCGCGCGGCGGATATACCGTTGATCTGGAATGGGCGGAAGGCGAGCTGACAAGCTGCCGCATTCATGCGTCAATGGGCGGAACGTGCCGGATCGTTTGTGCGCGTCCCGGCAAACCGCTTCGTATTACCGCGGACGGTCTGGAGGTTGCAAGCCGTTCGGACGGACCGGTTACGGAATTCGAGGCTGCGGCGGGAATGACTTATATCCTTGAGCCGGAACGGATCGGCAGCACCGTTCAAACGCTTTTGAGCAGCTAATGTTGAGGTACATCAGATAAAGGAGGACGAGAAGTTGGACCGGCAGCATCAACACGACCAGTTCGCCGAAATCGCTTTCCGCGAACACCCGGCTTACGATCATTCCATACACGAAATTCCGCCGATCGCGTATGAAACCGTTTATTTTACAACAGGGATGGACAAGGCGGATAAGCCGAAGGAAGCAACCTATGAAGAAAGCTTGTCCCGCTTTCATGTTCAGCTGCAGGAGCTTCGCAGCCGATATGCCCCTTTTCTGCAAAATTTGGCGCCGGATCCCGGCATTCGCCGCTGGAAACAGCCTTTGACCGAATTCATGTTCCGTTACCGGACGGAGGAAGACAACCGGTTTCAGCGCGTATTGGAAGGAAGCGGCGATTGGGAGAAGGTGTCGATTCCGGATTTCCGGGGACCGACCGATGAAGAGGGCAGATGGACCGGTTATTACCGGACCGAATTCGAATACCGTCCGAACGGTTCTAAGAACCGGGTTTTCATCCAGTTCAAAGGCGTCGATTATAAAGCGTCCGTATACTTGAACGGTAAATGCCTGGGCAGCCATGAAGGCTTCTTCTCGCCCTTCGATTTCGACGTGACGGACCTGCTTCAGGCGGAAAATACGCTCATCGTCGAGGTGCAGAACGACTTTCCGATGATGGGCGTCGGAGGCTCCCTGCTTGATGGAGACAAAATTTATGCGGCAACCGGTCCGGGCTGGGACGATCCGGAAAAAGGCTGGCATCACTGCCCGCCGGGCGCAGGCATTTACGGAGCCGTCTATCTGGAAGAGCGTCCTCCGCTCTTCATTCACGATCTATTCGTCAGGCCGGATATCGACGGGGATAGTGTGGAGATATGGATCGATGCGGTGAATACGACGGATTCGCTGATCGAGCATGCGGAGCTTCTGATCGATATCATGCCGAAAAATTTCACCGGCGACGCCTACGGTCCCTTCCGCTTTACTGCGGCATACGCAGGTCCCGGATTAAATTATTTCCGGTACCGGATCGAGCTTCCGTCCTTCAAGCTGTGGGAAACGGAATCGCCTTACCTGTACGCGGCCAGGGTTCGGCTAAGCTCCGGCCTATCATGTCCGGACGTCCGCGACCTCCATTTCGGGATGCGGAAGTTTCATCAGGACGAGCAATCGGTGCCGAAAGGCACGCTGTACTTGAACAACCGCCCGGTCATCTTGCGGGGCGCTAACGAGATGGGGCATCTGCAGCAGTGCATCATGCAAAATAATACCGGGCAATTAATCGACGATATTCTGATCGCCAAAATGGCAAACATGAACTTTTACCGCATTACGCAGCGGCCGGTTCAGGAAGAAATCTACGACTATTTCGACATGCTCGGAATGATGCATCAATGCGATTTGCCGACGTTCGGATTTATCCGCCGCAACCAGTTTTGCGAAGCGGTCCGGCAGACCGCGGAGATGGAACGGCTGATCAGGAGCCATCCGTCCTCGATTATGGTATCGCTCATTAATGAGCCTTCGCGGACGGAGAAAAGAAGGAAAGGGCACCGTTTCCTGCACAGGGACGAATTGGAGGCTTTCTTCGTCGCAGCCAGACAGGCGATTTATATCGAAAACCCGGACCGCGTCGTGAAAAACACGGACGGGGATTACAATCCGCCGACGCGCGAGGGGCTTCCTGATTTTCACTGCTACAACATGTGGTACACGGACAATATCCTGACCGTCGGAAAAATGCACAAAGGTTTTCTGCCTCCGGTCAAAGAGGGCTGGAAGGCGGGATGCGGCGAATACGGGACGGAGGGGCTGGACAATCTCGATGTCATGCTGAAGCGTTATCCGCCGGAATGGCTTCCGGCAGGCCTCCACGAGCCGTGGTCGCCGGCCGAAATTGTGAAAGCTCAAACCTATACGCTGCACGGCGATTGGTTCGCGGAGCAGAATACGATTGCGGAGTGGATCCGCGTCAGCCAGCGGCATCAAAGCCTGGCTACCAAATGGATGACCGACGCATGGAGGAGAAGAGCCGATTATATCGTTTCTACCGCTATCCATCTGCTGATCGACGCCTGGCCTTCCGGCTGGATGAAGGCGCTCGTAGGCGTGGACCGCATCCCTAAACCGGCTTATTTCGTTTATCAGGCCTGTCTGGAGCCGGTTCGCGTTCATTTGCGGAGCGACAGATGGAAGGTTTACGGAGGCGAACAGCTTGAGATTGATGCCTGGCTGCTGAACGATTCGGCTCAAACGCTGGACGGATGCCGCATCATCGCGACTCTGAGAGACGATGCGCAGGACTATGCCCATTATGAATTGCCGGCCTGCGGCGTTTCGCATACGTCATCGAATTATGCGGGCACAATCCGGATCGACGTGCCGGAGCCGGCAGCAGGCAGGGGAGAGCTGTACGTAGATGCGTGTCTTCTGAACGAACGAGGGGAAACGTTAAACCGGGAACGGTTCACATTCGAGGCGTTCGCCGCCTCCGCTTTGCCGGAAGACAAGGCCGTGCCTTCGGTTGCTTTTCTCGGAGCCGAGGCAGAGAGGCTATGCACCAGTCTCCGTTTGTCGGCCGAGCCGTTCGACGAAGGGCGCTGGACAGGCGGCAGCGGTCCTCTCGTCATTTCCTCCGGCGCGCTGTTCGAGGCGCATAAAACCCTTATTCTGGAGCGGGTGAAGGCCGGGGCTGCGGTTGTGCTGCTCCGGGGTAACGACGGCGGGCAGGACATGTGGGACATTGAGGGCTCACCGGTCAGAACGGTCAAAATGAAAAGCAGATATGTGCTGGCGTTTCAATCAGGCAAACCGGAGCTGCAAGGGCTGCAGGAAGATGATTTCTCTTATTTCTATGATGCAGGCAAAGACAGGATCGAAGGGATAGCCGACTGCCATCTGGAAGGCGAAGGGCTGGAGGAGCTTGTTTTCAGCTATTATTACAGCCGCTCCGCCAAGAAGAAAGGAACGCTGCCCGTCGTCGCAAATAAACGTTTCGGAAGCGGCGTTCTCAGCTTTGTCGGACTGCCGCTCGACGGGCGGGCAGGCTTTAACCCGGCGCTGGATAAATTTATGTGCGCTTTGCTGCATCGTCACGCCCCGCAACCGGACGGCGCCGCGGCGGCGTCTGCGGTCAAAATCGGCTGCGAGGAGTTGAACCGGATTGTTTAGCAAATGGGAAAATAGTTCGATTTCGGGTTTCGATGTGAAAAGCATGCTGCCGCGCTGGACGTACGAAAGGGCGATGAAAGCCGCCTTCGAAGGAGAGCGGGAGCGGAGCACCATTCAAAGCACCGCCGACCTGGAGCGGCGCCAAAGGGCTGTCCTCGAAGGGATCGAGCGCTGCGTCGGCGGCATGCCCGACAGGGAGACGCCGCTTAACCCGCGCGTGACCGGAACGGTCCGCGGAAACGGCTTCCGGGTCGAAAAGGTCATTTTCGAATCGCGGCCGTCCGTATATGTGACCTCAAATGTGTACATTCCTGACGGAATCCGGGAGCCGCGCGGCGCGGTGCTGCTGCTCTGCGGCCACCGGGAGAAGGCGAAGCATTGCGACGAATACCAGACTGCCTGTCATTACCTCGTCCATTCGGGACTTGTCGTCATGTCGGTCGATCCGACCGGGCAGGGGGAGCGGTTTAACCGGTACGACCCGGTATCGAAGCAGGCCGCCATGACCGGCGTGTGGGATCATGAGAACGTCGGGCGCCAGTGCCTTCCGCTCGGCGACAGCCTTGCGCGCTATATGCTTCATGACGCCGTAAGGGCGATCGATTATTTATGCACCCGGCCGGAGGTCGATCCGGACCGGATCGGGGTTACCGGACATTCCGGGGGAGGCATGCAGACCTCGCTTGTGATGATGTACGATCTACGTATCGCCGCGGCCGCCCCGGGAGGCTTCATCATGAACCGGCCATGGTTTCTGCTCACAGGCAAAACGCAGGACGCCGAGCAGAAATGGCCCGGCTTCTCCGCGCTCGGCTTCGACCATGAGGATATTTTGCTCGCCATGGCTCCGAGGCCGGTTCTCGTCCTTGCCACGACGTTCGATTCCGTTCCCATCGAGGGTCCCCGGCATACGGTTGACGTTAACCGCCGGTTCTGGGAAATGTTCGGGCAAGGCGACCGGATCGGACTCGCCGAGGACGAGAACGCTCACCGGTTTACCGTGCCTCTGATCCGGGCGGCGGCCCGCTTTTTCTCGGCGCATCTGCTTGACGCCGCTGCAGCTCCGCCGGATGACCGGATCGAGCTGCTCCCGCCGGAGAAGCTGCTGTGTACCCGCAGCGGTCAGGTGCTCGGGGAGCTGGAGCGGGCGAAAACCGTCTGCGATGAAAATGAGCAGCGGCTCTCTTATTTCGAAGCCGTAAGAGAGGCCATGCCGGAAAGCGAGCGCAGAAGCAAATCTATCGACTGGCTGAGGGCCGCCGTCCATTCGGGCCGGCAGCCGGCCGAGCCTAACCCGCGGTATGCGGGCGCCGGAGAGGCGGACGGAATTCAGGCGGACCGTATCGTCTGGTGGAGTCAGCGTGGGCTGCTTAATCATGCTCTGCTCTTCACCGGCGTACCGCAGGCTGACTGCAAACGGCCCGTCACGATCGCCATTTGGGACCGGGGGACAAACGGGCTTGAGCTGCATGCCGATTGGATAAAAGAGGTGTGCGAGTCGGGCAGAACGGTGATGGTTCTTAATCCGACCGGAGTCGGGCCGCTGCTGCCGCATCTTGATGTGCCGGGAGACGACCCGTACAAGATGTTCGGGGTGCTCGACAAGCATACGGATGAATTAATGTGGCTTGGCGACAGTATAGCCGCGGTTCGCGTCTACGAAATTGTTCGCGCGGCGGAGGTCGCAAGAGGCACGTCTTTCCTGGACGGAGAGGACATAGAGCTTTATGGCTTTGGCCGGTATGCCGTTTACGCCGGATTGGCCGCACTGCTCGATCCCGGGATCAGAGGCGTCCGGATGGAACGCCCTTTCCGCAGTCTGGCGGAATGGATCCGCACTCCGGATTATGACCGGGAGGATTCGCTCAGCTTTATATTACCCGGCATGCTGCGGCTGTTCGATTTTCCGGATATGGACCGGTGGCTCGAAGATGAGGGACGTCTGATATGCGCGTCCGGGAATTCCGGCATGAACCTGCAGAGCTGATGACTATAAAGAAGGAAACGAAAGGAGAGGTTGGCATGAAACTGCTGCAAGGCGTTATTCCTGTATTGATGACCCCTTTTACGGAGCAAGAGGAATTGAACGAGCGCGTGCTTCGCCAATATATAAGCCGTTATTTGAACGCCGGCGTACACGGTCTTTTTTGCCTCGGCACGAACGGAGAATTTTTCTCCCTCACGCAGGAGGAAAAAATCAGGATCATAGAAATCGCCGTCCAGGAGGCGAAGGGAAAAGTTCCGATTTATGCAGGCACGGGCGGTATCACGACAAGAGAAGCCGTCCAGCTATCCGAGAAAATGGAGGAGCTTGGCGCGGATGCGCTGTCGGTCATTACGCCGTATTTTCTTCCGCTTTCCCAAGCCGAGCTGATCGGCCATTACCGGAGCATTGCCGCCTCGGTGTCGCTGCCGATTGTGCTGTACAATTTTCCCGCCCGGACAGGCCTCACCATTGAGCCCGAGACGGTCGCGGAGCTGGCGAAAATACCGAATATTGTTGCGATCAAGGACAGCAGCGGCAATTTTGAATTGATTGAACGATATATAGCAGCGGCAGGGCCGGATTTTGCCGTATTGGCAGGCTCGGACGCCCTGCTTCTGAAGACGCTGCAGGCTGGCGGAAAAGGCGGCGTCAGCGGGTCGGCCAACGTGCTGCCGGAGCTTATGGTATCGATATACACCCATTGGCAAAACGGTAATATCGAAGCGGCCGAGGCGGCGCAGTCGCTGCTCCAGCCGTTGTCGCAGGTTTACCGGATGGCGACGCTGCCTTCTGTATTTAAGGAAGCGATGAACCGGATGGGACTGGAAGCGGGTCCGTGCCGGGCGCCGATCGGCCCGCTGCCTGCGGAAGCATCCGATGAGCTTGACCGCGTGCTCCGCCATTATCGCGAGCTTGGCTATATTCAAGGGGAGCCGAACGAGTCGTAGTTATTAATCTGTATGGGAAGGGGACGATCACGTTGGCAAGGATTGTTGTGGATTGTCGCGGAGGCGGCGACTTCCGGACCGTGCAGGAGGCGGTAATGGCGGCTCCGGAGCATTCGGACGAGAGGACCGTCATTGAAATCCGCAAAGGGATTTATGAAGAAAAAATCGTCGTTCCGGAAAGCAGGAAATTAATCAGCTTCATCGGCGAAAGCCGGGAGGGCACCGTGCTTGTGTCCTCCGATTATGCCAACATGCTCGGACCGGACGGTCAAAAGATTGGCAACGACAAGTCTGCAAGCACGTTTGTATACGCCGATGACTTCTACGCGGAGCGGCTTACATTTTCCAACCAGTCGGGCTTGTATAAAGGGCAAGCGGTGGCGCTTGCCGTCTCCGGCGACAGAGCCGTCTTCCGCGACGTGTGCATTCGCGGAAATCAGGATACGTTGTACACGCCGGGGCAAGGACGCCAGTATTACGAGAACTGTTACATCGAAGGCACGGTGGATTTCATTTTCGGTTCGGCGACGGCCGTGTTCGAGGGTTGCGAGCTGCACAGTATCCGGAGACATAACGGTTATGTAACGGCGGCTTCCACGACGGAGGAGCAGCGTTACGGTTATGTGTTTCTAAACTGCAAATTGACCGGCGCTGCACCCGAGCATAGCGTTTCTCTCGGCAGGCCGTGGAAGCCTTATGCCAAGGTTGTGTTCATCGATTCGTGGATGGACAGCCATATCCGGCCTGCAGGATGGGATAATTGGCGGGACCCGGAACGGGAGAGAACGGCCACGTTTGCGGAATACGGCAGCAGAGGGCCCGGTGCGCGGCCGGCAGAACGGGCTCCGTGGGCCAAGCGGCTCGGCAAGCCGGAAGCCGGAGGCATAAAGGCTGCCGCGCTGAGGGGAAGCGACGGCTGGGATCCGGCGTCGGCCATGACCGCAAACGTATAGCGATTACGTTACAGACGCGGGACAAAGGGGGAGGCAGCGAATGTCAAGAGCAAGCGGGTCCGCGGAACAACTGATGGAGGCTGCAATCAATCATACGGATTATGTGCTGGAGCGTGCGGCGGATCGTACCGGCGGGACACCGTTGTTCGTCAATGCGCTGGATGCGGACAGCGGGAAGCCTGTACGCCATGATTATGACCATGTCGACCAAACGGCCATGTTATCCAGTCCGGCCAGCCAGCAAAACTGGTTTCGGACGCTTGACGCCTTAACCGTCTTAACCGGAAAGACCGGGTACAGGGACGCGGCGGAAAACGTCTGCCGGTATATGCTGAAGGAGCATACCGACCGGAACGGCCTTATTTACTGGGGCGGCCATACCTCATTCGATCTGGAAGCGCAGCGACCGGTTTTCGCCGCCGATAAAGCGCTCGTGCATGAGCTCAAATGCCATTACCCGGATTACGAGCTGATGTGGAACGCCGATCCTGCCGGCACCAAACGCTACATCGAGGCAGTTTGGAACGCCCATATTATCGACTGGACCAATCTGGACTTTAACCGTCACGGCCCTTACGATTCGCCGAGCGGTGCGCTGTGGGCTAACGAATTTGAAGGCGGGGACATTTTTTTCTGGGGCAGGGGCCTTACGTTCGTCAATGCGGGCAGCGATCTTTATTACAGCGCGTCCATGCTCGCGAAATTGGCGGGAGAGGCCGCTCCGCTCGATTGGGCGATGCGGCTGGCGGAGCGGTATATACAGACGCGCCGAAGCGGCGTCGGAATCAGCGGCTACCAGTTCAGCCAATCGTCCTCCGCATGGTGCGACGGCCCGGCGGTCCGCGGCGATCGGGCGCAGTATCAGCTGGCTCCGTTAATTCCGGAAGGACATCTGGTATACGAGGGCACTCTGTTTAAACCGCGTCCCTCCGTTCAGCGGTGCCAGCTTGCAATCGGGGAAGCGCTGGGCGACAAGGGCAGAGCATTCCTGGAATGGTCCTGCGGGGAAATGGCCGCCTGGGGACGGGCCGCTTACCGCAGCGAAGACAACAGCTTCATTCCGATGCTGACCGACGGATGGAGCCTGGAGGGCCTGACCTTGGACCGGAAGGGATATTTTGGCCGGAAAGGTACGGTCTTTAAGGCCATTCCGGCAGGTCCGGAGTTTTTCTGGATGTACGCGATGGGTTACCGGCTGTCAGGAAATCCGTTTCTTTGGTCGATGGCCAAAAATATCGCGGCCGGTCTCGGCCTTGGAGATATCGGCGAGCCGGACGGAGGAAGCGGCGGAGTAAGGATGCCGGACACCTTCCCTGAAACTGCCGATCACCGGATCATTTTCGGTATGATTGAGCTGTACAAGGCAACGGACAGGGATGCCTATATCGGTATGGCTGCTCAGGCGGCAAAGCAATTGCTGGCTTCCCGTTACCGTAAGGGACGATTTGAGACAGGGGGCAAAGTGCTGATTAATGATCCGGCCGCGCTCGCCCTTCTTCATCTCGCCTCCGCGGAGACGAATGCCGGCCAAAATCTTCGGAGCGTGTTTCAGACTTAATTCCGTTATGAAAAGCCGGCCGCATTGTGCGGCCGGCTTTTCCGTTTGTGCGCAGCAGTGCAGGATATCCCTATAGATACGGCGGATTCCGCCTAAAACCCGCTTTTTTCCTCACGTTATAATGAATTATAACAGGAGGAATCAGGACGATCTCCTGCAATCAATACGAGTTAGAGGGTGGAATCCGGCGAGCTCCAGAAAGCCGGGAGAAGGAGGAACCGCGTTGAACCGAACAGGTGCATTCGGGCTCGGCCCGCAGACGCAGCAAACGCCGGAAACGCCAATATTTCCGGAGAAGCAATATTCAATTGTCGATTTCGGCGCAATCGGCGACGGTTTTACGATGAATACCGAAGGGGTTAACCTCGCGATCGAAACCTGTTCTTCCGAAGGCGGAGGAACGGTCCATATTCCTCCGGGCAATCCCTGGTATTCGCAAAACGGTGCTGGGCTCGATCTGGATTCCTGCCGTTATGTAGAAGTATCCGATTCGCAGTTCGATGTGGGTGACGACGCGATTTGCATCAAATCCGGCAAGGATGCGGACGGGCGGGACCTGGGCGTTCCGTGCCAGGATATCAGCATCCGGGGTTGCGTCGTTTATCACGAGCACGGCGGCTTCGTCATCGGCAGCGAAATGTCCGGAGGCGTGCGGAATGTCAGCATTTCGGACTGTTTATTCATTGGTACCGATTTGGGCCTCCGCTTCAAAAGCGCAAGAGGACGAGGAGGCGTGGTGGAGAAAATCCGGATCCGCAACATCCGGATGACCGGCATTCCAAAGGCTGCGATCACGTTCAGCATGTTCTACAGCCATGGAGGCTCCGACCAGCCGGCAGCCGAGCAGGTGTCCGAGAAGTCGCCGATCTTCCGCGATTTTCTGATCGAGCACGTCCGGCATCGAGATTCGCGGCATTGCGGGAGAAACGTACGAAGTGGCTTGCGCTCAGGAAACGGACGCATCGCAAATTCGAATAACTCCGGAAGAAGCTCGGGGCAGCAATGACGATTAACATCGGCCGCTTGCTGACGGAATATACGGATGCTCCGCTCGGGCTTGATACACGCCGTCCCCGGCTAAGCTGGATGCTTGAATCGGAGGAGCGCGGACAGCTTCAAACCTCATACAGGGTCCTTGTTTCTGCAAGCCCGCACGTGCTGGAACAGGATGAAGGAGACATGTGGGACAGCGGGCGTATCGAGTCGGGCCAATCCGTGCATGTTCATTATGCCGGAAAACCGCTCGAATCCGGCAAGCACTATTATTGGAAGGTGCGCGTATGGGATAAGCGGGATGCTCCCTCCGAATGGAGTCGGATGTCCTCATGGTCCATGGGCCCGCTGCAACAGGACGATTGGCAGGCAAAATGGATCGGGATGGAGGTGCCTCATTCCGATGAATACCGTCCTGTCGTCTATTTGCGTAAAGAGATCAAGATAAGAAAGCCCGTCAAGCAAGCCGTCGTTCATGCAACGGCCCTTGGCTTATACCGGCTGTTTATTGGCGGCCGCAGGGTAAGCGATCACGAATTTGCTCCGGGCTGGACCGATTATAAGAAGCGGATTCAGTATCAAACCTATGATGTCACAAGCCGCTTCGGCTCAGCCGGGCAATCGGTTATAGGCGCGCTCCTCGGAACGGGCTGGTATTGCGGCAAGCTGGCGATGGTCGGCAAGCGGGTATACGGGTATTGCCCTTATTTGCTCGTGCAGCTGCGGCTCGAATACGAGGACGGGTCCACAGAAACGATTGTGACGGACGAAACATGGAGGACGTCGGAAGGAGCGTACGGCTACTCGGAAATTTATCGGGGCGAAGCCTATGACTCCCGCAAAGAACCGGAAGGCTGGCTTGAGCCGGGCTGCGACGATTCAAGCTGGAAGAGGCCGATCGAGCTGCCTTACCGGGGAGACCGCTATGGAGGAAAGCTGGTTGCACAGGCCGATCCGCCGGTAAGGGCGGTCTCCGAAATTCGGCCGGCAGCCGTAAGCAGGACCGATGCCGGGTCCTATCTGTTCGATTTTGGCCAAAACATGGCAGGACGAGTCAGGCTAAAGGTGAACGCCAAGAGCGGTATGCGGATTTCGCTGGATCATGCGGAGATGCTGAACGATGACGGAAAGCTCTATAAAACGAATCTCCGGACAGCGGTGCCTACCGACTACTTCATCGCAAAAGGCGAAGGTACGGAAATTTACGAGCCGTGCTTCACCTTTCACGGCTTCCGGTATGTCGAGGTGTCCGGATTGCCCGGCGAGCCGGACCAAGATACATTGACCGGCATCGTCATCCATACGGATTGCCCGGCCACCGGCAAGCTGGAAACGTCCCATCCTCTCCTCAATCGGCTGCAGAGCAACATTATCTGGGGGCAGCGCGGCAATTTTTTGAGCGTGCCTATAGATTGTCCGCAGCGGGACGAGAGGCTGGGATGGACCGGCGATGCACAGGTATTTTGCCGCACGTCGACCTTTAACATGGAGACGGCCCGTTTCTTCGCCAAATATGCGGCCGATATGAACGCCGCTCAGCTGGACAGCGGGTCGTTTCCGGACGTGGCGCCAGGCTGCGGGTATCATGAGCGGAAGGTGAACAAGCGGAAAGGTGAAGAATGGACGCGCCCTTACAGCGCGGGCTGGGCCGATGCCGGCGTCATCATCCCATGGACGATCTATACGGTTTATGGGGATAAGGATATTTTGGAGCAAAGCTACGATTCCATGGTGACTTATATGGGTTATCTGGAGGGCATCAGCGAGCGGCATCTCATTCCTGGAGCCCGGACCGGCAATTACGGCGACTGGCTTTCGATCCATGCCGATACGTCGAAGGAGCTGATCTCGAACGCCTTCTTTGCCTACAGCACCGGTCTGATGGCCCGGATTGCCGATGTGCTCGGACGGGAGGAGGATGCGCGAAAATACAGGGAACGGGCACAAAATATTAAAGATGCCTTCGCCGCCAAGTTTATAGACTCGGACGGAAGGCTGACGGGCGGAACACAAACGGCCTATGCCTTGCCGCTGTCAATGGGACTGTTACCGGAGCCTGCAGCCAGGCTGGCGGCCGGCCATCTTGCCCAAGAAGTGAAGGCTGCGGACAACCATGTGACGGCAGGCTTTATCGGCATTCCGCATTTGCTGCCTGCCTTATCCGATTTCGGTTATACCGATACGGCTTACGAATTGCTCATGCAGGAATCGTTTCCGTCCTGGTTTCATCAGATCAAGAATGGGGCGACCACCATGTGGGAGCGCTGGGACGGCTGGTCGAAGGAACATGGCTTTCATAAGGCGGAACGGATGAATTCGTTTAATCATTTTGCGTTCGGCGCAGTCGGTGAATGGCTGTACCGCTATATGGCCGGCATTGATGCCGATCCGCTGCAGCCCGGCTTCAAGCATATCCGGATTGCCCCGAGGCCCGGAGGCGGCTTGACCCGCGTGTATGCCGAATACAATTCCATGTACGGAACGATTGTATCCGCATGGGAAATTCATGAGGGAAGCTTCCGGCTGCAGGTCCGTATTCCTGTCAATACGACAGCTGCCGTTCAGCTCCCGGGGGCTGAGAGCCCGCTTGAAATCGGCTCCGGGGCTTATGATTTTGAGGTCCGATTGTGAATGGAATATTTCGAAATATAAGAATTTATAAGCTTGAGCTCATAAATGACTTCTATTTCATCGCGAAACGAGCTTTTACCGCCAGAGGACGGCACAGCCGTTTACGCTTGCCGAATTCGGTGTGCACATAAAGGAGAGTGGGATTTAATGGAACGATTTAATGGGAAAATAGCCGTATCGGAAAATGATTCGGAGGTATTGGAAGGATATATCCCGATTAAATATGAGCAGGACAGCCATTCGGCGAATTTGCTTGCACTGGACAACGGAGATTTATTATGCGTTTGGTTTTCCGGAAGCGGCGAAGGAAATCCGGATACGAATATTTTGATGTCGAGGCTGCCGGCGGGATCGGACCGATGGTCCGAGCCGGTTCAGCTTGCCGAAGACCCGGAGCGTTCCGAGCAAAACCCCGTTCTGTTTCAGGAGCCCGGCAGCGCGAGAGTATGGCTGCTTCATACGTCCAATGAGCCGCATGATCAAAAAACGTCCAGGATCGTCCGCCGCATTTCGGAGGATCGGGGACAAACCTGGGGGACTCCGGAAATTTTGTTTGACGGTCCGGGCATTTTTCTTCGCCATCCGATCGTCGTTGCGCAAAACGGGGATTGGGTGCTCCCGGTTTATTACTGCAAGTCGGGCGGACATTACAGCGTCGTTCAGATCAGCACGGACAGCGGGCGCACATGGGTAGAGCATGAAGTGCCGGAAAGCCTGCACCGCGTTCAAATGAATATCGTCAAGCGGGCCGACGGCACGCTGCTGGCATTGTACCGCAGCCGCCAAGCGGACCGGATCTATGCGAGCGTATCTGCGGATAACGGAAGAAGCTGGACCGTTCCGGAGAAAACCTCGCTGCCGAACAACAATTCCTCCATGCAGGTGACGGAGCTCGGGAACGGCCGATTGGCGCTTGTGTTCAATAATGCTTCGATCGAAAGGGACCAGTTCCGCTGGGTGAAGAAAGGGGACGGCTTCCGCCGCAAAACGCTCCGGACGCCGCTTACGCTGGCTATTTCGGAGGATGACGGAAAGACGTGGCCGATCATACGCAACGTGCAAACGGCTGATTTGGAGTATAAGGAACGTGAGGTCGGTTACTCCTATCCTTCGATTATTGCAACCGGCGACGGAAAGATCCATATCGCGTTCTCCTATTTGCGCAAGGCAATCAAATACGTCACCGTTGATGCGGAGTGGGCGGAAAAACATAGCTTTGCCGGACTGTAATCCGCATTATTAATTCTTATATTTGAACAAAAGGTGCCGGACCTGCAGGTCCGGCAGCCTTTGTCTCTGCATTCACACCGGATACGCCGCAGAATCCGCCGTTTGATGCTGTTTTCGGTATTGCTGCGGGGTCATGCCGGTTTTTTTTAGAAACAGCGTATAGAAAAACTTCATGTCCTTGTAGCCGATCCGGTTGGCGATGAAATTGACGCATTGGTCGGATGTTTTGAGCAGGGTGCAGCATTGTTCAATTCTTGTTTGCTGCAGGTATTTAGTAAAGGTCATGCCGGTCATCCTTTTGAAGGAGCGCTGAAAATGGCTTTCACTCATAAACGCATGGGCTGCAAGCTGCTTCACCGTAATGTTTTCCGCGTAATGCTGCTTAATATAACACATGGCGTCGTCGAGCATTTCAGATTGCTTGCTGCCGCCGCCGTTCGCGTCGGACGATTCCTCCTCATACCCGAGACGGTTAATCATCATAAGCAGCTGGATGAGGATCGCCGACAGAATGGTTAAGTACCCTTCATCCTTTGACCGGAATTCTTTATGCATCGTCGTGATCAAGGGCAGCAGACGGTCATTCCTGTCGAAGACGTGGAGGAAGGGAATGCCCGGGCTCAATTGGTTGTGCAGCACGCGATCAATGTTGGAACCGCCGGAGAACAGAAGCTTCCATTTCTCGTACGTTGCGTACGGGAACAGACAGTTGTAAACGATGAGCTTGGCGCTCTGGTTCGGTGACGACGGCCTGAACACATGCGAGGTTCCGGCCGGAATAATAAACAGATCGCCGCTTTTAACCGGGATGATCTGATCCGCAATATAATGGTAGCCGCTTCCTTGCGCTACATAGCTCACTTCGATAAAATCATGCGAATGCTCGCAAATTGTAAACGCTTCCGTACAGCGGTTTACATAAATATCTTCTTTTCCTTTGAAAAACCGTTCCCCTTTGTAAAGACGGGTTCGCGCTATCATATTCCTCACCCTCTTCCAATCAATAGCCAAGTGTTGCAAGCGTTTTCTTACATTTTAGGACGCATACATAGGGAATTCAAGTCCTGAAATTGGTAATTTCAACCGAATCCGGCTTTTTGAGGCGCATTTCCCCTATAGATTCAATCCAGAACCCCTATAGAATGCCATTTTCCGCAACGTATAATGGTTGTAATTTATCGAATAAATAGTTGGAAGGAGCTGAAGCAATTGAAGGCCGCATCGGTAAAACCGGTATATGAGATACCATGGACACTTGAAACGAAGTACTGTCATGACGGCATGCCGCTGTCGAACGGGGTGTTCGGCGCTCTGGTCTGGTTTCAGGCGCAAACCGTGATGCTCACGATCAATCGGGCGGATTACTGGGATCACCGGGGAGGAACGCAGTGGCGTGACGATTGTACCTTCGATCATCTGAAGTCGCTGCTGCAAAGCGGAGATTTCGAAGGCGCCCGCAGTCTTTATCCGACGATGATGATGAACGGAAAAGAAAAGAGGCCGACCCGTCTTGCGATGGGCCGCTGCGATGTGTTGCTGAAGCCGGGCGTTACGATCGAAGCCGCTTCGCTCCGCCTCGACGAAGGGGAAGCCGTCATAAGCTGCCGAATGGATGGGGAAGAACGTCTGATCCGCGTCAGCATAGCGATGGAGAGCCCGGTGCTGCTGCTTTCCGCGGACAAGGAGATGATTGAAGGCATCGAGATGAAGCCTGCTTACTCCTTCGAGAAGGTGAAGACCTACTTTGACGATTTCGGCATTTCGGCTCCCAAAGCGGTTCAGCTGCCGGACGGGGAGGGCTGGGTTCAGGAGCTTCCCGAGGATCCGGCGTGCGCTGTGATGTATGCGCAGCCGGAGAGCGGAATTGCCATCGCGGCGGAATACGGCGAAACGGCGGAGCAGGCGGTGCAGGCGGCGCTTGAACGGCTGCATGACGCCAAGCCGCTCGGATACGATGGGGCGCTGCAGGAAACGAGGAAGCGCTGGCGCGCCTTATGGGAGCAGGCGGCGGACATTTCGCTTCCCGACCGTGAGATCGAGAAGATGTACTATTTGGGAATCTACCGGATGCTGGGCAGCTCGATGCCGGGGAAAATCGCTCCAACGCTCCAAGGGCCATGGGCCGAAGAATACCGCAATCCTCCCTGGAGCTGCGATTACCATTTTAACATTAATGTCCAGGAATGCCTGTGGCCCGCATACGGCGCCAATTTGCTGGACAGCCTGCAGCCGCTCTTTACGATGATCGACAGCTGGAAGCCGACGCTTGCAAGCAATGCGAAACGGTTCGTCGGAATCGACGACGGCTATATGCTCGGGCATTCCGTCGATGAACGGGGACGCCCTGTCGGGGGCATGTGGACGGGAACGATCGACCAGGCGAACACTTCATGGGTCTCTCAGATGATGTGGCAGTACGCCCGCTACGCCGGTGATACGGATTACCTTGTGACCGAAGTTTACCCGTTTATGAGGAAAGCGCTTAATGTCTTTTATGCGATGATGGACAAGGAAGGGAACGAATACTCGCTTCCGGTGTCGGTTTCTCCGGAATACGGAGGCTCGTCTCCGGACGGGCTCGGCCGCAATTCAACTTTTTTCCTCGTTAACGTTCATTTTCTGTGCGAGAAGCTGCTTGAGCTTGAAGAGAAATACCGTCTGGATGCGGACTACGCGCAGTTTGTCGCCGATGTTAGGACAAAGCTGCCTGCCTATACGGCCGGACCGCGGCAGTATCAGGAGTTCGGCACGAAGCCGGGCCTCGAGCTGTATTTGTGGGAAGGCCAGCCGCTGTCGGAATCCCACCGCCACCATTCGCATCTGGCCGGCATTTACCCGTTCGATACGATGGATCTGTCGGATCCCGAGCAGCACGAAATCGTATCCAATTCGTACAAGTCCTGGGTTGACAAAGGGATGGGCCGCTGGGCCGGCTGGTCGATGCCTTGGGCTTCCATCCTGCATAACCGGCTGGGCCGGGCGGATATGGCGCTGCTGTCGCTTTACCTGCTGAAGGATGTATATATGATGCCGAGCTATGCGACGCGGCATAATGCGAACTACAGCGGTTTTTGCCAATTTACCGGCGGCGACACGATGCAGATGGAGGCTTCGATCGCCGCTGCCGCAGCCGTTCTGGAAATGTACGTGCAGTGTGTCCGGGGTTCGATTCGTGTATTCACGGGACTTGCGTCACGCTTTAAGGACGCTTCGTTCTCGGGCATCCGCGCGGAAGGCGCGTTCCTCCTGTCTGGAGTAAAGCGCGACGGCAAAGTGAGCACAGTCACGGTATTCAGTGAACGTGACGAGACGCTTCGCATGAACAATCCGTTCGGAGGGAAGGCGTTCATCCGCCGGGGCGGCACGCTGATTGAAACTTCGGAGCGGCTGATCACGCTAGAGCTTCACGCCGGCGAAACGGTCAGCTTCGAGAATGCCGGCGAATATAAAGGAGGATGACGAATATGCTGCGAGCAGCTGCATGCAAAACGGAATACGCCGTCAACCCGGTCGGCATCGATTCGATGCGCCCCCGCTTGTTCTGGAAGCTCGAGTCGGATGAGCGGGACGTACGGCAAACGGCCTACCAAATTATCGTCGCTTCATCCCGCGAGAAGCTGGAGCAGGGCGATGCGGATATGTGGGACAGCGGTAAAACGGCTTCCGGCGAATCGATTCAAATCGTTTACGCGGGGCGGGAGCTTCGATCGGAAGGCGAATATTTCTGGAAGGTTCGCGTCTGGGATAACCGGAATCAAGCTTCGCCGTGGAGTGAGACCGCTTATTGGACGATGGGGATTTTAACGCGCGACGAGTGGAAGGCGAAATGGATCGGCAGAAAGCCTATTCCGGGAGACGCTATGCAGCCATCTCCTTATATGCGCAAATCGTTTGCCGCGGGCAAGAAGGTTCGCCGCGCAGTCGTTTACGCCACCGCCCTTGGGTTGTTCAAGCTGAGTGTGAACGGGGAAGCGGTCGGCCATCTGTTTGCTCCGGGCTGGACGGATTATGACAAGCGGGTCCAAGTGCACGCTTACGATATTACCGGCAAGATGAAGCAGGGCGAGAACGTATTCGGCGTTATTCTCGGTGACGGCTGGTATGCGGGGACGGTCGGATTTCTCGGCAAGCGCGTTTACGGAGAACGTCCGTTTTTCCTCCTGCAGGCAAGCATTGAATACGAGGACGGCAGCAAGGAGCTCGTTGTTACGGACGGATCGTGGACGATAGCCGAAGGGCCGATCCGTTACTCCGACATGATCAAGGGCGAAACATATGATGCGCGTCTGGAGCTGACAGGCTGGGACCAGCCGGGCTACGACGCTTCCGGCTGGGAGCCGCCGGACGTAAGACCCGGCTATAACGGTTTGCTCGTTGCAGCGGAGGAGCCGCCAATCCGCATTACCGAAACGGTTAGTCCGGTTAGCGTCAGAAAAACCGAAGCCGGGACATACATCTACGATATGGGACAAAACATGGTCGGCTGGACCGAAGTAACCGTCAAAGGCGAGCCTGGAACGAAGATTACGCTTAGCCATGCCGAGATGCTGAATCCGGACGGCACGCTGTATCTGGACAATTTGCGGGTGGCGGTGCAGCAGGATCATTACGTGCTTAAGGGCGGCGGCGAGGAACGGTACGAGCCTCATTTTACGTTCCACGGCTTTCGTTACGTCGAGCTGATCGGTTTCCCGGGGGAGCCGGAGCTGACGACGATTAGCGGAAAGGTGATCCATTCCGATACGCCTGCAGCGGGAAGTCTGGAAACGTCCGATCCGATGGTCAACAAGCTGTATTCCAATATCGTATGGGGTCAGCGCGGCAATTTTCTGTCCGTCCCGACGGACTGCCCGCAGCGCGACGAGCGGCTGGGCTGGACGGGAGACGCGCAAATTTTCGCCCGGACGGCTTCCTACAACATGGATGTATCGAGATTTTTCACCAAATATATGAGGGATATCGTTGATGCGCAGCAGCCGTCAGGAGCCTTCACGGACGTTGCGCCCGACGCCGGATGGATCCGCCATAAAATGTGGAATACGCGGCTGAACTGGTTCGCGCCGGATAACGCGGGCTGGGGAGACGCCGGGGTCATTATTCCGTGGACACTTTATTTGATGTACGGCGACACGCGCATTCTCGAGGAAAATTACGAGGCCATGGCGCGCTGGGTGAACTACTTGAAGGCGAACACCAGCAATCTGATCCGGCCCGATTATGCCAACTACGGCGATTGGCTGTCGATCGGCGCCGATACGCCGAACGAAGTGCTGGCGACCGCATATTTTGCCTACAGCACGAAGCTGATGGCGGCTATTGCCGGCGTATTAGGCAGGACAGAAGACCACAGCCGCTATGAACGGTTATTCGGGCAGATCGCGGAGGCATTCCGTTCCAAATTCGTCTCGGCTGACGGGTTCATCCGCGGCGATACGCAGACGGTGTACGTGCTGGCGCTGCAGTTCGGCCTGCTGACGGAGGGATTAAAGCCCAAGGCGACGCGCCGCCTGGCGGAAAATATCCGGGAGCGCGGCAATCGCCTGTCGACCGGCTTTCTTGGCGTAGGTTATCTTCTTCCGGCTTTGACGGACAGCGGCGAGCTGGACACCGCTTATGAGCTGCTTACGCAGGAAGCTTTCCCGTCCTGGATGTATTCGATCAAGCACGGCGCTACGACAATTTGGGAAAGATGGGACGGTTGGACGGAGGAGAAGGGGTTCCAGACGCCTTCTATGAACTCTTTTAACCATTATTCGCTAGGTTCGGTAGGAGAATGGATGTTCCGCTATATGGCAGGCATCGAGGCCGATCCGTCGGAGCCCGGCTTCCGCCATTCGATCATCCGGCCAAGACCCGGAGGGCGTCTTAAGCATGTGAAGGCCGGATACGAATCGCTTTACGGGACGATCTCAGTTGAATGGAAGCTGAAAGAAGACAATCGTCTGGAGCTTGAAGTCGAGGTGCCCGCAAACGCAAGCGCGACGGTGCACGTGCCGGGAGCGGATGTAACGTTGGATGGAGAGGAACTGGGGAGCTCCGTTTATCGGATCGGTTCGGGTACATACCGGTTTACAAGCACATTCGAAGCCTTTGGAGACTCGCTGGCAGACAGGAAGAAGGAAGCGGAGGTACAACCATGAAAAAAATATGTTTAGGTATTCAGGAAAACGCATCGCCCCGGATACTCCACGGACTGAAGCTTCTTACGGAAGCTTTGGAGGCATGCGGTTGCGTGACGGAGCTGTCGGAGGGGTCGTGGAGCTCCCTGACTTACCGGGGACGGTCTGAGCTGAAAATTTACATCGGCAACCGGGAGGAGTCGGAGTTTATCCGGTCGCTGGAGCATCAAGAGGTACTCATCTATCATTCGCAGCAGCCGGGCAAGGAAGGGTTCTATATCGCTTCGCTGCCGGGCAACCTGATCGTCGTTTCAGGCGGAAACGATAGCGGCGCCTTGTACGGAGCCCAGGAGCTGGCGGGTCGCGTTCGCCGCGAAGGGCGGGTGCCGGATTTGCTTGCGCATGGCGAAACGCCGGAATTCGTGCTTCGCGGTCCGGTGCTCGGCCTGCAAAAGACGGAAATCGAGCCGCCGCGCCGCACGTACGAGTACCCGATTACGCCGGACCGCTTCCCTTGGTTTTACGACAAGGCGATGTGGCTGCAGTATCTGGATATGCTTTGCGAGCAGCGAAGCAATGTCGTGTACATTTGGTCGGGGCATCCGTTCTCCTCTTTGGTGAAGCTGCCGGATTACCCGGAAGCGCTGGAAGTTACGGAAGAAGAATACCGGCTTAACGTGGAGACGTTCGGCTGGCTGACGGAGGAAGCGGACAAACGGGGCATCTGGGTCGTTCTGAATTTTTACAATATTCATATCCCGCTGCCGTTCGCGGAAAAGCACGGCCTTGAGCTGCATCAGCCGAAGCCGCTTCCGATCACCGCCGATTACACGCGCAAGGCGGTCGCGGAATTCGTAAGGTCCTACCCGAGCGTCGGACTTATGATGTGCCTCGGCGAGGCGCTGCAGGGCAGCATTTACGGCGCGGAGTGGTTTACGGATACGATTTTGGCGGGCGTGAACGAAGGCCTCCGGGATTTGAACGTGAAGGAACAGCCGCCGATCATCCTCCGCGCTCACGCGGTTAAGGCCGAACCGATTATCGAGAAGTCGGTCCCGCTTTATCCGAACTTGTTTACCGAAGCCAAATACAACGGAGAGTCGCTTACGACCTGGACGCCGAGAGGCGGTTGGAAGCAAACCCATAACAATTTGAGCGGGATGCAGTCGGTTCATATCGTCAACGTTCACGTGCTTGCGAATCTGGAGCCTTTCCGCTACGGCTCGCCCGCCTTCATTCAGAAGAGCATGCAGGCGGCGAAGCACCGGCAAAAGGCGAACGGTCTGCACCTTTACCCGCTGTTTTTCTGGGATTGGCCTTACAGCGGGGACAAGACGAAGCCAAGGCTGAAGCAGGCGGAGCGGGATTGGCTCTGGTATGCCGCATGGGCGCGTTATGCCTGGAATCCCGACCGCGACCCGGAGACGGAACGCCACTATTGGATCGGGGAGCTGGCCGAGCGTTTCGGCACGAAGGAAGCCGGCGCCGCTTTGCTTGATGCGTACGACGCTTTCGGCGAATGCGCGCCGCGGCTGCTGCGCCGCTTCGGCATTACGGAGGGCAACCGGCAGACGCTCTCGCTCGGCATGAAGATGAGCCAGTTGACCAATCCGGACCGCTATTCTCCTTACAGAGCGCTGTGGGAGGATCATGCTCCGCAGGGCGAGCGGCTGGAGCTGTACGTTCAGAGAGAGCTGGCGGGCGAGCCCCATATCGGGGAAACGCCGATCGACGTCGTCGAATCGGCCGAGCTGTTCGCGGAGCGGGCATGGACGGCCATCCGGAGCGCAAGCCCGCATGTGACCTGCAACCGGGAAGAGTTCGACCGGATAACTAGCGATGTGGAAGCCATTCTGTACATGGTGCGCTTCTACGGCGCCAAGGTAAGAGCCGCCATCCAGGTGCTCACCTACAAACATACGGTGAACGGCAGCTACCTGGAACATACGGATCTATTGGAGGAAGCTGCGACTTATCTGCAGGTAAGCGTGGAATGGTACTCGAAGCTGACGGAGCTGACAGAACAAACCTATCTGTACGCGAACAGCATGCTGACGCCGCATCGTAAAATTCCGGTGCCGGACGGCCGGAAATTCAAGCATTGGACGGACTGCCTCCCGGTATACGAAGAGGAGCTCGCAAGCTTTAGGGCCAGAGTAAGCGACCTGTCGGCCGGAAAGCTGCCTGCGCAGGTTAGCGGGGAAGAGAAGATCGAGCCTTACCGTGAAGCCGGCTTCCGGCTGACGTCCCCTGGTATGGAGACGTATAAGGTATCGAAGGACAGCTTGCTGTTCAGTGACGGCGAAGTATACGTGCAAAGCTGTGCGGAGGAGCTCGAGGGCCTGACCGGCATCCGGTTCAGCCGCGAGGAAGCGGCGAAAAACGGAGTGATCGTCGAGTTCGAGGCGGATACGCCGGTCCGTCTGCTGGTCGGCTACTTCAATTCCTCCGACGGGCAGTGGCTTCAGGTGCCGACCTTGGACGAGAATACGCATGCGGATGAACGGGGCGGTTTGTCTCCTGTTTTGCGAAAAGGGATCAAGACTTCCTTTTACCCGAGCGTTAACGTTCACGCGTTTCTGTACGAGGCGGGAAGTCACTTGCTGAACCTGGGCAAAGGAGCCTTTGCGGTGCTTGGCGTCATCGGAGCCGATCAGGAGCTGAAGGAGCGGGACGTATCGCCGTTCAGCGAAAGCTCCCGCTCGCTCGATTGGTTATATGAAGGCGAGAACAAGAAAGGGGCGTTGTCGCACTGATGGAAGCGGCTCGGGAACAAGCGGTACGGCCGATGGCGAGAAAGATCGTCTGTCTTCACAAGCTGTCGGACGACAGTATCCGGCGGATCCGCGAGGCCGCTCCGGAATGGGAGCTCGTCTGCAACGCCGACAAGGAGACGTTGAAAGCGCAGCTGCCTTATGCCGAGATTATTGCGGGCTGGAATGAGCAGGCCCTCGAGCTGGTTACAAGGGAGGAAACTCCGCTCCGCTGGGTGCAGTGCTGGGGAGCCGGCGTCGATCAAATGCCGCTGGAGACGTTCGCTCGCAAAGAAATTTTATTAACCAATGCAAGCGGCGTCCATGCGTTTCCAGTTTCGGAATCGGTGCTTGCGATGATGCTGGCTTTTGCCCGGAGATTGCATGTCACGTTGCGAAATCAAGCGAACGGCAAATGGAAAAGCCCCGGCTCGCTTCGGGAAATTCACGGCAAAACGGCAGCCGTTATCGGCCTTGGCGCGATTGGAGAGGAGACGGCCAGACTCGCCAAAGCGTTCGGCATGAACGTGCTGGGCGTCAGAAGATCGGGAGGGGAGTCTCCTTATGTGGACCGCATGTACGATATCGGCCGTCTCATGGAGGTGCTCGGGCAAAGCGATTATGTGATCGTAACGCTTCCGCTGACGAATGAGACCCGGCACCTGTTCGGACAGGCGCAGTTTCGCGCGATGAAGCCTTCGGCTTATTTCATTAATATCGGCCGGGGCGGAACGACGGACACCGACGCGCTGGCAGACGCCCTGCGGAATGGGGACATTGCCGGCGCGGGCCTCGATGTGTTCGAGCAGGAGCCGCTGCCGGCTGCAAGTCCGCTGTGGGAGATGGAGAATGTGATCGTCACTCCGCACATTTCCGGCCTGACGATTAATTACGAGGAACGCGTGATGGACATTTTTATGAGCAATTTGCAGGATTATCTCGTAGGAAAGACAGCGTCCGTTAACGTTGTCGATTTCAGAAAGCAATATTGAAAAAAACACAGCAGCCCGTCCTTCATCGGCGGGCTGCTGTGTTTTTTTGAAAATCCGTGCTTGACTCAGTAGGGCTGCTGGATCAGCGCCGCGGCGCCGATCAGGCCCGCATCCTGCTGCAGCCGGGCGGGAACGATGGCGGTCTCCCGGCCCGAAGGGTTCAGCGCATGCTTGGATACATATTGCTGTACGGCGGTAAACAGCGGCTCGCCTACCTGGGAGACGCCTCCGCCGATCACGATCTTGGTCGGGTCGAGCAAATTGATGAGCGATACGCAGCCCATGCCGATGCAGCGGAATACCTGCCCGATCAGCTCGGACATTTGCGGGTCGCCCTGTGCGGCCAGCTCGAACGCTTCCTTCGAGGACACCTCGCGGCCGAGCAGCTCCGTTGCTTGGCGCGTGATGGCGGTGCCCGAAGCGACAAGCTCCCATGGCGTGCCTTCCTTATCGACGATCATAAAGCCCGCATCGCCGGCATTTCCCGTCGAGCCGGTAATCAGCTTGCCGTGCAAATAGATGCCGGCGCCTATTCCGGTGCTGATCGTAATAAAGATGAAGTGATCGGTATCCTGCGCCGCACCGAGCCATTTCTCCGCAAGTGCAGCGGCCGTCGCGTCGTTTTCCATTTTGACCGGCAGCTCAAGATGCGATTTTAACGCCTCCACGACCGGGAAACCCCACCAGCTCCGCAGATTGGGAGGGCAGGTGAGCTTGCCGCCCCGCGTATCAAGCGGACCGGGCGCTCCTACGCCGACTCCTTTCATGCTTTCAACCGCAAGCCCGTGCTGCCCGGCAAGCTCCTTCACAGCATCCGCAATCCTGGCCGTCATCTCGGACGGCGATACCGACAAATCCGTTTTCAGGGAGCCTTTGGCGAGCACGGTTCCCTGTTCGTCCACGAATCCGTACGCGACCTTTGTTCCTCCAATGTCAATTCCAATTGCAATACTCACGCAGCAACCTCCATTTAACTGAAAAAAATGTTTCTCTATCTGTCCGACAAAAAGTCTATCATACTCGCGCTGTATTAGAAAGAAGGGGGGAAAGAAGCCTATCTTTTGAAATATAAGAAAGTACAAATTTCACTTTGTACTAGACTTATATTTCAGCGCGAAACGAGCTTTTGCCGCCAAAGGGCGGCGTCAGCCGTTTACGCTTGTCCATAAGTTCTTCTGTACAAATAACCGGGGTTATAGTAATATCCAATCGAAAGAGACGCTAGACGAAGAGGATCCCTTGCGCCGCGAGGGATCCTCTCCCTGTTTTCCTATCTATTTAAAAGAAGAAGGTATCGATCCAAATGGAGCCAAATGACCAACAGAGCACGAGAATCGTCAAGCTCGGCATGCCGATGACCGCAAACGTGTGGAGGAACGTCCAAATCGACCTGGGAGCATCCTGTTTGTTCAGCCTGTTTAATGTCGTGATCAACCAGTTTTACATGGCCTTTGCGATCCAGCAGGGCGCAAGCAATTTGCAGGTAGGGCTTTTATCCGCCGCGCCCGCGATCGGATTAATCTTATCTCCTGTCTGGGCTTCGTGGATCGAGAAGGCGGACAACCCCCGTCCTTTTATGATCATTCCGAACGCGATCGGACGGCTGCTGCTTCTATTTCCGGCATTTTTTCCCTATCCGTCCGTATATGTGGCTGCGGTGGTCCTTTTCCAGCTGTTAATGGGCATTCAAGCTCCCGCGTACGCAGCGCTGGTGTCGCGAATTTATCCGTCCGACCTGCGGGGGCGGCTGATGGGTTATGTAAGGGTCGCCATGGGAATTCTGATGATTCCGCTCGCATATATCGTCGGCAGTTGGTCGGATGCGTTCGGCCCGTCCGGACCGCTGATTGCCGCATCGATTGCCGGCTTTCTGTCCATCGCCCTGTTCAACACGCTCAAGATTCCGGCACAGGCGGAGAAGGCGAAGATGATATCGGCCAAAAAAATATCAGGTTTCCCGCTCCAGGAGCAGTGGAAGCTGATTAAAGAAAATCGGACGCTGGCCGTTTTTTTGGCGGCGACCACTTTTTCGGGCTTTGGCAACATGCTGGCTAATCCGCTGTACCAAATCATTCAGGTCGACGTGCTGGAGCTGTCGAATGTGCAAATCGGGTATGCGCGCGTCGCTTATTTTACGGCGCTGCTGCTGACATTCCTGATCGCGGGCTGGATGATCGACCGCTTCAATATCAAATACACGCTGTTGTTCGGCATAGCCGCATACGCTATCGTGCCGATGCTGTACGGCGTTTGGGGCAGCTATGCCGCCGTCGTGACGGGCAATGCGGTCCAGGGCATCGGCGAGGCGATATGGGATATCGGCATTCTTGCCTTCGTATTCCGGCTGGCGCCGGGACGCGAGGCGATGGTGTTCGGGCTGCATCTGATGCTGTTCGGCTTCCGCGGATCGCTCGGTCCGATTCTCAGCTCCTCGCTCTCGGACAGCGTGTCCTTGTCGACGCTGCTTATTCTGGCATCGGTATGCGGCTGGATCGGCACGCTTCTGTTCGCTTCAGGCAATTGGAAGCGCAGGCCTTTGGGATAGGGCCGCGGGCAGCGAAGTCTAACGAAGAAACGGGCAAATGGTCGAAAAGGAATTGACGCTTTCCGACTTAGAAGCGGACGACATCGTATCCGTTATGCTGAAGGATGATACTAGGAGGCCGAAAGCATCACCGTCCGGACGGGCGGCTTCGGCGGGGGAGGAGAAAGACCGCCCGGGCAGCAGCAGGCTCCGCAGGAAGCTTAGCCGGATTCAGGAGCTTCATAGTGTTAATCGGCCCCGGGCTAATGCCTGGGGCCGTTTCGTTTTGTAATTCAATCAATGAGCAGTCCAGGGGAATTATCCCCCCGTTTAGGCGCTTCGGCATATTAGTATCCCGATGGAGTATGAATTGAATAGCTGTATTTACTGTATTTAATTCGTACGAATTCCCTCATATGTCGAAAATAACTGTATTTGACGATTATAAATTCAGTAAAATTGGCGAAATGAGCTGTTTTCCCAAAATTAACTGCAATCAATCCATTTATCTCAAAAAATCAGGCTACATATAAAAATAAGGGCAAGAAATCCATTTATTCATGAGCCAATGGCCGTTGAACGTGAAGGGTGACGTTTATTAATAAGCAATACTTACTTGAATATCCTGATCGTAGTTGCCGAACTGCCTGCCGAACAGGCTGAGCCCGCCGCTGTTTTCCGCCGATTCGGGAGCGCTTATGCGGAAGCGGATATCCTCGCCGTAGCGGAACGCGAGCTCCTTTACCGTTTTGTCCGACATGCGGATGCCGTCGATGAATGAGCCTTCCGAGTCGACCGTGATTTGTTTAAGCAGGCCGTGCTGGGTGCCCAGATCCCACCAATCGGGCGTATAGACGCCTCTCGCGGCACCGAAGTCGCCGGGACAGGTCCACATGCCGAGACAGACGTCATTCAAGTAAAAATAAAGATCGGACGGCCAGTTTTCATTATAATGGGGAGCTTCCGAGCACATTTCCAGTGAAAGGGAGATGCTGCTTACCGTCTGCTTCCCGACGAGATAATTTGGAATCCTGTATTCGATGTAGCCGCTGCCGAACCACAAATGTTTTGCCTTGACATGCTCCGGATCGGAAAAATAACGGGGATCGTCAACGATTCCGATAATTTTCGAATCCGAGCAAAGACCGCAGGTCGGCTTTACTTCATAGGCCGAATATTGGCCGATCGGAATCGAGACATTATAGCCGTTATGGTCTGCTTTTCGTTTGGCCCGGAACTGGAGTGATGCCGTTTCCAGCGTCAAATAGCAGAGCTTTTGCCGTCCTCTCGTGCTTGGCACGCTTTCCGTCGTAATGATGGAGACTTCCTCCAGCTTTTGGATATGCTTGGTCACAATGGCCGACGAAATGCCCAGCGCTTCAGCAAGATCTTTTATGTTCATCGGACGCTCATTCAGCAGTTCAATGATATGGATGCGGGTTTCCGAGGCAAAACATTCCAGAAACTTCAGGTTTTGCCGATTAACCTCTATGTTCATGCAATAAGCGCCTCTTCCTGTTCTTTTGCTATATTATATAATCCGGAAGTTAATTTCACAATTTGGAAGTTCAGAAATGGTCCGCTTTCGGAGCATAAAAAAAGCCTGCCCGTGTCAATGGAATGACAGCGGGCAGGCTTTACGATTAATAAATGGAAATCGTCAGCGTGTCGCGTTCGAAGAATGAATGCAGCGTTGCTTCGCTTCCGATAATTTCGACGCTGATTAACGATTTGATACATGTTTTTAGCGCGTTTTTGCCGGTCGTCAGCTTGCGGTTGAGCACCGCGGAAAGCTTCTCGATCGCTTGCTTATTCGTATCGGTTAAGTATACAGGTATCGTTTTATTTTGGAAGTTCATTAATGTTTTCATGGCAAAGTCCTCCATCCCGTTATGGAATTTTTATCAGTGTAACCGACAAATATTAAATGATTCTTAAAAAATCATGAGATTTTAGTTACAAAATTGTAACCTTTGTCAAGCTATGTGCGGTGCTCGGCAGTTTCCGTCTGTTTTTTTCGGAATTGCGAAGGTGTACATTTCATCATTTTGCGAAATACTTTAACGAAGTAGCTGATGTGATCGAAGCCGACATCCAGCGCCACGGCCGATATTTTGCGGTCGGGCTGGAGCAGGAGCTCGGCGGCTTGCCTGATCCGGTAAGCGTTCAAATACTCGATCGGCGTTTGTCTTGTCATTGTCTTGAAAAAGCGGCAAAATTGGCCCTCGCTCATCGGGATCTGGTCGGCGATTTCCGAAATGCGGATCGGTCGGTGATAGTGCTGCTGCATGTACAAAATGGCCGTTTTCAAACGGTCAATCTTCGTCGTATCCGCGGAATTCGTCTCGCTCCGGTTGCAGAAGCATCCTTCCTCGGACAATTCGTGCAGCATAAAGTAAAAATGTCCTTTAACAGCGGCTTCGAAGCCCGGCTTCTGCTTCTCGCATGAGTCCATGATGCCCCGGATATGCTCCAGCAGTTTGCGCTCCCACTGTGTTTCCGGCTTGATGTGCCTCGGAAAGGTCCGCTTCTTGTCCTGCAGCGGAGCAACGTAGCGCTCCTGAACGGCGTCGTAGCTGGCGCTGGCCAGCAGATGCGTGTCGAACACGATCGCGCAATAGGTGCATGTGGAGCGGCCGATGGCATGTCCCGCATGAATATCTCCGCCGTCGATAAAAACGGCTTCGCCTGCGCGTACGGGAAAGTAGTCCGTATCGATCTGGAAAAGCGCCTCGCCTTCAAGCACGATAAAAAATTCGGCTTCCGCATGCCAGTGGCAGTCCAGCACCGGCTCGCCGGGCGCTCCCGGCTCCATCCAATACGCGGCGAGAGGAAACATGTTGTCGCCGTGAAGGCGGTCTTCTTTTAAGGCGTGGCGGGTTGTCTGATCCATGCTGCGTGCGCCTCCCTGTAAAGCATTCGTAAGATCGGGTCGTTTTGTGTCGTGTTTTATCAAAATAGTGCTATAGATGAGCATGATTTTGTTAGAATAGGATGCTTCAATATCAGTATAATGCAATTATAACGCAATGCAAACAAAATCAATCAGAAAGTTGGTTCAATCTATGAAATTTACAGATGGCAACTGGCTCATTCGAGAAGAATACACCGTTCTGGGAGCGGTACAAGCCCACGATTTTGAAGAAAGGGACGGCAGGCTTACGGCCTACGCGGCTCCGCGCCCGATACTGACCCGTTCGAATATGCTGGATACGATGCTTCTTACGGTCCATTTCCATTCCCCGCTTCCGGGCATTATCGGCGTTAAGCTCGTTCACCACGCGGGCGTAGTCGATCGCGGACCGGCTTTCGAGCTGTCCTCGCAGACGGGCGATCACGTCGTAATCGAAGAGAATGAGAATGAAGCGGTGCTGACCAGCGGCTCCTTGAGCGTGCGCATCCGCAAAGGTCCGGAGTGGGCGGTCGATTTCTACCGCGGCGACGAACGGATTACCGGCAGCACGCAAAAATCGATGGCTTACATTAAAGAGAACAACGGAAACACGTTTATGCGCGAGGAATTGGACGTTGGCGTTGGCGAGTGGGTTTACGGCCTCGGCGAGCGTTTTACTCCGTTTGTAAGAAACGGGCAGGTCGTTGATTTGTGGAACAAGGACGGCGGCACCAGCTCCGAGCAGGCGTACAAAAACATTCCGTTCTATATCACTAACAAAGGTTATGGCGTATTTGTAAATCATCCGGAGCTTGTCTCGTTCGAAATCGCTTCGGAGAAGGTGAAGAAGGTTCAATTCAGCGTTGCAGGCGAATCTTTGGAGTATTTCGTTATCGACGGGCCGGCTATGAAGGACGTGCTTGGCAAATACACCAGCCTGACCGGCAAGCCGGCGCTTCCTCCGGCATGGACGTTCGGCCTGTGGCTGACAACTTCTTTCACGACGAATTACGACGAAGCGACGGTTAATTCCTTTGTTGACGGCATGGCGGAGCGTAATTTGCCGCTGCATGTATTCCATTTCGACTGCTTCTGGATGCGCGAATTCCATTGGACCGACTTCAAATGGGACGAGCGCGTGTTCCCGGATCCGGTTGGCATGCTTACTCGGCTGAAGGAAAAAGGGCTTAAAATTTGCGTGTGGATTAACCCTTATATCGCACAGCGCTCCCGTTTGTTCGAGGAAGGCAAGCAAAACGGCTATCTCGTTAAAAAGCCGAACGGCGACGTATGGCAGTGGGATTTGTGGCAGCCGGGCATGGCGCTCGTCGATTTCACGAATCCGGCCGCATGCGAATGGTTTGCCGGCTACCTGCGCGACCTCGTGGACATGGGCGTCGACAGCTTCAAAACCGATTTCGGCGAGCGGATTCCGACGGACGTCGCTTATTTTGACGGCTCCGATCCGATGAAAATGCACAATTATTATACTCAGCTTTACAATAAAGTTGTATTTGAGGTGCTCGAAGAGAAGCTGGGCAAAAACGAAGCGGCGTTGTTCGCGCGCTCCGCGACGGCAGGCGGCCAGAAGTTCCCGGTTCACTGGGGCGGAGACTGCTATGCGGATTACGAGTCGATGGCGGAAAGTCTGCGCGGCGGCCTGTCGCTCGGCATCTCGGGCTTCGGCTTCTGGAGCCACGATATCGGCGGCTTCGAGAATACCGCTCCCGTTCACGTCTTTAAACGCTGGCTGGCATTCGGCCTGCTCTCCAGCCACAGCCGTCTCCACGGCAGCAAATCGTACCGGGTGCCTTGGGCATACGATACGGAGGCAGTTGACGTTACGCGCTTCTTCACGAAGCTGAAATGCCGCATTATGCCGTACCTGTTCAACACAGCCGTACAAGCGACGGAGCTTGGTCTGCCGTCCATGCGCGCCATGGTGCTCGAATTTCCGGAGGATCCGACCTGCGAGCTGCTGGACCGCCAATATATGCTGGGGGACTCGCTCCTGGTCGCTCCGATCTTCAACGAGCACGGCAAAGTAACCTATTATTTGCCTGCCGGCAAATGGACTCATCTGCTGACCGGCGAGGTTGTCGAGGGCGGAGCATGGCGCAAGGAGCAGTACGACTTCTTCAGTCTGCCGCTGTTCGTTCGTCCGAATTCGATTATTGCTCTTGGAGCAAACGATGTTCGTCCGGATTACGATTATGCGGACGGCGTTGCGCTGGAGCTGCATAACCTGGAGGATGGACGCACGGCTCAGACACAGGTTCGCGACGTAAAAGGCGCGCTGGAAATGACCGTTTCCGCTACCCGCAGCGGCAGCGCGATCAGCGTTAAGGTTGACGGAAGCGGCAAGCCGTTTACGTTTGCGGTCAAAGGCTTGGGCGAAATTGCATCCGCCGAGGGCGGCGTCGAAGTTACGAACGGCATCGTGCGTGCGGGCACGGGCGAGAAGCAAGTGGAGTTTACGCTCCGATTGGCATAATTTCACCTTTCAAAACAAGCAGTCCTGTCTAAGCCGGTTATCCGGCTGCGGCAGGGCTGCTTGCTGCTTTCCATTTACAAATTAAAAACGGATACACCAAAATAGCATAAGAAAAGGCTAATAAGACACCTATTTTTCATTTATAACTGCCGATATAATGAGAGTCGGAAAGCAAAATCAAATACACAATCAGAACATATATAAGGGAGTGCGACGTACATGACAAAAATGGCGGTTGGCTTGCAGCTGTATACTCTGCGCGACGCTTTGGCGGCGGATTTCGAAGGCACGCTCCGCAAGGTTGCGGCAATGGGCTACGAAGGCGTAGAATTTGCAGGCTACGGAGGTATGAAAGCGGAACAATTGCGCGACCTGCTGCAAGAGCTTAACCTTAAGGCAATCGGCAGCCACATCGGTCTTCAGCTCCTCGAGGAACGTCTGGACGAAGAAATCGCATACTTGCAAACGATTGGCGCGAAATATGCCATTTGCCCTTGGCTGCCGGCCGATGCCCGCGATGCGGAAGCCTGGAAAAGCCATCTGGTAAAATTCGAGGAATACGGGAAGCGTTTCCGAGAAGCCGGCATTACCTTCGCCTACCATAATCACGACTTCGAATTCGAAGTGGAAATCGACGGTCAAATCGTATTTGAAGCGATGTACGAACGCATCGATCCGCAATTCCTGCAGGTGGAGATGGATATCGGCTGGGTTCAATATTCGGGCAAAGACCCGGTTGCTTATATTGCGAAATATGCCGGCCGCTTACCGCTGCTTCATCTGAAGGATTTCCGCGCGGGCGAGAAGGGCCAGCAAATCGATACGGTCGAGCTCGGCCGCGGCGACCTGCCGCTTCTTCCGATTATCGAGGCCGCTTCGAAGGCGTCCGTCGAATGGCTGATCGTCGAGCAGGACGTTTGCGCGAATCCGCCGCTTGAAGCCGTTGCCGAAAGCATGCAATGGATGAAAAACAACTATTTAAAATAGTAAATTGGAGATTTCACAGCCAGTCATTTAACTTTAAAAAAAGGCAGGGAACAAATATGTCCAAAATTCGTGTAGCAGTCGTAGGTTGCGGTTCCATCTCGAAACATCGCCATATTCCTGAATATGCAGGCAATAAAAACGTCGAGCTTGTTGCATTCGTAGATCCGGTGATCGAACGCGCGGAGCTCTACGCCGAGAAGCACGGCGGCAAAGCGTACGCCGATTTCGAGGAGATGCTGGCGGAAGTAAAGCCTGACGCGGTCAGCATTTGTACACCTAACGCCCTGCACGCTTCGATGTCGATCGCGGCGGCCAACGCAGGCGCACACGTGCTCGTTGAGAAGCCGATGGCGGTGACGGACGAGGAAGCGGAAGCGATGATCGAGGCCGCAAAGAAAAATAACGTTCATCTGATGGTTGGACACAACCAGCGCTTCATGCCTCCGCACGTAAAAGCGAAACAAGTATTGAAATCCGGAGTGCTAGGCAAAGTGCTGACGTTCCGCACTTCCTTCGGTCATCCGGGCCCGGACGGCTGGAGCGTTGACGGCGCTGAAAGCTGGTTCTTCCGCAAGAAGGAAGCCATTATGGGCGCAATGGGCGACCTTGGCGTTCACAAATCGGACTTGATCCGCTGGATGCTGGACGATGAAGTGTCCGAGGTGGCAGGCTTTGTCGGGACGCTTGATAAGGAAACCGATGTGGACGATAACGCGTCCTGCCTGCTTCGCATGAAGAGCGGCGCGATCGGCACTCTCGTTGCAAGCTGGACCTATTACAAAGGCGAAGACAACAGCACGATTCTTTGGTGTGAAAACGGCGTTATGAAGATCGGTACGCATCCGGACGATCAAGTTATCGTCGAGCTGCGTAACGGCACGATTGAGAAACATAAGGTCGGTGCGATTTCCACCAACGAAAAGCAAGAAACAAGCGGCGTTATCGATTCGTTCATTAAGAGCATCGTGACAAACACGACTCCTGAAGTTACGGGTGAAGAAGGCCGCGCATCGCTCAAAGTCATTCTTTGCGCTTTCGAATCGCAAGAAACAGGCAAGTTCGTCAGCGTGAACTAATAAAAAGGGCAATACCTCCGACCGAAGGCTGAGCGCCGATCGGGCGGAGGTATTCTTTTTTGAACACTATCTTGTAATGAAGAATAGCGTGTGATAAATTATACGCACAATAGATCGAACGCGGCTGGCTATTCATTATTGCTTAATAGCTGGCAATGAAGGATATGCAGCGTTACGGGAGATGAAGCAACATTTCGATTACGGAGGCTGCAGATGAACATTCAATTCAAAAAGGGCGTGCTTGAAATTTGCGTTCTCGTTCTCGCTACAAGAGGAGACCGATACGGGTACGAGCTGGCGGTGAAAATTTCGGAGAAGTTCGAGGTGGCGGTAGGCAGCGTCTATCCATTGCTCAACAGGCTGACGCAGGACGGGTATTTTTCCACTTATTTGAAAGAATCGACCGAAGGGCCTCCGCGCAAGTATTACCGGTTAACGCCGGAGGGCTGGCGGCATATGCGGATTCTGATCGCGGAATGGCAGGATTTCACTCAGGCGGTTAACGAGATTATTGAGGAAGGACTAAGACCATGAGAACAAGAGACAGCTATATGATGGAGCTTGAACGGCTGCTTGGAACCATCCCCGAGCATAAGCGGAAGGAGTGGCTGTACGATTATTACTTGCATTTTGAGCAAGCGGCTTTAAACGGCCAAACCGAGGAGGAGGCTGCAAACGAGCTGGGCGACCCCCGAATGATCGCAAGCGAGCTGATGCTGAGCTACCGTGTGAACCAGGCGGAGGCGAACCGGAATTTCGGAGGTCTGAAGCTCGGTCAAAAATAAGAACTCAAAAATAAGAATAAGGAGAAAAGAAGGCTATTTCCGGCGCAAAATCGGCTGATTTGCGGGAAAAGCCTTCTTTTTTTCGTGAAAATCGGATTGAAACGTCGATGAGCATATTCTCATAAAGCAGTAGCCGCGCAGATTTGAGGACGATTTTCGGGAGATTGCCAGTTTTTGTGTCATGAAACGCCAAAAATCACGTGATAAGATAAGTGGCGTCGGGAAGATGACACACAAACAAAACGGCAGCGACGAACGAACAAGCTATCGTCCCTAAGTCGTTTTGAATACAACTATAATCCAGGAGGATGATTTCATTGAAGATGCAACCCATTCGTGTAGGTGTCGCCAGCTTAATCGCAGCAACGGTAATCGGCGCAGGGGTAACGGCTCCAACTGTTGGCGCAGCACCGGCTGTGAATACAAACTCTACGGTGCAAACTTATTTCCTTAACCAAGATTCCATTAAAGATATTGCAAATAAATTTGGCATCGATCTTGGCAACATCAACTTTGGCGGCGGCAGCTTTAACTGCCCGTTTCTTCCGGGCAACGGCACAGTAACTCAGCCGGTTCAACCAACTCTGCCGACTCAACCGGCAGCTCCTAGCACAGGTACCGGCACAGTAACAAAGCCGACAACGCCAAGCACGGATACAGGCACAGTAACAAAGCCGACAACGCCAAGCACAGGCACAGGCTCGACAACAAAACCGACAGCTCCTAGCACAGGTACAGGCAACACTGACAGCGGAACGGCCAACATGAGCTCTTTCCAATCCCAAGTCGTTGATCTTGTTAACCAAGAGCGTGCAAAAGCCGGTTTGTCAGCGCTTACGGTCGATACGCTTCTGACGAAGGTAGCTACTGAAAAAGCAAAAGACATGGATGTTAACAACTACTTCAGCCACACTTCGCCGACTTACGGTTCGCCATTCGATATGATGCGCTCCTTCGGCGTAAGTTATTCTTATGCCGGCGAGAACATCGCATCCGGTCAAAGAACACCGCAAGAGGTTATGAACGCTTGGATGAACAGCCCGGGACACCGCGCTAACATCCTGAACGGCAACTTTAAGGAAATCGGCGTCGGATACGTAAACGGTGAATGGGTACAAATGTTTATCGGCTAATGGCTTCTTTCAATTGGACAAGGCTTCAAACGTTAAGGGCGCCTGGCGCCCTTAACGTGTTTTAAAATATAAGATCGTATAAATGGATTGTATTCAAATTATGATTTGTAATTAGCGCATTCGCAGTTGGGAAATTGCGGAAGCGACCAGGAGGCTACTTACTAATGCTTAAAAAACGTACGTTCGCAGCAGCCTTAATCGGCATATCCATGATGATGGCAGCCGGGACAGCCGCTGAGGCAGCTTCAAAAACACATACAACGAATGACAATGATACATTCTGGAAGCTTTCCAGGCAGTATAACGTTCCTTTGGACAAGCTGCTTGAGGCGAATCCGGCCATCGATCCGCTTAATGTCTACGCGGGCTTGAAAATGACGATTCCTGCCGCAGCGGCAGCATCGAACAATGCCGCCGCTGCTAAGACATCCGCTCAGCAGACAGCCAAAACGGTAACCGCTTTTAACGGTAAACAGTATGCCTACTCAAAAGCTCTTCTCGTAAAGGCTACGGCTTATACGGGAGCCGCTTCGGAAAACGGCGGATGGGCAGGTCTCGACTACTTCGGCAACAAGCTGCAGGTCGGTACGGTAGCCGTCGATCCGAAGATGATACCGCTCGGAACGAAGCTGTATGTTGAAGGCTACGATTATAACGGCTTGCCGAAGGGCGGCATGGTCGCCACCGCAACGGATATCGGAGGTTCGATCAAAGGGAACCGCATCGATATTTTCGTACCGGACTCGAAGCGGCAAGCACTCAAATTCGGCATTCAGGACGTGAAGGTTTACGTGTTGAAATAAGCCGGACGCATAAACAAACAAAGAAAAGGCATTTCTCCCTAACGCGGACGGAATGCCTTTTTTCCGCTTTATTGCCTTCGGGACGCAGGCTGGCCGAGAAGCTCCGGCAGGGTGACCAGCTCGTACCCTTGGACGCGCAGAAGCTCGATGAGCGGCGGCAGCGCATCGATCGTTCCGCTAAGATCCTGCCCGATGCCGCCGCCTGCATGCTGAAGCACGATCGATCCCGGTTGCAGCGTTTCCCGGATATGGTTCAGCACGATCCGGCTGCTCGGATTATTCCTCCAATCGTTCGAATCGACATCCCAATTGACAATTGTATACCCGGCAGCTCCGCTCCATTTTACCTGCTGGGGCAGCACTTCCCCGTATGGAGGGCGTACATAATGAGGCGAATAGCCGACGATCCCTTTCAATATGCCGTCCGTGCGCAGGATTTGGTTACGGTATTGCGCTAGCGTAAGCTTGGACATGACGGCATGGTTGTAGGAATGATTTCCGATAATGTGGCCTTCCCGGTGTATTCTCCGAACAAGGTCGGGATTATCCTCGGCGCGGACGCCAACGACGAAAAAAGTCGCGCACACGCCGTACTGTGCCAGGATGTCAAGAATGGCAGGCGTAAATCTGGCATCGGGCGCATCGTCGAACGTAAGAGCAATCCGTTTCGCCTTCCGCGGACCGTGCAACAGGAAAGCGTCGGGAAACCGGTTGTGAAGATTGACCCATGACATGTCCGAAGCTTTTGCTTTTGGCAATTTGCGCTTCGTCTTATGCTCCTTTGGAACGGAATAACCTTCCGCGTATACCGCGGGGAGGGGCTGATGTATGAGAAGGCCGGCTATGCAGGCCGCTATTGCTGTAAGCTTGAGGAGTTTGCGAGACGTTCCGATCATTGCCGATCCTTCCTTGTAAGGTAAAATAAATGCGATGTGCCGCTAGTTTAACCGAAGCCGTTTTTTTTATTCGCAGCCCCTTTCTCATTGATAATCATTTTCGATAGAGGTATAATAAATGATGACGGATAGGAAATTATGGGACGGATGAGAGGATCGGGACCGAATATGAGCTCTACTGGAACTATATTGGATGTAATTGCAGAAAGGTTTGATCTTACGACCATAAAGCGGGAGCAAGCTGTATTCAGCTGCCCTGCCGCGGATTTGCTCGATGCCGAAAAGATGAAGCGGCTGCTGGAGCTGTATACGCCGATGGTGAAGGGGAAGGATCAGTCGGTCGGCGAGGTATATATGACCGGATGGTTCAGAGGTCCGATGCTTGCCTTGATCTATATGCTGTCGGTTGGCAAGCAGGCCGTAAATTTATCCCTGGACAACTTGACCATCCAGCTCTTTAAAGCCAGCTACAACAATAAGGAATACTACCGCTGCGAATTTCTGATCCGCCACTCGGAGCTGGAGGACGGGCCGGAGGATCAGCGGCACTATGAACAATGGGCGCAGGAAAAGATGGGCGGCTTTTATGAATATACGGTCCGGCCCGTGCTGGAGTCGATAGCAGCAGTCGGTACGCTGAAAGCGGGAATGCTGTGGAGCCAGCTGCCTACCTCTCTCGAATACGGGCATGAGCTCCTCATGAAATCGGATGCGAGCATTGTCGCGAAGCAAAGAGCCGAGCGGATTTACGGCTTGATCAAGTCACTGGACGGAGAGCGGTTCGGCAGAACGAAAAACCCGCTTGATGTCAAATTTCGGATGACGGAATCGATGGACGACCCAAATAAGCAGGTCCGTATGAAATACGCCTGCTGCTTGTACTATTTGGTCGAGGACGGCTATTACTGCTTTACCTGTCCGAGGATCAAGGAAAGCGAGCGGGAAGATAGGCGCGCCGAATGCCGAGCGGCGAAACAGGGATAACGCGAAAATGGTGTAACAAAAAAACCTGAAGGACTCCGTAATCGGCGATGTCTTCAGGTTTTTTGCTATTGTTAATGCTTCTGCATTTCTTAGCTATTTCATTTTGAAAACGTTAATCGTTCGAAGCAGCTGGGCTGCCATATTGCGCATCCGTTCCGTTTCCTCCACGACGGCCTGCACCGAGGCAATTTGCTCGTTCATCGAGGCGGAAACCTGCTCTGTGCCTGCGGCGGACTGCTGCGTAATTGCGGATATGTTCTGAATCGCTCCGGAAATTTTGCGGGCGCTTTCCAGCATCGCATCGCTTTCCTGCGAGAAAACGAATATTTTATCGGTAATAAACTGAACGCTTTGCACGATCTCATTAAAGACGATCTCGGATTCCTTGATATGCTCGGTCTGCAGCTTCACGACTTCTTCGTTTATTTTCATATTGTTAATCGTATGTTTGATGCCTTCGTCGATGCTCTTCACCAAATTAAACACCTGCTTTGTGGAAGCCGTCGATTCCTCGGCCAGCTTCCGAACCTCTTGAGCGACGACCGCGAAGCCCCGTCCGTGCTCTCCGGCGCGTGCGGCTTCGATGGAAGCATTCAGCGACAAGAGGTTTGTCTGCTCGGCGATATCGGAAATCGTCGTCGTAATGGCGCTGATGCCCTGCGCCTTGCGCGCAAGATCCTCGATGGTGGCCGATACTTTTGCCGTTGCCTCAACGTTGCGCCGCATCCCGTCGGCCTGTACGTCAAGCGCCTTCATTCCTTTGTCTACAAGCTGGATCGTTTGCTCCGAGCGCACGTTCATTTCTTTCGTAGAATTCGCGTAATCGGACACCTTTTCTTCGATTTCGGTGATCGATTCGCTCATCTCGGCGACATCCTCCGAAATTTCGTTTGCGCCCGTTGCGAGCTCGTTAGCGGAGGCGGCAACCTGCTCCATTGCGATTTGAATATTGTGATTTTTGTCAAAAATGCTGTGGCTTGTATCGGATACGTGGCGGATGATATTCGTCGTTTCCGTTAAAATTTCACGCAGCTTATCGATCATGCTGTTAAAGGAATGGCCAAGCTCGCCAAGCGCAGAAGAGGAGCCCGTATCGATTCTTTGCGTGAAATCCCCTTTTGCAATGCGGAGGGCGGTTCCCTTGATTTCATCGAATGAACTGTTAATCGATTTCTCAATAAAGGATACGAGCGGGAGCGTCACGATCGCTAACACGATGGCTGCAACGATGCCTGCAAGCACCGAGCCGCCCGATACGGCCAGGATGAGCAGCATAATGAGAGAAAGCACCAATAAATTCAAGTAAAAAGTGATCATTAGCTTATTGCGCACGGATAGCGAATAGTACCATTGGATCATTATGTAAGCGCTCCTTTTAATAGAATATCCATATTATAGCACCGGGTGCGAAATTGGTCTATAATTGTCGATTCATTAAAATGGATCAATTGGACCGCATGCGGAGTTTCGGAAAATACTAAAATGCTTTTCGGTGAAACAATAACTAGAAAATGATACCATTATCAGTAATCTGAATACATTAATAATTTTATTTATTTCATAAAAATTTCGTTAAAGTTCTGTCGTGAACGAAGATGACAGTTCTATTTTTTATGAAATTACATGTATTTGCTTTTTCTTTTTGTCGAATAAGATTGAAAAATGTAAAAAAATATAAAAAATATGTTGTAAATGAGCGTAAAGAACTATATAATATGCGTTGAGACCTAATAGGAATTATAACCAATAGAGCTTTGAAGGAGGATATTCTGTATGGAAATGGATTCTGTATCACTCGCACGTCAGGTTGATTTTGTATTTCGCCAGCTCGAAGGAGAGCTGACCAATGCAACTGCCGGTACCGTATTGATTCATGTCCGCAATAATGCGGTAGGAAAGTTCGGCATGAGGCATCATCCGATCGAAAGCCGGAACGGCAAATTCGAGCAGGGGGGACAAGGCTTAACGTCCTCTCAGGTACAGGCATTCCGCCAAATGGCAATCGACGCGCTGAAATACAGAAGAGATTGGACGCATGGCGAGATTATGTACGATTTCTCCGTACGTTCAAGCGCCAATTCCTGGTCTGCCAGCATCCTGTACGAATCGAATTACAATATGGCGAGCTGGAATACCCGTTATTATCCGAAGCATCAAAGCAAAAGGGAGCTGCCCTGAGAGGAAAGAGAGGTCCGGCGAAGTGCCGGACCTCTCTTTCCTCTTACAGCCCGAAATCAAGATCAGGATACACATAAGGCGATGCAGGCGCCTCGATCCGCTCAAGCTTCTCAGCCTTCAGAACGATTATTTCGTTCTCCATGTAGGATGTTGTCGTCAATTTGCCTTTTACCGATACCCATTCGTCCTGTGCGTAATCCGTCGCCCTCGGCCACTCGATCATCAGCCCGTATGGAAGAGCGTCTGCCGAGCAGCAGTTCATGGCAAACCGGCTGACCGCAAACCGGTTATCGCCCATTTCTTCTTCGCGGTATACGAATCCCGAAATTTCAACCTCTTTGCCGGCAAACGCCTCGCGGTACAGATCCAGAGTCGTCAGCGTCTCGATGTACTGCTTCTCCGGAACGGTAATTAACGATTGTTTATACAGCACCTTGCCGTATGCCGCATGCGCTTCGGTATATTCATCGTATGGGAAAAGGGGGTCGGCGCTTTTTCCTTCTCCGTTCTCCGGCCCGCCGTCCGGCGTGACCCGCTCCAGCGCCTCGATACCGGACAAGCTCACGCCTTTCTTGGCCGCCAGCTCGCTGCCCAGCGTTCCTGTCGGAACCAGGAAGCCCAGCATCAGCGGAAAAAGGAATAAGCCGTATATGAGAGAATTTTTGAACACGGAAGGGGAAGGCTCATGTTCGCAGCCGCATGCCGGCTCGTTGCTTCCCAATCGCTTTTGCAGAGCAGCATAAATTTGGTAGATGGCTGCCGCGTACAAACCGAGCGCAGACAGCTTGACGTAAAGCTCCATGCGGGGAGCGATATAAAGCGACATTTCGCCCGTCCGGTCCACATATACGATATACATGGCGAATCCGGTAAGAATGGCGGCTCGTATTAAATGGTGGATCATAGCAATACCTCCGTCAACCATGCTCCGGCAAAGGTAAGCACCGCCGTCAAGGCGATAACCGCCAGCACGATTTTAGCCCGGAAGGTGCTGAGGAGCATCAATGTATTTTTTAAATCAATCATCGGGCCGAACACAAGAAAGGCGAGCAGCGGCCCGTAATCGAACATTCCGCTGAAAGAGGACGCAATAAAGGCATCCGAGGTGGAGCATATGGATAAGAGGAAAGCGAACGCCATCATGAACAAATAGGCGAATATTGGCTGGCCGGCATATGCTTCCAAAGTACTGCGTTCGACCGCGGTTTGAATAAGGGCTGTCAGAAGGGCGCCAAAGATAAAATATTTGCCCATTTCGAAAAATTCATCGGACGAGTGGGACAGCACCGAAGCGAACCGGCTGCGGATCCCTTTGCCGCGGAGGCTGTGATCATGTTCGCGGCCGTTATGATGGTGGTGGTGATTGTGATGGTGGTCATGATGGTGATGGCTGTCAGCGCCGCCGCGCGATGGCGAAGCTTTTAACGGGTTGCCGCGCATGAACCGGTACAAAAGGAAACCGACAACGACAGAGACGGCGAAGGCCAGTCCCATCCGCGAGTAAGCCATCTCGGGGGTTGTGCGGAAAGCCATAAATGTCGAGGTATAAACAACCGGATTGACGATCGGTCCGGCCAGCAAATAGACGATTCCGATATAGGCGGGCATCCCTTTACGGATTAAGCGGCGGACGACAGGAATCATGCCGCATTCGCAGAGCGGGAACAAAATGCCGAGCAGGGCGCCGAACAGCACGCCGGCCACAGGATGCTTGGGCGTAAATTTCCGGATCAGCTCGTCGGTTACGAATACCTGCAGCAGCGCGGAGAACAAGACGCCGAGCAGGATAAACGGGAAAGCTTCCAGCAGGATGCTGATGAACAATATTTTAAAGGACTGCAGATTCGCTTCGTTAAAGACGTGAAGGGGCAAATCGCGGTTCGCGATAATCAAATAAATCATAATAAGGCAGCCGGCCGCAAGCGACGGCGTTCCGTAACGGAACACGAATCTGAGCATGACGGAAATCCCTTCTTCCACAATTAAATGTAATGATTACGAATAACTATGTTTATCAGTATATCTTATGCTCGTCCCGCCGACAATAGGACACTTTATCACAGCCTGCTTGACAATACGGCGAACATAGGTATAATCGGTTTAAATGCGATGACGGGAATAAGTAAGCTCGAATGGATTGCGGACAGAGAGCCGGTGGTTGCTGTGAACCGGTGCAAGCTTCGAGGCTGAATGGGACCCTGAGCGGATAAACGGAAACCGGCGGCGCCGCTGCCGAAGATGTTTGTACGGATGCTCACCGTTACGGGGCATGAAGGCCCTGCGGACTGAAGAGTCCCTGCGGCGAATTAGGGTGGCACCACGGTCCCTCGTCCCTTGCGGCGGGGGCTTTTTTGCGTTTATCGAGCTATACAATCGAAAATGAAGGAGTCGTGTTACGATGAAAAAGGTTCTTTCCGGCATTCAGCCGAGCGGCCAGCTTACGCTGGGCAATTATATCGGAGCGATGCAAAATTTCGTGAAGCTTCAGCATACCGAGGAATGTTTCTTTATGGTTGTCGATCTGCACGCCATTACCGTCCCTCAGGAGCCTGCAGCGCTGAGAGAGCAGACGGAGGCGGTTGCGGCCTTATTCATAGCGGCGGGCATCGATCCTGCCAAAGCAAGCGTATTCGTTCAATCCCATGTTCGCGCCCACGCCGAGCTGGGCTGGTTGTTTACGACGCTGGCCAATATGGGCGAGCTGGAAAGAATGACGCAATTTAAGGATAAATCGGCAGGCAAAGAATCGGTCGGAGCGGGACTATTCGTCTACCCTACATTAATGGCTGCGGACATATTGGTTTATAACGCGGATCTGGTGCCGGTCGGAGACGACCAGAAGCAGCATCTGGAGCTTACCCGTGATCTGGCGCACCGGTTTAATACGCGGTTCGGCGATTACTTTACGATACCGGAGCCATATATTCCGAAGGTCGGCGCCCGGGTCATGTCGCTGGACGATGCAAGCAAGAAGATGAGCAAGAGCAATCCGAATGCGGGCAGCTATATCGCCCTGCTGGACGCCCCTGACGTCATCCGGAAAAAAATTAGCCGCGCGACTACCGATTCCGGCCGTGAAGTCAAATTTGATCCGGCCAATAAACCGGAAATCAGCAACCTGATCAGCATTTACTCGCATTGCGCCAATATATCGGTCGCTGAAGTTGAGGCTCGTTACGAGGGGCAGGGTTACGGGCCGTTCAAGAAGGATCTGGCGGAGCATGTCGTTGCTGTCATCGAGCCGCTTCAGGCAAAGTACAACGAGATCAGAAGCTCGGGCGAAATCCATCAGATCTTAAAGCGGGGCGCGGAGCGCGCTTCTGAAATTGCAGACCGCACTTTGGCCGATGTGAAGGAAAAAATGGGCTTTCTTCCGCCGCTCGTATGACCAATGCAAAAAGAAATCAAGGCCGACAACCGTCAGCCTTGATTTCTTCTGCGGAGCCGGGCGCGTACGATAAAGCCTGCCCCGATTGTGAACAGAGACAGCAGGCCGAACAGCAGGACGAACCAGCCGCTGTGGCTGATGGAGACGGCCATGGCGCTCATAAAGGCGATTGCCAAGGTTGAGAAGAACAAAGAAAGCGGTTTGGACATAGGATTTCTCTCCTTAATAAATAATCAATATATTTTTTAGAATGCGGAATACTTTCTCCCCTCGTGCACATAATAAGCTTGCAAGCTTGCAGCACACATCAAAGTGAAGAGGACGAAAGGAGAAATACCAATGGCATCAAGCAGAAGTAATCAACTCGTCGTTCCACAAGCAACAGCGGCTCTTCAACAAATGAAGCTTGAAGCGGCTCAAGAGCTGGGCGTGCAAATTCCGCAAGACGGCTACTATGGTAATGTTTCGACTCGTGATGCAGGCTCCCTTGGAGGCTATATTACGAAAAAGCTTGTTCAAATTGCCGAGCAACAGCTTTCTGGCGGCAGCCGTTAATCGCTTCTTATACACAATTGAAATGGAGCCCAAGGCGATGCCTTGGGTTTCTTTTATAGCATAATCGAAAATCGGACGAAACGAAAGAAAGTCCCTTCCGGCTTCGGAAGAGACTTATTGGAAATACGCTTAATACGTATCCATGCGCAGCCGTTTCATTAACCGGTCGTCGCTTAGCCAGCCCACATACGAACCGACCGTTTCATAATGTTTGTTCATAAGCAGCACTCCCACGAACGGGTATTGCTTGCGGTGACGGTACCTCACATCCGACCATCTGACCTCGTAGCCCCATTGATGCTCGCGGACATCGGCGCATGCGAAGCTGGTAAAATACAAGAAGGAACGGATGGCCGGGTCGTTTTTCGATTTTTCTACAGCAGGGTGGTCGGAGCATTTGACCCTGTCCAGCCAGCTTAAGCTGCTGCCGTTCAAGCTGCCGATAACGAAGCTGCCGTCTTTCACTTGTTTAACGACGTTCCATTTCGTAAGCGAAATCGTCGGAATGGCTACGTAGGTGTCGCCCTTGTTATGCTCTTCGTCTATAGCCTCCAGCCTGGCAACCGTCGACCTGGCGGCGAATGTTCGCCAAACGTAGTAGACGGCCAGGAACAGATACATAAGCGGAAACATAATGGCAGGATTTACGAAACCGGCCGCCCAAAGTAAAATGGCAATAACATGAACGGTGAAAATGACCGGATCAAAAATATGAATAATATTCCATGAGATCCATTTCTCCGAAAAGGGCCTCATCGCTTGCGTCCCGTAGGCGTTGAACAAATCGGTGAAAACATGGACGCAGACGGCAAGCAGCACCCACCCGCCAAGATGAAGCCATGGAATCGTGCCCTGAAAAAAAAGCTGGATGATGGCTGTAATCAGTATCGTCCAAATGGCGATGGCCGGCAGCGAATGGGAAATGCCGCGGTGGTTTTTAATATAGACGGCATTGCCTTTCAAGCGCAGCAGGCTGTCCAGATCGGGAGCCTGCGAGCCGGCGACCGTGCCGAGCAAAACGGCGGTCTGTACTGCAGGATTGGCTGCTACGACAGGGTCGATCGTGGCGAGCCCCGCTAATCCGATGCCCATGACAAGATGTGTGCCTGTATCCATGATCAGTCCTCCATATCGATTCGATTGATTAGGTGTAGTATCGGCTCTGCGGGGGAACTTTATCAAGGTAATCAAAAGGAGATCGAAGGGAAATGTACATTTGTTTCGCGGAATACCGGATCGCACCCGAAAGCCGGGAGGCATTTTTAGCTTTTGCTAAAGCGCATTTGAAGGGCAGGAATGACGTGTATTTATATGAAGGAACAGATCAGTACAATTTGTTCGTCGAGGTGTGGCAGGCCGGATCGGAGGAGGAGGCCGAGCGCATAAAAAAAGAACGCTGCGATGAGCGTTCTCTTTGGGCTCGCATCAGCGAGTGGATTGCCGGCGGGTCCGCCAAGCTGCATGTGTGGACCTTTAAGCCGACGTTTACACCTGAAGGAGAGGAGCGTTAACGTCCGTTTGTTCCTACCGTGCCGAGCGTTGCCGTACCCATCGGAGTGGCGGAAGTGACAGTGCCGCCGTTAAACGGATACTCGTATTCGATTTCCTCGTCAAAAGTGACATAATCCAGGTTAAGGGTGAGCAATAAGTAGCGCATGCCGGTTGTCGGGTCGCTAATAATAATATGGTCGCGTCCCGCGGCTTCGATAATGCCTTTGAATATTTTAGCGTTCCACTCGCGGTTGTTTTCGTATGTCATATAGAACGTGGCCAATTTGCCGCGGTTTAAGCGCAAAATGTTCTCTACGTAAGATTCCTCGGCGACCGGTACGGTAACGATGTTGCCTCCCGATGGGGTAATGAAGGAACCGCTAGGTATGGTTGGCGGCGTCGGTGACGCTTGCGCCTGCATGGCGCCCGGATACGCCATTGGCTGCATCATCGGCTGCTGCATCGGCATCATTTGCTGCTGGCCTCCTGCCGGATATGGATATCCGCCTCCGCCGAAGGGTGCGTTGCCGAAGGGTGCGTTGCCGAAGCTTGGATATGCTCCTGTTTGAGCCGGACTCACTTGCGTTTTGTAGCCGTAACCTTTGGACATGTTGTTGCTCCTCGCTTTCGCTTTTAAACGTGTGGTGAAAAAGTCCGAAGCCTGCGCCGTTCGTTTGATCGCGAGGCGCCGGCCGCTTGCTGTTCACCACACCATTTTAAAATCTAAAATTAATACGGAAGGACAGTCTTCACTTGTCGGTGTGAAGAAGCAGTGCTTCTTGAAACGGCCGCTGTTCCTTTGGTCGTACCAGGTATTAGGGCAATTGCCTGCCGAACATCAGATGCCCACCTCGCCCTCGCCCTCCGCTTCCGCTCGCATGAGGCGGGCAAGCAGCTTCGTTTGTTCGGAATTCGTTTTGATAACTGCCATATGCTTATGCGTTCACTTCCCTTCGGATCAGAATGGAACGAATGATTCGCGAATGGTCATAGGCGATAAACTACATAGTTATTGTATTGAGCGCCCACGAAAATGGTTCCTAAACGAATTGTCACAATTTGCGTGGCAAAATGATGAACAAACGGCGCGAACGTTGTCACGGCTTGCATTTTTCGGTATGATTAGTAACGATTCATCAATGAAAGATAGACGTCCTTGGCGTCTCGTCGCATAACTCGGGAGGCTCGCTTCGTGCTGAAAGACTTGATTGCATTGACCAAACCGCGGCTGCTTCGGCTTAACGTGTTCGCAGCGCTTGGTGGTTTTTTAGTAGCTTCCAAATGGGATATTAATGTCATCATGCTTATTTGGACGCTGATCGGTTCTACGTTAACGATCGCTTCGGCAACCGTTATTAACAACTACTGGGACCGGGAATTGGACCAGAAGATGGAGCGGACGAAGGATCGCGCCCTGCCGACCGGCAGAATGCAGCCTGGAACGGTTTTGATTTACGGCATTATATTGGGAATTGCGGGGATGGGCGTGCTGTTCGGTCTCGTAGGTACGCTGGCCGGCTGGCTCGGTCTGCTGGGCTGGTTCGTATATATTGTGATTTATACGATCTGGCTGAAGAGAACGTCAACCTGGAGCACGTCGGTAGGCGGCATTTCGGGAGCGATGCCTCCGGTCATCGGCTATTGCGCCGTTACGAACGAGGTGGACGCCGGGGCCTGGATTTTGTTCGCGATTTTGTTCCTTTGGCAGCCGGCGCATTTCTGGTCGCTTGCCATCCGCAGGGTCGAAGAGTACCGCGCGGCGGGCTTTCCGCTTTTGCCTGTCGTTAAGGGGATTAAGCGCACGAAGCTGCAAATGATTCCTTACGTGCTGCTGCTAATTCCGACCGGCATTTTGTTCTATACGTATGGCTACGTCGGCGTTTATTTCCTGATCATCTCGGTTGTCGGCGGGGTCGTTTGGCTTATTCATACGCTGCGGGGCACCGGAGCTAAGGACACCGAAAAATGGGCCAAGACGAATTTTTTGATTTCGGTCAATTACTTAATGGTTATTTTTATCGTCATGATTCTGAATACGACGGGATCATAACACAGGCATCATAGGGAGTGGATCAAGTGGCTTTTTTGAAGAAACATAGCTTTAAGCTTGCTGTGCTTGCACTTTGCGCGGCAATGGGCATTTATTTGTTTATGACTTACGTAGCCAAGCCGAACGAGCCGCTCGAGGTGCTGCAGGCCGCTCCTGCTTTTCAGATGAAGGATATCGACGGCAACAGCGTGTCGCTCGAATCGACGAACGGCAAAGCCAGAATCGTTTATTTCTATTTTGCCAATTGCCCGGACGTATGCCCTCCGACGACCTTCCTGCTCTCCGAGGTGCAGGACAAGCTGAGGGAGCAGAATAAGCTGGGCAGCAAGGCCGAGCTGATCTCGATCACCTTCGATCCGGAGCGGGATACGCCGGAAGCGATCCGCGATTTCGCTCAGCGGCTGGACGCCGAATTCGACGGCTGGCATTTCCTGCGCGGCGACAATTGGGAAAGCACGCTTCAACTGGCAAAAGACTTCGGAGTTGCGGTCGTCAAGGAAAAGGACGGAAGCTTCACACATATGAATGTCATTACGCTGGTCGATCAGGAAGGCCAAATCCGCAAATGGATTAACGGCAGCCAGGAGGATCTGACCGCCGACCAGATTGTGACCGAGCTGAATAAGCTGCTGTAAAACGGAACAAACCGCCGGGAGCGATGCTCATGGCGGTTTGTATTTGTGCAGGGGTTAAAAATCTTCCTTCAGCCATTCCGTCGTCTGCTGTCCCGGATAGGCAATATGCTCCTCGAGCCCGGCCTTCTCCAGCTGTTCGATGAGATACTCCTCCGGCGTGTGCTCGACGCCCGAGTAGCCTCTGCGCGTATAAAGATGCTCGGCGTCGGGAAACTGCTCACGCAGCAGGAACCTGATTTTTTTGCCGGAGGAGTCATTGTCCGTGAATATGTATACCTGGCTGTCGCCGACCTGCCTGCGGAGCTTGTCGAGCTGCTCGGCGCCCGGGGTGCCGAATGTGCAATAAATGGGCACGCGGGCTGCGAGTACGCGCTTTAACCGGGCTTTGTCGTTTTTGCCTTCCACAATGATTGCGATATCCACTGCCCTCACCTCGGTTTGCAGGAGTGTGTTAAGAAGCTGCCTGCTCTTAGTTTACCACCGATTGCGCATTATACGAATAGCCCAAAAAACGGCCTGCCGGTGCAGGCCGTTTTCTGTTCTAGTACCACATGCAAGTGCACGCTATTATAACGAGCAGGATGAACAGCACCAGGATTATGCCGATATTATTCGTCCAGCCGTTATACCCGTACCCTTGGTTCGCAGACTCAACTTTAGACATCTATGGAGTCACCCCTCTTTCTTCTCGTTACAGCGCCGATAACGTTCCGCCTAAGCAATTACTCGCCCGAGCAGGTCATCTGCCACACTGTATCATATGTCCGGGGATGCCATTAGCCCTGTGCGTATACCCATACTCAGGAAAAATGGGTGCGGGAGGAAAGAGAGCGCGAGATGTGCATCGGGAGCAGCGTCACCGCGATCATCAGCGCGATAAAGGCGATATAGTATGGCGAAATATGATCGCGGACATGGCCGGCAGCCAGCGGACCGATGAAGGCTCCGACGGAGAAAGCGATCGACAGCACCGAGAAAGTGCGGCCGTAGCGGGCTCCTCCGCTAAGCTCGATCAGCAGGGTGGAGAGGGCCGGCAGGATAACGCCCTTGGACATGCCGACGAACAGCAGCATGACCATAAGCGGCACGGGAATTTCGGAGGCGATCAGAAAATAGACGATGGCTAGAAAAAGCGAGCCCCATAACGTCCTCTGGAAGGAGGATACCCGGTTCAAAAAGAGCATGCTCAGCGTGACGAGCGCCCCGATGCTGACGACGGAGAACAGCAGGCCTGTCGTCATCATCGCCTCCTGCGTCTTGGCAAGCAGCGGCAGCTCGAAGGACAGGATGCCCTGGGCGCAGCTGAGCGCAACCGGCAGCGCATAGACGAGCCAAGGAATCGGCGGGGCCGGCTCCAGAGGCAGCTTGGCCTTTTCCTGGACAGGAGAAGCTGCATTTGGCTTCTCTTGGTCATTTTTTGCGGCGGCCTGTACGTCCTTAATGAAAAAAACGGCGCATACGGCCGTTACGATGAGCACCCAGCCAAGCACGGTAAACGCCGTCGTAAAGCCGATTTTGGCGACCAGATAAGCTCCTGCGGCAGGCGATACGACGGATGCGAGCGTATGAATGAGCCCGTTGCCCGCCATAAGCTTGCCCTGCTCCGTCCGGTCGCTCGTCATTTTGGCCAGCAGGGAGAGACAGGCGGGAGAGAGAAAGGCGAGCACGAAACCGCTGATCGACCGCAGCACCAGCAGCTGCCACGGGTCGGTCACGCGCGATTGGAACAGAAGCACCACGCCGGCCGCCATCAGGCTGAATACGATGAACAGCCGGCTGCCGTAACGGTCGACGCCGAAGCCGGCTATGAGGTTGCCGGGCAGGTGGGTAATCGAATACATGCCCATCATCAGTCCTATAAAGGACGGCGCTGCACCTATCGAGATCGCAAACGGGGTTAAAATCGGGTATTGGGCATGCAGGTCAAAAAAGGCGACGAACAAAAACAAATAAAGCCAAATCGCGGTTTTCAGGGGCCGCACCTCCTTGCCAAATATATCCTCTTATATACTTGTACGTTTTGGCAGGACAAGATATGTCTGGCCGGCGCAAACGTCCGGCAGACGCACGCGAATAGAAAGGACGCGTTTACGCCCTATTCCGGGTAGGGTATAATGTTTTGTAATAGGCTTTTGTACGAGGTATAATGGAGGGGATCAAGCTTGGACTTTTTAGATTTTTCTACTTATGATCTGGATACCTGGACCGCCTTTTTCAAAGAGCATTGGCTGGTGCTGGTCGTTGCTCTCATCGTGCTGTTTCTCATCGTCAGGATCGTGAAAACCGTTATCAAATGGGCGATCGTCGCGGCTATCGTACTTGGCCTGGTCGTGTACAGCGGCTACAGCATGGACGACCTGAAGGAAATCGGCTCCAAGGTAGCGGACACGGTCAGGCAGGAAGCCGTGAACGCGATGGTGGGAGAAGCGAAGGAGGCTGATTTCGTGAACAATGAAGACGGCACTTTTACTGTAAAAACTAAAAACATAGAGCTCACCGGCGAACCGGGCGCAAACGAAGTTTCGGTTTCCTTCCGGGGGGCGCCGCTTGGCAAGTGGGAGCTGGACAGCACGATACAAGCCCTGATTGACCAAGCGAAGCAGAACGGGTAAACGCGTATGGACAACTGGATTGAATTATTCCGGAAGCCCGAGCCTATTGCGTTAATCGTCGCGTTTCTGCTGCTAGGCTCGCTTGTGCAAGGAATGATGAGAGGCGCATCGGGGTCTGCGAGGCGCCTTTTCTTTTTTGTATGGGAAGCCGTCGCCGTCGTCGTATGCCTCGTGCTGGCCGGCCAAGCGGCCAAGGCATTGTCGCCGGTTGTCTCGGACTGGCTTAGAAGCCGCGTGGCTGTGCCGATGCGCGAGCTAAACGCCGCGGAGCAGGCCTGGTATACGTTTCTGACCAGCATGCGCGATTTCGCGCTGCTCCGTTACGGCGTGCTGTTTCTGCTCGGCTATTTGCTGCTGCGTTCCCTGGCTGCGATGGCGGAGCCGCTGCTTGCGAGGCTGCTCGAAGTGCTGCTGCGCTCCGGAAAACCGGAGCCCGTGCAAGGGCTGCCGGGCAGGAGAAGCGCAAGCCGCGCCGTCGGCGCGCTGATCGGCGCGGCGCACGGGGCGGGACGCGCACTCGTGTTCGTTGCGCTGCTGTTCGTATACGTATCGCTTGTGCCTTCGGGCTGGTACACGGACAAAATAACCGACTCGCCGCTCTACGCGGAAGCGGCCGATTGGCTGGAGCCCGTTGCCGGCGGCGTGCTGGAGGGGCAGGGACCGGTGCTGGCGGAGGCGGTCCAGTCGCAGTTCCAGCAGATTTTGCAGCGGAAGTACGAGATGATCGATTACAACATTCCCGCGGAAATCGAGCAGGCCGCCCTCTATGTCACGAAGGATGCTTCCACCAAGGAGGAGAAAGCGCGCCGGCTATACGACTGGCTAGGAACGAGGATCGCATACGACTGGGACAAAGCTAACAATTACGTGCAAAACGGCGTGTGGAAGGAACAGACTCCGCCGGAGACATTCGATACGCGCAAGGGCGTATGTATAGATATAGCCCGGCTGTACGCCGTAATGGCAAGAGCCGCCGGGCTGGAGGTCAAGGTGGTGACCGGCATGGGAGCCGACGGGCGCGGCGGGTACGGCCCGCACGCCTGGAACGAAGTGCAGATAGGGAATGGTGACGGGGGCTGGATCCCGCTCGATGCGACCTGGGCATCCTCGGGCGACTGGTTTAACCCGCCGCGATTCGAGGAAACGCATATTCGCGAGGCTTGACGGTGCCGCGTTAAGCCGGCGTGCAGATTTAAATTCATGGGGTGATTTTTCATGCAGGACGATCCGCAGAAGCGGGAGATGATAAACCGGCGCCATTTTTCATTCCGGTTAAATTTGTTTTTTTTCGTAACGTTCGCTTTGTTCAGCATCCTGATCGTCAGGCTTGCCATTTTGCAGTTTGTGGAGGGGCCTACGTTAAGCGCGGAGGGGATCGGCAAAAGCACGAGAAGCGTCAAGCTGCCGCCGATCCGGGGCAATATTTACGATTCCGAGGGCTATCCGATCGCATATTCTACGTCCACGCAGTCTCTCTATTACAGCATCCAGCCCGAGCTGAAGCTCGCGGACGCCAAGGAAAACGCGAGGCAGATGGCGGTGAAGCTGGAGAAAATTTTCTCCGAGAAGGGCGATGAAGATCCTGAAAAGGCGATGACCGTGGACGATATCATCCGCCAAATGGATTTGGATTTCCGCAGAAACAACATTTCGACGCCGCGCCGCATCAAGTCCGGTCTGACGAAAGCGGAGATCGCCTATTTCATGGAGAACCGGTCCGACTTCAAGGGCGTCGACATTATGGAGGAGAGCGTCCGCAACTACGATAAGGATTCGATCGCTGTGCAGCTGGTCGGCTATTTGAAAAAATACAAGGGCGTTCGCGAGGATGTCGATTTCTATAAGGAAAAAACCGAAGAAACCGATCCGCAGCTGCAATATCTGGAGGAGGAGGACGTCGGGCTCGACGGGCTGGAGCGGATGTACCAGGACGTGCTCCGCGGCAAAAACGGCTTGAAGACGTATCCGGTCAACAATGCGGAGCGGATTATCGGCCCGATGCAAATTACGAATCCGGAGAAGGGCGCAGACCTTTACCTTACAATCAACAAGAACGTGCAGCTTAAGACTGAAACGGCAATTATGGATCATTTGAAAAAGATTACTACTTCCACGAACCGTTACGAGCGGGCCGAATATGCGAAAACCGGCTTCGCGGTTGCGATGGAGGTCGATACGGGCAAGGTTGTCGCCATGGCCAGCATGCCGGATTACGATCCGAACATCTGGGCGGGCGGAAGGATCAGCCCGGAGGATTATGAGAACTTCCAGAACGTACTGGCCAACGGGACGATCAGCACCGTATACGGCAAATACGAAACCGCCGACGAGCGGAGCAAGCATCCTTCCTCCATCGTGCCTCCCGGCTCGACGATGAAGCCGTTGTCGGTACTGATCGGCTTGAACGAGGGCCTGTTTTCGACGTCTACGATCTATCGGGATACGGGCGTGTTCTCCTTCGGTAAAAAAGGCTACGAGCGCTATATCCGCAACTCGCAAAACCACGTATACGGCAGCCTTGACGGCGCCGGCGCCATCCGCGATTCATCTAACCCCTTCATGGCGGCGATGATCGGGAACGCGCTGTATATGCGCGGCAGTGTCAACGGCAAGAGCAGCGTCGAAATATGGGACGATTACATGAAGCAGTTCGGCCTCGGCGTGCTGACGGAAAGCGGCCTGCCGGGAGAATCGAAGGGCGTCATCGAGTACTTCAGCGAGGCCGAGCGCGGAAGCGCCCAGTCCGCCTTAATATTCGCCTCCTTCGGCCAGCAGGGCCGTTATACGACGCTTCAGCTGGCTCAATACGCGGCGATGCTGGCCAATCGCGGCACGCGGCTCAAGCCGCAGTTCGTGAACGAAATCAAGGATTCCGACGGCAACCTGATCCAGGGCTTTAAGCCGGAGGTATTGAATACCGTCGATATTCCCGACGCCTATTGGGAGGAAATCGAGACCGGCATGTCCCAGGTTAAATCGGAAGGCTTCGAGGACTTCGCATACAGCTACCGCCGGAAGACAGGTACATCCGAGCAGGACGTTGCGGCGCGGCGCGCCGAGAACGCGGTGTTTATCGCCTATGCTCCTGCAGAGAATCCGAAGCTTGCCGTAGCGGTCGTCGTGCCGGACGGCGGCTTCGGCGGCTACGGCGCATCGCCGATCGCGCGTAAAATTTTTGACGCATACGATGAAGAAATCGGATTGACCGGCGTACCGAAGAAGAAAACGGTGGAAACGGCTTCGGACGCCGGAAGCACGCAAGAGGGAACCGGAGCGGCTGACGCCGCTGCCGGAGAGGAATAATTATCGGTCATCATACGAAGCGGTGAAGCAGGAAATTTGCTTCGCCGCTTTTTTATGCCGTTTAAGCTTGGGAACGGCGGTTTGCAGGGGAGCGGGAGCCCAATTAAAAATAAATGTTGCACTAGAGAAACATTTTTGTGTATTATTAAAAAAAAGGCACAAAGCAAAATAATGTTCGCGCGGCAAAATAAGATTCATACAGGCAAACGAGCGAGCATATAACAAAATAATCAACTGCGGGAGGTAACATCATGCGTAAGACAAGGAAAACGAATTCGGCGCTGCGCCGGTTCATTATGGCGATCGTATTTTTGACGGTCACGGTAATCGCAGCGACGGGCTGCGGGCAGACGGGCGGAAGCGGAGACGGAGGCAAGCTGAAGGTTACTACGACGACGGGCATGATTGCCGACGTCGCAAAGGAAATCGGCGGCGAGCACGTAGAGGTTACAGGATTGATGGGTGCTGGAATTGACCCCCATCTTTATAAAGCGTCGCAGGGTGACGTGAAGCTGCTGGACGAAGCGGACCTCATTTTTTATAACGGTCTTCATCTGGAAGGAAAAATGGGCGAGATGTTCGAGGCCCTTGAGAAGCGGAAGCCGACGGTTGCCGTATCGTCTTACTTGAAGGAAGAGCAGCTGCATGCCAATCCGGCTGCAGGGGCGGGTATGCACGATCCGCATATCTGGTTCAATGTGAAGCTGTGGATTTCGGCGGCGGAGGTCATCAGGGATACGCTGGCGGAGAAGGATGCCGCGAATGCGGACGATTACAAGGCGCGTGCAGCGGCTTACATCAAGAAGCTTGAGGAGCTGGACACTTACGCCAAGGAGCAGATCGCCCTTATTCCCGAAGACAGGCGGATCCTCGTTACTGCGCATGACGCCTTCGGTTATTTCGGCGAAGCGTACGGGTTAAAGGTCACGGGTCTGCAGGGAATGAATACGATGTCGGAATACGGCTCCAAGGATGTCAGCAAGCTTCGCGATTATTTGGTTCAAAATAAAATTAAAGCGGTATTTATAGAATCCAGCGTTCCGAAAAAATCGATCGAATCCGTCATCGAAGGAGCTGGTAAGCTGGGCCACGAGGTGACGATCGGAGGCGAGTTGTTCTCCGACGCGATGGGCAATCCGGGAACGGAAGAGGGAACTTATATCGGTATGGTACGGCACAACGTGGATACGATTGTGGCAGCCTTGAAATAACAGCATTGAAAGCGGGTGAAGGGTATGAAGCTTAATTCATCGGTTGCGGACACCGTCAGGATGGCGGCGCCGCCGTTGTCCGTTAAAGGACTTAGCGTGGCTTATCAGAAGAAGCCGGTGCTTAGAAACGTGTCTTTCAATGTAACGGAAGGGGAGCTGATCGGCGTTATCGGCCCGAACGGAGCCGGCAAATCGACGCTGATGAAGGCTGCGCTCGGCCTTATCCCGAGCATTGCGGGAGAGGTGCTTGTCTACGGAAAGCCTTATAAGCAGCAGCGCAAGCTTATCGGCTACGTTCCGCAGCGGGAATCGGTCGATTGGGATTTTCCGACGAATGCGCTGGATGTCGTGCTGATGGGCAGGTACGGCCACCTCGGCTGGTTCCGCCGTCCGGGCGCGAAGGAGAAGGCGTTGGCGATGGAATGCCTCGCCAAAGTCGGAATGGCCGATTTTGCTGGACGGCAGATCAGCCAGCTGTCCGGCGGCCAGCAGCAGCGGGTATTTCTTGCCCGCGCGCTGGCGCAGGACGCAAAGCTTTATTTCATGGATGAGCCGTTCGCCGGCGTCGATGCGGCGACGGAGAAAGCGATTATCACACTTCTTCAGGAGCTGAAGAAGCAGGGCAAAACCGTCATCGTCGTCCATCATGATCTGGCTACGGTGCAGGATTACTTTGATTCGGTTCTTCTCCTCAACGTAGAGCTGCAGGCTTACGGCCCGACGGCGGAGACGTTCACCCAGGAGCGGCTGCAGCAGACGTACGGCGGCAGGCTGGCGTTTCTCGACCGCAGCCATCAGCCGTCTTCTCCAGCCGGTAAGGAGGGATAAGCCGTGAATGACATTTGGTCGATGCTGTCCGATCCGAATATGCAGTGGATTTTTCTCGGATGCACGCTGCTTGGACTTAGCAGCGGCATTATCGGTTGTTTCTCTTATTTGAGGAAGCAAAGCCTGATGGGCGACACGCTTGCCCATGCGGCGCTTCCCGGCATCTGTATCGCATTTATGCTGACGGGCGTCAAGTCGATCGGTCTGTTTCTAATCGGCGCCGGCGCCGCAGGCCTGCTCGCCACGTTCGGGATCGGTTATATAACCCGTCATACGAAGCTTAAGCAGGATGCGGCGATGGGGATCGTCCTGTCCGGCTTTTTCGGACTCGGTATTGTCCTGTTGACGTTGATCCAGCATGGAGATTACGGGAATCAGGCCGGTCTCGACAAGTTTTTGTTCGGGCAGGCCGCATCGATGATCGCCTCGGACGTGGTAACGATGTCCATCGTCTGCGGGCTGTTAATCACCGTATGCACCCTGTTATTCAAGCAATTCAAGCTGATATCGTTCGATGCCGGCTTTGCGCGCGGCATCGGCTACCCCGTTGCTTTACTGGAGCAGCTGCTTATGCTGCTGGTCGTTGTGGCCGTTGTGGCGGGCATTCAGGCGGTCGGCGTCGTCCTCGTCGCTGCGCTGCTGATTACGCCGGCGGTCTCGGCGAGATACTGGACGGACAGACTTGGTTTGATGGTCGTGATCTCCGGCGTATTCGGAGCGTTAAGCGGTGCCGTCGGCACCCTGATGAGCGCATCGGTTTCCAATCTGCCGACAGGACCCGTGACGGTTCTGGCGGCAACATTGCTGTTCGGTGTGTCCGTGCTGTTCGGTCCGACGCGCGGATTAATCGCCAAACGGTTGTTGAGAAAACAGGTTAAGAAGAGCTTTACCCGGGAGAACGAACAGCTTGCCAAGAGCGGCGCCAATAACGGCGTGAAGAAGGAGGCGGCGTTATGAGCGAATTTTGGATATTGCTGACCGGCTCGCTCGTAGCGGGCTGCTGCGGCATTCTTGGCGTCTTCCTGGTTCTGCGCAAGATGGCGATGATCGGCGATGCGATCAGCCATTCGGTTATGCCGGGCATCGTAATCGCCTTTTTGCTCAGCGGATCCAGGGACTCCCTGCTGATGATGCTCGCCGCCCTTGCTTTCGGCTTGCTCACCACGTTTCTCATACAAATGTTCCAGCAGAGCGGCATTCAATCCGATGCTTCAATCGGCGTTGTGTTCACGGCCTTGTTCGCGATCGGCGTCGTGCTTGTCAGCTTATTCGCGAGACAGGTCCATCTGGACCAGGACGCCATTTTGTACGGCGAGATCGCTTATGTGCACTGGAATCTGTGGGAGCTCGGCGGCATCAGCATGGGGCCGAAGGCCGTATGGCTGCTGGGCTTTACGCTGATCGTCATCTCGGCCGTAATCGGCTTGTTCTACAAGCAGTTCAAGCTGTGTGCCTTTGATCCCGCCTTGGCAGCCGCGATCGGCATTCCGGTTGCCTTGTTCCATTATTTGCTGATGGGGCTCGTATCGATGGCTACCGTCAGCTCCTTCGAGAGCGTCGGGGCGATTCTCGTTGTCGGCATGCTGATCATTCCGGCCTCTACGGCGTATTTGCTGACCGAACGGCTGGGCGTCATGATCGGATTAAGCGTTGCGGCGGGCGTTGCGAGCACGTTTATCGGTTACGGAGCGGCTGTCTTACTTGACGCTTCCATCGCCGGCTGCATGGTATGCGCATCCGCCCTCCTGTTCGTTGCGGCGTTTCTGTTCTCGCCGACACAGGGCATTGTGGCGAAGAAGCTGAGGATGCGGCGGCTGGCATCATAGAACGGGACGACATTCTAAACTTCATACGCATGAACAATCGCCGGGAGGCTGCTCTCCGGCGTTTTTTTTCGGTTCGAATGCCTCCAGGGGCCGATCCGGGGGAGGGCACCTCTATCTTGCGTTTAGAATCCCGGCTAAATGTGCTAAAATAGATGATTAGTGAACGGAATCGTGTGAGGAGGCAGCAAGAAGTGGGTAATTATAAATTGATCGCACTGGATATGGATGGGACCTTGCTTAACGAGCGGACGGAAATCAGCGCGGAAAACGCAGAATGGATTCAAAAGGCGCTGGACGCTGGCATCACCGTCAGCTTTTCCACCGGCCGCGGCTTTCGCAGCGCTCTGCCCTTTGCCGAGCAGCTGAAACTGGAGACGCCAATGATTACGGTGAACGGAGGGGAAATTTGGCAAAGGCCGCATGTGCTGCACAAACGGACGCTGCTCAGTCCCGCTTACGTTCAAAGGCTGCATGAGCTTGCTCTAGTACATAGCGAAGTTTGGTTCTGGGCTTATACGACGGACGATATTTACAACAAAGAAAAATGGATCGATCCGGCCGGGGACTATGAAGGGCATCACTGGTTAAAATTCGGTTATTACACCGAGGACGACCGCGCAAGGGAAGCGATTCTGGCCGAGGTGAAAAGCTGGGAAGCGCTGGAGATTACGAATTCTTCCCCGTGGAATTTGGAACTGAACCCTTTCGGCGTATCGAAAGCGAGCGCCCTTCGGGAGCTTTGCGGAGTGCTTGGGATCGAGATGTCGCAGGTCGTCGCGGTCGGTGACAGTTTGAACGACATAGCGGCCATCCGCGAAGCGGGCCTCGGAGTAGCGATGGGGAATGCCCAGGAAGCGGTGAAAGAAGCGGCGGATTTCATCACGCTGACCAATGATGAGCACGGGGTGGCGGAGGTCATTAAACGGCATGTATTGAAAGGGTGAGATGTAAATGGACATTTTGGGCTGGATTATCATTGTGCTGCTGTTTGCGGTGGGCATGGCCGGAGCCGTCTATCCGATATTGCCCGGCGCGCTGGCGATTTACGCAGCCTTTTTCGTTTACGGCTTTTTCTTTACTTTCAGCGAGTTCGGCGTCATTTTCTGGATTTTACAGACGCTGATCGTGATCGTCCTGTTTGTGGCTGATTACGCGGTCAGCGCATGGGGAGTCAAGCGGTTCGGGGGCTCAAAGGCTTCGATTATCGGCAGCACGATCGGACTCATCATCGGGCCGTTCGTCATCCCGGGATTCGGCCTTATTATCGGACCGTTCGCCGGAGCGGTGATCGGGGAAATGATCGCGGGCTCGAACCTCGAGAAATCGATGAAGGTCGGCATCGGCTCCGTTGTCGGATTATTCACGAGCGTCGTAGTGAAAGTGATTCTTCAGCTGCTGATGATCGTGCTGTTTGTTCTATGGCTTGTTTTTTGACACGGGAACTGAATTATAGAATAGGAGACTTCTACGATACGCCATGCTAAAAAAAGACTCATTAATCAAAGGCACGCTCATTTTGGCTGCCGCCGCCCTTACAGCCCGGTTTCTCGGGCTGTTTCAGCGAATTCCGCTTGACTACATGCTCGGGCCCGACGGCCAGGCCGCATTTAACGCGGCCAATCAATTGTATTTGCTGCTGCTTACCGTCGCCACTGGCGGCATCCCGGTTACGATCAGCAAAATGATTTCACAGCGCTATGCGCTCGGCAGGCCGGATGAGGCGAAGCGGATTTATAAGGCGGCTCTGCTGTTCGGTGCGGTTACCGGCGTTATTTTGGCCACGGCCATGTTCGTGACGGCGCCTGCATATGCGAAAATTTCAAAAGTGCCTTACGCGGCCCTGTCACTGCAGGCCATCGCTCCCGCTCTGCTGCTGTTCCCCGTTATTGCGATGACGCGGGGTTATTTTCAAGGCAGACAGATTATGTCGGCGGGCGGCATTTCCCAAATCGTCGAACAAATATTGCGGATTATCGGCGGCATCGGATTGGCGCTCATCATACTCGGTCTCGGCTACGGCGACGATTGGGGCGCTGCGGCGATCGCCTTCGGCAGCGTGTTCGGCAGCTTGGGCGCGTTTGGGGTCATGCTCTGGTTCGCAAGAAAGCTGAAGAAGCAGGATGCCTCAGAGCAGCCGAAAGCAGAGGTTCGGAATAGCGGAAGCGCGGCCGCTGCGAAGCTGCCTTTCCGCACGATTTACCGTGAAATATTCACCATGTCCATTCCTGCCGTCGTGACGGCTATGACGGTGCAGTTTGTGTATTTCTTCGACTTGTCTTTATTTATGCGTCTTACTGCGTCCCTGTACACCGAGGAATCGGCCGCCGTCATCCTGGCCAACTACTCGACGAAAGCGATGGCATTGGCCGGCATCCCGCCGATATTGGCCATTGCGCTCGGCGCCTCGATCATCCCGGTCATTTCGTCGGCTTATTCGCTGAACAATATGGACGAGGTACAGCGGCAATCGTCGCTCGTCATGCGGATCGTCTGCTTTACGGGCGTGCCCGTGGCGCTGCTGCTGACAGTCGCAGCCCACTCGGTTACCGGCCTGCTCTTCAGCAGCCCTAGCGGCAGCGGAGCGGTCGCTCTTCTTACCGCGGGGACGATTTTTCAGATTACGATGATGACGACGAACTCTGTGCTTTACGGTCTTGATAAGCCGCGCCTGCCGATGATGCACACCTTTGCAGGCTTCGCTATGAAGGTTGTTCTCAGCCTTGCACTGGCGCCTTGGATAGGCGTTTACGGCCTGATTCTCAGCTCCTCGGTCTGCTTCATCGCCATAACCCTGCTGAACATGAGAACGATCAACAAAGAAGTGAAGCTGAACGTGCTCGGCCGCCGATGGGTTCCGTATATGCTTGCGATTGCGATTCCGGCCGCTGCCGGCTGGGTGACGGAAACCGCCGTGCTCGCGTTGACGGAAGGCTGGCAGGCCAAGCTGTCGTACCTTGCCGCAGGGGGAGCGGCAGCCGTCGTCGTGGGAGGGCTGTACCTGGTGCTGCTCGCGGCGCTGCGGGTCGTGACGCCGGAGGATATCCGGTCATTCCCGGGTCCGGTGCGCAAGCTGCTTATGCTGATCTTAAAGCCATTTTTCAAAAAATCGGTCTAAAAACAAAGGCGCCCTTCCGGTTGAAGGGCGCCTTATTCGACAAAAGAAGTGCTTTCCATACATTTACAATTGATAGAGTCTCTTGTACAATTTAATAGAGTTTGAGAGGCTGTTGACTTATAGATAATGAATGTGGGGAGAGGTCGGATTTAATGGGGAAATTGGGGAAACGCAGCAGGCTGCTGGCGCTGCTGCTGGCATTAGCGCTGGTGTTCGTTGCCGGCTGCCAGGCGGTAGCGGGCGTGGATTTTAATGCGGTGCTTAAAAAGGCGCTGAAGGTAACGTCAAGCGAAGGGAATCAGACGCTGGAGCTGAAGCTGCTGCTGGACGAAGAAGCGCTTGCGGAAATGCCGGAGGAGGATCAGGAGCTTATTAAGCTGTTTACCAGCATAAAGCTGAAGCTTGATCAAGTGAAGCTGCAGGACGAGGAGCATATGTCCATGAACGGCAGCCTGCAGCTCGGTGACGAGATCGGCATCGGCTTCTCCTTACAAATGTCGGATACGCTTGCCGTGCTGGAGCTTGAAGGGGCGAAGCAGCCGTTCGTGCTGGATCTGACAAGCGAAAGCCTGCTTGGCGCGGCGGCCGGCATAAATACGGAAGAAGCGGACGGGCTTGACGACGAGTCTTTGACTGCGCTCGGCCACGAAGCGCTCGACACGATCGGCGCGTACGTCATCGACAATTTGCCGAATCCGGAACGGATTCAGGTGAAGCCGGCGGTCGAACCGGTCAACGGCTCCGCGACATCGCTTATGCATGTCCATGCCTATTTGAACGGGCCGGAAATTTGGGCGCTGGTGAAAAAGTATGTGGACGCGCTTGTTGCGGACCGTGAGGGCTTCGAGAGCATGATCGAAGGGGTCTTCGACATCCTGCAGCGCAATCCGGATGTGTGGGAGGCGATTGGCTCCGTGAATCCGTTCGAGGAAGGCGGCCTGGACGCACCTACACCGGAGGAGCTGAAGGAGCAGGCGGCGGAAGAGCTGTTCGTCATGCTTGAGGACTTGCAGGCGGAGCTGGCCCGCATGGACGATGAAGATCAAGAAGTGATCGAGGAGATGTTCAGCAAGGATCTTGTTATCAAAGCGGATATGTACGTGGACAGCAAGCTGGATATCCGCAAGCAGCTGTATGAGCTGACTTATGTGCCGAGTGAAGAGGAGACGGATCAGGCAGCTGAAGAGAATGTTGGCAATGAAGCGGATCCTGATGTTGAATATTTCGATGAACAGTTTGGATACGGTTTTGCATATGGAATAGGAGCGATGCCATTCAAAGGCATAACGATCAAGCTGGAGAGCGAAGCCTGGAACGTGAACGGTGCCGTAGTTGCAGACGCACCTGCAGAAACCGACGATGCGTTTAGCGCCGAAGCGCTGTTCGAGATGCAGGGGTACCAGTTCCTGAAGCATTTCGACGAAAGCTCCGACATCTACGATCTGCTGAAAAACAAGTTCCATATCGCTAATCAGACCGTCACCTGGTATCCGTATGATGAATATAATCCGGCCATTTTGACAGCGGCGGGCATTACGATTATACCGCTGCGCGATACGGCGGACAGCCTGGGAGCATCGATCGAATACAACGCCAAATCGAAAGGCATCAAGCTGTACGACGAAGCGACGGATACGACCGTTTCCGTTAAGATCGGCAGCGACAAAGCGGTCGTGAACGGAAAGACGGAAACGTGGTCCTTCCCGGTTACACTGGTCGACGGCGTCTCCTATGTGCCGGCGCGCGATTTGGCCCGTGTATTGAGGGCAAAGATTAGCTGGAGCGAATTTTACGACGATGAGAAAATATTTACGCTTGAAAGGGAATTATAAGCTAAGAATTTCTGCAGGCTTGGCTGCTATCATGTAATTAGTAGAGGTGCGTAATGAATAAACTAACAACAGAAGCCGAATTTCGCGGAGCGGTTGCCCGTGATGAGCTGACAATTGCGGTGTTTAAAACAACGTGGTGCAAGGATTGCCATTTTATCGATCCGTTTATGCCTGATTTGGAAAGGTCTTATGAAGGGCGGGCCTCATTCGTGGAGCTTGACCGCGACGATTTGCCGGATCTGTGCTCCGAGCTGAACATACTCGGAATTCCGAGCTTTATCGCCTTTCGGAACGGCCGGGAGCTCGTCCGCTTCGTAAGCAAGCTCCGCAAGACGCGCGAGGAGATTGAGCAATTTACCGATCGTGCGATTCAGGTAAGCGACGCATTAAGCCATAAGTAATGGATAGTCCGCGTTTGGGGGCAAGCCTTCCCAAGCGCGGGCTTTCGTTTTGTAACGGAACAGGCAGGGAAGTGTCACATTTTCAACATGGCTTTTGCCTTTTTTTATGGCTATAATTGTACTGTCGCTAGGCGAAAGGTACTACACAATCTCTTTTGGAACTGGGTGATTTCATGAAGGTAACCGGGCGTTTTCGCATGCTGGCAATCGCTGCGTGCATCGGAATGCTTCTCGTACTGCTCGGCGGGGCGCTGGTCACGAATACGGGCTCCGGCCGCGGCTGCGGCGATGATTGGCCGTTATGCCACGGTAAATTTATTCCTGCGTATACGATTGAATCGATGATTGAATATTCGCACCGTCTGGTCAGCGGGGTCGTAGGTATACTCGTCTTGGCCGCTTTTATCGGGATGCTGCTGAAATATAGAAAAGACAGCACAGCCTTTAAAGAACCTCTATTTTATGCGGGAGGGGCTTTATCGTTTACAATCATACAAGCGCTTATGGGCGCAGCTGCGGTGAAGTGGCCTCAATCGCCGGCCGTCATGGCCATTCATTTCGGCATTTCGTTAATCGCGTTCGCATCGACCTTGCTTCTTGTGATCTGGACCTTCCGCGCGAAGCGGGGCACCCCAGCCTCGTTTACGGTGCCAAGCTCGATCTTTCCCCGGGTGCTTGCGGTATCGATTTATACTTACGTCGTCGTTTATTTAGGCGCCTTTATCCGGCATACCGAGTCCGGTGGAGGCTGTCTCGGATGGCCTTTGTGCAACGGAGAAATCGTGCCGGAAATCAGCGGAGCTACCGGAGCTGTGTTCGTACACAGGGTTGCCGCTTTCATCTTGGCGCTCAGCATTGCGGGATTATACGTTCATATCCGCAAAACAAGCCATGGCGACGCCGGATTGGCGAAGCCGGCTGCGTGGGTTCTCGGTCTTGTCGTAACTCAAATTTTCAGCGGAGCTCTGCTCACTTTTACGATTACGAATTCGGATTTGTTTTTATTTACGAATTTATTGCATAATCTAATCGTTACCGGTTTATTCGGACTATTAATGGACATTTTAATTCGCTCATGGCGGTTTAGGGAAGGGCGTGGCAGGTAGTGGGCTTTACTAATTTACGGGACTTTTTGGACGTTCTGAAGCGCGAAAACGATCTTGCGATCATCGATACGCAGGTGGATCCGAATTTGGAGGTCGCGGAAATCCACCGGCGCGTCATCGATGCGGGAGGTCCGGCTTTGCTGTTCACGAACGTGCTTGGCAGCCCGTTCCCGATTGTTACGAACCTGTTCGGCACGAGCCGCAGGGTTGATCTCGCCTTCGGTCCCCGGCCGGAAGCGTTAATGAAGCAAATTGTCGGCGCGATGGACCGTGTGCTCCCTCCGACACCGAAAGCGATATGGGGCGAGAAAAATTTGATTTGGGACATGCTGAAGGTTGGCCTGAAGGAAGTAACCGCCGGCAATGCTCCGATTCTGCAGGCCTGCAAACGGGAAAATCCGCTTGCGGGTTTGCCTGCGATTACGAGCTGGCAGGAGGACGGCGGCCCGTTTATTACGCTCCCGCTGGTGTATACGGAGCATCCGGAGCACCGCAAGCAGCATAATCTCGGGATGTATAGAATGCAGATTTTCGACGACTCGACGACAGGCATGCACTGGCAAATACATAAGGGCGGCGGCTTTCACTACCATGAAGCAGAGAAGCTGAACCAAGCGCTGCCGGTATCCGTCTTTCTGGGCGGACCTCCGGCTCTGATCGCTTCCGCGATTGCGCCTGTGCCGGAGCATTTGCCGGAGCTGCTGCTCGCATCGCTCATTATCGGCGGCAAGCTGCCGGTCGTTAAAGACCCGAACGGCACGCACCGCATTCCATCCGAAGCCGAATTCGTCATCAGCGGGCTTGTGCCGCCGCATATCAGGCGGCCGGAGGGGCCTTTCGGGGACCATTACGGCTATTATTCCTTAACGCACGATTTCCCGGTGTTCAACGTGAGCCACATGTGGCACCGAAAAGATGCGATTTATCCGGCGACCGTAGTCGGCAAGCCGCGCCAAGAGGATTATTACTTGGGTGAATTTTTGCAGAAGCTTCTTTCGCCGGCGTTTCCGATGGCGATGCCCGGCGTCAAGGATTTGTGGACTTACGCGGAGACCGGCTTCCATGCGCTTGCCGCAGCGGTTGTTAGGGAAAGCTATTCAAGGGAAGCGCTGACATCCGCTTTCCGCATTCTAGGAGAAGGACAGCTTACGCTGACCAAGTTTCTGATCGTTACGAATCAAGCGGTTCGGCTGGACAACTTCTCCAGCCTGCTCGAGACGGTGCTGGAGCGCTTTAAGCCTGAATCCGACCTGTTTGTCTTTGATCAGACCTCACACGATACGCTCGATTACACGGGCGGCAAGCTGAATCACGGCAGCAAGGCGATTATGCTCGGCGTAGGAGACCCTGTGCGTGAGCTTCCCGGTACTTACAATGAAGGCCCGATCGATGAAATTACGGATGCAAGGCCGTACTGCCGCGGCTGCCTAGTCGTCTCCGGCGCCTCTTATGAGGCGGAGCCCAAGCTTGCCGAGCGGCTTCTGGACCGGCTTGCGGACAAAGGCACCGACTGGCCGCTTGTCATTTTGGCGGACGACGCGGCTGTCGCGGACGCGCAAACGCCATTTTTATGGACGGTTTTCACCCGCTTTAACCCGGCGGACGATATATATGCCAAATCGGACGTTCGCCGCCACCATTTCGGCTACAAGCTGCCGATTGTCATCGACGCGCGCATGAAGCCGGGTTATCCGGACGAGCTGTTCCCGCGCGAGGACATTGTTGAACTTGTGGATCGCAGGTGGACGGAGTACAAGCTATAGAAGCGAGAAGCGGAGCGGGCCATTTGAATCTGGAAAAGCGAAGCGGTCGCTTTTGAAGCCCCATTCTTCACCTATTAAGGTCCAAGAAAATCAGAAGAATGGGGTTTCAAGGCGATTGGAAGATCAAATGGCACGCGCAGCGGACTATCGCTATGATGTCAACTTACATGAAGGGACTGGCCGGTTATGCTGCGTTTTCTGTTTGACGAACCTAAGAGAGCAGCAGAAGGAACACTCGCAGAAACGTTTCGTGTAATGGAGCAGTTCGTATCCATCGTCTCGAAGCAAATTAAAGCGGGAGCAGACAGCGACCATCAGCTGCGCAAATTCGAAATATGGACATTAGGGCTGCAGGCTGCGCTGGACGAGCTTGAGCAGAGCCACTATGCAGCACTCCAATTTCAACAAAAAATAAAGTCTACATCCATCAAACAAATGACAGCGGAAGAAAGAATCCATTATAATCGGTATATCTATTTCGATAAAAACGGCTTCATCCGCGTATTTTCCTTGATGGACAAGCTGGGCACGCTGCTCAACGAGCTGCTCGATATGCGGACCGAAAGGATCAAGCCGCATTTTTCCTATTTTACCGTCCTGCGAAACATGCGGGAGAAAAAAGCCCATCCGGAGCTGACATGGAAGCTGAACGACGTTAAAGAGAAGTACAAGGAAGCGACAAACAGGCTGCGAAAGCGGCGAAACACCGAAATTCACTACATGAACTCCGAAATGCAGGACGATTTGATCCAAAGCCACCGCATGTATGGAGCGGAAATTCAGCTGGAGAACATTGCGGAGCAATCTGCCGATCTGACCCAAGGCCTGTATCTGGCCATGGAATCGCTCCTGCTGACCTTTCAATATGCGTGCGGTCTGGTACGAAAGAGAAAGCCATAAGCACGGGAAGGAGATTGACTCGTGGAGCTCAAGGGGAAAACGGCATTAGTAACGGGAAGCGCCAAAGGTCTCGGTAAACGGACGGCGCTGCAGCTGGCGGAGAATGGCTGCAATGTGATCATCAATTACCAGGAGAGCGTGCTCGAGGCGGAGCAGGTGAAGCGGCAGATCGAAGCGCTTGGCTGCAAGTCGATTGCCGTCCAGGCGGATATTACGACGACCGCCGGCGTGGATAAGCTCGCCCAAACGGCGGAAAACTGGGCCGGCGGGGTGGATATATTGGTGAACAATGCCGGTCCATTCGTCCGTAAACGCCGTCTCTTCAGCGAATACGACGAAGAGACGATCGTTAGTCTGCTGCACGGAAATCTGTTAAGCGTCATGCTGCTTGATCACAGGCTGCTGCCGAGGATGCGCGAGCGCAAATGGGGGCGCATTATCCATTTCGGCTTCGGGCATGCCGGAGAAGCGAGAGCTTGGCCGCACCGGGCGGTCTATGCGGCTGCGAAGACCGGTCTCGTGTCCTTTACGAAATCCTTGGCCGTCGAAGAAGCTCCGTACGGCATTACGGTAAATTTGATCGGGCCGGGAGACATTCGAGGCGTCAACAAAGAGAGGTCCATCGACGAGGTGGAGGACGAGTACGATTCGGAATCCCCGATCGGCAGGCCCGGAGCGGGGGAAGACGTCGCACGTGTCATCCTGTTTCTGTGCGAGCGGAAATCCGCATTTCTGACGGGCAATGTGATCGACGTGACCGGCGGCTTTGATCCGATCCGCGCGAATATTAAAGGCATGTTCTAGGCGAAAACCTATATTGCGATTGCCAAACTATCCGGAAACAACAAAAAGAGTCTTAACGGTCTTCAAGAAGCTGAGCGTCCTTGAAGCCGGTAAGACTCTTTGTTAATAGCAGGTTAGCCGTGATTAGAATACTTGAACAACCTCGACTACGCCGTCAACTTCCTCGAGAAGCGCGCGTTCGATGCCTGCTTTAAGCGTGATCGTCGAGCTTGGGCAGCTACCGCAAGCGCCCATTAGGCGAAGCTTGACGATGCCGTCTTCCACGTCAACCAATTCCACGTCTCCTCCGTCGCGCTGCAAAAACGGACGAAGCTTATCTAATACGTCGAGCACTTCATCGTACATCGTGTCTTGTGCTTGTTCACTCATTGCAATCAGCTCCTTTCTCCCCTATTATAGTACAAAGTGAAGCAATTGAAAATGGATAGTAACTGAGTAAAGTTAGGTGATGCGAAATGTTTAAGCCGATGATCGAATTTTGCGCAAGCAATATGCATCATGGCACGGATAAAATCATGAAAAAATTTGAACAGGACGATGCCTACGAGGTCACTGAGTACGGTTGTCTCGGTAATTGCGGCGAATGCTATCTCAGTCCGTTCGCGCTCGTCGACGGCACAATCGTGTCTGCTGAAACGGTGGAAGAGCTGTACGACAATATCCTGAAGTCGCTAGACCAGCAGCAAGCGGACCGCGAAGCGCTCGACAAGCTGCTGGAGGATTTATAGCTTCAAGTCCTAATCGTTAGCCCAAATGGCGCTTGGAGCGCCATAGCACACCGCTCTTCACCAGGCGCGGCACGCGACCGAGAATCGGCGTCCCGCCCATAATGCCGAAACCGCTTTTTTTGCCCAGCGAGCCGAGCACGCCTTTAAGCTTGATTTTGCCAAGTCTCGGGGTTTTATTCTGCCAAGCGGCTTGAAGCACCTCCGCGATTTGTTTGCCTTGCGCGCCTGCGGCCTGACCGCTTGGCGACAACGGCAGGGAAGCGCAATCCCCGACAATGAACACCTCGTTATAGTCCGGAAGCTGATGGTACTCATTGATGATCAGACGGCCCTGATTATCCTTTGGCAAATCGATTCGCTGTACAAGCTCAACCGGCTGAATGCCAGCCGTCCACACCGTCACGTCGGTGTAAATCGGGTCGGGCGAATTGCCGTCGTGCAAAATGCCGCCTTCCAGCCGGGTTAAGCCGACATGTCCACACATTTCCACTTGATGCTCCTGGAACCATTCCGTTACAAACCTTTGAAGCTTGCCGGGGAAGGCGGACAGCACGCTAGGCCCGCGGTCCAAAATGCGGATATTCAAATCCTGCCTGCTTTCCCTAAGTTCGGCGGCAACCTCGACTCCGCTTAGACCTCCGCCCACGATCGTCACTTGTCCGTAAGGCTTAATGTCGTTCAGAAGCGCATATGTTTTTCTTGCGGCGGAAAACGTCTGGATGCTGGTCGAATACTGCTCGGCCCCTTCGATGCCGTGATATTTGTCGGTGCAGCCAAGTCCGATAACGAGCCAATCGTAGGCGATCGGATCCTGCCCCTCCAGATGAACAAGGCGAAACTCCATATCGATATCCGTTACTTCGCCATAAGTCAGCTCAACACGCGGATCGTTCGGAAATTTGACGCGCAGCTCCAAATCCGATACGGTGCCGGCGGCTAATGCGTAATATTCGGTTTTCAGTCCTTGAAACGGCATGCGGTCGACGAGAACGATCGATACATCATGCGGGATTTGCTCCTCAAGCAGCTCGTTGACGATGGCAAGTCCGCCGTAACCGCCGCCAAGAATAACTAATTTTCTCATATGATCTCCAACTCCAACCCAATGTTTCTATATGATGTCTATATTGTATGTTACCCGCATTGCGGGATTGTCACTCATATACTTTGATTTCGTTGTAGAACGTGTCGCGCTCGACCGGAATGCGGCCTGCGCCTTTGATCAGCCAGATGAGATCCTCTCTCGTAATGCCTTCCGGCGTGAGAGCGCCCGCAGCGTGGCTGATCTTCTCCTTCACGATGGTGCCGTGTGCGTCCGATGCGCCCATTGTAAGCGCAACCTGCGTCAGCTGCACCCCGATGTTGATGAAATACGCCTTGATATGCTGGAAGTTATCGAGCATCAGGCGGCTGATCGCGATCGTCTTCAAATCCTCGAAAGCGGAATTGCGGCGGCGGATGCCTGCTTTCGGATTGATCGGCTGCATGGACAGCGGGATGAACACGAGGAAGCCGTTTGTCTCGTCCTGCAGCTCGCGAAGCTGCATCAGGTGACGGATGCGGTCCTCCTTCGATTCGATGGAGCCGTACAGCATCGTCGTATGAGTCCGCAGACCAAGCTCGTGCGCGGTCCGGTGAACCTGCAGGTACTGGGTCACGTCGGCTTTATCGACGCGCATTTTTTTGCGGTAATGGTCGGATAAAATTTCGGCCCCGCCGCCCGTCAAGGACTGCAAGCCGGCTTTTATCAGCTCCTGAAGCACCTCCTTGTAGCTAAGTCCGCTGATGCGCGAGAAAAAGTCGATTTCAGCTGCGGTATACGCTTTAAGCGTAACTTCCGGAAAGCGCTCCTTCAGAGCTTTCAGCGAATCGACATAATATTGGAACGGCACATGAGGATTGTGTCCGCCTACGATATGAAACTCGCGTACGCCAGGATGGTAATGCTGCTCCACATATTCGATCATTTGCTGGCCGCTGAGCGTATAGGCGCCTTCGTCGCCTTCGTCCTTGCGGAAATTGCAAAACGCGCAGTGAGCTTCGCAGACATTCGTGAAATAAAGGCTCATGTTTTCGATAAAATAAACCTTTTTGCCGTTTTTGCGGAGCGCGACCTCGTTAGCCAGCTGTCCGATCGTCAGCAGATCATCCGATTGGTATAAAAAATTGCCGTCTTCCAGCGATAAGCGCTGACCATGACGTACTTTTTCGATAATGTGCTGCATCTGTGAATCTTCTGTCGGTATTACGACGTTCATGGGGTGAGCCTCCTTGAGTGCATAGATTGTGAAAAAAATAACTTGCTGTTCCGATTAAGAAGCTGTAACTATTATAATCCTCATACGTAGCATGGGCAATAAGAAAAGTATTTGCATGGAATTTATTGGATGGAACGGCATAGTAGGCACGCTTCTCTTGAGCGTCCGGTGAAACTGGAGTATACTATAAACAAGTAAGTGAACTTTATTTGATCAGACGGATAAATGGAGGGATGTATCATGATCACGATCAGTGATATTGCATCTGACAAAATAAAAGAAATGCTTGAACAGGAAGGAACGCCGGGCCTATTTCTCCGCATCGGAGTGAAGGAAGGCGGCTGCAGCGGTTTCTCCTACGGCATGGGCTTTGACGATGAGCAGCACGAGGGAGACCGGGCGATGGAGATGCAAGGGCTCAAGGTCGTAGTCGATGAGGACAGCGTCAAATATTTGAACGGACTTGTCATCGACTTCAAGGAATCGGCAATGGGCGGCGGCTTCACGATCGAGAATCCGAACGCCAGCGCTACATGCGGCTGCGGCAGCTCGTTCCGTACCGCTACGGATGCAGGGAAGCCGGCGGCTGCGGGCGAGTGCTGATCGCGTAAGAGTAAATCGGTTTTGACTGAAATCTTCCGTGCCGGTGAATGGACACATTTGCCGGTACGGGAGGTTTTTTTGCATTTCTGCAGATTTGAAGCGGGCCTATTCACCGTTAGACGGGAGGACAAGCGATTGTACCGGGTATTTATCGTCGAGGGCGACGCGAAAATTGCAGCTATTCTGAAGAGCAGCATGGAAAAATACGGCTTCGAAGCCGCCGCCGCCTCCGAATTCCGACAGCTCATGCCCGAGCTTGAGCGGTTTGCTCCGCAGCTGGTGCTGCTGGATATTAATTTGTCGTATTATGACGGCTACTACTGGTGCCGGCAAATCCGCGTCCGTTCGAGCATGCCGATCATCTTTATTTCGGCCCGGGCCGGCGAAATGGACCAGGTCATGGCGATCGAAAACGGGGGAGACGATTACATAACGAAGCCGATTCATCTTGATTTGCTGATGGCGAAGGTGAAGGGCGTGTTACGGCGGGCGTACGGGGAATACGCTTCGGCGGCAGCTGCGGGTTTGCGGCAGGAAGGCGGCGGAGGGCAGGGCACCGCAGAGCTGGCCGCTTCGGGGCTGCGCTGCATTGGAACCGGAATGAGCTTGAATGGCAGGGAAGACGCATCGAGCTGACCAAAAACGAACAGCTGCTCGCCGAATGCTTTATCCGGAGCGCCGGAGAGGTGGCGACGCGCGAGCATCGATCGCAATTGCGGTCGGCATCGGACTCGGCATGCTGTTCAGCAAGCTGTTTTTTATGGCGCTGGCCGTTCTTCTGAATATGGATGAAACGATCCGCTTCACTGTACCGTTGAAGGCGGTATGGATGACAGCGGCAGGCTTCTTTGCGCTGTTCCTGGCGATATCGGGCTGGACGGCGCTGCGGATCGGCCGTGCTGTTGTTCCCGTCGTCGTTGCCATTTACCATGCTTTGTTCGCGATGGCGGCATTGGATAACATGATGGAGTCATCCAATTGGATCTATTCGTCCGTCATTATCGGCATCTTCATCGTGATGCAGACGCTTTATTTCTTTATTGCATGGGGCAGCTATATGAAAAGCATGCTCCGCGGCGCGGCCGTCTGAAAGGCGGTCCCGTACGTCGAATAAAAAACGAACCGCCAAGCGAATCGCCGGCGGTTCGTTTTTTCTTTTCGGGAGTAAATGTCAGAAGCAGGTAAACGAGCTGATTTGCCGTAAATCCATGCCGCTGTACATCCAGAAAAATCCGTTCCATCTAAAGCCGGAGACGGATGTCCGGCCTACGAAAACGGGATAAAACCAAAAGCCCGGCCCCCTCACGGGCCATATATACGTGTTGCGGAACAAACAGCCTGAAATTGAACCCGGATCAACGGCAAAGAGAGAAGCCTGCTGCTGCGGAATGAATTGCGGCGGAGGCGCTGTCGGAGCTTGCAAGCCTTGCGGCCCTCCTGGAGGTCCACCTGGAACTCCTCCCGGAGGTCCTCCTGGAAATCCTCCTGGAGGTCCACCCGGAGGTCCTCCTGGAGGTCCACCCGGAGGTCCTCCTGGAGGTCCTGGAGGTCCAAACGGGCTAAACGGGCCTAACGGCGGCATAAATGCCATTTCATATCACTCCTTATAGAATAGGCTAGAGCATTGTATGCCGTCGTCTATGAGGAGGATTGGGCGGCGGAATAAATCCATCCATATTGACCACATTAAGGAGTATAAAGGCAGAAAGGGCGAGGTGGCATAATGTCCCTGTTTAAACGTGTGCGGCATGGTAAGAACAAGCCGATAGGTCAACCGGATAAGCCTGACGTACTGCCCTCGCTCCAACAAACGCTGGACGAATTCAAGGACTGCATCGATCTTGTTCATCGAACGATGCCGGAAATCCAGGTGGAATTCGTCTATTTCGGCCATTTGGTCGGCAGCGATCCGTTTACGAGAGAAATAGCTGTTCCTTTTTCCAGCATAAGCGCCGATGAGGTACCGAGTCTGCTTGCTCGTACGCAATACGTCGAAACGCAATCCGCCAAGCATCTGATTAAGGAAATACTGGACGGCGCGGTTGCTATTTTTTATGGCGGCAAATGCTATGTCGTTAATGTATACAAACCGGATAACCGCTCCATCGAGCAGTCGGAAACGGAGGCCGTCATTACCGGTCCGCATGATTCGTTTATCGAAACGGCAGAGGTCAATTTATCCCTGATTCGGCAGAGAGTCAAGAGCTCGCATCTGAAGGTGATGAAGTATGAAGTAGGAGAGGTTACAAAAACCGACGTGTACGTGTTATACATAGACCGTATTACGAATATGGGCTATGTCCGGGAGCTGTCCAGACGCATTCAGAACATCGAGATCGATGCTGTCCATGACGGGAATATGCTCGTTCAATATATCGATGATCATCCGAATTCGGTGTTTCCGCTGTTTCCGACAACGGAGAGAACGGATGCGGCCGTCTCGAAGCTGGTATCCGGAAGAGTGCTTGCTATCGTTGACGGCAGCCCTTCCGTTATCTCCGCACCTGCTTCGTTTTTTGAATTTTTCTCGTCGCCGGACGATTATTACCAGCGGTGGATGCTTGGCACCGCGACAAGACTGCTGCGGTTTAGCGCGTTTATCATCACAATTGCGTTTACGGCTTTGTACGTATCCGTTACGACTTTTCACTATGAAATGATACCGGAGGATTTGCTGCTAACTTTAACGGAATCGCGAAGCAGAGTGCCTTTTCCTCCCATTTACGAAGCATTGCTTCTTGAAACGACGATCGAGCTGCTGAGGGAAGCGGGAGCCAGGCTGCCGACCAAAATCGGCCAGACCATCGGCATCGTCGGCGGTATCGTAATCGGGCAAGCAGCCGTACAGGCAGGCCTGACCAGCAATATTCTTATTATCGCGGTCGCTTCCTCGGCCATAGCCTCCTTTGTCATTCCCAGCTACGTAATGAGCGCTTCCATCCGGCTGATCCGCTTCGCTCTGATTATACTGGCGGGTATGCTGGGCAATATGGGACTTATAATGGGAATGGCCCTCGTCGTGATTCATCTCTCCGGGCTAACGAGCCTGCAAAGCTCTTATTTGACGCCGGTAGCGCCGGGTCGGTTCAAGGATTGGCGGGACGTGTTCATCAGGGCTCCTTTTTGGATGCTGAAGGAGAGGCCGACACAATCGAAATCTCCGAACGAAATGAAAAACAAAATGAAAGAATAAGGGGAAGCCAATGGTAAAAGAAAAACTGTACCCCTTTCATATCGGAATTCTGATCTATATGACCCAAACGGGGGTACTCGTTCTCAGTCTCCCGCGCATGCTGGCCGAAACCTTCGGCTATAACGGCTGGCTGGCTCTCCCCATCCTCGCGGCCGTCGCGAGCCTGAATATCGGCTTAATCGCAATCGTTCATCGGATGGGGAAAGGCAAATCGATTTTCTCCATATTGGAGAGCGCGCTGCACAAAGCCGTCTTATTTCCTTTATACGCGGCATTAAGTGCCGTATGGGCGCTGACGGGCTGTATGACAGCGAAAAACTACGTGTATATTTTTCAGATGCTGTCTTTTAATACGACGCATCCGATGCTGTTTAAGGCTTTGCTGGACATTCTGATCTACTTGTTGATGATTAAAGGAATCTACAACATATCAAAGGCGTCGACCAGTTTTTTCTGGATGATCCAGTGGATGCTGCTCCTGCTCATTTTTTTCGTTAAGGATTTCAGCTGGGTTAGAATGACGCCTTTTTTTTTCAAGGGAGGAACGGATGTGCTGAAGGGCGGTATGTCCGTATTTACCGCTTTTCTGGGGTACGAGCTGTCCATCCTGCTTTTTCCGTACAGCGACTCAAACAAAAAAGTGATGCGCGCCGTATTTGCCGGACATTTGTTTACAACGTTCAATTATATTGTGCTCAGCTTCATTTGTTTCGGCTTTTTCAGCTTCGAACAGTTGAAGAAATTAATGTATCCGGTCATTGATTTATTATCTTATATTCAGCTGCCGTTTATCGAACGGGTTGAAAATCTGCTGTTTGCCTTCTTTTTATTTTCGACAGTCGCTACTGTCGTGATGTATTTGTGGGCTGCGCAGGAATCGATGCGGCAAATGATGCCCGGCGTTCCACAAAAGCTTCTCGCCTTCATCATCGTCACGGCTTCCTTCATCGTGTCCTGGGTGCCGGATACGCTCGTAGAAGTCGGTAAATGGCTGGAGTATTTGGGGAATGCCAGTTCCGGTATCGCTTTCGCTCTGCCGATGTTGTTGATTCTCATCCTTTTGATCAAAAAAGGAGCAAAATTATGATGCGGCTACTGAAGGCAATCGTCACGCTGCTGCTGGCCGGCTTGCTTGCCGCAGGGTGCGGCCAACAGAGAATATTGGAGAAGCTCGGTTTTATCCAGGCTACCGGCTATGATCTGCCATCGGAACAAGAGCGGGAGAAAGGGCGCGAGCTGCTCGTCACGATCAATGTTCCGAAAGCCGATCCGCAAGGCAAGATGAAGCTGGAAACGTTAAGCGCATCCGTCAAATCAAGCAAGGAGGCCCGCATTGAATTTGCGAGGCAAACGGAATTATCGCTCGTAAGCGGACAGCTTCGGAATACGTTGTACGGTGTCTCGCTGGCCAAAATCGGGTTTATGAATCACATCGACACGCTCGTACGGGACCCCTCCATTTCGCAGCTGGTGAAGGTCAGTGTCGTAAACGGCAGCGCGCATGATTTATTGATCAAGCGTTATCCCGAGCATCCCAATACAGGCCAATATGTGGACCGACTGCTCGAAAAGGAGTCGATCTCCATGGCGATTCCCCGGATCACCGTATATGATTTTACGCGCGATTATTACGATGACGGGATTGATCCCATTGCCCCCATCCTGAAGCAAAATGCGAAAAACATAGCGGTTGACGGCATCGCTTTATTCCATAACGATCAATACAAGACGCGCATTGAGCCCGACAAGACCCTTATCTTCGCGATTATAAGACAAAATTTCAAATATGGCGAGATGAGCATTAATTTAGCGGAGGATAAAGGGGAAGAAGGTCAAGTTATATTCAGCTCCGTCATCAATCACCGGAAAATCCGCGTGACCCGCGAACAAACGGATCGCTTTTCAGTAGTCATCGAGATCGTGACAAGAGGCTCAGTTCATGAGTATACAGGCAATCTAAAGCTAAGCGACGACGCGGACCGTAAAAAGGTGGAAAGCCTCATCGCCGGACATATAGAGCGTGAGGCGGGGGACATGCTCGTCTTGATGCAAAAAAACAAAGTCGACAGTATAGGTATCGGACAATATGTAAGGAACAGCATGAGCTACTCCGAGTGGAAAAAGCTGAATTGGGAAGAGGTATACCCGAGGATCAGCATTGCCTGCAAAGCCAAAGTCATTATTCAGGATTACGGCAAGTTCAAGTGACGGCTCGGAAGCCCGCCAATGGCTGCAAGCCGGACAGCGATCGCGGCTGTCCGGCTTTGTTATTCCTGCCCTCAACGGTCATACCCGGGGTAATTGTAATCGGTATCCTGAAGCTTGCCGAGAATATTCATTTGGCGGATATGCTCTCTGGTCTTATAGGTGCCCAATTGATAGATCGCCTGGTAGACCTTCCGGATATCCTCGTTGAATTGGTCGGTCGCCTTATCGTGATCTGCGGACTTATAAGGAATAGGCGCTCTTAGATGGGTAATCTCGTCGTCCTTTTGGATGCGATCCAGCAGCTGCTGAAGCTGCCCGATCTCCTCCTCCGTCCCCAGCACCTCCAGCTGTTCATTCACGGAAAAATCGGATTCAATGCTTTTCCCGGAAACGGATACGTAATACGTTTGTTTGTTTTCCATGTCGTTCACTCCCCGTTTTTTTGGTTAATACTCTTATAACACCTTGCAGCGATGCCGAAACAAGGGCTAAAGCGGATGAAACCGGGCGATAATGGGAAAGAATGCAATCATAATCGAATGGGGCGATAGACATGATGCATATTCACTGGAGACTTGCCGAGCTGTGGCTGCTGCAGCAGAAGCGGGCGCTTACGGAGCTGGAAAAGTCTGAAATGGACAGTTGCCTAAAATTGAACGCCAAATACGCGCAAAGGCTTGCCGAGCAGTACAATTTCGGGCAGCTGGCCAGCTTGACGAACGATACGGAGTGGCTCCGGGAGATTTCCGGAGAAATCGATAAACTGGAGCGTTTTTATGAGAGCAAGAGGCCTTCTTATTTTGAGATTGAATGAGGCTGAGAAAGCGCAAAAAATAGAATAGAAACATAGAACTCTATGACGCGGCTGGTATAATAGGCTTATATTGCCAGCGAGAACATCGCAGGACGACAGGCGCATGGAGGGATGGCTGATGGAGAGGCAGCGACAAATAATAGAGATTTTACACGAGATTAGTTTGCTTGATGAGAAGAACAGGGGGCAAGTGAGTCGGATTCTGGAATCCCAATTCGGATTTAAAGGCGAATTGACCCGCGAGGAGCTTGCGGAATGGAACGACGAAAACTTCGGCATGCTTTACGGAATGACGTCGGGAATGAAGCTGACCCGTGAATTTGTACCGGACATATTGAAGGTGCATGGCCATACGGAGCCGTTGTCCTCGAAGGTGTCGTTTGGCCGACCTAAGGCAGCGGAGAATGAGGAGAGAGGCGTTCACCACATTCATCGGCAATACGGCCGGTACGCCGTTCCTAAGACGATAGAAAGGCTGTACGAACTGGAGGCGGAGCTTGGCGATCAAATGCGCTTGAAGCTTGGTTTGATGCTGGATAAGCAAGGAGACCGATATCCGTGTACGCCGCCTGATTTTATTCCCTTCGCATGGCCGGGCATGGACGGCATCCATTACTGTTTCGTAACCGATTTCGGCACTGTCCCGGATTTGGAGGACGCTTATATCGCCGTCGTGTCCCCGATGGATTTCGGATCGAGAATTTGGCTGGCAGCCAGAAACATCAACGATTTCCTTCGTATCGTTTGTACGGAGCGCTCTGTGCTGTTCAATCATTTTCCGGATGCAGGCGTTTATTTAGAGCATTTGGACAAAACAAGAAGGGACCGCGCGGATGACCGGGATCCCGAACGGATGGAAGCGATCCGGAGGCTAAAGGATGCGTTTGCGCTGACGGAGATCGACGACATGGCCGTTTACATACGCAAGCTCCGTGAAGAGAGGGATCGTGCCATTTGCATCCGCACCTTCGATACGGTTGGCGTCGTTCTGCTTTCAGAGTCAGGCGGCGTTCGTGACGCTGCAAGTTATTTGCCCTTTCAGCTTGAGGATGCTGAGGTGCTTGAGCAAATGCTCCGACATGCTTCGCCGGAGGTGAAGCTTGCCGTTATCCGAGAATTGCAGCATAGGAACGCAGTTCCCGATGACAGCGAATTTTTCCGGCTGTGCGACGACATTCTGACGGAGCTAGAGCTTTACCACGAACGCTTTAATTTGCGGGAGCTGCTCTTTTGAAAGCGGCCGGTCTCGTTGAACGCTTTAACTTTCGGCTAATCAACTGTGCTAACTGTAATTGATACATTTATTTTTTAAAGAAAATTAGGTTTTTGAAAAATAACGGGATTCACTACATTTAAATCGGGTGTCTTCATCAAAATCGGTTGAATTCTACCTTTTAGATGTACCCAATCCAGCTATTTCATGAATAAGCATCATTTTGCTGGAATTAGCTGTATGAAATCCATTTAACTTCGCCGACCGCCGCAAAATTACTGCTGCTTCAACAGAGCCGCCTCCCGCCGTCTCCGCGCGACCGTTTCGCTGCCGAAGAAAACGATGGCGGCAATCAGCGATACGACCGAAGCGAATACGTACATGCTCGAGCCGCCGTAACGGTCCTCCAGCCAGCCCCCGATGCTTCCGCCCGAAATGCCGGCAAAGCCGAGAAATACCATGGCCAGCAAGGACTGCCCGGTAGAGGTAAGCTGCTTCGGAAGAATGTTCACCGTATAATGAACGACCGTTATCCAGAATACCGCAAAAGTGACGGCAGCGCCGGCCTGCAGGGCGAACAGGATCCACGGGTCCTTTGCTATGGCATAGGCGAGCCACCTGACCGCATACAAGAGACATACGAGTCCGATTAAGTTGAATTCGCGCACCCGGTGCAGGTATCTGCTAAGCAGGGCGAATGCGGGAATTTCCGCCGCAGCCGCCAGCGCCCAGGACCAGCCGACGAGTGAATCCGACCCTCCGGCCTCGGTCAAATACAAGCTGAACATGACGTCATGCATCCGATGAGGGACCGATATGATAAAGACCAGCAGGAGGAACCACAGGAACGATTTATTTTTCAGGATGGGCTTAAGCGACTGCAGGGACATCCGTTCGCCGGACGCCGGCTCGTCGCGAAGTTTGAAAAGAAGTACGAGAGGGACGACCCAGGCCGCCCAGAAAATAAAAGACAGATTCGAGATGCCGAGCCACTTGCCGAGCAGGATGCCGCCAACGATGAGCACGACCGTATAGCCGATCGAACCGAACACGCGAACGGAGCCGAAGGATTTCCCTCTCCTCTCGGTCGCCCGGATCGTAATGCTGTCCATGAGCGGAAGCGACGGAAGCCAGAAAAAGTATAGCAGCGTCACAAAAACCAATGTTGTACCGTAACCGTTCGCGGCAAACAGCCCGATGCTGCTTAAAATGCTTAAGCTCCAGAGAAGAAAAACGATTTTTTTCACCGTACCCAGACGGTCGCTCAAATAGCCCCATACCGGCTGAAAAAAGACGGCCAGCAGCGGTCCGAGCATCATCATAAAGCCGATTTGGCCGGAGGAATATCCCTTTGTCTGAAAGTAGACCGGAAGAAACGGGGACAGCACGTTCGTGGCGTAAAGCCAAAACTGCAGTCCGCGTAAAGTGGTCAGTTGAGTATCCGTTTTCAAGCTCATGTCGAGAAGGGCTTCTTTTTGTGTCATATCCGGATTCCACCTTGCCTGGATTACAGGCGCCGCACGCCTGCGCTGATTCTCAGTATAGTGATTTCCGGGTATTCGGAATAGGCTCGATTCTGTTATTTTTTTATCCAATCATGCTTTGTTTTGCGGGTCGGAAAACGAATTCAAGCAAAAGGCCGCGCAGGCTGAAAACCTGCGCGGCCTCTTATTGTTTCATGCGGAATTTGCGGTACGCCGTCTTTGTTCATTTTATTGATAAACGTTTGCTGCCCGGTCTCGCTTAAGGCAAATTGTTCGCTGGAGTTACACCGGCGAGCCGAACTCAACGTCGATCTGGACGACTTCCGAGCGGCTGCCGATCCTGACGGGCGGTCCCCACGTTCCGAAGCCGGACGAAACGACGGCGTGAAGCCCGCCTTTTTTCAAATACCCCCAATCCAGCTCGAACAGCCTTCTCGTAATCAAATGGTTCGGCATCATTTGTCCGCGGTGCGTGTGGCCGGAAACGGAAATATCGATGCCGTTCTCGGCTGCTTTGGCGATGTCCGAGGGCTGATGGTCGAGCAGAATAAGCGGGAGGGAGAGGTCAAGCGGCGCGGTCAGCTCTTCGATTGAAAGTCTGCGGTCCCCCGCGAAGCCGCCGGAAGCTTTGTCCTTGCGGCCGACAACGTAAAAGCTGTCCGCCACCAGCGCGGTCTCGTCCAAGAGCACCCTGATTCCGATCGCATCCATGGCGGCAACGAATTCGGGAACTTTTCCGCCGATATATTCGTGGTTGCCCGTCACGGCGTACACGCCGAGCGGCGCCTTCAACTTGCCCAGGACGGCGGACATGTTTTTGCGCAGGTAAGGATCGATGTCATCGTCCAAAATATCGCCCGGAAGCAGGATCAGGTCCGGGTTTATTTGTTCCACCTTCGCTATCAGCCGCTCCAGATGCCTGTTGCCGACGATGCTGCCCAAATGCAGATCGGACGCCATCGCGATTCGCAGCCGCTGCAGCTTTCCGGACTGCTTCGGCACATGGACGCGGTAGGTTCGGATAACGGGACTCCATGCATTGCGGCTGCCGCGGAGGAGCAGCGCCGCCATTACGGCAAGAGCGGATAATCCCACCCCTGCGATATAGACGGTTTTGCCGACCCCGGCTGATTTGAGCACGAGAGAAATCGCATTAGCGGCAGGCAAAATCAGTACGGAATATTCCAATACGGCAAACCAGTACGAACCGATTACCTTCAGCGCTTCGGCCGCAGGACGGAGCGGCGTGCTGTAGGCGGCTCTGCCGATCAAATATGCGTAGGCGAAGACGGCTATGACGATCGCGTAAACGCCTGTATTTTTGAAATCGAATAAATAAGACAGCAGCAGCCACCCGTTCCAGCCAATATAAAACGACAGGCCGCTGTAAATAAGCAGAATCACGAAAAAAATAACGAGAAAACGCGGTTTCATTAGCAACGCTCCTTAAGGCGGAATCTGGGAAATTAGATTGCACACAATCTACTATAGCATATGGAATCCTCCCGTCCAAATGGAAGCGATATGGCAGTTCTCGGGGCCGGAGCGTTGCGAAGACGGAAAGCCTATGGTATCGTTTCAGTCATAGAATAAGAGATGGACGGGCTTTGCGGGACGCAGGCCCTGCATCGGACGAAATGGAGCGAACAACAGCATGAAATCGCTTGTACTTGCGGAGAAGCCGAGCGTAGCCAAGGAGATTGCGCGCGTTCTCGGCTGCGGCCAAAAGCATAAAAGCCATATGGAAGGACCTAAATACGTAGTTACGTGGGCGCTGGGGCATTTGGTGACGCTGGCGGAGCCGGAGGAGTACGATCCGAAATATAAAACCTGGAACCTGGAGGACTTGCCGCTGCTCCCCCGCAAAATGAATCTGAAGGTGATGAAGGAAACCTCCCACCAGTTCCGCGCGGTCGCGCAGCTTTGCAAGCGCCAGGATATTGGCGAGCTGATCATCGCTACGGATGCCGGGCGGGAAGGGGAGCTGGTTGCCCGCTGGATTATGGAGCTGGTTCACTGGCGCAAGCCGTTCAAGCGGCTGTGGATCTCCTCGCAGACCGACAAAGCGATTAAAGACGGCTTTGGACAGCTGAAGCCCGGCAAGGACTACGATAATTTGTACGCATCCGCCGTTTGCCGCGCGGAAGCGGACTGGCTGATCGGCTTGAACGTAACCAGGGCGCTGACGACCAAATACAACGCACAGCTGGCGGCCGGCCGCGTACAGACCCCTACACTGTCAATGCTTATGGCACGCGAGGAGGACATTCAAAAATTCGTCTCGCAGCCGTATTGGAACGTATTCGCGGACTTCGGCGGCTTCTCGGCTGTCTGGCGGGAGCAGGAACAGCATGACGGAAGGCTGTGGGACGGGGCTGAGGCCGAGAAGGTGGCCGGCAGGCTGAAAGGCGAGGCGCGCGTCGAGAAGCTGAAGACGGCGGAGAAGCAGGAGCCGCATCCGCAGGCTTACGACCTGACCGAGCTGCAGCGCGATGCGAACAAGCGTCTCGGGTTCTCGGCCAAGCAGACGTCGAACGTTTTGCAGAAGCTTTACGAGCAGCACAAGCTCGTCACGTATCCGCGCACGGATTCGCGGTATTTATCGAGCGATATGACAGGAACGCTAAAGGGCAGGCTTGAAAGCATCGCCGTCGGCCCTTATGCGGCAGCGGCCCGCAAGCTGCTGAGAGCGCCCCTCAATGTGACGAAGCGCATCGTTGACGACAGCAAGGTTACCGATCACCATGCGATTATCCCGACGGATCAGTTCGTGAATTTGTCCGCCCTAAGCAGCGACGAGCGGAAGCTTTACGATTTGATCGTGAAACGGTTTATCGCTTTGTTCTACGGCCCTTACCGTTATGATGAGACCAGCGTCGTGCTCACGGCCGGCAAGGACCGGCTTTATGCAAAAGGCAAGATCGAGAAGGACAAAGGCTGGAGGGAAGTCTATCAATCCGATCAGGCATTCGTCTCCGATGAAGAGGAAGACGAGGACGGCTCCGGACAGAAGGCCGACCGTCAGCCCGCTCAGCTGCTTCCGCCACTGAACGTAGGCCAGACGCTGCCGATCAGGCAATCCAAGCTGCGGGAGCTTCGCACGCTTCCACCGGCCCGATTCACGGAAGCGACGCTGCTTACCCAAATGGAGAAGCACGGACTCGGTACGCCGGCCACACGGGCCGATATTATCGAGAAGCTGCTGTCAACCGACACCATTACCCGTACGCAAAACCGGCTTATGCCGACCGGGAAAGGAAAGCAGCTGGTCGAGCTTGTGGTGGACGAGCTGAAAAGCCCGGCATTGACCGCCAAATGGGAGCAGGAGCTGGAACGTATCGCCAAAGGGAAGGGAGACCCGGCCTCCTTCATGAAAAATATCCGCGAGCAGGCGGCGAAATGGGTATCGGAGGTAATCGCGGTCACGAAGGAATACAAGCCGCATAATGTGACGCATTCCCGCTGCCCCGAATGCCAGAAGCCTCTGCTTGAAGTCAAAGGCAAACGCGGCAAATCGCTCGTATGCCAGGACCGGGAGTGCGGCTACCGCCGCGCGGCCGAGCCGGTGCTCTCGAACAAGCGCTGTCCGCAATGCCATAAGAAGATGGAAATCCGCGACGGCAAAGCAGGCAAATTCGCGCAGTGCAGACCTTGCAACGTAATCGAGATGCTGGGGGACAAGCAGGGCGGCCGCGCCGGCGGCAGGCAGAACAAAAAGCTGATTGAGCAATACAGCGACAATGCCGTGCTTTCGAACAGCTTGGCCGACAAGCTGAAGGCGGCGCTTGAGAAGCAATCGGGCAAATAACCGCATCGCAGCAACAAACCGGCAGGCAGCCCGCAGGCAGCTTGCCTGTTTTTTATTGTCCAGACTAGTTGCCCGTCAAGAAAGGCTATTAACCTCGGTCATTCATCCAAGAGATAGATAGTCCTCCGTCATATGCTATGAAGGAAGAAAAAGGAAAGGGGATGAAGAGCATTGGGAGGACATAAGGGCAGGCAGCTGGCTAGCAAATGGGTAAAAACAGAGGCATTGCTGTCTCATATAGACATTGCTCCGCATATACCGCCGACGAAGCGCTTTACCGCCGAAAATCTAAGAAGCATGCTGGATGCCCACCATATGGTTGTTGTGAAGCCGGTTGTGGGAGCCGGAGGGCATGGCGTTATTAAAGTGACGAAACGCTCTAGAGGCTCCAAGAGCGCAAGCGGAGCGGAGAGCTACGCCTTTACCTATTATGCGCAGACGAAACGATTTGCTAGTTTTGCGGCTTTAATAGGCGCCCTGAACAAAAAGCGGAAAGGCCGCGCCTATTTGATTCAGAAGGGGATCGACCTGGCTACGGTTGACGGCAGGCCGATCGATTACCGCGTCAAGTATGTGAAAACGGAAAAAGGCTGGGTATATCGCGCGATCGTGGGCAGAATAGCGAAGCCGGGGCTGTTCGTCACGAATTTGTGCCGCGGCGGCACGCTCGTGAAATCGGCCTTTGGCATCAGCCGTTCTATCTCTCCCGCTGAAGTGGCTGAGAAAAAATCGAAGATGAGAGAATTAACCGTTTTATCGACCGGCGTGCTGGAGAAGAAGTATCCGGGAATCGGACAGCTTGGCTTTGATTACGGCATAGATAAGCAGGGGAAAATATGGATTTTCGAAGTGAATACCCGTCCGCAATAAGCCCTTCACCGGGCTTTTTCCCCGCTTGAGAACCCTTTTGCAATATATTCCTTTAATAGATTTATAGATTTCAATTAAAGTTTTTTATAGCTTTTTGGATATCCACGCCTGTGGATAAGTGTATCCACATTATACATACTGGTAATCCTACCCAAAGCATACAATATACACATGCTGTTAACATCGTATCCACAATATGGTGTGTATAAGGGGCACCGTTGTCCATCCGATAGGGCTATGCTACTATGAAAAAGCAGTAACCAAAGGATGGAAGAAAGGGTGTGTAGTAATGGAACTACTATCCGATGAAATGCTTGTAGAAACCTATTACGCCGCGATTCAATACGAGCTGGAGCCGGAATTTATCCGTATGCTGGTGCTGGAACTGAAGCGTAGAAGGCTTAACCCCGAAACGGACAAAATAACCGCTTAACAGCCGCTTAACCGCACGAAGGCGATCGTTAATCATACTCTGCGACTACTGTCTCGGACGTTTGCCCGCAAGAAGGGCAAAACAGGAGATGCTTGCATACAAATTGATTTTGCATATTGGAGCTGGTTTGATGTTGATCAAACTCTATCTGCTCATAAGGAGCATACGGACCTGCAAAATCCGACGATCGGCCGTAATCCTGCACGGAGCCTCCGCAAGAGGGGCAGCTTTCCTGCAGCAGTTGCATTCCATTGCAAACCGGACAAAACATAAGGGTATCCTCCTGGGCTCACCTTGCATATTGATGCAATAGGTGTTTGTTAATGATTTTGCCCAGACGGGGATACCCTTATGTTTATTTTTTGCATCACGTTACATTTAAAGCTTCATATTGCTGCTGTGCCCAGGCGACAGCTTAGCCCCCGGATCGACATATACCTTTGCGTTGTTGACAGCGGTAGGGGCCTCCCCGAAGCCGACGGCAATCAGCTTAAGCTTGCCGGGGTAGGTCGTAACGTCGCCTGCTGCAAAGATGCCGGCGATATTCGTTTCCATGCGCGTATCGACGGCGATGGAGCCGTTCTCGATACGTATGCCCCAGTCGGCGATCGGCCCGAGCGACGAGACGAAGCCGAAATTGATGATGACGGCGTCTACGTCAAGCTCCGCGGTTTGCTTTGTTTTGACATCGCTCAACGTTACTTTACGAATAAATTCGTCCCCGTGCAGAGCTGTAATTTCTTTAGGGGTTAGAATCTGTACTTTTGATTTCATCAGCGTGTCGACGCTGTGCTCATGGGCTCTGAACTTATCCCGGCGGTGAATGAGCGTTACGCTTTCGGCGATCGGCTCGAGCATAAGCGCCCAATCGACTGCGGAATCTCCGCCTCCGCTGACCAGAACCTTTTGACCCTTGAAACGCTGCAAATCCCCAACGAAATAATGAAGATTTTTTTTCTCATATTTGTCCGCGCCAGGCAGTTCCAGACGGCGGGGCTCAAAAGCCCCGACGCCTGCCGTTATAATGACGGCTTTCGCGTAATGGACGGATTTGTCCGTCATGACTTCGAACAGCCGCTCATCGCGCTTGACGACGTTCGTCACCTTTTCCTCCAAACATATTTCCGGCTTGAAAAGCTCAAGCTGCTCCTTCAAGCGGTCGACCAATTCCTGTGCGGTAACCTTCGGAAAGCCGGCGACGTCATAAATGTATTTTTCCGGATAAAGGGCTGCCAGCTGTCCGCCCAGCTGCGGCATGCTCTCGATGAGCTTAACCGACGCTTGGCGCATGCCGCCGTAGAAAGCGGCGAACAAGCCGGCGGGGCCTCCCCCGATAATGACGAGATCGACTGGATCGAGCGATGTTTCAGGTTTGAACATAGACGACACCTCCGCGATATGGGCGATTCCTTTTCATTATAAGCATACGTGCCAAAAGAAGGAAATGATTAATTTGTATAGACTTCTAAACAATTTCGTACATTTTGCCCTTGAACTTTTCATGAAAACTATGTAATAATTCTGATGTATGTTAATCATGGGACTGGCTGCATTCTGATGGCGATTCACGCCCTCTGACAGCCGCAGCTTCATAGATAAAACAGCATCAACAGGACACACTGAACATAAAATCCTTATTTTACGCATCAGCTTGTGTAATATTTCACAATATAAATAGACAAGAAGAATGGATGGGATTATTCGATGAGTAACATACCTAAAATTGTTATTCTTGGAGCGGGTTACGGAGGCATTTTGACTGCCCTGCGCCTGCAAAAGGAATTGAATTACAATGAAGCCGACGTCACTTTGGTCAATAAACATGACTATCATTATATTACGACTCATCTGCATATGCCGGCTGCCGGCACCGACAACCCGGAAAATGCCCGCGTCAGCATTTCGAAGCTGATCGATGAGTTCAAAATCGATTTCGTCAAATCCACCGTCGTACAAATCCGCCCTCAAGACAAAAAGGTTATCCTCGAGGACGGCACGCTTTCCTATGATTATCTCGTGATCGGACTTGGCGGCGAGCCTGAAACGTTCGGCATCCCGGGCCTTGGCGAGTATGCGATGAATATTCGCAGCATTAACTCGGTTCGCCTTATCCGCGAACATATCGAATACCAGTTCGCGCGTTACAAGCGCGAGCCGCACCGTACGGACTACCTGACATTTGTTGTCGGCGGGGCAGGCTTTACCGGCATTGAATTCGTCGGCGAGCTGTCCGACCGCATCCCGGAGCTTTGCAAGCAATTCGACGTTGATCCGTCTCTAGTAAAAATTTACAATATCGAAGCAGCTCCTACTGCGCTGCCTGGCTTTGATCCGGAGCTGGTCGAATACGGCATGGACGTCCTGACGAAGAAGGGCGTTACGTTCCGCATCGGTACGGCCATCAAGGAATGCTCGCCGGAAGGCGTTATCGTAGGCGAAGGCGAGGAAATCAAATCTTCGACCGTTATTTGGACCGGCGGCATCCGCGGCAACCGCCTGATCGAGGAAGCCGGCTTCGAAACGATGCGCGGCCGCGTGAAGGTGGACGAATTCCTTCGTTCGCCGGGCAACGAGAACATCTATATCGTCGGCGACAATTCGCTGATGTTTAATCCGGAAGGCCGCCCTTACCCGCCTACTGCGCAAATCGCAATGCAGCAGGGCGTCGTATGCGCGCACAACCTGGTGGCTTCGATCCGCAATCAGCCGCTGAAGGGCTTTACGTTCCACAACAAAGGCACCGTGGCGTCGCTTGGCAAGGGCGAAGCGATCGGGATCGCCTTCGGCAAGAAATATAAGGGCCGTACGGCTGCTTGGCTGAAGAAGCTGATCGACCTGCGTTACCTCTTTATTATCGGCGGCATTCCGCTCGTCCTCCGCAAAGGGAAGTTCCTGTAATGCGGCACTGCAGCGTTCAAGTCCGGGGGCTGCTGACCAGAGATGAGCTGGACCGGTACAATGCCTTAATGGAAGTCGGTACATTTCTGGAATCGCAGACCCGCTACGATCTGGCTTACACGGTGCAAAAGGAAGTAGATCTGCTTATTCAGCCCGCTATCGAGCGGCTCAAGGATAAAAGCCGCGCCCGCGATAAGGCGACCCAGGAGTATTTGGAAGCAAAGCGGCATGTTACGGAAGAGGACGAAGCGGAAGAGGAAGATTAAGTAAAAAGGCTTACGCCGCGTGCAGCATCGCTGCCCGGGCGTAAGCCCTTTTTATTGGGGTTTTTACAGCTTAAGCAAAGCGGTAAATTTGTCGCCGTCCAAAATATTGCCGACGTAAAAGTCGCCGAAATCCGCGAAGCGCGCGCTGACCTCGTCAAAACGCATTTCGTAGATGAGCTTTTTGAATTGAAGGGCGTCGTCCGCGAACAGCGTCACTCCCCATTCCCAGTTGTCGAAGCCGACGGATCCGGTAATGATCTGCTTGACCTTGCCGGCGTACGAACGTCCGATCATGCCGTGGCTGCGCATCATGGCGCGGCGGTCGTCCATGCTCAGCATGTACCAGTTGTCGTTGCCTGCGCGGCGCTTGTTCATCGGATAGAAGCAAATATGCTTCGCTTTCGGAAGGGCCGGCTTCAGCCTTGCGACAACCTCCGGATTTTCCATCGGATCCGAATCCGGTTTGGCCATGTAATTGCTCAGCTCGACGACGCTTACGTACGAATGAACGGGATATGTAAAGCTTGCGAATGAGGTTTTGTTGAAGGCCGTCTCGATAGCGTTCAGCTCCTCAAGCGTCTCGCGCAGATGCATAAAGACGAAATCGGCTTTTTGGCCTACGATCGAATAAACGGCTGTGCTGCCTTGCTTGCTCTCGCCGGTTTGCTCCCAATCCTTCAGGAACGATTGAAGCTCGTCCAGGGCGCGCGTACGCTCGCTCTCGTCGGCCAGGCGCCATGCCGTCCAGTCGATGCTTCTGAAATCATGCAGGGCATACCAGCCCTCTAATGTTTGTGCTGCTTCACTCATTGATTGAATGCTCCTCTCAAAGCTCCTTTTTGATGCTGCAATTATTGTATCGTAACGAGGCGATGGGGAGCAAATGGCGGTCTTGTGACATTTGATCCGCGCCGATTGACTTCCTGGGCACCATTCTTTAAACTAGGAAACGAGAGTCTGAAAGGAGAAGTTTGGATGCTTCAATTAATTATAGCGACGGTGCTGTTTCTGGTAATGATGTTTGGAATAGGCTTTATTTTGAACATGCTTCTCAAAACCACATGGTTTCCTATATATTTGTTCATTGTCGTTCTTATTCCGCTAGGCATCTGGGCTCCGTGGGACAATAACGCGACGGCTTCGATTGAAAACTTCGCTCATTACACAATTGTCGATTATGTTCCCGTATTGGGAGCGCTCGTCGGCGCTTATGTGAGCGGCTGGGCGATACGGGCGCTGCGCAAAGGCGGCTATAAAATGTTTTAACATGCAAATCCCTCATTCGGGGGATTTTTCTATTTTTCGACCGGACCCTAACAGGATGTTTTATGCTAGAATGATAGAGAGAAAGCAAGGGATGGAGTCGATGCAATGCGCATCAGTAATATATGGCAGTTTACGGAGCATCACCGCTATTACATATTCCGTGACTTTTCGCTAAGCAGTCTTGACTATAAAATGCTGTCGCTAATCTATCAGCCGATGATTGGCGCTTTTGCCGTCGCATTTTATCAGCAGCTGTATCATGGCATCGCGGAAGGCTGCTCCGGTTATTCGTCTTTGGAGCCGCAGCGGAAGCTGTTTCTCGGGCTTGGGCTGGAAATGAACGAGAAAGGCCGCAAATATTTAATCGAGCAGGCATCGAGGCTGGAAGCGGTCGGCTTGCTTCAGACCTCGAGGCTGGGTTTGACGGACAATGCGGACGTCATATACGAGTACGAGCTGGCAGAGCCGCTTTCGCCGGCCGAGTTTTTCCGCAACATGCATTTGACGATGCTGCTTCGCGACAAGGTTGGCAAGTATGCGGTCATTTCACTGCGGGAATCGTTTGGAGCGGTCGAGCCGGACGAGCTTGCGGGCGCTCAGCTGAACAAGGAAAATATTTCAACGCCTTTCTACGAGCTATTTAAGCTGAATATGCAGTCGGTTGACGATGAGTTCGAGCAGGCGCTGACGGAGGTGGCTCCCTCCAGACAGGCCTCGGCGCGCCCGGCGCTTGCGACGGCAGGCATTCCGTACGGCGAAATGATTTTGAGATTTCCGCGCAACTCGGCCAACCGGCGGTACATTGAAAGGCTGCGGAGCGACGAAGGGCAGCTAGCCCAAATTAATTATGTTGCTTATAAGTACAGCCTGACCGTCACGGATGTGTGCCGGCTGTTGGACGAGGACGGCATATTCGGGGAAGGCGGCGTCTTGAACGTCGACGAGCTGCAGCTTCGGGCGAACCAGTTTTACCGTCAGGATAAGAAGCGGGACGAGGAACGGCAGCGCACGTTAGCAAAAACGCAGCTGACGGCGGACGAAGAAACCGGCGGTCCGGAAGAGCCGGACGAGGAATTCGAGGTGCTGGAGCAGCATTATTTGCAGGTGCCGGGCAGGCTTCAGGGCCGCTGCGATATCCGGCAGTACAACATGCTTATGCGCAACGAGCCGCATACCCGGTTTTTGCAGCGGTTTTTTCCCGGCGCGGTGCCGGATTGGATCGAGCGCTCATTCGAACGCATCGATTTGAATTATAAGCTTGCGGCGCCGGTAATTAACGTGCTGGTCCATTACGTAATAGGAATGAATGATGCGCATCGGGTAACAAAAACGTTTCTCGAAGCCGTTGCGTCCAACATGCTTGTGAAGCAGATCGATACGTTCGAGAAAGCCGTTCTATACGTCAGGGAGCAAATGCAGGTCGAGAAGGACAAGGAACGGCGAAAGGAGACGGCGCAAGGATATCCGGCAGCAGGCAAAGGCACCTATTCCGGAAGGGGAGCCCGCGGCCGCGGAAGCTCCGGGAAGCCGTCTATTCCAATTGTGCAGGATGGGACATCCGGCTCGGCTGTTTCGGCGGATGAGCTGGAGGAGCTGCTGAAGCTTGCTCGCAAGCTGGACGGGAAATAAATGAAGCGGGGTGAGAGGCAATGGAGTCGTTGGGCGAAATGCTGAAAGCTTGGCCGGCGGGCCGGTCCATTACGGAACAGGCGGAGCGTAAGCTAGCGGAGCTGCTGGCCGATCCGCTTGTCGGCAAGCTGAGGGACAAATATCCGGAGCTGGACGAGCATACGATAAAAATCAACCTAAGCCGTGTTTACCAGTACGTGAAGGAATACCGAAGCTGCTCTAATTGTCCCGGACTGGACGATTGCCCGAATGATTTCGAAGGCCATTATACGCTGATAAGCTGCGATTCGGCGTATGGTTATCCGCAGCTTTACGACCGGAAGGTCGCGTGCAAGAAGTTTGTCGCGCGCCAGAAGGAGGAGCAGGTGCGCAGCCGGATCCGCAGCTTCTATATCGATGAGAAAGCTCTGCAGCGCGGTTATTCTTCGGATGAGATCTTAACGAACGATTTGGAGCGCGCGAAGGCGGTTGGCCAGCTGCTGCGGTACATCGACCGGACGAAGGAGCAGGGCTTGCAGGAGGAAGGTCTATTTTTGGCCGGGCGCTTCGGTACGGGCAAGACGTTCCTTATGTGCTATATGCTCCACGAGCTGGCGAAGGCCGGATATTCCGGCGTGATCGTCTACATGCCCGACTTCGTCGAGGATTTGAAGTCTCTGATGCATGAGCCGGGCAAGCTGAAGGAAACGGTCGACATGATGAAAGAAACGGATCTTTTAATATTTGACGACATCGGCGCGGAAAATTTGAATCCGTGGGTTCGCGATCATGTGCTGGGTGCGATTTTGAATTACCGTATGCAGCGGAAGCCGACCTTTTATACGTCCAATTATGAGCTGGATGCGCTTGAACAGCATTTCAGCTTCACGAGCAAAGACGGCGACGATCTGCACAAGGGACAGCGTATTATGGACCGGATCAGGCCGTACGTTGAGGTTGTCATGGTGACGGGCGAAAACAAACGCGGACGAAAATAACCAATGTTAGCTCCGGCTGGCAGATTCTTTCTTAAGAATCCGCCGGCCGGAGCTTTTATTTTTCTGCAGTATAACGCTTTCTTATCAGACTTATTATTTTTTCGAAATTATGTATTGACAGAACATAGGGTGCGCTGGTAAGATTCTCCCATAACCAACTAAACAGGTAGGAATAATGGTTTTCGACCGGTCGAACCGGAGCAAACCCCATTTTGACAAAGGAACGATGTCTACAAATAAACGATACGTTCCCGAGAAACCTGTCAACATTTTAAAGGGGTGTAAGGAATCATGAAGAAAATTGCACAAGTTCGTTCCGTATTTATTATTTTGGCATTGGCGCTCGTACTGGCCGCTTGCGGTCAAGGAGGCAATGCTCCGGCAAACGTCACGAATGAACCGGCGTCGTCCGGCAATGCGGCAAACGCAGCAACGAATGATCCGGCCAAGGATGAGCCGAAGCCGCCAGTTGAACTGCTTAATGTATCTTATGATCCGACTCGTGAGCTTTACGTAGACTTTAATGAAGCATTCTCGAAGCACTGGAAAGCAGAAACGGGCCAGGAAGTGACGATCAAGCAGTCGCATGGCGGTTCGGGCAAGCAGGGCCGCGCCGTTATCGACGGGTTGAAGGCCGATGTCGTTACGCTGGCGCTCGGTTACGACATCGACGCCATTGTGGAACCTGGTTTGATCCAAGCGGATTGGCAAAAGAAATTCGAGCACAACAGCTCGCCTTATACATCTACGATCGTGTTTCTGGTACGAAAAGGCAACCCGAAGGGCATTAAAGATTGGAATGATCTTGTGAAGGAAGGCGTCGAAGTTATTACGCCGAATCCGAAGACGTCCGGCGGCGCACGCTGGAACTACCTGGCGGCATGGGGCTACGCTTTGAAGCAAAACGGGGGAGACGAAGCAAAAGCGCAAGAGTTTGTAGCGGAGCTGTTCAAGCATGTACCGGTTCTTGATTCCGGGGCGCGCGGATCAACGACGACGTTCGTAGAGCGCGGAATCGGCGATGTCCTGCTGGCATGGGAAAATGAAGCGTTCCTGTCGATCAACGAGCTTGGTCCGGATAAATTCGAAATCGTCTATCCTTCGCTCAGCATTTTGGCAGAGCCGCCGGTAGCCGTAGTAGACAAAGTTGTTGACGATCGGGGCACTCGCGAAGTAGCGGAAGCGTATCTGAAATACCTGTACACGGAAGAAGGGCAAGAAATCGCGGCTAAAAACTACTACCGGCCGATTTCGGAAACGGTAGCGGCCAAATATGCCGACCAATTCAAAGCGCTTGAGCTGCTTACGATCGACGGTGATTTTGGCGGCTGGAAGGAAGCCCAAACGAAGCATTTCGCAGACGGCGGCATTTTCGACAAAATCTATACGCCAGGATCATAATTAGGCGAGATTGAGAAGATTGGAGCTGACTTCACATGAAAGGTTCCAAGTCCCGTAACATACTACCGGGTTTTGGTTTATCACTGGGCTTCACCTTGTTTTACTTGAGCGTTATCGTTTTAATCCCGCTGGCCGCCGTTTTTTTCAGAACGGCAGAGCTCAGCTGGTCCGAGTTCTGGAGTACGGTTACGAGTGCAAGGGTGATCGCGTCTTATAAGGTCAGCTTTTTAACCTCCTTTTTTGCCGGTTTCATCAACGCTGTATTCGGTTTATTGATCGCTTGGGTGCTCGTCCGCTACCGGTTCCCGGGCAAAAAGCTGATCGACAGCCTTGTAGATTTGCCGTTCGCGCTGCCTACGGCCGTAGCGGGGATCGCGTTAACCGCGATCTACGCTCCGAACGGCTGGATCGGTTCGCTGCTCGAGCCGCTAGGCGTAAAGGTTGCCTATTCGCCGATCGGGATTACGATTGCACTTATCTTTATCGGTCTTCCGTTTGTCGTGCGAACCGTACAGCCGGTGCTGCAGGATATGGAGAAGGAGACGGAGGAAGCGGCGGTCATGCTTGGTGCTTACCGCCTGCGGACCTTCTGGAAGGTCGTCCTGCCGGAGCTTGCGCCCGCGCTGTTAACAGGGTTTGCGCTCGCTTTTGCGAGAGGCATCGGGGAGTATGGCTCGGTTGTCTTCATATCCGGTAACATGCCTCTGAAGACGGAGATTACTCCGCTCCTCATTATGACGAAGCTGGAGCAATACGATTACGCCGGCGCTACGGCGATCGCGTTAGTCATGCTTATCGTTTCCTTCCTCATGCTGCTTATCATCAACCTGCTGCAGTGGCGGATGAACCGCCGCACAGTATCGGATTAAGGAGGAAAAGCAATGGCTGGAGCCATCACCGTACACACTTCCGAAGAGACATCCAAACGGCCAAGGCACATCACGGAATCGCGCCCCGTTCAATGGCTTCTTATCGGACTCGCGCTGTTGTTTCTCGGATTCATCGTTCTGCTGCCGCTCGTATCGGTATTCGTAGAAGCGTTTAAGAAGGGGATCGGCGTTTACTTCGATTCCATTACGGAGCCGGACGCCTTATCGGCGCTCAGGCTGACACTGATCGTTGCTTTGATCGCCGTCCCCGTCAATACGATTTTCGGCATAGCGGCTGCCTGGGCAATCAGCAAGTTCAAGTTCCGCGGCAAAAATATTTTGATCACATTGATCGATTTGCCGTTCGCCGTATCGCCTGTCATTTCCGGTCTCATCTATGTGCTGCTCTTCGGGGCGCAGGGCTTTTTCGGTCCATGGCTGGACGAACGCGGCATACAGATCATCTTCGCCGTACCGGGTATGGTGCTTGCAACGGTATTCGTAACCGTGCCGTTTGTCGCCCGCGAGCTGATTCCGCTCATGCAGGCGCAGGGAGTACAGGAGGAAGAAGCTGCGGCAAGCCTTGGCGCGAAGGGCTGGCAAATTTTTTGGAAGGTCACGCTGCCTAATATCAAATGGGGATTGTTATACGGCGTTATTTTGTGTAATGCACGTGCAATGGGAGAGTTTGGAGCGGTATCTGTCGTATCCGGGCATATCCGCGGAGAAACGAACACGCTGCCGCTGCATATCGAAATTTTGTACAATGAATATCAGTTTTCCGCATCGTTCGCTGTGGCTTCGCTCCTTGTGATGCTGGCTGTAGTGACGCTGATTGCAAAAAGCATAGTGGAATGGAAGTCGGGCCAGCAGAAGCGGGCCCATCAAACGGATTGAAATCCGACTAAAACACTTTAAATGGAGGGATTTAAAATGGCTAAACCGTTGGAATTGGATCAGCAGTGGCTTCAAAAAATTGCAGAGCAGGTGGACGGCATCCAATACGGGCAGGTTACGATCACTGTCCATGACGGAAGAATCGTTCAGATTGACCGGACGGAAAGAACTCGTTACGACAACCCCTCTCAGAAGCAGGTTCCGGGAAATACCAAGCAGCAATCGAAGCCGCGCGAGGCGCAGACAGCTGATGCGCTTCGCATCGTCCAATAGGGAGACACTTGCGCTCTACCAAAACGAAAAGACTCCGTCCGCCGGTGTTAAGCCGGTTGAACGGAGTCTTTTTTTGGGGGAAATAAAAAAAGAGCAGCACGCTGCTCCTTTTCCTTACGAAATGACGAATTTCACGATAACGGCGATGGCGAAAATGACGGTCATAAAACCGAGCATGCCGCCGAAGCCGAACATGACATCCATCAAGTCGTGGCGAGGCTCTTCATTGATATGCTCGCGCGGATCTCTTACGTTCTCCATGGTTGACGTCCTCCTTGAAAAAGACCGAAGCTCAAGCGACAACCTGTACAGATCGTCAATATGTAGTATCGGTTTAATCAGCTTATAATAGTATACCCAAACTCCCGAACAATTGTAAAGCCAGTACCGGTGACAATTCTAAAACAAAATGGCCCGTGACTGTGCTAAAATGTGTACATAGGTTATGGAAGCCGGAGGCGAGAGGATGACAGAACAGCATACGGAGAAGCAAGCTGAGCTGAAGCTTGCGGAAGCCAGGGAAACGATCAGAAACAAGCTCGCCTTGCTGCCGGATCAGCCGGGCTGCTATTTAATGAAAAACGGCGACGGCGTCATTATTTATGTCGGCAAGGCCAAGGTGCTCAAAAATCGGGTCCGCTCCTATTTCAACGGAAGCCACAACGGAAAGACGCAGCGGCTCGTTTCGGAAATCCGCGATTTTGAGTTTATCGTTACTTCGAGCAACATGGAGGCGCTCATTTTGGAGTGCAACCTGATCAAGCAGCATCATCCGAGATACAACGTGCTGCTGAAGGACGACAAAAGCTTTCCTTATATTAAAATTACAAACGAGAAGCATCCCAAGCTGGAAATTACCAGGCGTATCGTAAAAGACAAAGGCAGGTATTTTGGCCCGTATCCGAACGCATTCGCCGCCCAGCAGACGAAGAAGCTGCTCGACCGGTTATATCCGCTGCGCAAATGCAAGACGCTTCCGGATAAAGTATGTCTTTATTATCATCTCGGCCAATGCGTCGCACCGTGCGAATACGATGTGGAGCAGTCCGAGTACGACAGGATGATCCAGGAAATTACCCGCTTCCTGAACGGGGGGCAGGATGTCGTGAAGGCGGAGCTGCAGCGCAAAATGGAGGAAGCAGCCGAAAATCTCGAGTTCGAGCGGGCGAAGGAGTTCCGCGATCAGCTGGTTGCGATCGACGAGGTGATGGAGAAGCAGAAAATTACGATGTCCGATGCGCTGGACCGCGATATTTTCGGCTATGCCGTCGATAAAGGCTGGATGTGCGTGCAAATCCTGTATATGCGCCAAGGGAAGCTGATCGAGAGGCACGGAACGACCTTTCCTTATTACGGGGAAGCCTACGACGATTTTATGACTTTTGTGACGCAGTATTACAGCGACAACCCGGCGCTGCCGAAGCAAATTTTGCTGCCGCTGCCGCCCGAATCGGAACCGGAAGAAGGGCAGGATAAGCAAGCGGAAGAGCAGGGTGCCGGGCGGGCCGACGAGGTGATCGCATCGCTGCACAGCTGGCTGAAGGTCAAGGTGCTCATGCCGCAGCGCGGCCGCAAAAGCGAGGTCGTGTCGATGGCGGCGAACAACGCCAAGGTGATGCTGGACGAGAAGTTCAGGCTGATCGAGCGCGATGAGGAGCGCAGCGTGCGGGCATCGGAATCGCTGGCCGACTGGCTCGGACTGCCGCAGGTGCGCAGAATCGAGGCATTTGACAATTCAAATATTCAAGGGACCAACCCGGTATCCGCCATGGTCGTCTTCACGGACGGCAAGCCGGACCGCAAGGAATACCGCAAATACAAGGTGAAAACCGTGCAAGGTCCGGACGACTATGAGACGATGCGCGAAGTGATCCGCAGGCGTTATGAGCGCGTCCTGAAGGAAGAATTAACGCCGCCTGATCTGATCGTCGTCGACGGAGGCAAAGGGCAAATCTCGGCTGCGATTGACGTGCTGGAGAACGAGCTCGGCTTATACGTTCCCGTCTGCGGTCTCGTCAAGGATGCGAAACATAAAACCGCTCAGCTGATGACCGGCGACCCGGCGGAAATCGTACCGCTGCCCCGGGACAGCCAGGAGTTTTATTTGCTCCAGCGCATACAGGAGGAGGTGCACCGCTTCGCGATCACGTTCCACCGCGAGCAGCGCGCCAAATCGATGGTCGAATCGAAGCTGGATTCGATTCCCGGCATCGGCGAGAAGCGGCGCAAGCTGCTGCTCAAGCATTTTGGCTCCGTCAAAAAAATTAAAGAGGCCTCAGTCGAAGACTTCCGGCCTCTATCTATAGGAGAAAAGCTGGCATCGCAAATTATTGCGGCATTAAGGGAGGAGTCGTCCTGACGGGCGGTCTCTTCTCTTTTTTACTGCTCAGATATTGGATCATATAGGCGATCGGCACCGGCAGTACGGTGAAAAATACCGCGGAAACGATGTTAGGGGCCGAACCGACCGCCAGCAGCGACATGCCCACCGCAGCGCTGTTGAAGATGGCATGTGTGAACATCGACGTAATAAAGCCGTACCTGACAAAGATAAAGCTGAATACAAGACCGACGATCATAAGCTCGATCAGCCTGGTGGAGGACGGGTAGAACGGATACATCACATGCCCGAGCGCCCAGAACAGAGTAGGCAGCAGCGCAGCTGCAAACGTGTTTTTAAACCATTTGCGGAACAAACCGATTCCGAAAAAGCGGAACACCGCCTCCTCCGAAATGGCCGCCGCCCAGGCAAGCACCGGCATCAGCCAGAGGAACGCCATATTATAAGGTGACTGCGTGACGTCGGTTGTGCTCCACGTACCAATCGTGAATTCGAGGCCAATGAAGATGACCGATTGCAGGGCGAATAAAATGACCGCAAACAAATAGGACAGCCCCACGCTGCGCCAAACGTACTTTCCATAGCCCTGATCGCCGAAGCGGGGCCACAGGCGGCGCCCTTGAGCTTTCCATAAGCCGTCGCCCGCAACCATTGAAATATAGACGGAGGCAGCCATCGGAACGGTCATGAATACCGTAAACACAGCCGTAATCAGAACGGTTTCATCTGAACCGCCGGTTTCCCCCAGGGAGGCCCTTATGCCGTCCAACACGTTCAGGTTCATAATGATATATGTAATCAGAAAGACGACGGTCAAAATAATGCCGTATTTAAACGAAGTAAATTTACGATACAGGATCGCATACACAACGGCTAAGACGAACAGGACGAAGCTCATGAATAAATATCCGAAACCGGTAAGAAAGCCGGCGATTTTGTCCTGACCTTCAACGTAGCGGATATAGCCGGATGGTGCAGCGAAGGCGGCTTTATATTTCGTAATAACCGTTTTGCCGTTCAGCGATTCGGCTTGTACCGTCACTCCCAGCTTCGCATCCTTGATGCTGAATCCGGCCGGCTCTGCTTGCCATTCCCCGCTCTCGTTCAGCTTGCCTCCGCTAATTTCCTCTGCGCGGAACGATTGCTTAACCATAAAATCGCGGATTGCCGCGGTTTTGTCCGTATCGGACAGCTGCCCGCCATCAACTTTGAAGTTCCAATTGACGACCTCTCCGCTTTGCATATGTACGTAGACGTAACCGCTCCCGGACTGCTGAAGCTCCAAATCGACCTGGAACGTGTCGGAAGGGAACCGGGCGTCATACTGCTCGCCGTAAGTAGAAATAAGATCTTCCTTCGAAAGGTAGCCGTTCAACACCTTATCGCTTTGATGGACGGCTTTTGCATTCCGGACCTGTTGCCCGGTCAGCTCTTCGGCAAATGCGGCAGCCTTGCTCTCCGCCTCCGATTTGTCAATAACGGCGCCATAATATTCGTCCGACTCAGCGGAAGTAAACATAGGCATGACCTCAATGCCTAAATAAATGATCAGGCAGGCAAGCGCCGCCCAGAAAAAACGTTTCCATTCGTAAGGTCTTATAAATTCATTCATCGGTTCACCTCTGCAGTCTGAATGTTGGACTTCTTTCCCCATTACCTTATCATATTAATCCCTGATTTATCCAATGATAATATAAGATTTCATTCAAAAACGAGCGAAATAAAGACGCCGGACAAGCATGGAGCATACTTCTTCGGACCATTGCCCTATTTTGCTCTAAAATCGCCCGTTTCGTCCATCTTGCAAGCTTTATATATAGGCGTAATTGGGATTATAATCGTTATCGTCATGCAAACTGAATCATACAGCCGAATTTCCTATGGAAAACGGGGGAACCATAAAGCTGTCCTAACGATCCGGCAAGCTGTTATCAGCACGGAGCATTAGGCGGCATGGGGTGAATTTTAGCGGAGACGACCGTCTTTCTTGCTAAATAGGGCCGCCTGTCCAGGCCCGAATCCGTCAGCTAACCTCGTAGGCGTTATTGGAACAGGACTCACAGCACTGAGCGCCTTACGTTTCCAGTGCTTTTTTTTATGCCCGCATGCAGCTCCGCGGACCGAAGACATAGCAAAAAGAAGGCTGATTGATGAAAATTAACGTAAAAGTATGGAAATGGTCTCCACCCAGGATTTTGGTGAGCGGCTTTGCAATCATCATATTCATTGGAGCTTTTCTGCTGTCGATGCCATTTGCAAGCGCGAGCGGCGAAAGACTGCCGTTTCTTGATGCTCTATTTACTGCAACCTCGGCAACGTGCGTGACCGGTCTCGTCGTGGTCGATACAGGGACATATTTCTCTATTTGGGGTCAAATTATTCTGCTCGCTTTAATTCAGCTCGGGGGCCTCGGCTTTATGACGATGGCGACTCTCGTCGCTCTGGTGCTCCGGAAAAAAATCTCTCTGCGCGAACGGCTCATTCTGCAAGAGGCGATGAATCAGTCCAGCATGGAAGGCATCGTCAGACTGATCCGCAAAGTAATCTTTTATTCCTTAACGATCGAGCTCGCGGGAGCCGCGCTGCTGGCCGGGCGCTTTGCAGCCGATATGCCGCTCGGCAAGGCTGTGTATTATGGTATTTTCCATTCCATATCCTCGTTTAATAATGCCGGCTTTGACATATTCGGAGATTACCGCAGCCTGACGCTGTACGTGTCCGATCCCGTTGTGAACATAACCGCAATTCTGCTTGTTGTGCTTGGCGGTCTTGGTTTTGTCGTGATGTCCGATCTGCTTGAGCTCCGCAAAAACCGCAAGCTGTCTCTGCACAGTAAGGTGGTGCTCAGCATGACGGGGGCGCTCATTGCGGTCGGCTTTCTGGTCGTATTCGTATTCGAATTTACGAATCATTTGACGCTTGGAGCGCTTGATTGGGGCGGCAAGCTGTTGGCCTCTCTCTTTCAGAGCGTCATGCCGCGAACGGCCGGCTACAATTCGCTGGATTTGACGGTGCTTCGTCAGGCTACTCAGTTTTTTATCATTCTGCTGATGTTTATCGGCGCATCGCCCGGATCGACCGGCGGCGGCATCAAAACAACGACGTTTGCCGTTCTGGTCGGCTCCGTAATCGCGATGGTCAGGGGGCGCGAGGATATTGTGCTGTTCCGCTACCGGCTGGGTAAGGACCGGATTTTTAAGGCGCTGACGATTACGCTATTCGCAATGGCGCTGGTTATTTCCGTTACGATGCTGCTGTCGATGCTGGAGGACCAAAGCTTCATCAAGCTGCTGTTCGAAGCGACATCGGCGTTTGGAACCGTCGGGCTTTCGTTAGGCGTAACGCCGGAATTGTCGGAGGGCGGAAAAATCATTATAGCATTAACCATGTTTGTGGGACGGCTAGGTTTGCTGACGCTGGCATACGCCCTCGGACCTGGCGCCGATAAAGAGCTGTTCCGGTATCCGGAAGGCAAAATTACGATTGGATAGGGGATAAGGCAAGTGGGGACGAAGAAAAACCAGTTTGTTATCGTCGGCTTGGGCCGGTTTGGCTCCAGCCTCGGAAGGGAGCTCATCGCGCTCGGCAACGAGGTGCTTGGCATCGACAAGGACGAGGAAGCCGTTCAGGAGATGAGCGGCGTGCTCACGTTCGCCGTGTCGGCCGACAGCACGGATGAAGAAACGCTGCGTTCACTGGGCGTGCGAAATTTTGATTGCGGCGTCATCGCAATCGGAGACGATATTCAGGCCAGCATTCTGACAACGATTCTGCTCAAGGATTTGGGGGTCAAGAAAGTGGTGGCGAAAGCGATGAGCGAGCTTCACGGGCGTGTGCTGGAGAAAATCGGCGTAGACCGCGTCGTTTACCCGGAGCGGGATATGGGCATCCGGGTGGCGCATCAGCTGGTATCTCCCAATTTGCTTGATTATATCGAGCTGTCAAAGGATTATACGATCGCGGAGCTTGCCGTTCCGAAGTGCCTGAACGGAAAATCGCTGCACGACCTGAATCCGAGAGCGAGGTTCGGCTGCAGCATCGTGGCTATCAATAAGCCGGGCGGCATTATTATTGCGCCTACGGCCGATGACGTGCTCTCCGAGCGCGATGTGATGGTCGTGATCGGGACAAACGATCAGATCGAGGATTTCGAAGCGACGGTTATCAAGTAAGCGGCCGGTATATGGATTTTGAAGCGCTAGAATGGAAATGATGAAGGACAGCGGCCTTATTTTAGAAGGTGCTGTCCTTTTGTTTGGCAAAGCGCGCGGCCAGCTCGTTGATCCACAGCCGCACGGACGGGCTTAAAGCGGCGGAATCGGCATGGATGAGCGACGTGGTGCGCTTCGTCTCCTCCAGCTCTCTGATCGGAACGACAAGCAGTTCATTGTCTTCGAGCAGCTGGTGGCGCATATAGGAATGGGGCAGAAGCGTTCCCGCCCGGCATGTGTGCAGCAGCCGGAGAATCGCTTCGAATGAATCGATTTCCATCCGGACGTCGGGCTGCAGATGGTATTTGTCGAACAGCTCGTCCGTAAGCAGCCTGTACCAGGTGCCTTTGGAGAACAGAATCATCGGCATGCCGGTCAAGTCTTGAATGCTCAGGCTCCCCTTGTCCGTGATGATCTGATTTCGGGGCATCACAAGCGAAAGATGGTCCTCGAACAAAGGGATGCAGCGGAGCGTCGAATCTTCGATGCTTGAGGCCACGATGCCGATATCGGCTTTATGGTCGCGGACGAGCGATACGATTTCGTGCGTCTTGCCGGTAATCGCTTTAATATCGATTTCCGGATGCGCCGCGGTAAGCGTGCGGATCAGGTCCGGCAGCGTCGTCTGAAGCGTCGTCAAGCTGGCGCCAATGGTGAGCGTAGAGTGCCCGGTGGACGTAAACTCCGAAACTGTCTGCAAATATTTGCGGTGCAGCCGGCGGAGCTCCAACGCGTATTCGTACGTCAGCTGGCCGATCCGGGTCAGCTCCAGTCTTTTGCCGATTCTCCGGAACAGCGGCGCCCCGATCTCCTGCTCAAGCTTCGCTATTTTTCGCGAAAGGGCCGGCTGGGACAGATTGAGCAAGGCGGATGCCTTGTTCATGCTCGATTGTTCCACGATCACCGTAAAAACATGCATCTCTTCATTCATGGAAGATGCTCCTTATGTCGATAAGTTATAAGAAATTATAAAAAATAAGCAATTCCATTATAAGCTTAAAAGGAGTAGGATGGGAAGTGTGACTAATGTGTGTCGAGATTTGTTGACGGAGGAACATGCTGGGGTTACAATGTAGAATGATTTGTTCACAAAAGAGAGCACTTACAGTTTTGAAAGGAGAAGGAAGGACATGAAAGGAAATTCGTATTTCTCGCGCAAGCTTCACTCGCTGCTCGGGATCATTCCGCTAGGCGGCTTTATCGTCGTTCACGGTTTGACCAACTATCAGGCGTTTGAACGCGGGCCGGAGGGCTTCAGCAAGGGCGTGCATTTCATTAACAGCTTGCCGGTGCTGCCGCTGCTCGAGATTTTCGGCATTTACCTCCCGTTATTGTTCCATGGCATTTACGGCTTGTATGTCGCATACCAATCGAACTCGAATACGGGACGCTTCAAATACGGCCGCAACTGGGCGTTCACCGCACAGCGCGTTACGGGGGTTATCACCTTCGTATTCGTGTTCTGGCACGTATACCAAACGAGGATCCAGGTCTACCTCGGCAACATTACGCATGAGGAGCTTGGCTCGACGATGCATCTGATCGCAAGCAGCCCGGCCTACTTCGTTCTTTACGTGATCGGCGTGCTTGCCGCAGTCTTCCATTTCAGCAACGGCCTTTGGGCGTTCCTGATCAGCTGGGGCATCACGGTTAACCCGCGGGCTCAGCGTATTTCTTCTTATATTTGCATGTGCATTTTTGTGCTGGTTTCCGCACTGTTCATTCTTTCGCTTGTCGCTTTCAACGGCGATGAATTCAAGGAAGCAGCAAATGCCGCGCTGGCATTTGCGAATATCGGTTAGTTTCAGACAAGGAGCGAAGCGTTATGGCTAAAAATAAAATCATTATCGTTGGCGGCGGCCTTGCCGGCTTGATGGCGACCATCAAAGCGGCGGAAGCGGGCGTACACGTTGATCTGTTTTCCCTCGTGCCGGTAAAGCGGTCTCACTCCGTGTGCGCACAGGGCGGCATTAACGGCGCCGTTAACACGAAGGGCGAAGGCGACTCCCCTTGGGAGCATTTCGACGATACCGTATACGGCGGGGACTTTCTCGCAAATCAGCCGCCGGTAAAAGCAATGTGCGACGCCGCGCCTGGCATTATTCACTTGATGGACCGGATGGGCGTCATGTTCAGCCGTACTTCCGAAGGCTTGCTCGACTTCCGCCGTTTCGGCGGCACGAAGCATTCCCGTACGGCATTCGCGGGCGCTACGACCGGACAGCAACTGCTGTACGCGCTGGACGAGCAAGTTCGCCGCTGGGAAGCTGCCGGCCTGGTCAACAAATTCGAGCACTGGGAGTTCCTGGGCTCCGTAATTGACGACGACGGCGTATGCCGCGGCGTATCCGCACAGGATCTTCGTTCGATGGAAGTGCATACGGTTCGCGCAGATGCGGTAATTTTGGCATCGGGCGGTCCCGGCATTATTTTCGGTAAAACGACGAACTCCGTTATCAACACCGGAACGGCTGCAAGCGCGGTGTACCAACAGGGCGTTAACTATGCGAACGGCGAGTTCATCCAAATCCACCCGACGGCGATTCCGGGCGACGACAAGCTGCGCTTGATGTCCGAATCCGCGCGCGGCGAAGGCGGACGGATCTGGACTTACAAGGACGGCAAGCCTTGGTACTTCCTTGAAGAGAAATATCCGGCTTACGGCAACCTGGTTCCGCGCGATATCGCAACGCGTGAAATTTTCAGCGTCTGCGTCGACCAGAAGCTCGGTATTAACGGCGAGAATATGGTTTACCTGGACCTGTCGCATAAGGATCCGAAGGAGCTTGACGTTAAGCTCGGCGGCATTATCGAGATTTACGAGAAATTTATGGGCGACGACCCGCGTAAAATCCCGATGAAAATTTTCCCTGCGGTTCACTATTCGATGGGCGGCATGTGGGTTGACTACAATCAGATGACGAACATTCCGGGTCTGTTCGCGGCAGGCGAATGCGAATACCAGTATCACGGTGCGAACCGTCTGGGCGCAAACTCGCTGCTTTCGGCCATTTACGGCGGAATGGTGGCCGGACCGAAGGCTGTCGAATATATTAAAGGCTTGAAGAAATCGGCTGAAGACATTTCGTCCTCCGTGTTCGATCGGGATACGAAGCGTCACACCGACAAATATAACAGCATTCTCAAAATGAACGGCAACGAAAATGCGTACGTTATCCATAAAGAGCTAGGCGAATGGATGACGAACAATATGACGGTTGTACGCTTCAACGACAAGCTGGAAGCGACCATCAACAAAATTAAAGAGCTGAAGCAGCGTTATGCAAAAATTAACATTAACGATTCCGCAGGCTGGAACAATGCCGGTGTGGCATTCACCCGCCAATTGTGGAACATGCTTGAGCTTTCCGAAGCGATGACGCTGGGCGCTCTTATGAGGAACGAAAGCCGCGGCGCTCACTATAAGCCGGAATTCCCTGATCGCGACGACGATCAATTCATGAAATCGACTATCGCGAAATGGACGAAGGAAGGGCCGCAAATTTCTTACGAGGATATCGACGTCAGCCTGATCAAGCCTCGTAAACGCGACTACTCCAGCGATAAGAAGAAAGGAGAATAACGATGGCCCAATCTAATGTCGCTACCAAAACGGTCAAATTTATTATCACGCGTCAAGATACGCCTGATTCGAAACCTTATACGGAAGAGTTTGAAATTCCATACCGTGCCAACATGAACGTTATCAGCGGCTTGATGGAAATTCAGCGTAATCCGAAAAAAGCGGACGGCTCCAGCACGGCTCCTGTATGCTGGGATTCCAACTGCCTTGAGGAAGTGTGCGGCGCATGCTCCATGGTCATTAACGGCAAGCCCCGCCAAGCATGCAGCGCGCTTATCGATAAGCTGGAGCAGCCGATCCGTCTTGAGCCGATGAGCACCTTCCCGGTCGTTCGCGACCTGGTCATTAACCGCGAGCGCATGTTCGGTGCGCTGAAGCGTGTGAAAGCATGGATTCCGATCGACGGCACATATGACCTGGGACCCGGTCCGAGAATGGCGGAGACGAAGCGTCAATGGGCTTACGAGCTTTCGAAGTGCATGACCTGCGGCGTCTGCCTGGAAGCTTGCCCGAATGTCAACGACAGGAACAGCTTCATCGGTCCGGCGGCGATTTCTCAAGTGCGCCTGTTCAATGCCCATCCGACGGGAGAGATGAACAAGGAAGAGCGTCTGGATGCGCTGATGACCGACGGAGGCATCGAAGGCTGCGGCAACTCGCAAAACTGCGTGCGCGCATGTCCGAAAGGTATTCCGCTTACAACCTCGATCGCTGCGATCAATAAGGATACGACAAAACATCTGTTCAAAAAATGGCTTGGCGTATAGAAGCCCAAATATCGTACCGGCATTGCTTGCCGGGTTGACGCAAGGACTGCCGGCATCGCGAACGACTGCGATGCGGCAGTCCTTTGCTTCTATTAAATTGACTGGTTTATTTGATATTGATAATTATTATCAATGATAAACGATCAAAAAATGATTGTCAATGTCAACAAGGGGGAGGCGCCAGCATGTTGAATCAGCAAACGGAAGCAGGCGGCTCAGCGTCCGCGCTGCCTTTGCAATCTATTTTCGCAGATTTGCACGTGCATATCGGAAGCAGCGCCAGCGGCCTGCCAGTTAAGATCAGCGCAAGCCGGGGACTGACGTTCCGGTCCATCGCGCATGAGGCGTCAATCCGTAAAGGGGTACGCCTCATCGGCGTCATCGACTGCCATTCTCCGGCCGTTCAGGACGACATTATGAAGCTGCTTGATGCAGGGGAAATGGAAGAGGCGGAGGGCGGCGGCATCCGATACCGTGATACGGTTATCCTGCTGGGGGCGGAAATGGAAATCCGCGAGCCGGGAGGCGGACCGTTTCATTTGCTCGGCTATTTGCCGAATCTGCAAGCCATGCAGAGCTGGACGGAATGGATGAAGCCGCGGATGAAAAACGTCCAGCTTAGCTCGCAGCGAATCCATAGCACGGCAAGGGAGCTTCAGAATGAGCTTCTCGCAAGGGGCGGATTACTCGCTCCGGCGCATGTTTTCACACCGCATCGCGGATTGTTGGGCTGCTCGGCGGACCGTTTGGAGGAGCGCCTTGATCCCGGCGGTATCGCGGCAGTAGAGCTTGGGCTAAGCGCTGATACGGAAATGGCGGAGCGGTTGTCGCAGCTGGATCGTTATCCGTTTCTGACAAACTCGGATGCCCATTCGACCGGCATGATCGCGAGGGAGTGCAACGAGCTGCTGCTCAGGGAGCCGTCATTCGCTGAGTTCGCCAAGGCACTGCGCGGGGAAGAGGGTCGCGGTATCGCCGCAAATTACGGGCTGCATCCGAGGCTGGGGAAATATCATACGACCTGGTGCCTTAATTGTCATAAGGCGGTGCCCGAAGGTTTGCAGACAGAGTCCGAGGCGATGAAAGCTTGCCCTGCCTGCGGCAGCCTAAAGCTCGTACGCGGCGTTGCGGAAAGAATCGATCAGCTTGCGGATAGGGGGAGCAAAGCTGCTGACAGTATCATGCAGCAGCCCTCTGACGGAAGCAGGCTGCAGCGGCCACCTTACTGGCGACAGGTCCCGCTATCTTTTTTTCCCGGTGTAGGTCCGAAAATGCGCGATCGGCTGCTAACTGAGGTGGGCACAGAAATGGAAATTTTGTTTCGTGTAACGTATGAGCAGCTATCCGCCGTGACAGGCGAGAAAATTGCAGGGCTCATTCTGGCCGCAAGAGAACAACGCGTCGATTTCATCGCGGGGAGCGGCGGGACATACGGCAAGCTGACCGAAGCTTAATATATCCACTTAACAAAAAAACCGCTCGCGCGGTTTTTTTGTTAAGTGGAAATAGTTTAGAGACGACGAGTCAGTCTCAAAAGGATGACCCGTCTGTTAAATAGCTGTATTCTGATCTTAATTCCGTTTCGAATCCACCATATCTTTAAAATAACTGTATTTCATGTATTTAGATCGGCCGAAACTCAATGCTCCGCCAATTATGAGCAAAATAGGTACACCATTTACTGTTATATGAAGGAATTCAAATCAAGCGTATATAATATACACACAAAATCCAGTTATTCAAGTTCAATCAGCTTGTTCGCCCTCAACCTGAAATGGCAAAGTGTATATGGCAGCATGCTTCATTGCAAAGCTACATCCACTGCTCTCCCCATTTTTGGATGGATTCGATAACCGGTTCGAGCTCACGGCCCTTGGCGGTCAGTTCGTATTCGATCCGTACCGGCATTTCGGGATATACCTGACGCTTAATAATCGTTATATTCTCGAGCTCTTTCATCCGGTCCGTCAGCATTTTGTCGCTCATTTCGGGAATTTGCTCCTTAATTTCTTTGAACCGTTTCGGCCCGCCAAGCAGCACCCGAATGATTCTGCCCGTCCACTTTTTTCCTAAAATATCGGCCGCAGCTTCATACTTTGGGCACATTGTCGAATAATCCAACCCTATCACCCCGCTTTTTGTTATTCTATTGTAGCACACGTACAAACTAAAAGTAAGTTCATTTCACTGGCAACTGCTGATCATAATCGAATAATGATTAAACCTGCTATTGTAAAAACAAAAGCCGTCCACTGCATAATCGACAGCCTTTCTTTGTATATCGCAATAGCTCCTGCCGCCACAACGAGACTGTTTGTCGCAAAGATAGGTGCGGCGAGATTGGCCTGACCGGTTGCCAGAGCCATTGCGTACAACTGAAGGCCTCCGTATGAGAAAAGGCCCGCAATGATGCCGAGCCGCAATCCGGTACGACTGGAGGCACGAGTACCTTTGCTTTGCCCCGGAAGAAAGAACCATGCCAGCGAAAGCGCATAGGCGATAAACAAAATCGGCGCGCTGGACAGTCCAAGCTCGTCCGTCACCTTCAGGCCCCCGTTGCGGAGCGCGAACAATACGATTGCCGCCCCTACAAGCACGAACCATCGTTTTTCGGTAATCGTAAGCGGTTCCTTTCGTTTGTGGGCAACAAATACGACGGCAAGCAGCAGGAGAGTGATCCCGGCCGCCTCGGAGGCGCTTAACGGCTCATGATATATCCAAGTTGCGAGCGCTACGACCAGAACGATATTCATATTGGTCAGGGGGGAGGTGAGGCTGGCGGGGCCGTAATTCAATGCTTTCATGAACAGCGCGTTGCCCCAGGCGGAGCCCGCGCCGATTGCTGCGCCAGCGGCCCAAACGCGAGGATCCGCAAGCATGTGAAACGTTCCTTCAAGCAGAGCGTGCACGCCGAAGCCGGCCGTACCTGAAGCGTATAATCCAAGCAGCAGCATCCTGGAAGAGCCGCCGCGCATTTGCGATACTTTCATCCACCAACCTGCGAGTCCGAACAAAATAGCGCTGCCGATGGCTGTAATGAGCCACATTGCTGTCCACTCCTCAAATTTGTTACACAAATGAAATCATTCTGTTATCGTCTCATTACATTGGCGGGCTATTATAATAAACAAGACCCCCTTTTTTAATATATCGATTGGGACCTGCAGCGTGCAGGTCCACTTTTTTTGTCCCGACAGTTGTTACAGAGGCACGGCCACCTGTTTGCGCTGGCGGTAGAACACCCACTGAGAAAAGCCGATTTCCTTTAATCTGTTTCGCACGAGCTCCCATTCGTCGCCAACGCGGCTCGGAATGTGAGCATCGGAGCCGAAGGTGACGTTCACGCCGAAATGCAGTGCGCGCTCCAGGATATCGTCCGACGGGTACCAGCCGCCGACATCCTTCGTGCTGCCCGATGTATTTATTTCAATGGATACGCCGCTTTCCGCTATCGCTTTCAACGTTTCATCCACTTGCTCGTGAGCAGGAATATCGGAGAAAGCAGGGTAATATCCCTTCATCGCATCGATATGGCCAAGAATATCGAACATGCCGCTTTGGGCCGATTGCCGGATCAGCTCGTAATAGCTTTTTTTCTCCGCAACATGCTGCTTTTCGTTCAGTTTTTTCCAGCGGTTGCGGTTAAAAATGCTGACTCCGCTTACCTGATGCACGGAGCCGATCAAATAATCGAACGGCACGCCGGCATAAGCTTTCCTGTAGCTCTCGATATGCTCGGGGAAAAAGTCCGATTCCATGCCAAGCAGCACTTCAATTTTACCTTCATACTTCGCTTTCAGGCGGAGAACCTCTTCCACGTAATTCGCAAAATCGCTTCTGGCCATGGCAATGCCGGGCGACGGCTGATCCAGCTCGTGGTAAAAATAAGGGGAGTGGTCGGAAATGCCGATGACCTGCAGGCCCGCCTCCATGCCCGCGATAATATAATCCTCGATCGTGCCGTTTGCATGACCGCATCTCACATGGTGGGTATGTAGATCAAATTTCATCGGAATCTCTCCTTTATCTCTATCTCTTATTCACTGCTTATGAACTGATGCTCGGGCATTCCCTTCAGGTCGCTTAAAAACTGCTGCATAGCGGTGTTCAAATAACGGCCCGATTTGTAGACGACGCCTACCGGATGGCTTGTTTCAAGCTCGTTCACCTTGATCATCTTGAGCGTGCCGAGACGGAGCTCGCCCGCGATCGACAGCTTGGACACGACGGCGGCGCCAAGATCGATTTCGACCATGCGCTTCACTTCTTCGCTGCTGGAAACCTCCATCACGATGTTAGGCTGGATATTGTACTTTTGGAATATCTGGTCGACGAATCTTCGGCCGAGCGTATCCGGAGCCAGCATGATCATGGGGATGTCCTTTAGTTTGTCCACTGTCGTATGAGTCCATTTACTCATAGGGTGGGAGGGAGAAACGACGAGCTCAAACGTATCGTAATAAAGGACGGAAGCCGTTACGTTAGGATTTTTTTCGTACAGGTATGTAATGCCGATGTCGACGGAGCCGTTCTCAACGCTGGCCATTACTTGGGAAGAGGGCATCGAATGAATCGTAGTTTTAATTAATGGGAACTGGTTCTGAAAATACGACAGCACGCGAGGCAAAATTTGAATGGCGATCGAAGCCGTCGTACCAAGCACAATATGTCCCTGAGGCGTTATATTGAGATCGGAGAGCTTCTGCTTTAATTCCTCGACGATGAATAAAATTTTCTCAGCATGCTGTAGAAATACTTGTCCGTGATCCGTTAAAGTGACGGGCTGGTTGCGATCGATCAGGAGCGTCTTGAATTCATCCTCCAAGCTTTTGATTTGCGCCGATACGGCAGGCTGCGTCAGATTCAGCAGTTCTCCGGCCTTCCGGAAGCTCATCGTCTTGGATATGGTTAGGAGCGTTTCGAGCTGGCTGATGTTCACGTCAATCCCCCTTTCAATATGGGCGGCCCCATAATAAATTCGCTTATCTTATCTATTATAAAGGATAGCATTTCTCCCGGCAAAAAAGGCAGCGACGCAGGAGGCATCGTTTGCCCGTGCGGTAGCTGCCTTCAAGATCGTTTGAGGTAAGCTTACAGCCATTCTTTCTTGCGGAAAATATAGAACATGCTTATGCCAAGCAGCAGCATAATGCCGAGCAAAACATAGGAGCCGGCCTTAAAATGCAGCCCCGGGATAAAATCGAAGTTCATTCCGTAAATGCCGGTAATAAAGGTCAGCGGCATGAAAATCGTTGTGATGGCGGTGAAGACGCGCATAATTTCGTTGGCGCGGTTCGCTACGCTGGACTGGTACGCCTCGCGCAAGTTGCCCATCAGATCGCGGTACGTATCGAAGGATTCTGCGATTTTCAGCGCGTTTTCGTAAATGTCGCTGAAATATTTTTGCAGCTGGTCGTCAATGAGCTTCAAGTCCCTCTTGTTCAAAGTTGCGATGACGTCGCGCTGCGGTCCGAGCACTTTTCTCAGCCACAAAATTTCGCCGCGCAAGCCGATAATTTGGTTGAGGTGCGTCTTTTTGGTATGCATAAGAATATCCTCTTCGAGCGATTCGATCCGGCTGTCGATCCTGTCGCCGACGAGGAAGTAATTATCGACCACGATGTCGACGAGATGGTAAAGGAAATAATCGGGACGGCTCACTTCCTGCTCCCACAGCAAAGGCTTCAAAGAGCGGAGTTCGTTAATCTTCTGCTTCGTCACCGTAATAATGAAATGCCGGCCTAGAAAAATATTCAGCGCCCGCAAAAAGATTTCTTCGTCGTCAAACCGGATGCTGTTAATGACGATAAAATAATGGCTTTCATAAATTTCAATCTTCGGCCGCTGCTCCTCTTCGCTGAGGCAGTCCTCGACGGCCAGATCGTGCATGCCGAACAGAGGCTGCAGGACAGTCAGGTCCTCGACATCGGCGTCAATCCAATAAAACCCGGCCGGAGCAGGGACGAGCGTTTGCTCGATATTTTCCACAGGTGTAAAAATGCCATTGTTAACAAGACGGATTTTCATCCGCAGTCACTCCTTTCTTAAAATATAAGAAAGTATAAGTTTGAGCTTATAACTGACTTATATTTCTACGCGTTAGCGAGCTTTAGCCGCCAAAGGACGGCGACAGCCGTTTACGCTTGCATTAAAGGAAACTGCCGGCTGAACGGGATGCAACCGGCAGTAACCGTATTCGACTGTTTTCAGGCTTCGGCCCTTCGCCTTCCATATCCGTTTGCACCCCTTTATCCGCTAGTGTGAAATAATTCTTGTCTAGTATACTCCCGCTTAAGCTTAACATACAAGCATAAAAACTCGCTTTAATATCCCTAGGCTACAGCATATGCAAAGTGGGTTCTTGACGTCATTAACAGAATGCATTAAAGTAAAAAATGAAATATAACCGCTAAAAATTGAATAGACTACTTTCTTATCAAGAGCAGGCGGAGGGACTAGCCCGATGAAGCCCGGCAACCGGCGTAATGAGCACGGTGCTAATTCTTGCGGAAACGTTTTACGGTTTCTGAGAGATGAGAGAGGCGGATGGCTTCTTAATTGAGCATGCGACCTTTTCTCACGCGGAAAGGGTCTTTTTTGATGCTCTAGCGGTCATCCCGCCCAAGCTTATGCCACAAAACCGTAAGTTTTGGCGACAAAACTTTTTGGGAGTGATTGACATGCCGATCAAAGTGCCAGACAACCTGCCGGCCAAAGAGATTTTAAGCAACGAGAACATTTTTGTGATGGACGAAAGCACCGCATATCACCAGGACATCCGGCCGCTGCGGATCGCAATATTGAACCTGATGCCGACGAAGGAAACGACGGAGACGCAGCTGCTGCGGCTCATCGGGAACACCCCGCTGCAGGTCGAGGCGGTGCTGCTGCATCCTAAGACCCATACGTCCAAAAACACGCCGGCGGAGCATTTGGAAGCTTTTTACAAAACGTTCGACGATATAGCGCACGAATATTATGACGGCCTCATTATAACGGGAGCGCCGGTCGAGCATATGCCGTTCGAGGAAGTTAATTATTGGGAAGAGCTCAAGGAGATCATGGACTGGAGCACGAAGCACGTGACCTCGACCTTCCATATCTGTTGGGCCGCACAAGCGGGTCTTTATCACCACTACAACGTACCGAAGTATAATCTCGACAGCAAAATGTTCGGCGTGTTCCCTCATACGGTCGAGAAGCGCAACGTGAGCCTGCTGCGGGGCTTTGACGAAATGTTTTATGTTCCGCAGTCGAGACATACGGAGGTTCGAGCCGAAGACATCGAGCCGATCGGGGATTTGGAAATCTTATCCTCCTCTGAGGATTCCGGCGTATACATCGTAGCGTCGAAGAACGGACGCCAAATTTTCGTTACCGGGCATTCGGAATACGATCCGACGTCGCTCAAATTCGAGTACGACCGGGATCAGGCGAAAGGTCTCCGAATAGGCGTTCCGAAGAACTATTTCCCGGGCGATAATCCGAAAGCAATGCCGCTTTCGACTTGGCGGGCGCACGCCAATCTGTTGTTTTCGAATTGGCTCAACTATTACGTCTATCAGCAAACGCCGTTTGATTTGGGCGCTGGCATTTAACAATAAACGAGGGAGTGCAATTTCAATATGAAAATCGAAAGTCAGTTGGCTCAGATCGGTTCGGTCAAGGAGCCCGTTACGGGTGCGGTAAGCTTCCCGGTATACCAGGCGACGGCATTCCGTCATCCTAAGCTCGGACAGAGCACGGGATTTGACTACGCGCGCACGAAGAGCCCGACAAGATCCGTGCTGGAAGAAGCGGTTGCCGGCCTGGAAGGCGGAGACGCGGCTTTTGCCTGTAGTTCAGGCATGGCGGCGCTGCAAACGATCTTTGCGCTGTTCAGCCAAGGCGACCATTTGATCGTATCGCTTGATCTGTATGGAGGAACCTACCGCCTGCTCGAGAAAATCATGTCCAGGTTCGGCGTTACCGCATCGTACGTGGATACGAACGACATCGATGCGATGGCTTCCTTGTACACGCCGAACACAAAAGCGGTGCTGATCGAGACGCCGACGAATCCGCTCATGATGATCACCGATCTGGAACGGGTTGCCTCATGGGCGAAATCGAAGGGCCTGCTGACGATCGTCGACAATACGCTGCTGACGCCATTTTTCCAGCGGCCGCTGGAGCTTGGCTGCGATATTATTATCCACAGCGCGACCAAATATTTGGGCGGCCACAACGACGTGCTGGCCGGTCTAATTGTAACGAAGGGCAAGGAGCTTTCCGCCGAAATGGCGTTTCTTCATAACTCGATCGGCGCGGTGCTCGGTCCGCAGGACTCGTGGCTTCTGATGAGGGGGATGAAGACGCTCGCGCTGCGTATGGAGCGCCATCAGTTCAATGCAACGGCGATCGCCAATTATTTAATGAAGCATGAGGCGGTCGAGGACGTTTATTACCCGGCGCTTCCGCATCATCCAGGTCATGAAATTCAGAACAGGCAGTCCTCCGGCAACACCGGCATTTTCTCGTTCCGTCTGAAGGACGCCCGTTACGTGGAGCCGATTTTGCGTCATATCAAGCTGATTGCATTCGCCGAAAGCCTTGGCGGCGTGGAATCGCTGATGACCTACCCGGCGGTACAAACACATGCGGACATTCCTCTCGAAATCCGTCAAGCCATCGGCGTAGACGACAGGCTGCTGCGCTTCTCGGTCGGCATTGAGCACGCCGACGATCTGATCGCCGACTTGGAGCAGGCATTCGCCGCAGCCAAAAACGAAATCGGGGAGGAGTAATCTTCATGGGTAAAGACAACAACAAGATCAGTCCTTCCGAGCGGAAGTTTGCAACCAAGCTGCTTCATTTCGGAAGCGAAATCGATGACAATACCGGCGCCTCCAGCGTGCCGATCTTTCAAGCGTCGACGTTCCATCATCATGATATTTTCAACCCGCCGGAATATGATTACAGCCGCTCGGGCAACCCGACCAGGCAGGCGCTTGAGGATTACATCGCGCTGCTCGAGGGCGGAGCCAGAGGTTTTGCGTTCGCTTCCGGAATGGCGGCCATTTCTACCGCTTTTCTGCTGCTGTCGGCCGGCGAGCATGTCATTGTGACCGAGGATGTTTACGGGGGAACGTACCGCCTTCTGACATCGATTTTGGATCGCCTCGGCATCGAGTCGACTTTTGTCGATATGACGGATTTTGAAGCGGTAAAAGCCGCATTGAAGCCGAATACGAAAGCGGTGTTCATGGAGACTCCTTCGAACCCGACGCTGAAAATTACGAATATCGCGGAGACGACGGCATGGGCGAAGGAGCACGGGTTGCTGACGATGCTCGATAACACGTTCATGACTCCGTACCATCAGCGTCCGATCGAGCATGGTGTCGATATCGTGCTCCATAGCGCTACGAAATTTTTGAGCGGCCACAGCGACGTGCTGGCAGGGCTGGCCGTAACGGCTGACGAAAGCTTGGGCAGACGCCTGAAGCAGCTGCAGAACGGGCTTGGCACCGTGCTTAGCGCTCAGGAATCCTGGCTGCTTATGCGCGGTATGAAGACACTCCAAGCAAGAATGGAGCACAGCGAGCGCAGTGCCAGAAGGCTGGCGGAGTGGCTTTCGGGTCACAAGGAAGTCAGCGCGGTTTATTATCCGGGCTTGGAAGGTCATCCGGGACGAGCGGTACACGAGAAGCAATCGCTCGGCTACGGCGCCGTCGTCTCGTTCGACGTAGGCAGCGGCGAGCGTGCCAAAACGCTGCTCAGCAAGGTGCAGCTGCCGCTAGTTGCAGTAAGCTTGGGCGCGGTCGAGAGCATTCTTTCCTACCCGGCGATGATGTCGCATGCGGCTATGCCGAAGGAAGTCCGGCATGCCCGCGGCATCACCGACGGACTGGTCCGCTACTCGGTCGGCCTTGAAGATATCGAGGATTTGATCGGCGATCTGGATCAGGCGCTCCGCGCATAAAGTGCCGCAATAACATGAAGAAGCACGGGTTGTCCGCAGGGGCATGCCGTGTTTTTTCGTTATTTTGACACAGAGGGAAGCTTATGGCGGATGACTTGCAGCGCCGAAATATGATAGGATGAAGTGATCGCTAGTTAAAAATAGGACGGATTAAGGAGGTCTTGCGGAATGGGAGCGTTAGACCAGATTTTGGATAAAGCACTGCGGGGAGACCGGATCGGGCTGGAGGAAGGCATGGAGCTGCTTGCTTCGGACCAGATCGAGAAGATGGGGCATGTGGCGAATCAGATCATGCTCCGGCATCACCCTGAGCCGGTTACGACCTTCGTGGTCGGCCGGAATGTCAATTATACGAATGTTTGCGACGTCTACTGCAGATTTTGCGCCTTTTACCGGGCTCCTGGCTCGAAAGAGGGTTATGTGCTTCCTGACGAGACGATTTTGAGCAAAATCCAGGAGACGGTCGACGTAGGCGGAACGGAAATATTGATGCAGGGCGGCACGAACCCGAACCTGCCGTTCACTTACTATCTGGACTTATTGCGGAAAATCAAGCAGCACTTTCCTGGCATTACGATGCACTCGTTCTCGCCGGCAGAAATCCAGAAGATGAAGGTAGTGTCGGACGGCCTTTCTCTGGATGAAGTCATCAGGCAGCTGCATGAAGCGGGACTTGACTCGCTGCCGGGCGGAGGCGCGGAAATACTGGACGATCGCACCCGCCGCAAGATCAGCCGCATGAAGGGCTCCTGGACGGACTGGATGGACGTTATGAAATCCGCTCACCGCCACGGCATGAACACGACGGCTACAATGGTGTACGGGCTAGGTGAGACGATCGAGGAGCGCGCGCTCCATATGCTTCGCATCCGGGACGCTCAAGATGAATGCATTGCGAACAATTATAATTCGACCGGCTTTCTTGCGTTTATTTCTTGGCCGTTCCAGCCTGACAATACGAATTTGAAGCTGGAGAAAGCTAAGCCTGAGGAGTATTTGCGCATCGTGGCCGTAAGCCGTATTATGCTTGACAATATTAAGAACTTCCAGTCCTCCTGGGTTACGATGGGGCCGGAGATGGGCAAGCTTTCTCTTTCTTACGGCTGTAACGATTTCGGCAGTACGATGATTGAGGAGAACGTTGTTTCGGCCGCAGGCACCACGCATAAGGTCAACATTGAACTTATTCTTAAGCTCATCCGCGAAGCCGGCAAAATTCCGGCTCAGCGTGATACGAAATATAACATCCTGAAGATGTACAACGAATCCGATAAAGCGGATGCGGACTTTATTATGCAGAACTAGTAGGGAATTGAGCCATATCAGGAAAAATAACCGCATTGCCGGTATCTGATTTCAGATGCCGGAATGCGGTTATTTTTTATATATAGAGCTTTTGACAATTATGACCGATCCCTTACATTCCAAACTCTTCATCGTATATCCCCGTTGATGGGACCATATACTGATAAGGAAGGAAGGGGTGAGCTTTATGGTGCTGTTTACGATATCTTTACCGGTCGGCCTTCAGCATTCGGCGCAAAAGCTGACTGAACGTCTTACCGATGAAGCGAGCGTTCATTTACATAAGGATGGTCAGCCGGCTGTCGTTCAATTTACCCGGGAATCTGAATTGGAAATCAGGTGTTTGGCCGTTTTGCCGCATTTTCAGCTGCAGGCGCATGGTCCGGTCGTGTTTAAAGTTGCTGCCGGCAGTATTGCAGAATTCGTAATTGCCGAGATGGAGACGGAGATTCTCGCGTCCATCGTCCGCAAAAAATACCGTGCGCAATCGCCTGCCGATTCCGCCGCCGTAGAGCGGTACTGCCATGACCTTCTTCACGGCAAGGAATGGGATGGGCTTGGCAGCAAATTTCTGGATGCGGACCGTTTGAGAAGGAAGTCGAAGATTGCAGCCGAGGTTGAGGAATATTTGCAGGAAAATACGGAGCTTCATTTGACCGGATTAACGACGTTCAGGCTGAAGATTTACCGCAAAGAACTGGCGGAGGTCGTCGATTATGCGCTGGATGAGTATGTGCTCGACAAGCAGTATCAGGAGTTTATTTCCTTATTGAAATATTTCGTATTCCTGCAGGATACGAAGGTGCCGATGGTTCATTTGCTTCATAAAGGCGGCCACGAATTTCTAATGTACGACGCAGGCTTTCAGCCGCTTGACCATACACCGCCGGCCGACAAGATCGTAGCCGAGATGCTCGAGACGGAAATGAATATCGAAGACATGGTCGTAAGCTCGCTTATATCCGTGTCCCCCAAGCACATTACGATTCATACCCGCCAGCCGGAAATGCAGGTGATTCGCACGATCGAAACGATTTTCGACCAGCGCGTAACCGTATGCGAGCGCTGCGCCTCATGCAGCGGGAGCCTCGACGAGCTCGTACAGCCATAGTCCGGGTAGGCCGGTACCGCCATAGTCTTGACCAGGAGCCACATCTCGCGTTATAATGACACACATATACTTTAAAAAGGCTTTGACAAAGACATGTATCCGCTTATGATGCCCGGTCCAGAGAGAGGAAACCCGGCTGCAATTTCCTTCCATGGCGCTTGCGGATGTACCCCTTTGTAGCTGTGCGGTTGAACCTGTTCCACAATGGAAGTAAGCCGCGCCGGAATTTCACCGTTATCGGAACATACAAGGACTGTACGCCGCGGGCGCAAGCCGAAAGCTGCAGTTGAAGTAGGGTGGAACCACGAGACGCAAGCACTCGTCCCTTTGGGGATGCGTGCTTTTTTTTGCGTTCCCATAAGCCTGTAACCAGTCAAATTAGTTGTACAAATCAGGAGGATGAACGAACATGGCTATTCAAGTTACTTTGCCGGACGGAGCGGTAAGAGAGTACGCTGCGGGCACAACGATCGAGGAAGTTGCGGGTTCCATAAGCACCGGGCTGCGCAAAAACGCAATTGCGGGAAAAATGAATGGGAAGGTCGTCGACGTCTATACGCCTATCGAGGCCGATGCCGCAGTCGAAATCGTGACGGTGGACACGGCAGACGGGCTTGAAGTATACCGCCATAGTACGGCTCACTTGCTGGCGCAGGCGATCAAGCGCCTGTACGGCGATACAAACGTAAAGCTCGGAATCGGTCCCGTCATTGAAGACGGTTTCTATTATGATATTGACATGGAGCAATCGCTTACTCCTGAAGATCTCGTAAAGATCGAGAAGGAAATGGACAAAATTACTCAGCAAAATCTGGACATCCGCCGCCGTGAGGTTAGCCGCGAAGAGGCATTGGCGATTTTCACCGAGCTCGGCGATAACCTGAAGCTGGAGCTGATCCGCGATCTGCCGGAGGATTCCGTAATTACAATGTACGATCAAGGCGAGTTTTTCGACCTGTGCCGCGGACCTCACCTTCCTTCGACGGGCCGGATCAAGGCCTTCAAGCTGCTCAGCGTCGCAGGGGCGTACTGGCGGGGAGATTCGAAAAACAAAATGCTGCAGCGCATTTACGGCACGGCTTTTCCGAAAAAAGCACAGCTGGATGAGCATTTGCACTTCCTGGAGGAAGCGAAGAAGCGCGATCACCGCAAGCTGGGACGCGAGCTCAAAATGTTCACGTTCTCGCGCGAGGTAGGCCAAGGGCTGCCGCTGTGGCTTCCGAACGGCGCCAAGCTCCGGAGAACGATGGAGCGCTATATCGTCGACCTCGAGGAAAGACTCGGCTACGAGCATGTGTATACGCCGGTGCTTGCGAATGTCGAGCTTTACAAAACATCGGGTCACTGGGAGCATTACAGCGAAGATATGTTCCCGAAAATGGTCATGGACAACGAGGAGCTTGTTCTGCGTCCGATGAACTGTCCTCACCATATGATGGTGTTCAAAAGCGACATGAGAAGCTACCGCGACCTGCCGGTCCGCATCGCCGAGCTCGGAACGATGCACCGCTATGAAATGTCGGGTGCGCTGACAGGCCTTCACCGCGTACGCGCTATGACGCTTAACGACGCCCACATTTTCTGCCGTCCGGATCAAATCAAGGAAGAGTTCGCCCGTGTCGTGAACCTGATCCGTAAAGTATACGAGGATTTCGGCATCAAGGAATACCGCTTCCGCCTGTCCTACCGCGATCCTCAGGATACGGAGAAGTACTTCCAGAACGACGAGATGTGGGAAATGTCGCAGCGCATGCTCCGCGAGGTCGTCGAGGAACTTGAGCTTCCGTTTTTCGAAGCGGAGGGCGAAGCGGCGTTCTACGGTCCGAAGCTTGACGTGCAGATCAAGACGGCACTCGGCAAGGAAGAGACGCTGTCGACTGCTCAGCTCGACTTCCTGCTTCCTGAGCGGTTCGAGCTGGAATACATCGGCGACGACGGCAAGAAGCACCGGCCGGTCGTTATCCACCGCGGCATCATCAGCACAATGGAAAGAATGACGGCATTCCTGCTCGAAAATTTTGCAGGTGCGCTGCCATTGTGGCTGTCGCCTGTTCAGGCGAAGGTTATTCCGGTATCGACCGCTTACGAGGCATATGCACGCAAGGTGACCGAGGAGCTGCAGGCCGCCGGCATCCGTGTGGAAAGCGATCTCCGCAACGAGAAGCTGGGCTACAAAATCCGCGAGGCTCAGCTGGAGAAGGCGCCTTACATGCTGGTTGTGGGCGAGAACGAAATGCAGGCGGAAGCCGTATCCGTCCGCAAGCGCGGCGAGGGAGACCTTGGCGCAATGCCTGTGAAGGAGCTTATCTCGCTGCTTCAGAAGCAAATCGCGGACAAAGAACAATAAGCGCCTTTGCATAAAGCTTGTGCCATCTGGGCATGATTTTCTCTGAGGAGGAAGCAATCCAGATGGTTACAAGCTTTTTTAATAGGAAAAAAGGAATCTTCGCGTTGCTGCTTCTTTTCGTTATGGCCAACGCCTTAACGATCTGGAACGGCCCGGCATCGGCCGATGCGGCGGATAGGCATCGGAAGGCGGCCAAAGGCGACGCCCTGGCAAGCGGAAATATGGAGCCTCTGCTTCGGCATAAGGAAGGCCTTGGCGAAACCGTTGAAGTCATCGCGACCGGCTATACGGCCGGAGTGGAATCGACGGGCAAGCGGCCCGGCCACCCCCAGTACGGCATCACCTACTCGGGTGTGAGGGTTCGCAGGGACCAGGTATCGACGATCGCAGCCGATACGAAGCTGTTTCCGATCGGCACGCTGCTATATATTCCCGGCTATGGCTATGGGGTTGTGGCGGATACGGGGTCGGCGATCAAAGGCAAACGGATCGATCTGTATTTTGAAACGATAAAGCAAGTATACGAGCAGTGGGGCAAGCGAACGGTCCATGTCGAGGTACTGCGCATGGGCACAGGCAAGCTTACGCAAGCATGGCTGAATAAAATCAATCTGGCCGTGGAAGCCGGAAAACCAATCCCTCAAACGTACCTGGAGTCGTAAATATTGCCAGCATAATCACCCTTAACCGAGCCATACTAACAATGAAACGGGAGGTGATTACAATGGCTAAAAACAAAGCTAATAAAGCCGCTCAAAACCAAAACAACAAGTTCAATGCTGAATTTGCTGAAGAATTTAACCAAAACAACGCTGCAGGCAAACAAGCGGCAAACAATGCCCAACAACAAGCTCAAAAGTAATTTCCTTTACATGAATAAAGCGAACGAAGAGGAGCCGCGAGGCTCCTCTTTTTAGATAGGGCGCTTCACTCCCGATTTCCAGTAATATCCGGCTTTTCATTAGAAAAAAAATTGTTTTCATCCGGCTTCGTTTGTTGTATGATTACCTATGTAAATAATAATCACATGACAAGACAGGTGAATTCTCATGGTTGATCCGATCATTCATAACGGCTTTTCTTTTTCTGCAGTTGCCGAGCATCGAAAAGCGGCAGAAGTTTATCCGTTTATAGAAGCATATGTCGCGAAGAAGGAACAGGAAATTGCCGAAATCGAGCAAATGGTGGAACGATATGAGAAGCGCAGGCTAATGGAAGAAAGGGCCTACCAGTCGATGTCTACTTTGCGCAGAATGTTAACGGGCAAGAAGCCTGACCATCACCTAGCGGTTGAATACATTCATTTTGTAAGAAAGCCGATGGAGAAGGTACGCATGCTTCGCCAGGAAATTGAGAAAGCTCGTTCGATTCAGAATAGTTCTGCTCCAACCGACATTGTGTCCGTTCCTTTTGAGCTTGTGAGCGATATGAACAATTAAATTTAATCAAAACATTGATAAATCGGCCGCCGGGCATGCACCCGGACGGTTTTTTTGTATTTATACGCAAAAAAAGAGCCGACCGGCACTCAGTAACGGACCAGGTACAGCTCTTTAGGGCGGGGAAGTCCGCCAATTTAGGATTTTCGGTTCGTCAGACGCTCGAGATCGAGGAAATCATGCTCCTGGCTGTATGCGGGCACCCCGTGAATGCCGACGTCGAGGCCGACGAGCTCTTCATCCTTTGACACGCGTACAGGCATCACTTTGCGGACGAGCCATAACACGCCCCAGGACATGGCGAAGCCCCATACCGAAACGATTGCCAATCCTAGCGCTTGAACGCCCAGCAGATTCCATCCGCCGCCGTAAAACAACCCGTAATAGCCTTGGCCGACTTCACCGGACAGCTCCGGCACAGCGAACAGGCCGACAGCGAGCGTTCCGATGCTGCCGCTGATGCCGTGTACGGCGAACGCTCCGACCGGATCGTCGATTTGTTTGCTTTCCAGCCATTCGGTTACAAGCACCATCGCAATGCCGGACACGGCCCCGATTCCGATTGCCGCTCCGTCGGAGACGAAAGCGCAGCCGGCCGTAATGCCGACAAGTCCGGCGAGCGAGCCGTTAATGACCATAGGAGGATCCGCTTTCTTGTACCTGAACATCGTAAACAGAATGCAGGCTGCTCCTCCCGCCGAAGCCGACAGCATCGTCGTCAGGGCGATATGGCCGATCGAGCTGTTCGTAGCGCTGAGCGTGCTGCCTGCGTTAAAGCCGAACCAGCCGAACCATAGAATGAACGCGCCTACGGAAGCAAGCGGCAGATTGGACGGGGGAACGATGTTAACTTTCCCGTCGGCACTGAATTTACCGATCCGCGGACCGATGAATATAGCGGCTGCCAGCGCCGAAAATCCGCCCAAAGCGTGGATAACGGCCGATCCCGCAAAATCGATCATTCCGAGCTTGCCGATGAAGCCGCTGCCCGACCAAACCCAGTGCCCGGCAAGCGGATAAATGAGGCCTGTCATTGCAATCGTTAACAAAATATAAGCTCTGAAATGAATGCGTTCCGCAACCGCTCCGGATACGATCGAAATGACGGCGATGACGAAAGCGCATTGGAAAAGCCAGTATGTTTCGTTCGAAATGTTCAGCGCGATATGAGACAAATCGCCGTTTATGAGAAAGCCCGTCGTACCGATGATGCCTCCGGCATCCTTTCCGTACATGAAAGCGAAACCGATAAAATAAAATACGAGCGCGCCGAAAACGATATCGACGAATACCTTCATAATAATGCTGACGGCGTTCTTTTGCCTCACGAAGCCTGCTTCCAGCAAAGCGAAACCGCCCTCCATCAACAGGATCATCGCTGCTGTCAAAACGACCCAGATCGTGTCCAGACCTCTTGACAGTTCTGTTACGTCCATTGTTTCATCTCCCATTCTTATTGGTTTGGCGTAAGGTTTTCTCTTACATCCGATCCGTTCATCATTATAAATAGAGGAAGTGAACAATGTCAACGCTGAACGTTACGTTTGTTAACGCATGTCAGGTATTTCTCGACAGCGGGACGGCTCGGTCTAGAGACGGATTCTCATTTCAACCGAGCGTCCCTTTTGTGAAGGATTACCGTCCGTTATACTAGAGCTATCACATAATGAAGGAAGCATAAGGAGCTGGGGCTGCTTGAACGGTAATTTTGCAAGCCGGTTGTTCACAGGATTAGTCATTATTTCAATCGGTGTTTTGTTTTTGCTAAGGCAAACGGGTTATGTCGACTTTGATATAGGAGATGCGATATCGGTATTCTGGCCCGTCATCCTGATTATCGTCGGTATCCGCGGGCTGCTGGCGGGCAGGCTGCACGGCTCCGGCTCGGGCTGGTGGGGCGCAATCGTCCTGCTGATCGGTTTTATTTTTCTGGGACGGAATCTCGGGTGGTTCGAATGGTCGATCAGCGACATTATTCCTTATGTTTGGCCTGTCGTCGTCATTTTAATCGGCATTAACCTCATTTGGCGTCCGAAATCGCGCAGAAACGATCCTCCTGAGGATGATTGGACTTCGTACCGTCCGTTTGACGATCAGACGCCTGTGCCGCCGGCACCGCCGCTGCATCCGGATCCGACGAAAACGCCTATTAATCTGAAGAAGGGGCAGGAGAACGCGTCCGCGGACTCTTCTGACCGGCCGTACGATTTCATGAATGTGCCGACGGCGCCTGAACCGCCTGAACTGCCTAATTATAAGAAGTCCTATAAGGAATGGAAGCATGAGCATAAGCGCCGGCATAAAGAGTGGAAATGCCAGCATAAAGAGCATGTGGAGTGGTGGAATCACAGCGATCCGAACGTTCAGACCCGTTCCGGCTTTATCGGCGACATTCATATCGGGCACGATTTTTGGGATCTGAAGCCATTGAATGTGTCTCATTTCATCGGCGATACCGTGCTTGATTTGACCAAAGCGCAGGTTGCGCCGGGCGAAACGAAAATTTGCATTTCATCCTTTATCGGAGATGTGAAGGTGTTTGTGCCGAACGATTTCGAGGTAGGCGTCCAGGTTGTTTCCAGCGCTTTCATAGGCGACGTAAAGGTACTGGGGCGCAAGGAAGGCGGCATGTTCAACAACATTCATATCCAATCCCCCTTGTACACCGAATCGGACAAAAAAATCAAGCTAATCGTCAGCACGTTTATAGGCGACGTCCGTGTTACAAAGGTAGGGTGATCCGGATATGATGGTCCGATTTTTAAGAAGCGGCAAGTGGGAGCTAATCGGGATGTTTGTGCTGGCTTCCGCCGTATCGCTCGTGCTTGCGGGAGCGGCCTGGATCGGCTTGGCGAAGGAAACGGGACAGACGGAAGTGCGCCTTTGGGCCGCCTCCGTCTTCCTGCTTGTGAGCGCGGCTTTCGGCTATTGGGCGGCGCAGCGTATCGGGCGGCGCATCGATACGCTTCATCTGTCGCTGAAGCAGGCTGCCAACGGCAATTACGGCGTACGGATTATGGAAAACGGCCATAATTCGTTTGTTGAGGTTTATCGTGAATTCAATGAGCTTGCGGAACAAATGGAAGACAAAATGAAATGGCTACAGATGAAGGGCGAGGAGTACGTCATGACGGAGTCCGCCTCTAACGAAGCGGCCGTGCTTGAGGAGCGGAAGCGGCTGGCGAGGGATTTGCACGATACGGTAAGCCAGCAGCTGTTCGCCATCCATATGTGCGCCTCTTCTCTTCCAAAGCTGCAGCAGGTTGACCGTGAACGCGCCGATTCGGTATTGGACCAGCTCGTTCAAATGTCCAATCTCGCGCAAAAGCAAATGCGCAATTTCATCGCCCAGCTTCGGCCGATGGAGCTGGAAGGGCGTACCTTGTATGAAGCGCTAGACAAGTGGTTCCCCGATTATTGCCGCCAGAACAATTTGCAGGGCGAGCTGGAATGGAGGCTGAAGGACCGTCTGTCCGAAGCGAAGGAGCATCAGCTTTTTCTGATCGCCCAGGAGGCGATGGCCAATATCGTCAAGCATGCGCGCGCGAGCGGCTGTACGCTGACGCTGTCCGAGAACGAACGGCAGGTGGTTATGATTTTGCAGGATGATGGAGAGGGTTTTAAGGCCGACGAGGTCAAACGGGACTCCTACGGCTTGTCGACGATGCAGGAGCGGGCGCAGAAGCTCGGCGGTTCGGCGGAAATATGGAGCAAGCCGGGAGGCGGAACGAGAGTAAAGGTGACGATACCAAAAATGTTGCGGGGAGAGCGTGAAGGATGAGCGGAACCGGTACGATTAAAGTGATGATCGTCGATGATCATGATATGGTAAGGACGGGCTTGCGGACGTATTTGATGCTGGAGCCTAAATTTGTCGTGATGGCGGAGGCCGGCAACGGGCAGGCGGCGATCGATCTGCTCGGCACGATGAGCGAGGAGCAGAGGCCGGACATTATTTTAATGGATTTGATGATGCCGGGGATGAACGGAATCGATGCGACGAAAGCCGTGCTCGAGAATTACCCCGATGTGAAAATCGTCATGCTGACCAGCTTTCTGGAGGATGATAAAGTATACGGGGCGATTGAAGCTGGCGCGGTCAGCTATGTGCTGAAAACCGTATCGGCCGAGGAGCTTATTTACGCCATCAATGGTGCCTTTAAAGGAATGCCGGTCATGACGGCGGATGTGTCGCAAGCTCTGACAAGAGGACTAAGGCAGCGTACGGCCCAATCGGGCGACGAAGGGCTGACCGAGAGGGAGAAAGAGGTGCTGCTGCTTATTGCGGACGGTCAATCGAACAAGGAAATTGCCGAGGAGCTGCATATTAGCGTGAAGACGGTCAAAACGCATGTCAGTAACCTGCTGATGAAATGCGAGCTGGAGGATCGGACGCAGCTGGCGGTGCTCGCGCACCGCAAAGGCTGGGTCAACCGCACATAATGAGCCGGGCGTCGGGCATACTACTGCTAGCAATCGTTTAAAGGCTGGCATAAAGGAGTAACCGTCATGATACCTATTTCGTCCGTGCTTGAATCACGGGAGCGGCAGTACCTCGATACGAAAGAGCTGCTGGAGTCGCAGCGGTACACGTTGGGCGGCAATTGGGAATATGATAAAGGCTGTTTTGACAGGGCGTTGGATGAAGATCATAAAGTATGGCTGCGCATCCCTTTTGAGGTGTCCGCCGGAAATATCGATTCGGAAGCTGAAGATACGGATGCCGTCATCCGCCTCGGAACGCCCTACGTGCTCCATCATGAATACAGGGAGGGCAACGATCCTGAAGCTTCCTTCCGTGTCATGGGTGCAATGTTCGATCAATTCCAATCGCCGTCCGATCCGGATGCGGAGGTAAATTCTCACTGGGTGGAGCGGGCTAAGGCGGTGTTGAACGAAACGGAAAGGCTGCTGCTCAATTGATTTTCGCGCCCGGCTTTTCAAAAAACGTTACCAAATATTGATTTGGTGCGTTTTTTTTATTTTTGTTTAAATTCCTTTTAAGTTTGTTTTAAGGTAGAATGTGCATGATAGAGATAATTAAATGTTACGCATCGGAGCGGATGGATGCCCCTGATGCCTTATGCAATATGATTTTAGGAGGAGAGCTCAGATGGACGATCAGAACAAAAAGGGGTTTGACGATTTTTTCCGGAAATCGGACGAGGGGAAAGACACATACGGAAATGATAACGAGAGCGGCGAATCGCGGTACGATTCGGCTTCAGAGCCGGAGGAGCAAGCCTCGAAGCCTTCCTACTATTATTCCTATGGACCGTTTAAACCGGGCTCCGGCGAGGAGCATCCGAGCGCTCGTCAATCGGGCGGGTCGGAGCCGAGAAAAATTATTCAAGACGAGCCTTACGGATCGACGGAATCCGTCAGCTCCCCAAGCGCATACCCGAGTGAGCGGGAAGCGCATTATTTGACGGAGGAAGCGGCGCCAAGGACGCAGCAGGCTCAAATCCGCGCCTTTACTCCTTCGCATCAATCGGGCAAGGGCTCCTGGCAGGTTAGAGAGCCGCGGCGCACGTCATTCAAGGCGGTATTTACATCCTTTTTGGCAGGTGTCGTTGTCGTTGGGGCATTGATGTATACAGCGGACGTGCGTAACTGGTTCACGGGCGCTGAGCTAGCGTCGACTCCGCAATCGGAATCAACGTCAACCGGCGGACAGAAGGCGGCAGCAACCGGCGGCGGTACGGCATCGACGGCCGCAGCAAGACCGGACAATATCGCACAACTGTTCGAAACGGCCAGCCCGGCTGTCGTGAAGATCGAGACGTTCCAAAATGCGGCGAGCAGCCGCGGCAACGGCAGCAGCCTGCTTGACGATCCGTTCTTCCGCCAATTTTTCGGTGACGATTATCCGGGAACGACGCAGCCGAACCAAGGCGATCAAGGCGATCAGAATCAGGGACAAATGCAGCAAACGGGAATCGGAACCGGATTTTTCTTTGAGTCGAACGGCTATATTTTAACGAACCAGCACGTGATCGGCGATGCGGATCAAATTAAGGTAACCGTCCAAGGTTATGACAAGCCGTTTACGGCCGAGCTGCTGGGCTCAAGCTACGAGCTGGATTTGGCCGTTATCAAGGTTACGGGTGAAAAAGCATTCCCGACTCTCCCGCTCGGCAGCTCCGACAGCATCGAAATCGGGGATTGGGTTGTAGCAATTGGCAACCCATACGGCTTTGACCATACGGTGACGGTCGGCGTGCTCAGCGCGAAAGAACGTCCCATCGACATTCAGGATACGGAAGGCGAACGTAATTACGAGCATTTGCTTCAAACGGACGCTTCGATCAATCCGGGCAATTCCGGCGGTCCTCTGCTTAATGTGAACGGAGAGGTCGTCGGCATCAATACGGCGGTCAGCTCGCAAGCGCAGGGCATCGGCTTTGCCATTCCGACAAGCACGATTCAGAACGTGCTTGAGGATTTGAAAAACAACAAAAAACCGGCAGCTCCGTTCATCGGTGCAGAGCTTCAAGACGTAACGGAAGATATCGCCAAGCAGCTTGGCATGGAGAAGGTTGAAGGCTCCATCGTCCGTAATGTATACTACAATTCGCCGGCATATATGGCCGGACTGCAGCAATTCGATGTGATTACCGGCATCGGCGGCAAGAAATACGCGAATACGCAGGCATTGATCGAAGCCATTCAAGCTTTGAAAGTCGGCGACAAGGTGAAGCTGAACGTTGCCCGCAAAGGCACGGCTATGGACCTTGAGGTGGAGATCGGCGATAAAAATACGTTCGGCGTCGAGTAAAGCTGCAGGCTGATCATGAGAAACAAGCGCAGAGACAAAGCGACTCTGCGCTTTTTGTTGCAAATAGAGGGGGATAAGCGGATGAGACAGCACATTGTAGTAGTAGACGACGACGATAAAATTATTTCATTGCTCCGGCGGAGCCTGGCGTTTGAAGGCTATGAGGTCACAACGGCCTCTAACGGCATGGAGGGGCTGAAGGTGCTTCTTACGACGGAGCCGGATTTGCTCATTCTGGACGTCATGATGCCTCAGGTCGACGGCTGGGAGGTTTGCCGGCGAGTCCGGGAGAGCGGCAGCACGGTTCCGATACTTATGCTGACGGCAAAGGACGACATTGCAGACCGGGTGAAGGGGCTGGACCTTGGCGCCGACGATTATTTGGTCAAGCCGTTTGCACTAGAAGAACTGCTTGCCCGTGCCCGCGCCTTGCTGCGCCGGAAATCGGATAAAACCGAGCAGGCAAGCAATCAGCTGCTGTACGAGGATTTGATACTGGATATGGACGCGCGGGAAGCGATCCGGGCTGGCCAAAGGATCGAGCTTACCTCGAAGGAGTACGATCTTCTTCTGCTGTTTATGCAAAATCCGCGGCGGGTTCTGACTCGCGATGCGATCATGGAAAAAATTTGGGGCTACGATTTCAGCGGCGAATCGAATGTTTTGGAAGTATACATCGCGATGCTGCGCCAAAAGGTGGAGGAAGGCGGCAAAAAGCGGATCATCCAGACGGTTCGCGGCACCGGCTATGTGCTGCGGGGAGAGGCAGGTTAAGCGTATGTCCATCCGGCTTCGGCTGACACTTTGGTACTCGGGATTGCTGGCTGCGACTTTAGCTGTATTCGGAATTACCATTTATCTTTTTATTAATTGGAACATTTATTCGGATCTGAAGGAGCAATTAAAAAATCAAGACCGTAATATCGGAGTAGTTATCGGTATTACGAATTTTCTTGAAGAGTTGGATCTGGATCTGGACAGGCAATCGAGAATCGAAGGCAAAAGTATGTTTATCCAGCTTGTTAATTATAAAGAAGGCGCAATCAAACAATCCGTGAATTTAAGTCAGCTGAATTTTGTATTGCCTTATCCCGAAGCGGAGTCAAACCCGGAAGAGGGATTCGTAAAAACTCAAGTTGACGTAAATAAAAAAAGATATAATATGCTCATTCATCAAAGGCCCATTTACTTAAATAACGGATCGTTAGTCGGTCTCCTGCAGGTCGGGACGATTCCTTATAATGAGGATAAGGTGCTGACAAGCGTCCGCACTACACTCATTTTTGCTTCACTGCTGGTCGTATTGGTTGCGTTTACGGTAGGACTGTTTATTGCCCGTCAGGCTTTGCGCCCGATCGAGAGGGTCATCCTTGCCACTGAGCAAATCGGGAAGGGGTCGGATTTGAGTGTGCGGATCCCTGCAATGGGTCCGAAAGACGAGATAGGCAGTCTGGTGAGCACCTTGAATACGATGCTCTCGCGCCTCGAGCTCGCTTACAACGAGCTGGACGAAGCCTACACGGCCCAGCGGAGATTTGTATCCGACGCTTCCCACGAGCTTAGGACTCCACTTACGACAATTCGCGGCAATATCGATTTGCTGGAGCGGATGTGGGACAAAGTGCGCGAGACGAATATGACCCAGGAAAGCGGAGAATGGCTGCCGTTAGATGCGAACCGGTGGGAGCTGTCGAAGGAGGCGATGAGCGACATCTCGTCGGAAGCGAAACGGATGAGCGCGCTCGTGAACGATTTGCTGGCGCTTGCCAGGGCCGACGCCGGCTATACGATGGAGATGGAGCCGGTTGCGGTGCTTCCCTTGACCGAGGAGGTCGTGCGCCGGGCGCAGCTGCTGCCGCGGACTGCCGAATGGAAAGTCGGCGATCTGTCCTCTCTGGAAGGCATAACCGTGAAGGCAAACGCCAATTATTTGCAGCAGCTTTTGTTTATTTTTATTGAAAACGGATTTAAATACACGCCGCAGGGATATATCGAGCTAAGTGCTACGGTCACGGAGAAGCAGGTCGGCTTTATTATTCAGGATACCGGCATCGGTATGAACCCCGAGGAAATTCCTCATATTTTCGACCGCTTCTACAGGGCGGATGAATCCAGGGGAGTAACCGTCGGAACGGGACTCGGCTTGTCGATCGCCAAATGGATCATTGACGAGCATAAAGGCTCCGTTGAAGTGACTACGCGCGAAGGCGCAGGCACGAAGTTTACGGTCTGGCTTCCGATAGACTTTTCGGACGACGGGCATTCGATTATAATAGAAGCTACGGATGAGTTGAAGGAATAGCGGATATCCCGATATCCGCCTCAGAAAGCAGGTGCATCAATTTGGAAATTGTAAAGATATCCCCGCGCGGCTATTGCTACGGCGTCGTCGATGCGATGGTATTGGCGTTGCAAACGGCAAAAAATCTCGAGCTCCCAAGGCCTATTTATATTTTGGGAATGATTGTGCATAACGCCCACGTGACGGAAGCTTTCGAACAGGAAGGCGTAATCACGCTTGACGGCGCAAACCGTCTGGAAATACTCGATCAAATCGAGAAGGGCACCGTTATTTTTACCGCTCACGGCGTATCGCCGGAAGTTCGCAAACGCGCCCGTGAAAAGGGGCTGTCCGTCGTTGACGCAACTTGCCCGGATGTGACGAAGACGCATGATCTGATCCGGGAGAAGACAGCCGAAGGCTATCATATCATTTATATAGGCAAGAAGGGGCATCCCGAGCCCGAGGGCGCAATCGGCGTAGCCCCGGACCGCGTCCATCTGATTGAGCGCGAAGAGGATATTGCTTCGTTGGAGCTTCCGGAAGGTCCTGCGATCATTACGAATCAAACGACGATGTCGCAGTGGGATATCCGCCATATCATTGAATGCCTGATGAAGAAATTTCCGGACGCGGAGGTTCATAATGAAATTTGTCTGGCCACCCAGGTGCGGCAGGAGGCCGTAGCCGGGCAGGCCGGAGCGGCGCAGCTGTGCATCGTTGTCGGCGACCCTCGAAGCAACAATTCGAACCGCCTGGCTCAGGTTTCCGAGGAAATCGCCGGCGTTAAAGCCTATCGTGTAGCGGATGTGTCGGAGATCCGGCAGGAATGGCTGAAGGGCATTGAGCGCGTGGCCGTCACTTCCGGTGCGTCGACGCCGACACCGCTGACGAAGGAAGTCATTTCTTATTTGGAGCAATATGATCACAACAAGCCGGAAACGTGGGAAATCCGCCGTACGGTCAAGATGAATAAGCTATTGCCGAACATTAAGCTCAAGCCGGCGGAAGGCAGCGCCGCTCCTGCAGTCGAGAAAGCGGAGTAGCCTGACGCTAGGTTCTTTCAGGATCAGGAGCAGCGGCATTTTTATTTGTGATCCGAACATGTAAAAAGGCCGATTCGATGAAAGTCAGGTAAGCGGATCGGCCTTTCTGTTGGTTAAATAGGTGGGATGGAATGACCGTAACCGTCCACTCGTATTGAGAACTGGATTCCATGCATCTAATATCGCTAACTGGAACCATTGGTTAAATATAAATGGATTTCGTACATCTAAATTTCACTTTTTATGATAATTATTAATTTCTCTCAGATTTAGCTTCGTAAAATCCATCTAAAATATCACGTTTTCGCGCTTTGCAGTATATAGATGCATGCATTCCAGTTATTTCCCGGGCATGGACTTCTGATGAAGCCGTTTGAAAAAAATATAGGCGAATGGGTTGACTGAAAGGGAAATCTCTTGTATATTTACTTTAGTGATTAAAAGCATAAAAGCCGAAAAGCATAAAAGCTATAAAGCGTATAAGCGTTGAAGTGTAACTGCGAACTAATAACTAATCCAATATATAGGAGTGATCACCATGATCGTCATTACAAAAGCCAATATCGAAGAAGACCGCATTTCCGAAATCGTAGCCCATATCGAAAGAGCAGGAGTTCAAGCGCATGTGTCGAGAGGCACGGACCGTACCGTCATCGGTATTATCGGTAAGGCGGAACCGACGCTCGCCGAGCATCTGCGTCAAATGAAAGGCGTCGAAAACGTCATTAAAATTTCGAAATCCTACAAATTGGCAAGCCGTGATTTCCATCCGGACGATACGGTTATCGACATCAAGGGTGTCAAAATAGGAGGAAGCAATCTCGTCATTATGGGCGGTCCTTGCGCAGTCGAGACACCGGAGCAGATCGACGAGATCGCCCGCCTGGTCAAATCCGCAGGCGGCCAGGTTCTCCGCGGCGGAGCCTTCAAGCCGCGTACGGGCCCATACAGCTTCCAAGGCGTAGGCGTGGAAGGTCTGGCTATGATGGCGGAAGCGGGCAAGAAGCACGGGCTTCTGACCATCACGGAAGTAATGACTCCGGAGTACGTAGACGTCTGTGCGGAATACGCCGACATCCTGCAGGTTGGTACGCGCAACATGCAGAACTTCGACCTTCTGAGGAAGCTCGGCACGATCCAGACGCCAGTTCTGCTGAAACGCGGATTCAGCTCTACCTACGATGAGTTCCTGAATGCGGCGGAATACATTCTTGCCGGCGGCAATCCGAACGTTATGCTTTGCGAGCGCGGAATCCGAACGTTCGAGACTTACACTCGCAATACACTGGATTTATCCGCCATTCCGGTGCTGCAATCGCTAAGCCATCTGCCGGTAATCTCCGATCCGAGTCACGGAACCGGACGCCGCGAGCTGGTAGAGCCGATGTCCAAGGCGTCGGTGGCAGCGGGCGCGAACGGTCTGATCGTGGAAATGCACACGGATCCCGATAACTCGATGACCGGAGACGGCGTACAATCGCTCTTCCCGGATCAATTCGCCAACTTGCTCAAAGATTTGGAAAAACTTGCACCGATCGTCGGCAAGCAGTTCGATACGCCGAAAGCGCCTGCTGAAGCGTTCAAGGAATGGAAAATCTAATTGGCAAAAATCGCCGTGCGGCCTTGATTTATAAGGCCGCACGGTTTTTTTTCAGCCATAATTGGAGAAAATGTGAACAAACGTTCAAACCTGTAAGTATACCTTACATACCCGTAAAAAATACCTGACATAGCTATTGACGGAGTCGAAACGGTAGTTTTATAATAGCGTCATGGATTTGGAGCAATTATTGAACAATATCGCTTCATCACAACGCTAATGTTCGGAAATGGGAGGAGAAATTATTCATGTCAGTTCAGAATGTTTTGGACATTATTAAAGAAAACAACATCCAGTTTGTAGACTTCCGCTTCGTGGACCTTCTTGGCCGCGCGCACCACATCACTCTTCCAGCTGCTGAGGTTGACGCTGATACATTCGTTAACGGGGTAGCTTTTGACGGTTCTTCGATCCACGGTTTCCGCGGTATCGAGAACTCCGATATGGTTATGATGCCGGATCCGGAATCCGTGTTTATCGATCCTTTCACAGATCACCCAACGCTGAACATTATGTCCAACATCTACACGCCGGACGGCGAGCGCTATGACCGCGATCCGCGCAGCATCGCTCAAAAGGCTGAAGAATACCTTCAAACGACAGGAATCGGCACGCAAGCATTTTTCGCACCAGAGCCTGAGTTCTTTATTTTCGACGAAGTTCGCTATGAAAGCTCGATGAACGCGTCGTCTTATGTCGTTGACTCCGAAGAAGCAGCTTGGAACACGAACCGCAAAGAAGAAGGCGGCAGCCTTGGTTCGAAAGTTGCAGTTAAAGGCGGCTACGTGCCAGTAGCTCCAGTTGACTCCCAACAAGATATCCGCAGCGAAATGGTTCGTCTTCTGCAAGAAACGGGCCTTCGCGTTGAACGTCACCACCACGAAGTGGCAACGGCTGGCCAAGCGGAAATCAACTTCCGTTTCGACTCGCTGACAAAAACAGCTGACAACCTGATGAAATTCAAATATGTGATCCACAACACGGCTCGCCAATACGGCAAAACGGCTACATTCATGCCGAAGCCATTGTTCGGCGACAACGGCAGCGGTATGCACGTTCACACTTCGATCTTCAACGGCGACACTCCTTTGTTCTATGACAAAGGCGCTTACGCTAACCTGAGTGAACTGGCTATGCACTACATCGGCGGCGTTCTTTACCACGCTCCGGCTCTGATCGCAATCACTAACCCAAGCACGAACTCGTTCAAACGTCTTGTGCCTGGTTACGAAGCACCGGTTAACCTTGTATTCTCGAAAGGCAACCGTTCCGCAGCAATCCGTATTCCGATTGCAGCTGTAACACCAAAAGGCTGTCGTATCGAATTCCGTACACCGGACAACACTGCTAACCCTTACCTGGCATTTGCCGCTATGCTGCTTGCCGGCTTGGACGGCATCAAGCGTAAGCTTGATCCTGTTGCTCTTGGCTACGGTCCTTTCGACAAAAACATCTACGATCTGCCAGAAGAAGAGAAGAAAGAAATCCGCAGCGTTCCTGGAACGCTTGACGAAGCGCTTAGCGCTCTTGAAGCGGATTCCGATTTCTTGACTGAAAGCGGCGTATTCACAAAAGAATTCATCGAGAACTATGTTGCGATCAAACGTGCAGAAGCGAAAGCTGTTTCGATCCGTGTTCATCCGCACGAGTTCAGCCTTTACTACGATTGCTAATCCGATCGTTTTTCACGGAAACAGGCCCATACAGGGCCTGTTTTTTTATGTTTCCACAAAAAACAGGAATAAAAACCGAATGTTTGAAGTCAATTTAAAGGCGGATGTTCGACTTTTGTATAGAAAAGTTGGCAATTAGACTTGAAGCAGGGCTTTAAAATTGCTATCATAACCATATCATGATTAAAGAATCGAAGGTGGTTATCCCATGACACGAGCGTTCAATTTTAATGCAGGACCAGCAGCAATTCCGTTAGAGGTGCTTAAGCAAGCGCAGGAACAGTTAGTCGATTATAAAGGCGCAGGCATGTCCATTATGGAAATGTCGCATAGAAGCGCTATGTACGAGCAAGTTAACAATGAAGCGCAAGCTCTTCTCCGCGAATTGTTCGGAGTACCGGACAATTATCACGTTCTCTTCCTGCAGGGCGGTGCCAGCACGCAATTCGCGATGCTGCCGTTAAACCTGATTCGTCCTGGCAAACCAGGTGCGTACGTGATGACCGGAGCATGGGCGGATAAGGCGCTGAAAGAGGCGAAACTTGTCGGCGAAACGACAATCGCGGCTTCGACAGAAGCCGACAAATTTATGCGTATGCCTGACTTGTCGGAAATTGTCGTACCGGAGAATGCAGCCTACCTTCACCTGACGTCCAATGAAACGATCGGCGGAACGCAGTTTACCGAATTCCCAGAGACGGGCAGCGTGCCGCTGGTAGCGGATATGTCGAGCGACATTTTGAGCCGTCCGATTGACGTTAGCAAATTCGGCGTCATTTATGCAGGCGCACAAAAAAATCTCGGACCTTCGGGCGTAACGGTCGTTATTATCCGCGACGATCTGGTTAAGGAAAGTCCGAAGACGATCCCTTCGATGTTCCGTTACGAAACGCATGCAAAAGCAAGCTCGCTCTATAATACACCGCCATCCTTCTCGGTGTACCTGGTCAGCCTTGTGCTGCAATGGATCAAGGACAAAGGCGGAGTTGCCCAGCTTGATCAGTACAACCGTGACAAAACGAAGCTGATCTACGACACGATCGACCAAAGCGGCGGCTTCTATCGAGGTGCGGCTCAGAAGCAAAGCCGCTCGCTTATGAACATTACCTTCCGAATCCACAGCGAGGAGCTGGAGAAGAAATTTATCAAGGAATCGGAGCAGGAAGGCTTCGTCGGCCTGAAAGGACACCGCGACGTAGGCGGACTTCGCGCTTCGACGTATAATGCCGTCCCGCTGGAAAGCTGCCAGGCGCTTGCGCAATTTATGGCCGATTTCCAAAAACGGAACGGATAACCTCATACCTTGCCATAACGGAAAGGCCCATGCCAATAAGCATGGGCCTTCTTTCATATAAAGTAAGTTATGCAAAAGAGCTTTCGGCTGCGAGCGGTCCGTTGAGTTTATAGCCGACATTGCGTACGGTCATAATATATTCCGGTGTACGTGCGTTTTTCTCAATTTTGTCCCGCAAATGGCTGATGTGTACGTCAACGATCCGGGTATCGCCAAGAAAATGATAATCCCAGACGCCATGAAGCAGCTGCTGGCGGCTCAGCACCTTGCCTTTGTGACGGCACAGGAACAGCAGCAGCTCGAATTCCTTAGGCGTGAGCTCGACGAGCCTGCCGTCGATGTATACCTCGCGCTGCTCCACCTTCACGTTCAAACGCCCGATATCGAACGTAGTATCCTCGGTTGCACCCGGCAATGCTTGTACGCGCCGGAAAATCGCCTGAATGCGGGAGACAAGCTCCTGGGGGCTGAAGGGCTTTGTCATATAGTCATCGGCTCCGTTATCCAGGCCGGCGATTTTGTCCGTAACGTCCTGCAGCGCAGTAAGCATAACGATCGGCACGGCATTGCTTTGCTTTCGAAGCTCGCGGCAAACTTGGATTCCGTCCATTTTCGGCAGCATGAGATCAAGAACAATTAAGTCGGGACGAAAAGGCTTGAGCATATCGAATACGGCTTCTCCATCGCCTACGCATCTGACGTCAAAGCCCGCCAGCTTCAGATTAAATTCAATTAACATCGAGATGGAAGGCTCGTCATCCACGACCAATATCTTTTTTCGCATTGTTCAACTCTCCTTCACGTGTTTCCGCCTTTTATGAGCTTCATTATGAAGGGAAACCTTCAGCCTCAGATTAACGTTGCGTAAAATGGATGTAAAAATGTAAACGATTTTCGTGTATAATAGGCAAAATGAGAGGTGAAATAGACACTTATGCCATTCCATATCGTATTGGTAGAGCCGGAAATTCCGGCAAACACAGGAAACATAGCGAGGACTTGCGCGGCGACGGGGACGCATTTGCATCTGGTGAGACCGCTTGGCTTCGACACGGACGATCGTACCTTGAAGAGGGCGGGGCTTGATTATTGGCATGCCGTTCAGATCAGCTATTACGATTCCTTCGACGAGCTGCGGGCCTTATATCCGGAGGGCCGTTTTTTCTATGCAAGCACAAGGGCGACCAAGGTGTATTCCGAATTTGAATTTAAGGATGGAGATTTTTTCGTCTTCGGGAAAGAAACGAAGGGACTGCCGCAGGCATTAATCGATGAAAATTTGGAAACCTGCATCCGGATGCCGATGCGGACGGACCATGTCCGGTCGCTCAATTTGTCCAATTCGGCGGCGATCATTGTGTACGAAGCGCTAAGACAAAACAAATTTCCAGATCTTCATTAGATTTGCAGGATCTTAAGATATTATAAGATCGGGAAGGAAATGTCCGAGAACCATCGAAAGACTATATTGCAGGGGTTTCTCAATAATAGCTGCGAAACCAGACACAGAAGAGGTGAAAATGTGAAACCAGCAGGTGTAGTAAGGAAAGTGGACCAACTCGGCCGTATTGTACTTCCAAAATCATTGCGAAAACGTTATCTGATGAACGAGGGCGATCCCGTTGAAATTTTCGTCCAAGGTGACCATATTATTTTAGAGCGTTACCGTCCGAAATGCGTATTTTGTGGTTCAATGGTGGATGTCCGTGATTTCAAAGAGCGTTATGTATGCGGAGTGTGTATGGAGGAAATGGCGGAGATGAAGCATTAATCACGCAGCTTCTTCCATTCCTTAAACGAAATGAAGCTTCCCGGAAGGAGCGCTGCTCTTGTCCGGGAAGCTTCATTTGTTTCGCTTTGCATGATTATAAACGGCCTGCAGGCTGCTTATAGTCCCTGTGTTTTGTCATCGTTGTAGGAGCTGGTAAGAATCGCTCCGATGAACAAGGCAAACACAGTCATGACAATGATAAAATTCATCTGTCCTGCACCTCCAGTAACCTTTCCTTATTATAACCAACGATTCCGAAAAAGAAAACTTTAAAAGTTGTGAACACATTGTTAACATAGAGAGTATGAGGATGCGGGCCTGAAGGCCTGCGGCAAGGAGGAGCTTAGTTTATGGAGTATCGTTTTTCATCCAGAGTATCCCAGCTGCAATCGTCAGCCGTGCGCGACATTTTGAAGCTGACGCAGGGCAATGACTTGATTTCGTTTGCGGGAGGACTGCCTGCCGAGGAGCTGTTCCCTGTACAAGCGGTGCGCGAAGCGGCGGACCGTGTATTCGCTGGAGGGCCCGGGGCGCTGCAGTATGGGGTAACGGAAGGGTACATGCCGCTACGGGAGCAGCTGTGCGAGAGGATGGCCGCCAAAAAAATGACGGTAAATCCGAATCAAATGATTTTGACGACGGGTTCGCAGCAAGCCATCGATTTGCTTGTCGGCGTTCTGACGGAGCCGGGCGATGCGATTCTTGTGGAGAAACCGACATACTTGGCCGGCTTGCAGGTATTTGCAATGCGCGGCCTAAAGGTTATTGCCGCGGAAAGCGACGAACATGGCATCATTCCGGAGGATGCCGAGCGGCTTATTCGCGAGCATCGGCCGAAGCTGCTGTACGCGGTGCCGACATTCGGCAATCCGACAGGCCGCGTGTGGAGCCTGGAGCGTCGGCGGAAGCTGCTTGAGCTTTGCAAGCAAAATCATATTCCTATTATAGAAGACGATCCTTACGGGGACATTAAATTCGACGATCAGGAGTATCCTTCGCTCTTCTCGCTCGAGGAAAGGGCGGAGAAGGGGGCTGTGTTCTATACGAGCACGTTCTCGAAAACGGTAGCCCCTGCCCTTAGAACGGGCTGGGCGATCGGTGACAGCAGCGTAATCGCAATGGCGGCCAAAGCAAAGCAGGCGGCAGATATCCATTCCAGCACGATGGACCAGCAAATATTGAGCCAGCTGCTCCGCCATTTTGACCTCGATGCTCATATCCGGCTCATCGCGAAGTCGTACGGCGAGCGGATGAACGAAATGCACACGCTCCTGACAAAGCAGAAGCTGCAGGATGTCACATGGGCAAAGCCGAAGGGCGGGATGTTTCTGTGGCTGGAGCTCCCGGAAGGGCTCGATTCCGAAGCGCTGCTTCGCGGCGCCGTCCGCAACGGCGTAGCTTTTGTGCCGGGCAGCTCGTTCTATGCGTCTAACCCGCAGCGGAATACGGCGCGGCTTAATTATACGTTTAACACCGGCGCACGCACGCAGCTCGGAATCGAGCGTTTTGTTGAAGCGATCGGGGAATTTACGGCGCGGAGCTGATGCTCACCGTTGCGGCCCATTCGGAGATGACGTCATGGTATTCGGACAAGGCGGCCTCCCCTTCGGGCCGAAGGCGGTATTTGCCACGACCGACGCGCTCGAACCAGCCGTAATAATTGTCCCGCAGCGTTGTTCCGCTGCGGCCATAGCCCGTGATGGCGGCCACCTCGCGCGGTGCCATCGGGCTGCTTCCCTGCAGCGCATAAGCGCAGCGCAGCGCCTTCTCGCGATAGGCGGTTACGAGCTTGCGGCCGGTGCTTCCGCCAATATTGTAGTCGCCGCTTCGTTCGCGGAATTCGGTCAGCAGCTGGGCCTGCTTTTTCCGCCTCATCCCCCGCTGGGGCAGCTCGCCGGGCTCGCATAGAATATCGATGACCGGCGGCTTTGTTTTATAGAAGGTGACGGTCATGAAGCCGAGTCCGAGCATACGGCACAGCTCCGTCAGATCGCCGAACCTTTGGTTGTGGGCGCCGCTTTTTTTCCGGTTGCGTTCTACCGCGAGCACGACATGGCTGTTTATTCTCAAACGTTCAATCCCTTGCAGAAGCAGGGCGAGGTTGAACGTTTTTTTCATTTCGACAATAATCGTTGTTTCGAGCTCCGGGTGGACGGCAACCAGATCGCAGTGCAGCACTTCGCTTTTGACGCTATAGCCAAGCTTCTCATAGTACTTTTTGATGGGATTGTAAAGCTCCTCCTCGCGTATAACGGCCAAGGCAATCAACTCCTTCCAGCAGCCAGGCTGCGTTAATCATCTATTTATTATAGCAAAGGTTTCCTTAAGCTTGTCGTAAATTGATGGATGATGGACAAAAATAATGGGCAATTTCCGGGCCGAATAAGCATAGAAATGTTATATCTCAATAAAGAGTCAGCACTACCTCAATAGAACGTCTAGAGACCAATCCCGGGCGTAGAACGATTAGTGGAATGCGGAAGCGATGGGAGGAGGCACGGTATGGACATTTTTAAGCGAATATCGGATTATCAGGCTGAGAGTGAGAAGCTTGCATGGACAGGATCGTTCAAGGAATATATTGAGCTGCTCAGGAAGGATCCAACTCCGGCCATGACCGCACATTCTCGCGTTTATGAAATGATTGAATCTTACGGGGTGGAGGAAGTCGGCGGGCATAAGCAGTATAAATTTTTCAGCCAGGAAATATTCGGCTTGGACCGGGCTGTCGAGAAACTGGTTGAAGAGTATTTCCATTCGGCGGCCCGCAGGCTGGATGTCCGAAAACGGATTCTGCTGCTGATGGGTCCCGTAAGCGGAGGCAAATCGACGATCGTCACGATGCTGAAAAAAGGGCTCGAGCGTTTCTCCAGAACGCAAAGAGGCGCCGTGTACGCGGTGAAGGGCTGCCCGATGCATGAGGATCCGCTGCATCTCATTCCGCAGGAGCTCCGGCCGGAAATCGAGAAGGAGCTGGGCGTCAGAATCGAAGGCAACCTGTGCCCATCCTGCCAGATGAGGCTGCAAACCGATTACCACGGCAACATCGAAAATGTGCTCGTTGAGCGCGTATTCATCTCCGAGGATAACCGCGTCGGGATCGGCACATTCAGCCCGTCCGACCCGAAATCGCAGGATATCGCGGACTTGACGGGAAGCATCGACTTTTCGACGATTACCGAATACGGCTCGGAATCCGATCCGCGCGCTTACCGGTTCGACGGCGAGCTCAATAAGGCGAACCGCGGCTTAATGGAATTCCAGGAGATGCTAAAATGCGACGAGAAGTTTCTCTGGAACCTGCTCTCGCTTACTCAGGAAGGCAACTTCAAGGCCGGCCGCTTCGCCCTCATCAGTGCTGACGAATTGATTATTGCGCATACGAACGAATCCGAGTATAAGTCGTTTATCAGCAATAAGAAAAACGAAGCGCTGCATTCGAGGATGATCGTCATGCCGGTGCCTTACAACTTGAAGGTGTCGGAGGAAGAGAAGATTTATTCGAAGCTTATTGCCCAAAGCGATATGAGGCATATTCATATTGCGCCGCATGCGCTCCGCGCTGCCGCTATTTTCTCCATACTTACCAGACTCAAGGAAACGAAGAAGCAGGGCATGGATTTGGTCAAAAAAATGAGAATGTACGACGGCGAGGAAGTGGAAGGCTTCAAGGAAGCGGATCTGAAAGAAATGCAGAACGAGTATCTGGAAGAAGGCATGACCGGCATCGATCCGCGTTATGTCATCAACCGGATTTCAAGCGCCTTAATCAAGCGCGATACGCAATGCATCAATGCGCTTGACGTGCTGCGCGCCCTGAAAGACGGGCTCGATCAGCATCCTTCCATTTCGAAGGAAGAGCGTGAGCGGTATCTGAACTTTATTTCGGTCGCCCGCAAAGAGTATGACACGCTTGCCAAAAAGGAAATTCAGAAGGCGTTCGTTTACTCTTATGAGGAGTCCGCCCGCACCTTATTCGAGAACTATTTGGACAATATCGAATCCTACTGCAACTGGTCCAAAATCAAGGATCCGTTAACCGGCGAGGAGATGGATCCGGACGAGAGGCTCATGCGTTCGATCGAGGAGCAGATCGGCGTCTCGGAAAATGCCAAAAAAGCGTTCCGCGAAGAAATTCTGATCCGGATTTCCTCGTACTCCCGCAAAGGGAAAAAATTCGATTTTACAAGCCACGAAAGGCTCCGCGAAGCGGTGGAGAAAAAGCTGTTCGCCGATCTGAAGGACGTTGTCAAAATTACGACTTCGACCAAGACGCCGGATGAAAGCCAGCTGAAGCGGATCAACGAAGTAACGAAGCGGTTAATCGACGAGCATTGCTATTGCCCGAATTGCTCGAATGAGCTGCTGCGCTACGTAGGCAGTCTGCTCAACCGTTAACTCGGCGCCGCGGCGGCATGGAACGTCAGAGAAGCTGATAGACAAATGTCTATCGGCTTTTTCTGCCGTTCCAAAGTTTAAAAAAGATTTCGATAGCTAACAATAATTGAGGCTCCTTTTCCGATATAATAGATGGTAGTCGTTACATACTTGTCATCGGAGAGGTCGTGCAACATGATCAACGTTAAGCCAGAACGTCAAAAACAGCTTGCCTTTACGGGAATAACCGAGCGGGATTTACAGCGGCTGGCGGAATGCAAACCCGTCTTCGAACAGATCGTAAATGAAGTGGTGGACCGGTTTTATGACCATATCGGCCGGCAGCCGGAGCTTGTCGCTCTGATCAACAGAGTCAGCAGCATCGAAAGGCTGAAGGAGACGCAGCGCTGGTATTGGCTGACTCTGGCCGTAGGAGTCGTGGATCAGACGTATATCGATAACCGCATCAAGATTGGGGCTGTTCATTCCAGAATCGGCTTGACGACCGACTGGTACCTGGGCACTTATATGATTTATTTGGATATTGCTACGAGCGTGCTGCAGCGGGTGCTTCCGGGCGGCTGGCAGGAAGTAGTGCATGCGCTCACGAAAATGTTCAATCTGGATTCTCAGCTTGTGCTTGAAGCGTACAACTTGCATGAACAGCAGAAGGTGCAGGAGCTTGCGGATACGCGCTCGGCTATGCTGGTGACGGTGACGAATGCGGTGCAGGAGCTGTCTGCGCTGATGCTTGAGCTGGACGAAGGTGCGCAATCCATCGCAGCTACCGCGATTTCCACATCGCAATCGCAGGATAAGACGCATACCTTGCTGGAGGAACTGCGCGGGGAGCTGAACGGCATTACGGAGATGGGAACGCTGATTCGGGGAATGTCGGACCAGACCCATCTGCTTGGCCTGAATGCGGCAATCGAAGCGGCAAGGGCAGGAGAGCATGGACGCGGCTTCGAGGTTGTTGCAGGTGAGGTGCGCAAGCTGGCCGCTTCGTCCAGGAATGCGCTGGAGGGCATACAAACGAAGCTGTCGGAGATCGATAAGAAGCTGGCAGCCGTTCGACGCGAATCGGAGCAAACATCGGTGGAGGCCCGCAACCAGGCCGCCCGCTCGCAGGAGCTGGCTTCGTTTGTGCATATGGTCGACAAGGTGACCAAGGATTTGCAGCAGCTGAATCAATCCTAGTTCCATACGATCCTTGGGTGAAACAGGAATTCTCTCTTTCGGAGGATTCCTGTTTTTATGTAAAGTAAGTTGACACAATTTTCAGACAATAGTATGATAATCCTAACATTATAGTGCTAATAAGAAAATAATGTTAGGTTTTTTATACATATTTCTAACGCGAAAGTTCGAAATGTGCATCATGGAGGAGGCGGTTGTCATGTCGACGGCCAAGCAGTCGCATTCGCATTTTTACGATCCACAAACCTTTTACGATGAAATGTTCGAAAGGGACTTTTCCGTCCGGAGTCATTATGATAGCGTACACCGATTGTTCGGAAAAATGAAGCCGGCGGAGCTGGCCGTTCGCCAACATGCGATTAACCAGCGGATGATGGAGGAGGGCATTACCTTTACGCTTTACAACGGGGAGCAAAACGAGCCGCTCGAGCGAACGATACCCTTCGATTACATCCCGCGGGTTATTCCGAGGCATGAATGGGATGCCGTCGAGCGGGGCGTCAAGCAGCGGATCCGCGCGTTAAACGCTTTCGTGCATGATGTTTATCACGGGCAGCGCATCGTATCGGATGGAATCATTCCAAGGCGGATGATCGTATCCAATACATATTTCCGCCCCGAAATGGCCGGTCTGCATGTACCGGGGGGCATTTATATTACAGCTTCCGGGATTGATTTGATTCGGGATGAGAAAGGCCGTTATTATGTTCTCGAAGATAATTTACGTTCGCCGTCGGGCTTCTCCTATTTGTTCAAAGGCCGGACTTTAATGAGCGAACTTTTCCACGATTTGTATTTGGCAAGCTCCGTAAGAAGCATCGACCGCAGCTTGAACTGCTTCTTAAGCTCGCTCCGCGCGTTATCTCCTAACGGCAACCGCGATCCGTTAATCGTCCTGCTGACGCCGGGTTCTTACAACTCCGCCTATTACGAGCATACGTTTCTGGCCCAGCAGATGGGGATTCATTTGGTCGAAGGCCGGGATCTCGTGTACAAAGACCATAAAATTTATTTGCGGGACTTGCGCGGTCTGCGCCGTGTGGATGTCATTTATCGCAGAATCGACGACGATTTCCTCGATCCGCTTGCGTTCCAGCCGGATTCGATGCTCGGCGTTCCGGGGTTAATGAACGCTTACCGCGCCGGAAACGTTGCGATTGCCAACGCGCCGGGCACCGGCGTAGCCGATGATAAGGCGGTGTACGCGTACGTACCGGATATGATCAGATATTATTTAGGCGAAGAGCCGATTTTGCATAATGTGCCGACCTATATTTTGACCCGTAAGGAAGAAAGGGATTATGTATTGGACCATCTCGATCAGCTGGTTGTGAAGGAGACCTCGCTGTCGGGCGGCTACGGCATGCTGATCGGTCCGTGTGCTTCATCCAAAGAAATCGAGGAGTTTGCGGACGCGATCCGAAGGGAGCCGGAGCGGTATATCGCCCAGACAACGATGAAGCTTTCGCGGGCACCCGTCATGATCGACGGTGTCATGTCTCCGCGGCATATCGATCTCCGCGCCTTTGCGCTAATGGGCGAAGAGACGCATGTCATTCCGGGAGGATTAACCCGTGTGGCGATGAAGGAAGGCTCGCTTGTCGTCAATTCATCCCAAGGCGGAGGAGTCAAGGATACGTGGGTGCTCAATCGATAAAGAAACGGAGGGAAATGCGATGCTGAACCGGAATGCAGAAGCTTTGTTTTGGATCGGCCGCTATATGGAGAGGGCTGAGAATCATGCCAGATTAATCGATGTTCATTATCATCTGCCGTCGGAGGAGGAGCTTACGTCAGCCGAACGGGAGGCGACAGGCCCGAATGCCAAATGGGCGAGAATCGTCGATGCCCTCGGCAGCCGGGAGGCATACGAGCAGCAATACGGCGATTACAACGAACGGGACGTTCTCTTCTATACGACGCTGGACCGCGATAACACTAATGCTCTCCTTTCCTGCGTCAGTCATGCCCGGGGCAATCTCCGTACGCTGAGGGAGAAGATGCCGAGCGAGTTATGGGATACGACAAATGCCTTTTATTTGTGGCTGCGGGAGAAGCAGCCGGAGGATCTGCTCCGTGAATCTCCGCATCTGTTTTACGGCAAAATCAAAGATTGGACGGCATTATTTTTGGGTGTCAGCGAGTCCGTCATGCCCCGCGAGAACGAATGGCATTTTATTAAATGCGGGCGTTACCTGGAGCGCGCCGAGAATACGCTGAGGATCATCAAAGCGGTAGGCAATGCAGCAAATGGCGCAGGCTGGAACAGCTCGAGCGCATATCCTTATCTTCAGGCCGTTCTTCGCTCCGTAAGCGGCTATCAGGCTTACCGCCGCTATTATGCGGATGTGATGTCGGCGGATGCGATTGTCGAGTTCGTCGTACTGAATGCCGCTTTTCCTCGTTCGCTGCAATTTGCGCTGCATTCGCTGGATGAACATATGAAGCAAATCAAGCTACAGGACAAACAGCTGATGGCCGCTCATGAACGCGTCATCCGGCAGGTCAGCAAAGTTAAAGCGGATATGGCATGCCTGGAGCGGGAGGATATGCTTGTTGACCGGAACGGTGCGATCGTAGCCCATTTGCTCGATGCGTGCCAGCAGCTGGGCTTCTCGTTCGCCAACACCTTTTTTCGAATCGGGGAGGCAAGCGCATGAAGCTGAGTATTTCGCATGTGACCGAATACGAATACGCGGAGCCGGTAACGGACAGTGTCAATGAGATCAGGCTGACGCCGAGCACCAATGAGCGGCAATCCTGCTACCAGCAGGCGATTTCGGTCGAGCCTAACGCTTCTCTCTTTTCTTACGAGGACTACTTTGGGAACAGGGTACATGCTTTCTCCGTCAATGGGCCGCATAAGAAGCTGACCATCCGGACGGCGATGACGGTCGTGACCAGGAAGGCGCCGACGGCGGAGGAAAGGGCACATTACTTGAGCGGGAAATCGCCGTTGCAAGAGTGGGAATGGTTAAAGTCGGAGGAAGCGGCGAACCGGTTCACGGAGTTTATGCTGGGAACGGAATATACCGAGGTAACGCCGGAGGTCGAGCGATTTGCACGCAGTCTGATGGGAGAGAAGGGGAACGACGAGACGTGCGTGCTGGACTGGTTAACCGCTTTGTCGGGAAAAATCCGCTCCGACTTCCTTTATGACCCGGAAGCGACGGATGTCAAGACGAGAACGGCCGACATGTTCGAGCGGAAGCGCGGCGTGTGCCAGGACTTCGCCCATTTGATGATTGCTTCAAGCCGTGCGTTCGGCATACCGTCAAGGTATGTGAGCGGCTATCATTTTGTAGGCGATTTGCAGGGCGGCAGCGCGGATTTCGAACAAGCGTCGCATGCCTGGGTGGAAGCCTTCGTTCCGGGACTCGGCTGGTGCAGCTTCGATCCGACCAATGCGGACCCCGTCGGCGAACGTTATGTCAAGTTGGGACACGGACGGGACTACAAGGATATCGTTCCCGTTAAAGGCGTTTACCGGGGCACGGGCGAGCAAAAGCTTCAGGTTACGGTGGATGTCCGCAATATCGAAGACTGAGAACCGGCTTCAAGCCGAAGAATGAAAAATGATCGCTTGCGACATAATAGATCGGGTTACACAAATTGTTAAACATCAGGAGGAAAAGACGATAATGAACCAATTTAACGCAAACAATTCCCAGCTTTCGTCGCAAGCGGAGCAGCTCGTTCAGCAGCTTATTCATCAGACTCAGCAGGCTTCCATGCAGTATCAGCAATTATTGAAGCAAGAGCAGGAAAATGCGGCACTGCTGCAGCAAATCGCTCAGCGCGAGCAGCAGGCCTCCCAAATTATTCAGACGGCGCTCCACGGTCATCAAACGGCAATCCAACAGCTTCAGCAAATTTCCGGTCTTTGCCATCAAATGGAGAGCAGCATCTCCCACCAAATTCCAACTTATATGAGCTCCCAACAACAAGCAACCGGATATTCGAGCTTCAATCAGCACTAAGTCAATATAGCCGCACAGCAAACCCCCATGCCGGGTAGAGCATGGGGGTTTGCTTTTTTTATGACCGGATTATTTTCAGAGGCTTCTCGGCAGGACCTTCGACCACTTCACCGCGATAGGAGAAGCGGGAGCCATGACAAGGACAATCCCAGGTCCGCTCTCCGTCATTCCACTCTACCTCGCAGCCCATATGCGTACAGGTCGTATCGACAAGGAATAACTGCCCGTCGGTATCCCGATAAGCACCGGCTCTGCGTCCGTTCACCTTGACAACGCTGCCTTCATCGTTAGCCAGCTCCTCTGGCCGCTTATGTACGAGCTCCAGCTTGCCTGCGATCAGATGCTTGGCGACGTTGGCGTTCTCGCCGACGAGGTTCACGATTGTTTTGGCGGACAAGGCACGAGACGGCGAATACAGCTGCTCATATGGATTTTCTTTTTCCATAATCAAATCCCGGATCAGAAGTGCCGCCGCCGTCCCGTTCGTCATGCCCCATTTGCGATAGCCGGTAGCGATGAAAATGTTCGGGGAAGAAGCCGTTATCCTGCCGATGAAAGGCAGCTTATCACCCGTGACAAGATCCTGTGCGGACCACCTGTAGACGATCTCCTTCAGGCCGAACTGCTCCTTCGCAAATTTTTGCAGCTCTTCGTAATGGTTAATCGTGCATACGCCCTGACCCGTTTTATGGCTTTGTCCGCCAAGCAGCAGCATGCCGCCGCCATCGGCCAAATTCACGCTCCGGACCGATCTCTTCGGATCTTCGGCGCTTAAATACATACCGCCCGGATACTCATCTTCGACCTTTAGCCCAAGCACGTAGGAGCGGTCCGCATGCATTCTTGCAAAATAAAAGCCATGTCCGTCGTAAAAAGGGAAGTGCGTGCAGGCAACCACTTGCTTACAAGTAATTTTATACCGATCGCCGGTCACCACTCTCGGCAGCGGACCGGGCTCGACGTCAACGGCGGTCGTACCCTCGTAAATTTCACCTCCCAAATCGGTGAATGTTTTGATGAGCGCATGAAGATAGTGAAGAGGATGAAATTGGGCTTGATTGTCCATCTTCACGGCCGCCTTCGAAGGAATCGGCAAAGGGATGCGGCTTTCGAGGGAGCCCTTGATCCCAAGCTTGTCGTAAGCCTTCATTTCGTCTTCCAGCTTCGATAAATAGCTGTCGGAATTCGTATACACATAGGCGTCATGGCGGACTAAGGCGCAATCCGCTTTCAGCTTCCTCGCCGTGCTTTCAATAAACCGGGTAGCATCCATGCTCGCTTCGTAATACAGCCTCGCGTTTTCGGCTCCTCCTTGCTTGATCAGCTCATCGTAAATAAGGTCATGCTGCGCGGTAATTTTGGCGGTCGTGTGGCCCGTCGTTCCGCTCAGCAGCTTGCCGGCTTCAAGCAGGACGACCTTATATCCTTCCATCGCCAGCAAATAAGCGGTCGTTATGCCCGATAAGCCTCCTCCGACTACGGTAACCTCAGTATCCAAATCATGCTGAAGCTTGGGGTAATCGGGGAGGGGCTTTGCGGAATCCAGCCAGTAGGATTCCGGAAACCGGGGCAGCGAAATGGGACTCGTCATGTGCGGCCTCCTTTAATCTTCTTTTGCTTCCTTAATTTGTTCGTTTGGATGAAATCTATTCGTTTTTGAATAGTGACACCCCTCCCGGCATATAGCTGGATTTAGGGATATAGTTGAGGGAGGGAAATCGGAAAGATGGACGAACAGGCCTGGTTCGAACACCGGTTTTGGCTGCAAATTTTAGGGGATCATGCAAGGTTTATTTACCACGCTCTCTCGCCTGATGAAACACGGGACGTTCAGACCGCCCAGAGCTTTATCCGGTTGTTTGACGGACTTCTCGCCATCGCCAGAAACCCCGGCGGCTCTGAAACGGTTTTGACGGAAATCAACAAACAAGCTCACGACGCGGTTCTGAACCTGAGAAGGTTCAAGCTTCAACTGCTGGACCGGAAGCTCCTCGCCCAGGTGCAAATCGGGCTGACTCCTACCTTTCTCAATCATATGGTAAACGAGCTGGAGGAATATTTGAAAATCTTGAACGAGCTGGTGGCTGGAAACCCGGTGCCGCGTTTTCCGTCCCTGCATCATGACCTGCTCTGGCTGCCGGATGCGGCCGGTCATGCCGCGTCGATAGCAATGGATCTGGATTCCGTAGAACAGAGGCTGATTCAAAAAAGCGAGCAATTCGAAAAGCATTTTAATGACTTCTACTTAAAGGCGATTGAGCTGACCGGATATTTCCGGACGATGCGCGAGCATTACCCGGCGCTGGCGAAATTCCATTCGGACGTAAACGTGGAGATGGCCATTTTTATGGCTTTTTTAAAGGAGCTGGAGGAGCAGGGCATAACCGCGGAGATGCTGAGCCGGTTAAATCCGCTGGTACCGGATCATATGTACAGGGAAGAATGCTATTATTTGTTGAAGCTGTCCCAAAGCGGCGCAGCGGCGCCTCCTAATTGCGATCCTGCAAAGCCGCGGCTGGAATAAACCGCATCGGATAGGACATTTTAAAGGGGGTGATCGTCGATAAAGGAGGAACGCTTGCGTTGGAAAGCTCATTTGAACATGCCGTCATGCCCCTTACCTCAGTAACCAGCGGCGAAGGGCTCGCTTACCGGCCCGACATTTACTGCTACCCCATTCAAATCGTCAACGTTTGTTTCATAGGAGATCCCTCCAAGAAGGAAGAGGGCTGGGTGCTCATTGATGCGGGCATGCCCCGGTCGGCCGGTAAAATTATTAAAGAAGCAGAGGAGCGGTTCGGAGCCGGCCCGAAGGCTATCGTGCTGACGCATGGACATTTCGATCATGTAGGCGCTATCGTCGAGCTGATCGAGCATTGGCAGGCGCCTGTTTATGCGCATAAGCTGGAGCTGCCGTATTTAACCGGGCAAAAAGATTATCCGCGTGCGGATCCGACGGTGGATGGCGGGCTTGTCTCGGAGCTGTCGCCGTTTTTCCCTCATGACGGAATCGATTTGGACAATCGGGTACAGGCACTGCCTGAAGGCGGAAGCATTCCCGAGCTTCCCGGCTGGAGCCTTATTCATACGCCTGGACATACGCCGGGACACGTCTCGCTGTTCCGGGAGGAAGACGGCACGCTTATCGTTGGTGATGCATTTGTTACGGTCAAGCAGGAATCGCTATACAAGGTGATGATGCAGGAGCAGGAAATTAGCGGGCCGCCAAAATATTTTACGACGGATTGGAATTTGGCTGAACAGTCCGTCAGGAAGCTGGCGTCGCTTGAGTCGTATATGGCGATTACCGGGCACGGAACGCCGATGTTCGGGGAGCCGCTTAAAGCAGGATTGCAGCTTCTTACGGAAAAATTTCGGGAAATTGCCGTCCCCGAGCATGGCCGATACGTTCATTAACCGCAAAAGAGCTGCACGAACCCGAATCCGGCTTCGCGCAGCTCTTTTGCTTATACTTCGATAACGATCGGAAGAATCATCGGCCTTTTCTTCGTTTGGGCGTATATAAATTTTCCTGTCGTTTCCTTCACCCTGCGTTTGAGCGCCGGCCAGTTGGCAAGATCGCCGGTTTCCTCGATCGATTTGACGGTTTGGCGAACGACTTGCCTGACTTGGCCGATCAGCTCTTCGGATTCCCGCACGTATACAAATCCCCGGGTAATGACGTCTAAGCCGATATCGGCATTCTCGGCCAAATGCAGCGTCATGACGAGAATGATAATCCCGTCTTCGGCAAGATGCTTCCTGTCGCGCAGCACGATGCTGCTGACGTCTCCGATGCCCCAGCCGTCTACAAGCGTGTTTCCGGCTGTGACTCTCCGGCCCCGGCTCGCCGTTTGATTCCGGATGTCGACAACCTCGCCGTTGTTCACGATATGAATGTGATCGGGCAGCACTCCGACCGATTCGGCAAGCTGGCGGTGCTTGACAAGCATCCGGTACTCGCCGTGAATCGGAATAAAAAATTTCGGTTTCATCAAGGCGAGCATGAGCTTAAGCTCCTCTTGGCTGGCATGGCCCGATACGTGCATGCCGGTTTGCTGACCGGAACCATAGATGACTTTGGCGCCCAGCAGATACAAATGGTCGATCGTCCTTGCCACGTTACGCTCATTGCCCGGAATCGGAGACGCCGCGAAAATAACGGTATCGCCCCGCGATATGCTGAAATCGCGGTAGCTGGCGCTTGCCAGCCGCGCCAGAGCGGCCATCGGTTCGCCTTGGCTGCCGGTGCAGAGAACGGCAACCTTCTCCGGAGCCAGCTCGTTGGCCGTATGGGCATCGATCAGCATGTCGGGCGGCATGCTGAGATGGCCAAGCTCTATGGCAACGGAGACGACGTTGACCATGCTTCTGCCAAGCAAGAGAAGCTTTCTATCCGTCCGGAAAGCCGCATCGATGACCTGCTGCACGCGATGAACGTTGGAGGCGAAGGTGGAGACGAATATTTTTTGACGGGCTTGTTGAAAAGCCCCCTCCAGCTGCTCGCCCACTTGCCGCTCCGAGGGCGTAAAGCCCGGCCGTTCTGCATTCGTGCTTTCGGATAACAAAGCTAGGACGCCGCTTTCTCCGATGCCGGCCATTCGATGAATGTCCGGAAAAGCCTGGTTTACGGGAGTAAGGTCGAATTTGAAATCTCCCGTATGTACGACCGTGCCTTCCGGCGTATGGAGGACGACGCCCAAACAATCCGGAATGCTGTGATTCGTTCGGAAAAAGGTGGCCGAAATTGTCCCCAAATCGATACGGGAGTCCGGGGTGATCTGGTGAAGCATCGTTTGTTTCAGCAGGCCGTTCTCAGCGAGCTTGATTTTGATTAAGCCTAAAGTAAGGCCGGAGCCGTAAACGGGGATATTGAGCCGCTTCAAAATATAAGGAATCCCGCCGATATGGTCCTCATGACCGTGGGTAACGATAAGGGCGCGTACTTTCTCCCGGTTTTCAAGCAAATAAGTGATGTCCGGAATGACCAGATCGATGCCGAGCAGACTTTCATCGGGAAATTTGGACCCGCAGTCAATGACGACAATCGATTCGCCGTATTGAACGACATACATATTTTTACCGATTTCATGTACGCCGCCGAGCGCAAAAATCGATAATGATTCCTCTTGCATCGTTTGATTGGCAGCTTCCACGGCATTTCCTCCTGATGATCTGTATTAAAAACTAAACACCCTGTAACATTTCCCAGGGTGTTTAGTTCGAGTAACTTGTTATAAAAGGCTGTTAAGTGCGATCGCGGTCGCGTTCGCGGTTGCGCATGCCGGCTAATCCGAGCAGTCCAAGCAGACCAAGCCAGCCCCAGTCGAAGTCTCTGTCGTCGTTTGTAGCGTAAGGACGGTAGTTGTTCGTACGAACTCGGCCGTTATCCATGCCGTCAATTGTGTTGATGTCCGTGCCTAATGCACGGTTCGTGTTTGTAATTCCACGGTTGACGTCTTGGCGAATTTCGTTTCCTACTGTTCCGTTATTATTGGTGCCGTAAGTTCCCGTGCGGTTCATGTTGTCGGCGAAGGCAGGCACAGCAGCCGCCAGCATAAAGCAAACCATCAAGCTGAGCATCAAAACAGTTTTCTTCATGTTCTTACCCCACTCGTATTGGATTTAATTACGAGCTTATCTTTGTCTTAATGCCGTTCCTTTATGAGTGGTTAAATTTATCAAATGAACCGGCCGGATCAATCCCGCTTCTTTCGCCGCTCCTTGAAAAGGCGGATAAGCGTTGTGATTCCAAGCCACAGAGCGATAAATATGCCGGACAGCGTAAGGACAAAAGCAAAATGCTGAAAAATCGAGTAGCCTTGCAGCTTGCTCCAATCGATATCTCCCTTCAAGTCCTCGATGACCTGGTTCATTCCATAAATGCCGCTGACTACCGTATAAATCGTCAAAATCAGCAGCAAATAATTGTTCCGTTTGGAATTGAAGTTTTCCTGGTACTTATACAAATCGGCCAGCGTATGTTTTACGTCGCCGAACAGCTCTTCATTGCCGAAATGATTCCGGAGCTGAATGAAAATTTCCTTCCCTTGCGATTGCGAAACGACTTCATTAAAATAATACTTTGCCGAAAAGGACGTAATCGACCGGATCAGTTCCTCGATCTTATCCTGATTGGCGTCGAGCCTGACCTTCGAATACAAAATGGACAGCTTGAGAAGCACGATTTTATGGAACAGGTTAATGAGAAGGGCATAATAATATTCACCGTACATATGATTCGCAAGCTTCGTAGTGATGTCGCGCTTCTCCTTCGTCAGGCAAACAAACGACGATTCGTCCGTCATGTAATAAGTATTAGGGCCCCAGCGGTCGTACCGGTGCTTCTCTACATACCGGTCAATATAGCTGACGTTCGTAGAACTGACATACGGCCGATTGCTCAAATCGACTCCGTCGACTTGCGAAGCCCGGTACAGGTCGACATTTGTAATGTCGTGCTCGTCCCGAAAGGAAAACAATCCCTGCACATACATTCGTTCATCGACAAAAAAAGGATGCTTGGCAAAATAAGTTTCGCTCATATTTTCCGAATCAACGTAAGAAACCATGTCGGGCACGAGCGAAGCAAACATAAATTCCTCGACATCGTCAAACTCTTGCCCGCCGGATGTCCAGCGCGTCTTTTCGTCTTGAGCGTTCCGGTTTTGCAGCACCCGGAAACGTTTGGCGAATTCCAGGGCATCCGTAAAGGTAACCTCTTCGCAAGGCAATTCGACCCGTACCGTAACGAAGCCAAGATCGAAAGGACAAAGAAACACATCCACCGATTGCACGGTAAACCCGATTTGGCGGTAATCGGATTTCATGGCACCGCTTTGCATCAGCGATTTTGAATAACGGTGCAGTCCGGGATCAGTATCATGATGCGGAAATAACATCGTATTGGTAAAAGGCAAATAATATCTTTCCAGATTGAGGTGGGAAACCGAATAACGTTCGCCGTAATAGGCGTTTTCCATTTCGGTATGGTCGAGTGAAAAACGTTTGTAGCCATCGTATTGAAGCTGCTTCCTCAGCTTATCCTGGCAGTTTGTATTTAGCGAGAACGGGAAAATAAACTGAAACAATGCGGCATTCAGCTGTTTTTCTTCTATGACGGGCTTCGCCATCGCAGCACTCCTCCATTTCAAGCGAAAACAATGTACTGCCTAATACACGATTCGGACTGTTTCTAAACGGAGCACTAAGGGAGAACGGTAGGTTAGAGGCTATGATTGTTTAGATTGGGGCATGTACGCAAATCCATTTCGTTTGCTACGATATTTGTGTAGTAGAATTGTTATAGAGAGGGGAAAACAAATGAAACAGAAAAAATGGATTTCGCTCATGCTAGTTCTTGCTCTTACATCCGTTGTCGGCTGTTCGTCGGGAGGCGGCAGCAATTCCGGCAATGAAACGAACGCTACAGGCGGGGAAACGCAATCCTCGCAAAACGCCGACGGCAAATTCGATCCGCCCGTCACCATTACGACCGCCCGGCCGGTAGGGACGGACTACACGTTTATTAATGGAGAGGATATCAACAACAACGTTCATAATAAATGGGCGAAAGAGAAGCTGGGCATTGAAATCAAGGATCTTTGGAATACGGCCGATAACGGTGCGTATCATACGAAGCTCAGACTTTCGCTGACGACGCAGGATCAGCTGCCCGATGTGTTCATCGTGCAGGACGTGAATTTGATCGCAGATTTGATCCAATCCGGCAAGGTGAAGGATATCGGAGCGGATTTCGATAAATATGCAAGCGACCGGATCAAGAAGATTTATGAAGACAACAGCGCGGCATTAAATCAAGTGAAAAAAGGGGATCAGCTGCTTGGTCTTCCGATCTATGCGGGAGGCGACGGAACAAATCCCGTCCTCTGGATCCGCCAGGATTGGCTGGACAAGCTTAACTTAAAAGCTCCGACGACGATTGAAGAATTTGAAGCGGTGATGGATGCGTTTACGAATCAGGACCCGGACGGCAACGGCAAGAAGGATACGTTCGGCTTCAGCTTGTCCGCACGCAACGGCTTTTCGAACTGGATGTCCGACGTAAGCTTCGTATTCGGTGCTTATACCGGTAAGTTTATTCCCGGAGCCTGGCAAAAAGCGGACGACGGCACGCTGAAATACGGCTCCGTACAGCCGGAAATCAAGACAGGCCTCGGAAAGCTGCAGGAGTGGTACAAAAAAGGTTATTTGGATCCCGAGCTTGCGGCAATCGATGAAGTGAAGGCGACGGAAAGCTTTATCCAAGGCAAATCCGGCATGATCGCTGCGCCGTTCTGGGCGTACGGATGGCCGCTTGGCGACGTAAAGGGGAACAATTCGGACGCAATGCTTAGAGCCTACATTCTGCCGACCGGTCCGGACGGCAAATCCTCTCGTTACACCGGATATGTGAACGAAGGCAAGGTTATGATGTTTAACAAGGATTTTAAGCACATGGATGCTTTCTTTACTTATTTTGACAAAATTTATGATCATCCATTCGAGACGGGCGATTTCAAGAACGGCTTCTTTGAAGGCTATGATTATGCTATGGCAGACGGAGAGCCTGTCTACGATCCGGCGAAGTTCCCGACTCCGATCGAAAAAGCGGCTTCTTCGGGCAAATACAACTTATTCTGGAATACTCCTGCCATTCCGTTCAACGATTCTTCGATTTATGATTATATGTTCAACGGCGGCGAAGTGAAGTCGAGGAAGCATAAAGAGATTGCGATCCAGGATCCGGAGATGATCCGGGCAGGGGCCTTGAACTACCAAATGAGCAATATGAATGCGCCGACCGAGTTCCTTGGAGCTCCGACCGAAACGATGAGAAGCAAAAGCGATAATTTGAAGACGATGGAGCTCGAGACGTTCGCCAAAATCATTTACGGCAACGAACCGCTGGATAAATTCGATTCCTTCGTGGCGGATTGGAAAAGCAAAGGCGGCGATCAAATCGAAAAAGAAGTTAACGAATGGTATAAGAGCGTAAATCCTTAATCAATGACAAAAAGCTGTCCTCATGCGTGCAGACGCTTTCAGGACAGCTTTTTTTCGTTAATTATATTAAGCTTGGCGGTTGCGGTAGTTTTGCGGCGTACACTCGTAAAATTCCTTGAAGATATGGATAAAATATTGCGTTTTCTGATAACCGACCTCCTTGGCGATATCGGCCACCTTCCTATTGGTCGCGGTCAGAAGCCGTGCGGCTTTCTCCATTCTCATTCTGGTAATATAGGCCGATAAGCTCTCGCCTGTTTCTTTTTTATACAGCCTGGACAGATAGACCGGATGAAGATAGACATGCTCGCCTACGCGGGTAAGAGAAACGTCTTCCTGCAGATGGCGATCGATAAATTCATGGATTTGCCGGACAATATGGCTGCGGTTAGACGAAACATCCTGCAGTGACCGCTTGAATTGCTCGATCAGCGGGAGCGCCCATTCTTTGATCTGGTCCGTGGATTGAAATAGAGAAGTCTCGCGCTGAACCGAGGGAAGGTCGACCATCTCGGCAAACGAATCTCCTTGCTTATGCGCCATGTAGGAGAAGCAGCCGAACAAGTAATAGACGACCTCCATGAGATGCTGCTGCGCCCGGTAAGCGGGCATATTCAGCTCCTCCAGTATCAGCTCGAGCTTACCGGCAACCTCCTCCCAGCGTCCAGAGTCCATTAATTGCTGCAGGGTCGGAGATTGATGAAGTCTGGTCAGCGATTTCATCGCCGGTTCGCCGATTGCATCCTCCCTGGACGTCTCCAGCGCAAGAACGACGCCGCTGCGGGTGCCTATAGACCTCCAAAATACGTTTAATGCTTGTAAATATTGCTGCTGAAGCTCATGCTGAAACGCGAAAGGCTGCGTGTAAAGCACGGACAGCGTTCGTTTCATATAATCTTGGACGGCCGTTTGCAGCCTGCCGATCCGCAAGTCAAGCTCCCGCCGGTCTTCGAAGCGACCGGCCGGCAGTACGGCGATAACCAAACGGTTGTAATCTTTGCAGGACCATAGGGAAGGGATATCCGTGATCTGCTCGAAAATAATCTCCTCCGCCATATTCAGCAGAGCAAAGCTAAGCAGTTCGTAGTCCTCGCGCTTGATGTCTTCCGTTCCCGTTTCGATTCTAAACAGTACGAGGCTGCACGGCGTTTCCGGTCCGAAGGGCAAATTTAGTGCTTTAAGATGGCGCGTTAATTCACCCGAGGCATATTTCTTTCCGAATAACAGATCGAGCAGCAGATGCTCGCGCATACGGGTAATCCCAAGCTTCAAGACGTCGCTTGCCGCTTCGAGATGCTCCTTATGACGTTTTTCATCTTCTATTTTGACTAATACCTTCTTCAGGCACATCAACACTTCATCCTCGGTGACGGGCTTAAGCAAATAATCGGAAGCCCCTAGCTGCAGCGCCTTTACGGCATAGGAAAAATCGGAATGGCCGGATAATAAAACGACCTTCGTAGCCGGGTATTTCCGCTGCAGCGCCGAGACCAGCTCGAGCCCGCTCATCTCCGGCATCCGGATATCCGTCACGACGATCGCAAGAGGAACGCGGCTTGCGAGATCGAGCGCCTCCTTTGCGGAGCCCGCACGATAGACGTTCGCGATTCCAAGGCTCGTCCAAGGAATATCCGTCTCCAAATAGTCTAAGACATAATCCTCGTCATCTACCAGTAATACGTTCATTGGATTCCTCCTGCTTCGTTGACAAGATTTGAAGGGTTACGCGGAAGCCTCCCCATTCGTTAGTGGAGAAGCTCAGCCCGGACTGATTGCCGTACCGGTTGACTAACCGGTGGTGGACGTTTCTCAGCCCGCAGCCCATCTCCTCCGCAGCCTGATAGCTGCTGTGCACGCGCTCGTTCAGCGGTTTTAGCTGCTTCTCCGGCAAGCCGGCTCCGTCGTCATCCACCACGATGGTATAAAGGGCGTCGTTGCTGAAGCCCTGGATTCGAATTTTTCCCGAATCCCGTTTCTGCTCGATGCCATGGACAATCGCATTTTCTACAATCGGCTGCAGCAGAAGGCTTGGGACGGAAAGCCCGAGCATGGCGGGCGGAATGTCAATCGTATACGTCAGCCTCTTATTTCTCAAGGATTGCACTTCCAGATAACTTTCGATCAGGCGGATTTCGTCCTCCATAGCGGTATTTTCGCCGGCTTTGCGTGTGATATAGCGGTAGAAATCGGATAAATTTTTGGCCATGGAAATGACGGCACCAGGCGATTTGTTGGCCATGCTCACAATATAAAATAAGCAATTGTACAAAAAATGCGGGTTGATTTGCGACTGCAAATGCTTGTATTCAGCTTCCCGCGTCCGGACTTTCTCTTCATACACGTTCTCGATCAGCGATTGGGTGCGGGAGGCCATATCGTTGAAGCGGTCGAACAAATAATCGAATTCGGTATTCGTTCTCAAGGTGGCCCGGCTCGCATAGTCGCCCGTGCCGAGATTTTCAATCTTGCGGACCAAATAACCGAAAGGCATGCGGAAATGCCTGTAAAACATAAAGGAGATCGTAATTCCCGCAATAAACAGGAAGAACAGGCTGCCATTGACGAGCCAATTCACCTTCTGAAGCGGACCCAGAAACTCGTCCAATTCGATATAGGTGACCAGTGTGCCTCCGATGGAAGGGCTGCTCATCGCTTGAACCAGGTATTCAATGCCTCCCATTTCAAAGACGGCGGCTTCGGGCTCCTCCGTATTGCCGCCCTCCAGTACGTTCTCTTTCATGAGCAGCGGCAGCAGGCCTTTGTCGACATCTTCATTTGCAATCAGATCATCCTCGGAAAAATAAAAAAAGGATTTGCCGTTTCCCGTCTCGTCAAGTCCCCTGAGCACGGTTTGCAAGTATTGGCTAGATACGGTAGTCTCCACAATCGATACGGTATGGCTCAAATCCGTTGTGATGACCGAAGGGCTCGTAAGCAGTAAATGAAAGCTGAGCTTCCCGTCGTTTTTCTGGGCGAACCAGCGGTTTTTCGGCTTTTGGACGAGCTCTTCGTATCGAAACTGCACGTTTCTTGATGTTGATACGCTTTCCCGGGAGGACGGCCAATAGGCGGTTAATTCGTGAATGAGAGGTTCGGCCTGGCTTTGCAGCTCAAGCTTCTCTTCAATCGTCTTACGGAGCAATAAATGATTTAAATACTCGGGAAATTCCCAGGAGCTTGCATAAGCCTGGATCGTCGGATCGTTTGCCAGCAGCAGCGTCTGCTTTTCGAGCTGCCGAAGCGATTGCTCCATCTGCTGGATCGTAAATTCCAGCTGCTTGGCTGCCGAGCTTTCAAGCGTTTTCCGGACTACGTCCTTACTTGCTTGATTGGCATAAGCGAACAATAAAGTTGCCGGGATGAGCAGAAAAGCCAGCATAAGCAGCAGCTTCTGGAACACCTTATATTTTACCATGCAGATCTCCGCCTTCGTTGTTGTTAGCTCAATAGGTTTCGAGAGGGGTTATAGATGTTAAGACCTCGTCATAGGTAGGGTCAAAGGCCGTTGGTATAATAGTAGCAGAAGCTGTCGAAAGTGCAATCACGGCAATTATAGAGAGGGGTATTCGTATGAAAAGCGGAATACTGGCGCCTGCCGCACGGCCTGTGGCGGTCAAAGCGGAATCGAAATGGAGAAAGGGGCTGAAAAAAACGTGGCCGCTTCATCTGCTGATTTTGCCGGCGACTGTGATCGCTGTCTTGTTTCATTATTTGCCGATTATCGGGCTTGTCATGGCCTTTCAGGATTATAAGCCATGGCTCGGTTTTTTCAAATCCGAATGGGTCGGACTGCAGCATTTCGAAGCTTTGTTCCTGTTCGACGAATCGGTGCAGGTGATCTGGAATACGCTCATTATTTCGGTGCTGAAGATCGTATGCGGTCTATTCGTGCCGATCGTCATTTCTTTACTGCTGAATGAAGTGCGTAAAAACGGAATCAAGCGCGGCATTCAGACGCTTGTTTATCTTCCGCACTTCCTGTCATGGGTTATACTTGGCGGGATCCTCATCGACTTATTGTCGGTAAAAGGAGGCATCGTCAACCGGATGTTAACCGACTGGTTCGGCATACAGCCGATCTTCTTCCTCGGGGACGGCGACTGGTTCCGGTTCGTCGTCGTCGTCAGCGATATATGGAAGGAATTCGGTTTTGCGATGATTATTTACCTGGCGGCGATCGCCGGCGTAAATCCGGCATTGTACGAAGCGGCGGAGGTGGATGGAGCGACCCGCCTGCAGCAGACGATCAACGTGACGCTGCCGGCCATGATGCCGATCATTGTCGTCGTGGCGACGCTGCAGCTCGGGAACGTGCTGAATGCCGGCTTCGATCAGATTTTTAACTTATATAATCCTCTCGTTTACGCCAAGGGCGATGTCATCGATACGTTTGTTTACCGCTCGGCCATGCTTAACGGCGATTTCAGCTTTGCCACTGCGGTAGGCTTGTTCAAATCGGTCATCAGCTTCGTGCTGATCATCGTATCCTACCGGCTGGCTTACAGATTCGGGAACTATCGGATTTTCTAAACAATGAGGGGGATGGCATATGTACTATAAATCACCGGGGTATCGAGCTTTCAGCATTTTCAATCATCTTTTTATGATCATATTGTCGCTGCTTTGCATTTTGCCGCTTATGCACGTGCTCGCGGTATCCTTCAGCGGCAAATCGGCTGCAACAGCAAATATTGTCAACCTTTGGCCGGTCGATTTTACGCTCGAGTCCTACGAGAAAACGATCGATAACCCCGCTTTTATAAGAGCGCTTCTGTATTCGGTTTACCGGACCTTACTCGGGACTGCGATCGGCATGGGGGTTATTATTTTCGCCGGATATGCTTTATCGAAGCGAAACGCGGCGTTTAAATCACGTAACGTCTACATGTGGTTTTTCGTGTTTACAATGCTGTTCTCGGGCGGTCTGGTACCGGGCTACATCCTGATAACAAATCTGAATCTGATTAATACGATTTGGGCGCTCGTTCTTCCGTCGGCATTAAGCGTGTACAACATGATACTGCTGATGAATTTCTTCCGTACCATTCCGGCGGAGCTTGAGGAAGCGGCGCTGATCGACGGAGCGGGGCTGTTCCGGATTTTGTTCAGCATACATTTGCCGGTATCGATGCCCGCGCTGGCGACAATTACATTGTTCACGCTCGTCGGTCATTGGAATTCCTGGTTCGACGGACTCATCTACATGATGGATACAAAAAAATATCCGCTCGCTACGTTTCTGCAAACCGTTGTCGTGCAGCAGGATTTCAGCAAGATGAGCATTAACCCGCAGGATATGGAAAATCTGTCCCAACGGACGGTTAAAGCGGCGCAAATTTTCATCGGCGCGCTGCCGATTCTGCTCGTCTATCCGTTTCTGCAAAAATACTTCGTAAAGGGCATCGTGCTTGGTGCCGTGAAAGAATAGGGAAGGGGCTGTTAAAACGTGGAAACATACGGTTTGCCGTCCGAGGCATTTTACTGCAGCGCAAATTCCGTGATTCATCCGATCGACGCGAACGGGTTCCGTATGGAAACTACGAAGCAGGGCGGAAGCGTGCAGATGCCGGCCGGAACGGTTCCGGCAAACGTCTGGGCGAATTACGGTTATTTGGTGGCGGACATCTATCATGAATCTCATGACGTTCTTGTTGTCATTTTTTCCTTTACCGATGCGGCGAACCGCAAAATTGACGTTCATTACGGAGTATTGCCTCATGCTGCAACAAGGATATGCCTGCCAATGACGGCATTAAACGGAGAGAAGCTGTTTCTTGCCCGCTATCCGGGCGTTATGCAATCCGTGCTGCGTGGAGATGCGTTCGTGGATCGAAACCGGATTGCCGGCTTCTCGGTCTCGACGATCGCTTCGGTGAGCGAAAGAAGTCTGGTCATCTCCGGGTTGTCCTTACGGCAAGCCGTTCCGGCCTTTCAGTACGAGAAGCTGCTCTATATCGATGAACTCGGCCAGCTGTCTGGAAAGGATTGGACAGGTAAAATGAGCGGACCGGATGAGCTTGCCGACTCTTTGAGGAAGGAGTGGGAGCTTACCCGGGATGACATCTCCATCGCCGATTACGGCCCGTATGGCGGCTGGAAGCAGCTTCGTTTCGAAGCGACCGGTTATTTCCGGACGCATCATGACGGCGAGCGATGGTGGTTCGTCGACCCGGACGGTTATGCTTTGTTCAGTGCCGGAATGGATTGTATCCATCCGGCCGAAGCGATGCATGTATCCGGAATGGAGCATCTCCTGCCGGAGCTTCCCGGCAAAGACGGGGAATTCCGCGAGGCGTGGGTGCAGCGCGGCTACAGCTTCGGCATTGCCAATCTGATCCGCGCATTCGGTGCGGATTGGCACGAGAAGTGGGCGGAGCTGACGGAATTCCGCATGAGGAAGTGGGGATTGAACACGATCGGCAACTGGTCCAGTCCTGCCTTTATCCGGCACTCCCGGCTGCCTTACGTTTATCCGATGGCGGACTTCCCGTCCACGGAGCAGACGATTTTCAGAGATTTTCCGGATGTATTCAGTCCGGAATACGAGAATCATGCAGCGGTTTTTGCAGAGCAGCTAAACTCGCTCAAGGATGACCGCCGGATGATCGGTTATTTTATGCGAAACGAGCCTCATTGGGCATTTGTCGACGGCTTGAACCTGACGGAGCAGCTGCTCCGGTCGCCTGTCCGTTTCGCCAGCAAGTCCGGCTTCATTGATTGGCTCAGAGCGAGGCATGGCTGTGAGGACTTGTGGAATGCCGCTTGGGGCACTTCTTTTGCGAGGTTTGAGGATTTGTACGACTCTGCGGCATACGATGAATGGCCGGACAGCCCGGCCCGCCGGGAGGACTTCGCCGCATTTAACCGTATTTTGATCAGGCGTTATGTGGAGGTGCCCGCCAAAGCTTGCAGGAGAGAGGATCCGAACCATTTGAATTTAGGCATGCGTTACGCATGGGTAGGCAGCAGCGATGTGCTTGAAGGCTGCGAGGCGTTCGACGTATTCTCCATTAATTGCTATCAGTTCGAACAAGACCGGGAAATGAGCCGGCGTATCAGCGTGCGGCTGAACAAACCGCTCATGATCGGCGAATTTCATTTCGGGGCAGCCGATGCCGGCCTGCAGGCTTACGGTATACGCGCGGTAGAGACCCAAGCCGACCGGGGAAGGGCTTACCGGTTTTTCGTCGAGCAGGCGGCTTCCATGCCGGAGCTGATCGGCGTTCATTATTTCCAGCTGAACGATCAGCCTGCTTTAGGCCGATTTGACGGTGAAAATTATCAAATCGGAGCGGTGGACGTATGTCAGCAGCCTTACCGGACGTTTGGGGAAGAGATGAAGCAGGCGCATGACCGGATGTATGCGATTCGAGTCGGGATGCTGGCGCCGAGCGCCGATTGTCCGAAGGAGATTCCGAAAACGGGCTTTTGACGGAGAAGCGGGAAATTGGCCGAAACGTTGAGAAGGTAACGGATCACTTGTCCGTTACCTTGAATGCTCGTATAGGTTTATGCATTTTTTTCTTTGCAGGTTTGATAAAAAACAGAGCGATCAGAAGGCAGGCGCAAGCAATAGCCGTAAATAAGTAAAAAAGCCATGCGTCTTTATTCAACAAAAGAGATGCGACTAACGGACCGCATGCCACTCCGATAAATCTGGCGCTGCTGTAGATGGACGTAATCGTACCCCGCTGTTTTTTATCGATCCCTTCCGTAATAAGCGCATCCAGGCTGGGCAAGGCGAGACCGATTCCCGTACCGCCAATGAACATAAAGGTATTCAACAGAACCAAGCCTTTTGTGTCCATGATTCCGCATGTTAGCATCGACGCGGCAAGCAAGGAGAGTCCGGCTGCCGTAAACCATTTCATTTTTGACTTGTTTTCTCCGACCAATTTCCCTGTTATAAAAGCGGCTAAGCAGATGGCGCAGAGCGGGATGGCAAGCAGCGCCCCTTTTTTGATTCCCTCGATATGATAATGATCCTCAAGCACCGAAGATAAGTAATAGAGAAATCCGAACATAATGAACATGATGTTGCCGCCTATCGCAAAAATGGCATACAACCAGTGTCCCTTTTCGGAGAGAATGGATTTAATAGATGTTAAAAACTCCTTAAATTTAACTTTTGTTTTTTCTTTCGTTGGAACCTTAACCAGAAATATTACGGCGGCAATAGATATAGCGGATATAACGGGTATGACTGCTAAAGGGAGGTACCAGACAACAATCGCCAAAACGGAGCCGAAGACGGGGCTGACAACTTTGCCTAATGTGTTGGAGGTTTCAATCATGCCCAGTCCGCTGCTTACGGCTTCCTCGTTATCAAACATATCGCCGACCAAAGGCAGAACGATCGGAAATGCGCCTGCAGCTCCGATGCCCTGAATAAGTCTCCCCGCCAAAATAACTCCGTAAGCATGGTTGTCCATCAGCATGGCCGCCAAGCCGGATATCAATCCGCCGGCAGCGGCGATGGATAGTCCGGTGACAATGACAGGCTTCCGGCCGTAACGGTCGGACAAATAACCGGCGAACGGAATAAAGAGGATCGATACCGCAGCATACACGGTAATGATAAGGCTCGATTGCACGGACGAAATCTTTAGTTTTTTTTGCATAAGGGGAAGAACGGGGATGAGCATGGAATTGGCAAGCGTCATAATTAACGGAATGGAGGAAATTGCCGCCAAATCCCATTTTTTTTTCTTCTCGTTCAATTCGTTTTCCCCGCATTCGATACGGGCCCGCTTCGGCGGGCCCGTAAATTTTCATTTGCATCACTGTTGGTATTGATTCGGCATTCCTGTTGCAGGCGCCTGATTCATGCCCTGCATCATGGCAGGGTTCATCGCCTGGTTCATTGCCGGGCGATAGCTGTGCAGCACGGTGTTGGTCGTTTCTTCCTTCATCGTCGGCACCTGGTAATAGCCCATATGATTCATATACTGCCATACTTCGTAAGCCTGCTCGGAGCAGTTGATCGAGCTCTGCTGCATCATCCGGCGAAGCTGCGGATTCGCGCATTCAAGCGCGGCCATCATTTTTTTGGCGGCCGAATTTTTATGGCAGGACAGCATGCTGCTCGACACATCCCAATCGTCCAATTGATTCATTGATACGTTCGGGCTTTGCGGCGCCGGATTGTCCAGCCCGTATACAGGCGCCCCCATGCTTTCGGAGCGGTATGGCGCAGCTTGGCCAAAGCCTTCCTGACTCAACGTCTGGAGCATATGATTGTACTCGTTCGTCATGAACTGAAGCTGACGGTCCAGCATTTGAAGAAGACGCTGATCCTTCACGAAGGAACGGTACAGCTGGAAATGATTGATTGCGTTAATGGAAGACGTTAAAATTTCATGTACTTCCATCGTTTCGTGCGCGCCTAAATGTGCTGCCATTTGGAAAATAACCTCCTCTAGATTTCTAACGGTGGAACGATTTAACCTGGAGTAGTATTTCCGCAACAGCCATTCGTATGCACCAAATCGAATCATCCATGCTTACCGGTAATACAACAAACGGTTTGCCGCGGCGTTCCGGAAGCTGGTCGGCGTCAAATTTGTCATTTGCTTGAAGGATTTCATGAAGTGATGGCTGTCATGATAGCCGAGCTGCATCGCAATTTCTTTGATGCTTTGATTCGTGTCGGTCAGCAGGAAGGAAGCGGCTTCGATTTTCTGCTGCAAAATATATTGTTTGAGAGACATACCGGCGGCCTTGTGGAACAAATGGGACAAATATTTCATATTGTAGCCGAAGTGCACCGCAATCTCCGACACCTTGAGCGGCTCAAACCGGTTCCATTTGACGTAATCGACGATGTCGTTGTACAGCTGAAGCTGCTTCAGCTTTTGGATGGGAGCGTTTTTGACAAAATAAGCTTGATTGTACAGCTCGCATAAAATGCTGGTCGTCATGTAATTGTTCAGCGTCTGGTCGTGATAGCTCCGTACGGAGTCCTGCAGCTGCTTCATCATGACGATAATTTTATCCGCGCTGCTGAGTGTACCCTTGCCCGGGATCATGATGGTCCCTGATTGCGCGGTATACTCCTCGACCGGGCAGGAGGCTGTCAGCTGCTCATCCGCTGTAAAATGAAGCCAATAAAAACTGCAATCCGATGCCTGGTAGCCGAATTGCCTCGTCCGGGGCGTCATCAGCAGAAAATCCCCTTCCTCAAGGACGTGACTCTCTTCTTCATCCGCAATGAAAAATCGGCCTCTGGTTTGTACGAACAATTCATAATCCATGAGAACCCTGCTTGCATGCATCCAATCGGGAGACGGGGAAACGAATTTTCCCGTCATGTTTAAATGAAGCGGTTTCTCGATTTGAAACGTATGCCCTATTATCCGGATCAGCCCCTTGTTTTCTAACCTTTTCACACCTTATGGAATCGCTTAAATATTAGGATAGCAGTGAAATTGACCCGGAACAATGACCAAGACATGACTTTTTTACACAAATTCGAACGTTTCGCCATTTACCCCGTAATTTCCAAAACGGTAAGCTGTAGTAGAAGATGATTGAGCCGACAATACGGTAAAGGTAAGGGGAGACGGAATGATGACAAAACAAACGCTGCTCCGGAAGAGCACGCTGCGGGATTTCAGGCTGGATCAGGTGACGCTGACCGGTGCTTATCATGCGAATGCATTTGCGAAGGAGCTCCAATATTTACACAGCTACGAAGCGGACCGATTGCTTGCAGGCTTCCGGGAAACAAAGGGACTTGAGCCGAAGGCCGAGAAGTATCCGGGCTGGGAAAACACGGAAATTCGCGGGCATACGCTTGGACATTTTTTAACGGCCTGCGCACAAGCTTATTCGTCCACCAAGGATCCCGTACTGCTGGAGAAGCTGAATTATATCGTATCCGAATTGTCGGAAAGCCAGTTTGATAGCGGTTATTTGTCGGCGTTTCCCGAGTCGCTCATCGACAATATCGAGAGGAAGCAGCCGGCATGGGTGCCTTGGTATACGATGCACAAAATTATTGCAGGGTTGATCTCGGTCTATCACGCGACGCAATCCCGGGCTGCGTTTGACACCGTTGTGAAGCTTGGCGACTGGGTCGCTTCGCGGACATCGCTCTGGTCGGATGAGCTTCAAGCGACTGTGCTGGCGGTAGAATACGGCGGAATGAACGCTTGCCTCTACGACCTGTACAAAATTTCCGGGGACCGGAAGCATCTTGACGCGGCCCATAAGTTTGACGAGCTGCCGCTGTTTGAAGCGATCCGGCAAGGCCGGGATATTTTGAAAGGAAAACACGCCAATACGACCATTCCTAAATTTCTGGGAGCGCTGAACCGTTACCTGGCAGTAGGCGAAAGCGAGCGTTCCTATTTTGAAGCGGCCGAGAGGTTTTGGGATATTGTCGTCTACCAACACAGCTATATCACCGGCGGCAACAGCGAAAACGAGCATTTTGGCGAGCCGGATAAGCTGGACGGAAGACGTACCGATGTTACCTGCGAAACCTGCAACAGCTACAATATGCTGAAGCTGACCCGCGAGCTGTTCAAATTGACCGGAGACCGGAAATATGCGGATTACTATGAGCGCAATTACGTAAACGCCATTTTGTCCTCGCAAAATCCGGATACGGGGATGACGATGTATTTCCAGCCGATGGCCACGGGATATTTCAAAATTTACAGCTCTCCGTTCGAGCATTTCTGGTGCTGCACCGGTACGGGAATGGAAAGCTTTACGAAGCTGAACGACAGCATCTACTTCCACAACGCTAATGAGCTTTTCATTAATCAGTACATCAGCTCGAAGCTGAATTGGGAGGAGCAGCAGATCACCTTGACGCAAAGCTCCGGCATTCCCGAAAACGATCGGGTAACCATTAAGGTGGAGACGGACGGTCAGGCGGCCAAAGAACTGAAGCTGCATCTCCGAATTCCTTATTGGATCAAAGGTGAAATCGAAGCAAAGGTGAACGGCGCCCCTGCAGCGGCGGAAAGGACGGAGCACGGCCTGGTTATCGGGCGCAAATGGAGCGATGGCGATACGCTGGAATTGACGCTTCCGATGGGGATTATCGTTTCGCGTCTGCCTGACAACAAGTATGCCGCCGGCTTCCAATACGGACCGGTCGTGCTCAGCGCGGCGCTTGGGACGGAAGATCTGTCGAAGGCGCAAACGGGAATTATGGTACAGGTACCGACGCGCAAAATGCTGGTCAAGGATTTTATTATTCCGGCTGGCATGAGCCCGGAGCAGTGGCTGGACGGCATTGACCGGCACTTGGTGAAGGAAGAAGGCGGCTTGACGTTCAGGCTCCGCCATACGGACGAGGACGAACGGCTTGTGTTCACCCCGCACTATAAGCAGCATCGCGAGCGGTACGGCATTTACTGGAACATCGTCGAAGCCGATTCCGAGCAATTGAAGCGGCATCTCGAGCTTGGCCGAATGGAGCAGCTGATCAAGGATGCGACGATCGACAGCGTCCAGGTCGGCAACGATCAATATGAACTGCAGCATGAGATTAAAGGGGAAGAGACGTTCGGCGGAGCATGGGACGGCCAGAACGGAAGGCTGGCGCATGCAGGCGGCTGGTTCAGCTACAAAATGGCGGTGGAGCCGGGAGGTGACAATCAGCTTCAGGTGACTTATTTCCTGCTTAACCATAATCGCGTCATGAATATTTACGTGAACGGCAGCTTGCTGGTCAGCGAAAAACTTTCTCCCGAACGGAAACGCCAGTTTGTCACCCAAAACTATCCGATTCCGGCCGGGCTGATTGACGGTAAGGAACATGCGGAATTTAAATTCGTTCCGGAAGACAAGGTCAACGGCATTTACGGCATGCTGCGGACGATGCGGCCTCTGTCGGAGCTCTAAGGATGACGGGCAACTGCGCTCGGCGATTGACACGGCGAATAATGTAATGAACGGTTGAAAAAGGGGCTGCGCCTTGTATCAGGTGCAGCCCTTTCGCGTATTTTATCAAACAAACTTCCGGCTCGTCTTTTTCCCGTCGCAGCTGAACACGATTTTTTTGTCCTCGACGATCGTCTCCAGATGAACGTTTTTGCCCCATAGCTGAACGACGTAAGGCAGGGTGCGTTCGACGTACTTCAAATCCAGCTCTGTGCCCTCATACTCGTGGATCAGGTACAGCTCGCCGACGCGGTTGAAATCGCCGTCCTTCACGAACAAGCTCGGGAAGCCGCCGTTAACCTTCGAATAAACGAGCTGATCGCGGATGTTCTCCCATGTCTTGTCGGTAATTTTCCACTCGGGCCCCTTTTTCTCGAAAATATACAGGTCCAGATCCTTCACCAAATCTTTCGTCAAATAGTTGCGCAGGAAGGACGTGTCGGAATCAAGCTCGCGAACCTCGAAAATTTTCTCCCGTCCTTTGCCGGGCACGCGGCCGAAGCGCTCGCGCTCCTCCTTGGTCGGGTTATCCCAGCGCCGCTCGATGTCTTCGAATATTTTGAGTCCCAAATAATACGGGTTCAGCGTATGCCGCGACGGCACGACGACGGAGGAGTTCAGCTTCGCGAATTCGATCGTCTCGTCGCTGGTCAGGTCCAGCTCGCGGATGATGCGCTGATGCCAATACGAAGCCCAGCCTTCGTTCATGATCTTCGTTTCGATCTGCGGCCAGAAATAAAGCATTTCATCGCGGAGCATGGAAAGAATGTCCCGCTGCCAATCCTGCAGAACAGTCGAATATTCTTCGATAAACCAAACGATGTCCTTTTCCGGCCTCGGCGGGAAGCGCTTCGTCTCTCCGGCATGCCTCGCCGCGGAATGAGACGGATCGGCATCCAGATCCCAGAGATCGTCGTAAGGGGAACCTCCGCCATGCGAAGCGGACTTTTCGCTGTCCTTTTGCGCCATTTCGATATACCGTTTTTTGTCCAGCTGGTACGGCTTGATGAGGGTAGGGTCGACATGCTCCTGGATGGCCAGGATGGCATCGATAAATTTTTCGACGGCTTCCGTGCCGTGATCCATCTCGTATTGGTGGATGCGGTCGGCCGTGGCGGACATGCTCTCGACCATGTTGCGGTTCGTTACGCCGAAGCGGGAGTTGTTCTTGAAAAAATCGCAATGGGCCAGCACGTGAGCGACGATAAGCTTGTTCTGGATCAGCGAGTTTCCTTCCAGCAAAAAGGCGTAGCAAGGGTTGGAGTTGATGACCAGCTCGTAAATTTTACTTAATCCGAAGTCGTACTGCAGCTTCATTTTGTGAAAGGTTTTTCCGAAGCTCCAATGTCCGAAACGTGTCGGCATCCCGTAGGCGCCAAATGTATAAATGATGTCTGCGGGACAGATTTCATATCTCATCGGATAAAAATCCAGGCCGAAGCCGCTGGCGATTTCCGTTATCTCATCTATCGCGCGCTCTAAATCACGGATATAATCAGCATTCATAATTACCCCTCCGTGTATTCGTTATACGATTCATACCATTTGTATGAAGCGATGGCCAAGGTTATGACCGGCTGCCGGCAACAAAATTTTCATATTATTTTAAGGTTTCGTTCAGCTTGAATTCAGTACGCTCCGTTAAACTGAAATATAATAGCCAAGCCAAGGAGGTACGTATGAACAAAAAAATAATTGCCGGGCTGGCGGCCGGCATTTTGGTCCTCGGAGGAGGGCTTTATTGGGCGGTCGGCGAATTGACGGGCAATCGGGTTGAAATAGAAAGCGTCATAGCAGAGGGGCCTGCGGAAAATAACGTGACGGAGCTCGCAGGACAAACAAGCGCCGGCGGCGAAGGGAGCGCGGAAGCGGCTTCTGCCGCGGAACCGGCGGATGTCGACGGAACATGGACGATCCAGCCTGATTCGAAAGCTTATTTTTCGGTGACGACCTCGCGCGAGAGCGTGAATTACGAGATGGATCAGGTTTCGGGAACATGGACGATCAATAGCGGGGATCCGTCCTTGACGAAAGCCGATGGAACCGTCGAGCTTTCCAGCATGGATTCCGGCAACGCCCAACGGGACATCCATATATCCGAGGCCGAATTTATGGATGTCGCCCAATTTCCGACCGCTCATTTTACCGCAACATCCTTTGAAGGAATGCCGGCCGAATGGACGGATGGACAAGTGTACGAGGTGAACATCCGCGGAAATTTGACGGTAAAGGGGATTACGAAAGAGGTCGCGTTTACGGGGAAAGCGACGGTAGAGCAAGGCCAATTGAAGCTCGAAGCCGGCACAATCGTCACATTCGAGGATTTTGGCATGAAAAACCCGCATAACGTCGTCGTTCAAACGGAAAACGAGCTGACGGTCGAATTGAGGCTTATTTTAAGCAAGTCATAAACGGCAATTTGGAAACTTAATAGGATCGAACAAAAACCCTTCCGGGGCAAGCGGCTGGTATGTATGCCAGTAAAATCGCGCCTTGGAAGGGTTCTTTTTGTTAACGCCTGAATTAATTAATATACTAATTCAAAACTATCAAAATTAACACTTGAATTAATTTAAATCATGTAGTTAAATAAGTATATGAATTTAACAAAAAGCTTATTAATTAATGAAATTATTAATTTAGGGCAGAGGTGACCGAAGGTGACAAACAAAGCATCGATGATCGTGGATAAGGATTTTCAAATCGGCGAAGTTGACAAACGGATTTACGGTTCTTTTATCGAGCATCTGGGACGTGCGGTTTACGGCGGCATTTACGAAGCGGATCATCCATCGGCGGACGAGAACGGCTTCCGTTCGGACGTGCTCGAGCTGGTACGGGGTCTTGACGTTCCGATTGTCCGTTATCCGGGGGGCAACTTTGTATCCGGATACAACTGGGAGGACGGAGTCGGGCCGGTAGACAAGCGCCCTAGACGTCTGGAGCTTGCCTGGAGAACGGTCGAGCCGAACTGGATCGGCTACAACGAATTCATGGACTGGTGCAAGAAAGCGAACACGGAAGCGATGATGGCCGTGAACCTCGGTACGCGCGGCATTGACGAGGCCCGCAATCTGATTGAATATTCCAATCATAAATCCGGCTCGTATTGGAGCGATCTCCGCATCGAGCACGGCTATAAGGATCCGCACAATGTAAAAACCTGGTGCCTGGGCAACGAAATGGACGGCCCTTGGCAGATCGGCCACAAAACGGCGGTCGAATACGGACGTTTGGCGAACGAGACCGGCAAGGCGATGCGCTGGGTCGATCCGTCGATCGAGCTGGTCGCATGCGGAAGTTCGAATATCAATATGCCGACCTTCCCGGAATGGGAATCGACTGTGCTTGATTTGACGTATAATACGGTGGATTATATTTCGATTCACCAGTATTTCGGCAATGCCGAAAAGGACACGATGAATTTCCTCGCCAAATCGGTGGGCATGGACTCTTATATCAATACAGTCATTTCAACATGCGACTACATTCAAGCGAAGAAGCGCGGCAAGAAGAAAATTAACCTGTCCTTCGACGAGTGGAATGTATGGTTCCATTCCCACGCCCAGGACAAGCAGCTGGAGCCTTGGACGATCGCGCCTCCTCAGCTCGAGGATATTTACAATCAAGAGGATGCGCTTGTTGTCGGCTGTATGCTGATCAGCATGCTGAAGCGCGCGGACCGCGTCAAGATGGCCTGCATCGCGCAGCTTGTTAACGTCATTGCGCCGATCATGACCCAGAACGGCGGGCCTGCCTGGAAGCAGACGATTTATTATCCGTACATGCACGCAAGCCTGTTCGGCCGCGGGACGGTGCTTGTTCCTCTCGTGAAATCGCCGAAATACGATTCGAAGGAATATACCGACGTTCCGTATTTGGAAACGGTAGCCGTTCACAACGAAGAGAAAGAGGAAGTAACGATTTTCGCCGTGAACCGCAACATCGAAGAAAGCCTCGCTTTCGAAATCGATCTCCGCAGCTTCGGCTCGTTCCGGGTAATCGAGCACATCGTGCTTGAGCATGAGGACCTGGAAATGACGAATACGGCGGAGGCGCCTAACCGCGTTTCTCCTCATACGGGAGGTAACGCGCAGGTCGGCGACGAAGGAAAAATTCAGGCGATACTTGGCAAAGCATCGTGGAACGTCATCCGCATAAAGGTTTAAGGTTGAAATAGCTGCTTAAAGTACTAATAACAACGGACAGGGTGTCCAAAGGCCAAATTCCGGCTTTTGCGATGCCCTTCTATTGTTATAGAATAGCGGAAAGGGGAGAAGCAGATGATTCATGCGAATACGGATAACGCCTGGCTGCCGCTTTACGAAGCGTTGGCAAGCCCGGTAAGGTTATCGATTATTAATTTATTGGCCGCCGATACGATGAACGTGAAGGAGCTTGCGGAAGCGCTTGGCCTTAGCAGCGCGATCGTCACGATGCATATCCGGAAGCTGGAGAAGGCGGGACTCGTCCATACGAAGATGGTTCGCAAGCACGGAGGCACCCACAAAATCTGCACGCTGGCGGAGCGCTCGATCTCGATTGAGCTTCCGCATCCTTCGATGGACGTCAAGAAGGTCCATGAAGTCAGCGTACCCGTCGGCCATTATACGCAGTTCGAGGTATTTCCGACATGCGGCATTGCGACTGTCGAGAAAATGATCGGGCAGTTCGACGACCCGAGATTTTTCCTGGAGCCTGAACGGATGAACGCAGGAATTTTATGGTTTGGGAAAGGCTATGTGGAATATAAGGTCCCGAATTATTTGCTTGCCGGCCAGCGTCCTGTCGCACTGGAAATTACGATGGAACTTGGCTCAGAGGCTCCGGGCGTAAACGAAAACTGGCCCTCCGATATCGATTTTACGCTTAACGGCAAAGAAATCGGCATGTGGACAAGCCCAGGCGACTACGGTGAAGTAAGAGGCCGCTATTCTCCCGTCTGGTGGCAGGACCGCATTAACCAGTACGGCCTGCTGAAGGTGATCCGCATCGAGGAGAACGGCACCTTTATCGACGGCCAGCAGATGTCGGGGGTCGGGATCGGGGAAATCGGGCTGGACCGCAATTACTGGAGTTTCCGCATCGGGGTCAGGGAGGACGCGGACCATGTAGGCGGCTTAACGTTATATGGAAAAGGGTTTGGCAATTACAATCACGATATTTTGTTCCGGGTTTTCTACGAGGATGCCAGAAACTCTTAATGCGGCTTCGTTCCGTCCGTCAATTGCGCGACTTCAATGCCATATTCCGCATATGCCGCTATAATAGAAACTAAGGCAATCTATGAGCTTATATCCGGGGGATGAACGATGCGTACGATGTTTGCGTTTTTAGGGAAATACCGCTTCGCGGCCGCCATTGCTCTCATGCTGATGCTGATCGAGCTTGCGGTCGAGCTGCTGCAGCCTTACGTCATTTCAAAAATTATCGACGACGGCATCGGGCGGCAGGATCTATCGGTGGTGATGAAATGGGGAGGCATACTTTCCGCGTGCTCGCTACTTGCTTTTGCGGTCGGCATCTTGAGCTCTTTCTATGCTTCGCATGTCAGCCAAAGCTTCGGCTTTGACCTCAGGGAGCGCTTGTATGAGAAGGTACAATCCTTTTCCTTCGCCAATTTCAGCCGGTTTCCTGAATCGTCGCTGATCACCAGGCTTACGAATGACGTGATGCAGCTTCAGAATACCGTGTTTATGGGCCTTAGGATTATGCTACGTGCTCCGCTACTAGTTATCGGGAGTATCGTAATGGCATTTGTGGTGCACCCGAAGCTCGCGCTCTGGCTGGCGGCGGTCATTCCGTTTTTGTGCGTGTTTCTGCTTTGGGTGCTCAAGAAAGGAGAGAGGCTTTTCCGCGCGGTGCAGCAGCAGCTGGATAAAGTGAACGGAGTCATGCAGCAAAATCTGATCGGGATGAGAATGGTCAGGGTATTCGTGCGGATGAAGCATGAGTCGGACCGGTTTGCGCAGGCAAGCCGGCAGCTCATGGACAAAACGGTATCCGCGCTGCGCTTGACCGAGGCGACGATGCCGGTTATATTGCTCGCCATGAACGCGGCGGTTATGGCTGTGTTGTGGTTCGGCAGGGTTCAGCTCGATACGAACGGTGCGACGGTCGGGGAGGTTGTCGCGATCGTGAATTATGCTACCCGCACGACCGCCGCCTTGTCGATCATGTCGATGATCGTCGTGAACTTTTCTCGCGCCCGCGCTTCCGCCCAGCGGATGGAAGAAGTCATTGTTACCGAGATCGATTTGAAGGACGAACAGGAAAGCGATGCCGCTGCAAAGCTGCAAAGCGGAGCGGTCACATTTGAGCAGGTATTCTTTAAATATCCGGATACGGAGCTGCCTGTGCTAAGCGGAATATCGTTTGCGGTTAAGCCCGGCGAGATGATTGCCGTTCTTGGCGCGACCGGCTCCGGCAAATCCTCGCTGCTGCAACTGATTCCGCGGCTGTACGATGCGGAGAGCGGCTCGGTATACTTGGACGGTATACCGGTACGCCGGATGAAGCTCGAGCAGCTGCGCAAGCAAATCGGCTACGTCCCTCAGGAGATTGTGCTGTTTACCGGAACGGTGGCCGACAATATCCGCTGGGGCAAGGAAGACGCCTCTATGGAGGAGGTCATCGAAGCGGCGAAGTTGGCGCAAATTCACGACACGGTCATGAAGCTGCCGCAGCAATACGACACGATCGTCGGGCAAAAGGGCGTTAATCTGTCCGGCGGCCAGAAGCAGCGGCTGACAATCGCGAGAGCTTTGGTCCGCAAGCCGGCCATTCTTCTGCTGGATGACAGCACGAGCGCGCTTGATGTACATACGGAAGCGGCCCTTCTGCAGGCGCTGAAGCAAATGAAATGCACCACCTTCCTCGTCACCCAGAAGATCAGCTCAACCTTCGGAGCGGATCAAATATTGCTGCTGGACGACGGAGAGCTGCTTGCCAGAGGCACCCATGAGCAGCTGCTGCGGGAATCAGGTTTATACCTCAAAATCTACGAATCGCAGTTCGGGAAGGAAGGTGTATGCCATGCTTAAATTATGGAAGGAGCCCTTCCTGTACCCGAAGCCGGGAACTGCGGCGGAAGCGCTTCCGCACGGTAATCCCCCAGCAGCCTCGGACAAACCGAAGTCTAAAGCTAAAGCGAAAAACGCTTCAGGCACGCTTAGACGCATGTGGTCTTACTTGATCGCGTATAAAGGAAGGCTGTTCTCCGTCATCGCGATGGTTGTGCTGAGCTCGGCGTTTTCGCTGCTCGGCCCTTATTTGGCGGGAACGGCCATCGACCATTATCTGATTAACCGCGGCAGCGGGTTTATTCGATTTTTGGCCGCAATGGCAGCCGTGTATGCTTTACATTCCCTGACGATGTGGCTGCAAAGCGTATGGATGATTACCGTCTCCCAGCAGACGGTCTACCGTATGAGAGTACAGCTGTTCGAGCATTTGCACCGGCTTCCGATTCCTTATTTCAGCAAGCGCCAGCACGGGGAGCTCATGAGCAGGGTGACGAATGACATCGAGAATGTCAGCTCCTCCTTGAACAGCTCGGTTATCCAGCTGCTCTCAAGCGTGCTGCTGCTGATCGGGACGGTGACGGTAATGCTGACGCTCAGCCCGGCGCTTACGCTGCTGACCTTTCTTGTCGTCCCTCTAATGGTGCTCGGCATGAAATGGATCACGGAAAGGACGGGAAAACTGTTTAAAGCCCAGCAGCGCAATCTCGGCGATCTGAACGGCTACATTGAGGAAACGTTATCCGGCCAGAGGATCGTCAAGGCCTTCTCGCAGGAGAGGACGGTAATCGAGGCGTTCCGGGAGCGCAATGAGCGTATACGGGTGTCCGGCTTTTGGGCTCAGGCCATTTCCGGCTTTATTCCAAAGCTCATGAACGCATTGAATAACCTCAGCTTTGCGATTATAGCGGGAATCGGCGCCGTCTTTGCGCTGAATGGCGCGATCACCGTCGGCGTTATCGTTATTTTCGCGGAATATTCCAGACAGTTTACCAGACCGCTCAATGATTTGGCGAATCAGTGGAATACGCTGCTTTCGGCGGTTGCCGGCGCGGAACGGGTATTCGACGTGCTTGCCGAGGAGGAGGAACGGACGGACGAGTCGAGCGCCGTCGAGCTGTCCGGGATTCGGGGAGAGGTCGTGTTCAAGCATGTGTCGTTTGCATACGAAGGGCGCAATTCGACCATCCAGGACGTAAGCTTTCGGGTTAAGCCCGGGGAAACTCTTGCCCTGGTCGGTCCGACGGGAGCGGGAAAAACGACGCTGATCCAGCTGCTGTGCCGGTTTTACGATCCAAGTTCGGGAAGCGTGACGATTGACGGCATGGATACCCGCGAAATAAAACGCGAAAGTCTGCGGTCGCAAATGGCCTTCGTGCTGCAGGATCCGTTTCTGTTCGAGGGGACAATCCGCGAAAACATCCGTTACGGCAAGCTGGACGCTTCGGACGAGGAAGTCGAGCGAGCTGCGATGCTGGCTAATGCGCATTCCTTTATTGTCCGGATGAAGGGCGGTTATGACGCGATGCTCAAAATGGACGGAAGCGGCATCAGCCAAGGGCAGAAGCAGCTGCTTGCGATTGCGCGGGCGATTTTAGCGAATCCTTCCATACTCGTTCTTGATGAGGCGACCAGCAGCATCGATACCGTCACCGAAATTAAAATACAGGAAGCTCTTCAGCGCTTGATGGAGGGCCGGACCAGCTTTGTTATTGCACACCGGCTAAATACGATCCGGCAGGCGGATCAAATTGTCGTGCTGCAGGAGGGAGCGATTGTCGAGAAAGGTTCGCATGAAACGCTTTTGGGTAAACAGGGGTATTACAGCAAAATGGTCAAGGGCCATGCGAGCAACGATTAACGATGCAGGAGGCGAGATGAGATGGCAGTGATACCTTGCCCGGGCTGCGGGCATCCTAACGAGGTGAAGCCGGAGGGACTGATGGCTTGGGTATGCTCTTCTTGCGGCGAAAAGCTGGTCGAGGAGCCTATGCCGTACGAGCCGTCCGCAAGCGAGCTGGAGTCGTCGCTGGAGAAGCAGGCTGCGGAGGAAGACTCGACGCGGGAAGTTGACATTCAGAAGTGGATAGCCAAAATCGGGGACCAGGACAAGCAAATCCGATACGTGGAGGAAGGCTTTTGGGCAAAAGTGAAGCGCTATGCGGCCAAGGTGCCTTTTTCGAAGGAGGTTATGGCGCTATATTACTGCTCCATCGATCCGAAAACGCCAATTTCCGCCAAGGCTACCGCGGTAGGGGCGCTGGCGTACTGGATTTTGCCGATCGACCTGATCCCGGATTTTCTGCCCGCGGCCGGCTTCGTGGACGACGCGACAGCCGTTTTGCTGGCTTATAAATCGATCAGCGCTCATATTACGGACGATCACAGGGAGAAGGCGGAGCAATTTTTTGTTCTGAATAAAAACGTTAAGCTGTCAAAGCCCGGCTATTAAGCAGGCAAAGAGGCGCAAATTGGATGAGTCAGTACCTTCCATTATGCGCCTCTTTTTTTGCTCTAAAACAAGCTCCAGTCGAGCTCCTGGGACAGGGCTTCGAGAAGTGCGACGCCTGCGATGCTGTTCCCTTTCCTGCCTAAAGCGGGGCCTACGACCCCTATTCCGTATTTGCCGGGTACCATCGTCAGAATTCCCCCGGATACGCCGCTCTTGGCGGGCAAGCCGACTTGTATGGCGAATTCCCCCGATGCATTGTACATGCCGCAGGTAACCATGAAGGTTTTGGCGATCTGAACGTAACGGCGGGGAATCAACGATTCTCCCGTGATCGGGTTGTTGCCGTCATGCGCCAGCACGAGGGCCATTTGCGCCAAGTCTGCGCAGGTCACCTGGACGGAGCAATGACGGAAGTAGACGTCCAGCACATCCTCGACTCTTCCTTTGAGCACGCCGTTATCCTTCAAAAAGTATGCCATCGAACGATTCAGATTGGCGGTGTCCGATTCCGATCTGTAAATGTCCATGTCGTAGTGGAGGGAGGGATTGCCTGCCAGCAGCCGGAGGAAGTCCAGAACACGTGCAGACTTTTCCGTCGTGCTGCTCCCGGCGATCAACGAAGAGATTGCGATGGCACCCGCGTTAATCAGCGGATTGAACGGGATGCCCGGCTGCACAAGCTCCAGCTTCAGCATGGAGTTAAAATTGTCACCGGTCGGCTCCATGCCTACTTTATCAAATACGACTTCCTCGCCGTTATCCATAAGAGCTAATATTAACGTAAACACTTTGGAAATACTCTGCAGCGTAAAAGGCAGCCGGCTATCGCCGCCCGCAACCGAACGGCCCTGTGCGTCGGTAATATGGATGCCCAAGGCTTCGGCGGGGGATTTCGACAGCTCCGGGATATAGGAAGCCACCTTGCCGTACTGGCATTTCCGCCGCTTCTCTTCAAGCCAATTAGGCAGTAAGGCTTCGATTCGATCCAGTTCTGCTGCTGACATGTCGACGCTCCTTTCATAAGGATTACTAATTGCTTTTTATTTAGAAATGCTCTTACTAAGCATATTATAAATAATGAATGGAATTAAAGCATTATCTCACTAGCTGTGCTTAATTGTTCAGCCGGTACAAAAAGCATGATAAAAAAGTGTTGCAATTAAGGGTGGTTATCGATTATTCTATATATCGTGCGATTTAAACATTGGCTAATAAATCAATGTGTAAAGCCATAAGAGGTCATATGTAGAGCTGCTGAGACAACTGGTTACGAACTGGTTCCGATTAAATTCGGCAGAATACAACAAATAAAAAGTTTTTTCGATAAAAAGCTTGACCGATTAGGCGAATGCATGGTATATTCTAATTCCGGCCGAGAGAAACACGCGGACGGCGAGAAAGAAAAGCTTGTTCTTTGAAAACTGAACAACGAGTGAAACTGCCCCTTTAATCCTCACGGATTAATGGAAAAGCGATAATAAAGTAATGAGCAAGTCAAACACTTTTATGGAGAGTTTGATCCTGGCTCAGGACGA
>NZ_JAHMHW010000049.1 GCF_020169515.1 Paenibacillus vietnamensis | reverse complement strand
GCGCCGATGGTACTTGGACCGCAGGGTCCTGGGAGAGTAGGACGTCGCCAAGCGGATGCGAAAGCATCTATAATGTTTTTAGTTGATGCGTCTTTTCTGAAGTCATACGGGAAGCACATTAGCAAAAACGATTGCACCTTGAAAACTGGATATGAACATGCAAAACATCCTTTAGCTGGATATTATACGCTGATTTCATCAGCGAGCATATGCTTTCGAAGTACTTTACTTCGTAAAGTTCTAGGTTAAGCTAGTAAGAGCGCACGGAGGATGCCTAGGCACCAGGAGCCGAAGA
>NZ_JAHMHW010000048.1 GCF_020169515.1 Paenibacillus vietnamensis | reverse complement strand
TCTACCGATTCCACTGCACTTTATGCAGCAGAATGAGGGGAGTCGCACGGTTTTGTACGGTTTTGGACTAACTCTAATGTAAATGTGCAGCAGAAACCGGTTCGCCGTGACAGATGTGAGGAATCTGATGCATTTTATGCAGCAGAAAGCAAGAAGCCGCTGATATCTACCGATTCCACTGCACTTTATGCAGCAGAATGCAAGAAGTCGCTGTTCTCTACCGTCTCCACTGCACTTTATGCAGCAGAAAGCAAGAAGCCGCTGACCTCTACCGATTCCACTGCACTTTATGCAGCAGAATGAGGGGAGTCGC
>NZ_JAHMHW010000047.1 GCF_020169515.1 Paenibacillus vietnamensis | reverse complement strand
GCCGACCCTCTGCTTGTAAGGCAGATGCTCTCCCAGCTGAGCTAATCCTCCATATGGTAGCGGCGGAGGGGATCGAACCCCCGACCTCACGGGTATGAACCGTACGCTCTAGCCAGCTGAGCTACACCGCCATATGCTTGTCCCCCGAACAATTCTACTTGCAAACATTCGGGTACAAAAATCTAATTCAGGTAAAGACATCGCCAAATGTCTCTGCAATCAAGCCGCAGGAACTGCACTAGGCAATCCGCCGCAACAAGGTTTGCGCCCTGAAAACCGGATACGAAAGATCAGGCTGCTGAAAGCCTTGTTAGCTTATTTATC
>NZ_JAHMHW010000046.1 GCF_020169515.1 Paenibacillus vietnamensis | reverse complement strand
TCTGCTGCAATTTATACAGCAGAACGGCGAAAACTCGAGACAGCTTGCGATTCTGCTGCAGCTTATGCAGCAGAGTCGAGACAAACTAGCTAGTTTGGGAGATGGGAGGCGGCTTCTGATGCAAAAGTGCAGCACAGCTCGGCCGCCCGCCGTTCGTGTCAGGTTTCTGATGCAGTTTGTACAGCAGAACGTCGAAGCCTCAGCAAAGCTCGAGGCCGCTTACGTTTTGCTGCAGTATGTACTGCAGAACGGCGAAGCCTCAGCAGAGCTGGAGGCCGCTTACGCTCCTGCTGCAATTTATACAGCAGAACGGCGAAAACTCGAGACAGCTTGCGATTCTGA
>NZ_JAHMHW010000045.1 GCF_020169515.1 Paenibacillus vietnamensis | reverse complement strand
CTTGCGGCCATTGCTTCAATATCGGATTGCGCCCATGCCACCCCTTCAATGTCCGTGAAGGTCTTGTTTATGAACGCCAATGCGAATACGCTGAAATGTGTAGTCGAAAATATCACTTGACCGGTTGCCGGATCATATTTCCCATTCTTGATTGCATGAGCATCGCCTTTCTCATCGATGTACCACACGACGATCTTATCCGGATGCTTAAGCTCATCGGCGGAAGGCGTATACGGTATTGTTATCGTAACCGGAGCTTTCGGATTTTTCCATGAAAGATTCTCCCCGTTAGACTGCACATGCAGCTCAAGGGCAAGCCGATCGCCGATTTTCTTTTGCATTTTGGCATTCAAGGCG
>NZ_JAHMHW010000044.1 GCF_020169515.1 Paenibacillus vietnamensis | reverse complement strand
AAATAGTCTAATTTATTGTAGGGGAAGACTCCAGTTTAATTAGGGGGCTGTGGAGCATTTGCAGCAGAAGTTGGCTTGAGGTGCCCGAAATGGCCGTAAATTCCGAAATCTGCTGCAGAAACTGCAGCGGAGCGGAAAGCTGCTCAACTACTGCCTCATTCCGCTGTACAAACTGCAGCTGACACATATGTGGCATTGTGATTTTGAAAAGCGACTTGGAGGGATGTACCCCCGTCGCAGCCCCGTATGCATATAAATGGATTTTCTCCAGTTATTTTCACCGTTTTTGGCCATATCAGCATTATTGCTGGGTTTTATGCAGTTAATTTCCCCTAAACCCCTAAGTTTTGCCGAAAAATGCGGAATTTATCTGTAGATAATCCCGTTATTTCGCCACCTGCTGCCAATTGCCCTAAATAACCGCATAAAATCCAGTTACTCCAAACACCTTCATAAACACCTCCATAAACACCTCCATAAACACCTCCATAAACACCTCCATAAAC
>NZ_JAHMHW010000043.1 GCF_020169515.1 Paenibacillus vietnamensis | reverse complement strand
GACTACAACCGAAAATTAGCGAAGCAAATCGTACAGTTTTCTTTGGAATTTAACAGTCCCGTCTTGAAGATGGAGCAACTGGAGCGTATCCGCGAAACCTGTAAGTGTACACGACATGCGGATCGAACGATTCATTCATGGGCCTTTTATCAGCTTCAACAATTTATAGAAGAGTCGGCGCATAAGCAGGGGATTCCTGTACAAAAAGTAGCTCCTGCCTATACGAGTCAACAGTGTTTTCGGTGCAAGCACACAGCAAAGGACAATCGTCGTCGAGACCGATTTCAATGTCAAGCGTGTGGGCACCGAATCCATGCAGACTTGAATGCAGCACATAATATTGCAACAAGCACGAGCTTGGCGGTGTAGTTCGCCTAGGGAAGCGAACGATAGACCAAGTGCCTGCACGGTATAATTCGATGCAGGAGAGTAGTGTGGCACTACTTATGGCGTCCATGTTGAAGACAGGTCGGAAACGAAACAACGGGTTCTCAGTCTATCAAGGGAGAACCTCTGTCCAAGTGAGTCGCCCCCGTACTTCCAC
>NZ_JAHMHW010000041.1 GCF_020169515.1 Paenibacillus vietnamensis | reverse complement strand
TCGCCCTATTCAGACTCGCTTTCGCTGCGGCTACGGCTCTCCACCTTAACCTTGCACGTAATCGTAACTCGCCGGTTCATTCTACAAAAGGCACGCCATCACCCATTTAACGGGCTCTGACTTCTTGTAAGCGCACGGTTTCAGGTTCTTTTTCACTCCGCTCCCGCGGTGCTTTTCACCTTTCCCTCACGGTACTGCTTCACTATCGGTCACCAGGGAGTATTTAGCCTTGGCAGATGGTCCTGCCGGATTCCGACGGGGTTTCACGTGTCCCGCCGTACTCAGGATCCGTCTCGGAGAGTGCTGGCTTTTGGTTACAGGGCTTTTACCTCGTTTTGCGGGCCTTTCCAGACCTCTTCGCCTAACCAACACCTTTGTAACTCCATGTGAGACGTCCTACAACCCCAAGGAGCAAGCTCCTTGGTTTGGGCTAATCCGCGTTCGCTCGCCGCTACTGACGGAATCACTTTTGTTTTCTCTTCCTCGGGGTACTTAGATGTTTCAGTTCCCCCGGTATGCCTCTTACTGAGCTATGGATTCACTCAGTAGTAACTGTCCATTACGACAGCTGGGTTTCCCCATTCGGAAATCCCCGGATCAAAGCCTGCTTACGGCTCCCCGAGGCGGTATCGTTGTTCGCCACGTCCTTCTTCGGCTCCTGGTGCCTAGGCATCCTCCGTGCGCTCTTACTAGCTTAACCTCATTTAAAGCTAAAGGATGTTACTATGCATTGTTTTGCTATCCAGTTTTCAAAGTGCAAAGTTTGTTTCCCTGTCGTTTTCGTTGACAGGAAAATTAGTTTAACATGCCCGTTTGTCATAATCAACAAGTAATTATTGGCAACAAACTCACATATTAGAGTGCAATGATGCACCCGCTTGGCGACGTCCTACTCTCCCAGGACCCTGCGGTCCAAGTACCATCGGCGCTG
>NZ_JAHMHW010000003.1 GCF_020169515.1 Paenibacillus vietnamensis | reverse complement strand
CGCCTGCCGCCTGATTGCCGCCGGACTTTTTACCGCCGGATTTAGCGCCTGCCGCCTGATTGCCGCCGGACTTTTTACCGCCGGATTTAGCGCCTGCCGCCTGATTGCCGCCGGACTTTTTGCCTCCGTTTTTCTTTTTGGATTTCTCAGCTTGAGCTTCGTTCGCTGCTTTTTTTTGATTGTCGTCTTTGTTTTTGTTTTTTCCCAATAAATTCAGCCCCTTAGTTGAAGATGATATAGGGTATGTGCCGAATCTATCAGCCGTAACGGGATATTGGCTTAATCTTCAATAAATAGATAGTAATCTAGTACCTCTGCTATAGGGGATACATATAAATATATTACATATCGACTCCCAAGATAGATGTAGGTTAATCAAGAACTGGAGGGATGCTTACAATCAATCTCACATCATGCTGATAGCTGGATTGATAGGTGTCGGGCGTGTTGGAAGGCAGCAAATCTATTATTAATGAAATTATTCGGAGGGATTTATTTATGAGTAATTGCTGGAACTACAATCAGTTTGCAGGTCAAATGGACAGAAACGATAACCGCAGAGATGACCGCAGAGATGATCGCAGAGATAAAAATGATACCTGCATCGATCCAAACTTCGTTGAAGGCTTAGTCGGCAAATGCGTGAAGATCAACCGCGGCGGCCCGGAATCGCTTGAGGGTAAACTGCTTGCTGTTAAAAGCGATTTTTACGTTTTAAAAACGAGAAAAGGCATTGTTTATATTAATGCAGATCATGTAAAAAGCATCACCGAAAAAAAGGACAACAAAGACTGCCTTAGCCGCGGCAACAAATCCTGCAACAAATCCGACGGCAAGTCCGACGGCAAACGCGACAATAAATCCCGCTCCCGCGGTTGCGGCTGCCATGACGATAAATGCGACAAATGCTTTGATAAGTTCTGCGACAAGCTTTGCCATAAATCCAAAAAGAAAAGACGCGACTTTATCGATGCCGACACGTTTAGAGGCGTGCTCCGCGCTCTGAACCAAACATTCGTACAAGTGAATAACGGCGGTCCTGAAAAAATTGAAGGCTTCCTGGCGCAAGTGTGCAGAGACAATATTCTTGTCGTTAACGGTAACGAAGCCGTGACGATTCCGATCGACCAAATTCGTTCCATCAAAAAAGCCGGCGACCGTTCCCGCGGAAACAACTCCAATGGCAACAAAAACAATAATAAAAACAACAACAACGACAACAACAACGTAGCAGGAGCAACAGACAACAACAAATCCGGAGGCAACGCAGGCGGCGCTCAAGGCGGCAACAAATCCGGGGGCAATGTAGGCGGTGCTCAAGGCGGCAGCAGAAGCGGCAAAAAACGCGCTAACTCCGCTTCCGTAACAGGAGCTCGCCGTTCGGCCAGATAAGGCTAATGGTTTTCCGGGCAAGGTGTTCACCCCTTGCCCGGTTCTACTATACCCGGATGAAAGGAGGTTGATCGCATGAAAAACCGTCATCCGCTGCTGGATCGGCAGGTCGAATTGGAGATATCGGGGAAAGCGGCGCCCATACGCGGAAAGCTGATAGAATTTGGCCAAGATATTCTGGTGCTGCACAACGGCACACAATTTTTCTATGTCCCGCTCATTCATTTGCAGCAGCTGCGATTGTCCGCCAAAGGAGAAGAGAACATCGACGTACCGGAAATGCCGTTCGAGCCATACAACGAGCCGATCTCTTACCGCAAAATACTGATGAACGCCAAGGGCATGTTCTCTGAAATCTATATTACGGGCAATCAATCGATCCACGGATATTTAACGACTGTCATGAACGATTTTTTCGTGTTCTATTCTCCTGTTTACCATACCGTCATCATTTCACTCCATCACTTAAAATATTTGGTGCCGTACAACCCGAACGTCACGCCGTACACGTTAACGCCGGAGCAATTTCCGCTTAAGCCGTCACCGCTGACGCTTGCCCGAACGTTCGATCAACAGCTGCGCAAATTAATCGGTGAATTCGTCGTGCTGGATCTCGGAGGAAGCCCTAACAAAATCGGCGTGTTAAAGAGCGTCGATCAAAGCATGATCGAGCTGGCCAACGCGAGCGGCCACGCCGTATTTATTCATTTCGATCACGTCAAGACGGTTCATATTCCATAAATCGCAAGGCTGTCTCCAAGCCCTCTTGCCGGCTTTGGGCCAGTCTTTTTTCCACGGCTGCGGCCTTACGCTTCCCGTTTGCAAATTTGGCGGACGAGCTATGCATTGACGGCTCCGTTTCGGGAAATATAAGGCGGTGAGGAAGTGATTGGAAATGAAAGTGAAGCCGTTCGGAGTACTGCCGGCCATGTTTATCATGACTCTTTCGGTAGGACTCGTAAATCACGTGCTGGTCGTGCCGCTGCTGCTCACCGCCGCCAAACGGGATGCGTGGCTGTGTGTGTTGCTTGCCCTTGCCGTCCTTCTGCCGTGGTCGGCAATTCCGCTTTACGGCTTGCTCGCGCGGCTGAACAAGCAGCGCTTCGACGTGTGGCTGCAAAAGCGGATGCCCGCCATTATTGCACATGTCATAATCGCTATATTCCTCGTCCTGCTGCTGCTGAGCGCATACGAGACTCTGGTCGTTACCGCTTCCTGGACGGCAACGACTTATTTGCCGAATACGCCGCCAATGGTTGTGTGCTTCGTCTTCCTGGGATTGTGCCTGTTCGCGTCGAATGCCGGGCTCCGTACGATTGCGTACGTAAGCTGTATTCTGCTTCCGTTGGTGGTCGTCTTGGGCGATTTCGTCATGTCGGCCAATATGCCGCATAAAGATTACCGCTTCCTGCTGCCTATGCTCGAAAATGGGATGCCGCCGGTAATGAAAGGGGCGCTGTACTGCCTGACGGCAACGGGCGAGCTGTTCTCCCTGCTGTTCATTCAGCATCATATCCGCGGAAAGATAAAACGCTGGCATTTGCTGGGGCTGGTGCTGGTTCTTGCCCTGCTTGCGATAGGGCCCGCAACGGGCGCCATCGTCGAATTCGGACCGGCCGAAGCGGAAAAGATGCGTTACCCGGCCTTTGCGCAATGGAGGCTCGTCAGCATCGGGAATTATATTGAGCATGTCGATTTTTTTGCCGTCTTCCAATGGCTGTCCGGCGCGCTGATCCGGATGTCTCTTGCGATCCATATCATTTCGGAATTCGGTCCGTTTCGTAAAATGAGGCGCAGCTGGATTACCTATGTCGTTCTGGGGACGCCTTTGTTCGCCGCTTCCTATTACGGCATTTACCATACCATTCCTTATCAAAAGGTGATCTTATGGTGCTTTACCTATTTCGGGTTGTTCATCGCCGCCTTCGTCATCTTGATCTGGCTGCTGTCGTTCATTCGCTCTAAACGCGATCCGTCAGGCGCCCGCCGCGAAGGCTATGGAAAGGAGGCAGAGGCTGGTTGAAGCATCGGGATAAAGAGTCTGTTTGCCTTCATCCGGAGCCGATGACCGTCGACCGGTTCAGGGAATCGTTAAAGGGCTGCAACGATGTAGTCGAATATACGTTATCCGTACATATAAACGGAGAAGTCGATGTCGCGCTGTTTTACTGCGGCGGCCTGATCGACAACCAGCAGCTGCAGCTTGCTTTATTGCCGCAGCTCGAAAAATGGACGGAGCAGCTTGATCATACGGCGGAAGGAGAGGTCGAGGGGGAGGCGCTTAGGCCGGGCAGGCTCTTCCATTACATTCCCGGGGGGGACGAGGCGTATTTGTATGCCCGATTGTTCGCGGGCAGCGTCATACTTGCCTTTTCCGACCGTGCGGGTTTTTACGAATTCGATATTTCCAGCCAGCCGGGCCGAAATCCCGAGGAGTCCACGATGGAGGTATCGCTTAAAGGGCCGCGGGACGGCTTTGTCGAGCTGTTATCGGTGAACGTCGCGCTGGTCCGGAAACGGCTGCGTACGCCGGATATGCATGTCGAATACCGGAGAATCGGCAGAGAATCGATGACGGAGGTTGCGCTTCTCTATATGTCCGGAATAACCAAGCCCGAGCTGGTCAAGGAAGCGAGGCGCAGGCTTGACGCGATTCGTATTCCGTCGCTTAACGGAGGCGGCGAGCTGGAGGAGCTGCTGTCCGACCGTCCATTCTCTGTGTTCCCGCTGATCGAATACGTCGGCCGGCCGGATTATGTCGTGCAGTCGCTCATGAACGGGAAGGTGATCGTCATGGTTGACGGCACTCCTTCGGCGCTTATTGCGCCCGCGGACATGCTGCTGCTGATCAAATCGCCGGAGGATGCGCATCTGCCATTTTATTTCGTGTCTTTGGAGCGGCTGCTGCGCTTGTTCGGACTGGTGCTTGCCTTATTCCTTCCGGGCTTCTGGGTCGCCTTGTCTGCGTTTAACACGGATCAGATTCCTTATTCGCTCCTTGCGACGATTACCATATCGAGAATCGGCCTGCCGGTATCGGCAACGATGGAGATGTTCATCATGCTGACCACGTTCGAGCTGTTCAGGGAAGCAGGTGTGCGGCTCCCGCGGCCTGTCGGCCAGACGGTATCGGTCGTAGGCGGCCTCATTGTCGGCGATGCGGCGATCAGGGCAGGGCTGACGTCTCCGACGATGCTTGTCGCTGCGGCCGTGACGTCCGTTGCGACCTTTACGCTTGTGAATCAGTCTTTGACGGGCTCGGTATCGGTCGTGCGGTACGCCATCCTGCTGCTGTCGTCCGTTCTCGGCATCTTTGGCTTTTTTGTCGGCGTGTTCGCCGTGCTTATCTATTTGTGCTCGCTTGAGTCTTTCGGCCATTCGTATCTTAGCCCGCTCGCTCCGCTCAAATTCCGCCAGCTTGCTCCCGCCCTTATGCAAAATCCGTGGAAGCTGCGCATCAGGAGGCGAAAGGGATGAAGCGTTCCTCCTGCAGGCGGTGGATGGCATCTATGCGTACCGTGGCCCTTCTGATGGCCGCCCTGCTGCTTCAAGGCTGCTGGGATGAGGTGGATCTGGGCGATGTCAGCTATATTACGGCTCTAGGCATCGATTATAAGGATGGAAGCTATCAGCTTTATTCGCAAATGATTAAATTTGCCGTGGTGGCCAAGACGGATGCTCCGCAGCCCGAACCGGATCCGGTCTGGATCGGCAACGGCACGGGCGCATCTCTGCAGCTCGCGCTTGCGGATATGGCAAAAGGCGCGCAGATGACGCTCAGCATGGAGCAGCTGAAAGCCGTTGTCGTCCATGAACGGGCGCTGGGCAAGCTGGACGATATTATGGACGGCCTGAACCGGCAGCGGGCTACCCGTTATACGTCGCTTCTCTTCGGAACGAGGGATAGCATTGCGAATATTCTCACCGGAGAAACGTTTTTTGATCAATCGCCTTTGCACAGTCTCTTATATTCCCCGGCCGCTTACGACAAGCAGCAGAGCTTCATCAAGCCATTCGCCATGCAGCTGGCCGTTCAATCATTGAAGGAGCCGGCCATGACGACGGTGCTGCCCGTCATCGCGGTGAACGAAGGTTATTGGCAGCATCAGAACAAGCCGCTGAAAACGCAGATTATCGAAGGGATTTTCGTATTCAGGGAAACGAAATTTCTTCATTATCTGCCCGAGGCTCAGGTAACAGGGCTCAGATGGCTGAATCCCGAGTTCAAACATTATCTTCTGGAGGCCGACGGCCGGGACGGCAGGGCAACGGTTGCAGTTAACGCCAGCAAAAGCCTGATTCATGCCGATACGGGAAAGGGAACCCCTTCGTTTGAGCTGGAGCTGAGCTTGACCGGAAGCGCAGCGGAGGTGGACGGCAGGATGACGCAGGACGAGATTATCGAAGCCGTGCAGAAAAAGGTGAAGCGGCAGCTGGAAGATACGTATAAGACTGGCGTTGCGAACCGTTTGGACTTGTACGGGCTCGAGCATCATCTGTACAGATACCATTTGGCGGCCTGGAAAAAAAGCAAAGCCTCGGGGGACTGGGAGCCGAAGGACTATCCGCTCAAAATCGCCGTAAAAATGAATCTCGTCCATTCCGGCAAATTGGATCTTCATAAAGACACATAAAATAAGGAAATTGGAGAACAATATGGTTGCCGAGGAAATTGTGCTCGGGATGCACCGGCGCTTCTTGCCCGGTACCCCAATCTTATAAGGAGGTTCATCCATGATGCAGCCTATGACAGCCAAAGAGCTCGAGTATATTGCAGACTCGATGTCCAACGAGGATTTATTGATCAAACAGTGCACCGCGCTGGCGGCTACGGCAACGACGCCTGCCTTGAAGAACCTGGCCCGTCAATTCGTGCAGACGCATCAGCAGCATTACGATTCGCTCATGCACGCTCTCCAGCACCATCAGCAAATGGCGCCTACGCAGCCGCAGCAATAACGACAAGCACAAGAAAAAGGAGGATACGGCTATGTATCAGCAGCAGCAGCAGTCCATGTTGTCGGAGGAGGATCTGGCAAGCACGATTATTAGCGACTTGAAGCGGATCGTCCGCGAATATGCGACGGCAACAACCGAATCGACCTGTCCGGATATCCGCCAGCTGTTCACGAAATTAACGGACAGCACGATGAAAATGCAGGGCCAGATGTTCGAAACGATGCAGCAAAACAATATGTACAACGCGTCTTCGCCGGCGCTTCGCCAGGAGCTGGACAAGCAGGTGAAGCAGTATCAGCAAACGAAGCAAAAAACAATGCAATTCGTTCAGCAGAACCTCGGACAGCAGCAGCACCAAACCTTCTACACGCCAGCTATGCAGCAGCAATCCGCTCAGCACCAGCAAGGCCAGCAGCCTTATTACATGTAAAGACCCTTCGGGGTCTTTCGTTTTTTTCTTTGCAGGTTATTCGAAAAAGATGTAATATATTTTTTAAGATATAGGAAAGTATAAGGTTCGCTTTTATACCGACGCCTATATCTCACCGCGAAACGTAAGCTATTGCCTCCGAAGGACGGCACAGAACCGAGCTGCGTAACGATGCAGCTAACGGTTCGTGCGTAGCGACAGCCGTTTACGCTTGTAAAATGATAAGTCACTTGGCGTTACTGGAAGGAGTTAGACAATGAACGAATTACAGTTGAAGGTGCTGGAACTGCTGAAGGAAGACGCGCGAAGGGATGCCGAGCTCATTGCCACCATGCTTGCGGTGCCGACGGAGGAAGTGAAGCAGGCCATTGCGGAGCTCGAGAACGAGCATGTCATTGTCAAATATGCGACGGTGGTCAACTGGAGCAAGATTGACGACGAGAAGGTAACGGCCCTCATCGAGGTTCAAATTACGCCAGAGCGCGGCCGCGGGTTCGAAGGGATCGCGGAGCGCATTTACTTATATCCGGAAGTGAAATCGGTCTACCTGATGTCGGGCGCTTACGACCTGCTGGTCGAGGTGGAAGGGAAAAACCTGAAGGAGGTCGCTTCCTTCGTATCGAACAAATTGTCCCCTATCGACGCGGTATTATCGACAAAAACATTTTTTATTTTGAAAAAATACAAACAAGACGGCATTATCTTCGAGGAGCATGAAGGTGACCATCGGCTGATGGTATCGCCGTAAAAAGGGTGAAGGCCATGATTAAAGACGAACAGAAACAACCCTCCGCGCCTGAAAGGCGCGACACGATGGCTGATTACTTGGCCCCGCTCGTGCGGGGCATCAAACCGTCGGGTATCCGTCGGTTTTTTGATTTGGTCAGCACGCGCAAGGATGTCATTACGCTAGGGGTGGGCGAGCCCGATTTCGTCACGCCTTGGCATGTGCGGGAATCGGCGGTTTATGCTCTGGAAACCGGAAAGACCCAATATACGTCCAATGCCGGCATGCCCGAGCTTCGCGGGGCGATCGGCCAATATTTGAATGACCGGTTCTCGGTCGAATATCATCCGGCGAACGAGATTCTGGTTACGGTAGGCGGCAGCGAGGCGATCGATTTGGCGCTTCGGGCTTTGATCGCGCCGGGCGATGAGATTTTGATTCCGGAGCCCTGCTATATTTCCTATTCACCGATCACGTCGCTTTCCGGCGGCAAGCCGGTCGGCATCGAAACCTACGCGAAGGACGAATTCAAGCTGAAGGCCGAGTCGCTGAAGGCCGCCATTACGCCGCGTTCTAAAGTACTTATTTTATGTTATCCGAGCAATCCGACGGGCGGTACGATGACGTACGAGGACTGGCTGCCGATCGCCAAAGCCGTGGAGGAGCATGACCTGATCGTAATTTCGGATGAGATTTACGCCGAGCTGTCGTACGGTGCGAAGCATGTGAGCTTCGCGTCGATGCCGGGCATGAAGGATCGTACGATTCTGGTCAGCGGCTTCTCCAAGGCGTTTGCAATGACGGGCTGGCGGATGGGCTATGCCTGCGGGCATCAGGATCTGATCGCCGCGATGCTCAAGATTCACCAATATACCGTCATGTGCGCTCCGATCATGGCGCAGTACGCCGCGCTTGAAGCGCTGCAGCACGGGCTCGAGGAGAAGGACCGGATGGTGGAGGCGTACAATCAGCGCCGCCGGCTCGTCGTGAAGGGCTTCAGGGAAATCGGGCTGGACTGCCACGAGCCGCAAGGCGCCTTTTACGCTTTCCCTTCCATCGTGTCTACGGGGCTGACCAGCGAGCAATTTGCGCAGCGGCTATTGGATGAAGCGAACGTAGCGGCCGTTCCCGGCGATGTGTTCGGCCTTGGCGGGGAAGGACACTTGCGCTGCTCCTACGCCACCTCGGTCACGAATTTAACCGAAGCGCTGGAGCGGATCGGGAATTTTGTTCATAAATTGAAGCAAGGCTGAAAAGGAACAACGCTTATCCGTACGAGCAGCAGGTCAGGACGATTCCGGCCTGCTGTTTGCATGATCGGGCAGGACGGCTGGCTATTCAAGAGAGGAGCGGGCAACGAATGAAATTATATACGAGAACGGGCGATAAAGGGCAAACGTCGTTGAAGGGCGGACGGGTACGCAAGGACGACATCCGGGTTGAGGCGTACGGCACAATCGACGAGCTGAACTGCTTCGTCGGGCAGGCGGCCGCGGAGGCGGCTAAGCATACCGAGCTTGCGGAAATGACCGGCTGGCTGATCGATATTCAGCAGGAGCTGTTCGACTGCGGTTCGGATTTGGCCTTTGCGGCGCCGGGAGCGCCGATGAAAATTGACGCGGAGCCCGCAGGGCGTCTCGAGGGCTGGATTGACAAATATACGGCGGAGGCGCCGGAAATTACGAAATTTATTTTGCCGGGGGGCAGCCTGGTTGCCGCCTTGCTGCACGTATGCCGGACGGTATGCCGCCGTGCGGAGCGCCGCGTCGTGACGCTGGCGGCCGAGCACGAGATCAACGCCGAGGTGCTGACGTATTTGAACCGGCTCTCGGACTTTTTCTTCGCGGCGGCAAGAGCCGCGAACGCCAAGCTGGGCGTTGCGGATACGGAATATGTACGGAGCGCCGACGTGTTCCGGCAGCCAAAGAAGAAATGAGCGAATCGTTAGAGCAGATATATTACAAGCCGCTGGTGGCGGTCGTCACGGAAGCGGAGCACGGCAAGACGGTGCGCACGGTGCTGGAGCGGCAGCTGGGCGTATCGCGCAAGCTGCTGTCGCAGGTCAAGCTAACCGAGCATGGCCTTACGGTCAACGAGAAGCGCGCTTATACGACCGCTCCCGTCTCCCGGGGCGATGTCATCCGCGTGCGCATGCTGCGCGAGGAGTCCGACGATATTTTGCCGCAGCCGATTCCCGTACAGATCATCTTTGAAGACGAGGATTTGCTGATCGCGAACAAGCCGGCGGGCATGATCGTCCATCCGACGCACGGCCATTATACGAATACGATGGCGAACGGGATTGTCCGCCATTGGCTGGAGAAGGGTGAGCGCGTCCGCTTCCGGCCGGTGCACCGACTTGATGAGGATACGTCCGGTCTGGTCGCGGTCGCGAAAACCGCTTACGTGCACCAGCAGCTGTCCGAGCAGATGCAGGCGAACGGTTTTTTGAAGCTGTACCGTGCTTATGTTTACGGTTGTCCGCAGCCTGACCGGGGCACGGTCGACGCGCCGATCGACCGCGATCCGGAGGAGCCGCATATCCGGATCGTAACGCCGGAGGGTTATCCGTCGGTGACGCATTACGAAACGGTGAAGAGCTTTGGAGAGAACGGCGGAAAGCCGCTAGCCGCAGCCGTCAGGCTGAAGCTCGAGACCGGGCGCACCCATCAAATCCGCGTGCATATGAAGCATATCGGCTGTCCGCTGATCGGTGACAAAATGTACGGACCGAAGGAAGGCGCCGTGGAGGCCTGGGAAGAGGCGGTGTCCAGGCAGGCGCTGCATGCCGAGACGCTGGGGTTCACCCACCCGATTACGAAGCGGTGGATGGAGTGGCAGGCTCCGCTCCCTCCGGAGCTTGAAAGACTGGAGCAGGCTTTGGGCGCAGATTAGCAGCATTAAGAGTAATTGCAGGATTTGGAGGATTAACAGCTATGACTGGCGAGAGAAAAGTAACGATTATTCAATACCCGAAGTGCGGGACATGCCGTGCCGCGTTGAAATCGCTGCAAAGCAAAGGAAACCAAGTGGTATCCAGGCATATCGTCGAGGAGACGCCGAGCTCCGAAGAGCTGAAGCGAATCGTGGCGGACAGCGGCCTGGAGCTGAAAAAATTTTTTAATACGTCGGGTGAGGTTTACCGGGAGCTAGGACTTAAGGACAAACTGGCTTCCATGTCCGAGGACGAGAAGTACGAGCTGCTTGCTTCACACGGCATGCTGATCAAACGGCCGATCGTAACGGATGGCCGGAGAGTGACGGTAGGCTATAAGGAAGAGGAATACGAACAAATCTGGAATAAGGGAAAAGGGTGAAGCGCCGTATGTCACAACCGAAATGGAGATCCGACAGGCTGTCGCGGCTGGGATCGTCCATCTTTGCTGAAGTAGCGGCCTGGAAGCTGGAAGCGGCTTCCACCGGGCTCGACATCATCGATCTGGGCATCGGAAGCCCGGATCGGCCGCCGTCGCCTGCCGTCAGGCAGGCACTGAGCGAGGCGGCGCTCCGCACCGACATGTACGCTTATCCGGCGACGAAGAGCGGACTGCCGTTCCGCCAAAGCGCTGCGGCCTGGATGAAGCACCGCTTCGGCGTAGAGCTTGATCCCGCTAGCGAAATCGTAACGCTGCTTGGCTCGCAGGACGGACTGGCCCATTTGGCGATGTCGCTATGCGATCCGGGCGATATGGCGCTGCTGCCCGATCCGGGGTATCCGATCTATGCCGCATCGCTGGCGCTTGCCGGAGTGGAGAGCGTCCTGATGCCGCTGCGCGAGGAAAACGGCTACATGCCGGATTTGGACGGCATCGGGGACGAGGTATGGGACCGGGCGTCCTTTGTGCTGGTCAATTATCCGAACAACCCGATATCCGCTGTTGCGGACTTGGCTTTTTTCGAGCGGTTGCTGGATAAAGCGCGGCGCCACCAGGTGCTTGTCGTCCATGATTTGGCCTATTCGGAAATGGGGTTCGACGGGTGCGAGCCTCCGAGCATTTTGCAAATACCGGGAGCTGCCGAGTACGCCGTGGAATTTCATTCGTTGTCCAAAAGCTTCAATATGGCGGGCTGCCGCATCGGCTTCCTTGCCGGCAACCGCGAAGCGGTCGGCGCGCTGCGCGAGCTGAAGGCCAATATCGATTACGGCGTGTTCGATCCGGTGCAGGAGGCTGGGATTGCCGCGTTGGCGGAAGCGATGGCAGCTGCTCCGGATGCGCCGAAAGCAGGCAAGCTGTACGAGCGCCGGCGCGATGTGTTCCTCGAAGCGCTTCGCTCCGAAGGCTGGGAGGTTGCCGCCCCGAAGGCGACCATGTTCGTATGGGCCCCGCTGCCGAAGATGGAATGGTCGCTGGATGAGCCCTGGAGCTCAAGACTAATTTCCCAGGAAATGCTCAAGGCAACCGGTGTTGTTGTCGTTCCCGGCGAAGCGTTTGGCTCTATGGGCGAAGGTTATGTACGAATCGCACTCGTTGAAAACGAAGAACGGTTAAAAGAAGCGGCGGGACGAATTGGAAGCTTTATTCGCGGCAATAAATGATAGAATAGAGTAAAAAGGAAGGTGAACACATATATGAACGAACAAAGATTGCTGTTGATTGACGGTATGGCGATTCTGTTCCGGGCGTACTTCGCAACCTCGTTCGGAGGCAGCGTCCGTAAGACAAGCGCGGGTGTGCCGGTCAACGCCGTTCACGGCTTCGTCCGTTATTTTATGGATGCCGTCCATACGTTTAATCCGACGCATGTCATCTGCTGCTGGGATATGGGAAGCACGACTTTCCGAACCTCGCAGTATGACGGCTACAAATCGAACCGGCCGCCGGCGCCGGAGGATCTCATTCCGCAATTCGACCTCGTCAAAGAAGTCGTCGCCAGCTTCGACGTGCCGAATATCGGCATTGAAGGCTTCGAGGCCGACGATTGCATCGGGACGCTGGCGGCTGCATTTAAGGATCAGGCGGATATTTTCATTGTGACGGGCGACCATGATTTGCTGCAGCTCGTCGACGACCGCGTGTCCGTTGCCATTATGAAAAAGGGAATCGGCAACTATATGGTATATACGCCGGCTGCCCTGATGGAGGAGCGGCAGCTGTTGCCGTCTCAAATTATTGATATCAAAGGGTTAATGGGCGATACAAGCGATAATTATCCGGGCGTAAAAGGGATCGGGGAGAAAACGGCCCATAGGCTGATCCAGGAGCACGGCTCGATCGAAGGTCTGCTGTCCAACCTGGATGCGGTGTCGAAATCGGTCCGCGCCAAAATCGAAGCCGATCTGGACATGCTCCATCTGTCCCGCGAGCTGGCTACGATCCGCTGCGATGCGCCTGTTGAGGCCGAGCTGTCCGTCTGCTGCTGGTCTTACAACCGTGACAGCGTACTTAGCAAGTTTGAGGAACTGGAGTTCAAAAGCCTTGTTGCTTTGATCGGTTAGCCCGGCAGCTTTTTATTTATCCGTCTCCAACAGCTTGTTTTGAATTTGACGCTCGTAATCGGCGAACGCTCCGGATGCCGGCCAGCCGCGATAGCGAAGCTTTTTGGCCGACAGCTCGCGCTGGAGCTTCGTGCGCTCGGCATCGCTCTGGCAGGCGGAGATGAGATCGCCTAGCGTGATCATTTCTTTGCGAAGCTGCATCTCCTCGGGAAGCATTCCGGCGTTCTTGAGCAGCTTGTAGCCGACCCGAAGCTCCTCCGGTACATTGTCCATATCATCGGGGGGAAGCGGCTTGCCCGCCCCGGGCAAATTGGCGAATTCCCCTCGGCGTTCGGCCTCGCGGATTCTCTCTTCCGCAATCATGCGCAAAATATCCATTGGCTGATCATCTCCTTGCACTTATTTTAACATAGAGTGCGGCTCGAATAGGATTTCCTGAATCGGGCAATAAAAACAGCGTTCCGGCATTGCCGGAACGCTGTTTTTTATCTTTAAGCCGGGCATCCGTAAGGAGGCTTAGGCAGACCAAGAAGGTCAAGGTTGCCGCAAACGATCCGCTGCAAGGAAGCGATTTGGTCATCCAGCTCTTTGGCGGAGTGCTGCTGGATAATTTCCATATATGCTGTTGCGGCAGCGACCTGCGGATCAAACGAATGGGTCCAGTAGTCGGTGCGGTCATAACGTCCGATCCATTTGCCGTCCACTCCGAATTTATGCTGATCCGTTACGCCAATTACCATGCCGTCCGAGTTGCGAAGCAGAATAAATACCGCGCCGGTAAATCCGGTCATGAGAACATTGTTTTTCGTGCGGGTAATGACATCCAGATGTCCGGCTGCCGGACCGGAGCGCTGCAGCGTCGCGCTTGTGTACATGTTTCGGCCGCCGGTAGAGCTTTGCCACGAAGCGTCCTGGGAAAGCGGTCCCTCATACGTATATGCCGCCTCGGCCGCACCGGCAGGGAGCATTACCGTAATGGAAAGCAGCATAGCCATGACCATCAAAAATACTTTTTTAAATCCCGTTTTTTCCAATCTCAACATCATTTTTTTCATCCTCCTAAATTTGTTGTTTGCGTTTGCCTGATCTCATAAGTAATGATATATCGATTTGAAAAAACCGGTAATTATCCAAAAGGATACTAAAAGGATAGGATACTTTTGGATGCCGGAACGATAAGATTTTGTATTATACATTTTTCGGTCTGATGCTGCTTCTCTTGCGAACGTTACGGCCAGGGGCAATTCCGTACTTTCAGGCATTTGTCCACCGTCATAAGTCCATACAAAAACATCCGTAGACTAATACTGTGTAATTATGCCAAAAAGGTGATCGTATCATTTGAGGAAATTCAAACACTTATTGATCTATCATCCATGAAGAGGGTGAAACGGTTGAATATCAAATGGATTCCCGGGCTGAAGTCCAACCAGATCTTGCTTCCCCGGCAGGTTGACAGCCCTTCTTCGACAGTTCTTCATTTCGGTGCGTGGAAAAAAAAGATGCAAGTAGGATTTAGCGAAAATCAGCCTCAGGATTCCATCGGATTGTCCGTTGCTTTGAAAAATGAAGTTACGATGCCCGATACGCTGCCCTATGAAATGTATACCGCAGAAAAAGGCCTTCATCTTGGACCTGTAATTGCTCTATTAGTTTCCGTAAAGGGGCTTACCCCCGAATTATTAAATGAATACCGCTGTTACTTCACGAATTATCAATCGATAAAAGGGCTTATTTATCTATGTTCTGTGAACGGGATCAATCCCAGGAATAAAACCGTTGAAGGGTATTATTACAACCCCAAGGCCGAAGGTGACAATGCTCCGTGGACCAAAGGAACTTTCCCATACCCCGGTGTAGTCTACAGGAGAATAAGGATCAATAAAAGCAGTCTCTATGACGATTTGAATGTGCATACGAATAGAAAAATTTTTAATCCGTACTATTTGAACAAATGGGAATTATGGGAGACGACCCGCTCCAGTCCTCTTATTCGCGGACATATGCCGCTCACCAAATTGCTCGATAACATGCAAACCTTGAATAAAATGTTGGCGTTGTACGGATCGGTCTATCTGAAGCCGGTCAACGGTTCGATGGGACAAGGGATTATGAAGCTGGAAAAGACGCTGGGCGGCTATCTTTTTATGAGCCGGGACACGGGGATGTCATTCGCAGATAATGCCGTCAAAGCCTGGGCTGCGCTCAGACGCATGCAAAAGGGCAAAAATTATTTGATCCAACAATCCGTCGCGTTGAAGTATCAAAATAAAAACGTCGATTTCAGGGTCATCATGCAAAAAGACGGCAGCCAGCAGTGGACCTGCTCGGGCGTAATCGCGCGTTTCGGCGAAGACGGAAAATTTTATACGAACGATGTAAGCTCGATCAGCTTGGGAAGGGAAGCTCTGCGGACTGTCCTTCAATTAAATGATGAAGAGACTGCCCGGAAAGAAGAGGAAATCATCAAGATCTGCACGTCAGCCTGTCAGTTAATCGACCATAAATACGGAACTTTCGGCGATGTGGGGATCGACGTCACGGTAGATTCGGATCTAAAAGTCTGGATTCTTGAGATAAACAGCCGTCACCACCATACCATGCCGTCCTATCTCAAGGAGGATCCGCAAATGTACAACAGAGTACTCGCCCGGCCTTTTGAATTTGCAAAAGCATGGGCCGGTTTTACGGCAGAGAACAGTTAAGGGAGGAACCTTTTCGTGGGAATAAGACCGCCGAGATCGCGGATCTATGTAGGCAATTTCGATAGTGATAATGTGTCGGTGATTGACGGGAGAACCAATAGGGTTATCGCTACTGTTCCCGTTGGTGACGGTCCGGCTCAATTCGGGATAACAGCCAATCCGGTGACTAACCGGATTTACGTTCCGAATATGGATAGTACCAATGTATCCGTCATCGACGGAGCCAGTAATACCGTTGTGGCTACTGTGAGCCTTCCTGCGTTCTCAAATCCGACGGGTGCAGGCTCCAACCCGGTAACAAATCTGATCTATGTTTCCGATCAAACGTTTGACACGGTATCCGTCATTGACGGCAGCAGCAACCAGATTACAGCTACATTAACCTTTCCGATTACTTCGGTTCCAGCCATGATCGCTGTGAATCCTTCTACCAACCGCATATACGTCGTGAATAATAATCCGGACACCGTCTCGGTAATTAATGGAACGAATAACAGCTTCATAGCTACGATCCCTGTCGGAACTAATCCGGTCGCGATTGCTGTAAATTCAACGACTAACCGCATTTATGTTGCAAATGCTTTTGGGGTTAGCTCACCTCTTGTGGATAATGTCTCGGTCATCGACGGAACTACTAACACGGTAGTAGCAACAATAACCGTTGGGGCCGATCCATTCGGAGTCGCTGTGAACCCTGTTACAAATCGTGTTTATGTCTCCAATCAACTCAACGATAACGTATCGGTAATAGACGGAACGACAAATCAGGTCATTGCAACCGTAACCGTTGGAGATGCTCCGCGCGGTCTGGCGGTTAATTCAACGATTAACCGAATTTATGTGCCTAATGAGAATAGCTCTAACGTATCGGTAATTGATGGTACGACTAACAGGGTTATAGCCACCATAACAGTCGGCAGCAGACCAAGTTATATTACTATCATTTCTTAATTCTGGTTACCCCCTGCGTAAACGCTTGGGGGTTATTTCTCGACGGGGGGAAAGGCATGAAAACTAAACCGGAGAACATCACGATCAGCCTTTGTCTGATCGTGAAAAACGAGGAGCAGACCCTTGCCAGGTGCCTGGAATCGGTTCGGGAAGCCGTTGACGAAATCGTGATCGTTGACACGGGATCCACCGACAGGACCAAGGAGATCGCCGGCCGCTTCACGAAGCGTGTGGCCGATTTCGAGTGGATCGACGATTTTGCTGCGGCGCGCAATTTCGCTTTCGATTTGGCAGCGATGGACTATATGATGTGGATGGATGCGGACGATGTGATGATGCCGCAGGAACGTTCCAAATTGCTCCAGCTCAAGCAAGCGTTCGATCCGGGAATGGACGCCGTCTCGATGGAATATCACTGCGATTTCGATGATGCGGGCAATGTTACGCTGAACGTGCGCCGCATCCGGCTGGTCAGACGGTCGAAGGGGGCCCGTTGGCACGGGGCCGTTCATGAGGATTTGGCGATCAGCGGCACCGTATATGACAGTGACATTGTGATCACGCATAGGCAGGAGCATGGCAAAACCGACCGGAATCTGCAGATCTATGAAAGATTGAGAGAAAGAGGCGTGCCGCTTGCGATGCGGGATCTTTTTCATTATGCAAGAGAATTGCATGCCAATCAGAAATACGATAAGGCGGTTCAGGTGTATGTTCAGTTTCTGGGAGCGGAAGGCGTTTCTTCGGAGGACCATATTTTCGTGTGCGGCGCTTTGGCCGATTGTTACTATCATCTCGGGGATCACGGGAAAGAACTGGAGTGGACGTTCAAGTCTTTCCAATACGATATACCGCGCCCGCCGTTTTGCTGCCGCATCGGGTATCATTGCCTGCAACAAGAAAAACTGGATCAAGCGATTTTCTGGTATAAACTGGCCGTTGAAGAGGCGCGTCCGTCCAATCGCTGGGCCATTGACAATGTGCCGAGCCGGACGTGGCTGCCGCATATGCAGCTTGCCCTTTGTTATTACCGGCAGGGCGAATACGAGCTGGCTTACCGGCACAATAAGCTCGCGCTGTCGTACCGCCCGAACGATGAGCGGATCCGCCGCAATATGGAGCTTTGCCTCAATTCAGGTATTGATTATATCGGTAGAATTTAAGTTGAAATGTTTTTCCCCTTTGTTATTGCCGCCGGCTCTTGTACGATTAAGATACGTACATGTATGAGCAGGAGGGGATTAGGGATGGAAATCAAGCTGCCGTTATTCATCGTGACCGGGGCCAGCGGGTCGGGGAAAACCTTTGTCATTGACGAGCTAAGGAAAATGATGCCTGAATTCGATATTTTCGACCCTGACAACCTCGTCGAATTTATTGGACACGATTGGGAAAAAATGCGGAATATTTGGCTGCGGGTCGCGCGGAACATTGCTTATAGCGGAAGAATGACCGTCATATGCGGGACGATGATGCCGTGGGATATTGAGAAGTGTGCGGATTACGATTGTTTTGAGCATGTGTATTATTTGAATCTGCATTGCGACGAAGAAACCAGAGAGATGCGATTGAGGGAACGAAATTGGTCCGAGGACATGATCCGGGAGCATATTCAGTTTGCCAAATGGCTGGTCGAAAATGCCGGCAAGGCTTATACGCCGCCCATGCCTACCGTTGATACGACGAACACGGACGTCCGTGAGGTTGCCATACAAATTAAGAGATGGATTCAACGGTATTCGAGAGGCTAGTCTGGTGCATCGGTAAAGGCATCAGGCCAAACTATCGAGCCTGCTGTATACGAAGGCAAGCCTCTTCCGACCGGAAGAGGCTTGCCTTTGCTCATATCGAGCAGGGATTATCTTTGCGAAGCAGGGAATAGGGATACCCGGTAATGCGGGATGGCTTCAATACGGTGGAAGACGGCGATCTCAACGCCTTCGAATCGCTCCACCTGCGCTTGATTGACGATCGTGTGCACGGTTCCTTTTCGCTGCGGTGTAATGGACAGATGCAGCGTCGATTGTTCAAGCTGATTGTAGAAATCTTTAAGACCGATGCACCATGTTTTGCCGTAATGAATATGGTCGGTCATTAATTTACCGTTCAAGTAAGCCTCGGCTACGTCGCCGTCGTAGTCAATTTCCAGCCAGACGTCTTCAACATGCGATGGCCAGTCTCCGGCGAATTGCAGGAGCGCCGACTTGTCCGTTGGCTTCGTAACGGTGATATGCGGCGTATAGGCAGGAAACTCGAGTGTGCAGCTTTGGAACAAGCCTTCCGCTTGGAACGGCACCGTCTGTCCGGTATGGGTGCGAAGCTCCGTCTTCGGCGCAGGGAACAGGGAAACGGAAATTGCGCTTCTTCCAGGCGATGTGCATACCAGCTGATTATGATGAGCGATAACAGGACCGTCGCTGATCGCTACAGTCGGTTGGCCCCACAATTCGAAACGGTAGGTCTGGAGCGCATCCTGGCGGGAAAGCGTTATGAAACGAACCTGCTTGCCGTCTGAAGTCCGAAGCAATATGCCATTATTTTTCCCGGCTGCAGGGTAAATGACGTAACGGTCACCATGTTCGCTGACCTGACCGTCCGATGTCTCGATGCCGGCCACTGCCGGTTTGGCTACGACAAATTCAGGCGTCAAGCCATCATGCGCGTAGAAGACGACGACATGTTCGCCGTCATTCTCGACCTGTGTCAGCAGCTGCGCAGTTGCGCTGATCAAGGAGACGCCGTGAAGGTCCAGATGGAAGGGAAGGACAACCCCCATGCCGCCCGGCAGTGTCGCATTGCCTTCGAACGGAAACGATACAGGTCCGCGGTTCGTTTCCAGCTCGATGCGGAAGCTGCGCGCCGGTAATTCCACCTGGTCCTGATAGTTGTTCAGGAACACGAAGCCTGCGCCGTCCTTGTGCCGTACGCACCAGCGGAGCGATTCGGCATCCGTTGCTTCCAATTCTGATTGTCCTTCCGGAAGTAAGGTCGTCATCGGTGCAAGCACGCCGCCAAACGATTCCAGGAACAGGGACAACGAGCGGATCCGGTCATACGATTCCCCGATACGGCCGAATTCTCCGAGCGGAGACTGGTAGTCGTACGTGATTTTAGGCAGGAATTGCTCGTTCATGTAACCCTTCTTCCCGACCGGGTTCGATCCGCCGTGGTACATATAATAGCCGACCAGGTTGCTGCCGCTGGCAAGCTTGACAAGCGTCATCGCCTCTATGCTGTCCGCAGGGACGAAAGGACGCGCATTGTAGCTGACTTGCATTCCGCCGGCCATCTCGCAATAGGCGACCGGATATTGGCGCGTATCGTAGTTTACCGGTTCCGCCGGAACAACGTGCAAATCCCGGTAGATGAATTCGCGGCTCGGCGGCTGATTCGGAATCCAGGACGTGTACGCATAACCGGCCAGCATCGGGAGGAAACCCTCTTCCGGTACTGCGGCTCCGCCCCAAGCGGTAGCGGTGAAAAACATCGGGCGGATGCCCGCCTCCTCGGCGATCCGGTGAAGCTCGGCCAGATGATCGTTACCGCCGGTTCCGGAGCTGACGAACTTGCCGGCTTTATAACCCCACGCGTCGTTCGGCGCGCCGCAGTGCATGAATTCATTTTCCAGCTGAACGGCGATGACAGGACCGCCTTCCTGATAGAGGCTGCCCTTCATTTGTACTGCGATTTCACGGTAGAGCTTCCTGGCGAGCTGCAAATAGGCAGGGTCGTTGGAGCGGATTTCAACCGGTTTTGCGAACACCCAGTCCGGGATGCCGCCATTGCGGACTTCGCCGTGACAGAACGGACCAATCCGCAAAATGAGCGGGTATTCAAGCTTTGCGCACAGATCGATAAAGTGCCGAAGATTGCGGCTGCCGCTCCAGTCGAATACGCCTTCTTCTTCCTCGTGGAAATTCCAGAAGACGTAGGTGGCCACGATATGCACGCCGCCGGCTTTCATCTTGAGCAGCTCTTCCTCCCACTGAAGATGGGAGAAGCGGGAGAAATGAAACTCGCCGACGACAGGGATAAAAGGCTTGCCATTCCGAGTCATGTAATAGTTGGTAAAACCAAAGGATTCCCCCTTCGGATTGCTGCCGCCTTTCGCTCCCATTTTACCTGGACGTATTTCAACTTGAGCAGCTTCTGTCAGATTGAGTTTGGAAACTTGAGTCATTGCTCGGTAATCCTCCTTATGATATGTTGTTTTTGATGAATTCTACTATCGGTTTTTGTTCATAAATATCGGTTATGCTTTTATTTTAGGGCATTTCCCGGAATGCGGGGTAGTGAGGATATGGCTAAAATACCAACTGATTATGCTGTTCATGTAGATCGTCCATACGGTATTCTGATCGCCGGACACTATTGCGAACAGGCTGATTATGCCGTTCACCGCCCTTCGGGCAGCATGGACTGGCTGCTGATGTTCACGATCTCCGGAGAAGGCCGGATTCAAAAGCACAATCAGACCGTTTCGTGCGCTGCCGGCGACATCGCGGTGCTCATGCCGGGTATTCCGCATCATTACGGTACGAAAGGGACGGCTTGGGAATTTATTTGGGTGCATTTTATTCCGGACCCGGAGTGGAGCACCTGGCTGAGGCTGCCCGGATCCGACGAGCGCTTCTTCTTCCAGCATGTTGCGTCCGGCGATCAGCGCGGTTTCATCCAAGATGCGCTGCTGCGGATGGTAAGACATGAATTGCCGACGGGAAGCTCGGAGCTTCACCGCCGGTTATCGGAGCTGGCGCTGGAGGAAACGCTGATCTACATTCAGCAGGCGTGCCGGGCGGAGAGCTCGGTGTCGATGGATCCGAGAATTGCCGATATTTTGCGGGAGCTGCAGCTGTTCCCTGCACAAAAGATAAGCCTGCCTGATCTGGCGAGAAGGAGCTGCCTGTCTACGTCCCGGCTATCCCATTTGTTCAAGGAGCAGGTCGGCGATACGATCCTGAACACTTTATGCAAATTTAGGCTGGAAAAAGCCGCCCGGATTCTGTCGAGCACGAATCGGCAGGTGACGGAGATCGCCTCCGATGTCGGCTTCGACTGTTCCATCCATTTTACCAGAAAGTTCAAGGAAGCTTTTGGCGAGACACCTTCAAAGTACAGAAAGCGGAAGCAATCGGATGCATCGGATGAAGAGGATATACGGATTGAATACTGACCGACAATCCCTTACACTTACGAAGACGAAGGAATGCGGCCGTAATGGAGCCCGATAGATTGGAGTGGTGTTGTGATTCGCTTTCGAAGGCTTAGCCTGATCCGCCAAATTCTTTATTTGAGTTTGCTGATGCTGTTCATACTTCTTGTTTCCTATGTCATCTCCAATATGATCGCGAAGCGGATCATAGAGGCGAAGGTAACGGAATCGGTCAGCAAGATTTTTTTGCAGGTCGAGGAGAAAATGAACAGCTTCAATTCCGATATGGAGGGCATCTCGACTTTCCTGTTCTACAGTCCGACCGTACAGGCTTATCTTGGCACGGATGACGTCCTGACGAGGATTTTGAAAAACCAGGAAGTCATATCCGTCTTCGCAAATACGATTTCCTTGAAGGAAAATATTAGAGGCATTCAGCTGTACGACAAAGAGGGCGAGTTTCTGGCCAGCATCGGACAAGGCTCGCTGCAGACCGTCCCTTCTCCGATTCAGTCCATCGAATATTCCGGTCTCATAGAAACGCAGCTTTCGGATTCAAGAGATAGTAAGCGCTCTTTTTATTCGATAACGGCGCCGATCTATAAGCTGGAGGCGGACCGTCTTGTAACGCGTTTCATCGGCGTCGGGCGGTTTTTTATGGATGCGACCAATTTCAGCCCGATTTTGGAAAGCGCGAAAGTGACGGCGAACTCCCAGGTGATGCTGCTGGACCGGGACAATAAGACGATTGCGGCGGAAGGCAGCCTTGTTAACCGCGATAAGTTCCGGATAGAGGATTGGGAGAACAACAAGCACTATATCGTCCAGACGATCACCCTGCCGCGCTCGGAGTGGAAGCTGATCAGCCTGATCCCTCGCAATGAGCTTCTTGCCGATTTGGACATTATAAAGCGCTTTAATATTTTTACTTATACCGTCATGTTTTTTATTTTGTGCGTATTCCTCTTCATCTTCTTCACCCGGATTTTGAAGCCGGTTAAAGAGCTTATGGACTTTATCAAGTCATATCCGAGAAACGGCGGAGAAAGCCGGTTCCATGTCGTGCATAACAACGAGATCGGCGTTCTGGGCGCGAATTTGAACAAAATGCTCGACGATATCGATTCGCTTGGCAAAGAGGTGCAGTCGACGCAGGCGCGCATGTACGAAATTGAACTAACGAAAAAGCAAGTGGAAATTTCGGCCTTCCGCAACCAGATCAACCCGCATTTTTTATACAACACGCTGGAAAGCATAAGAGCCGTCGCCCTGTATCACGACGTGGAGGTTATAGCCGATATTTCCGCCTCCCTGTCGAGTATGTTCAGATACGCGGTAAAAGGCAGCAATTTCGTTACCGTCCGGGAAGAGATCGACCATGCAAAGGAATATGCCAAAATCATCGATTTCCGCTTCAGGGGAAGATTCAAAATCGAATTCGACGCCGAGGAGGATTTGCAGGGGGAGCGCATGCTCAAAATGCTGCTTCAGCCTATTGTAGAAAACGCCGTATTCCACGGCTTGGAAAGGGAAATCGGCAGCGGCATCGTTCGAATTGCGGTTCGCAGAACGGAGTCCGGTCATGTCCGGATCTCCATCCGCGATAACGGCTACGGCATGGACGAGCAGCAATATGCGAAGTTAACGGGCAAGCTGGAGCTGTACAATGAGCCCGGCTATATGAACAAGGATACGGATAAGGGCATCGGGTTAATGAATATTTACCGGAGAATCAAGCTGTTTTACGGAGACGAAGCGGATTTGAAGCTGGAGAGCCGGCTGAATGAAGGCACGACGGTATCCATCACATTCCCGGTCAACGTAAACGTCGAATAGAAGGGGGAGCGCTTTCATGTATCGCGTGTTAATTGCGGATGATGAACCATGGGTAGCTTTTGGTATATCGAAGCTGATCGATTGGAAGAGTCTGGGCTTTGAGATCGCAGGGGAGGCTTATGACGGCTTGTCGGCACTGGAGAGCATTAAAGAGCTGAAGCCGGACGTCGTTATTTCCGATATTCGAATGCCGGGACTGGACGGCCTGCAATTATTGGACCGGATCGTTCAGGAAGGAATCGAAACCGAGGTAGTATTCGTCAGCGGATATTCGGAATTCGAATACGCACAGAAGGCGGTCAGGCTCGGGGCGTTTGACTATTTGCTCAAGCAAATCGAGAAGCCGAAGCTTCTGGAAACGATGACGCGGCTCGCGGATAAATTGAACAAAAAGCGGAAGGCTTCCACAGAGCTTGATTTGCTGCTGAATGATTTGTTCGAGCTGTTCGAGCCCGACAATAAAATCAAAATCAACAATTTTCTGATCAATAAAGGGTATGAATTTGAATATCCGCATTTCCGTTTTATTACCGGCTTATATTCTCCTGCCGGGGCGCCTTTGGTCAGCGAGGCCAACTTTCCGTCGGAGGGTATTAACATGATCCGGTTTCGGACGGGCCATCACAAGCTTTCGTATTTGATTAATTACGACGAGCTGGGCAATCCGGTCGGGCTGCTGGATTTTATTTCGAGCTATCTTTCCGAATATGAGTCGCTCGGCATTAGCGGCATCGGCGTCTATTCGACTCCACTGGCCAAGCTCTATCAGGAATCCGACATTGCGCTGTTCAGCTATTTCAGCCAGCCCCAGCCGGGCAGCCGGATCATCGAATATAAAATGTCCGAATCCGCGGCCTTCCTGACGAAATCTATATTGGCGATCGAGGTCGCAGTCAAGGAGCGGAAGCCGGACCAAATCCGCAAAGGATTGGACAGCCTATACGCAGAATGCGCTTCGGGAAGGCTGTTTATCGACCAAATTGCCCATGTTTATAATCAAATCGTTTCGCTCATCTATAAATATTACGTCAACAGCCAGGCTTTAAATGAAATCGAGTATTTGAACTATTACCAGATCGTCCGCCTATACGGCTCGCCCGCCCAGCTGTTCGATTCGCTCCAATCCTTCTTCGAGCTTCAGAGCGGAGCGGGCATGGCGGTTTCCAATGAACAGGTCGGGAAAATCATCTCGCATATCGATGCCAGCTTTACGGAGGATATTCTTCTTAGCCAATTGGCCGAGCGGTTCAATATCAGCCTCGGCTATCTCAGCCAGCTGATCAAGAAGGAAACAGGAAAAACGTACTCGGAATACGTGACGGCCAAAAGGCTCGGGCTTGCGAAGGAGCTGCTTCAGGATTCCGCGCTTTCCGTGCACGAGGTCGTTGATCGGGTCGGCTACAAGGATTATTTTCATTTTAACAAGCTGTTCAAAAAGAATTTCGGCGTTACGCCGAGCAAGTACCGTAAAATTTAAAAGCCTTTTGCAAAAAAAAGAAACAAAACACCAAAATACAAAAACTGAAACATATGGCGCAAATGCCAGGGGAGATAATATAAAGGTGCAGCAGCTATCAATCAAGCAAATAGGGGAGGTTGTTCTTGAGTATGAAGGGGAAATGGATAACGACAGCGTTGTTGTCGCTCATGCTGGTTACGGCCGGCTGCAGCAATGGCGGAAATGAAACCGCTAACAATACGGGGGCAAACCAGGGCGGCACGGAGACGGCGGGAGAAAATAGCGGAGGCTCGAAGGCTCCGGCCAAAGCGGTCTGGTTCTCGTCGATTGACTTCTGGAATCCTCCGTCGACATGGAGCACGGATCCGAACACCGTTCAAGGCGCGATTACAGAGAAAACCGGTCTGACATTCGAATTCAACATCCCGGCGCAGGACGGAGATACAAAGCTGAACCTGATGCTCGTGTCGTCCGGCGAAGCGTTCCCGGATGTCATTACGATTACGAACGACGTACTGGGCAAAAAGCTGATCGAATCCGGCAAGGTTTGGGATCTGGATGAGTTTCTGAAAAAGTATGACCCTGAATCCCATCTTTTGAAGGACTTCCCGGCCGACGTAAAAGAAACGATTATCGACCGTGACGGCGGCTTCTACGCTTTCCCAAGCCATATCAACTCCGAGGATGCAAGAAAGCAGTACCCGCCGTCCGGCCAATTTTATATCGACTTGGTCGATTACGCTTCCAATGGCGCCATCGTCGTAAACGAGAACATTTTGAAGGAAGCCGGACTGACGCTGGAAGACATCAAAACCGAGTCGGGACTGCTCGCGGCTTACCAGAAAATCAAGGAGATGGATTTAAAGGTTAACGGAGCGCCGGTCATTCCGCTGCTCGTAGACGGCAAAAATTATCAGGGGCCAACCTTAGGGTTCCTGCAGGATTCGTTCGGAGCGATGCCGATTGACAAAAACGGAGTTTACCGGGACAGGCTTCTGGCACCGGAAACGAAATTTGCGCTCGGGTTCCTCAACAAAGCAAGCAAGGCCGGTTATTTCGAGCCGGGGCAGATGACGGTGGACAACGCTGCGGTGAAGGCGGACATGGCTTCGGGACGGGTATTTACCTTTATCGGCAACTCGGCTGACACCTCTTTCCATAATAACGACTATTGGACGTCGTCCGGTCCGATCCTGTCGGACGCAGGCACCAAGCCGGTGCTCAACAAATCGAAGCTGGCAGGCGGCGGCTGGATGAAAACGTTTATTTCCAAGTCGGCGAAAGAGCCGGAAAAGCTGGCGAAATGGCTCAGCTTTATGAGCAGCAAGGAAGGGATGATGCTTCATATTTACGGCTTCGAAGGCATCGATTACACCCTGGACGCCGAAGGCCATCTGGTGAAGACGGAGAAAGGCATCAAGGACGCGACGGAGTATATGAAAACAGGTCTAAGCGCATTCTGGCCGTTCCACCATACTTCATTCTCGTACAGCGCGCAGCAGCCGCCTAACGAGGAAACCGACAAGCAGGCCGTTACGGCGAACAGAGTGCAAAGCGCGTACGGCAAAGCCGAGGAAACGGTTATTTATGACGGCTCGCCGCTTGGCCTGCCTGCGGACTTGTTCCCTGCCGACAGCAAATTCGCCAATGACGAATTGCAAATCAAAACCTACAAGGAAGCGCAAATCGCCAAAATCATCCTCGCCAAGAGCGATGACGAATTTAACAAGCTTTATGACGAGATGATCGCCCAGCTGAAGAAATTAGGCATTGAAGCTTTGGATCAGGAAAGAGACAAATACGTTCAGCAGAAGAAAACGGAATACGGCATCGATGTAAAAGGAATAAATTCCTAAGCTTTACCCATGGTGATGAGCGGTGCCAAAGCGCAGGAGCGATACTGTGCTTTGGCACGGCGATTGGAGGAACGGGGGAGAACGAATGGCTTCAAAGAAACAGAAAGGGTATAAGCTCGGCTTCGATTTCAGAACGCAGCTTGAATTAAAGGTTATGCTGCTGCCGGCTGTGTGTCTTATTTTTCTTTTTGACTTTACCCCTTTATTCGGTTTGTTGATGGCTTTTAAGAGCTATGAGCCTATCATGGGCGTCAAAGGCATTTTTACGAGCGAATGGAATCACTTTCAGCACTTCATCCGGGTGTTTCAAAATTTCCAGTTTTGGCCGATGGTCCGAAATACGCTGGGCATCAATCTGTTGGGAGCATTAATCAGCATCCCGGCAACGCTTGTGTTCGCCCTGCTTCTCAATGAAATCAAGCATCGAAAATTCAAATCGCTGGTTCAAACGGTTACTTATCTGCCTCACTTTCTTTCCTGGGTCATATTCGGCGGTTTATTCATTACGCTGCTCAATACGAACGGAATCGTGAATGTTCTGCTGATGGAGCTTCATCTCATCGACAAGCCCGTCCAATTTCTTGCCGACCCGAAATATTTCTGGGGAGTCGCGATCGGAACGGGGCTGTTAAAGGATATCGGCTGGGGAGCCATTCTTTATCTGGCCGCGATGGCCGGAGTCGACCAAAGCCTGTATGAAGCCGCCGCAATCGACGGGGCAGGGCGGTTCAAACGAATGCTGCATATTACAATACCAGGGATTTTGCCGACCCTGATGGTGTTGATCATATTTGCCGTGAGCGGCATGCTGAACAATAACTTTACTCAAATTTACGTGCTTCAGAATACACTTAATTTACCGGCCAGCCAGGTTATCGATACGTATGTTTATCAAACCGGGTTATTGCAGTTCCAATTCGCCTCGGCAACGGCGATCGGCCTTATGAAAGCGGTATTTGCTTTGCTGCTGCTCGCCTGCGCGAATGCTCTATCGAAAAAAATGACAAAATCGGGATTGTTTTGAGGTGAATAGGATGGTCGGAGGTAAAAGCTTCGGGGAACGCACGTTTAACCTGTCAACCGTGGTCATTATGATTGTTCTGATGATCGTGACGTTATATCCGTTCTGGTTTTCATTAATCAGCTCCTTGAACAGCGGCGAGGATTTGGCGCGCGGTCCGGTATTTCTATGGCCGAGGGAGCTGACGTGGGCCAGCTGGCAGACAGTGCTTGCGGATTCCGGCATTATGAAGGCGGCTTGGATTACGGCTTCCCGTACGGTCATCGTCACCGTCGCTTCCATTTTGTATACGGCGATGTTCGCTTACGCTTTCTCCCGGTCTTATTTGAAGGGAAGAAAGTTCTACATCGCGATCGGCTTTATCAGCATGTATTTCAGCGGAGGATTGATTCCTTCGTTCTTGCTTATGAACTGGCTCGGGCTGTACGACCATTACATGGTGTATATTCTGCCCGCTCTGTTCGGCGGCTTCTGGAACGTCATCATCTTTAACGCGAACTATAAAGCGATCCCGGATTCCCTGTTTGAATCGGCCAAGATGGACGGGGCGAGCGAATTCAGAATCTTTTTTCAAATCGTCATTCCTCTTTCCAAGCCGGTATTGGCTGCTTTATCGGTATTTACCGCAGTCAATATATGGAACGATTACGGAACGACGCTGTACTTTACGCAATCTCCTGATTTGCAGACGCTGCAATATGTCATCCTGAGGCTGATTCAATCCAACCGGGCGGTCGAAAATATGGTAAGCACGGTGGAAGGCTCCAATCTGGCCGTTCAGCAGCTGCTGAGCGGTGCGTCGGGTCAGGGACTCGTGACGGCTCAAACGATCGAGCTTGCGGCCATGGTCATTGCATCCATTCCGATGATTGCGATGTATCCTTTTGCGCAGAAGTTTTTTGTAAAGGGCGTTCTGCTTGGTTCGGTAAAAGGTTAGTCAAAGAATCTTCCTGCAGGCCGCCGTCGGCCGGGGAAGATTCTTTGTCTTGAAGGGGAAGGTTCATTTTTTTGCGATCGGGAAAAACATATAGATTTACAATTGCAATCAGGCTTTAGATCAACTATTATAAGTGTGGATTAATTATTTTACGTGTTGATTAATATATTTGTTTATTTAAGTGATTGAACATTTCCATCATTATAAGAGTGAAGGAGACAAATAGCGATGGCTCAAAAAGGTACGCTAAAGGTATATACGCAGGAGCGCGGAGCGGAGCTGGGCGATTTGTTCGGCATTTTTTTCGAGGACTTGAACCATGCGGCGGACGGCGGGCTTTATGCGGAGCTCGTGCAAAACCGTTCCTTTGAATTCGATCCGATCGACCGTCACGATTATCATGCTTTGACGGCATGGGAGAAGGTGGAGCGGGGGCATGGCCGGGCCGAATTGACGGTAGAAGACAGCCATCCTCTGAGCAAGCGCAACAGCCATTATGCGGTTATCGAGATTTTGGAGGAAGGCGACGGAGTCGGCCTCATGAATTTGGGCTTCAACTCCGGCATTCCCGTCCGGCAGGGTCATGCTTACGCGTTCTCCATGTTCGCGAAGCGGGACTCCTCCTTTGAAGAGCCGGTCCGCATTGCGGTCGAAAGCACAGACGGCAAGGTACACGGTCAAGCGGAAATTGCGGTAGCTTCCGGAGAATGGACGAAGTACGAGGCCGTCATCGTATCGGATGCCACGGATTTCAGCGGCAGGCTGACGGTCTTGACCAAAGGGCAAGGCAAGCTTTATCTGGATTTGATATCGCTCTTCCCGGCGGAAACGTACCGTAACCGGAAGAACGGCCTGCGCAAGGACATCGCGGAGCTGATTGCGGAGCTGAAGCCGAAGTTCATGCGCTTTCCGGGCGGCTGCCTGATCCATGACGGCTCGCTTAATGCCGACGACCGGAACTCGATGTACCGCTGGAAAAATACGATCGGGCCGCTTGAGCAAAGACCGGCAAGACGGAACAATTGGAGCTACAACCAGACGCTTGGCCTTGGCTATTACGAATATTTCCTTTACTGCGAAGATATCGGAGCAAAGCCGATTCCGATTTTGCCTGCGGGCTACGACCCGCATCACAAACGGATCGTGCCGATCGAGGAGCTTCAGCCGTGGATCGACGATGCCCTTGACCTGATCGAGTTCGCGCGGGGCGACGCCTCGACGAAGTGGGGCGGAATCCGGGCGGAGCTGGGCCATCCCGAGCCGTTCGGGCTCGAGTATATCGGGATCGGCAACGAAGAGGTGGGCGAGCCGTTTTTCGAACGGTATGACTACTTCCACCGCGCGATCAAGGAATTGTACCCGGATATGAAAATCATCAATTCCAGCGGACCGTTCGCGGCCGGAGGCGAGTACGAGCGCGGCTGGAAATCGGCCAGAGAAAACGGATCCGATCTGGTGGATGAGCATTACTATATGTCGCCGGAATGGTTCCTGGCCAACTGCGGCCGGTACGACCGGTTCAAAGCGGATGAGCCGAAGGTGTTTTTGGGCGAATACGCGTCATGGGGCAATACGTATTACAATGCGCTCGCCGAAGCGGCTTTTATGACGGGTCTGGAGAAAAATGCGCATGCGGTAGGTTTAGCCTGCTACGCGCCGATGCTGTGCAACGTCGATTACGTCAACTGGAAGCCGGATATGATCTGGTTCAACAACCACGAGGTGTTCGGAACGGCGAACTATTACGTGCAGCAGCTGTTCATGCATCATCAGGGCGATCAGCTGCTGGGGATCGAAGGAGAAGGATTTGCCAAGCCGGAAGCCGAATCGGCCGAGCCGCCGATTACCGGAACGATTGTGCTGCATGCCGATTTTAACTCCGTCCGCTACTCGGATATCCGGTTAGTCAATAACGTTACCGGGGAAAGCAAACCGTTTGACGGCTTGGTCGTAGAGCTGTCCGATACGCGGGAAAACCGTGCGGCAGGCAAGGCCGTCTCGTCGCATGAGCTTTGCGGAACGGATTGGGGCAGCTATACGCTGTACGCGAGAGCGGTGAAAACCGGCGGGCCAAAAGGCTTCGGAATCGGCTTCGGCAAGAAGGACGAGAAAAATCACCTCAAGTGGGAAGCCGGCGGATGGCAGAACCAGGATACGATTCTTTTCTCCTCCGTGGACGGAAGAGCCTCGGCTCTGACTCAAAGCCTGTTCACCGCCGAAGCCGAAACGGAGTACGAGCTCGCTTTGGAGGTGTCGGGAAGACGGATCCGGACGTTCATCAACGGGGAGCTGCAAAACGAGTCGGAGGACAAGCTGCCGGTTCTTGAGCCGCTGTATTATTCGGCCAGCACGGAGCACTCGACGGGAGATGTGATTGTGAAGGTCGTCAACGTGCAGGCAAGCACCGTTAACGCGGACATTGCTCTTGAGAATTTCCCGAATCGGACTGCAGTAGCCGACGTGTTCGAGCTGTCGGGTTATGCGCCGGAAGAGGAGAACAGCTTTGAAGCGCCGGAGAAAATCAAGCCGAAGCAGTCGTCCCTTGCGGTGGAAGGCGGCCGGTTCGGTTATGAGTTTCCCGAGCGTTCGGTAACGGTGTTCAGAATTAAGGGCGGGCAGCAATAACGAAGGCCAGGCAAAATAGGAAGGTGTCCCCAAAGCCAGAGATACGGCGGGGGATACCTTCTTTCTTTTTGTCGTGTGCAATATGTTTCATTATAAATATTTAGAATGGATAAAGCGGTTTCAGGCTGTTAACGTAGATTTTGCAAATACGCTGATGATTAAGGGGGAGGATTACATTTGAAGCTTCGGGAAGGATTTTATGTTGGCATCAGGTTCAGGCGGCGTTTATTGTCCATCGTTGTTTCCATTAGTTTGCTCGCAGCCATGCTGCCGCTGCCCGCGGCAAGTGCAGCAGAAGAAACGGCGGAGCAGCCGGTTATCGGAGAGGTCCAGCCGGTCATTTATGAGGTGATTGATGAAAGCGGATTCAAGCATCCGGGCGTCGGTCTTACGAAGGATATTCTTGAAAATGTGAGAGAGCAGGTGCGGGCGCAAAAAGAGCCTTGGGTGACTTATTTTAATCAAATGCAGCAATCACCGGCGGCATCCAAAACCGTCACGTCCAGCAATCAGAACGGGGCGGATCCGACGAAACCGGCCAGCGACGCTTTTAACAGCCAGGGCTTTAATTCAAGGTTTATAGCCGACGGCTTGAAGTCGTACACGCAAGCTCTTATGTATGTCATAACGGGCGATGAGGTTTACCGGTCAAATGCGTTGCGCATTATCCGGATCTGGTCGCAGATGGATCCGGCGAAATACGCGTATTTCACAGATGCGCATATACACACGGGAATTCCGCTTAACCGGATGGTAACCGCTGCGGAAATTTTGAGGTATACGGGCACGCAAACCGAAGAACTGAAGTGGACGGAGCAGGATACGGACGATTTCACGAATCATCTGATCATTCCGGTTATCGAAACGTTCCAGCACACGAATGACCGCTTTATGAACCAGCATCTGTATTCGCTGCTAGGAGCCGTTTCGGGTTATATTTTTACCGGCAACAGGGACAGGTATAACGAGAGAGTCGAGTGGTTTACCGTTAACAAGACCGCCGTCGATCAGGGACAAAACGGCGCCATCAAAGCATTGTTCCGGCTGGTGGATACAAATATATTAACAGGGGAGAAGGTAGAGCCTTCGGTCGTTCAGCATGTCGAGATGGGCAGGGACCAGGCGCATGGCGCCGGGGATGTAACGAATGCGGAGATTTTGTCGCGCCTTTTGCTTGCCCAGGGAACGAAAGTCGATCCTGTGGACGGTACGGCCTCGACGGCACCGGATGCGGTCGGTCCCTATGAATTTCTCGATAATCGCATCCTGAAGGCGTCCGACTATTTTGCCCGGTACATGCTTGGCTACGATACGCCGTGGATTCCGGTTGCTGCGCATACGGACATCGATGGAAATCCGACCATCGTGTACAAGCAGCTGGCCGGCGGTTACCGGGGCAGAATCGGCGGCAATGTATACGATCTTTATTATTACTATAAATATACGGCAGGAATCGATATGGAGACGGAAGCTCCGTATTTCACCGAGATGTTCGAGAAGAGACTGCCGTTCTACTGGGAATCGCCGGACGGCGGGGGGGATTATTGGCTCTATATTCCGAAAGAAGCGGAAGCGGAGGGAACGCGGTATATTCCGAAGGCGATCTCGAGTCCCGACTTGAGAGAAGTAGAAGACCGGTATACGAGCCTTAACGGTGTTTCGTCAACCAGGCAAGAAGGCGGCACGGCTTTCGTTCAATTGACGGCAACGGAAGAGGGAAGCAGGATTGCGCTTGTCGGCTCCGCTAGCGGAGAGAGGACGATTGCGTTCAAGATCCGGACGGACGGCACGGCGAAGCTGGAAGTGTTCGGCGATTCCGTAACCCTGCCGGATACGAAGGGCCAGTGGAAATATGTAAGTTATGCGTTTAATCCGTTCCAAGGGCTCGGAGACCTCGTTTATATGACCGTCAAGGGAGCCGGTACGACGGTCGAGTTGGACCATATTCATTTAAAAGCCGGAGCACAGCTGACGCCGCCGGTATTTACGCAAGGAAAAGCTCCGCTGCAGCTGTTCACTTATACCGGAAGTACGGCCGATATCCGCTATGATTTCGGCGCGACGGATGCAGGCGCGGCGGATGTCGTGGCCTACCAGGCGGATCATTTGCCTGCGGGTGCGGCGTTTGACGTGACCACAGGAGCTTTTTCGTGGCATCCTGCGCAAGCCGGAACCTATTCCTTTGTCATAAGCGCATCGGACGGCACTTCGGTGACGACCAGAGATGTTACGATTGTTGTTGCGGGTGACCGGCAATCGGCCATCGATGCGGTCATTGCGCCTTATGATGCCGGTACTCTTTATGTGTCCTCCACACTTGCGCATTATAACGATTCGTTTATCGACGCGGAGAGTCATATCGCAAGCGCTTCCGACGAGGTGTTTTACCAGAAGCTGTTCGCCTTGAACGCTGCGGTGCAGAGCCTTCAAGTACTGACGCCGCTCTTGAAGGACGGAAGCGTTGATTTTACGAATATGTTTGTCAGCTCTACGTTCGGTAATGCCGTCCCGAACCTTCTGGACCATACGAATGATAGTTTTGTTGGGTACTATACGGCTCAGGACCGGACTCATTACATGGATTTTGGTCCCGATTACAAACTATCGGCAACCGCCTTCGAGCTGCAGGTAAGAGCCAGCTTTCCCGAACGGATCGGCGGCGTTGCCATCTTCGGCTCCAACGATAAGGAGCATTGGATCCGGCTGACGCCCGGCTTAACGACGGTAACGGAGGATATGCAAAGGCTTGAAGTAGAAGATTCGCTCGAGCAGCAGCCATTCCGGTTTTTGAAAATGCAGATGATCGAGCCGTCGAGCACGATGCTGGAAGCCGCGGAATTTAGAATTTTCGGCCGGCGCCACGAGACGGTGAACAAGCTGGAGTCCGTATCCGTCGGCTCGGAGCAAAGCCTGAAAAACCGGATCGTTCCGGGCGACACGATCAAATTGTCCTTCCAATCGTCGGAACCGATCCAGGATGTAAGTGTGAATATTCAAGGGCAAGCGGCAGCCGTTACCACAGCCGACAATCAGAACTGGACGGCAGCGCTAACGACGAATCGGGACGTACAAGCCGGCGCGGTAAAATTCAGGATCAGCTACAAGACGGCAGCAGGCGCTCAGGCGGAGGATGCGATTTTTACGACCGACGGGTCTTCCTTGTTTATTGCCGATCAGACCGGCTTCCTATCCAATGTGCTCGAAATCGCCAATCTGACGGATTCCAGCGGAAGGAACCCGGCCGATCTCCTGGCGACCGCAAAAGCTTTATTTGACGGCAATTTAGGCACAGTTACGGATTTCCGTTTAAACGGCAGCGGGTACGGAGCGTATCTTACGTTTGATTTTAAGGAAGGCGGACAAGCCCTGCTGTCGAGGGTGGAGATCATTGCAAGGCAGGATAGTTATTCCGGCAGAATTAACGGGACGGTGGTGCAAGGCTCCAACGACAACGCAACCTGGACCACGATCTCGAATGCGGCAGGATCTACGGCGGACTGGCAAACGCTTAAGATTAACAGCACCGCTGCTTACCGTTATATCCGGATTACCAACGGGAACAACTGGTTCGGCAATATGGCCGAGTTACGTTTGTATGGCGATGTGAAAATACGGTCCAAGCTTGATTCGGTATCGATCGGCTCGGAGCAGAGCATCCAAAAACGAATCGTTCCCGGCAATAAGGTCCAATTGGTCTTCAAGGCAACCGAAAAAATCCATGACGTCGGCGTTAACATTCACGGACAAACAGCTGCGGCTTCCTCGGATGACCAAATCAATTGGAAGGCCGAAGCCGTCATCGGCAGCGATGCAAGTCCGGGTCCGGTAACCTTCAGCATCCATTACAAGACGGAAGACGGGAGCGCGGGACCGGAGAAAACAACGACCTCCGACGGCTCGTCGCTTTATCTTCCCGATCGGAACGGTCTGCTATCGAATGTGCTTGAAATCGCTGATCTCAAGGATTCCAGCGGAAGAAATCCGGCCGATCTCCTGAAGACGGCAGGCGCGTTGTTTGATGGAAATGCCGGCACGATTACGGATTTCAGGGTCAATGGAAGCGGGTCCGGCGGCTACCTTACGTTTGAGTTTAAAGAAGGCTATCAGGCAACTCTTTCAAAGGCGGAGCTGCTTTCCAGGCAGGACGGTTATTTTACCCGGATAAACGGCACCGTCGTTCAAGGCTCCAACGACCAGGCAAGCTGGACGACGATTTCTGCGGCAGCGGGGAGGACGATGGATTGGCAAACTTTAACCGTCAACAGCAAGAAGCCGTATCGTTATATCCGCATTTATAACGGAAGCAGCTGGTTTGGGAATATGGCTGAATTAAGATTATATGGCGAAGTGAAAGCGGCGGACGTGACGCCTCCGGTTACGACGGACGATGCGCCGCAGGGATGGGCCGCCGGGGATACGGTGGTAACCTTCCATGCCTCCGATGAAAGCTCCGGTGTGGAGGCCACCTATTTCACGGTTAATGAAGGAGAGCAGCAAACCGGGGGCTCGGTTACGTTGACCGGGGAAGGGACGCATACGATCGTGTACTGGAGCACGGATGCGGCGGGCAATGTGGAGCCGTCCAGGTCCGTGGAGGTGAAGATCGATAGAACCGCTCCTCAGGTAGAAATAGCCGGGGAAGCGTCGTATACGATCGATCAGACGGTTACGGTTACATGCCATGCAGCCGATGCTTTATCCGGCGTCGATTCATCGCCATGCGATGCGCCGCTAGCAGACACGAAGGCGTATACGTTGGAGCCGGGCGAGCACAGCTTGACGGCGGAGGCGGAGGATGAGGCCGGAAACCGCGGTTCCGCCCAGCATTCGTTCAGCGTCCATGCGACCTTCGACAGCTTGTCCGCTCTGACCGGAGCATTCGCGGCCGAGACCGGCGATCCGGGTTCGGAAGGGATTGTTCAATCGCTGCAGCAGAAGCTGGAGCTTGCCGAGGCGAAAGCCGGGCAGCAAAACGGAACTGCAGCCCGCAACCTGCTGCAGGCGTATATCGGGGAAGTGAACGCCCTAAGCGGCAAAAGGTTCACGGCCGAGCAGGCGGCGGCGCTCGGCCGCTGGGCACAGAGGCTGCACGACGAAACGCTGCTGGCCGGCGGAACCCCGGGCATTTGAAATAACGTCAAGCAGGTAAATAATCACCCTTCAATATTAGATGTTCGCAATAGCAGCAAATTGCCGGCTTCGGGCTTCCGAGGCCGGTTTTTCTCGTTTTTCGCTCTATGATATTATTCATTTGAAGATTTTATAATAGAAATAATCTGTGCAATTTAGTATTGTTAAGTATACTAATTTACATAAATACAGCTGAGAGATTCATTTGCAAAAAGGGGGATTGTCGTGATTCGAATCGGCAAAATAAAAATAGGAGGCACTTTATTTACTCATCTGATTCTCTCCTTCACCCTGCTGGCCGTAATCATTATCGGGCTTGTAGGCGGTTATTTGTATGTGCAGGCTAACCGGCTGATGGTAGATGAAATCGCCAAGGACAGCCGGCAGCGTCTGATAACTTCCCGCGACTATATTGAAAACACGCTGCTGAAAAAATATGAGAACAGCATCCGGAACAAATCCTTGTCGACGTTATCGCTCGAAAGCCAATCGATGCTTAACTATTTGCTGGACAGCAAGTGGGAAGGAAATATAAGCAGAATTACGGCTTTTCGCAAGGATCTGGAAATTTTCAAGCTCGCAAATGAAGGCGTTTACAAAATTTCGGTCTACTTCCAAAAAGGAAATTATATCGTCGATAGCAGCCAGTTTTATATGAAGCCGGACAATTCCCCGGACGCGCCGTTTGTTCAAAAATCGCTTGCCGACGCAGCGAACCGTTGGACATTCAGGACGCTTGCGGACGGCGAGAAAGTGATGACGTATGCGATTGCGCTTCCGTACGGATCGCTGCCGAAGCTGGCCGAAGGAACGATGTATATCGATGTAAGCATCGACTATATTTATCAGATGGTGTCCAGCACGATGAGCTCGCCATTGGAGAAGCTGTACGTGTTCAGCGAATCCGGCGGCCCGGTCATCCATACCGGCGCAGCCGATGAGGACGAGCTGGATGCCGTCGTGAAAAGCATGAAATCCGGCGGCCAAGCGGTTCAAAGTCTCTATTACAACAAACGGGACAAGTACGTGCTGTCTTTCCTGTCCGATCAAACGTCGGACTATCATTGGAAATACGCGATGATTCGGCCGATGAATTCCTTCGTGTCCTCATCGGAGCAGCTGAAGGGAAAAATATTCGCCAGCTGTCTGCTTGTCCTGCTGATCGGGCTGCTGATTTCCTATTTGATCTCAAGGCGCGTCTATGACCCGATGAAGGCGTTAGTTGCCAGCATTCGCGGCTTTTACCAGCCCGGCTCCGCGAACGAAAGCCGGAACGAGTATGCCATTATCGGCAGCACGCTTGATACACTCGGCCGAAAAATCGAATCGCTGCAATCCAAAGCCAAAATAAACGAATTAAAAAATCTCGTGTTAGGCGGCGGAATCGGTCTGGAATACGATAACGATTTGCCGCAAAACTGCCAGTATATGGTTTGCCGCATTCAAATGCTGGAAGGCAGCAGCAGCGATGCCTTTAAGGCGGCTTATGAGCAGCTTGAGGCATATGGCAATTACCGCTTCGTGAGCTTGAATGCCCAGGAAGCGGCCATTATTTATGCCGGCGAGCCGGATGCGCCGTCCGAAGCGCTGGAACAAGCGCTGCTGACGGAAATGCATGCCATCAAGAAGCAGACCGCAGGCGAGCTGAAGTTCGGGGCGGCCTTCGGCTCCTTCGTGCACACGGCCGGGGAAATCCCTTTTTCATACCAGGATGCCGTACATGCTTACCGTTACCGCTTCTTCTACGGATCGGATGCGATCATAGCGTATTCCAGCCTCTCCTCTAATAAAGTAAAGCCGCACTTGTTCTCGTTCGACAACTACAAGTATGCGTTAAAAGCCGGAAATGAGGTTGGCGTGAGCCGTTTTATCGACGACTTTCAGAAGGAATTAGCCGAAGGCGGCATCCAGCTGGAGAACGTCGAGCTCGGACTGCTGCAGCTCGTAACGGTATTGTACCAGGTGGTCATCGAGCTGGAGCTTCAGCAGATCATTCCGCCGTCCAGCCTGTTCGACGAGTTCAAGAAAGAAACGCTCGAAGATACTCTTCAGGCGATTAGGGAGATGTCGGCCAACATTACGGCGCATGTCCAAGAAGCGGGCAACCATGCCCATACCGAAATTATTTTAAAATTAAAGAAGTTTATCGATGACAATCTTCACGAGGATTTATCGCTTCATAAGCTTTCGGAGGTCGCCTCGCTTGCGCCTACTTACATTTCGACCTTGTTCGGTACGGTGATGAACGAAACGTTTACCGAATACGTGACCCGCGTACGCCTGGAGAAAGCCGCCGGCTTGCTGAGGGAGGACAAGAGTCTTTCCGTTGTGGAAATATCGGGACTTGTCGGCTACCGTAACTCCCAATATTTTCATAATAAATTTAAAACGCGTTACGGGGTAACGCCGATCCAGTACCGGAATGCCGGCGGGTCCGCCACTTAGAACGCCCTATACGGTTAAAGCAATCGCTGCTGCGGTTGCTTTTTCTTTTGCTTATAAATTTATAGCCGAAAATTCAAAGAAACTATAGTCTATTTAATGAATTTGCAATAGAAAAAGCGCTTACAACCCGGTAATGTGAAGGTGTTCAAACGAGGCGACATTTCAAACTGGCATTCGGAAGGAGAATACGACTATGAACCCGGCAAGCGCCGCTGGCATTTCCAAGCAGAGACAGGATCTGGGCAGCAGCAAAGCTTCAAGATGGGCATTGACCCGGCGGCAGTATAAGAAAAACAAATATCTGTTTTTACTGCTGGCTCCGGTGATCATCTGGTACGCGATATTCGCGTACGGCCCGATGTACGGCATTCAATTGGCGTTCAAGGATTATTTTATCCGCGACGGCATATGGGGGAGCCCATGGGTGGGCTTCAAGCATTTCGAGTATTTGTTTACGGGTTCGCCGGATTTCTGGAAGATTATGAAAAATACGATCGTAATCAGCTTTTATCATATTATTTTCGGATTTCCGGCGCCGATCCTATTGGCTCTGCTTTTTAACGAGCTGAGGTTTTCCTTATTCAAAAGAGTAGCGCAGACGATTTCGTATTTGCCGCATTTTCTTTCGTGGATCGTCATCGGAGGAATTTTGATCACTATGCTGTCGCCCAATTCGGGAGTGGTCAACTATATCCTCGGATATATGGGCATCGAACCGATCTACTTCCTCGGGAGCGAGTCTTACTTCCGGTTTACGCTCGTCGTGTCGGGCATATGGAAGGAAGTCGGCTGGGGGACGATCATCTATTTGGCCGCCTTGACAAGCATCGACTCCCAAATGTACGAAGCGGCCGTTCTGGACGGAGCGAACCGTTGGAAGCAGACGCTGTACATTACGATTCCGTCGATTCTGCCCGTCATTGCGATTCTGCTTATTCTGCGGGTCGGCGGCGTGCTGGATGCCGGCTTCGACCAAATTTTGACGCTGTATTCGCCCGCTGTTTACGGGGTAGCGGATACGCTCGATACGTATGTGTACCGGATCGGCCTGCAAAACTTCCAGTTCAGCTTGACGACGGCCGTCGGCTTGTTTAAAAACGTGGTCGGACTCATGCTGGTGTTATTCGCGAACTTCGTTACGAAGAAGATGGGACAGGAAGGCCTGTACTGACATCAGGCAAGAAAGGTGTGGCTGAAATTGAAATTATCCGCTGGCGAGAAAATATTCCAGGGGTTTCTGATTTTATTCGTTATTGTTCTTTGCATCACGATGATCTATCCGTTTCTGCATGTGCTCTCCATCTCGCTGAGCACACCGGCGGAGGCGCTGCGTCCGGGCATCCATCTGTATCCGAAGGAAATTTCCCTCTTTGCCTGGAAGCGGGTGCTTACGACCGATACGGTGTGGCAGACGATGGGAAATACCGTATTCCGGACGGTCGTCGGAACCTTGCTGACGCTTGTTTTCCTGTCGCTCGGAGCCTATCCGCTGTCGCGCAAATATTTGCCTCACCGCGGCTTTTATACGATGTTTATCGTTGTGACGATGTTTTTCGGCGGCGGGCTTATTCCGACCTATCTCCTGATCAAAGGGCTCGGCCTCATTAATTCCCTGTGGGTGTACGTGATCCCCGGATTGATTAGCACGTTTAATCTGCTGATTCTCCGCAACTTCTTTATGGGCATTCCCGAGGAGCTTGAGGATTCGGCCAAAATCGACGGCGCCAACGATTTGCGTATTCTGTTCACGATCGTTATCCCGCTGTCAAAGCCGGTGCTTGCGACTCTCGCGCTGTGGAGCGCTGTAGGCCACTGGAACGCCTGGTTCGATGCGATGCTTTATATGCAGGACCAGTCGAAAATCGTGCTCCAGCTCTTCTTGAGACGGCTCGTCATTACGGCCGAAGGGGATCCGATGCTGCCGGTTCCGACGAACGAGCAGGCCCCCGAAATGGTCAAAGCGGCGATTATTATGTTTACCGCGCTGCCGATTCTTATGGTGTATCCGTTCCTTCAGCGGTTTTTCGTGAAAGGCATTATGGTCGGCTCGCTTAAGGGCTAGGCGCGGCAATCCGGTTTAAACGGAACGCATGAAGCTGTATGTGCGGACTGTCTAAATATATAATGAGGTAATAGAAAAGGGAGGAAGCAGAAGAAATGAAAGACGCTAAAAAGAAATGGTTGGGGATGACGGCGGCCGCCCTTTCGGTATCGCTTGTCTTGAGCGGCTGCAGCGGCAATAACGGTGGGAACAATGAGGGATCGAACGATCCGAAGCCGTCGAACGGCGCGGAAACGCCAGCCGCGGAGGCTCCGATCGAGATTACGTGGGCGAATAACTTCAATACGCCCGAGAAGGACGGCAACTACGTCCAAACGGAGCTGGAGAAAAAATTTAACGTCAAAATCAAAAATGTGAAATTGGAGCGGGGCACGTGGAAGGAGCAATTTTCCGTGCTGCTCGCTTCCGGCGATATCCCGGATATTTTCCCGATCGATGCAACAGAAACGGATATGGTGACGTGGGCCGATCAGGGCATTATCGCGAGTGTGGACCAGGCGGAAATCGAAGCCCAAATGCCTAAATATGCGGCGGCTTTGAATTCGGTCGATCCCGGCGCATGGGGCGTCGGTCTGTACAACGGAAAAAACTGGGGCATTCCGAAGGTTTGGCCGGGCGGATTGGACGGCTTTATGCCGGGGTATAACGAGGCATGGCTGAAAAATATCGGCTACAGCGAGCCGCCCAAGACGCTCGAGGAGCTTGAGGATGTGCTGACGAAGTTCGTGAACGATGATCCGGACAAGAACGGCCAAAAGGACACATTCGGCTTAACGGGCCGGGGCAAGCTGACGGAGCAGCTGTTCACCTCCATTTTTAGCGCGCACGGCGTTTCTCCTTACCAATACAAGATCGGAGCGGACGGCAAGCTCGTATACGGCGGCATCACCGAAGAAACCCGCGCCGCACTGAAGCTGCTTAACAAATGGTACAAATCGGGCCTGATCGATCCGGAATTCATCACGACGGACAACAATGAAATTAATATTAAATTCGCCAACCAGAAGATCGGGATGGTCGACAATATGAAATGGGGCAACTTCCACAAGGATTCGGGCTTCGTGGCGAAGCCGGGTCTCGAGAAGGGACAAGTCATTCGGCCGGGCTCCCCGCTCCTCGCACCGGACGGCAAGACATACGGCTTCGCGTACGGCGCTCGTCAAGCTCCGGTCCTGTTAGGAAAGCAGCTGGAAGAGGATGAGAAGAAGCGCCATAAAATTATGGAGATTCTCGAGTACGTATCCACGGATTCGGAAGGGTTCCTGCTGACCGGCTTCGGCCAGCCTGGCGTGAGCTATGACATGCAAGGCGATCTGGCCGTGCCTAGACCGGACGAGAACGCTGCCGCGCCGAAGTTGGGAGCGGGCAATTTTTACAACCCGTTATCCTCGATCGATGTGTCCATGCAGAAGCATACGACGCAGCCGGATGTGCTGGAGCTGAAGGAAAAGCTGTCCCCGCTCGTCGTTCCGATGTTTGACGCGCTGGGGCCTGCCGTCCTGACGAGCAAGCCGAAATATTGGGGCAATCTGAAGACGCTTCAGGATACGTATCTGATCAAGGCCATTACGGGCGAGGCGAATACGGACGGCGATTTCTACAGCTTCAAGGAAAACTGGCTGCGCTCGGGCGGCCAGGAAGTAACGGATGAAGTGAACAAGGTTTATTCGGAGCGCAAGTAAAGTGAATCAGCTAATCGTATATGACCAGCCCGAAGGGGCAATCGGTAATGACGACTTTGCGGTAAGCGTACGCAAGCCGGGCGGCGAATGGCAGCCGGTATTCGTATTCGAAGCGAAGGTGGACATGCATAACGTCAGGTCCGCATCGATGGCCTATTTTGATATGAAGGGCACGGTAGAGGTTCGGGTCGTTTCGACTAAGCAGTCCGTTCATCAGGCGGTTATTCGCCCACTATCCGCGAATATTGCGTTTCAAACGGAGTCCGATGCCGTCACGTTCGTCTTGGACCGACCGTGCAAGCTGTCCGTTGAAATAAACGGAGAGCGGTTCAGCAATCTGCATCTGTTCGCCAATCCTATCGAAACGTCGCCGCCTATGCCGAACGGCTCCGGCGTACTGCTGGTCGAGCAAGGAAAACATGATTTTCCGGAAATTTCAGCGCGACTGGCAAGTATTCCTGCTCCGGCGGACGGAAAAAACAAGGCGATTTACTTCGCACCGGGCATTCATCAATTTGCGGATCCCAGGCTGCTTATTCCGTCCGGGACGACCGTTTATTTAGCCGGAGGCTCGATTTTGTACGCCTCGATCATATGCAGGGAAGCGGAACATATCGTCATTCGCGGCAGAGGCCTTTTGTACATGGGCGATATGGAGAAAACAACCTATTTGCGGGGCGTTCAGATCCAATTTTCCAAACGGATCGAAGTGGAAGGCATCATTGTGCTTGATCCTCCCCATTACAGCATTTATCTCGGGCAGTCCGAGCACATTCGCATCCGTAACTTCAAAGCGTTCAGCACGCGCGGCTGGTGCGACGGGATTGACATGATGGCCAGCTCGCATGTGGACATACGGGATGTATTTCTGCGCACGTCGGACGACTGCATCGCCATTTACGGCAGCCGCGGCGACTATTACGGCGACTCGCGCCATATTGCCGTCAGCGCTTCCGTCTTGTGGGCGGATGTGGCCCATGCGATGCATGTGGGCATTCATGGCGACCATCAAAATAACGGGGATACGGTCGAGGAAATCTGCTTCAATAATATCGATGTGCTCGAGCATCACGAGCCCCAGGAAAATTACCGGGGCGTCATGGCGATCTGCGCAGGCGACAACAACACGGTCCGAAACGTTACTTTTAAAGATATCCGCGTAGAGGATTTTGAGCTTGGCCAGCTGTTCGATGTCCGCGTCGTCCGGAACGAAAAATATAATCCGGTTCCCGGCAGGCGGATTGAGAACGTCGTGTTCAGCGATATCGATTATAACGGCACGAATGCAAATCCTTCCGGGATTTACGGCTATGACGGGGAAAGGGGGGTGGACGGCGTAAAATTCGTAAATGTGCGCCTGAACGGAGAAGCGGTTACGGATATGGAGAGCGGTAATATACGTTGCAACGAGTTTGCTTATCGGATTCAATTTGATTTTTAATTCAATTTAAGGAAGGCCGCCGGGCGATTCGGCGGCTTTTTTTCCTTTCATTCATAAATTCCCCGTGACAGGAAAAACTACCCTTGAGGTGGTGTCATGTCGTCCGATAAAAAAAACCTTCTTTCCAGTTACAAGGATAAAACAAAAATCATGAAGTCCAAGGTGCTCGACGAGCATTTCATGCAGCAGCTGCAAGACATCGAGATTACGTGCGTGGCTGCGGATCTCAAAGCGAATATGGACAAGCTGGTATCGATATTCGGGCCCAGCCACGATGTGAATTACCGCTCCATCCGGATCGGCGGAGCAAGCGGAGTTAGCGCTTTTATTATCTATATCGACGGTTTGGTCAATTCGGAGACGGTCGACCAGTTCATTCTGGAGGCGTCCATGTTCGCGGTCAAGGATCAGCACGGAAGCTCAGAGGGTTTACTTTCCCATTTGCAGTGCACGGGACTACCGATCCATGAAACGAAGCAGGTAGACACGATCAATGACGTCGTGCATACCGTGCTTTGCGGCGATACCGCTTTGTTCGTCGACGGCGATCCGCATGCGCTCATTTTGAACGTGCGCGGCTGGGACAAACGGAATATTTCCGAGCCGGCTACGGAATCGGTCGTACGCGGCCCGAAGGAAGGGTTCACGGAAACGCTGAGGACGAATACGACGCTGATCCGGCGCAGGCTCAAGGATCCGAAGCTTCGCGTGCAATGCATGCAGGTCGGAAAGCGCAGCCGCACCGACTTAGCGATCATGTACATCGAAGGGCTGACGAATCCGATCATTCTCGAGGAAGTCCTCAGAAGAATCCGGATGATCAGCATCGATGCCGTACTCGAAAGCGGTTATATCGAACAATTTATCCAGGACAGCCAATGGACGCCGTTTCCGCTCATTCAAAATACGGAGCGCCCGGACAAAGCCGTATCCCATCTGCTGGAGGGAAAGGTCATCATCATCTCCGACGGCACGCCGTTTGTGCTCATCGCACCGGCCATATTCACGCAGTTCTACCATAGTCCGGAGGATTATTACGAGCGTTTCATGATCGGTACGCTCATCCGGTTCATCCGCATTCTCAGTATGCTGATGGCGCTGCTGCTTCCGTCACTGTATATCGCGTTCAGCTCCTTCCATCCGGAGATGATTCCGTCCAGGCTTGTGATCGCAATGGCTGCGGGACGCTCGACGGTGCCCTTCCCGTCGATTGTGGAAGCGTTCCTGATGGAGGTAACGATGGAAATTTTGCGGGAAGCAAGCGTCCGGCTGCCGGGTCCGATCGGTCCGACCATCGGCATCGTCGGCGCGCTCGTCGTCGGGCAGGCCGCCGTACAGGCCGGAATCGTCAGTCCGATCATGGTTATCGTCGTGGCGCTGACGACGATCGGCTCGTTCGCATCGCCAAGCTACAGCGCGGCGATTGCGCTGCGGATGCTCCGCTTTCCGGTCATGATTGCGGCTGCGCTGTTCGGCTTGTACGGCATCATGCTTCTGCTGATCATCGTCATTATTCACCTGTGTACCCTCAAATCGTTCGGAGTGCCGTACCTGTCTCCGCTCACGCCTACCCGGGCGTCCGATTTGAAGGATACGCTGCTCCGGGCGCCGCTGCAATGGATGAGGAAACGTCCTATTATGTTTGTGCCGAAAGATACCGACCGGCTGCAGCCGTCTTCGCAAACGAATTCCGAGACCGACGCATCCAACATCGGAAGCGGGAATAACAAGGAGGGAAGCGAGTCCGATGAAAAGTAATGTGATCGAGAGACCAACACCTTCCGACAAGGATTTGGCGGATCAAACCCCGTTCCGCATGACGCATCGCCAGGCTGCTTCCTTAATCGCCAGCACCATTCTCGGGGTCGGCGTGCTGACGCTGCCGCGGTCGACCGCGGTGTTATCGCAGCAGAACGGATGGATATCCTGCATGCTTGGAGCCTTGCTTTCCATGGTCGCCTTAAGCATCATTACGACCTTATCCCGCAGGCATTACGGGGAAAGCATCATTCAATATGCCGTTAAGCTGCTGTCTCCGAAAAATTACCCGGTCATCGGAATGATTGTCGGATTTCCATTATTTTTGGCCTATGTCGTTTATTGGCTTGGATCGACTTCGATGGTCGCCCGCACCTTCGGCGAGGTGGTGACGGCGACCGTCCTTACGAGGACTCCGCTGGAGGTCATTATCGGCACGATGCTGATCACGGCATATATTCTGGTCGTCAACGACATTGAGGTCGTCGTCAGGGTAAACGAGGTTCTCATCCCGCTTATCGTGATTCCAGTTGTGATTATCGGATTGTCTTCCTTGCAGAGTGCCAAGCTCGACAACCTGCTGCCGTTGTTTCAAATCAGTTTTTATGACTTCATGAAAGGGGTCCTCATCACATCCGGCTCCTATTTGGGCTTCGAGGTGATGACGATTTTCGGCGCCTCCTCGGAGTCGACGGGCACGCCCTTCAAGCATCAGGCAGTCGGCATTGCGGTTCCGGGTCTCATCTACTCACTAATCGTATTTTCCGGCATCGCGGTTTTCGGTGTAGACGAGCTGAAGCTGCTTGCCTGGCCGACGCTGGAGCTCGTTAAGACGACGGAGGTGCCGGGGCTTATTCTGGAGAGGCTGGAATCCGCGTTTCTCGGCGTTTGGGTGGCAGCCGTCTTCACTACGCTGGGCAATTTATATTTTGCGCTGGCTCTAACGCTTAAGGAGATACTCCACATGAAGAGCCACCGGCTGATCGCACTGCTGCTGCTCCCGGTGTTCTATTGGACGTCGATGAAGCCGCCTAATGTTCAAAGCTTGTTCGAATGGTCGGATTTAGTGAACTATGTGGGTCTCCTGTGTGCCTTCGCTATTCCTGCGCTGCTGCTGATCTTATCCTTTATGCGGAAATCGATTGCGGCGGAGTCGCAGCGCAAGGCGGCTGAGAACCAGAAAACGCCGAAGCCGAAAGAACCCTCGCAGGGCGAGCAGCCGCAGGGCGAGCAGTCGCAGGGCGAGCAATCGCAGGGCGAGCAATCGCAGGGCGAGCAATCGCAGGGCGAGCAGTCGCAAGGCGAGCAGCCGCAGGGCGAGCAGTCGCAGGGCGAGCAGTCGCAAGGCGAGCAGCCGCAGGGCGAGCAATCGCAGAGCGAGCAATCGCAGGGCGAGCAATCGCAGGGCGAGCAATCGCAGGGCGAGCAGCCGCAGGGCGAGCAGTCGCAAGGCGAGCAGCCGCAGGGCGAGCAGCCGCAGGGCGAGCAATCGCAGGGCGAGCAGCCGCAGGGCGAGCAGCCGCAGGGCGAGCAGTCGCAGGGCGAGCAGTCACAGAGCGAGCAATCGCAGGACGAACGTCCGCGGAGCTGATCTATTTTACCAAAAAGCAGGTGATGGACCATGATGAGGAAAAAAGTGCTATTAATCCTGTTTCTTATACCGGTGCTGACCGGATGCTGGGACCGCCGCGAAATCGAGGAACGCACCTCCGCTGTGGCCATCGGCATCGATCTGGCGGAAAACAATCCCGAGATGCTTGAAATATCGGTTCAAATTCCGATTCCGATCCGGATCGCGGGCTCCAGCGGCAGCGGCAGCTCCGGCAGCGGCAAGGGCTCGGTGACGGTGGAGAGCGCAACGGGGCGCACGGTAAAGGAAGCGACGCAAAATTTGCAAAAGAAACTGAACCAGAAATTGTTTTTCGGGCATACGCGCATCATTACGATCAGTGAAGCCGCCGCGCGCAGGGGCATTAACAAGCTGTTGGATCCTTTCCGGCGCGACCCGGAAATCAGAAGGCTGCTATGGCCGCTTATCATTAAAGGAAGAGCGATCGACAGCCTGAGGGTGAGCCCGCATTTGGAGCAAATCCCGACTGTATTTATCATGACGATGATCGAGAACGGAGCCAAGAAAGGCACGGTAACGCAAATGAATCTCGGCTCCCTGTTCATCAGCCTGACGAGTCCAGCCAAGCAGCCTTATTTGAACTATTTCCAGGTGAAAGGAAATGAATTGAAATGGTCGGGCCTTGCGGTATTCAAGAAGGACCGGATGATCGGGCTTTTAAACGACAAGGATGCTTGGGCGCTGCTTCGCATCTCCGAGAATAAGAACGGCTCGGACATTACGTACGTACATGAAGAAGATCCTTCCCAGCTCGTTACGATTACGACGCAATTCATCGGCCGCGACGAGAAAATTACGTTCAACGGCCAAAGGGTGAGCGTTAAAATCTATATCGAGATGGAGAGCAATCTGATCGAAAAAACGTTCGGAGCCGACTTGTTCCAGACCAAGCAAATCGACGCCATGGAAAAAGAGGCGGAGGCACATTTAGCGAAAATTACAAACCGGGTCGTGCAAAAGCTGCAGAAGGATCTCAACTCGGACATCATAGGTATCGGCGACCGTTTAAGAGCGTATCACCCTTCTATTTGGAAAAAGGTCGATTGGGAGCGGGCGTTTCCGCAGGCCGATATCGAGGTTATTTTCGATGTGAAAATTAGAAATACAGGCATGGAGATGAGCTGATCGCACGCGAAAAAAAAACGGTTCAGAAATTCGAGTTAAACCGATTGACAACATAAAAAGGAGATGGTATTCTATGATTGTTCTTAATAAAGAACTACGGCAGCAGTGAAAAACAGCATGATCCCCCGTAATATAAGTGAGAAAACGGCGCATTAAACCTGTATGTTACGTACTCATTTATATTATTATGCCCTAGTGTTCTCTAAAGTGAACAATGGGCCATTATACATAGGCAGCTAACGGAGGGAACCATGAGTGCGATCGCTGGAATCTACCATCTAGACGCAGAACCGATTAATCCGGAGCAAGCCGGGATCCTGATGGGCGCTTTTGCGAAATATCCCGCAGACGATACGCAAACCTGGCGGCAGGACTCCATTTTTCTAGGCTGCCACGCACAGTGGATTACGCCCGAATCCGTAGGGGAACACAATCCCTGTTACGATCCGGACCGGCGGCTGGCGATTGCCGCCGATGCCGTCATCGACAATCGCGAGGAATTGTTCGAACGGCTGAACATTGAGCGAGGCGCCGGCAAAGAGATGACGGACGGCGAGTTGATCCTTCAGGCTTACGACCGGTGGGGAGAAGAGGCGCCGCGTTACTTGCTCGGGGATTTCGCGTTTCTGATATGGGACGGGAGACGCCGGGTGCTATTCGGGGCAAGGGACTTCTCGGGCAGCCGCACGCTTTATTACTTCAAGAATCAGAACCGTGCCGCCTTCTGCACGCTCATGATGCCTTTGCTCGGCCTGCCTTATGTCGGCAAAGGGCTGAACGAGCAGTGGCTGGCCGAATATTTGGCCAACCCCGGCGTCATTGAGACGGTGGACGATTCGTCAACCGTATTCGAGCAGATCCGGCAGGTGCCTCCGGCGCATTCGATAACCATCTGCGACGGCCGCATCTTGTTGTCGAGGTACGTCACGATTACCGAGGGCGAGAAGCTGAAGCTCCGCAGCGATAAGGAATACGAGGAAGCATTTCTCTATGTGCTGCGCAATGCGGTAACCGCGAGGCTGCGCACGCATCGAAGCGTCGGAGCTTTCCTCAGCGGAGGGCTGGACTCGGGCTCGGTCGTAAGCCTGGCGGCAAAGGAGCTGCAGAAGGGAAGCCGGAAGCTGCGTACCTACAGCTACATTCCGGTTGACGATTACATAGACTGGACATCTGCAAGGCTGCTTCCGGACGAACGTCCGTACATTCAGTCTACCGTCCGGCATGTCGGCAATATAACGGACCATTATTTGGATTGCAAAGGGAAAAGCTCCCTGACGGAGGTTGACGGCTGGCTCGACATGCTGGAGATGCCTTACAAGGTATTCGAGAATTCGTTCTGGATCCAGGGCATCAACGAACAAGCGCAGCGTCACGGGGTCGGCATCCTGCTTAGCGGAGCCAGAGGAAATTCGACGATTTCGTGGGGGTCGGCGTTATCCCATTACGCTACGCTTCTGCGTGAGCTGAAATGGCTTCGCCTCTACAGGGAAATGAAGCTGTACAGCCGCAACGTAGGCATCGGAAAAGTCGATTTTATGAAAACGGTCGCCAAAAAAGCTTATCCTTTTATGGACCGGACGGACCATGAGCTGCACCGCTACAAGTACCCCGAGCTGATTAATCCTGAGCTTGCGGAGCGGACGGGGGTGCACGGGAGGCTGAAGGCGCACGGGATCGATACGGACGGGTTTTCCGTTCCTTCCAATATTTACGAAGCAAGAAAGAAGCACTTCGAGCAAACCTACACCTGGAATTTAAACGGAATATGCGGCACAAAAATGTCGCTGCGGTACGGGGTGCTGAGCCGCGATCCGACCAACGACCTGAACGTAATCCGGTTCTGCTTGTCCGTTCCGGAGGAGCAGTATGTGCGCAACGGCATGGACCGGGCGCTCATCCGGAGATCGACCGCCAGCCTGCTTCCGGATCAGGTCAGATTGAACCAGCGCGTCCGCGGCATTCAAGGCGCCGACGGGATACAGCGAATGGCTTCGGCCTGGCCGTCCTTTACGGAAGAATTGCAGCGGCTGAGCGAGGATCCTTATGTGTCGGAGTACATCAACGTACCGGTAGTCAGGGACGCTCTTTCCAAAATCCGGGACAGCCGGCCGGAAAGCATCTACGACGCAAACTACAATATTCTGATGCGCAGCCTCATCGTTTACCGGTTTCTGAAAAAATACGCTTGAAGGGAGGTGAGAACATGAAAAAACAATGGGAAAAGCCTGAGCTTGAAGTGCTTGACGTAAATATGACAATGCAAGGATTTCCGGACCAAACGAAAGACTTCTTCGACACGAATGCAACGGAGCATCTTATGGGACCTTCATAGGATTTAGTTATTCAAGTACTTAGAATATCGTTAATCTGCGTCAAGCCCTTATACGGCCATGTATGAGGGCTCGTTTTTTAAAATCGAGCGAGTCTGAGCTTGGGGTGAGCATGTGATAGGCACAGCGGAACAAAAGCTTTACCGGGCCTTCGGATTAAAGGTTTCGAGCGGCTTCGAAATGCCCGAATTGCCCGAATGGCCGGTATCGGCAGCAGACAGCGGAGATAAGGCAGATATCGAAATTACCGTATCCGACCTGACCGAGCTGTGGGAGAAGCAGGAGGTTAAGGACGGTATTTTCAAGGCGGATGGCCAAATGGTCATTTTTCAAATTCCTGACGTCGCAATCTTCTGTATCCGGGAAGGGAGCAGCATTACGGTTTCCCCTATGACCGAGGATCGGGATCAAATCCGGCTGTATGTGCTCGGCTCCTGCATGGGCGTTCTTCTGCTGCAAAGAAAGATTCTGCCGCTGCACGGCAGTGCGATTGCGATCGACGGCAAGGCTTATGCCTTCGTCGGGGAGTCGGGAGCCGGCAAATCGACGCTTGCGTCCGCTCTTCTAAGGCAGGGGCATCGCTTATTAAGCGATGACGTCATTGCGGTCTCCCTGCAGACGGAGCAGGAGCTTCCGTATGTGACGCCGTCCTTCCCTCAACAGAAGCTGTGGCAGGAAAGCCTGGATCACTTCGGAATGGACTCCTCCGGCTACCGGCCGATTTATCAGCGTGAAACGAAGTTTTCCGTCCCCGTCGTTTCGGATTATTTCCCCGATCCGCTGCCGCTTGCAGGATTGTTCGAGCTGGTCAAGGGCGGCGACGGCAAGCCCGGGCTGCGAAGCATTCCGAAGCTGGAGAGCCTGCCGGTGCTGTACCGCCATACGTTCAGAAATTTCCTGGTGAACCATCTTGATTTGACCGGGTGGCATTTGGGCATGACGGCTAAGCTTGTCCCCAGTTTGAGCATATACCGCATATTTAGGCCGGAAACGGAATTTACAGTGCCGGAGCTGACTGCGTTAATACTAACTACTATTAAAAAGGGCGGATAAATGATGATGACAAGCGAAAAGATTTCCCTTAAACACCGGGTCGTACAAGGAACGGACCATATTGTCAGCGACATGGGCCGGGAGAAAGTCATGCTCAGCATCAGCAACGGCAAATATTATAATCTCGGCGCCATCGGCGGAGCGATTTGGGACTGCATCTCGGAGCCGGTCCTGGTAAGCGCGGTCGTCCGCAGGCTGACCGAGGAATACGACGTCGAGCCGTCCGTATGCGAGGAGCACGTCCTTTCGTTTCTGGATTCGCTGGCGAGGGAGGGCATCATCTCCGTTACGGCTGCGGATACGCCATAGGGGGAGCGCCGTTGACTGCCATCATTTATTTTATAAAACGGCTTTATGCCGTTACCGGAAATATTCTGTTTCTGAATTTGCTGGGAATGGTTGTGATCAGCCTTCTGGAAGGCATCGCAATCTTGTTGTTAGTTCCCATGCTCAGCATGAGCGGGATTATCGGTAAAAGCACGGAGGCAATCCAGCTGCCCGACATATTCGGATTCATTCGGAATATCCCGGAGTCATGGGGATTGTCTTTTATTTTGGGGATCTATGTGCTGCTCGTTCTTGGTCAGGGCATCTTGAAGCGGAGCGTTGCTGTCGGCAGCGCCAAAATCCACCTTGGCTTCATGCATCATCTTAGGCTGGATACGTTCGGTTCGATTTTACAGGCCGATTGGCCGTTTCATATGAAAAGAAGAAAGTCCGATTTCGTCAACTCGTTGACCGCGGAAATCGGCGGCGTGAACGGCGGCATCAATACGCTTATTCAGTTCACCGCTTCCGTGATATTTACGGCTATTCAAATCGGCCTTGCCTTCTGCCTGTCGGCGAAGCTGGCCGTTTTCGTATTGGTCTGCGGGCTGGCGGTCGCGCTGCTTGCAAGGAAATTCGTGCAAAGATCGAGAACGATCGGCCATCAGATGAACGAGATGTCCCGGCATTATCTTGCAGGCATAACGGATCAGCTGAACGGAATCAAGGATATTAAGAGCAACGCGCTGGAATCCTACCGCATGGAGTGGATCGCCTCCCTGGACCGGAAAATCCGGCAGGAGCAGCTCGGAAACTTCAAGCTGAAAGCGACGTCGCAATTCGTTTATCAGCTGGCTTCCGGTTTATTCATTGCGGCCTTCATCTTTTTTTCGGTAAAGGTGTTACAAACGCAGCTGGAACAGCTGCTGCTTATTATTGTTATTTTCTCACGGCTGTGGCCGAGGTTTAACGGCATCCAGTCGAATCTGGAAAGCCTTGCCTCTTCGCTGCCCGCCTTCAAATCGATCATGAAGCTGCATGAGGAGTGCAGAGAAGCGAAGGAATTTGTGTCGTTCGAGCCGTCACGCGAAGCGCTGCAGCCTATTCGCGTCAAGCATTCGCTTGAATGCCGGGGCGTCTATTTCCGCTACAGCCAGCAGGAGTCGGCTTATGCGCTGCAGGACGTCAGCCTTAGAATTGAAGCGAACCGCATGACCGCCATCGTTGGACCTTCCGGCGCAGGCAAAAGCACTTTGGTCGACCTGGTCATGGGGCTGATCCTTCCGGAGCAGGGAGAGGTGCTTGTAGACGGGATGACGTTGACGAAGGAAAATCTTTTGCGGCTCAGGCCGTCCATCAGCTACGTGCCGCAGGACCCGTTTCTGTTCAACGAAAGCATCCGGGATAACCTGCTGATGGTCAAGAGGGACGCTACTGACGGCGAGATTTGGGAAGCGCTTGAATTTTCGGCCTCGGCCGGGTTTGTCCGGAAGCTGCCGCAGGGTCTGGATACGGTAATCGGCGACCGCGGGGTCCGTCTATCCGGAGGGGAGAGACAAAGGCTCGTGCTTGCAAGGGCCGTTCTGCGGGGGCCGTCCATTCTCGTTCTGGACGAGGCGACAAGCGCGCTGGATACGGAGAACGAAGCGAAAATCCAGGAAGCGCTGGAGCAATTAAAGGGCAAGATGACCGTTATCGTCATCGCCCATCGCCTGTCGACGATTCGAAACGCCGATCAGGTGGTCGTTATCGATAAAGGACGAATCGTGCAAAGAGGGCTGTTCAGCCAGCTTGCCAAGGAGAAGAAGAGCATGCTGAGCCATTTGCTGGAGCAGCAGGCCTACGGCTGAAAACTGGCGGCGGCTGCGGAAAAATTAGCGGGATCGGGAGTAGGCCATGAACAAGATGAAAAAGGTGCGCACGTTGTTTTCGTTGGACAGGAAGACGGTGCTTTTATTACTGGAAGCTTTTTTATTGCTCGGGTGGGCACGCATTCTAATTTCCATACCGTTCTCCAAGGTTGCTCCCGGTTTGGGCGCTCCGATGGAGGAAACGGGGACGGAGCATCCTTCCGGTGTCAGAAAAGCCGTATTGATGAACGTGCATGACGCCATTCAGACTATGAGCCGCCATACGTTCTGGGAAAGCAAATGCCTCGTCAGAGCGATCGCGGCTGCGAAAATGCTGGAACGGCGCCGGTTCGAGAGCACTCTGTACTTAGGCACCGCCAAGGATGAGTCCGGCCGGATGATCGCCCATGCCTGGCTGCGCAGCGGTTCGTTCTATATTACCGGGGCCGCCGGAATGGAACGTTACACGATTGCCGGGAAGTTCGCCAAATATGTAAGGAATTAGGAATTTGTTGTTGACCCGTTCTTTTTAAAGAACTACAATGGAGTTATCGTCTGTTATAAAGCTCAATCGCTCTGCTGAAGGGATAACGTTGAGGTAAGGATCAAACTGGCCGAAGGAGACAATTATGATTGGGGAACGGATTAAAAGACTAAGGGAAAAAAAGGGCTATTCGATAACGAAGCTTGCTGATCTTGCGGGCGTTTCCAAGTCTTATTTGAGCTATATTGAACGTAATATGCAGAACAATCCCTCCCTGCAGGTCATGGCGAAAATCGCCGCCCCGCTGGATTCCAATATCGAATATTTACTGGGAGAAGAGAATGATCCCAAGGATTCCAAGGAAACAGTGGAGGAGCAATTGGACGAGGAATGGCGTTCCATTTTAAAGCGGGCGGTAGACGAGGGCATGAGCAAGGGAGACTTTCAAGCTTTGAAGGATTTGATCCGGTCAAACCTGTGGAAGGAAGGCCTGCAGGAGCAGCGCGATCCGTCCGACGAAAAAAAGAAAACATCGAATATCATTATCCTTCATATCGATAATTAAACGTTTTGAAAAGAGGAAATCTTATATTGACATGTTCTATATAAAGAACTAATATGAAGTTAACGTTCTTTATAAAAAACAACCTTGGCAGGTGAGCAAATGGATGTCAAGCAATTAGAAGACTTGCAGCAGCATGAACGGGGTGAGAAGGAAAAAACGAAGGAAATCAACCTAAAGGCGCTTTACGTTGTGATCCGGAAGCGCCTCTGGATGATTGCTCTCATCACGATCGGCCTGACGGTTCTCGCCGGCTTGTACAATTCAAGGCCTGAGATGCCGCTGTACGCTTCTTCTTCCCGGATTATCGTCGCTGCCAGCGCGGATATGATGAGCACTCTGAAGGTCATGATCCGCGAGCCGGTCGTTCTGGATAAAGTAATTCAAGACCTCGAGCTTAGAAAATCGCTGGGCGAATTAAGGAGTCAAATCCGGGCGGAAAGTGTCGAAGGATCGCTCGTAACGGTGGTGACGGTTGTCGATCCGGATCCGAAGCTGGCGGCTGAAATCGCCAATAAAACCGTCGACGTATACCGCGAGGTAGCTTCGCAGACGCTCGGCGTAAGCAGCATTCGGGTGTTGACTCAGGCAGGGGCAAGCACCGTATCGATTAACGAGAAAAGCAACACGATTGTTTTTATCGCTTTCCTGGCCGGACTCATCCTAAGTATCGGCTTAACCTTTTTGCTGGACTCCTTGGACGATTCGGTCAAATCGGAGCGCGAGGTAGAGGAACTGCTGGGATTAACGATGCTCGGTAATGTATCCAAGATGAGAAGAAGAGATCTGGCTTCCCAGGAGAAGAAACAAAAAAGCATCGTGGCGAGAGGTGAAACCATTGGGTCGTGAACGTATTAAACCGGCGAAGTCGATGGTATCGAGAAGCCTGTTAACCTATTCGAATCCGTACGGCACCATAGCCGAGCAGTACCGCACCATCCGCAACAACATTCAATACGCCTCGAGAGGCAGGAAGATGCGGTCGCTGCTGATCACCTCGCCGTCCGCTCAGGAAGGGAAGTCGACGGCGGCCATCAATCTGGCGATTTGCATGGCGCAGCGTGGAGACAGAGTGCTTATCATCGATGTGAATTTCCGGAACCCGACGCTCCACCAGATTTTTGGCGTACAGACTTCCCCCGGCTTATCTAACGTGCTTGGTCAGCAGCTGGACGTGCGGGAAGCGATTTATGGAACCGAGGTTGAAGGGCTCGACATTTTGCCGAGCGGCCAGCGTTTTTTTAATACGACGGAGCTGCTCGATTCCGGATTGATGAGCGATGTTATGCATTACGCATCCTCCAATTACGATATGATTCTGCTGGATTGTCCTCCGGTGCTCGGTGTGGCGGAGACGAATGCGCTTGTAAGCAAGTGCGATGGCGTTATCCTGCTGCTCGGAAGCGGGAAGACGCAGCTGGAGCAGGCAAAGGAAGCGAAGCGGGCCTTGCTGTTTGCCAAAGCCAATATACTCGGCGTCATATTAAATAAGAAGAGCGTTTGATGATCATAATCGGATAGCGCTTTTTTTGCGGGAAGACTGTTCTCTATTGAGCACAACCTTGTTCGGTAATGTCTCCTTACCGTTATCAACGGAGGCACTCGGCCATGCTGTGGGCTGCATCAAGCCTTAGACGCGAAGTCGTCAAGGGTATGGCGTGAGGAGGGGTTGGATGCCCCGGACTCTGCATTAGAGTTTTTAACTATCGGGTCTTGAAAGATAGGAAGACCTGACAGTTAAACACTCTAATGGGTGTCGTTATATTCCTTTAGGTTGAAAGAGAAAGGGTGAACGGGATTTGAAATATCGCCAGAGGATATCGTTATTAATTTTAGCGGATTCGCTAATCGTGCTCTCAGCCATTTATTTCAGCCGGTTTCTGCTGGACGCTTCGCTTAACGTTGTGACGCTGCCGGTCGTGATCAGCTCGATTACCTTGCTGCTGAGCCATCATTTCTTTGCTTTCTACTACAAGCTCTACAAGAAAGCCTGGGAGTATGCGAGCGTAGGTGAGCTGATCATTATCACAAAGGCGGTCTCCTTCTCGATTCTGTCGGCGGCGCTCATGCAGCAGATGGTACTTCAGGACGTTTTTTTCCGGCTGCTGGCCGTGACCTGGATGATCCATATGCTGATGATCGGCGGCTCGCGCCTGTGCTGGCGCCTGCTAAGATCGAGGTATCCGCATGACGGCAAGCAGCGAAGACGAACGCTGATCGTCGGGGCCGGCTCGGCCGGCACGATGCTGGCCAGGCAGCTTCTGAGCAATGCGGATGCGGAGCTGAAGCCCGTCGCCTTCGTGGACGACGATGCCAAGAAACATAATTTGGACATTATGGGCATACCCGTATTCGGGGGAGTACCGCGGATCGCAAGCATTGTGAAGGAGCAGAGCATCGATAATATCGTCATTGCGATTCCTTCGCTGAGCAAGAAGCAGCTGAATACGATTTTCTCGGAATGCGCGAAATCGACGGCCAAGACGCAGACGATTCCAATGCTTGAGGATCTTGCGACTGGAAAGGTGTCGGTGAACCAGTTCCGCGACATCCAGGTTGAGGATCTGCTTGGCCGCGAGCCGGTGGAGCTCGATATCGAAAGCATATCCGGTTATGTGACACAGAAGGTCGTCATGGTCACAGGCGCCGGCGGGTCGATCGGCTCGGAGGTGTGCAGGCAGGTATCCAAGTTTTTGCCGGATAAGCTCATATTGCTTGGACACGGGGAAAACAGCATCTATTCGATCGAGATGGAGCTGAAGGAGCTGTACGGCCATACGAGTATCCAGTTCGTGACGGAAATCGCCGATCTGCAGGACGAAGCGAAGATGCTGTCCGTCATGCAGGCGCACCGGCCGCAGGTCGTCTATCATGCCGCCGCCCATAAGCATGTGCCGCTCATGGAACGCAATCCGGAGGAAGCGTTCAAGAACAATGTGATCGGTACGCTGAACGCCGCCAAAGCCGCGAGTGCGAGCCGAGTCGAAACGTTCGTCATGATCTCGACAGACAAAGCCGTTAATCCGACCAGCGTCATGGGCGCAACGAAGCGGATTGCGGAGATGATCATCCAGCACATGGACCGGGGAAGCGCCACGAAGTTTGTAGCGGTCCGGTTCGGCAACGTGCTTGGCAGCAGGGGCAGCGTTATCCCGTTGTTCAAGAAGCAGATCGAGAAGGGCGGCCCGGTCACCGTGACGCATCCCGATATGGTCCGCTATTTCATGACGATTCCCGAGGCTTCGCGGCTTGTCATTCAAGCCGGCGCTCTGGCAAAGGGCGGGGAAATCTTCGTGCTGGACATGGGGGAGCCCGTGAAAATTACCGATCTGGCGCAAAACGTCATTCGAATGTCGGGCTTCACGGTCGAGGAAATCGGCATTCAATTTACCGGCATCAGACCGGGCGAGAAGCTGTTCGAGGAAATGCTGAAGGATAGCGAACGTAACGACACGCAGGTATATCCGAAAATTTACATAGGCAAATCGGTTGAGGTGTATTACGAAGAAATCGAGGAGATTATCACCGACTTCGCGGGCATGGGCAAAGCGGAGCTTCGGGTTCGTCTGCTCGATCTTGCGAACCATGTTGTCGTATTGCCGAAGTTTGTGTCTGTGACGGGATAAATGGCCGCTTCTCTCGATATTCAAAACAATTTTAAAAAGGGGCGACAAAACTTATGAAGGTAAGGAAAGCGATTATCCCGGCTGCGGGGCTTGGTACGAGGTTTTTGCCTGCGACAAAGGCGATGCCGAAGGAGATGCTGCCGATCGTCGATAAGCCGACGATTCAGTACATCGTTGAGGAGGCGATCGAATCCGGAATCGAGGATATCATTATCGTGACCGGCAAGCATAAACGGGCCATCGAGGACCATTTCGACAACTCGGTCGAGCTGGAGCAGATTTTGACGGCCAAGCATAAATTCGACCTGCTGAGCGAGGTGCGCAAATCCGCCGATATGGTCGACATTCACTACATCAGGCAAAAGGAGCCGAGAGGCCTGGGCCATGCGATCTGGTGCGCCAGAAAGTTCATCGGCAACGAGCCGTTCGCCGTCCTGCTGGGCGATGACATCATCTCGGCGGAAAAGCCCTGCATCAAACAAATGATTGAAAAATACGAGCAATACCGCACATCCGTCATTGGCGTACAGCGCGTTGCGGATGAGGCAGTGTCCAGATACGGAATCGTCGACGGCACGATTATGGAGCCTTCCTTTCACAGAGTGAAGCATCTCGTCGAGAAGCCGGCTCGCGAGGAAGCGCCATCGAATATGGCGATTATGGGACGTTACATTTTGAACCCGTCCATCTTCGACATTCTCGGGAATCAGGCTCCCGGAGCCGGCGGCGAAATTCAGCTTACCGATGCGATTGCGGCTTTGAACCGGACCGAAGCCGTCTATGCCTACGAATTTGAAGGCAGCCGCCACGATGTCGGGGAGAAGATGGGCTTTATCCGGACGACGATCGAGTTCGCTTTGCAGCGCGAGGATTTGCGTTATGAGCTGATGAGCTACCTGGCGGAGACGATCGAGCGGGAAGCCGTTCGGAAATAACGCGGATAAGGCTGGTGAGCACAGTGGGAAAAATACTGTTTTGCGCAACCGTCGATTACCATTTCAAAGCGTTCCACCTGCCGGTCATGGAATGGTTCAAGCAGAAGGGCTGGGAGGTGCACGTCGCGGCCAAGGGGCAGCTGGAGCTTCCTTTCTGCGACCGGAAGTTCGACTTGAAGCTGGAGCGCTCTCCCTTTCGCCTGAACAATATGAATGCATACCGGGAGCTGAAGGAGATCATCGAAGAGCAGGACTACAACATCATTCACTGCCACACCCCGATGGGCGGAGTTCTCGCTAGGCTCGCGGCAAGAGGGGCCAGACGGAGGGGGACGAAGGTCATCTATACGGCGCACGGCTTCCATTTCTGCAAAGGGGCCTCCCCGCTGCATTGGGTGTTTTATTACCCGGTGGAAAAATATTTGTCCAGCCTGACAGACTGCCTGATCACCATCAACGGGGAGGATTACAATCTGGCGCTGAACAAGCGCTTCAAAGCGGCGCATATCGCACATGTTCATGGCGTAGGCGTCAATACGGCAAGCTTCAAGCCGCTGCCGAAGCTCGAGAAGTGGCGTCTGCGCCGGGAGCTGGATTACCGGACCGACGACTACCTCCTCTTTTATGCGGCTGAATTCAATAAGAACAAAAATCATCAGCTGCTGATCCGGGCGCTGGCCGCCATCAAGGATCAGCTGCCGCAAGCCAAGCTGCTGCTCGCCGGGGAGGGCCCGCTGCTGGAGCCTTGCCGCGACCTTGCCGCAAGCCTGGGCCTTACGGACCGGGTACGCTTTCTCGGCTACCGCACCGATATCGCCGCCCTTCTGCCGATGTGCGACGTTGCCGTCGCCTCGAGCCTGAGGGAGGGGCTGCCGGTCAATATTATGGAAGCGATGGCGAGCGGGCTTCCAGTCGTCGCGACGCGCAACCGCGGACATGCGGAGCTTGTCTCGGATGGGGAGAACGGCTTCATCGTCGAGCCCGGGGATGCGGCTTCGTTCGCCGACCGCCTGAAGCGGCTGGGCGAATCCGTCGAGCTCAGGCACCGGATGGGTGCGGCGAGCATCGAGCTTGTGCAGAAATACGGTTCGCTGCCGGTAGGGCAGGAGCTGAGCGCTATTTATCAATCTTTTATGGTGGGGGAACCAAATGAATCCCAAAGTCAGTATCATCGTGCCTATATATAATATGGAGCGGTATTTGGACAGATGCTTGCGCAGCCTGCTCGCGCAAACGCTGGAGGACATCGAAATCGTCGCGGTCGATGACGGATCGACGGACTCGAGCTTACGGGTACTGGAGCGATATGCACGGAAGGATCCGCGAGTGAAGATCGTCAGCAAGAGCAATGCCGGGGTATCGGCGGCCCGCAACGACGGAATCAAAGCCGCTTCCGGTCATTACATCGGCTTCGCCGACCCGGACGATTGGGTCGAGGCGGACATGTACGCGGAAATGTACGATGCCGCGCTGACCGACAACGTCGATATCGTGATGTGCGGCTACATCCGCGAATTCGGCACCCATTCGAAGGAGAAGGCGTTCCCGCTGCCGCATAAGCAGACTTACCGGATGGATAAGGTGAAGAGCGGCATGCTGCGCAGGCTGATCGGGCCGCTGGGGAACGAAACGGGCAATCCGGAATATTTGGATGCCTGGGGGACCGTCTGGTCGAAGCTGTACCGCTCCGGTCTGATCAAGGGCCACAGTCTTGCATTTACCGATCTCAGTATCATCGGCAGCAACGAGGACACGCTGTTCAATATGCACGCCTTTTATTACGCGGAGTCGTTTCAATTTTTAAACCGGTCCTACTACCACTATTGGAGAGCCAACGAAACCTCGATTACCTCGTCATACAACGAGAAGCTTCCCGACCGGTTCGAGAAGCTGTACGGCTTCATGGAAGGCTTCATCGATAACAAGCAGCTGGCTGGCGAGTATAAAACAGCCTTAAACAATCGGATTTCTATGAATGTAATCGGGCTTGGGCTAAACGTTATGAATGGAGGCAAGGCGCTGCCGCCGGCGAAGAAGCTGAAGGAAATCGGCGCGCTGCTCCGCAGGGACAGAATCAGGCAATCGCTAAAAAGGCTGGATGCCGCGGGCAGCCCTTTCATTTGGAGGGCCTTTTTTTTATGTGCGAAATACAGGCTGGTACCTGCCGTCTATTTGATGCTGGCGGCGATGGACCGGATGAGAATACGTAAAGCGGGGAGGACTCGAGTTGGAACCGGTTCGGATCTTGCAGGTGGTCACCATCATGAATCGCGGCGGGCTAGAAACCATGCTGATGAACTATTACCGTCAAATGGACAGAAGCAAAATTCAGTTTGACTTCATCGTTCACCGGACGGAGGCCGGTCACTACGACCGGGAAATTGAGGCGCTGGGCGGCCGCATCTACCGGATGCCGGCGATCAGGCCGGGCAATTACATGCAGTATTTCAGCCAGCTTGACCAGTTTTTCAGAGACTATCCGCACTATAAGGTCGTTCATTCCCATATTAACGAGAACAGCAGCTTTGTTATGCGGGCGGCGCGCAAGGCCGGCGTGCCTTGCCGGATTATGCACAGCCACCTGAGCGATCTCGGAATCGACAAAAAGCTGCCGTTCCGGATTTATGCGAGGCTTGCGATGCGGGATCATCCCAGCAGCTATTTTGCATGCTCGGAGAACGCCGGTAAGTGGCTGTTCGGCCGGCGTCTTGCCGATTCGGGCAAGGTGACCGTGCTGCATAACGCCGTCAACGTCAGCGAATTCCGGTTTAACGCGGCCGTGCGGGAGCAGATCCGGAACGAAATCGGGGCAGGCGACCGGCTCGTCATCGGCCATATCGGAAGGTTCAACGAGCAGAAAAACCATGATTTTCTGCTCGATATTTTCAAGGCGGTGCTGGATAAAGAGCCGGATGCGCTGCTCGTGCTCGCAGGAGAGGGGCACCTGCGGCCCGCCATCGAGAAGAAGATCGAGAGGCTGGGCTTGACCGGAAGCGTAAGGCTGCTGGGCGTGCGCGGCGATGTGGCAAGGCTGCTTCAAGGCTTCGACCTGTTCCTGTTTCCTTCTTTGTTCGAAGGACTGCCGGTCGTGCTTGTGGAAGCCCAGGCGGCGGGGCTGACCTGCATCGTATCCGATACGATTACGGCGGAAGCCGACGTCACCGGCCGGCTGCAGTTCGTCGGTCTGAAGCAGCCGCCTGAGTATTGGGCCAGACAGATCGCCGCCGCTTCCCGGGAGCATGCGGATACGGCCGAATCGTTAAGGAAACGGGGCTACGACACGGCGACGATGGCGAAATGGCTGTCCGACTATTATATGAATCACGCGGCGGAGGCCGCCGCGAGATAACGGAGGAAGATGAAAGTGAAGCCGATGCTGACGGTGTTTACCCCGACGTACAACCGGGCCTATACGCTGCATTTATGCTACGAGAGCCTGAAGCGCCAGACCTGCAGCGATTTCGAATGGCTCATTATCGACGATGGCTCCACCGACGGTACGAGGGAGCTCGTTGCCGGCTGGATCCGGGAGAACCTCATTCCGATCCGCTATCATTACCAGGAAAATTTGGGGATGCACGGCGGGCACAACGCAGCCTACGAACGAATCGATACGGAGCTTAACGTCTGCATCGATTCGGACGATTACATGGCGGATGACGCCGTTGAGAAAATCACCTCGTTCTGGCGGCAGCACGGCAGCGACAAGTATGCCGGCATCGTCGGCCTGGACGTTTCGCAGCGCGGCGACGTGATCGGCACCAGAATGCCGGAGCATGTGAAGCATTCGACGCTGACCGATCTATATGCCCTGCATCAGGTGAAGGGGGACAAAAAGCTCGTTTACCGGACGGAGCTTACCAGCGCGACTCCGCCCTACCCGATTTTCCCCGGCGAGAAATATTGTCCGCTGTCTTACAAATATATTTTGATCGACCAGCAGTACCCGCTGTTGATTATGAACGAGGTGCTTTGCGTCGTCGAATATATGGAGGACGGCTCCAGTCTCAACATGATTAAGCAGTACAAAAAAAATCCGCGCGGCTTTTCTTTTTTCCGCAAGGTTGCGATGCAGCACGCCCCATCCCTCAAGGGCAGAATCCGCGAAGCGGTTCACTACGTATCCAGCAGCCTGATCATTCGCAACGCAAGCTTTCTAAAGGAATCGCCCCGTAAAGGGGTTACCCTGCTGGCCATTCCGCTCGGCATTTTGCTTTATTTTTATATTCAGAATACGAATCGGGCGACGGTGCTGAAGCAAAGCCGATAATCGGACGGGCAAAAAAAGCAAACGGAAAGGATAGAATGCAATGTCGATACTGTGGACGGCCCTCGCTGCCTCGTTTCTTGTAGCCATGGCGGCTAGATATTTTTCGGTACCGTCGGGAATCGCGCCTTCGAGGATCGTTCCGAACCGCCTTCTGGCTTTTGCGGCGGCGCTGACGCTTGCGGCCGTATCCGGTCTGAGATCGAATATCGGGGACACTTACTTGTACAAGCACAGCTTCACGATTAACGATTATACGTGGGAATCGATTGCGGGGAGCAACGATATCGCCTTTAACATTTTGCAGATGCTGCTGCAGCAGGTGACGGAGGATCCGCAAATTCTCGTGCTTACGACGGGGCTTATCACCAATCTGCTTATCGTGATGGTGCTTTACAAGTATACGAGACTGTTCGAGCTGAGCGTGTTTCTCTACGTAACGACAGGGACGTTCACCATTTCCATGAACGGCATCAGGCAGTTTTTGGCCGCCTCCATCGTGTTTGCCGCCACGAAGTTTTTGCTCGAGGGCAAATGGAAGCCGTATATCGCCATCGTCGTGTTTGCTTCGTTTTTCCATCAAAGCGCCTTAATTCTGATACCGATTTATTTCATCGTGAGAAGGGAGGCCTGGACGAGAACGACGTTCCTGCTCCTCTCGCTCGCGGTTCTTATCGTACTCGGCTTCAACGAGTTTTCCGAGCTGCTGTTTTCGGCGATCAAGGATACCCAATACGGGCATTACGAAGCGTTTGCGGAGGGCGGCGCCAGCTATATCCGGGCGATCGTCAATGTAGCTCCGCTTGTGCTGGCTTATTTCAGCCGGGAGAAGCTGAGAAGCATTTTTCCGAGGGCGGACATCTTTGTTAATATTTCGCTGGTCGGCGCCGTCATCATGCTGATCTCGACGCAAAACTGGATTTTCGCGAGGATGGCGATTTACTTCAATTTATATCAGCTCATCCTGATCGCCTGGTTGATTAAAGTGTTCCGGGAAAAGGATCAGAGGCTGATCTATTTGCTGATTCTTGGCTTTTATTTCTTTTTCTACTTTTATGAATCGGTGATCGCGCTTGGTCTGGAGTACGAGAGCGATTACTTAAAATGGCCGTCTTAGGGGGAGATTTCGTCTTGAAGGAAGCAGCCGATACGAACATTCCCCGCATCGTCCACTATTGCTGGTTCGGGCGCGGGGAAAAATCCAAAAAAATATTGAAATGCATGCGCAGCTGGCAAAAGCATTTAGGCAACTATACGTTTATCGAATGGAACGAGGACAACTTCGACGTTACGGCAAACCGGTATGTGAGAGAAGCTTATGAGGCCAAAAAATACGCGTTCGTCAGCGATTATGCCCGCCTGCACGCTTTGTATCATTACGGCGGCTTATACCTGGATACGGATGTCGAGGTGCTGAGGCCGATGGATGACTTTTTGGGCCATGAAGCGTTCTCCGGCTTTGAGGACGGCACCTTTCTCCAATCGGGCACGATGGGGGCGGAGAAGGGCCATCCATGGATCGCCGAGCTGCTTCAAAACTATGAAAACAGAAGCTTTTTGCTGGGAGACGGCTCATACGATACGACAACGAATACGGCGGTCATTACCGCGATTTGCCAGAAGCACGGCTTGGTGCTGGACGGAAGCTTCCAGACGTTGTCCAACGGGGTAACCTTCTATCCAAGGGATTATTTCAGTCCCTACGATTATATTAACGGCGGCAATTACCGGACGTCGAACAGCTATACGATCCATCATTTCGCGAAATCGTGGCTGCCGGCACATGTGAGGCTGAGAGGCGATGTGAAGAGAGCGGTAAGCCGCGTCGTCGGCCCGAACATGATCGCACGGATGAGAAAGCTGCTAGGTTAGGAGACGGATAACATGCTGAAACGAATGTTCGATTTAACGGCGGCCTCGCTGCTGCTCCTCGTTCTGTCTCCGCTCGTGCTGCTGACGGCGATTCTTGTGCGGCTGAAGCTGGGCTCGCCGGTCCTGTTCAAGCAGAAAAGGCCGGGCTTGCACGGCGTTCCGTTCTACGTTTATAAGTTTCGCACGATGACCGGCGAGCGGGACAGCCTTGGCGTACTGCTGCCGGATCACCTGAGGCTGACGAAGTTCGGCTCGTTCATGCGGAAATACAGCCTTGATGAGCTGCTGCAGCTTGTGAACGTGATCAAGGGCGAGCTCAGCCTGATCGGGCCGCGTCCGCTGCTCATGGATTATTTGCCTCTGTACACCGAAGAGCAGGCGAAGCGCCATCTCGTCAAGCCGGGCATTACGGGCTGGGCGCAAATTAACGGAAGAAACGCGACCACCTGGGAGGAGCGGTTCGAGCGGGACGTCTGGTACGTGAACAACCAAAGCTTCTGGCTGGATATGAAAATTTTGCTGCTGACCGTCAAGAAGGTAGTCCGTTCGGAAGGGGTATCGAACGAAGGCCATGTGACGATGCCGATGTTTGCGGGAAGCGCAAGCAGGCAGGAAGGATAAGCTTGGGGCTCGGAAGGTTGCTTACATTTTAAAAGAGGATGTGTAGATGATGGCAGTCCAGGATGTTAAGAGGATTTATTTATCCCCTCCGCATATGAGCGGCAGGGAGCGCCATTACATAGACGAAGCGTTCGAGACGAACTGGATCGCCCCGCTCGGGCCGAATATCGATGCGTTCGAGAGGGCGGTCGCCGCGTATGCGGGCACAGCCGACGCTGTGGCGGTCAGCTCGGGCACAGCGGCGATTCACCTTGCCCTTCGGCTGCTGGAGGTTGGCTCCGGCGATGTCGTCTTCTGCTCCAGCTTTACGTTTGTCGCCAGCGCGAATCCGATCCGGTATTGCGGTGCGGAGCCGGTATTCATCGATTCCGAGCCCGACACGTGGAACATGTCGCCGGATGCGCTCGGCAAAGCGCTGTCAGCTGCCGCTCTTGAAGGCAAGCTGCCGAAAGCGGTCGTCGTGGTGCATTTATACGGCCAGTTGGCCAAGATGGATGAGATTAACGCCCTTTGCGGGCAATATGGGGTACCGGTCGTTGAGGATGCCGCGGAATCGCTTGGGTCGACTTACAAGGGGAAGCAAAGCGGAGGACTCGGCAAATTCGGAGTTTTCTCCTTTAACGGGAACAAAATCATTACGACCTCGGGCGGCGGCATGCTGGTCTCCGATGACAAGGCGCTGCTCGGCAAAGCGCGTTTTTTGGCCACGCAGGCCCGGGACGCGGCTCCGCATTATCAGCATAGCTCAATGGGCTACAATTACCGGATGAGCAACCTGCTGGCGGGAGTAGGCCGCGCGCAGCTCGAGGTGCTGGAGGAACGGGTTGCCGCCCGGAGAGCGATCTTCGACACTTACAAACAGGCTTTATCAGGGCGCGACGGAATCTTCTTTATGCCGGCGCTTGAAGACTCGCGGCCGAACCGATGGCTAACGGCGATCACGGTCGACGAGCAGCTGACAGGCGTCACGATTCCGGCCTTGCTCGGCGCGCTGACGGATGCGAACATCGAGGCGAGACCGCTCTGGAAGCCGCTGCACCTGCAGCCTTTGTTCGAAGGGGCGCGCTTCTACGCCCATGGCGACGGCCAGCCCTGCTGCGAGCGGCTGTTCAACAGCGGCATTTGCCTGCCGTCCGGCTCCGGTATGACCGCGGTCGAGCAGGTTCGGGTCATCGACTGCATCAACAACGTCCTCGAAGCCAGAGCCGGCAGCGCGGCGCAAACGGCTTAACCTGCGGTTATAGATAGCGTTCGCCGACCGTACGGGACCTGATCACCTTCGCTGGAGTGCCGTAAGCGACGGAATGCGAAGGAATGTCCGCGAGCACCGTCGAGCCCGCGCCGATGACGGAATGTTCTCCGACGGTGATGCCATGGATAACGGCCGAGCGGATGGACAAAACGGAGTAATCGCTTATTGTCACATTTCCTCCGGTGGCGGCATGGGGCGCCAGCGTGACGAAGCTTCCCGTCCGTCCGTCATGGTCTACCGAGGATAGGGTATAGAGCACATTATGCTCGCCGAGCCTTGTATCGCTGCCGACGACGCTGCCTGCCATCACGACGGAACCTGCACCGAGCACAGCTCCTCTCGCGACTGAAGCGGCAGGGTGCACCGTGCTGACGAACGGAATATCCGGTGCGACGGAGCGGATCGCTTCCGCCATTCGCGACCGCAGCCAATTATCGCCTACCGCAACGATGCAGCCGTCAATCTGACCGGCGTTAGCGGCCAGCCATTGCTCGCTTCCCAAAATTTTGTATCCGTAGAATGAAGAGCCTTCCGGCTGGTAGCCGTCAAGCAGCCCTGCAATAAGGTAGCGGCCTTCCTTCTCGATCGTATCGATGACGGCCTTCGCATGGCCGCCTGCTCCGAACACAACGATACGGCTGTTCACTGAGTCATCTCCTCCTCGCTTGTGAAACGTTCCGGTTGAATAGTTCCATTCTAACAGACCGGACCTTATTTAAAATACAAGAATTTATAAGGAATCATGAACTTTCGGGAGAGGAATTGACAGAAAATAAGTATGGTGATAATCTGTATTTGTGTTCGTTTTATAGAACATAAACGAAACTTTTGTTCGTTATTGGCTAATTAGCAAGAAGGAGAATTTCATGAATAATGACGTCAACTTCCATATGAACGACTTGCCGAATGAGCTCAAGCTTATGCTTATCCTGCTATCGAATGATGAAGGCGTGGAGCTGAACTTCGAGCTTCAGGAGCTCATCCGAGGGGCCGACTGGGATCGCTTTATCGAACTGGCCAGGCATCACCGCGTGTTTCCGTCCATTAACCTAAAGCTACAGGAACTGAGATCCGATGATGTGCCTACGTTCGTAGCCACGTTGTTTCATCGCGATTATTACCGCAACACGCTGCAAATGCTCGGATTAAGCGGGGAGATGGAACAGCTCGCCAAAGCGTTTGAAGGTAAGGGGATACGTTCATTGTTCTTGAAGGGACCGGTAATAGCGGCCGATTTGTACGGCGACGTGTCCCTGCGCACCTCCTGCGATCTGGATTTGCTTATTCCGCTGAAGGAGCTGGAGCAGGCCGAGGCTTTGCTTTGCTCCCTCGGCTACGAGAAGGACGACTATATCGAGACGGTGCTGAATGATTGGAAATGGAGGCATCATCATACCACCTTCAATCATCCCGTCAAGAAGATCAAGGTCGAGCTGCATTGGAGGCTGAACCCTGCGCCATCGAAGGAGCCTGGCTTTGAAGAGCTGTGGAGCAGAAAACGCAAAAGCTCCTTGATCAGCCGACCGATTTATTATTTGGGCAGGGAGGATCTGTTCTTGTTTCTGGTGTCGCACGGCGCCCGTCACGGCTGGTCCAGGCTGCGCTGGCTGCTTGACATCAAGCAGCTGGTCCGGCAGAAGCTCGACTGGCCGGTGCTTACGCGTCTGCTTCGCAAGCACAGCTACCTCCATATCGGAGGACAGGCGTTACTGCTGGCCGCTCGGCTGCTGGCGGTTCCGCTGCGCGAGGAAATGAAGCCGCTGCTCAGCGTGAGGAAAGCGCATTGGCTGGCCGAGGATGCGATGTTCTACGTCCACCGGATGGTGAATTTGCATACCGACCCGGTGCCGGAGGAGGTACAGCGCTACCACAGCAGGTATTTATTTACACTTATGACGATGCCGCAAAAGGCGATGCATATGGCAAGCTTCCTTTATCCGTTTCCGGACGACGCGAAGACGCTGCCTTTGCCGCGGCCGCTCCATTTTCTGTACTTTCCTTTGCGCCCGTTCCTGTGGACGTGGAGAAAGCTGGGGAAGCAGGGACGGGGCAAAATGGATCAAAAACTGGATCATTAGCACGGCAAGGAGGCAGGGGATGAGACATGGGCGCTATTGTGAAAATAGCCCGAACCCTCTACGGTCAATACCGGACGAGAGGGCTGATCAGCACGTTAGCGATGAACAGGCTGCAGCTGACCGCAATGGTAAGGGGTTTTTTGATCAGGCTGCTGTACTTCAGAAATATTAAAAGCACGATATTTTCCATCCAGGCAAACAGCACGATCGAAATTTTTAACCGCCGTGCGCGGCTGTTCATCGGAAGGTTCGTCTTCATCAGGAAAAACGCGAGCATTAGGATCGATCATGACGGGCAGCTGCTGCTGGGCGACAAAGTGTTCATTAACGACAACTGCAACATTAACTGCGTCAATAAAATTACGATCGGCGCCTATACGAAGATCGCCCCGAACGTCTGCATCAACGATCACGATCACAACTACAAGGAAGAGGGCGGCGGGCATCTGCTCGTCGGGGAGGTTACGATCGGCGAGCACGTTTGGATCGGCTCGAACGTCGTTATTTTGCGGGATACCGTAATCGGAGACCATGCCGTCATCGCAGCCGGCAGCGTCGTAAAAGGGAAGGTTCCTCCGCGTACTTTGTTTTTGAATAAACGGGAAAACGGGTACATCGGCATCAAGGACAGAAAGGCCATGAGTCCGGTGCTGCCCGTAAAGGAATCGATATGAAAAAGGATATCCTCATCTCTGTATACGATATGGAAATCGGCGGAATCGAGCGAAGCCTGATCAATATGCTCGAGAGCTTCGATTATGACAAATACAATGTGGATTTGCTCATTTGCTCCCATCAAGGCGATTTCATGAGCCTGATCCCTGACAAAGTCAACGTGCTGCCGGAGGTCGGCAGATACACCGTTTTCCGTAAGCCGCTTAAGCAGTGTATTCGCGAGGGGCATTATGCGGCAACGCTGATCCGGCTCCTGTCGCGGAATATCGCGATCGTGAAGGCGAAGCGGCGCAAGCTGCAGGAAGGGCCGGGCTACATTCAAATGCAGCTGGCTTCAAAGCTGACCTCCTATGTGCTGCCGCGCCTGCCGAAAACGTACGATTTGACCGTCAGCTATGCGTGGCCTCACGATTTGATTGCGCAAAAAGCCCGGGCCCGCAGGAAGGTCGCATGGATTCACACCGACTACAGCAAGCTGGAAATCGACAATAAGCTTGACCTCGAGGTTTGGGATAAATACGACTATATCGCATCCATTTCCGAGGCGTGTACGGAGTCGTTCGTGCAGCAATACCCGTCGCTGGCCGGAAAAATTACGCTGATCGAGAACATCACCTCCCCGGCCTTTATCCGGAGCATGGCAGGCGAGGAGCTGCCTCCGGGAGAGCTGGACTCCGGCGCGTTCAAGATCGTTTCGGTCGGCAGGCTGTCCTACGTGAAAGGCTTCGATATGGCAGTGGAAGCTTTGAAGCTGCTGAAGCAAAGGGGGTACGCCGGCCTGAAATGGTATATCGTCGGCTACGGCGGCTACGAGACGGAGCTGAAAGAACTTATTGCCCGCTCCGGACTGCAGGACGATTTTGTGCTGCTCGGCAAGAAGGCAAATCCTTACCCTTATATCAGGCAGTGCGATTTGTACGTTCAGCCCTCCCGCTACGAGGGGAAAGCCGTAACCGTAACCGAGGCGCAAATATTGGCAAAGCCCGTGCTGATAACGGATTACCCGACTGCGGGAAGCCAGGTGAAGGACGGCTATGACGGGCTGATCTGCGGCATCGGTCCCGAAGCGATCGCAGAAGGAATCGAGCGCCTCTACCTGAACCGGGAATTGAGGGAAAAGCTCAGCGACAATATGCGGCAGCATGATTTCAGCAATGCCGGCGAGCTGCAAAAGCTGTACGGCATGATCGGATGAAGCGCGGGTGCTGCGAAAGGGGGAGAATGCGGCTATGGGCGGCAACAGCTCAAACAAGCCAAAGGTGAGCGTCATTATACCCGTTTATAATGCGGAAGCTTATTTGTCCGAATGCCTGGACAGCCTGCTTGCCCAGACGCTTCACGAATGCGAGTTTATATGCGTCAACGACGGGTCCAGGGACCGCAGCCGTGCGATTATTGAAGTCTTCCTGAACAAAGATGCGAGAGTCCGGCTGATCGATCAGCCGAACCGCGGGGTGAGTGCGGCGCGCAATGCGGGCCTCGCAGCCGCTTCCGGCGAATACGCCGGCTTTGTCGATGCGGACGACCGGGTCGAGCCGGATATGTTTGAAACGCTTTATGCGGCAGCGGCGGCAGGCGGATACGATATTTTGTTCTCGAATTTCGTGAGCGAGACGGAGGCCGGTCCGGTAGTGAACCGGTGTCCGTTTCCGGCCGGCACCCGGCTTGATGCGGCATATATTCAAAAGGAAATTTTGCCGCTGTATATCGAGTCCGATCAATTCAATTCCGTCTGCAACAAACTGTACAGAAGAGAGCTTATTTGCGGGCACCGGGTTGCCTTTCCCGACAAAGTGGCGCTTGGAGAAGACGGACTGTTTAATATGCTGGCCTTAAGCTGCAGCAGCAGTGTCTCTTATATCGATTATTCGGGCTATTTCTATAGAGAGGTAGCCGGAAGCGCGACCCGCAGCGCCGCGAATAAGGATTATTTCGCCCGGGCGCTGGAGGTTTACGAGGCCAAGCTTCCGCCGGCCGTCGAAGCTCTAATTGAGCGGGAGCGCGCGGCATCACTCAAAACCGTCAAATTCATCCGCTCCGTCATCTCTTATATTCATCTCTATTATACGCCCGCGGCGGGCCTGAGCTTCGGGCAAAAATACCGTTACGTCAAACGGATGATCGGCCATTCCGTCCTTCGCGAGGCATTGCCGGCCTATCTGCGTGAGGCGGGCGAAGAGCTCGGCCGGTATGAACGGATGATTTTGCGTATGATGCTGCTCAGGTCTGCCATAGGCCTTTACTGGGTTACGGCATACAGCAGAGCACGAAACAAACAGTCAATTGGGGGCTAGTCATATGAAAATAATGATGTACGCGCACGGGGGAAGCATGAACCGGGGCTGTGAGGCGATTGTTCGCTCCTCCGCTTCGATCATTAAGCAGAAAATCGATAAGGCAAGCGTCTATTTGGTTTCGGGCGCCCCGGCCACGGATCAAATGATTACGAAGCTCGACGGCATTTATAACGGCTCCGACCTCAGCATCAGGAAATATTCCATGGATTGGCTCGTCTCTTCCCTTAAGGTGAAATTGTTCAAGGACGAGTCGTATGCGTTCGGCAAAATCCACGGCAATATCATTAAGCATATTAGCGATATGGATGTCTGTTTGTCGATCGGAGGAGACAATTATTGCTACGGCGAGCAGCCGGGCCTGTACGAGGTCAACCGCAGGGTGAAATCGCAGGGCAAGAAGCTGGTACTGTGGGGCTGCTCCATTGGCGAAGAGGATATGTCCGAAACGAAGCTCAATGATTTGAAAGCGTACGATCTGATTTTGGCGAGGGAGACACTTACTTACCAGATGCTGAAGGATAAGGGGCTGAGCAATGTGAAGCTGTGCGCCGATCCCGCCTTTACGATGGAGAAGGAGGAGCTCGGGCTACCTGCCGGCTGGCAGGAGGGCAACACGGTCGGGCTGAACTTCAGTCCGCTGGTCTGGAAGCGGAATGTGCATTCCCAGTCGGCGATCAACGAGCTGATCCGGCATATTCTGAGCACGACGGATATGACGATCGCTCTAACGCCGCATGTAATCCAGGAGGGCAATAACGATTACGAGGTGCTTCAGCAATACTACGAGCAATATAAGCATACCGGCAGAGTGCTGCTGCTGCCCGATTATCTGGGCGCCATCCAGTACAAGGGGTACATTGCCCGCATGAGATTTTTCGTCGGCGCGCGGACGCATGCGACGATCGCGGCGTATTCGAACTATGTGCCGACTATGGTGCTCGGGTACAGCGTGAAATCCAAAGGAATCGCGAAGGATATTTTCGGCGAAGAGAAGCTGGTGCTGAACATCGATGAAATTTCCGACAAAGCCAAGCTGATTGCAAGATTTGACGAAATGGTGCGGGAAGAGGAAGCTATCGTCCGGGCTTTGAAAACATCCATACCGGCTATCCAAAACATGTCCTATAAAGCCGTCGAGTATTTACGCGGGCTTGCATGAGGTCCTTATGAAAAAAAATCTGCTGTTTGTTATGCCCGGCCTGGCGGCCGGAGGCGGGGAAAAAAGCCTCGTTAATTTATTATCGCAAATCGATTACGAGCAATATAACGTCGATCTGTTTTTGTTTAACCACGAGGGGATTTTTATGGATTTTTTGCCTAAAGAGGTCAACGTGATATCCCTTCCCGAGACGTATAAGCTGTTTACGCTGCCGTTTGCGGAGTCGGTCAGGCGCCTTGCGGCAGCCAACCGGATGTCCCTGGTGTACAACCGGTTCATGTTTGCATTCCGCAATGTCAGGGGCAGAGATATTTCGATAACGGAGCAATATAATTGGAAGCATTTATCCAGCTCGCTGGAGAAGCTCGATAAGAAGTACGATGCGGCAATCGGCTTTCTGGAGAAAACGGCCACTTATTTTTGCGTCGATAAAGTGAATGCGGACAAGAAGATCGGCTGGGTACATATCGATTACGACAAGCTGGGCATGGATCCTGACTTCGATATCAAATATTTCAGCGAGCTTGACCATATTGTAACGGTGTCGGAGGAATGCGCCAGCATTTTGAAAAGAAGGTTCCCGGAACAGCGGGACAAGGTGGACGTTATTTACAATATCGTTTCCCCGCGAATGATCAATCAGATGGTCGAACACGGAGAACGGGATGTTTACGGCCGGAAACCGGATGAAACGGTCATTCTTTCCATCGGCCGGCTGCACTACCAGAAAGGCTTTGAGCTCGCGATAGAAGCTTGCGACAGGCTTGTGCGGCAAAAGCATAACGTGCGCTGGTACGTCATCGGCGAAGGAGAAGAGAGAAGCCGGCTTTCGCAGCTTATCGCCAAATACCGGCTGGAGGACCGGTTTATTCTGCTGGGGCTCAAAGCTAATCCGTATCCGTATATCAAACAAGCGCATATTTATGCGCAACCGTCCAAATTCGAAGGCAAATCGATTGCGATCGACGAAGCGAAAATATTAAATAAACCGATCGTCGTAACCAATTTCAGCACCGCGAAGGATCAGATTACGGACGGCTATAACGGGCTGATCGTCGAGATGAGCGCTGCCGCGGTCGCCGAAGGGATCGGAAGGCTGATTTCGGACGACGGACTGAGAAACAGGCTGACCGCCAACCTGGCCGGCGAAAAGCTGGGGACGGAGCAGGAAATCAACAAACTATATTCGCTTGTAGGTGATGTACCGTGAAGAAGAAATTGCTTTTTGTCATGAACAGCATGACATGCGGCGGCGCGGAGAAGTCATTAATCTCGTTTTTGCAAACGTTGGATTACTCGGCCTACGAGGTTGATTTGTTTTTGTTTAAGCACGAGGGGCTGTTTATGGCCAACATTCCGGAAGAAACGAACTTGCTGGAAGCACCGGAAAATTATAAATATTTTGATATGCCCTTTAAAGCGGCGCTGACGCAGTGCCTGCAAAAAGGGGAAATCGCAAGCATGACGGCCAGGCTTCAGCTTGGAGCTCTTATGAGGATCGAGAAAAATGCGGCAAGATGCGAGCAGCGGGTATGGAAATACATTTCCAAATCGATCGGCAAGCTTGAAAAAAAATATGACGTCGCCGTCGGTTTTTTGGAGAAAAACCCTATCTATTTTATCGTGGATAAAGTGATGGCGGATAAGAAGCTGGGGTGGATTCATACCAATTATACGAATTTGGGCATGGACCCGGTCATCGACGAGCCTTACTTTCAAAAGCTGGATCACATCGTTACCGTATCCGATGAATGCGCCAAAGCTTTGCAGGATAATTTTCAATCGCAGAAGGAAAAAATCAAAGTGCTTTATAATATCGTATCTCCCCCGATGATCCGGCAGTTAGCGAAGCGCCCGTTACAAGCGGCAATGAATAACGACCGGTCATGCATCAACATCACGACGGTTGCCAGGTTGAACTATGTGAAAGGGATTGATTTTGCCGTCTTGGCCTGCAAGCTGCTCGCCCGAGAGGGATATCCGGTCATTTGGAAGGTACTAGGCTTGGGAAGCGAAAAAGAAACGCGGGAATGCAAGGCGTTAATCGAGGAACACGGCTTAACCGATCGTTTTCTATTATTAGGCGTCACCGAAAATCCTTATCCGTTCATCGAAAATGCCGATATTTATGTGCAGCCTTCCCGTTTGGAAGGCAAATCGATTGCGGTTGACGAAGCGAAAATATTGCGGAAGCCGATCGTCGTCACGAATTTCCCGACCGCCAAAGACCAGATCGACCATGAGCGGAACGGCTTGATCGTAGCCATGAATCCGGAGGGGATTGCGGAAGGCATCAAGAGATTGCTTAACGAACCCGGCCTGATGAATACGTTCTCCGAACAGCTCGCAGCCGAACCTCTCGGAACGGAAGCCGAGGTCGAAAAGTTTTACCAATTAATCAGCTGATGCTAGGGGAGTCAATGCTATGATTCTGGAACTCATAAGCTACGGATTGCTAGGTTTGGGCTTGCTGGCAGCGCTTATCGACATCATGCCCCAACTGAACGACTGGCAAAAAAGAATACGGATCGGAAGATACGACGGGCTGTCCGACTGGAGCCGTGAGATTACGGCCAGGGGTGTCAAGTGGCTGGAACGGACTCCTAAAATCAAAGTCACCGACAATACGAGGCTTGTCTTTCTGGATATGATTAGAGGCAATTACTCCAAGGATGCGATTCAGCATTGGCAGCAAGCGGCTTTGCTGCTCGGATTGGCCGAATATTTGAAGGATAACGACGACCAGGACGTCAAATCGGCCTTTCAAAATTTCTTGAACCGCAATTTCGACAACAATGGCCAGTGGAAAACGAAGCCGGAGCATGTAGATGCCGTTATATTGGCTTATGCTCTGATGAAGCTGGAGTTTATCGCGGCAGATACATATAAGCCGGCACTAGATTATTGCTGGCAGTTGATTAAAGAGCATATCGGCGAGGATGGAACCGTTCAATACCGGAAGTACATGTCAAGGTACCGCTACGTGGATACGATCGGCTTCATCTGCCCGTTTCTGGTGTCGTACGGCTACAAATACAATAAACCGGAATGTATCGAGCTGGCTGTGAAGCAGATCAGGGAGTATGAGAAATACGGGATGTCGGCAACCCACTTCATTCCTTGCCATGCTTACAAGCTGGAGGATAAAGCGCCGCTCGGCTTGTACGGCTGGGGGAGAGGGCTCGGCTGGTTTGCAATCGGCTTGATCGACAGCTGGAACGAGCTGCCTCGTAATCATGCGTATAAATCCGTTTTGGAGCAAATTGTTGTCAAATTCACACAAGCGGTTTTAGACTGCCAGCAAGCTAACGGCAGCTGGAACTGGACGGTGACGCGGTCAGAAAGCCGTCACGATTCTTCCGCGGCTGCGACCTTAAGCTGGTTTCTGGTCAATGCGGCCCAGATCGAGCCGCTGACGAAGCCGTGCCTTGAGGGCGTTAACAAAGCTATCGGGTATTTGAGGCAGGTGACGCGGCGTGACGGGGCGATCGATTTTTCCCAAGGGGATACGAAGGATATTGGAGTCTATTCCGTTCAATTCAATATTCTCCCGTTTTCGCAGGGCTTCGGAATACGCATGAGCGAACGCTATAAGAAGCTGACCGGCCAGGAGGCGGTTGATCAGCATGGCGCAAGCCGGCAGGTCTTAACATGAGAACGAAGCATACGTTGTTGAATATGACGGCCGGGCTAGGCAACCAGCTGATCATTACTGTACTCAGCTTCATATCGAGAACCGTATTTATCAACAGCCTTGGCATTGATTATTTGGGCGTCAACGCGCTGTTTACAAGTATTCTGGCTATGCTGTCGCTGGCGGAAGCCGGCATCGGCTCCAGCATTATTTACAATTTGTATAAGCCCGTTGCCGATCACGATGTGCCCAAAATTCAGGCGCTCATGCAGCTGTACAAGAAATCGTATATGGTTATCGCCGGCATCGTCATGCTGCTGGGGCTCGGGCTGCTGCCTTTCCTGGACACATTTGTCAAGGATACGAGCGTGGAGCATCTGACCCTGATCTACTTTATGTTTTTGATCAATACGGCGGCGCCTTACCTGTTCGTTTACAAGCACTCTTTCCTGAACGTCAATCAAAAAAATTATATCGTCACCGCAGTGTTTTCGGCGTCCTCGATCGTCTCCACCTTGGTAAAGATCGCGATCATCTACTTCACCGAAAATTACATTTTGTTTCTCGTCGTAGAAAGCGTCATTACGATATCTACATCGATCATCCTGGCGGCGGTTGTAGACAGAATGTATCCGTTCCTGAAGCAGAAAACAAGCCATAAGATCGACGCCGAAACGAAAGCAACCTTTATTAAAAATATGAAAGCGATCATGCTCCAAAATATCGGGACGTATTTTATATTCGGCGTGGACAGCATTCTCATTTCCTCGTTTATCAGCGTCGCCGCCGTCGGCTTGTATTCCAATTACAAAATGCTGATCGACATTTGCCGCACGTTCGTTAATCAGGTGTTCACCAGCATGTACCACAGCGTGGGCAATCTCGTCGCCAAGGAAAACGCGGAAACCGTATACCGAATTTACCGGGTTACGATGCTTTTAAATTTTTGGCTGTATTCGCTTTTTGCGGTTCTGCTGTATTTGCTGGTCCAGCCGTTCATCAAGCTGTGGATCGGGGAGCCGTTTCTGATGGGGCAGGCTGTGCTGCTTGTTTCGGTTATTACATTCTATGAAAGGGGAATGCGGAACTCGATCACAACGGTCAAAAATACGGCGGGGATTTTTCATGAAGACCGCTTTGCACCGCTTTGCCAAGCGGCGATTAATCTGGGCCTCTCCCTTCTGCTCGTCAAGCACATGGGCATTACAGGGATCTTCGTCGGCTCGCTCGTCAGCGCTTTGGCCGTACCTTTCTGGACGACCCCGTATTTGGTGTACCGGAAGGTGTTTCGGCAGCCTTTGCACCGCTATTTTACAAGCTATGTCTATTACGCGGCTGTCGGAACGGGAGCCTGCTTCGCCGTAGGCGCCGTATATTCCTTCATTCCGTCCGGCACCTTCATCTGGTTAGGGCTCAAAGCCGTCATTTGCTTGCTTATGGTGAATCTGTTGTATATTGCTCTCTTCCATAGAACGGATGAATTTTCTTATCTGTGGACGACGTTTAAAGGTTTGCTGGAGAGGCTGCCCCATGCGCGAATGCTGCTAAGCAGGCTTCAACGGCAGGGAAGAGCTACCGAGGCGGGAGGACATAAGTAAAAAAATATTACATGGATCAGGAAGGGGATTTTTCAAATGGCGATTCTAATTACCGGCGGAGCGGGATATATCGGAAGCCACACCTGCGTCGAGCTTCTGGAAGCGGGCTATGAAATTGTAGTCGTGGATAATCTGTCGAACAGCAGCCAGGTTGCCCTGCAGCGGGTGGCCGGCATTACGAAAAAGGAGTTTGCCTTCTATGAGGCGGATTTGCTTGACCGCGAAGCGCTTGACAGCATCTTTTCCAATCACAAAATTGAAGCCGTCATCCATTTCGCAGGTCTGAAGGCGGTAGGGGAATCCGTGAAGCTGCCCCTTACTTATTACCATACGAACCTGATGAGCACCTTCCAATTGTGCGAAGCGATGAAAAAGCATGACGTACATAAGCTGGTATTCAGCTCCTCGGCGACCGTGTACGGGCTTCCGGAGCAGGTGCCGATTCCGGAGCACTTTCCGCTGTCCGCGACAAATCCTTACGGCCAAACGAAGCTGATGCTGGAGCAGGTGCTGCAGGATGTAGCGGCTGCGGATGACAGGTGGGGCGTTTCCATCCTCCGTTACTTCAATCCGATCGGCGCTCATGAGAGCGGACTGATCGGCGAGAATCCAAGCGGCATTCCGAATAATCTTCTGCCGTATATTTCGCAGGTCGCGGTTCAAAAGCTGAAGCAGGTAAACGTTTTTGGCGGCGATTACCCGACGGCGGACGGAACGGGCGTCAGAGATTATATTCACGTCGTCGATTTGGCAAAAGGGCATTTGCGTGCGCTGGAGAGGGTGCTCGGAAAAACGGGCGTGGACATTTTTAATCTGGGAACGGGGCGCGGCTACAGCGTGCTTGAAATGATCGCCGCATTCGAGGAGGCATCCGGCCGTAGCATTCCTTATGCGATCGTCGACAGGCGTCCCGGGGATATTGCGATTTGCTATGCGGATACGACGAAGGCGAACGAGGTGCTGGGCTGGAGGGCGGTCCGAGGCATCGAAGAGATGTGCAGGGATTCGTGGCGCTGGCAGTATTCGAACCCGAACGGTTATGAGCACGAGGAGCTGTTCGCGACCAGCTAGCATCCGTGTCTAGTTGTTCCGAACTAGCTCCAGCTAGTCCCTGAAATCTCTTCTTTTAACAGCTCTTCAATTTTTTCGACAAATTATTCGACAAAAAATGTGACAAAGTCGCTAAATTTTGAGACACGAAGCGACAACATGCGCAAAAGAGCTGATTTATAATACAAATATGATAGTTATCGAACCAGTAAATGGGAGACGTTGAAGTGCGTTTAGTATCTGGGCACCTTAAAACGCATGGAGTCAGTGGTGCAACCGTCCCAATAATGAATGGGGGACATAGGATTATGGTACTTGTGAATTCAGAGGATTATCAGGACTTGGATTTGGAATGGGTCGCCTTGATGAAAAACGCGCGCGCAATGGGCTTCTCGAAGGAAGATGTGCGTAAAGTTCTTCTGTGCCTTCAGGAAAGTGGGAAGCCGGACAACCGGGAGACGGCGGTCTGACGTTAAAAAAAGCGCTATTCGCGCTTAATCTTCCACTTGTTGAATTCCAAAAATTCTTTAAACTGATCCTTGCTGACACCGGAGGCCATCGCCTCTCTTACCAAATCTGCCCATTCTTGATCTAATTGATCGGTTTTAGGTTCGGCTTCGTCTTGGTTCAGAAAATCTTCAACGGTAACTTTTAGGACAGCGCCTACTTTTTCAAGAAATTGAATCGAAGGATTTTGTTGGAGCCCCCGTTCAATGGAGCTTAAGTAAGATTTAGCCACGCCTGCCCGTTGAGAGAGTTCGGTGAGTGATAAGCCGTTTCTTTTGCGCAGTATCTTAATACGTTCTCCGATCATAGCAAACTCCTCCGTTATCACATCGTTGTAGACTAGCCTCTATTATAACGAATAATTCTCAATTGCGAAACCTTTTAAGTTCCCTCTATTGTATGTTATTGGATAAAAAAGATGAGAATATACTTATAATACCGGATTTCTGCATACATATTCGGAAAGAGCTTACGATGATGTAAGCTCTATTTTTTCGTTATTGAGGTCCGTTTGCGGCATGTTGAGGTTTCATATCTTCTTGCTCTATACTTATTCGTATAGTATTTACGATATGAAGGGGTATAGGGGGGATGTTCTTTGTATACAGTCGCCGTTTGTGCATGCTTTATCCTATTTTATTTACTGCTGATTCTCCCGACTCAATGGCTGAAGACCGAACGGGTACGATATGATGCGGGCATACATAAAAAAATACTGCAAATCAGCGATTTGCATGCAGATAAGTTGAGAATTCGCGCATCGCGCATCGTGAAGCTCATTTCCGCCGAGAAGCCGGATTATATTATGTTAACCGGAGATTTTACGCGCAAGGAGAGCTGTCTGCCGAAGGTTGAGAGGTATTTGAAAGTGATAGCGGACAGCGGCGTGCCTGCTTACGCGGTGCTTGGCAATCACGATTACGAGCTTCCGCGCCTTCAGAGGCTGCTGGATTTGTTTGAGATGCACGGCATCCGGCTGCTGCGCAATGAATCCGTCGTTTGCGCCGACTTCGTGCTGGTAGGCATCGACGATGACTCGACCCGGCACAGCCGGGTCGGCCCTGCGTTTGAGCATGTGGACGGAAACGAGCCTGTCATCGTCATTACGCATGACCCTAACGTGGTTCTTAAGATTAAACGGCCGTATCATTATTTGATGGCCGGCCACCTGCACGGCAAGCAGCTGAACGTGCCGTTTTTTTTCAAGTTTAAGCCCAAAGGTCCGCTGCCGGCCCATGGCATATACAAAGGCATGCATGAAACGGAGCAGGGCGTTTTTTATATTTCCAAAGGAATCGGACAAGCCGGCTTTAATGCGCGGTTTATGGTGCGCAGCGAGGTTACCGTCCACGAGCTGTAAGACACTTTCCGTTATTTCTGCCGCTGCAGCTGGACAGCCGCACGGTAAGCTGCCGGCGGGATTCCCTTCGCTTCGGCGAAAAGCCGCGTGAAATAATGAACCGAGGAGAAGCCGCATAGCTCGGCTATTTCCTTGATCGGGGCCTGCGACTGGATGAGCAGGCGTTCGGCGGCCCGGAGCCGCTCGTGCCGCACGAGCGCCGAGAAGCTCTCCAAAATGTTGCCGGCAAACAGCCGCGACATATGCCGCTCGGATACGTTGATATAGCCGGCGACCTCGGCAAGCGTCAGCTTGCTGGCCAGATTGTCCCGGATATACAGCTTGGCCCGGTGGATTAGCAGCGAGGCGTCCGAGGAAGGGCGGGGCTGCTTCGTTTGCCCGGCTGTCCCGAGAAGGGCGGGCAGCGAGCATAGCAGACCATGAGCCAGCTGCGGCAGCAGCGTTACGGGAAGCGCGCCTGCCCCCGATACCGGCACGCATATGGAGCTCCATAGCTGTATGTGCGGGGAGCCGGATTGTCCCTCAAGCCAAACGCTGCCGCCGTTCACGGCATTCGTGAATTCGGCAAAGGCGGTGCCGTCCGAAAGCTTCTCGTCAGGCTCGAATGCGACGTACAGCAAATCCAGCTGCTCAACGTCCCGTATCTGATGCATGACGTCCGGCCGCGAACAGAACACCGCGCCTTCATGTAAAAGATACGTTCTGTCCCCATCGATATAAGTTCCTCTTCCACCAGCGACATAGCAATGCTCGTAGAACGAATGCCGGTGCGGCACGTTAGCCGGAAGATGCCGGACGACTCCCCAATAATGCACATGAAACGTTAACTCATCCCCCGCCAGCAAACGCGCGTAGCGGTTTAACCGCATTTCGCTTTCCGACCACTGAAACATAAAATGTTCCCCCTTATGGCGTCATTTTGCAAAACCATGTCAGCTGGGTGCAAATACAATAATCCCTATGATTATCTATAATTAAACTACATTAACCGCTAATATGCGAGAAGGGAAATGTAGATGATCAATCAATCGGATGTGCAATTTTACAAAGAAAATGGCTATTTGCTTGTAAAGGGAGTATTCAACAGGGAGGAAGTCGAACAAATGCGCACGGCCGTCGAGGGAATCATCGAACGCGCGGCCCGCGCCGAAGCGCATGACAATCATGCCTGGCAGGGGGATTTTCTGCCGCCGGAGCAGTTGAAGAAGCTGGTGCTGAAGGGATTCCATGACGTTCATTATCATGATGCGGCATTTATGCGGGCGGTCGTTCATCCGAATATGGCGACGGTGCTTCAGGGGCTGATCGGCCCCAACGTGCAACTGCACCATTCGAAGATGCTCGTCAAACCTCCGTCTAACGGAGCGGCATTTCCGATGCACCAGGACTACCCGTACTTTCCGCATCGAGACCATTCCATGCTTGCTGCAAGCGTCCATCTCGATGATGCGGACATGGAGAACGGCTGCCTTTGCGTCGTGCCGGGCTCCCATAAGGAAGGACCGATCCCGCATGTCGGCAGGCATTATTTGAACCATAAGGAGCATCCGATTTCTTCGGGAACGCCTTGCCCTGCGCAGGCCGGAGACGTGCTTTTTTTCAATTATTTGACGATCCACGGCTCCGACGTGAACCGCAGCGGACGGACGCGCAGAAATGTTCTGTTCCAGTACCGCGACCCGTCCGATCCTCCTACCGAGCAGGTGCATTTCGATTGGGGCATGGGGCTGATGGTAAGCGGAGAAAATCCGGATTTTAACAACGTCAAGCCGAAATACGAGATCATAAACACGTAATCCTTTCCGCAAAGGGCAGGAGTTGCTTTGTGATTAGGGTTGACAATCAGAAGCTCTGCAGGTCATAATGGATTATATCCAAGTATTCTGATAAGAGTTATGAAGTATATGTTGTTAACGTATTATGCCGTGCATGCGACCGTACAAACGGAGGTGCCCTATCTCACAGGGAGCCTCCGTTTTTTTGCATCCACAGCCGGCAAGACGCCGGGTAACGTTAAATCCTTAGATTGGAGTGATTGGAATGTCCGAAAAAACGATCGTTTCCGAACCGTTTGATATCAGACTGAACGAGCAGCTCTCCCTGCACGGGAATGTGAAAGCTGTACAGGACGGTTCGCCCAAACCGGTAATTGTCGCTGTGCACGGATTCAGAGGCTCAAGGGATTGGGGGTTTTGGCCCGAGGTGACGGACAGCTTGGCTGCAGCAGGCTTTTACGCGGTCAGCTTCAGCTTCTCGCGCGTAACCGCCAAGGAGAAGGGGTTATCCGAACGGGTGATCGCGGAAGCGAGCACGATTTCTCAGGAGCTTATCGATTTGGAGGTCATTTTGCGTCACATTAAGCAGCGTCTGCTGCCCTTAAGCGAAGAAGCGGACGAAAGACGGGTAGCCGTTATCGGGCATAGCCGCGCGGGTTCAAGCAGCATTATCGCGGCGGCCGAGCAGCCTGAGGACATCCAGGCGGTTATCGTATGGAACGGCGGTGCGGCTCCTCTAGCGGGAGCGAAAAATTCAAACGACGTTTCGCTGGTTCAGCAAGTGATTGCGGACGATGTGAGCGCGAGAGGAGACCGGTATCATATTTTGAGCCGGTTCAAAACGCTGAAGCAGCCTGCGTTAATCGTGCAAGGGAGCAAAGATAACGAGAGGCTGATCGCCGCCAACGCAAGGCTGCGGGAAGAGGTGCCGGATCAAACATACGTGACGATTGACGGAGCTGACCACACGTTTGGCGCCGAGCATCCTTACCGCGGAGCGACGCTTCATTTGAAGGAGGCGCTCGAAGCAAGCCTTGCTTTTCTGAAGAAGGTGTACTAACCGGTCAGGGACTGGGTGCATATTCCAACTAACGATGTGAAAAAATAGGTAACACTGTTAATTTTACGATGATACAGGTGCGAGACATCTTAGACATCTGCCGGAAAGGAAGCACAGACGATTATGGAAAATAACTTGTTAACCGCAATCGAGACGAACGGGATTTCGCTGGCCGTCTCGGCCGTACTGCTCGGAATTTTGTATTACTTGGCGAAGAAACGGGTAGGCTTCGGGACAAGGGTGCTTGTCGCACTAGGTTTAGGCCTGGCCGCAGGTATCGTCTTTAATGCATTTAAGCTTGAGACGGAGGGAGTCGGCACGGTCGGTTCGATCTATATTAATTTGATCCGAATGATCGTTATCCCGCTCGTTTTCGTTCTGGTCATTAACAGCATCATTTCCATTACGAATATAGAATTTTTGCGAAAGCTCAGCATCAAGACGATCGGCTGGTTTTTAGCGACGACCGGTATTGCCGCAATAATCGGTTTGCTCGTTGCTTCCTTCATCAACCCGGGTGCGGGTTTTGCCATGACGAAGCCGGAAAATTTCGAAGCGCGTGAGGTGCCGAGTTTCTTCCAGGTTATTTTGGATCAGGTGCCGTCCAATCCGATCAACGATGCAGCCGAAGGCAGAGTCGTGCCGATCCTTATCTTTGCTTTATTCATCGCGGTAGCGGTCGTGAAGGTAGGGGCGAAAAAGCCGGACGCGGTGCAGCCCTTCAGAGCCTTCATTCAGTCGGCAACGGAAATTATGCATCAGGTTGTAAAATACGTTTTACGATTTACCCCATACGGCGTATATGCGTTAATTGCAGTAATGGCGGCACGCTACGGCTGGGAAACGCTTGAGCCGCTGGCGATGCTGATCGTCGTAAGCTATATTGCATTGATTTTGCATTTCGTGTTTGTGTTTGGCGGTCTCGTCTCATTTGTTGCGAAGGTGAATCCGCTCAAATTTTTCAAAAAAGCCTATCCGACGGCAGCCGTCGCCTTTACGACCCGCAGCAGCTTCGCGACGCTACCGATTAACCTGGAGGTCATAACGAAGCGGCTGCGGATTTCTCCGAAAATAGCCAGCTTTGTCGCCCCGCTCGGAGCGACAATGAATTTCAACGGCTGCGGGGGCATCTGGCCCGCCGTCGTCTCGGTATTCGTCGCCCAGGTTTACGGAATCGGCTTGACGGCTACGGATTATGTGCTGATCGTGCTCGTAAGCGTCATTTCATCCATTGGCGTTGCCGGCGTGCCGGGACCGGCCTCGATTTCGACGACCGTCGTTTTGACGGCCATCGGTTTGCCGCTCGAAGGGATCGCGCTCGTTGTCGCCGTTGAATCGTTAATCGATATGGGCCGAACGGCCGTCAACGCGACAGGCACAACGGTAACGGCGCTGCTGGTAGCGAATTCGGAGGGCGAATTCGACCGCGAAGCCTTTAATCGTGGGGAAGAGGATGAGCTTGAGCTGAACCCGGCTTAACGGCTGCCGAAAGCTTGATAGTAACAAAAGAGCCCTTAGCTGCCGGTGCGGGCGGCTAAGGGCTCTTTTGTTAAGGCTCGTCAAGCACTTCCGGTATGGAATCTCCATCTCCGTAATCGTCTTCGCCGGCATAATCCCGCGACAATTCGTCATGCAGCATGTGATTTTCGTAGTCATAGGCTTTTTGCGACCGCTGGTCGATCCGCCACGGCTTGCTTTTGCCGAGCGACTCCACCCGCATGCCCGAGCCGTAAGGCCCTTCCGGAAATTCCTCCGAAGTCAGCTCATTGCGCTGCGACTCCACGGTTGCCAAATCGGTGTACGGCCGGCGTTCTTCATTGATAAAGCGATCCATCGGAATAGGCTCCTCCTGATGCGTAGATTTACTACGGTTTCAGTGTACCCCGATTAATCGGTAAAATGCACCGTTCCTACAACAAAATACAAAAATTGGCGGAGCTCGCCGGCTTCTTCCTCCGACAGCTTATACGTAAATTCCAAATAACCTTCTTCTTCGAGGTCGTCGGGGCCGATGATAGCCGTTTTGCCCGATTGGAGATCGGTGACCAGCTTTTTGCCGTAAAACCGGTTAGTGGCTGTGACGGCTAGATCAAAGCGTTTGAGACTGGGACCGATGAAGGTGACGAATCGGGTAGACGTTTCTTCGGTGCTATCGGACATAAAATCGAAATCAGGCAGCAGCATACTGGATATCCTCCACTTTGGTTAGTTTAGATTATTATACATAACAAAAGGCTTGTCATAAACCATCCTTTATGTTAGCATGAAAGCAATCGAATGATTGGACGTGAGGAAGCACCTCTTCTGCCTTATGGCGGAAGGGGTGCTTTTTTGTTTTTTTAAGGCCGATTCCGCAGCGGGAGCCCGGCCGCTCCGTACCAACATTCGCAAATTTAATGATATGGGAGGATGGGGTAGCATGCAAATCGTTTTTTTGAATACGTTCGAGAAGCCGGGGGAAGGACAGCGGGTTGAAAGTGCCCAGCTGTCTATCTGCGAGCGCCAAGGGGTATGGGCCGTTTTGTGGATGGAGGGGGACCGGAATGGAGAAGCGCCGCAAACCTGGTTCGAAGGAACGTCCTGGGAGGAGATGATTATGGCTTTCCGGCATGGAATCGCCAAAGTTATGGGAGAAGGATATGCGCCGATCATCGACGGGATGCTGGATGACCGCCGCACGGGTGCGGGGAGCTTTCAATCGATGCTGCAATGCTACGGCGAGCTGCATGCCGATCAGGAGCTGTTCCAAGCCTTGCGCGAATGGCGCCGGGCGAAAGCCACGGCTGAGAAGCGCTCCGCTTACCTGATTGCTACGAACAGGATGCTCTGGATGATCAGCGCATTCGTTCCGCAGACGGCGGAGGAGCTGATTCAAATTCCGGGCTGGGGCACGGCGAAGCATGCCGCATATGCCGAAGAAGTGCTCGCGATCACCGGGCAGGCAAGCCGCATGACCGAATTTCCGCTGCAATGGGTCACGGAACGGCTCGATACCGCTGCCTATACGCAGTGGCTTTTTAAACAGAAGGAAACGAAATTCAAAATTCAAATGGACAAGCAGCAGGCTAAGAAGCACATTTTAAAGGCCGTTCAGCAAGGAGTGAGCTTAAGTCAGCTTGAAACGGAGCTCGCGCTGCCGCGCCGCGAGCTGCTGGAGCGCATCGAGCAGATGGAGCAGGAGGGCTACGATTTCGAATCGTTTGTGGCAGGCGAGCTCGCGGAGGTTCCTGACGAGGAACAGCAGTTGATTTGGGATGCGCTTGCCGCAGTCGGAGACAAATATTTGAAGCCGGTGCTGCACCAGGTATATGGAGTGCCGGATGACACTCAAACGGGGAAATCCGTCGACCATCTGTACGAAAGACTCCGTCTGATCCGATTACGCTTCCGCAGGAGCAAGACGAGCAAGGCGGTTTGAGACGCGGACAGAAAACAAGCACCCGGTAAGGGTGCTTGGAGATTAAAAAATTTGGCCGTAAGGCCTGAATACCGCAGTGGCGCCGATTTCCTGCCAGGTTACGCTGCCGTCGGCAACGACGGCTCCTGAGGAAACCGGCCATGCCGGCGTCGTCGAGCCTGTCGTTCCCGCGGTGATCGCTTCATAGACATGTCCTCCGGCGTTGATGCGGTCTCCTTTCGCCTTTGCAGTAAAGGCCGACCACGCCACTCCGTTCGCGATACCGGTTACGGTGCAGATCCAGCCAACGTTTGCACCCGCAGCCGGCGCCGCATTAGCGTAAGTGTCGCCTCTAAACCATTCGCCGGATGCGGGAGGAGTCAAGCCTTCCTCGTTTGGATCGTAATCCAGGTATACGCCTGCTTCGGAGGCCGGCAATTGAATATTAATAAAGACGTTCCGGTCGGACACAAACGTTTTGACCGCTTTTTTATTGGTAATGTTGTAATAAAGCAAGGGGAGTTTGCCGGTGCCCGTATAAACGATACGGGAATTTTTCAGAAAGAGGCTGTTCGTGCCCGTTACGTTAAATAAATTCGTCAGGAAGTACAGGAAGCTGCTGTTTGAAATTTCGAAATGGCCGCGGTTGACCTCGATCCAGCCGTATCCGGCGTTAAATTCGGTCTGGAAGAAGTAGATGTTTGCGGTACTCAGAAATTGACAGTCGATTAGCTTTGTGACCGGAGATTCTCCCGGTGTGTTAATGTTGCCGATCTTCACGACGGTATCCGTGAGCTTGCATTTGTTTAAAACGGCGGTTCTTTGTTTGGTCGCAAGGATATGGTTATTGAGCAGGCATTTATTGAATCGGCAGTCGGTGAAGGTTACCTGCTCGGCGGCAGTTTTCTGATTTCTCGTTTCGATGCGCACATTCATGTTGATCATGACAGTATTCACGATTTCATAAACTCTGAAATAAACGTCCCTTTGCTGTGTCATGCCTTCGAAGGAGCAGTCTTCCACCCTGTTCACCGTAATCGCAGGCACTCCCGAATAAGCTTCCGTCCACCTGAAGTTATTGCCTTTGCAAATAAAGCGGTCGTCGTTTGGCAAGGTGAAAATTGCTGCGTCAATGATCGTGTTCCGCTGAAAATAGACGTCGTAGCCTTCGCCTGCAAGTCCGACATTATTCGTAAAAGCGATCGTGTTGTTTTCGATGTTGACATGGGCATTTTGCAGGTGGGCCGTCATCAAGCCGATACCCGTTTGGCAGCGGTATAGATAGTTTTCTTTGACAAACGCGGCATGTAGGGAATACAGGTTAATGCCTATTCCGCCGAGGTTATAAAAATGGTTGTTATGAATTTCAATTGTATAGCAGCCTGCCAGTATACCGTGATGCAGGTTGTAGAACAAGTTATTTCGGATGATGCAGTTGTCCCCGTATGAGTCCTCCTGATTGATTCCGTAGCGGGTCGGATCGGTGAACAGCGGTTTCCGGTCCAGCACGCCGGTCCCGTCATGCAAGCTGCAGTATTGAACGGTATTGTAATTGCCGCCAAGCGTAATTCCGCCCCGGTGAAGATTGTATACCTCGCAATATTCCACCAAATTATGATGAGGGGTCAGGCCGAACTTGAGTGAGATTTGCATGTTTTTGGTGGTAACGGTTTCGTTGTGGAAGAGAAGCCTGAATTTTTTTGCGGCTTTCGGGATCGAAATCGGCGTATATATTTTTTTGAATTCATAGCGTCCGATATATGCGTTGTTTGCATCGTAATAAAATACGCTCACTTCTTTTGTCAGGATGGCGGTTTGGCGCGTATAGCCGGCTCCGGCGACCAGGAAGCTGTCATAGTCGGTCGTCGGAAGGGTGAGGAGCTGGGAAACGAGCGTTTTGCCTGTGGCGGCGATCAAGGCTCCGGTCTGGCGGTCCACGTCGTTAACCGTTAGACCAAGGCCGAATTCGGCATAATCGTAATAGGCGGTGCTGTCGAAGGAAATGCTGTCACCCATGTAGCTGCTCACCTTGCAATTGCGGACGGAGCAATACGAAGAGCCGCGAATGACTTGAATGCCGTATGTCCATTCGATCGAGGCTTCGGGGGAAAAGTCAAAGCTGCGGTCCTCCTTGCAGCCGATCAGGATCAGATTTTTGATGTGCGAGTTTGTAGCGCTTTGCAGCTTAATGCTGACTCCATCTTGTCCTCTGGCGGGAAAATTGTAGTAATCCGTTGCATTGGGACGGGGATCGAATGGGGATTTGCGGGTTGAATCGTAGATGACTTTTAGGGTGGCCCCGTTAAAATCTACGGTAAAGTTGCTGCGCGTAATCATGATTGTGCGGGGATAGCAGATGGCATAGGCTCCTGTTGGCACGACCAGTTGGCTGTATCCGTTGTCGGCCGCCCATTCGATTGCGTTGTTAAAGCCTTGGATGTTGGCGTCGGCCTGTGTATAATCGATGGTTGCGTAAGGCTTTGCCGGTATGCCGGGTTGGATGCCCCAGCGGTCCGTTTCAAGCACATAGACTACTCCCGGGAGCGTGGAGCCGCTGTCGGAGCCTGCCGGTCCCGGGGGACCTGCTGGTCCTATCGGACCTTGGAGTCCTTGGGGGCCTTGAGGTCCTGCCGGTCCTGTGTCGCCTTTGGGACCTTGCGGTCCCGCAGGTCCGGCCTGTCCCTGTGGCCCTTGTGGTCCTGCCGGCCCCACAGGCCCCGCCGGCCCTTCAGGACCTTCCGGGCCTTCCGGGCCTGGAACATTTCCGTACCCGGGCGGAAACGCTTCCGGTTTTAATTTTCCGGTTGCCGGATCGTAGATTGTCTCTAGCGCGGACTGAAGTTCTGAATCGTCGTACACCTGAATGTCATTGCCGTTTACTTGGATGAAACCGTTATTGGGCTCAGCCATCTGCCACCCCTCACTTCCATTTATTGGACGTGCTTTAGTATATGAACGGATGCATGCGCAGGTAAGTGTTTTAGTCTACCATGGGAAGTTCGTCCAAGCGGAAATCTATTTGATACGAAGGAGAGATTGGGGCCGGGGGATGGAACTCCTGTCAGAAGGGAGGGGCGGCCAGCGATGCGCGCTCCTCCGAATGGGAATCTATTTCCAGCTAGCTTGCAGGGTTGCTTCGGGGGTCATCAACTTGCTCATTAAGCTTTTGAACATAATCTCAGCCGTTTTCCGTTATGCCAGGCTGGTCCTCCCAGATCGTATCCGCGTAGCGGATCGCGAGGCCGGAGCCGCAGTCGAGGCCTGTTTCATAGGAGCGGTTGCCGATAAGCATAATGGCCTTTTCGCGCAGCTGGGGGATGCGGCTGCTTTCCTCATTCGCCTGCTGCGGGTGTTCATGTGCTCTCAGCCAGGCCAATACGGCGGGCACAACCTCCAGAGCATCGGCGAGCGCACGGTCCCATAGGGTCCAGACGCTTTCGTGATGAACGACCGAACGGTCGACCGGATCGATCCACGGCTTCTCCGCGACATTTAAAATATCGTAAGTAATCAAGCCGCGTTTGTAGACGAACGGCTCGATTTTCCCGAAGGTCAGCCTGCGCTTGATGCCGGAAGGATCGTGGAACAGGCGCTGCGCCGCCACAAAATCCCGATTGGCCTGATTCCAATCCTCTTTCAGGACGAGGCCGGACAAATCCGGATAAAAGGTATCCGTTATCGACATGAATGCGTCGACAATGGCCGGAGGGAAGGCGCCGTTCGTTTCCAAGTACCGCCAGACCGGGGTGTCCCAAGTATCGATGCCCCACAGCTCGCGTACGAGAAGCGTATCCATCATAATTTCAAACCGCTGGTGATCCCACTTCCGGAAACCCGATTTGCTGAAAACATAAGGGTGCAGATTCCGGTCCAAAATATGATGGAGCAAAAATCCGAGTGCATATAGAACGGAAGGATCAGGGTCGGCCGGGCCTGCGCTCCGGCCGGTGACGGACTCCAGCAGCTTCGCCATCACTGGGCCGCAATGCCTGTTATGCATCTCTGTACCCATGCGGACCATCGCTATGCTGCGCTGCCAAGGAAAAAAACGGTGATAAAACAAAAAATCGGGTCCCTGACAGCCCATATTAAACATGTTTTTATGCTCGTTTACCTCCAGAAGGCCGGATTCTCCGAGCTCTTCCAGTACAATCTGGCCGAAAATAAAATGAGCCCATACGTTTGGCATAGAGGCCTCCTCCACGTTTTCGCAGAATTCTACATAATTTTCCTGGATTCGATATAGTTCTAAAGGTTCATATCTCGTTTTTATAGTATACTTGTCCTACTGAATTAGATATAATAGGAAACAAATATGACAAGGGCGCATTTTGTCGAAAAGGAGCGTATCCTCTTTATGAAGGCTGAGTATATTAACCCGTTTCTGGAATCCGCAAAAATCGTAATCGAACAAGTCGTACAAATACGCCCTGCAACCGGAGAACTGGGTCTTAAGGATATCAAATTTGTCGAGAATTATATTTGGATTCAAATTGGGCTTAATGGGCAAATGAACGGCGACATTGTATTCGGGCTTAGTGAACAGGTTGCTCTGAAGATGGTATCGGCAATGATGGGCGGATATGTCCTGTCCGAAATCGATGAAATCGTGCGCAGCGCCATTTCCGAGCTTGGCAATATGATCAGCGGGAATGCGAGCACCATGCTGTTCAATCAAGGCGTCAGGGTCGATATTACGCCGCCGAAGGTCATCCAGTCCGCGCAGTCGGCGGGCTTCTCGGCACAGAAAGCGTTGACGATTCCACTGATCATGGACGGAATCGGCGAGCTCGACATCCAGGTTTTAATCGCATCTTAGCACAGAAACGGCTCCTTAGGGAGCTTTTTTTGCGTCCGTAATACCAATCAGTTAAACTTGAATACAGGTGATGAAAAATGTTAAAGGACAAGGTTGTTTTCATCTCGGGGGCGTCGAGCGGAATAGGGGCTTTGACGGCTGCGAAGCTTGCGGAGCGGGGCGCTGTACCTATATTGACCGGACGAAATGGTGACAGGCTTTCGGAAATCGCAGCCGCGCTGGGCGGGAAATGTTCCGTCTACCAGATGGACGTGACGGATAACGAGCGGGTCGTGCAAACGGTCGAGGCCGCCGTTGCCAAGCATGGCAAAATCGATATTTTGCTGAACAATGCGGGATACGGCAAGTTTGAGTCGTTTACGGAAATGCCGATTGAAAGCTTTGACGATATGATGGACACGAATTATATGGGGGTTGTGCGCTGTACAAAGGCGGTGCTTCCTCATATGCTGGAGAGAAAAACGGGTCATATCGTCAATATCGCATCCATGGCGGGGAAGATCGGCTCCGCGAAATCCACGGCCTATACAGCTACGAAGCATGCCGTGCTCGGCTTTACGAATTCGCTCCGGATGGAGCTTCGGGAGCAGGGCATCCGGGTGTCGGCGGTCAATCCGGGCCCTATCGATACGCCGTTTTTTTCGCTTGCGGACCCTTCAGGCGCTTATGTTAAAAACGTAAGCTGGTTCATGATGAAGCCGGAATATGTTGTGAAATCGATTATCCGCGTCATGGAGAAGAAGAAGGATGAAGTGGATTTGCCGAAGACAGCGGCCGCGGGCATCAAGCTTTATCAGCTCATGCCGCGCACGGCCGACCGGCTGTTCGGCAAGTGGTTTAACCGAAAATAAGGCTTTAACTAAGAGAGGATACAAAGATGAGTACCTACACATGGAATGAAATCGGCATTCACGCTGCGCTGACGGCGAAGCTGGCGGCGAACGGGATTGCCGAGCCTACCGCCGTGCAGGCGGAAACGATACCGGTTTTGCTTGGCGGCAGTGACGTATCGGCGAGATCGCAGACGGGCACCGGGAAGACGCTTGCCTATTTATTGCCGCTATTGCAGAGGCTTAATGCCTATTCGAACTCCGTTCAGGGGGTTATCCTGGCGCCAACCCAGGAGCTGGCGATGCAAATCGTGCGTGTAGCGGAGGTTTACGGTGAGCCGCTGAACATCCGGGTGCAGCAGCTGATCGGCGGCGCCGCGATGAAGCGGCAGGTGGAGAAGCTGAAGCTTAAGCCCCAGCTGGTGATCGGCACGCCCGGGCGGATTCATGAGCTGCTGAAGCTGCGCAAGCTCAGGCTGAGCGACGTGAAGAGCGTTGTGATCGACGAAGCGGATCAGGTGTTTCAGCTCGGCTCGACGAAGGAAGTGGAGGCGATCCTGTTCGCGATGGGCCGCGAGCGGCAGATTGCGTTTTTCTCCGCGACGTACCCGGATCAAATGGCCCGGTTCGAAGGTCGCTGGATGAAGGATCCGGTCCGGATCCAAATTACGCCCGAGCACCGGGTGTCGGAAACGGTCGATAATTTTTATATTGTAAGCGACAAAAGAGACAAAACGGATACGACAAGGCGGCTGATCAGGCTACTGGAGCCTTCCTCGGCGCTGCTGTTCCTGAACGATACCGACAATATCGCCAACTGGGAATCGAAGCTAAGCTATGAAGGCTTCGCTGTAGAGACGCTGTACGGCGATGCGGACAAGCAGCGCCGGGCCGCGACGCTTGCCCGCTTCCGCGACGGGCGCTGCCAGCTTCTGCTGGCGACGGATGTCGCCGCCCGGGGTCTCGATATCGAAGGTCTGCCGCTCGTGATCCAGCTGGACCCGGCCTCAGATGCTGATCATTACGTGCATCGTGCGGGGCGGACCGGAAGAATGGGAAGGAGCGGGACCGTCGTATCGATCGTGACTCCTCAGGAGCTGTTCATTATGGAAAAGTTCCGCAAGCAGCTGGGCATCAAGCTCGATGAAAGAACGATGTTCAGGGGCAAGCTGCTTACAGCCGAGGAGCTGCGGGAAGCGACCAGCTACCGTCCGGAACGGACGGAGAAGCCGGCGCGTAAGCCGGCTGCGCGCATTGCATCCGTCCCGGCTGCGCCTTCGGCCCAGTCCGCCGCGGCACCTGAGCCTCCAAAAGCGAAAGTGAAGCCCGCGCCCGGGAAAACGCAGGCAAAATTCGTCAAAAAAAATGAAGGCAAAAACAAAGGCGCGCCCAAGTGGTTAAAGGAAAAGCGCGCTGCAAAAAAAGAAGATTCTTAAATTTTTTTAATAGCCACCCTCTTAAATCGATCATTCTCGTCCGAAAGCTATTGGCGAAAGACGAAAACTTGGGATAATTTCCCGTAATCGACTAAGGAGAGTGGCTTTCTTGACGAAACAAACATTATGGAAAAAGACAGCAATATCCTCCCTTGCGCTGCTGATGCTCGCTGGCGGAGCAACTTCCGCATTCGCGGACGGCGGCAATGACAGAGATGACAGAGACCGCGACGACGACAAAAACCGTCAAGAGGACAAATACGACCGTCACGATGACGATGATAAAGAAATTAAAGTAACCTGGAAGTTCAAGGACGAAGACGATCTGAAATGGGCAATGGAATACATTATGCGTCTTGCTTCGAAAGGCGTATTCACCGGTTATCAGGACGGTACATTCAAGCCGACTCAAAAAATCAGCCGTATCGAAACGCTTGTAGCTGCTGTAAGGCTTATGGGCTTGCGCGCTCAGGCTGAATCGGCAGAAGAAATGAGCACGGAGCTTCAATTCAAAGACGCTGACAAGCTCGAGCGCAAATACCCTTGGGCTGTCGGTTATGTATCCGTTGCGCTGGAAAACGACCTGTTCGCGGAAACTGAAACGGAAGTGAAGCCTGAGGTTAAAGCAACCAGACTTTGGTCGACGATCCTTCTCGTTAAAGCGCTTAAGCTGGAAGACGAGGCGAAAGCTCTCAACAACACGAAGCTTGACTTTAAAGACGCGAAGCAAATTCCTGCCGGTTCGGTCGGCTACGTTGCGCTTGCGCTGCAAAAGGGCATCATTACCGGCTACGTGGATAAGGAAGGCAACAAAACGTTCCGTCCTAACCAACCGGTATCCCGCGCTGAGCTGGCTGCGCTGCTCGACCGCACTGATGTCGAAATGCCTGATCACGACGCAACGGCCATTACGGGCAAGCTGAAAGCAGCTCCGGCAAACGGCGCTATCACGGTAGTAAAAGGCGACAACACCGAGCTGACACTGGCGCTTGACGCGAACGTTTTCATTTTCCGCGATGACAAAAAAGCTCCTGTAAGCGAGCTGAAAGCCGGAGACGAAGTGCTTGTTCGCACCTACCAAAACAAAGTTGTATTCATCGAGGTAACGAAAGAAGCTCCGGAAGTGGTTGCATTTGATGAGACCGGTATCGTCAACACCGTAACAGTTAATTCGCAAGGCAAGCTTGCGACGATCTCCGTTACGAATACCGTAAATGGACAAACCTCGGTACTTATTTATAATATCGATCCAAACGTTACGATTACCGGTGAAGCTTCGCTTCTGAAGGCTGGACAGCTTGTTCAGGTGAAGGGCGAGAACGGCACGGTAAAATCGATCGTTATCAAGTAATCCGCACGTAGTGAGAGGCATCACCGATTATGGTGATGCCTCTTTTTTGATATTCGAGCCATTATTCGTTATGCTGATAAATAGCTCATCCTATTTTTACTTTACTTATATTGAAGGTGAACGAATGGATTCTATTTTGCAGGTAAACGGTTTAACGGGCGGATACAGCCCAAGGAGGCCTGTGCTTCACGATCTCTCTTTCGAAGTGAAAGCCGGCGAGATGGTCGGTCTGATCGGATTGAACGGAGCCGGCAAAAGCACGACGATCAAGCATATTCTCGGACTTATGAAGCCGCACGAGGGCGTCGTGCTGGTGGACGGGACGACGCTTGAGTCGGATACGGAAAAATACCGCTCCGCGTTCGCTTACGTGCCGGAAACGCCCGTCCTGTTCGACGAGCTTACGGTGGAGGAGCATCTGCAGCTGACCGGTATGGCCTACAGCGTGAAGGAGGATGCCTACACGGAGCGCAGGGAGGAGCTGCTGGAGGAGTTTCAGATGCTCCCGAAGCGGAAAGCTTTTGCTTCGCATTTATCCAAAGGGATGAAGCAGAAGGTCATGATTATGAACGCCCTCCTGGCGGAGCCGCCGCTTTATATTATCGACGAGCCGTTTCTCGGGCTCGATCCGCTTGGGATCCGTTCCTTGCTCGAGCGGCTGGTCGAGGTAAAAGGAAAGGGCGGCGCCATTCTGATGAGCTCGCATATTCTTTCGACCGTGGAGGCGTATTGCGACCGGTTTATCGTCATGCATCACGGCAAAATCGTTGCCCAAGGCACGCTGGAAGAGGTAAGGCAGGCAGCGGGCATGGAGGCTCGCGGCGGGGGCTCGCTGGAGGATGCGTTCTATAAGCTTGTCAGCAGGGGGAAAGGCTGATGGGGGCGAAGCAGGCGCTGGAAGCCATATGGGCCAAGCGTGCCAAAGCTTTCCGGAAGGAAACGCTGCCCTATTTCAGATATATGGGCCAAAGCGGCTTTCCGGCATTCATGTCGCTGCTGTTCATCTCGTCGGCTATCGGCTACTTTTCCCTGATCCGCAATTTGCCCGAACAGTTTCCGGTCACCGCGGCCGGGGTCATCTCGCTTACGCTGGCCATATGCTGGTGCCCGCTGCGCACGTGGCTGGAGCCGGGCGATACGGTGTTTCTGATGCCCAGAGAATCCGACATGGGTGGATATATTCGCCGTTCACTCCGGCATACGTCGATCGGCTGCGCTATTCTCGCCGGTATCGTGCTACTGCTTTACTTGCCGATTTACAGGCAAGGGGCGGCGCCGAACGGGGCCTGGCCGCTCACCCTTGCCGCAGCCGGACTGAAGGCGGGCAATGTGTGGGGAGCGTGGAGAGAGCGCCGGATGGCATGGCCTGGTATGCGCTTGTCAATGAGGGTGCTTCGCTGGGCGCTTACCGCTTTGGTATTGTCCGTATGGCTGACGAATGCGGCTTGGCAGGCGGCACTATTTACCGTTATATCGTGCTTGTTGTTTATGCTGCTGCACCGGCTGCCCGTCCGTCATCGTCTGCCGTGGGAGAGGCTTATTTTCGAGGAAGCCAGGACTCGCAAGCGGTATTACGTTTTTTTCGGCATGTTTATCGATGTGCCGACTTTGCCTTCGCGTACGGCCAGAAGATCGTACGCCGCCTGGCTGCTGCGTTTTATCCCATATGCGGGCCGCAATACCTTCGTTTATTTGTACGCGGCGGCACTGGTCAGGACGGAAATCGGCGGGATCGTTGTCCGGCTTCTGGCGCTCGGCTGTCTGGTCACCTATTGGCTGGCTGATGCCGCGTCGCTTGCAGGCTGGGGAGCCATGCTCGTATTCGTGTTGTTCACCGGCGTCGCAGCCGTCCAATTAGGCAGCCTCAGGCATGTTCACCGGTACTCGGTCTGGAAGCATGTCTATCCTTTGCCGGAGAAGCAGAGAGTGGATCAATACGCGTTAGTGGACCGGCTCGCCTTGCTGGTCTGCAGCCTTCTGCTTTGGCTGTCCGCCGCTATCCCGCTGGCAGTTGCCGGTCTTTATGTACCGCTTGCCGCGGGTGCCGCTTGCGCGCTGGCTTATATCGCAATCCGTCCCTCGCGTATGAGACGGAAGCTGCAGCAGGACGCGGAGGAAGAGTAGATCTGACGGCAGCAAAAAAACACCCCTGATTGAAGCCGGAATGTAACCCGGCATCATCAGGGGTGTTTGTTATAAACGGCGGGAGAAGCCGTTTATTTTTATTTTGCCAGCAGCTCGTTAACCGCTTTGAAAATCGTGTCGAACAGCTCTTCCAGGTTTCCTTCCTCAATGCAGGAGAAGGCAACGCGCAAGTCGGTTTCGCCGAGCGCGATCGTTCCGATTCCGTACTGGTCGAGCAGGCGGACGCGCACGTCCTCTGCGGCAACCCCGCGCAGCTTGAGGCACATAAAGTATCCGGAATTGAACGGATAATAATCCCAAACGTCGCCGTAACGGCCGCTGTCGAGCAGCGCTTTGACGCGGTTAGCCCGGCCCTTCATAATTTCGTACTTTTCCGCTTTTTGCGCATCGAAGTCAGGCGATGTAAGGGCGCGCAGTACGAAGGTTTGCGACGGGTGCGGCCCGCTCGAAATGGTGGCGCGGATAATGCCCATCGTCTTTTGCTCCAGCGCCGCAAGCGTTGCGGCGTTTGCCGAGGCATACGTAATGAAGCCGACCCGGAAGCCCCATACATACTCTTCCTTCGTAGCTCCGTCAACCTTCACGGCCAGAACGCGCGGATGCAGGTCGGCCAGCCTGGAGAATAACGATTCGTGCAGTGAGTCCTCGAAGAACAAGCCGAAGTAGGCGTCATCGGTAACGGCAACGACATTGATGCCGGCTTCCGCCGCATCGCGGATCGCCGCTACAATTTCCTCCCCTTCCTCAGCGTCCGGCGTGTAGCCGGTCGGGTTGTTAGGGAAGTTCAGCACGACGATGGCTTTGCCTTTATCCTTCTGAGCAAGCAGCGCATCGCGAAGCCCTTGGCTGTTGAAGCGGGCTTGATCGTTATATAATGGATACTCTACGATTTCCGCGCCGCGGCGGACGCCGAACGTAAGCTCATAGTTTTCCCAGTTTTTGTTTGGAATGACGACCGCATCCCCGGCATCGGCGAACAGGTCGGCCACGATGCTCAGTCCGTGCGTCAGCGCGTTCGTGACGATCGGGCTGCCGAAGCCTTTCGCTTCAAGCGCAGGATTTTCCTTAATCATCTTGGCGCGCCAAGCCGCGCGCAGCTCCGGTTTGCCTGCCGGCGGAGCATATTCATAAAGATCTTTCGGATTGTAGGCGGAAAGCGTCTCCTGAATGACCTTGAGATGCATCGGCTGTCCGCCCTCGGTAGCAATTCCGATCGTCGCGTTATATTTCTTCGCTTTTGTCTTCGCTTCGGCGGATTGACTGAGGATGCCCTCCTTTGGAAAATAAATCGCTTTGCCTAAGGCTGACAACATGGCATAGACGTTAGGATTTTCCGTTTGCAACGTCTCGTTTAACTGCTTTGCAAGTGGGTTCATGGACCTTCTTCCATCCTTCCGAAAACATTCGTTTGAAATTATTATAGCCGTTTCAGCTTATCGGGTGCTATTATAACATTTTTTTTGTACCGGGGACCATTCCGCAAGCAAATTTTTTCGGAATTTTTGAAGATATAGGAACGTATAAGTTTCACTCTTATATTGATGCCTAGATCACACCGCGAAATGTAAGCAATAGCCGCCAAAGGACGGCGCAGAACCGGGCTGCGCAAAGATGCAGCTAACGGTTCGTGCGCAGCAATAGCCGTTTACTCTTGCGGCTTGCGCAACGGATTAGGGCTGTTGTATGATGACGGCATAGATTACTCGGGAGGTTGCCTATGTTGCACATTTCGCCAAATTCGCTTGTCCTGCTGCCGGCGTTCGCGAAGATCGTTTGCGAGCCGGGCTGGAGGTGGGCGAGGCGCGAGAAGCCGATGGCCAATTACGATTTATTTTATGTCTGGAGCGGAGAAGGGGAGGTCGAAGTGAACGGCACCCACTACGAGGTCGGTCCCGGCAGCTGCTTTTTGTTTCGTCCCGGCGATTACACGAGCGCGACTCACAATCCGCAAAAGCCGCTTGTCCTCTCCTATATCCACTTTGCGGTGAACGAGGCCGTCGACGCGGTTCCGGAACGGTACAGGCAGTTAAGCGACACGGTCGATTTCGAATATATGCTTTCCCGTTACGTCAGGCTCTTTCTTGTTGAAACCTATGCGGCGGAGGAGGAGGCACGGCTCGTTCTGAAGCAGCTGCTTATCCATTTACTGCGCGAGGACAAGCAGCTGCCCGTGGAGAAAAAAGCGAGCAACCAGCTGACGGAGGCGATCCACGAGGTGGCGAACTTCGTGCGGCAAAATCCCGGCATCGCCCATCGGGTCGAGGACCTCGCAATGCGTGCGCAGCTGTCGCCGAGGTATTTTTCGATGAAATTCAAAGAGCTGATCGGTATGTCGGTGCAAACCTATATGATCCGGACCCGCATCGAGCGGGCGCAGCATTTGCTGATGCATGCCGGCATGAACGTGACCGAGGTGGCTGATGCGCTCGGCTACCGCGACATTTTTTTCTTCAGCCGCCAATTCAAGCAATATACGGGGCGCAGCCCCTCGGAGATCAGATAGAACGTTTAAAGGGACGTTCCGCTGCAGCATGAAGCTGCCGGCGGTACGTCCCTTTTTGTTCAGATATAGGAAAGTATAAGTTTCACTTCTATACTGACGCCTATATCTCACCGCGAAACGTAAACTATTGCCGCCAAAGGACGGCGATAGCCGTTTACGCTTGTTATTGAAGAATTTTGCCGGCATGAGTGCCGAGCCGCTCGCCCATGCGCACCTTGACGCCCGGCATAATGTCTCCTCTCGGGATAAAGGTTCCGTCCTCCATCAGCAGCACGACCGTGGAACCGAATTCAAAATACGCAAGCTCTTCGCCTTTAGCCGTCTCTTCCTTCAGCGGCAGAACGTACCTGATGCTGCTCACATTCATAGCCCCCACCTTGATGACGGCGGTTTCCCCGTTTTCCGTTCGTATATATGTAATGAGGCGTTCGTTGCGGCTCAGCACCCTCCGCATATGGCGCAGCCCGAAATCGTTCACGGGATACACCTTGCCTGCGATATGCTCGCGTTCAACGATTCGTCCGCTGACAGGGGAGTGGATTCTATGATAATCGGTCGGGCTTAAATAAAGGACAAGGTAAAAGCCGTTCATATAATTCGCCGTCCGCGGAGACCGATTCAGCAGCTCCTCGATCGTGTAGTCCTGACCTTTTACGTTTAATATCGTGCCTTCCCGGATGTGGCCCGCGCCTGTAATAAGCGCATCCACGGGACTGACCAGCGAGTCGGCCGCCAGATCCACCTCGCGCGATCCCGGCTTCAGGCGGCGGGTGAAAAATTCATTAAGTGTGCTGTATTCGCTCAGCGGCTTTTCCGCTTCTTCGGCCTTTATGCCGTATGCCGCCGCGAAGCGGGAAATAAAACGACGGCTGGAGGGCGATTGCGCGAATTTGCCGGTCAAACCGGAAATCCATTTGCGCGAGCTTAATTCTGTCATGGAACGAAGCAGCCATTTCGTCATTCGTGAACCGTCACGTCCTTTCCTGCAAAGGGAACGAGCTTCCCGTCTTCCACCAATCAGTGTGACATATCCGTCCCGATTTATCAATATGCGGCAGCACGCACAGCTACTACTTAACCGCTTCTGCAGGCGTCGCCAATTTTTTTTTATTCAGCCGAACGGTTTGCAGCCGGAGGCTATTGAAGGCTTCAACGATCCGAACGTGACCGAGGTTCAATTCAGCGGTTCCGTCATTGCCCGAAATTAGCCGTATCAGCCGCGTTTAAAAAGAGAGAAATATACCGAAAATGCTGCGAGAATTGATTGTTACAGATTCCAGTATAGAGGTGGCAAATATGCTGTTATTGGGTGCGGGCTTGGCCGCAGGCGCCGCGGTTGTCGTATGGTTCAGCCGGCGGTACAGGTCGGCGGGGAGGTTTTTGGACGGGATCGCGGCCGCGGCGGCTTTCCTGTTCTTCGTATTGTCGGCAGCGGCCGTGCGCGATACGATCGTTCACGGCACTGTGTTTATGACGGAGGTTCACCGGATTTTTCTTCATCCCGTTTTTCTGGCGAGCGGGGCGTATTTGGGTCCGTATGTACTCGGGCAGATGGTTCTTCGGGTATTCTCATCTATTGAAAGCGAATCGCACAGCCGTTAGACAGGAGCGCGGTCATCGAAAAACGAAAAGGCTTGCCTTCGTTTCGGCAAGCCATGGCTTCCAATCGCTTCAAGCCGCATTCCGCCGGCTCAACTGCCGCCGGCTTCGCGCAAGCGCTGGAGAAGCAGGCCTTCGGAGGTCGCATTTTCTCCCCGGATAATCGGCTTCAAGAAATAGGACAAATATTCTCCGTATTTGACGTTTCCGGCATCGACAAGCTCATCTACCCAGTGAACGCCTTCGGGCACTTCGTTCTGCAATAACGAGCAGATGCCGCCGTATAACCCGCAAGCCACTTGAAAATAGGTGGCATTCGTTCCGTATGCCGCGTAGACGCTGGAATTTTCCATTATATTGTAGACAAACCGTTCATGATCGTCGTATACGAGCAGAACCCCGACCAGGTCGGCCCCGGCAAGCTCCGACTCGCGCGGATCCAGCAGCTTATGCTCCCAATCCCACAGCTCATCGGAATCATCGAGGTGGCTGTTCAGGATGTCAGTCGTTACGTCGTTAACCCGATAGATAAAGCCGGTCTCAAACGGATACCGCTCACCCAGGGACAGCACTTCCTCATGGGGCATGAGACAGCCCTCGAAGGCGACCGGTCCCAGCCGTACGGTGAAGGTTTGCGCGTAAACATACTCGTAAAGGAATAGAGGCTGGTGGCGGCTTACGTACATCGGGTAATTTAAAAGAGCCTCGTCCAGGAAGCATTCGGGTGACCAGGTGCTGTACAGTGTTTTCGGCTTCTGCAGCGAACGGTCGGCATAGAAGCTGTCGTCCCGCTCGACAATGTAGCATGCAAGCGGGAGTTTATCCGGCTGCTCCTTCATTAGGGAGATTGCCATCCATTGGACGACACCGGGATTCATGCCCGATCCGACAATGGCTTTCAGCTTTTTGAAGCCATCCCGGTTCTTTATGAACCTTTCATACCTCTCGATCAGCGTAAAACCCTCCAGCTCGGGACGGTTGTCTACTTCCTCGCTTTCAAGCGCAGTATTCACGTACATGATGCCCAGCTCGTCGCAGCAGGCCAGCATTTCGACCGTATCCGCCCAGGAAGCGTCAATGACAAGGGACGTTCCTGTTTTGACCAAGTGACGCTTGAAACGTCTCGTATCCTTCAAATCGAACTGGTGCAGCACAATCCGGCTCGAAAGCTGACCGTATGAGCTTGCGAACTCGTTCATATCAACCTTTTTGCTGTCGATGCAGTGAATCGTGCAGGACGCGATTTCTGCATGTAATGGGGCATTGGCATCGCGCACAACCTGCTCCAGTAGAGCCAGGACGGCGCGGCCGACGCCGCCGCCGCTTCCAAGCAGCGTCATGACGACCGGTTGTTTCTCCATGCGTAACATCTCCTCTCCGTTGCTGTCAGCATACGCTTCGCTTAAACCCGATGAACCTGGCAAATGCTCCGCTGCATCGGTCCAAGGTGCGGCTTTGAACAGGAGGATAGGAGATCATAGCCGGATATCCGTCTGCATTCGCTTAACCGCAATCGCCCGGCCGCGGGCTTGCGGTGCTTTCCCTAGTTCCAGTATGATTAGATCAAACTTGGAAGGGGATGATTGGCCATGACAAGCCGCAAGCTTCCGATGCCGGAGGCTGTCATATTCGATATGGACGGCACGCTGTTCGAAACGGACACGCTTCTAGTGCGTGTGCATGAGAGAGTGTTCGATACGCTCCGGGAGGAAAAACTTTATATGGAGCCGACGCCGCCTGTCGAGAAGCTGCTCGGCTGCCTCGGGATGCTGCTTGAGGATATATGGAGAAACGTAATGCCGGACGGCACCGAAGAAGCGCGTAAGCGCGCCGACGATTTGCTGCTGCAATATGAGCTGGAAGGCCTTGAAGCCGGGGAAGGAGAGCTCTACCCTTATGTGGAGGAAACGCTCCGAAAATTGAAGGAACGCGGCATCAAGCTGTTCGTCGCGAGCAACGGCCTGGAGGAGTATGTGAAAGGGGTAGCCCGGCACAAAGGAATCGAAGCGCTGTTCGACGGCCTGTACAGTGCGGGAGAATACAAGACGGCAAGCAAGGTGGAGCTGGTCGCGCGGCTGCTCGAGGAACACGGCATCCGGAAGGCCTGGATGGTGGGCGACCGTTCCTCTGACGTCGAAGCCGGCAAAGGGAACAGCCTGCAGACCGTCGCCTGCGCGTATGCGAGCTACGGAAGGGCGGCCGAGCTTGAAGGAGCCGACGTACATATTTCCGATTTCAGGGAACTGACCGGATTGCTGGCTTAGAAGGGAAGGTTTCGCATGACAAACCTATTATGGAAACAAGATCCCGTCGTTTCGGCCGGCCGCCTGCAGGAGCTGTTCGGCAGCCCTCATGAAGCGGTCGCCCAGAAATCGGTAGACCGCATCGACGAGCATATCCGGCATTTTTTATCGATGTCGCCGCTCTTTTTCTTATCCTCCTCCGACGGCTTCGGCCGCTGCGACACTTCTCCGCGCGGTGACGAAGCCGGCTTCGTCAAGCCGCTTGACGACCGGCGGATCATTTACCCGGAGCGCATCGGCAACCGGAGAATCGATTCGCTGCTGAACATGCTGCAAAATCCGCAGGTCGGCATGCTGTTCATGATTCCCGGCATGCAGGAGGTTTTGCGGCTGAACGGCCGGGTCACGCTTACGGAAAACGCCGAGCTGATCGAATCGATGGGCTGGAGCGGAAAAAGCCCGAGCCTTGCCGTCGTCGTCGAGGTGGAGGAATGCTTTATTCACTGCCCGCGGGCGCTAAAATCGTCGGATATATGGAACAGCGGGAGCTGGCCATCGGCGGAAGCTCTGCCGTCACCGGGCGAAATATTCAAAGCGCATTTGCGCATGAACGGTTACGAGTTTAAATAACCTGCCGGGCGCGAAAAAGCCCCCGCCGGTCGAGATTGCCGTTAAAGGCCTCGTACCCGGCGGGGGCTTATTGCGCATCCCCGCTTGTTATGGCTGCAGATCGTCCCGGTCAAAGCTAGTACTCGAACCCGGGCAGCCATTCGCGTTCGAAATCGTCGCCTGCTTATTATCCTTTCCTTTCCGCCGCCGCTTCTGGTTGTAAAGCCAGAGCGCGTATTCAAGAGGTCTGACGATCGCCTTGCGGTAAACCTCTTTTTCCCCAGCCTGCTTAAATACTTCCCGCGCGGGCTTAGGGTTGACCTCCAGCAGCCAAATGCCGCCCTTCCGGTCGATCGCGATATCGAGCGCAAGCTCGCACAGCCTGCCGAAGCACTTCTCCAAATAGGCGGCAATACCGACGCCGAGTTTATTCGCCTCGTCTTTTACCTGGCCGATCTTCGCTTCGTCCCGGATCCAATCCTTCAGCAAGGCATCCATCGTCGACGCATGGCCGCCGCCGTGGAGATTGGAGGTAATGCTGCCCGCCGCGCCGATCCGTCCCGCGCAGCCGGTCGCTTCCCAATTGCCGTCGCCGTTCTTCTGAACGAGCAGCCGGTAATCGTGGACGCGGCCGCTGTTCAGCTTTATCTGAATGCCCTGCTGCACGATATACATGTTGCCCTTCAGGTTCCAGGGGGACAGGAAGCCTTTCAGCTGAGCCGCAGAAATTTGGCGGGGCTTGATGATGCGCCTGGATTGATCGCGGCCTTGAATGTGCAGCAGGCCGTCCTTTTGCTTCTCTATGCGTAAAATGCCCCGTCCGCCGGTTCCGTTGACCGGCTTCAGATAGACAAGCGAATGCTTGCCGAGCATGTCGCTGACGTCCTGAACGCTCTCGATGTAGCGTGTAGCGGGCAAATAGCCCTTGAAGCGCGAATCCTTGGACAGCACGTTGTGAACGGTCCACTTGTTGCGAAGCGGACGGTTCAGAAAGGTGAGATGACCGTAGCGGGAGCGGAACCGCTTAAGCTGCTCGAATCGGTACGAGCGCTGAATGCGGCAGCGGTCGTAGATGAGATGCGGGAAGGAGGTCCATTTGCGCGACCAGGTTTGGGATTCCGGATCGTAGAACATCGCATGAATCTGGTTCTGGCTGTAATTGACATCCTTCGGTGTAAAAACAAAAACGTTCAGCCCCAGTTTTTTGGCCGAGACCGTCATTTTTTGATAAATGGATTTTTCCTCCAGCAAACCGGCTTCATTGAGATACAAAGTCAGAATGCCTAGGACGGGCTGAGTCATGTTCGGATCTCCTTTCGAAACGAAGCGTCGGTTTTCCCGTCGGTCCCCGGTGCATCGAGACGGCGGCCATGCCAAGCCGGAAGCAAAGCGCCATGCTGGCGGTATTGTCTGCGGCGACGTTACAGGTCAGCTGGCCGATCCGATCGATCAGCGCTTGCATGATGGCGCTGCCGATCCCAAGGCTTCTCGCGTCGGGATGAACGACGAACATGCAGCAGTCCTCTCCGCCGCCGGAGGCGAAGCCGAAGCCTGCGATACGGCTGCCTTGCCTGGCGACCACGACGGCTGTATCGCAGTCCCCGCCGGCCGAAGGCGCCAGTCTGGAGGGGTCAAGCCTGCGCAGCGTATGGATCGACGACACGGCAAGCCGTTTATCGCCGAACCGGACCGCAAATCCGACCAGCCGTTTCCGTTCCGTTATCCATGACTCCGGAGTAAGCAGCTCCAGTTCCATGCGGTGCGCCTCCTGACTTTTTCTAAGATATAGGAAAGTATAAGTTTCACTCCTATCCTGACGCCTGTATCTCACCGCGAAACGTAAGCTATTGCCGCCAAAGGACGGCACAGAACCGAGCTGCGCAAAGATGCTGCTAACGGTTCGTGCGTAGCGATAGCCGTTTACGCTTGTTTGGCTTTGGCCAAATAAGCTCCGTAATGGAATATTCGTTCAAGCGATTTCTGGCGGATATGCGGCTCGTCGAACTTCATAGGCTTTGAGTTTGCCTCGAAAAACCACATGTTCCCGTCGCTGTCAATGCCGAGGTCCATTGACATTTCTCCAAGCAGATGACCGGATGCCCGTTCGATCTGCTTGGCTATCAGTACGGCCGTATTTTTGGCTTTTATCAAAAGCTTACGCGCCCGTTCTTCGTTAAATGAGTGCGCAAGCAGCTTTTCCGGATCGTCAATCATGCCGCCGCGGGGGACATGCGTCGTGATGCTGGAGGCGCCTGCGATCCGGGCTCCGACTCCCGTGATGTCCCATTGGCCGCGCTGGTTTTTCTGCACAAGCACGCGCAGGTCGAAGCGGCGTTCGTTATAGGAGGCCAGCTGTATTCCCTGCTGGGCGATATAGGCTTCGCCGCCGCTTTGCTGCTGGATCCGGCTCCAAAGCTTGCCGATCGTCGAGCAGTTGTACGTGGCGCTTTTTTTATTCTCTTGAATAATCAGGCGGTAAGGCAGCTGCTTCTCGGTATGCATCTTGATCGTCATTATGCCTTTGCCGGCTTTGCCGCTTTCCGGCTTTAAATACAAATAAGAATGCTTGCGCATCATCCGGTGCAGACCGGCGATATTAATGAGCTTTCGGGTGCTCGGGATAAACGGCTTGGTCGTCTTGGACAGGCGAAGCCATTCGAACAGATCCCATTTATTGAAGAAAAACGGATTAAACAGTTTGACGCTCGGATGCCGATGGCAGGCTGCGATCTTTTGCTTTACGGCAGGCAATATCTCATCCTCGCGCAAAGGGATCCGGTTATAGATAATGTTCGGGAAAGGCATCAGGCGCTGCTGCCAGGTTTCGGTCTCCATGTTGTATACGAATCCTTTGAGGCTGCGTTTGCTGAACACCAGGTTTTTAACCGCTAAGACGTAGACGATGAAGCCCATGGATTGACCCGTCCGGATCAGGTCGATGAAGTTGCTGCGGTTTCCCCGGAACTGCTGGGCATCGTCTTCGATAGTCAAAATCGCCAAAACGGTTTTGCCTTCGCGCAGCTCTCGGAAATCCGGTTCCTCCGGCTGAAAGCTGTCCATTATCCATTACCTCCCTGGCCTTGGAAGCGGCTAAGGTACATGCAGTGCTCGAAAATGTAAGAGATCGATGCTTTGCCTTCCGATTTCAGAGCGGGATGCTTGAATATGGAGCGGCCGGGCTTTGCGTTCGCCTCGAACATCCAAATTTCGCCGTCTTTATCGATCCCGATATCGAGTCCGAGCTCGCCGAGCCGGTGCGGATAGTTTCTCTCGATCGCCTCGGACAGCTTGACGGCCACCTGCTTCGCCTTCTCCAGAACGCTGCCGGCTTGCGTACCGAACGTTTTGCTCAGCGCCTGCTCGGGCGTCATCAGCGAGCCGCCGTTTTTCACATGGGTGGTTACGCTGCCGCGTCCGGCTTTTTTGGCTCCGATTCCGGCGGTTACCCATTCGTTTTTGCCGTTCTTGTGCATATGAAAACGGAAATCGAGCGGACAGCTGTCGATCTCGGCCAAGCGGATGCCTTGCTGCACGACATAATGATTCAAGTTGCTGCCGTGCCGCGCCTGAATCATACGCATCATGCTGGAAAAGCTGGTGAAGCGCAGCAGCACGTTTTCATTGCCTTTACGGTAACGGGCGAAGTACCCCCGCTTCGGATTGTAGGTTAACCGGTAGATGCCGGCTCCAAGGCTGCCTGCCGTCGGCTTGAAGTACAGGAACTGGTGCTTTTCGAGCAGTTCCTTTATTTTTTCCGGCGTCGGGCCGGATACCGACTCGGGCAAATGCTCGAGCGCCTCCGGATCCTTGTCTAGCAGCTTATAAACGTCTGCTTTATTGAAGAAGCTCCAATTGAAAAAAGGGATTTTTCTGCGCACAAAGCGTTCGCGCAATGCATTGATCGACGCCGACGTTTCCGCCTTGCGGCTTGGAAGCCGGTTGTAGACGACATCGGGCAGGGGGACGATTTTCCGGTACCAGCCGCCTTGCGGATTGAGAAAATAGCCGTTGATCGTTTCCTGCTGCCAATTGATATCGCTCGGCGTAAAGCCGAACATGTAAGCTTTATGGTCGCCGGTACGGATAATTTGCTTGATGAAGCCGGTGCGCGGGCCGAAAGGGTTGCTTTCCGAGCGCTCCGTGTTATCGCTCAGAATGCCGACCAGCGGACCTAAATGAACCTCGTTGTCACCGGCATTCAGAATACAGACGCTGCCGGATTTCGGCACGCGAATGGACTGGCGAATGCCCGATGGCAGATAAAGATGGTTGCCCGACCTGTTCAGCTGTTTGATATCCGCCGTGACAACCTCGTTTCCCAGCTTCAGGTTAACGGTCTTCGTGCCGGAAAGCTTCAGCTGCTTCAGCAACGGGCTGGACAAATAGATGACCTTATTTGACTGCTGCGAGAAATGTACGTTACAAGTTGTCAAACTCATCGATGAACCTCCTGAACGTTGAAAGGCCGTATTGGGTTGCCTGAAATCAAATAACGCCTGCGGCCGCTTGCGGTTTCTACAGCCCCCATGGAGATGGACGGATTTAATCGTTTGGCCAGCGAGCATGCATACAGGAGCGGTCTCCGAACCGAATGCTGCTCGGCGGTCTGGTCGTTAATTTGGCTAAAAGATGAGCGGCCCGGCTTCGAATTTGCTTCCAGCAGCCAGATTCGACCGCCAGGCTCAATGCCAAAGTCAAGGCCAAGCTCGGCAAGCCTGCCGAATTCACTTTCAAGTGTTTCTGCTGCCCGCTTGCTTATTGTATGGATTCGCATCAGCAAACGTTCGGCTTCCAGTGTCCCGAATTTGGCGGAAAGCAGCCTCAAGGCCGGCTCGGCGGTGCCGCCGCCGTGCAAATTCGACGTTATGGAGCCGGACCGCCCGATTCTTGCCGCAGTGCCGGACAAAGTCCAGCGTCCCGTTTCATCCTTTTGCAGCAGCGCTCTGACGTCGAAAGGCTTGCCGTCTCCGCCGGCCAGCTCCAGGTAAGGCTGAACGATGTAGCTGCAGCTTCCGGTAAAACGCAAAATCCATTCGGTCAGACCGCCTTCACCTTCAAACGTGCGGCTGAAAGGACGGTTTTGCCGCGAACGGCCTCTTACGGTCCATTGATTTTGAAGCGGACAGCGGGCGATATGGGCGATCCCCTTGCCCTGCATGCCTGACGCAGGCTTCAGAACGATGCCGCCGGGGTGCTGCCGGAGCAGCTCCGTCAGCTGTTCAGCCGATCGGTACCGGACCGTCTCGGGCAGGTGCGCGGCTAGATCGGGATCGCTTTGAAGGGCACCGTAAACTTCGAGCTTCGCCGGCAGCTCGCCGCCTAACAGCATAAAGGGCTTGCGCAGCTTCATGGCCTGCAGCATGGAGCGGAAGGCCGGGCGCTGCCCGGGGGACGAGAAGAAGCAGCGGTTGTAAACGATGTCCGGCAGGGGGACGCTTTCCAGCACCCAGCGGGTGTTCCGCAAGCGGTAAGCGAGCAGCTCCCCGGTGCGGGGATCGAAGCCGTCCGCCGCGAATACGTACACATCGGCGCCGTGCGTCCTGCCGAGCAGGCTTAACGCTCTGCAGAAGGCCGGCTCCGGCAGCCGTGCATCGCCTTGGGCATTTGTGCCGCTGCCCGTCAAGGAGGCGACGGCGATGCCGAGATTGATATTTTGTTCCCTCATGCGCCGCCTCCTTTAAAAGCCCGATAAAAACCGGGAGTATTGAATCATCATGCGGACGGAAGGACGGATCTTGTTGTCGTTGAGTGGGGTGTTGTCGTTTTTGGACGGCTTGGAGTTAACCTCCAGCAGCCAAACCTTGCCGCTCGTGTCCATAGCGAGATCGATGCCGAGCTCGCCGAAATGTGCAGGAATTTGCGCATCGATCCCGCCTGCGATTTGCAGGGCGGCGTGCTTCAGCCGCAGGGAAGCGTCCTTCCGGCTGATTCCCGCCTGCAGATTCGACCTGGCGATAGCTTCGCCCGCCGTGCTCAGCGTTCCGCCGCGGGCGAGGTTGGAGACGAAGTGGTGATCGCCGGCGGTTCTTGCCACGATGGACGTAATCGTCCATTTTCCGGTAGCGTTTTTTTGAACGAGCGCGCGGAAATCTACCGGCCGCTTCTGGATTTCGATCAGCTGCAGCCCTTGTTGGATTTGGTAGCGGGCGGTTTTCATTTTGGCGGAAATGGCTGTGAACAGCTTCATGAGACTGGGATACTGCTGTTTCCGGCTGCCTGCGGCCGTCGCGTGCAGCGCGAGGAAGCTCCCGTCGTCCGTCCGGTTGATCCGGATGATGCCTTTGCCGAGGCTGCCGCGGGCAGGCTTCAGAAACACGCTGCTGTAGCGCGAGCACATCGATTTCAGCATGTCGTAGTTACGCAGCAGATGGGACTCCGGCAAATAGCGGGCGAGCGATTCGTCCTTCTTGAGCGCATCGAACACTTCCGTTTTATCCAGAAATTTTTCGTTGAACACGGTCGTCTGGTGTTTCTGTTTTACTTCCTTCATGAAATGTTGTACGCTGGGACTATTCTCCAATTTCCTTGTCGTTAACCGGTTATTGATGACGTCCGGCACGGGCACCGTAACCTTGCGCCATCCGTCCGAATAGATCCAGCCGTCTACGGCGTTAAGATTGCTGCCGATTTGCTTCGGCGTAAAGAAATACACGTACGCGCCTTGCGCCGTACAGGCTTCAACGAGCTCCCTGCAGAACATCGTAATGGAACCGAAAGGCTTATCCGGCATATTCGGATAATCGCGGCTGACGAGCACGCCGATCAAAGGACCCAGGACGAGCGTGGACGATCCTGACTTGTACTGCACTCGTACTGCGGAGCCGCCCGTTAACCCAAGCAGTCTGGATAAGCCGTGGCTCATTCTCATTCCGTCGTACTTCGCGACGGGGATGACCTTCACATACTGCCGGAATGCGCCGAACTTGAGCAGGATGTGCTGGCCCTGAGGGATTTTACATTGCTTCACAAGCGATTCGCCTAACATGAGCGTGTCGTCAGGAAGCATGCCGGAGCTGATCACCTGAACGGCTACTTTCGATTTGAGCATCATAAATCTCCTTCCAAGCAGGAGGATGACGATAATTGGTAAGCGGCCTATAGGTGTTTTAAACGAACTACTTCATCATATGAGGACATCTATCCCTTTGTGAATGGGATTGGAAGCCGTGCTTGTGCTGTTTTCTTCAGCTTTTCCATAAATTTAACGAGGTTGGGAGAGAGTGGCTATGAACATTTATGATTCGGCTTATGAGCTGGCAAGAGCGTTGAAGGAAAGTGAGGAAGCCCGGCTGCTGAAGGAAGCGAAGCTCGCTGCCGAGGCGGATCCCGAAGCGAAGCGGATGCTTGATAACTTCCGGGAAAGGCAGGGCTTTCTGCAGCAGAAAATGATGGCCGGCGAAGAGCCCTCGGCCCAGGAAATGGAGCAGATGAACAAGCTGTACGAGATCATCGTGCAGCATCCGCTGGTCGGCAGGCTAATGGAGGCGGAGCGCCGGTTTGCAATCGTATTCGAGGACGTCAACCGGATTGTGTCCGACGTGCTGAAATCGATCGTGGACTAGCCAGGGTCATATCCCGGCTTATCCGCTCATAAGATGTAAAGCGGTCAAGCGTATCGGCCGCGTACGATCTGCGGAGGAGCTGAGGAACGATGTTTTCCGGAAAAGGACGACATGTCTTGTATTTGCTCATCGCGCTTGCGATGCTTGCGTATGGATTGCCTCGTTTGGAGCTGAATGCGACTTGGGATGCGACAAGCGTATTCGGCCTTGTCTGGACGCTGCTTGCCTTCGTCATTGTGACGGCCCACGTGAACGCGCTGCTGATGAAAGAGGAGAAGCGCAAGGAGCTGGCCCGGATCAAAAGGGCTAAAGCTATGTACTGGGAGCGCAGGCTGACGGAAAAGACGGCCGTCAAGCGTAAAGTCCGGGGGTAACTGCAGAACCGGAACAAAAAAAGAGAAACAAACCGCTCTTACGGGAGCGTTTGTTTCTCTTTTTATTTTTAATACGCCTTGAGCAAGCCGCTCAGGAATCCATTTCCCTGAACTGGACGAGCTGCTTGACGAATTTGTAGACGGCTTCCTGTTCCTTCAGGCTGAGCCCGTTCAATTGATGGGCGATTTTATCAAGATAGCCGGCTTCCTCGGCAGCGCCAGGCGAATCGGCTTCCGAGATGACGCCTACGATCTGCTCGATCGGCATTTGAAGGGCGAGCGCAATCTTGCCGAGCACGTCGATGGTTGGATTCTTTTCTCCGCGCTCCACCTGCCCCATATAAGAGGGGTTAATTTCGGCGCGCAGCGCAAGCTGCTCCTGGCTGAGGCCTCTTCTTTTGCGAAGCTGGCGAATATTTTCTCCGATACGTGCCGCAATCCCACTCATTTTGTCACCTCAACCTAACGATAGAGCTTATTTTGCCCGCCAACAACATCCTATAATACAAATAAAAAATAATGACTATAGTCATTGACGAACAGAGGGACTCTTTACTATAATTGTGTAAAAAAGTATCATTCTATTAATAAGATTGCCTGTACAGGATGAAATTACCAGTTTCTCGGAGTGGAGGTTAGTCATCAGTTACAAGGGGCTTCAAGGAGGCATGCATCATGGTAGACGAATTCGAGTTTTTCAGAAAAGTCCGCGCTTATTATTGCAACGTTCCTTTCCTTGTCCAATTCACCTACCGGTTGTCCCATCGCGTCGATAAAGCGGTGACTGCGCACGGTTCCTTCAGCTGCAGGGTTAATCCGCATACCCAGATCGTGGAATATGTGCTCGGGCTCGCGTCAGATCCGGTTTCCAGGCCTCACAGCGAACACAGCTCATTTCTGTTTTCCAGCTTCTATGAAGAAATTCCGCCGCAAAGCATCGTGATTGATGATCACTTGATACAATCCTTGCGCTATCCGCTGCCGATCGATTATGAATGGCAGTCGTTCATTATGTCCGGGGCAGAGTCGGCTATTAACGTGCAGTCCATGCAGCAGCTGTTCAAGAAATGGAAGCTGAAAGGGAAGGACGGGCAGCCGGTGGACGGCGGGATCAAAGTGACGCGTGTGCTTCTCAACTGGCAGCTGTAAGAGCGGCCGGCGGGACGGCATGACTTGGCGTCTTCTTTCTCCTATAATAGAGGGAAGAAGGCTGCAAGGACGGAGGAACCGTGTATGTCCCGAATCGGACCGGGTAATGAAACGAGCACGAAGCACGAACAAATTTTGCAATATATTCAGGATTTGAAGATCGGTACCAAAATATCGGTCAGGGCGATCGCCAAGGCGCTCGGCGTGAGCGAGGGCACCGCATACAAGGCGTTTAAGGAAGCGGAAAGCGTCGGCCTCGTCAGCACGAAGGAGAGGATCGGCACCGTCAGAATCGACCGTAAGAGAAGGGAGGCGCTGGATCAGCTTACCTTCGGCGAGGTGGCGGAAATCGTGGAGGGAAGGCTGTTCGGCGGAGCGGCCGGCCTCGACAAGACGCTTCATAAGTTCGTCATTGGGGCGATGGAGCTCGATGCGATGCTGCGCTACATCGACGAGAGCAGCCTGCTGATCGTAGGCAACCGCGTCGGCGCCCACCGCTGCGCGCTCGAAGAGGGCGCGGGGGTGCTGATTACGGGCGGGTTCGAACCGGGCGCGGAAGTGATTAAGCTTGCCGACGAACGGTCCCTGCCGGTTATCTCGTCCAGGCACGACACGTTCACCGTCGCTTCCATGATCAATCGCGCCATGTATGACAGGCTGATCAAACGGAAGATTATGCTGCTCGAGGATATTGTCACCTTCAGCCGTCCGGCAGACGTGCTGCATGCGGGGGATACGGTCTACGGCTTCCACAGGCTGTCGCGGGAAACGGGATACTCCAGGTTTCCGGTCGTGGACGAGCGCGGCAAGGTAGTCGGCATGATGACGGCGAAGGATGCGGTCGGCTATCCGGAAGACCATGCGGTCGAGAAGCTGATGACGAAGCAGCCGATTACAGCAGCTCCGAACATCACCGTCACCTCGGCCGCGCATACGATGGCCGCGGAGGGCATCGATTTGCTGCCGATCGTAGACCGGCACCGCAAGCTGCTTGGCGTCGTGACGAGACAGGAGGTGCTCGATGCGATGCGGTTTGCGGGCAAGCAGCCTGAATCGGGAGAGACTTTCGAAGATTTGATGTGGGCGGGCTTTATGGCCGTTCAAAGTTCGGCCGGCCACGAGGATTGGGAGATGGCCTATAAGGGAACGATTACCCCGCAAATGTCCGGCTCGCTCGGCATGGTCTCGGAAGGGCTGATGGCCACCTTGATGACGCAGGCGGCCAGAAGGATGATCCGGGAGACGGCAAGGCGTGATTATTTGCTGGAAAGCATGACGACCTATTTTGTCAGGCCGGTTCAGATCGACAGCGAAATTACGATTATTCCGAAGGCGCTCGAGATGAGCCGAAAGTTTACGAAGCTGGAAATTGAGGTGAGGGATACGAAGGGGTTGGCCGCCAAAGCGATGCTGACGGCCCAGATGATCGATCCTTATTAAGATGCCCCTTAACCTCTTGAGGCGCGGTAAAGGCTGAGGTTGCGGAGACCGGCGAACAAATTGAAGACGCCGAGCACCAGGAAGACGGCGCCGATGACGATGCGCGCTGTCGATTCGCCTGCCAGGAACATCTGGACGAGGGCGATGAACATCAGCATGACGCCCATGCTGATGTTCATGCGCGCGGCGTATATGCCTTTAGTACGGCCGTCCTTTGAGCGGCGGGATTTGAAGCTGAACACGACCGAGCATACGAGGGAGATGAAGATGCCGGGCGCGAACAGCCATTGCATTAGCTGATCCATGTAACGATAGCTCCTTTGGCTGATAGTTAAGCGGAATGACCTGATAGATAGGCTCTATTGTATCATGATTTTCCGCTTCCTGCTCATGAAGGAGGTTTTGTGTAATAGTCGACGGTGACCCAGACGTGCAGCACATTATCGGCGACCAGAATCGTTTTTACTTCGATGCTGTAATCTTTCCCGTTAACGTCTAAATAAAGCATTCTATTTAGAAGCCTGCGTGCGAGCTGTGCGTCGGAATCGATTTCGTAGATGCTTTTCCCCAGAAAGCTGCTCAGATCTTTCTTTATCAGTTTAATCAGCTTAGCCTCCGTAACTTGATCCAGCTTCGGCTTTGGACGATTGGAATCTTCACCGGCATCATACTCGATCCGCGGGACGATGCTTTTGATGACGGTATGCTGATTTTTAAATTGCTTCAAGCCGTTAATATCCTGTTTATACTGCTCCAGCTTAAGCACCAGATTGCTTCTTTCGTCGAACAATGCCTCGAGTCTCGCCACATAAAACGAATTTAAAACGACCGCCCCGATCACCATGCCTAGCAGCAGCATCCCGAGCATCTGCATTCCTTTTACATAGCGTTCAAACGGAGGGAGCCGCATGCGTCACGCAGCTCCCTTGCAAATCAGGCGTACCAGCTCCGTGCCGGTATGCGCGCCGAGGAAGGCCATCAGAATAAAACAGATTTGCTGGGCCGCGGGCGACAGGTGGCCTTGGGTAATGTTGCTTTCAATGACCCGGACGGGGTCGATCGATCCGCCGATCGCTGCGACGATCGCCCAGATTTTCAGCCTGGCGGCCGTATCGACCATCGTCGTCGCCGGAGGAAGCAGCATAAATACCGAGCCGACGCCGGCAAGCATGGACCCGCCGATAATGACGCCAAACGCGATAAAAAAATCAAGGCCGGCTTTCGATAAAAAATAGCTCATGGGAAGACCTCCTAAATGTACAGCCTGCTACCATTCTATGGGCGTGTCCGCCTCTATTATGATAAAATAGAGGGAACTAAATTTCGGAAGCTGCGGAAAGGAACGTTAGTCATGAGCGGTACGAACCAACAGTCATTCGTGCATTTGCACGTTCACAGCGAATACAGTCTCCTTGACGGCGCCGCCAGAATCCGCGACCTGACGGCAAGGGCGGCGGAGCTCGGCATGAAGGCGCTTGCTTTGACCGATCACGGCGTCATGTACGGGGCGATTCCTTTTTACCGCGCGTGCCTTGCCGCGGGCATTAAGCCGATCATCGGCTGCGAGCTTTATATGACGGCGGGCTCGCGCTTTGAGAAGGGCGCCCGCAAGGATCAGCCGATTTACCATCTGATTGTCCTCGCCAAGAACGAGACGGGCTACCGCAATTTGATGAAGCTTTGCTCGATCGGACACTTGGAAGGATTTCATTATAAGCCGAGAATCGACCCCGAGGCGCTTCGCACCTATGCGGAAGGACTCATCTGCCTGAGCGCCTGCCTCGGCGGGGAAATTTCACAGCATCTGCTGCACGACAGGCCCGAGGAGGCAAAGAGCGCAGCTTTGCGTTACCGGGATATTTTCGGCGATGATTTTTATTTGGAGCTTCAGGACCACGGCATGCTCGAGCAGAAGAAGGTGTCGGCTGCAATGATCGCCCTTTCGCGCGAAACGGGCATCAAGCTGGCCGCAACCAATGACGTCCATTATTTGAGGCCGGAGGACGCCGAGGTGCAGGACGTGCTGCTGTGCATCGGAACGGGCAAAACGGTCGACGACGCCGATCGCCTGAGAATGCCGACCAATCAGCTGTATATGAAAAGCGCGGAAGAAATGTCGCTGCTGTACAGGCATGTGCCCGAGGCGATTGCCCATACGCTGGAGATCGCCGGCAAATGCGAGCTGGATCTGACGCTCGGCCGCGCCGCGCTGCCGGTTTTCCGTCCCGTGCCGGAAGACATGAGCTCCTCCGATTATTTGGCAGCCCTATGCCGGGACGGCCTGATGGCCAGATATGCGGGGCTGCCGGAATGGGCTGCCGACGAGGAGTTTCGAGGGGCTGCGGAGCGCCGGCTGACCTACGAGCTTTCCGTCATCGACAGCATGGGCTTCAGCGATTATTTTCTGATCGTATGGGATTTCATACGGTTCGCCCATGAGCGTGGAATTCGCACCGGTCCGGGAAGGGGCTCGTCCGCGGGCAGCCTTGTCGCTTATACGCTGCGCATTACGGACGTGGATCCGTTGAAATATAAGCTGCTGTTCGAGCGTTTTTTGAATCCGGAGCGGATTACGATGCCCGATATCGACATCGATTTTAACGACGAGCGCCGCGACGAAGTTATTGCTTATGTGGCGGCCAAATACGGCGAGGAGCACGTCGCCCAGATCATTACGTTCGGCACGATGGCGGCGAAAGCGGCGGTCCGGGACGTAGGACGGGCGATGAACGTTCCCTTTCAGGAGACGGACCGGGCGGCCAAGCTTATCCCGAACCAGCTCGGCATCACGCTTTCCGAGGCACTCCGCACGAGCTCGGAGCTTCGCGACGCCGCCGAGCGCCAGCCGAAGACGGCTGCGATGCTCGCGATGGCGATGAAGTTGGAGGGGATGCCCCGCCATGCGTCGACGCATGCGGCCGGGGTCGTCATTTCGCAGGAGCCGCTGACGCATTACGCACCGCTCCAGACGGGAAGCGAGCGCATCCCGCTTACGCAGTATTCGATGGAGCATCTGGAAGCGATCGGGCTGCTCAAGATGGATTTTCTCGGGCTTCGTACGCTGTCCATCCTGGAGAGGACGCTGAACTGGATCAAGGAGCATGAGCACAAAGAAATCGATTTCCGCCATGTGAGCGACGACGATCCGCAAACCTATGCGATGCTCGGAAGGGGAGATACGACAGGCATCTTCCAGCTGGAGTCTTCCGGCTTCCGGCGCGTGCTGAAGGATATGAAGCCGACCGGCTTTGAGGATATCGTCTCGGTGCTGGCTTTGTACCGCCCGGGACCGATGGAGTTTATTCCGAAATACATTCAGGGCAAGCACGGCCAGATTGCGGTGGAATACCCGCATCCTTCCCTGAAGCCGATTCTTGCCGATACGTACGGCATTATCGTCTATCAGGAGCAAATTATGCAAATCGCTTCCCTGATGGCGGGTTTCTCGCTCGGCGAAGCGGATCTGCTGCGCAGAGCCGTCTCCAAGAAAAAACGCGAGGTGCTGGACGAGGAGCGGGGCCATTTCGTGAAGGGAAGCTTGAAGCAGGGCTATACGGAGGAGGAAGCGAACGCTGTATACGACATGATCGTACGGTTCGCCGATTACGGTTTTCCGCGTGCGCATGCTGCGGCATACGGAGTGCTTGCCTTTCAGACCGCATGGCTGAAAGCCCACTACCCGGTTGCCTTCATGGCCTCCATGCTGGCATCCGTTACGGGCAACCAACGCAAAACGGCCGAATACGTCGACGAATGCAGACGAATGGGAATCGAAGTGCTGCCGCCGGACATCAACGAAAGCGGAGTTTCATTCTCGCCCTCCGGCCATGCGGTCCGCTTCGGCCTTGCCGCCGTCAAAAACGTCGGCACGCAGGCGATAGAAGCGATATTGAAGGAGCGGGAGGAACGGCCATTCGATAGCCTGCTCGATTTGTGCCGGCGCGCGGACCTTCGGGTAGTCAACAAGCGGGTGCTCGAATCGCTGATTCAGGCAGGAGCTCTCGATTCGCTGCCCGGCCACCGGGCGCAGCTGCTTGCAGCGCTCGAGGAGACGGTCGAGGCGGCCGTCAAGTGGCGCAAGGAACGAGAGGAGCTGCAAATCGAGCTGTTCGGCTTCGACGAGGTGCAAAATTGGGACGTAGAGCTTCCTGACATCCGTCCTTACACCGGGGCGCAGCAGCTGGATTTCGAGCGGGAGCTGCTCGGCCTGTATTTGTCCGGCCATCCTCTGGATGACGCGCAGCTTCAGCTGGAGGGACTCGGCCTCGACCGGCTGGTCGATTTAAGCGATGCGCCTGAAGGAACGATCGCCATCCTGAGCGTCATGGTCGTTTCCTTAAAGCCGTTTACGAACAAGAAGGGCCATGCGATGGGCTTTCTTGAAGTCGAGGACCGCATCATGCGGGTGGAGGGCGTCGTGTTTCCTGCGGTATGGAAGCGTGTCGGAAACAGGCTGGAAAAGGGCGGTTTGGCAATTATCCAGGCTGTCGTCCAGCAGCAGGATGACGATTTCAAGCTGATCGTCGAGGATGTTGTGCCGCTGGGAGAGGAACGTGCAGATTTGGAGCAGCAGGTGCTTCGTCTGCAGAAGCAGGCGCGGTCGCGCTCCGCGCGCATCGGAGGCCAAAGCGCGAATGCGGCGCCTCCCGTCCGGCCGGCGGCGCAGGCAGAAGGAGCCCGGCGGCAAGCCGCGCCGCCGCAGACAAGTGCTGTGCCTGCCGCCGAACGCAAGCCCCAGCGGGTCTATATCAAGATTATCGCCCAAAACGAGCAGCCGGCCGTGCTGGCGCGGCTGAAGGAGATTTTGTCCGCTCATGCGGGCCAGCTCGGCACGGTATTGTTCTACGAGCAGGGGCAAAAATCGATTGCGCTCAGCGACAGCTATCGCGTCAAACCGTCGCCCCGGCTGATCTCCTCCATCGAAGAGCTGCTCGGGGCGGGCACGATCGTCGTGAAATAACGAAAACCGTCAAGCGTAAACGGCTGTTGCTGCGCACGAACCGTTGGCTGCATCTTTGCGCACGTATCGCGGTGAGATATAGGCAGCAGTTGTATAGGAATGAAACTTATACTTTCCTATATCCCCAAAAAACTCGCGCACCCGAGCATTTCCTATGCACGTCAAGGCTCGTACCTGCATATGTTTAGAGATACAAGCGGAGATGGCCATGACAGTCGCGGAGCTTTCGCCAGCGGTTAGGGGTCGGCCTTTAATTTCTCTACGCTTATGTTTCCAAGGGATATGTACAAGCAGATGCGGGAGGGATGAGCCTCATGACGGGAATCGAAAAGTGGCTTTTGAAACGCGGGGTTTCGGTCGGCGACGTCACGGAAATCGTATACACGCTGCAGCGGCCGTACAACGCCGATTTGACGATGGAGCAATGCGAGGAAAGCGTCAGGGCCGTGCTGGCTAAACGCGAGGTGCAGTATGTCATGTTTACCGGAATCGCGCTGGACGAACTGGCCGAACGCAGGCTGCTGCCGGAGCCGCTTCAGGCGATTATGGAAACCGACGAATCGCTGTACGGCGTGGATGAAACGCTGGCGCTCGGCATCACGAACGTTTATGGCATGATCGGATTGACGAGCTTTGGATATTTGGATAAAGTTAAACCCGGCATTATTCGTCAGCTGAATTTGAAAGGCGAACGGATACATGTGTTTTTGGACGATTTGGTTGCAGGTTTGGCCGCCGCCGCATCCGCCCGCATCGCGCATCAGGACCCGAAAGCGATCCGATATGATTTGCCGGATTCGCCATGACTATGGTATCATTATGACATCATATGGCCAGTTACCGGAAAATAGCTATGCATAGTAAGTGAACTTTGCGGTAGCAAAGTTTTCAGGAGGTACCATGATGTGGACGGTCATTTATATCGCACCAACAGCAAAAATCGCAGATAACATCAAGAAGCGGCTTACGGAGGAAGGTTTTCTGGTGAAGGTCCGCTCTGTCAATCTGTCCAAACAGCAATATGAGATTCTGGTCCCGTCCGGCGAACTGGAGGAAGTGCAGGAAGTGTTCAACTCCATCATGCGGCCTTAACGGCAGACCGCTCAATACTATTGCGCCTTGAGAGGTGTCACACGTGCAAATAAAGGACTTATTTACGAAGAAGAAATATGCGACGATACCTTCTGAGCCGCGAAAGCGGGATATTCCGGAAGGGCTTATGAATAAGTGCTCGAAATGCGGCACGATTCAGTACAGCAAGGAATTGGAGAAAAATTTGAAGGTTTGTTCCTCTTGCGGCCACCATTTTCGGTTAACCGCCTGGGAGAGAATCGGAATTACGCTAGATGAGGGGCATCTGCTCGAGTATGATGCGGACATGGAATCCGTCGATCCTCTTGCGTTTCCCGGTTATGCGAGCAAGCTCGAGCAGCAGAAGAGCAAATCGGGTCTGCGCGAGGCTGTCGTAACGGGAGAAGGCACGATCGGCGGTTTTCCAGTTGTAGCAGCTGTAATGAGCTTCGATTTCTTCACGGGAAGTATGGGATCGGTCGTTGGGGAGAAGATTACTAGAGCAATCGAAGCGGCCCATGCCAAGCGGCTGCCGCTTCTTATTTTCTCTACGTCGGGCGGCGCCCGGATGCAGGAGAGCATTTTGAGCCTGATGCAAATGGCCAAAACAAGCGCTGCGCTGTCTAAATTCCAGGGCGACGGCGGTCTGTTCATTTCCGTGTTCACGGATCCGACTACAGGCGGGGTTTCCGCCAGCTTCGCGAGCCTTGGCGATTACAATTTGGCCGAGCCGGGGGCGCTAATCGGCTTTGCAGGCCGAATCGTCATCGAGCAGACGATCCGCCAGAAGCTGCCTGACGATTTCCAGACGGCGGAGTTCAATCTGCAGCACGGTCAGCTGGATAAGGTCGTGCACCGGAAGGACATGAAAGCTACGTTAACGAAGCTGCTCGACATGCATGTCGCAAGGGAGGGAACATCCTATGGCGGGTGAGCTGCCTTTTGAGAAACCGCTGAACGATTTTCGGCAAAAGATTATCGAACTGAAAAGCTTGAGCGTCGAGAAGGGCATCGACTTTTCCGAGGAGATCGCACGTCTCGAGTCGAGATGCAAGCAGCTTGAAGAAGAACTGTACAGCGAGCTGACTCCCGCCCAGAAGATGCATATGGCCCGCCATCATCAGCGGCCGACATCGCTGGATTTCATCCAGGCGGTGTTTACCGATTTTATTGAGCTGCACGGCGACCGCCTGTTCGCGGACGATCTTGCGATCGTCGGCGGGCTTGCGAAGCTGAACGGTGTACCGGTTACGGTCATCGGGCATCAGCGGGGCAAGGATACGCGTGACAATATCGCCAGATTTTTTGGCAGTCCCCATCCTGAGGGCTTCCGCAAAGCGCTTCGGCTGATGGAGCAGGCGAACAAATTTAAGCGTCCGATTATTACGTTTATCGATACGAAAGGCGCTTACCCGGGCAAAACCGCCGAGGAGCGGGGACAATCGGAAGCGATTGCCCGCAACCTGCGGGAAATGGCCGGCTTCGGCGTGCCTATCGTCTGCGTCGTCATCGGCGAAGGCGGCAGCGGCGGCGCGCTTGCGTTAGGAGTCGGGAACCGGGTGCTTATGCTGGAAAATGCCATTTACAGCGCGATCTCGCCTAACGGTGCGGCATCTATTCTGTGGAAGGATGCTTCCAGGGCGGACCAGGCTGCGGAAGCGATGAAGATTACGGCCAAGGATTTGCTCGAATTCGGAGTGATTGAGGATATTATCGCCGAGCCGCAGGGCGGGGCGCACAAGGATTTGGAGTTCCAGGCCGCTCAAATTAAGGATAAGCTGTGGAAGCATCTTGAGGAGCTGCTGCCGCTTACCGGGGAGCAGCTGATCGAGGACCGCTACAATAAGTTCCGGAAGGTCGGACAATACCGCATTCCTGAGCAGCGAGTAGAAGCAGCCGGCAGTAAGCAGGCAGGCGTATCTCCTGCGGCGCAAAGCTTAAGCGGAGGCGCTCCTAAGGAAACGGCGCCGGAAGCGGCTCCGACCGTTCAGTAATAAGGTGTACAATCGATGCTTCGCTGCTCCGTGCAGGGAAGCATCGTGTCAGTATATAAAAGAATATCAGGCAATTTACGGAGGAAAAAAAGAACATGCGCAAAACAAAAATCGTTTGTACAATCGGACCATCCAGCGAATCACTTGAAAACACAAAAAAACTGATCAAAGCAGGCATGAACGTTGCCCGCTTGAACTTTTCACATGGCGATTTCGAAGAGCACGGCAACCGGATCAAGAACATCCGTCTGGCGAACGCCGAGCTTGGGACTTCGGTCGCTATTCTGCTTGACACTAAAGGTCCTGAAATCCGTCTGGGCAAGCTGAAGGAAGAGCCGATCGAGCTGAACCAAGGCGAGACCATCACTCTAACGACAGAAGAAATTTTGGGCGACCGTAATCGCGTTCCGATTACATACGACAACCTGCCGAACGATGTGAGCGTAGGCTCCACCATTTTGATCGACGACGGCTTGATCGGCCTGACCGTGGAAGAGGTTAAAGGTACGGAAATCATTTGCCGGATCGTAAATAGCGGCCCGATCAAAAGCAAAAAAGGCGTTAACGTTCCCGGCGTGAAGATTTCGCTTCCGGGCATCACCGAGAAGGATGCGAACGATATTATTTTCGGCATCGAGCAAGGCATCGACTTCATTGCCGCTTCCTTCGTGCGTAAAGCCAGCGACGTGTTGGAAATCCGCGAGCTGCTCGAGCGCCACAATGCGGGTCATATCCAGATCATTTCGAAAATCGAGAACCAGGAAGGCGTAGACAACCTGGACGAAATTCTCGAGGTTTCGGACGGCCTGATGGTAGCCCGCGGCGACCTTGGCGTCGAAATTCCGGCGGAAGAAGTACCGCTCGTTCAAAAGAACATGATCAAGAAAGGCAACCGCGTGGGCAAGCCGGTTATTACGGCTACGCAAATGCTGGATTCCATGCAGCGCAACCCTCGTCCGACGCGTGCGGAAGCGAGCGACGTTGCGAACGCGATCTTCGACGGTACCGATGCGATTATGCTTTCCGGCGAAACGGCTGCAGGACGTTACCCGGTGGAATCGGTGCAAACGATGGCCCGGATCGCCGAGCGTGCTGAGAACGCGCTTGAATACCGCGAAATTTTCAAGAAACAGGCAGACGCCCAGCAAACGAGCGTAACGGAAGCGATCAGCCAAGCGGTTGCCAATTCCGCGCTGGATCTTCGCGCGAAGGCGATTATTACTTCTACACAAAGCGGCTTTACCGCCCGTATGGTATCGAAATACCGGCCTAAATCCCCGATTATCGCCGTTACGACGGATGAGAAGGTGCTTCGCCGCCTTTCGTTGATCTGGGGCGTATTCGCAGTGCTCGGACCCGACGCGCAAACGACGGACGAAATGTTCGAAAATGCGGTTAAAGGCGGCATGAGCACAGGCTTCCTGAGCCTTGGCGACACGGTTGTTATTACGGCGGGCGTTCCTGTCGGACGAGCAGGCAGCACGAACCTGATCAAGATCCACCACATCGGCGAGCTTCTGGCGCATGGCCAAGGCATCGGCAGTCAGACGGCAACCGGCAAAATCGTTGTAGCGCGCACGCCTGAAGAAGCTATCGCAAAGACGGAGCAAGGCTCCATTCTTGTGACGATTGCAACCGACAAGGAATATATGCCTGCATTCGAGAAAGCGGCGGCTGTTATTACGGAGCAAGGCGGCATTACAAGCCATGCGGCCGTAGTCGGCATTAACCTGGGCATTCCGGTTATTCTAAGCGTTGCTGGAGCGACCGATTTGCTTAAGGACGGCATGGAAGTGACCGTTTACGGCGAAACCGGCGTCATCTACCACGGCCAATCGAAGGTTCTTTAATTTGATACGCAAGCTAACTGAACATAGATGAACAAGAAGGAAGCGATGGTGAACTCACCGTCGCTTTTTCTTAAAATAATAAGAATAAGTAAACTTCACACCGCTATAAATGAACCGGTTTATCACTTGAAGGAGGTGCGAAAAAATGGGCTCGGCATCAAGCTGGTTTTTGCATCCGCTTCGCGTTCGTTATCAGGAGACGGACCAGATGGGCGTTGTCTTTCACGGCAATTACCTCACCTGGTTTGAGATCGGACGCACGGAGTGGATTAGAGACGCAGGCTTCGATTACAAAACGATTGAGCGGCATGGGCTGCTGCTTCCGGTCGTCGATTTGAATTGCCGGTATGTGCTTCCTGCCCGTTATGACGATACGGTTATCGTCTGTACGCGAATTGCGGATTTCTCGCCGATCCGGGTAACGTTCGAATCGCAGATCAGAAGAGTGGAGATGCCCGATTTTTGCGGGAGAAGGCTGGCCCCGGATGAACAGCTTCCCGGCGAGCTGTTAGTCGAAGGAGGCACAAAGCATGTGTGGGTGGGCAAGGAGTGGCAGCCGGTCAGACTGAACAAGGCGCTGCCGGAATTATACGAGCTTATGCTTGCGCATGGGAGGATACCGCAATGAACAAGTGGCTGCTTGCCGTCATAATCGCATTTCCCTTTATTGAGCTGTGGGGCATTTTGCAGGCTGCGGATTGGCTTGGCGGCTGGACAACTTTTCTGATCCTGATCGTCATGGGGCTTGCCGGCGCGTTCTTATCGTTGGCCGAAGGCCGCAAGGTTTGGGGCGAGGCACAAAAGCAGCTTCAGAACGGACAAATTCCGGGCCAGTCGCTGCTGGACGGCCTATGCGTTGCGGCGGGAGGACTTCTTCTGCTGCTTCCCGGTTTTTTCTCCGATTTGCTTGGCATTACCCTGCTGTTTCCAGCTACGCGCCTCTTTTACCGCCGGATCATGCTGAATTGGATCGAAAAAAGGATCCGCGACGGTCATTTCCGAATCGGTCGTTACTAATATTTACGCGGCTTTTACAAAAGGTTAACATTGAAATAATAGTCATGCTCCATAATGGCATTAGCGGTGACCCTGCACCATACATATCGAAATAGCGGGCTTATGGCTTACCGGGTACGCAGATGCTTTAGGTTCGGACGCTCGCCTATGCATGAAGAAGAAGCATGCAAAATTTTCAGGAGGCATGAGAAATGACGAAACAGCTGTCCAACTATGTAAACCGGGATTTAAGTTGGATCGAATTTAATCGGAGAGTGCTTCAGGAAGCGCAGGACATGAACAACCCACTGCTTGAAAGAACGAAATTTTTGGCTATCGTCACCAGCAATTTGGATGAGTTTATAAGCGTCAGGGTCGCCGGCATCCAAATGCAGATGAGGGCCGGGCTCACGAAGATGGATTTTACCGGTTATACGGCGCAAGGACTATGGAAGCGGCTGATCAAGCGTACGAATCAGATGGTTCACGACCAGTACCGTACCTACCGGGAAGTATTCCGCTGCTTAAGCCGCGAAGGCATCTTCATCCGTTCGATCGATGAGCTTAACCTTACGCAAACGAAGGCCGTATCCGATTATTTTCACGAAATTGTATTTCCGGTTCTGACTCCGATGGCTGTTGATCAAAGCAGGCCGTTTCCGCTCGTGCATACGAAGGAATTGTATTTATCCGTATTATTAAGGCAAGACGGAGATCCCGAGGAGGAGGAGCCTTATTTCGCTATCGTGCAGGTTCCTTCGATTTTGCCTCGTTTCGTTCCGGTGCCCGGCAGGACAAACAGCAAAAAAACCGAGTTTGTGCTGCTGGAGGACTTGATCGAGAAGTTTATCGATACGTTGTTCAACGGTTATATTCCCTTTTCCGTCAGCCCGTTCCGAATTACCCGCAACTCGGATATTAATTTGAACGAAGAGGACGCGGAGGATTTGCTGGAGGAGATCGAGAAGGAGCTCCGCCGGCGGCGCTGGGGCATTCCGGTAAGGCTCGAGGTGGCCAAAGGAATGCATCCGTATGCGCTTGAAATGCTGATGGAGGAGCTCGAAATCGAAGATAATTTATTCGAAATCGACGGACCGCTCGACCTGAGCTTCCTCATGAAATTTGTGAACGCCCTTCCAGGCTACGACCATTTGCGCTACGAGAGGATGGAGCCGGTTTACCCGCGCGAATTCGACGATACCGACGACATGTTCGAGGTGATCCGCGAGCGGGACGTGCTCATGTATCATCCTTACGAGTCTTTTGCCGCCGTGAACGATTTCGTGACCCAGGCTGCGTATGATCCGGACGTGCTGGCGATCAAAATGACGCTGTACCGGGTAAGCGGACAATCGGCGCTCGTTCAGGCGCTGGGCAAAGCCGCGGAGTCCGGCAAGCAGGTTACCGTCGTCGTCGAGCTGAAGGCGAGATTCGACGAGGAGCGCAACATCGCTTGGGCGCGCCAGCTGGAGAAGTCCGGCTGCCACGTCGTATACGGCTTGGTCGGACTAAAAACACATGCGAAAATTTTGCTGGTCGTAAGGAGAGAGCAGGGGACATTGCGCCGGTACGTGCATGTCGGCACCGGCAACTATAATGATAATACGGCAACACTGTACACGGACATCGGCTTGTTCACCTCCCATCCGATTATCGGAGGGGATGCGTCGGCCCTGTTCAACGAGGTAACCGGTTATTCTTCCCCTTACGAGTGGAAGGCTTTCGGCGTCGCGCCGACGGATCTGAAGGAAAAGCTGTACAGGCTGATCGACCGCGAGCGCGAGAACGCATTGGCCGGCAAACCGGCAAAGGTTATAGCGAAAATGAATTCTCTCTCCAATCAGGAGATGATCGATAAGCTGTACGAAGCCTCGCAGGCAGGGGTCAAAATCGTACTGATCGTCCGCGGGGTTTGCTGTCTGAGACCGGGCGTCCCCGGGCGCAGCGAGAACATTAAGGTAATCAGCATCGTGGACCGTTTTCTCGAGCATTCGCGGATTATGTACTTCTATAACGGGGGCGAGGAGGAAGTGTATTTATCCAGTGCAGACTGGATGACACGCAATCTGACCCGCCGGATCGAGCTGATGTGCCCGGTGTTCGACCCGGCGCTGAGGCAGATTCTGATCAGAATGCTTGAACTCAACATTAACGACAACGTGAAAGCGCGCGAGCTGCAGCCTAGCGGAGCGTATGTTCATGTCTCGCAAGAGAACGGCAAGCCGCTCCGCAGCCAATTCGAGGCGAAGGCTATCTCCTTGTGGAAAGGTCTTGCTTAGCTGCGGCCTCCAGAAGCGGCGCTGCACCCCAAAGCTTCTTGAATTCGTGACTCAGCTCTTCGACCTCTCTGCTTTCGACCGCCAGCGTACCGCGGGGGTGAACGGGGCGCAGCATCAGCTGCGCTCCGTTCAGCTGTGCGTTAAATTGGCCGATCGCTTGCGTTTCCGTCCGGTCCAGAGCGGCCGACAGCTGAAGAAGAATTCCGAGCTTATAGATTACCTCGAGATCCGAATCGTTCAGCAGCTCCTTGTATTCGGACAGCTGCCGGCGCGTTTTGCTTTTGCTTCTATAGGAGGCGATGGCCGCCGTCATGATGATCTCGCGGTGGGTTAAGCCGTTCAAATGCGAATGGATGATCAGGTAAAAGGAATGTCTGGCGTATTCGTAATAATCGATCGAAGCCCCGATCCGGAACAGCTGCGACGCCGTTTGCAGCAGCACCCTCGTCTGAGGCGGCATCTTGCTGGAGCTGTTCAGCACGTCGTACAGCTCTAGCGCAAGCCGGCTGACTTGCTGCACGTGAGGCCTTGGCGCTGCGGGATGCAGGGCGGCCAGGTTGTTTATGCTGTATTCGAGCACGTTGCCCAGCTTGGGCCGGTCCGGAAATTTCGTCGCGTGGAACAAGCCGTCCCTCAGGCCCGCGCCGCATATGCGGTAATGAGCGGCTCTGGCGGCCCGGTATACGACGCGCAGAATGGCTGCGCCCGGAACGATGACGTCTGCGCGGTCCTTGGACAAGCCCGGCAATTTGCGCCTCTTGTCGAGCGGGAGCTTGCGCATTTGGTCAAACAGCTCATCCAGCTGCTCCCCGACAATCGGGTAATTATGGGTTTGCGGGAACGGATATTTGCGGGCGGCCTGATGCATCCGGCCAAGAGCCCGGACCGTTCCGCCGACGCCGACGAGCGGCAGCCCCGGTGTCTCGAATACCCAGCTTTCCTTGCGCAGCGCGTCGGCTACGAGCGCTTCCAGCGGCCTCAGCCCGTCGTCGGTCAGCATGCCCTTCGAGGCGAACCTCTTGTTCAGGCTGACGCAGCCGAACGGGAAGGAAACGCTTCGCACAAGCGCACGGTTCCGGAACAGCGACAATTCGGTGCTGCCGCCGCCGATGTCGATGAGGAAACCATCCCTGATCTGCAGGGAATTAATCATGCCGAGAAAGCCGTAGGTCGCTTCCTCTTCACCCGAAAGCAGCTCGATTTCAAGCCCCGTGGCCGCTCTGATCCGCTCCAGGATGGATGCCCGGTTCGCGGCGTTGCGGATGGCGGCTGTCGCCACCGCGCGTATTCTGCTTGTATGGTTATGCCCGCATATGAGGGCGAAGTGGTGCAGCGTGTCGATGAGCTCGTCTATAGCCGCATCCGTCAGGCGGCCGTCCTCATCGATCCGTTCGCTGAGGCGCGCGGGCCGTTTGCTGCTGTCCGCTACCCGGTGGGCGCCGTTCGGCGTTTCCTCGTAAACGACCAGCCTGACCGAGTTGGAGCCGATGTCGATGATCCCGATGCGTTGTCCTGTCATATAGCGCCTCCGATGCGACAAATTTGACGTGAATTGCTGTTCATGAGTGAGCCATGCGGAAATTCGCCCGGCAAGTCTTTTGGACATTTTACCATTATATTCAGTCCAGGAAAAATGTTTTATTCCGCGGCTAAAATTGGCGCAAATAGGGAAAAATGCAGCAGGAGCTTCCGACACCAGAAGCGAAAATTCGAGTCGAAAAAAATATTAATGATAGCGATAAAGCATTTTTATGTCCCTATTTGTTCACTTCATTGCCAAAATCAGCTATGATTAAGAGCGATGGTACAAATTCTGAAATCCCTATTCTGTTAACTATACCCCAGTTAAAGGAGAGAGAACGATGACAGCAACTAAAGGTCTTGAAGGAATCGTCGCTGCGGCGTCGTCTATCAGCTCGATCATAGACGGAGTTTTGACTTACCGCGGAATTGACATTGACGACCTGGCAGCAAACGCTACATTTGAAGAGGTTGCTTACCTGCTCTGGTACGGCAAGCTTCCTAACCGCTCGGAGCTGGACCGCCTCCAAAAGCAATTGGATCAATACGCGGCCTTGCCGCAAGAGGTTATCGAACAAATCAAGCTTTATCCGCAAAAAACGAATTCCATGGCTGCGCTCCGCACGGCGGTTTCCAGCTTGGCACTGTACGATGCGTCCGCAAACGATATGTCCCCGGAAGCGAACCAGCTGAAAGCGATTAAGCTGCAAGCCCAGCTTCCAACAATCGTTGCGGCTTTTGCTCGTATCCGCGAAGGCAAAGAGCCTGTAGCTCCGAAGCAAGGCGTATCCATCGCTTACAACTTCCTTTACATGCTGACCGGCAATGAGCCGGCCGAGGTTGCAGTCAAAGCTCTCGACCAAGCGCTTGTGCTTCATGCGGATCACGAACTGAATGCTTCGACGTTCGCTGCACGCGTTACGGTTGCTACCTTGTCCGATATTTACTCCGGCGTTACTTCGGCTATCGGCGCTCTGAAGGGTCCTCTTCACGGCGGCGCGAACGAAGCGGTTATGGTTATGCTGGAAGAAATCGGCTCGACCGCTAACGTGGAAAGCTACATCAGCAACGCTTTGGCAAACAAGCAAAAAATTATGGGCTTCGGTCACCGCGTCTACAAAAACGGCGACCCGCGCGCGAAGCATCTTCAAAAAATGTCCCGCGAGCTGGGCAAGCTGACCGGCAACATGGAGCTTTACGAAATGTCCGTCAAGATCGAGGAGCTGGTAACGGGTCAAAAAGGCTTGAAGCCAAACGTAGACTTCTATTCCGCTTCCGTATACACGACGCTCGAAATTCCGCGCGACCTGTTTACTCCGATCTTTGCGATCAGCCGCGTATCCGGCTGGAGCGCGCACATTCTGGAGCAGTACCAGGATAACCGCCTGATCCGCCCTCGCGCCGATTATGTCGGTCCGGTCAACGCGAAATACGTTCCGATCGAGCAGCGCTAAACCGCATTTATGCCGCAATAAAGAGGGAGCGAACTTGCCGTTCGTTCTCCTTTTTAAGGAGATACACCCTTATTCTTTAAACTAACGATGCTTGCACTGCAAGTACATATTCAAGGAGGATTTCATTCATGGCACAGTTCGAAAAATTCGCGCTTCCGACTGAAGGCGAGCAAATCACAATCGACAACGGTACTCTTCAGGTTCCTAACAACCCGATCATCCCATTCATCGAAGGCGACGGCACAGGCCGCGACATCTGGAAAGCTTCGAAACGCGTGTTGGACGCAGCGGTAGAGAAAGCTTACAGCGGCAGCAAAAAAATCGCTTGGTACGAAGTATTCGCCGGCGAAAAAGCATTTAACGAATACGGCGAATGGCTTCCGGCCGATACGCTTACTGCAATCCGCGAATACATCGTGGCGATCAAAGGCCCTTTGACAACTCCAATCGGCGGCGGCATCCGTTCCCTGAACGTTGCACTTCGCCAAGAGCTTGACCTGTACACTTGCCTTCGCCCTGTTCGTTACTTCGACGGCGTTCCTTCCCCGGTTAAACGTCCTGAGCTTGTTGACATGGTTATTTTCCGTGAGAACACGGAAGACATCTATGCCGGCATCGAGTACCAAGAAGGCTCCGAGGGCGTGAAGAAGGTTATCGCGTTCCTGCAAAACGAAATGGGCGTTAACAAAATCCGTTTCCCTGAAACTTCCGGCATCGGCATCAAGCCGGTATCCAAAGAAGGCTCGCAGCGTCTGGCTCGCGCGGCAATCGAATATGCAATCAAGCACGGCCGCAAATCCGTTACTTTGGTTCACAAAGGCAACATCATGAAATTCACGGAAGGCGCGTTCAAAAACTGGGGCTACGAAGTGGCTGAGCAAGAGTTTGCCGAGCAAACGTTCACTTGGGGCCAATACGACCGCATCAAAGAAGCAGAAGGCGTTGACGCTGCGAACAAAGCGCAAGCGGAAGCGGAAGCTGCCGGCAAAATCGTCGTGAAGGACGCAATCGCCGACATCGCTCTTCAGCAGGTTCTGACTCGCCCTACCGATTTCGACGTGATCGCAACGCTGAACCTGAACGGCGACTACCTGTCCGACGCTCTTGCTGCTCAAGTCGGCGGTATCGGTATCGCTCCAGGCGCTAACATCAATTACTTGACTGGCCACGCTATTTTCGAAGCGACTCACGGCACGGCTCCGAAATATGCGGACAAAGACGTTGTAAACCCGGGCTCCGTTATCCTTTCCGGCGTTATGATGCTTGAGCACCTTGGCTGGCAGGAAGCGGCTGACCTGATCTACAAAGGCATGGAAACTTCGATCAACAACAAAACGGTTACTTACGACTTCGCCCGTCTGATGGAAGGCGCGACTGAAGTGAAATGCTCCGCTTTTGCTGACGAGATCATCAAAAATATGTAGTTCGAACGATTGAGTGCTGGAGACGATAGGGAGACGGGACTGCGCGTAAGCGGCGGGTGTCATGCGTTTATAGGGGAAGCGAAGCGGATTTTTGACCATAAACGAAACGATTGGGAGGCATTTTATAATGGCGATCAAACGTAAAAAGATTACGGTAGTAGGAGCGGGCTTCACGGGAGCTACCACTGCACTTATGCTTGCGCAGAAGGAGCTTGGCGACGTTGTGCTCGTTGATATTGCGCCGCTGGAAAACCCGACGAAAGGGAAAGCGCTGGATATGCTGGAAGCGACTCCGGTGCTCGGGGTCGACACAAGCATCATCGGCACTTCCAACTATGACGACACCAAAGATTCCGACGTCGTTATTATTACGGCAGGCGTCGCCCGCAAGCCGGGCATGAGCCGCGACGATCTCGTGAACACAAATGCTGGAATCGTGAAATCCGTTTGCGAAAATGTGAAAGCGACCAGCCCTGACGCTTATGTCATTATCCTGAGCAACCCGGTTGACGCGATGACTTATGCGGCATACGAAACGCTCGGCTTCCCTAAAAATCGCGTAATCGGCCAATCCGGCGTTCTTGACACGGCGCGCTACTGCACGTTCATCGCCCAAGAGCTGAACGTATCCGTCGAAGATGTGCGCGGCTTTGTGCTCGGCGGACACGGCGACGACATGGTACCGCTCGTGCGTTATTCCAACGCCGGCGGCATTCCGATCGAGAAGCTGATCCCGGCTGACCGCATCGAAGCGATCGTTCAGCGTGCCCGCGTAGGCGGCGGTGAAATCGTGAACTTGCTCGGCAACGGCAGCGCGTACTACGCTCCTGCAGCTTCGCTCGTTCAAATGACCGAAGCGATTCTGAAGGACAAGAAACGCATTCTTCCGGTTATCGCTCTTCTCGAAGGCGAATACGGCTACGACAGCCTGTTCATGGGCGTTCCGGCGATTATCGGCGGCGACGGCATCGAGAAAGTGCTTGAGCTGGAGCTGACGGCCGACGAGAAGGCGGCGCTTGATAAATCCGCTCAATCGGTGCGTAACGTGATTCAAATCGTAAAATCCGGCTAATCAATCGTAACAAAAAAAAGACGCAAAATGCGTTCGGGAGGACCCTGACAGTACACTGCCAGGGTCCTTTGCATTCATAAACGAAAAGAGGAGGGGTCCAGCATGATCGAACAAGCGAGGGAAGCGCTGAAACGGGTATACGGCTATGATTCGTTCCGCAAAGGGCAGGAAGAGATAATCGCGGGAATATTGAACGGACGCGATACGCTCGCTATTTTGCCGACGGGCGGGGGGAAGTCCATCTGCTACCAGATCCCTTCGATGCTGCTGCCGGGCACCTCGCTGGTCATTTCGCCGCTTATATCGCTGATGAAGGATCAGGTTGACGCGCTGCGCCGGGTTGGCGTCCCGGCGGCATTTCTGAACAGCTCGCTTGGCGCGGCGGAATACCGCGAAGTTGTACGAAGCTCGCTGCAGGGGGAGTACAAGCTGCTCTACGTTGCGCCGGAGCGGCTCGATGCGCCGATGTTCCAGACGCTGTCGGAGCAGCTGGCGATTCCGCTCATCGCGATTGACGAAGCGCATTGCGTGTCCCAGTGGGGTCACGATTTCCGTCCGAGCTACCGGCAGCTGGCCGGCTGGATCGCCAGAATGGCGAATCGTCCGCTGGTTGCTGCGTTTACGGCTACCGCTACGAATGAAGTTGCCCGCGATATAAGCGAAATGCTAAAGCTTCGCGATCCGGGCGTATATGTCACGGGCTTTGCAAGACCGAACTTGTCCCTGTCCGTCGTGACCGGAGCCCAGAAAAAAAGCTTTCTCGAGAGGTTTGTGGCGGATCGCAAAGAGCAGTCAGGCATCGTCTACGCCGCGACCCGCAAGGAGGTCGAGAACGTCTATGAGCTGCTGAGCAGAAGCGGCGTTCAGGCAGGCAAATACCATGGCGGCTTGTCCGACGCCGAACGGGCGGAGACGCAGGAGCGGTTTCGCTTTGACGACATTCGCGTCATGGTCGCGACAAACGCATTCGGCATGGGGATCGACAAGCCGAACGTCCGTTACGTGCTGCACTGGCAGATGACGGGGGATATCGAATCCTATTACCAGGAAGCCGGACGTGCGGGAAGGGACGGCGAGGAGAGCGAATGCGTGCTGCTGTTCGAGCCTGCCGATATGCAGGTGCAGCGTTTCCTGATCGAGCAGGGAGCAGGCGACGCGGACCGCAAAGCCATTCAGCTTTCGAAGCTTCATATGATGATGAATTACAGTCGCACGCAGCGCTGCCTGCAGCAGTTTATCGTCGATTATTTCGGAGAAACCGGCGTGGCGGCCTGCGGCAAATGCAGCAGCTGCCTGGATAAGAGCGAGCCGGTGAACCGGACGGACGAGGCGAAGATGGCGCTTTCCTGCGTCGGCCGGATGAAAGGGCGCTTCGGCGTTACGATGGTGGCCAAGGTGCTGAAGGGCTCGCGCGACAAGCGCCTGCTGGAGTTCGGCCTGGACCGCTTGTCGACCTACGGGCTGATGAAGCATTTGCCTGAAAAGGAGATCGCGGACTGGCTTTACTGGCTGGTTTCGGAAGGGTATTTGAGATTAAGCGAAGGCCAGTATCCGGTCGTATCGCTTACGGCCAATGCGCTGCCCGTTCTGGAAGGCCGGGAAATGATCATGCAGCGCGTTCGGGCGACGGTCCGCCAATCGTCCGCCAGCGACAACGCGGCGTCTACGCCTCTATTTGAGGCGCTCAGACAGTGGCGAAAGGAGAAGGCGGCCGCGGAAGGCGTTCCGCCGTTCATGCTGTTTTTTGACGCGACGATTCGCGAAATTGCCAACGTGCAGCCGCAAACGACGGAAGAGCTGCTTGCGGTGAAAGGGATAGGCGCGGCGAAGGCGGACAAGTACGGCGGCGAGCTGATTGCCATCATTCAGTCGTTCATTGGAGAGGGATTGCCTCTTGGTTCGGACTTTCCGCCAAAACAGACGGCACCAAACCGGAGCGGCGGAAGCCGGGCGTCCGGCGAGGAGCAGCCGAGTCATGTGACGACGCTGGAGCTGTTTCAAGCCGGGCAGGAGCCGGGCGATATTGCGAAAGAACGCGGATTAAGCAGGGTCACGGTCGAGGGGCATTTAATCCGCTGCGCCGACGAAGGGCTCGACATCGATTTCAGCCGGATCATCCCCGCGGACCAGGAAGCGCTGATCGTCGCCGCGATCGAGAAGGTGGGCACAGAAAAGCTGAGGCCGATCAAGGATGAGCTTCCCGAAGACGTATCCTTTTTCGCGATACACGGTGTGATCAGCAAATACGGTTTTAAAAGCTCATAAGAAGCCGGCGATGTTGCGGGTTATCCTTGGAGCGTGTCACAGGATAGCCACCGCTGTCATTTGAAAATAGCCCGATTTCTGATAAACTATTTGTAATGCGCGTTTATAGAAAACAATGGTTTTTTTACGCTTTACGAAAACAGGAGGAATGGAAATGTTTGAAGCAATGTTATTTTTGCACGTGCTTGGCGCGGTTGGCATGGGCTTCTATGTCGTGCTTCCGTTCATGATCGGACGGGCCTCGAATCTCGCCGGCTTGGGACAGGGCGGATTGGCGGACGGATTGGTATCCGCAAACCGGATCGCGCAATATTTTCTGATCCTGCAGCTGCTGACCGGCGGCTACATGATCTCGCAGGCCGATTACAAGCTGGTGTGGATGATCATCATCCTTGTGCTGTTCCTTGCCATTGCGGCGCTGGGCGGCATCATCACGAAGCCTTTGAAGCGAGTCGTTTCCTCGATCGAGGAAGGCAAAAGCGCAACGGCCCATATTAGCAAAGCCCGCGTGATGAGCTTTATCATTTTGCTGCTTTACGTCGTGATCCTTTATTTCATGAAGTTTCCTATCTTTGCTGATCATTAGAATCATTTATAACGCTGTAGGGGGACTACGTTATGCATGAATCATCACCGCAAATAATTACGTTCGGCGAATCAATGGCTTTGTTTATGCCGGAGAACTATAAAGCGATCGAGCGCGCCGCGACGCTGGAGCAAAGCTTCGGGGGAGCGGAGAGCAATGTCGCGATCGGATTGGCCAGACTCGGCTCTTCCGTCGGCTGGTTCGGCGCGCTGGGCGACGATCCGTTCGGTAAAATCATTTTGAAAACGCTGCGCGGGGAGGGCGTTGACATTTCCCGCGCGAAAACCCGTTCGGATGCGCCGACGGGAATGATGTTCCGTGAGTTTGTAGCGGGTAAAATGGCCGTTCATTACTTCAGGAAGCATTCCGCTGCCAGCCGCATGACGCCCGATCAGCTGGATGAGGATTACATCCGCGGCGCCAAGCTGCTTCATGTAACCGGTATCACGGCGGCGCTCAGCGAGGATTGCCGCCGAACGCTGAGACGTGCGGTCGACATCGCGAAGGAGGCCGGCGTGCTCGTCAGCTTCGATCCGAATTTGCGGCTGAAGCTGTGGTCGATCGAGGAAGCACGCGAAGCGCTGCTACCTCTTGCCGCGGATGCGGATTATTTTCTGCCGGGGTGGGACGAGCTTAAGCTCCTCTACGATACGGACGATTACGAGACGATTAAAGGCAAGCTGAATGAGCTGAAAGCGATCAGCATCATCAAAGGCGTGGGCGATACGACGGTCGTGCTGAATAAAGGCGTGGAGGAAAGCCTGCCGTTCTATCCGGCGGAGCAGGTGGTCGACACGGTTGGAGCGGGCGACGGCTTCTGCGCAGGTTTCCTTGCGGGAATCATGAAGGGGATGACGCCGATCGAGGCGGTCCGTCTGGCCAGCATTAACGGCTCGCTTGTCGTGCAAATGCGCGGCGACTGGGAAGCGCTGCCGGAGTGGAACGTGGTGGAGCAGCGCTTGTCCTCCAAAGCGTGGGTGGAGCGTTAATAATGGCGGATGCGAACGGTTCCAAGGGACAGCGCCGCCGCGAAGCCTTGCTGCAGCTGCTGAAGCAGCAGGGACGGATTACGATCAGCGAGATGGTCGAGAAGTTCGGCTGCTCGGAAGCGACGGCGCGCCGGGACCTGGAGCAGCTGGAGTCGGAATATCCGGTCATTCGGACGATTGGCGGTGCCATGTACGACGGCATGCATACGGTACGCGATCTGCCCTTTGAGGAAAAAGCGGGTTTATCGATTTTGGAGAAGGAACGGATCGCCGCGCTGGCCGCTTCGTTGATCGAAGAAGGCGATGTCATCGGGCTGTCCGGGGGGACGACAAACTTCCTCATTGCCAAGCAGCTGAAAACGCGCAAAGGCATTACGGTCGTCACCAATGCGGTGAACATTGCGATGGAGCTGGCGGGAAGCCAGGTGCAGGTCGTCGTCACCGGCGGCATTATGCGCCATAACAGCTTTGAGCTTTGCGGACCGCTGGGAGAAGGGACAGTGTCTCATCTTCATATCGGCAAAATGTTTTTCGGAGTTGACGGCATTTCCGTCGATGGCGGCATTACGATCTATTCCGAGCAGGAGGCGCAAATCTGCAAAGCGCTCATTAAGCGCTCGCAGGAGGCCTATGCCGTATTTGACCATACGAAGACGGGGAAAACGTCGTTATTCTCTACAGCTGCTCTATCCGAGCTGCGCGGAATCATAACGGATATGCCGCTGTCACCGGAGCTTGCGGCTCAAGTGGAGCAGCACGGCATTTCGGTTTATGTGACGGATTAGTTTGTCGTCCGAACGTTGGAATAACTGGATTTTTTGAGGTTATTTAGGGCAATCAGCGATAGGAAGAGAAATAACGGGATTCTCTACAGTTACTTTCCGACTTTGCGGCAAAATTCGAAATTTAGACGGATTTAACTACACGAAATCCAGCTAAAACGTAAATTTGAGCAAAAGCAGTGAAAATAACTGGAGAAAATCCATTTCTTACGAACGGAACTGCAACTGAGAACTGAAGTGCACCAATTTCAAGTAGCTTTTCGTAAAAAGTGAGGAGCTGTCCGAAAATCCTTCCGGACAGCTCCTCGTTTTTATCTACATATACGATCCGTTTCTATGTTGCCGCAAACACGGTACGCCCCTTCGCCCAGGTTCGTATCACGGCATGGTCCTTATCGAGCAAGACGAGATCCGCGTACTTGCCTCTTGCAATCGAGCCGGTACGGTCGCCGATGCCGAGCTGGCGCGCCGCATTCCCGCTTGCCAGACGGCTTATATCCGTCAAGCTGAGCTCCGTATGCTTCAGCAGGTAACGGACCGCCGCGATCATCGTCAGGCAGCTTCCTGCAAGGGCGCCGCCGTCCTTCAGTCGCGCTTCTCCGTTTCTGACGACGACCGCAAGGCCGCCCAGCGAATAGTCGCCATCCGGCATGCCCGCCGCCGCCATCGCATCCGTAATGAGGATGACTTTATCCCGGGACTTGGCGGCAAGCAGCAGCCGGATCGCCGCGGGATGGACATGCAGGCCGTCGGCGATGAGCTCGGCGCTGATGCGCCCGTCTGTCAATACCGCGCCAAGCGTGCCGGGCTCGCGATGATGCAGCCCCCGCATCGCGTTATACGTATGGACCGCTTGGGAAAGCCCCGCATCTGCGGCTGCCGTTATTTCCTCGTACAAGGCATCGGTATGTCCGCATGCGGTCACGATTTCCCGCTCTTTGAGCCATAGAATCGTCTCCAGCGCTCCGTCTTTCTCCGGCGCGAGGGTGAGCTGGCGAATGAGGCCGGGATACCGCTCCGTCCACTGTTTCATCCATTCAAGCTGGGGGTCCATAATATAAGCCGGATTTTGGGCGCCGATCCACTTCTCGCTAATAAAAGGCCCTTCCAAATGAACGCCGTACAAGTCGGCATAGGGCATTTCCCCGGCCCGGTATTCCGCAACCGCATGCAGCACGGCCTCGATCGCTTCCTTGGAGGCCGTCATCGTTGTCGCCAGCATGCCGGTCGTGCCGTGCGCCGCGTGAAATTTCGTGATCGCATCGAAGCTTTCGCGTCCGGCGTCCATGAAATCCGCCCCAAAGCCGCCGTGCACATGCATATCGATAAAGCCGGGCAGCAGCCAGCCCCCGTCACCGTCTACAACCTCGGTAGAATCCGGGGGCCCGGCCGGCTGATCCGCCTCGAAAATTTCCGTGATTTTACCGTTCGCCGTCCGAACGCTGCCGAATACGATCCGGTCTTCCAATACGATATTGACATGATGTATAAGCGTACCTGCCGAGTTCACAGTCAATTAATCCAACATCCTTCCCGCCTCGCGATCCAGCAGAACGACTACATTCGCGTGCGTCTGCAGCAGAGATGCAGGCACTTCGGTTGTAATCGGGCCGGTCAGCGCATCCTTTACAATTTTGGCCTTGTCGGCGCCTCTAACCGCCAGCACCACCGTTTTCGCTTTTAAAATGGAGCCTACCCCCATCGTCACCGCATAGCGCGGAACCTCCTCCAGAGACGCGAAGAAGCGGGCATTGGCTTCGCGAGTTTCCTTCGACAGCTTCACGGCATGCGTGCCCCCGGATAAATGGACATCCGGCTCGTTAAAGCCGATATGGCCGTTGTGCCCGAGGCCGAGCAGCTGCATATCGACAGGCTGGGCCTGAAGCTGCTCCTCGTATCTGGCGCATTCCGCATCGATATTCTCGGCCATGCCATCGGGCAAATGCGTGTTCCCGGCAGGGATATCGATATGGGAGAACAGGTTTTTTTGCATATAATACGCGTAGCTTTGCTCGTTATCCGGACTTACTCCGACATACTCGTCAAGATTGAAGGTCGTGACAGCTTGAAAGCTCACGTCTTGCTGCCGATGCAGCTCTATTATTTTGTCATAAATCCCTATCGGTGTCGATCCCGTTGCGAGTCCGAGCACTGCTTCCGGCTTTTCGTTAACGAGACGGACAAAAAGCTCCGCCGCATAAGTATCCAGGTCCTGCTGATGATCAAAAATTTTAATGTCCATCTTCCGGCCTCCTCATTGATTCTTTAGGTACAGTTTAAATCATTTCTGTATATTTAACAATAATTTTGATTGTTAAGATCAAATAAATGATTGAAAAGATCAATATAAATAAAAGTACAATCAAGATACTTGCCGCGAATTGGAATGGAACGCCGGCCGCGCAGGTTATCCTTTTGGGATGCCGGGAGCATCAATCCGCATTTTGTGCTATTCTTGTAAATAGACGTTACAAGGCGCGATGAAGCGCCATTACGATAAAGAGCGTTCACGCACGGGAGGAGTACGCATGACAATAGAACAGCGGGACGCTACTGCGAAACGCAAAGGAGAGCACATCCGGATCTGCCTGCAGGAGCAGGTAGGCGGCGTAGGCATCGAAACCGGCTTGGAGCGATACCGGTTTAAGCATAACGCGCTCCCGGAGCTTTCCTTCCAGGAAATCAGGCTGGATACCGAATGGCTGGGCAAAAGAATGGGCGCTCCGCTGCTCGTCAGCTCGATGACCGGAGGCACGGACGAGGCGGGAGCGATCAACCGCCGTTTGGCGGCGGCGGCCGAGGAGCGCGGGTGGGCGATCGGGCTTGGCTCGATGCGCGCCGCGATTGAAAACGAGCAGCTGGCGGCATCGTTTGCTGTGCGAAAGGACGCGCCGACTGTACCGGTCATCGCAAACCTGGGCGCCGTTCAGCTGAATTACGGCTTCGGGGCGGATTTGTGCCGCAGAGCCGTCCATATCGCCGAGGCGGATGCGCTCGTGCTTCATATGAACAGCATGCAGGAAATTTTCCAGCCGGAAGGCGATACCGATTTCCGCGGGCTGCTGGCAGCGATCGGTAAGGTGTGCCGTGCGCTTGAGGTGCCGGTTGGCGTGAAGGAGGTCGGCTGGGGCATCGATGCCGATACCGCAGCCGCGCTGCATGAGGCCGGAGTAGCGTTCATCGATGCAGCGGGTGCGGGAGGCACCTCCTGGAGCCAGGTGGAGAAATTCCGTACCGGGGACCAGCTCCGTAAGCAGGCGGCCGAAGCCTTCGCCGATTGGGGAATACCGACGGCGGAAAGCGTGCTCGAAATCAGGCAGCGGCTCCCCGAGGCGACGATTATTGCAAGCGGCGGGCTGAGGAGCGGCGTCGATGCCGCCAAAGCGATTGCGCTCGGCGCCGATCTGGCCGGCTTCGGGCGTGTGCTGCTGCCGCAGGCGGCCGGGGGGAGCAGCCAGCTTTCACAGGAGCTGCTCCTGCAGCAGTTCGAACGGATTGAATACGAATTGAAAGCGGCAATGTTCGGCATCGGAGCGGGCACGATCGGCGAGCTTCGCGGGACACGAAGGCTCATCCCTAAGGGATGAGCCTGTTTTTTTATTTTATGAGCCCCGTGCCTTCGATTTTAATGTCGGCCTTTACAATGAACTTGATGTCGCGATAAATCGACTGCCACTCCTTCCAGGCGCCGCTCCCCGGATGGGTCGCGCGGTAACGGAGGCCGAAGCCCAGCGGATCGACGCCGGCCTTCCGGATTTTGCGCAGCAGCGCTTCCGCCGATTTGGAATAGGACTCGCTCAGCTGCTTCTCGACGTTCGTCCACTCCTGCTCGAACAGGCCATGCGGCGCTTCCTCGAACACAACTCCCATTTTGACCTTTCGAGGCATTCGTCGCCTTCAAGCTTGACAAAGCGGTATCGGGAATGGATTTCCGTAATCGAGACGACGAGCGGCATGCCTTCAAAATTGCCGTGCATCGAGGATTTGACGAAATCCGATGCGATTTGATTAAAAAGCTGCGACTCCGAAGGCGACAGAATAAGCTTTACCTTCTTTTTGTTCAGCAAGGCGGTACGGTTCATGATAAAGCTGTCCTTTTTGTCCTTCATGACGACGGGCAGGATCGGGTCCAGCCCTTCTTCGCCGGCTCTCCTGGAGAAGTCGGACAACGATTCCACGTAGGTGTAAGACGATTCCGTCCCGTCGGAGCCGAAGCTGAGGAAGAGGGTGTTGCCCGGGTACCGCTCAGAAACCGGCTTAATCTTAAGCAGGCTTTCCGCATCCGGCCTGCCGATCGCAATATCGGCCACGCTTTGGATATCCCTTCTGCGCGACATAAACTGAAGCACGTCCTCGTAGCCGCTGCGGGCAAGCTTCTCGCCAAGCAGGAATACTTTGCAGTGCCCGAAGTCCAGCTCCTTGTCCACATACGCCTTCAGCATCCGTACTCCTTCGGAAATGCTTTCGGCGTCGATCGTCTCGATCTGATGCATGGAAGCGCCGGGTTCGATTTTCGGAGAAGGGACGGCCAGCTGCAGGGTGATGCGGTAAGGCTTTTTTTCATTGTCGGTCAGGTCGATCCCCAAAGCGACGACAAAAAAACGTTTGTCGATGTCTTTGAAGCCGCAGCCCCCGAGCAAGGCGACAAGGAGCAGCAGCAGCGTCATTCGAGGCAGCCGATTCATACGGCACGGGACCTCCTTCGGCTTAAAATAAAAATTCCGATGACACTGAAAAATTCGATGAACATCCGCAGGACGAGCCAATAGGATGTGATCTGCATGTTGAGCTTTTCGTTCGTGAGCAGCTGGAATATCATCGTCAGCAGCGCGAAGCAGGAAACGATCACATAGTTCGAGACCGGCGTTTCGGGACTGTCGATTTCCGCTTTTTCTCCGGGAAGGCAGCTCTTAATGAATTCCATCGCCTGATGACAGCCGGACATCGTATAGACGAGAGTCAGATTCAAAAATACGATCAGGAACAGGAACAGCACCCGTTCGATGAAGCCGTATTGCATGAGCAGGGAATCCGCCGTCACGCTCCAAATGTAAATATACCGGTTCACCGTTTCCGTTCCGTGAAATCCGATCGGCACAAAAAACGTAACCAGCAATATGGCGAGGCCGAAGGTCGGGTAGACCCATCGGAACTTAAAGCGGAAGTTCGGCGGGAAAAGCCTGTTAAACAACGACAGATTGATATATCCGGTAAAGACGAACGAAGCGGCAGCCAAAGCGGTAATCGACGGCATCGCGGTTATGTAATTGGCGACGACCCGGATCGCATCCCAATTCAATTGGGGGCTTCGCACCGCCTTGAACAAGATGAACATAATGATCGGAGCGTTAATGATAACGCCGATCTCAATGACGAACATGACGGTCAAGGTCGAGCGGGTGGCCGCATAACCGCAGGCCAGAACGAGCGTAAGCAGGATGACCGTCGTGTTGACGTCCGGATTGAAAAAACGGTTGATCAGTATCGCGTAAGCGACGACGACAACCGTAGTGGCAAACCACCACATGATCGCGAAAAACAGCGTCAATACCGTTGCAGGCCATCCGGGGAAGTGAATTTTTAAAATTTCGGGCAGCCCTTTGCCGGGATAACGAGCCAAAGCGCTTGTATACAAATACAAAAGGACCGTGCCGATCACCGAGCCTGCCGCAATGGACGAGACGGCGCCCGTGTACCGGTATTGGATCAGAATATGCGGCACGTACAGCATCAGATTGATGAAGCTTACAAGGATGAAGTTGTAGAAGACGTAACGGTTCATTTCAGCTTCACCTGCCCGACATCCCCCTCAAGGTGCCGCAGCTTGCCGAAGAAACGGAAATAAGGCTTGCCGAAGCTGCGCAGATTGCATAGATACGTAATGTAAATAAACATGCCGATGGCTACACCCGATATTCCGAAGAAGATGGAGATCAGAATGAGCGGATATTTCAAAAACCGGACGGCAAACGACAATGAATTGACGGGAATGACGAAATTCGAGATCGCCACGACCGAGGTCACGATAATCATAATGCTGCTGACGAGCCCAGCCTGCTGGGCGGCCTGCCCAAGGATGAGGCCTCCGACCGTCGTAGCCGTGGAGCCGATGTAACGAGGCAGCCGGATACTGGCCTCAACAAGCGTCTCGATCATAAACAGCATGATGAATACTTCCACGAAGGAAGGGTACGGAACGGCAGAGCGGCTTCCCGCGATCGAGAAGGCCAGCTGCACCCGGAACAGCTCCGGATTGTACGAGACGACGGAAATATAAAAGGCCGGAAGCGTTATCGTCAGCAAAATGGAAGCGTATCTGAGAAAAACAAGAAATCTCGTCATCCAATAGGAATCATAGCTGTCCTCTACGGCTTGCATGAAATCGAAGAAGGTGGCAGGCAAAATAATGGCGAACATATTTCCTTTTATAAGGACGATGATTTTCCCGCGGGCTATGGCGCGCGTAATGCGGTCCGGCCGCTCGGTAATCAGCGCGGTCGGGAACAAATGCTTCCGCTTGCCGACCAGCAGCTTCTCCAGCTCGCCGGCCGCATGCACCATTTCGACGTTGATCGTCGTCAGCTTCTTGCGGACGTTGTCCAGCACGGTCGGGTCGACGCGGCGCTGATCGTACACCGTCATAATGGGCGTCTTGGACAAGGAGCCGATCGTATGCTCCTCTACGGACAAGTCGGGCGAGGGATACATGCTGCGGACGAGGTTCAGCGATATCCGGATATCCTCGCTCAGCGCCAGCTGCGGCCCTTGAATTGCGCTCTCGACCTGCGTCTGGGGATTCTCGACGCTGATGACGCGCGCCGCGTCGAAGGAATAAATATGATCCGCAGCCTTAATCAGAATATGCCCTCTCAAGAGCAGCTCCTGCCAGTAGGCCGGATCTTCCACGAGCCGATAATCCGGGTTGATGCCAAGCTGCTTGCGGAACGAGTACTCCTCCTTCGTAAACGGGACGATAATAAAGTCGTTCACTTTTTTCTCTTCGCATAGAGGGGCGATATACGCGATTTCGATTGTCATCTCGCTGTTCGCCAGCGTTTCCATTTTCAAATCGACAGCTTCGGCAAACAGCAGGCGAATCCGTTCCAGCAAGCTGCATCCCCCTTTCTTCTCGTCGTTAATCCCTCTCCCTTATGTTTGGAAGATTTTCCATAGTTTGCACGTAAAACCATAAAGTATGCCGGGTGAATTCCGTTTTGCGAGCATCGGTTAATTCAAGTACAATAAAGGGATCATGTCGTCATACATATGAATGCTTTATAGATGAAGGAGAACACCTGGATGAAAGCGTGGTACGAACAGAGCTTCGGCAATGATTATATGCTGGTGTACAAACATAGGAACTGGCAGGAGGCGAACAACGAAGCGCGCCGAATGATCGAGTGGCTGCAGCTGCCGCAGCGGGCGAGAGTGCTGGATATCGGCTGCGGCATGGGCAGGCATGCGCTTGCCTTGGCAAGCTTTGGCTACGATGTGACCGGCATCGATTTGTCAGGGATATTGCTGGAGGAGGCCAGAAGGCACGACGTTCACGGCAAAGTGAAATTCGTGGAAGGAGATATGCGGGAGCTGCCGTTTCCGGGCGGAAGCTTTGACGCTACGGTCAATTTGTTCACCTCCTTCGGTTACTTCTCCCCGGAGGAGGATAACGTTAAAGTGCTGAAGCGGATACGGGCCGTGCTGCGCGAAGGAGGCTCGTTCCTCATCGATTTCCTGAATCCCGGTTACGTTGAGCGGAGTCTGGTGCCGTCGTCCGAGCGGACGGATCCGGAAACCGGACTGCGGATCGAAGAGAAGCGGTCCATTGTGGACGGATGGGTTCAGAAAGAAATTACGATTTCGCATCCCGAGGGACTGGAGCGTACCCGGGCTTATTTGGAGCGAGTCAGGCTGTTCGGGCTGGAATGGTTCAAACGGCATCTGGAGGATTGCGGACTCGTACTGGAGCAGCTTTACGGGAATTATGACGGCTCTGCGTACGACGAGGCCGCATCGCCGCGGATGATCATGGCAGGGAAGGCGGTATAAGATGAAGAACCTGAAACGGGGGCAGAGCCGGGCGGAGCTGAGAGCGGAGGAAGCGGACCGGCTGGAGCACGGATGGATGCGAATCAAGGTGCCGCTGCCGTTCTCGCTCAGATGGGTGAACAGCTACCTCATTCCTGAAGAGAAAGGGTACACCGTCATCGACCCGGGGCTGCGGACGGACGAAGCGGTCCGGACGTGGGAAGCCGTTCTCGAGCGAGAGGGCATCGCTTGGAAGGATATTTCTCGCATCATCCTGACGCATCAGCATCCGGACCATTACGGCTTGTCCGGTTACTTGCAGAAGCTCAGCGGAGCGCCGGTCTATATGACAAGGGAGTCGCATGCCTATACTCAGCGGTTATGGAAGGACGGGGACGCCTTTGCCCGTGAGCTCATGTCGCTCTATTCGAGTCATGGCATGCCCGGTTACCTGATAGAGGCCGTAGGGGAGCATCTCGGCAGCTTTGTGGCCAAAGTATCGCCGCAGCCGGAAGTAAGCTATATCGCGCCGGGGGATACGATGGCGATCGGCGGCGTGCTGTGGCAGCTGATCGATGCTCCCGGTCATGCGTCCGGCCAGCTGTGCTTCTACAGCCGGGAACGGCGGTGGATGCTGTGCGGCGACCAGGTGCTGCCGCGCATTACGCCGAACGTGAGCATCGTTCCGGGCGAGGAGGAGGACCCGCTCGCTTCGTTTCTTGCGAGCCTTGAGCACCTGAGAGGCTACGACGTTCACCTTGCCTTGCCGGGTCATCGCGATCCGTTTCCCGATTTTGCCGGGCGGATTGACGAGCTTCGCCAGCATCACGCCCGCAGGCTTGAGCGCATGCGCGAGCTGATCGAAGAAAAGCCGCGCACGGCTTTCGGAATGTGCGAAGCTCTATTCGGGGAAAGCCTGCGCGGCAATGCCCATAATCTCCGGTTCGCGATGTCGGAAACGCTGGCGCATCTCGTCTACTTGGAGCGCCGCGGGCTTCTGCGCCGAAAGGACGAAGGCGGCGTCATCGTTTATTGCACGACCGGTAGAACCTAAAAGGAATCAAAAGGCCCGTCGGATGGATTCCATCCGACGGGCCTTTTGATTCCTTCGGATGATAATGATGACAGTCAGGCCCCGTTGATCATGTCTCAGCCCGATCCTTCGAGCATAACTGTAAAACCTCCAGTTAATATGAGATGCATGATGGAACCGCGCATAATAACTGGATTTTCTACAGCTAACTTTGGACTTTTTGGTGAATCCCTCGTTTCCGGCAAATTTAAATACACGAAATCCACCTATATAGCCAGAATGACCGGAAACGGAGGAATTAGATACATCCAATCCATTTATTATATGCCTGTACCGCTTTCTCAGTCGTTATAAGACCACGATTATGAGTATTTAATGAAATTTACGCAATATTTATTGCGTCATAATTATATTTATGATACATATTAAATAAAGGAATACGGCGGCATATCGCTTTGTACATATTCCGTCACAATCGATCATAAGGGAGATAGAATCATGGAGAGAGAACTGGCACTGGAACTCGTACGTGTAACGGAATTGGCGGCACTTGCATCCGCACCTTGGATGGGAAGAGGCGATAAGAACAGCGCGGACGGGGCGGCGACCTCGGCGATGAGGGCGATGTTCGATTCGGTGTCGATCCGCGGTATTGTCGTCATCGGCGAAGGCGAGATGGACGAAGCGCCTATGCTTTATATCGGAGAGGAAGTAGGCAGCCTGAACGGGCCTGAGGTGGACGTTGCGGTCGACCCGCTCGAAGGGACGGAGATCGTAGCCAAAGGCTTGAACAACGCTATGTCTGTTATTGCCGTAGCGGGCAAGGGACAGCTGCTGCATGCTCCGGACATGTACATGGAGAAGCTTGCTTGCGGACCGGCGCTGGCAGGAAAGCTCAGCATTACCGATCCGATCGACGTGACGCTCCGCAAAGCGGCGGATGCATTAAATAAGAAGGTTTCGGATTTGACCGTCATGATTCTTGACCGCACGAGGCATGAAACGACCATCAAGGTGCTCCGCAAAGTCGGCGTCCGCATCAAGTTTCTGTCGGACGGTGACGTAGCAGGGGCTATGGCTCCCGCATTTCCAGAGGCGGGCATCGATTTGTACGTCGGCTCGGGCGGGGCGCCGGAGGGCGTGCTTGCGGCAGCGGCGTTGAAATGTCTGGGCGGGGAGCTGCAGGCCCGCTTAATGCCGGCGGACGGCAATGAATACAAACGCTGCGTTCAAATGGGAATCGAGGATCCTTACCGCGTGCTGACGATGGAGGACATGATCGGCGACGGTGACGTATATTTTGCGGCCACCGGCGTTACGCCGGGCGAATTTCTCGGCGGGGTACAATATTTCCCGGACGAGCGTGCCGAGACGCATTCCATCGTCATGCGGGCCAAAACCAAAACGATCCGTTTCGTCAGGTCCCTTCATTACTTGCCGAACAAGCCCTTTTTAAACGGCCATTCCTGATGCCTTCGCAGCGCGCGGCGCGGAATAGTATTGCCCGGCGCTTGCGTTGTCTGATACGATGCGTATATCGGTAAATTATACGCAGGCAGAATGGATGGAATGGGAATGGATCATTACAAAAATTTATTCGAGCTCTCCTTTGACATGATGGTGATTCTGGACCGCTGCGGCAACGTGATCGATAGCAACAGTGCATTCAAGAAAGTGCTGGATCCGGAGAAAAATTACGTGCTCGTCGATGATTTTCTCGATAACGTGCATCCCGGGGATGCCGAGTATGTCCGGAGGATGACGGATTTGATTCTCGGCGGCGAACAGGCCACCGATTACAAATTCCGTTACCGCATGCCGGACGGGAAATATGCCTGGACGCAGTGGAACGCGACGAAGAGCAAAGACTCGCAATATTTTTATTTTGTCGGACGCGACGTTACCGAGCATCAGGAGTTTGAGGCGAATCTGATCAAGCAGGAAACCTGGTACCGCAACTGTCTGGACCAATTGATCGACTGCTTCGGCTATTATTCCGCAATCAGGGACGACGACGGGAATATCGTTGATTTCAGAATCGAATACGTCAACGAAGCCTCCTGCCGGACCAATCATTATACGAAGGAGCAGGCGGTCGGAAGCAGGCTGTCCGAGCTGTTTCCCGGCTCGGTGGACGAGCTGTTCCCGATTTTCCGCCACGTGACGGAGACGGGGGAAACCGTTCTCAAACGTTCTTATATCTATAACGATATTTCCATGTCCGGCGTTTACGACATTCAATATTATAAGATGGGCGACGGCTTCGCGAACAGCTGGCATAATGTGACGGAGCAGGCGAAAACCCAGGAGCATTTGCAGGAATCGAATATGAGGTTCGCGAGTGCTTTTTACACGAATGCGACGATGAACTTCATCGTCGACATGAGCGACGGGACCGTTACCGATACGAACGATAAGTTTCAGTGCACTGTCAGCAGCGAACACCAGGCGAAGCTGGGGCAGGATATTTTGAAGGTCGTACGGATGAAGAGGGTGCTCAAAAACCACGAGCTGAGCTTCTTGAAGACAAACGGCGAGCTTGGGAGCGGCATGTTTTCCGGCGAACCGGTCCGCATGGGCGATAAGGAGTATTTTTTGGGGTTTGCGACCGACGTCACAGACCTCAGAAAAGCCGAGAAAAATTTAGTTCTGCTGGACAAATACAATCTGCTCAGCTCGATGGCCGCCAGCATTGCGCACGAGGTGCGCAACCCGATGACGACGATCAAAGGTTTTCTGCAATTAATGGGCAAAAACCAGTCGTTCCAGACCCGGCAGGAAATCGTTTCCCTGATGATCAGCGAGCTCGACCGCGCCAACGGCATTATTTCCGAATATTTGTCGCTTGCGAGCACGCGCTTCGTCAGCAAGGAATATTTGCAGCTTAACCAGATTATCGAGCAGCTGCTGCCTCTGCTGGAGGCCGACGCCGCCGTATACGGGATTGAGGTTGCCGTCGATCTTCAGGCGGATAAGCCGATATTCGTAGACCAGAAAGAGATCCGCCAGCTGCTCCTGAACCTGACGCGCAATGCCATTCAAGCGATGAATAAAGGGGGCGTGCTTACGATTCGGACGAGCAAGGTAGACGGCTTCGTCAACCTTGAGGTGATCGACCAGGGACACGGGATTCCAAAGGAAGCACATGATCTGGTTTTCACCCCTTTCTATACGACGAAGGACAACGGAACGGGATTGGGTCTGGCCGTATGCCGCAGCATAGCGGATCATCACGGAGCGACGATCCATTTCGATTCCGATGCGTCGGGGACAAGGGTGCGCGTGGAGTTTTAAGGAAAGGCATCAAATGAGAAGAGGGCTGTTCACAGGCGAAACCGCCGATGTGAACAGCCCTTTGTACTTAACAATTTTATAAGTATGAGTTCATTAATAACTTATAGCGCAGCGAGCTTTTACAGCCGGTCAGCTTCTGCCCGGGATAAACTTTTTGAGCCAATTGCCGAAGCTGGCCGGATTGCGCGACTGGACGAGCACAACCCCTTCGCCGCGGAATTTGCACACCAGGCCTTCACCGCTGGTGAAGCTGGAGAGCCAGCCCTTCGACGCTTTATCGATGCTGTACTGCATGTAGCCCGGCCATGCGACAAGATGCCCGTTGTCGATCGTGACCTCTTCGCCCGGCGCCAGATTTATCGCGTGGATCGCGCCGTACGAGGAGAGGAACACGGTGCCCCGGCCGCTGATTTCGACGATGAAGAAGCCTTCCCCCGACAAAAGCCCGCGTCCGAGATTTTGCATTTTGGTATTTACCTCTATCCCGCTGGTGCCTGCCAAAAAACCGTCCTTCTGAACGTACAGCTTATACGAACCGTCGAGCTCGATCGCCTCGATATCGCCGAGGGAAGGGGGAGCAAGGAGAATTTCCCCTTGCCCCCGCACGGCCGTCATTTCCTGGAAAAAGAACGTTTCCCCGCTGAGCATCCGTCCAAGACCGCGCATGATGCCGCCGTCCACCGTGCCCTTCAGGTCGATGCTGGGCGACATGGATACCATGGCGCCCATTTCCCCTTTCACGCTTTCGCCTTGATTCAGCTTAACCTTCAGCATAGCGAATGCGCCTTTGTAAAAAATTTCGTAATTCATCCGAAACCTCCTGCTATTCGTTAATCAAGCGGCGGCTGGGTAACGCCTTCGCGCTCCGCCTGCCTGCGATGGGCGATGCGGCTTGCCGCCGATGCGGCGATCGCGCCGACGATATCGTCGAGGAACGTATGGATTTCTCCGTCCGTCTTGCTGTTGAGCTTAACCAGAATGCCCGGCTTCAGCTTGTCGACGTAACCGAAATTCGTAAATCCGATGCTGCCGTACACGTTCACGATCGAAAGCGCCAAAATTTCGTCGCAGCCGTACAGCCCTTCGTCATGCTTGATCATATCCTGAAGGGGCTGCAGCAGCTTGCCCTCCTCGGCCAGAATATCGAGCTGGATGCCGGTGAGCACCGCATTTTGCACCTCGCGCTTCGATAGAACGGCCTCCACATGCACGATGCAATCTTCGGGAGTCAGATCGGGGAAATAGTCTTTTTGCAAAAAATGAACAAGCTCGGCGATAGCCAACTTCGTTACGCCGCGTTTCATGAGCCATTCGTCTGTCGCTTCCGCCACTTTGCGGCTGTTCAGGCTGTAAACTTCTGGATCGGTCATGGAATGTACCCCCTTGCGATTTTGTGGACAAAACTGGTCTAAAACAAAGAAGGGCTCGTATACATAGTACTACAAATAGTGAGTTGTACAAAGCCGCCAGGCAAAACTAGATTAGGGAGGAAAGAACAATATGGTTCAAAAGAGATGGATTAGGGGTGCTTTACTTACAGGTGTATTGGCATTGCCTATCTTTACGGCGGGCTGCGGGCTGTTCTCCCAAGAGACAAGCCAGTCGATCGATCCGCCGCAGGTCGAGATCCAGGACGGCACGGAAGGCGCCGAAACCGGACAGGCTGACGTACAGGGCCAAGGAACGCATATGACGGTTTATCTGGAGGACCATAACGGCTATCTGGCTCCGATCTCCCTGCAGACGACGGTTGGCGCGAACGAGCAGGCGGCGCAAAAGGCGCTGGAGATGATGGTCGAGAACGGCTCGTATGCGGACCAGCTGCCGAAGGATTTCCGGGCGATGATTCCACAGGGCACGCAAATAAAAAAATATACGTACGACAAGGAACAGAAGCTGGCGATCGTCGACTTCTCGGAGCCTTTCACCAACTATAGCGCACAAGACGAGCGCAAAATCGTCGAAGCCATTACCTGGACCCTTACGGCAGTACCGGGCATCGAGCAGGTGGAAATTTGGCACGAGGGCGTCAAGCTGACGGAAATGCCTGAGGACGGCTACCCGCTGGACGAGCCGCTTACAAGGAAGGCGGTCGGCATTAATATCGAAACCGCCGAAGGCGTCAATTATTCCCGTTCGACGCCGGTTACCTTGTATTTCTCTGCACAGACCGCAGACGACGTGCAATATTACGTGCCGGTTACGCGGCTGGTCAACCGTTCGGATTCGCCGGCTCAGGCGGCTTTGGAGCAGCTGATTGCCGGTCCGCTTAACCAGAAAGAGTTGACAAGCGTTATTTTGCCCGATGTGATCGTGAAAAATATCGCCCAGGAGGGAGATGTAGTTACGGTTGACCTCGAGGATGAATTTTATGAGGAAGGGCAGAAGCTGCCTTCGGAAATGCTGCAGGCTCTCGTCCTTTCCGTCACGGAAAATACCGGAGCGACAACGGTGCAAATCAAGCTGAACGGCGAAGCTAACGTCGTTGACGACAAGGACAACTCCTACACCGAGCCTGTAGGCCGTCCGGCGCACGTGAACGCGATTAAATCGTAAGCCAGCCGAGCAGGCATGCCTGCTCCGAAGGGGGAGACGAACGTCTCCTTCTTTTTTTGCTTTTTTCGGGCTTTGGATGCAATTCAAGGATGACTTTGGTAAAATGGGTAAGATTGTGATTAGAGGTTTTATGGACAGGCTGATTACCTTGCCATGCATATCGAGAAGCTCAGGAGGAAAACAGGCATGAGAAATGACGGTCGTCAAACCAACCAGCTGCGGCCGGTAACGATAACGACAGGCGTAAACAAATATGCGGAGGGCTCGGTTCTGATCGAGGTCGGAGACACGAAGGTGCTCTGTACCGCAAGCGTGGAGGAGCGGGTTCCTCCTTTCATGAAAGGACAGGGAAAAGGCTGGGTCACGGCCGAATACGCCATGCTTCCGCGCGCTACCCATTCGCGCAACATCCGTGAGGCCGCCAAGGGCAAGCTGGGCGGACGCACGATGGAAATTCAGCGGCTGATCGGGCGCGCCCTGCGTTCGGTCGTCGACTTGCATGCGCTCGGCGAGCGTACGATTACGCTGGATTGCGACGTCATCCAGGCCGACGGCGGCACGCGCACGACCTCCATCACGGGGGCGTTTATCGCGCTTACGCTGGCCGTCAATAAAATTGCGGAAAAAACGGCATTCGCCAAGTATCCGATCACGGATTTTCTGGCTTCGGTAAGCGTAGGCGTCATCGGGGACAAGCCGATGCTTGACCTGAATTACGAAGAGGACTCCAAGGCGAAGGTCGATATGAACGTGGTGATGACCGGCAGCGGCAAGTTCGTGGAGGTTCAAGGGACGGGCGAGGAGGCTCCTTTTTCGCGCGACGAGCTGAATTCACTGCTGGCGCTAGGGGAAGAAGGCATTGCGGCGCTGGTTGTGAAGCAGCGCGAGGCGCTTGGCGTCCACGCGAACCGGATCGGAGGGTAAGCGGGGATGGCGGAGAAAGCTGTAAAGAGCGGCGAAACGGTCGTCATCGCGACCAAGAACGCCGGCAAGGTAAAGGAGTTCGACCATGCGCTCCGGAAGCTGGGCAAAGCAGCGGCGAGCCTGCTTGATTATCCGCAAATTCCGGACATCGTCGAGGACGGCGACACGTTTGCAGCCAATGCGCGCATCAAGGCGAAGACGGCCGGCGACGCCCTTGGCGTGAAGGTGCTGGCCGACGACTCCGGGCTGCGCGTCGAGGCGCTGAACGGGGAGCCGGGTGTCTATTCCGCTCGCTACGCGGGCGAAGGCGCAACGGATGCGGAGAATAACGCGAAGCTGATCGCCGAGCTTAATCGGCTGAAGGAGGAAGGGCGGCTTAAGCCGCTCGGCGTACTGGAGGACGGCTCGGCCATGCTCAGCGGGGCGCAGTTCGTCTGCGCTCTGGCCCTCTACGATCCGGCGACGGGACATTTCGTCGAAGCCGAGGGAACGGTGGGCGGCCTTATTACGGACCGTCCGCACGGCTCCGGCGGATTCGGATACGATCCGCATTTCTGGCTTCCGCAGCTGAAGCGCGGCATGGCGGAGCTGACGAAGGAGGAGAAGCAGCAGATCAGCCACCGTGGCGATGCGCTCGGCAAGCTGCTGCCTCTGTTTCAGGACGCGTAAAGGAATATTTTTTCATTAAAAAGCCCTCATCCGGCATAGGACCGCGGCAGCGGAACGAACCGGATGTGGGCTTTTGTTTTAAAGATATAAGAAAGGATAAGTTTCACTCCTATACCGACGCCTATATCTCACCGCGAAACGTAAGCTGGATCAGACGATTTCGACCTTGTAGCGCTTCAGCCACAGATTAACCTGATACAAATAAGCGAATAGCTGCGGACCCGACATCAGCTGGCCGAACCACGGAATGTTCGAGCTGGCCGTACTGGATTCGGCAAGCTCTTTGACCTTCTGCACATTGATAAGCGGAAGGAGAGGGGAGCCGGGGTCGTTCAGCACGTCGAGCAGCAGTCCTTTGACCGCAGCGAGGTAATTCGGGTTGTGGGTTTTCGGGTAAGGGCTTTTTTTGCGGGTCAGGACGTCGTCCGGAAGCACGCCGCGCAGCGCTTTGCGCAAAATGCCTTTCTCCCTGTCACCCGACGTTTTGATCTCCCACGGGATGTTCCAGACGTATTCGACGAGCCGGTGGTCGCAGAACGGGACCCGCACCTCCAGCCCGGCTGCCATGCTCATCCGGTCCTTACGGTCGAGAAGCGTCGGCATGAACCTCGTAATGTTCAAATAAGACATTTGACGCATTTTGCGCAGCTGCCCGATTTCCCCGTCCGGATGAGGCACTTCGGCAATCGCCTGAGCGTACCTGTCTCCGATGTAATCGAGCGGCTTGATCCATTTGGCTACGTCTGGAGCCAGCAGATCGGCGCGCATGGCCGAGGCGAGCGACCACGGGAAGGTATCGGCATTCAGCGCTTCCTCCCGGTGAAACCAAGGATAACCGCCGAAAATTTCGTCAGCCGCTTCCCCCGATATAGCGACGGTTGCGTCCTTTTTGATCTCGTGGCAGAACAGCAGCAGCGACGCGTCGACATCGGCCATGCCGGGCAAATCACGGGCAAAGGTCGCTGCATCGAGGGCGCCGACGAGCTCGGGCGTGTCGAATTGGACGGGATGATGAACCGTGCCGAGATGGGTCGTCATACGCTGGATCCACGGGGCGTCGCTGTTCGGCTGGAAGGCGTGCGCCTTGAAGTTTTTGTCGTTATCCTTGTAATCGACGGAATACGTGTGGACGCTGCCCTGGCCGTTCTGGTTGTAATAATTAACGGCAAGCGTCGTCAAGGCGCTGGAGTCCAGACCGCCCGACAGCAGCGTGCACACCGGCACATCCGATACGAGCTGCCTTTCTACCGTATCCTTCAGAAGCTCCCGGACATGCTCCGCCGTCTCCTCCACATTCTGATTGTGCGGGCTGCTCTCCAGCTGCCAATACGTAACCGTCCTGATGCCGGAACGGCTTACCGTCAAGCAGCGGCCGGGACGCAGCTCCTGAATCTGCTTATAGACGCCGTGGCCGGGCGTGCGCGCGGGACCGAGAATAAAAATTTCAGCCAGTCCCTCCGCCCCGACCTCGGGCTTGACCGCAGGATGGGCCAGGATGCACTTTTGCTCCGATCCGAAAATAAAAAGACCGTCCTGCGTGCTGTAGAACAGCGGCTTAACGCCCAAACGGTCGCGTGCCAGAAACAGCTCGCTTGCGGACGCATCCCATATCGCGAATGCGAAGATGCCGTTAAACCGCTCGACACAAGCCTTTCCCCATTCCATATACGCTACCAGCAAAACTTCCGTATCGCAGTTCGTCGTGAACGTTCTTCCCCTGCTTTCGAGTTCCTTGCGCAGCTCGAGCGCGTTATATAGCTCGCCGTTATAGACTACGACGTATTTGTCGTCGCCCGTATGGCGAATCATCGGCTGTGCTCCGTTCTCGGGATCGATAACGGACAAGCGGCGGTGTCCGAGCGCGCAATGCGCCGATATCCACGTGCCGGAAGCGTCGGGACCGCGCGGTGCGAGCGTGTCGGTCATCTTCTCTAAGCTTTTGCTCTGCTTGGTCAGATCACGGTGCCAGTCGATCCAGCCGGTAATTCCACACATCGTTCTCATTCCTCTCTTTTGCTGGTCTCAAGTTGCGATAATATCGTTATATGCTGAAAAAAGGGATAAAATGTCTGTCCGACGGGGGATGCTAGAACAGGCCGATAAAAGCGAGAGCGGCAGGAAAGGGGTATAGCCGAAGATGGTAATTGGCAACGAAACGGAGCACAGCGATTGGAGAACGTATTATGTGTCCGTCCAGGCGGGACAAATACTTGAGGACCGGCAGGCGGCGGCATACGAGCTGGAGGTCCGCTTAAACGGGAGAGAGCATACCAAGCTGAGGGAGCTGTTCGACGAGCTTTCCAGCATGGACGAGGCGCAGACGTTCCATTTCGTGCATACGCCGTACGGCACGGCAAGCGACGGCGAAATGAATGCCGGCTACGACGGTATTATTCAGAGCATATACAGGAAGCTGTACGAGCATGGAACCGACGACACAAAGCGCCATATCGAATCGATGGGCGTGCTGTAAAATCGGAGCTCCGGATAAATGACAGGCTGACCCTGCGAACCGATGCGGAGTCAGCCTTTTTGGCCGTAACAAGGTCTAAAAGGCCTATGCCTATTTACCGGGCAGACAGACCGGATGCACAAAAAACCTCCAAAACTTTGTTTATCAAAGTTCTGGAGGTATGCATTGTCATTTCATAAAATAAATGGCGTCCCGGGAGGGATTCGAACCCCCGACCGACGCCTTAGAAGGGCGTTGCTCTATCCAGCTGAGCTACCGGGACACAAGTAAGAATATACCACATGGGATTGATAATGCGCAAGCCCAAATTGAAATATTTTTTAGCCGGCAGGCGACTTTTGTTTTTTCTTTTGCAAGGACATGGTATAATCGATCGCAAGATCGGACAGACGAACAAACGGCGAGACCATAAGGCGGTGTTACCATAACGACTCCCAACGACACAAAAGGAGACAACAAAGACAACGTTTATTTGTTCCCCAGCATGCTGGACCATTATCAAATCCAGCTCACCCGTATGCTGGAGGCGGAGCAGTACGGGGAGGCCAAGGAGCTGCTGCGGTTTCTGCTGCAATGCCAGGGCGAGGACGCAAGGCATTACGAAGAATGGGACAGCCTGCTGACCTGGCTCGACATGGCTTTTCCCGAAAGCGGAGGCGGGGAGTCGGGTGCGCGGGCGGCGGAGAGCGGCGAGGAAGAGGACGAGGCGGCACTTCGCGAGCAGCTGCTGAATCCGCCCGAGCAGGATGAAGCCTACATCAATCAAGTGCTGTACATTATGCAGCATCATCCGATGATCGATCAGCAGATCCTGGCGCTTGAACGTGCAGCGTACATACAAAGTCCGGATATCGATGATGAGATCAAGACGTGGCTGCTGAGCGCAGAGGTGCATCCGGTCGTTCAATTCAAGGCTCTTCAATGCCTGCGCAGAAGAGGGGCTTCCGGCAGCCTGACGCTTGACCGGCTGGGTGAGACGGTCGAGCTGGAACTGGAGGAGACGCCGCTGTCGATGGACGAATTCCCGGAGCCCGTCAGCCGGATTGTCGAGAGAACGGAACAGACGGCGGAGGTCGACGATCCGACTTTGCCGCATTTTGCAAGGGAGCTCTGGAAGGAAAGCCTCCAATTTTTGTATGGAACGGCTGCTTACAGATGGATGCTCAGGGACGACGAGGGCACGATCGACTGCTTCGCCGCGGCGCTGCATTTGACGCTGCTGCTCACGGTTTACGGGACCGCGAACGACGACGATATCCGCGATACATACGGCATTACCGAGCCGCTCCGCTTCAGGTATGAGCAAGCTTGCCGCGCTCTTCGGCAGGTGGCCGCCCTTCAGCAATCGGGGGATCATGAACCCCAGTCTTGAAATGGTTGTCTATCTTGATTATAATAGAATGGTTTATGAAACGTGAAAACTAGTAATGCATGCGCATTTTCGGAGGGGAAGGCATAAAATGAAAGCAACTTGGGAAAAAATAGACAAGAACATCGTGTCGATCGACGTGGAGGTAGAAGCGGAGAAAGTCGCAGGTGCTCTTGATCAAGCATTTAAGAAAGTCGTTCAGAAGGTTAACGTTCCGGGATTCCGTAAAGGCAAAGTGCCGCGCGGCATTTTTGAATCGCGCTTCGGTGTGGAAAGCCTGTATCAGGATGCAATCGACATCCTGCTGCCTGACGCTTACACGAACGCGGTAAGAGAAAGCAACATTGAGCCGGTCGACCGTCCTGAGATTGACGTTGAGCAATTCGCGAAAGGCCAAGTTTTCAAATTCAAGGCTAAGGTTGTCGTTAAGCCTGAAGTGACTTTGGGCGAGTACAAAGGACTTGAGGTTGAAGCTGCAACTGCAGAAGTTACGGATGAGGAAGTAAACGCCGAGCTGGAGCGTCTGCAGCAGCGTCATGCAGAGCTTACCGTCATCGAGGAAGGCGCGGCAGAGAACGGCGACATCACCGTTATCGATTTCGACGGCTATGTCGACGGCGAGCAATTCGAAGGCGGAGCAAGCGAGCGTTATTCTCTTGAGCTGGGTTCGGGCTCGTTCATTCCAGGCTTCGAAGAGCAAGTAGTAGGCATGCAAATCGGCGACTTCAAGGACGTAGAAGTAACGTTCCCTGAGAGCTACCACGCCGAGCACCTGGCAGGCAAGCCAGCCGTGTTCAAGGTGAAGCTGCATGAAATCAAACGCAAATCCCTTCCAGCTCTTGACGACGAGTTCGCCAAAGACGTAAGCGAGTTCGATACGCTTGAAGAGTACAAGCAGGATCTTACAGTTAAGCTGAAAGAGCGCAAGGAGAAGGAAGCTGAGCAAGCGCGCGAGTCCGCAATCGTTGAGAAAGCTACTTCCGCCGCTGAGGTTGAAATTCCGGAGCCGATGATCGTTTCCGAAACGGACTACATGATCCGCGACTTCGAGAACCGCCTCAAAATGCAAGGAATGAACATGGAGCTTTACTACCAGTTCTCCGGCCAGAACGAAGCCGTTCTCCGCGAGCAAATGCGCGGCGACGCCGAGAAGCGCGTTCGCAACAACCTGGTGCTAGAAGCGATCGCCAAAGCTGAAGGCATTACTGCAGGCGAAGAAGATTTGAACGAAGAGCTTGAGAAGCTGTCCCAATCCTACAACCGTCCTGCTGCCGAGCTGCGCGACATCTTCGCGAAAAACGGCAACCTTCTCAGCCTGCTGGAGGATCTGACGCTCCGCAAAACGATCAAATTCCTGATCGACAACAGCAAAGCGGTTTAATCGCTCACATAACGAATTAAATAATTGGCTTCACCCGGGATAAGGCACGTTCGATACGTGCCTTATTTTGACCTTACATATCAGCTTCAGCTTGATCGGGAGACGAATCTCCGTACATATCGAACGACCGTCGCCGTATAATGTATTATCGGAAAAATGACATCATTACGATGACGTGTTACAATAAGTAAGTATCTAAAGCCATAAACGAAAAGAGGTTGGTCGCATGAATCTAGTACCGATCGTAGTCGAACAAACAAACCGTGGGGAACGTTCCTACGATATTTATTCCCGATTGCTGAAGGATCGTATTATCTTCCTGGGAAGTGCAATTGACGATGACGTTGCGAATTCGGTCATTGCACAGCTGCTGTTTCTGGCGGCCGACGATCCGGAGAAGGACATACACCTGTATATTAACTCTCCCGGCGGCTCTGTAACGGCGGGGATGGGTATTTACGATACGATGCAATATATTAAGCCGGAAGTGTCCACGATTTGCATGGGCATGGCTGCAAGCATGGGCTCGCTGCTGCTGACTGCCGGTGCGAAGGGCAAGCGTTTCGCGCTTCCTAACGCGGAGGTTATGATTCATCAGCCGCTTGGCGGCGTGCGCGGCCAAGCTTCCGATATCAAGATCCATGCGGATTGGATTTTGAAGACGAAACAAAAGCTGAACCAGATCTATGTGGAGCGCACCGGACAGCCTTATGAGAAAATCGACCGCGATACCGACCGTGACAATTTCATGAGCGCGGAAGAGGCCCTTGCCTACGGTTTGATTGACAAGGTGATAACGGCACCGGTATCGACGATTTAATCGAAGGGGTGATCAGATGTTTAAATTCAACGACGAAAAAGGCCAGCTGAAATGCTCGTTCTGCGGCAAATCGCAGGATCAGGTACGTAAGCTCGTAGCCGGTCCAGGCGTCTATATATGCGATGAGTGTATCGAGCTTTGCACGGAAATCGTGGAAGAGGAGCTCGGCAACGAGGAAGAGCTCGATCTGAAGGACATTCCGAAGCCGAAGGATATCCGCGCCATTCTGGATTCCTACGTCATCGGCCAGGAGTTCGCCAAGAAGTCGCTGTCCGTAGCGGTTTACAACCACTACAAACGGATTAACTCGGGCAGCAAGATCGAGGATGTCGAGCTGCAGAAGAGCAATATTTTGCTGCTGGGTCCTACGGGATCGGGTAAAACCTTGCTTGCGCAGACGATGGCCAAAATTTTGAACGTACCGTTCGCCATTGCGGATGCAACCTCGCTTACGGAAGCGGGTTACGTCGGTGAAGACGTCGAGAATATTTTGCTTAAGCTTATTCAAGCGGCGGATTACGATGTGGAGAAAGCCGAGCGCGGCATCATTTATATCGACGAAATCGATAAAGTGGCCCGCAAATCCGAGAACCCGTCGATTACTCGCGACGTTTCCGGGGAAGGCGTGCAGCAGGCCCTTCTCAAAATTTTGGAAGGCACGGTTGCTTCCGTTCCGCCTCAAGGCGGCCGCAAGCACCCGCACCAGGAGTTTATCCAAATCGATACGACGAACATTTTGTTCATTTGCGGCGGCGCGTTCGACGGCCTGGAATCGCTGATCAAACGCCGTATCGGCAAGAAGGTCATCGGCTTTAACTCTACCGGCGAAGTGCAAAAGGACTTGAAGCCGGGCGAATATTTGTCGATGGTACTGCCTGAGGATTTGCTCAAATTCGGCCTGATTCCCGAATTTGTAGGACGTCTGCCTGTTATCTCTACGCTGGAGCCGCTTGACGAGCCGGCACTCGTTCGGATCTTATCCGAACCGAAGAACGCTCTAGTGAAGCAGTACCAGAAGCTGCTGGAGATGGATAACGTTAAGCTCGATTTCGAGCCGGCTGCGCTCGACGCGATCGCGAAGGAAGCGATTAAGCGCAATACCGGCGCGCGCGGACTTCGTGCGATTATCGAAGGCATCATGCTTGAGGTGATGTACGAGGTGCCGTCCCGCGACGACGTGAGCACTTGCCTTATTACGGAGCAATCCGTCAAGGACAAAATCATGCCGGAGCTGGCTGCCAAGAAAGGCAAGAAGAAGGAAGAGAGCGCCTAACCATTATTTAGCACCGTCAATGTTTCCACCCTTGCCAGCGGCTTAGGCCGCTTGGTCAGGGTGGACTTTGACGTTCATGGGAGAGATCTGCTTATGTATTTACGTCAAGATACGGTACCGGTAAGAGTCGGCGATTTGACGATCGGCGGCAGCAACGAAGTGATCATTCAAAGCATGTGTACGACCAAGACGGCGGATGTGGAGGCGACGGTTGCGGAAATTTTGCGGTTGGAGGAAGCGGGCTGTCAAATCGTCCGGGTAACCGTCAATAACAAGGAAGCGGCCGAGGCGATCAAAGAAATTAAATCCCGCATTCATATTCCGCTTGTTGCGGACATTCATTTCGATTACAGGCTGGCGCTCATGGCCATCGAGAACGGTGTCGACAAGGTCCGGATCAATCCGGGCAATATCGGGCGCCGCGAACGCGTAGAGGCTGTCGTCAAAGCTTGCAAGGATAAAGGAATTCCGATTCGTATCGGCGTCAATGCCGGATCGCTGGAAAACCATTTGCTTGAGAAGTACGGCTATCCGACTCCGGAAGCGATGGTGGAGAGCGCCTTGTTCCATATCGGCATTCTGGAAGAGCTTGATTTCCACGATATTATCGTCTCGCTCAAAGCCTCCGACGTGCCGATGGCGATTGCCGCTTACAGCATGGCAGCGGAGAAGATCAAATATCCGCTTCACCTTGGCATCACGGAAGCGGGTACGCTCCATACCGGCACGATCAAAAGCTCCGCCGGTATTGGCGCGCTGCTCTCCATGGGCATCGGCAACACGGTCCGCATCAGCTTAAGCGCCGATCCGGTCGAAGAGGTCAAGGTCGCTCGCGAGCTGCTCAAGACGTTCGGGCTGATTACGAATGCGGCAACGCTCGTATCCTGTCCGACTTGCGGCCGGCTTGATATCGATCTGTTCTCGATCGCCAACGAGGTGGAGGACTACATCGCGAAGATCAAGGTGCCGATCAAGGTTTCTGTGCTCGGCTGCGCGGTTAACGGTCCCGGCGAGGCCCGCGAGGCCGATATCGGCATTGCCGGTGCGCGCGGCGAGGGAATGCTGTTCCGTTATGGCGAGATGATCCGCAAGGTGCCGGAGGCGGAGCTGCTGAACGAGCTCAAGAAGGAAATCGATGAAATCGTGCGCGTGTTTGAAGCGACAGGGGAAATTCCCGGCCGCAAGCACCATACCCCGGCTTAAAAGGGCACCAACACTAAAGAGGTTTGCTTCCGTCTTCAAGAGACGGAAGCAAACCTCTTTTTTCATTCTCTTTCCACTCGTACATCCTTTTGGATATTCTTCATCAGGAAAAAAAGCGAGGAAGCGGTTATTCCTACTACCAGGGGGGAATACTACCAATTATGCAGATTGACTGGCTGGCCCCGAAGAAGGAAGGCTACAACCGTTTACGCTGAGAGGAGCGGAGGAAAATGAGTTTAAGTGTAGTGTTAATGCTGATTCAGGTGTTTTTTGCCGTCGTGATCGGTTTGTATTTCTGGAATTTGCTGCGGAACCAAAAGACAAACCGCTCTGCGGTTGACCGCGAATCGCGCAAGGAAATGGATAAGCTCCGGAAGCAAAGGAGCGTTTCACTGACCAAGCCGCTGGCGGAAAAAACGAGACCGCAGGCCATGCAGGACATCGTCGGGCAGCGGGACGGCCTGCGCGCGTTAAAGGCTGCGCTTTGCAGCGCGAATCCTCAGCATGTTATTATTTACGGACCGCCGGGCGTCGGTAAAACCGCAGCGGCGCGCGTCGTGCTGGAGGAAGCGAAAAAAAATCCTTCATCGCCGTTTCTGCCGGAAGCCAAATTTACGGAAATTGATGCGACGACCGCCAGATTTGACGAACGGGGCATCGCCGACCCGCTGATCGGCTCCGTTCATGACCCGATTTACCAGGGTGCGGGAGCGATGGGGGTGGCGGGAATTCCGCAGCCGAAGCCGGGCGCCGTTACGAAGGCTCACGGCGGTATTTTGTTTATCGACGAAATTGGTGAATTGCATCCGGTCCAAATGAATAAATTGTTAAAGGTACTCGAGGACCGCAAGGTGTTTTTGGAGAGCGCGTATTATAACTCGGAGGATTCGAACATTCCGGTTTATATTCATGATATTTTCCAAAACGGCCTGCCTGCCGATTTCCGTCTGGTCGGTGCGACAACCCGTTCGCCGCAGGAAATTCCTCCGGCGATCCGCTCCCGCTGCATGGAGGTGTTCTTCCGTCCCTTGCTTGCAGAAGAAATCGGCCTTGTAGCGGAAAACGCCGTGAAGAAAATCGGCTTCGGCCCATGCCCCGAGGCAATTGAGGTCGTAAAAAAATACGCGACGAACGGCCGCGAAGCCGTGAACGTCATTCAGCTTGCAGCAGGCGTCGCGTTGTCCGAGAAACGCGACAGCATTTTAGCCGCCGATATCGAGTGGGTCGTCAACAGCAGTCAAATCCCGCCGAGGCCGGACCGCAAGGTGCCGGAGTCGCCGCAAATCGGTTTCGTGAACGGTCTCGCCGTATACGGGCCGAACATGGGTACGCTGCTCGAGATTGAAGTAAGCGCCATTGCGTCTGCTCCGGGTCTCGGCAATTTTACGATTACCGGGGTCGTGGATGAAGAGGAGCTCGGCGGCGGCGGCTCGCGCACGCTGCGGCGGAAAAGCATGGCGAAGGGTTCGGTTGAGAACGTGCTGACCGTGCTTCGCCGTATCGGCCTTAACACGCAGGATTACGATCTGCATATCAACTTCCCTGGCGGCACGCCGATCGACGGTCCGTCCGCCGGCATTGCGATGGCTACTGCGATTACTTCTGCGGTAAAAGGCATTCCGGTCGACAACAGGCTGGCGATGACGGGCGAGGTGGGGATCCACGGCAACGTGAAGCCTGTAGGCGGCGTCTTGGCCAAGGTTGAAGCTGCTTTTCAAGCCGGCGCGAAGCAGGTCATCATTCCTCGTGAAAACTGGCAAGCCGTATTCGCGGATCTGGAAGGGCTGAAGGTCATCCCGGTCGATAAGGTGGAGGAAGTGTTCGCCCATGTATTTCCGGAGTCGGGCGTCGTGGCCGAGGAAGCGGAGCCGCAAACGGCATCCGAATTATTTATCGCTCCGAATGTTAGCTATTTGCAGGCAGATTCAGTAGAATGATAATATGATGTAGACGTTAACAATTGGAGGTGCTGGAGTGGGACCTAATAAGTTGAAAGGTCGTCGGCTGCCCTTGCTACCGCTGAGAGGGCTACTCGTTTATCCCAGCATGGTGCTCCACCTAGATGTGGGAAGGGACAAATCGGTGCGGGCGCTGGAGCGTTCGATGGTCGAAGATCATATGATTTTGCTGTGCTCGCAGTCGGAAGTGAACATTGAAGAGCCGACGGAAGAGGATATTTACAAGGTCGGAACGATCGCCAAGGTTCGGCAAATGCTTAAGCTTCCGAACGGCACGATCCGTGTGCTGGTTGAAGGCGTCGTCCGCGCGGAGATTTTGGATTATTTGCCGAATGACGAATTTTACGAAGTGTCGGCCAAGGAGCTGCCTGAGCAGGAGACGGACGATCCCGAGGTGGACGCGCTGATGCGCTCCGTCCTGAACCAATTTGAGCATTATATCTCGCTTTCGAAGAAGGTGACCCCGGAGACGCTCGCGGCGGTTTCGGATATTGACGATCCGGGCAGGCTTGCCGATGTAATCACCAGCCACCTGTCTCTCAAAATCAAGGATAAGCAGGATATTTTGGAGACGATCGACGTCGGTATGCGGCTGGAGAAGCTTCTCGACATTCTCAATAACGAGCGCGAGGTGCTGGAGCTCGAACGCAAAATAAACCAGCGCGTCAAGAAGCAGATGGAGAAGACGCAGAAGGAATATTATTTGCGCGAGCAGATGAAGGCGATCCAGAAGGAGCTCGGCGAGAAGGAAGGCCGCGCGGGAGAAGTCGAAGAGCTGCGCAGCCAGCTTCAGGAAGCGGGTGTTCCCGAGCAGGTGAAGGAGAAGATCGAGAAGGAAATCGACCGGCTGGAGAAAATGCCGTCCACGTCCGCGGAAGGCGGCGTCATCCGCAATTATATCGATTGGCTGCTCTCGCTTCCATGGAATAAGCAGACGGAGGATGACCTAAGCATCAGCAAGGCGGAGGCCGTTCTCGACGAAGATCACTACGGATTGGAAAAGCCGAAGGAGCGGGTGCTTGAATATTTGGCCGTTCAGCAGCTCGTCAAGCAGCTTAAGGGGCCGATTCTCTGTCTGGTCGGGCCGCCGGGCGTCGGCAAGACGTCGCTTGCGCGCTCCATCGCGAAGTCGCTCGGCAGGAAGTTTGTCCGCATATCGCTGGGCGGCGTACGCGACGAAGCGGAAATCCGCGGCCACAGGCGCACCTACGTCGGCGCGATGCCGGGCAGAATCATTCAAGGGATGAAGACGGCGGGCTCGAATAATCCGGTCTTTTTGCTTGACGAAATCGATAAGATGGCAATGGACTTCCGCGGGGATCCGGCTTCGGCGCTTTTGGAGGTTCTTGATCCGGAGCAGAACAATACGTTCAGCGACCACTTTGTCGAGGTTCCGTTCAATTTATCCAACGTCATGTTCGTGACGACCGCGAATGCGATGCACAATATTCCGCGTCCGCTGCTTGACCGGATGGAAGTGCTGTACATTCCGGGCTACACGGAGCTCGAGAAGCTGCAGATCGGATCGCGTTATTTGCTGCCGAAGCAGAAGAAGGAGCACGGGCTCGCCGAAGAGCAGCTGAGCATGAATGACGAGGTGCTGCTGCAGCTCATCCGCGAGTATACGCGTGAATCGGGCGTGCGTAACCTTGAGCAGCAAATCGCGGCCGTATGCCGGAAGGCGGCCAAGCATTTCGTCTCCCGCGAAGAAGAAGGGACCGCCGAGCCGCTTGAGGTGGATGCCGCTTTGCTGAAGGAATGGCTCGGTCCGGCTAAGTTCCGGTACGGTCAGGCCGAAAGCGAGAACCAGATTGGAGCCGTCACCGGTCTTGCGTGGACGGAAGTGGGCGGCGATACGCTGGTGATCGAGGTCACGGTTATGCCGGGCAGCGGAAAGCTGACCTTGACTGGCAAGCTGGGCGACGTCATGAAGGAATCCGCACAGGCAGCCTTCAGCTATACGCGCTCAAAAGCGCTGGAGCTGGGCATCGATCCGGCCTTCCACGAGAAGAACGATATTCATATTCACATACCGGAAGGGGCTATTCCGAAGGATGGGCCATCCGCGGGCATTACGATCGCAACGGCACTTATTTCGGCTCTTACGAACCGTTACGTATCCAAGGAAGTGGCCATGACGGGAGAAATAACGCTTAGAGGCCGCGTCCTGCCGATCGGCGGCTTGAAGGAGAAATCGCTAGCTGCGCATCGCGCGGGCATACGCAAAGTGCTGCTGCCAAAGGACAATGAACGGGATTTGCGGGATATACCCGACAGCGTAGCCAAAGAGATGCAATTTATTCCTGTCGGACATATGGATGAAGTGCTGCAGCATGCGCTGCTTCCGGTACAAACGGAGGAGAAGGCAGGTACGACGATTTTATGAAGATTACAGAAGCACAGTTTGTCATCAGCGCGGTAAAGCCGCATCAATATCCTGAGGACGCCTTGCCGGAGATCGCTCTGGCAGGGCGTTCCAATGTTGGGAAATCATCATTGATTAATAAATTGATTTTACGCAAAAACCTGGCCAGGACGAGCTCCCAGCCAGGCAAAACGCAGCAGCTCAACTACTACCGCGTCAACGACATGGTATATCTCGTGGACTTTCCAGGATACGGCTATGCCAAGGTGTCCAAAACGCAGCGGGAGCAGTTCGGGGAAATGATTGAGCAGTATATCCGGGACCGCGAGCCGTTGAAGCTTCAGCTCCTGGTCATCGATATCCGCCACGAGCCGTCCAAGCAGGACCAGCAAATGTACCACTGGCTTAAGCATTATGAAATTCCGACCTGCATCGTCGCAACGAAGGCGGACAAAATTCCGAGGTCGAAATGGGACAAGCATATTAAAATGGTTAAAACGACGCTGGAGGCCGATCCCCGCGATCCCGTCGTCCTGTTTTCCTCTGAAACGGGGCTTGGGCGGGAGCAGCTTTGGGAGGTTATTTCGGAAGCGATTGCTACATGAGGCAGAAAGTGCAGCAAGTTCTTATATAAAGCAGAGGATATAGCGAATAATCCGGCTTTCCTCGTGAATTCCTCCGTTTTTTTGTGGAATTTGCGAAAATTTCGGAGCTGGCCGGCAGGAATAAAATGTTTCGATCACGTATAATATACTTAAGACAAAAAGGTGCAAGTTTAAAGAATTGAGGAGATTTTTATGGCTAAGCGGCTAGCCACAGAGTATGTAAATGCCAAACTGCAATTAACGAATGATGAGATGGCTAAGTTTATCAGGTTGTTTGAAGAGCAGCAGCTTCGCCTTGAGGTATTAGTGCTCGATAACGGAAACCATGAGCTTGTTCTCGAAGACGTAGCAGGGAGGGAAGAAGTCCGACTGACATTTGAACGTCAACAAGACTATTTTGTGTGCGTACTTTCTTGCCGGCTTGTTGGGCCAAGGCTGACCAATGCGATGCGCAAAGCGGTATCTGCTTTCCGCGGCAGCGCGACCGTCAATCGAATCTACAGTCATTATACGATGATCTATCATTATATGAACGGCACAGTCATGAAAATCGTGGAAAGCACCAAATCGGGCAACCGGGTTGTGTTCGAATTCAAGGATACGCTTGGCCAGCTTGAACGCGTTTTCCGCAGCCGACTGATCGAAAGAGAAATCGGTCTCGTCAACAGCGCGGTAAATGAGCTGCTGGACCTTCGCAATCAGACGAAGGACGCAACCGAGATCGCCAAAATCGACGAACGCCTGACCGAATTGACCCGCAAATTATTTGTACTAGAAGCTTGATAAGCATGGCATAGACGCAAGGGGAGCCGCCAATCGCGGCTTCTCTTTTTTTATTGCTATAGGAATATCTTTCGGCGGCAGGTGCAACTTATCGGGCGCTGCAGCTGTCAGTAACAAGGAAGCGGACTTGCGCTCGCTTTAAAATCAAAGAGTTGCATAAGGAGTGACGCATCTATGACGAACAGGACAAGACGATTTCGCCAGCTTACCGCGGGCATCCTGCTCGCGCTTGCGATGGCGTTGACGGCATGCAGTGAAGGAAATACCGGAGGCGGGCAGACCGCAAAGCCGCAGACGGAGGCGCCGGACGTAACGCCGACCACCGAAGCGTCGCCGCAGTCTAGCGGCAGCGCGCTAGGCGCTGCGGAGGAAGCCGGACAGGAAGACGGCCAGGAGGGCGGGCAAGAGACAGGCGGACAGGAATGGACGGTCGGCTCGCTGGTCGAGCTTGCCAAGCAGGGAAAGGTGCCGGGCTGCTCCTACGCTGCGCATACGGCGCTGTACGATGACATCGAAAAAGCATGGGGCAAAGCCGACCGGAACGAATCGGCGGGTAAAGGCATGTATGCCACATATGAGGACAAAGGAATCACCTTCGGCTATAACAAAGGGATGATCGTCTTCGATGTCAGGTCGTATGCGGAGGAGCTGCATGTCATTACGCTGGAGGACATCGAAGCCGCGCTCGGCAAGGCGGATGAAACGACGGTTAACGGATCCGACGATATTTACACGTACGAAGTTAACGGTCAGTTTCAGTTGAAATTCATTATCCCGGAAGCTGGCGGGGGAGTGGGACATATCTCCGTTTTCAGCCCGCAGGACGCCAAAAATAATATGGCCGGATAACGGATCGTCCTGTCGCGTAATAAGCGATATCGACATACATTAAAGACGGAGCAGGCGCAGGGATGCCAATTCACACCTGCTCAAAAAAAAGGGTTGCAATTATCGGCGATAGATGTTATTTTTATTCTCGTTGAAAACATTGTTGTGAAAATAATAGGAACCAGGATTCACTCAGGACATTGTTATGTTGCGAGAGATTAATCCCTCGAGAAGTGAATGACGTAGGTCCTAGCGGATGAAATTTTTCAAACATTTTATTCCTAGGAAGGGGGAACCGAAAGATGGAATACTCAACTTTCGGAAGACACGTTGCTGTTGATACTTGGGGTGTAGACTTTGATCTACTGAACAGCGCTGAATTTTTGCAATCACACATGGTAGAGGCTGCTGAAGCGTGCGGAGCTACTGTATTGTCAGTTCAAGCAAAACAATTCGACCCTCAAGGAGCAACTGTTCTCGTACTGCTCTCGGAGAGTCACCTCTCGATTCATACGTATCCTGAGAAGGGCTTTGCCGCACTTGACTGTTACACTTGCGGAGAGACTGTTGATCCTCAGCTTGCGATCGATTACATGCTTTCCGTATTGAAGCCGAAAGCGACTTACGCGAAGAAGCTTGTGCGCGGTATGGGCGAACTGCAAGTGGAAGAACCGAAAATGAAGCAAACCGAGCTCGTCTAAGAGCTATAACCGAACGTGTTATTGCGAAATAACCATGGATTTCATCCATGGTTATTTCTTTGCATGAAAAGGGAATAATGATTATTAATTTTTCAAACATTATTCATAAATGAGCATTTTCTGAATGTCGAACTATGCTATAATAATCGCAGACATCAAAGGTTGTACGGACTAGAGAAAGGGGGCAGGTGACCGCGCATGCACATCATATCAGTAGGTCTGAATTATCGTACGGCTCCCGTTGAAGTAAGAGAACAGTTCGCGTTCGCGGAACGGGATTTGCCTGAAGCGTTGAATCAGCTCATCCAGACGAAAAGCATCATGGAATGTGTCATTGTCGCGACCTGCAATCGGACGGAGATCTATGCTGTTGTAGACAGGCATCATTTGTGCGGACACTATATTCGCTCTTTTATGGAGAAATGGTTCAAGCTGCCGAGGGATCGGTTTACGAATCATTTATATATGTACGAGGATGACAAGGCGATCGAGCATTTATTCCGCGTAACGAGCGGACTCGATTCGATGGTCATTGGGGAAACGCAAATTTTGGGCCAGGTGAAAACCGCTTTTCTTCTTGCCCAGCAGCAGAAGACGACGGGGACTTTGTTCAATATGCTGTTCAAGCAGGCGCTGACGATGGCCAAGCGTGCCCATACCGAGACGACGATCGGCGAATCGGCCGTATCGGTAAGCTATGCGGCGGTAGAGCTGGGCAAACGCATATTCGGCCAATTCAGCAAGAAGACGGTTATGGTTATCGGAGCCGGCGAAACCGGGGAGCTGACTGCGAAGCATCTGTATGCGAACGGGGCGGAACGGGTTATCGTCGTCAACCGCACGTACGAGCGTGCCGTCACTCTGGCGGACAAGTTCGGAGGCGTAGCATGGTCTCTTGAGGAAGCGGTCGATAAGCTGCACGAAGCCGATATTATTATCAGCTCCACCGGCTCGGACAGCTACGTGCTGACGCGCCAGAAGGTTGCGGCTGCGATGCAGCGGCGCAAGGCTAAGCCTTTGTTCATGGTCGACATTGCGGTTCCGCGGGATTTGGACCCTTCGATCGCGGCAGTCGATAATGTGTTTCTGTATGATATCGACGACTTGGAGGGCATTGTGGAGAGCAATTTGGAGCACCGTCGCCGGGAGGCCGCCAAAATCGAAGCGATGATCAGCGAAGAAATGGAATTGTTCGAGCAATGGTACAAGACGCTCGGCGTCGTTCCTTTGATCCGGGCCCTGCAGACGAAAGCGGCGGACGTTCACGAGGAAACGATGAAGAGTCTGACGAACAAGCTCCCCGACTTGGACGAGCATGAGCTCAAGGTAATCCGCAAGCTGACCAAAAGCATCGTGAACCAAATGATGCAGGATCCGATTTTGCGGATTAAGGAAATGGCCGGAGAGAAGCGCGCCGACGAAGCGATGGACATGTTCGTTAAGCTGTTCGCGCTGGAAGATCAGCTTGCCAAATCGCGCCAGGCGGAGCTTGACGCGGCAGCAGAATCTGTTGTTGCAGCAAAAAAGAAAAACGTTCAACCCCATGCAGCTGCTGTGGCATTAGCACCTATTACAAGATAAAGGGCCGCGAATGTGGAGGAGCTATGGTGACTCAAAGCTTGATATATGATGCGATACTTTATATTTACGCCCTGAGCCTGCTGTTTTATTTTTCCGACTTTATGAACGCCAGTCGGAAAGCGAAACGGATGGGTACAGGGCTGCTTATTTTTGTTTGGGTTTTGCAGACCGGCTATCTGGTTTACCGGATGATTACCCATTTGCAGTCGGTGAACGTAACGCCATTCGAATATTGGTTAGGGTTCTCTTGGCTGCTCGTTACGATTTCGCTCGTCATCAGCCGGTTTATCAAAATCGATTTTGTCGTTTTTTTCGTCAACGTCGTCGGGTTTGCGGTATTGGCTTTGAATTTGCACAGCAGTACCGGCGCCGGAGAATCGCTTGAATTATGGAAAACGACAAGGGAGCTGCTTTATATACATATCAGTCTCGTGCTTTGCGCGTACGCGGCTTTGACGCTCGGCGCCTTATTCGCTTCCATGTATCTGTTTTTGCACAGCCAGTTAAAACGGAAGCGCTGGTCCAGCTTTGTCCGCCGGCTGCCGAGTCTGGACCTGATTGAGAGATACGGGGACAGAGCCGTTATTGTGGGAGTCCCGCTGCTGGCGATGTCGCTTGCCATCGCGGTAACCTCCCTGCTGGTGGAGGGAAGAGCCTCGCTGTTGTTTGACTGGAAGGTGCTGACGTCGTTTGCGGCTTTGATCATGTATGTGATTTATGTGTATCAGAGAGCGATGCTGAAGCGGACCGGTCCGCAGCTGGCCAGGCTGTATATCGCCGCATTCGGCATGCTGGCGTTAAATCTGGTTTCGAACTATTTCTCGTCGTTTCATTAAGCGGCTAAAATCCGGATGTGGGGGCAACAGGCATGAATGGATATTATCCGGCGGTTCTTCAGCTTCGCGGCAGGCGCTGCGTCGTAATTGGCGGAGGGGCGGTCGCGCAGCGGAAAATCCGGGGCCTGCTTGAAGCGGGAGCCGACGATATCGTCGTCGTCAGCCCTCAGGTGACACATTCTATAGCCCGGCTTGCGGAGGAGGGGGCGATCACCGTTCAGCTGCGGGGTTTTGAGCAGACGGATATCGCAGGCGCCCGGCTCGTATTTGCGGCAACGGACGACGGCGGACTGAACGAATCGATAGCCGCGTCGTGCGATAAGCTGGGCATTCTGGTTAATGCGGCGGACGATTCCGGGCACAGCTCTTTTATTTCGCCTTCGGTCGTACGGCGGGGGGATTTGCTGCTGGCGGTTACCGCATCGGGCGCCAGCCCGGCGCTATCCCGTCAGATCAAGGCTGAGCTGGAAAGCCGGTACGGTCCAAATTATGAAGCGCTGACGGCGCGGCTAAGGCGCTTGCGCGAACGCGTTCTCGGCACGGTGCTGGACGAGCGCGACAGGCAGCTTGTGCTTCAGCTGGCCGCCGAGGAGGCCGCGCAGCAAGACAGAATACACTTCGACATCGATGAATGGCTGCAAAGCTTGCTTCATCGGATTGACAGGAGGCATAAATAATGGCGAAAGCAGCAAGTGGACAACGTGTAATTGTAGTGGGAACAAGGCAAAGCGCGCTGGCATTGACTCAGACGGGTCAAGTAATTGACGATCTGAAGGAAATCTGCGACAAGCACGGCTTCGACTATACGTTTGAAATTAAAAAAATCGTAACGAAGGGCGACCGGATTCTCGACGTTACTTTGTCCAAGGTCGGCGGCAAGGGACTTTTCGTGAAGGAAATCGAGCAGGCGCTCATAGACGGCGATATCGACATGGCCGTCCACAGTATGAAGGATATGCCGTTCGAGCTGCCGGAGGGTCTGATCAACGGTTCGACTCCGAAGCGGGTTGACCCGACCGATTGCCTGGTAACCCGTGAAGGCGGGGGACTTGCGGATCTGCCTATCGGCGCCCGAGTAGGCACGAGCAGCCTGCGCCGCTCCTCCCAGCTGAAGCATGCAAGACCGGATTTGCGGCTTGAATCTATCCGCGGCAATATCGATTCCCGGATCCGTAAGCTGGAGACGGAAGGACTGGACGCGATCGTGCTGGCATCCGCAGGCATGACCCGGATGGGCTGGAGGGAAAAAATTTCGTCCGTCGTGCCAACCGATGTTTGCCTCCCGGCTGTCGGACAAGGCGCTCTCGGCATTGAGTGCAGGGAGAACGATCCGGAAATCCGCGAGCTGCTGGCGCTGTATAACGATAAGGAAACGGAGCTGGCCGTCCGTGCGGAGAGAAGCTTTCTGGGCGCGTTGAACGGAGGCTGCCAGGTTCCGATCGGTGCCTACTGCGTCGTCCGCGAATCTGCGGAAAGCGGCTCCGGCGAGCGTCAGCTCGTTATGACCGGCATGGTCGGCTCGCCTGACGGCAGCCTGATCTTGAAGGAAGAAAAGCGGGGAACGGATCCGGAGCAGCTGGGCCGGGACGTAGCCGCTGTATTAATAGAACGGGGAGCCGACCGCATTTTGGCGGACATTGGGGGATAAGCCGGTGAAAAAGGGGAAAGTATATTTGATCGGTGCGGGCCCGGGTGACCCGAAGCTGATCACCGTCCGCGGGCTCGAGTGCCTGAAGGAATGCGATGTCGTGGTTTACGACCGTCTCGCAAGTCCAAGGCTGCTCCGGCATCTGAAGCCGGGAACGGAAAAAATTTATGTCGGCAAGCTGCCCGACCGCCATACGATGAAGCAGGAAGAAATTAATCAGCTGCTTGTCGATCTGGCTCTGCAGGGCAAAACGGTGACCCGCCTGAAGGGCGGGGATCCCACGATATTCGGGAGGGTCGGCGAGGAAGCCGAGCTGTTGTATGACAATGGGATCGAATTCGAGATCGTTCCGGGCATTACGTCCGCTATCGCCGTTCCGGCGTATGCAGGCATTCCGGTGACGCATCGCGATCTGGCTTCTTCCTTGTCTATCATTACGGGCCATGAAAGCCCGGACAAGCTCGACCGCTCGATTCATTGGGATAAAGTGACGAACGCGACGGGCACTCTTATTTTCCTGATGGGCGTAGCCAAAATCGGATATATCGCCGATCAGCTGATCAAGCACGGAAAACCGCCGGAGACGCCGGTCGCTCTGATCCGCTGGGGCACAAGGGTCGAACAGCGTACCGTCGTCGGGACGCTTGCGACGATCGAAGCGGTCGTGAACGAGGCGCAGTTCAAGCCTCCCGCGGTCATCGTGGTAGGAGAGGTTGTCCTGCAGCGAGAGAAGCTGCAATGGTACGAGCGCAAGCCTTTATTTGGCACGCGTGTGCTTGTGACAAGAGCGAGAGCCCAGGCCAGCGAGCTTGCGGAGCAAATCGAAGCTCTCGGCGGCGAGCCTTGCGAGTTTCCCGTTATCGAGATCAGCGAAACGGCCGAACCGGAGGCCGTTGCCGCGTTAAGAGACGCGCTTTCGCAGGCGGAGCGGTATGATTGGGTTGTTTTTACGAGCGTGAACGGCGTCGACTATTTCTTCCGCTGGCTGCAGAAGCTGAAGGTGGATGTAAGAAGATTTCACGGCGCGAAAGTGGCCGCAGTCGGTCCGAGAACGGCGGCTGCGCTGGCCGAGCGGGGGCTGACCGCCGAAGAGCTGCCGGCCAAATTTCATGCGGAAGGGCTGCTTGAACAGCTGGGCCCGGAGCTGAAGCCGGGACAGACGGTGCTGCTGCCGCGGGGCGACCTTGCGCGCGAGCTTCTGCCTCGCGAGCTTTCGGCGAAGGGACTGATCCCGGTCGAAATCGACGTGTACGAGACGAAGCTCGCGGAAGGCCAGGACGAGCTGGCGCTCGAATGGCTGAAGGAGAAGAACATTCACCTGATTACTTTTACGAGCTCATCGACGGTTACGAATCTGATGGAAGTGCTGAAGCGAAACGGAATCGACAATCCTGCGGGGCTGCTGTCGGGCATACCGGTTGCGAGCATCGGTCCGGTCACGTCCAAAACGGTAAGAGAAGCCGGTCTCGAGGTTGCAATCGAGGCGGAAGACTCCACCTTGGACGGCTTGCTGCAGGCGATCATAAACGACAATAAAAAAAGGAAGCATACTACGCTGGGAGGACGGGACTGATGAGTTTTCCGACTGTAAGAAACCGCAGATTACGCAGAACCCCTGCTTTAAGAAATCTGGTAAGAGAAACGGTGCTTAGCGCAAACGACTTTATCTATCCGATTTTTGTCACGCACGGCGAGAATATAAAAGAAGAAATTCCTTCAATGCCGGGTGTTTACCACTATTCGCTGGATTTGCTCGAAGATGAAATCCGTGACGTGCTGAAGGCCGGCATCCAGTCGGTTCTTCTCTTCGGCATTCCCGAGCACAAAGATGCGGTCGGCTCTTCGGCTTACGCCGAGAACGGCATTGTACAGCAGGCGATCCGTGCGGTCAAGGGCTGGGCGCCGGAGCTCGTCGTCATTGCGGACACTTGCCTGTGCCAATTTACCGATCACGGTCATTGCGGCATCGTTCATGAGCATGAGATTACGGGAATTGCGGAGGTCGATAACGACTCCTCCCTCGATCTGCTGGTTCAAACCGCCGTCTCGCAAGCGGCTGCCGGCGCCGACGTGATCGCGCCGTCGAATATGATGGACGGCTTCGTGCTGGCTATCCGCCAAGGCTTGGACGATGCGGGATACAGCGATATTCCGATTATGTCCTATTCGGTGAAGTTCGCCTCCGCCTACTACGGGCCATTCCGGGACGCCGCTCATTCGGCGCCGCAATTCGGCGACCGCAAGACGTATCAGATGGATCCGGCGAACGTCCGGGAGGCACTCCGCGAAGCGGAGTCCGATATTGCGGAAGGCGCCGATTTTCTGATGGTAAAGCCGGCCCTGGCTTATCTGGATATCGTCAGATTGCTTAAGGATAACTATCATTTGCCTGTTGCGGCGTACAATGTCAGCGCGGAATATTCCATGGTCAAAGCGGCCGCAGCGAACGGCTGGATTGACGAGCGGAACGTCGTCCTTGAAACGTTGACGGGAATGAAGCGCGCAGGCGCCGATCTCATTATTACATACCATGCGAAGGATGCGGCGCGCTGGTTAAAGGGAGAAGGTGACGCGGATGAGTAATGCACCGAAGCAAAGAAACGACGAGCGCTCCGTTGCCGCTTTCGCTAAAGCGAGAGAAGTCATTCCGGGCGGCGTGAACAGCCCGGTGCGGGCGTTCAAATCGGTAGGGCTTAATCCCGTTTATATGGAACGCGGGGAAGGAAGCCGCGTTTATGACATTGACGGCAACAGCTATATCGATTATGTGGGCTCATGGGGACCGCTTATTTTGGGGCATGCCCATCCCGAAGTGATTGAAGCGATCAAGCGGACTGCCGAGAAGGGAACGAGCTTCGGGGCTCCTACCGAGCTTGAGACGCTGATGGCGGAGCTCGTATGCGAGCGCGTTCCTTCGATCGACCTCGTAAGAATGGTCAATTCCGGCACGGAAGCGACCATGTCGGCTTTAAGGCTGGCGCGCGGTTACACGAAACGAAGCAAAATTTTGAAATTCGAAGGCTCGTATCACGGTCATGCGGACAGCCTGCTTATCAAGGCTGGTTCCGGAGTAGCGACGCTTGGTCTGCCCGACAGCCCGGGCGTTCCGGAGCAGGTGGCTGCGAACACGATTACGGTGCCTTATAACGATATCGAATCCGTCAAGCTTGCGTTCGAGAAATTCGGCGAGGAAATCGCCTGCGTCATCGTGGAGCCGGTAGCCGGCAACATGGGCGTCGTGCCTCCGCTGCCGGGCTTCCTGCAGGGACTGCGGGACGTAACCGATGAATACGGCAGCGTTTTGATTTTCGACGAGGTCATGACGGGCTTCCGCGTCGGCTACAACTGCGCGCAAGGACTGTACGGCATTACGCCGGATTTGACCTGCTTCGGCAAGGTAATCGGCGGCGGCTTGCCGGTCGGCGCTTACGGCGGCAAGCGGGAGCTGATGGAGATGATCGCGCCGAGCGGTCCCATCTATCAAGCCGGCACGCTGTCGGGCAACCCGCTTGCAATGGCGGCAGGGTATACGACGCTGAAGCTTCTTACGCAGGACGTTTATGAGCAGCTGGAGCGCCAGGCGGTCAGGCTGCAGCTCGGATTTGAAGCGAATGCGCGCAAGCACGGCATTCCGAGCACGATTAACCGGGTCGGCTCGATGGTATGCCCGTTTTTCACCGACAAATTCGTCATTAACTACGACACGGCCAAAACTTCAGATTTGGCGCGGTTTAATGCGTATTTTTCGGCTATGCTGGATCTCGGCGTAAGCATCGCCCCTTCGCAATTCGAAGGCATGTTCGTGTCCGCCGCACATACGAATGACGACATCGACGCGACGATTGCGGCTCATGACGCTGCATTCGCAAGGCTGTAGGGCGGCATCCGATGATGAGCGGCCAAATGAAACGAAACGGCCAGTGGCTAGAATGGGACTGGCCGAACGAGGAATCGGCTCCGGCGACTGCGCCGGAGCTTCTGCCGCCGCGGGCCGGCAGCCATCCGCATCAGGTGCGACAATGGCTGCTGGCCCGTTCCGCTTTTCCGGCGAAATGGATTAACCGTCTCTTCTCGGTGGGAGGCATCCAATGGGAAGGTAACAAGCTGCGGCTGCTCGCCTTCCCTGCGCTCGATCCGCATGGCGATCCCTTGTACCGCAAAGCGATGCTTCCGGGCAAAAGCCCGGTGCCGGATGTACTGTTCGAGGATGATTTTTGCATCGTCTTTCATAAGCCGGCGGGCATGCCCGTACATGAATCGGCTCCGGGCCAGACGGGTACGCTTGACGAAGCGGCCGCCAGACATTTGTTAAGCCAAGGCGATCCGCTCACGGTACGCCATATCCACAGGCTTGATGACGATACCTCGGGACCGGTCTTGTATGCCAAAAATGACTTGGCCCAGTGGAAGTTAGATGAGGCGATGCGCCTGAAGGAAATAGACCGGCATTATGTAGCCGTTGTGCACGGCCGTCTGTCGAAGCCGTCCGGCACGATCGATCTGCCGATCGGCAAGGACAGGCATCACCGCTCGAGACGCCGGGTTACGGCAGGGGGAGAACCGGCGGTGACCCTCTATGAGGTGCTGAAAGCCGGCCCGAAAACGACGATCGTCAAGGTGCGGCTGGAAACCGGCAGGACGCATCAAATTCGGGTCCATATGAGCCATATCGGACATCCGCTTGTAGGCGATGCCTTATATGGAGGCGATTCTCGTTTATTGCCCCACCAGGCGCTGCACGGGGAAAGCTTGTTTTTTCCCCATCCTTTGTCCGGCGAGGCCGTAAACGTTTTTGCTCCATGGCCCAAGTGGCTGTCGGAGCTTCAGGCGGCCATCGGAGCTGATAAAAAATGATAGTCATGCACCTGCCCTTCCTACCATATAGATAAGTAGTGAATGTAGCGTTAGACCAAGCATTCAGTAAGGGAAGGGAGGAATTAGACATGTCTGATCAAACGAGCGGATTACGCTTTGATGTGTATGAGCGCGTTCATTTGCCGGATGATGTGGCGGCGATCGAGGAGCTGGAGGAAATCGAGCTGGTTCCCAGAATCCAAGTGATCGACGAAGGGGATCATGCAGTGCTAAAAGGCCAGCTGCTCCTGAGCGGCATATACCGGGGGCAAAACGGCGGAGACGCGCCGCAGACGCTGGAGCATCACATCCCGGTGGAAATTACACTCCCCATGAACCGGATTTCCAGACTGGACGATATTTCGATCGACATCGATAATTTTGACGTGGATCTGCTGTCAGCCCGCACGCTTAATATTACCGGCGTATTGTCCCTTCGGGGCATTTCCGCGCAGCAAGCGGAGGAGCAGGAACAGCTGTGGCAGGAAGAGCCGTTCACCGTCGTACATGAGCGCGAGGCATTCGAGCAGCAGCCCGGAAATGGGGGATTTAACCAGCCCCCTTATTATGAACAGCCGTACATAGCGGAGGAGGAGGAGCAGGCGGCCGAAGAGCCTTTCTCCGGCTTTGCGGCCCAGCAGGAGGAGCCGTATTCCGCGGAAGAGCCGGCAATCTCGATCTCGTCTGTCCCTTCGGATAACGGCTGGTCGTCTTCTCATCTGTTTCAGCCGATGCAGCCGGCTCAGCCTCAAAGGCAGGAGCAAGAGCCCGAATCCCCCGACCAGGAGCTGGAAAGGGAAATTACGCTGGCCTCGCAGCAAATCAATGACGAAGGCTGGCTGGCATCCTCTCCGGCGTTTGCCGAGACGGTCATTCCGGACGAGGCGCCGGCCGGATCGCTCGCGCCTCATTCGCCGTCGCCGCCTCATGAACGGTCTCCGTTTGCGGCAGATGAAGCGAAGCCGCCGCAAATCGAGCCTGCGCTTCCCCAGGCCGTAGAGCAGGAGCCTGAAAAGCAGGAGCTGCGCATCGGCCTGGCCGGAAAGCCTTCTTCGGAGGGAGCGGGCAACGGTCCTAATGTCGGTCTTTCCTCGCTGCTTCAGACGAGCAAGCGCGAGCAGGCTGCAAGACAGGCGGCGGAGGAAATCGAAGCCCAGGAGCTCAATGATGCTCATGCAGCGGCTTCCGGCGATGAAATCGAGTGGAAAAACTTATTCCTCGGCAAACGGTCGGAGGATAAGGAATTCCGTAAAATCCGGGTGTGCATCGTGCAAAGGGATGAGACGCTGGATGTGATCGCATCGCGATACAGTCTGAATCCGCGGGAAATTATGATGTATAACCGGCTGGATGAAGGCTCCGTTACGGAAGGTCAGCTGCTGTATATTCCGTAAATTTAACGTTCAGGATAAGCCTCATTTGCCCGCGACGGAGCAAATGGGGCTTTTGTGATAGATGCCGGGTTGACTCGGCGGAAGAACAAAGGTATGATTAACTATATATGCGAAAGAATGACGTTGAAGGGGAATAGTACGCAGCGATGCCTTCAGAGAGTGGAACCGTTACGCTGGAAGGTTCCGCAGGATCAAACTGCTACGGGTCGCCCTGGAGTTGCCTGAACCAAGCTGGAGCAACGATTGCTCCGATTAAGTCAGGCCGGCTGCAGCCGTTATCTGTTCGAGTGTCGCGCGGCAGCGTCCGCGTGGAACAAAGGTGGTACCACGGAAGCTGAACCTTTCGTCCTTTAAGCTAAGGGCGGAAGGTTTTTTTGTTATTTCAGAACGATTGTGGAGGATGGAACCAATGTCAGAAAATCAAGCGACAACCGGCATGCCGACGACTTACGATCCGAAGGCTGCCGAGCAGAAATGGTACGATTACTGGATGAAGGGACAATATTTCAAAGCAGGGCAGCGTCCGGACGCTGAGCCTTATACAATCGTGATCCCGCCGCCAAACGTTACGGGCATGCTGCATATCGGGCATGCGCTCGACTTCACGCTGCAGGATATACTGATCAGGTTCAAACGTATGCAGGGGTACGACGCTCTGTGGCTGCCGGGCACGGACCACGCGGGGATCGCGACGCAGACCAAAGTAGAGCAGAAGCTGCGCGAGCAGGGCGTATCGCGTTATGATCTCGGCCGCGAAGCGTTCCTGGAGAAGGTATGGGAGTGGAAGGAGCAATACGCCGGAACGATCCGCGAACAATGGGCAAAGATGGGATTGTCGCTCGACTATTCAAGAGAAAGATTCACGCTCGACGAAGGGCTGTCGAAGGCCGTTCGGGAGGTTTTTGTCCGCCTGTACGAGAAAGGCCTGATTTACCGCGGCAAAAAAATTATTAACTGGGACCCGGCCGCCCGCACGGCGCTGTCCGATATCGAGGTGGAATACAAGGAGCTGAACGGGCATCTATATCACCTGCAATATCCGCTGAAAAACGGCTCAGGCTTCATTACGGTCGCTACGACGCGTCCGGAGACGATGCTCGGCGATACGGCCGTTGCCGTTCATCCGGAAGACGAGCGCTACAAGCACCTGATCGGCGAGCTGATCGTACTGCCGGTGACCGGCCGTGAAATTCCGATAATCGCTGACGAATATGTCGAGAAGGAATTCGGCTCCGGCGCCGTAAAAATTACGCCGGCTCACGACCCGAACGATTTCGAGGTCGGCCAGCGCCACAATTTGCCGCAGATCATCGTTATGGACGAATCGGGCATCATGAACGCCGAGGCCGGCCCTTACCAGGGGCTGGACCGCGCGGATTGCCGCAAGCAGCTCGTCAAGGACCTGCAGGAGCAGGGGGTTTGCGTCCGGATCGAGGACCATGTTCATCAGGTCGGACACAGCGAGCGGAGCGGCGCAGTGGTGGAGCCTTATTTGTCCACGCAATGGTTCGTCGCGATGAAGCCGCTCGCCGAAGCGGCGATCGCCGCTCAAAAAGCCGGCAAGGGCGTCAATTTCGTGCCGGAGCGCTTCGAGAAAATTTACCTCAACTGGATCGAGAACGTCCGCGACTGGTGCATTTCGAGACAGCTTTGGTGGGGACACCGCATTCCGGTCTGGTATGACGATGAGACGGGCGAAATGCATGTTTCCCGCGAGGACTTGAAGGGCGATCATCTCCGTCAGGACAACGACGTGCTCGATACGTGGTTCAGCTCCGCGCTGTGGCCTTTCTCGACACTGGGCTGGCCGGACCAAACGGAGGATCTGAAGCGGTATTACCCTACCGACGTGCTTGTTACCGGCTACGACATCATTTATTTCTGGGTTGCCCGGATGATCTTTACGGCGCTTGAATTTACGGAGGAGTCCCCGTTTAAGGATGTATTGATCCACGGTCTCGTACGGGATTCGGAAGGCCGTAAAATGTCCAAATCGCTCGGCAACGGCGTCGATCCGCTTGAAGTTATCGAGAAATATGGCGCTGACGCGATGAGGTACATGATCTCCACCGGCAGCACGCCTGGCCAGGATTTGCGCTTCCGCTGGGAGCGGGTTGAGCAGGCCCGCAACTTTGCCAATAAAATCTGGAACGCCTCGCGTTTTGCGCTTATGAACCTGGAAGGGGTCGAAGCGCAGGATATCGACATTACCGTGAATCTCGGAACGGCGGACCGCTGGATTTTGCACCGCCTGAACGAAACGGTAAGGGATGTAACCCGCCTGATCGACGGCTACGAGTTCGGCGAAACGGGACGGCTCCTTTACAACTTTATTTGGGATGACCTTTGCGACTGGTACATCGAGTTTGCGAAGCTCAGCCTGTACGGCACGGACGAGGCGGCCAAGAAGGCGACGCAATCGGTTTTGGCTTATGTGCTTGACCGCACGCAGCGTCTGATTCATCCGTTCATGCCTTATATCAGCGAGGAGATTTGGCAGCATCTGCCGCATGTCGGCGATACGATTACGCTCGCGGATTGGCCGGCATACGACGCCGCTCTGGAAGCGCCGGAAGCCGTGAAGGAAATGGAGCTGCTCATGGAAATGATCCGTGCGGTCCGGAATATCCGCGCCGAGGTGAACGTGCCGATGAGCAAAAAAATCGAGCTCCTGATCAAGCCTTCCACGGAAGCCGAGGCCGCGATTCTGACTCGCAACGAGGAATTTATCAAACGCTTCTGCGGAACGTCCAAACTGGAATCGGGGCTTGAAATCGGTGCCCCGGACAAAGCGATGACCGCGGTTATCAAAGGCGCCGAGCTATACCTTCCGCTCGCCGGTCTGATCGACATCGCTCAGGAAATCGCGCGCCTGGAGAAGGAAATCCAGCATTTGAACGCCGAAGTAGAGCGCGTTGAGAAGAAGCTGAGCAACGCTGGCTTCGTAGCGAAGGCTCCGGCCAAGGTGATCGAGGAAGAACGCGGAAAAATGAACGATTACGCGGACAAACGGGATAAGGTGCTGGCCCGGATCGCGGAGCTGCGCGGTTAACGCGGTAACTACGGAAGAAGGTTATAGAAGATTATGACGGACAACAAATATGAGCGGCCCGCCGGGCTGCTGCATTCCTATCAGGAAGCGGTCGATTGGATCAACGGGCTGATCCCGTTCGGGATCCGTCCGGGCCTCGACCGGATCGAGAAGCTGATGGAGCTTCTGGGCAATCCGCACCGCAGATTGAAATTTATTCACGTCGCCGGAACGAACGGCAAAGGTTCGACCTGCGCTTACTTAACGAGCGTTCTCTTACGCGCGGGCTATGATGTCGGGACGTATACCTCCCCATATATTACGAAGTTTACGAATCGTTTTCAGTATAACGGCTCCGACATAGAAGAAGAAACCTTGCTGAAGCTGGCGAATGAACTGAAGCCGTTTGTCGAAGAGATGGCGAAATCGGAACTTGGCTCTCCGACGATGTTCGAGGTATCTACAGCGCTCGCGATCCTTTTTTACGCGAAGGTTACTTATCCGGATTATGTCGTTTGGGAGACCGGCCTGGGAGGCAGGCTCGACGTCACGAACATCGTGTCCCCCGTTATTTCCGTCATTACGAATATCGGCCACGACCATATGGACCGGCTCGGCGACACAATCGCCGCGGTTGCGGGTGAGAAGGCGGGCATCATCAAGGCAGGGATTCCGGTTGTCAGCGCGGTTACGCAGCCCGAAGCCGTCGAGGTGATTAAACGGACTGCCAAGGAGAAGAGCAGCACGCTTTATTTGCTTGGAGAGCAGTTTCACGTCGATGCGCTTAAGGTCAAAGAAAACGAGCAAAGCTTCCGGTTCGAAAATGTGTTCCGGACGATCGAGCCGCTGACGATTACGCTGAGTGGCGCACATCAGCGGACGAATGCGGCCGTCGCGGTTATGACGCTTGAAGTGCTGAGGCAATATAACGCTTTGGTCGTTGAAGACGAAGCGCTGGACGAAGGCTTGCGGCTTGCCGCTTGGCCGGGACGGCTGGAGATGGTGTCTCAGTCGCCGCGGCTGCTGATCGACGGCGCTCACAATCCGGAAGGGGCGGAAACGCTTGTCGCCGCATTGCGGACGACTTACGGCTTTGAACGCTTGCATCTTATGATGGGGATGCTGGAGAATAAGAATCACCGCGATGTGCTTAAGCATATACTACCAATAGTGGATACGCTTATTGTGACCGAGCCTGATTACCGGATGAAGAAAGAAGCGCCCGCCTTGGCGGAGCTTGTGCAGGAAATGCGGGCCGCAGAACCCGATGAGCTCCATTTCGAGCTGATCGTGGAGCGGGATTGGCAGGAAGCTTTGAAAAAATTACAGCAGGTAACCGGGGAAGCAGACCTTGGGGTCGTAACGGGCACGCTTTATTTGATTGCCGACGTTCGCGCCCGCATTTTGTATAACTCGGATTCTGAAAAAGGTTGGTGAACCGTCTTTGAATACGGCAGAACACGTTCATTTCATCGGGATCGGCGGTTACGGGATGAGTGCCATTGCCCGCGTTATGCTGGAAATGGGCTATAAAGTAACCGGCTCTGATGTCGCACGTCAGGAATTGACGGAAAAGCTGGCGGCTGGCGGAGCGAACATTTATATCGGCCATCAGCCCGAGCATGTAAAGGGTGCCGATCTGGTCGTCTATTCTACGGCGCTTTCCAAAGACAATGTGGAGCGGAAGGCGGCGGAGGCGCTGAACATTCCGGTGCTGCACCGCTCTCAAATGCTGGCTCGGCTGATGAATGCCGGCAAAGGAGTCGCCGTAGCCGGCGCTCACGGAAAAACGACGACCTCCTCGATGATTGCGCTTGTCATGGAAGCCTGCGATGCGGACCCTACGTATATTATCGGCGGGGAAATCGTCAATGTAGGCACCAATGCCAAAGCGGGTAAAGGCGAATATGTCGTGGCGGAGGCGGACGAGAGCGACGGCTCCTTCCTGCAGTATCATCCGACGCTGGCTATTGTGACAAATATCGAGCCGGATCACCTGGAAAATTACGACGGCGATTTCGGTAAGCTGAAGGCGGCATATGTACAATTTTTGCAGCAGGTGAAATCGGACGGAAAAGCGATCGTCTGTGCGGATGACGAAACGGTTGGCGAGCTGATCCCGCAGGTGACCGCCGGAGGTCTGCAAGCCTCGCAGCTGATCACTTACGGCATTGAAGGAGCTGCGGATTATAAGGCGGAGGACATTGTGCTCGGCGACCGTAAGGTTTCCTTCAAGATGACGCATAACGGTTCGGCTCTGGGCAAAATCGAGCTTTCCGTTCCCGGCCGCCATAATGTGTATAATGCGATGGCAACGGTCATTACCTGCCTGGAGGCCGGATTGTCCTTCGACCGGGTGGCCAAGGCGATCCAGTCTTTCCGAGGCGCGAAGCGCCGGTTCCAGGTGCTCGGCGAGATCAATGACATTCTGGTCATCGACGACTACGCCCATCATCCGACGGAAATCCGGGCGACGATCAGCGCCGCCAAAGCGACGGGCAAAAGAATCGTAGCCGTGTTCCAGCCGCAGCGTTATACGCGGACTTTCTTCCTGTTCGACCAGTTCAGCCGCGCTTTTCCGGAGGCGGACGAAGTGATTATTACCGATATCTACTCACCGGCGGGAGAGCAGCAAATCGAAGGCGTCGATTCCCGTAAGCTGGTCGAGCTCATTAAGACGAACAGCAACGCGAATACGGAGTACCTCCCGACGAAGGATGAGGTTCTCGCCTATCTGACAGAACGCGTCGCTCCCGGCGATCTGGTCATTACGATGGGGGCTGGCGACATTTGGAAGGTAGCGGATGCGCTGGCCAAATCCTTGAAGGCAAAGCAATAAGTCAGGCAAAAAAAGCTCATTTCGGAAATGCCCGAAAATTCCTTGCGGAATTGTCGGGCATTTTGCGTTTTGCAAATCTACTCTCGAATCTAGCTTATCTATTCTCTCATTGCGGATTTTGAAAGGTTTGGCTATATCGTTCTATTTCTCTCAACAGTCTCATAGTCTAGTAGTAGAAGAACGGGATAAGGAGAGAATGAGATGAATCAAAAAAACCGGATTACCTACCGTTTCGACCGAGCCGGCAACGCGATTTCCGAGAACAGCCGAAATGTGGAGCATATACAGGAGCCTGGGGCGGGAAAGGCCCCGGCTGAGGCTGCGAAAAAAGCGGATGCCGTCAAACCGGCCAAGCATAACGTCATACCGCTATACCCCGCGAACGATCAGCATAGCCTGCAGGAAATCGGCCCGTGGGACAGCCCGTTTCAGGAGGACATCGGGGCTTTGGAGCAGCTGATCAGGGAGACGGATGCCGAGCCGCCGGCACCGCGTCCGGATGAGGATGACTCGCGCAAGCGGAAGGAGAAAATCCCGGCGGCGATTAACATTTCTTCAAAACCAAACGACGGGCAGCCGGAATTCGATACAATCGACGATGCAGCGGATGGACCTGTCCCTCCTGCGGTGTACATATCCGAAATGGATGAAGAGCTGCCCTTTGATGAAGCCAGACCGCGGAGAGGACAATACACGAGAATTAACAGGTCGCCTAAAGGGCCATCCTGGTTTAATGTGTTTCTATCGGTGACGGGAGCACTGGCGACGGGCGCTTTGTTCGGCTACTTGCTGTTGTCGCTATTTACGGGAGCGAGCCTTTGGCCCGAGGGGGGAGCAGCCGGTCAGGATCCTCAGCCCGCGGCGACCAGTCCGTCCGTACAGCCTTCTGCGGGAGATGAAACCGGACAATCGAACGGCGGCTCTACCGCCGGGAATTCGGGCAAGGAGCAGCAGACGACGGCAGCCCTGAGCGGGCTGGACCAAACCTACTACATGCTGCAATTTGGCGTGTTCAGCAACACGGCCGGCAGGGATGCGGCGCTCGCGCAGCTGAACGGAGAAGGACTGGCCGCCGCGGCGCTGACCGGCGAGAACGATTACCGGGTTTATGCCGGAATGGCGTCCGACCGCGAGAAAGCGCAGACGGTCCGTACGCAGCTGCAGGATTTGCAGCTCTATATTAAGGAAGTGTCGGTTGCGGCGCCCGAAGCAATCCCGTATAACGGGAAGGCGGAAGAGGCGCAAACCTTTTTTACCCAAACGAAAGATCTGGTCCGGATGCTTGATGAGCTGTCGCTGGCCCAGCTGGAGCAGGCTTCGCTTTCGCCCCTTGGACAAAGCGCGGCGGAGTCATGGAAGGCAGAATTCGCAAAATGGACTAAAAGCGCGGACACGTTACGAATAGGTATAACGGATAAGGAGGGAAAAGCCTTTTCCGAGCCGCTCATCCAATCCGTGCAAGCCGCAGCGAAAGCGATGCAGGACTATGACAAGAAGCCTGCGCGGGCGCAGCTTTGGACCGTTCAAACCTCCTTGATGGAGGCCGTCTTGACGCAAAAAGAATGGTTTGAGACCATCAGCGCATTGTAAACGGCAGCTAGGATGCGTATAATAGATTCAGGTGTCAAAACATGGCGAGAGGCGTTGAAGGATGAAGAAAAACGGCTGGATTCTTCTCATTTTCATCATATTGGGCTTGTTGGCGGGCGCTCTGACGGCACGCTGGCTTGCTCCGGTTCCAGGCATTTCGTTCTTGACGAAACCGATCGAAACGACATGGTCTCCCGCCATCGATTTGTACGTACTCAGCTTCAACTTAACGCTTCATTTGCAAATCAGCATGTTCAGCCTGATAGGCGCAATCATTGCCATATGGCTGTACCGCAAAATGTAGACGCCGCAGATGAAGCAGCCCGAATAGGGAATGAAGGAGCGCAGCATAACGCTTATGGAGCATAATTACAATCAAACACGCAACGAAGCGATCAGCCAGCTGGTACTGGCGTCTTCGTCACCGCGCCGGAAGGAACTGGTCGCTTCGCTGGACCTTTCCTTGCCGGTTTATATTTTGTCTACCGATACGGACGAGTCGACCGAGCCCGGCTGGACGCCGGAGCAGGTCGTAGAGCGGCTGAGCCTGCGCAAGGCGCTGGCAGCCTCCGCGATGCTGGAGCGGCATAAGGATTCGTCGCTAGTGATCGGATCCGATACGGTTGTCGTATTGGACGGAGACGTGCTGGGCAAGCCCGCTGACGACAGGGACGCCGTCGCGATGCTTAAACGGATGCAGGGCCGCGAGCATGAGGTATATACGGGCGTCGCATGCGTGCTTTCCGCCAGCGGCGAAGCGACAGTTGCCCACCGCGTTACAAAGGTGCACATGAAGCAGCTTGACGACGACAAGATTGTCCGTTATGTAGCCACAGGCGAGCCAAGGGACAAAGCCGGTTCGTACGGCATTCAAGGGCTTGGCGCAACGCTCGTCGACCGGATTGACGGCTGTTATTTCAACGTAGTCGGCTTGCCGCTGTCACTGCTGTCGGATATGCTCGCCGAATACAACATTCACGTATTTTGAAATGGCAATAATTTACAAGAAGGCGGGATTTGGACATGGAGCCGCAGTATTTGAATTTGCGTGATGTCCCCCATGAAGAACGTCCAAGAGAGCGCATGATGCAATATGGGGCGGAAGCACTCAGCCACGCTGAGCTATTAGCGATTTTGCTGCGTACAGGTACGCAGAGGCAGTCGGCCATCCATTTGGCGGGAGCATTATTGAAGCAATGCGGCAGCCTGCGCAATTTGATGGATATGAGCATGGAAGAACTGACGGCAATTAGAGGAATCGGTCCGGCCAAAGCCGTTCAGCTCCGGGCGGGCATCGAGCTCGGCAGAAGGCTATCCCGCAGCAGTCCGGCCGATATAGTGACGGTGCGCAGGCCGCAGGACGCCGCCGATTACGTGATGGACGAGCTGCGTTATTTGAAGAAGGAGCACTTCGTCTGTTTGTTTCTGAATACAAAGAATCATATTATTGCCCGGGAAACGTTGTCCGTAGGGACGTTAAACGCTTCGCTGGTTCATCCGCGGGAAGTGTTCCGGGCTGCGATTCAGCGCAGCAGCGCATCGATCATATGCGCCCACAACCATCCGAGCGGAGATCCGACACCAAGTCCCGAAGATATTTCGCTGACGAAGCGGCTAGTCGAAGCCGGACAGCTGGTCGGGATCGAGGTTCTCGATCATTTGGTTATCGGTGATGGTAAATACATCAGTTTGAAGGAACAAGGTTTTTTGTAATATAATAATGAGATGGTTGCAATTAGAAGGGAGTAACAATATGTTTGGTGGTTTTTCGAAAGACTTGGGTATCGATTTGGGTACGGCGAATACGCTAGTATTTGTTAAAGGCAAAGGAATTGTCGTAAGGGAGCCGTCTGTGGTCGCCCTGCGTACCGATACAAAGACGATTGAGGCGGTCGGCGAGCAGGCGAAGAAGATGATCGGCAGAACGCCTGGCAACATCCGCGCCGTCAGGCCGATGAAGGATGGCGTTATTGCCGATTTCGAGACGACGGCGACGATGATTAAATATTTTATTCGTCAGGCACAGAAGCAGCGCTCGTTGTTTCCGCGTCACCCTAATGTCATGGTATGCGTACCTTCCGGCATTACGGCGGTAGAGAAGCGCGCGGTTGAGGACGCGACGAAGCAGGCGGGAGCACGCGAGGCTTATACGATCGAGGAGCCTTTTGCAGCTGCAATCGGAGCCGATTTGCCGGTGTGGGAGCCGACCGGAAGCATGGTCGTCGATATCGGGGGCGGCACGACCGAGGTAGCCGTTATTTCGCTTGGCGGCATCGTAACGTCAAGATCCATCCGCGTTGCCGGAGACGAAATGGACGAAGCGATCATTCAATATATTAAACGCCAGTATAACCTGATGATCGGCGAAAGAACGTCCGAGCAGCTGAAGATGGAGGTCGGCACTGCGCTTCCGCTGGACAAAACCGAATCGATCGAAATCCGCGGGCGCGACCTCGTAACGGGTCTTCCAAAGACGCTGGCCATCACGTCGGACGAGGTTACGGACGCTCTGACCGATACCGTGAACGCGATCGTTGATGCGGTTAAGGTAACCCTGGAAAAATGTCCTCCCGAGCTTTCCGCCGATATTATGGACCGCGGAATCGTGCTGACCGGCGGCGGTGCTCTGCTGCGCAACATGGACAAGCTGCTGCAGCGCGAGACCGGTATGCCCGTCATTGTAGCGGATAATCCGCTGGATTGTGTGGCGATCGGCACGGGGCGCTCGTTGGATCACATTCACTTATTCAAGAACAGAAGCGGATCGTCTTCCCGTTCTAGACGCTAGCATTACGCATTACCGGGAAACGGATAAGAAATGGGCAGGTGATCGAGCTGTTAAGGCTAATGCGCAATAAGCGTATGTTTATGCTGATGATCGGGTTTATACTGTTCATTGCGGTCATCGGCTTCTCGCTCAGCGATCGCAAGGAAATGTCATGGCCGGAGAAATTTTTGAGGGACACGGCAGCATACGTGCAGCAATGGTTTTACAAGCCCGCTGGTTACATAGCGGGCTTCTTTGAGGATATCGCCAATCTTCGGACTGTTTACGAGGAGAACGAGCAGCTCCGCTTGACGGCTGCCGCGTATTCCCGCGACAAAATCAAATATAACTTCATAGAGAAAGAGAATATCCGTCTGCAGGAAGAGCTCGATTTCACGGAAGCTCAGAAGAAAATGTACGATTATACTTACTTGATCGCGCAGGTCGTATCCGTCAGCAACGACGCAAACAACCGGGCGCTGACGATCAATTTGGGCTCGAATAACGGCATCAAGCCGAATATGGCGGTAACGACCGTCGACGGCCTCATCGGACTCATAAGCTCCGTCACTCCATTTACGGCGACCGTCACGCCGATCACCGAGCTGAACGAAGAGTCGCCTACGTTCAACTCGATCGCCGCGACGATTCTTGGCCGGGAGGACGAATCATTCGGCATTCTAAGCAGCTATAGCAAAGAAACAGAGAGGCTCACTATGACGAAGATTGCGGAAACCGATAAGATGGCGGTGGCCGATACGGTCATCACCTCCGGTCTCGGAAACGTCTATCCGCGGGGACTCGTCATCGGGACGGTCGAATCGATGCAGGTAGGCGACTTCGGTTTGACCTACACCGCATCGGTGAAGCTGGCGGCCAGCTTCGACCATCTGACGGAAGTGTTCGTCGTTAAGGTTCCCGAGATGGAGGAAGCTTCGCAATGAGCATGAACCGGATCCTTGTGCTGATGATTGCGTTATTTATTATTGAGGGAGCGATCATGCCGTGGATCATTCCGGCGAGCTTGGGCAGCCGGATCATCCCGCATTTTGTATTCGTAGCGGTCATTTTCTCGGCATTATACAGCGACCGGCATCGTGCCCTGATGCTGGGCGTCAGCTTCGGCTTTCTGCAGGACGTTATCTATTTCGGCCACCTGCTCGGGCCGCATTCCTTTGTTATGGGATTGATCGGTTATTTCACGGGCGTTTTGCTGGAAAAACGCAGGGCAACGCTGCTGATGGCGGTATCCGTTATCGGTTTTGCTTGTATTTTGTATGACTCCGTTATATTTTTTATTTATAGAGTGTTCCGGATTACGGGTGAGACGTATGCATGGGCATTGCTGAACCATATCCTTCCGAGCCTGTTTCTGCAGCTTGCTTTCGCTCTAGCTTGTTACGTGCCCGCCAGGCGGTTGTTCGAAGCCCATTCCAAGACAAGCCCCGACAAGGATGAGCAATAAAATAAAGGGAGCAGGCAGGAATCGGCCGATGGCAGCAAGAATTCAATAGGTTGGGGAGGGACGTACGTGACCGAGAGGCAGCATATTATGATTAAAGGTGTGAAAGAAGGTCTCGTGTTCCTTCTCGACGACAAATGTGAGTTCTCTGCGCTTCTTGACGAGCTTCAGTACAAGCTGGAGAAGACGCATCAGCAGCTCCTTACCGGCCCGCTCGTGCATGTACAGGTGAAGCTCGGCTCCAGGCAGGTAACCGACGAAGATAAGGATCGCATCAAAAACGTCATACGCGCCCAGGGTAATCTGATGGTTCAATCCGTGGAATCGGATGTGCAGCAGCAGCAGACGCAGCAGGATAACAAGCCCGACATGAAGGTGTTGACCTCCATCATTCGATCCGGACAAACGTACGAACACGATGGTGACATTTTATTGGTAGGCGATTTGAATCCCGGAGGCACGTTATTGTGCACGGGCGACATCTACGTGCTGGGGGCTTTGCGGGGCGTAGCCCATGCGGGAACCGGCGGAAGATCCGATGTAATCATAGCCGCTTCGCTCATGCGACCGACTCAGCTGAGAATTGCCGATGTCATCAGCAGGCCTCCCGAGGAATGGATGACGGGGGACTCCGCCATGGAATTTGCTTTTTTAAGCGATGGCCGCATGCAGATTGACAAGCTGGCGCATTTATTCCGAATACGTCATAATCCGATTATGTTTAAGGGAGTGTAGAACATGGGAGAAGCGATTGTTGTGACATCGGGCAAAGGGGGCGTCGGCAAGACGACGACCTCTGCGAACCTGGGGACGGCATTGGCTCTGCTGGGCAAAAAAGTCGTTATGGTGGATACGGATATCGGGCTTAGAAATTTGGATGTCGTCATGGGACTCGAAAATAGAATTATTTACGATTTGGTTGACGTGGCGGAAGGCCGCTGCCGCTTGAATCAAGCGCTTGTGAAGGACAAGCGGTTCGATGAGCTTTACATGCTGCCGGCCGCTCAGACGAAGGACAAGGATTCCGTCACTCCCGAGCAGGTTAAAAGCATGATCGTGGAGCTGAAGAAGGAGCACGACTACGTCATCATCGATTGTCCCGCCGGTATCGAGCACGGCTTCCGCAATGCGATTGCCGGCGCGGACCGCGCAATCGTCATCACGACTCCCGAGAATGCGGCTGTCCGGGATGCGGACCGGGTCATCGGATTGCTGGAGCAGGAGCAAATTCCGTCCAAGCTGGTCATTAACCGGATCCGTCAAACTATGGTTAAATCCGGCGAAATGCTGGACATCGACGAAATTTGCCAGGTACTGGCCGTCGATCTGCTCGGAATTGTACCCGATGATGAGAAAGTCATTACCGCGGCGAACAATGGCGAGCCGACAGTTATGAATCCCTCCTCGCGCGCGGCGATCGCTTACCGCAACATCGCACGCCGTATATTGGGGGATATGGTCCCGCTGATGCTGCTGGACGAGAAAGCCGGAGCGTTCAAGCGGTTCCGCAAGTTCCTTGGAATAGGATGATCAAATTTTGCTTAACAAATTAAAGAAGCTGGACTGGGGCATTTTGATCATTCTAGGACTGCTCATGGTCGTCAGCGTCATTATTATCCATAGCGCAACCGCTTCTACAAGATACGCAGGCTCGGAGACCAAGCAGCTTATTTTTTATGCCTTAGGTTTTTTTATCGCAATTTCCGCAACCTTGTTCGATTACCGGATCGTGCTCAAAAGCTGGCATGCGCTGTATGGGATCGGCGTGCTTTTGCTTATTCTCGTTTATTTTTTCGGGGCGGTCATTAACGGCGCGAGAGGCTGGTTCCGGATAGGGGATCTCTCGTTTCAGCCTGCCGAGCTCGTCAAAATTATCCTTATCATCGGTATCGCATATATAATGGGAAGGCGGCAGGGGGACAGGCTTACCTTTTCTCAGGATCTGCTGCCGATTTTCGCCTTTTCTTTCCTGCCGTTTATGCTTGTTATGATTCAGCCCGACCTCGGCAACGCGATTATTTATTTGGTTATCGTTCTCGGGATGCTGTGGATCGGTAACGTCAAATATACCCATGTTCTCATCGGTCTCGGGCTCGTCATAGCCGGCCTCGTTCTGTTCGTCACGTTGTTCAATGTGTTTAACCAGCAAATCTACGATTATCTGGTCGAACACGAGAAGGAACACTGGCATGAGCGGATCAACACGTTCCTGAATCCAAGCGAAGCTTCACAGGACGCCAAGCACCAGTCGGAAAACGCAATGATCGCAATAGGTTCGGGCGGCTTGAACGGCGACGGTTATTTGAAAGGTGACATGAAAAACGGCGGATTTATCCCGTATGCTTATTCGGATTCGATCTTTGTCGTCGTCGGCGAGGAATTCGGCTTCCAGGGCTCCGCCATTTTGCTGCTGCTCTACTTCCTGCTTATCTACCGCATGATCATGATCGCTTTCCAATGCTACGACTTGAAGGCTTCCTTCATTATTATCGGCATCGTCTCGATGTACGTGTTCCAGGTATTCCAGAACATCGGCATGATGATCGGCATTATGCCGATTACGGGCATTACCCTGCCGTTTGTCAGCTACGGGGGCACCTCGCTCATTCTGAACATGCTCTCGATCGGACTTATATTCAGCATTAAGGCTCATCAGGAGAAATACGAGCTTGCCGATTAGCCGGCTTAAATAACCGCCTTTGCACCGGATTCGAATCCGGCAGCGGAGGCGGTTTTTTTTCGCGTTCCTCCTCCCGCATACTTGTCTCACTCCGCACATATTTATGATTATGGGATCTAGCTGCCGGCTGAGGCGGCGGGAGCGGGGAGGAATGCGGGATGCGAGCAAAGGACGGCAATAAACAGGACAGGCAGCGGAAGAAGGACGCCATAGCGGAGCAGCGCGCTGCCGCACGGCCGGCAGAAGAGTTTGAGGCTGAGCCCTACGCCTATGAAGGGGAAGATTCGGATCCCGAACGGGCGTGGAAGCTGAATCCGAACCCTTGGGCAGGCTGGGACGAGGAGGGCGGCTTCGCTTCCAGACGAACCTTCGTCCGGGAACCGGATCCGACCCGATATAAAGACTATGACGGAGAAAGGGACAACCATTCCTTCCGCAAGCAATTTTTATGGAAGCTTGCGCTTTCGATGCTTGTTTTTGCAGGAGTATGGGGATTGTTCCGTTACGATACGGATTGGGCGCTCCGTGGCCAGGAGCTCGTCAAGCAAGCATTGACGGATGAGATCGATTTCGCGGCTGCGGCGGCCTGGTACAAAGATACGTTTGCCGGCGCTCCATCCTTTATTCCTATCTTCCAGGACAACTCGCCAAATGCCGTTGGAGCGGACGGCACGGTGAAGCTTCCGGTCGTCAATCCTCTGCCGGAGGCTTCACTTGTCCGAACGTTTGCAGAGCTGCTGAATGGCGTCGAGCTGGCCGGCTCCTCCGGGCAGGACGTGCTCGCAGCCGAAACGGGGCGGGTCCTTCTGCTGACCGATGACGAACAAAACGGAGTGACCCTCGTTATTCAGCATGCGAATCAGCGCGTATCGGTTTACGGCATGCTCGGGGAGGCAGGCGTGAAAGCCAACGACTGGGTTGAGGCGGGCGATCCGATCGGCCAATTGAAAGTAACGTCCGATTCGCAGCCTAGCCTGCTGTATTTTGCGGTGAAGCAAAACGAACAGTATATCGACCCGGTGGGCGTGATCCCATTTGATTAAATGGAAGGGAATCCGATGGTCCATCCATCCGCTGTTCGTCATCATTATGCTGGGGTCGGTCGCTACCGGATATTTTGCGGAGCTGTTCACTTTATTTTTATTAGTGTTTGTGCATGAGCTCGGACATGTGATTGCGGCGCGAAGCTGCGGCTGGACCGTCAGGGAGGTCAAGCTTCTTCCGTTCGGGGGAGTGGCCGAGGTGGACGAGGCAGGAGGCGTCCCTGCGAAGGAAGAAGCGTTTGTCGCGATCGCGGGCCCCCTGCAAAATGTATGGATGGGTCTTGCGGCCTGGGGCTGCGGAGAGCTTGGCATTTGGGCTGCGGAGTGGGCGGAGTATGTTTGGAAAGCCAATGTGATGATCGGCTTGTTCAATCTGCTGCCCATCCACCCGCTCGACGGGGGAAAGCTGCTGCAGGCCGGGCTAAGCCGCCTTGTCAATTATTATAAAATGCTGATCTGGTCCGCCCGAATCAGTTTGATTTTGAGTATTGCGATGCTAGGCGTTTCTTTTCTTCCCCTTCTGCTGCGCCAGGACGGCATCCAGCTTAATTTGCTGATCGTAGGCGTGTTCCTCCTGTTAACGAATTGGACCTATTACCGGAATATCCCCTTCTTGTTTTACCGTTTTCTCATTCACCGGGGACGCCTTGCGATGAAGGCGCTCGCAACGGGGAAAATCGCGACCCCGATTATCGTAAGCGGCGGGCAATCGGTACTGTCCGTAGCCAGGCTGTTCCGGAGGGAGCAATATCATCTGATCTATCTGGTCGAGCCGCATCGCGGCGAGGTGCGGGTGCTGCCGGAGCAGACCATCGTCGAGGGCTGCTTGTCGGAGAGCAATCCCGGTCGTGCAGTTGCAGAGCTTTTCAGGTAAAATAGACGAAAAGCGTAACTGGCGGTGAAACTCGGTAATGAAACGAATGTTAATGCATGTGCAGGGCGAAATGCTGCAAACCGCCGTTCAGGAAAACGGCAGGCTCGTCGATTTTTTTATGGAAAAATCCAAGGCAAGCAGCTTGGTCGGCAATGTATATAAAGGAAGAGTCATCAATGTGCTGCCCGGCATGCAGGCGGCTTTCATCGATATCGGTTTGACGAAAAACGCATTTTTGTACATAGATGAGCTGCTGCACCCGCATTTGGAAAAGCAGCCTAAGCATAAGCCTCCGATCCAGGAGCTGATCAAGCCCGGCCAGGAGCTGATGGTGCAGGTCATCAAGGAGCCGCTGGGCGGAAAGGGAGCACGCGTAACAACGCATTTCACGCTGCCGGGACGCTGGAGCGTCTATATGCCAAGAGCCGATTATGTCGGCGTCTCGAAGAAGATCGGGAAGGAAAGCGAACGGGGAAGGCTGCGCACGATCGGGGAGCGGCTGCGTCAGCAGGAGGAAGGCATTATTTTGCGGACGGCGGCAGAAGGGGAAAGCGAGCATTCCTTATCCGGCGATATTACGCAAGCACGGGAGCTGTGGCAGGCGATCACGGCCCGGGCGGAGGAGGCTCAGGCGCCGGCTGAGCTGCACAGGGAAGCGGGGCTTATGCGGAGGGCGGTCAGGGACTCGCTGACGATGGATATGGATGAAATATGGATCGACGACGCCTCGAGGTATGAGGAAGCGGCGGAATTGCTGCAGGAAATGACTCCTGCACTGCGCGAGCGGCTTAAATGCTACAAACAGCGGCAGGGCCAGTCCTTGTTCGATTATTTCCGGGTGACGGAGCAGGTGGAGAGAGCTTTCGGCCGCAGGATCCCTTTGGATATCGGGGGTCATCTGATCTGGGAAGAGACGGAAGCGCTGACCGTAATCGACGTCAATACGGGCAAGTTTACGGGCACTTCGACTTTGGAGGATACGGTATTCCGCGCGAATATGGAGGCAGCGGACGAAATTGCCAGACTGCTGCGTATAAGGGACGTAGGCGGCATTATTATTATTGATTTTATCGATATGGCGCAGGAGCTGCACCGCGAGCAGGTGATGCAGAGAATGGAGGAAATGACCCGCGGCGATCAGACGAAATGCGCGATTCTTGGCTGGACGAAGCTCGGGCTGCTCGAGCTGACCAGAAAGAAGGCGCGCGAGAACGCCGTCAATCAGCTGTTCGATCGCTGCGCGAGCTGCGGAGCGGCCGGCAAAGGCAGCGTCGTCATGAAATAGGTTCGTTTTTTCAAAGTAATGACATTGCTATTGTGTCCAGACTATGATAAACTGTTTGGGTGTCTATCTCTCTCTTAGATGCTGCAGAGATGAACAAATACCGCTCCGATCGGGTTCATAAGCGTTTGCGGCTTTGCTGCAATCCACCTGGATTAGGCGAGTCTTCGAAATTAAGGAGGTGCACTAACTATGTTCGCAATTATCGTAACTGGCGGCAAGCAGTACAAGGTTCAGGAAGGCGATGTCATCTACATCGAGAAACTTGATTCCGAAGCAGGCGAAAGCGTAACATTTGATCGTGTCTTGGCGGTGTCCAAAGGTGACGGTCTTGTAACCGGCACTCCGGTTGTAGCTGGCGCTACAGTAACCGGCAAAGTCGAGAAGCAAGGCAAAGGCCAAAAGATCATTGTTTACAAATACAAAGCCAAAAAGAACTACCGTCGCAAGCAAGGTCATCGTCAACCGTTCACTAAAGTAACAATCGAGAAAATCCAAGCGTAAGAGGGATTTTATGATAACCGTTACTTTTGTGCGGCGAGCCGCTGACAGACGAATCGTATCTTTTGCGGTCGAAGGACATGCTAAATATGCGAAGCCCGGCAAAGACATCGTCTGCGCCGGCGTATCGGCGATCTCCGTCGGTACCGTCAACGCAATCGAAGTGCTGGCAGGAAAAGAGCTGCCCGTTAAGATGAAGAACGGCTGGTTATCGTCGGTCATTCCGACGTTAGCCGACGAAGCTTCCGACGGCCGGATGCAGTTGCTGCTGGAATCGATGGCGGTCATGCTGGACACCATTGCACAATCCTACGACAAGCATGTCGTTATTCATGAACTTCTTGAGTAAGGAGGAAAAACACTATGTTGAAACTGAATCTTCAACTCTTCGCTTCGAAGAAAGGTGTAGGTTCCACGAAGAACGGACGTGACTCGCAATCGAAGCGCCTCGGCGCTAAACGTGCGGACGGTCAAACCGTTACGGCTGGAAGCATTTTGTTCCGTCAACGCGGCACAAAAATTCACCCAGGCACTAACGTAGGCATCGGTAAAGACGATACGCTTTATGCAAAAGTAGAAGGCGTAGTGAAGTTCGAACGTTGGGGACGCGACCGCAAAAAAGTGAGCGTATACCCTGTTGATCTGGCACCGGTAGCCGCAGCAGTAGAAGCATAATAAAGATCCCGGCCTTCAACGCGAGGCCGGGATTTTTTTTGTTTCTATGCTGATGACCGTAAGACTGCCGCGTGATATACTGGTTAAGCTAGGAAATCCGATGAAGGTAGGTTTAATCGATGGGACGCTTAACAACGGCGAAATATTATGCAGCGGCTACTATCCTGCTGCCCGGCGCTGCCGTCTTTATTTGGCCTGCAAGAGTTTGGTTAACGGCTGTCTTTCTCGTTTGGCTTATTGCGGCGGCGGCATTCTGGATTCAAGCGGAAAGGAAAGAACATGCCGAGCGCACAGCTAGAACGATTCATGCAATGCAGACCTCGGCAATCAAGACGTTAGGCCATCACCGGCATGACTGGATGAACGATCTGCAGGTTGTATACGGCTACATACGGCTTAAGAAGCTGGATAAAACGATCGAATATGTGGAGAAAATAAGTGAAAGAATGTCCGCGGAGAGTCAGATCGGCAAGCTGGGCGTACCGTCGCTGATCAGCTTTATCCAATCCTTCCGGACCCATTCGACTACGCTGGAGCTTCAAGTCGTCATTAAAGACGATATCAATCTGAATGAAATTACGGCCGATGCCGATCAAATAGCGGATACGATCATTCATACGATCAATGCGTACCGGTTTGCGGCAAAGCCGGGCTACGGCCAGCCGGCCGTGCTCAGGCTCGAGCTTTCGACGGACGAGGATGCGCTATTCGCCGCTTTTTATTATGACGGCGAGCTGATGAACGAGCAGCAATGGAAGCAAAAAATACAAAAGCAGTTGGAAGGCGCGCTTTTAAAGCCTGTAAACTTCGAGCAGCCGTACGCCAAAGTGCTGCTGCGGGCGGAAATGCGCGCATGAACGGGGGCAAAGCATGTTTGTTGACAAAGCTAAGATTTTTGTAAAAGGCGGGGACGGCGGCGATGGTATCGTATCGTTCCGCCGAGAGAAATACGTGGAAAACGGCGGGCCGGCCGGCGGCGACGGGGGACGCGGCGGCGACCTGATCTTCCGCGTTGACGAAGGCTTGCGGACCTTGATGGATTTCCGCTACCAGAAGCATTTCAAGGCGGAGCGGGGCGAGCGCGGCAAAGTAAAGGGAATGCACGGCGCAAGCGCCGAGAATACGATTGTCCGCATTCCGCCCGGAACAGTCGTTATTGACGATGACACGCAGGAAATTATAGCGGATATGACCCGTCACGGCCAGGAAATTGTAATTGCCAAGGGCGGCCGCGGCGGCCGCGGCAACATCCGCTTCGCCACGCAGAGCAATCCGGCGCCTTATATTTCCGAAAACGGCGAGGAAGGCGAGGAGCGCTGGGTCGTGCTCGAGCTGAAGGTGATGGCCGATGTCGGTCTGGTCGGATTTCCGAGCGTCGGAAAATCGACCCTGCTTTCCGTCGTGTCCGGAGCCAAACCGAAAATCGGAGCTTATCATTTCACAACGATTACGCCTAACCTCGGCGTCGTAGACGTGGGTGACGGACGAAGCTTCGTGATGGCCGATTTGCCGGGCTTGATCGAAGGGGCGCACGAGGGCGTCGGGCTGGGGCATGAATTTTTGCGCCATGTCGAGCGAACCCGCGTAATCATCCATGTCGTAGATATGGCTTCATCCGAGGGGCGCGATCCGTTTGACGATTGGCAAAAAATAAATGCGGAGCTGGTCCTCTACAATGAGAAGCTGGCGGAGCGGCCACAGATCATTGCTGCGAACAAAATGGACATGCCAGGCTCGGAGGAGCATCTGGAGCTGTTCAAGCAGCAGCTGGAGGAGCTGCGCGGGGACCGCGAATATTTGATCGTGCCGATTTCATCCTTGACGAAGCAAGGCATACAGGAGCTGCTGTACAAAGCGGCCGACGTGCTGGAGACGGTAGCGGAGCAGGTGGAAATCGAGGACGTCAAGGAAGTGGCCGAACGCAAGGTTTATACGTATGAAAAACGCGAGGAAACGAAGTTCGACATTCATAAAGAAGATGAAGTGTTCGTCATCGAAAGCGAAGGCATCACTAATTATATGAAGCGGATCAACCTGAATTCGTACGATGCCGTGATGCGCTTTGCCCGAATGATGCGCAAAATCGGCGTTGACGACGCACTGCGCAAGATGGGAGCGAAGGACGGCGACATGGTTCAGATCGGCGACTTTGCTTTTGAGTTTTTTGAAGGCACGGATTACGATCCGAACGCTTAGCGCGGAAAACCGGGATGAGACGGCGAAAGCCGTCTTTTCTTTTTTTTCCTATTGCCCCATCTGGAGGAATTCGATATAATGTCCACTATAGGTGAACAACTGTCTTTTTGAGGAGGACGAATAGTGACACACCGCTATTATGTCGTTCGGGAGGACATTTTGCCGGAAGCGATTATGAAGACGATACAGGTGAAGGAAATGCTTAGCCTCGGCAAAGCGGCCACCGTTCATGAGGCGGTTGAGAGGGTAGGCTTAAGCCGGAGCGCTTTTTACAAGTATAAGGACGGCGTTTATGCGCTGAATGAGCTGGAACGGGAGAGAATCGCGACGATCTCGATGGATTTGGAGCATCGGTCCGGTGTACTTTCCAAGGTGCTAAGCCTGGTTGCAGGCTTGGAGGGCAACGTTCTGACGATGAATCAGACGATTCCGCTTCAGGGTTATGCCAACGTCGTCATTTCCGTCGATATTTCGCAGCTTTCCGGGGAATTGTCCGCGCTGGTCGAATTGCTGCGCAGCCAGGAAGGCGTCCGGAAAGCATCGGTTATCGGGCAAGGTTAATAATAGATAGCATGGAGGGAACAACTTATGAAGCCGGTTAAGGTTGGATTATTAGGACTAGGAACGGTAGGAACAGGCGTTGTACGTATCGTGGAAGGCCATCAGGAGGATTTGGCCAGCCAGGTGGGTTCCCCGATCGTGATCGAGAAAATATTGGTTCAGAACAAAAGCAAATCGCGTCAAATTTCCATTTCTTCCGATAAGCTGACAGAGGATCCGTGGGAAATTATCCGCGATCCGGAGATCGATGTAGTTGTGGAGGTTATGGGCGGCATTACGCTTACGAAGGAATACATTTTGGAGGCGCTGGAGCGCGGCAAACATGTCGTTACGGCGAACAAAGACCTGATGGCGCTTCACGGTCCGGAAATATTGGCAAAAGCCCAGGAGCACCGCTGCGACGTGATGTACGAGGCAAGCGTGGCCGGGGGCATTCCGATTATCCGCACGCTGGTCGAAGGTTTCTCCTCGGACCGGATTACGAAGATCATGGGTATCGTTAACGGTACGACGAATTTCATTTTAACGAAGATGAGCCAGGAAGGCGCCTCCTACCCGGACGTTCTGAAGGAAGCGCAGGAGCTCGGCTATGCCGAGGCGGATCCGACTTCCGACGTGGAAGGCCTTGACGCTGCGCGTAAGATGACGATTCTCGGAACGATCGGCTTCCGGGCGAACGTTGCGCTCGAGGACGTTTCGGTCCAAGGTATTTCTTCCGTTAGCAAAGAGGATATATTGTACGCAAAGCGTCTCGGCTACGAGGTGAAGCTGCTCGGGATCGCAGAACGCCAGGACGATCTGATCAGCATCAGCGTACAGCCGACGATGGTGAAGCAATCTCATCCGATCGCCTCGGTAAACGGCGTATTCAACGCGGTCTACGTATACGGGGAAGCGGTCGGCGAAACGATGTTCTACGGCGCCGGAGCCGGTGAGCTGCCTACGGCTACGTCCATCGTATCCGACTTGGTTGCCGTCGTGAAAAACTTGAAGCTCGGAGTAAACGGCAAGCAGGCCAGCCTGGCTTATAAAGAGAAAAAATTGAAGACGGACGAGCAAATATCCTCCAAGTACTTCCTTTTGCTGCACGTTGCCGACCGTGCTGGCGTGCTGGCGCGCATTACGCAGGTTTTCGCCGATTTCGAAGTAAGTCTGGAATCCGTTCTTCAGCAGCCGAACCCGGCAAACCCGGTCGCTGAAATCATTGTCATTACGCATGATGCTAACCGGGCTGCAATCCGGAAGGTGCTCTCCACGTTCGAATCGCTCGACGTCGTTCACAAAGTGAAAAGCGTCTACCGGGTAGAAGGTTAGGCGCCATGAATAATCGCAGAGTGATTGTAAAAGTTCCGGCCAGCACCGCCAATCTGGGACCTGGCTTCGATACGCTCGGCATGGCTCTTTCGCTATACTCATGGGTCGAGCTCAGCGCAGCGGAACGTACGGAATTCCGGCTGTACGGCGAGCAAATGGACGGCTTGCCAAAGGATAAAAGCAATTTGATTTATAAGGTTGCCCAGCTCGTGTTTAACGAAGCCGGCGTGGAGTTACCGGAGCTGTCGATCTCGATGTACAGCGAAATACCGCTCGCCCGGGGACTGGGAAGCAGCGCATCGGCGATCGTCGGAGCTCTCGTAGCGGCTAACGCCTTGATCGGCGGCCCACTTTCGGACGATAAGCTGTTTCAAATGGCTACCGAGCTGGAAGGGCATCCGGACAATGTCGGTGCTTCTATATTCGGAGGCATCGTCGTGTCGGCATGGGACGGCAAGCAGGCCGATTACGTTAAAATCGCTCCGCACCGCAAGCTGGAAACGCTCGTGGCCATTCCCGCGTTTCAGCTTGCAACGGAGAAAGCGCGCCACGCGCTGCCGAAGCAGGTCAGCATGTCGGATGCGGTATTTAATGTCGGCCGCAGCTCTCTTCTGGTAGCGGCGCTGGCGAGCGGCGAGCTGAATTTGATCGGGCAGGCCATGAGGGACAGGCTCCATCAGCCATACCGGGCCGCGCTCATTCCCGGCATGTCGGCTATTCTGGATCAGGCGACCGGGCACGGAGCGCTTGGCGCCGCGCTTAGCGGAGCGGGACCGACGCTCATCGCATTTGTGTCGGCGGACTGCCCGGACAAAGACGGGCTGGAGCGGTTTTTGCTCCAGACGCTGAAGCAGGAAGGCATCGAAGCTGAGACGCTCTGGCTACCGCCGTGCGGGCATGGTCCCCAGATCACGGTGGAAGACGCCGCGAAGGAACGAGCGGTTCCCCTTATGGATCGAATTAAAGGAGAAATAACGGCATGAAGACGATAGCGGTATTACCGGCAGGCTCCGTTTCCGACGAGGCGGCCAGACATTTTTTCGGCGGCGAAGAAGCGATTTGGAAGCATCATCGCCTCATATCGGACGTTTTTCTTTCTACAGTAAACGGAATCAGCGATTACAGCATTATTCCGATCGAGAATACGATTGAGGGCTCGGTCAGCCTGCATATGGACTGGCTCGTGCATGAGGTGGACATTCCGATCCAAGCGGAGTGGGTATATCCGTCGATTCAAAATTTGATCGGCCGTCTTTCGGAGGCGGCGGGGGAAAACGGGGAGATCGATTACTCGCGTATTACGAAAGTGATCAGCCACCCAGTCGCGATCGCCCAATGCCTCCAATTTTTGCGGACCCATCTGCCGAATGCCGCTACGGAGCCGGTAAGCAGCACGGCCGAAGGCGTTCGGATCGTGAACAATAATCCGGGTGCCGGATGGGCGGCGATCGGAACGAAGACGGCCGCGGCAAACGAAGGGCTGGATGTCATTGCCGGGAAAATTACGGACCACGACAACAACTATACCCGTTTTCTTCTGGTCGGCGCCGAGCCTTATACAGTACGTAAGTCCGACAAGATGAAAACGAGCATTCTGATCACCTTACCCGAGGATTATCCGGGTGCGCTGCATCAGGTGCTTGCTGCCTTCGCTTGGCGAAAGATCAATCTGTCGCGGATCGAGTCGCGTCCGACTAAGAAAAAGCTGGGCAATTACTACTTCTTTATCGATATCGATATGGCGCTCGATACGGTTCTGCTGCCTGCCGCGCTTCAAGAAATCGAGGCGATCGGCTGCCAAGTTCGCGTGCTTGGAAGTTATCCGAGCTTTTCCGATTTCGACAGAGAGTAGTTTGGCCGATTTTATGTGGACAGTATATAAAGCCGGGTTCGCACAAGGTGCGGATCCGGCTTTTTTAATTTTTTTGAGAAAAATGGAGACACCCGCCCATGTTCTGCATAGGATGTAAGGATTGATAGCAGGCATTTGCCGTGCCTGGTTATTCATACGTGACAGGAGGTCATCAGCGAGTGAAGATCCATATTGTAAAAAAAGGCGATACATTGTACTTTATCGGCCAAAAGTATAATGTTTCGCTGGAAGAAATTTTAGCGCTGAATCCGGGAATAACGAATCCGGATGCCATTGACGTGGGAACGAAAGTGAAAATCCCATCCAATCAATCCGGCGGCCATGGAGGGGGGATGGACATTATGCATCAGCATGTCGTCAAGCAGGGAGATACGCTCTGGAAGCTGTCCAAAGCATGGGGGGTGCCGCTTGCAGATATGATTAAAGCGAACCCGCAGCTTAAAAACCCGAATGTGCTCCTGACCGGCGAAATCGTGAATATCCCGAAAGCGGGCTCGGGCATGCACCAATCGAACGGCTCACAAGGCTCCTTATCTCAAGGCATGCAAACCTCGCAGGGCTCCAAGGGCAATAAAAGCACCGGCGGATCGCTAAGCCCAAGCTCGATTATGCAAGGCGTGCAAGGGTTGGTCGGCAAGCTGTCCACTGCTCCGATTACAGGGAAAACGCCAACGGGCCCGATTACCGGTAAAACCCCGACGGCTCCGGTTGCCCCGGCGCCAGCACCAGCACCGGCACCTGCGCCGACCCCGGCTCCGGCTCCGGCTGCTCCCGTCGTCGAGAAGAAACCGGCTCCGGCCGTGAAGCCGGCTGCGCCGGCCCCGCTGCCTGCTCCGAAAGCGGCAAACATTCAACCTTCTAAAAAGGCACTGCCGATCGAAAAGCCGGTTGAGAAGAAGCTGAAGCCGATCCACTCGGAATACAAGCCGAACGTTGATTTGTTCAAGCAATACGGTATCCCTGCGACGGAAGCTTTGTCATTGTACGATTTGCCGAAAGTGCCGGATCATGTAGCGCATGCCCAGCAGCAGCCTTCTTTCGGCGGTTACGACTACGGCCAGCCAATGACGATGCCATTCCAGGACAGCGGCGGTTACGGCGGCGGATATGGCGGATACGGCCAGGGCTACGGGGGCTGGCAGCAGCCCGTTCCTTATCCGAGCACGGTCAGCCCGCTTAGCGAAGGCGGCTTTGATACGCCGTATGATTGCCCTCCCGGAACGGTATTTGTAGGCAGCTATCCGTCTTCGGATACGATGCCGATGGGGACGGAGCCAATTTGGGGCTACGGAAACCCGGTGAGCCCGCTTGCAGAGAACGCCTATCCGGTCGCGGGCGCTTCCGCGATGCCAAACCAAAGCATGGTGTCGCCGATGAGTTTTGCGCCGAATCAAAGTATGTTGTCGCCGCTGAGCACCTCGCCGAACCAAGGAATGGTATCGCCGATGAGCTTTGCGCCGAATCAAAGTATGGTATCGCCGATGAGCGCTTCGCCGAACCAAATGGTATCGCCGATGAGCGCTTCGCCGAACCAAATGGTATCGCCGATGAGCGCCTCGCCGAACCAAATGGTATCGCCGCTGAGCGCCTCGCCGAACCAAGGAATGGTGTCGCCGATGAGCACTTCGCCGAACCAAGGAATGGTATCGCCGATGAGCACTTCGCCGAACCAAAGTATGTTCTCGCCGATGAGCACTTCGCCGAACCAAAGTATGTTCTCGCCGATGAGCGCCTCGCCGAACCAAGGAATGGTATCGCCGATGAGCGCCTCGCCGAACCAAAGTATGTTCTCGCCGCTGGCCGCGACACCGAACCAAGGAATGGTATCGCCGCTTGGCATGCAGACTGACTATGGCTATGGCGGCTACGGTTACGGAAAGGGTAACGTATCGCCTTCGAGCATAGGCCCCAACTACGATATGGGGCATGGCTGCGGACACGATTATCAGGCTGCCGGTTTCCCGGTGTATCCGCCGTATCCGACCTGGCCCCAAACAGCAGGAGCAGCCGATCAGTCGGACTGCGGCTGCAAAGGCAACCGGACGGAGGAAGCTTTCGAGCAGGACGAAAAACAAGCTGCCCCTAAAGCCGCCAAAACGGCGGTCCAACGAAAGCCCGCCAAAAAAGCCGTTATCCGTACGGTTAATACGGTCACAAGCAAGCCGAAATACCGCGGCAACCGGCCGTGGATCAATCGGTAACCGGTCATAACGAAAGGGCATCCGCGCGGCATTCCAGCTGCTCTGCGGATGCCCTTTTTAACGAATGCGGATCTAATCATTAGTTGAGGATGCATCCGAACAAGCGGTAAGCCTTGAATATTTGTGAAATAATGGAGCACACTAACAAAAAATGATTTAGAAGGGGTCTTTCAGATGATGGAATTCAGCCTTTGGAAAAATATAAAAAAAAGAATCCGGCGAGGCAGACGCCCGATGTGGACGCTTGGCGGCGTGCTGGCCATCCTGTATGCGAGCTTGCTCTGGCCGGGCGCTGCCGGACACTTGCAAGCGGCGGAAGCTCCCCTGCCGGCAGCCGGATCCGGGCTGCTGGAGGAGCTGAAGGAAGCCGACTCCCCGCTAACGGTCATGCTGCGCCGGATTTACGTCTGCGGAGAAGAGGACAAGCCGCTTGGCATAATGACGGGCAAACAGGTGGCCGGGCTGCTCGAACAAAACCCGGATTGGAAAGCGGCTCGTGGAACGGACGTTGACAGGGTCGTTCTCGAGCAGCAAATCGACGATCTGTCCGCGTATTGCAAGGCGAATGCCTATATCGGAGTCGATAAGGAAGGCAATCTGACCTTGTATGACGGAGTGCCGAAAAAAGAAAAAGTCGTCCGCACGTTCTTTCAGCTGGACGTGAATTATATGGAGAGCAATCTGCCGCAGGACAAGCTCGACCAGCTCGCCAAAGGCATTCGGGTAAGCGATATCGACGAGTATAACAGCGTATTATCGACGTACAGCGATTATGCGGTCGAGAAAAACGAAAAGGTGATGAATCCAGCCTATTAGCCAAGCGAAGCGGGGCCGTACGAAAGGGTACGGCCTTCTTTTTTTGCCGAATTTCCGAAATATCAAACGCGCGTTCTCATCCTCGCCAACATTTGCTATAATAGATAGGATGCATTAGCGGCCATACTTTTCTAGCATGCGGGAGCTGCGTCAAATAATAGATTAGGAGTTGGCGGTTTGCGCGTTCTTGGGATAGACCCCGGCATTGCTATCGTAGGTTTCGGATTTGTTGACAAGTTAGGACATAAACTCACGCCAGTCCAATACGGCGCGATTACGACAGAAGCGCATACGCCCTCCGAGCAGCGGCTGCTCCAGGTGTACGAATCGGCCGGAGCATTAATGGATAAATACAAGCCGAATGCCGTTGCGGTCGAGAAGCTGTTTTTCAACCGTAACGTGACGACCGCTTTTGACGTTGCACAGGCAAGGGGGGCCATCATTCTTGCAGCCGCCCAGCGCGGGCTTTCCATCGGCGAGTATACGCCGCTTCAGGTGAAACAGGCGGTCGTCGGCTATGGCAAAGCGGAGAAGAAGCAGGTGCAGGAAATGGTCAAAATGTTTCTCAAGCTGACGGCCGTGCCGAAGCCCGACGATGTGGCGGACGCGCTTGCGGTTGCCATCTGTCATGCCCACTCCGCCGTTATGACCAACAAGATAAACGAGGTGAAGCGCACGTGATCGATTTTTTAAGGGGCATCGTCGCCCATTTGGATTCGGAATATATCGTGCTGGACGTCCGGGACACCGGCTACCGTGTGTTTACCCCAAATCCTTATGCGTTCGCAAAAAAACAGGAGCCGGTAACCGTCTTTATCCATCAGAACGTCCGTGAGGACGCTATTTTACTTTTCGGCTTCGAGACAAGGGAGGAGCAGACCCTCTTCCGCAAGCTGCTGGAAGTGTCCGGAATCGGTCCCCGGGTCGCGCTCGGCATTTTGTCCGGCGGACGGCCGGAGGCGGTCATCGCAGCGATCCAGCAGGAAAATATATCATTTCTGACCAAGCTGCCCGGCATCGGCAAGAAGACGGCTCAGCGGATGATTCTCGATTTGAAGGACAAGCTGATCGGCGCGGGGCTAGACGGAGGACTGCTCGCTTCAGGCGGCATACCGCTGGATCTTTCCTCTGGCAGCCATGCGGGACAAGGGGCCGGGACGGCCTGGCAGGAGGCGCGCGAGGCGCTTGCCGCACTCGGGTATACCGCAGCCGAGCTTGACCGGGCGTGGAACGGCCTCCAAAGCAGCGTAACGTCTGAAGAATCCGTCGATTCTTTAATGAAGAGGGCGCTCCAGCAGCTGTTCAAAGGTTAATGGAAAGGAGATGAAGTAGGTTGGACGATAGAATCATTTCCGCGAACCTTATGATGGAAGACCAGGCGGTGGAGCTGAGCTTGCGCCCCCGCTATTTGGCGGAGTACATCGGACAGACGCAGGTCAAGGAGAATTTGAAAATTTATATCGAAGCGGCCAAATTGCGTAAGGAAGCGCTGGACCACGTATTGCTTTACGGTCCCCCGGGCCTCGGCAAAACGACGCTTTCGAACATTATCGCCAATGAGCTTGGCGTGAATTTGCGTACAACGTCGGGTCCCGCTATCGAGCGGCCCGGCGATCTGGCGGCGCTGCTGACGAATTTGCAGGAGGGCGACGTCCTGTTCATCGACGAAATCCACCGGCTGCACCGGACGGTAGAAGAGGTGCTGTATCCGGCTATGGAGGATTTCGCACTCGATATTATGATCGGAAAAGGACCTAGCGCCCGTTCGGTGCGCCTGGATCTGCCGCCGTTCACGCTGATCGGGGCGACGACGCGCGCGGGTCTTCTGTCGGCGCCGCTTCGCGACAGGTTCGGAGTTGTCAGCCGGCTGGAATTTTATACGGTGGACGAGCTTTCCTTTATCGTATCCAGAGCTTCCGAAATATTAAACGTCAGCATCGTCGGCGAGGCGGCGGCCGAAATCGCGATGCGGTCTCGCGGAACGCCGCGGATCGCGAACCGCTTGCTCAAACGGGTGCGGGATTTCGCTCAGGTGCGGGGCGACGGCATCATCACGCATGAGATCGCAAGATCGGCGCTGGAGCTGCTGCAGGTGGATAAGGTAGGACTGGACAGCATCGATCACAAAATGCTGCACGCAATGATGACGACCTTTGCAGGACGCCCGGTCGGACTGGATACGATCGCCGCAACGATCGGAGAAGAGAGCCAGACCATCGAGGACGTATACGAGCCGTACCTGATGCAAATCGGGTTTCTGCAGCGAACGCCGCGCGGAAGAATCGCGACGGAAAGCGCGTACCGCCATGTCGGACTGCCAATGCCGGAGAGGTAACACTCTATGAACCGCACATCACCTGAGACCGAGACGCTGTACGTCATTTATGACGGAAATTGCAGGCTCTGTCTTGCCTCTGTGTCCAAGCTGAAGGAGCTGCCGACCCGATCGGCGCTGGATTTGATACCGATCGGGCAATTGGAGGCCTTGGAGGAAGACAGTATTCCGTTGCGCGCTCTTCGGGGAATCAACAACGAGGAGCTGTACGAGAAAATCCATATCGTGGACGGGAATGGCCGCGTATTCGCAGGCGCAGACGGAATCGTTCGTATTTTGCGGACGGTCAAAGGACTGAAATGTCTGTCCATGTTGTACCGGATACCCGGGATGAGGCGAATGGCGGACCGGCTGTACCGGTACATTGCCGCCAGACGATACGAGTGGTTCGGTTCGGCCGGACAAAGCTGTTCGATTAACGGCTGCGAACGGGAGCCGGACAGAGAGGGGAATAACTAGCATGAACTTGAAACGCCCGCTTAAAAGAATGATGATTCTGTCCGCGTCGATGCTTCTGCTTGCGTCGACTTGGACGGCATCGCCTACTCAGGCCGCGGTTCCGAAGCTGGAAGATATTCGCGTTGCGGTATTTTCGACCTATACATCAACGACGCCGGCAGCGACTTTTACGTCTACGGGCGGCCTTCGGATCGGCACGCGCTTGCCGGACGGAATTAGCAGCTGGTTTACGGTGGGAGCTTCCTCGCAGATCAGGTTCGCTCCTGACGATTATAAAGTGAAGGTGTTCGAATCCGGCCAATTCGCTTCGGCCTTGGCGGTATTCAAAAGACTTCAGGAGGCGAAGGGCGCTGCCTATTTGACCTCCGCCGCGAAAAATAAATCCATCGTCTATCAAGTTTTCGAAGGTACATACGCTACGGCTGCAGATGCGGCGGCCGCCCAGAAGAAATGGTCGGCCGACAGTCAGCTGGCCAAGCTTGCCGGCAGCTTCAAGTCCGTACTGCAAGGCCCGTTCCATCTGGAAAGCGGAGCGTACGCGAGCAAGGCCGAGGCAGCAGCCGCGGCCGGCGCGTTTGGAGCGGCAGGACTCGATGCGTTCGCCGCGGTCCGCTTGAACCAGCAAGGGGAGGCTAGCTATTCCGTTATGGTCGGCGCCGCCGCAAGCGATGCGGAGCTGCAGATCGTTAAAGCGGCTGCTGCGAAGGTTCCCGGCGGTGCAGCCTTAAAAACTGCGGATGCGGTAACGCCGTATATGCTGCTCAGAAACGATCATTCGGCAAGCCAGAAGGCGGAAAACAGCCTGGAGCTGTATGCGTTCGGGGGAAGCGACGCAAAGGTGACGGTCACTCCCGCGGGCAAAGAGCCGATTCAGCTGATCGAACGCAGCAACCGCAAATATCGCGGCTCCTTTGAGCTGACCCTGCTGAACGGGCGGATGGCGGTCGTGAACGAGCTGCCTTTTGAGCAGTATTTGTATTCCGTCGTCGGTGTGGAAATGTATCCGTCCTGGCCTGCCGAGGCATTGAAGGCGCAGGCGGTTGCAGCCCGCACCTACGCGCTGTATAAAGGCCTGGGCTACAAAATCGCGCATGTCGTCGATACGACGCTGAGCCAGGCCTACTATGGAATCGAATCCGAGAAGCCGTCGACGATCGCGGCAGTAGATGCTACTTCGGGCGAGGTTGCGCTTTATAACGGCAAGCTGATCGAAACGCTATTTTCCGCGAACAGCGGAGGCATGACAGCCGATGCGGCGGAAATCTGGAACAATTCCGTCCCTTATCTGAAGCCGGTCAGCAGCCCTGATCATACGTCGGAGGAAGGACTGCATGACTGGTATCGCATTGCGCTGCAGAGCGGGGAAACCGGCTATATCCGCGATGATCTGCTGGATACGACGGGCCTTAGCACGCCAGCAGGCAGCACGGTTATGTCGGTCAATACGGACGGTACGAAGGTGCGCAGACAGCCTGCCATTCAGGATTCGATTCCGCTCGTAGCTCAGTTGAACAGCGGAACCAAAGTGACCGTGCTGGAGAAAGTAGTGGAAGTAAGCTCGATGTCCTGGGTAAGGGGGCCGTACTCGGGCGAGGAGCTGCTGGCGAAGATGAATGCGGCCGGAGCAGTGCAGATTACCGGAACGTTAAGCTCGCTTGAGGTCAGCAGGCGCGGCCCTTCCGGACGAGCAATCGAAATCGCGGCAAACGGACAGCGGCTGGAGGTAAAGGATCCGAATTCGCTCCGTGCAGCAGTGGGCGTCGACGGTTCACTTCCGAGCACGCTGTTCAAGATTGACGAAACGGCGAAGGTTGCGGTAGCCGGAGGCGGCGGGGCGCAAGCCGTCCGAACGGACAACCGGTCGCCGATTTATACGATCGGAGCCGGCGGCACAGCTGCAGAGATTAAGGATAAAAATGTGTACATTCTGGACGGAGACGGAAACGTGCGCGCGGCGACCAAGGACCCTTCCTACCGTTTTATCGGAACGGGGAACGGCCATGGCCTCGGCATGTCGCAGTACGGAGCGCTAGGCCTTGCGAAGCAAGGGTATGACTATCAATATATTTTGCAATACTACTACAAAGATGTGACCATCGCTAAGGAATGATTGATACGATATGAACGTAGATTGGTTTGACTTTGAGCTGCCTGAGCGCTTGATCGCTCAGACGCCGCTGCCCGATAGAACTTCGTCCCGATTGCTCACCTTAAACAAACGGACCGGTGAAATTGCGCATCGCAGCTTTACCGATTTGGAGAACGATTTGCAGCCGGGGGACGTGCTGGTCTTAAACGATACGAGAGTCATTCCAGCGCGCTTGACCGGAATCAAATCCGACACGGGCGCGAAAATCGAGCTGCTTCTTCTGAAGCGGCTGGACGGGGACCGCTGGGAAACGCTTGGCAAACCGGCCAAAAGGCTGAAAACCGGGACGCAGCTCTCCTTCGGAGACGACGGATACGGGAATCCGCTGCTGCGCGCGGTCATTGAGGAAGAGGCCGAGATGGGCGGCAGGACAGTCCGGTTTATGTACGAAGGCATTTTCGAGGAGCTGCTGGACCGGCTCGGCGAAATGCCGCTGCCGCCGTACATTAAAGAGAGACTGGAAGAACGCGAGCGGTATCAGACGGTGTACTCGAAACATGCGGGCTCGGCGGCGGCTCCTACGGCCGGGCTTCATTTTACGGAAGAGTTTTTGAAGAAGCTGCAGGGCAAAGGCGTTAAGCTGGCTTATGTAACGCTCCACGTCGGCCTGGGCACGTTCCGGCCTATGTCGGTCGATCGGGTTGAAGACCACGAGATGCATGCTGAATATTACGAGCTGGACGAGCATAATGCCCGTTTAATTCAGGAGGCGAAGGAAAACGGAGCGCGGATAATTGCGGTGGGAACAACCTCCTCAAGGACGCTGGAGACGGTTGCGGCCCGGTTCGAAGGCAAGCCGATCGGGGCATGCAGCGGCTGGACCTCGATTTTTATCTATCCGGGTTATACCTTTAAGCTGGTCGATGCGCTGCTGACGAACTTCCATCTTCCGAAATCGACGCTCGTCATGCTTGTAAGCGCGCTTGCCGGACGCGATGCGGTCATGCGCGCATACGAGGAAGCGATTGCGAAGGAATACCGCTTCTTCAGCTTCGGCGACGCAATGTTCATTTACTAATAGAGGAATAGGAAGCGTGAATTGTGGCTATCAAATATGAATTAATCAAACAATGCAAGCAATCAGGCGCACGGCTAGGACGGGTGCATACTCCGCATGGCGTAATCGAGACGCCGGCGTTTATGCCGGTAGGGACTCAGGCGACCGTAAAAACGATGAGCCCGGAAGAGCTGAAGACGATGGACGCCCATATTATTTTGAGCAATACCTACCATCTGTTTTTGCGTCCGGGCCATGAAATCGTGAAGCGGGCCGGCGGCCTTCATAAATTTATGAATTGGGACCGGCCGATCCTGACGGACAGCGGCGGCTTCCAGGTGTTCAGCTTGAGCGAAATGCGGAAGATTACCGAAGAGGGCGTACATTTCCGCTCCCACTTAAATGGCGACAAAAAGTTCCTGTCTCCGGAAGTGGCCATGGAAATTCAGAATGCGCTCGGCTCCGACATTATGATGGCGTTCGACGAATGCCCGCCTTACCCGGCCGATCATGAATATGTGAAAAAATCGCTGGAACGTACGACCCGCTGGGCGGAGCGCTGCCTCAAGGCTCATGCCAGGCCGCATGATCAAGGGTTGTTCGCGATTATCCAGGGGGGCATGTACAAAGATTTGCGAATCCAAAGCGCAAACGATTTGACTTCCATGGATTTCCCGGGGTATGCTATTGGTGGACTGAGCGTAGGCGAGCCCAAGCATTTGATGTATGAAGTGCTCGACTATACTGTACCGGTTATGCCCGCCGGCAAGCCCCGCTACCTGATGGGCGTCGGTTCCCCCGACGCGTTGATTGAAGGCGCTATCCGCGGGATCGACATGTTTGATTGCGTGCTGCCGACCCGCATCGCCCGCAATGGGACAACGATGACAAGCGGGGGCAGGCTTGTGATCCGCAATGCGAAATACGCCGAAGATTTTGGTCCGCTTGACCCTGAATGCTCGTGCTACACGTGCAAGAACTACTCCAGGGCCTATATCCGGCATTTAATAAAGGCGGATGAGACGTTCGGCATGCGGCTGACGACTTATCATAATTTGCATTTCTTGCTGCAACTCATGCGGGACGTTCGGCAAGCGATTATGGAGGACCGGCTGCTCGATTTCCGGGATTCCTTCTTCACGAGCTACGGACTGTTCGATAATGAGAAAGGATTTTGAAAGGGGGGATTTCGATGTGGCTAGCAACTGAAGCAACAGGCGGCGCAGGCGGTATTATCGGCATGATCTGGCCGTTCATCCTAATGTTCGCGGTATTTTATTTCCTATTGATCCGTCCGCAGCAGAAGAAACAGAAGCAGCGTACGGTCATGCTTAACCAAATTAAAAAAGGCGATAAAATTTCAACGATCGGCGGCTTGCATGGTACGGTAGTCGAGCTGACGGACGACACGGTCGTGCTTCGCGTCAACGACACGACCAAGATGACCTTCGAACGAAGCGCAATCAATACGATTATTAACTCTGCTCCGTCTATCGAGAAGGATAACGCATAAGCCGATAGGGCTGTACCAGGCAGTTTGTGAACTGCAGGGTACAGCCCTCTCTTTTTTGTGAACAATTTAACGTTTCATATTTACCCCGATCATTCCCCCGAAAGCCCCTGCAAGCAGCGATGCGCCAAGAAGCGAAGCGCTGTGCCAGGTCAGGGAAGCGTCCGAAGCCAAAAAGCTGACTATAATAATGATAGCCGCATAAATTAAGCCAAGCAGAGATCCGTTGTACCAGCCTTTATTCTCAGAGCGCTTGCCCGCGGTAAAGCCGCCCGCCAGCGAAGATACGGCATGCACAAGAAAAGCATAACCCGGCAGACTGTTTTCCTTCATGTCGGAAAAGTGCAGGAACAAAGACAGCAGCAAAGCGCCGGCCGCGAGCCAGATCAAGGAAAAGAGCACTCCCGCAAGCAGTGGCGACGCGATTAAAGGCGGTTTTGAAGATTGCTTAACCGAACTCATCAAATTCCCCCCCGAATTGGCATGTATTACTTATCCATATGGTCAAGCATGGAGGAATAGTACAACCGTCCTGCAAAACACAATGTTTTTCTTCGGCCTTTTTGCTTTGCCATATATTCGTATAGTGAGGTTCCGTATGATGTATATGGGGGCAGGTGACAATAGCTGTACGGACAAAAACGGAACGCAGAAGCACGTATGACAAGTCGAGGAGGCGGTTTCCTTTGGAATTTTGGGGCCTGTTGATCCGGACGGTGATCATTTATTTCGTCGTATTTCTGATTATGCGCTTTATGGGCAAGCGGGAGATCGGCAAGCTTTCGGTGTTCGACCTCGTCATCTCCGTCATGATTGCGGAAATCGCAGTTATCGTACTGGAGGATGCGGACCGGAAATTGTGGGAAGGCATTATGCCGATGGCCGTACTGCTGATCGTTCAGGTGGGCATCGCCTATTTGACAATGAAAAGCAGGAAGCTCCGGCTGCTGTTCGACGGCAAGCCGAGCGTCATCATCGATAAAGGGAAGCTGAACAGCGATGTCATGCGCAAGCAGCGTTACAATTTGGACGATCTGATGCTGCAGCTGCGCGAAAATAAAATAGGCGCCGTTTCCGATGTGGAATTCGCCGTTTTGGAAACGAGCGGCAAGCTGTCTGTTCTCGAGAAGGAGAAGCCGGAGCCGTCAACAGCATTAGGCAAGGAGTCGATCGAATCTCCGGAAGGGGAGCAAACCGATAAGCTGAGAGCGGTGCCGGGCTCAAAGGTCATTCCTCCCAAATTCCGGTTTGAAATTTTGCCGATTCCCTTAATTATGGACGGGAAGGTGCAGGATGAAAATTTAAAGAAGCTCGAGAAAACGAGGTTTTGGCTGAAAAATGTGCTGCAGGAGCGGGGAGTTACGGATTTTAAAGATGTATTTTTCTGTACGATTGATCATAGAGGCAGGCTGTTTATCGATTTAAACGATAAAAAACCGCGTTTCTAAAGGGGATGAACGCCCCTCTTTGGAACCGCGGTTTTATTTTTAAGCGGGCTATTGAAACCATCTGCCAAACAGCGGGATCCGGACGATATCGTGGCGGTCGATGATTCGGGTTGCAATCATGAGCAGCAAATAGACGGCTACGCTGGCGGCGCTGGCAAGCAGCAAATTGATCCATTCCGCCGGAAGCAGCTGACGGTTCATCAAAAATTGCGCGGCCGCTCCCATAATGAGCATGGCAGACCCGACCTTGATGAAATCCAGCAGCTTCATATGGAAGCCGATAAATTTCAAAACGCTTATGCCGTGCAGAAGTGTAACTAACACGATATTCACGTTAATGGCGATCAGTGCACCGTAAATGCCGAAATCCGGATTCGAGGCCAGCTGAACGATCAGGACCAGCTTCACGACGGCGCCGATTAACGTATTCATAAGAGCGGTGCCGGGTTTATCCAGCGCCTGAAGCGCGGCTTGCAGCGGAGCTTGCAGATAGATGAAAATTCCTACAGGCGCAATGAGCTGAAGCATTGGGGCAATGTCGGCTTGATCGTACAGCAGGCGGCAGATCGGCTCCGCGAATAAACCCATGATGACGACAAAGGGGGCTCCGGTGACAAGGGCAAGACGCATAGATTGGTGAAGCCGCTTATGAATTATGGCGTTGTCTCCTTTGGCGGCTGCTTCGGACAAGGACGGCACGAGCGACACAGCCAGCGAATAAGTGAGCGCGGTCGGCAGCAGTACTAGCGGAACAATCATACCTTGCAGCGCGCCGTATTGCGCGGTGGCGACGGTAGAGGCAATTCCTGCGGCAACGAGGCTTCTGGCTGTAAAAATCGTTTCGAGCAGGTACGAGAAGGAGCCGACGAGCTTGCTGCCTGTCACGGGCACCGAAATTTGCAGCAACCGGCGGAGAACGGGCTTGTTTTTGTCAGTCTGGGCGGAAGGCTTGGCATTTTCCATTTGTTTGGCTTTGCGCTTCTCTGAATAATATTTCCATAAAATCACGAACAGGCCGCCGAGCTCGCCGACAACAACGCCAAGCATTGCCCCGGCTGCCGCCCACTCCACGCCTAGCGGCATTAATAAATAGGCAAAACCAAGCGCGGAGATAATGCGGAGCACCGTTTCCGTGATTTGGGAGACGGCGCTTGGAATCATGTCCTGCTTGCCTTGAAAATAGCCCCGGTAAACGGACGATATCCCGATGATCAGAAGGAGCGGCGACATAGCCATAAAAGTGCGGTACACCCTTGAATCCGGCAAAATTTGGGTCGTTATCCACGGTGCGAGCAGCACCATTGCAACCGTTACTGCAGAGGCAAGGAGGATGACAAGCCGCATGGACGTCCTGAAAATAAACTTGACGCGGGCCGAATCCCCTTGCGATTCCGCCTCCGCAATCCATTTGGCGACAGCAAGAGGGATGCCGCCCGTTATAATCGTCAGGAGCACGGTCAGAAACGGGAAACTGAGCTGATATAGTCCGACCCCTTCCGCCCCCATAATGCGCGGGAGGGCGATGCGCGGGACAAATCCGAGCAGCCGATTAATAATGCCTGCGGCCAGCAGGATCATCGCGCCTTTAATAAACGTTTGCTTCGTCATAATATCCGGCCCTCTTCTCTATCGCGTAATTGCGGTTTTCTTCCGGCAACACGGGAAAGACGCAGCTGACAAGCCGGATACTTATCTTTATGCGCGGCATGTCCAATTCCATGTCAGCCTTTTTTCATAGGAAATGCGGCTTAGGCAGGAGAAACGGGCGGCCGCAGCGAATAGTTGCATACATAAATGAAATGTAGCAGGCCGATGCTTAGTAGCTGTTATTTTTCGGGCATATGAGGCTCAGTTCAGGGGAGATGGCGGCATGGCAGACGAAGAATTAGATCGCATGATCGAGGAGCTGTGCGAAAGTAAAGCGGAGGAATTCCGGATGATCGGTTACGAGAACGTAACCGCCCGGGAAGTATGGGAATGCGTCAGCGAGAAATACTCGAAGAAAGGACAGCCTGAGCTGTACGAGATCGTCAATGACATTTTGTCCTTGAAGGTGACGAAGTTCATGAATTACATGACGCTCAGCGCTTTGAAGGGAAACCCGTTCTAGAGAGGGTTTCTTTTTTTTGACTCGTTTTTGCACCCTCTGTATAATAGGAATATTGAGATCATAAGGGGGATTCAGACGTATGTTCGGGAAGAGAATTTTGGCCTTCCTTGCGATCGTGGTTATTATGTTCGGCGTTATCGCATGGACTAGCCCATCGTTGGTGAAGGACGTTCGCTTAGGCCTTGATTTGAAGGGCGGCTTTGAGGTGCTTTACGAAGCCACGCCGCTTGAAGGCGGGGAGGCGGTTACGCCGGAATCGCTCAAGGAAACGGCGAGAAGCCTGGAAGAGCGTATCGACTCGCTCGGTATCGTCGAGCCGGAAATTACGACCGAAGGCTCGAACCGGATCCGGCTGAAGCTGGCCGGTGTCGAGAATGAAGACGAGGTCAGAGAAATTTTGGCCAAGCCGATCCAGCTGACGTTCCGCGGCCCTGACGGCAAGGTAGAGCTCGCAGGCAGCGATTTCAAACAAAACGGTGCGGGAATCGGCTACGACGACCTCGGAAAGCCGTTTGTTACGATCGAATTGAAGGATGCGGATAAATTCGAGGAAATTACGCGCAGATTAACAGGCTCGTATTTGGCGATCTATCTTGATGAAGAGGAGCTCTCCAGACCGTCCGTTAACTTTGCGATTTCCGGGGGTTCCGCTACGATTACAGGCGACTATACGACGGACGAAGCCAAAGAGCTCAGGGATATGATTAACCTTGGCGCATTGCCGCTTAAGCTGACGGAGAAGTATACGCAGAGCGTAGGGGCAAAGCTGGGCCTGGAGTCGCTGAAGGACACTGTTGAGGCGGGAATTATCGGTACGGTTATTATTTTGGTATTCCTGATTATTCTGTTCCGTATTCCTGGCGTTATTGCGGCCATTACGGTCATTACGTATACATGGCTTCTTATTCTTGTCTTTAATTTGATGAACGCGACGTTAACGCTGCCGGGCATTGCGGCGTTTGTGCTCGGGATCGGGATGGCGGTCGACGCGAATATCATTATGTACGAGAGGATCAAGGAAGAAATCCGCAGCGGCAAAAGTCTGCTCTCGTCCTTGAAATCAGGCTCCAAAAACTCCTTCCGGACGATTATGGACGCGAATATTACGAACATCATTGCGAGCGCCGTATTGTATTACATCGGTAACGGGGCTATCCGCGGCTTCGCCCTGACGATGATCTTCAGTATTCTCGTCAGTATGATTACGAACATTTTCTTGTCGCGGCTTCTGATTATGCTTCTGATCCGCAGTAATCTGTTTACGAAACCTAGCTACTACGGTGTAAAGGAGGCGGAAATCCGTGAACTTTAATACAAAAATACGATACGACTTCGTAGGCAACCGCAATAAGTTTTTTCTGTTCTCGGCTCTGCTGACGCTCGCGGGCATCATCTCGCTGCTTCTTTTCAATTTGAATTTTGGCGTTGACTTCAAGGCCGGAACGAATATGGACATCTCGGTCGGAAAAGCGGCTACCCAGCAGGATGCGAAGGATGCATTGGCAAAGGCCGGTATCGAAGACGTTACTCCAACGGTCGGGGGAACCGGCAATGACCGCGTGTCCGCGAGATTCGACGAGGTATTGACTCAAGCGAAAATCACGGAAATCCAGGACGCATTCAAAGCGAAATACGGCGATCAGGTTTCGGCCGAGGTGAACGTCGTATCGCCGGATATGGCTCAGGAGCTCGGAATCAAAACGATTTGGGCGATCTTGATCGCCAGCGTCGCGATTATGCTTTATGTGATGCTGCGTTTTGAATGGCGTTTTGCGCTCGCCGCTAACATTGCGATTTTGTACGATGCTTTTGTCGTTGTCGCACTGTTCTCGATCTTCCGCCTGGAGGTGGATTTGCCGTTTATCGCGGCTGTCCTGACTACGATCGGTTATTCCATTAACGATAAAATCGTTATTTTTGACCGGATCCGCGAAAATCTGCGTTTCGGCCAGTTTAAGAACCGCGAGCAGCTCGCCGAAATGGTCAACGCGAGTATCTGGCAGACGATGGCGCGTAATATATATACGGTGCTCGCCGTCCTTATCGTCGCGGTTTGCCTATTCATCTTCGGCAGCGAGTCGATCAAGCTGTTCGCCTTGGCCAAAATTATCGGCTTGACGAGCGGGGCTTACTCCTCGATCTGCATCGCAAGCCCTCTATGGCTGCTGCTGAAAGGGAAGCAGCAGCCGAAGAAAGCGGCGAAGGTTTCGACGCAGCCATAAGATAAAGCTTATGCTTACGAAGATGTGTTTTGCTGCGCAAAACCCTAAGCTTATGCTTACGAAGATGTGTTTTGCTGCGCAAAACACTAAGCTTATGCTTACGAAGATGTGTTTTGCTGCGCAAAACACTTTAGGAGGAACCAAATGTCAACTGCACAGCGATATGCGAAAGCCGGATCAGCAGCTTGGGCCGGCTTATGGGGAAACATGCTGCTGGCACTTTGCAAAGGGATCATGGGTTGGCTATCGGGAAGCAAGGCGCTTCTCGCGGATGCGTTCAGGACCGCGGCGGACGCCGCAGAGGCCGCCGCTGCCGTCTCGAGGCAGCGGACGGAGCGGCAGCGCTCCGCCGCGAAAGCCGGTACGGAGACGGCGGCACTCGATTTTAAGGGGGAAATGGCGACAACGATATTAATGTCCGTCATCCTTCTTATTGTGGGTCTCGAAATCGGCATCTCCGCGATACGGGATCTTTCGGACGGCGTTCACGAATCGCCCCGCTGGACTGCACTTATCGTGATTGGCGCAAGCCTGATCGCTCAACAGCTGTTTTTGCCGTCCAGAGACCGCATGTCAGCCCTCTGCTGCTCTTTGTCGGCGCTCATCGGTACGGGCGGAGCGATTATCGGCCGCTGGCTGTCGGTTCCTGAGCTGTATTACATGGACCCCGCTGCGGCGCTGGCGATTGCGGCTATTATTATGTACGGAGGCTTTCGCATGGCAACGGGCTCGGTCAAAGGCGCTGGAGGGAAGCACGCCGAGGAAGAGAACGCTAACGAGATGATGCAGCTCGTGCAGCGTGTCGAGGGGGTTATTACGGTGCAATCCCTCAAGGCGAAGGAGCATGGCCATTATGTTGTGGCCGAAATCGTCATCAGCGTTAACCCGCGGATTACGGTGCTGGAAGGCCAGGAAATTGCCAAACGGGTGAAGCAGCTTGTGATGAAAAGGTTTATTCATGTAACGGACGTATCGATTTTTGTTGAGCCTTACGATCCCGGATATCCTTACAAGTCCAATCATGATCCGAATCAGGAGCAGATGCCGACACTGCTGCAATAGGCTGCATCCGGCAGGAGAGGGGGATGAAGGTTGATACAACGAAAGACGCGCTGGGCGGTTGCTCCATGGGATGAAAGCAGCGAAGCCGGGGCCGTCAGGCTGGCCGGAACGCTTGGGCTGCCGCCTTTGGTTGCGCGCCTGCTCGTACAGCGGGGGTATGCGGAGCCAGCAGCGGCAGAGCGTTTTTTGCGGGGCGGAGAGGAACATCTTCACGATCCGTATTTGCTGAAGGACATGGCGGAAGCGGTCCAGAGAATCAGAGCCGCTGCGTCGAACAACGAGAAAATAAGAATATACGGGGATTACGATGCGGACGGCGTTTCGAGCACTTCCCTGCTCATCCATACTTTTCGCATGCTGGGCTATGAATTTGATTATTATATTCCGCATCGTGCCTTGGAAGGATACGGGATGAACCGGAAAGCGGTCGCGCTTGCCGCAGAGGAAGGCGTCAAGCTGATCGTGACGGTCGATACCGGCATTAGCGCATACGACGAGATCGAATATGCGAAGGAGCTTGGCATCGATGTCGTCGTCACCGATCACCACGAGCCGCCCGTGCAAATCCCGGACGCCGTTGCGGTCGTCAATCCAAAGCGCGAGGACTGCACATACCCGTTCAAGGGGCTGGCAGGCGTAGGCGTTGCCTTCAAGCTGGCGACGGCATTGCTGGAGCGTCCGCCGCTCGAGCTGACGGATATCGTCAGTCTTGGTACGATTGCCGATTTGATGCCGCTTGTTGACGAGAACAGGATTTTGGTGCGGTACGGATTGGAGCGGATGCGGACCTCCGCCAGCACCGGCTTCCGCGCGCTGGCGGAAGCCGGCGGGATCGAGCTTGAGGCGATTACGTCGACCGGAGTCGCCTTTGGCATGGCGCCCCGCATTAATGCAGCCGGCAGATTGGAGCATGCGGGGCGGGCCGTCGAGCTTCTGACGACAGACGATTATGACAATGCGATACTGGCTGCTATCAGCCTGGACAGCCTGAACAAGGAGCGGCAGCGGGTTGTCGAAAGCATGGTCAAGGAAGCCGAGCAGCAGTGGCTGGAGAAATGTGCGGCCGCCGAAGCCCGGGGGGAGCCGGCTCCGCCGGTCATCGTGCTGGCCGGCGAGGGTTGGAATGTAGGTGTGATTGGAATCGTCGCATCCAAAATTTTGGAACGGAATTATAAACCTGTAATCGTTCTTGGCATCGACGGGGACACCGGAATGTGCAAAGGCTCGGCGCGTTCCATTGAAGGTTATGATCTGCATGCGGCATTGACCGAATGCCGTTATCTGCTGGATCATTACGGCGGGCATCAGGCTGCCGCGGGGATGAGCCTGCACCGCGATCGGCTGCCGGCATTCGAGCTGCGGCTTGGCGAACTGGCCGACCAATGGCTGAAGGAAGACGACTGGATCCCGAAGACGGCTGTGGATCTGACCTGCTCGATTAACGAAGCAACGCTGGAAACGATATCGGAGCTGTCGCTGCTGGAGCCGTTCGGGGTTGGCAATCCATCCCCCCGTCTGCTGTTCGACGGGGTTGAGCTCGCGGAACGCCGCACGATCGGCAAGGAGTCGAAGCATTTGAAGCTCACGCTCGGCAGCGGACGCCGTCTGTTGGACGGAATCGGCTTTGGCATGGGAGAGCTCTCGGATGGTCTGCAGCCGGGGCGGAAAATTCAAGCCGTCGGCGAGCTGTCCGTCAATGTATGGAACGGGCAGCGCAAGCCGCAGCTGCAGCTTCACGATATTCATTATGATGCGCTGAACGGCGAGCCATTCCCGGAGCGGGAGCATTTTGGGATGGTCTATCAGCGCCTCAGGAAGCTCGGTGAGACACCAGCAAGCGGATTAATTAAACGTCTGGCGGAGCAAAGCGGCTTTGCCGAAGGAACGGTCCGAATGATGCTTGAAGTATTCGAGGAGCTGCAATTCATTACGTTCCGCGACGGCTTGATGGTACCGGCGGCTGCGCCGCAGAAGCGGGATCTGGCGACCTCGTCGCGGTACCTGGAGGCAAAAGAAAGTTCCGGGCAGCCCATACGGTCGCTGCACGGCATGAGATGAATGGAAGGATGAAGTATACATGTCAAACCAAGCTTACAATTTCAAAGATTACATCCGGGTTATCCCTGATTTTCCACAGCCGGGCATCCGCTTTAAGGATATTACGACGCTTCTGAAGGACGGGGGCGCTTACCGGGCGGCGATCGAAGAAATTCGCGCAGCTGTGCAGCATATGAAAATCGATATTATCGCAGGTCCCGAAGCGCGCGGCTTCGTCGTAGGCGCTCCTTTGGCGCTTGCGCTTGGAGTTGGCTTCGCGCCGATCCGCAAAAGCGGGAAGCTTCCGGGCGAAACCATTACCGCGAACTATGATCTGGAATACGGCAAGGACCAGCTGGCCATGCACAAGGATGCCATAACGCCGGGGCAGCGTGTATTGATCGCCGACGACCTTCTGGCAACGGGAGGAACGATCGCTACCTCGATTAACCTAGTCCGCCAGCTCGGCGGGGAAGTGGTCGGAGCAGCGTTTCTGATCGAGCTCGCCTATTTGACAGGCCGCGAGAAGCTGGATGGAATCGACGTCTTTTCACTTATGACATACGAATAAAAAGCAACGTCCGGAACCGGACATTGGCAGCCGCCTGATTCCTTTGCACGTTTCGTGCGAAGGGCAGGCGGTTTTATTTAAATCGGCCCGATGGTTGACGCGGCGGTGTTATTACAGGCATAATATTATAAAAACTCGGAATAATGGTTAGATTTCATCGCGAAACGGGCGTATGCCGCAATCATCCGGTTAAGCCGTTTACGCTTGGAAAGGGACGTTTCATGGGCATTGAGCATTTACTCGAGAAGGCATCCGTCTATATGAAAGAGCAGGACCTCATACGCATCAAGGAAGCCTATGATTTCGCTGAGCAAGCCCATCACGGCCAAGTGCGGAAATCGGGAGAGCCTTACATTCTGCATCCCGTCGCGGTTGCGGATATTCTTGTCGATATGCAGATGGACGTGCTTTCGATTATAGCGGCGCTGCTTCACGACGTTGTCGAGGATACGACGGTCGACCTGCAGGCGGTCCGCGCGAAATTTGGCGAAACCTGTGCGATGCTCGTAGACGGCCTGACAAAGCTGGAGAAAATTAAATTCCGGTCCAAGGAAGAACAACAGAACGAAAACTACCGCAAAATGTTCGTAGCGATGGCTCAGGACATCCGCGTAATTTTGATAAAGCTGGCCGACAGGCTGCACAATATGCGTACGCTTAAATTTCAGTCGGAGGAAGCCCAGCGGCGGATCGCTTACGAAACGCTGGAAATTTTCTGTCCGATAGCCCACCGGCTCGGTATTTCGGCGATCAAATGGGAAATGGAGGACATTGCGCTTAGGTATTTGAATCCGCAGCAGTATTACCGGATCGCGAACCTGATGAAGAAGAAGCGGGCGGAGCGCGAGCGGTTCATTGACGACGTTATCGCAAGAATAACGGAAAAGCTGGAAGAGATGGGGATCGAAGGCGATATTTCGGGACGCCCGAAGCATCTTTACAGTATTTACAAGAAAATGACCGACAGAAACAAGCAGTTCAGCGAAATTTACGATCTGCTGGCTATTCGGATTATCGTCGATAACATTAAAGACTGCTATGCCACTTTAGGCATTATTCATACGCTTTGGAAGCCTATGCCGGGCCGCTTCAAGGATTATATCGCGATGCCCAAGGCGAACATGTACCAATCGCTGCATACGACGGTTATCGGGCCGAACGGTGAACCGACCGAGGTGCAAATCCGAACCTGGGATATGCACAGAACGTCCGAATACGGCATCGCGGCGCACTGGGCTTATAAGGAAGGCTCGATCGTTCCGGGCGGCAGCTTTGAGGACAAAATGACCTGGTTCCGCGAAATATTGGAGCTGCAGAACGAGGCGCGCGACGCATCCGAATTTATGGAATCGCTCAAAATGGACTTTTTTGCCGATCTCGTTTTTGTGTTTACGCCGAGCGGCGAAGTCATCGAGCTTCCGGCGGGATCGGTACCTCTCGATTTCGCATACCGGATTCATACGGAGGTCGGCAACCGGACGATCGGCGCGAAGGTAAACAGCCGTATCGTTCCTCTGGACCACAAGCTGAAAACCGGCGATATCGTCGAGATTTTGACGTCGAAGCATTCCTACGGCCCGAGCCAGGACTGGGTGAAGATCGCCCAATCCTCGCATGCCCGCAGCAAAATCAGGCAGTGGTTCAAGAGGGAAAAGCGCGAGGAGAACGTTGCGAAGGGCCGGGAATTGCTGGAGCGGGAGCTTAAGCGGCTCGGGCTGGAGCCTTCGGCGTGGCTGCAGGACGATAAGCTTCAGGAAGCGGCTTCGAAGTTTTCGTTCCACGATATCGAGGATATGATGTCCGCTATCGGCTTCGGGGGTATTACGGCAGCGCAAATTTGCACGAAGCTGACCGAGAAGATGCGCAAGGAGGCCGAGCTCGCGAGCCAGCTGGAGCTGACGGCCGAGGTGAAGGAAATCAAGGCGCCTGCGGCAAACAAAAAATCCCGTCCGAATCAAGGCGTAACGGTCAAAGGGATCGATAATTTGCTCGTCAGGTTTGCGCGCTGCTGCAATCCCGTGCCAGGCGACTCGATCATCGGTTATATTACGCGCGGACGCGGCGTGTCCGTTCACCGCATGGATTGCACGAACATTCCGTTCGGCGATCAAGGGGAAGAGGGCGAACGCGTCATCGAGGTCGAATGGGAAGATTCGATCGAGGCCAATTACAGCGTAGATATTGAAATTACGGGGCATGACCGCAGGGGATTGCTCAATGAAGTGCTGCAGGCCGTATCCGAAAGCAAGACGAATATATCGGCCGTTACGGGCCGTTCCGTTAAAAATAAAATGGCGCTCATTCATATGACGGTGCTCATCCGCAACATTGAGCATTTGTCTTCCGTTGTGGAGAAGATCAAGAGAGTGCAGGACATTTATTCCGTTCAGCGTATTATGCAATGATTATCGGAGGTTTGAAGAAGTGAAGGTTGTCGTACAACGCAGCAAGCAGGCGAAGGTCGTTATCGAAGGCGAGACTGTCGGCTCCATAACATCCGGATTGGTGCTGCTGGTCGGAATTACGCACGAGGATACGGAAGCGGACGTCCGCTGGATGGCGGACAAAATTGCAGGACTCCGCATTTTCGAGGACGAAACGGGCAAGATGAATCTTTCCGTTACCGATATCGGCGGACGGCTGCTGTCGGTTTCCCAATTCACGTTATACGGGGACTGCCGCAAAGGCAGGAGGCCGAATTTCATGGCGGCCGCCAGGCCCGAGCAGGCGGAGAAGCTTTATGATTTGTTGAACGTAACTCTGCGTTCTATGGGACTAACCGTTGAAACCGGCCGTTTCGGTGCGATGATGGACGTCGAGCTGGTAAATTCGGGTCCCGTTACGATAATTTTGGAAAGCGGCGCTTAAGATCGCATATGCGGGTAACAATATAGTAGAGCCAAGCCGTTTCCGCCCAGGAACGGCAGGCCGTCAGCCCTATTGGAGGTGCCCGCATGCATCAATCGCGCAAAGAGCAAGGTTTGGAGCGTGCTTCCCGGAGTCTGCTGCATCCGGACCGCAGGGAAGCAAGAGTGATGGCCGAGTTGGAGGAAGACATGGAAGCAGCCGAAGAGTGGGCTGGCTTTCCCCAGCATCCGCGAAGAGACCCTTCCGGCCATTAGTGTCCGATCACCGGAATCTGTCGGCGCCTGCCAGCCGGCAGGCGGATTCCGACGGCTGTAAAAACGCTTCCGAAATTGTAATATTTCTGTAATCAATTTATAACTTTTTTTTAATATCGTTAACCTATAATAAATATCGACCCCCTTTTTTAAAATATATTTTACTCTTGGACCTGTGAACTTGTTTTGCAGGTTTTTTTCTGTCCGTTTACGGCAAGCTGGCGTTCTCCCTTGACTTTACTTGCGGCCGGGAGTACAATTAGACTTTAGAATTATTCATATTCATTCGTTGATGGGACAAAGTAATTCTTCGCGTTATACACAGAGAGGGACGCCACAGGCTGCAAGCGTCTTTATATCGGTTGAACGAAAGGACCTCCCGGAGAACAGACGGTGAACGAACAATCCGCTGAATACACGTAATCGGTGTGTATGCGGTTGTAGTAGCCGGCTGCGGATGACGGACGTTATCCCGTCTTGAAGCGAGCTGCTTCCCGGTATTCGGGACGCATACTCGGAATGTGGGTGGTACCACGGGAGCTATACTCTCGTCCCTTTCGGCGCAAGCCGGCAGGAACGGGAGTTTTTTTGCGTTTAACAGGAAATGAAATGATGACTGGGGCAGGAGGGTTAATCGATGGCTTTTCAAAAAATGCCGGGTACGCAGGATATACTGCCCGGTGCCGCCGAAAAATGGCAATATGTAGAAGAGAAGGCTCGTGATATTTGCCGCCGCTACAACTTCCGGGAAATCCGGACGCCGATCTTCGAATCGACGGAGCTGTTCCAGCGCGGCGTAGGCGAAACGACGGATATCGTCGAGAAAGAAATGTATACCTTTACGGACCGGGGCAACCGGAGCAATACGCTTCGGCCGGAAGGGACGGCCGGCGTTGTGAGATCCTACGTGGAAAATAAGCTGTACGGGGAGCCGGACGTATCCAAGCTGTATTATATCGGTCCGATGTTCCGCTATGAGCGTGCGCAGGCCGGGCGTTACCGGCAGTTTCACCAATTCGGCGTCGAGGCGCTCGGATCGGTCGATCCATCCCTTGATGCGGAGGTTATCGCGCTGGGTTATACGTTCTACACGGAAGTCGGCCTGAAGGGCGTGCGCGTCGAAATCAATTCGGTCGGCACTCCGGCCGTACGGGCAGCGTTCCGTGAGCGGCTGCTTGCCTTCCTTGAACCCAAACGGGCGATGCTGTGCAAGGACTGCCAATCGCGGATGGACCGCAATCCGCTCCGCGTGCTCGACTGCAAGGTCGACCAGGAGCATTTTGCCGATGCGCCTTCAATCCTGGACAGTCTGGATGAAGAATGCCAGATCCACTTCAACAAAGTGCAAATGTATTTGAGCGATATGGGCATTCCGTTTACGATCAATCACCGCCTCGTTCGCGGACTTGATTATTACACGCATACGGCCTTCGAATACAAAGCGGAAGGGATCGGAGCAATCGATACGGTTGGCGGCGGCGGCCGGTACAACGGGCTTGTCTCGGAGATCGGAGGACCGGATCAGCCGGGCGTCGGTCTCGGGCTTGGCCTGGAAAGGACGATTTTGCTGCTGCAGCACCAGGAGACGGAGCTGCCGGCCTTGGGGCAGGTGGATGTCTACCTGGTTGCGCTCGGCGAAGCGGCGGAACGCGAGGTCACCAAGCTCGTGTACCAGCTGAGACAGCGCGGCATCCGGGCGGAGAAGGATTACCTCGGCCGCAAAATGAAGGCGCAGATGAAATCGGCCGACCGGCTGCAGGCCCGTTACACGGCCATCCTCGGCGATGACGAGCTGGTCCGCGGGGAAATCGCGCTTAAAGATATGGCACAGGGAGATCAGCGCCTCGTTGCGCTCGATAAACTGGCCGACGAATTACAAAATTAATTCCGATCCATCCATTTTAATTTAATAATAAGGAGAATGAACATTATGTTGTTGAAAACTCATCATTGCGGCCTGCTTTCGAAAGCGGACGTCGGCCAAACGGTTACATTGAACGGCTGGGTACAGCGCCGCCGCGACCTTGGCGGAGTCCTGTTTATCGACCTGCGCGACCGCTCCGGCATTGTCCAGACGGTATTTAACCCGGATTTCTCCGGCGATGCGCTCGCGATTGCCGATCGCGCCCGTAACGAGTACGTGCTTGCGATTCAAGGTACGGTCGTGGAACGCGACGCGGAAACGTATAACCCGAACCTGGCAACGGGCGAAATCGAGGTTCGCGTGACGAATATCGAAGTTATGAACGCGGCCAAAACGCCTCCGTTCCCGATTGAGGACGGCGTTGAAGTTGACGAATCGCTCCGCCTGAAATACCGTTACCTCGATTTGCGCCGTCCGGAGATGCAGCGCACGCTGCTGCTTCGTTCGAAAGCGGCGAAAATTTTCCGCGATTTCCTTGACGGAGAAGGCTTTATCGATGTTGAGACTCCGATCCTGACGAAAAGCACGCCGGAAGGCGCGCGCGACTACCTCGTGCCGAGCCGCGTGCATGAAGGGGAGTTTTTCGCGCTGCCGCAGTCGCCGCAAATTTTCAAGCAGCTGCTGATGGTCGGCGGTATTGAACGTTATTATCAAATCGCACGCTGCTTCCGCGACGAGGATCTTCGCGCAGACCGTCAGCCTGAATTTACGCAGGTCGACATCGAGACCTCGTTCCTGTCGCAGGATCAGCTGCTTGGCATGATGGAGCAGCTGACTGCAAAGCTGCTTCGCGAAACGGTAGGCGTGGAGCTGGAGCTTCCGTTCCAGCGCATCACATATGCGGACGCCATGAACAAATACGGCTCCGATAAGCCGGACCTCCGCTTCGGACTGGAGATCGAAGACATTACCGATATCGTTGCGGGCAGCGACGTGAAGGTGTTCGCAAGCGTAGCGGCCGGCGGCGGCGTTGTCAAAGCGCTCAATGCGAAGGGCTGCGCGAGCTGGAGCCGCAAGGAGCTTGACGACCTGCAGCCGTTCGCGGCCCGCTACGGCGGGAAAGGTCTGGCCTGGATTACGGTGAAGGACGGCGAATGGCGCGGGCCGATCGTCAAATTCCTGAAGCCGGAGGAAATTGCGGCGCTGACCGAGCGCCTGCAGGTGGAAGAAGGAGATTTGCTCACCTTCTCCGCAGACAAGAAAAAGGTCGTAGCCGACGTTCTGGGCAACCTTCGCTCGAAGCTCGGCAAGGATCTTGGCCTGATCGACGAAGCCAAGTTCAAGTTCGCCTGGGTTGTCGACTTCCCGCTGCTTGGCTGGGACGAGGAAGCGAAGCGTTATGTGGCCGAGCACCATCCGTTCACGCGTCCGAACGAAGACGACCTGCATTTCTTCGATACGGATCCGGGACAAATCCGCGCTCAGGCGTACGATTTGGTATTGAACGGCTATGAAGTCGGCGGCGGTTCGATGCGTATTTACAAACGCGAAGTGCAAGAGCAAATGTTCAAGGCACTCGGCTTCAGCATGGACGAGGCGCAGGAGAAATTCGGCTTCCTGCTTGATGCGTTCGAATACGGAACGCCTCCGCACGGCGGAATTGCCTTCGGCTTCGACCGGCTTGTAATGCTGCTTGCCGGCCGTACGAACCTCCGCGAGACGATCGCATTCCCGAAAACGGCAAGCGCGACGGATCTGCTCTGCGACGCGCCGTCCGAGGTCGAGCTTTCGCAGCTTGAGCAGCTTCATATCCGTACGGTGATTAAGCCGAAGCAGCAGCCGGTGGCCGCTGCCGGAGCGGCAGCCGATAAAAACGAGAAGTAATTAAGAATTCAGCAAAGGAGGCGGCAGCCGTATGCTTCATCAATTTTCACGCACGGAGCTTGCCATCGGACCGGAAGGGCTGCAGCGGATGAAAGAGAGCACGGTTGCCGTGCTCGGCGTAGGGGGCGTAGGCGGCATTGCCGCCGAGGCGCTCGCCCGCACCGGCGTTGGCCGTATCGTGCTCATCGATAAGGACGTTGTCGATATCACGAACGTGAACCGTCAGGTTCATGCGCTTACGACAACCGTTGGCCAGCCAAAAGTCGACCTGATGGCGGAAAGAATCAAGCTGATCAATCCGGAATGCGAAGTCGTCGCGCTGCGGATGTTCTACACGGAAGAGACGTATGAGCAGCTGTTCGCATTTCCGCTTGACTACGTGCTGGATGCGTCCGATACGATTTCGTACAAAATCCATTTGATCAAGCAGTGCCTTGAACGCAAAATACCGGTCATCTCAAGCATGGGCGCAGCCAACAAAATGGACCCGACCAAATTCCAGGTCGTCGACATTTCACAGACGCATACCGATCCGCTTGCGCGCGTTATCCGTACGAAGCTTCGCAAGGAAGGCATTAAGCGGGGCGTGAAGGTGGTCTTCTCGACCGAAGCTCCGATCAAGCCGCGCGAGGACGTAACAAAGAAGATCGTGCCGGAAAATGCGCCGGAAATCCGCAAGGCGAAGCAGCCGCCGGCGAGCAACGCTTTTGTGCCGCCTGTTGCGGGGCTTATTATGGTCAGTGTCGTCGTAAAGGATTTGCTTGAATCGGTCTAAGGTTTAAGGTCTAAGGTCTAAGGTTTAAGACCGATCGAGGATCATACGGTAACGGAAGGAAAAAGCCCGGATGGAAGCGGGGCGCCGGAGCGCTCGCTTTCCGTCGGGGCTATTTTTAATGCGGAGAAAGAAGGAAGGCCGGCATTGGCCGATCACGCGAAAGCGTGGCGAACAAGTGTGCGGATATGCTATGATCGAAGGAATAGACGGGAAAAGGTTGGGGAGAAGTTATGGACTTGTTTTCTTACCGGGAAGAAGCCGAGGCACCGCGGGCCCGCCTTCTCGCGGACCGGATGCGTCCGCAGACGCTCGACGAATATATCGGGCAGGAGCATGTCGTCGGAGCCGGCAAGCTGCTGAGAAGGGCGATCGAGGGCGACCAGGTTTCGTCCATCTTGCTATACGGGCCGCCGGGCTGCGGCAAAACGACGCTGGCGCATATCATATCGCTGCGTACGGAAGGCGAATTCGTCAAGCTGAATGCGGTCGATGCGTCCGTGAAGGACGTTCGGGAGGTCATTGACCAGGCGCGTATGAATAAAACGATGTACGGCAAAAAAACGATTCTGTTCCTCGACGAGGTGCACCGCTTCAACACCGCAAGGCAGGATGCGCTGCTGCCTGCCGTCGAGCAGGGCATCATTATTTTTATCGGCGCGACGACTGAAAATCCGTTTCACCATGTCAACGGGGCGCTGCTGTCCCGGTCTACCCTGTTCCAGCTGGAGCCGCTTGGCGAGGAGCATACGTACCTTGCGATGAAGCGGGCGCTGGCCGACCGCGAGCGGGGACTCGGCTTTATGGATTTGCATGCGGACGAAGATGCGCTGCGCCATATTTCGGCGATGGCCGGGGGAGATATCAGGCGCGCGCTTAACGCACTCGAGCTGGCTGCGGTAACGACGCCATCGGAGCAGGACGGCTCGGTCCGCATTACGCTCGAGGTCGCCCAGGAGTCGATCCGGAAGCCAACGATCCGGGCGGACATGTCCACGCAGTACGACGTGCTGTCGGCCTTCCACAAAAGCGTAAGAGGCTCGAGCGATGCGGCGTTATTCTGGTTTTTGTACGCGGTGGAGAAGCTCGGCATGGATCCGATGACATTCATCCGCAGGCTGATCGTCGCTTGCAGCGAGGACATCGGACTTGCGAATCCGCAAGCGATGATTCAGGCGGTAACCGCGATGGACGCCTATCACAAAATCGGATGGCCGGAAGCGAAATACAATATTTCGCAAGCCATACTGTTTGCGGTGGAAAGTCCGAAATCGAATGCGACGGCGGTTGCGATCGGCAACGCCGAGGCGGCGATCGAGCGTGCCGGCGATGTGAAGGTGCCGCTGCACTTGCGGGATACGCACTACAAAGGAGCACAGCAGCTCGGCCACGAGGGCTATCAATATCCGCATGATTATCCGAATCATTACGTCGCCCAGCAATATTTCCCCGATACGCTTGAAGGCATCAGGCTCTATAAAGCTACGGAGCAGGGGATGGAGGATAAAATCAGGCAAAACCAGCAAAAACGCGGCCGTCGTTAAGCGTAGTCCAGTACACGCCGGCAGCAGCAGGCAAACGAAAGCCCCGACTCCGCAAGACGGCGTTGGGGCTTATTTGACATTTTAAAATGATGAAGCAACTGCAAACATGAGTCCCAAATAACCGAACACGGCGGTCAGCATGCCCATGAGAACGGCGGGGACGAGCCGGTTGGAGCGGTACGTCCACAGCAGTCCAGCCGCCATCACTGCCGCAGCTGCCAGCATGAGCAGGCTCTCCGTATGCATGGAGAAATGAAGTGTAAGATCCGGGCTGAAGCTGCCTTTATACAAGCCGGTGAACAAAGGAGAAGGGGAGACGGTCTGCAAAGTCTCTTTGACGTTATGCGGCGGGGTTTGCTGGCCAAGAATGCCGGTTGCCGCAAGAACGAGCAGTGCGATCGCGCTTTCGGCCCGCAGCCAGCGCACCGGGTTAAACGCATTGCTGCGGTCCGCTATTTTTTTGTACAGAAATCCGTTTGTGTAGCCGAACAGCAGCAGCGGGACGATAAGCAAATGCTTGATCAGCAGCATTTGTCCGTAAGGCAGCATCCAGGCATTCACATAGTCCGGCGTCGTGAATGACATAAGCACCAGACCGGCAGCGAGGGAAACAGCTACAGCGGCAATCGCCACCGGCGAGAACCAGCGGAGAAACGAACGCCAATTGTCGGCATCCTTCGAAAACCAGCCGGCGACGAACAAAATGCCGATCCAGACGCTGACCGCAAGAAAATGCAGCGAATGCGTCAGCAGCCCTTTAAACCCGTAAAGGGATGAAGCATGGCTGGCGTAGCCGAGCCAAACGATCAGCAGGAAGGTAATGAACAGAGCCACCTTCGGCATATGCTTGTCGTCACGGAACGCTTTCAGCCCGAGCAAAAAAGCAAGGCCGATCGACCCGATTGCGGTCCAAACCCACGCTTTACCGGTATTGATATCAAGCAGAATGCTTTTCAGAACGGCGGGGTAAGTCATATTAAATTCTTTGCCGAACACAACCGCAAGGTTATGGATAGGGACATAGGACAATACGGGTATTGCGATCGCGCATGCCAGCAGCAGCCCGTTAGGCACGTATACGGACGGCCTTCGATCCTCCGGAACGATCCGGAGCAGCAGTGCTCCGGTCAATACGGCGAAGCAAATATAGAGCAGGCCTTCGCTTACATAAATCATGGCTTGCGCCTCCGCATGAACAGAATCAGAGCGGCGGCAACGATGATCGCTCCGATAATAATAGCCGGAGTGTAATTGGCTGACTGCCCGTCTTGATCGGCAAGCGGTTCAGCTGCGCTATCATTAGCCTGGTCCGGGCCGGAGTCTGCAGCGGGCGCATCCGTTGTCTGCGGCGCCTCCGTTTCCGTAACGGCGTCCGGCGCCTGAGTCGGCTCCACGGCTGCGTCCGGAACGTCCACCGTGAATGTGTAGCTGCCTTCCACCGAATGCCCGTCCGCTCCGATGATTGTCCATTTTACCGTATAAATTCCGTTAGTAAGCGGTTTGATCACAGCCCCGCTCATTTTCTCGCCTTCGACGACCGCTTTTTCCGTTTCGAGCTGCTGCCCGCCGGCATCGAGCAGTTTAAAGTTGCTCAGCTTTTCGATTTTGGTGTTGAACGTGAGCTCGATTCTCTCGGGGGAAGCGGTAACCGTCGCATCCTGCCCCGGAACGGCGTTCTCCATTTTAGAATGGGCGAGTGCTGCCGAAGGCAGCAGCCAAATCAATGCTAAGCAAATAAGTAATATCCGTTTCATAACCAGTCCTCCTGCGCTATTTTCATCCCAGTGTCGGATCCGACTCACTTTAGGTAAGCTAATTGCATTATAGCAGATATGAATGGCTGTTTTCTTTCTCTGCGTTGATGATTTCGTTGCGGCTTTATGAACATTTATCGAACGGGGCATCTGACAAATCCGTGTATAAAGGATAGCCTATGGCGAATAGACATAGATACAGTCAAAAAAAATCGGCAAAACCCCGAACCTACCGTTTGACTCGGCGGACTCGCATCAGGTTAGCGCACAATACGCAAAGATCGCCGTATCTTTGTTCCAAAAGGAGGTGTGCCTGCCATCGCCCGCATGCTCCACCCGCGCGACAGGCAGGGGATCGTTGAGTGACCCGTTTCCGATCGGTTTATCCTTGGCGCTTATTTTGTTTTTCGTTTTTTTGAACGGTTTTTTTGTAGCGGCGGAATTTGCGTTGGTAAAAGCGCGAGGCAGCAGGCTTGACGCCCTCATCTCCGAAGGACATCCCCAGGCGAAACGCGCAACGCATTTGACGAACCACCTTGACGCTTACCTGTCGGCATGTCAGCTAGGCATAACGCTTGCTTCCCTCGGACTCGGCTGGATCGGCGAGCCGGCTGTCGCAAAGGCGCTTGAGCCGTTGTTCGTCCATTTCGGCTTTCCCGAAGGATTGCTCCTGCATACCGTTTCGTTTGTAATCGCCTTTACGATCATCACGGTTCTTCATATCGTTCTGGGCGAGCTTGCCCCGAAAACCGTAGCCATCCGCAAATCGGAAGCTGTTACGCTGCTGACGGCCGCCCCGCTTATGGCGTTTCACAAATTGATGTACCCGTTCATTTGGCTGCTGAACGGAACGGCCAACCAGCTTCTCCGGGTAGTCGGCATCGAACCCGCCTCCGAGAAGGATGCCGCGCATACCGAGGAGGAAATCCGGATTTTAATGAAGGAAAGCCACAAGAACGGTCTGATCGACAATACGGAGCTGACGCTCGTGGACAATATATTCGAATTTGCCGAAACGAATGCCAGGGAAATAATGATCCCGCGCACGGAAATGATCTGCCTGAATACAAGTCTTTCTCTGGAAGGGAACAAGGCGATCGCCCTCGAGCAAATGCTGACTCGTTACCCGGTATGCGAGAACGACAAAGACAATATTATCGGCTTCGTTCATATTAAGGACCTGCTGAAGGATACGACTCAGAGCCTGCAGGACATCAGACAAATTACGAGACCGATCACGACCGTTCCCGAATCCATGCAAATCAGTACGCTGCTGAAGCTGATGCAGAAGCGCAAATCGCAGATCGCTATCTTGATCGATGAATACGGGGGAACCTCTGGCCTTGTTACCTTGGAAGACATAATGGAAGAAATCGTCGGTGAAATCCAGGATGAGTTCGACGAGGAGCGGGAGCAGCTGGAAAAAAAGGACGAGAACACGTACTCGATCAGCGGGATGATGCTTATTGAGGAGGTCAACAGCTTCTTCGGCCTTGACATCGAAACGGACGATTACGATACGATCGGCGGCTGGATGTATTCGAAAATTGAGATCCCGCCCGCCGGCATGCAGCGCGTTCCTTATTCCTCTGAAATCGAGTTTGTAATCGAGGAGACGGATCATTTGCGCATCTCCCGCATTATGGTTGAGCGGAAAGCTGCAAGCAAGGAGAAACGGGCGGGAGAGCTTTTTGGATCATAATTTCGACATTAAAAAAAGGCTGTTCCTGCGCGCCTTGATCCTGCGCGGGAACAGCCTGATTAGCTTTCGACTTACGCCTGCACGGCGGTGAAGCCTTCGGAGCCGATTTTCTGAACGGTATCGATCGTGCCTCCGCCGAGGCAGACGTCGCCGTCATAGAGAACGACCGCTTGGCCAGGCGTAACCGCCTTTTGCGGCTTATCGAATACGATTGTAGCGGTATCGTCACCCGTCATCGTTACGGTAACCCCCTGATCCTGCTGGCGATACCGGAATTTCGCCGTACAGCGGACAGGACCGCTGCCTGCTCCGGGCACGATCCAATTCATGCCGGTCGCCGTCAGGCTCTGGGAGTACAGGCTCGGATGCTGTTCTCCCTGAACGACGTACAAAATATTCCGCTCCAAATCCTTATCGGCGACGAACCACGGCTCGCCGGAGCCGGAGCCGCCTATGCCGAGCCCTTGACGTTGGCCGAGCGTATAATACATGAGCCCGTCATGCCGTCCTTTGAGCTCGCCCGAGCGGATATCGATCATATCGCCCGATTGGGCGGGAAGGTAACCGCTCAGGAACGTCTTGAAGTTGCGCTCGCCGATAAAGCAGACGCCCGTGCTGTCCTTCTTCTTGGCCGTATACAGGCCGGCTTCCTCCGCGATCCGGCGAACCTCCGGCTTAGGGAGATGGCCGATCGGAAACATCGCCTTCGCCAGCTGCTTCTGATTCAGGGCGCTGAGGAAGTACGTCTGATCCTTATTCGAATCGACGCCGCGCAGCAGCTTCGTCACGCCGCCGGATCGTTCGACGCGCGCATAGTGGCCGGTCGCCAAATAATCGGCGCCAAGCTCCATCGCACGCTGCAGGAAGTCGCCGAATTTGATTTCCCGGTTGCACATCACATCGGGGTTCGGCGTGCGGCCGCGCTTGTATTCATCCAGGAAATAGGTGAATACCTTGTCGTAATATTGCCGTTCGAAATTAACGGTATAATAGGGAATGCCGATTTGGTCGCAAACGCGTCGGACGTCCTCAGCGTCCTCTTCCGCCGTGCAATGGCCGAACTCGTCGGTGTCATCCCAGTTTTTCATAAAAATGCCGACCACATCGTAGCCCTGCTGCTTGAGCAGCAGCGCCGTAACGGAGGAATCGACGCCTCCGGACATGCCGACGACGACACGGGTCGAAGCATTGGATTTTTCCATCATAAGCACCACCTTGTTCAATCAAACATCTCTTATTGTATCATAGGATGAAAACTTTTTCATGAAGATGTCAACGTTTTTGCACACGTTCATGGCGCGATATGTTAACATATAAGGGAAATGGGAATACAGTGAATTAATAATATTTCTAATGAGGTGTTACTTTGAAAATATCGACGAAAGGCCGTTACGGCTTAACGATCATGATGGAGCTTGCGGCCAAATTTGGAGAAGGCCCGACTTCGCTCAAAAGCATCGCGGAGCGGAATCAGCTTTCGGAGCACTATTTGGAGCAATTAGTAGCGCCGCTGCGGAACGCGGGACTTGTTAAAAGCATTAGAGGCGCCTACGGCGGTTATATTTTATCGAAAGATCCGGAAAGCATTACGGCAGGCGACATTATCCGTATACTGGAAGGTCCGATATCACCTGTAGATTTCACGGAAGAAGACGATCCGGCTAAGCGCCAGCTATGGCTTAAAATTCGCGACAGCATCGCCGAGGTGCTTGATTCCACGACGCTGTCGGATCTTATTTCGTATAAGGACGAAGGCAAAGCAGACAATTACATGTTTTATATCTAGAAGGAAGCTGACCTATGAGAACCTTTTATTTTGATCATGCCGCCACGACTCCGATGCACCCGGACGTAGCCGCCGCGATGCTCGGCATTATGACGGGAGCCGCAGGCAACGCCTCCAGCATGCATGCGTTCGGACGGGCGGCCAAGCAGCAGCTGAACCGGTCCCGGGACCGCATATCGGCTGCGCTCGGCTGCAAGCCGGCCGAACTCCTGTTCACCTCGGGAGGCACGGAAAGTGATAACGCGGCGCTCATCGGCGCGGCACGGGCGCAGCGAAAGCGTAGAAAAAACCATATTATCACCTCGGCAGGCGAGCATCACGCCGTTCTGCATACTTGCGAATGGTTAAGCAAAGAAGAAGGCTTCGAGCTCACCGTGCTGCCGGTTGACCGGACGGGCCGCACATCTCCGGAGCAAGTGAAGGAGGCCATGACGGAAAAGACCGGGCTTGTAAGCATTATGTACGGGAACAACGAAGTCGGCACGGTCCAGCCGATCGACGCGATCGGACAAGCCGTAAAGGCAGGCGGCGCGCTCTTCCATGTCGATGCCGTGCAGGCGCTCGGCTGCCTGGAAACGCCGCTACGCGACCTTCCGGTCGACCTGATGAGCTTCTCCGCCCATAAAATTAACGGCCCGCAGGGCGTCGGCGCCCTGTATGCCGCTGCCGGCACGCCGCTGGAAGCGGTCCAGCACGGCGGCTCGCAGGAAAGGAAAAGGCGGGCAGGCACGGAGAACATCGCAGGAATCGCCGGTTTTGCCGAAGCTGTTGACATTTGTGTGAACGAAAGAAAAACGAAGCAACCTTTTTTGGACGGGCTTCGTAAGAGATGGATAGAGCTGCTGAAGGAGCATGCCGGAGTTCCGGTCATCGTGAACGGCGATCCGGAGCGTTATTTGCCGCATATCGCCAACGTCAGCTTAATCGGACTGGACACGGAGACGATTCTGATGAACCTCGACATGGAGGGCATCGCCGCATCGAGCGGCTCGGCCTGCACTTCCGGGGCGCTGGAGAGGTCGCATGTTCTGCGGGCAATGGGGCTGGCGGATGAGCAAATTCAATCGGCTGTAAGATTTAGCTTCGGTTTGGGGAATACTTTGGAGGAATTAGAAGAAGCCTCGCAAAAAATCGGAACGATCGCGAGGCGTATTCGTAATAACTACTAGGAGGACTCCGGCTGAGCGTGATTAAACTCCAACAGCTTATTGGGCTTCCGGTTATCGTGATTCATTCCGGTAAGCTTGTCGGCACCGTGAAGGATGCCTGGTTTGACGAGCACTGGATGCTAAAGGGCATTATTCTGGACAGCGCCCGCTGGTTTGCTGCCTCCGTGAAGATCGTCGAGTGGTCGAACGTATTATCATGCGGGGAAGACACCGTGATTATAGCGGACGAAGACGCGATCGTCAGGATGAAGCCGAAGCAGCTGCTGCGTTCCTTTTACACCGGACTGGTGAAATTAAAGGACCTGCCCGTCATGACCGTTCAGGGCTTGCAGCTTGGACGCGTATCGGATGTTTATTTTTACCCAAATCAGGGTACACAAATAGTAGGCTACGAGCTTACGGACGGTTTTGTTTCGGATCTGATGGAGGGGCGCAAATGGCTGAAGGCGCCGAGTGATCCGGGTACCGTGTTACTCGGGGAAGACGCGATTATCGTTCCTGCTGTCAGTGAAGCGGAATTGGAGCCTGTCGCAGCTTCCAATTCAATGGATAGGGAGAAATGAAAGATGATGAGATGCCCGAATTGCAATTCGAAAGATATCGGAAAAATCGGTTCCCACCAGTTTTACTGCTGGGGCTGCTTTATCGAACTGACAGTCAACGGCGACAAAATGTCGGTATTCCAGGTAGAAGAGGACGGCACGTTAAGCTCGCTTGACGATCTGTTCTTCGAAGAGGAAATTACCCAGGTGCATGCCAACTGACGCACTGCTGCATAAGAAACCGAAAGACGGCTCGCGGCCGTCTTTTTTTGCGGTTTGAGGATGATTTCCGCCGCTTGTACATATACTGAACTAGTTCCGGTTTGTCCTATAGGACGGGGCGGATAATGCATGTTCGGGGGTGAAGACGGTGGAGCGCTTTACAAAGAACCGTCTGTTTGTCTGGCTGGTCTATCTCATTCTAAGCTTGATTGCCGTTTATCTGCTGCTTCAGATCAAGCCGCTCATTATCAATATATATACGTTTTTGAAGGCCGTGCTGGCGCCGTTCATCATTGCGATGATAATCTCTTACGTGCTGAATCCCGTCGTTACGCTTCTGCATGAGCGCAAAGTGCCGAGAACGATTGCGGTGCTGTTAATTTATGCGGTATTTTGCGCCGCGTTTGCCGTCCTGCTCGTCAACCTGATCCCGATGTTCATCGAACAGGTACAGGAGCTGAACCGGCATGTACCGGAATTGTCCATGCGGGCTCAAGATATCGTATCGGACATTAACAATACGTCGTTTCTGCCGGGCGGCATCCGCAGCGGCTTGAACAAAGCGCTCGTCAATATCGAAAAGAAGCTGTCCGAAAGCCTCTTTAACTTTGTCAATAATATCGGCTCGATGCTGAACGCCGTGTTTATCACGTTTATCATCCCGTTTCTGGCGTTTTATATTTTGAAGGATTTCGACGTCTTCGAAAGAACCGTCATTACATACGTGCCGAAATCGCACCGGAAAAACACCGTCCGGCTGCTGAAGGACATCGATTCGGCTCTTGGAAGCTATATCCGCGGACAGTTTCTCGTTTGCGTCATCATCGGCATTTTAGCGTATTGCGGTTATTTGCTGATCGGAATGCCTTATGCCTTGCTGCTGGCCGGCATCGTTGCGGTGACGAACGTCATCCCTTATCTGGGACCGTTTTTCGGCGCCGCACCGGCAATTATGATGGCATCGACCGTATCGCTCAAAATGGTCATTTTCGTGGCGATCATCAACACGCTTTGCCAAATTCTCGAAGGCAACGTCATTTCACCGCAGGTTGTCGGACGCACGCTGCATATGCATCCGCTGTCCATCATCTTCGCCTTGCTGGTTGGAGGGGAGATCGCGGGCATCGTAGGCATGATTTTGGCGGTCCCGATTTTTGCGGCCTGCAAAGTCATCGTACAGCACATGTTTGCGTATTACGTAAGGCGAAAGATTATTTGACAGAAGAAAACGCTGTCGCTATAATTTTTAGTATCTATACTGGAATAAAGCGTTGACGAATTGAAGTAAGCCATAGCCCGTCAGCCAGAGAAAAGGTCTCTTCGCATTGCTCGGTCAGAGCCAAAGCGTCGGTTGAGAAGGCCTTTATGACGAAGGATGGCCGAAAGCTATTTTCGGAGCGTGAACGAACTTCACCGGCTGGACCCGTTATCGTCCGATGAAGGCGATTATGTCTGCGCTCTTAACAAGCTGCGGCGTAATAACCAGGGTGGTACCGCGAATGATTTCGTCCCTGTCCGTGACAGGGGCGTTTTTTTGCGTTTTATTTGATTGAAGGGGGCTCCCACAATGAAAGCAAGTGAAATCCGTGCAAAATGGCTGGCGTTTTTTGAAAGCAAAGGCCACAAAATCGAACCGAGCGCATCGCTCGTGCCGCATAACGATCCGTCTCTTCTTTGGATCAATGCGGGAATGGCGCCGCTCAAGCCTTATTTTGACGGCAGGGTCATTCCCGACAATCCGCGGATTACGAATTCGCAAAAGTGCATTCGTACGAACGATATCGAAAATGTCGGCAAAACCCGCCGCCACCATACTTTCTTTGAAATGCTCGGCAATTTCTCCATCGGGGATTATTTCAAGGAAGAAGCGATTACCTGGGGTTGGGAATTTCTGACGAGCCCGCAGTGGATCGGCTTCGATCCGGAGCGTTTGTCCGTAACGGTGTATCCGGAGGACGAAGAGGCTTTTGCTCTATGGAATCAAAAAATCGGGCTTCCCGCTGAGCGCATTTACAAGCTGGACGAGAACTTCTGGGATATCGGCGAAGGGCCATGCGGTCCATGCACCGAAATTTTCTACGACCGCGGCGACAAATACGGCGACCTGACCGATCCGGAATGCTGGCCGGGCGGCGAGAATGAGCGTTTCCTCGAAGTATGGAACATCGTATTCTCGGAGTTTAACCATAACAAAGACGGAAGCTACACGCCGCTGCCGAACAAGAACATCGATACCGGCGCCGGACTCGAGCGGTTCTCTTCGATTTTGCAGGACGTAGATTCCAACTTCGATACGGACCTGTTCCGGCCGATTATTGACCGTACTTGCGAAATCGCCAAAGTTACTTATAAATCGAACGAAGAGCAGGATGTAGCTCTCAAGGTAATCGCCGACCATATCCGTACGGTAGCGTTCGCCGTCGGCGACGGGGTTATGCCGTCCAACGAAGGCAGAGGCTACATCATCCGCCGCCTGCTGCGCCGCGCGGTCCGTTACGGCAAAAAAATCGGCATCGACCGTCCGTTCCTCTTCGAGCTCACGCAGGTCGTCGGACAAGTGATGGGCGTCTACTATCCGGAGGTTGTGGAGAAACGCCAGTTTATCGAACGCGTTATTCGCACCGAGGAAGAGCGGTTCCACGAGACGCTTGAGGGCGGTCTTGCCATGCTGGCCGAGCTGGTTGCAGCTGCAGCCAAGGCAGGCCAGAAGGAAATTAAAGGGGACGACGCGTTCCGCCTTTACGATACGTTTGGTTTCCCGTTTGACCTGACCGAGGATTTTGCGGCGGAGAACGGCATGACCGTCGATCGTGAGGGCTTCGACGCGGCGATGGAAGCGCAGCGCGGTCGCGCCCGCGCAGCTCGCCAGGAAACGGGCAGCATGAAGGTACAGGGCGGCCCGCTGGCCGAATTTACGGTTAAAAGCGAATTTGTTGGCTATAATGAACTGGTAACGAGCTCCCGGATCATCGCGATCGTGCAGGATGATGCGCTGGTCGATCTGGCTGCGGAAGGCAGCAAGGTCGCCGTCATTCTCGACCGCACCCCTTTCTACGCGGAAAGCGGCGGTCAAATCGGGGACAAAGGGACGATTGCAGGAAACGGCTTTGCCCTGCAGGTAGAGGACGTAACGAAAGCGCCGCACGGGCAAAGCGTTCATCATGCCGTCGTTGTGTCCGGCACGGCCCGCACGGGCGAAACGGTCGAAGCTGCTGTTGCTCGTCCGGTACGCGAGGATATTATCAAAAACCATACGGCGACTCATTTGCTTCACAAAGCGCTTAAAGAAGTGCTCGGCGACCATGTCAATCAAGCCGGTTCGCTTGTGGAAGCGGAGCGTCTGCGGTTCGACTTTTCCCATTTCGGCAGCATAACAGCCGATGAGCTGATTGCGATCGAGCGCCGCGTCAACGAGCAAATCTGGCTCGGCACTCCTGTCAGCATCGATATCAAGTCGCTTGGCGAAGCGAAAGCGATGGGTGCGATGGCGCTGTTCGGCGAGAAATACGGCGACGAGGTACGCGTCGTGCAGGTCGGCAGTTACAGCCTGGAGCTGTGCGGAGGCTGCCATGTTGGCAACACGTCGCAAATCGGCCTGTTCAAGCTGCTGGGCGAAAGCGGCATCGGCTCCGGCGTGCGCCGGATCGAGGCGGTCACCGGCAAGCATGCCTACAATTACATGGAAGGCCAGCTTGATTTGCTGAAGCAGTCTTCCGCTTTGCTGAAATCGAATACCGCGGACGTCCCGAAACGGATCGAGGCGTTGTTCGGACAAGTGAAGGAGCTGTCCCGTGAGAATGAATCGCTTCAGGCGAAGCTGAGCCGCATTGAGGCGGGCTCCCTGGAGGCTAACGCGAAGACGGCCGGCGGCGTTACCGTGCTGTGCGCCAAAGTTAGCGCACCTACGATGGATGCGCTGCGCAGCATCGTAGACGAGCTGAAGCTGAAGCTGGAGTCCAGCGTCATCGTGCTGGGCGCGATCGCCGACGATAAGGTCAACCTGGCGGCGGCCGTGTCTGCGGATCTGGTCAAGAAGGGATTCCATGCGGGCAAAATCGTCAAGGAGGCGGCCGTTCATTGCGGCGGCAACGGCGGCGGACGCCCCGATATGGCGCAAGCGGGCGGCAAAGACACGTCCAAGCTTGATGAAGCTTTGAAACTTGCGGAAGAACTGGTTCTCGGACAAGCAAATGTGATATGATAGGAAAGAATATCGGTTTGGAAAGAGAGGTGCTGGCGATGAGTTCTATGGACCAAACGATGAAATTTAACGTGAAGGCGGAAGGGGCTGAATCTTCTCAAGACATTCTGCTGTCTGTGCACGAAGCGCTCTTGGAGAAAGAGTATAATCCGATCAACCAGATCGTTGGGTATTTGCTGTCCGGAGACCCCGCGTATATTCCGCGGCACAACAACGCCAGAAGTCTGATCCGCAAGAAGGAACGAGACGAACTGATTGAAGAGCTTGTCCGGTTTTATTTGAACCACAAGAAATGATTACGCAGGGTCAGGAGCCGGACACGAAATGAGATTGATGGGATTGGATTACGGCGACCGCAATATAGGGGTAGCCGTCAGCGATGCGTTTCGCTGGACAGCGCAAGGAACCGGGGTTGTTGAACGCAGAAGGGACGGCGGGGAATTCGACCGCATCGCGGAGCTCGTGCGGGAGCACGAGGTCAGCGAAATCGTCGTCGGCTTGCCGAAGAACATGAACGGTACAATTGGTCCGCGTGGCGAAATTTGCATCGCATTCGCTGAGGAGCTTCAGCACAAGCTAAATATACCTGTTCACCTTTGGGATGAAAGGCTGACAACGGTAGCTGCCGAACGTACGCTTCTGGAAGCTGATGTCAGTCGCAAGAAGCGAAAGCTTGTCGTGGACAAAATGGCTGCGACGCTAATTTTGCAAAATTATCTCGATTCTAAATCGAAAAGGTGAGGGTTGCTATGACAAAAGAAGATCTGGAATTCGAAGAGCCGGAAATTATTTATATTCCGGACGAAGAAGGCAATGAAGAGGAATTCGAAGTCATCATGAAGTTCGAGGTTGATGGTTCCGATCAGAAATATATGATGGTCGTTCCGCTGAGCAGCGAAAACGATGAGGAAGACGAGGTTTATGCCTTCCGTTACGAAGAAGAAGGCGACGACCTGAAGCTGTATACCATCGAAGACGAAGAAGAGTGGAGTATGGTTGAGGAAACCTTCAACACGCTGCTTGGCGAGATGGAGGAGCAGGACTAATGTCTGCGGAAGAGCAGCAAGGCATTAAGAAGCTGAACGGCCTGCAGAAGGCTTTCGGCAGCAGCATTGAGCTTATTGCGGAGGATGGAAATGCGGAGTACTACGACATCAAGGCTGAATTTCAGCTGGGCGATATCGTATATGCCGCCCTTCAATCCGAAGCGATGCGCCGCGAGGACGAGGTAGAGCTGTTTCGCGTTACCTATTCAGGCGATGAGCCTCAGCTCGAGACGATCGAGGACGATGAGGAATGGGAATCGGCATCCGAGGCGTACGACGATTTGTGGTTTGCCAAGGATGAACGGCCATAAATACTTAGTATTGAACAAAAGGGCGGCTCACTACCGCTCTTTTGTGCTAGGCTGGCCCTTAGTCTGAGGTTCAGCCGTATTTGTCTGCCCGAAGCGGCTAAGATTAAAAATATAGGAAAGTTTCTCCATACTTGGTCTATATTTCTCGGATGAAACGCGCCGCGCCGCCAAAGGAAGGCACAGAACCGGGCTGCGCAAAGTTGCAGCTATCGGTTCGTGCGCAGCGCCGGCCGTTTCACCTTGACAGCAGAAGAGAAAGCGGGGATCACAGGTTGGACAATTCATTACGGCAGCCGGAGCCATACGACTACGAGTCGTCGGGTCCGAAGCGAAGCCGCATTACGATGTGGGTCATCTTAAGCCTGCTCGGCATTTTGATCGTAGGAGCGGGAAGCGTGGCATTATACGTCTGGAGCAGCCTGCAGCCGACGAAAGAAGGCGACGCGGTCAAACTTGAAATTCCGGCCGGCACGTCCGCCAATCAAGTCGCAGATTTGCTGGAAAAGAACGGAATAATCAAAAACTCGTTCATTTTCAAATATTATTTAAAGCTGGAGAATCAAGGCTCACGGTTCCAAGCCGGATTATATGAACTGAGCCCGGGAATGGCAAACGACGCGATTATCGCAAAGCTGAATGCCGGAGATACGGTAGCGGCCGAGACGATTCGCTTTACGATACCTGAAGGCTTTACGGTACTGCAAATAGCGGATAAGCTTGCCGAAGAGAAGCTGATCGACAAGGACAAGTTCCTTAAGCTGGCGGCCTCCAAGTCGGCGTGGGGAGATGCCGATGCGGTCCGTTCCATTCCGAACATCAATACGCTCCATCAGCGGCTTGAGGGCTACCTGTTTCCCGAGACGTACGAGATGAAGAAGGAAAGCACGGAAGAGGACATCATCGTCCGCATGGTGTCGGAGCTGGACCGCAAGCTTAGCCAGCTGCCGCAGGGCTGGCAGGAAGACATGGAGGAGCGCGGCCTGACTTTCCATGAGCTCCTGACGATCGCCTCGCTTGTAGAGCGAGAGGTTGTCGTGGATGAAGAAAGGGCGCTTGTGGCAGGCGTGATTCAGAATCGGATTAAAGACGGCATGAAGCTGCAAATCGACGCCACGGTTCAGTATTCGCTGGATAAGCCGAAGGAAAGGCTGTTCAACAAAGACCTTGAGGTGGACAGCCCTTATAATACGTATAAAGTGGAAGGCTTGCCTCCGGGACCGATCGCAAGTCCGAGCCTCGCTTCGATTCAAGCGGCTTTATACCCGGAGGAAACCGAATACATGTTTTATGTAACGAAGAAAGACGGCACGCAAACGCATCTGTTCGCGAAAACATACAGCGAGCATTTACGGAACATTGACAAGAGCAATCAGACAGCGGGGTAGCAGGGGCTTACGCGCCGGCTAATCCCCAGGGAGGTTTGGAAATATGATGGATAAACCTGAGCTGCTGGCTACCGCGGCTTCGCTTGAGGAGCTGGAGAGGCTTATGGCCGCGGGAGCCGACGCATTCGTAATCGGCGAAGCCAAGTATGGCATGCGGCTTGCAGGAGAGTTCGATATCGGGATGATCGCCGAAGCGGTTAAGCTGGCAAAACCTAAAGGCGTCCGTATCTATGCAGCGATGAACAACTTGATGGGCAATGAAATTCTTGAATCTTTGTCCGGCTATATTGCCGCTCTGTCGGAGGCGGGGGTTGACGCGATCGTATTCGGCGATCCGGCTGTGCTGATGGCTGCCCGCGTCCATGCGCCGGGGATGGCTTTGCATTGGAACGCCGAGATGACCTCGACCAATTACGTAACGGCTAATTATTGGGGGCGCCGCGGCGCGACCCGGTACGTGCTCGCACGCGAGCTTAACATGGAGCAAGTGGCGGAGACGACGTCGAACACGGAGCTGGAGGTTCAGGTCCAGGTACACGGCATGACGAATATCTATCATTCGAAGCGCTCCCTTGTCGGCAGCTATATGGACCATCAGGAGGAGCCTGACCGGCTGCCGAACCTGGATAAGGAACGCGGCTTGTACGTGATGGAGGCGGAGCGCAAGGACGAGCGGTATCCGATCTTCGAGGACAAGAACGGCACCCATATGATGAGCTCGGACGATATTTGCATGATCGAGAATCTGCACGAGCTGCTGGAGGCAGGCGTATACAGCTTGAAGATAGAAGGCATTATGAAATCCGTTGCCTATAACGAGACCGTTATTCGGGCTTACCGTCAAGCCATCGATGCATACATAGCTGATCCGGCCGGCTACGAGTTTCAGGACGAGTGGCTGGAGGCGATTCAGGCGGTACAAGATCCGAATCGCGAGCTGAGCTATGGTTTCTTTTTCAAAGAGCAAGTGTATTGATAGCGGGAGGTAGAACACGAAATGACGATAGCGGAAAAGAAGACCCAGCGTTTTCAGGGGAAGAGGCACCGGCTCGATAGACCGGAGCTGCTTGCCCCGGCAGGCAACCTGGAGAAGCTGAAATTTGCCGTGCATTACGGAGCCGACGCGGTCTATATCGGCGGGCAAAAATACGGCTTGCGTTCCAATGCGGACAATTTCAGCTTCGAGGAGATGAAAGAAGGCGTCGAATTCGCCGCCCGGTACGGAGCGAAGGTCTTCGTTGCGACTAATATTTATGCACACAACGAGGATATTGACGGATTAGAGGAATATTTGCGCAAGCTGGAGGAAGTCGGAATCGCCGCCATTATTGCTGCCGATCCGGCGATTATCGAGACGGCCCAGCGCGTTGCGCCGAAGCTGGAGGTGCATCTCAGCACGCAGCAGTCGACGCTCAATTGGCAGGCGGTGCAATTTTGGAAGGACGAAGGTCTGCCCCGTGTCGTCTTGGCGCGCGAAACGAGCTTTCAGGAAATTGCGGAGATCAAAAAGCATGTCGATATCGAAATTGAAGCTTTCATTCACGGCGCGATGTGCTCCTCGTTTTCCGGCCGGTGCGTCTTGTCCAATCACTTTACGGACCGCGATTCGAACCGGGGCGGCTGCTGCCAATCCTGCCGCTGGAAATACGATTTGTTCGTCGACGACATGCCGCTTTACTCCGAGGATGAAGACAAGTTCACGATGGGATCAAAGGATTTGTGCATGATCGAATATTTGCCCGAGCTGATTGAAGTCGGCGTGGACAGCTTTAAGATCGAGGGCAGAATGAAGAGCATCCACTACGTGGCAACGGTCGTCAACGTCTATCGTCAGGCGATTGACGCGTATTTTGCCGATCCCGAGCAGTTCGAGCTTAAGCAGGAGTGGGTGGAGGAAATCAATAAAGCGGCTAACCGCCCGCTGAATACGGGATTTTTCCTCGATACGCCCGGTGCGGAGGATCATATTTACGAGGCGGAGGAAAAGGCGGCGCCTTACGATTTTGCAGGCGTCGTACTCGAGTACGACGATCAGACGGGGTTTGCGGTCGTGCAGCAGCGCAACCATTTCAAGCTTGGCCAAGAGGTTGAGTTTGTAGGTCCGAAGGGAACCTTCTTTAAGCAAACGGTGTCCGAAATGACCGATAGGGACGGGGCGGCGCTCGAAGCGGCCCGGCATCCGCTCCAGCAAATCCGGATCCGTACGCTGAAGCCGGTTCATCCGATGGATATGATGAGGAAGAAAACAGGCGGCAAATAAACATACGAACAAGAAAAAGCCTTATTTTTACTTAGTTGAAAATAAGGCTTTTTTTATTCTCTATTAAGAATTGACAAGAGTCTGCCGATATAAAATAATAGACTCATTGTTCTACATACCTATCTTTGGCAAGATTCGCTTGCAACCTAAGAACTAATTTTTGACTTACAATTTTAAAGGCGGTGTCTTTCCTAATGACAAATTCGGAAGAGAAACAGGCGAAGAAGCCGAAGAACAGCAAGTCAGAAGTCCCCATGAAAGCGCAATCAAATATACGGGCCGCAGCCGGAGCCTCAAAAGCTCTGCTCGGGGCGGTGAAGGACACCAAATTATCCAACCCGTTGAAGTCCGTCGGGATGAAGCTGTTCGCAATCATCTTCTGCAGCATTATTGCATGCGTTTTGACAGTAGGACTAATGGCTTATGCGAAATCAAAACAGATCGTCGAGAGCAAAGTATCGGATGCCAGTCTTCAAACGGTGAATCAGGTCGCAAATAATTTGGACGTCATTTATAAAACATACGAGGATTTATCGCTGCAAATATTGATCGACAAGGATTTTCACGAAATTGTCCGCAGCATGCTGGCAGGAGGCGACGATTACAGCAAATTCGAAGCCTCGCGAAAGTTGAACGAGAAAATGCAAAACTATGTAATGGGCAACAATACGATCAGCGGTCTCCTCCTACTCCCTATCGATCCGAAGCTGTCGGTAGTGACGGCCGGCTCGGCCAGCGGCAGCAGCGTTGAGAAGCTCATGCAATCGGAATGGTTCAAGCAGACGGTCGAGAAGGCCGGTAAAACGCATTGGATCCCGCCGCAGCCCGAAGGTCTTACAGGCACGCCGGGGACTCCGTCTATCGGCCTCAGCCGCGTGCTCAAGGACAGTATGTCCAATGAGGCTTCCTATGTTCTGTTAATGGATATCCAGCTTGATTCGCTGAGCAGCCGTTATGCCGATGTCGTGCTGGGGCAGGACAGCGAAATGGCGATCATCGATGAAAGCGGCAATTACATTACGGCGCCGGAGGAGGAGCTGATCGGCAAACCCGCCAAAGTGAGACTGCCCGCGGAAGGCGATTCCGCCGCACATGGCGCTTTAAAAACAATGACAACGGACGGCACGGATGTGCTTGCGGTGTACACGACCTTTGAAACGATGAACTGGAAGCTGCTCGGTACGGTGCCGGTGAAGGAGCTGGTCAGGGACGCGAAGGCGATCCAGACGCTGACATGGATTACCGTTCTGGTGGCAGCCCTGATTGCCATCGCGATCGGAGCGCTGGTTATCATGACGATTGCACAGCCTCTTGTCAAGCTTCGGAACCTCATGAATGAAGGGGCCGGCGGCAACCTGACCGTACGGTCCGATATGAAGAAGCGCCAGGACGAAATCGGGGAGCTGTCGGAAAGCTTTAACCGGATGATGAGCCAAATCAAGGCGCTGGCCGTTCAGACAACTCGTTCCGCGGAGGACGTGCTGCTAACGGCGACGGATTTGACGGAGGCGTCCCGCAAAACGGCACTGTCGGCGAAGGAGATTGCCGTGGCGACGGAGGAAATCGCCGGCGGCGCGACCAGTCTGGCGGTTGAAGCCGAGCGGGGCAACGATCTGACGGGCAGCATTGACGTGCAGATGAAAAAGGTCATCGAGGCGAACAGGGAAATGGTGCGCTCGGCCAGCGAGGTCGAAAAGGCGAGCGAGCAGGGAACGGCCTACATGGGCGTTCTTATTCAGAAGACCGGCATGACCGAGGAAATGACCCGGTCGATGGTGGAGAAGGTCGACGCGCTCAAAGAAAGCACGGGCTCGATTGTGAAAATTCTCGACGTGCTCAATAACTTGACGAAGCAAACGAACATTTTGTCGCTGAACGCCACAATCGAAGCGGCACGCGCGGGTGCGGCTGGCAAAGGGTTTATGGTTGTCGCCGACGAAATCCGCAAGCTTGCGGATCAGTCCCGCCAATCGATTGACGTGGTCGGCCAAATTACCGAGAAGATCAGAGGGGAAATCGACGAGACGGTAAAAGTGCTCTCGGACGCTTATCCGCTCTTCCAGGAGCAGATCGGATCGGTGAAGGAAGCCAATCAAATTTTCTTGACGGTTCAAGGGCAAATGGGTCAATTTGCCGAGAAGCTGGAGCTGGTAACGGGGGCGATCAGCCACCTGGACGAGTCGCAGGCCGTGCTCTCGGAAGCGATGACGAACGTTAGCGCGGTTGCCGAGCAATCGTCGGCAACTTCGGAGGAGGTCGCGTCTCTCAGCTCGGAACAGCTTAGCATAAGCGACGGGCTGGTCGGGTTGTCCGAGAAGCTGGATGCGGTATCGAGAGAGCTTAAAGACAGCTTGTCCCAGTTTAAAATCGGTTGAGTGTGACGCAAATAGAATTTATCGGTCAAAGGAGTTCTACAGCACACGGTTGCTGATAGGACTTCTTTTTTATGAATTGTCGTCCCTGAGGCCAGGAGGTTTGAACGGTATCCGGATAAGGAAATAATAATGGTGTAGCATCGGGTCTGAAAAAGGGGCGGCAGCAAGATGGTGAACCGACATGTATAAAAGAATTTGGATAGCCGCTTTAGTCATAAGCGCCGTTATGCTTCTGTATATCGGCAGGCTTGCCTGGCTGCAGCTGATGCCCGGCAGCTCTTCTGCCGCCGTCAATGCGCGGTATGCGGCGCAAGGAGGCTGGCAGAGACTTGCGGTTCAGCAGCGACAGCGAAGTCTCGTGCTGGATACCGGACGCGGCGATTTCTATGACCGGAACGGTCTGCCGATTACGGGTGAAACGTATATGACGGCGGCGTTTTTCCCCATACGTTCCGATGAGAGGGGAACTGCCGAGGATTTGTCAAAGCTGGGCGCTTTGCTTAACGTGAGTGCTGAGAATCTAATGAGTGTATGGGACGCTGTGCGCGAGCCGATTTTTTGGACGGCGGAAGGGGCGAAGGAGCCCGTAAAATTAACCGCCGAGCAGGCGGAAGGCATCAAGCGGCTTGGCTTGAACGGGGTTCGTGTGCTGCCTTACCGGAACCGTTATGTTTCCGGGTTTGAGGCGAAGCATGCGATCGGATTTACGAGCCAGCATCCCGAGTGGCTGCAGGCGCATTTTGCAGACGAGCTCATGAAAGGGAAGCGCAAGCTTACGGAGCAGGTAGGCGGAGCTGGCCTGGAAAAGTCGCTGGACAAGCTTCTTCGCGGTGTCGGAGCGACCTCCGTTTCGTATTTTATCGATGGACGCAGCTCGCCGCTGCACGGTCTTGACCTGCGTCTCACGCAGCCCGGCAATTCCAATTATCCGCTGAAGGCGATTACGACGCTCGATTTGCGCCTGCAAAATAAAATTGAAGCATATTTGGACGAGCTAGGCATAGTTGAAGGAGCGGTTGTTGTGCTGGACGCGCATAATGCCGATATTGTCGCTATGGTTTCCCGGCCGAAGCTGAAGCCGGGGCAGTTCCGGTCCGGCGATGGCAGCGAATGGGAAAACCATGCGATAAGGGCAGTCGCTCCAGGTTCCATCTTCAAGCTGGTGACGGAAGCGGCCGCACTTGAAACTCGTGTTTCGAGTACACAAGAGATGTTCCACTGCGATGGGGAGTATGGAAAATACGGGCTGTCCTGCTGGAAGGAAGGCGGCCATGGATGGCTGACGCTTGAGGAGGGTCTCGCGCAATCGTGCAATATCGCGTTTGCGACGGTTGCGGAGCGGCTGAAGCCCTCCGAGCTGAAATGGGCGGCGGACGCACTCGGCATCGGCCGTCAGGCGGGGTGGCACCGCGAGAAGGCTTTCGGCCCCTTCGCGCAGCCGCTGCGCTTGCTGGGGGAGGAGGAAGCCGGCTCGCTGTTCGCTCCGGCCCCGGCAGCGGCTGCCGTGAAACGGAGCGGCAAACGCGAGGCTGCTTTGCGCGAAGCAGGAGCGGCGAGGCCCGCCGGAGTGCGGGAGACGGAGCGGAGCGATGCTAGCGGGCCGGAAGCGGCGCTGGCAGCCGTAGACGGAGGCGTGATGGCGCAGAGCGGAATCGGGCAGCGTGATGTGACGATGTCGCCCCTGCAGGCGGCCAATTTGATTGTCACGCTGCTGAACGGGGGGCGCGTTATGGAGCCGCGCCTCGTGAGCGAAATCCGCTATGCCGGCGGCCAGCGGATGGTGAAGCTGCCCGCGCAGCGCGCGCAGGGGACCGGCGGCCGGATCAGGCCGGCCACCGCCCGTGCGCTGCTGCGCGGCATGGAGGCGGTCGTCGACCACGGAACCGGCCGGTCGATCCGCCAAGGGCTGTGGGCGGTGGCCGGGAAATCCGGCACCGCCGAGGTTAGCCGGGCCGGAGCCGCCCGCAATCACCAGTGGTTTGCGGGCTACGGCCCGGCTGCAAAGCCGCGCTACGCCATTGCCGTGCTTGTGGAAAACCGTCCGCCGGGGAGCAGCAACCAGGCGACGAAGCTGTTCCGCGGCGTGATGGACATCGCCGCCCGGATGGAGCGTTAGCTTGATGCGCCGTACCGAACATTTACACAAAAAAACGGCAATGAGGAAGGGGACCCCCCCTCCACATTGCCGTTTTTGTTATTTTTGCAGCCTTCCGTCACGCTCATTCTTCCGCCCGTCATCGCGCTTCGCTAATGCATCAACGAACGGCAAATTTTCGTCGGGCGAATCGAACTCTCCGACGGGAGCGTGAATCCAGCGGTGGAAATAACCTTGATCGTACAGCGCCTTAATGAGTATCATCAGGATCGGGGACAGGATCACGCCGGCAACGCCGAACAGCGACAAGGAAACGATCATGAACGCCAGCATGGTAAAAGCTGAAACGCCAAGCGAATCTCCGGTAATTTTCGGCTCCAATATTTGGCGCGTCAGCACGACGACGAGAAACAACGCGGACAGCCAGATGGCGAGCGTTATTTTGCCGACGATGATCAAATAAATGATCCACGGAATAAACACGGTGCCGACGCCGAGCAGCGGCAAAATATCGAAAATAGCGGATACGACCGCGATTACGAAAGCATTGTCGACGCCAAGCAGCAGCAGCGCTGCGAGAATGACGATAAACGTGATGCTGATCATTTTCGCCTGCGCTTTAATATACAAGGCTATTCCTTTGAATACGTTGTTGCGCAGGAAGAAAAAGGCTTTTTTGAATGTGTTCGGCGTCTTCTCGTCGGCCGTTTTTTTCCACGACTTGATTTCGATGCTGAGGAAATAGGCCAAAATAATGCCGACGACAAAGTTGAATACGAACGTCGAGAACGACGAAACATAACCGACGATATTAAGAAGCACCGTCTGGCCGAAGGCCGCCAGCGTTCCCGTCGCCCCTTCGATCAGCTCCTTCGATCGGTTCACAAGATCCAGATCTTCCGGCAGGGTGCCGAAGCGCGACTGGACTTCATTCGTAATGTTGGCGATCTGGACGGCCAGTATTTCCTGGTATTTCGGAAAGTTCTGAATGAGCTCCGTCCCCTGCTTCGTCAGCAGATAAGCGGCGCCCGAGAAAGCGCCGAGTATGATTAACGTAAATACAAGGACGGATATGCCGGACGCAATCGATTTTTTCATTCCCAGCTTATTAAGTCTTCTTGCCAGGGGCTCGATGCATAGATATATAAGGAAGGAAAAAAATATCGGGGTTGCGATCCGGTACAAAAAGCTGAAGGCGTACATGATCAGGAACACCGTTAACGCGATCAGCGCAATGTCGAAAGCGGTTCGCCAATATTTTTTGTAAAATGGCAGCATAGGTATACTCCTTCTTTTTCCAAAGTCATGATTCCTATAAGATTGTACTATAGTTTATAAAAAGATGCCTATTTTTTATTGCATTATGCTACAATTAAAGCTATCGTTGTTGTTTTGTACCGCTGCATATTCGTCGACTAAATCATATAACGGTGGGGAAAACAAAATGGAAAATTTGCTTCTATGGGGATTATACGTCGCAACCTTCTATGCGTTTCTTCCGGGCCTCATAAGCCGTACGTTCGGCTTCCGCGTATTTAAAAAGGGGCGGGTAGAGAAGGAAATTTCCCTTACGTTCGATGACGGGCCGGACCCGGTGTACACGCCTCAGCTGCTTGATCTGCTCGCCCGCTATGATGCGAAAGCGACGTTTTTTGTCGTGGGCGCACATGCCGAAGGGCAGGAAGAGCTGCTAAAACGGATGCAGGCCGAAGGCCATGTTATCGGGATTCATAATTACGTTCACAAATCCAACTGGCTGATGCGGCCGCGCACGGTGAAGAAGCAAATCGAGCGGACGATCGATATAATCGAGCGCGCAACGGGCTTGCGTTCGGTTTATTATCGGCCGCCTTGGGGAATCGTAAACGTATTCGACTACGCGAATCTGGGGTATTTGCAAATTATTTTATGGTCGGCCATGTTCGGCGATTGGCGCATCCGCGTAGGCGCGGAGCGTCTCAAGAAGCGTATGCTGAAGAAGCTCAGGCCGGGCGAGGTCATGCTGCTGCACGATTGCGGGATGACCTTCGGAGCGGACAAGGACGCCCCCCGCAACATGCTGACCGCGCTCGAGGCTTACTTGCAGGAAGGCAGGAGACGGGGCTACCGGTTTGTCGGCATAGACGAGATGATCAAGCTGACGGATGCGGTGCGCACGATCGAAAGATCGTTCCTGAAGAAATGTTTGATTTCGCTATGGCTTATGTACGAGAAAGCATTTCATGTCGTGTTCCGCTTAAAAACGGTCGGCGGTACGGAGCAGCCTTCCTTCCATTACCGCATTACGACGTATAATGGACAGCCGGTAGAGCTTGCCGAAGGCGGACGGGTGAACAAGGGCGACCGGATTGCCGAGCTTCACTTCGATAATAAAATGCTCTCTACCATTGCGGCGACCTCCAAATCGCCAGTCGCCACCGGCATACGAATGCTGCGGGAGGTGGAGCAGGCTTTGCCTCATCTGGCCGATCAGCTGATGGAGGATGCCCAGGCACGCGACATTAAAGCGGTCTATGGCGTGACGATGATCCACCGGGGAGCCGACCGGCTCGGCTTCGAAATCCATAAGCTGCCGGACGGCTGGTTCGCGAGGTCGACCAAGGTCTATTTGAGAATCCTGGTCCGCGTACTGACCCAAAAACAGAAAAAGGACAAAGGCAAAACGAATCGGCGCGAGCCTGTCACTCCGCGCATGCTGTTTATGCCCGCGGCGAAGATTAGGACCTATTCCACAAAGCTGATGACCAGAATAAATGACAGCGAGCGTCTGAACGAATCGATTAATATAAGCGCAGCAGCCGACGAAGCTGCGCCGTTAGGTACGAAAACAACAGCCATCTAACCGGACTTATCCGATGATCAAAGCCAGCTTTCGGGTTACCATGAACCTGAGGCTGGTTTTTGAAATTTTAAAGAGTTTATCGAAATTGCAAAAAAAATGTCGGAAAAGGTTGGACTTTTTTCCTGAACGCGTTATGATGATGGCAGTAGGTATGCGAGGAGGGAGACCTGTATGGGGGAGGCGGCAGCATCGGACGAGCTGCTTATCCGCTTGATCTCGCTGCGGGACCGTTCCGCGCTGGAACAGCTCTACGATCGTTATGAACGCCCGGTATATGCATTTGTATACCGTATCGTGAAGGATGAGACGGCAGCCGAATCGATCGTACGGGAATTGTACATCCGCGTATGGAATGCCGAGGGTGGATCACAACCGGAAGAGTCGGCCGGTAAAATCAGCAGCTGGATGTTTACGGATGCGCGCAATTTATCGGTGGATTGGCTTAGAGAGCATGGACAAAAGATTGATGAAATGCAAGAAGAAGCTGCGCTGCAGCAGCCGCCTGTGTCCGGGCAAGCATTCGAATATTCCGGAGAAGAGGAGCATCCTCCTGAAGGAATGAAGGACAGAATTATGAGAGCGGTTTCTTGGGCGGGCTTGGCAGAGGAGCCCCTTCTTGATGATGGACCGGAAACAGCTCTAATGACCTTGAATACCGAAACGGCGGCATCTGCCAGTCCGACGGAAGGCAGCATAATCACGGAAATGATAACCGTCAAGCCGTTTAAGGCTAGACGATGGATCATGCCCTCCTTTATGGCGGCGACGGCTGCTCTGCTGCTTTTGTCGGGAGCGCTGCTGCTGAAGATCGACAGCTTGACGGCGGAGAAGGAGCGCCTTGCCGCAAAGGTGATCACTCTGGAGGAAAGAATCGCATCGACCGACAGGCCTTTGAGCGGCGTGCAGGTCAATCAAGCGATTGCGTTATCGCCGACCGCCAAGGACAGCAAAGCGAATGGGCTTGCGACCGTCGTTAACGACGAGAAAGGCATGCACTTGATCCTTCAAGCGGAATCGCTGCCAAGGCTGGCCGAAGGGGAGGCCTTTCAGGTGTGGCTGCTCCGGAACGGCAAGCCTGTCAACGCGGGGACGTTCCTGACGCATGAAGGCACCGGAGCGCTGTATTACACCTTCGCCCCTGAGTCCTACGACCAGATTGCGATTACCCATGAGCCGGATATGGACGGGTCGGAGCCGCGCGGAACGATTGTTCTTGCAGGCAGTCTGGCTGCGGACTGAAGATTCATTTGTTTTCATTACATGATACGAAATGAAATGAATGAAAGATGACGATCATAACTCTCACAAAAAAAGGTTGGCCGGGACGAGCTCCCGGCCAACCTTTTTATTTACATTCCTACATTTTCATGACGCCGCCGGTGCTGGCGGATGTGACGAGATGAGCGTAACGGGCCAGGTAGCCGCGTTTGATCTTGAGCTCGAAGCCTTTCCATTCGGAGCGGCGTTTCTCGAATTCCTCGTCGCTGATCAGAAGATCCATCGTACGGTTGTTCATGTCGATCTCGATGATGTCGCCGTCCTGAACGAATGCGATCGGTCCGCCTTCAGCCGCTTCCGGCGAAGCATGTCCGATGCTGATGCCGCGCGATGCGCCCGAGAAGCGGCCGTCCGTTACGAGAGCAACCTTGGCGCCGAGGCCCATGCCGACGATCTGCGACGTAGGCGCGAGCATTTCCGGCATGCCAGGGCCGCCGCGCGGTCCTTCATAACGAATGACAACGACGTGGCCTTCTTTGATCTTGCCGCCTGCGATGCCGGCCAGTGCGTCATCCTGGGAATCGAAGCAGATGGCAGGCCCTTTGTGGTAGCCGCCAACCGATTTGTCGACCGCGCCTGTCTTGATGATCGCACCGTTAGGAGCCAGGTTGCCGAACAAGACGGCAAGGCCGCCGCGCTCCGTATGCGGATTGTTGATCGTGCGGATCACGTCCGTATTCTGGATTTCGCAGCCGATGACGTTTTCGCGCAGCGTTTTGCCCGTAACGGTGATCGTATCGCCCTTCAGCGCGCCTTCTTTTTTGAACAGCTCGTTGAGAACGGCGCTTACGCCGCCCGCTTCGTGCACGTCTTCAATGTGCCAGTCGGAGGCTGGAGCGATTTTGGCCAAGTGAGGCACGCGCTCAGCGACTTCGTTAATGCGCTCGATCGGATATTCGATGCCTGCTTCATGCGCGATCGCAAGCGTGTGAAGCACGGTGTTTGTCGAGCCGCCCATCGCCATATCAAGAGCAAAGGCGTTGTCGATGGCATCCTTCGTTACGATGTCGCGAGGTTTGATGCCAAGGTCGATGATCTTCATCAGCTGGCGGGCAGCTTCTTTGACGAACTCCCTGCGCTCAGGCGAAACGGCAAGAATCGTGCCGTTGCCAGGCAGAGCGAGTCCAAGGCCTTCGGCCAGACAGTTCATGGAGTTCGCGGTGAACATGCCGGAGCAGGAGCCGCAGGTCGGACAGCCGAACTGTTCAAGCTCTTGCAGCTGCTCATCGTTGATTTTGCCGGACTGGTAGGCGCCTACGCCCTCGAATACGCTGGAAAGCGAGATCGAACGGCCGTCGGACGTTTTGCCGGCTTTCATCGGTCCGCCGCTGACAAGCATCGTCGGGATGTTGACGCGAAGCGCGCCCATGATCATACCCGGCGTAATTTTGTCGCAGTTCGGAATGCAGACCATGCCGTCGAACCAGTGTGCGTTAACGACCGTTTCGATCGAGTCGGCGATAATTTCGCGGCTGGCAAGCGAGTAACGCATGCCGATATGGCCCATCGCGATGCCGTCGTCTACGCCGATCGTATTGAATTCGAACGGAACGCCGCCGGCTTCGCGAATCGCTTCTTTCACCAGCTTGCCGAATTCCTGAAGGTGAACGTGGCCCGGGATAATATCGATATACGAGTTGCAAACCGCAATGAACGGTTTGTCGAAATCTTCTTCTTTAACGCCTGCGGCACGCAGCAAGCTGCGATGCGGTGCGCGGTCGAAACCTTTTTTGATCATATCTGATCGCATTCTCTTGGTCGCCATGTAAGTGCCTCCTAGTAAGGATATAAAATAATCGATACTCAAGTTTAACACAATGGACAACCGTTGGCTATAATGGCACAGCTGCCGGATGTTAGGCGGAAATGCTTGAAAATCCAATTTGAAAAGTATAAACATGGACCCGAAAGGCTATATCAGGTAAAAGCCGCATTTCGTGCACAAGCCGTCGTATTGCGTCGAAGCAAGTCGATTATTCCGACCTGTATAGGCATGTAAATAAGGTGTTATATTTTTAGGCGGCCGGCGAATAAAGTGTAGTTGTTTTGGCTTCAAAAGCGGAAGAATGAACACAATCGTATACACTTGTGTCACAAAAGATGACGCAGACTCATTTACTATCCCGATTCGGCTGACTATAATGTAGGTATTAAGGGCAAAGAGGTGGAAAAATGCAGTTGACCGAACGCGAGAAAGAAAAGCTGCTCATCACGGTCGCCGCCGACTTGGCCAGGCGCAGGATGAATCGCGGCGTGAAGCTGAATTATCCCGAAAGCGTGGCGCTTATTACCTCCGAAATCATGGAGGGCGCGCGGGACGGGATGACGGTGGCGGAGCTGATGGAATTCGGAACGACGATTTTGAAGCGGGAACAGGTGATGTCCGGCATTCCCGAAATGATCCATGAAGTGCAGGTGGAGGCGACGTTTCCCGACGGGACGAAGCTGGTCACCATCCACCATCCGATCAGTCAGTAATTATAAGCTTTCATACATATTAAAGGAGGAGTTGGCAACGGTGATACCAGGGGAATACCGCGTTGGCGCGGGCGAGATCGAATTGAACGCCGGCCGCAGAACGCGGCAGCTTATCGTCGTCAATACCGGAGACCGGCCGGTGCAGGTCGGCTCCCATTTTCACTTTTTCGAAGCGAACCGCGGGCTGGCATTCGACCGGGAGGCCGCGTTCGGCATGCGTCTCCATATCGCGGCGGGAACGGCCGTCCGCTTCGAGCCGGGCGAGGAGAAGCCCGTTACGCTTGTAGAGCTTGGCGGCTCCAAGCTGTCGTACGGGCTGAACGGCCTCAGCAGGGGCAAAGCGGAAATGGACCAGCTGCCGGATGAAACGAAAAAGAGGCTGGACGCCTGGAAAGGAGCCTCCGGCAATGGGCAAAATGGATAGAAAAAGCTACGCCGCCATGTTCGGCCCGACGGCCGGCGACGCGGTCAGGCTTGCGGACACGGAGCTTTGGGCGAAGATCGAGCACGATTATACAGTCTACGGCGACGAATGCAAATTCGGCGGAGGAAAGGTCATCCGCGACGGAATGGGGCAGTCGAGCGGCGCGCTGCGCTCGGAAGGCGTGCTGGACACGCTGATTACCAATGCGGTCATCATCGACCACTGGGGGATCGTCAAAGCCGATATCGGCTTGAAGGACGGCCTGGTCGTCGGGATCGGCAAAGCCGGCAACCCGGACATTATGGACGGCGTCCATCCGAATATGATCGTGGGCGCGAGCACGGAAGTCATAGCAGGCGAAGGCAAAATCGTGACGGCGGGCGGCATCGATTCGCATATTCACTTTATTTGCCCGCAGCAGATCGAGACGGCGCTGTCTTCCGGCGTTACGACGATGATCGGCGGCGGCACGGGACCTGCAACGGGTACTAACGCGACGACCGTAACGCCGGGCGCATGGCATATGCGCCGGATGCTCGAGGCGGCGGAGCAGTTTCCGATGAACATCGGCTTTACGGGCAAAGGGAACGCCTCGTCTACCGCGCCGCTTATCGAGCAGATCGAAGCGGGCGCGATCGGGCTCAAGCTGCACGAGGATTGGGGCACGACGCCGGCTGCGATCGACGCCTGTCTGAGCGCAGCCGACCAATACGACGTGCAGGTGGCTATTCATACGGATACGCTTAATGAAGCGGGCTTTATCGAGGACACGCTGGCTGCTATCGGCGGCAGGACGATCCATACCTACCATACGGAAGGGGCGGGCGGCGGCCATGCTCCTGATATTATAGTGGCGGCGGGCGAGCTGAACGTGCTGCCTTCTTCGACGAATCCGACGCGTCCTTTCACGATCAATACGATCGAAGAACATCTGGACATGCTCATGGTATGCCATCACCTTGACAGCAGCATTCCGGAGGACGTGGCGTTCGCCGACTCCCGGATCAGGCCCGAGACAATCGCGGCTGAGGATATTTTGCACGATATGGGCGTATTCAGTATGATCAGCTCCGATTCGCAGGCAATGGGGCGCGTTGGGGAAGTCATTATCCGTACCTGGCAAACGGCCGACAAAATGAAGCGTCAGCGCGGACCGCTGGCTCCCGATGACGAGTACGGCGATAACTTCCGCATTAAGCGGTATATCGCGAAATATACGATCAACCCGGCGATTACGCACGGCGTATCCCATCTGGTCGGCTCGGTCGAGACCGGGAAATTCGCCGATCTGGTGCTTTGGAGCCCGATGTTTTTCGGTGTAAAGCCTGATCTGGTGCTGAAGGGCGGAAGCATTGCCTATGCGCAAATGGGCGATCCGAACGCTTCGATTCCGACCCCGCAGCCCGTCTTCGGCCGTCCGATGTTCGCGGCGTTCGGCAAGCTGGTCCACAGCAGCTCGATCACCTTCATCTCGCAGGCGGCTTACGATCGCGGCATCGCTCAGGAGCTCGGCCTGCAGAAGCGCATCGAGCCGGTTAAAGGCTGCCGGACCGTGACGAAGAAGGATATGATCCATAACGATGCGACGCCGAAGCTCGAGGTCGACCCGGAAACCTACCAAGTGAGGGTGGACGGCGAGCATGTCACCTGTGAGCCGGCGGACGTGCTGCCGATGGCTCAGCGTTACTTTTTATTTTGAGAAAAGAGGCCGTATATTCGGGAAGGGAGCACCCTGTGAACGATACGATTAGATGGCTGGCCATGCAGCAGCTGCTCGATTCGGCGCTGCCGATCGGCAGTTTCTCCCATTCGTTCGGCCTGGAGACGATGGTGCAGGAGGGCAGAATGGACCGCTCCGACCAGTTGTACCGGTATGTGTCCGCGATGCTGCTGCAGAGCTGGGCCAGCTCGGATGCGATGGTCATTAGGGCCGTCTACCGCGACGCGCCGGAGCAGGCATGGGAGAAGCTGTTTGCGGCCGAACGGCTCGTACACTGCCAGAGGATTGCATCGGAGACGCGCATCGGAGTGGAGAAGATAGGGCGCAGGCTGCTGCAGCTTGCGGCCGCCATTCATCCGCAGCTGGACTGGGCGCCGGTGGCGTCGGCCGTGAAGGAAGGGCGCTGCCATGGCTCCCACCCGCTGGCGCACGGATACGCCTGCTGGCTGCTCGGCGTGTCCGAGGAGCAGGCGATTCAGGGCTATTTGTATACATGCATCGTAACTTGCATTAACAGCGCTTTGCGGCTGATGCCAATCGGGCAGACGGAAGGGCAGTCACTTATCGCGAGGCTTGCTCCGCTGACCGGGCAGGCGATGGAAACGGCTCTCTCGCTCGAGCCCGAGGAGGCGCATTCGAATATGCCGCTGGCCGAGCTTGCCATGATCCGGCATGAAAGGCTTTATTCCAGATTATTTATGTCTTGAAGTCCGGACAAATCATTCATTAGCTGACAGGGAGGAATACTTATGTGCCAAGGTCAAGGACATACGCATCAAGAATGGGAAAGCCCGTCAATCGACAGCTCCAGGCCGATCCGCATCGGAATCGGGGGACCGGTCGGCTCCGGCAAAACGGCGCTCGTCGAGCGCCTGACGCGCGAGCTGCATGAGCGTTACAGCGTGGCGGTCATTACGAACGATATTTACACGAAGGAAGATGCGCGCATTTTGTTCAATACGGGCGTGCTGCCGGAGGAGCGGATCATCGGGGTGGAAACGGGGGGCTGCCCGCATACGGCAATCCGCGAGGATGCATCGATGAATTTTGAGGCGATCGAGGAGCTGGAACGGAGGTTCGAGAAGCTGGACATGATTTTCATCGAGAGCGGCGGCGACAACCTGGCGGCTGCGTTCAGCCCGGAACTGGTCGACCGGTTCATTTATATTATCGATGTTGCGCAGGGCGAGAAAATTCCGCGCAAGGGCGGTCCCGGCATTATGCGCTCCGACCTGCTGATCATCAACAAAATCGATCTGGCCCCTCATGTCGGCGCCAGCCTGGAGGTAATGGAGGCGGACACGCTGAAAATGCGCGGTAAGCGGCCTTATGTGTTTTCCAACCTGCGCGGCGAGGACGGCCTAGATGACATTATCGGCTGGCTGACGCATGAGGTTGCCCACGCACGCGGAATCGAACACTCCCATCTGATCCAGCTGTCCGATATCCCTTCCGGCCATAGGCCTTCCGCGTCTTAATGGAAAACCCGATCACTTCAGCGGCGCCGGAAGCCGCGGCAGGCGGACGACGCGAGCGCACCTCCGTGCTGCGGGCTTTGTTCGCCGTCCGGGACGGGCTAACGAAGGTAGGCGGCAAATACCATACGGCTCCGATCAAGATCGCCAAAGCTTTTCCGGTAGACGAACAGCTGGCGGTCATCGTCATGGACGTTTCGCCTGGCTTGCTGGAAGGCGACCGCTACGAGCTGGAATGGACTTCCGGCAAGCATTCGCATGTCATGATCACGAATCAGTCTTATATGAAGGTGCATCCGAGCCTTCCGGCGGGAGGATCCTCCATGCGCCAATCGTTTGTTTTGGAAGAGCACGCGGTCGTGGAGCATATGCCGGAGCCTATGATGCTCTATAAGGATGCGGCGCTGCGCAACGAGACGCATGTAAGCCTGCAGGCAGGCTCCGTCTGGATGCAGGCAGACGTTCTTTGCCCCGGACGCACGCTGCGCGGGGAGAAGTTCGATTACCGCAGCCTGCATAACGAGCTTACGGTCCAATATGGCGAGGAGCTGATTTTCGCGCAGCGGCAGCGGATTGAGCCCGCCTCTCAAATGCTCGGGGCACCGGGCTGCTGGGAGGAGATGACGCATTCCGCCGCCTTCTACGTCTTCTCCGACCGGGTGGACGGCAGGCTGCTCGAGCTGCTGCAGGAGACGCTGGACGGCTATGCCGCGCCGGGCGGACACCCTGTGGCGGCCGGGGTGTCGCTTACGCAGCGCTATGGTGTTGCCGTAATTGCGGCCTCGACGGCGGCTTGGCCCCTTCAGCAGCTGATGCGGGAGCTTTGGGCGGCGGCGAGAGAGGGCCTACTGAACAAGCGGCCGCTGAAGCTTTTACAGGGATGATGGAATGCGGGCGCCGTCAAAGAACAGCTTTCCGGCTGCTTTGACGGCGTTTTTGTCTCGATGAAAGAAAAATGAATTATCCGAAACGAGCTATATAAGTGCCTGGCCTGTGGTACAATTTCGATAAAAGAGGGATAACAAGGCGGTGTGAGCGTGAACGAATCGGATGAGAGCCGGCTGGCGCTGATGAAAAAACTGGACGAGTCCTTCCGGCAGGTTAGAAGACTTATCAATTCGGAGTGGAACAGCTACAATGTGCACGGGCTGGGCATGACGCACGGCAGGATGCTGACGATCCTTGCGGAATCGGGCCCGCAGAAGGCATCGTCTTTGGCCGAGCAGCTTCTGATTACATGCGGAGGCGTGACGGGCATCGCGGACCGTCTCATCGAGCTCGGGTATGTCATACGCACGAGGGGAGAGGCCGACCGGCGCGTCGTCATGCTCGACATCACGGACGAAGGCAAAAAAACGGTCGAGATGATCGACACGGTGCGGACCAAAATGATGCATAAGCTGTTCGACGGCATGACAGCGGCGGATATGGAGCGGGCGCTCGACATTTTCGATAAAATGAATAAAAATATGGAACCGGGTGCTGGTGCTGGTGCTGGTGCAAATTGTTAGTCCAAAATCGCTTGCTTCTCTACAAAGGGGCAAGCTTTTTTTGGAGAGCTGTGGTATATTTTGACCATTATGAATTTCGATCTTACCCAGAAGGAGAGTCGGCCTTCATTGAAAAAGTCCAGTTTGCTCGCAAAATTTCTGATTTCCTATATTTTGGTGCTCCTGCTGCCTACCATCATTATTCTCGTCTATTATTATCCCTACTCCGCCAAAATTGCGAAGGATAAGGAGATGGAATGGAATGCGCACGTAACGGAGCAGTTCATGACGTCCATGGACATTTTTACGAGCTACGTTTACGATTTGCCGTCGGAGCTGCTGCAGAACCGGGATATCAAGATGTATTCGGCGGCGGAAAACGACTACCAGCGGATCGTCATTGCAAACGAAATGAGAAAATACAACGCAACCGACGCATTTATCGACAATACGCTGCTGTATGTCAAAAGTATCGGCTATCTTTTCGCCAAAACCGGAAGCGTTTACAATGTAGACGATTTCGCCCGGCGCGGGGTCGGCTATTATTATGAGAACTGGCCGCACGAGGAGATGTTTGATCAGCTGGACCGTCTTGATCTGCCTGCCGTCAGACCGGCCGAGGACGTTATCGTTCCCGGCAATAACCGGCTGAGGATGCTCACTTTCCTGCTTCCGCTTCCGCTCGGCGGGGAAAACTCGCCCGGGGCGGTTCTGATTCTGGTCAAGGAGGAAACGGTCATCCGCATGATGAAGTCCGTATCCGAGTCGTACAGCGGGGATTTCTTCATCTTCGACGAGAACGGAAACCGGCTTGTTGCTTCGGATGCCGATTCCTACGGGGATTCGGGTGAAGTTCAGGCGCTGGTGTCCCGTTTGGGCAAGAGCGGTCAGGGTTCGGGCATCCACGAGATCGGCGGGCAGGACGTCATCGTATCCTACAACGTATCGGATAAAAACGGATGGCAGTACGTCAGTCTGCTGCCCGTGTCCGACTCGCTGGAAAGCATCCGCACGATCCAAAGGAATACCGTGGTGCTGGTGCTGCTGATCCTGCTGGCGGAGGGCATCGTCATTTACGTTTCCATCCGCAAAAATTATCATCCGATCAAGCGGCTGGTCGGCCTTGCGCTGGATGTGTTCGAGCCGCAGGAGCCGAAACGGATGAATGAAATCGATACGATCCAGCACGCGCTCGACCGGCTGTCCACCGCCAACAGCAAGCTGGACGAAAGCGTCAGGCGCACGCTGCCGATTATGAGGGATAATCTGCTGTTCGAGCTCGCAAGCGGCCATTTCGAGGATTGGGAAACGTTTCAGCGGGAAGCCGCCGAATACGGAGTGACCATCGGCGGACCGCTTGTGACGGCGGCCGTTATCGCCTTTGAGCGGGACGGCGCGGATGCCGGCGGCGTGACGGAGTATTGCCGGATGGCGGAGGAGAGGCTGCCGGAGGGGATTGACGGTTATTTTTTCAAAAGCATTTATAAGCAGGAAACGATCTTTATTTGCAGCCATGCTGCGGATTTCCCGATAAAAGCTTATCTGGAGGAGTTTCAGCGGGAGCTGGCCGCCCGGAACGGCATTCACTCCCTGGTCGGCATCGGCGCGCCGGAGAGCTCTGTCCGCCCGGAGGGCGTTCATCTGTCTTATTTGCAAGCCGTGCGTACGGCCGAGCATCTTCGTATACGGAAGCAATATACGATACTGGCGTTCGATGAAATCGAGGTTTCGCAAGCAGGCACCGTTTCCTATTTCGCCGAGCTGCTGCAATCGCTGGAAATGGCTATTTTGAAAAACGACGTCAGCGTAGTCGAATCGGTCATGGACCGGATCATCGACTATTTCGGCAGCGACGGGATGCCGCACCATATGGTGAGAACGGTCTATCTGAACACGATAAGCGTCGTGATCAACGGTCTTCAGCGGTTCCGCCACGATGACGGCAGCCTGATCATGCTGACGGATGCGGCCTTCCAGAAGCGTTATACGATCGAGCAGATGGCCGGGATCATGCGGGAAAGCTGCGGTAAGCTGTGCGACATTATCCGTCTTACGCTGCCGTCTTCAGGATCGGCGTCGCAGGAGGATATTTTGGCGGTTATCGATCAAAAAGGCATGGACCACGATTTTTCCCTGCAGACGATGGCCGATCACTTCGGCATGTCGCTGTCCGGCTTCAGCTATCATTTCAAAAAAACGATGGGGCAAAATTTCAAGGAGTACATCGACAGGCTGCGCATTCAAAAATCGATTCAGCTGTTGCGGGGAACCGGCGATACTCTCGATTCGGTCGCGCAGCAGGTCGGCTATTCGAACACGTCCAGCTTTATCCGATCCTTTAAGAAAATAGTCGGCACGACACCCGGACAGTACAGGGATACGCATCGGCAAGCGTAAACGGCATAATTCAATCCAAGCTCGGCCGCTGCCGCAGCCGTCAGGCGGCAGCGGTTTTTTGACGCACACTAGAGGCATTTTTTGAACATATACAGTTTTTCGAAGCCGCGAAAACACTCAATTTGCAATCGCTTTCATAAATTCCGTATAAGCGCTTTCAAAAATTGGCGACCGCTCAAAAAATGCCCGTTTACGCAGCTCCGGATGAGGGGGTAGAGTGAGGGGGCAAAGCGAAATCGGACAAAAAACATCCGGACAACGTCATCAGGCCAAATCGATTTTGCTTACCAAAGAATAATGGGGGTAGCGCAATGAAGAAGAGAGTTCATTTGTTTCTGTCGACCATGATGGTAGTGTCCACCGTTTTGGCAGGCTGTTCAGGCTCAAGCGGCGAGAACGTAAACGAAAGCACCGATGGAGCTTCCGGCAACGGCGGAGGCAGCGGCGAAAAAGTGAAGCTGACGGCGGTCATTACGAAGCATGCGCTCACGAAGCCGCTTGGTGAAATGGAATGGCTGCAGCAGGTGGAAGACGCCGCGGGCGTCGATATCGAATGGCAGGAAATTACGGCCGACTGGGGACAGAAAAAAGGCACGATGCTGGCAAGCGGCGACGTCCCGGATTTGTTCGTCGGGCCTAACGTCATTACGGATGCCGATTTCGCCCAATTCCAAGGATTGTTCCAGGACTTGTCCGAGCTGGTCGAGCAAGCGCCTAACGTACAGAAAATGTTCGAGGAAAAGCCGGAGACGAAAGCGATCGCAACGCAAAGGGACGGCCATATTTACGGCTTGCCGAAATATCAGGCGTTCTGGCCGGATACCGTTAACAGACAATACATTAACCAGCAATGGCTGGATAATCTCGGCCTCAAAACGCCTACGACATGGGACGAATTGTACGATGTACTGGTGGCGTTTAAGGAAAAAGACGCAAACGGCAACGGGGATCCGAGCGACGAAATTCCAATGGACTGGCCGGGCGGCATCGGCGGGTATTTCAATCCGGCCGTGCTTCTCGGAGGCATGGGCGTTACGCTTGCTTCGGAAATAAGCGGACAGGGCTACTTCGTCGAAGACGGCAAGGTAAAAAACTTCCTTACCGACGACCGCTACAAAGAAATGGTCATGTTCCTGAACAAGCTGTACAAGGCAGGCTTGATCAACCCCGAGGTATTTACTCACGACTATACAAAATTTCAATCGGTTGCCCGCGGCGAAGGGGATAAGGCGAAGGTCGGCTTCACCTGGGGCTGGGTTGCGTCGGACCGCTTCGGCGAGCAGGTAGCGCCGCAGTACGAATCGCTGCCGCCGCTTAAAGCGAAAGCCGATTATACGGGTCCATTGTCCTGGAGCTATGACTACTACTCTTTGAATTTCGGCACCAACCATATCGTGATGTCGGCAAATACCAAAAACAAAGAAGCGGCGATGAGATTTATCAACGAGCTGTACAATCCGAAGGTAGGCATTCAAGTATTGTTCGGCTCGATCGGCCCGAACATTAAGGACAACGGCGACGGAACCTATGCCGTGCTGCCGCCGCAGGATGCGAAGATGGACCCAGGCACCTGGAAGTGGACCTCCACATGGGCCGATAACGGCGCATTCTATATTTCCGATTCGACGCAATTGACGCTCGGCAAAGACATGCAGGAGGTGCTGACGCATTCGGAGCCGCTGAAGGATGTGCTTGCGCAGGTCGATCCGGCAACCGACGTCTACCCGGCTATGTTCATCAAATACGAGACGGCCGACAATAACACGATGAGCCTTAACAATACGAACGTTATGAATTTGGCTAACGCAAGCTTTGCCAAGTGGGTTACAAAAGGCGGTATCGAGAACGAGTGGGACTCCTACGTAAATGAAAGCAAAAAGGCCGGCCTGGATAAGAACCTGGAAATTATGCAGAAGTACTACGACGAATACAAGAGCAAGTAATAACTGACTCTTAAACTCCTGTATTTTAATAAAATTATATGAAGAAAGAAGCCGCTCCGCACTTTGCAGGCGAAGCGGCTTCTTCCTCAAGGGGGGATTTCTATGCGCTCTGGAACGGTTCTCAGCACGCTTAAACGCGACTATCAATTGTGGATCATGGTGCTGCCCGCCATCGCTGTCATATTTATTTTCAGCTATATCCCGATGTACGGGGTGCAATTGGCGTTCCGGGACTACAATTTCAGCAAAGGGCTTACCGGCGGGGAATGGCAGGGCCTGTATTACTTCAAGCAATTCATTGACAGCTACTTGTTCAGCGATTTGATGAAAAATACGTTTTTCATCAGCTTAACGACGATCATTGTCGGATTTCCGGCTCCGATTATTCTGGCGCTTATCCTGAACCAGATCCGCAGAAAAAAGGCGAAGCAGCTTATGCAGACGACGGTATACCTGCCTCACTTCATTTCGGTAATCGTGCTCGTAGGGATGCTGAACGTGCTGCTGTCGCCGGAGACGGGAATCGTCGGCCATATGATGAAATCCATAGGACTCGGGCACATCAACCTGCTTGCTTCAACGTCCACGTTTATCCCGACTTATGTCATTTCGGACATCTGGCAGCACTGCGGCTGGAACAGCATCATCTATTTGGCAGCGCTGTCGACCGTAGACCCGCAGCTGTATGATTCCGCCAAAATCGACGGAGCGAACAGATGGCAAACGATCCGGTATATCGATTTTCCGGCGCTCGTTCCGACGATCATCATTTTGTTCATCCTCAGCATGGGGAACATTCTCAGCACGGGCTTCGAGAAAATATTCCTGATGCAAAACGCGCTGAATTTGCCGGTGTCCGAGGTCATCGCGACGTATGTGTACAAGATCGGCATCGTGTCCAACCAGTTCAGCATGGCTTCGGCCATCGGTTTGTTCAATACCGTCATTAATTTTATTTTCCTGTTCGCGATGAACGCCATTTCCAAGCGGGTTTCCAATACAAGCTTGTTCTAGGGGCTTAATGAAGGAGGAGTTGCCATGGTTCGTCATCGGCTCAGCGGCGGCGAAATCGTTTTCCGGACCGTATTATTCGCGTTATGCGCTCTCATCTTTTTGGCGGTCGCTTATCCGCTTTACTTTATCGTTATCGCTTCGATAAGCGACTCCACGATGGTGTCTACCGGCAAGGTATTGTTATTTCCGAAAGGGACCAGCTTCTTCGGGTACAACGAAATTTTCCGCGACGAGCGGATTTGGACGGGGTACCGGAATACGCTCTTCTATACGTTTGCCGGCACGTTCATCAATCTGCTGTTCACCTTGCCTGCGGCATATGTGCTGTCGAGGAAGGAATTTAAAGCCAGGCGCTTTATCATGTTCGCGTTTGTATTCACGATGTTTTTTAACGGCGGCCTGATCCCGACTTACCTGCTCATGAAAGATCTGCATCTGACGAATACGTTTTGGGTGTTTATCGTTCCGTTCAGCGTGAACGTGTTTTATTTGATTATTGCGCGGACGTTTTTCGAAGCCTCCCTGCCGCCCGAGCTGTATGAAGCGGCGGCGATGGACGGCTGCTCCCATTTCGTCTATTTCCTGAAGGTGGCTCTTCCTTTGTCCAAGGCGCTCATTTCCGTTGTCGGGCTTTATTACCTGGTCGGGCATTGGAACGACTTTTTCACTGCGCTCATTTATATCCGGGATAACGATTTGAAGCCGCTGCAAATCATTTTGCGCGATATTTTGCTGTCGAACCAGGTGTTCGCAGGCGGCGCGGGCACCGGCGGAGCGTCGGGCGGCTACGCGCAGAAGTATGCCGATCAGATCAAATACGGCGTCATTATCGTATCGACGCTGCCGATTCTCGTGCTGTACCCGTTCCTGCAAAAATATTTCGAGAAAGGCGTTATGATCGGCTCCGTTAAAGGTTAAGCCATGAGTTAGGCACGGATACGTGCGAACAAACGGGTCTTTCCTTTTCGGCCGATTTGAGCGAATATAGACGTATACCGTCAGGAGGCGCTGGTCTCCCAAGGAGGCGTCTATGCATTTCGGATCTTATTTTGACAGCGATTACGAGGCTTCCTTCATCATGTTCTCGGCCTCTCATTGGATAGGTCTTATCGTTGTCATTTTCTTATGTTTCATGCTCTATCGGTCGAGAAAAGCTATACGCGGGCGGGAGAGCCTGCGCAGGGGCGTACGCTGGTCGCTGGTCGCCGTGCTGCTTGCTTCGGAAGCGCTGCTTCAGCTTTGGTACGTGTCCGAAGGCATATGGCGCTCCGGGCTGTCGCTGCCCTTGGAGCTTTGCGGGATTACGCTGCTGCTCTCCATCATTATGCTGACTACCCGCAGCAGGCTGCTTTATCCGTTTCTCTACTTTGCGGGAATCGCCGGCGCTTCGATCGCGCTGCTGACGCCCAGCCTGGATTACGCGTTCCCGCATTTCCGCTTTTTTCTATTTTTTGTTGCGCACGCGGCTATTATTCTTGCTTCGTTATATATGACCTGGATCGAGGATTACAGGCCGACTTGGAAATCACTGTCCTATTCGATGCTGGGCATTAACCTTGTCGCAGCCTTTGTCTGGTGGGCCAATTCCGTGCTGGATGCCAATTACATGTTTCTGATGCGCAAGCCGGGCTCCTTTTCCTTCCTGGATTATTTCGGTCCGTATCCGTATTATTTGCTTGTCGAGGAGCTGTTTGCGTTTGTTCTGTTTGTGCTGATGTACGCGTTCTTCTTTAAACGGCGGAAAGGAGCGGACGGACGATGACGCAAACGGGATTGTTCAAGCGGGAATGGCTGGAGCGGGATGCTTGCGCAGCTGCCACCGCTTACTACTTCAAGCAATGGGAAAATTTCGATATGCCCTTTCACCGCCACGACGCGGTTGAAATTATGTACGTTATAAGCGGCGTATGCCGGATCGAAATCCAGAGGGACGATCTTCCGCACGCGCAGGTCGAGCTGAAAAAAGGCGAATTCGTCATCTTGAACGGGAATGTCCTGCACCGATTGATCGTCGAACCCGATTCGCCGTGCCGGATGCTGAACGTAGAGTTCAAAGCGGGCAAGGAGCCGGACGGCGCCGCCTCCGTCAAGCAGCTGGCCGGGCAGGACCGGGATTTGCAAAGCCTGCTGTGCGTAACGGACCCGTATTTGGTGCTTAAGGATTCCAGCGAGGTGTATCATACGCTCAAAATGCTCGTGCTCGAGCTGGACAGTCTGAGCAAGGAACCGGGGGTCATGGTCGGCCTGCTGTTTCACCAGCTGTTCGTTCTAATTGCCCGCATTTACCGGCAGTCCGCCTACAACGGCCCCCAGCAGCACGATTTGTACATGAACAAGTGTCTGCAATTCATCCACCACAACTATGACCGGGATATTCAGGTGAAAGATATCGCTGCGGCGGTCAACCTCAATCACGGTTATTTGCACCGGATTTTCAGGGCGCGGCTCGGACAGAGCATCACCGAATATTTAACCGAGCTGCGATTGGAGAAAGCGAAGATGCTGCTTCGGCAAACGGACATTCCGGCGGCCGACATCTGCGAATATATCGGCGTAGGCAGCCGGGAATATTTTCACGCCTGGTTCAAGAAGAACGCGGGAGTTACGCCGGTCCAATACCGGGCCGGAAACAACGCCAGAGGAGATAACGCCGAGAAGGGTTACTTTGAACTAAAGTGACGATTTCTTACACCTCGTCGCTTATCATGTCACGATTTTGATAACGCCTCCGATTTTTCGTTGCTACAATGTAGAGGAGATCTCACGACTTTACACCAAAACGAACAATCGGAGGCGATTTATCATGTCTGCTTTTAAAATAACGTTTATCGGCGCGGGCTCGATCGGGTTCACGCGCGGGCTGCTCCGCGATTTGCTGGCGGTGCCAGAATTCCGCGGTATCGAGGTCGCTTTTACGGACATTAACGCTCATAATCTGGAAATGGTTACGGCTCTTTGCCAAAGGGATATCGACGAGAACGGCCTTTCCATCAAGATCCAATCGACGACCGATCGGCGCGAGGCTTTGAAGGACGCCAAATACGTGATTTGCACGATAAGAGTCGGAGGCCTTGAGGCGTTCGCCACGGACGTGGACATCCCGCTCAAATACGGCATCGACCAATGCGTCGGAGATACGCTGAGCGCCGGTGGCATCATGTACGGGCAGCGCGGCATCGCGGAAATGATGAATATTTGCCGGGATATCCGCGAGGTGGCGTCGAAGGACGTCCTGCTGCTGAACTATGCGAATCCGATGGCGATGCTGACCTGGGCTTGCAACAAGTACGGCGGCGTCCGCACGATCGGCTTGTGCCACGGCGTTCAGGGCGGACATTGGCAAATTGCCGAAGCGTTTGGCCTGAAGCAGGAGGAAGTCGACATTATTTGCGCCGGTATTAACCATCAAACCTGGTATATCCAGATCAAGCACAACGGCGAGGATTTGACGGGCAAGCTGCTCGAGGCGTTCGAGAACCATGCCGATTTCAGCCGGACCGAGAAGGTACGCATCGATATGCTGCGCCGCTTCGGCTATTACAGTACGGAATCCAACGGCCATTTGAGCGAATACGTGCCCTGGTACCGCAAGCGTCCGGAGGAAATCCATGAATGGATCGATTTGGGCTCCTGGATCAACGGCGAGACGGGCGGTTATTTGCGGGTGTGCACGGAGGGGCGCAACTGGTTCGAGACGGATTTTCCGAACTGGATGAAGGACCCGGCTTTTGAATACAAGAGCGAGAAGCGCAGCCATGAGCACGGCTCCTACATTATCGAGGGGCTGGAAACCGGACGCGTATACCGGGGGCACTTTAACGTCGAGAATAAAGGCGTGATCGCCAATCTGCCGGCGGACGCCATTATTGAAGCGCCGGGCTACGTCGATCGGAACGGCATTTCGATGCCGCTGGTAGGCGACCTCCCGCTTGGCCCCGCAGCCGTCTGCAGCGTCAGCATTTCCGTTCAGCGTCTGGCTGTGGAAGCGGCAATCCATGGGGATGACAAGCTGCTCCGCCAGGCTTTCATGATGGATCCGCTCGTCGGAGCGGTCTGCAATCCGAAGGAGATTTGGCAGCTGGTCGACGAAATGCTGGTTGCGCAGGAAGCGTGGCTTCCGCAGTATACGGAAGCCATTTCCGAAGCGAGGAAGCGGCTGGAGGAAGGCCCGCTGCTCCCGACCCGGGATTACAAGGGGGCGGCCCGCCTGAAGGTCAAGTCCGTCGAGGAAATGCAGCAGGACCGCGAGGCCGCGAATAAAAACGCCGGGGAGTCGGACAAGGGGAAGGAACGCGCAAAGCTGGCTGCCGAATAACGGCGGAGCGGGTGAGATGCACGCTTGTTAACGAGCATATTTCAGCTCGATCGGTGTTAAAATCGCATCTGGCGGGCTCCAGGCAGGCGGGCCGAACTTTCGGAGGTAGCCGAGCGTGTTCATGTAATCGCGGACGGGCGCTTCTTCGTCCATCTTGCGGAACAGCTCCCAGCAGGCGATGACGTCGTTCAGCGCCCGGTGCCCGCGCGTCAGCGGAATGCCGTAGCGGTCGCTCATATCCTTGAGCGTGTGCGGATAGACGTGCCGGTCGCGGCTTATCGTCAGCGTATCGATAAAGCGGTTCGGGAACGAACGGCCGGCGATTCGCAAAAGGGAGTAATGAAGAAAGCTGAGATCGAACGCGGCGTTATGCGCGATCAGAATATGATCGCCCATCATCCGGTTCAGGATGCGGAACGCGGTATCCTCGTCCATGCCGGTTGCGGTCATCTCATCCGTAATGCCAGTCAGTTCGGTTATTTTCGGGGAAAGCTTGCCGTCGTAGCGCACAAGCGTGCTGAATTCGCTGGCGATTTGACCGTCCACACAGCGGATGGCAGCCATTTCGATGACACGGTCCTTGACGGGATCGAGGCCGCTCGTTTCAAAGTCGATTACGGTATAACAGAGGTTGGACATAAGGGCATTCACCACTTTTTTCGAAATAAATTAGATGAACGTTCTGATTGCTATAATTCGATAAATAACGCCAATACCCTTTATTACCACGCAAAAAGACCCGTTAACGCTCCTTTTGGGCGATAACGGGTCTTTTTTGGCGTTTTCCAGTACGGCTGCCTTTAGGCTAGTGGTTGTTGCCGGATGCGTTGCCTTTTTTGTCGGATGACTTCGTCTTCGTGTTTTTGGTCGCATGACCCTGCTGCTTTGCCACGGTAATCCCTCCTTCGTATAAGCGGTGATTGTAGTTTGTGAAGAACGGGGACTTGTCTATTCACGGACGACCTAATCCTTCAAGCTCAGAATATAGGCCTAATCGGGCGAACTAAGGATAAAATCAAAGGATACGATTCCTGGCAGTCTTCATTTCGGAGCAGAGCGGCTATTTTGGGGGAGAGAACGCTTTCTTTCCGCACGGACATTGACGCCGCCTGTGATAAAATGAACAAAAAGGCAGCATTGCCGGTAGACAGACAATGGGGGACGATGAGGATGCGAACGGGGATCGGGTTAAGGGAGAGGCTGGCTTATCTCAAAAGCCCGCCGCTGCCCGCGGAGCAAAGGCTGGGCAAGGATGCGGTAACCGCATTGATCATTCATTGCTGCTTTCAATTCGGCGCATCGATGTCAGGCTTATTCCTCAACTTGTATTTGTGGCGGCTGACGGAGGATCTGGTCGTCAACGGGATTTACAACATTATTGTGTTTGTGCTTACGCCGCCCGCATTTGCGCTCGGGGGCTGGATCGCGAAGCGGAAGGACCGGATGGTCACGTACCGGCTCGGCATTTTTATGATCGCATTATTTTATTTGATGGTTGTTATCGCACAGGAGCAGGTTGCCGTTTATTATATAGCGTTCGCTATCTTTAACGGTATAGCGGCCGGACTGTATTGGACCGGCTATCTGGTCATTCAATACGACGTCTCGACGGAAGCGAACCGGATCCGGTTTTTGGCGATCAATCTGGTCGTATTCAATTCGGCCGGTCTGGCCGGCCCGGCGCTGGCGGGCTTCGTCATCCAGCGCAGCGAAGGGCTGCAGGGGTATATATTCATTTTTACGCTGGCCTTCGTCATGTTTCTGATCGCGGCGCTCGTCAGCTTCCGCATTCCGATGGTACAGTCGCATCACAAAGCTTATTACTTAAAGTTTATGGGGCTGGTGATGCACAAGAACAAACGCTGGCTGAAGGCGCTGTACAGCTTTTTTATACTGGGGCTGTTCCAGGGCATCATGCTGTTTTTGCCCAGCATTTTGCTGTTTCAGACGGTCGGGCGCGAGGACTGGGTCGGTTATTTGGGGGTGTTCTTCTCTTCACTGACCGTAGCGATGGGGTATGTCATTTCCAGGAAGGCGCAGAAGGAGCATGTCCAAAAATATGTGCTGTTTTCGACGACGGGCGTCGCACTGGGCTCGGCGCTGCTGCTTATCCAGGTGGAGTTCTGGTCGGTGGCGATCTACATGATTTTGTTCTCAATCTGCAATCCGCTGGCCGTTAACACGCTGACCTCCTATTATTACCGCCTGATCGGCACGCTGCCGCTGAAAGGGCAGCTGCGCGTCGAGTCCGTCGTGATGCGGGAGCTTTTCCTCAATATCGGCAGGGTCGTTTCGATCACGCTTCTCATTGCGCTGGCTAAGGACATGCAGTCGGTTTGGCTGCCTGTCGTGCTGTTCGGCATGGCCGTGCTGCAGTATTTGCTTGTGCTGTGCATCAAGGAAAAACAGACGGAAGAGGGAGTGCAGCCGGAATAACCGGCGTCCATTTACCGGCCCGCAGTTGCGGCGCCGGTTTTTTTGTTATATTTTTATAAACCAGAGAATTTTAAAAAAGAAGACCAGAAAAAATAGAAAGTGCGGCTTGCCGGTTTCTGTTATTCTGAATGGATGAAAAGTTGATTCATGATAGGTTATTTCTAACGAATCCTACCCTGCTTATTAGCGAGAAAATGGACCTATTGTCACTTTAACGAACTCGATCGGCCTTATTGCGCTTGAATGAGGTCGAAGTACGTTCCAAAACTGGAAATAGCGATTAAGGAGTTCCTTACACTTTCAAAACCGTATGTTTTGAGCATATAAGAGTTACTGAGTTCGTAAGCCGTGTGGAAGGTAATTGGCAGAGGGAGCTCGTTGCTGAACGATGGGCGATAGAATCAAATGATCTGAGCGGCGGGCTCGCCACACTTATAAACTGAAAGGAGAGACGGGCGTGAGAAAAAAACAGTCCAAACGTTTCATCATCATGGCGGCTTTGCTGCTTCTTACAGGCTGCATGAAGGGCGGCGGCGGTGCTGACGATCAGGTACCGGATGAAGACTTTGAAGCCGAAGAAACGGTTACGCTTACTTTTTGGCGGAATTCCGGCAACAATGCGGAGAATGCCGCCTACGACCGATTGATCTCCTCTTTTATGGACAAGCATCCGCATATCAAAATTCAGATGACGCCGTTCCCTTACAGCGATTACGACACGAAGCTGCGCACGTCGGTTGCGGCCGGCGATCCTCCCGATATGATGACGATCGACGCGCCGAACCTTGCCTCCTATGCTGCGGCGGATGCGCTGCTGCCATTGACGGATAATTTCCAGAAAAACGGCGATCTTGACGATATTCCGAAGACGACGATCGAGGGTTATACGTATCAAAACGACATTTATTTGGCGCCGATGACCGAATCGTCGATCGCCATGTTTTATAATAAAAAAATGTTTGAGGCCGCCGGCCTTCCGCTGCCCCCGAGCGATCCGGACAAAGCATGGACCTGGGAACAGGTGCTGGATGCGGCGGTCAAAATCAACGATCCGGAGAAAGGCGTCTACGGCATCGATCCGGCGCAAGGCTTCCAGAATGCGGGCGCGACCGCATACTTCAAGTATCCGATCATTTGGCAGTTCGGCGGGGACGTGATGAACCCGGAGGGCACCTCGGCCAGGGGATACCTGGACTCTCCCGAAACCAGGAGCGCGCTGATCTTTTACAAGGAGCTGTTTACGAAATATAAAGTGGCTTCCTTCGAGTATCCGGTCGACGCGTTTCCTAACCGAAAATTGGGCATTACGATCGACGGTACTTGGACACTGGCGCATCTGGCGGAAAATTTCCCGGATTTCAAGCTGGGCGAGGATTACGACGTTGCGCCGCTCCCGAAGGGCGTCCGGCAGGCCGTTGCGAACGGCAGCTGGGGGCTTGGCATATCGGCCAAAACGCAGCATCCGGTGGAAGCGTGGCAGTTCATTCATTACGTGACCGGCTACGAGGGCTTGAAGCTGTACAGCAGCATTACGCGCGACATTCCCGCCAGATATTCGGTGGCGAAGGAATTTTCGGAGCTGAACGAATATCCGAAAAATATTTTTGTCGTCCAAAACCAGAAGTACGGCCGGCCGCGCCCGATTACGCCGATTTTCCCGCAGGTGTCGGAGGTCATCAAGGAATTGTTCGAGGATGTGACGCTGGAGAAGCGCAATCTCGATGACGCGCTGGAGGATGCGATCGGCAAAATAGACAAGGCGTATGCGGATTCGAAGGCGATAAGCCAATAATCGTTTTTGCGAGAGAGAGGAGCTGCCTTATGTTTTTTTCGTTGCGGAGCCGGCTGATGGCGGCTTTCTCCCTGCTGCTCGTCGTTCCGTTCATCGCTCTCGTCTTCGGCATCAGTGAAGAGTCGGCCAAGCTGATCCGGCAATCGATCGAGACTTCCACTTCGCAGACGATCGAGCAGTTCGGCTCGCACGTGAATACGTTCATGACTCAGGTGGAGGAAATCGGCAATCAGGTGATGAGCAACCGGGTTACGCAGGAATGGATTACTTCGCAAATGAGCCCGGAGAGCACGATGGAGGAGCGGCTGCTGGCTAAGCAAAAGCTGGTGGAATACGTATCTTCCTATTCGATCAACAATTCGAGCGGCATCTCGATCGGCGTTTTTTCCGATTACGGAGGAGGCTTATGGACGCAGGACCGCTCGTATTTGAAGCAGGAATGGTACAAGCGGTTTACCGACGAGGATATCCGCTTTACGAAGGCGCATTCGGATCCGGATCAGGCGGATGCGATCATGAAGGCCAGACTGGTGAACAGCTATATGCTGCCCCTTGTTCAACTGCAGTCGTTTACGAAAGCAGGCTTCGTCAAAATCAACTATCCGACTTCCGTCCTGCGCGATGCGATCGAGAAAATCCGGTTTGGCAAAACCGGCCGGGCGTTTCTGCTCGCGTCCGACGGGACGAGCATTTTGAAGCAGCAGATTCCGGATGACGGCTCCCCGATTTTGCAGGAAGGACTGGAGCGGATCAAGGCTTCCGGCCGGGCGGGCACAAGCGGCGTATTCCCGATCGAAAGCGGCAGCGAAACCTACTTGCTGTTCTACCGGTATTTCGAGGCGCAGGACTGGTATGTGATCGGGGAAGTGCCGGAGAAGGAGCTGTTTGTCAAAATCGATCAGATCCGCCGCACGATGCTGCTCATCAGCCTGGTGCTGCTGCTGCTGATCATCGGGGCCGCCTATTGGCTGTCCTATGGCATTACGAGGCCGCTGTCGTCGATGGCCCGCGCGATGAAGCATGTCGAGCGCGGCGAATTTGCGCAGGCGCTTGCCATGATGCCGGCCGTGCGCGCCGGTCACAGCGAGGTCGGATACGTAACCAGAGTGTTCGAGACGATGACCATGAGGCTGAGGCGTTTGATCGAAACGGAGTTCGAAACGAATTTGCGCCGCAAAAACGCGGAATACAAAGCGCTGCTCCTGCAAATCAACCCGCATTTTTTCAATAATACTTTAGAGATTATAGGCGGGCTTGCAGCGATGAACCGCAAAGAGGAGCTCATGGACGCGACGGAGGCGCTCGGCCAAATGATGCGGTATTCGCTTAATTTGAACAGCGATTTGGTCAAGGTGAAAGAGGAAATGAATTATATCCGCGATTATTTGTTTATTCTTCAGCTGCGCTACGAGGACAGGCTGCAGGTCGAGATCGAAGAGGATGCCGCTTCGGGCAGGCTGACGATCGCCAAGTTCATCTTGCAGCCGATCGTCGAGAATGCGGTCAAGTACAGCTTTGAGGAGAGCGGCGTTGCGAAGCTGTCGCTCAAGGTTCATACGGACGGGGAGCGGCTGCATATTTCCGTAGCCGACAACGGAATCGGCATGGACGAAGAGCTCATCGGACATCTGCTGTCCGAGCTTCATAACAGCGATTCCGTCGACATCCTGAACAGCGGCGGGGACAGCATCGGCCTCCGCAACGTGCTGTCGCGCTGCCGGCTCTATTACGGCGAGCAGCTGAAGGTCGGCATCGAATCGGAACGCGGCAAGGGTACAAAAATCTCGTTAAGCATTCCGGCATCGAAAGGGTGAGAGAAATGTACAGCATCATGATTGTCGATGACGAAGCGGGCGTAAGAAACAGCATTAAGGCAAAAATCGATTGGCAGGCCGCCGGTTTTCGCGTGACGGCGGAAGCGGGGAACGGCGAGGAAGCGCTGTCGCTGCTGCGCGGGCAGCCGCTTCCCGACGTTCTGCTCACTGACATCCGTATGCCGCAGATGGACGGCATCGAGTTGATCAACGAATGCAAGCGGGAGTTTCCCGGCTTGAAGCTCGTCGTCCTGTCGGGATATTCGGATTATGCTTATATGCAGGCAGCCATTCAGGCAGGCGTCAAAGATTATTTGCTTAAGCCGGTCGGCCGCAGAGAGCTGAACGCGCTGCTCGAGAGGCTGTCCGGCGAAATTGCGGCGGAGCAAAGCGGCGAGCAGCGGCAAATGGCCGAACGGCTCCAGCGGGAGCGGCAGCTGCAGGAGGCACAGGAGCAAATGCTGCTCCGTCTGGTCAAAGAGGATCATCACAGCCTGCTGATCATGAAGGAAAGGCTTGAGCAGCTGCAGCTTGCTGATCTGCTGGACGAAGAGAGGCCGGTACGGTTCCTTACCGTGGAAATGCGGGTACCGGCGGGGCGTTTGGGCAAAGAGCGCGAGCATCTCGATCTGCTTCAAATGGCGTTTCGGATGGTATGCCGGGAAACGGCGGAGGGCACCGGCAGCATCCACCCGTTTTACGATGCGAGCCATCCGGCGATGATGCATTTTCTGCTCGGCGGGGATGTACCGGGAAGCAGCACGGTTGAAGCCGACGCATTCTCCCGGAAGGTGCGGCACAATATCAGGCATTTCCTGAACCTGGATTGCGTCATCGGGGCAGGCGAGGCGGTCAGGGGAATCCGGCAATATAAGAACGGATATTCCTCCAGCATGCTCGCGTGGAGCCGGAGCACGGCACACGGACCGAATGCGCCGGCCGAGGTATCCGTACAGGATTTGATGGCGGCGTTCTCCCCGGATGTCGAAAGGCAGCTCGCCGTTTCTCTCGAGAATGGGGATGCCAAAGGTTATGCCGCTTTAATGGAGCGGATCGTGCCGGGCGGAGTCGATTACCCGATGTTTTCGTTCACGTTTATCGCCTCCCGCATCCTGCTGCTGCTGTATTCCGTCGCAAAAAAATACGAGTCCGGCGATACCTCGCTGCAAAAGCGGCTTTGGGACTGCCAAATGACGATCGGCGACTTCCATTCGCGCGAACAAATTATCGGGCAGCTGGACGAGCTGGCCCGGCTCGTCATGAAGGAGGCGCTCAAGACGCGGAGCGCAAGCGGCCAGCCGATCGTGACGGCCGTACGCAAATACGTCGACGAGAATTACGCTTACGAGCTGACGCTGGCCTCCCTGGCTTCGATGTTCCACCTGAACGAGACTTACTTGTCAGGCCTGTTTAAGCAGCATGCCGGCGTCACCTTTAGCGAATATATTACGAGCCTGCGCATGAAGAAGGCGGGGGAGCTGCTGGCGGAAAGCGGGCTAAAGCTGACCGATATCGCGATGCTGGTCGGCATTTCGAGCTCGAGCTACTTCAGCACCTCGTTCAAAAAATTTTACGGCATGAGCCCGAAGGAGTACCGCGAGCGCCGGCAGTCGCAGGTTTGATGCGCGGTGAGCGATGTCGAGCTCGGCGGGAAAACAGCCGTAAGAGTACAGCCGAGAGAGTTATAGTGGCGGCTGTGCTGAGCATAGATGAAATTAATGCTGTTATTTCCTGCAGCATGCAGCTTTTACGAGAAATAACTGGAATTGTTGTATCTATTTCGCAGGATCAGGCCGGTTGAGGGGAGAACCGCCAGTTTATCTGCAGTAATTCCAGTTATTTTACAAGATGATATCCAATATTGGAGAACAACAGCACGTAATCCAGTTGAATGACCAGGAGGATATAGGATGCAATCATCTGTTGAGACGGGTTTTTAGATCTTTGAAGGATGAGAGCTTTGCCGTCCTATATTGTCTTGCTGGCCACCGGGGCATATGTTAAACTATTCCACGTAAACGTTTGCTTAATCGTTTGCATAATAATTAAAACGTACGGTAACCTGTAATGTCCAAAATATGATATAAGGAGGTGCTGGTCTTCAGCATTTAGCAAGCGTTTACAAAACGTCAGTGAACAAAACTGACGGACTTGGACGAAACCAAAGCGAAGGGAAGCGATGCGTATTCTTGAGGTTAAGCTCAGCAAAAAAATACTGCCAATGCAATATCCGACCGTGACGTCGTGGCAGTGGCAGGCCAATGCGTTCGCCGTGCTCGAATGTTACCCGGAGACGGAGCCGTGGATCATGAGCCACTTTATCCAGCTTCAGCTCACCTTGAATCAAGGCAGCTCCTATGTGGATTTTTACCGCACGCCGACGTTCGAGTTTTGCCCGTGGCTGTTCCATCAGCATCTGAAGAGGGACACGGTCCAGTACTTCAATCCGGATATATGCTCGTTTATTACGGACGCCATTCATCAAGGCAGCTACGTGTACGGAGTGTTCAACCAGGCTCATTTTCTGGAGGGGCATGACTGGCTGCCTCACGATCTCTTTATTTACGGCTATGATCTGGAGCGTAAGGTATTCCATGCGGCCGATTTTACGTTTACGGGAAAATATTCGTTCGCGGAGGTTTCGTTCGATCAGCTGGAAAAGGCTTACCGGGCGATTCAGCCGTGGGATGACTGGCTGTATTTGGGCAGGGGAGGCTTGTCGCTGCTCAGCTTTAACGCCTCCGCCGGCTATGATTTCAACCTCGGGAATGTGATCGAACAGCTGGAGGGCTTCCTGACCGGCCGCAACTGCTTCGAGAAAATGCGCGAAATGTCGTATCGGACCCGTCCTTATGTATCCGGCCTTGCCGTTTATGAGAAGCTGATCGAGGATCTGGTCCGCATTAAGGCCGGCGGGCACGAGCCCGATTACAGGCCCTTTCACGTCATTTGCGACCATAAGGCATTGATGGTGCGCCGCATCCTGTATTTGGAGCGTCAAGGTTATTTGGAGGGGGACTCGGGGCTGGCGGAGCGGTACCAGCGTTTGGAGAACGACGCTCTTCTCTGCCGGAACCTGCTGATTAAATATACGCTCTCGAATCAGACCGCCATCATTGACAAAATGATGGCAAACATAAGAAATATCATAAACAACGAAAGAGAGCTAATTGAAATTTTATTATCCAAATTAGTGGTAGGCTAGATTCCGAGTCTATGAAAAAAAGGAGGTGACGCATTCATGGGAGACTTAAACGTTATCGGGGAGGTAATCCGCATGATAGAGAGTAAGGCTGCAGACGGAGCGTCCGTCAAGCCGGATACTCCGCTCCGCGAAGTATGGCTGAAGCTGGAGTCCGTCCAGGTCGTCGAGCTGATCGTCGAGCTCGAAGGGCGCTTCGGAATTACGCTGCCGGACGAGCTGCTCGGCCATATCGACGATGACGGGATAACGGCAGCGACTCTGGCCGAGACAATCGCGAGGGAGTCGAATGAACAGCCCACATAACGAGAGCATTGTAAGGGAGACGTCCGATCCGATTACTTAACGCTCCCGAAATGAGGGACGGGATCCCCGGCGCCTGAGGCGTATAAGGTCATCCAATAGGAACCGGATTCGTTCTCTCTTTTGGACCTGGCATGTCCCGCCAGCATCTTCAGCATGCCATATTTTGACGGCCACAGCAGGCCGATCTGGGAGCGGTAGTGCAGAACGGCATGGATCTTCGCCTTCAGGCCGTTTCTTGTCAGCAAGACATTTCTGGCATGCAGACCGCCGGCAAGCTCGGATTGCCAGCTTATGTCCCGTTTGTAGCACAAGTAGGGCAAATCTTCATAGTACATAAAGTCGATTTGCGCATGGAATCCCGATCTGAGCCGGGCCTGCTCGGCAGCCTCCCGCACCAGGCGGTGATCGACATGCCTGCCGATGCCAAGCGGCACGAAGACGGCATCATAGCGATTAAAGCCAATCTGTTCCGTCATGACCTTAACGATCTCTTCCAGCACCCCGGCTTCATTCCTCCAATCCGTATCGAAGAGATTGTGCAGCTTGCCGTATACGGGGCTGCCATCCTTGTTTTTCCGATAGATGCATTCCAGCAATCCCAAATGCAGGACGCTTGCGCCGAGCGCTTCCGCAGCACGAATATCCTCCAATCGACGTACGCCCATCGTATCCGCTCCGAGCCCGAATTTTTTGTGGATGATTCTGGCCAGCATAGATAATTCCGAGCCCATGCCCGTGAATACCGTTGCGATCGTAACCTTGCTCCCATGTTGAACAAGCCCGTAAATATAGTCGCCGCAGCTTATCACAGCATCATCTAAATGCGCGGAAATAAACAAATAATGATGATTCATTCGAACACCTCTATGAATTTTAATTTCTAATAATATACTATATTGACTTTAATATGAAAAATAATATTTTCCTAGGAGGAATAATCATTATGTTTGAAATTATTAAAGACATTATTGTAAGCGTAAAGGAAAACGAAGCTTACCGGGAAACCCTTACGCCGGCTAGCGACTTGATTAACGAGGTCGGGCTGGATTCGCTGCAAATGATCAATTTTATCCTTGAGGTAGAGGACCGCTTCAACGTGGAAATCGTCTACGAGGATTTGGACTACAGCTGCTTGCTTTCCGTAGACAAGTTCATGGCCTTTCTAAACGGCATGGAGAAAAAGGTTGGTTAACGCGCTTGCAGCCGGAACATTCGATTCGGAAGCTCATTGGAGAGACGTCCGGATGTCGCGTCTACCCGCCCTCCATGACCGGGAGAGGGAGAGGATCGTTGCGGCCATGGACGAGCTTCTGTTTCCGTTATGCTCCGAAGGCGATGCACTGGTTACCCGATTCCCGATGGAGGAGGCACATAAAGCTTATTTGGCGCGCATCGGCTTCCCGTTCATGCATTACAGCTTGAAAGCGGAGGAGACCGGGGGCCATGTGTTCGAGGCTCTCGCAAGCGATAACGTTCGCGGGAAGGAGCTTGCGGTGTACAGCCGGCTGATCCCTTTCTCGGTTGTTCCGGGGACCCTTGAGGCCGCCGCCAAATACGGATGGGGACCTGAGCTTCCTTCCCTCGAAGCGGTTAAGCTTGTCAATTCCAAAATCTATTCGACCCGCTTGAACCTTACGATGTTCGGACAAACCCGCGGGAAGCCTGTCTATTCCTCACAGGAGCTGAAGGCTGCGGGCGGCGAGCTGCTGCAGCAATACGGAGCGCTGCTGATTAAGGATCCTTACGGCGTATCGGGCAAAGGCAATATGCTCATTCAATCGATACAAGCTTTGAACCGTGCGGCCGCTTATATATGGAGGCAGGAAGAAGCGGGCTGCAGCACCGCCTTTGTCCTTGAGCCCTATTTGCCTGTGGAAAGAGATTTTTCCTGCCAATTCGAAATCGATGCGTACGGCCGGTTCCGGTTCGTCAGTATACAGAAGATGGTGAATAGACAGTTTGCTTATTTGGGCTCGGTATCGGCGACGGAAGAGGAGCTGGAGTCCTTGAAGCGGACGGGGTACTTCGACGTGATGATGCAGGCGGCGGACGGCTTGTACCGCGACGGCTATTTCGGTCCGGTATGCATCGATTCGATGTCGCTGCGGGACGGGACGGTCGTGCCGATCGTGGAGGTCAATGCCCGGCATTCGATGGGTTTTATCAATCACGGATTGGACAGGGTGCTTGCGGACAGCGGGAAAAAGGGCTTTTTGACCTTCCGCTCTCTCGGCTTCCGCCTCCCGTTTGATTACGAGGCATGGCTGAGCGAGCTGAAGCGGGAGCATTTGCTGTACCCAAACCGCAAGGGGAACGGGATCGTTCCGCTGTCCTCTGCGACTCTTCTCGTGAACGCACATTCCTATGAACCGGCATTCCCGGAGCCCGGCGGCGGCCTATGCAAAGGCAGGCTGTACATGTCGGTCGTCGCCGATGACGACGCGGAAGCGGACGCTTACCTGGAGCGGATGAAGATGAGCTTCGAGCGTAAAGGGGGGAGATGGTATGACTAACGGGGCAGCAGAAACGGTCACCCTGCTCGGCTCCGGCAATTCGCTCGGCGTCTATGTGCCCGTCGTACAGCTGAGCCGCCGGCTCGGCCGTAGAGGCATCCCTTCGGAGGTAAACGTGCTGGAGGATTTGTATTTCGATCCCATTAAACAAAAGGTGGCCGTGTACAAAAAAGCGTTCCATGACAGCTTTGCTGTGGCCAGGAAAGGAGCCCAGTTGGCCCGCGACATTTCGGATTGCCTGGATCCGTCCAAGGTCAGGCTGCTGCTGGATACGTGGAAGCGGGAGAAGCGGACCCGGTTCATTTCCGCGACGGGCTTTTGGCTGCCCGTGCTCGAGCAGTATGAGCGCGAAGCCGGAGAAACGCGGCTGTCGGTTGATTTTTTACATCTGGACGCTTCGCTTACTCCTTCTTATTCGGTATACGGGGACAGAGGCGGCGGGTTCGGACATGTCTGGTTCTATGACCCTTCGGGCGGCGGGATGTCCCGGCGCATCGCGATTACCGAAGAGGCGCCGATCCCGTTGGGCGAGCGGGAGGAGCGGTATTTGATTCACGGCGGAGGCTGGGGGATCGGCACGTACCGGACGGCCGCCCGCGAGCTGCTGGAGGCAGGCAAACGTCTGGATATGCTCGCCTATTACGACGAAGACATTATTCCGCACGAGCAGATTCAATATTTCAGAAACGATCCCGACTGGAGCCCGTGGGTGAAGAATGAGGAGGGCCGCATGCAGTTCCCGCCGCTTGCCCGGCTGGCGGACGGACATGCACCAAGCTACGGGAATCAAGAGAAATACCCGCCCCTATTCGATGTCATCCGCCGTTCGGCCGCGATTATCAGCAAGCCGGGAGGCTATTCCCTGATGGAATCGCTCGCCGCCGCAACTCCGCTCGTCTTCCTCGAGCCGTTCGGCAAGCATGAAGCGAGCAACGCGGATTACTGGATCAAACAGGGCTTCGGCATCCGGTACGAGGATTGGAAGGACGGGGGCTTTGCGGTCGATATGCTCGAGGACTTGCACGAAAATCTGGTACGGGCAAACCATTATTTGATCGAATACGGAGGGATTGGCGATGCAGCCAAAGACGACTAAAACGTTCGACGAGCGCGTGTTTCACGACCTGAAACGCACGATCATGAACATGTCCCGCGCCAGCCGGCAGCGGGCTGCGGACAAGCGTTACGCGATGGAGGTTCCGGAGGATATCGGGATCAAGCTGAACAACGGCTGCAACCTGCGCTGCAAGCACTGCTACGAATGGAACGAGGACGGCTTCCACCATGCGATGGCGAAGGAGGAGCAGAAGAAGGAAATCGAGATCGAGCTGATCGAGAAGCTGCTGGCGTTCACCCGTGAGAAAAAATCGAAGCTGTATCTTTGGGGAGGAGAGCCGCTCTATTACAGCCAATTTCCGCAGCTTGCGGATTTGCTGGAAAAGGATCAACGTACAGTTACGATCTGCACGAACGCCGTTCTGCTGGAGAAGAATCTGGATTCGCTGCTGAAGATCGGCGAAGGGCTCGTTATCCTGGTCAGCCTGGAGGGCTTCGAAGCGGAGAACGATGCGATTCGGGGCAAGGGAACCTACAGGAAGGTCGTTCAGGCCGTCGAGCGGCTGCTGGAGCTGCAGCGGCAGGGCATTTTCAAAGGGAAGGTATCGGTCAGCCTCACGATGAACGACGGGATGACTACGAAGCTGTTTGACTTCATGAAGTTTTTCGAGGAGCTGGGTATAGATTCCGTCTACTTTGTATATCCGTGGTATATTTCACCCGATTCGGCTTCGGAAATGGACGAGCTGTATATGAAGGAATTCAGCTGGCTGGATCCGCTCCCGCAAGGGCGCTGCAGCTGGCACTCGTTCACTTATCGGATTTCGCCGGAGAATATCGAACTGCTGAAGGAGGAGGTCAGGCGCGTCTCGGAGCATACATGGAGCAGCCGGGTCCGGTTCATGCCTGCGCTGGAGCAGGACGAAATTTCGGATTTCGTCCTGGGCATCCAGAGGACGGGAATGAACCGGAAGGAATGCCTGGCGATTTCGACGAGAATGGACGTGCTTCCGGGCGGCAGCGTGACTCCTTGCAAGTTTTTCCCCGAGCTCGCCGTCGGCAATATTAGTGAGACGCCGGTCAAAGAGGTCTGGCACGGTGAAAATTACGGCAAGCACCGCGAGCTGCTGTCCTGCGGCTTAATGCCGGTCTGCTCGCGCTGCGGCCTGCTCTATCATTACGGCAGATAATGCCGGAATTCCATCAAAGGGAGGCGATGAGGCGCTTGGAAGCGATCAGAGTGGAAGGTTTGACGAAGGATTTCACTTATTATACGAAGGAAGTGGGGGTGCTGAACTCGCTCAAGAACCTCGTATATCGTAAAACGTTGACGAAGCATGCGGTCAGGGACATCTCGTTCTCGATCGGCCAAGGGGAAATGGTCGCGTTTCTCGGGCCGAACGGGGCGGGCAAGACGACGACCCTGAAAATGCTCTCCGGCATTCTGCATCCGACCGGCGGCCATTTGTCCGTGCTCGGATATAAGCCTTACGAGAGGAAGAAGGAGTTCAAGAAACGTTTTGCGATCGTCATGGGCCAGAAGAGCCAGCTGTGGGCGGATTTGCCTGCGGCCGAATCGATCCTGCTGAACCGGTATATATATCAGGTGGAGGAGCAGGCTTACCGCCGTACGCTGGATGAGCTGGTCGAGCTGCTTGACGTTTCGCATGTGCTGAACGTGCAGGTCAGGCGACTGTCCTTGGGCGAGCGGATGAAAATGGAGCTGATCGCCGCGCTTATTCATAAGCCGGAGCTGCTGTTTCTGGACGAGCCGACGATCGGGCTGGATGTCGTGACACAGAAGCGCGTCCGTGAATTTCTGGCTTACTATAACGAGCATCACCGCACGACGATTATTTTGACGAGCCACTACATGAAGGACATTCAGGATTTATGTCAAAGAGCGCTTATTATTAACGACGGCCGGCTTGTGTACGACGGCAGCTTGAATCAGGTAAACGGCGCGTCGGCCGGCTCCAAAATCGTGAAGCTGAAATTCGCCGATTACGTCGATCCGGACGGTCTCGGAGCATTCGGAACCGTCAGGCAGTCGGACGGCTATCAGGCGACGCTTGAAATCGCCAAGGGGCAAATCAATGCGATATCCAGGGAGCTTCTGGAGCTGTTCCCGGTTGAGGACATCACGATTGAAGAGAAGCCGATCGAGGAAGTGATCGTCTCGCTTTACGACAGGAAGATTCCTGTATGAGCTTCTATATGAAATATACGCGCGTATTCAAGTTGGGCGTTCAGGCTTCGCTGGAGTACCGGACGGACTTTATTTTTTCACTGGTCAGCGCTTTTTTTCCAATCATGATCCAATATTACATCTGGACGGCCGTCTACGGGCAATCGGATAACGGCGAGTTTTTCGGCTATACGTACGAAGAGATGATTTTATATACGATCATGGCGGCCGTCGTGACCAAAATCGTTGCCACCAATATGGATCACGTCATCGCCTCCGACATTAAGAACGGCTCGCTGAACAAGCATCTGGTGCAGCCGGCCGACTATTTCGGGCTGAAGCTTTTTTCCCTGCTGGGGCAAAAAATGTTCTTTTTCAGCGTGATGCTTGTCATATTATTCGCCGTTCTGTTCTACTGTTCCGCTCTGTACGAGATCCGCATTCCGGCGGCGAATTTGGCTTGCTTTGCGGGGGTGCTCGCGCTGTCGCTCGTGCTGAATTTCCTCATTTCGTACACGATCGCGGCTATCGCCTTTTGGCTGGCTGAAATATCTTATTTTTTCGAGATGACGGGGTTGTTTGTCATCATACTAAGCGGCGGCGTGTTTCCGGTCGAGGTGTTCGGCAAAACGGCGAATGCGGTTTTAAGCTGCCTGCCGTTCAAGTATACGATTTATTTTCCGGCCAACGTCTTGAACGGCAAGCTCGCGATAAATGAAGTGCTGGAAGGGATGCTGATGCAGGCGTTCTGGATTGCGGCGATGCTGCTCGTCTCGAAAGCGGTATGGCGGATCGGCTTGAAAAAGTATTTGGGCTTGGGGGGCTAAGCGTTGAAAGCGTGGCACGGCACAATGAAAAGCTATCTGCAAATTTATTTGCGGTTTATCAAAAACTGCTTTATCGCGCAAATGGAATACCGCACGAATTTTATTTTGGGCATTGCGGTTGAAATCGCCTATTTGTTCTCCAAGCTGCTGTACGTCGTCGTCGTGTATGAAACGGATTTGCATATCGGCGACATTACGCCGGACGGCATTTTGATGTTCGTAGGCACTTATACGATGATGACGGGCTTGTACGCGGGCTTGTTTTTCACGAATTTTGTCCGCATTTCCGACTATGTCAGAACGGGGGAGCTCGATCTGCTCATGGTGAAGCCGGTATCGCTGCAGTTTATCGTTTCGCTCCGGTACATCGACTTGGGCATGCCGATCCCGAATTTGGCGGCGGGCATTACGATGGTGGCCATCGGCTGGCATGCGCTCGGCATCCCCGTCACTTTTTATCATATCGCCATTTTTGTGTTTTATTTGCTTTCGGCTCTGCTGATTACGTACGGCTTGATGATCATTCCGTCGATTCTGTCGTTCTGGTTCGTCAATACGGGAGGGCTGGCAGGCATCTTCTACGCGATTTGGGATGCGAACAACATGCCGATGCCGATCTACTCGCGGCTTATTCAACGAATCGGCGTGTATGTGCTGCCCTTTCTGGTCATTACGAATTTCGCTCCGATGACGGTGATGGGACGGCTGGATGGCGGGCTGATGGTTTGGGGTGTGCTCGCGCCTGTCCTTCTGTTGGCTGCGGTCCGCCAGATGTGGAAGCAAGCGATAAAAAATTACAGCAGTGCCAGCGGCTAGCGAAAGGAGCTTCGAGGAATGGATGTTTTATGGCCGTTATCCGGGATTCAGCTTGCATGCACGAATTGCAAGACCGCCCTGGAATACGCGGATGTTGAGTTGGCATGCCGGGCCTGCGGCCTGCGGTATCCGATGGCGGACGGACTGCCGAACATGCTGACGGAAGGGCTGCAAGGGTCGGCAGAAGAGCGAGACTTGTCTGCGGACGCGGTCCAGAAGGCTGCGGTGCAGGGCGTGTACGATGCGATTAACCGCACGCTTGAGGAGAAAGGAATCTCGCGCTTTTCTACATTTATTAACTGGGGATATGCTTCCCGGGAGGACGGCGCCGATTCCGGCTTGCCGGGCGTCAACCAAAGCTTCGTCCGCTTGCTGCGCGAAATTATCGGTTCGGCGGACGTGGTCGGGAAGGACGTGCTGGAGATCGGCTGCGGCCGGGGAGGCAACGTGAGGGAGCTGTGCAAAAGCTACCGCGCGGGCAGCGTGGTCGGCATCGATCTGACGCCGTCCAATATCGGGTTTTGCCATAGGAGCAACCGCTACCGGCAGGCTTATTACTGCATCGGAGACGCGGAACGCCTTCCGGTCCGGAGCGGGTGCTGCGATTTTGTGCTGAATGTGGAATCCTCACACCTGTATCCGAATATCGGCCGTTTTTTTGCCGAAGCGTACAGGGTGTTGAAGCCCGGAGGGATGTTATGGTATGCGGACATTATGGATGCCCCGGACGCTTTGCGTTACGAGGAGCTTTGGGGCAGGCTCGGTTTCCGCACCGCGCTTTGCCGCGACATTACGGACAATGTGCTTTTGTCGGCAGATCGGGCTCTGAACAGCCGTTTGTATGCACTCGGAGGCTCCTTCGGAAGCGGGGAAGGGACGATGGAGTGGCTGGAGGCGCCAGGCACGCAAAAGCATGAGGCGATGAAAACGGGTAAACGCCTGTTCAAAATTGTCCATTTGGTGAAGCCGAACGGTGGCGGAGGGGAAGAAAGGGGAGGGCTGCAATGAATCGAACGTGGCCGCAGGCAGACGTTCCATGGGCTTGCCCGATGTGCAAGCATTCGCTGGCAAGAGAAGAAGCTGCGCTCGCATGCCGGGCATGCGGGCAGCGGTACCGTGTGGTCGAAGGCGGCATTCCCAGCCTTCTTCCGAATGAAACCGGGCAAGAGAGCGGGGAGTATCGGGAGAGGAAGGAAGAGGTGAAGCGGATGTTTACGGCCTTCGGCCAAGCTCTGGCCGATAAAGGCGTCTCGCGCTTCTCGACCTTTATGAATTGGGGATATGCCGATGTCGGAGACGAAGAGGACGGCAGGCTGGGAAGAGGTGTGAACGAGCAGTCGCTGAGGCTGTTTCGGGAAATAATGACCGGAATCGAGGCGAGCGGCAAGGACGTGCTCGAGATCGCCTGCGGCAGAGGCGGCAATATCCGGGCTCTCTGCAAGAGCTATCGGCCCCGCCTCGCGGCGGGACTCGACCTGACGGAGGCGAATATTGCCTTCTGCCATGCCGGCAACCGGTATGAGCATGCCTATTTCTGCATCGGAGATGCCGAGGAGCTGCCCGTACCTGATGCCTGCTTCGATATTGTGCTGAACATCGAGTCCTCGGACCTGTATCCGCGGATCGAACGTTTTTATGAGGAGGTGTTCCGCGTCCTGAAGCCTGGAGGCATGTTCGTTTACGCGGACGATATGGACTCGGAGAAGTTTAATGCCGGCGAACGTTATATGCGGGGCCTCGGCTTTGAGATGATTGTCTCGCGCGACATCTCCGAGCAGGCGCTGCTTGCGAGCGACCTGGCACGGGACAACCGGCTGGCCGCGATTAACGGGAATTTAGAGTCCGCGGATGCGATCCGGGATACGATGGGCGTACCCGGCACTCCGTTGTACGACGACATGAGGGCGGGGAAACGGAAATATAAAATTTTGCATTTGATGAAGAGGGTATGAAGCCGGTGAACACCCTATTCGGAATAACCGACAGCTGCGTCTATCTTCCCGTTAACCGGACTCCGGTCGGCCTTGTCATGCACAGGCTCGGCGAACAAGGCGCCGCCATGCGCATCTCTGAGGAGGAGTACGGGAGCGGAGGCTTCCGCGAAGTACCGGAGGAGAACGTCTGCAGCCTGGAGGAAATGATATACGAGGCAAGCGCTCCGGTCCTGCGGCGGGCAGCAGAGAGAGGAGCGCAGGTGAAAGCGATCTTGTTTGCGAGCGTGACGACGGATGCAGCGGCCGGAAGCTTGTTCGCCAGGCTGCTTCGCGAATTTTCGCTTGAAGACGTGCCGGTGGTCAGGCTTGCCGAATATGGCTGCGCTATGTTCCATCTTTCGCTTCGCTTGGCGTACGCTTATTTTGCGGGAGCGGCCGGGGAGGACGACGCGGTCCTGTTCGTCACGGCAGATAAGGCGAGAAGCGCCCGGGAGCGCAGCGATACGTACATGCTGTTCGGCGATGCGGCCAGTGCGGCATCGTTTCGGAATAGCCCGGCTGTGAGACACCGGGTGCTGGCATCCGGGATGAAGGCGGACGGAATCGCTTACGATTTATGTCCGGAGCGGGTCCGGCTTTATTTTTCCACCTTCTATTTGTCCGTGAGGCAGCTGGTCCGACAGGTTCTGCGGCAAGCGGGCGCATCGATGAACGATATCGCAATGATCTTTTGCACGAATCTGGGGCTGGGCACGTGGAGCATTTTGGCGAAGATATTGGGCTGCCCGCTTGAGCTGTTTTATGCTGATACGCTGGCAGGGGAAGGGCATCTGCATAACACGGATATTGTGATGAACATAGAGAAGGCGGCCGTAAGCGGCAGACTGCGGAAGGGCGACCTCTATTTGGCCGTATCCGTCGGCTTCGGCGGCTATTATGGGTGCTCTCTGCACCAATACGGGTGAATACGGCAGACAGAGGGGGCGATACTGATGATAACGGAAGCAGGGGCTGCTGCGGTATCGGTGCTTTATTCGGGAGTCGTTGCCTCCTGCGGCCGTCAGCACGCCGACGAGGCGGTTATTGAGCTTCTGGAGCGGAATAGGCGGTGGCTTTCAGGCCTCGATGTGCTGATGTGCGGCTTTCACGTCCAATCGGATCCGACAGTTCATTCCTGCGCGAAAATCAAAAGCAGGCTGCGGCTGCAGGACGCGCTTCCGATCGCGCTGGACGGTTCCGGCTGCATGGCGTTCCGGCATGCCCGTCTCCTGTTGGATTGGCTGATCGCTGAAGGCAGCTGCCGCAAGGCATTGTGCATTCTTGGCGAGCCGGAGGAACGCGACAGTCCGGATGGCACTGGCGAACGGGCGTACCGGATTACGGTGCTTCGTTTCGCCGGAAGCCGTCACGAGATAACAACAGATAGCGATGGAGAAGTTAAGCTTGACGGGTGTGACAGCTAGCTCCTATAATCGGAATAAACGATTGCGTATTCGTTTTACGTAAACGTTTGCGCGATATTGAGGCAGAGGAGAAAAAGATCATGAGAATTGGAGCAATAGAAGCGGGCGGCACAAAGTTTGTCTGCGGCATCGGCAATGAGCACGGCGCGATCGAGGACCGCGTCAGCTTTCCGACGGAGCATCCGGAGCGGGTCATGGAACAGGTCATCTCCTACTTCAAAGACAAGGCGGTCGAAGCGATCGGCATCGGTACGTTCGGCCCCATCGACATTGACCGTTCAAGCGCAACATACGGAAGCGTCACAACGACGCCGAAGCCAGGCTGGTCCGGCTTCCCGTTCTTGAATACGCTTAAACGAGAATTCGACGTGCCGTTCGGCTGGGATACGGACGTCAACGCCGCCGCCTATGGCGAAGCGGTATGGGGAGCCGCCAAGGGGCTGGACAGCTGCGTTTATTTTACGATCGGCACGGGAATCGGAGTCGGGGTTTATGCCGAAGGCAAGCTTGTTCACGGCCTGGTGCATCCGGAAGGCGGGCATATCCTGCCGAGACGTCATCCGGAGGATTCCTTTGCGGGCTGCTGCCCTTACCATGGCGACTGCCTGGAGGGAATGGCTGCGGGTCCCGCGATTGAGAAGCGGTGGGGTGTGAAGGGCAGCGAGCTCGGAGAGGACCATCCGGCCTGGGCGATCGAGGCGTATTACGTCGGCCAGGCGGTGACGTCTACGGTACTCATGCTTTCGCCGAAGCGAGTTATTCTTGGCGGAGGCGTCATGCATCAGAAACAGCTGCTGCCTTTGATCCGCGCCGAGGTAAGCAAAAACCTGAACGGCTATGTCAGCGCCGCTCCGCTGCTGACCGGGATCGACGAATACATCGTAACCCCGGGTCTTGGCGACAATGCCGGCTTGTGCGGCTCTCTTGCGCTTGGTTTGGCGGCTCTGGAGCAGAAGCGGTAACAACTAAATCGCGGTAATGAATAAGAAGCGCCGTAAAACCCCTTCAGCCGGGGTTTTACGGCGTTTTTGATTGAATAAACTTCTTCGCTAAACAATCCTATCGAATGTGATCAATAAATCATACATTTGTGGTCAAAAATAACAATGAGTTTATTGTATCTGCGGTGACTTTGGCGTCCACTTATTATCTGAGTTGCTTTTTGGCTCCTTATACGAATAAATATTACGAGATCTCTAAAGCCATAAACCATTTGAGTTTAAAACGGCAAGGCGCTCTCATTGTCATTCAACGAGAAGACCCTATAGACAAGTGGATCACCCCGGGCATTCCTCTTTCGGCGGAAATTACGAGTTCACTGTTGGAATCCATCTTCGTTACCGGCAGCCCCTTACACGATGGCGCAGTATTGATCCATCAAGATATTATCGTGTCCGCAGCTAATATTCTCCCCCTTACCGAAAAATTTTACGGCACTGAAAAGATGGGTACCCGCCATCGTGCAGCCGTCGGGATGTCCGAGCATACAGATTCGTTAATCCTTGTCGTGTCGGAAGAAACAGGGAAATCATCCTTTTGCCTGGACGGTAAGCTTTATCCTTTTACGCTTTCCTGACCTGATTGAGAACTTTTCACAGTCCTGATAAAAACCGAAGACCATCCCGACCGTCCCGACAGGGGCGGTTTTTTTTTGCACCCGCCCCCTTAAACCAAAAACTTTAAAACTTCGGTTCAGAGCATAGTGAAATTAGTGCGGAACGGATTTTGTTATATTGATCTTGCAGCAGCAATTCAAAGGGCTTTCATCCCGCAGCAGCGGGGAGGATGCACGGAAAAAACGAATTCGGGGGTTGGCCGTGATTAAAAATGGGATCTTTTACACAGTAATGTTCACGCTGCTTGTCGGAGTGCTGGGCGGAGCGGCCGTATGGTCCTACTCCGAAGAGAAAGCGCCTCCAGCGGCCGTATATAAGCTCGAAGACGCGAAGCGTCCGGCCTCCGGCCTGATTCTTCAGGCAGGGAGCATGGCCGGCGAAGCGGAGCTGGCCGCGGTCCTTCCGGAATGGAAGGGACGGCAGCAGGTCGCCGAATGGATGGAAGGGGAAGCGCTGGAGTGGACGGTGAACGCGGCTGAGTCCGGCGATTACGAGCTGGCCGCGGGTTACTTCCCGCTCGAAGGGAACGGGCAGCCGATCGAGTTTATGCTCTATGTCGACGATAAAGCAATAACCGACCCTTATGCTCCGTTGGAACTAAACCGTTTGTTCTACGACGAGCCGGGCCCCTTGCGGACAAGCGGCGGCAACGAGCTTCGGCCCAAGCAGCTTGAAGCCGAGGTTTGGCTGCATACAACGGTTGCAGAAGCAGGCGAGCTTGCGGACGGACCGCTGAAGCTGAAGCTTGCGAAGGGCGAGCACCGTATCCGGCTTGAAAATGTGAGGGGAACGGCGGCTGTCGATTACGTTCAGCTGATCAAATCCGAAAAGCCGGCGGCTTACGCCGACTATAAAGCGGCCAATGACGGGAAAAGGACGGCGGACAGCCAGAAGACATTCATTACCGTACAGGCGGAGCACGCATTTGCCAAGTCGGCCTCCGGCCTGTTCCCGACGACGGACCGCAGCTCGCCGCTAACGACGCCTTACAGCCCGACGAAGCTACGCATTAATACGGTAGGGGGCAGCAACTGGGAACTTCCCGGCCAGTGGATCAGCTACAAGCTCGAAGTACCCGAGGCAGGCTGGTACAAAATCGGGGCCAGATATCACCAGAACGAAGTGAAAGGCTCTTTCGTCTCGAGGAAAATATGGCTTGACGGAAAGGTGCCGTTCGCGGAGCTGAATGCGGTCCGTTTCCCGTATGAGCAGAAATGGTCCGTAACGGAGCTTGGAGAAGAAACCGGAGAGCCGTACCTGTTTTATTTGGAGAAGGGCGAGCATGAGCTGAAGCTTGAGGTGACGCTCGGCGAAATGGCTCAGGCGGTGCAAAACGTACAGCAGATGGTGTACGACCTGAATCAGATTTACCGAAAAATCGTGATGATCACCGGCGTTAATCCGGACGTCTACCGCGATTACGAAATCGAAAAAAGCATCCCCGGGCTGCTAGAGCAGTTCCGGTCGATCGCGGACGGCATGAGAGGCCAGGCGCAGCAGCTCGACGAGATGTCGGGACAGGCTAATGCCGGATCCCGCACGCTAAATCTATTAGCGCTGCAGCTGGAGGGCTTTATCGACAGGCCGGACCAAATTCCGAAGCGCCTCGAAAATTACAAAACGAACATTACCGCGCTTGCGGACTGGATGCTCGGCGTGAAGAAGCAGCCGCTCGAACTCGACTATATTTACCTTGCATCGCCGGAGCAGAAGAAGCCCCGCGGGGAAGCGGGCATCTTCGCCCAAGGCTTGCATGAAATCAGAGCGTTCGCCGGTTCTTTCCTGCAAAACTACGATTCGATGGAAGGAAGCTCGGAGGCGGACCGTTCCATTCAAGTGTGGACGGGACTCGGCCGCGACCAGGCGTTTGTGCTGAAGCGTTTGATCGACGAATCCTTTATTCCGGAGACGGGAATCAGCGTCAATCTCAATCTGGTCGGCACCTCGCTCGTAACCGCCGTTATGGCGGGCGAAGGACCGGATGTCAACTTGTTCACAAGCCGCGGCGACGCGATGAATTTGGCGATTCGCGGTGCGCTGGTCCCGCTGGACGGGCAGGACGGATTCACAGAGGTTAAACAAGATTACATGGATTCCGCCTTCGTTCCTTACCAGTATCAGGGCAAAACTTACGCCATACCGGACGATCAGGAGTTTTTCATGCTGTTCTACCGGAAAGATATTTTGCAGGAGCTTGGCTTAACGCCTCCGCAAACGTGGGAGGAGCTGCTGAGGATCGCTCCGGTGCTGCAAAACAACAATATGCAGATCGGACTTCCGTACGAGAACCTTGACGCGTTTCAACTGCTGACCAAAGGCATCGGTTCGCTGAACCTGTTCCCGACGCTGCTCATGCAGCACGAAAGCGGCATTTATAATGAAGCGCAAGACGCGACCCGTTTCGACGAGCCGCAGGCTTACAACGCTTTCAAGCAGTGGACGGACTTTTATAACCTTTACGATTATCCGCTGTACAAGGACGATTTTAACCGGTTCCGTACCGGCGAAATGCCGATTGTCGTATCGACCTACAAGCTGTACACGCGTCTGGCGGCGGCAGCCCCGGAAATTACCGGCACTTGGGATATGATTCCGATTCCGGGCATCAAGCAGGGGGACGGACAGGTTAACCGTTCGACGGGCGCTACGGGGACGGCCGGCATTATTTTGAAGGACGCCGTGAACGTCGAAGACGCCTGGACTTTTATGAAATGGTTTAACCGTGCCGACATTCAGAGCCAGTTCACCAATGAATTGGAAAATGAAATGGGGATTCTGGGCAGAAGAGTGCCCGCCAACCTGGTGTCCTTCGAAGCCTCGAATTGGAGCCGCGCCGAGCAGGCAAGCCTGTCTGCGCAGTGGGAGCAGGTTTATGAAATACCGGAGCTACCGGGCGGCTATTACACCTCAAGAAATATCGATAACGCGTTCCGCGAGGTTGTGTTTCAAATGGGCAACGCAAGAGAGAGCCTTTTCTATTGGAACAAAGATATTAATGACGAGATTAAACGAAAAAGGTATGAATTCGGGGTGGAGCCATGAACAAATCGCTAATCCAGACGATCGGCAGGCATAAGGAAAGCTATGTGCTCATGACGCCGTATATGATTTTCTTCCTGCTCTTCACCATTTTTCCGGTCGTGCTGTCGATCGTGCTTGGTTTTACTTACTACAACATGATCGAGCCGCCCCGCTTTATCGGCTGGTACAACTATATCCGGCTGTTTCTGGACGACGACATCTTTATTATTGCGGTGAAAAATACGCTGTTTTTCGCCTTTGTCACCGGCCCGGTCAGCTATATTCTCAGCTTTCTGGTCGCCTGGATGATCAACGACCTGAACCGAACGCTTCGTTCGATCGCGACGACGGTATTTTACATCCCCACCATTATCGGGGTGTCGATCTTTCCGATGTGGAGGCTGATCTTCAGCCCCGACGCTTACGGTTATTTGAACGGCATGCTGATGGGATTGGGCTTCATAAGCGATCCGGTCGCCTGGCTGCTCGATAAGGAATATATTCTGGTCATCCTGATCCTCGTTCAGCTATGGCTCAGTCTCGGCATCAGCTTCCTGGCCTTCGTGGCCGGCCTGCAAACGGTCGACCGCAGCTTGTACGAGGCGGGCGTCATGGACGGCATCAAAAACCGCTTCCAGGAGCTTTGGTACATTACGCTGCCTTCGATGATTCCTCAGCTCATCTTCGGAGCAGTCATGCAAATCGTCATTTCGTTCAGCGTTGCCGACGTATCGATCCAGCTTGCCGGATTCCCGAGCACGGAGTACGCGGGCGAGACGATGGTGACGCACATTATGGATTACGGCAGCATCCGGTACGAGATGGGTTATGCTTCCGCGATGGCGGTCGTCCTGTTTTTCCTGATGGTGTTTACGAACCGGCTCGTGACCAAGCTGCTGCAGAAGGTCGGAATTTGATGGCAGGAGGACATCCATGTTCACGATACTTAAGAAAAAATCCGGCATGAAGGCCAGACGCTCCCTTGCCGGCAACATCGCGATATTCGGCTTCGTGGCGCTGCTCGGCATCTTCTCTGCGTTTCCGTTCGTCTTCGCGGTCATTACATCGCTGAAGCCGATCGATGAGCTGCTTCAATTTCCGCCTAAGCTCATCGTCATGAGGCCGACGCTGGATAACTTTACGGATTTATTCCAGCTGGCTTCGAATATGTGGGTGCCGTTGTCCCGTTATGTATTCAACACGGCATTCATTGCGGTGGCGGGAACGGTGCTGCATGTGCTGTTCGCAGCCATGGCGGCTTATCCGCTGGCGAAGCACAAGTTTCCCGGCCGGAATGTCTTGTTCTCGGTCATCGTTATGGCGCTGATGTTTGTGCCCCAGGTCACGTTCATTCCTCAATTCGTGCTCATGTCGCAGCTGGGCATCGTCAATACGTATTCGGCGCTCATCCTGCCATGGATCGGTGCCTCGCTCGGTCTGTTTCTGATGAAGCAATTTATTGAACAGCTGCCGGACGCGATACTGGAGGCGGCGCGGATCGACGGAGCGAGCGAATACCGGACGTTTTTCTCGATCATTTGGCCGAACGCGACGCCGGCCATTATGACGGTCGTTATTTTTCAATTCATTAACTTGTGGAACTACGCGCCGAAGGAGCTTATTTTCGGGGAGTCGCTTAAGGTGTTCCGGATGGCGCTGGAGCAGATCGTGGCAGGCGATCCGATCGCGAGGATGGGCGCAGGCTCGGCGGCCGCGGTCATTCTGATGGTTCCGCCGATTATCGTATTCATCTTGCTTCAGCGGAAGGTCGTCGAGACGATGACCTTCGCGGGGATCAAATAAGGGAGGGCTTGTGTTGCCATGAAGATCAAACTGTTGCTGGCTGCCGCACTGCTTCTCCCGGCCTTGACCGCTCTGCCCCTGCAGGCGAAGGCCGAGGCCCCCTATCCTTCCTATGTATACAACGAGTGGGACAAATCGAAGGCGGCTCCGGCGAGCTATTTGCCGGGCGGTACTTACACCGGCCTGGAGCTTGGAGCGGGACCGTTCAGCGAGCCGAAGGACTTGTTCGTCGATCGTCACGACTCGATCTATATTGCGGATACGGGCAATAAACGGATCGTCAAGCTGAATAACCGTTTCGAGACCGTGGATACGATCGACAAGCTGGACTGGAACGGCAAGGAGCTGTCCTTGGCTTCACCGACGGGCCTGTTCGTCGCAGAGGACGGGACGATGTATATCGCCGACAAGGACGGGGGCCGCGTGATTAGGGTCGGAGCGGACAAGAAGGTGCAGCTTGTCATCGAGAAGCCAAGCGATCCGCTCATTCCGGAAAGCTTTGCGTTTAAGCCGCTCAAAGTGGCAGCGGACAATGCCGGACGCATCTATGTGCTGTCGGAAGGGCAATTTTACGGCTTGATGCAATTTAACGCCGAAGGAAAATTCACGGGTTATTTCGGCAGCAACCGGGTAGAGGTGACACCGGCTGTTGTGCTCGAGACGTTCTGGAAAAATATTTTGTCCAAGGAGCAGCGCTCGGCGATGATGAAGCTGCTTCCGATCGAATATTCGAACCTGGATATCGGCAGCGACAATTTCGTGTATACGACGACGATCATTTCCAAAAATTCGCGCGAAGAGATCAAAAAGCTGAATCCGCTTGGCAATAACGTGCTGATGGGAAGGCAGGGCTCGGCGGATTTCGGCGATAAGGAATTTTCGATGAGCCAGGGCGTGAAGCAGGACACTTCGTTTAACGACTTGTCGGTCGACGGGGAAGGCTTCATCGCCGGACTCGACCGGACAAGAGGCAGGGTGTTCGAATACGACGCCGAGGGCAATCCGATCGCGGTATTCGGTTCGCTTGGCAATCAGAAGGGAACTTTCCTGCAGCCGACGGCAGTGTCCTATTGGAAAAACGAAGTGCTCGTGCTCGACTCGGCCAAGCGCAATATTACGAGATTCGCCTTATCCGAGTATGGAAGTCTGGTGCGTAAAGCGACCGTGCTGTACAACCAGGGGCTTTACGAGGATGCGGCCGTTATATGGGAATCGGTAGCCAAAAAAAACGTCAACAACAGCATCGCCTACATCGGAATGGCAAAGGCGCTCGAGAAGGAAGGCAACTATTCGGAAGCGCTTGAGTATTACCGGCAGGGCACGGAGCGGTCCGGTTACTCGGACACATTCGGCCAAATCCGGATGCAGACGGTTCGCGACAATTTGCCGGCGATGATGACCGTATTTATTATCGCGCTGCTTGTCTACTACGGCTATAAAGGCTTACTGGCCGTACAAGCCAAGCGCAGAAGGGAGGTAAACCGATGAGCATACCCGTTGTTCCAAGCAAAACGGTAAGCATACCCGGGGTCTCAAGCAAACGGCTGAATCCGTTCGGCTGCCTGATTCATCCTTTTGACGGCTTTTATGCGGTCAAGGAAGAAGGCAAAGGCTCTCTTCTGGCTTCCGGCGCCATTATCCTCGTCTTCTTTATCGCGACGATCTTCAAGCGGCAAAGCACCGGCTATACATTCAACTATGCCGATCTTAGCGCGCTGAACGTCTGGTTGATTGCAGCAAAAACCATTGTTCTCTATGCGCTCTGGGTTTCGGGGAATTGGGCGGTTGCCACCTGGATGGACGGCGAAGGCAAAGCGAAGCAAATCGGGATCGTCAGCGCATATGCATTAATCCCATACGTAGCGGCAATTATCGTCTCTACGCTGCTGAGCAAGGTGCTTGTGCAGGAGGAGGGCATGTTCCTCGGATATATAACGTCGGTCGCCATGATCTGGAGCGCCATTCTCATGTTCATCGGCATGCTGATCATCCACGACTATGGAGCGGTCAGGACGCTGCAGTCGATTGCGCTTACGTTCGCTGCGATGGGCATTGTCGTTTTCCTGGCCGTCCTGTTCTATACGCTTTTCCAGCAGGTGTACGTGTTCATTTATACGATTTATAACGAATTGCTGTTCCGCCTGTGAAGCGGGACGCGGATCGGAAAGGGGTAGGCAGCATGAAATTGCGGCTATTAACGATCTTTACGGCAGTCATGCTGGCGGTCGCGGCCTCCGGCGGGCCGGAGATCAATTATGCGGCAGCAACAAACGGCGCAGACGGCGGCCAGGTCGTCCGGGCGGCCGATTCCGGGCGGCTGACGCTCGATTATCATCCTGCCACTGCGGAAATATCGGTGACCGACACCGCATCGGGGGCCGTATGGACGAGCAACCCGGCGGACCGGGAGGCGGATGCGGCGGCCAAAGGCGCCAAAAAAATGGATTTATCGGCACAGCTGCTGCTCGATTACGTGGATGGCCAGAACAAGCCGTTCCAGCTTAACAGCTTTACAGGGAGCGTGAAGGACGCGCAGCCGGCTTGGAAAAAGGTGGATGGCGGCGTCGAGGTGACGTATGTGTTCCCGAAAGCAGGTTTTACCGTTCCGGTAAGATACTCGCTAAGCGGAGATGCGATGACGGCGACGATCCTAGCGGAAGGCATCAAGCAGGAGGGCAAGTTCAAGCTGGTCAATATCAGCCTGCTTCCTTTCTTCGGAGCTGCGGGCAAAACGAACGAAGGTTACCTGCTCGTACCCGACGGGAGCGGCGCTCTCATTCACTTTAACAATAACAAAAGCAGCTACAGAGGGTATAACGAGCGGGTATTCGGCGGCGATCAAGCGCTGGATTTGCCGGCCCGGGCCGAACAGAAGGAGACGGTCCGCATGCCCGTATTCGGGATGAAGCGGGACGACGAAGGCTTCCTGGCCGTCATTCATAAAGGCGCCTATCAGGCGGGCATCGCCGCCGACGTCAGCGGCAAGAACAACAGCTACAACAACGTATACAGCTATTTGAATCTGATGGAATCCGAAACGAATCTGCTGCTGGAGGGCACGCCGAACGAGAAGCAGGTCACGCGCTCCTCGCAATCGTTGACCGGCGGCACGGATTTTGAGGTGAACTATTATTTCCTGAACGGGGAAGACGCCGATTATGCCGGGATGGCCGGAAAATACCGCGAATACCTGCAGAAGGAGCAGAACGTGAAGCCGATGGAGAAAGATGCGGCCGGCGGCGGAAAGCTGCCGCTGCTCGTGGACTTCGTCGGCGGCGTCAAGAAAAAAGCGGCGTTTCTCGGCATTCCTTACAATACGGTTGAGGTGCTCACCTCGTTCAAGGACGCGGGAGAAGCGGCTGACCGCCTGCTTGGCGACGGGATTTCCAATCTGTCGCTGCGGCTCGAGGGCTGGTCGTCCGGTGGAGCGAAGGACGAGGTTCCGGTATCGCTGTCCGCTGAAGGAAAGCTTGGCGGGACAAGAGGCTTGAAGAAGCTTGCGGGGGAGCTGGAGGAAAAGGGGGTTGCCTTCTATCCTGCAGCCGATCCCGTGAAGCTGTATGAAGGCGGCAACGGCTTCAGCCGATTTATGGATACGGCTAAAGGAATCAGCAGAGCTCCGGCGCTGAAATACGAATACCGGTTAAGCGACCGGACAAAAAACAAGGATTTGAAGCGCTGGTACTTGATGAAGCCGGCTTCGGTGAACGAGGCGATCGCTAAATTCACCTCGGCTGCGGCGAAAGGCGGACTGAAGCATGCTTCGCTGGAATCGGTCGGCAGCTTCCTGTATTCCGACTTCCGGAAGGACAGCCAGCCGAAAAACGCAACCGGCGCGATTTGGGAGCAAGGGCTCGCCGAAGGGCAAAGCAATCTGGACGGCCTCCTGTTCGAGCAGCCGAACGCCTATGTATTTCCGTTCGCGGAAAGCCTGTCCGATGTTCCGCTGTACTCCAGCGGCTTCGATACGGAGGATGAAGCGGTGCCGTTCTACAGCATTGCAGTCAGCGGGCTGCTGCCTGCTTACAGCGAGCCGGTCAACCTGTCCAGCATGCCGCAGCGCTACCTGCTCAAGCTGATTGAAACCGGCACGTTCCCTGCTTACAAGTTTATCGCGAGGGATTCCGCCCTGCTCGCGGGTACCGAGTTCGACTACCTGTACAGCGCGGAATTCGAGACGCTCTACGGCGAGATGCTGGAGCAGTACAACCGGCTGGACGAAGCGCTCGGAGGGGTAATCGGGCTTGCGATAACGGATCACGACAAGCTGCAGGATGGCGTGTACCGCACGACCTTCGAGAATGGCGCAGCCGTTGTCGTCAATTATAACGATGAGGCGGCCGACGTCCTGGGAGAACGCATTCCGGCGCTGGGCTACCTCGTCCGGTAGGGGGTGAACGCATGTTGAAGCAACTCAGGGCACTGCCCTATACGAAAAAAAAGGAGCTTTACGGATTTCTGTTCGTGCTCCCGTGGGTGCTCGGTTTTATCTTGTTTTTCGCCAAACCGCTGTTCACCTCGCTGTTCTATTCGTTCCAGAACATGGAGATGACGCCAGAAGGGCTGAGCGGCACCTTCATTGGATGGGAGAACTTCCAGTATGCGCTGTTCAAGGATCCGGCGTTCATTCGGGAGGCGACGGGTTCCTTCGTCAACATGCTGTACGGCGTACCGCTTATTCTCGTATACAGCCTGTTCGTCGCGGTGATGATCAAGCATAAATTCAGGGGCAGAGGCTTTATGCGCGCCGTTTCGTTTCTGCCCGTCATTATCGCCTCGGGCGTGCTGATGCAAATTTTGAAGGAGGACGTCTTCTCCCAAGGGATGCGAGGCGGTGCGGACAGCGTTTATTTGTTCACGGGCGCAGGCATTAACGGCATCCTGCAGGAGCTGGGGCTCGGGGCGCAGCTGATCGAGATTTTTAATAACGTCATCTCCCGGATCTTCGATCTGACCTGGAGGTCCGGCGTTCAGGTGCTGCTGTTTCTGGCGGGCCTGCACGCGATACCGGGTTACCTGTACGAAGCGTCGTCTCTGGAAGGGGCGCGGCCTTGGGAGCAGTTTTGGAAAATTACGCTGCCGATGCTCACGCCGATGATGCTGCTTAATATCGTGTACACCATAATCGATACGTTCACAGATTACGGCAACGGCGTCATTCTGATGATTTACAACACGGCCTTCTCCCAGGTGAGATTCGGCTACAGCAGCGCGCTTGCATGGCTGTACTGCCTGCTGATCGCCGCGTTTCTCGGCGCCGTCTACCTTCTGCTCAAGAAACGTATCGTCTACATGCAGGACTAAAGGGAAAGCGGGGAACCGATCTTGAACGCAATCAATTACAAAAAGCATATCAAACGCACGAGGAAGACGTTCACGTCGATCATACGTTTTGCGCTGCTTGCGGCGCTGGCTTACCAGCTGCTGTATCCGCTTCTGTACATGCTCAGCATGTCGCTTCGCCGTCCGGAGGAAGCGATGGATCCGAGCGTCATCTGGGTGCCGAAGGGGTTTACGCTCGGCAACTTTACGGATGCGCTGCGGGTGATGGATTTCTGGGATGCGCTGCAGAACAGCCTGATCATCGGCGTCGGCTGCGGCCTGCTCGATGTGCTGTCCTGCGCCTTCGTCGCGTACGGCTTCGCGAGATTCCAATTCCGGTTCTCCGGACTGTTGTTTACGCTCGTCATTTTGACGCTGGTCGTGCCGGTGCAGACGATTATTTTGCCGCTGTACGCGGATATGAAATATTTTGACGCCTTCGGCATCATGCAGCTGACCTCAATGGTTACGGGCGGACCGGATTCGATCAGCCTGGTCGGCAGCTACTGGGCGTTCTACCTGCCTTCCATGCTCGGCATGGGGCTGCGCTCCGGGCTTTACATCTTCATTTTCCGCCAATTTTTCAAGGGGATGCCCGGCGAGCTGGAGGATGCGGCGTATATGGACGGCTGCGGCCCGTTCAAAACGTTTTTTACCGTTATGCTGCCAAATGCGAAAAACGCGATCATTACCGTCTTTTTATTTTCCTTCGTCTGGCACTGGAACGAGTTCTACATGTCGAATCTGCTGCTCGGCAACCTGAAGAAAAACTTCGCGATTGCACTGTCGTCGCTGCGCGTCGATCTGCAGTCCGTCGTTAACGTGCAGACGATCAGCGATCCGCTGGTCATCGTCACGAGAATTCAAGCCGGCGCGCTGCTCGCGATTTTGCCGCTGTTCCTTCTTTATTTGGTTACGCAGCGGTACTTCACGGACAGCATCGAGCATGTAGCTGTCAAATAACCGGGCCTGGGCTGGGCCATGAAGGGAGGGGATGCCGGGCGGATAACCAACGCATGCTTGCTCGCGAAAAAAAACAAGGGTGTCAAAGGAACAGACCAACGAACTGAAACCAGGGGAGGCAATTTGAAAATGGATAGAAACAAAAAATCGCTAGCTATGATGATCGCTTCTGTCATGATGATGGGTACTGTACTGGCTGCATGCTCCGGCGGCAGCGGCGGGAATGCCCCTGCCGGCGAAGGCACGGAGAATAACGGAGGCGCGGGTGCGGCGACGGAGCAGCCTGCAGGGGAAGAGACTAAGCTTGAGAACGGCAATATTACGATTCTTTATCATACGTCCAAAGAGCAGTACGACGAGAATAAAGCGGCGAATCCGGCTGCCTACGATGCGGTATGGGAAACGATTCCGCAGTTTGAGGAAGCTTACGGCGGCAAGGTTAACGTCATCGCAGTACCGTGGGGCGACCAGAAGTCGACGCTGATCTCCATGGTGAACGCCGGCGACCAGGTCGACGTGGCTCAGGCCAACGACCAGAACTTCCCGGTATACCCACTGAAAAAGATCGTCCAGCCGCTCGACCAGTATATCGATATGGCCGACCCGTTCTGGAATGCGTCCGTTACGAAAGCGTTCTCCTTCGGCGGCAAGCCGTACGCGGCAGGCGTCGGCGCTGCACCGATCGTGATCTACTACAACAAAACTCTGTTCGAAAATAACGGCGTGAAATCGCCGGGCGAGTTGTACAGCGAAGGCAACTGGACATGGGACACGTTCCGTTCCACCGCGCTTGAAATGACGACGGATACGGACGGCGACGGCAAAAACGACCAATTCGGCTTCGGCTGGTGGGATGCGGGCTACCCGCTGTTCGTCGCTTCCAACGGCTTGACGCTCCTTTCTTACAATGAAGACGGCTCGATCTCCTCGAACTACGAGTCCGACAACGTGAAGGCCGCGATGCAGTTTGCGCAGGACGCATTGCTGAAGGATAAATACATCGACAAAGACAAGGAAGGCGACTACTTTAACGCGGAATTCAAAAACGGCAAGCTGGCCATGTCGGCTGAGTACGGCTTTGGCGGATTTAACGTCTTCAAAAGCGACTACGAGATCGATTTTGTTCCGGTTCCGACCGGTCCGAACGGCACGAAGGACGTTGGCCCAGGCGGCATGTCCGGCTGGTCGATTCCGACGGTTTCGAAAAACCCGCAAGGCGCAGCGGCATTTATCAAAATGCTTTCCGAAAACGAGCTCAAGGCAGCTACCGACAACAACGTGAAGCAGTTCGGCCAAGAGAAGGTCGACCAAATGAATGCGCTTGCCGGTAAAATTTTGTTCGCTCCAATCGGTGTGGAGAAATACTGGGATGCCAACGGAGCAGCTATGGCCGGCATCAAGGACGGCACGCCTGTCGGCACGTTCGCGGCAACCGCGAAGGCGATGCTGGACGAAGGCATTAAAATTACGCTGACTCAATAATCCTGAAGTGAGCCCGCTGCGGCAAGCTGCAGCAGCCAAGCCCCGCCGTCATGCCCGCATGGCGGCGGTCCGGCTTTCGGCGCACGATTACGAAACGAAGAATGGGGGAGCATGATGAAGCTGTACAAGGAGCCGTTTCGCCCGCAATTTCATTTGACGCCGCCGCAGGGGCCGATGAGCGATCCGAACGGGATGGTGTTTTTCGAGGGAGAGTACCACCAGTTTTACCAATTCACGGGACGGTGGGGACATGCGGTCAGCCGCGATTTGCTTCATTGGGAGCATCTTCCTCTGGCGCTTGTGTCCGACGAGCTTGGGGATATTTGGTCGGGAAGCTGCGTCGTCGATTGGCGTGATTCATCAGGCCTGTTCGGCGGGAAGGCGGGACTCGTCGCGATTTTTACCCATTACAAGGAAGGCCTGCAGTCGCAAAGCATCGCTTACAGCGCCGACCGGGGCAGAAGCTGGACGAAATACGCCGGAAATCCGGTCATTCCGAATCCGGGCATCAAAGATTTCCGTGATCCGAAGGTGCTGTGGCACGAAGAGAGCGGCAAATGGATCATGGCCGTTGCGGTCGACAAGCGGATCTGGTTTTATTCCTCCGCCAATTTGCGGGAATGGGAGTTCGAAAGCGAATTCGGCGAGGGCGAGGGGTCGCATGCTGCGGTATGGGAATGTCCGGATTTATTTCCGCTGACGGTGAACGGAGAGCGGAGCCGCCGGAAGTGGGTGCTCCATGTCAGTATCGGGGACAACAAGGAAACGGACGGCTCGACGGCGCAGTATTTTGTAGGCGAGTTTGACGGGCGCCGCTTCGTTAACGAAGCGGCGAAAGGCGGGGAGCCGCTCTGGACCGATTACGGCCAGGATTTTTATGCGGCTGTTACATATTCGGATATTCCGGAGGACGACGGGCGGACGATCTGGCTCGGCTGGACCTCGAACTGGAAATATCCGTTCGCGGGCCCGACGGAGCCCTGGAAGGGCGGGATGTCGCTGCCCCGCGAGCTGGAGCTGATCGAAGCTGAGGGCGGCGGCTTGCGGCTTTGCCAGAAGCCGGTCCGCGAGCTGCAGCGTCTGCGGAAGGAGGAGCTCCGGTTCGGGACGGTGCGGGTGCGCGACGGAGCCATCCGGCTGGATTTTCGCGGGACGTCGTATGAAGTTGCTGCGGAGGTCGAGTGGGAGGATGCGGAAGCGTTTGGGCTGAGCGTCTGCTGCTCGGAAGAAGGCGAGGGAGCTGAGGCGACCGTGATCGGGTATGAAACGGCCCGGGAACTCGCGTTCGTCGACAGGAATCGCTCGGGAATGAGCGAATTTATAAACCGGGAAGGCGAGCCGTTTCATTTCGGCAAACGGTTCGAGGCTCCTTATAAAGCGGCCGGCAATCGGATCAGGCTGCATGCCTTCGTCGACGAATCGGTCATTGAGCTGTTCGTCGGCAGCGGGGAAACGGTGTTTACGACGCTCATGTACCCGTCGCCCGGCAGCGACGGCCTGGAGCTGTTCGCAAGCGGAGGGAGCGCTGTTTTCCGCTCGGTCGAAGTATACAGGCTGGCTTCCATTTGGGAAGAGCATTAGAAATAAAATGTAAGGATAGGTGAGAAGGATGGAGAAATCGACCGGGAAGGTGCGGGCGCATCGTACACGGATTGCGGAAGCCGGCGCGGCGCTGAAGGAAAACGCAAGCAAGCTGAATGACACGTACCGCCTCCATTACCATATGATGCCGCCGGCGGGATGGATGAACGATCCGAACGGACTGATATATTTTAAGGGAGACTATCATTTGTTTTATCAGCACGATCCGTACCAGGCGAAGCAGGGCCCGATGCATTGGGGGCATGCGCGAAGCGGCGATTTGGTGCACTGGGAGCATCTGCCGGTGGCGCTCGCTCCGTCGGAGCCTTACGACAAAGGCGGACAGGCGGGACAAGGCTGCTGGTCGGGCAGCGCGGTTGACGATAACGGCATGCTGACGCTGATTTACACCGGGCATGTCGACGGCCAAACGCCGGAGGAGGTGCAGTGCCTGGCGGTCAGCCGTGACGGCATAACGTTCGAGAAGAGTGCGGCTAATCCGGTTATTGGAGATTCGCCGGATGCCGAGCGGTTCGGCTTCCGCGATCCGAAGGTATGGAAGCGCGGCGATACCTGGTACATGGTCGTCGGCTACGGCAAGGACGGGCTCGGAAAAGCGATCGTCTACACGTCCGGAGATTTGCTCAGCTGGACCTATCAGGGCGCTGCTGCCGAGAGCGACGGCAGGATGGGAGATATGTGGGAATGCCCGGATCTGTTCCCGCTCGGAGAGGGTGACAGCCATGTGCTGCTCATCTCTCCGATGAATATTGCTCCGGTCAAAAATTTGTATTTGTCCGGCACGTTCGATTACGGCAGCTGCCGGTTCGAGAAAGGCGTATCGGAGCAAATCGATTACGGCTTCGATTTTTACGCGCCTCAAACGCTGGTTGACGACCGGGGCCGCCGGATTATGATCGCCTGGATGAATATTTGGGGAGCGGCGATGCCGGAGCAGGCGCACGGCTGGCTCGGGGCGATGACGCTGCCGCGCGAGCTTACGCTGGCCGCGGACGGGACGCTGCGGAGCAATCCGGTCGAAGAGCTGGCCGCGCTCCGGTCGGACCATAAGGCTTATAAGGGAGTCGCATTGGAGGAAGGCTCGCTGGTCGAGTTAAGCCGCGTGTCCGGCGACTGCCTGGAGCTGGAGCTGGTCGCCGACGTGTCTTCGCTTGCGGCCTGCGCCGAAATCGGCCTGCGCATCCGCTGCTCCGGTGACGGATCCTCGTATACCGAGATCAGGTACTCGGCCGGGGAGCGGAAGCTGTATATGGACCGCGAGCTTGGCGGAGCAGGTGACGGAGGAGTAAGCGAAGCGCCCCTTTCGCCGATGGCGGACGGGCGGGTGAAGCTGCGCCTGTTCATCGACCGTTCCTCCGCCGAATTGTTCGCGAACGAGGGACGGATCGCGATGACGAACCGCTTGTATCCGGACCCGTCGCATACCGGCATCCGGTTCTTCGCCCGCGGAGGGGCAGCGGTTATCGAGTCTTTGAACGTTTGGCAGCTGGAGCCGGTTTGGCCTCGCGTTAACTGGAATTAATGCCTATATTCAGGCCATGTGGGCAATCCTATTTCAAATAACTGGATTTTATGCCGATAAGCTGGTTGAAAGATTTCATATTTGCCGTTTTTGTGTAATTTATAGGCAATGAATCCATTTATTTTGTGAGAAAATGCGATTTACCTGTAAATAGATACATCAAATCCAGTTACTGCACTCGTCCTGTTCGGCGGGGGTAGGCACTATAAAAAGAGCACCTTAGTGAACGTGACTAAGGTGCTCTTTATCATTATTTTACAAGGGCCAGTGGGGTAGAACATACAAATGTTTACAAACGGGAACGTTTGTTCTATGATTGTTGTGTGTTTGCTTACCAATACGATGGAACTAAAGAGCTTAGAGAATCCAGGGGTGATCGTGTGCACAGTTGGGAAAGAGCTTTGACTAAAGTATGCGACATTTATTTTCAATCTGAATCCAAGATAGAATGGGTGCTAGCAGGTTCTGCAGGCTCCGTATTGCAGGGCTGTGATATGATTCCCGGCGATATCGATATTTACACGAGGGATAGGCAGGCGGTTGAGGAATTCGCTGAGCTGCTGAAACCATTTTCGCTAAAAACAAAGTCTGAATCTCCTCATGGTGACAATTGGTTATCTACATATGAAGAACCGACATTTACGCAAACTTTTTCTTCAGGGTCTTCATGGACAAAGGGGCGCTGGGTAATAGAAGGATTAAAGTAGAAGCCGTTCACATTTCCAACTCTGCGGGTATTCCTGATTCTATGACTGGGGATGGGATATGGGAAGGCGGGCAATACATATGGAGTCTCTGCAAGGATGTGAAAGTCGGACAGTATACGATTCGGACAATTCCTTTGGAAATACAATTAGAATCAAACTTAAGGCGGAAAAGAGAGGACAGGTCTCAAGCCATTCTTGAGGCATTGTTTAAACTTGGATACGACCATGAGCTGATTGAATAAGCACTTTCAAAGGAGAACCTGACTTATTTTTATTCCGTTGTAAATTAAACATCGACTCACATTTCTACTCAAGACCGGTGGAAGATCCCCCGTCTTGCAAGCGATTTCCCGCATTCTAAGGGGTAATTGTACCCCCGTAACCGCAAATGTACCTTTACTCGGTGGGACAGTTATCGGTAACATTCTTGATGAGTAAGCGCTGACATAGTGGATAGACGGAGGGTGCGACATGGGGGATTTGAAGCTTTATTATATAAGTCCGGCGGCCGGATGGCAGCAGGGCTTGCCGATCGGGAACGGCAGGCTGGGTGCCGTCGTTCAAAGCGGCATTGAAAAGGAAATCTGGAGCCTGACAGAGGTTACGTATTGGTCGGGCCGCCCGGAGGAGCCGCAAAGCGAGAATGGGGGAAAAGCAGCCCTAGAGGAAATGCGCAAAAAGTTTTTTGCCGGAGATTACGAGGGCGGGGAGCGGCTGGCCAGGGAAACGCTGGAGCCGCCTAAAGGCAATTTCGGGACCCATTTGACATTGGCCGATCTGGAGATCACATTTCCGGGAGGAGGGGGGGAAAACTTCCGCAGGGAATTGAACCTGGAGGAGGCGATCGTCTCCCGCGCATACAGCCGGAACGGGTTTGCTTATAAAGGGGAAGCATTCGCCACGAATGCGGCTGACGTGCTCGTCTCCCGCTTATCGGCCGAGGAGCCGGGCGGACTGTCGTTCGAGCTCGCTTTGAACGGGCGGACGCCTTTGTTCTTGACCACGGCCGATGAAGCGGGCCTGATTACTTTCCGAAGCCAAGCGACGGAAGACATACACAGCGACGGCACGTGCGGCGTAATCGCCAGCGGCACCGTCCGTGTAGACGCGAAGAACGGTACGATCGCCTGCACACGGAACGGACTGCGCATTGAAGGCGCGGACGCGGCCGTCATTTACATCGCGGTCTCGACCGACTACGGGAAGACGGGCACCGCCTGGGAAAACGAAAGCGGCGCTGCCATCGAACGGGCGGCAGCCAAGGGCTACGACGCGCTGCGGGAGGAACATATCGCGGATTATCGCTCGCTGTTCGCACGCGTCCGTCTGGATCTCGGTGACTCGGGACGTTCCTCGCTGCCGACCGACGAACGGCTCCGCCTGCTGAGAAGCGGAGAAGGGGAGGATGCCGCGCTGTTTGCTCTGTTTTATCAATACGGGCGGTATTTGACGATCGCGGGATCGCGCGGCAATTCGCCGCTTCCAATGAATCTGCAGGGCATTTGGAACGACGGAGAAGCGAACCGGATGGCGTGGAGCTGCGACTATCATCTCGACGTCAACACGGAAATGAACTATTACCCGACGGAGGCGGCCAATCTGGCGGAATGCCATGTGCCGCTGATGAAGTTCGTCTCGCAGCTGTCCGAGGCGGGACGTTCGTCGGCGCGGGCATTTTACGGCTGCGAAGGATGGGTCGCCCACGTATTCACGAACGCCTGGGGGTTCTCGTCGCCCGGCTGGGGACTGAACTGGGGCATGAACGTAACCGGCGGACTATGGATCGCGATGCAGCTCAAAGATCACTACGAATTTGGGCGCGACCGGGCTTTTCTGGAGGAAACGGCTTATCCTGTTCTGAAAGAGGCGGCGTTGTTTTTCCTCGATTATATGACCGTCCATCCGGAGCACGGCTGGCTCGTCACGGGTCCGTCCAATTCGCCGGAAAACAGCTTTTACCCGAACGGCCGCCAGGAGGGCGCGGAATATGCGCTGTCGATGGGCCCGACGATGGATATGATGCTGGTTCGCGACTTAATGATCTTCTGTGCGGAAGCATCGAAGCAGCTGGATAAGGATGCGGAGCTCCGGGCAAGGCTGGAGGACGCACTGGAGCTGCTGCCGCCTCTTCAAGTCGGCGCGATCGGCCAGCTGCAGGAATGGCTGGAGGATTTCGGCGAAGCGCAGCCGGATCACCGCCATTTGTCCCATCTGTACGGGCTTTATCCGGGCTGCCAGATTACGCCGCATGGAACGCCGGAGCTAAGCGAGGCGGCACGGACGACGCTTGGACGCCGAATGGGGCGCGAAGGGCTCGAGGACGTCGAGTTTACGCTTGCACAGTTCGCGGCCAGCTTCGCGCGGCTCGGGGATGGCGCCAACGCTTATAAACAGCTCTCGTACCTGATCGGGCAGCTGTGCTTCGATAATCTCCTTACGTATTCGAAGCCGGGAATTGCCGGCGCGGAGACGAATATTTTCGTAGCGGACGGAAACTTCGGCGGCACGTCGGCGATCGGGGAAATGCTCCTGCAAAGCCATGCGGGTGCGATCGAGCTGCTGCCGGCACTGCCGGCGAACTGGCGAAACGGCGCGGCGATCGGGCTTCGCGCCCGAGGAAATGCGGAAGCGGACATTCGCTGGACGGAAGGACGCTTGGGGGAGGCGTTGGTCAGACCGCGCGCGAGCGGCAGGCTCATCGTCCGCTGGGGCGGTCTGACGGCTGCGTTCGACGCGGAAGCCGGACGCATGTATAAGCTGGACGGCGAGCTTCGCGTGACGGTTCTGTAGGTTTTGCGGGATATAAAGCAACTGTTGCCGACAGTTGCTTTTCTTTTGCCCGAATGCCCTTGAGGACTTGCGGGAAATCCGGCAATCGGGTATGATAGCGCTCACATAGATATGCGATTGTCATGAGGGGGAGTCGGCTTGCCAAGGTATTCCAGGGTGTTCAGGAGATTCCTTATCTCGTATCTCATCATCCTGATCATTCCCAGCATTGCAGGATATATGTCTTACCAGACTGCTATTAACGTTACGGAGTCCGTCTCGATCGAGAACGGCGTGACGCAGCTTCAAAAGAGCAAGGAATTGCTGGAACGCCGGATGGCCGAGGTCGAAGGGTTCACGAGGCAGCTTGCCATTAACCAGGATTTAGGTATTCTCATGAACGAAAACGGCTCAAGCGGCCAATCGAACGTGTACGGCATTTGGAAAATGATGAAGGACGTTCTGACGTTCGGACAGACCAACGATTTTTTGAAAAATTTTTACGTATATTTAAGCAATTACGACGTCGTGCTGACCCCGGGATCGGCTTATTTCCGCCCGGAGCATTATTACAAAAGCTATCATTATCTCGATATGCCGTTCGACGAGTGGAAGAGCAGCGTGCTTGCGCGCACCCACCGCAGCGAGATCATGGCGCTTAGACCCTTCATGGATAACCAGACCGAAACGTCGGTCGTGACATATATGCAGTCGCTGCCTCTGGACAGCTTCAACGGGTCTTCTCCCGCGGTCGCCGTCGTCATGATCGATCAGAAAATGATCACGGATCCTTTATCCGGCTTGACAGACCGTTACGGAGGCTGGATTCACATCACCGATGCGAAAGGCCATACGGTCGGGCTTCGCGGAGCGGATGAGGAGCAGGTTGCTGCGCTGGCGACAGACAAAAGCTTCGACGGGGAAAAGCTGAACCAATTTTACGAGGATGACCTGGTCATTACGATCAAATCGGATACGACGGGATGGGTGTACCGGGCGGGTATTCCAAGAGAAGCGCTCATGGAAAGCGCCAATCAAATCAAATTCATTACGTGGACGGTAACCGGCATCGCCCTGTTTGCCGGCCTCGTCGTAGGCCTGCTGCTGTCGTACCGGAACAGCGCGCCTATCATACGCATTCTTGGCGTCATGAAGGAGCAGTTCGGACAAGGGCAGGACGATCCGTCCCATCGTAACGAATTCGACTTCCTGCACGGCAATATCGCGCAGATGCTGACGCAGCACAAGCGGCTGGAATCGGAGCTTCACCGCCAGGCGCCGCTTGTGCGGGACGCGTTTTTCAAGCGGCTGCTCGCGGGCGAGTTTCAAACCCGGGATGAAGTTATCGCCGCAGCCGTCCAGTCAAGTGCGGGTTTGAACGGCGACGTAGGGTACGTCGGCATTTTGCAAGTAAACGGTTATCCGCTGCTCGACAACGTCGAGGTGCTTAACGAGCTGAACGCGGCCCGGTTCATTCTGAAGCAAGCGCTGACCGACTCCGGAAGCTCCGTCCGCATGACGGATACCGGCTCGGACAAAATCGTGTTCCTGTTCGCCTTCCCGGATATGGAAGCGGCGACCGGCATCGGCAAGGAAGAAGTGGCGAAGACGCTGGAGCGGGTATCTGCCCTTGCATTCGAGGAATTCCGCATCTCGGTTACGGTGGTGCTCGGAGGACTGTTCCGGACGGTCACGGAGGTCAGCCAGTCCTACGAGCAAGCGAAAGGCACGCTGGACGTAGCCGTTCACCAGAACCGCAAGGAGCTGACCTGGTACGAGGATACCCGTCACGAAAGCGCGACCTACCATTATCCGCTGGAGCTGGAGCTTCGCCTGATCGGCACGGTGCGCGCAGGAGAGCTGGAGGAGGCCAGGCGGATTTTGCAATCGATCGTGTCCCGGAACACGGAACAGAGGGAGCTGTCCTTCGAGATGAAGCAGCAGCTGGCGGGTGAGATGAAAGGAACGTTCCTGAAGCTGCTCGACCAGAAGGTATTTATGGAAGCGGAGTCCTTTGAGGAGATGAAAAACCGGATTATCGGCATCCAGCCCGCGGAGCCGCTTGAGATTATACAAGAGGAGCTGGCCGGCGTTACGGAGGCGCTGTGCGAGGTAGTGCGCAGCCGGAAGAACGACAGCCATATGCGGACGATCGGACAGATCAAGACTTATGTTCAATCCGCTTATGCCGATTCGGCGCTGACCCTGTACCGGATTGCCGAGCAAGTGGAGCGCCCGGAAAAATATATTTCGCAGCTGTTTAAGGAAGTGACGGGCGTCAACTTATCGGATTATTTGGAGAACGTAAGAATGGAACAAGCATCGATTCTGCTCAAGCAAGAAGCGATGACTGTGGACGAAATCGCCGCGCAGGTAGGATATAACAGCTCGCACTCCTTCCGAAGGGCGTTCAAGCGGGTGACGGGCGTATCGCCCAGCGTATTCAGGCAATCGGCTGTGGACGGATAAGGAGGGGATACCCGTGAAAAAAACAATTCATATCATCGCCGCGGCCCTCTCGCTTTCATTGGTCCTCGGGGCGTGCGCGTCCAGGGCGGAGCCCGCCGCCGATCGTGCGGGCGGCGCCGCTCCCGTCACGATTCGCGTATTCGCCCAGCAAGAGCCGTCGGGCGATCTCGCGACCAACGATTTTACAAAGGAGCTGGAAGAGAAGTTTAATGTCAAATTCGAATGGAATGCGGTCGAATCGGCCGGCGCCAAGGAGAAACGGCAAATTTCGCTGGCTGGCGGAGATTATCCCGATGCATACATTTTGACGACGTACGTCGACCAGTTTTCCCAGGCGGATGTGTTGCGTTACGGCCAGCAGGGCGTGTTCCTTCCCCTGAACGATCTGATCGACCAATATGCTCCTCATATCAAGTCCGCCATGGAGAAAAATGCGGAGCTCCGGGCGTTTCATACGGCTCCCGACGGGAATATTTACGGCTTGGTGGCGTACAGCGAATGTTATCATTGTTCTTATCCTAACAAAATGTGGATCAACACCGCCTGGCTGGAACGGCTGAAGCTGAACATGCCGGAGACGACGGATCAATTCAGGGAAGTGCTGCGGGCGTTCAAGACGATGGATCCGAACGGGAACGGCGTGGCGGACGAAATTCCGCTTAGCGGGTCCACCGAAGATTTTGGCGTGCGCATCGTACCTTTTCTCATGAACGGCTTCATCTACGACGACGATAGGACTTATCTCCAGCTGATGAACGGTAAAGTCAGCCTGGCTGCCGACAAGCCGGAATGGCGGGAAGGGCTCGCCTACATCAAGTCGTTGTACGACGAAGGCTTAATTGATCCCGGAGCCTTCACGCAAAACGCCGTCGCCTTCAAACAAATCGGTGAGAACGCGGGTGCGCAAATACTCGGGGCGGGCGCAGCCATGCATCCGGATATTTTCGTCAATACGGGGCCGGGCAGCACGCGGGGGAAGGACTACAATCCGCTGCCTCCTCTGCAGGGGCCGCACGCTTCCTTCGCTACGAACATGAATATCGGCGTTACGCCGGGAGCCAAATTTGTCATTACGAACAAAGCCGGCAAGGAAGCCCGGATTGCGCTGATTAAGATGGTCGATTATATGTATACGCCGGAAGGGCAAGCTTTCGCCGAAGTGGGCAAGGAAGGCGTCGACTGGAGGAAGCCGCTGCCGGGCGAGCAGGCGCTAAACCCAGCGATTAAGCCGCAATTTACGCGAATACCGGCCGAGAGCGGGAAAAAATCGAATAATTCCGGCTGGAGCGGCATGGGTCACTTCTATATGCCGAGAGAATACCGCGACAGCTGGGTGCAGGGCACGGACATTTATGCCCCGGACGGCTACGAACGCAGGCTGATGGAAGCTACGAAGCTGTACGATGGGCACGAACCGGAGCAAGTGCTGGCGGTGGAGCCGCTGTGGATTCAGTCCGAGGCCGCGGACGAGGTCAGCTTTTTGCAGCTGGGCATCCGCAATTACGTCGAAGAAAACATGCTGCAATTCATTACGGGCAGTAAACGTTTGGAAGAAGACTGGGAGGACTACGTGAACGGGCTGCGGGAGTTGAACGCGGACCGGTACGTGGAGATCATACAGAAGGCATACGACGGAGCGTCAAGGTAAGGGACGAAACGGTGCAAAAACTCTACAGAAGAGCGTTATAGGCTAGTTAACGGAAGTGTAGTCCGTGGAGATAGGAAATAGTTGTTTTTGGGCGGATTAGCGGATCCATAGTCCATTTGTATTAAGAGAACCAAGGCTTGTGCGTAGAAAAAACAGGTTCATTGAGCCGAAATTCGGCTCTTTGAACCTGTTTTTGCATGCGTCATGGATCCGTTCGTAGAAAGCAGCCAAGTCTGCTTCTCATGCTCGACTTGGGGCTGTATCCATTACAGTAACTTCATGTAAAGTAACTTCATGGCTACAGCCGCTTTCGCTTATAAAAGACGACGAATACGCAGGATAGAAGAAGGAGGGCAATGGCAATGCCGGCCGTTGCCGCCTCCTCCGGAGTGCCTTGCGGCTGTGCGGCCGCGGCGCCGGGAGCTCCGCCGCCGAAGCCGCCGCCCATGCCTATGCCATCCGGACGGGCCCCGCCGCCGAAGCCGCCTTGCCCGCCGGGGAATTGGCCGTCCGGGGGCATCTGGCCGCCGTCCGGAAATTGCCCGTCCGCAGGAGCCACCCCGCCGCCTTGGGCATTAGGAGCCGCAGCATCTCCATTCGCGTTGGCATCGGTGCCGCCGCCCGCGGTGGCATCCGTGTTGCCTGGCATAGCTGCGCCGCCGCCGTTCGCACCGGCGTCCTGACTGTTAGCGGCGCCTGCTTCAGCGTCCGCGCCGCTCTCAGCAGCCGGTTCCTCCACAACGGCTGCCGCAACGATCGTGCCGCCCGCCGCTCCGTTCCAAGCGGCTGCTTCCGCACTACCGGCAGCACCGGTATTTTGCTGCTCCTGTTGCTCCTGCTGCCCCTGCTGCGGCTGCATTTGCTGCTGCATCTGCTGCCTGCCGCCGCGCCCGCCGCCGAAGCCGCCGTCCATACCGCCCATACCGCCGCCGCCGAAGCCGCCGCTTGCAGTGCCGCTGCCGTCGCCTGCCGACGGGATTGTGCCGTCCAGCTGCTTGGCGATCGAGGCGGTTTGCTGCTCGTTGAACGAGATCACCTGCTGAATGCCCTGCTCGTACTGCTCATACGTATAAAAGGCTGAAGGATCCGCATCGACGTAAGGAGAGATCATAGCCTGAAGCTCGGCAATTCTGGCGTCAAACGTTTCGCCCTTCAAGTAACCCTTGAGCATATCCGCAATGATGCCGTGATACAGCTCCTTATACTCCTCGACCTGAAGCAGCTTTGCAATCAGAGGACGGTCAGCCAGCGCACCTGTCGTCGGTTCGTCGATCAGCACGCCGGTGCCGCCGAAGCCGCCGAACGACATGTTGTAATCCCAAGGCAAAATATTGAATATGCCATTATCCTCATACAAGTAAAAATTGTGTTTTTTCTCCGACAAATAGCTGTCGAAGTTGCCGGCCACCGCATTGAGCGCTATATATTTAAGCGCTCCCTCGACATTGAGCACGTTTTCGTAATCGGTGCCGTTGTTCAGCTCATCGAGCATATCCAGCAAAATATCGCCGTTAGACTTCTCCGATTTCAAATCAAGCCCCGTATAAGCGCCGATCGTCTCCAGCCAGTTCAGCTCGCTGCCGGCTCCGCCGTTCGCTTTGTACAGCGCGCCGAACGAATTGCCGAAATTGCGCTCCAAATAAGCGTCGCCGATCTGCTCGACGGCCAAATAGAAGCCCCAAAGCTCGCCGTTTACGTACACGTTCACATAGGAATATTTTGGCGTTGGCAGGCCCATCGTCTCCGCAAGCTCATAAGAGAGGAACTCCCGCATATACGAAGCGTCGCTGTAGTTGTTGTTCAGGTTAATTTTGCTGATGCCCGCCAGCGTCTGACTGACATATTCGTCAAAAGAAATTTTGAAGCTGTAGCGGTCGGAATCCGCCATCCGGACGACGCTGTTCAGGCTCAGATTGCCTTTGGTGCGGATGCCTACGTTCTCAAAGCGCTGCCCGTTATACTCGACCGCGGCCTCGTGCATTTCCTCGGCGCTGGCGTTATCCAGCATGTCCTGGAATTCATCCGGATCGATCGTAATTTTCACGTCGACTACCTTATCCTTTGGAAAAACCGTCTCGTCCAGCAGCTGCTCGTCCTCCGAAGGCGCCGTGCCCCTCGCCAAAGCCTCCAGGCTCGCAAGGCCGAAGGATGTGCCGTCCGCGGCACATCCCGTTAACCCGGTCAGGAGAAGAAAGGAGCAGCAGCCGAGGAGCCATGCCTTAGCTTTTGCTTTCATGCTGTCACCTCCCGGTTATTAAGATACGTAATCTCCGCTGTAGCTGATCAGCACCGCGTTTCGTACGCCGGCCAGCTCGGTCAGCCGGTTGACAAAGCGGCCGGTTTCGTCCCGCAGCCTTACCTCCAGCGTTATCTCGATATTGCCGCCGGTCACCGTTTTTTGCTTTACGTTATAGCGCTTCACCAAGGAGCTTACTTGTTTGTGGACGAGCTGCTCCGTCGCATCGCTGTCGCAGTTCACGACCAGCAGGTACGGCGATTCCGCCGATCCGCCTTTGACGAAGAAGAACAAAATCAGTCCGACGACGATGGAGCCGACGACCGCAAGCGTGAAGAAGCCGGCGCCCGTCACGATGCCGGCAACCGCCGCCCAGAACAGAAAAATCAGGTCGGTCGGGTCTTTAATCGGCGTACGGAACCGGACGATCGAGAGCGCGCCGACCATACCGAGCGAGAGGACGAGGTTTGAGTTGATCGCGATAATGACGACCGCGGTAATCATCGTCATGCCGATGAGCGAGACGTTAAAGCTTTTGGAATAAAGGACGCCGCTGAAAATCCGTTTATAAAGCAAATAGATAAAAAGTCCGATAACAAAAGCGACGCCGAGCGTAATTAATATTTTCGACAGGCTGATGTCCGAAGCGAAATTTTCGAGCACCGAATTTTTGAAGACATCGGTAAAATTCGTTGTCGTATCGGTCGCTGCAGCGGCCGTGGTTGTTGTCGTTGCCATACTAATAATCCTCCCAAGTGTTAAATTTTAAATATTTGCGGCAAATGACGTATTTGGACGCGGATTGCCGGTTCAAGCCTTCTAGCTGAAGCGCGATTTTGATGTAGGCGGGAATGTACTCGTCGTATTTGACCTCCAAAATAATGAGATCGTGATCGATCGCCCTCACCGGCCGAAGCTTGGGATCGAAAATATCGACCGCATGCAGGCCGGTGCGAAGCTCCTTGTCGAACGTAATCCGCACGTTGCCGTTGACGCAGACGTAAGGCTCCCGGACATAATCGACGATGACCTTCGGCCGCAGCAGCCTGTTTTTCATTTCGTCGTGAATTTCGTCGAGCAATGGCTTGTTCTGCTCTTTCAGAACGCCGTAGTTGCCGCCCATCAGCGAGTCGTACATGTCCCGGGTAAGCGGCTCCTTCACCTTGGCGATGTAGTCCTTGAATTTGATTTTTTTCTCAAAATGAATCACGTGATCGCTGCCGTTGTAAATCCGGATCCGGTATTTGACCCGGTCGCGCACGCCGCCGAGCTTCTCATGCAGAGCCTTGTTGTCGATGTCGTCGAAGTACAAGCTCCGGATATGGTATTCGCCGGTCGGCCCGACATGCTTGTCCTGTTCCATCAGGTCTCTCAAGCGATTGCGGATGACGTAATATTGATGCCGGTTAATAAAAAATTTCAGCTCGTTCCTGTATTTCAGGCTCTTGTTCATTTCACACCTCATTTCCGATTGGCGCCCCTTGTTGCTTACAAATGCAATTCTAGCGTCCTTTACTTATTCTTAACTTAACGCCGGCTGAAAGATTGCTGAATGCGCCTTCAGCGCTTTAATGGCTAAAATGAAAGGGGAGAAGGGAGGCTGGACGTTTGAAATTTCGCAAAGATAGGGTGATGCTCGCCGGCGTTTATGACAAGGTCCGCTTTCAAAACGGAAAGCAGATGTTCGCCGGCATCATGATCAAAGGCGACACGCTGACGTATCAGGCCTTTGATGCGACCGGGGAGAAGCTGGATGGGTTTGTCATTATGCATTAAGCGGAAGACGTACGCGGAAAAGAGTGCCTTCGCCCGGCTTGCTTTCCGCCGTAATTGTGCCTCGATGGGCCTCGACGATGGATTTGGTGATGGACAAGCCGAGGCCGGCGCCTCCGGTTTTTCTCGTTCGGGACGTTTCGCTTCGGTAAAATCTTTCGAATATGTGCGGCAGATGCTCCTCCGGGATACCGGAGCCGTTATCCGCCACCGTAAGCTCGGCAAGATTTCCCTTTGCTTGAAGGGTCAGCCGGATGAGGCCGGTCCCGGCATCGGTATGCTGCACGGCGTTAAGAACGAGGTTCAGCACGACTTGCTTGAGCTGGTCGGCGTGAAAGCTTCCCTGAATATCCGGCGCGAGGCTGAGCTCCAGCTTCCGGCTTCCGGCAAGCAGCTGCAGCTGCGGCTCCATTTCCGCGATGACGAGATCGAGACGAGCCGGGGAGAGCTGCAGCCGCGGCTCCTGATCCAGCTTCGCGACCGCAAGCAAATCCTCTACAAGCTTGTTGATTCTTTTGGACTCGAGATGCATGCTGGACAATGCGCGATGCAGCTGCTCGGGATTGGAAGCCGCCCCGCGCAGCAGCACTTCGAGGAAGCCGTGTATGGATGTAAGCGGCGTGCGCAGCTCATGGGAAGCATCCGTGATGAAGCGGCGCATCTTGGCGGTTGTTCTGCGCTCCGCCTCGAAGGAGCGGTTCAGCCGCTCGAGCATGCCGCCCAACGCATCGGACAGCCGGTCGATTTCCTCCTGTCCCTGGCTTACGGGCAGGCGCCCGGTCAAATTGCCGGCGTCGATCTGCCTCGCCGCCAGCACGATCCGGGACAGCGGCTTCAGCGTTCTGCGCAGCAGCGGCAAGTACAAGGCGAGTCCTGCAGCCAAAGCGATGACGGCGAGTCCTGCGAAGATAGCAAGCTGCGTCATGAGCAGCTGCTTGAGGGAAGCCGTATCGGTGCTGGCCTGAATCAATCCTTCCGACCGGTTCGGCGGCCCTGCCAGGCGATAGACGACAAGCTGCTCGTCTCCGGCGGAATCGTTGACGAGCGTATACTCGATTTGGCCCCTCATTTGAAGCGAGTCCTCGATCTCGGCAACTTGCGTTGCGGTGAGCGCCGGCAAGCTGCTGTCGCTTTCCTTCGACAGGTCGGTGACAGTGCCGTCTTTATCGACAAACGCCAAAGACAAGCCCGGCTGATAAAATACAGGCGATTGCCGATGTCCACGCTCGTTCCAGCCATCCATGCTTGCGGCGTTCCCAGCCGTATCCGGCTCCAGCCGGCTGTCCGGCGCTCTGCCTATTTCGCCCTCGGGTCTGAACCAATCGATCGGCATCGCCATAATCTGGGCGGTAAGCGTTTCGGCTTTGTTCTGATACAGGAAGTCCTTCATTAGAAAATACTGCAGGATACCGATCAGCAGCAATAAAGCGGCGAGCAGGAGCAGGGTGCGGCTCAGCAGCTGGTAGCGGAGAGAACGCGGCTCAAGCAGCCGCAGCAGCTTGCCGGTGCGGTTATCCTTCATGGCAGGTCCATCCGGTAGCCGGCGCCGCGAAGCGTCCGGATCAGACGGTGCTCCTTATCGTTTAATTTGTCGCGCAGGGACCGGATGTACACCTCGACGATATTTTCTTCCCCTCCGAACTGATAGCCCCATACCTTGTCCAAAATATGAGCTTTGCTTAGAACGACGCCGTTGTTCAAAATAATAAACCGCAGCAGCTCGAATTCGGTAGGCGACAGCTCGAGCGGCTGATCCAGGTAGACGATTTCCTTCCTCCGGTCGTCGAGCCGGAACGGACCGCAGGTCACCTCGCCCAGCAAATGCGGAAATTGGTTGCGCAGCCTGGCCCCGATCCGGGCAAGCAGCTCGCTGAAGCTGAACGGCTTTACGACGTAATCGTCCGCACCGAGCGTCAAGCCTTTGACGCGATCGTCGACTTCGTCCTTGGCGGTCAGCATAATGACGGACACCGGATCCCCCGCCGCCCTCAAGGCGCGGCAAACCTCAAAGCCGTTCATCCCCGGCATCATGACGTCCAGAATGACGATATGCGGCTTAAAGTCCGCGGCTTCCAGCAGCGCGCTTTCCCCGTCGCTTGCGGTACGGATGTCGCAGCCCTCGTTCATCAACCCCAGCTCCAGAAACTGCACGATATTCGGCTCGTCGTCGACGAGCAATATTTTAACTCCTTTTAAGGATGACATGATTTATTTCTCCTCTCCTGACACTACCGTCTATTATCGGCTTTTTTGGACGAAGATGCACCTTTTTTGCCCGGCCTTCAGCAAACTTTCAGCGGAATACCGCCAGCGTTGATCTGCCGCGTCTGACTTGTCTGGTAAGGTAATGGACATAAACGATCCTTGGAAGGACTAAGCAGCAAGTGTCAGCGGCTGACGGACAGGGGCGACGTTTAGGTCGGATGGACGGTTTTCTTTCTTGACGAGCATAGCTTTAAAGCGCCGAGATGACCGTTAGAATAAAGAAATCGCACAAAATGGGGGCTAGGTGTCTTTTTTGTCCTTTACAAAAAGCGGTCGATTGAGTCCAGGCCAGCCATCTCACCGGCCGCTTCATAACCTTTGTGACAGCCTCTAACTTATTTATGAAGGGAAGAAGAGGCCCTGAAGCGAATATTTCTAAATGCTAACAAGCAAAGCTTGTCGATGGAGGGTGGCACATGGGATTTCTGGAAAGGGAACCAATCATGCTGGACATGCCTGAGAGCTTTGAAAGCAGCCGTCTGCTCATTCGCGCTCCCCGGTGGAATGACGGTGCGATCGTGCACGAAGCTGTAAAAGAAAGCATCAGGGAGCTGCGCCCCTGGATGCCGTGGGCGAAGCGGCTGCCGACGCCGGAGGAAGCGGAGATCAGCATCCGCCGCTCGCGGCTGCAGTTTTTGGACCGTTCCGATCTGAGGCTGCTTCTGCTGATGAAGGATACGGGGGAGCTGGTCGGCAGCAGCGGTCTGCACCGGATCGACTGGCAGGCGCGCAAATTCGAAATCGGTTATTGGGTACGCACTTCCTACTCCGGACAGGGATATATTACGGAAGCCGTAGATGCCATTACGGCGTTTGCGGCCCGGGAGCTGCAGGCCGGCCGGATCGAAATCCGCTGCGATTCGCGGAACGTCCGCAGCGCGAAAGTAGCCGAGCGGCTCGGCTTCAGCCTCGAAGGAGTGCTGCGGAATGACAGATGCGACGTTGACGGCATTTTAAGGGATACGATAGTTTTCTCCAAAATCCGCGGGATTGAGCTTTAAGCGTCGCGGCATTTATCGTAAAAAAGGTGGTGAAGTGATGGCGAACGAATGGAAAATCGAACAGCTGGCGTCCATCCATGAACATTTGGACGAGCTGTCGGAGCTGCTGATCGAGGTTGTAGAGGATGGGGCTTCTATCGGTTTTTTGCCTCCATTAACACGTTCGGAGGCTGAAAAGTATTGGCAAAGCGTGATCGCCCCGGATACGCTTCTGTTCATTGCGGCTGCGGACGGCCGGATTGCAGGCAGCGTGCAATTGCAGTTAAGCATGAAGCAAAACGGCGGCCATCGCGCAGAAATCGCCAAATTGATGACGCATCCGGCTTACCGGCGTAAAGGAATCGCCCGTGCGCTTATGCAGCATGCGGAGCAGCGGGCCAAGCTGGAGGGCAGAACTCTGCTGGTGCTCGACACGAGGGAGGGGGATGCCTCCAATTTGCTGTATGCTTCTTTGGGATACATACAGGCGGGTCGGATCCCTGACTATGCCAGGTCTGCGAACGGACAATTGGATGCCACTATTTTTTATTATAAAAAATGTTAACAAGAGCAAAATCACAGATATGCTCACAAACAAAACCGGCCCCCCGCACGAAGCGGAAAGCCGGTTTTTGAACGTCATTCAAATGCGCGCCGATCGGAAAGAGGCCCACTTGGCCTTGATGGCGCTAGCCAGCCAATAAAGCGAATAAGCGCAATAAATCAGCATAAACGGCATCGCGGGCAGGCGGTATCTCGGCGACATGTAGAACAGCGAAGAAAGCCCGATAAAATAGAGGACGGCGATGGCCATGAACACTAGCTCCGGCCTTTTTTTGCGGATAAGCAGCAGCCCCAAAAAGAAGCAAATGAACAAGAACGAATGGTAGCGCGCCTCGAAATTCATTTTGTTAAACAAAATATGGTGCCACCCGTACGAAGACGTAAACCAGTCGGTATTCACCGTGAAATAGGCAACCGCTCTTTGGTAGGTAAGCTCCGTGAAACGGATCGGATTGTCAAGAATCCACTGCACGGCATAATCACGCATCACGTTATCGGCCTGCGGCAGGTTGTATTGCGGCTGATGGGCGGCCTTCCAGCCTTCCGTCTCCCAAACGTCGAACGTAAAAAAGCCGGTTGCGTATTCGTTGTTCCCGATCAGCAGATTAAGCCCGGAAATGGAGTCGATCAGGACGAATTCTCCCGTGTCCACATAATTGCGGATCGTCCACGGACTGATCGTCAGCAGCATCGCCGCAAAAAACAAACCGACCCGCAGCATCGCCGCTTTCGTAAACAATTGCTTCCGGTAGTAAAGGGCAAGCATGATGACGATGCCGACGGGAAGCAGCAGGCTGATCGACCGCGTCATCGTTGCCAGAGCGCATAATACGCCTGAGCATACTGTAAAAGGAATCGATCTCGTCTGAATCGCGCGGATTGCGCAATAGGAAGAGGCCAGCAGAAAAAATAAAAACAAAATTTCGGCCAGCAAAATACCGGAATAACCGATAAACGGTACATACAAAGCGGATAAGACGAGTGCGATCGTACCGACCGTGCCGTTCCACAGCCTTACGGTTATGAAATAAATGAGTGCGAGACAGGCGACGCTAAACATCGCTTGAATGACATAGACGGCTGGATAGCTGTGGCCGAATAGTTTGTAGATGGCGGCCAAAAACAAAATGTACATCGGAGGGCGGTACGTCGATCCGTTGTATTCGCCTCCGTAGCTGAAGCTCTGCCGCTCCGCGAACAGCATCGCCCGCTCGTCATAGCCCTTCATATCGGATTCAGGTACCGTTTGCACCGTGAGAACAAACATGATTTGAATAATCAGCGAAAGAAGCAGGATGGAGCCAACGATATATTTTCTCATTTTGATCCCTCTATTTTATTAATTCATGTATTCCGTAAAGCAGGCTTCCAAGCAGGATGCCGAGCACGACGCCTCCGATCGCCTCGAACCGCGTGTGGCCCATGCTTTCTCTCAGCTTCAAGCCGGGATCGCTTTTATTGAGCGCAGCCGCATGATACCCGACATGCCTTCGCAAGCCGGTTGCGTCGATGATAACGATGTAGGTGACGGCAACGGCAAGTCCGAAAATGGGAGTCAGAAATCCCTGCTCCCAGCCGATCAAAACGGCCGTTGTGCTCATAATGCTCGCATGCGTGCTCGGAAAACCTCCGTTGCCCATGCGGCTTTTGGCCGCGCTGCCGCCAAACCGCAAATAATTGATCAAATATTTGATGATTCCCGAGCAGAACCATCCGAGAAAAGGCGCAAGAACGTAAAGCATCAACAACAATCTCCCTGTTCCATTATTCGAAATACGTTAAAATCGCGACAACGCTGAGCGCATAAAGCACGACCGTCAGCAAAATCGGCTTGTCCTCAAAAAGCAGCTTGTCCGGGCTTCCCCCTTTGTTCTCCACATAAATCAGGTACTGATAGCGGAAAATGCCGTATAGGACAAACGGAATGGTCCACATGAGGTGAATCGTCCTCCCCGAGGTGAACGTGAACAGCGCATAACTGATGATAGTTGCCGTCGTGACGATGCTGCTCATTTGCCCGAGCAAAGCCGCGTTGTAGTAGGCAAGCACTTTACGGTGAGCGGAGCCGTTCAGCTCGGCCAGCTTGTATTCGTGCCATCTTTTGCCGATGGCCAAAAACAAGGATAGAAGCATCGTGCAGATCAGAAACCACGGGGTGAAAGGCACGTCTATCAGAATGCCGCCGCCGATCGCGCGCAGCACGAAGCCTGCGGCGATCGTCATGACGTCCAGAATGACGACATGCTTGAGCTTAAGGCTGTACGCGAGGTTGAGCAGGAAATAAACGCTAAGCAAAATGCCAAATAAATAATCGATGTAATAGCCGGCGCCCAGCGAAAAAAGAAGCAGAAACGCTCCGAACGCTAAAGCGAGCGACGGGTTCAGCGCTCCGGATGCCATCGGGCGGTAGCGCTTCGCCGGGTGATTGCGGTCCGCTTCAATGTCCATATAGTCGTTCAAAATATAAACGGAGGACGACACGAAGCAGAACAGGCAAAAGCCTGCGAAGGTGAGGCCGATGAGCTCCCAAGTGGCATTTTTCAAAGAAAAGAGCAGTGCGGCAAACAACAGTACGTTTTTGGTCCATTGCTTGGGGCGGAGCTGCTCGAGAAGTGCCGCGGCAGGGTTCGCCCTTTCTCTTTCCAGCTTTGAAATTTGCAAGTTAACCACCCTTTACTATGATTTTGCGATCATCAGCACGCCGAGTACGATCAAGACGAGCCCTCCGGCTCGCAGCAGGCTGATCGGTTCATCGAAAATCCAATAAGAAAGCCCGAACACGATCACGTACCCAAGCGAAACCATCGGATAAGCATACGAGAGCTGAACCTTGGATAAGGCGACGATCCACAGCAGAGCGGATAACCCGTACAGCACGAGCCCGCCAAGCGTATAGGGATTGGTAAAAAGTTTAAGTAGAGCAAAGGATCCGGCCTTTATCGTGCCCAGCTTCAATAACACTTGCGCGCATGCGCCAAGCAGGACGGATACCAGAATCGTAACGTACTGCATGTTCAACCACCCATCCAAAATTTTCCTCGCGAAATTTCATTATAACCACTGGCTTTGTTGTTTGTATATACCTAATCTATCAGAGTAGGACTAATGGTTCTTTGAGCCTACGGGTGCTGAACGGTGATGAGGCCGATGGCGGCCGGGGGAGTAAGCGAAGGGCATTCCTGCAATTTTCCATATTGGAAACGGAAACAATATTTGTTATTATACCTGAAAGGCCTCCTTCAACCGGAGGCCTCTATTTCTATAGGAGGGATTCACAATGCAATGGTTAAGAAATAATGTTGGAAGCGTGCAGCGTACCGGGGGGGAGATCTACTATGAACCGTAGATTAATGGATTGTAAGACACAGCTGATCAACCAGCTCGTTTACTTTGACGATGAGAAAGCCAAGTTCCTGAAACCGTATTTCGACGATAAAAGTAAAGAGAGAGCCGATCTGGACCGGCTGCTGACGTCCTATTGCAAGGAGCTCGAGCACATCGTTTCGGACTTTAATGAGACAACGATTCACTCAACCGTTCTGATCGGAAGTCAGGTGAAGCTTCGTTACGAGGACGACGGCTCCTGTGAGACCTATACGGTTGTCTTTCCGAATGAAGCGCAGCCCGAGTTGAACCGGATTTCGTTTCTTTCCCCGATTGGGAGAAAATTACTGCTGTCGAAGGTCATGCAGAGCCATGAACTCGATTTACCTTTGGGCGTTACTAAAATTAATATTGAAGATATTGAATATGGAGGGTAATCGGATGATTCAAGTGAAAGAATTTATTGACTCGGATAATTCCTTTGCTGAGAAAAAGGTCAATCAGTTTCTGGAAACGCTTGATGAGAGTCAAGTCGTTAATATTTGTTATGGATCGGTCATGAAGGCGACTTTGAACGGCACGGGACAGCAGAGGAGTTCGATTCTGGTCGTGTACAGAACGAGCGAATAGTTTGCTCCGGCTTTACACCGGAATGCCGCAGGCGCAGCCTGCGGCATTCAACGATTTATGGCAACCGGGGGGAAGAGAATGCACACGAAAGAGAGTTTAATGAAACAATTAGAGCTGCTGGGAATTGACCGCGATGGGACACTGCTGGTCCATTCTTCGATGAAAAGTATGGGGCTTGTCGAGGGTGGCGCGGAAACGGTCATAGACGTTTTTACTAACTATATGAAGGATGGACTGCTGGTTTTCCCTACCCATACATGGTCCTACATTAATGCAGATCATCCGAGATTTTTTCTTGATCATTCACCTTCCTGCGTTGGGATTTTGCCGGAACTTTTCCGGAAACGGCCCGGTGTGATTCGCTCGCTGCATCCCACCCATTCGGTGGCGGCTTTTGGACGGGATGCGAAAGAGTTTACTTGCGACGATCATCGATTTGACACGCCTTGTGCCAGAGGTTCCGCGTGGGGAAAGCTGCTTGACCGCAAAGCGACGATCTTGTTAATCGGAGTAGATTTAAGGCGCAACACTTATATCCATGGAGTAGAAGAATGGGTAGACATACCGGGCAGGCTGACGGATGGCCATGAGCAGCTTTTCACGGTTTTACCCGATGGAACGGAAATCCATGTACCTTCCCGCAGGCATTATGGGTTGTCGTGGTCGGAACATTTTTGGAAAGTTGATGAGGTCCTTGAAAGAAACGGTGCGATGTATAAAGGGCAGCTCGGAGATGCTGTTGTAAGGGTTTGTGATGCGGCGGCGTTGGCGAAAGTGATTACTGAAATGCTCAGGGACAATCCGGATTTGTTTTCGGATAATAATGCGCTGGATCTTTAAAATAAATTTACGCTTGATTCGATCGCATACTGTTGCCGAAATATATACAGTTATGATAGGATGAAAAACAGACTCTTGCTTCGGAACGTACAAGCCGGATTCCGGTTTTTGTGCATATTCGAAAGCGATAAATAGAGATTATAGATTTTGGATTTGGAAGAAGAATAGGAGATTATTTTTATCATGACCAACAAGAACAATCAGCATGTTTTTAGACTGGCTTTGCTCCTCGGTTTATTTTCGACACTCGGGCCGTTTACGATCGATATGTATTTACCGGCGTTTCCGGAGATTGTGAAGCAATTCGAGACGTCGGCCTCGCTCGTGCAGCTCAGCCTGACCGCTTGCTTACTCGGACTCGGAACCGGCCAGCTCGTCATGGGTTCGCTGAGCGACGTCTACGGGAGACGTTATCCGCTGCTTATTTCTATGGCCGTGTATGTCGCCGTCTCGTTAGCTTGTGCCTTTTCGCCTAATATCTGGATGTTGATCGCATTCCGATTCGTGCAGGGGTTTGCCGCTTCGGCGGGTATTGTCATTTCCCGGGCGATCGCACGGGACCTGTACAGCGGACACGAGCTCACTAAATTTTTCTCGCTGCTCTTGCTTGTCGGTAATTTGGGTCCGCTCGTGGCGCCGGTTACCGGCAGCGGGGTTCTTTCTTTCACTAGCTGGGTCGGCGTATTTATAGCGCTGGCACTGCTCGGCATCTACCTGTTAACGATGACAAAATGGAGATTGCAGGAGACACTGCCATCCGATCGGCGCAGACCGAGCAACTTCGTGGAGCAGCTGCGGAATTACGGAATGCTCTTGCAAGACCGCCAGTTTCTCGGCTACATGCTGGCACAGGGGATCATGATCGCAGGGGTATTCGCGTATGTATCGGGAACCCCTTTTATTTATCAAAATATTTACGGGGCCTCGCCGACCGTATTCGCTCTTTTGTTCGGATCGAACGGTATCAGCCTGATCATCGGCTCCCAGCTGGTCGGACGGATGTCGCATCGCGTATCCGAACACACCTTTCTCTTGTTTGGCCTGGGACTTGCCTGTTTGGCAAGTATCACAGTCTTGATGGTGGCCCTCGCCCATGGTCCGCTTTTCGCATTGGTGATTCCGTTGTTTGTCTTCGTAGCGGCAATCGGCATTACATCAACGGCAGCATTCCCGCTTGCCATGGAGAGCCAGGGGCATATGGCGGGCAGCGCCGCGGCGCTGCTTGGCGTCATTCCTTTCTTGCTCGGAGCGGTCGTCTCTCCGCTGGTCGGCATTGCGGGCGAAGATACTGCCGTTCCGTTAGGCGTCATTATTTTATTGACAAGCGCAGCAGCGATGCTGGCATACTTTTTCCTTGCCAGAAGGAAGCCCGAACACGCGTACAGTTCATAGAATTAAAGGTGCTTCAAATGTTTGGCCCGTAGCAGGAGAGGGTAAATGATTAGCAGGTAACCCATTCCAATACGAGGAGGACATGAGATGACGGAATCTAATCACGTAGTGGATAAAGACCGGGAAGTGGAGCCCGATCAGATCGAGCAGTCGCTGGACCGTATGAATCCGGAGAAAAAGGACGAAATTTTGCAAAACTTCGATGCGTTCAGAAGTTATTTGGCGAAGCGGATCGAGATGGCCGAGCATTTGGGGCTTAACGAGGAGCAGCTCGCTTATTTGGCTCAAAAGGTTGCCGGATACCTGGCCAAACATGAGGAGCCGCGCAATCGGGAGGAAATGCTGCTTCAGGAGCTGTGGAACGCCGGCACCGAGGAAGAGCAGCATGCGCTGTCCCACTTGCTGGTGAAGCTGGCTCGAACAAGCGGATAAGCGGATAAGGAATTGCCGCATAACGGAAAGAGGGATCTCCATGACATGTGATGGAGGTCCCTTTTTCTCGTGCAGCTCGTGTTGCTCGTGTTAAAGGATAGAACAGCTTGCGCCTGGCTGTACCCGTCCACGTGGTATTTCGGACATAATCGACTTTTAGAACGTCTGAGCAGCAAGTGTCGGCGGCTAACGGTCAGGAGGCGGGGTTAGAGCGGAACGAGGGGTTGGTTTCTAAAAAGACGGACGGGATCACATAAAAACAGAGCTGCCTCCGCGGTCAAATCATGACCTCCTCCGGAGACAGCTCCATCTCTTAGACTAATAAACTGCCATTATTCCTCAAAAGAATAGTACATATAAACTTTCCAGCTGCCATCTTCCATTTTCTTTAAGTAGTAGATGCCGTCGGAATGGACGGTTTCCTTCGTCGTTTCATTTTCGAAGTTCGTCGTAGTCGTGTAGCTTCCGCCTGTCGATTCAACGACTGCGAAACGGTCCGATTTTTCCACAACCGTCAAAGCCTGGTCACTCACTTTCTCCACTTCGATCGAAACGCCCTCGTCGATCATCTCCAGCAGCTGCTCCGTCAGGGAGTAGCTTGTCGACAAATAGTATCCGGTAAAGTACTTGTCATGCGCGTCGTGGAACTGGTCATACGTTTTGTCTTTGAAAATTTGAAAATCGTTCGCTTCCGCCTCAGAAATGACCGAGGTTAATGCGGCGTCTTCAGGCAGCGCAACCTTTTGCAGATCCAGCGCGCGCTGCAGCATGACAACGGCTTCTGCCCGTTTGGCGTTGTCGTACGGCTTAAACTCCGTTGCGGTTGCACCGCGGACGATGCCGGCCTGGCTGGCTTTTAAAATGAACGGCTTGGCAAAATAATCGGGAACGTCCGAGAACTCTTTGATTTCGCCTTCAAAAGTAATGGAAGATTCGAATGCTCTCACAACCATCGTGGCGATTTCGCCGCGTGAAATGAGAGTGTTCGGTCCGAATTTGGTGTCGCTGATTCCGTTGACGATGCCCAGGGAGCTGGCAATACGGATCGGATCGGCATACCATTTGCCTGTTTCAACGTCCGCGAACGTTTTGCCTGCCTCTGTGCTGGTCAAGCCGAGCGCACGGACCAAAATCGATACGAATTCCGCACGGCTGATGGAATTGTTCGGTTTAATCCACACGTTTCCTTCGGCATCCTGATAACCCCGCAGCAAATCCGCATTAACGAAGTTGTCCAGCTCTTCAAAAGCCCAGTGTTCCTCGATATCTGCCGGAAAATACAAATCCAAAGCCCGCGGCTCGGCTGCTTCCGCTTTTACAGCTTGCAATGGAAGCAGAAGAAGCGATGCCAGCAGCATGAAAGTCATGCTCCGAATAAATAGAGATTTCATGATTACAAGTTCCTTCCTTCTAATAGATTATGCTTTTCGAGAATAGCAAAATTCGCCTGTTTTTTCCACCGGGAAAAAAAGGGAAAGATGTGAAAAAAGTGCCATACGCCGCAAATAATTAAATAAATGCACTTTTGTCTAAAGAAACTTGCATATCGCATCAGCATGATCATGCTACGATGAATCTAATTTACACCGTTCCAACGATTCCGAACCGTTTTTGTGTAAAAATTCGCATCTTATCGTTAAAATTTGCACTTTCATAGCTCGGAGTACGCCGCCATCATGAAGTTATCTATGAAATAAAGGAGAGAAACAGCATTGACGAACATCAATAAAGAGAGGATTGCAAGGGCCGAGCTGTTCAGCCGCCCGCCCGAATGGGAGCGGCCTGCGGTAGAGCGTTCGATCGCGTTCGTACTCAAGCAAATCGACCGCAATTTGGTCGCGTTTACCGAGCAATTTCCCGATGCCGCAAGCGTGGGGAATGTGTACCCGGCTATAGGCAATATCGAATGGACGTCGGGCTTTTGGACGGGAATGCTGTGGCTGGCTTACGAAGTCACGGGAGATGACAAATACCGGCGTACGGCCGAAATTCAGCTGGAGAGCTACCGGGAGCGGGCGGAGAAGCGGCTGTATACCGATACGCACGATCTCGGCTTTCTTTATTCGCTGTCCTGCATCGCGGCCTATAAGCTGACCGGCGACGTGGAAGCGAAGCGGATTGCGCTGCTTGCCGCCGATTTGCTGATGGAGCGTTATTTCGGGAAGGCGGGCATTGTGCAGGCATGGGGGGCGCTTGACGATCCCGAGCAGCAGGGCCGGATGATTATCGACTGCAACTTGAACCTGCCGCTGCTGTATTGGGCTAGCGAAGTGACGGGTGATCCGAACTATTATAACGCCGCTTCTTCGCATATCAAGCAGGCGGCCAAGTATATCGTCCGCAGCGACGCATCTACCTTCCATACCTATTATATGGACGTTAATACAGGTCAGCCGAAGCGCGGAAGCACGCATCAGGGCTATGCCGACGATTCCTGCTGGGCGCGCGGTCAGGCATGGGGCATTTACGGTTTTCCGCTCAGCTACATTTATACGGGGGACGCGGAGCTTCTCGACCTGACGAAAAAGCTGGCCAATTATTACTTAAACCGGCTTCCGGACGATCTGATCGCTTATTGGGATTTGGTCTTCGTAAGCGGAACGGAGCAGGAGCGCGACACTTCTACCGGAGCTATCGCAGCGTGCGGCTTGCTTGAGCTTGCGAAGCATCTCCCTGTGCTCGATAAGGAGCGCAAGCTGTACGAGAATGCGGCGCTGCATACGCTGAAATCGCTCAGCGACCGTTATACCGCGGCTTCGCAGCCGGAATCGAACGGCGTCCTGCTGCATGGCGTCTATAACAAGCCGCGCGGCATGGGCATCGACGAATGCAATATTTGGGGCGATTATTATTACTTCGAAGCGCTGGTCCGCATCACGAGGGACTGGAAGCTTTACTGGTAGGTTTTACGAGCATAAGGAGGACTATCTCTCATGATTAACAACCCGATATTACCCGGCTTTAATCCCGACGCTTCCATCCTGCGCGTCGGCAACGATTATTATATAGCGACTTCGACCTTCGAGTGGTTTCCCGGCGTCCAGCTGTACCACTCCAAGGATTTGGCGAATTGGGAGCTGATTCCGCATGCCCTGCAACGCACCTCGCAGGTCGATTTGCGCGGAAATCCAAGCTCGGGCGGCATTTGGGCGCCGGCGATTTCCTACGATAACGGAATTTATTACTTAATTTACACCGACGTCAAAGCGCGTAAAGGCGTTTATAAGGATTTGTACAACTATCTTGTAACGGCGGACAATATGCACGGCCCGTGGTCCGAGCCTGTCATGCTGAACGGCAGCGGCTTCGATCCCTATTTGTTCCATGACGACGACGGAACCAAGTGGCTGCTCAATATGCAGTGGGACTTCCGCGACGGTCACAGGCGTTTCGGCGGCATCGTCATGCAGCAATACGATCCGAAGGAGCGGCGGCTTGCCGGTCCGGTCAAAAAAATATACGAAGGCACGGATCTGGGCGTCACGGAAGGTCCTCAGCTGTTCAAGCGCGGCGGCTATTACTATCTGCTCGTAGCCGAAGGAGGAACGGGCATCAATCATGCGGCGACGCTGGCCCGTTCCAGCACGATCGACGGTCCATACGTCACCGATCCCGCTTATCCGGTCATGACGACGCGCGGCGCTCCGGACTACCCGCTGCAAAACGCGGGACACGGCATGCTTGTCGAGACGCAGAAGGGTGAATGGTACATGTGCCACATCTGCAGCCGTCCGTTCCCGGGCACGAAGCTGAACCCGCTTGGCCGCGAAACGTCGCTGCAGCGCTGCGTCTGGACCGAGGACGGCTGGCTCAGGCTCGCCCGCGAAGGCAGGCTGCCGGCATTAACCGCTCCAGCGCCGGATTTGGAGCCGCAGCCGTTCCCTGAGCGGCCGGCAAAGGACGATTTCGATGCGCCGGCGCTCGGCTTGCAGTATCAGACGCTGCGCGTCCCGGCTGAGGAATCGTGGCTGAGCCTTAGGGAGCGGCCCGGCTTCCTGCGTCTGCGCGGCCGTGAATCGCTCCATTCCCTGCACCGGCAGAGCATGGTCGCTCGCAGGCTTCAGCATTTCAATTGCACGGTCGAAACGCGGATGGAATACGAGCCGGAGCATTTTATGCAAATGGCCGGGCTTGTCTTCTATTATGACGAACAGGATTATTTTTATGTGCGAGTGACGCGTGACGGGGACAACGGCGTGAGGCTTGGCGTCATCACCTCGATCAGCGGTAAATACAGTGAGAACCGAGACCGGGAAATCAGCGTGGACGGCTGGTCCGCCTATTATTTGCGGGCAGTCGTCCGCGAACGGGCCCTCCAGTTCTACGCCTCACCGGACGGCGAGAGGTGGCAGGCGATCGGCGGCGAGCTGGACATGGGCGTGCTGTCCGACGAGCACGGCGGCAAGCTGGGCTTTACCGGCACGATGATCGGTTTATGTGCGCAGGATATTAACGGAACAAAAAAACATGCGGATTTCGATTATTTTACTTATAAGATAGATTAAGCTTAGCAGATCTTAACTCGGATGACTGTCAAGCCCTGCAGCCCGCCCAATGCGGCTGCAGGGCTTTTTTACCGGGCGGCCGCGCTTTTCCGGATTTGGGGCATGCTACTAAAGGACTGGATATTTCTTAAATTATCATCATATCCGCCTTAAAAAACTTCATTTCACGTGTCATCTATTGATGATAATCTTAGATCAAGGAAACGGAATGAGACGAGATGATGCGCACATCTTGCATGAGGTTCCTCTAACAAACGCAGACAATAGGGAGGTCCAAGTAAATGGCTAAAAAACCATTACTGAAATTCACTTCGCTCGTTATGGCTTTATCCTTGGTGCTTACCGCATGCGGCGGAAACAACGCGGCTGACCATACAGAGGAGCCGGGCAGCAACACGGGAACGGGCACAGATGCGGCTAAAGAAGTAAGCTTTACGATTGCATACGCGACCGGCGATCCGGCTACGAAGCAGGCGATCGAAACGACAATCGACGCTTTCACAGAAAAAAATCCGAATATTAAAATCGTGAACTACAGCGAAACGACGTCCGCCGCATACCTGGATTGGCTGAAAACGAAGGATGCTGTAGGCCAATTCCCTGACCTGGTCGAAATGCGCGACACGAAGGTGTTTGCGGATGCAGGCAAAATCGTCGAGCTGCCGGAAGATTTGCGCGGCCTGTTCAAAACCTTGCCTGAGTATGACGGAAAAGTTTACAACGCTCCAATCGCAGGCACCGCGCCTCAAGGCATTATTTACAGCAAAAAAGCATACGCCGATGCCGGCATCACCGAGCTTCCAAAAACGTATGACGAGTTCCTTGCCATTCAAGAAAAGCTGGCCGCTTCGGGCATTTCGCCGATCGTCGTCGGCGGCAAAGATATTTTCCATATGGGCTTCTGGACGAACTTCTTCTTCGAGAACGAAGTGTACGCAGCGGATCCGGACTGGAACTCCAAGCGTACGGCCAAAACGGCAAGCTTCACGGACGCCGGCATGGTGAAAGCGGTAACGGATTACAAGGAGCTGTTCACGAAATATGTGGACAAAGGCTGGCTCAGCACGGCCGACAACCAGACGGCATCGATTCTCGTATCGGGCAAAGCGGCTCAGCTGTTCTCCGGTCCTTGGATGTTCGGCCAAATCGCGGAAGCGGATCCTAGCTTTGAATTTGGTTTCTATGCCATACCTAACCGCGAAGGCAAGACGGTCATTAACGGTTTGCCGAGCCTTTCCGGCTGGTCCTTGTCGGCCGAAGCGGCTAAAGACGCGGATAAAGTAGCGGCGATGAAAGAATTTATCAAGTTTTTCTTTGACCCAGCTCAATACGGACCTTACTTGGCTACCGTAAACGGCATTCCGACCACTTCGGCCGAGGTAACCTATGAGACGGGCGAGCAAATGAAAGAAGTGCTTCGTCTGATGAGCGACGACACGGTCGTGAAATCGCTTGGTCTTGCCAACTGGTACGGCGAAAACGCCATTCCGCCGCAATTCCGCAACTGGTTCTACAAGCTGCTTCAGGAGCTGGTGCTGAAAAACGGCGATGTGACGGAGTACATGAAGCAGGCGGACACCGAGTACGACAATAACGTGAAGGCTAACGCTCAGCAATAGCTATCATACGGTCTATGGACAATGGACAAATAAAGAGCAGCCTCTGCCTACGCGGAGGTTCTCTTTTTACCACACAAGGAAGTAGGAGAGAGCCATGAATGCCTCGGCAAAGAAAAAGAAATGGTCGGATTACGTCTTCTGGTTTATACTGCCCGCGCTTGTCGTCTATACGGCATTCGTCATCGTACCGACGCTTAGCAGCGTTTATCTGAGCTTTACGTCCTGGGACGGCATCAGCACAAAAATCAATTATATCGGCTTCGATAACTTTATCGAAATCGTCAAGAGCCCGCGGGTTCACAATGCCTTGAAAAACACGCTCATTTTCGCAATCGTTCTGGTTTTGCTGGAAAATATCGTCGCATTAGGTCTTGCGGTTCTGATGGACAACGTCCGCTGGTTCCGGAATTTCTTCCGAAGCATCTTTTACTTCCCGGTGCTTATGTCCGGTATTATTATGGGCTTTATCTGGATGATTATCCTGAATTATAACTTCGGCGTCATCAATCAATTATTAGAAATGACAGGTCTCGGTTTTCTGAAGGCAGACTGGCTCGGAGATCCCGATTACGCGTTAATCTCGATTATCCTTTCCACTGTATGGAAGGCAGCCGGTTACTATATGGTTATTTATTTGGCCGGACTTCAAGGCATTCCGCAGGAGCTGAACGAAGCGGCAAGCATCGACGGCGCAAACCGCTGGCAGCAGTTCCGCCACATCACGTTCCCGCTGCTGGCCGGCGCGACGACGGTATGCATCATGCTGTCGATGATCGGCTCCCTGAAAATTTTCGACCAGATCGCGGTCATGACGGACGGCGGTCCGGGCTTCGCGACGGAAACGTTGACTTATATCATTTACAAGGTCGGCTTCGGCGAGCTGCGTCAAGGCTTCGGTACGGCGCTTGCGATCGTGCTGTTCCTGCTTACGCTTCTCATCTCCCTGATTCAAATGAAGGTGCTCCGCAAAAGAGAGGTGCAAATGTAACATGAAAAAAGACATCAAACTGAACGATATTATCATTTTCGCCGTTACGTTAATTCTGGCCGTCATCTTCGCCTTCCCGATTTTCTTCAATATTATGTCGGCGTTCAAGAGCAACGGGGAAATTATGCGCGACGCCATCGCGTTTCCGAAGGGATTTTATTTGGAGAGCTTCAAATATTTGCTGACGGAAACCAAATATCCGGAAGCGATGCTGAACAGCACGATTTTGACCGTATGCTCCATCGCCGTTATGATACTGGTTATTCCGATGGCGGCTTATGCGATCGAGCGCAACAGCTCGAAATGGACGAACGGCATATTCACTTACTTCCTGTTTGGCATGATGATTCCGTTTCAGGTGTATATGATCCCTCTGTTCAAGCAGTTGAAAATGATCGGGTTGTTCGGCACGCTGACCGGTCCGATTCTGGTCTATATTTCCGGCTCGATCGGCTTCGGCGTTCTCCTCTTTACAAGCTTCCTTAAGGGCATCCCGCGGGAAATCGAGGAATCCGCTGAAATCGACGGCTGCACGAGAACGGGCATCTTCTGGAAAATCGTCTTTCCGCTGCTTGGGCCGGTGACGGCAAGTATGGTCGTCCTTCAGGGCCTTGGCATTTGGAACGACTTCCTGATGCCGATGATGGTGCTGCCGACCGGCCAGGCGAAAACGATGATCGTAGAGCTGTTCTACTACGTAGGCGAATTCTCGTCGCGGTGGGATATGATCTTTGCGGGAACGACGATGTCCCTTGTACCGGTACTGATCGCGTTTCTCGCTCTGCAGAAATATTTTGTCAAAGGCGTATCTTCCGGAGCCATCAAAGGTTAACGATCGCAGGAAGGCCATAACGTACAGCCCGATGCAGTTCATGCATGGGGCTTTTTCTTCCTCGCGCGGCCCCATATGATATGATGATTAGAAAGAACCGCTAACAAACCGCCTCGGGCTGGGAGGACAGTCGGCATGAAACTATGGATGCCAAAATGGAACAGCGTTTTCGTCAAATTTTCCGCGGCGTTTATTCTGGTGGGCTTGGTCCCGTTGTTTGCGCTCAGCTACTTTTCCGTCCAAACCTTCTCGGGTCATGTGGAGCGCTACACAACCGATAATTTGCGCCAGATGGTGCTGTATGTCAGCTATAATCTTAATTCCGCCTTTAATAATTACAACGAAATTTCAATGCTGATGTATACCGGAAGGTATGAAGGCATATTGGACAGCTTTGCAAACAATCAGACCCGTAACGTAAATGAATTGGGACAAATCAATTCGATGCCGATCGATATGTTTCTGAAGATGATTATGTACAGCGATCCTTACATTACAAACGCTTATTTTATCCGGTCGATGGACGAAAAGCTTTATTATCAGACAAAAGAAAACAAAGTGCTTCTAACGGACAAGCTGCCGTCCAGGGAGTGGCTGCAGGCGATGAAGGAAAGGCCGACCGATTTGCTGATCTATCCGACGCATGCGGACGATTATATTTTCAACTCCCGGGAACAAGTGATTACGATCGGCAGAAATTTGATCGATATATCGGGAACGCTAACCAAAGATCCTAAAATCGTGGGCACGTTGTTTTTTGATGTCAGCGTCGAGATGGCCGATCCTTTCCTGCAAGAGCTGAAGCTGGGCGAGCATGACGAGCTTTATGTGCTGGACGATAGCGAGCGGCTCTATTTCAGCAACAAGGAGCTCGATTCCGTAGTCCACCCGATCGTGCAGGAGGCGGATTCCGGTCATCTCGAATTAAGCGAGCCGATCCCGTTTATTAAGGGGAAAATTCTTGTGAAATTCGCGACCGACAAGCTGTTCGAGCAGCTCCGGACGACAAGGATGGCCGTGTACACGGCGATCGTCATATCCGCAGTCGTGCTCATCGTAATGGGCATCTGGTTCTCGAAGCGGCTCGCGGCGCCTATCCGCCGGCTGATCGTTCAAATGACGAAGGTGGAATCGGGCAATTTGGAGACGCAGGTAGAGGTAAGGAGCAACGATGAGATGGGGAGGCTGGCCCACGGCTTCAACCGGATGATCGACCGGCTGAAGGTGTTCATCGATGAGGCGTACGTGGCGGAGATCAAGCAGAAGCAGACGGAGCTGAACGCGCTGAAGAGCCAGATTCGCCCTCACTATTTGTACAATACGCTTGAGGTCATCCGGATGAATGCCGTCCATAGCGATGCGGACGAGGTGGCGGACATGATCCTATCTTTGTCCAATCAGCTGAAGTACGTGATCGACTATGGGGAGGATCTGGTGACGATCGGCCAGGAGCTTGAGCATTTGAAGGACTATTTCTACATTATCGAAGTCCGGTTCGAGAACCGGTTTGAGCTGAGGGTTGAAATCGCCGATTCGGTGAAGCTGGACTGGCCGATTCTGAAGCTGTCGCTGCAGCCGATCGTCGAAAACGCGATACAGCACGGGCTGCGGCCGAAGGGCAAAGGAACGGTGAAAATTTCGATGGAAACCTGGGAGGATAAACTGGCGGTGACGGTATACGATGACGGGATCGGCATGGAGAAGGAGGAGCTGGACAGATTAAACGCGATGCTTCAGGACCCCGGCGCCCCTTCCAAAAATGTCGGATTAAAAAACGTGCACGAACGGATAAAAACGGTGTGCGGCGACGGCTTCGGCCTTACGATAAGCAGCCGGAAGCATGTCGGAACGTCCGTGCTTCTGTTATTTTCGGTGAAGGAGGAGCTGCTGCATGATACGAATCGTACTGGCTGACGATGAACCGATTATTATTAAAGGTCTGCGGAAGCTGATCGACTGGGAAGCGTTCGGCATGGAAATCGTCGGCCAGGCGTATGACGGCAACGAATTAATGGACCTGATCGATCGGCATATGCCCGATCTCGTCATCAGCGACATCAGCATGCCTCACCGTACGGGCATCGAAATCATCAAAGAGCTGAAGGAGAAGGAAATTCCGGTTAAGGTGATTTTTATAAGCGCCTATCAGGAATTTTCCTATGCCCGGGATGCCGTCGCTTACGGCGCGATCGATTATTTGGTGAAGCCGGTCGTCAAGCAGCAGCTGGAGGCTGTGCTGGAAAAGGCGTTGTCGATGATTTCGCAGCATCATGAGGAGGAGAGGCGCAAAGGCAAGCTGCAGCTGCTGGAAAGAAAAAACCGTCACGAAGAGCTGCAGGATGCCTTAATCCGGCTGACGGACGGCAATTTGTCGCCAAACACCTCAGCGTTCCGCGAAGCGGCCGCGGGGCTTAAGGGTCCGCTCATCACGATTATGCTGATTGAGGCGGAGCGGCTGAAGGATTCGTCGGACCGGTGGACGGAGAAGGAAAGGAAGCTGGTCGAATTTGCGATCGGCAACGTGCTGCAGGAGGTCGTGCAGGATCCGGGAGCGGGTTATGTGTTTGTCAAAAAAGACCGGCACGCCGTCATCGTCAATCACGATTCCGGCGAGCAGGCTGCCGGACTTGCCGATGAGATCCGGGACAAAATATGGACCTTTCTGAAAATCAAGGTATCGATTGCCCTCAGCCGTCCGGCGGCGGAAGCCGAGAGACTGGCGGAAGCTTACCGGGAAGCGGAGCAGGCGCTGGAGATGAAATTTTATGCGGGCCTGGGCCGGATTCTCCCGTACAACCCGCTCCAAACCCATGAAGCGAGAACCGTCGAGCTGTACGAGCTGCAATGGGCGGTTATCCGCAGCATGACGGAAATGGCGCTGGAGGACGTGGAAGCAGCGCTTGATGAATGGCTGGAGACGATCAAGAAGGAAACCTTCGGCAACCGCTCGTTGACCGTGTCGACCTGCTTTTCTTCGATGCTGTTCATTATCGGGGAGCTGTCCAAATCGGGCGTCCAGCTTCCCGGCCGATTCCTCGACAAACGGGAATTGCAGGATTTGCTGGCTTCCTATGAAACCTTTGAAATCATGAGCAGCCAGGTGAAGCGGCTGTTCCGGCATATGTGCGAGGAAATGGACAGCGATTCGGGGAATAAGGATAAAATTGTGCTGGCGAAAGTGAAGCAGTATATCGAAGAGCATTTTGCCGAGGAAATTACGCTGGAGTCGATCGCCGGGATGGCGTTTATGAACCCGTATTATTTCAGCAGCTTCTTCAAAAAACATACGAAGCAGAACTTTAAGCAGTATCTGACCGAGGTGCGCATGAAAAACGCTTCGCAGCTGCTTAGAAATACGGATCTGATGATTTACGAGGTCGCCGAAAAGGTAGGCTACAACAATGCCCGCCATTTCAGCGACATGTTCAAAAAAATGTACGGCAAGCTGCCGATCGATTACCGGCAGGACGGCAGGAGGTAAAAGGAATACGGGGCAGGTTCAATAGGTCATGAAGTGACCGAGAGACGGCCCCGTTTTTATGGATTACTGGTGGCCATCGGCCGTTATTGTTTGTTCCGCTCTAACCCCGCCTCCTGTCCGTTAGCCACCAACACTTACTACTTTGTCACTCTAAGCTGCGTTTATGTCCATTACTCTACCCAGATAACTCAGACGCGGCAGATTGGCTTGCGGTACGGCGAAGGTGCATGCTTAACTCTGCTGCAGCTTTTGCTTGACCGGAATCCAAATCTCGCTCTTGAAAGTCGGCGACGTTACGTCCTTATGCTCGTTCCACAGCATTTCCGGACCTTCCGCCAGCTCATAGCCTGCGGATGGGAACCATTCGGAATAGATGCGTCCCCATACGTTCTGCAGCGTTTCCGGAAACGGTCCGACGGCGGTGAACACCGCCCATGTCGAGGCGGCCACCTCGAGCTGCGCCAGGCGGTCCGGGCCATCCTTGGTCGTTGCGGCGCCGATATAATGATCCAGCTCTCCTTTTTCCTCCATACGCCCTTCGGAGAAGTTCGCGGATGCGCTTAGCAGCCCTTTGGGCTCGACATTCGACAGCTCTTTCAGCTCGCGGATCGTATCGGCATCCAGGCTTTTCCACATGGCCGCAATGTCCGGGTTCACCCCTTCGAAAACAATCGGAACTCTTTTTTTGATGCCGACGATGCGAAACGCCTCTTTCTCCTCAATCCGGTAATTCATTTCACTGCCTCCTCTAATCGTTAACTGGAAGGTCATGCGCGGATAGGCTTTGAGCGGATGGCCGCTGCTTCGGGCTTCCGTCGGCGTAACGCCATGCAGCAGCTGAAAGGCTCTGGCGAACGAGTCCGGCGAGCCGTACCCGTATTTCAACGCGACGTCGATCACCTTCACGCCGCCGTCCTTCAGCTCGAATGCGGCGAGCGTCAGCCTTCTGCGGCGGATGTACTCCGACAGCGGAATGCCCGCAAGGAAGGAAAACATCCGCTTGAAATGATATTCGGAGCACAAAGCGAGTCTGGCCGCCTCGGCAAAGTCGATGTCCTCCGCGAGATTGTCCTCGATATATTTCATCGCTTCGTTCATGCTTTGCAGCATATTCATCACATGACCTCCTCTGCCATTAGAGTAACAGGATCCGGAGCCGCCGGCCCGACAATCCTTGCACCGGAAAAATGGCTAAGCAGCTATCGCCCTGATAAGGTTAGCCGCAACGCCTCCGAGAATCTCCCGGCACCCGGTTCCAGCTCGTCAAGGGCCGGACGGGCATAGGTCAGACGAACGTAACCGGGCTCGGAGCCATACACGCTGCCGGGAACAAACAAAACCCCTTGTTTCATGCCGTTTTCCAACAGTCTAAAATCATTGACGGGTTCATGGATTTTGCCCCATAAATTCAGTCCGCCTTTCGGCAAATGGAACTCGATCATGCCTGAAAGACTTTTATCGAGCGCCGAAGCAAGAATATCCCTTCTGTAAAGAAGCCTTTCCTGAAGGTTTTGCAAATAGGGGGACAACCGGCCGGACAACAAAAGCTGCGAAGCAATCCACTGCGGAAATATGCTCAGGCCAAAATCCATCTGCTGTCTCGCATCCGACAGCCGTTTAATGACGGTTTGGGGCGCGGCCATCCAACCGATCCGAAGACCCGAAGCCGCGATTTTGGATAACGAACCAATATAGAGAACGGTGCCGCTCCGGTCCAGCATTTTTAAGGGAGACGGCGCCGTACCCTCCATAGCGGTAAGGCTGAACGGATCATCCTCAACGATCGGGATGCCAAGCTCCTCGCAGCAGGTCAATATCCCGGTTTTGCGCTGCTCGCTCATGACGGTTCCCGTCGGGTTCTGAAAATTCGGATTGAGGAACACCATCTTGATGCGATGCTGGCGGTGCAGCTCCCGGATATCGCCCTCTTGAACACCATCCCGGTCTACAGGCAGCCCGAACAGGCGAAGGCCTGCCGATTGAAACATGGGCAGCGAATAGCAATAAGAAGGATTTTCGATCCCGATCGCATCGCCGGGATTCAGCAAGCATTGCGTGATGAGGAACAAAGACTGCTGGGAGCCGGAAGTTACCAGAATGGATTCGTCCGTCGCTGCGATGCCGCGTCTTTCTTTGAGAAAGCCCGACAGAGCGGCCCGAAGCGGGGCGAAACCCTGCGGATCCCCGTATCCGAGCGGTTCTTCGAACGGCATCTCCTTCAGCAGGCTTCGAATCGCCTCATTCGGCGACAAATCAGGGGCAAGCTCTCCGCTTGCAAAATTGATGAAAGGCAGCCCGGTCTGCAAACCTTCGCGAATCCGGCGCATAAAAGGGAGGTTCGGCAAAAACACGCCGCCTTCGGTGTATCGGTTCCAATTCGGCGTGGCCCGCGGGGCCATTCCCCATTTGCGGGCGCTCACCCGCGTTCCGCTTCCTGTTGCGCTTTCGATGATGCCCGAGGCGCGAAGGTCCTCGTACGCCTGGACGACGGTGCTGCGGTTTACGCCTAGCTGTCCGGCAAGCTTGCGTTCGGAAGTCAGCAAGCTCCCGGGCGGAAGCTCGCCGAGCAGAATTCGTTGTTCGATGTGCTCCGCAATTTGCTGATATAACGGTTTTTTGGCATGACGGTCAGGTTTCCACAATCGCAAGCACCTCCAACATAACAAGGATACGCTTCGGGAGCTTTTCAAGCAAGCGCGCAGCCATCCATTCGCAATTGGCTGGTGTAAACGGACCGGGAGTGGATGGTGACGCAGCAAAGCCGGTATTTTATACTTGAACCGACCTTAGCCGAATCGGTGCTCGCTGCCCGGCAATTGCGGCTAATTTGACAAGGGAGGATCATCATCATGGACGTGCCTGTGGGAGTATGGATATTTTCGGCCATTATCGTCATTGTGCTGGCTTGGATAACATTCTGGATTACGAATAAAGCTTACTCAAGAAGATGGGAAGATCACGACGCGGGAGATAAGTAAAAGGGGATGAACGGACATGGGTGCGAGGACGATCACGGCCGGATTCCTTTCTGCCTTGCTGGCTTGTACCGGAGGCGCGATACTGGTCGTACAAGCAGCTGAAACAGCAGGTTTATCGAAGGCAGAGCTTATTTCCTGGCTTACCTCGGCGTATATCGCGGGAGGTTTGCTCAACCTGTGCTTAACCTTGAAATATAAAATTCCGTTCGCCGGCGCACACTCTATAACCGCTGCAGCCTTTCTTGGAACGGCTGCGGCCGGCTATTCGTATCCGCAGCTTGCGGGGGCTTTTGTCATGTCCGGGCTGTTCATTTTGCTTGCCGGCTGTACAGGAGTTTTCTCCAAGGCGGTAAAAGTTATCCCCGGGCAGCTGATCGATGCTCTGCTGGCGGGTCTTGTTCTTACGTATGTGCTGCAGCTGGTTCCGGCAGGCCTTAGCTTGCCGTACTCTGGACTATTCGCCGGAGCAGGCTTCTTTCTTTTGCCGCTTCTGGTAAAACGGATTCCTCCTGCGCTCGGGGCGCTTCTTTTCGGTTTGTTTGGATTAGCCATCGAATACCGGTTCCCGGCTTTGCCGGCGCCCGAGTTCATCCTTCCTATGCCGGTAATGCCTCAATTCACAATGACGGGGCTATTATCGCTTGCCATTCCGATGTCTTTGCTGATTTTGAGCAATGATCTAGCAGTAGCCATGACGTCATTTAAAAGCAATCGGTTTGACCCGCCCGTCGATAAATCGCTGATCGCTTCCGGGGCAGCCGGCATGGCAGCCGGATTTTTCGGAGGAAATGCCGCAAACGTCGGAGGTTTGATGAGTGCGCTTTGCAGCAGTCCGGAATCGGGGCCGCACCAGCAAAGATACCTGGCGGCAGCTCTCTCGAGTTTAATCGTCATCGGATTCGGGGCCTTTGCCTGGAGAGCGGTCGACATCATTAACGTCATGCCTGCTTCTTTTATCCAGCTGATGACAGGATTTTCTCTCCTCGGATTGTTCCTTAAAGCGCTTGGAAGAGCTTTTTCAAATAAGCCGTTATTTTTTCCCTCAATTCTCACTTTTGCGGTTGCTGCGCTGCATGTGAGTATGTTCGGCATTTCTACGCCTATCTGGGCGCTTGGCGCCGGAATTGTTCTCATGAAGGGTTTGCCGCCAATCAGACAAATTTTCATCAAATGAAAACAGCTTCCCAAACCCCGGTGCCGCGGGGCGGGAAGCTGGTTTTATGCATTATTCAATAATGACCTGCGAAGCATGCTCATTCATATCGAGCGAAGGATGGGATGCATCGAGCACGGCTTCGCCGTTCACCCGCAAATTGCGGATGGTCACGCCGGTCACGGGACGCTCCGCGCTGTAGCCGTAAATGCGCGACGGGTTGGCGCCCTGCCCGTTGTATACGATGTTTTGAAGAACGACGTTTTCGATCCGGTTGCCGGGCACGGGGTTGTAATCCTTGTTCCAGACGACGCGGATATCGAACAGGCGGCCGAGCTCGAAATGCTCCACCCGGATGTTATCGTAGGTGACGTTCCTTACCGTATTCAGGTCGCCAGAGTTGATCGCCATCGCCCCCTGGTAATTTTCCTGCGGCTCGTGGTGCTCCAGGATATCGATATTTTCGAACCGGATGTCCTCGATCGTATCGCCGTTATGGTGATAATCGCCGTGCGTGCCGATCATGAGCGGATGAGCCACATCGGCCCAGAAGCTGGAGTTGCGGACCGTAATATGGCGGGAGTCGCCCCGGTAATCCCAGCGGCTTCCATAGATGGCGACGCAATCGTCGGAGGTGCGCAGGAAGACGTCGTCGATATCGATATACGAGCTTGACATGATGTCGATGCCGTCGCTCCATCCCTTGCAGCTGAACGACTTGAAATTGCCGATGCGGATATGCTCCGACTGGCCGATATAAATGCTGTAGTGAGGCGGATTAACCGTCGTGACGCCTTCGACCTCCACGTTGCTGGAGAACAGGATGCGCACGCCCCGGAAAGCGGAGAACCGGTGGAAATCGGTCAGGTAAACGAAGCCCCGTCCGCGGATCGTAACGTCACGCACACGGTCGCAGACCATGGAGCCTGCGACGGCCGCCCCGCCTGCGATATAAACGGTTTTTCCCGATGGGATGCGCAGCAGCGTCTCTTCGATATAGTGCAGGCCCGGCAAAAAATACAAAACATCCGGCTCCGCTTCGCCTTCCGCGTGCGGCGTAGTAAGCGGGCGGAGCAGGTGCTCGGTGCGGTGGATGCCGGGTTTAACGGCAATGACGTTCGGAGAGCCGGGCAGCGGCGCGTCTTCCTCCAGCGGATTGGCGAACAGGTGCAGGCAGCCGAAGCGGTCGCCGTTCGTTTCGACGGCCAGCTTGCGCGGCCGGTCCAGTGTAAAGCGAATCGTGCCGCCGGTCAGCTCGAACGGAATACGATAGGATAAAGGCCTGATGACCGCCGATTCGATTTCTTCTGTCATCGAAGCCACTTCGACCTCGACCGGCCCTTCCATATCGAAGGTGGCAAGCGAGGCTTGGCGGACGTTATGCATGTCGATGCTGACTTCATAGGTATGCAGGGCAATCCATTGTCCGCCGGGCTTGCGGACGCGGACGGAAAAGTCTGCGCGTTGGGGAATTCCTTTTATTTCGGGATAAGCGACAATCGTCATGGTGAGCCTCCGGATCCAAATAAATTAGCGAAAAGCTGTGCTGCTACTAATGTAGCTTATTTTGCGGAGACGCTCGATCCCTGTTCGGCAATCCATTAAAAAACTGCTATAAATGCTTAAAAAGTTATCATAAGCCTATGCCAGCGTATGTCCGTTACCGGATGCCGGCCGGCAGGACGAGTTAGTTTTTTGCACTCATACCTTAGTTTCTTCCATCGCCATAGGTTGAATGCGCTCTTATAATCGGGTTGACGGCAGGTATACGAAGCTTAGGAGTAGGCCGCCCGGTATTCGGTAGGTGACAAATTCGTCTCTTTTCGAAAAAACTTGGTAAAATGGTTCGTTTCCTTAAACCCCGTCCGGCCGGCGATCTCCTTGATGCTGAGCGGAGTGGTCACAAGCAGCTGCTTCGCCCGCTCGGTCCGTTTGCGGTTGACGTATTTCAACGGAGGCACGCCAAAATGCTTTTTGAAATAAGCAATAAAATAATTGGGATGCAAATGGACCGCCTCCGCCATCTGATCGACGGTAATGCCCTCGTGCAGCCTATCGTCCACCAGCTGCTGGATGACGCTGAGACGGCTCAATTCGCCGCTGCGGTGCTGCAGGATGCGGAGCGGCACATGCTCCAGAAAGAGGCTGACAATTTCCAGCAGCAGCGCTTTTTCGCGAAGCCTCGCGATGACGGTACGCTGCCGGCTGCAGCTGACCAGATCCTTGAACAAGGCGGTCAGCTTGTCCGGGTCGGTTACGTTAATGCACAGCGGTACGCCGATCCATTGAAAAAGATCGAAAGGGCCGGCCGTCATTTGAAAATGGCACCAGTACTTCAAATAGGGACGGTCGTTAAGCGCGGAGAAGGACAGCTTGCTGTTCACCGGCATCAGGAACAGCTGTCCGGGCTTCGGATAGTAATCTTTGCCGCCGATGCGGATCCATCCTTCGCCTTCGAGAATGAAGTAAAGCTTATTGTAGGAAGGAACGGAATCCGTTTCGCCCCAGTTGTTCGTCACCTGGGTATGCTGCGCGACGATCAGCTCGAGCTGCAGCGATTGCAGCAATTCGGATAACGCTTGTTGTTCGTTGTCTGGCATCATAGACGTTCACCTGCATCCGGTAGAGTTTGTGCATGTTTATGTTAATAGTAATGGATTAGGCAGGCAAATAAAAGGCGCTCTAAGGAGATGGGGAAAAGGGATGGAACAACGGCTGGAAGACCGGATTTGGTACAAGCAGGCCGCAAGCGTGTGGGAGGAAGCGTTGCCCGTTGGCAACGGTAAGCTGGGCGGGATGGTGTTCGGCGGCACGGTCCGCGAAAGAATCGCCTTAAATGAAGACAGCGTCTGGTACGGCGGTCCGCGGGACCGCAACAATCCGGACGCGCTGCCGAATCTGGAGAAGATCCGGGGGCTTTTGAAGGAAGGGCGGCTGCGGGAAGCGCATGAGCTGGCGACAATGGCATTGTCCGGCGTGCCGGAGACGCAGCGGCACTATATGCCGCTCGGCGACCTGCAGATCAGCTTCCGGTACGGGATGCAGGGAGAGGCCCGGGATTATGTGCGGGAGCTTGATATGATGAGCGGCATGGCGTCTGTCAGCTATTCGGTCGGTGACACTCTCTACCGCCGCGAAACGTTCGCAAGCTTCCCGGATGAGGTGCTTGTGACGAGACTGACGGCGGACAAGCCGGGCAGCATCAGCTTTACGGCGAGATTGACGCGCGGACGCAACCGCTATTACGACGAGCTGGCGAAAGCGGACGACCGGACGATCGTTATGCGCGGATGCTGCGGCGGCGCCGGCGGATCGGATTTCCGGACGGCGCTCCGGGCGTTGGCCGAAGGCGGAACCGTACGGATCGTCGGCGAGCATCTTGTCGTGGACGGGGCGGACAGCGTCACGCTGCTGCTGTCGGCCGCGACGTCGTTCCGCCACTCCGATCCGGAGCCTTATACGCTCCGTACGGTCGATCGCGCCGAAGCAGCCGGCTTCGGCGAGCTGAAAAAACGTCACGTTGGCGATTTTGCCGCGCTCTCGGGACGCGTGTCTCTGAAGCTTGGCGGGGCGGAGGAGCGTTCCGCGGCTGCCGATGACGCCGCAAGCCTGCCGACCGACGAGCGGCTGAGGCTTGTCCGGGAAGGCGGCCGGGATGCCGGACTGACGGCGCTTTATTATCATTTTGGCAGATATCTGCTTATTTCAAGCAGCCGGCCCGGCTCGCTGCCCGCCAATTTGCAGGGCATTTGGAACGAGCATATGCTGCCGCCTTGGGACAGCAAATATACGATCAATATTAACGCTCAAATGAATTATTGGCCGGCCGAGTCCGGCAATCTGGCGGAATGCCACGAGCCGCTGTTCGAGCTGATCGAACGGATGCGCGAGCCGGGCCGGGCGACGGCGCGGACGATGTACGGCTGCGAAGGCTTCGTGGCCCATCATAACACCGACATCTGGGCGGATACGGCGCCGCAGGACATTTATTTGCCGGCCACCTACTGGCCGATGGGAGCGGCATGGCTTTGCCTGCATTTGTGGGAGCATTACGCATTCGGACTCGATCTCTCCTTCCTGAAGCGGGCGTATCCGGCGATGAAGGAAGCGGCTCTGTTCTTCGAGCAATTTCTAACGGAAACGGAAGACGGCCTTTTCGTGACGAATCCGTCCGTTTCGCCGGAGAACACGTACATTTTGCCGAACGGCGAATCCGGCACGCTGTGCATCGGACCGGCGATGGACAGCCAGATTTTGCACGAGCTGTTCTCGGCCTGCATAGAAGCTTCGGAAGCGCTGGGCGCGGACGAGGAGCGGCGCCGGCTGTGGACGAAGCTGCGGGAGGGCTTGCCGCAGCCCGCAGTCGGCAGGCACGGGCAGCTGCTGGAGTGGATGGAGGATTACGAGGAGGCGGAGCCGGGCCACCGTCATATTTCCCACTTGTTCGCCCTTTATCCGGGCTCCCGGTTTTCCGTCCGCGGCACGCCGGAATGGACGGACGCTTCGCGAGTGACGCTCGAGCGCAGGCTTGCAAACGGAGGCGGGCATACGGGGTGGAGCAGAGCCTGGATCATTAACTTTTGGGCGCGGCTCGAGGACGCGGAGAAGGCCTATGAGAATGTGCAGGCGCTGCTCAGCCACTCCACGCTGCCGAATTTGTTCGATAATCATCCTCCGTTTCAAATCGACGGAAATTTCGGCGGGGCGGCGGGCATTACCGAAATGCTGCTGCAAAGCCACGCGGGCGAGCTTCATTTGCTGCCGGCGCTGCCTGGCGCCTGGAGCGATGGAGAGGTGCGCGGCCTTCGGGCAAGAGGCGGCTTCGAAGCCGATATCCGCTGGTCCGGCGGCAGGCTGACGGGCGCTGTCATCCGCGCGGGCGTGGAAGGCGCATGCCGTCTGCGGGCGGGCGAACCGGTCATCATAACGGAAAACGGTAACGAAATCGCAGCAGAGGCGGACAGCACGGGAGCCGTCACGTGGACCGCGCGCGCCGGCGCTGAATATCAGGTGATCGTACGAGACTCGGACAGGGGGAATTAGAATGAGGCTTCTATACAACAAATCCGCATCCGTCTGGACAGAAGCGCTTCCTCTCGGCAACGGCCGGCTAGGCGCTATGATGTTCGGGGGCGTTGAAACCGAACTGCTGCAATTGAACGAGGACACGCTTTGGTCAGGGGTGCCGCGCACGGGTACGAACCCGGACGCAGCGGTCAAGCTGCCGCAGCTTCGCCGCCTGATCGAAGAGGAGCGTTACGCGGAAGCGGATATGCTGAGCAAGGAAATGATGGGGCCTTACACGCAATCGTATTTGCCGCTGGGGGACTTGAAGATCGAATTCACTCACGACGGCAAGGCGGCGGAGTATGAGCGCACGCTTTCCCTGGACAATGCAGAAGCCTCCGTACGGTACCGGATCGGCGAGGCGGAATACCGGAGAACGTGCTTCGTCTCGCAGCCCGATCAGGTGCTGGCGCTGCGGCTGGAGACGGATTTGCCGGGCTCGCTGGCTTTTACGGCTAAGCTGGACAGCCGGCTGAAGCACCGGACCGGCGCGAGCGGGGAGCAGCTGGCGCTGTCGGGGGAATGTCCCGCCAATGTGAATCCGAACTATTACCATACGGACACACCGATCGACTACAGCGAGCCGGCCATGCTCTTCGAAGGCAGGCTGGGCGTTAAGCTCGAGGGAGGAAGCATCCGCTTGGACGAAAGCGGGCTTCATGTTGAAGGAGCCTCCGCTGCAACTCTCGTTTTCAGCGCGGCGACGAGCTTTAACGGCTATAACCGCCATCCGCGGACGGACGGTGCCGATCCGGTTTCCGCCGCGGAGCGGTATGTCCGCCAAGCTCTCGAGAAGCCGTACGCGGAGCTGCAGCAGGCGCATTACGACGATTACCGGGCCTTGTATAACCGCGTTTCCTTGAAGCTGGGATCGGCCGCTCAGCAGCATGAACACCTGCCGACCGACGCTCGGGTAGCGGCTTACGGCGCTGATGATCCGAAGCTCGCAGAACTGTTATTCCAGTTCGGCCGGTATTTGCTTATCGCCAGCTCCAGGCAGGGGACGCAGGCGGCGAATCTGCAGGGCATCTGGAACAAAGAGCTGCAAGCGCCATGGAGCAGCAATTATACGCTGAATATTAATGCAGAAATGAACTATTGGCTGGCGGAAACCTGCCATTTGGCGGAATGTCATGCACCGCTTCTCGATTATATTGCGAATATGGCGCATACCGGAGCGGTCGTCGCCCGCGAAAATTACGGGCTTCGCGGCTGGGTCGCCCACCATAACAGCGATATTTGGTGCCATGCGGCGCCGGTCGGCGCTTTCGGTCACGGGGATCCGGTCTGGGCCAGCTGGTTTATGGCGGCGCCATGGCTGTGCGCCCATCTATGGGAGCATTATGCATTCGGCGGAGACACGGAGTATTTGCGCGATAAAGCGTATCCGGTCATGAAGGAAGCGGCGCTGTTTTGCCTGGACTGGTTAACGGAGGATGCCGGCGGGTATCTGGTCACGTCTCCGTCGACTTCTCCCGAGCATAAATTTGTCGCACCGGACGGCGTCATGGCCGGCGTCAGCAAAGGGGCGACGATGGATATGGCGCTGATCCGGGAGCTGTTCGCGAATTGCATCGCGGCGGCCGAAGCGCTGAACGCGGATGAGGAATTCCGCCGGCAGCTGGCCGCGGCGGCGGCGAAGCTGCTGCCTTACCGGATCGGGCAGTACGGACAGCTGCAGGAATGGGCGAACGACTTCGAGGACGAGGATGTCCATCATCGCCACGTCTCGCATTTGTACGGCGTATATCCGGGCAGCGAGCTGACGGAGCGGTTGGACCCGGTCCATTACGCGGCGGCGCAGCGCTCGCTCGAGCGGCGCGGCGACGAAGGGACCGGCTGGAGCTTGGCCTGGAAGCTGGCATTATGGGCTCGCTTCGGCGACGGCAACAGGGCTCACCGTCTGATCGGCAATATGCTCAGGCTGGTGGAAGACGGCCGGTCGGGCTTCTCGGGCGGCGGCGTTTATCCGAACCTGTTCGGCGCCCATCCGCCGTTTCAAATCGACAGCAACTTCGGCTACACGGCCGGCGTGGCGGAAATACTGCTGCAGTCGCATGAAGGCGTCATCCGTCTGCTCCCTGCGCTGCCGGATGCATGGCCGGAGGGCGAAGTATCGGGCCTGCGGGCCCGCGGCGGCTTCGAGATCGGCATGAGCTGGCAGGGCGGCAAGCTTGCAAGCGTCGAGGTGCTGTCGGTAAACGGCGGGATATGCCGGTTAGCTGCGGCGGTGCCGCTTAAGCCCGAAGGCACGGAAGCTGCGGGCGGCACGGAGCTGCAATGGCAGACAGAAGCGGGAACACGTTACAAGTTCACGGCTCTGGCGGCCGTATCCGGCAAATAGGTTCAGGCGGGGTAAGGAGAAAGCACGCGGTCAGCGATGACCGTGTGCTTTTTTGTGTGGAAATGGCTGCATGTTATCAGGGGAGAGCTGGAAATCTGCCTTCTTATCTTTATTTTGTCTAGTATATCTTTAATTTGTATCCTATTTGAAAGGCCTTTCATCAAGTATCTTATGAATATCAACTACATTTATAGATTCAAGCATTCAAAAAAGGGAGGATACAACATGAAACACGGCAAAAAAAGCGCAGCCCTGCTGTCATTGGTGCTTGCGGGATTGCTGGCCTTGAGCGCGTGCTCGGGCAATTCGGGCGGCAACGGGCCGGCGGCTTCGCCTGGCAGCGGTTCGAACACACAGGGGGGAGATGAAAAACCGGTTGAACTTATCTGGTATACGATCGGCACTCCGCAGAAGGATTTGGACCGCGTTAACGAAGAGGTAAACAAATATACGCTGGAAAAAATCAACGCAACCGTCCAAATGAACATGCTGGACTGGGGCGACTATTCGCAGAAGATGGGCGTCATGACCGCTTCGGGCACGCCGGTCGACATTATGTTTACGGCGTCCTGGGCATTCGATTACGTGCAAAACGCAAGAAAAGGCGCGTTCATGTCGATCGACGAGCTGCTCAAATCTCACGGACAGGGCATTCTTGACGTGCTGGACCCGGCATTTCTCGAGGGCTCCAAGGTTGACGGCGTCAACTACGGCATTCCGGCGAACAAAGAGCTGCCTGCCCAGGAAGTATGGCGCTTCAACAAAAAATTGCTTGATAAGTATAACTTAAAGCTGGATGGGGTCCGTACGCTGGAAAGCCTTGAGCCGCTGCTGGCAACCATCAAGGCAAACGAGCCGAACGTGACGCCGCTGGCGATCGCCAAAGACTTTATGCCGCTGGCCGGGTACGACTACCTGATTGAAAAAATGCCGATGGCGGTCAAGCTGGATACAAAAGACTTCAAAGTCGTCAACATCCTCGAAACGCCGGAGATGCAAAAAGAGCTGGATACGATGAGAAAGTATTATCAAGCAGGATATATTGCAACGGAAGCGGCTACGCTTGACACGATGAACGATGCCATTCTGGCGGGCAACTGGTTTACGGACCGGGCCGCTACACAGCCGTTTGCCGACAATCTATGGTCCGCGAGCTACGGTTATCCGGTCGTATCCACGCCGGCCGGCGAGCCGACGATTTACAACTGGTCCGTCATGGGCTCCATGCAGGCGATTTCGGCGAATTCGGAGCATCCGGAAAAAGCGATGGAGTTTCTGAATCTGCTGAATACCGATCCTTATTTGCGCAATTTGATCGATTCCGGCATCGAGGACGTGCATTACAAAAAAACCGGCGACAATGTCATGGAAAATCTGCCTGAAGCGCAAAACTACGACATGCCGACCTTCTCGCTCGGGAACGTTATGCTGACGTATTTGACCAAGGACGATCCGGCAACGAAATGGGAAGAGTTCAAAACGTTCAACGCGTCCGGCAAGCCGTCGCCGATTCTCGGCTTTAACTTCAACGGGTCCAATGTCGCCACGGAGCTGGCTACTTTGCAAAACGTCAAAGAGGAATTCTGGTCCACGCTGATGACCGGCACGGTCGATCCGAAGGAATATTTGCCTAAAGCGATCGAAAAGTTTAAAACGGCCGGGCTCGACAAAGTGATTGCGGAAGCCCAAAAGCAGCTTGACGCTTGGGTTGCGGAGCAAAAATAACGGTTTGCTTGAGGGGCGAATGGCGGCGACGCCTTCGCCCGCTCTTTTTATAAGGGCGGAATGGAGGGATCATGTGAAATCTCTGATCTCCGTATTAAGAGATATGAACAAAAACAAGGCATTGCTGATGATGGTGCTGCCGGCTGCGGTCTGGTTCGTATGCTTCTCCTACCTGCCGATGGCGGGGATGATTATCGCGTTCAAGGAGTACCGTTATTCGAGGGAAGGCTTTCTCGCCAGCATTATGAACAGCAAGTGGGTCGGCTTCGACAACTTCAAATTTTTGTTCAGCACCTCGGACGCCTACGTCATTACCCGGAACACCATTCTGTACAACGCGGCGTTTATCGTGCTCGGGCTCGTGCTGGCAGTGGCGCTTGCGGTCATGCTGTCGGAGCTGGTCAACAAGCGGCTGGCGAAATGGTTCCAGACGGGCATGTTTTTGCCGCACTTCTTGTCGTGGGTGATCGTCGGTTATTTCGTGTTCAGCTTTCTGAGCGTCGACAGAGGCATTGTCAATCAGGCATTGGGTTTGTTCGGCATTGATCCGATGCATTGGTATAACGACAAAACGTATTGGCCGGTCATTCTCGTGTTTGTTTTTCTATGGAAAAGCATCGGCTACAACAGCGTGATCTACTTGGCGGGCATCATGGGCATCGACCGTTCGCTCTACGAAGCGGCGATGATCGACGGAGCCAGCAAGCGGCAGCAAATCTTCAGAATTACGATACCGATGCTGACCCCGCTCATGGTCATTATGACGCTGCTGGCGGTCGGAAAAATCTTTTATGCCGATTTCGGCCTGTTCTACCAGATTCCGCGCGATTCGGGGACGCTGTACTCCGTTACCAACGTCATCGACACCTACGTTTATCGCGGGCTCAAGGTGACCGGCGAGATCGGCATGAGCGCCGCGGCAGGCTTGTATCAGTCCGTAGTCGGATTCGTGCTCGTCGTTGTGTCCAACACAATCGTCCGCAGAATCGATAAGGACAATGCGCTGTTTTAACTTCAAGAGTGGAAGGGTGGGGGAGTCATGATTGGAGTCCGCAAAAAAAGACGCGATTTTTCGCAGCTGTCGCCGCTCGGCAACGCGCTGGCCGTTCTGCTCGCAGGAGGCTTTGCCTTTCTGTGCGTGTTCCCGTTTTTGTTTGTCATCCTTATTTCCTTTACGGATGAAGCGGCGCTGGCCCGCAACGGGTACAGCATCTTTCCGGAAAAATGGAGCCTGGAGGCATACCGCTACATCTTCCTGACCGGAGATCAATTGCTGCGCTCCTACGGCGTCACGATTCTGGTTACGGTGCTTGGCACGCTCATCAGCCTCGTTATGATCTCGCTGTTTTCTTACGCCGTTTCGCGCAGAAGCTTTAAATACCGCAATTTTTTTGCGTTTTTCGCTTTTTTTACAATGCTGTTTAACGGAGGCCTCGTACCGACCTACATCGTGGTAACGCAGCTGCTCGGGATGAACGACAGCTTGTGGGCGCTTATTATGCCGATGGCGGTGAACGCCTTTTACATTATGATTATGCGCACGTTTTTTATTCTGTCGGTACCGGAGTCCATTATCGAAGCGGGCAAAATCGACGGCGCAAGCGAGTTCGGCGTATTTATCCGGCTCGTTCTGCCGCTGTCGCTGCCCGGACTCGCGACGATCGGACTGTTCAGCACGCTTGCTTACTGGAACGACTGGTTCAACGCGCTGCTTTATATCGACAGCCCGAACCTGGTTCCTCTGCAATCGATGCTGATGCGGATCGAAACAAGCATGCAGTTTTTGCTGCAAAATTCGAACAATCCGTCCGTCAACTCGGGACTGCTGCAGTCGCTTCCGCAGGATACGTCCCGCATGGCCATGGTCGTGCTGGCCACGGGTCCGATCGTGCTGGCTTATCCGTTTTTCCAGCGTTATTTTGTACAGGGCTTGACGGTTGGCGCAGTTAAAGAATAACGGCATAGATAACAAAGGAGAGATCTATACATGACATACAAAGACAATACGAAGCCGGCCGCGGAGCGTGCGGAGCTGCTGCTTGGCCAAATGACGCTGGAGGAGAAGATCGGTCAAATGCTTCAGCCGTTCGGCTGGAAGGTATTCGAGAAGAAAGACGGCGAAGCGGCGGTGACCGCCGAGTTTGCCGAGCGGCTGGCGAAGCAGGGCGTAGGCTCGCTGTACGGTACGCTGCGGGCCGACCCGTGGACCGGCGTGACGCTTGCGGACGGCTTGTCGCCAAGGGAGGGCGCCGAGCTGCTGAACCGGGTCCAACGGGCGGCAATCGAGCAGTCCCGTCTCGGCATTCCGATCCTGTTCGGGGAGGAATGCTCGCACGGGCATATGGCGATCGGCGCGACGGTGTTTCCCGTTCCGCTGTCCATGGGCAGCTCCTGGAACGTGGAGCTGTACCGCCGCGTCTGCCGGGCTATTGCGCTGGAGACGAGAAGCCAGGGCGGAGCCGTAACGTATTCGCCGGTGCTCGATGTCGTCAGGGATCCGCGCTGGGGCCGGACCGAGGAATGTTTTGCCGAGGATCCGTATTTGATCGCGCAGTTTGCCGTCGCCTCGGTGGAAGGGCTGCAGGGAGAATCGCTTGCCTCCCAGGACAGCGTCGCCGCGACACTCAAGCATTTTGCCGGCTATGGCAGCTCCGAAGGGGGACGGAATGCCGGTCCCGTCAGAATGGGCATGCGCGAGCTTCGCGATGTCGATCTGCTGCCGTTCCGCAAAGCGGTCGAAGCGGGAGCAAGGTCCGTCATGACGGCGTACAATGAAGTCGACGGCGTTCCGTGCACGTCGAGCGAAGAGCTGCTGGATGGGCTGCTGCGCCGGGAATGGGGCTTTGAAGGCCTCGTCATTACGGATTGCGGCGCTATCGACATGCTGATCGAAGGGCATGACGTGGCGGACGGCAAGCCGCAGGCGGCGGCGATGAGCGTCAAGGCCGGCGTCGATATGGAAATGTCCGGTCACATTTTGGAGAAAGCCTTGCTTGAGGCGCTGTCTTCCGGTTTGCTCGAGGAAGCGGATGTAGACCGGGCGGTAAGGCGCATATTGACGCTGAAGTTCGAGCTCGGCCTGTTCGACAATCCTTATGCCGACCCGGATCTGGCGGAACGCTCGATCGGCTGCGAGGAGCATGCCGCGCTTGCCAGGCAGATCGCCGCGGAAGGAACGGTTTTGCTGAAGAACGAAGGAGGTTTGCTGCCGCTTCGCAAGGATAGCGGCGTCATTGCGTTGATCGGACCGAATGCCGATCAATTGTATAATCAGCTTGGCGACTATACGTCGCCGCAGCCGCGCGCGAATATCGCCACGGTAAAGGACGGCATCGAAGCCAAGCTGGGGACGGAATCCGGCCGGCTGCTGTACGCTCCGGGCTGCCGCATCAACGGCGACTCCCGGGAGGGCTTCGCGGCGGCGATCGCCTGCGCGGAGCGTGCGGATACGATCGTTGCCGTGCTGGGCGGCTCCAGCGCGCGCGATTTCGGCGAAGGCACGATTAATTTGACGACCGGCGCTTCCGTCGTAACCGGCCACTCCTGGAGCGACATGGATTGCGGAGAAGGGATCGACCGGTCCGGCCTGGCGCTGTCGGGCGTCCAGCTTGAGCTGTTGAAGGAGCTCCACAAGCTGGGCAAGCCGATTGTGCTCGTCTATATTAACGGCCGGCCTGTGGCGGAGCCGTGGATCGACGAGCATATTCCCGCCATTATGGAAGCTTGGTATCCGGGACAGGAAGGCGGCCATGCCATCGCCGATCTGCTGTTCGGGGACCTCAATCCGTCCGGCAAGCTGACGGTGTCGATCCCGAAGGATGTCGGCCAGCTTCCGGTGTACTATAACGGCAAGCGATCGCGCGGCAAGCGGTATCTCGAGATGGACTCCAAGCCGCGTTATCCGTTTGGCTACGGCCTCAGCTACACGACATTTAAATATGAAGGTCTGGTCGTCGAGCCTGAGCGGATGAAAGCGGACGGCGAGGCCGTCGTCCGCGTGACGGTGTCGAACACCGGTCCTGTGGCCGGCGACGAGGTGGTGCAGCTGTACATCTCCGACCGGACGAGCTCGGTGACTCGGCCGTTTAAGGAGCTGAAGGGCTTCGAGAAGATCGGGCTTAAGCCCGGCGAGTCCCGCGAGGTAGCGTTTACGGTGAGCGCCGAGCATCTGCAATTTACGGGAGCGGACGGCCAGCCGGTCGTCGAACCGGGGCGCTTCGACATCATCATCGGCACTGGCGGCGAGACGTTTGCGGCCGCCGGATTGACGATCGAGGAGGACAATTAGAATGGCGAACGGAATGCTTGCAAGAATTAAACGGTTTATCGATCAATTGGAAAGCAAGCGGCTGCTCGCGTCGCTGCCGCTGCCGGCCTGGTCGGCCCGCCGGGCTGTCTATGAGGGCCCGGAGTCTTACCGTTTTATCGATCAGAATGCTGCGTCCATCGAAGTAGGAGACTGGCTTGTCGACAGCGGCATGACGATCTTCATGGAGAATACCGTCCAGTTGCCTGCCGAATGGACGGGACGCGAGGCGGGACTGGTAATCAGGCCCGGCGCCGCGGGCATCCCGACGATGCATGAAGCGCTGGTGCGCTTTGACGGCATCCCTTACCACGGGATTGACCGGAACCGCAGCTACGTGCCGCTTCCGGCGAAAGAGGACGGCGAGCGGACTTACAAGGTAGACGTTGAGCTGTTTAATCCCGCCGCCCAGGCGCTGGATACGCTCAACCGGCAGAACGAACCGGCCGAATACGATCCCGCGCCGCTCAGGCTGCTTCAAAGCGAGCTTGTGTTGCTGAACCGCGCGGCCGACAGCTTGCTGTTCACGATAAAGGTTTATTATGAAGCGGCGGTATTGCTCCCGGACGGCGACATGAACAAATCGCTGATCGGGCAGGCGCTGCTGGAAGCGGCAGATGCCGCGCTGGGTTATACGGAGTCGGATTGGCAGGACGAGCAGCGGCTGGCCGATGCGGAGGCCAGGGTGATGGAGCGGGTTCAGCCCGCGGCCGCCTTTACGCAGGGCAAGCTTCATCTGGTCGGACAATCGCATATCGACCTGGCGTGGCTATGGCCGGCGAAGGAGGCGGTGCGCAAATGCAGCCGAACCTTCTCGACGATGAGCACGCTGCTGGACGAATTCCCGTCCTTCACGTACGCCCAAAGCCAGCCGCAGGCATACGCCTACGTCAAGCAGTATTACCCCGAGCTGTACGAGCGGGTGAAACGCCATATCGAAGCCGGAAGATGGGAGCTCGTCGGCGGCATGTGGGTCGAGCCCGATCTGAACATCCCGTCGGGCGAATCGCTTGTGCGACAGCTGCTGTACGGCATGACCTTTTACAGCGAGGAGTTCGGGCGCCGTCCGCGCATCGAGTGGCTGCCGGACACGTTCGGCTATTGCGCCTCGCTGCCGCAGCTGCTGCGCAAGGCGGGCATCGAATATTTTATGACCACCAAGATGAACTGGAACGATACGAACGCGTTTCCGTACGATCTGTTTCACTGGAAAGGCATCGACGGGACGGACATTCTGGCGTATGTCTGCCACGGCATTAATGAATATACACATCCGAAGGAGCTGCGCGTCCATTGGGACAGCTATAAGCAGAAGGCCGAGCATCCGGAGCAAATGCTGCTGTACGGCCATGGGGACGGCGGCGGCGGCGTGACCCGCGAAATGCTGCTATATGCATCGCGCTCGGAGACGCTTCCGGGCTTGCCGGCCACCGCATTCAGCACTGCGCACGACTTTTTCGACCGGATCGCCGAAGCGCAGCCGTCCCTGCCGACCTGGCAGGGGGACATGTATTTAGAGCTGCACCGCGGAACGTATACGACGCATGCAAGGAACAAGCGCTGGAACCGCAAGGCTGAGGTGCTGTTCCGCGAAGCGGAGGTATGGGGCACGCTTGCCGCGCTTCATGGGGCGGGCGCCGGAGCAGGCAGGCTGGCGAAGGCGGCCGGCTCGCTTGAGCAAGGGTGGAAAAAGCTGCTTTTCAATCAATTCCACGACATTATTCCGGGTACGTCCATTCCCGATGTGTACGTGAAGTCGCGCGAGGATTACGAGGAGATCCGGACGATCGGCGAAGATGCCGTTGCACTCGCGCTGAACGAGCTGGAGCAGCGTATCGATACGCGCGGCGAAGGCGTTCCTCTTATCGTGTTCAACAGCTTGTCGTGGAACCGCTCCGAAGCTGTGACATTAAGAGGAGCAAGAGAGTGGAGCCGGCTTGCCGTCTATGATGAAGAAGGCAGGGAGCTTTGCTCCCACGTGCTGAGGGAAGATGGCGAAGCCTGCGGGCTGGCCGTGCAAGTGAAAGAAATTCCCCAAATGGGCTATCGCACCCTATGGCTGCGGGATAAGGAAAGGGAAGCTGCGGCTGAGCCTGCCCCGTTCGAAGGCAAATGGGAGACGGACTATTATAAAGCCGTCTGGAACGGACGCGGGGAGCTCGTATCGCTGTACGACAAGCGGAACGACCGCGAGCTTATCCCCGCAGGCGAATGCGCCAATCAGCTTCAGCTGTTTCACGACAGGCCGCTCGTATGGGACGCCTGGGACATCGATCCCCGTTTCGAGCAGCAGCCGGCCGCAGCAGCGGAGCTGCTGTCGGCGGAGGTGGCGCACACAGGCGCGGTACAGGACGTCATTCGCATGAAGTGGAAGCTGTCCGAATCCGTCGTCGAACAGGATATTATTTTTTATCGCGGCCAGGCCAGAATCGATTTTGCGACGAGGGTCGATTGGAGAGAAGCCCATAAGCTGCTCAAGGTTTCGTTCCCCGTCGAAGTGCTGTCATCACGAGCGACCTACGAAATTCCTTTTGGAGCGATCGAGCGCATGACGCATACGAACACGAGCTGGGAAGGCGCCCAGTTCGAAGTGTGCGGCCATCGCTGGGCCGATCTGTCGGAAGGCGGTTATGGCGTGGCGCTGCTGAACGATTGCAAATACGGCTACGACGTCAAGGGGGGCCGGCTGCGCTTGTCGCTGCTGCGTGCGCCGAAATGGCCCGATCCGGGAGCCGATCTGGGAGAGCATCAGTTCGTTTATTCCCTGTATCCGCATGAGGGGGATTGGAGAGACGGCGAGGTCGTCAAAAGAGGGTATGAGCTGAACCATCCGGTGCTGCTCATCGCGGCGGAATCGCATGAAGGTACGCTGCCGCCTTCGGCTGCGCTGATCGAAACCGTATCGCGCCATACGGTGGTGGACACGGTCAAGCCGGCGGAGTCCGGCGACGGTGTCGTCGTCCGCTTGTACGAAGCTTCGGGCGGAAGGGAACGCGCACAGGTGACGTTCGCCGCTCCGGTCGCTGCCGTGCACGAAACGAATTTGCTCGAGGAAGAAGCGGCGGAGCTGTCCCTAAGCGGCGGTGCCGTGACTTGTCCTGTCACCCCTTACGAGGTGAAAACGATCAAGCTTCACCCGAAATGGTAATTGGTTACATTGCTTCTCTGCGCGCTTGCAGTACGATGTTTAGTAGCGCAGGGAAGCTTCTTTCATTTTTACAGGACGCACCGGATCATCCGGCATGCACTTTATACATCGGAAGGTGAGGGCTTACAAGCTTCAACAGGCTCTGATGCAGGTTGTGCAACAGAATCGGCGTATAGGCGTTGTAGAGCTTGTTAAGCGCACGATCTGCTGTATAAAGCTGCAGCGGAAGCCCATTACGCGAACCCGATGTCAGGTTTTAGCTGCATTTTATACATTGGACGCCGGGCAAAATTGTCCGGGCCTTAAAGCTGGATATGTCATCGGCAACTGTTATCCATTTTACGGATGCGCAGCAAATTTCGTCATAGGCAGGAATTAAAATCAAAGAACTCTGGATGTTTCCGGAGTTCTTTTTTTGCGGTATGCTTAAGGCAAGGATGATCGATGCTCCGGCTTGTCAGTCTTCTCGAGCAGCCATTCCCCCTCATTTGAACCAACCGCACGCTTGGCGCAAACATGACAATATTCCTACATTTTCTCACATCCAATCGAAACTTTACGCGGCAACCGGAGGTTATAATGGCGCAAGCATCAGTTTCTGGACATGCACATTCCGCAGTACGTACAGGGATATTTGAAGAAAAGCGAGGGAATTTAATGGAAAAAATTGCGAATGGAGTATGGAGGCTGCGGTACGGAGCGCCCGAGGCGCACACACCGGTTAGCCTGAGGAAGAGCAGCGTGCTGCAGGAGCAGCTGGACAAGCTGGAGGGCGCCGCAACGCCTCCTTTTACGGAGGATCAGATTGAAATCAAATCGACCCCGAGAGGCCTCCATATCGAGCTGCCGCTTGAAGCGGACGAGCATATTTACGGGTTCGGTCTGCAGCTTCACCGGGTCGACCATACCGGCAGGAAAAAAGTGATCCGCGTGAACAGCGATCCGGTTGCCGATACGGGGGACAGCCATGCGCCGGTTCCGTTCTACGTATCGACGGCCGGCTACGGGGTGTTCGTGGACACCGCCCGCTACGCGACCTTTTATTGCGGCACCAATCAGCGCAAAGGCGCATCCGCCGGCAAACGAAGCGAGCAAAAGGAAATCGGCACCTCCGAAATCGAGCTGTACGGATATCAAGCGACGGAGGGCGACCGGACGGTCGTCGTCGACATACCGGCGGCACAAGGCATCGATGTTTATTTGTTCGGGGGACCGGAGCTGCGCCATGCCGTGCAGCGGTACAATCTGTTCTCGGGAGGCGGCGCTCTGCCGCCGATGTGGGGACTCGGCATGTGGTACCGCGCCTACAGCGCCGCCACCAAAGAAGACGTTATGCGTCTGGCGGACGGCTTCCGGACCGACCGCATGCCGGTTGACGTGTTCGGCTTCGAGCCGGGCTGGCAGACGAAGGCGTACTCCTGCTCCTTCGTATGGGACGAGGGCCGGTTCCCGGGCCATGAGGAAATGCTGCGCGAGCTGTACGGCAAAAACTACCGCGTCAATCTGTGGGAGCATCTATTCGTCCATCCGACATCGCCGATGTATGAGAAGCTGCTGCCGCATTCGGGCGATTACGAGGTGTGGGAGGGGCTCGTTCCCGACCTGGCGGTCGCGGAAGCGAAGGAGGTTTTTGCAAAGCATCATCTGACCGAATTTGTGGAGAAGGGCATTGCCGGCTTCAAGCTGGATGAATGCGACAGCTCCGACTATGTCCATTCGAACTGGTCGTTCCCGGATGTGGCGAGGTTTCCTTCCGGCATGGACGGCGAGCAGATGCACAACCAGATCGGCACCTTATACCAGGAGGCGATCGAAGCTCCGTTCGAAGCGGCCGGCCGCCGCACTCTCTCGCAGGTCCGCGCCTCGGGTGCGCTCGCCGCGCCGTTCCCGTTCGTGCTTTACAGCGATCTGTACGACCATAAGGTGTTCATCCGCGGTGTCGTGAACGGCGGGTTCTCCGGCTTGCTCTGGTCGCCGGAGGTGCGCCAGGCGGAATCGCCGGAGGATCTGATCCGCCGGATCCAGACGGCGGTGTTCTCGCCGATGGCGCTGCTGAACTGCTGGCGCATTCCGAACCCGCCCTGGAAGCAGGTCGACCGCGAGAAAAACGTGAAAGGCGAATTTCTGGACAACTACGAGGAGATCCAGTCGATATGCCGCTCCTTGTTTGAAACGCGTATGGCCTTCATTCCTTATTTGTATACGAGCTACGCCAAATACCGCATCGAAGGACTGCCGCCTTTCCGGGCTATTGTGATGGATTATCCGGACGATCCGAATACGTTCGGCATCGAAGACGCCTACATGATGGGGGAATCGCTACTCATCGCCCCGCTTACAGCCGGAGAGACGGAACGCTCCGTTTATTTGCCGAAAGGCCGCTGGCACTGCTTCTGGACCGGCGAAGCTTACGAGGGCGGACAGTCTTACCTGATGTCCCCGGGGCTGGAGCGTATCCCGGTGTTCGTCAAGGACGGGACGCTGCTGCCGCTCGCCGCTCCTCTTCAGCATGTGGCCGATGACGCCGTGTTTGACATCACGGTAAAGGCATTCGGGGATTCCCCTGCTGCATGCAGCTTGTATGAGGATGACGGGACTAGCTTTTCATACCGCGACGGCGGGTTCGGCTGGGTGCGGATCGAGCTGGACGGCGGCGGATTGAAGGTTACGCGCAGCGGCGGCTTCACCGGACATCGGTATAACATTATCGGATAACGGCAATAAATCGGCACGGTTCCATGCCCGTTCAGGCGTGAACCGTGCTTTTTTTGTCCATCTGCGAAGCATCATCCGCTCCCATTGTTTCAAACCCCGCACATATGGGATAATTACGTATGCAACGATGAATAGAAACGGAGAACGGCCATGAACAAACTGAGCATAAAGAAAAAAGCGGATCTGATGCTGATCTTTTCGGGTATAGGCATTTTAGCGGCATTTCCTTTTCATGAGACCTTTACCGGCGGACTGCTCTTCTCGCTGTTCAGCGCGGCGACGATCGGGGGGCTTGCGGATTCGTTTGCGGTCAGCGCCCTGTTTGGCAATCCGCTGCGCGTCAGATGGCCTTCCTGGATGGGCACGAATATCATTTCGCGCAACCGGGAGCGGCTCATTCGCGAGCTGGTGGCGATGGTACAGAACGAGCTGCTGACGCTGCCTAATATTAAGGAGCGGCTTGACGAATACGATATTGCGGATGTCATCGTCACTTATTTGGAGAAGCACGGCGGGAAGGAGGGCGTGAACGACATTTTGCAGCAGGTGGCGGACGATGTCCTTACGACGATCGATTTGCGGGAGCTGGCGGAGACCGTCCAGGCCTTCCTGCTCGAGCACGCCGATACGGTGGAGGTGGCGGACACGGTTGCCGACATCGGGGATTGGACGATCCGCAACGGCTACGATGACCGGGTCATCGACTTCCTGCTACCCGAGCTGATTAAAATCGTCAAATCGGCCCCGTTCCGCTCGATTATCGGACAAATCGTCGATTCCGCGATCCGCTCCTATGAAGGTGACCAGTTCCGGAGAAAGCTGATCGATTACACGGCCGGCTTGGACCGTGCGGGCATCAGCGTCAAAATACAGGAATGGCTCGTTCAGTTCCTGATGAAATTCGCATCCGGAGAGCATCCGCAGCGGATCCGGCTCAAGGCGTATATCGGACATTTCGTCACGCGCCTCAGGACGGATCATGAGCTTCGCGGCAGGATCGAAGCCGTCAAGATGACGGTGCTCCAATCGCTCAAAGCCGAGTTTAAGCTGAACGAATACATCGAGCTGGGGCTCGAGAAGCTCAAACAGGCAGCCGCCGCCAATGCGGAAGGGATGCGGGTGCGCTATCCCTGGATCGCGGACCGCGTAGAGCAGGGCGTCCGGCATTTGGCGGACAACGCAGAGCTTCGCTCGCGCCTGGACGGCTACGTAAAGGCGACGCTGCTGAAATGGATGGAGCAGAAGCATTCCTATATCGGCAAAGCGGTAGCCGGCAAGCTGAACACCTTCTCCGAGGAAGAGCTCATTGCGCTGGTGAAGGAAAAGGCGGGCCGCGACCTGCAGTATATTCGAATCAACGGCATAGGAGTTGGCGCGCTCATCGGCGTGCTGCTGTACATGGCCACGTTCTGGATAGGGGGCTAGAAGGAGATGACGATGAGACAAAAAGCGAACCGGAGCCTGATCCTTCTCGCCATCCTGTTCGTGACGGCCGCATGCTGCCTGTTTGTTTTTCCGGACAGCTGGTGGTCGCGCATGCTGCTTTATACCGCCGAAGCCGGCCTGGTCGGCGCTTTGGCCGATTTGTTTGCGGTGACCGTCCTGTTCCGCCATCCGTTCGGAATAAGATGGATTCCCCATACGGCGATCATCCCGAAAAACCGCGACAAGCTGATCGAGGGTGTTGCGAATATGGTGGAGCAGCAGCTGCTGAGCAAGCAATTGCTGAAGGAAAAGGTGCAGCAGATTTCCCTCGTCGAAATTGCGATCGCCTGGATCGACCGGCGCCCGTCGGGAGCCTTGGCAGAGCAGGGCTGGACGCTGCTGTCCGCCACGCTGGCCAAGCTTGATCTAAAGGGACTGTCGGTCGCCGCCGATCGGGAGCTTAGAAAGAGCATCGGCCGCATGAATTTGTCCCCGTATGCAGGGAAAGCGCTCAAATGGGTGCTGGACAAAGGGGATTTTCAGGGCTGGCTGACCCAGCTCGTCGAGTTTGCGGCCGAACGGGCACAGGGTGAAGACGTAAAAGCGGCGATCCGCGATCTGCTGGCAAAGGAGAAGGACAAATTCGTCAACCAGGGAAGCGTGTTCTCGAAATGGCTCAAGAAAATGGCCGTGGAAATCGCGGAATCGACAAACGCGCTTAATTTGGATGACGCGACGAACGCCTTGTACGAAGATTTGCAGAAGCTCATCCGCGAATTGAAGGATCCGCAGCATGAGCTGCGGGTGCTGCTTGAGAAGATGGTGTATCAGCTCGCCGACAGTCTGCAGCACAGGGAGGACGTGGCCGCTGCGATTAACGAGTGGAGGGATGAAGCGGTAGAGCAGATTTCCCTGCTGCCTTCGATCGAGGCCGTTTTGGAGCATTTCCGCAAGCTGCTGACGGAGGACACGGGTTTGCAGCCAGTGCCTGCCGATGCGCCGCGCTCGGTCAACCAGTCGGATATCAAGCTGCTGATCAACCGGTTCATCGAAAGCTATTGGGAGTGGTTCAAGGGCAACGAGGAGACGAAGGGCTGGCTCGAGCAGTATGCGCAGCGCTTCGTTCATAAGATCATCGAAACGGAGCATGCGGTTATCGGCCTGATTGTGCGCAAAACGCTCGAAGGCTTTACGGAGCAGCGGCTCGTGGAGTTTATTGAAAGCAAGGTCGAGACCGATCTGCAGCGGATCCGTTTGAACGGGGCTTATATCGGGGCCGCGCTCGGGGCTGCGTTTTACCTTCTCCTGTACGGCGTGTACGAACCGCTTCTTCAAATGTTTTAAGCCAAGCTTGCGGCAGCCGCCGCTTCAGCCTTTAAGGGTTGGGGCGGCGGCTTTGTCCATCAGCTTCCATTAACAGCCTGCTTGGCACTATCTCTCGGACCAAAGCCTCAGGATAAAGGAATCATTTTTCAAAAATATGTCGATTTGCAAGGTGTCGTTCTTTATAAAGAATTTTTTTAGTGATATAGTAAAAAGGTCATTGTGGCTCGATCGACCATAATTAGAAGCATTTAGAAGAAAACGGAGGTAAACGTGAATCTTATGAAAGCATTGCTGGCATTATTGCTCGCGGTCCAGCTTTCGGTGCCGGGCCATTGGCTCGGCTCCGCCGCTTCCGTTCAGACAGGAGCCGTCGGCGCTCCTGCTGTCGCAGCCGCCGCGACCGTACAGGAAAAATATCAAATTGAATTAACCCGCTTTGGCATTCGCAATGACGGCACCCGGCCGGTCGAAACGACGAAGGGAATCAACAATGCGCTGGCTTGGGCAAGCAAAAACGGGAAAAAGACCGTTTCGCTGCCGGCAGGCACCTATCTGATTGACAAAAGCAGCCACATCAGCATGGTCGGCAACCTAACCTTTGAGCTTCCGTCCAACGCTGTGCTGCAGAAGGAACCAAACGGCAAGGAGCATTACAAGCTCATGTACATCGGACCTGGCGTCCGGAACGTCACCTTGAAAGGCGGCGTATACAGGGGCGATAAGGACAAGCACGATTTTACGAAGAGGGACAGCGCTTTTACCGCCGGCACCCATGAAAGCGGCTACGGCATTGCGGCTGAAGGGGTGGTCGATCTGACGATCGATGGCGTCAAAGCCGTCAATTTCACGGGAGACGGTCTCGTGCTAGGCGGCCACGGTACGCTGGTCAAGGATTTGTACGAGAGCCATTTTGTGCAGGGAGCATTTAACGATAAGGGCGCTCCGGTCGCGAACGCGGGCAAAATCCGGACGAAGGAGCCGCTGACGTTCTCGCATGCCATTTTCAAGAAGGAACGGGTTTTCGAGCTGTCGAATGCAATTAAGTTGCCGAATACGTTCGATATTTATTTTTACAAAGAAAACGGAACGTTTCTCCAAAAGCTGACCAATAAACGGACGCGCGACATTATGACCATTCCCGAGGGCGCGGTGAAATTCCATCTGGTATTTAACCAGGCTTCCAAAAAAGGCGCTTACGTGGAATTTTGGAACCGGGCGGTCAGCCGGAACGTTACCGTCAAAAATTCCGAGTTCGCCTTTAACCGCAGGCAGGGCATCACGGTCGGCGGGGCGGACAACGTCCTGATCGTGAACAATTCGCTGCATGATATGAAGGGAACGATGCCGCAGTCCGGCATTGATTTGGAGGGCGGCTACGGGGAGAACGGGCACAAGAACAGCAACATTACGATTAGAGGGAACAAGTTTTACAACAACGCTTCCTACGATCTCATTTTGTACGACGGCGGCGATGCCATCGTCGAGGACAATCATTTGGCTTCGAAGGGCGCGATCGGGCTGGCGGTTTCCGAGCCGTTTAAGGGCGCAACCGTGCGAAACAACCATTTTGACGGGACGAGGATTATCGCTTATCACGACGTAAAATTCATCAATAACAAAATGAACAATTCCTTCACGACGCTGACCGGCCCGAATATCAGCATCGACGGCATGGAATTTACCGATTCCCTGTTCGCCGTAAGCTCCAAGGTTCCTTTCGGGGTTGCGGTTTCGAACGTTACGATCAAGAACAACAAAAAAGGCGATTCGGGTTTGTCCTTGGCCGGACAGCCTATCCATATTAAAAACTTGACGATTACCGGGGAAGCCACCTTGCGCTCCTTCTCGGGGACTTCGGCCCAAGGAAGCATTTTCGACAATTTGAAAATTATCGGCTACAACACGACCTTCGGGCTGTCTCTGCCTCCCGGCACCTATAACAAATGCGTCTTCGAAGGGGCGGAAGGCGGAAAGCACGGACTTGTCTCCGCCGCATCTGCAGGCAAGTACGTGTTTGACGGCTGCACGTTTAAGGCTCCTTCGTCGCTGAACGCGTTTTTCCTCGGCGAGCATCCGAAGCTGGATCTTACGATCAAAAACTCGAAGTTCGAGCTGCTCGGCAATACGCAGGCGATCAGCATTCAGTCGGCGCAAAGCGTCGTGCTGGAGAACAACACCGTTACGGCCGGCAAGCTGACAAACACGGGGGTTGAGCTCATCCGTCTGAACGATTACTGGAAGCGGAACGAGAAACATGATATTTTCAAAGCGGTCATACGAGGTAACACGATAACGGCTAATATCGCTGCCGTGGGCATTACGACCGTGAACGCGGGGACGGGCGCGCCGGCATACACGGTAGAGAACAATACGCTCTATAAGGCGAAGCTGACGTTAAAGAGCAACGATGCGTCCAAAAATAATACGTCCAACTAAGGATGGAAGAAGGGTGTGAAGGCTCCGACCTGTGCGTCGGGGCCTTTTTGTATGAGCCCCTAGTCGGCCGCTTAGGGCCCCCGATATTTTTAACGGACAAAAATGCCCCTTATACCGCAAGTTAAGCTAGTTTTGATTTCTAACGGCCAACATAGAACGCCATAGCTCATGATTGAAAGTAATTTTGCTTCAAACCGACCTGAGCGACTCCCCTGACCGTTAGCCGACCACGCTTGCTTATTAAACACTCCAAGCTGCATCTATGTCCATTAGCTCCTCCTCTTGATAGAAGGCAAAATCGCCGGCGCACGGACTTTTTTTCGCTATTTGGACTTTTTTGCCCGCCCGAAAAAGACTGTTTTTTAAACAGATTGCTCTGTTTTTTGTATGGTGCCATTGGAAGCATTACCTATAATGAAGTTGGTATCGCTTTCATTGGATGGAAAGGGGGCCGGCGCGGGAACAACCAACCGGATATAAGAAGGGATTTCATAATCAGATTGATTTGGGAGGTTTACTAAAGGAATGCAAACGCGAAGGATGCAGAATGGGAAGCAATGGTTATCAAAGCTGCTATGCTGTCTGATGGTGCTTGCGGTTGCCGTGCCGCTTCAAATTCAGCCCGCCAAGGCGGCGGATTTGACGCTCGTATCGGATAATTTCAGTACTTATGCCGAAGGCAAGCTTACGCCGGGCGCAGGCAATACCTGGTCGACGCAGGGCGCGGCCCCCGAGATTCAAGTGAAAGCCGCATCGGATTCTCATCCGGCTTATGCAAACATCGTGCATAACGGGACAGGCTCCTCTTATCTCGGCCAGCGGTTTGCCGCTCAAAACGGCGGCGTCATTATCGAATTCGATCTTAATATTCCGACGAATAAAGGCGGCACGCTTTGGGTCATGGACGGGAACATCAACGCAACCAGCGCCGCTGTTCTTCGCTATCAGCTGGACGGTGGCGTAATCAAGCGCCATAACTCTGCCAAGCAGATAAACTATGACACGGCCCACTGGTACCGGTTCAAAATGGTATTTAACGCGCCGCAAAAAACGTACACGACAACCGTGACGGATTTGACGACGGGGCAGCAAGAGGTTTGGCCGGATGCCTTCTACAGCGCACGGGAAAAAATCAGCAGCCTCGGATTTTTTGTCAATGCCGGGGGAGGATCGTTTAACCTGACGAATGTCAGCGTGAAGGCGCTGGACCTGGCTTTGTCGAGCCTGACGCTTAAGGCTGGGAATTACACGCCGGAGCTGACGCCGGCCTTCGATCCGAATGTGAACCAGTATTCGATGGATGTTCCTTACTCGGTTGAGGAGCTATCCGTTCTGCCGCTGGCGAGCAATCCGGGCGGAGTGAAGCTGAAGGCAGGCGGCAGCGACGTCGAAAGCGGAGCTGCGGCATCGGTGCCGCTAACCGGAAACGAAACGAAGGTCGCGGTATCCGTCGCCTCGGGCGAGTACACGGATATTAGCCGTACGTACACGGTCACGGTTAACCGGCTTGAGAAGCAGCCGAATGTCACTTATGCGGCATCCGAAGCGCGTGACGGCAAAGTGCTGCTCGGCTGGGAGGAGCCGAAGGATCCCGATTACACGGGGGCCAACATTTACATGAAGAACGAACAGGGAACGTTCGAACTGGCGGATTCCGTGCCGGAAGGAACGTATATTTCAACGGTTAAAGGATTAACGAACGGAAAGGCCTACGACTTCCTTATCAAGGGAGTTTACGAATATGCTGGCGAAGGGAAGTCGGAAGCTGCAGGAGTTCCGCTCACCGTAACGCCAAACGTTCTGTCAGCCAGACAAATGGAGGCTTTGGACCGCGGCCTGGTTGCCGTGAAGGAAGCCGGCCATGTGTATGTCGGGTGGAGGCTGCTGGGCACGGACCCGCAGGATATCGCGTTTAACGTCTACCGTGACGGTGTAAAAGTGAATGCAAGCCCGGTGACGGGCAGCACGAACCTTACCGATACGGGCGGCAAAGCGGATTCAGTTTATTTTGTCCGCGCTGTTATCGGCGGCATCGAGCAGAAGCAGTCGGAGTCGGCCAAGGTATGGGATACGAACCATCTGGACGTACCGATCCAGAAGCCGGCGGACGGGGTAAACGCCGGCGGAGCTTACAGCTACCGCGCCAATGATGCAACGGTCGCCGATTTGGACGGAGACGGGCAATACGAAATCGTATTGAAATGGGATCCTGCCAATTCCAAGGACAACTCGCAAAGCGGCTATACCGGCAATACTTATGTGGACGCGTACGAGCTTGACGGGACGCAGCTCTGGCGCATCGATTTGGGCAAAAACATCCGGGCAGGCGCCCACTATTTGGACATGATGGTGTATGACCTCGACGGAGACGGCAAAGCTGAAGTGACGTTCCGTACGGCCGACGGCACGATTGACGGTCAAGGTAATGTCATTGGAGACGCCGATGCCGATTACCGCAATTCCGGGGGCTATGTACTTACCGGTCCGGAATACCATACGGTATTCGAGGGAGCAACCGGCAAAGCGCTCGATACGGAAAATTACGAGCCGGAGCGGGGCAATGTAGGCGACTGGGGCGATACGTACGGCAACCGCGTCGACCGCTTCCTGGCAGCTATCGCGTACTTGGACGGCGAAAGGCCAAGCGTCGTGATGCAGCGCGGCTACTACACCCGGATGGTGCTTGTTGCCTATGATTTCCGGGATGGCCAGCTGGTTAAACGGTGGACCTTTGATTCGAATACGCCGGGCAACGAAGGCTACGCGGGCCAAGGCAATCATCAGCTGAGCGTGGCGGATGTGGACGGCGACGGACGCGACGAAATTTTCACCGGCGCGGCGGCGATCGACGACAACGGAAAAGGCCTGTGGAACTCCAGGCTTGGACATGGCGATGCTATGCATCTGAGCGACTTGAATCCGAACCGCCTGGGGCTTGAGCTGTTCGCCGTACAAGAGGATACGTCTGTGAAATATTCCGCGGATATGAAGGACGCCAAAACCGGCAGGGTGCTGTGGGGCATGATGCAAACGGGCGTCGACACGGGCAGAGGCGTATCGGCCGACGTCGATCCGAGATACGAGGGAGCCGAAGCCTGGGCGATCAACGGCGCATGGAACAGTCCGAACGGCGGCTTGTTCACGGCAGACGGACAGAAGATCTCGAGCCAGATTCCATCCTCCAACTTCGCGATTTGGTGGGACGGCGATCTCAGCCGCGAGCTGCTTGACCACGAGTGGCAGGGAGATCCTTCCCGGGTGGGCATTCCGAAAATCGACAAGTGGGATTACACTACCAATCAGCTTGTTAATTTGGAGCTGTTCGAAGGCACGTATTCGAGCAACGACACAAAAGGAAATCCTGCGCTGCAGGTCGACCTTTTCGGCGACTGGAGGGAGGAGGTTATAGTCCGTACGGAGGATAACAGCGCGCTGCGTATCTATACGACAACCGACGTAACGGAGCACCGCCTTCCGACGCTTATGCACGATCCGGTGTACAGGCTGGGCATCGCATGGCAAAACACGGGCTACAACCAGCCGCCGCACACAAGCTATTACCTTGGAACGGGGATGGAGACGCCTGATCGGCCGAATATCCGCACGAACGCGATTGCTGCCACCGGCTTGAGCTTATTCGGCGAAGGCGAGCGTATCGTCACCGTCGGCAAGAAGCTGTCCCTGCTCGGAGTGGTTACTCCTGCCGCGGCGACGGATCAGCTGACTTGGGCTGTCTATGACAAACAAGGCAGGGAAACGAAGCTTGCAGAAATCGACGAGTTTGGGGTGCTGACGGCGAAGGCAATCGGGAAAGTGAAGGTCGTCGTAACTTCGGTACTAAATCCGGAGCTGAAGGCTGAAGCGGATGTTAAGATTCTGCCGGCAGTCCCGGGAATAGAGCAGTAGCTTTTAATGGATGAAAGTATAGGAAAAGGATCAGGCCGGTTCATTGCCGGCTTGGTCTTTTTTTTATGTCCCCCGCCCGATTCGACTTGAGCCCTTCGGGATGCGTATAATAACTATAAAGATGGAAAACGTAAGCAGTTGGCATTTTAATTTTTTACGAACAGGATGGACGGATATGATTCAGTTGTTTTGGAAGAGCATCCAGGACTTTCGCGCGACTTACAAAAAACATCTGTTATTCGAATACTTGTTTATGCTGCTGACGAGCTTTGCGATTATTCCGATTCTCAGCTTTATTCTGAACCGGATTATCCGGGTCGTCGGAACGGGCTCGATTCTGAACGGTGAGGTGTATCAGATCGGGCTGAGCTACACGGGCGTTCTGGGGATAATAGCTATCGGCCTGGTCGCGGTTTTCGTGCTGTTTGTCGAATTCGGCGTCGTCATTACGATCGCCCAGCAGCATTACTTCCGCAAGGAGGTGCTGATCGCGGACGCGGTATGGACGACGCTGCGCCGGACGCCAAAGCTGTTTGGCTTCGGGGTGCTCGAGCTGCTGTTTTTTCTGCTGTTTCTCGTGCCGTTTATCGACTCGCCGCTGTCCTCGTGGTTTTTTGCGTTTTTTAACGTGCCGATATTTGTGAACAGCCGGATTTTGGATGCGTCCTACATTAAACTTGCTGTTTATGCGGTTATATTCTTAATTGCGGTGTATTTGATATTGCGCTCGATCTTTGTCCTGCATTTCATCCTGCTGGAGGGAAAGTCGGTGCGCCATGCGGTGAAAAGCAGCCTCGCGCTGACGAAGGGAAAGCGGCTGAAGCTGTTCGTTTATTTGTTTCTGCTCAATGCGGCCGTGTTCGCGCTGGGCTTCGGCGTCATTTCTTCGCTCTCTTATTTGCCCTCGTGGCTGAACATCAATGTGCTCAAAGCGGTAACCGATCATTATTCGCTTACTCTGTCCACCGTGCTCACCTATATGTTTACGCTGCTGCTTGTTCCGGTTAATATCATCCTGTTGACCCGGCTCTATTACGCCTTCGGGTTCAAGCAGGGAATCAGACCGGTTGACCGCCTGCAAATCAGCCGCAGCCCGCTGCTCGGACCGCTCGAAGCGAATCTGTACGCTTTTCTGAAAGCGAGACGAAGAAAACGCACGATTTACATATCCGCTTTAATGGCTTACCTGGCGCTCGCCTTATTCGTCAGCTATGCTGCAGGCGACAGACTGGTTTATGTCAAATGGAGCGTGCTCGTATCCGCACACCGTGGTGACAAGGAGGAGGCGCCTGAAAATTCGCTGCAAGCGGTGCAGCATGCAATCGACAAAGGGGTCGATTCGGTAGAAGTCGATGCGCAGCTGACGAAGGATGGCGTCGTTGTGCTGCATCACGATTACAGCCTGCGGCGGATGGCCGGCGTCGAGAAAAGCGTGGGTGAGCTGTCTTACCGGGAATTATCGAGGCTAAGCATCGGCACCGTCAAGAACGGGGAGAACGGAGAGGAAGAAACCGTGAGAATCCCGATGCTGGCCGAGGCGCTCGCAGCGGCGAAAGGAAAGGCCAAGCTGCTTATCGATTTGAAGCCTTACGGTTCGGGGGAGGAGCTTGTCCTGCAGGTCGTCAGGCTTGTCGAGCAGTTCGGAATGGAGCGGGATGTGTATATCCAAAGCTTCGACCAGCAGTCGCTGATGCAGATCAGGCATCTGAATCCGGACATCAAGATCGGGCAAATTTTATATTTTGTGCTCGGGGACACGTCGGCTTTGGATGTCGACTTCTTTACGATCGAGCAGGTCATGCTGACCGAAAGCCTGGTTGAGCGCGCTCACCGGAACGGCCGCGAGGTGTGGGTATGGACCGTGAACAGCGACCGCAATTTGAAGGAAGTGTTGAAGTTCGAAATCGACGGCATTATTACCGATTACCCGTCAAGGGCGCAATCGATGCTGGAGCTCGATTTGTAACCGGTATTTGTCGGTTGAAGGGAGTGAATGAGCTATGCATAGCCGTAAGGTCCGGTGGTTGACGCTGTTCGCCGCTATTACCTGCTTGCTTTGGATCGCCGGTCTTGGCTGGGCGGCGAAGGATTATTTGCTTGGAAATGCCTCAGGCTTGGTTACGACAGTGGAGACGGATGAAGCGCCACCGCCCGAGCCGGATACGTTCAGAATCGTCGCACTGGGAGACTCGCTGACGAGAGGCATGGGGGATAACGAAGGCAAAGGTTATGTCGGTTATGCCGCCGACCGGTTGAAGGAAGAGGGCTGGAATCTATCCGTCGTGAATCTCGGCATTAAAGGTTTAACCTCGGCCGAGCTGCTCAAGCAGCTGGAGCAAAAGGAAATCAGGCGTCAGCTCGGCGAAGCCGATGCGGTCATGATGACGATCGGCGCCAACGACCTGTTTATGGGCGGGGAAACGCTATCCCGCTTCACGGAGGAAAGCATCGGAAAGCTGGAGGACGGGTTTTTGACGCGGCTGAACGGCATTCTTGCAGCCGTCCGGGAACTGAATCCGGAGGCGGACGTGTATGTGCTCGGCTTATACGATCCGTTCGCGGAGCTGGAGCAGGGTGCGGAAACCTCACGGGTGGTCAGGGAATGGAATCATAAGACGATGGAAGCCGCGGCGGGCTATCCGGGGACGGTATTTGTGCCGGTATACGATTTGTTTCAAAGGAAGGTCGGCGACTATTTATTCACGGACCGGTTCCATCCGAACGAAAAAGGGTACAAGCTTATGGCGGAACGGGTAGCCGGGCTTATCGACGAATCGGAAGGGGGGCCGCAGGCATGAGCGACATCACTTTAGCCGTTAAGGGGCTGCGCAAGACGATCGGGCGTCGAACGATCATCAAGGATTTGAGCTTCGAGCTGAAGCGCGGCGAGGTGTTCGGCTTCCTAGGCCCTAACGGCGCGGGCAAAACGACGACGATCCGTATGCTGGTCGGACTGATTAAGCCGACTTCGGGTTCCATCCATATTTGCGGATTGGATATTACGAAGCATTTTACCCGGGCGATGCGGCATCTCGGCTGTATCGTCGAGAATCCGGAGCTGTACCCCTACTTAAGCGGCATGGATAATTTACGCCATTTCGCGGTCATGCTGAGCGGCATCGGACAGAAAAGAATCGACGAGGTCGTCCGCCTGGTCGGCATGCAGGAGCGGATCGGCGACAAGGTGAGCACCTACTCGCTCGGAATGCGCCAGCGGCTCGGCATCGCGCAGGCGCTGCTGGGCAGGCCGGATGTCCTTATTCTGGACGAGCCGACCAACGGCCTCGATCCGTCCGGCATCCGGGAAATGCGAGCGTTTATCCGGACGCTCGCCGAGGAGGAGGGGTTAACCGTGCTCGTGTCCAGCCACCTGCTGCACGAAATCCAATTAATGTGCGACCGGGTTGCCATTATGTCGAAAGGGGAAATCGTCCGGGTGGATACCGTCCAGGCTCTGCTGGCCAGCGAAGAAAGGCTCGTGTGGAAGTTGCAGCCCTTGGATGCGGGAAAGGAAGCGCTCGGACAGTTGACCCGGATTTTGGGCGAGGAGGACGAAAGGCTTATTACCGCTTATTCGGCGGGGGAAGCCGGGGAGTGGAACCGCAGGCTGGTGGAGGAAGGAATCGCGGTGCTGGAGATGAACCGGAAGCTGCCGGCGCTCGAGGATCTGTTCCTGGAGCTGACAGGAGGCGAATCGATTGATTAATCTCGTGCATAACGAAATGATGAAGCTCGTCGGCAAACGGCGGTTCCTCATTATTTCCGCGATCATCGTCGTGCTGCTGTCCTTGTTCACCTACGCGCAGGCGCGTCAGTCGGAGTCGATCCGGGAGCGGCTGGGCACGGACGATTGGCGGACAGGGCTGCAGCAGCGGATTGTCGACTGGCAGAACAGGCTCAGCAGCGCGGGGCAATGGAGGGAGCAGCTGCAAATCCAGATCGAGCAGTCCCAGTATTATCTGGATCATGACATTAATCCGTCGGAGCCGGGCGCACCAAGCTTCATAAGAGGATTCGTTGAAAATTCGGCGGAGCTTTTTTTGCCCTTGATGGTGATGATTATCGCGGTCGACATCGTCTCCTCCGAGCGGAGCGTAGGTACGATCAAGCTGCTGCTGACGAGGCCGGTAAGCCGGTTCCGCATTTTGCTGAGCAAGTATATCGCGCTGGTTCTGTCGGTTTCGCTCGTGCTGTTCATCTTCGGTTTGCTCTCGTATGTGATTGCGGCCGTCATGTTCGGCGGAAAAGGGTGGTCGGCCCCGGTGCTTACGGGTTTCGCGGTGCGGGGCGGGGAGCTGGACCTGTCGGGTGTGAGGCTCGTGTCGCAGTGGCAGTTTATTTTGCAGCAATTCGGGCTCGCCTGGTTCATTTCTCTTGTCGTCGGAACGCTTTCCTTCATGCTGTCGATTCTGATGCGAAGCAGCGCGGCCGGCATGGGCACGATGCTCGCCTGCCTGATCTCGGGGGCGATACTTAGCAATATGGTGTCCTCATGGGAATCGGCGAAATATCTGTTCATGGTCAACCTGGGCTTGATGGACTATTTGAGCGGCTCGGCGCCTCCGATCGAAGGCATGACGCTTGGCTTCTCGCTCACTGTGCTTGCAGCATGGATGGCCGGAGCGCTCGCGGTGTCCTTCGGCGTGTTTATAAGGAAGGATATTTATTAGTAGCGCCGCGGTGCGCGGCGCATGGCGAACGGCGGGGCAGTGCGCTTGCAGTGCCATGTGCCGGCTGGCCTCTTGCGAGGGAGTAAGGGGATTCGATGCCTTTAAATTCTCGGGAACGGCAGCAACCGGTTAGATAAATGGATTTTATGTATATAAATTCCTGGTTATAGCTTGTTTCGGCGAAATAAATGGGTTTAGTACATATAAATTTTGAAAAATGGCACAATCTCTCGCTAACCGGTCAATTTATATACATCAAATCCTGTTATTTTCATCCGATGTTATCGATCCGGGAAAATAAATGTATCTTATACAGCTATTGTCCGCTCCTAAGTGATTATGGTTCAGGGAGGAGCCAAACGATTTGCTTGTTCGAAACGCACTGTCCTAATTCCGCTACCGCTGCATAAGCATGAAGTAGAAAAGGAGAGTGAGCATGTTGGACAAGGCAATTAAACGGTATTACCAGCAGAAGCAGAAGATCAAGGAAATCGAGCAGGAGCTGGCCGATCTTCGGAACGAAATATTGGCTTATTGCACGGAACAGGACGCCAGCGAGCTGGAGCTGGGCAGCCACAAGGTTAGGATCGTAACGCAGGAACGTAAGGAGTACGACGACCAGAAGCTGTTCGAGGCGCTGCCCGACGAAGGCGTCTGGCGGATGCTGTCGCGGGCCGATCCGGCCAAAGTCGCAGGCTTGATCAAGCTGAACGTCATTACGGAGGAGAGCATCAAGGATACATACTCTCTCAAAACGGTGAAGCTGCTGCAGGTGGATAAAAAGTAAATATGGTGGAAGGACTCCCGGATGCGGCGTTTGCTGATTCCGGGAGTTTTTTTTGTAGTAGAAAAGAATAAAACGATAGCCGAGAGAATGCGACATTCAGCTGAACCGCTCACTTGGCTGGTCAGGAAAGTGGACCACAGGTTCGCTCGCAGATAACGGAACGACTGTCCGTTTCTGCTCGGTCATCAGGCGTTTCACGCAGTCCATGCGTCCATTTTAAGCCCGTTCGCGGTTTCGAAATAGAGAGCAACGAAGTCCATAGACGTCTCTCCTTATTTTTTGATTTGAGATATAATAATAGAAATGTTTCCTTCATCATACAAGATTTGAGATAGCTGCTCAAAATAATAGCAGTGAGCCTGCTGGAACGGAGTTGACCGTATGAACCTATTGAAAGGACAAAAAGCAGACGTAACCAAAGGACGTACTTTTTCTTCGCTAAGCCTGCGGTTCGGCTGGACAGCCGGTGTCACGTCTATGAGTATAGACGCGGCTGCTTTTCTGTTATCCGCCGGCGGCAAATGCGAGCGGGACGAGCATTTTATTTTTTACGGAAATCCCGCGGCACGCGACGGATCCGTTGCTCACTCGGCGGCGGACAACGGGGAGCAGGAGGTTATCCAAGTCTCGTTTTCCCGCATGCCGGAAAGCATTGAGAAAATCGCGTTCACGGTAACGATTCACGAAGGAGAGCAGCTCGGACACTATATGAAGGATGTAACCGGGCTTTACGTGCGTTTAGTCGATCCATCTGGAGTGGAATTGTTCCGGTACGAGTATGGCGCCGAATTTTCAAACGAAACGGCCGTCGTGGTCGGGGAGCTGTACCGGTATAACGGAGAATGGAAATTTAACGCGGTCGGCAGCGGGTTTTTCGGCGGTCTTGCGGCATTGTGCACGAATTTCGGCCTTGAGGTGGAGGAAGAGCCTGCCGAGGCAGCAGCTGCAGTCGAAGAAGCTGTCCTGCCGGTCATCGACCTGCGCAAAAAAATGGTGCAAATGACGTTGGAGAAGAAAAAGCTGACGAATGTTACCGCAAAAGTGGGCATCGTGCTGGATATAACCGGCTCCATGCAGAGCTTGTACAAAAACGGAACCGTTCAGGAGGTCGTTGAGCGTATCCTGGCGGTAGCCTGCAAGTTCGATGATAATGCTACGCTGGACGTTTGGGTATACGACACCCATTTCAGCCGTTTGCCTTCCGTGACGGAAAAGGATTTTTATCAATATGTTCAGAGGCATATTTTGAACAATAATGCCATTCATAAATTCGGGCGGAACAACGAGCTGCCGGTCATGGAGGATGTCATCCGCAAATATACGGTCGAGGAGGATGACGGCACACCCGTATTCATCATTTTTATTAATGATGGCGGCGTCGTGAAGCCGATCAAGAAGGTGATTACGGCATCCTCGGTGCTGCCGATTTTTTGGCAGTTTGTGGGTATCGGAAATTCCGATTTCGAGGTGTTGAAGAAGCTGGATACGATGGAAGGGCGCCTGGTAGACAACGCAAATTTCATCCATTTGGACGATATTGCCGCGGTGTCAGACGAGTCGCTTTACGACCAGCTGCTTAACGAGTTTCCGAATTGGCTGAAAGCGGCAAAGGAAAAGCGGATTATTAGGCCTTAGGGCATACAAACAAAGGAGAAAAGCAGAAAGAATGAATATAGGTGTTACCATATCGCAAAGGGAATTGATGGAGGTTCTTCTAAATGTCGCCGTCGTTAGGCCAGTATTCATATGGGGTCCTCCCGGAATCGGGAAATCTTCGTTAGTGGAGCATTTTGCCGCGGAGCTCGGACTGCCATGCGTATCGCTGCTCGGGAGTCAGCTGGCGCCCGAGGATATTATTGGGGTTCCACAGATCAGAGACGGCGTCAGCGTGTTTTGCCCGCCAAAAATGATCGCGCGGGACGAGCCTTACTGTTTGTTTTTGGATGAGCTGAACGCATGCTCGCAGGAAGTGCAGAAGGCGTTTTACAGCCTGATCCATGAGCGCCGGATTGGTGAATACCACCTGCCGCAAGGATCCATTGTTATTGGCGCCGGCAACAGGGCCCAGGACAGTGCAATCGTAAAGCCGATGTCGTCGGCTCTCATTAATCGGATGTTTCACGTCCAGCTTAAAGTTTCGCCGAAGGAATGGTTCGAGTGGGCATACCATGTCGGAATTCATCCTCATGTGATTGAATACCTGCAAGCAAGGCCCGACCATTTATGGACCCAGCCGCCGAAGACGGAGGAGCCTTTCTCCACTCCCCGTTCATGGCACATGCTGAGCGATGCCTTGAACGAATTTAATAGGGAACTTTCTATTGAAACGATCGAAGTACTTGCCAGAGGCTGTTTGTCGCCCGATCATGCCTTACAGTTCAAGGCGTTCCATAAAAACCTGAACGGAAAATTCCAGCTCAATCGCATTTTAAACGGCGATGCCAGATTTCCTTCGGAGGCCGCCGATCGCGACCTGCTCTATTTCCTTGCTTTATCTTTCCGTGCCCAGATTTTGAAGACGCTGCCTGATAAGAAGGAACTGCTCAAGGAAGACCATAAAGCGTTCGCTCATCGGGCGAAAGCGCTCATTAAAGAGCTGAGCGAGATCAGCCTGGAAATGGCTCAGCTCGTCGTTGCCGATCACGGCGAAGGACAGGTGCTGCCTGGTTGGTTTACCGTCGAGGTCATCCGCGATTTGCCGCGGCTCGCGAGTAAGGACAAGTGATGGGAAAAAAACAAAAACTCGAGCTCGATGCAGCGACAAAAAGCTACCTGGAGGCTCTGGATTTTATCCAAAAGCACCCGATGTTCGCTCCGCTTGCAAGCCATGCGCATTTTTACAGGAAAGATGACCAATACTCCAGATGCCCGGAGGATGGCTGGGCTGTCGTCACCGCGGACGGTGTTATCCACTCGCATCCGAAACGCCGCGGCGAAGCAGCGGAATGGATTTATGTGCTGGCTCACTGTCTTCTGCATCTCGGCTTCGGTCATTTTCAAAAGAAAGAATTTCAGGCCATTTGGAATATCGCTTGCGATGTATACGTTTCTAAATTTTTGGCGGATATGAAGCTTGGCAAAAGCCCCGAAGGTTTTGGCTTTCGAATCGACGTGCCGGTAACCGGTGAGCAGCGGCTATATGAGAAGTTTCTCGAAAGAGGCGTTCCCGAAGAGTTGAAATACCATGGGACGGTGGGCCCAAAATCGGCGGACATGCTTTTTCAGGAAGATGCTCCTTTCTATTACCGCAGCATGAAAATCGATTGGGAAGGCGCTTTTGCGGCGGGTTTATCGATGGCGGTTTCCAAGGCGGTAAAGGTGGCTGCGGGTTATGAGACGACGATTTTCGGCCAAGAAGAGCGGCTTTCTCCGGGCGCAAAGGCCAAAAAATGGTTCATCGACCACTATCCGCTGCTCGGAGCGCTGGCTTCCGGATTTAAGCTGATTGAAGATGCTGCTATCTGCCAGCGGCTCGATATTTCCATCGCGGCGATCGACATCGTCGATCAGGAAATTTTTATAAACCCGGCGGCCGGTTTAAATGAAGAGGAATGCAAATTCGTCATGGCGCATGAGCTTCTTCACGCGGGCCTTCGCCATCACGAACGCTGCCAGGGCCGCGATCACCAATTGTGGAACGTCGCATGTGATTATGTCATTAATCAATGGCTAGTTGAGATGCGGATCGGCGAATTACCTCAGGTCGGCATTTTGTTGGATGATACGATGAAAGGGATGTCCGCCGAGTCGGTTTACGACCGCATCGTTACGGATATCCGAATGTACCGGAAGCTGGCGACGCTTCGCGGCGCCGGAGGCACGGATATGCTGGATAAGGGCAGCGCCGGCTTTTGGGACCCCAGGGACGGAACCAGTATGGACGATTTTTGCAGGAACGCCCTGCAGCAGGGGCTTATTTATCATGAGGAGGGAGGCCGCGGGTTCCTCCCCTCAGGTTTAATCGAGGAAATTAAGGCACTTGGCCAGCCCGCCATCAAATGGGACATTGAGCTGGCGAAATGGTTCGACGGCTATTTTTCGCCGCTTGAGCAAGTTAGGACGTATGCCAGAGTGAGCCGGAGACAATTTTCTACGCCGGATATACCAAGGCCTAAGTGGGTTGCGCAAGGCGCCGAAGAGGCGGGACGAACTTTTGGTGTCGTTCTGGATACGTCGGGTTCCATGGACCGAAAGCTGCTGGCGAAGGCGCTCGGGGCGATCGCCAGCTACAGCTTGTCCCGCGACGTGTACGCGGCAAGAGTCGTATTCTGCGATGCGGCGGCCTATGATGCCGGTTATTTAAAGCCGGAGGATATCGCCGAATCGGTCAAAGTGAAGGGCCGTGGCGGAACGGTTCTTCAGCCGGGCATTGATTTGCTGCAGCGAGCGGAGGATTTTCCGAAAAACGGGCCCATTCTGATCATTACCGATGGACTGTGCGACAAAGTAACATTGAAACGCGATCACGCATACATTTTGCCGAAAGGCAGACATTTGCCGTTTATACCGAAAGGTCCCGTCTTCCGGATGGATTAGCGAACGGCAGCTTGTCTGGCCGCAAGATGGGCGAGCCTGTGAAAATAGTTGTTTTTCTTGTGTTTGCCAATGTATCGGATATGAACTTCGACCCCGGAGAATTGGGCACGAAGCCGGGTAAGAGCATCGAGCAGCTCGGCATTTGCCTGTTCAAGGTAAGGATTCGTGAAGCGGTCGTTGGTAAGGATTCGAGATATCCAGCTGCAATCGGTATAGATGACGGCGGCTTTCGGCCGCTGTTCGGTTAGAGCTTTTGCAAGGATTTCAAGACTGTAGATGATCGCTTGGCATTCACCGTAATTGGAGCCTCGGTCTTGTTCAAAAGGCAGCTTCTTGGCGGTAATACTGATCGAGCGGTTATGGACCATGCAGCAGGCTGCGCTATACAGATTGCGCTCGGCGAACCCGGCATAATCGCAATAAATGAATAGAGTCCCCTTGTTCACTAAGTTTTGTCTCAAAGCAGGGGTCGCATAGGCTTTTTTGATCAGCAATTCCTTAGTTGAATCCATTGTTTATCAACTCCTTGATGACAGAATGAGGGCGAAGGATATGCGATAAGGATAAACCGTATGGCTAATTTTTAAACCTATTCATACGAAACGTACAGGCACGTATAGGCGGTTACCCACATACACTGTAGAACAGACTTCAATGTGCGCCTGGAGCGAGAAAGAGGCTTGGTCCAGGTAATACAACGTGGGGGTGTACCGTTCCATGCCTGGATTATTCTCAGCGATAGCGCTTTTCATTAAACAGCTTTCCTTGCTCGTCTCCTATGTCAAAAACAACGCGTTTCCCCAGCCGCTCCATGAGGAAGAGGAAACTAAGCATCTGCAGCTGATGGCCGAAGGGAATCAGCGTTCCCGTAACTTGTTAATTGAACATAACTTGCGTTTGGTGGCTCATATTGTCAAAAAATTCGACAATACTGGGGAGGATCTCGAGGATCTGATCTCGATTGGTACCATTGGACTCATTAAAGCGATCGAGAGCTTCCAGACCGGCAAAGGCACGAAGCTGGCGACGTTTGCGGCCCGCTGCATCGAGAATGAAATACTTATGCATTTGCGTTCGTTAAAGAAAACCCGGAAAGACGTATCTCTTCATGATCCAATCGGCACGGATAAAGAAGGCAACGAGATTACGCTCATCGATATCCTCGGCACGGAGGCCGATGATATTGTCGATAAGGTGCAGCTGAAGATTGAGAAAAGTAAAATATACAAGAACCTGGACATACTCGATGACCGTGAGAAGGAAGTTGTCATAGGCCGCTTCGGGCTGGAGCATGGCGGGGATGAACGGACGCAGCGGGAGATTGCGAAGGAGCTTGGCATCAGCCGCAGCTATGTATCGCGGATCGAGAAGCGGGCGCTGATGAAGCTTTATCATGAGTTTTATAAGGCGAAGAAGTAGGAAAAGCTTGAGAATGCTAATGTTTGAGCATTCTCAAGCTTTTTTGGTATCGACAATCATCGTCTGAACAAGGTATGAGGCAGTAATGAAAGGACTGGCGTTTTTTAACTTAAGCAGCGATCCATGTAGTAAAGGATTTGCTTCCTCCACCAGTACCAGTCATGATTGACATCGTACCCCCAAAATTCAACGCTTGCCGGGATGTGTTTCTCCTGCAGCACTTCCTTGAGCTTCTGCGTCTCCGATCGCATTAAATCTTCATGAGCGCCTTGGCCTGTGCAAATGATGATTTTGCTGTTCCTGTATTGATTCAGATAAAAAGTGTCCTCCAAATTTCTTAAATAGTGAAGCGGTGAATGGAAATAAGCTGAAGGAGGGACCTCTTCTCCAAAAAATCGATTGGTCGAATACAAACCGCTTAAAGCAATTAAACTGTCAAAATATTGCGGGTGCCGGAAAAACATATTAGTACTGTGATAAGCCCCGAGCGAACATCCCGTCGCCAAGATCTTCTGCGTGCCTCCACCGTTGTTCTCTTTGCTTTGACGGAGAATGGAAGAAATGAGTTCATCTTTCACATAGGCATCATATTGGTCATGGAGTTTCATCTTCTCATCGGTCGTTGAGTTCTTGGCATAAAAAGTCTCTTCGTCAATACTGTCGCATGTCCAAACTTGAATTTTTCCTTGTTCAATATAACTTTCCAACGTGCTGATCATGCCGGATTCCTCATACTGATAAAACCGTCCGCAGGAGGTCGGAAAAACAAGTAAGGGCTTCCCTTGATGTCCGTATATCTTGTATTCCATGTCCCGATGCAAGTTGCCGCTATATACTTTGTGATAGGTTACTTTCATGAGAACACCTTGATTCTATTTTCCACAGCATGAATATAAGCTGTAATTTGTTTCACTTTATCAAAGTCCGTTGAACGAAATTGATACGCATAATTTCCTCTAGATTGGCTTTGCACATCCGTAATGCTGTCGTGTTTGACAATTTCATGATGATATCGCTGCATGATCTCTTCGTGCTCATGAGCGTAGGTGAGGTGGTTTTTTTTACTGGCAAACCCGGTATAATACTTACCGGCAAAAGGTCCTTCCACCTGATTGTTAACAATCATATTCGCCCATAGCTTGTAAATATCGATATCGTAAGTGAAGTTGATCGCATCCGTCATCCACGTACCCGGCGGCCTCATATTGACTTCTAACGCAATAATATTTCCATCCGCATTGGATTTAAAAAACTCGAGATGAAAAAAGCTTTCTTTGATCCCATAGGTTCGAATGATCCTTCTTCCGGATTCCTCGATTTCCTTACTTACTTCCTTTAAACCATAATAGCTGAAATGATTTCCAGAGTTTACGGTATCCATGATGCTATGCGGAAATTCGTGGCTTGCTGCGAATACGATTTCTCCATCTTTGTTGACAAGACCGTCGTAGGTTAGCAAGACGCCGTCTATAAACTCTTGCATAATAAATTCGACTTCCGATGGTTTGGTATGCAAGAAATGCTCCAGCTCCGACTCGCTCGCGAGTTTGTAAGTCATGTTCGCTCCCACGCCTTGATTTGGCTTTACGACGACGGGATAGCCGATCTTCTCGATAAATTTTTTTGCCTTCACCCGATGGAATTTCGTTATGGAACGTATGGACTCGACCTCGCTTTTATTAAAAAACTTTTCCATTTTCGATTTTTGTTTTAAATTGGATATAAAATCGAGCTTCGTACCGAAAATGTTGAAATCCGTTCGAATGCGCGCGTCAAGATCCAGCCAATGCTCGTTAAGTGATTCAAAACGATCGATTTTACCATATTTATGGGTATAATAACCGACCGCGCGCAGAACCTCGTCGTAATTTTCCAGACGATTAATTTTGATGTACTCCGTAAGGGAATTTTTCAGTTTTTCGTTGAGATCGTTATAATCTGCATCGCCGATGCCAAGCACATTCACTCCGCAGTTTTTCAAGTGAAAGCAGAATTCGGTGCAGTACTTTGGGAAATTCGGCGAGAAAAAAATAAAGTTCATCCTTTTTGTCCCCCTCAGACTCCAGTTTTGCAATTTTATCCTAAAGATTCCATGATTTCAAGAAAATATATTGTAAAGATCATATGATGAGCTCCCGTTTTTATTGAATTAATGTTAAGGGCAGGAGTGTTTAACTACTGGGCGAATAATTCTTTATAGAGAAAGAGAGAACGCACCAAGAGATGCTGCAAATGTACCATAGATACAATAGATACAATAGTGAGGTGTGACTATGGAAGTTGCGACGATAAACGAATCATTAAAAATTTTGGAGATTGACCAGTGGCTGGCACCGTTTGAGGGAGACTTGCGGCTACGGATGTCGGAATTTGAGCGGACGAAAAATCGGCTGTTGAGTGGTGAAAACCAGACACTTTCGGATTTTGCGAATGGCTACAAATATTTCGGTTTTCATCAGGACGGCGACAGCTGGACTTTCCGTGAATGGGCGCCGAATGCGGAGATGATGTATCTGGTCGGCGATTTCAACGGCTGGAATGGGCTTTCGCATGAGATGACGCGGCTGAATGGCGGTGTTTGGGAGCTGCGCATGCCGGGCAGCCTACCAATCGGCTCGAAGGTTAAGGTTCAACTGATCGTGGATGGTGAGCCGCTCTATCGCGTGCCGAGTTACATCAGCTACGCCATACAAAATGATAATTATCAATTTGATGGTGTGATTATGCAGCCAGCCTATCAGTTCAAAAATGCCGCGCCCGACCTGTCAACTGAAGCGCCGCTGATTTATGAGGCGCACATTGGTATCTCTTCAGAGGAGCATAAGATCAATAGCTACGAGGAATTTTCGCGCGACGTGCTGCCGCGGATCAAGGCGGCTGGCTACAACACCATCCAGCTGATGGCGATTATGGAGCATCCGCTCTACGCGAGCTTCGGCTATCAGGTATCAAATTTTTATGCAATCAGCTCCCGTTTTGGAACGCCTGACGAACTGATGGAATTGATCGACACAGCGCACGGGCTGGGGCTGCGTGTCCTATTAGACGTCGTCCATTCGCACGCGGTGAAAAATGTGGGCGAAGGACTGAATTTATTTGACGGCACGACGTCGCAATATTTCCACGAGGGCGATCGCGGAGAGCACGAGGCTTGGAACACAAAGCTTTTTAACTATGGCAAGGACGAGGTCATTCATTTTCTGCTATCGAATCTGAAATTTTGGCTCGAAGTTTATCATTTTGACGGCTTCCGCTTTGACGGCGTGACGAGTATGCTTTACCACCATCATGGGCTCGGGACGGGCTTTGACAGCTATGAGAAATATTTCTCAATGGATAAGGACATCGAGGCAATCGTCTATCTGATGCTCGCAAATGAGCTGATCCGCGAGGTCAATCCATCAGCGCTGACGATTGCTGAAGATATGTCTGCGATGCCAGGTATGGCGCTCCCGCTGGCTGATGGTGGCATTGGATTTGACTATCGTCTGTCCATGGGCATTCCTGACTACTGGATCAAGCAGCTCAAGACGAAATCGGATGATCAGCTGAACCTGATGGGGCTTTGGTGGGAGCTGACGACGCGGCGGCCAGGAGAGAAAAATATCGGCTATGCGGAAAGTCACGATCAGGCGCTTGTCGGCGACAAGACGCTCATGATGTGGCTCGCGGATGCTGAGCTCTACTATTCGATGGATGTTCATTCGCAGTCGCTGATTATTGACCGTGCGATCGCGCTGCATAAAGTTTTGCGGCTTGTCACTTTTTCGCTTGCAGGCGAGGGCTATTTGAACTTTATGGGCAATGAATTTGGCCATCCTGAATGGCTCGATTTTCCGCGCGAGGGTAATGGCGACTCGTTTGACCATGCGCGGCGGCAATGGTCGCTTGCGACCAATTCAGAGCTTCGCTTTCAGTATTTGCTCGATTTTGACAATGCGATGATTGCGCTGGAGCACGATTCAAAATTTTTACAGAAGACCGCAAGCCTGCAACAGAAGTGGATTCAAAACGACGATAAATTGCTAGCCTACCAGAAGGGCGATTTGCTTTTTGCTTTCAATTTCCATCCGACAGACACGAAATTTGTCAGTTTTGACTCAACGCCTGTTGAACTGATTTTTGATACGGACGACGCGCGTTTTGGCGGTTTTGGGCCGCGCTCGCAGTTCAAATGGGCGGCTGGTAAGCTCGAATTACAGCTCGCTAGCCGTACGGCGATGGTGTTTAGGGTGATATATCAGTTGTAAAACTCAAATTACATCGGGTTGTGTTCACAATGTCAAAAAATTCGACAATACTGGGGAGGATCTCGAGGATCTGATCTCGATTGGAACCATTGGACTCATTAAAGCGATCGAAAGCTTCCAGACCGGCAAAGGCACGAAGCTGGCGACGTTTGCGGCCCGCTGCATCGAGAATGAAATACTTATGCATTTGCGTTCGTTAAAGAAAACCCGGAAAGACGTATCTCTTCATGATCCAATCGGCACGGATAAAGAAGGCAACGAGATTACGCTCATCGATATCCTCGGCACGGAGGCCGACGATATTGTGGATAAAGTGCAGCTGAAGATTGAGAAAAGTAAAATTTATAAAAACCTAGATATTCTTGATGAACGTGAGAAGGAAGTCGTTATTGGACGTTTTGGACTTGAACATGGTGGAGATGGACGAACACAAAGAGAAATTGCAAAAGAACTTGGCATCTCTAGAAGTTATGTTTCACGGATTGAGAGAGAGCACTCATGAAGCTTTACCATGAGTTTTATAAATCCAAACGATAGATAATGTGCAGTTACACTTGAGTAAGCACCTTACTGAGTAGGTTGACGGTAAGGTGCTACTTTGCATTTGAAATCGACGAGAACAACATGTACGATTTGAGCTCTAGCTGTCTGTAACTATATCTGCAAAACTAAGCGGTAAAACGAAAACCATCCTTCGTTAGGGGGTTAAACCTGCATCGGCGTTTGCTTATGCCGGTTTTTATTTTTGTGTAGTTGAGAATTTCAACAACAAACATTAGCTTCCTTTATCTAGAGGATCATTAATCATACAAACTGCCATTTAAAATTCGAAGCACCTTTACTGATGAGCAAGATACCGGTATGGTGCTTCTCTGTATTGGAAATCGTAGGACAAAGATTTGATTAACGAATATTTTTTATTTAAATTAGGATATATTTAGGAATAAAAGATATAGGGTGATTTAATTGATAATAGAGAAGATAGTTGGTCATCTGACGGACAGCATTGTTAAAAAGATATCCTCTCTTTTATTAATATGACATAAGGTGACGTATTTGAGGTCTATAATGGGTGGTAGATTAACGAAAGGAGTAATAAAACATGAAACGAAGAATTCTTTTGGATTTAGCGGTTACTTTAGATGGTTTTATTGAAGGGAAAAATGGTGAAGTTGATTGGTGCATTATGGACTCTGAGCTGGGATTTAATAATTTTTTAAATCAAATTGATGCCATTTTCTATGGAAGAAAAAGCTATGATCTATGGGGACAATTTACTCCGGAAATCGAACCTACGGATTCTGAAAAAGAATTTTGGGAATTGGTTCATAGTAAAGAGAAATTTGTGTTTTCCAGGACGCAAAAGGGGATTGATAATAAAGCAGTAATCATAAATGATAGTATTCTCGAAGAAGTAAATAAAATAAAGAATAAGCCTGGTAAAGACATCTGGCTGTATGGTGGAGCAAGTCTGATTACAACTTTTATCAATTTAGGTCTTGTTGATGAATTTAGATTATCTGTTCACCCTGTTGTTTTAGGAGAAGGGAAACCGCTGTTTATGGATATAAAACAGAGGTTGAATTTAAAAATGATTAATACCAGAACGTTCTCCTCAGGTGTTGTACAACTAATATATCATTTTGATGCGAACAAATAATATGGCACATTCCAATAATAAAATCGTTAGTTTAGCGGCAAGTCTAAGACTTTATTTTTTGGTCTTCGACCGCCGCTTTTTCATCATGAGACTTGTAGTCATGGTCTTCGACACCATCAGCACCGAAGCTCAGCGGCAGCTTAACGAGACGTCTTCCGCATTCATCCGCAATCGGCTGCCCGGTTTAGTCAGCCGGATACTGATCTCATCCAGAACTAGTTTACGACGGTTGTGATCAATCGAATAGGCTCGGCGGCAACTCCCGTTCGACGATCACGGATATTTATGCGATGCTCCGGCTGCTGTTCTCCAGAATCGGTAAACCTTTATTCTGTTTAACGACCCGGCCGGTATGTGCCCGGAATGCTCCGGAGGCGGACAGGTGGTGCAGTTCGATGTGGACAAACTGCTTGACAGATCCAAGTCGCTGAATGAAGCCGCGATCCTGTTCCCCGCATTTAAAGTAGGGAGCTGGTTATGGAATACGTATGCCTAGTCCGGCTTGTTCGACAACGACAAGCGGCTCGCTGACTATACGCCGGAAGAGCGGGATGTCCTACTTCAGGGTAAAGAGAGCAAGATCGTATACCACACCAAAGGCACCGGCACATTTTTCTCGCCATCGGCAGCTGACTGAAGACGATTGGTGAGGCGATCTTAAGGCACGACATTCTGGCGAACGTTCGGCGAAGGGCCTACGACTGTGGAGGAAGGGCAGTTCACGGACGGCAAGGCGAAGCTCTTCACCAGCGAAGACATCAGGTTCACTAATGAAGGGGAGCGCTTTGGAAGCACATGTTCTGTCATTTCCGGACGATGGATCGTGAAGATCAAATCCTTGAAGGGAACGGGCACACCTTCACCACGGCATCATCCTCGATATCGTTGTATTAGGGTTTGATGAGAAGCCGGTATGGGAAAGGACCGAAGAGATATTGATTATTCGAACGAGCACGGAGGCCGATGATGTGATGGTGAAGCTGTATGGCTTCTAAACCGTTAGATATATAATTTGTCAGGTTACGTTTCTCTTTATTGACATGGTAGTATTGATCTGTGATCTGTAACCATGATCGAAGGGACGATAATGAACCATGAGAAACATAAATGTGACGTCCGTACCTGCCGAGTATCTAAGGTCAGTTAATCAAAAACTTCAAGGTACAATCCAAGAGGTTCCCTATGACGTAAGCAACTATATTGATTTGTCTCGGCAGCTTGTGACAGAACGGAACATCGATATCAGTGAAGCGGGAAGAGAAATCCTTGCAGGTAATCCCATAGGGAAGAAATGCAATGTCTACCTGCCTGCGGGTTATGACTCGAACGATAAGGCCGTCAGATACAATGTATTGTATTTGCTTCACGGAGTCGGCGGGGATCAATACGAATGGCTAAGCAGCAACGGTAAGGTTGACGAGCGATTTATCATTTGTCATTTATTTGACAATCTCATAGCAAATGGAGACATCGATCCGCTGATCATCGTATTTCCCAACGGAAGAAGCGCCCATGACTGGACCGACACTTCCTTTACTTCCGAAGGGACTAATATGCTGGGATTCTATTATTTCGATTATGAATTGAGATATGATTTGATCCCCTTTATCGAATCCAATTACAAAACTTACGCGAATATAACAGACACAACTCCTGAGGGAATCCGATATAATCGTACGCATCGAGCGATCGCCGGGCTTTCAATGGGGGGAATGCAGGCTTTAAACTTGATTCTCGGTGGTTACAGATATGACTCGACGCGATTCACGGGAACTCAGAGTTCCTGGAACAACGGGCTGGATAAAACGGTGCTCGCGTCAGGCATGATAGATTTATTCGCTTATGTCGGAGCTTTTTCGAATGCTCCCACGTCGAGTGACGGCAATGTTCTTGGAGCAAGTCTCGCATCATGCGATCATAAGCTCCAACTGCTTTATATGACCTGTGGAGACGCCGATGGTGTAGCAATTAGCAGCTATGCCAAATCGATAGAGGGGCTTTTAGACCAAGCGGGGAATTACCTTGGACCTTATTATCAAGTTCTGATTAAGGATGGTTTACATGATTTCAACGTTTGGAATAATGGTGCCTACAATTTTAGTCGCTTGATATTTAGAAATAGCGATGAGTATGCAGAGTCCGATATTGTTCAGAAGACGCTTTAGAGACTGATCAGGTTTCGAGCGGAAGCCGACGGCTTTCTTTATTGGATTCAATAAACAATCGATAACGCTAGAATTGCCTCAGAACATTCGAGTTGACACTCATTAGACCTTTCCACATTCATTCTTTTCCTATTGAAGAGAAAGGAAGTAATCAGGAAATGAAAGGGTTCTCGAAATATATAGGCGGGATTTCCATTAAAAATAAAATATTCGTTGCGAATATTTTAATCATTGTCGTATTTATTTCCGCCCAGTCGATCTTTGCCAACAACATTTCGCAGAAGGCCATTATAGAAAAAGCCATTAACAATTCATCCCGGGAGCTTGTGCTCATCAAAAACAACCTTCAAACCTTGTTATCCTCCATCGAAGATTATTCCAAAATTTTGGCTAGCGATTATCGATTGCAGAACGTGCTTTATAACGATTATTTATTAAATAATGAGGTTAACGCAGGCAAACCGGTAGAAGGATTAAATAACCTCTCGATGAACAAAATCCTTTCAGGGGCGATCAGCAATATTGTGGAGCCCAACACAAAAATCAAAGCGGTAAGCATTCTCACCTCGAATCATCACTGGGTGGACATCGGGTTTGCCGATAACGCATACGCTTCCCGCATATTTGGCAACAGTTATGGAGCGGATGATCGGACCTATTTGCCCATTTGGACAGGACTGATCAAATTCAGATTTTTATATGAAGGTGAAGACAACGTATTTGCGGTTTCCAAAACGGTCATTCACAAGGATACTGGTAAAACGATAGGCAGAATTTTTTTATACGTGAAAGAAACGACTATTGCCTCGATTTATGAGGAAGGGAAAAATAAGGGCGGGGAATTTTATATCGTCGACTCTGCCGGCCGAATTATTTCCGCACAGAATAAAGCCATGTTGTACCGGAATTTCAAGGAAGCCGTCTCCATCAGCATTCCGGGCGACGGTAAAGACGCAAGCTTCACCCAAGGGAGCGGAAGACAAGAAATGCTGATACTCACCCATCGCTTCGAACCGTTGCAATGGACGATTGTAAGCGCTATCCCCATGGATGAAATTACTTCGGAGCGGAAGGAAATCAATCAACTGATTATCGGGATCGGCGCGGCATGCTTGCTGCTGGCATTAATGGTGTCCTTCCTGTTGTCCCGAACCATTACGCGACCCATCTTCCGCCTTGCCAAGACCATGAGAGAAATCCGAACGGGAAAGATGCAAGTCAGAAGCTCGTACCAATCAACGGACGAGATCGGATATTTAAGCGAAGGCTTCAATAATTTAATGGATCGCATTGAGGCGCTAATGGCCGAGAACGTCGAGAAACAAAGGACAAAGGCCGAAATCGAATTTAAATTGCTGCAATCACAAGTGAAACCTCATTTTTTGTACAATACGGTTGAAACTATTATTTCCCTCATTAAGCTGGACCTTGGGAAGCAAGCCATAACGGCGGCCCAATACATGGCGAATTTCTATAAGATTTCGTTAAGTAAAGGCTGTGATATCATTTCGATAGGCGAGGAGATGCGTTTAACGGAAAGCTATTTGGAAATTCAGCAGCTGCGTTACGTGGAATACATGGCGTACACGATGGAAATCGACAATGAAATTTTGACCTATTCGATTCCGAAGCTAACCTTGCAGCCAATCGTGGAGAATGCCATCTATCACGGGTTGAAGCTCAAAAAGGAAAAAGGAATCATTCGCATTACCGGAAGGCGCTGCGGCAAAAAAGTGGAAATCGAAATTTACGATAACGGGGCTGGCATGCGCAAGGATCGAACCCAGGCGATAATGGCAGGTTCCGGCGTTCCCGATGAAGCCGGCGGTTTTGGGATCAGAAGCGTATCCAATCGGATCCGGATGCTGTACGGAGACAGATACGGACTGAAAGTTGAAAGTGAATACGGCGTTTATACGAAAATTATTATCGTACTGCCGCTTCATCCTCATTAGCTCCTGCCGCATCCATGAGGCTCATTTTTATGATTCGCTTGCTAAGGATGGAATAGAACAGGAGGAAAGAACATGTACAAAGTGCTTATCGTCGATGATGAATATTATTTCAGGCAAGCCTTGAAGATTTCGCTGCCATGGAGTGAGCTGGGCTTTCAAATCGCGGGGGAAGCGAAAAACGGGGCGGAAGCGCTGGAGCTGATGCCCGAGGTTGAACCGGATGTCGTATTGGTCGATATGAATATGCCGATCATGGATGGTTTGGAGTTTATACATAAAGCCAAGGAGCTCGACCGGAAAACAAAATTTCTGGTGTTGTCGGGACACAGCGAATTCGCGTATGCCAGACAGGCCGTGCAATTGGGCGTTTTTAATTACGTGCTTAAACCGATTAACGAAGAAGAGCTCCAAGGCTCCTTGCTGGATATGAAGGAGCTGATACGAACGGAGCGCCGGGGCGAGCTTGAGTTGGACGATTTAAGAAAGCAGGCGAGCGAAGGCTTGTCTGTCAGGAAGGAGCAAGTATTAAACGGCTGGCTGCATGGCTACGGCCATGATATCTCTGGATCTGAGCAGGATCGGTTACAGGAATTGGGAATAAAGCTGGAAGGATTGCATTATCGGGCGGTTGTCGTCGATCTGGATGCAAGCGAGGAGAGGAATCTTGAGGAGGGTATGCCGATCCGCAAAGCTAAGGTGCAAGAAATTGCCCAACACCATATGCAAAGCGCCTTTCAGTGTGTCGGCTGTCAAGATCAAGATACCCGTCTAGTTCTGATCATTGGATCGCCTGACGGCTCCTTCAACAGCCTGGAAACGATTTGCGAACGGATTCGAATAAACATACAGAACGACTTGGCCAGTACGGTAACAATCGGCTTAGGGAATGGCTGCGAAACGTTTAAGTCCATTTCGGTGTCATACAAAGAAGCGTTAATCGCCTTGAAGCAACGGTTTGTTTGGGGGGGCAACAAGGTGTTTGTTCATTCTTTGCTCGCGGAAACCGGGAAGAAGGTCGGGTTGTTCTCGGTGGAGAAAAGAAGCGCCTTGCTGATGTTCATGAGAATCGGAAACACGTCCGAGACGGAAGAGTGGCTCTTCCGTTTTTTCCATGATGCTCGCGTTCAAAAGGCTTCTATGGAAATGCTGCTCCTCGCCGGGATCGAAATCGTATCCACATGCCTTGAATTTTTGGCCGAAGCGTCGCAAAGCTTTGAAGATGTCTTCCGAAATACGACGCAACCCGATATGATACAGCATGTACATCGGATGAAAACCTCCGATGAGCTGGAGGATTGGATACGTTCTATGATTTTAAGGGCCATGGATCATGTGCATAGTAGCAAACCCAATCGAGCCGTCAAAGTCATAGAGGAGGTTAAATCGTATATTTCGAGGCATTACGGCAATGAAGAATTGCGAATTGAAGATATCGCAAGAAGCGTTCATGTAAATTACAATCATCTTTGCTTCGTGTTCAAAAAGGAAACGACCTTTACAATCAATGACTACCTGACCGAAGTACGGATGATGAAAGCAAAAGAGCTGTTTGATCAGGGAGAGAAGGTTATCCAAAGCGTAGCAAACCGGGTGGGGTATGCGGACGCCAACTATTTCAGCAAATGCTTCAAAAAGTATATGGGAATCACGCCTAGCAAATACGTGAATCAAATCCAATAGACTATACTTCCGTGCAGACGTTAGTGGAAAGAAAACTTTACCTCTATCGTCTATTTTTTTGCCGTTAATTTTACTGCTGGCCCGAGAATAATCTCTGTACTAAATTTGGGAAGATTCGTAAAATTAGCTCAAGGCTAAGGTTGATACCGCTTTCAACAGCTGGAGTCAACCGATATCCGTTTCGACAAATAGGGGAGGTAAACAATGGAAACGAAGTCAAAGGCAGCAGCTATGTTCCTTATGGCAAGTATTTTTCTGGTTTCATCGGCATGCAGCAGCGGGAATGAAACAAAGTCCAACCAACCATCCGACAATCCGTCGTCCTCGGCAGCAAGCACGGAAGATAATAAGGAGACTGCGGCGACGGACGGCAAAAAAATCAAGATGAGAGTCATAACGATTACAACGGACGAGAATCGCAACAACATTATGGAGAAATTCATCAAACCGAACATCGCCGCTGCGCTTCCCAATCTTGAAGTCGAGTTTGAGCCCGGCGGCGGCGGCGAGGATATGGCCAACAAATTGAAGACGTTGAATTCGTCCGGGGATATGCCCGATGTATTCTGGAATGATGCGGGCTACTTTACACCGTTGAAGAGCACAGGAAGTATTCTGGATCTGACATCCTATATTTCCAAAGACGGTTTCTTGGACAAATACGCGGTGCCGGATGCATTAAAGCATGTTGATAACGGGATTTACAGCCTATCATCCGGAGCCGACACGTATTTCACCCCCGTCATCTTCTATCATAAAGACATGTTTGAGCAAGCAGGGGTGCAAGTGCCGGCCACGTTCGATGAGCTGATTCAAATCTCGAAGACGCTCAAGAGCAAGGGCATGGTTCCAGCCGTGACTCCCGGCAAGGACGGGTGGGGGCCGAAGCTCTTCATGCTTCAGCAAATGATTCAAATCGGTGACCCGCAGGCGATGGCGGACCTCGTCAGCAACAAAACGGACTTCGCCAATCCATCCGTCAAGGAAGGAGCGGCCCGCATCGAAACGCTGGTCAAGGAAGGCGTGTTTCCAGACGGCATTGCCAACTTGGATTACGGTCCGGCAATGGAGATGTTTACGTCCAAAAAGGCGGCAATGCTATGGATGTTTACTTGGGAGCTGCCAAATCTAGCAAAAGACGAAACGGTTGATTTCTTCCCATTCCCAAGCGCCAGTGATAAGTATGACCCAGCAGAGACCGTACAATTCTGGGGTTCTCCGCTTAACGGCTATGCGGTCAACGGCAAAACCGAGCACCCGGAAGAGGCAGTCAAGCTTGCCGAATTTCTGGCCATGGCGGATGCGTTATACTTCGAATCTACAGGAGCGCCGATATCCTTGCAAACCGGCAACCAGGCAACGGACAGGGGTCCGCTCATGCAGAAGTTCGTTGACTGGTACAATCCGATTCCTAATAAAATCGCATCCTTGGCGCTTAATTCGTTAGATGCAAGGACATCTGCCGAGATGTCTACGCAAGGAGCGAACTTGTTGACTGGCGAATACGCATCTGAAGACTTTAATGCGGCGATGAACAAGATCTGGGGCGAAAATACTTGGTTTGAGAATTAGAAGATGCGAAATCAGCTAAATCCCCTCGGTTGGACCCGAGGGGGTAAGACACAATTTAAATGGTGGAGAGAGCGATGAACAAGTACTTCAGCACTAAATTGTCCATATTTGTGTTTGCATCACCGGCATTGCTGTTGTTTACCGTATTCTGCGTATATCCTTTGCTGCCGGAAATCTGGATGAGCTTGCATAAGCATGACGGATTTAGAAATTTGGGTTTTGTCGGTTTCGATAATTACAGGGAAGTGATAGCTTCCTCATCCTTTTGGACCGCTCATAAAAATACGTATCTCATTGTTGCCGTCTCGTTATTGCTGGGGCTGCCCTTGTCCATGATGCTTTCTCTATTCATGGATGCTCAAACGCCGAGGTTTCGCCGATTCTTCAAGACGGCTGCGATGTTTCCCGCGATCTTGTCGGTTACGGTTGTTGCCCAGATCTGGCTGGCGTTCTACGAACCGCAATGGGGATTGTTTAACGACATTCTCCATTCGATCGGGTTAAGCTCCTGGACGCATTCATGGCTGACGGAAAAGAAAACGGTAATGCCCAGCATCGGGCTGACCTTCCTTTGGCAATATATTGGACTCAACGCAATGCTGTTCTATACAGGCATCAAGACCATTCCCAAGAGCTACTATGAGGCGGCTTTGATGGATGGCGCCAATTTTGTTCAAGTTTGCTTGCGAATTACGATCCCCTTACTGCAGAATGTCATCAAGTACGTTCTCATTCTGTCTACTTTAGGTTCGATGGCTTTTTATTCGCATGTACGAGTGATGACGGCAGGAGGACCGGGGGATTTATCCAGAACGGTCATCTACCAGATGTACTATACGGCATTCGATACTTCCGAATTCGGTAAAGGCACCGCGATCGCCGTTATCTTCATTCTGGAATGCCTTATTATCTCCTTTATCATTCAAAGATACGTTGCCAGGGAAAAACTGGAGTTTTAGGCTGGGGGTCCGTGGGAGTGAACTTTATGAAAGTATTAAGCCGATTGTTTTGGGTAGCCGTCGGGTGCACGTTTCTGTTCCCCTTGTACTGGATGGTCACGATGTCGTTGAAGTCCAAAAGCGAAGCCTACGACAATCCCTTTGGCATACCGTCCTCCTGGGATTGGCAGAACTTCGGAGAGGCGCTGTCCAAGTATCATTTTTATACGTATTTCGAGAACAGCTTGATTTATACCTTGGGTACCATAGCCATTACGTTGACAACTGGCAGCATGCTTGCCTATTGCCTCAGCCGCATGCAATGGAAATTCAATTCGGCGATGCTGTTTTATGTATCTATGGGTTTAATTGTGCCGATCGAGGTCGTCGTTATTCCTCTATTCCAGCTGATTAAAGCGATGCAAATCAAAAATAGTTATTTGGGACTCATCTTGCCCTATTCCGGCTTCGCCATCGCTTCCTGTGTGCTGATGCTTTATGCCTTTCTCCGTTCTTTGCCCAAGGAGCTGGAAGAAGCAGCATGCATAGACGGAGCGAATGTTTATCAGACGTATATTAAAATCATATTTCCGATCGTGATGCCGGCGCTCGTGACGCAATGCGTTCTTATCTTCATTCGAATCTGGAACGAATTCCCTCTCGCCTTTATTATTGCTTCCAAGGATCAATTCCGTCCGCTTACCGTCGGGTTGCTTGGTTTCTTTATTAATGTGGGCGTTACGGATTGGGGGCTGATCGGCGCAAGCATGCTGTTGTCCAGCCTGCCTATGATCATCGTTTATTTAATAGGCAATGAAAAGATAGAAAACGCGTTGACAGCCGGGGCCATTTTGAAGTGAATTCGGAGAAAGTGGAGGGGACACGGTTTAGTTTATAAAACGGGCTGTATTTATGATTGACAAATACAGCAGAGAAACCGGCACTAATACCGCTTAGGCGGTAATGTGTATAAAATTTCACTTATATCCAAGGAGGTTTTATGGAAGTGAGAAAAAGAGCATTAATTTGGATTATGACTTTGGTAATGGTATTTTCCATGCTACCATTTTCAGGGTTGGTAATCGCTGCTGACAGCGCACCAAGTGCAACTATCTATGTTGCTACAACTGGCAATGATAACACAGGTGACGGAACACAAGAAAAGCCGTACAAAACGCTTGCCAAGGCAAAAGCAGTAGTAAGGACTTTGCCTAAGACCGGCGGTGATATCGTCGTTCAAGTTGCGGATGGATTTTATTCGCTTAATGAAACTCTAGTTTTTAACAAGGATGATTCCGGAAGTGCAAGCAGCACGATTCGCTATGAGGCGGCGCCGGGGGCGAAGCCGGTAATCAGCGCCGGTGAAATGCTGGAAAAGGGCGTATGGACAGAAGCTGTTGGCCTTTCCCAGACTGGCGGCTTAACGGCGTATAAAACGACCCTTAACCGGAGTGAAAAGCTGCGCGCGATCTATGTAAACGATAAGCGCGCCAACATGACGCTGAGCCCGCAAATCGTTTCGGCGGGCAGAACCGTCACCGGTACCCCCACAGTCAGCTTTACCGCTGACGGTAACCCTTGGGCGTGGCAGAACGGCAGCAATATCCGGGCGGGTATCGTATTCGATGCCAGCGTGGGTCTGACGGCGGAAACGAAAAACCCCCAAAACATCGAAGCCGAAAGCATGGGCGGCTCCACCGCCAGATGGGCGAGGCCTTTCGTCACCTTCGCGTCGATCGAACAAGCGCCGGCAGCCAGCAACAAGCCCGGCGGTGTCATGCTCCGTTTCCAGATGCCGTATGGGGCGATTTCACAATCTTTGAGTAATAACACGCAATACAATCCAGGTAACAATCAAGTCATCCGCAACGCTTTCGAGTTCTTCAATAAACGCGGAGATTTTTATTTCGACCAGGCGGAAAGCACGCTTTATTACATCCCGCTTGAAGGCGAGGATATCAATACCGCCGATGTGGTCATTCCAAGGCTTGAGACGGTCCTCGACATAAGAGGAATCCCTGTAGGAGATCGGTTGAACCCCGCCCAGGGCTCGGATGACGGACGTGTCAAAAACATCACCTTCAACGGGCTGAAGTTTGCCCATACCGACTACAAACTGTATGAACTGACGGGCACCTATACCCTTAGCGACGGATCCGGTCCGGTAACGACCAGTTCCCGCGGCTTCGCGTCCGTTCAGGGCTCTATCGTGAACACCGTTTATTTCCCCAGCAGCATAAACTGGCATGAGACGTTCTACCGAGGGTATGACATACCGCCGGCAGCGGTAATGATCAACGCAGCGAGGAACATCAAAGTGCTGAACGGCGAGATCGGGCTTACCGGATTTAATGGCATCCATGTGGAAAACGACGTCAAGAATATCGAAGTCACGGGCAACTATATCGTAGATACGCTCGCTTCCGGCATTAATATCGGACATCCGCAGCATATCTATGAAAACGATGAGCCGATTAAGCATGAATCTAGTGTTTCGGTCTCTGGCACGCCAATAAGGAACTGGGCCGGCGTTACTAAGGAAAAATTTACGGCGGGTACGGAAGCCGTGCCGGAGAATATTTATATTACCAATAACTTTTTGTACAGGACTTGCTACGGATTCCCGGGCGCCAACGCACTAGCCTCTTTCTACACAACGAACATGCAGGTACTGCACAACTACATTTATGACACCACTTACGGCGCCATGAGCATCGGCTGGGGCTGGGACGAGTACGATGGGTTCGGCTTTACCGCCCAAGGTACGAACAAGACCGGCGGCCCTTACCATGGTACGCATGAAACGAGTATCGCAAGGTCTCCAGTAATCACTTCGACCTCCAGGAATAACAAAATAAACTATAACCGGATAGAGGAAATTTGCACGGTAGTTAACGACTCCGGAGCCATTTATTCACTGGGACGGCAGGGCGATCCAGGTAATTTGCCGGGCGGAGGGACATGGGACACCATCAATAATCTGACAAACAACCCTGTCACCGACAATACTAGTAACTGGCATCCTGACAACTGGACGAATTACACCGAAATGAACTACAACTTCCTTAACCCGAATCCAAGCGGCAAACCCACGACCTCCAACAACTGGACGAACGGGTTCCATCCCGACGAAGGCAGCACGTTCATAAAGATGATAGGCAACGTCGTGCAGTCAAAGCTCTCCCATGCCCCCGGACAGAGCCGTCTTTTTGAGTTTAACAACTGGAAGCGCAAAAGCGATATGATTGCCGTCGAAGGTTACGTGGACGGGAATAACAACCAGAATGGTGCCCCTAGGATTACTTACGACAACTACAAAAGCGAAGCCCGCATTTGGCCGGTTAAGGGCAACGAAATCGTTCTGAATTCGGGTCTTGCCAACGAATACACGCATATGATCCCAAGAAGCCTCATTGCCGATACCGAGTTTGAGCTGGCTTCCAACGTCATCGTGGGTAAAGGCGGTGAAAAAGTGAGCCGCAGGGGGCTGCTCAAAGCTGAAGATACGGTATGGCTCGCGCCCGCGAACACAACTGTCTTTAAACAAGGCATTACGATGACCAAAGCTCCCGGCAACGCAAAGACAATCAACACTCCTGCTGCCGCAGGACAATACAAACTATATATCGTATATGGGGACGGCAGAGAAACGGCCACTTCCAAGTATACGGTATACGTCGACGCGAGCCTGCCGGCAACCAATGTGGAAGATGGGAAGAGCTATGATGTTTCAGCGGCACAGCCTCTTAAACTGACTTTGAGTGATGATTACACCTTTACGCTTAACGGCAAGCCCGTAGAGAATGGGCACGAAATCAGCACCGAAGCAAGCTGGACCTTGGTAGGCAACACTTCGGAGGGCGAAATAACCATTAACTTTACCACCACAGTATCGGCGGCAAATAAGTTGCTACCGGCTGACGTGTCCGTAGCCCCCGGCGGGACAGTCAGGTTTGCGTACAATTTGGACGACGCGACTAAAAAGATTTGGATTTCTTCGTCGAGCGGCGGACATTTTGATGGAGGAGACGATGAAACCGTGGCCTCCGGCGACGCGCTCGAGATGAAAGCGCCCATGCTGCCCGGTCCATACATTATTTATGTACTGGCGGAAGACGGCGAAGTATTAAGTCAGTCGCACGCTCGTGTGGTGGTCGTTGAGTTTCCCGTAACGGAAATTACCGTCAGCGGGGAGAACGGCGCGTCCGTCATCAATCAGATCGGAGGCACGCTGCAGATGACCGCAGCCGTGAAACCGGACAATGCGAACGTTCGAAGCGTCGCATGGACGGTCTCCGAACTTGACGGCACGGCGACCGGCGCCGCGACGATCGACGGCACGGGCCTGCTTACGGCAGTTGCCGATGGTACCGTCCGGGTAACAGCCACCACAGGCGACGGGTCCGGGGTGACCGGCACTAGCGTGGTGATGATTGATTCCACCGCGCCGACAATCACCGTAGTCGGACTCACAGACGGAAGTACGCTCGGCAATGCCGGCGAGTTCTCGGTACAGGTTAACCTGACCGACAATCTGTCAGGCGTTGACAGCAGCAAGACGGCGGTCACGCTGGATGCGAATCCATATGTGCCGGGTACGCCAGTGCCGCTATATACGCTGGCGCCGGGTTCACACGTGCTTGCCGTAACTTCAACCGATTTGGCGGGGAATACCGCCACAGTAACGTTGACTTTCTCGATTGATGTCGATCGGGAAACCCTCAAGGAGCTAGTGACTGTTTTTGCGGACAACGGGTCGATCGGTTCGCGCGGTATTTCCAACAGCTTGCTGAAGAAGCTGGAGGCTGGCGAGCTTGAGGCGTTTATCAACGAAGTGAAAGCGCAGCGCGGGAAGCATATCGCCGAAGAAGCGGCAGACTATTTACTTCGGGATGCACTTCTTATAACGGGTCGGTAGTCGAAAGGGCTATCTTCCGAATCCAATCGGATCGGGAGATAGCCCTTCATGCTGCAAGGAGTTCTTCGGCAAGAAGCTTGTCTAAGAACTCCAGATACGGTATATTCGCTGTAGACGCTTCTTCGGCGTGCTGATGGATGATTTCCGGTATGCGAACCCGGCCAAAGTGACGGATCGCCGCCTCCAATCTCTCTTGCAGAATCGTTGGAGCACCGCCTCTTCCATGAGTGAGTCATAGACCGAAAGAGAGCGCTCCAACACTTCTGGCGAGGTTTGTGGAACATAACGAGGCGTGGGCTCTCCAACCGGACGACTCGATATGCTGCGAATGTCCTCGAAGTGTTTTTTTTCGGTAAACGGACTCAACGTTAAGCGAACTTCTACATTATCGCAGCCGCTGGCATGCTTGAATTTGGCAGAACTAACGTTGAAGCTCAGGGCTTATAGCCTGAGCATATGCGGTGGGTAAGATTCGTTCCCTCACTGATTGCATTATAAACGACAAAGTAAAGGTCTCGGAGGAGGAAGGCTCATGCATAAGGTACTGATTGTCGATGATGAGATTTTTGTACGTAAAGGCTTAATTAATCTAATCGATTGGTCGTCGCTGCAATTTGAAATCTGCGGCGAAGCGGAAAATGGAGCGCAGGCGTTAACCCTTATCAAACATCTATCTCCGGATCTGGTCATTGTAGATATACGAATGCCCGTGCTTGACGGTCTGGAGCTAATCCGACAGGTGAATGAAGAGGGAGGCCATCAGCCGTTATTTATCATTTTAAGCGGGTACCCTGATTTCTCGTATGCCCAGCAAGCCTTCCGTTACAATGTGTCCGACTATATTCTGAAGCCGGTTGATGAACAGGAGATTGTAGCGACCCTAAAAAGAATAGCTACTACGCTGAATCAGAAACAACTTTTATCGATGACAAGAGAAAAGCCGCTTGTCGAGATCATTATGGAAAGCTTGGTCCAGGCCGAACCCGACGAGCAGGTGATGACGCAAATTGCACACACGCTTGGACTTCCTCTGACTTCCTACTATACTTATGTCATTGTAGAAATACAGGACATGCTCCCTCATAGGGAAATTGACTATATGCCGCTATTGCAAAATATGATCCAGCGATATTTCCATCTCGAAGGACTGCCTCTACTCATTCATGTACGCGCGTACAATCAATACGGTTTTATCGTGCCGCCATTGTGGCAAGACGAGCAATTCGGCTCTGAGCGGATGGGCTACATGAAGTTGCTTCAAAGCTTGGAGAACCATTTATCGACGGAAATCGCTTTGTTTATCGGTCATAAGGTCGATCAATTGAAAAAGATCGTTCACTCCCGCACTAGCGCCGATGAATGCTTAAAATATCGTTTTGCCGCAGGTTTTAACGGCATATTTATGGCGGCGGAGCTGTTAGAACTGCCCTTATATTATTATGATGTCGATGAAGAACTGCACAGTAAGCTGATCTATGAGGTTGAAGCCAATCATAAGGAAGGGTATAGAAACGCTATTGATGCGATTTTCATTGCCTTTAAGGAGCGGTATTTCACTCCCGGCGCAGTTGCGAATACCGTAAGGCGAAGCATGATTACCACAATCAACATTATTCGGCAACTGGAAGGCAAAGAAGAGGAGCTGGCATGGCTTACAGAACTGCTGAATTGGCAGACGAAATACCGTAACTTGGACCAGCTTAGGTATGTTTTCATGAACTTCATAGAGGAAGCCGCTGAATATATCGCCAAGCAACGAGGGGAAAAAGGCAAAAGCAATATTGAAAAAGTTAAAAAATATATCGATGGCCACTTCCGGGAAAACATCTATTTGAAGGGCATTGCTGCCGAATTCCATATGAACCCGATCTATCTTGGACAACTGTTTCGCAAAAATTACGGGATGTATTTTAATGAATACCTACTGACGCTTCGAATCGAGGAGGCGAAACGGCTGCTGCGGCAAACGAAAAAACGCATGTACGAAATCGCAGAGCTGGTCGGCTTCCAGAACGCGGATTACTTCGCGACCCAATTTGAAAAGTTGGAGAAAATGACGCCGTCGGATTATCGTAATAAAATGATCGATCAATAAAAAGGAGGCCCGTCTTGCTAAACTTCCGATTACACCATTTGAAGCTCCGAAACAAGCTGATTGTCATCTATGTGATATGCGTGTTCCTGCCGATCGTGCTGACCAACGTGACGTTTTACCACGTGACAACTCTTAATGTTAAAAAACAGAAGACGGCTGATGCGGAACAAGCGATTACCTTATTGCAGTCCGAATTAGGAGCCTTGATTGACGATGCTGCGGGCATCTCTTATTTGTATTCGATTGACCATCAGCTGGGCGATCATCTGAATATCGACCATACATCATACGATCGCTATGTAGAATCGCTAAATAACGTATCGAATCTGTTCAATCGTGCGGAAAAGGAGTATAAAACCATCAGCTCCGTGACGATTATGAGCGACAATCCGACGATTCTAACTTCGAGTCATATTATCAAGCTCGAGGATGAAATACGGGACGCGGATTGGTATCGCCAAATGGCAAATTACAATAACACGTATCCGCATCTGTATGTGACGTACGACAGCATCAGCGTCATTCAGAAGCTGTCGGACCGCCGATACGGGATTTATGAAAATGTGGTCAAAATCGACTTGAATAAAAATTATATCCAGCAAATTTTCGATCTATCCGGCTTTGAAGGCGATATTTACTTGCTGGATCCATCCAATGAGGCGCGTTACGGCCGACTGGCAAGCGGTCAGCCAAGCGGTCTGATCACCGCGGATCGGACGCTCCATCTCGATGAGATACCAAAGCCGAATAAGGCAATCGTCATCGGCAAGCGATATCAGTCTAGTCGTTATTTGGGGGACTGGAAAGTATACGGCGTCCTAGACGAAGAGAACATTCTGTATGATGTCAGGCAATCCGGCCGGTTTATCCTTTGGTTTGCAGGGATTAATTTCTTCGTGCCTACGATCGTAATCTTAATTTTCTCCCGCTCGATCCATACGCGTATCCAAGATATTTTGAAACACATGAAATCTGTACGCGGCAATAACTTTGAACGAGTCCCCTATTATCAGGAACGGGATGAAGTAGGCCAACTAGCGGTGGAATTCAATCGGATGGGCTCGCGGATCGAAAACTTGATCAATGATGTGTATGTTTCCGAGATCCAGAAAAAAGAACTGGAACTGCGGCAGCGGCAAGCCCAATTACACGCGCTCCATAGTCAGATCAATCCTCATTTTTTATTTAATGCGCTGGAAACCATCCGGATGCGAAGTCTAATGAACGGCGAATCGCTGACGGCCAAGACCATTCAGAACATGGCGACAATCTTTCGAAAATCCATTATATGGAGACGAAGCTTCGTTACGATTCGCGAGGAGTTGGAGTTGATCGAATGCTTCCTGGAAATTCAAAAATATCGTTTCGACAGCAAGCTGGAATATCATATCGAGGTCGATCAATCCGTTATGGGGATTGAAATTCCTAAGATGGCCTTTTTGCCGTTCGTGGAAAATGCAAGTATTCACGGGATCGAGAACATACCCGGCATCGGATATATTACGATTCAGATCGCGCAAGAGCAGGAACAGATTGTCTTCCTCATAACGGACAATGGGGGCGGCATCGCGCAAGAGAAAATCGACGAGCTTCACCGTTACATTCACGAGGATGATGCCATGGGCGATTCCATCGGCATGAAAAATGTCATTACGCGTCTAAAAATCTATTACGGAGAATCGTTCAACTTCGCAATTGCCAGCGCTCCAAATAAAGGAGCGCGAATCACGCTGCGTCTGCCAATTACACGAAAAGAATAAAATTCATCCGGGCAAGTTCTTAACTATTCAAAGACCAACCTAAGGTTTGCTATATAACAATTATTTTCTTTTTCTTCTACAATGAAACTGCTTACACAACTTGAGAAAGAGAAAGGGGATTTGAAGTGCGAAAAAAAAAGTGGCTTCATACCAGCCTGGCCGTGCTAACGACTGTATCACTCCTCCTTGCCGGCTGCTCGTCGAATAATGGCGAGGGAGGAAAGACGAACAACACGAACAACAGCTCCGCGACCGACGGAAAGACCGGAGAGGACAGTAAAGCCCCGGTCACCTTCAGTTATTTCGCATTCGGGACGAATAAAGACGTGCTTGCAAGCGAAACAACGATCGGCAAAATCCTTCAGGAACAAACAGGTGTCGATTGGAAAATGGAGTTTGTAGCCGGAGACCCCGGCACTAAGGCAGGCGTCATGATTGCCGGCGGCGCATATCCCGATGTCATTTCGCCGGTAGGGGAACTTGCGAAGCTCTTGGATGCAGAAGCATTGATCCCGCTCAATGATTTGATTGAGAAGTATGGTCCTAACATCAAGCGCGTGTATGGCCCTTATATGGACAAGATCAAAAATGAAGACGGCAACATCTATATTCTGCCTTTCACAGCCAACATCGGCGGCTACTTGACGGATCCGGATGCGGGCAGCAACATCTGGATTCAACGCAGAGTGCTGAAGGAATTCGGCTTCCCGAAAATCAAGACACTTGATCAATATTTTGAACTGATCGAGAAATATCAGGCTAAATATCCTACCGTAGATGGAAAAGATGCGATCGGCTACGCTACATTCGCCGGCGAACCGGGTCAGTTCTATACGATAACCAATGCCCCTATGCATCTAGCCGGTTATCCGAACGACGGTAATGTCTTGGTTGATATGAAGACGCATGAAGCCAAGTTGTACCAGGGAAGCGATTACGAGAAGCGATGGCTGCAGTCGTTAAACGAGTTGAACTTAAAAGGCTTGTTTGATCCGGAAAGCTTCACCGCTAACGGGGACCAATTTAAGGCCAAGCTGACTTCGGGCCGCGTGCTCGGTTTCAGCGGCTACACCTGGCAGATCGGTGATGCAATCAACAACCTCAAGACAGCCGGTAATGACGATCTGCGTTATGTATCCCTTCCAATCGTCTTTGACGAGAGCATTACGGATGCCTACATGGATCCCCCTTCCTTCGTCAACAACCGAGGTCTCGGCATTAGCGTTAGCGCCAAAGATCCGGTTCGCATTATCAAATATTGGGATAACCTGCTGACGGATGAGAACCAGAAGCTTGTCCAATGGGGTGAAGAAGGCGTCACCTACTCTGTGAACGAAGAAGGTCGTTTCGTTATGAGCCAAGAGCAATTGGCTAATCGCAACGATAACGACTTCAAACGTAAGTACGGCTGGGCTTACTTCGATTATGAATGGCCGCGTTACGGCAACAACTCCGTGTACGAGGACGGCAATGCGCATGTGCCATTTAATCAGCCTGAGGTAGCGGACATCAATTATACGGATGGCGACCGATCACTGCTTGATGCTTACGGAATCAAAACATTCTCCGGTCTCTTCGCGAAACCTGTGGAAAGACCATGGTATCCGGCTTGGAGTATTGAGAAGCAGCAAGGTTCTCCTGAAGATATCTTCAATCAGAAAGCTGGCGATCTTCAGCAGAAGTATTATCCGAAGCTGGTACTTGCCTCCGAAGGACAGTTCGAATCCGTCTGGAATGATTATCTCAAAGAGTTCGGCAAACTGGATGCAGCCGGCTTCGAAGCCTTCATGACCGCCAAGGTGAAGGATCGGGTCGCAGGAAAGTGGTAAAAAGCAGCTTCTGAGTACTTATCGTAAACCGGGAAAAGTGATGCCATTCACTTTTCCCATCTAATTATGCTAGTGACAGATAAGATTTTGCCGGAAGGGAGACGGATCGAGTGGAGAAACATACCGTGCAGCTGACAGGATCGCCTTCTGACGATTCGCGCCTAAAAGCCTATTTCAAAGCATTGTCCAAACAGAAAATGTTAATGCTGATGTCGTTGCCTTTTCTTGCGTGGGTCCTCGTATTTAAATATGTTCCGCTCTGGGGCTGGACGATTGCTTTTCAAAAATACCGGCTGGGTAGAGATATTTTCGACCAGGCTTGGGTTGGATTGAATAACTTTAAGTATTTGTTTCAGGAACAACAGTTTTACCTGGTCTTGCGCAATACGCTTGTGATGAGCACTGTTAATCTTGTACTTGGATTCGTAACAGCTATTGTATTAGCGCTTCTCTTGAATGAGCTCCGCAGGGTTTACTTCAAGCGGACGGTGCAGACGATCAGTTATTTGCCGCATTTCATTTCGTGGGTCGTTGCCGCGAATATCGTCCAAACGGCGCTTGCTCCGGAGGGGATTATCAATGTATTGCTCCTCCAGTTCAATATAATCGATAAGCCCGTATTGTGGCTCGGAGTCGGCGAATATTTCTGGGGAATTCTCGGCGTGACGGAAATTTGGAAGAACGTCGGTTTTAATACGATTATCTACTTGGCTGCCATTACGACCATTGATCCTACTCAGTACGAAGCAGCCCGGATTGACGGCGCGTCACGCTTACAACAAATGTGGCATATTACGCTTCCAGGCATGAAGCCCGTCATTGTCATATTGCTCATCATGAACCTGGGCCATATCCTGGAGTCCGGTTTCGAGCCGCAGTACTTGCTTGGCAATGGCATGAATGTTGAATATTCGGAAAATCTTGATATATTCGTGTTGAAGTACGGGATACAAATGAATAACTATGGATTGGCGACGGCAGCCGGCATGTTCAAAACCGTGGTCAGCTTCATCTTCCTTATCGTTGCCAACAACCTCGCTAAACGGCTTGGCGAAAGCAGATTGTACTAGATGGAAGGCGGTGATACAGTGTTTAAAACGAATTCGACTCGATTCTCTTCGATTGGCGATCGAATATTCGATGCGTGCAATTATATCTTCATGATTATTTTGATCTTCGTCACTTTGTATCCTTTCATTAATATGTTCGCCTTGTCGTTCAACGACGCTAACGACTCCATTCGCGGCGACATCTATTTTTGGCCGCGTGAATGGACGCTCCGAAACTATGAGTATGTGTTTAGTGAATCGAACGTGTTCTACGCGACCTTCATTTCCGCGGCACGGACGATCGTCGGGACGATCGTTTCCGTATTTTGCACATCGATGCTGGCCTATGCGATCAGCCGTCCCGAATATAAATTGAAGAAATTCATTGCCATTACCTTCATATTTACGATGTATTTCAGCGGCGGCTTGATTCCGAACTATCTGCTCGTTAAAGAGCTCAGCATGCTGAACAGCTTCTGGGTCTACATTATTCCGGGCATCATCGGCGTGTTCAATATGATCGTCATTCGATCCTTCATCGAAGGCTTGCCGGAAGGCATCATGGAATCGGCCAAAATCGACGGCGCGGGCGACCTCACCACCTTTATCCGTATCGTGCTTCCGCTGACCATGCCTGCTCTAGCGACCGTATCCCTGTTCGTGGCAGTCTATCAATGGAACTCCTGGTTTGACGTATTCCTGTACAATTCTTCAAGGCATGACCTCAGTACGCTGCAATACGAGCTGGTGAAGATCTTGTCCACGTCCAACACAGGCTCCTCAGCCGCTGACCAGTATGCCGATGCTCAGGGAAGCACGCAAATCGTAACGCCGACATCGGTTCGGGCTACGATGACGATCGTTGCAAGCGTGCCGATTATTATGGTCTATCCGTTTCTGCAGAAGTATTTTGTCAAGGGCATGATCGTCGGCGGAGTAAAGGGATAGTCGAAAAGGCAGATATGTACCGGAGGAGTGGAAATCAATCTTATGAAGAAACAAGGCGTAAATCCTTACTTGCCGTCCTGGGAGTATATCCCCGACGGCGAGCCCCATGTGTTCGAGGACAGAGTCTACGTATACGGCTCGCATGACCGTTATAACGGGCATGTCTTCTGTCTGAACGATTATGTCTGCTGGTCGGCGCCCGTGAACGATCTGGCGGACTGGCGATCTGAAGGCGTCATCTACGAGAAGACGGACGATCCGCTGAACCCGGATGGTCGAATGTGTCTCTATGCCCCGGACGTCACCCAAGGTCCGGACGGACGTTATTATCTGTTCTATGTCCTGGATAAGGTATCCGTCGTCTCGGTCGCCGTCTGCGATACGCCCGCCGGCAGATATGAATTTTACGGATACGTGCAGTACGCCGACGGGACGCGCCTGGGCGAACGGGCAGGCGATCAGCCGCAATTCGATCCGGGAGTGCTGACGGAAGGAGACCTCACTTACCTGTATACCGGGTTCTGCTCGGTCGGCGACAAGTCGCGCAAGGGCGCGATGGCCACCGTAATCGGTCCGGATATGCTGACGATCGTCGATGAACCGGTGTTCATCGTACCCAGCGAGCCATATAGCCAAGGATCCGGCTACGAAGGGCATGCGTTCTTCGAAGCGCCATCCATCCGTAAACGTGGCGATACGTATTATTTCGTCTATTCCTCCGTCGTCATGCACGAGCTGTGCTACGCGACCAGCAAGCATCCGACGAAGGGCTTCGAATACCGTGGAGTCATCGTAAGCAACAACGACATGCATATCGATTCGTACAAGCCGGCGAGCAAGCCAATGAACTATGGCGGCAACAATCACGGCGGATTGGTGGAAGCAAACGGTCAATGGTACATCTTCTATCACCGTCATACGAACGGTACGAGCTTCAGCCGCCAGGGCTGCATCGAACCGATCTCGTTCCTGGAGGACGGTACCATACCGCAAGCGGAGATTACGACGAGCGGTCCGAACGGCGGCCCGCTTGTCGGCCGTGGCCAGTACCCGGCCTATTTAGCCTGCCACCTGTTCACGGAGACGGATGAGAGCTACACGGGCACGCACGGCGCATGGATGGACGGCCGATTCCCGAAGATCACCCAAGACGGCAAAGACGGGGACGAAGAGATCGGTTATATTGCGAATATGCGGGATTCCGCAACGGCGGGGTTTAAGTACTTTCAATGCGAGGGCGTGAAGCACGTGAAGATTCAGGTTCGCGGATATGCCCAAGGCAGCATCGAGGTCAAGACGGCATGGGACGGACCAACGCTTGGATCGATTCCGGTCGATTTCACGAACGTATGGACGACGTATGCGGCAGACATCGCAGTTCCGGACGGCGTTCAAGCTTTATACTTCACGTATAGGGGCACCGGCAACGCAAGTCTGGCGTCGTTCACGCTTGAATAGCCGATAGACCGACTGCTATAGGCGTTGTGTTGTAACCTAGGTAACGAATGGCAGCCTGACCTCACGTCAGGCTGCCATTTTCACTCTGTATAGCATGTGGGGCATAGCCAATGCAACATGATCTTCCAAGGCTCCTCGCGTCGGTTCGCTTGACCCCATTCCGTCTTACTATGAATTGGAACTATTTTTCATAGAGGGAGATTAATTGATTTAAATTATTCATTACCTAGATTGCTGTTGATACATCACTGTATAATAACTTATCCCTTTAAGAAAGAGAGTGATTTTCGTGGGAACCATTAAATCCGTTAACGATACATTTATTTTCGAGGTGCGGAAGGGATAATAGTTTGCACGAATCCCTTCAGTTCCATTTCAAACACGGAGGGAAGTGCTATATGTCTTTTAGTGCGTACAAAATAAATACCGATCTAGTACGAAGGTTAATTAGAAAGCAATTTCCTCAATGGGCTGACTTGCCTGTCAGACCTGTTGAAAAAGGCGGATATGATAACTTTACATTTCATTTTGGCGATGAGATGAGCGTGAGGCTGCCAAGAGACGAAGGTCATGCTCCGCAGGTTGAGAAAGAAGCTGAATGGCTGCCAAAGCTAAGACCTCATCTTTCGCTGCCTGTTACTGTTCCTCTGGCAAAAGGAATACCCGACGAAGGCTATCCCTTTTATTGGTCAGTTAATAGGTGGATTGATGGAGAAACCTTAAGGCATGACAATATCTCAGATATTAATGAATTTGCTGTTGATCTTTCTAGGTTTATTAAGGAGCTTCATCAAATCGACGCATCGAATGGTCCTGCAGGCGGGGAGCATAACTATTTTAGAGGTTGTCCCCTAACAGTGTGGAAATTCAACGAGTGGACTTTAAGTGCGCTCGAAACACTGAGAGGGGCAGTAGATGCAGAAAAGTGCCTAAAAATATGGCATCAAGCAACCGCATCCGAATGGACAAAAAAGCCTGTTTGGATTCATGGTGACATTAGTCCAGGAAATCTTCTTGTAAAAAACGGCAAATTATCAAGTGTGATTGACTTCGGCGTAATGGCAGTTGGCGATCCTGCAGTAGAATTAACCATGGCATGGACCTTTTTTGATGACAAAAGCAGGAAAGTGTTTCTTCAATCTATTGGCCTTGACGCTGAAACGGAAAACAGGGCCAGAGGTTGGGCATTATGGAAAGCGCTAATAACATGGGCATGGGAAGTAGATAAGAAATCCATCCCTGTAAGAGAAGCGAAGAAGGTTATCGATGTTTTACTGAATGAATAGCGAATACTGATTATGATAACAGTTCTGTTCAATTAGCTTAGTTAAGCTAATGAATTACAAGTGTTTAGTGAAGCTGCCGCTGAGTTGATCGGCAGCTTCGCTCCGAGGGACGGGTAGTATTGTTTAGTTATAAACATATTCCCCAAAAATGTATGTGGTAAACTATTCGAAGCACGGCACTTTGAGGGGGATGAAAGAAATTATGGAAGACTCTTTAGTTAAACAAGCAGAACGAATTACAGGTGATTTTCTTCAGGAACAAGTAAAAACTACATATCAAATCATAGGTAAAGGCATGACAAATCAGGTTTACGTAGTCGAAACAGAGAGCAATAAAGTTGTTGTCCGCATGAACGATAAAGATACATTTCCAAACTTTATCAAAGAAAAATGGTGTATTGAGCAAGCAGCCGCAGTTGGCATTCCGGGACCTGAGGTGTTGTCCATTGGTATAGTTGATGAAACCGCATATATGATTCAAGCCTTTGTTGAGGGAGATAATGGGGTAGACAGTTCTGTTCCCAAGTTGAATGTTTGGAGGAGACTGGGCGAATATGCCAAGCTTATTCATTCTATTCAAGTGAAAGGATATGGAGGGAATCTGATTGATCCAGTCCATGGTGAGTTTCAGTCACCTTCTCATGCCGGATCAGACGGCAGTTGGCAAGGATATGTGCAGTATAATATAAATAGTTTGACTGAGCATGACCGCTTGATTGAGCTTGGAGTCATCACTCAAATGGAATCGCAAAGAGTAAGAAAACTGTTTGAAGATTTGAAGAGTGAACCGTTCCGCTTCGGCTTAAACCATGGAGATATCTCTTTAAAGAATACGATTGTCAATCAGGCAAACCAAGTTATATTGCTGGATTGGAATGCAGAAGTAAACGTGGTACCGCATGCAACTATTGCTCAATTGATGCATTACCAAATCCTAGGACTAGAGGAAAGCCCAAATGTTGAAGAATTCAAAGCGTTTATAGACGGATACGGAATAAGTGGAAAAGATCTTTCTGATATAAGGCATTTTCTGCTATTAAGAGCTTTCGATAACCTCAGGTGGGCTATTGATCGAAATCCTGATCTGATCGAACCCTATGCTGCATTCGCGAAACAAGTAGTAGGCATGATTATGGATTAGCGGAGATTGCGCGATGTTTTTGCATCTCTATCTAACCAAGGGTGAAGAAATGATTGAACGGGCATGATAGTTCAACATATCATGGAGGAGTTTGCATACTGAACTGCATCCCGTCAAGTAAACAGTACAAATAATAAAAATAATTAGGCGGCTTTAGTCCTGTATTCTATTGGACTGAGGCCGTTTAATTTTAGCGGATTGTATTGGAACGCCCTAATACCTAGGAGACGATTGAATTATCATGAAGGTCGAGAATTGCGCTTAAATACGCTTTCCGGCTTTCTTCGGATACGATTGGACCCCCTGTACCCTCATCAGGCCGGTAGGCGCGCTTATGGTTAATCGGTTTTTTCCGTTTGGCTGCACAAATGTAGCGTTAATTGAATCCCTGCAATAATTTCACATAGAAGCTTAACGATGAGCAACGCTTTTTCCCGAATCGAGTAATAAAGCATATTTCAACGCTTCTCAGAGCAATGAAAGTTAAACGCTTTCAAGATGTAAAATTCGGGTAACGATATAAAAACATGTACATTGTAGTCAGAAGTTTGGGATGATTATAATGAAAGCGAAGACATCGCAGTTGTCGGAATCAGATGATTGTGAATGACCGAATTATACGAGAATTATACATCTCAGTTCTGAAGGATATTATGTCGCAGGGGCAGCGGTCCTTTCGACTCATACCGAGCCCATTTGTATCATCTTCTCCATTGCCGTCCGGATCGTTTTTTGTGAATGCATTCGACATCGCAAGCACGCCGAACATTCCTTTAGCACTCTTCATACGAATAAATCGCCGTACCGTCTCTATCAGAGGAATGACTGAAGACAGAAGTATCACATTTACAGGTTCCAATATTATGAAGGGAGTTGTCACATGCTTAGAGTAGTAAAAGTTGAAAACGGTATGGTTAAGGGATTGCCGGCAGCAGATCCTCGGATAACAAGTTTTAAAGGTATCCCATTCGCCGCGCCGCCCGTAGGTGAAAACCGCTGGCGTGCCCCACAGCCTGCAAAAGATTGGGAAGATGTTTTGAAAGCTTACGATTTCGCGCCGGTCTCGATGCAGGTAAGGCAAAAGATCGATATAAATAACATCTATACTAGAGAATGGGCTGTGGATCCGGACATCTCCATGGACGAGGACTGCCTCTACCTGAATGTATGGACTCCGGCAAACAGTCCCGATGAAAACCTTCCAGTTTTTGTATGGTACTTCGGCGGTGGGCTGCAGGTCGGCCATACGGCCGAGATGGAGTTTGACGGCGAACGCATCGCACGCAGGGGGATCGTAGTGGTAACGATAAACTACCGTCTGAATGTGTTTGGATTTTTATGCCATCCTGAAATAACGGCGGAAGCTGCGGAGGCTCCCGCAAACTTCGGCCACCTTGATCAGCAGGCCGCAACGCAATGGGTCAAACGCAATATCGCGGCTTTTGGCGGCGATCCCGACAACATTACGATTGGCGGACAATCTGCCGGCGGCGGAAGCGTCATGAGCCAGCTCACTTCGCCTCAGAACGAAGGCCTCTTTCAGAGAGCAATTATTCAGAGCGGTGTCTTTACACCGCTTTACCCGGGAAGCAGCATGCCTAGAGTCCGGCGCAATCTGACGGAAGCCGAACAAGAGGGCGTGAAATTCTTTGAGTTTCTTGGAGTTTCCTCCCTTGCAGAAGCCCGTAAGCTTGAAGCGGAATATCTCCGTGACAAGATGCTGGAATATAAGGCGTTCTGGGGTACCGTTGTTGACCAGGTGTTCAGCGTAGGCAACGCATTTGATCTATTCCTTGAAAACAAGCGCTGGAAGATACCTGTGCTTTGGGGCCACACTTCTTCCGAGTTTTTCAGTGTTCCGAAAGTCAAGACACTTGAAGAATTTCGGCAAATGGCTGTTGAGATGTTCGGCGATGATGCCGATGAGTTTCTAGCACTTTGCCAAGCTCAGTCGGACAACATAGATGAAGCGGTGAAGAAAGCTGCAGTAAGTTCCATTGAATATGCAATTCGGATTGCCTCACAAGCCAATGCGGATACCGGAGCTAATATCCCGTTGTATCATTATAATTTTGATGCGGAAATACCGGGCTGGGATGACCCTGGCACATTCCACTCGGTGGATCTCTGGTTTTTCTTTGAAACCCTGGCTAAATGCTGGAGACCCTTCGTAGGTAAACATTATGATCTTGCCCGCCAGATGTGCAACTACTGGGCTAACTTTATCTGTTCCGGTGATCCGAACGGGAAGGATTCAACAGGTGAGGAACTGCCGCGATGGGAGCCCTTTACTCTTGAGGAACCATACAGCATGGTATTCAAAGATAATTCCGAGTTTGTCAGAGAACAACCGAGTGATGTCATGCAGTTCCTTGTGAAGGAATATTTCAAGAATAAGAAGGGGGAATAATCTGTGAAACTGGTAAACGGCGACTATACCTTGCTCTTTAAAGATGGCGGCGTTGAGGTGCTAAAGAATGGAAAACTTTTATATTTTAATAAACGCCCGATGTTTGTAATGGTAAAGACCGTTGTTGCCCTTAGCGAGTTTTACGACAAAGCTTACAGCGAGATTGCCGTTTCCGGCGATACAATCACAGCCAAAGGCAAATTAACTGTGCCCTCCGGCTCTGAATTTTCCTTTGCAGATACTTATGAAGCAACCGGCGCCGGGTTCAAGGTAAGCAGGAACGTCAAGGTGCTGAAGACGGGAGATGACCTTGGTTTTTCCACCAAGCTCTCCTTTGTAATGACGGAATCGGACGATCCGCATGACTATAACTGTTTCGCGCCCGGTGTATGGTATAAGCAAAACGAATATGCGTCTAAGAACGCCTTTGGCAAAGACCTGGATTGCGAGTATTTCTGGCGACTGGAGACCGGTTGTGCCTTGCCTTTGTTTACCATGCAAAACATCGCATCAGGAGAAATGGCGGCAATATCGCGTTGGACGTCAGACGTGACCATGCGGTCTCTGGATATTGCACAGGCTGCAAATCATGTAGACCCCAAATTTACCATTGGTGCCGTTGGCATGAGTAAGCCGGAAAGCAGAACTATGAATTATCTGTATTATGGTTTTGCCGTACGTAAGGAATTCGAGACGAAGCTCGACGGATTGTCTATTGATTATGTATACCCAGGCTGTGATGGTCAGATGCCCGCAACAAGAAAATATGCTGGGCTTGATTTCAAAGATCAATTCAAATCCTTCCAGCGCGTCAGCCACCCGGTGGAGGTCGGTTTTGAACAAAACTACGCTGTAGCTGTGAATTTTGGACACTATAGCAGCTTTCAGATGATGATGAAAGACATCTGGCGGGTAACCTACGACCGGATGCGCGACAAGTTATTCGACGTTGATAATGAGCTCCATTTCCACAACTGCATGAGAATGTTCACCAGATATACGCAACAATACGGAGATTCGTACGGGTTGCCTTTCTCCTGCCAACTGCCCGACATGGATATATCCAGTGTGTCCTTCCAGTTTGGCTTTGTCGGACAGCAGCCGGGAATCGGTTATCAGTTGCTGCGTTACGGAGATAAAGAAATCGTACCCGAAGCCTTCGAAAAAGGCGTGAACATCATTGATTTCTGGGTGAGGACGGCAATGACCGAATCCGGCTTGCCGCACATGTGCTATCATCCCGGCATCAAGGAGTTCGAGCCGTATCCTCATTATATCCGTATGCTTGCCGATGGGATTGAGGCAATTCTAGACGCGTATCTCTATATGCGCAAGATAGGCTACGAGCGACCGGCCTGGCTGGAATTCTGCAGAAAAACCGCCGATTGGATTGTGAATTTTCAGAATGAAGACGGCAGTTTTTACCGTGCATACAATACCGACAGCTCTATCCGGATGGATTCCAAGGCCAATACGCCCAGCGTGATTCGTTTTCTGGTACAGTTCTATCTGGTGTCGGGCGATGAAAGATATAAAGCCGCTGCGATCAAGGCCGGGGATTGGTCTTACGATAATGCCTACTTGAACATGGAATACCGGGGCGGCACCTGCGACAACACGGACATCATGGATAAAGAGGCCGGGATCTATGCCTTGTTTGGCTTCCTTGCCCTGTATGATCTGACCGGTGAGGACAAGTGGCTGGAAGGCGCGATTGGCGCTGCCGATTATACCGAAACCTGGACCTATGCGTGGACATTCCCTGTGACTACCCCTTGGCCGAAACATCCATTCAATAAGTATTCCATCAGCGGACAGAGCATTATCACCCTTGGCGGGGGAGCCGATGTGTATATGGCCGCCTGTTCATATACCTATTACAGACTGTATGTCATTACAGGTGATGAGCATTATCGCGATTTTGCAGAGTTTATCCATAAGAACACCCGACAGTCCAATGATGTGGACGGCAGCATCGGATATATCATGCCCGGCCTGGGACATGAAGCAGGCAACTTTACAAGTCAAATCCTGCAAAGCCACTATCACTGGCTGCCCTGGTGCACTTATGTGGAAATCGACCCCTCTTCTAGGCTGTATGATACCTTTGGCGGCTATGAAATTGCAGACGCCCAAAGACTCAGCCCGGAGGAGAGGACCAAGAGAAACCGTATCTATGATACATTTGCTGAAATTCCGATAGGAAACAAGGGAGCAATATATGATCAGGAATCAGAGGAAATCAAATTGCCGCGCTAAAGAATAACCATACAAATCCTTTATGAGCGAAGATGCCCTTTCGCTATTCCCGAATTTTTTGGAATGCGCACGAAAGCTTTGATCCCGACTACGACGCAACCGACTGGCCATACATTAAGGTGCCTTCGTATTGGGAGAAAGAAGGAGTGCGTTATTTTAACACATCATGAGAAGGCTGCCGATAAAATCACTCGGTAGCCTTTTCGCAGTCCCGCAGCAAGCGGCAGATATACCGTAATTGGCACCGCGAGCGACGGCAATACATTTTTTTTCCCGTCTGAACCAGTCAGTGATGGTGGCCTGACTTTTGCTGGAGGCAAGACGGCAAGGATTTTCGTCATGCCATCAAAGTCAATTGCAGACGTTCACATGGTTTCAGCTATTAAATGGTTAGCTTTCATCTTATTGCTTGTTTTTTGGCAGATTGTTAAAATTGATTAAAAGTTACGATTAACCATATTGACTGCTCTCATACGTACAATAGTAGCCGTTCTGAAGTAACGGACAATCGAGGGATGCTTATGTATAAATTGATGATTGTGGATGACGAGTTGTTAATGCGGGTGGGAATCCGTTCCATGCTCGATTGGGAGGGGCATGGCTTCCAAGTCGTCGGAGAAGCAGGGAACGGGAAAGAAGGGCTGGAGATTGCGATTGCAACCTCACCTGATTTGATCATTACGGATATCAAGATGCCTGTCATGGACGGGCTGCAGTTCATCCGGGAAGCATCCGGCGCATTGAAATCCTGCAAGTATGTCATCCTGAGCAACTTTGACGAGCTGCATTATGTGAAGGAGGCTCTAAAGCTAGGTGCGACGGATTACTTGATTAAGAGTGAGATTACGGTGGCTTCGCTCTCCGAGCTGCTCATCTCCATAAAACAGAAGCTGCAGGCAGAGCGCGAAAACCAAGAGAAGCATCCCGCAATGGCACACGACGTTTTGCAAAGCTTGAGCCATCTGAAGGAAAGTCTTTTTAAGGACCTGATAAGCGGTTTCGTAAACGAAAGTGATGCGAAAGCGAAGGCGGATGAACTTCGTATTCAGGTCAAACCGGATGAACTGACCGTCATGAAATTTAAAGTCAGTCATTTCGAAGAGGTGAAGAAGAAATATGTAGAGACGGATGAAAAGCTGCTCCGATTCTCGATCTTGAACATTATGGATGAGGTCATACCGTCCAAGTGGAACAAAGAGATCGTTATCTGGAGTTCTTCGGAATATTTGATCATCGTCAATTCGGTTTCTGGCGGCGAATCTGTCCGTGCCGATATCGAGAAGCTGTGCGGCAAGCTTCTGGCTTCGATAAAAGATTTCATGAATTTGACCTTTACTGTTGGCATAAGCACGGTCGTGCCAGGCTACAAGTTCATTAAAGCGGCATATTATGAGGCTGATTTTGCGCTGCGTAACCGTTTCTATACAGGCGCCGGCAAGGTATTGTTTTACGACGATGCAGTCAAGGAGCACGATCGGCAGGCGGTCGACGTACAGCTGAGTCCAGAGCAGGAGCATGATTTTGTCACAGTGTGGGCAAGCAAGGATGCCAAGAAGGCGGAGCAATTTCTGTCCGGAATCCGTTCCGCGTTGGAGGCGCTGCGGGCTGACGAGAGCAGCGTTCGCGAGAAATATATCCTGCTGATGGAATCCGTCCATGCGCGGTTGTCATGGGCTGCGAAGCGACCCCGACCCCCTTTCGCCGAGAAGTCGCCTTATGAATCGGTACTGAAAGGGGAGAGCTGGGAGGATATTCATCGCAGCGTGTCAGCTTACATCAGCTCTTGTTTGGAATACGACGCTCGCTTCATGGAGGAGCGCACATATGCGGACATCGCGGCCGATATTATCAGCAAGAATTATGCAGAGGATATTTCGTTGCAGAGCGTAGCCAGCCAAATCAATGTTAATCCGTCCTATCTCAGCCGCATCTTCAAGCTAGAGCGAGGGGAGAACTTTATCTCATGCTTGACCCGCGTCCGGATTGAACATGCAAAGGCTTACCTGAAGGGCGGGAAGCTAAGAGTGTTCGAGGTGGCTGATAAGGTCGGTTATCATAATTACACGTATTTCAGCAAAATCTTCAAGAAAATAACGGGCTTCACCCCAGAGGAATATCGGGAGTAGCAGCCCCGTTCGGAGTTGATCCGAGGATAGAGGTAAAGGATGTGGCGACGTATCCAATCCGTTCGTATTAAAACGAAAATGATGATTATTTGTCTGACGGTGATCATTCTTCCGGTTCTCGTGATGACCATTAATTCCTACTATTCCTCCGAAAGGTTATTGGAGCATAATTACACAAAACTGCTGAACGATCTGGCCAAACAAACGAATATCCGCATCGACGAATATTTAAAGGAGATCGAGAAGATATCACTCATTGCCAGCAATGGGCTGAGCAGCAGCATGTCCGCAACGCTCGACGGGAGTTATCCGATCCAGGATTTCCTTCGGGACGGCAGTGAGCAGAACGAGAATGCTGCCTACAATATTCTCATGAATTACATCATGATGAAGGATCGCGTGTTCTCTATCTATCTGTATAATTTGAACGGCGGGTCTGATCTGTTCGTCAGCCCTAATCAACCTATCGATACCCACTATAAAGCGGCTAATGAATTGTGGTTCAAACGGTTTATGCACACGAAGGAGAGAACCGTTACGCTGACGACCCGAATCGACAAGCAGCTTAAGAACAAAGGATTGGCTGTCTCGCACGCTCGGAAAATCTACGATGTGACGACAGGAAGACTCTTGGGGATCATGGTTGTGAGCATTGACATCAAATTCATCGAGATTGTGAATAGCAACTTGCAAGAAGCGCTTCGTTCGAGGTTCATGATCGTCGACGGTGATGACAAAATCGTTTATAACGTGAACAAGCGGTTGATCGGTACCTTGTTCCGCGATAACGTCCGCCCTGACGAATCGACGAATGTCGTCGTGACCAGTCCGCTTAGCCAGCAACAATGGACCACATACTTGTACATGCCCTTGGAGGAGCTTACTGCGGAGGGGGAGATATTGAGCCGCAACCTTGTTACATTAGCGATTGTAATGTCCCTCTTTGCTGCGATTATATCGATCTTTCTGTCCAATGTCATTACCCGTCCCATCAGGAGGCTGATTAACAATATTAGCTTAGTGGAGAAGGGGCGTTTCGAACAAGTCGAGCATATACGGTCCCGGGATGAGATCGGACACCTGTCCACGAGGTTCAACAAAATGTCGTACGAATTGAAAAGACTGGTCGAGAGAGTCCAGCAGGAGGAGATCGACAAGGCAGCCGCCGAAATGCGTGCGCTTCATTCCCAGATCAATCCTCATTTCCTTTACAATACGCTCGGTTCGGTTAAATGGATCGCGTCCATGCAGAGGGCCGACAAGATTGTTGACATGACCGAGGCGTTGATCTCGATGCTCCGGTATGCGGCCAGGTTCGATGGAACCTTAGTAACCATTCGGGAAGAGCTGAACAATATCGCGAATTACGTGACGATTCAGAACGTCAGGTACTACGACTGCATACAGATGAAATACGAGATTGACGACAGGCTGCTAGACTATCGTATGCCCAAGATGATTTTGCAGCCTATTATCGAAAATGCGATCTTCCACGGTCTTGCGGAGCGTGAAGAGGATGGCGAAATTGCGATCCGGATACAACGCCAAGGCAGCGACATTGCCATTGAGGTTCGCGATAACGGCGTAGGCATGGATGAGGAAACGATTCGGAGCCTGGTGGAAAGCGGGCTGGAAGCGGGAGGAACGAAGGGAATCGGCATGTATAATGTACAGCGGCGCATCCAGCTTCATTTCGGCCAGTCTTACGGGATTCGAGCGGAGAGCAAGCTGGGTGAAGGTGCGGTCTTTACCATACTGTTGCCCGTTATCTCGGAGCTGCAGGAAGGGGCATAACGTGCCGGTGAGGAGGGCGCACGATTTCCGGAGTATGGTGTGGCGGCTTCGAAAGATGAAGTGAATGATAACAAAAGGCTTGCAGCCAACGCTGCAAGCCTTTTGTTTATCCTTTGACACTGCCGAGCACCAAGCCCTTGGTAAAGTACTTCTGCAGGAACGGATAGACCAGTAATATCGGGATGGCACCCAAAAACATTTGGGCCGCGCGTCCGGTTCGGGCGTTCATCATTGAGAGCAGCTGGGTATAGTCAGTTCCCGACTTAAGCATGATCTGCTCAAAGCTTAGCAGAAGTGTCTGCAGGTAACTCTGCAGCGGATAATTCGCGGGATCATTCATATAGATGATGCCGTCGAACCACGAGTTCCAATGACCGACGATACTAAACAAGCCGACCGTTGCGAGTGCCGGTTTCAGGAGCGGGAGCAGGACGCGGACCAGAATCTGCAAGGGACTGGCACCGTCGATGACTGCGGATTCTTCGATTTCCTCCGGTAAGCCTTTAATAAAATTCATGAGAATAACCATGCTGAAGACAGGGAGCGCCCCTGGCAGGATTAGCGACCAGATGGAATCGATCAGACCTGTTTTGACTACGACGAGGTATGTTGGGATCAGTCCTCCGTTAAACAGCATCGTAAATATGAAGAAGCCCATATATACATTGCGCCCAGACAGCTTTTGCTTCGACTTGGAAAGCGGGTAAGCGGTCAGCACCATTAAGATGAGATTCACAGCCGTCCCGAGCACGACCCGTTTTACGGCTATCCACAGGGAGGGGAAAAACTCGCCTCCATCCAACGCGAATTCATAGGCCTTCGTCGTAAAATTGACCGGCCAGAACGCTACATTGCCTGCCGATACGGCTGCGCTGCTGCTGAAGGATACGGCCAGCAGGTTGATGAAAGGCAGAATGCAAAGCAATGAGGTTAACATCAGAATCGTGTAGTTAAAAAAATGGAACAAGCGTCTTTCGATACTTTTGTCATGAATCATGAAGATACCTCCTTAGAAGATTCGGTAGCCGGCGACTCTATAGGCCAGGATATAGGACAAGGCGACCATGATGCAGGAGATGACGGACTTGAACAATCCGACGGCGGCTCCGATCGAATATTGGGCCTGCTGGATTCCAAGGCGGTAGACATAGGTATCGATAATATCGCCGCTCTGATACACAACAGGGGAATATAGGTTATAAATCTGATCGAAACCCGCGTTGAGCACATTGCCGAGCGATAGGACCGTCATCAGGACAATTGTCGGCATCAGAAGCGGCAGCGTAATGTAGATCGTTTGCTTCCAGCGTTTAGCGCCGTCGATCATCGCGGCCTCGTAAAGTCCTGGATCGATGCTGGTCAAGGCGGCTAAGTAGACAACAGTACCGAAGCCGAAGCCCTTCCAGATATCGCTTACGATCATGGTCCATGGGAAGAGGGAAGGACTGCCCAGGAATGAAATAGGCTGGATTCCGAATATGCCCAGGAACGTGTTGACGATGCCATCGGAGCTCAGAATGTCAAGCAGAATGCCGGCCATGATAACCCATGACAGGAAATTCGGAATATATACGAGTGTCTGGAACGTGCGTTTGACAGCTCGATGCGCAATCTCGTTTAGCAACAAGGCGAATAAGACAGGTACAAAGATACCGCCGATGATTTTAAAGACGGACATGTAAAGCGTATTCCAGATCGTCCGTACGAAGTTAGGTTGATTAAATACATGAGCGAAATTATCCCACCCGACCCAAGGCGAGTTGAAGCCAAGGCCGGGATTATATTTCTGGAACGCAATGACCAGGCCATATAAGGGGATGTAGCTAAAGATGAAGACCAAGACGATGCTCGGAATCAGCATGAGATGGTAATGGCTCTGCTGTCTTAATTTGTTCAACATCCGTGTCCCTCCGTTTATAGGAATTAATTTCCATAACATAAAAGGGGGAGAGAATAGCCTCGCCCCCTGCATAAAGAGAATGCTTACTTCCCGTACGCTTCGTTCACTGCTTCGGTGGCCGCATCTCCGCCGGCTGTTTGCCAGTTCTTGATGACCGTATCGAAATAATCGATGTTTTCGTTACCCATGATAATCTTGGTGAAGCCCTCTGTCAGGATGTCGTCCAAGGTCGTGCCGTAGCTGGCGAGTGCCTCCGGAGTAGCTCCCCACAGTGCAGTTTTGATGTAATTCTGGTTGTCCAGTGTTTGTTTGGCAAGACCGTAAGCGGACTTCGGTGCTCCTTGCTGCAAGAAATCGCCAACGGCACCTGGTGTTGCATCCGTCATGAACTTGACACTGTTGTTATACTTCTGCAGCATACCCGCGGTCGTCAGGTCGCTAATATCTTTCGACTGCAACGTTGCCGTTACAGCCTCGAATTGCTCATAGTCAGAGTTCGGATTGAGAACTCGGAAGGCGCCGACGACGTGCGCGATATCGTTGTCCAGCAGGGCGGATAGCGTTTCCTTGGACTCTTTACCGACACCTTCGTCGACGATATAGGCGTAGTCATTAAGAAGCTTGAAGACGGCCTCCGGGTGCTTAAAGCCCTTTTTGACGACGGTATAGTTGCCGTTCGCGAAGAAGATCGACTGCTTCGCTTCCCCACCGTCCACCGACGGAATAGCGTAGGGATAAAAGATGGCGTCCTTACCCAGGTTCGACACCGTATCCACACCGGGGTTATAGCCCCACCACTGGAAGTATGGCTGCACGCCGACCTTGCCGGCGACGACATCGGCGTTCATCGCGCTGAAGTCCTTAATCGGGAACTCGGGATCGATAATGCCCTGCTTGTACCACTCGGCCCACTCGGCCAGCGCATCCTTCATTTCAGGCTGGACGGAGCCGTATACGAGTTTTCCGCTCCCATCCTCGATCCACATATCCGGATGGGCGTTCCAGGCGACGGCAAGCAGATTTAGATAATCCAGCGTTTGGTCGACTGCGATGCCGTAACCGCCGTGCTTCTCCATAAATTTCAACGCGATATTCTTAATGTCATCCACGGATTTCGGATCTTCAATTCCCAGCTCTTCCTTCCAGTCGTTCCGTATCCAGACGAAGTCTGGCTGGTCGATTAATCCCCAATGCAATTGGGGGATACCGTACAGCTTGCCGTCTTTCTTGCCTGATTCGGAGCTGTCCGGATCGGCCTCCATGTAGCCTTTGAGGCGCTCCGAAGCATATGTATCGAACACCTCCGAGAGGTCCATGACCATATCCGCTTCGATTAATTGCTGTAATTGGGAGGCATTGACTCTGAACACGTCTGGAAGGTCGTTTGACGAGATGGCCAAGTTCAGCTTCGTGTCGTATTCGTCACTGACCCAGTCCGTTACGACCTCGACATTGAATTTTTCTTTATACCTTCTGGTCCACACGTTATTGGTAATATCGTCACCCTTCGGATATTTTGCGGAAGAGTATTCTGATGTCACGGTATGAATCGTTACTGGTTCTTTGTAAGCGCTAAATGCTGGATTGGCTGGATCTACCTCATTGGCAGCCGTTGCTTTATTGCCGCTAGAACCTGTGCCTGCCGAGTTATTATTGCTGTTGACCGCGTTGCTGCACGCTGTTAGTAAAGCGGACGTGATGCATAAAAAGAGAATAAATCTTGTCATTTTCTTTGCCATACTATTACCCCCATTTGGCTTGTAGTCAAGGATGACTTATACCTTAATAGTAAACGATCGCAAATCAATTCGATATGAACGTTATTGACGAGTAGGCTCTACATTTTTTACTCTTTGTTGTTTTTACCGCTGAAAAATGAATTGAAGCGTGTGCATTAATTTTACTGTGTTGTGTTCTTTTTTTACTTTCCGTTGAGGTCTGTCGCGAAAAAAAAACGCCCTCAAAACATCCTACTAGGAAACGAAAGGGCTGAAAAGTCTGCTTTCTTGTCACCAACTTCCGCAACGAATTACGATATGGGAGGAATGCTGTAATGTTAAGCTTGATAATTGTGGATGACGAGAAGCTGCTGACCGATTCGCTGGAGATTGAGACGGTCTAGTTTTCTGTTGCAGTGGAAACACAACACTTTTTGTTTCTTGACCACATCCGTACGAAAAGAGAACCAGTTATCACCAGGGTTCGCGAAATAAAGTGTCCTTATAATGCTATTTTAAGACCAAAAAATCGAGGTAAGTTTGTCATTCTTGAACTAAAATACTAGATGAATGCTTACAGCAGAGGAGTAATGTGGATTGTCTGTCACACCGTCAGAGCAAGTTTGTTATTCAAAGAAAAATCGGGCAAATGCAGGCAAGCAGCCCGGCGCAGATTGGAGTAGGGGAATGCTGGCTGCTGGCCTGGTTCGGGTAGAAAGTATCCGAGCAGGTCGATGATGGTGGAATAAGTATCATTTATAGTAAGTCCAAGGAGCGTGAGAACATGACAATAGAAAAGACCTGCCTTTATTGGAATCCCGATTTGCCTCTCGAGGAGCGTGTGAACGACCTGATCGCCCAACTGACATTGGATGAGAAAATCGGGCTTATGCCACAGTACCAGATCGCAATAGATCGCCTGGGCGTACAGGCGTACAAGCATGGCACGGAGGCGGCACACGGCATGGCTTGGCTTGGGGAAGCGACGAGTTATCCTCAGCCGATCGGTCTCGCTTGTACGTGGGATAGCGAGTTGCTTAAGAGAATCGGCGGCGCAATTGGGGACGAAGCTCGCGGCTTTTACAAGCAGAATCCGAATCTTAACGGCTTGACGCTGTGGGCGCCGACGGTCGACATGGAGCGCGACCCCAGGTGGGGCCGGACGGAAGAAGCGTATGGCGAGGACCCGGTTTTGGCCGGCAGACTAGCCGCCGCACTCTCGCAAGGCATTCAGGGGGATCATCCTTTTTACTTGAAGGCGGTTGCCACGCTGAAGCATTTTATCGGCAACAATAATGAGGCAGGAAGAGGCGATACATCTGTCAGCCTCGATCCGCGCAACCTGCGCGAGTATTACTTGAAGGCGTTCGAGATCCCGTTCAAAGAAGGCGGAGCCTTGTCCATGATGACGGCATACAATGCGATCAACGGAGTGCCGGCGAACCTTAGCCGGTACGTGATCGACATCGTTAAGCGCGAGTGGGGAATGAACGGCTTTGTCGTCAGCGATGCTTTCGACGTAACGGGCACGGTGAGGGATCATCATTACGTGGAGACGCTGAAGGAAGCGGTGGCCCGGTCGATCCGGGACGGAGGAATCGACAGCATTACGGACGAAGCAGCAGTGGTGACGGCAGCGATTCGCGAGGCGCTAAAAGACGGGCTATTGACAGAAAATGATCTTGATACCGCTCTTCGGAACACGTTTCGCGTCCGTTTCCGGCTCGGGGAGTTCGACCCGTCGGAACGGAATCCGTATGCTGCGATCGATGAATCGGCGATTCTCCATCCAGAGCACGCGGAGTTGGCAAGGGAGGCGGCGCAGAAAGCTGTCGTACTGCTTAAGAATGAAGGGCAGACGCTGCCGCTGCAGGCTGACAAGCTGAGCAAGGTTGCCGTCATCGGCCCGCTCGCCGATGTCGTTTACCGCGACTGGTACAGCGGCACATTGCCTTATGCGGTTACCCCGCTGCAGGGAATCCGCGAGAGGCTTGCGGCGGAAGGGAAAGGCGCTGAAACGTCATACTCCGCCGGCACTGATCGTGTGCGCATGAAGGCTGCTCGTAGCGGGCAGTATGTCCGGCTCAGCGACGAATCAAAGGCCACACTCGCCGCCCAAGCGGAGAGGGCTGAAGAAGGCGACATTTTCGAGATATCGGACTGGGGCTGTGGCAGCCATACATTAATTGCGCTGCGTAATAACCTCTATATGACAACGGACGACAAGAACCTGCAAGCGTCGGCTCATCGGATTTGGGAGTGGTTTACGAAAGAAGTGTTCCAGATACGACCTGTAGATCAGGGCAGTTCCCTACTTACCTTCTCGACCTGGAACGGAACGCCTGTAACGGTTGATGATGAGACAGGTGTACTGCTTGTCGGAGACGGTCTGGCGGCTGAGACCGCGAACGATATTAACGTCGGAGGCGCTGCGGAGGCGGGGATTTCGGTTGTTGGAACGCATGCCGACACGTTCGAGTTTGAACGCGTGTCGAGCGGCTTGGACGCGGCTGTAGAATCGGCTCGCGGCGCCGATGCGGCGATCGTGTTTGTCGGCAATCATCCCCTGATCAACGGCAAGGAGACGATGGACCGGCCCAATATCACGCTGTCGGAATCGCAGGAAAAGCTGGCGCTTGCGGTAATTGAGGAGAACCCGAACACGATTGTTGTGGTCGTCGGCAGCTACCCGTTCGCCTTGAACGCTTTACAGGAGAAGGCGAAGGCGATTATCTACACGTCCCATGCGGGTCAAGAGCTCGGCCGCGCTGTTGCGGATGTTCTGTTTGGCGATATCAATCCCGCAGGCCGCGTGAACATGACCTGGTACAAGTCCGTCGATCAGCTTCCGCCATTCATGGACTACGACATTATCTATGGCGGCCGAACGTATCAATATTTTGAAGGCGAACCGCTATATCCGTTTGGACACGGTCTTTCGTACAGCGAATTCCGTTACGAAGCCTTGCAGTTGTCGCCGAACCGCGTTGTGGCCGGGAACGACACGGCAGCCATGGTTTCCTGCCGTGTGACGAACATAAGCGACTTTGAGGGTGAAGAGGTCGTGCAGCTTTATGTACGTGCAGAGGCCTCGCGGGTCAAGCGCCCGCGCCTTCAGCTGGCGGACTTCAAACGCATCGCTCTGGCTCCGGGAGAGTCTGCGGAGGTGACGTTCCAGCTGCAGCTCGAATCGCTGGCCATCTGGGATGTAACGCGCGACCGATTCTGCCTGGAAAGCGGAACGTATTCGGTCATGCTCGGCGCTTCCTCTGCAGATTTACGGCTTGAAGGTCGCCTTACAGTCGCCGGGGAGACGATTCCGCCGCGTGACCTTACGAAGGTAACTCGGGCTGCAAATTACGATTCGTATCAAGGCATTCATCTAGGTGAATGCATCGAAGGCGGAAGCGCCGCAGCCGTAAACGGCGATAGGGGGTGGCTTGCGTTCCATGACGCTGAACTCGGTGCAGGCATCTCCGCGGTCGAGCTTCGTGCCGCCGCCTCGGAGAATGCAGCGGTTGAAGTTCGTCTGGATGGTCCGGACGGTCCAATCGCAGGTAAGTGCAAGATTTCGGCTGGCGGAGAACAGGACTGGCGAAGCCTTTCTTGCGGGCTGACGGGCGCCTCCGGTCGGCGCGACGTCTACCTAGTTCTGGATGGGCCAGTGTCTCTCGGTTGGTTCCGAATGATGGCCCATTAAATGAAAGAAAGGTTCCGGGGAAATCCGCTTTTTTCGGGCCTAGATAGGGAATTAAATATGATTCGGATAGTAACGAATCCTCTACAGTAAGTTCCTAATAGAAGGAACTTACTGTAAGGGGAGCTCTAAAACTGATTAAATCCTTGCAGCAGCCGCTCGATCACATGCTTAGCGTGCTTGTAATAATCAAAGCTATTATTTACCTGCTTCATAGCAAGTCCACTATGGAGCAGCCCCCAGGAGCATTCCCGCAGCATATTCATATACTTCATATCTTGTAAGATCGCATATTGCTCCTCTTCATAGTAGCCGAAGTACAATTGCAACCAATTCTTCTCCTGCTGTACGGTAAAACGATTTGTAAATGGTATCGCTGCGAGATCGAAAAAGATGTCACCAACACCGCATAACTCCCAATCTAAGACATACAATTCCTTGCGTGGGGGAGACCAGAGGAGATTACAGAGGTAGTAGTCATTGTGGCAAAACCGCTGATTATACTTTTTATCGAGACTGCGGCGGTAGTTGATCTGTTCCATTTGTATTAGTACCTGGGTTAAGCCTTCCGGCTGTTTGACCTGTAACTTCTCAGCTCCACGCAAATAACTTTCGACCAACTGATAAGGCGTACATGGTCTTGACGCTTCGGCAGAGATATCAACCGAGTCGTGAATGTTTTTCAAACGCTCAATAATCCGTTTGATCAACGCAGCATCGCGTAAGTCCTCCCCGGTTAGCGATTTCCCCTCGATATACTCAAGCAACACATAGGTTTTATTTGGATCCACATAAAGGACCGAAGGACTATGTATAACTTTATGAAAGGATTGCATTACCTCAATCTCGGAGTTCCGGGAAAAATTAAGATAATCGGTTTGCTGCCCAAAAACACGTAGCACATAACACTTTCCTTCGCAAGTTAACTTATAGGTTTCGTTAGAAAGACCGCCGTTAAGCTGCTCGAACTTAACTGTCTTGTTCAGAAATGAAGGAATCATACGCACTTGTTCTTCTAAGTTCAAATATTCCAATCCCCCTAAGCGTTTTTTCGATACTATAAACTATTCAGACCGGTTACCCGTTACAAACAAGAGTTGCTGCTTGCCGGCAAACTTTATCCGATGGATCTTAAGGAGAATCAGGAGCATTTTACGGCCAATCGGGTAGGAAGAGAATTTTTTGAATCGCATCGTCATCGCGTTCCTCATCAAATGAACGAGAGGACCTACATTGGGTTGACCCGTTATTATTGGGAGGGGGCAGGTTTATGACTACCTACTTGCCTTCAGTAGAGGTCCGATCTATGAATGGGTTGCCACACGACCTGACGGCAGATGTGATATCAAGGCATGTGCTTTAAACTTAATATTCCAGCTGAGCCTAAAAGGACGCCCCGGTATATGTTTTTATTGACAACATATTCCGGGGCGCCTCATGTAATTTGTAACGTAAACCTAATATAAAAATCAAATCACTGACTCAGTCTAAAGGCCTTGGGGGATAGTCCGTAGGCTTTGGAAAACTGACGTGTGAAATAATTGCTATCGTTAAATCCGCATTCGTATGAGATTTTTGTGATAGGGATTCCGCTTTGCCTGAGCAGCACACGCGCGCGCTCCAAACGAAGTCGCTGCAGGTATGAAATAGGAGTCGTTTGATAATAAGATTGAAAAATCCGATTCAGATGCCGAACCGAAATATTGGATCTAGCCGCGATATCCTCCAGAGTAAGAGGCTCAAGATAATGATCTTCAATATAGGAGATTGCATTCGCCAAATGCATCAGATTGCTGTCTGTGCCATTCTCCTGATTGTCATATTGTCTGGACAAATAGACGACAAGCTCCATAAACCGGGAAATGAGCATCGTCTGATAGCCCTGATGCTTTTTGTTAAATTCATGGATCATGTCGGAGATAATCGATGCGACGTGTTCCGTGCTTGGAATCGACAAACTAAGCCCGCTTTGAAAAGAATGAATATTGCGATAAAACGGTTCTAAAACAAAAAGTGACTGAAAGCCTTTGGAGGCCCTTAAATCCGGACCGGCGCTCCGAAGTATTTCGGGACGAAACATAATATTGCAAATTTTAAATTCATGAGGATTTTGGTAAGCATGATAGGTAGGACCGTTAATGACAAATACGTTCCCCTTTTTAATAAAATAAGTTTCAGAATTAACAATATGCGTAGCGTTCCCGTTCAATACAATCACGAGTTCGGTGAAGTCATCATGCTTATGAAGAGGCGTATTCTCTTCGTGCCCGCCATATTGAATAAAAAACGGAAATTGCTCGTCATTGGTAAACCAGTCCAAATAAACGCTATCCAGGATATCGCCTTTAATTGACGGCAGCTTGTTCATGCAGTTCGATTTCAACGTACTTCCTCGCCCGTTTGACATCCAACAACACCCCTTTTTCTGTGTTAAATGTATGCGGTAACATTTCTATTGTAACCATGTAAGATGGCTGATCATACAGCCAAAAATGTACGAAAAACCATATTAAAAATCGTTATTTAAGACTTCCGGTACAGATTTTCATGTACAGATATGGCTATTTGATATCACGGATTCAGGATAACTGGAAAATGACTAAATCATGCTATACCCATGTCTAGAAAATGAAGGTTTGCATTAATTTTTTACAATATGATTTTAAAGGAACAAGGAGGAACACGATGTGGATTTCGTTCTATGCGCGATGTGCATTGGATTTGATACCGCTTTCAACTGCATTCGGTGAAGTTGAAGCGGCCAGGAGGTGATAGGTGCGGAAGGGTTAGCAGCACATGGGGAATGGTGTAGTTGGTTCAGCTTTAAACTGTATCATTAACATTGCATCAAAGTGATAGCAATTACATTACAATTTCAGGGGGATGAAAATGAACAAAAAACTGATTATGTTGCTTGTTAGTCTGATGTTGATATTTTCATTAGCGGCTTGCAGCAGCGGAAGCAATGGCGGTAACAATCCTGGAAGCACCAATGCAGCTACCGAAGAGCCATCAAACGATCCGGCTGCGACGAATGACGCTGAAGAAGGCGCGGGAGATTCCAAGGAAACGCCGGAGATGGATTTCGATATGGGCGGCAGAGTCATTAAAATAGTAAACTTCTGGAGTTTGGAAATCGGGGAAGACAACCCGGATAATATCCAAAGGAAAAAGAACCTGGAGGCTTTAAAGAAAAAACATAACTTCGAGGTCGAATATGTCGTCATCGATGGCGCCGAGTACCAGAAGAAGGTTACGGCATCGCTCCTTGCCGGCGAACCGGTAGGCGATATTATCGCTGTAAGCAGATCGTACACCATTCCTGCACTTGCAAGTCAAGATCTGTTGTGGCCGGTTGACGAGTATACCAAAAATGACAAGGTATTCGACCCGGATGTAACAAACAGAATCATGAACTATAACGGGAAAGGTTATGGTTTTGGCGGGTATCCAGGGGGGGCGACCGGATTCTTCTACAATCGTACGTTGATGAACAATCTCGGTATGAAGCCGCTTCAAGAATATGTTGATGAAGATAATTGGAACTGGGAAACGTTCATTCAAGTGGTCAAAGAGGCTAATAAGGATACGAATAACGATGGAAAGCTCGATACATGGGGATTGGCAGGTGCCGGGGTTCTGGATGCGGCGCTTGCTTCTAACGAAGCGAGCTTGACGAAAGAGGATAAGCAGAATCTGGATGATCCCAAAACCGTCGAGGCATTGAATTTCATGTCCAGACTGTCAACCGAAAAAATTGTCAGACCTTCAGAGGGCGGCGATTGGACGGAGCCAAGCCAATTTTTCCGTCAAGGCAACACATTGTTGTATTTTAGCGGAGTTTATGAGGCCAGCGGCTTAAAGAACGACATGAAGGACTTCGATATCGGCTTTATTCCATTCCCTAAAGGTCCGAATGGCTCTGTCTTCTATACGCCTGATACCAACCCAGGGGCTATGGTTATTCCGAAAGCGGTTCCAAATCCTGAGCAGCTTATATATATCTGGGAGAAGATCGAAGATTACGAAACGATTTACGATTTCCCTCTCCAAGGCTGGTACGAGTCGATGTTTACCAACGAAGACGATATCAATAATGTTCGATTAGGGACGAACAGATTTTATCTTGACAATATGAGCACTTTCCCAAGTATGCCTTATTATGAGTTCGCTGACGAGATTAACAAAGGCCAATCCGTATCTACTGTCATCGAGACTTATAAAACGCCTTTCCAGGCGGCAATCGATGAAGTCTATAAGAAATAACGATTGAAGTGATCAAACAGTCCGCATCTCTTTTAACAATGTGGACTGTTTGAATTTCACTCTTGCCGCGGGAGGGGAGCAGAATTGAGCGTCAGACGCCAGAAATTAGTGAAGTGGATACTTGTTTTTATTGTTTTAGGTTTGTCCATATGGGCTCTCTACTCATCAAACCAAAAAGGCAACGGCGATGTTCAGGCTATTAGCGATTTTGCAGCGGTAACGGATTCTGATGCAAATGACGGATATGGCGCCTATATGAAACGCTACTCAGACGCAGACAGACCGGCGGCGGAAATCCGAATCGAAGGCGAGCAATATGCCGCACTCGAAGGGGACGGCTTTGAGCTTTCGGATGGATTTCAAGGCCTGCAAGGTCAAGCTGTGTTGACGCCCGAGTCGGGCACGATTAGTTGGAGGGTCCAGGTCGATCAACCGGGTCTATACCATGTTCGAATTCATTATTTTCCTATGGAGGGGAAAAGCTCCGCTATCGAGAGGGAGTTCGCGATCAATCAGGAAGTGCCTTTTAAAGAAGCCGAAATTTTATTGTTCGATCGATATTGGGGCAATCGCGAAGACGAAATCGAGCGGGACAATCGCGGAAACGATTTGCGCCCGAGGCAGATAGAGAAACCTGCTTGGCAAATCGCATCCTTCGAGGACAGCGAAGGTTACAATGACGAGCCCTATTTGTTTTATTTCAGCGAAGGGGTTCAGACCGTTTCATTGACTTCCTTGAGGGAACCGATGGCTATCGACTATATCGAGTTATACCAGGAACCGGAGACAAAAACCTATGAAGAACGGAAAGCCGAATATGAAGCCGAGGGAGCTGCAGCCGCCGAGGGTCAATTCATAGTGATTCAGGCTGAGGATGCGACCTTAAAATCTTCCCCTACGCTTTATCCGCTTTCCGATCGGTCAAGCCCTGCGGTCACGCCGTACAGCGCTTCGAAAATTCGGGTCAACGCGATTGGGGGCCTTAACTGGAAGCTGCCGGGGCAGTGGATGGAATGGGAATTCGAAGTGGAAGACGATGGGTTGTACCAGATTGCGCTGAAGCGCAAACAGGATCAGCTGCGGGGCGTCTATGCGACGCGCAGCATCATGATCGATGGCAAATATCCATTCCAGGAAATGAAGCGGACGCGATTCGACTTCAATATGGAATGGCAGACAGATGTGCTGGGAGGGGCTGAGCCTTACCTGTTCCATCTGACGAAAGGGAAACATACCATTCGTATGGCGGTCTCGCTCGGCGAGCTCGCTCCGCTTATAGAGACGATCGAGTCGAGCGTGCTGAAGCTTAACGAAATGTATCGAAAAATTTTGTTAATGATCTCAAATACGCCGGACCCTAACCGCGATTATCAATTGGAGAAGCGGATTCCCGGCATGATCGATGCTTTTCGGGAACAAGCTGGCAATATCCAGGCCGTGGCGGAGTATCTCGAACAATCGACAGGGGAGAGAAGCGATAAAGTCGCCATTCTTCATACGATGGTAAGGCAGTTGAACGAAATGGCGGAGAAGCCAGAAACGATCGCGAACCGACTGAACTCCTTCAAGGTGAATGTCGGCGGACTTGGCACGTGGATTCTGACCGTGCGCGAACAGCCGCTTACGCTCGATTATCTTATCGTCGCGTCTCCGGACAGCAAGCTTCCGAGAGCGAAAGCGACTTTGCTCGAGAAGGTCAAGCACGAGCTAGGCGCTTACGCCGCCTCTTATACCGAAGACTACGATAGTATCGGCAGCACGGAAGAAAGCGGGCGTTCCGTTACGGTTTGGGTAACGACGGGAAGGGACCAGGCGCAGGTATTGAAAGCGTTGATTGACGACACGTTTACGCCCGAGACGAACATCTCGGTAAATTTACGGCTCGTTCCGGGCAGCATCCTGCTTCCGGCTGTCCTGGCTGGTGAAGGACCTGATGTTGCCTTGCAGGCCGGCGAAGATGTCCCTGTCAATTATGCGATGAGGAACGCCGCCGCCGATTTGACTGCTTTCCCGGATTTCGAGGAAGTCGCCGCAAGGTTCCGCGATAGCGCCATAACTCCTTACACCTATGACGAAGGGGTATATGCGCTGCCGGAGCAGCAGACTTTCCCGATGCTCTTCTATCGCAAGGATATTCTCAAAGAGCTGGACTTGGAGCCTCCGAAGACATGGCAGGATGTGTATAATATGATTTCGGTGCTGCAGAAGCACAACATGGAGTTTTACTTGCCGATCGAATCGGCTACGAACAATGCAACTCTGGTTCCGAATGCGGCATTCGCCATGCTGCTCTACCAGAACGGCGGCGAATTCTACCGGGACAATGACAGGAAGAGCGCACTCGACTCCGAGATTTCCATGCAGGTTTTCAAGCGTTGGACGCAATTTTATACGAACTACAAATTTCCGCTGCAAGCGGATTTCGCTAATCGGTTCCGGACTGGCGAGATGCCTATCGGTATTGCCGATTATACAACGTACAATATGCTGACGGTTCTGGCGCCGGAGATCAAAGGGTTGTGGGACTTTACCATCGTACCCGGCACCGAGCGCGAGGACGGCTCCGTAAGTCATGAGGTCGCCAGCCATACGACCGCGGTCATGATGCTGGATAATGCCCGCGACAAGGACGCGGCGTGGTCATTCATGAAGTGGTGGACGGACAAGGATACCCAAATCGCTTACGGACGAGAGCTGGAAGGGTTGCTCGGCGAGGCTGCGCGATATCCGACAGCCAACATCGAAGCGTTGGAGCAGCTGCCATGGCCGGTCAAGGATTTCAACAATCTTGAACGCCAATGGCAATGGGTGAGGGGTATCCCTCAAGTGCCGGGCGGGTATTTCACCGGCAGGCATCTGGATAACGCCTTCCGTCGCGTCGTGAACGAGAGTGAGAATCCGCGCGAAGCCCTCTCGGATTATATTTTGTACATGAATGACGAAATCGCACTCAAGCGGCAGGAATTCAATCTGCAGAATTAGTTAGGGGGTGGAAGCCGATGCAAGCAGAAGCAAACCGTCATGCCGCGTCGAGCCTCATCCAGGCAAAGAAGCCGTCACGACTCGCCAATGTTGCCCGAGAGCTTCGAAAAAACAAGCATTACTATTTGCTGATGAGTCCGTACATGCTGATCTTCTTCACGTTTACAGTCATTCCAGTCGTCATCTCGCTGGCACTCAGTTTCTTTTATTTTAACATGCTGGAGTTTCCGAGATTCGTAGGTTGGCAGAATTACTCCCGATTGTTCCTGGGCGACGATGTGTTCATGATCGCCCTGAAGAATACGTTCATGTTCGCAGTCGTGACCGGTCCAGTCAGCTATATCGCGTGTTTCCTGTTTGCCTGGATTATCAATGAACTGTCGCCCAAGGTCAGAGCGTTTATGACCCTTGTGTTTTATGCGCCGTCCATTTCGGGGAACGTATTCTTTATTTGGCTGATCGTATTCTCTGGAGACAGCTACGGTTATTTGAACGGGTTCCTCATGAGATTCGGTTTTATTCTCGAACCGATTCAATGGCTTTCGAACGAACAATATATTCTGGCTATTATCATCATCGTCCAGTTGTGGCTTAGCCTGGGGACCAGCTTCCTGGCCTTCATCGCCGGTCTTCAGACGATCGACCGTTCGCTGATCGAAGCAGGAGCCGTAGATGGCATCAAGAACCGCTGGCAGGAGCTATGGTTCATCACACTGCCTTCCATGCGGCCACAGTTGATGTTCGGAGCCGTTATGCAGATTACAGGCTCGCTTGCGGTCGCCGACATATCGATCGCGCTAGCCGGATTTCCAAGCGTTAACTACGCGGGGCATACCATCGTAACGCACTTGATGGACTTCGGCACAATCCGCTTCGAGATGGGTTATGCATCTGCTATCGCGACACTGCTCTTCTGCATTATGATCGGCTCCAATAAGTTGACGCAAAAACTGTTGCGAAAGGTAGGTGAATAAAATTGGTTATGAGGATGCTAGCTGTATTCCGGGCCCCCAGGCAGTTAAACCGATCCTTTGCCGTCAGTTTTTTACTGTTCGCGCTGCTTGCCGTTTTCGGCGCGTTTATGGCGCTTCCGCTCATCTATGCGGTCAGCAATGCATTCAAGCCGCTTGACGAACTGTTTATTTTCCCGCCGCGGTTTCTGGTCAATAATCCGACGCTGGACAACTTCTTTGACCTGTTCGCCCTGATGGGAAACTCATGGGTGCCGCTGTCCCGCTATATTGCCAACACCCTGTTTATCACGATCGCCGGGACGGCTGGCCATATATTGCTGGCGTCTGCGGCGGCCTATCCTCTGGCGAAATACCGATTCTGGGGATCGGGGACTCTGTTCTCTATCGTCATTTTGTCTCTGATGTTCTCGGGACATGTTACTGCGATTCCGAACTATGTGGTCATGTCCTGGCTCGGATGGATCAATACGCATGCCTCGGTTATCGTGCCGTCTCTCGCCTTCCCTCTCGGACTGTTCCTCATGAAGCAATTCATGGAACAGATTCCGGATGCGCTGCTGGAAGCGGCCAAAATCGACGGAGCGAACGAATACCGGATTTATTGGAGCATCGTCATGCCGAACGTGAAGCCCGCATGGCTGACGCTAATGATTTTGCAGTTCCCCGCATTATGGGGGACCGACGGAGGCAACTTCATTTATAGCGAGAACCTGAAGACGCTCCATTACGCGCTTGGCCAAATCTCGGCAGGCGGAATCGCCCGCGCAGGCGTTGGAGCGGCGGTCGCCCTTCTCTTGATGATCGTTCCGATTACGCTCTTTATCATCTCGCAGAGCAGCGTCATGCAGACGATGGCGACCTCCGGGATGAAAGAGTAGAAAGGATGAGACGCGATGTTGAGCAGCATCATCTATAAAGCAAGGACATTTGTCATCACGACGCTCATCTGTTTGCTAAGCATGGGAATGGGAAGCGCGATCGTTCATGCCGATGAAACTCCCGCATCCTATAATTATTCCTACTGGGGAGATACTGTCGCCTCGCCTGCCGCCTATCGGGCAACGGCTATCTTGAATGGCGACAGTCTGGGAGTCGGACCATTCAAGGAACCGAACGATATGCACGTTACGGCAGACAAGCAAATTTATGTGCTGGACTCCGGCAATAATCGAATCGTGGTGATGGATGCGAGCTTCAAGCCGGTTCGAATCATCGATTCCTTCGAGGGGAGCGAGGAGCCCGCTAAGTTTATGAGCCCGCAGGGCCTGTTTGTAACCGAAGACAAGCATATATACGTCGCTGATACGGGAAATAAAAGAATTGTCCACCTCGATTCGAATGGTAAGCTTGTGAAGGTGATCGAGAATCCTGAGTCCGAGCTATTTCAAGATAAGTTTCAGTTCCAACCTGCTCGTGTCGTTGTCGATAAGGCCCAGCGGATTTATGTCATGGCCGCCGGCGTATTTGACGGGTTTATGGAATTTAACGCAAATGGCGAATTTTCGACGTTCATCGGCGCGAACCGCGTAAGGATCGATCCGGCCGAATTGTTATGGAAACGGCTGTCTACCCGCGCCCAGCGGAGCCGGATGGTCATGTTTACGCCTACGGAATTCACGAACCTGGATATTAACGATGAAGGATTTATTTATGCGACAAACGGCGACAGGTTTGGCGATACGATCAAGAAATTAAATGCCCAGGGGAACGATATTTTGAGGCGAACGGGTTATTTCAGCCCGCGCGGTGACATCGCTGCCACGTCTCAGATGGACTCTTCGAGATTGATTGACATCGATGTCGCGGACAGTGAAATCTATTCGGTGCTTGATTCCAGGCGCGGACGGATATTCACATACAACGGCGACGGACATTTCATGTATGTATTCGGCGGTCTGGGCAATCGGCTGGGACAATTCAACACGCCGTCAGCCATCGAGCGAGTAGGGGATCATTTTCTCGTCCTGGATAAGGCGCTCGGGGAAATCACTTTATTCGAGACAACGGAATACGGCCGGACCCTCAACGAAGCTGTTCGAAGCTACTACAAGGGCGATGAAGAAGCGGCCTTCGCATTATTCCAGAAGTCGATCAATATGAACGCCAACCTGGAATTCGCCTATGCCGGGATCGGCAAAGCGCTGCTTCGGAAAGGCGAATACGCAGAGGCGATGCAATATTTTAAGCGAAGCAAGGATCAGCCGAACTATTCAAAGGCATTCCTGCTCTATCGCAAGGAAGTGCTGCGCGAATACTTCCCTGCGATCATGACTGGCATTGTCTTGATGGCGCTCGGCACGATCGCGTTCAGGAAGCTCCGGCAATGGAAAGGGGGAAGGAAACGTGCCGCAATTGAACAGTGAAATGCTTAAATACCCATTCTATCTGATTTTACACCCTTTTAACGGCTATTGGGATTTGAAGTACGAATGGAACAAGAAAACCAATCTGATCGTTTCCTTCTTGATCTTGTTCCTCATGGTTGTCACCAATATCATGAGCAGCCAGTATAGCGGATTCCTCGTTCATATATACAATCCCGCTGACATGAACAGCTTGATGGAGGTTCTATACGTGCTGCTTCCGGTGTTGTTCTGGTGCGTGGCCAATTGGTCGCTCACGACCTTGATGGACGGGGAAGGGAAATTTGTCGAAATTTTCACATCAACATGCTTTGCCTTCATTCCTATGGTCATTATCCCATTTCCGTGGATTTGGTTAAGCAACGTCATTTCGATCCAGGAGACGAGCTTCTACTATTTCTCGAACAGCGTCGCCGTCATTTGGTCCATGTATCTGTTGTTTGTCGGGAATATGACGGTTCATCAATTTACGCCTTCAAAAACTATAGGCACCCTTCTGTTATCGGTTGTCGCCATGGGGTTTCTGGCGTTCTTGTGCTTGCTGTTCTTCAGCCTGATTCAGCAAATCTCATCATTTGTAACAATTATTTACCAAGAAATTGACCTGAGAAGCTAAGGAAGGAGGCATGCGCAGCCATGAATTTGAAAAGATATGCCTTGCTGACTTCGTTGTTCCTGATCGGAATAATGACTGCCGGGTGTGCGGGCTCCGGTTCTGACAAACAAACGGCGGCAAATCGTACTGTTGCAGAAGAATTTGTTAAGGGAGCGGCTTTGGCCGTTTCCTTCACGGATCCTCGAGTCGCGGATATGAAAGGTGTTGCAGCCAATAATCGTCTGCAATTATTCGCAGACGATCAGTCGGGCGTTATTGCCGTCCTCGATAAAAGCAGCGGAGAAGTATGGTACAGCAACCCGCCGGAGCGAGATTCCGATCAACTGGCGACAGGAATTAACAAGGATTTATTATCCGCTCAATTGAAACTCGATTTCCATAACGCGTTCGGCCAGCTCAGCTCGGTCAACTCCTATACGGATAGCGTTATTCATAAGCAAGTCAAATTCGAAAACATTGCAAATGGCATCAGAGTGACTTATCAATTCGGAACGGACGAAAAAACGGCTGACGATATTCCAAGCAAGCTGACGAAAGCGCGCTTAGAGGAACTTAAGGGGAAAGTGGATAAAACGGGACAGCGTGCGCTGATGATTGCCTACAAAGAGGACACTGACCCTTCTGTGTATGTGCGAAATGAATCTCTGGCCGGGATTCAACTGAAACGGACTCTCCAGGCATTCGAAGATGCCGGCTATACGGATGAAGATTTCCGGAAGGATCTCGAGGCGCTGCAGCTGGAGCAAACCAAACCCGAACCGCGTATATTCCTTGCCTCGATCGAGTATACCTTGGATGGCGATAGTCTCGTGGTCAAAGTGCCGGCATCCGGCATTCATTACTCAGATGAGTATCCGATCAACACGATATCGGTTCTTGGTTTCTTCGGCGCAGAAGGAGAAGAGTCAGAAGGTTCCTTATTTGTACCGGACGGATCCGGAGCGCTCATTCATTTCAACAATGGAAAAATTAATTATTCGTCATACGAACAAAGGATCTATGGATCCGATCTAACGATGGATAATGCCAATGACGGCGTCTGGGAAGAAAAAGCCAGATTGCCGGTATTCGGAATGATCCGCAGGGATGGAGCCTTTCTCGGCATTATTGAAGAAGGCGATTCCGTTGCAAGCGTTCATGCTGATGTAAGCGGCAGGCTGAATAGCTATAATTACATTTATCCAAGCTTTTATGTGGTCAATAAGGACGAGGTTTCCCTGGACGCGAACGGACAGGAACGTTCCTTGCCCAGGTATCAAGAGAATCCGACAAAATCGGACTTTACGATCCGTTACGCTTTTCTGAGCGGGGATGAAGCTACTTATTCCGGGATGGCGCAGTACTATCAACAGTATTTGATCAAAACGCATGGACTTCCCGAACCGAAGTCGGCAAGCGAATCAAATTCCGGATGGGATGCGCCGTTTTATTTGCAGCTGATAGGAAGCATCGCCAAAAATAAGCATGCGGCGGGGATTCCCTATAAAGCGCTCGAACCTCTGACAACCTTTAAACAGGCAGAGGATATCGTAAATCAGGTGCAGAACCGCAATATTCGCAATATTAAGCTTCAGTATTCAGGTTGGTTTAATAAAGGACTTGATCATCAGGTTCCGGATCAGGTTTCGGTCGATAGAGCGGTAGGAGGGAGCAAAGCGCTTCAGGAATTTATTTCCTTCGCTCGGGACAAGCACCTTTCCTTTTTCCCGGACGTCTACATCGCAGAGGCGCGTACAAGCGATGGTTTTGATGTAACAAAGGAGGCTTCCAGAACATTAAGGGGAGATCCTGCCAAGATCTACCCGATTGAACCGGTCTTGAATCAGCGCGACCGCAGCAAAGCTCCGTCCTATGTCGTATCGCCGCGTTATATTTTGAATGTTGTGGATTCCATGCTGAACGAACTGGACGACTATCGTCTTGAAGGGATATCGCTGCAGGATCTGGGCAGCCGGTTGAACACCGACTATCGGACAAACGATCAGATCGACCGAACGGAATCCGAAACGATATCGGAACAGGCGCTGACCAAGATTCGCGAACAGAATCTAGAGATTATGGCGAATGGCGGCAATGCCTATGCGTTTCCATACGTTACGGATATTACGAATGCGCCGATGACGAATAGCGGATTCAAGATTGAAGACGAAGAAATTCCATTCTATCAAATGGTCGTTCGCGGATATATCGATTATACGGGCATGCCTTATAATCTGTCGAATTACACCGACATGAACCAGTATATATTGAAGTGTCTGGAATATGGCTCCGGCGTTTACTTCAAATGGATTCATGAACCGAATTATAAAGTAAAGGATACGGATTACGATGACTTGTACGCCGTTCATTACGAGCAATGGCTGGATCAGGCTGCACAGATCTATGGGAATGTGAATGAAGTTTTGGGCAAAGTGCAGAACCGGAAGATAATCTCGCACGAGAAGTTAAGCGACGGCGTCTTCAAAACCGTTTATGAGAACGGTATCTATGTCATTGTGAACTACAATCGATCAATGGTACAGGCGGATGGCCTAAACGTCGAAGCTGGAGGCTATGTAACGGGTGGTGTACAAAAATGAAATCCATACTTAAACCTCGGATGTTGAAAAGGTCTTACACGGAAAAAAAGGCACTATGGGGTTTGCTTTACGTTTTACCATGGGTGCTTGGATTTTTTCTCTTTTTCTTTGTCCCTTTGTTGAGTTCATTGCGATTCAGCTTCAGCTCGATAACGGCCAATTCGGAAGGGATCACGGTTAAATACATTGGATTCAAAAACTACGTGGAAGCCTTAACGATAAACACAAGCTTCAACCGCGCTTTGACTGAATCGATCGTGAATATCGTGGTCAATATTCCGCTGATCGTCATTTTCAGTTTATTTCTGGCGGTGCTGCTGAACCAGAAATTCATCGGAAGATCCGCTGCCCGGGCGATCTTCTTCCTTCCCGTCATACTGGTTTCCGGCGTTATTATGAATCTGGAGAGCACAAGTTTGGTGCAAGCGATAAGCGATGCAAGTTCAGGGGCTAAGGTCGTTCGTTCGTTACAGAGCTTTGAATTGGAGAAGCTGATGCTGCAAGCCGGGGTTAGCGAATGGATCGTCAATTACCTCACAGGTTCCGTTGACCGTATCTATCAGATTGTCAGCCAATCGGGCGTTCAGATTCTGATCTTCCTCGCGGGAATCCAGACCATCTCGCCGCAGCTGTACGAAGCCTCCAAGATGGAAGGGGCAACCGGCTATGAGGCCTTCTGGAAGATTACGTTTCCGATGGTCAGTCCGCTTATTCTGGTCAATGTGATTTATACCATTGTAGATTCGGTTTCCACCAACGAAATAACGGACTTGATTCTGGATACCGGTTTTTCCGCTTTTAACTTCGGTCTTAGCTCGGCAATGGCAACGATTTACTTTCTGGCCGTTGCTCTAATCTTGCTGGTAAGCACCTATCTGATATCGAGGAAAGTTTTTTATTATGATTAGGGGGGATGTACGAGTGCACAATTCCCGACTGTTATCGGTAGAGTCCTGGAAAAAATGGATTTGGTCATTCGTCCGTCTTGTATTGATTGCAGGGCTGTCGTTTTTGATTTTGTATCCGATTTTGCAAAAAGTTTCGACAGCGATTAAAGATAAGGAGGATCTATATTCGCCGATCGTGGTGTGGATTCCCATCCACTTTACTTGGGATAATTTCAAGCAAGCGATCAAGATTATGGATTACTGGGAAACCTTGGTCAATACCTTTGCGCTGTCGATCTCCACTACAATTCTTACCGCGATAACATGCGCTTTGGCTGGCTACGGATTTGCAAGGCTGAAATTTAAAGGAAGCAATCTGCTGTTTGCCGGAGTCATTCTGACCATATTGGTTCCGCCTTCGACGATTCTCATCCCCCTTTATCTCAATCTGAAGGATTTTACGCTGATGGGGCTCATTCCATTGCTTACGGGCAAATCCGCCAATTTGCTGAATACCTACTGGCCGTTCATACTGACAGCCTTGACAGCCAACTCGCTGAAGGCGGGACTTTATATTTTTATATTCAGACAATTTTTCCGGGGAATTCCGAAAGAGGTCGAGGAAGCCGCCTATATCGATGGCGCAGGGGTCGGAAGGACGTTTTCCCGAATTATGCTCCCAAACGCGATCCCGGCGATTATCACCGTGCTGCTCTTTTCGTTCGTGTGGCAATGGAACGACAGCTTCTTTACGACAACGTATCTGTCATCAGGCAAGGTCATGTCTGTGCAGCTGTCTGCCTTGCCATACAACCTGAACAGTCTTGTTAGCGGAGGTTCCTCCCAGGCAGATCCTTTCTATTTAAGCATGGTGCAGGATACAGGCATTCTGTTGGCTATATTGCCGCTAATTATCATTTATTTCTTTGTGCAAAGGTATTTCGTTGAAGGGATCGAGCGCACAGGCATTGTCGGCTAAACATTTCGATCATTCGTTAAAAAGGAGGAGTACCGACTTGGTAATGAAAGAACGAAGCGGGGCGGAGCTTGCGTCCATGTTGAAGAGCAGCATCCGGCTCAAAAGCCTGGACGGCGTTAAAGCGCCGGGGCTAAAGTTGAGCGAAGAGGATATGCAATGGTGGCGCGTTGCGAAGCTCGGTCTGTTCTTCCACTGGGGACTTTATTCGATTCTGGGACGCGGCGAATGGGCCATGTTCAACGAGAAGATCCCAGCTGACGAATACGCGAAGCTGGCTGAGAGGTTCAACCCGCTGCATTGGAACCCGGAGCGAATGGCACAACTTGCCCGTGAAGCGGGCATGCGCTATTCAGTCATGGTCACCCGGCATCACGATGGATTCGCGCTGTGGGACAGCCCTGGCAGCTACGGACGCTTCGACAGCATGCACGCAGCGGCCAATCGCGATTTCGTGAAAGAATACACGGACGCCTTCCGGAACGCCGGACTGCGCGTCGGCTTGTATTATTCGCCAATGGATTGGCGGTTTCCGGGCTACTTCGAGCCAGTGAAGCTTGCCGATAATGCGGCGCTGATGAAGAAGCAATGCTACGCTCAGATCGAGGAGCTGACCACCCGGTACGGGCAAATCGACATTCTATGGTATGATGGGGGATGGCTGGCGCATGCAGGAACGGATGCCGATGCGGCCTGGTTCTGGGAGCCGGTGGAGCTGAACGGGATGGTTCGGCGTCATCAGCCGACTTGCGTGATCAATCCGCGGTCCGGATGGACCGGCGATTTTCAATGCGACGAAGGCACGCACGCGATCACCGGGAACATCCTTCCGATCGATTGGGAGAAATGTTTTTCCATCGGCACACATTGGTCCTATGATCCAAAGGAACAGGTGATGCCGCTGGAAGAAATCATCAAGATTATGATAGATTGTTTCGTCCGCGGAGGAAATGTGCTATTGAATGTTACTCCGAATCCGGAAGGGGAGATCCCCTCAAGCCAGGTCGAACGGCTCAAGCAAATCGGCGCGTTTATGCGGAAGAACGGCGAAGCCATCTATGGGACGACAGCGGGACCGATCGAGCCGGTTGATCATATCTACGGGATGACCCAAAGAGGAAATGATCTTTATTTACATGTGCAAGACATGCAGGCATTCGAAAACATCGGGCTGCTGCCGTTTGAACAGCGAATCGCGCGTTGCCGGTTGCTCGACGGCAGCGAGATTCCTTTCGTGCAGAACGAACAGGGGATAGAAATTCGAGTTCCGAAGGAGAAATGGGAGCCGCTCGATACCGTAGTCAGGCTGGAAATTCAAGAATGAAGCGCGGGATATAAATAAATAACAAAGCCGGCTGCATGAAACACGTAAGCCGGCTTTTCTTCAATTCGTACCAAGGTATGAGTCATCGCTTATTCTGTCTATAGGCCTTGGGGGAAAGTCCGTATTGCAAATTATAAAATCATGAGGGTTTACGTTGGTATGGGTTACCCTCATTAATGACAAATATGAAGCGCAAAATCCTCTTCATGCCCGCCATATTGAATAAAAAACGGGAATTGCTTGTCATTGGTAAAACCAGTTCAACCAGACTGCGGCTGATGAAAAAAACCGTGAGCCAGTTATGCTCACGGTATTTGATTTTTACGAAAGCTATTTCCTGGTCCATTACTTTTTCAAGAGCCGCGCCAACCGCTTTTTCGTAATTATCGACCCGGAACTTAATTACAACGTCGTAGCCTAGGCCTTCGATACCATAGCCTCTTTTAAGCTGGCAAACTCATTAGTTTTTCGCGAACATCATCTACCAGGAATATTCCTTGTACAATTTTTTTAATGGACGTTATGATCGTGGACCACTAAACATTGGCGATTGAAATGTTATTTTTAAAAGAGTATTTTTAAGGTATAATTTTGACAAGGATTATAGTTTAGTCTCATTCGTAAGATTCGTGTTGTAAGCGCTGCCAAGGATTTACTTAAGCATCCGAAAGGAGTATGAAATGGGAAGCAAGCTCCTCGCCGCGGTTAGGAAAACGAACAATATCCGTCTCAAGAACAAAATGATCATTTCCATCGTGATCGTGGTGTTCATCCCGGTTCTTCTCGTAGGCATTATCTTGACGGCTTCCTACCGCCAGAACGTACTAGACCAGGCTACACAGCAAACTATGAACAACGTGGATAAGATCAAGAAGCATGTAACGGACATTGTTCGGATGCCGATTGAAATATCGAATAAAATGCAAGTCGACGACAGGTTATCCAATTTGGTAAATTCCCGATATGAGACGAAATTCGACATGGTTACAGCCTATTGGGATTTTCGCTATTTCCGGGATTACGTGCAGTTATATAAGGAAATTTATAACATCCGCTTCTATACAGATCTGCCGATGAAGATGAGCAACTGGGACTTTCTAAACGCGGATGAGTCTGTCAAGAACTCGGACTGGTATCAGGAAGCGTTGGATAAATCCAGTTCGTCCATCAGTTGGCTTTACATCACGGACGAGACGAAGGAAAATCGCCCTTATCTCAGCCTCATTCGCAGGATTGATTTTCCGCTGCATCGTTCCTACGGAGTACTGGTCATCAATATGGACCAGGATGAACTTAATGGGATTTTAAGCGAGGAACCGTTCGATACGATGATTTTTGATGCGAAGGGCTTAATTGTCGCTGCTAAACAGCCGCAATGGGTCGGCCGGAATATCGACAGCATGAATTTCGCCAAGGATCTAAGCGATAAACCGGCTGGCGCTTATGAGTTTAATTATGAGGGGAAGCCCTCGAAGATTGTGGTGGAGGAGGTGGTTCCGCCATATAGCCGGAACGGGCTCAAAGTCGTTTCGGTCTTTACGATCGACAGCATCGTGAACGACGCAAATCGGGTCAGCAGGCTGGGGTTCACTATCATTGCGGCCAGTTTGACCATCGCATTCGTACTAATTTACTTCACCTCATCCTTTTTGTCCCGCAGACTGCTTCTGCTTAATAAAGTGTTGAACAAAGTATCCATGGGTAATCTTCACGTGAAGTCGGATGTGGATGGAAACGATGAAATAGGCGCGTTATCCAAACAGTTCAACCATATGCTTGCCAGCATCCGGAGCCTGATGGAAGAAGTGAGAGAGTCCCATATACAGAAAAACTTGCTGGAGCTTCGGCAGCGAGACATCAAACTGAAGATGATGGCGAGTCAAATCAACCCGCACTTTCTGTTCAATGCGCTGGAGTCCATCCGAATGAAAGCGTTTTTGAAGGGGGATGCAGAAATTTCCAATGTCGTGCATCTCTTGGGGAAACTGATGAGGCGCAGCATTGAAATCGGTGACCGCAAGATCACGCTCCAGGAAGAGCTTGATATTGTGCGCTGCTATTTGGAACTTCAGAAATTCCGTTTCGACGACGAACGTTTGACCTACAAGCTCCATCTGGATCATTTGGCAAAGAGAGTGGAGATTCCTCCGCTCATTATTCAACCTCTAGTAGAAAATGCTGTGGTACACGGGCTGGAGGAGGTCGAAGAAAGGGGCAATGTCATCATCGATACTCGTGTAGAGTCGGATCGGGTAGTGATTACGGTAGAGGATAACGGGTGCGGCATACCGGAAAACAAATTGCGGGAAATTGAGCGTTCATTTCAGGATATGGAAGATGCCGAGGAGCATCGGATAGGACTCCGCAACGTGCATCAGCGCCTTATTCTGACTTACGGAGAAGGATTCGGGCTAAAGCTGGAATGCCCGCCGGGATCCGGTACGCGCATAACATTTTCCATACCGTTGGGAGGGAATTTGCATGTATAAAGTGCTAGTGGTCGACGACGAACCGGCAATCCGGCAGGGGCTTCTGAAAATTGTCGATTGGGGAGCGCTTGGCTTCTGCGTGGTGGGAGACGTCTCAAACGGAAGAAAGGCGGTTGACCTCCATCAGGAGCTTTCTCCTGAACTGATCGTCATTGATATCCGGATGCCGCGCATGGATGGTCTTCAAGCGATCCGCGAAATTCGCAAGACGGATAGGGAGTGCCAATTTCTTATCCTGAGCGGATACGCCGACTTTGCCTACGCCAAGCAAGCCATCGAGATGGATGTGAGCGGCTATGTGCTCAAACCGATCGATGTAGAGGAGCTAAGGGAGGAACTGCTGCGCATCAGAACCAAACTGGATCAGTTGTCAGGTCGCGCAAAATTATCCGAATTCCATGCCGACGCGCTGCGGGAGGAACTGATCCTCAAGTTGATCGCGGCTGATCCGGCAGACGCTCAGGAGCTGGAAAGCGAACTGGTACCCTTAACCAGCTTCGCAGGGAAATCCAGGCAGATTCTGTTGGTTGAAGCGGAGGACAACTCTAACGCAGGACCTGCGTATCTGGAATGCGTCAAGAAGAAATGGCTGGAAGCCGCGGAGCAGGCGAGCCTCGGGTACGGGTTTCAGACCGGCCCGTATATCGGATTCCTGCCGAAGGTAGATCTGAACCGGCCCGACACCAAAAGCGAATGGACCCGGCTTCTGAAAGAGTCGTGTGGGCCTCAACTGTGCTTCACTGCCGCCGCTGGACGAATTGTCTATGAACTTGCGGATATCCGTCAATCGTACGAGAGTGCTTTGGGATTGTTGAAAAACCGTTTTCTGCTTGCCGAAGGACAGATCCACTTAGTGACGGAACCAGTCTTGAGCCATTCTGCGACGGAGCCGAACCGTCATGCTCCGCCGAATTTGGAGGCGCTCGCAACCAAGTTGTTCTATATGCTGGATCTCGGCAGACGCGAAGGAGTGGCGGAGACGCTTGAGGAAGCGGGGAGGGCGCTTGCGGCTTACGATTCTTCCGAAACCGCGATCAAGTCTGGCTTGACCAAAGTGTTGTCCGTTGCGCTAAGCAAATTGTCAGTCCTCCATCAGAGCGTCAATATCCAGGACTATGCGCCTCTGCTTTCTGAGCTTAATCAGCACACCCACTACGATAGGGCGATGAACGCCGCTCATTCCCAGCTCGCCGAACTGGCAGGAAAGCTGGGGGTGAACGGCAGTCTGCCGGTGATCAAGCAAGTGATGGATTTTGTTCAGCGGCATTATTATGAAAATCTAAAGCTGGAGACGATGGCTGAGCTGTACAATTACAACAAAGGATATTTGGGCAGAATGTTCAAGCAGCATACGGGTGACTCGTTCCATACCTACTTGGACAAGGTCCGAATTCAGCAAGCGAGCCGCCTTCTTAAGGAAGGACACAAGGTCTATGAGGTTTCGGAGCTCGTAGGTTATCCCAATGTGGGTTATTTCCATAGCAAATTCAAGAAATATGTAGGAGCTTCCCCATCTTCAATCAAAGGAGCTCCTCCCAAAGCTGAGGCCGTTTCATTGGAAACATCATAGTTTTTTTTAGAGCAGGGGGCGGCATTTCATGAAAGCCAGAAATAAAAAAGCGGCATGTCTTATCATGTTCGGAGCACTTCTTGTTGCCGCCGGTTGCAGCTTGGACTCCGATAGCTCAAGCAGTCCTGATGCATCGTCGAGCAAAGAACTCACACCCATGACAATCACTTTAGCATCTGGCGACCTCAACACTTTATGGGACGACATGCAAAGCGAAGTCGGCAAGCTCATAACGGAAAAAACCGGCATCTCGATCAAAGCGCAATTCCCGATAAACATCACTGACACGGAAATGTTCGAGTTAATGGTGGCAAGAAACGAGTATCCGGACATGGTTTTGGCCAAAGTCAGCGCGGGCAAGCTGAAGGATGCCGGAGCATTGATCGACTTGACGCCGCTCATTGAAGAGCATGCGCCGAATATCAAAAAGGTCTATGGCGAATACATGAAACGTTTGCGCTGGAGTAATGACGACCATGGTATATACGTCCTGCCGACAGCACCTGTAAACCAAACCTACTTCAGCGCAGGAGGCGGCTTCAGGCTGCAGCACGCCGTGCTGAAGGAGCTGAACTATCCACAGATCAAGACGGTACAGGATTACGAGAATGCTCTCAAAGCTTATTATGACAAACACAAGACCACGGCCGACGGTCAACCGATCATTCCCTTGTCCCTGAACGGAGGGGAATGGCAATTTTTGATTAGCGTAACCAACCCGGCTGTCGCAACGACTGGGGAGCCGGATGAAGGCGAATTTTATATCGATCCGGATACTTATGAGGCGAAGCTCCATTACCTGCGCCTGGAAGAGAAGGAATACTTCCGATGGCTGAACCATATGCACGACATCGGCTTGCTGGAAACGGAGAGCTTCGTCCAGAAGTATGATCAGTACAAGGCGAAGATTGCCAGCGGACGCGTTCTGGGAATCATCGATATGGATTGGGATTTCGCCGGAGAAGTAGCGGAATTGAGGAAGGAAGGCAAGTTCGACCAAACCTACGCCAACTTCCCGGTTACCTTGAATGAAACCTACAAAAGGCATGACTTCCAGAGCTACGGATATTTGGCGGGGATCGGCATCTCGATCACGAAGAGCGCCAAAGATCCGGTTCGCATCATCAAGTTTCTCAATTTTCTGGCGTCCGATGAAGGACAAGTACTACTCAACTGGGGAATCGAAGGCAAGCATTACAAGGTGGAAAACGGCAAACGCGTCATTCCGGAAAATATTCTGAATAGGAAAGTCAATGACAACTGGAACTTTAGAAAAACGACCGGCATAGATATGTACCGATTTGGACCGAGCTACGGTGACGGCGTGAAGGACCCAACGGGCAACTATTACACCACTGTCTTCCCGGAACAAATCGAGAAGGAATACACCCAGGCGGATAGGGAGACACTGGCGGCTTACCATATCAAAAGCTACAAGGATCTGTGGCCGTCCGAGGAAGAATTCCCGATCAGACCGTGGGGAGCGGCATGGAACATCAACATGGAGACCGGATCTGAAGCGAATGTCATCTTCCAAAAGTGCCAGGATATTATGAAGAGGCGCATTACCCAAGCGATTCTGGCAGAGCCGGAACAATTCGACGCCATATGGGACGACTTCATGAAGGAGCTGGAGAAAGCGGGCGTCGAGAAGCTGAACGAAGAGTTTACGAAGCTGGTGAAGGATCGCGTGAAGCTTTGGAATGAATAAGCTGCATTCACTTAGCGGCGGGGCGAAGCAGAGACTTCTCATTGAAACGGATTATCCTGTCAACAGTTCAAATAGCATCGGGATATGCTCCAGTGTTTTTTTGAACAGGTTCAAAAATCATCAAATCGGCATTTTGATAAAACGTGAACTTGAACAGTCCCAAATATGCTATTAAGATGAAAGGAACAATTTTCAAGGAGGAGAACTTCGTTGAGCTTTTTAAAAATTTGGGAGGCGCCCGAAGGGGCGGTAGGCCGGGATGATTTTGAGGTTAGCGTCCGCATTCCGGGGGAGAGCTGGCAGCCGCTCTTCGTGTATGAAGCGAAGGTGGATATGCACAATGTCAGACAGGCCTCCATGGCCTTTTTCGATATGGAAGGAACGGTGGAGGTAAGGGTCGAGAGCCGGAAGGAAGTCGTACAGCAAGTCGTCATCCGGCCTCTTTCGAAACAAATTCCGTTCAAGATAGAGGGAGCGGCAATAACCTTCCGTTTAAATGAACCGTGCAAGCTGTCCATTGAAGTAAACGGGGACCGGTTTAGCAATTTGCATCTTTTCGCCAATGCCCCGGAGGACAATCCGCCGAAGCCGGAAGACTCGACTGTGCTGTTCCTGAAGCCGGCTATTCATAGGATGGAGGATATTTATCAGTTGGCCGACAGTCCGAAGGAGCCAGGAGGTACAGCGCCGGAAGTCATCTATTTTGGGCCGGGGATGCACTATCTGGAGGAGACGATCTTCCGCATTCCGTCCGGGAAAACCGTCTATATCGCCGGGGGCGCCATTGTCGTCGGCTCACTTGTCTGCGACCATGTGCAGGATGTCACGATTCGTGGCAGAGGCGTGTTGTATTTATCCGATTTCCACCGGTTTTCCGCTTTCCGAGGTGTGCGGATCACTTATTCGAACCATATCACGGTGGAAGGAATCGTGCTGCTGGACCCGCCTCACTACAGCATATATATCGGCAAGTCCGAGCATATCCGTATCCGCAACTTCAAATCCTTCAGCACGCGGGGGTGGTGCGACGGCATCGACATGATGTCCAGCTCGCATATCGAGATCGAGGATGTGTTCCTGCGGACGTCCGACGATTGCATTGCCGTTTACGGCAGCCGTTGGGATTATAAAGGGGATTCACGCTGCGTAAGTGTCAAAGACTCCGTCCTTTGGGCTGACGTAGCCCATGCGATGAATATTGGCGGACATGGGGACTACCGACGGGGAGGCGACTTGATTGAGGATATCCAATTCAGCAATATCGATATTTTGGAGCATCATGAGCCCCAGCCCGGTTATTGGGGAGCCATGAATATAAATGTCGGCGATAATAACACAGTGCGGAACGTCACATTTGACAACATCCGTGTAGAGGATTTTGAGCTGGGCCAGCTGCTGGACATCCGTGTGGTATGGAACGAGAAATATAACCCCGTTTCCGGTAAACGAATTGAGAACATTCATTTCCGTAATGTGACCTATAATGGAAGAAATGAAAACAAAAACCGAATTTACGGGTTCGACCGTGAACGGAGTGTGGAAGGTGTCACCTTCACCAATCTGAGGATAAACGGCGAGTTGATTCTGGATGCGGAGCAGGGGCATTTCGACATCAACGATCACGCCCATGGCATTCAGTTCCGTAAAGAATCTTGATCCACAGACCCCAATGACGCTTTTACCCTTTTGATTTCGGCTCCGGAACTTCAACCAATATGTTCTGGAGCCGAAAAAATGGAGCGAATGAATTTTAACTGTTATACTTGAGTTATAATAATAGCGGTTGAAACTTGGGCAAACTGGGGGACTGCCTTTTGTATGGCGCGTTATACAAAATCGCTGTTCCCAGGACGTTCTCCCCATATATCGACGAGACAGAGAGAATATACTTCGAGGGGGTCTGCAAATTGAAAACAGAACGTGTAGGGGGAAGGCTAAAACGTCTCTATAGAAGAAATACTTTATTGATAAAAATCTTATCATCCTATTTAGTTATTGTTATCGTGCTATTATCCGTTTTTTCCTTTGTCATCTTTCGTACCTACAGCAATAAAAGTATAGAGCAAGTTAGCCAAACCTCTGAAAATTTTATATCGCAATCTTATTATATTGCAGATCTAATGCTCATAAATGTTTATTATAACTTTTATCATTTATTTAATGATAGTCTGGATAGTGATCTTAATTACGGTTTGTATGCTGATAAAATAGATGCATTTGCCGATCAAGATGTATTAAAGAAATTAAGGCAATATGTGAAGTCAAATCCGCTTATTCGCTCCATTTATATTTATAATTCAAAGGCTGACAGGGTAATATTCAATATATCTGAGGTTGGAGAAGGGATTCAGTCGACAACTGATTTTTTGGATCAAGATATAATCCATATTCTGAGGAATTCAAAACGTAACGTTTCTGATGAATATTTCACAAGAAAAGTGGATTATGTAATAAATAATAAAAATATAAGCGAAAATTTCTTGACCTTGGTTCTTGCAAACTCTTCAAATAATGGTGAAGTTGAATCGTCGTTAGTCATTAATTTAAATGAAAGAATCCTACAGCAGATGGTTACCAGTGGAAGTGCCGGAGATCTTAATCAAGTATTGATCATGTATAAAGACGGTAATGTATTATCTCATGATGACACTTCTATGATCAATAAAAATCTTGCCAATGAAAGCTATGCGAAACAAATCATGCAGTCTAACAATGAAAAAGGCAGTTTTATAACGAAGATTAATGATAAGGAATCACTTGTCAGTTATGTGAAAGCAAAGCATTTAGGCTTGATATTTATAGGCATTGGCGAATATAGCAAGCTATTATCGTCGGCATATTCTATGCAAAAGACATTATTGATTGTAACGATTATTTTCATACTTGCAGGGATCATTTTAGCTGTATTTTTTACATCAAGTATCTATAATCCCTTTAGAAAATTGCTTCATAAATACAGACTGGATTCAACCAGATTGTTGAATGACAAGAAGAAGACATTTTTAGGGAAATTAGTTGATGGGGAAATGGACAAAAAAATCTACGACAAAGATTATATGATGGAATGCGGGATAAGTTTTGACGATCCATTCTTTTTGACCCTTGTACTTAAAATGGATGCACTTGAAAATGTTCTTTCAGGTAAATGGTCGAAAGACGTAAGATTAGTGAAATTTGCAATTCTTAACATTGCAATTGAATTCTTTAGGGAAAAACGATTTAAGGTAGAGGGTATTGATAACGGACATGATTATGTAAGTATTATTTTAAATGTAAAGAATAGAAGTGACGAGATTGTGAGTAAACTAATCGATACGACAACGGAAATACAAGATAAAGTAGACAAATATCTGAAGATATCGGTATCTGCGGGTATAGGTGATATTGTAGAAGGAGTTGAGGGGGTAAACAAATCCTTCCAGAATGCGCTGGCAGCTTCGAATTACCGAATCATATTCGGTAGAAAAGCAGTCATAGAATTTAGCGATATAGCTGAACGAAATCATAATGATCTCCATGAATATCCTTATGATATTGAGAAGAAAATGATCGAAGCCATAAAAGAGCGCAATTTAAGAAAAATTGACACAAGCCTTAATGAGTTTTTTGAAAGGCTTGCTTTATCTAGTGCGGATGAAATACAAATAACGGTGTTGCAGTTAGCCGTGTTGCTTACAAGGACACTAAGCGGTTTAGCCAAGACTAGTATTGAGAATGGAGAATACAGCATAAAGGTGCTTGTTTCTGAGATCCAGACTTGCGAAACGTTGGAGGAAATAAAAACGTATCTCTATTCACTCTGTTCCAAATTTGTAGAGACAAAAGGCAATGATTCTAAAGAAAATGTAAAAACCCTTATTGCGAATAAAATTAAAGATTATGTCGGAAAGCATTATGGCAGTATGAATATATCAACGGATACAGTAGCAAAGCATGTAGAGCTGTCTCCTAATTATGTCAGGTCTATATTTAAAGAGATAACGGGTATATCGTTGTCGGATTATATTACACAATGCAGGATGTCAGAAGCGCAGAGACTTCTAATTGAAACGGATGATCCTGTCAGCAGGATTGCTGAATTGGTTGGCTATCCAGAGAATAGCAAGCACTTCTTTACCGTATTTAAAAAACACTTTGGCAGAACCCCGGAGAATTATAGAATGAGTGTCCTTGATAATGGGAGTCAAAGCAAGCAAAGTTCGAATGGGTAAAGTGTAAGAGATAAAGAGCCGACAGCGGAATTGACTTGTTGAAGCAGTCATCTAAGCTGTCGGTTTTTTATCCTGTAAACCGCTGAGTTCAAATGGCATCGGGATCCGTTGCAGTGTGTTTTTGAACAGGTTCAAAAACCATCAAATCGGCAGTTTGATTAAACGAGAACTTGAACACTCATAAATGGGGTATTAAAGTCAAAAGAGAAAGGGCTTTCAGTGTTACCACGACGAGAGCCGAGAAATATATTTAGGTAAAAAGGGGAGAAAGAAAATGAACAAAAAGTTTTTAGTAACCCTGCTTGCTGTAATGATGCTTGCTACATTATTTGTTGGATGCAGCAGCAAGCAAACAAGCGAGCCAGCAGAAAGCACTGCGCCTAACAACAATGCGACAGAAGGTACTGAACCCGCAACAAAGAAGGATCCGGTAACGCTTAATATTCGTTTCTTCGGGAATGAGAACGGGCATTATCGCGATGTCGATCCGGCTTTTAGAGAGTTTGAGAAACGGACGCAGGATACGCTTAATACGAAATTGAATGTGGTATGGACACCGGCTGCCGACTATATGACAAAACATCAATTATGGATGACATCGGGAGAAGACATCGACCTCTTTATCCCGTGGGATTTGGCTAAATTCGCCAAAGACGGTGTATTGGCAGATTTAGGCGAATACTTTAACAATCCCAAATATCCCGGACTTCAAAAGGCTTTCTCAGAAGAGTATATCAATGATAATAAGATCTTTGGCAAAACCTATGCTATTCCGGTTACAAACTCTTTCATGGATATGGAAGGTGTATGGTACAGAAAAGATTTGTTAAAGAAGTATGGAATGAACGATATCAGCAGTTATGACGATTTGTACAACTACCTTGAAAAAGTGAAAGAAAACGAAAAAGACATGGTCCCGTTTGGGAACTATGGAAATACGGCTTTCTTCAAACTATTTACCGATATCAATGCACAACAGCTGGAGGGGAAAGTATTTCCATTTACCGGCCAAGGTAATCCGAAGAAAAATTTCGTTTACGTTCAAATCGCCGATGATGGGAAATCCGTTGCAGGTGTGGCAGCTTATGGCGATCCGGCATCCGAATGGGCAAACTTTCATCCCGAATACGGTCTGAATTATCTGATGAACCAGTTTAATCAAGCGAAGCGATTTAACCAATTTATTCCGGCAGATACCTTGACAAACACGACTGGAACAGGAAAGTCAGCCGCTGCCGGATACGGTACAATAAATGGTTTCAAGGGAATTGAAGCCGGAGAAAAGGCAAAAGATCCGAATGCGGAGATTGGTTTCTGGCCGATCTTCAAGAACAATCAGGAAATGGCGCCTGGGACGCAATCTACAGATGGCAAGGCATGGAATTTCATGGCTATACCTGCTTCTTCCAAAAAAATTGACAGAACCATGGAATTCCTGGATTGGGTTTTCTCCAGCCAGGAGAACAATGACTTATTCACTTACGGTATCGAAGGTAAAAACTGGGAAGCTGTGGGGGATAAGGAGTGGAAGATTCCGGATGGAGTCGATCCGGCTAAAAATTACTCGTTCCCTGGTTACCAGTTGACCTGGAATCCGACATTAACCAGAATTCCTGCGGGATTGCCGGAGCAGATCCGACAATATTATGAATATCAATTTAAGCCGGATACGTATCAGAAGCATGTATTGGCAGGATTTACATTTGATCCGGAGCCTGTAAAAAATGAAATGGCCAAATGCAACACCGTTATGGATAAGTATCTTCCATTCTTATTGTCCGGTTTTGGCGAAGTTGAAGATAATTTGGCGAAGATGAATAAGGATTTGAAGGATTCAGGTGTAGATAAGATTAAAGAGGAATTGAAGAATCAAATTAATACCTTCCTCGCTCAAAAATAAAATTTAAGTAAAATCAGGAACATCTATAGATTTAGGCAAATCAAATCTATAGATGTTTCTAACCTAGATAGATGCCGGCTATGCGAATCTTATATAATCAAACAAATTTGAAAACGCTTTAATTTCCTAGCAACATGAAAGGGTGATTACAGATGAAACAGAAGGGAAGAAGAGTGTTATCCCTTGTTACAGCCATTGTAATGATAGCACAGATGCTTCTAATCGCTTTGCCGGTAACCGTTAAGGCGGAAACAACATCGATTTTTACAGATTATCTGCCGGAGATTACTCCAGTAACCGATGAAGCCGGATTTACTCATCCCGGTGTCGGACTGACCAAGGAGCTTCTTGCAAACCTTAGATCGAAGGTCAGAGCAGGAGCGCAGCCTTGGACGTACTATTTTAATACCATGCTGCTCCCGGCTGCTGAAGCTTCGAAGACGGTTACGTCAAGCAACAGCGGCGATGGCAAGACGCCAAGCGCTGATTATTTCGACAGTCAGGGTATTCAAGGAAGGTTTATTGCAGATAGCATAAAGGCATATGCACAGGCGGTTATGTATTATGTGACCGGCGATGAAGTATACCGTGCCAATGCAATGATGATTATCCGTATTTGGGAACAGATGGATCCTGCGAAATACAAGTACTATTCAGATGCTCATATTCACGCAGGAATACCTCTTAACCGAATGCTCATGGCAGCGGAGATCATGAGGTATACAAGCACGCAAACAGAATCACTGGCTTGGACAGATCAAGATACAGCTAAATTAACCAATAATCTTATCATTCCGATAACGGAAACATTGCTGCATAGCCAACACCATTTTATGAACCAGCATAATTATCCGCTCATTGGAGCTATATCCGGGTACATCTTTACCGGCAACCGCGAGCGATACAATGAGGCTATTGAATGGTTTACCGTTAACCGTACAGCTAATGACCAAGGCTTCAACGGATCGATTAAGGCGCTGTTCCGGTGGGTAACGGAGGAACAAAAGCCGGGAACGATAGTCGGGGAAGGAACGCCGGTAGAACCTCACGTTCAGCATATGGAGATGGGCAGGGACCAAGCACATGGTGGCGGCGATTTAACCAACGCGGCCATCATTACCCGGTTGATTCACGCCCAGGGAACCAAAGTAGACCCGGTAGCCGGAACCCCGTCTACTGCGGACAATGCAGTCGATATCATGGAGTTCCTGAATCATCGACTTTTGGCGGCAGCCGACTATTTTTGGCAGTTCATGCTCGGTTATGATACGCCATGGACACCGCAGGCATACGCCATTACCGGCGGCGACCCTGATAACATTGGTATGGGTGGATATATAAGAGATACTTATAATACAATTGCACATGGTTACTGGGGAAGGTTTTCAACTGCTAACTTCTGGGATTTTTATTCCTACTATACGTATGTAAAACATGAAGATGTGTCCCAAATTGCACCGTATTATTATGAAGCCTTTACCAAGAAACTCCCGTCAACTCCCGATGGCTGGCGCAATAAGGATGCAGGCAATGACTTCTGGCTCTATTTGCCTCAAGAGGCTGAGGCTGATGCGGCAAAATTTATTCCTCAGGATCAAACAAACGGAAAAACTCTGCATCTGGAAGACCGGTACACGAATCTTGACAACAATTCGGCTACTATGCAAGAGGGCGATACCCGATTCATCCGATTTAATGCAACGCAAGAAGGAAGTCAAATAGCTGTTCTCAGCTTTGCAGGCGCTGCCGGTTCGGGACCCTTCGGATTCAAGATTCGAACCAATGGCGTAGCCACTTTTGATTGGAACGGTTCGATCTTCACCCTTCCCGATACAAAGGGGGAGTGGAAATATGTAGTGCTGGCCGGGGGCTTTGGCGATATGGTCTTTATGACGGTTAAAGGTACCAACGGTGTTACCGTCGATATAGACTCCGTTGATGCGGCGGCAGATACGAATCTGACACCGCCGGTATTCAAAGCTGGAAGCTCGGATTTGAAGATCTATACCTATGTAGGAGCGACCGTGAATGTAGATTTGTCTGCTACGGATGCAAGCAGCACGGATGTAATTGCGTATGAGCTCCAGAATAATTCCCAAGGGCTTCCGATCGATGCCCATACAGGCGCATTTTCCTGGCATCCTACAGAGGCGGGGAATTATTCCGTTATCGTTGCGGCTACGGACGGCACTGCCGTTTCGGCCAAAAATGTCAACATTATCGTAAGCAGCGACCGTGCTTCCGCAGTACAAGCTATCACTTCGTCCTATAATCAAAACCAAGTTTACGTGGAAGCAACGCTTAACCATTTCCACACGATTCATAACGATACGTTGAGTCTGATTAACACAGCGTCCGAAGTGGATTTCGATAAGCAATTGCAAGCGCTAAGGGCTGCAGTCGATGGTCTGGCATTAGTGACGCCTTTGACTGATTTCGGTATGCCTTGGTCCAAGGTTGTAGCATGGTCCACCTTTGGTAAAGATGCCATTTATGTAAATGATGGTGATTGGGAAAGCGGCGCTTGGTTTGGTCTGGCGCAGGGGTCGCCGCCGCATTTGTATCATTTGCTGGATTTCGGTCCCGATTATAAGGTTTCAGTTACGAAGTTTGGGTTCAAGAGCAATATCTTCGTAGATCGTCTCGCCAACTCCACGGTATACGGATCCAATGATAAGGTGAACTGGACACGTCTGACACCGGGAGTCACCCAGTATACGCAAGCTTATCATACCCTTGATGCGGATCCTGCCTACCAAAATGAGAAATACCGTTATATCAAATTGGAAATGATCAAACCGCTGCCCGATGTTCTTCGCGGGAATGTGGTTAATCTCCTGGAAATGCGCGATTTTGACATCTATGGAACGCGTCATGAAATCGGCAACAAGCTTCAATCGGTTTCCTTAAGTTCGGATCAGGCTCTTAACGGCAGGGTTGCATTAGGCCATACAATTAAAGTATCCATCAAGGCCAAAGAAGCGATCCAAGACGTAAAGGTCAACATTCAAGGTCAGGATGCCACGGTCAGTACGACCGACCATATCAACTGGACGGCTACGGCAATTTTGACCGGCCAAGATCAAATCGGCGATGTGAAAGTTAGTGTCGATTATACCAAACAGAACGGAACGAACGGAGATACCCTATATGGCACAACCGATGGTTCCAAGCTGTTCGCTGCCGATGATTCGGATTTGATTACGAATGCGGCCAGCCTCGCCAATTTGATTGGTTATAGCGCGGCAGATACTTTAAAACAAGCGAGTTATCTATTTGACAACAATTCAAGTACGGCTTCCGAGTTCCGGTTGAACGGCTCTGGAGCGGGAAGCTACATGACCTTTGACTTCAGGGAAGGCAATCAAGCGACGCTTTCGAATGTAGAGCTGCTTGCAAGACAAGATCAAGTTGCTCGACTAGGCGGTACAGTGGTTCAGGGCTCCAACGATAATACGACGTGGACGACTCTCACCAAAGCAGCGGCATCTACTGCGGATTGGCAGATGTTGAAGGTTAGCGATACGAAAGGGTACCGTTATATCCGGATTTACAATGCGAATACGTGGTACGGCAATATGGCGGAAGTAAGACTCCATGGCGCTGTGAAGTCCCTGAGCCAGATCGCGTCGTCTTCGATCAGTTCGGCTCAGAGCGTCAAAAATAGGATTGTTCCGGGCAACACGGTCAAATTGGCCTTCACATCCAAAGAAGCGATCCATAACGTCAATGTCACGATTCAAGGCTTGGCCGCGACGGTTACTTCTACTGACCATATCAACTGGACAGCAGAAGCGACCTTGAATCAAGGCACAGCAACAGGCACAGTAAATTTCGCCATTACTTACAACCAGCAGGATGGAGCGGTCGGATTCCCTATTCACAGTACTACAGATAACTCGACACTGTTCCTTGTTGATGAGTCTGATTTGATTGGCAATGTAACAAGTATCGCCAATTTAATTGACTCTACTTCAGGAAGAACTGCAGCAACGACCCTGCAACAGGTGAATTATCTGTTTGACAACAATGCAAATTCGAGTTCCGACTTCCGTATTGGAAGCAACAACTCCGGCTCCGGAAGCTATATCACCTTTGACTTTAAGGAAGGCAATCAAGTTACGCTTTCGAATGTGGAACTGCTAGCAAGACAAGATCAAGTTGCTCGAATAAACGGTGCAGTGGTTCAGGGCTCCAACGATAATACGACCTGGACGACACTCACGAATGCAGCAGTTTCTACACCGGATTGGCAGACGTTGCCGGTCAGCGGTAATGTCCCGTATCGTTATATCCGAATTTACAATGGCAATGCGTGGTTTGGCAATATGGCCGAGGTGAGATTCCATGGAAAATATGAATCGCTGATCAGAATCCAATCGGCTTCGATCAGTTCGCCTCAAAGTATTGTGAACAGGATCGTGCACGGCAACACAGTAAAACTAGCGATTGTAGCCAAAGATCCAATTAAAGACGTAAAAGTCGCGATTCAAGGCCAGGACGCAGTTGTATCTTCGACTGACAATATCAACTGGACGGCTACGGCGACCTTAAATCAAGGAGTGGAAGCAGGCCCTGTTAAATTCAACATTAATTACAATAAACAAGATGGAACGGAAGGTTATCCGGCTACTCAAACAACAGACAACACTTCTCTTTACGTTGTAGATGAGTCGGATGTGATTAAAAATGTCACCAGCATCGCAAATTTGATTGATTCCACTTCAGGAAGAACTGCCGCGCAAACCTTGCAGCAGGTGAATTACTTGTTTGACAGCAATGTTGGCACGGGTTCCGACTTCCGTATTGGCAACAACTCCGGAGCGGGAAGCTACATTATCTTTGAATTTAAAGCAGGCAATCAAGCTACGCTTTCGAGTGTAGAATTGCTCGGAAGAACTTTGTATGACAGAATTCGCGGGGCAGTAGTCCAAGGCTCTAATGATAATACGACATGGACGACTCTCACCACTCCGGCGGTATCTACACCGAATTGGCAAACCTTTGAAGTAAGCAGTAAAGTTCCTTATCGTTATATTAAAATTTATAATGCAAACACTTGGTATGGGAATATGGCAGAAGTCAGATTCCATGGGGTCGTGAAACCGGCAGACGTGACGCCTCCGGTCACAACGGATGATGCTCCTCAGGGTTCGGTTGTCATAGGTACAACGATAAACCTCAATGCCGCAGATAACAGCTCAGGTGTTGCGGCAACTTATTACACCGTTGACGGCGGCACGCAGCAAGAAGGTAATACGGTTACGTTAACCACCGATGGAGAGCATACGATCGTTTATTGGAGCGTGGACTGGGCAGGCAATGAGGAGCAGCGCCATACTCTTACTGTAAACATCGACGATACGACTTCGCCTGATGCGGCCGGTTTGTATGCAGATATTACAGCGCCGACCAACCAAGATGTCTCAGTGACGATCTACTATCCGCTTGACGCGGCGGTGAAGGAGTACAAAGTGGGCGATAACGGTGAATGGACCGTTTACACTGCTCCTGTAACGGTATCCGACAACACAACGGTGTATGCAAGAAGTGCGGATGCCGCAGGCAACATCTCCGAAGTTGCGAGCTACACGGTCAGCAACATCTATAAGACAGCACCTTCGGACGCTATTTTCACAGCTGACATGACAGACCCGACCAGCGGCAATGTTACCTTGACGATCAGCTACCCGGACAACGCGACGGTCAAGGAGTACAAAATTGGCGAGAACGGCACATGGACAGCGTACGAATCACCTGTCACCGTATCCGACAATGTTATTGTGTATGCACAGAGTAAGGACTTTGTGGGCAATGTATCGAATGTGATCAGCTATACGGTCAGCAATATCGACAGGACGCCGCCTGCGGACGCCGTATTGTCCACCGATATTACAGCGCCGACGAACCAGGATGTAACCGTAACGGTCACTTATCCGGTCGATGCTGCAGTGAAGGAGTATAAGGTTGGCGAGACCGGCGTTTGGACCGCTTACGGCGCTCCTGTAGCGATCTCCGAAAACAGTACGGTGTATGCAAGAAGTACGGATGCTGCGGGCAATGTCTCAAACATCACCCAATATGCGGTTGGCAATATCGACCGTATGCCGCCTGCTGATGCAATCTTGGCTGTAGATACCGAAGCTCTGACCAATCAAGGTGTAACCGTAACGATCACCTATCCGGACGATGCGGTGGTGAAAGAGTATAAAGTTGGCGATAGCGGCCAGTGGGAAGCTTATACGGAGCCCGTTGTTGTTCAGGAGAATGATACGGTATACGCAAGAGGAACGGACGCTGTAGGCAATGTATCGAATGTAACCAGCACGGTTGTAGGCAACATTTGGAACAATGCACCTGTCACCACGGCAGCGTTAAGCCCTGCCCAGCCTACCGGCAAGAACAGCTGGTACACTACGGATGTTACCGTAAGCTTATCGGTATCCGCCGATCCAGCCGGGGGAGCTGTAATAACGGAGTATCAGGTCAATGACGGCGAGTGGATGGTATACACCGGTTCCATTCCTTCCTTTGGTGATGGAGTTTATAAGCTCAGCTACCGCAGTAAGGATGCAGCCGGCAATGTAGAACAGCTCAAAACGATTGAGTTCAAAGTGGATAAGACAGCCCCTGCATTATCCGTCCAGTTGGACAAGACGATGATCTGGCCGCCGAATCATAAGATGGTACCGATCAATGCCACTTTGCTTTCGAGCGACGACGGTTCAGGGATCGAATCGGTGGTGTTGACCTCCATCACGAGCAATCTGCCGGATAGCGGCAGAGGCGGCGACATTCAGGCCGATTTCGGCACAGCCGCCACTTCATTCAGCGTACGTGCGGAAAGAGGAAGCATCTACACCATCACGTACACAGTTACCGACAAAGCGGGCAACAAAACGGTAGTAACGGCAACCGTAACGGTGACTCATGATCAATCAGGCAAGCATTAATTAGAACTTATTTTATCGGAGGAGAAGCAGGATACATGTCTGCTTCTCTTTTTTTGCGCTTGGCAGCGGGTGGGAGTAAGTTCAAAAAGCATCGGGATACGTTGCCGTGTGTTTTTGAACAGGTTCAAAAACCATCAAACCGGTATTTTGACGAAACGAGAACTTGAACACTCATAAGCTTGGTATTAAAGTCATAAGGGCAAGGCCTGCAATCGTTGCATAAAGGAGAATGATAAATGTGAGTGTAGCTTTGAGCAATAATAAAGCAGACAGTGTCGTGATGAAGAAGAAAAAAAAGAGCTTCCTATCAGATGTGAAACAAAATTTCTATTTGTACCTATTGGTTTTACCAGGTGTTTTATTTTTTGTGATTTTCTCATACCTGCCGATGGTAGGAATCATCGTAGCTTTTCAAGACTTTAATGTGATGAAAGGACTTTTTAAAAGTGAATTTGTGGGTCTGAAAAATTTCGAGTATTTCTTCTCCTCAAAGGATTGGCTGGTCGTAACCTGGAACACCGTGTATTTAAACATCTTGTTTCTTTTTACCGGGTTGTTTTTTGCGATCCTGATTGCCATTGTTTTATCAGAAATCAGATCCAAGCGTTATAAGAAAGTGACACAATCTGTTGTCATTCTGCCGCATTTTATTTCCTGGACATTAGTGTCGATGTTTGTTTTTGCATTATTGTCGACGGATGTAGGATTTATTAATGCCATTTTAAAAACGTTTGGTTTCATTCAAGAAGGACAGGAAATCAGTTTTTATTCCAATCCGGATTTATGGGTCGGCATACTGGTTGTTTTAAAAATATGGAAAGATGCGGGTTTCGGCTCCGTGATCTATTTGGCTGCTATAGCAGGCATGGACCAGAGTATGTATGAAGCTGCCAAAATTGACGGAGCCAGCCGGTTGCAGTGTATTACAAAGATTACCGTGCCGCAGCTTAGATCAACAGCTGTTCTTTTGACCTTATTTGGCATCGGAGGCATATTCCACGGGGATCTGGGAATGATTTATGCGATTGTAGGCGACAACCCTAATTTGTATCACACGACCGATGTCATTGACACTTATGTATTCCGAATGCTCAGGCAAATGAATGAAATAAGCATGACTGCTGCAATCGGATTTTATCAATCCCTTGTAGGTTTAGTCATCGTATTTGTAGCGAATTATTTTGCCAGGAAATATGATTCGGATTCTGCCATTTTTTAAAGGAAGGAGATTGAAAATGAAAAGCAGCGTGGAGAATAAAGCAATAGATACATTTTCTTATGTTTTCATGGCCATATTTTCAATATTTTGCATTGTGCCTTTTATCCTTATTATATCAAGCTCCCTGTCAGGCGAAAAAGCTGTACAATTGACCGGTTTTTCTCTTATTCCAAAAGATTTCTCGTTATTTGCTTACGAGGTCATATTTCAGGATAACACCATATTCACCGCTTACAAGACAACGATCATTTTCACGGTTGTGGGTACATTCCTTTGCCTGATCCTTACCAGCGCTATGGCTTATGCCCTTTCCGTCAAAACGTTTACTCACAGAAACAAATTTGCTTTTTTCGTCTTTTTTACGATGCTGTTTAACGGAGGTTTGATACCTTCGTATCTTCTTATCTCCAAATATTTAGGTTTAAGCGATAATATCCTGGTTTATATTGTACCGGCGTTGATTAATCCGTTTAATATGTTTCTGTTAAGAAATTTCTTCAATCAAATACCGGATTCGCTCGCGGAGTCCGCCAAAATAGATGGAGCGAATGACATCTATATTTTATTTAAAATCATCCTTCCATTGGCAAAACCTGCACTGGCAACAATCGGATTGTTTTATGGACTCGGTTTCTGGAACAAATGGTTTGAAGCCACCCTATATATTAACGATAAAGATCTGTACTCCTTGCAATATCTGATCATGAAGGTATTGAGAGAAGTGGACTTTATGTATCAAATGGATTATATGCAAGGAGCTGTGGTTAACTATGTTGCCCCAAAAAATACGGTCAAAATGGCTACAGCCGTAGTCACTACAGGTCCTATTATATTTGTTTATCCATTTGTGCAAAAGTACTTTGTTAAGGGATTAGTAGTTGGAGCTGTAAAGGGCTAAACCCGCAAAAAGCGGTTTAGTATAGATGATTGAATAATAAAAGGGAGGAAGTAACATGAACAAAAAGTTTTCTGTTGTACTGCTTGCTGTAACGATGCTTGCTACTTTATTCGTTGGATGCAGCAGCCAGGCGCCAAACAAGCCGGCTGAAAGCACTGCGCCTACCAGCAATGCGACAGAAGGTACTGAACCCGCAACACAGAAGGATCCGGTTACGCTTAATATTCGTTTCTTCGGGAATGAAAACGGTCATTATCGCGATGTCGATCCGGCCTTTAGGGAGTTTGAGAAACGGACGAAGGATACACTTAATACGACCTTGAATGTTACATTCACACCGGTTGCCGACTATGGAACAAAACATCAATTATGGATGACATCGGGAGAAGACGTCGACCTTTTTGTCCCGTGGGAATTGAATAAATTTGCCAAAGACGGCGTATTGGCAGATTTAAGCGAATACTTTAATAACCCCAAATATCCTGGACTTCAAAAGGCTTTCTCAGAAGAGTATATCAATGATAATAAGATCTTTGGCAAAACCTATGCTATTCCGGTTACTAACTCTTTCATGGACATGGAAGGTGTATGGTACAGAAAAGATTTGTTAAAGAAGTATGGAATGGATGAGATCGGCAGCTATGACGATTTGTATAACTTCCTTGAAAAAGTGAAAGAAAACGAAAAAGACATGATCCCGTTTGGAAATTATGGAAATATGGCTTTCTTCAAACTATTTACCGATATCAATGCCCAACAGCTGGAGGGGAAAGTATTTCCATTTACCGGAATCGGAAATCCGAAGAGAAACTTCGTTTACGTTCAAATTGCCGATGACGGAAAATCCGTTGCGGGTGTGGCAGCTTATGGCGATCCGGCATCCGAATGGGCAAACTTTCATCCCGAATACGGTCTAAAGTATCTGATGAACCAGTTTAATCAAGCGAAGCGATTTAACAAATTTATACCGGCAGATACCTTGACAAACACGACTGGAACAGGGAAGCCAGAAGCTGCAGGATACATTACTTTAGGTAGTTTCAAGGGGAAAGAAGCCGAGCAAAAGGCAAAAGATCCGAATTCGGAAATCGGTTTCTGGCCGATCATGAAGAACAATCAGGAAATGGCGCCTGGAACGCAATCTACGGATGGCAAGGCGTGGAACTTCATAGCAATACCTGCCAATTCTAAGAAAATTGACAGAACCATGGAATTCCTGGATTGGATTTTCTCCAGCCAGGAGAACAATGACTTATTTACGTACGGTATCGAAGGTAAAAACTGGGAGGCTGTAGGAGATAAGGAGTGGAAGATTCCGGATGGAGTCGATCCGGCTAAAAATTACGCGTTCCCTGGTTACCAGTTGACCTGGAATCCGACATTGATCAGAATTCCTGCAGGATTGCCGGAGCAGCTTCAACAATATTATGCATATCAATATAAGCCGGATACGTATCAGAAGCATGTATTGGCAGGATTTACATTTGATCAAGAGCCTGTAAAAAATGAATTTGCCAAAGTCAACACCGTTATGGACAAGTATCTTCCATTCTTATTATCCGGTTTTGGCGATGTTGAAGAGAATTTGGCGAATATGAATAAGGATTTGAAGGCTTCAGGTGTAGAAAAAATTAAAGAAGAATTGAAGAATCAAATCAACGCATTCCTTGCTCAAAAGAATTAAAATATCGGAATTTACATCACGATAAATTAGGAACATCTAGAGATTTAGCTAAATCAAATCTTTAGGTGTTCCTAATGTACTTTTATCCGAAAGGGGGTGAGACAATTCGAGCTTATACGAAGCAAGATTGGGACAAGAAGCAACAGTAAAAAATTTATTTAAGGAGAGGACATTACCTATGGTTTTGCAGAACAAGAAAGCAGCCTGGGCGGCGCGTGCCCTGGCCGTCTGTCTGGCGGCAGTCATGCTATTGCAATTGCTCGTTCCCGTGACGAACAATCGTGTATACGCTGCTAATGAAGATACGCAACCTGAACCCGCACAGTCTGAACCTGCTAAAGGTATTTTGGACAAAATCGATTTCGGTAATGCTGATTCCGAAAGCGCTCACAATTTCAGAGGCGAATTTACGAGCGTGATCACCGGCTTTTTAGGGGAAGATGCCAGAGTATCTGAGCCGCGTATGCCTGCTTCAGAAACTGGAGGTTTTTTAACCTTTTCCATGAAAGTGGACCCGTATTTGCAAAATTACTTTACGGCGAAGTTTGCAGGAAATGAGACGATGCCTTCTCGAGCACAAATTGTGATCAATGGCGAACAGATCGGGTATTTCAAAGGGGGAGATTATTCACCTCTGTTAGGCGGCGAACGAGCACCGAATCAATTTATATACAGCACCATTGTGCTACCTCTGGAGTCAACGAGAGGGAAGGAAATCGTTGAAATCACAATCAATACAACGATTCCATGGGGGAAGGTAGAACAACCGTCAAGGGGGTACTATACCGGTTACACCCATACCCAGGCTTATATTGATGTAGAAGATGAAGTGCAAGGGTATAAATTTAAAGAAGGTCAGGGACCGGAGACCGTACTGAAATCCGGTGATTCCTTTGAGGAAATTGAAGCAAAGATTGCACAGTTAAACCAAGAACCCATTACCACCTTTATGAATCATTATAACCATCTTGGCAATAATCCGAACAACACGTTAAATATCGCGAAATACACAAATGCTCTTCGGTATTATGCCATGGTCTTGAAAGATGACATATCTCCCATGAAAACCCCGGAAGCGAAACGTGAAGCGTTAATGCGTATGTTTCAAGCCATTGACGTTCATACGAAAAACTATTATGGAAATACAAGACTGGTGCTTCGCGGAGGACACCAGGGGGATTGGGGCGGCTTTTATGGCGAATTAGGCGAGGCGTTGTATCTTGCGGAAAACCTGATCTTTGACGAAGAAGTGTTAGGGGAAGAAGCTTACAATGCCTTTCTGGATCAACCCTTTGCTACAGGAACGGTTGAAGGAGAATTTTCTCTTGCCAGCGCAGGGTGGAACGGTGAACCATTAACCCGAAGAATGGCTTGGGAACGGGTGTTGAAAGCGAATTTTGATTTCGCCCGTTCCAGACAATCGTATATTACGAATCAGGTGTTCTATACGTACGAAGGCGCATGGAAAGCTCATGAAGGGCTCAGGATGGTAGGGTCGGAATTCTATGAAGGGAAAGAGCGCAGTCATCAAATTTTATATGAAATATTTGGAATAAGACCCTGGTTGGGAGAAGAAGTACTGGTAGGTCCTAATGGGGAAGAACTAGATCTCTATCATTCTTTGTTTGCTCATGATGGTTCAGCTGTCTTTACCGATGATTATGTACATATTGTCGGCAAAGGGCTTGCAAAAAGCAAATTGGATGAAGATGGTCATGTTGTACGACGCAAGCCTTATGGAGATCAGCATACAAATTTCACCCAAGGCGGATTGGGAAGAGAAAATCACTATGTAGGTATTTATGGGGAAGTAGCCAATTATATTTTGGAATACTTCTATCGAACCTTGGATCAGCCTGGGGATGAAGAAGTCAATGATGAACTTCTGAAACAAGCTCTTAACAGCTTTTATGGTCGATTATGGACTCGAATTCAAGACCTGGATGATGAGGGCAAAAGACTTATCGCGATGAATGCTCCTATAGATGCTCGAAATGGGGGAATGCCTTCCAGAACTCCTGCTTATGGCGCCAGAATGCTCGGATATGGCACGTCCTATGCTTATTTGGAAAAATATATGGCGGATCATGAAGAACGCTATAGCGGTCCGGAATGGGAGAAGTATTGGGACTATGCCAGATATACGGTAGGGGCCGTACAGCAGATGAAGATGGATAATCGCTTACTGGGCGATTTGAATTCGAGGGATTTCAATCTGCGTGAAACCTATGACTATATTTTCAACACCCGGAAGGACTATGCAAAATTTAATGATGTTAAGGCCGGGGTTGTCCTTCCTCAGACCGATTTTGATTATTATACAGAACAAGAGATTGCCGCATTAGGTGTGAATCCGGAGGACTATGAACAGTTTGCATGGATCGATGTAGATAATAATTTCATCTCCATGCGAGATGGGGACTTTAGAATGTTCGGGTCGCTATCGAAGAATAACGCGGCATTTCCGGGAACTGGAAATCTTCATATTGTCACACCTGAGTATGTGCGACTAGTGCAGATCGCTCACAATAATCAATTGCAATATGAAGATTACTACATCAGATCGCATGATATGGATGTCTATTTCCAGCGAGGAGAACCGCCAGTCAAAGGATTCGCGCCTCAAGCCCTGGCAGGTGAAATATTGCCCATTGCGTATCAGCCAGGGGTTGGTACAGTAGTCCGGGACAATTTTGAAGTCGATCATCCCTATTCAACTTTGACGGATTTAATGGCTGCAAGATATGGGGAGTATTTCATCCTCACGAATACCACTCGTGCTGAATACGGAAATGAACGTTCCTTTGAGGTGGAGCTGCCTTCCGATTATACAGGAAATGAGATCTTCGATTTTGTATCTAAAACAACTATTCCGGTACTCAATGGCAAAGTAACCATTGGACCTGAAAGAGGAATGATTCTCAAATTATCAAACAAATTTGATCCGGCTCCAAAACCAAATCATGTTGATTTTGCCAAAGCGGTTGAAGGAAATGGTAGTGTAGATGTTATATGGAAAACGACTGCCGGAGGAAAAACGTATACCATCAAACGTTCTGAAACCGAACAGGGTCCGTATGCCGTGATTGCAGAAGGGTTAACGGGCAATCACTATAAAGATACCGATGTGGTGGGCGGGAAAGAATATTACTATAAAGTGGCAGCCGTGAATGAACATGGATCAGGTTGGGAGTCATGGCGCGCAAAAGCTGACCTGAGCGATGGCTCATCCAAAAATCTGGCTTCTCCATGGCAGCAGGATTTAATAGGCACCACCCAAGGCAGCGCAACGGTTAGCGGCGATGGGATTACCATTCAGAATGTGGATGGAAAAGGTCTCGGAGTAGGGGACGATTTTAATATCTATAAAAGGAATATTAATGACTCCTTCCACTTTGTCCATCAGACAGCCGTTGGAAACAGCTCGATCAGTGCCAGGATCGATCAGAATAGCGGCGCTCTCAGCGGTATTATGTTAAGGGAAGAGCTTTCTGAAAATTCCCGTTATCTGTATTTTGGCGCGGATGACCAAGGGAACCTGGTATTGCAAGATCGTAATCGAGTATCCTTTGTGGTATGGAATGGCGGTAAACCTGTAAGTCCGTTCAATCATGGACTTAAAGGTTATCATGTCAATGATTATCCTTATATCAAGCTGTTGTGGCATCATAACTCACAGATCGCCCATGCTTTTGTATCGAAAGATGGAGTCGATTGGGAATATGTCGCGAAGACGGAAAGTTTATTCCCATATGCTTATTATACGGGACTCGTATCGACTCTAGAGGCAGCATTCAGCGAAGTAACCGTATCGGCTATGCCGAGAGAGAGTGTGATTCCGTTTGTCGAAAAAGATAAAGATCAAATCACTTTGCATTGGACGAAACCGAAGCAAGCCTCCTGGTTCAACGTATACCGCACCTATGATGAAGCGGCGAGCTTAACCGATCCGGTATTCAAGGCAGGCACGACCGAGCTGGAAGACGGCTCCCCCTGGGAGGAGGTTCTCACAGGTACAAGAGCGAAGCCATTCCAGGACGTCTTACGGTATGGCAGTGCGCATTACAAGGTGCTGGCCGTTCATGACGACGGCTCCCCGCAGCCGTTCTCGGCCACTGTTTCCGTTGATGCGGAACCGATTTCGACGGTGCTGGAGGATGCGGAGAGCATGCCGGCCTACGACTATACAAAGGCGAGCTTCTACCTGTACCATAAGGAATTGGATCGTATTAAAGCGGAGATGATGAAGCCTGAATTTGACGAGGCGCAGCTGATTGACGACATCTACGATGCGAAGAAGCTGCTCGTTTCGGTTCGGACTTTGCTGACAAAGATTCAGATGCAACCATCGATGGCCAGGGCCTCTGAGAAGTTTTGGCAGAATGATAACATCTCCGAAGAACAGAACGCATGGTATTTATTTGATGGAAATCCCGATACAATTGCCCACACCAGGTCTAAAGAGAGCTGGGTTGACGTGGACTTTGGCGCAGGAAACGAAAAAGTGGTGGATACGTTCCGCTACCTGCCAAGAAGAACGCATGTGGGCCGTGTCAACGGCACCGTCTTTAAGGGCTCGAATGACGGAGTGAATTGGACCGATCTGTACAAGATTCCGAATGCGTCGATTTATGAGTGGTATTCCGGCCTTAATCCGGACAAGACGCCATATCGTTATATCCGCATCTATGACGATCATAATGGCTTCGTAAACTTTGAAGAAATCGAGTTTCTAGAGATCGGCATTGACAAGACGCTGCTGGAGCATTTGCTGGCTAATGCGGCTGAAATTGTAGCCGAATATTACACAACCGAAAGCTTCGATGCTTTCCAAGCGGCGCGTACGAATGCCGAGTCGGTGGCAGGTAATGCCGATACGGCCCAGGAGGAGATCGATGCGGCCGCGGCGAGCCTGCTGGAAGCGCTCGAAGGGCTGGAGTTTATCGAAGGGCTGCCGGTGCTTGCTCCGATCGGCGACAAACTCGTCATTGCAGAGCAGCAACTGACATTTACTGTTAAAGAAATGAACGGCATCGAAGGTGTCGAATATGGAGCGGCCGATCTGCCTGAAGGAGCTTCCTTCAACGCGGAAACGCGCACATTCGCGTGGACGCCGGCCAAAGAACAGGGCGGCGTTCATCCAGTGACCTTTACCGTCAAATCCGGAGAACTGTCTACTACCAGAACCGTTAAGATTGCGGTGAAAGGATTACCGGTAATCACTGCTGAACCGGTTGTTGAAGTGACTGCGAAGATGCCGCTCGCCTATCAGGTGCAGGCATCCGAACCTTCGGGCGCGAAACTGACGTACAATGCGGAGAATCTGCCTGCGGGCGCATCCTTCGACGCAGCGACCGGCGTGCTCTCCTGGACGCCGGGACAGGCCGATTACGGCAGCCACCCGGTGATCTTTACGGTCAGCAATGGTAGCTTCGAGGCCAGCCAAACCGTAGATTTCAATGTTAAGCTGAATGTGATTCCGCCTAAAGGGTATACGCAGGGCAGCCACTACCTGTACATGAAGGAAGTGACGCGGATCGAAGCGGAATTGGCGAAGCCGGAAGCAGACAAGGAGCAGCTTGCTGCCGAGCTTGCACAGGCGGAAGCTTCGCTAAATCAAGTGCCGTTGTCGCTATATTCATTCGAGGGCAACGGGGAGAATACATTCGGCAAACATGACGGAACGGCTCATGGAAACGTTGGTTACTCCGAGGGCAAGACTGGTCAGGCTGTCAACTTGAATGGTACGGACAGCTACATGACATTGCCGGCGGAACACGCCCTATCCGGTTACAGTGAAATCACCTTGGCAACTTGGGTTAATTGGAGAGGCGGCGGCAACTGGCAACGAATATTCGACTTCGGTAACAACACGAATCAGTATATGTTCCTTTCGCCAAGCTCCGGCAACAATACGCTGCGATTCGCGGCCAAGAATGGCGGCGGCGAACAGATCGTTCAAACCTCGAAGCTTGCAAGCAACCAATGGGTGCATGTGGCGGTTACGCTTGGGAGCAAAACGGCGAAGCTTTATGTGAACGGCGAATTAAAGGCAACGAATACCAATTTCACGATCAAGCCGAGCGATTTCAAGCCGGGCGCAAATTACATCGGCAAGAGCCAGTTTAACGATCCGTTGTTCAACGGCATGATCGACGAGTTCCGCGTCTACAATTACGTCCTGAGCGCGGACGAGGTCAAAGCCGCCATGAATAACACAGCGAACTGGATTGACAAAACGTTAATTCCGATCCTGCTTGATGAAGCAGCGAAGGTCAATGCCGAGCTCTACACAGAGGAGAGCGTACAAGTGCTTCAAGCGGAAGTATCGAATGCACAATCGGTCTACAATAATGCAGCTGCAACCCAGGCCGAGATCGATGCGGCAATCGCGAGTCTGTTTGAGGCTCTCAAAGGGCTGCAGTGGAAGGATGTAACGGCATCCGTAGATCCGGCAGCTCCAAACGGCAAGAACGGCTGGTATAATTCCCCTGTCACGATCACGCTGTCTCCTGCGGCAATCGCAGAATACAGCCTGGACGGCGGGGTCACTTGGGCAGAGTATAACGAGTCTGTCACCCTGGACCGAGAGGGAACGAATAAGGTTATGTACCGCCGTTCCGTCGAACCGGAAGAGGCGCAAACGCTGGAGATCAAGATCGACCGCAGCGTTCCTGTCGTTCAGATAACGGGCGAGGCGTCGTACACGATCGACCAAATGGTGACCATTACATGCAGCGCAACCGATGTTGTCTCGAGCGTATACGGTGCGCCGTGTGCGGAACCGCTGGTGCAAGCGAAGGCATATACGCTGCCGGCGGATGAGAATACGGCAACGGTCACGGCGGAGGACATGGCGGGTAATCAAACGACAGCTTCCCATACGTTTACGGTGAAGGTTACGTTTGACAGCTTGAAGTCCGTGACGAACACCTTTATGCAAATGACCGGCTATAAGGGTTGGGGAACTGTTGCTAAGTCGTACAATCAAAAGCTCGATCAGGCCAAAGCTGCAGCCGCCAGCGGCAAAACCGACGCGGCGAAGAGCATGATGGCCGACTATATCAAACAGGTAACGGACCAAACCGGGAAATATTTCACGCAAGAGCAAGCGGATATTCTGATCCGCTGGGCTCAGATCGTGATCTAGCTCAAACGAAATTTCTCGGGTGTCATCTGGCGAAAGCATGACCAGAGGCCCCAATCTCGATTTTGAGGTTAGGGGCCTCTCATCATTAAGCTGTAAGAGCTAAGTGGGAGGTTATCAGAAAAACAGTCTATGAATGTAAAAAAAGGAGGCAAATGAAATGGGCTTATCGCAAGTGATGGCGCTTACAAAGAAGGTTGTTTCCAGTATTCTTTGTTTTACATTAGTTATGACTTTTACTGGTTTTGGAGGGAAGGAAACAGCGGAAGCGGCTGTTTCTCCGCTGATTACATCTTACAAACCGCAAGCAGTCAATGCCGATGTGAATGCTTCCTATACAGATGCAAACGGGAACACGGTATCGGCGACGATCCATCACCCGGGCATTGCCATGTCGCTGGCTGATCTGGACAATATGCGCGATCATGTAAGAGCAGGGGACGAGCCGTGGAATACGGCGTTCGAGGCGTTTGCCGCCGACCCGCAATCCAAACCGAATCCAAGAATCTTATATGAAGCCGGAAATGATCTTTTCGTTAATATCCGCGGGCCATGGGCCTTTACCGATGAAAACGGGAAATATTGGGCAAACCCAAGCGATTATGTGGGAACGCGTGCGAATACGGATGCCTTAGTCGCTTTTAAACAAGCGGTTATGTGGTATATTACCGGCGATGAGACGTACCGTTCCAGTGCGATGTATATCATCAGAGCTTATTCCGGTATCCAGTCTGTTGCTCCTCATACGAGCTTCCGATTTGCGACGATGACTTATTTGCTCGCGGCGGCTGCCGAGATTATGCGATATTCCGATACGCCGACGGGAAGTCTGAAATGGACGTCAACCGATACTCAGAATTTTATCAATATGATGGATCTTTGCTCGATTACTTATAACGCTCATTCTTTCTTCATGAACCAGCATCAGTTTACGGTTATGGGAACGATGGCGCGGGCGATCTTTACGAATGACCTGGAGCTGTATGCGGAGGCTGTAGAAGCAACAACAGTGAATGCACAAGGCGATGATGGAGGAAGAAACGGTTCGATCAAGCATGAAATGCGATGGATGACGACAAATGAAATGACAGGAGAACCATTGGATCCGTCGGATTATCATGTGCAGTTAATGGAAATGGGCCGCGATGCAGGACATTCTTATGCCAATATCGCCGGATTGTCTACATTGGCGCAGACCATCTACGCCCAGGGTACGAAGGTTGACCCGGTAGACGGAACAATGTCTACGGCCGCTAATGCGGTGAATCCATTTAAATTCCTCGATGACCGCCTGTTGGCAGGGACAACATATGCTCTGAAGTATCATTTGGGTTATGATGTGCTATGGACACCGGCAGTGGCAAACCAAACCTATGCCGGTCAAATTTTTGACAAGATTGACCCGTATTTAAGAGGCAGAATCGACCCGTTCCTAAGTGTGTTATATAACTATTATAAATATATCGAAGGGCAGGATATGACCCAGGAAAAATTCAAATACCTGGCCTATGCGTACGAAACAAGAATGCCGGAGGTTGCAGGAAAGGATTATCCGCTGGCGTCGCTGCTGTACACGCCTGATGCAGCCAAGGCCGATGGCCTCAGCAACCGGATCATTCTGGATAATATTACAGGATTGACGGCAACGGGGGCAGGTTCGGATACGATCAACTTAAGATGGACGGCTGTACCGGACGCGCTCGGTTACAACATCTTTAGATCCACAGAAGAAAATGGAACGTATACCCAGATAAACAGTGCTCCAATAACAACAATGTCTTATAGCGATACAAGCTTGACTCCAAATACGATTTACTATTATAAGGTCCGTGTATCCGGAGGATCAACGTTTGCCGTTGTATCGGCCGCAACCGGAGGAACCGGGGTTCCGGCTTTCGATGTAAGCAGTTATGAGCTAAATGTCAATCATACGCATCAATCCGTACTAAGGGTCATTCATCCGGACCGAAGCATTCAGGTTCTTACCAGCCAAGCGAGCTTTGCTTCATCCGACCCGGCTGTGGCAGCCGTCAATTCGGCAGGGTTGGTGACCGGGATTAGCACAGGCACAGCTACGATTACGGCGACCTATAACGGGCAAGCTTATCATGCAACCGTAAAAGTCATCGTCGACCCCCATTTAAAAGCCTGGTATAAATTTGACGAAACGAGCGGAGCTTCGGCCGCAGACGCATCTGGATTTGGCAAAACCGGGACAGTAAATGGCGGCGCAGCCTGGACAACCGGGCAAACAGGCAACGCAGTAGCTCTTGACGGGACAAACGACCATATTGCGCTTCCCGCCGGCGTTGTCGAAGGTGCCGACACGATCACCGTTGCGGCGTGGGTGAATCTGGATACGGCGAGCAACTGGACGCGCATTTTCGATTTTGGTTCGGGGACCTCTACCTATATGTACCTTTCGCCGAAAAATGGAGCCAATGGCAAAATCCGCTTTGCGATCAAAAACAATAATTCGAGCGAGCAAATCATTGAAGGCCAATCGGCGCTGGCAACGGGTGGTTGGCATCATGTGGCCGTCACGTTAAACGGTTCGACCGGCACTCTTTATGTTGATGGAGCTGGGGTGGGAAGCAATACGTCGATGACTATTAAACCGTCCGATTTGGGCGCAACGACGCAGAATTGGATCGGACGCTCCCAATACGCCGACCCGTATCTCGACGGACGAGTGGATGATTTCAGAATCTATCACCGCGCGATAAGTTCATCTGAAGTTACGAGTGTAATGAACGGACAAACCCTGGAAACCGTAACGGCAGCACCGACAGGTGTGACGGCTGCGACAGCAGACCATAGATCGATTAACGTAAGCTGGCCGGCAGTAACGGGAGCAACGGGTTATCATGTTTACATCGCCGATTCTTTGGCGGAGAATGCCGTCTATACAAAGGTTAATAGTCATGTGATTACAGGAACCTCGTATACCAGCCTGGGATTAAAGCCGATTACTGCCTACCATATCAAGGTAACGGCAGTGAATGCAATAGGAGAATCGGACATGTCGGCCATTGCTTCCGCAACAACCGATGGTATGCCGGTCGCGGGCCTCATATCATGGTATAAATTCGACGAAACAAGCGGAAGTACAGCCGCAGACGCATCCGGAAACGGCAATAACGCGACAGTCAATGGCGGTGCAGCCTGGACGGCAGGTCAATTCGGAGGAGCGGCGGATCTTAACGGAACAAACGGCTATATTGCGCTTCCTGAAGTTAGTATTTCCGGGACCGACACGATTACCATTGCCGCTTGGGTGAATCTGGATACGGCGAGCAACTGGACGCGCATTTTTGATTTCGGATCCGGAACTTCTACCTACATGTACCTTTCGCCGAAAAACGGAGCCAATGGCAAAATCCGCTTTGCGATCAAGAATAATAATTCGAGTGAGCAAATCATTGAAGGCCAATCGGCGCTGCCGACGGGAGGCTGGCATCATGTGGCCATCACGTTAACCGGTTCGACCGGCACTCTCTATGTTGATGGAGCTCAAGCGGGCAGCAATACGTCGATGACCATCAAACCGTCCGATCTGGGCGCCACCACTCAGAATTGGATCGGCCGTTCCCAGTACCCGGATCCCTATCTTGACGGACGAGTGGATGACTTCCGGATTTATGATCAAGCTCTTCCTGCCGACGAGATCTCCGCGATGGTAGCACCCGACCTGATCGCCTGGTATAAATTTGATCAATCCGGCGGGACTGCAGTGGCAGACGCATCAGGTGATTTCAAACATGGAACGATGAATGGCGGCGCAGCCTGGACGACAGGCAAAGCCGGCAATGCAGTGGAACTTAACGGAACAAACAGCTATATTGCTCTTCCAGCTGGTGTTGTCTCCGGCGCCGACACCATCACTATAGCGGCCTGGGTGAATCTGGATAGCGTTAACAACTGGTCGCGGATTTTTGATTTCGGATCCGGAACTTCGACCAATATGTTCCTCACGCCAAAAAACGGAGCGAATGGAAAAATCCGCTTTGCGATCAAGAACAACGGGTCGAGCGAACAAATCATTGATGGGCAGTCGACTTTGCCAACGGGAGGCTGGCATCATGTGGCCGTCACATTAAATGGATCCACAGGCACTCTCTATGTTGACGGTGCCCAAGTGGGGAGCAATACGTCGATGAACATTAAACCGTCCGATCTGGGCGCTTCGACTCAGAATTGGATCGGCCGTTCCCAATATACCTCCGACCCGTATCTAGACGGGCGAGTGGATGACTTCCGGGTCTATAACCATGCTCTCTCTGCTGGCGAGATTGCTGCCCTGGCGGGTTTGTAACAGGCGGGAAAGAGAAGGGGAGCTTGCAGGTAAGCCCGTCTTACCTTCTCCTGCATTGACTTCTTAATCCTATAGCGAATAGGGGTGCTGTGCACCCCTATTTGTATTGTCTGGACAGGTTCAAAATGCATCAAATCGACATTTTCAAATAATGCGAACTTGAACACTCATAAACATGATATTAAAGTCAAAAGAAGAAAGTATTATATTATGCATAATGTGAAGCCAGGAATGGAAAGGAGACTTTATTTATGGAGGATCACTACAATCTGTTATCGAAGAAAGGAGCTTGGGGAGATCAGGGAGACGGTACCTATGTCAATCCTGTTTTGCCCGGCGATTATAGCGACCCGGATGTCATTCGGGTCGGGGATGACTATTACGCCATCTCCTCTACCTTGCATTGCTCTCCGGGGATGGCGGTGCTGCATTCCAAGGATCTCGTGAATTGGGCCATGATCGGACATGTTGTTCAAGATTTGACAAGCATCGGCCCGGAATACAATTACGACCGCATGAATCGTTACGGCAGAGGAGTCTGGGCAGGCGCCATCCGATTCCATAAAAATAAATATTGGGTATATTTCTTCACGCCCGATGAAGGATTGTTTATGAGCACGGCATCCGATCCGGCTGGACCTTGGGAGCCGCTTCATCGGGTGTGGGAGGTCGCCGGCTGGGACGATTGCTGTCCATTCTGGGACGATGACGGACAAGGCTACCTGATTGCCACTCATTTTGCCGATAACTATCATATCCATTTAATGAAACTTAGTGAAGACGGCAAAGAGCTGTTGCATGACAGCGATAGGATTATCCATCAATACAAAGGGAGCGAAGCCAATAAGCTCTACAAAATAAATGGAACCTACTATTTCTTCCACAGCGAGGTGCGCGCTCAGGAAGGCGGTGAAGCCCGAGTTGTCATGATGTTAAGGGCAGAGCATATTTATGGTCCTTATGAGGAAAAGGAAATTATCCATACACACGGAAAGGAAATAGACCGGGAGCCGAATCAGGGAGGACTTGTCCAGACGGTTTCCGAGGATTGGTACTTCATAAGCCATCAAGGAACGGGCGGACACGAAGGCAGACCGCTTCACTTGCTGCCTGTAACATGGGTAGACGGATGGCCGATCATCGGAGAAGATACGGACGGCGACGGAGTCGGAGAGATGGTATGGGGAGGCAGGAAGCCTATTAACGGGTATCCCGCAACGGTTCTTTCCACATACGACGATTTTGATAGAGCTGATCTTGAGCCTTATTGGGAATGGAACCATCAGCCAAGAGCCGATAAGTGGTCGTTAACGGAACGGCCCGGCTATTTGCGTCTGTATGCGTGCCAACCTATCGATAAGGACAATTTTTTTACCGTCTGCAACGTCCTTTCGCAAAGATCGTTTAGAACCGTTCAGAATGCGGCAACGGTGAAAATAGAGATCAATGGCATGGCGGAAGGACAAGAAGCGGGCCTTTGCCATTTTGCGAAAACCTATTGCACGATTGGCGTTCAACAACTGAACGGGACAAGGGTCCTGAAGTTCAACAGCTCGGGAACGATTGTATGGGGTCCAAAAATAACGGGCACCGCCATTTGGTTAAGGTCTGTATGGAACATAGACGGAATCAGCCGGTTCGAATATAGTGTCGATGGGGTACAATTCACGAGCTTTGGAGAAGCGTATCAGCTGGGATGGGGCAATTACAGGGGAGATCGGATCGGGGTATACTGCTTTAACTGCGAGAGTGAGCAGGGTTATATCGATGTAGACCAATTTGGTCATGAGGTGCGAGGAGTGGAGAAGGAATGAAATCGCCATTATTTAGGGATCCGATCTATGACGGAGCGGCGGACCCTGTAGTTATTTGGAATCGGCAGGCCAAGGAGTGGTGGATGATCTATACGAACCGCCGCGCAACGCAAGATGGGCCGAAATTCGGGTGGGTGCATGGCACCGATCTCGGTGTTGCTTCTTCATCGGATGGCGGATCAACCTGGTTATACCGGGGGATCCTGGAAGGTCTCGAATCAGAATGGGGCAGAAATACGTTCTGGGCGCCGGAAATCATATGGCATGATGGGCTGTACCATATGTATGTCACTTACGTCCACGGCGTACCGGATGATTGGACGGGCAAGGCTCGTATCAGGCATCATACAAGCCCCGACCTTATTCGTTGGGAGTTCCAGTCCACGCTTGGCATTAGTGAGGAGAACGTGATCGATGCCTGTGTGTATCAGCTGCCGAACGGCACGTTCCGAATGTGGTTTAAGCAGCGGAATCATACTTACGCTGCCGATAGCAAGGATCTGTATGAGTGGCAGCCTATTGGTCCGGTGATCACCGAAAGAGGCCACGAAGGGCCGAATGTTTTCCGCCTGGGCGGCTATTATTGGATGATCGTAGACGAGTGGAGAGGACAAGGTGTTTTTCGTTCCGATGATCTTATGACATGGGAGCGAAACGGCCTCATTCTCGACCAGCCTGGCAAACGGGAGGATGACGGGACGATCGGCCTTCACGCGGATGTGGTCGTGCATGGAGAAGAAGGGTATATCTTTTATTTTACTCATCCCGGCCGTGTGAGTGGGCATCATGAGGATTCGAACAATTATGGATGGCGCCGCTCCTCCATTCAGGCGGCCAAGCTGGAGGTTGTGAACGGCGTGCTGGTCTGCGACCGTGACATGGAGTTTGAGTTGAAGCTTGGAGCGGAAGCTTGATTATGCTACTTTCATAGCAAGGGATTTTAACATGGAGGTACTCAGAGTGAAGCAAATATAAAGTTCATTTTCTTCAAAAGCCGCCTGACTACTTGATTGGTAGTAAGGCGGCTTTTGCCCGTTGCGTACGAATTATATGGAGTGTACCAAGTCGATGAGTAGAAGGCAGTCGGTTTAATGCTATTTTTTTGTCCCGAAATTCAAGGATTAGGGTTATAACATCATATATAATCCGTATTGAAGGAGAAATATAAGAAATCGGGAGTGTGAGTAGAATTGTCAGCACGGCGAATACGGGGTTTAGCATGATGGCCGACAACGGACGCTGAATTTGATTCTTTAAAAAAGAAAGCGATTACATTTTGGCGTGGTCAGATCCGTATCGCGCAGCCAGACAGCGATCCTTTTTTGTCATTCGATGAGGACACAAAAAAATATCGAGGGAGTTGTTGTTGAGATGTCAAATCAACTAAGCGGGGGGAGCAATATGGGAGCGAAGCTGAATGGCCAAGCTTATACGACAGCTGCGGTGAAGCAGTTTCGGTTTAAAGAAAAATATACATTGTTCCTGATGGCTTTGCCATTTCTGGTACTCGTCTTTTTGTTCGCTTATTTGCCGCTTTACGGCTGGATCTACGCCTTCTATGACTACAGACCTGGCATTCCATTGTCCCAGACCGAGTTTGTCGGCCTGCAATGGTTTACTTCGTTGGTGTCAAATCCGTACCAAATGGAGGAAGTTCTCAGGGTCTTACGAAACACGTTCGCGATCAGCACACTTGGCATCCTGACTTCGGTTCTTCCGGTTATCTTCGCGATTTTCTTGATGGAAATCAAGAGCCCTTCCTTTAAGAAAATCGTCCAGACGCTTACGACATTGCCAAACTTTATCAGCTGGGTGCTGGTGTACTCCTTCGCCTTCATGTTGTTTTCGGTTGACAATGGCTTCCTGAACAATCTGCTCATGAACATGGGCCTGATCGAACGGCCGCTCAATATTCTCGCATCGGACAACCACACTTGGCTGTCTATGACGTTGTGGGGGGTATGGAAAGGCCTCGGCTGGGGAGCGATCTTGTACATTGCCGCGATTACGGGCATCGATCCGGAATTGTATGAAGCGGCGAGAGTGGATGGAGCAGGCCGCTTCCGCCTGATGTGGCACGTGACGGTTCCAGGGATTATGCCGACCTTCTTCGTGCTGCTCATACTCGGGATCGCGGGTTTTATCAATAATGGATTTGAGCAATATTTTGTATTCTCGAACGCGATGAACATGAGCAAAATCGAGGTGCTTGATCTTTACGTGTACAACGTTGGTGTTGTGAACAACAACTTCGGGTTCGCGACAGCAGTCAGCATTCTGAAATCGATTGTCAGCTTGATCTTGTTGTTTGCAGCCAACAGCCTGTCGAAGCTGGTTCGCGGCGAAGGCGTTATCTGATTCAACCGAGGAAGGAGAACCGACATGGGGGTTAATAACAGGATTACAATTTTTGACATCATCAACTATACGCTGTTTGCCTTATTTACTTTAGCTTGTTTCTTTCCGTTCTATTATTTGTTCATCAATACCATCAGCAGCAACGACTTGAGCAGCAGAGGACTCGTTATGTTCTACCCCCAAGAGATTCATTTCAACAACTATATCGAAGTGTTCAAGATTCCCGGGCTGGGCCAAGCCACGTTTGTATCCTTTGCACGCACGGTGATCGGCACGTTGCTGACCGTGGCCGCTTCGGGATTTCTTGGTTACTTGTTTTCGAAGCCAACCATGTGGGGGCGCAAGTTCTGGTACCGATTCCTCATCGCCACGATGTACTTTAATGCCGGCTTGATCCCATGGTTCCTGATCATGCTTAAGCTTGGCCTCTTCAACAATTTCCTTGCCTACGTGGTGCCGGGGATCGTCTCGCCGTTTTTCATCATCCTGGTCAAAACGTTTGTCGAGTCAACGCCCATTTCCCTGCAGGAATCAGCTCAGCTCGACGGAGCTGGCAATATGACGATCTTCTGGAAGATCGTCATGCCGTTGATTACGCCGATTCTAGCCACGATCGCCATCTTCACGGCTATCGGACAGTGGAACTCGTTCCAGGACACGTTGTTCCTGGTCACGGATTCGAACCTGTTTACGCTGCAATTTATCCTGTACCGCTATTTCAACGGAGCGACATCGCTGGCCACTCTTATGCAGTCCGGGGCTTCCGATACCAACTTGGCCAATATACAGACGGCCACGTCGATTCGGACGACCATTTCAATGGTTGTCGTCATTCCGATCCTGCTCGTCTACCCGTTCTTCCAGCGATTCTTTGTCAAAGGCATCATGATCGGGGCTGTAAAGGGTTAAATAGGAAGAGCTGGCAAGGGGGTGAGGCGGGTCGGTGTACGCATGAAGTTTATCAAATGGGAGTCAGCATTCTTAGAAAAATGAAAGAGAAGGTTTTTGCAGGTACATGACAAGGAGGGTAACAACCACATGACAAAAAGAAAGAAATGGACAACCGCTGCTTTCGCGATTATCGCCATGTTTGTATTCTTATCCGCATGCAGCGGCTCCGCGGGAAGCAACTCGGGCAGCAACAAAGGCAATAACGCAGGAACGGAAGTAAGTACCGATCCTTCGCAGCAATCGGAGATCACGCTGAACGTATTCTCGAACCTGGCCAACTACGCAGGTGAGCAGCCGGGTTGGTTTGCGAAGCTAGTCAAAGATAAATTCAACATCAAATTAAACATTATATCCGGCGGACAGCAAAAAGCTTCTACGATGATGGCCGCTGGCGACTTGGGCGACATCGCGGTCGCCATCGATATAAAGGATGCGATCAAAGCCGGCTTGCTGCTGGATTGGAACAAGGACGGCCTGCTGGACAAATACGGCCCGGCCCTTAAGGAATATGCCGGCGAATCGCTGGAAGCGAACAGCAAGCAATACGGCGGCGGCACGGCTGTTTACGCTGTCGGCAATAACATCGGCAGCGGAGACGGCCCGAGCGAAGGCGCCAAAATGACGTATGGTCCGATGCTTCGTTGGGACTTATATCAACAACTGGGAAGCCCGGAAATCAAGACGCTGGAAGACTACCTTGCCGTTATCAAACAAATGCAAGAGCTTAGTCCGAAGAGCGACTCCGGCAAGCCTGTGTATGGGTTCTCGCTGTGGTCGGACTGGGATGGCGTGATGTCAGTAAACGTGAAGGCTATGGGCCAATTTTATGGCTTTAATGAAGGGGATGGCTTCAATATCGCCGAACTGATGATGACAAAGGCCGATGAAGCGAAATGGCAAGGCGTGCTCGACGAAGACAGCTACTACATGAGAGGTTTGAAATTTTTCTTTGAAGCGAATAAGATGGGGCTGCTTGATCCCGATTCTTTGACGCAGAAGTTTCCTGATGTGGTCAATAAGTACACTGACGGACAAGTTCTCTTCGCGCAATTCCCTTGGCTTACTGATGGCTACAACACCGAGGATCGCCTAAGCGCAGGCAAAGGCTTCGCGTTCGTGCCGTTCACCGAGGAGAAGGTCTTTTCCTCCGGATATAACCCTTATGGCGGCACATGGCACTGGGTCATTGGGGCAAAAACCAAACATCCGGAGCGCGTGATGCAATTCATGAACTGGCTGTACTCGCCGGAGGGCGTTCAGGAAGCCACCGCAGGTCCGAAAGGCTTGACCTGGGATATCGTAGATGGCAAGCCGACCCTGACAGAATTCGGATACCAAGCGGTTTCCAACTCCGTCGATATGCCTGCCGAATACGGCGGCGGAAAGTTCTCGGACGGAGGAAACAAAATCAACAACAGTACGCTCACCACGTCCATGATCAATCCGGAAACCGGGGAGCCGTATGATTACACGATGTGGAGCTCCTATCTGAACAATAAACCGGATCCGGTCACGAAGAGCTGGCGGGAAGCTATGGGTGCAGTGACAATGAAAGACTACGTGGTCAAGAACAACAAAGTAGCCGTTCAGCCTCCATACTTTAGCGAACAAGCTAAAGCAGAGGAGCCGTCCGACATTAAGCAGAAGAAAGCTGAAGTGGGCAAAGTCATCAAGGAATATTCCTGGAAGATGATGTTCGCGAAGGACGATAACGAGTTTGCCAGCTTAAAAGAGGCTATGGTAACGAAAGCCAAAGGCTTGGGCTACGATGATGTCATTAAGTTCCAGGTCGATAACTACGAGAAAACCGTTGGTGCGGCCTTGAAAAAGTAATGGTCCGGTAAAGATCAAATTCCGCGAGCGTCATAAGCTCGCGGAATTTTTTTTATCTAAGCCAGACGCCTGAAATACAAATAGTTACGGTTCCCGAAAAGCTGCGGCAAGAGGGTGGGGGAGCGCTTAAGGAGGGAATATGCCACTGAGCTGTTACTTTTTGCAGCTTCTCCTTACTTCCCCGTTACATCGTACTTCACCTCGTCGGTGATCGTGCCGCCGCCGGAATCCAACCAGGTCTTGACGTAATCGTCGAAGGCTTCCACCGGAAGCTCGCCCATGACAATCTTGAGGAAGGTATCGTTTTCTAATTTCTCCAATTCACCCCAGTAATTGGGCATGGAATCTGTCGTGTCGTAGAATACGCCCCGGACTTTGACCATTGGGGTAGTGACCAGCGCCTTCACGCCGGTTTGGAAGGCCAAGGCTGTTATACTATTGTAGACGCTGCTCTTGGGGTGAGCCCTCTCCTGAACGATACTTTCGTAGACGAGCTTCGACTCTACATCGAGTGAAGCAGGATCCTTCTTACCCTGGAGGACACTTTCGACATCCATGTATCGCTTCTCGATGGCATCAGTGAAGTCCAAGAGGTGATCAATCGGGAAGTAATTGCGCAACTGAATCCCGTCACGGAGGAGCTCGTCCTCCAGTTTTTTTACTTTTTCTTTATTGGGATCCTGCTTCCGATTCAGCCGGGTTTCGATGTTCAGAACCTTGACGACGGCTTCAGGATGCGGGTATCCCTTGCGCACGACCAGATAGCTGTTCATGACAGGAGCGATATGGGTTACGAAATTGCCATCCTCATTCAGGGGAACCGGATAGGCTTTCCAATCGGCGCTCGGATCAATGCTGTTGAAGTCTCCCAATGGCCAATAAGGCGCCCACCATGGTCCGAAAAACAGTCCAGTCTTGTGCGATTCGATCGGTTCATGGGTATTCTTGTTGAGGGCGAATCGATTATCGATGAGTCCCTGCCTATACCAATCCGCCAGCATGGAAAGTGCCTTTTTGTTCTCCGGCATGATGGAACCATAGAGGATCCGTCCTGTGGAGTCCTTGATCCAATTTTTCGGGAAAGCCCCGAACGCGTGGAAGATGGAGTCAAAGCCGCACACCGCAGGATGCTTGCCGTAGACGATATTCCGATAGCCGCACAGTCCTATCGTATTATCCTTCCCGTCTCCGTCAGGATCCATGTTGATGAAAGCCTGGGCGATTTGCTCCACATCGGTCAAGGTCCGGGGAGTCGGAAGGTGCAGCTTGTCAAGCCAATCCTGGCGTACCCAGAGCAAGGAATGAGAATCGGATTCAAAGGTCGCATTGGGCAGCCCATAGAGCTTGCCGTCGATGCTGGATGCCTGCAGGGCGGTATTGTTCGCCGAAGCATAGATGTCCTTAACCAGCTTGGAAGCGTAGGTTTCATAGACAGCGTCCAGGTCCTGGATCATGTCCATCTCCATCAACTTGCGAAGCTGGCTCCGGTTTACGATCATGGCGTCCGGCAGATCTTTGCTGGCAATGGCCAGCTCGACCATTTGATTATAGGAATCCGCCCCTTCCGCTTCCCAAGAGGGAACGACCTTGACGTTGGACAACTCTTCGATATACCGGACAACCGGGTTATTGAGGGTCGCCGGGATCGGCATGCCAACCCGCAGGGTGACCGGTTCAACCATTCTGCTGAAGGCAAGCTCCCCCGCCGCAGCGTCAATGGAGGAATCCTGAGGATTCCCGGCGTGGTTTGTACATGCGTTTATGAATAGGGTAAGCAAGCAAATAAGAATAAACCAACGCCTTTTCACTTGAACTCTCCTCCCGACAACTTATTCAGAATGGTTTCCCGTCCATCCGAAACTCAGTGGGGTACTTGCCGAACAGATCCCTGAACAGCTTGCTGAAGTACTTGTCATCCTCGAAGCCGACGGACATGGCGATCTCATAGACCGGGGTATCGCTCTCCAACAGATAATCCTTGGCCCGTTTCATCCGCATCATGCGCAGCACGTCCTTGAAAGGCTGTCCGGTGAAACGGGAGAAGCATTGGCTGAAGTAGCTGCGGCTCATGTTCACATGTTCGGCTACATCGGCCTGGTTTATCTTATCGTATGCATGGAGTCTCATATAGATCATGGCCCGGATCAAGCATAGGATGACCTCTTTGGATAGGGACATATCCAGCATCCGTCGCTTCGCAAGATCCGAGATCCGTCTAAGCCAGACCATCCAATCCGACCAATTCCGACACGAGCGGGAGGCTTCGAGCAGATGCTCCGCTTCCGTCTGGTCGAATAAGCTGCCTTTCCAATCTCTGCACAGGGCTTCGCCGAACGCCAACAGCAGGTCTGCTCCAGGACGGCGTTCCTCCACCTCGCCGATCAGGCGGCTCCAATCCTCTGTGCAGAAGGCCCAGCGCAGGTCCTGATGCCGGTTCAGCCACTCCTCCTCCGAAGCCGAGTCATTCCCGGAACGGGAGGGGGAAGAGTCGATCAGCTTCCCGTAGGCCAATTGGGCCAATGTTCCGGACTGGCTGTGATAGAACAGGGCGTTCTTCAGATGCAGCCGCACCGTCTCCTTGACCTCTTCCAGGGGAACATCTTGGAGACCCGTAATCAGCGTAATCTCCCACCGTGCTCTTATCGTACGGGTCAGCTCCCTAACCAATCCGTCCGATGGCATGGGATGGACCAGCGGCACTATGCCACCCTCCTCCCACTCGAAGAACGGATTGTTCCGTACGGGAGACAGAGCGAACAACTCACTCTTCTCTGATTCCGGCAGCAAGGGACGGAAGACCAGGGCGGAGGAGGCCGGCATGATCCTTCCGGCGGAACCGTTTGAAGTGCTCGCCCGAATGGCTTCCTCCCAACGGTACCGTTCGATGATTCGGGCGATGGTGTCGTCCGCATTTTCCATTTCCAATAGCGTCTTCACGATGTAATCGATCACACCGAGCCGCAGAGCTTCTTGAATATAATCGAATTCATGATGACAGGTCAGTACGACTGAGCGAACATGGGGGAATTGCAGCCGGGTCTGCCGGATCAACTCCAGGCCGGACATTCCGGGCATTGTGATATCCGTGAACAGCAGGTCGACCGGCGTGGACCGGAGTAGCTTCAATGCGGAGGGACCGTCTGCTGCTTCCCCAACGATGGCAATGCCTAAGGCCGACCAGTTGATCATGGAGATTAACCCTTTGCGAACCAGCTTCTCGTCATCCACTATAACGGCTTTAATCATCGAATTCCTCCATCCTTCTTATGGGTATCTGAATGGTAATGACCGTTCCGACATTCTGCTCGCTCACTATGCCAAGCTTCATCTGATCGCCATAATAACGCTTCAACATCCGATGCACATAGGACAGTCCGATGCCCAATCCCCGCTTCCTGCCCGCTTCATCATCCGTAAGGAGCCGATCCGCCGTCTCCTGATCCATCCCCGTTCCGTTGTCCTCCACCCGGAGCGTCACCCAACTATCGTCTTTGATCCGGATCGTGACAGCGACCTTTCCGCCCTGGTCACCGGTCCCATGATAGATAGCGTTCTCCACCAACGGCTGCAGGAGGAACCGGGGAACCGCCACATGAAGGGCTTCGTCATCCGAGTCCAGCGAGTAATGGAATTCACAATCATACCGTATGCGCTGCAGATCCATATAGTTGCGCAACGCGTCGATTTCGTCGGCTACAGTAACGATCAGGCTTTTTTTGCCGAGGTTGTAGTGAAGGACCTTGATCAAGAGAGTGACCAGCTTGTCGATGTCCTGCTGGCCATTCATCCGGGCCAGCCATTGGACCGTATTCAAGGTATTGTGAAGAAAGTGGGGATTGATCTGACTAAGCAGCTTTTCCACCTCGAACCGGCCCTTCTCCTTCTCGTTGGTTTCCACCGTGTGAATCATTCGGTTGATCTGATCCTTCATCTCCTGGAAGTTCTCGAGGACGAAGTTGAACTCCTGGACATTCGTGTACGAGACCTGACTGGAGCGGTTCTCGACCATGCGGACGATCTCCACATTGACCTTACGCAGTGGCCGGTTTATGTGTCTCCAGATAAGCCAGGCCAACAGCACAGCGAAGACCAGGGTGGACAGAGCCACAAGGATCATGTTCCTAAGCCAGTCCACAATTTCGCTGTTGAAGGTGGAATTATGGACAACTCCAATAAGCTGCCAGCCTTGGCTGCTGGCGTAGCGGAACAAATGGCGGGACGAGAGGAACTGGTAGTCACCGATTTTATTTTGACTGATGGCATCTCTTATATTCTGAGGCAGCTCCGGGTCCTCAACATAGACTGTCTGATTGTTCCCGTTGACAAGGACATGCGATACCTTCATGCCGTAAGATTGCTTGTTCAAAATATTATCTATAAGACTGTAATGGGTCTCCATATAGATGAACAAGGGACGGTTGCCTGGATCGCTGACGGCGCGCATAGCAGATAGGACCAAGCTGCTCCTGCTGCCGTATTGGGTCGGATGGGGGCCGAAATAATCCGCCCCGTTGTAACGGATGAATTCAGGCAGTGTACTGCTGCTGAAGGTCTTGCCGATGTTCAGATTGGTGAAGAGAACCGACTCGGCATTCCCGGGCTCCCCAAGCTCCAGATAGGCGGTCAAGCCCAGATAAGGGTTGGTGAAGGTGGCCAGATTCATCTTCTCCTTAATGGAGGCCATAATTTGGGCTTTGTTATAAAGCTGGTTATCCTTCAATGACAGATAGTCCGATACCTCGTTCGAGATCTGATCGTCCAGCGCAAACTGCTTGGATGCTAAATCCAGGTTGATGACAGCGTTTTCGAGGTTGGCGGCCTCCTGCATCAGGGTAGCGCTGATTCCGCCTTTGATCTTGTTCGAGAGAATAGAATATATGGAAGAGTAGGTAAGGATACCGACAAGAACGAGCGGAAGAAGGCAGCCGAGCATCAGGTAGATGACAAGGGTACGCCGCAGTGATCGTACGGCTATGCGACCGTGTTTGACGGGATATCCGGGCATCTTATGCATCTACTCACTTTCGGGAATCATAGGAGAATGCTTCATTGTAAGCGTATTAAATTATAACATTAGATGGAGTGCGTATTCAATGAAAAGGATATTCCTACGATAGCTTTACTCGGTTTCTTTGATGCTGAAAGGGTAGAAAACGGTTGCTCAAGGTAAGAATTTTGTTTGATAACCTCCATCCAAAGCTCTAAATGTCGAAACAACCCTCACTCCTAGCTAGATTGTTTATTCCGCTATTCTAAAGAAGAATAATAATCGGCTAATTATAAGAACTCCCTAACGGGAGTCTGGGTAGGGGAGGGTGACATTATGAAGATCGTTAATTTGGAATGGTTTACGAAGGACGAGGCTTTCCCATTCTTTATCCAATACGGCGGGCACGACGAGGACACAGACCTACACAAGCATAACGGCTTCACTGAAATGGTGATTGTGTTAGAAGGGAATGCCACGCATATCGTCAATAGCGAAAGCTTCTTCATTAAGAAGGGCGATGTAATTGTCTTGAATGAAGGGACCGGCCATGCATACAAGAATCCGAATAATTTTAAGATTTGCAATATTATGTACCGTCACGATATACTGCCGTCAGCCGCTCAGGATTTGCGGACTTCAAGTGAATATCGCATTTTGCATGCTTATAGCAGCAAGCTAAGTTTATCCATTTCCAGCTTTAAATATGTCTTATCGCTGATCTCAGCCATGATCGATGAACATAAGAGGAAGCTTAAGGGGTACCAGGCAATGCTGATTTCTCAATTTTTGTCGCTTGTGGTCAATTTGTCCAGACAGTATGACATTACGGAGAAGGGGATGACGAGAAATCAGATGTATCTGACGAATGTGATCTCCTATATCGAAGATCATTATAACGAGCCGCTTACTATCGAGAAGATCGCAGCCCAAACGGACATTTCGGCCCGGCACTTGAACAGGATCTTCCAAACCTATTATCAAATGACGCCGATTTCTTATCTGCAGACGATCCGATTGGAGCGCGCATGTTCGTTATTAACTCAGACTGACCTCTCCATTTCGGAGATATCCGGCGAATGCGGGTTTAACGACAGTAATTATTTCACCCGTCAGTTTACTCGTGCTTATGGGCAATCACCCAAGGCTTACAGATTGAGCCGGATATCTTATCAACACGAAAGAAACGGACGAAGGGTGGTACTGTAATAGTAAATATGATGTGAATACTCCCGCATCACAAACTTAAAGGACAGCCTGCCTTGATCGAAAACCTGTCAAAAACTAATAATAGCGGTGCTAGGGAGACTATCCTTGCACCGCTATTCTCATTTTTTGATCTTGCGTGTCCGATTCATACTATTTCCTGACATGAAAATTAAGGTTTACTATCAAGTAGTATAATATAATCAATCTTGCAAGTATAAATGTATGCGCTTTCACGAAACCAAGATTAAAAAAGGAGACTATAAAGATGAGAACAGAGAAAAAGCCGCTTCGCATCATCAAACAAATCATTTCCTTATGTATGTCCGTTTCACTGGTGCTGATGCTGTGCGCGCTTCCCGCCACAGCTGCCGACGAGGATCCTTATCTGCCTCCCGGTGGCGCGGATTGGAACAAGCTAAAGGATCTCGTGATCAATGATTATGGATATGGCCACGGCAACGAGACAACCGATGAAACTTATTTGGGCAAGGCGGCGAAGAAGTTTGCCAACACTGAATCCTGGGGGGCCAGCTATATTCTCAACGGTTGGCAAACCTTGGATATGAGTCCGTATTACGAAAATGGCACATTGGAGTTTGATGCGGTCGGAGCGGTCAGTGGCGAAACCTTCTCCGTGGGCTTCTTGGACGTTGTTACGGAAAGGATGGTAGGCGGAGAGTTTTATAAGGATAATGATGAGCATCCGCATCAAACCTCTGAGGAAACTTACATTTCCATTCCGGAGAGCCTTACGACTGGGTGGAAGCATTATTCCATTCCGTTGAAGAGCATCATGAATGTCAATAGCATTTTCGACGAATCCAGCGTGCAATTGCTGAGATTTAAAGGGGATAACTTCCCGGCGACATTATGGCTCAGCAACATCGTCATCAAGTCGCCGGACAATGCGGCAAGTTACGCCCCGATCAAGGTCAATCAGGTCGGTTATATTCTGGGCGGCGAGAAATACGCGCTGGTGAGCGGCTATTACAACGAGCTGACCGCAATGCCCGGAACTCCTTTTCAGGTGAGAAAAGCATCGGATAGGAGCATTGCCTACTCCGGCGAACTATCCTTGGTCTCAGCGTATGATGCGCCCTCCGGGGAGAAGGTGCTGAAGGCGGACTTCTCCGGCTTAACCGCATCAGGCGAATATATGCTGACTGTTGATGGGGTCTCGGAGCCTTCTGTTTCCTTCCAGATCGGCGATGGCAGCATTTACAGTACTCTCTTGAAAGATGTGCAGAAGTTCTTCTACTTCCAGCGCGCAAATGAAGATCTATTAGCGGAACACGCAGGGATTTTCGCCAGGACCGGCGATCGAAAGGAAGATCAGAACCTTCCGTTCTCATCCAATCCGTCGGTCACGAAGGATGTTTCCGGCGGATGGTGGGATGCCGGCGACTTGGGTAAATATGTGACAGTGGGAGCGACAGCCATCTCCGATCTCCTCTGGGCATACGAGAGCTTTCCAGGCCAATTCCAGGACCATTCGCTCAATATCCCGGAAAGCGGAAACGGCATCCCGGATCTGCTTGACGAGGTCATGGTTGAAACGGATTTTATACTTAAAATGCAGGACGAGGCCACAGGAGGCTTCTATGCTTTCGTCAATCGAGAGCATTCACCTGATCGCTATATCGAGGATGGAACGGCAAATAATAGACTCATACCGACGTTCCACACCGGCGCTGCAGTTGGCGCTCTGGCTCATGCGTATATCGTCATGAAGGATGTTCCGGGGCTGGAGGCATACGCCGATACGTTAAAGGCTGCGGCTCTACGCGGATGGGAGTATCTGGAGCAGCATCCGGAATTCATCCCGCAGCCGGATGGTCCCTATAACTCCAGCAGCGATGCGAACGATCGCTTCTATGCGGCGGCGACGCTGTACCGGGCAACTGGAGGGCAAGTGTATAACGATTACGTTGTCGCTCATTATTTGGAGTACAGTTCTATTTTCGAGGATGAAGCGTTCTCGCACAATATCGGCTCCTTGCATAGAATGGGATTCTACCATTATATGATGGGGAATCAGCCGAACGCCGCAGTCAAGACATGGTTTACCGATAAATTCGTACAATGGCGTGACATTCTCATCAACGCCAATAGGAATAAAACGGTGTGGGGGAATGCAACCCAGGATGATTTTTATTGGGGAGCGAACTCCAATAATGCCGGCGTTCCGGTTGGCCTCGCGATCGGCAGCCGCCTTCTCGGTCTGTTTAATGAGGATGATCTTAAGATAGCCGCTGACAATCTGAACTATCTGCTTGGAATTAATCCGCTTCAGTTGAGCTATATTACCGGGCACGGAGAACGTCGTGTGGCAAAAACGATTCATGAAATTTATAACGGAGACTTTAACTTGGAGATGCCTAGCGGTTACATGCCTGGCGGTCCGAACAACAACGGACGCTATACCTTCAGCGGCAAGGCTTACAACAGTTCTTCTATCGACTGGGAAACGAATGAGCAAGCCTTGAATTACAACTCGCCCCTAACCTTCTTGGTTGCGATGTTGTCCCACTCGAATGGAACAGCCATTCAGCTTGAAGCCGAACAAGCGGAGCTGTCTGGCGGGGTTAAGGTGAATACCAATCATCCAGGATACACGGGCAGCGGCTTTCTGGATGGATTCTGGAACTTTGGAGGGAAAGCGACTTTTACCGTTAACGTTCCGGCTGCAGGGAACTACAAAGTAACCGCACGTTACGGCAATGCCGCTTTCAACCCGGCTTCAGTGAGTCTTATTGTGAATGGAACGAAAATCAAGCAGACAAGCTTGCCTTTGCTTGCGAACTGGGATACATGGAGCAATCAAACGGAAACGGTGACATTAAATGCAGGCGTCAATACGATCGCTTATCAATATGACAATGGCGATACGGGAATCATTAACCTTGACCATATTCGGGTTTCTCCTGCGCCAATTGAAGCGGAAACGGCGACTAGGCTGGGATTCGCTTCTGTCTACAATGACTCCTCAGCGTCAGGCGGTCAAGCGGTTGAGTATCTTCATGTGAATGGCAATGCCATTCAGTTCAACAATGTTCCTGCTGCAACCAGCCTTACTGTGAAATATGCTTCCATTAACTCGGGTACGTATAGTATGTACGTGAATGTGGTTAAGACAAAGACCATCAACTTCACCGGGAATGGCCGGTGGAATGGTGCCTACACTAGCGTGACCGTACCGGTTAATATCCCTGCAGGCGCGACATTGAAGCTCCAGCATGATGCCGGAGATTCGGGCTGGAATGTAGACTCTATTATTTTGCAGTAATCTATTGGATCTTAGCGGTTGTAACGGCAACCATCATATTTATAGATAACGCTGGCATCCTGCTAGATAATTGTGCCGTCGTGGTTTTTTACCAAAAATACGCAGGGGCCCTTATATGTCGTTTTCTTACTGTTTTTTTGACCTGAAAATCAAGGTTTATAATCAAGCTGTGTCATATAATCATTTTGAAGACTAAATGGATACGCTTTCACAAATTAAAACAGTTAAAAAAGGAGACTAGCTTGATGAAAACAAGGAAAAAGTCGCGTGGATTCACCAAATCAATTATTTCTTTATTGGTGTCCATTTCGCTTCTGTTGACCTACGCGTTTCCCGTTGCAGCTGATGACAACGATCCGTTTCTCCCTCCCGGAGGCGCGGACTGGAACAAGCTGAAGGAACTCGCGATCAATGATTTCGCATGGAATTACGGCAGTACGGTAACCGATGTAACCTACCAGAGCAAGGCAGCGAGGAAAATCACTGTCGATAGCTCTTGGGGAGTCAATTATATCTTAAACGGTTGGCAGACGTTGGATATAAGCCCGTACGAAAATGGCACATTAGAGTTCGATGCGGTCGGAGCGGTTGGCGGCGAAACCTTCTCCGTGGGATTTGTTGATGTCGTTACGGAGCGGCTGGTCGACGGAGAGTTTTTTATGGATAACGATGAGCATCCGCATCAAACCTCTGTGACTGCATCGATTCCGGTAGGAGAGGAACTTACAACAGAATGGAAACATTATTCTGTTCCGCTAAAGGATATCTTTGATTCCAACAGCATTTTCAGTAGTTCCAGTGTGCAGATGCTGAACTTCACCGGAGATGAAAATCCGAAATCGTTCTGGATCAGCAATATTGCCATCAAATCGCCGGATAAGGCGGCAAGCTATGCTCCGATCAAAGTGAATCAGGTCGGTTATATTGTTGATGGCGAGAAATACGCTCTGGTGAGCGGTTATTACGATGAGCTGGCCGCTATACCTGGCACACCTTTTCAGGTGAAAAAGGCATCGGATATGAGCGTCGCTCACTCTGGCGAACTATCCTTGGTCTCAGCGTATGATGCCTCCTCCGGGGAGAAGGTGCTGAAGGCGGACTTCTCCGGCCTGAACGAACCGGGCGAATATGTGCTGACTGTGGATGGGGTCGATGAACCTTCCGTTGCCTTCCGGATCGGCGATGGCAGCATTTATAGCACTCTATTGAAAGATGTGCAGAAGTTCTTCTACTTCCAGCGCGCCAATGAAGATCTATTAGCGGAACACGCAGGGATTTTCGCCAGGACCGGCGATCGAAAGGAAGATCAGAACCTTCCGTTCTCATCCAATCCGTCGGTCACGAAGGATGTTTCTGGCGGATGGTGGGATGCTGGCGACATGGGTAAATATGTCACAGTAGGAGCGACAGCCATCTCTGATCTCCTCTGGGCATACGAGAGCTTTCCGAGCCAATTCCTGGATCATTCGATGAATATTCCGGAAAGTGGAAACGGCATCCCGGATCTGCTGGACGAGATCAAGGTTGAAACGGATTTTATTCTTAAAATGCAGGACGAGGCCACAGGAGGCTTCTATGCTTTCGTCAATCGGGAGCATTTACCTGATCGCTATATCATGGATGGAACTGCAGATAATAGACTCATACCGACGTTCCACACCGGCGCTGCAGTTGGGGCTCTGGCTCATGCGTATATCGTCATGAAGGATTTCCCTGAGTTGATGGATTATGCCGAGACAATGAAGGCCGCCGCTATCCGCGGATGGGAGTATCTGGAGGAGCATCCGGAGTTCATCCCGCAGCCGGATGGCCCGTACAACTCTAGCAGCGATGAGAACGACCGCTTCTATGCGGCAGCGACGCTGTACCGGGCAACCGGAGAGCAAGTGTATAACGATTACGTCGTCGCCAATTACTTGAAATTCGCTCCTATTTTCGAGAGCGAAACGTTCTCGCACAATATCGGCTCCTTGCATAGGATGGGATTCTACCATTACATGACAGGGGAGCAACCGAACGCAGCAGTCAAGACATGGTTCACTGATAAATTTGGACAATGGCGTGACATTATCATCAATGCCAATAGGAATAAATCGGTGTGGGGGAATTCCACCCTGGATGGATTTTATTGGGGAGCGAACTCCAATAATGCTGGCATTCCAGTTGGTCTCGCGATCGGCAGCCGCCTTCTGGGATTGTATAATGAAGATGACCGAAAGGTAGCAAGCGGCAATCTGAACTATCTGCTTGGGATAAACCCGCTGCAGATGAGCTATATTACCGGTCACGGGGAGCGCCGTGTGACAAGAACCATCCATGAAGTTTACAATGGCGACAATCTCTTGGATATGCCGAACGGTTACATGCCTGGCGGTCCGAACAACAACGGTCGTTATACCTTCAGCGGCAAGGCTTACAACGGTTCCTCTATCGACTGGGAAACCAATGAGCAAGCCTTGAATTACAACTCGCCTCTGACGTACTTGGTAGCGTTGTTGTCTGAATCTGATGAAACGCCAATGCAGTCCTATGTCAATGCGATGCAGCCCGGATGGAATCTGGGGAACACGTTAGAGGCAATCGGAACTGATTTCGAGTCTGCCTGGGGCAATCCGCGCGTAACCAGGGAATTCCTCCAGGAAATTAAAGCGCAAGGCTTCAAGAGCATTCGTATTCCTGTTGCGTGGAATCAGCGGATGAGTGCCGGCCCTGACTATACGATTGATCCGGCGTTCCTGGATCGCGTTGAAGAAGTGGTCGACATGGCGCTCGATGAGGGTCTTTATGTTATGCTCAATATTCACGACGTATGGCAGTGGATGAGGCCGACGATGGCTGCGCAGCATGATGCGGTGATGGAACAATTCGAAGCCGCATGGACGCAAATCGCCGACCGCTTCAAGAATCATGACACCAAATTAATGTTCGAGAGCGCCAATGAGCCGGAATATTATGACGTTGATGAAGAGACGGAGTTGGAGTGGCTTAATGAAGTCAATAAGGCCTTCTTCCACATTGTAAGAGAGTCCGGCGGCAATAATGGGCTTCGTCCGCTTGTACTTCCGACGTTGTATACGAATCACGGCCAGGTTTATGTGGATTCTCTTGCAGCCACGATAGAAAATTTGAACGACCCGAATATAATCACTACCGTTCATTATTACGGCTTCTGGCCGTTTGCCGTAAACATCGCGGGCTTCACAACGTTTAATGCCGAAACGAAAAACGATATCGATACAATGGTCAACAATGTCTATAATACTTTCGTATCAAAGGGTATTCCCGTTGTCATAGGCGAATATGGAATACTCGGTCACGATAAGAACAGAGAAACCGTCGAGCGCGGAGAGATGCTCAAGTATTTCGAATACTTCCTCCACGCTACGCAGGCGAAGGGCATTGCGACGATGTGGTGGGATAACGGCTCGTACTTTAACCGTACAACCAATGAGTGGAGAGACCAGGAGCTATACAACATCATCATGCACAGCCTGGCAGGCCGTACTTCAACGACGTCTTTCGATCAGATATTCATCAAGAGCGACGAGGAAGTCGGCGACCAATCGATCACTTTGAACCTGAACGGGAACAGCTTTGTCTTGCTTAAGAATGGCGATCAAACACTGGTTCCCGGCACGGACTATACCGTTGACGGAAACGTGTTAACCCTTAAAGCAAGCTATCTATCTGGTTTTGCTACAGGCGAGTTCGGCCAAAAAGCGGTATTGTCGGCTCATTTCAGTTCGGGTCCCGCTTGGAACTCGTACGTCATATATTATAATACACCGACATTGTCCAGCGTTTCCGGTACAATAACCCCACAAGGCTTTGATATTCCTGCAGCCTTCAACGGCGATCGAATCGCTACGATGGAGGCTAAATACGCCGAAGGCGGCAATGCCGGTCCGCATAATTGGACTTCGTATAAAGAAATTTATGATGCATACAGCCCTAACTACGCCAATGGAAGTATCAGGCTTGCATCGAAATTCTTCTCGGAAACGAATGACGGAGTTGTGAACTTGACGTTCCACTTCTGGAGCGGCAAGGTGGTCACGTACTCGATTACCAAGAACGGCACAAGCGTTACAGGCACAGGCACTGTCACAGATCCAGGTCCAGGTCCAGGCCCGGGCGCTGGTTCCGGCGACCAACAGAATGACAAGCCAGTCGTTACCGATAATGCTATCCTCGTCAAAGCCCGCATGGACGAAAGCAAGGATGCGGCTGTCTCGACGGTCGATGCCGACAGCTTGAATAAAGCGAAGGAGCAAGCCGCAGCATCGGGCACAAATGGCGCAAAAACCGTCGTGATCGAGATTTCTGAAGTGATGCAAAAAGCTATGCGTTGGAGCTCCCAACCGGCGCGCTGCAGGATTCAAAATCGAAAATCACCTACGAAGTTGTAACATCGGTAGGCAAAATGACGATTCCAAGCGGCATGCTCTCTAAAACCGACGTTAACACCGAAACGGTTTCGGTAAGCATTGGCAAAGCGGACGTAAGCGCCTTGAATGCCAAAATGCAAAAGAAAATCGGCGATCGGCTTGCCCTTGAGCTGAATGTGCAGTCCAACGGGGAGAATCTTTCATGGAAAAATCAGGAAGCCCCGGTTACGATAACAACACCGTATACGCCTCCCGCCGAGGAGCTTAAGCATCCGGATAAGATCGTCGTGTGGTACATCGATGAGAAAGGCGAAGCCCATGCAATCAAGAATGGGAAATATGATCCGGCAACCGGTCAAGTGACATTTTCGACTACACATTTTAGCGTATTCGCATTGGCGTTCGTAAACAAGACCTTCGCGGACATTGAAGGGGTGGCATGGGCGCAATCCGATATTGAAGCAATGGCCGCAAGGGAAATTATTAATGGAATGGACGATAACCATTTCAAGCCTCAACTTGATATTAAGCGCTCGGATTATTTGCTGATGCTGATGCGCGCCCTGGAGCTGGATAACGCTGCAGAGGGCCAACAGGCAACAGCGGAGGCATTCGTAGATACGAATACGGAGTCGTATTACAGCGAAGCGCTTGCGATGGCGAAAGCGCTTGGGATCGTGAAAGGCGACCTGAACAATCGGTTCCGCCCGAATGATTCGATATCGCGCCAGGATGCGATCGTAATGGCGCAACGGGCAATGGCTGCAGCAGGTATTGAATTGCCGCCGGGCGATGCGGCAAATGCGCAATTCCGCGATAGTCAGGACATTTCATCCTATGCTGCGGATAGCGTCGCAGCATTGGCGGCAACGGGCGTGATCCGCGGGAATGACGGCTCGCTTCATCCAAAGCAGCTGCTGACACGCGCGCAAGCTGCAGTTATGATACACAGATTAATGAACTAGGCTGCATTTCCCTAAACGTTATACCTCCGACCGGAATGGTTCGGAGGTATTTCTTGTTAGACGAAGGGGCTGTCCCAAAAGTAGGCTAACTCTACTTTTGGGATAGCCCCTTATTGCGTAGGGAGGAAACGTCCCGTTCTCCCTTGCTATCCACGGCTAGCCATCCTATGAATGATGTTATGAAGAGCCGTATGCGTAAATTGCGCCCGTACGTGAAAGCTTTTGAAAACGCATGTTTTGATATGATTTTAGGTCGATTTTAGCGGATACAATAGAATGGTCTCTATCGTTTATGATAAGTGTACAGATAAGAGAGTGTAGACGATCACATCTAAAGAGGAAGCATGCGAAGCTAGGAGGAGCATTGATGAAACCGCTAACAGAAGGTCCGCAGAAAGCAAGGATAACGCTCAATAGGAACCGGTTCTGGTTCAAAGCATTCCAGCAGCGTTATTTGTACATGATGTCACTTCCATTCGTCATATGGATTTTTATTTTCAGTTATGTACCTGTATGGGGCTGGCTTACCGCTTTTCAAAATTACAAGCCGAAAGATTCCATTTTCGATCAGAAATGGGTCGGCTTTGATAATTTCATAGAATTATTCCAAGATGAAAGATTTTATATTGTTTTGCGAAATACGCTGGTCATGAGTACGATGGGACTAATTGTAGGCTTCACGGTTCCTGTTATATTTGCATTATTGATAAATGAGATGAAAGGTCAGCTTTTCAAACGGTCGGTTCAAACGATTTCGTATTTGCCTCACTTTGTTTCATGGGTTGTCGTAGCCGGACTCGTGTATAAGATGCTTTCGACAGACGGCGGAGCGGTGAACCAATTGCTCATGTGGCTTAACATTATCGACCAGCCTATTCAGTTTATGGCTAAAGGCAATCTGTTCTGGGGAATTGTAACCGTTTCAGATTTGTGGAAGGAAATGGGCTGGAACTCGATTATTTTCCTGGCAGCGATGGCAGGCATCGATCCCGAGCTTTACGAAGCGTCAACGGTTGACGGCGCAGGCCGATTCCGCAAGATGTGGCATATCACGCTGCCTGGTATTCGTACAACCTTCATGGTGCTCTTCATCTTGTCGATTGGACACTTAATCGGTATTGGATTCGAAAAGCAGTTCTTGCTCGGCAACCCTCTGGTAACTGATTATTCTGAAGTATTAGATCTGTATGCGCTCAAGTACGGTATTCAAATGAGCCGATATTCGTACGGTACGACAATCGGTATATTTAATTCCGTAGTCAGCATCCTATTAGTGTTTATCGCCAACGGAATATATAAGAGAGTCACTAAAGAATCAGTCATATAGGAGGCGCGGCATATGCAAGGAGCTGTTCATAAAAAAATTGGCGATAAAATATTTGATATTTTCATCTATGTATTCATGACGATGGTGACTATTGTAACCTTATATCCATTTTTAAATGTACTCGCGATTTCATTTAACGATTCGGTGGATACCATACGAGGCGGTCTGACGATTTACCCGCGAGAATTTACCTTAAGAAATTATGAAACGATTTTCGGCTATGAGGGCTTGGTAACCGGCTTTAAAAATTCCGTCATTCGGACGGTAGTCGGTACGGCAATCGGGGTTGTGGCAGCGTCCATGATGGCTTACACGTTAAGCCGTCCTGATTTTCAGGCCAGAAGATGGATGTCGGTTGTGTTCGCTCTCACGATGTATTTCTCAGGCGGACTCATTCCGGGCTTCCTGTTGATGAAATACTTAGGCTTGATCGGAACCTTTTACGTTTACATCATTCCTGCACTGCTCAGCGTTTGGAACGTGTTCGTTGTCCGCTCGTATATCGACGGACTTCCGTTTGCGCTTCAAGAATCAGCGAAAATTGACGGCGCAAATGATTGGACTATATTTTGGAGAATTATTCTTCCGCTTTGTCAACCCGTATTGGCGACAATCGCATTGTTCATTGCTGTCGGACACTGGAATGCCTGGTTTGATACGTACTTGTTCAATAACAGGAATCCGGAAAATACGACGCTGCAGTACGAGCTGATGAAGGTGCTGTTATCTACGCAGACGGGCAGCGATTACCGCGACCCGAACGCACAGCAAGCGATGGCGGCGGTATCGCCTGAATCCATTAAGATGGCGATTACGATCGTCGTTACCGTACCAATCTTGCTCGTATATCCATTCCTTCAAAAATATTTTGTCAAAGGAATGACACTTGGCGCAGTAAAAAGCTAATTGGTAATAGCAGGTTTCCTGTTATATACATGCTAATCACGCACATCAAAAAGGGAGGCTTTTACGCAATGAAAAGAAAGATGCAAATGGCACTTAGTCTGATGTTGGCACTCGTATTCGTATTCGTCACAGCATGCAGCAGTTCGAATACGGAAGGCGGTAAAAACACAACGACGCCAGAAACAACAAATGCAACAAACGAGCAGCCAGCTGAGCCCATTACGATTCGCTTGGCAACCGGTAACAACCCGAACTGGGATGACATGCAATCCGATATCGGCAAATTTATTAAAGAAAAAACAGGCATTACGATTAAACCGGAATTCCCTGTCGGCGGTTCCAGCGATGACATGTTCGCACTTATGATAGCAAGTGATGAGTATCCGGATCTGGTTGTGCCAGGTGGCAGCACAAACAAAATGGTTGATGCAGGCGCTTTGCTTGACCTTCGTCCATTGATCGAAGAGCATGCTCCCAACATTAAAAAAGTTTACGGCGAATATTATAACCGTCTTAGTTATAGCAAGGATGATGACGCGATTTATACGCTTTCGCTGACCGGGGTAGGTCATACGTACTTTGATTCAGGCAGCGGATTCCAATTGCAGCACCAAGTGCTTGAAGCAGCCGGCTACCCGGAAATCAAAACCGTTAAGGATTACGAAGCTGCAATCAAAGCTTATATTGAGAAAAACCCGACAACTGCTGACGGCCAACCGAATATCGGTTTGTCTCTTAACGGCGGGGAATGGCAAATTCTGATTTCCGTAACAAACCCGGCGTTCATTGCAACCGGCGCTCCGGACAATGGCGAGTTCTTCATTAACGAAGATACTTATGAAGCAATCATGCACTACCAGCGTCCTGAAGAAAGAGAATACTTCCGTTGGCTGAATCACATGAACGATATCGGCTTGCTAGACCCGGAAAGCTTCATTCAAAAATACGATCAGTACAAAGCAAAAATCGCTTCCGGCCGCGTTCTGGGTCTTATCGACCAGCAATGGGATTACGGCCAAGCGGAGAACGCTTTGAAAGCCAAAGGCAAGTTCTCTTCGACATACGCTCGTTTCCCTGTAACATTGAACGAAACGTATCAGGATCATTCCTTCCATGGTACTGGTTACCTTCCAGCTCTCGGAATTGGGATTACAAAAGATGCTCAAGATCCGGTTCGTCTGATCAAATTCCTGGACTACCTTGCTTCCGATGAAGGCCAAGTGCTTCTAAACTGGGGGATTGAAGGCAAGCATTACAATGTGGTAGACGGCAAACGTGTCATTCCTGCTGATCTGCTGGAGCAGAAAACAAACGATAACAACACATTTACGAAAACAACGGGTATCGGCAACTATAACCTATCCGCCCGTTACGGGGACGGCGTGAAGGATCCGTCCGGAAACTACTACACGACGACATTCCCTGAGCAGATTCAAACAACTTACTCGGAAGAAGACAAAAAGACGCTGGCAGCTTACGGCGCAACGACGTACAAGGATCTGTGGCCTTCTGATGATGCGTTCCCTGAACGCAAATACGGCGCGGCATGGACGCTTCAGTTCGAGGCGAGCTCCCAGGAGAACGTTATTTTCCAGAAAGCGCAGGATATTATGAAGAAACGGATACCGGAAGCGATTCTGGCGAAGCCGGAAGATTTTGATAAAGTATACGACGCCTTCTTGAAAGATCTAGAGGATGCAGGCGTAGCAAAAATGAATGCCGAGTTAACGAAATTGATTAAGGACCGCGTTGAGCTTTGGTCGAAATAAGATTTGTATAAGTGCAAGGAAGGGAGAGAGCTCATGTTGTGGGCTCTCTTCTCTCGTTATAAATATAAACTTCCAAAGATCTGGTACGGGCATTCGTTCATACCGGTCCGCTTCCTTATGAAGCCTTGGTACTTTTTTCGTCTTCACTGAAATAATTCCAAATTTAACCAGACCAAATCATGCTATACCATGTCCGAAAAATCAAGGTTCACTATTCAACCTGTTGATAAAGTAGTTATGTAAGAAAACACCTTAGATAGGGAGGAGTGGTTGCTAATAGTTGAAAACGTTTTCATGGATCATGAACAAGGGCAAATGTCATGAGCGCAAGAAGAAAACGATTAAAGAAGGAGACTAGCTTGATGAAAGGAAGGAGAAAGTCGCGTAGATTAACCAAACAAATCATTTCCTTATGTAAGTCCGCTTCACTTCTGATGCCGACCGCCGATTTGACGGTAATTACGGCCCTTGGTTGACGACAATTCCCGGCAAGGCATTCGTAGCGGATTCGATCGGAAGCGCAGCAACGGCTGTATTTAAACCTAACTAAAACCGGGGAGGATTCAAATGAACCAAAGAATGTTTAAGAGAATGTGGATGATGCTTCTTGCCTTTATTTGTATCGGCTCTGCTTTTGCCGGGACAAACCCCTCGGCTGAAGCGGCAAGCAGCGAGGCATACACATGGAAAAGTGTCAATACGGGTGCGGGCGGCGGCTTCATATCCGGAATTATTTTTAATGCAAAGGAACAAAACCTGATCTACGCTCGGACGGATATCGGCGGCGTTTACCGCTGGAACCAGACCGATTCAAGCTGGATTCCGCTGCTTGACCATGTCGGTTGGGACGATTGGGGCAAAACGGGCGTAGACGCTCTTGCTACGGATCCGGTTGAACCGAACCGGCTTTATATTGCGGCCGGTACATACACCAACGGCTGGGAAACCAGCAACGGTTACATCATGCGGTCTACCGACAAAGGGAATACTTGGCAGGAAACGCAGCTGCCATTTAAGGTCGGCGGCAACATGCCGGGCCGTTCGATGGGCGAACGCTTGGCGATCGACCCGAACAAAAACAGCATCCTCTTCTTCGGCGCCCGCAGCGGCAACGGATTGTGGAAAAGCACGGACTATGGCGTAACGTGGAATAAAGTGACTTCCTTTACGAATACGGGAACATATGTTCAAGTGCCGGGCCACGACTACCAAGGCGATATCATGGGGCTGGCTTGGATCACGTTCGATTCGAGAACCGGGACAGCCGGAAACGCAACCCAGACCATCTATGTCGGGGTTGCCGATACCGGAAACAGCGTCTATCGCAGTACGGACGGCGGCGCAACGTGGTCGGCCGTGCCTGGGCAGCCTACCGGCTACCTGCCGCATCATGGCGTTCTGGCATCCGACGGCAACATGTATATATCCTATAGCAACGGCATTGGACCGTATGATGGCACCAAGGGCGATCTTTGGAAGTTCAATACGGCGACAGGCGTCTGGACGAACATTAGCCCGGTTCCGTCCAGCAGCCCGGATAACTCGTTCGGTTACGGCGGTCTGGCCGTCGATGCCCAAAATCCGGGTACGGTTATGGTAGCGACGCTTAATTCATGGTATCCGGATGCGATCATCTACCGCAGCAAGGACAGCGGCGCAACCTGGTCGAGAGCCTGGGATTACAACGGCGGTTATCCGAACCGCGTTAACAAGTATACGATGGATATCTCGGCTGCGCCGTGGCTGGATTGGGGGGTTACGGCTGCGCTGCCTGAAACGTCGCCGAAGCTCGGATGGATGATCGGCGATCTGGAGATTGATCCGTTCAACTCCAACCGTATGATGTACGGCACAGGCGCTACGCTTTACGGCACGAACAATCTTACGAACTGGGATACCGGCGGAACATTCAACATTTCCGTCATGGCCAAAAATATCGAAGAAACGGCCGTTATCGACCTGATCAGCCCAGGGTCCGGCGCTCCTCTTATTAGCGCTCTCGGCGACGTATCGGGCTACCGCCACAGCGACCTGACGGCCGCGCCGGCGAAAATACTGAAAAATCCGGACAGCACGTCAAGCCTGGATTTTGCCCAATTGAACAACAGCTTTATTGCACGAGTAGGCTCAGCCAATCATTCCGTAAACAGCAACGCCAAGTCGATTGCGTTGTCGACCGACGGCGGCGTGAACTGGTTCAACCCGAGCTCGGAGCCGACCGGAACGACTGGCGGCGGCATGATCGCGGTTGCGGCCAATAACAGCTCTCTTGTATGGAGCACATCGGATGTCGGCGTATACTATTCCAAGACGAACGGAAGCTCCTGGACCAAGAGCACTGTCGTTCCCAACGGCGCCAAGGTAGCGGCGGATCGCGTGAACCCGAACAAATTTTATGCGGTATCGGCAGGGAAGTTCTATGTAAGCACGGACGGAGGCGCTACGTTCACGCAGACGGCCGCAACCGGCCTTCCAGCCGAAGGCGGGCTTAACTTCAAAGCACTGCCGGGGGTTGAAGGGGATATCTGGCTTGCAGGCGGCAGCGACAATAGCGGCGTCTACGGCTTATGGCACTCCACGAACTCGGGCGCATCGTTCACGAAGCTGTCCAATGTGCAGGAAGCCGATGGCGTCGGCTTCGGAAAAGCGGCGCCTGGACAGAGTTATCCGGCGATCTATGTTTCGGCTCAGATCGATGGTGTCAGAGGCTTCTTCCGCTCGATCGACAGCGGCGCAACGTGGGTGCGAATCAACGACAACAACCATCAATACGGCCGAGCCGGGATTTCCATTACAGGCGATCCGAACCTATACGGACGCGTCTATGTCGGGACAAACGGACGAGGCATCGTATATGGCGACACGTCGGTGAGTAATCCAATCATTTCGGGCGCAACGTATACGCTGATCAATCCGAACAGCGGCAAAGCGCTGGATGTAGCTGCTAATAGCACTGCAGACGGCGCGAATGCGCATATCTGGACGGACAACAGCACAACTAATCAACAGTGGACGATCACGGATAACGGAGACAACACGTACCGATTGATCGCTGTACACAGCGGCAAAGCGCTGGACGTGAGCGGAAGCGGCACCGCCAACGGAACTAACGTGCAGCAGTGGACATACTTTGGCGGGGCGAATCAGAAGTGGAGAATCATCGCAAACGCCGACGGCACGTTCAAGCTGATCGATTCGAACAGCGGAAAGGCGTTGGATGTCAATGGAGCGGGTACGGCGAACGGGACCAACGTGCAGATTTGGACCGATACCGGCGGTTCTGCACAAAAATGGCAGTTGATCCGGAAGTAACGGTGACCGGCTAGCGAAGGACCTTGTCGGCCTGATATATGGCTGACAGGGTCCTTCTATTTGTTTCAACGGAAATCCACTGGAAGGTTGCTAGCCGAATGCGGACTGCATTCTTGGAGCGGCGCCGTGCTCGACTACAGGTTGTAGGTGAGCGGAAAGGCTAAATCATGCTACACCATGTCCAAAAAATTAAGGTTCACTATTCAACGTATTGATAAATTATTTATGTAAGAAAACAACCGGAGATAAAGAGGAGTGATTATCTAAAAATGAAAACGTTTTCATTTATTTGGTTTCAACAAGCGCAAGCGGCATGAACGCAAGTAGAAAACGAACGATTGAAGAAGGAGACTAGCTTGATGAAATCAAGAAAAAAGTCGCGTGGATTCACCAAACAAATGATGCACAAACGAAAGGAATAACATCAAATGAAAAGAATTTTTTTATTATTCTTGGCTCTCTTAATTCTTTACCCTCAATTACCGATTGTGTCTCAGACTGCATCAGCAGAGTCATTAGCCCCGTATGTTGTGAATTTCAGTACTAGTAATAATCTAACTGCAAGCAGTGATTCCACTGTTGTACCTGGAAGCACCGGTGTTGCCTCCCAGAAATTCGTCCTTTCAGGAAGTGGCTGGAACGGGGCCTTTTACACGGATTGGGCCAAACATGATGTATCCAGTTACAATACTTTGGAATTTTGGGTAAAAGGAGAAGCTGGCGACGAAGCTCTTGTCATAAATGTTAGCGATGGGACTAATAATTATTCCGCAAACATACAAACCCCGTACGATGGATCCTGGGAGCACGTTACCATTCCTCTTTCTGATATGACCGGGGTTGATTTTACACAATGGAACTCCATTACATTTACCTGTAATACAAGTACTGAAAATACTGCATTCTACATTAATAACGTTAAGTTCACATACATCGAACCGTACACTGGACCGCAAATAACAGTCTTGCCTTGGAATGGAGCACAATCAGCAATATCTCTTACCTTTGATGATGGAAGTGATTCGCAGCTTGATTATGCGGTCCCGGCTTTAGATGCAAAAGATTTGGATGCTACGTTTTTTGTAACGGAAACTGCAGTAACGGGCAGCCGAAAAGATGATTGGAAAAAGCTCCCTTTGGATGGCCATGAAATTGGAAATCATTCCAAACATCACTATCTGCCAAGTGCCAATCCAACCCAAGCACATGAAAAAACGTATGACGATACTTTAGGCTACGATGAAACAGTCGGCGCTCAAACCGTGTTAGAACAAGAACTGGACACACCGGTTAAAGCTTATGCTTATCCTTACACGAATAATGATCCATATCTCGTCAAATACCTGAGGGATCGCACATTTCGGCAAGAGGGGGATGGGGTGACGGAACTTACTTTATGAAACCATCCCACAAACCCAATTGGATGAATATCTCTTCCCATTTTTCATGGGGAGAAGGGAAATTCGATTCGGACTACAAGAACATGGTAGATAATGCAATAAGCCAAGGTGCCTGGACAGTATTTACGATACATGATGTTGGTGCTAATACTTCCTTGCCACTGAATGAGATGAATTTATTGTTTGACTATTTGGATGCCAATCGATCCAGCATCTGGATCGCTCCATACGGAACGGTGAGCAGCTACTGGAGAGCGCAGAAAACAATCGAAAAACTTACACCAAATGCGACTCCAACAGGAACCAGTTATACTTGGGATGTTCCAGCCTACTACCCTGATAATGTCAATCTAAAGGTGAAGGTGCAGGACGGGGATGGTTACCAGCTTGTGCAAAATGGTCAAGCCATTCAACCTGATGCAGATGGCAATTATACGATCTCCTTTGGCGCAGAGTCACTTGAATTGACGAATGAGCCACAATCGGACACCGTGCCGGTGACAACGCAAGCCTATGATTGGGGCAGGGTGAAGATCGTCGGCGGCGGATTCATTCCGGGCATTATTTTCAACGAGAAGGAGAAGGATCTCATCTATGCCCGCACAGACATGGGGGGCGCGTATCGCTGGGACCCAGAGAACAAGACATGGATTCAGCTGCTGGAATGGCTGAGTCTGGAAGACTGGAACCTGTCGGGCGTAGAGAGTATAGCTACCGACCCTGTCGATCCGGACCGCGTCTATATTGCGGCCGGCACCTACTCGAACGATTGGGTGCATACGAACGGCTACATCCTGCGTTCCCAGGATCGCGGGCAAACGTGGGAGATGACGGAAATGCCGTTCAAATTCGGCGGCAACATGCCCGGCCGTTCCATGGGCGAACGTCTGGCTATCGACCCGAACGATAACCGGATCCTCTATCTGGGAGCCCGCAACGGGAACGGATTGTGGAAGAGCGAGGACTATGGAGCGACATGGAATAAGGTGGAGAGCTTCACTTCGGTCGGCAACGTGAATGATAGCTACGGCGGCAATGTCGGCCCCGTATGGATCACTTTCGATCCTTCAACGGGCTCTGCGGGCAACGCAACGCAGACGATTTATGTCGGCTTGGCGGATACGCAGACGAGCATTTATAAGTCGGTCGACGGCGGCGTGACCTGGCAGCCGGTAGCGGGCCAGCCGAATCAGGGCTACCTGCCCCACCACGGAACGCTGGGTTCGAACGGTATGCTGTACGTAACGTACAACTCGGCTATTGGACCGTACGACGCCGGCACCGGCGCAGTATGGAAGCTGAATACGATGACGGGCGAGTGGACGGACATTACCCCGAGTGAAGCCGGCAATACGGAACTTCCGTACGGCGGTCTCGCCGTTGACCCTCAAAATCCCGATACGCTGATGGTTGCCTCAATGAACAAATGGTGGCCGGACCAATTCATTTATCGCAGTACAGACGGCGGGCAAACATGGAAGAACCTGTGGCAGTTCACCGAATATCCGAAGCGCGACAACCGGTATACCATCGATTATTCGATCGCGCCATGGCTTGACTGGGGCGTTCAGCGTGATCCGGAGACCGATCCGGTAACCTCGCCAACTCTTGGCTGGATGATCGGCGACCTGGAGATTGATCCGTTCAACTCCGACCGGATCATGTACGGCACCGGAGCGACGCTGTACGGCTCCGAGAACGTTACCGATTTCGACAAGGGCGAGAAAATCGGGATCTCCGTCATGGCGGACGGAATTGAAGAGACCGCGATTCTGGGCTTGATCAGTCCTCCATCCGGGGCGCCGCTCATCAGCTCGATGGGCGATATCGGTGGATTCCGTCATGAAGACCTGAATAAGGCGCCGCAAATGATCACAAATCCTTATATCGTATCAAGCACCGATCTGGACTACGCAGAGACGAATCCCAACTTGATCGTGCGCGTCGGCCATGCATCGAACCATGACGCGCGGATGGGCGTATCGACAGACAACGGCGTCACCTGGACGCCGGCAGCCAATGCCTGGGAGTCGGCGGACGGCGACAATACGAGCGGAGAATGGGTCGCGGTCAGCGCGAACGGAGATACGATCGTATGGGCTCCGGATGGCAACGGCGACCGGCCGGTAAGCTACTCTACCGACCTTGGCCAGACGTGGATACCATCAACAGGCATTCCGCAAGGCTCCGTCGTCTCTTCGGACCGTATCAATCCGGACAAATTCTACGGGTTCCATGAAGGGACGTTCTATGTCAGCACGGACGGCGGCGCCAACTTCACCGCTACGGCTGCTTCCGGATTGCCGCAAAATCTGAGCGGCAAGTTCAAGGCTGCTCCTACGGCTGAAGGCGATATCTGGCTTGCCAGCGAGAATGGACTATTCCGTTCGACGGATTCGGGAGCGAGCTTCCAGAAGCTGGCGGGCGTTGATGCGGCGGTATCCGTCGGTTTCGGCAAAGAAGCGCCAGGCAAAACGTATAAAACGATCTATGCCGGTCTGAGAGTAAACGGCGGCAAGTTCGGGTTCTACCGTTCGGAGGACGAAGGAGCGAGCTGGATCCGCATGAATGACGACCAGCACCAATTCGCGAATGCAAGAGGGACGATTACGGGCGATGGACAAGTGTACGGCCGGGTCTATATCGGAACGAATGGTATGGGTATCGTGCGCGGCGATATTAAACAGGGTGCGACAGAGCCAACGCCTAATTCGGATCCGACCGTCTCAATCACCTCGTATCAGGATGGACAGGCGATCAATCTGAACAGTCCGCAGCTTGACTGGACGTTCCTTGACGCCGACGATGCGGACGTTCAGGCCGCTTATCAGGTTCAAGCCTCCAGCAACGGCTTCGAGACGGTTGATGCGGACAGCGGCGAACTGGCGGGCGAATCCGGTTCATACACGTTGAATGGACTGGCGGACGGAAATTGGTCGATTAGGGTTCGTGTAAAGGATAATCGGGGCGCCTGGTCGGAATGGGCGTATAGAGGCTTGATCATTGATACGACTGCTCCTACCCTGAAGGTTGTTCTGGATAAGGAAACCTTGTGGCCTGCCAACAACAAGCTGGTTAAAGTAACGGCAACCGTTGAAACGGATGTTGAGCTGTCACAGGTGGAATTGCTGTCCATTACGCCGAGCATAGCCGTCGACCGCTACGAAACCATGGTACAGGAAGCCGAATTCGGCACTTTCGATGCGGAATTCAAGCTGCTGGCCAAAAAAGCGAAGGGTAAAAAACCTCTTGTCTACAGCGTTACTTATAGAGCGATAGATCAAGCGGGAAATGTAACGGAAGCATCTGCAACCGTTACGGTTCCTCATAATCAAGGAGAGAAGTAAGCTTCTTCAGAAACGGGATACCTCCGACCGGAATGGTTAGGAGGTATTTCAGGTGCAATGTCTATATCATGCTATTTCATGTCTTGAAAATCAAGGTCTACTATTAGTCGTATGTTATTATCGTTGTAATGCAGTACTCACTCGAGGAGGAGTTATATTGGGAAACGTGAGCATTCGATTCGACCGGTTTCCGGGAGGGCTTAGCAAGGCGGTCGTTCTTAGTTTTGACGATGGCCGCGAGCAAGACAGGAGGCTGGTGCAGGCTTTTAACCGATATGGCCTCAAAGGAACGTTCCATCTGAATTCCGGCAAATTCGGCCAGGAAGGATACATCAGTGCCGAAGAAGCGGCGGACTTATTTCGCGGCCACG
>NZ_JAHMHW010000039.1 GCF_020169515.1 Paenibacillus vietnamensis | reverse complement strand
CTCCACAGCCCCCTAATTAAACTGGAGTCTTCCCCTACAATAAATTAGACTATTTATGAGGGGGAGATACGGTATGAGAAGGCGGAATAAAGCTTACGAAGAGATTCGACTTCAAGTCACGCGTGAAGCGTTATCAGGAATAAAGGTTGCTGTCCTTGCCCGCAAATATGGTGTGCATCCAGAAACGATTAGGAGTTGGATTAGAGATCACCGAGATGAGATCGAGGTCGGTGAGATTCCTCCGGCAGATGAGCAACTCCAAGAATTGAAAAGACTGCAGGAAGTCGAAGAGAAATACCAAACGGCGATGAAAATTTTAGGTGAAAAAGAGCTGGAAATTGAAATCCTGCGTGAACTTGTAAAAAAGAAGAACCCTGCTTATCCGAAAAATTCGAGATAGCCGACCAGTACATTAAGCAGGGAAATAGCGCGGCACTGGTCCTTCGAATTTTAGGGATAGCGGAGTCTAGTTATTATGCACGTAAAAAACGACTAAGCATGCCTGAAGAGCAGCCAAAGAAAGTACGTCGAGGCCGTCCATGTCCGGGGTATTCCTTTACGGCGGATGGACTGAAGGTAAGCGACGAACAGATCCAGGAGTGGCTGCTCGAGCTCGTTGAAGGCGAAGAAAGCGTGTATGGCTATAAGCTTCTTGCCCAATGTCTTTGGAACGAGCGTAAGCTAATTTTAGGTAAACATAAGGCTTATCGCTTGTGCAAGGAGCTCGGCATTCTTCAAAAGCAGCGTGAGAAGAAGCTCAAGCATCCACGAAGGCTCCCAAAGAACAGGCTTGTAACCGGCCCCAATCAATTATGGCAAATGGATATTAAGTATGGATACGTGGTAGGTGTTGACCGATTCTTTTTTCTACTCAGCATCATTGACGTATTTGATCGTGCGGTTGTTAGTTACTACAGAGGACCTGAGTGCAAAGCCAAGCATGCAGCACAAGCCTTAGGAGACGCGCTGAAGAGGCGTCTGAAGGGCAGTGAACCGAAACCCGCCATCCGGACGGACAATGGTCCACAATTCGTAAGCGAGCTATTCGGTGATATGTGCGAAAGCTTGAACATATTGCATGAAAGAATCCCTCCGAGAACGCCGAATATGAACGCGTACATTGAGTCCTTTCACAGCATAATCGAGAGGGACCTTTTTAGCAAAAAAGAGTATATGACGATGGTTGAGGCCTATGAAGACGTCGACTGGTATATGGATTTCTATAACAACCGCAGGATGCACGGTAGCTTAAAACGAATGTCCCCATTCCAGTTTTCTAGCTGGGTGATGGATTTAAAAGACCGTTCAAAGTTCCACTTAGCCTTGTAAAATAACCAAATAAAGCGTTAGACTGCGAAAACGTCAAATTGACGGTGGGAGACTCCAGAATTAAGGGGCCTAGCCG
>NZ_JAHMHW010000038.1 GCF_020169515.1 Paenibacillus vietnamensis | reverse complement strand
GAGGGCACTGAAAAACTTTCGTTTTTAAAATATGTAAGTACATCTCAAATGAAAAAGGTGCCATTCCGTCCGATTTTCGAACGGGATGGCGCCTTTCTCTTCATTTTATTTACTTTTATTCCTTTAGGAGAGTCATAATTCGTTTGAGATTGACTGCGAATATTGCCATGGCACCCTGCATCTGCATGCCAATTAGACCCGCGGATGAAGCTACATCATACCCGTGTCTATGTTTGAGTTCACTATTTTTTGCCTCAATTTTATAACGTTCTTTGGATTTCGCCTTGAATTCCTCACTATTTTGAAATGCTTCTTGTTCTATATGTTCATTTGATTTAATCGTAACCGAATAGGTTTTACTTTTCGTTCCTTCTTTATAACAACCCTCTCTCAGAGGACATACTTTACATTTTTCAATATCAAACATATATGTATCTTTTTGATTGTTATTAATGCCTTTTTTACCTGTACGTGCTTTACGAATTGCCAGATGACCTGCTTTACACACATACATTCCAGCATCTTTATTAAATTCAAATTCATCCTCTTTTTTTCGAGTTCCTTGTGTAATATTAGGATTTAATTTAGCCATTAGTTGTAATTCGTTTTGGTTCGCATACTGAATATTATCCTTTTCAGAATAAGCCGTATCGCCAATCACGGTATCGATTTCCATCCCTGTTTCACGACTTTTTTCAATTAAGGTTTGAAGTTGTTTCCCGTCACTTTTTTCTCCTGTTGTAATTACGGCAGCTGTAATAATACGTTCTTCATTCATTGCGATATGTGTTTTATATCCAAAGAAAGAGGAATCGGCTGTTTTATGGCCCACTCTCGCGTCTGGATCATTCGAGTATCGAAGTTGTTCGTGATGGTCTTCGACGATTTCCTTTAAGACGTTCAGTTTCGCTTTTACATTCGGGTATTCGCGAATGGTTTCTTCTGCTTCAACCGTTTCAATGACTTTTCGACTGTAATCTATTTCGTCTTTTAATTCATTCGTCATCGTTTTCGGTGGGAATTTTCCTTTCATTTTTTCATCAATTTGATAAACGGCTTTTCGTACTAGCTTAGACTTCTCCATTAAAATTTCTTTCGATGACTTTTGGTTATAGCGTGCTTTTGTATGCGTTGCGTCTACAATAATCGATTTACTTTTAATCAACTCTTTCTCCAGTGCAATCTCAACGGTCTTTTGAATGAGCATGTCTAATAAACTTATATCTTGAAGACGGAGCTTGCGGAATTTCGTTAATGAACTTGAATTAATGACCGGATCTTCTGGTGCCATGTCCAAAAAATATTTAAAAGACATATCGTATTTTGAGCGTTCTACGACATCAACATCGGATAAATCAAAAATCGATTTGAGTAATAAATATTTGAACATACGAATAGGTGGCACTGCATTGCGACCGTTATCGAGACAATATTTATTCTGCAATTCTTCGAGCACAAAAGAGAAGTCCACAAGTTCATTAATTTGGCGAAGCATATTATCGTTAGGCACAACGATATCGTAGATAGCCATAAATGGGCTAAGACTTAGCGATTGTTGGTTTGAAATTATCGGGAACACCACCTGAAATTAGTACAATTATTATACAATAAAAACAACGAGCCCTACCTCGAGAAATCGAGGTAGGGCTCGTTTAATTGAACTAGGAACTTTTTC
>NZ_JAHMHW010000037.1 GCF_020169515.1 Paenibacillus vietnamensis | reverse complement strand
AATCGAGTAGGCCTATGCGCATGCGCATAGGCCTCTCTCAGATCCGGACGTGCGGGTCATCGCATCCGGCTCCTCCAGTGATTATCCCCGTTGGGGATGAAGATCTTTGCAAATCGCATAAAGACTGCATAGACCGATTTCCTCAAACCATTTGTTTGGCAACGCATATTGAGCATACGTGGAATGTGAGCTTCGCCACGCTGTCATTCGCAGACCTGGCATTTCTCGATTGTCCCATCCTCTTCTTCGCATTTCGCGATGAAGTTTCCTAACTTTCCGCCAGCTTCTCAGTTGTACGGCACGCAGTCGTCTTCTGATCCATGCATCCAATTCCAGAAATCTTCCCTTTACATCCCCTGTACCGAAGTAGTTGCCCCATCCTCGCAAGTAAGGATTGAGCACTTTCTTCACCAGTTGCTGTACATTCACGGTCTGGTTTCGTCTCGTGATTTCCTTCACCCGTTCTTTGAATTTCGTCATTGCCTTATCTGATGGGGTCATGTACTTTCCCGGTTTGAACTCATGTCCAAGAAATACGAACGACTCCTTCTTGCTGTTCACGATTTTCGTCTTCTCCGGGTGAACCTTCAATCCCATCTCTTTTTCCAGTAACTTGATGACGGATTTCAAGACGCGTTCTGCTCCTTTTTGGGTTTGGCAACAGATCACAAAATCGTCCGCGTAGCGTGTCAGTCGATGGCCTCGTTCGGTCATCGCTTGATCCAGCGGGTGAAGATAGATATTGGCTAGTAAGGGACTGATAACCCCGCCTTGCGGGGTTCCTTGCTCATTCAGATGAAAGCTTCCGCCTTCGAGCACACCAGCTTTAAGAAATTTATCCAGCAGGGACAAGACGCTTCCGTCCACGATCGTTTCTCTAACCATCCCGATGAGCTTTTCATGTGGGATGGTGTCGAAGTATGATTTCAGGTCAGCATCGATAACGTACCGATATCCGTCGTTCAGATCCTTCCTGATCTTCTGCAGCGCCATGTGTGCGCTTCTACCCGGGCGGAACCCGTAGCTGCAGTCTATGAATTTGGCCTCGAAGATCGGTTCCAGTATGCGCCTTGCCGCGGCTTGTACGACTCGGTCTCCCACGGTAGGAATGCCCAGCGGCCTTTGCGTTCCGTCCGCTTTCGGGATGTAGACACGTCTCACCGGCTTCGGCCGATAGGCTTTATTCTTGAGTGTCTGTTGAACTACTTCTAGATGGTGTTCCAACTGCGATTCGAACGCCTTGATGGTCATTCGATCGATCCCTGCCGCGCCTCGGTTGCGCTTGACCTCCTTAAAGGCTTCCTCCAGGTTTGGTTTCGCCCATATCTTGTCGATAAGGCTGTACCACTTGCGTTCTCTTTGATTTGCTCCTTCACGAGAGTGACTGTTCCTTCCTTGTTCCTCCATGCCCGTTCTCCTTCCCTTTCAGTCCCATGGTTTGTAGCCTTCGGCAATCTCCATGTCCCTGTCAGTACTCGCCCCAGACGGCTTCTCCTTATGTTCATTCCCCGGCTCTTTGCACATCGTAGCTCACCGGCTCCTGTCTGGCGCATGGCCTCCCTCAGTCTCTCTTCTTCCACGGTTTCGGGCTTCGCACGAGTCATCGCCTTTTGAGTCGATGCCCGCACCGGCAACCTGGTGCCGATTCGTTTACCTTTGCGGCCTTTCCGGCAAACTTATTCACTATTATCCCTACGTCTGACTTCTCACCATCCATAGCCTTACCTTGACCTTCACGGTCTTGAATTAGGGTTACCGCTTGTGGCGGAAACGATGAGATCTCCTTGGGTCACGTCAACCGACTTTCCCCCGAATCCAGTCCTCCTAACTTCCGGAGCCCATTAGTGGTATTGGACTTTCCCTTCCTTTGCAGGGTTATCCGGCTCCGTCAGCCAACATGGTTTTGCCGCCTGTTCCGGGTTTTGCCTCCACATCCTCCGCACCTATCCTCACGGACTACGCACTATGTTTCAGCTATGTACTTCCGCCACCTCGCGGTGTACTGGAGACTTCCACTCCTTAGTCGATTGCGCTGCCAAGCGCACAAA
>NZ_JAHMHW010000036.1 GCF_020169515.1 Paenibacillus vietnamensis | reverse complement strand
AACCCGCGACCCTCGCCTTGGCAAGGCGATGCTCTACCGCTGAGCCACTTCCGCACATTCTTTCGCGTGTCAGCCGTTCGTGTTGTTCACCGCGGCGACAAGTAATAATATATCACCCCTCAAAATAAAATGCAACTGTTTTTCTCAAAAAAAATAAAGTTTTTTTCTAAAGAGCTGAAAACCCTTGATATTACTGGGTTTTTGATTAATTGATATGATGAATTTTCTGCGTAATTAACCTGTGAACTGATTAATAATAATTTTGCGGCGACTAAACGGAAAGAAAAAAGCGCCCCATCCGGGAACGCTTATAGCCTTCTATTTATGCTCCGGCGGCCGCAAGTACGACACGCTGGTGCATGACGGCCTTATCGGCGGCATGCTCGCCCGCAAGCGCATATGGCAGGCAAAGAGGCACGCCTGTGCGGGGATCCGGCACGATGTCCGCTTCAATGTTAAATACTTCGCGCATGTTTTCCGGGGTCATGACTTCTGCCGGCGAACCTTCGCCGACGACGACGCCTTTCTTGATCGCGATCATATGATGCGCGTAACGCGTAGCGTGGTTCAAATCGTGGACAACCATAACGACGGTGCGGTTGTTCATCTCGTTAAGCTTTTGCAGAAGATGCAGCACCTCAAGCTGATGGGCCATATCGAGGAACGTAGTCGGCTCGTCAAGGAACAGAATATCGGTTTCCTGGGCCAAAGCCATTGCAATCCAGGCGCGCTGGCGCTGGCCGCCTGACAGCTGGTCGACCGGACGCTCCGCAAAATCGCTCATGCCCGTCGCTTCAATCGCCCACTGCACGATGCTGCGGTCGTCCTTCGTCATCGATCCGAAGCCTTTTTGATAAGGAAATCTGCCGTAGGACACCAGCTCGGCGACGGTAAGACCGTCCGGAGCTGTAGGGTTCTGCGGAAGAATAGCCAATTGCTTCGCCACTTCCTTCGTCGACTGCTTATGAATGGATTTGCCGTCCAGCAGCACGCTGCCTTGAGCCGGATTCATGATCCGTGCCATCGTTTTCAGGATCGTCGATTTTCCCGAGCCGTTTGCCCCTACAAGCGCCGTAATTTTACCTTGAGGGATAGCGATGTTTAAATTTTGGACGATCAATCGGTCATCATAAGCAATGTCAAGACTCGAAGTAGTCAGGCGAATCATTGGACATTCACGCTCCTTCCGCTGCCGGAGGCAGACATCTACATATAGGTATGATTAAAATTAAATTATCAATTCGATTTTGATAACGATTATCAATGACTATTCAATGATAATGTTTCTCATAATAAATGTCAATGGCGAGATTGTGAAATCAATTATGCCGCCGCTGCCTAACCCCCAGTCAAAACACCAGATAGCAGCAGCAGCCGTCAGCAAAACCATTTTCTGCAGCAGCCGTTTCTTTCCTTTTGTAAACCTCGTTTCCAGCTAGTCCCCTTATTCATTCTCCAAAATAATCCTGACAGTGCTATCTCGACCGTAAAACGGCAAAAATGAAGAAAGCGTTTTACCGCCTCTTTTAAATCATTAAACCGTCGATCTACCAAAATTCGACAAAAAAAGTCGGAAGCTCTCCTATCTTTTGACAGACTTTTTCAGCTATTTCATTTATTCTGGATTTGTTCTTATGCAGGATGTCGCTGAAATATTCCAAGTTATTATTACTGGGGCAAAGGTGGGAGACCATGCAAATTAAGAAAAAGACGGATATTGAGTTTGTTTTGGACAACTTTTCGTCCTTGGCGCAATGGGATGATGTCGGCGGGAAATTTTTCATTGTCTTTGAGGACCGCAAACGCGGCGGACAATGGACTTTAATGAGATACTCCGACGGTCGGTACAGTATCCATGGGCTTGGCGAGGACTACATAGACGAAAAAGAATTGTTCTTCGATGAGATTGACGAAGTCGTCACTTTTTTGTGGAATAACCGTGCAGCCTTTAACGCTGCTGTTAAGCCGGCAACCGTAAGCGCATGATGAAACCGAAGCACGCCTAATGAAAGGTGTGTTTCTTTTTTTTGCTTTTCACAGCAGGTTGTAGCAGGCATAGCCGCACCCGGAGCCGGAGACAATAACCCAAGTCAATTACGAAAGGTGGGTTATACACTCCATGAAAAAGTATGTGGCTATCGCGGCACTGTTACTTGCAGCCGGCTGCTCTGCAAATAACAATCAACCGAACAACGATTCATCAACCTACAAACCTAATGCAGTCCGTTATGAAAGCCAAGCTTATACGAACGTTACACAGGCATCGTCCATCGCATCACCAAGCGCCAGAAAATCGTCTATGTCGATGCAGCAAACTTCAAACAATTATTATCGAGGATATCCGGGATTCTTTTTCGGCGGACGCAATGTGTTTCCTTTTCCGCAAAATCAGGTAAATGTGCCTCCTAATGCAGGCAACGGAGGCAATACAGGTGCAGGCAACGCCGGCAACGCTGGCAACGCTGGTAACGCCGGCAACGCCGGAAATCCAGGCAATACACAAAACCCGGCGCCTCCATCCGCATCATCGGCCAAATTTCATGAAGAGGTTCTTCAAATCTGTAACCAACACCGTGCAAGTGCCGGACTTGGCGCATTGACCATGGATGGGGAGTTATCCAACATGGCGATGGTCAAAGCAAAAGATATGCACGATAACAATTACTTTTCGCACAATTCGCCAACGTACGGTTCGCCGTTCGATATGATGAAGCAATTCGGCATCAGTTACCGAGCGGCAGGCGAAAATATCGCCAGCGGCCAAAACAGCCCTGCGCAGGTGATGAACGATTGGATGAACAGCCCCGGACACAGGGCTAATATTCTTAACGGCAGTTTTACCAAAATCGGCGTCGCTTATTATAACGGTGAATGGGTCCAAGAATTTATTGGCTAATCGTGTTTCCTGAATAACAAAACACCCTCGCATCCCGGACTAAACCGCAAATGCGAGGGTATTTGCTTTTATGTCGGCTGATTCTGAATGAACTGAACAAAATACTCCACCGTTTCAACAATGATAGGAGTTCCGGCAAAAATCACATCACCCTCCGAAAGAAACAGCGTCAAAGCCCCTTGGCTTACGCGGTACATTCGGCCTTCCTGCAGCATTCCGTTTATAAAAATATGTGCAAATCCGTTAATTCCCGTCCCGAAAAACATTCCCTGCGATGCACCGTTATCATCCACGAATTGACTCGCCGGTATATTCACTTCCGTAACCAAATCCTCTTCTGCAAAATAAAAATATCTCCTCGCAACAGGCTCAACAAGGATTTCCTGGATCGGCGGCCCGGCCGGACCTTGCACGCCTCGCGGTCCTCTGGGCCCTGCCGGCCCGCTAATGCCGCGAGCGCCGTTTCTGCCGGCCGGCCCTCTAGGCCCTTGTAACCCCCTAATTCCGCGGAGTCCCCGATAACCCCGCGGTCCCCTACTAGCCTGTTTTCCTTTCGAGCACCCTGCTTTTTTGGTCCTTTGTCCGATTTGTATAAGGTTTATAATGGTTTGCTGCCGCACCAAGCTGCGGCTCTGCTTTCCTCTCCTCCATTTTCCTTTCAATTCACGCGCCTCCCATCATCAGCATATTTTATTCCGATAAACTGCCGGATGGTTGGACATATGACATCTGGATACAAAAAAGGAAATTTACAGTAAGTGGACAATCTGCCGTTACATTGGTGCTGCAGCTTACATCTACTATAAAAGTTCCGATTCTTCGGAACATTTCATTCCAAAGGAGGTGATTTCAATGCCAATTATTAAAGCCGTTTATACGGCCACCGCATCCGCTCCAGTCGCTTCCGGAGGTGTTATTACGACTACCGTTACTCCGGCAGTATCCCGCTATCTCACGACGATTACGGCTGGCATGATCGGTGCAACGGATACGACCATTCCCGCGGCAAGCTTTGTAGACGATGAGGAAGTAGCTGTAACAGCGCTTCCTGCACTTACGGGACAGGATTATGCCAATCTTTACATTAACGGCGTACTGCAGCAAAGCTCCCTGTACACCTTAACGACAGCCCAACTGGTCATCGACGACATTACAATCGGAGAAGGTGTACCAGTATTGCTAGAAGTATCCAGTTTTGCAAATACCGTCTCCAGCATTACGACCCAGCCTACTATATCCGCCCCAACCATTACCATCAATACTTGACCGCTCGATAACGGACAACCCATCGCCTAACACAAAACGTCCGGGAACCAGTCGATCCCGGACGTTTTGTTAAAACAGCAAAAAACCCTTGTCCGCCAAGGGTTTCTTCATAATATGGTGCGCGTAGAGGGACTTGAACCCCCACGGTCGCCCGCTAGATCCTAAGTCTAGTGCGTCTGCCAATTCCGCCATACGCGCGTGGGTAAAGCTTATGCGAACCTTTTACATGATGACCTCTTCCTTAAGAAGAAGTATGGTGCGCGTAGAGGGACTTGAACCCCCACGGTCGCCCGCTAGATCCTAAGTCTAGTGCGTCTGCCAATTCCGCCATACGCGCACGTGTAAAAGGTAAAAATGGTGAGTCATGTAGGATTCGAACCTACGACACCCTGATTAAAAGTCAGGTGCTCTACCAACTGAGCTAATGACTCATAAATAAATGGCTGGGGATCTAGGGATCGAACCTAGGAATGACGGAGTCAAAGTCCGTTGCCTTACCGCTTGGCTAATCCCCAGCAGCGATATGGTGGAGGATGACGGGATCGAACCGCCGACCCTCTGCTTGTAAGGCAGATGCTCTCCCAGCTGAGCTAATCCTCCGAATGATGGTGACCCGTAGGGGATTCGAACCCCTGTTACCTCCGTGAAAGGGAGGTGTCT
>NZ_JAHMHW010000035.1 GCF_020169515.1 Paenibacillus vietnamensis | reverse complement strand
GAATGAGGGGAGTCGCACGGTTTTGGGCGGTTTTGGACTAACTCTAATGTAAATGTGCAGCAGAAACCGGTTCAAAGCGACGTATGTGAGGAATCTGATGCATTTTATGCAGCAGAACGGAAGACCCTATACACGGGTGTTAAAATTTTACACCAACAAACCCTACACAGCTTCCAGTAATCCGTTACACTAGAATGATCCGGTTCATAAGGTGGGCAGGCATATGGCACGCTTCGAGAAAATACGTAATCGTTTCGCTTCGAAAATGATTTTGGCTTTTTTATGCATTATCCTCATTCCGACTACGCTGTCGGGGTTCGCTTTCTATTTGGAATCGTCGGCGCTGGTGAAGCGCAATGTCCGGGCTTCGACCGTCCAGGTGACGAAGCAGACGGCCGATGCGCTGTCTTCGATTTTCAATGCGGGAAGCGATACGTCCGATTTCATATACGGCGATTTGAAGGTGCAGGACACTGCCATGCGCTACGATACAAGTCCGTCAGGCGTGCAGCTGGCCATGTCCCAATCGATGAGTACCCTGCTCAATAACGTCGTGCACTCCAGCTCGTTCGTCCGAATCGTTTATATCGTAAAAGGGAACGGGACGGGCTGGGGCAGCGGCTCCTTCTCGGCCACGAAGCTGAGACGCGCCGATCTGAGCCGGCTGGACTGGGTGGAGCAGTCGCTGAAGGAGGACGGCGGACTGGTATGGCAGGCGCTCCGTAAGGATCCTTTCAGCGGCGCCGGGGAAAACACCGATCTGGTGCTGCCGATCAGCCGGACGCTCAAGGATTTTAAGTCGCTGCGACAAATCGGGCTGCTCGTCGTCAATCTGAACGGCAGGGCGATCGTGAATACGATTAACCAAGTGAAGCTGGGCGATACCGGCCGCTATATGGTCGTCGATCAGGCTGGAACCATCATGATAGAAGCCGATCTGTCCCGGATCGGCCAATCGGTCGGGGATGCGGGGCTGAGGGATATGATCGTTCATGACGATGCGGTAGAGTTCGAATATACGTCCGGAGGCACTCCTTATTACGGCGTCAAGCAGAGGCTGAGCAACGGCTGGCTGCTCGTCGGCACGGTTCCGACCGTTGAAATTACGGGTGCCCTTGACAGGCTGCACAGCCGCATATGGATGACATCGGCAGGCTTTGCCCTGATCGCGGTGCTCGTCGGTCTGCTGATTGCGGGCCGGGTTACGAAGCCGATCAAGCAGCTGACGTCGGAAATGAAGCGGGTGCAGCAGGGAGATTTAAAGGTGCGGACGGCGCTTACCGCGACGGATGAGATCGGACTGATGAGCAAGCATTTTAACAAGATGCTGGATGAGATCGAGCAGCTGATGGAACGTGTGGAGAAAGAGCAAAGCGAGAAGCTGGAAGCCGAGGTGCGGGCGGTCACATACCGGATTCATCCGCATTTTCTCTATAATACGCTGAGTACATTAAGATGGATGGTCAGAGCCGGCGAGAAGGAGCGGGCCGACCGGGGACTCGGGGCGCTTATCCGGCTGTTGCAGGCGAATATGGGCAAAAACGGGCAGCTGATTACGCTTGAGGAAGAGCTTGAGATTATCGGAAAATATATCGTCATCCTGGAAATGCGGTACGAGCACAAATATGTGCTTTCGGTTGACCTGGGTCCGGGCGCCGGCCAGGCCCGTATTCCCCGGATGCTGCTTCAGCCGCTTGTGGAAAATGCGGTTTTCCACGGCTTAGTTCCGTTGAACCGCGGAGGGGAGATTTCGATTTCAGCCAAGTCCGTGCAAGGCGAGCTGCAAATTTGGGTGAAGGATAACGGTGCGGGGATGTCCAAGGAGCAGCTGGATGCTCTCCATTCGCAGGAGGGCATTGCCAAAGCGGGGATCGGGCTAAAGCATGTTTATGATTCCTTAAAGCTTTATTATGGAACGGGCTCCGGCATGAAGGTGACGAGCGAAGCGGGGATCGGCACGCAAATTCATATCATAATGAGGGGGCTTCCGAATGAGTGATACCGTATTAATTGTGGACGACGAGCCGATCATCAGAAACGGGCTGGTGAATTTCATCGATTGGAGCAAGCTTGGGTTTCATTTGGCCGGGAGCTGCGCGAACGGGCAGGAGGCGCTGGAAATGATGAGCGGGGCCCCGATCGATATTCTGATTACGGATATTAAAATGCCGGTCATGGACGGCCTCCAGCTTACAAGGAAGGCGCTGGAGCTTAACCCGCAGCTGAAGGTCGTGCTGATCAGCAGCTATAATGAGTTCGAATACGTCCGCGAAGGGATGAAGCATGGCGCGGTCGATTATTTGCTGAAGCCGAGCCTGGAAGCGGAGGAGTTGACGGCGGTGCTTGGCCGGTGCAAGGAAATGCTGGAGCAGGACCGCAGCCGGACCGAGCAGAAGAGACAGCTGGATCGGCAATTTTCCGTTCTTGAAAGAAAACGGCTGGAGCAGGAAATTATCCGGGAGCTTGTGTCGGGCGGGTCGGATGCCGCCTTTCAGGATATGCTTGGCGAGAGGGGCGCCGGCGTGTCCTACCTGTGCGCATTTATCGTGATCGACGGACTTGCCGAACAGACGGAGCTTTACGGGCATTTGCATATCGGCATGATGTACGAGGAGATACAGGAAGTTTTTTACGGGCTGGTTCCGTCCGGGAGCGCGCCTGTGCTGGCCGGGGAAGGGCTGTTCGTGCTTTTTGCCGGCGGGGAAGAGGCAGAGGCTTTGCTTGGCAGGCTAAAGGCGCGGATCGAAGCGGAGCTTGCGGCGACGGTGTCGGTCGGTTATTGCGTAGAGCCCGAAACCAGAGGGGTTAAAGGGGCGCTGGACAAAAGCCGGTCGGCTGCCATGCGCAGATTTTTCGAAGGAACCGGCCGGATATTCGGCTGGAAGCCTGAGGCGGGCGGCCAGGAAACCGCGCAGGAGCCGGCGGAGACGAACATGCAGGCAATGGTCGACGCCATCCGTGAGGCGAATAACGCGAAGACGGTGATCGACGGCTTCTCCGGACGCTGGAGCAAGGGCGGTATGACGCCGGAGCAGGTGAAAAGGGAAGCGTATGAGCTCCTGTCCGCTTTCGCTTATTTGAACGGCGATGCGAAGCTTCTCTCCGATTACCGGGAAAATATACGGCGCTGCGAGACGGCGGAGCGGCTAGCCGAGCTGCTCTATCAGCTGTGCGAGGAGCTGGAGCAGCCGAGTCTGGTGAAGCTGAGCGACAAAGGGCACAGCGGGCAGCTGATTGCCAAAGCGATCGAATACATCAAGCTGCATTACCGCGAGGAGCTGACGCTGCAGGAGGTGGCGGATTCGATCCATGTCAGCAAGAGCTATTTTTCGAACCTGTTCAAAAAGCAGGCCGGCCAAAACTTCATCGATTATTTAATCGATCTGAGGCTGCATGAAGCGAAACGGATGCTTACGCAGAAGGATTACAAAATTTATGAGGTCGCCGAAAAATCGGGATTTAACGACGTGAAATATTTTAGCAAGCTGTTTAAAAGGATGACTCAAATGACGCCGGTGGAATACCGGGAGAAGCATCAGCAGTAGTCGATGGAGGTGATGCGTATGAGGAACAGGAACGGCCGGCTGCGGATCGCCGCGGCGATCATGCTGCTGCTGCTGGCCGGCTGCGGCCGGCAGTCGATTATAGACAAGGACAGCGCAGTCGAGAAGCTTGACGGCGGAGACCGCGTCGATATTACGTTCTGGCATACGTACAGCGATGAGGAAACGCGAATATTGGAGGATACGATCATTCCAGGCTTCGAGAAGGAATACCCGGGGATTCGCGTCAATGCGGTGCGGCAGACCAATAATGCAGAGTTAAAATATACGCTCATCTCCAAAGCAACGGCAAACCGCGGGCCTGATGTGATGAGAATGGACATCGCTTGGGTACCGGAGTTTGCGCAGAACGGACTGCTGCTTCCGCTGGGCGATAACGCCGGCTTTGAAGAGGTGACCGCGCAGCTCCAGAGCAATACGGGCTCTGCGGGATATTTTGAGGGAGCTCACTACTCCCTGCCCGTCAACATGAATACGAAGGTAGCGATCTATAACAAAGCGCTGCTGGAGAAGCTGGGTCTGGACCGCCCGCCATCCACCTTACAGGAGGTGCTGGAGCTCGCGCGGGAGCATCGCTACCGGATCGGCCTGAGCGGTCTGGAAGCGTGGAAGAGCCTGCCGTATATCTATGCGCTTGGGGGTCGAATGACCAATGACACGTATACGAAAGCGTCAGGCTACCTGAACGGGGAAGCGACGGTTAATGCCGTGGAAGAGCTTCTGTCTCTTTACAGGGACGGTCTGATCGACCGGTCTCTCATTAACGGAGGCGGAGATATTTGGGGAGGCGTGAAGTCGGGGGATATTCTGGTGACCGACGACGGGCCGTGGTTTTACAGCGTGTTTCAAGGGGAAGAGCTGCAGAAGGCGATCCGTTCGACGGTGGCGGTGCCGTTTCCTTCGAGCAACGGGCCCTCCTCCGTACTTGGCGGCGAAGACCTCGTAAGCGTAAAGGGCTCGGCGAGGCCGCGCGAAGCCTGGGAATTCATGAAATGGATGATTCGCACCGACTCTCAAGTTGCGATGTCGCAGACAGGGCTCATACCGACGAACCTGGAGGCGAAGGAGATCAAGGCAAAGGACGACTCGTTTATTCCCCCTTTTGCCGAGGCGCTGAACCATACGTTCCTGCGGCCGCCGGTTAAGCAGTGGAGCAGCATCGACGCCGTTTACACGGCAAACATGATCCGGATTTTTCAGGGCGAGATTTCCGTCAAAGACGGCTTGAGCGAGGCGGCCTCCGAAATCGATAAGCTGCTGGAGAGGTGAGCGGTCGGGTGGTTTGGAGGCTGCGTGCTTTGAGGGATTGAGTGATTGAGTGATTGAGTGATTGAGTGACTGAGTGACTGAGTGACTGAGTGACTGAGTGACTGAGTGACTGAGTGA
>NZ_JAHMHW010000034.1 GCF_020169515.1 Paenibacillus vietnamensis | reverse complement strand
TGACGAGGATAGCATTATCGGTAACGACTGGCTTGTCATTCTGTTGGTCGCCGGAGCCAGCACCCGTGCCTGGACCAGGGCCTGGATTCGTGCCTGGATCTGTTTCTGGATCTGTTTCTGGATCTGTTTCATGCTTGACAGCCATAAGCTCCTCAAGCAGCAACTTATCAATCATTTCATTTGTATTTCGGTTGTAAAATACATTTGTAATATCCCATAAAACCGGGGTAATTCCCCTTGAATATGCGGCCTCGGCCACCGACGTAAGATAGAGCCGTATCATTTCTGGTGTCTTATTTCTTGTTGCTACACCAAATTCCCCCATGATAACGGGGATGCCTTCGTCGATGAAACGTGTTTTCACCATATCCATGAGCCTGTTCAGCTCAGCGAAGTCTTCATCCGTTCCCCATTCCGGATCCGCTTTTCCCCATTCCACATCCTCATCGATAATGGCAAATGTTGAAGGATGGTAGTAATGGACCGATACCGCAATGCGATTTTGAGGATCGTTTGGCATCTTATAGAGTTCATCAGCGGTTTTCTCAAAATCGGTTCCATAACCGCCAATCAACAGATGTCGTCGTTCATTGTTGCCTCCAGAACCGCGCACAATATCTACAAATGTCTGATTGATCTCATTCAGCAACGCATAGGCTTTTTTTCTGCCGTCGACTATGGTGTCTTGACCGCTGTAAAAGTTCCATAAATCAAACCATACGCCTTCTTCATTGAAAGACTCGAACATCAGATGATCGTCATAGTTTTTAAAAGCTTCTGTCAGCTGCGTCCATATGCGTGTATATTTGTACATCGATTCTTCTTTTTCTGACGGAAACTTCTCAAACCAGCCGCCGTCCCAGTGAAGATTCAGAATAACATACATACCGCTATCCAGTGCCCAATCCACAACTTCTTTTACCCGGGCCAGATAGTCAGCATTGATCGCGTAATCCTCACCCATCATATTGGACCACGATACGGGAATTCGAAGGACGCCAAAACCTTCGTTGGCATAACCTTTAATCATTTCCTCCGTAATAATGGGACTGCCCCAGGCCGTTTCATAATTTGAAACACTGGTGTTATTAATCCAGTCGCCTGTGGACTCGAACGTATTGCCCAAATTAATGCCGATTCCCATTTCTTTGACAAGCTCCATTGTTGTGATCTCTCGCATGGCCGGCGTGACGGTGACGACCGCCGTGGCGGCATATTGCCCGTCCTCGCTTACCGCGGCGATCGCCGCCGTCCCCGGCTTCAGTCCGGTTACCTGATCTCCCGAGACGCTCGCAACGGATGCGTCGCTTGATGACCAGACGACCGGACGGCTGGATGCCCCGTCGTCGAATACCGGAGCGAGTGCAGCCGATTTGCCGGCCTCAACCGTCAAATCGTTCACATGGAACCCTTGCACCGTCGCACCCTGTTTAATATCGCCGCGCACGATGCCCATACCGTTCGTTCCGATATAGACCCGGCCGTACACTTGTCCATCGCCCGTAATCGTCCCTCTTGCATTTGCGAATTGGTGCTGATCGTCATTAATGCGGATCCAGCTCGCTCCTTCGTCCTCCGAGCGGTAGAACCCTAACTTGCCGCCGTTCACTCTCATACCGGCATAGATCGTCTTATATGTTTTGCCCGGCGCTTCTTTGCCGAAACCGATGGATACGGCCTCATCGACGCCGACTACCTTCTCAAAGCTCGCTCCCGAATCCATCGAACGGAATAGTCCATTCGCGCTGGCAAGCCAAATATCGCCTTCGGCCGTAGGAGCAGCTTTGAATTTGCCATTCAGATTATTCGGCAGCCCGGAAGCCGCCGAAGCCGTGAAGTTGGCGCCGCCGTCCGTGCTGACATAGAACGTCCCTTCATGGAACCCGTAGAATTTGTCCGGATTGACACGGTCCGAAGAGACGACGGAGCCTTGCGGGATGCCTGTCGAGGCCGTCCACGTCTGGCCAAGGTCGGTAGAGAAGCTTACCGGCCGGACGGCGTTGCCTTCCGGAGCCCATACGATCGTCTGTCCGTTCGCACCGACCGCGACAGATCCACCGCTCGTATTGTCACCATCCGCCGCCTGCCAGGCATTGGCCGCCGGCGTCCAGGTGACGCCGTTGTCTGTCGATACGCCCATCCGCGCGTCTTGGTTCGATGCATGGCCGACGCGTACGATCAGGTTCGGATTCGTCTCCGCGTAGTCCAGATCGGTGCTTGTTCCGATATAAGGATTTGTGATCATTTGCGGCGCCGTATTCAGGTCTTCATGACGGAACCCGCCGATATCGCCCATCGCGCTGATCAACGGCGCCCCGGATGGAGGACTAATCAATCCGAGAATCGCGGTCTCTTCGATCCCGTTCGCCATGACGGAAATCTGGATTTTCTCGCCCTTGTCAAAATCGGTCATGTTCTCGGAGCCGTACAGCGTCGCGCCGGTACCGTACATGATCCGGTCGGAGTTGAACGGATCGATCTCCAGGTCGCCGATCATCCAGCCAAGCTTCGGCGAAGTTTCCGGGTCCGTATCCGGATCACGCTGAATGCCCCAGTCCAGCCATGGCGAGATCGAGTAATCGATCGTGTACCGGTTGTCGCGCTTCGGATACTCGGTGAACTGCCACAGGTTCTTCCATGTTTGCCCGCCGTCTGTACTACGGAATACCGATTGTTCAGGCCACCATATGTTCATCGAGGCAACCATCAGCGTATCGGGATTTTGAGGGTCAACGGCAAGACCGCCATACGGCTTGCTCGTATTGCCGACTCCGTCCGGACTGATGTCCGTCCACTCGCCCGTCTTCGTGTTCAGCTTCCATACCGCGCCACTGCCGGCGTCGTACGGTCCGATGGACGAGTTGTACGAAATGTACAGCATCCCGTTGGAACCCAGCGTTCCGTGGTGGGGCAGGAAGCCCTGATTCGGCTGGCCCGCTACCGGTTCCCAGGTCACGCCGCCGTCGACCGACTTGTAAATGCTCGTCTGCGTGTCCGCCAAGCCGACATAAATCGTCTGCGTCGCATGGCCCGCAGAGCCCGTCGAAGGATCGAAGGTGACCCATACGGGGCCGACATTGCCCCCGTAGCTATCATTCACGTTGCCGACCGAAGTGAAGCTCTCCACCTTTTTCCATGTCGCTCCATAGTCCTCGCTCTTCCACAATCCGTTCCCGTTGCGGGCTCCCAAGTAGAGGATCCGGTTATCGTTCGGGTCGACAGCCAGCCGTTCGCCCATGGAACGGCCGGGCATGTTGCCGCCGAATTTGAACGGCATTTCGGTCTTCTCCCACGTTTGCCCGCAGTCCTGCGAACGAAGGATGTAACCGTTCGACTGCACCCAGTCGTTCGAGTAGGTGCCTGCCGCAATATAGACGCGATTCGGATCGACAGGGTCGGTTGCAAGACTCTCCACGCCCGACAGGTTCCAGTCTTCCAGACTCAGCCATTCCAGCAGCTGAATCCAAGTCTTGTTCTCTGGGTCCCAGCGGTACGCGCCCCCCATATCCGTGCGGGCATAGATGAGATCCTTCTCCTTCTCGTTGAAAATAATACCCGGAATGAATCCGCCGCCGACAATCTTCACCCTGCCCCAATCATAGGCTTGCGTTTTCAACGGCACGATGTCCGACTGTACGGCTGCTTCTCCGGTCGAATCCGCTGCAAATGCCTTGTCGGGGGCCGTCGTCAACGAAGGGCCCATGCTTACCGTCAACGCGGCGGCCATCACCAGTAGTGAAGCGGACTTGCATAAGGAAATGGTTTGTTTGGTGAATCCACGCGACTTTTTCCTTGTTTTCATCAAGCTAGTCTCCTTCTTTAATCGTTTTCTTCTTGCGCTCATAACATTTGTCCTTGTTCATAACCATTAAATGAAACCGTTTTCAACTTTTAACAACCACTCCTTCCTTTCTCAGGATGTTTCCTTACATAACTACTTTATCAACAGGTTGAATAGTGAACCTTGATTTTTCGGACACGGTATAGCATGATTTAGTCTGGTTAAATTTGGTTTTTTTGGACAAAAAAAGAACAAGACATCAGAGCTTCGTAAGGAATCGGCCCGGTGCCTTGTTGTGATCTATCCTTTTCTGAGCTTCTTGTAAAGGGTGCCTCCTGCAATAATAAGCAATGCGATGCCCGCTGCCCAATAAATCTGCCTTGTCGTCTTGTCCTGCTTCGCCGTTTCTTCATCCGAGGCTGACATCTTCTCCACGGCGTGAACCGAATCATCAGCCCCCTCCGGTGAACGGGGATGAAAAACATGGATTTTGTTCCTATTGCTTTTCGGACTGTTGGATGGTCGTAGCGGATAACGTAAAGCTTCCAGTCGGCGCTGACCGAGAAGGTGCACGTTAATGTAACACTCTCGCTGAGCGCCTCCGGCACATGGCCGCGGAGAAACTCCGCTTTGAGCGTCAGCTGGTCTCCGCTGATCATGTAGTCAGCGCCGGCCGCAAGCAGACGATCATCAACTTTTATTCCGGTCAAGGTGTTTCCGTATAAATTCAGCTTTACCTGCACATCCTCCGCCTCTTCGCCAGGAAGCAGATAGATCGAGTCGGAAGCCGCATTCGATGACCATTCGTTTCATCGCATCCCCTTCTTCAATACCATGCCAAGAAAGCCGAGGAAACAGCAGACCCTGCTTCGCCATTCGGATGCGCATCGAACTCGCTCGACATATATTCAGATATAAGCAGGTTATCGCGAGGAGCCGCTTGCGAAAGTGCTTCCGCAATATCGAATACTCGATCGACTCCTGCAATAGCATGGCTTCGTATGGCCTGATTCACATCCCTCCAGACAAGCTCCTGCGCATCGGAAAAATTGAATGTGGGTACCGTGCAAAGGATCACCGACATATCGTTATGGCTCCTTTTAAGGCTGGACACAATGGTTTGCAGATCCTCAAGCAGTTGAGGGGCGCTTCGTCCGGTCGTACTAATATCGTTGACCCCCAATGCAACTACAACCTCATCGTTTAGCTTGGCTTTGCTCAGCCAAGCCTTGTCGGCTGCAGCATCGTAAGCTCTCGCCCACCCCGAACCGAGATTCCATACCGCGAATTCCGGACCAAGCCCATCCGCAATGCGGGCAACCCAGAATTCATAGGCGTCCGGGCGCGTTCGCACGCCTTGAGTGATGGAATCGCCAAAGAACGCAATACGCTTTGCTACCTCACGCTCGCAGCCGATGAAATCCGGCAGAAACAAACAATTGGCTGATTTTTGGAAACCATCAGCACTGATTTGGCCGGCTGCATGCCCGGGCGCATCGTAGGCGGACACCAATGGGTTTTCCGTATTGTAGGGGAAGCTTACGCCGGCGGACAATGTCGTAACCGTCCAAGAGAAGGTCAAATAATGCTCCTCCGGAATATTGATCCGGGCGGCATCGCTCCAAAACTTCTCTCCCGGCATAACCTGCCTGGCGGTCGATGAATCGAACATTACCGGAATTTGCGTACCCTCTGCAACGCTTCCATCTGGCAGCCTCCCGCCGTCAGCAATGTAAGCGGACTCGATTTTCCAAGATCCTCCCATCAGATTGGCGCTCGATTCAGAGCCGTCTGCCCATGTAGAATCCACCAGATTGCTGCAACAGAACCTCAGCTTTAATTCCCCGTATTCCGTTGTCTTGATATAAGCTCTGTACGTATGAGTAAAAGCGGAATCGCTTCTCCTAATAAAATTTTTGGCCGTAGACTGAACCGTCGCCGAAGCATAAGAACTCCACCACATGAATATATTTCCCCCAGTCTAATGTTCTGTCATAGAAAATTTCGTTTTCTTAGCCATGCCTCATAGAGTTCAAGCCAAGCCTTCACTTCAGGATGACCTTCTGCTAAATCTAGTCCATATCCGCCGCTTTCGAATGCATGCAAATCAAAAGGCACCTGATGGCAGCTAAGAGCTCCGGCAAAAAGCAAACAATTCTCAACTGGAACGTTCCCATCATCCGCCGCATGCCAGAGAATTGTTGGCGGGGTGTCTTCTGTCACTTGCTTCTCCGTGGACAACAATGCAACTAGCGATTCATCCGGAGAATCACCGAGCAGGACATTATAACGGTTCTGACTGTTCAGATTCATTCTGACAACTCAAAAGCCGAGAGACCCATGAATAAATCCATGGGTCACTCACAGATGGAGCTTTAATATACGAGCTGTGCATCATCCGTTCAACGGCTCATATTCGAACCAATCAAAGCTTGCCGGAGAACCTTGCCCCGTTTCGCAGACGGCGTACATCGCAATGACTACTCCCGTAAATCCGCCCGCTACCTCTGTTGAGAGCAGATGCGATTCACCGGATCCCGCTTCTAGAACATCGGATGAATCCTGCTGAATTTTGAAGTGAAACCATTCTGGCTGCGCTTCAACCTTAAGTATGACAAGTCCCTCTGAGCATTCCAGCGTGCGCTCCGCACTCAAGGATCCTACGGTACGCCGGAATACGATCACCTTGCGTCCTTCTTGGCGCTTTACAGCCAGATCGTAATGATAGCTATCGTTCATAAATACGGTAAGTCCGGCTTCCTCGCCTTCGTGCTGCGGTTCAAAATTCAGCAAGGTGGAGATGTTGCTTGACCAGTGGCGCAAACGACGGCCTACAAAGGCTGGGGCGCCGGAATCGCCCAGCGACGTCTTGTTTCCCCGCAATACAAGATTCCCCGGAGATTCGCTAATCGACCAGCAAGACGGATCCGGATTCCGCAGGAACACCCAATCGGGGCTTAAGGTTGAATCGTCAAAATCATCTCGGGTTGAGTTCGTCTGCCACCGGACCTCCGTCAACTGCGGAGCATCCATGACGCTCTCGATGCTTCCCCCATTACCGATTGTGGGCCAGCCGTCAGCCGTCCATGATACGGGCGCCAGAAACGTCTCCCTGCCCAAATGATGCCGATAAGGATAGGAGACCGGTCTAATGCCCAAGAAAACCGCCCACCAGCTGCCGTCATGCGCCTGTACCAGATCTGCATGGCCTGTTGCATGAATGCTGCTGTTCCGGCTTCTATGAGTTAGTATCGGGTTATGTGGGCATGGTTCGTAAGGTCCATATGGAGCGTCGCTTCTCGCAATCGTCACCATATGACCGTATTCCGTCCCGCCTTCGGCAATCAACAAGTAATAAAGCCCATTGATCTTGTATAGATGAGGCGCTTCCGGATGCGCACCGCCCGTTCCCTTCCAGATCAGACGACTCTCTGTCAGCATTTGCCCGGTCGATATGTCAAGCTCACATTGATAAATGCCATAGCCTTCACTGCCGGAATAAGTGGATTGAAAGTATACGCTGCCATCTTCATCGAATAATAGAGAGGGGTCGATGCCACCCTGCGCGACAGGTATCATCCCGGACCAAGGACCTTCCGGCTGTTGACTGCGAACATAGAAATTGCCGACCCCGCTCACATTCGTCGTGACCATATAGAACCAGCCGTCGTGATAGCGGATCGTCGGGGCGTAAATTCCTCCCGATAACCAGGTGTTAGCCAGCGGCAATTGCTGCTCGGTCGTGAGGCAATGTCCGATCTGGCGCCAATTGACAAGATCCTTGCTATGAAATAGGGGAACTCCAGGGAAGTAACCAAATGAGCTTGTGACCAAATAATAATCATCTTCGACTCGGCAGATGCTCGGGTCGGGATAAAAGCCTGGAATTACAGGATTGCTATACGTCGCGGTGCTACACGTCGTCTTCATGTTACAACTCCTAATCATTCTAAAGTTTGATATTACCGAAGCCCTTCCATTCGGATTATAAAACACGGAATAAGCTTGCACCTTGATTTTCAAGTCATTGAATAGCATGATTTAGCCATTTGTATTTCAGGCGCCTGGCTTAGCTGAAAAAAAATTCCGCGAGCTTATTACGCTCGCGGAATTTTTTCCTTTGTCCGATAGTCCGTCTATATAAATGGCTGCGAACCGAACCTTTAAAGGCACCGGGGCTTCGCAAGGAAGCTACCCGGTGCCTTACCAAAATTTTTGTTATATTTAGGAAACCATTACTTGCTAGCGCAGCCTCTTCGTTTCACCTGCCGCAATACGGACGGATTCGCCGTCTGCGCTAACCCAAACTTCAAGGGCATTCGGATTATGCACCATGCTTCGATCAACCGAGAAACGGAGCGCTTTGAGCGCATTCTGGTAGGTTACAATGTCCGTCATCGTCGCTTTCCAGATCGACTCCTCGCCGCCGAGCAGTTCGCCTGCCCTTTCCACCAGCTCCCAATTATCATCGTGGTCGAATTCATAGCTATGTCCCCAGATGAACAATAGATCCAAGCGACTAAACCAGTTATTAGAAGCCAGAAACTGTTCGATTTTCTCCAACATGTCCTTGTGGTGGCAGGTCGGATGCCATCTCA
>NZ_JAHMHW010000033.1 GCF_020169515.1 Paenibacillus vietnamensis | reverse complement strand
AGCACAGCAATGTGTGGAGCTGACGAATACTAATCGGTCGAGGGCTTATCCTATAACGTTTGCTTGGTCCATACAACCGGCAGACACCAACAAAGGCTTTCAGCGGCCTGATCTTTCGTATCCGGTTTTCAGCGTGCAAACGCAATGAAATGATAAATGGACACCTTGCTGAGCAAGGTGTTTTTTGATTTTAACGCACTGCGGAGATTATTTCTTGTACTCTTCTTAATGTGTCGGAGAAATCGATCCCATCGTGATTCCAAATGACGAAATCGGCATGCTGCCGATAGGCTTCAGTTAATTCAATATCTTCGGCTTGCTTCACACGTTTCTCGATCTCCTCGCGAACGCTTCCTCTCGCTTCCAATCTTCTCTTGATCGTTTCCGCATTGTTCAAACACGAACTCTCCTTTATTAATGTGCTTATTAGCAACGATCGACGGTGATCTTACAATAAAATGATACCGGAATCAACCTACAAAAGCGACAGCTCCCTCAATAGAAGCTGCCGCTTTTGCGTATGATAACCGTATCGATTAAAACGCAGAAAATTTAAAAATGGACGAATGCCGGTATAATTGGCCCGGTAACAGGACGGTGCTTGGAAAGCCCGGTTGATTAGGAGAGTCGGGGAAATGCTGCGTCTCCAGAGCGAAGCCGGCGTACCGTGGATAAGCTTTTCCTGTATCGCTGCTGTTCAAATGGTTGCCCGAATAGAATTGAACTCCCGGCTGAGTGGTATAAACTTCCACAAAGCGCCCTGTTGTCGGCTCGTATACATTTGCGGCGTAGGTTAAAGCATTACCGCCAGAATTTAAAACATAATTGATATCGTAACCGTCCGCGTTTCGGATTTGCGGGTCGCTTGAATCGATGCGGGAGCCGATTGTCATCGGTTTACGAAAATCGAAAGGGGTGCCCTCTACATCTTGTATTTGACCCGTAGGTATTAAATTGCGGTCAACCGGCGTATACCGGTCGGCATTAAGCGTGACAACGTGGTCTAAGATCGTTCCGCTGTCCGCCCCGGCCAAGTTGTAATAATTATGCTGGCTCAAATTGACTACCGTCTTCGCATCTGTGACAGCGGCATAATCCATTTTTAGCTCGTTATTGTCCGTAAGGGTGTACATGACTTTAACCTGAAGATTTCCTGGAAAGCCTTCTTCACCATTTTTACTTATATAGCTTAAAACCAGCCCGACCGCTCTATCCGATTGGACCTCCTCTGTCTCCCAGACCCGTTTGTCGAAGCCTCGTATCCCCCCATGAAGCGTGTTAGAACCATCATTTACGCTTAAATTGTAGGTAGTGCCGTCCAGCGTAAACCGGCCGTTCGCAATCCGGTTGGCGTAACGTCCGACTATTGCCCCGAAATACGCCTTGTTGCCGGTTCGCAAATAATCCTCAAGCGCAGGGTAGCCTAATACGACATTGTCCAATCTTCCGTACCTGTCAGGCACTTTGAGCGTTAGCATAATGCCGCCGTAAGACATGATGGAGGTCTGCATGCCGTTTTTGTTTGTAAGTACATACAGATAGACGGGCTGGCCGTCGGAGGTTTGACCGAACCAATGTTTTGTTATGCTGCCTGAGCCGGATTCGGTGCCGGAGCTTCTCTTCGATTGAGCGGACAAGGTTGGTGCACCTGGGATGAATGCTTCAAGCGGCGCCGTATTCCCGTAAGTAGGCTCTGCTCCGTGCGGGCTGGATGCCCAGCGAACCGCATTCGCGATAACATGCAATACCTCCTTGCTATAATAGGTAGGATATTCTTGATCTCCCGGCCGAAAATAAAAGATTTTGCCAAGTCCTCGCTGGTAAGCGCAGCCGCTGCGAAATACCTCGCCGCCTTGAAACCAGCTGATAAAGATCAGCTCTTCGGGCGCAGGGACATCAAAAAACTCGCCGTACATCTCCTCATGCTGAAGCTCAAAATATTCGCCGAGCCCTTCGGTGATCGGGTGAGAGGGATCGACAACCCAAAGCCGTTCCCGCTCGGAATCGGATCGCCATTTCAGATCGCAGGACGTTCCCATCAGTTTTTTGAATATTTTTGACCGGTGTCCGGAATGCAGCACGATAAGTCCCATCCCCCGAAGCACCCGCTCGTAAATTCGATTGACAACTTCATCCGCAACCTGCTCGTGAGCTACATGTCCCCACCAAATCAAGACATCCGTCTGGTCGAGCACCGCCTGCGATAAACCATGCTCGGGCTGGTCAAAGGTAGCCGTATGAATGAGAAAGCCGTACGGTCCAATCCCATTGGCAATGGCCATATGAATGCCTAGCGGGTATATACCCGCAACCTTCGGCTCCGTCCTTTCTTGAATAAACTCATTCCAGATCGTTACCCGCACAGGCTTCCTTCCAAGCTGCGGGCCGCTGCCAACCGTCGCTTTCATCGCCGGAATCCCTCCTCTACATAGGAATATATATGAATTTGACCCTCGGAAAACAACCGTCTTACCGGGTATGGCCGAAAGTTTTCAGCCGGTGTCGGATGTCTTGCGATGATAAGGTTATGAGTCCGGTTTCCGGAAGCATATAGTTTCATAAAGGAAGTGATAAGATGAGGATCTATATCGCGGATAAGGGAGATACACTCGAGAAAATAGGCAAGAGGTATCAAATAGATACAGCACAGCTCCTATCGTTCAATCCGCATATTGCGAGCGCTGACGCCGCCATTGAAGGTGAGAGAGTCAATCTTCCATCGGGATCGCTGCCCAAGAAGGACGCCAGGGTCGTTGTTGCTCCATTTTGCCCGGTGGTGCCGCAATCCGAATTTCTACATGAATGGATTCCGACCACTTCAGCTGAAGTTATGGCGGATAACGAATACGACGTTCTGGTTGTCGGCTCGGGCGCAGGGGGAGGAGCGGCCCTTTGGAGATTGTGCGAGCAATTAGGCAACAACGGGATGCGGATCGGAATGGTGGAACGGGGACCGCTTTTTCTGCCGACTCATGCGGCGAATATTGCTACCATTGACGGTGACAATTTCAGAATTTATGCGCCGCCCCAAATTACGGATTTGATCGGGAACCGGCTTCCGGAATATTCAGGCATGAAGCTGATCTACGCATTGGGAGGCAGAACGCTGCTCTGGGGGGCGGTCTCGCCCAGAATTCCGGAATACGAAATAGCAAGCTGGCCTGTTTCGATCGAAGAGATGGAGCTCTATTACAACATCGCCGAAGAAGTTATGACTGTAACAACCTCCTATACGAAGGATTCCTCGATTACCCAGGTGCTGTTGAAGCGGCTGAGGGAAAACGGATACTTCAATGCGGACGATATTCCGGTAGCTACCGATCTCGACCAGACTCGTTTTGGAAAATTGCATTCTAACGTATTTTTCAGCTCGATTGTTTTTCTGGCGAGAGCCTTAAGCCGGCGTCCCTTCGATTTGGCCGTTAATACGTATGCAGCGCAAGTGGTTACAGAAGGCGGCAGAGCAGTTGGTGTACGGGTAATGACCCCGGAAAAGAAATCTCACGTCATCAGGGCTAAAAATGTTATTTTGTCGGCGAGCGCTTTGCAAACTCCGCGAATTTTGCTTAATTCGGGAATTAAGGGAGAGGCGATCGGCCATTATCTCATTAACCATTCGTATTTAATTGTCACTGCGAGCGTCAATACGACAGGCTTCCCCGAGCCGATCGGCGCACTCGGCATCGTGGTGCCGGAGCTGGAGGAGAGGCCTTACAGAATTCAGCTTCAAGGGCCCGAAAAATATTTTAATTACCAGTACGATTATAAGCCGGTAAAGGATGAATGGGGAATCAGCTTTTACGGCGCATCCGGCTATGTAGAACCCCGTTACGAGAACAGGGTGTTTGTCGACCCCAGCCGGAGGGATGAGTACGGAATGCCGGAGCTTCAGATTGACTTTTCATTGAGCGCGAAAGATGAAGCGGTCATCCAGGAAATGTACGAGGGGATTTTGCATGCTTCTTCGGTGATGCAGCTAAATGTGGCTACACTGGAAGGAGTGCCGGCTATTTGTATGATGCCTCCGGGAGCCGATAACCATGATGCCGGAACATGCCGGATGGGGGACGATCCCCGAACCTCGGCAACGAACCGGTACGGCCAAGTTCACGGTGTAGAGGGGCTGTATGTTGCCGATAACAGCGTTATACCATCGATGGGAGCCTCCAACCCGACCTTAACGACCGTAGCTTTGGCGATTCGAACGGCGGACTATATCGTGTCGCAGCTGAGGGGCTAGGCGGATTTTGCAGCTCCATCGAATGCAAAGAAGAAGCTTGCCACATAGGAAATATTCCTGGCTATTGAAATTACTTTACAACTAAAATATAATACTTAAGCAGTAAAGTAATTGCTAAGGGTGTGAGCAAGCCGCTATGAGTCAGGCAAATGTACCAAATGTCCGTTTTTGGCCAATTATGATCGCCATTTTTATTGGATCATTTTTATGCGTATTAGCTTCGGCGTCGATCAATTTGGCACTGGAAATTTTTACGGTCCACTTCAATACGACTTTAAGCTCCGTCCAATGGACGATGACGGGCTTTATGCTCGCCATGGGAACGACGGCTCCCGTAGCGGGTTATTTGGGGGAAAGGTTCAGCTATAAAAGGCTGTATTTGTTCTCGTTAATCGGATTTACGGCCGCTTCCGTCCTGTGCGCTTCCGCTTGGAGCGAAGGCTCGCTCATTTTGTTCCGCGTTCTGCAAGGAGCGTTCAGCGGTCTGATCATTCCGGCGACGATGTCCATCATTTATCAGGTAATTCCGCGGGAACGTCAAGCGATGGCGATCGCCTTCTGGGGCTTATCCGCAATGCTGGCTCCTGCGTTCGGACCGACGATCAGCGGCTGGCTGCTGCAGCATCTGAATTGGCAGTGGCTGTTCCTGATGAACATTCCAATCGGTCTGATCGCAATTTTGTTTGTGTACGCGTATATTCCTTATTACCGGATGAGCGTTCCAAAAAGCTTCGATCTTCCCGGGTTTCTGACTGTCATTGTCAGCAGCTCTTCCTTGCTTCTGGCCCTTGGCCAGGGCCACAGCTGGGGCTGGAGCTCCTGGAAGGTTATCTCCTTGTTCGTGCTCGGCGGCATCGCTCTGCTTCTTTTTGTCTGGAGAGAGCTGACGGCGGAAACGCCGCTGCTTAATTTAAAGGTATTTAAAAACGGCCGTTTCACGTTAAACGCGATTATTGCGAACATTATTACGATCAGCTTGTATTCGGGCACGCTGCTGACCCCCGTCTTTCTTCAGCGGATCCAGCACGTGTCCGCCATGGATACGGGCATGATCCTGCTGCCTGCCTCGCTCGCAATGGCGCTGCTGATGCCGTTGGTCGGCAAGCTGTACGGGATTGTCGGTCCCCGCGTGCTGATGTCGATCGGCATCGTGCTGTTGACGCTTGGCACTTTAACGTTAAGCTGGCTGAGCGTTGACGTTTCCCACGAGTATATTATCTGGTGGATGCTTGTCCGCAATATCGGTATCGCCTTTGTCGTCATGCCGTCCAGCAATGCCGCGATGGAGCAAATTCCGCCGGAGCTGTCCGGCCATGCGTCCGCGATTACGAACTGGACCCGCAACGTCTTCGGCTCGTTTGCGATTGCGATATTTACAACTATGCTGGCTTCAAGATCGATGACTCACGCAACGGATTTCGTGACGCAGGGCGTAACGGACCGGGCCCATATCGAGATGATGTCGTTTACGATGAGCGTCAATGACGTCTACGTTGTGGCTACACTGGTAGCTGCGTTAGCTCTGCCGCTAAGCCTGTTCGTCGGCAAGCTGAATCGCGAAGGAGCAGGAAAGCCGCAGGAAAAGGCACAGAAGCATACGCAGTCCGAAGCGGCCAAGGGTGTGGCTCAGCAGCCTGCAGCGGCGCAAAAATAAATCCAAAGGCTTACCTTTGCTCCAAACGGGCACGGTAAGCCTTTTCTGCTATAATTCAGGTGTTCAACAAAAATTCAGAATATTCTTATTTATCTGACAATTATAAACTGATATAATAAAATTATAAAGAGATCGTTGCGGTTGCCGCTTCGCTGATAGGAGGAGGAGACCCGATGTCGATATTTTTGGACAAGCTGGTTGATTACCATGAGAAAGAGAATAGGCTGCATTGGGAAGGGACGTTCGTTCAATATTTGGATCTGGTAAGAGAACGCCCGGAAATCGCCGCACTGGCACACGAGCGTATCTACCGGATGATTGAAGCCCAGGGAATAGAGGAGCTGGAGGAAGGCCGCCGGGAGTACAAATTTTTCAACTCAGAACTGTTCGGACTGGAAGATGATTTACAGACGCTGGTTGAGGAATATTTCCGTCCGGCGGCGCAGAGGCTGGATGTGCGCAAGCGGCTGCTGCTTCTGATGGGTCCGGTCAGCGGCGGCAAATCGACACTGGTGGGGCTGTTGAAGAAGGGAATGGAACGATTTTCGCGAACGGATGCGGGGGCCGTCTATGCGATCAAAGGCTGCCCGATGCAGGAGGAACCGCTTCATCTGGTGCCTCATGATCTGCGCGCCGACTTTTACCGGGAATACGGCGTCAAGATCGAAGGCGATTTGTGCCCCGTATGCCGCATGCGTCTGGAGTCCGAATATGGCGGGCGCGCGGAGAGAATGCCGGTAACGCGTGTGCTGTTCTCGGAGGCGGGCCGCATCGGCATCGGCACTTTCACTCCATCCGATCCGAAGTCGCAGGATATCGCCGATTTGACCGGAAGCATCGATTTTTCCACCATTTCGCAGTACGGTTCCGAATCCGATCCCCGGGCTTACCGTTTTGACGGAGAGCTTAACAAAGCGAACAGAGGGCTGATGGAGTTCCAGGAAATGCTCAAATGCGACGAAAAGTTTCTGTGGAACTTGCTGTCCCTGACGCAGGAGGGGAATTTCAAAGCCGGCCGGTTCGCCCTCATATCGGCGGACGAGTTGATTGTTGCACATACGAACGAAACCGAATACCGCGCTTTTATCTCCAACAAGAAGAACGAAGCCCTTCACTCCAGAATGATCGTCATGCGCATTCCCTACAACCTTAAAGTAAGCCAGGAGGAACGAATCTACTCCAAGCTGATCGAACAGTCCAATATCCGCGACGTTCATATCGCTCCGGGCGCCTTGTGGACGGCCGCCGAATTCAGCGTACTTTCCAGACTCAAGGAGTCGAAGAAGCCCGGCATGGACCCGATCAAGAAAATGTATCTGTACGACGGGGCCGAAGTGGACGGCACAAATAGCGGCGACCTGCAGGAGCTAAAGAAAGAATTCAACGACGAGGGAATGTCCGGCGTGGACCCGCGTTATGTCATTAACCGGATTTCCAGCGCGCTGATCAAGGGCGATAAATCGTGCATCAATGCGCTTGACGTGCTCAAATCGATGAAAGAAGGGCTCGATCAGCATGCATCGATTTCGAAGGAAGAGCGGGAACGGCTGCTAAACCTGATCACGCTCGCCCGCAAGGAATACGATCATAAAGCACGAACCGAAGTGCAGCGTGCCTTCGTTTACTCGTTTCAAGAATCGGCTCACACCTTGATGAACAACTATTTGGACAACGTCGAGGCCTACTGCAACGGCTACAAAATGAAGGATCCGATTACGGAAGAAGAACGGGAACCTGACGAGAAGTTGATGCGCTCCATCGAGGAGCAGATCGGCGTCACGGAAAATCAGAAGAAAGCGTTCAGAGAGGAAATTCTGATTAAAATCTCAACGTTGGCTCGCCGGGGCCGCAAGTTTGAATATACGTCGCACGAGAAGCTGAAGGAAGCGATCGAGAAGAAGCTGTTCGAGGATTTGAAGGATGTCGTGAAAATTACGACGTCGGTCGCGAATCCGGACGAAAACCAGCTCAAGCGGATCAACGAAGTGTCTGGCCGCCTGATCGAACACCACGGCTACTGCGCAGTATGCGCCAACGAGTTGATGAAGTATGTGGGAAGCCTGTTAAATCGGTAAGAACAATAGCGGGGTGATTCCGATGCATGAATCTTTGTTCGTATTGTCACAGGAGGACTGGTCGCTTCATCGCAAAGGAGAGCTTGATCAGCAGCGGCACTCCCGCCGAATAAAGGAAGCGATCAAGAACAACTTGTCCGATCTTGTCAGCGAGGAATCGATTATCACGTCCCAGGGCGGCCGCATCCTGAAGGTGCCGATCCGGGGGATGGACGAGCCGAGATTCCGCTACGATTATTCCGGCAAGAAGCAGGTCGGACAAGGGGCAGGGGGCACCAAGGTCGGCGACGTCGTCGGTCAGGCTGCGCCGGACGGACAGAAAGGTTCGGAAGAGCGCGGACAGGCGGGCGACCAGCCCGGCGTCGATTATTACGAGGCGGAAATTACCGTAGATGAGCTGGCGGAGCTTATTTTCGAGGATCTCCAGCTTCCGAGGCTGAAGCCGAAAAGCGAGGCGGATTTGACCGTCGACGACATTCGCTTTAACGATATCCGCCGCAAGGGCATGATGGGCAACATTGATAAACGGCGCACGCTGATGGAGGCGATGAAACGCCGGGCGCTTTCCGGTCCAGGCGGGGCGGGTCCGTCGGATGCGGCTGCCGCATACGGCCAGCCGGCCCGGTATGAGGGGGAATCGGAACATCCGTACCCGTCGCTTATCACCAATGAAGATTTGCGTTTCAAAACGTGGGAGGACATCCGAAAGCCTCAAAGCGCTGCCTTGGTGCTAGCGATGATGGACACGTCGGGCTCGATGGGAACCTTTGAAAAATATTTGGCGCGCAGCTTCTATTTCTGGATGGTCCGGTTTCTGCGCACCAAATATGAACAGGTGCAGGTTTGCTTTCTCGCACATGACACCGAAGCGAAGCAGGTCGATGAACAGGCGTTCTTTACGAAAGGAGAAAGCGGCGGCACGAGATGCTCCTCGGTGTACCGGCTGGCGCTGGAATTGCTGGAAACCCAATATCCGTCTCAATATTACAACGCATATGCGTTCCATTTTTCCGACGGTGACAATCTGGATTCGGATAATATCGTTACAACTAATCTGGTAAGGGGATTACTCGACAAGGTTAATATGCTCGGATATGGCGAGATCCGGCGGCAAGGGCACGGAGGAAGGCTGTGGGACGCGATGTCGGCGGTCCCGCATGAAGCTTTTATCCGCTCGGTGCTCAGGGAGAAAGGCGATGTGTACCGCACGCTGAAGGACTTTTTCGGCGAAGCCGACGCTAGCTGAAGGGAAGGAGGCTGCCGCGGATGAAACAGGCGGATTACGAACAACTGGAGCAGGCGATCGGGCGCATTACCGAACTGGCGGAGCAGGAGGGGCTCGACTTCTTCACGATGCGGTACGAAATATGCCCGGCGGAGGTGCTGTATTCGATCGGAGCTTACGGGATGCCGACCCGATTCTCCCATTGGAGCTTCGGCAAAGCCTACCAGCGGATGAAGTCCGAATACGATTACGGGTTAAGCCGGATCTATGAGCTGGTGATTAATTCCAACCCGTGCTACGCCTTTTTGCTGGACAGGAACACACTGCTGCAAAATAAACTGATCGTCGCCCACGTGCTGGGGCACAGCGATTTTTTCAAGAACAATGCGATGTTCGCGGGAACCGACCGCAACATGATTGGGAGGATGGCGGGATTTGCCGAACGGATGCGAATATTCGAGCAGGAATACGGAGCGGACGAGGTGGAGCGCATTCTCGATGCCGGCTTATCCATTCAGGAGCATGTCGATCCGCACAGAAGGTTCGGAAAGCAGGGCGGGTTCAGTGAGACGGAGGGCGGCAGCAAGGATGTCGTAGGCTTTGTTGCCGGGAGCAGCAGGACGATGAAGGACTGGCAGCGGGAAATTCTGTACATGCTGCGGGAGGAAATGCTGTATTTCTGGCCGCAGATGGAGACCAAAATTTTGAACGAAGGCTGGGCCAGCTACTGGCATCTTCGTCTTGTCCGGCAGCTTGACCTGACCGACTCGGATATACTCGAATTTGCCAAAATGAACGCAGGCGTCATCCAACCCGGCGCAACCGGCGTAAACCCTTACTACCTAGGGCTGCGCATGCTCGAATATATCGAGCGCAAAGAAGGGACAGAAGCGATCTTCGACATTCGCGAGACGGAATCGGACGTTTCGTTCCTGCGTAACTACTTGAACCGGGATCTCGTTGATGAGATGGACCTGTTCCTGTACGAGCGGGAAGGCGGCGTATACAAGGTCACGGACAAGGATGTGGAACAGGTACGCGATACGTTGATCCTGCAGCGTACCAACGGCGGTTTTCCTTATATCACCGCGATGGACGACGATTACCACGGAAGAGGCGAGCTGCTGCTCATGCACCGGTACGAAGGGCTGGAGCTCGACCGGAAGTATGTGGATCGAACACTTCCGCTTGTATACCGCCTCTGGGGGCGTCCCGTCCATCTGGAGACTCGCAGCGAAGACAAGCGTAAGCTCACTTACAGCTATGACGGCGAGCGGATGGTGCTGGCGGGGTGATCTTTTGAAGAGAAGAAATATGCCTAACCGGCTGCTTATGTGCAATCGGTTTTTTTTTTGGTCAGGTTGGCGTTAAACCAGCCGCGTACGGTTAAAGGACCAGACCGCGATAATAGCGAGCACCGTAATCAATGTGGCGATATAGCTTCCCTCGATGCCGAAGCTGCCGCCGGATATCGGCACGGGACCGGTAATCGTCGTCCGGATAAGGGATGGAACAAGCTCGGTGCCGGATACTTTGAAGCCGTACACGCAGCCTTGAAACCAGTTCCAGGTAAAGTGAATGCCGACCGGCATCCATATGCCTCCGCTTATTTTCCGTGTATACGCGAGCAGTATGCCGACTAGCAACAAATTAATGATCGGGATCGGAGTTTCCGTCATGCCGGGATTAAAGGAATGCATAGCCGTGAACAGGACGGAGCTGACGATGATGGCGGTTAGCGAGCCAAAGTGGTATTGAATAAGTCCTTGCAGGTATCCGCGCGAAAAAAATTCCTCGTAAACCGCTACGCAAGCGAACAGGATGAAGCCGTCGAGCAAGGAGCGAAGCACGTTGCTCCGGAAGCCGATCCATTCCCACTCCATGCCGCCGAAGGACCAGATCAGTAAGGCAGATAAGCTGATCATTACGGCCCCTAACAGTAGACCGGCCCTCAGCGCTGCACCGCCCTTCGGCTGCTTAAGTCCAAGTGACCAGCCCCTCTTGCGCTCGAATAAAGCGTATATCAAGGTAGCCGCCAGCATAAAGACCGCCATCTGCAAGTAAATCTGCCATTTGCTCTCGGCGACAGCCTCCAGCGTCGATTCATTAAAGCCGACTGCAAGAAAATAAATGATCAATATAATAATAAGGGCCACGCTTATCATTAAAGCAAGCAGAAGCAGCTTGCCGACGATTTCAGCGGCTTTCTTCATTGGATCCCCTCCCCCAAGGCAATAAGCACAGTATAATTTCCAACATATTCCTCTGTCAAATTGTTCTTTATTAAGAACTTCATCGATGATATATTAAACGTAATGCATAACGAAACGATGCCGAAGCGGCGGGGGAGCAGCACTCATGAATACGCGGGATGAGAGAAATAAAGATACGATTCCATACTTGCTTAAAAAGCGGGCCGCCGAATGCCCGAACGATAGAGTCTACAGCTTCCCGGCGCGGAACCAGCACTATACCTGGTCCAGGCTGTGGAAGGAGGTGCGTGAGGCGGCTAAGGGCTTCCTAAGGCTGGGCGTGCAAAAGGGAGATACGATCGCCGTGCTGGCCTCGGGCAGAATCGAGACGATAATCTCCATGTATGCGGCGGCTTGCGCGGGCGCGATTATCGTGCCGATCAACACGTACTCGAAGAAGGAAGAGCTGGAGCACTATTTGAGGGATGCCTGCCCGACCGTCCTGATGATCGAAACGGAAGCCTCTCCTATTCCCCATTTTGCGAACCTGCAGACCATCATTCGAGAGAACAGACAGGCGGGACTCGACAGTTCCTGGCTGCCGCCGCATGTATTCGTGCTGGACGCCGCTTCCGTAGAAGGGAAGGGCTTCTATCGTTATGACCGACTGTTCGCTGAGAACGAACAAATCGGAGAAGCCGCACTGGAGGCCGCCTGCCAGGCTACCCTGCCGGACGATCCGCTCATTTTGCTGTATACGTCCGGGACGCTGGGAAGACCGAAGGGCGTGCTCCGCTCCACGGCTTCGTTCCTGTTTGCTGCGGCTTCCGCGCAGGCATCCGGCAAGACCGGAGCGGTCACCGCCAAAATCGCGGATAAGATTACGAAGCATTTTACCGTTTTGAATCTCTTGCCTTTGTACCATCTGGGAGGGTTCGGAACGGTGTTTGCCGCACTGAAAGGCTGCAATATTCACATCGTTATGCTGAGCTATTATCATCCCGTGCACGCCTTGGCGGCCGTAGAGAGCGAGAAATGCAGAGTGCTGATCGGCACTCCTTATATGATTCAGCAGATGACGGCGGCGCCGCAGCGGCATGAATACAACTTGAAATCGCTGCTCGGAGTAGCTTTTACTTCGGCGGCGGTCAACCATACGATTTTGCAAAAGATGCTGAAGGAGCTTCGGCTGAGCTTTTTTATGGTGAGCTATGGCTCCTCGGAGGCAGGAGCGGTTGCAAACGGCACCTGTTTTATTGAGAACCGGAAAAATCTGCTGCTGACGGTGCTTTACCGGCTGTTGAAGAAGACGAAGCTCCTGAGCGGCTTGCTGTCCTATAAGGAGTTCGAGAAGGGGACGTACAGCATTGGCGGGAAGGTCGATGAGGCGGTGGAGGTGAAAATTATCCATCCCGAGACGGGTGAGGCGTTGCAGCTTCACGAGCAGGGGGAAATTGTGATCCGGAGCCACCGGGTGATGCGCTATACGAAGGCTGACGCCGAGAAGCCGTGCTTCACGGAAGACGGCTGGTTCAAATCCGGGGATTTGGGATTTCTGGACGAGCGGCGGCATTTGACAATTACAGGACGGCTAAATCGCCTGATTTCCAGAGGCGGAGAGAAAATATCTCCGGTGGAAATCGAGAATGCGATCCTGAGGCATAAAGATGTGAGCGATGCGCTTGTGCTGGGCGTCCCGGACGAGCTTTACGGCGAGCAGATTTGCGCATGCATCGTCGCGAGGCAAGGATCGAATCTGACCGCGGAGAAGCTGAGGAAAGATATGGAGCCCCATCTGTCGGCCTTCAAGCTTCCGCGCTATTATGTGTTTCTTCCTGCATTCCCCATGTCGCCGACAGGGAAGGTGTCGATCGCCGAGCTTCGAAAGCTGGTGCTGAACGGGACGGAGGAGCTGAAGAGAAATGCGTAAATACTACGCCGGCAGAATGGATGAGGATACTGGCCGCTACGCTGTTTTTGACCGCGGCGGAAATTTTGCTCCTGTACCGGCTTAGCGAGTGGACGACGGATTATAAGCTGACTTTCAGCGTGCTTCCTAATACGCTTTTGCTTTTTTACGGACTGCTTCGGATCAGGAGCGAGACGGTCCGCACCTACCACCGCGTGATCGGCATATTCAGCGCCGTCACGTTTTTCGGGCACATTTTGTTCATGAAAATCAATCTGCGGCTGCTCGGCTGGAACACGCTCAGCTTGACCGTTGTGCAGGATTTCGTGTATCTTCTGCTGACGCTCGCGGAATGCGCCGCGGCGACGCTGCTGATCGTAAGCCTGCGGGGCAAAGAAGGCAGGAGCTTCTCCTCCGGACGTAGAATGCCTCACCATAGGGACTAGTTTTCGAAGAGAACTCCTGTGTAGTAGAGGGGATTGTCCTCGTTCACCCGGACTTCGATTTGCCGGCGTCCGATTTCCTTTTTTCCTTTATAGGCAATGACCGTAATTAAGGTAGACGGATTCTCCTCCCACTCGCTGGCTTCTGACATCGGGGACCAATACAGCGTTTCGCCGGGTTTTATTGAAGCATTGCTGCCTTTGTTGATGACCTTTGAAGCAGGTGGCGACCACTCGGCAAGCGTCCCGTGTTCGGCAAGCACCGAGATGCTGTCGGCTTCGCTTGAGCCGATTTGCAGCGGAAGTCCAGGAACGCTGCTCATGATAGGAGAATAGTTACCGAGCGGGAGCTCCACATTCGGCTTCATCTCGACGGCCGAACCGTCATCGGCATAGGCATGTATGACCAAGCCCGCGGAGAAAGCGGGGCCCCGATCCGTTCGGAGGGACGAAGCGGCGAATACCGCAAGCACGACCAGCAAGCAGGCGGCTGCCACGGGCAGGGCTGCTTTTTTGCTTATCGGCTTTTTTCGCGGTTGCGGGGTGCGGCTTTGCTGAAGGCTCTGGATGAGGCTCGATTTCAGCTCTTCGTCCGCCTTTATTTCCTTCATTCCTTCGACGTATCTATTCATTCGCAAGACCTCCGATCAGGTTGGATTTCAGCATTTCTCTTGCACGCTTCAGCCTGGTGCGGACGGTAGCCTCCTTGCTCTGAAGCAGCTCCGCGATTTCGGCGGTCGCGTACCCCTCAAAGTAATACAAGTGGAGGACGATCCGGTATTTTTTCGGCAGATCCATGACAAGCGACACCACCTCTTGATTTTGTTTGTCCGCAATAGGCGGCATGGCGTCTCCGAAAGGAGAAAACAAACGTCTCCACGGACTTCGCAGTGCGTCCTTGCAGCAGTTGACGGCTACTCTGATGATCCAGGATTTTTCATGCTCGGCATTTTCGAACGTTTTCCGGTGCTTTACGACCTTCAGAAACACCTCCTGGCAAATATCCTGCGCATCGGCGGTGCTTTTGAGATAGGTGTAGGCAATCCGCATGATCATGTCCGCGTGGCGGTGCACCAGCCCGGCTAAATAGGGGTCCGTGTAATTCGGCTCCTGCTCCATTGGCAACGACTCCTTCACCCTTAACACGATAGCCATTACGGAAATGTTTCATGTGTTTTAGTGTTTGTTAAAATAAAAGTGATTCATGTGTGAGACCTCTGATTCGGCGGTGGCGTATCCTTCGAAATAATAAATGAAAAGCTATGTTCGAATTCCTTTACATGCATGCATTGACATAACCTGAGGAATATTACCTATAAAAGAATGAAACACTTCCATTCTAACTTAACTAGTTGAGTTCAAAAATAAGGAGGGCAGCCATGAATTATAACACTTATTATTATCTGGGGTTATCAACTCTGGGTGTTTTAATTTTAACTTATGTGTACTTTAAAACCAGAAGTGACCGCACGATACTGATCTTTTTGACAATGGTGGAAATTGCTTATCTTATCGAAGCTGTTACATATATTTTCTTGGGGGCTTATCAGTATCATCCGCAAATCCTAAAACATAACGCTTATTATGATAGTCACATGGGAGCGCTTACTTCAAATTTAATAACAGTACCCGTACTAGCAACCTGTGTAGCGGTATTTCAATTAAATTGGAAGTGGATCGTTATATTTATCGGGCTTCTTGCGGGGATTGAGTGGATATTTGTTGAAATTAACATTTATACTCTCTTTTGGTGGAGGATTGAATATACATCAGTTGGCCTAATCGTATATTTTCCGCTTGCTAAATGGTTATATCGACGGCTGTTACACCCGTTAAGAGGATTTTATCATTTCATGTTTCTGTTTTTATGTATTGCCCCCCTCTCAGGGACAGCCCAATTTCTCCCTTTTATGTTGTTTTCGAATAGGGATTATCTTCCGGGATGGTTCGTTAACCCTGCATACGACACGAGTGCTTTTGGCGTAGTTTATTATTTGTGCATCAGCCTTCTTCTTGTGGTATTAACGAAGGTTCACTGGAGCCATAAAAGGATGAAATATGTTGCTATGGTATCGATTGTACTGGTTTTGAATGTTTCTTTGAAAATACTGGGAATACTGCACAGTCATGTGTGGTGGGATACATGGTTTTATGTTCTTTTTCCTTTAGTTCTTTTAATGATTACCGAGAATATAAGCAATCGATTATTAAATGGTCCATTAATTAGAACCAAAGTGATAACTTGAACCGGTCTACAATGATATTATTTTCAGCGCGCGGCAAAAAACCTGACCGGAGAAGGTCAGGTTCTTTATGTTTTCAGCGAGACGTGGGTTTTCAATGTCCACTATCGTTCTATTGGCCTGTATCCGGAGTCTCCTCCGCCGTTTCCTCCAGCCGGAAGTCATCCGTCTTCTCGCCGTCCTCCCAAATTTCTACGAACAACGCGTCGCACTCGTCGAAATCGACGGAATGCAGCGACAGCGCTTTGGCTTCGTCCGGTCCGACGTATACATTTTCCATACCGGCTTCACTGAACGATTGCACGACATAGATTTTCATAAAAGATCTCCTCCAGCGTCAGTCTTGTAGCAGTATACCACAATTTATCGCCTCTGGGGCTGCGAAACAAAAAACAGGCCAGCCGGACACTGCCGGCTGGCCTGTGATCGATTAAGCTTCCGTCGAGATCGACAAGCCGAGTCCTTCCGCGATGCGCTGTCCGTATTCCGGATCCGCTTTGTAGAAGTGGCCGATCTGCCGCAGCTTGATGTCGTCCCGTTCAACCGGCTTCATGGCGGCAACGATGGTTTCGATCAGGCGGGTGCGCTCTTCCTCGCTCATCAGGCGGTACAGGTCTCCCGGCTGAGTATAATGATCGTGGTGATCGTAGCCAACGCTGTCCGCACTGCCGGAAACCTCGAACGGAGCGGGCTTGTTAGCCGGCGTTTCCTTCGGTCCGCCGTAGCTGTTCGGCTCGTAGTACAATGAACCGCCGCCGTTGCCATCCGCCCGCATCTGACCGTCGCGCTGGTGGTTGTTCACCGGAGCCGCCGGACGGTTAATGGGCAGCTGGTTATGGTTGGCGCCTACGCGGTAGCGGTGCGCGTCGGAGTAGGCGAACAGACGGCCTTGAAGCATTTTGTCGGGGGAAGCCTCAATGCCCGGAACGAAATTGCCCGGCGAGAACGTCGCCTGCTCGACCTCGGCGAAGTAGTTGTCGGGATTGCGGTCGAGCACCATTTTGCCGACCTCGATTAGCGGATAATCCTTCTGGGACCATACCTTCGTCACGTCGAACGGATCGAAGCGGTATGTATCGGCATCCTCCAAAGGCATAATTTGTACAAATAGCTTCCAGGACGGGAAGTCGCCGTTTGCGATCGCGTTGAACAAATCCTCGGTATGATAGTCCGGATTTTCGCCGGCGATTTTGGCGGCTGCCTCGTTGGACAAATTTTTCACGCCTTGCTCGGTTTTAAAATGATACTTGACCCAAACCGCCTGGCCCTGATCATTGACCCATTTGAACGTGTGGCTTCCGAAACCGTGCATATGACGCAGGGTCGCGGGAATGCCGCGGTCGGACATCAGAATGGTGACTTGATGGAGAGATTCGGGCGACAGGGACCAGAAATCCCAGATTGCGTTCGGGTTTTTCAAATGCGTTTGAGGATGGCGTTTCTGCGTATGAATGAAATCGGGAAATTTAATGGCATCGCGGATGAAAAAGACGGGTGTGTTGTTGCCGACCAAATCGTAGTTGCCTTCGTCGGTGTAGAATTTAACGGCGAAGCCGCGCGGATCGCGGACCGTATCTGCCGAGCCGAGCTCGCCGGCCACCGTGGAAAAACGGATAAATAGCGGAGTGCGCTTTCCGACCTCGGATAAAAAGCTGGCCTTCGTATATTGCGTCACGTCATGCGTAACCTGGAAGTAGCCGTGCGCGCCTGCGCCCTTGGCGTGAACGACACGCTCGGGCACGCGCTCTCTATTGAAGTGAGCCAGTTTCTCAAGAAGGTGAACGTCCTGAATTAATGTGGGACCACGCGAGCCTGCCGTCATCGAGTTTTGGTTATCTCCTACCGGAGCACCCCAACTTGTCGTCAGATGGTTGTTCTTCTCGGTACTCATCCTCGAATCACCTCATTGATATTGTAGGATTGCGCCTCAACTAATATGTTAACGCTTTCTCGGAGGAAATCAACCCCAATTTACAACGATCCCAATGAGGATTTGATGAAAAAGTTATGCCGCTCTGACAGACCGCAATCCGCCGGGCTTGACGCTGTCATTCCTATAGCGCAGCAGTGCCTTTAAGGCCGATTCCTGCGCCGCGGATTTGGGGCTTATTGGTTTTTGGAAATGGTTTTTAATTGATAAAAGCGGTATTTTTTGATACCTTTAGGTTTGCATGTTTTTTGAAATACAAGAATTAATAAGCTTTCGATTAGAGTATGACTTGTATCTCATCCTACATAGATTTGCATGCAACAAATTCATTATTTAGGAGACCATCATGACTACAAAGCTGGATAAAATGACGGAGAAATTTTGGCCGGAGCTAACGTATCCGCTGTCTTTCACGGAAGCGCTCGCCCCATTGACGAAGCAGCAATTGACAAGCATTCGCATGAACCTGTCGATCGGCAGCCTGAGCACGCTTAACAAACAAGGGCTTGCGGAGAAGCTTGCGGAGACGATTGCCGGTCATCTGTGGACGACGATCCGGTGCTGGGATCATACTAGAATGAAGCTGGTTCAAAAAATCGCAAAAAACGGCGGCATATGGGACAAGCCGGAGCTGGAAATCCAGCAGTATGAGTATTTCCGTGAACGCGGCATCCTGTTTCCCGGCAGTGTAAACGGCAAACAAGTCGTCGTCATGCCTTCCGGGCTCGTCGAGCTGTTCCAGGCAGGGGAGCTGTTTCAGGACCATGCGCTCGTTGACCGGAATACGGAATGGATTAAGCTGATTCGCGGGCTGCTGTTTTACTACGGCACATTGTCCAATGAAGAGCTTAACAGGTTTCTTTTCGAGCATACCGGGAATTCGCTGCAACCGTCTGATCTAAACGATATTTTGACCGAAGCCGGAGATTATTACGAAGAGATCGATTTGAGCGAAAAGACTTTCGTATCCGACAGCAGGGTCGCAGATCCGCCTGCGATCCGCAAGGAGCGCGCGCTGAGAAACGAGCTGGACTACCGTCCTTTCACACGGCAGCAGCTGCTCAAGGCGGGGGAGCCGGAATTCGTGGAGCGTGACTCCCATTATGCCAATCTGGTGCGGTTCGTGCTGGAACGTTACGAGATCGACAGGGACGAGGCCGATTTTATGGCAGAGGTATGCGTGGACGCAGCGAAAAACGGCGCTTCCTTGCACGAGGTGCTGGAGGAAGCGGCGAATTTCATTGAAATGCCCGGCATGGAGACGCTGAATGCGGTTACGGATTTGCTTGTGCCGCTTATGAACAATACCAGACAATATGCGATCAAAGGTTACTCCCCGGCGGAGCTGTCGGCCAAGCGCGCAAGCGCAAGTCTGGTTATGAATGCTCCGGCAGGTGCGGCGGCGGTGTCTTCTAATGTGATTGACATCAATACGAAGAAAAAAGTTGGGCGCAACGATCCTTGTCCGTGCGGAAGCTCGAAAAAATACAAAAAATGCTGCGGTTAACGAAGCGGCCTTAAGCATGAGGCCGGATACGGGAGGCGTACGGGATGAGATCAAACGGGCAAGGCTTATATTTGAGAAGCGCTTCGTTACTCCGGGAGGCCGTGCCCTCTTTTAATTCCTATCCGTTTCATCTCAAGGCGGTCCAAAATCTCGATACGCTCGTATTTCATCCCAAGGTGACGTATATCGTCGGCGAGAACGGAATGGGCAAATCGACGCTGATGGAGGCTTTGGCCGTCGCTCTCGGCTTTAATCCGGAAGGGGGCACCGCCAACTTTACCTTTTCCACGGCGGCCACCCACTCGGAGCTGCACCAGTATTTGAGGCTTTCCAAGAGCGTATACAAGCCCAGGGACGGCTTTTTCTTCCGTGCGGAAAGCTATTATAATTTGGCGACCAGCATCGACGAGCTGGACAGTGAACCTTCCACTGCACCGCGTATTATCGATTCTTACGGAGGAACCTCGCTGCACCGGCAATCGCACGGCGAATCGTTTTTCTCCGCGTTTTTGCATCGTTTCCGTGGAAACGGGCTGTATATAATGGACGAACCGGAGGCGGCTTTATCCCCTTTCCGGCAGATGGCGATGCTGTCGCGGATCCATCAGCTTGCGGGGCAAAACTCGCAATTTATCATATCGACTCACTCCCCGATTTTGATGGCGTATCCGGATTCGGTCATTTATCAGTTGACGCCGGAAGGAATTGAAAGAACGAACTTGGAAGACACCGAGCATTACATCCTGATGAAGCAGTTTGTCAACAACCGGGAACGGATGCTGCGCGAGCTGTTTGCAGACGAAGAGTAAACATTTGAAAGGAGATGACCGTTATGTCACTGGAGATCGAACGCAAATTTTTGCTGGCGGAATCGCCCGCAACCGTTATCGAGGAGCAGAGGCTGAAGGTGCTGTCCGAGCAGCGGATCGAGCAAACTTATTTGGCCATGGACGAAACGCAGGAGCTGCGAGTCAGGCGAATCGTAGATTTGGCGAGCGGCGAGGTGTCTTTTACCCATACGTTTAAGCTGGGCAACGGCTTGTCGAGGGAAGAAATCGAATATTCGATTTCGGAGAGCATTTATGAACAGGTTGTAAAAGCATTCGGCTTTGTGCCGCTCACCAAAAACCGGATTACGGCGGAATGGGCGGGCAGAATCGTCGAGATCGATATTTACGACCAAATTCAGCTGGCGGTTGCGGAGATTGAATTCGACTCGGAGGAAGCGGCGAATGCCTTCGCAGCACCTGCCTGGTTAGGGAAGGACATCAGCTCGGAGCGGCAGTACAGCAATAAGCGGGTTTGGCGGGAGCTGCAAGGGGCACGGCTGAATTAAAGCGGCAGGAGAACGGATGCTCCGTTCTCTGTTGTTTTAAAAAAAGTTTTTAAAAAGGCTTGACCTTGTGGGCCGGTGCATGGTATATTCTAATTCCGGCCGAGAGAAACACGCGGACGGCGAGAAAGA
>NZ_JAHMHW010000032.1 GCF_020169515.1 Paenibacillus vietnamensis | reverse complement strand
TGACTGAGTGACTGAGTGACTGAGTGACTGAGTGACTGAGTGACTGAGTGACTGAGTGACTGACTGAGTGACTGAGTGAGTGAGTGAGTGAGTGCGTGCGTGCGTGCGTGAATATCTGTATTTTATGTAGTTAATTGCAAGCGATTGTTTGTTTGTTAGAGAATAACTGTATTTGTGGGATTTAAATCGGCGGAAATAACCTGATTCGCCCCAACCGGGCCGGTTTAGCTGTATGAAATCCAGTAATAATTAGGAAAAAGGACATTCGGATGAATTTAGCTGTATCGAATCCAGTTATCGACTAGCCAACTAGCCCAAAGCCGGTGAAGGGAGATGCAAAAAGAGATGCAAAATAAAAAGGGTGCCGCCGCGGCACCCTTCGTTTGCGTTATTGCTCGTTCTCTTTATCCCAGCTCGAATGATCGTTGCGGGCAGCCGCCTCAATGTCGCGGTCAAGCTTGCTCTCGCCCTGTACTTCAACGGCCGCTTGAATTTGCTGCTCCAGCTGCTCTTCGATTTGCCCGATGCCGTGGGCTTCCTGCTGCTGTCGTTTGTTCACCATAGGTGTTCATCCCTCCATCCAATATTCGCCTTAAGCTACGTTATAAGTTGCGCAGCAGATGAGGGACTTATTCGTCCGAAGCGAACTCAGATGTTAGTTACGCGACCGTCTCGGAGTTACGCTGCCGTTTCGGAGTTGCGCTGCCGTCTCGAGTTGCGCTGACGACGGATTGAGGCACAACCAAAGCAGCTGCGGGCGGACCAAGGATTCGTTATTTCCGCGAATTCGCCCCATTTTGAGAGTTTTCAGGACCCCAAATCCGTTAATTGAAACAAAACGCACCCAAATCAGGCTGTTTTGCGAGAATAACGGATCGTCAGTCCACGACACCGGTCATAGAATAGCCCTTTTGTAATTTAACGGATCCGGAGTCCGCCGGCAAGTAAGCATGTGATGAGCCGCAAGTAAGCATGTGATGATAGACTTCCGCAAGCTGCATGCGCCGATGACAAGTATGGGGTAACGAACGTCCACCAGCCGAATGAACACGAAGGTAAGCAGGGGGAACGAACGTCCGCCAGCCGAATGCGCCCGAAGGTAAGCGGTAATAAACGTCCGCCGGCTTACTCGATCATCAAGATCTCGCGGATGTCCTGCTCGGTCAGCGAGGAAAGCGCCTCCTGGCCCGGCTGGATGACCTCGTCGATCATATTTTTTTTCTTCTTCTGAAGCTCGTACATTTTATCCTCGACCGTACCTTGCGTGACAAGCCGGATCACCTGCACGACGTTTTTCTGGCCGATGCGGTGCGCGCGGTCGGCGGCCTGCTGCTCGACGGCCGGATTCCACCACAGGTCGTATAAAATAACGGTGTCCGCTCCCGTCAGATTAAGCCCGGTGCCGCCCGCCTTTAACGAAAGCAGGAACAGCTCGCGCTCCCCTTCGTTGAACCTGCGGCAAAGCTCGACCCTCTCGGCCGCAGGCGTCTGCCCGTCCAAGTAAAAGAACGGCGCTCCCATGTACCCGAGCTCGCGTCCGATCAAGCGCAGCATCTCGGTGAACTGCGAGAAAATAAGCACGCGTTTGCCGGAGCTCCGGCATTCCTCGAGCATCTCGAGCAGCTGCTCGAATTTGGCGGAGCTGCCCTTGTAATCTTCCACGAAGAGAGCGGGATGGCAGCAGACCTGCCGAAGCCTGGTGATGCCGGCCAAAATTTTGATCCGGTGCTTCTGGAAATCGTCCGCGTCGAGATGCTTGACGGTTTCCTGCTGCAGCTTCGCGAGCAGGCTGACATACAGCCTCTTCTGCTCGGGAAGCAGCTCGGAGGCTTGGACCGATTCGATTTTGTCCGGCAGCTCCTGCAGCACATCGCCCTTCAAGCGGCGCAGAAGGAAAGGGCGGACGCGCCGCGCCACCGTATCGCGGGTCAGCTCGCCGAACGCCTTGCGGCTCGGGAACAGCTCGGGGAAGACGGCGGTGAATATGGACCACAGCTCCTCCAGCTTGTTTTCCACGGGCGTGCCCGTCAGCGCGAAGCGGTACTGCGCTTCCAATGCCTTGACGGCTTGTGCGGTCTGGGTCGAATGGTTTTTGAACGATTGGGCCTCGTCCAGTATAAGTGTATGAAAGTCCAGCTTCGCATACTCCGCGACATCCCGCCGCAGCAGCGGGTAGGAGGTGATAATGGCATCGGCTTCGCGGGCTCTTTTCAATACGCCGTTTCGCTCGGCCTTGCCGCCGACGGCGATGACGGCTTTCAGCCCGGGGGCGAAGCGCTTCAGCTCATTGAACCAGTTATAGACGAGCGACGCGGGACACACGATCAGGGCCGGCCGGCCCTTCTCCCTAATCTCGGGCAGTACGGATACGAGAAAGGAAATGGCCTGCACCGTTTTGCCAAGCCCCATGTCGTCGGCCAAGATGCCGCCAAATTGATAATGCGCCAGCGTCTTCATCCACTGAAAGCCGTATTTCTGGTAGTCCCTCAGCACGGGAGCGAGGCTGTCCGGCACCGTAAAATCCAGGTTGTCCGGGTTGCGCATATTGACGAGCAGGCGGCGGAAGCTTTTGCCCAGCTTGACGGCTCTGCGGCTTTCGTCCGCATCCGTCAGATGGAGGGCACGGACGGCGGGGATACGGAAGGTCGGCCCGTTCACCTCGCTCAGGCTGATGCCGACTTCGTTTAGAAAGCGAATAATTTCCTGAAATTCCGCAGTATCGAGAGGCATAAGCGAACCGTCGGGCAGCCGGTAATATTTGCGTTTGATTTCCAGCGACTGAACCAGGCTGCGGATTTCCGACTCGGGAATGCCGTCCATCGAAAACCGGAATTCAAGCCAATCGGTCCGATGGCCGACATCGACCTTGATGGAGGGAGGAGCGTGTTTGGTCACGACCCGCACCTTGACGGCCGTAGTCGCATAGACGGTCAGCAGCTTCTCCAGCTGCGGGACGGTCTCGTACAAAAACTCAAATTCGGCTTCTTCATCCTCCATAAAATAACCCTCCTCCGTCGTCGCGAAGGGGCTTTGCTCCATCAGCTCCAAAATGCGGCGCTCCTGTTCGCCGTCCCGCAGCAAAATACGGTCCGATACACGGTTCGCCCGGTTTGCAGCCAGCGGGTTGATGACGATATCGCCGTATTGGAATTCGAGCCCGGCTACGAGACGGTCGCGTATCCGGTCCAGATAAAGCTTGGCCTGAAGCCGGGTCCGGTAGATACGGTCCGCGACCGATTCGGCGAGCTTGACGCTGCCGAGCTTCATCAGGCCGGGAACGACCTTTTCCATGAAGGGCTCGATTTGCCCGGGCGCGATACCGACCTGCTGCCCGGAAGTCGCGGGCAGCATATATTTAAGCTCCGAAAGCCGGATGCAGGCGTCCGGCGGCAGCTTGTACAGCGTTCCGTCGCTGACGGCCAGCGCAAAATCCTCCAGGACGGTCATGCGGTCGAGCCCATGAATGTCCAGACGGTAACCGCCGGCATCCTGCGCCTGCTCCAAGGCGAACGAGAGCGGCGCCGCATCCCCGCTGAGCTGCAGGCCGTCGTAGGTTTGGCCGAGATGGACCAGCTTGACGTTAGGCGCAGCGGCAAGCAAAGGCTCGAGCGAGCCCCAGGCAGCGGGCGGAATCGGCAGCAGCCGGTCGCCGCTGGCGGGGGCGGCATGGAAGAAGCTGCGGCTGGCGGCCGCCTGGTGGATCGTCTCGCTCCGCCAAGCCTGGATCAGCTGCCGTATGATCTCGTCCGTGCCGGGCGGAAAGCGGTGGCGGGCCGGGTCATAGGTGAAGTGTTTGCCAAAAAGAAAGGGCTTGCCGCTGTCCAGCGCCTCCAAAAAATCTCTTATTTTCTGGACGATATACAGGCGCCCCGGCCCCACTCTGAGCTCGATGCCGAACATTTGCTTGCGGACGCCGTATGAATACAGTTTGCAGGTCACCTCAAGCTCGAGCGGCTCTCTCGTATCGAGCAGATCGCTGCCGCCGGTGCGAACCGGCCTGCGGGCGAACAGGCTGAGCATGCTGTCGGCCAGCAGGCTAGTATTCCCAGTGCCGCCGCGCACCGAATAGCGGGGCGTCAGCTGTCCTTCCGGAGGCGCGTCTTCTTCGTCTTCCAATGGCTGATTTTCCGGATGAAGAAGCGATGGATATTTGCGGGCAGGAGCAGAGGCCGTCTGACCCGATGCCTGCTCCCGCTCCATGATGGCGAGCAGGGAGGCGGCGACATGCTGGCAGTACTTATCGTATGAGCTGAAAGCAAGACAGCTGCAGTGCGCGTCGACGTCCCCGTCCCGGTCGATGACGACCGAGACCCGGACGGGCTCGCTGCTGCTCTGCACGCCTTGAACGGCCAATTCCCAGGCGTTTGCCTCGCGATGAGTAACACTGACTTTTTTATCGTCATAGGCGGCTTCTCCTCTCTCGTAGAAAGGGCCGCACAGCTGCTTGATGATCCGCTTGGTTAATAGGGCAGGCATAATGAATGAATCCCCCGGTCTTATGGCGAAAGTGGTTGTTCCCATCATACCAGAACAGAAACGGACAAGCGACCCTGGCGCCGGGCGTGCGCGGACGGCGGATGGTGCCGGGCGCCTTCCGGCGATATAATAGTGGATAAACAGATAAAAAAGAGGAGCTGATCTTCCTATGCAGTACCGCCGTTTAGGCAGCAGCGGGCTACACGTATCCGCGCTTGGGCTCGGCACAAATTCGTTCGGCAAGCGCGCCGGTTACGAGGCTTCGAAGCGCATTCTGGACCTGGCGATTGACAGGGGCGTTAATTTTATCGATACGGCCAATATTTATGCGGGGACCGAGTCCGAGACGTTTATCGGACAAGCGCTCAAGGAGAAGCGCCGCAGCGTCGTACTGGCCACGAAGGCCGGGCTGCCGAGGGGCAAAGGCCTTAACGAGCGCGGCTCGTCCCGCTATCATTTGATGACCGAGCTCGAAGACAGCTTGAAGCGGCTGAAAACGGACTATGTCGACCTGTACCAGATCCATACGTTCGACCCCGGGACACCGCTGGAAGAGACGCTCCGCGCGCTGGAGGATATGGTCCGCTCCGGGAAGGTCCGCTACATCGGGGCCAGCAATTACTACGCATGGGAGCTGATGAAGGCGGTCGGCATCAGCGACAAGCTCGGTCTGGGCCGGTTCGTCTCGACACAAACGAGCTATTCACTGGCGGACCGAACGCCGGAAAATGAGCTCGTGCCGATGTGTCTGGATCAAGGCGTCGGCATCATTCCGTACTTCCCGCTTGCAGGCGGCATATTGACCGGAAAATACGGCGCTTCCGCCGATGTGCCCGAAGGCTCGAGAGCGCACACCGACCCGGGCTTCCGGCGTTTCCTGGACGAAAGGACGATCCGTCTCGGGGAGCAGGTGGAAGCCATCGCGGGCCGGGTCGGCTGCAGCGCGGGTGTGCTGGCCTTATCCTGGCTGATGCGGCAGCCCGCCGTCTCGACGGTAATCGTCGGCGCCACCCGCGCGGAGCAGCTCGAGGAAAACCTGGCCAGCGTCTTGCTTGAGCTTCCGCAGCAGGCGCTGGAGGAGCTCGATGCGGCAAGCGCTCCGTTCCGCCGCGGCGAGCCGTTTGCGATTTACCGCCTGACTTGACCGCTAAAGGGAGGCGGACTTGCCGGGCTCGGGTACGTGGTGAATAGCTGCTTTTTTGTACGCGGTGAGCCGCCTATTCATTCGCCTCAGTATGAATTGCCGGAAACGGAATGTGCTCCGCTTAATACAATGTAGGGATAGGTTTTTTTGGGAGCTAGTTTGTGTGCATGGTGAAATAAATGGAAATCATGTAACTAAATCAAGCATAATTCTGCTTTTTCAAAAAATATCTGGATTTTATGTATCTAAATCCGGAAAACCAGCCGATTAGCAGCAGCACGCCAGATTTATATGCATGAAATCCCGATATTTCAGTGTGCAATGCCTATACTTCAAAAATAAAGACATAAAATCCAGTTATGTATCCGTGCTGCGCCATGCAACGCCGTTTCTCTGAAGATATCACATACACCATTATGCGGGAATAGGGCTTTTGGGAGCCAATTTAAGGATCAGGAGGCTTGAAATGACTGTCGGATCACAGAAGGATATAGAAGCGCTAAAAGAAATTGGCCGGATCGTTGCCGTTACGCTGCAAGAAATGAAGCGGCATGCGAGGCCCGGCATGACGACGAAGGAGCTGGATGAGCACGGCGGGCGGATCCTGGAAAGTCATGGCGCTTCCTCAGCACCGAAAAAGGTCTACGATTTTCCCGGACATACATGCATCAGCGTGAACCGGGAAGTCGCGCACGGCATTCCGGGCGAGCGGAAGCTGATGCCGGGCGATCTGGTCAACATCGACGTGTGCGCCGAGAAAAACGGCTATGTGGCCGACACCGGCCATTCCTTCCAGCTGCCTCCGTATGACGAATCCATCGTCCGGCTTTGCGATTATACGCATCAGACGATGATGAAGGTCATCTCGTCACTGAAGGCCGGCGTAAAAATCAACGAAATCGGCCGCATCATCCAGTCCGAGGCCCGAAAGGGAGGCTATAAGGTAATTACCGACCTGTGCAGCCACGGCGTCGGCAAGTCGGTTCACGAATGGCCGCAAATCGTGCCGGTGTACAATAAGCGCGACAAGCGTACGCTGCGGGAGGGCCTGGTCATTACGGTCGAGCCGTTCCTGACGACGGGAGCCGAGCATGTTCTGCCGCAAAGGGACGGGTGGACGCTCAGCACGCTGGACGGCAGCTTTGCCGCCCAGCACGAGCATACGATTATCATCACAAAGGATAAACCGATCATTCTGACAGTGGCCTAGCCGCTGTCTTTTTTTATGAACGGATGCGCACTACTCTTGTCTGTTCTGATGAATTTTACGGTATTGACCGGGTGTAATGCCTTCCAGCTTGCGGAAATATCGAATGAAGTTTTGCGGATTATTATAGGTAAGCCGCTCGGCTATGTCTTTAATGGGAAGATCGGTTTCGATAAGCATCTTCTTCGCTTTGTTCAACCGGAACATCGCCAGGTATTCGCTGAAGGATACACCGGTTTCCTTCTTAAAAATATTACTGACATAGAACAAGTTATAGTGCAGCCTTGAAGCGCATTCATCGAGGGTAATATCCTTATCGTATTCGTTCTCGATCATATGGATAATTTGTTCGCTCAAGTTGTGATAGGTCGACTTCTGCCGGTCGCGGTATACTTCAACGATTGGAGCGATCACTTTTTTCCTGAACCAGGTTTCGATTTCCGAGCTTATGTACATTTGCAATAATTGCTCATAAAGCGACTGTTCTTCGCCTGCCAGCTGCTTTCGCGGGATCCCTGTTTCCTGCATGAGGATCATGAGCTCATTTAGAAGACAAATCAACGAGATTTGATATTCATGCGGTTCCCGTTCCTTCTGAAACACTTCAGAAAGCCATTGATGCAGCGCTTCATGAGCCCGATGTTCATCCGCTAATCGGATGGAGTCAATCAGCTCATTTTCGATTTGCTTCGGATAGAAATACACATTGCTGTGATTTCCCGAGTTCATGCTGAAATAAGGGATGATGACGCCTTTTCCCAGCTTCATGCGCTGCTTCAATGCTTCTACGCCTTCCCGGTATGCCCGGGATGCGTTCAGCAAATTGTTGAAGGGCAGGCTGATCCCGATGCTTACGTCCAAATCCAGAAAATTCCGGATGTTGCTTTGCATTCGCTCCGTCAAATTGTAGATGGCATCGTTAAAGGCGTTTAAGTCCGTCTCCGTACTGCCTATTAAGATAACATGGGTTTGTTCAATAATAATCGTGGGCAGCCGTTCCTCTTGCGGAACCATTTCTTCAATGATGTTGTTGATTGCGAATAACAGCAGGTCAAGGTCTGTTTGTACGTAGCGCGTATCCTCCAGCAAATCAATTTGAAGCGTCAGGATACTCATGTGATTCCAGGGTAACAGCCGATCCTGCAGTCCGAATAGCCGCAGCTTGTTCTCGGTCTCGGATATTTTGTTCGTCCCCATATAAAGCTTATGCAGAAAAAGACTCATGGCCTGCTCACGGTGTCTGCCCAATTCTGTCGTTAACGTAGAGATGGATGTAAACATGTCCCGGAAATGATCGTTGATGAGCTGGATCTCATTCTTTTTTTCTTTTTTACCTTCCGGCACACGTTGTACCACATCTTGAAACAGGCTCCGAATCGGCGAATAGACGTTACGGCTGCCTATCCAGACCATGCCAATCGACCCTAAGACGATAAACAAACAAACGTAAAAGGTGAACCACCCGATATCACGGGATTCCTTGGTAAGCTCCGACAATTCGGTAAACGAAATAAAAGTCCACTGGTTAAAGGGAGACTTTACATAGGTAACCGTCTGATTATGATTTTTCGACAAGAATTGGCCGGAGTCACCCTCCAGCTGAGAAAGCTCGGAAGAGTCCAAATATCCCAATTCGTCCAATCGGGCTCCGATTTTGTCATGCTGCGGATGAATAAGGACACGATTCGTTTGATCGAGCACCATGATGTCGCTGGCGGACGGTTCATTAATAATGTCGGCCAAATGGCATGCGGGAATCGTTACAGCGGCGATTCCCCGTTTCTCCGCAGACAAGTAGGGTGTTTTTTTGGCCAGAACGATGGAATATTCGCAATTAAAGCTGGAATGATAGGTGGAGCTGATTTGGTCTGTTTTGACGATGATCCAGGAAGTAACCTCTTCCTTGTTCATGAACTCTACCAACAGATCTTTAAACTTGAACGAATCGAATGTAGACAAGCCTTGATTGTTAATAAGCCAATTGGAAACATAGCTGGCCAATATGACATCGTCCACTTTTGTAATCGGCGACTTCAGCAAAGCTAATTCCTTGGTGAGATTATTCACTCGATCGAATTTTCTGTAATTCAGATCTTGATAAACGGATTCTTGTACAAGCGACGTGTTAATGAGATAGCTCATGGTATAGTCAAGAGACCGCAGCAGCTGTTCCATACTGGCTCTCAATTGATTTAAAGAATCAAGGCGGCTTTCGTTTACATGGCTTTGGATGGATTCGGATGATTTCCGGTACGAAAAAAATCCAAGCACCAATAGGGGGATGATGCTGACGGCACATCCGAATAGAATCATCTTCGTATAAATGCTGTGTCTGTTCATTAGAACCGCCCTTCAAGTTGGGAAAGTGCTTACAATTCAATTGTAACTTCCTAATCTGTATGGCGACAATAATCATTTTCGAGTCAATAATCATCTTATTTGAAAAGGCACGTAATCACGGATAAAAATAAGGAATCATGCATGGCTGTACGGTTCGCCTTCGGGATGATCGTCTACAGGAGTAATAATCATTTTATAGATGCCGGCTGTAAAAGGCCGTTAGCGGCAAGGGATTTCTAAAGCAAATGAATGGATCATTTACGTAATTACGCTCCAATTCTAGAATGGGAACTGTCAAAGCCAATTCAAATTAAAAACGGAGGTCATGAAATGAAACGGAGAAAGCTAGCGACATTAGTGCCGATCGGGGTTGCCGTGGCTCTAATTGCCGGCTGCGCGGGCAGCAAGGAACCGGCGCCAGCCGCAGCATCGGATAATGGAAACAAGGGGGCGAACGAGGAATCGGCCGCGCCGAAAAATCCGACTAAAATATCCATTATTGCAAAGCTCCATGTCGCGGAAGTTCCATCAGACAAATTAGAAAAGCTGATCGAGGAAAAAACGAACACGGAGCTGGATATTCAATGGGTGCCGAATACGATTTACGAGGATAAGATCAATGCGGCATTCGCTACAGGAGCTTTGCCGATGTCGTTCTCCGGCGACATCAACAAATTCCGCGAAGCCATCATAGACGGACAGTTCTGGGAAATCGGGCCTTATCTGGAGGAGTTCGAAAACCTTCGCAATTTGAATCCTTCCGTCCTTCGGAATATGGAAGTAGACGGCAAACTGTACTCCCTGTACTCGGAGCGGCCGTTATCGCGTCAAGGTTTAATCTTCCGTAAGGATTGGGCCGATCAGTTGGGATTATCGGCGCCGAAAAATCTGGACGAGCTTTACGAAATGCTCAAGCAATTCAAGAACAATGACCCGGATCAGAACGGCAAAAACGATACGATCGGACTTACCGATCGCAGCGACATGGTTTACGGCGCGTTTAAAACCGTCGCCTCCTGGCACGGCACTCCGAATTACTGGGGAGAGAAAGACGGCAAGCTGCTGCCTGAATTCATGTTTCCGGAATATATGGAGACGATGAAATTTTTTCACAAGCTGCACCAGGAAGGTTTGATTAACCAGGACTTCCCGGTTACAAGCAAAGAGGATCAGCGCGCATTGTTAGTCAGCGGAGCAGCAGGGGCGTATATCGGCTCTATGCCGGATGCATGGGGGCTGCAGACGGAGCTGACCAAAGTAAATCCTAAAGGGGTATTGGATGTTCACAACCGGATAGAGGGACCTAAGGGACTCGGCGTGTGGCTGGCTGTGCAAGGGGGAGGCGAAGTTCTTCTGTTCCCGAAATCGGCCGTCAAAACCGAGGAGCAGTTAAAGGAAGTGCTGTCGTTCTATAACCAGCTGATGTCTCCGGAGGTTGCCAATTTGGCGCTGTGGGGTGTTGAAGGAGAGCATTACACCGTGGTAGACGGACTGGCGAAGCCTGCCGAGGATACCGCAATGCTGGATCGCGAAGTCAAACCGTATTCGGTCATCGCAATCGGCGGTGAAATGTCAATTCCGGACCGTCTCAGAGCGAAGTGGGAAGATCCGATTAAACAAAAGGCGGAAAATCTGGTGCTGGACAATAATGAATTCCTTATCGATAACCCGGCTGCACCGCTGGAATCCAAAACGTTTGTCGAGATGGGAGAGCGTTTGCAGCAAGCCATCAACGATGCGACGTACAAGTTTATTCTTGGAGATATCGACGAAGCCGGATTCCAGAAGGTCGTGGACAAATGGCTTGCCGATGGAGGACAAAAGATCATCGATGAATATACCGCAGACTATGAGGCCTCTAAGTAGGATGGCTGAATAAGAGCCTGAAGACGGGGCTGCGGGCATTTAGCCCCGTCGTATTCAGGAGAAGGAAGGGAGTGGGTCCGAACAATGAACTATGCTGGTGCTGCGCAAGTCAAAGCTCTACCCCATGTTTCGCGCAAAGAAGGCTTGGCCAGAAGCATTGTAAAAAATGGCGCTTTATATTTTATGATTTTGCCCGGTCTTCTTTATTTTGTGATTTTTAAGTACTTGCCTATGTTTGGTCTGGTCATCGCTTTTCAAGATTACAAGCCCTATCAAGGGATATTTGGAAGCGAGTGGGTCGGTTTTGCCCATTTCGAACGATTATTTTCCGAACCGATGTTTTTAACCATATTAATGAACACGCTGGTTTTGTTTTTTATGAATTTGGTTTTCTTTTTCCCGGTGCCCATCTTGTTAGCTTTAATGCTAAATGAAGTCAGGCAGCAAGCATTTAAGCGCATCATTCAAACGATGGTTTACATCCCGCATTTTATGTCCTGGGTCATTATCGTTTCGATTTCCTTCGTCATGCTGTCGATGGACCGGGGATTGGTGAATGAGTCGCTGGTCGCTGCCGGTTTTGAGAAAGTGAACTTTTTGATGAATCCGGATTGGTTCCGGCCAATGTACATCTTTCAGATTATATGGCGCGAAGCGGGCTGGGGAACGATTATTTATCTCGCAGCTATGGCCTCCATTGACCCTCAGTTATACGAAGCTTCTCGAATCGACGGTGCAGGACGGTTTCGGCAAATTTGGCATATTACCCTTCCATCTATTCGAAGCGTCATCATCATTCTTCTATTGCTCAAAATCGGGGACGTTCTGGAGGTAGGGTTCGAACATATCTTCTTGCTGCTTAATGCCATGAATCGTGAAGTCGGTGAAGTATTTGATACTTACGTGTATTTAGCCGGCTTGCAGCAAGGCCAATTCAGCTATAGCGCTGCGGTAGGATTTTTCAAATCGTTTGTTGGGCTTGCATTGGTTATCGGAGCGAACTGGCTTTCGAAGAAATTCGGCGAAGAAGGAATCTATTAATCAGCGCAAAGGAGGCGGGCAATGGTATGGTTCAAGACAAATCATGGGGAAGCCGGATATTCGACGGAGTCAATCTGGTCTTGCTGGCTATCGTTGGGATCGTTACGGTGCTGCCGTTTATACATGTCTTGGCCGGTTCTTTTACGACCGTTGGGGAGCTTGCTCAGAAGCAGTTAGTCATCTTTCCGACTGAATTTACGCTCGACGCGTACCGGTATATTTTTACTACGAATACGATTATCAAGTCCATAGGTGTTTCTATTTTTGTCACAGTGGCCGGCACCATTTTTAGCATGCTGCTTACGGTACTGATGGCGTACGGCTTGTCGAAAAAAGATTTGCGCGGCCGGGGCTCGATCATGTTTCTGATCGTCTTCACGATGCTGTTCAACGGCGGGTTGATCCCCTCTTTCCTGGTCGTAAAAAGCCTAGGGTTAATCGACAGCTACGGCGCTTTGATTATCCCGTCTGCGATGAGCGCTTTTAACTTAATTATTATGCGCAACTTTTTTCAGAACATGCCGGAAGGGCTTGAGGAATCGGCTAAAATCGACGGGGCCGGCAGCTGGAGTATTCTATTCCGTATCGTCATTCCGCTGTCGATGCCGGCTATCGCGACGATTTCATTGTTTTATGCCGTTAGCTATTGGAATACGTATTTTCAGGCGGTCATGTACATGAACGACGCGGCCAAATGGCCCGTTCAGGTCGTCTTGCGTCAAATTGTCATTCTTGCCAGCGCATTGACAGCCGATACTTCGGGCTGGGCGGGAGAAGATGTCCTTCCGCCGGCGCAAAGCGTGAAAATGGCCGTTATCGTAGTGGCCACCCTGCCTATTCTGCTTGTCTATCCCTTCCTGCAGAAGCACTTTGCTAAAGGCGCATTGCTTGGAAGCTTAAAAGGATAAAAAGCGGCGAATAGAAGATAAACGCATATCACTTTCACCCTGCACCAACGCTCGTTCAGCCATGTATCGGATTATCCGTTAGGCGGACGAGCTTTTTAAAACGCCGATTGAGAACGTTTACATTGCGTGTGGAGGCTTGAAAGGGGTGATGCGGCAAGCGTTAAGAAATAAAGCAGGAAGCCTGGGCGACTTCGTCTGGAAATATAAGAGTATAAATTTCACTTTATACTGGACTTATATTTCATCGCGAAACGAGCTTTTGCCGCCAAAGGACGGCACAGAACCGAGCTGCGCAAAGATGCAGCTAACGGTTCGTGCGTAGCATCAGCCGTTTACGCTTGGTTAGCCAGCATGGTCAGATATAGCTTAAGCATGAAGCAAAAAGGAGGATCTACATTGAAAAAGTCTTTATCAAGCTTGTTAGTTACGGCAATGCTGGTCGGTTTGCTGCCGGGCATGGCGTCAGCCGATCCAACGACGAATGAAGCGGTGACTGAAGAGTCCCTGACGGTCGAAACCGCAAATGAGATAACAGCCGCGCAGATTCCCGCATTTCCCGGAGCGGAAGGCGGCGGCATGTACACGACGGGCGGCAGAGGAGGCGATATTTACGAAGTAACGACGCTTGCAGATTCCGGGCCGGGATCGCTTCGCGAAGGCGTGAGCCGCAGCAATACAACGATCGTCTTCCGCGTCGGCGGCACGATCCATTTGGAATCGCCTCTCCAGATTACCGGCACCAACGTTACGATAGCGGGACAGACGGCTCCCGGCGAAGGGATAACCGTGTCCGATTACTGGACGTCCTTTCACGCGGATAACGTTATCGTACGCTATATGCGCTTCCGGCTGGGCGACCGGCACCCGAGCGAAGACGATGCCTTCGGAGGCCGCTATCATAAAAATATTATTATCGATCACAGCTCGTTCAGCTGGTCCGTGGACGAAGTGCTGAGCATGTACGCAAACCAGAATACGACCGTTCAGTGGTCCATTATTTCGGAAAGCATGCTCATGACGACGCATCAGAAGGGCAGACACGGATATGCGGGCATCTGGGGTGGCGACAACGCAACATTCCATCACAATTTGATCGCGCACAACGTCAGCCGCAATCCAAGGCTTGCCGGATCGCCGGGCTTCCCGTTTGAGATGTTCAACAACATTATCTACAACTGGGGGTTCTTCTCCGCGTACGGCGGCGAGCAAGGCAATTACAACCTTATCAACAACTATTATAAATCCGGCCCGAATACGTACCGTAACATGCGAAACAGCGTATTCCTTGATGTGGCGCCCGATACGCGGTTGTATATCGACGGGAATTACATGGAAGGGTACCCCGATGTGACGGAAGATAACTGGAAAGGCGTGGGTGCGGTTCCCAATCCGGCTTCCAAGCTGGAGGAGCCGGTGGTCATGCCGAATATGTCGAATCCCGAGCCGGCTGCGGCCGCTTATGATCGCGTCCTGGCGGAGGCGGGAGCGATACTGCCGAGACGGGACGCCATTGACGCGCGAATTGTTCATGAGACGGCAACCGGCACCGGACGGCACATTAACTCTCAGAAGGAGGTCGGCGGTTATCTGGAATTCGGGCAAGCGGTATCCGCGCTCACGGATTCCGATCATGACGGCATGCCGGACGATTGGGAGACGGCGAACGGGCTGAATCCGAACGACGCTGCCGACCGCAACAACATTCACGAATCGGGTTACACGTTCGTGGAGGTGTACTTGAACGGCATCGTGGGAGAAGGTTTCGTTAATCCGGAAGTCGAGATCACAGCACCTGCGAATAATACGATTGCAGCGGAGGGAGCAACGGTTGAAATTTCCGCAAACGCTTCAGACAGCGATGGCTCGGTAGCGAAGGTGGAATTCTACGCCGGCGATTCGAAGCTCGGCGAAGACGACACGGCGCCGTATTCGTTCAGCTGGAGCGGCGTGCCGGAAGGTACGCATTTCCTGACGGCGCGTGCCGTCGACGATTCGGGTACGTCCACGCAATCCAGCAACGCCGCGCTTCATGTCAATCGGGAAGGAAGCATCGCGCCGTGGCAATCGGGCGATATCGGAACGCCGGGCATAGCCGGGCATACGCAGCTTGGCTCGTCCGGGACGGACGTTGTCGTCAAGGCGTCCGGAGACATTGGCGGCAGATCAGACAGCTTTCACTTTGCTTACCAGCCGCTGACGGGGAACGGTGAGGTCGTGGCGCGCATTGAGCATGTGACGGCTACGGACGACGGCGCGGAGGCCGGTGTCATGGTCCGCGAAAGCCTGGACCCGGATTCCCGTTTCGTTGGACTTTTCATTCCGTATGTGAAGGGCGGCCAGAAGTATATCGGCTTGACCCGTAATGCGAAAGGGGCCAACATAGAGGTAAAAGAGCCGGAGACGCTCATCCAGACGCCAAACTGGGTCAAAATCGTCCGTTTGGGCGATCAATTCACCTCTCTGATATCAAGTGACGGCGAAAGCTGGACCCTGTTCGATGCCATCTCCGTACCGATGAACGAAACCGTATACTTTGGTCTCGCAGCGGATGCTTCGAAGCCGGATGACGATGTGGACAAATACAATGCATCCGTCTTCTCGAATGCGGCTGCAACGGCACTGGACCCGGATTTTCCGGTAGCACCGTCCGAATTGACGGCGACACCGGGAGACAAATCGGTTGCGTTGTCCTGGAGCGAGGTCGAGGTTGCGGATACGTATAACGTTTATCGAAGCGAGCTGCCGGGAGGACCGTATGAGCAGATCGCGAGCGGTATTGCAGAGGCGGCTTATACGGATACGGGGCTAACGGTCGGAAGAACGTACTACTATACCGTGACTGCCCGGAACGGCAATGGCATAAGCTTCAAATCCGCCGAAGCGAGCGCCGTGCCGGAAGGAGAGACCGAAACGATCTACTTGGTCGACGATGATTTCGAAAACGCGGAGCTGGATGCAACCCCGAGCGGCTACGCGGTAACTCCCGATCCTCAGGATGCCGATCATATGCTGGTCGTGACGGGCATGCCGGAAGCCATGACGGGCAACGACTCGGAGAGAGCGCTGATGCTGTACGACAATGCTCCCGGCAATACGCAATTCGTCAAACGGTTTGTGCCGCAGCTCGGTACGGTCATTATAGAGGCTGACGTAGCTTCTGCGGGATGGCCGGGGACCTCGGCCGTGTTATCTCTTCAGAATGAATCGGGCAGCCGCTCCCCGCTGACGATCGAGCTCCGCAAGCCGGCGCTTCCGGCTGCGGAACCGAATTACACGATGACTTACAAGGTGAACGGCGCGGATTACAAGCTGGTCGATCCGCCGGCGGACAACCGGTGGTACAGCTTGAAGATTGTGGCGAACGTGGCCGCCCACGCGGCGGATATTTACGTCGATCATGTATTAATGGCCGATGACGTGCCGTTCCAGGCGGACGTTCGTACGGATGGCATAGCCCGAATATCGGCCAAGACTCCTGGAACCGGCAAAGGTACGATGTATTATGACAATATGAAAGTGTATGTCGAGCCTATCGAGAGTCCCAAAGGCTTGCTGTCCGTTCCGGGTGACGGCAAGGTCAGATTGGAATGGAATGCAGCGGAAGGCGCCGCCTCTTACAATGTGAAACGAAGCGCAGCCGATGGAGGGCCGTACGAGACGATCGCGACGGGCGTAACCGGTTTGAGTTACATCGACGAGACGGTCGCGAACGGCACGACTTATTACTACGTGGTGACTGCGACGGGAACGACCGGCGAAAGCGGAGCTTCCAATCAGACGTCTGCTTCGCCTTCGGAGGAAGCCGTGAAGCCGCAAGCTCCGGCCGGCCTGACTGTCATCGCGCGCAGCTCGCAAGCGGATCTGGCTTGGGAAGCGGTGCCGTATGCGACGTATTATACGGTGAAGCGCGCAGATAGCTCCGAAGGTCCTTTTGTTGCAATTGCTCCTAAAATAAGCGATTTGACCTATCGTGACGGAGGTCTGGCGAACGGCAAAACTTATTATTACGCCGTATCCGCTACGAGCGTGGCCGGCGAAGGGGAGAATTCGGCGGTTATCGGCGTGACGCCTTACCGTCATCTCTTCACTCCGGTATTGACGGCGCGGCCGGTGCCGGGCGGAGCGGTGCTGGAGTGGGAGTCCGTGCCGGGCGCCGAAGGCTATGACGTCAAACGGGCCGGTCAGCCGGATGGACCGTATACGGTCATTGCCGGGGAAGAAACGGGAAATACGTATACCGATTCGGGGCTGATCAACGGCAAACCTTATTACTATAAAATAACCGCGGTTAGCGGTGATACGCATAGTCTCGATTCGGCGCCGATCGGCGTGCGTCCATTCCTGAACGACGGGACGCCTGCGGCTCCTGCAGGACTTTCCGCGGAACCTGGCGATGGCAGCATCCGCCTTGCTTGGGAGCCTGCGTCAGAAGCAAAACGATATACCGTAAGGAGAAGCACATCTCCGGAGGGGCCGTTCGAAACGGTCGCGGACAACCTTAAGTCCACGCAGATGACCGATTCCGGCTTGACGAACGGCGTGCTCTATTATTATCTGGTCACCGCATCGAACAAAGCGGGCGAAGGAGCATCCTCGGTCGTCATCAGCGAAATGCCGGCTCCGGTTCTTACCGTAGCTTCGGATGGCAGTGCGTCATACTCCAGCGTGCAGGATGCCATTAACGCCGTTCCGCATAACAGCGAGATCCTGACCATCATTAAAATCAAAGACGGCGTATACCGTGAGAAACTGGACGTGCCGTCCGGAAAATCTCCTATCCGCATGATTGGCGAAAGCAGGGAAGGGACGATTCTCGTGTACGGAGATTCCGCCGGCACGATTGGCCCTAATGGCACGCCCCTTGGCACATCGGGCAGCTACAGCTTCCGGGTGCAGGCGAACGATTTCACGGCGGAGCATCTGACGATCCGGAACGATGCAGGAGACGATGCCGGTCAGGCCGTCGCGCTGTACGCGTCTGCGGACCGGTTGACATTCCGCGACGTCAGCCTCCGGGGCTGGCAGGACACGCTTTATGCGAATGGCGGAAGGCAGTATTACGTCGACAGCTATATCGAAGGCGATGTCGACTATATATTCGGCGGCGCAACGGCCGTGTTCGAGAACAGCATCATTCACAGCTTGAACGGAGGTTACGTGACGGCCGCTTCTACGGCGGATACGAACGCAGGTTATATTTTCCTGAACAGCCGCTTGACGGCGGAGCCGGGGCTCACCGGAGCGGTTTCGCTTGGCAGACCATGGCGGCCTTACTCGAATGTCATTTATATCAACAGTTACATGGGCGACCATATTAAGCCGGAAGGCTGGGATAACTGGGGCAATCCGGGCAATGAAGCGACGGCGCGTTACGGAGAGTTCGCGAGCTTCGGCCCCGGCGCGCAGCAGCAGGCAAGACACAAATGGACGAAGCAGCTGACAGTGGAGGAAGCGGCGGCGTTTATGCCGGCTGTTCTGCTGGGGGGCAGCGACGGATGGAATCCGACTGCCGCCGCAACGCTCGCCGACGGCAGCAGCGGGCTGAGCAGCTTGACGATTGATGGCGCAGCGCTGGATGGCTTCGATACCGATAAGCTTGAGTATAAGGTGCTGCGCAGATCATCGGATAACCTGCCTATCGTGAACGGCGTTGCGGAATCGGACACGAGCAAAGTAACGATCAAGCAGGCGAAATCGCTTCCGGGCACGGCAGAGATCCGCGTGACCTCGCAAGACGGTACCGTCCGGACGTACTCTGTGCAGTTCAAGAAAGCTTCGAATGGCGGGGGGCGGCAGTTAGCTTTGTAATTGATTGTAGAATGAACGAAAGAAGCGATCGCGGATTGCTTTGAAGATGAATACGGTTCGATAGGGGCTGTCCTTGGTTATTTTCCATGCCAAGAGTACAGCCCCTTTTTTGCGGATAAAGAGAAATGCCCTCCGCCTGCGTGCGCAAGCTTTTCGTATAGTGAAATCCGCTGAGGGCAATACTGGTAAAAAGACCATCTTAGGGATATGGAAGTCAGGTGATCGCATCATGGTAAGCAGCAGCACTGGCAGCACGTCGACAAAGAGCGCGCAGCAGACGACCGGATCCGTGCAGGCAAGCGGCAAACAGGGGACACAAGCGTCCGCAATGCCGCTGTCTGCCAAGCTGGACGACAACCTCCGTTTTCTTGAGGGTGTTTTTAAGGACAGCTCGGACATTATTTATAAGCATTGGAATTTCGGGCCGCAGCTCCAGGACAAAGCCTGCTCCATTTATTACTCCTCTCTTGTCCAGGAAGATACGATCAATTATATGAAAAAGTCGCTCCAGGATCTGGTGACGCACGAAATCGGACCCGGTATGGCCGTTTCGCCTGAGGATCTCCAGTATTTTTTCGACCATCACGGAGTATCCGAGAAGAAAGCGACGCTGCTCAGCGATCTGAATATGATCGTAGATGAAATATCGAACGGCCGGCTTGTCATTTTGTTCGACGGCTGGGAGAAGGCGTTAAACTATACGGCCCAATCGGTCGAGACAAGACAGGTGAACGAGCCGGTCAACGAGTCTGTCGTGCAGGGGCCGAGGGAAAGCACGGTTGAAAATTTGCAAAAAAATCTCGGTCTGCTGCGGATGCGACTGAAAACGCCGAAATTCAAAATCCAGCTTATGAGCGGAGGCGGGCAAACGAAAACGACCGTTGCCTACGGGTATATCGAGGATACCGTCGACGGCGAGCTGCTGGCCGAATTCCAAAAAAGGATGCAGCAGATCCAGGACGTCGAAATTCTCGAAACCTCATTTATCGAGCAGCTGATCGAGGACTCCAGCTTCTCGCCTTTTCCGCAGCACCGGTACACGGAAAGGCCCGATATGGCTGTGTCCGCCCTGCTGGACGGCAAAATCGTCGTGCTTGTGCAGGGAACCGGCGGCATGCTGCTTTGCCCGGGGATGTTCACCGAATTTTTCCAGTCGAGCGAGGACTATTACCAACGGACGCTTATTTCGACGCTGATCCGATGGCTGAGAATTGTCGCTTTCCTTATCGCCTTGACGCTGCCCAGCATCTATATTGCTTTATCCACCTTCCATCCCGAGCTGATTCCGACCGTCCTTCTACTGGCGGTACTTAACGCGCGCGAGGGCATTCCGCTGCCGGCCTTCTTCGAGGCGCTGCTGATGGAATTTTTCTTCGAGCTTATGCGCGAGGCCGGAGTCCGGCTGCCTAGACCGGTCGGCTCCGCGGTCAGCATCGTAGGTGCGCTCGTCATCGGGGACGCGGCGATCAGCGCGGGAATCGCATCGCCGATCATGGTCATCGTGGTCGCGCTGACGGGGATTGCCTCCTTCTCGATTCCGCAGTACGGGATCGCGATCTCGCTTCGGATCCTGCGCTTCCCGCTGATGGTTAGCGCCGCCGTCATGGGCGGCTTCGGGATGATGATCTGCTTCCTGTTCATCCTGCTGCACATTTGCAAGCTGCGTTCGCTCGGCCAGCCTTATCTGGCGCCGCTTGCGCCGCTAAGGCTGACTGAGATGAGGGACGTCATTCTGCGTATCCCGTTAAAAACGCTGCTTCGCAAGCCGCGCAATCTGCACAAGCAGAAGCCTCAGCCCTGACAAGAAGAGAATAACCGAACAGAAAGAATGGGACAGCATGAGAAAACTTTCGATCATCATCGTTCTGGCAGCGGTCTGCTTCCTTACGGCGGGCTGCTGGAGCAAATACGAGCTGACTGAGCGGGGCTTCGTCATGGGTGTGGCGCTGGATCTCGGCGAAGACGAGAAAATCCATATGCTGACGCAAATCTATCGCCCGGTGTCGTCTGAAATCGGTACGCCGACGATGACCACAGAGTCCAGCGTCAATATTAAGACGGCCGACGATACGATTATGGAGACGATTCGCGATATTCCTATCCATCTGGGAAGGAAGGCGCAATGGAGCCATATGCGGGTCATCATCGTCGGCGAGAAGCTGGCCAAAAACACGGATATCAGTAAAATTCTCGATCTGTTCTACCGGGACCATGAGCCGCGCAGCAGCGTGAAGCTGATGATCTCGAAAGGCCCGGCGTATAAAATGTTCGAAAAAAAGCCGCTTATCGAGCAGACGACGGCGCAGCAATTTCTGAAAACGGAGGAATCCTCCTTCAATAATGCCGCGAAAACACTCGATACTACGCTGCTTACGATGATTCGTCAGCTCAGGAGCCCGCATCCCGACGCCGTCGTCTCGTACGTGTACGAGGATAAAGCTTCAAAGGATATTTTCTCCGCAGCGGGTCTGGCCGTCCTGAAGAGAGGCAAGATGAAGGCGATCATACCGGCCAGCAAGGTGGAGGGTCTGATCATTCTGCGCAATGAATACAGCTCCGGCGTCGTAGAAATCCCATGCCCGGGCATGAAAGGAGAGAAGGAAACGACGGAGGTTCTTAGTATGGATACGAAAACGAAGGTCGATATGAAGGGCGGCGACATTAAAGTCCACGTCAGGCTGAAAGGCGAGGTTGCGATCGGCGAGCTGAAATGCACGAAGATTCTGGACAGAGACAGCGAGAAGGCGTTTCTCGCCAAGGTGGAGGCTGCTATCAAGAAGCAAGTGCATCAGACCGTAACGCTGCTGCAGAAAAGTAAACTGGATGTCATCGGAATCGGAAATCAAATTTACCGGAAAAGCCCAAAAACCTGGGATAAGCTAAAGAAGAATTGGGATGAGCGCTTTGCCGATATTCCATTCGACTATCAGATTGAAGTGAAGCTGATTACCAGCGGAACGATCAGCAGCAAGCCGGCTTCATAGCCGCCGTGAAAGGAGGCCAGTCTGCGTGTGGGAAAGAATTCTCGTGATGGTCATCGCATTCGGAGGGGTGCTGGTCTATGACGGCATAACTCTGAGAAAAAAAGTAACCGCCGGCGAAAAAGCGATTTATGCCATTATGCTCGTCATCGGGTTGTATATGGCGATGGATTATGTGGCCAATCAGGATTGGTTCGACGTCTATGATCTGGTGGAGCCCGTACTGGGGGGCGTGTCCAAGCAGATTGACAATATGCTGAAGGTGGACTGGGAGAGCTGACCAACATGGAATAGGGAGGAGCCTTAAGATGAATAAAACGACGATCAGCCATTTTCAGCTGGGAGTTCTGCTGTTCGTTTTTATGACGGGCTCCTCCATTATCAACATTCCGGGTCCGCTTATCGCCAGAGCGGGCAATGCGGCCTGGCTCTCGCTGATGCTTTCGGGGGCCTGCGGGTTTCTCGTCCTGGCAATGCTGCTTTTCTTGCACAACCGGTTCCCCGGATTAACTTACATCGATTACAGCCGTAAGCTCATCGGCAATACGATGACCGTCATCCTCGGTTTTCTGCCGCTTTCCTTTCTGTTTCACATGCAGTCGGCTATCGTCGTCGATGTCGGCTTGTTCATGGTCAGCTCCATGCTGAGAGAAACGCCTCTATATGCGTTCACCCTGCCGGTTTTTCTTATCGCAGGTTTGACCGCCAGGGCAGGGCTCGAGGTGATTGCCCGAATGTTTACGCTGATCATGCTGTTAACGGCCTTTTCCATTTCGGCCGTTCTTCTGCTTGCGATTCCGGATTTTCATCCGAATATGCTGCTGCCCGTCCTGCCAAAAGGCTTTAAAGCGGTGCTGCACGGGGCTTTCTTGACATTCGGCTTTCCTTATGTCGAGGTTTTTCTGTTCGGCATGCTGATTCCTTTTGGCGTGGCTCAAAACCAGAAGAAGGCTTCGAGGGCGCTTTATATTGCACTCGGACTCAATATCTTTATCTTGTGTATATCGACCGTCAGCGCCATTATGGTGTACGGGTCGTATGCCGGAGAACGGCCTTACGTGCTGTTCGCGTTGGCCCGGCTGGTGGAATTCCAGGAAATTATTCAGCGCATCGAGTCGATTATCGGGATGTCGTTAATTCTCGGCTCTTATATGAAGGTGACGATCACGATCTATGTGATTAGCGTATATTTGAGCAAGATGTTCATGCTCAAGGACAATTCGAAGATCATCATGCCAATCGCCTTGTTTGGATTTCTGATGGGCCTTGTAGCCTTCGACGGCTCCACGCAGTGGGCAGGCTTGGTTGCGACGGTTCATCCGGTCTGGGCGGGATGCGTCTTTTTTCTGCCTCTGGTGCTGCTGACCGTTATTGCCGCTTTCCGGAAGCCTGGCTCTACGGCAAATAAGAATAACGCTCAAAAATAAACGGCATGCTTTGTGCGGACTCGTCCTTCATGAAGCATGCCTTTTGCATTATAATAGGAGAGTTGACGCTTTGGGAAAAATCTGTATTTTTGGCAGGAGGTCACTTCATCTATGATTAGATTCGAACGGCCGATCGCGGGCAATCCACTCCGGACGAGAGACGATTTTGCGCAGGCGCTGAAGCAGCTGATTGATCCGCTTAAGCCCTTTTACAGCACGGGCAGAGCACGGATTATGCTGGGGAACACAAGCGCTTCCTTCACGGATTCCGTTGCGGGCTTCGAAGGTTTCTCGCGCGTGCTTTGGGGGCTGGCGCCCCTTGCGGCGGGCGGGACGGACAGCGAAATGTGGGAGTATGTCGTTCCGGGGATCATTAACGGGACCGACCCTGCCCATGAGGAGTATTGGGGCGACATTCAGGATTACGACCAGCGGATCGTCGAGACGGCGGCTTTCGGCCTCTCGCTTGCGCTGGCCCCGGACAAGCTCTGGGAACCGCTGACGCAGAAGGAGCGGGACAATCTGGTTGTCTGGCTGAGCAAGGTCAATTCGCGTAAGGCTTACGACTGCAACTGGCTGTTTTTTGCGGTGCTCGTTAATTTGGGCCTGAAAGCGGTAGGGGCGCCGTACGACAAGGCGGTGATGGAGGAAAACCAGGAACGCGTGGACGCTTTCTATATGGCGGATGGCTGGTACGCGGACGGCGTTCGCGCTCATTGCGATTACTACGTGCCTTTTGCGATTTATTATTACGGGTTGTTCTATGCAAAGCTGATGGAGAACGATGATCCCGTCAGATCCAGGCTGTACAAAAAGCGGGCGGCACAATTCGCCGAACAGTTCATTTATTGGTTCGCGGAGGACGGCTCGGCGCTGCCTTACGGGAGAAGCCTTGCTTACCGCTTCGCACAGTCGGCGTTTTGGGGAGCGATGGCGTTTGCCGGAGTGGAATGGGAATCGCCCGGCGTGCTAAAGGGGCTGCTGCTGCGCAATTTGCGCTGGTGGTTCAGCCAGCCGATTTTCCGGCCTGACGGCACCTTGACGATCGGATATGCCTATCCGTCCCTCATCATGGCCGAAAACTATAACTCGCCGGGCTCGCCTTATTGGGCGCTCAAATCGTTTTTGCCGCTCGCGCTCGGGGAGAATCACCCGTTCTGGACGGCGGAGGAGCTGCCGCTGCCTGAGCTTGAGCGGATGTCCGTTCAGCGGCAGCCGCATCTGGTCATCTGCAAACAGCCGGAGCACAGCCATCTGGTCGCTTTTAACACCGGGCATTTGTCGACGAACGAGCATACGCATACGTCCGCCAAATACGAGAAATTCGCTTATTCGAACGTCTTCGGCTTTAGTGTGCCGCGGGCCGAATGGGGGCTGGGACAAGGCGCTTTCGACTCGATGCTGGCGCTGAGCGAAGGAGATAATCTGTACCGGGTGAAACGGAAGGTTGAGTCGTCCTCTATCGAAGACGGCAAGCTTCATATGACCTGGAAGCCATGGGCGGACGTCGAGGTGAATACGTGGATTGCTGCCGGCGCTCCGTGGCATATCCGCGTTCACCGCATTCAGACGGCAAGGGCGCTGTCCGCGGCGGAGGGCGGCTTTGCCTTGGGCCTTGAAACTTTGCAAGGGACGGCGGGAGACTGGTCGGCCAGTCAGGAGGGGAAAGGTGCGGCCGCTTCCAACGTGCTCGGAACAAGCGCGATTCGTATGCTTTACGGCTCCGGCAAAGCCGAGCTGATCTACCCGAATACGAATACGAACCTGATGAATGGCCGGACGGTCATTCCGACGGTAAGGGCAAGCATGGAGCCCGGCGTTCATTGGCTTGCGACGGCTGTGTTCGCCGAGCCCGGCGGCACCGGCATCGGTCGCCTGTCTGCGGACGAGCCGGCAGCGCGCGTGGAAGGCGGCAGGCTGATCATTTCTTCCAAGTTCTCCAAGGAGGAATGGATCTCGCTGCCGCTGGACTAAGTGAACCAAATATCCTTAAACCGGACCCACCCGAGCGATTCCAGCGAAATGCCGCGGACGGACGGGTGGTAGGCGGTTTTCAGCTGCTTGCGGTAGAGGAACAGGAGACTGTTCCTCTCTTTGAGCTGCGCTTCTATCTGCTTGAAAATATCGGCACGCCGCTCCGGCTCGGGCTCTTCAAGCAGCCGGCGGATGCCCTGCTCGAGCATGTCGCGGACCGGCTGCGGCGCATGCTGCTGCATGCTTTTGTACAAATCGACCAGCCGCAGCTCGCGGTGTTCGTCGAGCATGACCGCGAACAGCAGCAGATCCGCCCCCATACGGGCTTCCCCCTTGAACGCCTCGGCGGGAATGAGCTCGATGCACAGCGGAATACCGGCTTTGGCGCATACCTGCCGGACGATATCCGCATCCGCCGCATACTGCGGAATCGTGGCCAGCGTCAGCGGTTCGCCCCGGTATCCGGATTTTTTTAAGAATTGTCCGATTTCCGTCCAATCAGCGTCCTCATCCCGCCAGTCCGCAGCCGCAGCGATGTCCTCCTCCGGCCAAAAGCTCGAGGCGCCCCGGGTCACGTCGCCCGACAGCAGCCGCAGCAGCTCTCCGCGGTGAATTGCGCGATCGACGGCTGCCCGGATAGCCGGCTTTGCCAGCAGCCCGTCATTGCTCTCGTTGACGGTAATGAATTTGCATGTCATGCCGGACTGCCGGATCTGCTGCCACCTCCTGGCCGCGGAGTCGGAAAGCCGGGCGTTGTGCATGACCTGGAAGGGCTGCTTAGCCGAGCCTTCCTCCTGTTCGCCGGCGTCTGCGAGCGTCCAAACCTCCACCCGGTCGAGAAAGGCTCTTCCCTGAAAATACGGAGCGAACGCCTCAAGCATCCATACGCCCTGCTCATGTCCGGCCAAGCGGAAGGGGCCGGTGCCGACCGGCCGGACGCCGAAGCGTTCGCCCGCGGCCTCGCAGGCATCCTGCGGAACGATGGAGGCGCGGTTTGTCGTCAGAAACGGGAGAAAAGCTTCGTTCCGCTCGGCCAGCCGGATCCGGATCGTCGTATCGTCGGGCGTTTCCATCGAGGCGATATTCGTGTAGACCCAGCTGTAAAGCCCTTGCGGCGCCAGCGTCTTTAGCCGCTCCAGCGAATATTTGACGTCCGAGGAATCCAGCTCGCGGCCGTGATGGAAGAGAACCCCCTTGCGCAGGTAAAAGGTCCAGTCGGTACGGGATTCGTCGGTTTCCCAGGCATGGGCCAGCTGCGGCAAAATTTGCTCTCCCTTCGGATCGATGCGCACGAGCCCGTCGAACAGCTGGTTGACCAAATGCGATTCCCCCGCATAATGAATCGCTGCCGGATCGAGAGTATGAATCGTCTGCGGCAGAGGAAAACGCAAAATATCGGTCCGCCGTTTGCCTTCCAGATTGGAATGGAGCCCGAATTGGCCGGACAGCCACTCCTGAAGCTGCCCGCGCAGCAGCGCGGGCTCCTCCATTTGCCCCAGCAGCTCCAGCGCCGAGCGCAAATCCTGCTTGCGCACCAGTTCCTGCGCTTCCTGCAGGGCGAGCTCCTCCCCGGCGGCCAGGAAGGTGAGCGTGGAGCGGTTGCCGCGGCCGCGCTTCGGCTCCCAGGCCAGCCAGTGCTCCTGCTGCATCCTCTTCAGCAGCAATACCATATTCCGGTGTGTGCAATCGAGCAAATCCGCAAGCTCCTGAGTTGTCGCTTCAAAGGGCGAATGCTCGGGAATATCGGGAAAAGCCCGCCTGATGGCCAAGTAGTGGCGCCTTATTTTCATACAAAATTCATCCTTCGTAAAAATATGAAATTTTCCGGTTATAACTTACACTTTTTGTTCTTGTTTTCTAGGTTACAATAAAAGGAGGAATTTTACAAAAACAAGTTTCGGTTGGGAGCGAGTCGTATGAGAGATCCGGCGCCATGGCAGAAAAGATATGAAAGAATGGCACTGCTTGCCCTTTTGTTCGGACTGGTCAGCCAATATTTGTTCGTAGGTGCCGTGCCTGGCTTATCGGTTCCCTTGTTTGCGGCCGCTTTTTACGGATTATACTTTTATTCGGTAAAGGGCAGACTGGGAGGCTTCGAGAGATGGCAGGGGCAGTTAAGCTCGGGCTGGCTGCTGTTTCTGCCGATTTTTTTTCTCGCGGCAGCCTTTGCGCTGTTTGACAACAGCCTATTCCGGGTGCTGAACATGCCTGTTCTGTTCGCGCTCGTCGTTGCCCAGACGGTGCTGCTCACCCGCAGCAGCGAGCTTCCCTGGCATCGCGGCGCTTTTTACGGGGAGCTGCTCGCTTTTGCCCTGATCAGGCCGCTTGCCTATATCGCGGTGCCGTTCACGCTGTTCTACGACCGGTGGGCAACGAACCGGCAGGGGCCAGGAGAGAGCGCCCGCGGCAAGCTGGGAAAAGTAACGCTTGGGCTGCTGCTCGCGGCTCCGCTGCTCATTGTCGTCGTTTCCTTATTGGCGTCGGCGGACGGCATATTTGAGTCGTGGCTGAACCGGATACCGGAGCTGTTCGGCAACATTTCGTTTGGCGACGGAATGATCCGGTTTATGGTCGGGGGATTTTTTTCCTGGTACGCCTTCTGCTACATTTGGAGCCTGATGTTCCGTAAGCCGGCAGTTAAGAAAACGGGAGCGGGAGCGGGGCGCGAAGCGGCCGTATCGGCTCGGGTAGAGATGAATGCGGGAGCGGTTAAAGATGGGACGGTAACGGGACAGATGGATAGGGCTCCGGAAGCGGGCAGCGGTACGAGGGCTGCGCTTCGTGCGGATGCGGGCCTAGACGCCGGCGCTGCGGCGGGCTGGACGCCGGGCGCGGCTGCGGCGGCAGGACCGGTCCGGTTCGACCCGATTACGGCGGCCACCTTCCTGATCAGCGTCAATGCGGTGTATCTGCTATTCGTCGCGATACAATTCTCGTATTTGTTCGGCGCGGCGGGCGGGCTGCTGCCGGAAGGGGCGGCCTATGCCGAGTATGCCCGCAGAGGTTTTGCCGAGCTGGTTATGGTGACGCTGATCAACATCGGGCTGCTCATGTGCGGGCTGCATTTGATCCGCCGGGCCGGTGCGCTGGCGGAGCTGGTCCGCAAAGTTTCGCTGACCGTGCTGATGGGCAGTACGATCGTTATGCTAGTCTCCGCGTTCAGCCGTCTATCGTTATATGAAGAAGCCTACGGGTTTACGCAAATGAGGCTGCTCGTGCACGGTTTTATGATCTATCTGGGCTTGCTGCTCGCCGTCGCCGTTGTCCGCATTTGGAAGGAACGATTTTCGATGGCCAAGGTGTATATCGGCATTTCAATTGCGGCTTATGTCGTAATGAACTATGTGAACGTGGACGCGCGGGTAGCGGAGCAAAACATCAGGCGTTACGAAGCGACCGGAAAAATCGACTTTCAATATTTAGGCGGCCTTTCGACGGATGCCGCTCCGGCCCTGCTAAGGCTGCAGGAAAAGCTGCCGCAGATCACGGGCCTCGACGCGGCAGTGTCCCGTCTGCAGGCGAGAGCACAGAGCAGCGACGAGTGGCAGTCGTGGAACCTGTCGAAGCAGCTGGCAAAGTAGCTGCGCTCCCTCGCCGGCAAGGCTCTTGAACGGGAGCTGTCACTCGAATCGCATATACCTGGAGCAGCAGAACGGGGCGGTCAGCAGCGGACACACAAGCCAGCATGCACTTTATGCATCAGAATGGCGGGTAAAGCTGATGGATCTTCCTCAGACTGCACATTGTGCATCAGAATGGCGGGTAAGGCGGGTGATCTACCTCAGACTGCACTTTATGCATCAGAATGGCGGGTAAAGCGGATGGATCTTTCTCAGACTGCACTTTATACATCAGAATGGCGGGTAAAGCGGATGGATCTTTCTCAGACTGCACTTTATGCATCAGAATCACCGGATATCGTCTAAGTTGGCGCTCATGAACCAAAT
>NZ_JAHMHW010000031.1 GCF_020169515.1 Paenibacillus vietnamensis | reverse complement strand
GGCGCTGGCATGCGCGGCCGTCGCCGCGGCGCAGCGGCGGCAGCTGCGCCTCGCGCTGGCGCTGCGCCGCTACGGGGCGGCGCACGCCGAAGCCGTCAGGCTCGGCGGCGGAGCGGCTTTGGCGCAAGCGGCGGAGGCGCGCTTGCGGCGGGCCCGCGCGGCGGAGCGGACGCCGCGCACGGGAGGCGCAGGCGGGGCGGATGCCCGCCTGCGGGAGAGCTTCGGCGCGGCGATGGATGCGCTGGCGCCGCTGCTTCATCGGCGCTACGGAGAGCAAGCGCCGCTTATGACCGCGCGCGAATACGCGCTCGCGGCAGGGCCGGCGCTCGCGGCGGAGCAGCGCGACGCGCTGCGCCAGCTCGTCAGCTGGCTGGAGGAGGCGCAGTTCGCCGCTCCCGGACGCTGGCCGGGAGCGCCTGCGCCGCCTGCGCTGCGCAGCGTCGTGCGCGTGCTCCTCAAACGGCCCGTCTACAAAGCGGGCCAGCCGGCGCCGGTTGCCTCGCAGCCGAAGAGCCGGGAAAAGAGGGCCAAACAACTCAAGCCCTCCAAATAAAATGTTCCTCCTGTTCACGGGAGGAGAGAATCAGGCCTCCCGCCGCTTGCGGGGGCTTTTTCTTTTGGCAGCAAGCTTCATTTTTCCATCGTCTCTTCCCGCAGATGCATCTCCGCATTCATCGCCTCCGCCCGTGCCGGCCGCCTGGGAACAAGCCCGTCCCTTTGAGCTTGACTCGCTTAAAGCGCCTTATATATAATTACTACATCTATTGAGGGAGGCTCGGTAATGACTAAGCAAAATGAAATCATCGTTGTGCTCGATTTCGGAGGACAATACAACCAACTGATTGCGCGCCGTATCCGCGATTTGGGCGTATACAGCGAGCTGCTGCCGTACAACACGTCGGTGGAACGGATCCGCGAATTACAGCCGAAGGGCATCGTATTCTCGGGAGGACCGGCGAGCGTTTACGAAGAAAAATCACCGCTTGTAGATCCGGCTATCTACGATTTGAACATTCCAATTTTCGGTATCTGCTACGGTATGCAAATGATGTCGCACCAGCTGAAGGGCAAGGTGGAACGCGCGGGCAAACGCGAGTACGGCAAAGCGGAAGTGGAATTTGCGGAAGGCACGCGCATCGGCTTCGGCCTCGACAAGGTGCAAACGGTATGGATGAGTCACGGCGACCATGTCGTGGAGCTGCCTGAGGGCTTCCAGATCGATGCGAGCACGGAGCATGCTCCTGTAGCGGCCATGAGCCACCCGGACCGTCACTTCTACGCGGTGCAATTCCATCCGGAGGTACGCCACTCCGAGTTCGGCAACGAAATGATCCGCAACTTCCTGTACAACGTCTGCGAATGCGAAGGCAACTGGACGATGGAGTCGTTCATTGAAGATACGATTCGGGACATCCGCAATCAGGTCGGCGACAAAAAAGTGCTCTGCGCGCTTTCCGGCGGCGTAGATTCTTCCGTTGTAGCGATTTTGCTGCATAAGGCGATCGGCGACCAGCTCACATGTATGTTCATTGACCACGGCCTGCTGCGCAAAGGCGAAGCGGAAAGCGTCATGGACACATTCGTCGGCAAATTCGATATGAAGGTTCTGAAAATCGACGCGCAGGAGCGTTTCCTTGGCAAGCTGAAGGGCGTCGACGATCCGGAGCAAAAACGCAAAATCATCGGCAACGAATTCATTTACTCATTTCAGGAAGAATCGGGCAAGCTGGACGATTTCGAATTCCTTGCGCAGGGTACCCTTTACACGGATATCGTGGAGAGCGGCACGGCAACGGCGCAAACGATCAAATCGCACCACAACGTCGGCGGATTGCCTGAGGACATTAAGTTCAAGCTCGTTGAGCCTCTTAAAGCGCTGTTCAAGGACGAGGTGCGCAAAGTCGGCGAGGAGTGCGGCCTGCCTGAAGCCATCGTATGGCGCCAGCCGTTCCCGGGCCCGGGTCTTGCGATCCGCGTTCTTGGCGAGGTGACGGAGGAGAAGCTGCATATCGTACGCGAATCCGATGCGATTCTTCGCGACGAAATTGCCAAAGCCGGTCTCGACCGGGAAATCTGGCAGTACTTCACGGCGCTTCCGAACATGAAGAGCGTAGGCGTTATGGGCGATGCCCGTACGTACTCGTACACTGTCGGCATCCGCGCGGTGACGTCCATCGACGGCATGACGGCAGACTGGGCTCGTATCCCTTGGGACGTGCTCGAGAAAATTTCGGTCCGCATCGTCAACGAAGTGGACAACGTAAACCGGATCGTCTACGACGTAACGTCGAAGCCGCCGGCTACGATCGAGTGGGAGTAACCTTTCCCGCTTGGCATTACAACTAACTAAACCAAACGCCTTTCCGACGGCTTCCCGGCCGATTCGGAAAGGCTTTTTTTCTTCTCAGGCGAGCCATGCCCCTCCAACAACGCCCCACGCCCCGTACAACGCAAAAAATTATCGTTCTTCACCCTATAACTAACCGCCCCGCACGGAACAGCGCTAAAATCTATCGCTAATCCGCCGCCGCATTCCCACCTCGTGTCCCGGATCCCATGTCCCTCCAACCTCAGCCCCCCTCGCCCCACGACCACACAGCCATCCCAAGCCTCCCGCCCCACGCCCATCCATCCAAACATTCCGCACACTCCCGAACATCGGCGCCGGTCCGTCAGCGTACAATGGTTACAGGAAGGGCGAGGGGAGTGAGCGGCATGTTATTTCTCGGGGTTGATGCGGGGGGCAGCAAAACGCATGCGCTGCTGGCGGACGAGAACGGGCGGGTGCTGGGCAAGGGGCGCGGGGGCAACGGCAATCATCAGACGGCCTTCGAGCGTGCCAAAGAAAGCATTGATGACGCCTGCAGTCAGGCGCTGCGGGAGGCGGGGGCGGCGAAGGAGCAGGTGGACTTTGCCTATTTCGGTCTCGCCGGGGCGGACCGGGAGCCGGATTATGCCATTCTCCGTCCGATGATCGCGTCCCTCGGTTACGAGCGGCATGCGATCGCCTGCGACACGCTGATTGCCATGCGCGCCGGCACGCGTAGAAGCTGCGGTGCGGTCATCATCAGCGGTACCGGCTTCAACGCCGCCGCGCGTAACGCGATGGGGGAGGAGCTGCAGTACGGCGGGTTCGGCTATTTGTTCGGAGACGGACACGACGGCTCCGGAGCGGGCCTGGCCATTCAAGCTTTCCGCACTGCGATCCGCGCCTCCGAAGGAAGGGAGCGGCCTACGCTGCTTACCGAGCTCGTGCCGCGCCGGCTCGGCTACACCAGCATCCAGGCGATGTACGAGGATGCCCTATTCCACGGCAAACGACCGCCCGCCGAGCTTGCAAAGGTCATATTCGAAGCGGCCGGGCAGGGGGATGCGGTTGCCGCCAGAATTTTGCGGGAGGCCGGTGTTGAGCACGGCAGCGCGGTTGTCGCGCTGATCAAGCGGCTCGGCATGGAGAACGAAGAATTTGACGTTGTGCTCGCCGGCAGCGTGCTTGTGAAGGGAGCCTCCCCGCATCTGGCGGAGGCGATTGGAGAAACGGTGCGGCAGGCGGCGCCGCGGGCGGCAGCGGTCAAGCTGACGGCCGATCCGGTCGCCGGAGCCGTCATGAGCGCGATGGACAGCAGCGGCATGCCGGTCACCGAGGCTGCGGATACGGCGCTCAGAAAGCTATCCTTTTAGTGGAAGCATGACATTTCTTTGTTAGGAGGCAGGCCCCAATGTCCAAAAAAACATTAAAGGTGGCCGTCATCGGCGGCGGTTCTTCCTATACGCCGGAGCTTGTCGAAGGCTTCATTCGAGCATTCGGCGAAATGCCGGTCCGCGAGCTTTGGCTCGCCGATATCGGGGAGGGACGCCAAAAGCTGCAAATCGTCGGGGAGCTGGCCCAGCGCATGGTCGCCAAGGCCGGCGTGCCGATCAAGGTGAACATGACGCTGAACCGCCGCGAAGCGATCGCCGGCGCGGACTTCGTAACGACGCAGCTTCGCGTCGGCATGCTGGCGGCCCGGCGGCGCGACGAGCATATCCCGCTGTCGCACGGCGTCATCGGCCAGGAAACGACCGGCCCGGGCGGCATGTTCAAGGCGCTGCGGACCGTGCCGGTCATCCTTGACATTTGCAGGGATATCGAGGAGCTGGCGCCGGCGGCGTGGCTGCTCAACTTCTCGAATCCGGCGGGCATCGTGACCGAGGCGGTGCTGAAGCACTCAAACGTGAAGACGATTGGTCTATGCAATCTGCCGATCGGTTTCCGGAAGCATCTCGCCAAGGCATTCGGCGTGCATGAGAGCGGCGTTCTGCCGGAGTTCGCAGGCATCAACCATCTTCACTGGGTGACGGCGGCTTACGTAAACGGCGAGGATAAGCTGCGGGAGCTCATTGACGGCGGAAAAGGGCAGGCCGCCTTCGCGCCGGCTTTGGACTGGGACGCGGATTTTTTAAAATCGCTTGGCGCGATTCCGGCTCCCTACCTCCGCTATTACTACATGACCGATACGATGCTGGGAGAACAGCTGGAGCAGCTGAAGACAAACGGCACGCGAGCGGACGTCGTCGGCAGGGTGGAGGCGGAGCTGTACGAGCTGTATAAGGACGTCAATCTGGACGAAAAACCGAAGCAGCTCGAGCAGCGGGGCGGCGCGTATTACTCGGAAGCGGCCGTAAAGCTGATGCATTCGCTGTATGCGGACAAACGGGACATCCAGACGCTGAACGTAAAAAACGGGGGCATCATCAGCTTTCTGCCGGAGGACGCCTGCATTGAGGCAAATTGCGTCGTAACAGCTCAGGGACCGATCCCGCTGTCCTTACAGCGGATTCCGCGGCACATCAAGGGACTGCTTCATGCCGTCAAAGCCTGCGAGTCGCTGACGATCGAAGCGGCGGTAAGCGGGGACAGGGGCATCGCGCTGCAGGCTCTCGTTCACCATCCGCTTATTCCGGACATGAACACGGCGAAAGCGCTGCTGGACGAGATGCTGGAAGCGAACAAAGCGTATTTGCCGAATTTTTTCAAAAGATGATTTCAGTTTAAATTTTTCGCAAACACGAATAATAACGGTATTTATTGGTATTAATGTTCGTGTAAAGATATTGACAAATCGGAAGGCTTCTCTATAAAATTGTAGAAGGAAAACAACAATCGCATATGTTTTCGTATAATCTCAAGAATCGGCTTGAGAGTCTCTACTCGGTCACCGTAAATGGCCTGGCTACGAAAATGGCGGAAAAATGGCCTGCATCGGTCCTGCGGGTATATTTTTCCCCTTTTTGCAGAGCCTAGGAGAAATGCTTGATATGCATTTTTTTCTAGGCTTCTTTGTTTGTTCCATCACAATTTTGGGAGGTTTGTTATCAAAATGGAACGTTTCTTTCGCTTAAAGGAACACGGAACAAATGTTAGAACAGAGATTATGGCGGGGCTTACGACTTTCATGACGATGGCTTACATATTGGCCGTCAATCCAATCATTCTCACTCCGACCGGTCTGGACTGGACGGCGGTGTTCCTCGCCACGGCGCTTGCAGCGGGTATTTTTACGATCGCGATGGGCCTGTTCGTCAACTTTCCCGTAGCGCTTGCGCCGGGCATGGGGCTTAACGCGTATTTCGCATCGGTCATTATCGCTTCGGCGGCGACGGATAAGCCGATCAGCCCGGCGATGGGCCTTACGGCGGTGTTCATCTCGGGTATTATCTTCATTATTCTGACGGTAACCCAAATCCGCCAAATGCTGATTACCGCCGTACCCGACAGCCTGAAGCACGCGATTACGGTCGGCATCGGCCTGTTCATTGCTATCATCGGCCTGAAGAACAGCGGCATTATGACGATCGCCGTTTCGAGCTTCAACGACATTAAGGCGAACACGTTTACGCCGGTAACCGGCTCCGAGACGGTCATCCAGCTCGGCAGCTTCACGAATGAATCGGTTATTTACACGCTGATCGCCCTGCTGCTGATCGCGGCTCTTATGGTGCTGCGCGTGCCGGGCGCGATCCTGTTCGGCATTCTCGGCACGACGGTTATTGCTCTGCTGACGGGTTATGTCGATGTCAACAAAGTATTCGAAAGCAATACCTGGGTGCCTGACTTCTCGACTCTCAACTTCTGGCACTTTGACTTTGCGGGAGTATTCGAGGTCGGTTTGGTCACAGTCATCCTTACGTTTACGTTCGTCGAATTGTTTGATACGTTCGGCACACTGGTCGGGACGGCTAACCGCGCCGGCTATATGAAAAATCCGGAGGAAGGCAAGAAACGCATCGGAAAAGCAATGTTCGTCGACGCGATCGGCGTAAGCGGCGGCGCGGTGCTCGGAACGAGCACTGTGACAGCCTACGTGGAAAGCTCGGCTGGCATCGCGCAGGGCGGCCGCACGGGGCTGACGGCGGTTACGACCGGTATCTGCTTCCTGCTCGCGATCTTCCTGTCGCCGATCGTGGCGCTTGTGCCGGGCTCGGCGACGGCAGCTGCGCTGATCATCGTCGGCGTGCTGATGATGCAGTCCGTGAAGGAAATCGACTTCTCCGACATGGTATACGCGATACCGTCCTTCTTTATCCTGGCGCTTATGCCGTTCACGTACAACATCGCCAACGGCATTTCCTTCGGTATCGTCTCGTACGTCGTGCTTGCGACGGTGGCGAACGCAACCGGCAAGGGCAGCTATAAGGTCCACTGGCTGATGTGGATTTTGGCGGTGCTTATTGTTGCAAGATACGCCTTTATGGGCGGTCATTAATCACATGAATGAACAGAAGCTGCGCTGGACCGGCGCGGCTTCTTTTTTTTGAAATATAAGTCAAGTATAAATTTTACTTTATACTTGACTTATATTTCATCGCGAAACGAGCTTTTGCCGCCAAAGGACGGCGACAGCCGTTTACGCTTGGCATACGGGGCATGGACGCAAAAATTTGCTATAATTTTCGTTAATCTATCGGATAAGGAAGGGGAGGCGGGCATGCACCGGATCGATTTGAACTGCGACATGGGGGAAGGGTTTGGCGTCTACACGGCGGGCCGGGACCGGGAGCTTATGAAATATATTACTTCGGCGAATATCGCCTGCGGCTTCCATGCGGGAGATGCGGCGACGATCAGGAAGACGGTGAAGCTGGCGCTGGAGCACGGCGTCGCAATCGGCGCCCATCCGGGGCTGCCGGATTTGGCAGGCTTCGGCAGGCGGACGATGCAGATTACCCCGCAGGAAGCTTACGAGCTGACGGTCTATCAGCTTGGGGCGGTTCAGGCGTTCGCAAGGTCCGAGGGAGGGGAACTCCGGCACGTCAAGCCGCACGGCGCCTTGTATAACATGGCGGCGGCCAGCAGGCCGCTTGCCGACGCGATAGCCGAAGCCGTGTACAAGGTGGATGCGCGGCTTTTGCTGTTCGGGCTGTCGGGCAGCGAGCTGATCTGGGCGGGCGAGGCCGCCGGCCTCAGAACCGTCAGCGAAGTGTTCGCAGACCGTTCCTACGAGGCGGACGGCGCGCTGACCCCGCGCGGAACGCCGGGAGCCGTTATTGCTGACGCCGGACTGGCCGCAGAGCAGGCGGTCGGCATGATTAAGCGCGGCGCCGTCCGGACGCGGCAGGGGAGCGAGCTTGCGCTGAAGGCGGAGACGGTATGCCTACACGGAGATACGCCGGGCGCGGCGGAGCATGCCGCACGCTTGCGGGAGGCATTGGACAAGGAAGGCATTCTGGTCAGGAGAGCGGGGGACCCTGGATGACGAAATCGGCTTACGACCAGGGCCGGGAAGGCTATCCACGGCTGTCGCCGCTTGGCGATTCCGCCGTTCTGGTCAGCTTGGGCAGCGCGATTGACGAGGAGACGCATCGCCGAGTGACGGCGGCGGCTGCTTGGCTGAAGGCGCGGCCATTTCCGGGGCTGCGGGAGTGTGTGCCGTCCTATGCGGCTGTTGCGGTCCATTATGATCCGCTTGCGGTCAAGTTAAGCCGTTCCGGAGCCGAGCTTCGGCATGCTACAGTGCTGGAAACGGTGTGCAGCCGCGTGGAGCGACTGCTGGAAGAAGCGCAGACGGATGCCGGAAGCGCACCTGCGCATGGAAGGACCGTAGACATTCCGGTCTGCTACGGCGGGGAGCACGGCCCCGACCTGTCCTTTGTCGCTGCGCATAACGGTATATCCGAGGACGACGTGATCGCCATTCACTCCGGAGAGGCTTACCTCGTCTACATGCTCGGCTTTGCTCCGGGTTTTCCTTACTTGGGAGGAATGCCGGAGCGAATCGCTGCGCCGCGCAGAAGCACTCCGCGCACGGTCATCCCCGAGGGCAGTGTGGGCATTGCCGGCGGGCAGACAGGCGTTTACCCGCTTGCCACGCCGGGCGGCTGGCAGCTGATCGGCAGAACGCCGGTTAAGCTGTTTCAGCCAGACGCCCCCTCTCCCAGCCTGCTCGGCCCGGGCGACCGTGTTCGTTTTATACCCATCACTTCGGAGCAATACAAGCGGTACCGGGAGGTTGAGCGATGAACATACGCATACTTAAGCCGGGTCTGCTTGCGACCGTACAGGATTTAGGCAGATACGGCCTCCAGAAGTTCGGCGTCCCCGTCGGCGGAGCGATGGATGCCGGCGCGGCGCGCACTGCCAATCTGCTCGTCGGCAACGGCGAGGGCGAAGCGGTGCTGGAGCTGACGCTCGGCGGGACTGAGCTTTTGCTCGAGGAGGACGGGCTGCTGGCCATATGCGGTGCGGATGCGGCGGCGGAAGCGGACGGGGTGCCGCTGCCTTTATGGCGGCCGGTCATCGTCCGGAAGGGCGTGAAAATCAAATTCGGCCGCTGCCGGTCAGGCTGCCGTTCGTATGTCGCGGTCTGGGGAGGGCTGGATGTGCCGGAACGGTTAGGCAGTAGAAGCACTTATTTGCGCGGCGGGTTCGGAGGCTATGAAGGTAGGGCGCTCAAGGCAGGAGACACGCTTCGTGCCAAGACCGCGGGCAAGCTGTCGGTCAGCCTCATGAAATCGCTGCCCGCAATCCCTGACGGCAGCGGTTTTGCGGCCGCCGGCTGGCATGCGGCGCATTTTGCGCTAGCCTCCCATCTCGAGGAAACCGTCATACGGGCGATGCCGGGCGCCCATTTTCCGTTATTGACGGAGGAGAGCCGGACCGGGCTGTTCGGCGAGACGTTCCGGATCGGCATCCGGTCGGACCGGATGGGCTGCCGGCTGGAGGGCGCGCACAAGCTGCAGCTCCGGCAGCCGTTAGAGCTGCTGTCCGAAGCGGTAGCTGCCGGGACGGTGCAATTGCCGCCTGACGGCAATCCGATCGTGCTGCTGGCGGATCGTCAGACGACGGGCGGCTATCCGCGGATCGCACATGTCGCTTCGGTCGATATCCCGGTATTCGCGCAGCTGAAGCCGGGCGACCGCTTCCGCTTCGAAGCGGTTACGCAGCAGGAGGCGGAGCGGCTTTATTTTGCCTCCGAACGGGATCTTCAGCTGCTGAAGGCGGCCGTCCTGCTAAAAGGCCGGACATAATATAAAAGCGCCGGGGCGGCCTTGAAGGACGCTTCAGCGCTTTTTGTTTAAAATATAAGAAAGTATAAATTTCACTTTATACTGGACTTATATTTCATCGCGATGGCGAGCTTTTGCCGCCAAAGGACGGCGACAGCCGTTTACGCTTGATCAAAGAAATGATTAATGGAGCAAATAAACGGTTTATCTTACACCGCGATACTAGCCTTTGCCTCCCGAGAACGGAGACAACCGATTACGCTTTTTGACGGACATATGCTTCAGCACCATCATCAGGTTGGCGGGCTTCTCCGCGAGCCGGCGCGTGAAGTAAGGGTACCACATGACGCCGTACGGCACGTAGCAGCGGATACGGTACCCTTCCTTGGCCAGCTTCTCCTGCTCGCTCATGCGGAGGCCGTACAGCATTTGAAATTCAAACGCATGTTTCGGGATGCCTTTCGTGCGAGCATAAGCCTTCACCCAGCCAATCACGTTGTCGTCGTGGGTTGCGATCGCCGTATAAGCCTTTTTTTCGAGATGGAGGGCGATCATGCGCCTGAAGCTGTCAAGGATCTCGGACGTTTTCTGGTAAGCGAGCGATGCCGGTTCCTTGTAGGCCCCTTTAACGAGCCTGAGGCTGATGCGCTCGCCGATCAGCTCGGCCGCATCCTGCTCCGTCCGGTGCAGATAAGCCTGAAGCACGGTGCCGACATTCGTCAGGCCTTCCTTGTGAAGGCGCCGGACCATATCGATCGTCGCCTGCGTGAACGGCGAATTCTCCATATCGATGCGCACGAAATTCCGGTGGCGGCGGGCATGCTTGACGACGTCCCGGATATTCCCGTAGCAGGCGGGCTGATCGAGAGCAAGCCCCATTTGGGTGGGCTTGAGGGAGACGTTCGAATTCGCCTTGCGCTCGGCAATGCCGGTAATAAGTTTAATATACTGTTCCTTGTAGGCGGCAGCCTCGCTCAGATCCCGGATGCCCTCCCCCAAATGGTCGAGCGTAGCCATAATGCCGAGGCTGCCGAGCCGGCCTACCTCATCAAGCGCTTCCTCCAGCGTCTCTCCGGCAATAAACCTCCCTGCAAGCCTTTTGCCGTAGGTGACCCCGAGCTTCTCCACCAGCGGTATGCCCGTTACTGTAAGTAAGGTTTTGCGGTACCATGTCGATGCGATTCCCATTTGCCAGCAGCCCCTTTCCGGCCGAGCGTCTGCATGATTTTTGTGACGTACGGAGCCCGGTATTAGTATATTCCGAAGGAGGGCGGGATCGCACCCGATATGCCGAATTATTTGAAAAACAAAAAATGCGTCGGCAGCTTGCGAAGCTGGCCGTCGGACGGCTTGTTGACGACTCTGCCGTTAAAAATGAGCGAGGAGGAGCCGCCTCCGTCCAGATTGTACCCGTCGACCGCGCCGTATCTTTGCAGCAAAATTTGCATTTCCTCGAGCGTCGCGCCGGAGCTTCCGAATTCGTCGTAGCCGTCGGTCACGAGAAACAGCAGCTGGTCGTCCTTGTAGTTGGCGATGACCGTACGCGGCGCGCGCCGCGGGCTTGTCTGCCATTTGGCCGGAATCGGCTGTTTGGCGCCGCCGCGCATCAGGATGGGAACGAACGACGCGCCGAACTTCGGCTTTTTGGCGTCGAGCTGCTGCTTCGTCAAATATTTGCCGCCGATCAGCTCATTGCGTTCGTTAAGCCCGACAAAAAACAAATCCGCATAAGAAGCCTGAAACCCGGAAGCGTATTTGCCGTCCACGATCGTCGTGCTGAGCGGGTAACGCTTGCCTCCGCCGTCGGCGAAGCCGCCGGCGTTGATGCCCGCTATCGCTTTGTGGCGGTTCACGGCCTGGAGGGTCGTCTCCGATTTGCCGACTTCATCGCCGCCCAAGGTCATTTTCATGGCGTCATCGCTTTTCAGCTTCACCTTCAGCGCATAGGCTTTGAAGTTTTGCGTCTGGATATGGTAAAGCTGAGCCCGGATGTTATCCGATTCGATAATGCCGGAAGGCTTGCCGAGCTTGCCCGTGATGCCCCGGTCGTAAATGATCAGCGGCCTGACGGCCTGCGAAGCGGCAAGGGCCGATATTTTCGCCATGTCGGCATTGGTCTGGTTGTAAAGCCGGATTTGCTTCCGGATCGATTGGGCCGTAAGCACGGCCGTCTCCTTGGCTTGATCGAGACCGGCGGATGCGCCGGAAATATCGGTTCCCGGCAGCGGGAGCCGCTCGGACGCGGGCTGCGGGAAGGCTTCCTCGGACAATTGGATGGCGGGATCGGATGCGAGCAGCCAGAACAGGATGCCGATGAACGGGGCGAGGGCGAGCAGCGCCGTGCGGTTTAACGTTTTGACGGTGATGTTCATTTCAGCACGTCCAGATTTTTTTTCAGCTCGGCAAGCTGCTTCTTCACTTCATTTAACTGCGTGTACAGCTTATTGCTGTTATCCGTTTTGGAGTCCGCATTGTCCTTCGTGAAGGTGAGCAGCTCGTTCAGGGCGTCCACCTTGGCTTGCAGTTCGGCCAGATCGGCCGCGTAGCTTGTCTCCATTTGGACCAGCCGGGCCTCGTAGGTTTGCTGCATCGCTGTAATCTGCGCGGCGGTTTGCCGCTCCAGATCGGCGGCGAGCGCCTGCTGCATGCGGTCCGAGTACAGCTTCGCGCCTGCAATGCCGCAGGCTATAATCAACATCCATAGGCAGATGAACAGAAGAAAAGACCGGTTGCTTTTTTTGCGCCTTGTCAAATTCTCAACTGTGCCGGCAGTACGTTTTTCCAAAATCAAATCACTCATTATTCATTCACCTCTCACATTGGTCACTTGCACCTACGATTGGATGAACGAACTGCAAGCATGGTTTATTATATTAGACTGCAGGCATAGTCGTATAGTTGCGTATGTCACCCGATTGTCACAATGAGCGGGATGCAGAAGTCGAGATATTGTCCGAGGCGTGACGAAAGGCGAATGACCAAGGACGGAGTCTTTTGTGGTGGAGAGCCAATGTCATGTATAATAGAGAGGTATGCAAAGGGTTAAGTATTTGAGCCATATGGGAGGGTGATCATCATGGATCAACCAATTACAAATAGCGGCGCTGGCCGCAGGCAAGCGAAAGCGATGTTCGCCGGAGGCTGCTTCTGGTGCATGGTTTCGCCGTTCGAGGAAATGCCGGGCATCGTGTCGGTTGTTTCCGGCTATACGGGCGGGCATAAGGTGAACCCGACTTACGAGGAAGTGTGCTCCGAGACGACGGGCCACACCGAGGCCGTTCAAATTACGTACGATCCGGACGTCTTCCCTTACGAGAAGCTGCTGGATATTTTCTGGCGGCAGATCGATCCGACCGATGCGGGCGGACAATTCCATGACCGGGGGGAGTCGTACCGTACCGGCATCTATTATTACGATGAGGAGCAGCGCCGTCTTGCGCTGGAGTCCAAGCAGGCGCTTGAAGCAAGCGGGCGCTTCGACAAGCCGATCGTAACCGAAATCGAGCCGGCGAAGCCGTTTTATCCGGCCGAGGATTATCATCAGGGCTATCACCATAAAAATCCGTTCCGATACAAAATGTACCGGAAAGGCTCCGGCCGCGATGCTTTCCTTACGACACATTGGTCTGTGAAGAAGGATAAGGCCGAGCTGAAGGCGCGCCTGACGCCGATCCAATACGAGGTGACGCAAAACAGCGGGACCGAACGTCCGTTTACCGGCGAATATTGGGATCATACGGAGGATGGCATCTACGTCGATATCGTATCGGGAGAGCCGCTGTTCAGCTCGCTCGACAAATATGACGCCGGCTGCGGCTGGCCGAGCTTTACGAAGCCGCTGCAGGCATCCGCCGTTACGGAGCATACGGATACTTCGCATTATATGGTGAGGGTCGAAGTACGGAGCAAGGAGGGGGATTCCCACCTCGGCCACGTGTTCGACGACGGCCCGCAGCCGACCGGCCAGCGCTACTGCATCAATTCGGCGTCGCTCCGGTTTGTGCCGAAGGACGCGCTGGAGCGGGAAGGCTACGGCGAGTATTTGTCAATGTTTAAGAAGGAATAGGGGAACTCTGGGGAGGAGGAGCCGAAAAATGAACGTGGAAGAAGCGATCCGAACGCGGAGAACGGTCGGAAGGGTGAAAAAGGATCCCGTCGACCGCGCGCTCATCGAGAAGGTGCTGGAGTCGGCGATCTGGGCGCCGAGCCATCATAATACGCAGCCGTGGAAATTTATCGTTATGACAGGGGACGGCAGGTCGAGGCTGGCAGAGGGCTACGCCAGGGTATCGGCAGCGGCGGCTCCCGGTCTGAGCGGGCAGCCGCTGGAGGACCGGCTTGCGAAGGAGAGAACGAAGGCATTCCGCGCGCCGGTCGTCATCGCGGCGGTGTGCTCGCCTTCGGACGATCCGCGGGCGGTTCTCGCGGAGGAGCTTGCGGCCGCCCATGCAGCGGTGCAAAACCTGCTGCTGGCGGCGCACGCGAACGGGCTGGGCGCGATCTGGCGCTCGGGAGAGCCGATGTACCATTCGTTAATGAAGGAAACGTTCGGCCTTTCCGCCAAGGAGCAGCTTGTCGGACTGGTTTATCTGGGGTATCCGGATATGACGCCGCTCGAGCCGGCGCGGGTGCCGGCGACGGCGAAGACGGTTTGGGTGGAATAAGGAATGACGGACAGCGGTGCGGCAATCGATGCGGCATCGCTGTCCTTTATTTGTTTTAAAAGGAGAGGGGAAACACCTAATATTGGGCATACTGTTCCCATTTACCGGTTGCGTCGGACGGAAAAGCGAACCTTTATAAAAGCACCTTATTTTAATGTTCGTATTTTATTGACAGTAGAATGCCGATTCGATAAACTAGAGTAGGTTTGAGGCGGAGCATGCCGCCCAATAGGAAAATTCTCGTATATATTTGGGATTAGGCCTGAATGTTTCTACCCGGGAACCGTAATTTCCGGACTACGAGCACAAATGAAATGACAAGCGGGACCTGGCCATAGGTCGCTTCCGGATTTACCGACGGGGTTCGGCTCCCGGGAAGCATACGCAGCATCCGGATGACCTGGGGATTCATAGGTTGCCTCTCTATATGGGGCAGCCTTCTGTTGTTCTCATTGGCCCGTGCCGAGGCGCGAAGTCATGTTCATGTAAGGTAGGCGGCACGAGCCGGGATTCCCGGAAATCCGGATTTTGCCCTCCACCTTCGCTCGGGTCCCGAGGCGCTCCTGTATTCGTTCAAGGCTGCCGAAGGGCTTTTTTCGCTTTAAGAATGGTTATGTTATAGGTAAGCGGAATGGCAATGGCAATTAAATTTATAAACGAAAGTAGGTATGATCGCATGTCTGCGAAGGTGGGCGTCATCATGGGCAGCAAATCGGATTGGGACACAATGAAACTAGCCTGCGACGTTCTGGAGGAATTGCAAATTCCTTACGAGAAAAAAGTCGTCTCGGCGCACCGTACGCCGGATTTAATGTTTGAATACGCGGAAACCGCGGCAGAGCGCGGGCTTAAGGTGATCATCGCCGGAGCCGGCGGAGCCGCACACTTGCCCGGCATGGTCGCTGCAAAGACGATTTTGCCGGTTATTGGCGTTCCCGTGAAATCCTCGAATCTGAGCGGACTGGATTCGCTTCTGTCGATCGTACAGATGCCTGGCGGCATTCCGGTCGCAACGGTGGCAATCGGCAACGCGGGCGGCACGAATGCGGGGCTTCTGGCGGCCCAAATGCTCGGGGCGTTCGATCCCGAGGTGCAGGCGCGCGTGGAAGCGCGGCGCGAGCGCGTGAAGCAGGAAGTGCTTGAAAGCAGTGAGACATTATGAGTAACGAGGCGGACAAGCTGACCGGAGGCGCCGGCGCTTCGGTGCGGCATTCCGGCGGGTTGCCGACGCTGCTGCCGGGCAGCACGATCGGAATTTTGGGCGGCGGCCAGCTGGGCCGGATGATGGCGAACGCGGGCAGCGCGATGGGCTACCGGTTCGTTGCGCTGGATCCGACGCCGGACGCGCCGGCCGGACAGGTAGCGGAGCAGATCGTCGCCGCGTACGACAACCGCGAGGCGGCGCGCGAGCTTGCGGAGCGTTCGGATGTGATCACGTACGAGTTCGAGAATGTCGACGCCGGCGTTGCGGCGATGCTTATGGCCGAATCGTACGTGCCGCAGGGCAGCGAGCTGCTGTATACGACGCAGCACAGGCTTCGCGAGAAGCAGGCGATCGAGGCTGCCGGCGTTCGGGTTGCCCCTTACCGCGAAATTGTCAGCGAGGACGGATTGCGCGCAGCGGTTGCCGAGTTCGGCACGCCGTGCGTGCTGAAGACGGCAACGGGCGGCTACGACGGCAAAGGCCAGTGGGTCATCCGCAGCGAGGATGAAATCGGGGAAGCGTATGAGACCTTGTCCCGCGCGGGCGTGCAGCTGGTGCTGGAGCAGTTCATCCGCTTCGAGAAGGAATTATCGGTCATAGCGGCGCGAAGCCCGCAGGGGGAAATAAAAACGTTCCCTCCGGCGGAAAATATTCACGTCGATAATATATTGCATCTGTCCATCGTGCCGGCAAGGATCGGCGAGGACGTGCAGCGCGAGGCTCAGAAGCTCGCGGTCCGCATCGCGGAAGGGCTCGGCGTCGTCGGCTTGATCGCCGTTGAGCTGTTCTATACGGCGGACGGTGAGCTGTACGTGAACGAGCTTGCGCCGCGGCCGCATAACAGCGGGCATTACACGATGGAGGCTTGCCGGACGTCGCAGTTCGAGCAGCATGTACGGGCGATTTGCAATTTGCCTCTCGGCGACACGGTGCTGATGAGCCCGGTTGTGATGGTGAACGTGCTCGGGCAGCATGTCGGTCCGCTTCTGGAGCGGATGGCCGGCAGGGATGAAGCGGCGGAGCGGCTCGGGGCGGCACCGAAGGTGCATTTGTACGGGAAGAAGGAAGCCGTCGTCAAGCGGAAGATGGGTCATGTGAACGTGCTGGCTCCGGATACGGACGCCGCGCTTCGTTGGATTGAAGAAACAAAAATTTGGAAGGTGTGAAGCGTTTATGTTAGAGCGTTACAGCAGACCGGAAATGAGAGCGATCTGGACGGAGGAGAACAAATTCAAGGCGTGGCTGGAGGTCGAGCTTTGCGCATGCGAGGCTTGGTCGGAGCTTGGAGTTATTCCGAAAGAGGACGTTGAAGCGCTCCGCCGTTCGGCGAGCTTCGATATCGACCGGATTTATGAAATCGAGCAGGAGACGCGCCACGACGTGATCGCGTTCACGCGCGCCGTATCGGAAACGGTCGGACCCGAGCGCAAATGGGTGCACTACGGTCTTACGTCCACCGACGTCGTAGACACGGCTCTCGGCTACCTGCTTCTTCAAGCAAACGCGATCCTGACCAGCGACATCGAACGTTTTATCGAAATTTTGCGCGGCAAAGCGATTCAGTACAAAGATACGCCGATGATGGGACGGACGCACGGCGTTCACGCCGAGCCGACGACCTTCGGTTTGAAAATGGCTCTGTGGTACGAGGAAATGAAGCGCAACCTGGAGCGTTTCCGCCATGCCGCCGACGGCGTGCAGTACGGCAAAATGTCCGGCGCGGTTGGCACTTACGCGAACATCGACCCGCAGGTTGAATCGTTTGTCTGTACCAAGCTCGGCATCAAAGCGGCTCCGATCTCGACCCAAACGCTGCAGCGCGACCGTCATGCGGAATACATGGGGACACTTGCTCTGATCGCGACATCGCTGGACAAATTCGCTACCGAAATCCGCGCCCTGCAGAAGAGCGAATTCCGCGAGGTGGAGGAGCCGTTTGCGAAAGGCCAGAAGGGCTCATCGGCAATGCCGCACAAGCGCAACCCAATCGGCTGCGAGAACATTTCCGGTCTTGCCCGCGTCATCCGCGGTCATATGATAACAGCGTACGAGAACGTGCCGCTCTGGCATGAGCGCGACATCAGCCACTCCTCGACGGAACGTATCATTTTGCCGGATGCGACTATGCTGCTTAACTACATGCTGAACCGTCTGGGCAACATTATCAACAACCTGACGGTGTTCCCGGAAAACATGAAGCGCAACATGCAGGCAACTTACGGCGTACCGTTCTCCGGCCGCGTCATGACGAAGCTGATCGACAAGGGCTTCAGCCGCGAGCAGGCGTACGACACCGTGCAGCCGCGTGCGATGCAGGCATGGGAGGAGCAGCGCCAATTCCGCTCGATCGTGGAATCGACGCCTGCGATTACCGAGGTGCTGTCCGCCGAAGAAATCGAAGATTGCTTCAACCCGGCATGGCATTTGAAGAACGTCGATACGATTTTCGAGCGTCTGGGCTTGAAATAGGGGGACGGACGCGATGACAGCAAACACGCAAGCATTGTCCACTGCCGCTGACTATATCAAGGCACCGCTTATATACAAAGGCAAGGTGCGCGAGCTGTACGACCTTGGCGAGCATTATCTGATCGTCGTGACCGACCGGATTTCCGCATTCGACTACGTGCTGGATCCGGCGGTTCCGGACAAAGGAAACGTGCTGAACCGTTTGTCCGCATTCTGGTTCGAGCAAACGGCGGACATCCAGCCGAACCATGTCGTGCATACCGACGTGGAGAAGCTTGCCGGCATCGTCACCGAGCCGGAGCTGCTGAAGAACCGGATCATGGTAACCCGCAAGGCGGAGCGCATCGACATCGAATGCGTCGTCCGGGGCTATATCACGGGCGGAGGTTGGAGACAATACCAACAAACGTCTGCGATCAACGGCATCGAGCTGCCGGCGGGCCTTCGCAAAAACGAGCGTTTTCCGGAGCCGATCTTTACGCCGGCCGCCAAAAACGACGTCGGCCACGACGAGGACATCCCGTTCGAGCGGATGGCCGAAATGATCGGCACCGAGCTGGCGGAGGAGCTTCGCGACCGGAGCATCAAGCTTTATCAATTTGCGCACGGCTATTGCGCCGAGCGCGGCATCATACTTGCCGACTGCAAATTCGAATTCGGACTTATCGACGGCAAGGTCATTTTGATCGACGAAATTTTTACGCCGGACTCCTCGCGCTTCTGGGCGGAGAGTAATTATGCGTACGACATCGAGATCGACAGCATGGACAAGGAGCCGGTACGCACGTACCTGCTGGGCTCCGACTGGGATCGCGACAGCAAGCCGGCACCGCTGCCGGATTCCGTAGTAGCCGAAACGACGGCCCGCTACCGCGACATCTACCGCCGCTTAACCGGCGTTGAGTTATAGAAGGCTTTTGTTTACATCTTCAATCGCTGCTATTAGACCAAATCCTTATGAAGCATTTGCGAAGAGCAGAAGTTCCATCAAATGTAACGTTTGGCCTCTACGAACGTAAGTAAAGTAATAGAACTTTATTTAGTACATGAAGAAAAATAACTGCAATTCATGTACTTAAACAAACGGGTTACGCGTTCTGCCGGAAAATAACTGTAGATGATGCGTTTAATTCCGCTAACCGATAGCCGGATGGTCAGAATGTGCGACATTAAGGGCATCAAATACAGCTATTCTTCCAAAAACGCCGTAAACCGTTAAATTAACGACATGAAATACAGTTATTTAAAAGCAGGCAGCCGGCTGCACAGCCCGGCTGCTCCCTTGCTTCACCGACTACCCTCGCAAAGGTTTGAGAAAGAAACAGCTTGCGAGTGCTAAGCGCGAGGGGTTGTTGCCGGAGAGCGACAGCGATCGATTTTTGAAGTCGGGAAATCACATTATTCATGTGTAATTAAATCCAATTTCCCGGCTTCAATATCGACGCAGGCAATAACCCCCGCGCGTGCACGGAGCAACGCTGAACGAATTTTTTGATCATCCGCGCGAGAAAAACCCATTTTCCAGGAGGCTACTATGAAGGCAACCGTCTACGTCACCATCAAGCAAAACGTTTTGGATCCGCAAGGAACAGCTGTACAAGGAGCGCTTCACACTCTCGGTTTCTCCGAGGTGGAGAAGGTCCGCATCGGCAAATACCTGGAAGTCGAGCTTGACACGACCGACCGCGCGGAAGCGGAAACGCGCATTAAAGCGATGTGCGAGAAACTGTTCGCGAACACAGTCGTAGAAGACTACCGTTTTGAGCTGGAGGGATAAGGCGATGAAGTTTGCAGTACTCGTATTTCCCGGTTCCAACTGTGATATTGACTGCTACAAGGCCGTGGAAGAAACGATCGGCCAGCCGGTAGACTACGTTTGGCACACGGCCACGGATCTTTCCGCGTACGACGCCATTCTTGTCCCTGGCGGCTTCTCCTACGGCGACTACCTGCGCTGCGGCGCGATCGCCCAATTCGCTAACGTCATGAACGAAGTGAAGAAAGCGGCCGAAGCAGGCAAGTACATCCTTGGCATCTGCAACGGATTTCAAATTTTGACGGAAGCCGGTCTCCTGCCGGGCGCTTTGATCCGCAACAACGGACTCAAATTCCGCTGCCATCAATCGCCGCTTGAAGTGGCGAACGCCGGCACTCCATTTACGAACCAATATTCGCAAGGCGAAATTATCAATATTCCGATCGCTCACGGCGAAGGCAACTACTTCTGCGACGACGAGACGCTTGCCGAGCTGAAAGCAAACAATCAAATCGTGTTCCGCTACGCGGGCGACACGAACCCGAACGGTTCCGTGGAGAACATCGCGGGCATCAGCAACAAAGCGGGCAACGTCGTAGGCATGATGCCTCACCCTGAGCGCGCGGTCAATCAGCTGCTTGGCTCGGAAGACGGCAAACGGATGTTCACATCGATTTTGAATGCATGGAGGGAACAGCATGGCGCAGCAGTTAACGGCTAAGGAGCCGACGGCGGAACAGATTGCCGACCAGAAGATTTACAGCCAGTTTGGCGTATCCGATTACGAGTACGAGCTCATTTGCGGATTTCTAGGCCGCAAGCCTAACTATACGGAGATTGGCGTATTCAGCGTCATGTGGTCGGAGCACTGCTCCTACAAAAACTCCAAGCCGATTCTTAAAAAGTTCCCGATCACAGGGCCGCGGGTTCTGATGGGTCCAGGCGAAGGCGCGGGTATCGTCGACATCGGCGACAACCAAGCGGTCGTATTCAAAATCGAATCGCATAACCATCCGTCGGCAGTCGAGCCTTACCAAGGCGCGGCGACAGGCGTCGGCGGCATTATCCGCGACATTTTCTCGATGGGCGCGCGTCCGGTCGCTTTGCTGAACAGCTTGCGCTTCGGCCGTCTCGAGAACGAACGCGTTAAATATTTGTTCGAGCATGTCGTCGGCGGCATCGCGGGCTACGGCAACTGTATCGGTATTCCGACAGTAGCGGGCGAAGTCATGTTCGACGAAAGCTATGAAGGCAATCCGCTTGTCAACGCTATGTGCGTCGGTCTGATCGACCATGACAAAATTCAGCGCGGCGTGGCGAGAGGGGTAGGCAACCCGGTATTCTACGTTGGTCCTGCAACGGGCCGCGACGGCATTCACGGCGCTACGTTCGCGTCGGTCGAGCTGTCCGAAGAATCCGAGGAGAAGCGTACCGCAGTTCAAGTCGGCGATCCGTTCATGGAGAAGCTCGTTATGGAAGCTACGCTTGAGCTGATTAATTCCGGCATCGTTCTAGGCATTCAAGATATGGGTGCTGCCGGCCTTACTTGCTCCAGCGCGGAGATGGCTTCCAAGGCGGGCAACGGTCTTGAGCTTTACCTGGATGAAGTGCCGCAGCGCGAAACGGGCATGACTCCATATGAAATGATGCTTTCCGAGTCGCAGGAGCGCATGCTGTTCGTTGTTGAGCCGCAGCATGAAGCGCAGGCGAAGGAAATTTTCGACCGCTGGGGCATTATTTGCGCCAAGGTCGGCAAAGTAACCGACGACGGACGCCTCCGCCTGTTCCACAAAGGCGAAGAGGTTGCCGACATGCCGGTTAAAGCGCTCGTCGACGAGTGCCCGGTTTACAACAAGCCGTCGCAGGAGCCTGCTTACTACGGCGAGAACGCAGCGGTGGACACCGGTGCTTTTGCGGAAATTACGGATTTGACCGGCGCTTTGGAGAAGGTTTTGGCTTCTCCGACTGTTGCGAGCAAAGAATGGGTATATAATCAATATGACTATATGGTACGCACCTCGACAGCCGTTCAACCGGGCTCCGACGCAGCGGTCGTGACGATTCACGGCACGCGCAAGGCGCTTGCGATGACGACGGACTGCAACGGCCGTTATGTGTATCTGGATCCTGAAGTGGGCGGCCGCATTGCGGTAGCGGAAGCGGCGCGCAACATCGTTTGCTCCGGCGCCGAGCCGCTGGCCGTAACGGACAACCTGAACTTCGGCAATCCGGAGAAGCCGGAAGTGTTCTGGCAGCTGGAGAAAGCGGCCGACGGCATGTCCGAGGCTTGCGTCAAGCTGGATACGCCGGTTATCGGCGGCAACGTCAGCTTGTACAACGAGAACGCGAAGGGCGCGATCTACCCGACGCCGGTTATCGGCATGGTCGGTCTCGTGCACGACATCGACCATATTACGACTCAAGGCTTTAAAACCGAAGGCGATGTAATCGTCCTTATCGGCGACACGAAAGCGGAGCTTGGCGGCTCGGAGCTTCAATACGTGCTAGAAGGCGCGGCATCCGGACGTCCACCGCAAATCGATCTGGAAACCGAGAAGAAGGTGCAAGGAGCCGTATTGGCAGCTATTCAAAAAGGTCTTGTCGCTTCGGCGCATGACTTGTCCGAAGGCGGCATCGCGGCTGCGGTGGCGGAATCGTGCATCAGCGGCGGCCTCGGCGCGGAAGTGGCGCTGTCGTCCGAGCTTCGTGCGGACCACCTGCTGTTCAGCGAGTCGCAATCCCGCATTCTTCTCTCGGCTAAACCGGAGAAAGCGGCTGAGCTTCAAGCGCTCCTTACGGAGCATGGCGTCATCAACAATCAAATCGGTACTGTTAAGGGCAGCAGCCTGACCATTAACGTAAACGGCAAAGCCGGCATTCAGGCGCCGGTACAACAACTGGAGAAGGTCTGGAAGGATGCGATTCCATGTCTGATGAAATAAGACAGGAGCCTGTGCTGTGGACGGGGAACCACTATAACGAAGGCATCGGCCGGGACGATATTTTTGATAAATTGCGTGAAGAATGCGGCGTATTCGGGGTATTCAATCTCCCCGATGCGTCCAACCTCTCTTACTACGGCCTGCATGCTCTGCAGCACCGCGGCGAGGAAAGCTCGGGGATCTGCACGGTGGATACGAGAAACGATAAAAAATTCGCGTACCACCGCGGCATGGGCCTCGTGAAGGAAGTTTTCGATAAGGAGAAGCTGGATATGCTGGCGGGAGACCGCGCTATCGGGCATGTCCGCTACTCCACATCGGGAGAGAGCAAGCTTGCCAATGCGCAGCCGCTTATTTTCCGATACCGGGACGGCGACCTGGCGGTCGCTACGAACGGCAATATCGTTAATGCGCCGGAAATCCGCCGCGAGCTGGAAATGTCGGGCTCGATTTTCCAGACATCCAGCGACACGGAGGTTATCGCGCATTTGATCGCTCGTTCTCCGAAGGATTTCGAGACGGCCGCTAAGGAAGCTTTGCAGCGCATTATCGGGGGCTTTGCGTTCCTGATTATGACCAATGACAAGCTGCTGGTCGCTTCCGATCCGAACGGGCTTCGCCCGCTCGTCATGGGACGCATCGGCGACGGCTACGTCTTCTCGTCCGAATCGTGCGCGTTCGAATCGATCGGAGCCGAGTATGTTCGCGACGTTCAACCCGGCGAGCTGCTTATATTCGATGCGGACGGCATGCGTGAGGACCGTTATGCACATGTGGAACGCCGCGCGACGTGCGCGATGGAATACATTTATTTTGCCCGTCCTGACAGCGACATTAACGGCATTAACATTCACTCGGCGCGCAAACGGATGGGACGCCAGCTTGCGAAGGAATCGTTCGTTGACGCGGATATCGTAACGGGCGTGCCCGATTCGAGTATTTCGGCGGCGATCGGTTATGCGGAGCAGACAGGCATTCCGTACGAGCTTGGCCTTATCAAGAACAAATATACAGGCAGGACGTTCATTCAGCCTTCCCAGGAGCTGCGGGAAAAAGGCGTGAAAATGAAGCTGTCGGCCGTCCGCAAAGTCGTGGAAGGCAAACGCGTCGTTATGATCGACGACTCGATCGTTCGCGGCACGACATCGCTAAGAATCGTCAACCTGCTTCGCGAAGCAGGCGCGACCGAGGTGCATGTCCGGATTACGTCGCCGCCTTTCAAAAACCCTTGCTACTACGGCATCGATACGCCTGACCGCAAGGAATTGATCGCTTCTTACCGCACGGTGGAGGAGATCAGAAAGCAGATCAATGCGGATTCATTGTCATTTTTAAGCGAAGAGGGCTTTGTTGATTCGGTTGGCGGCAATGACGGAGCGTACAACCGCGGCATGTGCCTGGCGTGCTTCGATAACGACTACCCGACCTACGTGAACGAGGAGTCGGACAAAAGCTGCAGCTGTTAACAGCGTTAAATAGCAGGCAGGCAAAACAAGTTAAGGAGTTGACCGATAGTGTCAGAAGCGTACAAAAAAGCCGGCGTCGACATAGCGGCTGGTAACGAAGCGGTTGAACGGATGAAGAAGCACGTAAAGCGGACTTACCGCCCGGAGGTGCTTGCGGAGCTTGGGGGCTTCGGCGGCCTGTTCAGCTTGAACAAGGACAAGTATGAGGAGCCCGTGCTCGTTTCCGGAACGGACGGCGTCGGAACGAAGCTGAAGCTTGCATTTGCTATGGACAAGCATGACACGATCGGCATCGATGCCGTGGCGATGTGCGTGAACGACATTATCGTACAAGGCGCAGAGCCGCTGTTCTTCCTCGATTACCTGGCATGCGACAAGGTTGTGCCGGGCAAAATCGAAGCGATCGTAGCCGGCATATCGGAGGGCTGCGTGCAGGCGGGCTGCTCCCTGATCGGCGGCGAAACGGCGGAAATGCCGGGCATGTACGGTGAAGGCGAATACGATATCGCGGGCTTCACAGTAGGTATCGTGGACCGCAAAAAAATGATCGACGGCTCGTCGATCGCTGCCGGAGACGCCGTCATCGGCTTCTCATCGAGCGGCATCCACAGCAACGGCTTCTCGCTCGTGCGCCGTTTGCTGCTTGAGGAAGCCGGCTATACGCTCGACCAGCAGCTGGACGAGCTTGGCGGCGCGAAGCTTGGCGACGTGCTGATCGAGCCTACCCGCATTTATGTGAAATCAGCGCTTAAGCTGATCGAGCAAGTGAATGTGAAGGGAATGGCGCACATTACAGGCGGCGGCTTTATCGAGAATATTCCGCGCGTGCTGCCTGACGGCGTTAATGTAGATATCAAGTACGGCTCGTGGCCGATTTTGCCGATCTTTGAGCTAATGAAGAACAAAGGCGGCATTTCGAACCGCGATATGTTCACGACCTTTAATATGGGCATCGGCCTGGTAGTTGTCGTTCCGGCCGATCAAGCGGAAGAAGCTCTGCGCATTGCGGCGGAGCTTGGCGAGCAGGCTTACCGTATCGGAACGGTTACGGAAGGAAGCCGCATCGTGACGTTTACGGGAGCGGACGTATAATGGGAACGCTTCGCATCGCCGTTTTCGCCTCGGGACAAGGTACGAATTTCCAAGCGATCGTGGATGCGGTGCAGGAGGGGAAGCTCGATGTAACCATCGAGCTTCTTGTTTGTGACAAGCCTGCCGCTCCGGTCGTGGAGCGCGCAAAGAAGGCCGGCGTGGACACGTTCCTGTTCACGCCGAAGGAGTATCCGTCGCGGGAATCGTACGAGACGGAAATTATCGCGGAGCTGGAGCGCCGCGGCGTCGAGCTGATCGTGCTTGCGGGGTATATGCGCATTATCACGTCCGTGCTGGTGGAGCCGTATTACGGGCGGATGATCAACATCCATCCGTCGCTGCTTCCGGCGTTCCCGGGCGTCAACGGCATCGGCCAGGCGCTGTCCTACGGCGTCAAGCTGACCGGCGTTACGGTCCATTACGTGGACGGGGGCATGGACAGCGGCCCGATCATTGCGCAGACCGCAGTCGTGGTAACGGACGAGGATACGGAAGACTCGCTGGCCGTACGGATTCATGCGGCGGAGCAGGCGCTGCTGCCCTCGGTCATCCAGCAAATCGCTCAGGGACGCGTGTCGCTGGAAGGCCGTAAGGTTACGGTAAGCGGCGGCAATTCCTGAGTCCTTTAGTGCTTTATGCAGCGAAGCTGCTTATTTAATATTAATTCAATCACAGGAGGAGGATATTTGCGTGGCTATTCGCAGAGCGTTAATCAGTGTGTCCGATAAGACGGGTATCGTAGAGTTTTCCAGAGAGCTGGCCAATCAAGGCGTGCAAATCATTTCGACAGGGGGCACATTCAGCCTGCTGCAGAAGGAAGGGGTACCGGTCATCGGCATTTCCGATGTAACCGGCTTCCCGGAAATTTTGGACGGACGCGTCAAAACGCTGCATCCGGCCGTTCACAGCGGCCTGCTTGCCGTACGCGACGACGAAGAGCATCAGAAAGCGATGAAGGAGCTTGGCCTCGATTACATCGATCTTGTGATCGTGAATCTGTATCCGTTCAAGCAAACGATCGCGAAGCCGGATGTATCCTATGAAGATGCGATCGAAAATATCGATATCGGCGGTCCTACGATGCTTCGCTCGGCTGCCAAAAACCATGCCTTCGTTACGGTTGTTGTAGATGCAGGCGACTACGGCACGGTTCTCGAGGAAGTTAAGGCGCAAGGCGATACGACGCTGGAAACGCGTAAACGCCTGGCGGCCAAAGTTTTCCGTCATACGGCTGCTTACGATTCCCTGATCTCGGATTACCTTTCGAAGCAAGTAGGCGAGCCGCTTCCTGAGACTTACACGGTTACTTACGAAAAAGTGCAGGACCTCCGTTACGGCGAGAACCCGCATCAAAAAGCAGCTTTCTACAGCAAGCCGCTAGCGGCTAAAGGCAACATTACAACAGCTGAGCAACTGCACGGCAAAGAGCTGTCCTACAACAACATCGGCGACGCGAACGCCGCTCTTGCGATCCTCAAGGAATTCGACGAGCCTGCAGTCGTAGCCGTTAAGCATATGAATCCGTGCGGAGTTGGCATCGGAGCGACGATTCACGAGGCTTACCAAAAGGCATACGATGCGGATCCGACGTCGATTTTCGGCGGCATCGTAGCGGCTAACCGTACGATCGGCGCGGACACGGCTGAGCTTCTCGGCAGCATTTTCCTCGAAATTATCATTGCTCCGGACTACACGCCTGAAGCGCTTGAAATTTTGACGAAGAAGAAAAACATCCGTCTGCTCAAGCTGGGCGAGCTTTCCGCAGCGGGCGAGCGCAAGCCGGAATGGGTCGTCACTTCGGTTGACGGCGGCATGCTCGTACAGGAGAGCGACGTTCACAGCTTGACGGAAGAAGATCTTCAATTTGTGACCGACCGCAAACCGACAGCGGAAGAGCTGAAGCAGCTGCTGTTCGGATGGAAGGTCGTTAAGCATGTGAAGTCGAATGCGATCCTGCTGGCCAAGGACGATATGACGATCGGAGTCGGCGCAGGCCAAATGAACCGCGTCGGCGCAGCGCGCATCGCCATCGAGCAAGCAGGCGAGAAAGCGGCTGGCTCCGCCCTGGCTTCCGATGCATTCTTCCCGATGGGCGACACGGTTGAGCTTGCTGCAAAAGCAGGCATCACGGCGATTATCCAGCCTGGCGGCTCCGTGAAGGACGCGGAATCCATCGCTGCCGCAAACGCGAATAACATCGCGATGGTATTCACCGGCGTTCGTCATTTCAAGCACTAAGGGGGAGGCAGCAACTATGCGCATTTTAGTTATCGGCGGCGGCGGACGCGAGCACGCGATCGTCTGGGCGCTCAAGAAAAGCGAGAAAGTGAAGGAAGTGTACTGCGCGCCGGGCAATGCCGGCATTGCGCAGCTTGCCGAGTGCGTACCGATCGCGGCGAATCAATTCGACGAGCTGATCCGCTTTGCGAAGGACGCGGACATCGACCTTGTATTCGTCGGTCCGGACGATCCGCTGGCGGACGGCATCGTCGATGCATTCGAAGCGGCAGGCATCCAGACGTACGGCCCTCGCAAAAATGCGGCGGAAATCGAAGGCAGCAAAATTTTTATGAAAAATTTGCTCAAGAAATACGAGATTCCAACGGCCAAATACGAAACGTTTACGGATTATGAAGCGGCATTGGCTTATTTGCGCCAGCAAGCCGTACCGATCGTCATCAAGGCTGACGGTCTGGCGGCAGGCAAAGGCGTAACGGTGGCGGCAACGCTTGAAGAAGCGGAGAAGGCGCTGCACGAAGCGATGGTGGACAAGGTGTTCGGCGAAGCGGGCAACCAAATTGTCATCGAGGAATTCCTCGAAGGACAGGAAATGTCCATTTTGGCGTTCGTTGACGGCGAGACCGTACGCGCGATGGTTCCTGCACAGGACCATAAGCCGATCTTCGACGGCGACAAAGGACCGAATACCGGAGGCATGGGAACGTACACGCCGCTTCCGCATATCGATCAAGCGATTATCGACGAATCGATCCAGAACATTATCATTCCGACCGCAAAAGCGATGGTCAGCGAAGGACGGCCGTTCCGCGGCGTTCTGTTCGCCGGCCTCATGATTACGAAGGACGGTCCGAAAACGATCGAGTTCAACGCGCGGATGGGCGATCCGGAAACGCAGGTCGTTCTGCCTCGCCTGGAGACGGACCTTGTTGATATCGTACTGGCATCCATGAACGGGCATCTGGATCAAATCGATATCAGATGGAGCGACGAGGCGGCGGTATGCGTCATCGTAGCGTCCGAGGGTTATCCGGGCTCCTATCCGAAGGGCCGCGTCATTTCCGGCCTCGCAGAAGCCGAAGCGCAGGGCGCGCTTGTATTCCATGCAGGCACGGCCGAGAAGGACGGCCAAACCGTAACGAGCGGCGGACGCGTGCTCGGCATCGTCGGCCGCGGACGCGACATCGCAGAGGCCCGTGCACGTGCCTATGAAGCGGTTAGCGTCATCGAGTTCGAAGGCAAGCAGAACCGTACGGACATCGCGGCTAAAGCACTAGTATAAGCTTTATGCTTCTGTGTGCATCTGCACAAACGCAAGCCCCTCAAACCGGAAACCGGATTGAGGGGCTTTTTCTCAAGATAAGAATTTATAAGTTTGAGCATATAACTGTCATATCTTTTATCGTGAAACGAGCTTTTCCCGCCAAAAATTAAATCATATAACAAAATTCTTCCGCCTGTCTGACCTGCAAACCGAAATTAAATGTATCGGAACGCAGTCCGCGCCGCAGCGCTTCCAGAGACATCGCATCGGCCGGCTGGATATTCCCCAAATGCGTATCCGCCCCAAGCATCTCCAGAAGCATCACCTGCTGATGCTTGAGAGGAGCTTCCCACATGAGCCGTTTCGAGTCCGGCACAAACCGCATGACGGCATCCAGCAGATCCTTCCGGCAATTTCCCTGACTGTCGAAGATGCCGACCCCAACGCCCGATTCGCGCGCTTCCACAGTGACAAGCTCGGAGCCCGCCTCCAAGTCGCACTCCGCCGTTACCGCCAAATCCGCTGCGTCGATTAATGAACCGGATAGCTTTTTACCGTACTCCGATACGACGCGAAGACCGCAGTTGACTCCTTCACGGATAAGCTCCGTCCGTTGTTTCCGGCTTAGCTCGATCGTTCCGTCGGACACCTCCATGCCGCTAAAGCCCAAGGAGCAAATTGCATTCAAAAATGCAGGAGCCGTATTCTGCTGAACGGCAATTTCGAGCAGTGTGCCGCCCGGCATGATCGTAATTCCGTGTTTTTTCGCTAAGCCAATCTTGTAAAGAAGCAGCTCGGAAGGGTAGAGAACAGCTGTTCCGAATCCCAATTTGATGCAATCGATGTAATCGGAAGCTGACTCGATTAAATCCATAAAGGCATTTCTTCCGAGCCCCTTGTCAATTATCATTGTTTGACCGCGTTCGGTGGACCGTTTGGCGGCGGGATATCCGTTATCCGGCCCTGATGACTTGCGGAGTCCGCTCGGGTTTAGTAATTCAGCGGGCCAAACTGCAGACAGGGAACACTTCATCCGTATCTCCTCAATTCTGTTGTCTTTTCGCGTCATCGAATGACATGAGTATCATATGCCGGCAGTACCGGGCGTGTGCCCAGTTTTTTTCGGTTGGCCGGCGACGCGGGCAGCAGGCAGCAAGGAAAGAAGAGACGGATTAATTGACCTCTCCGGGAGGTTTGATGAGAAAGAAGACGAAGCCAAGGGTAATTAAGGATAACAATGAAACGGCAATAAAAACGAGCCGGTCCGATTTTTCCATCATCCAGCCGAACAACGGTGGACCGAAAGCAACGCCTAAAAAACGCAAGCAGTTGTACAGGGAAGTAATCATGCCGCGTTCGCTTTTTTGGACGGCGCCGGTGATCATTGTGTTTAAACAAGGCAAAAGCAGGCCCGTGCCGATGCTGCTGACCGTCAAAAGCCCGATGAAGACGTAAATGTTTTTAAAAAAGAAAATGGTGCCTGCGAGGGAAAGGGCCATGGCCAATAACCCGATATTGATCAGCCAGCGGATTAGAACGCCGTTTTTTTTGATCAGGCTGCCGGTTGTATAGGAAGTGATAACCATACCCAGCAGAGGGATGGCCAGAACGAGACCTTTTTTCACTCCGTCAATGCTGTAGGGCTTCTCTTCGAGAATGTTCGATAAATAAAAAAGCACGCCGAATAAAATGAACAGCGCCATCGCTCCTGCAAAAAAAGAGGTAATGAGCCAGCGTCCTTTTTCCTTGAACAAATCCCCTATTTTTCGGATGTACGCCTTTAAACCCTGCTTTTGTTCATGCTTCTGCTCCTTGATTAGAAACAACACCGCCAGCAGCGAGAGTGCGCAGAACACCGGAAAAGCAAAGAAGGAAGCGTACCAAATGATCAAAGCCAGCAAGGAGCCGATGATCGGGCTAAAAACCTTGCCTGCGCCGTTTGAAGCCTCGATTAGACCGAGCGCTTTGCTTTCCGTGGCCCCGTCGTACAAGTCACCTACTAGCGCCATTGCCACAGGGGCTGTTCCGGCCGCCGATAAGCCTTGTATGGCCCGTGCGACGATAATGACGGTATAAGAATCCCATATGGCGCCGAACCCGGCCAAAACCCCCGCGCTTCCGTAAATGATCAAAGCGGGCACAATGATAACCTTCCGTCCGAAGCGATCCGACAAATAGCCGATCACCGGAATAAACAGGCCGGCAGCTAGGGAGAAAATGGAGATGACCAAACTGCTTTGGAATTTGCTGATGGCAAGCTCGCGCTGCATATCCGGCAATACCGGGACCAGCATCGAATTGCCAAACACAAGCACCATCGGGATGGTGGCCAGCGCAATAAACTCCCAAATCCGTCCCTTTGATTTGCTGTCCGGTTCCGATCCGGATGTTTTGGCGGGTGATCTATCTTTAAAGTCCATATCGCTTTTAAATGTGATATTCAGTTTTCGTGATTTAGTGTTCGCCATATGTATTTGCACCTCGTATAGGATGAATTGCTCGCTAATTATTCGCTTATTTACAGGCTTTTATTCCGTTTAAAAATGAATATATTAAAAAAAAATAAAAAAACAGTTGCCTAATCATGTCGAACCGTGTTATATTATGTTTCCGGCCGCAAGAACGACGCGGACGGCGATGAAACAAGAGAAAGAATTGCTTGCTCTTTGAAAACTGAACAACGAGTGAAACTGCCCCGTTAATCCTCACGGATTAATG
>NZ_JAHMHW010000030.1 GCF_020169515.1 Paenibacillus vietnamensis | reverse complement strand
GCCCTGGCGGGAATGGCCCCGGCCCTGGCGGGAATGGCCCCGGCCCTGGCGGGAATGGCCCCGGCCCTGGCGGGAATGGCCCCGGCCCTGGCGGGAATGGCCCCGGCCCCGGTCCCGGGAACATTCCCGGACCGCCCGGCGTAATCATACGCATACTGCCGCCGCAGCCGCAGCCGCTGCCGGATGGGACCGCTTGGCGTCCCATTAACGCGGCATACTGATGCTCATCAAGGTAAGTATATTCCATGAAGGTACTCAATCTCCTTCGCACAAAGGAATTAGGCGTTTATCCTGCTGTATCGTATGCGGCAGGTGCCCATCCGGTGTGCTGCGCAGATAAAATGATCGGAAGACGGGATGAACAAGTAAAGGGAGCAGGGTTATAAGGCTAATTTCTAGCATTATTTGAGGCGATCGGCTCGTTTGGGCATGCGGAAGACGGGGCGACGGCGGGATAACAATACTTTTTATCGCAATAGTGCTTGGGTGAAGTAACTTGCAGGCCAACAGCGATAGGATTATCGTATTTGCGGCGTTCGGCGGCGTATGGACATGCGGAAGACGGGGCGACGGCGGGATAACGATACTTTCTATCGCAATAGTGCTCGAGTGAAGTAACTTGAAGGCCCGCTGCGATAGGATTTAGTGACGTTCGGTGCGTGGAGGCTAACCAAAAAACGGCGCCGCCTCGCAAGGAGGTCGGCGCCGTTTCAAAAACCTATATTACTTTACAGCCGCTTCGTAACGTTTGCCAACTTCTTCCCAGTTAACAACGTTCCAGAACGCCGCGATGTAGTCAGGGCGTTTGTTCTGGTAGTTCAGGTAGTAAGCATGCTCCCAAACATCCAGGCCAAGGATCGGCGTTTCGCCTTCCATGATCGGGCTGTCTTGGTTAGGAAGGCTGTAAACCTTCAGTTTGCCGCCGGCAACCGCAAGGAATGCCCAGCCGCTTCCGAAACGGGTAGCTGCCGCTTTAGCGAAATCGGCTTTGAACGTTTCGAAGCCGCCCAGCTCGCTTTCGATCGCTGCAGCAAGAGCTCCTGTAGGAGCGCCGCCCGCGTCAGGGCCGATCGTTTCCCAGAACAGGCTGTGGTTAGCATGTCCGCCGCCGTTGTTGCGAACGGCGGTACGGATGGATTCAGGTACGCTAGCCAGATCGGAGATCAATTCTTCGATCGATTTGCTTTGCAGTTCAGGAGCGGACTCCAAAGCTGCGTTAAGGTTAGTCACGTAAGCATTGTGGTGACGGCCGTGGTGAATTTCCATTGTCGTCGCATCGATGTGCGGCTCAAGTGCGTTGTGCGCGTAAGGCAAAGCAGGTAGTTGATGTGCCATGTGTTATTAACCTCCTAAAATTATGTAGTTATCCTAGACCATTATCCCTTATCCGATCGAATAAATCAACATTATTGTTTCAAAAGTCGAATTCTGGTCCTCTTCTTTTTTACCCCGAACTAGCATGTCCTAAGCACTGGAATTTATACGGAAAAGCGCCCTCCGTCAAAGGGACTTATTAAGCGGCCATTAGGCCCAAACTGGGTAAAAAAACCTCATGACCGCGGGGTCCTCAAGCCTTTAAAAACGACAAAATAAGTGAAAGCGCTTAAAATTAAGCGTTTTCACGAGATATTTAAAGATTTCTTTAAATATTTTAAGGAATATTAAAGATTGAAGCAGGATTTCGTGAAAAATTGTCGTATTATATTCTAGATGCAGGACTATGACATGGTATAGAAGGTGTAAAATTATGAATGTTCGTTCCTTCCAGTTGTCCGATTACAGACCGATTACAGCGCTCCTTGAGGATGTACTTACCGAAGAGTGCTACGAACAAACGATGGAAGCTTTTGCTCGCCAATTGTCATGGGACAGTGATTTGGTTCTCGTCGCTGTCGAACATTCAGAGATCGTTGGCATGATCATCGGTACGATCGATAATAACAAAGGTTATTATTACAGGATCGCCGTTTCCCGCTCCCACCAGCGCCGCGGAATAGGCAAAGCGCTAGTACAAGGGCTGCGCCAGCGCTTCGAGCAGCGGCATGTCACAAAGATATTAATTACCGCAGACGAGCACAATGAGCCGGTTTTGCCGTTATACGAGTCGATGGGGTACGCTTCGAACGACTTTTTCCGGTCTTTTCAGAAACTTGCTATTGTAACGGGCTGACGCGAAATTTTACTGCACTTGTTGTACGCAGGGCATATCTGCATCGTCAATTGATTTTGGCGGTGAGATATGCTTTTCTTATTCATATAACCTTTTATGAGGAGAACCGTATGGAACGATATCGGCATTGCGTGATCAAAAGCTTCAAACATAACGGTCATTTGCACCGGACTTGGCAGCAGAACTGGCTCGTCCCGGAGGAGCTGATGCTGCCCGAGCATGCGGCGGAAGAGATGATCGTTCTCATTAACCGACAAACGCCGATACAAGAATCCGACGGTAAAATATGGATCAGCCGCGTCCCGGCAGTCTCCTTCTTTCTTCCGGGCCAATGGTTCAACGTCGTGGCCCTGCTGGAGGAAGGGGGCATCCGTTATTACTGCAATGTGGCTTCGCCGCCGTATTTGCTGGGGGACGTGCTCACATATATCGATTACGATCTGGATGTGATCCGGACGGCCGACGGCCTCAGGTTTGTGGTCGACCAGGACGAATACGATCTGCATAAAGCAGCCTATCATTATCCGAAGATGGTGGATGAGAAGGTGAAGGAAGGGCTGAACTCGCTGATCGGGCGCATCGATGCGGGACAGACCCCCTTTCAGGAACAGCATGTGATGCAATATTATGAAGATTGGCATAGACAAAACGATGAGGTGAATGAATGAAAGCGGCAATACAAAGGCCAGAATGGGTGAAGGAGCTGCTGGACTGGGTGAAGACGCTGGTAATCGCTTTTGCCGTCGTCATGGCTCTGCATTTTTTCGTATTTAATTTATCGACGGTCGAAGGCAGCTCCATGGAGCCGACGCTGACCGACAATGAGTGGCTGTTTGTGAACAAATTCGTTTATTTGATCGGCGAGCCGAAGATCGGCGATGTGGTCATCCTGTCGGAGCCGAACGTGACGGGCAAGGACAAAAAATTTCTCGTCAAGCGGATCGTAGGACTGCCGGGCGACCGGATCGAAATTCACGACCAGCGTTTGTACCGCAACGGCGAGCTGGTCGAGGAGCCGTATACCGACACGCTCATCGAAGACATGAGCTACGGACCGGAAATTATCGGCGAAGGGCATTATTTTGTGATGGGGGATAATCGCCATGCGCGGGCAAGCCTGGACAGCCGTACCTTTCATGCGGTGCCGGGGGAGCTGATCCGCGGCAGGGCGGATTATATTTTGTGGCCGATCAAGGAAATCAAGGGACTATAACGGGAGGTAACAATCGGATGAAGGAAGTAATGCTTTATACGGACGGCGCCTGCTCCGGAAATCCCGGTCCCGGCGGCTGGGGATCGATTTTGTTTTTTGGCGTGCATCAGAAGGAAATATCCGGCGGGGAGAAGCATACGACGAACAACCGGATGGAAATCCAGGCGGTGATCGAAGGGCTTAAGCTGCTGAAGGAGCCTTGCAAGGTGACGGTATACAGCGACTCCGCCTATGTCGTGAACTGCTTCCAGAAGGGGTGGATCAATGGCTGGCTTCGTAACGGCTGGAAGAACAGCAAGAACCAGCCCGTCGAGAACCAGGAGCTCTGGAAGGAGCTGTGGGCGCTGATGAACACGCACAAGGTGGACTATGTGAAGGTAAAAGGCCACAGCGACAACAAGTGGAATAACCGCTGCGACGAGCTTGCGCGCGAAGCGATCAGAAGGATGTAGCCATGGACCGCTGGGCAAAGCTGAAGGAAGAGATGAAAGCCGCGGCGCCAAGTCTCGGCATCGATAAGATCGGGGTAGCCTCGGCCGATCCGTTCACCAGCCTGAAGCAGATTCTGCTTCGTCACCGCGAGCTGGGCAGGGAATCGGGCTTCGAGGAGCCGGATATCGAGAAACGGACGAATCCCGGCCTGCTCTTCGATAATCCCCAATCGATTATCGCCATCGCCGTCGCGTATCCTTCGAAGCTGAAGGATCCCCCGAAGTCGGAGCCGGGTGCGAGACGGGGCATACTGTCGCGCTCGGCATGGGGCGAAGATTATCACCGCGTGCTGCGCGACCGGCTGGCCAAGCTGGAGCAATGGCTGCGGGAACGTGTGCCCGAATTACGGGCGGAAAGCATGGTCGATACGGGCGCATTATCCGACCGCGCAGTCGCGGAGCGCGCAGGCATCGGCTGGAGCGCCAAAAACTGCTCGGTGATTTCACCCGAGCTGGGCTCCTGGATCTATCTCGGAGAAATGATTACGAATTTGCCGCTTGAGCCGGACGAGCCGGTAACCGAAGGCTGCGGCACCTGCACCAAATGCATAGACGCATGTCCGACGGATGCGCTTGTCGGCCCCGGGGAGCTCAATTCGAGCCGCTGTATCTCTTTTGTCACCCAGTCGAAAGGCATGCTGACCGACGAGCTGATGCGGAAAATCGGCAACAGGCTTTACGGCTGCGATACGTGCCAGACGGTGTGCCCCGTCAACCGGGGCAAAAACTGGACTCACCAGCCGGAGCTTCAGCCGGACCATGAGCTGGTCAAGCCGCTGCTGCTCCCGCTGCTGACGATCGGGAATAAGGAGTTTCAAGCGAAGTACGGGAAAACCTCCTCGGCATGGCGGGGCAAGAAGCCGATTCAGCGCAACGCCGTCATCGCGCTTGGCAACTTTAAAGAAGCGGCAGCCGTGCCCGATCTGATCCGCGTGCTGGAGCAGGATACGAGGCCGGTCCTGCGGGGGACGGCGGCCTGGTCGCTGTCCAGGATCGGCGGCAGCGAGGCGCTGGAGGCGCTGCGCAAAGCCGCCGGTAAGGAAACCGACGAGGAGGCGCTGGCTGCGATCCGCACGGCAATTGAACAGGTCCGGAAAGCGGAAGCGGCCGGTCCGGAAGGTACCGGACAAACCGTGTAACTTTCATTGCGAACATGGGGCGAACATGCTATCATGGGAGCATTATGCTGCAGAGAAAAGGAAGGGTCTGGTGACATTATGAATTGGGTTAACATTGTGGTTCCGATCGTAACGTTGTTGGCAGGAGCCGTCGGCGGCTTCTTTATCGGCGTGTTTTATTTGCGCAAGCAGCTTGAGAAGATGCAGAACGATCCGGAAATGATTCAGAAGATGGCCAAGCAGATGGGCTACAACCTGAACAAGCAGCAGATGGCCAAAGCGCAGAACATGATGAAAAATCAAAAATTCCCGCGCAGGTAGGGAGAAGAGAAGGACACACCGGAAGGAGGGGTTTTGAATGGCGGGAAAAAAAGATTACGTCAATTCGAGGGTAACGGCAAACCGGGAGAAGATCGAGCACCATATTAAAGAGATCCTGAAGCTCGTAGGCGAAGACGTCGAGCGGGAAGGGCTGCTCGAGACGCCGGCCAGAGTGACGCGGATGTACGAGGAAATTTTTGCAGGGTACGAGGTCGACCCCCGCGAGGTGCTGGGCGTCACGTTCGATGAACAGCACGAGGAGCTCGTTATCGTAAGAGATATCGTCTATTACAGTCAATGCGAGCATCATATGGCGCCGTTTTTCGGCAAAGCCCATATCGGCTATATTCCTAGCGGCAAGATCGCCGGGCTCAGCAAGCTGGCGAGGCTGGTAGAGGCGGTTACCCGCCGCCTGCAGGTACAAGAGCGCATCACCTCGCAGGTGGCTGATATTCTCGACGAGGAGCTTAAACCGCACGGCGTTATGGTCGTTGTGGAAGGAGAGCATCTGTGCATGTGCGCGCGCGGCGTCAAGAAGCCCGGCAGCAAGACGGTCACGTCGGCCGTACGCGGGGAGTTCCGCACGAGCGCGGCGCTTCGCTCGGAGTTTCTGACACTGCTCAAGCAATAGAGGCTGAACATGATAAAAGTCCGACGGGAACCGGACATAGACCCTGGTCATTGTACACATGGGGCTATGCTCGGCGTTCTCCGTCGGACTTTTTTTAAACCGGCTGCCAAACGAGCTTGCGCGCTTCCGCGAAACGTTCGGCGACATAAGGCCAGTTGACGACGTTCCACCAATCCTGGATATAATCGGGCCGCCGGTTTTGATGCTTCAAGTAGTAGGCGTGCTCCCAGACATCGAGCGGCAGCAGCGGAACGACATCCCATTGGGACAGGTTCTGGTGCTTCTCGGCGGTCAAAATCTCAAGCCGTCTGCTGCGGGGGCTCCATACGAGAATGGCCCAGCCGCCGCCTTCCACCTTCGCCGCCGCTTCGCTGAACTGCTGCTTGAACGCCGCATAGCTGCCAAAATCGTTCGCGAGCTGGGCGGCCAGCTGCCCGGCGGGCTCCCGGCCGCCGCTCGGAGACATCGTGCTCCAAAACAGCGTATGGAGATAATGCCCCGCTCCGTTAAAGGCAAGCTCGCGCTCCCAGTGCTTGATTAGCTCGAAGTTACCGGTCTCACGGGCGGCTTGCAGCTGCTTTTCCGCTATATTCAATCCATCGACGTACGATTGATGATGGACATCGTGGTGAATTTTCATCGTAAGCTCATCGATATATGGCATCAGGGCGCTATAGGGGTAAGGAAGGGGAGGCAGCTTGTGGCCGCCGGGAGGAACCTGCTGAATGGGCGCGCGGTAATCCGGATTCGCCTGCCTGCTCTCGGATTGCCCATAGCCGCTCATGGCGCCGATATAATAATCGGATTCCCGTATGGCATGCTGGATGATGGTCCGCTCGATCGACGGTTTGTCCGGTTCCGTGATCCTCTCAATCAGCTGGGTGAGCTGATCCACGTAGGTACGGGACTGTTTGAGAGCCGAAGCGACTACCGTATCCACGTTTTTTTCCGCGTTTTTGGGAAGCCGGGAAGGATAGGCCTGCCACTCGTCCAGCCATTCGGACGCATAATCCGAGGTGCGGACGAATATCGGCTCCCAGGCTTCAAGCAGCTGTATATATTGGCGCTCCAGCCTTGGGGCTGCTTGCATAATCATCGAATTGTGTTCCTTCTCCTGCATTTTCCACTGACGAACCATTTCCATGACCCGGACGGGCATGAGCGAACCGTAAACAAAAAGCACGACCATCGCCTCCTTCTGCCGCAGCTAGTTCATCATTACTAGATGTATTCGCCGCGGCGGCGGCTTATGTCGTGCTTTCCCCGTTACTATGCCCGATCTGATTGCAGCTGCTGGTCGACCTGGCTCAAAAATAAAGCGGCACGCTGTATATATTCGGTCGGATGCGCGCGGAACAGCATTTCATGCTGCCCTTCCGGAACGATCCACGTGCGCGATAGCGGGCTCCCTTGGCTGTCGGCAACGGCTTCGGCCGTTTGGTAAGGAGCTTTCACGTCATTCGTGCCATGCATAATAAACAATGGAATGTCATAGACGTGCGAGATGACCTCCTGCGCCGGTATGGAGCCGAAGCTGCTGCCTGTCCACAGCGGAATGAGCGATTCTATCATTGGCAGGGAGAAGTTCGGCAGGGTGACAAATTGGTTTAAATTATCGAACAGAGCTTTCGAGCTTGGGATGAACAGGCTGTCTAAAATCATGGCATCGATATCTCCGGTTTGAAGAGCGGCTTGCAGAGCCGTTCCCGCGCCCATCGAGAAGCCCCAGACGACGATATCCTCCGCACCGCGGGATTTGACATAATCGACTGCTGCCAGAAGCTGCTGGGATTCCTCCAGTCCGCCTGTGGCCGGAGCTTTGTATTCCTTCGACGCATAGCCGTAATCAAACATCAAAATATTATAATTCAAGCCGTGCAGCAGCTTGGACAGCTCGTACATCGGCACCCAGTTTTCTTCGCGGTTGGCTCCGTAGCCGTGGCTGAAAACTACGGTTCGCTGCGATTCGGCTTTCTCGCCGCCATCGGTATCCGCCGGTATATACCAGCCGCTAACGGTCGTGTTGCCGCTCTTGCTCGGAAATACGACATTCTCGTACGCTACGCCGATCGCTTCCTGAGGATTCGATTTAAGCGGCGCAACGAACGGATAGGCAAGCATCCAGGCGACATAGCCGTGAAAGATCACGAAAGCCAGAAGGCACATGGCCGTAATGGAAGCGGCGGAAGCGACCAGCAGATGCCTGTTCCGGCTCTTCGCCTTGTTGCGTTTGAAAATGTACTCGGCATCCGGCATAGGAAATGGTTGAAGGCCCTGTGGAAAACTGCCTTCAAGCGGCAAAGGTGTCATCGTGGTTGTGCTCATGAGGATCATCTCCTATCAGTTCGGCGCAGGGGCATCCGGGGAGCGAACGCTGTCGCAAGTATCGGAATTTGAAAGCGCTTATCGTTTCTAGTCCTTTTATCGTAGACCGGTTCTAAAGGCCTGTCAATTGATGTCGGGATATTGTTAAGCAGTTGTAATACAGCTGTAATGTAAACAACTTTTCTTTACGAAAATAGTCGTAATGAGTTATACTGAATGAGAAACAGTTTCATTGAGTGAAACTTATTGGCCAAGGAGGTGCAGCGGCATGGAGGAAGGAAAATCGACGGTCCGGTCGGTGGATCGGGCGCTGGATATTTTGCTTTGCTTTACGATGAAGACGGACTGGGCGATGACGGAAATTGCCGAACATGTCGGTTTGCACAAGAGCACGGTTCACCGGATGCTCGCCACTTTGGAGGAGAAGGGTTTTATCGAGCGGGACCGGTCGACGGACCGCTATCATTTGGGTCTAAAGGTATGGGAGCTATCCGCCAATTTGTCCAGGACGGATGACCAGGCGACGATCTGGCTGCCCGAGATGGAGCGCTTGCGCGACCAGCTGGGAGAGACGGTCAGCATCTATGTCAGAGACGGCTCGGAGCGGATCCGGATTCAGGCGGTGCAAAGCAATCAGGCCGTGCGCAGGGTAGCTCCGGTAGGCGTCAGGCTGCCTCTGTATGCAGGCGCTTCGAGCAAGGTGCTTATCGCCTACACAGATCCGGCCGTTCAGGAAAGCATCTTCGGAGATCCTGCTTGGCTGTATTCAATCGATCTCGATCAATATAAGCAGCAGCTTGACGAGATTCTCGCCAGCGGCTATGCCACGAGCTTCGAGGAACGGGAAGCGGGAGCTGCGGCTTTGTCGGCGCCGATTTTTGACCGGACGGGAAAAATAAAAGCGGCGCTGTCCGTCTCGGGACCCGCCAGCAGGCTGACGATGGATACGATGCGCGACTATGCGCCTACGCTGATGGAATCGGCCAAGCGGATGGGAATCATGATCCTGTAATTGATATAAGGAAACAGGCAGGCCGGTGAAGTTCACTCGCGCCTGTTTTTATTTTCGATAATAAAAAAGCCACGCCTCCCAAATTCGGGAAAGCGTGGCTTTTTCATTTAAGCCGTAAAAAGGCGTCAGCCTCGTTTACGCCTGCATGTTAGCGATCATTTGGCGAAGCACCGTTTGCAGGATGCCGCCGTTGCGGTAGTAGTCGACGTCAACCATCGAATCCAGACGAACGATTGCAGGGAATTCGAACGTTGTGCCGTCTTCGCGGGTAGCGGTAACCGTTACTTTCGAGCCCGGCGTTACGTCGTTGTTCAAGCCGGTAATATCGAACGTTTCGCGGCCGGTAATGCCAAGCGTTTTCCAGCTTTGGCCTTCCGTGAATTGAAGCGGAAGAACGCCCATGCCCACAAGGTTGGAACGGTGGATCCGCTCGAAGCTTTCAGCGATAACGGCTTTAACGCCAAGCAGGAATGTGCCTTTAGCCGCCCAGTCGCGGGAGCTTCCCGTACCGTATTCTTTGCCGGCGATAACGACGAGGTTTTTGCCGTCTTTTTGATATTTCATCGATGCATCGTAAATGGACATAACTTCGTCCGTAGGCAGGTAAGTCGTTACGCCGCCCTCGGTGCCCGGAGCCACTTGGTTACGGATACGGATGTTCGCGAACGTACCGCGCATCATCACTTCGTGGTTACCGCGGCGGGAGCCGTAGGAGTTGAAATCCTTGCGCTCTACGCCATTATCGATCAGGTATTGGCCGCCCGGGCTGTTAACCGTGATGTTGCCGGCAGGCGAAATGTGGTCCGTCGTGACGGAATCGCCCATCAAAGCAAGCACGTTAGCCGATTGGATGTCGGCAATGTCGGACAGCTCGGAGCCAAGGCCTTCGAAGAACGGCGGGTTTTGGATGTAAGTCGATTTGGAATCCCACTCGTAGCTTTCGCCTTTAGGTACCGAAATCGCGTTCCAACGCTCGTTTTGCGTAAATACGTTCTCGTATTTGTTGCGGAACATTTCGGCGTTCAGAGCGGCTGCCATCGTCTCGCTGACTTCTTGGGAAGTCGGCCAAATGTCCTTCAGGTAAACTGGCTTGTTATCTTCCGTGTAGCCGATCGGATCGGTCGTCAGGTCGATGTTCGTCGTGCCGGCAAGCGCATAAGCGATAACGAGCGGCGGCGAAGCCAGGTAGTTGGCTTTAACCTGAGCATGTACGCGGCCTTCGAAGTTACGGTTACCGGAAAGCACAGCGGATACCGTCATATCGTTATCGGCGATCGCTTTGCTGACTTCGTCAGGAAGCGGACCGGAGTTACCGATACAAGTTGCGCAGCCGTAGCCTGCAACGTGGAAGCCAAGCGCTTCAAGCGGCTCGATCAGGCCTGCTTTGGTCAAGTATTCCGTAACGACGAGCGAGCCCGGCGTCAGGGAGCTTTTCACATAGGCAGGTTTCTTAAGGCCGAGAGCAACAGCTTTTTTAGCTACGAGGCCGGCGCCAACCATAACGCTAGGGTTGGATGTGTTCGTGCAGCTCGTAATCGCCGCGATAACGACAGCGCCGGTGCCCATTTTGCTCACTTGTCCGTCATTATGCTTAACTGTTACGACTTGCTCGATTTTCTCGTCGCTCAGGCCGTAACCGCCTTTATCGATAGGAGTGCGGATAATGTTATTGAACGATTCCTTCATCGCAGTCAGCTCTACGCGGTCTTGCGGACGCTTAGGACCTGCGAGGGAAGGCACGATTGTCGAAAGGTCAAGCTCAACCACATCGGAGAATACAGGGTCCGGTGTTTCGTCCGTGCGGAACATGCCTTGCGCATGGTAGTATTTGTCAACCAGATCGATAAGATCCTCGGAGCGGCCGGTTTGACGCAGGTAGCTGAGCGTTTCGCTGTCGACAGGGAAGAAGCCGATCGTAGCGCCGTACTCAGGTGCCATGTTCGCAACCGTTGCGCGGTCCGCAAGGCTGATGTTGGAGAGGCCAGGGCCGAAGAACTCGACGAATTTGCCGACAACGCCTTTTTTACGCAATATTTGAGTAACCGTCAGAGCCAGGTCGGTAGCGGTAGCGCCTTCCGCGAGCTTGCCGGTCAGCTTGAAGCCGATAACCTCAGGCATAACGAAATAAAGCGGCTGGCCAAGCATGCCGGCTTCTGCCTCGATACCGCCAACGCCCCAGCCGACTACGCCAAGACCGTTAATCATCGTAGTATGAGAGTCCGTACCTACGAGCGAGTCCGGGTAAACGACAGTTTCGCCGTCTACAGTTTTAGTAGCCGCAACGGATGCAAGGTATTCAAGGTTAACCTGGTGAACGATACCCGTTCCAGGAGGAACCGCGCGGAAGTTATCGAATGCCGTTTGCGCCCAGCGGAGGAACCGGTAACGCTCTTCGTTCCGTTCGAATTCCACTTTCGTGTTGTACTCGAGAGCTTCCGGGGAGCCGAACGCGTCAACCATAACCGAGTGGTCGATAACAAGGTCAACCGGTACAAGCGGGTTGATCTTCTTCGGATCTCCGCCTGCTTTTTGTACGGTGTCGCGCATTGCCGCAAGGTCAACGACAACCGGTACACCGGTGAAGTCCTGCAAAACGATACGGGCAGGGATAAACGGAATTTCTTTATCTTCGCGGCCTTCAGCCCAGTTTGCAAGCTGCTTTACGTGCTCAGGCGTGATGGCGCGTCCGTCGAATTGGCGTACGGCAGCCTCGAGAAGCACTTTGATCGAGAAAGGCAGCTTCGAAATGTCGCCAAGCCCTTGCTCTTGCAGCCCGGTAAGGCTGTAGTAGGCGAAGGATTTGCCGCCTGCTTCGAGCGATGTGCGAACCGAGTAATGGTTTTGTGTAGACATCATCATTCTCCTCTTTGAGTGTAGTGCGTGTTTCATTCTGTGAAACACAATTTCAAAATCTCTATAGACCTATTATATCTTTAAAACCTCGGCTACGTAAAGTCCATTTATGCCCTTTGGAGCATGTAAATCGGTTTGAAAACGGAATTGGCGAATGTTACATGAATCGGCTGTTCGGCTCATATAATGAAGCAGTTATTCTGTGTTAAGCTAATGTACCGGCATGATTTCAAGGAGGGATTGCGATGCCTCGAACGGGTAACCGTGGACCGGGCAGCCAAGGTCAGAAGCGTAATCAAAGCACTTCCAAGCAGGCGTCCTCAGCACGAAAGCCGCAGCCTGAGGCTGCTGTTCATGCAGCTCCGTCCGGCGGCAATAAGGATTCGCAGCCGAAATCCACGCTCAATTCGCTGCTTCGCTCCTCGGATTACGAGCAGAAGAGACAGCAAGGCGAGACGCAAGGCTGGAAGTCCTCGATCCATAGGTACGTCAGCCTGTACAATCAAGCGGAAACGAATCAGCAAGCAGGCATTTTGTCCGATTTCGTAACGGACGGCGACCATTGCGCCCGTCTCCACGGCAGACTCGACCGGCTGCGCTCGCGGGACCTGATGAGAGGCGCGCTGCCCGCCGGCTGCGAAACGAAAGCCGAGCTGGTCCGGGTAAACGAGTCATCCAGCGAAGTATCCGTACTGATCAAGCTTCATATCAAAAGAAGAATGGAGCAGTCCGGGCGATTCTACATGGAGGAGCGTTCCGAATACGAGCGCATCTGGCTGGGCCTGTCCGCAGGCGAATGGGAGGTTCTCCGTGTGGAGCCGCTCATTGCGGAAAGAAGGCCGCGCTTCGGCATGTCCAATGACAACTGGATGACCGTCGACGATTACTCGGAGCTCTTCGACGATTCGTCAACGCCATCAATACCATACTTAAATTATGACCTAATCCCGCAATTCAAACACCGTCAGCCGGGGATTCGCTACAGGAGAGATTTGGCTGCGGCCTACGCGGACCGTTGGTGGAACGAGGGGAACCCGGCTTACGAGCTGTTCGAGGTCAACTGCACCCATTACGTCTCGCAGTGTCTCTTTGCAGGCAATGCCCCGATGAACTATACTGGTAAAAGAGAATCCGGCTGGTGGTATAAGGGACGGAATAAAGGCAGCGAATGGTGGAGCTACAGCTGGGCGGTATCGAACGCCTTGACCAATTTTTTATCCGGCTCCAAAAATACGGGGCTCAGGGCCGAGGTCGTCCAGTCGGCGGATCAGCTCCAGCTTGGGGACGTGATCACGTATGATTGGAACGGCGACCACCGCTTCCAGCACAGCACGATCGTCACCGCCTTTGACTCGTTCGGCATGCCGCTCGTCAATGCGAACACCGTTGCCAGCAGGCACCGCTATTGGGACTACAGGGATTCTTACGCCTGGACGGAACAAACGAAATATCGTTTTTTTCATATTGCCGATCTATTATAATTTTCGTACCGGAGGATATGCCATGGGGAGCAAAGTTAGAGTTGGATTAGTATATGGGGGGAAATCGGGGGAGCATGAAGTCTCCTTGCAGACGGCTTTTGCCGTTATGGGAGAATTCGATTACAGCAAATATGAAATTAAGCCTTTTTATATAACGAAGCAAGGCCAGTGGAAAACCGGCGACGTGCTGCATGCCCGGCCGGCCGCTGTGGAAGACCTTAGATTCGAATCGGGCGGGGCGGAGCAATCGGGCTTCGCGCTCGCGCCGTTGTTCGACGGCTTGAACGGGGGCGCTGCAGACGGCGAGCCTGCGGTCGACGTCGTATTTCCGCTGCTGCACGGTACGTTCGGCGAGGACGGAACGATTCAGGGCTTATTTGAAATGGCCAATATTCCGTATGTAGGTGCCGGCGTTCTGGCATCCGCCGTCGGGATGGACAAGATTATGATGAAGAAAGTGTTTGCGCAGGAAGGCTTGCCGCAATGCGTATTCCGTTATTTTAACCGTACCCAGTGGGAAAGGGATTCTTCTTATTTCATTATGGAATGCGAGGTTGCGCTCGGGTATCCGTGCTTTATCAAGCCGGCCAATTTGGGCTCGAGCGTAGGCGTATCCAAAGCGAAAAACCGCGAAGAGCTTATCAAAGCGGTAAATTACGCGTTCCGCTTTGACCGCAAGGTTATCGTCGAAGAGTTTGTCGATGCCCGCGAAATCGAGGTGAGCGTGCTCGGAAACGACGATGCGAAGGCGTCCGTTCCGGGAGAAATTACGGCTTCCAATGAATTTTACGATTATAAGGCCAAGTACATCGACGGCAAGTCCACGATGCAAATTCCGGCGAACCTTCCGTCCGAAACGGCGGAGTCGATCCGCGAAATGGCCGTACGGGCGTTCCAGGCGATTGACGGCTCCGGTCTGTCCCGGGTCGATTTCTTCCTGCGGAAAAACGACAATCAAATTTTTATTAACGAGGTTAATACGCTGCCGGGCTTTACTCCGTTCAGCATGTACCCGCTGATGTGGAAGGAAAGCGGCGTTCCTTACAAAGAGCTGTTAGACACGTTAATCAGCCTGGCTCAAGCCCGCCATGCCGATAAGCAGCGAATAGACTTTACGGGCGACGCGGCAAAATAAAGCGAAATTGGCGAATAGATTCCGCTGCACGAACTGTAGATGCGAAAGAGCCCGCTGCTGCGCGAGTCAAACCCAAGAGGCGAAAGAGCCTGCTGCGCGTGCCATTTGATCTTTCTATCGCGTTGAAACCCCATTCTTCTGATTTCCTTGGACCTTGTTTGGTGAAGAATGGAGTTTCAAAAGCGACCGCTTCGCTTTTCCAGATTCAAATGGACCGCTCCGTTCGATATTCGCCTGCAAGACATGGGCCTGACTGCATTCCGTACATTAGAATCGCTTAGTGTGCAGCAGGCTCGGCAGCCACGCTGCAGTTTTTGCAGCAGATTTGGCTCTAATACATAACTTCATCACTCTCGGATCATGATCAAATGCATAAACTGCATCTGAAGTCTTCAACGTAAACCATATGTTAGATTTCTGATGCAGTTTGTACAGCAGAAGCAGCAGCATATGCGGCTCAAGCGTCAAGTAATGGTGCAGTTAAGCGGCAGGGACTGGCGGAGATTCTAAAGTAACCAGATTTGTCCAACTTCAAGCGTGTCCCAAAGGGACGAGCGTTCCAAGCGCAGGAAGTGGAGCACCCGTCTCTGTCCCTTCCGCGTTACTCAGGAACAGGTACCCCTGGTGCTCTGCAGTTAAGCGTGTCCCAAAGGGACAAGCGTTCCATGTGCATGAAGTGGCTCACACCCGACTCTTTCCCTCCAACGTTCTGCAGGGGGTGTCCAGAGGGCGAAGCCCTTGGGGCCCTCCCTTGGAAGGGAGGGTTTGGGAGGGTTCGAAAGCCTTAGAAGGTTTGGATGGGTATCCTACGGAAAGGAGGGAATTTACAATGGGTTTCGCAACCGAATTTAACTCCGTATGCAAATTCAAGTCCGAGCAGGAGCTTTATGAATTGTTGGAGTACGGCCGGGGTAAAATGGTCAAGAGCGGCTTTCGCGTATTTCCGACCGGCCAAAAGGTAATTGCCTACACGCCGTCCAACGAAGCGATCGCGATCGTCCGTATTCTGGCTTCTATCGCCGAAATCAATTTTCAGGGCGAGGAAGTGACGCAGGTGGAGATGGAGCTGGTGAGAAAGCTGACCGAGGAAGAATCGCGTATTCAAACGGCGCTAGCTTATGAAATGTTTTTCGGGGAGCGCGCATAGCCGATGATCGTCCGATTCGGTTTTGTCGCCATGAGCCTGCAGCTGACCAACGCCTCCCCGTCCAAGACGATGACCTTTGCCAATTTCTCGAAGCTGGATGACCGTGAAGCGGGCATCCGCAAGCTGGAGAGAATCGCCGAGGAGAATTTGAACAACTCGCTGCGTATCCTGAAGCTTTGCCATGCTAGCGGCATCCGTATGTACCGCTTTTCCTCCAAGTTGATACCGCTCGCGACTCATGAACAATTAGCGGACTGGGATCCTTTTGCGGAGCTGGGAGAAAAATTCAGGGAAGTGGGCAGCTACGCCAAGGAGCATGGCATTCGCGTTTCCTTTCATCCGGATCATTTTTGCGTATTCAGTACGCCGAGGCCGGAGGTGCTCGCCAAATCCGAGCTTGATTTGCTGAACCATATTCGGATGCTTGAAGCGATGGGACTGGATGAAGCAGCGAAGTGCAATATACATATCGGTGGAGCATACGGCGACAAGGCGGTGGCCGGCGAACGTTTTGTTCGTCAGTTCGGAGCCTTGTCGTCTCGTTTTAAAAACCGGGTCACGCTCGAAAACGACGACAAAACGTTTACCGTGCTTGAAACGCTTGAGGCGGCGGAGCGGGCGGGTATTCCGATGGTGCTGGACATCCATCATCACGCGGTAAATCCCGGCGATACGGCTGAAAACGAGCTGTACGAGCAGCTATGGCCGCGAATAAGCTTAACGTGGCAAAAGGAACGGGAGCGTTTAGGCTATGCGCAGGAGCGGCAGCTGCCGCCCAAAATTCACGCCTCCAGCCCCAAAAGCGACACCGATCCGCGCGGCCACGCCGATTTTGTGGAAGCGGAGCCGCTTGTCCGTTTTTTGCGCCATGCGGCCCGTACGACGGAACACTTGGACTGCATGCTGGAAGCAAAAAGCAAGGACGAGGCTTTGCTCAAGCTGATCGAAGATCTGCGGCTTCTGGAGGCGAAGGGAGAAGCCGTCAAGGTTTTGGATGGCGGCAGCGTGGAAGTTTTTCCGCAGGTGTAGAGGTAAATGAATCCCGCAGTGAAAAGGTGAATGCTTCATGGAATGGATATTTCTTGTTTTGCTCGGGGTTGTGGCCGCCATGTTCGGCAGCATTGTCGGGCTTGGCGGGGGCATTATTATCGTGCCGAGTCTTATGCTCCTGGGGCCCGCGCTGACGGGCGGATCCATCGAGCATGCAGACGCAGTCGGCATCTCGCTTATGGTGCTGGTCGTTACGGCGCTGGCATCCACTCTTTCCTATGCCAAACGCAAAATCGTCGATTTTCGCAGCGGCCTCCTGTTCTTCATCACAAGCGGACCCGCGGCTATACTCGGCTCTGCCTTGACGGGGACGCTGCCTTCCGGCTTATTCCAGCTCGTGTTCGGCGTTTTTATGCTGCTCATGGCGGCATTATTGATCGCCCGTGATTATATGAAACCGTTTGCGAAACAATGGCCGATCGTTCGGTCGATAACGGATGCGTCCGGCCAAATCCATACGTACAGCTACGGCATCGTTCCGGCGCTGGCGATCGGCTTCGGTGTCGGCCTTATATCCGGCCTCTTCGGCATCGGAGGGGGCTCCTTGTTCGTTCCTTTGATGGTGCTGCTGTTCCGCTTCCCGGCGCATGTGGCGACGGCGACTTCAATGTTTATTATCTTTTTGTCATCCATTCTCGGAAGCGGCATGAAGGCGTATTTGGGGGAGATCGACTGGCTGCTTGTGCTTGCGCTTGCGCCGGGCGCCTGGATCGGAGGCAAGCTTGGCGCGGCGGTTGCGGCGAGAATGAGCGGAAAAGGCTTGCTGTGGCTGCTTAGAGTGACTCTTCTTCTTCTTGCCTGCCAGCTTATTTTTGAAGGAATTAGATCTTTTTAATACCGCGAAAATGTTCGTATGCGAAACTTGAAATCGGGTTCATACGTAACAAAGGAGAACATGGGTTCAGCGCTCATGATTATACATAGAGGGAAGAGTGATAGTTCGTGAGTGACCAGGATAATGGTTCCGTCATAGGCGGGAAGAGCTTTACTGCCGTGGCTATCAATTGCGCATCGAAAGCAGGAGAATGGATTCAGACGAAGCTTGGCAACTACGCAAGCCTCGATTTAAAATATTCCTCGCACGACCTCGTTACGGAAGTAGATAAAGGCTCGGAGCGGTTGATCCGAAATTTGATTATGACTCATTTTCCGCATCATTCCTTTCTCGGGGAAGAAGGCGTCGAGCCGGGGCCGGAGGCTTCTACGAAGGCGCTCGAGGATGTCCGCGATGCGGAATATTTGTGGATCGTGGATCCGATAGACGGAACAACGAATTTTGTACATGGTTTTCCTTTCTTCTGCGTGTCGATCGCGCTTGCGCACAAAGGCGAAGTTATCGTTGGTGTCGTATACGACCCGATGAAGGATGAGCTGTTCATCGCAGAGAAGGGGAAAGGCGCGTACGTTCACGGCAAACGGATGCAGGTTTCCGGCGAGGACACTCTGCACGGAAGCTTGATCGCGACCGGTCTGCCGGCCGATCACCAATATGCGCTGCCTCTGAATCTAAAGGGCATTCAAGCGATCGCGCCGAAGGTGCGCAATCTCAGAATTACCGGCTCTGCCGCGCTTCATATGGCTTATGTTGCGGCGGGCCGCCTGAGCGGCTTTTGGGAGATCGGGCTGAACAGCTGGGATTTGGCGGCGGGCGCGCTGCTGATTCAGGAATCGGGCGGCGTCGTTGGCGATACGCTGGGTCAGCCTTACCATTTGGGCGTGCGCAACGTCGTCGCGTCGAACGGATTGATTCAGAAGGAGCTGGCAGCAGCGCTTCAAGCGGCAGGCGCAGCTCAATAAGGATGAAAGGACAACGAGCTATGCAGCATGCAGGCGCGTTGTCCTTTTAGGTTTGAACGGCTTGGGAAATTCGTCTAAAGGGGGGAGATTGACATGGGCACGGCGTCAAAATTAGCGGCAATGCTGACAATTAGCGTATGGTTAGGGCTGCTCTCCGCATGCGAGCAAGATGAGGCGGTAGAACCGACAGACCCGCCTGCCGCAACGGCTTCGGAGAAGCCAGCATCAACTCCGGCTGCCGGCGGAAACGGAGGAACAAGCGAACCGTCGCCGGAGCCTGAACGGCCTTATGAGGTATTGGCCGACCAGCTGAGAGTACCTTGGGTAATCGAGTTTGCCGCGGATACCGTCTATATTAGCGAACGTGAAGGCAATGTCGTTATGGTAGACGGGCAGGATATGACCCGGCAAAAGGTTAACTTGCAAAAGTCGGTGCACGGGCAAGGCGAGGGGGGCTTCTTAGGCTTTTTGCTGGCACCGGATTTCGAGCAGTCGAAGGAAGCTTATGCGTATCACACCTATGAAGAGGACGGGGAAACGTATAACCGCGTCGTCGTGCTGAAGCAAACCGGAGATCAATGGGACGAGGTGAAGCCTCTGCTTGAAGGCATTCCAGGCGCCGCGAACCATGACGGAGGACGGATGGCATACGGTCCCGACCGGCTTCTGTACATCACGACCGGAGATGCGCAGCAACGCGAGCTCGCACAAGACAAAGACAGTCTGGCCGGCAAAATATTAAGAATGACCCTTGACGGCAAAGTGCCTGCGGACAATCCGTTCCCCGGTTCGTATATCTATTCTTACGGCCATCGGAATCCTCAGGGGCTGGCCTGGACGGACGACGGCGTCATGCTGGTGACGGAGCACGGCCCTTCGGGCTCGCCCGGCGGCCATGACGAAATCAATATCGTGGAGCCTGGCGGCAATTACGGCTGGCCTGCCATCTATGGCGATGCCAAGCAAAGCGGCATGAGTACGCCGGTCTATCATACGGGCGAGACCGCCATCGCTCCTTCCGGCGCGACCATCGACGGCCGCAACCGGATGCTGATCGCCACATTAGTAGGCAGCGCGCTTTACCGGTTCGATCGGGCCACGAAGGAGATGTCGATCGTATTCGAGGGCGAAGGGCGGCTTCGCGACGTGAAAATCAACGACGGACGAGTATATGTCATTACGAACAATACGGACGGCCGCGGCGTACCCGGGGAACGGGATGACCGGCTCCTCGTTTTAAACGGGATTAACGATTGACGGAATAAACAAGCGTAAACGGATAGTGCCGTCCCTTGGTTGCAATATCTGCGTTTCGCGATGAGATATAGGCGTCAGTATAGGAGTGAAACTTATACTGTCCTATATCTTAAAAAAGTGCCGGCAAGCATGCATGGAGCAGCTTGCCGGCATTTTTGCTTACAGGCGCGATAAAGCGAAGTTAGCGGCGCTAATCGTCGCGTCGATGTCCGCTTCGGTATGGGCCGTCGTCAGGAACCAGGCTTCGTATTTGGAAGGGGCAAGATTGACGCCCTGCTCCAGCATCAGCTTGAAGAAACGCCCGAACAGCTCGCCGTCGGTATTTTGCGCTTCATCGTAGTTCGTTACCGGATGGTCGCAAAAATGGGCCGAGAAGGAGCCGCGAATCTGGTTAATCGTCAGGGAGATGCCGTGTTCCTTGGCTGCCGCATGCAATCCGGCCGCAAGCTTTGTGGCGAGCGCGTTCATCCTGTCGTAAACGCCCGGCTCCTGCAGCACCTCGAGACAGGCGATGCCCGCGGAGATGGAGGCCGGGTTGCCGGCCATCGTACCGGCCTGGTAGGCCGGGCCGAGCGGGGCGACCTGCTCCATAATTTCCTTACGGCCGCCGTAAGCGCCGATCGGCAGCCCTCCGCCGATGATTTTGCCAAGCGCGGTCAGATCGGGCTCTATCGCCTGCCGGTCCGGGAAGGCGACATAGGTTTGCGCAGCGCCGTAATGGAAGCGGAAGGCGCTGATCACCTCGTCGTAAATAACGAGCGCACCGGCATCGCGGGCCAGCTTGCAAAGCCCTTCCAGAAAACCTTCATGCGGCATGACCATGCCGAAGTTGCCGACGATCGGCTCGACCATGACGGCAGCCGTTTCGTCGCCCCAGCGCTCCAGCGCTTCCTTCAGGGCGGGCAGATCGTTGAAGGGCACCGTAATAACCTCGGTGGCAATGCTGGACGGAACACCGGCGCTATCGGGAATGCCGAGCGTCGACGGTCCCGAGCCTGCGGCGACGAGCACAAGGTCGGAGTGGCCGTGATAGCAGCCGGCGAATTTAATGATTTTGGACCTCTTCGTGTAGGCGCGGGCAACGCGGATCGTCGTCATGACCGCCTCGGTCCCGGAGTTCACGAAGCGCACCTTGTCCATGGAAGGAATCGCTTCCTTCAGCATGCGCGCCAGCGTAATCTCAAGCTCTGTCGGCGTGCCGTACAGCGTGCCGTTCATGGCGGCGCGCACGATCGCTTGCGTAATATGAGGATGCGCATGACCGGTAATGATCGGCCCGTACGCGGCCAGGTAATCGATGTAGCGGTTATCGTCCACATCCCAGAAATAAGCGCCTTCGGCGCGCTTCATAAACACCGGAGCGCCGCCGCCGACCGCCTTATAGGAGCGGGACGGGCTGTTGACGCCGCCGACGATATGCTGCAGAGCTTGTTCGTATAGCTTTTCGGAATTCGGTCGTTGAGTTGTCATAGGTATTCCTCCTTTTAATAACGTGCTTTATGGGTTATGGAGCTTGAAGTTCGATGAGTAATCGGATGAAAGCTGGATATGATGGATCTAGATTTGTCCGAAGCTTCGACATCGTAAAATTACTGGATTTAATGTATCTAAATAGGCCCAATTGGCCCGATACTCTGATTTAGACTATATTAGCTGTAGTGAATACAGTTAATCCGTAAAAATGAAGCTGGGAGAGGAATTTAGCTGTATGAAATACAGTTAATACTATGGAATGGCTAGTGTCGGGTGCAAATGTGCGACGGCAAGAAGCCAGCCGGGGGTTATGAGTCCAGGCGCATCAAATTGCAGCTATAATAAAATACACGCAAGCAGCAAACGCCGCCTGCGTGTATGGTTAGCTACTGTTGAGCTTGACCTGACATCAAACTGTCGGTTTCGCTGCCGCTTACTGTCCCGGCGGCATCCACGGATGAGGCGCCGTCAGGAGATGCCGTAGGCGGCACCAGCGTGTCGTCCTTCTGCAAAGTCGATTGGACATACGCCCGAAGAGCATCCTCGTCGCTGATCCCGATGACGGAAGCTCCTCCGACACGGTCCTCGGCGATGAGCTCCATCGGCGGAATTTGGGTCGTGCTGGCGACATGGCTCTTGACGCCAAGCTGGCCGAGCTTCAGCATGTCGGTGACGCTGATATTCATATCTACATAAGGCTGTACGCTGTCAAGAATCTTCTTCATCCGGACGATGTTCCAGGTGGACTGAAGCTCTTTGGATACTGCCTGCAGGAAATTGCGCTGGCGCTCCGTGCGCGTAAAATCGCTCATCGCGTCGTGGCGGAACCGCACGTATTGTAGAGCCTTGCTGCCGTCCAGCAGCTGGTAGCCCTTTTTCAGATCGATATCGTACCGGTTGCCGTCAGCGTTGTCGACGTAGTGCATGTCCTTCTCGACATCAAAGTAAATGCCGCCGATCGTGTCGATCAGAGCCTTAAAGCCTTCAAAGTCGGTGTAGACGTAATATTGAATGTCGAGACCGAGCAAATCGCCGACCGTTTTCATCGCAAGCGGATATCCGCCCAGCGTGATCGCCGTATTCACGCGGCCCCGGCCGTGGCCTTCGATATTCACATACGTATCCCGAAGAACGGAGAAGAGATGCGCCTTCTTCGTTACCGGGTCAAAAGAGGCGACGAGTATGGAGTCGGACCGCGCCATTTGACCTTCGTCCAGGCCGCGGGCATCCCCGCCCAGCAGCATAATGTTAACCCGCTCCGTGCCCTCCCATTCAGGAATCGGAACCGGGGTGTTCTCCGGATCGTTAACAACGGTCTCGTCCGGATTTTCGTCGCTAAAGTTGTCCAATGCATTATATACGCCGACTCCCCAATAGATGGCGAACGCAAGCGCCGCACCTATAATGACCGAGAGGCTGACAAATAACCATTTCCACCGTTTTTTCTTCTTCGCTTGTTTGCGCATTTCGTTAGAAGTGCTCCTTTCAAGGACTGTTGGCTCGGGTATGCTAAAGAAATTGTAACACGCAGGCTTGCGCGTACCGGGCATTGAGTTATTCTAAAAAATATAAGGCAGTATAAGTTTGAGCTTAAAACCGACTTATATTTCTAGGCGGCACGACTTTTTGCCGCCAAAGGAAAGCACAGAACCGAATTTTTCGCAAAGCTGCAGCTATCTGTTCGTACACAGAGCCAGCCGTTTACGCTTGTTGGATGTAATCGTCCCGAGCCGTTTACGCTTCGCTTGAACTGATGTATGATTACATATCATAAAATTATAAAGGCGAAGGACATGCCGACGCAAGTTTTATCATTTTAGGTCATATAAAATCGGTATTTCCTAGGAAATGTCGAAAACGAAAGGGGCTATACCATTCCAATGCTGGCCATAGATGTGAAGGATTTACGAAAGCAGTTTCGGGTGCAAAAAAATCGCGAAGGCTTATCCGGCGCCCTCAAGGACCTGTTCAAACGGGAGTACAGCGAGGTGACGGCGGTTAAAGATATATCTTTCCAAATTCCGCAAGGCGAAATATGCGGATACATCGGGGAGAACGGAGCCGGGAAATCGACAACGATCAAAATGCTGACGGGCATACTGGTGCCCACTTCGGGCGAGATCAAAGTAAACGGATTTGTTCCCTATAAGGACAGGGAAAAATTCGTGAACGGCATCGGAGTTGTTTTCGGACAGCGTTCCCAGCTCTGGTGGGATATCGGCGTGATCGAGTCGTTCCAGCTGCTGCGCAAGGTGTACCGGGTTTCGGAGCACGATTTCAAGAAGCGGCTGAACGAGCTGGTCGAGCGGCTGCAGCTTGGCGATTTGCTGAACAGGCCGGTCCGCAAGCTCAGCCTCGGGCAGCGGATGCGCTGCGAGCTTGTGGCGTCGCTGCTTCACAATCCGTCGATCCTTTTCCTCGACGAGCCGACGATCGGACTCGATATCGTCGTAAAGACGGAGATCCGGGATTTTCTGATGCAGATGAACAGGGAGCAGGGAACGACGATTTTGCTGACGACACACGATCTTCAGGACATCGAAGCGCTCTGTACGCGGGTCGTTATGCTGGATGACGGAAGAATCATTTATGACGGGGGCCTGGAGGAACTTAAGACGCGCTGGAGCAAGGGGCGTGAAATCCAGTTCCAATTCGCCTCCCAGACGTCTCTGTCCAAGCTGCAGCAGCTGACGGAAACGCTTAATGTCACCTGGACGCTCGAGAACGACGTAACCGCCAAAATGTGGCTGCCGCACGCCGTCAGCGTTTCCGATGCGCTTGCCCGGGTTGTAGGCGGAGCGGATATCCGCGACATTAAAATTTTCGAGACGAATACGGACGATATCGTTCGCGGCATTTACCAGACCGGCTCGGCTGCGGCGGGTAAGGAGTCGGCGACGCCATGATGAGCGCTTATTTCGATTTTGTCCGGATCCGCTTTCTGATGATGCTCGCTTACCGGGTCAATTACTACAGCGGCATTATTATTTATGCCATTAACATAGGCGCATACTACTTCCTATGGCAGGCGATTTACGGCGATCAGCCGACGCTGGCCGGCTTCACGGTCAGCCAGATGACGACCTACGTGGCCGTATCCTGGATGGCGCGGGCCTTTTATTTCAACAATCTGGACCGCGAAATTGCGAACGAGATCCGTGACGGCAGCGTTGCCGTTCAGCTCATCCGGCCTTACTCGTACCTGCTGGTCAAAATGATGCAGGGCTTCGGGGAAGGGCTGTTCCGCATGCTGCTGTTCATGATTCCGGGGATGATCGTCGTCTGTCTCATCTTCCCGGTCACGCTCCCGACGGATCCGGTCACCTGGCTGATCTATCTGGTCATGCTGTTTTTCAGCTTCCTGATCAATTCGCAAATTAATATTTTGACGGGGTTGTTCGCGTTTTTTGTCGAAAACAATGAGGGCATGATGCGGATGAAGCGCGTAATGGTCGACCTGTTCTCCGGCGTCGTCGTTCCGATCGCGTTTTTCCCGGGCTGGCTGTCAACCATTATGCAGTGGCTGCCGTTTCAGGCGATCACGTATTTGCCGAGTTCCGTTTTTACGGGCCGTACGCCGGCAGGCGAGGCGCTGCATGTATTCGGCTTGCAGGTGCTGTGGTTCGCCGTCCTGCTTGTGCCGATCTGGTTCATGTGGCGCGCAGCCCGCAGACGCTTGTTCGTGCAGGGAGGGTAACGAGATGAGATACGCAACGCTATTCTGGGAATATATTAAAAATTACGCCAAAACCCGCCTTACGTACCGCGCGGATTTCTGGATCGAGGTGCTGTCCGATCTGCTGTTCCAGGGGATGAACCTGATTTTTATTCTGATCGTGTTCCAGCATACACCATCGCTCGGCGGCTGGTCGGAGGCGGAGGTCGTGTTCGTATACGGCTTCTTTATGATCCCGTACGGCTTGTTCAGCACCTTCTTCAGCATCTGGAACTTCAGCGAACGGTATATCGTGAAAGGGGAGATGGACCGGGTGCTGACCCGGCCGGCGCACAGCCTGTTTCAAGTGTTGTTTGAAAATGTCGATCCGCCGTCGCTCATCGGCTCTGTCGTAGGCGCCGGCATCATGGCGATGTGCTGGACACAGCTCGGGCTGCCGTTCCATGCGCTTGACGTGCTGATGCTGCTCTTGCTCGTGCTTGGCGCGGTGTTCATTTATGCCGGGATCTATACGGCGCTGAGCGCCATTTCGTTCTATTCGGACGCGCCGACCGGCATCGTGCCGCTCATCTACAATATCCAGAACTACGGCCGTTACCCGGTCAACATTTACAACAAAATGATCCGCTTCGTCTTAACCTGGCTGCTGCCGTTTGCGTTTGTCGGCGTCATTCCGGCTTCCTACTTTTTGGAGAAAAAAGCGGATGACCTTTCGAGTCTGGCGCTGATGACTCCGGTTATGGGCCTTATCGTATTTTCTCTCGGCCTGCTGCTTTGGAACCACGGCGTGAAGCGGTACCGGGGTGCGGGCTCCTAACGGCTAAAGTTTCGGAAGTGACTGTCAGCCAAAGACGAAGCAGAACGGGAGTATGACTATGACTGAATTGAAAATAGGAGAGCTAGCGCCGGATTTTGAGCTTCCGTCATCGGACGGTAAAACGGCGAAGCTTAGCGATTACCGGGGACGGAATGTCGTTTTGTATTTTTATCCGAAGGATTTGACGACGGCCTGCACGCAGCAATCCTGCGATTTCCGTGACGCGAATGCGGAGCTGCTGCGGCTCGGCACCGTCATTTTGGGCATCAGCATCGATACCGTCGAGACGCACCTGCGATTCATAGAGAAACATTCGCTGCCTTTTCTGCTGCTGGCCGATACCGAGCACCAAGTATGCGAGCTGTACGGCGTATGGAAGCTGAAGAAGCTGTACGGCAGGGAGTATATGGGGCTTGTCCGCTCCACCTTCCTGATCGGCGCGGACGGCAGGCTGGTGCAGGAATGGCGGAACATCCGGGTGAAGGGACATGTCGAAAAGGTGCTTGATGCCGTTAAAGAGTTGTAGGAATCATGTAAACCGTCGAATTTATCGGCGGTTTTTTAGTTTTTCCAGTCCAACGCTTCATCAAGATCGACCAATTGGCGCCCGTAATGCCGCTTGGAGCGGAAGTTGTGAATTTCGTCGCAGGCCAGCTCCATCTTTTCGAGCACAATCGCTTGCGGGATACCGGCAGGGGACCAGTACAGCACATGCATGGTATACGGCTCATCCTGTTCGTCCCGGCGGGTGTAGCGGATCAGGTCCGCTTTTTTAAATCCGTTCCGGTAATAAAACGTCAGCCGCCGCTCGCTGTCGCTGTCCTTCGGCATTACCGGCTCGGCTTCGAGAATAATCAGCTTTCCTCTGGCCTTCAGGCGGTCCAGGATTTTTGTGCCCATTCCCTTCCCGCGGGTGTTCGAGGTGACGAGCAGGTAATCGATAAAGACGAACGTCGGAAAATCGGCATACAGCATAATATAGTCGTCGGTTTCTTCTTTGTGATAGAACTCGTTCTCCTCAATCAGCTCCTTCAGCTGCTGAGGGTGCTTCATTTCGTGTTCCGGGAAGTAGTCGTTCAGCTTCTCGTACCATTCCAAAGGCTCTCACGCTTTCTGTACGTTATTAGTTGCGATACATAATTTTTCCGGGCGCACGTTCGATTATTCAGCAGGCCTGACAAGCTTAAAAATGCTGCCGGGTGGGAAGATAAGGCGTAAAAGGAGGGATGGTCCATGGAGGATACGCTATTAAACGAGCTGAGGCAGCTCGTTGCCAAGCTTGAAAGGAAAGATGCCGCGGCCGTATTCACAGTGCCCGATGCCGATATTGATGCGGTAAAAAAAGCGAAATCGCTTGAGACGCTGCTGCACGACATCTTCATGCAGGCGAGCGGGGGCGGGGGGATCGAGCTCCGTTCGATCCTTCGCAGGGAGTTCGGAGTAAAGGGCGCGCTGATGGATCGTTTTCCCCAGTGGGCGCCGCACAGCAAGGAGCAATTCGAGGACGCGCTTCACGACGCGATCGATCGGTCGGACATTCGGGCGGGCAATCAGGGGGTGTTTTTTGCGGGCACCCCGAGCAAAAAGGAGGCGGCGGACGCGCTGAGGCTGCTGAAGGACATCGCGCACGCCGCGGTCGTCTGCCAGTTCCGCGCGGAGCGGTCAGGTTCTGAGCCGTATGTCGTCATACTGGACCGGCTGCTTCAGTTCTATGCGCTCCCGAACACGTATCCGGAGGGAAACGCGGTTCATTACCGGAATCTGATCGCGGCCGACCGGCTCCATGCGATGGCAGGCGGGCGCGGCCCGATTGCGGCGGCGTTGAAGGTTTGGGCGAGAGCGTGGTACCAGCAGTCGCCGCATCATTTTCTTGAAAGCAGGGAAGGTTACGTGTCCCACGACGTCGTCCGCCAATACTTGTACGCGCTGACGGAAGAGCAGGTGGATCGGCTGCGCGGCGAGTACGTTCGGAATATCCGGGAGGAGCTCGGGCTGCTGAAGGCGAAGCCGGATTTGCATCGCGCACGCCAGCTGTTAACAACGCTTGAGGCGGCAATCGGATGGGAGCCCGAAGACCTTCCGGAAGGGTGAGGGAGCCGGCGGGGAGCCATCGGGGGACGGCGAGCGGACATGAGCGGAGCAGAGGCGTTTTGGATGCATGGAAGAAGGTTATTTCTATAAAGGTGCATCTATAAGAATCGAGTGAAAAAATGGGCCGGGGACACAATATAGACAATCGGCGAGCGGCTTTGGCGCTGTTGGGTTATTTTCACTGTTGACGCAGTTGTGTGAGCTTTTGTATAATGTGGCTTTGTTTGCTCGATAGGGGGGATTCAGCTGATCAAGCTCAATAACATCAGAAAATCATACCGCGTCGGCGCGGTTTCGGTGGAAGCGGTTCGGGGCGTTAGCCTGACGGTGCAAAAAGGCGAGATCTTCGGCATTATCGGCCATTCGGGAGCTGGAAAGAGCACGCTGCTGCGCTGCGTCAACCTGCTTGAAAGACCGACCTCCGGTACGGTGACGGTCGGCGACGTCGAGCTGAGCGGCTTGCCTGAGAGGCAGCTGCAGCGGGAGCGCAGGCGGATCGGGATGATTTTTCAGCACTTCAACCTGCTGTCGATGTCGACCGTTCGCGAAAATATCGCGTTTCCGCTCACCCTCGCGAAGATGCCCAAAGCCGAGGTGAATAAGCGCGTCGACGAGCTGCTGAAGCTCGTATCGCTCGAGGGCCACGCGGAAAAATATCCGGCGCAGCTCTCGGGGGGCCAGAAGCAGCGTGTAGGTATTGCCAGGGCGCTTGCGAACAATCCCGACGTCCTGCTGTGCGACGAGGCGACCTCGGCGCTCGATCCGCAGACGACGGGCTCCATTTTGTCGCTGCTGCTGGATATTAACGCTAAGCTTGGCATTACGATTTTGCTCATTACGCATGAGATGAACGTCATCCGGTCGATCTGCGACCGCGTAGCCGTCATCGACCAGGGCGAAATCGTGGAGATGGGCGACGTGCTTCACGTATTTTTGAAGCCGGAGCATCCCGTCACGCGGGACTTCGTCGATCAGGTTGCGGACAGCGCGTCGAGCGGGCTGCCGCTGCGGGAGCGGGGCGGGCGGCTGCTGCGAATGACGTATATCGGCGATCTGACATACGAGCCTATTTTGTATAACGCGGTGAAAACGACTTCCGTGCAGTTTGCCATTTTGCAAGGCACGGTGTCCCGGATGAAGAAGACGCCTTACGGCCAGCTGATCGTCGAGCTGCTCGGCAGCGACGCGGAGATCGACAGCGTTATCGCCCTTTTGCGCCGGGAAGGCTTGGAGGTGGATGAGGTATGATGAGCTTCGAGAATGTCCGCTGGCCGGAAATATGGGACGCGACGAAGGATACGCTGTACATGATGGCGGCTTCGCTGCTGTTCACGATCATACTCGGGTTAATGCTCGGCATTATCCTTTTTCTTACGTCGCGCAGGCAGCTGCTTGAACAGCCGGTCGTATATGCGGTGCTTTCCTTTATCGTCAACGTGCTGCGGTCGGTACCGTTCGTCATTCTGATGATTCTGATCATGCCGGTGACCAAAATGCTGACGGGAACGACCCTCGGCGTGGAAGGCTCGATTCCGCCGCTCGTCGCGGCGGCGACGCCGTTCTTCGCCAGGCTGGTCGAAACGTCGCTGCGCGAGGTCGACCGCGGGGTCGTCGAAGCGGCTCAGGCAATGGGAGCGTCGAACTGGGATATCGTGCGGCGCGTACTGTTGAAAGAATCGAGCCCGGGCCTGCTGGCGGCCGTCACGATTACGGCGGTAACGCTGGTGTCGTATACGGCGATGTCCGGCGTCATAGGCGGCGGCGGGCTCGGCGATTTGGCTCTGCGCTACGGCTACCAGAGATTCCAGACCGACGTGATGCTCGTAACCGTCGCGCTTCTGATCGTGCTCGTTCAGGTGCTTCAGACCGCCGGCGACGCGCTGGTCAGACGTTACAGCAGGAAATAAAGCTGGTTATCCGCCGGCGAGTAAATTTACAAACAGATTGAAAGTATAGGGATGGAGGAAACAAACATGAAAAAAATAAGCTATGTACTGATTGCCATGCTGCTGATGGCAGCACTCGCGGCTTGCGGACAAAACAAGAATGCCGGCAATAACGGCGCGAATGCAGGCGATTCGAATCAAGGAGCGGGTGAGCAGACTCCGGCCGTGGTCACGCTGAAGGTAGGCGCTTCGCCGGTTCCGCATGCGGAGATTTTGGAATTTGTGAAGCCGAAGCTGGAGGAGCAGGGCGTTAAGCTTGAGATTATCGAGTTCAACGACTACGTGCAGCCGAACACTCAGCTGTATGAGAAGCAGATCGACGCTAACTTTTTCCAGCACATGCCTTACCTCGAGCAGTTCAACAAAGACAAGGGTTATGATCTGGTAAGCGTAGCCGGCGTGCATATCGAACCGTTCGGCGCTTATTCGAAAAAAATCAAAAAGACCGAAGAGCTGAAAGAGAAAGCAAAAGTTGTCATTCCGAACGATCCGTCGAACGGCGGCCGCGCACTGGCGCTTATGGCGGCTAACGGCCTGATCACCCTGAAAGAGGGAGTAGGCGTTAACGGCACGGTTGCGGACATTGTGGAGAATCCGAAGAAGCTGGAAATTACCGAGGTGGAAGCGGCGACGCTGCCGCGGGTGCTGGACGAGGTCGATCTGGCGCTGATCAACACCAACTACGCGCTTGAAGCGGATCTGGTTCCGACGACGGACGCGCTGTTTATCGAAGGCTCCGATTCGCCTTACGTGAACATCCTTGTATCCCGTCCGGACAACAAGGATTCCGAGGCGATGCAGAAGCTGGCTGCCGCGCTCCGTACGCCGGAAGTGAAGAAGTTCATCGAGGATAAATACAAAGGCGCGATTGTCGCCGCGTTTTAAGTGAATAAAAAGCGTCCCTGCCATGACGGCGGGGACGCTTTTTTTTGTGCTTTTTGAAGAATGCTGGTTTCCGAGGGACGTGTGCAGAGGTAACGAACACAGGCATCGTTATTTGTGCCCAATTGACCGGTTTTGATTTCTAAAGAACTCAGAAGATGTTATCGCCGAAAAATCAGAGATGATGGACGGTTATACACCCTAATAACGATGGTGGAGTTTATTAGGATTGAAAAGGTGGACAAATCACCCATATAGAGGCTTTGAGGTTCATTAGCGCGGGCAAGCTTCTGCATGAACCTGCAAGTTAGTTGGATGCCCGCAACGACATTCTAAGGCCGCATTTACTGTGGTCAGTCTACCCGGCTATAGACCATATTTTACCGGGGCAGTTATTGACTAGCGAATACGCTCATATACTCTACCAGAAAACGAGAGATTTCGATCGGAGGTAGAACAGGGTGACGGAACGGATGCGGCGGGTAATGCGGGCGGCAATATGTGCGTTGGCGGTATGGTTCGGCTTATTCGAGCCAGGGGGCGGGTACGCCGGTTATTTGGGGGAAGCGGCCGGGGAGACGGCTCAGGTGCGGCAAAATCAGTTGGCCGTAACGGCATTGTCAGCCTATGATGCCAAGCTGCTGCTCGCAGAGCCTGCCTTGGCGGCGTCGGAAGGCTCAGGCGGAGCGGCGCGGACGCAGTACGCGTCGGCGGCTGCATCGGCTGGGCCGGATGAGGACAAACCGCAGAAGAGGACGGAGCAGGCGTCCGGGAACGGGAAAACCGTTTATTTGACGTTCGACGACGGACCCAGCCGCAATACCGGCGAGGTGCTTGATCTTTTGAAGCGGGAGGGCATTGCTGCGACTTTCTTTGTGTTGGGCGAGCATGTGAAGCAGCAGCCGGCGCTGACGAAGAGAATCGTGCGGGAAGGGCATTCGATCGGCAACCATACGTATAACCACAAATATGCGGAGATTTACGGCAGCTTCGGCGAGTTTGCGGATCAGGTGATGAAAACCGACGAGCTGATTTTCAAAACGACGGGGGTTCGAACGCGGCTCCTTCGGGCTCCGGGCGGGACATACGGCAATTTCGATCAAGGCTATTTCGACGCGCTGGCGGAGGCGGGCTACCTGGTGCATGACTGGAACGTGGACAGCGGCGATTCGAAGCGGACCGGCGTGCCGGTCTCCGAAATTATCGCAACGGTAAAAGGGTCCAAGCTCGCGGACAAGCTGGTCGTGCTGCTGCATGACAGTACCGGACACGAGGCTTCGGTCAAGGCTTTGCCTGCTATCATCAACTATTACAAAGCGAAGGGCTACACTTTTGCCCCGTTGACGGAGCGGGTGGAGCCGATCCGGTTCCGGATGGCCGTCAAGCCGAAATGGACCCGGGCGAAGGTGACGCGCGCGGAAAAAACGGAGCTGGTCCGCTTCGCGAACTCGTTAACCAAGCAGGCCGGACAGACCGCAGCGGAGGCGGAAGCGCCGAAGGGGACACCGAAGCCTTCTAAGCCAGTCGGACAGAAGCAGCCGCCTGAGCCGAAGCTCGTGCTGCATTTGGGAGACGGCAAGCTGGAGCTGGAGTCCGGGACATACAGCCTGGGCAAAGGCGTGACGGAGGTGCGGCTGACGAAGCTGATGGAGCTGGCGGGCGGAACCGTGACGGCAGATGCCCGGGAGGGCAGGATCGAAGCGAAATTAAACGACCGGCACGCGGTATGGCTGCTTGATGCGGAAGACGCATCGGCCCGGGAGGAGGTAGACCGTTTTGCCGTTCCGGTCAGATCGACCATGGAGCAGCTCGGATTTTCGATAGAGAAATATGTTTTGGGTGACAAGCAGCGCGAGATTTGGATTGCCGCACAATAGAAGGGCCGATTCTAGCAGGTCTAAATAGAGAAAATCTGGGGAAACTGAAAAATAGATAGATTTATTTTTCAGGAGGCGAAGGACGCTATGATTTCTCCCCAATTTTCCGAGGACGTGAAGGAGGACCGCTTCGGCCATTGGCCGGAAGCGCCTCAGGTGCTGCTGCACAGATTGCTGGTCAAAGTAGAGAGCGTGCTGCTGGGCAAGCAGCAGGTGATTAAAAATACGTTAATCTCGATGCTTGCGGGAGGCCATGTGCTGCTGGAGGACGTGCCGGGCGTCGGCAAGACGCTGCTGGCGCAGGCGTTCGCAAGGGCGGTGGGCGGCGAGTTCAAAAGAATACAGTTCACGTCCGACATGCTGCCTGCGGATATCGTGGGAGGAGTCGTGCTCGATTCGAGATCCGGCGAGCTCGTCTACCGTCCCGGGCCGATTATGGGCAACGTCGTGCTGGCCGACGAAATCAACCGCACATCGCCGCGCACGCAATCCGCCCTGCTGGAAGCGATGGAGGAGCGGCGAGTGACGGTCGAGGGCAAAACGCGCAAGCTGCCGGTGCCCTTCATGCTGATTGCGACGCAAAATCCGCTCAGCTTCGAAGGCACAAATACGCTGCCGGAGGCGCAGCTGGACCGGTTCATGATGCGTCTCACTGTCGGTTATCCCGGCTCGGCCGAGGAGAAGCGGATGCTTGAGCAGTACGCAGGCGGCAGCAGGGTCGAGCCGGAGCGGCTGCGCCCGGTCATTGCAACGGAGGAGTGGCTGCAGATGCAGGCGGAGGCCAGACAGACGCATATGCATCCCGCCTTGCTGGATTATATGGTCCAGGTAGCGGATGCAACCCGCCGTGCGTCAGGCGTCGTCCTTGGGCTCAGCCCCCGGGCGCTGCGCGATTGGCTGCGCGCCGCTCAGGCGAACGCCTATATGGAAGGGCGCGGCTACGCAGTGCCGGATGATCTGCTGCTGACGGCTGAAGCGGTGCTGTCGCACCGCTTATCCCTCCGTTACGGCGCAGCGGCGGCGGGGGAAGACGCCGCTGCCGTCATCCGCCGCACGATCCGGGAATGCCCGCTGCCTGCGGCGGCGGGAAGCGGCTTTGGAAGCGGGAAACGAAGATGAGCGTTTACGGACAAGAGGAAACCCGGCTGCAGGACGTTGCGGCCGAGAGCCAGGGGGCGGCTGCGGCGGTCATGCCTGGTGCCCGGGCGGAGGGTCTGACGGGGAAGGGGCGCAGCGGCGTCCAAGTGAAACCCAGGAGCGGCGAAGATAAGGAACGCGAATCCGAAAGGAAATACAGGACGAGGTGGGCGGCCTGGACGGTGATTATAGCCGGATGGATCTGTAGTCTGGGTGCCGTCGTAGTCCGCGGCGGCGCCGTGGAATGGTTTTTGGCCGCGCTGCTCGCCGGAATTATTGCCGTGAGCGGCCTGGCTCCGCTTATTGCGGCCGCCGGCTTGACTGCCACGCGGGTCATGCCGCAGGAGGATACGAATGACGGAGAGCGGCTGGAGATTCGTTATACGATAAGGCGGCCTTTTGCGGTGCCGCTTGTCTGGATCGCTTTGCAGGACGAGACGCGCAACCTGACCGCCGCCTCCGCACCCGTCATTCCGTTCCGGGCCGTATGGGCGGCGGCGCTGCGGAAGGAAATCGGCGTCACGTACAAGCTGCACCATTTGCGGCGCGGGGATCATATTTGCGGCCCGACGACGGTGACAGTGGGCGATTGGCTCGGGTTGACGGCCATTCGGAAAAGCATAGACAGCCAGGCCGGTTTTATCGTTTTGCCGGGGCTGCGCGGAACTGCTGCGCCAGAGGCAATCGAGCACGGAGCTGGAGTTGAGCCTGTCAGCTCGAGCCAGGCCGGTCCGGCTGCGGATTTGCGGGGCGAGGCCGGAAGAGAGGAGATTGCCTCAGCTGTCAGGGCCGCGGGAATCGGGCCGGAGAGCCGCCCCTACCGGGAAGGGGATTCGCTGCGGCATCTCGATTGGCGCACGGCTGCCAAGGGCCGCGGGCTGCATACGAAGCTCCACACGCCAGAGCTGCCCTATCCGGCGTTTATAGCGGTTGATTCAAGTGCCGCCGCGTACGGGCAGGATGACCGCCTGTTCGACGCATGCGCCGGCTGGGCCGCTCATGCCGTCCTGCAAGCTGCATCGCTGGGCGGCAGGGTGACGCTGCTGACGGGGGATGAAATGACCGGTATGCCTGATGGTATCCGTGAAAGCATGCGGGAGCGCACATCGGATTTGCTGCGCAAGCTGGCCGTGCTGCAAGCGGACGGGAAGGGCTCCTTGGCGGGAAGCCTGATGAAGTCGGGTTATGCCTTGGCGCGGGGAGGCACCGTTCTTGTTTTTACCGCGGATTGGAGAGGCGGACGGAACTGGGGCGAGCTTGCGGGTTACGCGGCCGAGAGAGGCTGCCGGCTGGAGCTGTTCATCGTTGTCCGCAGCACCGTCCCCACCTTTGCCATGAGCGAACAGCGAAAATGGCTGGAGGCCGGAGGCGTCAAGGTTACGTGGCTGCACGTGCCGGCAGGCATGGGGGACGCTCCGTACGCAGAGGAAGGAGGCGATGCACATGCCTATGCATAAGGACAAAGGCGGCGTGACGGGGAATACGGGACCCGGATTGCGGCCGGGCAAAGGACCCGGAGCAGGCGGGGTAAACCTGACCGGCATGCAGGATGGGGAAGGGCCGGAGGAGACGCTGGCGTACCGTTTGGTGACAAGCGTTCTATTGTTCGGGCTTCTGGCCGAGTGGCTGCTCCCGTGGACGGATGCCGGCGAATGGTCGGTCATCTACCATCCGGGACCTCTGTTGCTGGTCATCGGCTGCATTTTGGCGCTTGGTTTGTTCCGGATGCCGATGGCGGTGACGATTTCCATGAATGCTCTGCTCTGCCTGCTCAGCCTGATGTGGCTGTACAAGGGCTCGGAGCAAAGCAGCCTGCAGTGGCTCATCGATTTTCCGGGGCTGCTGCGGGATCATCTGCTTCTTATGATGGATAACGGCCTTTGGGCGATGTCGGGCGAGCTGAGGACGATGCTGCTGTTCATCGGCTGGTCGATGCTGGCCCCGGCGCTGCAGACTTTGCTGTGGATGCGCCAGACCGCGCTTGGCCTGGCAGGCCTGACGGCCGGTTATTTGCTGATGCTGCATATATGGCTTGGACTCGACATCATGAACGGCTTGCTGCGGACGGCGGCCGAAGGGCTGCTGCTCGGAGCGGTCGTGTCCGTCCCCCGCGTTCAAAGGATGCTGGGCGCAGGCGTCGGCAAGCTGAAGCGGCTGGATATGCGCTGGCTGTCGGGGGCTGCTTTTATCGTTCTGACGGTCATCGGCTGCAGCCTGCTGTTCGCAAGCGGCAAGGAGAGCTCGCTTCCGCCGGCGGCCTGGACGGCCTCGATGACGGAGCGGTTCGAGCATGCCATGCGCCAGATCGGAGACAGCGGCGGCAGCGCCGCCGTCATGGGGCAAGCAGGCACGGCACGCGCGGGAACGGCATTTACCGGCTACGGCTTTGACGACAGCGAGCTCGGCGCATCCGTGAGGAAGGATAACCGGGTGTTATTTACGGGAAGCTCTCCCGTAAAGGCCTATTGGCGCGGAGACGCGAAGCGTCTATATACCGGGAGAGGCTGGGCCGACGACGGCAGCGCAAGGGTGCTCCTCCCCGTCAGAGGGGCGGGAACGGCTGCGGAGACGTCGGCTTCAGAGGCGGCGCTGCTTCACGGGCCCGTCATCCGCCAAACGGTTGTCTGGCAGGAGCCCGAGGCCGGCATGCCGCTGTTCAGCTCGGGGCTGTCCGGGCGGGTAACGGAGCTAATCGCATCCGATCCTCGCCGAAAGCTTGGCAGCTATATTTTTGACCGGGAGACCGGCTCCCTTTATGCCCAGGAGACAGCGGCGAAGGTGGAGCGGTTCACGGTGGAATCGACGCTGGCCGTAACCGAGCCTGCAGAGCTGCGGGCTTTGGACACCAGACAGGAGAGCGCGGCGGCTGACGAATCGCAAGGGACGGCGCCGGCCGCAGCTGCGTCGTTAACGGATGCGGAGCTTGCTCCGTATCTTCAGCTTCCGGACTCGCTTCCATCCCGCGTAGCCGCTTTGGCCGCGGAGGTGTCCGGAGGCGGGGTGACCAGCCGTTATGAGCAGGTCAAGGCGATCGAGCAGTTTTTGGAAACGAATTACGAATACACGCTGGAAAACAGCGAGGTGCCGCCGGAGGGCAGCGATTTCGTCGATTATTTTCTGTTTGACCAGCGAAAGGGCTATTGCGTCCATTTCTCGACGGCGATGGTCGTGATACTGCGTTCGCAAGGCATTCCTGCCAGATGGGTGAAGGGCTTCGCTCCCGGCACGGCACTGGGGGGAACGGACGGAGCAGGTACCGGTACGGCAAGTATGTCGGGAGGAACGAATGGAGCGGGCACCGGCACGGCGATTGTGCTGGAGGGAAGGAAAGGAATAGGTGCGGGCACGGCAGTGCTGGAGGCTACGGACGAAGCAGGTACCAGTATGGCAAGTGTGCAGAACGGAGCGGGCACCGGTACGGCAAGTATGTCGGCAGGTACGAATGGATCGGGTACCGGCACGGCAATTGTGCTGGAAGGGACGAACGGAACAAGCGCGGGAAGCTTGCCGGCAGAGATGAACGGAGCAGGCTCCGCCACAGCCGGCGCAGAGCTGGTGAGCTATGAGGTTCGCGCTTCCGATGCGCATGCCTGGGTAGAGGTTTACTTCCCCGGCGCCGGCTGGGTGCCGTTCGATCCGACGCCGGGGTTCGGCGGCGCCGCAACCGTCGCGTCCGCGGGACCTGCCGCGGACGGCGGGGACATTGGCGCGGCCGAGCCCGCAGCCGCGCCGGCTGGCGAGGCTGGCTTCGCCGGCCTCGCGGGCCTGCTCGAGGCGGCGGCCGGGCATGCCGCCTCTGGAGCGGCGCGAGGGGCGGACGCCCTCGCGCAGGCGGCGCGGAGCGCCGCAGATCGCGCGGCGTCGGCTTCGCCCGCCGCGATAGGCGCCGCAGGCGCGGCCGCGCTGGCGCTGGCATGCGCG
>NZ_JAHMHW010000002.1 GCF_020169515.1 Paenibacillus vietnamensis | reverse complement strand
GAGCAACTGACTTGTAATCAGTAGGTTGGGGGTTCAAGTCCTCTCGACGGCACCATTTTTACGGGACGTAGCTCAGCTTGGTAGAGCACCTGGTTTGGGACCAGGGGGTCGCATGTTCAAATCGTGTCGTCCCGACCATTTAATCAATTCAACAATAAACACACAGCCGTTTTTATTGCGATCTTTGGGTCGTTGTGAAAACGGCTTTTTCTGTTGTTTTGGACCCATACATTCTGAAGTATTGCGAGTAAAATGCCGATAATGAGGGAACGATAGCTAAACCTGCGTCACAAATAAAGGAGGGTTTAGTCGTTGAAAGCATGTAGGTGGTTATTGGCCTTGCTGGTGCTGTACATGGGAAGCCTTGTAATTCAGCCGGCCGTTTTCGCCCAGCCGGGCGCTTACCATTTCGGTTTTAAGAAAAGTGTAAACGGTCAGCTGCCATCGATCGATCAAGAAGGATTTAAAGGGATCGTCACGAAGCACGGGGCGTTATTTTTGGGGGATACGAACAAAAAAGAGCTTTTCTTGACGTTCGATAACGGCTATGAGAATGGTTATACAACTAAAATTCTGGATGTGCTGAAACAAAAAAAAGCGCCGGCGGCTTTTTTTGTAACGGGGCACTATGTGAAGGATCAGCCTGAGCTGATCAAGCGGATGGCGCTTGAGGGGCATATCGTCGGCAATCACTCTTGGAGCCACCCGGATATGTCGCAGCTTACGGAAACGCAAATCAAGATGGAGCTCGACAAGGTCAAGGACCAAGTAACGCAGCTGACCGGCCAAGCGGAGATGCGCTATTTGCGGCCGCCGAGAGGCATATTTAACGAACGCGTTCTGGCAGCCAGCAAGCAATTTGGCTATACGAACGTATTTTGGTCGGTGGCTTATAAGGATTGGGACGTAAATGCGCAGAAGGGCTCCCAATTTGCTTACAACCAAGTGATGAAGCAGCTTCATCCTGGAGCGATTATTTTGCTGCATTCGGTGTCGAAGGATAACACGGAGGCGCTTGGCAGCATTATAGACGAAGCACGCAAACAAGGCTATGAATTTAAAAGTCTGGATGAGCTCCAAACGAATGTACGGCAGCCGTCACCGGAAGGCGGCTTGTCCGGTCAGCAAAGCTGAGCTAGGAAATAAGGACACTAGGAAACCCGCGGTGCATGAGCATCGCGGGTTTTTGAATGCGGAACTTAGTTGGCTTTTTTATGGAAGAAGGTCTTTAGCGCTTTATAAACCTCGCCTTTTTCTTTGATGACGGAGTAGATAAATTTTTTGTGATTAATGTGCTTATAAGCGGACATGAGCGTGCTGCTCCGGTTGTATTGGTTGACCTCGCCATAGCCGAACATATTGCAGCGTTCCATGAGCTGGCCGATCAGCTTTACGCAGCGCTCGTTGTCTGAAGTCAGGTTGTCGCCGTCGGAGAAGTGGAAAGGGTAAATATTCCAGTTAGCCGTCGGATATCTCGAGTCGATGACCTCAAGCGCCTTCTGGTAGGCGGAGGAACAGATCGTTCCGCCGCTTTCGCCGCGGTTGAAAAACTCCTCTTCGGTGACCTCTTTGGCTTCGGTATGATGCGCGATGAATACGATTTCGACATGCTCGTATTTACGGCGCAGGAAACGGGTCATCCAGAAGAAGAAGCTGCGTGCGCAATATTTTTCGAACGATCCCATACTTCCCGATGTATCCATCAAGGCGAGAATGACGGCATTCGATTGCGGACGGACGATTTCGTTCCAGGTTTTGTAACGAAGATCATCCGGCGAGATGCCGCCGATGCCGGCTTTTCCCGCATTCGCGTTACGGCGCAGATTTTCGATCAGAGTCCGTTTTTTGTCAATGTTGGACATAATGCCTTTTTTGCGGATCTCGTGAAATACGATTTCGGTCGTCTGCATTTGATCCTTCTGCTTTTGCTCCAAATTCGGAAGCTCCAGCTCCTCGAACAGCATATCCTCCAGCTGATCGATATTGATTTCCGTATCGACGACATCTTCTCCGGGCTGATCGCCTGCATCCTGGCCTTTGCCAGGTCCCTTTTGCGCTTGCGGATCGACCCCCAGCACATCGCCTACCTGTGAATCGCCGTCGCCTTGTCCGACGTGCTGCTTTTTGTTGTAGTTATAGATAAAATGGGATTCGTCAAGGCTCTTGATCGGCACCTTAATCGTACGGCGGCCATCGGATAATACAATGCTTTCGTCGGAAACCAGATCGGGAAGGTTTTGCTTTATAGCCTCGTGTACCTTCTCCTGATGCCTGGCTTGATCCTCATAGCCCTTGCGGTGAAGCGACCAATCCTCGCGGGATACAATAAACAGCTTTTCTGATTCCAATTCCCTCACCTCGCTTATTTCCTTGTTGTTATTCAATATATTCAGGAGCCGAGCGGTTATGTGAACGAAAAACAGCCCAATTCTAGCAATCTAGCGCGCATGCCGCTTGAGGGTTGACATTGTGTCCAATTAAATGCTCGTATTTTGATCATTGTGTATAATGAAATTTTTGAAACGTGTTATATAATATTACACACATAGTGAATGTGGTGACATTGCATCACGTTCTATCGAAAACCCCAAATAAAAATCCCCTTTCGCCGTTCAGGCGGCATTGTCTTTTCGAAACAAGCCAGTCTTATTCAAATGAAGTACGGTACAACAAAATATAGCCTTCCGCCCGAGAGCTTGGGCAAGATGATGGTGCAGTTTTGTCGAGAGTCGATTCTTTTGCAGATGAAGAGAGGAGAGCGGCAAATGGACATAAACGAAGCATCGATGGAGGCGGCAGAAAAGGAAGCGCTGCTGGAAAAGGACCGCAAATATTTGTGGCATCACATAACTCCTCATAACGATAACCCGATGGTCGTCGTCTCCGGTGAGGGCAGCTGGGTAACGGATGCGGACGGCAACCGGTATTTGGACGGCATGTCGGGGCTGTGGTGCGTCAATGTAGGGCACGGACGTGCCGAAATTGCGGATGCGGCTGCCGAGCAAATGAAAAAGATCGCTTACTCCACCTTGATTCAATCGCATGTGCCTGCCATTGAGCTTGCTTCGAAGCTGAACGAGTGGCTGGAGGGCGATTATCGGATTTTCTTCTCCAACTCGGGCTCGGACGCCAACGAGGTCGCTTTCAAGATCGCCCGCCAATTCTACCATCAGCGAGGAAAGCCGAGCAAACACAAATTTATTGCCAGACACCGGGCCTATCACGGCAATTCGATGGGAGCGCTTGGGGCAACCGGCCAAGCGCAGCGCAAGCTGAAGTACGAGCCGCTGGGGGTCGGCTTTTCGCATGTGCCGCCGCCGTACTGCTACCGCTGCCCATTCGGCAAGAAGCAGGGTGATTGCGGCATGCAGTGCGCTCAGGCTTTCGAGGACGCGATCGGATGGGAAGGCCCGGAATCCGTCGCAGGCATTATCGTGGAGCCCGTCATTACGGGAGGCGGAGTGATTGTCCCGCCGGAGGGGTATTTAGCCAAACTCAGGGAAATATGCGACAAGCATGACGTCTTGCTTATTGTAGATGAAGTCATATGCGGCTTCGGCCGTTCGGGTAAGAAGTTCGGGCATCAAAACTTCGGGGTAAAGCCCGATATCGTCACGATGGCGAAAGGGCTTACGAGCGCCTACTCTCCGTTATCCGCAACGGCCGTGTCTGCGGATATGTACGAGAGCTTCAAAGCGGGCTCCGCGGACAGCCATTTCAGGCATGTGAACACTTTTGGAGGAAACCCCGTCTCGTGCGCCGTTGCGCTCAAAAACCTGGAAATTCTGGAACGCGAGCAGCTGGTCGGGCGATCCGCCCAAATCGGGCGGGAGCTGACCAAGCGTCTCGATCCCTTAAGCGGCCATCCGCTTGTCGGTGAAATCCGGGCTTTCGGCTCGGCGCTCGGGATCGAGCTTGTCGTTGATAAATGCACGAAGGAACCTGCAGGCGCCGGTATCGTGTCCGCGATCCTCGCAGGCTGCAAGCAAAAGGGGCTGCTGGTCGGTAAAAACGGCGATACGGTACCGGGATTTAACAATATTTTGACGTTAAGCCCGCCACTATCGTCGACGGATGAGGATATCGCTTTTATAGCCGACACGCTGCTTGAAGTTTTTGCGGCCCATGAGGGAGGTTAAAGGAATGAAAACGACATCTTCATTAAGCATAAACGCCGAAAGGCTGAATGCCCGAATCGGAGAGCTGGCGCGTATCGGCAAGATCGGCGACACCGGCGTATGCCGGCTGGCGCTTTCTAAGGAAGACAGACAAGGTGTGGAGCTGGTCATGCGATGGATGGAAAAGGCGGCTATGAAGACGCGGATCGATCCGTTCGGCAATCTGATCGGAGTACTGGAGGGCCGCAATCCGGAGGCGCCGGTGCTGATGCTGGGCTCCCATATCGACTCGCAGCCCTATGGGGGCAGATTTGACGGGACGATCGGGGTGCTCGGCGCGATCGAGGCGGTTCAAACGCTGGTCGAATCGGGCATTCAGCCGGAAATGACGATCGAGGTCGTCGCTTTCTGTGACGAAGAGGGCTGCAGATTCAACAAAGGCCTGTTCGGCGTGAGGGGGATGACCGGAAAGCTGGAGCCCGGAGAGCTTGAACGAACGGATAAGCAGGGAATGACCCGGCGCGAAGCGCTGCTGGAATTCGGCTGCGATCCCGATGAAATGAAAGGTTATACGTTCCGGGAGGGGAGGATCGGAGCCTTCCTGGAGCTGCATATCGAGCAGGGGCCGGTGCTGGAAGCGATGAAGCAGCCGATCGGAATCGTCAGCGGCATATCCGGCCCGGTCTGGTGGACGGTCGAAATGACCGGCTTTGCGGGTCACGCGGGGTCGGTGCCGATGCCGATGCGCCAGGATGCGCTGGTCGGCTGCGCCAAGGTTATCGTCGGCTTAAACGAGCTTGCGGCCGAAGTACCTGGAGCTCCGACGGTCGGAACGGTAGGATCCCTGAGCGTATTTCCGGATTCGAGGAACATTATCCCGGAGAAGGTTAGCTTTACGGTCGATTTCCGCGATATGGAGCTTCAGCGCAGGAACCGTCTGGAGGAGCGGCTCCGGACGCTGATCGACGACGTATGCCGCGAGCATCGGCTCACGTACGTGATCCGCGAGGATACGAACAGCGAGCCCCGCTATTGCGCGGACTGGATCAAGGAACTGCTGGCGAAGGAGGCCGAAGGGATGTCGCTGGCTCCTCCGGAGCTGATGAGCGGTCCGTTTCACGATTCGCTTGCCATGTCCTATGTTTGCGATTACGGAATGATTTTCGTGCGCTGCAAGGAGGGGATCAGTCACAATCCGAAGGAATACGCGGCGCCGGAGGATATCGAGCTCGGGGCGGAGCTGCTGTTCCGGGCCGCGAAAAAAATAAGCGCAGGAGAAGCCAGGAGCGAGCCGCAGAATCAGGGATGATTGAAGAAATGAAACCGCAGCAGGCGTTTGGTAACGAATGTTGAATAACCCAGCCTTTCAATAAACGCGAGGAGGACCATGCATGGGTGACAGCTTGAGCGCAAACGGTGCGGGTCTGTCGGCCGAAGAGCTGCGGCGGAATTTTGCCGAGGTGAAGCCGGGAATGCGCCCGAAGGAAGCGATAGAAGAGTCGAACCGCTGCTTGTACTGTTATGATGCGCCATGTATTAAGGCATGTCCTACGGGCATAAACGTTCCGTCTTTTATCAAAAAAATCTCGACGGGAAATATGCTGGGCTCGGCACGCGCGATCATGGACGCGAATCCGGTTGGCGCCAGCTGCTCGCGGGTATGCCCGACGGAGGAGCTGTGCGAGGGGGCGTGCGTGCTGAATCATTCGTCCAAGCCGATCCGGATCGGCGATTTGCAGCGGTACGCCACGGACTGGGCGATCGGGAGCGGCAAGACGCTGTTCCAGGCGGGGCCGGGAAACGGGAGGTCCGCAGCCGTCGTCGGAGGCGGCCCGGCGGGCCTGTCCGCGGCGCGCGAGCTTGCCCGTTTCGGCTTCTCCGTGACGGTATTTGAAGCGAAGGAGCAGGCCGGAGGCCTTAATACGTACGGTATCGTATCCTTCCGTCTGCCGCAGAGCATTTCGCTCTGGGAGGTGGAACAAATAAGGAAGCTTGGCGTCGATATCCGCACAGGCATAAAGGTTGGAGAAGACGTCACTGTGCAAGAGCTGTTGGAGCAATTTGACGTAATTGTTCTCGCAATAGGAATGTCAAAGGTGCCTATGCTTGGTATAGAGGGCGAGCAGCTGGACGGTGTCTACGATGCGATCGATTTTGTGGAAGCGACCAAAACGGAGCTGACGGAGGAAATGGCCGGCAAGCGCGTCGCCGTCATCGGGGCCGGCAATACGGCGGTGGATGCGGCGACATGCTCGGTCAGGCTCGGAGCGGCGAATGTGAAAATGGTATACCGCAGATCAAGGGAGGAAATGACGGCTTACGATTTTGAATTCGAATTTGCAAAGCAGGACGGGGTCGAGTTTGAATGGCTGTCGATGCCCGTACGAATAATCGGCGACGGAGAGGGCAAGGTCACGGGGCTGGAATGCGTCAGAATGCGTCTCGAGCCCGCGGAGGACGGGGGCAGAAGGCGCCCGGTCCCGGTGGAGGGCTCCGGTTATACGCTCGAAGTGGACGCCGTCATTAAAGCGATCGGCCAGACACGCTATCTGCCGTTGATCGAGCAGCTGGGCATCGAGCATAAGCGCGGCATCGTCACTGTAGATCCGGTTACGTTTCAGACGTCCAATCCGCGTATTTACGCGGCGGGAGACGTTGTATTCGGAGACGGGCAGGGCGAAGCAATGGTCGTCTCCGCCGCCCAGCAAGGGAAACTTGCCGCCTATTCGATCCATCAAACGCTGGTTGAAAGGAGGGAACGGCATGGCTGATTTGCGCATCCGTCTGGCAGGCATATCTTCGCCGAATCCGTTCTGGCTGGCGTCGGCACCGCCGACCAATACGGGCTATCAGGTCCAGCGCGCATTTGAGGCGGGCTGGGGAGGCGCTGTATGGAAAACGCTTGGCGACCCGATCATCAATACGTCCTCCCGATTTGCGGCGGTCCATTTCAACGGCCAGCGCGTTGCGGGCTTCAACAATATCGAGCTGATCACCGACCGGCCGCTCGAGGTGAACCTGGAGGAAATCTACGAAACGAAAAAAAGGTTTCCCGGCCATGCCTTGGTCGTATCGCTCATGGTCGAGCCGAAGCGTGAAAAGTGGCATGAGATCGTGAAGAAGGTGGAAGCCGTCGGAGTAGACGGCCTGGAGCTGAACTTCGGCTGTCCGCACGGGATGGCGGAGCGGGGAATGGGCTCGGCGTCCGGGCAGCAGCCCGATCTGGTCGAAATGCAGACCATGTGGGCGAAGGAGGCGGCGAAAACGCCTGTCATCGTTAAGCTGACGCCCAATATTACAGACATCACGGCAACGGCCAAAGCCGCGGCGAGAGGCGGAGCGGACGCGATCTCGCTTATTAATACGATCAATTCGCTGGCCGGCGTGGATCTCGATACGTGGAACACGGTGCCTCATGTCGGCGGCAAGGGGGCGCACGGCGGCTACTGCGGGCCTGCCGTAAAGCCGATCGCGCTGAATATGGTGGCGGAATGCGCCAGAAATCCGGAGGTGGGCATTCCGATTTCCGGCATTGGCGGCATTTCCAATTGGCGCGACGCGACCGAGTTTTTGCTGATGGGCTCGACATGCGTGCAAGTTTGCACCGCGGCGATGCATCACGGCTTCAGCATCGTGGAGGATATGATCGACGGCCTAACTAATTATTTGGACGAAAAAGGGCTGGCATCCGTGAACGAGCTGATCGGCAGATCGGTCGGCCGTTATTCCGATTGGGGCGATCTGGATCTCAATTATGCAGTCGTCGCGCGCATCGACCGAGACAACTGTATCGTCTGCAACAAATGCCATATCGCCTGTGAAGATACGTCGCATCAGTGTATCGAACGCCATACGGACGACAGCGGCGCAGCTTATTTGCTGGTCCGCGAGGAGGATTGCGTCGGCTGTAACTTGTGCTCGATCGTTTGTCCGGTGGAGGGGGCCATATCGATGATCGAGGTGCCGTCATCCGATCCGCCGCTCAGCTGGAATCAGCGCCAGGCGGCGATTACGGCGATTAACCCGGACAACGGCGGGGACGATTCCGGCGAGAAGGAGGCGGTATAAGGATGAAGGCAAAATTAATCAAAAACGGAACGATTGTTACGGCGGCGGACACTTATAAGGCGGATGTGCTGATTAAGGACGGGAAAATCGCCCAAATCGGCTTTGACATGGAACCCGAGGCGGACGAGATCATCGATGCCGCCGGCAAGCTGCTATTTCCTGGAGGAGTAGATCCGCATACGCATCTGGATATGCCGTTCGGCGGGACGGTGACGGCGGATGACTTTGCGACGGGGACGATCGCGGCGGCATTCGGCGGGACGACGACGATTGTCGATTTCTGCCTGACGGGCAAGGGCAAGCCGCTTCGCGAATCGATTGAGGAGTGGCATGCGAAGGCGGCCGGAAAAGCGGTTATCGATTACGGCTTTCATCTGATGATCGGGGAAATAAACGACGACGTCCTGGCGGAGCTGCCCGTAATTGTGAAGGATGAAGGCATTACGTCGCTCAAGGTATTCATGGCATACAAAAACGTGTTCCAGGCCGATGACGGTACGTTATTCCGTACGATGCTGGCCGCGAAAGAGCTTGGCGCGATGGTGATGGTGCATGCGGAGAACGGCGACGTGATCGCTTATTTGATCGAGCAGGCGCTGAAGGAGGGTAGGACGGAGCCGATCTACCATGCGCTGACGAGGCCTTCTGTCATTGAAGGCGAGGCGACGGGCCGGGCGGCCAAGCTGGCGGCTCTGGCAGGAGCGCGGCTATATGTCGTGCATGTGACCTGCGAGGAGGCGGTGCGGCAAATTACAGAGGCCCGAAGCCTGGGCGCCGACGTATGGGGCGAAACCTGTCCGCAGTATTTGGTGCTGGATCAATCCTGTCTGGAAAAGCCGGACTTCGAGGGGGCGAAATATGTCTGGTCGCCGCCGCTGCGGGAGCCTTATCACCAGGAATCGCTGTGGAACGCGCTGAAGAGCGGGCAGCTGCAAACCGTCGGCTCCGACCATTGTTCGTTTAATTTTGACGGCCAGAAGGATCTTGGACTCGGCGATTTCAGCAAAATTCCGAACGGCGGACCGATTATCGAGGACCGCTTATCCCTGCTTTATTCCGAGGGGGTAGGCAAGGGGCGCATCACTCTTAATCAGTTCGTCGAGATGATCTCGACACGCAGCGCGAAGCTGTTCGGCTTGTTTCCGCGGAAGGGGACGATCGCGATCGGAAGCGATGCGGATATCGTCATCTTCGACCCGGAGGCGCAGCGCGTGATCTCGGCGGAGTCGCATCATATGAACGTAGATTACAATCCGTTTGAAGGGATCTCCGTAAAGGGGGTTCCGGTGAGCGTGCTCAGCAGAGGGGAATTCGTCATCCGCGACCGTCATTTCGTAGGCCGGAAGGGCGCCGGACGATATTTGAAGCGGACGCCCTACATCGAGACGGATATCGCGGCACGGGCAGCCAAATCCCAGGTTAAGCATTAATGCCAAAGGAGGGAGCCGCATGACGGCCTACGGGCAATTCATCGAGGAGCGGGACAAAATTGACGCATTCGTCCGTTTGCAATACCGGATCGCGGCGGTGCGGGAGGATTTGAGCGGCGCATGGCTGACGCTCGAGCATCCGGGCGGCGACCGGACGGAGCTGCTTGTCCGGACGGCGGATGCGCGGAAGCATTTGGCCAATGTGCTGATCCGGCAGTCAGGCGTTTCCCGGCCGTAAGCTCAGGAGCCTGAGCGGGCCGCCCGCAACAACGCTACTTAATCGTCCCGTGCACGTATTCGTAAGAGCACAGCGCCAGCTCCACGGCCAGTCTCTTATCCGGCTCCATGTAGTCGTCGCCTAGCAGAGCTGCCAGCTTATCCAGTCTGTGATAAAGCGTCTGCCTGGCGATGTGGAGAGCTTTTGCCGTATCCTGCTTGGAGCCGGAATGGGCCAGGTAAATTTTGAGCGTTAGCAGCAGCTGCCCGTTCTTCTCCCGGTCGTAATTCACAATGGCACCTAAATATTCATCCATCAATGCGGGAAGCGCATCGGCTTTCTTGAGCGCGTAAATGATTTTGCGCAAATGCAGATCGCTGTAAAAGGGGGATGGAAGCGGGCCGAGATCCTTCTGGATCGCCAGCGTTTCCTTTGCCGTTAGGTAGCTTTCGGAGATATTCGAAAGCTGCGCCATATAGCAGCCGATTCCGACAACAGAAGAGAAGAGCGCCGCCTCCTGATGCCGCTCCGTCTTCCTCAGCCGGTCGACCGCCCTCATTACACGTTCCTTGAAGGTAGCGGCGCCCAGTTGGTCGATCATAATAAACACAATTTCATCCTGAAGAGTGAGCGGCAGCAGCAGAAGGCCTTCCCCTTCGAAGATGGAGCGCGCGACCATGTTCTTCTGAATGAGCGCGGAGCCGTCGTGTACCGGGGCCGCTCCCCCGTCCGCCGGGGGATATTCGAACAGGCATACCGCTGCGCCGGTCAGCTTGGAGTTAGGCTTATAGGCGCCGAGATAGGCACGGATATCTTTGGTGGAATGTTTGCCGTTCAGCCAATCGATCGCCCACAAATCGTCCTTGTGGCGCCGCCGTTCCTCCATATACTTCGTACGCATCATCTCCTGAGCAATCGCCGTAGCGCACCGGTCAAGCGCCAGGATTTGAAATTCGCTGAGCTCCTGTCCGGAATGAATCAGCAAATCGGCGAACAGATGGTCCAGCGCCAAGATCGGACGGTGGGCAATCGAGCTTTTCGTCTGCGCCGTTTCCAGCATTTTTCCATAAATCCATTGTTCAAAAAATTGATCGGCTTTGGCGCGCGGCAGCTGCGGAACGAATACCGCCTCGGCGCCGTGAGGGAAAAAAGCGGTTTGGGCACCCGTCGTTTGATGAAGCAGCCGCAGCAGGGGCAAGATCCCTTTGCCGGAGAGAAGCAGCTGGTTCAGCTCCGCCGACAGCGCCTCCAGCTCGGATACCATACGATGGTGCTGATGGATGAAATGGGCATGCAAATCCTGGGTAATATCGATGTAGCGGACTTCTTCGTGGAAAAAAATAAGGGGAAAGCTTTCACGCATGGCCAGCTCCTTCATTTTGCCGAAAGGCCGTTTCGCATAAGTGCCAAGCTCGATGCATAAGCCGGAAGCTCCGCTGTCAATCAGCTGCCTTACGAAGGAGAGGCTCAGCTCCTCGTCGTCGTGCCAGCCGATTCCCGTACTCAGAATGAGCTCATGGCCGTTTAACAAATGGCCGACCTGGATTACCTCCATAATGTGGACCCATTTGACAGTCCGGTTAAGCGCGGCTTCATTTGCGAACGCTTCTGCCTTCCGGAATAAGGGACGATTCAAAATGTCTTTCACAGTCAGCTGCAGCACGGTTTTCACCAAAGGCAGTCACCTTCCTTACCGGATTAGTTGCGATATGCTTATTGCTTGAATTCTAAGATTATAAAGTTCCACATTATATGTACTTAGAATTCTTCGCGAAACGAAAGCTGATCTGCCAAAAGGATGGCATCAGCCGTTTACGCTTGATTATACAAGATGTCCGGCCCCTTGTGCGGAAAATTTGTGCAGATTGGAGCTGAGCGAAGATGGCGATGGAACCGGAATCGACGAGTAATACGGGGCCGCTGCGCAATTTGATCGGCGGCAAATGGACCGCTGCGACCGGAGGGCAGACGGAGGCCGTGTTTAATCCCGCAACAGGCGCGGTGCTTACGCATGTCCCGATGTCCGGGAAGGCCGAGACGGAAGCAGCGGTCAGGGCGGCCAGGGACGCATTTCCTGCCTGGAGCAAGACGCCCGTACCGCGCCGCGCCAGAGTGCTGTTCCGTTATTGGCAATTGCTGCAGGAGCATGCCGAAGAGCTGGCCGGACTGATTACCTCCGAAAACGGCAAAAGCATGAAGGAGGCGCTCGGCGAGGTGCAGCGGGGCATCGAGAACGTGGAATTCGCCGCAGGCGCTCCTTCGCTCATGATGGGCGAGACGCTGGCCAATATTGCGACGGATCTCGATTCGGAGCTGTTTCGCGTGCCTCTTGGCGTAGTCGGCGGCATAACCCCCTTCAATTTTCCGATGATGGTGCCCTGCTGGATGTTTCCGCTTGCGATTGCCCTTGGCAACACGTTTGTCCTGAAGCCATCCGAACGCACGCCGCTTACCGCAAATCGGCTGGCCGAGCTGCTTCAGGAGGCGGGGCTGCCGGACGGAGTGATGAACGTTGTGCACGGCGGACGGGACGTGGTGGATGCGCTGACCGGAGAAAATGACGTAAAGGCCGTTTCCTTCGTAGGGTCGCAGCCTGTAGCCAAATATGTGTACAGTCGCGCTGCCGCTAACGGGAAGCGGGTTCAGGCGCTGGCGGGCGCCAAAAATATTCATATCGTCATGCCAGATGCGCATATAGGCAAAACGGTGGAGAATATAATCGCCTCTTCGTTAGGAAGCGCCGGGGAGCGCTGCATGGCTTGCTCCGCGGTCGTCGCGGTCGGTGACGGAGCCGGCTTCATCCAGGCTTTGCAGGAGGCGGCCGGTAATATCGTGATCGGCTCCGGCGTGCTGGAGGAGTCTGTGCTGACGCCGGTCATCCGGGAGGAGCACCGCGCGCGCATCGAATCGTTCATCGCGGCCGGCGAGTCCGAAGGGGCGAAGCTGCTGCTGGACGGCAGGCTGGCCCCGGCCCGCCAGGCGGAAGGCTACTTCCTGGGACCGACGATCTTCGATGAAGTGAAGCCGGAAATGACGATCGCGACCGAGGAAATTTTCGGACCCGTTCTGTCGGTGCTGCGGGCTGCGGATCTGGATGAAGCGATCGCAATCGTTAACGGCTCCCGGTTCGGCAATTCGGCGGTCATTTATACCGAGAACGCAAAAGCGGTGCGGCAGTTCCGCGAAGAAGCGGAGGCGGGAATGCTCGGGGTGAACGTCGGCGTACCGGCGCCGATGGCGTTTTTTCCGTTCTCAGGCTGGAAGGATTCCTTTTACGGGGATTTGCATGCGAACGGCAAGGATGGCGTTGCTTTCTACACGAAGCGGAAAATGATCACTTCGAGATATTTTTAGCAGAGGGAGGCGAAACAGGATGGAGATCGGGATTCCGAAAGAAGTGAAAAGCCAGGAGCACCGGATCGCCATTACGCCTGTCGGCGTCCTCGAGCTGACGCGCCAGGGCCATCAAGTGTTTATCGAAAGCGGGGCCGGCTCGGGCGCCGGCATTCCGGACGAACGTTTTGCGGAAGCGGGAGCGGTCATCGTGCCCTATGCCGAGGATGCATGGGGGAGGCAGCTGGTGCTCAAGGTGAAGGAGCCGCAGCCGGAGGAGTACCGATTCTTTCACGAACGGCTGGCGCTGTTCACCTATCTTCATCTTGCAGCCGAAGCGGAGCTGACGGAAGCCCTTGTCCGCGGCAAGGTAACGGCGATTGCTTATGAGACCGTTCAGCTCGCAGGCGGGCAGCTTCCGCTGCTGACGCCGATGAGCGATATCGCCGGACGCATGGCAGCGCAAATCGGAGCGAGGTTTCTGGAAAAGGCCGCAGGCGGCAAAGGCCTGCTGATGGGAGGCGTGCCCGGCGTAAGGAAAGCGAAGGTGTCGATTATCGGCGGCGGAGTCGTCGGAACGGGAGCAGCGCAAATTGCGCTTGGGCTCGGCGCGGAGGTGGCGATTTTGGATACCGATCTCGACCGGCTGCGCAGCCTGGACGAACGGTTCGGAGGACGGATTCAGACGCTCGCCTCCACCTATAGCCAAGTCGCCGAGTCGGTGGCTTCCTCCGATCTTGTTATCGGCGCGGTGCTCATTCCCGGTGCGCGCGCGCCGAAGCTCGTGAAGGAAGCGTCGGTGAGCGCTATGGGCAGCGGCTCGGTTATCGTAGACGTAGCGATCGATCAGGGCGGCATCTTCGAAACGGTGGACCGGATGACGACGCATGCCGCTCCTGTGTTCGAGAAGCACGGAGTGCTGCATTATGCGGTCGCCAACATGCCGGGAGCTGTCCCTCAGACGGCAACCGCCGCGCTGACGAATGCGACGCTGCCGTACGTCGTTTCGATTGCGAATGCCGGCGTGAAGGCGGCTTTGCTTGGCAACGCGGCCCTCGGCAAAGGCTTGAACACGACGGCGGGCTGCGTAACCCATGAAGCCGTCGCGAAAGCTCATGGCTTCGCCCATTCCGCGCTCGGAGAAGTACTGCAAACGATGACGGCATAATGAGGAAAACGGTCTCGACGGGCGGCCGCCGATTTTTGGAGTATATAGAAGAAAAGAATCTAAACGTTCGTTAGGGGCGCTTAGGTTCTTTTTTTATTGGATGAAACGACAATTTCTGGTTCGTTGATCAGCTTGAAGAGATACGTTCCAGATTTTCTCCAATTCCGGAATTGCCGGCAGTCCGGGCCGCAAGCCGACTAGTGAATCCGAGGCTGACTATTGCCCTAGCGTCTATGAGATGCGAGGGGGATTTGCGCGCCCGGCCGCGCACTAGCCGCCGCGGTTCCGCGAGTGGTAAGATAGATGATAGGACTTTTGTATTCGACATTCAAGATTACTAGGCAAGATAGGAGTGGAAACGAGTGAAGCTGTTTCATACCGCGGACTGGCATTTGGGCAAGCTGGTTCAAGGCGTATATATGACGGAAGACCAGCGTTACGCGCTTCAGCAGCTGCTGGAGGCGATCGAAGCGGAGAGGCCGGATGCGGTCATTATCGCAGGCGATTTGTACGACCGCGCCGTTCCGCCGACGGAGGCGGTCGAGCTGCTGGACGAGCTGCTCGAGCGTATCGTAATCGGTTTAAATACGCCGGTGCTGGCGATATCGGGCAATCATGATAGCCCGGACCGTATCAGCTTCGGCACAAAGCTGATGGAAAGCCGCGGTCTATATCTGGTCGGGCAGCTTAAAGCGGAGCCGGAGCCTGTCGTGCTTCGCGATGCCGGCGGCGAAGTGCATTTCCACCTTATCCCATACGCCGACCCCGCACAGGTTAGGCATCTTCTCGGGGATGAGACGATCCGGACGCATGACGATGCGATGCGGGCCGTCGTTAAGGGACTCGAAGCCCGTATGGATCCGGCTGCCAGACAGGTGTTCGTCGGGCATGCTTTCGTAACGGCTTCCGGCGAGCCCGCCGCAAATACAAGCGAATCCGAGCGCCCGCTGGCCGTTGGAGGCGCGGAGCATGTGAGCGCCGCCTATTTCGAGCGTTTCCATTATACGGCGCTCGGTCACTTGCACCAGGCGCATTTTGTCCGGAACGAAACGATCAGGTATGCAGGCTCGCCGTTAAAATATTCGATTTCCGAAGAAAACCACGTGAAGGGCTTTTATGTCGTGGAGCTGGACGAATCGGGGGCCGTGCACATCGAGAAGCGCGAGCTTAAGCCGCTGCGCAACCTGCGAAGGGTGACCGCTTCGATCGAGGAGCTTGAGAAGCACGAGCCGAACGAGGATTATGTGTTCGTGACGCTGCTGAACGATAACCCGGTGTTGTTTCCGATGGAGAAGGTGCGGGCGGTATATCCGAATACGCTGCATGTGGAACGCCGCGCGGCATCGCTTGCCGGAACGGATGGAGCGGCTGAAGAGGCGGGTTCCGGGGGCCGGCGGGAAGCTGACCCGATTGAGCTGTTCGCCGCTTTTTATCAGGAGGTAAAAGGACAGTCGCTTTCGGAAGCGAAAAAAAGGATATTTGCGGAGTCCTATGCGGAGCTGCTGCGAGAGGAAGGGGGTGCCGTATGAAGCCGCTAAAGCTGACGATGACGGCCTTCGGTCCGTACCGCGATACGGAGACGGTCGATTTCCGGGAGCTGGAGGACCGCCGGCTGTTCGTCATATCCGGCAATACGGGAGCGGGCAAAACCTCGATTTTTGATGCGATTTGCTTTGCGTTCTACGGTACGGCCAGCGGCGAGGACCGTTCCGACCCGCGGATGCTGCGAAGCCACTTCGCAGGGGAAGAGACGCATACCGCCGTCGAATTCGAATTTGCCATCGGACGCAAATCGTATTCGGTGCTTCGCCAGATGCCGCACCGCAAAGGCGGGAACAAAAGCGAGACCGGCGGAAAGGCCGAGCTGTACGAGACGACGGGCGGACAAGCCGTGCCGGCGGTAGACCGATTCACCGTATCCGATGTAAATGCCAAGCTGGAAGCGCTGATCGGGCTGACGAAGGAGCAGTTCAGCCAGATTGTCATGCTGCCGCAAGGGGAATTCCGCAAGCTGCTGACGTCCGATACGGATAATAAGGAAGAGATTTTGCGGCGCATTTTCCGAACGGAGCTTTATGAAAGACTGGAAGGAAGCTTCCAGCGTAAAAACCGGGAGCTGCAGGAACAGCTGAAGGAAGGCAGGGCGGCGACTGCGGCTTATATCAATCAAGCCAGAGAGGCGCTGCCCGAGCGCGGGGAAAGCGGGCTGGCGCGCACGTTCCTGCAGGAGGTATACAGTCCTGCGCAGGTCGTCGAAGCGCTGGAAGCGGAGCATGCTTATTATCGCGAGGCCGCCGGTCAAGCGGAGCGGCGCAAGGCGGAGCTTGCGGCCTGGATCGAGCAGCAGGAAGCAGCGCTCAGGGAAGCATCGGCACTGAACGCCAAGCACGACGAGCATGATCAGAAGCAGCTCAGGCTCGGGCAGCTGCATGCGCGCAGCGAGGAATTCGCGGGCAAGGAGCAGCGGCTCCTGGTGGCCGACAAAGCGGCCCGCCTGGCCCCTTACATGGAGCAGGCCCAGCGGGCCAAGACGATGGCCGATTCGAAGCGGAACCAGCTTGCGGCCAGGCAGGCGGAGCTGGACGGGGCGGCCGCTGAGCACGCTTTGGCCGAAGAGCGGCATCGCGCAGAGGAAGGCCGGGAGGAGGAACGACGGTCGGCCGAGCGAGAGTACAGCCGTCTTGCGGAGCTGGTGCCGGTCGTGAAGACGCTCGCAGCGCAGCAGCAGGCGATCGATAAGCTGCTGGCGGAGGAGAAAAGCTGTGCTGCGGAGCTGGCGGCCAATGAGGCGGCGCTGAACAGGCTCCGCGAGGAGAAGCAAGCGGGGAGCGCTTCGATCAGAGCCGCGGAGCTGGAAACGGCGGGGCTTGCGGACAAGCTTGAACGGCTCCGCATGATCGAGCAGCAGGGCAAGCAGCTGAAGCGTATAGTCGACACGGAGAAGGAGCTGGCGCGGATAGCGCAGCTGGAGGCTGAATTTACCCGGCAGTACGAGAGGAAAAAAGCAGAGCACGACCGGTTGGAGGCATCCTGGATCGAGGGTCAGGCTTCCTTGCTGGCCGCGCATCTGCATGACGGTAAGCCTTGTCCGGTATGCGGCAGCGTCAGTCACCCCGGCAAGGCGGATACGGCCGCAAAGGTCGCTTCCCGCGAGCTGCTGCAGCAGGCAAAGGAGGGGCTGAGCGCAGCGGAGCGGGAGCTGCTCGGAGCAAGAGCGCAGGCGGCCGCCTCGCAAGCCGCCCGTGAGGAAGGGCTGCGGGAGCTGACCGAAGCCGGCTTGCAGGCGACGGAGCTGGAGGAGCAGCGTTCCCGGCTGCTGCGGGAATGGAAGGCCGTCAAGGAGGAAGCCGACCGGCTTCAGGCCAAGGCCAAGCTGCTGCCGGAGCTGAAGAGACGGGCCGAGGAGCAGGAGCAGGCGCTCGAGCGTCAGCTTGCCGCCAGGGAACGCTTGCAGCAGGAGCAGCAGCGCCGCATGGTGGAACGGGCGTCCGGCCAATCGGCGCTGCAGAAGGAGCTTGACCGCATTCCCGAGGAGCTGCGGTCCGAGAGCCGGCTGGCGGCCAAGCTTCGTGAAGTGAAAGAGGCAAGCGAACGGCTGGCGGCTGCATGGAAGCAAGCGCAGGAGCGGCTGGGCCGGCTGGCGGCGAAGCTGGCGGAGCAGAAGGCTTATGCGGAGCAGGCGAAGCTGCAGCTGGAGGAAGCGGAAAGCGAGTTCAGGCAGGCCGAGTCCCGGCAGCTGGAAGAGCTTGCAAAAGCCGGTTTCGCGGATGAGACGCAGTACAGGGAGGCCGCGATGACGGATGCTGCGCGTGCTGCCTTAAAGGAAGAAATCGAGGCGTACCGCTCGGCTTGCGCTTTGCTGGTTCAACAGCTGGCGGAGCTCAAAGCAGCGCTTGCAGGGAAGGACAGAATCGCGCTGGACGGCCTGCAGGAGCGTCTGGCGGATATGAAACGCGACCTGGAGCAAGCGATCGCTTCCGAGCAAGCCTTTCTCAGGACCGGACAGGAGGCGGAGCGGCTTGCGGCTTCGATCGGCCGCGCTCATCACTCTGCGAAGGAGCTGGAGGCAAGGCTGGAGGAAGTCATGGACATCTACCAGATGCTTAAAGGCGACAATGCGCTAAAAATATCGTTCGAACGGTACATTCTGATCGAGTTTCTGGAGCATATTCTGCATGCGGCGAATATCCGGCTTCGCGGGCTTTCGAACGGTCAGTTTACGCTGAAGCGAAGTGACCGCCTCGAAACGCGCGGCAAGCAGAGCGGCCTGGGACTGGACGTTTATGACGCGTACACGGGGCAAAACCGTGACGTCAAAACGTTGTCCGGCGGCGAGAAGTTTAACGCTTCCTTATGTCTCGCGCTGGGGATGACCGATGTCATCCAGGCCCATCAAGGCGGCGTTTCGATTGAGATGATGTTTATCGACGAAGGCTTCGGCTCGCTTGATGAAGAGTCGCTTCAGAAGGCTGTGACTGCGCTGGTCGATTTGCAAAAGGCGGGACGGATGATCGGAGTGATTTCTCACGTGCAGGAGCTTAAGGATGCTTTTCCGGCCTGCCTGGAAGTGAAGAAGACGAAGGAAGGCTTCAGCCGCACGGCCATTTCGTTGAAATAGGGCTCTTTTGTTGCACAAAAAAAGCCTGCTTCCATTCCCCGGACCGATCCGAGAGAAATGGAAGCAGGCTTGTCATGCGGCAGCTAATCCGGTGGAGTCCCGCGTCCGTTAAACGGCGCCGGCCGCTCCCAGAGCCATGCCGACGACAACCAAGCCGACCGCGCCGACAACGAGAATGCCGTTCAGAATGATGCCGATTACGCTGAAAACTTTTTTGCGGTTTTTGGAGAACGCACCGATTATGCCGAGGATGAGGCCTATGAAGGCTACCCCGATCGACGCGAGCATACTTAATCCGGCCAGCATGATCGGAACGATCGCATCTTCGCCGATTGCATCCATGATGGCGTTCGGATCCTCGGGGGATTCCAGCAGCAGCTCTTCGTTGCCGACGATTTGGTCGGCGAATGCGGCGCCGAATGCGATGGCGACAATAATCAGCACGACGGCAACCAAGGCTAATACGAAGGAAGCGATGCCGAGGCCGGATTGCTTCGCCGGAGCTTCCTGTGGAGGAAACGGATTGGAGAAAACCGGCCTGCCTCCGTAAGGATCTTGCCCGGAGCGCGGTCCGGCTTCGTCATTTGTATCGGTGAACCGCTCTTTGTTCAAATCAATCGGATCATTACGGTCATTATCCATCTAGATCTTCTCCTTTTCCAAAATAAAACATGCCGAGTACGGTAAAATTATACACAATGCCGAAAGGAATGAAAACCATATGTTTCCTAAATATTTTGCAATCGGGGCCATCAATGCGGCGCTAGCCATCGCCCTCGGCGCTTTCGGGGCCCATGGTCTGGAGGACAAAATCAGCGAGCATTATTTGGACGTATTCGAAACGGGCGTCCGCTACCATATGTACAGTGCGTTAGGCCTTATGCTCCTATCACTGCTCGCCAAGCAGCTCGGAACGGCCAAGCTCGTTCATGCAGGCGGCAGGCTCATTCTGGCAGGCGCCGTTATATTCAGCGGGAGCCTGTATATATTGGCGTTGACCAGCTACAGCAAGCTCGGAGCGATAACGCCGCTCGGCGGCGTTGCCATGCTGGCGGGTTGGATTTGCGTCATTACCGCTGCGCTGAAATCGAAAGCCGACTAAACGATAACGCTCCGTATAAGTATTTTATCAACAATATTCGCAGATATGTAACAGAAACCGGTTACTTATTAGCAAATTTTTCTATGACGAAACGCGTCCATCGTTTATAATAAAGCGAACACCGGCTTAACTTGTAATAGAGGAAGGACGTTGATGCGTGACGAAACGAATGGATGGCTTTCCTGAAGTGCACAAGCGGCTTTTGAACGGATCTTCTCTTATAAGCTTGGCGCTGGCGGCGCTGGCTGCCGTCTGTCTGGCGACTTCGCTGCTGTATACGGCCAACCTGATTTATAAATGGACGGCCGCGGCTCTCGCGGCCGTTTTAGCCGTTTCGGCACTCCTGGTATACCTGTGGGGCCGGAAGTCCCGCAGCCCGCGAAATTATCAATCGGCGGTAGCCGAGGCGCTGCTGCGTTCCGAAGCCGTGCCTCTGGCCGTGCTCGACCGGAACGGCAGGGTGATGGAGGCAAACGAAGCTTCGGGCCGAACGCTCGGCTATCATCGGGCCGATTTGCTCGGCGAAGCGATTTCCAAGCTGGTGGAGCCCGCAAGCCGGCAGCAGCTGGGGGATGCTTTGGAGCAGGCCATGAAAGGCGAAACTACACAGACGAATTTGAATATTACCCACCGCTCGGGTTATCCTCTGGAGCTGCAGGTCGTATGCGCGCCGATCGTTATGGATGATGCTGTCGTCGGCACCGTGCTTGTCAGTCAGGATTTGAGCGACCGGAAACGAAACGTTGAACGGATCCGATACATGGCGTATTACGATGACATGACCGGCTTGCCGAATCGTTCCCTGTTCCAAATGAAGCTGACGGAGACGCTCGCCAGAGCGAAGGAGGAGAACAGGGTTGTCGGCATTTGTTATTTGGACCTGGACCGCTTCAAGCTGGTCAATGCCTCTTTCGGCCGCGAGTTCGGAGATATGCTTCTGATGCAGGTAGCCGAGAGGCTGAACCGGGATTTGTCGGAGCAGGATTTTGCGGCGAGAATGGAAGGCGACGAGTTTGCTTTATTGTTCAGCAGCATTCAGTCGGAACGGCAGCTGCACGAGCGCTCGATCCTGCTGTTGAAATCCATCGAGGAGCCGTACGAGCTTAGGGGGTTCCCGCTCCATATTACGGCAAGCATCGGAGCGGTGACGAACCGCTGCGAGGAGGACGATGGCTATACGCTGATCAAAAAGGCCGATATGGCGCTCGTGAAGGCCAAGGAAAGCGGCAAAAACGATTGTTTGCTGTATTCGGACAGCTGGAGCAATTCATCGCTTGAAAAGCTGACGCTTCAGCACGAAATGTACCGTGCGATCCAGAGGAATGAATTCATCCTGCATTATCAGCCCCAATACGGTTTGGAGTCGGGAACGATGGTCGGCGTGGAGGCGCTGGTCAGATGGAATCATCCGCTGAAGGGCATGATCCCGCCCGGAAGTTTTATTCCACTCGCGGAAGAGAGCGGAATGATCGTGCAGATCGGCGAATGGGTGCTGGAGGAGGCCTGCAGGCAAAATAAAGCTTGGCAGGACGCAGGGCTTCCGCCGATTCCAGTATCCGTAAATCTGTCGATCAGGCAGTTCGTCCAGCACGACCTGGCAAGCAAAGTAGCGGCCGTGCTTGACAGAACAGGCCTGGAACCCAAATATCTCGACCTGGAAATTACGGAGTCGATGACGATGGACGTCGGACATGTATCCCGCTGCTTGCTGGCATTGACCGATTTGGGAGTCAATATCAGCGTCGACGATTTCGGTACGGGTTACAGCTCCTTTCATTATCTGAAGAGCTTTCCGATCGACCGGCTGAAAATCGACCGCTCCTTTGTACGCGACATCGAGCAGGATCCGAGCGACGCCGAAATCGTAGCAGCAATTATCGCCATGGCTCATAATCTCAATATTCAGGTCATCGCGGAAGGCGTGGAGAATGAGGAGCAAATGGAGTTTCTGCGGAAGCATCACTGCGACGAAATGCAGGGCTACTATAGGAGCCCGCCGGTAACAAGCGACAATATCGAACAGCTGCTTGCATCCGGTTATATGTAAAATACCCGTTCACTTGCTGCTTGGCAGCTGAACGGGTATTTTTTTGCGATTACATTAGGAAAAATCTTCAATTTCGTTCAAGCGGAACGTATAGACCTGCTTCTCATCCACGTGATAGACGGTGATTAAATTTTCGTTCTCATCCATGTTAATAATTCTGCAGGGAATGCTGAGCTTGATGCCGAGCCCTTTATTGACGATCAGACGAATGAGGGTGTTGCTTTTCATCATGGCGCGTATGTTGTCAAAGCCGTTCAAGCTGTTTACTTCCTGCTTGCCGCTTTTTCTTGTGGCCGCGGGAGGAATGCCGGCGTGATTTCCTGCTGCTTGAGGCGTTCCGGACTGCTGGTGCGCCATCTTGGGAGCGCTTCCGGGCGGGCTTGTCCCTATCGGAACTTCACTCCATCCGGGAGCGGAAGCTTTGCGGTTGTCGATTTGCGTGCCGAGCTGAATGCCGGAGGTTATACGGTAATCCAGGAGACCGGATCGGTTGAGCGAGTGAATGAGCTGCTCTAAGGCCAGCGCATGGCTGCCGCCCTCTACGAGCACTTCGATATTGTAAATAAAAGAACTGGATTCCGAAGCGGGCGTGTATTTGTTCATGGATCCTCCGAGCAATTTGACGTAGTTCCAATATACCATTAATTCAGGGGTTCATGAAGACCTATAATTTAGCCTATATTCAAACACTGTAACGAAAAATGCTGCATATAATGATGATGCGTTGTCATCCCTCTTGACCATAGAACGAAGGAGGTGGATCCTATATGATGCGAATGGTTCCTTTCACGCTGGAGTCGGGCGAAACCGTTCTTGGCGTTGAGGCGAAGCTTCCTAAAACGACTTTGCTCGCGATCATGACGGATAAAGGATATATCATGTGCGGCGCACTTGACGTCGCACTTCTGAATGAACGGCTGAAGGAGCGGGAAATAATAGCCGGCCGTGCGGTCGGCGTACGTACGCTTGAGGAGCTGATGGAAGCCCCGCTCGAATCGGTTACGTTTACAGCGGAAAAGCTTGGCGTTACACCGGGCATGAAAGGCTCGGAAGCGCTTCGCCGCATGCTCTAGCCGGTTTATAAAAAAGCCCTAACCGATTCACAGGACGGCGCAGCCGGCCTGAAACATGGATTAGGGCTTTTATTGACTTTCTATACGAAAAGCTTGCGCAGGTTCTGTTCATACGGGGCCTGGACGATGCCCTTCTCCGTAATGATGGCAGTTACATACTCGTTAGGAGTGACGTCAAAAGCCGGATTGTATACTTTAATTCCCTGCGGCGCGGTACGTTTGCCGAAGCCTTCCGTAATTTCTTCCGCTTGGCGCTCCTCGATCGGGATTTCTGCTCCCGTTGGCGTATCCAGATCGATCGTCGAAAGCGGGCAGGCAACGTAAAACGGAATGCCGTGCGCTTTGGCGAGCACCGCGACGCTGTAGGTTCCGATTTTGTTGGCTACGTCGCCGTTGGCCGCAACGCGGTCCGTGCCGACGATAACCGCATCGACCCAGCCTTTGGACATGACCATGCCGGCCATATTATCGCAGATGAGCGTAACATCGACGCCGGCCTGCTGCAGCTCGAAAGCCGTCAAGCGAGCCCCTTGCAGTACGGGACGGGTTTCGTCCGCGAACACCCTCAGCGTTATTCCCCGCTCCAATGCCAGATAAAACGGAGCCAGCGCCGTTCCGTATTTCGCTGTGGCCAAGCCCCCCGCGTTGCAGTGGGTGAGAACACCCATGTCGTTTTTGAACAAAGTGAGCGCATGCTCGCCGATCAAGCGGTTCGTTTCTTCATCCTCGCTCTGGATCGTAATCGCTTCGGTGAGGAGCGAGGCTTTGCACTCCTCCAAGGATAAGCCCTTCTCCGCGAATGCGGCTGCGGCTGCTTTCATACGGTCGAGCGCCCAGAACAGGTTGACGGCCGTGGGTCTCGAGGTTGCCAAATAATCGGCTTGCCGGTTGACCTGAGCAAGCCAGCCTTCCACCGTTTCTTCGTCGCGGCTGCCCAGTACGACGCCGTAGGCGGCCGAGATTCCGATAGCCGGAGCCCCGCGGACTTTCAGATGCCTGATCGCTTCCCATACGTCCTCGGACGTCGAAAGCGGCAAATAGACGATTTCCTCCGGCAGCAGCCGTTGGTCCAGCAAATCAAGCCGGCCTTCGTTCCATATGACCGATTGCAGGCCCGTGTAATTGGTTGTCATGATGTTAAATCAGATCCTTTCCGAATTCAATCATTTGCCGGCTGCGCTATAAACCGCATCGATGACTTCATCGATCGATTGAACGCTGCGGTTGCTGCGGATAAGCGTCGTGCCGATTTCAAGCGCAAGGCGCTGTGCTTTTTCTTTTGCAGCGGCGTCCGGAATGCGGTCGATATCGATGACGTGGGACAATCCGACGATTCGTCTGACGATTTTGCAGCCGGCGAAGCCGACCGCGTCTTGCAGCAGGCGATTCATGTAAGATTCTTTGTAGGCCGGAGTAGTGGACGCAATGCGGTCAATGCCGTCGGCATCCCACAGAGCGCGGAATTTTTGGTCAAACAGCTGCCATACGTCGCGCGCGGTATCCGTCAAATAACGGCGGTACTCGCTGCGCTGGTGGGCATCCGCGGACCAGTGCTCCTGTCCGGCGAAATTAAGCAGCAGGTTCGCGATGACGGCGCCGATATCGAAGCCGATCGGACCGTAATAAGCGAACTCCGGATCGATAACTTTTGTGGATTCCGGCGTTACGAAAACGCTCCCCGTATGCAAATCCCCGTGCAGAAGAGCTTGAGCGCTCGTCAAAAATTTCTCCCTGAGCAGCGCAACCTCGAGATGGAGCTCGCTGTCCCGCCAGAGGGCTTCGGCCGCGTCGCGGATCGCGGCATCAAAGCTGTTGTTAGGCGAATCCGTATACGGGTCGTCAAAGATAAGATCTTCGGTAATTTTGCACAGCTCCGGATTAATAAAGGATTTCACGCGATTTTTCTTATCCTGCTGATTCATGCCGAGATCGGATGTGTAAAATAACGTGCGTGCCATAAAGGTGGAAATGTCATCGGCGAATTTTGGGTAACGCGTTCCCGCGATAAGGCCATGGCGCATAATGATATGGTCGCTTAAGTCTTCCATAATCGTAAGAGCCAATTCGGGATCGTAACCGTAAACGACAGGGACTAGGCCCGGCGCGAGCTCACCTTCGATCAGCAGCTTTTCGCTTTCGATGCGGGCTCTGTCCAGTGTCAGGGGCCATGATTCGCCGACAACCTTGGCGTACGGCAACGCTTGCTTCAGAATGACGCTCTTGCCGCTGGCGGAATCTGTAATGCGGAATACCAGGTTCAGGTTGCCGTCGCCGATTTCGCTGCACTTCAGCGAAGCGCCGGCCGGGAAAAACCCTTCAATCGAGGATGCTATTTGAATGGCTTCCTGTTCGGTTAATGGATGATATGCAGACATGGCAGTCCACCTCCGGTTTCTATATATTGACCGGGCGTTAAAGCCCAGTATTCACCTCAACATAGTATAATGGATTATATTTCGCCATGGAATACTTTCCTTTGATATAATGTTATCAATTTTAGACAAGTTGGATGGAGGATGCAAAAAATGTCCGCTCAGGATGAGAAAGAGACGGTTGCGTTAAAGGAGTGGGCCGTAAGCGTCAAGGCGCTTGCGGAAGGAAAACAAATCATTGTTATGCGGAAGGGAGGAATTATTGAAGAGACCCGCGATTTCCGGCTTATCAGCCCTTCCTTTTACTTAATGCCGGCATACGAGCACCAGAAGAAGCATTTGCTAAAGGCCGGGTATGAGACCGATTTGGACGAGACGCTGGCCGATTGGACGCCGGATATGGATTCTGTTACCATAAATGCTTATGCGGAGGTTGCAGAGGACATCGAAATCATGGACCAGGATAAGCTCGACAAAATTCGCGATTTTCATATTTGGACGGATACGTTCGCCGAAGAGAGGTTGCGCTGGAAGAAGACGAAGCCGCTGCATCTGCTCGTGCTGCGGGTATACCGGCTGGAGAAAGCGGCGCAAATTCCGGTGAGGCCGGCTTATAACGGCTGCAAATCTTGGGTAAAACTGGAGGATGGGATTGACGAGCCTAGGCTTGTGCCCGTTCTGGACGAGCAGACGTTTCAGGAGGAGTGGAGGAAAATCAAGCAGGCGCTTGCGTAATTTACCGCCGCAATGTGAGCGAAATTGACAAAACGGCATAACCCGCATTGATTTAAAACAAAAACTATATTAAAATAATTATTGAGAATCAGTGAGAATCACTCTATAATAGACAGGCTTGTTTATTGTTGGAGCGATTAGGCGACATATACCAACCTTGGAGGGATCAGCATATTATGGCAACGCAATTCGTCATCGATGGACTGAAAGCGTCTATCGACGGAAAAGAAATTTTGAAAGGCATCAACCTTGAAATTAAAGGCGGAGAAATTCACGCAATCATGGGCCCGAACGGTACAGGCAAATCCACGCTGGCATCTGCTTTGATGGGCCATCCTAAATATGAAGTGACGGAAGGCTCGGCCCAGTTGAACGGCGAGGATCTGCTCGAGATGGAAGTTGACGAGCGCGCACGCGCCGGCCTGTTCCTGGCTATGCAATATCCGAGCGAAATCCCTGGCGTTACAAACTCCGACTTTTTGCGCAGCGCTCTTAACGCCCGCCGCGGCGAAGGCAACGAAATCTCGCTGATCAAGTTCATCCGCCAAATGGAAGGCAAGATGAAGGATCTGGAAATGAATCCGGAATTCGCTCACCGCTATTTGAACGAAGGTTTCTCCGGCGGCGAGAAAAAACGCAACGAAATTTTGCAAATGATGCTGCTTGATCCGAAGATCGTCGTGCTTGACGAGATCGACTCCGGTCTTGACATCGACGCCCTTCGCATCGTGTCGAACGGTGTCAACGCGATGCGCTCCGAGGATCGCGGTTTCCTGATCATTACCCACTACCAGCGCTTGCTGAACTATATCAAACCAGACTTCGTTCACGTAATGATGCAAGGACGCATCGTGAAATCGGGCGGTCCTGAGCTGGCTGAACGACTTGAGAACGAAGGTTACGATTGGGTTAAAGAAGAACTTGGCATCGTAGACGAAACGGTCGGCCAGGCTTAAGCGGAGAAGGAGGCATAACGGATGAGTACACAACTATCGACGCAAGCCAACCGGCAATCGGCCGAGGCGCTTGCCCGCAGCAAAGGCGAACCGGACTGGCTCGTTGAGCTTCGCGGCGAAGCGGCCGAGCTCGCAGGAACGATTGAATGGCCAAAGCCCGAGAAGGTTCGTATCGAACGCTGGAACCTGACGGCGATCGGCAATTACGAGCAGCCGAAAGAGGCAGGTGCCGTAAGCGAACTTCCTGAGGTCGTACGCGGACTTGTTGCCGAAGGCACGGAAAACTTGTTGATTCAGCGCAATTCAGGAGCCGTTTGGAAACAGACGTCCAGTGAATTAGCCGCTAAAGGCGTTATTTTTACCGATCTGGAGACGGCATGCCGGGAGCATGGCGATCTTGTACAGCCTTATCTGTTCCAAGCGATCGCAAAGGACGAGGATAAGCTGACGGCGCTTAACGCGGCGCTGTGGAACGGAGGCGTGTTCGTTTACGTTCCGAAAAACGTCGAAGTCGAGCTTCCGCTTCAAGCGATCTTGTACAACGACAATCCGGAAGCGACGTTCGCTCCGCATATTCTGATCGTTGCGGATAGCAACAGCCGCGTCACGTATGTCGATTGTGCGGTATCCGATCCAGGCGCCGCTGCCGGCCCGTTCGTTCATCCGTCTATCGTCGAGGTGTTCGTCAAGCCGGGTGCGCTCGTTCGTTTCGGATCCATTCATTCGATGGGCGAGACGGGTGTCGATATGACGATCCGCCGGGCCGTTGTCGAGAATGACGGACGCGTCGAATGGATTATCGGCGATCTGAACGACGGAAATACGCTGTCCGATACAAAATCGGTGCTCAAGGGACAAGGCTCCACTTCCGATACGAAGGTTATCAGCGTAGGCATGAACTCGCAGCAGAACAGCCTGACGACTCAGGCCGTCCATTTCGGCAAGAGCTCGGACAGCAACATGGTCACTCGTGCGGTTATGAAGGATTCCGCATCGGCGATCATTAACGGAATTACAAAGATCGAGCATGGCGCGACAAAAGCAAACGGCGTACAAACCGAGAAGGTGCTGATGCTTAGCCCGAAAGCGCGCGGCGACGCCAACCCGATTTTGCTCATTGATGAAGACGATGTAACGGCCGGTCACGCGGCAAGCGTTGGGCAAGTAAACCCGGAGCAGGTCTATTACCTGATGTCCCGCGGTATATCTAAGCAAGACGCTGAACGTTTAATCATTTACGGCTTTTTGGCTCCGGTCGTATCGGAAATTCCGGTCGAAGCGGTACGCGGGCAGCTTCAGCGTTTGCTCGAAAGGAAGCTAGAGGGATGAATATAAATGCGATTCGGGAGCAATTTCCGATATTGCATCAAGAAATAAACGGGCATCCGCTCGTTTATCTGGATAGCGCGGCGTCTTCTCAGAAGCCGCGTTCCGTCATTGATGCGGTTAAACGTTACTATGAGCTGGATAATTCGAACGTCCATCGCGGCGTGCATACTCTTGGTTCTAGAGCGACTGACGCTTATGAAGGTGCGCGCGAGAAGGTTGCCAAGCTGCTGAATGCCGGTGCTCCGGAGCAAATTATTTTCACGCGGGGCACGACAACCGCTCTGAATCTGGTTGCGACCAGCTATGCCCGTTCCGTATGCAAAGAAGGCGATGAGATCGTCATTACGCCGATGGAGCATCACAGCAACTTAATTCCTTGGCAGCAGGCGGCTAAAGCGACGGGGGCTACGCTCAAGTATATTCCGCTGCAGCCGGACGGTACGATATCGATTGGCGATGTGGAAAATACGATTACGCCGAATACAAAGGTCGTTTCGGTAACCTATGTTTCCAACGTGCTTGGCGTGATCAATCCAATTAAGGATATTACGCAAATCGCCCACCGCAACGGCGCTGTCATGGTTGTAGACGGTGCGCAAAGCACGCCGCATATGAAAGTCGATCTTCAAGATCTGGACGTAGATTTTTACGCTTTTTCCGGTCACAAAATGTGCGGACCAACCGGAATCGGCGCATTGTTCGGCAAGAAAGCGCTGCTTAACAAGATGGAGCCTTTCGAATACGGCGGTGAAATGATCGATTTTGTCGATTTGTATGAATCGACCTGGAAGGAAATCCCTTACCGCTTTGAAGGCGGCACGCCGATCATTGCCGGCGCGGTCGGCCTCGGCGCTGCGATTGACTTCCTGAATGAAATCGGCTTTGACGAAATTGACAAGCACGAGCGCCTGCTGGCCTCGTACGCCTATGAGAAGTTGTCGGCGCTAGAAGGCATTACGCTGTACGGACCTGAACAGAACCGTGTCGGCCTCGTGACATTCAATCTCGAGGACGTTCATCCGCACGACGTAGCTACCGTTCTGGATTCCAAAGGGATTGCGATTCGCGCAGGTCATCATTGCTGCCAGCCTCTAATGAGATGGCTGAATGTTTCGGCTACCGCAAGAGCAAGCTTTTATTTATACAATTCGGAAGAAGACATTGACCGCTTGGCAGACGCGTTATTACAGACAAAGGAGTTCTTCGGTCATGCAATTGGATGATTTATACCGCAGAGTCATCATGGATCATTATAAGAATCCCCGAAACCGCGGAACGATGAATGAAGAATCGGTTACGATCAATCTCAACAATCCGACCTGCGGCGACCGCATTTCTTTGCAGCTGCAGGTGGTGGACGGGAAAGTGACGGATGCGAAATTCAGCGGCGAAGGCTGCTCGATCAGCATGAGCTCCGCATCGATGATGACGGAAGCCGTGAAGGGCAGAACTTTTGACGAGGCGCTGTCGATGGCCGACCGGTTTTCTTCCCTTATGAAAGGCGAGCCGGTCGAATTCGAGGAGCTGGAGGATATCGAAGCCCTTTCCGGCGTGAACAAGTTCCCGGCGAGAATCAAATGCGCTACGCTCGCTTGGAATGCGCTGCGCAAAGGGATCGAGCATCAGCAGGACTAACAACACTTGAAATAGAGGAGCGTGACGATCATGGCAAAATCAATGCCGGAAATGGAAGAGTATAAATATGGTTTCCGCGACGAGCATAAAGCGATTTTCCAATCGGGTAAAGGCTTGACGCCTGAAATCGTGCGGACCATCTCCGAGATGAAGAACGAACCGGAATGGATGCTTGAATTCCGTCTTAAATCTCTGGAGCAATTTAACAAAATGCCGATGCCTCGTTGGGGCGGCAACATGGACGATTTGGATTTCGACGATATCCAGTACTATGTTAAGCCTTCCGAGAAGCAGGGCAAAACCTGGGAAGAGGTTCCATCCGAAATTAAAGAAACGTTCGACAAGCTGGGCATCCCTGAAGCGGAACAAAAGTTTCTGGCCGGCGTTTCGGCTCAATACGAGTCCGAGGTCGTCTATCACAGCATGCAGGAGGATCTCGAGAAGCAAGGCGTTATCTTTACGGATACGGACACTGCACTTCGCGAGCATCCGGAGCTGCTGAAGGAATATTTCGGAACGATTATTCCTCCGAATGACAACAAATTCGCTGCTCTGAACAGCGCGGTATGGTCGGGCGGAAGCTTTATTTACGTACCGAAGGGCGTGAAGTGTGAAATTCCGCTTCAAGCTTACTTCCGGATTAACTCGGAGAACATGGGCCAGTTCGAGCGTACGCTCATTATCGCGGACGAAGACAGCTCCGTGCATTACGTTGAAGGCTGTACGGCTCCTGTCTACAGCACGAACTCGCTTCACAGCGCTGTCGTTGAAATTCTTTGCAAAAAGAACGCGCGCGTTCGTTACACGACGATCCAAAACTGGGCGCCTAACATTTATAACCTTGTAACGAAGCGTGCGGTAGCCGACGAGAACGCAACGATGGAATGGGTTGACGGCAACATCGGCTCCAAGCTGACGATGAAGTACCCGGCTGTCGTACTGCGCGGCCGCGGCGCGAAAGGCATGGTATTGTCCATTGCCGTTGCCGGCAAAGGCCAGCACCAGGATGCAGGCGCGAAAATGACTCATCTGGCTCCGGACACGAGCTCGACGATCATTTCCAAATCGATCAGCAAGCATGGCGGAAAAGTAACCTACCGCGGCCTTGCTTCGTTCGGACGCAACTCCGACGGCGCGAAAGCGAATATCAAATGCGACACGCTCATTTTGGACAATGAGTCGACTTCGGATACAATTCCGTACAACGAAATTTTGAACGACAACATCACGTTGGAGCACGAAGCAACCGTATCGAAGGTATCGGAAGATCAATTGTTCTATTTGATGAGCCGCGGCCTTAGCGAAGCGGAAGCGACGCAAATGATCGTAATGGGCTTCATCGAGCCGTTTACGAAAGAGCTGCCGATGGAATATGCGGTAGAGATGAACCGTCTCATCAAATTCGAGATGGAAGGTTCGATCGGTTAAGGAATGCAATAAAAAGTCCCGCGGACGGCAAGATTACTTGCTGCCCGCGGGACTTTTGTTTTGATGCGCATTGAATTCACGCTCGTCGCTTGCTTCATAAATAAACATGCTCGATCTCGTAATCGCGCTCAAGGGTCAAATCGATAAAGCGGTCATCCACCTGGATAAGCGGCTGAAAAAATTCGGTCGGATGGGTCAGCACGATGATACCCGACTCGCCGTTCGAGAGCTCAATGCGTTTCCCGATAAAATTGGGCATCATATGCTTAATGAAGGTTTGAGTGGTATAAGGATCGAGCTCCGAGAAGCTCAGCCGGTATAATTCCTTTAACACAAACCATAAATCCCGTTTCTTCCGGTAGACTCGCTCGGAGATCATGGCGCTGTAAATATCGGCGACAGCTACGATTTTGGCGACGGGATGAATGCGGTCTCCGGATAGTCCTTCGGGATAACCTGTCCCGTTAAACCGCTCATGATGCTGAAGCGCGCCGATCGCTGCGACGTGGTCATCGGAGGAGGCGGTCAAGATTTCATAACCGTAAACGGTATGGCATTTGACTTTCTCGAATTCTTCATTTGTCAGCTCGCCGGGTTTATTCAATATGCGGGTATCCAGCATGCAATTTCCGATATTGTGCAGATACCCGGCCTTGCCGATCTTTATAGCCTCTTCGTTGGAGTACCCGACCCAGGAAGCCAAATAGTAGGAAAGCATGCCGACCTGCACCGAGTGCTGACAGGCGTAGTCGTCCTTCGTATTGAGGAGGAGAAGCATCGAGACGACGTCCCGTTCCATTTGCAGATTGTTCAGCAAGGGAGTAAAGACGGCTGCGGCTCGCCGAATATCGATTTGACCGTGCCCGGAAGCTTCGGCAAATAATTCGGCCATCATATGGACAGCGTTCTCGTAAAGCGGCTTTACGGCGGGCAGCCATTTCGGGCTGACCGTCGTTTCAAGCGTACGGGTAATTGTATCATACGTTTTACGTGCTTCTATATCGACATAATCGATTTTGTGCCGGAGAAGTCTTGCAATTTCTTGACTGCTTAGAGCCGTTCCGCCGGAAAGCACTTGAAGCCCGTTATCGTTAAATACATCGCGGCTCAACTGGTCTCCGTTCTTAAGATCCGTGACATGAACTCTCATCAAGACACCCCTGCTTATGTTAGTCACAATATACCTACTCATAGTAGCAATGAATGATCGGCTTGGCAATAAGAGGGTTATTTGGTGAGACTAAATACCTAGCAATTCGGCATAAACCGATCTTGCTTTCAGCGTCTGATCCGTCCCTTGTACGATAGCGCGGCCATCGGCGAATAGGACAAAGGTCAATCCGTCTTCCAGCTCGAGCCGCAGCAGAAAGCGGTTCAGGGTCAGCTTTCCGGCCAGGCTTAGGCGGCCTGCCAGCTGCTCCAGCTGAAGTGCCGCCGGCCTGCTTGGCGTAATCTGAACCGCATTGCGTCCGCAAAGGGACCCGGCGGCAGGCTCTGTCAGCTGCTCGTCCAAATAGGCGTAATGCCCCAGCCCGCAGCACGGGCAGTCGCCGCGTTTCGCTCCGGCTGCAGACACCGGCAGCCAGGCATGGTTCCATAAATCGACCTGGAACAAAGTGCGGTGCAGCGCCTGACGGTTGCCGGACAGGAGCTTTAATGCCTCCGAAGCCTGAATGGAGGCGATAATGTCGACGATCGGCGACATCACACCTGCGGTCTCGCAGGTATCGGTTGTACCCGGGGCCGGAGGATTCCGATATAAGCATCTGTAGCATGGCGTTTCATGAGGCAAAATCGTCATCGTCATGCCCGCAGCGCCGACCGCGCCGCCGTAAATCCACGGGATTCGATGCTTCACGCTGTAATCGTTGATCAAATATCTGACGGAAAAATTATCGCTGCCGTCTATGACGAGATCTACGCCTGCTAACAGCTCTTCGGCGTTAGCGGCCGTTAAATCGGCAACGACCGGCTCGATGGACACGGAGCTGTTGGCGGCGCGTAAATGGACCGCGGCCGCTTCCGCCTTCGGAAGCAAGGAGAGGACATCCTGCTCCGTATACAGCATCTGCCGCTGCAGGTTGCTCCATTCGACGAGGTCTCTATCAATCAGGCGAACGAACCCGACTCCGGAGCGCACGAGGTGCTGGGCAATGACGCAGCCGAGAGCGCCCATGCCGACGACGGCCGCCCGGCTGCGGGCGAGTGACTGCTGTCCGCTCCCCCCGAGCGGAGCAAACCGCTTCTGTCTGGCGTAACGGTCGGCGCCGGGCGGCTGAAGGGCGGCATCTTCTAAGACCGCACTCGTCCGAGCTTTCATCTCATCCATTTATAGTGCCTCCGTCGGGTTCCAGGGGCCGAGTTGATGGCCCTTCCATTCGGAGCCGTCTTCCCAAATTTCTTTTTTCCAAATCGGAACGATTTGCTTGAGACGCTCAATCGCATAGCGGCTGGCCTCGTAGCAGCTGTCGCGGTGCGGCGCCGAAACGGCGATGACGACGCTCGTTTCCGCCAGGCCGACGGCGCCGATCCGATGGCTGATCGCGCACAGGGCGCCGTTCCATCGCCCGGCGATTTCCTCTCCGATCTGGCGCATCGTGGCTACGGCCATCGGGGCGTAGGCTTCGTATTCCAGCAGCACGGTACGCTGGCCATGCGTCCATTCGCGCGTCGTTCCTACGAAGGCGATAGAAGCGCCATGCTCCGGCACGATCACCTTCGCCAGCACATCGTCAGCGCTGATCGGATCCGGAGTGACGACGTACAAGTCGGCTGCTCCGGATCCGCATGACGGCCCAGGATGGTCCTCACCGCCGGATACGGGCGGCAGCAGGGCAAGCTCGTCGTTTACGCTCAGGAGCGTATCCTCGGCTGCGTAGGCATGATTGCGGGCGATGAACGATATTTGAATCAAAGCGGTTTGCTCCGGATATTCCGCGCAAATGATTGCTTTCAGTTCTGCCGCGCTAAGCTCGTCCGATTGGGAGGTGAGCTCAAGAACCGGTACCCCGAGCCGTTCCGGCAGTCCCGCAAACAATTTGATAGACCATACATGTGTCATGTCACAAAACCTCTCATCTTCTAGGCTTAAACTGTTTATAGAATATCATAATTCCTAAAAAAATGTTATGCTGTAACATAGACAGAAAGGAAGTGGAGCTCATGCAGGCCTTGACGGACCGCTTTGGAAGGGTACACGATTATTTGCGGATATCGGTAACGGACCGCTGCAATTTGCGGTGCTTGTACTGCATGCCCGAAGAGGGAATGGAGTTTACCGAATCCGAAAATTTGCTTTCATATGATCAAATTGTCCAGGTGGTCGAAGCCGGGGCGGAGCTTGGCATTACGAAGCTGCGAATAACGGGTGGCGAGCCGCTGATCCGGCCGGGTCTGGACGGTCTTATCGGCAGACTGTCAGCCATTCCGGGCATCAAGGATATCGCTCTGACGACCAATGGCATCTTTCTGGCCAAGCAAGCCGAAGCTCTTCGCGCTGCCGGTCTGAACCGGGTAAATATCAGCCTGGACACGCTGGATCCGGCACGCTTCCGCTTTATAGCACGAAGGGGAGAGCTGAAGCGCGTCATGGAAGGAATCGAAGCGGCCGCTGCTGTGGGATTCAATCCGATCAAGCTGAACTGCGTGCTGCTGAAGGGAGTCAACGAGGATGAGATCGCGAGCTTCCTGAAGATGGCGTACGAGCATCCGCTGCATGTCAGGTTTATTGAATATATGCCGATCGGTCATGCGGACGAAAATTGGAAAAAGCACTATTTGCCGCTTTCTCGCGTGCTTGAGGTTGCCGAACGGGAGGGATATTCGATCCGCCGCAGGACGAATGTCCACGGCAACGGGCCGTCAGATGACTGGCAAATGGAAGGCGCCCGCGGCTCCTTCGGCCTGATCCATCCGATCAGCGACCATTTCTGCAGTACTTGCAACCGGCTCCGCCTGACGGCTGACGGCTCGATCAAGCCGTGCCTGTACTGGGTCGATGAGCTAAATGTGAAGGATGCGTTCGGCAGCCGGGAAGCAATGAAGCGGCTTCTGCTGCGCGCGATGGACATTAAGCCGGAAAATCATGAAATGGCCGCGAAGCTCGCGGATCAGACGTTGTCGCATGTCCCTACGGACCGGCGGATGTCGCAAATTGGAGGGTAAACGGACGGATGAAGGAAAAGGAAATCGTAATCGATCATTTTCAGCTGGGCATGTCGGCCACGACGGCAGAGGAGATGGCAAAGCTGGCAGGAGAATGCTTCCCGATCGGGGGGAGAGTGCAGGAGGCGGCCGGAGAGGCGTTTGACTGGCATGACTGGTACACGGCATGGGTAAAAGAACAAGGGCCTGAGAACGGGGCTCAAGAGCCTACGCATCTTATGGTGCAGGCGGCGGATACGTTCGAAGCGACGATTCCTTGGGAGCAGCTCGGACAAGCAGCCGTGTTGTTCGCTCAAGGCGGCGTTCCTCTGGAGAAAGCCGGACCGATCCGCCTTTATGTTCCGAACGGAAGCAGCAAATGCCTGAACGTGAAGAGCGTCGTGCGCCTGAGGCTCGCAAGGCTCGATGGCAGCGGGCACGAAGAAGCCAGCTACGGCTTTAAGCGGACATTTTCCGCGGAAGACTTGCGTATGAACAAATAACAGCGTTTTATTCCCGATTCCGGAGCGATGAGGAGGCGGCTTATAATTTGACGGACCGGTTTCATACACAGGTAGTTCTCCTTCATAGTAACGATATTCACAGTCGTCTCGAAAATGCAGCCAAAATTGCGGCATTCATCGCAGAAGAGCGGAGATCCCGAGGCGGGGACGGCGTTCTGGCGGTGGATATCGGCGATCATATGGACCGGATGCGCGTAGAAACCGAAGGCAGCGACGGAGCGGTAAATGTAGAGCTGCTTAACGATGCCGGCTATGAAGCGATTACGCTCGGCAACAACGAAGGTTTGACGTATTCCATTCAGGATTTGACCGCGGCTTATTCCGGACGCGCCCGATTTGCGGTCGTATGCGCCAATATGAAGCTTGCCGCTACGGGGGAGCAGCCGGATTGGCTGCTCCCAAGCGTCACCATCAGCAAAAACGGCCTTCGGATCGGACTGATCGGCGCGACGGCGCCGTTCACGTCGTTCTACTCCCTGCTTGGCTGGGAGGCGACCGACCCTTTCGAAGCGATAGCGGATCAGGTCGAGCGGCTGCGCGGCCAAGCGGACGTGATTGTCGTTATGTCTCATCTGGGCATCATCTCAGACCGGCAGATGGCGGAGAAATTGAGCGGAATCGACCTGATTCTGGGGGCGCATACGCATCATTTGCTCGAGGAGCCGCTTGTCATCGGCGGCACGACGATTTGCGCAGCCGGCAAATTCGGCGAGTACATCGGGCGGGTAGAAATCGGGATCGATCCGCTTTCGTCTCGCCCCGTGTTCCGCGCAGCCTGCGTGCCGACGGCCGCCATGGCGGAGCAGCCCGAGGCCGCCGCGATCATCGGCGGCTACCGCAAGGCGGGCGAGCAGCGCCTCTCCCGGGTCGTCGCCCGGCTGACCGCGCCGCTGCCCGCCTGGGCCGAGCGGGAATCGCCGCTCGGCAACTTGCTGGCCGCCGGCCTGCGCCGCTGGACCGATGCCGAGATCGGCATCGTCAATGCGGGGCAGCTGCTGGGCGGGCTCGCGCAGGGCGACGTGACGGCGGGCGAATTGCACGCGCTGTGCCCGTCGCCGATTAATCCGTGCCGGATGGTCATCGCCGGCGCGCATATCCGGGCGGCGCTCGAGCAGTCGCTGCTGGCCGAATTTGTGCACAAGCCGATCAAGGGCTACGGCTTCCGCGGCGAAGTGCTCGGAATGCTGGCAGTAGACGGGCTTGCGGTCGAATACGATTTTACCAGGCCGGAAATGAACAGGCTTGTCGCGGTAACCGTGAACGGCCAGCCGCTTGCCGACGAGAGGCTGTATACGGTCGGAACGATCGACATGTTCACCTTCCGTGCCGGCTACGAGTCTCTGGCCAATGCGGAATCGTTTGAATATTTTTTGCCGGAATTTCTCCGGGACGTCATCGCCGAGCAGCTTCAGGATCCGGAGGCGCTAGACGATTGCCTGCACGGCCGTTGGCAGGAACTGTCGACGGCTCAGGAAGAAAATTGCGGAATAAAGGCGAATGATGTCGATTAAAATAGAATAAAATGGTTGCGGTTTTCCCCTTTTTCCCTTACATTAACAATACGAACGGCTTTTTCCGATGTATTAGTTAATAGCATTCAAACAGGGAAGGATCGAGAAAATGCGTTTGTTACCGATTGCAAAGTGCAGACCCGGCATGAAGCTGGCGAAAAAAATTTTTTCCCAGGAAGGGCTCGTCCTCCTCGGAGAAAACATAGAATTGACGGAGCGCCTCATCACCCGTCTGGAGCAGTGCGGCATTCAGTACGCGTACATCGCCGATCCGAGAACGGCGGATATCGTGCTGCCGAGCATGATTAGCGACGATACGATGCGGCAGGCGCTGGGGGAAATCCGGAAGACGTTCCGCGACATGATGGACCGGCCCAAGCGCAAGAAGGGTGTCACGTATCCGTTCATCGCCCAGCCGATCAAACATATGATGAATTCGATCATCGACGAGCTGTCCGAGCATAAGGATGCCATGATCATGCTGATGGACATGAGCTCGGTCGACCATTATTTATATCAGCACTCCCTGAACGTATGCGTATATACGACGCTGCTCGGGCTGTCGCACGGATACAGCCGCGACGAGCTTACGACGCTCGGGATGGGGGCGCTGCTCCACGACATCGGAAAGACGCAAATCGCGGTCGACGTGCTGAAGAAGCCGGGCTCCTTGACGAAAGAGGAGTATGACGAGATGAAGCAGCATGCGAGAATCGGCTACGAGCTTCTCAAGGATGAACCGAATTTGCCGCTCCTGGTTGCGCACTGCGCATTCCAGCATCACGAGCGGATCGACGGCAGCGGCTATCCCCGCGGCATCAAAGGCAATGAAATTCACGATTACGCGAAATGGATCGGTCTCGTAGATTCCTATGACGCGATGACGACCAACCGGGTGTACAGCTCGCCGATATTGCCGCATCACGCCATTGAGCGGTTATACGCCGGTACGGGAACGCTGTACGAGCAAAGGATGCTGCAGCTGTTCCGCGACAAGGTGGCAATCTACCCGATCGGCATTTCCGTCAGGCTGCAGACGGGCGAGCAGGGGATCGTTACGGACATTAACCTCTCTTATCCTCATCGCCCGATTATTAGGGTGCTGTACGACGAGGCGGGCGAGGAGCTCAAAGCGCCGTACGAAATCGATTTGTCCAAGCAGCTGACCAAGATGATCGCCAGCGTGGGCGACGATACGCCTGAAGTTCAGCATGCCGCAGGCATATAGGATGAAGCGGGAGCCGCCAGGGCTCCCTTTCTTTTTTGAACGTACAGGATTTGTTTGCTTTCCTGCTGATGCGGGCATTACAATAATAGCAGAATGTTTTATTCCAGATCATGAAGTCAGGTGCTGAAGAAATGAATAGGATAGACTTGCAACAACCGAACGCAACCCTCAATAGCGCGGCGGCGCTGTCCCCGCACAACGACCCCTGGGACCCGATACGCTCGCTTCACAGGCACGGCAAACACCGGCTGACGAGCGTCGAAATGACCGTATCCAATCTTTGCAATATGCGCTGCGAGCACTGCGCCGTCGGGGACACCCTCGTCCTCTCGGAGCCGGTCAAGCTGCCTCTTGCACAAATGCTGAGGAGACTGGATGAAGTAGAGCATTTGGAGACGATCAGCATTACGGGCGGCGAACCGTCCTTCTCCGACAGGACCGTCCGAGAGTATATGGTTCCATTGCTGCAGTACGCACGCAGCCGGGGCCTTAAGTCCCAGATCAACTCGAACGTTACGCTCCCTTACAGCAGGTACGAGCAGCTCGCCCCTTATTTGGACGTCATGCATATTTCGTTTAACTATACGTCGGCCGAAGATTTTCATCAGATCGGATTTGCAAAGGCGGGCCATCACGTTTCTCTCGAGGCGGCTGCCAAGCTGTACGAACGGATGATCGACAATGCGCGCCGTTTGAGCGATGCCGGCGTGCTGGTATCGGCGGAGTCGATGATCAATTACCGGACGCACGACAAAATCGACGAAATCCACAGGCTGATCGTTGAAATGGGCTGTCAGCGCCACGAGGTGCATCCGATGTACCCGAGCTCTTTTGCCAAGGATTTGCCTGTGCTTCCGCGCGATCAGATGGTGATGGCAATCGAGAAGCTGCTGGATACCCGTGACCCGTCCGTATGGATGCTCTTCGGCACACTCCCTTTTTATCATTGCGGAGACAATCCGGAAGAACGGAAGCTGCTGAGGCGGCTGGCGGCGGAGAACAACGTAACGGTCCGCAACGATCCGGACGGCCGAAACCGCCTTAACGTCAACCTGTTTACAGGCGAAGTATTCGTAACCGATTTTTCCGATGTGCCGGCATTCGGCAATATTGCCGACTCGAAGCTCGACGATTTGTTCAACAAGTGGCTAGGGCATTCCTTGGCGCGGAGCGTAAACTGCCATTGCCCGGCAGCTTCCTGCTGCGGTCCGAACCTGCTTGTGAAGGATATGTATTACAAAGACACCGATTTCCTGACACGGACAGCCGTAATGGACGCCGTATAGGCTTAAGTGCCCTGTTGGATGCATATAGCATAAGAGAAAGGAGGAGAGTCTATTTTGTCTATTAAGACAATCGTTTTTATCGCGCTGGGCTTACTGCTTCTCTATTTGCTGTTTACGGTTGGAGCGCCTTTTCTGCTCGCGCTAGTCGTCGCGATTTTTCTCGAGCCGCTGAACCAGCTGCTCATGAAGCGGTTCCGGATCAACAGGCTTGTGGCCGCAACGGTGTCGAGCAGCCTGTTCACGGTCATTTTGATCGGACTTATCGCGCTGCTGGGTGTGAAAGTCGTCGCCGAGCTGATCGCGTTTTTCAAAAAGGTGCCGAATTACTTCGAAAATGCGAGCACTCTTGTCGACGATCTCATGCTGCGGGCGCAATCCGCCTATCAAAATTTTCCGCCGGATGCGGTCGCCACGCTTGAGGAATGGCTGCAGGGCTTAACCAGCACGCTTACGAAGATGGTCGGTTCCTTATCCAACTCGGTCATCGCTTTTGCTTCGAGCATCCCGGGCATGTTTATTTTCTTCATCGTGTTCCTCGTTGCGGTGTATATGATCAGCTTCAGCCTACATACGATGAAAGCGACCGTGCTGTCCTTGTTCGACGAGAAATCGCAGCCTCAGGTCAGCGAAGTGATGGATAACTTGAAAAAGTCGATTTTCGGCTTTTTGCGCTCGCAGTTCATTTTAAGCGCCTTGACGTATATCATTTCGTTGATCGGCTTGCTGGTGCTCGACGTCAAGTACCCGCTGGCCATCGCTTTGTTGATCATTATCGTCGACATCATGCCGATTCTGGGCACGGGCTCGGTGCTTGTGCCTTGGGGCACGTATTTGCTGCTTACCGGCAATCTTTACGCAGGCATCGGCTTAATCGTGATGTTCTTGTTCATTACCGTGTTCCGCCGGATCGTGGAGCCGAAAATTCTCGGGGATTCGGTCGGTATCGGGTCGCTGTCGGCGCTTGTCAGCCTTTATGTGGGCTTCAAGCTCGTCGGCGTCATCGGCGTGTTTCTCGGACCACTGGTCGTCATTATTTACATGGCGGCACGCAAGGCGGGCCTGTTCCAGACGAAAATCAGGCTGTAGCTGCGGCCGTGAAATTTCAAACGGAGGGTTGACACCTTTCCGTCATTAACGTTATAGTCAAACAAGGAAATCCACTAGGGGCGCCGTTACGGCTGAGATAAAGCGCAAGCTTTGGTCCCTTTGAACCTGATCTGGGTTATGCCAGCGTAGGAAAGTGGGAATGTGCGTTTTTGATATTGCGCGATTTGGCTCTGCCGCGTTCGGCTGCATGGCGGCGGAACGGGAATGTAAGGCGGAGGTTAGCCTGTCCGGGAAGTCCCGGCCGTTCGGATCGCGTCTGACGACACACTTCAACCGCTTCCTCGCAGGGGCGGTTTTTTTGTTGCGCAAATCACGCCGAAGCTTATGCGGAGCGTGATGAAGCGGACAGCGCCGTCCTCGCGGGAGACAGCTCTATCGGCCTGCGGGTGCCCGGGAGCGGCGGTTCTTCTAACTTTCTTATAGCCTTGCGCATGCCTCCAGCAGGAATTCTAATTATTCCATTTGGGAGGTTTTTTGTTATGGCGATATTAACGACGCCGCTGCCGGGCAGCAAGAAGGTATACGTAACGGGATCACAGGAAAGCATTCGGGTGCCGATGAGGGAAATCGCATTGGAGCCAAGCTCGGGCCGAAATGGGGAAGAGTTACCGAACGAGCCTGTGCGCGTGTACGACGCAAGCGGACCCTATACGGATGAAAGCTATACCGCCGATGTCAGACGCGGGCTGCCGGCTTTGCGGCTAGGCTGGATCGAAAGCCGCGGCGACGTGGAGTCTTACGAGGGGCGCGAGGTGAAGCCGGAGGACAACGGGTTTGTGTCCGCAGAGCGAGCGGAGCAGAAGGGCGCCGAAGTTTTCCCGAACTTAAACCGGAAGCCGCTTAGAGCCAAAACGGGCCAAAACGTAACGCAGCTGCATTATGCCCGTAAAGGCATTATTACGCCGGAGATGGAATATATCGCGATCCGCGAGGGCATGGAGCCTGAGTTCGTAAGGGAAGAGATTGCTAGAGGGCGTGCGATCATTCCGGCGAATATCAACCACCCGGAGAGCGAGCCGATGATTATCGGACGCCATTTCCATGTGAAAATCAATGCGAATATCGGAAACTCCGCCGTCGCTTCCTCAATCGAGGAAGAGGTAGAGAAGATGACATGGGCGACCCGTTGGGGCGCGGACACGATTATGGACCTTTCCACAGGCAAAAACATCCATACGACGCGGGAATGGATCGTGCGCAATTCGCCGGTTCCGGTCGGTACGGTTCCTATCTATCAGGCGCTGGAAAAGGTGAACGGAAAAGCCGAGGATTTGAGCTGGGAGGTGTTCCGCGACACGCTGATCGAGCAGGCGGAGCAGGGCGTCGATTATTTTACGATCCATGCCGGCGTTCTCCTGCGCTATATTCCGCTGACCGCAAAGCGTGTTACGGGTATCGTCTCCCGCGGCGGTTCGATTATGGCCGCATGGTGCCTCGCTCATCATAAAGAAAACTTCTTGTACACGCATTTCGAAGAAATTTGCGAGATTATGAAAGCATATGACGTATCCTTCTCGCTTGGTGACGGCTTGCGTCCCGGCTCGATCGCGGATGCCAACGACGATGCCCAGTTCGCTGAGCTGGAAACGCTTGGCGAGCTGACGAAAATTGCCTGGAAGCACGACGTTCAAGTGATGATCGAAGGTCCGGGCCACGTGCCGATGCATTTGATCAAGGAAAACATGGACCGTCAGCTTGAGGTCTGCGATGAAGCGCCATTCTATACGCTCGGGCCGCTGACGACCGATATTGCACCGGGCTACGACCATATTACTTCGGCTATCGGGGCGGCGATGATCGGCTGGTTCGGCACGGCGATGCTCTGCTACGTAACGCCGAAGGAGCATTTGGGCCTCCCGAACAAAGAGGACGTCAAGGAAGGCGTAATCACCTACAAAATCTCGGCCCATGCGGCGGATCTGGCAAAAGGGCATCCGCGCGCGAAGCATCGCGACGACGCTTTGTCGAAGGCCAGATTCGAATTCCGCTGGCGCGATCAGTTCCACCTGTCGCTCGATCCGGAGCGGGCAATGTCGTACCACGACGAGACGCTTCCTGCGGAAGCGGCGAAATCGGCGCATTTCTGCTCGATGTGCGGACCAAAGTTTTGCAGCATGCGCATTACCCAGGATATCCGGGAATACGCCGAGAAGAACGGGCTTGAAACGGCGGAAGCGATCGAAGAGGGTATGAAGGAAAAGGCGGAAGCGTTCAAGCAGGCAGGTAGCATGATCTATGGCTAACGATCGGGATGCCGTGTGGGCCGACCGCTATTCCAGGCAGATTAGATTTGCCCCGATCGGCGAGCAGGGCCAGCGCAAGCTGGCCGACGCCTGCGTGCTTATCGTTGGCGTCGGCGCGCTGGGCGCCTCCCTGGCACAGCATATGGTGCGCGCGGGCGTGGGCGAGGTGCGCCTGGTCGACCGCGATTTCGTAGAGCCGAGCAATTTGCAGCGCCAAATGCTGTTCGACGAAGCGGATGCGCTGGCCGTGCTGCCGAAGGCCGTAGCGGCGGCGAATAAGCTTCGCGTCATTAACAGCGGGGTGAAGGTGACGGCCGAGGTTGCGGAGGTCGGCAGAGGGAACGCGGAAAGGCTTGCGGCAGGGACGCAGCTGGTGCTGGACGGTACCGATAACGCGAAGACGCGCGTGCTGCTGAGCGACGTCTGCTACCGGCTCGGCATACCGTTCGTGTATGGCGGGGTCGCAGGTGCCGGCGCCATGAGCGCGGTTCTTATCCCCGGGGAAACGTCCTGCTTCCGCTGCCTGATTGGAGCGGATGAGCACGAGCAGGAAGCGGATACCTGCGATACGGTCGGCGTATTGGCGGCAGCCGTTGAATTTACGGCTGCGCTTCAAGCGGCAGAAGCCGTGAAATGGCTCACCGGGAACCGTGCCGCCATGCGCGGAACGTGGCTCAGCGCCGATTTATGGTCGTTCCGTGTGCGTGAAGCCGCCTTGCCGAAGGGCAGGGCGGCATGCGCTTACTGCGGCCAGCCTCACGGCGCCGCCGCAGCCGCCGGCCAAGCAGATAGCGAGGGGCCGGAAATGGTATCCGCGCTGCTATGCGGGAGAGATTCGGTTCAGGTAACGCTTGGCCGTGCGCTGGACCTTTCCCGGCTGGAATGCCGGTTAAGAGAGAGGGGCTGCGCGCTAACGGTTAACCGTTACCTGGTAAAGGCGGTTCTTCAGGACGGAGTAAGCCTTGTGCTGTTTCCGGACGGGCGCGTGCTCGTGCAGGGCACGCACGACGCCGGCCGCGCGGTAGAGCTATGCAAGGAATATATATTGGAGCAGGAGCTTCCGGCACCGCGTTAGAAGGGAGAGAGAAGCATGGGCAAGGACACTTGGAAGGATTTTCGTTTATATGTCATTACGGCGGAATCCAATCATCCCGGCAAAGCGCTCGTCGATGTGATGGAGCAGACGCTGATCGGGGGCGCGGATATTTTGCAGCTGCGCAACAAAACCGGATCCCGCGAGGAGGTGCTCGGGCAGGCGAAGGCGCTGCGCGAGCTGACGAGGAAATATAACGTTCCGTTTATTATTAACGACTATCCCGATATCGTGCTGGAGGTGGATGCCGACGGCGTTCATCTAGGCCAGGAAGATTTGCCGATTGCCGAGGCGAGGAGGCTGCTGGGGCCGGAGAAAATAATCGGGATTTCGACCCACAGCCTGCAGCAGGCGCTGGCGGCGGAGCGGGACGGCGCGGATTATATCGGCGTAGGTCCCGTATTTCCGACCGATACGAAGCCGGGACGCGCCGCCGTGACGACAAGCTATGTGGCGGAGGCGGCACGCCATGTGACGATACCGTTCGTGGCCATCGGCGGCATTACGCTCGGAAACGTAGACACGGTGCTGGCGTCCGGGGCGCGCAGAATTTGCTCGGTTTCCGCGATCGTCGGCAGCAGCGATCCCGCCGCGACATGCCGGAGCTTCCTCGAACGGATAGAGGGAGCGTCAGCCGGGACTTTGCTCGTGAATGTGAACGGCCGCGAGCAGCTGACGTCTGCGAGAACGATCGAGGAATTCGTCAAGCAGCTGGAGCAGCATAACAAGAAGCTTGTCGTGGAACGCAACGGCGAGCTGGTACCAAGGGCTTTATGGGCGGAAACGGAGCTGCTGAGCGGCGACGCCATCGAGCTTGTACATTTTGTCGGAGGGGGCTGAGCAGATTGGCTGAAAGCTATCAACAAGATTCATTAGTCATCGCAGGACAGAGATTGGGCTCGCGGTTTTTGTTCGGAACCGGACGGTTTCCGAGTCCGGCGGTGCTCCAGCAGGCGCTGGAGGCGTCGGGGGCCGAGGTGATTACGTTCGCCGTCCGCAGAGTCAATCTGGAGAGCACGGAGGATGACTCGGTGCTGCAGCACTTTGAAGAGAGGCAGCTCACTTATTTGCCGAACACTTCAGGCGCAAGCACGGCGTCGGAAGCGGTGCGCATCGCCCGGCTGGCACGCGCGGCGGGACTTGGCAATTGGATTAAGGTAGAAATAAGCGGAAATTCCCGTACGCTGCTGCCCGACCCGATCGAGACGCTCCGCGCGACGGAGCAGCTGGCCGGCGAGGGGTTTGTCGTTCTGCCTTATACGTCGGACGACCCGATCCTGTGCCGGAAGCTCGAGGAAGCGGGCGCCTCGGCCGTCATGCCGGGAGGCTCTCCGATCGGCACCGGACTCGGCCTGCTTAACCCGTATAACCTGGGACTCATTGCCGAGCAGGCAAAGGTGCCGGTCATTATCGACGCCGGCATCGGCTCGCCGAAGGACGCCGCCGAAGCGATGGAGCTGGGCGCCGACGGCATTTTGGCCAATACGCCGGTCGCGAAGGCGCAGGACCCCGTTATGATGGCACGTGCATTCCGTCTTGCGATCGAAGCCGGCCGCCTCGCTTATTTGGCCGGCCGCATTCCGAAGAAAAAATACGCATCGGCCAGCAGCGACTGGGCAGGCTCTCTCTATGAGCCGGCCGACGGCGGAGGATTAAAGATATGACGCAATCGGTCGTCGTGCTCGGCGGAGGCATCATCGGCTTGTCCTGTGCTTTCGAGGCTGCGCGCAGGGGAATGAAGGTTACCCTCGTCGAGCCCGGAGGCTTGGGCGGGCAAGCGTCAGGCGCAGCAGCCGGCATGCTGGCGCCTTATTCGGAAAACCCGGAGCAGCCGGATGATTTTTTCAAGCTGTGCTTGTACAGCCTGAACCGCTATCCGGAATGGATAGAGGCTGTCGAGGAGCTATCCGGCATATCCGCGGAATGGGTCCGAAGCGGAAGCATTAACGTATTTTTGCACGAAGCGGACTTGCTGCCGGTCGATTCGCGAATCCGGTGGCAAAATCAATGGGGTGCGGAAGCGGAGCTTCTGGATGCGGCACAGCTTCGCAAGCTGGAGCCAAGCTTGACGCATGAAGCAGCAGCGGGCTTATACACGCCGGGCGAAAGCCATGTGTATGCGCCGAAGCTAGTAACGGCGCTGATCGCGGCCTGCACGCGCCTGGGAGTTACGTTGCTGGAGCAAGCCGGAGAAATCCGGGAAGTTAAGGTGCATGCGGACGGCGGCGCAGCTGTGAAGGCGGCCGGTCTGGACCGGCCGGTGCTTGGCGACCGCCTGGTCGTATGCGCGGGAGCTTGGACGGGCGCTTACGAAAGATGGTTCGGATTGTCGCTTCCGATTCATCCGATCCGCGGCCAAATTTGTTCGTTCGATCATTCGCAGGCAGAGGTGCGGCATATGGTATTTTCCAGCCAAGCTTATTGGGTGGGCAAAAAGAACGGCAGCCTGGTATGCGGCGCTTCCGAGGATGTGGCCGGATTCCAGACGAGCGTAACGGAACGCGGAATCGGACGTCTGCTTCGGAGCAGCGAAAAGCTGCTGCCGTTTCTGAAAGGAAAAGAGCCGCTGCACCGCTGGGCTGGGCTTCGTCCGGCGACCAGGGACGGGCTGCCTTTGCTGGGCCAGGCTGAGGACACCGGTACCGTCATTATGGCCGCCGGGCATTACCGGAACGGCATTTTGTTAAGTCCGGCTACGGCGGCCGTCGTTGCCGATTTGCTGGAAGAGAAGCCGGCGGATATCCGTCTGGACCGATTTGCTCCGGACCGCTTCACGACTGCCGGACTGCGGAGGTAATTGCTCCCGGTTCGTAGCGGAGCCGGAGCGGGAGGCCGGGCATGTAAATTCATACATTGAAAAACAATTTAAAACCTGCTATATTGAAAACGAGAATCGTTATCATAGAAGCGGGTTTTTTGCCATTCTATGAATTGTTTTTTTTGCACAGTATACATAAAGAAGGGTAGTTAAAAGCATGTCCACGCCACTCAGTCCGAACGGGGCACAAGCCCCGAAGCTTCGCTCGCGGCCGGTTACGGCCGCTCTGATTTTGTTCGGGGGGATCGCGGCGCTCATCCTATCGCTTGCTCTCTCGGTCTCCGTCGGTGCGGCGGATATCCGCCTGGCAACCGTATGGGAGGCGGTTTTTCATTTTAACCCTGACCTCACCCATCATCAAATTATTAGGGAATTGAGAATGCCAAGAGCCGTTGCCGGCGCGCTTGTCGGGGCGGCCTTTGCCGTTGCCGGCGCCTTGATGCAGGGCATGACGCGCAACCCGCTCGCAGACTCGAGCTTGCTCGGCATCAATGCGGGAGCGAGCTTCATGCTGGCGGTTAGCTTTGCTTTTTTTGCCGATATTTCCTACCTTCAAGTTATGTTTATGTCCTTCGCTGGAGCGGCCGTCGGCTTAGGTCTGGTGTATGGAGTCGGTTCGCTAGCAAAAGGCGGATTGACGCCGGTAAGGCTCACCCTTGCGGGGGCGGCCGTCGGCGCGCTGCTCGTCGCTCTGGCGGAAGGAATTGCGATTTATTTCCACATCGGACAGGACCTCGCATTCTGGTTCGCCGGCGGCGTCGCGGGCGTCAAGTGGCTGCAAATTCAGATCATTGCACCGTGGGTCATCGGCGCGCTCCTTGCGGCAATCGCGCTGTCCCGTTCGATTACGCTGCTTAGTCTCGGCGAGGACGTCGCGGCCGGACTCGGCCAGCGGACCGGTCTGGTGAAGGCGGCTGGAGTTATTATCGTGCTGCTGCTGGCTGGCGCGGCCGTATCGGCTGTCGGCTCCGTCGCCTTCGTCGGGCTGATCATTCCGCATATCGCCCGATTTCTCGTAGGCGTCGATTACCGCTGGATCATTCCTTGCTCGGCAGTGCTCGGAAGCCTGCTGATGGTATTTGCCGATATCGGCGCCAGAACGGTCAACCCTCCATTCGAAACGCCGATCGGAATGGTAATCGCCTTGCTAGGCGTTCCCTTCTTCCTATTTTTGATTACTAGAATGAGGAGGGAATAGCCGTGACCACTTCCTATTTGACATCCGCGGAGCAGCGCAGGAAGAAACGCGCCGCCGCTGTGATTGCCATTCTTGGCGCACTTATCGTGATTTGTTTTTTGATCAGCATGAACACCGGCTACATCAGACTCAGCCCGCTTGAGGTGCTAAAGACGCTGTTCGGCTATGACACGGGAAAGCAGATGATTTTGTTCGATTTCCGTTTGCCGCGCATCGTCATCTCCGTAATGATCGGTGCGGGCTTTGCGGTATCGGGAGCTATCATTCAAGGGCTTTCGCGCAACCCGCTTGCCGATCCGGGGCTGCTCGGCATCAATGCGGGGGCGAGCCTTGCAGTCGTTCTGTTCGTGAGCTTTTATCCGGCGACGGAACGCGGCTCCATCTTCCTGATGCCGGTGCTGGCTCTGCTTGGCGCGGCCTTGACCGCTCTGCTCATATTCGTGTTTTCGTACCGCCGGCATCACGGCTTGATGCCGACCCGGATGATCCTGGTAGGCATCGCGTTAGCGGCAGGCATCCATGCAGTGATCCATCTGCTTCAAATCCGGCTCGATCCCCAGCAGTTTCAATTTATCGCGGTGTGGATGGCCGGCAACATTTGGGGAACGAACTGGAAATTCGTGCTGGCGCTGCTGCCTTGGCTGATCGTGCTTTTGCCGTTTGTTTTCCTAAAGGCGAAAGTATTGAATGCCCTTAATCTGGGAGAACAGCTGGCGGTCGGTTTGGGTACAAGGGTGAATAAGGAGAGGGCATGGCTGCTTGCGGCGGCGGTCGGCCTGGCCGGCTCTTGCGTAGCGGTCGGGGGCGGCATCGGCTTCGTCGGGCTGATTGCCCCTCATATGGCAAGGCGGCTCGTGGGCCCTCAGCATCAGGTGCAGCTGCCTGCATCCGCACTGATCGGCGGCCTGCTCGTGCTGGTCGCAGATACGCTTGGACGCTTAATCAGCGACGAAATACCGACCGGAATCGTCGTAGCGGTCATCGGCGCTCCGTATTTCCTTTATTTGCTGGCCCGATCGAAGTGACGATTTAAAAGAAATGGACGTTCCTGAAAGCAGCCGAGCTGCCGGGGACGTCCTTTTTGTCATGAACGAAAATGAGCCGGGAAGTCCATTGTAGCGAGCCCATGGGTAAATGCATATATTACCTATGACATTTCAGGTGGAAGAAGGAGAGCACAATGACAAAAAGCAGAAGAGGGAAGAACCTGAGGGGTCGGAAGCCGCTCTTTTATGTCGATAATCCGAATACTTCCGAGCTGCAGTGGCTGGATGAAATAAGCAAAAGGAAAGCGGATATCCAAAGCGCCGCCTTGGCGGAACGGCAGAAGCCCGGGCAGCTGCGGTATTCATCCGACGACGATCTTGAGGATCTGGCTGATTTTGACGAATATGAAGTATTCGAAGACCAGGAAGAGGGCCTGAGCGAGGAAGCGGCTCCGGAGCCGCAAAATGTGCCTGAGGAGGCGAAGCCGGCGGAGGAAATCTCCTTGGAAGAGCTGAAATCCGCCCGTGAAGAGAAGCTGGAAAAAATAGAAGAAAAGAAAGACCCGGAAATGCCTGCTCCCTTTATTTATTCGGACGATATCGTCGAATTCGCGGTCACGGGGGACAAAATTGCGCCGGGCGCCGTAACCGGCAGCAAATTGGCGGCCGGCAGCGTGCAATCCGACGCCTTGGCGGATTACTCCGTTCAAAGCATTCATATTGCCGACGGCGCCGTTTATTCGAAAAAAATCGCGCTGCATTCGATTACGGCGGAGCATCTGGCGAACAATTCGATTACAGGCGACAAATTGCTGGAGCATTCCATCGGGGGAAGCAAGCTGCAGGACGGCGCCATCACGCCGGAAAAGCTGGCCGACCGCATGATCGGCTCGGACAAAATCGCCGAAGGCTCGATCGACTCGAAGCATCTGAAGCCTTTTCTGATTAAGAGCGACCTGCTCGGCGAGCAGTCCGTTACGTCGGACAAAGTTAAAAGCGGGGCGATCAAGCACGATCATTTGGCTAACGCCGCCGTCAATAACTCCAAAATAGCGGACGGCGCGGTGACCCGCTCCAAGCTGCGCGACGGTGCCGTTACGTCTGAGAAAATTGCCCATGAAGCTATCGAAACCGAGCATTTGAGACCGGGCCTGCTTGTAGCCGAGCATGTCGCTCCGGGCATTATCCAGGGAAAGCATATGGCCCCAGGCGAAATCGAGGCCGAGCATTTGGCGGAAGGGTCGATCGGAGCAAGGGAATTGAAGGCAGGGGCCGTCAATTCGGAAAAATTGGCGGAAGGCTCGGTCTCCTCATCCCACCTTCAGGCGGAGGCCGTTCAAAGCGAGCATCTGGGAAAAGGACTAATCGATTCCACGCATCTCGCTGACCAGTCGGTTACCGCCTCCAAATTGTCCGATCAATCGGTATCCACGGTCAAAATCGTCGATCATTCTATAACACTGTCGAAGCTGTCCGACCAAAGCGTCAATTCCCAGAAGCTGTCCAATGATGCGGTGCTAACCCGCCATCTGGGCCGGTACAGCGTCACTTCGGAAAAAATCGGCGAAGGCCAAATACTTCAGCCTCATTTGGCGGAGGACTCCGTTTCCACGAAGCAGATTGCGGAGAATGCGATTATCGGCAAGCATCTGCAGGACGGAATCGTAACGGAAGAAAAGCTTGCCCAAGGCTCGGTCCGGGAGGAGCATATCGTCCGCGGCGCGGTAGGTTCGTCGCAGCTGGCCGACGAAGCGGTAACTGCCAGCAAGCTGGCCGAAGGCGCGGTGACGGAAATTCATTTGGCGGACGGGGCCGTCGAGTCCGGACATTTGCAGGACGAGAGCGTTACGTTTCAGAAGATCGCTCCCGGCTCGCTCAGACCCTACCATTTCTCGCTTGGCGCGGTGAAGGAAGAGGCGATATCCGAGGATGCGATCAACAGCGGTCATTTGCAGGAGGGCGCGGTCGACAGCGAGCATCTCGCTCATGACGCCGTTCAGACGCCGAACCTGAAGGACGGATCGGTAACGGGCGCCAAGCTGGCGCTAAACGCGGTAACGGAGCGCCACATCGCTCCCGGCGTGGTATTCTCCCATCACTTGGCGGATTATGCCGTGAACTCGCTGAAGTTGTCGCCGGAATCGGTAACGACCGAAAAGTTGTCCGAGGTCAGCGTAACCGAGTCGAAGCTGGCGGACGGAAGCGTAGGCAGCGGGAAGCTGGCCTCGGGGGCGGTTCAAGCGCGCCATCTTGCAGAAGGCTCGGTCGCTTCCCGCCATATCGGAAACGGGGCGATCGGCTCCGGGCATTTGCAGGATCATATCATTAGCGAAAAACATCTTGCTCCGAAATCGATCAGCCTCAGCGCATTAAAAGATGAGATTATCGGAGGAGATAAGCTGTCTCCAGGCTCCATCCAATCGAAGCAGCTTGCTGCGGATACGGTGCAAAGCCGTCATATTTCAGGGGGAGCCGTGCTGGGCATCCACTTGAGCGAGAGCAGCGTACACGTTAACCACTTGGTAGACGGCTCGGTTACTGCAGAGAAGCTGTCCGAGAACAGCGTAAGCGAAAAGCAGCTGCAGCAAGGCAGCGTCGGCCCGGATCAGCTGCAGCCCGGGGCTGTACGGACGGAGCATCTGGCGGACGAAGCGGTGACATCGGACAAAATCGCCAAGCTGTCGATCAGCTCGGTTCAGCTGATGCCGGACGCTGTGCAGGAAGTCCATCTTCAGGCCGAAAGCGTCGGGGAAGCCGCGCTGCAGGACGGATCCGTAACCGGACCGAAGCTGGCTTTCGGGGCAGTCACCGGCGATCATGTGCAGCTGGAATCGCTCGCAGGCAAGCATTTTAAAGCCGAATCGATTCAGGGCTACCACATCCGGAAAGGGACGATTACGCTCAGCCATCTATCGGGAGAGGTGCTCTCCTTCGAGAAAATAGCGGATGAAAGCATTCCCGGCTATAAGATCCGCAAGGGTACGGTAAGCCGCGGCCATCTGGCCGAAGATAGCGTTGGCAGCGAGCAATTGACGGAAGGGGCCGTGACCCGGGAGAAGCTGTCGGATCAATCGGTCGGCGGCGAGCAGATCGACAGCGGAGCGATCGGAACGGAGCATTTGGCGGACCGCAGCATAACGGAGGTTAAGCTGTCTTATGGCAGCGTTGGAGAGCAGCAGCTTGCGGATGGCAGCGTAACGGAGAATAAGCTTGCGGACGGCAGCGTCGGCGAGGAGAAGCTTGCCGCGGGCAGCGTAACGACGGAGAAGCTGGCGCTTGAGAGCGTGGGCACGGAGAAGCTGGAAGCCGGCAGCGTTACGATGGAGAAGCTCGCGCTGAGAAGCGTCGGCGAAGAGCAGCTTGCCGCCGGCAGCGTGACGACGGAGAAGCTGGCGTTAAGAAGCGTCGGCGAGGAGCAGCTGGCTGCCGGCAGCATTACGGCGGAGAAACTCGCCGACGGCAGCGTAGGAACGGAGCAATTGGCCGACGGCAGCGTTGACGAGCAGAAGCTGGCTGCCGGCAGCGTAACGACGGAAAAGCTGGCCTTCGGCAGCATTGGAGAAGAGCAGCTTGCGAACGGCAGCGTAACGGGCGGAAAGCTGGCCGACGGCAGTGTCGGTACGGGGCATCTGGAGCCGGGCAGCATAACGGGAGAGAAGCTGGCTCTGGAGAGCGTAGACAAGGAGCATTTGGCCGACGGCAGCGTGACGACGGAGAAGCTGGTGCCTGGAAGCGTAGATACGGAACGGCTTGCGGACGGCAGCGTAACAGGCGGGAAGCTGGCTTACGACAGCATAGGCGAGGAGCATTTGACCGCGGGCAGCGTGACGGCGGAGAAGCTGGCAATCGGCAGCGTGAATACGGACCGGCTTGCGGATGGCGGAGTAACGGGAGACAAATTGGCTCTCGGCAGCGTAAGCGAGGAGCATTTGGCCGACGGAAGCGTAACGACGGAGAAGCTGCAGCCGGGCAGCGTGACGACGGAGAAGCTGGCGTCCGGCAGCGTCGGAACGGAGCAGCTCGCGGCGGGCAGCGTGACGACGGAGAAGCTGGCACTGGGCAGCATCGGTCCCAAGCAATTGTCCGCACAGAGCGTAACCTCCGATAAGCTGACCTTCGGCAGCGTCGGAACGAAGCAATTGTCTGCCGGCAGCGTGACGGCGGAAAAGCTCGCTTTTGGCAGCATTGGCGAAAAGCAGCTGGCGGCTGGCAGCGTCACACGGGAAAAGCTGGCGTTAGGCAGCGTGGGAGAAGAGCAGCTGGCATCCGGCAGCGTCACGCAGGAGAAGCTGGCATCCGGCAGCGTGGGTGAAAATCAGCTGGCGGACGGCAGCGTGACGACCGGGAAGCTGGCGCTCGGCAGCATCGGCAGCGGGCAGCTGGCGGACGGCAGCGTGGCGACGGAGAAGCTGGCGGCGGGCAGCGTCGGCAGCGGGCAATTGGCGGACGGCAGCGTGACGGCAGCCAAACTGGCGCAAGGAAGTGTCGGAAGCCCTCAGCTGGCGGACGGCAGCGTCACGAGCGATAAGCTGGCGCTCGGCAGCGTAGGAGCCGATCAGCTCGAAGCCGGCAGCGTGACGACGGAGAAGCTGGCTTGGGGAAGCGTAGACGAGGAGCAGCTGTCGGCAGGCAGCGTCACAAGCGAGAAGATCGCCCTCGGCAGCGTCGGCTCCGGGCAGCTTGCACCGGATAGCGTAACGATAGAGAAGCTGGCCCGGGAAAGCGTCGGAACGGAGCAATTGACGTCAGGCAGCGTCACTACGGAGAAACTGGCATTCGGCAGCGTAAGATCGGACCAATTGTGGAATGGCAGCGTGACGGGAGAGAAGCTGGCGTATGGCAGCGTTGGCGAGGACCAGCTGCAGGATACGAGCGTCACGGACAGGAAGCTGGCTGCCGGCAGCGTCGGCTCGGAGCAGTTGAAGGCAGGCAGCGTGACGGCGGAGAAGCTGGCCGGCGGCAGCGTCGGTTCGGAGCATCTGGCGGAAGGCGGCGTAACGGCAGAGAAGCTGGCGTACGGAAGCGTCGGAACGGAGAAGCTGTCGGACGGCAGCGTCACAAGCGAGAAGCTGTCGTATAGAAGCGTCGGAACGGAGCAGCTGTCGGACGGCAGCGTCACAAGCACGAAGCTGGCATATGGCAGCGTCGGAACGGATCAGCTGATGGAAGGCGGCGTCACAGGGGCGAAGCTGGCGTACGGAAGCGTCAGCTCGGATCACCTCGCCGGCGGCAGCATCCCGGGCGATAAGCTCGCTTACGGCAGCGTCACTCAGGATCAGCTGATGGAGGGCAGCGTCACAAGCGAGAAGCTGGCGCTAGGCAGCGTGGGCGAAGAGCATCTGGCGGAGGGCAGCGTCACGGGCGATAAGCTGGCAAATGGCAGCGTAGGGGCCTGGCATTTGGCTGACGGCAGTGTGACGAGCAAGAAGCTGGCGTATGGCAGCGTCGGAACGGATCAGTTGACCGAAGGCGGCGTGACGGGCGAGAAGCTGGCAAATGAAAGCATCGGGACCTGGCATTTGGCTGACGGCAGCGTGACGAGCAAGAAGCTGGCATATGGCAGCGTCGGAACGGAGCAGCTGTCGGAAGGCGGCGTGACAGGCGAGAAGCTGGCAAATGGCAGCGTCGGAACGGAGCAGCTGGCGGATTGCAGCGTAACCGTCGAAAAGCTGGTTCCCGGCAGCGTCGGAACGGATCAGCTGACGGAGGGAAGCATTACGTCGGAGAAGCTGGCTTACGGCAGCGTAGGCACGGAACAGCTGTCGGACGGCAGTGTGACGAATGAGAAGCTGTCGTATAGAAGCGTAGGGGCAGAGCAGCTGACGGACGGCTGTGTAACAAGCGAAAAGCTGGCGCTTGGCAGTGTGGGGACCGAGCAGCTTGCTGACGGCACCGTCACAAGCGAGAAGCTGGCCTTGGGAAGCGTAGGTTCGGATCAGCTGGAGGATGGCAGCATTATAAGCATAAAGCTGGCTCCTGGCAGTGTCGGCCCGGATCAGCTGTTGGACGGAAGCGTCACGGCGGATAAGCTTGAGCCCGGAAGCATTGGAACGGATCAGCTGACGGATGGCAGCGTAACAAGTGAAAAGCTTGCGTATGGCAGTGTGGGGACCGAACAGTTGTCGTCAGGCAGCGTTACTAGCGATAAGCTGGAGTCCGGAAGCGTCGGCTCGGAGCAGCTGGCGACCGGCAGCGTGACAAGAGATAAGCTGGCGTTCGGCAGCGTCGGCACGAGGCAGCTGACAGGCGGCAGTGTAACGATTGAGAAGCTGGCGTTCGGAAGCGTAGGTACAGGGCAGCTGACAACGGGCAGCGTAACGGGAGATAAGCTTGCGCTTGGCAGCGTAGGGCCGGAGCACCTGGCTAGCGGAAGCATTGGCACGGTGCAGCTCGCAGATGGCGTCGTGACAAACGAGAAGCTGGCCATCTCAAGCGTGGGAACCGAGCAGCTGACGGATGGCAGCGTAACGAGCGAGAAGCTTGCGCTTGGCAGCGTCGGGACGGAGCAGCTGTCGTCAGGCAGCGTTACTGGCGATAAGCTGGAGCCGGAAAGCGTAGGTACGCAGCAGCTGGCAAGCGGCAGCGTAACGGGAGATAAGCTCGCGCTTGGAAGCGTAGGTCCGGAGCATCTGGCAAGCGGCAGCATCGGCTCGAAGCAGCTTGCATTCGGCGGAGTGACAAGCGAGAAGCTGGCTATCTCAAGTGTGTGGACCGAACACCTGACGGACGGCAGCGTGACAAGCGAAAAGCTGGCGCTAGGCAGCGTAGGAACGGAGCAGCTGTCGTCAGGCAGCGTTACTTCCGATAAGCTGGAGCCGGAAAGCGTAGGAACGGAGCAGCTGACGGATGGCAGCGTAACGGGAGATAAGCTGGCGATTGGCAGCGTCGGCCCGGTACAGCTGGCGATTGGCAGCGTCGGCACGAAGCAGCTTGCGGATGGCGGAGTGACAAGCGAGAAGCTGGCTATTTCAAGCGTAGGAACGGAGCAGCTGACGGACGGCAGCGTAACGAGCGAAAAGCTGGCGCCAGGCAGCGTAGGAACGGAGCACCTGTCGTCCGGCAGCGTGACGGCCGATAAGCTGGAGCCTGGCAGCGTAGGAACGGAGCAGCTGTCATCCGGCAGCGTGACGGCCGATAAGCTGGCGCAGGGAAGCGTAGGAACGGAGCAGCTGTCGGACGGTACCGTCACGAGCGAGAAGCTGGCGCACGGCAGCGTAGGGCCTGAGCATCTGGCAAGCGGCAGCGTTACCGCCGATAAGCTGGCGCCGGATCTTCTGCAAAAGTATATATCAGACCAAGGAGCATCGCCGGCTCAGCTGCCTGCTAAGGTCGAGCTTTCTTCCTTGAGCTTCGCTCCCGTCATAACGGCATCGAGCTGCGGAGCCGCCAAACAGCAGTTTGGACTGACGCCGTTCAGCTTCACAGCGCTGGAGGAGCAGATTCATGTCGTCCTCGCATTCGAGGAGCCTTTCGCCGATGCCCGGTACGTGCTGACCGCAACGATCGACAATCCCGCCTGCTATGCCGTCATCCACTCCAAAACGGCGGAACAGGCCATCGTAACCGTCATACGGACGCGTATCAGCCTGGATCCGAGAGGGGATATTAACTGGATTGCCATCGGCAGGGCATAGGCGCTGCAAGGCAAGAGGATTTTGACCGTAAAACGTCAAATCCTCTTTTTTTCGTTCATATCTGCACAAACGAAAAATGCTGCATCTCCTTTTCCCTCCGGCCGTTAACATCGATATAAAATGGGCCTCCGTTTATGGTTATTTATCTATACCCGCTATTGTCCCTCCACATATAACTACTTAAGAGGATATGTAAGAGAAGCTGCCCAGGGGCTTTTCACACTGCAGGAGGGAGCAGAAAAAAATATGGACAAAAGAAAAAAAGGGAACCGCTCGAAGAACGGTCCGAAGAGGCGGAAGCCGCTTTTTTATGTCGATAATCCTAATATTTCCGAAATAAAGTGGTTGGATGATTTGAGCAGCAAAAATCCTGTCTCAAAAGCCGACCGAACTTTGAAGGTGGCCAATAGTTCCGCCGGGGAAGATGCTCCTCAAGACCGGTTCAAGGAGAAGGAAGAGGCTGCCGCGTCTTACAAGAGGTATCGAATGGCAATCGACACGGCCCAGCCGCCCAGGGAAGAGAAGCTGACTAGAGTAATCGAAAAGAAAAGCCAGGATACGCCGGCTCCATTTATTTATACGGACGATTTGGTGGATCTGGCGGTTACGGCGGACAAAATTGCTCCGGGAGCGGTCGACGGCAGCAAGCTCGCAGCGGGCAGCGTTCAATCGGATGCGATTGCCGACTATGCGGTTGACAGCTATCATATCGCAAAGCAGGCGATAGCCGGCGAGCATTTGAAGGATAAAACGATAGCCGGGGATAAGCTGCAGGACGGAAGCATTACGGCTGAGAAGCTGGCTGACCGCACGATCAGCTCGCACAAAATTGCGGAAGGCTCTATTGATGCCAAGCATTTGAAGCCGCTGGCCATTACAGCGGAGCAGATCGCGGAGCAGTCGGTTACTTCGGATAAGATCAAAAGCGGCGCTGTCCGGACGGAAAATTTGGCCAACGGAGCCGTTAACAGCTCGAAGCTCGCTGAGGGCGCGGTAACGGAGATGAAGCTGCGCGACGGAGCGGTTACGGGCGACAAAATCGCCAAGGCGGCGCTGGGTGCCGTTCATTTGAAGCCGGCCTCGGTCGACGCGGAGAAGCTGGCAGCCGATTCGGTAGCTTCGTCCCATCTGCAGGAGGAAGCCGTACAAACCGAGCATCTTGCAGACTTGTTAGTCACGACGGATAAATTATCCGATCATTCGGTAACCTCGATGAAGATTGCCGATAATTCAATTACCTTATCCAAGCTGTCCGACAAAAGTGTAGACGCTCAAAAGCTGACGAACGATGCGGTTCTTAGCCGTCATCTTAGCCGTTATAGCGTAACCTCGGACAAAATCGGCGAAGCCCAAATTCTTCAAGCCCATTTGGCAGCGGAATCGGTATCGACGAAGCAGCTTTCGAAGAACGCCGTTGCCGGCAAGCATTTGCAGGACGGTATTATTAATGAAGACAAACTGGCTCCGCATGCGGTTCGTAAGGAGCATATCGACAGCGGGGCCGTAGGAGCTGCGCAGCTGGCCGAGGAATGCGTCACGTCAGATAAGCTGGCTGCGGACAGCGTAGGAGAAAAACAGCTGCAAGCCGGCTCGGTGGGGACAACAGCGCTCAAACAGGGGGCTGTCGGCTCCGTGCATATTGCCAACGGGGCTGTTACGGCCGATAAAATCGCAGAGCATTCCATCGGCGCGAAGCAGCTGCAGCCGAACGCGGTACAGGAGGCTAACCTGGAAGCGGCGAGCGTAGGCGAAACGGCGCTGCAGAATGGAGCGGTAACCGGCGCGAAAATCTTTTATCGAGCGGTGGCGGGCGATCATGTGCAGCTGGAATCGCTAGAAGGCAAGCATTTGAAGAACGATACGATCCCGGGGCGCAGCATTCGCAAACGGACGATTACACTCGCTCACCTATCGGAAGAAGTGCTCGAGCTTCTCGGCGCAATTTCCGCAAGACAGACGAAAAAAGAGAAATCCGATACCGGTAAGCGCAAGCGGGGATTGGCTTTGAGCGGGCAGCCGATCGAAAGCGAAGACGGCGACCGGACTCATGGAAGCAAAGCTCCGTCAAGAAAGAAGCGCGTCAAAAGGAAAGCGGGCTCCAGGAAGAAAAAACGGAGTTAAGCGGCCGGAAGTGAACGTTGTAAAGCTGATCGATCATTGACGGATTGGGATTGGAGAGATCAATGATGAGACGAAACAAAAAAGAACCCCAGCGACTCGCTAATAACAAGCCGGAGCTGCCCAGCGATTTGAGTAAACGGATGGAGCATTATAACCGCGCGCTGAACGACGGCTATCAGGAAGGGTTCGAATACGGCTATAAAAGCTTTGAGAGGCATTTTGACGGAACGAGCATTATTATACCATGCTATAACGAGTTGAAATCCGTAAGAAGCTGTATTGAGGCCATCATGAGCCATACGGATTCGGCTTACGAAATTATCGTCGTCGACAATCATTCGCAGGACGGAACCGCGCATTATTTGAAGCAGCTGGACGGAGTGGTCAGATATCATATTTTGCCCGGGCATTACGGGTTCGCGGGAGCGGCTAACCGGGGCTTGATGATGGCGAAAGGAACGACGCTGCTGCTGCTGGATCATCATGCGGTCGTTACAGACAAATGGCTCGACAACATGCTGCGCTGCCTGGAAAGCGATCCTGACGGAGGAATGGTCGGCGCCGTATCGAACGGGCTGGAGGGCGTTCAGCATTTCGATATGTCGTTCAAAAGCATCGAGAGTATGCAAAAATTTGCTTCCTGGAACAATAACGGCGATCCTGCGCGGTGGGGCACGGCCGATAAGCTGTCACTCAAATGCTTGCTGTTCAAGCGGGATCTGCTTGATAAGGTAGGCTTTCTGGACGAAGGCTTCCGGGAGGAGCGGGCGGCGGAAGAAGACTTTTGCATCAGGGCGAGGCTTCAAGGCTATTCGCTGGCTTATGCGGGAGACGCGTTCGTTCATTTCGATGCGCAGGACAAAGAAACGGCGGAGCAGGACGTCGCTGGGACGGATATCCCGGATTCTATTCATTATACGGACAAATGGATTAAACCGAAGGAAGTGCTGTACCGGTACGCCGGCAAAACCGCCTTAAGCCGCTCGGATTCCGGGAAACCGGAAAGTCCGCAAGCGAAGCTTTCGGGAGTAACCGCCTATTACCCGCAAGCGATCGCGGTGAAAGGGCTGACGGATACGATTTTTTGGATTGAAAACGGGCTGCGGAGGCCGGTGGAAGGCATATGGGACGGGACTGTCTTTCAGGTTTCCCAGCTTGATCTGAGGCAGTGGAAAATCGGAAGCGTACTGAAAGAGGCAGAGTCGCAGCTTAAGCTGAACCTCATTCAAGGGCACAGCGGCCCCGGCGTATGGCACGGATGCGTGTCCTCCAGTTCGAACGGTGATATGTATTACTTGGAAAACGGCACGAAACGGGCCATATTAAGTCCGCTCGCAGCCAAAGCATGGAAATTGAATTCGCGGCGGACGGTCAGCTTGACGGATGAGGAGCTGCAGGCCATTCCGGATGGACTTCCGATCATCGCGCCCGTCCGTCTCCGTCAAGCCTTATAACGAAAAGGATTAGGAGGAAGGAAAGTACGATGGCCGACAAAAAGAAAAACGAAGTGAAACGCAGAAAAAACATTAGCAGGAAACGCCTTGTAAAAACTAAAGAAGATAGCGTCAAATCGGGTCAAATCTATCATAACGGCTTTAATGCCGGCTTTACGAAAGGGTTCGAAGACGGCCATCAGCTGGCTTACGAGCAGCAGCCGTAAAACATAGGTTTGCGCGAAGTCGAATGGAAAGATCCCTTATGCCGGATTACGGGGCATAGGGGATCTTTTTTTGCAGCCTATTACAAGGACCAGCGGATAATGACGCCTGCCTGCGTCAAGCCTCCCCCGAAACCGAACAGCAGCATTTGCTGTCCATTCCGAACGGAGCCCGCCTTGACCGCTTCATCGAGTGCGAGCGGGATCGACGCGGCCGACGTATTTCCGTACCATTTGATGCTGCTTAGCGTCTTGTCAAGCGTAAAGCCGGTCCGTTCGCACAAGGCTTCTATGATGCGCATATTCGCACTATGCGGAATAAACCAGTCGATGTCGGCTGTCGTTAATCCGCTTCGCTCCAAAAGCGTATTTACGCTCTCCGCGACCTGGCTGACCGCCCACTTGTACACCTCGCGTCCGTTTTGCACAATCAGGCCGTTTGTCTTGATCTCCTCGCCGCCAAGGATGGAAGAAAGGCTGCTTCGGTACAGCAAATGACCGCGCGCGCCGTCTGTTTTGGAATACACCGCGAGAACGTCTCCTTGCCCTTCATCGCTTGCTTCCATCAGAATGGCGCCTGCTCCGTCACCGAACAAAATGCACGTCGTACGGTCCGTATAATCCGTGATTTTGGATAAAGTCTCGGCGCCGATGACCAGCACCTTGCGGTATGCCCCGGACAGCAGCAGCCCGTTAGCGAGCTGGATGGCTGCGGTAAAGCCTGCGCATGCCGCCTGAATGTCCGCCGTCCCGCAGCCTTCAATGCCGAAATGAGACTGGACTTGTGAGGCAACGCTTGGAAATACGGCATCGGGCGTGGAGGTAGCGGCAATAATATAATCGACGTCGGTTATGGAGATGTTATAGCGTTCGATCATGTTTTGTACGGCAGCGACGCCAAGATGGCTCGTGAATTGACATTCCGCCGCGATATGGCGCTCGCGGATGCCGGTGCGCTGCACGATCCATTCATCGTTCGTGTCTACCAGCTTCTCTAAATCCGCATTCGTTAAAATCCGTTCCGGCACGTATGAGCCGATTGCAGTAATGACGGCATTGGAGCGTACCCCGGATCGAACATTCGCATTCATCAAACACACATCCTTTCGAATTTAGTACCAAGTGCTAGTAGTTGATACTAATTTACTTTATCGTGCTTTCCTTGTCAATGCCGGCCTAGAGGAGAGTTTGAATACCGTTCCGGAAGAGATAGAAGTGTTAATAGAAAGCAAGATTATGGTACGATAAACATATATTTCTTTTATTAAAATGATATAATTTATGGTAGAAAGGCGGTGATGCGGGGGACGACCCGTCTGCAGGAAGGAACGGTTATTTCAATGGAATCGAGAGGAGTTTGTCATGGGCAAATTTACGAGGATTGTCATCACGGGCGATGATGACATCCGTTATATCCGCTTTGAGCGGGACGGCGTTAAGTATGCCGCCAAGTGGTTGAGCTTTAACGTTGTCGAGAATATCGCGGATGAAGGCAATCTGAAGCAATTGCGTCTGGAGAAAAAAGCCGCCGAGCTGAACGCCCGTTACTGGTACATGAAAGAAGACGACCTCGATGGCGACGAGCCGCCTGACCGCTTGACGCTGTATAGTGACGATTACAGCATCGGAATTACGACGTCCCGCTCCATCTCGGGCTGGTACGGCACGTTCCGGGAAGCGCTTAACCTGACGGTGGAAGCGTTCGACCGGGTATCCACCAATCCCTTTGGCCGCTACGACAACGCATCGGACGGACCGAAGCGGATATTGGTCGTACCGAAGAAGTCGCTTCCTACCTATAAAGCCTTTTTCGAAGATCCCAACACCAGCCGGAAAATTCACCATCCGCTGGAAATCCGGGACACGGCGCCGACCGGCTTCGATCTGGTCGGCATCACGAAGGCTTTCTCCGTCTATGTGCCGAAAAAAGCCTTTCCCGTGATCGCGCAGCCGGACGTCAGCCTGGCGTTCGACGTGCACGGGGAGCGATTTAACGACACGTTCATCCAAGCAGCGGCGAAGCGCACGCTTAATGCCCGGATTACCCCGGATCAGGTACAAGCTTGGATGGGCCAGAAACGGAATCCGCAGCAATCGACCGTCATGAACGGCCACTCTGCGGGTGAAGTGGCCGCCGACCTCAAGCTGCCTGACGTCGATTACGAATGGCTTCATCTCGTTGCCCATTCGTTCGGCCCGGCACAATCGCTCGCAACCCCGCAGCACCGGAATAATCTGGTGCTGGGAACTTCGGCCAGCAACTCCCAGATGCTGGAGCATGAATCGAAGATCCAGCTGTATGCCCTATTCGCGGAATTTACTGTTGACCTGAAGGTGACGGTCAATTGCGTAAAGCTCGGGACGAAACGGTTCGCGACTTGGCTGGCGACGGACATTAATTATGACTATCGGGTGCTCGATACTTCGAAGAAGCCGAATAAGGTCATTTTCACCGAGGAGGTGACCTTTAACCCTTTCCTCGGCGCCACGCCTTCGCTGGCGGAATTTCTGGCGGCCAGGGAATTCCTCGGGCCCTCCGTGAAAAAGCAAAAAACAAGCAGTGTCAAGACGAACATGTTTTTCGTCATGCCCGGCGTGCCGGTTGTCCCCTCTGAGCCGCTTACCGAAGCGTCGGTCAAGGCGCTCCTGCCGGACCGTTATCTTCCGCTTGGTCTGAAGCTTGCGGCAATTGATCTCAAGCCTGCGGAGGAGCATGCAGGACCGCTGATCGGCGGCATGAAATCCCCGGCACCGAAGTTGCTCCGCAATCTAAGCACTAGCCTGGACGAGAATCCGGGTTTTACGTTCACGGCCACAGGGTCATCGCTCGGCAAGCCGGACATACCGGTTCGGGGAGCCGTGCTGAAGGACGGTCAGCCGGTGGCGACCACGATGACAATCGCGAAGAACGGATTCGTCTTTACGGATTTGTTCAAAAACCTCGCCATCGAACATGTCGACCTCTTCATTCTGGATGATGTGAACCTTCACTTGGTCGCGGGCAGTGAAGGCGCCCCAAATCAGCTGCTGCTGGATGGCGTGCTCCGGATGGACAGCGGTTCTCTGGCGGCCTTCAAGAGTTTGCTCGGCCTGGAGCAGGGCATCTTTATTAGCGGGCAATTGGATTTCCAAGGTTCATCCTTGGACGAGAAGCTGGAGATGCAGGAATTGACGCTGGCCAGCGCCGCGACGTTCCGGGCTTCCCTGCCGGGCGGTCTGACGCTCGTATCGGGGGCCCTGCAGATCAGCATCGGCCCCAGCCTGGATAATGTGGCGTTAACCGAGGGCTGGTACATCTCCGCCTTTATCGGCGCAACCATGGAGATCGGCGCATTGGGCGGCGAGCAGCCGGCGATTCTGGATGCGTCCTTGGCGTATCAGGACGGATCGGTCTATCTCCATGCCGAGGCGCTCGGTATTACGGACGTATTCGGCATTCCTGGCTTCACGCTGGATTCCCTGGCGGTGCAAGGAAGCATCGGTTCCGTTAACGATTTGCAGATTATCGCCCGGCTGTCCACTGGCGTGCAGCATTACAGCTTCCTGGGAGAGCTGTCCGAAAGCCGGGCCGGCATCATCGCTTCGGCGGAGAACTTTTCGCTCCACGACGTGGCGGACCTGTTCTTCCTGCTGTCCGGGGAGCAGCTGGCGCTTCCGGAATATGACATGACGTTCGAACAGGTCTTCGTGGGATTGGCAACAAGTGAAGGGACCGTTGCCGGCCAACCGTTGTCTAAAGGGTTGACGGTCCGCTGCGACTTGACGGTCCATGGCCACCGCGTCGGCGCGGAGGCAATCCTTTCGACGGACGGGGTCTCTTTCTCGGGGACGCTCGGGGATCTCGATATCGGCCCCTTGTCGTTCAAGGAGGCGAGACTCTCCCTGGATCTGTACCGGGCTTCTTCCGGGAAACCGACGGACTTCGCGATCCGGGGCGCCGTCGTCATCGAAGGTGTGGAAGTTGACGGCGAGGTCCGTTATGAGAAGCAATCGAACGGCTGGGGCGCGGTCGTGTATGCCCGGTTAGGAACGGACGGCTTCCGGTTGTCGAAGGTCATCCCGGCCGTGAAAGGAACGTTTGCGGATTCCTTGGCCTTTGAAGATGCGGTCTTCATTTATGCGTCCCAGGAAGGAGCGGTCCAGTCGCCTGCTTTCGCCTACCCTGTCCGGCAGGGCGTCCAGCTGATGGGCAGGCTGCAGGAGGTACCGGCACTCTCGGGGCTGACCCGTTCCGCTCAGTCGGGACTGATTTTCAGCGCCCACTTCGGTACGGCGACCGATATCGGAATCGACGTGAACGACATGAAGCTGGACCTGGGCCGCGGCGTCACGACGGACCCGTTCCGGATCCGAATCGTGCTGACGCCCGTGCCGGCCTTCCAGCTGATATTCGGGATGAATGTTAGGATGTCGAGTCAGGAGCAGCCGCTCCATTTTGACCTCATGCTGGAGGTTGGAGCGGCGGAAGCCCGCGGATCGGCCACGATGAAAAATTGGTGGGAGGCGCCCTTCGGCATTAACGGACTGAAGATCGGCCCGGCCGTCGCATTGCAGCTCGGCATTATCTATGCTGAGTTCGCTTCGACAGGCCTGCCTTCCGAGTTCGGACTCGCCGGCGGAATGGCGATCGGGGAGGTCGAAGCGCAGATGGCCGTGAATATATCGGAGGATCCGACGCGCGAGATTTTAATGGGCTCCCTCACGCGTCTTGCCCCGCAGGATCTGGTCCGCTTCGCCAATCTGCTGACCGGTCTCAGCCTTCCGCCCGAAGCGGTTCCGAACTTCCTGGAATTCAGGGATTTGCTGCTGTACATTGCGCCAAGCGGGGGGACGATCGGTACCCTGACGTTTGAGCAGGGCTTCAGCTTCGGGGGCAAGATGCTCCTGTTCGGCAAGATGGCTTCCATCTTTACGAGAGTGGCGAAGGACGGTGTGGTGGCGAAGGGCTCGCTCGACCATTTGGCGCTCGGGCCGCTGGAGATCCGCGGCCATCAAGGACCGGATGCAAGGTTCGACCTGGAGATGACGGCTGCCCGGCAAAGCCTGCTCATCGACGGCGCTATCGTATTTTTCGGCGTGGACGCGGAGCTGTTCGTGGACTTGTCGAACAAGGGGCTTCATTTCTACTTTGAGCTCGGCTTCCTCGATGTCATGAAGTTTGTCGTCCAGGGAGACAGTAAAGGATCGCTGTCTCAGCCGGATCAACTTGATTTCCGCCTGTACGCGTTGTTTCAGAGCGACTTGACCCTCTATCTGAAAACGACGGTTGTCCAGAAGTTGAGGCAGGCGATGGATATCGTCGAGCATGATATCGATGTCGTCAAGCAAAGGGTAGACGCCGCCGAACAGGTCTATTTGCAGCAGTTCACTCCGGCTGAAGCTGAGCTTCGCGAAGCGCAGCAGGCGGCAGAGAGGTATTTGCAGCAGCTGCAGGACCATGTGGCGGAGGAGAAGCGCAGATTCGACGATGCCTTGAATGAGGCGCAGCGGAACGTGGAGGCGGCCCGATCGGCATATGACGACGCGCTCCAGCAGGCGCAGAATGCAGTGGAACAGGCACAGCGGGACTACGATTCGGCTATGCGGCAGGCCCAGGATGCGATTACGCAGGCGCAAGCCGAATATGATCAGGCGATGAACAGCGCCCAGCAGGCAGTGAATGACGCGGAACGAGCTTACAACAATGCTATGAACGATGCGATCGGGAAGGTGCAGAATGCCCGGAACAGCGTCGGTTCGATGCAGCGCGAAATTGATGATGCCGTTCATCAGCTGAAGCATCTGCATTGGTATGAATATACGTATAAAGGGCCAGCCTTAAGCGCTAAGATCGCCGGGCTAGAGGTGGCGATGCAGACGGCTACAGGCGTCCTGTATGCCGCCGAAGGCTTTCTGAACGGGCTGAAATACGGGGGGCAATATACGGCGCTGGAGAGCGCCCGGCAGACGCTGGAGGCCGTTCGCTTCGGCGTCAAATATGCGGCGCTGGAAACGGCAAAGCAGACGCTGGAGGGCGTCCGGATCGGCGGGCATTACACCGCGCTTGAAGCGGCGAAGCAGACGCTGGCCGCCGTGCGCACCGGCACGGAGTATACGTTGTGGCAGACGGCGCTGCAGGCGCTTCATGCCGTACAGCAGACCGGCCGCGCCGCCTTGACTGAGGCTGAGGCGGCGCTCTCGGGCATCGGCCAATCGGCGGTTTATCTGGCTTTGGAAGCCGCGAAGCAAAGCTTGGAGCTGATCAAGACCGGCACGGCCGCCGCCGCATTCGAAAGCGCCAAAGTGGCGCTCGAAGCGGCAAGGCACGGGGCGGAGGGCATGCTGGCCCTCGCGGCCTATGCGGCCGAGCATGCGGGCGACCTGTTCGACCTGAAGCGTGTGGAGCTGTCCGGCTCGCTGCAGGAAGCGAAGCAGGGCAAGCTGTTGACGACCTCTATCGAGGCAGCCGTTCTCGGCCATGATTACCGGCTGCAGCTCGACTTTGACGTTCGCGAGGCCGGCAAGCTGATCGAGGACATGTTCAAGCATGCCCTGGACGAAGCGGTTCGTCTGGCGAAAGGGTAAGGGTAACCTCAGCCGGGGCAGTTGATCAGATAGGGTCACGAACAATAGGACGATATCCCGATGTTACGAGGGCGATATCGTCCTATTTGCGCGTGGAAAATAAAAGGGTCGATACTTATTTTCATTGCTCGCCAGGATGTATGCAAACATCGACGCAGGGAATATAAACTATGCAGCAGCGCCAAGTGAGCTGAATTCTCCGACATTCCTAAATCCGCTGTCATGACGTCGAACGTGGCCATTTTTGGCAACGCCTGCCGCTACGCTTGGACTCAACCACAGCCCTCCGGCAGTTCAAGGGGCTTTCGCGGCATATCCTCCCTATGGTCGCATATCGTTTGTCGGAAGGATTCATCATGCAGATCAAGAGTAAGGTAGGATCTAAAAACCTTGACTTTATCTACGCATAATTATTTCGATATTTTTTCAACCCGTCAGGTATTTTAGTACATTATTTATAATAAAATTATTTAGTCGCTCCTTTCTATTGAAAGGGGCGAAATCTTCACTGATACCAGCGTCAACCGTCTAACTGGACTGGCCAGCCCGTTGCGACGACCTTCAATTTGGCGGTTCGAACAGCTGAATATATTGTTATTCAAACGAAAGTATGAGGCCTTCTCCCGATGAATGATCGATTTGCTTATAGTAAGCCTGTTCAATAGAGGGGCGTGAGTACGATTAGAATCTATATTGCGAATGATGGGGATACGCTAAAAACCATCACGAAAAAATTGGATGTCGATTTGGCAGAGCTCATCTCCCTGAATCCGGATATTATGAGTCCGGATCTGAATATAGCAGGCAAAGCTATCAATCTTCCTTCATCCACAAGGCCGGTTACAGAACAGAACAATATACCAACATGTCCGCCTTTCCAACCGTCGTATCCCCTTTATCATTGGATTCCGTTGACCTCGCTGGAGGAGATGAAACAAGCGGACTATGATGTTATCATTGTTGGAACCGGAGGCGGGGGCGGCTCTGTTCTTAGGAGATTATGTGAAAATTGGAAAAATAATAATAAACGAATCGGCGTCATTGAAAGAGGAGACCTATTGCTGCCGACACACGCACGTAACTTGGCTACTATGGATAGTGAACGTCTTAATAATTTATTTGGAACGATTTCCGAACCGATTGGAAAATGTCTTCCGATGTTCCCAGGTGCAAGGATCCTGAATGCCTTAGGCGGAAAAACCTTATTTTGGGGATTAGTCACTCCAAGAATGCCGATTTCCGACCTGTTAGAATGGCCGGTTGATATAAGGGAGATGGAATTCTACTATAGAACTGCCGAACAAGCCATGGATGTCACACATGAATATTCAAAGGGTTCTGCAATTCAATCTATATTGCTTCAGCGGCTTCAGAACAGTGGTTATTACGATGCAATACAATTCCCTATTGCCGTTGACCTGAAACCCACAACTAATGGAGAAATACATTCAAACGTAAATTGGAGCTCGATCAATTTTCTTGCCTATGCCTTATATCGTAAAAAGTATGATTTGGCTGTTAATGCAAAGGCTGTTCAAATCTTGGTGGAAAACGGTAAAACTGCCGGTGTAAAAGTGATGTCGCGGGAAAAGAAGCCTTATTTCCTTAAAGCCAAGTCTGTTGTTTTGTCGGCAGGTACTTTTGAAACCACCAGAATTTTGTTGAATTCAGGAATTCAGGGAAGCGCAATCGGCCATTATTTGGTCGATCATTCCTATTTAACGGCTGTCGGGAAAATCAATCGCAGAGAACTTCCTGAAGATTTAGGGACTTTAGGCATTATAGTTCCCCAAACCAATTATCGCTCTTACCAAATTCAAATTGGCGGTCCGTTTGGAAATCAAGGAGACTATTTTTGGCATCAGCCTTATCGGGAAAAACCATTGCTCGAAGAAGAGCTGAAGGTTGGTTTTACTGGATACGGGAAAGTTGAATCGCGTTTCGATAACATGATGTTTCTGGACCCCGTCAGGAAGGATGAATATGGACTTCCGGAAATCCAGGTGAATTACTCATACAGTGAAAAAGATAGAGATATCATTAATCAAATGTTTACAGCGATCGAACAAGTCTCCGAAATCATGCAAACACCAATAGATAGAATAGATGGAAGGCCGGATATTTGTCAGAGACCTCCCGGATCGGATTATCATGCAGCGGGGACTTGCCGAATGGGTGACAATCCTTCAACTTCATCAACGAATCGGTATGGCCAAATTCATAATGTGCCTGGCCTATATGTGGCAGATAACAGCATTTTGCCTACTATCGGCGGAGTAAATCCTACGTTATCCACTGTCGCCTTGGCGATCCGTACGGCAGATTATATCGCAAAAGAGTGTGAAGCTGGAATCCCGGTTACTAGTGCAAGGCAAACTCAACCTGTGTTTAATGAACCTTACCGTCCGCAGTTTCACTTTACCCCAATTCGAAATTGGATGAATGACCCCAACGGATTGGTTTATTTTAAAGGAGAGTATCATCTTTTCTACCAGTATAATCCATTTGGGAACGAATGGGGGAACATGAGCTGGGGACACGCAATCAGCAAGGATCTCGTACATTGGAAGCACTTGCCTGTGGCCCTGGAACCCGATCATCTGGGTATGATTTTCTCCGGCTCCGCAGTAGTGGATGAACGTAATACAAGCGGATTTTTCACGGATAAATCCGGCGGTTTGGTGGCGATCTATACAAGCTCTGGAGAAACCCAACAGCAAAGTATTGCGTACAGCACTGATAACGGACGAACGTGGACCAAATACGCAGGAAATCCTGTTATTCCGAATCCAGGGATCAAAGATTTTCGTGATCCGAAAGTTTTTTGGCACAACCAAACACAACGTTGGATTATGGTTCTCTCCGCCGGCGATAAAGTCATGTTTTATGCATCCCCAAATTTAAAAACCTGGACATATCTAAGTGAGTTCGGCGCGAAGGATGGGGATCATTCCGGGGTTTGGGAGGTTCCTGAATTATTTGAACTTCCGGTGGACGGTAACCCGACTCATACGAAATGGGTATTAAAGGTGGACATCAACCCCGGCGAGAAAAATCTAGGGTCCCGCGGTCAATATTTTATAGGCCGCTTCGACGGAACGAATTTTATCAATGAACATTCGCCCGATAAGGTTCTATGGGTTGACTACGGGAAGGATTTTTATGCTTCCTTATCTTGGGAGAATTTGCCTGAACGGCGAGTATGGATTGCATGGATGAGTAACTGGCAATATGCGAATAAGACACCTACCTCACCATGGCGTGGGGCCATGTCGATACCGCGTGAAGTCGCTTTAAAGACGATACCGCAAGAGGGGATCAGGCTGGTGCAAGCCCCTGTTCGCGAACTGCAGCTGCTTCGGACGAATTTCAAAAAATTGAGTGAACCAGAAATGATTTCGCCTGGTTCAAATCTGCTTACCGGCCTTCAAGAGGATACTTATGAAATTATCGCCGAATTTGAATTGGATTCCGCAACAGAATTCGGTTTTAAAGTGCGAAAAGGAGATCGCGAAGAAACAATCGTCGGATACGATGCAATTAACTCACAGATGTTCGTCAACAGGACAAATTCGGGGAATACGCAATTCAGTCCGCTTTTTCCTGGCGAATATCGGGCTCCATTGTCCATTGTCCGTAATCGGATCAAACTGCACATCTTCGTTGACCGCTCATCCGTGGAAGTATTCGGTAATGGAGGAGAACGGGTAATCACGAGCTTGATTTTTCCTTCTCAGGAAAGCCGGGGTGTCGAGCTTTATGCCAAAAATGGAAATGTTAATTTGATCGTCTTGAATATTTTTCATGTAAAGAGCGTTTGGAGAGACAATTAGATCATCTCAAAATGAAAAAATGGTTGAGCAGGTAAAGCCCTCTGCTCAACCATTTTTTTCATTACATTCATTAGTTTCAAGTGCAGCCAGAGAAAGGGAATGAGACCCTTTATAGGAATTGACAAAGACAAAGTAATCGTTTACATTAGGTGAAGTAAACGTTTTCTTTAAAGCAAGATTAGGAGTATTTGAGAAGAAGGCAACAAATACATCAGAAACTGCAGAAAGTAGGTGTATCGACTTTTTTTTATAACCTGCGTAATCGTTTACCTATCTTCCGGATGTAGTGAAGCTTATCCCAGTCTCGAAGTTTTCAAAGATATGTGAATCAACGGGAGGGAGTAGTCAAATGAAGGAGTTTTTTTATCGTCCTAACAATGCCTGGGTTGGAGACGTGATTCCATATTTTGAGGATAATGAGTTTAAACTTTTTTATCTCCACGGCTGGAGAGAGAATTATCAGGAAGGTCTAGATCGTGGCTGGCATCTCATTGGAACAAATGATTTCTGCAATTATCGCGAGTATGGGGCCTGCAAAATTCTGGGCGGAACAGGTCACGTTCTAAAGGTGGAGAACACTTATCACCTTTTCTATTGCATCTTTCCCGAAGGGAAGCAACTGGTCTGCCATGCAACCGGCACGGATTTGATGAACTGGACAACAATACCGGAGGATACCTTCTCAGCGGATAACCAAATCTACGAGTTCTCTGATTGGCGTGATCCCTTTGTGTTTTGGAACGAAGAGGAGGGGCAATATTGGATGCTTCTTGCCGCGATGGCCAAGGGACCTTCCAATCGCAAGGGTTGCGTGGCCCTGCTCACCTCAAAGGATTTGAAGAAGTGGGCATATCGTGAACCGCTCTATTCGCCGAATATCCATGTCGGGGCACACGAATGCCCAGATTTGTTCCGGATAGGAGAATGGTGGTATTTGGTTTACTCTAACTACACGGACCGGTTCGCAACCTTCTACCGCATGAGCCGCTCCTTGAATGGTCCATGGATTACACCAAAGGTTGATACTTTCGACGGTCGGGCGTTTTATGCGGCGAAGTCGGTATCGGACGGTCAGAAGCGGTATTTATTCGGCTGGAACCCGACGAAGAACGACGATTTGTTTGGCTGGAACCCTCCTAAGCACCCCGGTAAAGATTATGATACATGGGACTGGGGCGGCAACCTCGTAGTCCATGAGATCATTCAGCGACCGGATGGTACGCTTGCGGTAAAAGTGCCGGATTCAGTGAATGCAGCGTTTTCGGTCGAGCAACCATTCAATGTGGAAGGGATAACAGGTACGTGGACTTCGCCAGACTTAGACGTGCTTGCGTGCGAATCTCCATATGCGTTTGCCGGTAGTTTGGGGCTAGATGATTTGCCGGATCGATGCAGAGTATCGTTGGAAATTTGTTTCTCGGAACAGACGCAGGGGACCGGTGTCATGCTGCGTGCGGGGGCGGGACTGGATGACGCTTACTATGTGACGATGGAGCCACAGCGCAATAGGGTCACGTTTCGTGGACCAATCATGCAGAGCGAGGATGGGGGGAAAACATTTCCATATGAGGTCGAGCTGGAGCGGCCGATCGAACTGCAGCCTGACCATTACCATGAGCTTCTGATTTTCATCGATGGCTCGATCTGCGAGATTTATATAAACGGGGATACTGCGATGAGCGCTAGAATGTACGATATCGAACGAGGTAAGCTCGGGTTGTTCGTAAGTCAAGGGAATGCTCAATTCAAGCGTGTGAAGGTTGAGACAGTTTAAGGAAGATCGGAAACGATCTGATGAACAATAGACTCCCAATTTGGGGGTCTTTCTTTCATTTGATATAATGAGAAAAATCAAATTCGGAATAAAGGGGCTGTGATCGCGTTAAAGTTCCGGTTATCGCAGCTGGTGGCATTATGGATGGCCGGGGACTTGTTGCCGCTCTAGCACTTGGAGCTCAAGGGGTACAAATGGGGACAAGATTTTTGACTTCTTTTGAATCTGGAGCTCATGAAGTCTACAAGGACGCACTTTTGCAAAGCAACGAAGAAAGTACAGTAATCACAAAAGCATTTTCCGGGCGTCCAGCGAGAGGTATAGTCAATAAATTTATTAATTATTGGGACGAAAACGGGGTCGATCCACTCCCATTTCCTGATTCAGTTTCGTTTGTTCCATATCCTGCACATCTCCAGTGCTTCTTTAGAATTATCGCTCCCGCGTTTCAACAGGTCTGAGCCCTTTTAACGGGCTTTATTTTCTTTAATCAAGACAAATACCCGGTCATGCCAATTACTTAGACATACAATACAATTTGTAATCCATGTTTTTTAGGAGGTTATAAAAACGAATGAAAAAGAAGTCGAGAAGACTGTCCTTGCACGGAGAAATCATTAAAAGTTCTTTTAATGAGCTCGAACAGTTAGAAACTCGTACGAATATCCGTCCAAAATCGCCTAACATTCAAGTAATTGATTCTTCCTTTAAGCCGACCCAAATAAAACGAACGTCATTCTAATCTCTCTCTTTACGACCAGACTGCCAAGCGGACGTAGAAGCAAACGGCTAACGACGGCTATTATAATCCCCAGATAGGCGGGCAAGGCTACGCTCCCGAATCGGCATGGTCCCGAGGCTCCGCATGGGCGGTTTATGGACTGACTCTGGCTTACCATCATACGGGAAAGAAGGAGTACTTGACCTCCGCCATTCTAACGGCGAGCTTCTTCCTAAGGACTTGGCGGGGACCATGTGCCTGCATGGGATTTTCGCGCTCCTCAGCCGTTACAGAGCCTGCGCGACACCTCCGCCGGAGCATGCGCAGCGAGCGGTCTATTGCTCCTGGCAGAAAAAACAAGCGGGGAAGATTCGGAGCTGTATAGTTCGCGAGGCGAACAGATTCTAAAATCATTGTTCGAGCGTTATGGCGCGTGGAACAATCCTGACGAAGAAGGATTGTTGCTCCATGGTACCGGCAATTATCCTCAAGGTTCGAATATCGACATTCCGCTCATCTACGGCGATTATTATTTTGTCGAAGGCTTGGCGCGGTTGAAGGGCTAAGTGCCATTTTATTGGGAATAAGAAAGGTTGAGATCCGTGTTATACAGCAATCCGGTTAGCGGCAATACATTGAATAATAAGGATGGTTTGCGCGAAGCTTTTTTTCAAATAACGGAACCTCTGAATGGGTTGTACAGCGAAGGAGGGGCGCGTCACCAAATCAGAGGAGCTGGAGCCGGGCATACCGGGAATACTGCCGATCTCAATACGGAGATCCGGGCGCATTGTAGTTTTTAGCCATAATCAGATTCGGATAGGCGTAACCCACAGTCAGAATTCCTGCCGCATCGAATATCGGCTGCTTGAACTAGCAGCGAAGATTCCGAAGCAGCAGTCCCTTCACCACGCCTGGAGTCAGCACATCCGACAGCTCGTTTATCTTAATGCGAATACAAATGTGCTGCATCCCCGAACGGTACTTCCGATGCTTCAAGCTCAGCTGGCGCCTGGGAGCCAGCTGTTGGCATCCATGATCTTCGGTCAGTCAGGCCGTTGTACGGCTGGAAGTTATCAGGAAGTACTTTCCGGACTTGGCGTAACGTTCTTAAATAAGGAAATAAGCATCCTTACATGCAACAAGGAAGCCATTACTATTCAACTGGATAAGTAACCGTTCAGCTGTCATAAAAAAATCCGAATCCAGCCATTTTCAAGCTTATTTTCGTTTCAACCAGAACCATGTACTGGTGAAATCGCCAGGCAATCGGGGGACTGTCAGACCAAAACTCATAAGACTGTCGCCTGTCAATACCTCTTCAGAATCCTGCATCACATACCGATACTCCGGATTAAGTCCCTTTAAGCGAAGCCGCTTATGGGAAACATTTGGTTCTGCCAGCACGCGGAAGTAGAAAACTAATGCTTCCGCTTGATCTTCGGAAACGAATATCCACGCCGTCTCATTACCTTGGAAAGGGTCCTTCAGCCTGTATAAATCGCCTTGTTGTACCAACGAGCGAATATTCTTATATAGACTGACCTGTTCCTTGACTGTTTCCTTCTCCTCGTCGGTAAAGCGAGTTAAATCGAGCTCATAGCCGAAATTTCCGGACATGGCAACGTCACCGCGGGTTGTAAGGGGGGTTATACGTTCTACCTGATGGTTAGGCACCGCCGAGATATGCGCTCCAATGGTGCTTACAGGGTATACGATACTGGTGCCGTATTGGATTTTCAACCTTTCGATCGCATCCGTATTATCGCTAGTCCACGTCTGCGGCATATAATAGAGCATCCCTGGGTCAAACCGGCCGCCGCCGCTGGCGCAGCTTTCGAATAAAATTTGAGGGAATCGCCCCGTCAGCCGTTCAAGCAGCTCGTACAGCCCAAGCATATAACGATGCGCGATCTCTGCTTGGCGTTCAGCCGGATATTCCGCTGATCCGATCTCTGTCATATTCCGGTTCATGTCCCATTTGACATAGGTGATTGGTACGGTTGTAAAGATCTCTGATAAAGATTCGAAGAGATAATCCCGAACTTCTTGTCTGGATAAATCGAGCACCAGCTGCGTACGTGCTTCCGTACGGCGCCGGCCCTCGACATGCAAACACCAATCGGGATTGCGCCGGTAGAGATCGCTATCGGGAGATACCATTTCCGGTTCTACCCATAATCCAAATTCAAGTCCTAAGCGTTTGACACGCTCTGCCAAATCACTCAAGCCTTTAGGAAGTTTATTTTTATCGACAACCCAATCTCCGAGTGACGTCGTATCGTCATTTCGTTTGCCGAACCAGCCATCATCCAGTACAAACAATTCGATTCCGAGTTCCGCTCCGGCTTTCGCGATGGATTCGATCTTCTCCGCATCGAAATTGAAGTAGGTGGCTTCCCAGTTGTTTACCAATATAGGCCGTTCCCGGTCCCGATAGCTGCCCCGGACAAGCCGTGTCCGATACAGACGGTGAAGGGTACGCGACATGCCTCCGATTCCTTCTCCGGAGAAAACCATGACGGCTTCCGGCGTCTGGAAGCTTTCCCCCGGCTCGAGCTTCCAGGAGAAATCAAAATCGTTTAGGCCGATCGAAAAACGAGTGGAGCCGTATTGGTCGACTTCAGCCTCAGCTGTATAATTTCCCGAATAGACTAAGCTCAGACTATATACCTCGCCATGATCTTCATTCGTATTCGGCCGCATAAGCGCCATAAACGGATTCAGCTGATGGCTGCTTGCCCCTCTGCGGCTTTCAATGCGTGTAGTGCCCGGGCCGATTGCTCTTCGCTGAATATGACATTCTCTAGTCCAAGCTCCGGCTAAATAGAATGCCTCATAATCGGAATCAAACAGGTCGACGCTAGCGCTCAGTGCGCGAACAATTCGAACCGGACTTTCCCCGCTATGCTCGAAGCGTACTGATCGGGTAATCGCGTTATGATCGCGGAAAACGGAATAGAGAAGGATAACGTTTAAGCCTGAATAGGGATCTTTCAGCTCCAGCTCCAGCGTTTGAGCTTCTTCATCCGATTCGGTATATACGGCGGGAAGACCTTGAAGGCGCGGTTTGCCGTTCGTGATCCGGTGTGATTGATAAACCAGTTCGGTTACACGGCTCCCGTCCTCGAGCTGTACTTGATATGACGGATGCCGAAAATCGCCTGACCCGTATTGCGGGTATTCTTGTGGTAGTCTGTCAATCCAAGATTGTTGAGGATAATCCATTAATCGGCTGAGACTGTCATCATGCTGCAGCTTGCTCCCCCAATAGAGATGAACCGGATAACCGTTTACGATTCGAAAAATGTAGCTTGTGTTTAAGGCTTGCAAATGAAATAACTCTTTTTCTTTAACATAATGGATATTCATGTAATTCACTCCTTGTATAAGAGGTATTTAACATAACAAAACGGATGGGAAAATAACGAAATTATGCGCGATAGCTTTGGAATCAATCCTCATTTCAGCCGAGGCGGCATAAACTCAAATCCTCAATTCATTGCTAGTTCCACGCGTCTAATCTCTGTAACACAGAAGTCATTATATAATAGAGCGTTTGCATAATCAATATAAGTTATCATAAATTATGAATTTTGTTATTGTAATGTTATTTAAAAACAAGAGAATAATGATTCTTTTGTTATGCTTGTTATTGTGGTTTGGAGTTCGAAAGAGAAGTTTGAAATGAAAAAATAGGGGATTTGCGAAGCGGGAGAGTGCCCCTTTTTGTAGACAGCGGCGAAGTCAACGGAGTTGGCCCCATATCCCTCGTCATGTTCCGGTATGGGGCCTCACGTATTAGTCTTTTAAAATGACATCGCCTAAAATGAGCTTTTTCTCGTAGCTCGAAGACGGATTGAGAATCCTCCATAACATTTGATCGACAGCTCTGCGACCGAGTAATTCCTTGTCGACGTTTACGGTAGCTTTGCTCGGAAGCGACGGGTCCGTATTATCGAAGCCGGTAAAAATGCATTTTTCGGTAATGTTCACGCCTAATCGTTCGAATGTATCAATCGTGTAGGAAACATAAAAATCGTTCGCGCATACAAACACTTCAGGCAGTTCATTTGTTTTAAACACCCGCTCGATCATTTCGTAGAAATTGTCATGCACATGATCAAGAAGCTCAGGTATTTGTGTCTGAGCTATTTTGTGTTCTTGAAGGGCTGCGCTGAAGCCGAGCCAACGCTCGTAAAAGCTTTGAGCATCCGCAATTTTGCCAATGAATTGATAATTTTTGTAGCCCTTTCGGATCAAAGCTTTCATGATCTCCCTCATACCGGCCAAATTATCGGTGAAGATTGAGTCGCTTTGGAAGCTATGGTCAAGGTGGTCGACCATAACGACTGGTATGCCGAGACGCTTGATATCGAAAAGAATCGGCGTTGAAATCGATCCGATGGTAATGATGCCCATGATTGCCTCCGGATTAAGCAGGGAGAACATTGAATCGTCAGCCGGCTCCGTGAGCGTCATGATATTGATTTTTTTCTGATTGAGCCGGGAGGAAATGCCGTTAAAGACCGGCCCCCAATACAAGGATTCTGTGTTCTGGTAGCGCACGTTCGGAAAGAGCACGAGAATGGTACCGGACCACGTCCGCGTATCCGGATCTATGTGACCGGGGGGGGCGGCGACAGGATTTTGTGAATCCTTGAAATAGCCCAGGTTCCCGGCAGTATTAATAATTAATTCCCTGGTTTGCGCGCTTACGCCCGATTTTCCGGACAGCGCTCTCGATACAGCATATTTCGATAAGCCGATTTGATCCGCGATTTCCTGGATCGTCACTTTACTACGCACGAAGATCATCCTCTTTTTCTTGTGTAATGAATTCATACCTAATACAGATTTCAAATCATTTTTGTTTGGTTACGTTGTTATTTGTCAGTATATCATAACAATTTGTTATGTGGAAAGCCCTTTGTTTTTGAGACGGTTTTCATGGCATATTTACCTCATTTTCCGCATAAATAACAGGCTTTTATTCCTCCTAACTGAATTTGAGTTTGAGATAACAAATAAAAACGATTGACCTTTATTTTATGTCGTGATATCTTTTGTTATGCAAACAAAAAAACAAACCAAATAACAAAAAAGGTGGTGATTCGGTTTTAATGCAGTCGTTGATAACAAGTTGTGATCTCAGGCTGCATGTAAATGTTTGATTTACCGGCGGGGATTCGAATGAAGACATTAAAATTGGGAGGTTTGTCTATGAGAAAAATGAAAGGGCTTTCTATTTTGGTCATGTGCTTGACGCTATTGCTATCCGCTTGCAGCAAGGAAACGAACACTACAGATTATACGCCTCCGTCGGAGACGGCAGCATCCTCACCGGAAGGAGAAGCGGTCGACCTGGGCGGACGCGTAATCCGGGTAGCGGCATGGTGGGATTTGAAGCCGGCGGGCGAGAGTGCATCCGACAAAGCGCGTTTGGATAAAATTGCCGAGGTCGAGCAGAAATACAACGTGAAAATCGAATTTTTGAATGTCCCTTTTGAAGAGTACATGAACAAATTTACGACAACCGTCCTCGCGGGAGAGCCTTTCGCTGATATCGTTCAGATGGAGTATAAATCGGCACTGCCGGCCATTCTGAAAGGCCAGCTCGTCCCGGTCGACGAATTCGCGCAATCTTTCTCTAACATTAATAACGAAGCGAACCTGATTACAAGATATCCGGCCATCGCGGGCCATGAATACGCCTTCGACAATCCGACCGCGATCGGACTCGGCATGCACTACAACCGCGATTTGTTCAAGAAGCTCGGCCTGCCCGATCTGCAAGAGCTGTACGCCTCCGGTGAGTGGAACTGGGAAAAATTCATAGAGATCGCGAAGCTTGCCACCAAAGATACGGACAACGACGGCAAGACCGATGTGTACGGCTACTCCGGATGGGCGCTCGATGCCGTGAAGCATTTCGCGGCGGCAAACGGTGTGAAGCTCGCGGATGAGGAAGCAGGCAAGGAAGGCATTTCCGATCCGAGAACGATCGAAGCGGCCGAGTTCGTAAACCGTCTCTACAATACGGAGAAGGTCGTGAAAGTGAAAACAGGCGACCCGATGAACTGGGAAGAGTCGAATACGTTTAAAGACGGCGATGTTGCGATGTTCACGTCGGCCGAGTGGAATTTGAGGGATCTTACGTTCGACATGGGCGTTGTTCCGATTCCGAACGGTCCGCAAGGAACGAAGGAAATGACATACGCGAACACTTCGGCGTCGGCCAAGTTTATCCCGAAGGGCGTCGTCGATCCGAAGATCGTCTACCAAATTTACGAGGAAACATTCGATATTCCGCAAATTGAAGAGTACCCGGGCCAGGACTATTTGGAGAGCATTTACGGCCATGAAGAGGACGTTGCGATGATTCGGGAACATATCGCGGGCACCGGCGTGATCATGATTGACGACGCTTACCCGGATTATCCGACTTATTCTTTTGTGCAGGATGTTATCGTTAACAAGGCTTCCGTTGCCGCCTCCGCGGAGAAATACAAAGCGCAGGCACAGGCTTCGATCGACAAGCTCGGCAAGTAACCGGTGAACAGCCCTCGGGGGTGTCTATTCAGACTTCCCCCGACTGTATGAACGAAGAGAGAAAGGCAAGCCGCTCTTTACGGAAAAGGGGGATTTGTGGTGAACAGCAGCGAAAGGCTGACAAAATTGGCAAGAAACATGGTTCTCGCCACACTGGGGCTGTCGCTCGTTCTTCCGGCTGGCGTAAGCTTGCAGGCGGATCTAGGTCACGCCGCCGCTCCGGAAAAATCGGCGCAGGAAGAACACTCGAGCCCTGCCAGGACAGGCGAGGTAAAATACGCGGAATACTTGACCGGATACTCCGATGCGGGTAAGCCTGCCCGCGAGATCGTCGTCCAAGCCGCGAACTACATGAGCGTTAGCGAAACAGCAGGCTTTAAGAAGCTGGAGAGCTACGAAGGCATGGATGGCCCATCTTTGCTCACGCCGGAATCAGGGACAGTGGAGTGGACCGTCGATGTGCCGGAAGCAGGATTGTACAATTTATCCTTGCTGTATTATCCGATCGAAGGCAAAAGCTCGGCCATCGAGCGCTCGCTTACCATCGACGGTGAACGTCCGTTCAAGGAAGCCGCCTATTTGCAGTTTGACCGGATATGGAGCAACGAGAAAGCCGAAATGGTTACGGACAACCAAGGAAACGATCTAAGGCCAAGACAGGTTGAAGCGCCGAGATGGAGCGAAAAGCGATTTCAAGACTCTGATGGCTACGAGAATGACCCGTTCCTCTTTTATTTCTCTAAGGGTGAGCATACGATCACGCTCGAATCCACACGTGAGCCGATGGTCATCAAGCACCTGAAGCTTTGCCAGCCGCAAACGCCGCCTGCTTATATAGAGGCGAGCCGGAGATACGAAGAACTAGGCGCCAGACCGGTAAGCGACGTACTTGTAACCGTTCAAGGCGAAGACGCGATTGCCAAATCGTCACCTACGTTGTACCCACTTAGCGAACGCTCAAGCGCTGCCGTAACGCCGTACAGCGCTTCAAAAATAAAAGTCAACACGATCGGCGGTTTGAATTGGCGCTTGCCCGGCCAGTGGATGGAATGGGAAATCAACGTCCCGGAAACCGGATTGTACAAAATCGCCTTTAAATCGAAGCAGAATTTCGTGCGAGGCATCTATTCGACGCGCAGGATGACGATCGACGGCACTGTGCCGTTTCAAGAAATGGAGCGAGTGGCCTTCAAGTACAAAAACGGCTACCGGCTCGATGTCATGGGTGGAAATGATCCGTATCTGTTCAAGCTGGACAAAGGGAAACATGTGCTTCGTCTTGAAGCGAATCTCGGCGAATTCGCTCCGCTTATCCGCGAGGTCGAGAGCAGCCTTTATCGCTTGAACGAAATGTACCGCAAAATATTGATGATTACCGGAACGAAGCCCGATGAAATCCGCGACTATCAGCTGGAGAAAAAAATTCCCAATATGCTGGAGGCGTTCAATACGGAGAAGGAGCGGCTTGATAGCGTATCAGAGCAGCTGATCGAACTCGCCGGTCAATCCAGTGACCAGATCGCGCTGCTGAAGACGATGTCGGCGCAGCTGGAGGAAATGATCGACCGGCCCGATACGATTCCAAGAAGGCTTGCCGCTTATAAAACAAACACCGGCGGCCTTGGCACATGGGTGCAGAAGGCACGAGAGCAGCCGCTGGAGATTGATTCGATTTACGTGGCTTCGCCGGACGCGAAGTTTCAGAAGAAGGGGATGGGCTTCGGCTCCAAGCTTATGCATGAGGCATCCGCCTTCCTGTCTTCTTTCTTTACGGATTATAACCAAATCGGAAATATCGCGGAGGACAAAGATCAGCGAACGATCACCGTTTGGATCGGCAGCGGGCGCGATCAGGCGAACACGATGAAGGCGATGATTGATGAAACGTTCACCTCCGAGACCGGCATTAACGTTAATCTGAAGCTGGTCAACATGGGAACGCTCCTTCCGGCAACGCTGGCGGGCCAAGGACCCGATGTTGCGATGCAAGTCGAGAACGACATCCCTGTCAATTATGCGATGCGCGGAGCTGCGGCCGATTTGACCCAATTCGACGATTTTGACGAAGTGAAGAACCGTTTCCGTCCCAGCTCGCTAGTTCCGCTCACCTACGAGAACGGTGTATACGCGTTGCCGGAGACACAAACCTTCAATATGCTGTTTTACCGGAAAGACGTGCTGGAGGAGCTCGGGCTTGGGGTTCCGCAGACATGGGATGACGTTGCGAGTCTGCTAGCCGTGCTGAGCAAAAATCATATGCAGCTCGCGCTGCCGCAGGTCGCGCATGCAGCCGTTCAAGGCCAGAATTTGCCGCCGAATTCGATGTATGCCGCGCTGTTGTTCCAGAACGGCGGACAATTTTACCGCAGCGACGGGCGAGAATCCGATCTGGACTCCCGCGTCGGCCTTGAGACGTTCAAGCAGTGGACGGAGCTATACACCGATTATAAGCTGGAGCGGGAATTCGATTTCGCAAATCGTTTCCGAACCGGGGAGATGCCGATCGGTATCGCCGATTATACGACATACAACCAGCTGTCAGTTTTCGCTCCGGAAATCAGGGGTTTGTGGGGGTTCACGACCATTCCGGGTACAGTGCAGGAGGACGGCACAATTAACCGAGAGGTGCCAAGCGGCGGGCAATCCGTCATTATGCTCGACAAGGCGAAGGATAAGGAAGCAGCCTGGGCATTCATGAAGTGGTGGACCAGTGACGAGGCGCAGACGACGTTCGGCCGGGAAATGGAAGGCCTGATGGGCGCAGCAGCCCGTTATCCGACGGCCAATATCAAGGCGCTCGACAGCCTCCCTTGGCCGGTTGCCGACTATGAAAGCCTGAAAGCCCAATTCGAGTGGGTCCGCGGCATTCCCGAAGTACCGGGCGGTTATTTTACGGGGCGCCATCTCTTCAATGCGTTCTACAAGACGGTTGTCGGACAGGTGGAAGCACGCGAATCGATGACTGACTACGTGCAGTACATTCAAGATGAGATTACGACAAAACGGACTGAATTTGGTCTGCCGCAATAAAGGGGAGGTTTCAAATATGCAACATTGGTGGAGCCTGAAATTGCGGGAAGCAAAAAACAATAAGCATTCGTATATTTTGCTGGCACCGTACATGGTCTTGTTCACCGTTTTTACGGTCGTACCGGTCCTCATATCGATCTTACTTAGCTTTACTTATTTCAACATGCTGGAATTCCCGCGCTTTATCGGCTGGCAGAACTACACGAGGCTGTTCCTTGAGGACGACATCTTCCTGATTGCAGTGAAGAACACGCTGCTGTTTGCGGTCATTACCGGACCGGTCAGTTATATCGCTTGTTTCGTATTCGCATGGATCATCAATGAGCTGTCGCCGAAGCTAAGGGCGCTGATGACACTTATCTTCTACGCCCCGTCGATTTCCGGCAACGTATTTTTTATTTGGCTAATGGTATTTTCGGGAGATCGCTATGGGATCGCCAACGGATTTCTGATCAAATGGGGCTTCATTTTGGAACCGATTCAGTGGCTAAAGACGGAGGAGCTGATTTTGCCGATCATCATTGTCGTTCAACTTTGGCTCAGCCTAGGCACCGGTTTTCTGGCATTCATCGCAGGCTTGCAGATCGTGGATAAAACATTGTACGAGGCGGGAGCCGTGGACGGGATTAGGAATCGCTGGCAGGAGCTGTGGTTCGTTACGCTTCCTTCGATGCGTCCGCAGCTCATGTTCGGAGCAGTCATTCAGCTGACGACCGCATTCGCCGTAGCCGACGTGTCAATTGCGTTGGCGGGTTTTCCGAGCGTGAACTACGCCGCGGAGACGATCGTTACCCACCTGATGGATTTCGGCACCACCCGGTTTGAAATGGGCTATGCGTCATCCATCGCTACCGTGCTGTTCATGATTATGGTGGGCACGAACCTAATGATTCAAAAACTTCTACGCAAGGTGGGAGAATGATTCGATGACCTCTTCGTTTATCGTCCGGAAGAAAAGGGTTAACCGGTCGTTTTGGGGCAGTTTCTCGCTGTTTATACTGCTGGCGGCGTTTGGAGCATTCATGGTTCTGCCGCTCATTTACGCGATCAACAACGCCTTTAAGCCGCTTGATGAAATTTTCATGTTTCCGCCCACGCTTTTCGTGCGCAACCCGACTCTGTTCAACTTTATTGATCTGATCAATTTGCTTGGCAATTCGTGGGTACCGTTCTCGCGGTACGTTTTTAATACGGTGTTCATTACGGGAATGGGCATCATCGGCCATGTGCTGCTGGCCTCAGCGGCGGCTTATCCGCTTGCAAAACATAAGTTTCCGGGCAAAAACTTCATGTTTACCGTCGTCGTCCTGTCGCTCATGTTCACTCCTGCCGTAACGGCCATCCCGACCTATATGATCATGTCGTGGATCGGCCTGATCGATACGTATTGGGCTGTCATTGTCCCGGCGTTTGCCTATTCGCTCGGCCTGTACCTGATGAAGCAGTTTATGGAACAAATTCCCGACGCGTTGCTGGAGGCGGCAAAGCTTGACGGCGCGAGCGAATACCGCATTTTCTGGTCGATTGTGATGCCGAACGTGAAGCCGGCATGGATGACATTAATCATTTTACTATTTCAAATGTTATGGGGCAGCGACGGCAACGGCTTCATCTATAGCGAACAGCTTAAATCGCTTCATTATGCGTCGAACCAAATTGTTCAGGGCGGCATCGCCCGGGCAGGCGCGGCGGCGGCCGTGGCGCTCATTCTGATGAGCGTGCCGATTACGCTGTTCGTCTTCTCGCAAAGCCGCATTATCGAGACGATGGCGACCTCGGGCATGAAGGACTAGGAGGGAACACAATTGGCAGTGAAACAATGGATGGTTTCCGTTGCGGCGGCTTTATTACTCACTACTGCAATGACGGAGCCGGTGTCCGCCGCATCGACGCCATATGAGAGCTACAATTATAACTATTGGGAAGAGGCTGTGCCTGGTCCGGCAGCTTACGTGCCGAGTCGGGCAATTAATGGTTCCGGGCTTGACATCGGCGACTTCCAGGAGCCAGGCGACATGGCAGCCGCAGGAGATGGCCGCTTGTACGTCGCCGACACCGGCAACAATCGGATTGTCCATCTGGACGAGAAATGGCGAGTGAAGGAAGTGATTGACGGATTCGAGAACGGCGGCAAGCGGGATGGCTTTAATCGTCCAACCGGCCTTTTTGTCGACGACGACGGCTTTCTCTATATCGCTGATACCGACAATGCCCGGATCGTCGTTCTGGCCAGCGATGGAAGTTTGCATATGCTGATCGAGAACCCGGCGTCCGATATTTTGCCCGCGGATTTCAAATTTCACCCCCTCAAGGTGACGGTAGACAAAGCGAAGCGGATTTATGTTGTTGCCAGGGGCGTTTACGAAGGCATTATGCAGTTCGATGGGAACGGACGATTCATCGGGTACGTCGGGACGAACAAGGTACAGCGGGACTACGTCGAAATGTTATGGAGAAATTTCTCAACGGAAGCGCAGAAGGCCCAAATGGTCTTGTTCATCCCGACCGAGTTTTCCAATATGGATATCGATGCGAAGGGCTTCGTCTACGCAACGAATATTGATCCCGGATCGAAGGAGCCGGTCAAGCGGCTTAATCCGTCCGGCGAAGACGTGCTGAAGCGGTTCGGTTATTTCGACGTAAGCGGTGATATCCGGTACCGGATCGCGGAAGGCCCATCGACGATGATCGACGTGAAAGTGCTCGGAAGCGGCATGTACAGCGTACTGGACGCTACGCAAGGCAGAGTATTCACCTACGATGATGAGGGCAATCTCCTTTACGTGTTCGGGGGCAAAGGGAATCAACTTGGAACATTCAAGGCACCGGCCGCGATCGAGCAAATCGGTAACGATCTGGCCGTGCTGGACCGAGGTAAAGGCGATATCGTCCTGTTTGAGCCGACGAAGTTCGGCTCCGCCGTGAATGCGGCAACTGCGCTTCATTATAACGGCGAGGATACGAAGGCCGTGCCGCTATGGGAAGAAGTGCTCCGGCTTAATGCCAATTATGACATCGCCTATATCGGAATCGGCAAATCAATGCTGATGGAGAAACGAAATAAGGAAGCGATCGAGTATTTCAAGCTGGGCATGGACCGGGATCATTACTCGGTTGCTTGCAAGCGGTACCGGCGCGAGGTGATGAAGGAGCATTTCGGAGAGTTCCTGTCTGCGTTGCTTCTGCTAACTGCCGTGTGGGCGGTTTATTGGCTTGCGCGCAGACGGAGGACAGTCGCGTACGGATCCGCCGAACAAATCGCTAAGGAGGGAAAATGGAGATGAAGCAGGATTTTTTCCGGTTCCCGCTGCATGTCATTGTGCATCCGTTCGATGGTTTCTGGGATCTAAAATACGACGGTAAGGGCAAGCTTCGCGTAGCGCTGGTCATCCTGATGCTGGTTGTTCTCTCGGTCATTATGCAAAAGCAGTTTTCGGGCTTTCTGGTTAATTTCAACGATCCCCGTAATTTGAACAGTATCATGGAGCTGATTACGATCGTATTCCCGTTTTTTTTATGGTGCGTGTCGAACTGGGCGATCACGACGCTAATGGAGGGGGAAGGGAGATTTAGGGAGATCGTGATGGCAGCAGGTTATTCGCTTGTGCCAATCGTACTGATGTACGTGCCTATGACGATCATAAGCCGCTTTATGGTGCAGGAAGAAACGGCTTTCTATTACTTGCTGACGTCGATCGCATTCGTTTGGTTTATCGGACTGTTGTACGTCGGTACAATGACGGTTCACCAGTATACGGCGGTTAAAACGGTCTTGACGATGGTGCTGACTGTTATTGTCATGGGCATCATCGTATTCCTCGGCGCACTCGTATTCAGTATGCTTCAGCAAATATACGAATTTGTTTTGAACGTGTACCGCGAGATTATTTTTCGAACATAAGGGGGGCGCGGGTGTGAACAAAAAAAAGATTCTTGTTGCGGCGCTTTCCTGCGCCGCAGCCATCATCGCCCTTGGCGGCTATTGGTTTTTCGCGAGTCAAAGGGGGGCGGTGAACGATGCCGCCGTTTATAAAGAGGAGTCTTCCAGACCGGAAGCCGGTACTGAACTGAGGGCGCTTGCGGATGCCTCGCCCGGCATTCCCGGTATGAAGCTGGTCGCGGACAATCCGAAACTGTCGCTCTATTACGATCCTGATACTACCGAGGTAGCCGTGCTTGACAAGCAGAGCGGCAAGGCGTGGCGCAGCAATCCGTCAAGCCGGGGCGAGGACGCAATCGCGTCCGGTTACGAGAAGGAATCGCTTTCTTCGCAATTAACGGTTTTGTTCCGTGATGCTTTAGGCACGCTTGACACCTTTACGAACTTCGGGCGAAGCATAAGCGATAAGCAGTTTGCAGCAGAGAAAATCGAGAACGGGATCCGAATCACATATACGTTAGGGGATCTTTCGCTTGGTATAGATGCTTTACCGAAGCTGATCGGCAAGTCGAGACTGGAGGAGAAGGTGCTCTCCAAGCTGGATCAACCGACCGCTAATTACGTATCGGCCCGTTATTATCCAAGCGAAGCCAATCCGGAAGTGCTCGAGCGGTTGGACGGACAGATCGCGAAGCAGCTCGTGCTCAATAAGATGCTGGCCGCATTTGAGAAAGCCGGCTATAGCTCAGATGACCTGGCGGCAGACAATGCAGAGCATGGCGCCTTGGAGAGCGATGTCGCTTCCAAGCCCAATTTCGTCATCCCGATTGAATATCGTCTGGACGACGAATCGCTGGTCGCTACCGTTCCGCTTGCACAGATCAGGGAAAGCGGCGAATACCGAATCCGCAGTATCGAGCTTCTTAATTTCTTCGGGGCGGCCGGAACCGGAGAAGTGGGCTACATGTTTGTTCCCGACGGTTCGGGCAGCCTTATTCACTTGAATAACGGTAAGGTGAAGGAAGAGCAGTACGTCCAGCGGTTGTACGGTGCAGACCCGAACGACAACAGCATAAGGCGAGGACAAGTAAGCGAGAGCGCCCGAATGCCGGTATTCGGCCTTAAGTCCGGAAAAGCGGGCTGGTTCGCGGAGATCGAACAAGGCAGCGCGATCGCGAGTATTGCAGCTGATGTCAGCGGCAGAAAAAATTCGTACAACCATGTTTACAGCACTTTTGCGCTGCGAGGGGAAGACGAGCTGGAGCTGTATACCGGATCGAAAATTCAAGAGATTCAGCTTCTGAACGAGGAAATGTATAAGGGGGATATCCGGGTCCGGTATCACTTTCTATCCGGCGCCAAAGCCACCTATGCAGGCATGGCCGAGCTCTATCAGAACAGGCTGGTCAGCGCCGGCGCCTTGAAGCCGCTTAAGGAGGAAACGGCTCTGCCGTTCTACCTCGATATTGCGGGGGCGGTTGACAAGCAAAAATCGTTTCTGGGAGTCCCATACCGCTCGGTTGTCTCCATGACAAACTTCGAGCAGGCGTCCGAGCTCGCCGCCAAGCTGAAGAAGGATGGGATCGACCGCCTGCAGATGCGATATATGGGATGGTTCGGGAATGGCATCTATCATAAATCACCAATCAAGCTGGATGTGGACGGCGTTCTTGGCGGTAAAAACGAGTTTCGGGCTTTGTCAAAGCAGCTTAAAGAAGCGGGCGGCAATTTGTACCCGGATGTAGCTTTCCAGCAAGTGTTCCGTAACGACGCCGGCTTTGCGCCAAGCAGAGATGCGGCAAGGTTCGTAACGAAGGAGCAGGCTGAGTTGTATCCGTACAACCGCGCGCTTAACCGAATGGACATATCGCTCGGAAGTTATTATTTGCTGTCGCCAGCGAAGCTGCCGCATTTCGTCGACGCCTTTATTAACCGGTATGCGTCATTCGGAATGTCTGGCGTATCGCTTCGTGATCTTGGCGGCATGCTTAGCTCCGATTACCGCGATCATCGTGTCGTGCACCGGGAGTCGGCGATGAAAATTGTGGAAGGGCAGCTCGACAAGCTCGAATCGCAGGCTGGATCACTTATGATCGCGGATGGTAACGCGTATTCTTGGCCATACGCGGATCATCTGATCAACGTGCCGACTGCCTCCAGCGGCTTTAAAATCGCCGACGAGGAGGTACCTTTCTATCAGATGGTCATTCACGGCTTTGTAAATTACGCAGGCTCGCCCGTTAACCTGAGCGATGAACAGGATATGCAAGAACAGCTGCTGCGCACAATCGAGCTTGGCGCGTCGCCGCATTTCCTTTGGTCCTACGAGCCGTCCTCAAGCCTTAAATTCACAGCTTTCGACATGCTGTTCTCTTCATCCTACGAAGCGTGGTATGACGAGGCGCTTGCCATGTACAAGGAAGCAAACGAGACATTAAAGCTGGTAAGCGGAAGCCGGATGGTTAACCATATCCGTCACCTGGACGGCGTCACGGAAGTTCAGTACGAAAACGGCATTTCGATCATCGTCAATTACACGAAAAAGTCCGTTTCCGTCAAAGGGCATCGCATCGGAGCCGAACATTATTGGATAGGAGGTGTTCCGTCATGAAGACTGCGAAGCTTACCTTGAACCGCAAGCGCTCCCTGCTTGGCATCGCCTTCATATTGCCGTGGCTAATTGGTTTTATCTTCTTGTTCGCGACGCCGCTCGTCCAATCGGTCCGCTTCAGTTTCAGCAAGCTGGTGATAGCCCCAAGCGGTTATGACCTTGAATTTCTGGCCTGGGATAACTTCAGAAACGCACTGTTCGTGGACGCGAATTTCAACCGGGTGTTGACCTCGTCTGTAACGGACATGCTTCTGAACGTGCCGATGATTTTATTCTTCAGCCTGTTCTCGGCGACGCTTCTCAACCAGAAATACCGCGGACGGGTTCTGGCCCGGGCGATCTTCTTCCTCCCGGTTATACTTGCTTCCAATGCGGTGGCTGCGGCGGAATCCTCCGGCCTGATCAACCTGATGGGTGACGCAAGCGTCGTCGACGAGATGGGGCAATCGACTTCGGGTTACAACGTCATGTCGATGGTCATGCTGCTGAGCGAGGCCGGGCTTCCGATGTCGTTCATCGATTACATTGTGAATGCGATCCTCCGCATTTACGACATTATTACGAGCTCAGGCGTGCAAATATTGATTTTTTTGGCGGCATTGCAATCTGTGCCGGGAACGATGTACGAGGTAGCGAAGATGGAAGGCGCGACCGCGTATGAATCATTCTGGAAAATTACATTTCCGATGGTAAGTCCGCTCATCCTGACGAATGTCATCTACACGATTATCGACTCATTCTCTGGCAGTGCCGTCACCGATTTAATCTACACGACAGCGTTCAAGACGCAAAATTTCGGCCTCAGCTCGGCAATGTCGTGGCTTTATTCGCTGCTTGTCGGTGTCATCCTTGTTATCATCGGCGTCGTGCTGTCAAAGCGAGTTCATTATAACTAAGCATTCCGTTAAGGAGGGAATCGGCCAATGGCAGCCGCAGAAAGCGTAGAGGCGAAAGCGAATCAATCCGTCGAAGCCGACGAGCGAAGTTACCGGATGCAGAGGATCCAGAACAAAACGGCAGACTTCCTCTATTCCATATTCCGGTATTTTCTTGTGACCGGCATCTCGTTCATTATCATTTATCCGCTGCTGATGAAAATATCGGTTGCGGTCAAGGATCCGCAAGACATTTACAATCCGACGATTTACATGCTGCCCGTTCATTACACACTTGAAAACATCCGCATGGCTATGCAAATACTGGACTACTTCCCGATGCTAGGAAACACGCTGCTGTTTGTGACGGTAACGACGCTGCTGACGGCGGCCTCTTGCTCGTTGGCAGGCTACGGCTTTGCCCGCTTTGCCTTCCCGGGCAGCAATCTTTTGTTCGCGTTCGTCATTATGACGATACTGATCCCGTCGAGCACGTTAATGGTTCCGATGTATCTGCACTTTAGAAACTTCGATGTAATCGGCATAATCGGAGGGATCACAGGCAAGGATGGCATCAACCTCTTAAATACGTACTGGCCGTCGGTCATCATGTCGGCAACCGCGATCGGGCTGAAGGCGGGTTTATTCATTTATATTTTCCGCCAATTTTTTAAAGGGCTGCCAAAGGAGATCGAAGAAGCGGCGCTGATCGACGGGGCCGGCGGCATCCGCACGTTCGCCAGCATCATGCTGCCGAACGCGGTCTCGCCAATCTTGACGGTCGTCCTGTTCAGCTTCGTCTGGCAGTATAATGATACTTTTTACACGTCGCTCTTTATGAGCGAATCGTCCCTCATCCCGCTCAAGGTCGCATCCCTGCCGGCTCAAGCGAATCAGCTCATTCCGACGCTGCTTGGCATGGGCGGGGCGAACGTAAAGGCGGATCCGAATCAAGTAGCGATGATCGTGGACACGGGCATTTTATTGGCGATTCTTCCGCTGATCGTACTGTACCTGCTCGTACAGCGTTATTTCGTCGAAAGCGTCGAGCGTACGGGCATTATCGGATAATTGCAAGGCTTTGCTGACAAGGATAGCTTTAAAGAATAGGGGAGACGGAAAAATGAATATGACCGAACGATCCTTCCGGTTTGATGTAGATCCGACACTCGTGAATCCGAACGCAGAGGATAACGCTAAACGGTTAATGACTTATTTGTGCGATATTTACGGGAAGAGAACGCTGACAGGCCAGCAGATCGGCGTATTGTCTGCGCCGGAAATGACGATTATTCGAGAAGTGACCGGGCATTACCCGGCCGTATACGGATTTGATTTCATGAATTATTCACCTTCACGAACCGAGCGGGGTAGCACATGCAGCGATACAGACATTGCTATTGATTGGTGGAACGGCGGGGGCATCGTCACATTCTGCTGGCATTGGAACGCACCGAAGGACTTGCTCGACATTCCGCCGGAGCGCTCGTGGAGCCGCGGTTTCTATACGGAGGCGACCTCGTTCGACGTAAAGAAAGCAATGGACGATCCCGATTCCGAAGAGTACAGGCTTATCCTGCGCGACATTGATGCAATCGCCGTTCAGCTGCGCAGGCTGCAGACGGCGGGTGTTCCGGTGCTGTGGAGACCGCTGCACGAAGCGAGCGGAGGCTGGTTCTGGTGGGGAGCACGCGGCGCAGAGCCTTGTGTCAGGCTATGGAAGCTTATGTATGACCGCATGACCAATCTCCACAAGCTGAACCATCTGATCTGGGTATGGAATGGGCAGCATGCCGATTGGTACCCGGGGGACGAGTACGTGGACATCATCGGCGAAGATATTTATCCGCCTAAGAAGAACTATGACTCTCAATATGAGAGGTTTCAAGCAGCTTTAAGTTACACGGGCAGGAAAAAGATCGTGGCGTTGACGGAAAACGGGCCGCTCCCCGATCCGGACCTGATGCTTGCGGACGGCGCGCTCTGGTCTTGGAGCTGCACCTGGTACGGCGATTTCGTCTACGTTACGGATGATGAGGGGAACAGGACTTATTCCGGCGAGTATACCGAGCGTGAGCAGCTGATAAAATTTTACCGGCATCCATTCACCTTAACGAAGGACGAGCTTCCTGATTTGAAAAATTATCCTATACGTTAGGGGCAGCCGGCAGGTCAGGTTTCCTTCGAGCAGGGAGATTCGTTCCGGGAAGCGGCTGCCGGGAAAACGCTCCTCTCCGAAGGCCGGAATACGATAACCATAAAACGGGGGTGGGGCTATTACGGATATCGGTTACGTGAAGCTGCATTATATTTAAGTACTTGGAAAGCAAAGTCGTAGATCGTGCTTGGTGCAGGAAGAATCAGGGGACGGCTTCATAACCTGGGCCGTTCTTCTCACGCAAGATTTAATCTCATAATAAAGATCTTTTTGTAAGCGCTTTAAGACAAGGTTTATCCATCCGGTTGTGATAAGCCAAAAAAGTCGGGAGGAAGCTTTATGTTTGGAAGATTGAGGAGGAATTTTTCTGCTATATTCGCTTTCATTGTGTTATTTTCGCTATTAGGATCGTTAGGTAATCGAGATTCATTTGTCATGGCTTCCGGAGCTGCATCCGATCTTCTGTTTGACTTTGAAGACGGAACAACAGAAGGTTGGCAACGAGGCTGGGGAGAAGGCTTCGAAGGAGAAAACGAGCCTTTTGCAAGCGATGACTTGGCGACAGCAGGCAATAGGTATGCGCTGCGGGTAAATACGGCCTATAACGGTATGGGCTGGGAGGAGGCGGCTATTCGCTTGTATACGGACGAAGCGCTCGGAAACTACGAGACTGTGTCCTATGACGTCATCATTCCTGCCTCCTTCGGAGGAACGTTTGTGTTGGCCTCTGCCATGAACGGGCAGTGGAGGGACCTTCTATCCAGCAGCCATGACATCACAGTCGCTGAGAAAACGAATATCAATAGCAACGATTACGCGGTCATCTCAGAAACGGCTGCGATTCCAGCGGATGCAGACCAGAAGGAACTCATTATCAAACTCGCTAAAAACTCTGCGGTGGACTACATAGGTCCTATCTATGTGGATAATATCCGCCTGCAAGCAAGGACGCAGGTCGTGACGCCGCCTGGCGATCCGGCGAATGTTATCACGATTCCTTATACAGAAGCCGTATTGGAAGGATACGGGATCGAGAAGAGCGGACCTGTCAAGATAGGCGAGGATACGCTTTATGACGGCGAAGGCTATATCTCCTACTTTTTCGCCGAAGACGCGGGCGCCCAGGAGCCGATCGGAAGTGCTGCATTTACGGTGAACGTCGAAGAAGCGGGGATGTACAAACTAAGCTTAGGCTATTACATTCCTGAAGGATACGGCGGTAAGGCAACCGGTATCCAAATCAATGGTGCAGGCGCCGGAGAGCTGATGCTGGATGCGCCGCCGGCAGGGACTGTGCGGGCCGAGAAAATGATCAGTAAAGTGCTGTTGAACGCCGGCAGCAATACGATCAAAATTTCACGGGGCTGGGGCTACTATGGCATCGAGCATATTAAGGTTGAACCGGCCAGTACGCCTGCGGCAGGCAGCAAGCTTGAGGCGGAGGACGGCAACGTGAACGGGGATGTTACGATTGGCACCTCCGGGACAGGTTACTCCGGCCAAGGGTACGCGGCATTTCAGCAGTCGGGATCGCTTGCGCTGACTTACAATGCCCCTTCGGCAGGCATGTATGATGTCGTCATCGGTTACAGTTCTCCGTACGGTGAGAAGAAGACCAGCATGGTCTTTAACGGGCAAACCACGGAGATTACGTTCGCTGAAACGACGGATTTTACTGAAATCTCCGCCGGCAAGGCATGGCTAAATGAAGGCGGCAACACGATAGAATTTTTGTCGAACTGGGGCTGGTACAATATCGACTACATCAAGCTGACGGTCGCCGCCACGGCGGAGGTTCATGATGCCACAAGCACATTGATCAATCCGGAAGCGACGCTTGAAGCCAGGGCACTGATGAATTATTTGGCCGGCCAGTATGGCCGCAAGATCATCTCGGGACAGCAGACGCTTGAGGATGTCGAGTGGATCAAGCAGCAGACAGGCAAGTATCCGGCGCTATTCTCTACAGACTTGATCGATTATTCCCCTTCCCGCGTCGAGAACGGAGCTTCGTCCACTGAGGTTGAGAAGATGATCGAGTGGTATAACCGCGGCGGTATCGTGGCGCTCTGCTGGCACTGGAACGCGCCTAAGGGGATCGGCGGCAATGAACCTGGAAATGAATGGTGGAGAGGCTTTTATACCGAGAATACGACCTTTGACGTGGAATATGCGCTTGATAACCCGGATTCGGAAGATTACCGGCTGCTTATCCGGGACATCGATGCGATTGCAGTTCAGCTGAAGCGTCTGCAGGATGCCGGCGTACCGGTGCTATGGAGGCCGCTGCATGAGGCGGAGGGCGGCTGGTTCTGGTGGGGGGCGAAGGGCCCCGAGCCGGCAAAGAAGCTGTGGAATCTGATGTATGACCGGTTGACCAACCATCATGACCTGAACAATCTCATTTGGGTATGGAACTCCGAAAAGACGGAATGGTATCCGGGCGACGATGTCGTGGATATCGCCAGCATCGATATTTACAACCCGGCAGGTGATTACAACCCGAGCATTGCGAAGTATGAGGGACTCGTCTCTCTGGTGAACGACAAGAAGGTTGTCGGGCTGGCGGAAAACGGTCCCATCCCGGATCCGGATTTGCTGCAGGCATACGGTGCCGACTGGAGCTTCTTCAGCACCTGGGCTGGCAGCTTCATCAAAGACGGCAGCACGAATACAGCGGAGCACTTGAACAAGGTTTATCATCACGATTACGTTATCACACTTGACGAACTACCGGCGAACTTGTACACCTCGCTCAAGTATGAGGAGGAAAAAGGCGAGGTGACGGGTCTGGAGGCAGGTACCGGACAAAATCCCGGAACTCGGCGAGTCGAGGTAAACGGCTCGGAGCTGAAGGACGCGTTAGAAAAACTGACCGGCTTGCCTGCCGAAAAGCAAGTATACGAAATTGCTGTCAAAGGCGGCAATGCGGCGGAGGTTATCCTTCCGGCTACTGCGCTCGCGCAAGCAGCGGTCAGCATGCCGAACGCGACGCTCGTAATCAAGTCGGATATGGCCTCGTACAGCTTACCGGTTCATCTGGTCGATGTTGATTCGATTGCAGAGCAGCTGGGCGTTGAAGCTGCGGAGGTTCGGATTTCGGTCAAGCTGGAGAAAATAGGGGGATCGCGGGAGACGGAGCTCCGCGCGTGGGCAGAGACTAATGGCGTTCAGGTGATCGGTAACTTGATTGATTTCAGCATTACAGCCGTCTCAAGTACCGGTTCGCTCGAATTGAACGACTTCGGCAGCACATATGTCTCCCGAACAATCGCAATCCCGCAGGCGCTAAGCGGCAATAAGACGGCGGTAATGCTAGATCCCGGGACAGGCGAGATGTCGTTTGTACCGGCTTTATTCGAAGAAGCTGGCGGCAAGACGGTTGTAACCATTAAGCGGAACGGAAACAGCATATATGCCGTTGTTAAGCTTGACCGAACGTTTGCCGATCTCGAGGGTCATTCAGCTAAGAGTGAAATAGAGCTAATGGCGAGCAAGCTGGTCGTCCATGGGATCGGCGATGAGCGCTTTGAACCGAATCGGTCGGTCACGCGCGCCGAATTCGCTGCGCTTATCGCAAGAGCGCTCGGTCTGATGACCCAAATGCCCCCAACTGCATATTCTGATGTTTTTCCGACAAGTTGGTATGCCGGCGCGGTAGGAGCCGCGAGCAAAGCGGGAATTCTTATCGGGTACGCAAATGGTACCTTCAAGCCGGATGCTCCAGTCACGCGGGAACAGATGGCGGTCATAATCGTCCGTGCTGCAGCATTTGCAGGGAAAGGATCGTCAGCTGCAGACGACGCCCTGGCACGATTCAACGATCGTTCATTCATCAGCACCTGGGCGGAAGACAGCGTGAGTGATGCGCTGAATGCCGGACTCGTGCAAGGAGTAACGAAGGATCGGTTCGCTCCCAAGGACGAGGTGGATCGTTCGCAAGCGGTTGTCCTGATTAAGCGTTTGCTCGAGTATGTAAATTTTATGAATTCCTGATATATCTAAGATTGAAAGAAATAAGCTTACCCGAATTTTTCCGGGTAAGCTTATTTTTTAGTGCTTATATGGTGAATATGCTGGGACAAGAGAATGAGTTCTATTCGAAATGTTGGTGCAATTAATAACCTTTACCGTAATGGCTTGTGCCTGCCTCACCGACGTTTCAGCGATAACCGCCGCCAAAGAAACCACAGCTGCAAGAGATGATAACCAGCAAAATGAACAGTACCAAGATAAAACCTATATTATTGTTAAAAACGCCGCCTACGTTATTACCGCAGTTGCTCACTACTCCATACACCTCCCAAAGACTCGATACGTTGTAGGTTATGCGCCGTTTGTTTTGTTTGATTGGGTGTTTGTCATGTAATGATTTCTTATTGATCTCCCGAAGTTACGTAGTCATTTTGCCGAGATGAAATTGCAATAAAGTCGATTGAACGCTATACTGAAAGAACCTTTCGGAAGAAGGAACGCACAAAGCCTGACGTCCCCAAATTCGTCGGGTTATTTTTTTGTTCCCCAAATCCATAATCAATCCTAACTTGAAACAACCGCAATAAGTTTTGACCTAATCATATAATGTAATGGAGGATAACATGGCTAAACCAAGAGTTGCAAAGCGTCCGACTAGAGATGAATTTGTATTGGAAGAAATCGGAAATCAGTTAACGGAAGCATACCATGAGAACTCAACAATCGTATTGACTGTCTGGGGAAGAGAGGAATCGCTGCGTGGATCGATTTCAAAAATGGATTCCAGAACAGGAAAAGTACATATTGAGACTCATGCAGGAATCGATAAAGTTTCATTTATGGATATTATGAGTGTAAATTATCCGAGAGATTAATAAAACAAATGGAGATCTGAAATGTATCTTTGGAACGTAAAGGCCTTAGCGCATGAGCTAAAAGAAAAAACCTTATCCCAACAACAAAAAATGAAATACTTTTTAGTCTTTATTTTATTAAATGTGATTATGATTGAATGTAGCTATTATCTAGGCATGAGTTTTAACTTTAATATTTATGATTTAATTGGTTCGTTAGAAACGGTTGTGGTAAATATTGCAGGGATTATTTTCTGTTATAGGGCCAACCGAAGTGGTGATAATGATGATTTTATTGAAAGATTTATTTGTCTCAGTTTACCAATTACCATAAGGTTATTATTTATATCTGTTATTGTTTTGCCAATAATATTGTTAATTGATACTTTTGTTTTACGAGGATGGTTTCTCACTGAAAACACAAGCATTATCGATGTCTTAATTTATGCCATTGAGGTTATCGGTTATTATCTATGGATTAGGTCTTATCTTATAAAGATTGCCAATAAGTAAGAAACAACAGGCAGGAGGCTTTCCATTTTGGAATGCTTCCCGCCTTTTTTAATCTAGGTATCGTCGCCAATCCCGCCATTCTTTTTCCGATACTCCCTCGGCGTCTTGCCGGTCAGCTTGCCGAAAATCTTGCTGAAATACCTGCCGTCCTGATAGCCGACCATTTCCGCGATTGTCGCGATCAGATACTTCTCATTAGATAACAAAATTTTGGCATGATCGATTCTGACCTGCTCCAAATATTCGGAAATATTCATCCCGAATTCTTGTTTAAACCTGCGAGAGACATACTCGCGGCTGATGAAGAATCGGCTTGAGATGTCTTGCAGCGACAAATTTTGCTTGTAATGCGTATCGATAAACTGCTTCACTTGAAAGATGACATTATGTTCCTTATGCTTCATATTTTTCAAAATATCCGCAATACGTCCGAATTCTTCCGTCCATTCCTTTTGCCATTCCTCCAGAGAAAGTTTTCCGTTTTGATCAATCGGATACAGTCCATGGGACATTTGGCCGTCGCGGTCGTGGACAGGATAATCTTTGTATTGCAGCAGATGGTTCCGCAGCAGCTCGAATTCATACCGCCAATATTTCAGATGATCAGAGGTCACGACTTGCAGCTGGCTGATAGCCTGCATCCACTTGGCGATGGAGGCATCGATCTGATGCAGGTCGCCGCTGTAGACGGCTACCGAAATCCGATCGCTGTAATCGGCAAGTACAACCCGCTTTTCCTCTGGACGACCGGCATCAGTGAAGCGGTACACCCAATCGTTTCCTTGCAAGAATGAAATCGAACGGGCCGTCTTCAAAGCCTTCTCGAATCCGATGTGGATGTTGTCCGGGAAAGCTTCGTTCGTGCTGCATGCAAAATAAAAACGAGCGCCGAGAATACGAAGAAAAGCGTCATTCATCTCATTCAGCTTTCTGGCAAAATCGGAGTTGTCGATGTCGCCCATCATAAGTATGATGCCGTAATTCGGATCCGTATGCTTGAAGGCATAACCGGTCCTTCGGGAACCGATAATTTCGTTGCAAATATTGGTCATCAAAAAATAGAGCAGGTCGAGGTTTTTTCCGAATTTCTGCATAATGATACGCGGCAGGGGGTCGGTTAGCAGCATCGCAATCTGACACCCGCGAATGGTTGACCAGCCGAAATCGTCACCCAGCTCGCCTTCGACAGTGCGATAGTAGCCCGGCCGGGAAACGACTTTGGACAGAACTTTATCCCAATAGATGTTCTTCGTTTGGTTGATCTCCACATTTTTCTTAATATGAAGCCGGCGCTCCTCCTCCTCATGGTGCCAGGACTTGACAGCATTTCGCAGTGATTCGAGCAGCTCGCCGCGGTTAATCGGCTTCAGCAAATAATCGAGACCGCCATGTTTCATCGTTTTGCGAATGTAGGTGTAATCGTCATAACCGCTGATGACGATCGTTTTGGTCGTAGGGGCTTCGGTCTCGATCCACTGCAAAAGCTCCATGCCGTCGACATTCGGCATTTTCATATCGGTAAATATAATTTCCGGCTTTTCGCTCAGGATCAAAGCCATCGCCGAAGAACCCTCTGAAGCCTCCAATATTGTCGTAATTTGAAACTCGTCCCAGTCTACGAGCAGCCGAATCGAATCTCGCACATCTTCTTCATCATCCACAATTAAAACTTTCATACTAGATTTACACTTCCTTTCGAACAGGGATGTCGATGAATACGGAGAAGCCTGAAGGCTCAAGATTCGCGATCGAAACACGCACTTCCGCATTAAAATATAAACGAAGACGGGATACGACATTGATGAGTCCGATGGAGCCTTCCGAGGAGGTATCGGCTGCTTCCCGCTTAATCTGCTGCTTCAATAGTTGAAGGCGCTCCTCGGAAGCGCCAGTACCGTTGTCAACCACGCGGATTCGCAGCATGTCTTCCGCAGTATGGACAGCGATTGTGATTTGGAACGCTTCCATGTTCGATGTGAACCCGTGCTTAAAGCAATTTTCCACAATGGGCTGTAAAACCATCTTCGGTACCTGGAGGTCAAGGATGGATTCCTCCGTTTCAATTCGGAAATGAAGACGTTCTTTGAAGCGCTGCTTCTGCAGCTCCAAGTAAGCATTCATGTGCGCGAGCTCCTTGGATAGCGGAACGACCGTCTCTTCGGTTTTCATGTTGTAACGCATCATCAGTCCAAGCGAAGAGATCATTTCATAAATTTTAGGCACTTTATTATGCAAGGCAATGGAACCGATCGATTGAAGCGTATTGTAAATGAAATGCGGATTGATTTGTGCCTGCAGCGCTTTTAGTTGATTGTCTTTATTCGCAAGCTCGAGGCGAAGCTCCTTCATGACGAGATTGTTGATCATGTCGACCATATTTTTGATGGCATTTCCAAGCAAACCGACTTCATCACTGCGATCTGAATCGATCTCTAGCTGTATTCTTCCTAATTTGGTCTTTTTGATCGATTCCGTCAGCTTCTTAATAGGTGCCGTTAGCTTTACGGACACATACAAGGTCGCGACAATCGCGATTGATAGAAACGTAACGAGAACAAGCATATTAATCTGAAGCACACGCGAGGCATTCTCATACATATACTCGTTCGGGATTTGCTTCACGATGATCCAATTTCTGCCCATCAGTTTGAATTTTTCATAGAGTACGATACCGTTTACCCCCGTCTCGTTCCATTCGAAATGACCGGACGGAGCGGATTGCAAGAAAGCTTGCTCAAGCCATGCGTAATTCGGAGATTGACCGATAAGGTTTTCCTCGGAGGCATAGATGGCTGTTCCATTGTCGTCGAGCAGATAAATGTTCTCGTTCCCCTTATCGTACAGCATGTTGCTGATGCTGCGAAATCCATCCAGCTTAAAGTCGATCGAGAGGATCCCGATACGCTCTTTAAGAGGAGCCCGGTACACGGGGCGGTGAATGGTAAGTACCGTATTGGAGGGACTATAAGGAAATTGTTCCATCCCGTAATTGTGGGAGGGATGGGGAGGCTCGAAATAAGGGTCAATTTTGCCGCTAGGCTGGATGTAGTGGCCCTCGAGCCCGGCACGACCGGGTCCGCGCTTCAAATAGCCATCGATCAGCAAATACGATTTATTGGCCCATTCGGAATACAAATAGACCTGCTGGATATCCTTTGCGGATTGTTCGATCGAATGAAGCCCTGAATACAGTTGATTTTCGACAATGAAATCGCTTTTCCCCCTGAGCAAAATACCGTATAAGCTGTCGGCCTCTTGGATATTGTTGTAGACGTAAAGGGAAATGTTATTGATCTGATTGAGTTGATTGATCATACTCACTGTTCCTTGGTGCAGCGTGTTCGAGTTTTCACGAATGGCTTCTACTTTTAAGGAATGTTTCGTATAGAAATAAGAAATAAAAATAGAAGCGGAAATGGGCAGGATAATAGCGATCAGCAGGAATACAATCAGCTTGTTTCGTATGCTGTTGCGGACATTCATCGGTTCCTATCCCCTCGTTCGGTAATTGGTTTCAAGTGTATCATCGCCTCCGCGTAATTCCAAGTTCAATATCTTCCACATTTTTGATCAATAGCGGTTGTCTTTTAAATGATTGGCTGCAAGTATACTAACCCTATCAAACAAAGGAGGGGTAACATGAAAAAGACAAAGACTTCTATTTTTGCAGCCGCCACAGCGCTCACCGTATTGCTTTCAGGATGCTCAGGCGTAAATTCGGGTTCGAACAATGAGGATCCAAATTCGGGAACGACGAATTCCGCTTCAGGCAAGCAGGACGAGATTACACTCTACACGATTCAGTCCACGAATCCGAATTTTGAAGCATGGTTGAATGAGGCACAGGAAAAGAGCGGCGTCAAAATTAACTGGGTAGCCGCACCGACCGACTCGGACACCCGCCAGCAAAAAATTTCGACGATCCTGTCTTCTGGAGACAGCTCCGTCGATATCCTGGAAATTAACGATGAAATGGCGACTTCCTTTAAAAACGCCGGTTGGCTTGATCCGCTGCAAGATTCGGTTCTAACTAGCGACATCGTGGAACAGTTTCCGCAAGGCTACATGGAAGATATGTTGACCTCGGACAAAGGCGACATTATCGGCGTGCCGAGCTATTCAGGTTATCTTGGGCTTTGGGTGGATCAGAAGAAGCTGGATGCCGCCGGCATGAAGTCGATTGAAACCGAAGAGGATTTCGTCAACTTCATGAAAGCGTCTACAAAAGACGGCCAATACGGCTACGGCGGTTCCTGGGAAAAGACGTATGTGTTTAACGAAATTGCCACGTTTGTAAACCTCTTTGGCGGAGATTATTTTGACTGGACCAATGAAGGCAGCCGAAAGGCCATTAAGTTCATGTACGATATGGCCAATACATGGAAAGTAACGCCTGTCGACCAGATTGCGGATAAATACGAGCAGATGAACCAAAAATTTATTGACGGAAAATACGCAATGGTCTTTATGTGGGGGACCGGCAACGATTATAAGGAAGCAAACCGTTACGGTATGGACCAAATCCATATGATCAATATGCCAAGGTTTGCAAAAAGAAGCATTTTCACGGATTCATGGAGTTATGTCTTGAATTCGTCTTCGAAAAATAAGGAAGCAGCAATCAAGTTTCTGAAGTATGCGGCGGGCGAAGAAGGTGAGCTCAGCGGCTGGAAAAACTTCGGAAGATACCCTGCAAGGGCTGACGTTGCAAGTCATGAAGCGGTCAGCGGCGATGTGAAAGTTATCTATACGGAAATTCAAGCGACCAACGAAATTCACGGCCGTCCAATGCTTCCGCAAACGATGGAGTTTATTTCGGAGATGGGAACCCTTTTCCAAAATTATATTCAGGATCAAATGACGCTGGACGAGTTCTGTACGAAGGCCCAGGAGGCAGTTGAGAAGTATAAATAAGGGGAACAAGAAAGGCGCGTTAACATGTATGAAAACAAAAAATATATCACCATCGCATGGATCCTTGTTCTGCCGGCGTTGTTAATCCGTGTTTTTACAACGATCTATCCGATTATCGAAACTTTTCGAATTAGTTTATACGACGTGAAATTGCTGCGGGGAATTAATGAGTTTGTCGGGTTTCAAAACTATCTAAATATATTCCAGGATTCGAAAATGATCGCATCCATTAACTTTACGGTCATTTTCGTTGTCGGATCCATGATCGGGCACATCGTGTTAGGTATTGCGCTTGCACTCATCTTAAACATGAAATTTGCCGGGCAAAAAGTGCTTCGCACGATTGTGCTGCTCCCTTGGGCGATGCCGATGGTGGTTATTGCGATGGCTTCGAAGTGGGCCTTTAATAATGAATACGGCTTGGTAAACGATTTTATCCGATGGTTTAACCCGTCCTTCCATTTGGATTGGCTCATTCATGCGACGACGGCAAGCCATGCGGTTATCGCGGTAGATTTATGGAAGGACCTGCCCTTCTTTGCGATCCTCATTCTTGCCGGGCTTCAATTTATATCCTCCGATATGTATGAAGCGGCCAAAATTGATGGGGCAGGAGTGATCCGGTCGTTTTTCACGATAACGTTGCCTCTCATTTCGAAAAATATTTTAGTGTTAAGCATCTTTTTTACGATGTGGAGAATCACCTCGTTTGACGTTGTTTATGCAATGACAAGCGGGGGACCGGGCGAAAGCACCGCTTTAATCGCCTATCGCATTACAACGGAAGCTTTTACGAATTTAAATACGGGGTATGCCTCTTCCATTGCTGTCGTACTCTTCCTGGTCATGGCGCTATTAAGCGCACTCAGTATGCGCGCGGCAAAACGTGTAGATTATTAAGGAGCGATCACGTATGTTTTCGAACAGATTTCAGCGCATTTTACTGCGATGCTTGATGTGGACCTTGGCGATCATTGTTGCTTTCCTCATCCTTTTCCCGTTGTGGTGGATCTTTATCTCTTCCATCACGCCATCGGGGGAATTATTTTCGAAGCCGATTAAATACTGGCCGGTCAATCCCACGCTGGAAAGCTATACTTACTTGATCGAAAATGTCGGTTTGCTGGCAAAATCGAGAGACACCATTATTATCGTTGGCTTATCGATTACCATCGGCATGATTGTTTCTGTTATGGCGGCATTCAGTTTTGCCCGGTTCAAAAATAATGGATTATCGTTGGCGGTTGCCTTTTTGCTAGGCTCGATGTTGATTCCCGACGTGGTGACGGCGCGCCCGCTGTACGATTTTTTGCGGCAAGTTCATTTATTCGATACGTATACGGGTTTAATCATCCTGTACATCAGCGGCATCATTCCGTTTACCATCCTGATTCTGCAAAACTTTCTTAATGATATACCGGTTTCAATCGAAGAATCGGCTTCCATTGACGGCTGCGGCTTTCTCCAGTCGATGTTTTATGTGACACTGCCTCTTCTGAGGCCGGCAATCGCGACCGTCTGTATCGTGAACTTCATCACTTGTTTGAACAACTTCTTTACGCCTTTATTTTATTCGAACGGAATTTCGGTTCTTTCCACCGCCATCACACAGCTGCCCTTAAGGGATAATATGTATGCCGTACCGTGGGATTTAGTCAGTGCGATGGGTTGGATTATTATTTTGCCGATTATTATTTTCGTCGGGATCTTCCAAAGGCAGATCATGGAAGGCATTATGGCAGGCGGCGTAAAAGGATAACTATAAGAGGAGACTATTCCTATGTTTAATAACCCATTTATCGGAGGGCTTTCGTCTCTCCCCCTGATTAAAAGCGGCAGAAGCCGCGCTATCAACGCAGAAAATCCGAATGGCGAGAAAGGCTCGGGAGGAAAGGAGGCCAGTCATTTGGGTCCTTCCCGCAAGGGCTCGCCGTGCATCCGCGATGTGCAGCCTGGAACGACCGTCACGCTGGCCGAAATGGCCGGCCCGGGCATTATCGAACATATTTGGATTACGGTCACAGACCAAACCGACAAAGATACGTTTGTTCTTCGAGATCTTGTTGTTCGCATGTATTGGGACGACGAAACGGAGCCTTCCGTAGAAAGCCCGCTTGGCGACTTCTTTTGCAACGGATTCGCGAGAGGCTGCACCGTGAACTCGATACCGATCGTCGTCAATCCGACGAGGGGCTTCAACAGCTATTTTCCGATGCCTTTCCGGAAGAAAGCAAAAATTACGATCGAGAACCAGCATGAAGCGCCGATACCGGCACTCTTCTATCAGGTCGATTATTGTTTGCATGACGAGCTGCCGGACAACACGGCCTACTTCCATGCGCAATGGAAGCGGCAGCGGATGACGAGCAAAGCGGATGACTACGTGATTCTGGATAACGTCCGGGGTAAAGGACAATATGTAGGCACCTACATGGCGCTGACCACGCTGGAGAGATATTGGTGGGGCGAAGGCGAAATCAAGATGTACATTGACGGCGATAAAGACTATCCTACTATCTGCGGCACCGGAACCGAGGATTACTTCGGCGGCGCTTGGAGCTTTGCAACGCAGAAGGACGGAAGGACGGTAGAGAATACGTATTGTACGCCATTTATGGGCTATCCGTATTATTCCAGACATGACGAGGCCGTCCATCATTTATATCACAATGACGACGTCCCGCCGATGAGAGGCTTTTATCGTTGGCATGTTCTCGATCCCATCAGATTTAGTGAGGATATCAAGGTTACGATTCAACAAATCGGGGTTTACAAGAAGGGGTTATTCGAACGGCAGGACGATGTCGCTTCAGTCGCGTATTGGTATCAATCCGAACCGCATCATCCATTCGAGCCCTTGATGGGCAAAGAGGAAAGATGGCCAAGATAATCACACTTATGGAATTGGTTTCAGGGGCGGGCCGCATGTTGTGCAGCATGCCCTTCTTTTTGATATCATGGATGTAAACGCCAACGGACGAAGGTGAAAATCGAGACGTATGATAAACCGCAAGTTAGGGGTCCTCGTGACTATGCTGTTCATGATCGCTCTGTTCGCTGCAGGATGCGACAAGAGCGAAGATAGTACGGCAAGTGAAAATGAAGATGGAAATTCGACAGCCGGCATGACAGAGAAAACGGTAAAGCTATACAATTTTAAAGTGGAAATGGCCGAACAACTGAACAATCTAATCGGGGAATTCGAGAAGGAAACCGGCGTGAAAATCGAAGTCGATACGTGCGGCGGCGGCTGTGACTACAGCGCGGGGCTAAAGACGAGATTTAACTCCGGCGACAAACCCGATATTTTTTTTGTTGCGGGGCACAGCGATTTGGATCTTTGGGAGGAACACCTTGAAGATCTGTCCGATCAGCCTTGGGTCGGGGATATTGTCGAGCTCGCGAAACCGGCGATTACAAAAGACGAAAAAATCTACGGTATGCCGCTTGCGGTGGAAGGTTGGGGCTTCATTTATAATAAGACTTTGTTCAGCCAAGCCGGCATAACCGATCCGCCGAAAACGTTGACAGAGCTGCAGGAAGCGGCAGAGAAGCTCAAAGCGGCAGGCATCCGGCCTTTCGAGAATGGTTATGGGGAATGGTGGGTCGTCGGCAATCATTTGCTGAACGTTGCCTTTTCCCATCAGTCTGATCCGGTTGCTTTTGTTGAAAATGTGATGAACGGAAAGCAGAAGCTGATCGGTAACGAGAAGTTTGAGCAATGGCTGAAGCTGGTCGATTTGACGGTCGAATACGGACAGCAAAATTCGCTTCAAACGGACTACAACACACAGGTAACGAACTTCGCGCAAGGAAAGGCGGCCATGATGCAGCAGGGCATCTGGACGCAGCTGCAAATCGACCGGATCAATCCGAAAATAGAGATCGGTTTCTTACCGATGCCGATTAACGATAATGCTGCCGCGATGGATAAACTTCCGGTTGGCGTAGCGAACTACTGGGTGGTGAGCAAGACCTCCCAAGTGAAGGAAGAGGCTAAGACCTTCCTTAATTGGCTGGTTACCTCGGATGCAGGCACAAAATTCATCGTTGAGGACGCCAAATTGATTCCTGCATTCAAAAGCATTCCGGCCAGCGAAGAGCAGCTTGGCCCTTTGGCGGCGGATATTATCAAGTATACAAGGGAAGGAAAAATTCTCCCTTGGATGTGGCAGCGGTTCCCCGGCTATGAAGCGAACACTTCACAGATGGCGACTCAAATTCAGGCTTACATCGGCAAACAAATCGGCAAAAAGCAGCTGCTCGAGGAATTTCAGAAGATTTGGGACGATTTTTGATGCGGTGGAACGCGAATAGCCGGAAAGCAAAAAGCGAACGCTAAGAGAGGGCCTGAAGACTGGTCAAACCGGAATGGAGGAATGGCGGAATGCGCAAACGGATCATGGCTTTATCCGCAGGCGTTTTGCTTAGCACAATGCTTGCGGGATGTTCGGACAACCAGGGGGATTTGGGGAATAAAAACATACGCTCTAACAGCATCAGATACGATGCGAACGGAAATCTCCTCAGAGATAAACGGTTCGCGAACGACCAGATGAATGAAATGAACCGACAAAACGGCCGCAGACTTAACAGCAATAATGTGATTGGATCCCATAAAAACTACAGGCTGGAAATGAGCGATACCATTGCGGAGAGCATTAAGCAAATGCAGGCTGTAAAATCCTGTTACGTCATGCTGACCGACGATAATGCTTATATTGCGGTATCTTTGGATGAGGAAGGGCCCGCCGGCGACCCGAATACGATGAGCCGTTCCAATATCGGACGACAGGGCGAAGACGGCGTACGCCTGAACAAACGAATGAGCGGCCTGTCAACGGGATATGATAAGCTTACCGATCAAATAAAGGACGAAATCGCAGGTGAGGTTAGGCGGTTAAGGCCTGACGTCAATCAGGTGTACGTGTCGGCCAATCCGGATTTCGTCGGACGCATGAATGCGTATATGCAGGACGTGAAGCTTGGACACCCGATTCAGGGTTTTGTAGCCGAATTTAATGCAATGGCTGAGCGGATTTTTCCGGCGAAAGCTGGAGACAATAGTGCGGGTGGCGCCGGCGGAAGTGACGGACGTATCCTGTTTGATTGAACGATAAAACTAATACCGGTATAGGTCTTGTGTACCCATACCGGTATTTTTTGTTATGATTTGATCATATCCAGCTATTTCCTTTTCGGTCTTAATCTTTTTTTTGCCGAAATTCTTTTCCGTCTTTTTCTTCGCTTTAATCGTACCGCTTGAGTTTTATTGAGCATATTCGCTTGAGCGTATTGCGCATCCTCTTCCGTAACTACTTCGAATGAAGACTCCGAATTCATTTTATAATACATCACTTTATCATCCGGCATATTACCGTATTGTTGCAGTGCCGATGCCTTGGTAATAACAATTGCTCCGTTTGGATTAAAGCTGCTGCCGGCTTCCGCTTCAGTTGAGGGACTGAGACTGATCAGAGTGTCTGCACTGCCGGCATTGAACAATTGCAGCGCTCTTGCAATATGCGTTCCCGTTCTTGAAGGGAAAGCAGGCGGTAAGATAACGACTTTCTCAGTTAGATCAATAGCTGAAGAATTTTGTTGAAGAACTTGCAGGCAAAGCTCCGAGTACGAACCATTTTCGGAATAGAGTAAGGGATCATTAAGCGTCATGGTTTTGATTTCCACATTATTCTGAACTATATTTGCAGGCAAATCCGTCCGGTCAGTTGCGAGTACAATATGCTGAATCATTCGGCTATTTTGCGCCGCCTGAATCGTTTGTTCGATCAAAAAATCCGGACAGTAAGCATCGGCCCTGACAGGGATAACGGCAGTTGTCATATCTATTTTGCTGCCTTTAATAGAAGCCATTAATTTTTTTATGCTTTTTCTTGCGTTAGTATTGCCGCTATAGGCGCCGAGTAGATATTTTTGCTGCTGATTCAGCATAAGACTGCGATAGGAGTTTTTATTCATATATTTTGAAACAATTGTGCGAAGCTGGTTTTCTCTCCTTGCGGAAGCAATCAGGTTGCTTGAAGCGTAATAAGAGTATTCGTGTTTGTTCGTATTAGGGAAGAAGGCCAGTGCGATAACAGGCTTACGGAACAACATCGCTTCGAGACCCGTAGTGGAAAACTGCACAAAGACCGCATCGGCGCTGTTCAAGAGATCGTATAGATGAAGGGAACGATTACGAATCAGCTTTGCAAACGGATATTTTCGCATCATGCCGGGAGAGAGTCCGCTGCTTTTTTGACGGGGATGTCTTTTGACGAGCAGCGCGACTTGTTTGCGATAGGGCAGTAAAGCGCGAATGATTCGCTGCATCACGATCCGGTTATGCTTCATCTTCAATGGCTGCTCGGGATAAACAAACACTGTTTTAGACCCGTTCAGTCCCATTTTATTCATCAATTGCGACTTGCTTATCCACCGGCCGTTGAAAATGGAATCGAATCTCGGGTTTCCGATTAAATGAAATTTATGGTAAGGGGTCCCATACCTCGTAAGCCGTTTTCTGTGCTGTTCCCCCCATGCAACGTAATGATCCGCGTTCGTAGATAAAATCTGATAAGTATCGATTAATCCGTATTGAATATTTAACGTCGGAATACGGCGCTGCCGGCCCATATGCACAAGAAGGTAACCCATGGGATTCACAGAGGAGGATTGAACGATCGCCTTGATGTTATTGCCCGAAAGCAATTGATCGATACCGTCGATTTTCCGCATCACCGAGCGAAGCTGAGGTTTAATCCAGATCATGAACGCTTTGCGCTTGAAATAAGGATGCACGCCTTTTGTTCTGACGATCGACTTGATTTGTCCGAGTAAACGGTTGTATTGGCCGGTCTGAAGGCGGCCTGACGCTTCAGGATTATAATAGGGGGCTTTGAGTCGGCGGCGGTTTTTCTTTTCGATGCAAACGATATTTTGTTTCATGCTGACGCCTAACCCATCTATAACTAATGAACTAAAAATCGTTTTAGCATTTGTACGGCCAGCTTTATATGGAACAGCAGTGATGTGATCGCTTGCCACTAGCCTGTCGTACATTTGGCGTGGGCTGCGAATGAACCGCAGACCTGTCCGCTTTGAGCCTCTGAAAGATTTGACGGCTTTCAGATGGAATGGATAAGCCATCGCCCTGACGACAGGAACGTGCTTGTACCTGACGCTGCGGAACGTATGAAAAAAATTGGCAGTCAGGTCGTAAGCTCGAAGCTGCGAGTTATTCATCTATTTTACCTCCCTGACATGTTGTAAGCGCCCTTCATGGCAATCGACTCTCCCTTGAACTTGCGGAGATATTCTCTTATGTATCGTATGAGTGACCGTTATCGAATGCCAGCAGGCAGACAACCAATTTTGGATTAATTTTATACTTTGAATCAGCCGTCTAGATCAGATCGCTTGCGCGAATAATAGAATATATTAACTTTTAAGAGAGAAAAAATAAAAGATTGATTTTCATTGGGGAGGGTTATGTTATGAGAATCGGCGTGCTGATTACGGCTAGATTAAAATCTACCAGACTCCCGCTTAAGCTGTTGCTTCCGATCGGGACAAAGCCGGTTATCGATCACGTCATTGAAAGGGCCAAGCGGGTGAGCAGGGTCGACCAGGTTGTGCTGTGCACCTCGACCCATCCGCAGGATGCTCCTTTAGTCGAAGCAGCGCATGCCCGGGGAATACATTATTTTATGGGCCACCCGGACGATGTGCTTCTTCGGCTGTACGAAGCTGCCACATTTTACAGATTTGATTATGTATTGTCTATCACTGCGGATAATCCGTTTTTCTCAGTCGAGTATGCCGATCTGTTGACGAATGAGGCGCTTCTGCGCAAGCCGGATTTCATGTATGTGGAAGGACTTCCGCTCGGCGTTTCAACCTATGGCATCCGTTACGAAGCCTTAAAAACGGTAGTTAAGTTTAAGGAAGGCACGGATTCGGATACCGAAATATGGGGGTACTGGCTGAATCAGCCCCAAATCTTTGACGTTCGGGTTATAAAAGCCCGCAAAGAGGAATACCGGGACGTAAGGCTTACTCTTGATACTTTTGAGGATTTGCAGTATTTGCAGCTGTTAGGTGACAGGCTTGGCGACCGGAACGGTCTCGGCTCCGTTTTAAACGTGATAGACAGCCTTTCTTATGCTTCGGTATTCAACCGGGACATTGTGCAAAAGCAGCTTGCATCGGATAAAAAAACGGAAATTGAGCAGCTCTATCAGGTACAATCGGAGCGCCTGCTCCTGCTGAAGGAACAAATATATAGAAGCTAATGAAGGGGTCGAAAATAGAATGGTAGATTTAAAGACATACTTTAGTTTGCGTGAGGAGAAGCCCGCCTCCATCTACCGGATTGCGGAAACCGCCTATAACCATGAAGGCAGCCTGCCTTATATGCTGCAAATGATCGATGCATTGAAATTGTCCGGAGCGGATGCGGTGAAGCTCCATATCATGCTGGAATTGGATGCGTACATGACGGTCAATCATTCCTTGTTCGCACGCTTGCAGCAATGGCTGTTTACCCGGGAGCAATGGAGGGAAGTGTTCGAACGCTGCCGGAGGAATGGTCTTGCCATCGTAGGCTTGGCTGACGAGCTGCCGGGACTGGAATTTTTAATAGAAGAAAAAGTCGACGTTTTAGCGATCCATGCGGCCAGCCTTCATGATGCTTATATGCTAAGAAAGCTGTCCCGCGCGGATCAGCCTTTATTGGTCGGCGTTGGAGGGGCGACTTTGACCGACGTTGAATATACGATGAGGTTTTTGTCGCCTAAAAAAAATATCGTGTTCATGTACGGCATTCAGCAGTACCCCACGCCGCCGTCTTCTCTTCAGCTGCAAAAGATTCCGATGTACGAAAGGTTATTTAACGTTCCGGTAGGATATGCCGACCATACGGCGGCGCATGCCGAAAACGAGAGGTACCTTGCCTACGCCTCCGCATATGGATTAGGTGCGAGAGTATTTGAACAGCATGTTACGTTGGATTTTGATAACAAACGCATAGACGACGATTCCGCCATAGCAGCAAAATCTTTCGTTCAGTTTACTGAAAAAACGAATTTAATTTCATTGATGTGCGGATCCCCGGTCTTTGAACTGAAAGAAGATGAGAAAAAATACGTTCATTCGCGCAAACAGATGGTAGCGGCGCGTGATTTGCCTGCGGGGGCGATTATAACGGAGAAGGACATTCAATTCAGGCGGACGGAGCAATGGTCGGATATGGCCCCTAAAGATTTTGAACAACTAATAGGTAAGACGATAAAGCAGCAAGTTGCCGCAGGAGAGACATTTTCTCGGGATCATCTAGATATGGAAGACAGCTATGAATGAAATCGTCATACTCGGAGGAGGTGTCGCCGGGCTCTCGGCTGCTTATCATGCAAGGTTGTCCGGTAAAAGTGCAGTTATATTTGAGGCCCAAAGCTATTGGGGAGGTCTGCTCGACAATTTTGTCATTGACGGTTTTCGATTCGACCGGGCCATTCATCTTTCTTTTACAACAAATCATTATGTCCGATCCCTATTTGATCAAACCCCTTATCTGACCCATACCCCTAATCCTTTCAATTACGAAAAAGGAATATGGCTCAAGCATCCGGTTCAAAACAACTTATATCCGTTGGATGTCCAAGATAAGATTCAGGCCATTATGAGCTTTATCAATCGTCCGAATCTGGCTGCTCCCAAAGATTATATGGATTGGCTGCGTCATCAATATGGCGATTACATTGCGAATCGATATCCTGCCGCTTACACAAAGAAATATTGGACCGTGCCGCCGGAGATGCTGAGCACGAAGTGGATCGGTAATCGAATGTACCGTCCTTCTTTGGAAGAGGTACTTGAAGGAGCAATGTCCAGCCAAACTGATAACACGTATTATGCTAAAGAAATGCGATATCCCGTTAATGGCGGATATAAGGCTTTTATTGACCCGATGGCTGCAGGGGCTGATATTCGCTTTAATAAGAGAGCCTTTCGAATTCATCCTAAATTAAAATATGTGGAATTTACGGACGGAACTCGAGCGTACTACGAGCAGCTGGTAAGCAGTATACCTTTACCTGATATTATTCCGATGATTGAGGGAGTGCCTAAAGAAATCGCGGATGCGGCAGAAAGCTTATTTGCAACATCCGTTGCCTTGGTTTCCGTAGGATTTAATAAACCAAAAATCGTTGATGCCCTTTGGTTCTACATTTACGATGAGTCGATTCTGGCATCGCGCGTTTATTCACCGAGCCAAAAATCTCCAAACAATGCTCCGAAGGATTGCAGCTCGCTGCAATTCGAAATTTACTACTCAAAATATAAGCCGCTTCCTTTCTCTTATTCCAACGTGTTAGCGCATGTGGTTCAAAGCTTGAAAACGATGAAACTCGCAACAGAAGATGAAATTTTATTCACCGATGTGAGAGTAGAGCCTTATGCCAATGTTGTGTTCCATCATGGGATGACCTCAAGGCGAGACCATGTTAAACAGTATTTGCATAGCATTGGCATCATTCCGATCGGGCGATTCGGAGAATGGGACTATCTATGGAGTGATCAAAGCCTGCTAAGCGGAAAACGTGCGATTGAAACTTGGATAAATACAAGAGGGTGATTTTTTGTTATTCAATTGTGAAGAACCTGTCCTGAGTATTTGCCTTCCTGTTTTTAATGAAAAGGACACGATTGACCACACAATTCAAAGTATTTTGTTTCAATCATTCAAAAACTTTGAGTTAATCATTACAGATAATTGTTCTACGGACGGAACATCACAAATCATAGAAAGTTATAAGGATGAAAGGATCAAAATATGGAGAAATGAAATTAATCTGGGCTGGAGATTAAATTCTAATCTTGCCCTGTCCAAGGCCACAGGTAAGTATGTCGTTACTTTGCACGGCGGTGATCATTACATTCAGCCTTCTTACTTTGAAAGAGTTGTAGAATTGTTTGAACGCAACCCTAACGTTGGCGTCATTCATTTTGTTCCCATGAAGGCTTTTCAAAAAGTATTTAACGGCAGAGGCTTTATGCGAAGCAAGGATTATTACTCGTTCATCGGGAGTCTTCGTTATATGCCGGCCCCTCCTGTCACGGTATACCGCAATGAAGCGATTCAAGGCAGCGAATACTATGCCAAAAATTTCTGGACGGGGGAAGCACGTTTATCTTTGCATATTGCTAAAAAGGGCTATGATGCTTTAATCGAAATTAACCATTATATTGAGAGGTCTACAAGTCCAAGAGGTGAAAGAAATCAGCCTGCAAGAATGAAAGAGCGACATTCCGACAGGTTGGATTTTTATATGGAATATAGGCGGGATCCGAAAATTAAGAAGCAGGATCTGTTATTTCTTCAACAATCATTGAAAACCAAGCCGAGGAGGAGATAACAATCGATTTATCACACAATGAGCTTCGAATGCAAATTTTAAAATTAACCGAGCAATTTTATGAAAAAAAATGGGTAAAAAAAGATTTTGTTCCCGGGATAGATTATATTCCGGTCAGCGGAAAAACGTTTGATGCTGAGGATCTGCTGCATCTGGTAGATTCATCGCTTGATTTTTGGTTGACGGCAGGAAGGTTTGCCGGGCGCTTCGAGAAGGAATTTGCACAAGCCATGGACTGTAAGTATTCACTTTTAACTAATTCCGGATCAAGCGCTAATTTGCTTGCCCTGACGGCATTGACATCAGAAACATTAGGGGAACGCAGGCTGAAGCCCGGCGATGAAGTGATTACGGTTGCGGCCGGTTTCCCAACGACGGTAAATCCCATTCTTCAGAATCAGCTGATTCCGGTTTTTCTGGATGTTGACATCCCGACTTACAATATAGATACCACACAGCTGGAAGCTGCGATCAGTCCCCGCACAAAGGCGATTATGGTCGCACATACGCTCGGAAATCCGTTTGATTTGTCAACTGTAAAGCGGATTGCAGACAAATATCAGCTATGGCTGATTGAAGATACATGCGATGCGGTTGGTGCAGAATATGCAGGGAAAAAGGTTGGGACCTTTGGCGACTTGGCGACCGTCAGCTTCTATCCGGCTCATCATATTACGATGGGCGAAGGGGGAGCCGTACTGACTTCCAATGCCAAGCTTAAAAAAATTGTGGAGTCATTCCGGGATTGGGGCCGCGATTGCTGGTGCGATCCTGGGAAAGACAATACTTGCGGAAAGAGATTTTCTTGGAATCTAGGCGATCTGCCTTCAGGCTATGATCATAAATATACGTATAGCCATATCGGTTATAATTTAAAAGTTTCAGATATGCAGGCTGCCATCGGAGTGTCCCAGTTGAAGAAATTACAAGGCTTTATCTCAAAACGAAGGGAAAATTATCAAGCACTGCGAGAAGGACTCGCAGAGCTTCAGGATATGCTGATTTTACCGAAGGAAACACCTAATAGCGAGCCTAGCCCTTTTGGATTTCCCATTACCCTTCGATCAGAATCGCCTTTAACCCGAAATCAACTCGTACAATATTTGGAGCAAAACTTTATCGGAACGCGCCTGCTTTTTGCAGGGAATCTATTAAGACAGCCTGCTTATAAAAATATCCCTCATCGTATCGTCGGTCAGTTAACAAACACGGATACGATAATGGAGCGGACGTTCTGGTTGGGCGTTCATCCCGGTATTAGTGACGAAATGCTCAATTATATGGTGGAAAAGCTTTATGAAGCTTATGAAAAGAGGAGACCTTCATGAAAGTTGTCATTTTAGCGGGCGGATTAGGCACTCGGATTAGTGAAGAAACGGATCTGAAGCCAAAACCAATGATAAAAATAGGTGAGTACCCGATTATTTGGAATATAATGAAGATTTACTCTTTTTATGGATACAACGAATTTATTATTTGCCTAGGCTACAAAGGGGAAATCATTAAAGAGTATTTTTCTAATTATTTCCTATACAATTCTGATGTTACGTTTAACTTTACAAATGGAAATGAAATGATCATTCATAACCATTCGACGGAACCGTGGTCGGTAACACTTGCAGATACAGGCAAGGATTCCATGACGGGCGGAAGGCTGAAGCGGATCCAAAAGTATGTTGGAAACGAACCATTCATGATGACATACGGGGATGGAGTCGGTGATATTGATATCCGTCAGCTTGTCGAATATCATCAATCACACGGCAAGCTTGCTACCGTTACAGCTACCCAGCCAAGCGGAAGATTTGGTGCCTTAAATCTAACTTCGGAAAACTGTGTCGAGAGATTTGCAGAGAAGATTAAAGGTGACGGCGGATGGGTGAATGCCGGTTTTTTCGTTTTGCAGCCTGAGGTATTCAATTATATATCAGACGATCATATTGTTTTTGAGAAAGAGCCACTGGAGGAAATAGCTAGGCAATCGCAGCTAATGGCATACAAGCATACAAATTTTTGGCATCCTATGGATACATTGCGGGACAAAAATTATTTGGAACAATTATGGAAATCGGGTCGGGCGCCTTGGAAAATATGGTCATAACGAAAGCTTCTAAAGGGGGGAGGATAATTGATCGACTCTGTTTTCTGGAAGGATAAAAAGGTTTTTGTAACGGGCCATACCGGCTTTAAAGGAGCTTGGCTCTGTATGTGGCTGCAGGCTTTGGGTGCGGAGGTAACGGGCTATGCGTTAAATCCTGTTTCTTCCCCAAGTTTATTTGAGCTTTGTAGGCTAAGCCTATCCATGAAATCCATTATAGGGGATATTAGGGACCGCGAAATGCTTCAACAAGCCATAATAGCTTCCAATCCGGATATTGTCATTCATATGGCGGCTCAGCCGCTAGTAAGAGAATCCTATCAATATCCGGTTGAAACGTATGAAGTAAATGTACTAGGGACGGTTTATTTACTGGAAGCGGTTAGACATGCGGTTCAATTAGGATTAAAGACTAAAGCAATCGTGAATGTAACATCGGATAAAAGCTACGAAAATATGGAATGGCAATGGGGGTACCGTGAAAATGACCCGCTTGGGGGTTACGACCCGTATTCCAACAGTAAAGCGTGTTCGGAAATGGTAACGTCAGCGTACCGGAAATCTTTCTTTAATCCGGCGGAATATCAAATGCATGGCGTTGGCCTCGCTTCCGCTAGAGCAGGAAATGTCATTGGCGGCGGAGATTGGGCTTCTGAGCGGCTTGTTCCCGATTGTATCAGAGCTTATGAAAAGGGTGAAAAAATAATTGTAAGAAATCCAAACGCAATCAGACCGTGGCAGCATGTTTTGGAGCCTCTATACGGGTATCTGTTATTAGCTCAGAGTTTGTATGAAAATGGTCCTGAGTATGCCCAAAGCTGGAATTTTGGTCCTGATGATCAGGATATTAAATCGGTTGAATGGGTAGTAGAAGAGCTAATGAACCGTTTAAATGGCAGCTTTGAAATATCCGGCAGCAGGGATAGGCAGCCTCATGAAGCAAAGCTGCTAAAGCTTGATTGTTCTAAAGCAAAGACATATTTAAATTGGCAACCAAAATGGCGGCTGAATAAGTCTATCGATCTTATCGTGGAATGGATTCAAGGATATATGTCTAATGAAGACGTGAAAGAAATCTGTCTAAAGCAAATTAGATATTATGAAGAAACGGATCTGTGCAAATAAATGACTAAGACCGTCATGATCTCAGGCGCCTCAGGCTATTTTGGAACGATTGCATGTGAGTTTTTTGCTTCACATGGGTGGAAGGTGCTGAAGGCAAGCCGTCATAAAAAAGCTGATATCATTTTTGATCTAGACGAACCTGAATCGATATCCAAAATGCGTATAACAGAGAAGGTGGATTTGTTTATTCATGCGGCATCCGCAAACAAAGAAAGCTGTATAGCTGACCCATACAATAGTATTTCTTGTAATATTGTTGGAACCAAAGCGGCATTAGATTTCTGCGTAGGCAATCAGATCGAGCATTTTGTATATTTATCTACTATTAATGTATTTGGCCAATTTGAAGGTTACATGAATGAATTGTCGTCACCAGCCCCAATGGATGACTATGGAATAAGCAATTTACATGCCGAAGAGTATGTTCGCATGTATATGAGGCAGGGGAAAATTAAGGGGATGGTCATACGCCCCAGTTCCTTTATCGGAATGCCAAAAGATATGTCCACATTCAGCCGTTGGAATCTTGTTCCCTTCTCTTTCTGTAAACAGGCTTTTTTAACTGGGGAAATTGTGCTTGAAACGTCCGGTCTGCAAAAAAGAAATTTTATATCTATTTTAGACATTTGCCAAGTAATCAATCTCGCTTTTCCTCGAATGATAGAATTCCCTCTAATACATGTTCTCGGACCAGATACGATGACAATCAGGAATGTTGCTGAGCTTGTACAATCGATCTTCTACAAAAGCTATCAAAAAAAAATTCGTCTTGTAATCCCTGATGCGACTAATCATGAAAATGAATTTATATTTCATAGTTTGTACATGAATGATTTGTACCAGCCGGCAGGGACTGTTGAGAGTCACTTGGAATGTTTATCCAGAAAAATAGCAATAAATCATATTCAGCCGTTCCAATGACAAATTACTGGCATACAATATTATCTATATTTGATTTAAAGGAAGAATGCCAAATGTTTTTTAAAGATAAAAAAATATTAATTATTGGCGGTACGGGTACTATTGGCCGCAGCTTGTTAAAGCATCTTTTATTACAACAGCCCAAGGTCGTTCGTATATTCAGCAGGGATGAGTACAAGCAATTTGAATTGGCAAATGAGTTAGGAAATCTGCTCAATGTTCGTTTTCTTATAGGGGACGTAAGGGATTATGAAAGAGTAAGCAGCGCAATGCAAGAGATTGACTATGTATTTCACGTCGCTGCAATGAAGCATGTGCCTGCGTGTGAATATAATCCATACGAGGCAGTGCTGACTAATATTATTGGCACGAATAATGTAATCAAAGCAGCAATCGCTAGGAAAGTAAAAAAGGTTGTTTTTACAAGTACCGATAAAGCAATATCTCCGACTAACACTTATGGGGCAACAAAACTAACATCAGAACGATTAGTGGCGGCAGCTGAATTTAGCAAAGGAATGAGCAAGACAACATTCGCAATAGTAAGATTCGGTAACGTAATCGGCTCGAGGGGTTCCGTTATTCCGCTTTTCATCAAACAAATCAAGAGAGCCAATAAAATAACGCTGACTGATCCTACTATGAGCCGTTTTATGATGACATTACAACAAGCAACTGTTTTAACGATTAAAGCCCTTCAACAGTCAAAAGGCGGTGAGGTTTTTGTATTGAAGATGCCGGTCATCAATTTGAAAGATTTAGCTACAATTGTAATAGAAGAGACTTGTAAAAGATTGGGGACAAAGCCGGAGACCATGCAGGTCGAAACAATTGGTATTAGGCCTGGAGAGAAAATGTTTGAAGAACTCATGACAGAAGAAGAATCCCGTTGGGCATGGGAAATGCCCGATATGTATGTTATTCCTTCGAATTTCGTCAAGCGACATCATTATCCGCATGCTATTAAGGCTGCTTATGGAACCTATAGTTCTCACAATCAGCAGCCAATTTCTATAGAGGAAACACGCCGTCTGATACTAGAAACAAATTTGTTTGAATGAAAGGGTGAATGAAGTTGAGGATCTTGGTAACTGGTGGTGCGGGATTCATTGGTCGATGGGTGGTAAAGCGTCTATTGGATGACGGCCATCAGGTTTGGGTGCTCGATAATCTTTCCAATGGTCGACTTGAAAATATCAAAGAATTCGAGTCGCATAATAATCTAATGGAAATTGTAATTGGTGATATTAAAGAGCCGGTCTTGTTAAATAAATTGTTTATTAATAGTTTTGACATATGCTACCATCTGGGGGCGAGCATCAACGTTCAGGAAAGCATTGATGATCCGTTAACAACATTTGAAAACGATACTATTGGTACGTTTTTTGTATTAGAGCAATGCCGAAAGCACGGTGTCAAGCTCGTTTTCATGAGCACATGTATGGTGTATGATCGTGCGCTCTCATCTAAAGGAATCATAGAAACTGACCCGATTAAGCCGGCATCGCCGTACTCTGGAGCTAAAATTGCTGCAGAAAATATGGTGCTGTCATATTATCACTCCTACGGTCTGCCTGTCGTTGTCATCCGTCCATTCAATACGTACGGCCCCTTTCAAAAAACAGGTGGAGAGGGAGGTGTTATCGCTATATTCATCAAGCGTAAGCTGGAAGGGAAATCACTTGATATTTATGGAGATGGTACTCAAACCCGAGATTTGCTGTATGTAGAGGACTGTGCTCGATTTGTCGTTTGGTCGGGATACACTGATCGGGTAAATGGTGAAATCGTTAATGCAGGGCTTGGACGTGATATTTCCATTAATGATCTTGCTAAACTGATTGTTAAGGATGACTCTCGTATTCATCATATCCCACATATTCATCCGCAAAGCGAAATTGCTAAGCTGCTTTGCAATTATGATAAAGCAGAGAGGCTGCTCGGATGGAAGCCCCAAGTTGGATTGGAAGAAGGTATTTTAAAAACGGAACAGTGGATTCGTTCAACTAACTTGATCTAAGGGGAGTTTTGTTGATGACAGAGAAAGCAATACTCGCTCTTCATGGCGGAGAACCTGTGCGCTCTAAATATCTTAGCTATGGTAAACAGCTGCTGGATGATGCCGATATTGAAGCGGTGATCCAAGTGCTGCGGAGCGATTTTTTGACAACAGGTCCGGTTGTTGAACGATTCGAATCAGCAATTGCTGAATACACAGGTGCAAAATATGCGGTTGCGTTCTCAAATGGTACCGCAGCTCTTCATGCGGCCTGTTTTGCTGCAGGAATCAAGGCAGGGGATGAAGTAATCACAACACCGATGACATTCGCTGCCAGTGCAAATTGTGTTTTATACATGGGTGGAACTCCGGTATTCGCGGATATTGATCCGGTAACCTATAATATAGACCCTAAATCTGTAGAAATGCTGATCACTGAGAAGACAAAAGCGATTATACCGGTTGATTTCACCGGCCAGCCGGCAGATTTGGATGACTTCATTCAAATGGCCCGAGATAAAGGAATCATTGTTATCGAGGACGCTGCACATGCGCTCGGCGCATCATATAATGGGCGCAAGGTCGGTGCCGTTAGCGACATGACGATGTTTAGCTTTCATCCTGTTAAACCAATTACTACAGGCGAAGGCGGAGTCATCGCAACGAACAATTATAAATATTTTGAAAAACTGCAGCAGTTTCGTACTCACGGTATCACACGTAATCCGGCAATGTTAATTGAACGTCATGGTCCATGGTATTACGAAATGCAAGAACTTGGCTACAACTATAGAATGACGGAATTACAAGCCGCTCTGGGATTAAGCCAGATGAATAAGCTGGATAAGTTTATCATTAGACGCCGTCAGATTGCTGACCTTTACAATGATGCATTCCGCAGTATAAAGCAGGTAACATTACCTCATCAAAAGAAAGGCAATGAGTCCGGGTGGCATCTGTATATACTACGTTTGAAATTAGAGCATTTGAGTGCGGTTCGCAGGGAAATATTTGAAGCCTTTCAAGCAGAAAACATTGGAGTCAATGTCCATTACCTCCCGGTTTATTGGCACCCTTATTACAAGAAGCTAGGATACGCAAAAGGTTTATGTCCGGAATCGGAGCATCTTTACGAGACAATCATCACATTGCCATTATTTCCGGCAATGACCGAAGGTGATGTAGAAGACGTTATTTCAGCGGTTCAGAAGGTTATTAGTTATTATTCCAAAGGATAAGGAAGTATAGCGATGCGGATTTCGGCGATTATTCAAGCGCGAATGGGCTCGACCAGGCTTCCAGGTAAAGTGTTAAAAACTGTACTAGGAAAGCCGCTTCTCGAATATCAGCTTGAAAGAGTAGCAAGATCCAAGCTGCTTAATTCGATAGTAGTTGCTACAACATGGAATGAAATCGATACACCGATCGTCGATCTGTGTGAGCGATTGAGTATGGAATGTTATCGTGGACCTGAGGATGATGTGTTGACCAGGTATTATGATTGCGCAGTTTGGTGTAATGCAGACGTGATCGTTAGATTGACCGCTGATTGCCCGATTATTGATCCAGTTGTCATCGATCGTGTGATTGAAAGGTTTTTGGAATGTACCGACTCTTGCGATTATGTATCTAACACACTTATAAACCGTTATCCTCACGGGATGGATACAGAGGTGTTCACAAAAGCAGCGCTGTACAAAGCTCATAATGAAGCAGAGTCGGAGTCGGAGCGGGAACATGTAACTCCTTATTTTTATCAAAATCCGCAGCGATTTAGGCTTACGTCGGTAGATTATAAAGATAAAGCTAATGATTTTCGCTGGACAGTCGATACGTTTGAGGATTTCAGTCTAATCAAACTCCTAATTGAGCACTTATATCCCCATCGTCCGTTATTTACAATGGAAGATTTGATCGATCTGCATAAAGCGAATCCCGAATGGATAGAGATTAACCGGGATGTGCTTCAAAAAAAACTCGGAGAATGAATGGATGACTGCCAATGAATGTGATCATACGCACGGATGCGTCAATCGCAATCGGAACGGGACATGTTTACCGCTGCATGGCGCTTGCCTCGGAGCTGTCCGTTATGGGTGCAAACACGTCTTTTATTTGCCGCGAGTCTCCGGGGCATTTATGCGAATGGATTGAGAGGCATGGATTTCCGGTATACAGGATACATGCGAACGGGGATGATGCTTTAGCCAGCGAAGCGATTTTACAGGGACTAGATAGACCTGCAGATTGTTTAATTGTCGATCATTACACTCTGAATGCAAGCTGGGAAAAGGTACAAAGACCATTTGTAAAAAAAATAGTAGTAATAGACGACCTTGCGAATCGGGCTCATGATTGCGATTTACTGCTCGATCAAAATTTATTCCCGAACCCGGAAGAGAGGTATCAGTCGCTAGTCCCTGAAAAATGCCGGCTGCTGCTTGGGCCTCAATTTGCCTTGCTTCGTCCAGAGTTTCGGGAAGCTCGAAAAAGGTTGGCGCGTAAAAATGCTGGAGTTAAAAGAATATTTGTTTTTTTTGGGGGGGTTGACGCAACAAATGAGACGGCGAAAGCACTAAGCGCGATCAAGCTTCTCAATCTTAAGGGAATTAATATTGATATTGTCGTCGGTAAGAACAATCCTAATAAGGATAAGATCAAGCTGCTATGCAAAAGTATGCAAAAAGTGGCTTTTCACTGTCAGGTAGAGAATATGGCTGATTTAATGGCGAATGCAGACTTGGCCATCGGAGCTGTCGGGAATGTGACTTGGGAGCGATGTTTTATGGAATTACCTTCCATCACGATCACGGTTGCTGAAAATCAAGTGAGGGTTGCTGAAGCGGCACATGCAGCCGGAATTATAGTTAATTTAGGATGGCATGAAACAGTGAACGATGAACGGCTTGCAGAAGCTATACGGCAATCGATTGAGGATGTTAGTTTACTCGAACGAATGCGCGAGTGCTCGATTGAAATAATGGGTGGGAATGCAACGCTAAGAATTGGACTTGCCGCGGAAGCCATAATAGGCGGTGATCGTTGATGCCGGGCCATGGTTCGTATTTGCTGCGACCTATGAAAGAATCGGATTTGGACATTGTTTTAAAATGGCGTAACTCCGATCGTATTCGCGAGAACATGTATACCGATAGACTTATTACGATGGAGGAGCATAGCCTTTGGTACGCGACGATTCAGCATACCCGCGCATCCGATTGCAGCATTTTCGAGATTGATGGACAAAGCATGGGGTTCATAAATTTCACAGGTTTTGATCCTCTGAATCAATCCTGCCATTGGGGCTTTTACGTAGGTGAGCCTCAGGCCCCTCGAGGAAGCGGTTCAATCATGGGATTTCTAGGCTTGGAGCATTGCTTCGAAAATTTGCTGATGAGTAAATGTTTCGGTGAAGCTTTTGTATTTAATACTGCCAGCATTGCCTTTCATCGAAAGCTCGGATTCCGGGAAGAAGGAAGCTTAAGAAAGCAGATTTTGAAGAATGGACGTTATGAGGAAGTAATGACTTTCGTATTGTTAGCCGAAGAATGGTTCCGTATCAAGAACGAACTTCGCAGCAAAATTTTCAAAGTATAGAATGTTGTTGAAGAAGAGGGGGGAATAAATGAGTGAGTTTTTAATTGGAGATAGGAAGATTGGGAAAGGCTCTCCACCATTCGTCATTGCGGAAATGTCGGGTAATCACAACCAGTCGTTGGAAAGAGCGCTCACCATCGTAGAAGAGGCCGCAAAATCAGGAGCTCATGCATTGAAAATTCAAACCTACAAAGCGGATACAATGACGCTTAATTTAAGTCAAGATGAATTTGTGATCGGGGATTCGGGAAGCTTGTGGAAGAACCGTTCCCTCTACGACTTGTATCAACAAGCGTATACGCCGTGGGAGTGGCATAAGCCAATATTTGATCGCTGCAAGGAGCTAGGGATTTTGGGGTTTAGCACTCCATTCGATGAGACGGCGATAGACTTTTTGGAATCCTTGAATGTTCCATGCTACAAGATCGCATCGTTTGAGAATACAGATCTTCCGTTAATCCGCAAAGCAGCCTCTACAGGTAAGCCTTTAATCATTTCGACAGGTATGGCGAGTGTCGCAGAGTTAGATGAGACGGTTCGTGCTGCAAGGGAGGCCGGCTGTAAACAGCTCGTTTTGTTAAAGTGCACGAGCACGTACCCGGCAACCCCGAAAGATACCAACCTGATGACGATTCCTCATATGCGAGATCTGTTTCATTGTGAAGCTGGTTTATCTGATCATACGATGGGATCAGGGGTTGCCGTTGCCGCTGTTGCTCTCGGAGCGACTGTTATCGAGAAGCATTTCACTCTAAACCGTGCAGACGGCGGAGTGGATTCCGCTTTCTCTATGGAGCCAGAGGAAATGAAGAGGCTGGTTGCAGAATCTTTGAGTGCCTGGCAGGCGATGGGGGCAATTTCCTACGGCCCCGTAGGATCGGAGCTAAAATCGATGCAGTTTCGTCGTTCCCTCTATGCGGCCAAAGATATTATGGCTGGCGAATTGCTCAACAATGACAACCTGCGGGCGATCCGTCCCGGATTCGGTCTTCCTCCTAAATACTATCCGATAATAATCGGGAAACGAGTGAACAAAGATGTCAGGAAGGGAACTCCCATTACGTGGGACTTGTTCGGATAGAGTTACTTGAATGAACCTGCCTCGGCTTGAAATTTTATTCATTTAATAATGTCTCAGCCACTTTAATTGACGGTGCTTTCGGAACCGCCAATGACGGTGGCTTTTTTATTTTAGTCTGTATGATTTGGCACCAAGGCAGTTTAGTAAAGCTGTAGCGTCTGGGATGGACAAGTGCCGTTCCATAAGATAACTCGCGGACATATACTATGATGAAACTAATCTACAAATTTTGTAAAATGTGAGATCCCTTTAGAAAGGAATTATTTACGAACTGCATCCAATTGCTTGACACACCTATTATCAGTTGAAGGTGCTCAAATTATTTAAACCTAATATGAAAGAGAGAAGGTGTTTATTATGCGTATTCGGAAACGGAAACGGAAACGTAATCGTATTCGCCGCATTCGCCGCATTCGCCATATTCGCCGCATTCGCCATATTCGCCGCATTCGCAGCATTCGTAATCGTAATCATAATAGTAATAGTAATAGTAATAGTAATAGTATGAGGATAAAATGGAAAAAGTCTACTAGTATTCCGTCAGGTATAGAGGAAACTTTTTTTGGAATGATAGGTAATAAATTAATATATTCGTGTGGATTTAATGGTGGAATTCCCTTTTCTTACGCGACTAACCGTAGTGACAGAAAAGTTAAAAAATACATCAGAGGATTCAAAAATGACGGTTATTACCTAGATTTGAATGAAAAAAATACGTGGAATAGCATTCCTAAATTTCCTGGTACAGGGAGACAAGGGGGAAGAACAGTCTGTATCGACAATACCATGTATTGTTATGGCGGTTACGTCTTTGCGCCAACAAGGATTCATGGTAAATCAACCAATAATAAAAGGAAAAAATCCTTCCGCACGTTACAAGACGGATATGCGCTAAAATATACAGACAATAAATGGACATGGACAAAATTACCCAATTTGCCTATAAGTATGACCGGATTCGGGATGACCAAAATAAACAATTATATTTATATATGTTGTGGTGCACATAGAAAAGCACATTATAGGTGTCCCCATTTAATGGTCAAAGTTAAAAACACCGAAATTGGAAGGATATTATATAGACTGGATATTAACAACTTAAATAAGGGATGGGAAAAATACGATACCTTTCCGGGTACTCTAAGGTTTAATCCCGCCATGACGAGTATTGGGGATAAGATTTATATTATCGGAGGAATATATCCAAACCAACGTTGGATCCCTTCCAAAAAAGACATATCTAATCGGTTTTATAATACTAATGAAAATTGGGAGTATAATACGGTGACCAAAGAATGGTCGTTGATTAAAACTAATATTAGTAATGGACTAAGTAATTGGGGACCGTGTAATGACGAAATCGTTTATAAGGACCGTTATATTATCCTTATTGGAGGATATTCGTATAGATACTTTATAAAAAAGAATAAACTTGTAAAAAATTCAATGTATAATGGCAGGTTTTCGAATAAAATAATTATCTATGATACCGTTACTGATTCATGCTATAACGATAACACTTTATTTGGTAGAAAAAATGTCCCAGGTTATATTATTCGAAATAACAAAATTTATTTGATAGGAGGAGAAGCCGAAAAATACAAATTTGAAAAAGAATACTTTGGAAGGCATTCAGACGTATTCGCTATTGGGGAAATAAATGAGCCTAGTTTCGATTTAATCTCATTATTGTCTCGTTTAACAACAAAGCAATAATATTAACCGATCCTTCAAAGACTTTACATGGAAGGTGGGCATGATTGGCTATCCAGCTATGCGAAACCCTTGTGATAATCGCCCTTTTTCGCAAGAAGTCATGCCCGCTGAGGCTCCATGTCAAGTTGGATCTGAATTCTCAATAGAATTGCTGTCAATCTTCCCGTAGAGTACCTTTTAACGCTTAGTGACTTCTCCTATGCGGGTCTGAGCACCCCAACAGGATCTTTAATTTCTTTGTTAATGAGGGCAAAGTATCAACGAAAAGGACAGGAAATACAAGATGCCTTGCCGGACTTCTTTAGTTATATGTTCACTTGTCGGCCTCTGGAAAGAGGGCCTGAAGCTCATTGTCATAAAAAATGCGGTACATAAATTAATAGATAGCCAACTCCCCCTTGGGGGGGGGGGCTATCTATTGTAAGTGCAGACCGACCTGATAACGATATTTGCTGAATTCTTTCGTCTATTTCGATTCAAACAGGAGCAACGGTCTTTTGCCGAGGTTTCTTAAGTTCGGAGTATAGGTGAGTACTTTAGACTTTTTGGTATTAAGATATTCATTAATACCTTTAGCGCGATGACCGTTATAACCTCCTCGCTCTTCCTCGGGTGCTGGCGGCTCAATAAATATAAGATCCCCAAGCTCGAATATAGCATCAATCGCACCTCTGTAATCTTCAAAATGATGAAGGATACTAAGGCCAAGAACGACATCGTAATGTTTGTTTTTCGCTAATTGCTTTAGATCGTCAACACTGACCAATTTATTAATTAACTGTACGTTGCTATTATCATTTTGTGCAATAATGTTTAATACACCTTTATTCGATTCGATCATGGTTACTTTTGCACCGAAATCTTCTGCAATTCTGAAAGAGAAATACCCGTAATTTGCTCCGATATCCAACACGGAAAATGGTTTTTCTAGTTTTTTTAAATACTTTTTTATATGCTCATATCTAAGTGAACAGTTTCTCTCGCCTTTTTGCTTAAGTTTCCCTTTTACCCAAATATCTTGATACATAAGATTCCCCTTCTACATATAAATTTTACTATAAATACCGATTTTTTTAGCCTTATTTTTCCCGTTTTCATTAAAATATAAATTGAATATTTGAATGGCTTCCTCTTGATTATATTTGTTATTTCGAACATTAATCCATTTGTGAACTTTTTGTATATCAATTACTCTTTGATAGGAAGGTTGGATCTTAACTTCAATATTTTTATAGCCAAGCATGGCTAGAGCCGCAATTCTATGTTGTCCACCTGAAACTACAAACCGATAGTCATCATAATGCTTTAAGAAATATCCGCGAATAAATCCATCACGGTGGCTTTTGGGCTGATATCCATTTTTAGACAACTTTTTATACAGATCAATTGTTTTACTAAATTCCGTTTTTCCATAATGGTCTGGATTAGGCCCAAAATGCTGATAATTAGAATTGCGTGGTTTGTATGCGACATGTAGCCAGGGCAAAGCTGGCCACTGTTCATCGTTTGGGATTGTGATTTTGTTATTTTTTATAAATAATGCTTCAATTAAGGATTTAGGTTGGAATTTTTCATAGTAGATTTTCAAAATTGAATCGTTATAAGTGAGCTGAGGGTTTAGAATGTATTGTTTTATTGTAGCTCCAGAATAATGCCAACCGTTTGCTGTATATGAATAACCGAGCCAGTCTCGGCACTTCTGAAGTTCTACGACGACAATTTGCGACTGATGATCTATAGCTTCAGCTCCAACCGGTATATTCATATTTTCACACTTTCTGGTTTTAATAGTGTTTGGTTATACGTGTTTGGAACTATTCATTTCATCTTTTTCTAATTGTACTTAAAAGAAGAATTTCGAATTTGATTCGATTAGAATTTTTGGCTTCGGAGTTAATGAAAGTACTAGGTTTTTTAACCTCTCTCCCGAGGTAATGGAAGAATCATGATAATGATAGGTAATGAACTGCTTTCTCGCACTCTCAAGTTTCTCTTGTAAATTTATATCGTTTTTCAAATAGTTTACTAACATATCAACTAATTCTAATGGGTTACTCTGAAGAGATTTTCCTAGGTCATCATAGTAATCAGTCGTACAGAAAATTTTTGTATTCCAAATAAATACTGGCTTTCCCGCCAACATAGCCTCTAAAGCAATTGTTGATTGATAGCTTACAACAGCGTCCGTATTATGAATGAGATCATATAAATGCATTGCTTGATCTATACAAATAATAGAAGGAAACTCCTTTTTTAAAAGATTGGCATACTTATTAACACCTTTATATTTTACAATAATATTAACATGTTGTTTTTCTAAAAGATTTTTAATGATAATTTTAGGGATGGCAATGTGATGGCCTCGAATTATAAATAATATAGTTTTTAATTTAGGGTTTAAAACTAATTTTTTATTAAACATATTCCTAGTTATTGGATTTCTTAAAATGATGTCATCAAATCTAGGATGACCAATTATTTCAATGCTGGATTTCGACACTCCCTTTCTTTCATACCAATCAGATTCATACTTTCCATATACAGCCATGGTTGGAGAGATTTTTGGTAAGTACCCCAATTCAGAAGCTATTACACCGTGCTGCATGCAAATACTTGGAATTCCTTTTTTTAATGCAGCTAGCGCTAATGCTCTAGTTGCTAAAGTATTTGTTGATCCCAATATAATGCAATAGATAGGAACTTTTTTTAATAATTTATTTGCAGCTACAATACTGCCTAAAATTAAAGGAATACGTATTATAAATCGTTTTTGGAATTTCCTATTACCGAAAATTGGATGTTTTCTATGAGATCGGAATAATAAAATTGCTTTTTGTTTATAAACTTTAATCAGTCTATTGATGTTTCCAGTATATTTATTTAGTTTTGATTCATTTAAAAATAATGTTTTCTTTGGACGAAAGTAATTTTTGCGAAATCGATCTGGGAATCTTAGTGGATCATCATACATGACTACATATCCATTTATATGATTAAATTTCAAATCGTTCTTTAATGCATTGATATAAGAATCAAATTTTTTTTGAACTGAAGTTTCATCCTTGATGTTATTTTTAAGTATGTTTATAGAAGATGGACTATTTAAAAATTTTTTGACGTGTTCGTTTCCAGCAATTAGTCTTTCAAAAGGGAATACAAATGGTAACAAGAATCCGGCATAATTCAACCTTTTAAAACCATCTATAAAGTCGAAATATAGAGACCAATAATTACGATCATAAGTATTAATCATTATTCACTCCATTCACTGTTCGGATTGAAAATCAAGGGATCGTACTGCTTAATCATGCTTTAGCTATGTTTAACGTGTTATAAGATATGAAGGGGATCCCCCTGAGGTATAGTCAGAGGTCATTGATTAAGGAATGTTCCGCGATTATCTCTTACTTCAATATTCACCTTAAGAAAGCCCCGGCACCTAAACCCCGGAGCTGTTCCTGAGCAAATATTTCGCATAACCGATCGGATTGTCGTAGGTGGACGCCCAGACATCGGCCATGCCGGCTTCGCGGAAGGTGTAGCGCTGGTCGCGGCCGTTGCATTCGATGAACATCGGATATCCCGATGACGTAATGGCGATGTCGAGTCCCAGGTCGGCCATATTCGGAAGCACTTTGGAGAGCTGAAGAGCGATTCGCATGGACAGGTCATAGATGCGTTTTTCGATGACTCCCAGGCTTAAATTGGGATATTGTTCGTGCAGGATCGTCTGCAGCCGGTAAGTGCTGCCGCCTTGCGCCATATTCGTCACAAAAGTATGCTTAGGAGCAACCTTTGCCACTATGCCGGTCATATCCCAGAGGCCGTCCGTCGTACGCTGCACGGAAACGCGCAGATCAAAGGGACTGCCTTTGTAGGTGGCGAGAGGGATGAACTGCTGGACGATGAAGGACTTGGACCGAATCCGTTTCAAAATCATAGCTGGCAGGTTATTCCCTCTCCATTCGATCGTACGCCACTTCTGCTTAGCTGTCCCGGACGATACGGGATAAGTCAGCTTCCAGCCCAATCTCGTCCGGTCCATGCGCATGATGCCGAGCCCGATGCTGCCGCTGTTCGGCTTGATGATCAGGGAGTCGTACTGGTTCATCATGCTTTGAATGGCAGAAGGAACTGCTCGGTCGGTCATCGGCAGATGGGGGCGAAGGCTCTCGTCTTCCCAAAGCAGATGATGGATGAGCAGCTTGCCGTAACGGTTGCGGCGGTTGAACAGCAGCCGGCCGTCGCTGAGGCACGCGGACAGCCTGCGGTACTGGCTATTGCTCGGAAAGAGCGCCCGATTGTGGATGACCCGCGGCGCGGGCACGTTTTTCTGAACAAAACGTTTATCTTGTTTAACGTATGCCTTCACAGTCGTTTGTCCGGGCCGAAGATCGCTCAGCCGGAAGAAGCAGGGAGTAACGCCGTGCTTGATGCCCGCCTTCACATATAGCTCGACGTTTTCATAGTCCGGCTTTCCGGAGGAGATTTTGCGGTGCAGTTTATCGTCGATGAGAATGCCCACATAGGGAGGTTGCAGGTGAAGTCCCTCCTTAATCCGATATAAACGCCTGCGCATGGCAAGCGTTATATAAGATATGAAGAAGGAACGGCCGGTGTATGGACGACAATCACGGATGACGACAGGTTCCGCGATTATCTCTTGTTCAGAAGCTGCGGATGACGGGACAGCCGCTTCAGCACGTTCACGATTTCCTTCTCCGGGCATTCGCACAGATCGTACGGATTAGCCGTAATTGACTTTCGGCTTGCTGCTAGAGAGACCGATACCGCCTCTTGAATGTCTGCCTCATTATAATCTACGTGAATGACATTGGCCGCATGGGTACGGTTTCTTTGTCTTGCGCCGACGTTGACGAAAGGCAGCTGGAAAAAAGGAGCTTCGATGATGCCGCTGCTGCTGTTCCCGACAAGCAGATCGGCCTTGGACAGGAGGAATAAATAATCGCTCGAAGGAACTGAAGCGTAATAACGGCGGAGCGGGCTTTCCTGAACGAAGTCTTGCAGCCGCTCCTTAAAAACTTCTCCGCCTGCATCGCTGTTCGGGCCGATGACAAGGAATTGCGTTTTCGCAAAGCTGCGAAGCGCGTTCAGCACGGAATCAATTTGCGTTTCGAAGGGAGTACGCTCCTTGGAATCGGGATGCATGGCCAGGAGAATTTTAGGATGGGAAGATTCCAGTCCGTAAAAAGTGATCAGCCGGTCGCGTTCCGTCTGAGGGAGGCTGTAGATCCTCTGCACCTCCGTCTTTCGGAGCGATCCGACCGGAGCGATCCGCCATGCCTCTTCGCCGCGTTTCACGAGAAACTGCATCGCATCCGCATTCGATACAAGATGAAGATGAGCAAAGGTCGAAATCGCATGACGGACCATATCGTCAGCCGAGCCGCTGCATTCGCCGCCGTGCAGGTGGACAATTCCAACGTTCTGGTAATGTGCTGCGATAGCCGCGGCCAGCATCTCCCCCCGGTCGCCCAGCAGCAGCACGAAGTCGGGCTTATGATAACGGATGGCATCGGAAAAATAAAGAAGTCCGAGCCCGACCGATTGGGACATCGCATAGGTGGAATCGCCTTTGGTCAAAATGGACGGGGCCGCCGCCACGGTAAGGCCGTCCTTCTCGATTTGGTTCAGTGTGTGCCCATATTCGTCAAGCACATGCATGCCGGTCGCCACCAGCTTCAACCGGATATCCGGATCGCGCTCCAGCTCAAGCAGAAGAGGACGGTATATGCCGTAATCCGCCCTCGTACCGGTAAAACATAAAATGTTCATCACGGCCTCCTTACTTCACCCCTTGCCAAGAGAGGGCTTCGCCCTTCTTGAAGGATTGCGTCGTTTTCCTGCCGAGCAGCTGCTTATACTGTGCCGCATCGATCTCGCCGAGCGGCCGCAGCAGCTGCAGGTCCGACTCCTCAATGACGTGTCCGGCAGGCAATTCCTTCCCCGCGTATATACCGCGCCGAACCAGATTCCGTGTTTTTGCTTCCGCCTCATGAATCCGTTTCTGGGAAACGCCGAGCGCCTGCTCCACATGCCTGATCGCTTCAATCATTTGTTTAAACGGGCCTGGCTCCATTGACGCCTGGTGATCAGGCCCCGGCATTCCCCGGTCCAGCGTAAAATGCTTCTCTAAAATGCTATAGCCGAGAGCGGCAGCGGCAATCGGCACCTCCATGCCGACGGTATGGTCGGAGTAGCCTATAATACCGCCGAAGGCGGACTTCAGGGTGTCAATGACACGCAGGTTAATGCTGTCATATGGAGCTGGATAGGCGGAGGTGCAGTGCAGCAGCGCCGCTTGCGGAGCCTCCTTCAGTGCGGAATAGGCGGCTTCGATGTCGCCGAGTGTCGACATGCCGCTGGAGAAGATGACCGGCTTGCGGAACGAAGCGACGGCCTCCAGCAGCTGCAAATTGGAAATGTCGCCGCTGCCGATTTTGAACGCTTCGATGCCCATACGGTTTAGCGTATGGGCGCTCGACACGTCGAACGGGGTGGCGAGAAATGTAACTCCGAGCGTGTCGCAATAGTTCTTCAGCTCAAGGAAAGAAGCTTCGTCCAGCTCCAGGCGGCGCAGCATCTCCAGCTGGTTCGAATCGGAGGCTGACGTTTTCTGGTAATCGACCAGCGCGGCCTGAGCGGATACGAGCTCTTCGCTGCGGAACATTTGGAATTTGACGGCGTCAGCTCCGGAGTCTCGGGCGGCTTCGGTCATTTTCTTGGCTAACTCGAGCGATCCGTTATGGTTGACGCCGATTTCCGCAATGACGTACATCGGATGAGCCGGCGAAACGGTATGCTTTCCGATTCTCATCTCCATCCTTATTTCTCTCCCTTTAACGCTTCGCCAAGACTCTTTATGACATGCGCCTGTTCTTTCAAGGTGATAGTGGAATAGAACGGAATAGCGATTGTCCGCTCGGATGTGTTTTCGCTGACCGGAAAATCTCCCGGCTGGTAGCCGTACAGGCTCCGGTATACCGGGAACAAGTGGATGGACGGAAAATAAGGCTTGCTTTGGACGCCCTCCTGGGCAAGACTCTCAATCACGCTCATTCGATCTACGCCTTCCGGCAGCTTCACGATAAAAACGAACCAGCTCATCGTCGAGCCCGGCAGCGGCTTTAAGGTTTTCACCGGCAGTCCGGCTTTGGCGATCAGCCGCTCGTATCTCGCGGCAGCTCTTGCGCGCTTGCCGAGTATCGTATGCAGCCTCTCCATTTGCCCTAGCCCTACGGCTGCCTGAAGATCGGACATCCGGTAGTTATAGCCGATGCGGTCATGCGTCAGCCAGTCGCTTCCGGGATCGCGTCCCTGATTGCGCAAGCTGCAGGCCAGGTTATAGTACCTCTCGTTATTCGTCAACAATACGCCGCCTTCACCGGTCGTAATTTGCTTGTTCGGATAAAAAGCGAATATCCCCATTTCACCGATCGTTCCGACCGGCTTGCCCTTCCAGGTAGCGCCTATCGCTTCGCAAGCGTCCTCGATAATAAAAAGTTTGTGCCGCTCCGCAATGGCATTGATTTTATCCATATCGCACGGCTGGCCGAAAACATGGACGACCAGGATCGCTTTTGTGTTCGGCGTAATGGCGGGCTCGATCAGCGCCGTGTCGATGTTGAACGTATCCGGATCGATATCGACGAATACGGGCTTGACGCCTTCGAACAGCAGGCAGTTGCCGGAGGCGACAAAGCTGTAGGGCGTCGTGATCACTTCGTCACCGGCCTGAAGCCCGAGCGCTTTGACCGCGGCATGAAGCGCGCTTGTTCCGCTGTTCATGGCAGCGGTGTAGGAGACGCCAAACGTATCGCAGAAGCATTGTTCGAACCGGCGAAGCTTATCCCCGAAGCTGAGCTGCCCCGAGCTTAATACCTGCATCACGTATTTTTTCTCCAATGCGGTTATATCCGGTTTGGATAAAGGAACCAACATGTGCAATCGATCCTTTCACGACCAGTTTTAATAAAGAAAAGTCTACTATTAATGTATTATTCGCGGCCGCCGTTGCTCCTGAAAGTTTGCCTATCTTCTCTACCAATCCGGAAATATAAATGAATCGCCTATAACCGCGTCTTCTCTCAAAACATAACATAGAGTATTAGACAACCACTCCGCGGCTGTCTCTACAAGTTGCATGCAAAGCGCAGAGCCGCGCCCTTCCAAAAATATAAGAAAGTATAAATTTCACTTTATACTGGACTTATATTTCATCGCGATGGCGAGCTTTTGCCGCCAAAGGACGGCGTCAGCCGTTTACACTTGCCGTGTCGGACTGCAGTCATACATCAAGAGGAGGGAACAGATTGACCCTGGCAAACCAACAGATTTCCGATTTTTTCAAAAATAAAAAGATTCTGGTCACGGGCGGAACCGGCTCCATCGGCGAAAGAATCGTTTCGACGCTGCTTGCTTATGAACCGGAAACGATCGTCGTGTTTAACCGTGATGATACGAAGCAATATCTTATGAAACAAAAATATGCGAACGAAAAACGCCTGCGTTTTATCCTGGGAGACGTACGCGATTACCCGTCCGTGGATTTTGCCGTGCGGGGCATGGATTATGTGTTTCATGCAGCGGCTCTGAAGCAGGTTCCGGTCTGCGAGGAGAACCCGTTCGAAGCGATGAAAACCAATAATTTCGGCAGCGAAAATGTCATCCGGGCAAGCATTCTGAACAAGGTAAAAAAGGTGATTAATATCAGCACCGACAAGGCCGTCAATCCGAGCAATACGATGGGAGCCACCAAGCTGATCACCGAGAAGCTGTTCAAGCAGGCGAATTATATGGCTGGCAACACGGAAACGAAATTTTGCTCGGTCCGTTTCGGCAACGTGATCGGCTCAAGAGGCTCGGTGTTTCCCGTGCTTATGAATCAAGCCTTGACCGGGAAGCCGCTGACGATTACGGATCCCGATATGACCCGTTTCTTCATGTCTATTCAGGAAGCGGCAAACCTGACCATCAAGGCGGCCTGCTACAGCGAAGGCGGAGAAACGTTCATTCTGAAGATGGAGTCGCTTAGGCTCGCGGATTTGAGCGAAGCGGTCCGTGAGTACAGCCTGAATAACGGATTGCCTGCTCCTGCCGTACAGGTCATCGGAATCAGGCCTGGGGAGAAGCTTCACGAAGAACTGCTCAGCGAGGATGAATTGCCGAATTTAGTCGAGGACGATGAATTGTATGTCGTTCTCCCGGCTTCGAGAAGGGGGAACGCTTATCTGCACTTTCAACCGTCTGTTATCACTTTTTACCGCTCGGATAAAGCTCCCATGGTCACAACTCAGCAGCTGTCGGCGATTTTGTCCAGGTACAGGGAGGATAAAAACTGATATGCATAATAAAACATGGATGATTTGGAGGCACAGCATCAGCTTTCTGGAAGCCTTCAAATCGCTTCGTTACGACGATGTGCCGCTTGGCATCGTGATGCTCCGGGATTTTCAGAAATACGTGCTTCATCATTCCGGAGCGTTCGGCGGCGCGAAGCGTTCAGGCCGGATCCGCAATATACAGGCCGCCTGCAAGCCTTACCTGGTACCATCGAAGCCTAACCTTCGCAAATCCGGCTATACGGTCGTCCGCGCCGAATTATTCGGGATGACGAAGGGGGTGACGGGAGAGAAAATTTTGTACGTCGCTCATTATTCGGGGGAATACCGGACCATGCTGAAGCGCAAGGAATGCCGGCCGCTCGTTTATCTGCACGGGCTTCCGCCGGCGAAGCTTCCTCCCGCCATGGCTCAAAAAACGATGAGCCAGCTGCGCGCGGCGCTGTCCTCCGCGCCTGCCGTGTTCCGCCGTCCGGCGTTCCGTTCGTGGCTTACGGCGCGGGTTAAAAAAGCGATGCTGCATATCCGGCGCGTGCATACGCTGTTCAATCGTTATCCGATCCGCCGGACCATTTACGGATCGACTATTAACCACCATGGGGCATTGATGACTTCCTTCGCGCAATCCCGCAATGTGCATACGGTTATGGTTCAGCATGGGCTGATGGCACCGATTGCCCATTTCCCGGTCAACGCAGACCTTAACTTCGTCTGGGGGAAATCGCATGCCAATTTTCTTCAGTCTTATGGTGCGCCGGCGGGTAAAATCGTTGTCAGCGGTCCTTGCTTTTACCGCAATCTGCCGACCGGAAGATCCGCTTCCAGTGTGATGGCGAATGCACCAATCAAGCTGCTCGTCGCCCTTCAGCCGCTTGGACTGAGCCATAACAGAGGCATTATCCGATCGATCGAGCAGGCCGTGAAGCCGTTCGGAGGCAAAATTTCCGTTACGTACAAAGCTCATCCCGACCAGGGCGGCTGCGGATCCTACCGCAAATGGCTGCGGTGCAAAAAATCGAAAATTTTGCGGCACGGCATTGTCCCGCTCAACAAGCTTATCGAACAGGCTGACGCCGTCATCACTCCTTATTCCTCTGTATCCTATGAAGCCCTTATAAACGGGAAACCGGTCATCTACTATGGAACTCCCAAGTTCATCTATTACATCCGAAATACTCCCGTAAGCTTCCGTTCAGCGGCAGGACTAAAAAAAATATTAGCCAAAGCGGTTGCAAACCGGGGATATTTTCCCGCACTTCACGCAAGACTGGGCGTCATCGACAAAGTAAAGCCGAGCATGGACGGCTACCGGTTCATCTGGACCAGGCTGCGCCGTCTCGCCGTGACTACGACCGCCAATGAAATGTATGATTTTGAGCCGGAATTAAAGCGAGAGCCTGCCGTTGAAACGATTGATTATCATCCTGGGCTCCAATCCGGACCCGAAACCGAATCAGAACTAAGACTTGACGCAGCACCCGATTATGAAACACAACCCGGATATCCGAACGCGAATTCGACTCCGGAAACTCCAGCCTGAGCCTGCGCTCGGCAAACTAAATAAGCAGCCGATTCCCGAAAGGGAACGGCTGCTTATTTTTTTCTAATGTCGTTGACCAAAAATAGGATATCTAATAGAGTTAGGAGGTACCTCTATGATAGGAATCTACTGATGTCGATAAAAGGTGGGACCTGAGCGATGATCAAATTAGGGATGCGAACGGTAGTGGCCCTCCTGCTGTTCGGCTGCTTGCTGTGGCCGGCCGAAGCCGGTTATGCCGCAGCCAATCTGCTCAAAAATGCCGGCTTCGAGAATGTGACGGACGGCGTTCCCGAGCATTGGGGCCATGACGCTTATTTGAAGGAAGAGCATTTGACTACATATTCGCCGGATAACACGAAGGTTCATACCGGCAGCCATTCGGCGATGCTGCACAATAAGGAAGCCAACCATTCGCGGTGGACGCAGAACGTAAGCGTCAATCCCGAAACTGTCTATAAAATTTCCGGTTACGTGCTGACCGACGGGGTAGGCGCAGATGCAACAGGCGCGCATCTGTTCGTCGAAGGGGTTGCAGTCACTTATCCGCAGCTGATCGATACGGGCGGCAAATGGGAATATCTCGAATTTTTCGCTAAAACGGGCAAGGAGCAATCCTCTTTTACGCTTGGAGCCAGCCTGGGAGGCTACGGGAGCATTAACACCGGCAAAGCGTATTTCGACGATTTGAGCGTCGAGAAAGTATCGAAGGCCCCTGCGGGCGCGGAAGTGTTCAGCCTGACGCCGACGGCGCCGGGCGAACCGGCTGCAGTGCCGGCCTCCGAAGCCGGCGTGCTGCCGCTTCTTGTGCTTGCCGCGTTATTTGGCATTCTGTTTTCGGTCGTCTGCCGGAAGCTTCTTCGCGCAAGCGGCGATCTTGAAGGCGACCGGCAGCGGAGGCGGCTCATACTCGCCGTTCTGTTCGGAGGAGCGCTGGCGCTCCGTGCAGGCATTGCCGTTACCAACCCGGGTTATGCCAATGATATCGCGCTGTTTATGGCATGGGCGGAGCAGGCTTCATCACAGGGGCTTTCCGGGTTTTACCGTTCGGATCTGTTTGTCGATTATCCGCCCGGCTATATTTATGTGCTGTACGTGCTTGGCGCGGTCAAAAGCATGCTGAACCTGAATGCGGATTCCGGGTCCGCTCTGCTGCTGTTCAAGCTGCCGGCCCTGCTCGCCGATCTGGCTGCGGCGTATTTCGTATACGAAACGGCCAAGAAGAAAGCCGGCTTCCTAGCCGCGGCCGGACTGGCGGCGCTCTACTTGTTCAATCCGGCCGTCATTGCCGATTCCGCGGCATGGGGACAGGTGGATGCCGTCTTTACCCTTGCGCTCGTGCTGGCCGTGCACGGCTTGACCGGAAACCGGATCAAGCGGGCTTCCGTCTGGTTTGCGATTGCAGCGCTGATCAAGCCGCAGGCGTTTATTTTCATGCCGGTGCTGCTGCTGTGGTTCATTTACCGCCGGGCATGGAAGCAAATACCGGTGAGCGCCTTGTACGGCTTTGGGACGTTTCTGGTGCTCGCCCTGCCTTTTTTCTGGGGCAGCGGCGGCATGAACGGCCTCTTGCAATTATATAGCGGAACGTTGTCTTCCTATCCGTATGCGACATTGAATGCGTTCAATCTGTACGCGCTTGGCGGGGCAAACTGGAAGCCGATTGCGGACTCCTGGCTGCTGCTCAGCTTTCAGACCTGGGGCAATCTGTTTATTGCCGCCGCGGTTGCGGCAGCGGTATTTTTTGCGCTGAGGAAACGGAACGGCATTGAACAGGAAAGGTCCTATTTTCTGGCGATGGTATTGATTGCGGTCGTGTTCGTCGGCGTGACCAAAATGCATGAGCGGTACCTGTTTCCGGTTATGCTGCTCGGGCTGCTGGCCTATGTCAGGTCGCTTGACCGCCGGTTCTTATACGTATATCTGGGCTATGCCCTGACCAATTTTATAAATATCGCCTATGTGCTGGATTACAGCAAAGTGAGCACGAATGTGCCGTCGAACGGCATCGTTCTGCTCGTATCCTTGGCGAATATCGGACTGCTGCTGTATTTGCTTTATATCGGTTACGATTTGTACATAAGCGGCCGCCTCAAGCGGATCGAGCCGATTACGGAAGAGACATTGGCCGGGGGGGAGCGGGAAACGTTAGACCGCTTTTTGACGGGCAAAGGCTCGCAAGCGCTGCATGACCGCAAGCGGTGGGGTCGAAAGGATTGGATTTGGATGGGGGCCGTCACTTTTGTCTATGCGATTGTCGCCTTGTATCAGCTCGGCGATATGAAAGGGCCGCAGACCGCATGGCAGCCCGGAGCGTCCTCGCAAAGCTTCTACGTCGATCTGGGGGAAGTGAAGCGGCTTGAGAAGATTAACAGCTTCGGAGGCGTTGGCACCGGTAAATATAAATACGAATTCAGCCAAAACGGTACGGACTGGGATCATGTGATCGAGATCGACAGCAGCCATGTCGCCGTGTTTGCCTGGAACGTGACGCCTGCCGACCTGCAAGCGAGATATGTGAAGCTGACCGCCGTGCAGTCCGGCTTCTCTATGCATGAGCTGGTTATTTACGAGCAGGGCAACAAAATGCCGCTTCCCATCGTCGGTATAGATGACGAGCAAGCGAAGGATGCGAAGCGGGGCAGCGTTTCCCTGTTATTCGACGAACAACAGCTCGCTCAATATAACGACGATTTTATGAACGGTTCTTACTTTGATGAGATTTACCATGCCCGGACCGCATATGAGCATTTGGAGCATATCGTTGCGTACGAGAATACGCATCCGCCGCTCGGGAAGCTGATTATTGCGCTAGGGATCAAGCTATTCGGCCTGAATCCGTTCGGCTGGCGGATTGCCGGTACGGTGTTCGGCATTGCGATGCTGCCGCTCATGTACCTGTTCGCGCGGCGGTTGTTTAACAGCAGCACCTACACGGGAATCGCGGCGTTGCTGTTTGCAGCCGATTTTATGCATTTCACGCAGACCAGAATCGCAACAATTGACGTTTATGGTGTTTTTTTCATCATGCTTATGTTCTACTTCATGCACAGGTACTATACGCTGAGCTTTTATACGGTGAAGCTGAGGGCCACGCTTGTTCCCTTATTTCTGGCAGGGCTGTTCTTCGGCATCGGCGTCGCCTCCAAGTGGATCGTGCTGTATGGAGGAGCAGGTCTCGCGGTTATGCTCGGTCTTTCGTTGTTCGAGCGTTATAAAGAATATGCGGCCGCGAAGCGGGTGCTCCAAAGAGACGGAAGCGGCTATATGCCGTACGCGAAGGATTGGCTTGAGCTTGTCGTCCGGTCTTTTCCGCGGAATACGGCGATTACGCTGGCCGTCTGCCTGATTTTTTATATCGCCATCCCGCTCGGCATTTACGCTTTGTCGTATATCCCGGTCCTTACCGTAATGGACGAAGGTTATACGATCAAGAGTTTTGTGGACTATCAGAAGCATATGTTCAGCTATCACAGCAATCTCGTATCGACGCATCCTTTTTCCTCATCCTGGTGGGAGTGGCCGTTCATGAAGCGTCCCGTCTGGTATTATTCCGGCGACCATGAAGCGGCAGGCATGAAGTCGACGATCGTCGCCATGGGCAATCCGGCGATATGGTGGTCGGGTATTTTTGCGATGGCGGCTGCGCTGTGGATGAGTATTAAGCGCAGAGACAAAGCTATGTATACGATATGGATCGCTTTCCTTGCCCAGTACGTGCCATGGATGCTGGTTCCGAGACTGACGTTCCTGTACCACTATTTTGCGATGGTGCCGTTTATCATTTTGAGCCTTGTGTATGTTTTCAAAGTGCTGGAGGAGAGGAACGAAAGCTTCAAGCCGATCAGGCATACACTTACGTCCGCAGCGGTACTGCTGTTCATTCTTTATTATCCGGCTTTGTCGGGCTTGACGGTTCCCGTCTGGTACGTGGATTACTTGCTGCGCTGGTTCCCTAGCTGGCTGTTCTAAAGCGGCCGACCGCCGCAAAACGGCCTTAACCGATACCGATAAAAGTCAGGTCATTTACGCTTGAATAAGGGAGTTGCATGCGATGCCGCATTCGGCTGTGAAATACAGCGTTATCGTTCCGATGTACAACGAGGAAGAGGTAATCGAATATACGTACGACCGCCTGAAGCAGGTGATGGACGAAGCCGGGGAACCGTATGAGTTAATCTTCGTCAACGACGGGAGCCACGACCGCACGGTGGAGCTGGTATCCGTCATCTGCGACTTCGATCCACACGTCTGTCTGATTAATTTTTCCAGAAATTTCGGCCATCAGATCGCGATTTCCGCCGGCATGGATTACGCCCGCGGGGACGCGATCGTCGTCATCGACGCCGACCTGCAGGATCCGCCGGAGGTTATTCTGGATATGATCGCGAAGTGGAAGGAAGGCTACGAGGTCGTATACGGAAAGCGCTTGAAGCGAAAAGGGGAAACGCTGTTCAAGAAAGCGACCGCCAAGCTGTTCTACCGTACGCTGCGCAGCTTGACGAATGTCGATATTCCCGCAGATACGGGAGACTTTCGGCTCATCGACCGCAAGGTATGCGATGTGCTGAGGGGATTAAAGGAGAAAAACCGCTTTGTCCGCGGCCTGGTCAGCTGGATCGGCTTCCGGCAGACGATGGTCGAGTACGAACGCGAGGAACGTTTTGCAGGGGAGACAAAATATCCTCTCAAGAAGATGATCGCTTTCGCCGTCGACGGCATTACCTCCTTCTCCTACAAACCGCTCAAAATTGCAACCTATGTAGGCTTTACGCTATCTTTGTCCAGCTTTCTTTATTTGGTGGTCGTCATCTTCCAGAAGCTGGTTCTCGGAGGGACTGCCCAGGGATGGGCGTCCATCGTAGCGGTCAACCTGCTGTTCAACGGTATTATTTTAATGCTGCTGGGGCTTATCGGGGAATACATCGGACGGATATACGACGAATCCAAAAACAGGCCGCTGTACATCGTGCGCGAGGTGCGGGGCTATGCTCCCGGGGAAGAGGACGCCGAAGCCGGTAGCGGCGAGGCTCCGAAGCGAGTGAAGGAATATGTCTGATCTGAGCCGCGGCAGGACGCTGGTTCAATTTGTGCGATTCAACCTGATCGGCCTGCTCAATACGGCTATCGATGTTTTAGGATTCGCCTTGCTGACCAAGCTGGGCGTTTATTACTTGCTGGCTCAGGTTTTGGCTTATGGCGCGGGCATGCTGAACAGTCTGCTGCTAAACAGCCGATTTACTTTTGGCGCGGGAAGAACGGCTGCATCGCATATGCCGGACATCGCAACGAGCATCAGGTTCGTCGTTTGGAACGCTGTCGTGCTGGGGATGTCGGTTTTGCTGCTTGCCCTGCTAAACGAATGGCTTGCGCTGGAGGGCTTGCCGGCCAAGGCGATCGTGACGGTCGTTTCGGTGGGCGTGAATTTCTATGGAAGCAAAAGGTGGGTGTTCGCAAGAAGAGGACCGGAAGCCGGGCTGAGCCGGAGGGAGGCGGATTGATGAGAAGAGGAACGGCTTACGCATTGATCATTCTTGGCTTGCTGGTGCTGCTATATCCGAAGGCAAGCGAATGGTATGCGGACTGGCAGCAGGACCGGCTGCTGAAGGAGTGGGAGACGGCCAGCTACGATGAAACGGCCGTGGAGCAGGCGCAGCGGCAATATGAGCAGCTGACGGATTTATTTAACGAGGAGTCGGCGTCGCTTGCGGCTGCAGGTGATGTGGAAGAGACAGAAGAATCGGAAGAAACGCCGGCCGTGGAGGCGAGCTCGGCTCCGTCTGCGACCCCGGCATCGGCTAAGCTGAGTCCGATCGCAACGATCAGCATCGACTCGATCAAGCTTAAGCTCCCGGTATTGGAAGGCGCCACCCAGAAAAACATGAAGTCCGCCGCGGCGCATTTGACCGAAACGACGGCGATCGGTCAGGTCGGAAACGCCGCTATCGCCGGTCACCGGATGCGTGCGAAGGGCAGGCTGTTCAACCGGCTGGGTGAGGTCGAGATCGGGGATAAAATCGTGATCGAAACAAAAGGCGAGACGTACACCTATACGGTCTACAACGTATCGGTCGTGGAGCCGACGGACGTGTCCGTTCTGAATTATAACGATAAAGACAAGCTGCTGACGCTGATCACCTGCGATCCGATCATTAATCCTACGCATCGTTTAATTATACACGCGAAGATGACTTAATATTCCGCCCATTTTCCTCGTTTACAGCACCAATGATTCCGCCCCTTCATACTATAATTTGACTGTATCCCTTAACCTTGTTAAACCATAAAAACCCGTGCAAGGAGGGGTGACACAAATTGAAGGGTAAGTACCTATTCTGAAAAAGCCTTGATTTACAGGGCTTTTTTTGATGTATTTTTCTTTTTGATGCAAATCTGATGCAATTCGATTATAATTGCATCAATTGATGTAATGGAGGTTATGAGTCGTGGCGAAAACTGATGCAAAGAAGTCGGGGGACGGGGTTTATTACAACGAGAATGCGAAGAAGGGCAACCCGTGGTGGTTTCAGATTATGGTTAATGGCAAACGGGTGACGCGGCGCGGCTTTAGGACACGGACCGAAGCGAAGAAGGAACGGGATGCCCTTTCCGCCGATCTTAACCGGGGCCAGTACATTGACCCGACAAAAGTTACCTATGGCGAGTATTTTGCGGATTGGCTGGCAGGCCGAGACAATATAGAGGCTTCGACCCGCGAGATGTATCAATCCTATTTCAACAAGCATATAAGCAAGCACCTCGGCAGCATCCAGCTTTCGAAGCTATCGGCTTTGGATATTAAAAAGTTCATCACGCATTTGCGGACGAAAGGCATCAACGACGAACCGGGATTTGAAAAAGGGCTTGGCGACGAATCGGTTAAGCGTATCTATTCCGTTGTCGATGCTTCGCTTAATTCGGCCGAATCGTTCGAGCTTATAACCAGGAACCCGACCGCGAAAATACCGAAGGGCGAGAAGCCGAAGGTCGAGAAGAAAGAACGGCAGATATGGGATAATGATTCGGTTAAATTGGTTCTCGCCAGCAGCAAAGGAACGACGCGCTTTTGGATTGCTTATTTCCTCGCGATTATGACGGGGATGCGGCAGGGCGAAATTCTTGGGTTGCAGTGGGCTGACGTCGATTTTGAAAAGGCGACTATACGAGTTAGGCGAAGTCTGCGGAAGAATAAAACGGAGTTCAAGAGCGTGAAGAATGCAAGCAGCGTGAGGGTGATAAGCATTTCACCGTTAACCGTTGGCTTTCTAAAGGAACATCGGGACATCATCGAAATGGAAAAGAAGAAGTTGGGCCGGTTATATCAAGATAATGATTTGGTCGTCTGTTCGAGTAAGGGAACACCAGCATATGCTTCAAAGGTGCTTGAGAAGTGGTATGACATATGTGATAAGTACAAGCCAGCTCATGAACCGCGCATCACATACCACGACCTGCGCCATCAGAGTGCCAGCATCATGCTTAACGAGCGGGAAGACATTCGGGTTGTATCTAAGCGCCTAGGGCACTCAACGGTGGCGCAAACACTCAATACGTATTCCCATTTGCTACCCACGGGGCAGGAGACGGCGGTATTGTCATTGGATAGGGCTGTCGGGATTGATATCGAATGAAAAAAAGAGCAGCGAGGGCTTAATCCTCTTGCTCTTTTTTATGCTCAATAATGTCGTTAGGCTGCACATTAAACCTTGAGCAAAGTTTATCCAGAACCTCCATAGATACATACTCACCTTTGCCCATCTTGGCGATCGTTGCGCTGGATAAGCCTAACTCAATCCTTAATTGCTCCTTTGTCATATCCTCCTGCACTAATCTCATCCATAAAGGCTTAAACGAAAATGACATAACACATTCTCCTTCGCAAAGATTATATGTCAATTATAGAATTTAATCTTCACAAAGTCAAAGAAAATGTTTGCTATTATCTTTAGGAAGTGTTATAATATATTTAGAAAGTTAAAGATAAGCTTTCTGAGAGGGTGAAACGAATGGATAGACTGGCACTAAGCGCATTTGAAAAAATGCAAAAAAGAGAACACTCCCTGCGAGTGCTGCGCGATCAGATGGGACTGGGGCGCATAACTCGGGAAGTGTTCCGGCAAGAAAGCTTGAAGGTCATCGAGCGGTACAAACTTACCGATGACGAAGAGCGCGCCTACGATCTGTACAACAAGGTCACAGATCAGCGTAAACGCAACTAGAAAGGTTGGAGGGAGTTACAGCTCCCTCCTCCCGATCTTAACATAGATTGATCTATAATTAAACTACCGAGGAGCACACGTTGAAATGGAGGTTGTTCCATGAGCGGCTTAAAGAGGCTGAAGCATCTCGATTATGCTGTGTATGGGAATCTGATCGTGCCGCTGCTGATGTTTGATGCATGCGTCATGATCGAGCTTTACGACGACAGCGATGCTGGACGCTGTCGGATCATTTGTCGGCCTCGCAAACGAAAATGAGGAGCGTGAATAATAATGCCTAGACAAAAATGGACTACGGTCAAAGTGCATCGAAGCTACGAAATCCAAATCAACTCTCTCCCAGATCCGCGCGTTCCTAATGGATTCGGCTATCGGATCAATGATCCTGCTTTCTTGCCAGAATTCAAACTTTACAATTCAGTAGCCGAAGCAATCGACGAGATCGACGATGAAACTGCATAATATATGTGTGATTGTTTTGAATAAATTGGGGTATTATTATACAAAACTTAGGTCCCGATTGTGCGCCATTAGGTAGGATCCGTGGTAAATTTATATCATGGAAGTTTTGAAAGAGAGCAGCGCCCGACACGCACATTAACCCATTCCGGCCCCTGAGCTGCAAGGGTAGCACAAGCGGGTAGACTGTTATTTTCGTCTTCCTACGGATATCATTCCTATGGCGCAAATGTAGTTGATGCACATTCCGCCCGGAGGTGATCCAAAATCTCGTCGATATGCGCCCGGAATTGCCCTTCTTTTCGATTCTAGCCGCTTGCTTCTGTATTCCGACGACTCTTGCTAGAATCGCTTAGACGGGCATTTAGGGGCTCGTATCGATGTATGCTTTACAATTAGAGATCGAATGTCCTGCGTTGACTAAGCTACGTCTCTAACAGCCGGCTCCGCATGTTCGGGTGGCTGCCGAATCAAGATGAGGGAGGACGACCTTCATCCTTGTAACACAGCATGCGGGGCACAAAGCTCACCTGCCAAGATGCAGGAGTAGAATCCAGTTTGCGCAATGCGATTACTGGTTTAAACGTGGTGGCGGAATAGGTAGAGGCTAGGGAAAACTAACGGCCATCCATTAACGAGTCCGATGGCGTAGGACATGTAAGGTGCAAATCCTTGCCCACGACTTTATAAAACTATTCCCAAGGGAGCCGACAGGCTCTCTTTTTCGTTATGCCGGTCCTGCGGCGCAGTATGGTCTTGTCATTCCCAGCTGCTCCGTTTGCCTTAACTCCTTCCGGCCATCGACTGCAGATGCAAGGACTCGGCTCGTGGCGGCTGTGGCATGCCGAAGTAAATGTCACATTTTATCGCTTGAATAACGAACAGTTGTTCGCATATAATAAAGGCATCTGAAAAATGGAGGGTGTCTTTATGGCGAAGAAACTATCCGGAAATGGTTTTTGGGAAAGCAGCCGGATGATGTTGCCGGAGCACAAAGCAAGAATTATTGAATTGGCTCATGAGCAAAAGAAGCGGCAGCGGATCGAACTCGACGAGCAGGAATGGGAAGATGTTTCGCGGGCTGTTGCGCAATCGATGCAGCAGCGGCAGCCGGTTAAACTCCGGATGTTCCATGAGCTTGAGGAATTAGAGGTATTCGGTGTAGTTGATCGAGTGGATCAGCTCCGCGGCCGCTTTATGGTTGATGGTGAATGGTTTGCGATCCAGGACATCGAGGGCGCGAGCATTGAAGGAAATTAATAGTTAGCGTCGAATCTCTCTCGCAAAGGGGGAAGAACGATGCGCATTGACAATTATTATGGGAAAGTCGTTGTGTTGGAGCTCGACACAATGGCGAAGCATGAGGGTGTGCTGGAGGAAGTGGTTGATCCTGAGATTACCGGCTGCGTCAAGATACGAAACGGCGCTGAGACTTGGATCGTGCAAAGAAAGGACATTGTTAAGATCACACCAATCCAGCCGAAGCGGTTTATAGGGAAATAACGATGATCGTTACTTGAATGAAGAATTTATTTGTCTCAAATATTATAGAAGTAAATCTTTTGCTTTTGTCGAATTATTATTAAATGATTAGATTGTGCTATCATTTGTCTATAATAAAAGAATGGATGAGAATCATTGACTAAATACAAAATCATTAACATACCCACAATAAATGATGATATTAGGGACTTCCAAAATCTTTTTCACATTTATAGTCAAGTTTTGTTTTCGGACACTAATATTTTATTTAATTTTAGTTCGTGTAGGTTTTTAAGGCAAAACGCTGTAGCTTTTATTGGTGGACTAGCACGATTAATTCGATATAATGGCCATCGAGTAATGTTTGATTGGGATTCACTAACGAGCAGAATCGCTACGAATTTGAAACAAAATGGATTTATTGAAAGCTTCGACTTCTTTGGAGATTCTCCCTGGGAAGGGAATTCTGTGCGCTACAGAGAAGACAAAATTGCTAAAAAGGAGGCGTATATAGAATACCTATCTAATGACTGGCTAGGTAGAGGATGGATTAATGTCAGTAAGCCATTGAAAAATGAAATTGTTGGTAAAGTGTGGGAAATTTATATAAATTCATTTGATCACGGTAATTCACCGATAGGAGTTTTTACTTGTGGTCAACGATATCCTTATTTAGATGAATTAAGACTATGCTTAGTGGATTTTGGAATTGGAATTCCAAACAGTGTGAGAAGATTTAAAAATGATAACTCAATAAAAGCGTCTAATGCAATGAAATGGGCATTTAGACCAGGGGCTACGACTAAGCCTGAAGATGAAGATGGGAACGAAAGTGGTCGAGGCTTGGGATTAGATCTTTTAAGTAAATTTATTAAAATTAATAAAGGTACATTAGAAGTTTTTAGCCATGAAGGATATGCGAAAATCACTGCGGATAAAGAAGAGTACAAGAATATACCTTATAAATATAATGGTACATTAGTGAACATTTCACTGAAATGTGATGATGAAACATTCTACTATTTATCAAGTGAGTAATGAATGGAGGAAGTATAATGAAGGTCTCGGTAAATGAATTAGTCGGCGAACTTTGTATTACAAGAGAAGACGGAAGGAAATTGTTGGACAATATTTTAAATGATTTAAAAAAAGGTGAAGTTGTTGAACTTGATTTTAAGGATGTTAACATTTTTGCATCACCATTTTTTAATGCAGCGGTTGGTCCATTGGTTAAAGAGTTTACTAATGAGGAACTTGAACGAATATTACATATTGTGAATATAAATCCAACTGGTAAAAGTCTTTTTGAAATTGTTTTGAATAATTCCTCAAGATACTTTAATGATGCTAATTATCAAAAAACCTTAGATGACATCCTTACTGAAGAGGAGGACGAATAAAGGTGCCATATAATTACACTATAAATGCCGATATTATAGACATTAGAAATGATATACCAAAGGAACAAGACATTATTCTAGTAGATTCAAATGTATGGTACTGGTTAACTTATACAAGAGCCAGTCAATCAACCACAGGGCCTAATGCTTATCAAATTAATACATATCCCAGTTATATTGCAATGGCTCTTTCTGCAAAATCAAAACTTCTTTGGTCAGGCTTATCATTTGCTGAACTTGCTCATAGAATAGAACAAGTTGAAAGAGAAATATACAATGCTACCAATAGTATGAACGTAAATACTAAAGAGTTCAGACATAACTTACCGAATGAAAGAAATAATGTAACTTCTCAAATCGAGGCGGCATGGGCTCAAGTTAAGTCTATGGGTTCTTCATTAGAAAACCTAATAATTGATGCACAAACGACAGACGAAGCATTGATTAATATAAAAACACAAGCTATGGACGGGTACGATCTTTTTATTACAAGTAGTTTAATGAGACAAGGTCATGTCAAAGTCTTAACTGATGACGGAGATTACTCTAATGTCCCTGGAATTCAGGTTTTTACAGGAAACCGTGGTGTAATAAGGTCAGCACGTACTCAGGGTAAGATAGTTGTGAGATAAGCCTTTTTTGAGTCGCTCAAACGAGCGGCTTTTTTCATGCCCAAAAACGAGGAGGAATCAATCATGCCTGGATCTATTTCAAATTATGGCGAAAACACAGCACTGGACAATCTGCTCGGCGGTACAAAATACGTCGGTCTATTCACGGATGCCGCAGGAATTACGACGGATCAGCCGGCGGCGGAGGCGACCACAGGGAACTGCCCGGGATATGAACGGCAATCCGTGACGCACGCGGCTGCCAGCGGCGGCAGTAAGGCTACCAACTCGGCCGTCACGTTTACCGCTACAGGCGTCTGGGCTACAGTCCGTTATATTGGAGTATGGGACGCAGCAACAGCCGGCAACCTGCTTTATTGGGCGCGAATGGACGTAGCAGGCGCGGCTGCTGAGAAGACCTTGGCAAACGGCGAGCAAATCAGCATTGCATCCGGGGCGCTTTCCATCAACTTGGATTAAGGCGGTGACTTATGCCTTATCGCTTAGAGCTTAACCAAGGCGGGGCGACGGGGCACTATATCAAGCTTCCGTCAATGTCATTTGACAAGGTAATAATCGACGCCAGCTATCAGCATGACCATGCGACGCAGAAATCGTACTTCGACTTTCGGGTCGGGTTCAGCTTCGGTTATCTGAATAGGACGACGGGTGGCGTAGACGTCGAGGGCAATGACAGTCCTATGAGCACTTATGTCGATGGCGTCGGTCCGAAATCGAACAACACAGTTATGGTTCCGACCGATACACGGTGTTTGCTTGAGACTCGCTGGTCAGCTGCCGGGACGGATGACGGGAACCTTTTCACCAATTCAAGTGCCAGCGCTGGTACGTTTATGCCTGTAAAGGCGTATGACATCAAATTTTACTCCGGCGCAACGCTCGTTGCGCATTATGACTTAACGCTCGGTAATGTCCAGGATCAAAGCGGCAACGGGCGGCACGCGACGCTATTTGGTGGTACGTTCGTAAGCGAGGGGCCGACAGTCCACGAGGTCGAGGGCGCGGGTACTTCTGTTTCCTCCGCATCATCGTCTGTGGTCAAGGTGGTGGCGGTCGGTGGATCGGCGGCGGCGACCAGCTCTGCAACCGGCTCCGTGGGTTTAACTGCCAATGTGGGAGGCTCCGCGACAGCTCAATCCTCCGCTACGGCATCCGTTACCCATTTAATGTCGGTCGGTGGTAGCGCATCAGCGGTTTCCTCCGCTTCTGGAGACGTCGGCGGGAGCGGCCAAGTGCATGAGGTTGGAGGTTCGGCTTCAGCTGTGTCATCGACTTCCGGCTCGGTCGTCAAGGTGTCATCTGTGGGCGGCACAGCTGCAGCTACGTCAGGAGCTTCAAGCAATGTCGTCAAGATGATGTTTGTGGAGGGCATGGCCGCCGCTATTTCGTCTGCTATGAGTTCGGTTATCCGAATAGCGCTTGTGGGCGGCGCGGCCGTCTCTGTGTCGTCTGCGAGCTTCATTGACGGCGAGCCGATCATCCGGAAGATAAGGCTTCGAAGTGAAAGGGTTTTGATTGTCCGGCTTCAGTCATCACGAAGGACCAGTGTCCGATTGCGAGGGGATTTAATGACGGCTACAAATCAAAATTTTGTGACATATGCCGGCGACTCACTGGATATTGAAAGTGTGCTGCCGGACGTAGATATGACGGGCGCAAAGATCAAATGGGCCATGATGAAATCAGTTGGGGATCCGCATGTCATCTACAAGGAAACGCCGGCTATTACGATCGATAATGAAAGTGGAATATACGTGATTCCTCTGGAAAGTGCGGACACTCTCGATCTGAAGGGTGCATATTACCATGAAGCAGAGCTGACCGATTCATTCGGAAAACCTTCAACAATCATGACCGGCACGATCACCATTAAGCCAAGCGGGGTGTAACATGAAGCCTTGGGCTCGGAAATTCTATAACAGCAAACCTTGGAAACAATGCCGGACTGTTTATATCAAAAAGGTACATGGTTTGTGCGAACGCTGCCCGGATCCTAGCAAGATCGTCCATCACAAAGTTTATCTTACGCCGGATAACATCAACCACCCGATTATTTCGCTGAATCATCGCTTACTTGAATACGTCTGCCAAGATTGCCACAACAAAGTGCATCACGGTAGCAATGAGCCTGTGATTAATGAGGGGCTCGCATTTGATCATGAGGGGAATCTAATACAATTAAATATTTAGAATAATCACGTTGTGTTTCTCATTTTTTCAGGTTTCGGCAGTCAATGAAGGTATATGGTATTACGGAATATTAAAGATAGTGTTTTTTGTAGAATAAGGAAGGGATATCCGTTTCTTCGTCGAAAGATTGATGGATAAAGAGAGGATGGTCGGATATGTATCTTGCGACAATTACAAAGTACATGAGTGTTAGTTTGTTTGTACTAGCAGTATTAAATGCCTTTGGACTTTTAAATCTTCCTGTTGCTTATCTTCTTGGTTTTTCGTTTTCAGCATTATTCTTTACCATAATCGATGTTCTAGATCAAAAAGGAAAAGATAAAAGAGATCCTTTTGCATTTAGAAAGACGAAGGAAGTAATTTATTTTTTGGCTGTGACTACATTTATGGTTGTCCCCTTTATTAAGGTTAACTGGGACAACACTGTATTAACCAAGTTGAATGATACAACAGTTTTGTTGAGCGTAGGGATTATATTTTTAATAAATAGCTTGAAATATAATAAAATGGTTTCAGAAGAACTTGATAGAGTAATTCAGGATCACATTCAAGGTATGGTCGATTCCGAAGCACACAGAAAAATGGTGCAAGAAATTACAGATGAAGCGATCAGAGAAGTTAATGTTGAAGAAGTGACTAGAGAAGCTATTGATAAAATCTACAAAGAAGAACAAAGAAGACTTGGTTCAGAATAATTACTTTAAAGTCGCCCATAATGAGCGGCTTTTTTTATTGCTCGAAAAGGATCATGCGATACGATCGACGTCTGCCGGCACGATCTGGCTCGACCTTCAAGCATTGCAATATGCAAGGTGCGCATCCTCAGCGAGGAAGATAAAGTCCAAGCTTGAAAGGAGAATGAATATGAGTAAGCAAAGCAGCAGCAAGCAGGGCGGTGGCATGAGTATGCTTGGACTATTGGGGATCGCCTTTATTGTATTGAAACTCTGCGGTGTTATCGATTGGTCGTGGTGGTGGGTGACTGCTCCATTCTGGGGAGTGCTCGCGATCCTTGCCGTTATATGGTTGGTGTGCGTCGTTATAGGAGCATTCATTGACGCTTTGGATAAGGCTATAAGCAAGCGCGATAGGAAGGTGAAGGAATGATGGTAGACTTAATGTTGAAAGAGCAATTTGATTACGAGGTCCAATTGGTTTATGAAGATGGCGGCCCGAAGATTGTGGTCGTTGCGGTTAAGCTTCCGAGTGGAGCGATTGAGATCATAACGAATACTGACGACCTGGAAGGTAAGCTCAAGTACTACAAAGTAGCCTATGACGATGAGTTCAGGCTGAAGGCGAATCCAGCTGTTCAGATTGTTAATTTCATGATTGTGTGACGGCATATGGCACGACATCCTGAAATCTATCGCAAGGCAGAATGGCGGAAGTCCAGGGCGTACGTCATCAACCGCACCAATGGATTGTGTGAGCAATGCTTGAAGGAAGGCAGGACAGAGGTTGGCCATGAGGTTGACCATATCATTGAGTTGACCAATAGCAACAAACATTACTGGAACATTGCCTACAATCCGGACAATCTGCAGCTGCTATGTGTAGACCATCACAACGAGAAGCATGGACGATCAACTGGATTGCATCGGTTCGTTGGACCAATATGAAAAAAGCCTAGAATGCTTGTAATCATGAGCTTTCCGGGCTTTTTTTGTTCTAATTGAAATATAGGGGAAAGGGCTGATACCCCCCCTAAAAATATCTGGGGCCCAAAATTCTGAAGACCGCGTGTCCCCATTTCAAATTACTCGCGGGCCATACGCGCATGTAGGGGAGGGGGTATTTTTATGGCGACTTCGTGGGAGCAAACAAAAGAAACTCGGATCAAGAAGGAGTACAACCGACTTCGGAAACTCTTTAAAGAAATACCGAGAGATAGACTGGACGCTGTTTCATCCTTGGTAAAAAACGCTGCATTCATGACGATAACGCTCGAAGACCTGCAGGAGAGCATCAACGTAAAAGGCGCGATCACTGAATACAAGAACGGAGAAAACCAATACGGCACCAAGAAGAGTCCGGAGGTTGAAGTTTACAATACGATGGTCAAGAATCACGCGTCGATCATGAGACAACTGACGGACCTTATTCCGGAATTCGATCCGACGCCACTTCCTTCTACATTGCCGCCTCCGAAGAAGCAAGACGAGTTCGAGAAGATATTGGCGCGTGGTCAAGGTGGATAAGGTACCTTCGTATATTCAGGATTGGCACGATTACGTTGAAAACGAACCGGATAAGCACGGTAAGGACATCAAGGCATTAAAGAAGCTGATCGAAAAGCTGCTGAAAAATAAAACGGTTAGATACGATCCGACAGACGTTGAAGCCTTCATATCCTTTTGTCGATTGGTTCGGCATCGTGAAGGGCGCTGGGCAGGCATGCCGTTCGAACCATCGCTCGAGCAGAAGTATATTGCCGCCTGCATTTTTGGATTCAAGATGTACGACAAAGAGTTGAAGATGGAAGTTCGATATTTCCGGGAGCTCGTTCTTTTGGTCGCGAGGAAATGGGGGAAATCGAGTTTCATTTCTCCAATTGCCGATTTCCTCCTGATGGCCGACAATGAGCCGGCTGCGCAAGTGTGGTGTCTGGCTACGCAGAAGCAGCAGGCGTCCATTGTATATGAGAGTGCAAAGGCGTTCTTGCAATCCAGCGAGGTACTGACGCCGCCGGATAACCCGCGTAAGCACTGGAGGACTAAGCGGGATCGAGATAACTCCGAGATGCTGCTGTTCCCTGCGACCGGCAGTTACATGAAGGCAGGAGGAAAGAACAGCAAGTCCCAGGACGGTCTTAACCCTCATGCCTTCATCATTGACGAATGCCATGCGATCAAGGACAGGAACACTTACGACGTATTCTCCTCCGCCGGCGGCGCACGTACGCAGCCGCTCGGAGTTATCATCTCGACTTTCGGTTTTGAGCGGGAAGGTATCTTCGATAGTGTTCTTGAACGCTGTAAAAAGGTGCTTGCAGGAGACAGCAAAGAGCGAATGTTTCCGATGATCTTCCGGATTGATGACGATGACGACCCTGCTGATCGTTCCTGCTGGATTAAGGCAAACCCCGGGCTGCGGGAAGCTCGCCCGACGATGAGTTACCTGGAAGGCGAGTACATGAAGGCGATGGACGATCCTGCTCAAATGCCATCTTTCCTCGCAAAGCATCTCAACCGCGCCAGCAGCCTGAGTGTGGTTTACTTCGACCTGCAGGAGGTTGACCAGTGCGCGGGAGATATGGACATCGAAACCATGCTGCAGGACAAATACGCTGTCGGGGCTGCGGACATTTCTGAAACGACGGACCTTTGTTGCGCGACTGCCTTGCTCCCTATTGCCGGAAAGCTTCATCTGTTCCAGAGATACTTCATTGCTCGTGAGCGGATCGAAAAGAACAGCAAGCAAGACAAGATGGCATATGAGAGTTTCACTGCTACAGGAGCTGACGATCCGCTGAATGATGAATTGCTGCATATTTGCGAAGGCAGTATCGTCAGGCGTTCAGATGTTGCTGAGTGGTTCGCACATCTTGCTAACAAGTATGAGGTTACATTCTGGAAAATCGGAGCGGACCGCTGGCATTTTGAGGATTTCGCAATGGAGATGGAGAAGGTTGGATTCCCGAGAGAAGGCGCCGACGGCCGCGGAGTAGTGTTCACTGTCCCATTTGGAGCGCGGACATTATCAGCTCCGATGAAAGAGACGCGCGTTTTGTTTGGCGACCGCCGAGTCATCTTCTCAAGATACAACGGTTTGTTCCGATGGTGTGTTCTTAATACTGCAGCTAAGATCGATACGAATAACAATATACAGCCGGATAAGCGGTCCTCTAAAGCGCGGATCGATGGTTATGCCAGTTATCTGATGGCGTATGTTGCGTATCAAAAGGTTAAGGATGATTTTGCGGCCTTTGGGCAATCGGATGTCATTTAAGGCTGGAAGGGAGGTGAACGTTTGGCTAGATGGTGGAACATTTTCGGAGCTGCAGGTAATCGAAATGATAAAGTAATGCTCGTTACCGATCGTGGAGACAATTACACGCCCTGGAACGGCAATTTATATAAGTCCGACATCGTAAGGTCAGCTATTCGCCCTAAGGTTAAGGCTATCGGAAAGCTCACTCCCGTCCATATTCGCGAAGGAACAGACGGACTTAAAGTTAATCCAGAGCTTTATATCAAACGGCTCCTGGAGGAACCAAATCCGTACTGTTCAGGACAGATGTTTATGGAGCGAATGATTACACAGTTAGAAATGACCTGTAATGCATTTGCGTTGATTTATCGCGACTCCGACGGCATTCCCCTGCAGCTGTATCAGATCATAGCTTCGAATGTTGAAGCGATTCGAGAAGAAGGCAAAGAAATCATGCTGCGGTTCATGCTGCCGCGCGGGAAAGTGTTAACCGTAGCCTACGCTGATGTCATTCATTTGCGTAGTGACTACAACGATCACGATATTTTCGGGACGAGCCGTTCTGATGCTCTTAAATCGGTCATGGAGATTATTAACTCGTCTGACCAGTCCGTCGTAAACGCGGTGAAAAGATCATCTGTTATCAAGTGGATTTTGAAATTCAAGTCGTCATTGAAAAAAGACGACAGAGATATGCAGGTTAAGGAATTTGTCGATAGCTACCTCGATGCTTCGAAGGAAGGCGGCGCGGCTTATAGCGATCCAAGGTACGATCTGGAGCAAGTGAAGACAGATACCTATGTCCCAGCCACGCCACAGCAGGAGAAGGCCGTACAGCGCATATATAGCTTCTTTGGGACGAATGACAAGATCGTGCAGTCGAGATACACAGAGGATGAATGGAATGCGTATTTCGAGGCTGAAATCGAGCCATGCGCGATGCAGGCTGCCGGAGAATTCACTCGTAAGCTCTTTTCACCAAGGGAACGCGGTCATGGAAACAAAATCGTGTTCGATTCGATGGATTTATCATTTGCAAGCATGGCTACTAAGCTTTCACTCATGCAAATGGTTGATCGCGGGGCTTTAACTGCAAATGAATGGAGACGCGTGCTCAATCTTCCGCCTTTGGAGGGCGGCGATCAGATCGTACGTCGTCTTGATACAGCACCAGTGCAGAGCACGGCCAAATAGCCGTGTTTTTATTTTGCCTTGAAAGGGGGTGAGAAAGAAAATGAAGACGGTCAATATCAAAGGGGTAATCGTCGGGGATGACGAGAAATGGATTTATGACTGGTTCGGCATTGCCGCGGTCAGCCCATCCAGCGTGAACAAGGAACTCAAAGACGCCAACGGCGAGGATGTTGATGTGATTATTAACTCCGGAGGCGGATCAGTATTTGCCGGGAGCGAAATTTATTCCGCGTTGAAAGGCTATGCCGGTCGCGTTACTGCCAGGGTTGTAGGTCTTGCGGCGAGTGCCGCTAGTGTGGCTGCGATGGCTGCTGATGTTGTATCTATCTCGCCGACAGCGCAGATCATGATTCACAACGCATGGACACGCATGGAAGGCGACTACCGCGACATGGAGCATGGTGCTGAATTTTTGAAAAACACCAACTCGTCCATCGCTAACGCTTATCGTTTGAAGACCAAAAAGTCGGAAGACGAATTAAAAGCGATGATGGACAAAGAAACCTGGCTGACCGCTCAACAGGCCGTGAAAGAAGGCTTTGCCGATGAAATCATGTTCGATGAGCAGAAGCAGCTTGCGGCCAGCGCGGCCATCAACGGCATGTTACCCCTTGAAGTGGTCAATAAGATGCGCCTGGCGCTCGCGGATAATGGCGGTCAGTTGTCGCCTGTAGCGCTCCAGCAGCCGGCGTCTCCGATTGCTCAAACGTCAACTCCTCCCCCTGATCCGGAACCGGAAGCAGAGCCGGAAGCCGAGACAGAAGAAGAGAAGCAAAAAGCTGCTATGGCTTTGAAAATAAAATTAATTAACCTGAAAGGTGCGATGGTAGAAGATGATGAATAGAACGCAATATGTAGAAGCACGGAAAGCACTTGTTGTAGAGGCAGAAGCGTACGCAAACGAGGGCAGCGTTGATAAATTTGACGCGAAGTCCAAAGAGATTGAAGCTCTCGACCAAAAGTATGATGATTCGGTCAAAGCGAAGGCAAACCAGCGGGCGCTGAATGAACGCCTGCAAGATCTGAATTCGAAGATGATCGGCGGCAACGACGGGGAAGCTTTCGACAAAACAGCGTCTTCCGGTATTCCTGATTCTTGGGCTAAGCCTTCTGCAGAGCGCGGTCAGTTGCTGCGGGCAAACAATGCCGTCAAGTTGACGTCGACCGGCATTCTCGTTCCGACTCATCACTCGGACAGCCTGTCGCCGACATTCAACCAAGTTTCTTCGCTGCTTGACCTGGTTCAAGTTACTCCTCGTATTGGCGGCGAATCTTACGAAAAAAGCTACATCGTCGGTTACGGCGAAGGTGGCGAAGTTGCAGATGACGCGGATTACACGGAAGATGACGTGGATTTCGGAAAGGTCTCGATCAACAAAAGCAAAATCACATCGTATTCCGAAGTTGATCAAGGTGTTGTTGAGCTGCCGGATATTGATTACGACGGCGAAGTTATGCGTGGCGTACGCATCGCGATCCGCAAGCGCATCTCCCGTCAAATCTTGCTCGGTACAGGCGCTACAAATCGCTTGATGGGCATTTTCGGCACTCCAACTGCAATCAACGCTGCAACTGACCTTGCGCCTACGGTAATCGACGAAAACCTGCTGGATGAAATCATTTACAGCTACGGCGGCGATGAGGACGTTGAAGGTGGCGCGACGCTGATCCTGAATAAGCTCGACTTGAAAGCTTTCGCCCAGCTGCGAGATGCAAACGGCAACCGGATCCACACGATCCGCTCGAGTGGCAACGTCGGAACAATCGATGGTGTGCGTTTCATCGTCAACTCGGCATGTAAGCGTCTGAGCGCCGCCGGCGTGACGGGCGACTTTGCAATGGCATATGGCAATCTGCAAAACTACTTGCTGACCATCTTCTCCGAGATCGATGTTCGTCGCTCGGAAGATTACAAATTCAAATCTGGACAAGTGGCTCACCGTGCAAGCGTGTATGCTGGCGGAAATGTCATCTCTCACAACGGATTCCTTCGAGTAAAACGCGGCTAAGAAGAGGGGGACTAACCTTGAAGGTGCTTAAAAGCTTCTATGATCCGGTAAATAGCCAGGTCTACAAGAGAGGGTCGGAGTATGAATGCTCCGACTCCAAACACATTCATAAGCTGGCGGCCAGCGGCTTAATTGAAACTCCTGTCATTGTCATAAATGATGAGTTTCCGAAGCACGTCGGCGGCGGTACATTTGAGCTTTCCAATGGCGAAAAAGTCCGTGGCAAGGAAGCCGCTGAAGAGGCGGAAAAGGAACTGAGAGCAGGGTGATTTGAATGCTGGATAGCGTTAAACATGCTCTCCGGATTAGCCTGAGCAACACTCATTTTGATGACGAGGTCGAGGATCTTATAGCAGCTGCCCGGCATGATTTGCAATTGTCGGGCGTGCTCGCATCCAAAGTGGGCGACGATAGCGATCCGCTGATTAAGCGGGCAATTACGGTTTATTGCAAGGCAAACTTCGGGTTGGACAATAAGGATGCCGAGAAGTTCCAAGCCTCCTACGAGTCGCTCAAAGCTCATCTGTCGCTATCGCATGAATACACGGTGGAGGATGATGCCTGATGATGTGGCGTGACGTTGTAGGGCTGATCCAGGAGGTGCTTGTGCCTTCGCCATACGGTGGCAGCACGAAAACGGACGGGCAACCTCGAGAGGTGTTCGCAAATGCGAAGTCGGTCAAAGGCGTTGAGTTTTACCAAGCACTCGCAGTCGGCGTTAAGGCTGAGAAGATATTCGAGATCCGCGCCGCGGAATATCAGGATGAGCCGAAACTACTGCACGAAGGAACGACGTATCATGTTGTCCGGACGTATTCGCGGGACGGAGAACTAATTGATCTTACTTGCTCACGCTACCCTATGGGGGGCTGATGACATGGCACGTAACGACATTATCGGTTTGCGAGAATTGAAACAAATGATTAAAGACCTCGACAAAAAAGGCTTGCGCAAGGTAGCGAACAAAGCAGGCCGAGCCGGTGCCAAGATTCCATTCAAGGCAGCTAAAACGAACGCTCCGGAAGATACCGGAGACCTAAAAGGTGCACTTGTCATGCGTGCGGAGAAATCTAGGAAGCGCGGCAAGAAGATTTACACAATCGGGATAAACCCCGCGAAAATCGACCACTTTGTCCGAATTAGCAAAGAGGGTAAAAGGGCGTTCTATCCAGCATCCCAAGAATACGGATTTAGGGTTGGTGAAAGCGGCTATATACCGGGTTATCACTACTTGGAAAAAGCCATTAACAACAACACGACAGCCATTGAGCGGGAAGTGGTGGACGTAGCCGCAACGGAAATAGACAAGATCATGAGGGGGTGAACGCGGTGAGATTCGAACAAGCAATGGTTGACGAGTTCCAAAATTCAATGCTTGCCTTATCCGACAATCTTTATCCACTCGTAGCGCCAGCCGGAACGGTTGCGCCTTACGTCGTTTATGCTTCGAGCGAAGGTGAATATGACCGAACGCTTGAAGGCTATCAAGGAAGCCGGGCCATACCCGTTACAATAAACGTCGTGGCGCTCAATTACGACAGCTTGAAGCAGAACACTGCCGCGATCATCGCTTTATTGATCGGTTTCCAGGGCCGAGCTATCGGTGGCGAGGGGCTTCACATAAATGAATTGGTTCTCAATGAACCGGACGAGTTCTACGACGAGGAAACAAAGCTTTATAAAAGCGTTTTTTCCTTCACAGTACACATTTAGAAAGGGGTTTTTATTTTGGCACAACGTTCCGTAGGGACAGTTTTGCAAATCGGAGCAAACAGCGTCGCGGGCCTTACGTCCATTGGTGGTCTTGAGCTTTCCGCCGAGACTATCGACGTTACAACGCTCGCCAGCAATGGCGGCTACCGTGAATTTATCGGAGGTTTCAAGGACGGCGGCGAAGTTTCAGTTTCCGGTTTCTTTGAGCCTGGCGACACAAACGGTCAGATGGCTATGTACACCGCGTTCCAAGCGGGTACAACTGACGCCTATAGCATCATTTTTCCGGCTGGCCTGGGTGCAACGTGGACGTTTAACGGCGTCGTTACCGGCTTTTCGACATCGGTTGACCTTGAAGAAGCCGTGACTTTTGAAGCTACAATTAAGGTTTCCGGCGCTCCATCTTTGGGTATCACAGCATCAGGTGGCCTGACGGCTTTGTCTCTTACAGCGACAGGTGGCACGTTGTCGCCTGCATTCTCCGGCACCAACTACAGCTACAGCTTCGGTGGTGTTTCGGCGGCTACTGCTACGATCACGGCGACAGCTGCAAGCCATACGCTGAAACTTTACGTTGACGGCGTTTATACGCAAGACCTGACTTCTGGATCGGCATCGGCTGCAATCACATTGACGCTGAACAAAGGCCGGAAACTTACCATTATTGCTTACGAAACTGGCAAGGCGGCGAAGGTATACGAAGTCGTGGTCATCAAGACAACCTAGTTTAAACTAACCATGGGCCAGGGCGTTCGCGTTCTGGTCCTATTTCCATTTGGAGGGGTATTCAATGCCTAATAACAACGACGTTGTAATAGTTGACCTTGATAAAAAGCGCGAATTGCGTTTCGGACACAAAGCACTGAAGCGGATCGGTGCGGAGCTTAATAAAAGCGTGGAGGAATTGGAAGGTGGCGTGGGATTCAGTGAAAATGACCTTGAGCTTATTTACTTCTACGGATTACAGAACCATGCAAAGGAAATCGGTGAAGAACTGACCATGGAAATGATGGAGGACATTCTTGACTGTGCACCTCATCCGGCATATCCATACCTACACAAAAAAATGTTTGAAGCTCTGACTATTTCCATGGGCGGTGCAGCGGGAAACGACCAACTGCCGGAAGCGACTCCGTCGAAGCCGAACCGGGCAACGAGACGAGCGACGGCGAAGAAGTAAAACCGTTTTGTTGGGAGACTTCTCTCAAGTCGGCTTTCACTGTCGGAGTGACGTTGAGTGAATACAACATGATGACGCCTTGGGAGCTCTTTTTGCTGCTGGAGCAGTACGGCAAGCGAGAGAAGATGAAAGACGAAACAGCTGTAACACAGGCGTATTTAACCGCTCACTGGCAGCGCGTCAAGAAAATGCCGTCGCTTGAAAAGGTGCTTAAAGGCGACAAGCCGAAGCGACCGAAGAAGCCGCAGACGGCTGAAGATATGCTCGAGGAAATCAAGCGAGTTAACGCGGCCATGGGCGGCACAGTTTACTAAGAAAGGAGGGCTATTTATGGCAGGCCCGGTTATACGTCAGTTATTAATTCGTGCGGGCGCCGACTTCTCGTCAATGCGCCGGGAGCTTAACAATGCACAGAACGACCTCGAAAAGTTCCGCATTGGCATCCGAAGTACGATGTTAGGCATCGGTGCGGCACTTGCTACGCTCGGAGCCGGTATCGGCTTGAATGCTGCGGTCAATGACGCGATCAAATTCGAGGCTCTTATGGGCACGTTGAGCCGCACATTGGGCAGGAGTATGGGCGACTTTAAGAAGTGGCAGCAAACCGTTGGTGACGTTATGGGCTTTTCTAAGCTGCAAACGGCGGAGATGGCGAACGACTTTTCAATACGTCTTAAATCCATTGCCAAGGACGAAAAGGATCTACTTCAAAAGACGACAAACCTGATTAGAGCTGCGGCGGTCATCCGAAGCAATAATGGTATGGAAATGACGGAAATATCCGAACGGATGCGCTCCGCCATGAACCAGGAGCAGGACGGCGCAGCCGAACTCGGCATCGATGTCCGCGTTGCTGCTTTGCAACAATCGAAAGCCTATAAAGAGCTGGCGAATAATGCGCCATGGGCCGAGTTAGGCATGGGGATGCAAAAAACAATTTTGTATCACCACATACTCGAGCAAACAACAAAAAACTTTGGCACCGAGATAGCGCAGAACACGGCTTTGCTCAAGGGCGGATTTATTGCTGCTTTGAGTGATACCAGGATGGCTCTCGGCCAAGCATTTCTCCCAATCCTCAATATTGCCTTACCCCTTCTAACCAGGCTTGCGCGGGCGGTTGAGGTCGTGTTTTTACACATCGCCGGTATCATGAGAGCCCTATTCCCGAAAGCAAACATCAAGGCGAGCAACGGCCAAACGGCTGCTATAGATGCACAATCGGGCGCGGTGGATGGCCTGGGTGATTCCTTTAAGAAAGCCGGCAAGGAAGCGGCTAAAGCATCGCGGCAAGTCATGGGCTTTGACGAGGTCAACCAGCTTCAAGAGCCGGACAAAGGCGGCGCGGGCGAGGAAGACGAGCTTCCGGTTGCAGACATCCAAGGCGGGTTAGGTTTAAACGATCTGGGCGCCAATGATGGCGGGATCTTTGAAATTTCCGATAAGGCGAAGAAAGCGGCCGAGGACTTCAAGAAAGCGATCAAGGAAATTCTCGGCGTAGGCAACATCAAGAAATTCGCTGAAGAATGGGACGACTTAGCCGACTCATTCGGCAAGTTCACGCAAGCCGTTTCTGACCTGGCAAACAATCCGGTTATTGAAAAAATATCCGGTTGGTTGGCTAAGAATTGGGGCCATCAGTTCATGAAAGCCCGCATTTCTGACGTTCAATTGCTTTCCGGTACGTTCGAAGGCTGGGCCGGTGTTATGCAAATGTTTGACGGCGTTCTCGCCCTTGACTTCGATAAATTCTTTACAGGCTTTGAAAACTGGGTAGCCGGAATAGGCGAATCGACAGAAGGGTTCATTCGCATTTTTAATGGCGATTGGGCCGACAAGTTCGGTGAGTTCCGCGAGAAGTTCGGAGAAGCCTGGAAGGGGATGCGCGAGGACATCAAAGCATACGGCGACCCGACCAAGATCGAAGCCATGGACTTTGTAAATTACATCAAAGACAAGGTTTCCGGCAAGTGGAAGGAGATCAAGGAAGACGCGGGCATTTACTGGAAGGCCGCGAACGTCGTCGTAACTCAAACATGGGAAGACCTCAAAAAAGATGTCAGCCCTTATTATGACCTAATCAAAACAGCTATCGGCATGAAGTGGGGCGAAATTAAGGAAGATGCCGGGGAAAAGTGGGAAAAAATCAAGACCGCCGTCTCTGAAAAATGGGACTCATTTCAAACGTTCGTTAACTGGGATAACATCAAAACTTGGGTTTCGAACCGTTGGGACTCAATCAAGACGACTGCTGGAACGTCGTGGGAAGACATCAAGAAGACCGTATCCGACAAATGGGATACCTTAAAGGACTTTGTTAAATGGGATAACGTGAAAACGTGGGTGTCCGACCGGTGGACGGCCATCGACACGGCAGCCGGAACCGCTTGGGATACGATCAAGCAGACCGTTTCTGATAAGTGGGATGAGTTCAAGGATTTTATTAAGTGGGACAACCTGAAAACGTCCGTTGCTACCGTTTGGACCAACATCAAAGACGGGGTCGGCGTTCCTTGGGAAAACATCAAAAAGGCCGTTTCCGAGCAATGGGATAAAATCGTCAATCTTGATTTTAACGGTGTAAAAACGTCCATTTCGACCGTATGGAAGGCGATCAAGAAAGAGACGGAGGAAATCTTTGAGGATATTGTCGGCGTCGTAAAAGCGAAAGTCAATTCCGTCATTAGGTCGGTGAACGGCTTTATTGATAAAGTCAATTCGTTTAGCATCAACATTCCGGCGCTAAAGGTTGGCGACAAAGAACTTACGCCTGCTTTCAGTTTCTCTATGCCGAAAATGCCTAGGATTCCCGAGCTCGCACGCGGCGGCGTCGTCGATGGCAAGACGAACATGGGCAATTACATCGCCGGAGAAGCAGGCGCGGAAATGATTGTTCCGCTTGAGAACACGAGTTTTACCGACAAAATCGCATCGGCGCTCGGCACGGCGGTCATGACGGCCATGCAGATGCAGCAGGGTGGCAAGGGTGACACGATCATACAAATCAGCGGCGTGGAGATTGCGCGGGCTATTCAGCCTTATACAACGGGGGAAAGCAACCGCCTGGGATCGTCCATGCTGCGGACCACATAGGAGGGGTTTCGGATGGCTCTTTTAAGCATTAACGGGGTGCCAATGCCGGACCCCGCGACCTATATCGTTACTATTCAGGACATCACCAAGGCCGAGCGGAACGCGCGCGGCTCCATGATTAAGGAACTCATCGCGACCAAGGACAAGATCGAGCTTTCTTGGATTTACCTTTCACCGACGGAGCTTTCGACGCTACTGACGGCTGTAGGGGCGAACTTTTTCGAGGTAACATACCTCAATCCGAAAACGAACAGCTCCCGCACGGCGACGTTTTACGCTGGTGACCGAACGGCTCCGGCATTGGATTTTATTAATGGCGTCATGCGGTACAAGGACGTCAAAATGAATTTTATTGAGAAGTAGGTGGCGGCATGTATCCAGTAACACAACCGTATAAGGATGCTATTTATGCGGACGAGCGCCGGATCATTGGACGCGTCACCTTTGATATATCTGATGTCACGGCAGCCGAGGACGTATCAAGCATTACGACATCGACGGAGCTGGCGACCTTGAGCCAAAAAGCGCAGCTCAACAATAACGAACGATCGGCAACATGGAACCTGGCCACGAATGAGCAGGACCGGTTCCGGCTGGATGGCTCTTTTTCTTTTCCGGACGACGTGACGCCGGCCAACAATGGCGAGGTCGGATACATCAGCAGCGCCATTTGTAACGCTGACGGCACCTTCACCACTCCGCAAACAATTACGATCGTATTCGGCGGGGATCACAGCAGCGCGGGCTTGACGATCACCTTTGACCAATTTAATGACGAGTATGCGACGGATTACACCGTGACGGCTTATACTGCGGCTGATGCTGTGATTGATACCGTGACGGTTACCGGCAATAACAAGGCGCTGGTCGTTCCGCTCGGCCAATTGCTGAACTATAGAAAGATCGTTGTCTCTATAAGCAAGTGGAACGTCGGCAACCGCCGCGCCCGAGTCATGGAGATTGATTTTGGAATTGTCGAAGTGTACACCGACGATTCCCTCATTTCCTTCAACATGATTGAGGAAATGGACATGACGAGCGGCCTTCTACCGTCGCCGGAATTCCGCTTTACGGTCGATAACTCGGATCGGCTTTTCAATATCCTTAACCCGACTGGCTTTTATAAATACTTGCAGCAACGGCAGCAGGTCATTGCGGAGCTCGGCGTGCCGGTCAACGGCGGCTGGATTGAATATATACGCCTTGGCAATTACCTCTTGTGGGAATGGACGAGCGAAGAAGGCTCGCTTACAGCGACTTTCACCGCCCGGACGAACCTCGACTTGATGGCGAATTACACCTATGAGCAACTTACAGCGAGCAGCAAGTCATTGGGCGCTCTGGCCGTCCAGGTGTTTGGGCAATGCGGCATCGAGAATTATAGCATCGACCCGGCACTAAATTCGATAACGACTAACTCCATGGCCGAAAAGACGGATTGCCGGACCCTGCTGCAAATGATAGCCATCGCCGGCCGCTGCAACTTATTTGTTACGCGGAACAATACGATCACCTTCAAGCGCGTTTCCTTCGGGACGGCTGCTGATCGAGTAGACTTCGACAATGCTTACAATGAGCCTAAGATCGAACTTGAGCGCGTGACAAAACAAGTCGAGGTGACTTACTGGTCCAACCTTAATACGTCCGGCATATCTACCGTGACAGCGGTGGGCATTGACCTGGGCGATACGATCAAACTCGAAAAGAACACACTCATCAACACTTCGACCGTCGCGACCGATGTCGCAAACTGGATCATGGCTCAAAAGCAATTCCGGGCAAAGTATTCGATGAACTGGCGGGGCAACCCTGCGCACGAGTTGGCTGACGTTATCGACATCGAAAACAGCTACGGCGACGATACGAGCGGAATGATTACCAAGACGGATTTAACTTACCAGGGATATCTGCAGGCTCGCACGGAAGCAAAGGGGGCACCGAACTAATGGCGTGGATCGCTCCTAAACTCGATTGGACCTCGGACGATTCGATCAACGCGGAAGATTGGAACCGCATTGAAAACAACACGGCCGAGGTCGTGATTTATCTAAACAGTATTCAATATGCTATGCCAGTGCTGACGACAATCACGAACCGGACGCAGGCGCACGTTGATTATTTATCAAGCATCAACCGCATTGAGCAGAATCTTGAAGCAATACGATCGGCTTTTATGACTCCGGTCGGCTATCCTGGCGCGGTCACTTGGGTATCGGGCAAACCGTTCACACCGGAGGACGCGATCCGGCTTGAGCAGAACGTCATGATGCTGCTGGAAACCGGCTTTTTGGTTTATGAAAGCTTCCGTTATTGTGGGGCTACTACGTGCGGAGAAGGGTGGACCGTTTAAATGGCTTATACACCGACAACATGGCTCGACAGGGCCGTTCAATACGCTCGGCGCTTCTATGTGCGGAGTAACGGCGGCAGCGACAAAAACTTATTGCCGCCTTTTAATGATCTGGCGTGGACGCTACACGAAAACACGAGGATGAAGCAAGCGAATTTTAACGGAAAAGTAACAGGGAGTACGACAGAACAGCCGCACCTTGCACTAGCAGGTTCAGCCTCTTCATTGCCGTCGCCTGCATTGAGTGAGAACTTCGGCGGCAGTTATTCCAAGCTTTTTGCACTTGACGCACAAATTCAAACAAACACATTTGGCGGTACGGGCAATATTGCTTTTCATCGGTTTTCCTTTAACCTTATCGAACACGTAACCCGCACCTATGGCATACCGCTCAACACAATGACGACGGCCGACGCGGTTGCATGGTTGAAGGCGAACGTTACCAAGTTGACAGGTAATTGGCACGGGTACGGCAGCGGGCCGGCCGGGAATAAGGCATACTTCGCTTTGTGGCGTAATGCTACAAGCACTTGGGCGACTAATGTGGCATCACACACGAGCGCGACGGTTGCCTTAATCACTCGCACTACGACGGACGCAACGAGCTACATTGACGTAAATGGATTTATTCATGGGCTCGCCTACGCGGACGCGGCGACGACAACCGCCAGCACCATCAACACCGATTTTGTAGAGCTCGAGGTCTACATGAGCGCTAACTCGGTGCCGATTGCGGATTATTTTTTGGAACTTAATGCGACGGTGAGCAACCAACAATCATATGTAACGGTTCAGACTGTACCGGGGCAAAGTTATACTATATCCGCAGTATTCGGCAGCGCTGATTCCAATTACAGGTTCAGAGCATATGACGGCGTTGGTGTATCGGGTACGCAAATTTTCTCCGGCGGCACTAACCCGAGAACCTTTACTGCCGTGAGTACAAATACGACGATTGTCTTATCGAGCCAAGCAGCCGGCACCTTCACATTCACAAATCCGCAGCTCGAGCTCGGATCAAGCGCGACCGCCTTCTTGCCTATGCAATCCTACACAATCACCCAATCGCCGGGGATTATCACGCAGGCGGGCACGCCAATCACGGCAGCCGTCATGAACGCGATTGAAACGGGCATATCCTGGGCGCATGGCCTGCTTGACGCGGCAACGAATGCAGCGACGGCGAACGCTCTTGTTAAGCGTGACGTGAACGGTGACGCGAGTCTTAGGCGGCTGACGCTGACCCAAGCAGACGGGACGGCTCCGGCAGTAGTGACAAGTAAAACGCTTGTTACGAACTGGAACGCCGACCGCGTTGACGGGTTCCACTTTAGGAACACGAATGGTTATATGGAATATTCGACAGATGGAGTGGGGTGGGAGCGATTGAGCGATTATACAGGACGTACGCCGTATGCCTATAACAATTCGGGATCAACGGGAAGCCTGGCGCAAGACGCGACGGCGAATGTGGTATCTATTAGCGGTTCCGGTCTCCTTACGGAAGTGAAAATACAGGACTATACAAGCGGTGGTAGTAATCCCATGTATGGCGTGGAAATAGTGCTCGATGGAGTTGTTTTCCCGCTTTTTTATGACAGCGGTTCTCAGCCTTTTGCCGTACAGGAACTAGCCGGGGGGCGTGGTTTTCTGTCTGCTAGTGATTCAAGCCATAGGCAAATGGTCAACATGACAAGTCCAATGCCGTTTTCAACATCGGCAGTAATAAGATTGAAAAACGTTGCTAATTCGTCGCAAGTTTCATTCGATTACCAGGCGCGCGTTCTGGCGCTTCTGGACTAAGGGGGTGACGGCATGAACATTATCGAACGCGACGGGCAACAATACCTTGTCACCGAGATCACAACGCGCAAGGGCACGGTTGTCGTTGAGACTCCATACAATCCAGACTATGTGCCGCCAGAACCAGAACCACCACAGCCGACGCCGGAACAGCTCCGCATCGAGCAGCTTGAAAACGAATCGGCCCTTCTTGCGATGGAACTTGTCGAAACGCAGATAAGGCTCGAGCAATCAGAATCAGAACACGCAGCGCTGCTGCTGGAACTCGTTGAAAAGGGGGTGATTTAGTTAATGGATTGGTATGCAACAGTAAAGAGGCATTATGACGCCGATCGCTATACAGATGCCAATGTCGCAACATTTGTCATTGGGAATAAGATTACGCCAGAGCAATACGAAACGATTACAGGGCAAGTATACGGGGCTTTCGCTTAGGCGGGGCCTTTTTAATTTAACTATGGAGGTGCAATATGAGAGCAAAGAAAAGTTTTTACGATTCGAAGACGCGCAAGGCATACGCCAAAGGTCAAGAGATTGAAGCAACGGGGGCGCATGCTAGGCGGCTGCGCAGGATGGGGCTTGCAACCGGCAAGCCGGAAGAAGGCGAATACGTCATCCGTAGAATGTGCGTCGGGACCCGTGGGCAGGTTTACAAGAGCGGCCTTTCGCCCGGTACCGAAACATCCGCGACGTACCGCTATAAGTACACAGCAGGCTGTGATTGCTATGATCCGGCGCTGGTGTTCGGAAACTTCCGAGCTGAGATTGGCGGCGATCTGCCGGGAGACAATGATATTACGGTCAAGGCGAGCATCGAATATACCGCACCGAACGGCTCCACACTATATTTCCCTGTCTATTTTGGTCAGGAAAGAAGCACTGTCATTAAGCCGGGCGCCATTATCGAATCCGATCCGCTGGCGCTCACCCTACCGAAAGGTGTAGTCTTTTACGTGCGGACATATGTGTCGGTCGCATCCCTTGGACAAAAGTGGCCGGTTGGCTTAACGACGATCGCCGCAAACGGGGATCAGAAGGCAGCAGGATCTGATGCTACCGCCGGGGCAGCCATGTCTAATATTTTCGAGTTCGGATATCATCCAATTTTAATTACAGGCATCCAATCCGATCCTGTGCCAACGATCTTGATGGTTGGAGATTCTATCGTTGCAGGTCAAGGCGATTCTCCTAATGACATGGGATATCTAGTCCGGGCACTAAATGGTCCTTTTGGAAATTATCCATACACGAATATCGCACGACAAGGAACTGAGGCAGACTCCCTGGTTAATAAAACGGACCGCATTCGAATCATGCTCGCAAAATATCATACGCATGCAGTTGTAAATTACGGCACAAACGATATCAACAATGCCGTTGCACTTGCTACGAAGCAATCGTATGTAGTAGCTCTTTGTGAAGAACTAAGAATGCGCGGTCTTGATGTTTGGCATGTTACATGCACCAACCGGACGACCAGCACGGACAGCTGGGCTACTACCGGAAACCAAACACCTGTACAGTATTTCGAGGCTGGAGCAAATAGCAAACGAGCGCAATGGAATGCGTGGATCCGCAGCATGCCCGCGCACATTGATGGGTACTTCGACGTTGCCGACGCACTTGAGACGGCTCGTGACAGCGGGATCTGGAAAGCAGGTAAGACGGCCGATGGCGTCCATCCGAATCAATCCGGGTTTATTGACGCAGCTGCAGCAATTGATTTCAGCAAATTCTTGATTTAGCAGGGGGCTTCCGTAATGCGGGGCCCTTTTGTTTTGCAGAAATGGGGGAGCTAATGGACCAGGCGACAATCATGATGCTATTAACTGCAGCCGGCATCATCAGTGCGATATTACTCGGATGGATTGGATTGAACAGAATGGTGCGTCAAACAACTCGGTCCGACGCCGGTAACGATGCGGTATTAAAAACGGATGTTGATTATATCAAGCGCGGCGTTGATGAGATGCGACTTGAGATGCGCGATCAAGGGCGTCGTTTCGATGCACTTGCAGAGCGCGTTACAAGGGTTGAGGAATCTGCCAAGCAGGCGCATCATCGTCTTGACCGAGTGGATAAACAAAATTAAAAACGGAGCGTGATTACTTTGGATTGGAATGCTATTTTTCAAATGATTGATCCGAAATTATTGATTGTTGTTGCGGTCTGTTGGGTACTTGGTTTCTTGTTTAAGCAAACGCCGCGGGTGCCGAACTGGAGTATCGTTTACATCGTCACAGCTGTCGCGCTGGGGCTAACGGTCTGGCTGATTGGCTGGGGGCCGGAGGCTGTCATTCAAGGCATTCTGGCGGGGGCTTTCGCAGTGTTTGGACACCAGCTCGTTAAACAAGTCAGCGAGAGGGCTGGGACAGATGACTAGTCTTATCCGAACCAAGGTCAATGGCTTTGTCGTGACATATGCGGTCATTGATCCGGCAGCGGAAACTGTTTATGCCGCTCACCAGAATGGGGCAACCGTTAAGGAGCTCGGGCAGCGGGAGATGGCGGCCATCGCCCTCAATTTCAACTATGCCGATACCTCCCGCGGCATTCCGATCGGCCGACTTATTATCGACAGCAATACGTTTATCAGCGACATTACCAAGACCGCAGCACGCGACGAGCTTTACATGATGCCTGACAGGACCTTGCACATTGGCAAGGCTCCTGCGGGCGCTCTGTGGGCTATACAAGGTTCTCCGCCTCTGCTTAAGGACGGGAATAACGTCATCACTGAGGGCATCAAGCGTGACCAACTCGGCACCGACATTTGGCGCGGCGGGAACTACCGGACAGCGAGCGGGATCACGGCAGCGGGTAAGCTCGTTATAGTTCGGACATATGACAAAGTTACAATGGACGACCTGGCCGACATCATGGCTAAACTCGGATGCGTGGACGCGCTTAATGGCGACGGCGGAGGCAGCTCCTACTTGTGGCCGGCTGATGACGGTTGGGGCCGCACACTCGGCTCCGCTTTGATTGTAAAAAAGGGAGTGGCAACGATGGAAAAACCATATTTAATTATTGACCCGGGGCACGGTGGGAAAGACCCAGGCGCGGCCGGCAATGGCATCATCGAGAAGGAATACACGCTCAAAATCTCGCTTTATATGTACGAGCGTTTCAAGGCGCTCAGCGTACCGGTTGCGCTGACCCGTGACGTTGATAAGACGATTGAATCGTCCGACCGAGGCGCGTTGGTCAAAGCATCTGGCGCGAAATACTGCATTAGCAACCACATTAACGCGGCGCCATCGTCGGAAGCTTGCGGGGCGGAGGTCATTCACAGCATCCACAATGACGGCAAGCTTGCACATGCCATCGTCGGAGCTTTGCAGGATGCCGGGCAGAAGCTACGGCCGAAGCCGGTATTCTCGAAGGCGAATGAGGCAACCGGCTCTGATTACTATTTCATGCACCGGTTGACTGGCAGCGTGACGACGCTAATCGTCGAATACGGATTCTGCTCGAATGCAACGGACGCGGCCTGCATCAAAGAGAACTGGAAGGCATACGCAGAAGCCGTCATTCGCGCTTTCTGCTCGTTCACAGGCTATGCCTATACGCCGCCAGCCTTAGAGGTTACGAAGCCTGTAGAGCCACCTGTGAAGCCTTTATCGACGCCTGTGAAGTCCGAGCTATTCTCTGACGTACCTGCCGATAATTGGGCTATCAAGTCCATCGAGAAGGCAGCCAAGGCCGGCATCATTAACGGGGTGGCCCCGGGAGAGTTCGGACTTGGACAGCCGGTGACGCGGGAGCAGCTGGCCGTGATCCTGGACCGACTTGGTTTCCTCAGAGAATAAACGAAAGCCCCTGACCTTTGTGGTCGGGGGCTTTTTTCCATTTACTGTTTCAAGTTATGTTGTATATGCTCTAATCTTTTTTCCCTGTTGTATGGAACTTCCACATACCCCTTTTTGCCTAAATCCTTGATGTAGCTGCCGTTGTAAATGCACGCAAAAGCGAACCAAGATATGATAAGGCCGAATCCTGCAGTAACAATCGTTATTAAAACGTTGGTGATAAGCATCACAGCAAACCATTTTAGATCACCGCGAAAAAGTGGAACGAAAAACCCGAAAAATAATGTAGTCCAAGAAAAACCTTTCTCACTATAAATCACATGCCCCGATTGATAATGCCTCAGTTCAGCTCTCATAAGAACCTTCTCCTTCGCGCATTATTTAAGGAGGATTTCAACCTCTTTATCTTCTGCGACTTTATCGATAGTGCCTTCGTTAAGCACGTACATTGTAAACAGACGGATGCTTGAGATGTCCTCGAACTTACTGTCCTTTACGGGATATATAAGCTTTCCTTTTTTAACTACATTTCCTTTAAAATCTGATGAAATATCATTATTGCCCGCATATAACGTATCCTCAATCTGTTCTTTTGTGTTTAGAACAATAGGAGACTGATCGAGGTACCACTCAATATTAGTTGCTGAGGTGTTCTCTGCAGTGACATCAAGGATGATCGCGGCAACCGGATCCGAGAAGCTATGTTCCTTATACGCAGGATCAAAAGCTACTTTAGTAATATTAAGGCTAACTGGTCCGTTATCCATTGTTACATCGACGTTATATGCACTTGCCTTACGACCTTCCGCAGCAGCAGCCCCGTTTCCTAGCCATACAGTATTGTTCGCCCCGTCCCAACCAACGTCAACGCCGAGCGCTTCGCCAGCCGTTCGGATCGGGAGGTAAGTTGTTCCGTTGTACGTAATGGCATAAACGTTCTTACCTTTCGCATCCTTAGGAGTCCATCCCTCGCCATCAATCTTGAACTTAAGACCCAAATTTAGATTTGCCTTGATTGCTTGTAGATTCGTAGCACCGTATGCACCAGCAGCAGCGGAAGTAATCATAAGAGCCCCCGCAGCAAGCGTGATGAGCAACTTCTTCTTCATGTATAGTTCCTCCTCAAATGGGTAAATTCTCCTAATAGTCTACTACATACTTCCATTCCTGCCTATTGGTTTCGTAAAAATAGGGGAAGGTCGCTTTACGACACATTCCCCTTCGCTTTCTTTTTGCTTTTTTTCGGCTTCTGATCTCCAGTCGCCTCGAGACTCGCCTGCAGCGCAGCCATCAAGTCAAGCACGTTCGATCGTGCAGCAGGCACATCTACGACGTCCACGCTTTGGCCGGATAACTTTTGCTCGATCGCTTGAGTCAGTGCAGCCCGATAGTCATCTTTGTATTGTGTTGGGTCAAATGGCTTGCTGAGATGATCAATCAGCATTTGGGCGATTTCCAACTCTTTTTTATCGACGATGACATGCTCGGGTATATTCGGCACATTTGTGACTGCACGGATCTCGTCGGGTGAGTGCATTGTCTCCATACATAGGCAGTTGTCGATTACCCTGATGGCGGCAAGCCGGCTTTTGCTCCGGATTGTTACTCTGGCGACGCCGATCTTGCCGGACCGCCTTATGGACTCAAGCAGTAAACTGTACGCGTTGGAGCCGGCCATGTCCGGGGATAGATAATACGCGAAATAGACCGGATCAATCTCCGCCAAGTCCGCAAAGGTCATAATCTCTATCGTCCGTGCTGAATCGGGCTTAAGAGCCTCGATTTCCTCCTCGTTAAATACGACGAACCTGTTTTTATCGTATTCATACCCCTTGGTTGTATCAGCCGTTTCCACTTTAACATCGCAGTGCGGGCAGTATCGGCTTTGTGCGATCGGCGTGCTGCATACTTTATGCAGCGTCCGGAAGTGGATATCGTTGTCAGACGTTGCTGCGTGCATCTTAACAGGGATGTGCACAAGGCCGAAGCTAATAGCGCCTTTCCAGATTGTTTGCATTGAGAAGCCTCCTTTACCAAATCATTCTTACCAAAAATCGTCCGCTCTTACATCGTGTCCGCGCTTCCGCAGCGCGGAAATGATTTTCTGTTTAGTCTCCGGATAAGGATTCTTGTTTTCCCTACCATCACAAAGCTTGATAACCTCATTGCGACTTAGCTTTGTTATTTCCTCTAAATCCTTTTGCTTCAATCCGATCTTATCGATGAATTTCCCTAATAAGCTTCTAGGTTTCCCTAGCCCCATTATATTCACACTCCCTTTATATCAGAAGTGTGGACAACTCTATGAAAATTTATTCCAAAACCGTAGACAATTTCGACAAGCCTTGCGGCATAAGATACGGCATACAACAAAAACTGCACTATTAAAAGTGCAGTACGGAGGGTGATTTTTGTGGAAGTTTTGGCACCAGTTTTTAAAATTGCGGGGATAGTCATCGGCGGCGAGGTCATCGGGAAACTGATGGAAGAAAGCGGGCACGGCGGGAAGGTTGTTTTCGTCAAGATTGTTTCCTATGCGAGCTGTGCATATATCGCACTTCATGAATGGTGGGACCTCGTGCATTATGTCATGCGGTCGTTCGGGGTATAGTCATGGGATTCGTCATAAAAAAGTTGATCGTAAAAGCGGCCGCGAAAGTTTCCAAGGTTGACGCTGGAGATGCGTTATTGCAAATGAATATTGACGACGCAGTGACGATCATCAAGGCCATATTGTTTTGAGAGGTGAACGGTCATGAAGGTGTCAAAGGTCCTGATTGCTGCTGCGGCCGTAACGGTTTACGTAGTGTGCCCGGCATATCGTTATTACGTCATAGGCTCTTGGGTTGGCTATAAGATCATGAGCGACAAGCCGCGCAAACCCCGCGTGATTCCGAAGGATTCGAAGCTATTCAAGAAAATTGTCGGGGGTGAATAATGGGGCCGCTCGGGATGCTTTTCAAGACGCTGGCGAGGGCCGGGGGCAAGACGGTGCAAAAGGACATCAGTGCAACGAATCGGATTTTGGAGAAACAACACTTTGCACAATTTAAACACAAGTTCGATACGTACCATGAAAAAAAGATAAGTGATCTTGCGAGCGATGAAGGCGTGTCTGCTTCCTGGATAAAGGAACTCATTCACGACAGCGGCAGCATACAGCAGCTTAATAAAATCGTGGGGTATATGGGCAGCAAGGCGAAAACGGCGAATCTGACGCCAGGAGCAAAGCGGGAGATCATGGGCGAAGTGGCGAGGAAGATGGAGGCCGTGAAGGACAAAGAATTACTTTTGAAGATGGCTGCATTCATACGAGATCATGGAGGCGATATGTTTTGAGTAATGTAATTGGCTGGACGTTGGTGGCAATTTCTTTTCTCGGCGGCATGTATGCTTGTTGGGTATTTGGCGCATCGGTTTCGGTTCCTCTTGCTCATTCTTTCGCTCACTTCTTTCTTTAATTCGCTCACTCGTTATTAACAGATTTTCAGATCCGCATCATTATTTCGAAACAGCTTGTATTAATGCACTCTTGAAAATGCAGTAGATACTTGAGACGGGAGTGCATTAAATACGGCAGTAGATTGGGAGGATTGGGACAATGGTATTCATCGGAACTGGTGCAGTAGTAGCGGCCAAGGTTGCGGGCATCGTGACAAGTTCATACCTTGCCTGGACGGTTTACGCGGCCATGCCGGAAACGCAGTTGCGCCGGAATTTGCTCAAGGCATTCAAGGCCGGGGAGATCGGCAAGAAGGTGCAGCGGGGCTTTGGGAAGCAACGGCGGGAGGTCATTATCCATCCGACCATACAGCGGGTTATGGCGTCCATCGAGCGCAAGCAAATCGTGTTCACTGTGCCTGTCGGCCTTAACCCGAAGGAGATTTTCGAACACGGGTGGCTATTCCAACAGGTGTTTGGCGAGCACATCGAAATCACCGGCGACGTTAAAACATTTGCACTAAATGTATACTCCGAAGGCATCCAGGCGTTTGACTATGCACGGGAAGAAGTGGAGAAAACGATCAAGGGAATGGCGCTCCCGATATTCGTCGGCCGCAGCCGGTCGGGTCCGGTGGCTTACGATATGGCCGACAATCCGCATCTGCTCATTGCTGGGGAAACCGGGTCCGGCAAGTCGGTCGAGCTGCGGGCGATCCTTTCAACGCTGATTCTGTTTGCTGGCGACCGCATGGAGCTGTACGGCGGCGACCTCAAGCGTTCCGAGTTCCATCTATTCCGGGGCATCGCCAAGGAAATCGCGAACGACTCGAACACCTTGTACCATCGTATATTGAAGCCGGTAAAAAATGAATTGAAAAAACGCGGGAGCCTGCTCGACCGGGAGGGGCTCGCCAACATCATCGACTTGCCGGAGTCGATCCGGCCCAAGTTTATTGTTGTCGCTATCGACGAGGTTGCCTTACTTCAAAAGAATGCTGATTGCATGGACATCATCGAAGAAATCAGCGCTATCGGCCGGGCGCTCGGGGTGTTCCTTATCCTCTCCATGCAGCGGCCAGATAAGGACGTTCTCGACGGCAAGCTCAAAAACAATCTGACCGTTCGCATGGCGTTCCGACACGCTGATGAGATCAATTCCAGGATTACGATCGGCAGCGGGGAAGCAGCGCTTATCAAGCAATCCGAAAAAGGGCTGATGATTCATAAGCTCGACGGCGTCCGTTACGTGCAAGCCCCACATTTGCGTTTAGACGCGGCCCGTAAACTGCTGGAGCCATACAAGAGCGAAGCTCCAGCAGAGCCTGAGACGGTAGCACAGGATCCCGAGGGCGATGATTTGGAGTTGGAGGTGCTTCCGTTTTGATTGCGAGGGATAAGGCAATAATAGCCGACCTGGAACGGTTCCGCGTCATGAGCCGGGATGACGTCGCGGAACTCCATTACAACCATGTTAAAAACCCGATCACAGAAGCCAACAAGACGCTGCTGCGGCTCCGGCGTGACGGCCTGATCGGAGTGTCAAAGGAACGCCGTAAATATCTGTATTTTCCGCAGCATTCCATCAAGAAGGATTCACAGAAGGTCGGGCACTTCTTGGCGATCCTGGACTTTTACAAGCAAATGCGCCGGCATGAACAGCCGAGAGTGTTTGATGTCGAGCCGAAAGTGGGCGATAAAGGCCTGCCGGAGCCGGACGCGTTTGCTATTTGGAAAGGGGCGCCGTTTTATATCGAAATACAGAACAGCATCTATTCCGCAAAACAGATGGCTGAAAAGTTGAACCGGTACGAATCGTATTATCATTCTGATGAGTGGAAGGAGGCTGAATGGCAGCCAAGGGATAAAAAAATATTCCCGTATGTGTGGATCGTAGGGGGGCAGCGTTATGAGATCGGCACGACATCCTTCCGGGTGCTGCAGGGGGGCGTTGAAATTATTGTTAATCGACAGAGGGGGTAGACGAACAGGCTGAGGACATTAATTAAGAATGTCATAATGTTTGAAACAAAAGGCTACTGAAAATTCAGTAGCCTTGGGTAATTGAACTCATGTATTTTATATCCAACAAGACATTTACCGTATTATTCCAGAAGCTTAAGGTAAGGGGCTATTTAATCATTAAGTTACCGTCATTGTTATCCCAACCCGATACAACATCATTATGAAATTTAACGGATGAACGTCCATAATACCATGTGTCATAAGGACCCACGTTTGATATTGAATCGGGCGTGCCCATTGCAGATTTTACTTTATCCATTGAATCACCTTGTGTAAAGTAATTTTCGGCATCTGTTTTATGTTCTTTATAGGCAGTTATTTCTTGTTCGACAGAAGCTAATTGTTCTGTAACTTCATCAAGAACTTCCTCTTTAACCGCTTCAGTTACTTGAGCGGCAATCTCGTCGTTTTGGCGATTAATCAAATCCTCAATCTCGTTCTTATAAGCGAGCATTTTATCCTCGTATATATTGGAGTCAGCAGTTGTAATCCATCCGTCTCCACGAAGAATCTGAACTTCGCCTGTTATTCTGTTGATCTTTACAGGGTATTGCTGTTCTAGTTTATCGTATTTGTACAAAGTAGGATATACAAAAAGACCGAATAAAATAATGGAAACCGGAACAATTATGTAAGACATTTTACTAAATTTCATTTTAACACGCTCCTATTTTGGCAATATATCTGTTATCGGCATATCGCTGAAAATACTGAACGAAAAAATGGAGAATTCCATACTTTAAATGATTGTTTTACCTTAATTCTTTGTCATTATTCACAAGAAAATAAAAACTGACCTGCCGGTGAGTCATCCGGCAGGTCAGTTTCGTCTCGTTATCCACAAAGCCAACAAATTCTGGTGAGCGCAACATGCACAGGACTATTTTTTTATATCCATAGAACTATTTAAGTGTAAAATGTTGTATAATACATATGCAATTGTTGGAAATTTACAAATGGGGGGTTTAAGATGGCATTAACTGTAAACACAGCTTTTAGCGAATTTATGCGAGACACGGTTAATTTAGATTCAAGAGTAACTTCTAATGCACGGAGTAGTAGAGACTGGCTGATTGGTCAAATAAATAATTTTGGCTTAAAAGAAGGATTTCCAAGTTTATACAGTGATATCGATTTTCACTTCGGTTCTTTCGCAAGAAGAACAAAAATTCGCGAACTTGATGACATTGATCTAATAATTGGCCTAAACGCACAAGGATGTACATATACACAAAATATTTGGGGAACGGTTGAAATAACAGTTCCAGATACAGCGAGTGAACTGATAACACTTTGCCATGACAACACAAAAAAATTAAATTCTCGGAAAGTCATAAACAAGTTTGTAAGCGAACTAAAAACAATTTACCAATATAAAAGTTCGGATATAAAAAGAAACCAAGAAGCTGCTACATTAGAACTTCAAACATATACTTGGACTTTTGATATTGTGCCTAGCTTCATGACTAACCCTGAATCTGACGGTAGATCTTTTTATCTTATTCCTGATGGCAACGGTCATTGGAAAAAAACCGATCCAAGAATTGATCGTGAAAACATCTCTGCTATAAATCAAAAACATAATGGCAAGATTTTGAATGTGATTCGTTTAATTAAATACTGGAACAAGAGGGCGACTATGCCTACCATTGGTTCGTATCTTCTTGAGTGTATACTAATTAACTATTATAATTCTAAATCGGAAGTATCAGATTACATCGATCTTGAAGCACGTGGCTTTTTTGAGTACATATCATCAGCGATTTATAATAACGTTAATGATCCCAAGAATATTCAAGGGAATATTAATAAGCTTACTTTTGAGGAAAAACAAAAAATATCGATAAGATCCCTTACCGACTTCAATAATGCAAAAGAGGCGTTAACCTTTGAAAATGCAGGCGATTACAAATCTGCAATTAATAAGTGGAGGGGCATATTCGGAAGTAATTTCCCCGAATATACTAAATAATATATGGAGACTATATCAAATAATATATCAGTTAGACAAAATAATGAAGGTAATATTGATCTCTTGGCAGCACAACGTCAAGTGTACTCTGAAGCAAAGACGTTTTCAAATTATCAGTTTGTTTTTTGCGTAATCTTCCCGATACTAATTCCTTTTTTGAAAGCCGTAACTCCAACAAATACAATGTTTTTAGGATTGATAACTCTTCTTTCACTATTAATTATTATAATTAATCAATATTACTTTGAAAAAAATATAAAGGATAAGAAAGAACAGGCTGCAAAATTCCAAGAGTTATTTGATACAAATGTACTGAAAATTTCATGGAATAAGGAGTTATGTGGCTCCAAAGAAAATGCATCCAGATATTTAAGTTATAAAGCTCAAAAATATAAGAAAAATAATGTATCACTTGAGAATTTAAAAAATTGGTACCCAAAAGAGTACGCAACTGTTGATCTATCTGTCGGAAGGGTAATGTGTCAAAAAGTTAATGCATCTTGGGATACTCAAATTAGGACCTCTTTCCAGAAATTCTTATTGCTATTGTTTTTGGGTTGTATACTATTAATATTAATTATCTCAATTTTTCTAAACAAAACAGTTATCGAAACACTAATTTCTATAATTGCTCCAGCATTTCCAATTGCTTTTTATATCTTTAAGAGATATTCAGAAAATAAAGAAACAATAGTTCGGTTAGATAAGTTGTCAGATAAAGCTGAACGACTTTGGGAGCTCGTTCTGAGTGGTACTAGGGAACAAAGCGATTTAGAAAATAAGTCTAGACAACTTCAAAATGAGATTTACAAGCACAGAAGCAGCGCTTTATTAATATGGGATTGGTTTTATTTGAAATATAGACCGAAACATGAAAGTAATATGAACGATACAGCAAAACAAATTGTAGAAGAATTCAAAAACCTAGGTGTCTGAGACCAAAAAATAATATGACAAAGAGACTCCAGTACATATGACTGGAGTCTTTTTATTAATTACCTACTTCCAAGCGAAAACAGACATCACGTTCATCTGCAGTACTTCTTCAATATCACAAATTTGGATGACCAGCTGCTGAATATCATCCATAAGAAAGCGCGGAGCACACTTCTCACCACGAAGCTTATTTATTCTTTGCTTCACAGTAGGCAAATGAATGCCAAAATGAGAAGGGCGTTCTGGACTTACAACAAGTTCCGTTTGTGCGATTGACAAACTAATTATCTGATCGTCAAAGTCCTCAGCCATATAACGGTGAAAGGGCAGGTGAACTGGTATATAGAGACACTCCTGAGTCCAGTCAATTCCGCCAGGCTTAAATTTGATAATCAACCAGACAGGTACAAGTTGCGCCTCGATATAGTCAAAGTAAACCGATAATCTAGCTTTCACACATCAAACTCAACTTTCTTGACTTGCCCTTGAATTCGGACATCATAAATTGGCAGGATCCGAGGAGGTATGTCTCGATTGGAAGCCTGTAGCACAATTGTATCTCCTTCGTAAAAAACCCTTTTCAACGTGCCTTCATCGCCATTCACAATGACGACCCCGATTTTCCCATGCTCACAATGTCTTTGGCTTTTGACAAGTACACGCATGCCTTCAAGAATTCCTTCTTCTTTCATGGAATCCCCTTTTACGATCAAATAAAAGTAATCACCGTCTTTAACTGTGTCTTTCGAAACAGCCTCATAACCGATGATCCTTTGTTCGGCCAATGAATTGTAGCCCGCACGAATCTCACCGTAAATCGGTATCTCTACAAGTTCAACAGTTTTTCTTTTCATAATAATTTGATCTGGCATTTGAGGATCGTTTGTCTGACCAAGAAGATAGTCAGTCGAAGTGTTTAAGATACTTGCAATTTTAGCAAGTACCTCAGCCGGTGGAACAATGACGCCTTTTTCATACCTTGAGATATTGTTCCTCTGCATTGCCAATTTTTCAGCCAGGTCACTTTGAAAAAGCCCTAATTTATCACGAAGTTCACGGATACGTGTACCGGTTATATTAATTTGTTCAGTCAATTAGAACACCACCATAAAATATTTTCCAAAATGCGTTGACGTACTTATTAAGTACGTTATATACTATGCGTGTACTTAATAAGTACGCCAAGGATATGCAAATAGATACGAAAGGAGGTTCTTAAAAAAATGGCTAGAAGAAAAGCCGCCCCTCGTACTATTCAGAAACGTGATCGATTTAAAGAATTGCGTTTGCAGCTCGGTAAAACTCAACGAGCTCTTTCTATGGATCTCGATATAACCGAAAGTTTTCTCCGAGAACTAGAAAGCGGAAGAGCGAATCCGGAAATCACTTTCGCATTCAAGATTGCAAGGTATTTTGGAACGACAGTCGATGATGTCTTCCAAGACCTCGCTAATTAATTAGTGACAAATTAATTCCCATCTCACAAATAGGATTATATACCGCCAATAATATTAGCGCAACAGAACGTATGTTTCATTTCATAAATTTTGGAAACTTAATATTTGCTCCTTGAAAACTGAATATCACTAACAAGCGAAAGGATGATGATATGAGCAATGCCGAGAAAGCCCGTCAACTGGTGGATAGAGCCAAGCGTTTTACGAGGACCTATCGCGAAGTCATGCAGACAATCCGCGTCGAATGTGTAGTAATGCCGGCCGGCTCCGATGCGAATGATGTTTACGACCATGCAATGAGCATTTTGTTCTCGGAAATGTACGATGCGCCGCATGGTGGCGTTAAATCCAAGTAAATCGAAAGGGGCATGCAGTATGGAGATCACTCGAAAGGAAGTTATCAAAGCTTTCGTTCTGGCACTGATCGCTACGCCGCTTTTACTCGGACTGTTTTATCTGGCTTGTTACATCTTCGTCCAGCTGTGGGAGATCACTCAATAATCCAAAAAAACTCGGGAGGGATTGCGATGATTAATCATAATCAGGTTATGGCTCAGATGTTTTCCGAGCCGGCGATTGAAATTGCTGCTGCTCAACGGAAACAACGCGAGCTGCTGGAAGCCATCGACGCCACTTTGGATGCTGGGGATCGGGAACAGTTTTATACCTTAAGCGCGGAATTGAAGGAATTGAATGAAAGGAGCAGCCTGTATGCAGTTATCTAAAATGCTTGCCGAGCGGGGAATGACCTCCGGCATGGTTTATGCAACCGGGATTCTCAAGGGTCACGAAGCGGCCCGCATGGTTGCTGATTTCAAGGCTCAAGAAACTATCCACGCTGATCATGTTCGCGTTATCACCGAAGCAGAGAATTGGCAGCCTCGGCCGTGGCCGGGCGAATAGCTGGAACAAAATCCTGAGAGGAGGTGAACCACATGTCAAAAGCACTTATTATCCAATCGGTTACAGTCATTTCGGCTGCGCCAATGACCTTCAGCGTAGGAGATTTACATAAAGGGCGCGAGATCATCGAAATCAAACAGCTTGGCTACGATTCGATATCAGAATTTCATGTTCTGGACGAGGAAGGCGATCTGATTGTCAGCATCGAGAATTGTCCGGCAGTCATTGAATGGAAACCGATCGTTACGGACGGCCCGCCGCCATGTGGCTTGTAAAAGAAAAGACCCAAACCGCGGGGTAGGAGCCGCGTTCGGGTCAGCACGAATCATTTCACCGCCAGTTTAACATGATGCTGGCAAGAAGGGAAGGGAAATCAATGCCAAAAGTAGTTCGCTTTATTGAGGCATCAGGCGAAAATGTCGCCGGTCTCCGCAAGATTGAGGTCCGTTACGGAAATGTGACTGAGCTATCGGGCCGTAATGGCGAAGGGAAGACGACGATCGGAACCTTACCGGTATTCGTGTTCTGGGGAAAGGATCTCCTCGGTGCCGATTATACAAAGGACAAGTATAGTCCTCGTCCCAGCAATTATAAATACGATCGTGTTTACGCTTCGATTCATTTTTCTGTAGATGGAATTGAATATAAATTTGCCAGGGAGATTGTCGGGAAGACGAACAGCTATTACGTCAACGATGTTCCGATGCCCGCCAAGGAATACGAGGCCGCCGTCGCTGCGCTATTCAGCCAGGACGAATTCATGGCCCTTTACTTCCCGGCTTACTTCTTCTCGCTTCACTGGACAAAGCAGCGCGAGTTGCTGATGACGGGCCTTCCGGCACCGCTGAGCAAGTCGGTTTTCGTGGAGATGTCCCGGACGGCGCCGGATCAGGCGGCGAAGGATATCGTTCTCAATCCGCAGGCAACGAAGTTGGCGGAGCTGGTCAAGAAGCACTCGCTGGATGATCTGCAGGTGATGCACAAGAAGCAGAAGCCAGAGCTCGAGAAGAAGCACATCGCTGCAGAGAGCCGCACAAAGACGCTGCGGGAGCAATTAGATCGGCTGCCGGCAGTTACGGAGAGTGTTGAAGTGCTAGAGGCGCAGCTGGCCGCAGCCAAGGCTGAATTCGAGAAAGAGGACGCAGTCATTGCGGAAGCCGCCTCAATCAACTCGCGTTATACATCATTGAAGGCTCACTATGAATCGCTCGAATCCCAGACCAAGGAATCATTCAATGCATACCCGATCTTGAGAGATGAACCGATTAAAGACACATGCCGCGCTTGCGAGCAACCGTTAAAACCAGAGGATATCGAAAAGGTACAGGCTGACAAAGACCGTCGTATCGATGCTTATAAAGCGAAGCACAAGGACCTTCAAAATAGACGGGACGAAGCAAAGGCGGCGCTTGCCGAGGCGAAATGGATTGATGTGGCGGAGCAGAAGGCAGTGTCGCAAGCGTTAGAAGCTGTATATGAGGCAGCCCTTGATCGGCTCCGTTCCGCCAAAGAGAGAGCACGCCTCTCCGCTGAAGTCGAAGCTGCAGCCGCCGCCGAGACTGCAACACTGGCCAGTCTCCGGGAATCTACCATTATTCTCGATGCGATTAAAGCGTACCGAGCGAAGGAAGCGGAGCTGCAGGCTGCTGAAATCCAATCGAAGTTCACAAAGCTTTCGATACGACTCTTTAAATACGTGGCCTCCCGCGGTGAATATGATCCGGATTTCTCAGTACAGATGGATGGCAAGGATTATGCCTTCCTCTCCACTGGCGAGAAGGTCGGCGCCGGGCTGGAACTGACAGAGGTATTGTTCAAGCAATCCAGACTGATCACGCCAGTGTTTATCGATGGAATCGGGGAGTATACGGGGCCGATCGCAGCCTATGACCAGGTAATCACCGGCCGGGCGGTACCGGACCAAGATTTGAAAATTGTAGTGGATGGGGTGGAGATATGACCGAAAAAGAGCAGTGGGTTTTGTGGAGTTGCAAATGCGGATCGACCATGAAAATCAACCGCATCGCATCTGAGGAAGAATTCAACCGCTTTAAGGATTGCATTTGCGATGGCGGGCAGCTTGAATATCAAAAAGACTTGGATGGTGAAGATCAATGAAACCAAATCAGTACAAAGTAATCCAAACAAATCCGGGCGCAATGCTCTTCGAAGGCCAAACCATCACGCCGTATTACGAAGATGATAACGAGATCATCATCAACGTCGCCGGTGCAGCATTCGACCATCATATCCGCAAGAGCGGCGAACTGTTCAAGAATCACTTACAACCGATCGGAGGCAAATAATCAATGACAAAGCAAATCGCAACGGTAAATACACAAGCGGTCGTCGGGCATTTCACTCAAACAGAATTGGATACGCTGAAAGGCACAATCGCAAAGGGCACAAGCAACGAGCAATTCGCTCTCTTCGTTCAAACATGCGTCAGCTCCGGCCTTAACCCTTTCCTCAATCAAGTCTACTGCATCGTGTACAACGGCAAGGATGGCCCAGTTATGAGCATTCAGATCGCGGTTGAGGGAATCGTCGCTCTCGCAAAGAGAAATCCGCATTACAAAGGCTTCATCGCTTCCGAAGTTAAGGAGCACGATGAATTTGAGATCGATGTCGTAACCGGCGAGCCTGTTCACAAAATCAAAACGCTGCAGCGCGGGAAGACGATCGGCGCATACTGCGTGGCTTATCGGGATGGTACTCCGAATGTGGCCGTAATCATCACTACCGATCAAGTTGAGCACCTGGTCAAAGGCCGAAACGGCCAAATGTGGAAGGACTTTTTCGATGACATGATCGTGAAGCATGCAATCAAACGAGCCTTCAAGCGTCAGTTCGGCATCGAGGTCGCAGAAGACGAGTACATCGGTGCTGATAGCAGCTCCGGCGCTCCTGAATCTTACGTGCGGAGAGACATTACAGCCGAAGCGAATGAAGTTGCTGAGAATCGAAATGAAATTCAACCTCCGGCTGCCTCCCAAGTAAACGAGATGGCACAGGTTAGACAACAGATTTCCACAGCATTCCGAGAGCTGGGGGTTGTGGGCAAGGAAGCGCAGGCGGAATACATGAAGGCGAACTGTAAAGTTGCTGGTGACAAGCCTACGCTGGACGAGCTGAAGGGACTCCTGAATTACATGCGGATGGAGATCGCTGAACAAGCGGCCGGCGACGACGATCTCGAATAATGGCTACCACGGTAAAAGTCCTATCGACCGGCTCCGAAAAGGGCAGCTGCGTCTACATCTCAACGGAGGAGGTCAGCGTGCTGGTGGACGTTGGCCCCGCCAAATCAAAGATAGAGAAGTTGATGCTCGCTGAAAACTACGATCCAACCAAGATCGACGGCATCTTTATCAGTCACGAACACGGCGACCATACGGACGGCATCGGCTTCGCAGATAAGTTCAAGATCAAGGTGCATGCCAGCGAAGGAACGCTCAAGGCGATCGGCCGGCTGGAGTTCGGTAAAGTAGTCCGGACGAACGGCTTTACCGGATTTCGCCCCTTCTCAGATCACTTCATGAATGTGAAGCCTTTCGCCATCTCTCATGATGCAATGGAGCCCTTCGGCTACGCCATCCATACAATGGACAAGAAGGTCACTGTTCTGATGGATACCGGCTGCGTGACGGACGATATGCTCGAGGCGATGGCCGACAGCGACGTTTACATCTTCGAGGCTAATCATGACATCGGCATGCTTGAGGCGAACGGCAAATACCATGATGGACTGAAATATCGGATCCGCTCCGACATCGGCCATCTATCGAATGACCAGGCTGCCGAAGCACTCGCGAAGCTCATCAGGGGCCGAGGTGAGCAGATATTCCTGACCCACATGAGCAGCAGTAACAATACGGCGCAGCTGTCCGAAAAGGCTGTGAAGTTGGCACTGTTCGAGAAGGGCCTTGTGAAGGGCAAACATTACAAATTGGAGGTCATTTAATGCTTAACGATATTTGCGTGTTTGATTTCGAAACATCCGGACTCGACCCGGCGAAGGAGCGCGTCATCGAAATGGCGGCCATCCGGGTCGTCAACGGCCAGACGGTCGCCGGCTTCAGTACCTTCGTCCAATTTGAGGGCGATCTGGCGCCAAAGATCACTGAGTTGACTGGGATCACGCCGGACATGCTCGTTGGTGGATTACCTGAAAAAACAGCGTTCCTTTGCCTTCGCCATATCATGGGACCGAGCAGCCTGCTGGTCGCCCACAACGCCGCTTTCGATCTTCAGTTCCTTCACCATGCGATGTTCCGGCTGGCTGGCAAGACGTTTTCGAATCCCTTCATTGATACGTTGACAATCGCCCGGGACCGGACCACCTATCCGCACAGACTGGATAATATGTGCGAGAAGTATGGGATTAAGCTCGAGGGCGCGCACCGGGCGCTGAATGATGTAGAGGGAACGCTGGCCGTTTTGCAGGCGATGCATGCGGAGCTACCAGTTGATGATTGGGTGAATAAGCTCGGTTATATGAAAAAGTATGGACCGCCAGCTTGGGCGCCGGCGCATGCCGATCTGATTCCGATGACACTTAAGTACGAGGAAAGGAAGGCGATCTGATGAAGAAGCTTTTGAAAATCCAATTGGAATCGATCAAGAATTATCAGAACCGCGCTGGATATGTAAACGGCGGAATAATTGAATCTTTGTTAAATCATATAGACGCTCTAGATTTCGAATTGAAAGAAACCAAAAAGGACGAGCAAGAAATTGTAGCCGAGTATGGACAGGCAATGGGGGTTATTGACCGACTCCAGGACAATATCGTTCAGCTGCAGCGTGAGTTGACGGAAGCCCGCGAAGCCAAGAAGGTGAAGTTACCGAGAGAGGTGGCTGACGCTATCGAATATTTTAGAGGTTGTAAATTTGGAAATGATAGCTTTGCCCGCCTTATGTTCCGGGGTCATGAGAAGGACGACAACGATCACACAATCACGTTGAAGCGATATTCCCATGGCAATGGTGAAGACCTCCTTTCAGCCCTAATCAACGGCTACACCGTCGAGAATCCACCCACGGCCGAGGAGCGAATGGTAAATACGATCACGCAGTTACTTACGGATCAAGGGATCGAATGTCCGATGCCGATTACCGAATTCGCCGAGCTCCTAACACTGGCCGCCAGGGAAGCAGTGGCAGAAGATCAGCAAGCTGAACTTAAATGAACGGGTGAGGTGGAATGTCAGGAGGGTCGTTTCAAACTAGCAGGGAGTTATTCTTAAATCCTATTTGGCAGAACATCGTTGAATTCAGATTATTCTTCTTGATCTATGGAAAAGCAGTGTGGGCAGAGGAGGGAGTCAAGGTCGCGGATGACCTTACCCTCCAGCGCGGCCAGTGGCTCCGATCGACTCGAAAGCTGCAGGAAGACCTGAAATATGTGGAAAATCGGCAGGTCAAAATCTACTCTACAGCAACAATAAATCGCACTATTCAGCGGTTAGTAAGGTTGCAGAGAGTATGCACGAAACAGCATGAACTTGGAACAGTGTTTACAGTGCTAAATTATGAGCAATATCAAGGGTTTGGAGGTAATCGGAACATGGAACTTGGAACAGAACTTGGAACAGTGACGAAACAGTCACGAAACAATAATAAGAAAGATAATAAAGAGAAGAACTTAATATCTATTGTTTTTGAACATTGGATGAGCAAAGGACTTGTAAAACATAAATCTTTAAACCCTCAAATCCGCGCGCAAATAACATACAAACTCGGCCAATATTCCGGAGATGAAATCATGCAAGCTATCGACGCTTATGATTCCATTTTAAACAATACGGACTACAAGCTTGATACAAGATGGGGACTTGTCGACTTCCTTGGTAAGGATCATTTCGAAAAATTCTTACCCGATCGAGATCCTTATACCTTTTACCCAAAGATTATGAAGGATCTTGCTCCAGCAAAACAATCAAAGCTTAGTAAAAATAAAGAGCTTTTGCGGCGGGGGAGGGCGAGCGCGAATGTCACCGGAGCAAGCGGAATTTCTACTGTTCAAAGCGGCGGCAGCTTACCCAAACCAAATTGAGCTTGAGGAAGAAACAGTCGCATTGTGGATCGAGCGCCTGGCTAATGTGCCGTTCGAGTGGGGACTCAGCAATCTTAATTACCACTTGGACCGTGATAAATACTTCCCGGGCATTTCAGATATAATTCGCGCCGATCTGATCCCGGTTCAGAATCAAAATGCCTTGCGTCTGGAGGCTGCCAACCACAAGACGAACCTGGAGCGCTGGGCAGCGGCAGACGCGCCGCCGCCGGAGGGTTTCTGGGAAGAGATCAAAGCGAAACTGCGGGGAGGCAGCGGTGAATGAACGGAATGATCGACGAAGAATTGATATCTGAACCTTACAAACTTGAAGCGGAGCAGGCCGTGATCGGTGCGATTTTACTTGATGGATCATCTTACGAAAAAGTTAAGGACCGGATCGGTACCGGGAAGTTTTATGACAGTCATCTCCGGAAAATTTATCGGGCGATATCTGAAGTTTATAAATCAGGATCCCCGATTGACCTCGTCACCGTTACGGCTGAGTTGCAGGACAAGGAGCAACTAGAAACAATTGGCGGCCCGTCTTATCTCGGCAGGCTGGCCAGCGCGGTACCGACGGCATCTAACATCAAACATTACGGAGATATCGTTCTGGATATGGCGCTGCGTCGGGAAGCAATTCAGATCTCTCGCAAATTGGTCCAGCATGCTCTTAATGAGCAGAACGTGGCTGGATTCGTATCTCTGGCCGAGAAGCAGATCAGCAAGCTGACGGCAGAGAACAAGCCTGGAAAAACCTTCGTAGCGATCAAGGATGCACTCTTTCAGGTATTTGAGGAGACCGAAACGAAATACGCGAACCGGCACGTGAACCGGGGAACGACCGGGCTCTCGAGCGGATTGACTGATCTTGACCGGATGACAGCCGGCTTCCAGAAAAGCGACCTTATCATCGTTGCGGCGCGCCCTTCGGTAGGTAAGACGGCATTCGCGTTAAACATCGCCCAGCATATCGGTGTCCGCGGTCGGGAGACAGTGGCTATTTTCTCACTAGAGATGTCGGCCACTCAGCTTGTACAGCGCATGATTTCCGCCGAAGGCGGCATTGATGGCGAAAAGATGAAAACCGGTTATTTTGAAGCGGATGACTGGGACAAGATGACTTATGCAATAGGGCTTCTATCAGAGGCTGAGATCCATATTGACGACACTCCTGGTATATCGGTTTCGGAAATCAGAAGCAAATGCATCGAGCTGAAGAAGACGAAGGGCCTTGGCATGATCCTCATCGATTACCTGCAGCTAATCCGGGGTAACGGCAGATCAGGAGAGAACCGGCAGCAGGAAGTTTCTGAAATCTCACGTACGCTAAAGGAAATTGCCAAGGAGCTCGAGGTACCAGTAATCGCGCTGTCACAGCTGAGCCGGGGTGTCGAGCAACGGCAGGACAAACGGCCAATGATGTCGGACCTCCGGGAGTCCGGATCCATCGAGCAAGATGCGGATATCGTTGCGTTCCTTTACCGGGATGATTACTACGATAAGCAGTCTGTGAAAAAGAACATCATCGAGATAATCATTGCCAAGCAGCGTAATGGCCCGACAGGAACCGTCGAAGTAGTTTTCATGAAAAATTACGGAAGAATGCTCAACCTCGATCGGCAAACTACTGTGGATGATAATTACGAGATGGAGTGAGTGAAGAAAGGAGAATAGTAAATGGGATTTATAGCTGGAATTATCGGCTGGGGCAATAAGTTGGTAAACTCCATGATTCGTGCTGCCATTGAAAAAGAGGCTGAATCAGTGCGTGAGTCTGTGCGAGGTGAGATTTACCCGTCATATCACTTCCCGGTTGCTCGGCAGATGGAGAAGATCAAAAATAGTTGGGCCCTTATTGATGGATATGAACAACGTATTCTAGCCGTAGAAAAGAAGCGGCAGCGCATCAAGCTCCTGAGCTATCGCAAGAACAAGTCGCAATCCCGCCGGTGGCGCCGATGAAGCCCGATCCAAAGCTCGAACAGATAGATCCTTACTTTCAAGACGGCGAGGTTGAACTCATATTTGATAAAAGAGGCAGACTGATCGGCGAGATTTATACTTTGCCGTCAAAGTATTTGAACGCCGGCATTATCCGGCAAGGGGGAAGCAGAATTGAAAGACCTAATAATGACCGACGAGCAGATCATCGCTCAGGTAAAGGAGTGCCAGGCAAGCGGTAAGGCGATGAACCTGTCGCTCATGCAGCGCGGGCTTGAGGTTCTGATGCGTTATTACGAAGATCGGCCGCAGTTGGCAACCGGCCTGAAATCACTTGCAGGGACGGCAGCGAAAGTGTTGGACTTTATCGTCACTCACGACCGAGAAAAGGGGTTTCCGCCAACCGTGCGTGAGATTGGCGAAGCTGTAGGTTTGACTTCTTCTTCAAGCGTACACGGTCACCTCGCACGGTTGGAGAAATACGGATACATTAAGCGCAATGGCGGTGGTCCAGGATCACCTCGAGCGATCCAAGTTATCGGCAAGAGGGAGGGCGGAACCGATGCGGTTCATCGGAATTGATCCAGCCACTAAAACGGGATTTGTTGCTTTAGATGTGAATGGAGAGGTGCTTGTAGCAGCCGAGCTGAAAGGAGCTGGCAAGTCTGAGAAGGGCGGCATAAGCATTCCGACGCTGGTTGATTTGGAAAATCAACTTTACAAACTACTGCAACCATTTGATGAGATTATGATTGAGCAGGCGGCAGCCGGTACCCAGAAGGGAATCACGACCGGGATGATCCACGGTGGCCTGCGCAGCATGATCTGCCGCAGGGGCCTCAACTACAACGAAATCAATCCGTTGCACACGAAGAAGTACGTCGGCGTCACCGGCTGGAAAGGTGAGGTTGGAAGTAAGGTCCGGCAGAAGGACAAAGAAAAGAAAGCTGCTGTTAAGGCGGCGGCGCTGGAACTTTTCGATTACACGCATAAGAGTGACAACGTGATCGACGCATACATTATCGCCCGGGCTGCATTAAATCTGTACCTGCTCCGCGAATATAAGCCGCTACTCGATCATTTGCCGCAACAGCAAGAGGTACTGCAGGCCATACTCGCAAAAACGGAATAACCGTGCAATCGCTCGGTTAAGGGGATCTTGCTGCCTAAAAACCGAACATATGTTTGAATTTGGAGGGGTTACATGGATATGAGAAAGGCATCACTGGCCGAGCTGGTTGTTATCCGCTACCACGACGATGCGGCCAGACTCGATGATAAGATCGGAGCCGAAGCCGAGATTATCCGCCGGCAGCGCAAGGAACGAAGCGGCAAGATAGACAAGCATCCGGGGTCGAAACGATGAGCCGCCGCTTACGACCGGTACCGCGCCGAAAGCTGGACATTGATCGGGCGGCCAATACGGAAGTCAAGGTTCGGCAAATGTCCGACGAAGAGCGAAAGCGCCAGGCGGAAAATAAACCGCGGGAACGTGAGTTTATGACATGGGCGGCACGGCCGCGGAAAGAGGTGGGGGATTGAAACGAGCGTATCATCTTCGAAAATATAGCGCAGATGAAATTTTTGTAGACAACTTCGCAGGCGGCGGGGGCGCGAGCACTGGCATTGAGGTCGCGATTGGACGCAGTGTTGACGAGGCAATCAATCACGATCCGGCAGCGATTGCCATGCATGCTGCGAACCACCCGGATACACGGTACTGGTGCGAGTCGGTTTGGGATGTAGACCCGCGCGTGGTCGCCGCCGGCCGCCCGGTTGCCCTCGCTTGGTTCAGCCCGGACTGCAAACATTTCAGCAAAGCTAAGGGCAGCAAGCCAGTCGAAAAGAGCATCCGCGGACTTGCATGGGTAGCGATCCGCTGGGCGGATACGGTCCGGCCTCGAGTCATCATGCTGGAGAATGTCGAGGAATTCAAAACCTGGGGACCAATCATACCGAAACGTGATCCTGAGACAGGGCGGCTATTCAAGAAAGTATTCCAAGTGGATGGTGAGTCATGGGATGCTGTTCTTTCTGAAGAAAGTGAGGTGGTGCCGATCGATCTACAAATCATGTACCCGGATCCGAAACGGAAAGGCCGGACGTTCAGCTCTTTCGTCAATGCGCTTCGCCGCCTTGGTTACTTGGTCGAATGGCGGGAGCTGCGGGCATGCGACTATGGAGCTCCGACGATCCGCAAACGGCTGTTCTTGATCGCAAGGTGTGACGGCAAAGCTATCGTTTGGCCGGAGCCGACACATGGCGCGCCGGACAGTCCGGAAGTGTTGGCGGGGGAGCGGCAGCCGTGGAAAACAGCGGCAAGCGACGTCATCGACTGGACTATTCCGTGCCCGAGCATCTTCGACCGGAAGAAGCCGCTCGCTGAGAACACCTTGCGCCGGATCGCCCGGGGAATTGAACGGTTTGTCATCAATAATCCGAATCCCTTCATCATTAAGGTGAATCATCAGGGCGAGCAGTTTCGAGGACAGTCGGTAGACGAGCCATTGCAGACGGTGACAGCTAAGAACGGCTGGGGCGTCGTTACACCGTTCGTTGCTCGCATCGGTCAGACCAGATTCGGCGGCGATCGGTTGCAGTACGAAGCGGACCAGCCGCTGACGACCATTACAACAAAGGCCGAGCATCTGCTTGTCAGCCCGACGCTTATCCAAATGGGATATGGCGATCCCGAAGGGCGCAGGGTTCTCGACCTTGATAAGCCGGTCGGGACGGTAACGGCCGGAGGAAATAAATTCGGATTGGCAACAGCCGAGTTGGTTGCGGTGCCGCATATTACGAAATTCCGCGGGGGCGCTACGGGGCATGACATCGAGGAGCCACTCCATACGGTTACTTCCGGCGCCGGATCGGTCCGGCCAGCTGGTGCAGCACATGCAATGGGGATGGTGACGGCCTTCGTTGCAAGGCATTTCGGACAGTCGGTAGGCAGTTCCGCCGATGATCCGCTCGGAACGGTGACGGCCGGAGGCGGCGGGAAGAGTAGTCTTGTCACCAGCCATCTCGTTAAGCTGCGCGGGACCTGCAAAGACGGCCAAGAAGTAACGGAGCCAGTACCGACGATCACGGCCGGCGGTATGCACATCGGCGAGGTTCGCGCCTTCCTAATTGCCTACTACGGCAGCTCTGTCGGGCAGGAGGTAACGGAGCCGCTGCAGACGGTCGTTACCAAAGACAGGTTCGGCCTGGTCACCATCGAAGGCATTGATTACCAAATCGTTGACATCGGAATGAGGATGCTGGAGCCGCACGAGCTATATGCCGCCCAAGGCTTCCCGCGGAATTATATAATCAGCGGATACAACGTTAACGGTCGCCCCGTTACAAAGTCCGACCAGGTTGCACGCTGCGGTAACTCGGTTTCACCACCACTTTCGACGGCGCTGGTGCGGGCCAACCTACCGGAGCACTGCGCCGGATCCGGGAATGCATTGAAGTTTGAACGGTACTCTGAGGCAGAAGGGCAGCTGCAATTATCGATATGATAGACATTAATTATTACGGGGAGGGTTAGCATGTTGAAATATAACGGACCAACGACATCGCACTTCACGGAAGGGCAGAAATATACAGTTCTTCGGACGGTCGATCATCCGTTGCTCGGTACAGCGTTCGAAGTCAAGAATGACCGCGGTGAGAGATCGCTTATCACGTCTGTAAATAAGTCTTTCCATTCAGAGCAATGAACCGGTTCTCCATTATCAATGAAATCGGCGACCTGACGGAACAACATTGCCGGCCGTGCGATAAATCACCCCAGACAGTTAAGCGCAAATACCAGGCAGGCGAATATTCAGCCAGAACGCAGCACTGCAAGAATGAGTGCCCGATCGGCATCAAGTTGCAAGAGCTTGGCTCTCAGCTCCTGCAGATCAGTGCAGATCGGCGTAAAAATCCAAAAACTGAGGTGAAGGAAGAGATGTCTAAGCAGAAGACGGGTCCTGAATGCGGCCTGACGAAGAAAGTATTTCTCGAGCAGCTGGCGAACGGAGAAACGATATCCAGCATCGAACGAGCATGGGAGATGAAGGCTCAGACGTTGCCGTATTGGGTCGGAAAGTGGGGCCTTAAGGGCATCACATCGGAGAAAGCCCGCATGATTTTGGAGTCATGGAGTGAAGACGACGGCACTCCGCTCCTTCGTTCCACCTCAAAGGCCGCGGAGGCAGTCGAACATAAGCCTACAGGGCTGATCGCCATTAACGAATCGAAGGAATCCGAGCAGCTGAAGGAGCTGGCCGCGAAGCTTCGGGACAAGAATGTTGCCCATGAACGACTTCTTCTTTTGAACAAAGAGCTGAATGAAAAGCTTGAGGAAATGAAGAAGCAGCTCGCCGAGGTAACGGAAGAACGAAACAACTGGCAAAGCGAGTACGCCACTCTGGAGGAAGTTTATTCGGAGCTCAAGCAAGATCGGGACCACTGGAAAGGCAAAGCAAGCCAGATCGAAACGGAATCGCAACTGGCCATCGCTGAAATTAAGGACGAAGCGCCGGTTGTTGACAATGTGAACCACCCATCTCATTACACGGCTGGCGGTATTGAGACGATCGACTTCATCCGTGCGAAGCTGACCCAAGAGGAGTTCGCTGGATACTGCAAAGGTAATGTGCTTAAATACGTCGCTCGTGCTAATCATAAAGGCGGCATGGAAGATCTGAGCAAGGCAGCCAAATACCTAGAATTTGCAACTCAAAAATAAGGGGGACTTATCCATGAAAACAATTACTGAACTGGTTCATCAAGCTCACAACAATGCCGTTTCGAAAGGATGGTGGGAAGAAGATCGGAGCTTCGGCGAAGTGATCGCGCTCATCCATTCCGAAGCTTCCGAGGCGCTGGAAGATCACCGGAACGGCATGCAGCCGACGGAGGTCTGGTATGAGGCGGCAGACGGCAATCACACGGTTCAAATGGAATAACTCCAGAAAGCCCTGCGGCATCCCCTCCGAGCTGGCAGACATCGTTATCCGAGTGTTCGACGCATGTGGCCGGTATGGCATCGATCTAGAGGCGGCAATCACCGAGAAGATGGCTTACAACGCGACGCGACCGCAGCGGCATGGTGGTAAGGTGCTTTAATGTCGCCGTAGACTTATAAAGTAAAGGGAGTCGTTGATAGGGATATGAAGGTAGCAGAAATTCAACTCAAGAAAACTTACCACAACGGCAAAGAAGGGGAAGATTGTCGCCTGCGTTACACAATCAATTGGGACAACGCAAACGGCGTTACCTATCGCGATAATCGTACCGGACGAATCGGGAATTGCTCGGTTGATAATTTTGCGAAATGGGCCAAAGGAGAATTAAAGGGCTAATGATTATGTTTTGCGGACCGAAGATTAAGGTGCAAATTGAAAGGATTGATAGCATGAAAGAGAGCTGCCGCAAGGTGTACATTCAGGGCGTGAAGCGGTCGCTTTCAACATCTGAGGAAGAGCCGACTTGGTTCGAGATAAAGCCCGATTGGTATGACTCCGGCATCAAGGATAAAGATGGTGTGCCGCATTACCGGCTGCGTTATTGGTGCCAAAATGATAAGTGCAGGAATCAAGGGAACCAATACGTGAAGCTCGAGGATATAGAGGTCGAGTGCCACAATTGCGGTGCCATGCACAAGATCCGGACGGCTCTCGGTAAATTGGATGAAAGCGGTATGCCAGTTGCGGATCGCTACGGAAACTTTTTTAGGGCGGACGAGCTCGTTTAAGCAAGACGCTATATTTTTTTGTCTCAAAACCGAACATACGCTCGCAATCGTTAGGGAAGGAGGGCGGCTATGATTTACATTAGTACAGCGCAAGCATACCTTTTAGAGCTCATTAAAGAAAAACCAGACATGAGATACAAACCTATTTCAGAAATAACTGGATGGCCATTACGTACCATTACAGAAAGGTTTCAGGTGCTGGTTGATAAAGGCATAATTCGACGCGAGGGTAACAAGCGCTTTTTTAATCAATACATCACTGATGTTCCTTACACCGTTACACAGGACGGGTATCCGCCTGGCGCCGATCCGCAAGCAGATGGTACAGACGTCTTGCTGAAGGATCTCGCAACTTTTACACCTACTGATGAGCAGCGCCTTTTTATTCATGGGCATAAGCATCTGCCTCGTAAAGAACTGGCCCGGCGGCTCGGGATCGGGAAGCTAGAGGTTAACCTTGCGTTGCTGCAGATGGGGCTTGGCAAGAAGTAACGAAATTATTCCAAAAATTATTCCGAGGAGAGATTGATATGCAAGTAACTATCAAAGCAAATTTCAACAAGCAGACAAAGGATTCTAAAAAGCAGCTCGTTCAGTTTTATGTGAAGGGCGACGACGAGCATTTGCCAGAATTGAACATGATGTGCCGGGAAGTAGTGGAGTTGAGAATCGGTTCCATTGACTCCTTAACCGCTGAATTCGTTAAAAAAAGCCAGGACTCGAAAAAGACAGTTCTTGATTTCGTAGTTAACGGCGGTGCTTCAAATAACCATGCATTCGAATTTTACAAGTTGGCCGGAACTGATGTGGAGTTGACGATTACCGAATCGCAAATGGATATCGATGAATTCCGCGAGCAACAGGAGGCTTACCGTGAGGGAGTCCGCGGGAAGATCGACAAGGATGGAACGGTGACAGTTGATGAAGATCAAATGACGCTCGAAGAGGCTACCGCAGCCGCCGATCAGAGTGGTGATCCGATGGCTGGCGTGGGCGATGGCCTACCATTCACTTCCCTAGAAGAAGAAGGGGACGATCTCGAATGAGGAGCCGTTGGAATTGGGACTTCATCGGAGTTTGGGGTCTTGGGATACTATTCTGCGTCGCAATCTGGTTAGGTGCTTTTTGGCTCATGAGTGCAGCAATTGATTAATCATTACGCCCCGGCCGCAGCCAGGCTGGGGCACTCCCATAGCAAGGGGTGATAGAGTGCAGATGGAAATGGGGTTTGAGCTGCCGGAGCTCGACCGCAAAAGAACGCAGGCCGCGGTAGAAGCTGCTCTCGAAAAGTACAGGATTTTTAAGACGATCACTTTCGAGGAGCGAGAGGCGAGCACGACGGCCGGATATAACGAGCGTTTCCACGGTCCGACGAATACGACGAGCGACCAGACGGCCAGCATCGCCATACATAATGTCGATGTGCCTGCAGCGAGACGTGTGTATTGCACAAAGATCGAGCGTGCTGTTGCTCGTCTCCACCCGAAAGAACGGCTGCTGATTGAAGAGCGGTACATGAAAGATGACTACGTCTATGATTGGACGGTCTATCAACAGATTTTTAATCCGCCGATTAGCGCAGGAACATATACGAAGATCCGGTGGAAGGCGTTCTATAAGCTGGCGCTCGCACTGGATATCGCTATTGAGAAGACGTCGGCCGTGGAATAAGGACAAAACTCAAATGAATAGATTGAATCGAGGTGAGTGAACATGGATGAAACTAAGGGGTTCGAAAAGGAAACTTTAGAGGTGACGGACATCAAACAAATCCTCGGATGTGGAATTAACCAAGCATATAAGTTGGTTAATTCGGGGGAATTCCACGTAATCAGGATCGGCAAGAAAATCAAAGTACCTAAAGATTCATTTTATAAATGGTTCAACGGACAGGGGCAGTAATGCTCCTGTCTTTTTTGATGCAATCACTTTTTTAATTGATGCAAATTTGATGCAAATAGACGAGGTTATCACAAGTGAATAAGGGTGATGGTGAACCGCGGCGAATTGCATTCATTAGGACAAACATCAGTAAAATCAAGTTATATTCGGCTTCTTATGGTGAGAGCGAGTGAAAAGAGGTTAGGCGACATCCTCACCATTGAAGGGTAGCGACCATAAGAGCAAGTTTTTATTGACTCATCGTGAACGCGAGGTATTCGAGCTATTGGTACAGGATAAGACAACTAGAGATATAGCACAGCAACTATTCATCAGCGAGAAGACTGTCCGCAACCATATTTCGAATGTCATGCAGAAGTTGAATGTAAAAGGTCGTTCGCAAGCGGTAGTTGAGCTAATTAAGCTTGGTGAATTACAAATCTAACATAGCACTGGAGTCGGACAGCATAGCGATATGCTGTCTTGTTTTGTTTGACCGTCCATCAATTCCCCCTTACATATGAATACAGGAATAATTAGCTAGAGATAGTCATAAATTAATAGGTTTATGGTATGATAGATCCAGATTTGTACCAGAAATTTATGATCCTGATGGCAATACATGCCTGCAAACGCTCAAATATTGGGAGGATGAGATGTTAAAATTTAGTTTGTTCCTTTTATTGGCATGGTTATTCGGCAACCCGTTTATTGCCATCCTCGTGCTCCTGGTCCTGCTTTACGCACTTGACCGCAGGTATGTCGGATTAACGCCCAGTTTTTTGAAGCCGTTAAAGCGGAGGTCGAGAATCAGGAAGCTGAAGCAGCATATCGAGCAGTCGCCGAACGATGTGTCTGCCAAGCATGAGCTTGCCAGGCTGTTTATAGAGAAGAAGAGCTATAAAGAGGCTCTAAAGCTGCTGGAACCGCTGCAGCATACGCTGGAGGATTCCGCGGAGTTTTGGGACGATCTCGGCATCGCCTATCTGCAAACGGGCGATGAGAAGAACGGCGAGTCCTGCATCAAGCGGGGGCTGGAGCTGAACCCGAGAGTGAAATACGGCGCTCCGTATTTGCGGCTGGCAGCCCTGTACTCAGTCGGCCGGACCGAGCAGGCTCTGGCCTGTCTGGAAGCCTTCGCGGGCATTCAATCCTCCTCCTGCGAGGCTTATGTCCGCCTGGCGGCCATTAATAAGCAGCTGGGCCGGTCGGAGGAAGCGAAGCGCGCGATTGAAGAAGGCCTGCGGGTATACCGGATGCTTCCGCGTTACAAAAAACGTCAGGAGCGGGGCTGGGCGGTACGGCTGATCACAAAGAAGCTCACGGGCCAAGCGTCTTGAAATGGGGCGGCCGCTTTTTTTGTAACATTTGTTAGTGCCCGCCATATTGTTCATTTACGAAGATTGCTACATAATGAAGGCTATAATAGATAGAAGGGCAAGATGCGAAGAATGCAGCGCAACATTTGGTTGATGGCGATCAGCGTGATCGTCGTCATTATTCTGATCAATAATACGGCCTATTATTTTCTTACGAAGAGAACGCTGGAGAGCTCTTTCAACGAGGAGCTGCTGAACCACGCGAAGAGGCTGGAGGTTTCACTCGAGCAATCCCGTCAAGGGGCGGCCTTGTTCCAGGACCAGATCGGCAGGGAGCTGAGGACTGCGGCGATAGCGGCGCAGTATGCGTTGGATCCGGATGTGGAGAAGGTGACGAACGAGCAGCTGGCCGAGCTAAGCGAGAAGCTGGGGATCAGCCATATTACATTATTGAAGAAGCTGCCGGACGATATCGTTCTTTATAAATCGTCGGATGAATCCCAGCTGGGCAAAAGCACAAAAACATGGAAGCCTTGGTACCAGGTTTTCAATCAGTTGTTTGAGGAGCAGCCGGTATCGGTCGACTGGCTCGGCCAGACGCTTCCGAATTTCTGGAGCGGGCCTTTCGAAGTGTCTTCAACCAGTCTGGATCAGGTGAACAAATGGGGCTACTATTACGACGGCTCGACCAACTATATTACGGATCCGTACGTAGGATACGACCGGCAGGAAGAGTATGAACGAGCAACAGGCGTGCACCGGATGATCGAGAATTCGCTCCAAAGCAGCGATTCGCTGCTGGAAATCGCGTTTATCAATCCGGAAACGTTCCCCGACGGCATCAATACGATTCACCCGAACGGAGACGTGCAGGGCCATAAGGTGCAGGAGCCGATCTTTTACGGCTCGTATACGATCAAGTCCGAAAAGGACACCGAAATGGTCCAAAAGGCTTATTTGACGAAAAAAACCGTCACGCTGCGCGAAAATATAAACGGCAAGGAAATATTTAAAATGTTCATTCCCGTTTTCGTGAACGATAAGGGAATCAACATTACGAACCGGGACGGTAAGCCGATGGACAACTACGTGCTGTCGCTCACATCGGATTACCATATTATTCAGGAGAAGCTGGATTCGCAATTTTTGAATTTGAGTGTCATCATTCTCATTATTACCGCATTCAGCTTGTTGATCGCTCTGGTGGCCATGAGATCGTACAAGCAATCGCGCGATAAGGTCGTCAAAGTGACACAGGAGACGTACGTGGAAGAAATCAATCAGCTGTTTCAAGCGATTCGGGCCCAGCGTCATGATTTTGTGAATCACGTGCAGACGATCCATTCGCTGGCGGAGCTCGACAAATCCAAAGAGCTTGTTGCTTACACGAAGGAGCTGACGGGCGACATCAGGCTGATGAACGATATTATTAACATCGGCAACCCGGCGATTGCCGCGCTGGTCAGATCAAAGATTTCCCAGGCGGAAAATTATCGCATCCAGTTCAGCTGTTCGTTCACGGGGCTGAACCTGAAGGATATGGGCGTGAAGACGCTGGATGTGAACCGGATGCTCGGCAATTTGATCGACAATGCGTTCGACGAGGTGCTGGGTTATACGGAGGATCGGCGCCATGTGACGCTGGCGGGCAAGCAGACGGCCGACCATCTCGAATTTACGATTACCAATACATGCGACAAAGCGGAAGACGCGGTATCTATGCCGCTGTTCGAAGCTGGCTATACCACGAAAGAGCAGGAGCATCAGGGCCTCGGACTGTCCATCGTGAAATCGATCGTCGAGAAATACAAGGGCGATATCCAGGTGACCGCCGAGACGCCGGGCAAATTGACGTTTATGCTGAAAATCCCGCTGTAAAAAAAGAATGCGCCATACAAAACGGATTCCATTCGTGTGTATGGCGTTTTTTTTGTTATAATAGAAGGAATGCAGGTGAACGGAAGAAAGCGGGTGAACGTCAAATATGCAACTCAGTGAAAAGCTGGAAGCAGCCATGGAGCAGCAGCTTCAAGACCAGAATGCCGTCACGATTATTAAGCGGGGCTGGCAGTATTATGCCGAAGGGCTCGTCAACAGCGCAAATGCCGGCGGGCACGACAATATATACGGGGTCGTGCAGGGCTCGGACCTGTATGCGGTCATTCTCGACGCGGGCCATTTCCGCTACAGCTCATGCACCTGCCCGTATCCGGGCTTTTGCAAGCATATGGCCGCCGTCTATTTTTTGTATATCCAGCAGGAAAGCGGCCACGAGCAAGCTGAGCGCGCATATTTCCGGCTGCTGGGGTTGAGGGCGGCAAGCTCTGCGGTCAAACCTCTCCCGGAGCGTCCCGCACAAGAGCACAAGCCGGCGCCGGACGATACGGCTGACGCCGCGGAGTGGCTGGCCTGGATGGAAGAGGCCCACGGGGAAACCTGGCGCAAATGCCGCCATTCCCTGCATGCTCTGCAGCCGGTTTTATCGTCGTTGAAAGGTTTAGCCAGAGATTGGCCGAAGCCGCTGCAGCGGCTGCATTGGTCGACTGTTATCGTGTTTGTGCTGGAGCAGGCGGAGAAGGGGATTACGACGGTTGACTCCTTCAGCAGGTATTATCATGAAATGTCCTTTATCCGCATGGCAGAGCCGTGGGTGGAGCATTTAAATACGCTGATCTCGGAGCTGGAGCCGGAGAGGATGACGCCGGAGGAGGAAGCCTGGACCGATACGGTAGTCGCTCACGTGAAGTCGAGGGCGTCAAGCGGCGAGCAGCAGCTGTTCGACTGGGGTTACATGTATTTGGCTTTATGCGAGAAGCTCTCGGAAAATCGCGTCTGGTATGAACGGGAGCTCGGGTCGCTGCTGAAGCTGGCCGAAGACGAAGAGGGCCTGACGGATACAGGCTTTTTGCATACGGCTGTCGGCATGCTGTATTTCTTTGACAAACGGGATGAGCTGGCGTTGGAGCATTTTGCAAGGTCGGGCTTTGAAAGGTCGCAGCGGGTCATGTATCCTTGCGCCGCGCAGCGGATGGAAGAGGAAAATTGGGAGCTTGTGGAGCTGTGGATGGCCTTTCTCTTCGAGCGGGTGTACAAGGTGAAAAACGCCAGAACGGTCGGCCCCTTCGTCACCTTGTGCCGGAGAGCGGACCTGGACCGGCCGGAGCTGCCTGTCTGGACCGAATATATGACCCGGCTGCTGCCGCATTCCTATTCGGAGCTTTCCGACCATTGGCTGGAGCAGAAGCGCTATGACGAGTGGGCGGACTTGCAGCTGTTAATCGGTACGAAACCTGAGGATGTCGGGGCGTCGGCGCTCCGCGAAATCGGCAAGCAGGCGCCGAGGGCGCTGATGCCTCTGTACCATCATTCCGTGGAAGCGGCGATCCAGACGCGCAACCGGCAGGGTTACCGGACGGCGGTCAAGCAGCTGAAGAAGCTCGAGAAGCTGTATAAGACCGATAAAGATTCGGCCCGTTGGGACCGGTATATAGCGGGGCTCGTTCATAAGCATCAGCGGCTCAGAGCGTTTCAGGAAGAGCTGTGGAAAGGGAAAATCGTTACATGAGGACTTATATTGGCGCTCGAAAAATAGTGATAGACGGCTTTTGGCACGAGGACGAGAGCGGGGCATCCGTCATGCTTGGCGCCGTCGACCGGAAGGACGCGGCCGAAGGAAGGCTGCGCCCGCTTCTCTTCGCTTGGCACAAAGCTTCCTGGTACGGCGCCGAAGTCGAAGAGCTGACCGTGGGGGATCGGAGGCTGCTTAAGGTGCCGCCGCTGCTGGCGGTCGATTATTTGTCCTCGCCGCGGCATGTTAGGCTGCTTCAGCTGGAGTGGACGGACCGTATGCAGACGCTTATGGCGATTGCCGGACAAATCCGGGAAGCGCTTCTGGCAGGCTGGTTCATACCCGACTGGGCGAACTGGACCGAACAGAAGCGCAGCTGGAAGCCGGAAATTCCGGAGCGGGAGGAGCGCTTTCGGCTGCAGTGGGAGTCGGCTGTACGTACGGCCGCTCAAAACGGCGATCAAGGGGTCGAGAAATGGCTCGGAGGCGCGGTTGAGCAAATGATTGCCGAGCATGAAGCGGCCGCACGGGCTTGGAACGATCTCGCCGCGGCTTCCGGTGAGGCCGTGCTTAGACGGAAATCCGCCGACGAGGAGGATTGGATGATCGCCATCGGCCTGCGCAAGGATACGCTGCCGTTCCGCGCAGCGCTGCAGCTGGTCGAGCCGGGCGGCGACGGAGGCTGGCGGCTGCGTCCTGCACTGCAGGCGCGGGACGGCGGTGACTGGCTGCCGCTGCAGCGCAGTCTCGGCGAACAAGGCTGGGAGCCTGCCGCCGGCGAAGAGCGGAGCCTGCCGCCCGAATGGCTGCCTTTACTGGACGATAAGCTGCGCAAAGAGCAGCGGAAGTGGCTCGATGCGCTGCCGGAGCTGGAGGAAGAAGAGCGTCTCCGCGACAGGCTGACGGATAACGAAGCGTGGCGGTTTTTGGAGCAGGGCAGCGTCAGGTTGCTGGAGGCCGGCTGTCCCGTCCTGCTGCCCGCCTGGTGGGAGGCTGTCCGATCAAGGAAGCTGCGGCTGAAGGCGAAGATGAAGTCGTCGGTAGGTTCGGCTGCCGAGCCTATGTTTGGCCTTGACCAGATCGTCCAATTCGACTGGAAGCTTGCGCTTGGCAATGTCGACCTGTCCGAGGCGGAGTTTATGAAGCTGGCGGAAGAGAACAGGCGCCTGTTCCGGATCGGAGACGAATGGGTGCATCTGGATCCGCAGGACGTCACGCAGATCAAGCAGTGGCTGAAGCGGATGGGCAAGCGGAAAGGGCTGTCGTTCCGCGATGTGCTTGAAATGCATTTGCGCGGAGGATTGCCGCTCGAGGAAGACGAAGGGATCGATTCGGACCTGAGGGCCGAGGTCGAGCTGAACGGGCATCTGGCCGCGTGGCTGGAGCAGCTTCAGCATGCATCGCAAATTCCGCTTGCCGACATTCCGGACCGGTTCCTTGGAGAATTGCGGCCGTATCAGCATCAGGGTGTGTCATGGCTGCTTTTTTTGAGGAAATTTGGCCTTGGCGGCGTCCTGGCCGACGATATGGGCCTCGGCAAAACGATTCAATTTATGGCCTATTTGGTTTATATCAAAGAGCGCAGGCTGCAGGTGAACGGCCCTTCGCTGCTTATATGCCCTACCTCCGTCATTGGCAACTGGGAGAAGGAGTTGGAAAGGTTCGCACCGTCTCTTAATGTCGTATTGCATTACGGCGCGAGACGGGACAAAGGCGAGGCGTTCCGCTCCAGCGTCAAGGAAGCGGATTTGGTCATCACCTCCTATTCGCTGGCGCAGCTGGACGAGGAGGATTTGGCGCTTGTCGATTGGGACGCCCTTTGCCTCGATGAAGCCCAGAATATTAAAAACGTATATACGAAGCAATCTTCAGCGATCAGACGTTTGCCGTCCCACCATCGGGTGGCGCTGACGGGCACGCCGATGGAGAACCGGCTGACCGAGCTGTGGTCGATTTACGATTTTATCAACCCCGGTTATTTGGGCGCACTCGGGGAATTCCGCCAAGCGGTCGTAGCCCCGATCGAGAAAACGCGCGACGAGAAGATGATCGCGGGCCTTCAGCGGTGGGTGAAGCCGTTCATGCTCCGAAGAGTCAAGAAGGATCCGGCCATTCAGCTTTCGCTGCCGGACAAAAACGAGTCCAAAACCTATATGGCGCTGACGGCGGAGCAAGGGGCGCAGTACGAGAATATCGTTTCCGATCTGCTGGAAAATCTCGATAAGCTCGGACCGATGCAGCGCAGGGGGCTTATTCTCGCCGCGCTTACGAAGCTGAAGCAGCTTTGCGATCATCCCGCTCTGCTGGCTGGCGAGGACGGAACGGTGCTTTGGGACGTCGGGCGCTCGAACAAGGTGGAGCGGCTGCTCGAGATGTGCGAGGAAATCGCGGCGGAGGGCGAGCGCTGCCTTATTTTTACGCAGTATATCGAAATGGGACATCAGCTGAAGGAGCAGCTCGAGCACAAGCTCGGCATGCCTGTGTCGTATTTGCACGGCGGCGTTCCGAAGGCGAAGCGCGATGAAATGATCAGCCGCTTCCAGAGCCCGGAGGAGAACTGCTGCGCGTTCGTGCTTTCCTTGAAAGCTGGCGGAACCGGGCTTAATTTGACGGCTGCCAACCATGTTTTTCACTTTGACCGCTGGTGGAATCCGGCTGTCGAGAACCAGGCGACCGACCGGGCGTTCCGGATCGGCCAGACGAAGCAGGTGCAGGTCCATAAGTTCATTACGCTCGGGACGCTCGAAGAAAAAATCGATGAGATGATCGACCGTAAGCAATCGCTTAACGAGCAGGTCGTCGGCCAATCCGACCAATGGATTACCGAGCTGTCAACGGAAGATTTGAGAGAGCTGTTTTCGCTGCGCAAAACCTGGCTAAAGGGATGAGGTAATAAATGACTGGCGAGAATCTTCAGACGAAACAAGACGACCGGAATGCTGCGGAGTCCGGGACGCCGTCCGTACCGGCCGCAATAACAGAAACGCCGGAGAGTAAGGCTGCGGAAGCGGATGTCGAACGAACGAGCCGGGAATGGCGGCGGTTTTACGAGACGGTAAGGGAGATTACGCAAGGGCTGCGCGACTAACGCGTGCCCGCAGAGGAAGCCCGGAGGGTGGATGCCCCCGGGTTTGTTTTGCTATAAAAATGAAATGCGGCCAAACCTCTTCCAGCTTCATCCGGCGGATCCGATCGTCAACGAACCGTTCAAGCTTGCTGGCCGATCAGGCTTGAGTACGTCAAATCATGCAAAATGTAGGCGAGGAAAAAGATGACGCAAGGCTGCTCGTAGCGGTGCTGAATTTTGATGAGCTGATTGTAATAGGTGTCGGCGTAATGGGGGTTGTTGCGCATTTCGAGGCTGGCTTTGATCAAAGCGTCCAGCTTGTCGGCAACGTCTACCATTTCGCCCTCGTAATCGTCCGCTTTGCTGTTCACGATAAAATCGGTCATCGCCTCGCGGAAAAATGCGGGCAGCTTGCCGATCATGAGCTGTGCCGTTTCCTGCTCGTACAGCTCGAAGGCGCGTTTAATGTCCGGGTTGTTGTGCTTGAATTTGGAGACGACATCGCCGGACAGCGCTTCGGGCAAATCGTGCAGCACGGCCCTGGCCAGAAGCTTGTACAGGTCGATGCCGCCGTTGCCGAACCGCTCCTTCTCCAGCATGCCGTTGAACAGAGCCAGCGAAGCGGTCCGGAAGGAGTGCGTCGCATCGTTATCCGGCACGAGATTGTAGCTGCCGTTCCACCGCTTCACCGTATCCAGATTGACGATATAATGAATGAATTCATAGAAGCCCTCCTGCTTCTCGTATTCCTTCAGCATCCAGTCGATGGAAGGAAGGCCGGTCTTTGAAAGGCTCAGCCTAAGCTCCTGGTACTTGGCATGAAAAAATGGATTTGTTCCGTAAAGCGTCTCCCTGTGGCAGTAGAGGAAGGCATCGAACAAATCGATGGCATCGACGAGCTTCCCGGCCGGCGAATCGTCCTGAGCATTCACAATGTAATCAGCGGCGACAGGCTGCAGCGATTTCGATAAGTACGAAACGATTTCCTTGCTGAGCACCGCCTCGAAGCCGCGGATATGCTCCATGACGAGCGATTCGTTTTTGGTGACGTATTTGATCGAGCCGGTGCCCGTATTTTTCAGATCGGCCCATAGGCATCTGGCGGTTAGCTGTAATTTATTGATCGGCCGGTTAAACAGCTTCTCCTCGATGATGCCTGCCAAAATGGACAAAGCGGCGCATCTGAAGCTGTGGCTTGCGGCATTGTCTTCGAAGCGCGGAGCGTGCTCGCTCCACCGGGGCACATACTGCATCCTGATAATCGTGCCGATAAACTTGCCGTTTTTCATCGTATCACTCCTTCGGCGCCCGCGCAGGTCCGCCGTTCTTCAGAAAGTCTGCTTATGTTATTATAATGCTTATGTATGAAAACGAATAGAAATATAAATGAGGGAAACGATATGCGCAATTTCGGTTTGGCTTTTAACCGCCTTTTTGAAAAATGGATGTTTATCATCATACCGGGCTCCTTAATTCTCGGCTTTCTGTTCGCCGCCCGCCTGCAGCCGCTCATTGAGGCTGTTCCCTACTTGTTCGCTTACGTCACGCTGACGATGGCGATCGGATGCGGCATCGATCAGCTGCGCGAGGTCATGAAGCGGCCCGGCATTATGGGCTTGACGTTCCTGATCGCGCATGTCCTGTCGCCTTTGGCGGCGTACGGCCTTGGCGTGCTTGTTTTCGGAGCCGACTCGCCGTATGTCATCGGACTTGTTTTGTTTACGATTATCCCGCTCGGCGTCTCCACCGTGCTCTGGGTAGGCATGTCGGGGGGCAGCGTACCGCTGGTGCTGGCCATGGTCGTGCTCGACTCGGCGATCAGTCCGCTCGTCGTGCCCGCAGGCATTCATCTGTTCTTCAAATCGGCGGTCGAGGTGGAAGCAGCGCCGTTAATACGGGATTTGCTCGTTATTGTGGTGCTGCCTACGATTATCGGCGTTGCGCTGAACCGGATCAGCAAAGGCCGGATTCAGGGAGCCGTTCAACCGGTTGCCGCTCCGTTGTCCAAGCTTTGCTTCGTCGCCGTCGTTGCGCTTAACGCTTCGGCGATCGCGCCGCATCTGGATCAGCTGAAGCGGGATATGTTCGTGCTTGTCCCGCTGGTTGTCGTGCTTGTCGGCGTTTGTTATGCATTCGGCTATTGGGGCACCGCGCAGCTGAACAACCGCGAGCAGCAGGTGACGGTATCCTATGCGACCGGAATGCGCAACATCTCGCTCGGCATCGTGCTGGCGCTCGGCTATTTCAGTCCGCTTGCCGCCGTTCCCGTCGTGCTTTCGATTCTGATCCAGCAGCCTCTCGCAACGGTTCATCACTATGTTTTACAAAAACTTAATAAAAACAAGTCTGGCGAAACCGTTGTGCCGCATGTACGATAAACGGTGAATGCTATAACGCTTTTGCAGGCCGCGTACGGCATACAAACTGGTAAGGAGTGACCCGCATGAACAGCTTTCGTACGAGGCTGACCTTCATCATGATCGCGATGATCGCTTTGTCGGTCGGAGCTTCCGGCGTATTCATGGTAAAAACGTTCAAAGAAAACCATATTAATGCTCTCGAGGACAATATGGTCCGGGAGATGAATATTATCGCGGCCAAGATGGAATGGAAATCGGGCGATTTATCATCGCTGTATTCCCATTATTCGGAGGAAGCGATCGAGCTGAAGCGGTTTACGGGCGCGCGCGTTACCTTTATCCGCAATGACGGCGCCGTGCTTGGCGATTCGGACTGGGCGGCCTCCGAAATGGATAACCATCTCGACAGGATTGAGGTCAAGGAGGCTCTGGAACAAGGATCTGGAAGAGCGATAAGGGCAAGCGATACGGCGGATCAAAATATGATGTACGTGGCGATTCCCGTAGAAGTTGTGCCGGGCGAAGCCCCTTATATTATCAGGCTCTCGATGAGCCTGCATGAGGTGGAGCAAAGCATACGCGATCTGACGATGGTGCTGGCGCTCGGCCTGATCATTCTGTTTCTGATCGCGGCGTTGATCAGCTACCGCATCGCATCCAGCTTGACGAGGCCGCTTGAGCAGATTACGAAGGTGGCCAAACGGATCAAAAGTATGGACTATCAGGCAAGAGTCAAGGTAACGAAGCAGGATGAAATTGGAGAGCTGGGAAACGCTATTAATGCGATGGCTGACAGCCTGCAGGTGCAAATGACGCGCATTCAGCAAAACGAAAATCAGCTGGAAAGCGTGCTTGAAAATATGATTAACGGTATCGTGATGATCGACCAGAACGGCATCATTCTGCTGATGAACAGGCGAGCGGAGGAAGTGCTCGGTTTTTCGGCCCGCGAGCTTGTCGGCCGGCATTATGCGGAAGCGAAGCAGCAGTACGAATTATCGCAGATGATTCAGGAAGGGCTAAAGAAAAACACGCATCTGCGCGAGGAAATTACGTTTTATTTTCCGGAGGAGCGGCTGCTTGAGCTGAATATCGTACCGATTCATTCGAATACGAACGGGTTTTCCGGCGTCTTGCTTGTGCTGCAGGACGTTTCGGCCATTCGAAGGCTGGAGAGGATGCGCAGCGAGTTCGTCGCGAACGTCTCCCACGAGCTGAAGACGCCGATCACTGCCGTTAAAGGCTTTGCGGAAACGCTGCTTGGCGGGGCTGTGAACGACGAGGAGACGGCCCGTTCCTTTCTGCAAATCATCTTTGACGAGAGCGACCGCCTGAACCGGTTAATCGGAGACATTCTGGAGCTGTCGAAGATCGAATCGCGCCGCGTGCCGCTTGTGTTCTCGCCCGTCGAGGTAGACAGCTTCGTGACAAAATCGATCCAGCTGGTGGAAGCGGAAGCCGCGCGCAAACACATCGAGCTGACGGTCAGCGTAGAGCCCGGCTTGTATGTCGAGGCCGACGAAGATCGTCTGCGGCAAATCATTATGAACCTGCTGTCGAACGGCATCAGCTATACGCCGGAAGGCGGAAGAGTGTCGCTGAAGGTCGAGGGTATTGGTGATGACCATATCCGCTTCCAGATCAGCGATACGGGCATCGGCATACCGAAAAAAGATTTGCCGCGCATTTTCGAAAGATTTTACCGCGTGGACAAAGCGCGCTCGCGCAGCTCCGGCGGTACAGGACTCGGCCTCTCCATTGTTAAGCATCTCGTGGAGCTGCATAAGGGAACGATATCGGTCAATAGCTCCGTCGGCGAAGGCTCCACATTCAAAATCGAGCTTCCGGTGCTGCAGTAGAAAAAAGATTTACCTATTCTTCACGAAACCGTGATAAACTAAAGGTACAAGGTTTAAATATGCTGGCAGCGGTCCGAAGCGGACGATGCCGGCAATGTTGGAGGTCAATATGTCGCATAAAGTTCTTGTCATCGAAGACGAACCAACGTTAGCGCGTCTGTTGTCATACAATTTGACACAGGAAGGCTATGAAACGACGGTGATCGATCATGGAGGCGAAGGACTGCAAACCGCACTGCAGCGCAGCTTTGATCTGGTTATTCTCGATATTATGCTGCCCGGCATGAACGGCTTTGAAATTTTGACCCGTCTTCGCCAGAACGGCGTAAGAACGCCGGTCATTATTTTAACGGCGCGCAATGCGGAGGAAGAGGTCGTTCAGGGGTTGAAGCACGGGGCGGACGATTATATTACGAAGCCGTTTGGCGTCGCCGAGCTGCTGGCCCGCGTATCTGCGGTGCTGCGCCGCACCCAGCTGGACGAGAGCAAGCCTGCCGAATCGACGGAGAAGATCATTACGGCCGGCGATTTATCGATTTATCCCGAGAAGTACGAAGTGATTCTGAACGGTGAAGCGATCCCGCTGAGACCGAAGGAATTTGAAGTTCTATTGTATTTGGTGCAGCGTCCGGGCATGGTCATTACGCGCGACGATCTGATGAATGTCGTGTGGGGCTTCGACTATATCGGCGGGCAGCGGACGGTAGACGTCCATGTCAGCTCGCTCAGGAAGAAGCTGGAGCTTGGCCAGCAATCCGTCCAGATCGAATCGATCCGCGGCGTCGGATACAAGCTCGTTATGCCAAAAAAGCTCGTTTCCCCGAAAGCATAGGGAAAGCGAGCTTTTTTTGATTCAGATATAGAAAAGTAGTTCCTGCTACTGCCGGTTCCAGACGAGCATTTTCCGCTGGAACTGCTTCGGCGAGCAATCGTTATATTTTTTGAACATTTTATAAAAATGAGCCATATTCGGCATGCCGATCCGCTCTCCGACCTCCGAGATGCTTAAATCCTTTGTCAGCAATATTCTTTCGGCCCATTTCACCTTGCGGTAATTGACATATTCGGTGAACGAGAGACCGATCGTCCGTTTGAAATATTTGACAAAATAGTAATAGCTCATATTGGCGATTTTGCAAACCGCTTCGACCTGGATCCGGTCCGTCAGATGGTTCTCAACATAATCGAGCACGGGCTTTAGTCGCAGCCGCTCGAAATTGTCCTGCTCCATAAGCACCTTGCGGCTGTCGTTGCGCAGCAGCAGAAGCAGCAATTGCTTAATGAGCACGCTAACCGCAAGCTCGTATCCGGTTTCCTTGCGGGAGGCTTCGCTCAGCATTTGCTGAATGCAGGTGGCCGCCTGCCGTTTTACTTCTTCGTTCTCTTTAAAAATATAGTTCGCTTTGCTCAGCGGAAGCTGAGTCTCCAGGAAATATCTCATATAGGGGATAGTGCTCTGGTTGAAAAACGGCTCAAGGTCGAATTGAACCACGATATAATCCAGCGTGTTTGCGCTGCGGTCCCGGTGCAGCTCGGATGCGCCGATCAGCATGACATCGCCTGCATCGAGATGAAAGGCTTCGTCCGCAACGTATACGTCCAGGCTGCCCTCCAGAACGAGAAGCAGCTCAAGCTGTTTATGGTAATGCCAATTCGTATAGTCGTCTTCAACCCGCCTGGACCGAAAAATTCTTAGCGACAGCAGCGGATTCTCGTATGCGACCTTTTCGTTGTAAACTTCCAATTACTGCGTCCTCCCAGCGACATGATAGGCATCAGCTATCACGTTAGGCATTAGCTATATTGTAGTGCGGGCGGCGAGCAAAGGCAATACAGGCCGCGCAAATGGCCGGATACCGTTATAATTATAGAAGTACGGCGACAACCGCCGGCGCTTGGAAGGGAAGTGTGGATCAGCGATGGAACGAAGCGGCACAGACGAATGGGAGCTCGGTTCAATGCTTGTACTGGATCGCATGAACGATATTTCCGGCAAGGAAGCGCTGTACGCATTCGCGCTTGACGAGCTTCTGTGCAGAAGGACGGGCCGGGGAGGGGCGCCGGTATGTCATATTTGGCGTCACCCGCAAGCCTTCATCCTCGGTCTCGCGGACAGCCGGCTGTCCGCTGCGGGGGAGGCGCGGAGACAGCTGGAGAAGGAGGGCTGGTCGACCGCCGTCAGAAACTCGGGAGGGGCGGCGGTGCCTTTGGACTTGGGCGTTGTCAACGTTTCGCTCATTTTACCGAAGGACCCGGGCAAAAGCTACCATTTTCACGACGATTTCGAGCTGATGTACAGGCTGCTTCAAAAGGCGCTGGAGCCTGTGGGACGAAAGGTCGAGAAAGGCGAAATCGCGGGGGCCTATTGTCCGGGGGAATACGATCTCAGCATCGGCGGCTATAAGTTTTGCGGTATAGCGCAGCGGAGACAGACACATGCGGTCATTATCCAGGCTTTTATCGTAGCCGAAGGCTCGGGCAGGGAGAGGGCGTCACGCGTCCGCGATTTCTACGAGCAAGCCTCCGCAGGGAGCCTGACAGGCAAGCATCCGGTTGTAACCGGAGAAAGCACCGCGAGCCTGGAAGAGCTGGCGCCGGCATTGTTCGGTGACAGGGGGGCGGAGACGTTTGCGGCAGCTGTAAAGAATGCCGTTCTTTCGCGCGGATCGGCAGCAGGGGAGGATAACGGGAGCATCGGTCTCGATTTGCCGGATGAAGACGAAATCGCGGACATGACCCGCTCGCTTCGGGCAAGATATTAACCCCGGGGAACTAAGCTTTATACGGACTCCAGGCAATCCTTGAAGCTTTGGACGGTTTCGGCCAGCTGGCTCTTAAGCCGGTCCAGCGGCCAAATGCCGTTGTTCCGTTCGATATCTCCGGCAATCAGCTTCAGCATCCATAAGGAATATAAGGATGAAAATAAATAATAGCGCCGCTTGAAGTCGGGCTCCAGCGGAGGGCCGCCGCTCCGGGAGGCAGCCTCGATATAGCCGTCGAGCAGCCGCTCGCGCTCCGCTGTTCCAAGCGATTTCGGAAACAGCGGGTGAGAAAGATCGAGCACGTGATACAAATCCCAGTACCGGCTGTTCAGATGGACATGCTCCCAGTCCAGTATGGCGAGCCGGCCGTTCGCAAGCGCATAATTGCCCAGGTGCAGGTCGCCGTGCGAAAGCACTTGCGAAGCTTGTACACAATCAAGATCAATTTCCCGCAGCGCCGTGAAGAGCCTGCCGTACATCCCGGGAGAAAGACCTGGGACACTTTGCTGGAAAGCAGCCCAATCCCGCTCATGCTCCAGCATTCCGCTCCGGATCGTTCCGGCCGAAGGTTTAGGCCCGCTAAGCGGAGCGTCCGCCCAGCGGCCGGCCGGGAGCGCATGCCAGCTTGCGGCGCAAACGAGAAGGCGTTCGGCCGTACCGGGGTCAAAGCGGTGCTGCAGCCTCCCCAAATCCTCGAATAGAGCCCACCCGCACTCCGGGCCGGCTTGCTCCGGCGAATGGGCGAGCAGCTTAGGGTAAACCGGAGGAAAAGAAGGGAGTATGTGCCGGTAAATATAAATTTCCTTGCCGGCTTGCTCTGTGTTGGTCAAAGGTTTGAAAATCACCGATTCGGACGGCGACAAATAGACGCGCTCCACGTATTTGCCGTTCATCCCTTTGTACAGCTTTTCTCTGCGCCAGACGGCCTTCCCGTTCAGCCGGCCGTCCGGCAGGACGATAGAATGCAAACGAATTTCCCTCCCATGAATGAAACAAAGCTTGATTGCAGAAACGAGAAACGAGCGTTTACGGTTTGTTCCCGAAGCTGCGGATCATCCGATTCAGCACCTCGGAGAAGAAGAGGCCGATCGCGATCGCGCCCGACAGCATGAACGCTTTCACGGCGAGCTCGACCGCCAGCTCGTAATTGTCCTGGACGGCGTTGCGCATCGCATCGTAGGCAACGCCGCCGGGGACGAGCGGGATGATGCCGGAGACGCTGAACACGATAATCGGCGTACGGTACAACTTGGAGAATAGCTGGCTCAGTGCGGTGACGGCTATGGCGGCGAGCAGCGTAGCGGGGATCGCATCAAGCGTCAGACGCATCGCGTACACATAAACGAGCCATCCGGCCATGCCGGTTATGCCGCATTGGAGAAGCCTGTCCCTCGGCGAGTTAAAGAGGATGCCGAAAGCGGCGGAGGCGGTAAAGCTCATGGCGAGCTGCTCGAGAAGCATCATGCGTTAATCCCCCTTGCAGTAGTTAATAGAAAGAAAGGACGGCTGCGATGCCCGCCCCGATCGCGAACGCCGTAAGGAAAGCCTCCGCCCCCTTCGACAGGCCTGAAACGAGATGGCCGGCCATCAAATCCCGGACCGCAGTTGTGATTGCCAGTCCCGGCACCAGCGGCATGACGGAGCCGATAACGATTTTATCCAGATCGCTGCCAATGCCCTGACGCACGAGCAGTGCGGCTAATGTGCCGATCAGCAGGGCCGAAATAAATTCGGCGAAAAATTTGACCGTTACGAACCGTCCCAGCACCAGATAAAGCCAGAAGCCCAAGCCTCCTGTAACAAGCACCGGAAAAAAATCCCCCCAAGAACCGTCATACATAATAAGGAAGCCGCCGCTTGCCGCCGCTGCCGCCGCTGTTTTCACTATTGCAGAGTATTCCCGGCGCGTTTCATCGAGCTCTTGAAGCAGGGTGAGCGCTTCGTCCGCCGGCAGCGACCCGCTGCCGATCCTTCTGGAAATATCGTTCACCAGCGACACCTTCTCCAGATTCGTCGACCGCTCGGAGATGCGGATCAGTCTGGTCAGCTGGCTGGAGCCGTCGATTGCGAAAATAATGCCGGTCGGCGTCACGAAGCTGTGCGAGTTTTCAATGCCGTACGCCGCGGCAATCCGATCCATCGTATCCTCAACCCGGTAGGTTTCCCCGCCGTTCTGCAAGATGATTTTACCGGCCAATAAGCAAATCTGCGTAATTTCGCGGTTGTCCGCCATCCCCCTTCCCACCTCCTCTAGGTTCCCTGAAGCGCCTGCGCGGCTTTACTTGACGACCGGCATTGTGCGCCGCTCGAATTCTTCGCGGACACGGGCGAGCAGCCCGGCATCTGCGTACACGTCAAATGCGGTGGCTGCCAGCATTTTGGCGCCGAACAGCATGCCTTCGAGCGCATAGTCCTCCATCGCCGCGTCGCGGAAGGCTTCGGTATGAAGCGTCAGCCGGTCCTGAACGACCTTGACGTACGGATGAATGGCCGGACAGCGGACCGATACGTTGCCGAGATCCAGCGAGCCGTGATCCTTGCCCGTTTCGATTTGTCCGGGCGCTATCCCGGCTTCGATCAAATTCGCGTCGAACCGGGCGGATAACGTTTCGTTCGTCAGCAGTTCGTCATACGAAAATTCATAGTTGCTCACCTTCAGCGAGCAGCCAGTTTGCAGGGCGGCCCCTTCGGCGCACCGCAGCACCTTCGCCGTCAGTTCATCCGTGTAAGAGCGGGAAGCGGAACGCACATAAAATTTCGCCGATGCATAATCAGGGATAATATTCGGCGCTTTGCCGCCGTTGTCGATAATCCCGTGTATGCGCGCATCGCTTCTCGTTTGCTGGCGCAGCGCATTAATGCTGCTGAACAGCAGCAGCACGGCGTCAAGCGCATTCACGCCTTCATGCGGGCTCGCCGCCGCATGAGCGGCAGCACCTGTGAATTCAAACTGCAGCGCATCGAGCGCAAGCGACTCGCCAGACCGTTCAAAGGTATGGTAAGGATGGGCCATCAGCGCGAAATCGCAATCGTCGAACAAACCGGCTGCCGCCATCGGCACCTTGGCGCCGCGGGTTTCTTCGGCAGGCGTTCCGAATACGCGTATTTTGCCGCCGACCAGGCCGGCTTGCATCGCGGCCTTCAGACCGCTTGCTGCGGCGGCGCTCATCGAGCAGATCAGATGATGGCCGCAGGCATGCCCGATTTCCGGGAGTGCGTCGTATTCGCACAAAAAGGCGGCTACCGGTCCCGGCCTGCCTGAATCGAACTCCGCAACGAACGAGGTGGCAATGCCGAGAACGCCGCGCTCCACTGCGAAGCCCTGCCTGACCAGCTCGGCGCTTAGCAGCTCCGAAGCGAAAAACTCCTCGTGGCCAAGCTCGGGGCGGCTTCCGATCGAGCGGGAAATCGTGCGGAACGTGTCCGCCTGACGGTCGATTTCTTCAAAAACAACTGTTTTGCCGGTCATTGGTTTAAACCTCCTGTCAGGTAAGGCGCGAATCTTGCAGGAGCCGCCGGCTTCCGCGGCTCCCGTTCGTTACCGGATCCCGTGAATTCTTTTGAATTGCTCCGGGCTTAGCCGCTCCAGCCGCTTGAAGACGGAGCTGAAGTAGCTGGGGGAATCGAAGCCGACGCGCATGGCGATTTCATGCATTTTAATGCCGCTTTCCTTGAACATGAGCTCCTTGCTTCGGTTGATTCTCTCCCGGTTTACGTATTCCATCGGCCGCATTTTCATCGCTTTTTTGAACAGCAGGCACAAGTACTGCGGCGTCACGTCGATGCAGGCAGCCAGATCCTTGATCGTAATGAGCCGGTCGTAATTCGCTTCAATGTATTGAAAAACCGGATGGAGTTTTACGTAATTCTGCTCGACGGAGTGGGAGCTGACTTGGATGACCTTCATCAGGTCAAGCAGGAACATGTAAACGAGCTTTGAGCATTCGAGCCCCATAAACGCGCGGCCGGACTGGGTCATCGCATAGATGTTTTTCATATGTGAAACAATCATATCATGGTCGGCCGTCGAATAAACGCCGGATTTCGTAATGCCTGCCTGACGGAACAGCGTCTCGGACAGCTCGCCGCGGAAGCTCAGCCAATGAATCTCCCACGGCTCCTGAATCGCGTGGTACCGATGCGGCACATCCGGAAACAGGCAGAAGCCTTGACCCGCTCTGACAGTCATGACCTGATCGCCGACGTAAAGCTCTCCCGCACCCGACATCACCTGAAGCCATTGAAAATGGGGGTAGCCGTCCGGGCGGTCGATCGTCTCCTGGTTGCTCCAATGCCCGTTGCTGGTCAGGTATAGCGGAAGCATCGTGTCCGTCTCCGTCAGAATCGGGAAAACCATCGTGTCGATAGCGTTAGCCTCCAGTTTCATATTTTGAAAGTGATGCGAAAATACTATTATTTTGTTTGGGCGTATTAGCAGATATAATATGAATATCATTATAGTATACCCGATAATGCCGATTATCAAGACGAAGCTGGAGGTTAACACGATGACTTTAAAATACCCGCCGATCAGCACGAAAATACCGCAAATGCTGCATGGGGCCGATTATAATCCGGATCAGTGGCAGAAATATCCCGAGGTGCTGGAGGAAGATATCCGGCTTATGAAGCTTGCGGGCTGCAATGTTATGTCCGTAGGCATCTTCGCGTGGGCGGCTATCGAGCCGGAAGAGGGCGTATTCACGTTCGAATGGCTCGACTCGCTGCTTGACAAATTCGCGGCTAACGGCATTTACGCCTTGCTTGCAACGCCAAGCGGCGCCCGTCCAGCCTGGATGTCCCAGAAATATCCGGAGGTGCTCCGCGTGGCGCCAACCGGCATCCGCAACCTGCATGGCGCGCGCCACAATCACTGCTTCACCTCGCCGGTATACCGCGAGAAGGTCAACATCATGAATACGAAGCTTGCCGAGCGTTATGCACAGCATCCCGCTGTCATCGGCTGGCACATTTCCAACGAGTACGGCGGCGAATGCCACTGTTCGTACTGCGAGGAGGCGTTCCGCGGCTGGCTGAAAAACAAATACGGCACGCTTGAGTCTCTTAACGACGCCTGGTGGACCACGTTCTGGAGCCATACTTACACAGATTGGAGCCAGGTTGAGTCTCCTACTCCGCGCGGCGAGAACGCGGTTCACGGCCAGAACGTCGATTGGAGAAGGTTTGTAACCGATCAAACCGTCGATTTCTGCCGCAAAGAGATCGAGCCTTTGCGCGCCGCAAACAGCGAGCTTCCGATCACGACCAACTTCATGCTGGATTTCGAGCCGTTGAATTACTGGAAGTTTACGGAGCTGCTCGATGTCATTTCGTGGGATGCGTATCCGACTTGGCACGACAACAACGGCGATGAGGCCGAGCTTGCCGCATGGATCGCCTTAAACCATGATGTATTCCGTTCCCTGAAGGGCGGCAAGCCGTTCATGCTGATGGAGAGCACGCCGAGCATGACGAACTGGCAGCCGATCAGCAAGCTGAAGCGTCCGGGCATGCATATGCTCTCCTCCCTGCAGGCGGTTGCGCACGGCTCGGACACGGTACAATATTTCCAATGGCGCAAGAGCAGAGGCTCGAGCGAGAAGCTGCACGGCGCGGTGGTTGACCATGTCGGCCACGAGCATACGCGCGTGTTCCGCGATGTGGCGGAGCTGGGCGAGAGGCTGTCCAAGCTGACGGAGGTTGTCGGCACGACGGTGAAGCCGGAGGTCGCCCTCATCTATGACTGGGAGAACCGCTGGGCAGTGAAGGATTCTCAAGGTCCGCGCAACAGCGGCCTGAAATACGAGGAAACGGCGAAGCGCCATTACCGTCCATTATGGGATCTTGGCGTGCCCGTTGACGTCATCGATTCGGAGTGCAGCTTCGATTCGTACAAGCTGGTCATCGCGCCTATGCTGTATATGGTGCGCCCTGGCGTCGGCGAGAAAATCGAACGGTTCGTGGAAAACGGCGGTACATTCGTGGCGACTTACTGGAGCGGCATCGTGGACGAGAACGATCTTTGCTTCCTGACCGGCTTCCCGGGCCCGCTTCGCAAGACGCTGGGCATCTGGTCGGAGGAAATCGACTCGCTGCACGATCACGATTCGAACCGGGTCGTCATGAACGACGGCAACTCGCTCGGACTTGGCGGCGAGTATGAAGCTCGCGAGCTTTGCGACCTGATTCATCTGGAGGGGGCGGAGGCGCTGGCCGTGTACGGCGACGATTTCTACGCCGGAAGACCTGCTCTTACGGTGAATAAGCTTGGCAAGGGCAAAGCGTATTATATCGCCTCCCGCAACGAAGCGGCGTTTACAAAGCTGCTGCTTGCCGCCCTCGTGTCGGAAGCGGGCATCAAGCGCGTGCTCGAATCCGAGCTTCCGTACGGCGTAACCGCCCAGCTTCGGACGGACGGAACGAACGACTACGTCTTCGTATCCAACTTTAGCAACAAAGACGTTACCGTGCCGCTCGACGGAAGAAACTATGCCGATCTGCTGACAGGCGATCCGGAAGGTGCCGCACTGGAGCTAAGCGCGTATAGCTGCCGGATTTTGAAGCGTTCTTCGAATGCATAAGGAACAATAATGTTAATCATTAAAAAAAGCTGCGTGAAACGTATGGAGTTCGTACGTTTCACGCGGCTTTTTTATTTTTATGCGCAGCTTTCCGTCTTATCCCGATTCCTGTTTAATTTAACATTGCGATAACAATTCCCAATAACTTCGTTGATGCTAAAGACCTATAGTGGTGCTAAAGGAATGAAGGAAGGGTGAGACCAGTGACGATAACGGCAGAAAAAAAGAATCATAATCATAAGGTTATGAACCAAAAGAACCAGGTGTTGGATACAGCTCCAAAATCCAGATCGGCTGCAGATGCTGTGCCAAGCACGGCTTCCTCCCGCAAGCCGGAAACGTTTCTGCATACGTTTCTCCGTGATGCGCCCGCAATATCCGGGAAGCTGACATGCAGGGAGACGATCGCCGTCTTCAAGCGTCATCCGGACAGCGAATGCGCCGTTGTAACGGATGAGAACCATGCGCCTGTCGGACTAATGATGAGAAACCGCTTCTTTCTGAAGCTGGGGCATCGCTTCAGCGCGGATTTGTTCTACGACAAGCCGGTGACGAAACTGATGGATGCGGAGGCGCTGACGGTCGATTGCGGCTGCGAGCCTCAGCACCTGATCGACAGGGCGCTTGGACGCCATGACAGCGTGCTCTACGACTGTGTCATCGTTACGCGCGGCGGGCGTCTCGCGGGAGTGCTGACCGTCTCGGACCTGCTCAAGCTTTCCCGCCGGCTTCAGCAGGAGGCGGTGGAAGCGCAGGTAACAACGATCCTTTCCGCCGAGCAGCGCGTGAATGAAATTGCCCAGGCGGTTAACGGAGTGAGGGAATCTACCGCCCAGGGGGACGCGCTATCGGTAGAAATGGTAGATTTGACGCTATCGGGCAAAAACGAGCTCGACAAAGTGACCAAAGTTTTCAAAGACATCGCGGCGGGCTCGCTTCTGCAGGAGAAGCGAATGAACGAGCTGCATGCCGAAGCCGGCTCGATCAGCAGAGTATCGCTGTTAATCAAAGAGCTGGCGGAGCAAAGCAATTTACTCGCGTTGAACGCTTCTATTGAAGCTGCACGCGCAGGCGAGCACGGCCGCGGATTTGCGGTCGTGGCAGGCGAGGTAATGAAGCTGGCCGGGCAAACGAAGGCGTTTGCTAACGAGATTACGACGCTGACGCGAACGATCGTGGAGGCGATCGGGCAAACGGCGGAGCTGGCGCACGACGGCCGCGCCGCAACGGTAGGAAGCGAGGCGCATGTGCTTGAGGCTGCCGAAGCGTTTAACCGACTGTTCAAGGCGGCGGCGAACAATCGCAGCAGCGCGGAGAAGATCGATTCTCTCGCGGAGGAAGCTTATAGGCAGTCGATGGCAGTCGCCGATGAAATGAAGCTGCTTCGAAAATCTTATTTTTTAACAGAGAGTTAACAAAATCAGAATACCCGATTTACAAACGGCTAGTAGTATAAAAGGCACAGGGGCTGTCCCCGGTAGACATTTTACAAGGAGTGGTAGAGTTGTTAAACAGAAAAAGCTTTAAGGGGATCTTGATGTCGGCGATGGTGGCGGCAATGGTATTCACGGCAGCATGCGGCAACAACGCAAACAGCGGTAACGAAGAAGGCGCAGCGACCAACGCTCCAACAAATGCGGCGTCGAACGCTCCTTCCGGCGACGTTAAATTGTCCGGCGAAATTAAAGTTGACGGCTCGAGCACGGTGTTCCCGCTTACGGAAGCAGCTGCAGAAGAGTTTAACAAAGAACACCCGGACGTTCGCGTACCGGTAGGCGTATCCGGCACAGGCGGCGGCTTCAAGCAGTTCTGCGCAGGCGAAATTGCGATTGCAGACGCATCCCGTCCGATCAAGGACGAAGAAGCGACAGTGTGCAAAGACGCAGGCATCGAGTACACGGAACTGACAGTTGCGTTTGACGGTTTGTCCGTTGTTGTAAGCAAAGACAACGACTTTATCGATCACCTGACGGTTGAAGAACTGAACAAAATTTTCGTAACGGGCAGCACGGTAAAAACTTGGAAAGACGTTCGCGACACATGGCCTGCAGAACCGATTGTATTCTTCTCGCCAGGCGCGGATTCCGGCACTTATGACTACTTTAACGAAGCGATTCTTGATAAAGCGGGCATCCGCAACGATGAAGCTATTACATTCAGTGAAGACGACAACGCGCTTGTACAAGGCGTATCCGGCAGCAAGTACGGCATCGGCTACTTCGGCTTCGCTTACTTCGAAGAAAATGCTGACAAGCTGAAGGTTGTTCCGATCGACGGCGGTTCCGGCCCGATTGCTCCGACTTATGACACGATCAAAGACGGCTCGTACGCACCGTTGTCCCGTCCGCTCTTCATCTACCTGAACAACAAAGAGCTTGAGCGTCCAGAAGTGAAGGAATTCGCTAATTACTACATCAATAATATCGGTCCATTGGCTGGCGAAGTCGGTTACGTAGCTCTTCCGGATGAGCAATACGCAACGGAAGCAGCGAAGCTTCAATAAGAACTGAAACATTAAGCAAGCTTGATGAGAAATGTGGTGTCTCGCGGGACATCACATTTTTCACGACACATATGTAAACGAATTGTAAAGGCAAGAGGGAGGACGTTGGTATGCCAAGGCAAGCTCTGAACGCGATAGATCAGACGAATACCGCACACAAGGAATTATATGAGTTCAAAAATAAAAAAGTTAGCATCATGAACATGGTGATGCCCGTTCTTTTGTTCCTATGCGCTTCCGTATCCATACTGACGACGATCGGTATCGTCGTCACTCTGATTACGGAAACTTACAGCTTCTTTCAAAAAATACCGATTTTTGATTTCTTGTTCGGTACGAAATGGTCACCGCTGATCCCGCCGAAAAGCTACGGCGTCCTTCCGCTGCTGTCAGGCACGCTTATGATTACGTTGATCGCCTGTCTGGTCGCGATTCCGCTCGGCCTCGCAAGCGCCATTTATTTGTCCGAATATGCGCCAAAGGGCGTTCGCAAGGTCGTAAAGCCGGTTCTCGAGGTGCTGGCAGGCATTCCGACGATCGTATATGGGTATTTCGCACTCAGCCTTATTACGCCGATCATCCAAAGCGTATTTAGCAGCGCAGGCGTATTCAACGCGCTCAGCGCGGGCATCGTAGTCGGCATTATGATTATTCCGATGGTCTGCTCTCTGAGCGAGGATGCGATGTCGGCCGTGCCTAGAAGCCTTCGTGACGGGGCATACGCGCTTGGAGCGACACGTTTTGAGGTCGCTTTGAAAATCGTCGTTCCCGCAGCGTTTTCCGGGATCGTCGCTTCGGCTGTCTTAGCATTCTCCCGCGCGATCGGCGAGACGATGATCGTAACGCTGGCGGCAGGCTCGACGCCGAATCTGACGGCCAATCCACTGGACAGCATCCAGACGATGACCGCTTATATCGTGCAGGTTAGTCTCGGGGACACGCCACACGGTTCCGTGGAATACGGTTCGATTTTTGCAGTCGGCATGACGTTGTTCGTCATTACGTTCCTGCTCAATATATTTGCCCAGTATATCGCGAGAAAATTCAGGGAGGAGTACTAGCATGAACATTTTCCAAGACGCCAACCGCAGACAGATAGCCGGCAGGCGAAGAACCGATTGGCTTCTGCACATTTTGTTCGTAGTCGCTACCTCTGTCGGAGTTATCGCGTTATGCGCCTTGATTATTGACATTCTGATCGATGGGATCGCACGCCTGCAGCCTGATTTGTTCACGAACTTTCCTTCGCGTAAAGCGGAAGGCTCCGGCATGAAATCCGCTTTGGTCGGCACGATCTATATGCTGCTCATCATGGCGCCCGTTTCCTTTATTTTCGGCGTCGGGGCGGCGATTTATTTGGAAGAATACGCGAAAAAAGGTTGGTTCACGCGTATGATCCAGCTGAACATCAGTACTCTGGCCGGTGTGCCGTCGATCGTATACGGCATTTTGGGCCTGGCCCTTTTCGTAAGACTGCTCGCGCTTGACCGCAGCCTGATCGCAGGCGCTTTGACGATGACGCTGCTCGTGCTGCCGATCATCATCGTCTCCGCACAGGAAGCGATCCGCGCCGTTCCGAAATCCAGACGCGACGCATCGTTTGCCCTTGGCGCGACTAAATGGCAAACCGTCTCACGCTCGGTTATGCCGTCCGCTCTGCCCGGTGTATTGACAGGCGTCATCCTCGCAATGTCGAGAGCGATCGGGGAAACGGCTCCGCTCGTCATGATCGGCGCTTTGACTTATGTCGCCTTTTTGCCTGAAGGCCTCAGAGATTCGTTCACCGTTATTCCGATTCAAGTGTACAACTGGCTGTCCAAGCCTCAGGCTGAATTCAAGGAGCTTGCGGCCAGCGGTATTATCGTTTTGCTTGTGCTGCTCTTGCTAATGAATTTCTCGGCGATCCTGCTTCGCAACAAGTATCAGAAAAACGTTTAAAAGACACGGCACGGCAACCGCCATTTATTTTTGAGGAGGACAACGATATATGGAAGCATTAATTAATATAAATCAACTAAACTTGTATTACGGAGCCTTCCACGCTTTGAAGAATGTAACGCTGACGATTCCCGAGAAGGCGATTACGGCTTTTATCGGACCGTCGGGCTGCGGCAAATCGACGCTGCTCAGGACATTGAACCGTATGAACGACATGATTCCGGGAACCCGCATCGAGGGCGGCCTGTCGATCGGCGGTACGGAAATTTATTCGAACGAGGTTGACGTAGAGACACTGCGCAAAAAAGTCGGCATGGTGTTCCAGCAGCCGAATCCTTTTCCGAAATCGATCTATGACAATGTTGCTTACGGCCCGAGGCTTCATGGCATTACCGGCAAAAAACAGCTGGACGAAATCGTGGAAACGAGCCTGAAGTCGGCCGCCTTGTGGGACGAAGTCAAGGACCATCTGAAGCGCTCCGCATTTGGGCTCTCCGGCGGACAGCAGCAGCGTCTCTGCATTGCCCGCGCGCTTGCGGTTAACCCGAGCATTCTGCTCATGGACGAGGCGACATCGGCGCTTGATCCGATCTCTACGCTGAAGATCGAAGAGCTCGCCCAGGAGCTTAAGGATAAATACACGATCGTCATGGTTACCCACAACATGCATCAGGCCGCTCGCGTATCGAATCAGACGGTATTCTTCTTGAACGGCGAAGTTGTTGAATATTCGGAAACGGAGAAGCTGTTCTCCAATCCGTCGGATCAGCGAACGGAAGATTATATCAGCGGAAGATTCGGCTAAGCCGGATCTCACATACTAAGGAGGACTGTCTGGATGATGACAAAGCGTAAGGAATTCGACCAAGGGCTGGAGCAGCTTCACAATTTAATTATCGAGATGGGGAACTTCGTCGAGCAGGCGCTTGCGGATGCGATCGCGGCTTTGAAAAAAGGGGATTTGGAGCAAGCGAAGGAAGTAATCGCGAATGATCCGAAGCTCAATCAGATGGAGGAAAAAATTACCGAGACCGGATCCAGGCTGATCGCAACCCAGCAGCCGGTGGCCAAGGATTTGCGCCGCATATTGTCCGCCTTCAAAATCGCAAGCGACCTGGAGAGAATGGGCGATCTTGCGGTCGACGTTGCAAAGGTCGTACAGCGTCTGGACGGCCAGCCGCTCATCAAGCCGCTGATCGATCTGCCGCGCATGGCGGAAATCGTACAGACGATGACGTATGAATCGATCCAATCGTTCATTCAGGAAAACGTAGACCTCGCTTACAAAATGGCGAAGGACGACGATCAGGTCGATGCCTTGTACGGACAGATCACCCGCGAGCTGTATTCGCTGATGATGGAAAATCCGCGGAACATTACGCAAGCGTCGCTGCTCAGCTTTGTCGGACGTTATTTGGAGCGCTTCGGCGATCATGCGACGAACATCGGGGAAAGCGTCGTTTACCTTGTAACAGGAAGCAGACCGGACCTCAACGTGTAAGGCGAAAGCTTAAACGATGACCGTTAAGGCATAAAATTGCTGAAACGGTCTTTTTTAATGTTGTTTTTTTGTCGAATTAACAAAGAGGATGTCGTTTTTTACCTGTAGTTTACGCTTCCGTGCAGCTGCGTTCACATTCGCTTGATATAGTAACAGGTAAAACAGCATAGGCACGCGTTTGCCGGCTGCAAAACGGCAGGAATGCACGGTGGAGAGGAACGAAACGGATTTGAGACGATTACAGGCGGCAGTGCCGCAAAATAGCATTGGTAAAATAGGATCCGGGCATCTGGGCATGATTTATTTGTCCTGGAATTTCGCGGATTGGCCCCGTTCGGAACGGACCGGCAGACTGCAGGAGACTTGGCGCTCCTTTGCAGAGCGGGAAGCGAAATCGTTCTGGGGCACCTCATTGCTCTACGAGGGTATCCAATGGATGAAGGATGATTTATATGTGCGGATGAGCCTGCCTTCCGGCAGCCGGGACTGTCTCGAGGGCTGGCTGCTGGAGCTCGCCTACAGACAAAAGGAGGAGCTGGAGCAGCGGTTTGTCGGTATGCTGCGGCCGGAGGATCGTGCCGTACTCCACGGCAGGCTGCATGCGGGAGTCGCCGTCGTCGCTGCGGAACCGCCGGGAAGCGCCGGAGTGAAGTGGTACGCGGCGATGAAAAAAGCGCTGCTGAACGGCGGCTCGGCTTGCGCGATGGAGCGCGGCTTGAAGCGGCGCGCGATCGACCGGCTGCTGGAGAGGCGTCTTATCGCCCCGGTATACCAGCCGATCGTTTCGCTGTGCGGTGAAGGCGAAGTGTTTGGTTATGAGGCGCTTGCACGGATTCAGGAGAAAGAATGGTTCCCGGGTCCGATGGAACTGTTCATGTTCGCCCGTGAGGAGGGCCTCACTTATTCGCTGGACCGGCTTGCAAGGGAGAAGGCGATCGAAGGCTGTGCGAAGCTTCGGCCGAATCAGAAGCTGTTCATCAATGTTATGGCACAAATTATGGAGGATCCGGGCTTCTCGCCGGGACAGACGCTCAGCCTCCTTGAGCAGTACCATTTGTCGCCGCATCATATCGTATTCGAAATAACGGAACGCAGCTCTATCGAAGATTTTGACATTGTGAAAAAAGCGCTCGAGCATTACCGCAGCCAGGGCTATCAAATCGCGATCGACGACGTGGGGGCCGGCTACTCTTCGCTTCAATCGGTCGCTCTCCTTCGTCCCGACTATATTAAAGTAGACCGCTCCATCATCCAAAACATCCACAGTGACGAACTGAAGGAGCATATCTTGCTGACGCTGCTGCAGCTGGCCGACAAGATGGGCATTTCGGTTATCGCCGAAGGGATCGAGCAGGAGGAGGAACTTGAAAAGGTCCGCGAATTGGGCGTCCATTATGCACAGGGGTATCTGCTCGGCAAACCTGCTCCCTTTCTGTCGTAGAGCAGGTGAATACCGGTGATACGGCTTAATCCGGCTGGCCGCAGGTTGGGGAATGTCCATTTTGTGGTATAATGAACGGTATGTATGCCACGAAAAAGAAGGTGCTGATGCCAAATGGAAAAATGGATGCTGATAGACGGTAACAGTATTGCTTACCGCGCGTTTTTTGCGATGCCGCCGCTTACGAATTCGGCCGGCTTGCATACGAACGCGATTTTCGGATTTACGACGATGCTGTTAAAGCTGCTAGAGCAGGAAAAGCCGACGCATGTGCTTGTCGCGTTTGATGCGGGCAAGGTGACGTTCCGCCATGAAGGCTATACCGAATATAAAGGGGGCAGGCAGAAGACGCCGCCCGAGCTGTCGGAGCAGTTTCCCGTCCTGAAGGACCTGCTGAATGCGTTCAGCATCGCTCAGTACGAAATTTCCGGCTACGAGGCCGACGACATCATCGGCACGCTGACGAAAGCCGCTGATGAGAAGGGAGTGCCCGCCGTCGTCGTGACCGGTGATAAAGATATGCTGCAGCTGGCTTCGGACAACGTCACGGTGGCGGTAACGCGCAAAGGCGTCAGCGACGTCGATCTGTATTCGCCTGCAGCTATTGAGGAGAAATACGGGCTGAAGCCGATGCAAATTATCGATTTGAAGGGCTTGATGGGCGACGTGTCCGACAACATCCCGGGCGTGCCCGGCATCGGCGAGAAGACGGCGCTGAAGCTGCTGCATGAGTTCGGCTCGGTCGAAGGCGTGCTGGACGGCTTGGACAAGCTGAAGGGCAAGCAGAAGGAAAATATCGAGACGCACAAGGAAGATGCGGTCATGAGCAAGAGGCTTGCGACGATTTTCCGCGAGGTGCCGATCGATAAAAGTACGGACGAGCTCCAGTATTCCGGCTATGATGGAGCAAAGCTGGGCGAGGCGTTCCGCAAGCTGGAATTCAAGTCGCTCATCGATCGTCTCGAGCTGGGCGAGGATGCGGAAGCGGCGGCGCAAGCCGCGCAGCAATCCGCCGCGGAGCTGAATATCCGCGTGATTGAGTCCGACAACGATGCGGCAGTGCTGGAGCAGCTGCTCCAAACGCTTGAGACAGAGGGAAGCACCGGCTTGTACATAGAAGCGATCGGCGAAAATCCGCATCACGCCGAGCTTGTCGGCCTTGCGGTATCGACGGAGGATGCCGTATATGCGCTGCCTTACGATGCGTTAAGACAGCCCTTCGCCGTCAAGCTTCGTGAGTGGCTGGAGCAGGCGGATAAGCCGAAATACGGCTTTGATCTTCATAAAGCGGAGCTGGCGCTGCTGTGGAGCGGCATCGCGTTTGACGGCATTGCGTTCGACGTGCAGCTTGCCGCTTATTTGCTCGATCCGACGGAATCTGGACAGTCGCTCAGCCTGATTAACGATAAACGCGGCTTGCCGGCTCTCCCGTCCGATGAAGCCATCTATGGGAAAGGCGCCAAATTCAAGCTTCCCGAGAAGGATGCCTTGTTCCGCCATCTAGCCTTGAAGGCTGAAGCGGTGCGCAAATTGGTGCCGATTTTGACCGAGGAGCTTGACCGTACCAGCATGAGCGGGCTGTATTTTGACCTGGAGCAGCCGTTGTCCCGGATTTTGGCCGGTATGGAGCATATGGGGATCAAGGTGGAGAAGGAAGAGCTGGAGGCGCTCGGAAGTGACCTGGAGCGTCAGCTGTCGACCATCGTTACGGACATTTACCGGCTTGCGGGGACCGAATTCAACATCGGATCGCCTAAGCAGCTGGGTGAAATTTTGTTTGAGAAGCTGGGCTTGCCCGCCTACAAGAAAACCAAAACGGGTTATTCGACGGACGCTGAAGTGTTGGAGGAGCTGGCCAAGTATCACGATATCGTCCCTCTTATTTTACATTACCGCCAGCTCGCCAAGCTGCAATCGACCTATGTGGAAGGCTTGCTGAAGGAGATCCGGGGCGGCACGGGAAAAATCCATACGTATTACCGCCAGACGATTGCGGCAACGGGGCGGCTGAGCAGCCAGTTTCCGAACCTGCAGAACATTCCGATCCGGCTGGAGGAAGGCCGCAAAATCCGTAAAGCGTTCGTGCCGTCCGAGCCATGCTGGTACATTTTGGCCGCGGATTATTCGCAAATCGAGCTTCGGGTGCTCGCTCATATTTCCGGCGACGAGAACTTGAAGGAAGCGTTTATACAGGATATGGATATCCATACGAAAACCGCGATGGACGTGTTCGGCGTGCCGGCGGAGCAGGTGGATTCGAATATGCGCCGCCAAGCGAAGGCCGTCAACTTCGGCATCGTTTACGGGATCAGCGATTTCGGGCTTTCGCAAAACCTGGGCATCACAAGGAAGGAAGCCGGCCAATTTATCGAGCAATATTTTGAAGTATTCAAAGGCGTCCGCCAGTTCATGGACGATATCAAAAAAGACGCAAGGCGCGACGGCTACGTGACGACCTTGCTTGACCGCAGGCGGTACTTGAACGACATTAACGCTTCTAACTTCAACCTTCGTTCCTTCGCGGAACGGACCGCTATGAATACGCCGATTCAAGGAACGGCCGCCGATATTATCAAGCTGGCCATGGTGCATATGGATGCCGAGCTCCGCCAGCGCAAGCTCAAAAGCCGCATGCTGCTTCAAGTGCATGACGAATTGGTATTCGAGGTGCCGGAAGAGGAGCTTGAAGAGATGAAAACTCTGGTGCCGGCGACGATGGCCGGAGCGCTGAAGCTGGACGTTCCGCTGAGGGCGGATGTGAGCTACGGCTTGAACTGGTATGAAGCCAAATAGTGTATATTTGCGGTTCACAGGCAAACATTAAAAAAATTTTACAATGCCGAACATTCGCTTCTCTTCAGTGACTTCACTGCCGATTTTTCTTATAATGGTGGATGAGGTGAGGAGAAATGCCTGAATTGCCGGAAGTAGAAACGGTAAGACGAACGTTAATGGAGCTTGTCTCCGGGAAAAAGATCAAAGCGGTAACCGTCAGGCTGCCGCGTATTATACAGCGGCCTGCCGAGCCTGAGCAGTTCGCGGACGCCCTGGCCGGCCGTACGATCGAGACGGTCGAGCGCCGGGGCAAGTTTTTGCGCATTATGCTGGACGGCCTTGTGCTCGTGTCCCATTTGAGGATGGAGGGACGCTACGGGGTATTCCCGTCGGAGGAGCCCGTCGAGCTTCATACGCATGTCATTTTTCATTTTGACGACGGAACGGATCTTCGTTACAAGGACGTACGCCAGTTCGGGACGATGCATCTGTTCGAGCCGGGCGAGGAGCTGCGGCTGCCTCCGCTTAACAAGCTGGGAATCGAGCCGCTGGAGCCGGGTTTTACGCTTGACGCTCTGCAGAGCAGGCTCGCAAAACGTACGTCCAAGATTAAGCCGCTGCTCCTCAATCAGGAGCATATCGTCGGTCTTGGCAACATATATGTGGACGAGGCGCTTTTTCAAGCGCGCATTCATCCGGAGCGGTCGCCGGATACGCTTAAGCCGGCTGAATGGAAGAGGCTGCACGAAGCGATCCGCGCCACGCTTTCCAGGGCGGTTGACGCGGGAGGATCATCGATCAAGTCCTACGTCAACGGCCAAGGCGAGATGGGCATGTTCCAGCATCAGCTGCTCGTATACGGCAGGAAGGACGAGCCTTGTCCTTCCTGCAGCAAACCGATCCTGAAGTTCACGGTCGGCGGCAGAGGTACGCATATTTGCGGAAAATGCCAGCCGATTCCCAAGACGAAGCAAGCGGCGCCGCAATAGGATTTCCCTGCCGCATGCACAGACAAATTCTCTCTGCATATGATGGTTCTGTTACGACCAATAGGCGGATGACCACTCAAGCGAAGGTCTTGAGGCTCGCATCCGCCGTGCAGGGAGGGACTTTACGATTGTTCGCGCATGTTGCGTCGTTGTTGGTGCTTGCATTCGCCGTTAGTCTGGACGGATTTGGAGTAGGAGTTACGTACGGCCTGCGCCGGATCCGGATCCCTTTGCTATCGGTATTCATCATTGCATGCTGCTCGGGCTTAATTATTTATTTGTCGATGCAGGTCGGCAGCTGGCTGACAGGGTATTTATCGGAGTTCGCCGCACGCTTGATAGGAGCTTCCGTGCTGATCGTCATTGGAGGCTGGGCGCTGCTCCAGCTGAAGCGGGGCAAGCAGAACAGGGAGGCGGCCGATTCGGAAAGCTTCGCAGACCTGGACGATCCTTCGACAGCAGTCCGCGTAAAACCGGGAATCGGCGAGCTGTCCGGAACCGCACTGGTCGTCATGGTCGAGCTGAAGCGTCTCGGATTAGTCATTCAAATTTTGCGGACGCCGCAAGCGGCCGACGTTGACAAGTCGGGCATTATATCGGCATCGGAAGCCATTATGCTTGGCGTCGCTTTGTCGCTCGATGCTTTCGGAGCGGGCCTTGGTGCTGCGATGATCGGCATACCTGCTTTGCCGACGGCTTTGACGATTGCGCTGGCGAGCGCTGTGTTTCTTGTCGGCGGGATGCGGTTCGGCTTTCGTTTTTCCGCATGGAAGGGCATGCAGGCTTTATCTTTTTTGCCGGGATTATTATTGATAATGATGGGAATCATGAAGCTGTTATAGATTGAGGTGAGTGGGATGATAATCGGATTAACCGGCGGTATTGCCAGCGGCAAAAGCACAGTGGCTAAGATGCTCGTTGATCGCGGCGCACTGCTGGTCGATGCCGATCAAGTCGCGAGGGAGGTCGTGCTTCCCGGAGAGCCGGCGCTGGAGGCAATCGCCTCTGCGTTTGGACAAGCCGTGCTTGAGCGTGACGGTTCGCTGAACCGCAAAGCGCTGGGCGAAATCGTCTTTCGAGACAAAGAGAAGCTGACACAGCTTGAGGCGATCCTGCATCCGGCCATCCGCAGAACGATGCAGCAGCGCATACATACGTACGCGGAGCAGTTTCCAAGGCGATTGGTCGTGGCGGATATTCCGCTCTTGTACGAAACAAAGCAGCAAGATTTGTACGAGGGAATTATGGTTGTATACGTTCCGGAACGCGTGCAGAAAAGCCGCTTGATGGAGCGCAACTCGGTATCGGAGGAAGAAGCGCAGCGCCGCATTTCCCTTCAGCTGGATATCGAACAAAAAAAGGAGCTCGCCGATTGGGTGATCGACAACAGCGGCACCTTGGAGGAGACGAAGCGGCAGCTTGATCTTTTTTGGAAAAGTCAGGGTTTGCCATGAGATATCTGCTGAAGAAAAGAGTTCTGCTGTTTCTGCTGCTCGGACTTCTGACGATCCTTTTTTTGAAATCGCATTGGCTTGCGACCTGGATGTACCCGGTTTATTATAAGGAGGATATCCGCGCGAGCGCCTCCAATTACGGCGTGGAGCCTCATTTGGTTGCCGCGGTCATTCGAAGCGAGACCAATTTTCGGACAGGCAAGGATTCGAGGAAGGGAGCTTTAGGTTTAATGCAAATTATGCCGGACACGGCAACCTGGGTTGTACAGAAGGCCGGCTTCAAGGAAGTGACGGAGGATATGCTGCGCCATCGGGCGGATGTCAGCATCGAAGTTGGATCGTGGTATTTGAATTCATTGATGGATCAGTTTGACGATAACAAAATCGCGGCGGTAGCCGCCTATAACGCGGGTCCTGGAAATGTGAAAAAATGGCTGGATACCGGTGTATGGGACGGGGAGCTGGACAATGTGAAGAAAATTCCGTTCGGCGAAACCCGGCACTATGTACAACGGGTCATTTATTATTATAATAAATACAAAGACCTATATCCGAGCTTCTGAGTGAAATATAACGTGCGTAAATAAAATGAAGCCTTGGAGGCTCGTCCCTTAAAAGACGAGCCCGGCCAAAGCTTCCGTTCATTCATACATCATGTAATGAATCATTATTTGAATTGTCCAGCAAGGGATTGCTCGGCAATTTGCACCAGACGACGAGTGATGAAACCACCGATCGAGCCAGCGTCTTTTGTAGCCATGTTGCCGTAGTATCCGTCTTGCGGAATAGCGATGCCAAGCTCTTGAGCAACTTCGAATTTCATTTGGTCAAGGGCAGCTGTCGCTTGCGGTACAACCAATTGGTTACTGCTGCGGGATGCGCTCATGTATGTTCACCTCCTATGTGGTTGGTAAATGTATTATGTGCAAAAATCTAAAGTTCATTACAGGAATTCGCTGGAAATTTATTTTGTTTGAGAAATCGTTTTATCGTCCGTGAAAGGAGGCTATACGCAACATGAAATGCCCATATTGCGACAATGCCGGAACAAAAGTGTTAGATTCCAGGCCGGCTAACGAGAACAAATCCATTCGCCGCCGCCGTGAATGCGAGAAGTGCAGCCGCCGCTTCACGACCTTCGAAATGATTGAGGAGACGCCGCTGATCGTCATCAAGAAGGACGGAAGCCGCGAAGAATTCAGCCGCGATAAAATCCTTCGCGGGCTCATCCGCGCATGCGAGAAGCGTCCGGTCCCGGTCGAACGTCTCGAGGTCATCGTATCCGAGGTCGAGAAGGAGCTGCGCACCACCGCTTTGGCCGAGGTTGAGAGCAGCGACATCGGCGGACTGGTCATGAACGAGCTGTATCCGGTTGACGAGGTTGCCTATGTCCGTTTCGCATCCGTTTATCGCCAATTCAAAGACATCGACATGTTCATGAAGGAGCTCAACAATCTCCTCTCTAAACATCCTCTCAACGGTATATTGGAAAAAAAAGATTGACACCTCGGACGACCGTATGGTAAGATCATTCTTGTCGTCACACGGGGCCTTAGCTCAGCTGGGAGAGCGCATCGCTGGCAGCGATGAGGTCAGGGGTTCGATCCCCCTAGGCTCCATACCTTCAAAACCCTTACCCCGTAAGGGTTTTTTTATTCCTTATTTTCCTGTTTTCCATCGAAATGACGGGACGTTCACACAAGTTCACATTTAATCCTCGTCCTCTTTTGTTTTCTTATGTTTTTCCAACTCATTTTCAAGGTTTTGAACAGCTTCTTGATCCGCGTATCTTTTTTCTCCTCCAATTGATTCTAATATAACGATCACCTATAAGAAGATAGAAGAGATTGTCCGGAAGCGTATTCCTGAACTCATTATTGCGGACCCGTCGAAATTCGATACTCTTTATGATCAGTTCCTTCAAGAATTAAACGATGCAGGTGCAGAAAAAATGGAGCAGGAATATTCGGAGCTTGTTCGGGACCGGGTTAAGTTATGGAGTAATAAATTAAGACAGATTAGAGGGGCATGCATAACGCTGCCCCTCTAATCTGTCTTTTTAAGTTCTTGTAGTTTTGAATCAGGAATCATTCATACTTGCATTTAAAATTGGAAAACTCAGCCAAAGAGTTTTCCCCATAGACATATAAACCAATGACGACTCCTGTGAAGCCTCCGGCAACTTCCGAAGATAGGTATTTCGTTTGCGCCGTGCCCAGGAGGATCTCCTTGCCGTCCGCATGGACGAAGAAGCTGTAACGTTCATGACTTGCCTTTATAATCAGAGCGGCATGATTGTCAGCTCCGAGCTCCACTTCGTTCTCGATTGATTTGATATCACCGATATTAAGACGCTCAATAACCTTATACCCGCTCTCATCTTTGCGAACAGCCAAATCATAATGATGATGTTCATCCATATAAAGCGAGATGCCGGCTTCACCGTTCGTAAGACTTACATCGCAAGAGATTGCTGCGCGGAAATCCATTTGGCGTATGCCGATAAACGTCGGAGAAGCGGGTACATCAAGCGTCAATTCGGTTCCCAGCAGCGTTGCTTTATCTTGCTCTAACCGATAATTTTCCGTTGCGGGATGGCGAAGATAACACCAGTCCAAATTCCAATCCGTGTTCTCAAACGTATAAACCTTCTTCTCCTGTTGAATGACCGTGTCCGGGATACGATCGGTCTCAAAGCTTGTAAGCGTCGTGCCGTTATGCCCGGCGGTAAACCAGCCGTCCTCGCCGAAGGTAACCGGCGTAAGGAATACTTCACGGCCAAGGTGATGAAAGGTAAGCCACCGGCCAATCTGACGGAAGCCCAAATGAAAGAGCCACCAGTTTCCTTCGTCATCTTGAATCAGGTCGCTATGACCGACTCCCTGCAGCTCGTAGCCGCCCAAATTCCGATTCGTCAGAACGGGATTTTGCGGATAGGCTTTGAAGGGGCCGGAAGGGGAGTCTCCCCGGGCATAAGTGACCATATGGCCATATTCGGTTCCGCCTTCGGCTGCCAGCAGGTAATAACGTCCATTAATTTTGTAAAGATGAGGGCTTTCCAAATAACGTCCGCCCGTTCCTTGCCATACCGACCGGCTCGGCGTCAATTTACGGCCCGTTTCAATGTCGATTTCACATTGCACGATTCCCCCGACACCGTAATCGTCTGTCCCGTTGCTCATAAAAAAAGCTTTACCGTCTTCGAAATACAAATCCGGATCGATCCCCCCTTGATCGACAAAAACCGGCTCGGACCATTCCCCGTAAATATCGTCAGTCCATACGTAGAAATTTTGACGCGTGGTGTCGTTGGTCGTGGTCATATAAAACCGCCCATTGTTGTAACGGATAGTAGGAGCGAACACGCCGCCGGAGCTATTGACGGTGTCCAGCTGAATCTGGCTTTTTCGGGTTAGGCAATGGCCGATTTGCGTCCAGTTAATTAAATCTTTACTTTCAAAAATCGGGACGCCAGGGAAATACTGAAAGGAACTGCACACCAGATAATAGGCGCCGTCCGCTTTGCAGATGCTTGGGTCCGGGTAAAAGCCTTTAATGACCGGGTTATTGTATTTCATTGTTCCACCTCTTCTTCTTTAATTCGCAAATACAAGAATCCAACAGGACTCGTACAGATAATGAAATTAAACACTATCGCACAAATACTTGCAATGGATCCGGGTTGATAGTTGAGGGGAAATTCATTAAATTAATATATATGTGATTTTAACAAATGCGGTCAGGAGATTGTGATGATGATCAAAGCGAACGGAGGGCTGCGCTTCATGCCGTTATACGAAGCGCTGGCAAGCGAGGTCAGGTGGAAAATGATGGACTTGCTCGCTGACAACGAAATGAACGTCAAGGACATTGCGGCTGTGTTAGAACTCAGTCCTTCTATCGTCACCATGCATATTCGAAAGCTCGAGCAAGCCGGATTGATCGGGAGCCGGAGAATACGTCTTAATGGCGGGACGCACAAGCTGTGTTTCCTTAAAGAAAAAAACATCGAGATCGAGCTGCCAACCGCTGGAAGGAATGCAAGAATCAGAGAACAGACGATTTCGGTAGGGCATTACACCTCTTTTGAAGTCCATCCTACCTGCGGACTCGGGACGCGCGAAAAAGAAATCGGAATTTGGGACGACCCTCGCTACTTTCTCGATCCCGAGCGGGTTCATGCGGCCATCCTTTGGTTTGGGAAAGGCTATGTGGAGTACAAAACACCTAACGATTTGCTTCCTGATCAAACCGCCGCTGCCATTGAAATTTCTATGGAAATAGCTTCAGAAGCGCCAGGCTTGAGGGATCATTGGCCATCGGATATCACGTTCACATTTAACGGCATTACCCTTGGGACCTGGACAAGCCCGGCTGATTTCGGAAGAGCTGCGCGCGGAAGATATACACCGGAGTGGTGGCATCGAAATGTGAATCAATACGGACTATTAAAGACGATCCGCATTGACGCCTTGGGAACGTTTATAGATGGAGAGCGGATGTCAGACGTGACCGTAGCGGAGATCAAGCTGCGTGAACCGTTCTGGACGTTGCGTTTCGCCGTTGACGAGGAAGCCGTTCATATTGGGGGATTGACGATTTATGGTGCAGGCTTCGGAAATCATGATCAGGATATAGTCATTCGCGTGTTTCTTAGTGACAAGTAGTGGCGCGGAGGTAACTCTCAGGCAGAATAATCGGGTCTAAAAAGTCTTGACATTGGAGTCAACTCCAATGATATGTTGAGTACATGGAAAAACTTTATTCGATCCAAGAGGTTTCGCGGTTACTTGGCATCCCGAAGGATACACTTCGGTACTATGACCGGATCGGGATCGTATCGCCGTCCCGGGAAAAAAATCGGTACCGCAGGTATTCGAAGGACGATCTTATCGACTTGATGAATATTCAGATCATGCAGGATGCGGACTTTTCTCTTGACGAACTAAGGGGGAAGTTTGGTTTCCACAGAATGAAAAATATCGACCCCGCATACTGCGAAGAGGTAGCCGCTTTTCTCGATGCCAAGAAGGAAGAAACGCGCAAGAAGATTGCCCATCTGGAAAAGGTGAGCCTGCTGCTCGACGCTGCAGCCAAAACGTTAAGAAACTTGAATGAGGAAAGTGATCGGCGATTGGCAGAGTTCGTCCGCGAGATTTACAAAGATATTGGAAGGAAGGGACTGGAAATTACCACGGAGGGATGTGGCGAACATCAGGATTAGCAATTTTTATTATCTGATTGCAGGCATTCTGGCGATGCTGTTTGCCGTCACGCATGCATGGAACGGGCAATCCGCCGTACTGCCCGCACTCGGCGTAGGGGAGATATCCGCGGATACCCACACGGTATTCACGTATGTCTGGCATATCATCACAGCGGAAAATCTGGTCTTCGGCATCGTATTTATTATCATGTCCTTGAAAAACGACCGATCAAAAATCCGTTTTGCCGCATGGATGATCGTAACGATTCTGATCGTCCGGCTTGCGGTCATTGTTGGTGTAACGGCATTTCATGACGTCTCGGCCCTATCGGATACATTAATCGATTCGATTGCTATCGTCATATATGTAGCTCTCGTCCTAATTGGCACTAGAATGAAGTGATTATTTATAGAGGTAGTCTGTAAATCACTCACTCTAAGCGGCGTTTACGTCCGCTACAGACAAACGGTTCTCTACGAAGAGGCGGAACATATACTTATGCAAATAGCAAAAAAGGAGGGAATCCATGAAAGCGATAATTTGTACAAGGTATGGACCGCCGGATGTGCTGGAGGTTAAGGAGGTACATAAACCTGCTCCTAAGGACCACGAAGTACTGGTTAAAGTTTATGCCACTACCGTAACATCAGGGGACTGCAGAGTTCGAAGCTTTAACAGTCCTCTATTGTACTGGATCCCGATGCGGTTATTCCTCGGCCTCAGCAAACCGAGAAAACCTATACTTGGCGTGGAATTAGCGGGCGTAGTCGTTGAAACGGGGAGCAAGGTGACACGGTTCAAGAAAGGCGATCAAATTTTTGCAATGACCGGGATGAGATTCGGCGCATATGCCGAGTATACCTGTTTGTCAGAGAACGGATTGGTGGCCGTCAAGCCGGACAATGCGACATACGAGGAAGCGGCGGCCGTTCTTTTCGGCGGAACGACGGCTTTGCATTTTTTTCGAAGGGGACAGATTCGGAGCGGACACAAAGTGCTTATTTACGGAGCTTCAGGAGCGGTAGGTACCTCTGCGGTACAGCTTGCCAAACATTTTGGGGCGGAAGTAACAGGGGTATGCGGCAGCGCCAATTTGGAATTGGTGAAATCGCTTGGAGCCGATCGGGTCGTGGATTACACGAAAGAGGATTTTACGAAAAAGGGGGAGAGATACGATCTAATTTTTGATGCCGTTGGGAAAATCACGAAAGCCGGCTGCAGGGCGGTATTAACTCCGGGCGGAGCATACGTGACGGTCGATGGGCAGGGTGTTGCAAAAGAACGAGTGGAAGATGCGCTTTTCCTCAGAGAACTGATGGAAGCAGGCAAACTGAAGGCGGTTATCGACAGGCGGTATCCGCTCGAGCAAATGCAGGAAGCGCATCGCTATGTAGACAAAGGGCACAAAAAGGGGAATGTAGTCATTACAGTTCAATCCTAAAAACCCGTTTACTGGATTATTATTCTAAACTAATCGATGAAGGGGCACCGTCCGATTGCCGTTGGCAGGACGGTGCCCCTTCTTACAGGGTGAAAAGAACGATTACTTCCCTTGAGAGAGTCCGTCAACGATTTGACGCAAGCCTTGGTCGACCGGAACAGCCGGACGGCGGAGCAGCTTTTCGAAGTCGTTGCTTTCGATTTCCAGTGTGCCTTCCCGAACGCCTTGCTGGATGCCTACGAGAATTGGAATGACGAAATCGGGGACACCGGCGCCTTTCATGATCTCGCCATAAACGGCGTCATCGACATGCTGAACAGGCACATCCTTGCCTAGTACCGTGCCTAGCGCAGCCGCGAGTTCTTCTTGTGTTAACAGCTTGCCCGACAGCTCATAAATCGTATTCTCGTGTCCTTCTCCCGCTAATACGGCTGCCGCCGCCTCCGCATAATCCTGCTGCAATGCCCAGCCTACTTTGCCTGAACCGGCAGAAGTCACCCAAGGTGCCCCGGCCAATACGCCTTGAATGCTTCCGATTTCATTTTCCAAATACCAGTTGTTGCGCAAGAAAGAATAAGGGATGCCCGTTTCGATAATGGCTTTTTCCGTGAATCGGTGCACCGGAGCGAGAAAAATCGCGCTTTCGCCAGCATCCGCCAAGCTCGTATAGGCGATAAATTTAACGCCGGCGCGATCTGCGGCAGCTACGGCATTCGTGTGCTGGCGAATTCTTGTATCGTTGTCTCCGTCTGCAGAAATGATCAATAAGCGATCAATTCCTGCAAAAGCTAAATCCAGCGTTTCCGGACGGTCGAAATCTCCGTGGCGAACGTCTACACCGCGGGCGCGCAAGCTTTCAGCTTTCTCCGGATTGCGCACACTTACGGCAAGATTTTCAGCCGGCACAGCTTTCAGCAGTGTATCTACAATTTTTGTTCCTAATTTTCCTGTTGCGCCTGTAACTAATAAGTTCATCTTCAATTCCTCCCAAAAAATGTTGTTGTAATGCTTCTCGTTATAACTCATGTGGTTACAACGTATCTATAAAATAAAAGCTCGCTTAAAAGGAGCCCTCATTTATTTGAACCTCGTTGTCAGCTGACTCAAAGTCGTTTGCGCCAGCCTTTGTTCCATAGCGGCTTGTGCTTCATACAGCTCGGCTTGAAGAACCTCTTCAATATTCCGTCCGACGGGGCATTGCACATTCGGAGCCTCGTGAATGCGGAAGAGCTGGTTTTCTTCAATGACGTTAACTGCCCGGTAAATATCAAGAAGCGTAATTTCCTCGGGTGCTTTGAGGAGAGAGGCGCCGCCCACACCGGGACGCACTTCCACTAATCCTGCTTTTTTTAGCATTCCCATAATTCTTCTAATGACCACCGGGTTCGTATTGACGCTGCCCGCTATGAAATCCCCGGTGCATTCGTCCGAACAAAATGCGATCAGGGAAAGCGTATGAACAGCGATAGAGAAACGCGTGCTTATTTGCTTCAATTGCATCACCACCGTTGTAACCATTATAGTTACTACTATCCGCGAAGTCAAGAACGAACGGACACCGGGCGGATGTCCGCCGAGAACGCGCAGCAAAGCGTGGCGGCTTTTAGCTCGACCAAGGCTTCACCAGCGCGTTTATCGGGTTATCATTTATCGGCTTACGATATAATCGGCGGTACGAATGGCGAGGGCGACGGTGGAAAGAGTCGGGTTGACGGCCCCGATAGAAGGCAATACGCTGTTATCGGCTACATAGAGACCTGAAATGCCATGAACTTGCCCATATCGATTGACGGTCGAAGTCATAGGATCGTCTCCCATTCGACAAGTTCCGGATTCGTGGTTATCGGCGCCGGGGAGGGCAAGGCAAATGTCCGGCTGGTTGTTTTCCGTTCTCAACCGGATACCGGAGGCCGAAGCGGCCTGCTGCATGGCGGATACGGTGCTGCGAATAATGGCCTGATCACGCTCGCTGTAGGAGAAATGAATTTGTATTTCTGGGATTCCATATTCATCCCGTTTGAGAGGATCGAGGCTCAGCCTGTTCTCAAACCGCGGCTCAACCTCGCCGAATCCTAATAATCCGAGACTCCATTGTTCCCGTATCGGTTTTGCTTCATAATGATACCTGTAATAATCTCCCGGACCGTGCAGCTGGAGCTGGAAGGGACGGTCGTCGGTTTGCGGAATGATAATGCCAAGATTGCCTACAACCTCGGGAAAATCCCGTGTCTCGATGGTTCCTACCGTGGCCAGCATCGAATGATTGGTCAAATAGCGGCCGATCGCATGTCCACGGATTCCCGAATTGAGCAGGATTCGCGGCGATTCAAAGGCGCTGGCCGACAAAATCACATTTTTCGCTTTTAACCAATGCGATTGTTTGTCAGGGGTCATCACCCTCACACCGGTAGCCGTATGATTTGCAGTCGTAACCTGAACGGCTCGTGCCTTAACCGCAAGATCGAAAGGCATCAGATTAAGGGCTCTTCCTAGAAAAATGAGCGAGCTGAAAAACACGTTGGAATGAATCTCTCCGTATTTGGTTTGCTGAAGATCCGCAGATAGCGGGATATAGTCGGACTCTGGGAACCCCCCAGTCCAGAGCCTTTGCAGTACGATTTCAGTTATGGAAGATTCTTTGGTGTAGTCACCGTTAACGTACATTTCTTTTTCGGCTATATTGTAATATAGCTCCATTTCCTGGGGCGTCACCGGCCATTGAGAAGTAACGGAATAAGGCATCCTCGGCGTTACGAAACCCCATTGCAGCGTTCTTCCCCCGAGGGCTAGCAAGAGCTTCGCGCCTGCATATTCCGGTAAGGATTTCCCGATGAATTGTGTTATTTTCGGATTTGAAAAATATTTCCATTGACGTTCGCCATTAAAAGTGGGAATGTTCCCGGCATGAGTCGGCAGGAGCACCTCTCCCGCCTCCACGACACCGATCCGTTTGCCCTCCGTACTCCACTGCTGACAAAGCCTCCACAGCGCCGCTCCGCCTCCGGCTCCCGTTCCAACGATCAGCGCATCGTATTCCTGCTCGGCCATTTGTTCCACAGAGGTAAGCGGAATCCATTGCTCCAGATAGTCCGCTGCTGGTTGCTCGGGGGGACAGGAAGGAGGAATATCGTCAGTTTCTCCGGTTGCTTCTGAAGATATGGATCCCGGAGCTCTGTGAATATTTGATATGGCAGGGGGAAGCATAACGTGTCTGCCGGCAATATTTAAATTCGGACTGCCAATTTGGGGATTGAGCGCAACCAATTGATCCAGTTTTGCCTGAAACTTGGTTGCGATCGTTATAAGGGTATCGCCTTCTCCCGCGAGACAGATTCTCATACGGTCACTCCTTTTCGTTGGACAAAAAGCCATGAAGCCGTCGGCCGCTCGGAATATAGCCGTATAGTATATGCACATCTGCTTATCCCTTAAAACAGTCAAGGCTGACTTGTTCGGTTTTACAGCCCTGATGCCATTTCGAAGGGATTTAGCATCTGTCTTTGATCTGTTTTCCTAGCTAGCTTGGAGAATCGCAGTAGTGGTGCGCTTTTATTCTCTTTTACTCACTATCCCATCAGATCAGGAAACGGAGATGGAGCACAATTTTTTGGATAAGGGTACTCTAATATTTGAACTAGCAATCCTTATAATCTTCCTAAAGGCTCAAACTAAGCATTAACCCCAAACAACCACCCGAACAACCACCCAAACAATCATCTGAACAGTCATTCGATTAAATCATCCCAAGCTAGATAACCCCTGAAATCGTTGCTTGCTTTTTCGGATTGTATCTGCTAATATTTAATGAGAACATATGTTCCTATTAGAGAGGGGGATTTGGATGCCAATTCCTTATCAGACTTTTCAAGAGGAATATTCAAATGAAAAAAGCCTCTATTACATAAATTAAAGTGGCCTGCCGGGTACGTCTGTCCAAAATGCAGTTATAATTCATGCTATACTGTGAGCTCTAGAAGATTACCGCTTTATGAATGCCGCCGTTGCCGGTTCCAGACTTCGTTGACTACAGGCACAATTATGGAGAAGAGCAGAACACCTCTTCATAAATGGCTGCTAACCATGTTTATCGTTGCGACCTGCAAGGAAGGTATCAATGCAGTGCGACTTTCAACCCTTATTAAGGTTACGTACAAAACCGCCTGGTCCATACTGAACAAAATCCGTCTGTCCATATCCGAACATGACCGCACACAGCTGCTCTGCGGTGTAATTGATGCGAAATTAGAAGTTTTCATGTCACAGCCACATCCTTATCCCGAAGCTCTAATGAAAGAACGCTCTTCCATCATAGCCCGTGCAAGAAACATCAATGACGAAAGCGTTTATGTAAAGCTTAAACTTATCCAATGCGAACAAAATCCCCGTAAATTGTTAAACGAGCAAGCTGAATTCGAGTTTATGGAAAATCACGTCAGTTCACTTTCGAATACCATCACTATAAACAGAAATTACCGGCGCCCGAGAGGAGCCTTCGATCAGCTGCATTCTTTGGCTAGGACCGTCTTTCAATGGATAAATGACACATTTCATGGCATAAGATACGAACGGGCACAATCTTATTTAGACGAATACTGCTTCAGACTTAATCATCAGAGCAGGGGAGTAGAGTATGCCTTTAACAGTCTGCTAAAGCTAGGTGTTTCCGGCTTCTTATCTATCAACACAAGGCCTCTTTGCAATAATTAACAACTCCTGTTTCTATAATAATTTGGTTTTTTATGGTTTATATTCAATTTATAGGGGGATAAACAGAGGTTTTTCGTTTAAACGGCTTCTCGCGTTCGAAGGGAGTCTAACTCGAATGCTGTTTGTCTAATTCGAAAGGAGTCTGTCTAATTCGAGGGGCGTCTTATATGCAGCTTGGTTCATTCTGAGCTAATGGGATAATGACAAAAAGGGAAAAAAAGAAACCTATGTTTTTCCCGGCCGAAGGCATTTGATTATTACGATCATGCGCGGAAAGGACTGTACAGTGTAAAATGTACAATGGATGATGGAAACAGATCATCCAGGTTTAAAATAATGACAGGAGATGCAGCAACGAAAACGTTATACGAGGCTATGGGACCGGGAGTGTTCAAGCAGCTGTCGTCCGGCTGGTCGGGGAGGCAAACCAGGATCACAGGATCTGCAGTTGCCTGGAGCGGACAGGCTTGAACGGCTTGCCGATCGGAGTTCGGCAAAATAAGGGAATATTTTCTAATTAATTCTACCTGTAAGCGGTTGCTAGACGATTCATTCCCTAGGATGATATACTAGTACCGGGTGAAGCTGAATGAAAAATGAGACGACAAATTTGGAGGCCAATGGCAGCCAAGCAAACGAAACCGATACCGAGGAGCAGCAGAAGCGGGTTGAGCTCGTCAAAGCCGTCTACCACAACGGTATGGTTGCATTGAAAATGCATTTTGACGAAGTCGAAGGGCAAGTATTGAATCATGACCAATACGGTCCGGTTTTTATGTTTCAAGTTAAAGACGAGGAAAATAAAGGGTATTCATGCGGCTTCTTTCTCCGGGAACTAGTCGTAAATTTCCAGTCTGGCAACGATCCGAGCTTATGGATGGCTTCCTTCTATGCAGAACTAATGAAGACCAAAGGAGGAAAGGCGTTTCCTGCTCCTCCGGCAAGCGAAGACGAAGCGAAGGCTGTCATCGACAAAATAATCGTTCCGCAATGTATGGCGGCCGTTCGAGAAGAGTTTGCCCCCGAGCAAATTTATGCCGGTCTGGATTGGCACAAGGAGTTTGGCCCAGTGTTTGAAGCAGGCGTTCCGGAAATTAAAGACGGAAATAACGTATGCGCGGTTCCGATTCATTTGCTTTTGACGCATTACCTTCTGAACAGAGATCCATCGGAATTGCTTTTGCAAGGCTTATACAAGATCCGGAAAGAGCATGGATTAGATTAAACCGGATAATATCCATAACAACCCAACACAAAATTTAGCAGCCTTTGCGGCTGTTTTTTTTTGTCCTGATGGACATGCACATGCAATTTTACAACCGTATGAAAAAACGCGATTGAGAAACAATAAAAAACAATACTGAAATTAAGAGGAGAATCGATTGTGCATCTCGTACTTGGCGTGATCTCGATTATTAGTGTGTGGCGTCGGGGCGACTGGAGAAATTGGAAAAAATATCATACCACCATGATGTATTTTGCACTTGGCAATTTGCTGTATAACTTTCTGACGGCGAACTACTTCTTGTGGAGGCTTAATCCGGATTTAATGCCTAATCACAGCATGACGGAAATGTTGTATACGTTCGTTATTTTTCCTGCTACGTCATTGCTTTTTCTGTGCAACTATCCGGAACAAACGAACAAGAAAATGCTGCATTACTTTAAGTGGATTCTAATTTATATTGCTGTCGAATGGTTTTTTTCGACGAACAGCCGGATTTTGTATCAACATGGCTGGAATTTGATGTGGTCGGCCATATTCGATGTGACCATGTTTCCGATGCTTCGACTGCATCACAAAAGGCCTCTGCTCGCTTATGTCATATCCGCAATCTTTTGCGTGTTTTGGGTATGGAAGTTCGAAGTGCCTGTTGACATGCCTATAGAAAAAAGAGCCGGCTGAACTTCAATCTTATGAACAAGGGGGGAGGGGGGCAAAGGTGGGAAGCAGAGAAAATGAAAAAAGATTTTTATTCGGATTATTGTTCCTCACAACCGGCTTGCTGCCTGTCATGTTGAAGAAATATCCCCGGAAGGAATTACTGATCGCATTTATTCTGGACGCATTGACAAATACGCTCCTGGATCATTTGCTGATAAAGGGCAAAATCCTTTCGTATCCCACACGCCTTCTGCCGAGATTTTTCCGCATTCACATATTATTCGATTTGTTTATTTTTCCTGCGGCTACCTTCATGTTTACTCAAGCGACAAAAACCGATAAAAAACATATGATTGCAGCCAAGCTGCTTCTTTTTACGGTACCGTTTACGCTGTTTGAATGCTGGGCCGAGCGTTACACAAGATTAATAAAATGGCATAAGGGCTGGGGCTGGTACTATACGTTTCTTAGCCTGAGCGCGAAATCTTTGCTGTCTAGATTTCTTGTAGGCTTATGGCGCCGTTATGAAAAACTGAAGGCATCGAAACGAATTGACAGCAGTGAAGCAAACAGCCTGCAGGCGCGATAAACGCTTGCAGGCTGTTTGCTTTCGGGTAAATGCATTTATTGCAAAATGCTGTCGATAAGGTCCAGTTCTTCGCGCGTGAAGCTGAGGTTAGCGAGAGCTGCGACATTGTCCTCGATTTGGCTGACGCGGCTGGCTCCGATCAGCGCCGAAGTAACGCGCTCCCCCCGGAGCACCCATGCCAATGACATTTGGGCAAGCGATTGACCGCGGGATTGGGCGATTTCGTTCAGCTTGGACACTTTGACGATCTGCTCCTCCCGGATATCCTTCGCTTTCAAGAAGCCGGTCGTCTTGGATGCCCGGGAATGCTCGGGAATACCTTTCAAATACTTATCGGTAAGCAAGCCTTGAGCCAGCGGGCAGAAGGCGATGCTGCCTGCTCCGTGCTCATCAAGCGTGTCCTGCAAACCGTTTTCGATCCAGCGGTTGAGCAGCGAGTAAGAAGGCTGATGGATGACCAGCGGCGTGCCCAGCTGCTTCAGAATTTTGGCGGCTTCCGCCGTCTGTTCCGCGCTGTAGCTTGAAATTCCGACATAAAGCGCTTTGCCTTGACGAACCACTTGATCCAGTGCCTGCATCGTTTCCTCCAGCGGAGTATCCGGATCCGGACGGTGGGAGTAGAAAATATCGACATAGTCCAGCCCCATCCGTTTCAGGCTCTGGTCGAGGCTTGCAATTAAATATTTGCGGGAGCCCCATTCGCCGTATGGCCCGTCCCACATCCGGTAGCCGGCTTTCGTCGAAATGATAAGCTCGTCGCGGTATGGAGCGAGGTCGGACTTCAGCATTTGTCCGAACATCTCTTCGGCCGAGCCCGGAGGAGGTCCGTAGTTGTTGGCGAGATCGAAATGGGTAATGCCGAGATCGAAGGCTCTGCGGATCATTGCTCTGCCGTTTTCGTATTGGTCGACGCCCCCGAAATTATGCCATAAGCCGAGGGAAATCGCAGGAAGCTTAAGCCCGGAGCGGCCGGAGCGGTTATAGATCATGTCGTTATAGCGTTGAGGATTTGCTTGATAGACCATATTGATTCTTGTCCTCCTGATTCGTTGATGCAGTCATTATATCTAACCGCGGAGCATTCCGAAAGAGCTGAAAAATAAGTGACATACTATACTTGAGGTAAGCGGATGGATGAGGACATAACGTCCTGCCAATTTCCTATTTCAACGGATGCCTGGGATTGATAGTATAGGATGAAAGCGATTTAATTTTCCGAGGAAAGGATGTTTTCCTATGCCTGTAAAATTCGGTATTATCGGCGGAGCGGGCTTTCGCGCCCAATATTATTTGAGAATCGCGGAAGCCTTGCCTGAACGCTTTCAGATATGCGGAATCGTCGTCAGGGATGAAGCAAAAGGCAGAGCCATGGAAGCGAAATGGGGCGTCTCAACCTATCGGACCCTTGAGCAGCTGCTTATGAACGAAAGCCCCGATTTCGTTGTCGTTTCCGTCAACGGGCCGGCAGGAATGGATTACATGCTCCGTCTGGCCGAAGCCGGGATGCCGGTTCTGGCCGAAACGCCGCCGGCTCCCGACCTGCAGGGTCTCGAGCGGCTTTACGAGCAGCTGGCTGCCGCGCGCGCGCAGATTCAGATAGCCGAACAATATCCCTTACACCCGGTGCAAGAGGCGCGGCTGGCGCTTATCCGTTCGGGAAGGCTCGGGAGCATAACGGAGGCAACCGTTTCCGTATCCCACTTTTATCATGGCGTCAGTTTAATCCGTAAAATGCTCGGCATCGGGTTTGAGGAAGTCACGATTAGAGCTATGCGTTTCGAATCGCGCTGGGTGAACGGACCGACCCGCAGCGGCCCTCCTTCAGAAGACAAAATGATAGCGTTGCAGCGCGATTTGGCATGGCTCGATTTTGGCGACCGTCTCGGCATTTACGATTTTACGAAGGACCAGCACCGCTCGTGGACCCGCTCGAACCATTTATCGGTAAGAGGAGAACGGGGCGAAATATTCGATAATCGCGTTCTCATTCAAGAAGCGTCGACGGTTCCGCTGCAGCTGGAGCTGAAAAGAATTAACAAAGGGGAATGGGAAAATCAGGAAGGTTATTTTCTTAAAGGCATCCTGTGCGGCGAGCAGTGGCTTTACGAAAATCCTTTTGCCCCGTCCAGACTTTACGACGATGAGATTGCGATCGCGAGCTGCCTGCAGAAGATGGCCGATTATATCAAAGGCGGCCCGTCGTTTTACGGCCTCGAGGAGGCTTCGCAAGACCATTATATCGGTTTGATGATCGAGAAAGCGATACTTACCGGGGACACTATAACAACGGCGCGGCAGAGCTGGGCGCGGGATTAATAAAGCAAACCGGAAGAAATCCCGTTTCACCTTCTGTGTTAATGTGAAGGGAAATAAGGACGGGCACTTGGTCATCCGATCTCATTTTTCGACAAAAGGAGACTGCCGCAACGATCAAGTCCAGGAGGCCATGAACTTCTATTTCTTCATTTTCAAAGATTCGTCCAGTTAAAAGCGGTTCCCGTTACGGAGAGGGAGCTTCCGGGCCAAAGGGGGAAAGTCCGATGAAGGCAAGGCCGGATAGTACTCGCCTGCGGAATAATGTTTGATTCAAGGCTCGAATCCTTGCTTGCTCACGAATAACCGATCCTCATCGTATACCCGGCTAAAGCGCTCGTACAGCAACCGGCTGGCAGAAGTATCGTACCATTCCTCCAAGCCGATCTCCCGGTACAGCGCTTCGATGCCGAGACTGCGCGTACGTCTGCCGCCGCTGCCGTCGCCCATGAAATAATCGTCCACGCAAACGCGGTCGACGGCAGCGCGCAGCGTTTCCGCGAAGCCTTCGCTGCTCGGCAGAAGAGGGGCGACCGCTGCCTGTGCGGGCACGCCGGCTTCAGCAAGAAGCCGCAGGGCGTTCAATCTTGCGGGAATCGGCGGCGCACCGGGCGAGAAGTGCTTTCGGATCGGCTCCAAATCCGTTTCGACCGTCATGCTAACGCGGACGTTCGCTCCCAATCGCTTCAGCAAATCGATGTCTCGTGTGACAAGCGGGCTGCGCGTTTGCACAAGCAAGAAGTCGGGCTGATCGGCGCACATGACCTCGAGCAGGGACCTTGTCACACCTTCTTTATGCTCGATAGGCTGATAAGGATCGGTGCTGGAGGACATGAAGATCGTAACCGGTCCTTTTGTTTTTGCCCGGGCAAGCTCCTTCCGAAAGACGGCGGCCGCATCGGATTTGATATCGACCCAAGCTCCCCATTGTTCTTTGCGGAAGGTAGCGACCGGCATTTGCCGGACATAACAATAGGAGCAGCCGTACGAGCAGCCCGAGTAAGGATTAAGGGAGTGGCTGTACCCGGACAGGAAGCCGGTCCCTTTATTCAGCATCGTTTTTGGGGTTTTATACAAATAGACCGGTTTCATGGCAGATGCACTCCAAATGCAGAAGATTTTTTTTCATATCCATGCCGCCGCGGTAGCCGGTTAGCGCCCCGTTTTTCCCGATAACGCGATGGCAAGGTATTGCGATGAGGACCGGATTCGCGCCGATCGCGGCTCCGACGGCCCGTACCGCGGAAGGTTTACCGATATGAGCGGCTATTTCCGAATAAGAGGCCGTTTTCCCGTAAGGAATGCCGCATAAGGCTTGCCAAACCTCCTGCTGAAAGGGGGTCCCGTAAAGGTCGAACGGAATTGTGAAGCCGCGGAGTTCTCCTTGCAAATACCGGGACAGCTCGGCCCAATACGTTCTTAGCCGCTCATCGTCCCGGACCAGGCTCCAGCCCGGAAGGCGTGCGGACGCCCAATCCGCCAATTCGCTCAGCGGACGGTTCGGGGAACCGACGTAGCATAGTCCTTTCTCTGTTGCCGCAAAATGTAACCGCCAGTCCTCATGGGCGATTACGGACCATTGGACGCTTCTTTCCGGTTTATTTGTCATCGTGCAAGCCCTCGCTTTCGTTCATGCCGCTTAAACGGCGGTACTCCGCCGGCGTCAGGCCGGTTATTTTCTTGAACAGGGTAATAAAATAGGAGGCGTTCGGCAAGCCGGCGCAGGCTCCCGCCTCAGCAACGGAAAGCTCGGTGGAGAGCAGCAGCTCCTTCGCCTTGCCGATCCGCCGCTGCCGGATGTATTCGACCGGCGTCAGGCCGGTTACCCTCTTGAAGGTCCGGTGCAGGTGATAGGGACTTCCGTGGCTAATGTCCGCAAGAACTTTCAAGGTCAGGCTGCGGTTGGAGATGCTTCTGTCGATGTAATCGGTGACCGAAGCGATCCATTCTTCGTCCGGCACCCGCAAGCCGCGGGGCCTGCAGCGCTTGCAGGGGCGGTATCCTGCGCTGATTGCCTGATCGGCGGTATTGAAAAGGGTTGTATTTTCCGGTTTGGGCGGCTTCGATTTGCAGGAGGGCCGGCAAAAGATGCCGGTCGTTATAACCGCGTAATAAAATTCGCCGTCGTAAACGGAATTATTGCCGATTATAGCTTGCCACTTCTCGTCTGTCATCGTTACCACTATCCATCGCCTCCATGAACAGTATAACCTGAACTCTTTGCGCTTGTACTCATTTCCGAATAGAATAGCAAGATAACGAAGCTTTCTCCCGTTGTTATATCACCCGCTTATCAATTACCGCCGTGCTTGCTGACAGGAACGGGTGCCGGACACCGGCGCCGGATCACCGTTCACGTTGGCTGTCTGACGGTTAATAGTCTCTTTAAACGCCGAGGTTTCAAAGATGTCGAAAAATTGATGTCGAATCGATGCGGAAAATATCTCGTTTTCGTCACGACGCCATAGGCATTTTTACCTGCAAAAAGGGAAAAACCCTTGCGGTTTCTCTCTTTTTTCATGTCGATAAATACATGCGCAACTGCACGAGTTTCTGACAAACATCGTATCTTTCTTTTGTTAGTATTTTCATTGAGTTTCTCATTGTGGCTTAGGAGCTAACAAAATGAAATAGAGGGGATGATCCGTGTGACTCAAAAGAAGTGTGTGGCTATGTTACTTGCAGGCGGCGAAGGAAAACGGCTTGCTCCGCTAACGCAAAAGCTCGCTAAGCCGGCGGTTCCGTTTGGAGGACAATACCGAATAATCGATTTTCCGCTAAGCAATTGCGTGAATTCGGGGATCCAAACGATTGGGGTATTGACACAGTACAAGGCGGAATCGCTGCATTCCCACATTAATGACGGCAGATTTTGGACGGGTGACAAAGACACAGAGATAAGCTTGCTGGAAGCGGATGAGTTTGGCGGCGGCTTATACACGGGCACTGCGGATGCCATCTACAAAAATTTGGAGTACATAGAAGAGCAAAATCCGGAGCATGTTTTGATTCTCTCCGGCGATCATGTCTATCAAATGGATTACAACGCGATGCTAAAGTTCCACGAGGAGAGCGGAGCGGAAGCGACGATTTCCGTAAAACGCGTCCCATGGAAGGACGCGCATCAATTCGGTATTATGAATGTGGATAAGAGCTATAAAATTACTGATTTTGTTGAAAAACCGGAAAATCCCGAAAGCAATTTGGCTTCGATGGGCATTTATATGTTCCGCTGGTCGTACTTGAGGCGATATTTGCTGGCGGATGCTGTAAACGCAAAATCCAGTCACGATTTCGGTAAAGATGTCATTCCTAAGATGCTAGCAGACAAAACGAGCGTGTACGCTTATCCGTTCCAAGGTTATTGGCGCGATGTCGGCACGATCGAAAGCCTTTGGGAAGCGCATATGGAAGTGCTGGACGGCGAAATTTCGCTGAACGCGAAGCACTGGCCGATGTACTCGAGCGACAAGCTGAAGGCGGAAGCGGATGCCGTCACACAGGTTACCGAATTTGATGACACGCTGATTCATCCGGGAAGCATGGTAGAAGGCATGGTATCCCGTTCCGTCATTTTTGGCGGCGTACATATTGGAGAAGGCTGCGAAATTCATGAGAGCATTATTATGCCGAATGTAAAAATCGGCAACGACGTTACCATTTACAGGGCGATTATCGGCGAAGGCAGCGTCATTGAGGACGGTGCGGTCGTCGGCAGACCGAACGGCGAAATTTCGGTCATCGCCATTGAAGATTATGTACCGGCCGGTACTTCCTCTGAATCCGAAATTATTCCGGCGTAACCGAATCGCCGATACCGAAAGCCGCGTTCACGGAACGCGGCTTTCGCGCTTCCGGAACCGGAAATTTTAGCCCCCAGGCCAAAATATGGTATAGTAAACCGGAAAGACGTTGGATTAAAGCCTAATTACCGAAGGAGGATTTTATTTTGGAAATCGTATTTCATGGTCATTCATGCATTCAGCTGTCGGACGGAACAAATTCGCTGATTATCGATCCGTTTCTAAGAGGCAACGAGCTGGCGGTAACGAAGCCTGAAGATATTTCCGTCGATGCCGTCCTGCTTACGCATGCGCACACCGACCACATTCTGGATGCCGATGCGATCGCCAAAAACAACGACGCGCCTGTCGTCTCCATCGTGGAGCTGGCTGCCTATATGTCCTGGAAAGGCGTCAAAACGATCGGCATGAATATAGGAGGAACGCTTGATCTCGGATTCGCAAAGGTTAAAATGATCCAAGCCTTCCATTCCTCCGGCATCGTCATTGAGGAAAAACAGCAAATTTTGTACGCCGGCATGCCGGCAGGATATATCGTCGCGATGGGGGGAATGACCGTCCTTCACGCAGGGGATACGGCTTTATTCGGAGATATGAAAATGATCGGCGAACGCCATTCGATCGACGTCGCGTTTATTCCGATCGGCGACCATTATACAATGGGGCCGGACGACGCCCTCCAAGCGGCCGAATGGTTCGGCGCGAAGCTTGTCGTACCGGTTCATTACGACACCTTTCCGGTTATCCGACAGGAAGCGGAACGATTTGTTTCGCGTTTGGAAGAGAAAGGGATTAGAGGACAGGTGGTTAAGCCGGGCGGTAGGCTGGTACTTTAAAGCTCATAGAGTACGGCCGCATGCTTCGGGCATGCGGTTTTATTTTATAACTGTCTGACTTCCCTCTTCCCGTCATCGTCCAGTCATTCACAGTTAGTTCATATTCCCTTGCTAAAATGCCAGTACGAACCAGCGAAAGGGGAATACGGGGACATGTTAGCCGATGAGGCGTTCGAGAAAGCCGTGAAGGCGTATCTACCTGATCTGTCGGAGGTTTGGGAAGCAACGTGAGCAGAGCCGCCAGCTTTTTTTACTAGAAAAAAGCCGGACCGCCACAGGGCAGCCCGGCTTCTACGCGCGTTTGTCTGATACTGTCACGCCCGCAGCACCATATGGATCGAGGACGGCAGCAGCGAGTAAACTTTACGCAGCATGAACAGCTCGCGGCTCAGCTTGAATTTCGTTCCCTTGAACGTGCAGCGGTCGTAATTGAAATTCAAGGAAGAAATATGAATGGTGCAGTTCGTAAACGAGCAGCCGATATAATGATTGTTGTCGAAATTGACCTCTTCATTGCGATAAGCTTTGTTCAAAATGTATTCCATTTGGTTGTCCCCCTATCGGTTCTCAATTATTTCGAATGAATATTAATATGCTTATAACCGTATTCGGCCCAGCTGAAACAGCAGCCGGGAAGCTTCGGATTGACAAAAATAACAAATGGCGTTACGATCTTGTTTGAATTCAAACTAAATCGGGAGGATATCAATTGAAATCTACGCCTTGCACGCCGGTCCGTTTTCCTTGGGAGCATGAGGAGAACAATACGGTATTGATTAAGCTGACATTCATGGCGATTCGCCGGCGGATCGAGACGGAATTGCGGCCGCTGGGCCTTACTCCGCAGCAGTCTCAGGCACTGCATCTGCTTGAGATGACTCCGGGAGCGACAAATGCGGATATGGAGGAGCAGCTGTTCATCGATAAATCCAGTGTGACGAGCCTCGTTAACGGCATGGCTAAGCGGGGATGGGTCGTGCGCCGCGATCACGCCAAGGACGCGAGAAGGAAGCAAATTTATTTGACGGAGCAAGGCCGCGACTTATATAAGCAATGCTCGGCTGCGGTGAACAGGGCGAAGGCGCCTGCGAATGAGCAGCTTACGTTGGAGGAATCCCGCACGCTGCAAGCTCTGCTCAGCAAAATTTTGTCATCTTACGAATAAAAATAAAGCCGTTCCTGTGACGGTTATTTTTTTCCTCAAGTAGTTGGAATTCAAACTAAATGTAAAGATCGAAAGGTGGCTTGAAACGATGGAAGCTGAGGAAAACGCCCATAGAGGCGAGAAGCTATTGAGAATATTAGCGTTTACGTTAGTATTTTCTGTGATGAACGCATCGATGTTCAACGTGGTTATGCCCGTAATCAGCAAGGAGTTCGACATCACACCGTCGCAGGTGAGCTGGCTGCTAACCGGCTACATGATCATTTATGCCGTCGGCTCCGTTACATACGGAAAGCTTGCGGACAAATACCGGCTGAAGGATTTGCTGACGTTCGGATTGATTTTTTTTGCGCTTGGTTCGGTAATCGGATTGTCAGCCGGCACTTATTGGCTGATCGTGCTGGGCCGGCTGCTGCAAGCCTGCGGTGCTGCGGTCATTCCGGCTACGGCTATGATCGTGCCCGTACGTTATTTCCCGCCGGAGAAGAGAGGAAGGGCGCTTGGGACGATGGCCTCCGGTCTGGCACTCGGAACCGCGTTTGCGCCCATTGTTTCCGGGTTAATCACAAGCTTCGCCAGCTGGAGATTTTTGTTTCTGCTATCGGTGATGCCGCTGCTTGCGTTGCCATTTTTCCGAAAATATTTAAATGACGACCGCGGAAAAGACCAAAGAAACGATTTGCTGGGCGGTATGCTGCTAGGCGGGACGGTGGCGCTGCTGCTGCTTTCCATCTCGCAAGCGAATGGATGGTTTGCCCTCGCCGGGCTCGTGCTGCTTGCGCTGTTCGTCATCCGGATCAGAACGGCTGCAGAACCCTTTATCCAGCCGAAGCTGTTCGCGAACCGGAAGTATTCCTTCGGACTCGGCATCACGTTTTTGGCCACGTCGATGAGCTTCGGCATGCCTTTTTTGACGCCGCAATTTTTAACGGGACTGAACGGCCTTACGCCGGCGGTTATCGGGCTGGTCATGTTCCCGGCTGCGATCACCTCTGCGTTTATGGGGCGCAAGGGCGGCAAGCTGGCGGATTCGCGGGGAAATTCGTTCCTGGTCTATATCGCGCTTACCTTGTGTTTCGTTTGTTTTGTTCTGCTCTCAACGCTCGTAGGGATATCTCCTTATGTTATTGTTTTTCTTCTCCTATTCGGCAATATCGGTCAGACATTTATGCAGATAGCAATGTCGAACACAATTTCGTCAACGCTCGCCAAGGAGCAGGTCGGAATCGGCATGGGGCTGATGTCGCTGCTCAATTTCATATCGGGAGCGATGATTACAAGCGTCATCGGCAAAATGCTTGATGCCAAAGAAACGACGCTGCAGCTCAATCCGTTTGCCATGTTCGGCAGCGCAGGACTGTACAGCAATATTTTTGCAGGTCTGGCCTTTTTGTCTCTTATTGTCGGCGCCTTGTATTTTACTTCTTTCAGTTTGGCCCGCAGCCGCAGCGGCCAAAAGCTGAGTCGGCAGTCACAGGGTGTAAAGGAAATGTAGCGGGGTACGAAAATCACTTCTTGACAGTTCTAACTGTATCATCTAATATTACAGTAACAAAAAAAGTTACAGTTAGACTTATTCTATTAGAGATACAGGAGAGATGCCGACGATGAATCCAAATTATAAATCTTTGTTTGAGGAATACACGTTCAAAAACGGAGTCATGCTTAAAAATCGGATCGTGCTGGCGCCGATGACCCACTTCTCATCGAACGAAGACGGAACCGTATCCGAGGAGGAGCTTGCCTATTACGCCCGTAGAACCGGAGGCGCCGGACTCGCCATTACGGCCTGCATTTTTGTGTCCCCTAACGGCAAAGGCTTTAAAGGCGAGTTTGCCGGCGATTCCGACGATATGATTCCGGGGCTCACAAAGCTGGCTGCGAGAATAAAAGAAAAAGGGGCCAAGGCGATCCTGCAAATTTTCCATGGAGGAAGAGAATGCCCGCCGGCGCTAGTTCCTGATGGAGACGTCGTCGGCGCCAGCGATGTGGCATCGGTTCAGAACGCGAGCGTAACCCCGAGAGCGCTTCGGAAGGATGAAATCGAAGCGATTATCCGCGATTTCGGGGAGACGACGAGACGTGCCGTTGCGGCCGGCTTTGACGGCGTGGAAATCCACGGCGCAAACGGATATTTGCTGCAGCAATTTTTCTCCCCGCATGCCAATACCCGCGAGGACGAGTGGGGCGGCAGCATCGACAACCGATTGAAATTCCCGCTGGCCGTCGTGGACGAAGTCAAACGGGCCGCAGCGCTGTACGCCAAGGGGCCGTTTCTTGTCGGCTACCGGTTCTCGCCGGAGGAGTCGACAACGCCGGGAATCACGATGGAGGATACGTTCCGACTGATTGACGAGCTGGCCGCCAAGGAGCTGGATTATTTGCATGTCTCCCTCTTCGATTTCTGGTCGAAGCCGGCGCGCGGCGCCGATGAGAACAAAGCGCGCATCGAATGGATACAGGAGCGCGTCGGCAGCCGGGTTCCAGTGATCGGTGTAGGGTCAATTCACACGCCGGACGACGCGGTTAAAGCGCTTGAAACAGGCATCCCGCTTGTGGCTCTCGGCCGTGAGCTGATCGTGGATCCGGATTGGGTCGAGAAAACGGCTGCAGGCAAGGAATCGGAAATTCAAACGACGCTGAGCAGAAAGGATCAGGAGAGGCTGGTTGTGCCGACACCGCTCTGGAATGCCATCGTTCATTCGCCGGGCTGGTTCCCGGTGGGTGATTAATATAGATAAAGCGGGACGGTGTGCACGCCGTCCCGCTTTTTTTTTATGCGCGTTTTAAACCAAACCGGAAAGCCGGCACAAAATTGACAGTTGTTTTAGTACTAAAGTTATTGTAACATTAACAAATAGGTAGGCAACCTAACTATTGAACAATTAATAGTTCAGCTGCTGAACGGAAATTATATATCAGTATGGATAGGAGTGCATGCATAATGGAGCAGCTGACGCACAAGAAGAAAGTGACGATTATGATGGCGCTGATGGCGGCAATGTTTTTTGCAGCGATCAACCAGACGATCGTCAGCACGGCGATGCCGCGCATTATTGCGATGCTGGGCGGCATCGAATATTATACATGGGTGATTACGATTTATATGCTTACCTCGACGATCGCGACGGTTCTGGTCGGCAAGCTTTCCGACATTTACGGCAGGAAGCCTTTCCTGCTGGTCGGTATCGTTACGTTTATGGCCGGCGCTTTTCTGTGCGGAACGTCGGCAACGATTTTCCAAATGATCACCTACCGGGGCATTCAGGGCATTGGCGGCGGCATTCTGATGTCCGCAACCGTGACGGCCGTAGGCGACTTATTCGCACCCAGGGAACGGGCGAAATGGACCGGCGTGATGATGGCGATATTCGGCTTCTCCAGCGTCATCGGACCGACGCTTGGAGGCTTTATGGTCGATCACATCGCGTGGAAATGGATTTTTTGGATCTTTCTTCCCCTAGGCATCGTCGCCTTTGCGATGATCTGGTCCATGTTTCCGAAAACAGCGCGCAAGACGTCGGAATCGATCGATTACATGGGCTCGCTTTTCTTATCTTTGACGATTGTCGCCCTGTTGCTCGGCTTTTCCTGGGCAGGCACGAAATATGAATGGGCTTCGCCGCAGATTATCGGTCTATTGGCGTCGTCGGCCGTGTTCCTCATTATTCTTATTCTTGTCGAGCGAAAGGCAAAAAGCCCGGTACTGCCCTTGTCGTTGTTTAAGAACGGCATTGTCACGATTTCCAATTCAATCGGATTTCTAATGAACGCCGGCATGATGGGCGCCATGATGTATTTGCCGTTCTTTGTGCAGGGCGTACTCGGCATTTCGCCGACATATTCGGGCTTCGTCAACATGCCGATGTCGATCGCGATGATCGTACTCAGCACCTTGTCGGGCCGCTGGATTTCGAAATCCGGCAAGTACAAGCGGTTCGCTGTCAGCGGTATACCGTTCATGGTCGCCGGAATGCTTATGATGGCCTTTATGAACAACGTCGGAGTTGCGGTCGCAGCGATGATCGTATTCGGGATCGGCCTTGGCATCTCGATGCCGGTATTTACGTTGACCGTTCAAAATGCGGTATCTCCAACTCATCTTGGCGTAGCAACGGCAACGGCAACTTTGTTCCGCAACTTAGGAGGCACGATCGGCATCGCGGTAATGGGAACCGTTATGAATACCGCACTGACGAGCAAGCTGGATGCGGCCGTCAAAGCTGGAGAAGGCCCCGATTTGAGCCAATTGGAGCCGGAGCAAGCCAAGCAGCTGGCGAGCTTCCTGAACCCGCAGATGCTGCTTGATCAGCCTAAGCTGGAGCAGCTTCATCAATCGCTGCCGGAGCAGCTGCAGCCGTTATTTACCCATACGATCGAGATGGTCCGAAATGTACTCAGCGATTCCTTGACCGTCGTCTTTTTGTTTGGCATGACTCTGCTTGTCGTAGCGTTCGTGCTAGTCATGTTCCTGAAGGAAATTCCGCTCCGTACTTCGAACGATACGAAAGCGAAGGCACCTGCGGAAGCGGAAAAAATAGAGGTCGCACAAAAAAAGCCCGCTCTTAGCTAACGGCTAAGAACAGGCTGTCCGGGGGATTCGCGAAGGCGGCAGCCGGATCGGATTCCCCGTGTGATTTCACTCGTTATACGAGTACGACTCCAAATAATCGAATAGTTGGTTTAACGTAACGATCAGCTGATCGCTCTGCTCTTTTCCGAGCCGGTCGATCACACCCTTGAACAACGCATGGTACCGTTCAAGTGCTTTTTCAGCGAACCGGGAGCCCTTGTCCGTTAACGTAATTTCGGTAATCCGCCGGTCGCTCGGGTCTGCCGATCGATTCACATGCCCCGAAGCCAGCAGGCTGTTGATCATTTGAGTGACGGTCGGGGACGTCACTTGAAGTATTTTGCTAAGCTCGGAGACAGTCATGCTGGCACCGCCGTTATCAAGGTTATTTTTCAGTCGTACGAGAACGCGAATTTCGCTTGGTTTTAATCCGTCTATCGTTTTTTTGCGCCAGTCGGCTTTCGCGAAGCGCTGGAAAACTTCCATAAGCTGTGTGACATTTTCGTATTTATCGGTACTCACTATGGTTCCACCCCGGTGCAGCATTTGCTATTTATTTAGGTTGCCAACGTAATTATAGAGTGACGAAGTTGCGGCAGTCAACTAAGCGTACGGATTCGAGGTGCTGCAGCGTGGACAATCCTGAAGATTGGAAAGAGCTTTTCCCGATTATGAAGGGTGTATTCAAAAAACTGAAGACCCAGTGGTGCAAAGAAATGAAGGACGAATATTCGATCAATCAGCTGAGACTGCTGCAGCTCTTGGACCGCAAGAGCCCTATGAAATCGACGGAGCTGGCTGATCTGCTGCTCATTACTCCCGGCGCCGTCACCTTGATGGGCGACAAGCTGTGCGAACGGGGGCTAATCCGCAGATACCGCAGCCAGGAAGACCGGCGCGTCGTCAAGCTTGAGCTGACGGAGGATGGGAAGCTTTACACCGATACATTCAAGGGCAACGACGAAATCGTCGTTAAGTATATTCAGAACCGGCTTTCTCCGGAGGATATCGGACATCTGAGGCGGATCGTCAAGCTATTGGATCAGGATGATAAGACGGAAGGGAAACAAATTAATGGTGGTTAACCCCCAAAAAGCTGCATACAGTTGAAGAAGCGCACTTTGTGCCGCACAACGGTAGGCGGGCTGAAGGGTGGTTACGGCCATGGAGATCGGGAATGTACAGCAATTTATTCAAGTGTTCGGGCTGCCGATTTCGATGAGCTTTATCGGCGGCTTTATCGGCCATTTTGTTAAAAACGGTATTGTTGAAATGCCGAAGCTGGTCATCGAATATGATGAGGAAGGCTTAAAGCTTTCCCCGAACTGGCTGCTTAAATGGATTCAACGGATCTATTATTTTATCATTTTCATTCTTGGCCTTAGAGACCAGCGCAACGCGAAAAAAAAGATTTTTTTCGACCTTGGCTTTCTCGGCGATTTGCTGATCGCCATCGGCACGGGCATTTTGGCCAAAACCGCGCTTGCGATGGCGAGTACGGACGATCCCTACGCGGTGATCAGCACCTCGCTCTTGGCGGGTTATGCGGGCTTGTCCTATTTGAAGAGCAAGCAGAACAAAGAGCTCGCCGATTTGTTTCCGGAGGAGCTTGACATACAGAATCCGCGAATGCCGAATGAATAATCAAGAAATAATGCGGCGCTTATGAATACAATGACACTAGATGGAAGTGGAGCATTACGTTTCCTGTATTTGATTAGTGAAATTGGGAGGGCGGATCGCATGGGGAAAATCACGGTCAAAGTAACGCCTGAAGAAATGCAGCAGTTAAAGAAGCTGGCCGAAATCGTGAAAAACCAGCAGCTTCCGATGTCGGAGCGCCGCATTGCCAAGAGCCAGTACGAATCCATCATCAATTACGCCAAAAATTGCAACCGCGGCGGCTATATTTCATCGGTGTAAGGAAACGCAAACGAAGAAGACCGCTCAGGCGAGCGGTCTTTCTGCTGTATATTAAGGTAAATCGATCGTTACTTCTCGTTTGCTTGCCGCCGAGCGGAGCACCCCGTCGATAATCGCCTGGTTATACAATATTTCCGCACCCGGGATCGGTGCCGGGCGATCGAAACGGATCGCGTTGGCAAAGTCCTTCACTTTCTCGTCAAACAGATTCAGACCATGCTGGATAACCGGGATTTCGGTTTGGACATGCTGGGTTGCGGCGTCGTGATACAGTGTCATGCTGCCGACGCTTCCGTCCCAAACGCCGCTCCACGGACCGGTGCCGGCCGGTGTAACCTTGAGGCCGCCTTCGGTTCCGAGGAAAAGTGTCGCCCCCAGCGTATCCATATGCATCGCCCAGCTGATTTTGTAATTGAGCACGATATCGCCTTCCAGCCTGATCATGGCAACGCCGAAGTCCTCCACATCAAAGAAATTCGACTCCTTATGATAACGCGGATTCGTTCCGAAGTGATTCGACGTATAGGCGGTTACGGTCAGCGGCTTCGGATAGCCGAGCGCATTCAGCGCCATATCCAGCGAATAACAGCCGATATCGGCCATCGCGCCGGCTCCGGCAAGCTCCTTGCGGATAAAGGTGCCGCCAGGCATTCCCCGCCGCCTGCCGCCTCCCGTCTCGACGAAATAGACGCCTCCGAGCTTGCCCGTCTGCACGATTTCTTTAATCAGGGCCATGTTCGGGTCGTACCGGGGCTGGAAGCCGACGGTCAGCATTTTGCCGCTGCGCTCCGCCGCCTGGGCCATATCGATGGATTGCTGAAGCGTAACCGACATCGGTTTTTCGACCAGAACATGCTTGCCGGCATTTAACGCATTGATTGAGGTTTCGTGATGGGCGAAGTTAGGCGTACATACGCTGACTCCGTCGAGCTCCAGCTCAAGCAGCTTGCGGTGATCGTCAAAAGCAGCCGCCTGCAGCAGCTGCTCCTGCTCGATAAAGCTTTGAGCCTTGCCTGCTATGCTGTCGGCAACCGCTACGATTTCTACGTCGGGGATCTGTTTGTAGGCGGATGCATGTGCCCGCGCAATGCCGCCGCTGCCGATGATTCCGATTCGGATTGTTTTTGTCATGAGGTACTCCTTTGTATCGGTGTGGTGTGTTGGAATTAAGATTACTGTACCACAGCGAAAAAAGGGCGGATACGATAAGAATAGGACAATTTCACTCTAAAATTGCGACAGCTGCGTAATGTCCGGCAGCTTCGCCAGCAGCCTATACCCCGTATAATTGCCGGTATACCGTCGGAGTCATGCCCTCATGCTCCATGAATCGTTTGTTAAAATAGCTGACGCTCGGATAGCCGGCGTCGGCCGCAATCTGGCCGATGTTCGCATCCTTGCGCTCGAGCAGCCACTGCTTGGCCATCTGAAGCCTGCAGCGCGTAATGAAATCCATGGGCGTCATCTCCATGACGCTGCGGAACAGCTTGCAGAAATAATGCGGGCTGACGCCCGCCTGGCCCGCCCAATACTCCAGGATGAACGGCTGAGCCGCTTTCTCCTGCATGAGGGGGAGCAGCTCGGCGATCCGGCTCGCGGTCGAGACGGATTTGCTGCCGGACAGCGGGATGGCCTGCTCGACGAATACGGAAAGGATCGCGTAGGTCAGCGCGGACAGCCGTGACGGACGAAGCATCCGGTGCGTCTCGGCCTCGGCGAGCAGCTCCTCGTGTGCCGTCTCCCAGGCGGAACGGTTGCGGATCGTCCACAGCTGGCTTTTGTGAAAGCCGCGTTCGATCATATAATCCTTCAAGCTGTGCCCGTAGAAATGCACCCATCTGATATCCCACGGATCATCCTTGCTGCTGTAATAATGCTGTCTTTGAAGCGGAAAATAAAGCACGGCTTCGCCCGCCTCAAGCGTGTGCACCTCGCCGTCCCATTCGACGAAGCCTTTGCCCGAAACGACGTAGTGGATGTTGAAATTGCCCAGCGAACCGGCTTCCCGAAGCGTGTAATGCTGGGGCTGCTCCCAATAGTTTCCGACGGATTCGGGAAAACAAAAGAATGGATTATGCGGAAGCGTAAGCAGATGGCTTTGCCGCTGCATGCAATCACCTCGATGACAATATTGTTATAAACTAAAACAAAATAATATCATTTTAATTTTAAATAGATCGACTTATAATCGCAATATAGTCGTAAATAAATAACGAGGTGATAATCAAATGTCAGTCAAAAAGTTGAAATGGGGCATTTTGGGCTGTGCCGGAATCGCGAGGAGAGCCGTCATTCCGGGGCTGCATTTGTCTGAAATAAACGAGGCGGCCGCGATCGCAAGCCGGGATGCGGACAAGGCGAAAAAAACGGCGGAGGAGCTTCAAATACCGGTGTCATACAGCAGCTACGAAGCGCTTCTGGAGGACGATTCCATAGACGTTGTCTACATCCCGCTGCCGAACCATTTGCACAAGGAATGGACGATCCGCGCCGCCGAGGCGGGCAAGCATATTTTATGCGAGAAGCCGCTGGCATTGACGGAGAAGGAAGCAGCCGAGATGGCCGAAGCATGCGCAAAGGCCGGCGTGCTGCTGTCGGAAGCGTTCATGTACCGTTATCACCCGCGTTATGACCGGATTCAGGAAATTATCGCCGCGGGTGAAATCGGCGAAATCCGCGGCATCCGCAGCGCCTTTACGTTCAACAATGCGGCGAATAAAGGCAATGTCAGGTACCGCAAGGAATGGGGCGGCGGCTCCATCTACGACGTAGGCTGCTACCCGATTACTGCAGCAAAGCTGCTGCTAGGGAAAGAACCGGAAGCGGTTACCGTGCAGGCGCTGTTCTCTCCGGAGCATGACGATGTGGATATGATGGCTTCGGGTCTGCTGGAATTCGGCGGCTCCGTATCGCTTTCCTTCGACTGCGGCATGTGGGCGGCGTTCCGCAACCCGCTGGAGGTCGTAGGCACGGACGGCATCATCGAGGTTCCGTCGGCGTTCGTGACCGGGGAGCCGGGCAGCGCCAACTTCTTTGTCACCGCCCGCGGGGAGCGCCGCGAGGTTGAGGTGCCGAATTTGAACCAATATACGCTGCAGGCCGATCATTTGGCGGGTGCGATCCTGAACGGGACGCCGCTGAAATACGAGCCGTCGGATGCAATCAGCAACATGAGAATTATCGACGCCTGCCTGAAGTCGGCACGCGAGCGTTCAAGAGTGATCATCTAACTTTTGAGATAAAAAGGAGACATGCGCAATGGAATTTATCAGCATTCAAGGCTGCGAAAAACCGGTTTCCCGTTTGATGAAAGGAACGGATTATTTCTTCCATAACACGTACGAGAAGGCGGCGGCCAATCTCGACGCTTTCCTCGCGATCGGCGGAAACTCGCTGGATACGGCGCATATTTATTGCGGAGGCGAAAGCGAAGAGGTGATCGGCCGGTATATGAAGGAGCGGGGCAACCGCGAGCAGATGGTCATTCTGACGAAAGGGGCGCACCATGACCGGACAGGCCCGCGCGTGAACCGCGAAGCGATCCGGTCGGATCTCGAGACGAGCCTGAAGAGGCTGCAAACGGACTATATCGATCTGTACGGGCTCCATCGCGACGATCCTGCTGTTCCGGCGGGCGAAGTTATCGAAATTTTAAACGAGCACGTGAAGTCCGGCGCGGTCAAGGCGATCGGCGTTTCGAACTGGACCTGGCAGCGCATCAAGGAAGCGAACGAGTACGCCGCGGCAAACGGGCTAGTCGGCTTTACGTTCAGCAGCCCGAACCTCAGCCTTGCGAAAGCGAACGAACCGTTCTGGTCGGGCTGCGTAAGCGCGGATGCCGAAACTTGCGCTTGGCACGAGGAGCAGCAGTTCCCTCTGCTGTCCTGGTCCTCGCAGGCGAGAGGATTTTTTACGGGCAGATTTACGCCGGAGGTTCGGGACAATGCGGATCTCGTCCGCGTCTTCTACAGCGACGACAACTGGGAGAGGCTGGAGCGGGCGAAGCAGCTGGCTGCGCAAAAAGGCGTAAGCGCCATCCAGATCGCCTTGGCCTACGTGCTGAACCAGCCGTTCCCAACCTGCGCATTGATCGGGGCGCAAACGGCCGAGGAGCTGCATTCCTGCGACGCCGGCTCGCTGATCAAGCTGACGCGCGAGGAGCTGGATTGGCTGGATCTGACATCGGCTGCGAAAACCGTTTAACGAGCGTCGGCCATAAATAAGGAATGAACCGGACGGATGTGTCCGGTTCTTTTTTGTATGCAGATGCGAGATCAGGAGGAGCATGGTTCTTTAAATCTAATGGACAAAAATGACGCTTATACAGCTCATTTCGTTATCTCTCCAATCTAACGGTCGTCCTTGCATCTTAACGAACACCTATTAAGAAAACCTTGCTTCAAAGCGTCCTAAGCTTCACTCCTGACCGTTAGCCGAATACGCTTGCTTGCTATTCGCTCTAAGCGGCCTCTATGGCCGTTACAACAATCAAGCTGTATACTTGCTCATGGCAACGACGAAACTACTGCGCTCAATCATAGAATTACACAATCATGCTATACACGCATTACCGTAAACCCAGCCCGCTATAGTTCGGCATTTGCAGGAGACCTGAGTAGATGCAACGTGTGCACATTCACTTTTTAGTCTGTCCTGCCTTGCTTCAAGTAGCTTCTCGGGCTGCAGCCGAACATGTCCCGAAAGAGAGCGGCAAAATGGTTGTAATTGTTAAAGCCGACGTCGAGAGCGGCTTCGGACGCGTTGCGGCCCATATGGACCATCAGCAGCGCAGCCTGCCGGAGCCGGAGCCTATTGAGATGCTCCACCACGCTCTCGCCGGTCTCCTGCTTGAACAGATGGGATAGACGGGAAGCGGACAGTCCGACGGCTTTGGCCAAATCCTCGATGCGGATCGAATCGCTCATATGACGCGACAAATACTGCAGCGCATGCTCTATGCGCGGATCGAGCCGCTGATTCAGCTGCTGCGCAGCCAGCAGAATGACCTCGCGCAGCGATGTTTCGCACAGCAAGTGCCAGAAGCTCGAACGCTCACGCGAATCGCTGAGGATGTTCTCGAAAGCAAGTTCCACACGGCTCCGCATATGACCCTCCGGAATTGCTGCCACGATCGCTTCCTCTTGCGGCAAATAATCGATTTCAGGCAGTTTTTGAAAATGCACCCAATAAAAATTCCAGCGGCTTCCGGGCACCGTGCCGTACTCATGCGGAACGCCTGCGCGCAGAAAACCGAGCTGTCCGGCATCGCACCGCTTCTCGCCTTCGGCCGTCTTTAAATAGCCGTTTCCCTGTATCGTATAAAAGATCAGCCAATCGTCCATGCCGTTCGGCCTGCGGTACCGGTAATCGTCCGATTCGTCGAAATGCCCGCCGAACAGCGTCCCGGAAGGGGGATCGTCCGCGTAATCCTTAGGTCTGGATAAGTTCATGCGCTGAAGCCTCCATTCATATCGCAGCAGAATACCGTTACTTTTCAGCAGTAATCGTTCTTCTTTAAAATTATCGGATCCACTATGATTAAGTCAAGAAGAACAAACCTTAATACAAAGGAGCGATCAGGCATGACATCGACTTTGAAGGCTCTGACGGAGGAGCAGCTGCAGCAGTTCAAAACCGAAGGTTACATTATCGTGAAAGGGCTTTTTTCGCAGGAGGACTTGCGCACGATTGAGAATACGTTCGAGGAAATCGGTAATACCACTGTGCCGGGTTTCTTCGAGCCCGTGCTGGATCCCGGTACGGAGGATCCGCTGAAGCGTTATCCGCGGGTGATGCATCCGCACCGCTTTAACGAAACGGCAAAACAGTATATGCTGCATCAGCCGGTGCTTGACGTGCTGCACGACCTGTACGGCGAACCGGCGCTTGCCGCCCAAAGCATGTTCTACTACAAGCCACCGGGATCGCGGGGCCAGGCGCTTCACCAGGACAATTTTTATTTGCAGGTGGAGCCGGGCAACTGCATTGCGGCCTGGACGGCGATCGACGCTGCGGATATGGACAACGGAGGTTTGCTGGTCGTGCCGAAGACGAGCGAGCTGGAAATCAGCTGTCCGGAGCTGGCGGATTCAAGCGAGTCGTTCACGACGCATTACGTGAAGCCGCCAAAGGACGAAAAAGCGATTCCTGCAGTGATGGACAAGGGAGATGTGCTGTTTTTTAACGGAAATCTGATTCACGGTTCCTACCGGAACAAAACGAAGGACCGGTTCCGCCGAGCGTTTATATGCCATTATGCCAATGAATCCGCGACGCATATCAGCCATTACTACCGCCCGCTGTACCGCGCCGACGGCTCGCCGGTCGATTTGGAAATCAACACGGACGGCGGTCCGTGCGGCATTGAATTCGACAAGGCGTATCCGCACTAATGGAGGGCCGCATGGACAAACAATTGAAGGTTGAGATGTCGTGGTGGGGCATGAACGGCTTAAAGCATTTGCAGGGAGGCGAGGATACGACGGAGGCGAGGTTCCGGATGATCGCAGAGAACGGCTTCGACGGTATCAATGCTTTTATCCCTGCCTCAGAGGAGGCCGGGCTGTGGAAGGAGCTGCTGCAGCATTACGGCTTATCGTTCAGCGTCAATGCTTATCCGTCGTCGATTGAGGATATGGCCGGATTTTTGGAAAAGGCGCAGATGTTCGGCGGGATCGATTACATCAATGCGCAAGTCATGCAGCCGTTTATGGTTGGAGACGGGGCGATCCGGCTGCTTGAAGGAATCGGCCGGCTTTCCGAGGCGGCGGGTATCCCGGTTTTCGTGGAGACGCATCGCGGCACAATTACCCAGGATCTGATCCGTTCGGCGGAATATGTCCGGGCGCTCCCGGATCTGAAGCTGACGATCGATTATTCCCACTACGTCGTGGCCGGCGAGCTTCATACGGTATCGGAGCAAGCCGAAAGCTGGCTGCAGAAGCTGCTGCCGAACGCGCACAGCATTCATACGAGAGTTTCGAACGGCGAGCAGGTTCAGATCGATATCGGCGAATCGGGGGAGCATCCGATGGTTCCCCATTTTGCGAGATGGTGGGAAGGGGCGATGCGGCACTGCCGGAGCCGTGCTAGTGATGCAGCCTTCCCGGTTGTCATCGAGCTGGGACCGCCCTCGTATGCGATTACGACGGACGAAGCGGGCAAACGGTCGAACGAAATCAGCGACCGCTGGGCACAGTCTCTTTATTTGCAAAAGCTCGTCAGGGAGTTGTGGGAAAAAGCGGGGCAATAAAAGGGAACCGATTCCCGCATCCTAGCTCAAAAAAATAAGATTGAAATCTTATCAAGTTTACTATGCAGAGATGGATCGGCCGCAATTGGTCGGTCCTTTTTGAGTTGTCATGGTGTTTGTTGCCTCTACGCGTCTCGATGGTCTACTAATGATCTACGAATTCTATGGTGCAGGCGACCGAACAATTAGCAGCTTCTGAATAGGAACGGACACCGGAAAGACAGAGGCTGCGAAAATGGAGGCAACGGGTACGTGGATGGGATTTTACATCAAGAGATTGACTTGCCCCCTCGTCCGAACGAGTAGATGGATTAGATGTATTTATTTTTGAATGATTGACCTAATTTCGCAAAATAACTGGATTGCCCGTAGATAAATCACACATAATCGTCCAATCAGCCGATCAAATGAGATATAGATACATAGAATACAGTTATTTCCCTTAATTCGGCGAAAGAACTGATATAGCTACACAAAATCCAGTTATTACTCCATGTTCATAAATCCGGTGAGCTGCTGCCGCTAACCCGAGTGCAGGTTTAAAATTGTCCAATGCAATCGTCTAATTTCGTCCAATTCCGGCGAGCCGGGGCAAAAGCTATAATGAAAGCGCAATCATAACACGCGTTATATATCCGGTACAATGTCGAATGCCGGACATTGCGCCAATATTTTAACGGACTTTTAAACAAGGGAGAATTACAATGGAGATAACGAATATCCGCTGGTACGCCAGCACTGAGGATACTAGATGGGAAGAAATGCAAATAAATGCAGACGCGGCAGGGGAAGCTATTCTTGCCTTTACGGACGAACGGTTTCAGCGGCTTGAGGGCTTCGGCGGCTGCTTTAACGAGCTCGGGTACGTTGCACTTGGGGCTGGGAGCAGAACGCGATGCTGACCGTCGATCCCGCGTCCCGGAGCGTAACCCGCAATCCCGAATTTTACGTCATGAAGCATTTCGCCCATTTTACGTCTCCCGGCGACTGCCGGATCGGCCTCAAGGGACCATGGGCGGGCCATTCGGTCGCCTATCTGAAGCCGGACGGCACAAAGGTGCTGGTGCTGATCAACCCTTACCCGGAGGAGCGGGAGCTCCGCCTTGGCACCGCTTCCCAAGCGTTCGCCTTCCGGCTGGCTCCGGAGTCCTTCCATACGATCGTTATTCCTAACGCCCTCCGCTAAGCGGGGCGTTAGTTCCGTTTTTATGCTAAAATCCCGCAGATGGAGGTGAAGAGAGCCTATGCTGGCCAAGCTTGTTAAAAAGCTGACGGAGCCCTTCCGCCGAAGCATCCGCAACAAATTGATTCTGACGATGATTTTCCTGTCGGTTGTGCCGGTCATTGCGGTGACGGGACTTGCGGCGGAGAACAGCCGGACAACGATGGAGTCGGAGGTTATCGTGACGAATCAGTCCAACATGAAGTGGACGGGCGTTTATCTCGGCGACCAGTTCGCGCAGCTGAACAATTTGATTTACAGCGTGCTGATCAGCCCGCATTTAAGCGATTATTTGGCGAACATCGAGGAGGCGAGCCTGTCGGCCCAGTTTACCGCACAAAAAAACATCATGGATACGCTGACCAATTTGTTCTATTCGGCAGGCACTCAAGTCATCGGCGTCGAGATGTATTTGGCCGAGCCCGGCAAGCTGTTCACGATCAATGCGTCACAGAACGACATCGGCACGGTTTCCGGCGTTCCCGAGCCATACCGCGTTTTATTCGAGGAAAATCAGGACTTCATTATCCGTACGGACGAAAGCAATCCGGAGCAGTTTTTGCTCATCCGAAGCATCAACCGCTTCGAGAATCAGGAGAAGCTCGGGGCTATCTCATTAAAAATCAGATGGTCCATGCTGGATCAGACGCTCGATTTGATCGGCCGGGGCGAGCAGCATCAGGTGCTGATCGCGGGCGGCGACGGGCAGATTTTGTACCAGCCGGGCGGTCAGGCGCCCTCAGGCGAAACGCTGCAGCTGATTCGGCAGACGGATGACGAGCAGGGGTACTTTAAAATGGCCGGACAATATGTATTCCACAATACGATCGATCCGGTGGGTCTGAAGCTTGTCACGATCATTCCGAACAGCTTTATTAATCAAAGCGCGCTCGACACGATGCGGTTCGGCATTATTATTGGCGCGGTTTCCGTTGCGGTGTCCGTGCTGATCGCGATATTGCTCGCATGGCGCACCGCCACGCCTATCGTAATGTTGGCAAGGTCGATGCAGGGGCTCGGCCTGATCAGGGAAACGGAGCTTCCCCACAGCAACCGGGTCGACGAAATCGGGCTGCTGGAAACGAAGCTGAACAATATGTCTTCGCGAATCAAGGAGCATATTAAAACGGAGTACAGCATCAATCTCGAGAAAAAAACCGCGGAGCTCAAAGCGCTGCAGGCACAAATCAATCCTCATTTTTTGCAAAATACGCTGCAGATGATCGGAACTATGCTGTTCACTAAAAAGCCGGCCGAATGCTATGAAATCATCCGTTCGCTGAGCGAGATGTTCCGGTACGTCATTCGCGATCCGGACGATTTGGCTTCATTAAAGGCGGAGCTCGACCATCTGGGCAATTATATGAAAATTCAGCAGCAGCGGTTTTCGGCGCGGCTTCATTATTCGGTCGAAATCGACGAGAGTTTGTTATCGAGCAGCGTTCCGAAGCTGACGCTGCAGCCGATCGTCGAAAATGCCTTCATTCACGGGCTGGATTCGAAATCCGGGGAATGGCGCGTAGAGTTGTCGGTTTACGGCGATGATGAAGCCGTCTGCATCCGAATACGCGACAACGGCATCGGAATCGAAGCGGACCAGCTTGCGCGGCTGCGAAACCGGTTAAGCAGCCAAAGCGGGCAAGTATGGACGTACGGGCACCGGATCGGCATTCAGAACGTAGCCTCGCGGCTTCATCTTCATTTTGGGGCGGAAGGCGGCATCCGGATCGACAGTGAGCGGGGCAAAGGGACGACGGTAACGGTACGGTTGCCGGCGGAAACGGGAGGGGAAAGCGATGAAGGAGAATATTAAAGTGCTGCTGGTCGATGACGAAAGCTGGACCAGAGATATCGTTAGAGCTTTCGGGGAATGGGAGCGGCTCGGCATGGAGATTGCCGGGGAAGCGGATGACGGCGCGGAGGCGCTCAGGCTGACGGATGAATTGAAGCCCGGCATCGTCATTACGGACATGCGCATGCCGGGGGTCGACGGCGTCAGGCTGCTGGAAGCGCTCAAGGAGCGGTTTCCGGACATTAAGGCGGTCGTCATTAGCGGCTACGACGACTTTGAGTATGCGAAGCACGCACTCAGAAACCGTGCGGTCGATTACCTGCTGAAGCCCGTCGATCCGAAGGAGCTGAACGCCGCGCTGCGCAAATGCAAGGACGAATTGGAGACGGCGCAGGCCGACCGTGCGGCGATCGCGCTGGACATCGACGTCTCCTATTTGCTTGCGCCGTACAAGCAGCAGCTGCGTACCCGCTATAACGAGCTGAACGCGGAAGGCATAGCTTCCGTTTTCGGGCAGCTGTCCGCGGAGCTGGAACGGAACGGAAGCGCCAAACCGGGCATGCCGGAGCAGGCTGCCCAGGAGCTGCTGCTGCTGCTGAAGGAGCTGATGGCCGCCAATTCGCAGAGCGCAGAAAGTCTGCAAATCGCCTACACGCAGGATGTGTTTGCAGACCTGTCCGGCACGATGCGGTTCATTCAAGGTCACTATGAGGACATGCTGGAGCGGCTTGTTCAGCAGAGAAGGTTCAAAAACAAGCTGAATCTCGATGAGGTGCGGTTATTTATGGAAAAGCATTTTACCGAGCCGCTTACTTTGGAGCAGCTGGCAAGAGCTTTTTTCGTCAGCAAGGAGTATTTGAGCAAAATGTTCAAGCAGGAGTTCGGCCACACCGTAACCGATTATTTACTGCACCTCAGGATGGACAAGGCGAAGGAATGGCTGCTTGACGGCAGCATTCCGATCAAAGCGATCGCGGAGATGGCGGGGTACGAGGATGTCACTTACTTTTACCGCGTGTTCAAAAAGCATTTTGGCGTGGCCCCCGGTGAAATGAGAAAAAGCGGTGAGGTTTAAAAATGTCCAACCAAACGGTCTAATTCCGTCCAATTAAACGCTTTCATTTTTTAGCTACAATGAAAGCGTAAACAAAACAAGTCATTCGGGAGGTCATCCAAATATGAAAAAAGCAGTTAAAGGCATGCTGATCACCGCTCTATCCGCCGCTCTTCTCGCGGGCTGCGGGAACAACGCGGGCAATGCGGGCGAAGAGGGAGGCGCTGCTTCGGGCGGCGAAGCGAAAAGCGTCAAGCTGAAAATGTTCATCGCCCAGCCCCGGTTGAAGGAGCATTACGACAATTACATCGCAGATTTTGTGGCGAAGGAAAAAGCCGAGAAAAATATCGACGTCTCCGTCCAGCTGGAAATGCCGACGGCGGACAACGCGGCGCAAATTTTGAAGACGCGCCTGGCGTCCAACGATGCGCCGGATATTTTCGCCCTGCATGCAATTAACGAAATCCCGTCCTATTACAAAGCGGGCTACCTGGAGGATCTGTCCGGCCAGCCGTTCGTCGGCAAGCTGCTAGACAGCGTCAAGCCTTCCGTCACGACGACGGACGGGAAAGTCGTTGCCATACCGCTCGAGACGCTGTCGTGGGGATACCTGTACAACAAAAAGATATTCGCGGAGCAGGGGCTGACGCCTCCGACGACGCTCAGGGAGATGAAAGCGGTTGTCGAGAAGCTGAAGGCGAGCAATATCACGCCGTTTGTGCTTTCCTATAAGGAAGCCTGGATTCCGCAGCTAGTGCTGCCGCTGGCGGCCGGTGCACTTATCAACACGGAAAATCCGGATTTCATCGAACGCATGAACAAGGACGAGGGTTCGTTTACCGAAATGAAAGCGATGTTCGACATTTTCGATCTGATTAACGCGAACGGTACCGGGAAGGCGACGGAGGTCGGCGGGGACGACGGCGCAGCGGCATTCGCTGCCGGCAAAGGAGCGATGTGGCTGCAAGGCCCGTGGTATGCGGAAACGATTTTGAAATCGAATCCGGATATGGATTTCGGAGTGGCGCCGCTGCCGATCAACGATAACCCGGAAGCTACGCTGATCAATCTGAGCGCCTCGACGTCGCTGGCCGTATCGAAATCGAGCAAAAACAAAGAGGTTGCCCTTGATTTCATCAATTACGTGCTGGATGACACCGCGTCCAACGATTTCTTCCAGGCGCTCAAGTTCAACCCGATCGCGACCGTTCATACGTATGAAAGCTACCCGTGGGTGAACGATGCGACGGCTTACGTGAAGGAAGGCAAATCATATCAGGATCCGTCGATCCCGCAGTCGGTCAAGGACGAAGTAGGCAAAGGGCTGCAAGCTTATTACGCAGGCCAAATTTCCAAGGAAGACGTCCTGTCCGCGCTGGACAAAGCTTGGAAATCCTACAATAAAGTGAATAAATAACGCGATTGCTGAAATGTGGCGGAGGAGAGCGCTGCTCTCCCTGATCCATGTTATATAACATAAGGAGGGAGGCGAAACCGTGCCTGTCAACAGCTACAAAAAATACATCTCGTTATTAGCGTTCGTTGCGCCTGCTTTTATCCTTTACGCCGTGTTTTTGCTCATTCCGACGCTGGGCGGCATGTTTTACAGCTTTACCGACTGGAACGGCTTGAACAGAACCTACGAATTTATCGGCTTCGGCAACTTCGCGGAGGCGCTCATAGAGGATCCGGACTTCATCCATTCTCTGCTCTTCACTCTGAAGTATGTGCTGTTTATGATCGTTTTGCAAAATGTGTTCGCGCTCGGTTTGGCCGTATTCATCGAGACCCGGTCGCGGAGCAAAGGCTTTTTCCGCACGATCTTCTTCATGCCGAATATGATCAGTACGATTATCAGCGCGTTTATGTGGACCTTTGTATTCGCCCAGGTGCTGCCGCAGCTGGCCGAGAAGACGGCGCTTACGTTTCTTGACCAATCGTGGATCGGGGATCCGAACGTCTCGTTTTTCTCCATCCTGATCGTTTCCCTATGGAACGGCGTCGGCTATATGATGATCATTTATTTGGCCGGGCTGCAGGGCGTTCCGCAAAGCTTGAAGGAAGCGGCGTTGATCGACGGAGCGACTCCGTTTCAGACGTTCCTTAACGTTACGCTGCCGATGATTACCCATGCGATTACGATCTGCTTTTTCCTGACGCTCAACGGCGCGTTCAAGGTGTTCGAGGTCGTCTACGGCTTGACCGGCGGCGGTCCGGGACGAAGCACGCAGGTCATCACGATGAACATCTATGAAGAAGCGTTCTCCAACAATTTCCGTTACGGCTACGCAAGCGCAAAATCGGTTATTTTGTTCGTCATCATTTTGATCTTCACATTCATTCAAATTCAAGTCATGAAGAAACGGGAGGTGGAAGCGTGAGGCAAAATAAAGCGGCGTCCCTGCTCACTGCGGGCATCTTGACTGTCTTGGCAGCCGTTTCCTTCTTCCCGATTTATTTGGCGCTCATTAACTCGTTCAAATCGCAAGGGGATATGTTCCGTTCCTTCGTCTCGCTGCCGACCAGCATCAGCTTCGGAAACTATGCAGAGGCGTTCGACAAAATCAATTTGCTAGGCAGCACGGTCAACTCGGTCATTATTTCGGCGCTCGGCATCGGAGGCATCGTGTTAAGCGCATCGCTCGCCGGCTATAAGCTTTCCAGGACAACCGGCAAGCTCAGTCAAGTTATTTTTTTCCTGTTCATCGCGTCCATGCTCGTTCCGTTTCACTCGATTATGATTCCGTTGACAAGAATGGCCAAGAGCCTGTCGGTGCAGGGCAGCACCTACGGCCTGGCGATCATATATATCGGGCTTGGCGTCAATATGGCGATTTTCCTGTATCACGGCTTTGTGAAATCGATTCCGAGGGAGCTGGAGGAAGCGGCTTACATGGACGGCTGCAATGAATACCAGACCTTTTTCCGGATCATTTTCCCGCTGCTCGTGCCGATCACGGTGACGATCGCGATCCTCGATTTCCTGTGGATTTGGAACGACTTCCTGCTTCCGCTGCTTATGCTGACGGATTCGGAAAGCTTTACGCTCATTTTGTCCACGAACACGTTGTTCGGCGAATATAACAAGGATTGGTCGCTTATTTTGGCGGCGCTTGTGCTGACGGCGATTCCGGTTATTCTTATCTACTCGTTTTTCCAGCGGTTCATTATGCACGGCATCGCCGAAGGGGCGGTCAAAGGCTAACAAGAAGGAGCAATTCGAATGGACAAAATACTGTACGGCGTTGCTTATTACGATGAATACATGCCGTCGGAGCGGCTGCACGAGGATATCCGGATGATGACGGAAGCGGGCATCAACACGGTGCGGATCGCGGAGTCGACCTGGAGCACGCATGAGCCGCAAAACGGCGTATTCGATTTCAGCTCCGTCGACCGGGTGCTGGATGCGATGCACGAGGCAGGCATTCATGTCATTGTCGGCACACCGACTTATGCCGTTCCGACCTGGATGGTAAAAGAGCATCCGGATGTGCTGGCGGAGACGGCGCGCGGCCCCGGCAAATACGGCGCCCGCCAAATTATGGACATTACGAACCCGTCCTATCTGTTCTACGCGGAGCGCATCATCCGGAAGCTGGTCTCGCGCGTTGCCGGGCATCCTGCCGTCATCGGCTACCAGACGGACAATGAGACGAAGCATTACGATACGGCGGGCCCTAACGTACAGCTCCGCTTCGTTAAATATATGCGCGATACGTACGGCTCGCTGGACGTTATCAACAAGCGGTTCGGGCTAGATTACTGGAGCAACCGCATCAACAGCTGGGAAGACTTTCCTTCCATGGTCGGTACGATCAACGGCAGCCTCGGTGCGGAGTTCGCCAAGTTCCAGAGGCTGCTCGTGAACGAGTTTCTGGCCTGGCAGGCGGCCATCGTGAACGAATACAAGCGGCCGGAGCAGTTTGTGACGCAAAATTTCGATTTTGAATGGCGCGGGTATTCGTACGGCGTTCAGCCTTCCGTCGACCATTTCGCGGCTTCGGAGCCGTTCGATATCGCAGGCGTAGACATTTACCATCCTTCGCAGGACGATCTGACCGGCATCGAAATCGCGTTCGGCGGCGACATGACACGTTCACTTAAGGGCGGCAATTACCTCGTGCTCGAAACGCAGGCGCAAGCTTTCCCGCATTGGACCCCGTATCCCGGCCAGCTCCGTCTGCAGGCGTTCAGCCACCTCGCATCGGGAGCTAATATGGTAGCATACTGGCACTGGCACTCGATCCACAATTCGATCGAGACGTATTGGAAAGGGCTGCTCAGCCACGACATGGCGCCAAATCCCGTTTACAACGAGGCCATGACGATCGGCGCCGATTTCCGGAGGCTGAGCGGCGAGCTGGTCAACCTGCGCAAAACGAATCAGGCCGCCATCATGGTCAGTAACGAAGCGCTGACGGCTTTGGAATGGTTCAAGCTTCAGAGCGGCAAAACCTACAACGACGTTGTCCGTTCGCTGTATGACGAGCTTTACAAGCTGAACGTAGAATGCGATTTTATTCAGCCGTCCTGCAGCAGATTGAGCGATTACAAGCTCATCGTCGTTCCGGCTTTGTATGCGGTTGATGACGAGAGCCTTTACCGAATGAACGAATACGTTCGCGGCGGCGGCCATGTTGTGTATACGTTCAAGAGCGGCTTCGCCGATGAAGTCGTCAAGGTGCGCCAGACGCAGCAGCCTGGTATTATAAACGAGGCGTGCGGCGTTACGTACAACATGTTCGTCACTCCTGATCGGGTTGGTCTGCGCGGTCCGCTCGCTGAGGACGGCCTGGAGCCCGGCTGCGTCGAAGGCTGGATGGAGCTGCTGACGCCGACGACGGCGGAGGTGCTCGCGTATTACGACCACAAACAGTGGGGAGAGTACGCGGCCGTAACCCGGAATGCGTACGGCAATGGCGCTGCTACGTATATCGGCTGCATGCCGGGTCCCGACGCGCTCCGCAAGGTGCTCGGGCGCGCCGTGCAGGATGCGGGGCTGTGGGGCGCTGAGCAGGAGCTGGCGTATCCGGTCATCGTCCGCTCGGGCGTGAACGGGGCGGGCAAGCGTATCCGTTATTATTTCAACTATTCGGACGAGACAATTACGGTTGCCGCTTTGAGCGGCGGAACGGAGCTGCTGTCGGCAAGGTCCGTGGAAGCGGGACAGACGCTCGAGCTGTCCGCTTGGGGCGTTGCGGTTGTGAAAGAGGAATAGCTGTCAGGATGCTGCCGAGCAGCTTGTCAGGAGCGTCACGGTTAATAGAGGGGTTTCATATCATGAAGAGGCCGGGAGCACTCAGGTGCCGACCCGGCTTCTTCGGCGTTCACGGCCGCGATTCCGGTTCCAACGAACGCAGACGGAAAGCGCACAATCCGCACTATAGCGGCTTTTTCCGAAATATAAGAAAGTATAAATTTCACTTTATACTTGACTTATATTTCATCGCGAAACGAGCTTTTGCCGCCAAAGGACGGCGCCAGCCGTTTACGCTTGCTTCAACCCTCCGGATATCCGCTCCTTTCTTATTGACTTCCGGTAATAACTTATATAAGATTACTTACTATAAGTAACTAACTGTTCGAAGGTAGGTAAATGCCCCGTTTGAGCTAAGACGGATTTTGGGGATACACAGGCATCAGGGAGGAAGCGGAAATGGGCGATTTTACGCAAAAAGCACCGCAAGCAGGCTTTGAGTTCGGGATTTATACGTTAGGCGACATTTGCCGGGATCCGGTGACCGGACGAGCCGCCACCGCCGGCACGCGCATGAAGGAGATCGTCGCTGCGGCGAAGCTGGCGGATGATGCCGGCCTTGATTTGTTCGGCGTTGGCGAGCACCATCGTCTTGACTTTGCGGTATCGTCGCCGCCGGTCGTGCTCGCCGCTATTGCGTCGGTCACGAGCCGTATTCGGCTGACGAGCGCCACCACCGTGCTCGGAACCTCGGATCCGGTCCGGGTGTTCGAGGATTTTGCGACGCTGGACCTGTTGTCGGAGGGCAGGGCGGAGCTGATCGCGGGACGCGGGGCTTACGTGGAGTCGTTTCCGCTGTTCGGCTATGAGCTTGCCGATTATAAGGAGCTTTTCTATGAGAAAATGAATCTGCTGCTCGAGCTGAACGAGAAGGAGCGGGTCACCTGGAGCGGCAGCAAACGTACTCCGCTGCTCGATGCCGAGATTGCGCCGCGCCCTTTGCAGCGGAGGCTCCCGTTATGGATCGGCGTCGGCGGAACGCCGGCCAGCGCCGAGCTGGCGGGAGAGCTCGGCGCCGGCATGGCGCTCGCCATCCTCGGAGGCGACCCTGCGCGGTTTAAGCCGCTGGTCGACGCCTACCGGGCGGCCGGCATGGCGGCGGGCCGCGGTCGGGCAGAGCTGCCGGTCGCCATTACGAGCCACGGCTATATCGCCGAAACCTCCCGCCAGGCGCGCGAGGAATATTATCCGTATTACGCCAATTACGTCTACCGGTTCATGGGCGGCGCCACGCGCGGCGAAAGGCTCTCGAAGGAGCAGTTTGAGCGGCTGGCCAGTCCAGTCAATGCACTCGCCGTCGGCAGCCCCGAGGAAATCGTGGAGAAAATATTGGCCCAGCACGAGCTGTTCGGCCACAGCCGGTTCATTGCCCAATTCGATATCGGCGGCGTCCCGTTCTCCAAGGTTGCGGCATCGATCGAGCTGCTCGCGGCCAAGGTAGCGCCTGCCGTCCGGAAGGCGCTAGGCAGCCGGCAGGATTTTGCGGCGGGCAAAAGCGGAGACTTCGATGAGCGAATCGTAGCCGAATCGCCCCTTTGATGGTACAATGACAAGAAAACGACGTTAAAGGAGTAAGGCATGGAGGCTTCAAGATTGGAAGAACTGCGCAAGGGCATCGATTCGATTGACAATGAGATGGTTGAGCTGTTGGCCAAACGGTTTCAATTGACGGAAGAGGTAGGCGTCTACAAAGCGGCGAACAGACTGGCTGCTCAGGATCCGGGCCGCGAAGCGCTGCAATTCGACAAAATCAGGCACCTGGCGGAATTCCACGGGTTAAATCCCGAATATGCGGCATCGATATTCCGGCGGATCATGGACGTTGCGATCGCCAGGCACGAAGAGCTTAGAGCGGCACACGAGCAAAAAGAAGCGCAAGCGAGATAAGTGAGCATTTGTCTGAAGGAGGGATTCGGCAATGATCGTATACGAAACCGATAGCGCCTTCATACTGATTGCCCAGCACGACCATGCCCGCATATCGGGCGATCTGATCTTGGCATGGGACGGCGGGCTGTTCCCGAGCGGAGACCGGTTCGATGAGCTGACGTATGCCGCTTATGAGCATGACCGCAGCTGGATCGGTCTGGACCGGATTCCGATTTGGAACGATGCGGCCGGGCGTCCTTTCTCCTTCCGCGATTATCCCGGAAATATCCGGTTTTCCTTTTATACGGCGGCTCTCGATTACGTTCAATCCAAAAGCGAATACGCGGCGCTCATCGGCAGCATCCTGTATTCGGCGCTCGCGGAAAAATTCCGCAACGAGTACACCGTAGCGTTCGTCGAGAAAGAGTTTGCGCGGCAAAGCGCCATCATTGAGAGGCTGCGGGTCAACGTGAAGCTGCTTCAAATGCATGCGAAGGCGCTGTTTCTGTGCGATGAGCTTTCCTTATTCGTTTGTATGGAGCAGCCTGGCACGCCGCGGCAGCAATACGAGTGGTTCGCGAAAGGGTTTCAATACTGGTTTGGCGGACAAGGTCAAACGACACTGGAAGCCGACTGGGCTGACGACAGGACGATCGAGCTATTCCCGTTTCCGTTCACCCGCGTGGTCGAGTCGGTGCTCCCTTACAAGCGGGTAAGCAAGACCGAGGTTCTTAAGCACGGCATTGCGGCGGCATATGCGAACGAGAAAACGGTGGAGCATCGGATCGTATTTCGCGAGAAGAAACGATAAAAGTAGCGCTAGTAAGCGTGCAGTAATTACTGGATTTTATGCTTTTATTTTTCCCGACACGGAGTCTTTGAAAAATATAACTGTATTTGATGAGTCTAATTTGGCGATGATGACCGAAAACAAGGCTTTTTTGTGATTTAGATACATGAAATACAGTTATTTTTATTGAATGCAAAGATTTCGCAAAATTAAATACATGAATACAGTTATTGCAATGCCAACGGGCAGCAGCATAAGGACGCTCTATCGGCAGAGCCAGGCGAAAAAGAAAAACAGCGAAGCACTCGCAGCTTCGCTGTTTTTCTTTATTTGCTAAATGGATTCTTTGTGGTCCGACAAAAACAGATTATCGAGCGAGCCGCCCTCGCGAATGATTCTGATTGCGGTTCCGATCAGAGGAGCCATCGGCAGCACGATAAATTTGTCGGAGTGATTATCGTCAAGCATGATTGTATCCGTGATGACGACCTCCCGGATGTTCGGGTGGTTCAGCTTGTCGAGCGCATTTCCGGAGAACAAGCCGTGTGTGGCACATATGTATGCATCTTCGGCGCCTTTTTTCTTGAGCGCTTCCACGACGTTGACGATCGTGCTTCCCGTATCGATAAGATCCTCGATAATGATCGGTGTCCTGCCTTCGACGTCGCCGATGATGTGTGTAATTTCAGACTGGTTATGGGCGGGCCGGTTTTTGATCATAATCGCAAACGGGCAATCGAGCAGTCCGGCCAGCTTCTCGGCCGTCGTCGCCCTTCCGGCATCGGGAGAGACGACGACCGGGTTATGGATGTTTTTGCTCTTCAAATAGTCGATAATCAGCCTCAGAGCGGTTAAATGATCCACCGGGATTTCAAAAAAGCCCTGAATCGGGTCGGCATGCAAATCTACGGTGATGATCCGGTTGGCGCCGACGGTAGTCAGCACATCCGCCACCATCTTGGCGGAAATCGGTTCGCGCGGAGCGGATTTCCGTTCTTGGCGGGCATAGCCGTAATAAGGCATGACGATATTGATCGTTTTGGCCGATGCGCGTTTGGCGGCATCTATCATGACAAGAAGCTCGATGAGATGCTCGTTGACCGGGTGAGATAAAGACTGCACGATGAAGACGTGGCAGGATCTGACCGATTCCCGGTAAGAAACGTGAATTTCTCCGCTTTGCTGTCTCGAGATGGCGACATCCCCAAGCGGTAGCTCAAGCTGCTTGCAAAGCTGCTCGGCAAGCCGTATATTGGATGAGCCTGAAAATATTTTGAGTTTTTGCATGATATCCTCCTAAATACGCACCTGTTCTTTAGAACATCATAACAAACATAGCAATCGAGAACAAATAAAAACTGGCGGAAAAGAGGGAAGGCCGTGTACCGGGACAAAAGAGGGAACGAGCTCGCGGCGCTGAAGGAAATCGCGGAGATGCTGAACAGCACGAACGACATGGAGCAGATGCTTCATGATGTGCTTGTCAAGCTGCTTGAGGTGACGGGCTTTAGTACGGGCTGGATCTTTATGATGGACGATTCCGGCGAAAATTTGTGCAGAGCGGCTTACCGGCTCCCGGCAGCGCTGAACGCCCGCAACCGCGAGGTGATGTGCGGTACCGAATGCTGGTGCATGGAAAGCTTCAAGCAAAATAAACTGAGAGGCGCCGTTAATATTATTGAATGCTCGCGTATTTCCTATGCAGCTTCCCGGAAGCTGGGCGATACGGAAGGCATTTCGCATCATGCGACGGTCCCGCTCAGCGCGGGCAAGGACCGCTTCGGCTTGCTGAATGTGGCGGAAGCGGGCAGGGAGAGGTTTTCGGACGAAGAGCTGGCGCTGCTGCAAGCGGTCGCGTATCAAATCGGCACGGCCATCAAGCGGATCCGCTTATATCAGGCGCAGGAGCTTAATGCCAATCTGTACGCAAAGCTCGGCGACGTCATTCAGCATATACATGCGATACAGGAAGTGCACGAGCTGCCGCTGCTTGCCGTCAAATGCATCGGGGACACTTTCGAATGGCAGCATGTATCGTTGTTCTTCTACGAGCAGGAGCAGCTTTCGCTGCGGGCCCAATATACGGACGGGAACGTGACGGCGGAATGGCGCATGCTTGCAGTCGATCAAGCCGGTCCGGTAAGCACGGCTTTCCGCGAGAACAGAGTTGTATTAATTGATGACAACAGCAAGCTGCCTTGCTCTTCGTTGTCCTCTATCGGCATCCCTTCCTTTTTCTCCGCGGCGGCGATTCCTCTCCGAATCAGAAACTGCACGGCCGGCGTTTTGTTGATCAGCAGCCGTTCATGCAGGCAATTCGCGGATTATCAGCAGGATTTTCTGTATTCGCTGGGCGACCACATCACGCTTTGCATCGAGAACCTGCGCTTGTACGAGCAGCAGCGCGAGCTGGCGCGAATGGAGGAGAGGAACCGGCTGGCGCGCGACCTGCACGATTCGGTTATTCAGAAGGTGTTCTCGCTCAGCTTTCTGGCAAAAGGGGCGGAAACGGTCATTGCCGGCAAGGATGCGGTCGTTGAACGCTCGCTGCAAGAGATGAGACAGATGGCTCAGGAAGCGCTGAAGGAAATGAGGACGCTAATTTGGCAGCTGCATCCGGCCGGACTGGAGCATGGGCTGCTGACTGCGCTGAAGCAGTATGGGCAAAGCATGGGTTTAATCGTTCACGAGCAGGCCGAGGGCGTTCGCGAGCTGCCGCGTCAGGTGGAAGAGGCGCTGTGGCGAATCGGCCAGGAGGCCCTTAACAATGTGAAGAAGCATGCGGAATCGAACCGCGTCTCCATCCATTTGGTGAAGTCGAAGCGGCAGGTCAGTCTGGAAATCGCTGATAACGGGAAAGGTTTTTCGCCCGAAACGCTCAAGGGCCGTTTGACGATGGGGTTGCTGTCGATGAGGGAGCGGGCGGAGATGCTGGGCGGCGAGCTGTCGATCCGGAGCGGTGCGGAAATGCAGACGTCCGTGAAGGCGGTTATTCCAATCACAGACGGCCAGCCGCAGCGGGACAAGGAGTGAAGGATGACGTGAAAATCAAAATTATGTTGGTTGACGACCATCAAATCGTATTGAAGGGGATTTCCTTTTATTTGAGCATGCAGCCGGACTTTGAGCTGGTCGGCGAGGCTTATAACGGAAAGGAAGCGGTCGAAAAGGCGGGGGAATGGAAGCCGGACATTATCCTGATGGACCTGAATATGCCGGTCATGGACGGAATCGAGGCGAGCCGGCTTCTCGTGGAGAGGCATCCCGGCATCAAAATTTTGGTATTGACCAGCTTTGCTGACCGCAGCCACATCGTGCCTGCACTTCAATCGGGCGTGGCGGGCTACATGCTGAAGGATGTGGAGCCGGATCAGCTGGCCGAGGCGATCCGCAGTGCGCATAAAGGCAACGTACAGCTCCATCCGGATATCGCGAGCTCGCTTGTCGAGGTTACGCTTCCGGCGGCGGACGCCAGGGGAGGCTCCGTCAGTTTCGATGCGAGAGCGGCATTAACGCCGAGGGAGCAGGAGGTGCTTCAGCTGCTGGCGAAGGGAATGAGCAACAAAGAGATTGCCGGAGCGCTGACGGTGGCCGAGAAGACGGTCAAAACGCATGTGAGCAGCATTTTAAGCAAGCTGGGATTGTCTGATCGCACGCAAGCGGCCTTGTATGCGGTACAAATGCAGCATGCGGCCGATAACTAGATTTGAATTTCAATAAAAAATCCGGCTGTATCTCCATCGATAGTCCTAAGACCGGTCCTCCGCCTTAGGCGGATTTTTTTTGCCTATTTTTCGGTCTATGTGCCGATGTGCCGAAACGCAATTCTAAATACAATAAAGGTACTTACAAAAAGTAAACAAACACATCTTGGAGGGAATATAAAAAATGAGTACTGTACTATTCGTAAAAGCAAATGATCGTGCAATCGAGCAAGCCGTCAGCGTCCAGCTGTATCAAGCATTTCTTGACAGCTACAAGAAATCCCACCCGGAAGACACCGTCATTGAGCTGGACTTGTTCGAGGAAGAGCTTCCTTATATGAACGCAGATATGATTAACGGCAATTTCAAAGCGTCGAGAGGCCTTGATATGACGCCTGCCGAGCAGGCTGCCGCAGAGGTTGCCGGAAAATATATCGATCAGTTTCTCGCTGCCGACAAGGTCGTATTCGGCTTCCCGCTCTGGAATTTTACGGTTCCTGCTGTTCTTCATACGTACATCGACTACCTGAGCCAAGCCGGCAAAACGTTTAAATATACCGCTGAAGGCCCGGTTGGCCTGATCTCGGACAAAAAGGTTGCACTGATCAACGCCCGCGGAGGCATCTATTCGGAAGGGCCTGCCGCGGCGGCGGAAATGTCATTGAACTACGTCCGCAACATGATGAGCTTCTTCGGAGTGAAAAATTTCGAGACCGTTGTGGTGGAAGGCCATAACCAGCTTCAGGATCAAGCGGCGGGGCTGGTCGCAGCCGGAATCGCGCAAGCAGAGACAGCGGCTGCAAGCTTCTAATCGGCACAATTTCATTTGATGCGAGAAAAGGCAATCGGGCAGGCGCTCGGTTGTCTTTTTTACTATGAATGCTACAATGTTAATAAAAGACCGAGAGGACGAAAGCGGGAGCGCACACGGCGCCGTCCCGGACCAAACATGGATGAGATGGAGCAGCAAGTAACGAAAACATGCAGGGTGTGCAAAGAACAGAAACCGCTTTCTGCGTTTTTGCGCCGAACGGGCAAACGGTCGGGAGCGGGCGCCAGGCGCGGCACATGCCGGGAATGCCGCAAGACGGGAGTGATCACTTCCGGTCAGACAGCCGAACCTGTGCGCGTGAAACGAGCAAGGAGCCTGCCGGCGCCGCCGGCTCCAGCAATGGTCTCCACCGCAAGGAGCAGCTCATGGGAATCGCTCCATGCCTTGCTAAGAAGTCCGGACCTTGCTGTCAAAGAGGCCGCCTTGCTGAAGACGACGCGGCGGGGCACGATCTGGATGCGGGGGCGCACGGACAAGGGACGCAAATGGCATCAGGAAATCGATTTGGAGCTGGCCAGCACGCTGGTCAAGGAACGGATGGCCGTGCTCGTCAACCGGTCCACCATAAAACGCTTGTACAGCAACCGGGATTTCCGGAGGTACATTTTGGAGCGCGACGGCTATCTCTGTTATTTTTGCGGAGAGCCGGGAGATACGATTGATCATATGCTTCCCCGTGCCAAGGGAGGTCATACAACTCCCGACAATTGCGTATGCGCATGCAACGCATGCAACCAGTCGAAGGCGGATCAGGATATCGGGCATTTCATGAGAATAGAAGAGGCTGACCACTAAGTCTACGGACAAACGGGGGTCAGCCTTTTTGTTTTGTTATGTTGTTAGCCTTGCGCAGAGATGCGGATTAACGTTTTATGCTGACCAAGACAGGGTTGGTTTCAGCCTTTTTGACGTCGTTCATCCTGAACTAACAAAACTAACAAATTTAATATGTTGACCGATAACAACGTTTGGTGCTAACATCCGTTATATAATTATCAAACAAACTTGATAACAAATATGTCGAAATGTAAGCCGTCTTCGGAAGCTGCCGCACCGGGCCATTAAGGCGGATGAACACGAAAGCGAATTAGGAGGCTGCAATGAGAGAGACTAATGTATTGCTACAAGATTGGAAATTTAAAGCTTGCGGAGAAAAGGAGTGGATGCCAGCCGCGGTTCCGGGCTGCGTACACACCGATTTGCTAAAGAACGGCGTTATTGAAAATCCGTTTTATTCCACGAACGAGCACGGCCTTCAGTGGATCGACAAAATCGACTGGGAATACGAATCCCGCTTTGATGTGGATAAGGAGCTCCTTCGTTCCGAATCGCTCGAGCTGGTATTCGACGGCCTCGACACCTACGCCGACGTAACGCTGAACGGCACTCATGTCCTTTCGGCAGATAATATGTTCAGAACGTGGAAAGCGGATGTGTCGGGGCTTGTAACGGAAAACGGCAACGTGCTGAATATCCGGTTCCGCTCGCCGGTGAACGAAGATTTGCCGAAAATCGAGCGTCTTGGCTACAATTTGCCGGCCTCCAACGACCAATCCGAGCTGGGAGGCTTAGGGGATAATAAGATTAGCGTGTTTGCCCGGAAAGCGCCGTATCATTATGGCTGGGATTGGGGTCCTCGTTTCGTCACGAGCGGCATTTGGAGGGAAGCACGGCTTACCGGCTGGTCGGGCAGCCGGATTACGGACGTATTCGTCCGTCAGGACCGTGTATCCGCAACAGAAGCAAGCTTGACGTTAACCGTTGAAATCGAAAGCCGCCGCGAGTGCGAAGGCGTTGTAAAAGTAAGCGCGGGGACGCTGGCATGGGAGCAAAGGGTGAACCTGCAGCGCGGCGTAAATACCGTTAACGTGCCTGCCGCCATTGCGAATCCGAAGCTGTGGTGGAGCAGAGGGCTTGGCGAGCAGTATTTGTATACGTTCATAGCGGAGTTTGCAGAGGATGGAGCCGAAGGCGCCTCGTCCTCCAAATCGATACGGACCGGCCTTCGTTCGGTTCGGCTGGTGCGAGACAAGGATGCGGCCGGGGCCAGCTTTTATTTTGAGCTGAACGGTGTTCCTGTGTTTGCCAAAGGCGCCAATCATATTCCGAACGACAGCTTCGTAACGGATGTGACGGACGAGCGGTACCGGCATGAGATCGTATCCGCAGCGGAGTCCAACATGAACATGCTCAGGGTGTGGGGAGGCGGCATCTACGAGCAGCCGGCGTTTTATGAGTTGTGCGACGAATACGGCATTTTAGTGTGGCAGGATTTTATGTTCGCTTGCAGCATGTATCCCGGCGACGAGACTTTCCTTGAAAATGTGCGCCTTGAAGCGGAAGAAAACGTAAAACGGCTGCGCAATCATCCGTCGATCGTCCTCTGGTGCGGCAATAACGAGATCGATTCCGCCTGGGCCGAATATGACGAAGAAGGCGGCTGGGGCTGGAAGAAGCATTACACAGGCGAGCAACGGAAAACGATCTGGGCGGATTACGAGGCGATTTTCCATGACATCCTGCCGGCAGCCGTAACGAGCTTTGCGCCGGGGACCCATTATTGGCCTTCTTCGCCGATGATTTCGTTATCCGGTGATATGAACCAGCACGCGCATCCGCTGTCCACGGAAGGGGACATTCACTATTGGGGCGTATGGCATGCCGTCGAGCCGTTCGAAAATTACAATGTAAAGGTCGGGCGGTTCATGAGCGAATACGGCTTCCAATCGTTTCCGGAATACGATACGGTGATGACGTTTGCCGTTGAGAGCGACTTGGCGCTCGATTCGAAGGTCATGCGCGCGCATCAGAAAAACGGCGACGGAAACCGTCTGATCAAAGAATATATGGATATTTACATGAGCGAGCCGAAGGATTTCCCGTCCTTCCTCTATATGAGCCAGGTGCTGCAGGCCGAAGCGATGAAGATGGCCATTGAAGCGCACCGGAGACGTATGCCTTACTGCATGGGCACCCTTTATTGGCAAATGAACGATTGCTGGCCGGTCGCCTCATGGGCGGGGATCGACTATTACGGCAAATGGAAAGCAATGCAATATTATGCGAAAAATAGCTTCGCCGATACGATCTTGTCTTTCGACCGTACGGAAGAAGAGGGCCGAATCAGTATCCATATCGTCAACGACAGACTGAGCCCTATAAGCGGTACGTTGACGGTTTCGTTGTACGACTTTGACGGCGTTCTTCTGAACCAAGCCAAAGCGGATGGATTTGCAGAAGGGAACAGCGCGGCAGTCGTCTACACGCTGGACGAGCGGGAGTGGCTGGCCGGCCGCGGCGCCGACCGTGTCGTGCTGCTCGCGGAGCTGGAGCAAGACGGGATCAAGCTGGACAGCAAGCACCATTACTTTGCTTATGCGAAGGAGCTGTCGCTTAAGTCGGGCTCCATTCGCGTGACAGAGGTGGAAGGCAGCGGCGGGACGAGCTACCTTGTCGAGGCGGACACGCTGGTGAAGCAGGTATGGCTGACTGCAGAGAATGACGGAAGGTTCAGCGATAATTTCTTTGACCTGATTCCCGGGACATCGAAGACGGTGGAATTCCGGCACCGCAAGGAAGGCGAGGCGATAAGCCGATCGGCCGTTCCCGGTGCAATAACGGCCCGTTCAATGATTGATTTTTTGGCATGATACGGGGCAAGGAGATGACTTTCGATCTTTCGAAGGTCATCTTTTTTGCGTGAATCGGCTTTGGCCACATCGAAAAAGAGCTGCCCTCCGGTCATCACAGACCCGGCTGGCAGCTCTTGCGCTTTATTTGAGATTCGGGATGTTTACGTCCGGATTCACGTCAGCCTCATAATCGATGCCGTCGGTTTCGAAGCCGAACAGCTGGAAAAACTCGCGGCGGTACCCTACGAGATCGGAGAGCTCATATACGTTCTCCGTCGTCAGGTCGGCCCACAGCTTTGAGACCTTCTCCTGAATTTCCGGTCTCATCTCCCAGTCGTCCACACGGATGAGGCCTTTTTCGTCGACCGGCGTTTGGCCGTTGTTGTACAAACGGTCGGAGAAGAGGCGGTACATCTGCTCGATGCAGCCTTCATGAATGCCTTCTTCCTTCATGACCTTGTACAGGGCGGAAATGTAAAGCGGCACGACCGGAATCGCGGAGCTCGATTGCGTGACGAGCGCTTTGTTGACGGATACGAATGCACGGCCGCCGTTTGCGGAAAGCTGCTCGTTCAAGCGGTGCGCTGTCGCTTCGAGATCGTTTTTCGCAGCGCCGATCGTTCCATCGCGGTAGACGGCATGCGTAATTTCAGGACCGATATAGGAGTAGGCGACCGTCGTTGCGCCTTCAGCCAGCAAGCCGGCCTCCTGCAGCTGATCAATCCACATTTGCCAGTCTTCGCCGCCCATTACGGCGATCGTCTGGCGAAGCTCGTCCTCGGTAGCCGGCTCGATCGTCGCTTGCGTTACTTCGCCCGAATGAAAATTGACGGTTTTGTTCGAGTAAGTGCTGCCAAGCGGCTTGATGACGGAGGAGAACGTTTCACCCGTCTTCGGATGCGTGCGGCGAGGCGATGCCACGCTGTAGACGACCAGATCGATTTGACCCAGCTCGGTGCGGATCAGGTCGATCGTTTTGGCTTTGATCTCGTCGGAGAAAGCGTCGCCTACGATGCTGTAGGATTTGCGTCCTGCCGCAGAAGCCGCCTCTTCAAATGCGGCGGAATTGTACCAGCCCGCGGAAGCGGTGCGGGCGCCTTCGGCCGCTTTGTCGAAATAGACGCCGATTGTGTTGGCGCCTGCAGCAAACGAGGATACGATGCGCGATGCCAAGCCGTAGCCTGTGGAAGCGCCGACGACGAGCACGTTTCGGGGTCCTTCAATGGCAGGCTGAGCCTGCACGTATTCGATTTGGCGCTGCACCTGCTTGGCGCAGCCTTCCGGATGAGCGGTTGTACAAATAAAGCCGCGTGTTTTCGGTTGAATGATCATATTGGTAATATTCCTTTCTTTGGTGGAATCAGCTTATGTAAGGGAAGAGTCAGCCGGACAGCTCTATCCCATTTTACCGATTTTTGCGGGCAAAGGGAAGTTCCCGGGCAAAGAAATAAGCGCCGGGTCAGCGATGCTGCTGTTTCGGCGCTTATCATTCATCGCGAAACGGATGCCGATCCACCAAAGGATAACGTCAGCCGTTTGCGCTTATGTACCGTTTTAGCGTTGGCCTGCAAGCTGCTGTTCGGCGATTTGGATGAGGCGGCGGGTGATGTATCCGCCTATGGAGCCCATGTCCCGCGTCGTCATGTTCCCGTAGTAGCCGTCCTGCGGAAGTTGTATGCCAAGCTCTTGAGCGACTTCGTATTTCATTTGCTCCAGAGCGGCACGCGCACCCGGAATGACGAGTTGATTCGTTCGGTTTGCCATCTGTTCTCAGCCTCCTTCTTTAACCGTATTATGCAGCAAAAGGAAATGGATTATTCGCTAATTGCACCTGAAATTACCGTCTTTTTTACGGTTAAGTCCGTGTTAAAATGGGAACACGGGAGGTGGCGGCCAAATGTTCTGCAAACCGATGCTGATGACGGAGCGCGAGGAGCCTTTTGACGATGCGCGATATTTATTCGAGCCGATGATTGACGGCCACCGCCTGCAGCTCGAGTTTACCGGAGGCAGACCGAAGCTGCTGACCAGGCATAACAACGACGTCACGCGGCAGTATCCGGAATTACATAACGTTCCTTTAGTGAAGCCTGCTGACGTTATCCTGGACGGAGAAGTGGCTTACGTGAACCCGGATACGGGCGCCGCGGAATTCCGGACGCTGATCGAGCGTTATAGGCTGAAGAAGGGGCCGGCCATCCGGGATGCGAAAAAAAGCTTTCCGGTCCTGTTTTTTGTATTTGACATTCTTCATTACGACGGAGCCGATCTGAGAGAGAAGCCGCTGCTTGAGCGGAAGGAGCTGCTGGATCGCATTCTGGAAGATAATGCCTATTACAAAAAGCTGCTTTATGTCGAGGGGGCGGGCAAGGACTTGTTCGAGCTCGTCAAAAAGTCGAAGCTGGAGGGCATGGTCTGCAAGCGGAAGGACAGCTTGTATGAGGAAGGAAAGGCGGACGACTGGCTGAAGGTGATGAATCGGAATTATCCTTTTCAAATGCCCGATAACTTGGCATACTGAATGAATACTCCCACCACTTATCTATGCTATAGCTTCGATTGAAGTGGGGGTTTCTGATGTATCCGTTTAATCGAATCAAACGTCTTAACACCAGTGGAGCTGACACGTCGACGGATTGGTTGCCGCCAGCCCCTCCATCCCATTGGAAATACCTTTGGGAATACGTTTTGAGCAACTTGAAAGATTCCTAAGAATCTAAAGGCTTATATGGTGGCTTGGACATTTTACGTAGCAGAGCCAAGTTGTACCTGCTACAACCTCATATGTTCAGTCATCAAAGAACGTATGTTCCCTTTTTGTTATATCAAAATATTACATTCAAATCCAACACTTTTTGGGTCAGATTCAGGAAGAGCCGATTCACTCAACACTCGCAGAAGTGGGAGTCCTCTCGGCTGATGTTGATAGACGGCAGTTCTGCCTGCCGATCATTCGCAACTACTTTCTGTTACTCTTTTGGAGGCGTCATGAATTTTCTGTTTGATCCCGTAGCCTTTAACGGCGACACCTTCATATGGACGCACGGCTTCAAGTCGGACACTCCGTATCCGGGTTTTTATCATTGGCATCAATGTATGGAGCTGCTGTTCGTGCATGAAGGGGAAGGCACCGTCATTGTCAATCAGCATACCTATGAGGCGCGTCCCGGCATGCTGTTTCTGTTTCAGCCTTTCCAGCTGCACAAAATATTTATGAACGTGAGCGGGGACAAGCCTTACAGGCGGTCGATCGCTTTTTTCGAGCCATCGGACGTGGCGGGAAGCCTGCAGCCTTTCGCGCTTAGGCATCAACTGTTTATGAGGCTTTGGCAGGGGAGAACGACCGGCCCGGCATTTGATCTGCGTTCGGAATTCAGCCGGGCGGAGGCGGTTTTCGAGGGTTATGAACAGATGAGCCGAAGCGGCCGGGGGCAGGAGGCGGAGGAAGTTACGATGCTGCTGCTTCAACTGCTGGGCTTGGTAGCCGCCACCGGAGGAGCGGGAACGGCTGACGAGGGCAGACCGCTTCGTTATTCGGAGCAAATCATGCAGCTGATTGAAACCAATTACCGGGAGGAGCTCGGTCTGGAGCAGCTTGCGGAACGTCTCCACTTGTCCAAATATTACGTATCTCGGGTGTTTCACGAGGAGACGGGCAGCCACATTACCGACTACTTGACGGCCAGACGAGTCAAGCAGGCCTGCCGCCTTCTGCAATCGACATCGCTGTCGGTCGAGCAGGTCGGCATTCAAGTCGGCTACCCGAACGTTTCCTATTTTATCTCACTGTTCAAAAAGGTTGTAGGGACGACGCCGCTCAAATACCGCCGCCAGCATGTGGCCGATCGGCCATAACCGGGGCCGGTAAGCATACAGAAGGGCCGGTCCCAAAGTCTCTCTTCATGACTTGGAATCGGCCCTTGCAAGTTAATTGATGACGCGTCTAGCCGTTACATATTTGGTTTTCCAATAGCTTAAATTCATGTCGGAGACCGTAACGCCTTTACTGCTGGAGCTGTGAATCATTTTGTTGTTGCCCGCATAGATAGCAACGTGGCTGATCGATTTGCCGTTCGTATTGAAGAAGACAAGATCGCCCATGCTCAGATAACCCTTGCTCACCTTCTTGCCCTTCAAGGCTTGCGCCGTAGTCGTGCGAGGGAGGGTGACGTCAAAGCCTCTAAACAAAAATTGAGTGAAGGAAGAGCAGTCGAATGCGTATGTAGCGCCTGCCGGTGCGCCGTACTTATATGGTGTTCCGAGATACTTCTTGCCTACGGAAATAAGCTTGATGGTCTGTGGTGTCGCTGCTTGCGCTTTTTGCGCAAAGGTTCCGAATGTAACGGACGATAGTATAATCGCGCTGCAAAGGCTCGCTTTTGCAATCGATTTCAATAGAGTAGATGTTCTCATGCTGTCAGGTTGTCCCTCCGCGTTTCGTTTTATGTGTACGATCATACCACATATGAAACATGCCGTTTTCCGCACATGAGAGCGAGACGCGTGAAGAGATGGGGATTCTGAGCGATTATGAGAAATTCATGAAAAAATATTAATCAAAACGGGCTTGCCAAGCCTTAAGGCATATGAATGCCCCTTGCGCTGACGAGAAGCGTATACCACTGCTCCCGTGTCATAAGCTCCGACTGCCGGACGGCATCTCTGCAGGCGGCGATTCTGTCAGGATTAATCGTACCGATGACCGGCTGGATTTTGGCGGGATGCTTCATCAGCCAGCCGAGCACGATCGCCTCGGGCGTCGTATCGTTCTGTTCCGCCAGCTGCCCCACAAGAGCGGCTGTCTTCAGCTCCGCTTCCGACGCGTTCTCGTATACTCTGCCGGAAAATCTGCCTTGCGCGAGCGGTCCCCAAGCCTGAATTTGAATATCCTCCGACTGCATCAATTCCATGAGCCCGTCCGGGAAGTTGTTTTTCAGGCCCGCCTTCTGGTTGACATGAATGCCGTGATCGATCCAGTCATGCCGCAGCAGGCTCATTTCCAGCTGGTTCACGACAAGCGGATCCGGCAGCGAACGCTGCAGGAATCGAATTTGACCCGGGTTCATGTTCGAAACGCCGAAGTTCCGCACTTTGCCCGACTGCTTCAGCCTGGTGAACGCTTCGGCGATTTCGTCCGGCTCCATCAGCGGATCGGGACGATGAAGCAGCAGGATGTCCAAATAATCCGTACCGAGCCGCTCCAATATGCCGTCTACCGACGGTAAAATATGCTCCTTCGAAAAGTTGAAGCGGGCCGGTAAATCTCCCTCGGCCAGCTGGATGCCGACCTTGGACTGAATGACGATTTGACCGCGCAGGTTCGGTTGTCTTCTCAATATTTCACCGAATACGGATTCGGCTTTGCCTCTCGTATAAATGTCGGCGTGATCGAAAAAGGTAATTCCGGCCGACAACGCGGCCTCAACGGCGGCCTCCGCCTGGCGGATATGCTCCGCCGTATACGGCTCCGAACGGTCCCAGCTTCCGCCGATCCCCATGCAGCCAAGTGCCAGGCGGCTGCCGGATATGCCCCGTTTCTCAAGTGGCATGATTCTCATCGTTAATCATTCCTCCGCAATGGAAATAGATTTCAGACGTCTATTATTATACCTTCCGTTCAGGAATCAGATAAGGACTGAAAAAAAGTTCACTAACTAACCTTCGTCCTCGGCGGGCCGGCATTGCTTCGTTTGTGGGCCTGGCATTGCAAGCGCTTCAATATGATGCTACATTTTACTAGAATAACACGATACTATGAATCTCTTATTCATCGGGAGGAATGAAGCTTGGCTCTCATAAGTTGTCGCTTTTTTTCGGAAACGTTAGGTTTAAGCACCTCGATGACCGTTATTTTGCCGCAGCAGACGCATGCCCAAATCGGCATGAACAACCGCAGCAGCCGGGGGCTTCATCCTGTCCTGTTTTTGCTTCACGGATTTTCCGACGACGACTCGATCTGGTCGAGAAGAACGTCGATCGAGAGGTACGTTGCGGAGCTGGGACTCGCAGTCGTTATGCCGAACGTCCATTTGAGCTTTTATTCGGACATGGAATACGGGAATAAATACTGGACGTTCCTGACGGAGGAGCTGCCCGCCGTAGCGCGTTCTTTCTTTCCGCTGTCGGATGCGCGCGAGGATAACTTCGTCGCGGGCCTGTCGATGGGCGGCTACGGCGCGTTCAAATGGGCGCTGCGGCATCCGGACCGCTTCGCGGCCGCAGGGAGCTTGTCAGGCGCGCTGGACATGGCCAGCCACGTAAAGGATCCGGCTTTCCCGCATATGTCCGCGCATTTTAAGCTGATCTACGGAGATAAGGAGCTGAAAGGCAGCGACGACGATTTGCTGCATTTGGCCGCGAAGCTGGCGCGCTCCGGTTCGCCGAAGCCGGAGCTTTATCAATGCTGCGGGACGGAGGATTTTCTTTACCGGGATAACCTCGCCTTCCGCGACGCCTGCCTGAAGGCCGGCCTTCCGTTGACCTACGAGGAAGGGGCCGGCGAGCATGAATGGGGCTATTGGGACACGCATATTCAGCATTTTTTGCGGCTGCTGCCGCTCGGCAATTGATATTTGCGCTTATAGCAATGACGGAATTCCCGCTTACGGGATTCCGTCTTTCTTTTTATGAAATAACGATTGCAAAATGAAGCCGCTGCCATTATGATTTGGTTAGGATTAATACTTATATTTAAGAATAAATAGTTTTATTAATTTAACTACATTTAAAAGCGAGGTCGATACTGAAATGGCAAACCGCATCACGATTCAAGCAGATTTGGCGGCGGGCAAAATTAATCGCAATATTTACGGGCATTTCTCCGAGCATTTGGGCCGGTGCATCTATGAAGGAATCTGGGTCGGCGAGGATTCTCCGATCCCGAATACGAACGGAATCCGCAACGACGTCGTGGCCGCTTTGAAGCAGCTCAAAATTCCCGTTCTCCGCTGGCCGGGCGGCTGCTTCGCGGACGAATACCATTGGAAGGACGGCATCGGTCCGCGCGAATCCCGCAAGCAGATGATCAACACGCATTGGGGCGGCGTCGTCGAGAACAATCATTTCGGCACGCACGAGTTTCTAATGCTGTGTGAAATGCTGGAGTGCGAGCCTTATATTTCGGGCAACGTCGGCAGCGGCACCGTGCAGGAAATGTCCGAGTGGGTCGAGTACATGAACTTTGACGGCGTATCGCCGATGGCGGAGCTCCGCAAGCAGAACGGCAGGGAGAAGCCGTGGAACGTAAAATATTTTGGCGTCGGCAACGAGAACTGGGGCTGCGGCGGCAATATGCGTCCGGAATATTACGCGGATGAATATAGAAGATACCAGACATATGTCCGCAGCTACGGCGAGCATAAGATCCACAAAATCGCCTGCGGCCCGAACGTGGACGATTACCGCTGGATGGACGTCGTTATGCGCGAAGCGCACTGGATGATGGATTCAATCTCGCTTCACTACTACACGGTTCCGGGCGAGTGGAAGAAGAAGGGCGCGGCTACCGGCTTCTCCGAGGACGAATGGTACACGACGATGAAGAAAGCGCTTTGGATGGACGAGCTGGTCACGCGCCATTCGACGATCATGGACAAATATGATCCGGACAAACGCGTAGGCCTTATCGTCGACGAGTGGGGCACGTGGTTCGACGTCGAGCCGGGCACGAATCCGGGCTTCCTGTATCAGCAAAACACGATCCGGGACGCGCTGGTTGCAGGTTTGACGCTGAACATTTTCCAAGATCACTGTGACCGGGTGCAAATGGCGAACATTGCGCAGGTTATCAACGTGCTTCAATCGGTTATTTTGACCGAGGGAGAAAAAATGGTGCTGACGCCGACCTATCATGTGTTCGACATGTATAAGGTGCATCAGGATGCGACGCTGCTGACGACGACAATCGAGAGCCGGAAATATGCGCGAGGAGATCAGGAAATTGCTCAGGTATCGGTATCCGCTTCGAAGGATGCGGGCGGGCGCATTCATATCAGCCTGTGCAATCTGGACAACCAGTCCGGTGCGGACGTGGTAATCGATCTGCGCGGCCTGGCGGGACAAGGATTAAAAGTATCGGGCACGGAGCTGACCGCTTCAGTCAAGGACGCCCATAACACGTTCGAGCAGCCGAATGCGGTCGTTCCGACCGGCTACAGCGAGTTCTCGGTCGAAGGCCATTCGATCAAAGCGAAGCTGTCGCCGATGTCGGTAACCGTGCTCGAGCTGATCTCGGAATAAGGCGGCGGCGATGCACGGCAAAAACGGCAGCTGCAAGGGCTGCAGCGACGAGTACAGGGTGACGGAGGAGCAGATCGACCGGATTTTGGCTATTGAGATGTTCCGGACCGGCACCAGTGTGCCCGACGATGTTTATGAGCAGCGTCTGGAGCATTGCCGGGCGTGCCCGAAACTTCAGCAGGGGACGACCTGCGCCGTCTGCGGCTGCTTCGTCCGGATCGCGGCAAAGTTTAAAGACCGGGTTTGCCCGCTGCCGGGCGACAGCCGCTGGGGAAAATACGCATAGCCGGATATAAGCAATAAGAAGAAGCCGTCCCAACCGGGGACGGCTTCTTCTTTGCGCTGACTCGATCCTTAGGCTATTTACAGCTTTTGACCGGATCCCGTATCGCCTTTCGAACGGATCCGATTGGTCCGTGGCTCATAACCTGCGGCGGACGGCTGAGCAGGCTGCTGTGCGCCCGCCGTTTGTCCTTTCATTGGATTGTAGCTGCAGCCGGCGGGAGGTCCCAAAAACACGGTATCCCTGATGGGGGAGAGAGCGGCTTGCAGGGTCGTCTCATCGAGGCAATAGGTATAGGCAAAGACGCCCGGCGGCGTTAACCGCAGCAGATCCGAGCCGAAAACCACCTCGGGAATTGGGGCGTTGAAAATGGCGAGCAGATGCGTTTGATCCGTGACGGCGATCTCGTAATGCCACCAGCCTTGAGGCAGGTTTACAACCTGGCCGGGCTGAATGCGGTAATACTGGTACCGGTTCGTGTTCAGATTTAACAATGCAATGTCCGCAATGCCCGAGATGCAATAGACAAGCTCGTCTGCATTCGGATGGTAGTGCGGTTCGACTACGTTCCCTTTGCTAAGGAAGATATCCAGCAGCGAGGTGCCGGCCAGCGTATTAAGCTGCTTGGAGGATAAAACGTTGACGTAATTATTGCTGTCTTTTCTGAAAAGAGGACTATCGTTCAAATCGTAAGCGAACTGCGCCCCGGGGGACGAGTAGTCGACATAGGAAGCCATGAAGGTGCTGCCCCGCTTTCTCATGCAGTTTGGACTCTTATGAGGGTAGCATATGTGTTTGCCTACAAGGATGTGAGCATTTTTACGCGCAAAAAAACGGCCGCCGGTAGCATGCCTTGATGCATGCCCCGGTCGGCCGTTTGCGGTTTCAAGCTTATTTGTAGCCCGGAAGCCAGCTGCCGTGCGCTTCGATCAAATCGTCGCATAGGGCGACGATGTCGTCCATCGAGAGCTCTGCGGACGTATGCGGATCTAGCATCGCCGCGTGGTAAATATGCTCGCGCTTCCGCGTGACGGCCGCTTCGATCGTCAGCAGCTGCGTATTGATGTTCGTGCGGTTGAGCGCGGCAAGCTGCGGAGGCAGATCGCCTACGTACGTCGGAGTTACGCCGTTCGCATCGACAAGGCAAGGCACCTCGACGCAGGCTTCCTTCGGCAAATTCGTAATCAGTCCCGTGTTCATGACGTTGCCGCCGATTTTGAACGGGTTGTTCGTTTCAATCGCTTCGAAAATGTACGACGCGTATTCATGGCTCCGGCAGTGCTCGAGATTGCGGTCGCTTACAAGCGAGTCGCGCATCGACTTCCAGCCCTCGATCTGGTTGACGCAGCGGCGCGGATATTCGTCGAGCGGAATGTTAAAGCGCTCGATCAGCTCCGGATAATTGCGCTTGATGAAGTAGGGGTGGTACTCGGCGTTATGCTCGGAGGATTCTGTAATGTAATAACCGAATTTGAGCATCAGCTCGTAACGGACCATGTCATGATGCTTTTCCTTCTGCTTCTCGGCGGCGCGGCGCTTGATTTCGGGATACAGGTCCACGCCGTCCTTGCTTGCTTCGAGCAGCCATGCCATATGGTTGATGCCGGCAATTTTGTATTTGACGCCCGTTTGGTCCATGCCCAGATGCTCGAAGAGATGCGGTACGCAAACCTGCACGCTGTGGCACAGCCCGACCGTTTTGACGCCGCCGTACGTGTTCATCACATTCGTAAGCACGGCCATCGGGTTCGTGTAGTTCAGGAACAGCGCATCCGGACATACCTCGTTAATATCGCGGGCAAAGTCGAGCATGACCGGAATGGTGCGCAGATTGCGGAAAAGGCCGCCGATGCCGACCGTATCGGCGATCGTTTGGCGCAAGCCGTATTTTTTCGGAATTTCGAAATCGGTAATGGTGCAAGGGTCGTATCCGCCGACCTGGATCGCGTTCACGATGTATTTGGCGCCGCGCAGCGCTTCCTTGCGGTCGGTATAAGCTTTGATGACGCAGGTGCTGCCGCTCGTCTGCTTCAGGTTGAGCAGCATTTGCTCGGAGTCGCCCAGACGCTCGGCGTCGATATCGAATAATGCGATTTCAAAGCCTTGCAGAGCCGGGGTCTGCATGACATCGCCGAGAATATTTTTCGCGAATACTGTACTGCCTGCTCCGATAAACGTAATTTTGGACATGAATGTTGGCCTCCCATTTCGTTGGTTGCTGACATCTTCAGTATAAGGTCGGAGCCGCCGAATGAATATGGAAGGAACGAAGCATTGTATGGAGTTTTGTTGCAGCATTTAGTATGATGGGAGAAACGGACGAGAAGGAGCCGAAGCATGGATACCCATCATTATTTCTCATTAAGCATCAATGCAGCCCCGTTAAAGGGGGAAATGTCGGTGCTGTTCAGCGGGCTGGGCCAGCCCGTCGCCGGGCATTTTATCGGTCCCGCCGTACACGATTATTATTTGATCCATGTCGTGCTGGACGGGGAGGGCGTGTTCGAAACGCTTGGCGAGTCGCATGAATTAAGGGCCGGCGATGCATTCGTCATCTTTCCGGATCTGCTGGTCAGGTATCAGGCCGACATGATTCGTCCGTGGAAGTATATGTGGGTGGCGTTCTCCGGGGATATTGTGGAGGACTCGCTCTCCTCGATCGGCATCAAGCCGGACACGGGAGTATTTCGGGCTTGCCGGTTGCCGGCGATGAAAAGGATGTTCCGTAGCCTTCGCAAAGGTATGGAGAGAAAGGATAATCCCGCACTGGGAAATATGGAAGCGTCGGGCTGGCTCCGGATGATTTTGCACGAGCTCGGGAGTGGGCGCCAAGGGGTGGAGACAGAGGCAGGCGGCCCGCGTACGCGCTCCTACCGCCAAATCGATCAGGCGATCCGGCTTCTGTCGCTTCAATACGGGCAGCAGCTATCGATCGAAGGGATTGCCGCAACGCTCGGCTACCACCGCTCCCATTTGACGCGGCTGTTCAAGGAGGCGACAGGCTTGTCGCCGATGCAGTATTTGCTCAAGGTGAGAATGAAAAAGGCGGAGGAGCTGCTGGAGGGCGAACTCACCGTCGCGCAGGTCGCAGCCTCCGTCGGATATAACGACCCGCTGTTCTTCACGAAGCAGTTTCACAAATGGAGCGGGAAGTCTCCAACGGATTACAGGCGTTCGCGCAGGACCGATGAGGACGGGTGAAGGGCCGGCGAGGTACCGGTAAAGATCCGGTAAAAGTTTGTCAGACCGGCTCCTTAACGTGCTTCACGGATCTGCGGATGACGAGCTCGGCCGGCAGCACGATTTTTTTCCACGGCAGCGCCGTTTCCCGGTCCTGGATTCTCTCGATGAGCATCTGCATGCCCATATAGCCGAACTGGTACGCCTGCTGGGCGGCAACCGTCATAAACGGCTCGACCTCCGAATAAGGCCCCAAATCGTCGAAGCAGACGAGGGACATATCCTCCGGCACCCGGATTTGCCTCGCGCGCAGCAGTCTTAATATTTCCACGGCCAGCACGTTGTTGCCGGCCACGATCGCGGTCGGAGCCGGATCCATCCGGTCCAGCCAATTCCCCATTTCCGTCAAATCGCTGAGCGGCCCGAAGCTGGTTTCGAACAGATAACGCTCGTCATAGGCCAGGTCGTTCAGCTTTAGCCCCTCCATATACCCCTGCAGCCGCAGCCTTGCGCTTGAGATCGAAGGGGACCCGTTCACCAGCGCGATGCGCGTGTGGCCGGCTTCAGCCAGGTGGCCGACCAGCCGCCGCGCGCCTTCCTTGCTGTCGCCGAGCACGATATCGCATTCGATGCCGGGAACCTCACGGTCCAGCAGCACGAACGGCACGTTATGCTTGCGCAGCGATTCCAGATGAGCAAGCGACGGATCGCCTGCAGGCGCCACCATTACGCCGTCCACCCGCGTCGTCAGAATCGTCGTGACGTAATCGGCCTCTTTCTCCAGGCTTTCGTCGCTGTTGCCGAACAGCAGGCGGTAGCCCGATTTTTTGGCCGCATCCTCGGCGCCGCGCGCCAGCGTCGTATAGAACGGGTTCATAATATCGGTGATGAGCAGGAACAGCAGCTTCGTCTGCTGGAGCACGAGGCTGCGCGCCGTCTGGTTCGGCACGTAGTTCAGCTCCTCCATGACGCGCTTTACCTTCGCCCTTGTTTTTTCGCTGATTTTCCCAGTGTTATTGATAACTCTGGAGACGGTCATTGCGGATACGTTTGCTTTGGCCGCTATGTCGTAGATCGTTACCATCGGTTTCGTCCCCTTATCGATAAATCGTAGAATCTATCATACAAAAAAGTAAGCGTTGACAGCAAGGTTTAATCTTGTTACTTTAAGGTTATCGATAACATTATTATAACCCACTGGAGGTCATATTTATGTCAGAAGCAAACCAGCGCTTTCAAGCCGGATTTCCTAAAATCGGCATTCGTCCTACGATCGACGGCAGACGCAAAGGAGTTCGCGAATCGCTCGAAGAGCAGACGATGAACATGGCGAAGGCTACGGCACAGCTGTTGTCCGAGAGTCTTCGTTATCCGAATGGCGAGCCGGTAGAATGCGTCATCGCCGACACCTGCATCGGCGGAGTTGCCGAGGCGGCCGCTTGCGCGGAGAAGTTTGCAAGGTCAGGCGTAGGGGTATCGATAACCGTAACGCCTTGCTGGTGTTACGGCACTGAGACGATGGACATGGATCCGTCTATCCCGAAAGCGGTATGGGGCTTCAACGGAACCGAGCGTCCCGGCGCGGTATATTTGGCAGCGGTGCTTTCCGGCTATGCGCAAAAGGGCCTTCCGGCATTCGGCATTTACGGCGAGCACGTGCAGGACGCGGGAGACACGACGGTTCCGGACGACGTGAAGGACAAGCTGATCGGCTTCGCAAGAGCCGGCCTTGCTGTTGCATATATGAAAGGAAAATCGTATTTGTCGATGGGTTCCGTATCGATGGGGATCGCCGGCTCGATCGTAAACGACTCTTTCTTCCAGGAGTATCTGGGCATGCGGACCGAGTATATCGACATGACGGAATTCGTGCGCCGCATGGAAGAGAACATTTACGATACGGAAGAATTCGCGAAGGCTCTTTCCTGGGTGAAGGAGAACTGCCTGGAAGGTCCGGACAACAACCCGGCCGACATTCAGACGTCCCGCGAGCGCAAGGATCAGGACTGGGAAACGGTTGTCAAAATGACCCAAATCGCGCGCGACCTGATGGTGGGCAATCCGAAGCTGGCGGAGCTTGGCTTTGGCGAAGAAGCGCTCGGCCACAACGCGATCGTCTCCGGCTTTCAGGGCCAGCGGCAGTGGACGGATCATTTTCCGAACGGAGATTTCATGGAAGCGCTGCTTAACTCCTCATTCGACTGGAACGGCATCCGCGCTCCGTACATCGTGGCTACGGAAAACGACAGCCTGAACGGTGCGGTTATGCTGTTCGGCTATTTGCTGACAAACACGGCGCAAATTTTCGCCGACGTCCGCACATACTGGAGCCCTGATTCGGTTGAACGCGTAACCGGTCATCAGCTGTCCGGAGCAGCCAGCGGCGGCTTGCTGCACTTGATCAATTCCGGACCGGCTACGCTTGACGGCACAGGCGAGCAGTCGAGGGACGGCCAGCCGGCGATGAAGCCGTTCTGGGAAATTTCCGAGGAAGAAGCGCGCAAATGTCTGGCGGCAACCTCGTGGCGTCCGGCATCGGTCGAATACTTCCGCGGCGGCGGCTATTCCTCGGATTACCTGACGCGCGGCGGCATGCCGATGACGATGTCCCGCATCAACCTCGTGAAGGGCATCGGGCCGGTTCTGCAAATCGCGGAAGGCTATTCCGTCGATCTGCCTGAGCATGTTCACGATACGCTTGACAAACGGACCGACTCCACTTGGCCGACAACCTGGTTCGCGCCGACTTTGACGGGCGAGGGCGCGTTCCGTTCCGTTTATGACGTGATGGACAACTGGGGCGCGAACCACGGCTCCATCAGCTACGGCCATATCGGCAGCGACCTGATTACGCTTGCTTCGATGCTCCGTATTCCGGTCAATATGCACAACGTACCGGAGGATCGCGTATTCCGTCCTCGCGCTTGGGGATTGTTCGGAACGGCTGACGCGGAAAGCGCAGACTACCGCGCATGCCAAAACTTCGGCCCTATTTATAAATAAATCGGAGGTTTTACGATGAGCAGCACGGACATTCGGAATGAATTATGCAAATATGCGCGCAAGACGGTTGCGAACAAGCTGGTTGTAGGACCGGGCGGCAACATTAGCGCGAAATACGAAGGGAAAATGTATTTGTCGCCAAGCGGTTTTGCATTGGACGAAATCGAGCCGCATCAGTGGGTGGAGGTGGATATCGAGTCGGGAGAAATGACGGATATCGGCCTGCGCCCGTCCTCGGAGGTGCTGATGCACCTCTACGCTTACCGCGCCAATCCGGATATCGGAGCGATCGTTCACACGCACCCGCCGAACTGCATTGCGTTTACGCTGGTGGAGCAGGAGCTGCCGATCATGTTCCCGGACCAGGCCGCGCTGGTCGGCAAAACGGTATACGTTCCTTACGTGCTGCCGACAACGGATAAGCTGGCCGACGCTTATGTGGAGAAGGTGAACGAAGCCAGCTCGGTGCTGCTCGGCAATCACGGGCTTGTCACATCGGGCCGCAATCTTCGCGAGGCATACTATCGCACGGAGGTTGTGGAGGAGAGCTGCAAAATTTATCTGATCGCCAAGGCGGTCCGCGAGCCGAAGGTGCTCACGAAGGAAGAGTTCGAGGAAATCGCTTCGCTGGAAAGCGAAGCTTACCGGATCCAGCTGCTGCAAAAAATGAAATAGAATGCGGCATGGACATAGACAGGGAGGATTTACCGAATGACGAAGCTAGCTTCCGTACTAGCGTTTGATCTCGGCGCCGGCAGCGGCAGAGCATTGATCGGCGAGCTTCTGCCGGATGGGCCTGACGGCAGGCCGAAGCTCGCGGTGATGGAAATTCACCGGTTTCCGAACCAGCCGGTCGCCGTAGGCGGGCATTTGCACTGGGATATTCTGCGCCTGCTTCAGGAGCTGAAGCACGCCATCCGCAAAGCCTTCCAGGAAGGCTACGAGCCGCAGACGTTCGGAATCGATACATGGGGCGTAGATTTCGGCCTGCTCGACGCGAACGGCGAGCTGCTCGGCAACCCGTACCATTACCGCGATGCCCAGACGGAAGGAATCGTAGAGGAACTCATCGGCCGCTTCGGCAAAGAAAGCTTGTACGAGCAGGGCGGCCTGCAGTTTATGCCTTTTAATACGATTAATCAGCTGTATGCGATGAAGAAGGCGGAGTCGCCTAAGCTGGAAGCGGCGCGCACGCTGCTGCTGACGCCGGATTTGCTGGCTTATTTTCTCACCGGAGAAAAGGTTTGCGAATTTACGATGGCGACGACGACGCAGCTGTTCCATCCGGTGGAGCAGGATTGGAACGTGCCGCTCATGGAAAAGCTAAATTTACCAGCCGGTCTTCTTCTGCGCCCGATCCATCCGGGGACTCGCATCGGGCCGTTGACGCCTGAAGTGTGCGAGGAGCTTTCCGTACCGCCGATCGAAGCGGTTGCGGTCGCAACGCATGACACCGAATCGGCCATCGCTGCGGTTCCGGCTTTGGGAGAAGGGCCCTTTGCCTATCTTGTATGCGGAACGTGGTCGCTGCTCGGCACCGAACGTTCTGCGCCGATCGTCACACCCGAAGCCATGGCGCTCGATTTTTCGAACGAAGGCGGAGCCTGCGGCACGTACCAGCTGCTCAAGAACATTATGGGTTTATGGATTTTGCAGGAATGCAAACGGGAATGGGACGAACAGGGGGATGAGGTTTCCTACGCCGAGCTAGTCACGCTGGCCGAAGCGGCTCAGCCGTTCCGCAGTCTGATCGCTCCGGATGACGCCGCCTTCTACGCGCCGTCCGGCATGGTCGGCCGGATTCAGGCCTACTGCCGCCAAACTTCGCAGCCGGTTCCGGAGTCGAAGGGCGAGGTGGCGAGATGCGTGCTGGAAAGCCTTGCGCTGCGGTACCGGGAAGCGCTGGAGCAGATGGAGGCGCTCTCCGGTACGGCGTTCGGCGGCTTGCATATGGTTGGCGGCGGAATTCAGAACGAGCTGCTGTGCCGATTTACCGCGAATGCTTTGGGCCGCCCGGTATGGACCGGTCCCGTGGAGGCCAGCGCTATCGGCAACATGCTGCTGCAGCTGATCGCATCCGGCCAATGCGCGGATTTGCAGGCGGCGCGGCGGCTTGTGTCCGAATCGTTCCCGATCGGGACGTATACTCCGCAGCAGCCGACGGATTGGGATGCCGCCTTCGAACGCTTCAAACGATTGATGGCTAAAAGTTCGCAGGAAGAAAAAACGGAATTGATCTAAAGGATGTGACGATATGTTAAAGGGCATTTCGAAGCTTATTTCTCCCGAGCTGCTGCAGGTGCTCAGCGAGATGGGCCACAGCGACGAAATCGTGCTGGCGGACGGCAATTTTCCGGCGGCAAGCCACGCACAGCGATTGGTCCGTGCCGACGGGCACAATATTCCGGGGCTTCTGGACGCGATACTTCAGCTGTTCCCGCTTGACCAGTATGTTGTCAGGCCGGTGGCGCTGATGCAGGTCGTACCGGGAGATACGGTACAGACTCCGATCTGGGAGCAATACCGGACGATTATTGAGAGCCGGACGGGTCTCGCCGAGCCGTTCGAGGAGGTCGAGCGCTTTGCTTTTTATGAGCGGGCCAAGCATGCATATGCGATCGTCGCGACCGGCGAAAGCGCGCTGTACGCCAACCTGATTCTCAAAAAAGGCGTAATCGCAGACTAAGATGGGGCTTGTGAACCGGAGCGGCTTCGCCTGTGCTTCATATGAAACGCGATCTGTGCGGAGCGGCGGCAAGCAGTAATGCCGGCAACACGCTCTCCGATCGTACCGTGAATCCGTTATTTCGGTGTATAGGCTGCTTTAACAAATTGAACGGACCTGAGATCCGCTATTGACGGTTTTGAGACTAATATTCTGCCTAAACAGGGAAAATAGCGGATCGTGAGTCCCAAAATTAGTCAATGACGGCCGTTTTTTCGCCAATAACGGATTCTATGTCCGCTGCTGCCCCCTCAGAAACAGTATGTACCTGCCGATTGACGGGAGTGCGGAAAAGTAACCTAAATAAGGGCTGCTTCTTAGGCGTCGATGCCGGGAGCAGCTCTTTTTCCAATTGCCGTATTCGTATTTCTCCCGGTCTTTGTTTCTTACAACCCCGCCGATGCTGCAATAGCCGGCGAAGCCCAAAGGTATGTCAGTCCTATTTTCAAAACAACGGCGGCTCTCGCCCAATAATCGGCGGAACGGGTTTTATGATTGATTGAGTTCAGGGTCCTGTGCCAACACTCGAAACAAACCAAAAGGGCCCTGCTTTCTTAAGATAAAAAACAAAAACATCCTCTTTAGTGCGCCAGTCCATGTACCTCGTTACATCGTAAAGATGGCCATATTTCATATCATATCGCTCCATGTTTGTAATATCGGATGTGAAAGCGCTTATTGGGTGAAGCCTGGCTAACATGTATCTTCTAATGGCTAGCTGCGGGAATAAAAAGCTGACAATCCATAGAGCGACTAACAAAATGAAGACTAGAATAATTGCTGTTCGTTTTTGAATCTTTATCATCATTCATCTCCTAGTTTATTTTTATAGATAGATTGCAAGCAAAGCTAAGCGGCCATTGTCCTGAATTCCATCGGACTAAGGCCGCTTAGCTGACTTTATCATTTGTATTTGTCGGCTTCCGTCTAGTCGAAAAAAGCGTTAAACAGCTCCGCCGCTTTTTGCTGGTCCGGTGAGATGGAGAAGAGGACATAACGTCCGCTGCGGACGATTTGATAGTTTTTGGCCTGTTCGTACTGATCCTGCAAATAATTTTCAAAGTTTTTCCGCACCGTTTCCGCACGCTTCTCGAAACCAGCCTTGACGGCTTCGTAGGCATCGTCCGATTTCAGCTTCACAACGGAAAATTCTCCGGCTTGAATCATAATCATAGCCTGATTAAAGGAATATTCGCTCAGCAGACTTTCCGCGTCGATGCCGTACAATTTCTTGATTTTTTCGCCTTCGACCGGTTCTAGCGAACCCAGCTTCAATTCTTCCGTCAGCTTGGCTGCAATCTCGGCCACCGTTACGTTCGAGGTCGGCTCCGGCTTTTCTGTCGGCTGCAGCGTCGGTTCCCCGGTCGGCTTCTCCGTCGGACTTGGAACAGCTGACGATATACTCGAGGGTTCCGGAGCTGCCGCTGGCGTTATCGACGGCATAGCCGATGGCTTCGAAGCCGCAGTCGGTTTCGCTGCCGGCTGCCTGGTAGGCTTTGCGTCCGTCGATGCTGCGGGTTTATCCGTCGCTTTCGACTTTACGGCCGGTTTTGCAATTGCCGAAGGTTTCACAGCAGGAACCCTGTCCGTTCCTGCAGCCGGCTTTTCACCCGGCAACGGGTCAGGCCCCGTTGTTTGCCCGTCATTCGGTTCATCCGAGCTCAGCCCTGTATCAGGCGAAGCAGCGGGTTCGTGCCCGGTTGCTTTAGTGCTGGCGCTTGGCGCCGCACCCGGCTCTTCCGTCCGGATTGCCGGCGTTTCCGCCGCTCCGGCGGGAGAGCCGGCAATCCGGACGTTCGCGCCCGTGCTGCAGCCTGATCCGATAACGGTTATGGATATGCATATTATAGCTAGATTTACTAGTTTACTCCTCATGCCAGCCATCATCATTCCCCCTTTGCTCATAGTCGGGTAAGTACGCAGGGTAGGAAATAAATGTTGCATTTCAGCGAAAAATATTAGATATAAATCTATCATAACATATGATTTCCCAAATATGGGCAAACGGTGACAAGTAGGCGTACATGCGGCGGACAACGGATCCTTTAATTGGTACGTTTTTCGTCTTTTGAGAGCATGGAGGGACACGGAATCCGTTATTCGTTAACAAAAGACCTAGAAACAGCGGATTTCGGGTAAGTAACGGAACCATGGTCCGAATGAACGGCGAAATTGCTCATTTTGGTAGGTATAGCGGAACCACAGTCCGCATGATCAGCCAAACGCATGATCGGCCAAGGAACGTTGTTTCGAAATAGAGGAACCACCGCCCATTTCCCCGGCGGAAATTAAACACTGCTCCTGAATCGGAACGCCGCGCACGGCTCACTGCTGCCGCTTCCGCACCTCCGAAGGCGTCATGCCTTTGTACTGCTTGTACAGCTTCGTAAAATAGTTCGCATTGTCGCACCCGACCCGGGCCGCAATTTCGCCGACCGAATCGTTGCTCTCGCGCAGCAGCCGCTCCGCTTCGTTGACGCGGCATACGTTGACGTATTCGACAAAAGTGCGGCCGGTCAGCTTTTTGAACAGCTTGCAGAAATGGAACGGATTCAGGTTGACCTCACGCGCCGCCGATTCTACCGTTATTTTCTCATTGAAGTTGTTCTCGATATTCCGGATCAGCCTCTTGAACCGGTCCCGGTTGGCAAAATACGGCTCGGATGCCTTCGCGTCATTCTGCTGATCCGCGAACGTGCGGGACAATAAGGCAAACAGCGCGTAAAGCTTCGACTTCACGACCAGGTGGTAGGCTGGCTGTTTGGCGGCCAGCTCGGCAATGACCTCGTCCAGCAGCGGGAAGCTTTCGCGGGCGGCCTCGCAACGCTCCGCCGGCACGACGGGAAACCGCAGGCTTCCTTCCAAATAAGGAGCTACATATTTCGCATGCTCAGGATCGTGCACCCATTCGGTAAAAAACGAAGCGTTAAACACGACGCAATCGTAATGGATGTCCTCCTCCCGCAGCGCGTAGCCGACATGCAGGCTGCCGCCGGGAATGAGCACGACGTCTCCCGGATTTACAGTATACGGCTTGCTGTCGATATGAAGCAGAGCGCTCCCTTTCCTGACGACGATAATTTCAAAATGCTCATGCCAATGCAAATAAAGCACGCAGTCGTTCGGCTTCTTCGAATTGGCCCGATTCCGGAACAGCTGGATCGGATAAGCTTTATGCTCAAGACGGGTATTTTCCCAAAGCTCCCTAGGGTTTGTCAAAGCAATCGTCACCACCACAAGATTAGACTAGTAATGCACAAGATTGTTTAGAGTAATCGGCTAATATCCCCGCTATAATGAAGTTGTTAACAACACTATAAGCCAATATTGGAGTGATAAACAAGGTGGAAAACAAATTGCGAATCGGTACGCTCGTCGGCGGAGGAACTGCGGATAAGATCATTCCGCAAATTGTGGGGCACGGCTTTGAATCGTTTACACTGACCTTCTGGCAAACGACCGGCAATACGGATCTTGTTGAAACGGCGAAGCGCGTTCGCGCTTTGGCGGAGGAGCATGATTTTGTCATTCCGGCTGTAAGCATATTCGGGAATCCTTTGACCGGAGCAGGCAATAATGCAGATACACTTGCGAGCTGGGAGCGTTTGATCGACCACGCTCATTTGTTCGGGGCCGATATTGTATCCGGTTTCACGGGCAGGCTGACGGACCGGCCGATCGACGAATCGATTCCGGCGTTCAAGGAAGTGTTCGGCGAGCTGACAAAGCGCGCGGCGGACAAGGGCGTTAGAATCGCCTTCGAAAACTGCGACATGGGCGGGACCTGGGCGAGAGGAGACTGGAATATCGCGCACAATCCGGCTGCGTGGGAGCTGATGTTCGATGCCGTGCCGGAAGACAATATCGGACTGGAATGGGAGCCCTGCCATCAAATGGTCAGCCTGATCGATCCGATTCCGCAGCTGCGCAAATGGGTCAAGAAGGTTTTCCATGTACACGGCAAGGATGCGACGATCGCATGGGATATCGTAAGGGAGCAGGGCGTGCACGGGCCGAATCCGTTCGTCTGGCATCGTACGCCGGGCTTTGGCGACACGAACTGGTCGGATGTCATTACGATTTTGCGGCAAAACGACTACAAAGGCACGATCGATATCGAAGGCTGGCACGATCCGGTTTATAAAGGAGAGCTGGAGATGACCGGCCAGGTGCATGCTCTCAACTATTTAAAGCGCTGCCGCGGCGGCGATTTCATTCCTAACCCGGTCTAAACAGATAAAGAGGAGGCTTAACGCAAATGGCGATTCAGCATAAAGTTATCGTTGCGGGCTGCGGCGGCATGGCCAATACGTGGGTGGACTACGCGAAGAAAAGGCCCGATACGGAAATCGTCGGTCTTGTCGATATTAAAGAGGAATTCGCAAGGGCGATGGCCGAGCGCAAGGAGCTTTCCTGCCCCGTATTTACGGATTTGAAGGAAGCGATCCGGGCGACAGGCGCCAATCTGGTATTCGACGTGACGATTCCGGCCAGCCATTACGCGATCGGAACGGCGGCTATGGAGCTCGGCTGCAACGTTTTCGGGGAAAAGCCGCTGGCCGAATCAATGGGCGAATGCCTTGATATCGTCCGATTGTCGGAGCAAACGGGGAGAACCCATGCCGTGATGCAAAACCGGAGGTACGATCCGAGAATCCGTTCGCTTCGCAAGCTGATCGAAGACGGTACGATCGGCAAGCTTGGCTTTATCGGGGCCGACTTTTTCATCGGCGCCCATTTCGGCGGCTTCCGGGATGCGATGGAAAGCCCGCTGCTGCTCGATATGGCGATCCATACGTTTGATCAGGCGAGGCTGATCTCCGGAGCGAATCCGGTATCCGTCTACTGCCACGAGTTTAATCCTCCGGGCTCCTGGTACGCCGGAAACGCGATGGCTATCTGCATTTTCGAAATGTCCGACGGCTCCGTCTTCAATTATCGCGGCTCCTGGTGCTCGGAAGGCGTGACGACCTCTTGGGAAGCCGAGTGGCGCGTGACGGGCGAGAAGGGGACCGCGATTTGGGACGGCCGCGGTGAGCCGTATGCGGAAATCGTTGCGGCAGGCGACCAGACCGGCAAATTTATCCGCGAGTATGAACGGGTAGGGGGCGGCACAACGGAAATGTCCGCTACCTTCCACCAGGGTTGCCTGGATGAAATGTTCACCGCGCTTGCGGAAGAGCGAAAGCCGGAAACGGATTGCAGCGACAACATTTACAGCATGGCGATGGTGCTCGCTTCACTGGAGAGCGCCAAAACCGGCCGAAAGGTGCTCATTTCGGATTTCATGAAATAGACAGCCCGAAAGCTCCGGAGACCGTCACACGGTCGGCCGGAGCTTTTTTTTGAAATACATGAAATTATATGCTTGAGCGCATAAATGACTTCTATTTCATTGCGAAACGAGCTTTTACCGCCTGAGGACGGCACAGCCGTTTACGCTTGAGCGCATGAACGAGCAGAAGGAAGCACGGGAACACAAATACTTGAAGCTCCTCTATCAACTTTCGTCGAGAGGACTCTCACTTCTGCAAGTGGCGAGGTGAATCGGCGACCTCTTGAATATGCACACTGAATATTCTTCCCTTCCTCCCATTGTAGCGTTATAATAAAACAGAACATACATTCGTGTTGCGGATGAGGGAGGAGGTGAAGTCATGTCAGATGCAACACTCCTATACAGATCCTATCAAGTGTGGGTCAAACCGGGCCATCGGTTGTTTGCCTACTTGGATGAAGCGTGTCAGAACGCCAAAAATCTGTACAACACCACGAACTTTTACATTCGGTAGCGTTCCCGTCCGTTTGAGCTTCCTTCGCAGGAGCGGCCCTTTCTCTCCTACCCCTTCCTGGACGCATTGTTCAAAGTGATGGGGCAAACCGATTATCGCGCACTTCCCGCACAGAGCAGTCAAGGCGTTATGATGGTGGTATTCCAAAACTGGAAAGCGTTCTTCGCCAGCATAAAGGATTACCGCAAACATCCGGAGAAGTACACCGGAAAGCCCCGTATTCCGGGATATGCTCGGGGCAAAGCAAAAGAAGTTGTGTTCTCCAATCAGGATTGCGTCATCAAAGGAGGGAAGTTTCTCAAGCTTCCCAAAACCAAACTGCAGCTTAACATCGGCAAGCTAGGTCGTATCGACGGCCAGTTGATGCAGGTGCGCGTCGTGCCCAGCCATGGACATTACGTCGTCGAAATGGTCTTCGCTTGTCCGACAGTAAAGAAAGAAGCGCCGAAAGAACATGTGCTGGACGTCAATCATTCTGATTTTCTCATGGCAATTGATTTGGGCATCGACAATCTTGCAACCATCGTCACGACAACCGGTTCGAAACCGTTGATTGTAAAGTGCAAGATTGTCAAAGCGATTAATCAGTACTACAACAAGATGAAAGCGCACTACACCGGGATTCTTCGTCAAGGCATGGAACCGTGGGAAGGCGTACATACGTCCAAACGATTGGAACGCCTGCATCTAAAGCGTCATCGCCGGATCCAGGATGCATACCCGAGCAGTCGACGGAGTCGACGACCAGGGATATGACGAAGGAGGTCCATGCCTATTCTCAGGCAAGCGAATCTGCCGCGGATTGTATCAGAGTGCGACAGGTCTGATTCATGCTGATGTGAACGGCGCGGCGAACATTATGCGCAAAGTATTTCCAAAGGTCTCCATGCAAGGAACCAATGGGATAGGGGGGGGTGGATGGTAACCAGACCATTAACGTGTCAACTCCCCTGGTGTTAAGCATCCTGAAGAAGTTAGGTTGAGACATCAGAAACCCCCACTTCAGCCGAAGCGAGAGCAAAGGTAAGTGGCGGGAGTATTCATTCAATGGAATAACATATAGACAAATTAGCGGTTTCCGCGTAAGCCGAAAGGAAGAGTTCAAGCGTGCTCATAGACTTGACACATGTTATACGTAACGGGCTTCCGGTATTTCCCGGGGACGATGAGACGGTTCTGGCCCATACCCGGCAATTTGACCGCGACTTTTATAACAATCACCAGCTTTCGACGAATATGCATGCCGGTACGCATATTGACGGTCCGATGCATTTGCTGGATGTCCACCGGCCTATTAGCGGCATCCCGCTTGACACCTTCGTGGGAGAGGGCTGCCTGCTGAACGTATGCGGCCAAGAGACGATCGACTATAAGGAAGAATACGAGGAGCTGATCCGCGAGGGGCAAATCGTTATCCTGCATACGGGGCACGGCAAGCGGTTCGGCCAGCCGGGCTACTTTACGGATTACCCGGTGCTGACAGACGCATTCGCCGGGCTGCTGGTCAAGAAACGCGTCAAAATGGTCGGGCTCGACACCCCCTCTCCGGATAAGGAGCCTTACAGCGTCCATAAAACGCTGCTGGGCGGCCAAATTCTCATTATCGAGAATTTGGCCAACGTAGACAAGCTTGCAGACGCCGGAGCCCCCTTCGAAATTATAGCGCTGCCGCTATTGATTGAGGCCGACTCCTCCGTCGCAAGAGTGATTGCGCGAATAAAGGACAGAGCATAATCTCCATCTTAGCAGCAACAAACCTGGTGCCTTTCGGTGCCGGGTTTGTTGTTTTTTTATTAAAAAGTGTAGGATATTATAGGTTTACGTAGTTTTTCTGTAGGATTTATGTAAGTTTATCTAACTCATATCTAACAATTTCAATCGCATGAGCCGGAAAGGAGGGGGCCTATGATTTCATTTCGTCAGGTGGAGAAGCATTACGGGGATTTTCATGTACTGAAGGATATTCATCTGCAGATCGGTCAAGGGGAAGTCGTCGTTATCGTGGGACCGTCCGGTTCCGGCAAAAGCACGATGCTTCGCTGCATCAACCGTCTGGAAACGATCACGAGCGGCGAGCTCATCGTGAGCGGTCAAGCGGTTAATGACAAGAAGACGAATATTAACCGGCTTAGACGAAATATCGGAATGGTGTTCCAGCACTTCAATTTGTATCCGCACATGAAGGTTATCGACAACATCACTTTAGCTCCCAGGAAGGTGCTTGGCCAGACGAAACAGGAAGCCGAGCAGACCGCGATGTATTTTTTGGAGAAGGTCGGGATTGAGGATAAGGCGAACCAATATCCTTCCCAGCTGTCGGGCGGGCAGCAGCAGCGCGTCGCCATAGCGAGAGGGCTGGCGATGAAGCCGCAGGTCATGCTGTTCGACGAACCGACGTCCGCTCTCGATCCCGAAATGGTCGGCGAGGTGCTGGATGTGATGAAGGCGCTCGCCGGCGAGGGGATGACGATGGTCGTCGTTACGCATGAGATGGGCTTTGCGCGGGAGGTCGCCGACCGGGTCGTGTTCATGGACCAGGGCCGGATTGTCGAGGAAGCGAGGCCGGGCGAATTTTTTTCCAACCCGCGCGAGGAGCGGGCGCGCCTATTTTTGAACCGGGTATTAAATCACTAACATAAAAAGGGGAGATTCGAATGATGACGAGAAAATGGCTGGCCGTTGCGTTTATGGTATTGGTAATGTCGGTATCCGTCATGACCGGATGCGGAAACGAGAAAGGCGGCAATACGCCCGGAGCTTCGGACGGAAACCCGGATGCGGGTGCGGAAGAAACGCTGCTGGATACGATTAAAAGCAGAGGCAAGCTGATCGTGGGGGTCAAATACGATACGAAACTGTTCGGCCTGAAAAATCCCGCGAACAATGAAGTAGAAGGCTTCGATGTCGATATCGCGAAGGCGCTTGCGAAGTCCATTCTGGGAGACGAGACCAAGATCGAGCTGAAGGAGGTCACTTCGAAAACCCGGATCCCAATGCTGGATAACAACGAAATCGATCTGATCGTTGCGACGATGACCATTACGGAGGAGCGGAAGGAGCAGGTCGATTTCTCCGAGGTATATTTTAAAGCAGGCCAGTCTTTGCTCGTCAAGAAGGGAAGCGCGATTAAAGGCATCGACGACGTAAAGAAAGGTACGAAGGTGCTTGCTGTTAAGGGCTCCACGTCCGTTGACAACATCATCGAAAGAGCGCCGGACGCAAATGTACTCGAATTTGATAACTATCAGGATGCCTTCTCCGCGCTTAAAGCGGGTCAAGGGGATGTGCTCACAACGGATAACGCGATTTTGTACGGCATGATGGCGCAAGATCCCGGATATGAAGTGGTTGGGGAGCCGTTCACCGACGAACCGTACGGCATAGCGATCAAGAAAGGCGAAACGGAGCTCGTGGATGCCGTTAATGCCGGACTTGCGGCGATGAAGGAGAGCGGAGAATACAACGAAATTTATAAGCAATGGATCGGTGAGGAGCCTGCCGAATAACGGATCAGCTCCAGCATAGACGGGTGGCCGCGGCCACCCGCTTCTTTCTAAGGGCAAGGAGGGCTGACGATGCCGGATTTCTCGGTATTAACCGATTACTTTGACGTCTATATGGAAGGTTTTCTGAACACGATTTACGCGAGTGTCATTGCGCTGATTGCCAGCTTTCTGCTGGGGACGGTCATCGCGGTATTCCGCATTTCGTCCGTCAGGCCGCTCAGGTGGGTCGGGACGGTATATGTCGAATTTATCCGCAACATCCCGCTGCTGCTCGTGGTCTATATTTTTTTCCTGGGCTTGCCTTTGCTCGGTATTACATTAAACGGGTTCGTTTGCGGAACGATCGGGCTTACGGTATACACCGCCGCTTTTATCGCGGAGGCGATCCGCGCGGGGATTATGTCCGTGCCCAAGGGCCAGACGGAGGCGGCGCTGTCGTCCGGCTTAACGTATGTGCAGGCGATGAGGTATGTCGTTCTCCCGCAAGCAGTCAAAATTGTCATTCCTCCGCTTAGCAACCAGTTTCTCAACCTGGTCAAAAATTCGTCGGTGCTCAGCGTCATTGCCGGCCTGGACTTGATGTATTTCGGCGACAAAGTTGCGAGCGATACGTACGCCACCATTGATACATATCTGTTTGTCGCCGCTTTTTACCTGGTGCTGACTCTCCCGCTAAGCTTCGCGGCGCATCGGTTGGAACGCAGACTGGCCAAACACGGGTAGAAAGGAGGGGGGCAGATGGACTTTGCGGGCGCTTTTTCCAGCGACAATTTACGGTTCATATTTGAAGGCTTTTATGTGACGCTAAAAGTGGCTTTTCTCTCGATCGTGTTCAGCTTTGTGCTGGGCTCGATCGTCGGGGTGATCCGATATATGAAGGTGCCGGCTTTATCGCAGGCTTTAGGCCTGATTGTAGAGCTGCTTCGCAATTTGCCGCTGCTGCTGCTTATTTTTATGGCCAGGTTCGCCCTGCCGGATGTCGGCATTCAGCTGGGGCCGATGTACGCCGCAATCGTTGCGCTTACCTTATTTGAAGGAGCCATGATTGCAGAGATTGTCCGCAGCGGCTTAAACTCGATCGACAAAGGGCAAATCGAAGCGGCGCGTTCATCGGGGCTCGGCTATATGCGCACGCTCTGGCATATCGTGCTGCCGCAGGGGCTTCGCCGTATGGTGCCGCCGCTCGTCAGCCAATTTATTTCCTTGTTAAAGGACACGTCATTGGCCGTGATCATTGCGCTTCCGGAGCTGATGAACCAGTCGAAAATCGTCATCGGCCAAAATCTTAACTATACGATTCCGGTGCTGCTGTTAGCCGCCGTTCTTTACTTTACGGTCAACTACGCCCTATCGCTCGTTGCGAGAAGGCTGGAGGCCAAAATCGTTTAATCTAGGATAACATAAAGGCCGACTTCCTGAGAGGTCGGCTTTTTCTTTAAACCTATGAAAATATTAGCTCCTTGTTTACAATAAGGGTAACGGGGAGGGGATGAGATGCGCAGCGGCAAAACTTACGCCTTGATACATATACTTCTGGCAGCAGTTGTAACGGCTGTTGCAGGCGAATTCAAAATCACGCCCTTTAGCGGAGAGGTATTCCGGATCGGCCTCGGAAGCAGCGCCTTTTTGCTGTTCCTGCTGTTAATGCGGCAGCTGCCCTATGTGTACACGGGAATAGTGACGGGGGTGACGGTGCTTGTTTTTCGGACGGCCATCGGCGGATTTTCGGACTACGATACGTTTTCTCTATTTGCAAGCCTGAAAACTCACTTGCCGGCGGCGATTTATTACATCGTTTTCGCTGTCGGCATGAAGCTGCTTCAAGGGAGGCTGCCGGATCGTCATCCGCTGCTGCTGGCGCTATGCGTGTCGCTGACCGATTTTGTGTCCAACGAAATCGAACTGTTCGCCCGCAGTATGCTATTCGACATTGCCTATCTTTATAAAGGGCAGCTTCTATGGATCGGCGCAGCCTCCGTCGTCCGCAGCCTGTTTGTCGTCGGCTTGTTCAGCAGCATCGTCATTAGCCGAATGCGGGCCGTTCACAACGAGCAGCAAAAAAGGATGGAGCAAATGCTGAATGTCGGCTCGGGCTTGTACGGGGAAGTTTTTTATTTGAAAAAATCGATGGATACGATGGAGAAGCTGACCGCCAAAAGCTATGAGCTGTACAGAAGGCTGAGCGCCGCCGCGGAAAAGGACGTCAGCCGGTCCGTGCTGGAAATGACGCAGCAGATCCACGAGGTGAAGAAGGACTGCCAGCGCATTTTATCCGGCTTGCTCAAGCTGTATAACCGGGAGACAACATCCGATATGACCCTTGCGGAAATCGTGGATTTTGTTCTCCATTCGAATGCCGGCTATAGTAAGATGTTAATGAAGGAAATTCATTTTGAAAAAAAGATCGACACCAATTATTCAACGGCCCATTATATGCCGCTGTTAACCGTGCTTAACAATCTGGTTTCGAATGCGGTGGAGGCTATTGAATCGGCAGGAACCGTCCGAATTTTGGTTTATGAAAAGGAGGGTGAAACGGTACTCATCGTTTCCGACACGGGAACGGGAATTGCGGAGGAGAATAAGGAGGTTATTTTTGAACCGGGGTTTACGACTAAATTTAATGAGGAAGGAAGCGCGGCTACCGGAATCGGCTTATCGCATGTCCGCGATATCGTTCAAGCCTCCGGCGGCAAGCTGAGCTTGCGCTGCTCCGGTCATTCCGAGGAAACAACCTTTGTCGTGGCTTTTTCGACCCATACTTTGACCATAGGGGCGTGATGACAGATGCTTTCATTTGGCATTGTGGATGATGATGCGGCAAGCGTACGGATGCTGCAAAATATTATCGAAAAAAGCTGGCTGGGAGAGGTAGTCGTTACGGCGGAAAACGGATGCGAAGGGGAAAAGGCCGTACTGGGAGCCAATCCGGACGTTCTGCTGATTGACCTGCTGATGCCGGATCAGGACGGGATTGAAACGATCACTCAACTTAAGCAAAAAGGCTATGACGGAAAATGCGTGATGATCTCGCAAATCGAAAACAAAGAAATGATAGGCAGAGCCTACCAAGCGGGTATTGAATTTTATATCCGGAAGCCGATTAACCGAATCGAAGTTGAGGCCGTGCTGTCCAAGGTAAACGAGCATTGGAAAGTCGGGCATTATTTGAATGAAATCAAAAATTCCATGGCGAAGCTTATCAGTTTGAATACGGATTTGGGGAGCAGCCGGAGAAGGCAGCCGGTGCGGGAAATCGTTCTGCCCGTCTTTAGGGATTTGGGCATCGTCGGCGAGCTCGGCAGCAGCGACATGATTAAAATGATGGAGCATCTTGTTCAGCATCGTCAAGAGGAGTCGCTTCCTCCTTTAAAGGAGCTGTATGAGGCCGTTGCATGCCCGGAACGCGACCCCGCAAGAGAGGCTAAAGCCGTGGAGCAGCGCGTCCGCCGCGCGGTGATGAGCGCCGCTGCCAACCTCGCCAGCATGGGGCTCGCAGATTACGGCAATCCGAAATTCGAGCATTATGCTCCGCTTTATTTTGACTTCCAGGACATCCGGTTGAAAATGAAGGAGATCGACGAGAAGCTGCAGCCGGGGAAAGGGAAGGTTAATATTAAAAAGTTTCTTCAGGTGCTCTATTTGGAAGTGCTGGATCATCGGAGGCAAGCGGATTAAAAACTTTTTTTAAACTGCAATAGTCCTGCGGAAGTGAAGTTGACAATCGTCGCCCTGTGAGAGCAAAATGAAAGAAATGGAAAGAGAGAGAGGCGTTGCTAGTGTCTACATTGATAGATCGAGTGAAACGGATGGCTGGCGGATTCGATAAACAGACGCTGAAGTCGATCGAGATTAACCCGCTCGTTATCGAAGCGGGTGCGATCCATGGGGTCGCTCCTTACGTGCGGGATAAGGGGTATACGAGAGTCCTCGTTGCCGCTGATGCCGTTACATATGACATTGCGGGCCGGACGCTTGAAGAGGAGCTTGCGGCGCTCGGAATTACGGTGCAGGTCACGCTAATCAAGCCGGACCGGCAGGGGGATGTGATCGCCGACGAAGCTTCCATCGTGCAGCTGCTGCTCGATATTCAGGCGCGCGATGCGGAGGTCGTTGTTGCGGCGGGCTCGGGCACCATTCATGACATATCCCGATATGCGGCTTATACGTCGCACATTCCGTTTGTTTCCGTTCCGACCGCACCATCGGTAGACGGCTTTAACTCGAAGGGCGCTCCTATCATTATCCGCGGCGAGAAGAAAACGATCGCCGCCATCGGGCCCGATGCGCTGTTCGCGGATTTGGACATTTTGTCGGCCGCGCCTGCCCGCCTTGTAGCTGCCGGCTTCGGCGACATGCTCGGCAAATATACGTCCTTGCTCGACTGGAGCTTCGGCGCCGCCGAGGGCGGGGAGCCCTATTCGCCGGAGGTGGCGGAAATTACGCGTATGGCGCTGAACAAATGCGTGGAGCATGCGGAGCGGATTGCGGCCCGCGACCAGGACGGCATCCGCGTATTGATTGAGGCGCTGATCGAGTCGGGACTCGCGATGCTGCTGTTCGGCCAGTCGCATTCGGCTTCGGGAGCGGAGCATCACCTCTCCCATTACTGGGAGATGGAATACATCCGCCTCGGCAAGCGGCAGCTGCTGCACGGCGCTAAAGTCGGCGTGGCCTGCGCGGAAATTTCCAAGCTGTATCACCGGCTGGCGGAGTCGGACGGGGGCCTTGCTTTTGCCTCGGAGCCGGACAAGCTGCGAAGCGCAATAACGGCTCTGCCGGACGAGAAGCAGATCCGCGGCTGGCTGCGCCAGGTAGGCGGACCTTCCACAACCGGCGAGCTGGGCGTCGATGAGGAGCTGTTGAGACGAAGCCTGCAGGAAGCGCATCACGTCAGGCCGAACCGTTATACGGTGCTTAAGGCGTTTAATTCGCAATAATGCTATTTTTATAGAAAACGAGACTGTCTGCAGATGCGGGCGGTCTCTTTTTTTTTCGAAATATAAGAATTTATAAGCTTGAACGCATAAATGACTCCTATTTCATCGCGAAACGAGCTTTTACCGCCAGAGGACGGCAAAGCCGTTTACGCTTGTCTGATATGGAATTCCGGCTGCTGCTTATATCACTTTAGAAAAACTTATCATGGCTCTTACAGTGAGTAAATAATTTACAACTAAAATAATTGCCATGCCAATAAATCTATTTGGTTAAGAAGGGAGGGTAACTAGAGACGGTTCGATTGAAGGATTCCTGTTGGCATTTCTACCAATATGATAGTTAGAAAGGATTGAAATTAACGAAATGCGGCCTGTCAAAAAACACGCAAAAAAAGTCATGGCGGCTGTTGCGGCAGCAGCCTTGACCGTATCAGGCGTTTTCCCTTCCGTGTCCCTGCATTCGTCCGAACGGGCATATGCGGCGGGAACGGAGACTCCGTACTTGCTCATTACGGAAATCGTATTTAACACGCCTAATGTAAGCGGCGGAGACGTTCCCGCCTGGGAATATATTGAAATTTACAATAACAGCAACAAAACGATTCCGCTTGACCAATATTCGATTTCGTATCAGGATCTAAGCGGAAACCCGGTCCGGGCCTGGACATTCAAGGACGCAAAAACGCTGCAGCCGGGGAAAACGATGGTACTGCGGGCATATGTGGATGACGAGAATGGAACGCTTGGCAAATTCAACGAGGCATATAAGGTGAACCCGCCGCTTACGGAAGCGCAGGAGCTGCTGTTCACCGGATCCGGCAATCTGGAGAACGCCCCGGGCCGAACGGTATCGATCGTTTCGAATACGGGGGAAACGATCGTATCGGCCAAATATAACGAAGGCGGCAGCAATGCGGACGATAAAAACAATACTTCCGTTACATATGCAGTGAACGAGTCCGGCGGCCTGACGATGCGGAAATTGCAATCGAAAACGGTACCGACACCGGGATCGGTGCTGCCCGAGCAGATTCCTTCTTCCGTCGTAGAGCTTCCCGATGACTTTCTGAAGCCGATCATCAGCCATACGCTGCCGATTGGCTCGACGACTCCCGAGGATCTGACGATTTCAGCCGAAGTCCGGGACGATCAGAAGGTGGAGGAAGTAAAGCTTTACTACAAAAAAGCGGAATCCGCCGAATATGCCGTCCTGCCGATGTCCAAAGGAGAAGGCGATTCGTATCAGGCGGTCATTCCGGCCGAAGCGATGCAGGATACCGCGAAGCTTCAATATTATATGGAAGCGTCGGACGGCACCAACGTCAGCCGCTCGCCCGCACAGGTGCCTTATGAAATTCTCGTTTTCGATTCCATCAAACCGATCGATACCGAGCTGCTCATTACCGAGCTGGTGCCCGACAGCAAGGGAGCGGACGCCTATGAATATATTGAGGTCTACAATAACACGAACCGGGCTGTCAATCTAAAAGATTACCAGATCATCTACGAGTTCCGTCACGGAGCTACGACGAAATGGGATATCGACAGGGACCTGACGGTACCATCCAAGGGGACGGCGGTCGTTTGGGTCCAATCGTTGATCAGTAAAGGCAAGCCGGCTTCGGATTTCATCGCCCACTACGGGGCGGGGCTCGCGGAGTCCAGCGTCGTGCCGATCTTCTCGAACGGCATGCCGAATGCCGAAGAGGGCAGAATTCATATTGCCGCCGACGCGGCGAATCCGGTGCATCATGCCGGCGACGTTATTTCGCAGGCCTGGTTCAGCGTCGCGGCGGATGAAGTGAATGACGACGGCACGAGCATCGTTTACGAATATCCGAAGGACGGGACGAACCGGATGTTCAAACGGTCGATTATGCAGCCGGCAACACCGGGCGCTTTGCTGGCCGGACAAGTCCCTGCTGAGCCGGTCAAGCTTCCTGCGGATAAGGCTAAGCCGAACATCAACCATGATGTCTTTACGGAGCCGCAGCCGTTCGGAGATTTGCAGCTGCAGACGAAGGCGAAGGACAATCAAGGCATTAAGCAGGTGCAGCTGCACTACAAGCGGGACGGGGAGTCCGGGTATCATACCGTGAACATGCCGAGCTCCGCAAACGATCCGGACTTGTATATTTCAGATCCGGTCATTAAGGAAACGTTCCTTCATGCGGCGTATATCGATTATTATTTCACGGCAACCGACGGCTTTCAGACGGCATCTACCCTTGATGGCGGCAAAGAGCCTTACAGGCTGGAGTATGCGAAAAACGAGCAAGGACCGTTGTGGTTCAACAATCCGGAGGGAAGCTTCCTGAGCGGCACCCAGGTCATTCAAGGAAATGCCGAAACGCCGGGATCCGCGTTATCGTTGAAGCTTGACGGTCAGGCGGTATCCGTACAGCCTACAATGCCTGAGGACGCATACATCCTGTTCGAAGCGGACGACATGCAGGTTTCGTTCAAAAACGGCCTTTTCGTGAACGGCGAATTGGCGAGCCTGCTGCCGGCGGGCAGCTACTATGAATTGAAGGCGGTCCCGCTGCCGATGCATATGCTGAAGCCTGGCGTGAATACGGTGAAGCTGACGGCGGGCAACGGCCAGTCGCCAACCGGGCTTGACGGCAACAACGACGATTACCGCATTCAAAATGTCCGGATCGCACTCTGGAACGGCGCTTGGCAGGAAATCGCATCGGCCCGCGGCAAGAAGCTGAACGTCGAGGAATTCGTTACGATTCAGCCGGCGGACCGTACGTCGGTCGGAGACAGCGCAAATAATGTCGAGTATGTGGAATATACGATTGACCTGCCGGAATCGCTGTTCCAGGGCGTCTACCATGAGCTGGATACGACGCAGCTGACGGACGGCGAGCATAGCTTCGAGCTATCTTCCGGAGACAGTGCCAAGAAGACGGTTAAGCTGATCGTGGATAATACAGCCCCGTCGGTCGACAACTTGACCATTAAGGAAGGGCAGACCTATCGTGGTGCTATCGAGCTGAATGCAGATGTAACGGACGCCGTTTCCGGCGTAGCATCGGTGGAGGCGACGCTGGACGGAAAAGCCGTTACGCTTCCGTTCACTCAGCAGGCGGCGGAGCTGGCAGCCGGAGAGCATCTATTCCGGATTGAGGCAAAGGACGCTGCAGGGAACGAGAAAGAAGCCGAGGTTCGTTTTAACACGGAAAACGAGCATCCGGATCAGCCATCCGAGCCTAGCCCGGCGGACAATGCTTCGAATGTCGGCCGCAACGCCGATCTAAGCGTAAAGGTGACGGATCCGAACGGCGATCCGATGGATGTGACGTTTTACGAGGCGTACCAATATGATTTCAGCGGGACAAACAGCATCGATGCGTACTCCAATTCCGTCGACCGCGAGCCTCCGCTCGAGCTGGCCCCTGCCGGTGAAACGGCATTCGGCGCCGAGGAGAAGGCCAAGGTGAAGGAAAATGACGGGCAGTATTACGTGACCGATTCCGAAGGGCAGTTCCCGTATCACCGCTTCGACTTTAAGCTGGACAAAGCTCCGGCGGACAGCGACGAAGTGGAGGTCGTATGGGAAGGGCATTCCCTTCCCGACAGGCAGGTTACGATGTATGTCTGGAATTTTGCGAGCGGCAAATGGGAGCCTGTCGATTCGGGCATCGGCGCCGAGGATTTCCAGCTGAAGGCGAAGGTGAATGCCGGAGAGACGGTGCGCGGCAATAAGCTTCATGTCTTGATTCAGGATCTGCTGCCGTCGCCGGACGATGTGGACTTTACTTTTGCCTGGGTCAGCGATACACAGTATTACTCGGATTCCTATCCGGAAATCTACAAAGGCATGATGAATTATATCGCGGAGCAAAAGGAAGAAATGAAAATCGTTTATTCCATTCATACGGGCGACATCGTCGACGATTGGGACCGTCCGGACGAATGGAAGGTGGCGAGCGACAGTATGAAAATTTTGGAGGATGCGAAAATCCCTTACGGGGTAGTCGCGGGCAATCACGACGTACACCATGACGAGGGCGATTATACCGAATACTACAAGTATTTTGGCAGAGACCGGTTCGAAAGTCAGCCGACCTACGGGGGCGACCATAAAAATAACCGCGACCACTACGACCTCGTTTCCTCGCACGGCCAGGATTTTCTGATCATGTATCTCGGGTGGAACATCCAGGAGGATACGATTAAATGGGCGAACGAGGTGCTTGCGAAGCATCCTAACCGGTATGTGATTCTTGCGACGCACGAGTATATTTCGCCAAGCAAAACGTATTCCGGACAAGGCCAGCAGATTTGGACGGATATCGTAGCTCCTAATGACAATGTGTTCATGGTGCTTAGCGGACATTTGCACGGGGTGGCGTACGATGTTAAGCATGTCGGCGGCAGGGCGGTAGTGGAAATGCTGGCGGACTATCAGTCGGGCCGCGAAGGCGGTCAAGGCTATATGAGATTCCTGCAGTTCGATTTGGATAACGATCAGATTCACGTCGATACGTATTCCGCTTATATGGACGACTACAACTATTTCGACGAACCGGGCCTCGATGAGTTCGATATCGATTATCCGGCCCGGGACGCATCGAAGCAGGTGGCTACCGATTACATCGGCTTGAATGTATACACCCGGAACGAAATTGGCACAAGCAAAGATGTCGCGAGCGGTTCAAAAGCGTCGGCGGCCTGGAACGGTCTATCCCTGGATCGGACTTACTATTGGTACGCGGACGCGAAGGATGCGAACGGAGGGCGTGCCGTTTCGGATATTTGGTCGTTTGCGACAGGCATGAATGCGAATGCGAGTTCAGGCAGCGGAAGGAAGGACACCGACAAAGGAGATGACATAAACTAGCCGGACATACATTCGGCGCGGCTAAGGTCATCTATCAACGATAACATCCGCAAGAAAATCCGCACGGAGGGGCATCGCCTGGATGCCCCGTCCGGGCGGCTTTTCAAGGTGTAACGGAGGAAAGCGCATATGCGTAACTGGTTGAAGAAACATGCAGGCAAGCTTTTGACGGGAATGCTGCTTGCCGGGGCTGCGGCAGCGGTGAACCCGCCGGCAACGGAAGCCCATTTGGCTACGCTTGGTTATTCGGATATTCACATTCAGAACGATACGATTCAATATGGACTGTATTTGGATCCCAGGGAAATCGCTCAGTGGTCGGATATCAGATACGAAGGGGTTTATGTGATCGGGGGGCCGGAATCCGAAGCGCCTTCGGCCGGGGAGCAGCCGGGCTGGAGCGAGGAAGAGCTGGCACAGCTCGTAAACGAAAATTTGGTAGTAAAAAGCGGAGGCGAGGCGGCCGTGCCTGCCATTTCCGATATTTCGATGAAAGAAAAGGCGGGTACGCCGTATGTATATATGAATTTGAAGTATTCGTTCCCGGCTCCGGTCGAGTCCTATTCGATCGATTACCGTTTTTTCTTTGACGATCTGGATCCGCAGCATCAAAATTTTGCGACGATCAGCGCAGGGGATAAAGGGATCGATACGGTGTTTCGCGCCGACCACCGCGTGTCTTCGGATTCGGTAAGCGCATTGGCGAACGGCCGGGCAACGACTTCCCTGCAAATACCGGGTTGGCTGGCTGCGATGTGGGACTACATCCGCCTCGGGATGGAGCATATTTGGACCGGCTACGACCATCTGCTGTTTGTGGCGGCTTTAGTTCTATTGAAGCAAAGGATGAAAAGCTACTTGAAAATCGTAACGGCCTTTACGCTGGGCCACAGCGTTACGATTGCGCTTGCGGCGCTGGATGTGTTTTCCCTGCCCGCCGGCATCGTGGAGCCGCTTATTGCGCTGAGCATCGTTTACGTAGCCGTAGAAAATATTTGGCTGAAGCGTCTCGAGTGGAGATGGGCGGTCGCGCTCGCGTTCGGGCTGATCCACGGCTTCGGCTTTGCCCAGGTGCTTCAAGGAGCGCTCGGGGAACGTTATTTGCTCTCCTTGTTTTCGTTCAACTTGGGCGTGGAGATCGGGCAAATTGCGGTGCTGGCTGTCCTGCTGCCGCTGCTCCTGCTTGCTAGCCGCGTGAAATGGTACCGGAATGCGGCGTTCGCCGTTTCCGGCCTGATCGCGCTGACGGGAACGTATTGGTTTGTCGAGCGCGTCTTTTTGTAGCGTCAGCGGCTACCGGCTGCCATTAAAAAAGCTTTCCTCCAGAGACTAGAATGGAGGAAAGCTTTTTTTGAATTAGAAGTTAAAGTTATCCGGATCCGGTCCGAAGCGATGATCGCGGTTAAGCGCATCGATTTGTCCGATTTCTTCTTCCGTCAGGGCAAAATCGAAAATATCCGCGTTTTCCTGCTGGCGGGCAGGGTTCGTCGATTTCGGAATCGTGACGACTCCGTTCTGCAAGTCCCAGCGAAGGATGACCTGCGCGGGAGTTTTCCCGTATTTTGCGCCGATTTCGGCCAGCACAGGCTGGTCAAGACGGCCCTGCATCAGCGGGCTCCAGGCCATGAGCTGAATGCGGTTGCTCTTCGCGAAGGCGTGCAGCTCCTTCTGGGTAAGCAGCGGGTGATATTCGACCTGATTGACCATCGGCACGAATTCGCCTGCTTGAATGACATCCTGTAAATGATGGGTTTGAAAATTGCTGACGCCGATTGCGCGGACAAGGCCTTCCTTGTACAGCTTTTCCAGCGCGCGCCACGTATCCAGGTATTTGCCTTTTACCGGCCAGTGAATAAGAAGCAGATCGACGATATCGAGGCCGAGCTTACGCCGGCTTGTCTCGAATGCGGCCAGTGTCGACTCGTAGCCCTGGTTCGCGTTCCAAATTTTTGTCGTAACGAAGATGTCGTCCCTGGCGATGCCGCTGTTCCGGATCCCGGCGCCCACGCCTTCTTCATTATTATAGGCCGCCGCCGTATCGATGCTCCGGTATCCCAGCTCAATCGCCGAAGCGACCGTTCTTTCGGCTTCGCCGTCGTCCTTGACCTTCCACACGCCGAGGCCCAGCCAAGGCATCTTCAGACCGTTGCTCAATACCGTGTAGTCCGTTTTTGCGTTAGACATTTCGTTAATCCCTCCCGGTTATAGAGACATTTCCAAAATATTGTAGACGTCCTGCTTGTCCAGCCGTTTGAACGAGCCGATTTCCCCGTAACGGACCGCTTCCTCGGCCATCCGGTCCAGCTTTTCGCTGCCGATTCCGAAGTCGGCCAGTCTGGATTCCGCGCCGATGCGGGTAAAGAAATCTCTTGTTGCCTGTATGCCGGCGAGAGCAACTTCTTTGTCCGATTTGCCTGCCGGATCGATTCCCCATACGCGAACGGCGTACTGCACGAACCGGTCGATACGCTCTTCATGCACGTACTTCATCCAGTTCGGAAAAACAACCGCCAGACCTGCGCCGTGCGGAATATCATAGATGGCGCTCACTTCATGCTCGATGCCGTGCGACGCCCAGTCGTTGGTCATGCCTACGCTGATCAGGCCGCCGTTAAGCGCCATCGTCCCGCACCACATAAGATTGGCCCTTGCGGCAGCGTCCTCCGGATTGGCCAGGGCGGGCTCGACGTTCTCGATGACCGTTTGCAGGATGGATTCGCAAAACCGCTCCTGCAGCGGAGTGTTTTCGGTCAGACTGAAATATTGCTCGAACACATGGGACATGATATCGACGGCGCCGTTCACGGTGTGATTGCGCGGTACGGTGTAGGTAAGCGTCGGATCGAGAATCGAAAATTTCGGATACGTATGAGGGCTGCCGAAGGCACGCTTCAGGTTCTCTTCCCAGTTCGTAATGACGGAGTTTCCGTTCATTTCGGAGCCGGTAGCGGCGAGCGTCAAAATCGTTCCAAGCGGAAGAGCTTCCTTAATAACCGCTTTGTTTGTGAAAAAGTCCCATACGTCGCCTTCATACGGCACGCCGGCCGCGATCGCTTTCGCTGCGTCGATGACGCTTCCGCCGCCTACGGCGAGAATAAAGTCGACGCCATGCTCGCGGCAAAGCCCGATTCCTTTTTTGACGGTGCTAAGACGCGGATTCGGTTCGATATTAGGGAGCTCGTGAACGGCCGCTCCGCTGCTTTGCAGCAGGGAAACCGTCTTGTCGTACAAGCCCGTTTTCTTAATGCTGCCCGATCCGTAGACGAGCAGTACCGTTTTTCCGTATTGTGAGGTTAGAGCTCCGGCTTGATCGGCTGTGCCTTCTCCAAACACGATGCGTGTCGGATTTACAAACTGAAATGAGTTCATGCTTTGCCTCCTAAAAAGACATTTAGATAACTTGAAAAGCAACTAAATATCCTATAAGTTATGTATACGCCGTTTATTTTAGTGATATCGGGGAAGAATGTCAAGTTGAACGAAATTTGTTGTTGATACGTTAACTTTTTGGTTATATAATTGGTGGGCAATAAGACGAGGGCGGATCGACCGGGAAAAAGGGGAAGCAGCAATGGAGATCGAGGTAAGCAGCCGCAATATGAAATTTCTGGAATGTTTTTCATCCCAGACAAGGGTAAAGATAATCGAGCTGCTCAGCGAGCAGCCGATGAACATAAAAAGCCTTTCCGAGGCGTTAGACATAAAGTCTCCTATTGTCACCCGGCATATACATATGCTGGAGGAAGCGGGCATCGTACGCTGCGAAAGCGTAGCGGGGAAGCGGGGAATGCAGAAAATTTGCCATTTGCAGCTGGCGCATGCGACCTTGTTGTTTAAAGGAGCGCCTGCAGCGGACGCGGCCAGACGGTACTCGGTATCGGTTCCGGTCGGCCATTATTCCTCGTGTCAGGTGAAGCCGACCTGCGGGCTGGCATCCGAATCGCGAATGATCGGCATGTGCGACGATCCGCGGTATTTTGCCGATCCGGAGCATGTGGGGGCCAGGGTGCTTTGGTTCGGATCGGGCTTCGTGGAGTACCGGATTCCGAATTATATGGTGAATAACGAAGTGCCGGAATCGCTTGAAATCTCAATGGAAATTTGCTCGGAGACGCCATGCGCGGTCAACCACTTGCCTTCGGATATCTCGTTCAGCATCAACGGTGTAGGTATCGGCATCTGGACGTACCCGGGCGACTTCGGCAGTACACGCGGTCTGTATACACCGGAATGGTGGCACAAAAACATTCAGCACGGGCTGATCAAGACGATCCGCATTAACCGCCAAGGCTCTTATATTGATGGAATCCAGGTGTCGGACATTACGATCGACCGCCTGATGCTTGCTTATGACAAGGAAATTTTATTCCGGATTTCCAGCAGCGCCGCCGCTAAAAATTGCGGGGGCGTCACGCTGTTCGGCAAAGGCTTCGGCAATTACAATCAGGATATCGACGTGACGCTTCGCTGCGATTAGGCAAGGCTTTCGGACAGGTCGGAACCGCTATTCGGTTCCGGCTTTTTTGTTTGTGGAATAAGCAGACAGGGGATTAACAACTTTAACGGCTATGAACCTCGAACCTCGAACCGAACCTCGAACCTCGAACCGAACCTCGAACCTCGAATTTCCGGCAGCTCAAACCGGACCACTGCAGTTTTTACAGCTGAAAGGCGAGGATGGGATGCTCGCGACAAATTTGCTGCAGTTTCTGCATCGGAATCAAGGAATGGAGGCGGCTTCGGACGATGCGCGATCAATTCTGCTGCAAAAGTGCATTGGAAGTGTAGTGAAAAGAAATAATGTAAGGTTTCTGCTGCATTTTGTACATTGGACCTATTTTTGGTTTATTCATTAACAAATAAGCTTGATTGTTTATTTGGTTCATTTATTTTTGTTTTTGTTTGAAATTCATATATTCAAAAACAAACAAATATGATATGATCAATTCAAACAAAAACCAAAATTAAATTCGGAGGTATATCCATGGTACAAAGCTTATGGAATAATGAAAAGGCATCGCAGCTCGAAGGCGGACTGGCTGAGCTTGTATACCGCTCCAACATCATCGGCGAAGACCGCCGCGTCTGCAACTACGGCGGCGGCAATACATCCAGCAAAACGATCGTAAAGGACTTCCGCGGCCGTGACGTTGAGGTTATGTATGTAAAAGGCAGCGGCTCCGACCTGGCAACGATGAAAGCGGGCAATTTCACAGGCCTTCGCATGGACGATATCCGTCCGTTGTTCGAGCGCTCCGAAATGCCGGACGAGGAAATGGTTGCTTACCTTGCGAACTGCATGATCGACGCCAAGCACCCTCGCGCTTCGATCGAAACGCTGCTGCACGCGTTTCTTCCATTTAAGCATGTGGATCATACGCATCCCGATTCGATTATCAGCCTTTGCTGCGCGGATAACGGCAAGGCGCTTGCCAAGGAAATTTTCGGCGACCGTTTCGTCTGGGTTCCTTACGTGCGTCCAGGCTTCACTCTTTCCAAAATGATCGCAGAAGGCGTTCTTGCGAACCCGAATGCAGAGCTTGTCCTGATGGAGAAGCACGGTCTGGTTACTTGGGGCGAAACGTCGGAGCAATGTTACGCGCAAACGATCAAAATCATCTCCGAAGCGGAAGCGTTCATCGAAGCCCGCTTTGACGCAGCTTCGCTGTTTGGCGGCGTGAAGCACGAGGTGCTGCCGGCCGACGTCCGCAGAACTGTTGCTGCACAAGTCATGCCGACAATCCGCGGCGCGGTCAGCGACGCCAAGAAAATGATTCTCTCCTTCGACGACCAAGAGGACGTGCTCGCATTCGTAAGCGGCCACAACTCTCCAAAATTGTCGCAGGTAGGCGCAGCTTGCCCGGATCATCTCGTTCACACGAAGGTCGTTCCGCTCTTCATCGATTGGACCCCGAACGCCGACGACGTTGAAGGCCTAAAACAAAAACTGGCGGCCGGAATCGCCGCTTACAAAGAAGAATACAAAGCTTATTTCGACCGCAACAAAAACGAAGGCGACGTTATGTTTGAAGCCGCTCCGCGCGTTATCCTGATCCCGGGTATCGGCATGATCAACACGGGCAAAAGCTGGGCTATGTCGCAGGTCAGCGGCGCGCTTTACCACCGTGCGATCGCGGTTATGCGCGGTGCGACGACGCTTGGAGATTTCGTATCGCTGAGCGAGAACGAATCGTACAACGTTGAATACTGGCCGCTTGAGCTTTACAAATTGTCGCTTGCTCCTGCGGAAGCCGAATTCTCCCGCAAGGTTGCTTTCATTACCGGCGGCGCCGGCGGTATCGGCAGTGAAACGGCTCGCCGTCTCGTTTCCGAAGGCGCACATGTCGTGCTGGCGGACCTTAACCTTGAGGGCGCTCAGAAGGTAGCGGCGGAAATTAACGAGAAATACGGCGAAAACCGTGCTTATGCCGTGAAAATGGACGTAACAAGCGAAGAGCAGGTAGCGGCGGCTTACGCGGAAACTTCCCTCGTGTACGGCGGCGTAGACATCATCGTCAACAATGCGGGTCTTGCAACTTCCAGCCCGTTTGATGAAACTTCGCTCAAAGAGTGGAATCTGAACATGAACGTGCTCGGCACAGGCTACTTCCTCGTTGCCCGCGAAGCGTTCAAGCTGATGAAAGAGCAAGGCATCGGCGGCAACATGGTATTCATCGGCTCGAAAAACTCGGTATACGCAGGCAAAAACGCTACGGCGTACAGTGCGGCTAAAGCGCTTGAAGCTCATCTGGCGCGCTGTATTGCAGCCGAAGGCGGAGAATTCGGCATTCGCGTCAACACAATTTTGCCGGACGCCATTTTGCAAGGATCCGCGATCTGGAACGGCAGCTGGCGCAATGAGCGCGCGGCCGCTTACGGAATCGAGCCGGATCAGCTGGAGGAATACTACCGGAAACGCACGACGCTGCTCGTGAACATCTATCCGCGCGACATCGCTGAGGGCATCGCATTTTTCGCATCGTCCAAAGCGGACAAAACGACAGGCTGCATGCTGACGATCGACGGCGGCGTTCCTGCAGCGTTTACACGCTAAGGGGGCCGCGGACAATGTTTCAGGCCCGAGGCGAAAGGCATTGGTTTATTCCGGACGGCTTTATTCCTCCGGACAGCACGGGAGAGCTCATCAGCCACGAATCGGTATGTGTGCTGAATACCTCTTCCGAAGATGCGCTAATTCGTTTTACGATCTTTTTTGAAGACCGCGAACCGATGGAGGACATTCTCGTCGTGGTCAAGGGCAGACGCACGAAGCATATCCGCACCAGCTCGCTGATGAAGAACGGAGCGCCGATTCCAATCGGCGTTCCGTACGCCATCGAGCTGTCTAGCGATATTCCGATCGTCGTGCAGTACAGCCGTCTGGACTCCACACAAGCGGAGAATACGCTGATGTCCACAATGGCGTATCCCATTAAATAATCATTCACATAGAAGAGAGGGTGTTCGTGATGTCCGATCGCGCATACGCATTATTCGAGGAACAGCAGCAAGCCCGGGGCATTAACCTGGATGAAGTGAAAGCAAGACTGAAAGCGCTCAAAATCGAAACGCCTTCCTGGGGCTACGGCGATTCCGGCACCCGGTTCAAAGTGTTTCAAAAAGAAGGAGTTCCCCGCAACCCGTTCGAAAAATTCGAGGACGCGGCGCAGGTTCACCGTTTGACGGGTCTTGCTCCGTCGGTTGCGATCCATATCCCTTGGGATAAAGTCGACGATTACAGCAAGCTGAGAAGCCACGCGGAAAGCCTCGGCCTGTCCATCGGCGCGGTTAATCCGAACCTGTTCCAGGACGACGCTTACATGCTTGGCAGCGTAACGAATGCGAATGAGGCGATCCGCCGCAAAGCGACGAATCACCTGCTGGAATGCGTTGACATCGCGAAAGAAACCGGCTCCCGCGATTTGAGCCTTTGGTTTGCGGACGGCACGAACTATCCGGGCCAAGGAAGTATCAGAAAGCGCAAAGGCTGGATGCAGGAAGCGCTGACTGAAATGTATAACGCGATGACGCCTGACATGCGCATGCTGATCGAGTACAAATGCTTCGAGCCGGCTTTCTACCATACCGATCTGGCGGATTGGGGCATGGCTTACAATTTGGCTCAAAAGCTCGGACCGCAAGCGGAAGTGCTCGTCGACACAGGCCATCACCTGCCTGGCGCGAACATCGAGCACATCGTAGCTTATCTGCTTGACGAGAAACGTCTCGGCGGCTTCCACTTCAACAGCCGCAAATACGCGGATGACGATTTGATCGTCGGCTCCGTCAATCCATACGAGCTGTTCCTGATTTTCTATCAAATTTTGAGCGCTGCAGGGGATTCCGATGCGGCTGTCCGCAAAAACGTTGAGAATATCGCTTATATGATCGACCAATCGCATAACATCGAGCAAAAAATTCCGGCTATGCTGCGTTCCGTGCTGAACGTGCAGACGCAATTTGCAAAAGCGCTGCTTATCAACCACGAGGAAGTAGAAGCTGCTTCCAATCGGGATGACGTGCTTGGCGCCGAGGATGCCGTACGCCGCGCATTCGAGTTCGACGTAACTCCGCTGCTGCACGCAATCCGCGAAGAGGAAGGGCTGCCGGTCGATCCGATGAAGGCTTACCTGAGCAGCAGCTACGGCAAGGATATTCTGGTGAGAGGCAAGGGCGGTGCCAGCTGGTGACCATTCTCGCTTACGATCTCGGAGCGAGCAGCGGCAGAGCGCTGCTCGGCCGGTTGAATAACGGCAAGATCGAGGTTGAAGAGCTGCACCGGTTTTCCAACGACCCGGTGCAGGTCGGAGACCGGCTGCACTGGGATATTTTGCGGCTGCTTCACGAGCTGAAGCAGGGGCTTTTGAAGGTGAAGCACCGGGGCATCAAGCTGGACAGCCTGGCGATCGATTCGTGGGCCGTCGACTTCGGCTTTATCGGTAGCAGCGGCGAGTTGCTCGGCAACCCTTACCATTATCGCGACCGCCATACGGACGGCGTGATGGAGGAAGTCGTGCGCGAACTGTCCGAATCGGCTGTTTTCGGCAAAACGGGCATTCAATTTTTGCCATTTAATACGATTTACCAGCTTGCCGCGTTAAAGCGCGCGGATTCGCCGCTGCTGCGCGAAGCGAAACATTTTCTGATGATTCCGGATTTGCTCCGGTATTTCTTGACGGGCGAGAAATTCAACGAGTTCTCCAACGCTACAACGACTCAGCTGTATAACCCGCTTACGGAATCGTGGGACGAGGAATTGATCCGTACGATCGGCCTGTCTCCGGAATGGTTCGGCGAGGTTGTGCAGCCCGGCGCCCGGGTCGGACAATTGCGGCCATCGGTTTGCGAGGAGCTCGGCATCGAGCCTGTACCCGTCTACGCGGTTGCCGAGCACGATACGGGCTCCGCGGTTGCCGCGGTGCCGGCGCTCGACCGCTCGTTCGCGTACCTCAGCTGCGGCACCTGGTCGCTGATGGGCACGGAGGTCGGCGAGCCGGTGATCAGCCCGCTGGCGCAGGAGCTGAATTTTACGAACGAAGGCGGCGCTTACGGCACGTTCCGCTTGCTGAAGAACATTATGGGGCTGTGGGTGCTGCAGGAATGCCGGCGCGCATGGAAGCGTGCAGGAATTTCGTACGACTTCCCCGAATTAGTTAAGCTGGCTCACGAAGCCAAGCCATTCGCAGCCTTTATCGATCCCGACGATCCCGTATTTTTGCATCCCGGAGATATGCCGGCAAGAATCGCCGAGTATTGCGAGCGTACGGGGCAGCAGGCACCGGAGGATGCGGGCGGCATCGTCCGCTGCATTTTGGAAAGTCTGGCATTGAAATACCGGTATGTTCTTGAGCTGACGGAACAGCTGTCCGGGCAGTCGTTTAATGGTCTGCATATGGTCGGCGGCGGCATCCAGAACACGCTGCTTTGCCAGTGGACCTCGAATGCGATCGGAAAGCCCGTATGGGCGGGTCCCGTCGAGGGAAGCGCCATCGGCAACATGATCGTGCAGTGGACCGCGAGCGGCAAGCTGGCGGACATTTGGGAAGCCCGCAAGGTCATCCGCGAATCGTTCCCGGTCGATGTCTACGAGCCTGAGCGCTCCGAAGAGTGGGAGAACGCTTATCGCGCATTCAAAGCGAAAACCGGAATCGAATAGGCGGAGCATTCAAATATAGGTAAGAAGGGGTACGTTATGCTGGTTGCGGAACGGTACGACAAAATTGTACAGCTGGTAAACGAGAGAGGCAGTATCAGAGTAACGGAGCTGAGCGAGCTGTGTCAGGTGACCGAAGAGACGATTCGGCGAGACCTTGACCGCTTGGAGCAGGCCGGACGGTTACGCCGCTCGCATGGCGGTGCGGTGAGCGTGAAGGACCAGCAGCCGGAAATTCCTTTCTTCGAGCGTGAAGTCACGCGAGCGGACGATAAGAAGCGGATCGCGGAGGAAGCGATTAAGCTAATCCGTCCGAAGGACCGCATTCTTCTTGACGCAAGCACGACGGCGTGGTACATGGCGGCCAGCATGCCGGACATTCCGCTGACCGTGCTGACGAATTCCATCAAGGTGGCGATGGAGCTTAGCGGCAAGGAGAAAATCGAGGTGATTTCGACCGGCGGCATTTTGGCATCGCGTTCGTTGTCCTATGTAGGACCGCTGGCGGAGCGTTCCCTCGATGCTTACCATGTCGATAAAGCCTTTTTCTCCTGCAAGGGGGTGCATCTGGAGCGCGGCATCAGCGAATCGAACGAGCTGCAGGCCCGTATCAAGCACAAAATGGTCGGCATGGCGGACCAGGTCATCCTGCTTGCGGATTCCAGCAAATTCGGCGTTCAAGCGTTTACGCACGTCGCCGAGCTGAGCGATATCCACGCGGTCATTACCGACCGCCGCCTGCCTGACGGGCTGTTGTCGCAGCTTCAGGACAAAGGGATTGGCGTCACGACCGTATAATTGGCCTCTCACGAGGCCTATTTTTTTCAACAAACTTGTCTGACAACCTGATATAATATAACTAAGCATAAGGAAAGGGGTGCGGAAATGAAGGTTTCCTTATTTATTACTTGTTTAAGCGATGCGCTTTACCCGCGCGTCGGGGAAGCGATGGTCCGCCTGCTGGCCAGATACGGCGTTGAGCTCCAGTTTCCGACCGTGCAAACCTGCTGCGGACAGCCTGCATTTAACAGCGGTTATTGGAAGGAAGCGCGGGATTCCGCGAAAACGATACTTGATGCGTTCGAAGACAGCGATTTTGTTATTTCTCCGTCCGGCTCCTGCACGGGCATGATTCACCATTATCCGAAGCTGTTCGAGAACGATCCGGTTATGCTGGAACGTGCGAACCGGCTGCAAAGCAAGTCGTATGAATTTACGCAGTTTCTTGTCAAAGTGCTGGGCGTTACGGATGTCGGCGCCTCTTTCCCGCATAAGGTGACTTACCATCCTTCCTGCCACGGCAGCCGTCTGCTGGGCGTGAAGGACGAGCCGATGGCGCTGATCGGCAACGTTAAGGGGCTTGATCTCGTGCCGCTCCCGTTCGCTGAGGATTGCTGCGGCTTCGGGGGAACGTTCGCGGTGAAAATGGCGGATATTTCCGGTGCGATGGTAACGGAGAAGGTCGATCACGTGCTGGAGACGGAAGCCGAGGTGCTGGTCGGCCTCGACATGGCATGCCTGCTGAACATTGCCGGCAATTTGCGTTACCGGAACGAGCCGGTTCGCGTCATGCATTTGGCGGAGCTTCTATATGAAGGGGTGAAAGGAGCATGAGCACGGCGCAGAAGAAAGAGAAAACGGTCAAAGCGAGAGCGGATCTTGCCCTGAACGACGAGTTTTTGCGCAAAGCGGTCCGGTTTACGACGGAGCGGCTCAGAAACGGGAAGAAAAAAGCGACCGCCGAGCACGGCAACTGGGAGGAATGGCGCGAGCGCGGCAGACAGATCCGTCTGCACACGATTGCCCATCTCGATTATTACTTAAATTTATTCGTCAATAATGCCCGTGCGAACGGCGTGCATGTGCATTTTGCGAATACGGCAGAAGAGGCCGTCAAGCTGACGCTGGACATCGCCGAGCACGCGAACGCCAAGTCGGTCGTAAAGTCGAAGTCAATGGTTTCGGAGGAGCTTCATCTTAATCACGCTCTCGAGACGATCGGCGTTGAAGCGGTGGAAACGGACCTTGGGGAATACATTATTCAGCTGGCCGGCGAAATGCCTTCGCATATCGTCATTCCCGCCATTCACAAAAACCGCTACCAAATCGCAGAGCTGCTGTCCAAGGAGGCGGGCTACACGCTGCCGCCGGATACGACGGCGCTGGCGGGCTTTGTCCGCAAGAAGCTGCGCGAGAAGTTTCTGGACGCGGAAATCGGCATGACCGGCTGTAACTTCGCGATTGCGGAGACGGGCTCGATGGTGCTTTTCGAGAATGAAGGCAATGCACGAATGGTCAGCACCGTACCGAAAACGCAAATTACGCTGATGGGTATGGAGCGTATTATTCCGTCCTGGTCCGACCTGGAAGTTATGGCGACGCTTTTGCCGCGTTCGGCTACGGGCCAGAAGCTGACGATGTATATGTCCGGCATTACCGGCCCGCGCCGCGAGAAGGATGCGGACGGCCCGGACGAAATGCATATCATTATTATCGACAACGGCCGCTCACTGCAGCTCGGCGATCCCGAGTTCCAGGAGCTGCTGAACTGTATCCGCTGCGGCGCCTGCCTGAACGCCTGCCCGGTATACCGCCACATCGGCGGCCACGCCTACGGCAGCACGTACAGCGGTCCGATCGGCGCGGTGCTTACCCCGTCCCTGAACAAAAACATCGCCGAGTGGGACGATATCGCCAACGCGTCCAGCTTGTGCGGCGCCTGCTACGAGGCTTGCCCGGTCAAAATACCGCTTCATGATATGCTGGTTTACTTGCGCAGGCGGAAGGTCGAGAGCGGCCACGGCAACAAGCTCGAATCGATCGGAATGCAGGGTTTTGCCACTATCATGGGCAATTCCTCGCGGCTCGGAGGCGTGCTGCGGCTTGGCAAGCTGGGCCAAAAGCTCGTCGTGCGCAGCGGCGTCATCAAGACGAAGCTTGGTCCGCTCAAGGGCTGGAATACGTACCGCGTCACGCCGAGCCTTCCGAAGGAGTCGTTCCGGGAGAAGTGGGACACGCTCGATCAGGAGCTTAAAGCAGGACTGAGGCAAATGGACCCTTCGATGAAGCAGAGGATGGAGGAGCTTGTGCAGAAGCGCGAGCGGGAACGGAAGGAAGGCAAAGGAGGACACGGGCATGGCTGATACGCATAAGCAATGGCTGGAGAAGCTGGAGGCGGAGTCGCGCGCGAAGCAGGAGCTTTTTATGAACAACATAGCCTCGAAGCTCAGGCACCCGAGAATGACGGAGAAGCCGCAGCATCCGTTTCGCGGCGCACCCGATTTCTGGAAGGCGTTCGAATGGTCCGAGGAGGAGCGCATTAAGGAGTTTACGGATAACTTTCTTTCGGTAGGCGGCCATGTGGCGCGGCTCCAAACGATGGAGGACGCGAAAAAGTTCATCGCCGACAAGGCGGGGGAGATGGGAGCCAAATACATCGTCCGCCAAAACCAGCCGGAGCTTGCGGATTTGGGCCTGGAGCAGCAGCTGCCTGACTCGCAGGTGTCGGTCTGGAACACCGATCCCGGCCAATATTGGCGGGCACGCGCGGCAGAGGCGGATTTCGGCATCGTCATCGCGGATCACGCAGTCGCTTATACCGGTTCGGTAACGGTGTTGTCGGCGGAGAACAAAGGCCGTTCCGTCAGCCTGCTGCCGACGGTACTCATGATCATAATTCCGCTAGACCGTTTGAAAACAAGGCTTGGCGAGGTACTGTCCACGTTCGATGAAGCCGGACGCGAACATTTGCCGGCAGGCATTCATTTCATTTCGGGACCGAGCCGTTCCTCCGATATCGAGAACGATTTGACGATCGGGGTACACGGTCCGGGCATCGTCTACGCCTTGCTCGTAGGCTGACAAACGGTAAGCAGGAGGTGACGCGCCATGCCGCCGCTTGAGGTAGCGAAGCTGTCAAAGCGCAATCATTATGAAGAAATGACCGAGCAGCTGAAGCAGCTGATCACGGACGGGAAGCTGAAGGTGGGGGATAAGCTGCCATCCACGAAGCAAATCTCGGAGCAGTTCGGCGTCGGACGCTCTACGACCCGGGAAGCGCTCAGCGCGCTGAAGGCGATGGGCCTGATCGAGATCCGCCAGGGCGGCGGCTGTCGCGTCATCAGCAGCTCCCCCGCGGAGATCGAGCTGCCCGAGCTTCAATCGCTCCGCCTGAACCGCGAGACGGTGCTCGAGCTGCTGGAAGCGCGCGAATCGCTGGAGGTATCTAATGCCTCGATTGCCGCCGTCAAACGGTCGGATGAGGATTTGACCGTTCTTAGCAGCCTCGTTAACGAAATGAAGCGAAGCGCCGGCGATGAAGCGGAAGGAGAACGGCTCGATCTGCAGTTCCATCTGACCGTTGCGAGAGCGACCCATAACACGATCATGGTCAGGCTGTTCGAATCGATCATGGGCCATATCGAAACGGCGATTCACGATATCAGGCGGGTGGAGCTGTACGCCAATACGGCCGTCGCCGAGCGGCTGTACGCGGAGCATCTCGCGATTTACGACGCGATCCGGCTGCAGGACGCCGCGCTTGCGGGCGATCGGATGAAGCAGCATTTGCGGCATATCGAAAGCATCGTCTTGAAGCATTTGGGCGAAAGACCGTAAAAGAAGAAGGGATGACCTTGTCCGGCAAAAGCCGGGCTCAGTCATCCCATTTTTTAACTATTTTATCGTCTCCAAATATTTCTTAATGAATGCTTTCGCCTTGTCCGGATTTTTGGCGTTGGCGCGGATGCCGACGATCAGGCTCTCGTGATAGAGCGGCACGTCGCTTGCAAGGGCGCTGTCTGTCAGGTCAAATCCGTACACATGCTCCTCGGTGTCCTCGGCGGCTTTCATCTTCTTGGCGACGCCGTCCTTGATCAGCGGCTTCAGCTCTCCCTCGGCAAGCTCGTCCAAATTCAGCAGCACGGCCTGGTTGCCGACCCAGTTGAAAATTTGGCTGTCCATGACGTATACGTCGGGGTTTTCCGTTGCCAGCACCAGCACCGCTTTCTGCAAATAGGCGTACTGCGTCGCTTCGTCGGCGGGCACATAGGTTAACGTCGCAACGAAGCGCTTCCATTCGGGAAATGCTGCGAGCAGCGCTTTTTCCAGCGGCTCTTCCTTCGGCACTTCCTCTTTCATAATGAAATTGCCCATAAACGAGACGTCCAGATCGACGGGAGGCAAATTGGCCAGCCGCTCCTGCTCGGCGCGGTAATCGATAAAGCTCATGATACCGTAAATGATGAGTGCGACAGCCGCGATTGCGCCAAGCGTATGAAATTTGTAGTAGCGCCAAAAATGATCCACCTTCTGCGCTTGACCGGCCATCTTCTTGTATTTGCCGTATTCCTGCTCGTTGAAGGCTTCCGTCAACTTGCGGTCCTCGTACTCGAGGATGCGCTTGTAGGCCTGCGTGACCTTGGCGAACGAATCGTCCGCTTGTTCCGATTGCTTCGACCGGGAGCGGGCTTGCCGCATCAGCGTTTCATAGCGCTTCTCGACCTCTTCCTTGGGCGCCTGCTCCGGCAGACCCATCGTTTTGTAGGCTTCCTTTAATTCCTCCACTGTGTCACCTCAAAATTAATAAGTAGCGTCGAATGACTCCTACCTATAAGTATACGTAATTCCGCGGTGAACGCAAACTTTGGCGAATCGGGGCGGATGGCGGAGCGGGGTGTACAAATGTAACCGGAATTTTTAACAGAAAAAACGAAATATTTGCTTCCTATTTTCTCCTGATTTGTTATGCTTGCAATAGGAAAAATGACGAATAGGATGGTGCTTTCATGGCTGCAGTATTCAAATTTGATTTCGGGATCGGGGAGGCGCCGGGTGCTCCCTTCATTCAAGTGCTGCCGGAGACGGTATACAGCGAAGCAACAGGCTACGGCTTTGTAAATAACGAACGAGTAAGTTCGCGGGACCGCGGCGGGGACAACCGCCTGCGCGGGGCGTTTTGCATTCCTCTCGAGGCTGTGTTCCGGGTCGACCTGCCTAACGGCTGCTACACGATCACCGCTACGGTCGGCGATGCAATCGCTCCTACGGTGACCACGCTGAAATACGGCACCGGACGGATCGTCGTCTACAACGCCGAAACGTCGGCCGGCCAATACGCGGTGCACAGCTTCACGGTTAAAGTAACCAACGGCAGTTTACGGCTCGCTTTTTCAGGCATAGCGCCGCGCATCAACGCGCTGGACATCGTGAAGGCGACGCAGGCGACGACGATTTATTTGGCGGGAGATTCGACGGTGACCGATCAGGAGACGTTCCCTTATGCGGGCTGGGGACAGATGCTGCCGATGTATTTCAAGACGGATGTCGCGATCGACAACCATGCGAAGTCGGGCCGCAGCTCGCGCAGCTTCATCGACGAAGGCAGGCTTGCGGCTATCCTGGATCAGATCAAGCCGAACGATTATTTGTGGATCCAGTTCGGTCATAACGACCAGAAGCCGGATGTGGAGCGCGCGACCGAGCCGTTCGGCAGCTATAAGGAGAAGCTGGCCGTCTACGTGGAGGAAGCACGCGCTCGCGGGGCTAGACCTGTTCTCATTACGTCGATGCACCGCCGCAAGTTTGACGGCGAAGGCCGGATCATCGACACGCACGGCGACTATTTGCTCGGCATGAAGCAGCTGGCGGCTGAGATGGATGTTCCGCTTATCGATCTGGCCGAGAAGAGTAAAGCATTGTATGAGCGGCTTGGGGACGAGCCTTCCAAAGCTCTGTTCATGTGGGCGTACCCGGGCGAGTTTATCCATTTCCCTATCGGGGCGCAGGACGATACTCACTTCCAGGTGCAAGGCGCCATTCAAATTGCCGGCCTGGTTGCGGAAGGCGTGCGCGAGCTCGGCTTATCGCCTCTGAATTTGTATTTGAAATAATCGGTTGATGCGGCTTTGAAGGCCGATGTCTGCTTTGCCCACCTTCCGGGGTATGCGGCCTCTTTCGTCTGCTACAACGGAGCCGTCGTTACGGACGAAGCGGCAGGGATCGGGGAGCATGTTCCGATCCCGCGGGATTCGGCGGCAGAGCTGTTGGAATATTGTAAGCTGCGAATGCCGGAGTGTACCATAAGCGTTGAAGTGAACGACGTATGGTATGCTGCCCGTGAGATTGACGATTTTGAATTTTTTAATCCCAAATTTCGGCCGGTCGTCCGGCCGGTCGTCCTGCCGATCGATGAGCTTAAACGGCATGACGCTACTAAAATACTGCTCTCATCCTTCAGCGATCTTGAAACGCTGACACAGCTGTTCGGCAATTTGATGAATATTATAGTGACCGATCAGGGGACAGTGCTTTTCGGAACCAGTATTTCAGTTTGCTGCGGGCCATGATCAGGTAATGCGGTTGGATGACCTGTTGAATCGTGGCGTACAGGAGAACCAGATTTAGAAATAACACCTTTCCTTCCGCAGAGCCTGCCAGCAGCTCCGTCGCAGCCAGGAATAGCGCCGCCGTATTCATCGCCCAGAACTCGAAGCTGGACCGGATAGCTCTTTTCCAAGCCTGGCCGGGAGGCGAAGCGTTGATCCGGCATACGACGGCCGCGGCCCATAGCAGATGAATGCCGGACATCGTGAATAGCCCGTCCCCGCTAAAGTCCAGCATGATTAATTGAAGGAAAACGGATTCCAATGAAGTCAGGCTTACGGATTTTAGAAGAAATAGGCCGTATATACCTAGCGTCACGAACAGCAGCCACCAAGGCGGCCGAACAGTGAGCCGGGACAGCAGGATATGGTAGACCGCTCCGCAGATCAGTAAGACAGGCAGCGTGACGGCCAAATAAAAAAGGCTGAACGTTGCTTGTATGAACAGCCAGGGACCGACGGAGGAGGCCAGCGCGCATAATAACCAAACGGTTGTTTCCTTTAATCCCAGCATGGCCTTGCGGCCGGGGGAGCTCTTTTTCCATTCCGCCCGAATCTGCTCCGCAGCGCCGAACTGCCGCAGCGCCTGTTTTATCGCTTCTTGACGGTTAAAGCCATCCTGCAAATACTTGTTCAAGAGCTCCTCCAAATGTTGGTACCACTCTTGAAACAGCTCCTCGCCACTGTCAGCATCCAGCCCCAGACCGTCGATGACCGATCGCAGATAGGCTTTAAATTCCGGGACGTTATCCAAGCGGCTCACCTACGATCCGATTCATTATTTTTTGAAACATGCCCCATTCCTTCTTCAAATCGCCAAGCGCGTGTTTGCCGGTCAAAGCAATCGAATAATATTTCCGCTTCGGCCCTTCGCTTGAAGCTTGCCAATAACTTGTGACGAACCCGCCGGTTTCCAATTTCTTCAATGCAGGATACAGCGTGCCCTCCTTAAAGCGAAGGTACCCCTCCGAAGCCAGTTCAATCTGCTGCGCCAGCTCGTAGCCGTACATGTCTTTTCCCTCCAGCAAGGACAATAATATAACTTCAGTGCTTCCTTTCACCAGCTCGGTTTTGCTCATTGAGTCATCATCCTTTGGTATGTCGTAATTCGATGTACTTAACTATAGCTACATAGTATCACTACTTAGTGGATTGATCAACGTTGTGGTTGGTTACCATACATGGATTTGATGTATATATTTCTCGCCAGAAGCGCTTTCTCTGTAAAATAGCTGTATTCCCTGTAGATAAATGAGCCGAAATGGCCTCAGTTTTCTGGGTACTCACGATTTAGATACATGCAATCCAGTTATTTTTCAACGGGAAGCCCAATCCGGTAAATTAGATACACGAAATCCAGTTACTTTCACGGATAGTAATGTAAGGCATGTAAAGCCAGGAAGACAGCCACAGAGAGCTGCCTTCACGCGCCGGCGTATTTGAGCGACTTTATGGCGTTTCCCCCTTATGAGCCGTATTTTTTCATGAGCGAGGACATGGTCAGCAGCGGCCAAATATAGTTGTAGCTCGGATAGTGGGCATAGATGTTTCCGGGCAGCATGGCGCCGGTCGGGTACGTAAACGTCCAGTCCCTGCGCTCCAGCGAGCGAAGCAGCGCCTCGGCGCCCCGCTCGAGCTCGGGCGTCAGCCTGTCGCTGGCGGCAATGAGAGCGTCCATCGCCCAGGCGGTCTGCGACGGCGTGCTTTCACCAAGCGGGACATAATGCTTCACTTGATCGCTTAAGCAGGACTCTCCCCAGCCGCCGTCAGCGTTCTGTACGCTTAATAGCCAGCGCACCGCTTTCCGGATCGCGGGATGGTCGCTCGCCATGCCGACGGCGGTCATGCCCTGGACGGCTGCACCGGTGCCGCTCAAATAAGCGATGCCCCAGCGGCCATACCAGCTGCCGTTTCTTTCCTGCTGCGACAATACCCATGTGACCGACTCGTCAATCCAGCGGTGGCCGATGCTCATGTTCAGCTCCTTGCCGAGAAAGTCGAGCACACGGCCGGTTAAATCGACGGTCGACGGGTCCGTGGAAACGTCCGAAGAACCTTCGAAGGCAAAAAAACCGGACGGCAGCGATTTTCCCGTCCGCTCGAACGCGGGCCAGCCCCCGTCGTCGTTGCGCATCGCAAGCACCCAGTGCAGCCCTCTCTCCCAGTTGGAGCGGCCGCCTGCCAGCCGGTCCGTAAAAGGACGGATTGCCCGCAGGGCGGCGACGCTGTCGTCTACGTCGGGGTAGATCGTATTGACGGCGGAGAAGCCCCAGCCCCCGGCCTCGGTGTGGGGAGTGCGGACCGCCCAGTCCCCTAACCGGCTTTGCTGCCTGACGGCCAAATAGCCGGCCGCGCCCGCTATTGAAGGGGAATCGGCGGGAACGCCGGCCTCCCGCAGCGCATAGCTGAGCAAGGCGGTATCCCAAACCTCGGAGGAGGCCGACTGGATATGCGCCCTGTCCGCACAGCGCAGCGACTTGACGCCGCCAATGAGCCGGTCGATCATCGGAGAGTCCGCAGGGTATTGCAGAGCAAGAAGTGAAAAAGCCATCAGAATTGTCGCGGTCGGGTAAGTAAGCAGAGTGCCGTTCGGCTCCAGCCGCTCAAACATATAGGCTTCCGCCTTTTGCAGAGCTGATTCCGACCCCGATGCCAGCAGGCTGGCTAGCGGGAGCGAGCCTAAAAAGCCGCTTAACGCGGAAATCCAAGTATCGTCGTTGTCGAAGGTCCGGGAGCCGCCGGTGAACAGGTCGGATAAATCCGGCATATCCGGGTTCCGCACCGAAAATTGCCTGTTCGACATGATCAGCGTCGGGATCAGATGAACGCGCGCGTGGCCGGAGAGGGAGTAGAGGTCGAGGCCGAGGCCGAGACTCGAGAAGAAGACGTCGAGCGGAATCCGCAGCTGCCTGGGCCACTCGGCTTGACCGGTCGCAGCGAAGATCACCTGCGTAAGCAGGCTCCGCGCTTTCGACAAGCCGCCCCGGGAGCGGATAAATTGTTTGGCCAGAGCGATAGCCGGATCCGACTGCCGGTAATAGCCGGAGCATAGGAGAGCGTAGCACGCTTCGGCAGTCGCCTCCAAATTTCCGCCGTCTTCATCCGGATAAAGCTTCCATGCGCCGTTAACCTGCTGAAGGGAGGCAATTCGTGCGGCGTGCTCCCGCATGATATCCGGATCTCTTTTTCCAAGCGCCGCCACCAAAATAATCAGATAACTGTCCGTCAAAATTCCCGTATCGAAGCACAGACGCCACGCGCCGTCAGGCGATTGTGCGCGGAGCAGCCCGGCCGCCATCCGGTTTATGGTGTCGCGTAAGCGGTTCATCTCCATGTTTGTGTTTTCATCCTCTGCATGAAAATTTTCTACATGTATATGCGGTGAAACGCGCTATAATAAACGAATGCGGCAAACCTTTGCGCAAATCAAGAAAGGCCCGGCTGGAGGAGAATCTGGATGTTTGACCCGACGGTATTTGAAAATTTGAAGGTGGCTTTTGAGAACCAGCTTTACGATTTGGATAATTTGGACCGGGAAATCGATATCGTGAACCGGGTCGACCGGCTGGAGCTGGCGGTGATGGCAAGGGAGTTTAGACTGCGGTTCACGCTTGCTGAGCGCCATGACATTTCGGCCGAAATTTTGCTGTCGGCTTCGCTTAAGGAGCTTGCTGCGGAAATATTGGAGCTGAAGGACGAAATACCATCGTGCGGGCTCCGCATCCGGTTCTATCTGCAGCTGGAAAATGCGGATAACGTCTGCTCCCGGATCGAGGATCTGCTGCAGCGGATTTGGGGCACGGTTTCCCCGCCGGCTCAAACGATCAGTTACCGCTACGGCGCTGAAAAACCAATCTACTCGAATACGGCGGAGATAACCTTTCCGCGGAAAATTAACGAAGAGCAGATGGACGATATACCGGAGCTTATCCGGCATACCCTTCAAACGCTTCATGAGCTGCACGAGGCGGTAAACTAAGCCAGATGGTTCACAAGCGGCGGAAGCTGTGCTATAGTACATAGGAATATACAACTAAATGAAGAAACTCCGCGCCTTTGTCCCCAGAGGGGAGAGCGGCCGGGAGAGGTTCGCGAACTCCCTCTATAAAAAACTATGCAAAACGATTGTCCGATTCGTGGCAACGTCGTTTTTGCGTTCGGCGCGAAGCGGGTTCAACCGCTCCGCGCCGTTTCTTTGGTTTTTTTGCAGATCATGAAGGATTTCAGGCGAGCTCTGTCTTCTCAAACCGGAGAGGAAGATGCACCATGAAGAAGGATAAAGCAATCGTCGTCTTCAGCGGCGGACAGGACAGCACGACCTGCCTGTTCTGGGCGCTGAAGCGCTTCAAAGAGGTGGAGGCCGTTACCTTTAATTACGGCCAGCGGCATAAGCTCGAGCTGGAATGTGCGGCGTCCATCGCCAATGAGCTTGGCGTCAAGCATCATGTCCTCGATATGTCGCTGCTGAACCAGCTGGCGCCAAGCGCCCTGACCCGCGACGATATCGCGATCGAGCAGAAAGAGGGACAGCTTCCTTCGACGGTCGTAGACGGGCGCAATCAGCTGTTCCTTACGTTTGCCGCCGTACTGGCCAAGCAAATCGGCGCGACTCATATCGTGACGGGAGTATGCGAGACGGATTTCAGCGGTTATCCCGATTGCCGCGACGTCTTCATCAAATCGCTTAACGTGACGCTGAATTTGTCTATGGATTATCCGTTCGTAATCGATACGCCGCTGATGTGGCTGAATAAAGCGGAGACGTGGGCGCTCGCCGATGAGCTTGGCGCCTTCGAATTTGTCCGTCAGCGGACGCTTACTTGCTATAACGGAATGATCGCCGACGGCTGCGGCGATTGCCCGGCCTGCCGTCTGCGCCGGAAAGGTCTCGACGATTATTTGGCGGGACGAAACCGGAGGGAGGCGGAATGATGATGCAGCAGGTTTATCCGGCGGCCAATCATCCTTATTGCTATGAGCTCAACAAGGATTTTCAATTCGCCGCCGCTCATTTCGTTCCGGCCGACGAAGCCGGCAAATGCAGGCAGCTGCACGGGCATACGTATTACGCCAATGTGACGGTTGCCGGAGACGAACTGGATTCTACCGGCTTTCTGGTGAACTTTGCGATCATCAAAAAGCTCATTCACGACCGGTTCGACCATACGCTGTTGAACGACGATACGGAAAGCTTCAGCGGCACGGACCCGGAGCGGTTTCCGACGACCGAGGTCGTGGCGCGCACGATTTGCGAAATCGTTCAAGCCTATTTGGACGGCACCGCCAACCGGCCTGAATGCGTTCAAGTATACCTTCGGGAAACGCCTACGAGCTATTGTATTTACCGACCGAAGAGAAAGGCGGCGCGTGATGGCGGCTGAGCGTAAAATACCCGTCATGGAGCTGTTCGGCCCTACCGTTCAGGGGGAAGGAATGGTCGTCGGCCGCAAAACGATGTTCGTCCGTACGGCAGGCTGCGATTACAGCTGTTCCTGGTGTGATTCCGCCTTTACGTGGGACGGCAGCGCCAAGGAAGACATCCGTCTGATGACGGCCGCTGAAATATATGAAGGCTTGCAGGAGATCGGCGGAGAAACGTTCGACCACGTCACGATATCCGGCGGCAATCCTGCGCTGCTACCGCAGCTTGGCGGACTGATCGGCTTGCTGCACGAGCAGGGCATCGGCGTCGCGCTGGAGACGCAGGGCAGCCGGTGGCAGGACTGGTTTTTGGAAATTGATGAGCTTACAATCTCTCCAAAGCCGCCCAGCTCCGGAATGAAGACGGACTGGTCTGTATTGGACGACATTGTCGGCAAGCTGTCGGCGCGGGAGAGGCGCTTCTCGCTGAAGGTAGTCGTTTTCGATGACGCGGATCTGGATTATGCAGCCTCCGTTCATCGGAAATACCCGCAGGCTCCGTTTTATGTGCAAGCAGGCAACGGGAACTTGCAGGAGTTAGAGCCCCGGCATATGCTTCCGTATTTGGTGGAGCGCTACGAATGGCTGATCGGGCGGGTGATGCCGAATCCGGAGCTGAGGCGGGTTCATGTACTGCCGCAGCTCCATACATGGGTTTGGGGAAATAAGAAAGGCGTGTAAGCGCCGCGAAAGAAGAAAGGCGGATCGAAGCATGGGTGGAAGAAGCAAGGAGGAGCTCGGCGGCGTCACGCTGCTCGGCAACCAGGGCACAAAATATAAGTTTGAATATTCGCCCGAAATATTGGAGGCGTTCGATAACAAGCATCCGGACCGGGATTACTTCGTCAAGTTTAACTGTCCGGAATTTACGAGCCTGTGCCCGATGACGGGCCAGCCGGATTTTGCAACGATTTACATTTCCTATATCCCGGGCGTCAAAATGGTCGAAAGCAAGTCGCTGAAGCTGTATCTGTTCAGCTTCCGCAACCACGGAGATTTTCACGAGGACTGCATGAACATTATTATGAATGATCTTATTGCGCTCATGAATCCGAAATATATCGAGGTATGGGGCAAATTTACGCCGCGCGGCGGCATCTCCATCGATCCGTACTGCAACTGGGGCCGGCCGGGCACCAAGTACGAGCAGATCGCGGAGCATCGTCTGATGAACCACGACATGTACCCGGAAAAGGTCGATAACCGTTAGTAGAAAATAAATGAACTGTCATTTATATGGGCTGTCTCTGAAGGTCATGATGTGACCGGGGAAACAGCCCTGTTTTTATGGATCCAAAAGGGGAGGCCCCATTGATTCATTTCGCGAGCCGGAATTGGAAGTCAAGGTCGTCTAACGGACAAAAAAGATGCGTAGGCCCCATATGGTGTTATTCCCACATTCTAATGGTCATCTTGGCGCTTTAAAGCCATGCTTCTTAAGAAAGCAAACCTTCCATCCGGCCTAAACGATTCTCCTGTCCGCCAGACGCCGGCACTTGCTGTTTAGTCAGTTTAAGCTTCAAATATGTCCATTATCAGAGGGACTATTACATGATTTGTTGGAAGGGGCAACTGAAATGCTGCTGGCGATCTTTATTTTTTTGTTGGCGGGTCTCGCTGAAATCGGCGGAGGGTACATGGTTTGGTTGTGGCTGCGGGAGTCGAGACCTCTTTGGTACGGCGTAGTCGGGAGTATTATCCTGATTTTGTACGGTATTATTCCTGCGTTGCAAAGCTTCCCTTCATTTGGCAGAGTGTATGCTGCGTATGGCGGCGTTTTTATTGTGCTCGCCGTCTTGTGGGGATGGCTGGTCGACAAGAAAACGCCGGATCCGTATGACTGGGTCGGAGCGGCGGTTTGCTTGATCGGCGTCTCTATTATGCTGTGGGCGCCGAGGGGCTGACCGGACGCTGCGGCGGTATACTCGGGTATAGCAGGTAACCTTCGTATAATCTAGTGAAAAAAAATTCCGTTCTTCTATTTAGGAGAGAACTATTTTAGAATAAAAGTGCTTCTGAGAGCATGGGAGGCAAGCGGATCATCATGATGCTCGCAGAACAATTGCGAAATGGGAGGAATTTAAAGATGAAATACCGGAAATTAGGCGGGACAGGCTTGAAAGTGAGTGAAATCAGCCTGGGGAGCTGGCTTACATACGGAGGTTACGTCGAACGCGAAAATGCGGTTAACGCCATCAAAACGGCATACGATCTCGGCATCAACTTTTTCGATACGGCGAATGTTTATGAAAGAGGCGCTGCGGAGGAGCTGGTAGGCGAAACGCTGAAAGCGTATCCGCGCCATTCGTACGTGCTGGCAACCAAGGTGTTCGGCCAGATGGGCGACGGTCCTAACGACCGGGGATTGTCCCGGAAGCATATTGTCGAGCAGGCCGATGCAAGCTTAAAGAGGCTTGGACTCGATTATGTGGACATCTACTACTGTCATCGCTACGATAACGATACGCCGCTCGAGGAGACGCTCCGGGCGCTGGATGACCTCGTGCGCCAAGGCAAAGTGCTGTATGTCGGCGTGAGCGAATGGCAGGCGTCGCAGATGGCGGAAGCGCTCGGCGTGGCCGACCGGTATTTGCTGGACCGAATCGTGGTAAACCAGCCGATCTACAATATGTTTGAGCGTTACATCGAGAAAGAGGTTATTCCGCTCGGCGAGCGTTCGGGCATTGGCCAGGTCGTGTTCTCGCCGCTTGCTCAGGGGCTGCTGACGGGCAAATATACGTCGGCCTCCGAGGTGCCGGAAGACAGCCGCGCCGCCAGACTGGATTGGGTGCGCAAAGGAATTTCCGAAGAGAAGCTGCGGAAGGTGAGCGAGCTCTCAGCCGTCGCCGCCGAGCTTGACATCACCGTCGGCAATCTGGCGCTTGCCTGGATTTTGCGCCAGCCGAACGTCGCGAGCGCACTGGTCGGCGCGAGCCGTCCCGAGCAGGTAACGGAAAACGCCAAAGCTTCGGATATCAAGCTTGACGAAGATACCTTGAAGCGAATCGAAGAGATTTTGAAATAAGGCGGTTACGCCCTTACTGCAGCAGGAGAAGAAGGAAGGAGAGCTTTGGAATGGCGAAAGTAGTCGTAACAGGAGGAAGCGGCATGCTGGGCCGCTGGGTCGTGCGCCACTTTGCCCGGCAGGGATACGAGGTGCTCAGCGTCGATACCCGCCAGCCGGAGGAAGCTTTATGCAGCACGCTTATCGTCGATCTCGAGGATTTGGGCCAGACTTACGGGGCACTTGCCGGAGCGGACGCCGTCGTGCATCTGGCGGCTATTCCTAGAGCAGGCATGACCTCGCCGGAGGTTACATTCCGCAATAACGTCATGTCTACGTATAACGTGCTGGAAGCGGCTGCCGGCCTCGGCATACGCAAGGCGGTTATCGCTTCGAGCGAATCCTCGTACGGCATTTGCTTTGCGGTTCATCCCATCGGCCCGCAATACGTGCCGATGGATGAGGAGCATCCGCAGCTGCCGCAGGACAGCTACGGCTTGTCGAAGATCGTGAATGAAGCGACCGCGGACATGTTCAACCGCAGGACCGGCATGCAGGTGGTATCGCTCCGCCTCGGCAATGTCATTCCGCCGGAATGGTACGAACGGTTTCCGTCGTTCATCCATAAGCCGGAGGAGCGCGAGCGAATCCTGTGGAGCTATATCGATACGCGGGACGCCGCGGAAGCCTGCCGCCTGGCGGTTGAAGCGGAAGGGCTGGGCTCGGTAGCGCTGAATCTGGCGGCCGACGAGACCAGCATGGATCTGACGAGCCGCGAGCTGCTGGCCGCGCGTTACCCGGAAGTGAACGATTTCCGGCAGCCGCTCGGCGGGTATGAGACGCTGCTCAGCAGCGAGAAAGCGAAGCGGCTGCTGGGCTGGCAGCCAAAGTACAAGTGGCGCGAGCAAGTAAGCCAATAAATGCCGAAAGCGGCAGTTCGGGACACTCTTGTGAAGTGAAAGTGTCCCCGGACTGCCGCTTTTTTTAAAATAAACTGGTTACGCTTGACTGCCTTCTCCGTCAGCCCTGGGCGGGCACCGTTCCCCGCAGCCTGCGCTGATAGGCGAAATGATTGGTCGGACCATGCCCGCCGCCGATGCCCAGCCCGTCTTCGATGGCAGCCTGTATGAACGCCTTGGCGGCGTTGATCGCCTCGGGCGCCGTTTTGCCGGCCGCAAGGCCTGCGGTGACGGCGGCGGAGTATGTGCAGCCCGTGCCGTGCGTATGGCGGGTATCGATCCGCTCGCTTTCCATATATATAAAATCGCGTCCGTCGTAAACGAGATCGACGACTCGCCGGCTTCCGTTCGCATCATGGCCGCCCTTGATGACGGCGAAGCGCGAGCCCATCTGGACGATGCGCCTTGCGGCTTCCTCGCGGTCCGCGAGGGTGCGGATCGGCATCCGCGTCAGCAGCTCGGCTTCGGGAATGTTCGGCGTCGTCACCAGCGAGAGCGGAATCAGCAGTTTGATCAGCGTCTGAACGGCTTCCTGCTGCAGAAGGGGCGATCCGCCCTTGGCGACCATGACGGGATCGATGACCAGATTGCTCCAGCCGTACTGCTTCACTTTGTCCGCTACCGTCCGGATGATCTCCGCGCTGAACAGCATGCCCGTCTTGACCGCATCAGGCGTCAAATCGGCGCCGATCGAGTCAAGCTGCTCCGCGACCGCATCCGGCCCGAGCGGGTATACGCCCTGAACGCCGAGCGTGTTCTGGGCGGTAACGGCCGTGATGACCGACATGCCGTAAGCGCCGAGCTCCTGGAATGTCTTCAGATCGGCTTGAATGCCGGCGCCGCCTCCGCTGTCCGAGCCGGCTATCGTCAATGCTTTATACACCTTCATCGTTTCTGCTTCCTCCTCGTCCTTGTTTGTCCCAGGGCCTACAAATTGACAAAAGCGTCTTCGGCTTTGATTTCCTCAGACAGCAGGCCATTTTCCGCGAGCCATTCCTTCACCTTGGCCCACGACCCGGCATCCTGGTAACCGAAAGCTTGATCTCCGGCGTCCATCAGCGGCAGCAAAATATCGAGGCTCCTCGTTTCGATTTCGCGGTCTAGCGGAGCCGTTTTGTCTTCATGCGCGAACAGGACGTCCAGTGCCTTCTCTTTGTTTTGCTCGACATAGTCCTGACCTTCCGTTACCGCCGCCATAAACCGCTCGAACAGCTCCCGCTTCTTCCCGAGGCCTTCGTCGCTTGCCGCAAGCACAAGCTCGTAATAATCGGGCACGCCGAATTCCGTCGGATTGATGGCAGTGACCGGATGTCCTTCCTTGGCCAGCAGCAGCTGCTCGTGATTGATGAAGCCGCCGATAATGGCGTCAACCCGCTTTGTTGCAATGGCCGGGATAAAATCAAAGCCGACGTCGATCATGTCGACGCTCTGCCCGTCTCCGCCGTCGTTATCCGTCATCGTGCGCATCATCGCTTCGTAGAGCGGAATGGAGGAATAGCCCACCTTTTTGCCGGCAAGCTCCTTCGGCGATTTGATGCCGGAGCCTTCCGGAATCATCAGGTGGTTAAGCGGATGCCTGACGATTGCCGCGACCGATTTGACCGGGACGCCTTCCCCGCGGGCCATCAAAATTTGCGGCTGATAGCTCAGCGCCAGATCGACCTTGCCGGCGGCGACAAGCTTCAGCGCATCATTCGTGTCGGCGGGCATTTGAATATCGACCTCGAGACCCTGCTTCTCAAAATATCCGTTTTCTTTGGCTGCGTACAAAAAGGAATGCACGGCGTTCGGGTACCAGTCCAGCATAATGCTCAGCTTCTCCGTCTGCTGCGCTGCGGCCGGCTCCCCGGAAGCCCCGGTCGTATTCGTGCCGCCGGCGTCCGACTGGCTCCCGCAGCCGCCGATAACAAGCAGCGCCAGTGTCAGAAGGGCAGGCAGCGCCCGTTTTGGATGGATCGGATTTCTTTGTTTCATTTTTGTATTCCTCTTCTCCTAAGTATGATTTTCTCTATACATGCGGCCGCGGCAAACAATACGATGCCGAGCAGGGACAGTAGCAGCACGGCCGCGAACATGGAATCGGTATCCAGCTTGCCGGACATCCTTCTGCTGAAATAGCCGAGACCTTCCCTTCCGCCCAGCCATTCGCCGATCGTCGCGCCGACCACGCAATAGACGATGGACAGCTTAAGCCCCGAGAAAAAGGAGGGAAGGGCCGCGGGAACTTGAACCTTGCGGAAAATATCCCAGCGCGACGCGCCCATCGTCAGCAGCAGCTCCCGGAACTCGCGGTCTCCTTTGCGGAGGCCGTCATACGTGCTTACGACGACAGGGAAGAAGGCGGTCAGAAAGACGACCGCTACCTTGCTCCAGATCGTATACCCGAACCACATGATGAAGATCGGCGAAAGTGCGATGATCGGCACGGTTTGGCTGATGACGATGAACGGATAAAACGCCTTCTCGAGCGTACGGCTCCCGTGCATGGCAGCGGCCAGCGCGGTTCCGCCCGCGACGGACAGCAGAAAGCCGGCCCCGATTTCCTTCAAGGTGGCGGCCAGGTGGACGCCAAGCAGCAGCCGTCCGTCCTCCGCCAGCGCGATTGCGATCGAGGTGGGGGCGGGGAGGATGAAGGCGGGCACCCAGCCGAGCCTCACGGCGGATTCCCATACGAGCAGCGCCAATGCCAGAATAAGCAGAAAGAGTCCATAATCGTCAACGAGCGATCGTAATGCCGTCCGCTTACGCATGAAGCCGCCGCTCCAATTCCTGCCGCAGGCCTGCAAAGCCGGCTTCGTACACCATCTCGTAACGGCGCGGCCTTGGCAGCGGCACGATCATTTCCCGTACACCGCTGCCGCCCTGCCCGGTTCCGCTCATCATATAGATCCGGTCGCTAAGCAGCAGAGCTTCTTCCAGGTCATGCGTAATAAAAAGCACGGTTTTGCCCAGCTCGCTCCACAGCCCGAGCAGCCATCTCTGCATGTCGCGTTTGGTCATCGCGTCCAGCGCCCCGAACGGCTCGTCGAGCAGCAGCAGCTCCTGGCCGCCTGCGATCGTACGCAGAAAGGCGACCCGCTGCCGCATGCCGCCGGACAGCTCGTCCGGGTAGGCATGCTCAAGCCCCGCCAGGCCGAAGTCCTTCAGCCTGGCGGTTATTTCCCGTTTCGCAGGCTCCGTCCTGCTTCGGGCGATTTCGAGCGGGAGCAGGCAGTTCGCAAGAACGGTTCTCCAGGGCAGCAGCAGATCCTTTTGCGGCATGTATGAGACTTTGCCCAAGCGGCCGCCCGCCTTTGCGCCGCGAAGCCGGATTTCGCCGCAATCCGGCTCCAGCAGCCCGGCAATGAGCTTGAACAGCGTGCTTTTTCCTGAACCGCTCGCGCCGACGACCGATACGAACTCGCCCGCCCGCACGTCCAGCGAGACGCCGGAGAGCACGGGGCCGCTCTCCTTCGAGAAGGAGCAGCCCACGCCTTGAAGCGTCAATACGTAAGTCAAGCCGATTCCTCCTTCTGGTTACTGAAAAATAAAGACCCGCCCGTTTCCGGAAGGAAACGAGCGGGTCTTGACAGCAAGCGCGCGAACGCGCATGCATAAAGGCTGCTTGCTCCACTTCCCTCCGCTGGAATGATCCAGATCAGGTTCCAAGGGTCCGGAGCGTTTCGCCCCATCTCAGCCGTCAGACTCCCCTAGTGAATTGAGATTCATATTCAGTTTGTTTTTTTTCTACTATAGCATACACTGGAAGGATGTAAACCATCAATTTCCGGAAAAGGACGGCAGCACCCATGAAAAATCTACTCGTAACCGGCTATCGCGCCCATGAGCTGAACATATTCAGCCAGAAGCACGAAGGGATCGCTTATATCAAAAAAGCGTTGAAAGGCAAGCTCGTCCCGCTCGTCGAGGACGGCCTGGAATGGGTCATCACGCCCGGCCAAATCGGCGTCGACCTGTGGGCGTGCGAGGTCGTTATCGAGCTTAAGGAGGCCTATCCGCATTTGCGTCTGTCGATTTTGACCGCGTTCAGCAGCCCCGAGGAAAACTGGAAGGATGACAAAAAGGAATATTACGCGCAGGTGCTGAAAGGGGTCGACTATTATGCGGCCGTCAGCAAGCAGCCGTACAGCGGCCCTTGGCAATTCACGGCGAGAGACGAGCTGCTGTTCCGCAAAACCGACGGCATTTTGCTCGTGTACGACGAGGATGCGGGAGAGGGGAGCCCGAAATATTTTAAGGAGAAGGCACTGAAGAAGCAGCAGACGGACGGATATGTGTACATTGGCATCAGCTCGGAGGATATTCAAAGCATCGCCGACGAAGAAACGATGTATAGGGAGTAATAGAGTCCTGCCTCTATTGAAGGCGGATGCCGCTTGTGCCAGGGTGCAAGGAAGGGGGAATTCATTTGTCAGATTACATATCGGAGCTGGAAGCCTGGCTCAGAGGGCATGCCGACCGGGAGAAGGCGGAAGCGATGGAAGCGTATATGCGGAATCAGTTTCCTTTCCTCGGCATCAAGAAGCCGGAGCGCGAGCGGCTGTTAAAGGAGTTTTGGAAGAAGCGCGGGCTGCCGAAGGGAGAAGAGCTGCTGCATGCCGCCGAGCGCCTGTGGGAGCTGCCCGAACGCGAATTTCATTATGCCGCGATGGGCTTGATGGAGAAATACGGGAAGGCGGCGGAGCGTTCGCATATCGACCGTCTGGAGCGGTGGGTGACGGCGCATTCGTGGTGGGATACGGTTGATTTTATCGCGGACCATTTGATAGGGGGACACTTCAAGCGTTATCCGGATTTGGTCCCGGCCTATACCGGGCTCTGGATCGAATCGGACAATATGTGGCTGCGCCGGACGGCTCTGTTGTTTCAATTAAAATATAAGGACAAGACTGACGCCGCAAGACTGTTCGATTTCATCGGCCGGACAAAGGACGAAAGTGAATTTTTTATACGCAAGGCGATCGGGTGGGCGCTTCGGGAATATGCGAAAACCGATGCCGCGGCGGTGCTTCGTTTTGTGGAGGCTACCGAGCTGTCGGCACTAAGCAGGAAGGAAGCGCTGAAGCACCTGGGCTAGACGATTCGCTCCTGTCTGCAGCACTCTGCATATGCTATACTGGCTATGCCGGCAAGCGATTTGCGCAAAACAGCCGGTCACAGGAGGCGGCGAGATGTCGATGAGCAAGGCGAAGAAGGCCAGAAACCATTTGGAAAGGCAAGGAAAGCCGGCGACGGATAGGCAGAGGGGAAGCTGGCAAGGGGTTCATGCGGTTACGAAACGGACCCCGACCCTGAAGGAGAAACAAATAAGGATGAATAAAAAACACCGAAGGAACCACGCCTATGAAAGCGATGGTTCCTTTTATTTTGCATACGCCTGGAAGCAGGTTTTACATCAGAAAGGTGCCGATCACGATCGAAACGCCGATAATGACGGCGCGGAGCAGCTGAGCGACCGCGAGGTTGCCCTGTTCGATTTGCTCGCATACCTTGAACCGCGGAGTCAAAAAGTCGAAGATCAGGTAGACCAGGCATAAAATGACGATGCCGACCGCGGACCAGACCAGCATCGATACCCAATCGTCGGAGCTGTAGGATACCATAGCTACAATGATGCAGAGGCCGAGCAGCTTGCTGCCCATATACATGCCTGCCGCCTGGTTGCCTGCCGCGATCTGCTCCGAATCGTTGTAACGCGTCAGCTTGCTGAAGACGAACGCGCCGGCGGCCAGAATGACGAGCAGGATGGCGAGGCCGATCCCGACGTTGGCGGCGTCTTGAAGATATTCATTCATGAAAGATTCCTCCTAAAAAATAGGTTTTCCGCTTTCACGGATCGCTGCCGGACAGAAATAGGCCATATCGCCGGTTATTTTCCCGCCGACCCGCGGAAGCAGGCCGGCGAAGCGTCCGCCGATGACATACGCTCCGGTGAGCAGACTGCCGTGAAACGGGCCGTCCTCCGTATGTACCATAACCTCCTCCATCGGAAAAAGCTGCTGATACACCTTCGGCTGATTTGCATAATATTGTTTGATGTCCTCATCATCTTCTCCGGCACTTTCCTGCAGTCCCCATTCCTCGGCCTCGACGGTTCCGTCCTCCCTGAACAGCGTCGTGCCCTTCCCTTCGCGGCCCCAGTAGCTCTTGGCGACAAACGGGATTCCCTGCCTTACAAAAACAGTGTTCTCGTAATAGGTGGGCAGCAGGTAGGTTTGAATCGCGGAAGTTTCTTCCGCAGTGAATAAGGGGCTGCCGTGCACGGCGGCCGATTCGGCATTGCGCTCGTAGAGCGCCCAGATAAGTGCCATAAATCCTTTGCTTTGCGTAATGGCGCTTTGCGGCGGGTTCATAAGGCCCAGCCGGCCATGCCGGGCGAGCTCCATCAGCGCTTCGCCCACGTTCACTCCGGTCGTTTCGTCGGTGTCATGAATCAAATACTCGAGCGGATACAGACGGTACAGGAGCCCGATCCGTTCACCGTTCCCGTACAGGCCGCCGTTCTCCGAAATTTCTAGCCGGTCGAGCGGAACGAATTGGACCGGATGGCCCAGCTGCCGGATCATTTCACGGACGTATTCGGCGTTGCAGGCATCCTCGGTGTGCCAGCCGTAGCCGGTGCAGGCGATTCCGCCGTCAATCCCCGCTTTGCGGTAATGGGCGATCAGGCCGCCGAACGCTTCCTTCAGCGCCTCGTCCATCCGCGCGGACGCCGAGCGGAGCAGCGTATGGCGGCCGATGACGGCGTTGCCCAGAAACGCGGCTTCGGGAACACCCGTCGGCGTATCGGTATTGTTCTCGATGCATTTGAGGCCTTGCTTCGTTACGATCCAGTCCTGTCTGGAAATGCCGTGCAGCGGCGTTTCGATGCGCGCGGCGGGCAGAAGGGAGGAAGGAATGCCGAGCCGCTCCGCGAGAAACGAATCCGGCAAATGGCGCTGGGCGAATCGGAGCGCTTTCCAGTAAATCCGGTCTACGAGCTCCGAGGCTTTCTGCAGCTCTTCATATTCCTCTTCCCCGTACAGCGCAATAGAGGGAAGGCAGTACTGCTTGCCGTGCATCCGGTGATAGGGGATCCGCTCGGCTAGCTCGCCGCGAAACAGCTCGTCATGCGCAAGCGGCAGGGAAACGATTCGCTGCTTCACCGGCTTATCCCCCGCTTCCGATGCTGATACCCGAGCTGCCGAAGCCCTTCGACGATCCGGTTGCCGATTTGTAGCTGGACGATTTTTTATAGGTTTTGCCATGTGAAATATAAGTGCCGGAGCGGTCGTCGTCGCAGTAGCCGTCCAGGTCGTCATCTTCGCATTCTTCGAGCGCGCTCGTTTGATTACAGCCGCTTAAAGCGACCGGTACGGTCAGCATCAAAGCGAAAGCGAGCGCCTTCCGGCTGCGGGAACGGATTGCGGAGCCCGTATCCGCAGAAGATGCCGTCTTCCTCTCATCCTGCATTTAAGCATTCACCTCTTTCAAAAAAATAACGATTTTGCTGCGGTCCATATCATATACCGTGTAAACCGTCTCGTAGGTATGTCCCTCGGTCACGATGTAATGATCCAGCAGCAGCTGTGCGAACTCGAGCGGTGCCGCGGGAGCCAGCCGTCTGAGCGAGCACGGATGAAAGCGGATGCCGTTCCACAGCAAAAACTCGGCTTCCATAAACTCGGAGACGGTGCAGCATTCCTGCAGCGCGGTCCGGATCGCCTGCCCGTAAATAGGATCGTCGTCCTCGCGGTAGGGCTTTACGTAAATATGATGCCGATGGCCCTCTTCGCACTCGTTTGCCGTATGCTCGTACAGGCCGTTGCGGAACAAGGTCGCGTTCACGAGCTTGCGGACAAACAGATCGCCCTGAGCGGCCTCCGTGTCGGCCACCGTGCGAAGCACCCGCTGCTCCGGTTCCGACCATTCCTTATAGATGACCGGAATTATCATAACTAGCGCCTCCTTATGAGTTGCAGTTTTTGGCACAAGCAGTAGCGTGATCGACGCGTCAAAATAATGTTTTAGACGTAACAGGGGTGCCGTAAGTTTCAAAAAAAGCCGAAAATCGTCCGTCCCTTTGAAGACATACTTTATACACGATACTATCTTTTCAACTTTTTTCCAATATGAAAAATGTAGCAAAAGGCAAAACCGCTTGCATGGACAAGCGGGTTCTGGCTATAATAAGAACATACGTTCTTGTATGGAGGGGTGGCAATGGCCGCTAATGAGGAAGAGGGCCGCACCGCGGTGAAGACGGCCCAGCATCCGCCGATCCAAACCGAGGAGGAGCTCGTGCTGGTGAAGCGATATGTGATGCTTGGCATCGTCATGAGGATTCTGGATCACGATATCCGGGTTATCGGCAAGTCGGCAATCAAGCTGCCTAGATTTTACGAATCGATGCTGCGCGGGATGCAGGACAGGGTGCTGCTGGATCTGGCTGCGATCAGAAGACAATTTCGCGAGACGGGCATTAAGGTTTACGAGGAGAACCGGGAAGAAGACGGCCTGCATGCGAAATATATATGCCGCGGCTATCATCACGGTTTTTTCATGCTTTGGGGGTTTGTGAAGGCGGAGTCGGAAACGCTGCTGAAGCGGTATTTGTCCGGTACTTGACGTAATTGTTCAAGGTTTTGTCAAAAAGGCAAAAAAAATTCCCTCTTTGAGCAGTTTAAGGTTGAGAACTTCGGACGATCTTATGTAATATAAGAGGTAGACATTTTGATCGCAAAGGGGAGCACGTAGCAATGCACAAGTGGATTATGTTTGTCTTATTTACAGCAGCGTCGTTGCTGGGCGTTTATTTGCTCACATTCGCCCTGCCTGAGAGACCGGTTGACGAGTCTGCCTCGCTGCCTGAAGGTATGGTACTGATGAAGGTTGTAGCGTCCAATGATTTCGTATTTGACCAAGAGGTTTATACGGCGAAGGTCGGCGACAAAGTAAGACTGAAGCTTTCCAACAAGAGCGGTATTCACGGCGTTCACATCGACGAGCTTCAAGTCGCTTTGGATAATGATCATCCGGAAATGGATCTGGAGCTTACCAAGCCTGGTGAATATAGAATTTATTGCTCGATCCCATGCGGACAAGGCCACACAACGATGGAAGCCAAGCTGGTTGTCGAAGCGGCATAAGGCTTGCAATACTAAGCTGAATGGTAGGAAAGCAAAAAGGAGCCGAAAGGCTCCTTTTTGCAAATCATATGCGATTTATGCGGAACGGCGTCTGCGGTCCCGCTCACGGCCGCGCGCGATGAGCACGTCGGCGATGTAGCCGAGAAGCGCCCAGGTCAGAATCGTAAGTACATACATCAGCAGGACGCTTACCTCGTGGATATCGATGAACAGATCCGCGACCCAGGCGGGAATGCTGAGCATAAAGAAAATCATATTATGCGGGTCGTAGCCGGTGTAATTGAACAAGCAGACGGCAAGGCCAATAAGCGCGGCCGCGATGGTAACGGGATAACGCATAACTACCGGTCTCCTTTATGTGAAAGATTGCCGTAATGCGATTGCTTAGGTTATTATGTGACAAAAGGACGAAATTCATACGACATCAGAGGAGGAACCCATTATGATTACCCATATCGTTTGCTTTAAGCTGAAAGACGGCAGCCCGGAGAGCGTTGCCCGTACCGCGCAGGTGCTGCGCGACATGGAAGGCAAGATCGAGGAGCTGAAATCGATCGAGGTCGGTATCGACGTGCTTCATTCGGAGCGCTCATACGACATCGCGCTCATTACGAAGTTCGAATCGATGGAGGCGCTTGAAGCATACCAGGTGCATCCCGTTCATAAAAAAGTAATCGAGCACATGATACAGGTGCGCGAGGCTTCCGTCAGCGTCGACTTTGAGTGCTAAGAGAGCAGGTTATTGACTTATGAGTGACATGCGGGACGTTTACGAAATTTTAACTTATTTGTTGATCATCATTTTTAGCAGCATTATTATGGTAGCTTGGCTGAAACGCAAAGCCAAAAAAAAGAAGCAAGGCTGAAAGCGGGCGACTAAACGATGTATTATGTAAATCGCGGACAAATTGCGGTGAGGCTGGATGCGGTGCCGGCGATCGCAGCGACGCTGCAGTCGCTGTCGGAAGGCTGGCAGGGGACGATGCTGGAGGGGCTGGCGCAGGAGCGCGCGCTGCATTTGGCCATCGAAATTGTTACCGACGTCGGCAGCTATCTCATTGACGGATTTATTATGAGGGATGCCAGCAGCTACGAAGATATTATCGAAATTACGGGCGAAGCGGGCGCTTTCCCTCAGAATATGCAGCCTGCGCTGATCGAGCTGGTGAAGCTGCGCAAGCCTCTTGTGCAGGAATATTTTCATTGGAGCAGAAGCGAGCTCCATCCGTTGACAGAGTCGTTAGCAGCGATTCTCCCCGTTTATAAGCAATCGGTCGAGCAATATTTGGAGCGCGAGCTGTAGACTCGGAAAGCTGGAATAATCAAAGGGATGTCATCCGTCAACGTGACGCAGTCACGTCTCTAAAGGTGGTGAAGGGTTGAAGCGGAGCGAAACGATGAGGACGGCCGGTGCCGATTCGATCGGGGAAGGCAAGACGCGCGAGCGCATATTGGCGCTGCTGAAGAGAAGCGGCAGGATGACCGCAGGCGAATTGTCCCGGGAGCTGGAGCTGACGGAGATGGCGGTTCGGCGGCATATGTACGTGATGGAGCGCGAAGGCACCGTTACGATTACAGCCGTACGTCAAGCGATGGGGAGGCCGCTTCACGCCTATGAGCTGACGGCGAAGGCGGACGACCTGTTTCCGAAAAATTACCACGTGCTCGCTTTGGATCTGCTGGACGAGCTTGCGGACGATCCCGCGACCTCGGCGCTGATCGATCGGCTGTTTGAGGGACGCATGAAGAAGCTGCAGGAGCGGTACGAACCGCGAATGGCGGATAAAGGCCTGGAGCAGAGGGTAAACGAGCTTGCGGTTATTCAAAACGCAAGCGGTTATATGGTCGAGACGGAGTCCAGTCAGGACGGCAGCTACATGCTGTATGAGTATAACTGTCCGATTGCACAGGTCGCAGGCAAATATCAGCAAGCCTGCAAGTGCGAACTCGCCTTATTCAGGAAGCTGCTTGAAGCGCCCGTCGAACGGACGGAATGTTTGGCAAAAGGCGGCGGCAGGTGCAGCTATCGGATCGGTTGAAATAGGATCATAAGAACAGGAATAAAGCTGTTTCAGCAGACTCGGGTCTGCCGGAACGGCTTTTTTTGCGTGGGCCCCTCCATTTTCACCGCTCTTGTGTCAAGACAAGCCCATGCTGCTTATACTGTCATTACGCAAGTGGGCATTCGTCTAGATACAAAACAAAGATGACCCTGCCATTGATGAAGGAGGAGGGAGAAGGGCATGATCGTATCATGGAGCTCCGCGATTGCCGCGGCCGCTTTTGTCGTGCTGACTGTGGGCATTTTGACGGCGCTGCGTACGGCGCTTGGAAAGCTGTCGCAGCTTCAGGCGTCGGCAGCCGAAATGCAGCAGGAGCTGCTCGAGCGTTCGAAGGAGCTGGGCGTGCTGATGCAGCAAACGGAAGAAACGATGAAGACGGCTCGGCGCCAATTCCAGGCGGCCGGCAAGCTGTTTGAAGCGGCGGGTCAGGTCGGAGAGGCAATCGCGCACACGACATCGGCGGTCGAAAGCATATCGTCCGTATTATCGGAATCGGCGGAATATCATGCGAAACGCGCGGCGGCGAAGCGACAAACGGTAGAAGCGCTGGAGTGGGCGGAGCTAGGAATGGCGGCGTGGCAGCTGTGGCAAACTAACCGAAAGGCAGCCGCTCAGGATGAGCGCGATCATGAACCCGCAACCGGATCGGGCTTCGCATCGGGCGGCAGAGGCGAAGGGCACGCTAAGAACGAAAGGAGCGACTAACATGTCGACACGTAAACAATCAAAAGGATTTTTATTGGGAGCTTTGGCAGGCGGAGTTGTCGGATCCATTACGGCTTTGCTTCTGGCGCCGAAGGCAGGCAAGGAGCTTCGTCAGGATATTTCGACAGGCGCACAAAAAGTAGGCGATGCCACAGTCAAAGCAGCCGGCCAGGTTAGCGATACGACAAGCCGGATCGCGAAGCAGCTTGGCGAGCAGGCGGTACAGCTTGGCGAGAAAACAAAGCTGACTGTCAGCAGCTTAAGACTCCGTAATAAGGGAAGCGAGGAAGTGGAAGCTGTTCCGGCTTCCTTGGCGGCGGAAGCAATAGCAGATGCAGCCATCGAGGAGGGCAAGGCAATCGAAGCCGTAGAGGCAGGCGAGACGGAAGCGGCGGTAACGAAAGAGTTCTAATCGATAACAAGGTCCCGCGCGAGAAAACATCCGTTTCTGCGCGGGACCTTTGTTATTCACTTTATGACGCTGCCGCCGAAGCCGCCTTTTCATCGAGCCCTGCTGCACTCAGAATCTCGCCCGGACCGACGACCGATATTTGCCCGTCGTATCGTTCAATGACGGCCCTGTCGGGAATGATGGCGCCTTCGCCGATAATCGCACGGTGTATTTTAACATTTTTGCCGATCTGGGCTCCCGGCATGACGATACACTCGCTCAATTCGCTGCCGCGGCCGATCGTGACGCCGGGACAGACGACCGACCTCTCGAGCCTGGCTCCCGCCTCGGAGCCCGGAACGTCCGGGTTGGCGCCCGGCAGGCGCCACTTGCCGGCATCAAGCGTCAGCTCGCCGCCAAGCAGGTCCATATTGGCAGCCCAGAGGCTTTCGATCGTGCCGACGTCCCGCCAGTATCCTTTGAAAGGGTAGGCCGCCATGTTCTCCCGGGATGCCAGAACGGCAGGAATAATATCTTTGCCGAAATCATGGCTTGAAGCGTCATTTGCCGCATCCTCGAGCAAATAACGTTTTAAATCCGCCCATTTGAACAAATAGATGCCCATCGAAGCCAGATTGCTTGAAGGCTTTGCCGGCTTTTCCTCGAACGATGTAATCCTCTGCCGGCTATCCGTATCCAGAATGCCGAACCGGCTCGCCTCCCGCCAAGGTACGGGCTTGACGGCTATCGTGGCCGAAGCCCGCTTTTTTTTGTGAAAATCCAGCATCGGCCGGTAGTCCATCTGATAGATATGGTCGCCCGACAGGATCAGCACATGCTCGGGGGCATGCTGATCGATATAATCTATATTCCGGTAAATCGCATCTGCGGTTCCGGAATAACCTCCTATGCCCTTTAGATAGGAAGGAAGCATCGTCATTTGAAGAGATTCGGTGTGCGCCGGCTGCGGCGCATACCGTTCGTTAATATACTCGTGTATACTGTCGGCGCAATATTGAGTCAGCACCCCAATGGTCCGGATGCCCGAATGAGAGCAGTTGTTCAGCGGAAAGTCGATCAGACGCAGCCGTTCGCCGAAAGGAACGGCGGGCTTGGCCAACTGATCGGTTAAAGGAGCCAGACGGCGTCCTTCGCCGCCGGCGAGCAGCATAGCTAAACATTCTGTATGTTTTTTCAAAGTAAGTTCCTCCCATGTGATTTGCAATGTTGTTGTGTATATCCTCATATTAGTTCCTTAAACCGCAGGAAGGATTTTGAAACCGCTATTCCTGAAAAACCGGCATTTTGTCAAATGTCCCGGAACATGATGCGGAAGCCAAGCGGCTCCAGCTCGGTTTGAAGCTGATCCTCGGCGATTTCAACCTCGTCGCCCGAGAAGGCATCCCGCCAGCCGCCCGCTTTCATCGGATGAGAAAGGGTGACGGTTTCCTCCGTGTTGTTCAGCCAGACGGTGACATGCTGGCTTCCGCTCAAACGTTCGTAGACGACCGTCCCTTTTTCACTGTCCGCGTGCAGGAAGCGCAGCCTTCCGTCCTGGAGAGCCCCAAGCTTTTTCCGCAGGCCGATCGCAAGCTTGTAAAAATCGTACAGCTCGCGGTCCTGACGGTCGGCATCCCATTCCATGCATTTGCGGCAGTCGGGATCGGTTTCGCCGTCCAGGCCGATTTCATCGCCGTAGTACACGCAAGGGATACCGATGTAAGTCATCATGAACACGACGGCCTGCTTCAAGCGCCGTTTGTCGCCGTTCAGTCTCGTAGCCGCACGCGGTATATCATGACTTGACAGCAGGTTAAACATGACCTCATTCGTATGCTGCGGATACCTCATGAGCAGTCTGTTGACCCTTTCCGCGAAATCAGCACCGCTGCGCCCGGAAGAACTGAAAAAATCGAGCACTTCGTTTGTAACCGGATAGTTCATGGCGGAATCGAATTGATCGCCGTGCAGCCAGTGAAGCGAATTGCCCCATACCTCTCCGATGATGAAGGCGTCGGATTTCGCTTCTTTGACGGCGGCGCGGAACTCTCTCCAGAAGGCGTGATCGATTTCATTGGCCACGTCGAGGCGCCAGCCGTCGATATCCGCCTCCTTGATCCAATAGGTCGCGATGTCGAGCAAATACTCCTTAACCTCCGCATTGGACGTATTCAGCTTTGGCATATTCCCGTAGAAACCGAAGGACGCGTAATTCGGAATCCCGTCTTTCACTTCGACCGGGAATTCGTATAGATGGAACCAGTCTTTATATTTGGATTTTTCGCCGTGCTCCAGTACATCCCGGAACGGAGGAAAGCGTTCGCTTGTATGGTTGAACACCGCATCCAGAACGACTCTGATATTGCGTTCGTGACATTCGCGGACCAGCTTCTTTATCAGCCGCTTGTCTCCGAACGCAGGATCAATCCGCTTGTAATCGACCGTGTCGTATTTATGATTCGACGGCGCCTTGAAAACGGGAGTCAAATACACCGCATTGATTCCCAAATCCGTCAAATGGTCAAGATGATCGATAATGCCCTGCAGATCTCCGCCGAAGCAGGATTCGCCTTCAGGTGGCTCGCCCCATGGCGTTACATGCTCCGGATCTCTGTCCGGATCGCCGTTAGCGAACCGGTCGGGCATGATTTGGTAGAAAAGAGCCTGCTTGGCCCATTCAGGCGCATGGAACAGATCGACCTTGTGGATGAAGGGCACCTCGAAATAACCGCCCGGCGGAGACGGCTGTTCCTCGAAAATCCCATCCTCGATCAGCCACAGCATTTCGCCGCCGCCGCATACGCGGAAGCCGTATGAAAATCTTTTATGCTCCGGCCGAATGCAGGTTTCCCAATAGTCGTAAAGCCGGTCCGCCGCAATTTTTTCCATGCTCAGCTCCTGAAAGCTGCCCTCCCAATCGTACTTGTCTCCCGTAACGGCGAACGCCTCATCGACATCGTCCCGTTTCGTCCGGAGCCGCAGACAGTATGTATCGCAATCGTACGCGTAAGCCCATTTTTTATCGGATGAATGGTGGATGCATTCCTTCAGCATTTTGCGTCTCCTCCTTTTATTTGATATATACCCCGTGTGCGGCCGGCGAAACAGATTTCGGGAGTATGGTCCGCCTCTTGGCATTCAAGTCAAATCCGCGCGCCCGAAGGTACGTTTTTGAAACGGGGCTCATATGCTATTCTGACTTGAATCATTCCACTTTGTTCGAGAAAGCGGTGGGTTTGTGCTGCAACCGATTGCGATACTAGACTCCGGCGTAGGCGGCCTTACGGTTGCCAAAGAGGTGATGCGCCAGCTGCCGCGGGAGAAAATCATTTATTACGGCGATACGGCACGGACGCCTTACGGACCGCGATCTTCCGAAGAGGTTGTCCGATTTACAAGGGAGATTGTCGATTATCTCATTCAATTTCGACCCAAAATGATAGTGATAGCATGCAATACGGCGACAGCCGCAGCGCTTGAAGATATCCGCTCCAGGGTGCAGGTTCCCGTCGTGGGTGTCATTAACCCGGGTGCAAGGGCAGCCATCAGGCGCACGGAAACCGGCTGCGTCGGCGTTATAGGGACGGAGGGGACGATCAAGAGCGGCGCTTACGAGCAAGCTCTTCGCCTGCTGACGCCGGACGTCCGCGTCATCAGCGAAGCGTGCCCGGAATTCGTGCCGCTGGTCGAGAAGGGGAATTTCCGCTCGGCCAAAACATTCGAGACGGTTAGAAAATCGATCGGCCACTTAAGGCAGTATCCGATGGATACGTTGATTTTGGGCTGTACCCACTATCCGTTTCTGATGGAGACAATTTCCGAGGTGATGGGGCAGGGCGTCAATCTGATCAGCTCTGCGGATGAGACGGCCTGTGAAATCAGAACGATTTTGCAGGATGGGAAGCAGCTGGCCGGAGCCGGATACGAGCCCGTTCACCAGTTTTTTTGCAGCGGCGATTCCCTGATGTTCAAATCGATTGCCGAGCGGTGGCTCGGGAAGCAGATCGGATTGTCCCCCGTCGTCTGGCAGGTGCCGGCCATCGTATAAGCCGGGCCGGAACGCCGGGTACGACGCGGGAGCCCGGCGCTCCGGAATAGCGGAAGCAGCGGCGGCTGATCGGACTCCCACATAGGACTGGCACATCCCGGCATACGATTAGACATAAGCGCGCAAGCGGGGAGGCGATTCGTAATGTATCCGGTACAAACCTTCGGGTATCTCGATGTTGTGGAGGGTACGAGACAGCTGGTGGGAAGCTATCCTTTCGTGTCGGCTTACGTGATTGGAAACAGTGTGATGGGCAGGCCGCTGCTCGCGCTGCGATGCGGCAGCGGCCCTCGCCAAATTCATATGAACGGCTCCTTTCATGCGAATGAATGGATCACATCCGCGCTGCTCATGCGCTTTCAGGCCGATCTGGCGGCTGCCTATTGCAGCGGCGACCCGATCGCAGGCCAGCAGGTGCAGCATCTTTGCCGGGAAGTCACCCTATGGACAGTTCCGATGGTAAATCCTGACGGAGTTGAGCTTGTACAGCGCGGCAATTCGCCTTCCCATCCGTGGTGCCGCCAGCTTTACGAATGGAATGGCGGCTCGGACGATTTCAGCGGCTGGAAAGCCAACATAAGAGGCGTGGATCTGAACGACCAATTTCCGGCATTCTGGGATGAAGAACGCAGGCGCAGGGGCGTAAGCGGGCCGGGCCCGCGGGATTATCCGGGGCCAAGTCCGCTCAGCGAGCCGGAGGCGTATGCGATGGCTTCGTTTACGGAGGCGATCCGGTTCGACGCCGTACTTGCGCTTCATACTCAAGGGCGGGAAATTTATTGGAATTATCGCGACTTCGAGCCGGCGGAAGCCGAGCAGCTGGCGAAACGGCTCGGGCAGGCCAGCAATTACAAGCCGATCAAGCTGGCAGGGAGCGACGCGGGCTACAAGGACTGGTTCATTCAGCAGTTCCGCAGGCCCGGTTTTACGGTAGAAGCCGGTTACGGGGAAAATCCGCTGCCGATAAGCAAGTTCGATCAGATCTACGTAGAACTGCAGCCGCTCCTGGTGGAGGCGCTCCGTCTATGACGGGCGCCTCTTCGTCTGCTCCCCTCGGGTAAACGGAACGGGCTTGTGCTATAATGAACCGCAAAGGTCTGTAAATGTCCTCCGAACAGGGTACTAAGGTCCGCAAAGGTGGGAAGATCACATGCGAAAATTGCTAACGCTGCGCCACTGGAAGAAAACGTTCAGCCGTATTTTCCAGCTGCTCCGGTCAAGGGAGGTATTCGTGCGGGACAAGCTGCTGTTTGCCGTTCCCGTACTGCTGTACTGGGTGCTTCCCGACGTGCTTCCGCTTCCGTTTCTGCCCGTTGACGACATTGCCGTCACCATGCTTCTGGCGGAATGGTTTGCCCGCAGAATGGAGACCAAGTATAATATGAAATTATGACCAATTAGAGGAGCTGAATTTATTATGAAATGCAAAATTTCGAAAAATGCGGCAAAGGTTGTCCGCCTTGAGCTGGACAAGCCGGAGAACGCGGGCAAGCTGCTGCGCGTATACGTGACTCATGCGCACGGCGACCATGCACACTACGGGATGGGCATCGACGAGCCTACCGAGAACGACGTCGTCGTCTCGACGGACAGCGGAATCGACGTCATTCTGGAGAAGGGGAACGATTTTCTGGACGGCGTCCGGATCGATTATTTCTATGTGCCTGAAGAAGGCTTTGCGGTAACGAATCCAACCAAAGGGAACCACGGCGACCACTAAGCATTTCGGCAAAAAGGTTGGAATAGGACGATGAACGATGGCTAACGATATACGGGTCTGCGACAAATGCAAACATATGAAAATGAAAACGGCTGTGCGCAAGCTGCAGGAGCTCGTGCCCGATGCCGATATCAAGATCGGCTGCAAATCCTACTGCGGGCCTTGCGCCCGCTACGCATTCGTATTTATTAACGGCCGCTACATTAAGGCGCCGACCGAGGATGAAGCGATCGAGAAGGCTCTTCCCTATGTGAAGAAGAAATAGCGGGATGAACCGCGGAAAGACCCAACGATGATCACAGGCGTTGGGTTTTTCGCGCGTGAAGAAAGGAGAGGGACGGTGGACATCACGACGCCGCAGCTGCTGTATCACGGGACGACAAGCGATTGCGTGTCTTCATTTCGGCAGAAGCTGCTTAATCCGCCTTATTGGCGGCCGGGCAAGGATTTCGGGGAAGGATTTTATACGACGATTTCAGCTTCGCAAGCCCGCAAGTGGTCGCATAAGGCCGCGAAGGAATCATGGAGCGGGGGAAAGCCTTGCGTGCTGGTTGTGGAATTGAAGAGCGTACCGGAGAAGTTCGAGCCGCTGCTGTTTTTGTCCGATTCGCCCGCTTGGGCGGCTTTCATCTATGCACACCGGACGGCGCAAATGAAAGGCCAGGATCCATGCGTCTTACATCCGGAGCTGCTAATCGGTCCGATGGCGGACAATGATACTGGAAAAATCGTACATAAAGCGATACAATTAAAGAAAGACGAACAATGGTTTTACGAACAGATTACGATGTCCCGCAAAGGCCGCAGGCTCGATTCGCTCAGCCTCGGCAACCAGGTCGTATTTTGCTCCGAAAGCTGGGAATCCCATTTGAGGCTGGCCGGCTATCATATTTATACGGGAAGCAGGTGGATGTATTATGAGAACAGGGACGCAGGTCAGGTTGAGCTTATATGAGCGAGGCATCGCAGAAGCGCTGGTCGGGCAATTCGGCTATGCGGCGGCGGCGGCCAGGCAGCTCGTCGTCGAGTACATTGCGGTTATCCGCAAGCTGGGCGGTTATGAGCCATGTTCGCATTATGCGCAACTGCTGGACCGCGCACACCGCGCGGACCATCCTCCGGAGAAATGGCTCGAGCATATCCGCGAGACGGAGAAAAGCGAGCTCAGGGATCCGGGCTTTGAGTACGAGGAAGGGCAATATTTGCAGACCAGATAAAGACCCGCGACCGCGTTCGTCGGGTCTTTTTCTCATTCAAACTATGAATCAATTTTTTATTGAAATCCAGGAGGCTGCTATGCACAAGCCGGTCCGGTACTACATTGTTGGACTATTCATCGCGTTTTGTTATTTGATTGCGGCCGAGCTCGTTTGGCTGCCGGGGCCGCTTACGACGAGGAGCGGGCTTCAGTGGATCGAAATGATCGATTATTTGTTCTACGGCCTGTCGCTTGTGCCGCTAAGCTGGGCGGCCGGTGCGCTGCTCGGCATAGGAAGGCTTAGAGAAAAGGAGCGGGCCTTAAAATATGCGCTGCTGCCGGTCAGATGCATGATCGCGCTGCTCGGCCTATCGGGAGCCTATGCCGTGCTGCTGGAAACCGGGAGGCTCGTATGGATCCTCACTACAATCGCAGCGGCGGCCGTACTGGTGTTCATGGATATGCTGCTCAGCGAGTCGGCGGCGGGCGGCGGAGCAGCGGCAAACGATCAGGGCGGAAGCAAGATAAGGCTGAGGCTGCGTTTACCCGTTAAGGGCGGCTCAGTCCTGCTGCTGACGGTCGCACTCCTTGCTTTTTTCCTGTATCCGACGGGCTATCGCGTTACCTACCCCGGCATGACGCTTAACATGAACCGTTATGCCCACGCGGAAGGGGGCGGCAGCGGCGGCGAGGTGAACGGCGTGCTTGTGTTCGAACGGCCTGCGGCTGCCGCAGACTGGCTGCTCGGCATGTGGCTGCCCTGGTACGAGTTCGAGAAAATCCAGGAGGGCGAACCGCCGTTGTCGGAATCCTACACCCAGGTCGTCGCTATGAAAAACGATGCGAACGGTATCGCAGCATCCGTCGCGATGAACAAAGCCGGCGTAGGAGGAGGCGTCACGGCGGACGGCGTCCGGATCGTCGCGATCGTGAAGGACAGCCCTGCCGAGCAAAGGCTGCAGGCGGGGGACGTCATTGTGAAGCTGAACGGCCAGGCGGTCAAATCGGTCGAGGAGCTGGCGGCGTACATGGAGCGGTCGGTGAAGCCCGGTGATACGGTTGCGGTAACGGTTAGACGGGGAGAGGAAGTCGAGGTTGCGGAGGTTCCCGCCGCGGCATCGGCCGAGTCGCCCGGGCGGCCCGTATTCGGCATATCGGTCCAAGACGAGCTTCATCTCGATATTCCGAGAGCCATGGACTATAAACGGTTGATGGCGCATATCGGCGGGCCGTCGCACGGCGCGATGCTGACCTTGGCGATCATCGACCAGCTGACGCCGGGCGGCGTCACGTACGGTTTGAAGGTTGCCGGTACAGGAACGATCGAGGCGGACGGCTCCATCGGGCTGATCGGAGGCATCCGGCAGAAGGCTTACGCCGTAAACAGGACTGGCGCTGACGTATTTTTTGTGCCGGCCGCGCTTGAGCAGGAAGCGCGCAAAGCGGCACCGAAGCTGAATGTGGTCCCTGTGGAGACGATTGACGATGTGCTGAAATGGCTGGCGCAGCGGAAAAGCTGAAAAAGGGGTTGTCCGCGGCTGAATGCCCGGACAACCCCTTTTTTCATTCGAGTGCGGCAGCTTCCGTGGTGCTGCCATTCCCCGCGTCTGCACGAGCCTCCGACGCTTTCCGCTCGTTAAAGCCTGCGATCAGATCGCCCATCACAATCTGATCGGATACGGTCAGCTCCTGCATAGCTTCCTCTGCCTGCGGCAAGCACGCCTGTATGTCGGCGGGCTTTTTGCCGGCGACGCTCCAGCATGCCCCGTTGCCGGCTATGCCGTCGCCCGAAGGCATATAATAGACCTTGCCGTCGGTGAAGGCGCCGTTTCGCAGTACGACCTGCTTGCCCTGCAGAGGCTGTTCCGTCAATAGCGGCATGCCGATCATATACTGATCGGCTGTGGAAATGCCGAGCAAATGCATGACGGTCGGGGTAATATCCAGCTGGCCTCCCGCCTGACTATACGTGCCCGCATGGGCGTCTCCCGGCAAGTGCACGATAAACGGCACCTGCTTCAAGATCTGCTGCCTTTCGAGCTCGTTCAGCGGTTTCCCGAGAAACGTTTCGAACAGCGACCAGTCCTTGATGGAGTTATCGTGATCGCCGTACAGGACCAGAATCGTATCGTCCCATAAGCCTTCGGCTTTCATCCGGTCCGCCAGCTCGCCAAGCGCGGCATCCACGTAGTGCGCGGCCTGCAGATAATCGCCCATCATCGTGCCTTTCAGCTCGCCCAGCTCAAGCTTCTGTTCAGAGGCCGGAATCGTATAGGGATGGTGGCTCGACAACGTAATCAAGAACGAGTAGAAGGGCTTATCCTGCTCCGAGATGACGTCCATGGACTGCCTGAAAAACGACTTGTCGCCCAGCGCCCAGCCGATTTTCTCGTCCAGCGCAAAATGTTTCAGGCTGTAAAATTGATCGTACCGCATATTCCGGTACATCGTGTTCCGGTTCCAGAATCCGCCCTCATACGCATGAAAGACGGAGGTGCCGTATCCGTTGTCCTTCAGGATGGACGGCATGCACGAAAATTCATGCGGCGCGTATTGGATGAAAACGGAGCCGTTCGCCACGGGCTGCATGGAGCAGTTGGCCGTAAAATCGGCATCCGATGTTCTGCCTTGCGCCGTCTGGTGATAGAATTGGCTGAAATACGCGCTTTGTCCGATCAGCTTGTTCAGGTTAGGCGTAATTTCCTGCCCTCCTATGGATTTGTTCAGCATAAAGTTTTGGAAGGCTTCAAGCTGCACCATCAATACATTGCTGCCTTCGTAGGCGCCGAACAGCCCGTCCTGCTCGAGCGCTCCCCTGGAATCGCCTTTTGCTTCTATCCACTGCTTGGCGGCTTCCGACTGCTCGGAGGTGACGGCGACGGCGTCGAGCCAGTTCCGTTTGACGTAACGGTAGACGTCATAGCCGTGGAAGCCGAGTCCGCCGGTCACATTATAAACCGATAAATTCCACCAGTTTCCTTCGAAAATGCCCAGTCCCCACGTACGCTTCGCATAATTGACGTTGGTGAAAACGAGCGTAGTGCCGATATAGAAAACGGCGGCGCTCAGCACGATCCGGACCGCCGCTTTCCGCCATGCGGGCGCGCTTTTGCGGTATTCGTTCGCTTGCTTAAGGTCGCGGCGCCCGTACCAAACCGTATAAATGCCGAACGGAACGATAATAAGCCAGTCCGCGAACAAAATAAAATCTTTGTAGCTGAGCAGCGTCCCGATGCTGCCGCCCAGGGAGCCGACCTGGCTCAGCTGAAGCAGCACGGGCACGGAAATCAAATCTTGAAAATAGCGGTAATAGATAAGGTCGGCATACAGCACGAAAGACGCCAGCATATTGAGAAGGATAAGCGCGACGATTCGCCCGCGTGCCGGAAGCCATAGCGTCCAGAAGCAGAACAGCAGGATGGCCCCGGTTTCAATCGCGGTGTCCGAGCCGTTCATCTTCATTTGCGGCAAACCTAGAAATCGATTGAACAGGTAGAGCTTGGCCAGCAGTACGCTTGCGAACAGCAGCACGTCGGCCGCCTTCAGCCGTTCCAGCAACACCAGCATCCATCTCATGAAACGGCGCAGCTTGTTTTGATCATTGTCGTACATAAATCGTGTTACCTTTCTTATGGCTAATTTCGGCTTCCGCGCGGCGGTAGCGGGCCGAAAAACTGATAGTAGTTGCACTCGATGCGGCCGTTGAACAGCTTGCGTTTTTTATCCGCCGGCCGACCGAAATAGTGCTCGATCGAGGCGGACGGGCTGATCGCAAAATAGGACCAGGTCGGATAATGGAGGGCGGTCAAGCCGAACTGCCTGATCGCAGCCTCCGCCGCGGCATCGTCGCCGAGCCGTTCGCCGTAAGGCGGGTTCGTAATGATAACGCCATAGTCTCCTTGCAATTTCACTCTCGAAACCGGCTGTACGGTCAGATTGATTTCTTTGCCGAAGCCGGCTTTCCTGATCGCGGCCTCCGCAATTTCAACGGCTCCCGGATCGATGTCGGAGCCTGCGATCTGCAGTGGAATATCGTCTTTAACGAGATCAAACGCCTCATCCCGGGCCTCATCCCAGAGCTCGTCCGGTACGAGCGGCCAGCCTTCTGCATTAAAGCTGCGGCGCAGGCCGGGAGCAATGTTCCAGGCGATCATCGCCGCTTCGATCAGAATCGTTCCGGAGCCGCAGAAAGGATCGTATAAAGGGCGTTCCGGGTTCCAGCGGCTTAGCTGGACGAGCGCGGCGGCCATCGTCTCGCGGATCGGGGCTTCCGTCGCCGCTCTGCGGTACCCGCGCTTGTGAAGCCCGTCGCCCGTCGTATCGAGCGTCAGCATCGCGCGGTCGTTCATAAGCGTTACCTCGATCACGTAGCGTCCTCCGTCTTCCGGAAACCACTCCGTCCCGTACCGCTCCGTCATTTTGCTGACGACGGCTTTTTTCACGATGCTTTGGCAGGCGGGAACGCTGGTCAGCTGCGATTTCTGCGAGCGGCCGTTGACGGGGAATTCGCCGTCCTCCGGAATCCAGTCCGGCCAGTTCAGCGCTTTTGTCCCTTCAAACAGCTCTTCGAAGGTCGTTGCCGGAAATTCGCCCATTTTGACCAATATGCGGCCTGCCGAGCGCAGCCACAAATTCGTGCGGCATATATCGATGGGCCCCCCCGTGAAATTAACCCGCCCGTTTTCGACCTTCAGCTCCTCGTAGCCGAGATCCTTCAGCTCGCGTGCCACAACGGCCTCGAGTCCCATCGGGGCGGTGGCGATCAATTGCAGTTTTTCCATTTTTGCACACTCTCATTTCATCTATACTATAGCGACTTTAAGCAGCTCCGAAAGCGGAAGCTTGTCACTCTGCCGACAAAAACATACAATCAAGTATAGGACAAACGAGGATGTTTTTACAAATTATAAAAGTGGAGAGAGCATAATGACTGATGTGAATGAACGATATGTGGAATCGCTTTATGGGAAGGATGAGGACCTGGAGCGCGTAAAAGCCGGAATCGCCGCGCGCGGCATGCGGGATATTTCGGTTGCGGACGGCTATGGCCGGCTGCTCACGATGCTGGTGACGATGTCGAAGGCGTCGAGCATTTTGGAGATCGGAGCCCTTGGCGGCTATAGCGGCATTTGCCTTGCGCGGGGACTGCAGGAGGAAGGGAAGCTGGTATCGCTCGAGCTGCTGCAGGAGTACGCCGATTTGGCGAAGGAGCATATGGAGGCGGCCGGTTTCGGCGGCAAAGTAGAATACAGGGTGGGCGATGCCAGGCAAAGCCTTGCCGGGCTGAAGGAGGAGGGCAGAACGTTCGATTTCTTCTTCATCGATGCGGACAAGGAGGGTTATCCGGTCTATTTGGAATATGCGCTTCAGCTCGCGGTGCCTGGTGCCGTTATCGTCGGTGACAATATACTACTGAGGGGAAGAACGGTGAATCCGGATAAAGCGGGGCCGGCGGTGCGTGCGGTCCGCGCTTTCAACGAAACGGTCGCGGGGGACGAGCGGCTGCTCAGCACAGTCTTGCCGGGCTACGACGGCCTCGCAATCGCAATCGTGAAATGAAGCAAGGCGATGCTCCGCCTCTGATTTATTTCAGCCGATCCGCGATATGGCTGGCCAAAAAACGGCCGATCGCGCTTCCTTGAATGTCCGAGTTGAGCAAAATTTGTGCGGCCAACCGCCAGGAGGGGCGCCTCCGCCTATGCCGGTGCCGACAACCAAGGACGTCGTAGTCCGCAATGTAAAACTTCAAACCCGGTCATCTCCCGCCGCGTGTGCTTTATCTCATAAAGTGTACGGGAGTAACGCGGCAGGTAGGATAGGCCTAAATCGGGCGGGATAGCCGTTCCTAACGTGAAAACCCCGCTTAATTTCCTAATTGTTCTTTTTGTTCTCTGCGGGGCCGTTTGCGCAGCAGCGTCCGCCATACCCAAGCCGCATTGGCCAGAAGCATGACGCCGGATAAAATAAACAGCCCCTGAATGCCGATCCAGCCGGATAAAGCCCCGCCCGTAATCGGACCGATCATGTTGCCTAGGCTCAGCGTGCTGGTATTGAAGCTGTACGCGCGGCTTTCCATCCCGTCGGGCGTATATTTGCGGATGAGCGAGTTGACCGCCGGAATCAGGCCGCCGAGGAATATGCCGAGCACGAACCGGGCCAGCAGCAGCTGCCAAACGGTTCCCGCAAGCGCCTGCGGGATAAAGGCCAGCGCCGCGCCGACAAGCGAAACGCCAAGCACCCGCTGCGCGCCGATACGGTCGCTCAGCCTGCCGAGCAGCGGCGACGCGATCAGGTTGGACAAGCCGGTCGCGGAGCCGACGAAGCCGGCGAAAAAAGCAAGATTGGCCGTCGTTCCGTGCAGCTCCTGTACATAAAGCGGAATTAAGGTCATCGGGCTCATCATGGCAAACTGGATGAGAAACGTGACGCCGAACAGCGCGGTCAGCTCCGGTATCCGGGTAAGGCTGCGAAAGCCTTGAATGACGGAAGCCTGCACCCGCGCGGCCGCTTTCGTTTTGTCGAAGGGCTCCTTCACGACAAACAGCGCGAGCAGCGATGCGGCAAAAATACAGCTGCCTGTCAAATAGAAAATCGGGCGGAAGCCAATCGAATCCGCGAGCAGCCCGCCGATGAACGGCCCGAGAATCGTCCCGGCGATGCCGCCGGATTGGATAGTTCCCATTGCAAAACCCATGTTTTTTTTCGGCGTTGTTGAGGCAATGAGAGCGATGGAGGCTGGCGCAAAGCCGGATATCGTCCCGTTCAGCATCCTCAGCAGCAGCAAATGCCAGGGATTGGTGGCAAAGCCCATCAGAATCATGACGACCGACATGCCGAAGCCGGAGCGGAGCAGCATCATTTTGCGTCCGTAGCGGTCCGCGAGCTTGCCCCAAATCGGCTGGAAAATAAACGAGGTAACGAAATTGCCGGCAAAAATAATTCCCGCCCATACGCCGATCTCATGCGAATCGGTTAATCCCAAATCGAACTGCAGATAAAGCGACAAAAACGGGATGATCATCGTCATCCCGGCCATGACCAGAAACTGTCCGAACCATAGCACGATCAGATTTTTTTTCCACTGTTCCATATGAAAAGTATAGCATACATGACGGAAAAATTTCCTGCGGCCGAAATGCAAGATGGAAGAATGCAGCCGAAGCCGCCTTTTACAACGAGTATTTTTTCAAAATATAAGACTTTATAAGTTTGAGCTTATAATGACTTATATTTCATCGCGAAACGAGCTTTTACCGTCAGAGGACGGCGACAGCCGTTTACGCTAGTGTATCCTTCATGCAGTCATAGTCTTATTGTCATACTATTGTCATAGGAAATGAACGGGCGGCGGTTGTTAGCCCGGTTGAAAAAGGGCATAATGAAAACATAGGAAAACATACAGAAATGGGGAACGGGAATGTCGTATAACGACCGTTTCATACGGGCCTGCAGACAGGAAAAGGTGGATCAGGTGCCCGTATGGTACATGCGACAGGCGGGACGGTATGACCCTGAATATCGCAAAATAAAAGAGAAATATTCACTGCTTGAAATTTGCAGACAGCCGGAATTGGCGGCCGAGGTGACGATGATGCCGGTCCGGAAGCTGGGCGTCGATGCGGCGATTTTGTATTCGGACATCATGAATCCGGTTGCCTCGATCGGAATCGATTTTGATATCGTGGCCAATATTGGGCCGGTTATCGCGAGTCCGATCCGCACGGCGGCCGACGTAGAGAAGCTGAAGCCGATCGACGTGGAAGGCGATTTGAGCCATGTGATCGAAACGATCCGCCTGCTCGACCGCGAGCTTGACGTGCCGCTAATTACGTTTGCCGGCGCTCCGTTTACGATCGCCAGCTATTTGATAGAAGGCAGACCTTCAAAAAACTACTTGCGTACGAAAGAAATGATGTACAGCGAGCCGGCGCTCTGGCATGAGCTCATGCGCAAGCTCGGCGACATGGTCATCGCTTATTTGCGTGCCCACATGACTGCAGGCGGTAAAGCGTTTCAGCTGTTCGACAGCTGGGTTGGCGCTTTGACGCCTTCCGATTTCCGCAAGTTCGTGCTGCCGACGATCGAGAGAATTTTTGCCGAGCTGTCGGATTTGCCGCAGCCGAAAATTTATTTTCCGGGCGTTAGCTCGGGCGAGCTGCTGCCGGAGCTGAGCAACGTCAAATCGGATGTCATCGGGCTCGACTGGCGCGTCTCGATCGACGAAGGAAGACGGCGGCTGAACAAAGGATTCGCGATGCAGGGCAATCTGGATCCTACCGTATTGACCGCTCCGATCGCCGTAATAGAATCGTATGCAAAAGAAATTATAGACAGCGGAATCAACGAACCCGGCTTTATATTTAATTTGGGGCACGGACTGTTTCCGGAAGCTTCGCTCGAGAAGCTGGCCGAGCTGACCGCGTTCGTGCACGATTATTCCAAAATGGCGATTGCCGAACGCAGCCGGAAGGAGGCCAGCCATGTCTGAGCATGAGAACCGGAAGATCGGCGTGCTTGTCATGTCCTACGGCACGCCGGAGTCCATGGACGACGTAGAAGCCTATTACACTCATATCCGGCGCGGGCATGCACCGACGCCTGAACTGCTTGCGGAGCTTAAGGGGCGTTACGAGGCGATTGTCGGAGGCGTCTTCCCGCTCAGGGAGAATACGAACGGACAGGTGGCCGGCCTGCAGGACAAGCTCGAGCAGCTTGCGCCGGGCAGATACGCCTGCTATCAAGGGTTGAAGCACGCGAAGCCGTATATTGAGGACGGCGTTCAGCAAATGGCTGACGACGGCATTAAGAAGGCGGTCGGCATCGTGCTTGCGCCGCATTATTCGGTCATGAGCGTCGGGGGCTATATTAAGCGCGCTCAGGAGAAGGCGGAGCAGCTTGGCATCGAGATAAGCTTCGTGGAGCAATATCACCTGCACCCGAAGCTGCTGAAAGCGTTGGAAGACCGCGTATCGGACGGGCTCGGCAGACTGGCGGAGGCGGCGGGCGGCCGCGAGCGTGTGAAGGTGCTTTTCAGCGCTCACAGTCTTCCCGAGAAAATCCGCGAGCTTGGCGATCCGTACGAGCGGCAGCTGCTGGAGACGTCGGCTGCAGTCGCGGAAGCGGCCGGGGTGAAGGATTGGCAGTTCACTTGGCAAAGCGCGGGCCGTACGAGAGAGCCGTGGCTTGGGCCGGATATTCTCGAAACCTTGCCCGTGCTTGCGGAGGACGGCGTAAAGGCGGTGCTGGTTGCGCCGGTCGGATTCGTATCGGATCATCTGGAAGTGCTGTACGATCTCGATATCGAAGCGCGGGCAGCCGCCAAGGATCTGAATATGACGCTTGACCGGATTGCGATGCTGAACCGCGATCCGTTATATATGGAAACGTTGGCGGAGTCGGTCATTGACGCCGTCCAAGGGAAGGAATGAATGGTATGCGGAGAATCGGAAACCCTGATCGAATTGTCGTTATTGGCGGAGGGATCAGCGGACTGAGCTCCGCTTTTTATTTGCAGCGGGAAGCGGAGCGGCTGGGCAAGGAGCTGTCCATAACGATTGTGGACGCGGCGCCTGTCTTTGGCGGAAAAATCAATACGCTGCAGCGTGACGGTTTTGTCATCGAGAAAGGACCGGATTCGTTTTTGGCGCGGAAGCTTGCAATGTATGACCTGGCGAAGGAGCTGGGGCTTGAGAGCGAGCTGACGAGCACCAATCCCGGAGCCAAAAAAACATATATTATGCACGGCCGCAAGCTGCATCCGATGCCGCCCGGGCTGGTGCTCGGCGTGCCGACGGAGATCGCTCCGTTCGTGAAGACCGGCCTGCTGTCCTGGGGCGGCAAACTGAGGGCGCTGCTCGATCTGGTGCTGCCCGTCCGCAAGGAGCAGGGCGACGAATCGCTCGGCGGCTTTCTGGAGCGGCGCGTCGGAACGCAGGTCATGCGCCGGATCGCCGAGCCGCTGCTGGCGGGCATTTATGCCGGCGATTTGAAGCAGCTGAGCCTGCAGGCGACGTTCCCCCAGTTTGCGGCGTCGGAGAGGAAGCATGGCAGCCTGATTCGCGGCATGCAGCATAACCGCAAGGCCGGCGCAGCGGCCGGAGCGCTTCCTGCCGCAGCCAAGGGAGGAACCTTCCTGACCTTCAAAGGCGGATTGTCGTCGCTCGTGAGCGCGCTGGACGAGGCGCTTAAGGGGGCGGAGCGCAGGCTTGGGACTAAGGTGACGGAAATCCGGAAAAACGCTGCTGCAGCTTCTCCGGACGACGGACCTGAGGGAACTGGAGCGCGATACGAGGTCGTGCTGGATAGCGGCGAAACGCTGCCTGCCGACAAAATCGTCATGACGGCGCCCGCTTACAATGCAGCCGAGCTGCTCGGTCCGCTCGCGGATTGCAGCGAGCTGAGCGCGGTGAAATACGTGTCCGTGGCCAACGTGGTGATGGCGTTCGAGAAGGCGTCGTTCGGGCTTGAATTTGACGGCTCGGGCTTCGTCGTTCCGCGCTCGGAGGGGCTGCACATAACGGCGTGCACATGGACCTCCAGCAAATGGCTGCATACGAGTCCGAAGGATAAGGTGCTGCTGCGCTGCTACGTCGGCCGCTCGGGCGACGAGGAGGTCGTCAGCCTCCCGGATGACGAGTTGATCCGGACCGTTCGCAAGGATGTTAAGGATACGATGGGCATAACGGCAGAGCCGATGTTTACCGAGGTGACGAGGCTGCACCGCTCGATGCCGCAATATCCGGTCGGCCATGTGGAGAACGTGAAGCGCCTGCGCGAGCGTCTGGCGAGGGAGCTGCCCGGCGTATGGGTGACGGGTGCGGCCTTCGGCGGGGTCGGGCTTCCCGACTGCATCCGGCAGGGGAAGGAAGCGGCGCAGCAGCTGCTGAAAGGCTGACTTCCAATATTTGTGTCCCATGAGCGGGAAATCGTTGGTATAATGGAAAGGTTCTTATTTTTATAAAAAGGAGCCGCATCCATGAACGTATCGCGATCAGAGACGCATCAGCAGGACAAGCTTAAACGCAGAAAAAGGCTTAAAAAGCTTACGGCGATTTATTTGACGCTCCTAGGCGTTATGGTGATTACGGCAGGCGTGCTGCTGGCGGCGGCAAATTCCGATAAGCTGAAGGAAATTTTCGGACCGGAGGAAAGCGCCTCGGACGGGAACGCGCAGGCAGGCGGAGACAATGCGGATGGCTCGGCGGATAAAGCGGACGGCGTTCCTGCATCCGAAGGCGGAAAGGGCGGAGAAAGTGTAAAAGGCGGAGACGGCGCGGCGGGCAGCGGGAATGGGAAAGACAGCGGCTCGTCAGCAGTGAGCGGCGATCCGGGTGCCGAAGGCGACAATGGCAGTGAAAGCGCAGGGGGCGTCAGCGGCGGCTCGCCGGGAGCCGGCGGCGAGGAGCAAACGCAAGGCGGAGACGATGAAGGGCGGGCGCAAGGCGAGGGCGGTGCAGCAGATCAGCCCGGCGATAGCGTCACTTCAGATGACGGGCAGGCAGCCTTGCCTGGAGAAACTGGCGGCACGGCTGACGGCGAAGACAAAATCAGCCTTGCGTTCGTAGGCGATCTGCTCGTGAACGAATATGTAAGCAGCTTGACGCAGCGCGAAGGCTACGATTATTTATACCGGCAGGCTCTTCTATATTTGAGCGAGCCCGACTTGACCGCCGGCAACCTGGAATATCCGGTAACGAAACGCGGGGTGCCCGTCACGGGCACGCCTTATGTGTTCAAGGGGGATCCCGAGACGCTGCCGTCCATGCGGGATGCAGGCTTCGACGTTCTCAGCCTGGCGAACAACCATGCAATGGACCAGGGCGTCGAGGGAATGCTCGACACGATAAAGCATTTGGACGATACCGGCATTGCGCATATGGGCGCGGGACGAAACGATAAGGAGGCTTTTGCCCCCGTTATCAAAGAGGTAAGGGGCATTAAGGTTGCATACGTCGGCATCAGCAGGGTGATTCCGTTTGTGGAATGGAAGGCCGACAAAAATGTGGCGGGCGTGGCCGAAACGTATGAGACGACGCGGGCGGTCAAGGCGATCGCCGAAGCGAAGAAGCAGGCCGACATCGTGGTCGTCATGGTCCACTGGGGCAAGGAGAGGGTGGATATGCCCGAGCCGTACCAGTCCGATTTCGCCCGGCAGTACATCGACGCAGGGGCGGATCTGGTCATCGGCAGCCATCCGCATGTGCTGCAGGGCTTCGAAACGTATAAAGGGAAATGGATCGCATACAGTTTAGGTAACTTCATATTTACGTCCTACCCGAAGGAAAAGGCCGGCGAGACAGGGGTGCTGGATGCGATTTGCACGAAGGACGGAGATTGCGAGCTGACCTTCCATCCGATGTTTACGACGGCCGCACAGCCGACGCCGCTTGAAGGCGAAGCGGCTCAGGGACTGCTGGACCGGCTTTCTTCCTTGTCCTTCGGGGCGAAGCTGAGGGAGGACGGTCTGCTAGTCGCCAATTGAACGGAATGACCGAAAGGATGAGTGCCGCATGAGAAATCCGTGCGTAGCGCACCGAGGCTGGTCGAGCCGCGCGCCGGAAAATACGATGTCTGCCATTCGCATGGCTTTTGAGGATCCGGAAGTGGAATGGATTGAGATTGACGTACAGCTGTCGAAGGATCAGGTTCCTGTCATTATTCACGATTATACATTGCGCAGAACGACGAACGGCAAAGGCGAGGTGAAGGCGCGGACAGCGGCCGAGCTTGCCGGGCTGGATGCGGGCAATTGGTTTTCCCAGAAGTACCAGGGGGAAAAAATACCGACGCTGGAGCAGGTGCTGCAGGAATCGGAAGGGCGCTGCAAGCTGAATATCGAGCTGAAGACGGACGGCGTCCGCTATCCGCATATCGAAGAGAAGGTGCTGGAGCTGCTGCACGCCTACGGCCTCGAGAAGGAGGCCGTCATAACGTCTTTCCACGAAGGGACGCTGCACCGCGTCAGAGCTCTGTCGCAGGCTGTGCGTACCGGGCTGATTATTGACGGGTGGCGGAACACGCTGCCCAGCGAGCTGGAGACGCTTGGATGCTGCTTTTTGTCCATCGGTTATACGCGGCTGAACAGAGACAGGCTCGCTTTGCTGCGGAATGCGGGAATCGAAGTAATGGCCTGGACGGTGAACGACATAAGAGCGATCCGGAAGCTGGCGGCCATGGATCCCCGGCTGCTGATCTGCACGAATTATCCGGAACGCTGGCATGAGGCCATGAAGCGGAGTTTCGGCCCTTAGCCTAATGAACGAAAAATACCGGAGTTCCTGAACGGGAGGATAGGCAAACGATGGTCGGGATAATCGCTGAATGGTGGCTCAGGCTGGCTGCCGGCTTGCTCGGCAGCGGCCTTATTGCGGCGGCAGCTTACCGGGTCCGTTCGCTGTCGCTGTCAGGCGCCTTGTCGGCAGTCGTGATGGGGACGGTCTTTGTGACGCTGGGCGAGCCGGTTTGGTTCGGCGTGCTGATCGCGTTTTTCGTCTCTTCAACCCTGTGGTCGAAGTGGAAGCGGAAGCACCGCGCGAAGGCCGCGGCCGAAGCGAACTATGAGAAGACCGGGAGGCGCGACGCCGGCCAGGTGTGGGCGAACGGCGGCGCGGGCTTGCTTCTCTGCGCAGCTAACGCGCTGTGGCCGGACGAGGGCTGGTTATTTGCTTATGTCGGCGTCATGGCCGCCGTCAATGCGGATACCTGGGCGACCGAGATCGGTGCCCTGAGCAGGACGGCGCCGCGCTCGGTGACGAGCGGCAAGCCGGTAGCCCCCGGCACGAGCGGCGGCGTCACGCCGCTCGGCAGCGCAGCAGCGCTGGCAGGCGCCGCATTCATCGGCGCCGTCGCAGCGCTGCTGCTGGCGGCCCCGCAGCCTGCAGAGGCTGCTGCGGGTACGCCCGGCGGCGGAGCCGCAGCGGCGGCATGGATCGCCGCCGCGGCCGCCGCCGGCCTGGCCGGGGCCTTCGCCGACTCGCTGCTCGGCGCCACCGGCCAGGCCATGTTCCGCTGCCGGGAATGCGGCAGCGAAACCGAACGCGCCGCGCACTGCGGCGGCGCGGCGGAGCGCGTGCGCGGCTTCGCCTGGCTGAACAACGACAGGGTGAACCTCCTGTCGTCGCTTGCCGCCGGCGCGCTCGCGTGGGCGCTGGGAAGCCTGCTGGGATAGCGCTCGAACCGATCGCTGACTGCAGTTACAAAGCCAAGCCGCTCACATGGAGCAGCTTGGCTTTGTTTTTCGACGAGGATTACTTCGAAACGAAGGGCATTCCCGCGGCAATGTACCCTAATAAAACTCGTGGAGTTCGTTAGGAATGGAAAGTTGGTTAAATCGTGCAAATAGAGTTTGTGCGGTTCGTTAGGAGTTAACGTGCAGAGTAGTCGCTGAGCGTGCATAGAGCCAGCGAGTACAAAAGCCGCTGAAGGGGCAGAACCGCATGAACAGGCTTGCAGCACTCACGCAAAAAACCGCTTAAGGCCGATGCCTTAAGCGGTTTTTTTAAATGTCCTGCCGTTAATTCGTCAGCTGCTCCATTTGGCCGATCAGCTCTTCGAACACGCTCATCGCCTGCTCGATCGGCTCCGGAGTGGACATGTCGACTCCGGCCTTCTTCAGGATGTTGATCGAGAAGTCGCTGCCGCCGCTCTTCAGAAAGCCGAGGTAGCGCTCGACCGCAGGGGCGCCTTCCTCCAAAATCTGCTTGGAGAAGCTCGTCGCTGCCGAGAAGCCGGTCGCATACTTGTAAACGTAGAAGCTGTTATAGAAATGGGGAATGCGCGCCCATTCCATTTCGATATCCTGATCGACGACCATGTTAGGTCCGTAATATTGAACGTTCAGGTCGTAATAAATTTTGCTGAGCTCTTGCGGAGTAAGCGATTCGCCCTGCTCGGAGCGTTCGTGAACGATTTTTTCGAACTCGGCGAACATCGTCTGGCGGAATACCGTCGTCCGGAACTGATCCGCGTAGTACGTCAGCAAATACATTTTTTCCTTCGGATCCGTCGACTTCCCGAGCAGATAATCCATCAGGAGCGCCTCGTTCAGCGTCGATGCGACCTCCGCCAGGAATATCGTGTATTGGGCATCGCGGTAGTTTTGCGTCGTATCGGAATAATACGAATGAAGCGCATGGCCCATCTCGTGCGTCAGCGTGAACATGCTGTTCAAGTTGTCGTTATGGTTGAGCAGAACGTACGGATGGGTGCCGTAGGCTCCCCAGCTGTAGGCGCCGCTGCGTTTTCCTTCATTCTCATAAACGTCGATCCAGCCGTTGTCGAAGCCTTCCTGCAGCACCTTCAAGTAGTCCTCGCCTAGCGGCTTCAAGCTTTCGCTGACGGTTTTTTTGGCTTCCTCGTACGGAATCTCCATCTTGAACTCTTCGACGAGCGGGGCGAACAAGTCGTACATATGCAGCTCGTCAAGCCCGAGAAGCTTCTTGCGAAGATCCATATAACGATGCATCAGCGGCAGATGCTTATGGATCGTATCGATCAGATTCGTATAGACTTCCTTAGGAATGTTGTCGCCGTATAAGGACATATCCAATGCGGATTCATGCTTGCGGGCTTTGGAATAAAAAATATTTTTAGTCACGTTGGCGTTCAGAGTCGAAGCGAGCGTATTTTTCAGCTTGCCGTACGTGTCGTACATCGCTTTGAAGGCGTCGTGCCGGACGTCCCGGTTTTTGCTTTCGAGAAACTGTATGTAACGGCCGTGAGTAAGCTCAACTTCTTCGCCTTGCTCGTTTTTCACTTTCGGAAATTTAAGATCGGCGTTGTTCAGCATGCCGAAAATCGTTCCCGGCGCCGAGCTGACGTTGCCGACCTGCGCGAGCAGAGCTTCCTCGTTTTTGGACAGGACATGGGCCTTCTGGCGGCGCATTTCTTCCAGCGTATGGCGGAATTTCGCAAGCGATTCATCTTTAATGAAGGCATCGAGCTGCTCGTCGGAAAGGCTTAGCACCTCCGGCGTAATGAACGACAATGATTCTCCCGTTTCTACGCTCAGCTTCTTCGATTTGTCCGACAAAGCCTGAAAGACCGGCTCGGCCGTATCCTCGTGATGCTTCATATTCGCGTATACGTACAGCCTCTCGACATGCAGCGAAAGCTCATCCTCAAGCTCGAAGCATGCCTTCAGCTGGGCCGCATCGGCAAGCTTGCCTTGATAATCGGCGATTTTTTTGATCAGCGTTTTCGCTTCCGCGTATTCCTTATCCCACGCAGCCTGGCTTTCAAACAAATCTTCCAGCTTCCAGCGGGCTTCGGGTGCGGTTTCGGAACGTTTAGGTACGTGATTCATCGAATTCCTCCTTGGTATGGAAACGGTTGATAAAGAGTGCGGAGCGTTCGCCGCCGTGTTATGTTGGACCGCAGCTCCCGGCACCAGGCTCAGGGTGAGCAGCAAGGCCAGCCATTTCATCCGCCAATCACCTCGGGACACAGTTTGCGTTTACTATGCCCGAACCTGCCGGCGGCTATTCCGGCAGCATCCGCTAAGCGGCGCCCATTGTGAAAAAGGCATAAACGATTAGAAAAAAGGCAAATGCGATAAATGCGATGGATATCATCGCAAGTCCGCGGCGCATACCGGGCCGCATCGAATCCCGCTTCAATATAACGATTGCACCGAGCGAGAATGCGGCGATGATAAATATGATCGTGCTGGTCGGATCCATGGAACTTCAGTGCCTCCAAAGCTTTGCGTGCGGGAAAGGCTTCGGCCAATCTTTATGTATGCGGGCCGCTGCTACGATATGTTCGCCGCAAAGGGGATATTTTCCTGCTGCTTTATGCGTATTTACGGCGGCTACACTTTTTTCAATGCGGACATGATCGCTTCGAGCTCGTCTTCGCGGCCGATGAAGTCTTCCTTCCTGAAGCGGTTCTCCGCCCAATTCAACATTTCGGGCCGACTGACGAAGGTATGGCAATCCTCGCCCCATTGATCCGTAATCTCTCTCACGATCAGCGTTTTGCCCTGAACCTCGACCGTAAGCATATTGTATTTGTCTGTTTTGTAAATTTCGTGCTTCTTAAACATGATTTTTCACCCTTCAAGTAGTTAATTATGGTATTCTTATCATCATAGCCGTTATAACGGCTGTAAGCAATAAAGGAAGGGCAGCCGCCGGCAGCTGACCCAGGCAAAGACCAGCGAAGACGAGCAAAGACGAGCAAAGACGAGACGAGAAGAGAAGAGGAGAGATTACGATGGCGGCACGAGGTTACGAGCAGGTCGGAGTGGCGATGACTTGCAGAGGGTATGACGAGTATTTGCGCATGTTTGATTTGAATGAGAAAGTTCTGTCCGATGGCGAGGTGCTTGATGTAGCGGCGGGAGGCTCGTCGTTTACGGCGGAGGCGAATGCAAGAGGCTTCTCGGCGATCGCCGCCGACCCGCGTTATAATCTGGAGCTGGCGCAGTGGATTATGGAAGCCGAAAGGGAAATCGAGACGTCGACGGCCAAGCTGGTCAAGCTGGCGGACTCGTTCGACTGGAGCTATTACGGCTCCATTGACCGGCATCGCGACGGCAGGAAGGAATCGCTTGCACGATTCGAGGCGGACGTGATGAAGGGGGATGCCGGTGACCGATATATCGGGGCAAGCCTGCCGGAGCTGCCTTTTGAGGATAATCGCTTTTCACTCGTTTTGTGCAGTCACTTTTTGTTCTTATACGCTGATCAATTTGGATATGACTTCCATAAAGAATCCGTTAACGAGCTTATGCGGGTATGCAGGCCCGGCGGGCAAATCCGGATATATCCGCTTCTGTCATTAAGCTGGGAGCCATACTCCGGTCTTGCTGCTTTAATGGAACATATTGAAGGTACCGGAGCAAGGGCGGAACTGCGTTCTTCGCATCTTCCATTCATTCCAGGATCCGGGTATATGCTGGGCATTTCGCTTTAATTGCATTTGCCTGATTTTATCGCTATAATGGTGCTATTCGCCGTACAACCGGCGGTTATATTTAGGAGGTTGTTCAATTGAAAGGAACAGTTAAGTGGTTTAATGCAGAGAAAGGCTATGGCTTTATCCAAACAGAAGGCGGAGAAGACGTATTCGTTCACTTCTCGGCTATTCAAGGAGAAGGCTTCAAGACGTTGGATGAAGGGCAAGCGGTCGAATTCGACATTACTGAGGGTAACCGCGGCGCTCAAGCGGCCAACGTCATTAAACTATAGGAATCGAATTACACAAGAACGATCGAGGCGGCTCCCTGGCAACAGGGAGCCGCTTCTGCTTTATAGGACGATTTGGAAAGCGGTCTGGCTATCGTTCATGACGGCTTAGCAAGTACCGCAGCAGAAAGCTTGCAGCTGCAAGCAGAGCGAAGGCGGAGCCCATCCGGAAAAAGGCTTCCCGGCCAAATTGCTCATAAACGAACCCGCCGAACATCCCGCTGATGACACCCGCGAGACCGGTCCAGACGACGGCGTACATGGCCTGTCCGGAAGCCCTGAATTCGTCCGGAATCAGCCGGGACAGGTAGCGGAGCGCGGTAGAGAAATAAATGCCGAAGGAAATGCTGTGCATGGCCTGGGTTGCAATAACCCAGCGGGGATCCTGGATTTCGCTGAGCAGCCAGAGCCGGACCGCGTACATAACGGATGCGAGCATGAGCAGCGGAAGCTCTTTGAACTTATGGCCGAATTTGCCGAGCAGAAACAGAACGGGAATTTCGCTTAAAGCGGAAATGAGCCAGGCAAGGCCTACGAGCGAATCGCTTGCCCCCATATGGCGCATTGTAACGGCCAGGAAGCCCTCGTACATGCGATGTGGAATCGATATCGTTAGTAGGATCAGGAAAAACAGCAGCACGTCCTTCTGCCTGACAAGCTTAAAAAATCCCGAAAAATCGATTTTGCGGACGCTGCCTTGATAATCTTTTATTCTAGTCGTTAAGGCGAGCGTTATCGCTATCGTTGTCATGGCAAGCGGAAGCGTCCAGGAAGTGCCGATATGCTTTAATATCAAGCCGATGCTGTAGGCAGTGACCGCAAAGCCGAGTGAGCCGAATATCCGGATCAGCGCATAAGGGGTGCCTGTGTACTGGCTTGACAGAAGCAATAAGCTGTCGCTCAAAGGGTTGATTGGCGTTTGAAAAAAATAGAAGCCCATCATGACGAGGCATACAAGCGCAAAATTGTGGGTAGGGAACAGCATGGAAATCATGACAAGCTGCCCGAGCAACAACAGCATGAGCAGCTTTTTAATCGTTCTGTATTTGTCGCTTGCGATTCCGAGAATGATGTTGGCGAAAATCGATATAAACGGTCCGGTGGAATAAATAATGCCGATTTCCTGCTCCGAGAAACCCCGGTCCAGGAAGTAAAGCGGGATAAACGAGACGACCATCGCCGCGGTCGAGTAAGCGGAGAAGCTGTAGACCCGAAGCGACAGCGTCTCCTTGCGGGCCGAATCCGACAGCCCCGTGCGGGCTGTTTCAGTAGTAATCATGCTGCTGGTTCACTCCATCTCTGTCTAAAAACAATAGGAAACCAGTATAGCACGCTGGCTAGCAACATTTGAAGCTGGATTATTATGAGTCGAAATGGTACATTAGGATGTGGAGGTTTACAATGGGAGTGTATCGTTTTGATTGGAATGAACGGCTTCGGATCCGTCTTCCCGTGCTGGAAACGGAATGGGAGCAGTATGAGCGGGCGGAGCAGCTTGAGATCGTCGCGCAGTGGGAGCTGATCAGGGGAACGATCCCGGACCGTATCATGGAATTCGAACGGCAGATCAATGCGATGCAGGAGAGGCTTAACGAGGAAGAAAGCTTCGAAATATCCTGTATATTAAACTACGAAATTGCCGATTATGCGAGTAGGATCAATGATTTGCACATTTGGTACCGCATCGATCAGCAGGTAGAATCGCGCCGTCATTCATGAGACGAGTCTGAGGAGGGGTGCGTCGTGAGACTAACGACACTGTCAGGCAGCCGGGTGCCCCAAGGGCCTTTCAAGCTTATGCACCGCGTTTACAAGTATGTGCTTCCGGACGTAGAGCGGGAGCTGGAGCGGCTTCGCGCGCTTGCGGAGCGGATACCCGATCAAGAGCTGAGGACCCAGGCCCTGAACAGCATGAACAGCAAAAAGTTTCACTGTCAAGGCGGCGGCGTTTACGCCGCGGCTAATTTGGAGCACAGGCACGCGCTGATTCCGTTAATTGTCTCGCTGCAGACAATCAGCGACTACCTGGACAACCTATGCGACCGGAGCACGTCGCTCGACCCGGACGATTTCCGTCTGCTGCACCGCTCTATGCAGGACGCGGTAGATCCGGCGGCGGGACTAAGGGATTATTACGCTTTGCGCGCGGAACGTAACGACGGGGGATATTTGCATCATCTGGTTCGGACGTGTCAGCAGCATGCGGCAATGCTGCCTTCGTACGGAAACGTGCAGCGCCAGGTGGAGGAGCTGGTACAGCTGTACTGCGATCTCCAGGTGTATAAGCATATCCGTCCGGATATGCGCGAAGCGCAGCTGCTGGCTTGGTGGGAGCGGCATAAAGACGGCTACCCTAACCTGCACTGGAATGAATTTGCGGCGGCGACCGGCTCGACGCTCGGCATGTTCATGCTGTTCCTTGCCGCGAGCGAAGAGGGGTTGTCCGCCCGGGATGCGGCAGCAATCAAAGATATATATTTTCCGCATGTATGCGGTCTACATATTTTGCTTGATTATTTAATCGATCAGGAAGAGGACCAGGCAGGCGGAGATCTTAATTTTTGCAGCTATTATGATAATGAAGGTCTGCTTGTTGAGCGCATCGGGCTTATTGTGAACCGTGCGCGGGAGGACGTGAAGCTGCTCCCGGCTTCGCGTTTCCACCGTTTGATTATAGAAGGGCTGCTGGCCTTGTATTTATCAGACCCGAAGGTCCGCCGCCAGGCGGATGTGAGAGATGTTTCGCGAAGGCTCATGAAGAACAGTCCGCTGACGCGTCTGTTTTTTCTAGTAAACAGCATCTGGATTCGGAAACAACAGGCTTGATTATAAACAACATTTTGTGGAGGTATGAACCATGTCTGCAGTCAAATCAATCGCAGTACTGACAAGCGGAGGAGATTCCCAAGGAATGAACGCGGCCGTAAGGGCCGTCGTCAGAAGCGCGTTGTTTCACGGCCTGGACGTATACGGGGTACAAAGAGGATATCAGGGACTTATCAATGATGATTTGCGCCAAATGGACTTAAGGAGTGTTGGCGATATTATCCAGCGCGGCGGCACGATTTTGCAAACCGCGCGCTGTAAAGAGTTCCTGACGGCGGAAGGCCAGGAGCGTGGAGCCGAGGTGCTTCGTTCCAGAGGGATCGACGGCCTTGTTGTTATCGGCGGGGACGGCTCCTACCAGGGCGCCAACAAGCTGAGCAAGCTGGGCATCAAAACGATGGGCTTGCCGGGCACGATCGATAACGACATCCCGTTCACGGACGTTACGATCGGCTTCGATACGGCGGTGAGCATCGTGGTGGATGCGATCAACAAAATCCGCGATACGATGTCCTCCCACGAGCGCTCCTCGATCGTTGAAGTCATGGGCCGCCATTGCGGCGATATCGCTCTTTATGCCGGCCTTGCGAGCGGCGCTGAGACGATTCTCGTCCCTGAGGTGCCGTTTGAGCTTAACGAGGTTGCGGAACGAATGAAAACGAATTTTGCCAAAGGCAAACGCCACAGTATCATCGTTGTTGCCGAAGGCGCCGGCAAAGGTGATGAGGTTGCCCAGCAAATTACGGGGAACTGCGGAATCGAGCCGCGAGTTACCGTTCTCGGTCATATTCAGCGGGGCGGCACGCCGACGGCAGCCGACCGGATTTTGGCAAGCCGTCTGGGTGACTTCGCCGTTCGGAGATTGATGGAAGGCGATTCCGGAAAAGCTTGCGGAGTAGTGCGCGGAGAGCTTGTCACGACGGATATCGATACGGTCGTCAATTCGAAGAAGCCGTTCGACAAAGAAATGTATGAGCTTGCGCTTCGTCTATCCCAATAAACCGATAGAAAAGGACCTCCCGGGGTGTTAACCCTGCAGGAGGTCCTTTTTGCAAATTTTATTTGTATTCGACGCCGGGGGAATATTTATTGCCGGCGTTCCAGAGCAAATACTCATTGATTCCGGTATCGTGCAGCGCTTTAATCTGGGCTTCGACCTCTGCTTTACCGTACTTTTTGTATTGGCCCTTGCCGAGCCAGCTGGCCGTAAAATCCTGAATCCACGGGCGGATAATCGGCTTCGTGTCGGCAATGGGATCAAGCTTGGTATGCGTATCCGTCATAGCGCCCTTGATCGTCTCGTAAGGTTTTAAATCGGGCGCCTTTTGTTTGAACCAGCCCGTGCTGTAATGGCTTGGATATACCATTGGCGAGATGACGTGCACGTCGTTTGAAATTTTGACGAAATCCTGGCCGATGCCTTCGGCCGCAGGCACGGAAGCGGCATAGCCGAATATGTCCACCGAAACGCGCACGCCGAGCGGCTCGAGCTGCTCGCGGGCGTATTTGACGAACCCGGCTACCGTGTCGACACGGCTTTGCTCCGTCTTGCTGAAGGTTAAGGAATCGGCTTTTTTCTCGAACCCTTCCGGGAACCGGACATAGTCGAACTGGATTTCCTTGAAGCCGATCTTTGCAGCCTCCTTGGCGACTGCGACATTATATTCCCATACCTCCTTGCGGTAAGGGTTGACGAAGCTTTCGCCGCGTCCGTTTTTCCATATCGTCCCGTCCTGATGCCGGAAGGACAGCTCCGGCTGTTTGCGTGCAAGCACCGTATCCTTGAACACGACGACCCGGGCGATCGGATATATGTTATTTTCCTTCAAGGTGACCATCAGCGCGTCAATATTCCGAATATATTTCTTGGACTCGCCAACCTCGAGCAGCTCGGGCGTCGTCGTCGGATAAGTGATATAGCCGGTATCATCCTTAATATCAATGACCATACTGTTAAGCTCGGTGTCTTTCACAAGCTTTAAAAGCGATTCCAAACGGGCTCCGCCGGCACTGTGAGCGGTTACGTAAATGCCTTTGATCGGCGGCGTTTCCGGCTGCGGATCTTTCTTGACTCCCGGTTTTGCGGCGTTTTCCTTTACCGGGCTTTCCTCCATGGGCGTCCCCGCAATGACGGTCCGGCCCGCCGCCGAATTTATGTATACAGCGGCAATTTGCCTGGCGTCGGCGTTGTCTTCCCCGGTCCCGGCGAGCAAGTTGTACAGCAGCAAAAGTGATGAAATGATGATGTCCATTATGCTCTCTCCCCGTTTGCTAGTTTGACCAAATTATAAAGCAGGGACAGGCTTTCGGTCATCTTTTTTTTCAGAGAACGGTATCGGGTATTTGCTTCTTCGGCCCCTTACGCGAATAAAAAAGCCAGCCGAGTTGTTCTCGGCCGGCTTATACATAAAGCTTGTGTCCCGCATTGTCAATGTAACAAAGCTTCTCTCTGCTGGTTGCAAATACTGTGCTGCACGATTTCCATTGCGTCTGCGGGCTCGAGCAAAGCGAGTCCGTCACGCAGCACGATGCTGATGTCCAATTCGCGTTCCGTGAGAAAAGGACTAAGCTCTGGGGCAAGCTTCTCTACAATTTGAGACAATTTGACCGTTTCCAAATCCATTGAGCATCACCCTTTCATATTTAATGTTCAGGGGAAATCATATGGCAAGAAACCAAAAAGCTACGGGATACGAATATTATAGCAGGATCACTTTCAAAAACATAGGGATATGCGGCAAAATCCATATTCGCGTATATAAATTAGTCCTTTGGCTTAGAGAAATCGCCAATGACGCCTACCGTCTCCACTATGTTAATGAAGGCATGCGGGTCAATCGCTTTGATCGTCTTGCCAAGCTCCGCCAGCTCGTATTTTGTCCGGACCGTCATCAGCATGTCGCGCTCGGCGGAAGAATAGGCGCCCCTTGTTTTTACAATCGTAATGCCCCGCGGATGGGTTAACAGCTTCGACAGCAGCTCTTCGGTTTTGGTCGTAATAATAAAAGCAGTCAGTTTATGGTGACGGACATGGATCAGATCCACGACTTTGCCCGCCGAGAAAATCGACAGCAGGGAGTACAGCGCGGAGTCCCAGTTTTTCGTAAACATGACCAGCGCGGCGATGACGACGCCGTTCAGAATGAAAATAATCATGCCGACCGGCAAATCGCGCTTTCGGGTAACGATGGAAGCGATGATGTCGAAGCCGCCGGACGAGCCGCCGTACCGGAGCAGCAGGCCGCTGCCGAATCCTATAATGATTCCTCCGAATACGGAGCCGAGCAATACATCCTCCGCAATTTTCCGGACCGGAATGAACTGCAAAAAAAGTGTCGATGCTAGTACCGAAAAAATGCTCCAGTAAATGAACCGGTGCCCGACCGCGAACCATCCCCAAATGAGAACGGGAATGTTCAATATTAAATAAAGCCAGCCTATATTGCCACCGGTAATATATCCGATAATCATTGAAATGCCGGAAATTCCTCCTGCCAGCAGCTGATGCGGAATTAAAAACAGGTTGAAGCCCGCGGCGACAAGGAGTGCTCCGAGCGTCATGACAGGCACGGAAACCAGGGATTTAAAGGAAGTCGCATTCATCGTAATCTCTCCCATTCGGACGCCTTTTCAGGCAGGCGGTAAATGTTGCGATTAGTATGGCTTTAATTGGTTTACTGGTATTCATGACTGATTCTGTGCTATAATGATTTGGATATTCTTAAGTAGGCTGTAGATAAAAGGAGTTTGAGAAAAGTTTGAAAACATTTGCTGAATTTGGCTTGGAACCAAAAGTGTTGCAGGCAATTACCGAACTTGGATTCGAGGAATCGACCCCGATCCAGGACAAAGCGATCCCGATTGCTATGGAAGGCAAGGATTTGATCGGCCAAGCACAGACGGGTACAGGAAAGACGGCGGCATTCGGAATTCCGCTCATTAACAAAATTCCGACTAGCGAGGAACGAATTGTCGCATTAATCATGACGCCAACCCGTGAACTCGCAATCCAAGTGGCTGACGAGATCGGGAAGCTGACTCGATACAAAGGTCTTCGTTCGCTGCCGATTTACGGCGGTCAGGAAATCGGCCGTCAAATCCGTGCGCTGAAGAAGAAACCTCAAATTATTATCGGCACTCCGGGTCGTTTGCTCGACCACATCAACCGGAAGACGATTCGTCTGGAAGACGTTCAGACGGTTATCTTGGACGAGGCTGATGAAATGCTGGATATGGGCTTCATGGAAGACATCCAGTCGATCCTGAAGCAGGTTCCGGAAGAACGTCACACGATGCTGTTCTCCGCAACGATGCCGCTTAATATCCAGAAACTGGCTCAGCAGTTCCTGAAAAATCCTGAGCACGTTTCGGTTATTCCGAAGCAGGTAACGGCTCCATCGATCGAGCAGGCTTACATCGAGGTACACGAGCGTCAGAAGTTCGAAGCGCTAAGCCGTTTGCTTGACATGGAATCCCCTGAGCTGGCAATCATCTTCGGCCGTACGAAGCGCCGCGTAGACGAGCTTAGCGAAGCACTGCAGAAGCGCGGTTATTCCGCTGACGGACTGCACGGAGACCTGTCCCAGAACCAGCGCGACAGCGTTATGCGCAAATTCCGCGACGGAAGCATCGACGTTCTCGTTGCAACGGACGTTGCAGCCCGCGGTCTTGACGTTTCCGGCGTTACTCACGTCGTCAACTTCGACCTTCCGCAGGATCCTGAGAGCTACGTACACCGTATCGGCCGTACGGGCCGTGCAGGGAAGGAAGGTACGGCGTGGTCGTTCGTAACACCTCGCGAGATCGATCACCTTCACTTCATCGAGAAGATCACCCGCCAAAGGATGAACCGCAAACCGCTCCCAAGCATCGCGGAAGCGATCGAAGGGAAGCAGCGCGTTACGGCTGAGCGCGTTCTTGAAATTGTTCAGAACGATGAATTCTCCGAGTACAAAGCGATCGCAATCCAATTGCTCGAACAATATGATTCGGTGCACTTGCTGGCAGCTGCAATCAAATTGCTTACGGGCGAGAAGAAGAACGTTGATGTTGAGCTGACACCAGAAGAACCGCTGCGCGCCAAGAAGCGCAGACCGGATATCCGCTCGAACGGACGTCCGTTTAACCGCAGCGGCGGCTCCTCGTCGTACGGCGGCAGCCGCAGCGGCGGCGGATACCGCGGACGCGACGATCGTCGCGGCAGCAGTGCCGGAGGCAGCTCGCGCGGCGGCTATGAGAACCGCGGCGGCGGCTACGGAAGCAAACGCAGCAGCGAAGGTCGTTCGGACAATCGCAGACCAAAGAGCGGCTCGGAAGATTATGTAAATAACTGATCATTCAGACCGAGTAAGTCCGTTGCCTTACGGGCATCCGGGCTTGCTCGGTTCTTTTATTACCGCCATAGGACGGCGACAGCCGTTTACGCTCGGCTGAATCTTACTTTTCTGGGGGCAGATCAAAGTGGAACCAAGAGGTCTAATGGGTGGGTTTTACCGGATTTCCGAGTGGATCATGCGGTTATCGGTTATTAACGTATTGTGGATCGTATGCTCGATTCCATTTGTTTTCCTGGCGATTCCTTTACTGACGGCAGGAGGCGGCACGGAAGCCGAAATGCTGAGCCAGGTTTACATGACTTTGATTTTGATGGCGATCGTTGCGCCGTTCACGCTGTTTCCGGCCACTGCCGCTATGTTCTCGGTAGCGCGTAAATGGGTGATGGGCGAAACCGATGCCGCGCTGTTTAAAACATTCTTTAAAGGGTATAAGGAAAACTACAAGCAAAGCATGCTCGGCGGGATCGTATATACGCTTCTGCTTGCGATTATGGTCGTTGACTTTATCGTATACCGCGAGCAATTGAATTTGCTGTCGTATATTTTTATCGCCTTTCTGATTCTTTTGGTCGTTTCGTTATTTAATTTTTTCTCGATGCTTGTCCACTATCATATGAAAACGTTTCAATTGCTTAAAAATGCAGTCCTGATCACGATCGGCAAGCCGTTCCGTTCGATCTCGACGGCGATTATGGCTGGAGCGGTTATGTATTTCAGCACGCGCTTTACGTTCCTGATTCCGTTCTTTATGGGCAGCATTATCGCTTATTTGTCCTTCTGGAATTTTTACATCATTTACCAGAAACTGCAGGATCAAGCGGAGAAAGCGCGCATTGCGGAGGAAGAGGAAGCGGAGCAGGCTGCTGAGCTGGACCGTGAGGACCTGGTGAAAAGCGATTATAACGACGGCAGCAAATAACAAGCGGAGGAAAGTTTACTTTTACTTTTATTCGGTCTATAATAGCTATACCTCCTGCGATGCTCGTTACGGCTTTGCGCTGTTTTGAACCAATGGCTGTTTCACGGGAGACCAACATCGAAGCGTAGCTGACACGCCCCCGAAAGGGGATCTCAAAAGCGGTTCTGCGGTCACCCACCTGCGTAAGCGGGTTCAGAAACAAGTGAGTCGGACGGCATAGGCGGGTTCTCATTTTTAGGCGAAGAGCATCTGCTGGTAATTCCAGCGATTGCTCTTTTTTCATGGGACAAATCATGGTATCATATAGAGTAATGTACATAGATGCCGGAGGGGGAGATCGTTTTTGTTGAAGCGGACCTTGATCGGGCTGCTGCGTAGTCACGAACAGACAGGCGACAGAGCTAAGGATCCATTGCTCAAATCTCATTTCTACAAGCTATCGAAGGAAAAGACTTGGGAAGAAGTGATTTCGACTCTTAAGAAGATGCAAGGCTATAAGGTGCTGCACGAAGTACATTCCGTCGGGGAGATCGTGCTGGAGAAACGCACGGCATTCGGTAGAACGATGGACATTACCGTTTCCGTCATCAGCGTGAACCCGCTGCAATCGGCGGTCGACATCTATTCGGCTTCACGTGGATCATTAGGTGATTTGGGTTCGAACTACAGAGTCATTTTGGAGCTGTATCGCGCGCTTGATAAGAAACTGGCGGCGTTTAAAGTTAATAATTAATTCATAAAACAAAGCGAGGAAGGATGTCCTTCACTCGCTTTGTTTGCAGATTGGCAGCTTTATACGATTGCTTTAACCGCAAGGAGAGCTTGTTCGTAGTTCGGGTGCTCCGTCATTTCCGGCAAGTACTCTACGTATTGGATCTTATCGTCCGCCCCGATGACGAAGATCGAGCGGTGGTTAAGACCAAGCTCTTTAATGTATACGCCGTAAGCTTCGCCGAAGCTGTGCGCTTTGTAATCGGAGAGCATGACGACTTTATCGACGCCTGCCGCGCCGCACCAGCGTGCTTGGGCGAATGGGAGGTCAACGCTGACGGTCAGAACGACAACGTTGTCGCCGAGAGCTCCGGCTTCTTCATTGAAACGGCGCGTTTGCGCATCGCAAACACCGGTATCGATGGAAGGAACGACGCTGATTAATTTGATTTTACCTGCATAATCCTTAAGGGAAACGGTTTCTACAAGGGATTTGTTAAGTACGAAATCGGGAGCGGCGTCACCTGCTTTCAATTCGGGTCCAACCAATGTGATCGGATTGCCTTTGAATGCGGCAGCTCCATTGCGTTCTTGAGACATGTGTAACTTCCTCCTCTAATGGATATGGTCAATACCAGACTTATTATAATCGGAATGAAACGAACTTGTCCAATTATTGGAGCAGAAAGGGGATGTTCAAGATGATCTTTTTGCGCTACGAAAGCTTCGGTTCTTATTTGCGGTTATATCCGGTAACCTCCACTCTTATTGCTTTGAATCTGATCTATTTTATTGTCGTGGCTATGAGCGGGAATACGACGGATGCCGGGCATCTGTTTGAATATGGGGCATTTGTAACGGAAGCGGGACATGATCCGTATGGTATGATTGAGCCATGGCGTTATTTGACGGCTATGTTCATGCACGCCGGCCTTGAGCACCTGCTGTATAATATGTTTGCTCTGCTAATATTTGCTCCGCCGCTTGAACGGCTGCTGGGATCCGTGCGCTATGCCTTCTTTTATGTTTTGTGCGGGATAGCGGGCAACGTGATGAGCGCGCTTGCTAATACGATAGAGAGCGACTCCGGCATCCACATCGGTGTTGGCGCTTCGGGGGCGATTTACGGCGTATACGGCGCTTTTTTATTTCTTTCCTTGCTCCGTAAGGCGCAGCTGGATGAGAGCTCGCGCAAGACGGTTTACACGATTTTAATATTTGGAGTCATCTATTCCCTGCTCGTGCCGAGAGTGGATTTATGGGCGCATGTAGGCGGAGCTCTGGGCGGCTTCCTGCTTTATCAATTGTTTGAACGTAAGCCGGCGCGGGGGCGACGGCATCATACCTGAAAAATTAACGCGTACGGGAGAGAATGGAACGAGTATGGAACTTCGTCAGCTTTATTATTTCGTCAAAGTAGCAAAAAAAGAACACGTAACCCAAGCTGCGGAGGAGCTTCATGTCGCGCAATCTGCTGTGAGCCGGCAAATTCACCAGCTGGAGGAGGAGCTTGGGGTCAAGCTGTTCGTTCAAAAGGGCCGAAATTTGCAACTTACGCCGGTCGGCCAATTATTTCTGAAGCGGGCAGAGGTCATATTAGCCGATTTGGAAAGGGCCGTCATCGAAATACATGAGTTTCTCGATCCGGAGAAGGGGGAAATCCGGCTGGGCTTTCCGCATAGTCTGGGCATTTCGCTAATTCCGCAGGTGGTGGCGGCGTTCCGGAAGCAGCATCCTAATGTGAAGTTCCGTTTTAAGCAGGGAATGTATCCGACGCTTATTAGAGATATGATGAAGGGGGAAATCGATTTGGCGTTTATTTCCCCGTTCCCTGACGATCATGAGTCCGTCTGCGGCGAGGTGCTGCTAACGGAGGAGCTGTATGCGATCGTGCCGCCCGGACACCGTTTGTGCGAGGCGGAGTCGATCGAGCTTCAGGAGCTGCAGAACGAAACCTTTGTGCTTTTCAGCGAGGGATATTCTTTAAGGCCAATCGTATGGGAAGCGTGTCAGGAAGCAGGGTTTACGCCCATCATCGGCTTCGAAGGAGAGGAAACCGATACGATTCGGGGACTCGTGGCCGCCGGGATGGGTGTCAGCCTGCTTCCCGAGATGGCGTTGCATCATACCGGTCCTTTGCAGCCCTCCAAGGTGCGTGTGACGAACCCGCAGGTGACCAGAACGATCGGCCTCATCAGACGGTCGAACGAGAAGCTGCCGCTGGTGGCGAAGGTGTTCCATAACTTCCTGCTTCGTTACTTTCAGGACGGTATTCGAGAAACGTAGATTTTGAAAATAAAAAAAGGAGCTGCTTGACGGTCTATGACCGACGAGCAGCTCCTTTTTTGCTTCGTTTACTCCTGCCTGCTTCCCGCTACGAATATCATGATGTACCTTACAAGCTCAAGCAGAGAAAGCAGCGCAGCCGCTACATAGGTTAAAGCAGCTGCGTTGAGCACCTTGGCGACGCCCCGCTCTTCGTCATTGGCGATAAAACCTTCCGCGATCATAAGATCCCGTGCGCGGTTGCTGGCATTATATTCGACCGGAAGGGTGATCAGCTGGAAGGCGACCGCCACCGAGAAGAAAATGATGCCGAGCCCGATCAAATTCAATGCGGAGAACAGTATACCTGCAATAAAAAGAAACGGTGCGATGCCGGACGCGAAATTAACGACCGGGAAGATGCGGTGTCGCAGGACGAGCATCGGATAATGCTCGGCATGCTGAATCGCATGTCCCACCTCGTGGCAGGCAACGGATACGGCGGAAATCGACCGTTCATAGTAGACGGGCTCCGACAAACGGACGACGCGGTGTATCGGGTCGTAGTGGTCGGTTAGGGCGCCTCGCACCGGTTCGATCGGAATATGGTGCAGTCCGTTCGCGTCGAGCATCCGGCGTGCCGCATCGTAGCCGGTCATGCCGCTTCGGGCATGAACGTGAGACCACTTCTTGAACGTGCCCTTCACGCGGAACTGAGCCCATATCGTAAGAATAAACGCGAGTATCGTCAAAATGAAAATCAAAGTCATCGAGTCTTCCTCCTTATAATGTAGATTTACATCGTTACATGAGGGAGCTCTTATTTAGAAGGAGCATAATCGCTTCCATGCAAGCGGCCGTCTGCGGCATTAGGCGCGTATAGAGGTGGCTTGCCTGGCGGGGCTTAAGTTTATTGATAACCGGCGCCAGCTCCTTGACTTCGCGCTCCAGCTGGCTTAAATGAGCCTGCAGGTCGGTCAGCTTACGGGTAACGTGCTCTTCCGGGGAAATTTTGCTCCAGCTGTCTATTGTAGCTTTAATCTCATCTAACGTATATTTATCTTTTTTCATTTTTTCAATACGTTCGAGGCGTTCTAAGGTTTCAGGGGCATAAAGCCGATAATTTTTCGCTGAACGCTCCGCCGGCTCTATGAGGCCGATGGAAGTATAATAATCAATGGTCCGCGGACTGATGTTCGACAGCCGGGCCAGCTCTCCGATTCGATACATGTTCATCTCCTCCGATCGTTCTTTGTCACGCAGGTCCGAATAGGACATTTTTCTTAGGGGGCGCAAAGCCATAAACACGTTTTCTACTATATATAATGATAATAGGAAAGTAACCATACAGTCAAACGTGTGACATGGCTGTGTAATATGCGGTTCAATAGGGAGCAAAATAGGATGCTATGCCTATGAATTCTGAAAATGCGAAGAATTAGAGTGCGAAATAGATGAATTCGGTTCCAAAATGTGCAAAATCCAAACGTTCGTGTCAGTTTTCTTGCCGAACGTTAGATTATTTTTAAAAATAAAGCGAAAACATATTGTCAAATTGAGCACTACTGACTATAATGACATTAAGTCTTTCCTCTCATGTAAAGGAACATAACATTTAGGGAGTGGTCGTAATGATTAAGAAAACGATGTTAGCTTTAGGGATCTTCACCTTGCTATTTCCAGTAGCGGCGTTTGCTGAGGACCCGTCGGCTGCAACGTTAAACATGGGTCTTAACTCGCTCTGGGTTATGCTCTCGTTCATCTTGGTTCTACTTATGCAGGGCGGATTTATTCTTCTTGAAACAGGCTCTACACGAATGAAAAATGCCGGTCACGTCGCCGGTAAAACGATCTTCACAACAGGTCTTGCAGCACTTATTTATTGGGCAATCGGTTACGGTATCGCATTTGGCGGCGACAGCTCGGTCAACGCGTTATTCGGTTGGGGCGACTTCTTGTTTAACCCGGCTGTAGCGGCTGGCGAAGGCGATTCTCTGCCAGGCACGGTTTTCTTCCTGTTCCAATTGGCTTTCGCAGCCGTTTCGCTTTCGATTGCATGGGGCGGTTTTGCTGAAAGAGCTAAACTTTCTTCTTACATCGTGTTTACGTTGTTCTTCATCGCAATTATTTACCCGACTGTAGCTCACTGGATCTGGGGCGGCGGCTGGCTTGCAGAGGACGGCGCACAAGACTTCGCGGGTTCGACAGTCGTTCACTTGACCGGTGCGATTGCGGCATTCGCAGCTACAGTATTACTTAAACCGCGTATCGGCAAATTTAACAAAGACGGCTCCGCAAACGAAATTTTGGGTCACAACCAAGTATTTACTGCACTTTCCGTATTGCTGCTTTGGGTTGGCTGGTTCGGCTTTAACGCAGGCAGCACGGTTGCAATCGGTGACGGCTTCTTCGGTTACGTAGCGTTTAACACGATGCTTGGCGCTGGCGCCGGCGGCGTGGCTGCACTTCTTATCTCTTGGGCTGTTACAGGAAAAGCGGACATTACAACAATGCTTAACGGTACGCTTGCAGGTCTGGTTGCCATCACGGCATCCTGCGCATTCGTCGATCCTTGGGCGGCTGTCGTTATCGGCCTCGTAGCCGGCGTGCTGGTGTTCTACAGCGTAAAGTTTTTCGAGAAAATCAAAGTCGACGATCCGATCTTCGCATTGTCGGTTCACGGTATGGCCGGTATTTGGGGTACGCTTGCCAACGGTATTTTCGCAACGACTGCACTTGCCGATAAAGTCGGCATCGGTCAAGGCGGTCTTATCGATACAGGCAGCTGGAAGCAGCTTTGGGTACAATTCGAATCGGTTGTCGTGTGCGGTGCGTTCGTGCTTGCTGCTTCGTTCCTTGTACTTGGCATTATGAAGCTGGTTATGGGCTTCCGTGTTACGGAAGAGCAAGAAATTATCGGTCTTGACCTCAGCGAGCATGGAGCGTATGGTTATCCTGAGCAAATGAAAAAAGGTCAGAGTATTTAAGGGATAACTGAAACGTATAGATGCGGACTGACCGAGGGAAGAGGGCGAGAGCATGGATGATCCGGTGCGGATGCAGCTTCTGAAACAGATCAACTCCGTTGATCATATTGAAGGGCTGCGAAGCTTGCGGGATCAAGTACACGAGCATATGGAAGCTCTTCTTCCAACTCGTCCGGTCGAACAATTTAATGAGCAATTGAATGAGGTGCACGACGCTGTCATCCAGCGTGCGGTTGTCCTCGCAGAAGCGCAAATGGCACGGTTGGGGAAGGGTTCTCCCCCCGTGCCTTATGCGTATTTATTGTTCGGCAGCGGCGGTCGGAAAGAGCAGACATTATCCAGCGATCAAGACAGCGGTATTGTCTATGAGGATCCAGTGTCTGATCCGGCAGAAACACAGCAGTATTTTACAGAGCTAAGCGATTGTATCGTATCCATTCTGCAAACCACTGGATACCCGCTATGCGAAGGCAATGTGCTAAGCAGCAACCCGGATTGGTGTTTGTCGCTGACGGAATGGAGCGGCAAGCTTGACCGTTGGTTTGAAGAGCCGGCGTGGGAATCCGTCCGCTATTTGCTGATCATCGCCGACTGCCGCTGCGTCTATGGAGACAGCAGGCTTGTCGATGAGCTTAAGGATTTCTTTTTTACCGATATGCTTAACCATCCCATTATTTTGAAGCGGATGCTGGACAATACGCTGCGCCATAAAGTGCTGCTCGGCTTTTTTGGACAATTGTTGAAAGAGCAGTACGGTGAAGATACAGGCAGCTTGGACATTAAATACGGGGCATATATTCCAATGGTAAACTCCATTCGTCTATTATCGGTTCAGAACGGGATTCGGGAAACCGCCACACTGGATCGGATTAACAGGCTCGTGAAAATCGGGCAATTGACGGAGGCGGAAGGGAAGGTATACGCCCGGGCTTTCCGATTGTTTTTAAGATTGCGTCTAATGACGACCGAGCAGAGGGATGGCGGGCTTTATGCCAATAACGGCAAGCTGTCAAGCCGGAAGCTGACGAAAGAACTGACTGGTGAATTGAAAAGCAGCCTGAGATTAGGCAAGAAACTGCAAAGAGCGGTATTCAAGCAAACTATGGGCAGGCTTAAGTAAGGCGGTGGTTAGCAAATGAAGGAGCCAAAAGGCGTCGGCCGCATGTGGAACCTGTATAAAATGGGTGGATTCACGCCAGCTATCGCGTCTATGCTAGGCTCGCAAAATGCCCAGCAAATGGCGTTTATTCGAAATGTCAATAAGGAGCAGCGCAAGCAATCCATGTTTGACATGCCTCTTCGCGAGCTGGAGGTCGTCGTGTTCGATTTGGAAACGACGGGATTTTATCCGAACAACGGCGATGAGATTATTTCGTTCGGTGCTGTCGTCGTGCGCGGCGGCGAGCTGATTGAGAGCGAATCCTTTTACAGCCTCGTCAACCCGAAACGGAAAATTCCGAAAGCCATCATCGAATTGACCGGCATTACGAACGAAATGGTGCAGGATGCTCCCGATCTGATGCAGGTGCTGCACGATTTTATGGAGTTTGTAGGAAGAAGACTGCTTGTTGCGCATGCTGCCGGCCATGATAAGCAGTTTTTGAATGCCGCTTTATGGCGAACCTCGAAGGTGAATCTCAATCATCGCGTGCTTGACACGATGATGATCGCGAAGTGGCTGGAGCCTGGTTACGAGAGCTACAGCCTCGACGATTTGCTGCATAGCTGCTTTATTCCGATTACGAAGCGTCACCATGCGTTAGAGGATTCGTTAATGACCGCTAAGCTTTGGCAAAATTATTTGTCCCGTATCCTGGAAAGAAATATTACGACGCTTGGCGATCTGTACGCTTATTTAAGCAAGCACTAGCTGCAGAGGTACAAATTTGCTTCGCTCGCGGCGGTAAGGCTGTACGACGGGGTTTTGGGAATCTTTTAATGAAATTATCCAATAGGTAAGCTCCGAGGCCGGCAGGAAGCCCTCCGTATCGTAGGATGAGGGGATCGCGTCCGTTTTGGGGTGTGAGTGGAACAAGCCGACAAGCGATTGTCGGTTTTTTTGCATGTCGTAAAAGGCGGTTGTCCATTCCGAAGGATCGAACGAAAAGGAATAGGTAGGATTGATGTGTGTGTTGGTGATCGGAATGACCGTATCAATGACAGCTTCGGGGGTATGGGTTGCCGTGTCTCCGGAATCGGCGGCGGGACCGGCCAGTATGCCGCACGCTTCGATCGGCTTTGCATCGAGGCACAGCGCAACGAGTCGTTCAAAGGCTTCCTTCGTTATGTAAGCTTGGGATTGACACTCCGGCATAGGTACAATCTCCCTTCGTATATGGACTTACGAACAGTATAAAGGATTGTTTTTCATTTGGCTAATGTATAAGAAAAGCCTTCTTAACCAAAAATGCTGGATGTGACGGAATTATGGCTAATGAGACCGGCGCCTTGAGCTGCCATACCGTTGCGTGATACGATAAAAACAGCTTGGAAATGATAAAAAAGGAAGGTTTTTATGAAACGCATCATTTCATTATTTACCATCGCATTCCTGTTCGCAGCATTAGGCGTATACCAATACATGAACGATGACCAAGGCACGGTTACGCTTGCCGCACCTTCAGTCGATTTCAAGCCGAAGGCGGGCTTTCAGGCTGTCGCATTCAGGCTCCCTGCGCTGGATGAGCAAACTTACGAAATCGGCGGCAAGCAAGGCAAACTCAGCTTCGTTAACTTCTGGGCGTCCTGGTGCGGCCCGTGCGAGCTTGAGGCACCCGATTTGAAGGAGCTCCACGCGAAATACGGGGATTCGATTCAAATGTACGGCATAAACGCTACGAAATATGATAAAGAACGGAATGCAAGGGAGTTTGTCGACGAATATGAATTTGCTTTTCCGATCTTGATGGACCGGAAAGGCGATGTGACGAAGCAATATAAGGTCGATACGTTTCCAACGACCTTTCTGATCGACGGCGACGGTGTGATTCGGGAAAGGATCAATGGGGTCATCACTATGACGGAGTGGGAGAGGCTCATTGAAAAGTGGATGTAACGTCAGACAAATAAAAGGGCCGCTTATCTATCGGATTGACGATAGATAAGCGGCTCTTTGCGTTAGTGGTTAACGAGTCCCAGGCGGTCCAAAGGATCGGTATGCGTACCTTCGACCTTCGCCATATTGAGGAGCGCGTAACGGATGCTGTCGACGAGCGCTTCCCAGCTCGCTTCAATGACGTTGTTGGAAACGCCGACGGTGCTCCACGTATTGTCGAGGCCGGTTGATTCGATCAGCACGCGAACTTTAGCGGCCGTAGCGTCCTTCTCGTCGATGACGCGGACTTTGTAGTCCGAGAGATGGATATGCTCGATATCCGGATAGAATTGCACTAGAGCCTTCCTGAGGGCGTTATCGAGCGCATTGACCGGACCGTTGCCTTCGGCGGCCGTATAAACCTGCTGGCCTTCGACGTTGATCTTCACAATCGCTTCCGAGATCATCTGGCCGTTCGTTTTCTCGACCAGCATTTTAAACGATTCGACTTTGAAAATTTCCTTCGATTCTCCTCCGAAAGCTTCGCGAAGCAGAAGCTCCAGCGACGCATCCGCGCCTTCGAATTGGTAGCCCTGATGCTCCAGCTCTTTGATCTGATCCATAATTTTTTTCGTTTTGTCGTTGTTCGCATTCACGTCGAGGCCGAGCTCCTGGGCTTTCGAAATGATGTTGCTTTGGCCGGCAAGCTCCGAAACAAGAATGCGCTGCTTATTGCCTACCAGCTCAGGCTGAATGTGCTCATAGGTTTTGGAGTCCTTCATGATCGCAGATACGTGGATGCCGCCCTTGTGCGCGAAAGCGGCATTGCCGACGTAGGCTTGACCGACCGGCATATGCACGTTCGCGATTTCACTGATGTACCTCGCCGTTCCCGTAAGCGTGCTCAGCTTCTCTTCCGGAAGGACCGGGTAGTTCAACTTGAGCTGCAAATTCGGAATGATGGAGCAAAGGTTAGCGTTGCCGCAGCGTTCGCCGTAGCCGTTGATGGTGCCCTGTACCTGACGGGCTCCCGCTTGTACCGCGGCAAGGGAGTTCGCGACCGCAAGCTCGCAGTCGTTATGCGTATGAATGCCGATCGGCGTCGTCAGCTCTCTCGATACGCGTGTGACGATCTCGTATATTTCGCCCGGCAGCGTTCCGCCGTTCGTATCGCACAGCACCAGCCAATTTGCGCCGGCGTCCTGCGCTTTCTTAAGCACGGCGATTGCATACTCCGGATTATTTTTGAACCCGTCGAAGAAATGCTCGGCGTCGAACAAGGCTTCCATTCCGTTCTGCTTCAGAAACGCGACGGAATCGTAAATCATGGACAAATTCTCTTCCAGCGTTGTCTGCAGCGCGGTATGTACATGGAAATCCCATGATTTACCGACAAGCGTTGCTGCAGGTACGCCGGATTCGGCGATGCGGACGAGGCTCGCATCCTGATCGGCCTGGCTGTTCTTCCGGCGTGTGCTGCCGAATGCCGTAATCTTCGCGTTCAGGTTGAACGCTTTGATCCTTTGGAAAAATTCGATGTCCTTGCTGTTGCTTCCCGGGTTGCCGCCTTCAATATAGTGAACGCCCAACGCGTCGAGCTTCTGGGCGATTTTTAATTTATCATCCGCCGACAGGCTGATCCCTTCACCTTGTGTTCCGTCACGCAGCGTCGTATCAAAGATTGAAATGTTAGCTGTCATTTACGGGACGCCTCCTTCACTGATTGCCTTTTCAAATCATAATTTACTATTATAACACTTGTTGAACCGAAAGTAGAGAGGGGAGCCGGAAATTTTGTCGATTCTGCTTAAGGCTGCGTTGACTTGTCCTTACTTGAATTGTATGCTGAGGGAGAGTTTATATATGTAGGTTTTTGTTACGAACAGGCGGTGCGGAATATGGATATGTCAAACGTGAACGATCTTTATCCGTCCAAAGGCAGAGTCATCATTCATGTAGATATGAACGCATTTTACTGCTCCGTGCATGAAGCGGAGGAACCGGAGAAATATAAGAACAAACCGACTGCGGTGTCCGGCAGCGTCGAGCAGAGGAAAGGCATCATCGTTACCTGCTCCTATGCCGCACGCAAAATGGGAATCAAAACCGGCATGACTGTCAGGCAGGCGCTGAAGCTTTGTCCTGAAATCATTTTGATCAAGCCCGATTTCGATTTGTACCGCAAATATTCCAGAGGCTTTATGTCAATCGCCAGGCAGTATACTCCTCTGGTGGAATCGGTATCGATCGATGAATGTTATATGGATATAACCGGTTCGAAAATATTCGGCTCGCCGCTGGAAATCGCCGAGCAGCTGCAGAAACGGATCCGTTCGGAATGGTCGCTTCCTTGCTCCATAGGGCTGGCGCCGAATAAGCTGCTGGCGAAGATGGCTTCGGACATGAAGAAGCCGAATGGCCTTACCGTGCTCCGTATCCGCGATGTGAAGCATCTTCTGTGGGATAAATCGTGCGATACCTTGTTCGGCATCGGACGAAAAACGGCCGAGAAGCTGCTGAAGCTGAATATCCGGACGATCGGTCAGCTCGCCGGTACTGACGAAGCGGTGCTGGTGAAGCATTTCGGTGTTGCCGGCTCCTGGATGAAGGCGGCGGCACACGGAATCGATCACGGCGAGGTAAATCCCCATCGGGAGAGGAATAAATCGATCGGGCATACGACAACGCTGCCGAACGATATCGTGACAAGGGAAGATGTTTACCGCGTGCTGCTGAACTTGGCGGATCAAACTGGCCGCAGGCTCCGCAGGCAGAAGCTTGTCGCAACGACGGTGCAAATTACGATCCGCAGACCGGATATGGCGACGATTACCCGCTCCCATACGCTGCAGGCTCCGACGCAGTCCTCCGACGATTTTTACCGCGAAGCCTGCAAGCTCTACGATAAGCATTGGAAAACCGGGGAGCCGATCCGCCTGCTTGGCATTACGCTGCAAAACCTGGCGCTGCTGGAGGAGACGGCGCTGCAGCTGGATTTGTTCAGCTATGAGCAGCAGCCGCGCAAGGAAGCCCTGACGAAGGCGATGGACCGGCTGAGGGATAAATTCGGGGAGGATGCGGTGCTGACGGCCGGTATGCTCGGCGACGATCCGTCCGCTTTAATAAGGAACAAACGAATTCGCGGAACGTCCTTGCAAAAGGACGATGGTTTGTTATATATTGATGATTGAAGCTTGACTGAACAGTGACGAGATTATTCCGTATATTTATTGGGAGGGAATTTCCATGGCTAAATTTACTTGGGTAGAGAAAGATACTTGCATCGCATGCGGAGCTTGTGGAGCTACAGCTCCTGACATTTACGATTACGACGACGAAGGCCTTGCGGAAGTTATTTATAAAGCGGACGGCAACAAAGGCAACACGGAAATTCCGGAGGATCTGTACGACGATTTGCAGGATGCGGCTGACGGCTGCCCTACGGATTCGATCAAAATCGCAGATGAGCCTTTTAACTTTTAATGCTAGGCTATAAATAAAAGAAAGCTCCTCCAGCCGGTGCTGACCGGCTGTAGAGGAGCTTTTTTTGTGATGCGGATCCGTCAGGCAGCTTGAGTGCCTTGCCGGTCAGGAGGTAAAGATCAGCAGAGCCGAGACGGCGACGACAACGGCTCCGACGATGGAGCAGACCCAGATTAGAGCCTTCCTGTTAACCTCTTCCTTCGGCTTCACTCTCATGGTTGCCGGCTTACGTTTCGCTGCGCTCATCGTTAATCAACCTTTCCGTTTCAGGGTATCATGGATATTACTATTGTAATCGTTTTCTTCGAAAGCCGCAATATAACAGGGAGCCGCGCCGGGCGCATGACTCTTTTCTTTTTGTTGCAAAAAAGATAAACTGTCAGATAGAACATACAACCGAGAACGGAGTGAGCAAGTTGCTTTATTCATCAATACTTAAGCCGATATTTTTTCGAATGGACCCGGAGAAGGCCCATCACATCGTCATCGACGGCCTGGCGGCCGGAGGCAAAGTGCCCGGCATGAACGGCCTGATGCATGCGATGTACGGCGTCGAGAAGTCGCCCGAGCTTGCCGTCGAGCTGTTCGGCCTTCAATTCCCGCATCCCGTTGGCCTTGCAGCCGGACTCGACAAGAACGGCAAAGCGGCGGACGGCTTTTCGAGCATCGGCTTCGGCTTCGCCGAGGTAGGCACCGTTACGCCGAAGGGGCAAGCCGGCAACGAACAGCCGCGTCTGTTCCGCCTGCCGCCAGACGAGGCGCTTATTAACCGGATGGGCTTTAACAACGACGGGACCGCCGCGATGGCCGATAGACTGGCCGGCAGAAAAATTTCGAGAATTCCGATCGCCGTCAATATCGGCAAAAACAAGACGACGCCGAATGAGCTGGCGCATGAGGATTACCAGACCTGTATAAGAGATTTATATACATACGGCGATTTTTTCGTGGTCAATATCAGTTCCCCGAACACCCCTGATTTGCGTGATTTGCAGCATGGCGAGGAGCTGAGAAATTTACTTGGCGCCGTACAAAAGGAAATGGCGGTGCAAGCAGCGAAATTAGGTGAGAAGGCGAAGCCTGTGCTCGTCAAAATTGCGCCTGACATGACCGACGCGCAGCTCGAGTTAACGGTCGCTACGATTGTGGAGAGCGGAGTATCCGGCATTATTGCGACGAATACGACGCTGTCCCGCGAGGGGCTTAGACATTCGAATGCCGGGGAAGCCGGAGGACTGAGCGGCAAGCCGCTCCGCGAGCGGTCGACGGAGGTTGTAAGAGCCGTTTACCGACAGACGGGAGGAAGGCTTCCGATCATCGGTTCGGGCGGCATTTTTACGGCTCAGGACGCTTACGATAAAATCCGCGCGGGAGCATCCCTGGTCGAAATTTATACCGCTCTGATTTATAAGGGGCCAGGACTGCTCAGGGAGCTGACGAACGGATTAAAGGAATGCTTGCGTAAAGACGGTTTCCGTAATATTGCCGAAGCGGTAGGTTCAGAGCATCGTTAAGAGAAGGAGGCGGCCGGATGGACGGAAGAGACTGGAATCTGTTTTTACAGCCTTATGAACAAGCGGTAGAGGAATTAAAGGTAAAGTTTAAGACGATGCGGGTTGAGCTGAAAGCGAGAGAGGCTTACGCGCCGATTGAATTTGTCACCGGCCGTGTCAAGCGGATATCCAGCATTTTGGAGAAGGCTAAACGCCTCAATGTTCCCGCTGATAAGCTGGATACGGGGATCGAGGATATTGCGGGAATTCGCATCATGTGCCAGTTCGTCGACGATATTCACCGCGTAGCCAGCCTGATCCGGTCGCGTAAGGATCTCAAGCTTGTATACGAGAAGGATTATATTACGAATTACAAGGAAAGCGGCTACCGCAGCTACCATATAATTGTAGAGTATCCGGTTCAAACCGCGCTCGGCTACAAAATCGTGCTGGCGGAAATTCAGATCCGTACGCTGGCGATGAACTTCTGGGCGACGATCGAACACTCGCTGAATTATAAGTTTAAGGAGAGTTTGCCCGAGGACGTTAGAAACCGGCTGAAAAAAGCAGCGGAGGCGGCTGCGCAGCTCGATGCCGAAATGACCAGCATCCGTAAGGAAATTTTAGATTCGCAGACGGAGTTCGAGGAGCAGTCGAATGTCGTTTCCCGGGTGCTTGGCGGAATTCAGGATTTGTATTTTTATCATCGCGTCCGGGAAGCCGCACAGTTCCAAATGAAATTTAACGAGCAATTTGAGAAGGAAGATTACCAGGGGCTTAGCCAGCTGTCGTCGGATATTCAAGCCGCGATAAGCAAAGCGAAAAAAGCGAATCTAAGCTGACCAAGTCGATATAAAAGAGCAGTCCGGGAAGGAATGAACCTTCGGACTGCTCTTTTTTTAATATACTCGGGCAGCTTCAGCTGCCGCCCGGCTTGTATTTGGCATCGACCGCTTCGCGTATTTCGTCGGCGGTTTTGCCCTGTTTGCTTAAGGCGATAACCTCTTCCATTTCCTTCTTGCAAATTCCGCAGCTTGTACTGTGATTCGTCCAGGTGACGCCTCCTTCATCTGCAGGGTGCTCGGCAACGTAGCAGCGGAGCAGAGAATCATGCGGGGTTTCGACCGCCGTACCGTCCGCGCAGCCGCAATAGCAGGTAACTCCGCTCATCAAATCCATATGGTCGTGGACCTCGCGGTACAGATCGCTTGTATGGGGAGTATAATCGGACAGGAATGACGGCAGCTCATCAAAGGAGGCTGTCGTCTCCCACGTTTCCGAGCCGTGCAAATGACCGCCGCCGCTCTCCTCCTGTCCGTCGGACAGGCTGCATGCGGTCAGAAGGGTAATGAAAGCGAAGGCGAGCAGCATGCCGTACATGATTCCGCGAATACGGGAGCTGCGAGTCTCCTCTTCGCGCCTCGCTGCCTGAACTTCCGAAACGCGCCCGCGCTTCATCATTTCGAATCAGCTCCCGAGTATTTGTTGAAAAATGCCCTGTAATCGTCAAGCGAATAGCCCTCCGTCGTGCCTTCGGGAGCAAGGCCGCCCTCAAGCTTTTCTACCTGCACACCGTCCTTGAAGTAAGCGAGCGTAGGGGTGTATTCGACGTTGTATTTGTTGAAATAAGACGGAAACTCGCGTAAATTAAACTGCGGCAGATCAATGCCCAGCTCATCGACGAGCGGCATCAGCTTCGGCGTCGTATTTTTGCAGTGCGGGCAATCGGAAGCGAACAGGTAAACGAAGAAATCTTCCTTATCTGCAACCATCTTGTCCAACTCGGCCGGTAATATGATATTCTGGTAGTTAGGATCGTCAAGCAGCTTCCTCGTTTCCGGATTCAATTCGGAAATCGGCTTGTCGTACAAAGCGCTCACTTTGCCGTTGTTGTTCAAGACGAAGATGAGGCCGAACAAAACAACGACGATTGCAATGTACACATAAATCATTTTTGTTTTCTTTTTCTTCTTCATGATGGTTGGTACCTCCGGAACGGGTTTGTATTGGACCGATTTTATTAAAAAAGTCTGTCCAGGATTCAATCTATCAACATTATATATCAAAGCCGTGCGACGATGTAAGTGCAGCGGCACCGAACAACAAGTGCAGGAGGAATACAGCATGATCGGCCATTTGCCGCGTCAATTCACGGAAAAAATGAAACAAATGCTCGGAAGGGAATATGACAAATTTATGTCATCCTATTCGGACCCGCGCGTGTACGGGCTTCGAATTAACCGGCTGAAGCTAAGCAAGGAGGAATGGAAGCGGCTGTCGGACATGGGTCCGGACATGCGCCCGATTCCATGGGCGGAGGACGGCTTGTACTACGGCGAGGGAGAACGGCCGGGCAAGCATCCCCATTATCATGCGGGGTTGTACTATATTCAAGAGCCGAGCGCCATGGCTCCCGTTGAGCTGCTGGACGTGCGGCCCGGCCACCGCGTGCTGGACCTGTGCGCCGCACCCGGCGGCAAATCGACTCAAATCGCTGCCAAGCTTCAAGGCCTGGGCGTCCTTGTCACGAATGACAATGCCAGGGAACGGACAAAGGCTTTGGCCAAAAATATCGAGCTGGCGGGCGTCCGCAACGCCGTCATCCTGAATGAAGAGCCCGCTTCGCTGCTGTCCGCTTTTGCCGGTTGGTTCGACCGGATTTTGATCGACGCCCCTTGCTCGGGCGAAGGCATGTTCCGGAAGGATGATAGTATGGTCGCCGAATGGGAGAAGCACTCCGTAGAGCGCTGCTCGCTTATGCAGCGGAATATTTTGCGGGATGCCGCGAAGCTGCTCGCTCCGGGCGGCCTGCTTGTGTATTCGACGTGCACCTTTTCGCCGGAGGAGAACGAGGAGCAAATCGCGGCTTTTTTGGCGGAGCATCCGGATTTTCAAGTTGTGCCAGTGGAGCACCGGTACGGGTGGCAGCCGGGCAGACCCGACCTTGTCGCTGCGGAAGCCGGGTTAAGCAAGGAAAGTTTGCAAAGCCTTGCAGGCACCGTCAGGCTGTGGCCCCACCACATTGTGGGGGAAGGCCATTATGCAGCGGTGTTAAAGCGGAATGGGGAGCGGAATGAATCGGTGACGCAAACGGAAGCAGACGAAGGGAATCGGATAACGGATGCTGCGCGTGAAACGAAGGCTGTATGGGGCATCGGGCCAAAGCCGCCTGAGAAGCGGCCTAATCAACGGGAAGAACGCAGGGAAGCCAAGCTGCAAACTAGAAAAGCGTGGAGGAACGGCGAGTCGGAACGACCAAACGGGAAACGGGACGGCAGGGTGAAAACGACCGTGGAAACCGTCGATCCGTACGGGCTGTGGCGGGAGCAGGCCGGACAATTTGCGGCAGGAGCAGCGGAATGGGAAGAGAGCGTAATCGCGTACGGTTCTAAAATTTACCTGCAGCCTGCCAATCTGCCTTCGCTTGACGGCTTGCGCGTCGTTAGAGCGGGCTGGTATGTGGCGGAGGCAGTGAAGGGAAGGCTTGTGCCGACACAGCCTTTGGCGATGGGCTTAAAGCGCGAGGAGGCGGTACGCTCCGTCAATTGGAGCGCGCAGGATCCCCGGACGCTTCGTTATTTACGGGGAGAAACCGTGTTCGTGAACGAGCAGGAGCTCGAATTAAAGGATGGGGCGTCCCCAAAGGGATATGTGCTTGTCTGCACGGACGGCTATCCGATCGGATGGGGCAAATACGCCGGCGGCATGATCAAGAACGAGCTGCCGGCAGGATGGAGATGGATGTAAGATGGGCAAACGTATAAGGGTAGATAAGCTTTTATCCCATATGGGCTTCGGAACAAGAAGCGAAATCAAAAAGGCGGTCAAGCAGGGAAAGGTGACGGTCGACGGCAAAACGGTCAAGGACAGCGGACTGATCGTCGATCCCGGACATAACGAGATCGCTTATGAGGGAAGCCCGGTCGTCTACAGAGACGTCGTTTATTTCATGATGAACAAGCCGCCGGGGGTTATATCGGCGACGGAGGACGGCCGCGAGCGGACGGTGATCGATTTGCTGGAGCCGGAGGACAGGCTGCTGGAGCCGTTTCCGGTCGGCCGCCTGGATAAGGATACGGTCGGACTTCTGCTGCTGACCAATGACGGGCAGTTGGCGCATGAGCTATTGTCGCCCCGCAAGCATGTCCCCAAAACGTATCAAGCGCGGGTGCGGGGAGATGTCGGGGATGACGACAAACAAAGGTTCCAGGAGGGCGTCGCTCTCGATGACGGATACGTCACTATGCCGGCGGAGCTTCAGGTACTGGAGCGGCAAAATCAGGACGGCGACGTTTATTCCACGATCAGGCTGACGATACACGAAGGGAAATTTCATCAAGTCAAACGGATGTTTGAGGCGGTGGACAAAAAAGTCGTTTATCTGAAAAGAGTTTCGATGGGTCCGCTCGGGCTCGACGAGACGCTGCCCGAAGGGACGTACCGTGAGCTGACGGAGGAAGAGCTGGACTCGCTCCGGATGCACCGGCATTCGGGCAGTTAGAGAAAAAAAGAGGAGTGGGAGAATGAGCTTGCATTTTGATTTGATTGCGCTGGACGTAGACGGAACGCTTCTTAGGGACGACCATGTTCTGACCGACGCGATAAGGGATTCGGTAAGGGAGGCTTCAAGCCGCGGAGCCGAAATCGTATTATGTACGGGACGGGGGCCTTCCGGCGCCCTGCCGGTGCTGGAGGAGCTTGAACTAGGGGGCACCGTCATTACGCATAACGGTGCCGCTACGATCAATGCGGACGACAGGTCGCTGATCCACCAGTTCGATATGCTTCCCGATGATCTTCAACGATTTATCACTTACAGCCGGGAGCACAGCATTCATTTTGATTTGAACACGGCGTTCGACATGATGGTCGAGAGCATGACGCCGGAGGCGGAGAGCATGTACATGCATTACCGGGCACAGCCGGCGGTATTGGATTTCACGGCAGGCCTCCCGGCCGGGCTTGTTAAGTTTACTATATTCGGAAGCAAGGAAAAGCTGGATATCGTACAAGCGGAATGGGCCTCCTGGCCTTCGCAGCTCCAATCGATCCGAAGCGGCGACTTTTTCATCGACGTGCATCACGCCGAGGCGAGCAAAGGCAAAGCTCTTCAGCAGCTGGCCGAGCTTCGCGGGATTTCGCCGGACCGTATTCTCGCCATCGGCAATTACTATAATGATATCACGATGCTGCGGTACGCGGGAATGGGCATTGCGATGGGCAATTCTCCGGAAGAGGTGAAGCTTGCCGCCAAGGCGGTGGCGCCTTCCAATGCGGAGGACGGTGTTGCCGCCGCTCTTCGCGAGTACGCCTGGGGCTGAACGACAAAAAAACGCCGGACTCTGTCCGGCGTTTTTTGTTAAAAGCGAGAATTTATAAGTTTGAGCGTATAAATTCTTTCTTTCATCGCGAAACGGGCTTTTGCCGCCAAAGGACGGCGACAGCCGTTTACGCTTGTATATTTTAGAATTATCGGCCGCGTCCGCGAGGCTTGCCCGATGAGCCGCCGCGCCCGCCGGTAGGTGAGTTCCCCCGCTGGCCGCCGCGTCCGCCCGAGCCGGACTTGCCCCGGACGGGACCGCGCGAGCTGCTGCGTCCGCCGGATTTGGATTCTGCGCGTGCCGCTGACCAAGGATTGTCCACGGCATCCATCGCCCTGCCGGCCGCATGATCATTGCCGCGCGATACGCCGCTTGCGCGGATCGCTCCGCGCGCAGGTGCGCTTTGGCGGCGATCGCCGCCCCGCGTGCCTGCGGGCGCTTCGCCGCGAGCGGATCCGTTGCGGCGCGTGCCGCCGTCAAGACGCTCCCCGCGCCGACCGCCCCAACCTGCGGATGGACTGCCGCTTTCGAAGGCATGAACGCTCGCTTCGGCCTGGCGGCCGCTTCGCTTAGCGGCGCCAGCCGGGCGGGCGTTGTCCGCCGCGCTTTTGCGACCGCCGGCGCTGCGGCTCCGTTCCGCCTGTCCCGTTCGTCCGCTGCCGCGTCTGCCTTCCGAGCGGCTTGAACCGTTTCTGCCGGTGCTTTTCTCCCTTCTGTCCGCATGTTGAGTACGGACTTCGGCTTCTTCGCCCTGATTATCGATCGAACGGCGCGTCAGCTTCGCGTTAATGCTTTTTTCAATGGACAGAATGGTGTTTTTGTCATAAGGAGTAGCCAGCGTGATCGCCGTTCCCTGCTGTCCGGCGCGTCCCGTTCTGCCGATTCGGTGGATGTACAGCTCGCCGTCCTGCGGCACGTCGTAATTGTACACATGCGTGACGCCTTCCACGTCCAGCCCGCGCGCGGCTACGTCCGTTGCCACCAGTATTTGCAGCCGCGCCTCCCTGAAGCGCTTCATGACCTGCTCGCGCTTGGCTTGCGTCAAGTCGCCGTGCAGCTCGTCGGATTCGAAGCCCTGATCCTGCAGCGCTTCGTTCAATTTCTTCGCCCGGATCTTCGTCCGGCAGAAAATAACGGCAAGATACGGCCGGTGACGCTCGAGCAAATGCACAAGCGCCTTTTGCTTGCCGCGGTCCGTCGTATCATAGACGACCTGCTTAATGCTGTCCAGCGTGACGTTCGTGCTCTTGATGCGGATATCGGACGGCGCCTTCATATACTCGGCGGCAAGACGACGGATTGCATCGGGCATCGTCGCCGAGAACAGCATCGTCTGGCGGGCTCTCGGCGTCTGGGTAATAATGCTCTCGACTTCGGGCAGGAAGCCCATGTGAAGCATTTGGTCGGCTTCGTCCAGCACGAGCATTTGCAGCTTGCCGAGGCTTACCGTCTCGCGTTTCATATGGTCGATAAGCCGTCCCGGCGTAGCGACGACGATATGCGGCGCGCGCTGCAGCTTGCGGATTTGGGCTTCGACGTCCTGACCGCCGTAAGCGGCAAGCACGGTTGCCCCGACCGCGGGAGCCAGCTTCTTCAGCTCACTTGTAATCTGGATGGCAAGCTCCCTCGTCGGCGTCAAAATGAGCGCCTGCACCTGTTCCTTCTCTATGTTAATGCGCTGCAGGATCGGCAGGGCGAAAGCCATCGTTTTGCCGGTGCCGGTCTGAGCCTGGGCGATGACGTCCTGGCCTCCGAGAAGCTGGGGAATCGTTTGCAGTTGAACCGGTGTAGGTTCTGTAATCCCCTCCTGATGAAGCAGCTTGCAAAGGCCGGGCGAGATGCCCAAAGCGTTGAATGCGGTAGACATTAGTAAATTTCCTCATTTCGTTTGCATCGTTTGATGTTAAGTATAACAGTTGTACCCGTATTGTGCATCTCCCGGGTTCGTATGCTATGCTAATAGCCAGTATATGAGAAATCGAGGGATTTGAAAGATGAGTGGAATGGAAAGAGCAAGTATCAAAGCGGGGCTTCAGGTCGATATCGTCTTAAAACAGGATCAGCGAACAGGCAAGCTGACGCGGGGAATCGTAAAGGATATTTTGACGAATTCGCCAAGCCACCCTCACGGGATTAAAGTCAGGCTGCAAGACGGCCAGGTCGGCAGGGTCAAGCACATAATCGCGCAGCCATAAGGAGGGGGCCATGGCATTCGGGATCAAGCGGGATGAGATGGAACGTTGGAAGGCGGCGGTTTCGGCGGGAGAGATCGCATTTCTGACCCATTATTGGATTGACCGAAGATTTCCGGGCATCCGCACGGTAACGAAGGTCGGGTGCTCCGATTTGGCGAAGCTGTCGCGCTGGTGCAAGGATCATGGCTTGAATCCGCGTTATATCCATGCCCGCACGGAATTTCCGCATTATGACCTGATGGGCGCAAAGCAGAGAGAGGTGCTGCTGAAAGCGAACCAGCTGGAGCAGCTGGAGCGCTTTGGCATGCTGTAGCTTGCGTCATAAATATATAGAGCCTCTGGATCGTCCAGCAAAAATAACATGGGGGAAGCGAAAATGAAGATGGACAAGGAAATAGAGCAAACGGGCGGACTGCTGCACAAAAGGATCGAGGAAATGAGCCTGAACGGCTGGCCCGCGCTGCAGACGGTCATGTTCGACGGATGGCTTCTCCGGTTCGCGGACGGGTACACGAAGCGCTCGAATTCCGTCAGCGCTTTGTACGGACATATATTGGAGCTGGACGGCAAGATCCGGGTGTGCGAGCAATTATACGCTCAAAGGGGTCTTCGGACTGTTTTTAAAATAACGCCTTTTTGCCGGCCCGACGGCCTCGATGCGGAGCTGGAAGCGAGAGGCTACGAGCTGCTCGACCGGTCGCTTGTCAAAACGCTGCCGCTGTCCGATGCGGAACCGCCGGATGAGGGCGGAGATCTAAAGCTGGAAGACAGGCTGACTGAGGAGTGGCTGAACGCGTTCTCCGTATTAAGCGGACTGACGGAAGAGCATAAGGACATAACCCGGAAAATGATGGACCAATCGCCGCTCGAAAAAGGTTTCGCCGTCCTGTATGACAACGGAGTGCCGGTTGCTTGCGGCATCGCAGTCATTGAGGATGGCTGGATTGGCTTGTACGACATTTTCACAGACCGGGAGAAGCGGAATCGGGGCTACGGCAGGCAGATTGTCTTGCATTTGCTCGACTGGGGCAAATCCAGGGGCGCACGGGAGGCTTATCTGCTCGTCGTCAAGGATAACGCGCCTGCGTGCCGGCTTTACGACAAAATCGGCTATAAAACCGTTTACGAATATTGGTACAGGGCGCAACGGCTGCACCGGTGTTCCTTTATATTGCGGTCCGGGTTTTCATGAACGGCTTACCGAATGTGCTGGGCTGACCTTGACACTGCACCGTCGGGTCTTTATAATCGAAACTAACCATTTTTATGCATATGGAGCATTGAAGAGGAACAGTAGTTCCGCAAGCAAGGACTAGAGAGCCGGCGTCTACATGGTGCAAGCCGGACCTGCTGCTGAATGAAGCTCGCCTCGGAGCTGTGCGGTTAAGGAGCCGGATGTGACACATCGGCTAACGAAACGCACCGTCCGTCCCGCGTTAAGGGCAACAAGTGAGCGTCAGGCAAAGCATGCCTGCGCTAACTAGGGTGGTACCACGGGAAATCAACCTCTCGTCCCTAGCGATATTCGCTAGGGGCGGGAGGTTTTATGTTTTTTTATTGTATAGGAGGCATACACGCTTATGAGTCAAGAGCAGCAATACCACGGCTACAATCCGCAAACGATCGAACCGAAATGGCAGCAGCACTGGGAAGAAAATAAAACCTTTCAAACGAAGGAAGACGCGGGGAAACCGAAGTTTTACGCGCTTGATATGTTTCCATACCCTTCTGGTGCAGGTCTTCACGTAGGCCATCCGGAAGGCTATACCGCAACCGATATCGTATCCCGTTACAAACGTATGAAAGGCTATAATGTGCTTCATCCGATGGGCTGGGACGCGTTCGGCTTGCCGGCGGAGCAGCATGCGCTCGATACGGGGCAGCATCCGCGCGACATTACGTTCAAGAACATCGACAACTTCCGCAGACAGATCAAATCGCTTGGCTTCTCCTACGATTGGGACCGCGAGATCAGCACGACCGATCCGGAGTATTACAAATGGACGCAATGGATTTTCATTCAATTGTACAAAAGAGGGCTTGCCTACGTTGCCGAGGTTTCGGTCAACTGGTGTCCCGCGCTCGGTACGGTTCTGGCTAACGAGGAAGTCATCGACGGCAAGAGCGAGCGCGGCGGACATCCCGTTATCCGCAAGCCGATGCGCCAATGGATTTTGAAAATTACCGAATACGCCGACCGCCTGCTTGACGATTTGGAGGAGCTTGACTGGTCGGAGAGCATCAAGGACATGCAGCGCAACTGGATCGGCAAGTCCAAGGGCGCCGAGGTGACGTTCGGAATCGACGGACACGATGCGTCGCTGGTTGTGTTTACGACCCGTCCCGACACGCTGTTCGGTGCCACTTATTGCGTACTGGCGCCGGAGCATGAGCTTGTAGCGAAGATTGTTACGTCCGAGCAGAAAGCGGCTGTGGAAGCGTATCAGGAAGCCGCTGCACGCAAGAGCGATCTGGAGCGCACCGATTTGGCCAAGGAAAAATCCGGCGTATTTACCGGCGCTTACGCGGTCAATCCGGTGAACGGAGCAAAGACGCCGATCTGGATCGCCGATTATGTACTGGCCGGCTACGGCACCGGCGCGATTATGGCCGTTCCGGGACATGATTCCCGCGACTGGGAATTCGCCAAGCAATTCGAGCTTCCGATCATAGAAGTCGTGCAGGGCGGAGACGTTGCGAAGGAAGCGTACACGGGCGACGGCAAGCACATCAATTCCGGCTTCCTAAACGGGATGGAGAACGAGGAAGCGATTGCCGCGATGATCGCTAAGTTGGAGGAAACGGGCAAAGGCAAGGGCAAAATTACGTACCGCCTGCGCGATTGGCTGTTCAGCCGCCAGCGCTACTGGGGCGAGCCGATTCCGATCCTTCATCTGGAGGACGGCACGATGAAAACCGTTCCGGAGGACCAGCTGCCGCTGCTGCTGCCTGACGTGGACGCAATTACGCCGTCGGGTACGGGTGAATCGCCGCTGGCCAACGTTACGGAATGGGTAAATACAATCGATCCGGAAACGGGCATGAAGGCTCGCCGCGAGACGAATACGATGCCGCAATGGGCAGGCAGCTGCTGGTACTATTTGCGCTTCATCGATCCGAAGAACGACAAGGAGCTGTGCTCTCCCGAGAAGCAAAAACAATGGCTGCCGGTCGATTTGTACATCGGCGGCGCCGAGCATGCCGTGCTTCATTTGCTGTATGCGCGCTTCTGGCACAAGGTGCTTTATGATATCGGGGTCGTCGACACGAAGGAGCCGTTCCATAAGCTGGTCAACCAGGGCATGATTCTCGGCAACAATAACGAAAAAATGTCCAAATCCCGCGGCAACGTCATTAATCCGGACGATATCGTAAACGAATTCGGTGCGGATACGCTGCGTATGTATGAAATGTTCATGGGGCCGCTCGAAGCGACCAAGCCTTGGAACACGAACGGCGTGGAAGGCACGTACCGTTTCCTGAGCCGTGTCTGGCGCCTGTTCGTAAGCGAGGACGGAAACCTCAGCGAGAAAATCGGGGACGGCGAAACGACCGATGCATTCAAACGGACGTGGCATCGTTCGATCAAGAAAGTAGCGGAGGACTACGAGGCGCTGCGTTTCAATACGGTCATCAGCCAGCTGATGATCTTCGTCAACGAGGCTTACAAAACGGAGGTTCTGCCGCGCGAAGCGATGGAGCAGTTCGTGCAGCTGCTGTCGCCGATCGCACCGCATATCGCCGAAGAGCTTTGGGCGAGACTCGGTCGCACGGATTCTTTGACCTACTCCGAGTTCCCTTCGTTCGACGAAGCGTGGACCGTGGACCGCGAGGTCGAAATCGTTATCCAGGTAAACGGCAAAATCGTAGAACGCGCCTCGATCGCAGCCGATATGGACACGGCCGAAATGGAAAACATGGCCAAGGAGCTTGAGAAGGTGCAGGAGCTGATCGCGGGCAAAACGATCCGCAAGGTCGTTGCCGTGAAAGGCAAGCTTGTCAATATCGTGGCGAATTAATCGCAACAAGTGAAGAGGTGAGCGGGCATTAGCTGAAGAACAGCTATTGACCGTTCACCTCTTCGCCTATAAATGCAACGGAAACCTTGCTTAAGTCCTCGCGGAATTTGGCGTGGGTCGTGCGGATCAGCTGATTGAACACACCGCCGGTTTCCCTTTGCAGCAGGCTCAGCGCTTTCGCCGTAATACCGCCCGGCACGGCAACCCGCGCTTGTATGTCGGCAGGCGACAAGCCGCCTTCGGTGAGGAGCAGACCGGTGCCGAGCAGCATCGCGCTTGCGACCCGCTGCGCCTCCTCGCGGCCGATGCCCGTTTCCGCTACCGCCGCTTCGATGAACTGCTCGAGAAAGAAAGACATAAACGCCGGTCCGCAGCTGGACAAATCGGATACGATCCGGGTGTATTCCTCGGCGATGCAAAGCGGCTCGCTAATATAAGAAAGCAGGCCTTCCAGCCGCTGTTTGTCCTCTTCCCCGATCCGTTTGCCGTATATGCACAAAGAGGCTCCGCTCCCTACGTGATTGGTAATGCTCGGAATCACCTTGGCGATTTTGCAGTCAAGCTCGCCTTCCAGGTGGGAGATCAGAACGGGACTGGTGATCGATACGGCAATTTGATCCGGTCTCATAACCGGCTTTAATTCGTCGACCACTTTTTTAAATTCATGGGGCTTCACGCACAAAAAAACGATATCTTTGCCGCAGGCCGCGCCAGCATTCGCGGTTTCGGCTTTCATGCCGGAATAACGGTCGGCCAAAGCCTGCGCCTTTGTAAAGGTCCGGTTGCTGACGGTGATTTGCGGCGGCGAGAGCGCGCCTGATGCAATAAATGCTTCGATGAGCAGGCTTCCCATTGTCCCCGTCCCGATGAATCCGACATTCATGCTGAACCCTCCTAAGGCTTTGCCTAAGCAAAACCAGTTTAGAAAGCCGGACTAGCCGCTTTCTTTCGCAATCGCAGCGGAAACCGGATGGATTCCGGAATTGTTTTGGCTGCTCTCTTACCTTATTCACAGAGACTTGTTTGATATGTCACTTCTTGCCAAAATAAACTTTTCCTAAAGGAGCCGTATCTCATATGAAAGCTCGATTCTACGGATTGACCGGCACCCGGCTGATTGCCGCTGCCGTCTTAATAGCCGGCGCTCTGCTGTTGTTCGCCGCCGCGCTGCCCGATCCCAAACAGCCGTCCGGCGCCGATTGGTCGCCCTTGAACGCCGAAGTTCAAGCCGCGCTTAAAGTGCTGGATGCGGAAGAGGAAGGAGAAAAAGAGGCTGTGGCGGAGATTTCAGCTACGGCTGCCGGGAGCGGACTTGCCGGCGGACAAGCTGATGAAGCGGAAGGGGATGCTGCCGGCCGTCAGGCTCCCGAAACTGCAGTCGAAATGGAGAATGGCGAGGCTGCTGCGGCGGCGGGCGACGGACGACTCGATATTAACCGGGCATCCGCCGCGGAGCTTGATGCGCTGAAGGGCATCGGTCCCGCCAAGGCGGAGGCGATCGTCGCGGACCGCGGGCAGAACGGCAAATTCAAATCCGTGCGGGACCTGCTCCGGGTAAAAGGGATCGGCGAGAAATTGCTGTCCGGCATCGAAGAGAGCATTGTCGCTCGTCCATAATTGTGAGAGAATGGAAGGAAGCGGTTATTGGCTGGAATCCGCGAATTATGAAGAGAAGGAGTCGAAAATATGTCAGAACAACGAAAGCTCTCTCTTGAAACGCTATCCGTCCACGGAGGCCAGCAAATCGATCCGACAACGCAGTCCAGGGCGGTGCCTATCTACCAGACAACGTCTTATGGCTTCAAGGATACGGATCACGCGGCAAATTTATTTTCCTTGCAGGAATTCGGTAATATTTATACGAGGATTATGAACCCGACATCGGATGTGTTCGAGAAGCGAGTTGCCGAGCTGGAGGGTGCTCCGGCTGCATTGGCGGTTGCTTCGGGACAATCGGCTATTACATATTCGATCCTTAATATTGCGGGTGCGGGCGACGAAATCGTCTCCGCATCGAGCTTGTACGGCGGCACTTATAATTTGTTTTCCGTTACTTTGCCGAAGCTGGGCATAACCGTGAAATTCGTAGATCCGTCGAACCCGGAGAACTTCCGGTCAGCCGTAACGGAGCGGACGAAAGCCTTCTACGCGGAATCGATCGGAAACCCGAAGGGAGACGTAATCGACCTTGAGGCGGTTGCTGCAATCGCCCATGAGAACGGACTGCCGTTTATCGTCGACAACACGTTCCCAAGCCCGTATTTATGCCGGCCGATCGAGCACGGAGCGGATATCGTCGTTCATTCCGCGACGAAATTTATCGGCGGCCACGGGACGTCGATCGGCGGCATTATCGTGGACGGAGGCAAATTCGACTGGAAGGCAAGCGGCCGTTTTCCGGGCTTGACTGAGCCGGACCCGAGCTACAACGGCGTTGTTTATACGGATGCCGTCGGTCCAATCGCTTATATTATCAAAGCGAGAGTACAGCTGCTGCGCGATATGGGAGCCTCCCTTTCTCCGTTCAACTCCTTCCTGCTTCTCCAAGGCCTTGAGACGCTTCATTTGCGGATGGAACGGCACAGCTCCAACGCACAGCGGGCGGCCGAATATTTAGAGAAGCACGAAGCGGTGGAATGGGTAAACTATGCAGGCTTGCCGAGCCATCCGAGCTATGAGCTGGCCGAGAAATATTTGCCTAAGGGCAAAGGCGCGATTTTGACATTCGGCATTAGAGGCGGAGTGGAAGCGGGGAAAAAGGTCATTAATTCGGTACGTTTATTTTCGCACTTGGCGAATGTCGGCGACTCCAAGTCGCTTATTATTCATCCGGCCAGCACGACTCACCTGCAGCTGACGGAGGAGCAGCAGGCTGCGGCAGGCGTAACGCCCGGCATGATCCGTTTGTCGGTTGGAACCGAGGGCATCGACGACATTTTGGCCGATTTGGAGCAGGCATTGGCCGCGAGCCAGCGGTAGGCCGTGAAACAAATCATTTGCTAACCAGAACTACATAAGCAGCTAGAGAGGAAGTAGAAGAAATGGCATCAAACGCGCAGGATGCGGTTCGTAAGGACTGGGACACTTATTTCATGGATATCGCGTATATGGTTTCGACTCGCTCGCGCTGTCCGCGCAGGCACGTCGGAGCGGTTCTCGTTCAAGGGAAGAAGCTTCTCGGGACGGCTTATAACGGCGCTCCGATGGGCGTGCAGGATTGCCTGGAGGCAGGCTGCATGATTTCGGAGGAAATCGAGGTGTCAGTGGAGGGCGGTAAGGAACAGCTGATCAAGAAGCAGCGCTGCATCCGGACGATTCACGCGGAGCAGAACCTGCTGCTGTTCACCGACCGCGCTGACCGCGAGGGCTCGACCGTCTACGTGACCGACCAGCCCTGCTGGACCTGCGCGAATATGCTCGCCAACAGCGGTATTGTGGAAATTGTATACCACCGTGCCTATTTGAAGGACAGCGACAAGGTCATGGGTTTGATGGAACGGAAGGGCATCGTTTTCCGCTGTCTGGAGCCTTACGAGCCTCCTGCGGGAGTGCAAATGGACGTTATTTCTTAGCAAGCAACGAGGATAGGAACGGCAAACAGACTGGAGGAGGAACCTCTGATCGCGCCTTGCGGGCGCGGTTGGGGGTTCTTTTTTTGTTTTCGGAAAGCCAGATGATGTTGCTGTTAGTCATGAATCAAGGAGTGATTGTGGATGAGAATGGACCGGCGTCCTATCGTTTGGTTCGCGGTTTGGTGGATTTGCGGCAGCGCCGCGGCTGCAGCATTTGGCAGCCGCGGCGCTTTGCTTGCTGCCGGCGCATGCATGCTGCTGGCGCCGGCAGCCGCGCTGTGCAGGCAGGCGTCCTGGAAGCTGGCAGCTGCTTGCGCGCTGGCAGCGGCATTAGCCGCAGGCGAGCGGATATGGGCGGATGAGCGCAATGTGACCGCCCTGCCTGAGCTGCTGGCGGCAGCCGAGGCGGAAGGACCGCGGGCCGCTTACCCGGCGGAAGCGGCGGGCACGATCGTATCCGCGGTCGAGGTGGACGGCGACCGCGTCAGATTCCGCATGGCGGCGGAGCTCGTCCATGTGGAGGGCGAAGCGGCGCCGCGGCACGTGCGCGAGCGCCTGCTCGTTCAGCTCCGGCTTGCGGCGCAGCCGGAGCAGGCCGTCGCCGCGGCATGGGCGCGCGGCGACAAAGTGCGCGTGGCCGGCGAGCTGGCGCTGCCGGCCGCGGCCACCAATAGCGGCGGGTTCGACTACCGCCGCTATCTTCGCAGCCAGAGGGTCCACTGGCTGCTCAAAGGGCAGGGCGCCGCCGCCGTCAGCGCAGCGGCGGGGCCCCCGTGGTCCGCGGCCGCGCTGCTCGGCCGCGTCGACGGCGTGCGCGCGTGGCTCGGGGCGCGCATGGACGTTCTGTACCCCGCCGGGCAGTCGGGGTACATGAAGGGTCTGGTCCTCGGCATACGCGATGACCTGGACCCGGAGCAGTTCCAGCAATTTTCGCGTCTCGGGCTGACTCATATATTGGCGATTTCGGGCCTTCATGTCGCAGTATTCCTATACGCGCTTGCCGGCCTGCTCCGGCTTGCCCGGCTGACCCGCGAGCGGATCCTGTTCCTTCTCATGCTGGCCGTTCCGCTGTATGTGCTGCTCTCCGGCGCCTCGCCTTCAGTCATGCGCGCAGGCCTGATGGCCGTGCTCGGACTGTTCGCAGCCCGCCTCGGCAAGCTGAAGGACGGCCTGCATCTATTGGCGGCAGCGGCCGTGCTTATGCTGGCGGTTAACCCTTTTTATATTGAGGACGTAAGCTTTCAGCTTTCGTTTCTCGTCACGCTTGGCCTTATACTCGGCGTCCCGCCGGTCCGCTCGGCCATGCCGGAGCTGAGGCGGGGCAAGGCGCTGCTCGATTTGGCGGCCGTAACGGCCGTGGCCCAGGCGGTGTCTTTTCCGGTGACGATCTACTACTTTAACCAGTTTCATGCGCTTTCCCTCTTCGCCAATTTCGTTCTTGTCCCTTTTATCAGCTTTGTCGTGCTGCCGCTTGGAGCCGTGTCGCTGCTGATCGGTCTCCTATGGGAGGAGGGCGGAAAACTGGCGGCTTACGGCGCCCGCTATGCAAACGACTGGACGTTTGCGCTTGTCGAATGGATGGCGAAGGCGGAGCCGCTCCGGTCGATATGGGCAACACCGCCGGTTTGGTGGGTCGCCGCCTATTTGGCATTGCTCGGGACTGCCTTCCATATAGTAGGCGAGTGGGCCGCGGACCGGTCGGCGCGCCGCAAAGCTGCTCTGGATGCGCTGGAGGAAACGGCGCCGTTAACCGACGTTTACGGCTATTCCGCTCATGCCGGCGGCATATTCCGGGCAGATGCGATGGGTCTAGGCGACAAAAGGGCGTATGGAGCCCGTTTCTTGCCTTGCATATGCGCTTTCGGTTTGCTCTTAGGGTTCGCTTACATGCCTGACCTCTTTGACCGGCGGGGCATCGTCAGCTTTATCGATGTCGGGCAGGGCGATTCGATTCATATCCGCACGCCGGGCCAAAAACATATTCTGATAGACGGCGGAGGCACGATTTCGTTTTTGAAGCCGGGCGAGGAGTGGAGACAGCGCAGCGATCCGTTCGAGATCGGAGCGAAACTGCTTGTGCCGCTGCTCATGAAGCGTGGAGTCCGCGAGATCGACTTGCTCGTGCTTTCCCATCTGGACAGCGACCATATCCGGGGCCTGCAGGCGGTCGTGGAATCGATACCCGTCCGGGCGATCTGGTGGAACGGAACGGTAAAGCGGTCGGAGGACTCGCGGGCGCTTTTGGAGCTTGCGGCTTCAAATAACATACCTATGTACGGCGTGCATGCCGGCATGCACGCGCGTCCGGATGCCCGTACGTCTATCGACGTCTATTGGCCGCCGGAAAGTGAAGCTTCCGGCCGCTCTGTCACGGAGCTGGAGGAACAGAATGAGAGCAGCGTCGTCCTGCGGCTTCAGATGTACGGAGCGTCATTCCTGTTTGCGGGTGATATCAACGAGACGACGGAGAAGGCGGTAATCCGGCTTTCGGAAAATAACGGCTCCGGACGGAAGCCGGATCCGGTTTCCGTCATGAAAGTATCGCATCACGGGAGCCGCTTCTCGACAGGCAGAGAGTGGCTAGCCTACTGGAAGCCGGCGGCGGCGGTTGCATCCGTCGGAGCAACGAACAGCTACGGCCATCCCCATAAGGATGTATTGTCCAGATTGAAGGAAGCCGAAACGGCGTTCTGGAGAACCGATTTGGACGGGGAAGTGCAATTTTCGGCAGCAAACGACGGCTTGTTCGTCAGGCTTAGTCGCTAACACGCATGTCAGATTTCCGGTGTTGAAGAATACGAGGGTTTCTATATACGGGTACTCGTAAATTTGGTATTCTTGAAGGTGTTGTACTGTTTTAAAAGCTGTTGCAGCCGGGTTTCGAATTCCTTCATTTACTAATTAAAATAAAGCGGAATTTTTAAATTATCTGCAACATTTATCGTAACCAGTTCGTCAGAATGGTTGCAAGAGAGGGGGATCCTTCGTGGTGGAGCCGGACTTAATCCGAGCCGCCCAATCGGGCGATCGCGACGCGTTAATAACTCTATTGCGAGAGATTGAAACGCATGTATATCGGACAGCCTATTATATATTAAACAACGAACAGGATGCGCTTGACGCGGCGCAGGAAGCTCTTATCCGCATTTATACCAAGATAGGCTCTTACGAAGAGAAAGCCCAATTCAAAACATGGATTCAACGTATTGTAACAAATATTTGCATCGACAAGTTCCGGAGAAACAAGCCGACCGTATCGATAGACGAGCACGACATGGTGTTCCATGAGAAGCGGAACGTGGAGGACGAGGTAATGTCCGCTTATGCGGTCCGTGACATAAGAGAAGCGATCGATAAGCTTCCTGAGCATCACCGCGCGGTTGTCGTCCTCCGGTATTTACAGGATTTTTCTTACAACGAAATTGCCGACTCGCTTGATTTGCCCCTCAACACGGTAAAATCTTATTTATTCAGAGCTAGGCAGCAGCTGCAAACGTTACTCCATGATTATCAGAAAGGTGGTGTCCGGGGATGAATTGTCCAGAGGTGATGGAACTGATGCAAAGACAGCTTGACGACGATCTTGCAGAAGGCGAGATGGAAGTCCTGACGAATCATACCAGACAATGTCCGGACTGTGCAGCGATGTTCGAGCGGCTGAAGCTGTTATCCGCCGAGCTGACCAGTTTGCCGAAGGTTACGCCAAGCTACAGCCTGGTAGATGCGATTTTGCCCCAGCTTGAACAGCTTGATACACACGGGCAGCAGGAAGCGGCAGCGGCGCCGGCAGCCGGCGCTCCGGAGAAGACGGAGCTTCCGGCCCGCAGGACGAAGCGCGAACGGCGCTGGCCGTCGATGAGGGTGATGAGCGGGGTTATCGCCGCCGGGATCGTAGCCGGGCTTTTCCTTGTGACGTACCAGCAAGGCGGAGGTTCGGCCGGTAACTCGGACGGCAGCACGGCGGCCAATATGAGCAGCGCGGAGGTTTCAGTAACGGATCAAACAGCGAACAGAACGTATTCGCTTAAATCGTATACCAGAGACGAGGCCGCTGCGGCGCCGGAAGTTAGTACGGAAGCTGCGGATCAGCTTGAGTTACAGCATGACCTTGATGCGATGAAGCAGCCTTTTGAAGGCGATAAAGAAGAAGAAGCGATAACGAATTCGGGTATCGCCGGAAAGGCCGACGACAGCGCCGGCGCGGCCGACAGGGGCCAAAGTACCGAAAATCTCGGAGGCGGCGGAGGAGTTATCTCGGAGCCTCCCGCTCAGGAGCCGGAAGCCGGCGCATTCGGAGGGCCGATAGACGGCGGCGGCGCCGATTCTGCCGAAGGCACGGGCGAGGCCGACAACAATAAAACCATCACTGGCGAGCCGAGCTTCGTACCGGAGAAGGGCTTTACTGCCAACGAAATTTCGGCAACCTCACCCGACGGCAGCTATATCGCGAAGGTTGAAGGTTATACCATCCGGATCTATGCGGCATCCGACCAGTCGGTCGTGCACGAGTCAGCCCGCAAGAACGGCAGGCTGATGAATCTGGTATGGTCCGAGGACAGCGCCCAGCTCAGCTACGAGGTGCATCTGGAGCAGGGCTCCATCGAGAAGTATATTATCGACATGGCTACCGGCGAGGATCTGAAGGACGTACAATAATCTAAAGGTATACGCACACTTTCATCCGCTTTTGCGTATAGTATGAGTATCGAGAGTGTCAGCGGCGACAACTTGAGCGTCGTATGACCATCCGCAGGGCGGTACCATGGACCTGCCTGCTGATGTTTATATAGATGTTCGGCAAAGGGATGACAGGCGCACCTGCTCATCCCTTTGTTGCCGTGCAATCGTATTTTTTGCAGCGAAGAGGGGATCGAATGGACGCGAAGGAAGCCATTAAGGAAGTTAGGGGAGGACGGTTCCGTCCGGTTTACGTGCTGTACGGGAAAGACCGGTTCCGGCTGCAGCAGTTTATCGAAGCGGTTACGGAGAAGCTGTTTACGGCGGAGGAACGCGAGCTTGGCATCGTAAAATTCGATACGTCGGAAACTTCTTTAGATGAGGCTGTATTGGAGGCGGAGACGCTGCCGTTTTTCGTCGCCCGCAAGCTGATTATTGTGCGGGATGCGACCGTATTTGCCGCAGCAGGCAAAGAGGGCGGCAAAATTGAGCATCATCCGGACAAGCTTATCCGTTATCTCGACAATCCGTCGGACACCTCCGTTATGATCGTGGCCGTCCACGCAGAGAAGCTGGACGAGCGCCGGAAGCTGGTGAAGACGCTGAAGGAGCGCAATTCCCTGATTCCGTTTCCGGAGCTTGACGCGGCTCAGCTCAAGCAGTGGATGATCAAACGCGCGGCGGAGCAGAAGAGAACGCTTGCTGCGGACGCCGCGGATTTGCTGCTTCTCAGGGCCGGCGCGAATATGCAGCAGCTTGCCCAGGAGGTGGACAAGCTTTGCCTGCACGCCGGGGAAGGCGGAACGATTGATGCGGAGCAAGCCTCCATTTTGACGGCCGCCACGGTTGAGGAGGATGTTTTTGCGCTGGTCGATGCGATCGCCGAGCTTCGGATCGACCGTGCCGTCCGCTTATACCGCGAGCTTCTCGTGCGGAAGGAGGAGCCGATCAAGATCGCAGCGCTCATCGCCAGACAGCTCCGGATCATGCTTCAGATCAAAGAGCTGGAGCAGCATCAGTACTCCCCGCAGCAGATGGCAGGCCAGCTGGGGCTCCATCCTTACGCCGTCAAGCTGGCGGCGGAGAAATGCAGGAAATTCCAGACGGCCCGGCTCGGAAGTCTGCTTTCGTCTTTGGCGGAGCTGGATTACAAGATGAAGACCGGCGCGGTGGACAAAACGCTTGGTTTGGAGCTGTATTTATTGTCCCTCGGCATGAGTAAGGGGGCTTAGACCCGCTATTAACAAATAGGAAGGCTTCGACACTGACAGGTGCCGGAGCCTTTTGTATAAGTATAAGAAAGTATACATTGCCGTTTGCGCTTGTATGTGAACGTTTAAAAGTTTGAATATTCAGAAGGCTTTCGCGGATCCGATGTCGAAATATCCTTTGCGCAGAGTAAAGGAGGACAACAAATGACTTGGTGGAAAAGCAATAAGCTGCGTCTCGTGCAAAACAATTTGCGGGAGACGGATGCGGACCTGGATGTGGATTTACTCATGAGCGAGCTAAAGGATTTTAATGCCAATACGCTTATGATGAACGCTGGCGGCATTTTCGCGTTTTATCCTTCCACGCTGCAATATCAATATGTGACTCCGTATTTGAAGAAGGATTTGCTCGGAGAGACGATCGAAAAGGCTCATGAGAGCGGCATCCGGTTCATTGCAAGATTCGACTTCAGCAAGGCGCATGAATCGATTTTTCGCGAGCGTCCGGAGTGGTTTTACCGCTCAAAAGCAGGCAGCGAGGTCAATTATTTCGGTATCGTACATACGTGCTTGAATGGCGGCTACCAGCAGCAGTATTCCCTCGATATATTGGAAGAGGCATTAAACAATTATGACGTCGACGGCGTGTTTTTTAACATGTTCGGCTATCAGAACTGGGATTACAGCGGCAATTATTACGGCATCTGCTACTGCGGCAGCTGCCGCTCGAGATTTAAGGATATGTTCGGTCTGGAGCTTCCTGACAATGAGGATAGGGGATCTGACGTTTACCGGGCTTACCGGAGGTTTCAGGAGAAAACGTCCATCGACATCCTGAATAAAATCCATGCCCATATCAAACGGCTGAAGCCGGAAGCCGCTATTTGTACGTACCATCCGCATCAAGTGGATATTGTAAGGCATGAATCCAACACGGCTCTCGATCGCCCGCATCCGAAATGGTTATATTCGGCGGCCGAAAATGTGATGCCGATCGCCGGAAGCTACTCGGACAAGCTGACGAGCAACTGCTCGATTAACGCGATCGACCTGACCTACCGATTCACGGGCGTATCAGAGCATGAGACGGAAATCCGGCTGTATGAAAATATCGCGAACGGCTCGGGGCTCGACTTTTGCATTATCGGTGCGTTCGATGGTTATCCCGATCAAGCGAATATGGAAAAAGCGAAAAACGTCTTCCGTTTTCATAAGCAAAACGAAAGCCTGTTCGGGCAGTTCCGTTCCGAGGCGGAGGTCATCCTTGTCAAGCCTTCCTCATCCATCCGGGATTCCCGCCACGAGTATTTCGGCATATTCAAAATGCTGAAGGAAGAGCATGTGCTCTTCGATGTCGTCCTGCAGAGCAGACTGTCGCATATATCCGGGACGAAGGCAAAAGCGGTCCTTTTGCCCGGAGTGGAAACGTTTTCGGATCAGGAGCTGGATGTCTTAAAAGGCTTGCGTGCCCGCGGGGTGCATATGATCGCGACAGGAGGAGCTCTGTCCGGAAGCCGCGAGGCTTTGGCTGCGCTGTTCGATGCGGAGCAGGACGGGTTGATGCAGGATACGACCGCCGCTTATGTGCACGTTGACGATAAACAAATGTTCCCGATGCTGAATAAGCGGGATTGGGTTATAGTGAACGGCCCGTTTGCTTTCATGCGGTATAGCGATGATACGGTAAAGAAACTGCCTTTCATTGCCCCGTCATCTTTCGGCCCGCCGGAACGGGCCTACGGCCACGAGTTGACGGACCGGTACGGGCTTGGCATGACGGCGGCTGCCGGAGAAGGAGGGCGTGGAGCGTACCTGGCATGGAACGTCGGAGAGCTGTACTACAGGCATGGCTTTGCCGATCACAAGCAGCTCGTTACGGGCGTGATCGACGAACTGCTGAGCGGCAGCAGGCGGCTTGCAACCAATGCCCATGACAGCGTGGAAATGACGTTCCACGGTTTGCCGGATGGCACCTACTTGCTTCAGCTGCTGAATTTATCCGGCTTCAACGGTTCAAGCTACGCAGCTCCGGTACCAATGAACGGAATTGAAGTAGGGCTGACCGGTTTAACGGGTGTCCGTCAGGCAGTAGAGCTGAATGGTGCGGGAGAGGGACAGCTTGAGGAGCGGGATGGCCGACTCGTTATCCGTCTCGCGGAGCTCCATGCGTACAGCGCATATCATTTGCGGTAGTCAAAATATCAAACAAGATGAGGAGCTGGTTACCGGATGTTGAACACATCAGTATCGAAGATCGGGTTTGTTGGAGCGGGCGTCATGGGCAGCAGCATGGCCAAAAATCTATTGAAGGGAGGCTTCGATGTCCATCTTTATACGAGAACGAAAGAGAAGGCCGGCGAGCTGCTGGAGCTTGGCATGATCTGGCACGATACGCCGGGAGAACTGGCACGGCATTGCGATGCCGTCATTTCGATCGTCGGTTATCCGCAGGATGTTCGTGAGCTTTACTTGGGAGAAGGGGGAATTGTCCAGTCGGCGAAGCCTGGAGCTTATTTGATCGATATGACGACTAGCAGCCCGGAGCTGGCAAAGCGGATTCACGAGGCGGCTGCCTCCAAAGGCCTGCATGCGCTGGATGCCCCGGTATCCGGTGGCGATGTAGGCGCGCGAAACGCTGCACTCTCTATCATGGTCGGCGGTGATCAAGCTTCCTTTGAGTCGGTAAGGCCTTTACTGGAAATGCTGGGCAAAAATATTGTGCGGCAAGGCGGACCGGGAGCGGGACAGCATACGAAAATGGTAAACCAAATCGCAATCGCTTCCAACATGGTGGGCGTATGCGAAGCTTTAGTCTATGCGAAGCATGCCGGGCTGGACCTGAACAGTGTGCTGGCAAGCATAGAGTCGGGCGCTGCGGGAAGCTGGTCGCTCAGTAATTTGGCCCCGCGCATCATTCAGGGCAACTTCGACCCCGGGTTCTATGTGAAGCATTTTATTAAGGATATGGGCATTGCGCTAGAAGCGGCGGAGGAAATGGGAATCGAGCTGCCTGGATTAACGCTGGCCAAAGGGCTGTATGAGAAGATCGCAGCCGCAGGACTGGCCGATAACGGCACACATGCGCTCTATAAGGCTTGGGATTAATTATTTTGCTGGTGCATAACAAAAGAAGGCTTCGCCTCTCAAAAAGAGAAGCGAAGCCTTCTTTGCGCAATTCTAAGTTATAATAAAGGCTGGCCTTTATGTATGGCTTAGAATTCATTCGCGCTTGGCCAATTAAGCTTGTGCCGAAAGAGCGTTAAGCTTTTTAGCAAGACGAGATTTTTTGCGGGCAGCCGCATTTTTATGAATCAGGCCTTTAGTCGCTGCTTTGTCCAATTTCTTCGTTGCAGCGATCAGAGCTGCTTTAGCAGCTGCTACATCAGTGCTGGCGATAGCTTGGTCAGCGGATTTAACGGCCGAACGAAGTGCGGATTTCTGGGAAGCATTCAAAGCACGACGCTTTTCACTTGTTTTAACGCGTTTAATCGCGGATTTAATGTTTGGCATGGGATTCACCTCCTAAACTGTTCACAACGATGCATAGGCATCATTTACCTAGACAACACAACTTAAAATATATTATCATGCCGATGCCCAAAATGCAATAGCAACAAGCCGGAATGCCTGAGAAAACGAAGCCGCCTTTCGCCGTACCGGAGTATGAAAAATACGGGTTTGCGAACAATAAGTCGAGAACCGTGTGCGAAGGGAGAATGAATGGTGAACAACGACCTTGATTTGCAGCAATATAGCGTCAGGACCGATCTGGCGCTTGAAGCGAAGGAAATGGCGGAAGCTCCGAACGGAGGGCCGATCCCGGGTATCCAGTCCGAGACGACGGAGGATGGCGGCATTACCGTAACTCAGCTTCACGTTCAAAACGAGCAGGGGGCGCAGGCGATCGGCAAAATGCAGGGACATTACGTGACGATTGAAGTGCCTGGGCTGCGAAACGGCGATACGGATCTGCAGGACCGGGTGGCCACGCAATTCGCCAAGCATTTCGAGCAATTTCTGGAGCGCCTTTCGATCAATAAAATGGCGAAGGTGCTGATTGTCGGACTCGGAAACTGGAACGTAACGCCCGATGCGCTCGGGCCGATCGTCGTGGAGAACGTCATGGTCACGCGCCATTATTTCGAGCTGATGCCTGACCAGGTGGCGCCGGGCTACCGTCCTGTCAGCGCAGTCGCTCCGGGGGTACTGGGCATTACCGGCATCGAATCGAGTGAAATCGTTCACGGAATTGTCGAGAAAACGAAGCCTGATATTATTATTGCGATCGATGCGCTCGCTTCCAAGGCGGTTGAAAGGGTGAATACGACGATTCAAATCGCCGACACCGGCATTCACCCGGGCTCCGGCATCGGCAACAAGCGCAAAGGCTTGACGAAGGAAATTCTCGGCGTGCCCGTTATTGCAATCGGCGTGCCGACCGTCGTGTACGCGTCTACGATCGTGAACAACACGCTTGAAATGATGAGCAGCCACTTTACGAAGCAAACAGGCAACACCGGTCAGATCATGGGCTTGATCCATCAAATGGAGGACAACGAGCGGCTGCAGCTGGTCAGGGAAGTGCTTAGCCCGCTTGGCCACGACCTGCTGGTGACGCCGAAGGAAATCGACGAGTTTATCGAAGATATCGCCAATATTATCGCCAGCGGCCTTAACGCTTCGCTCCATGAAGCGATCGATACGGGCAACGTAGCCGCTTATACCCACTAATCGAGCAATATCAGGCTTAAGAGCCGTCTCCGGTACCGGAGGCGGTTTTTTTGGCCTGTCCGGTCCTTTTACGTTTTCGTTTGTTCTATTAATTCTAATCTTTCAATTTGCCGGGCAGGGTTCTATGAACTCTCTTAGTTTCATAATTTAATAGTAACTCAGCCATTGGCACAGAAAAGCAGGAGGTATTCAACCGATGAGACAAAAAATGATGCTGCTCGATCTCGGCGGTACAAGCAAGCGTATGAGACAACTACTCGTAACCGGGCGGTCCTTCGCCATGCTGTCCTTCAGCTCCATGCTGTTTTTTGTCATGCTCGGCATTGGGGGAATGGTGCATCAGCAATCGTCCGCATCGCCGGTCAATTCGATGAAGGGCTTTGCGGCGGCCGTATCGGGCGGGTTCTTTGGGGACATGCTGGAAATGGAGATGCCCGCCTTCCAAAGCAGCAGCGAGACGGAGGCATTTAATTCGAAAATCATCAGCGCTATGCTCATGAGGGCGCTGACGGACATTAATCCGGCAGATCCGAAAAGCCTGCTTGCCGGCGAGCTGCCGGGACTTAGCGCAAACGACGCGTTTCTGATCCGCAGCGGCATCGGCACGGATACGGCGGTCGGTCCGGAGGACGACGCACCGATTACTTATGATCCGGACAACGGCCATGAAGACGACGAGGGCACAGCCGTAACGGACGACGGCACGGACGACACTCCACCGGATAATGAAGGAGCGGGGACGGGAGACGACGGGGAAGGTGCAGGAGCGCCGGAGAAACCGACGACGGACGGCTCGAAGGTCGTTTTTATCTATCATTCCCATAACCGCGAATCCTGGTACCCCGTACTTAGCGACTCTAAGGAGAAGGATCCGAACTCAACGAAAAAAAACATTACGCTGGTGGGCAAGCGGCTGGCGGATATGCTTGAGAAAAAAGGGGTCGGCGCCCAGCACTCGGATACGGATTACCCGACGGCCATTCCGAACTACCGCTGGGAGCTCTCCTACAAATATTCGATGAAAACGGTTAAGGAAGCGATGGCGAGCAGCAAGGACCTGAAATTTTTCTTTGATCTTCACCGCGACTCGCAGAGCCGGAAATATACGACAGTTGATATCGGAGGCAAAAGCTACGCTCAGGTCTACTTTATAATCGGGCATAGAAACCCGGATTGGGAGAAAAACGAAGCGTTTGCGACAAAAATCCATCAGGCGCTCGATAAAAAATACCCGGGCATTTCGCGCGGCATCTGGGGGAAAACGGCTGCAACCGGAAATGCGGAATATAATCAATCCCTGGCTCCGGACAGCGTGCTGATCGAGATCGGCGGCGTGGATAATACGCTCGAGGAATCCTATCGTACGGCGGATGCGCTCGCCGAGGTCATCGCCGACATTTATTTTGAGGACGAAAAGGTATAAAAAGCGGAAAAACGATGGAACCGGCAGACGGTTTAATCATAACCGGACGGAAAGGAGCGGCGGCTGATGAAGCGCAGTACGTTTAAATGGATGGTGCTCGGAGGAGCATTGGCGATTATCGTCATGTACGGGCTCGAAATATCTACGGCGGGGATCGGGCGGGTGTACGGCCCGGTCGAGCCCGGCAGCCAGGCGTACGAGGAAGCGCAGCCTGAGCAGGCCGCTGCCGGAAATTCGGCAGATGACCGCACCCGGCAAAAAATCGAACAGCTCGAGAAGGAGCTTGCCGAATTGAAAAAGCTGGCCGCCGGAGAAGAAGCTTCCGGGACGGACGCGGAGCCTGAGCCGGAGCGGGAGCCGCTTGGCGCTTTGCCGGCTGATGAAGATCGGCTTCCCGGCATTCCCGCCGCTGACGATCAGTCCACCGTCAACCGCATCGCCGATTCTACGTCGGGCATGCTTCAAAATATGTCCAACGAAGGGATCCGTTTGGTCGTTTCTATTTTTGACGGGCTGATCAAGTGAGAATGGACATTGCTGGTGGCCCCCTTAACTGATATAATAGGTGGAATGATTAGCATTATTGGAAATTGTGGGGGTTAGGCATGACTGACGTACGTGACCGGCAAAAGAAAATCAGAAATTTTTCCATTATCGCACATATAGACCACGGAAAGTCTACGTTAGCCGATAGAATCCTGGAGTATACCGGCGCTTTGTCCTCCCGCGAAATGCAGGAGCAGGTGCTTGACCAAATGGATTTGGAGCGCGAGCGCGGCATTACGATCAAGCTGCAGGCCGTTCGTTTGAAGTACCGGGCGGATGACGGCGAGGAGTATATCCTGAATCTTATCGATACGCCGGGGCATGTCGACTTTACGTATGAGGTATCGCGCAGCCTTGCGGCCTGCGAGGGCGCCTTGCTCGTCGTCGACGCGGCACAGGGCATCGAAGCTCAGACGCTTGCGAACGTATATCTCGCCTTGGACAACAATCTCGAAATCGTTCCTGTCATTAACAAGATCGATTTGCCGAGCGCAGAACCGGAGCGGGTGAAGCAGGAAATTGAGGACGTCATCGGACTCGATGCGAGCGATGCGGTCCTTGCGTCGGCTAAAGCCGGTATCGGCATCAAAGAAATTTTGGAGCAGGTCGTCACGAAGATGCCTGCGCCGGTTGGCGACCCTGAAGAGCCGCTTAAAGCGCTTATTTTCGACTCTCATTACGACCCGTATAAAGGCGTTATCGTCTATGTTCGAGTGATCGACGGCAGCATCAAGCCTGGCAAGAAAATCCGGTTTATGGCTACCGGCGCGGAATTCGAGGTTATCGAGGTTGGCGCGTTTATGCCGCGCATGACGATCGTTGACGAGCTTTCGGTCGGCGATGTCGGATTTATCGTAGCCGGCATCAAGAACGTGAAGGACACGCGCGTCGGCGATACGGTGACCGATGCCAAACGTCCGGCGCCGGAGCGCCTGCCGGGCTACCGTCAGATCAACCCGATGGTATTCTGCGGACTGTACCCGATCGAAACCCAGGATTATAACGATTTGCGGGAGGCGCTGGAGAAGCTGGAGCTGAACGACGCCTCGCTCAGATACGAGCCGGAATCCTCGACAGCGCTTGGTTTTGGCTTCCGCTGCGGCTTCCTCGGATTGCTGCATATGGAGATCATTCAGGAGCGGATCGAGAGGGAATTCAACATTCCGCTCATCACGACGGCTCCAAGCGTTATCTATAAGGTCACGCTGACGAACGGCGAGGTTCTAAATATCGATAACCCGTCGAATTATCCTGAAGCGGGCAAGCTTGATTTCGTCGAAGAGCCGTTTGTGAAAGCTGCGATCATCGTGCCGAACGATTATGTCGGTGCGATTATGGAGCTGTGCCAGAACAAGCGCGGCGAATTCGTGAACATGGAATATTTGGACACGAACCGCGTAACGATCACGTACCAGATTCCGTTGTCCGAAATCGTATACGACTTCTTCGATCAGCTGAAATCGAGTACGAAGGGTTACGCTTCGTTTGATTACGAGCTGTCGGGCTACCGCAGTTCCCAGCTCGTCAAGATGGACATCATGCTGAACGGCGAGCAGGTCGACGCTCTGTCGGTTATCGTTCACCGCGACCGCGCGTACCACCGCGGACGGCTGATCTGCCAGAAGATGAAGGAGCTGATCCCTCGCCAAATGTTCGAGGTGCCGGTCCAGGCATCGATAGGCACGAAGGTTATCGCGCGCGAGACCGTCAAGGCGATGCGGAAGAACGTCTTGGCGAAATGCTACGGCGGCGACATCAGCCGGAAGCGGAAGCTGCTCGAGAAGCAGAAGGAAGGCAAGAAACGGATGAAGCAGGTAGGCAGTGTAGAGGTGCCGCAGGAAGCGTTCATGGCGGTGCTCAAAATCGACGAGGATTAATCCGTACGAGGTTAGGGAGAGCGCAGCTCTCCCTCTTTGTTTTTTTATTCATCATTATGTTCCGGACAATAAAGGAGGTCATCCAGCGATGATCGGGCAGCATGCTCCCCACGCTTTATATATTCACATCCCGTTTTGCACGAACAAATGCCATTATTGCGACTTTACATCTTATGTGCTCAAAGGTCAGCCGGTCGATCAATACTTGGACGCTCTGGAACAGGAAATGCGGCGGACGGTCGATATGCTGCCGCCGGAGCGCATCGATACGGTATTCGTTGGAGGAGGAACTCCGACGGTGCTGACGCCGCCGCAGATGGAGAGGTTTTTGGAAGCGGTCAGGACGCATTTTCCGCTGGCGGACGACGTTGAGTTTACGATGGAAGCGAACCCGGGCACGACGGATGCCGACAAGCTTGCTGCCATGAAGGCCGGCGGCGTGAACCGGATCAGCTTCGGCGTCCAGTCGTTCGATAACGGGCTGCTCGAGAGGATTGGCCGGATTCACAGCGTCGACGACGTATACCGCAGTCTGGACAACGCACGCGCCGCAGGATTTACGAATCTGTCGATCGATCTGATGTTCGGCCTGCCGGGTCAAACCCTTGATCACCTGAGAGACAGCGTCAGCAAGGCGCTCGAGCTCGGTTTAACCCATTATTCGATCTACAGCCTCAAGGTGGAAGAAAATACGCTGTTTCACAAGCTATATGAGAGAAATGAGCTGCCGCTTCCTCCGGAGGAGGAGGAATACCGGATGTTCCTGCTTCTGATGGAGATGTTGAAGGGGGCGGGCTACGTCCATTATGAAATCAGCAACTTCGCGAAGCCTGGCTTCGAAAGCCGCCACAACTCGACGTATTGGCGCAATGAACCGTATTACGGTCTCGGGGCAGGCGCACACGGATATTCAAATCGGATCCGTCATGTCAATCTGAAGGGAATTACTCCTTATATCGAAGCGGCCGCCGAAAGGCTGCCGCGGCTCGAAACGTTTGAGGTGCCGGAGGAGGAAGCGATGGAGGATTTGATGATGGTAGGACTTCGCCTGCTGGAGGGCGTGCCGGCTTCGAGATTTGCGGAGCAGTTTGGCGGCCGGTCGCTCGAGAATAAGTTCGGTCCGGTCATCCGGAAGCTGACCTCGGACGGTCTTCTGGAAGTAAGGCCGGAAGGCCGGGATACGATTTACAGGCTGACGGATAAGGGCGTGCTGCTCGGCAATGAGGTGTTTGGCGCCTTTATCGGTTCGGCGGATTAAGGGGAGCCGGCCCTTGAAAAATCTCTTGAGAATAAATTCGTAGTGTTGTATATTTATTCATATTGATTTTCTACTTGCACCGGGTGGAGGCGAAGGCAGAAATGCAGGCATTACAGGTCGTTTGCAGAAAAGCGACATCGGACGATGTCGAGACGTTGTTTCAATTGATTAAAGGTTATGCCGAGAAAGGCATTATGCTGCCTCGCACTCGGGAAGCGCTCCGTCACATGATCGATACCTTCGTCGTGGCGGAAATCGGAGATGAAGTGGTCGGCTGCGGCTCCTTGACGAAACTGGGCAAGGATTTGGTAGAGATCCGTTCGCTCGGCATGTCGGAAGGCTACAAGGGGCTCGGGATCGGCAGCAAGCTTGTCGATGCCTTGATTGAACAGGCCAGGGAACAGCACATTCCGAAAATTATGGCTTTGACGTATGCGGTATCCTTTTTCGAGAAAAACGGCTTTACGGTCGTTGACAAAGAGATTTTTCCGGAGAAGGTATGGAAGGATTGCGTGAACTGCCCGAAGCAGCTCGCGTGCGATGAAATAGCGGTTCTGAAGGTCATTGATTAATAAAAACGAAACAACGGTCAAAGGAGCTCCTTTGACCGTTTTTGTTTGTGCTCTCCGCACATTGCTTGGGACTATTCCGCAGCAAGCACTCCGGACGCTTCGGCATCGCAGTAATTGAACTTCCATTCGAGCTCGCCGTTATCCCCGCAAATGCAGCTTTTGATCCGATGATAGTCTTCGAACGAGGCATCATAGTTCAGCTTTAAGGTCGAGCCGCATTGATTGCATTCCCACACGCGCCAGGTTTCCATATATGATCCCTTCCTTCTTAGGTCGATATCATTCATGTTCTCCCGTATTTATCGACTTTATAATCGAGATAAACTATATTATGCAAGAATGAGGCGATTGGCTAAGCCGGGATGGACTTGCCAAGCGTAAACGGCTGTCGCCGTCCTTTGGCGGCAAAAGCTCGCCATCGCGATGAAATATAAGTCAAGTATAAAGTGAAATTTATACTTTCTTATATTTTTAAAAATACCGATCCGACTTGACAATCGCCGAGCGGGTTTGGTATTTTTGTATTAATGATTAGCACTCGATCCTGTTGAGTGCTAACGACATCAGGCCGAACCGGTTAAATACCTAATCTGTAAGGGGGATTCGAATGCTCACGGAACGACAACGGATGATTTTGCATGCAATAGTGGATGATTATATTCGCTCGGCTGAACCGGTCGGTTCGCGGAGTATTTCGAAGCGCGGCGACGTCGGCTACAGCCCGGCTACGATCCGCAACGAGATGGCTGATTTGGAGGAGCTAGGTTTTCTCGAGCAGCCCCATACATCTGCCGGACGTATTCCTTCGACCAAGGGTTACCGGTATTATGTCGACCATTTGATCAAGCTGAATGAAGTGGATGATCATGAACTCGGCATGGTGCGGTCGTTCGTAACCGAGAAGATGAACCAGATGGAGCAGGTTATCCAGCATGCGGCGATGATTTTGTCGAATTTAACGAATTATACGTCGATTTTGCTTGGACCCGAAACGCTCAGCACGTCCTTGAAGCATTTTGGCCTTGTTCCGCTTGACCAGCATTCCGCCGTCGCGATTATTGTGACGAATACGGGACATGTGGAGAATCGGACGATCACGATACCGGCCGGACTTAAGATGGAGGACATGGAGAAGGTTGTCAACATTTTGAATACAAAGCTGGTCGGCGTGCCGCTTGTCCGTCTCCGCTCGAAGCTGTACACGGAGGTCGGCCAGGAGCTTGAACGTTATGTCGACCATTATGAGCAGGTGCTTCAGGTGCTTGACGATGCGCTTCAGAATGAGGATGAGCACCGGCTCTTCCTTAGCGGTACGACGAACATGCTGACGCAGCCCGAATTCAAGGATGTCGATAAAGTAAAAACGATCCTCGATTTGCTGGAAGAAACGCCTACCATTCTGAAAATGTTTTCCGGTATACCGGCAGGTATACAAGTGCGCATTGGAACAGAGAATGACCACAAGGCGATCAGCGATTGCAGTATTATAACCGCAACCTATTCGGTTGACGGCCAGTCGCTGGGCACAATCGGCATTCTGGGTCCTACCCGGATGGAGTACGGCAAAGTGATCAGCCTCCTCGATTTGATCTCGAAGGACATGACGGTGCTTCTGGGCCGGTGGTATAAATGAACTTTTTTTAAGGAGGTGATTGCATGAGTACGAAAGAACAGCATAACGAAGCAGTCGAAACAGCCGAGGTTGAAGAAACTGCAGCCGAAGAGCAGAACGGGCAATCCGCTGAAGAGCCGGCTGTCGAGGAAACGGGTCGGGACGCCCGGTACGTGGAACTGGAAAAGCTTGCTGAAGAGAATCAGCAGCGTTACTTACGAGCGCAGGCGGATTTCGATAATTTCCGCCGCCGTACGCAGAAGGAAAAGGAAGAGCTCGCGCAATACGCATCCATGAAGCTGATCGGCCAGCTGCTGCCGGTTGTCGATAACTTCGAACGTGCCGTATCCGCGGCTTCGGCTGGCGGCGATTTTGAATCGCTCGCGAAAGGCGTCGACATGATTTTCCGCCAGCTTACGCAAACGCTGGAACAGGAAGGGCTGAAGGCGATGGAAGTCGTCGGCGAGCCGTTTAACCCTGATTTCCATCAAGCGATTATGCAAGTCGAATCCGATGAGCATGAGGAAGGCATTATCGTGGAGGAAGTTCAGAAGGGGTATATCCTGAAGGAAAAGGTACTGCGCCCTGCGATGGTTAAGGTCAGCGGCTAAACGAAAAATGCTGATTTGATATACAAGGAACGACAACATTATTTTCACAATCAAATTAGGAGGAACCTAACGATGAGTAAAGTAATCGGTATTGACCTGGGTACAACAAACTCTTGCGTTGCAGTTATGGAGGGCGGCGAAGCCGTCGTCATTCCGAATCCGGAGGGCAACCGCACGACTCCATCGGTAGTCGGCTTTAAGAAGGACGGCGAGCGCGTCGTCGGCGAAACGGCGAAGCGCCAAGCGATCACGAATCCGGACCGCACGATCAGCTCGATCAAACGCCATATCGGTACGAATCATAAGGAAAAAATCGACGACAAGGAATATACGCCGCAGGAAATTTCCGCTATTATTTTGCAGAAGCTGAAAGCTGACGCGGAAGCGTATTTGGGCCAAACCGTTACCCAAGCGGTTATTACCGTTCCTGCATACTTCAACGACAGCCAGCGTCAAGCGACCAAAGACGCCGGTAAAATCGCAGGTCTTGAAGTTCTTCGTATCGTCAATGAGCCTACTGCAGCCGCGCTTGCATACGGACTTGAGAAATCGGAAGACCAAACGATTCTGGTCTATGACCTTGGCGGCGGTACGTTTGACGTATCGATCCTTGAGCTTGGCGACGGCTTCTTCGAGGTTAAGGCGACCAGCGGCGACAACAAGCTCGGCGGCGACGACTTTGACCAAGTGATCATCGACTATCTCGTGAACGAGTTTAAAAAGGATCAAGGCATTGACCTTTCCAAAGACAAAGCGGCTGTTCAGCGTTTGAAGGACGCAGCCGAAAAAGCGAAAAAAGAGCTTTCCGGCGTACTTACTTCGTCCATCTCCCTTCCGTTTATCACGATGGTAGACGGCGTTCCTCAGCACTTGGAAATGAGCCTTACCCGCGCGAAATTTGACGAGCTGTCGGCCGCTCTCGTAGAGCGTACGCTTGGACCTACTCGCCAAGCTCTCAGCGATGCGGGCATGTCGCCAAGCGATATCGATAAAGTCGTACTGGTCGGCGGATCGACTCGTATTCCGGCCGTTCAAGACGCGGTTAAAAAGCTGATCGGCAAAGAACCGCATAAAGGCGTGAATCCGGATGAGGTTGTAGCACTCGGTGCAGCGGTTCAAGCGGGCGTTCTGACCGGCGACGTGAAGGACGTAGTATTGCTTGACGTAACTCCGCTGTCGCTCGGTATCGAAACGGCAGGCGGCGTGTTCACGAAAATGATCGAGCGCAACACGACGATCCCGACAAGCAAATCGCAAGTATTCTCGACCTATGCTGACAATCAGCCTGGCGTTGAGATTCACGTACTGCAAGGCGAACGCTCCATGGCGAACGGCAACAAAACGCTTGGCCGCTTCACCTTGAACGATATCCCTCCTGCACCGCGCGGCGTACCGCAAATCGAGGTTACGTTCGACATCGATGCCAACGGTATCGTTAACGTATCCGCACTGGACAAAGGAACCGGCAAAAGCCAAAAAATTACGATCACATCCTCCAGCGGCTTGAGCGAGCAGGAAATCGAGCAAATGATGAAGGATGCCGAGCTTAACGCAGAGGAAGACCGCAAACGCCGTGAGCTGGTTGAAGCGAAAAACAGCGCCGACCAACTGATCTATTCCGTAGACAAAACGATCAAAGATCTTGGCGACAAAGTGGATCCTTCCGAAATCGAAAAAGCGAACCAAGCGAAGGAAAAAGTTACTGCGGCAATTGCGACTGACGATATCGAGCAAATCAATGCGAGCGTGCAGGAGCTGACTGAAGTTGTGCAGCAGCTTTCCGTGAAGCTGTATGAGCAAGCGGCGCAAAATGCCGGTGAGGCGGAAGGCGCACAGCCTGAAGCAGGGGCTTCGAAAGGGAAGGACAACGTAGTCGATGCGGATTACGAGGTCGTTGACGATAAGAAATAAAGAGTAGCGGGCGAGAGGTCAAAGACAGGCGCTACCTGGCTTTGACCTCCTTTCGTGCGCTTATGTCCCGTGCGGGCATAGAATATAGCGGAGGTGAGAGAACGGGTGGCAGACAAACGCGATTATTACGAGGTGCTTGGGGTAGGTAAGGACGCCTCGGCGGACGACATCAAAAAATCATACCGTAAGCTGGCCAGGCAGTATCACCCTGACGTGAACAAGGCTGCGGATGCCGAAGCCAAGTTCAAGGAAGTGAAGGAAGCGTACGACGTGCTGAGCGACGACGGCAAACGCTCGACCTACGACCGTTACGGGCATGTCGATCCTAACCAGGGAATGGGCGGAGGCGGCGCCGATTTCGGCGGCGGCTTCGGCGATATATTCGATATGTTCTTTGGCGGAGGCGGCGGCCGGCGCGATCCGAACGCGCCGCAGCGCGGAAACGATTTGCAGTACACGATGACGGTCGAGTTCAAGGAGGCTGTATTCGGCAAGGAAGCCGAGATTACGATTCCGCGGACGGAAACCTGCGATACGTGCCACGGAAACGGCGCGAAACCCGGCACGAAGCCGGAAACCTGTTCGGTGTGCAGAGGCAGCGGACAGCAGGAGGTTGTCCAAAATACGCCGTTCGGACGTATGGTTAACCGCCGGGCATGTACGAACTGCAGCGGCACGGGACGCATTATTAAAGACAAATGCGGCAGCTGTCACGGTTCCGGCAAAATCAAGCGCCAGCGCAAAATCAAAGTCCGCATTCCGGCGGGCGTGGATGACGGCGCACAAATCCGCATGTCCGGAGAAGGCGAAGGCGGCCTTCGCGGCGGTCCGTCCGGCGACTTGTATATCGTTATCCGGGTAAAATCGCATGAATTTTTCGAGCGCGAAGGCGACGATATTTATTGCGAGGTTCCGCTTACTTTCGTTCAGGCGGCGCTTGGAGACGAGATCGAGATTCCGACGCTGACCGAAAAAGTGAAGCTGAAGGTTCCTGCAGGCACGCAGACGGGCACTTATTTCCGCCTCAAAGGCAAAGGCGTGCCGAAGCTGCGCGGCTACGGCCAGGGCGACCAGCACGTCAAGGTAACGCTCGTTACTCCGACCAATCTGTCGGATGACCAGAAGGAGCTGCTGCGGCAATTCGGCGGCGATAACGTCGGAGCGTCCTACGGGGCGGAGAATGAGCATCATGAATCGATCTTCGAACGGATGAAAAAGGCGTTCCGCGGCGACTAGCGCGGAACGTTTTTTTCTGTCTTCATCCGTATAGTTTCGCGCTGTCATACACATTCTATCCGAGTAGCAGACAATACATGAAGAGCTCGGAGGGAACAACGATGAACGAAAAAAATAGCATGGAAAAAGTAAATTTTGCCGAGCTGCCGGTCGGGAAAAATGAGGATGTAGAATTTTCCGAGGAGCTTGCGGACGAAGCCGACCGCATAGCGGCCGAGCGCGCCGCAGCGGCGGACGCCCGCAACGAGCAGTAACGCCGATGAGCCAGGTCGAAATAAAAGCAAGGTTCGAGGGCGAGCGCGCCGCGCAGGAGGCGTGGCACAAGCTTCATGCGCTGCGGGCCTTCGAGGTTAACGGATTGGTCGAGAGCGGCCTGCTTACCGCAACGGTGGATGAAGAGGTTGCTGAAAGAGCGATGCATCTGATCCAACAGATCGGCGGGAGCGCGGATACCGGATTATCGTAATCATACAAAAGCCAGCAGGCGTGAGCTTGCCGGCTTTTTGTTATGAAATTTTTGTGCAAAGGACGGTCTCTGGTGTACAATAGAATTTGGTTTTTTAAAAAACGGAGACAGACTTTACGCTTGTCATTGGAGGACTATACATATGAAATGGTATGAATTGACAATCTCGACGACCGAAGAGGCGCAGGAGATGATATCTAATTTTTTGCATGAAATGGGAGCGGGAGGCGTATCCATTGAAGAATCGGGTACGCTCAATAAGCCGCGCGATACGTCGCTAGGACAATGGTATGAACTGCCGCTTAACGATATTCCCGAGGGCCAGGCGATTATAAAAGGTTATTTTACGGAGGATACGGATGTGGATGCTCTTATTGCGGCGTTAAAGCCGCGGGTAGAGGAGCTGCGTGAATTCGACATCGATCCGGGAGCAGTCCAATATTCCTCGACTCTGGTGGACGATGAGGACTGGGCTACGGCATGGAAACAGTACTTTAAGCCTATCCGGGTGTCGGAGACGTTGACCATTAAGCCTACCTGGGAGAACTACAATGCCGCACCGGGAGAACGTATTATCGAACTGGATCCGGGCATGGCGTTCGGCACGGGTACACATCCTACGACAGCTCTTTGCCTGCAGACGCTTGAATCGGTCGTCAAAGGCGGCGAAGAGGTAATCGACGTCGGCACGGGCTCCGGCATTTTGGCGATCGGCGCTTGCAGGCTGGGTGCCAAAAGCGTCCTTGCTCTTGACCTCGATCCGGTAGCCGTGTCCAGCGCGACGGAGAACGTGAAGCTGAACGGTTTAAGCGATCAGGTCGAGGTGAAGCTCAGCGACCTGCTGGGAGTACTGAAAGACGACTCGGCGGAAGGTCAAGGCGCTTCGCTCGCGGTTACGTTGCCGGTTGATCTGGTTGTGGCAAATATTTTGGCTGAAATTATTTTGCTGTTTGTGGACGACGTCTATGCAGCGTTGAAGCCTGACGGCATTTATATCGCATCCGGAGTTTATAAAAACAAAGAAACCGACGTCGAAGAAGGTTTGCTTCGTTCCGGCTTCGAAATTATCGAAAAGCGCCGCGATGAAGAATGGATTGCGTTCGTGGCGAGAAAGCCGCAGGTGGGTTGATGGATCTGCAGCGTTTTTTATGGTATCCAATCGAGGATTTGCCCTTTATTGCGCTGGCTCTAATCATTGCATTTACCGTCCATGAATTTGCTCATGCATACAGCGCGTATAAGTTCGGTGATGACACGGCTTATAAGGCTGGTCGTGTTACTCTTAACCCTCGTGTGCATTTGGACGTTCTGGGAACCATTCTCCTCCTGATTGCAGGATTTGGATGGGCAAAGCCGGTTCCGGTCATGCCAGGCAGGTTCAAGCATCCACGACTTATGGGAATTGTGGTGTCAGCCGTTGGGCCTATAAGCAATTTGCTTATGGCAGTAATCGGAATGCTGGTGCTGTATATTTTGAATCAGACAGGTGTGCTGCATGCAGGCTCTCAGGGTGTATACTTAGCACTCGTGCATTTTTTTTATTACCTTATCACACTGAATCTGCTTCTATTTATTTTTAATTTAATCCCGTTGCCGCCACTTGATGGGTACCGTATTTTGTCGGATCTAATGCCATTAAAAATCCGCTACAAAATGGATCAAAATGTGCAATGGGGGATGTTTATTTTTTTATTGATGGTATTTATCCCGCCGCTGCGTGAGGTCACGCTGACACCGGTTCTCGGTTTGCAGTGGGACATATTCTTTATCTTGCGAGACTTCTTTGATTACGTATTCAGTCCGCTTGATTGGCAAAGCTTAATCATAGATTTTGCTATGTGATACATGGTAAGATGAAGGATGGAATTTGTTTAAGGGTGGTTTGACGACAACGATGCAACGATATTTCATTTCGGCCAAGCAATTTGGCGATTCCGATATTCGCGTAACCGGCGAGGACGCCTATCATGCCGTCCGGGTCATGCGCACTAAGCCTGGCGACAAGTTTATCGTCAGCGACGGCGAGAGCCGAACGGCGCTCGTCGCCGTGAGAGAAGCTACGCCAATGCAAATTACGGCCGATATTATTCAAATGCTGCCTCACGCAAGCGAGCCGGCATGGTCCGTCACGATTGCGCAAAGCTTGCCGAAGGGCGACAAGATGGAGCTCGTCATCCAAAAGGGGACGGAAATTGGCGCGTACTCGTTTATCCCGTACGAGTCCGAGCGGATGGTGGTGCAGTACGACGCGAAGAAGGAAGCGAAGCGGATCGAGCGCTGGACCAAAATCGCCAAGGAAGCAGCCGAGCAGTCCCACCGCAGCCGCATACCTGAAATCGAGCAGGTGCACAGCTGGCGCGAGCTGCTCGTCTTAATCAGCTCCTATGATCTCGTTTTGTTCTGTTACGAGAGAGAAGGCGACGCTGCTCACGGTAAAGGAATCCGCAGCGCGGTACGGGAATGGATGGACGGTTCAGGAGAGCGGGAATCCATCGCTGCGCCTGCCGTACTGCTCATCGTCGGTCCGGAGGGCGGCTTCACGGAGCGGGAAGCATCGGAAGCGGAAGCGGCCGGAGCCGTGCTGGTCGGCTTGGGAAAACGAATTTTGAGAACGGAAACGGCAGGAATCGTAGGATTAACCTGCTTACTATATGAATCAGGTGAAATGGGAGGAGCGTGACCATCATGCCAACGGTCGCATTTTATACGCTAGGCTGCAAGGTGAACTTCTACGACACGGAAGCGATCTGGCAGCTGTTTAAGCAGGAAGGCTACGAGCAGGTCGATTTCGAATCGACCGCCGACGTATATTTGATTAATACTTGTACGGTTACCAATACGGGGGACAAAAAAAGCCGGCAAATTATTAGGCGTGCCGTACGCCGGAATCCGGATGCCGTCATTGCGGTAACGGGCTGCTACGCGCAAACCTCACCAGCGGAAATTATGGCCATCGAAGGCGTGGATCTCGTCATCGGTACGCAGGACCGCGACAAAATCATGACGTTCGTCAATCAGATTCAAACGGACCGTAAGCCGGTGAACGCGGTTCGCAACATTATGAAAACGCGCGATTTCGAAGAGCTGGACGTGCCTGATTTTTCCGAGCGTACGCGCGCTTTTCTGAAAATCCAGGAAGGCTGCAACAACTTCTGCACGTTCTGCATTATTCCGTGGTCCCGCGGCTTGTCCCGCAGCCGGGCTGCGGAGAGCGTGCTGGAGCAAGCCAGAAAGCTCGTGGCTTCAGGCTACAAGGAAATCGTTCTGACAGGTATTCATACCGGCGGCTACGGCGACGACATGGAAAACTACAATTTAACCAGCCTGCTGTGGGATTTGGACAAGGTAGAGGGGCTGGAGCGTATCCGGATCAGCTCGATCGAGGCCAGCCAGATCGACGATGCGATGATCGACGTGCTTAACCGTTCCAGCAAAATGTGCCGCCATCTTCATATTCCGCTTCAGGCCGGGGACAACACCGTGCTTAAGCGGATGCGCCGGAAATATACGACGGAAGAGTTTGCGGCCAAAATCAAACGTCTTCACGAGGCGATGCCTGGCGTCGCGATTACGACCGACGTCATCGTCGGCTTCCCCGGCGAAACGGAGGAAATGTTCGAGAAGGGCTACCGGTTTATGGAGGAGCTTCAGTTTGCGGAAATGCACGTATTCCCATATTCCAAACGGACAGGGACCCCTGCGGCGCGTATGGAAGATCAAGTCGATGAAGAAGTGAAAAACGAACGGGTTCATAAGCTTATCGATCTGTCCGAGAAAATGCAGCTGCAATACGCCAAGCAATTTGTCGGCCAAGTGCTCGACGTCATTCCGGAACGGGAATACAAGGGCGCCCCTGGCTCGGGACTCGTCATGGGGTATACCGACAACTATATTCAAGTTGTGTTCGAAGGAGACGAATCGTTGATCGGCCAGCTTTGCCGGGTGAAAGTGACGGAAGCGGACGTCAATGAAAGCCGCGGGCAGCTTGTCCGCGTTCTCGACGCAAAGCCGCTGCCTGTAAGCGCTCCTGATCAGGAGCAAGAGCTCTTCAGCTTCGCGCAAGAGCGTCCGGAAGCTATCCGGCTGAATGCATAAAGGTTCATGACCCGCGGAGGATTCCTTTGCTTATCGATTCCAATGACGGAATAGATGGAGGAATCCTTTGCTGCATATACTTAATATCAAACGTTGCAAGGGGTGCCTCTTATGAAGGAAATTTCTGCGGGCGGCGTCGTATACCGCCATACCGATCAAGGAAAGCTGCAAATCCAGCTCATTCAGGACCGATACGGCAAAGTTTCCCTGCCGAAAGGCAAGATGGAGCCGGGGGAAACCGTCGAGCAAACCGCTTTGCGTGAAATTGCCGAGGAAACGGGGCTGATCGGCAGCATTATCGCTCCCATCGACCAAATCAAGTATCAATACGACCATCAAACGTTAGGCAAGGTCGATAAAGAGGTGCATTATTATTTGGTGGAAGCCGTTGGCGGTACGTTGCAGGCGCAGGTGGAGGAAATACGGGGAGTCGACTGGTTCGATCCGCTTGAAGCCTGGAAACGCCAAAAAAATTCCGGCTACGATAACAACCATCGGATCGTAGCCGGTGCGCTGCAGCTGCTTGGTATCGAGGTGGATCCGCGTTAAACGGCGCTCCCCAGTTTTGTTAAAGGCTTCAGATAGCAGAATGGCAGGGCAATCAGCGAGCTCGCAATGTTGAAAATCGTCTGTGCGTGGGCGATCTGGGAAGCTGCGGATGAGGATAGCGCGCCGGAGACGGCGCTCAGCTCGTGAATGAATGGCATAAACAGCAGCGCTCCGCCTACGTTCAGAACGATATGGGCGTAGGCGACGTATAGCCCGGCCTTGGAGCCGCCGATCGACGCCAGCAAGGCGGTCGCACATGTTCCGATATTGGCGCCGATGACGACGGCAACGCCAAGCTCGGGCGGCATCGCGCCCAGTGATACGAAGCCCATGATGATCGCAATGACGGCCGCACTGCTGTGTACGGCCGCGGTCAGAACGGCGCCGGCGGCAAGACCCCACCAAAGGCTTTCGCCCGATTTTGCAAGAAACCAGCCGAACATTTGGCTTTCCTGCACGGCGGGACCTACCGCCTGCATCATGGTCATGCCAGTCAGCAGTAAGGCAAATCCGCACAGCGCGATGGAGGAGTACCGCAGAGGCTCCAGCCATTTCATGCCGTGCAGCGCCGGGAACAGGCGAATTTCGCCAAGCAGCGCTGTCAGGAGCCAGGCCCCGATCGAGGCGAAGAGCAGCGGCGATGCCAGCTTGTTCAAATTCAGCCCGATCAATTCGGTCGTAATGCATGTGCCGATATTCGTGCCGAGGATGATGCCCAAGGTGCGGGGAAAAGAGAGAAGTTTTGCGTTCACCATGCCGATGGCGATGACCGTGACAGCCGTGCTGCTCTGCAGAAAAGCGGTCGTTACCGTTCCGACGGCCAAACCGTGCAGCGGCGTCGCGGTCGAACGCTCCAGCGCCGCATTCAGATAAGGGCCTGCAAGCCGGTGAAGCGCCAGCTCCATCAGCTTCATGCCGCATAGGAACACGGAAAATCCTAGCAGCATGGGAATGAGAATCGTATGAAGCATGAGACGGTCTCCTTCTTCGTAGGCGTAAGGTTCGTTTCGTATGTATACATATGCTTTTTGGTAGACAAGCATGACAAGCGTCAGGAAGAGGAGACTTGAAAGATGAGCAATCCGAAACTATGGTTACTGAAAGCAAGAAAAAAACGTTTGGAGCAGGGCCATCCTTGGGTGTACGCGACAGAGGCCGACCGTCTGGAGGGCGAAGCGCAGCCGGGCGATTTGGTTGACGTCGTCAATCACCAGGGGCGTTATCTCGCAACAGGCTATTGGAACCCGAATTCCCAAATCCGGGTGAGAATCGTCTCCTACGAGCCGATCGCAGCGATGGATGCGGAGTTTTTCCGCAGCCGGCTGCGCCAATGCGCAGAGCATCGCAGACGGTTCGTGAAGGACGCCGATTGCCGCCTCGTGTACGGTGAAGCGGATTTTCTGCCCGGTCTGGTCGTTGACCGGTTTAACGACGTGCTGGTGCTGCAAATTCTGACGCTCGGCATGGATGTCAGGCGCACCGAGCTGCTCGAAGCGCTGGTAGATGTATTCGCTCCGCGCGGCATTTACGAGAGAAGCGACGTAAGCGTCCGGACGCTGGAAGGGCTGGAAGAAAGGAAGGGCGTCCTGTACGGTGACTGTCCGCCGATTCTCGAAATCGAAGAGAACGGGCTGAAGCTTGAGGTCGATATCGTGGAAGGGCAAAAAACGGGTTACTTTTTCGACCAGCGCGAAAATCGCGCCGCTATTGCGCCGCTAATGACCGGCTGGGGCACCAGAAGCGGCATTCGCCTCGTCCCTGACGATTCTGGACAGGAGCACGGCTTTATTCCCGTTAACGCAAACGGAAAAACCGTAACGTTTCCATATTGGGACGGCGCCACCGTGCTGGAATGCTTTGCGCATACAGGGAGCTTTACACTCCATGCGTGCAAATACGGGGCAAAGAAGGTCACCTGCCTCGACGTGTCGGAGCATGCAATAGAGACAGCTAAACGGAATGTGGAGCGGAACGGCTTTTCAGACCGGGTTGAATTTGTCGTTGCCGACGCTTTCGATTATTTGCGGACGCAGGTGAAGGGCATCGACGAACGCAAACAGCGCAGCCAGGGCGGCAGCGATACGTCCAAAAAGCTGGAGAGCGGCGGACGGACATGGGATGTCGTCATCCTGGATCCGCCGGCTTTCGCGAAGACGAAAGGGGCGGTAGCGGGCGCTTGCCGCGGCTACAAGGATATTAATCTCCAAGGTCTGAAGCTGGTGAATGAGGGAGGATATCTCGTGACGGCGAGCTGCTCGTACCATATGAAGCCGGAGCTGTTTCTGGAAACGATACACGAAGCGGCTGTCGATGCTGGCAAGCTGCTGCGTCTGGTGGAATGGCGCGCAGCCGGAAAGGATCACCCTCAGCTGCTCGGCGTAAGCGAAGGTCACTATTTGAAATTTGCGATTTTCGAAGTGAGAAGCAAGCAATCTTGATTCTTGAATAAGTAAAGACGGGAGAGTTGCACATGCCGCTTCGTTTTGTTATTGGGCGCTCGGGAACCGGGAAAACGACCTATTGCTTGAATGAAATAAGGGAGAAGCTGCGTTTGCAGCCGGATGGCCCGCCGCTCATCATGCTTGTGCCGGAGCAGGCGACCTTTCAGACGGAATACGCTCTGCTCCAAAGCAGCGGGCTGCAGGGTACGATCAGGGCGCAGGCGCTAAGCTTTCGAAGGCTGGCCTTCCGGGTCATGCAGGAGACGGGCGGTACGGCTCTCGTTCCGATTAACGACACGGGCAAGCACATGCTGCTGTACAAGCTCGTTCACCGGCTTGGCCGGGAGCTTGAGCTGTTTCAAAGCGGCGCGGACCAGCCCGGCTTCATAGACCGGCTAGCCGAGCTGATAACGGAATGGAAGCGCTATGGCATCGATGCGGAGCTGCTTAGCAGCAGGCTGAACGACGGACAAGGCGGCGCGGCGCGGTCCGCCCTGTTAAACCGGAAGCTGCATGACCTGCAGCTGATTTACAGCCATATGGAGAAAGAGCTTGCGGGAATGTATATCGATTCCGAGGATTATTTGGATTATTTGCGGAACGGCTTTGCCGCCGCTCCGTCTATGAAAGACGCCGTCATATGGATTGACGGCTTCTACGGCTTTACGCCGACGGAATACGAAGCGCTCGGAGCCTTGATCGCGGCGGGCGCCGACATCACCGTTACGCTTACGCTCGACCGCGCCTATATGCCGGGAGAGCTTCCGCATGAGCTGGAGTTGTTTCACCCGACGGCCGAGACCTGCTTGAAGCTGGCGGAGCTGGCTGCGGCTCACGAAGCCGACGTTTTGCCGCCCGTCATGCTAAACGATGCGCAGCCGCACAGGTTTAAAGGAAGCGCGATGTTAGCGCACCTGGAGAAGCACTTTGGCGGCCGTGTGCCGATGCTTATGCCGGATAACCAAGAACCAAGGCGCGGAGTTTCGCTGCATGCAGCCGCAAACCGCAGAGCGGAGGTAGAGGAGATTGCCAGGGATATCGTCCGCAGAGCGCGGACAGAGAAGCTGCGCTGGCGGGATATGGCTGTCATGGTCCGGAACGCGGAGGAGTATACCGATTATATTTCCCTCATTTTTGCAGATTACGAAATTCCTTTTTTTGTCGATCAGAAGGAAAAAGCTTTCCACCATCCGCTTGTGGAATTTATCCGTTCCGCACTGGAAACCGTTTTGTTCGGGTGGAGGTACGATGCGGTATTCCGCTGCGTCAAAACAGAGATGCTGTTCGGGACGGACGGCTACATTCCCCGCGAATGGTTCGACAGGCTAGAAAATTATGCGCTCGCAGCAGGCATTGACGGCTGGAAGTGGCTGGACGGCAAGAGCTGGCGCCCGCTTGTGTCCGTCTCTCTCGAGGACGATACCGACATCGAAACGGCCGTCCCGGAGAAAGCAAAGCAGGAGTTCGATACCGTGCTTGCGGCAAGAGAGGCGATTGTGCCTCCGCTTCGCCGTTTCGGAGAGGCGCTTAAAAAAGCGGCTGACGTTAAGGAGATGTGTCTGGCCTTATACCGGCTGCTAGACGAAGCTGCCTGCGCCGACCGGCTGGAAGCGTGGAGCGCGCAGGATCTGGAGGCGGGAAAAACCCGGCGTGCCAGAAGCCACCGGCAGCTTTGGGAAAGCGTGATGCTGCTGCTCGACCAGCTGGTCGAGCTCGCGGGAACTCAGCAGGTATCGCCTGAGCTGTTCAGCGGAATGGTTGAGGCCGGTCTGGACAGCCTGAAGCTTGCCGCCGTGCCGCCTGCGCTCGATCAAGTGCTGATCGGCAGCATGGACCGCACGCGCTCAGGCAAAGTGCAGGTCTGCTATGTTTTAGGCGCGAATGACGGGGTTATGCCGATGCGCGTGAAGGAAGACGGCATTTTGACCGAAGCGGAGCGGGAGCTGCTGGCCGAGTCGGGGCTTGCGATGGCACCCGGCGTCCGCAGGCGGCTGCTGGACGAGAGGTTCATGATATATAACGCTCTCACTACGCCTAGCCGTCACCTCTGGCTCAGCTGGGCGCTGGCGGACGAAGAAGGGAAAACGCTGCTCCCTTCCGAAATCGTCCGTCATCTCCGGCAGCTGTTTCCCGGCTTGACGGTCCAAAGCCTGCCGGCCGAGCCGTCGCCTGCATTGCCTGCAGAGCAACAAAGAAGCTTTGTCGCGCGGCCCGTCCGCACCTTATCTTACTTGATTGCCGCTATCCGCAATTGGAAGCAAGGGGCGGCCATGAGCCCGTTCTGGTGGGATATTTATAACTGGTATGCCGTCCGGCCGGAGTGGCAGGACAAGCTGCAGCTGCTAACCCGCTCGCTGACTTACGAGAACCAGGAATCTCGTCTGACGAAATTGACGGCGCGGCAATTATACGGCAGCAAGCTGCAGGTCAGCGTCTCCCGCATGGAACGTTTCGTGTCCTGTCCGTTCCAGCATTTTGCGATTCACGGGCTCAAGCTGCGCGAACGCAAGCTGTACCGTCTGGAAGCGCCGGATGTCGGGCAGCTCTTTCATGCGGCGTTAAGCAAGCTGGCCGGGCAGCTGGGAAAACAATGGGGGCAGCTCCCGGCCGCCGAGCTCAAATCCGCGGCATCCAAGGCGGTTGACGAGCTGGCGCCCAAGCTGCAATCGCAAATTTTGCTCAGCAGCAGCAGATTTCAATATATCGCCCGGAAGCTCAAGGAGATCGTCGGACAAGCCGCGTTAATGCTCGGAGAGCATGCCAGAAGGGCGGAATTTCAGCCCGTCGGAACGGAGCTGGATTTCGGCCCCGGCGGGACGCTGCCGGCGCTTCGGCTGCCCCTGCCCGGCGGCGGAGAAATTGAGATTATCGGCAGGATCGATCGGGTCGATGCCGCCGAATCGGAGCAGGGTCTGCTGCTTCGCATTTTGGACTACAAATCCAGCTCGACCCAGCTCAGACTGGATGAGGTGGCAAACGGGCTTTCTCTGCAAATGCTCACTTATTTGGACGTGCTGCTCACACATGCCGAGAAATGGCTCGGACAGCCCGCCTCGCCTGCAGGCGTCTTGTATTTTCATGTCCATAACCCTATTCTTGCGCTTCCGAATGCGGCGGATACGGCCGATATTAACGGCAAGCTGCTGAAGCGCTACAAGACGAAAGGACTTGTCACGGCTGATGCCTCGACGGTACGTCTTATGGACGGCGAGCTTGACAGCGGTTATTCCGAGCTTGTTCCCGTAGCCTTGAAGCGGGACGGCACCTTCTACAGCACCTCGTCGGTCGTGACAGGGGAGCAGTGGGATGTGCTGAGAAGCTCGATCAGAGGGACGATAAGCCGGATCGGCGGGGCGATCAAGGACGGGGAGGTTTCGATCGAACCATACCGCCTGGGAACTAAGACGCCGTGCCAATATTGCGGCTATAAGGCGGTTTGCCAATTCGACCCGCAGTTTGACGGAAATGAGTACAAAAAGCTGATGAAGCCTTCTAAGGATCAAGTTTGGCGGCAGCTCGAGGGGGATTAGGGAAGGATGCATACTGCTAAGGATTCGCCGAAGCCGGAGCACTCGACATGGACGGACGACCAATGGGACGCTATCGTGACCAGCGGCTCCAACATTCTCGTAGCGGCTGCGGCCGGCTCCGGCAAAACAGCCGTTCTGGTCGAGAGGATCATCCGGAAAATATCGGACAGTACCGACGTCGACCGGCTGCTCGTCGCCACCTTCACGAAAGCCGCGGCTGCCGAGATGAAGGACCGCATCCGGCTCGCGCTCGAGAAGGAGCTCGAGAAGCAGCCGGATTCCGAGCATTTGCGGCGTCAGCTCGCATTGATGAACCGCGCCTCGATCACGACGCTGCACTCGTTTTGCCTGGATGTCATCCGGCGGTTTTATCCGTTAATCGGGCTTGATCCGGGCTTTCGCATCGCAAACGAGACGGAAAGCGAGCTGCTGCGGCTGGACGTGCTGGACCAGCTGTTCGAACGGAAGTACGAAGGCGCCGGTGACGATGGGGCTTTCTTGCGTCTTGCCGACCGTTACGGCGGAGAGCGCGGTGACGAGCCGCTGTACCGGCTTGTCCTGCAGCTGTACGATTTCTCCCAAAGCCACCCTTGGCCGGAGCATTGGCTGAGTCAGACGGCGGATGCGTTCCATGTCGGAAGCGCACAGGAGCTTCGGGACAGCGAATGGGTATCCAGCCTGAAAGCGGATATTCTGCTTACCCTGGAAGGAGCGCGGTCGCTGCTCGAGCAGGCCCTTCGGCTGACCCGCGAGCCGGCGGGACCGGCTCCGTACGCTGCATCGTTCGACGAGGATCTGGAGCTTGTGAACGGTCTTCTCGAAACGGTCAGGACGACGGATTGGGAATATTGGTTCGGACCTTTTCAGACCGCGGCATTCGGTAAGCTGAAGGCGATGCGCGGCTCGGAGTATGACAAGGGATTGCAGGAGAAGGCAAAGGAGCTGAGAGATCAGGCCAAGAAGCTCGTTACGACGCTCGGGGACGAGTTGTTCGGCCGGCCGGCCGGGCAGTTCGTGGAGGAGCTGCAGGAGCTTGCTCCGCTTATGCGCGCGCTCGCCGATTTGACGGCAGAGTTTGCTCTTGGGTACGAAGAAGCGAAGCGGGCAAAGGGCTTGCTTGATTTCGGCGATCTGGAGCATTATTGCCTGCGCATTCTCCGCGACCCGGCATCCGCTCCGGACAACCTGATGCCATCGATTGCGGCGCTTGAATACCAGCGGCAGTTCGACGAAATTTTGCTGGACGAATATCAGGATACGAACATGGTTCAGGAAGCGATCGTGTCGCTGATCGAGCGACCGGGCCGCGGCAACCGGTTTATGGTAGGGGACGTCAAGCAAAGCATTTACCGATTCCGGCTAGCAGAGCCGAAGCTCTTTCTTCAGAAATATAAAGCCTATGGAGCCGGTCTGCAGGAATCTGCGGATGAAGGAGGGCCGCAAGGCTTGCGGATCGATTTGGCCCGTAACTTCCGCAGCCGGGCCGAGGTCGTCGACGGCGTCAATGCCGTCTTTCATTCGATCATGCGGGAAAGCGTAGCCGAGATGGAATACGACGAGCGGGCCGAGCTCGTCTGCGGAGCCTCGTATCCCCCTGCAAGTCCTGATGGCAGCTGTGTCGTCGAATTTGCAGTGCTGAACAAAGGGGCGGCGGATGCAGGCGGCGAAGATGAATCGGGCGAAGATCAGGCCGATGCCCCCGATGATCCGGATTACGCGCAGCAGACATCCGCGGCGGAAGCGGCGGCTGAACTGAAAACCGCTCAGCTCGAGGCGCGCTGGATCGCACAGCAGCTTCATTTGCTCAGGGAAAGGGATTTTCAAGTATACGACGGCAAACGCCGCGAGAAGCGGCCTCTGCAATGGAGGGACGTCGTCATCTTGCTGCGGGCTACGCAGCAGTGGGCTCCTGTAATCATTGAAGAGCTGCAAGCGGCCGGAATACCGGCTTATGCGGAACTAAACAGCGGATATTTTGACGCGATCGAAGTGGAAACAATGCTCTCGCTGCTGCGTGTCATCGACAATCCGTATCAGGATATTCCGCTTGCGGCGGCGCTTCGCTCTCCTATTTTCTCCATCAATGCCGAGGAGCTTTCCCGGATCCGGATTTTATCCGCAAATTCCTCGTATTACGATGCCGTGCTGCAAGCTGCGGGGGACCTGCTGCTGGAGGAAGAGACGCGGGGCAAGCTTTCCCGTTTCCTTGACAGCCTGGACAGGTGGCGGAGTGAGGCTAGGCAAGGCTCCCTCGCCGATTTGCTGTGGGAGATTTACAGGGAGACCGGCTATTACGATTTTGTCGGGGGGCTGCCCGGCGGCATGCAGCGTCAGGCGAATTTGAGGGCGCTGCACGACCGGGCTAGGCAATACGAGGCGACCTCCTTCCGGGGCCTGTTCCGGTTTTTGCGCTTTATCGAGCGGATGCGCGACAGCGGAGGCGATTTGGGCACGGCCAGGGCCTTAGGAGAGCAGGAGGATGTCGTCCGCATCATGTCGATCCATAAGAGCAAAGGGCTGGAGTTTCCGGTTGTGTTCGCTGCCGGCTTAGGCAAGCAATTTAACCAGCAGGACATCAGGAGCGCCTTCCTGAAGCACAAGGAGCTGGGCTTCGGCCCGCGGTTCGTTGACCTGAACTTGCGCGTCAGCTACCCGTCATTGCCGTATTTGGCGATCCGGAGAGCGATGCGCATGGAAATGCTTGCGGAGGAAATGCGCATTTTGTACGTGGCCCTTACCCGCCCCAAGGAAAAGATGTTTCTGGTTGGCACCGTTTCGGATGCGGTGGCGAAGCTTAACCGCTGGCTGTCTTCGATCGACGGGCAAGGCTCCTTGTCCGACTTTCATATCGCCTCTGCTCGCTCTTTCATCGATTGGCTCGGACCGCTTGCAGCCAGGCAGCTTGCCGGCAGCGGGGGCTTGCCTGAAGAGGAGTCTGCCGCCCACTCGAATTGGCAGGCAGGGATCGTCTCCGCAACCGCATTCGGCAGTGACGCTGCTGCTGCGATGGAGCATGCGGAGCAGCCGGATGACGAAATGGCGGAGAGGCTGCAGGCGGTAACGTCCTCGTCCGTGCTGGAGCAGGAGGAGCGGGACGAGGAGCTGAGAGAGAGGCTCGAGTGGGAGTATCCTCATAGGCACGCCGCCGCACTTGCCGCAAAAACGTCCGTGACGGAAATGAAACGGCTGCATGCAGAAATACCGGAGGATGCGGAGCCGCTATTCATGGGGCAATTTAACGGCGGGAGCGGAAAAGAAACGGACGATGATGACAGAGGGGGAGCGATCCAGCCGCCGGGCAGTTATTCGTTCAGGCTGCGCCGTCCCGCTTTCATGGAGGAAATTTCGCTGTCGGCAGCGGAGAAAGGCACCGTCAATCACTTGCTTATGCAGCATGTAGATTTGTCTGAAGCGCCTGACTGCGAGGTACTCCAGCACGCTTTGGCGGGCATGGTCGAGAGGCGGCTGCTGACGAGCAAACAGGCTCAAGCAATCGATATTCAGGCTGTGGCGCAGTTTTTCCGAAGCGAGCTGGGAACCCGACTGCTGCATGCCGATTGGGTCCGGCGCGAGGTGCCGTTCAGCTGCCTATTTCCGGCTGATCGCGTATATCCCGGGGCAGACGGCAGTCTGACGTCGGAGCCGATATTAATCCAGGGCGTAATCGACTGCCTGTTCGAAGACGACCGCGGCGTCGTGCTGCTCGATTACAAGACCGACCGGATTTACAAGGGGCAGTGGGCGGAAGCGGCGGAGCGCCACCGTTTCCAGCTGGAGCTGTACGCTGAGGCGATCGAATCGGTTATCGGGCGGAAAGTGAACGAGTGCCATGTCTTCTTCTTTGATGGCGGACAATCGGTACAAATGTAAATGATCAACGACAAGCATTGAGGAGGTAAAAGCATTGGAGCAGCAACAAACGGGCAAGCGCTCCGCTGCATTGCCCATCACGCTAATCCTGCTGGTATTCAGTCTGATTGGCAACGTTTTTCTTTATTCGCAAGCTTTGCAGCGCCAGCAGGACAGCAAATTCGAAACAGGAAAAACCATTTACGAAGACGCGATGACAGCCGGACAATTTTTCGAGGAGCTGTCCGTCCAGCTTGATACGCTCATTCAAAGCCGGGGGATGGAGGAGCGGCAGGCCGCGCTCGTCATGGCGGGGATGGCTATCCAAAAGAGAGGCTCCCTGCTAGAGCTTGCTGCCGCGGCCAAGCGGCTGGCGCCGGACGGGACCAAAATCGATGAAGAGGCATTCGCTTCGTTCGCAGGCAAAGTGGATGCGATTTTTCTGCAGCCGCCCGGAGCTTATGAAGGTCCGTTGAAGGATACGGACAGGGAGAAATTGAACGTTTTGAAGGAGTATGCGGACCGGATGGCGGAAGCGGTCGGCGGCTTGAATGCCAGTATCGCAGATAACCGGACGGCTTTGATCCGTCTGGCCGCCGGAGCCGACTGGCTGGATCGCGTCGCTAAGCTGCAGCAGCTAATTGGCGAATACAACGCTGCTTAGCCCACATTTTTGAAGCCTCAAGTAGCCAAATGCCTACCTGTGAATATGATGGATTGACAGGAGGCTGATTCCATGGAAAATCAAGTATCGGGTCAACAGGACATGAAAAAGTGGTGCGAGGATCATATGCACCGCTATGTTTTGGCGCAGACTCATGACGGGATGTGCTGCGACGGATTCATCGAATACATGGACGACGAAGTCGTATGCCTGGCCGTTCCGTGCGGAATGCACGAAAGCGACGCCAGGGCGTTCGTTCCGCCGTTCGGACCGTACGGTTATCCTCCGTTCGGATATCCGCTTTATCCGTATCCGTATTATCCGCGCAGGCGCTTCGTCCGCCAGGTGTTTCCGCTATATTCGCTGCTGGCCTTATCGCTGCTGCCTTTTTTTTGAGCGGACGCTCCATGAAATCCGGCGCGGCTGTGCATGCTCAGCCCGCCGGCAAATGCGCGGGTTGGACGCGGGCCGGATTTTTTTGTATGATAGATGCATAGAACGCATAAGGGGGTGAACCCTGTGGACTGCATTTTTTGCAAAATAACCGAAGGAACCATTCCGTCGAAGAAGGTATTCGAGAATGAGAGAATCGTAGCCTTTCACGATATCTCGCCAGCGGCTCCCGTACATATATTGATCATCCCGAAAAAACATATCCCGACGATGAACGACGTGACTGAAGAAGACGGCCCCCTTGTAGCGGAGCTGTTCGCCGCAGCCCGTCAAATCGCGAGGGAGCAAGGCATTGCCGAGTCCGGCTACCGTCTTGTGAACAATGTGAATCAGGACGGCGGACAAGTTGTGTATCACCTGCATGTGCATCTTTTAGGCGGCTCGAAGCTTTCTCCAATTTTGGGAGAGATCAAAAGTTGACACTGCCTTTTAGTTTGACATATAATGAAATTTGATAAACCGTGTATTAGCTCTGGACGGTCTGTTTCGGAGGGAGGGAAAACTGGTGTCTGAAACTAAAGTTCGCAAAAACGAAACTATCGATGCTGCGCTTCGCCGCTTTAAACGTTCCATCGCTAAAGATGGGGTTCTAGCTGAGGTGAAAAAACGCAAGCATTATGAAAAGCCAAGTGTAAAGCGCAAGAAAAAGTCTGAGGCTGCGCGTAAGAGAAAGTTTTAGGAGGATCCTTCCATAATGAACCTGAGCGAGAGATTGACCGACGATATGAAGCAAGCCATGAAGAATCAGGACAAGTTCAAGCTGACCGTCATTCGTATGATGCGAGCGTCGGTGAAGAACTTGGAAATCGATTTGAAGCGTCCTTTGGAGGACAGCGAAGTGCTTGACATATTGAGTCGCGAAATCAAACAACGTAAAGATTCCCTCCAAGAATTTAAAAAAGCCGGCCGTGATGATTTAGTTGCGGATCTTGTTGTAGAAATTGAAATTATTAGTCAATACCTTCCCCAGCAGCTGACTGAAGAAGAGATTCAAGAGATAGTATCGCAGACCATCCATGAACTCGGTGCTTCTTCCAAAGCCGATATGGGAAAAGTTATGAGTGCCCTTATGCCAAAAACGAAGGGTCGCGCTGACGGTAAACTAGTAAATCAGTTCGTACAGCAGCTTCTGAAGTAACTATACATTCGGACACACGAAACACCTCCTTCGGGAGGTGTTTTTTTTATTTGCGTTCGGACGGGCAGGGAAAATTTAGTTTCACCTTATGAAACTTTTTTAATTTTTTAACGTAAATGGGAACAATACTCGAAAAAGGAGGAGCCTACTTGCAGATGAACCGACGGCGAACCCGCAGGCCGTTAACGTTATTGCTGCTGTTTGGATTATTGATTGCGGCCGCCGCGGGGTTAATCGGGACCATTCCCGAAGGTGCGAATGCAGAATCGAAGGCCGGTCCGGCAGTGTACATTGTGCCTGTGAAGCAGTCAGTCGAGTCAGGGCTTCAGTCATTTCTGGAGCGGGCTTTCAAAGAAGCCGAGGAAGCGAAAGCCGAGCATATCGTTCTGGTCGTCAACACATTCGGAGGCCGGATCGACAGCGCGGAGCATATCGGGCATCTTGTCCGTTCCAGCAGCATACCGACTACCGCATTCGTAGAAGGGAAGGCCGTATCGGCAGGCACCTATATTGCGCTCAATGCCGATAAGATCGTGATGCAGCCCGGAAGTACGATCGGCGCGGCGGCAGTTGTAGACGGCGCGGGCACTTTAATCGACAATCCAAAAACAGTATCCTTTTGGGTGAAGGAAATGATGGAGGCTGCCGCGCTAAACGGCCGGGACGATCAAATTGCCGCCGCAATGGTCGATCCGAAAACGGAGCTTACGCTGAAGGACAAAATCGGCCGTGACAAAAAGGCGGGTGAGATATTGACCTTATCCGCTAGCGAAGCGGAGAAGCTGGGGTATTCGGATTTGACGGCCAATTCCGTCGACGAAGTGGTGAAGTGGCTTGGACTGGAGCAGCGGGAACAAGTGGTGATGAACCTTTCGCCCGCAGAAGCGGTTGCAAGATGGCTCGTCAATCCCGTCGTGGCAACGGTGTTAATGATTTTGGGCATTGCCGGCGTAGCCATCGAGCTTCTCGTCCCGGGTTTCGGAGCGCCTGGAATCGTAGGCATTTTATCGTTCGGCTTGTATTTCTTCGGTCATTATGTGGCCGGCTTCGCGGGTATGGAGTCTATCGTTCTGTTTATATTGGGATTGGCACTGCTCATTATTGAGGTGTTCGTTCCAAGCTTCGGCATACTTGGCATATTGGGAAGCATAGCCTTGATTGCCGGCATCGTAATTGCGGCACCGGATCCGATGACCGCCTTTATCTCGATCGTAATCGCTTTCACCGCTGCTGTGATCATTGTTGCCGTGATCGCCGCAAAGTACAAAAACCGCGGCATATGGAACAAGTTTATTTTGCGGGAGAAGCTGACGAAAGAAGAGGGTTACGTTCCGGCTGAAACGAAGGAATCTCTTCTCGGGCAAGAGGGGATAACGATTACGCCGCTGCGTCCGTCCGGAACGGTGATTATCGGGGACAGACGCATCGATGTCGTTACATCGGGCGAGTTCATCGATGTGAAGCGCAAGGTGAAAGTGGTGAAAGCGGAAGGCACGTGGGTAGTCGTAACCGAAGTAACGGAGCAATAAAAATGAAAACAACACTTGGAGGTAAGGCTGCATGGATCCTATTTTATACGTTTTAATTTTAGTCGTGATAGGCATTGTGGTATTGTCCGTGTTTTTAAGCTTTTTTCCGATTATGCTTTGGATATCCGCACTGGCATCCGGGGTCAGGGTCGGGATTATTACGCTGGTCGCGATGCGCCTGCGCCGCGTAGTGCCGAGCAGAATCGTCAATCCTCTGATCAAGGCGACCAAGGCCGGTCTTGGCCTCAGCATCAACCAGCTGGAAAGCCACTTCCTGGCCGGCGGTAACGTGGACCGGGTCGTCAACGCTCTCATAGCCGCCCAGCGCGCCAATATTCCGCTTATTTTCGAACGGGCGGCTGCAATTGACCTTGCAGGTCGCGACGTGCTGCAGGCGGTGCAGATGAGCGTTAATCCGAGGGTCATTGAAACGCCGATCGTCGCCGCGGTTGCCAAGGACGGTATCGAGGTGAAGGTAAAGGCACGTGTAACGGTGCGCGCCAACATCGACAGGCTGGTAGGCGGCGCAGGCGAGGAAACGATTATTGCGCGTGTCGGCGAAGGGATTGTGACGACGGTCGGCTCTTCGAACTCGCATAAGGATGTATTGGAAAACCCGGATATGATCTCGCGCACAGTGCTTGGCAAGGGGCTTGACGCCGGAACGGCATTCGAAATTCTTTCGATCGATATTGCGGATGTAGACGTAGGCAAAAACATCGGTGCCCATTTGCAAACCGAGCAAGCCGAGGCGGATAAGAAGATCGCCCAAGCAAAGGCCGAGGAACGCCGCGCGATGGCGGTCGCCCAAGAGCAGGAAAACAAAGCGAAGGTCGTCGAAATGGAAGCCCGTGTCGTCGAGTCTGAATCGCAGGTGCCGCTTGCTATGGCGGAAGCGCTTAAGAGCGGAAAAATCGGCGTCATGGACTATTTGAATTTGAAAAATATCGAGGCCGACACCCAGATGCGCAGCTCCATCGGCAAGACGGAAGGCCCGACCGACACGAAGGACGGCCGTTAAGCTAACGCCCGGACACGGTGCAGCGCATAACGCGCCTTGGAGGTGAAGGGCATGACAAGAATTCTTGAGTTTTTGTTAAACAATATTTTTATCGTGGTCATTATCGTTGGGTTTCTGGCGTCCTTGTTCAGAAAAGCGGGGGCGGCGAAAAAACAGCCCGGGCGGATGCCGGATTTCGGCGGCGGCGGCATTTTACGCAGGAAAACTGCTGATTCGGATGCAGGGACGAGGTCTGAAGAACCGCGTGCCGCCCAGACGGAGTACACGCCCGTTTACCGGAACCAGGACTCGCAGCCTGCGCGTACCTCGGAGTCAGGGACGATACGCCAGGAGAGCGGAAAGGAAGCGCCTCAAGCTTCGGGCATAACGGCGATGGAGCGTTCGCTTCAGCGAGCGGCTGCGCAAAAAGCAAAAGCGGTGTCTGCTGCCGCTTCCGGGCACGGGGGCAAAAGCCCTGCAGCCGAAAAAATCAGTTCGGACGACCTGCGCAAGGCCGTGATTTGGGCAGAGGTGCTTGGTCCGCCGCGCGCCAAAAGACCCTATAGAAAGTAAGAAAAAACGCCTTTGCAGCTTGCTGCGAGGGCGTTTCTTTGTTTTAGGGTTGAACGGGAACGGAAGGATGAACGAAGCGGGAAACAGTGCAGTTTCATCTCATATTTATCGGCCGGACCGCATATTTTGGTATAGTACATAATGCTCTGCCGAAGCTGCACAAACCTTAAAGGAGGCAAACTCATCCATGCGTCATATTAAACGTAAATTCCGTAAAATGACGGCTGAGCTGCTGGATATGCCGCATGACGTCGTGTATGACTTGCCGCGTCTGACGATGATCGGCGACCGGCAATTATATATTGAAAATCACCGGGGAGTCATTCACTTCTCTAACGAGCGGCTGCGACTATCCTTAAGCAACGGGGAGCTGGAGGTTAACGGCAGCGAGCTTGTCATACGCACGATTTGGACGGAGGAAGTGTTTGTGGAAGGCGTCATAACCAATATTCAGTTCATTCCCAAATAGAGAATACGGACCGATTGCATCTTAATAAAAGCCGGGAGGAGAAAGCGTATGGGCATAAACGGCACACAATGGTTGAGCGGGATCGTCACCGTTCATATTCGCGGGGGACAACCTGAGCAGCTTGTCAATCAGGCACTTGCAGGCGGGCTTGCTCTGTCTTCCATCCGTTGGACAAGCGAGGGCTTGCTCGAATTCGAGGTTACGGTGAATGATTTCTTTTCGCTTCGGCCGTATTTAAAGCAGACAGGCTGCAGAGCCCACGTGCACAAGAGGAAAGGTTTGCCGTTCTGGCTGGTCAAGGCAGAGCGGAGAAAGCTGTTTGCCGGCGGTATGGTTCTGTTTTTCGGTCTACTCTTTATGCTCTCGTCGCTGGTATGGAGCGTTGATGTTCAAGGAAACGTAAAGCTGTCCGAGGATCAGATCCGCGCAGTCGCAAAGCAGGAGGGCATCTACCCCCTTCAGTGGTCGTTCAGGCTGCCCGGCTCAGATGTATTGTCCAAGCGGCTGGTGCAGAAGCTGCCGGGCTCCTCATGGGTCGGTGTTGAGAAATCGGGCACGAAGGTCATTATCAAGGTTGTGGAGCAGACGATACCCGACCTGCCTTCCCCGCAAAATCCGCGGCACCTCATCGCTTCGGCAGACGCCGTAGTGACTGAAATTATTGCGGAAGCCGGCAGGCCGGTCGTAAAGAAAAACACAAAGGTTAAAAAAGGACAAACTTTAATTTCCGGAACGATCGGCGGGGAAGAGCACTCGAAGACGGTCGTGGCAAAGGGGAAAGTGCGGGGACTGGTGTGGTACGAATTCGAAATCGAATCCCCGCTGGTTCAGCAGGTTAAAGTATACACAGGCGAGAAAAAAACGAAGTGGTACGCCGTTATTGGTTCGAGAGCGCTAAAGGTAAGCGGATTCGGGGACGATCCGTTTGGACAATCCGAAACGATCCAGCACGAGGAGAAAGCCTCCTGGCGCAAATGGACGCTTCCGATCGGACGCTTAAAGGAAACGGTCATGGAAATGAGGCTGGAAAATCGAACGCTGACGGAAGCCGAGGCGAAGAATGTCGGCATATTGCAGGCGAAAGCGGATTTGCTCATAAAAGCAGGCTCGGATGCTGTCGTAAGGAACGAAATTGTTTTGCATGAAAAGGCTGAGAATGGTAAAGTTTATATGAAAGTTCTTTTTGAAGTCGATCAATCTATCGTAGCCGAAATGCCACTAATTCAGATGCAAGGAGATTGAGTATTGTTGCAAATAGACACAAAATCAGTAAAGATACCGCTGGGCAGCGCAGCGGAAGGATTAGCCTTGTTTGGCCCGCAGGACAAGTATTTGCGACTTCTGCAGGAGCAGGTGGAAGCAACGATTGCTTCTCGCGAAGCGGAAATTGTCATTTCGGGACCGGCCGGCGAGGTTGATTCGCTTGAACAGTTCTACAGCGTCCTTTTGCAGCTCGTTCGTGGAGGTTACAACCCTTCCGAGAGGGATATCGCTTACGCCTTCGAGCTTGCAAGGAGCATGCAGGCGGAAGAGCTGCTAGACTTGTTCAAGAAAGAAATCGCAACGACGTTCCGCGGGAAGCCGATCCGCGTGAAGACGATCGGACAACGCCATTACGTGAAGACGATCCGCAAGCTCGATATCGTCTTCGGCATCGGGCCTGCCGGAACAGGCAAAACGTATTTGGCCGTCGTACTGGCCGTATCGGCTTTGAAGGAAGGCTCTGTCAAGCGCATTGTCCTGACGAGGCCGGCGGTCGAGGCCGGGGAAAATCTCGGATTTTTGCCGGGCGATCTTCAAGAGAAGGTGGATCCGTACTTGCGTCCGCTTTACGATGCGCTTCATGACGTGCTGGGGCCGGAACAGACGGTGAAAGCGATCGAACGGGGCATGATCGAGATCGCGCCGCTTGCGTATATGCGCGGCCGCACGCTCGACGACGCGTTTATTATTTTGGACGAGGCGCAGAATACGACTCCCGAGCAGATGAAAATGTTTTTGACAAGGCTCGGCTTCGGATCGAAGATGGTCATTACTGGCGATGTAACGCAGATCGATCTTCCAAGGGGTAAAAGCTCCGGTTTGATCGAGTCGCAGCGAATTTTGAAGAACATCGAGGAAATCGGCATAATTCAATTCTCTGAGCAGGATGTCGTCCGGCATTCGCTTGTTCAGAAAATTATTACGGCCTATAATTTGGACGCCGAAAACAAAGCCTAGAGAGGAATGTCTGCTGCATGAACCAAAATCAGACCGGAAAACAGGGGGGCTTGCGGCCAGCTAAGACGGCGGGTTGGAAGCATAGCGCAGCCGTTCGCTGGGCGCTGATGTTAATGTTTGTGCTGCTGTTCTATTTCAGCTTGGCTCCTCACGTCGTCCCCGAAACGTACGACATTGAGGAAGGCGCCGTAAGCGAGAAGGATATTAAGGCGCCTTTCCAGATTAAGGACGAGAAAGCAACCAGGGAAGCGGAAGAGGAAGCGGCGGCGAAGATTGATTTTATATATTCAATCGTGCCGCTTCGCAACGAAACGCTGGTTGATCAAATTTTTGTGCGTATCGAACAGCTGAATCAGGATGACCAGGTGACCGTTCAGAACAAAATCGATATTTACCGGAACGAGATTCCAGGCCGCTATTCCGAATACATCGACAATTTCGTCAAGGTCAACAAAGGAAGCGGGACTTACAACGACGAGCTTCTCGAGGAGATGGCGACGGTTGCCAAGGAGCAGGAATATACGATTCCTGAGGAAACGTTCTACAAAATACCGAATTTGTCAGCCGAAACTTTATCGGAGATGCGCCTGGTTGCCCGCGATATCGTCCGCAAGCTGACGAGCGAGCAGCTGCGCGAGGCGGAGACGGCACGGACGCAGGTAGCGGAGCTGGTGAACGCAAGCTCTCTGTCGAGCCGCACGAGCCGTGAAATCGTGCAAGAGCTGGCTAGGTTCGCGATTATGCCGAACAAGTTTTTGGACAAGACCGCAACGGACGAAGCAAAGGTTCAAGCGAAGCAGAACACGCCGCCCGTCGTCTACAAAGAGGGAGAGCTGATCGTCAAGCGCGGACAAACGATTACTCCCGATTTGTACAAGCTGCTTTCCGATTCCTCCCTGCTGCAGGACAAACAGAACTACTGGCCGCAGCTTGGGCTGCTTGTCATGTCGATCATGTTTATCGTTGTGCTGTACGCTTATTTGCATCAATCGGGGAGCATAAACGGGGTGAAGCCGAAATACAACAACGCTTCCCTGCTCATGCTCTGGCTTATCTTTTTGATCAATATTATTACGATTCAGATCATTTCGCTTACCCAGACGGACAGCGCTCCGTATGCCGGATATTTGGCTCCAGCGGCGCTTGGAACGATGCTGATTACGTTGCTGCTGGATATGCATCTGGCGATGGTCAGCTCGATTTTGTTCGCGATTATGGGCAGCATTATTTTGAACACAGGACAGCAGCAAATCTTCGATTTTCAATACGGCTTTTTCATTATCGCCGTATCGTTTGCCGCGCTGTTCTCCATTCACCGGGCAAGCCAGCGATCGACGATTCTGAAGGCCGGCATTATGGTGAGCTTATTCGGCTCTTTATCGGTGCTGGCGATACTGCTGCTTACCGAGCAGCTGGAGCGCGTTTCCTTTATGTATTCCATCTCGTTCGCATTTGCCAGCGGTCTCATAACGGCCGTTCTGGTCATCGGCCTGATGCCTTTCTTTGAAGTCACATTCGGCATCTTGTCGGCGCTAAAGCTGGTGGAGCTGTCGAATCCGAACCATCCGCTGCTGCGCAAGCTGCTGACGGAAACGCCGGGCACCTATCATCACAGCGTCATGGTCGGCAATCTTTCGGAAGCGGCGGCGGAAGCTATCGGGGCGGACGGACTGCTGTGCCGGGTCGGCTCGTTCTACCATGACATTGGGAAGACGAAGCGGCCCAATTATTTTATCGAGAACCAGTCGAATATCGAGAATCCGCACGACACGATCGATCCGAAGCTGAGCAAATCGATCATCGTTGCGCATGCAAGAGACGGCGTCGACATGCTGAAAGGGCATAATATTCCGAAGCCGATCCGCGACATCGCCGAGCAGCATCATGGAACGACCTCTCTGAAATTTTTCTATTACAAGGCGTTGAAGCAGGCGGAGGAGCAGGGCATCGAGCCATCCTTTACGGAGGACGACTTCCGGTATCCGGGCCCTAAAGCCCAATCGAAGGAAGCGGCGGTCGTCGGAATCGCCGATTGCGTGGAAGCGGCTGTCAGGAGCCTGCGCAATCCGACGGTGGAGCAGGTGGAAGCGATGATTCACAAAATCATTAAAAGCAGACTGGACGATAACCAGTACAATGAATGCGATTTGACGCTGAAGGAGCTTGACAAAATAGCGCAATCGCTGAAAGAAAGCGTGATTGGCATTTTCCATTCACGCATCGAATATCCGGAGGATGTCAAGGCAAAGGAGCGTATGGGATGAGCTTGCAGCTTGATTGGAGCAATGAGCAACAAATAGTGGAAATACCGGAAAGCTGGATCACGAGACTGGAGCAGCTGCTGAAGCTGGCGGCCGAGGAGGAAGGCATGACGGACGGCGACGTGTCTCTCACCTTTACGGATGACGAAGAGATTCATCAGCTGAACCGCGAATACCGCGGCATAGACAGGCCGACCGATGTGCTGTCATTTGCTATGCAGGAGGATGGAACGGAAGAGCTTGATATCATCTTCGAGGTTGAAAGCGAGGACGAGAACGACCCGATTTCCGGCATGCTGGGCGACATTATCATTTCCGTCGAGACGGCAGCCAGACAAAGCGAGGAATACGGACATTCGCTTGAGCGGGAGATCGGATTTTTGTTCGTGCACGGCTTTCTTCATCTGATCGGTTATGACCATCAGGACGAGGAAACCGAAGCAATCATGACGGCCAAGCAAGAAGCCATTTTGCAGAAAGCGGGCTTGTCGCGTTAATGAATAAGGTCATTCGCAGCTTTGGCGCCGCGTTTTCCGGTATCGGCTTTGCGATTCGGACGCAAAGTCACATGCGGGTTCATGTGGGAGCAGCCGTCGCCGTTTGCGGTTTAGGATTCATTGTGGAGCTGAAACCGCTGGAATGGACGGTCATTTTGCTGGCTATCACGGTCGTTATGAGCGCGGAAATGATGAATACGGCTATCGAGCAGGTGGTGGATCTGGCAAGCCCCGGCATTCATCCGCTCGCCAAGCTTGCGAAGGATACGGCCGCCGGCGCCGTATTGATAGCCGCGATTTTGTCCATCGTCATCGGGCTGCTTATTCTCGGGCCGCCCTTATGGCGTATGCTGTTTCAATAAACGCTGGTTGGGGGATATGTAAATGGCGTACAATGGATTGCAGGAACGATATGCCGGCCTGCTGGCTGCTGCGAAGGAAGCGATGGCGCGTGCGTACAGCCCGTATTCCGGCTTTAAAGTGGGCGCCGCGCTGCTGGACGACGAGGGACATATCCACTATGGCTGCAATGTGGAAAATGCGGCTTACGGCCCTACGAATTGCGCGGAACGGACGGCCTTGTTTCGTGCGGTAGCCGACGGCAAACGTCCGGGACAGTTCGATGCGATTGCGGTGATCGGCGATACTGAAGAGCCGATTGCCCCCTGCGGCGTTTGCCGGCAAGTATTAGTGGAGCTATGCCCGCCCGATATGCCGGTCGTAATGGGCAGCTTAAACGGGAAATGGTCGGTCTCGACCGTTTCCGATATTCTGCCGGGCGCATTTACCCCGGCATCTTTAGAGAATGGGAGCGCTAAACAATAGAATGAATCGAACAACAACCAAAGACCGCGATAACAAAAAATTCCGTTCGGGCTTTGTCGCAATTATAGGCAGGCCGAATGTCGGCAAATCTACATTGATGAATCATCTCATCGGCCAGAAAATTGCGATTATGTCGGACAAACCGCAAACAACCCGAAACAAAATCCATGGCGTTTATACGACAAACGATACGCAAATCGTTTTTTTGGACACGCCGGGCATTCATAAACCGCAATCCAAGCTGGGCAACTATATGATGCAAACCGCCGAAAGCGCGCTGAAGGAAGTGGAGGCCGCATTGTTTTTGGTCGATGTGTCGGAGGGGCTCGGCGGGGGCGACCGCTTCATTATTGAGCAGCTGAAAAAAGTGAAAACGCCCGTCTTCCTTGTCATGAACAAAATCGACAAAGTGGAGCCGGAGCAGCTTCTTCCAATGATCACACAATATAACGAGCTGTACGAATTTGCGGAAATTATTCCGATTTCGGCGCTGAACGGGAATAACGTAGAGACGCTGCTTGAGCAAATTTCACGTTATTTGCCTGAAGGGCCGCAATATTACCCGGCAGATCAAATTACGGATCATCCGGAGCAGTTCGTATGTTCCGAGCTGATCCGCGAGAAAATTTTGCATATGACGCGCGAGGAAATTCCCCATTCGATCGCGGTGACGATTGAAGATATGCGCGTAAAGGAAAACGGAGTCGTCTATATCGGGGCGGTCATTTTCGTCGAACGGGATTCCCAGAAAGGAATCATTATCGGGAAAAAGGGCGAGCTGCTGAAGGAAGTCGGAAAGCAGGCGCGTAAGGATATTGAAGCGCTGCTTGGCTCCCGCATTTTCCTGGAGCTGTGGGTTAAGGTAAAGAAGGACTGGCGCAATCAGGAACGTGTGCTGAAGGATTTGGGCTTCAGGCATGACTGAGCGGATTTGACGAATTTTTCTAAGGATAGACATCGGCCCGGTATCACATCCTAATAACGTCTGGAGCTGCATTTCAGGGGAACGAAAGGGATGAATACGAATGCGAGATTTTTCGTGGAAGTATTTTACGTTGACCGGGGATGTCGAATCCTTCATGCTTTACAAGGAAATGAATCAATTCGGCGCCGATAACGCCGCATCGCAGGCTGCAGCCGAGGAAGAGCCGGCTGGAGCGGAGCCGGACGAAGCTTCCGTCTGACCGGACCGATGCCATTATCGATTAGGCTGATATTCGTATAATACGAGGATAGACCGGCACTGCACTTGCTGCGGATTACAGGAATGTCGTCGCGAAACGGAAGCGCGCCTCGAGCGGAAGGAGCGCTTCCGTTTTTGCGTTCAGGGGGAGTGAGCTTCATGTTATACCGTGTCTTCGGAATTGTCATACGCAGCATGGATTACGGGGAAGGCAACAAAATCATTACCGTGCTGACCAAAACAAACGGGAAAGCGGGCGTCTTAGTCCGCGGGGCCAAAAAAGTAAAAAGCAAGCATTCTTCGCTATCGCAGCCCTTTACATACGGAGAATTCGTCTATTTCCGAACGAGCGGTCTCGGAACGTTAAATCACGGCGAAATTATTGAGTCCCATCATCATTTGCGCGAACAGCTGGATTTGGCGGCTTACGCTTCCTATGCGGCCGAGCTGACGGATCGTGCGGTACTGGACGACGAAGCGACCGGCTTTCATTTCGAGCAGCTGAATGCTTGTCTCAATGCGCTTGAGGAAGGGAAGGATGCGCAAATCGTCATTCACCTGTACGAAATGCGTATTCTCGACTTATCGGGCTACGCGCCAGAGATGGATGAATGCGTGAGCTGCGGCAACCGGGTCGGTCCGTTCAGGCTGTCGCCGCATGCCGGCGGAATATTGTGCTCCCGCTGCGCCGGGAAGGACAGCGGCTCCATCCTGCTTGGAGAAGGGGCATACAAGCTGCTGAAGCTGTTCAGGCGGATGGACATGCGCAGGCTGGGCAGCATTCAGGTGAAGCCGGAAACGAAAAAGGAATTGAAAAAATGCATGCGCATGCTGATCGACACTCATCTGGGCTTTCAGCTTAAATCACGTCATTTTCTCGATCAGCTGGAGCAACTGCTTTAATTGATAATTGCGAACTTCATTTTGTATGATGCGGATGAATATGATACGTTTGACATTTTGCTCAAAGAAGCATACAATAATTCATTATGAATATTGGGCAATGATGGAGAAAGTACTCGCAGGGAGTCGACCGTATTAGCGAGCCGGGACTAGTGGAAGCCCGGACGGACACTGCGATGAAAGGGCACTCCGGAGCCGTGTCGAACAAAGAGGGTTTGCTGTTAACGGGCGAACCAAGTAGGGTGGAACCGCGGGATTACAACTCTCGTCCCTACGTCTGGCAGCAGGCGTAGAGACGGGAGTTTTTTGCGGTTATAAGCGTTACATAATCGTGCCGTCGCCGGCCAGAAACATAATTAAAGGAAAAAGGAGAGGTCAACGATGAATTTTCAAGGAATGATTTTGACGCTGCAGCGGTTTTGGGCCGAACAAAATTGCATACTGGTTCAACCGTATGACGTGGAGAAGGGGGCGGGGACGATGAACCCTATGACCTTTCTGAGATCGATCGGACCGGAGCCGTGGAATGTGGCGTATGTGGAGCCGTCCCGCCGCCCGGCAGACGGACGCTATGGGGAAAATCCGAACCGGCTGTACCAGCACCATCAGTTCCAGGTTATTTTGAAGCCGTCCCCTGATAATATTCAGGAGCTCTATTTGGAGAGCCTTAAGCAGCTTGGCATTGACGCTTTGGATCATGATATCCGTTTCGTTGAGGACAACTGGGAATCTCCTACGCTGGGCGCTTGGGGACTCGGCTGGGAAGTATGGCTGGATGGCATGGAGATTACGCAATTTACGTACTTCCAGCAAGTAGGCGGCATAGACGCAAATCCGGTAGCCGTAGAGATTACGTACGGAATGGAGCGTCTTGCATCCTATATCCAGCAGAAAGAGAACGTGTTTGATCTGGAATGGGTGGAAGGCGTAACGTACGGGGACGTATTTAAACAGCCGGAATACGAGCATTCCAAATACACCTTTGAAACGTCGGACACGGCGATGCTTTTCACTTTGTTCAACATGTACGAAGAGGAAGCCAAGAAGACGATGGAGCAAAACCTCGTGTTTCCGGCCTACGATTATGTATTGAAGTGCTCGCATACGTTCAACCTGCTGGATGCGCGCGGCGCAATCAGCGTGACGGAGAGAACGGGTTATATTACGCGGGTAAGAAATTTGGCGAGAGCATGCGCATCGACCTACTACGAGGAGAGAGAGCGCCTCGGATTCCCGATGCTGAAGAAAGGAGTGAAGCAGAATGGCTAAGGATTTGCTGCTTGAAATCGGATTAGAGGAAGTGCCTGCCCGCTTCGTGCGCGGCGCGATGAACCAGCTAAAGGAAAAAATCGAAAAATGGCTGTCGGATTCCCGGATCGAGCATGGCGCAGTTGAAGCTTACGCTACGCCGCGCCGGCTTTCCGTGAAGGTGACGGAAGTAGCCGAGAAGCAGTCCGACATGAATGAGGAGGCAAAAGGGCCGGCCCGGAAAATCGCTCAGGACGCGCAAGGGAACTGGAGCAAGGCGGCACTTGGTTTTGCACGCAGCCAGGGCGTAGAGCCCGATCAGCTTTATTTCCATGAGCTCTCCGGCGTTGAATACGTCTATGCGCGGAAAAGCAGCATCGGCGCGTCGACGGCCGGCATTTTGCCGGAAGGGCTTGTCTCGCTGATCACCTCGATGTCGTTTCCGAAAAATATGCGCTGGGGCAGCCATGAGCTGAAGTTCGTCAGACCGATTCGCTGGCTTGTCGCCCTCTTCGGTTCAGAGGTGATTCCATTTGAAATTGCCGGCGTGCAGTCAGGAAAGGTGTCGAGAGGACATCGCTTTCTAGGTTCGGATGCCGTTATTGAGACGCCGTCGCAATATGTAGAGCGGCTGCGCGAGCAGCAGGTTATCGTAGACGTCAGCGAACGCGAGCAGCTGATCATTTCTCAAATCAAGCAGCTGGCAGCGGAGAAAAGCTGGGATATCGCGATTAAAGCAGATTTGCTTGAAGAGGTGCTGTTTCTGGTCGAGTATCCGAACGTTTTGTTCGGCGGATTCGAGCCTTCGTTCCTGAACATTCCGCAGGAGGTATTGATTACTTCCATGCGGGAGCATCAGCGTTACTTCCCTGTGTTTAACGGAGAGGGCGCTCTTCTGCCTTATTTCGTAACGGTCCGCAACGGAGATCTCAGATCGCTGGACCTAGTAGCAAAAGGAAACGAGAAGGTGCTTCGCGCCAGGCTGTCGGATGCCAAGTTCTTCTACGAAGAAGACCATAAGCTGACGATTGATTATGCGCTTTCCAAGCTTGAAAATATCGTCTATCACGAAGAGCTCGGATCGGTAGCGGACAAAGTAAGACGAATCCGCGCGACTGCCGATCTGCTCAGCAGCCATTTGCAGCTTGGCGGCGAGGTGTCGAACGATGTCAGCAGGGCTGCAGACATTTGCAAATTTGACCTCGTATCGCAAATGGTTTATGAATTTCCTGAGCTCCAGGGCATTATGGGCGAGGATTACGCCCGCAAAGCAGGAGAGCGCGAGGAAGTGGCGAAAGCCATTAATGAGCATTACCAGCCGCGTTTTGCCGGCGACCGCGCACCTTCCGGCCTGACCGGAGCCATCGTCAGCTTGGCCGACAAGATCGACACGATCGTTGGCTGCTTCTCGATCGGCATCGTGCCGACTGGCTCGCAGGATCCGTACGCTCTTAGAAGACAGGCTGCGGGCATCGTGCAAATTATTTTATCGCATTCCTTGAAGCTGCAATTGAGCGACCTGTACCAGATTGCGCTGTCCGTACATGAAGGCCGCGGACTGAAGCGCGATGCGGCGGAAATTCGCAAGGATCTGTCCGATTTCTTCGCGCTTCGCGTTAAGAACGTGCTGTCCGAGCAAGGCGTTCGTTATGATGTCGTGGACGCCGTCATGGCTGCCGGCTTTGCTGATTTGAGCGTAACGATCGACCGCGCATCGGTTATTCAAACTTTTGCGGCAGGCGAAGACCGTGCGGAGTTCAAGCTGACGGTAGAGCAATTCAACCGCGTAAGCAATTTGGCATCGAAAGCGACGACAACTTCGGTACAGCCATCCCTTTTCGCTGAGCAGGAGGAAAAGGAGCTCTATGGGCAATGGGTGAAACTTCACCCCGTGTTCACCGAAGCGGTCGGGCAAGGGGAAATCGCAAAGGCTTTACAAACGTTGACCTTGCTTACGCCATACATTCATACGTATTTCGAGAAAGTGATGGTTATGTCGCCGGATGAAGCCGTTCGGACAAACAGGCTGGCTACTCTGTCCGGCATTGCCGCCGACATCGCGCAAGTCGCCGATTTCTCCAAGCTGGTGTGGTAAGGAATTATTCAGCTTTTCGAAATTAAGAGTGTCAGGGGGATGACGGACTATGGCTAACGTACATTCTGAAGTGATTGTATATGTTGTTTCCGATGCGGCCGGCGATACAGGAGAACTCGTCGTGCGTGCGGCGATCGCGCAGTTCCATCCGATTAACGCGGATATCCGCAGAGCTCCCTTCATTACCGATGAAGCCGGACTTCTGCGGATCGCGCAGCAAGCAAAGCAATCGGATGCGATCGTACTGTATACGCTAGTCATCCCGCACCTGCGCGACAGCATGCGGAGGCTTTCCGAATCCAACGAAATCGTTGCCATCGATTTACTCGGTTCGTTTATCGAAACGCTGGAAATGCGCACGGGACGCAAATCGAGGCAAGAGCCGGGACTTAATCACGTACTTGACGCGGATTATTTCCGTAAGGTGGAGGCTGTCGAATTTGCGGTCAAATATGACGATGCAAGAGACACCTCCGGCGTGCTGAAAGCCGATATCGTATTGGTAGGTGTCTCGCGCACCTCCAAAACGCCATTGTCGATGTATTTGGCCCATCAAAAATATAAAGTCGCCAATGTGCCTCTAGTACCGGAAATTAAACCGCCGGATGAGCTGTTCAAGCTTCCGAAGCGCAAAGTGATCGGCCTCACGATCGGCGTGCCATATTTGAATACGATCCGCAAAGAGCGTTTGAAGGCGCTTGGTCTGCCGAATAATGCATCCTATGCGACTACGGACCGTATTGAAAAGGAACTTCAATATGCCGATACAATAATGAGGAAACTGGACTGCGTCGTTATTGACGTGTCCCACCGCGCCGTTGAGGAAACGGCAAGCCTTATCATGGAGTACGTTAAAGTGCCGTAAAAGCCGAAGGCAGGATTTTTTCCAGATTTGCCGTATATAATAGTACAGGTCAAGCGTAAATCGGCTGTGACCGTCTCGTGGCGGAATAGCCGATTTCGCTGTATGAATGATCGTGCGCCTATACGCGGGAAGGGAAAGTGCCTAAGGTCCTACAAATTGGATATGAGCGGTGGTCGATTTATGCGGAAAGAACAGCCGACAATTGTCGTTGATGCGGACGCATGTCCGGTAAAAGCCGAGATCGGGGAAGCCGCGAGACAGTTTTCGGTCCCCGTCTTAATGGTTGCGTCACACGATCATCGCCTGTCGCCGCAGGAAGGCGTTGAGGTTGTACAGGTGGACCGCAGCAATCAGTCGGTTGATTTGTACATCGTTAATCACATCGCACGCGGCGATATCGTCATCACGCAGGATTTCGGACTGGCCTGCATCGCGATCGGGAAGGGTGCCGTCGTATTATCGCCGCGCGGAGAGCAGTATACGGATGATAATATCGATTACTTGATGGAGCGCCGGCATGAGCTTGCCAAACGCCGCCGTACCGGCGGCAAGACAAGGGGCCCGAAAGCGATGAATCAGACGGATCGCGATCGATTTCAACAAAAGTTGACAAAAGTTTTGCTTGGCGAGCAGGAGAACCATGACGCATAGCGAATATTATTTACGTGTTACTAGGATGAAGGTGATGAACGATGACATACGGTAACAAAATACCGGAAGAGGTCATAGAGGCGGTTCGCAAGCATCATGACATCGTAGAGACGGTCGGGAAGTACGTTCATCTCACGAAGCACGGCAAATATATGAAGGGGTTATGTCCGTTCCATTCGGAGAAAACGCCCTCGTTCACCGTGACGCCGGAGCTCCAGATTTACCATTGCTACGGCTGCGGAAAGGGCGGGAACGTGATCCGTTTCGTAGAGGAAATGGAGGGGTATACCTTCCCTGAGGCTGTCCGGGCGCTTGCGGTGGAAGCGGGAATTCCGGTCACCTGGGGGCTGCCTGAGGGTGGAAAGCATTCGCCGCAGGATGCGGAACGGACGAAGATGATTGAAGCGCATGAGCTGTCGATTAAGCTTTACCATCACATTTTGAACAATACGAAGCAGGGGCAGGCCGCTAAGCAGTATTTGCGGGATAGAGGATTAAGCGATAAGCTGATCGATCACTTTATGCTCGGCTACGCACCTGAAGAGTGGGATGTGCTGGCAAGGTTTTTGACAAAACGGGGCTTTGATCCTTCCTTAATGGAAAAAGCCGGCTTGCTGTCGGCGAAATCGGACGGGAGCGGACATGTGGACCGTTTTCGCAACCGCATTATGTTTCCGATTTGGGACCGTGAAGGGAAAGCAGTCGCGTTCGCGGGCCGTATCATCGGCGAGGGACAGCCGAAATATTTGAATACGTCGGAAACAATGCTGTTTACGAAGAGCAGGACGATCTACAACTTGCATTATGCGAGGCCTGCAATCCGGAAAAGCAAGCAAGCCGTTTTGTTCGAAGGCTACATGGATGTCATCAAATCCTGGAGCGCCGGCGTGAAGAACGGAATTGCCACGATGGGCACCGCTTTAACGGACGAGCACTGCGCTATTCTCCGGCGGCAGGCGGAAGAGGTGATCCTTTGCTATGACGGCGACGATGCCGGACAAGCCGCCGCTTTCAAGGCTATCCCAATGCTTGAAGGCTCCGGACTTAAAGTGTCCGTGGCTATGCTGCCGAGAGGCAAGGATCCGGATGATTATATAAGTGAATACGGACCGGACGAGTTTCTTAGAACCGCAATGGACCAGCCGGTGTCGGCCGTAAAATTTAAGCTTATATATTCAAGAAAAAACCATATACTGCTAAAAGAAGAAGGCAGGAAAAATTATTTGCTCGAAGCGGTTGAAATCGTTGCGGAGCTTGATTCATCGACGGAACGCGAGATCTACCTGAAAGAATTGTCCCGGGAGTTCGACATCTCGCTTGACTCCTTGAAGCAGGACTGTCACAACAAGCGGCAGGAGCTCCAAAAAAAGAAGCCGCAGGGGGATAATAACGACAATTCGTGGAATAATGGTAGGAATGAAAAGCCCAGAAAGTCTGGATTGCCGACGCTAAGGCCCGCCTTCGTCAACGCCGAGCAAAGATTGCTTCATGTGATGATGCGCGACCGTGAAGTGGCGCAAACGGTGCACGAACGGTTAGGCGACGCTTTTAACGTAGAGGCGCACGCAGCTATTGCAGCTTATTTATTCGCTTATTATGCAGAAGGCTGCGATCCGGACGCAAGCAGGTTTATCTCGACGATTAATGATGAAGAGCTGGAACGTTCCGCCATTTCGATCCTCATGATGGACAGCGCTCCTTATTTGGATGAAATAACGCTGGATGCCTATATCCAAGTTATTATTAAAGCGCCGCGTTTCAGGGAGCTGGAACAAAGGAAAGAGCAAGCGGAGCGCAGCGGCGACGCATTATTGGCAGCACAAACGATAAGTGAGATTATAACCCTAGAGAGACAGCTTAAGGCCGGACTGGACGATCGTATCTAGGGGGGAGGGAGTCGGAATATGGCGAATGATCAACATACTGAACTAGATACGGAACAAAAACTAGATCATGTCAAGGATCAATTGATCGAACAGGGCAAAAAGAGGTCATCCTTAACCTACAAAGAAATTATGGAGAAACTGTCTCCGTTCGATCAGGATCCCGAGCAAATTGACGAGTTTTTCGAGCAGCTCGACGATTTTGGAATTGAGGTGCTGAACGAAAACGACGAAGACAATCCACTTGCGGCGGGCGGGGACGAGCAAGAACGCGAGCAGGACGACTTCAATTTCGATGATGATCTCGCATTGCCTCCAGGTATCAAAATTAACGATCCAGTTAGAATGTATTTGAAGGAAATCGGCAGGGTACCGCTGCTATCGGCAGACGATGAAATCGAGCTGGCTCAGCGGATCGAGAACGGCGACGAAGAGGCGAAGCGCAGGCTGGCCGAAGCGAATTTGCGTCTCGTGGTCAGCATTGCGAAACGTTATGTCGGAAGAGGGATGCTGTTCCTGGACCTCATTCAGGAAGGTAACATGGGCCTGATTAAAGCCGTAGAGAAATTCGACCATCAAAAAGGGTTCAAGTTCAGTACGTATGCGACTTGGTGGATCCGTCAGGCCATTACGCGCGCGATAGCTGACCAAGCCCGGACGATTCGGATTCCGGTTCATATGGTGGAAACAATCAATAAACTGATTCGCGTTTCCCGTCAATTGCTACAAGAGCTGGGGCGCGAACCGACACCGGAGGAAATTGCGGCTGAAATGGAGCTCAGCACCGAAAAGGTTCGTGAGATTATGAAAATCGCACAGGAGCCTGTTTCGCTCGAGACGCCGATCGGGGAAGAAGATGATTCTCACCTTGGAGATTTTATCGAGGATCAGGAGGCGCTTGCCCCAGCCGATGCGGCCGCTTACGAGCTTCTGAAGGAACAGCTGGAGGATGTGCTTGATACGCTGACAGAAAGAGAAGAAAACGTGCTGCGCCTCCGGTTCGGTTTGGACGACGGCCGTACAAGAACGCTTGAGGAAGTAGGCAAGGTGTTTGGCGTTACGCGCGAGCGGATCCGTCAAATCGAAGCCAAAGCACTCCGCAAGCTTCGCCATCCTAGCCGCAGCAAACGGCTGAAGGATTTCCTGGAATAGAACTGACTACGACCTTACTGCTGCTGCAGGGAGGTCTTTTTTCTAAGCAAACGGACAGCTGTCATATGACACCGAAAGGATTAAGTGCGACTATGGATCAGGATCGCCGTCAAATTATCGTAAAAGAAATCGGACATTGGCGGCGCAGTAAGCTGCTGCCGGATCAATATTGTGATTTTCTGCTGAACCTGTACGCCGATCAGGATACTTGGCAGGATGCGGAGAAGCATGACGGCTCCATCGGCAAAGCGATAGCGGCCGTTCAAAAGGCGACGGGTAAACAATGGTTGCTTACATTTGGAACTTTTACCTTAATTTCCTTTGTTGTGCTTTATTTTAACGAATTTCATCCGCTATTGCAAATGGCCGCAATCCTCGGCCCAGCCGCCATTTTATTATGGACGGGCGGGCGTCTGCGCGCAAGGAACGAAGCAGCCGGCTTGTCCTTTGTCAGTATAAGTATGCTGCTGCTGCTTGGCGGGGGATTATATATGTTGAATTTGCATGGGCTGGACCGCTGGGAATGGAAGACGGGGCTGCTCGGCTTAAGCGCACTGTTCTGGATCGTCTACGGAATTGCCGCGAGAATCGCCGCTTTGCATCTATGCGGCTGGCTGGCCGCAATCCTTGTGTATGCATGGATGCTGTCCCATTATATGATCGATTCGAAGTGGTTTGAAATTCAGCTGTATTGGCTGCCTTTATCTTGTTTATTCGGCTGGAGCAGCTGGTTCGTACATAGATGGTCGAAGTCCGTGTCGGCGGTATTGTTCGTCACGTGCCTGCTGCTTTGGTTTATGCCGGAGCTTTATGCTATGATGTTCGACGATGCGGTTTTGCGGCTTCAGCTTCAGCTGCTCGTAAAAATAGGCGTTGGCGGGATATTATTATTTTCAATGCGAAAACAATGGATGGTGTGGGTTATATAATGTTAAAACTTTCGAATCGTCTGCAAACGATCGCAAATTATGTCACAGCCGGCTCAACCGCAGCCGACATCGGCTCGGATCATGCGATGCTGCCCGTTTATCTTCTTCAATCAGGGAAATGTCCAAGCGCGATCGCGGGAGAGTTAAATGCCGGTCCTTTCGAAGCGGCCAAAAAGCAGGGAGCCGATGCCGGCTTGTCCCACCGCTTGTCAGTCCGGCAAGGCGACGGCTTGCAGGTACTGCAGCCCGGGGAGGCGGATACGGTCACGATCGCCGGAATGGGCGGCAGCCTGATGAGTGAAATTTTGGAAGCCGGCAGGCAGGCCGGCAAGCTTGAAGGCGTTAAAGAGCTTGTGCTTCAGCCAAACGTTGGAGAATCTAACGTCCGCGAGTGGCTGCTTGCTCAAGACTGGTATTTGGCCGGCGAGTCGATACTGGAGGAAGACGGGAAAATTTACGAGGTACTGCACGCCGTCAAAGCGCCCGATGCCGCGGATCGAAATAAGCAGCTGTACAACGGAGATTTTTTGCCTATTCCGCGTCCGCAAGAAGTGAAAGAGGTTGTTTTGAAGGCGATGGGACCTCATTTGCTTCGAGCGCCTAAGGCGGTGCTGGCGAAAAAATGGCGCCACGAGCTAAACAAGCTGGCCCGTATTTGCGCTCAGCTGGCGGAGTCGGATCTGCAGGAATCCGCTTTGAAGCAAAAGCAATTCCGCGAAGAGATCAGCATTATCGAGGAGGTTTTGCAATGTTTGCCCATGGACAAACCGTCGTACAATTGATGGAGCAGCTGGCTCCGAAGCATTATGCGGTCGAAAATGATAAAATCGGCCTCCAGCTCGGAACTTTGCATAAGCCTGTCAAAAAAGCGCTTGTGGCACTCGATGTTACGGATGAAGTCGTTGACGAAGCGATCGGCATCGGCGCCGATCTTATTATCGCGCATCATGCTATCATCTATCGCCCGTTAGCGAAGCTGGATACGTCTACAGCCGCCGGAAAATTGTATGAGAAGCTGATCAAGCACGATATTGCCGTCTATATTTCGCACACCAACCTGGACGTTGCAGACGGCGGGATTAACGACTGGCTGGCGGATCAGATCGGAATCGTGCCGGAAGGGCGCCAGTGCCTGGAGGAAGTGCATACGGATAAATTGTACAAGCTTGTCGTATTTGTTCCCGAGAGCCACCATGAGCAGGTGCTGGAGGCGTTATGGCGCTCGGGCGCGGGTGAAATCGGCCATTATTCCAATTGCAGCTTTAACATTAAAGGGACGGGTACCTTCGTGCCCGGACCGGGTACCGATCCTTATCTCGGAGCGCACGGAAAGCTGGAAAAAGCCGACGAAATCCGGATTGAAACGATCGTCCCTTACAGCGTTCACCGGAGAGCGGTGCAAGCGATGCTGAAGGCGCATCCTTATGAAGAAGTCGCTTACGACCTGTATCCAGTTGATTTGAAAGGACGCTCCTTCGGTCTGGGCAGGGCAGGCAAGCTTGCGAAGCCGCAAACGCTTGGCGAGCTGGCCGAGGCCGCGAAGCAGGCGTACGATGTGCCTGCAGTCCGGGTAGTCGGCCCGCTCGACCGTATGATCCGCAAGGCTGCAGTGCTGGGCGGCTCGGGAGCCAAATATGTCCGCCATGCAAGCTTTGCCGGCGCAGACGTGCTCATTACCGGAGATATCGATTATCATACGGCGCATGACGCGCTGGCGGCCGGCATGACGATTATTGATCCCGGTCACAATATCGAGAAGGTGATGAAGCAGCGGGTGGCGGATTGGCTGAACAAGCAGCTTGAAAGCGGCAAGTACGAAACGACTGCGGTCGCTTCGACCTTGAATACGGAGCCTTTTACTTTCATATGATATTTTGGCAGCCGTTTCAGGGTTGAGCTTTTGTAAAATACCTTGTATACTTAATCGTGCTACGGAAAGTTTGACAGACAATCGCTGGCGGCCTCGTTGCCGCGAGAGGAAAGTCCGGGCTCCACAAGGCAGGATGCTGGATAACGTCCAGTCAGCGCGAGCTGAAGGATAGTGCCACAGAAATGGACCGCCGATGGCCGGCTTCAAGCCGGCACAGGTAAGGGTGGAACCGTGGTGTAAGAGACCACGAGGAGCATAGGTGACTATGCTCCTGGTAAACCCCATCTGGAGCAAGACCGAGAGGACGCGGCAGCCTTGAGCTGCAGCCTTCGCCTGAGGCGCGTCCGGGTTGGTTGCTGGAGCCGTGCAGCAATGTACGGCCTAGATAGATGATTGTCGCTTCCTCGTGGGAGGGTCGTTCCCGATTGAACCACTAGAAGTACAGAACCCGGCTTACGGCAAGCTTTCCACACGACGATCAAGCAAAGAAAAGGACTATTCGAGCAGCGAGCCGTTGCTTCCGAATAGTCCTTTTTATGCTGGATCTCCAGCCGACGGCCTCAGCCGTTTATGGTTTATTCATGATCTGCCGCGATGCGGGAAAGCTTGCGTTTGACTCTGTCGGGGTATGTCTGCAGCGTACCGCCGAAGGAGGAAGCGGCTTGAAGCGCTTTGTCCACGTCAATTTCGCCGTATCCGAAGTAAATATCTTTGCCTTCCTCGCCAAGGTCGACGGCCGATTTTCTCATTATTTCCATTACTTCTACATTAGACAGCTCGGGATTTACCGAACGGATCAAGCCGGCTAACGCTGCAACATGGGGGCTGGCCATTGAAGTGCCGGATAAGGCGGCATACTGGCTGCCCGGGTAGGTGCTGGCAATACTGTCGCCAGGCGCCGCGACATCGATATAATCTCCGAAATTGGAGAAGGAAGCTTTTTCTTTATTGCTGTTCGTTGCAGCGACGGCGAATACTTCGGGGTACGCGGCAGGGTAGCCCGGACGCTCGGTATTATCGTTGCCGCTTGCTGCAATCAATACGACATCGCGTTCATAAGCGTATTTGATTGCATCATGCAGAAAATCGGCTTGCGCATAGTTCCCTAAGCTCATGTTGATTACTCTGGCACCATGATCGACCGCCCAGATGATCCCTTGAGCGACGGAATAAGTGGAACCGGCACCGCTGCTGTCGAGAACTTTTACCGGCATAATTTTATTGTACCAGGAAACGCCGGCGACGCCTTCCCCATTGTTGACCGCTGCCCCGATAATTCCCGCCACATGGGTGCCGTGGCCTACATCGTCATTTGGAGCGAGACTTTCGTCAACGATGTTGACTCCTTCGATTAGCTTGTCCTGAAGATCCGGATGGTCGTTTTGTACACCCGTATCCAGCACCGCTACGATGACTTGCTCGTCACCCTTGGAAATATTCCAGCCCTTTTCCGCTTCGATGGAAGGAAGGTTCCATTGATATTTGGAATACAGGGCATCGTTCGGAACGATTGAGTCCCCGGTCTCATTCGTCAAATACAAATAATGCGGCTCCGTATATTCCGTTTGCCATTTTTTCTTGAAGTAAGGAATAAGCTGATCGGTTTCCATGTCCTTGGAACGGAACACATAGGTATCGCCGATTTTTTTCATGGATTCGGCTCGGATATCCTTTTTCACCCGATCGAGCTCGCTGGCCGTCATCGGCTTTGCGAAATGAACGACGACGTCGCGCACATGGTAATGGCTCGCGTTCCCGTTATCCTCGCCCGTACGAACGGTTGTGTCGGTCGTAGAATTTGGCTTTACGGATTCGATTTTGTAATTACCTTCCGCCGGATAAGGAATCAGCCTTAAATTTCTCATTTGATGATTTTCAACTGATTTGACGATATCCTGTTTGATGACGCCGACGACTCCGATTCCGGCATGTTGACTGTCGGGCACGCCAAGCACCATATAGCGGCTTCCTTTGTCATCCGTAAAAGCAGGCGATTCGTATTTCGCCCCTTTCGCAACCTGCGCTTTGGCCTTCGCGACGAGGTCTTCTGCGGTTTTGTTTTTGGTGGAAGGCAGTGTGCCGCGATCAACGCTTCGTGCTCCCGAAATCCAGCTGACATAATGCATATGCATATGCTCTTCCATCAGCTTCCCGATCGTCCCGTTTGCCTTCGAGCCGGAGCTTCCCGTAGCTCTCATCAGATTTTGAAAATCCTTTGTGCACTCCGTCACGCACAGCATGGCGGTTGCATTCATGTCGTTTTGCACGGCGGCGAGTTTCATTGTTTTCTCTCGTTTGGCGGAAAAGCTTGCGCTTTGAGGCGCTTTTTCCGCCTCCTGGCGGTGCTTAGGCGCAAACCAAGGCGTTGTCGGTATTAACAATGCAGCCAGGGCAATGATCGTTAAAGCTCCAATCCATTTTCTTCCCATGCGGTAAAACCTCCAGTGAGCTTTCTGTAAGTAAGCTTTGAGTCTAATCCATAGGTTCGGGCTGAAGGCTTGAAATTATGCGCGAGAAAGCATCAATCGCCAGTACCACTTCGATGTAATTTGTGGTACGATGTTGTTGATTGCAGTTTTTATGTTTGTTTGGACATGAAAGGGGATCTACCACTATGCCATCTGCTAACGTCAAACCACTAACGGAATCGACCCGTACAAAGCTTAAGGACGCGGTAAGCCAGCTTGAGCCGTTTCTGAACAACAATGCCTTGCAGCAATTGACCGGTGAAGATAAAGGAGAGGAAGCCCAAGCGTTTTACAAAGGTCTTTTATCCGATTTGAGACATTTATTGGTGTTTTCTGAAGTCGCCGTTGAGAAGCTTGGAGTATTGCTCAGACGCCCCAATTTTGATACAGATTATGCGGAACGCGTGCTTTATGAAGTGTATCATCATTGCGTAAGCGCGTTTTTCTATCCGAAGAACGAATGTTATTCCGAAGACGGCCGTTATGCTTATACGGGTCAGGATGCGATCCGCTTCCGGTACAAGCCGGTGCGCGATGCGCGCGATATCGTGCTTGGCGTATCGAAGATTTTCGAGGAGCTGCGCGATGAGCTGGCGTATTACGAAAATGACTACATGACCCAGCGCCGCATGCAAGGACAAAAATAAGGCAGAATGAATCACCCCCGCTCAGGGCAACTTGATAGCGGAGGTGATTTTTTTATGCCAAAAGGCGTATCTTGCAGCGTATCCAATTGCAGCTTCTGGAAGGAAGGCAATAACTGCGTTGCCAAAGAAATCAATATCGAAATCGATCAGCATGCAAGCGCGAATTTAAACGAAGAGTTTGCCGGGGACGAGCTTGGTTTATATCATCAGGATGAAGCGGAGAAATCAGCCGCTACATGCTGCCAAACCTTTAAACCAAAGGAGTGACGGTAAATGGGCGATTATGAGGACGATTATAAGCGTTTATTGGATGAACGGGACCGGAAAAACCGTTCGCACAGCTTTGTAAGGGAAGATGAAGACTTTAGGAATATGAACGAAGAAATGGGCTCCGATTTCGCGGTGTCAAATCCCGCGCTGCACCGGGAGAGCAGAGAAGATCGGCATGTGGAGAGGGCGGAGCAGACGGATACCGAGACGGGCGGATACGCGTTAGGCTGGGTATCGCTTGTATTTGCAATCGCGTCATGGTTTATATGGCCCGTATTGCTTGGCGCTACCGCTGCAGTGCTTGGCTTTATCGCGTACAGGCAAGGAGCGCGGGGGTTAGGCGGTTGGTCTATGGCGATCGGAATTGTTGCAGTGGCTTTAAATTTACTCATTGTGCCTTTTTATTATGCGATAACCTAATGAAAAATAAGTCCTTCCCGAATTTGGGAAGGACTTATTTTTTTACCGTTCATTTACGCCTGCGGCTTGCTCGCGCTGCTGCTGCACCTCGACGTTAAGCGCCAGCATTTGCTTATCCAGGGAATTGATCATGTCGGCGGAATCTTTTAGTTTTTCTTTGATGTGAGCTGGAATTTGCTCGTTGAATTTGTAATAAATTTTATGCTCGAGGCTGGCCCAAAAATCCATGGCAATCGTCCGGATTTGAATTTCAACGATCACATTTTCGGTCCGGTCGGTTAAAAACACCGGTATTTCCACGAGCAAATGAATGCTTTGATACCCGTTTGGCTTCGGGTTCAAGACGTAATCCTTCACTTCTACGACCTTGACGTCGCTTTGCTTGCTGATCATATCGACGATTTGGTAAATATCGGTCGAGAAGGAGCAAATAATGCGGACGCCTGCGATGTCGCGTATATGCTTTTTGGCATCCTCGAGCGTAATGTCGAGCCCTTTGCGGCGCAGCTTTTGCATAACGCTTTCCGGTGTTTTGATTCTTGTCTTCATGTGCTCAATCGGATTGTAGTCATGAATAAACTGAAATTCTTCGTTTAAAATATTCAGCTTGGTCTCAACGGCATCCAGTGCAAATTTGTAGGTAAGAAAAAAATGAGCCCATTGCTTCAATTGTTCGGGTTTCATGCATAATCACTCCTGCGGCTGCTGATAGGTAATTCTCTCAGGTAACGGACGGATCATATTCAGTAGAATTAAATCGTTGTATTATAATATAATGGGCGATACGATGAATGAAGTCAAATGAATGGAACCAGTCAGCTGGCCGATGGGAGTGCAGGCATATGATGATAGAGATAAAGGATGTATCCTGGGATAGAGAACAAAAGATGATTTTGAGAAATATCGACTGGACCGTCCGCGAAGGAGAGCATTGGTGCCTGCTCGGACTGAACGGATCCGGGAAAACGACGCTGCTTAACATGATCAACGGATATATATGGCCGACTACAGGGACAATGTCCGTGCTCGGCAAAAGGTTCGGCGAATTCGATCTGCGCGAGCTTCGCAAAAGCATCGGCTGGGTCAGCACATCCTTGCAGCAAAAGCTGTACGGGAGCGAAAAGGCGCTAAAAATCGTCCTCAGCGGCAAATTTGCAACTATCGGTCTTTACGATACGACGGATGAGTGTGACGTTGCAAAAGCGGAGCAGCTTATGCGATCACTCGGCTGCGAAGCATTGATCGGCAGAACCTACGATACGCTGTCGCAAGGGGAGCGGCAGCGCGTGCTGATCGCCCGCGCCTTGATGGCTTCTCCGAAGCTGCTTATCCTGGACGAGCCCTGCACAGGTCTCGACGTGTTTGCGCGCGAGCAGCTGCTGCGAATGATTGAAGCCGTTGCCGGCGGGGAAGACGCGCCTACCATCATCTATGTGACACATCACGTAGAGGAAATTTTGCCATGCTTCGGCAAATCGTTGCTGATCAAGCAGGGCGAGGTGTTCGCAGCGGGCGATACGGAAAAGGTGCTGACATCTGCTATGATGAGCGATTTCTTCGGCGTCAACGTTGAGATCGAAAGACGCGGAGGCAGAAGCTGGCTGTCCGTGAAGGGGGATCTATGGAAATAGAAAGGCTGGAGACTGGGCAGCTTCAGCCGCCCCGCAGCAGGCTCTCCATGGCGAAGGAGTGGCTGATCGGCAGATTTCGTGTCAGAAAACAGCAAGACACTTTTGTTTGGCGTGCTGCGTCCGGAGGTGCCGCCCTTTCGGGTGTGCTTTCGATGGCTGTTGCAGCGCTTGGCATTCCGACCGGCTTCGGTACAGGGACCGATCTGATCGTTTTTACTGCTTTGAACCTTGCTGCGATGCAGCTGGCTTCGCTTCTGCTGTCTGTTATATTCTCGCTCTTATATATTCCGCTTCCCCGCAGATTCGTATCCGTTCTTCTATACGCAGGTACGGAAACGTATTTAATCCTTCATTTCGCCGAGTTCGGCTTAATGTTGTCAATCGCAATTTCGGCGGGGTTTACGGTGGCGTTTGCCCTCGTTGGCGGGGCAATTGGCCTGTTTGCGCGGCTGAGAATGAGCACGGCAGGCAAGTGGTTGACTGGCACGCTGATTGCCGCCGTATGTGCAAGCCAATTGTTTCTGAACGATTGGACGGCGCCGGCGAAGGTGCCTCATAGAGAGGCTGCCGGCGTTGTGGATACAGGCGGCATAAACGGTCATGAGGAGCAAATCCCAGATCCGTCCCGGCAAGGGAGCCAGGGTGTACGGGCATTTACGTACGGAAGCGGAGAGGATAAGCACAGAGCTCTGTTCGGCGAGAACGTCGATATCAAAACCGGTTCCGTCGATGCTTCTTCCTATATTACTAAATGGTCTAAGCTGAAAACGTATTTTTGGGGCTTTGACCAGAGCAGGCTTCCGCTTAACGGCAGGGTATGGATGCCCGACAAGGAAGGCGTATACCCGCTGGCGCTCATCGTACACGGCAATCATTTGATGGAGCATTTTTCCGACGGCGGCTACGGTTATTTAGGCGAGCTTCTGGCAAGCCAGGGCATTATCGCCGTCTCTGTGGATGAAAATTTTTTGAACTATTCCGTCTGGTCGGGCATTCCTGATCATGATATGAAAACGCGGGCCTGGGTTCTTCTGAAGCATTTGCAGCAAATTCAGCAGCTTAGCGGGCAGGAGGGCAATCCGTTTTCCGGCCGGGTGGATATGGACAGAGTTGCGCTGATCGGACATTCGCGCGGAGGTCAAGCCGTTGCGATGGCCGCGGATGCGGACCGGTGGTTTAAGAAGGATCCTACTCTGGGAAGCTTAAGCCATGTCCGGATTCAAGCGGTGGCTGCTATAGCGCCGACGGATAAAAAAGTGGACAGCCTTTCCGCACAGCTAAAAGACGTCCATTATTTGACGATCCAGGGCGCGCGCGATGCGGATGTGAACAATTTTTACGGGGACAGGCAGTATAACAGGGTTGACTTCTCGGCGGACAGCGGCAAATTTAAAGCAGAGCTCTATATCGAGGACGCCAATCACAGCCAATTCAACACGGAATGGGGCAGGATGGACGAACGTCCGCCCGGAGGCTTGTTCCTGAACCGGAACGAGCTTCTGGAAGAAGAAGATCAGCGGCAAATTTCAAAAGTATATATTTCCGCATTTCTGCAGACCGCTTTGCTTGGAGAAAAGGAATACGAGCCTTTGTTCCGGGATTACCGGAACGGTCTGGCCTGGCTTCCCGTTACGGGTTATATGAACCGCTATGAGGAGGCGGGCTTCGCGGAAATCGCCCGGTATGAGCACTATGGCGGCAAAACTATGCTGGAGGGCGGGGGCAAGGCGTCTGCCGCAGGGATGGACAAGTGGCAGGTGGACTTCGCGAAGGACCGCGACGGCAACAGCAAAGGAACGAAGGGCATAGAGCTTTCATGGACACACCCTGGAGCGGCTTATTCGCTTGCGTTATCGCCGTCAGCGGCAGCCGGCCAGTCATCGGCACAGGACCCGGTTCTTGCATTTTCAATGGCGAATCTGGAGCGGGATCTGCTTGCGAAGCAGGATAAGGCGGAATCGGAGTCCGGAGCAGCGACCCTAATGCTACCACCGCTGCCGAAGCTTGAAGTCGAGCTTACGCTGCAGGACGGCAGGAAGAGGGCGATAGAGCTCGATAAGGTGATGCCGGTACCGTCATCTGCGTATACTTCCTTTATGTCATGGTCCTGGCTCGAGAAGAGGATGAAGGATGGTAAATACAAGCAGGCAAATGAGCCGGTTTTTCAAACGTACTTGCTGCCGATAGCTGATTTTGCAGCGGAGGGCGGCGAGCTTTCGCTTAAGGAAATAAGCCGTATTACCTTCCGATTTACAAGCGGGCCCGGTAAGGTAATGCTTGATGATATCGGCTTTATGCCGGGCTGAACGACTACTATTAAATTACGTTAAGGAGATTTTTATAATGACGAATCCGAATGATCAGCTTCCGGAAGAACAGAAGCGGGTGAAAGAGGTTACGGGCATTATCCGATCGAGGCTGGAGGAGCTGCGCAGCCAGGTTGGAGGCTTAAGGGAGGACATTGTCGATATTCGTCGGAATTTCTGGGATGATGTCACCTTGAACTTCGAGGATTCGGCAGAATCCGCGGAATCGCATGCGAGCATGAAGCAGCAAGCTGAGGTGCTTTCGGAGCGGGAGAGAAGCCACCGGCATGCGATGGAACAGCTGAAAACGTTGACGAAGCTGGAGCAATCGCCGTATTTTGGAAGAATCGATTTCAAGGAGCAGGGAGAATCGGGGACGGAGCAGATTTATTTGGGAGTAGGCTCTCTGCTGAGCGACAGCGGAATGGATTATTTGATCTACGACTGGAGAGCTCCCGTATCCAGCCTTTATTACGATTACGGGCCGGGGCCGGTTCATTACGAAACGCCCGGCGGCTCCATACACGGGGAAATGACGCTGAAGCGGCAATTCATTATCCGGAACGGGACGATCAGAAGCATGTTCGATACCGGCGTGACAATCGGCGATGAGCTGCTGCAGGAGGTGCTCGGAAAGCAATCGGACGCCCAGATGAAAAGCATCGTCGCGACGATCCAGCAGGAGCAGAACCGGATTATCCGCAACGAACGCGCGAGGCTGCTTATCGTTCAAGGAGCGGCGGGAAGCGGAAAAACGTCTGCAGCCCTGCAGCGGGTAGCTTATCTGCTATACCGGTACCGGGGCGTATTGACGGCAGATCAGATTGTTTTATTTTCGCCGAATCCGATGTTTAACAGCTACGTATCGACTGTGCTGCCCGAGCTGGGCGAGCAAAATATGCAGCAGACGACGTATCAGCAGTATTTGGAGCATAGGCTCGGCAAAGCGCTTGATCTCGAGGATCCGTATACTCAAATGGAATATGCGCTCGGTTCGGCCGGCGAGGAGGGATATGATACCAGGCTGAAAGCAATCGTCTATAAGTCGGGGCTTTCGTTTATGCAGCTGATTGACAGGTATGCGAAGGAACTTGGGGATTCGGGCTTGCTGTTCAAGCCGGTCGTCTTCCGCGGCAGGACGTTAATATCGGAGGATGCGATTTCCGAGCAATTTTATTCCCTTGACCGGTCGATCTCCATCGGCAACCGCATGCGGTTTACGGCGGAGTGGATGTTAAAGCAGCTGACACGCCTTAGCAGGCAGGAACGCGAGCAGGATTGGGTGCAGGATCAAATCGAGCTGCTCGATCCGGAGCAATATGCCCGTGCGTTTGAGGAGCTGCAGCGAAAAAACCGGTTCAACGGGCAAACCTTCGACGACTTCGAGGCGGAGAAAGGCTTTTTGGCGGCAATGGTCGTACAGGAGCAGTTCAAAAAACTGCGAAAACGCGTGAAGCGGTTATCCTTCCTGGATATGCCCGCGATTTACAAGCGGCTGTTCATTCAGGGAGGCATGGCGGACTGGTTAAGGGAGGAAGAGCGGCTGCCGGAAGAATGGGCTTCCATATCCTCACAAACGGCTGCTAAGCTGGATCGTGGCGAGATTTATTATGAGGACGCTACCCCTTACCTGTATTTGAAGGAGAAGCTGGAAGGCTTCCATACCAACACCTCCGTTAAGCATCTGTTTATCGATGAAGCGCAGGATTATTCGCCGTTTCAATACCATTATTTGAAAAGAATTTTTCCGAATGCAAAAATGACGGTGCTGGGCGATCTGAATCAGTCCATTTTCGTCCATGCGGTTGCCGGCGACAGCTTCGAGCCGTTGTCAGGGCTTTACGGGGAAGAGCATACGGAGAAAATCGTGCTGGAGAGAAGCTACCGCTCGACCAAGCCAATCGTTGAATTTACAAGCCGGATAATAGAAGGCGGAAGCCGGATCGTGCCGTTCAACCGGGATGGGGCCATGCCGACCGTTACAAAAACCGACAACGAAATGCTGCGCTTGGAAGCCATTGGAGACCGGATAGCGAAGCTTGTCGAATCGGGTTATGCATCGATCGCAGTTATTTGCAAGACGGCCGAAGAGAGCAAGGACATGCACCGGCTGCTTTCGTCATCGTTTCCGAAGCTGCGCCTGATCGAAAAGGAGACGGTGACGTTCGAGAAAGGGATTGTCGTAATCCCTTCCTATTTGGCTAAAGGGGTGGAGTTTGACGCGGTCGTCATCAGCGACGCTTCAAGCGGCGCCTACAGGCGGGAAAGCGAAAGAAAGCTGTTCTATACCGCCTGTACAAGAGCGATGCATGAGCTGCATCTTTATTTTACCGGCGAGCTTACGCCGTTTCTGAACTAAAGCTACTTACGTATTTCGGGCCAAATCTCATACAGATCCACTTGAAGCTCCGAGGCGATCAGCTCTGCTGTCAGCCTTTGGGGCTTTTCGATTTTTCCGTTGCGGAGCTTGGATATCGTTTGGATCGAAATGCCGGTCGATGCGGACAGATGACCTGCCGTGACATCGCGCTTTGCCATCCAAATCTTCAACTTCATCGCCGACGAAATTTTATCGTTTACGGCTTTCAGGTCCCAGATGACGAATGCGAACTCCTTGACCTCGCCGCAGCCGTCCAGAATCGGGGCAAAGGTGACCGACAGCTCGAGCTCTGCGCCGCTGAGCTTGCTCGTCAGCAGCGTCAACGATCGCTCTTTCTTCGTCGCATAGGCTTCGCGGAGCACGCCTTTCAGCTTGTCCTGCTCCTTATCGGCGATAAATTTCATCAGCGTGTCGTCTTCCAGCGTACGGTCGGGCTCGAACAGAAGAGGCGCTACGCTGTCCCGCAAAAAACGGACATGATGGTGGTTGTCCACGATTCCGCTGATCAGCACTTTTTTCAGCTCGAATTGCCGCTCGATCCATTTATAGGAAGAAAGATCCTCGAACAGGATCAAGGCCCGATTCGGCCCGCCTTCCTCACCTGGAGGGAGAGGCTGCTGGTCGATGCGGACGGGAAGCTCGCGAGTCAGCTTCGTCCGCAAATGGACTTCACTTTTCAAAACTTGTCGATTGGCGTCGATTTTGTGGGCGTGCAGTAAATCGCGCACTCTCCGTGCCTGAAGCTCCGCCAGCGTGTAGCCCGTCAGGCGCATAAAGGCGGCATTTGCATCCTCGATTTTGATTTCCCGGCCTTTTTCGCACAAAACGAGCATAGGCATGTCCAAGCATTGAAAAATTTGGCGATAAACCGACAAAAGTAACCCTCCTAAAAATTCCCAAACCTCATCCATATAAACAAATAAAAGTATAAAATACGCCTGAAGCGCAAACAAGCCGTGGTTGTGACGAATTGGTAGCAGATTATATTGGCAAACTCATTTAATTAATTAAACTCCATAGCTTAATTCGTATCTATTCCATGCAAGATGCGAATAGCCTGATCAAATCCGGCCGTAATGAACCGGCAGCAGGCTTTATTCCATTTAGCATTCCTTATAAGATATATGAATATAACCGCTGACAATCCGTTTTTACCGGGCAGACAGGAGAGAACAGAATGAATATTTGCATCATTGAGAACTGTACTAAGCCAGTCAAAGCAAAGGATTTATGCGCGATGCACCACCAGCGGCTGCTGCGCCACGGCGATCCGTACACCGTCAGGCCGCGCCGCGTTAAAACGTTTACGTCCTGCACGTGGATCCATTGCTCCAAAGCAGCCGTAACGAAAGGATTATGCGCCAAGCATTACTATATTAAGAGAGTAAGCGGGGCAAAAGAGGTTGGTGTGAAGTAATCTGACATTTACAAAGGAATAGTGTCGAAATCTATGAAAGCAGTCTGTTTTTTTTCAAGAAACCATGTATAATTGGGTTATGTAAGTGCTCCAAAGGGTATAAAATTTCATATTCCATCCAAGCAGGGGGTGATTCCAGGAATGGTTCGAACGGCTCTAAACGGTTTATCGAAGAACGATCTCTACTTATTCAACGAAGGAAGCTCCTATCACAGCTACCGTTTTATGGGCGCGCACCTCGTCCGCGTTCGCGGCAAGGATGGTGTCAGGTTTACCGTATGGGCTCCAAATGCAAAATCGGTTCGGGTCATAGGCGGTTTCAACCAATGGAACGGAAGCAAGCACAAGATGAAGCTGATCGGCGAAACGGGAATTTTCAGCTTGTTTATACCGGACATCGGCGAAGGCGAAATCTACAAATACGAGATTGTCACCGCTGATGGGAATATGATACGGAAAGCCGACCCGTACGCATTTTATGCCGAGAGGCGGCCGAATACGGCTTCTGTAGTTGCCGACATTTCCGGATATCAATGGGAAGATTCGGAATGGTTCGAAAAGAAACGCCAAAAGCCTGCCTATACGAATCCGATGATGATTTACGAGGTTCATGCGGGCTCCTGGAAGATTAAAGGAAAAGAAGATTTTTATACGTATGAAGAACTGGCAGACGATTTGATTCCTTACGCGGCGAATATGGGCTATACGCACATTGAATTGATGCCGATCATGGAGCATCCGCTGGATCAGTCGTGGGGCTACCAAATTACCGGATTTTACGGCGTGACCAGCCGCTACGGAACGCCGAAGCAGCTGATGCGCTTTGTTGATATATGCCACCAGCATAATATGGGCGTTATTTTAGATTGGGTGCCCGGCCACTTCTGCAAAGACGATCACGGCTTGAGGTTGTTCGACGGCACACCTCTGTACGAGGGACCAAATCCGAACCGCGCAGAGAAGCCTCTCTGGGGCACGCTCGCGTTTGATTTCGGCAGAGGCGAAATTATGAGCTTCCTTATATCCAATGCCATTTATTGGATGGACGTCTTCCATATGGACGGTTTAAGGGTAGACGCCGTGGCCAGCATGATTAATTTACATATGGACAAACCGCCCGAGATGCACACGTTGAATCACTTAGGCGGTTCAGACAACTTAGACGCTCTCCGCTTCTTGAAGAAGCTCAATGAAACCGTGTTTCAATATTACCCCGATACACTCATGATTGCAGAGGATTCTTCCGCATGGCCGGCAGTCACAGCACCTACCTACAAAGGCGGCCTAGGTTTTAACTTTAAATGGAATATGGGTTGGATGAACGATATGCTGCGCTACATGGCGCTTGATCCGCCTGAACGCACACACCACCATCATCTGATCACTTTTTCACTCCTTTACGCATTTTCAGAAAATTATGTACTGCCGCTGTCGCATGACGAGGTCGTTCACGGCAAACGTTCCCTTTTGAACAAAATGCCCGGCACCTACGAAGAAAAATTTGCCCAGCTGCGTTTGTTTTACGGCTATTGGATGACCCATCCGGGGAAAAAGCTGCTGTTCATGGGCAGTGAATGGGGGCAGTTCGACGAATGGAAGGACGCCGATATGCTCGACTGGATGGTGCTCGAATACGATTCGCACCGTACGATGAAGCATTACGTCAACACATTGAACCGCACCTACCAAGAGGAGCCTTCTCTTTGGGAGCGCGACAGCTTTCCGGATACGTTCTCTTGGATCGACGTGAACAACGCGGCACAGTCGGTTATCTCCTTTGTCCGCTGCGGCGATAAGGATAAGTCTGTCATTGTGGCTAATTTCTCGAGGAACGATTACCATGAATTCCGGATCGGTGTCCCGGATCCAGGCTTGTACAGCTCTATTCTAAATAGCAATGAAAAGCGGTTTGGCGGTACGGACTCGCAAGTACAGCAAAGCTACAAAAGCGAGAATATCGCTTGGCACGGCCAGGAACAGAGCATTTCGCTTCATTTACCCCCATTTACATTCCTGATGCTGGGCGTGAGACCGGGGGACACACTTTGAGAAGGAGTTGGTGTCCATGGGCCGTAAAGAAATGATCGCAATGCTGCTCGCCGGAGGAGAAGGGAAGAGGTTAGGCGTTTTGACGAGGGACTTGGCAAAACCCGCCGTTTACTTTGGAGGAAAATACAGGATTATTGATTTTACGTTGAGCAATTGCGCACATTCCGGCATCGATACGGTCGGCGTTCTGACGCAGTATCAGCCGCTTGAGCTCAACCGCTATCTCGGCATCGGAAGTCCTTGGGGGCTTGACCGCCGCGACGGCGGCATGACCATCCTGCCGCCGTACGTGAAGCAAAAGGGCGGCGTATGGTACAAGGGCACGGCCAACGCCATTTATCAAAACATGGCATTTATCGATAGATACAACCCGGAGTACGTGTTAATTATTTCGGGCGACCATATTTATAAAATGGACTACGAGCTCATGCTCGAGCATCATAAGCGCTCCGGAGCGGACGTGACGATTGCGGGCATTGAGGTGGACTGGAAGGAAGCCAGCCGATTCGGGGTTATGCACATCGACGATGAAGACCGGATCACGGCTTTCGAAGAGAAGCCGAAAAACCCGACCAGCAATATCGCTTCGATGGGCGTATATATATTCACGTGGTCGCAGCTTCAAAAATATTTGATCTATGACGAAGCGAACCGCAGCTCGAATCATGATTTCGGTAAGGATTTGATTCCGGCCATGATGAAGGACGGCAAAAATTTGTATTGCTATTCCTTCAAAGGCTATTGGAAGGACGTCGGCACGATCGAGAGTCTTTGGGAAGCGAATATGGATCTTCTCGCCGACGAACCGCCGCTTGAGCTGTCGGATGAATCCTGGAGAATTTATTCGGTAAGCCCGAATCAGCCTGCGCAGCATGTCGGGGCTTCAGCAGTCATCTCCTCTTCCCTTATTACGGAAGGATGCCTGCTGGAGGGGGAAATCAACCGTTCGGTTCTATTCTACGGCGTCAAGGCCGAGAAGGACAGCTTCATCTCGGAGTCGGTCGTTATGCCGAACGTCCGGATCGGCGAAGGGGCGCGCATATACCGTGCCATCATCGGCGAAGGGGCGGTCATACAAGCCGGTGTGACGATCGGAAGCCCGGACGACGATACCATCACGGTAGTTGCCGTCGACCAATACGTAACGAACGATCATTTGCTGCAGGAGGTAGAGCACTCATGAAACATAAAGTAATGGGCGTCATCAATTTAATTCATGAGACGGACGAGCTCGAACGCCTGACCCAGGGGCGCTGTCTGGCAACCGTTCCGTTCGGGGCGCGTTACCGCCTGATCGATTTTGTGCTTTCGAGCATGGTGAATTCCGGCATCTCCAAGGTCGCAGTATTCGCCCATACCAAGTACCGTTCGCTTATGGACCATTTGGGCTCCGGCAAGCATTGGGATTTGCAGCACCGCCAAAGCGGATTGTTCGTGCTGCCGCCGGCGACCGACGATATTCAGGAAATCAGCCGCGGCGATTTGTACCATTTTTATCAGCAAAGGGATTATTTCAACCGTTCTACCCTGGATTACGTTGTCATTACGCGCAGCCATATGGTCTGCAATATCGATTTTGAGAAGGTCATCCAGTTCCATCTGGAGCAGGAGGCCGATATTACGGTCGTTTGCAAGAAGCAGGAGGATCTGCTGACGGGCAAGGCGCGCAAGGTGATGATGGACGAAGACGGACGGATTACCGCGATTCAGGACCATTACGGCAGAATGTCGAGCGACGTCAGCTCGATGGAAATGTACGTTATGCGCAAGGACTTGCTTATGGAGCTGGTCGAAACCTCCCTTGCTCAAGGGCAGGATCATCTTGTCCGTCACGCCATTTTTTCGAGAATCGATAAGCTCCGTGTGTTCGGATACATGTATGAAGGGTATTTAGGTGTAGTCAATACGATTACAAGCTATTACCGCAACAGCATGAACCTTCTACAGCCTGATGTGTGGAAGGAGCTGTTCTACCAGCCCGGCCCGATTTATACGAAGGTTAAGGACGAGCCTCCGGCCCGTTACCTGGGCGGCTCCAAGGTGACGAATTCACTTATTGCGAACGGCTGCCGCGTGGAAGGAACGGTAGTGAACAGCATTCTGTTCCGGGGTGTTCACGTACAGAAAGGCGCGATCGTCAAAAACAGCATCATTATGCAGAACGGCGTGGTCGGCGAGGACAGCTTTATCCAGCACAGCATTTTAGATAAAGACGTCCGCGTAGAAGCGGACCGCGATATCCGCGGTGCGGACAGCGCTCCTTTTTTGGCGGGAAAACGGAAAATTATCTAATGATTTTATAGGCGCCATTGCAGCGACCTTAACGAAAGGAGTTTCCTATGAACATCTTGTTCGCAACTTCTGAAGCAGTACCGCTGGCGAAGACGGGCGGCCTTGCTGACGTTGCAGGGGCGCTCCCTAAAGCGCTGGGCAAACGTGGCGTTGATGCCAGAGTGGTCCTTCCCAAATATGAAGAAATACCGGCCGCGTTAGTCGGCCGATTCCAGCTGATCGCCAAGTTCACCGTATCGTTCAGCTGGCGGAACCAATATTGCGGACTGTTGAAAGCGGAGCTGGACGGAATTACTTATTACCTGATCGATAACGAGTTTTATTTCAAGAGGAAAGGGCTGTACGGCTACGGTGACGATGCGGAGCGTTTCGTGTTCTTCAGCTTCGCCGTCATGGAGGCTGTGCGGTATATGGATTTCAAGCCCGACATCGTGCATTGCCACGATTGGCAAACCGGCCTGATTCCGTTCCTGTTGAAAACCCGTTACGCTTACGACCCGGCATGGGCAAACGCCAAATCGGTATTTACCATCCATAATTTGAAATATCAAGGCGTGTTCGGGAGAGAGCTGCTGCAGGATCTGATCGGTGTGGGCAATGATCTGTTCACCTACGAGACCCTCGAGTTTCACGGGGCGGGCAGCTGCATGAAGGGCGGCCTTGTGTTCGCCGACAAGCTGACAACGGTCAGCGGTTCGTACGCGGATGAGATTCAAACCGAATATTACGGCGAAGGGCTGGATGCTTTGCTCAGACACCGTTCTGCGGATCTGGTCGGAATCGTAAACGGTATTGACGATGAGCTGTTCGATCCGATGAACGACGCAGCGCTTCATTTTCCATACCGCAGCTCTCTGAGCCGCAAGAGAAAAAATAAGCTGGAGCTTCAGCGCGAGCTGGGCTTGCCGCAATCGGAATCCATTCCGCTGATCGGCATCGTGTCGAGACTTGTGGAGCAGAAGGGCTTCGATCTGATTTTGCGAACGTTCGAGGAGCTGCTGCAGGAGGACGTCCAATTTGTCGTGCTCGGAGCTGGAGAAGGCCATTACGAGCATTTCTTTAACGACAAGGCTTATTGGTATCCGGACAAGGTTGCGGTGTGGCTGGGCTATGATGACCGTCTTGCAAGGCGTATTTATGCCGGGGCGGACATGTTCGCCATGCCTTCGAAATTCGAGCCTTGCGGTTTAAGCCAGCTTATATCGCTGCGCTACCTTACGGTGCCGATCGTCCGTGAAACGGGCGGACTTCGCGACACGGTGCAAGCCTATAACGAATTTACAGGCGAAGGGAACGGCTTCAGCTTCACGAATTACAACGCGCACGACTACATGCATACCGTACGCAGAGCGCTTGAGCTATATCGCGACGAGGAGGCTTGGAAGCAGATCGTGGCGAACGGCGCCAAAGAGGATTACAGCTGGAACCGTTCAGCCAAAGCCTATATTTCCGTTTATTCGCAGCTCATTGCGGATGGAAAGGAGAAGGAGACATGGCCCGTCACCTCGTAATCGGCAACGGCAAGATGCTTCTTAACCTTGACCAGAATTGTTATATCCGGGACATTTATTATCCGTTCGTAGGCCAGTTAAACCATGTAGGCGGTCAATACTGCCGCTTGGGCGTCTGGGTCGAGGGGACCTTCACTTGGCTGGACGAACCGGAGTGGAGATTCGATCTGGATTATATCGAGGATTCGTTGGTTACGAATATTACGGCTGTCCATAAGAGATTGGGCATCGAGCTCCAAATGAACGACGGAATCCATCAGCGCGAATGTATTTATATCAAGAGAGTCGTCATTCGGAATATGTCGCATCTGACGAGGGAGGTGCGGCTCTTTTTCCATCAGGACCTGATGATTGACGGCTCCGAGGTCGGCGATACGGCTGTGTATTACCCCGAGAATCATACGCTTTATCACTATAAGAGAAACAATTATTTCATGTTTAACGGGTTCTCGGACGAGGGCGGGATGATGCAGTATTCGACGGGCATCAAACGGTTCCAGTCCGCGGAAGGAACGTGGCGCGACGCCGAGGACGGCGTGCTGATGGGCAATTCGATCGCGCAAGGCTCGGTCGATAGTACGATAAGCTTCCGGACGGTCGTGCCGGCGGGCAGCGAGAAGGATATTTTCTACTGGATGTCGATCGGCAAGGATTTGGAGGAAGTGAAGGAGCTCAATCAATACGTCCATGAGAACCATCCCGAAAAGCTGCTCAGCAGGATGGTCATCTACTGGAAGCATTGGCTGCGCAGAGCGGAGACCGATCTTGGCGATTTGCCCCGGGACGTAGTGAAGATGTTCAAGCAAAGCCTTCTGCTCGTAAGGACTCAGGTCGATGAGCGCGGCGCCATTCTGGCTGCGAACGATACCGACATTTTGCAATATAACCGGGATCATTACAGCTATATGTGGCCTCGCGACGGGGCGCTGATTGCGGATGCGATGTCGATGGCCGGTTATCAGAGCGTCATCGCTCCGTTTTTTCATTTTTGCGCTCAGGCCTTGTCCCCGGAAGGCTACTTGTATCACAAATACAATCCGGACGGGACGGTCGGGTCAAGCTGGCATCCGTACATCGTACAGGGAAGCCGCAGGCTGCCTATACAAGAGGATGAGACGGCGCTGGTCTTGTTCGCATTATGGAAGGATTACGAACGCAATCAGGTCATCGAGCTTCCGCAATCGCTTTACAGTAATTTGATCCGTAAAGCGGCAGCGTTCTTAAGCACGTATATGGAGCATTCCTTATCGCTGCCTAAACCAAGCTATGACTTGTGGGAGGAACGCTACGGCATTTGGACATACACCGCGGCATCCGTATACGGCGGCTTGATGGCGGCCTCCTTCTTCACAGAACTGTTCGGCGATTATGAACGGAGCGATCACTATAAGCATACGGCGAAGGCGATCAAGCTCGGAATCATTACCCATTTGTGGGATGAGGAAAGCGGGCGCTTCGCAAGGGGACTTGTGCAAAAGGATAATCGCTGGGTGAAGGATACGACGCTGGAGAGCAGCCTGTTCGGGATCCTCGAATTCGGCGTACTGCCGGTCGACGATTACCGTGTCGTCCAGACGATGCAGGCGATCAAGGAAGGGCTGCAGATCAAAACGCACATAGGCGGCATCGCCAGATACACGAATGACTACTATTTCCAGCAATCCGGAGAAATCGATAAAGTGCCTGGAAATCCATGGATTATTTGTACGCTCTGGGTCGCCAATTACGAAATCGATTCCGCCACCACATTGGAGGAGCTGGAAGGTCCGCGCCGCACGCTGCAGTGGGTCTCGGATCATGCTTTGCAAAGCGGGCTGCTCCCGGAACAGCTCAACCCATACGACGGCAGCCCGTTATCGGTTGCGCCGTTAACGTGGTCGCACGCAACCGTCGTGCACAGCGTAAGCAAATATGCCCGGAAATATAAGCTGCTGCGAAGTCGTGCAATTGCCAAGGATTAAAGGCGGCCGGAGGCGGCGAAATCGAATTGAATACCCATACAAAAATTCCGCATGCGAAAAGCATGCGGCTTTTTTGTATGCAAAAAAGTTTATCAAACCAAATGTCCGAAACATTCACTGGAAGAGGCTGCATGAAATTGATTTTATTACTCATAATAAGGAACGTCATTTTTGACAAAAAAATAAAATTTTTTTCTATAATGTGTGTTGATTAAAGAAATTTTTTTTCATATAATTGAAAAGCTTGCATTGCATGCTTTAAGACAATTTAGGAGGACGACTATGCTATTACTTATCGTATTGGCTGCAATCGTAGTGCTTCTGCTTCTCATTACGGTGGCAAAGCTGAATCCGTTCGTATCGCTTATCGTGACGGCGATCGGTGTCGGCTTGGCCACAGGAATGCCGTTGTTTACGACCGAAACGGGCGGAACGGGAATCGTCGATTCCATCAAGACCGGCCTTGGAAACACGCTTGGCTTCTTGGCAATCGTGCTTGCCCTCGGGACCATGCTGGGTAAAATGATGGCCGAATCGGGCGGAGCCGAAAGAATCGCCCAAACATTGATCAAACGTTTCGGTGAAAAAAACGTCCATTGGGCAATGATGTTTGTCGCCTTTATCGTGGGTATACCGGTTTTCTTCCAGGTCGGCTTTGTCCTGCTGATCCCGTTGGTATTCACGATCGCGAGACAAACAGGCGTATCGCTCGTCAAGATCGGCGTTCCGCTCGTTGCGGGCCTTTCGGTCGTGCACGGCCTTGTCCCGCCGCATCCGGCGGCAATGGCGGCAGTCGGCATTTTTAATGCCGATGTCGGTCTTACGATCCTTTATGCCGTTATCGTCGGCCTGCCGACAGCGATAATAGCGGGCCCTCTGTATGGACAATGGATCGGCAACCGGATCCATAAAGAAGTACCGAAGGAAATGGGAGAACAGCTCACGGAAACCGATTCGAAAAAAGCATTGCCGGGCTTCTTCAATACCGTGTTCACGGTGCTGGTGCCCGTGCTGCTGATGCTGATCGCTTCCATCGCCGAGTTGTCGCTTCCGGAGGACAGCAAGCTGTATGCCGCGCTCAAGTTTATCGGCGATCCGGTCACCGCGCTGCTGATCGCTACGGTTTACTCCTTCTTCAGCTTAGGATTCTTCCGCGGCTTGAGCAGGGAGACGGTGCTGAAATTTTCGAACGATTGCCTGGCTCCAACCGCTACGATCCTGCTTGTTATCGGGGCCGGCGGCGCGTTTAACCGGGTCCTGCTCGATTCCGGCATCGGCGATTACATCGCTGAGCTAGCCACTTCCTCGAACGTTTCGCCGATTTTGCTCGGCTGGGGAATCGCGGCGCTAATCCGTGTGGCAACCGGCTCCGCGACGGTGTCCATGATGACGGCAGCGGGAATCGTAGCGCCGATCGCGGCCGTCGTTCCCGGCGCGAATTTGGAGCTTCTCGTGTTAGCGACAGGCGCAGGCTCGCTCATCTTGTCGCATGTGAACGATTCAGGCTTCTGGATGATCAAAGAGTACTTCGGCATGTCGGTTAAAGAAACGCTGTTTACCTGGACCGCGCTCGAAACGATCATTTCCGTTGTGGCGCTGGCACTGATCCTCGTTCTGGACATCTTCGTATAACGGGAAAAAGGTGAACCGGGACGGTGTGGTCCCAGGTTCACCTTTATTTCGGGTAAAAACGTATTTCGTGCAAAACAGGAAAGATCAAATGCGCGTTTCGGAAATCGCCTCGCGCACCTTCTCCAGAGAATGCTTCGCCTTATCCCGGTTCACGATCATGACGTTAACGTACAAGGCGTCGATCAGGCTGAGCTGGCCGATCCGGGAGGCCAGAGCCTCAGAGCGGTATTCCGTTTCGTCCGAGCTCGTATGAAGCGCGACATCCGCATGCTGGCTGACAGGCGATTTGGGAAAGCCCGTTATCGCAATCGTCTTGGCACCGGATTCGGCTGCCGTCTGAATGATGCGGATCGTATCCTTGTTCGTGCCGGAGTGAGAGATGACGACCGCGGCATCCTCTTTCGTCAGCTGAGCGGCCGACATGAGCTGGAAGTGTGCGTCGGCAGAGGCGAATGCCTGCTTGCCGGACCGGATGAATTTGTGAAATGCATCCATCGCAATGACGCCTGAACCGCCGATTCCGTAGAAATGAACCCGGTTCGCTTCGGCGATCAAAGTGACGGCAGAGGCGAATGCTTCGCTGTCCAGAACTTGAAACGTATTTTCCAAGGTACGGATATTGGATTTGAACACCTTCTCGGCAATCGTCCGCGTGCTGTCGGTTTCGTTGATTTCCTCGTAAATTTGCTGAATCGGAGTCATTACTTCAGACGCGAGTGCAATTTTCATCGCCTGATAGCCCTTGTAGCCGATATGCTTGCAAAAACGGAACACGGTTGCTTCGGCGACGTTCAAATCCTCCGCGACCTCATTAATCGTGCTGTGAATAATTTTTTCGGGATTATTTAAAATGTAATTGGCAATTTTCTTTTCTTTTTCACTGAACCTGGCTTGATAGGAACGGATTTTTCCAAGCATATTTTGCACCATTGCGTTCGTTTCCCCTTTTGCAGCAGCTGCTAATTATGAAAAGTATAACATAAACACAGAACCGATCCTATTTTTCCGGACGGTATGCTTTCTCGATTCAACTCAAATCATACTTATAAGGAGTGCAGGAATGATGCAAATCGGTATTATCGGATTGGGCAAGATGGGATTAAATTTGACTTACAACGTATTGGACCACGGACACGAAGCGGTCGTATTCGATGTCAACCAGGCTGCGGTCGAGCAGGCAGAAGAAGCGGGGGCGGCCGGCTGCGCAACGATTGCTCAATTGGTGCAGAAGCTAAGTGCGCCGCGCGCGATCTGGATGATGGTGCCTGCCGGCGAGCTGACGGAAAAGGTCATTGAGGAAATCAGTCCGCTTCTTGGCAGCGGGGACATCCTGATCGACGGCGGCAACTCGAATTACAAGGATTCGGTAAGGCGAGCCAAGCAATTGGAGACCTCCGGCATTCACTACCTGGATGTCGGCACGAGCGGCGGAACCTCCGGCGCGCGTTCGGGCGCTTGTACGATGATCGGCGGCAATAAAGCCGCATTCGAATCCATTGAGCCGCTTTTCAAGGATATTTGCGTCGAGAACGGGTACCTTCATGCCGGAGAGAGCGGGAGCGGCCACTATTTGAAGATGGTTCATAACGGGGTCGAATACGGCATGATGCAGGCGATCGCGGAAGGCTTCGAGCTGCTGGAGAAAAGCGATTATGATTTTGACTTCGAAAAAGTAGCGAGAGTGTGGAACAACGGCTCCGTGATCAGGTCGTGGCTGATGGAGCTTACCGAAAACGCCTTTTCGAAGGATGCCCGCCTTGACGGTCTAAAAGGAATTATGCATTCGTCCGGGGAAGGGAAATGGACGCTGGAGACGGCTTTGGATTTGCAGACGGCAACGCCGGTTATCGCTTTGTCGCTGCTGATGCGTTACCGTTCCCTTGAAGAAGATACGTTCTCGGGCAAGGTCGTCGCTGCGCTGCGCAACGAATTTGGCGGCCACAGCGTCGTCGGCTCATAAACAACCATTGAATCCCGGCTCAAACCGAGTTATTGTTGAAGAGACAATGGAAGCAGACAAAAGTTGCGGCCAAGCATTAGGAGGTAACGATGAGTACGAAATATGTTATTGGCGTCGATATTGGAACGACGAGCACAAAATCCGTCCTGTTTACGGCAAAAGGTTCGATTGTGTCCAGTCATGGAATCGAGTATCCGCTTCATTCCCCATCACCTGCGATTGCGGAGCAGGACCCGGATGAAATTTTCGAGGCCGTTCTCGGCACCATCGGACAAGCTATTTCCAAAAGCAACGCGAACCCCTCCGATATTTTGTGCGTTTCGTTCAGCTCGGCTATGCACAGCGTCATCGCGGTCGACAGGGACGGGACACCGATTTCGAAGTGCATCACCTGGGCGGACAACCGCAGTGCGAAATGGACGGCGAAAATCAAGGAGGAATGGAACGGCCATGACATTTATTTGCGTACCGGCACGCCTATTCATCCAATGTCGCCGCTCTCAAAATTGACCTGGCTGCGTCATGATGAAAAAGAGCTGTTCGACCGTACTTACAAGTTTATTTCGATTAAGGAATATGTGTTCTTCAAGCTGTTCGGACGGTATGTCATCGACTATTCAATCGCTTCGGCTACCGGCTTGTTCAACCTGCAGCAACTGCAATGGGACGAAGAAGCGCTGAAGGTTGCCGGCGTGACAGCGGACCGCTTGTCCGAGCTTGTGCCGACGACGTACAAGCTTACCGGTCTCGACAAAGGTTATGCGGCGCGTATGCAGCTTCCGGCGGAAACCCCGTTTATCGTCGGGGCGAGCGATGGCGTTCTGTCCAATCTGGGCGTCAACGCGATCGAGCCCGGCGTTGTAGCGGTCACGATTGGCACAAGCGGCGCAATCCGCGCCGTAACGGACAAACCGGTGACCGATCCGAAAGGAAGAATTTTTTGTTATGCGCTGACGGAAAACCACTGGGTTATCGGCGGACCCGTCAACAACGGCGGCATGATTTTCCGCTGGGTGCGCGATCAGATCGGAACGGCGGAGGCTGCCGAGGCAAAAAGGCTTGGCATCGATCCATACGAGCTGCTGACGGATCTCGCTTCTAAAGTTAAGGCGGGATCGGACGGACTTATATTCCATCCGTATTTGGCAGGGGAGCGGGCGCCGCTATGGGATGCGAATGCAAGAGGCTCCTTTTTCGGGCTTGGCCTGCACCATAAGAAGGAGCATTTAATCAGGGCGGCGCTTGAAGGCGTTATTTACAATTTGTATTCCGTACTGATGGCGCTGGAGGAGCTGACGGGCAAGCCGAAGAAAATCCAGGCCACGGGCGGCTTTGCGAGATCCGAGCTGTGGAGGCAGATGATGGCGGACATATTCGACCAGGAGCTGCATGTTCCGGAGAGCATCGAAAGCTCCTGCCTGGGTGCCGTCATTCTAGGTCTGTACAGCCTCGGAGAAGTGGATTCACTCGATGTCGTTGCCGAGATGGTCGGCGGATCCCACTTCCACTTGCCGAACAAACAAAACGCGGAAATCTATTCGGAGCTCATGCGAATTTACATCCGCGTTTCCCGGCTGCTGACAGAGGAATATGCGAATATTACAGCTTTTCAGCAAAAATGGGTGTAGCGTAATTTAAACATCCGGCACAAGAGAAAATGCCGTTCGGATTATGCGATCCGGACGGCATTCGTATTTTTTAGCGGACTCTATATTTGTTTAAAATACGCGGGAGCGTAAAATGATTACCAGCAAGATAAAGAGGACGAGGACGAAAGCCGTACTCGACCAGCATGATCCGTAACCAGCGCCTGCTACAGGGTATCCCATGGTTCATACCTCCAGATCGAGAATAGGATTGAAGTGATGCATATCGCTCACAAAATCAATTTATGCGGAAGGAGGCAACATGTATTGGACATTTGTACCGGCAGCCGTGCAATTGGTCATATGCCCACACGAGAAGGCTTATTTTTTCGCTCCGCAATCGCCTTGCATGTCGTTTGACTTTACGACAAGAGGCGGAACCGGGCTTGGACGCGGATATTGCCGGATATGTTTGATTCTAGATTCTCCCGTCAGCCGCTTGCCATTGCCGGCCTGGATGCTGGCGGAGGAGCCCGAAGCCGTCACCTTAAGGCAGCCTACCGTTATGTTCGGCTCGCAATTGATTCGCTCCAGCTTCGCCACATTGCCCATCGGACTGTCCGGTTCATGGAAGGAAGGCAGATCACGGAAGAAGATATGATACGATTCGAAAAAAATATCTCCCGAGGTCGTGTGGTCCTCCTGCCTCTGAAGCGCCAGCGCGATAAGCCTTGCCTTCGTTTCCCCGCGGTCGCCGAACTGAACGACGGTGGACTGGGCGGCGCTTATGATGCAGACGGAGCCGATCCGGGCGGTGCGGGTCGGAAATGGCGGTTCCATCGGCTGCCCGTTCATGCCGGCGTCCCGTCTCCCGTAACCGTTGACTCCGAAGCCGCCTCTTCCGCCGCTTCAGGCAGAGGATACGGGGCGAGCGGTCCGACTACGACGGACTCCGGCGGCGTATCGAACATCGAGTACAGTGAAACGGTGTCCGTATCGCCGACTTGAAGCATAGATGCGCTCGAAATGCCGAGCACCTCAATCTGTCCAACCGATAACGTATGGTTAGTCACTTTGAATACGATCATTTATGCCATCCCTCCCGACGCCGGCTTACCGGTCTGCAGCTGATTCATATAGGCGAGCAATGCGGCGTCCGTATCTCTTATCGTTTTGGCCAGCACGGCATCCTTTATCGCCCCGTCTTCGGCTCCGTTCGTCTTTCCGTTCTGGCCTTTATTTTGCTGATTGATATAATATTCGACGCGAGAAGGCATCTGCTTGCGGATGTCTTCGATAATGATTCTCTCGTGGTAAGGGTCAAGCGGCAGGCCAAACTCATTCTCGTAGTTTTTCAGCTTTGCCACAGCTTCTGTATCCAAATAACGGTTCATTTCTTCCGTAACATCGGCGGTCGGTCCCGTCTGCGGCACAATGGCCGGAGAAGAGGATGGGAAAACTTCCGGAGCGGCTGGAGTGGCCGGAGTGGCCGTGCTGAGCTGCTCAATCGTTCCCGGGAAAGTCTCGCCGTCCGTGCCGGGCGCGGTCATGCCGATATTCAGCGTACCTTCGAGCGATTCAACCTTCAATTGGTCAAAATGGTATTCGATGCTCTCGATGTTGTAAGCAGGGCGCGCCTCGAGCTGTTTGATTTGTTCGCAAAGGGTTGAAATGCGCTCTTCGAGCTTCTCGATGCTGGCTTGCTGCTCATGGAGCTTTCGTTGCACGTCATAGGCCCACGACTGCCATGGCGACATCGGTTTAGGCTGCTGCATAAGGCGATTCCTCCTTTATACGAAAATCGTTTGTGAATGCGGACAGGCCGTCAGGACGGGTTTGGCAGCGGGACGTACGACAGCGGATTGTCGCCGAGCTGCGGCGCGGGCCCGGTATACCCCCCGGTATTATAGAGCTGGGCTAACGACCGGATTGATCCGGCGCTGCCGACCTGAAGGACGGAGCTGTTCGAAATGCTGTCGATCCGGATCATATTGATCGTGATTTGCTGATGAATCGTGAAGCTCATAGCGTATTAACCTCATTATTCGTGTTATCCTGAACGTCCGGATCGATCGAGTTCGTGGCGCTCACCGCGTTGTTGGAATTCGTCAGGCTGCCTGTGAGGAACGAGCCCGAGCCTGCGTACGTTTTCGAGCTGCTGTTAGGCGATACCTCTAGCGCGTCACCGAATTGGACAATGGAACCGGAGCCGACGCTCACAATTTTGACGAAGCCGACGACTGCTGGCATAAGCATCCTCCTTCTAAATGATAGCGGGATTTGCGTTTGTATATCTTATGCGGCATCCGCCCAGAGGTTCCCGTGAAGGCAGTAGCCTATACGGGGGCTGGCGCATAAACTGGTAGGAGTGCTGGGAGGCAGGTGTTTGCTTGTGGCGTCCAAATGGGATGAACTGGAACGGTGGATGGAAGGTCAGCGGCTGCCAAAAGGTTTTGAGCTGCTGCGCGAACCGGATTGGGTCGAACAATATGTACGCAAAATGATGACCAAGGCGCTGCCGGAGGCTGCCGGAGCGATGATCGGCAAGGGAATGGCAACCTTCTCGGAATCCCGTCATTTTCTACAAGTGAAAATAATTTTGCCGGAAGGCTTTGAACGGGAAATGCTGAGGCTGATGGTGCGGGAGGACCGGCTGCGGCTGGAAGGCCTGCCCGGCGGCAAGACGGAAACGATAAAGCTGCCAAAGCTGGTAAAGCCGCGCATATGCAAAACGCTGTTAAAGAACGGTATTTTACAGGTCAAGCTTCGGAAACGTCCGGCGCTCAAGACGTATCACGAAGCCGTTATCCGTGAATAGTTACGGTCGAGCGAATGTCCCGCGCGGGCATGCGCTCTTATTTTTGTCACGAAATCGACAGGGTTTGCCGCTGGATTATGTCGGATATATCCCTTATAATGGCTAGTGAACGTGCGCATATTTGGAAATAAGGGAGTGTATCCGGTGTCATTAGTCGATGTAAGCAGTGTATCTGCTACTTTATTTATACTTGGAATCGTTTTTTTGCTGCTCATTTTCGGATTGCTCAGCTTCGGGATTCTGAGGATGTTTCAGCAGAAGTTCCGCTCCGGATGGCTTAGCTTCGGCGGAGCGGTCATCAGCTTTGCGGTGTTTATGCTCATTTTGAATAAGTGGTACCTATAGCAGGTCTATAGAACGCTGCAATAGGAGGAATAGGCTTGTTTTGGACTCTCGTATGGTTTCTCGTTAATCTATTATTCGTTGCTTCCGCGATTACGTATTTATTTATGCATCGGGCTTACACGGAGAAGAAAAGGGAGACGGACGACGCGATCCTGCTCGATCGCCTGAACCGGCGGCGGAAGCTGGCCGGTGCGCTCAGCATCCTGTTGTTCATCGCGATGGCTGCCGCATTTATGACGAACATGCGCTTGAACGGTTAGACGGCTCTCATTGACGAGAGCTTTTTTTTTCGTCATTATGGAGATAGACAATTATTAGTTTCGGAGGTTCGGCTCATGCATACGGTGGAAGACATACTAAGACGGATGTCCAGTCAAGGCTTGCGGATTACGGATCAGCGAAAAACGTTAGCCAGACTTTTTTCGGAGACGCAGGGTTACTTGGCTCCGAAGGAAGTATACGAATACATGGGCAAATCTTATACGGGCCTCAGCTTCGATACGGTATACCGGAACCTGAGAGTGATGGAAGAGCTGGGCGTATTGGAGCAGGTCATCTTCGAGGACGGCGGCAAGTTCAAGCTTCACTGCAGAGAGCATGACCATCATCATCATATGATTTGCCTGCAGTGCGGGAAGACGTACCCGATTACGTATTGCCCGATGGAGCAAACGGCCGTTCCGGACGATTTCCGCGTCGTGAAGCATAAATTCGAGGTATTCGGCTACTGCAGGGAATGCGAGATCGATGAGCCGGCAGACGGCGGCCAATAATGGGCGGCGGACGGGTCATGAAGCGTGTAGCGCAGGCTCCCGTACATTTTTACCGCAAAGTGATTTCCCCGCTGACCCCGCCCTCGTGCCGGTTTTATCCGACCTGCTCGATGTATGCTTTGGAGGCGATCGAGAAGCACGGAGCGGCGAAAGGGGCTTGGCTCGCGGCGAAGCGGATCGCCCGCTGCCATCCGTTCCATGCGGGAGGCTACGATCCCGTTCCGCCGGCTTCTGACAATAGGAAGTCTGCTCCTTGACAGAGCCGTCTTTCATTCGGTATATTTTGAAGAAGAAGCAGCCATATATATCCTATGAACGGATAAGTACGATCGAATTCCTTTCGCAGAGAGTCGGGCAAGACGGTGCAAGCCGACAAAGGAAGCTATCGGAAGATGGTCCTGGAGGATTCGTTTTCGAGCCGCGGCGGTCAGCCGGGTAAGGGGACGGCGCGATGCCGGCGTTATCGGCAACATTGCCGCCAAGCAGCGGCACACGAAGCAGTCGTCAGGCTTGCCGTTAACAGCGGCCGGATGATTGAAATTTGGGTGGTACCGCGTGAGCTTCAGCTCTCGTCCCATGTTGGACGGGAGTTTTTTGCGTTTTTTTGGAAATATAAGAAAGTATAAATTTTACCTTATACGATGCTTATATTTCACCGCGAAACGGGCTTATGCCGCAAAGACGGCGTCAGCCGTTTATGCTTGAAAGATTACGCTTGACGTTTCTATTATTAGGAGGGTTTAGGATGAGTGATAAAAAGACGTTTTATATTACGACGCCAATTTATTATCCGAGTGACAAGCTGCACATCGGCCATGCGTACACGACGGTTGCCGGCGACGCGATGGCGCGCTACAAGAGGCTTCGCGGTTACGACGTATGGTATTTGACGGGCACGGACGAACATGGTCAGAAAATCGAGCGGAAAGCGAAGGAAAAGGAACAGACGCCTCAGCAATTCGTAGACGATATCGTCGTTGGCATCAAAGAGCTTTGGCGGAAGCTGGAAATTTCAAACGACGATTTCATCCGTACGACCGAGGAGCGGCATAAGACGGTTGTCGAAAAAATTTTCGCCCGGCTGCTGGAGCAGGACGATATTTATAAAGGCACGTACGAAGGCTGGTACTGTACGCCTTGCGAGTCGTTTTTCCTCGAACGGCAGCTCGACGACGGCAAATGCCCGGACTGCGGCCGCCCCGTAGAGCTGGTGAAGGAGGAAAGCTATTTCTTCCGGATGAGCAAATATGCCGACAGGCTGCTGAATTATTATGAAGAGCATCCGGATTTCATCCTGCCGGAGTCGCGCAAAAACGAAATGATCAACAATTTCATCAAACCGGGCCTCGAGGATTTGGCGGTGTCCCGTACGACGTTCGATTGGGGGGTCAAGGTGCCGGGCGATCCGAAGCACGTCATTTACGTCTGGATCGACGCCTTATCGAACTATATTACGGCTCTCGGCTACGGGAATGAAGGCGCGGACGACAAATACCGCAGCTTCTGGCCCGCCGACGTCCATCTGGTAGGCAAAGAGATCGTCCGCTTTCATACGATCTACTGGCCGATTATGCTGATGGCGCTGGACCTTCCGCTGCCTAAGAAAGTGTTCGCGCACGGCTGGCTGCTGATGAAGGACGGCAAAATGTCGAAGTCCAAAGGCAACGTGGTCGATCCGGTCATGCTTATCGACAGATACGGGCTTGACGCCCTTCGTTATTACCTGCTGCGCGAAGTGCCGTTCGGAGCAGACGGGACGTTCACACCCGAAAATTTTGTGGAGCGGATTAATTTTGATTTGGCCAATGACCTCGGCAATCTGCTGAACCGCACCGTGGCGATGATCGACAAATATTTTGACGGCTCTATTCCGCCGTTCAAAGGTCAAGTAACGCCGTTCGACGAATCGCTGCAGAGGCTTACCGTAGAAACCGTTGCCCAAATGGAAGATGCGCTGGAGCGGATGGAATTTTCCGTGGCTCTCGCTTCTTTGTGGCAGCTGGTCAGCCGTACGAACAAATATATCGACGAGACGCAGCCGTGGGCGCTTGCAAAGGATGAGGCGAAATCGGCGGAGCTGGCTTCGGTCATGCATCATCTCGCAGAAGCGCTGCGGATCGTATCGATTTTGCTGCAGCCGTTCCTGACGCATGCCCCGCGCGAAATTTGGAATCAGCTCGGGCTGGCGGAAGGCGGACTGACGTCCTGGGAGAGCACCAAGCAGTTTGGAGCGATTCCGGAAGGCACGAAGGTCAACAAGGGCGCTCCGATATTCCCGAGGCTGGACGTAGGGGAGGAAGTAACCTTCATAGCTGCGGCAATGGGCGGAGGCGCGCCTGCAGCTGAGGCTGCCGGAGAGCAGCCTGCTCAAACGGCGGAAGCGGAAGCTAAGCCGGCTGCAGACGGCAAGGAAGAAATCGGGATCGACGATTTTGCGAAGGTCGAGCTCCGGGTGGCGCAGATCATCGCGGCCGAGCCCGTGCCGAAGGCCGACAAGCTGCTTAAGCTTCAGCTTGATTTGGGCTATGAACAGCGCCAGGTTGTATCGGGCATCGCCAAATTTTACACGCCGGAGCAGATGGTCGGACGCAAGGTCATTTGCGTGACGAACCTGAAGCCCGTCAAGCTGAGGGGTGAATGGTCGCAGGGCATGATTCTTGCGGCATCGCACGGTGATCAGCTTACGCTAGCAACCGTTCCGGACGACATGCCTAACGGGGCTGTCGTGAAATAACGGCAGATCGCTAGAAGCGGATCGTATAAAAGATAAGTTACAAGCTGCGTCCTTTGCCATGGCAAAGGACGCAGCTTGTTTTCGTTCTCGCGAACAGGTGTCAAACGTCTGAGAAAATGTCACCTTAACTGAGCTAAGAAAATGTCACTTTTTGAGTAGAGGGCCACCTACCAGATGGCCTCTACAAAATGATTGTGCTGTGAATAAGCAACTTCTTGGAATGACGTTTTTTTTGTGTTACGCTTAGTGCTGCTGGTACTATACGTGGTCTTCCACGGATGTTCCTTGGCGGGTTTGCGTGGCTGCGCAGAACTCGCCTTTTTCGTTTGCTCTTTTCGATCTCGTTTTTCTGTCTTTTTTAGTAATACCGCTTGTCCTTGGTGCCACATTACAATTTCTCCAGTAAGCGTTTCTCGTACTTCAACCGTGCTTTTAGCGTCAAATCGCTGAGAAGAAGGTTCAGCTAATGTGTAGGTTACCCCGCGGTAGGAGAGGGTGTTACCAGCTCCTAGCTTACGATGCTCTCGAAGCGTAAACACATAGTTGAGCTCGATGTGCTTTTGAAGCTGCACATAGGCGGATTCAGATGATCGTGGAGCCACAGAAAACTGCTTGTTATGTTTTTGAATAAGCTTAGGCAACGCCTTGTTTGCAGCATCTAGTGTCTGGATGCCCATCAACCGTAATTCAATGACAAGACGGTCTTGAAGCGTCAGCCAGAGACGTTCGATCCGGCCTTTTGCTTGCGGTGTAACGGCCTTTATATGCTCAATATTAAGCTCACACATAGCTTTTCCGAAGCTGGAGAGTGGCTGGATTTCACCGGCAAGCTCTTGTTCCACGGAAAGTTTCTCATTAGGTGAACGGAAGATGGTGTGCCTGTCACTATAAAGTCCAAGTGGTAAACCATAATGATTAATGCCTTGCTGCATCACCAAGGAGTAGCCTTCACGGCATTCATGAGGCCGGAATACGGCACCGACGACAATGCCTGTAGCGTCATCAATTGCGGCATGCAGTGCAAAGGCTGGAGCCCGTTCTTCAAGCCATGCGAAGGGGGTTGCGTCGATTTGCCAAAGCATGCCCGCTTGTGCTCTGCGTTGGCGAGGTTGATGAGTCTTATTGCGACGTCTTTGCTTGGCTTGCTTAAGGCCTTTATCCAACAGAACTCGTCGTACGCTGGAACTGCTTAGATGTAGATCTTCATGTTCTTTCAAAAGCTCTGCAAAGTGACAACTATTGCTGCCGAGATACTTGGCTGTGTATAACGCTGCAGCTCGTTCTTTGACTTCATCGCTTAATGCATGTTTGGGCTTCTTTCCCCGATTCTGGTGAGAAATGCCCTTTGCTCCTTCTGCTTGATATTTTTTCTTCAGTCGAATAAGTTGTCTCTCAGACAGCCCCAGTGAAAGGGCTCCTTCTCTGTTTGTCATATGTCCATCCATAACTTTTTCCACCACTAAAACCTTTTTCATCTCTGCTCTTGTCAATGTCATGATCTCCTGTCCCATAGTGACATTATCTCAGAACAGTTATAGGGTGACATTATCACAGAAGAACAACACGTTCTCGCGAACAGGTTGACAGTCTATTTTTCACGTCGTATAATACAAAACGTAATAATAACGATTACGAACAAACGACTGATAAGAGATTGGAGAGAAAGGCTTTATGAAGGAAATACGGATTGATAAAAGGTTCATCGCGCTAAGCCTGATGCTAACGGCTATGCTGCTCTTGGCGACTGCATGCGGTAAACATACGAATAACGGTGAAGCGCCGGCTAATGCGGCGGAAGAAGGCGGGGGGGCCGATGCACAACAGATAAGCGTCGTCACGAGCTTTTATCCGCTGTATTTCCTGGCTGCGGAAATTGGCGGCGAGCATGTAAATGCCGTCAACCTGGTCGCGGCGGGCGTCGAACCGCATGATTGGACGCCGAAGAGCCGCGATCTGGATACGGCTTCGAAAGCGAAGCTGTTTCTTTATCATGGTGCTGGTCTGGAAGGCTGGGTGGACGATTTTCTGGACGGCTTGTCCAAGGACAGCCAGGTTGCAGCAAAAGCGGCAAGTACCGGAATCGAGCTGATTGAAGGCGCCGGTGAAGAAGAGGCGCATGAGCACGAAGACGGGGCGGAGAATCATGATCATGAAGGCGTTGACCCTCATACCTGGGTTAGCCCGAAATCTGCGCTCAAGCTCGCGGAAAACGTGAAAAACAGCCTGATCGAGGTCGACTCGGCAAACCAAGCGGATTACGAGCGGAATTATGAAGCGCTGAAGCAAAAGCTGGATGCGATCGATAAGGATTATGCAGCTAAGCTGAGCCAGGTTACCGATAAGAACATTGTTGTCTCTCACCAGGCTTTCGGTTACCTTGCCCGCGATTACGGCTTGAACCAAGTGGCGATTATGGGTCTTAGCCCGGAAGCCGAGCCGCGCGCTCAGGATTTGCTTCAAATTGCAAATTTCGTGAAAGAGCATAACGTAAAATACATTTTCTTCGAAGAACTGGTATCCGATCAGTTGGCGAATACGCTGGCTGCTGAAGCGGACGTGCAAACGATGGTGCTGAACCCGCTTGAGGGCTTGACGGCCGAGCAGGCAAAAGCGGGAGAGACGTATCTTTCGCTTATGGAACGAAACTTGCAAAATCTTGTGCAAGCATTACAATAGAACAAAAGGCAAACTGGGCGGAGCTGTTTCAGCTCCGTATTGCTATGAGGAGAGATAATATGGCAAACAGCAGCCTGTCGCCAAACGCCGCAAGCTGTCATCAAGAGGTCATCTCCTTGGAGGACGTTTCTTTTTCCTATCAACAGCAGAAGGTCATCAGCGGCTTGAGCTTCGCCGTGAAAGAACGGGACTTCATCGGCCTGATCGGCACGAACGGTGCCGGCAAAACGACTTTGCTGCGTATGATCGTCGGATTGTTGAAGCCTGCCAGCGGCACGATCCGATTGTTCGGAAACAACGTGGACAAATTCAAGGAATGGGAGAAAATCGGGTACGTCCCGCAAAAAAATTCATTTAACCCGCTATTCCCGGCTACCGTCCGCGAGGTTGTGCTGTCCGGCCTGATCGGCCGGAACAAGCTGTTCAAAAAACTGACTAAAGCCGATTATAAGAAGGGCGAGGACGCGCTGCTGGCGATGGGAATAGTCGATCTTAAGGATAAGCGGATCGGTCAGCTGTCGGGCGGGCAGCAGCAGAGGGTTTTTTTGGCCAGAGCTTTGATCAACAATCCGTCGCTGCTTATTTTGGATGAACCGACGGTCGGTATCGATACGGAAACGCAGGAGAGCTTCTTTCATATGATCAAGCATATGCATCAGCATCATAACATGACTTTCCTCATGGTTTCGCATGATCTGGATATGATCCGTTCTTACCTGGGCGAACGTCCTGCGGCGCAGAACGGCAAACTGAAGTTTCATATCAAGCATTCGCACGAAACGCAGGATTGCGTGGAGAAGGATTTGGCGCACAGCCTGAAAGGGCTCAGGGAGCAAATGGAAAGCGGGAAAGAGGTTGTTTTGATTGGAGATCGTAACTCTTGAATTTTTTCAGCGGGCGCTGGTCGGCGGACTGTTAATCGGCGTCACCGCTCCGCTGATGGGGTTGTTTCTGGTGCTTCGCAGGCTGTCCATGATCGGGGACACCTTGTCGCACGTATCGATTGCAGGCGTTGCGCTTGGCTTTTTAATTGGCGTTTACCCTGTAGCGGTCGGACTCATCTTTGCCATTGCCGCTTCTTTCGCGATAGAGAAGCTGCGCAAAGCGTACAAAACCTATGCGGAGCTTTCGATCGCGATCATTATGTCGGGCGGCGTCGCTTTAGCCTCGCTGCTTTTTACGATGGGGAAAGGCTTTACGATGAACGTGAACAGCTATTTATTCGGCAGCATTTTAACGCTTAACCGTACGGACTTGTATCTGATCGGAGCGGTAACGGCTGTCGTCCTTATCGTCATCTGGCTGCAGGTGAAGGAGCTGTTCCTGATTACGTTCGACGAGGATGCGGCGGCGGTCAGCGGCTTGCCCGTCAAATTTTATAATGTTATGATTAGCGTGCTGACCGCGCTTGTGATCAGCGTCTCGATTAAAATCGTCGGCGCGCTGCTCGTTTCCGCACTCCTTACCATTCCGGCGGCTTGCAGCCTTATTGTCGCGCGCAGCTTTCGGCAGAGCGTCATAACGGTTGTCGTGATCGGCGAGCTTGCCGTTCTGATCGGGCTTCTTATCGCGGGCGTATGGAACCTGGCGCCAGGCGGTACGATCGTTATGTTCCTGATCGTTGTATTATTAATGCTGCTGCTCATTCGCCGGGGCGTACGGGCCGGCAGCTGATGGAACCGGGGTGACAACAGATGTCCGACATTAATACTCTGCTGGCGTTCGGCGCCGGCTTCGCTTCGTTCATATCGCCATGCTGTCTGCCTCTTTATCCTTCTTATTTATCGTACATAACGGGGATTTCGGTGACGGATTTGAAGGAAAACGCGAACGCAAAGGAAAAACGAACCCGAACGATGTCACATACGCTTTTTTTTATTTTAGGTTTTTGTACGGTGTATTACGCTTTAGGCTACGGCACAAACGCTTTTGCCGAGTTTTTCAGCGAATACAGGCAATTGATCCGGCAATTATCCGCGATATTAATCATTTTGATGGGCTTGTTTCTGATCGGCTTGTTCCAGCCTCAGCTGCTTATGAAGGAACGCAGATTTAATCTGATCCCGAAGAAAGCGAATTACGTCAGCTCTTTCGTGTTCGGGATCGGATTTTCGGCCGGCTGGACGCCTTGCATGGGACCCGCCCTAACGGCCATTCTGGGCTTGGCTGCTACGGAGCCCGGTACGTGGTTCCAGCTGACGACTGCTTATGCGTTAGGCTTTGCGATTCCGTTTTTTGTGCTGGCCTTTTTCCTTGGAACGGCAAGGTGGATCTTGAAATATTCCTCGACCGTCATGAAGATAGGCGGCGCCGTCATGATTCTGATGGGCATTTTGCTCTTCACGGATCAGATGACCAAAATTACGATTTGGCTAAATTTGATTACGCCGGAGTGGCTTGCGTTTTAAGCTGTACCGATACGTTTTAAGTGAAATACTCGATCTTCGCTTCAGGAAAATGATCGAAGATGCGCTCCGAAATAAACATGCGGAGCGCATTTGCTTGTTCATCGGGATATACATACTTTCCCTGGCCCCAGCGCCCCCATTTATATTTCCGTTTTTCGATATCCATCTCCAGCTTTGTACGGGGGTACCTTTTTTCAATGACGGACTTAGCGGTTTTTGTGAACCGGTGCTGAATCAGCTCAAAGGTCAATTCCTTTGCAGCGTCTTTCGGCAGAGCAGAGGCAAGCGAAGAAACAAGCTCGCTATAGCCTTCCTCCCACCCGTCGTGCCAAATGATCGGAGCAATGATAAAGCCTATCGGATATCCGGCCCGGGCAGCCTTTGCCGCTGCTTCGATGCGCTGCTCAAAGCGGGATGTAGCCGGCTCGAAAGCTTTGATGACGTATTTATTGTTGACACTAAACCGTATTCTCGTATGACCGTTATGTTTCGCGTCCAGCAGGGAGTCTAGATGGTGAAATTTCGTTACGAACCGCAGCCTTCCATGCTCCTGCCGGCCCATAAATTCAATAAGCTCACGCAGGCTGCCGGTTATTGGTTCGAGCCCTACCGGGTCAGAGGTGCATGCCGCTTCGAAGCGGGTTATTTCGGGTTTTCTTTCATCGATATAACCTATGGCAGCGCCGAGTATATCGTCCATATTGACGTATACCCGAATGTACGGTTTGGCGCCAAGCGTCGTCTGTAAATAGCAGTAATGGCAGTGAGCCATGCAGCCGGTTGCAATAGGGATTGAATATTCGGCTGACGGCTTTGACGTATCGAATTTCAACGTTTTCCGGATGCCGACGACGAGCGTCCGTTTGGCGATTTTATACTGCTCAAGCTCCGTTTCTCCAGGAAGGTTCGTGATCCTGTTATGGGAAGTTGTCATGCGATAAGGTATGCCTTGCTGCTTGGCCCACTCGAAGATCCGTTGACCCTTTGGGTAATCGAGCGCCGCCGGTTCAAAGTAGACCAGCTCGGGTACAAATGAAAGGGCGGAGCGTTCCGTATTCTTACGATCAGCTGCTAAAGTGCTCATCGCCAATCCTCCTTGAGATGTATGATTGGATTATTGTTTGAATGGAGGCGGCCGTATAAACTGGTGAACTGATGGGAGCTGTAAAATGCAATCTGGCTATTCGAACAGGTTGCATGCAAGCAGGTTGCAGAGCGAGTTAAGGACAGTGTATGATACATAGAGTAACGCCTTAAGCAACGAGGTGAAGAAGTAAGGTTAGGGGGTTCTTCAGTGCCGACACCGAGCATGGAAGACTACTTGGAACGAATTTATAAGCTTATTGATGAAAAAGGCTATGCGAGAGTTTCAGACATAGCGGAAGGGCTTGAAGTACATCCGTCCTCGGTGACGAAGATGATTCAAAAGCTCGACAAAGACAATTATTTAATCTATGAGAAATATCGGGGACTGGTTCTTACCAATAAGGGCAAAAAAATGGGGAAAAGACTGGTTGACCGCCATCAGCTGCTTGAATCGTTTTTAACGATGATCGGCGTTCAGGATGAGAACATTTATCAAGACGTCGAAGGCATCGAGCACCATCTCAGCTGGGATTCGATTACGTGCATTGAGACTCTTGTCGAATATTTCCGCCGCGATTCCCAGAGGCTGGACGAGCTTCGGGCCGTTCGAGCAGAGCTCGATAGCGATTAATACATAGCGGTCGCGCCTAAGCGGTCGTTATTTGCAAGGAATGCACCCGAACCGCTGCCGGTTCGAAAAAGAAAAGGCTGCCCGCTGTCCTTTCGGACAACAGGCAGCCTTTCGTTATTTCCGATCCTTTATCTTAATGATATTTAGGCAATTCATCGTCGTCCTTGCCGCCGTCAATGACCCGGAACGGTACGGTTTTGGAACGGGTCTTGCCTGTTTTGGATTTCGAGGCGGCTGTCCGGTTTGGCTTGGCGTAAGTGCGCGAAGCTCCGAAGCCCGCTCCTTTTAGGAAGGAAGGCGGATACTTATACAGGAGGAATATGCCGCCTAACACGACGATCGGAATAATAAAAGCGCCGGGGCTTTGAAGCGCGCTGGTAACAAGACCGATAACGAGCAACGCCATAATCGTAATAGACCACACATTCCATCTGTTCGACATTCTTCCCATAATAAAGACCGCCTTTCCTGATCAATAGTTGTTATTTCATTTGTCCGTCGAGCTCGCGCATCCGGTTAAAGGAAGCGATGGAGACGGCGACGTGCTCGTCGCGAGGCTCTTTTGTCGTCAGCAGCTGGAGCCAGAGCCCCGGATACCCAAGATAGCGGAGAACGGGTATGTCCCGGAGAGCATTTGTCCAGCGCAGCACCTCGTAGGACAATCCAAGCACGAGAGGCAGCAGCAGAATACGGATGTAAATACGCTCCCAAATCGTATCCCAAGTGAAGATCGGCAGCGAGTAGACGATAACGCCTACGATGACCGTGAATACGATAAAACTGGAGCCGCAGCGGTAATGAAGCCTGCTGTACTTTTGCACATTGTTGACTGTGAGTTCTTCGCCCGCTTCATAGGCGCTGATAACCTTGTGCTCGGCGCCGTGATATTGGAACAGCCGCTTGATGAGCGGAGTTAACGAAATAAAATATAAGTAGGTAAGCAATAACACGATTTTGATTAGGCCTTCCAATAAATTATGCCCGACCTTATTGTCGAACACGCCGGCAAACAGCAATTCTTCGATCGCAGCGGGAGCAGCCGTAAAAATCAGCTTTCCGAAAATAAAGGACAGCACGCCTGCGACGGCTACGCCTACGATCATGCTGAGGCTCCAGCCTTCCGATTTCTTTTCTTTCTTCGGTTCGGCAACCGATTTGGTATCTGCCGCAGATTGTTCGCCGGCTTCGTCCTCGGCGTATGCTTCCATCGAGAAGTTCAAATGCTGCGAGCCTTTGGCGCTTGAATCGATAATGCCGACAACGCCCCGAACAAGCGGGATTTTTTTCAGGCCCTGAACCCAGCGCTTCGTCGTACGCGGTACTTCGTAAAACACAATTTCGTCGTTCTTGCGCCGGACAGCCGTTACGTTAACGTGTTTGCCTGCAAACATCACGCCTTCGATAACCGCTTGTCCGCCGTACAGATTTCGGGAGTCTTGCGGCAAGAGCTGGTCACCTTCCTTGATCGAGGTAACGTCCGCCGATGAAGCGGCGGAGCACCTATGACATTTTGTATGTCTATTGTACTTGATCTATCCGCCATTTGCCACCGCGAACTAGCCGGAAAGCATGATGGATGGATGGGAATGGAGGGTTATCGCAAGCCTTTTTTTCACATACTAAATTTCAGCTTACGATAATTCAGGCGGGAGGCAAAATGGAATGGAAAAACATAAGAAGCAAAACGACGATTACACGCCGCGGCATCATACGAATCCCTGGCTGTTTTCGCTTAAAATCGGTTTTTTTGCCGGGCTGATCTGGGGCACGGTGCGCTGGCTGTTTTATGAAATGAAATTTACGACCGAGCTGCCCGGCTTTGCGGCGGATCCGTTTTTTCACAGGTCGTTTTTAAAAAGCTTCTGGGGAATACTGATCGGGATCGGCAGTTTTGCGATCATTTCGATAGTCGCCGCATTGCTGTATAAAGTCGTGCTCGGAAGGCTGCGCGGGCCCATTCCCGGCATGATATACGGCGCCGCCTGGTGGGCATTGATTTTTCTTGCGATCGGGCCGTGGATGGGGATAACCGAATGGGTGACGAGAGCGGGCTGGAATACGCTGTTCACCGAGCTGTGCGTGTTTATTTTATGGGGCGTATTCATCGGGTACTCGATCGCTTTCGAATACACGGACGAAGCGTCGCGCGAGCCGATTCACGCCCATTGACGACTTCCACTTCTCAAGCGGCGGGCAATTGTGGTAAAATGGCTAATGGAATTTGAAGCCATGACGGTTTTCGCTCTATGGGAGGGGCATGCATGCACAAAATTATTGTTTTAAACGGTCCGAACCTCAATATGCTCGGCATTCGCGAGCCGGGAGTGTACGGAACCGACACGCTTGCATCCATCGAGTCGCTCTTAAGGGCAAAAGCGGAGGAGCTTGGCGTCCAGATCGAATGTTTCCAAACGAATCATGAAGGTGAAATGATCGACCGGATCCATAGCGCTTACGGACAAGCCGACGGCATCGTCATTAATCCCGGGGCTTGGACGCACTACAGCTATGCTTTGAGGGATGCCCTAAGCACAGTTGGATTGCCGGTAATCGAGGTTCATATGTCCAATATCCATAAGCGGGAGGCTTTTCGTCACGTGTCGGTCGTCACCGCGGTTGCGGTCGGCCAGATAGCGGGCTTCGGCTCCCACAGCTATGAGCTTGGCCTGACGGCGCTAGTTCGTCATTTGCAAAAATCGCAATAGCAAATCGGGAAGGGTGAGCGGAGATGCCAAACGGGAGAGTAACGCGGCTTCGCGGACTGCTTGCGGAGCGGGGCTTTGAAGCGATATTGATCGGAAGCGGGTACAACCGGCGGTACATAAGCGGATTTACCGGATCGTCAGGCATGGTCCTCGTAACGGACTCGGACTGTTATTTGCTAACCGATTTCCGTTATCGGACACAAGCGCCCGAGCAGGCTCCAGGCTTCAAGATCGTCGAGCATGGAGCGAATCCTATGCAGGACGTTAAGGAGTTGCTTGCCCAGCACAAGATCAGCAAGCTTGCTTTCGAGCAGGATCACGTCGTTTACAGCCAGTTTGCGTCCTGGACCGAAACGCTCGCAGGCATCGCGCTTGAGCCGGCGTCCGGCCTGGTAGAGCAGCTGCGCATGATCAAAGAGGAAGCTGAGCTGCAGGTGATGCAGGAGGCTGCCGAGCTTGCGGACAAAACGTTCCGTCATATTCTGAACATTATCCGGCCCGGCGTCCGTGAGAAGGATATTGCATTGGAGATGGAGGTTTATATGCGCAGCCATGGCGCAACGTCCTCTTCGTTCGATACGATCGTAGCTTCGGGAGAGCGCTCCGCGCTGCCGCACGGCGTGGCAAGCGACCGCGTGATCCGCGAGAACGAGTTCGTCAAGCTGGACTTCGGCGCTTATTATAACGGTTATTGCTCCGATTTGACGCGGACTGTCGTCGTCGGCAAGCCAGAGGATAAGCACCGGGAAATTTACGATATCGTGCTGGAAGCACAGCTGCATGCGCTGTCGTCGATCAAGCCCGGCATGACCGGCCGCGAGGCGGACGCGCTGGCACGCGATGTCATTGCGAAATACGGGTACGGCGATTTGTTCGGTCACGGGACAGGCCACGGTCTGGGCATGGAAATCCATGAAGCGCCGCGCCTGTCGAAATTAAGCGATACGATTTTAACCCCCGGCATGACCGTTACGGTAGAACCCGGCATATACGTTCCCGGCTTCGGCGGGGTGCGCATCGAGGACGATATCGTCATTACGGAAACCGGTATTAAAATATTAACCTCATCCCCGAAGGAATTTACCGTTCTGGGCTAAGGCACTAATCATTTCAGGAGGGAATCAGCAGTGATTTCAGTAAACGATTTTAAAACAGGCTTAACCGTACAAGTAGACACCGATATTTTTACCGTGCTTGACTTCCAGCACGTTAAACCGGGCAAAGGCGCGGCATTTGTCCGCTCCAAACTGAAAAACCTCCGCAACGGCAACGTTGTTGAGAAAACGTTCCGCGCCGGCGAAACGATCGGCCGCGCGATTATCGAGAACCGTGAAGTACAATACCTATATAACTCCGGCAATGAATATACGTTCATGGACAATGAGACTTACGACCAATTCACTCTGGACAAGGACCAGCTCGAATGGGAGCTTAACTTCCTGAAAGAAAATATGAACGTTAATATTTCGAGTTACCAAGGTGAAATTCTCGGTATTCAAATGCCTAACAGCGTCGATCTGAAGGTTGTTGAAACCGAGCCGGGCGTAAAAGGTAACACCGCGCAGGGCGCTACGAAAAACGCCAAAGTCGAAACGGGCCTTAACGTACAAGTTCCGCTTTTCATCAACGAAGGCGACGTGCTGCTGATCGATACACGCGAAGGCAAATATATTTCGCGCGCATAGATAACCGAAGGAAACCGTCCGGCATACCGGGCGGTTTTTTTGCATGCGGTTATATCCAATCTTATATTTGCTGTGATATAATATTGTCTTGTATGTATATGTCCAGGTTAGGAGTGAATCAGCTTTGTCGTTGATAGTGATGAAGTTTGGCGGCAGCTCCGTTGGAACGCCGGAGCGGATGCAGCGCGTTGCGAAACGCATAATAGAGAGACAGCAGGAAGGCAACGATATCGTAGTTGTTGTTTCTGCGATGGGAGATACGACTGACGATTTAATCGACCAGTCTAAGCTGCTGAATCCGAATCCGCCCGCGCGCGAAATGGATATGCTGCTGACGGTTGGCGAGCAAATATCGATCGCATTGCTTTCGATGACGATCAATCAAACGGGCCACGGCGCCGTATCTTTTACCGGCTGGCAAGCGGGTATCCGCACGGAAGCGGTACACGGTAAAGCGAAGATGACGGAAATCGATCCGGAGCGCGTATTCGCGGCTTTAAAGGAAGGGAAGGTTGCGATTGTCGCGGGCTTCCAAGGCATGACTCCTGAAGGCGAGATCACGACGCTTGGCCGCGGCGGCTCCGATACGACGGCGGTTGCGATGGCTGCGGCTATGAAGGCGGATGTTTGCGAAATCTATACGGATGTCGACGGCGTCTATTCGACCGATCCTCGTGTCGTGAAAAATGCGCGCAAGCTTAATGAAATTTCTTATGATGAAATGCTTGAGCTGGCTAATCTGGGTGCGGCTGTTCTGCATCCGCGCGCGGTGGAATATGCGAAGCATAACAATGTGAAGCTTGTCGTACGCTCAAGCTTTACCCATAATGAAGGTACAAGTGTGAAGGAGGAAGCGGTCATGGAGCAAGGCGTGGTCGTCCGCGGTATCGCGTTTGACAAAAACGTAGCAAGAATCAGCATTTTGGGCGTAGAAGATATTCCCGGAGTACTCGCGAATGTATTCGGCGCACTGGCGAATAACGGGATCGACGTCGACATCATCGTACAGAGCGGCGTACAGGACGGCAAAGCGGATTTCTCCTTTACGGTATCCGGCGATGACCTGAATAAAGCCATTGCCGTCATCGAAAGCAATCGCAGTGCCGTTCCGTATCGCGAGCTGACTTCCGAAGCGGATCTGGTTAAAGTATCCATCGTCGGCGCCGGAATGGTCAGCAATCCGGGCGTTGCCGCGAAAATGTTCGCTTCGATCTCCTCGCTCGGCGTAAGCATCAAGATGGTCAGCACGTCGGAAATTAAAGTTTCCTGCGTGATTTCCGCCGAACCGCTAAATGACGTAGTACGTGCTTTACACACGACTTACGGATTGGATACGGCTGAGCAGGTATTTGTAGGCGGTCCGCAGGATCGCAGATAAGCCAAACTAAGAACAAGGTTGCCCTTACGTCAGATTAATTGACGCGAGGGCAACCTTTTTTAATGCTGCCAAAGGCCTGCAAAGAACCGGGCTGCGCAAAGATGCAGCTAACGGTTCCAGCGTATCCCCCGTTTGCGCTTGGATCAGGACCTCGTCAAAATATCCCCTTGCAATCTAGGCACGTCGCTCAATACATCGAGAGACGAACACGCTTCAATATCCCGCTTCATGCCAAGCTTTATGAGCCGCTTGCCGGAATTTCCGCTCAAAATGGTGTCCAGAATGCTGGAGGAACGATTCCGGTACAAAGCAAGCATCGCCGTTCCGAAATCATCCATCTCAACAGGCGCGCCGCCCAAAGAATGGAGCTTATCGAGCACTCGCCCGGCGCAAATGCCGTCCTCGATAGCAAATTCATCATGGCTGCCGGCGCATAGAATAACGACATCCCGCCTTAAATCCAGGGCCATCCGAGCGCATGCTTCCGTATTCAGCAAGGAAGCGGTTAACACATGATCCGCCCGCATCGCCTTATGAATAGCTCTTGTTCCGTTCGTAGTCGTAAGTACGATCCGTTTGCCCCCGACAACCCGCTCCGTATACTCTTCCGGCGAATTTCCAAGATCGAAGCCGGCGATTTTCCTGCAGAAGCGCTCGCCCCCCAGCAAATCGCCCGGCCGCTGCAGCGCCTTCGCTTCCATGACGGTTTCGGCGGGAATGACGCATAAGGCCCCTGCCGAAATGGCCGTTGCGATCGTGCTTGTTGCCCGAAGCACGTCGATAATAATGGCTGTTTTGTGGTGAAATCTAGCAGAGCTTGCTTCATTTACGCTCGAAATTACCTGCACCTGCATTGCGTTAAACCGCCTTTCGATTCGGCATAAGCTCGTTATGCACCAATTGCTCCACTATATGCTATTACCTTTAGGCAGGTGCCCGGCATGAAAAAGAGACAAGCGTGCATATAGTTATAGGACAATCTTTATGTGGAAGGGGATGTTCCGTCTTGCTGAATAAAATCGTTATGACGATGGCGACGCTCAGGCTGACATCGGGCACGATTGAAATTTTCGCAGCGCTCCTGATGCTCCGGTTAAATCAGATTGATAAGGCGCTTGTGGTCAATTCTTCGCTTGCGCTAATCGGTCCTCTCATTTTGATTGCGACGACCACGATAGGTCTTGTCGGGCTGTCGGATAAGCTGTCGCCTTCTAAGTTTCTATGGGTAGCAATGGGCGTAATTTGCCTGATGATCGGAATTCTGAAAAAATAGCAGATTGCCAATCTAGCAAATTTAAGTGCGGACGAGTCATATTTTCACTGTACAAGCATACAAATAGGAACTACGAAGGACAAACATCAGGGAGGGATGAACCCATGCTCGCACGCATTGTGCATCTGCTTCCTTTGGAGCTGAAGACGCTGCTTGAAAAGCTGCCCGAGTCATTACAGGAGCAGCTGGAAGAGATTCGAATACGCGAGGGAAGGCCGCTCGAGGTCTGCTTTCGCGGACAGTCCAGATTTATGACGCTGGACGGTTCAATGAGACAAACCGCAGATGCCGCATTTAAGCCTACTTCCGACACTTGCCGCAAGCTGCTTGAGCGCATCACGAATTATTCCTTATACGCGATGGAGGAGGAGCTGAGGCGGGGGTTTATTACGGTATCGGGGGGTCACCGCATCGGACTGGCCGGCAGAACGATTTTGGACGGCGGTGTCGTCAGGGGGATCCGGGATATTGGAGGGTTCAATATACGGGTAGCGAGGGAAGTGATAGGCGCAAGCGCCAATTTGCTTCCGAGACTGCTCGACCGCAGCCGAAAAACACTGCATTCAGCGCTCATTCTCGCTCCGCCGCAGCAAGGGAAGACGACGCTTGTGCGCGATATTGCCAGATCGGTCAGCTACGGCTTGTGGCCAAGCCCGGAAGCAGGCTCCTGGCAAGGCCGCAAAGTCGGCATCGTGGACGAACGCTCGGAGATCGCGGCATGCGTACGAGGAATTCCCACTTTTGATGTAGGGCCGAGAACGGATGTGATGGATGCCTGTCCGAAGGCGGAGGGCATGATGATGATGCTGCGCTCGATGTCGCCCGAGGTACTGATCGCCGACGAAATCGGCAGGCCGGAGGACGGCGAAGCGATCCGGGAAGCGAGCCATGCCGGCGTCAGCGTTGTAGCGACTGCCCATGCTTATGATCTGCAGGACGCCCGGGGGCGGCCGGTGCTCCGCAAGCTTCTGGACGATGGCGCATTTACTCATGTAGTTGAGCTGAAGCGGACGGAGCAGGGGATCATGCACCGTGTCGTGTCCGCTGAAGCACCCGGCAGGAGCGCCGCGCGCGAGCAGCCGCAGACTCCGCAGCGGACAGCCGTAGGAGCCGTCCATTCCCTGCTCGGATTGCACAGAGCTGATGATCCATGATCAAGCTGCTAGGAGCCGTATTGATTTTATTCGCGGGAACGATGATCGGTTTTCAGCAAGCAGCCAGATTCGCGGAACGTCCCAGACAGCTGCGGCAGCTTGCACATGCTCTTCAGAGATTGGAAACGGAAATCGGCTACGGCCATACGCCGCTGCCGGAAGCGCTGGAACGGACGGCACTCTCGTCACCTGAACCGCTCGCCGGCCTGTTTCGCAAAGCGGCAACGGGCATTTGGGAAACCGAAGGCTTGACGTTCCGCGAAAGCTGGGAGCGCGCGGTGAAGTCGCAATGGCCGGAAACGTCGCTGCGCATGAACGAGCAGGCCGTGCTGATCCGTCTCGGATCAACGCTTGGAATTAGCGATAAAGAGGATCAGATGAAGCATATCCGGCTAACGCTGGTTCAGCTGAAGGCGGAAGAGGACGCAGCGAGAGACGATCAAGGACGTTACGAGAAAATGTGGAAAAGCCTCGGTATTTTGATCGCTGTGCTGATCGTCATTTTGATGGTGTAGTGGGGTGCCGCACTGATGAATATGGATGTGAGCGCCATCTTCCAGATTGCCGGAATCGGAATCGTTATCGCGATGATCCATTCGGTGCTAAAGCAGATGGGGAAGGAAGATATGGCGCATTGGGTAACGGTTATCGGATTCGTCGTCGTATTGTTTATGGTCGTCCGGCTTCTGAACGATTTTTTCCAGGAAATTAAAGCGATCTTTTTGTTCCAGTAGACGCGGCTTCCGGGACGCGTGCGCAAGTAGGTGAACGAAGTGGAAATGATTCAAATCGTCGGTCTGGGACTGCTGGCAACCGTGCTTATCCTTGTCGTCCGGGAGCAGAAGCCGATGTTCGCATTTTTGCTCGCTGCTTTTACAGGCCTCTTCATCTTCCTGTATTTGATCGGCAAAATCGAGATCGTCATTACTGTGCTGGAGGATTTGGCCGACCGCTCGGGTATCCCGTCCATCTATCTGAAGACGATATTGAAAATTATCGGCATTGCCTACATCGCTGAATTTGGCGCTCAAATCGTCCGGGATGCCGGACAGGAAAGCATCGCATCAAAAATCGAATTTGCCGGCAAAATCTTCATTCTCGTCATGGCCGTTCCGATTATCAGCGTCATCGTCGAAACGGTGATCGGCCTGCTGCCGGCTGGGAGCTGATGCCAATGATCAAGCCGGCTTCCGCCCGGGACAGAGCCAGGCTGCTGCTCGCCGTTATGCTTGGGATGATCGTATTTTCATTAGCGTCAGGCTTCGGCGCCGCGAATGCGGCGGCTTCCGAAGATCCCCCTGCAGCCGATCAGCAAAAGCAGCAGATGGAACAGCTGACGAAGGAGCTGACGGCCGAGCAGCTGGATGGGGTCGATACGGATGCGGTTGAGACGTATTGGAATAAGCTGATGAGCGAATACGGAGGATTTTTTCCGGAGCAGCGTGTACCGAGCTTCGCAGAGATGATTCTTCCGGGCGGCGAAGGTCTCAAGCTGAAGGACATGCTGACGGGCCTGCTGAAATATTTTTGGCACGAGGTGCTGTACAACGGAAAGCTGCTCGTGACGATCGTCATGCTGACGGTGTTCAGCATGGTGCTGGAAACGATGCAGAACGCCTTTGAGAAAAATGCGGTCAGCAAGGTCGCTTACTCGATCATCTACATGGTGCTGATCATCATCGCGGTTAACAGCTTTAACGTAGCGATCGGGTATGCGAAAGGCGCGATCGAAAGCATGATACAGTTCATGCTGTCCATGGTGCCGCTGCTGCTGGTCCTGCTTGCTTCAATGGGCAATGTCGTCACCGTTTCGGTGCTTCACCCGCTGATCATCTTTATGATCCATGCCGTCGGAACGCTGATTTACACGGTAGTGTTTCCGCTCCTGTTTTTCTCGGCCGTGCTCCATATCGCAAGCGCGCTGTCCGAGAAGTTCAAGGTTACGCAGCTCGCCAATTTGCTCCGGACGATCGCCGTAAGCGTGCTGGGCGTGCTTATTACAGTGTTTCTCGGCGTGATTTCCGTTCAAGGCGCAACCGGCGCCGTTACCGACGGCGTAACGCTGCGGACCGCGAAGTTCGTTACAGGCAACTTCGTTCCGGTAGTCGGGCGGATGTTCTCGGATGCGGCGGATACCGTCATTTCCGCTTCGATGCTGGCCAAAAACGCAATCGGTCTTGCCGGAGTCATCATACTGCTGTTCATCAGCGCATTCCCTGCCATCAAAATATTAACGTTAGCGCTGATCTATAAAGTGTCGGCAGCCGTTATGCAGCCGCTGGGCGATTCGCCGATAGTCAGCTGCCTGGAGACGATCGGCAAAACGATGATATACGTGTTCGCGGCGCTCGCCGCCGTCAGTCTCATGTTTTTTCTGGCGGTTACGATCATTTTAACGGCAGGCAATGCGGCGATGATGGTGAGATAGGAAGGGGCGTATGAAGTGGTTGCCTGGTTAAGCGACTGGCTGCGGAACATTATCGCCGTAATCCTGCTTGCGGCGCTCGTCGAATTGCTGCTGCCGAACAAATCGATGCAGCGTTATGCGCGGCTGGTAGTCGGATTGTTCATTTTGCTGACGATCTTGTCGCCAATTTTGAAGCTGTTTCAAAGTGATATCGGCTCGCGGCTGGATTCGGGCCTCACACTTTTTAACGAAACCGTTATCCAGCGCGGCGCATCGATGAAAGGACTCGACCAAATCCAGCAGGATGCGGCGAAGCTGGCCGAAAAAAGAAATCAGGAAGCGGCAATTCTGGCCGAGCGGACGCTTGAGGAAAGCATGACCGCCGAGCTGAGAGAGCGGGCGGATGCCGGGATCGAACAGGTGGACGCCGAACTGAAATGGATTATCGAAAAGGGGAGCCAGACGCCTTATATCAGCCGGGTAACCGTTACGCTTAGGCCCGAGGATAAACAAGAGGAGGTGCCGGACGATGCCGTACCGGTGGAAGACGTGAAGTCGGTGATGGTCGATGTGACGTTAGATGAGTCGCAGGCGGGAAGCCCGTCGCCCGAACAAAGCTGGGCTCCGGCGGATCCGGCGGCTGCAGCGGAGGTCAGCGGCGTGCTCTCGGCCGGCTGGGGGCTGCGGGCGGATCAGATCATCGTCCGGCAGCCGGTGCCGACGTGATGGAGAGCTATAGCTGGAAAGGAGGTACGGCGCGGTGGCCAAGTGGCTGGAAGGCATAGAATCCGCGGTCGGAGGCGGCCCCGGCGGCCCGAAGCGGGTGCGGACGCTGAGATTATTGCTGATCGTAGGATTGATTGGCGCGGCGCTGATGATCATGAACTCATTCCTTACCTATAACGACGTCGAGCCGTCGGCTCAGGACCCTAATCCGCCTCCGTTGGATGAGGATGCTTGGGGCCCCGAAGCATCACCAAATTCGCCCTTCGCGGCAATCGAGCAGCCGCTCGAACAGAGGCTGAAGGACATTTTGGAGAAAATCGTTGGGGTCGGTTCGGTCGATGTGCTGGTGACGATCGATTCCACCGAAGAAATCGTAGTCAAAGAGCAAGTTAGCGAATCGGAGTCCGTCACCGAGGAGAATGACCGCAATGGAGGGAAACGGTACATTACCTCCAAAACAAGGGAAGGCAAGGTCGTCATCTACGAAGTATCGGGACAGCAAAAGCCGATCATTACCAAAACGATCAACCCTAGAATCAGAGGCATACTCATCGTCGCCAAAGGCGCCGAGAACGCCACGGTCAGACGTTTGCTCGTGAGTGCCGTGGAGAAAGGCGTAAGCGTGCCGGTCAACCGGATTGAAGTTGTTCCGAGCAAGCAGTAAGACAGAACAAATCAAATCCATACGAAAATTGGGAGGGTGTTTTATGAACACGAAAAGGCAAACGGTTTGGCTCGTATCGATGCTCAGTCTGATGGTCGTATTGTCCGCCTACTATTTATTCACGCAGGACATTGATTCGCCGAACGTATTGACCGACGGCACGCAAACCGAGGATGCGGCCGGAAATGCGACGGAAGCGGCAGCTGACGGCAGCGAGGTGGTCGTGAATGACACGGGCGGCACGATCAGCGGGGCCGATCAGGACGTGCTTGACCTGATCGAAGAGCAAGGAATTGCTTACGGCGGCATTTTCAGCGAGCTGATGACGAAACGCGAAGCGCAAAACGCGGAAGAGGAAAACCGGATTATGGCGGAAATCGCCAAAACGGAAACGAAGCAGGAGGAGTCGGTTGCGGCGATCGCCGAGCTGGAGCAGTTCGAGGATAAAGTATCCAAAATTTCCACTATCGAATCCGAGCTGATGAAGGAATACGAAATTGCATTAGTGAATCAAGAAGGCGATCATTTCAAGGTGGTTGTGTCCAGCGAAACGCTTGAGAAAAAACAGGCGGCGGACATTATCAAGCTTGTGATGAGCACGATGGAAGTGGCTGCGGACCAAGTATCCGTTCAGTACGTCACCCAGTAGACTGTCGGCACCGAACGCATAAAAAAGAACCCGCCGGACCCAGCGATCTCGCTGGATCCGGCGGGTTTTTCCTTTTTTGGCCGTCCGCAAAACAAAAAAAAATTCGTGTTCAGGCCCGTTTATGATATAATGTTAAACGTTATGTGAAAGAATTGGATAGATTGGCATACATTCAATTGAATGTGGACGGTCTGGAAAGCCATGTTGCTATCGCAAATTTAAGGAGTGAAACGATTCATGTTCAAACTGAGCGAGATTAAAGAATTGATCAAATTAGTTGATCAAACTTCCGTTCATGAGCTGGAAATTGAAAACGAAGGGACACGCCTGCTCATCCGCAAGCCTGGCAAAACGGAAGTGGTGAATGTGCAAGCGGCTCCAATTACGCATACATATACGCCTGCGCCGCTGCAAGCTCAGCCGGTGCATCCTGCAGCTCCTGCCGCTGCGCAGCAAGCCGCCCCGGAAGCCGCGCAGTCGCGCACTGCGGCAGAGAATTTGCATCAGATCGTTTCGCCGATGGTCGGCACGTTCTACAGCGCGCCTTCGCCGGAAGCGGGCCCGTTCGTCAAAGTAGGCGACCGCGTGCAGGAGAAGAGTGTCGTCTGCATTCTCGAAGCGATGAAGCTGATGAACGAGCTGGAAGCCGAGGTTCGCGGAGAAATCGTGGAAATTCTGGTTTCAAACGGACAGCTCGTCGAATACGGTCAGCCTCTGTTCCTTGTTAAGCCGGAATAATCGATATGATCGGCATTGATTAGGGATACTGATGCTTGAAAGGGGTTCCTACGTGAAATTTCAAAAAATATTAATCGCAAACCGCGGCGAGATCGCGGTGCGCATAATTCGAGCTTGCCGGGAGCTCGGAATCAGCACGGTTGCCGTGTATTCCGAAGCGGACCGCGATTCGCTTCATGTCCGCTTGGCGGATGAAGCCTACTGCATCGGCCCGACGGCGTCGAAGGACAGCTACCTGAACTTGACGAATATTATGAGCGTTGCCACGATAACCGAATGCGACGCCATTCATCCGGGCTACGGCTTCCTTGCGGAAAACGCAGACTTCGCGGAAATTTGCGAGTCTTGCAACATTACGTTTATCGGTCCTTCGCCGGATGCGATCAATCGGATGGGAGACAAGGCGGTTGCTAAGCTGACGATGAAGTCGGCCGATGTTCCGATCATTCCGGGCTCGGACGGGCTTGTTGAAAGCTTGGACGATGCAGTCGCCGTAGCAAGGGAAATCGGCTATCCGGTCATTATCAAGGCAACAGCCGGAGGCGGCGGCAAAGGGATCCGCATCGCAGAGGACGAGACGACGCTGATCCAGCAGATTACGACTGCACAGCAGGAAGCGCAGAAGGCGTTCGGCAATGCTGGCGTGTATCTGGAGAAGTATTTGACGGGAATGAAGCATGTCGAGATCCAGATTATGGCCGATAAGCACGGCAATGCCGTGCATCTGTTCGAGCGCGACTGCTCGGTGCAGCGCAGAAGGCAGAAGCTTGTAGAGGAAGCGCCATGTCCGGTATTGTCGCCGGAGCTTCGCGAGCAAATGGGACAAGCCGCCGTGCGCGCAGCCCTCGCCGTGAACTATTCGGGCGCCGGCACGCTGGAGTTTCTGCTTGGACCGGATGGCAATTTCTACTTTATGGAGATGAACACCCGGATCCAGGTCGAGCATCCCGTCACCGAGATGATTACGAACGTGGACTTGATCAAAGAAATGATTTCGGTAGCTGAGGGCAACCCGTTGTCGTTCTCGCAGAACGATTTGAAGATCAATGGCTGGTCGATCGAATGCCGGATTAACGCCGAGGATTCGGAGCGCAATTTCATGCCTTCACCGGGGAATATTCCGTTCTACCTGCCGCCGGGCGGCGCAGGAGTGCGCATAGACAGTGCGGTTTATCCGGGCTATACGATATCGCCGCATTACGATTCGATGATTGCGAAGCTGATCGTATGGGGGGCGACCCGCGACGAAGCGATTGCGAGAATGAAGCGCGCGCTTTCCGAATTTGCAATAGATGGGATCCGGACGACGATCCCTTTCCATCTGAAGCTGCTGAACCATTCGAAATTCGTTCAAGGCAACTTCGATATCAAGTTCCTGGAAGAGAACGATATTAACGCGCCGGAATAAGTAAAAAGACAAGATAGCGAACATGATGTGAACATGCTGTATAGTTTGTCATATTTCAAGCCGAATGTTATAGTATATTAACAAGATGCGGTTTATTGCTTGGCTAAGAGCCTTGCATACGCAACTTTAAGGAGGTGTACAAGTAACATGAGTACGATTGCTGCTGAATATGAGAGAACGGACATTGGCACCATTCAGATCGCACCGGAGGTTATCGAGGTTATCGCCGGGCTTGCAACGATCGAAGTGCAAGGCGTTGCCGGTATGAGCGGCGGTTTTGCCGGCGGTATCGTAGAGCTTCTCGGCCGTAAGAACCTGTCCAAAGGGGTTAAGGTCGAAGTGGGACAGCGCGAAGCTGCTGTCGATGTTTCTATCATCGTGGAGTACGGCAACCGGATTCCGGAAATCGCGTCGGAAATTCAACGGAACGTCAAACGTTCGATTGAAATGATGACCGGCCTCGGTGTTGTCGAAGTAAACGTACATATTCACGATGTACATTTCAAGACGCCTGATAAACCGGAAGAAGAAGAGCAACCTAATAGAGTTAAGTAATTAACGTTAATTCATATTCTGTTCAACCCCCTCGTGAATGGGCATGCCGCTCGGCGCAAGGGGGTTTTCATTCGGCTTCACAGGAGGAGGCGCAACACTTGGTAAGAGTCGTGGACAAGCTGTTTTTGTTTTTGTACAGCATTATTATTGGTTGCCTATCCGTCTTGCTGCTCGTACTTGGATTCGGCGGGATTTCCAGCGAGCTGATGAATGAATTCGTCGGGGATTTGTACAGGCTCGATTCCTTGCAGATTACTGTAGCCGTTCTGGGAGTTGTACTTTTTGTATTAAGCCTGCGTTTTTTTGTCGTATCGCTTTCCCGCGGCAGCGCATCCGCGCCTTCGATTGACCAGCGGACCGATTTCGGCGATATCCGGATTTCCATCGAAACGATCGAAAATCTTGCTTTGAAGGCGGCATCCCGCCAACGCGGCGTGAAGGACCTGCGCGCGCGCATCCGTGCGACCGATGCCGGACTCGATATTGTCATTCGCGCGGTTGTCGACGGGGAGTCTTCCATACCTGCATTGACGGAAGAAATTCAACGGACCGTAAAAGAGCATGTGGAAGACATCGCCGGAATCCCGGTTACGAATGTCTCTGTATACGTTGCGAACATCATCCAAACCAGTACGTTTAAGAGTCGCGTAGAATAGAGGTGGGTTTGCCGATGTGGAGGGAATTTTTGGCCGTTTACGGGAAGCGTGCGGCCGGCGCAGCCATCGGACTATTTTTCGGTCTGCTATACTTGATTGTCGGTTTTTGGGATATGCTCTTTGTAGGGCTGCTCATTTTTATTGGTTACTGGATCGGCATGCAGAAGGAATTGAACGACGGGCCCGTATTTCCATGGCAGCGGCTTTGGTATTCGCTCCTTGAAAGATTTCGGCCCTTCAAATGATCCTGTGGTCTCCTCCGTACTCCGTATTCCGGATCGCCGCTTATTCGGGGCAGGGAGGAGATCATAGGTTTTTTTTGGGATAACCCTTTTCAAAATATAGGAAAGTATAAGTTTTCTCCATACTTGGCCTATACTTCTCGAAATGAAACGCGTGCCGCGCCGCCAAAGGACGGCGTCAGTCGTTTCACCTTGAGTTAAACGCATAAAAGTGCTTCAACTACTATAATCGGCAAACATGCTGCCGCGGAGGTCTTATGAAACGAAGATTAGCACGGGAAATCGCAGTATCGAGCTTATATCAAATGGAAATGAACGAGGTATCGGCATCCGAGGCGGTCGATATGCTGATGGACGAGCTTCGTCAGGAAAATGAAATCGGCGCCGATCCGTCGGAGGCGGGCAGTACGGATGAGTTCGCGCGCGAGCTTGTGAACGGCGTGCTGGAGCATAAGCAAGCGATCGACGGGATGCTGCAGCAGTATTTGACTGGCTGGCAGGTGGACCGTTTATCCCGCGTCGACCGTCAGGTGCTCCGCTTGGCGTGCTACGAAATGGTGTTCCGCGACGACGTTCCGCCAAAAGCGACAATCAACGAAGCGATTGAACTCGCCAAGCATTTCGGATTCGAGGAATCCGGGAAGTTCGTTAACGGCGTTCTGGGCAAGCTGCTGCAAGAAATCGACGAGCTTAAAGCTTGATTGAAATTTATTTTATTTAACTTTGCCAAAAGGAGACTGAAGCTATGAGCGCACAAATTATTGCAGGCAAACAAATATCCGATCTTATCCGGGAAGAGATGATTGCGGAAGCGGCTAACCTCAAAGAAAAAGGAATCGTTCCGGGACTGGCGGTCGTTCTCGTTGGAGAAGACCCGGCATCCAAGGTTTATGTCGGTTCGAAGGAAAAGGCCTGCCATCAGCTCGGTTTTTACTCGGAGGTTCACCGTCTGCCGGAGGACACTAGCGAAACCGACTTGCTGGCGCTTATCGACCGTCTGAACAACCAGGCGACGATTAACGGAATTCTCGTGCAGCTGCCGCTGCCGAAGCACATTAACGAGAAGGCGGTCATCGACGCGATTCGCGTCGATAAGGACGTAGACGGCTTCCATCCGGAAAGCGTCGGGAATCTGGTAATCGGTGACGACAGCCTCCTGCCATGTACGCCGGCAGGCGTAATTGAACTGATTAAGCGCAGCGGAGTCGATATCTCCGGCAAGCATGCAGTCGTGATCGGCAGAAGCAATATCGTTGGCAAGCCTGTCGCCATGCTTCTGCTTCGGGAGAACGCAACGGTTACGATTTGTCATTCCCGTACGGATAATATGGAGGAAATCGCGAAGCAGGCTGATATTCTCGTTGTCGCTATAGGCAAGGCTAAGGCGATTGGCTCCCGATTCGTCAAACCGGGCGCCGTTGTCATCGATGTTGGCATTAACCGTCTGCCTGACGGCAAGCTGGCCGGCGATGTCGATTATGAGGATTGCCTTGATACTGCCGGATTCATTACACCGGTACCGGGCGGAGTAGGGCCGATGACGATCACAATGCTGATGAAAAATACGATTACGGCGGCAAAACGGGCAAACGGAATCAGGGAGTGACGTTTAGCATGGCGAATCAGCCTCGCATCTTTTCCATTAAGGAACTGAATCGATACATTCGTATGAAACTGGAATCCGATTCGCTGCTTGGGGATATTTGGCTGCGCGGCGAGATTTCCAATTTTACGCACCATTCCAGCGGGCATATGTATTTTACGCTCAAGGACAAAGACAGCAGAGTGAAAAGCATTATGTTCGCATCACATAACCAGCGGCTGCCGTTTATCCCGAAAGAAGGCACGAAGGTGCTCGCTAGGGGAAACGTATCGGTTTACGAGCGAGACGGCAATTATCAGTTTTACGTAACGGCCATGCAGCCGGATGGAATCGGCAGCTTATATTTGGCCTTTGAGCAGCTGAAGAGCAAGCTGGATGCGGAAGGATTGTTCGACGCCGCACGCAAGCGTCCCATACCTGCACATCCAAGAGCCGTCGGCGTTATTACTTCGCCGACGGGAGCTGCCGTCCGGGATATTCTGATTACGCTGCAAAGACGTTTTCCTTCCATCCCGGTATACATCTATCCGGTATTGGTGCAGGGAACGCAAGCCGCGCCTTCGATCGTGAAAGCGATCGAAGCAATGAACCGTTTCGGCGAAACGGACGTATTAATCGTGGGGCGCGGCGGAGGCTCCCTGGAGGAACTGTGGGCCTTTAACGAGGAAGCGGTAGCGCGCAGCATTGCGGCATCCGTTATTCCGATCATTAGTGCGGTAGGTCATGAGACCGATTTTACAATTGCGGATTTTGCAGCCGATTTGAGAGCGGCAACGCCTACTGCGGCAGCAGAGCTGGCCGTGCCTCACTTATCCGAGCTGCGCAGCCGGCTGGAGCGTCAGCTGCAGCGGCTGCATCAAGGGATGCGATACAAGCTCCAGGAGGATAGGGAGAAACTGCAGCGCTTGCAGCGTTCGCCTTTCTTTCTGTACCCTCGCAAATATTTGCTGGAGCAGGCTGAGCGGCTGGACCGTCTGACCGATAAGCTGGAGCAGCGGACCCGGTTGACCGCCGAACGCGGCCATACAAGGCTCGCGAGACTCCGGACCGCGCTGGCCAGCCATCATCCGGGCGAACGGGCTGCGTATGCAGCCAAAAGGCGAGAAGGGCTGAGCAAGCAGCTTGAGCATGCTATGGCTTCCCTTCTCAAGGAACGAAAGCTAGCCCTGCACGGAACGATACGGCAATTGGATGCTTTGAGCCCGCTTAAGGTGATGTCAAGAGGCTACGGGCTCGTTTACGACGAGAACGAGGACCGCTTGATCAAATCAGTCGCAGGTGTCGAGCCCGGCAATATCGTGAAAGTAAAGGTCGCGGACGGGCGGCTGGACTGCCGGGTGCTGGATGTGAAAGGAGATTAATCAATGGATTCGATAAACAATGGCGAATTAAGCTTCGAACAGGCAATGGAACGGCTGGATTCGATCGTATCCAAGCTCGAGAACGGTGACGTGCCTTTGGAAACGGCGATCGAATTGTTCCAGGAAGGCATGAAGCTGTCCCGGCTTTGCGGCAGCAAGCTGGAGCAGGTCGAACAAAAGATCGAAATGTTGATTGAGACGGAACAAGGCTTCCAGAAAAAAACGTTTGCGCCGGTAAACGACGACAAAGGGGAATAAGCTTGAGCGAAAGGTCGGCAATTAAACCATATTTAAAACAGTGCGCGGAGCTGATTGAGGCTTCCTTGAAACAGTCGATTCCGTCAGATTGGGATGTACCGGACAAACTAAAAGAAGCGATGTTCTATTCCCTTGAAGCCGGAGGCAAGCGTCTTCGCCCCGCATTTATTTTATCGGCTGCGGAAGCTGTACAAGGGAAGCGGGAAGCGCTGGAGGCTGCAATCCCGGTTGCATGCTCTGTGGAATACATTCATACCTATTCCCTGATCCATGACGATTTGCCAGCGATGGATAACGATGATTTCCGAAGAGGAAAGCCGACAAATCATAAAGTTTTCGGTGAAGCGATGGCTATTCTTGCAGGAGATGCACTGCTTACACACGCATTCCACCTTATTCCGCAGGCTGCCCGCAGAGGGGGAATCGACGCTGAGACAGCACTAGCTATCGTAGAGGATTTGGCGAAGCTTGCCGGTGCACCCGGCATGGTGGGCGGTCAAGTAGCGGATATGCTCGGGGAGCAGGGGATTACTTCCATTAGCGAACTCGAATATATTCACTTGCACAAAACAAGCGACCTCATCGTTTTTTCGGTAACGGCAGGGGGCCGAATCGGCGGCGCTTCCGAGAAACAGCTTGAGCTGCTTGCCAGGTACGGCCGTAATATCGGTCTTGCCTTCCAAATTCAGGACGATATCCTTGATCTGATCGGGGATGAGCAAAAGCTGGGCAAAAAAACGAACAGCGACGTGCAGCAGAATAAAGTCACGTATCCGTTCCTTATCGGCTTGGAAGAAAGCAAAGCGCAAGTGGAACGGCTGACCCAGGAAGCGAAATCAGCCATACTTGAGGCAGGTTTTCAAGATCCGCTGCGCCTGCTGGAAATTGCGGATTATCTCGTTCAGCGCGACCATTAAGCATCATTTTGGCCAATGCGGTTTGGGATTAAAAACGCAGTATGCTATAATAGGTAAAATGTAGATGTTCATGGGACGGTTTGTACAGACGTCCGCGAAAGCGAGGAAAGTAACGTGCTGCTTGACCAGATAAACGGACCTCAAGATTTGAAAGCTTTGACGATCGCTCAGCTCGAGCAATTGGCAGAAGAAATCCGCCAGTTTCTTATCGAGAAGCTTTCCGTTACGGGGGGTCACCTGGCTCCGAATTTGGGAGTAGTCGAATTGACCCTGGCCATGCATTATTTATTTAATAGTCCGGACGATAAATTTATTTTTGACGTTGGTCATCAATCTTATGTCCACAAAATTTTAACCGGCCGCAAGGACCGCTTCGACACGCTGCGCAAATACAAAGGATTATGCGGCTTTGTCAAGCGCTCGGAGAGCGAGCATGATGTTTGGGAAGCCGGGCACAGCAGTACTTCTCTGTCCGCCGCTATGGGTATGGTGCTCGCCCGCGACCTGAAAGGTGAACGCAATAGAGTCGTCGCGGTAATCGGAGACGGAGCACTGACCGGCGGTATGGCGCTGGAAGCGTTGAATCATATCGGTCACGAGAAGAAAAACTTGATGGTTATTCTCAATGACAACGAAATGTCGATCGCACCGAACGTAGGCGCACTGCATCATTATTTAGGTAAAATCCGGACCGACCGCCATTACCAGAAAGCCAAAGACGATCTTCAGCAGCTGCTGAACAAAATTCCGGCAATCGGAGGCAAGCTGGCCAAGACGGCGGAGCGGTTTAAGGACAGCCTGAAATATTTGCTTGTCAGCGGCATTTTGTTCGAGCAATTCGGGTTTACGTATTTGGGACCCGTGGACGGTCATGACATGGAGCAGGTGCTCGATATGCTGAAGCAAGCGGATCAGGTTCAAGGTCCCGTGCTCGTGCATGTTCTTACCGTGAAAGGCAAGGGTTATTCTCCTGCCGAAGCTGATTCCTTCAAATGGCATGGCATCACGCCGTACAAGATCGAATCCGGGCAGGTGCTTAAAGCGGTCGGTCCTCCCGTCTATACGGATGTATTCGGCGACATGCTGATCGAGCTTGCCGAGAAAGATAAGCGAATTGTTGCGGTTACGCCTGCTATGCCGGGAGGCTCCGGACTTCTGAAATTTGCAGCTAAATTTCCGGACCGGATGATCGACGTGGGCATCGCCGAGCAGCATGCCGCCACGATGTCGGCAGCGCTTGCGATGGAAGGCTTAAAGCCGGTATTTGCGGTATATTCGACGTTCCTGCAGCGCGCATACGATCAGGTTGTACACGATATTTGCCGTCAAAATCTGAACGTCATTTTTGCAATTGACCGGGCAGGCTTCGTAGGCCCTGACGGTGAAACCCATCATGGCGTTTATGATATCGCGTTTTTGAGGCATGTACCCAATATCGTCATCATGATGCCTAAAGACGAGAACGAGCTCAGGCAAATGCTGAAGACGGCCGTTGACTATAATGACGGTCCGATCGCAGTTCGTTATCCGCGTATAGCCGGACTCGGCGTTGAACTGGATGCTAATCCCGAGGCTCTGCCGATCGGTCGTTGGGAGACGGTGCGAGAAGGCGATTCCGGCGTTATTCTGGCTATTGGGCCGATGATTCAGGTCGCGGAGGAAGCGGCTGAGCTGCTTAAGCGTGAAGGTCTTAACATCCAGATCGTCAATGCCAGATTCATTAAGCCGCTGGACGAACAGATGCTAATGCAGCTCGCGTCAGAGGGCAAACATATAATTGTTCTGGAGGAAGGCTCTGAGCTGGGAGGCTTCGGCAGCTCGGTGCTTGAGTTTTACTCGCTTAAAGGCATTTACAGCCAGCCAGTGCGTATTATCGGGGTACCCGATCTGTTCGTGGAGCATGGGACGATCAAGGAGCAGCGGCATGAAATCGGCTTGACCGCCGAGCGGGTAGCCACGGAGTTTAAATCGATGCTTCCCCGACGCATCAAGCGGGTAACGGGACAGCAATGAGGCTTGAAGGTGAATAATGACGACAGCGAAAGAAAGAATAGACGTGCTTTTGGTGGAGCGCGGCTTTTATGACAGCAGGGTAAAGGCCAAGGCCGCCTTAATGGCCGGCTTGGTGCTTGTAAATGACGAGCCTGTCGACAAGGGTGGAATGAAGGTCGCACGAACGGCTGACATAAAGGTGAAAGGCGCCCTTCATCCTTATGTGAGCCGCGGCGGCTTAAAGCTGGAAAAAGCGATCCGCGAGTTCCAGATCGATTTGAACGGACGAGTTATGCTGGACATTGGGGCATCGACGGGCGGATTTACGGATTGCGCCCTTCAGAACGGGGCCTCCTATGTTTATGCGATTGACGTCGGCTACAATCAGCTGGACTGGTCACTTCGCCAGGACGAAAGAGTCCATGTGATGGAACGGACGAACTTTCGCTATACTCAGCCGGCCGATTTGACCGGACCTATGCCTACCTTTGCCACGATTGACGTTTCCTTCATCTCTTTAAAGCTTATTTTGCCTGCTTTATCGACGTTATTAGCAGGAGGTTCCGGCGTTGTGGCGCTCATTAAGCCGCAGTTCGAGGCAGGCCGGGAAAAAGTCGGCAAATCGGGCGTCGTCCGTGATCCGTCGGTTCATAAGGATGTGCTTCAGACGGTGCTGACAGCTGCTGCCGAACTTGGCTATGCTTTGCGGAATTTAACCTTTTCGCCCATTACGGGCGGAGAAGGGAATATCGAATTTTTGGCTTATTGGGAATGGACGGGAGCCCCTAACGACCGGATTCCCGATGAATCGGAGATTCGGTCCGTCGTTAAATCGGCTGCCGAAACGTTTACAGCGGGATAATTTAATATGGATAGAAGATGCCTTCCAGTTCAAAAACTGAAATAAGGCATCTTTTTTCTTATAGGGATTCGGTGCAATTTTCCTTGCGGTGAATGGTTGTATTTGTTAAACTAGAATTACCAAACAGGTGTTCGCAGTTCTTCCGACAGGAAATTGCCCTCATGAAGTCGAACGATTAAGGGAGAGGCATTCCTTTTTGAAATGGGGGATTGGATGGATTCCTATTTGGACTGGTTGATTATGGTGCTGGCAGGATCGCTAATCCTGTTTTGGGTGTTCAGAGCCTTTTACCGGTGGCTGCACGAGCCATCCAATGTCAATCGACTTCGATTGGGCAAAGGAGGCGAGCTGAAGCCTGACGACGAGAATGTATTACTGCTTGAGCAGGCAGGTTATGAGGTTAGCTCTGGCAAGCACATTATCCCGATTCCGGTTTATTTGGACGGTGTACCGCTTGGCAAGGGCAGCCGGTTATATATAGATTATATTGCGGAAATGGATAAGGACATCTATATTGTGAAGACATCACGGGAGCGCATGCCGATGGAATGGACGGCAAGCGGCGTAAGGGACAGGCTGCTCATCTATTCGCTTCTCCTTCCCGAATGCGCGGGAGTGTTATTTGTAGATTCGAAAGACAAGGTGGTTCGTAAGATTACGTTCCCTATCGTGGACTAAGTAAACTTATGACTTATGGAGGGTTCATATGAAAGGTATTCGCCAGTTTAGAATTAAAGAGATTATTACCAATCATGCGATCGAAACGCAGGAAGAGCTAGTCGAAGCGCTGCGCTCAACCGGCATGCAGGTGACGCAAGCAACCGTATCGCGCGATATGAAAGAGCTTATGCTGATTAAAGTTCCCGCAGGCGAAGGGAAATACAAATACTCCATGCCGCAAGAGCAGCAGCGTCCGAATCCGATTCATAAACTGAAGCGGGCATTGCTGGATCATTTCGTACATATCGACTTTACGGATAATTTAGTCGTTATGAAGTGCTTGCCCGGCTCGGCCAATGCGATCGGGGCACTTATAGACAATATGGAATGGCAAGAAGTAATGGGCACCATTTGCGGCGACGATACGATTCTGATGATTTGCCGGACAAAGACGCAAAGCGGCGAAGTCGTTGAGCGTTTGCTCGAGCTTTTGAACTAAGGAGGCGCTAGTCATGCTGCGTGAGCTTTCAATTCGCAATCTAGCGGTGATTGAGGAAGTCAACGTTACGTTCCATTATGGATTCCATGTGCTGACCGGCGAAACGGGAGCGGGTAAATCGATATTGATCGATGCGCTCAGTCTCGTCGTGGGGGGCAGAGGTTCCGCAGATATGGTGAGATACGGCTGCGATAAGGCCGAAATGGAAGCTATGTTCGATATGGCGCCGACACATCCCGTCTGGCAGGTTCTGAGCAAATTAGGCGTAAACGCTTGCCAGGAAGAGATGCTCGTTATCCGCCGCGAGCTGTCCTCGCACGGGAAGAGCAGCAGCAGAGTGAACGGACAGCTCGTTACGATGACGATGCTGCGGGAAATCGGCGAATGTCTCGTTAACATCCATGGACAGCACGAGCATCAGTCGTTGCTTCGTACGGAGCAGCATTTGGAGTGGCTCGACCTGTTCGCCGGTGATTTGTTGATTGAACGGAAGCAGCAATATCGTCTCGTTTACGGACAGCTTCAGCAAGCGAGAGCGTCCTTGCGTGATCTGGAGAATTCCGCCAGGCAGAACGTTCAGATGCTCGATTTGTATCGATTCCAAATCGAAGAAATTTCCAGTGCCAGGTTAAAGCCGCAGGAGGACGAATTGCTTGCCGAGCAGCGGCGCAAGCTAATGTATGCAGGCAAGAGAATGGATGCCGTATCAGAAGCTTATTCGCTGCTTTACGGTGGCAAAGGACTTGACGCCATCAGCAAAGCGATATCTAAACTTACGGATATCCAGACATATGATGCGGCGAAGCTTAGTCCCCTTCTTGAGCAGCTTCAATCCGCTTTCTACCAGGCTGAAGATGCGGCTTTCCAGCTTAGGGACTATCGCGACGGAATCGAATCCGATCCCGAGCTGCTCTCGCAAGTAGATGACAGGCTGGATCTGATCAACGGATTGAAACGTAAGTATGGAGAAACGATTCCTGATATTTTAGCTTATTTAGAGAAGACGTCGATTGCACGCGACAATATTGAAAATCGGGATCAGCTTCTGGAGGAGCTGCGAGCGGAAGAAATGCGCTTGTATAAGGAAGCGCTGGAGCTCGCGAAGGAGCTGTCCAAGCTACGCAGCCATGCAGCTGCTAAGCTGTCGGATGCGATTGAGAAGGAGCTTGGTCAGTTGCAAATGCCGGCGGCCAAATTCCGCGTGCAGCTGGATCAGCCCATCCAGGAATCGACGGAAGAGGCAGCTTTCCGGCTGCATACGAATGGAATGGACGAAGCGGTATTCATGTTATCCACGAATCCGGGGGAGCCGCTTAAACCGCTAAGCAAAATTGCATCCGGAGGCGAGATGTCACGGATTATGCTCGCCTTGAAGAGCATTTTTGCTGAAATTGATCAGGTTCCCGTACTTATATTTGATGAAGTCGATACAGGGGTCAGCGGCCGTGCCGCGCAAGCCATCGCAGAGAAAATGTCACAGCTTGCGGCAAAATGCCAAGTGTTCTCGATTACGCATTTGCCGCAGGTAGCTTGCATGGCCGATCATCATTACGAAATTCGAAAGCAGGTTATCGACGCCCGTACTTCCACTTCGGTTACGGAGCTGATTGGAACAGTGCGCATCGAGGAGCTGGCTCGTATGCTGGGCGGGGTGGAAGTAACGGAAAAAACAAGGCATCACGCTCAAGAAATGCTTGATCTGGCTCACAGACAGAAGGGGGCGTAATGGAAGCCATTCAGGGAATGTTTTTGCGGACATAAAACGAACGGGTCGGGGTAACTTAAAGGTACGCCAATGGCGAAAATGCCTTCTACGTCATGCGATGGAATTACAGGGAGCGTGAAATCATTGAACTCCAGTCAACGGAAGCGATGGTTTGGCCTTGTTCTCGTTTTCTTCATCTGCATGATCGGGAGCTCCACCCCGTTTCAACATTTTGCCGCTATTCCGAATGAACTCCGTTTATTCTCCGGGCAACTGAAACGTTTACAATATGGAGTACCCGTTCATGCTGAGGTAACGGTCGACCCTCGAATGCTTCAGATTAACGGTTCTTCCAGTAACTCGCTGTCCGTCAATTTGAACGAACCACTGTCGTTACAATCGAATCAAAGCGGTCAAACGAAATTGAAAGTGAAATTATTTGGTAAAATCCCATTTAAGACAGTTAAAGTGAATGTAGTGCCTGATCTAAGGGTCGTTCCCGGAGGTCAAACGATCGGCGTCAAGGTGAAGTCGGCCGGAGTTCTTGTAGTCGGACATCACCAGGTGTTGGATAAGAACGGAGCGAAGCAATCTCCAGGTGAGAATGCGGGCTTGCGCTTAGGCGACTTAATCGTAAAGATTAATGGCATAAGCGTAAATGAAGTCCATAAAGTTGCAAAGCTGAGCGAAGAAGCCGGAACCGAAAACCGTCCGCTGTTAGTCAGCTACAAACGTGACGGCAAGATGGGTGAAACGCGGTTAACGCCTCTGTATGACGCAGAGGACAAAGCTTGGAGGCTGGGATTGTATATTCGCGATTCAGCCGCAGGTGTCGGCACGCTGACGTTCTATGCGCCAGATCAGGGCGTCTACGGGGCGCTGGGGCATGTCATTACGGATATGGATACGCAAACTCCTATTGAGGTAGGAGAAGGCCAAATTCTCCAGTCCAGTGTTACGTCGATTAATAAGAGTCAAAATGGCGAACCGGGAGAAAAAAGGGCTCATTTTGTGAAGGAAAGCAAGATATTGGGCAATGTCGAACGCAATACTCCATTCGGGATTTTCGGCAAAATGGATGAAGCTCCTACGCATAGCTACAATGAGAATACGGTGCCTGTAGCTTTTGCAGAAGATGTAAAAGAGGGACCGGCACAAATCTTAACCGTAGTTAGCGGTCAGAAGGTGGAAAGGTTCGATATTGAAATCGTGCATGTATCCAAGCAGTCGGGTCCTGCAACAAAAGGGATGGTCATTAAAATTACCGACAAGAGGCTGCTGAACAAGACCGGCGGCATCGTTCAAGGAATGTCGGGAAGCCCGATCATTCAAGACGGCAAGCTGGTCGGCGCAGTAACCCATGTATTCGTGAACGATCCTTCCTCGGGCTACGGCTGTTATATCGAGTGGATGCTGCAGGATGCAGGTGTTTTGCTCAAATCGGCAAACGGCAAAATCGATACCGCAGCATAACCGTGTTAAAATCGCACAAAAAAAGGCTGGATTTGCTGCCAATTCAAATCCAGCCTTTTTTTGCTGCAATCCAGTTAAGTCGAATAAAAAACGCAGATCCTTTAAACGGACTGAAGAATTTTGTCGAATCGAAGCGAAATCGATCGGTACGTGTAATAAATTTTTAATTATATCGAAAGCCGATAAAAAAATAAAGAAAAACATTTTCGACAGAAGGAATTCCCTCGCTCATGTCGAAAACTTTAAGCAGACAGATATTGAGCGAAATCATAAATTTCATTTAAGGGAGGACCCCCACTTGCATAAGATCGAAGTATTATTGGCTGATGACAACAGAGAGTTCACTAACCTGCTATCGGAATATATATCTGAACAAGCTGACATGAGCGTTAGTGGAGTCGCTTACAATGGTGAAGAGGTTTTGAGGCATTTGGAGGAAATGAGAAGAGTTCCGGATGTTCTTATTCTTGATATTATAATGCCGCACTTGGATGGTCTTGGCGTATTGGAACGCCTGAAAGAGATGAACCTGTCTCCGATGCCTAAGATCATTATGCTTACCGCCTTCGGTCAAGAAAATATTACACAAAAAGCGGTTCAGCTTGGTGCATCCTATTATATTTTGAAGCCGTTCGATATGGATATTTTGGCGAATCGCATTCGTCAGCTGGCAGGCAATTCCACATTTTCAACTACAGGTAGCTTCTCTTCCTCGGCAACCAGCGCAATCAAATCGAATGTGGTGCCTATTGCGAAAGGCAAAAACCTCGACGCGAACATTACGAGCATTATTCATGAAATCGGCGTTCCCGCACATATCAAAGGTTATCAGTATTTACGGGAAGCGATTACAATGGTATACAACAATATTGAAATTCTCGGTGCAATTACCAAAACGCTGTACCCGGCCATTGCGGAGAAGTTCAAAACGACCCCGTCACGCGTCGAACGTGCAATCCGCCACGCGATCGAAGTCGCATGGACGCGCGGCAACATCGACAGCATCAGCCATTTGTTCGGTTATACGATCAACATCAGCAAATCCAAACCGACAAACAGCGAGTTCATCGCGATGGTAGCCGATAAGCTGCGTATTGAGCATAAAGTCAGTTGAGATTCATCACACTAGAGACGATTGAAAACCGTTATGTACTGGATTGCAATTGCAGTTCGGTTTTAACGGTTTTTTTTAAATTCAGCTAACGGCTGTTTTGCCCCCAAAAACAAAAAAAGGTCATCGCAAGATGCCTTAATTGTATAAATGTCTTCGGTTTACGCACACATTCGTTCCGTACTTTTCAATTAGCGCAGGTGCCGCTTCCTTGATGAAAGCATGGATTTCTTTTAATCTTTGAAGGCCGGGCTTCAGCGTTTCTTTTACTTTACCATCCACGGATACATCGAATACGATTTGCATAACTCGCTCCTCCAATCATTTTCATTTGTTGACTTTATTGTATTCGTTATGTATTTAGGAATAATAAACTAAAATAACGGATCGTGTTATCATTTTGGAGAAGCGTTATCGCAATGTAAAAAAAGGAAATATGAGGTGCAAAAGATGAAAGCGGTGTATGCCGGAAGCTTTGACCCGATCACACTTGGTCATGTATCGGTAATCGAAAGAGCTCATCATTTATTCAGTGAAGTTCATATTCTTGTCGCAAACAACCGCTCGAAAAAGCATCATTTCACAATTGAGCAGAGAACCGAGCTGGTTAACCTGTCGTTAAATCCGGATGCGCAGATAATAATCGTTCCTTACGAAGGAATTGTCGCGGATTATATTAACGAAAAAGGGATCGACGTCGTTATTCGGGGCATCCGCAATGCAACCGATCTTGAGTATGAGCTGCAGCTCGAACAATATATCCGGAATACGACGATGGCGGATACAATTTATTTGTCGCCGTATACGCACTACATGCAAACGAGCAGCTCGCTGGTCCGAATGTTCCTTATGTCCGACAAGACGGAGCTTGCTGCGACGTACATGGTTCCGAAGGCGTACATGAGAATGCTTGAGTTTGCGGAATAACCTTCCGAGAGTAGAAAAAACCGCTTGGTCAGTACGATCGGAGTCCGTTCGTACTGACCAAGCGGTTATAAAAGGCCGTCTATGCTTGCGGCTTCGGCGGCCGCGGCCGCTTCTCCTTGAATCGCGGCGCAACGTAATTGCGTTTGCGGTCGCGGAAAAACGTCCAGCCGCCGATGAAGCCTGCGCCTGCCGCAAACATGATCAAGCCGAGCAGAAATTTCATGAACTCGAAATCGGGCGTTACGGTATCGTTACCGAATGCAGAAAAATAATCAAAAATGGAATCTTTCATTTTGAGAAATCCGAAGCATGCCACGAGGCCTGGAATAACAAGCATTAAAATGGCAATAAACCGGGCAGTCACTAATTTCATCTAACGGCGTCTCCTTGTCGTTCAAAATGCAGTATCTCTATCATACCTCTTTCGGGGAGGTGTGTCTATTTATGAAAGAACGATGAATTGAACGGCAAAAACAGGTACAATAGAAAGGAATGTCATGATACAATGCGAATGGGCTTGAGCCGGCAAGGCAGAGCGGCCGGCTTATGATCTATGCTGCGAAGGAACTACTGGAGGGAAACAGGAATGGCGATACAGGTCGACATAGCGGTGCTGGGCGGCGGCCCTGGGGGTTATACCGCGGCTATTCGGGCTGCTCAGATGGGCAAGTCCGTAGCCATTGTAGAGATGGATAAGGTGGGGGGGACCTGCCTGCATAGAGGTTGTATACCGAGCAAGTCGCTGCTTCGCAGTGCAGAGGTGTACGCTACATTATTAGAATCAAGTACATATGGAATCGATGTTGCGCAAGGAGCCGTTTCGGTTAATTTCAAAAACGTGCAGGCCCGAAAGGATCAGACGGTGGACCAGCTTTACCGGGGACTTCAAGGGTTAATGAAGAAAAACGGCATTCAAATGATTCAAGGCAAAGGCAGAATTATCGGTCCTTCGATTTTTTCCCCGCGCAGCGGCTCGCTTGCCGTCGAGCTTCCCGATGGGGAAATGGAGTCGGTCGTTTCGACGAATCTCATCATTGCGACGGGCTCGAAACCGCGCTCGCTGCCCGGCCTGAAGCCGGATGGGCAATATATTCTGACAAGCGACGACGCTTTGGCGCTGGACAAGCTGCCTGCGTCCATGATCATCGTAGGAGGCGGAGTGATCGGGGTGGAATGGGCCTCGCTTCTACAGGATTTTGGCGTCCAAGTGACGCTGGCAGAAGCCGGATCGCGGCTGCTTCCGGGCGAAGATGCCGAAATTTCCGCCGAGCTGACGAAGCTGCTAAGAAAACGCGGAGTTCGCGTACTTACAGGCGTACAACTGCAAATCGACAAATATAATAACGATACGGGAGAAGTTTCGATTCCCGCCAGCACGCCGGAAGGAGACGTGCTGCTGCAGGCGGAGAAGCTGCTTCTGTCTGTCGGCCGTCTTCCGAATGCGGACGGTATCGGGCTGGAAAACACAGACATTCGTACCGTTAACGGTGCAATTGAGGTGAACGGCAACGGGCAAACAAGCGAGCCGCATATTTATGCGATCGGCGATGTTACCGGTGGCGTACAGCTGGCGCATGCTGCAGCGCACGACGGAATTGCCGCGGTGGAGCACATTTGCGGCCAAAAACCAATCTCTGCGGAGAAGCACCTGATTCCCCGCTGCATTTATTCCAGGCCGGAGATCGCATCGTTCGGCTTGACAGAGGACGGGGCTCGCACCCGGGGGCATGACATTAAGACGGGCAAAATTCCGTTTGCGGCCATCGGTAAAGCGCTTGTCATCGGGGAGAAAGACGGCTTCGTCAAAGTCATTGCGGACAGGAGGACGAACGACATTTTGGGCGTGCATATGATCGGTGCACATGCAACGGATCTGATTTCGGAAGCGGCTTTGGCCGGCATTCTGAATGCAACGCCTTGGGAGGTCGGACAAATGATTCATCCGCATCCGACACTGTCGGAGGCGCTTGGAGAAGCGATGCTGGCTGTAGACGGCAATGCCATCTCGTTCTAAAGGATACGGTTTCCTTTTTGCTTCGAATGGGGTTATAATAAATAACATCAAGTCTTAGTACCAGGTTATAATCGTATGGAAGAGGAGGAACGCATGATGTCCCAATCCGCTTCGAAAGGACAAAGTGTTCGTCATTTGGAACTAGGTCTCAGCAATGAGCAAGCGATTGAAATGTATAAAACGATGGTGGCAGCCCGCAAGTTCGATGAACGCATGCTGCTTCTTCAACGCGCAGGAAAAATTAACTTCCACGTTTCAGGCATCGGCCAGGAGGTCGCCCAGGTGGCTGCTGCCTTTGCTCTGGACCGGAATCAAGATTATTTTCTGCCCTATTATAGAGACTACGGATTTGTATTGTCAGTGGGCATGACGCTGCGCGACCTTCTGCTGTCCGTATTCGCCAAAGCGGAGGATCCGAACAGCGGCGGCCGGCAAATGCCGGGGCACTTCGGGTCGAAGAAGCTCCGGATCGTTACGGGCTCCAGTCCGGTGACGACTCAGGTTCCGCATGCCGTAGGTATCGCTCTTGCTGCCAAGATGAAGCAGAAACCGTTCGTCAGCTTCGTCACTTTCGGCGACGGTTCAAGCAATCAGGGCGATTTCCATGAAGGGTGCAACTTCGCCGGCGTTCATAAGCTTCCGGTTATTTTCATGTGCGAAAACAATCAATATGCGATTTCCGTACCGCTGCATAAGCAGGTTGCAGGCAAAGTAGCCGACCGAGCCTTGGGCTACGGCTTCCCTGGCTATCAGGTGGACGGCAACGATGCGCTTGAGGTGTACCGGATTGTGAAGGAAGCCCGGGAGCGTGCGGTTGCAGGAGAAGGCCCGACGCTGATCGAAGCGCTGATGTACCGGTTGTCGCCTCACTCCACTTCCGATAACGACCTCGCTTACCGGACGAAGGAAGAGGTAGACAGCTACCGGGCGAAGGACGGAATCCCGCGGTTCAAGCAATATTTGATCGATGCCGGCATCTGGTCGGAGGAGCTGGACAGCGAAATGCATGCCAGCGTGCGCAAGGAGCTCGACGAAGCGACCGAGTACGGCGACAAAGCGCCGTTTCCGGCGCCTGAATCGATCCTTTTACACGTATATGCGGACGACGCTGAGCAAGGAGGTCGGGGCTAATGGCTGCTATGGATTATATTGATGCGATTCGACTCGCAATGAAGGAAGAAATGGAGCGCGATGAAGACGTATTCGTGCTTGGCGAGGATGTTGGGGTAAAAGGCGGCGTGTTCACGACGACGAAGGGGCTGATCGAGCAATTCGGCGAGATGCGGGCACTGGATACTCCGCTTGCCGAATCCGCGATAGCCGGTGTTGCCATTGGTGCTGCCATGTACGGGATGAAGCCGATTGCGGAAATGCAATATTCGGATTTTATGTTTCCGGCAACGAACCAAATTATTAGTGAAGCGGCCAAAATCCGCTACCGTTCGAACAATGACTGGACGTGTCCGCTCGTCATTCGCGCTCCGATCGGCGGCGGCATTTTCGGCGGGCTCTATCACTCGCAATGTCCGGAATCGGTGTTCTTCGGAACGCCGGGATTAAAAATCGTCGCGCCTTACCGGCCGTACGACGCCAAAGGCTTATTGAAAGCCGCGGTGCGCGACCCGGACCCGGTCATCTATTTCGAAAATAAAAAGTGCTACAAGCTGGTGAACGGCGATGTCCCGGAAACGGACTATACAGTGCCGATTGGCAAAGCGAACGTTCTTCGGGAAGGCGAGGATATTACCGTCATCGGATACAGCATGCCACTCTATTTTGTAGAGCAGGCGGCAGAGGAGCTTGCGGTCGAAGGGATCAGCACCCATATTCTCGATTTGCGGACGCTGCAGCCGCTCGATAAGAACGGCATTCTTGAGGCGGTTAAGAAAACCGGCAAAGTGCTCATCATCCATGAGGACAATAAGACGGGAGGCGTCGGCGCGGAGGTATCCGCCATTATCGCGGAAGAGCTTCTTTATGAGCTCGATGCGCCGATTATGCGCCTTTGCGGTCCCGACGTGCCGGCGATGCCGATTAACCCGCCGGGCGAGAAGTTTTTTATGCTGAACAAAGATAAAGTTAAAGAGGCCATGCGGCATTTGGCGCAGTATTAGGCGTCAGTTGGGAGATGAAACAGATGAAAACACTGACGGAGATCGTAGTGCCCCAGCTTGCGGAATCGCTCGTATCGGCCACGATCGATAAATGGTTGAAGCAGCCCGGCGACTGGATCGATATTTACGAGCCGGTATGCGAGATTTTGACGGATAAAGTTAATGCGGAGCTTCCTTCGACGGTCGCGGGCAAGATGGTGAAAATTTTGGTCGGCAAAGGCGAAACGGTGCCGGTTGGAACCGCGATTTGCCTTGTCGAGACGGAAGGCGGCGCAAACGAGGAGCAGCCGGTTCAAGCGGGTGCCGTTACGGCCGCTCAGACGACAACAGGCTTCCCGGACTCGGCGCAGGACGCTCCGATGCGCGGAAGGTTCTCGCCGGCCGTCCAGCAGCTTGCGGCCGAGCATTCGGTCCGGTTGACGGAAGTGACCGGAACGGGTCTGGGCGGACGGATTACGCGGAAGGATGTGCTGGCATACGTCGCATCGGGAGCCGGCAAGTCAAACTCGGCAGCCGGGGCAGCCACGGCTGCCGCCCAAAGCGCCGTTGATGCGGCGGCACAAGTCCGCTCATCCGGCTTGCACTTGACGGAAACGCCGCGCCTTCCGAAAATCGAAGTGGAAGGCTTCGCAGGCGCCGGCCGTGGAGACAGCTTTATTGATGTTACTCCGATTCGCAACACGATCGCCCGAAACATGAGGCAAAGCGTAAGCGAAATTCCGCATGCCTGGACCATGATCGAAGTCGACGTGACCAATCTGGTGCTGCTCCGAAATAAGCTGAAGGACGAGTTTATGAAGCGCGAGGGCATTAACCTGACCTATCTGGCGTTTCTGTTGAAAGCCGTCGTCAATGCGATAAAAGATTTTCCGATCATGAATTCCATGTGGGCTGTGGATAAAATTATCGTGAAAAGAGATATTAATATTTCCCTCGCAGTCGGCACCGAAGATTCCGTTTTGACGCCGGTCATTAAAAATGCCGACCATAAAAACGTAGCGGGGCTGGCGAAGGAGATCGATGAGCTGGCACGTAAAACGAGGGAAGGCAAGCTTACGCTGTCGGATATGCAGGGGGGCACGTTCACGGTGAATAATACAGGTTCGTTCGGCTCGATATTGTCCTATCCGATCATCAACTACCCTCAGGCGGCGATCTTGACTTTCGAATCGATCGTGAAGCGGCCGGTTGTCATTAACGATATGCTTGCCGTCCGTTCCATGGCCAACTTGTGTTTGTCGCTTGACCACCGTATTTTGGACGGCGTAATTTGCGGACGTTTCCTGCAGCGCGTGAAGGATAATCTGGAAAGCTTCAATCAGGAAAGCAAACTGTATTAGAAATGGGGAAACCGGCATGGCTGAAGCGGAATATGAAAATGGCTTGAAGCGGCTGGATGCCCGTTATATCGGATTACTCGAATATGCCGAAGCGTGGGAACTGCAAAAGGCCTGCGTGAAGGAAATTGACCGGGAGGAGCGTCAGGAGACGCTTCTCCTTCTTCAGCATCCGCCTACCTATACGATCGGCTCGGACAAGCACCCGGAGCATCTGCTGCTAGGGGAAGAAGAACTGGCGGAACGCGGAATCGCATTGTTCCAAATCGACAGAGGCGGGGATATTACGTATCACGGGCCTGGTCAGCTGGTCGGCTATCCTTTGCTGTATTTGGATGCGGTCGGACTTGACTTGCATGCCTACTTGCGAAATCTGGAACAGGTCATCATCAACTGGCTGGGCGAGTACGGCATAACGGCGGGCAGAAAGCCGGAATATACGGGAGTATGGGTCGGCGATCTGAAAATCGCTGCAATCGGGGTTAAATTCAATAAAGCGCGGCATCGCCGTGGTTTTATTACGAGTCATGGCTTTGCGCTTAACATTAAGGCGGGCATTGCCGCCGACGGATTCAGCGGCATTATCCCGTGCGGCATCGAGCAGTACGGCGTAACCTCGTTCAACGATCTGACCGGTAAGCAGCTGACGGTCGAGGAAGCTGCGGTCCAGCTGCTGCCGCATTTTGAACAAGTTTTTCAATATAAGGCAGACACACTAGTAAAATAAACTTCCGATACTGGCAAATAATGTAGTGATGACCATTGTAGCTATGATGACGATCGCGACGATTCGGATTAGCTTTTGTCTGTGCATAAAATCAAAAACTCCTTTCAAGTTGAAACGTGGTAAGCTTGTCTGTAGTCTATTGTATACCAAAATTATAGACGGAGGAAACGCCGATGATCAATAAGGACCGATTGGTGAAAGAGTTTATGGAACTTGTGCGCGTCGATAGCGAAACGAAGCATGAGCAGGAAATTAGCCGGGTATTAAAGGAAAAGTTTACGGCGCTTGGCCTTCAGATAAGCGAGGATGACGCAGCGGCGAAAACCGGTCACGGGGCCGGCAATTTGTTTGCGATATGGGAAGCGGGCGGCGCCGATGCGCCGACGATATTTTTTACCTGCCATATGGATACGGTAACGCCCGGCGCCGGCATCAAGCCGCAGCTTGACGATGACGGCTACATACGCAGCGACGGAACGACAATTCTTGGCGCCGATGACAAAGCGGGCATTTCCGCTATATTCGAGGCGATCAGAGTTGTGAAGGAGCAAGCGATTCCGCATGGCCGCATCCAGTTCGTCATCACAGTGGGCGAGGAATCCGGCTTGCTGGGTGCCAGGTCGCTCGATGCGTCCAAGCTGGAGGCGAAATTCGGTTACGCGCTCGATTCGAACGGGGCGATCGGGGATATTGCAGTGGCGGCTCCGACCCAGGCAAAAATTACGATCAAAATGCACGGGCGTTCGGCGCATGCAGGAGTCAATCCCGAGGACGGAATCAGCGCCATTCAGGTTGCCGCCAAAGCGATTGCACGAATGCCGCTTGGCCGGATCGACAAAGAAACGACCGCTAACATCGGAAAATTCGAGGGCGGCGGCGCGACGAACATCGTCTGCGATTTTGTGCGTCTGGACGCGGAGGCGCGGAGTATCGTCCAGCATAAGCTGGACAGCCAGATTGAGGCGATGCGTGCTGCGGTGATGAGCGCTGCGGAGGAATTCGGCGCCCGCGGCGAGCTGGACAGCCAGATCATCTATCCGGCGTACCAGTATGACGATCAGGATCCGGTCGTTCAGCTGGCGAAAAAGGCAATTACCGCCATTGGCAGAACGCCGCGCACCTTTCATTCGGGCGGCGGCAGCGACGCTAACATTTTTAACGGGCTTGGCATACCGACCGTCAACTTGGCCGTAGGCTACGAGCATATCCATACGACCAAAGAGCAAATCAAGGTTGACGATTTGGTGAAAACGACGGAGCTGGTCGTTGAAATCATCAAGCAGGCAGCTTCAGCTGCGGAATAGGAAGCTGGACCGCGAAAAGGGAAGCGAATCGGACGAATAGCCCTTCTTTCGCTCATCCGGTACTGAAAGGATGAGGAAAAAGGGCTTTTGTCCAAATAGTTACACTTGACCGGTATCATTATCTTTTAATTTTATTCATGCGAGGCACGCCTGACATTTATCGCGCCTGTATATTCGGTCAACGGTTTTTTGGAAAGCGAAGCCGATGACAGCTTTTGGAGCTGTCGGCGAATTTCCCAGCCTTTACCTACTAAACGCAAATGATTTAATGCTACATATTGCTTCATATTGATCCGCTCCTGTCGTATGGTTTACTGATAAATATGCACGGGCCGGACAAGTTATGATCAGTTGAATAACTAAAAAAAGGGAGACAATGAGAGATGGCAGAACAGCAAAGGAAGGCGTTGTGGCGCGAGGAAACGGTCAGCACGGAGCAGCTGTTCGAGGGCAAAATGATTTCGCTGCAGGTTGACACGGTCGCGCTCGCCGACGGAAGAACGGCTACAAGAGAAATCGTCCGGCATCCGGGAGCCGCGGCGGTGATGGCTTTGCTGGACGGGAAGCTGCTCGTCGTCGAGCAGTTCAGAAAACCGCTTGAAAAGTTCCAGGTTGAAATTCCCGCCGGTAAGCTTGACCCGGGAGAGGATCCACTGACCGCGGCCGCGCGGGAGCTTGAAGAAGAGACGGGCTACCGCTCCAAGAGCCTCAGGCTGCTCAGCGAGTTTTTTACGTCACCCGGCTTTGCGGATGAGAAGCTATTCGTTTACTTCACAGATGAGCTTGAGCCGGGCGTTCAAAGTCCGGATGAGGATGAGGATCTGAATGTGGAAGCGATCACCCTCGAGCAGGCGGAGGCCTATATCCGGGATGGCCGCATTAGCGACGCCAAGACGATCCTCGCCGTTTACGCATGGAAGCTATATACCCTCACAGGCCGGCTCTAGCCGGCCTTCGTCATACCCGCCCGACTTTTCTCATATAGTAAAAGGCAAGCGTGTCCCGAGCAGATACAGGGCTCCGCTCACCTCCGTCACTTTCTTTTCATCCAATCATGTACAGGTGTCCTTAGGGTACGAAAGCCTATGAAGGCTTGGCAGCAAATAACGGGAAGGTCGGATCGCCATGGTCAAAAACCAACTGTCGTTATACGTGTTCGTTTCCGTATTATTCGTAGTAGGGGCTATTTTCGGCGCGCTGATGGTAAATGCGCTGACGCTCGAGCAGCAGCAGAAGCTGGCGGGCGATGTGGATCAGTACGTGAAGCTGATGAGTGCCGGCATCGGTACCGAAGAGGCTGCATCCTTTTGGGAGCGATTTGTTTTTCATAGCAAGTGGCTGATTGTCATATGGCTGATGGGCGTTACGGTGGTCGGCATTCCGGGAGTGCTGGTGCTTAACTTTTTGAAAGGCGCTTTGGTCGGATTTTCCATAGGAACACTCATCAACCAATATGCATGGAAGGGCGTCTTGCTGTCGCTCGTGTCGGTTGCCCCGCAAAATTTGTTAGCCGTCCCTGCAATGATTATTACAAGCGCAGCGGCGATCACATTTGCCATGTTCGTCGTCAAAAACAGGCTCATTCAGCAAAAAGGAGATCTTGCGCCCGAGCTTGGGGCATACACCTCTACTGCGATTCTCATGCTGCTCGTTTTTGGTGCCGCCGCTTTGCTCGAAGCGTATGTTTCGCCTACTTTGATCGGTTGGGTAACCCCGCTGCTCTCCTCCGCAAACGTTACGGTTTGACGGCAAAACGTTTGACTTTACGGCAGGTTAGCCCCTATAATGAGAGGATAAATTTCCTGATAGAGGCGCAGACATGTGGTAGGGGGGAAATCATGGAGGCCCGGATTGAGAAAATCAAACAACAGCTGCAGTCGCAGGGCTACAAACTGACCCCGCAGCGGGAAGCAACGGTTCGGGTGTTGCTCGAGAACGAAGACGATCATTTGAGCGCTGAAGACGTGTTTATGCTGGTCAAGGATAAGGCTCCGGAAATCGGGCTCGCAACCGTGTATCGCACCTTGGAATTGCTGAGCGATATGCATGTTGTCGAGAAAATGAATTTCGGCGACGGTGTAGCCCGCTATGATTTGCGAACGGACAGCAACAAGCATCATCATCACCACCTTATTTGTGTTCAGTGCGGTACGATGGACGAAATTAAGGAAGACTGGTTGTTGCCGCTGGAAGAGAGACTGGAGCGGGAATACGGATTTTTTGTCATCGATCACCGGCTGGATTTCCAAGGCGTATGCCGCCGCTGCAAGGAGAAGAACGATCAAGCGTCCGATAACGAAACTCAAAAATAAACGGCTTTGCTGCCCAGCATTTCTGGACGGCAGAGCCGTTTTTGTTTTTCCTGTCTCCCCGGCTTGCAGCACTGCCGGCATACATATTTTCGGGAGAATAACAAAGTATAAATTTGATGGAAAGCCGTTCTGCAGCGATCATTTCGTCCCATTTGCACATAAACAATAGTAAGGTCGTTTCTTCAGCGCGAAACGAGCTGTTGCCGCCAGAAATCGGCAAAAGCCGTTACGCTTGACAAATGCTGTGCGCGAAATCGGAATCAGGAGGAGAATAGCATGATTGTCGGAGTACCGAAGGAAATCAAGCAAAGCGAATACCGCGTGGCGCTGACGCCGGCGGGCGTGACGGTTTTGGCGGCGGCGGGTCACCGTGTGATCATCGAAGCGGGTGCGGGAAGCGGCAGCGGGTTTGAGGATGCGGATTACGAACGGGAGGGGGCATCGATCTTCTCAACGGCGGCCGAGGTCTGGTCCCAGTCGGATATGATTATGAAGGTTAAGGAGCCTTTGCCGGAGGAATTCGGATTTTTCCGGGACGGCTTGCTGCTGTTTACGTATTTGCACCTGGCGGCTGCACCGGAGCTGACCAAAGCGCTGGTCGATAGCGGCGTAACGGGGATCGCATACGAGACGATTCAGCTAGCAAACGGCAGTCTGCCTTTGTTAACGCCGATGAGCGAGGTAGCGGGGCGCATGTCCGTCCAGGTCGGAGCCCAGTTTCTGGAGGCGTTCAACGGCGGCAGAGGCGTGCTGCTCGGCGGCGTTCCGGGCGTCCAGCCGGCGGAGGTCGTTATTATAGGCGGCGGTATCGTGGGCACGAATGCGGCCAAAATCGCGCTAGGGATGGGAGCGAACGTCGTTGTGCTGGAAAGAAGCGCCGATCGGATGCGGTACCTGGACGATGTGTTCGGAGGAAGGATCCAGACGTTGATGTCAAGTCCGTATCATATAGCGGAAGCGGCGGCAAAAGCGGATTTATTAATCGGTGCGGTGCTCATTCCGGGAGCGAAAGCGCCTCATCTCGTAACCGAGCAGATGGTACAAGGGATGAAAAAGGGGGCTGTTATCGTAGATGTCGCGGTAGACCAAGGCGGCTCCATAGCAACCGTCGACAGACCTACGACGCATAAGGACCCAATCTATATCAAGCATGGGGTCGTCCATTATGCCGTTGCAAACATCCCGGGAGCAGTGCCCCGCACCTCAACGTTTGCTTTGACCAATGTAACGATCGGCTATGCTCTTCAGCTGGCCAACCACGGGATGGAAGCCGTCCGCAAAAGCCTGCCTTTGCAGAAAGGCGTTAATACGCATAACGGTAAAGTGACGAACGAGCCGGTAGCGGCGGCAACGGGATTGCCGTATACGCCGCTTGAAAAGTGGCTGGACAGTGTACCTTACGACCGTCTGCAGCCATAGCGTCATAAACGAACAGGCCTCCTCATATGGTGGTACGGATGAACATCCCATTCCGCCGATCAGAGGAGGCCGAACTTATGATCTTTTCCATTCGCAAATGGACGAGCCGCGTATTTTTTATCGTTATTTTTTCCATCTTGTTATTTATCGTAACCGGCGGCTACCGCTGGCTAGCGGAGACTTTGTCTCCCGTGCATCCTTACCGGGTGCCCCAGGGCGATGCGCTGAAGGTATTTGTGACGGAGCCGGGCCCGCCCGACAGCAGCGATAAAATGTCCGACAGGCTGCGCTGGTTTTACTGGTACGGAGAGTAACGAGGTAATGTTTAATGATAAGAGTGAACAGATTGTTCGCGGAAGCAGGAATTTCGGGGTCGAGTGTTGAAACCTTTTGTGGAATTGTCCAATGTTTGCCTGCTTGATCATAGGAAAGGAAGTCCAATGAAAGAACATCTGGAGAACTGCTTGCACTATTTGCGGGAAGAGAAGAGGCTGTCCGCCAATACGCTCTTATCCTATCAGCGCGATTTGGACCGATTTTTGGCCTTTACACAGGAGCTTCATCTCGGCCATCCTTCCGAAATCACAAGACATCATCTGGCCCGTTACATGCTTTGCTTGAAGGAAGAGGGAAAAAAGGCGGCGACCGTTGCCAGACATGTCGTCTCCATTCGCGCGTTTTTCCATTATTTGGCGTTAACGGCTGTCCTCGTACATAATCCATCAGCGTTTATGGAAGCCCCGAAGCCGGAAAAAAGCTCCCCGAGCATCGTAAGCGTCCCCGTCACAAATTTGCTGCTCGATGCCCCTTCAACCGGGAAGCCGAACGGCAAACGGGACAAAGCAATGCTGGAGCTGCTGTACGCGACCGGGATCCGGGTATCCGAGCTGGTATCCCTCGATGTGGGACATGTTCATATGCAGCTCGGCTATATCCAATGCATCGGAAGCGGTCAAAAGGAAAGGCTCGTACCGTTCGGAAGGCTGGCGAAGGATGCTTTGGAGAGCTACCTTCTCGAAGGCAGGCCGGAGCTGTCTGCCGGCAAGGAGCCGGACGCCGCGCTTTTCCTGAATCATCTGGGCACTCGCATGACCAGACAAGGTTTTTGGAAGATGATTAAAAAATATGCAAAGGAAGCCGGTATCGACGAGGCCGTTACGCCTCATACGTTAAGGCATTCGGTAGCGGTGCATATGCTGGAAGGCGGCGCCGATCCGAGAACCGTACAAGAGCTGCTCGGTCATGCCGAGCTCGCTACGACATTAAAGTATGTGCAGCTGCCCAAAGCGAGAATCAGGGATGCGTACAGCAGCTCGCATCCGCGGGCATGAACGTTAACGGGGGCGTGCGATCCGCCATTTTGACACCGAAGGGAGACTTGTACATGAAATTTGAACGAATTGCGGTGATCGTCCTTGACAGCGTGGGGATCGGCGAGCTGCCGGACGCGGAAGCTTTCGGCGACCGGGGAGCACACACGCTCGGACATATCGCTGAGCGCGTTCCCGGCCTGCAGCTGCCTCACCTGAGGAGATGGGGGCTTGACCGGATCGCGCCTATCGGCAGCTGGAAGCCGGCGGATGAGCCGCCTGCAGCCTATTACGGGAAGATGGCGGAGGTATCGGTCGGCAAAGATACGATGACAGGGCATTGGGAGTTAATGGGCCTTAAAATAACTGTGCCGTTTCAGACGTTTCCGGAAGGCTTTCCGCCCGAGCTGATCGGACCGTTCGAGGAGAGGACGGGACGCAAAGTGATCGGCAACAAGCCGGCAAGCGGAACTGAGATACTAGATGAGCTTGGAGCCGAGCAGATGGAGACGGGAGCCTGGATCGTGTACACCTCTGCGGACAGCGTTTTTCAAATCGCGGCGCATGAGGAAGTCATTCCGTTAGATGAGCTTTACCAGGCTTGCAAAATCGCGCGGGAGCTGACGATGGACGAACGCTTTACGGTCGGACGGGTCATTGCTAGGCCGTATGTCGGTCAGCCGGGAAGCTTCAAGCGTACGCCTAACCGTCATGACTATGCCGTTAAGCCGCCTCAGCCAACCGTGCTGAACGCATTGCAGGAGAAGGGCTTCGATACGATCGCAATCGGCAAAATTCATGACATTTTCGACGGGGAAGGGATCGGCGTCTCGCATCCGACTAAAAGTAACTCCGATGGGATCGCGCGCACGGTCGAGCAGCTGAAGCAGCCGTTTAAAGGGCTGCTGTTTACGAATCTCGTCGACTTTGACTCGCTGTACGGGCATCGTCGCGATCCGGCCGGATATGCGGCGGCACTGGAGGAATTTGACCGTGCCGTCCCGCTGCTGGAGCAGCAGCTGAGCGAGAAGGATTTGCTTGTCGTTACCGCCGACCACGGCAATGATCCCGTGCATCACGGGACGGACCATACGCGCGAATACGTGCCGCTCCTGCTGTACAGCCCCGCGTTCAAAACACCGCGGCAGCTGTCTGTCCGCTCGACGTACTCGGATTTAGGGGCAACGATAGCCGATAATTTCGGAACTTCGGCACCGCCGAACGGGACCAGCTTTTTGCATGAGCTGAATGTGCAGGGTTAAGACGCTTCTATTTGCCTTAAACCAAACTGATAAACCGATACATAGGGGAGGATTTTATTATGAACGCATTTACGGTTTCCGCCTTAACTTCCGCTCACATCAAGGAAGCGGCCGAATATATCGGATCGCAAACGGCACTGCGCCCGGAAATCGGCCTTATCATGGGCTCCGGGCTCGGTGTGCTCGGCGATCACCTGGAGGACGCGGTAACGATTCAGTATCACGATATCCCTCATTTTCCGGTGTCGACCGTCGAGGGGCATGCCGGCGAGCTGCTGATCGGTTCCTTATCCGGCAGAACAGTTGTGCTTATGAGAGGCCGTTTCCATATGTATGAGGGCTACGGACCCGAGCTGACTGCGTTTCCTGTCCGCGTCATGAAGGCTCTCGGCGTGAAAACCCTGCTTGTGACAAATGCGGCCGGCGGCGTGAATACGGACTACGATCCCGGAGATCTGATGCTCATCTCGGATCATCTCAATTTGACCGGCAAAAATCCGCTGATCGGTCCGAATGACGACGAACTCGGCGTCAGGTTCCCGGATATGTCCGAAGCATACAGCAAAAGGCTGCGCGCGGCGGCCAGGGAAATCGCAGCGAAGCAGGGAATTACTTTACGCGAAGGCGTGTATGCGGGATTATTGGGACCAACGTATGAAACGCCGGCGGAAATCCGGATGCTACGGATAATCGGCGCCGATGCTGTCGGAATGTCGACTGTTGCCGAAGTCATTGCAGCGCGTCATTCGGGAATCGAAGTCATTGGAATTTCCTGTATAAGCAATATGGCCGCGGGTATTTTGGATCAGCCCTTGTCTCACGCGGAAGTTATGGAAACGACCGAACGTGTCAAGGCCCAATTTTTGGAACTTGTTACGTCGCTAATTGCCTCCATGTAACGTTTTTTGTAACAAAATTGTAATATTCGGGTCGACTCATTGTGACAGTGTTTTTTTTCCGATTCGTCGTATAATGTCCATGATCAAAGAAAGATGGAGTGGACGAGCATATGGATAAGCAATTACTCATTCAAATGGAGCAGTTGCGCAGTAAAATGGTCGAGATGGCTGCTTTAAAGCAAAATCTATTGCATCGCGACGTCATTTTGTTAAGCCAGTCGCTTGACGAAATTATTGTTCAGGTGCAGAGGGAGCGGCTGGCGCTGTCCCGCGTTAACTAGGGCTTGCACCGTGTTTTAACTTTAAGGAGGGCCTTATGCGGTCGGTAGATCTGATTCGGAAGAAGAGAGACGGCGGCGAATTGACCGCCGGGGAATTAACTTTTTTAATAGACGGCTACACCCGCGGAGACATTCCTGATTATCAGCTTTCCGCGTGGGCGATGGCCGTGTTTTTTCGGGGAATGACGCCTAAGGAAACGGCTGCGCTGACGCTGGCGATGGCAAACTCCGGCGATCAGGTCGACTTGGGGCCGATCGGCGGCTTGAAGGTCGACAAGCACAGCACCGGCGGCGTTGGCGATAAAACGACGTTAATTTTGGCACCTCTAGTCGCCTCGGTCGGCGTTCCGGTCGCGAAGATGTCCGGACGCGGACTAGGGCATACAGGAGGCACGATCGATAAGCTTGAGGCGATCGAAGGTTTCCGCACGGAGCTCTCGCGCGAAAGGTTTATCGCGCAGGTGAACGATATCGGCCTGGCCGTTATCGGCCAAAGCGGCAATTTGGCGCCAGCCGACAAGAAGCTGTATGCGCTGCGGGACGTGACGGCCACCGTGGAGTCGATACCGCTGATCGCGAGCTCGGTCATGAGCAAGAAGATCGCGGCGGGAGCCGACGCTATCGTGCTCGACGTGAAGACCGGCAGCGGAGCCTTTATGAAGTCGCTCGAGCATTCCGAACAACTTGCGAAGGCGATGGTGGACATCGGGACGGAGGTTGGCCGGAAAACGGCAGCCGTCATCAGCGACATGGATCAGCCGCTCGGCTATGCGGTCGGAAACGCGCTCGAGGTCCGGGAAGCGATTGATACGCTAAAAGGAAACGGACCGGAGGACTTGACCGAGCTTTGCATCACGCTTGGGGCGCATATGGTCGTTCTGGGCGGCAAGGCGGAAAACGTGGAAGAAGCAAAGGAGCTGCTGCGCGGTCAAATCACGAGCGGGGCGGCTTTGTCCAAATTTAAAGCTTTTATTGCCGCGCAGGGCGGCAACGAGGCGATTGCAGACGATCCTTCCGGGCTGCCTCAGGCAGCCGTCCGGCTTGACGTGACAGCTGAGAGCGACGGTTATGTCCAAGCGATCGAGGCGGAGCAGCTTGGTCTCGCCGCGATGCTGCTGGGGGCTGGAAGAGCGACGAAGGAAGCGGCTATCGACTATGCCGTCGGTTTGGTGCTCCGCAAGAAAGTGGGAGACCCCGTTCAAGCCGGGGAGACTCTCGCGGTTCTGCATGTCCGGGATCGGAGCGAATCGGTAAATGAAGTGTCCGGCCGCGTGCGGAGAGCCTTCACAGTAGGCGGCACGAAGCCGGAACACCGAGGGCTGCTGCTCTCCGTCGTGACGCAGGAAGGCGTAAGCAGATACAGCTGACGTATCTGCTTATACGAAGTAAAGAACCGTTCCGAAACCCGGAACGGTTCTTTTTGTCGTGTATGCCGGACAGAAATTATTTCGCAGGTTCCCTGAATTGGAATATTTTCCTTTAGTTAGGTCAACAATGAAAAGGAAAATATAACCGAATTATGCCTTTAGCGCTACCACACTTTCAGGAGGGAATTCTGTTGAAAAACCGATCTATCAAGCTCTGCATTCTCATTTTAGTAGCTGCGCTAGCCGCTCCGGCCGCCGTCTTCGCCGCGGAAGAGCCTGCACCGGCACCGAACGCCGCTCCGGCTCCATCCGGACAGGCGGCTGCAGCAAGCCTGGCGCCTTCGGCTCGGTCGGCGATACTAATGGACGCGGATTCGGGTACGGTCATTTACGAAAAAAACAGCCATGACAAGCTGCCGCCCGCCAGCATCACGAAAATTATGACGCTGCTGCTCATTATGGAAGCGTTGGACGACGGCAAGCTCAAGCTGACGGATAAGGTCCAGACCAGCGAATATGCCGCGTCGATGGGCGGCTCGCAAATTTTTCTCGAGCCCGGCGAGGAAATGACCGTTGACGAAATGATCAAAGGAATCGCACTGGCTTCGGGCAACGATGCTTCGGTGGCTATGGCCGAGAAGCTTGCGGGCACCGAGCAGCAGTTTGTCGCGATGATGAATGAGCGCGCGCAGCAGCTCGGCATGAAGGATACCCAGTTTATGAATCCGAACGGGCTTCCGGTTGCCAACCATCATTCCTCAGCCCACGATATTGCCGTCATGTCCCGCGAGCTGCTTAAGCATGACGAAATTACGAAATATACGGGCTTATACCAGGATTATTTGCGCAAAACGTCGGAGAAACCGTTCTGGCTCGTCAATACGAATAAGCTGGTCCGTTTTTATAGCGGCGCCGACGGGCTGAAAACAGGATTTACGAGCGAAGCGAAGTACTGTCTGTCCGCAACGGCCAAACGCGATAATATGCGCGTCATCGCCGTAGTTATGGGTGAGCCGGACACGAAGACAAGGAACGCGGAAGTCTCCCAAATGTTCGATTATTCGTTCGCCCAGTATATGAATTACCCGATCATCAAAGAAGGCGATTCGATGGGAACTCTTAAAGTCGAAAAAGGAACGACGCCTGAGCTTCCGCTCGTAGCGAAGCATGCCTACAGCGTGCTGCTCAAAAAAGGAAGCTCGACAAAGGATATCCGTTACGAGCTGAAAATCGACGGACCGCTAAAAGCGCCGGTTCAGATCGGACAGCCGGTCGGCAAACTGGTCGTTTATCAAGGCGATCAGGTGCTGAAGGAGTTCGACGTCGACGCGCCGCTGTCGGTTGACCGGGCAGGCTGGTGGAAGCTGCTGAAGCGTTCCTTCTCGGGGCTCTTTTCCTCTTAAACAGGCGGATGATCGGACATGACTCGCAATTTGTCAGCTGGTAGGGTTATGCTTCTAGTTTTGTCGCCATGCAGGAATCTCCCCTTTATTTGGAGAATTGCTAGTTCTATCTCGGCAAGTCTATTTTGAATAAACCTAGAGGAGATGAACGGCACTATGAGCCTGCAAGCAGAATTGGAGCATTACCGCAATGTGCTGATCGTACGCCTTCGCGGCGAGCTGGATCATCATACCGCCGATGTCGTCCGTTTCAAGATGGAAGAAGCTCTACTGCGGGGGAGCAGCGATCATGTCATCCTCAGCTTAAAGGATTTGCAATTTATGGACAGCTCAGGCCTTGGCGTCATTCTCGGCAGGTATAAGCAGGTGAAAAGCAAAGGCGGCAAAATGGTCGTCTGTGACGTCAATCCTAGCGTTTACCGCTTGTTCGAGCTGTCCGGTCTGTTCAAAATCATTACGATTCACGACGATGAACGTACCGCAATTTCCAGTTTGGAGGTGGTGTCATGAACGGATCGAATGAAATGACGCTGTCCTTTAGCGCCCGCTCGGAAAACGAAGCTTTTGCGCGTATTGCGGTCGCCGCCTTTGTATCTCAGCTGGATCCGACGCTGGAGGAGCTTAACGACTTGAAGACCGCCGTATCGGAAGCCGTAACGAATGCAATCATTCACGGCTACGAGAACGATCCTTCCTGCAATGTAACGATCGAGGCAAGAATTGAAGGAGATTCCGTATCGATCGCGGTGTCGGATGCCGGCCGCGGCATCGAGGACGTGGAGCTCGCGCGGCAGCCGCTCTTTACATCCAAGCCGGAGCTCGAGCGCTCGGGTATGGGATTTACGATTATGGAAAATTTCATGGACCGTTTTGAGGTGACCAGCACGCCAGGCGGCGGCACCCGCGTTGAGATGTTGAAGCGAATTGAATCAAAAAAAGCGCTCTATAATTAGCGTATAGGGGTTGAGCCTCATGGATGTCGATCTGAAGCAAACAGCCCAGCCGTACTTGGACGATGCGGAAGTCAAGCGGCTCATCGCGCTAAGCCAATCAGGCGATACGCTTGCAAGGGATACGCTTGTGCAGTGCAATATCCGACTTGTCTGGTCTGTCGTCCAACGCTTCATTAACCGCGGCTACGAGCCAGAGGATTTGTTTCAAATCGGATGTATCGGCTTGCTCAAATCGGTCGATAAATTCGATTTATCCTACGACGTCAAATTTTCGACTTATGCGGTACCGATGATCATTGGTGAAATCCAGCGTTTTTTGCGTGACGACGGAACGCTGAAGGTAAGCCGTTCTTTAAAGGAAACCGCTAACAAAGTGCGTAAGATGAAGGATGAGCTTTCGAAGTCGCTTGGGCGGTTGCCGACGATCAGCGAGGTCGCGGAACGGCTGGGGATCACGCCTGAGGATGTCGTATTCGCCCAAGAAGCGAATAAGCCGCCGACATCGATACACGAGACGGTGTTCGAGAATGACGGCGATCCTATCACGCTTATGGACCAGATTGCCGACGATTCTCAGGAACGGTGGTTCGATAAGCTTGCGCTGGTCGAAGCGATTGAAGGGCTTAGCGAAAGGGAAAGGCTTATCGTATACCTTCGCTACTACCGCGACAAGACGCAGTCCGAGGTGGCAAGCAGGCTGGGTATATCTCAGGTACAGGTATCGCGGCTGGAGAAAAAAATACTGCAGTCCATTAAAGATCAAATCGCTCTCTGAAGCGGTTTGATCTTTTTCCTTTTTTTACCTCGTCATGCATGACTATCCGTATCGCCCTTTTCTCATACTAACAGGGAAATGGCAGTTAGAGCTTAAGCAGAAGGGGTGGCTGAAGATGGAAGCATCCAGGCAAGCGGTTCTCTATCTGCGCCTCAAAAAAAGAATTTACATCAAGCCGGACCAATGCGTCACGCTGGGACAGGCGGCGCGCCTGCTCGCAGCCGACGAGGAAGCCGGAGAGCGGCTCAGGGGCCTCGTTTTGTACGAGCATAAGAAAGCGGACGGAAACCGGGTGGTCATCGATTTGCTGCAAATCGTCAAAAAAATCCGCGAAAATCAGCCTGAATTGGCGGTGGAAGCCTACGGGGACCCCCAGGTGCTGGTTATGGTGGCGGAAAAACCGGTAAAGCCGAAAATTCCGGTGCTTTTGTTTTCGTGGCTGCTGTTATTTTTCGGCTCGGGGCTCGCGATCATGAATTTTCATACGGACGTAAGCATGAAAGAGGTGCATATCCGAATCGCCGAGCTGATCACGGGGGACCGCAACGATCATCCGCTTTGGTTTCAGATCCCCTATTCGCTCGGCATCGGGCTTGGCATGGTGCTGTTCTTCAACCACCTGTTCCGCAAAAGGTTCAACGAGGAGCCGAATCCGCTCGAAGTCGAGCTATATATGTATCAGGAAAACGTGAATGCCTACGTCATCGCCGACGAAATGCGCAAGAAGGCCGATTACGACCAGACTAAGGACAAGCGCAATGGTTGAATGGCTGACGAACGTATTTGTCGCGCTGCTCGGCCTCGCGGGCGGGCTTGCTGTCGGCAGCGGTCTGGTCGCCTTGCTGATCGTGCTTGACCTGATCCCGCGCCTTGCGCAGCTTGCGGGAGCCTACCGGATGTCCGCCTGGTTCGAGACGGCCGTTATTTGCGGCTCTCTTTATTTTACGTTTGCCGACTTCCTGGACTGGAAATTAACGATGCCGGCTGCGGTCACCTTAAGCCTGACCGGCTTGATTTCCGGCCTGTTCGTCGGCATGCTTGCAGCTGCGTTGACAGAGGTATTGAATGTGCTGCCGATATTGGCGAAGCGGATGAATCTTTCGGAATACATGATGGCGCTCGTGATGGCGATGGTTACCGGCAAAATTTTGGGCTCGTTGTTCGATTGGCTTGTTTTTCAATGGTAATACATTACGGATGAGGTGAAGACAGATGAGAGATTCGCATACGGAGCATGAAGAAGGCGAAAAGCAGGAATGGACGCATATGCAGAGAATTACGGACGAGCAGCAGCTGAATGAATCCGGCGGTCATTTAATCGTAGCAAGACGTGAAAAAAAGACCAGCTCGCTAACTTCCGGGAAAGGGGATGGGGAAGGGGAAGAATGCCGTATCCCCGATGAGCTTGACGAGGTGCTGGAGAGGCTGGAGAACGAGATCGGCTATAAAACAAGCTTTGACGTCGTCGTCCGGGAAATGACGTTCGGCGAGAAGCGGACAGCGCTGCTGTGCATGAACGGCCTTGTAAAGGATGAGATTCTTACAGAGGTGCTCAAGCGTCTCAGCTATCTTCAGACGGATCAGGTGTCGAGCGATTCTTTCCACGCTTTTATCGACCATTACGTGCCTGCGGCGCAGGTGGCGAAGCAGGATGACTGGAACAAAATGCTGACCGGCGTATTGGCCGGCGGATCCGCCTTGTTCATCGACGGGGAAGCCAGCGCCATTATGATCGACGCCAAGGCATTTCCTACCCGGAACCCGGAGGAGCCTTCGCTGGAGAAGGTCGTACGCGGCAGCCGGGACGGCTTTGTAGAAACGCTGATGATGAACGTATCGCTCGTACGCCGCAGGGTAAGAGATCCGCAGCTGCGCTATGAAATCATTCAGATTGGCGAGCGGACAAAAACGGACATCTGCGTAGCCTATATCAATGATCTGGTTGACAAGAAGCTTTTGAAATCCATTAAGGAAAAAATAAAAATGGTCAAGATTGACGGTTTGCCGCTCGCCGATAAGCAGCTGGAGGAGGCGAGCGTTAAGCGGGGCTGGAACCCGTTCCCGCTCGTGCGTTATTCCGAGCGTCCGGATACGGTCGCCCAGCATCTGCTTGAAGGCGCAGTTGCGGTGTTCGTGGATACGTCGCCCAGCGTAATGACGCTTCCGACCACTTATACCGATTTGGTCATGCATGCCGAGGAAAACCGCCAAACTCCGTTCATCGGCACGTATTTGCGGTGGGTCAGATTTTTTGGCATATTAGCGTCGCTGTTTATGCTCCCGCTGTGGCTGCTATTCGTCGTCCATCCGGAGATCAAGCCGCCCGTCCTGGATTTTCTGGGGCCGTCCGAAACCGGGAAAATCCCATTGATCGTACAATTTGTTCTCGCTGAAATCGGGATCGACCTGATGCGGATGGCTTCGGTCCATACCCCTTCTTCGCTGGCGACGGCCATGTCTCTCGTAGCCGCCATTCTGATCGGCGATATTGCCGTGCAGACCGGCCTGTTCGTCAACGAGGTCATCCTTTACATGGCGATTGCTGCGATCGGGATGTTCGCGACGCCAAGCTACGAGCTCGGCTTGGCCAACCGGATCGTAAGGCTTGTCCTCCTCATTTCGGTTGCGATGTTCAGCGTTCCGGGCTTTGTCATTGCGACGACGCTTATCCTGCTGATGCTCGTGTGCGAACGCTCCTTTAACCGCCCTTACATGTGGCCGTTCATTCCGTTCGATATGAAGGCATTATGGGGAGTTATCATCCGCCAGCCTGTCCTTTACAACCGCTACCGGCCCAACATTTTGAAGCCTCAGCAGCGCGATAAAATGCCCTCTACGGAGTGATTTCACAAAAATGCAAATCAAATGTGAATTTATCCATTTCGCGCGCGGGTAGGTTGCGTTATACTTGTGCTATTGATGCAAATTCTATCCGTTCTGTCTGCCTGCAGATAGAAGAAAGCTGAGGGGAAATATATGTACCTACATGGAACCAGTAAAATCAACGAAAAAGGCCATCTGGAAATTGGCGGCTGCGATGTGGCCGATTTGGCGGGTCAATTCGGCACGCCGTTATATATCGTCGACGAAGCGTTGGTTCGCCAGCGCGCTAACGAATATGTGGAGGCGTTCAAGGCTTCCGGCTTGAAATTCCAGGTCGCTTATGCCAGCAAGGCGTTCAGCGTCATGGCAATGTGTGCGATCGCCGAGCAGGAAGGTTTGTCGCTTGACGTCGTATCCGACGGCGAGCTGTACACTGCCTTGCAAGCCGGCTTCCCTGCGGAACGCATCCACTTCCACGGCAACAACAAAACGCCTGACGAAATTAACATGGCGCTCGACGCGGGCATCGGCTGCTTCGTAGCCGACAATTTCCTCGAGCTGCAGCTGCTCAATGCGCTTGCAGGCGACAAAGGCAAGAAGGTTAACGTGCTTCTGCGTATTACGCCGGGCGTCGAAGCTCATACGCACGACTATATCTCGACGGGACAGCAGGATTCCAAGTTCGGTTTCGACCTGGGTAACGGAGCTGCAAGGAAAGCGATCGAAGAAGCGATTGCGCTTCCTAACCTGAACGTTCTGGGCGTTCATTCCCACATCGGCTCGCAAATTTTCGAGGTGGAAGGCTTCCGCATGGCTGTAGACAAAGTCGCCGATTTCGCGGTTCAAATTCGCAGCGATCTTGGCCTTACGTTCAAGGTTATCAACCTGGGCGGCGGCTTCGGCATCCGTTACGTGGAAGGAGATACTCCGCTTCCGATCAGCGAGTACGTGGCTGCGATTACCGGCGCCATCATCGAAAACTTCACCAAAGCGGAATTCCCGCTGCCTGAAATTTGGGTCGAGCCGGGCCGGAGCATGGTCGGCGACGCAGGAACGACGCTGTACACGGTCGGCACGAGCAAGACAATTCCGGGCGTCCGCAAATATATCGCCGTTGACGGCGGCATGACGGACAACCCCCGCCCAGCGCTTTATCAATCCAAATACGAAGCCGTCCTGGCTAACCGTGCAAACGAGCCGGTGGCTGAAACGGTATCCGTTGCGGGCAAATGCTGCGAGAGCGGCGACATGCTAATTTGGGATCTTGAGCTACCGAAAGCCGAAAACGGCGATCTGCTCGCTGTATTCTGTACAGGTGCATATAATTATGCAATGGCAAGCAACTATAACCGCATTCGCCGTCCGGCGGTCGTATTCGTGAAGGACGGGCAGGCCGACCTTGCCGTTAAGCGCGAATCGCTTGAAAATATCGTATGCAACGACGTCATTCCGGCAAGACTTCAAAAATCACCGCTTGCGAAATAAGGGCGAAATTGGTAACGTAGTCTTATCCGGAAAAAGAAAGGTAGATGCAGCAATGGCAAAACAAGCAAAAATCACACTTGCAAACGGCGGAGAAGTTACCCTCGATCTGTTCGACAAAGACGCTCCGAATACGGTCGCTAACTTTGAGAAGCTGGCTAACGAAGGCTTTTATAACGGTTTGACGTTCCACCGCGTTATCCCGGGCTTTGTCGCTCAAGGCGGCTGTCCGAACGGTACAGGCACAGGCGGTCCTGGATATACGATCAACTGCGAGATCAACCCGAACAAGCATGAGCGCGGAACGCTTGCTATGGCGCATGCCGGACGCAACACAGGCGGAAGCCAGTTCTATATTTGCTATGCTCCGCAGCCGCATCTTGACGGCGGCCATACCGTATTCGGCAAAGTAGCCAAAGGCATGGAGTTCATCGATGCCGTTAGAGGCGGAGACAAGATGGAAAAGGTTGAAGTTGTCGAAGTTTAATGGTAAGATACTTACTATAAATATGTAAGTGCAGCTTTCCTTCGGGGTCGGGTGAAATTCCCAACCGGCGGTGATCGGGCTGTGCAGGATGGACCGGACGACCGGACATCCCGTGCAGTCCGTCAGTCCGTGACCCGGGCTGACCGATTTTACTGGCGCTGGACGCCGGCGGATACGGTCGGAACGGTGGACCTGGTGCAAGTCCGGGACCGACAGTACAGTCTGGATGGGAGAAGGAGATGCATCGACAGCTATTTCTACATGTTTATTTGCTTGTGTTTATTTTCACAAGAGGATAAGGATGTTTATTTAGCGTATATTCAAACCGGGCTCGCAGGTTTGCGCAGCTGGAACGCTTGAAGGGTTAAATCCGACAACGTTTATCGGTTTTGTCGTTGTTTTCTTCGATTTCCCGAATCACCCCGACGGTAAGCATGCCGGCAGGGGTGATTTTTGTATTTTATGGAAATTTTGAACGATGAATATTATATGCGCCTGGCATTGGATATAGCGGCTAAAGCAGCAGGCCAGACCGGAATTAATCCCGTCGTGGGCTGTGTTGTAGTCAAGGAAGGCCGTATTATCGGCATCGGTACACATCTGAAGCGGGGCACGGGTCATGCCGAGGTTCATGCTCTTCAAATGGCCGGCAGCGAGGCGGAAGGAGCAACGGTATACGTTACGCTGGAGCCCTGCAGCCATTTCGGCAAAACGCCGCCATGCTGCGAGCGGATTATCGCGGCAAAAGCCGCGCGGGTTGTCGTAGCGGCGGGAGATCCTAACCCTCAAGTATCCGGAAGAGGGATAGCGCGGCTACGTGAAGAAGGCATTGAAGTTACGGTCGGCATTTTGGAGCACGAGTCCAGGCTGATGAATGAAAAATTCAATAAATATATTACAACCCGGCTGCCTTTCGTCACGTTAAAGACGGCAAGCACGCTTGACGGAAAAATCGCATCGAGAACCGGCGACAGCCGGTGGGTTACAGGGACGGCCGCTCGCGAGCAGGTCCATACGCTTCGCCATCAGCATGAGGCGATTATGGTCGGCATCGGTACGGTGCTTGCCGACGATCCGCTGTTAAATACGCGAACCAGTGTACCTGCGATCGACCCGATTCGAATTATCGTGGATTCCACGCTGAGACTGCCGCTGAACGCAAGAGTTGTAACAGACAGAACGATCCGGACGATCGTACTGACGTCGGCAAATTCGGATAACGCCAGAAAGCAAGCGCTGGAATCTGCAGGGGTGGAGGTTATCGTCTGCGGGGAAGGCGCGAAAGTGAATCTGCAGACGGCAATGGAAAAGCTTGGGGAGCTTGAAATCGGCTCTATTTTGCTGGAAGGCGGCGGCAAGCTGAACGGAGCGATGCTGGAAGCCGGACTGATCGATAAAATCATTCTTTATTACGCCGCCAAAATTATCGGAGGCGCGGAAGCGCCGGGAACGTTCAGCTTTGAAGGAATCGACAAAATGGCCGATGCCATCGAGCTTGAGAATGTTAATGTCGAGATGGCCGGCGAAGACATTTGCGTGACCGGTTACCCGGTTTACAAATAAATGCAAACTCTAAGCCTATGCTTACGAAGCGAGTTTGCTTCGCAAACTCTAAGCCTATGCTTACGAAGCGAGTTTGCTTCGCAAACTCTTTAGGAGGATGTCCATGTTTACCGGATTAGTGGAAGAAATCGGACAAATGAAGGGAATATCCAGGCAGGGTGAGGCCATGCGTCTTGTAATCGGGGCAGAGCGTGTGCTGGAAGGCGTTATGCTGGGCGACAGCATTTCGGTCAGCGGAGTTTGTTTGACCGTCACTTCTTTCGACCGGAGTTCTTTCTCGGCGGATGTAATGCCGGAAACCTACCGGAAATCCAATCTTCATCAGCTGAGGCCTGGCGAGAAGGTCAACCTGGAACGGGCAATGCAAGCTGGAGCCCGATTCGGCGGTCATATCGTACAGGGGCATATCGACGGGACCGGTCAGATACAGTCCCGCGAGACGGATGCCAATGCGGTCGTATTCCGAATTCAATTGGACGACGCGAGCATGCTCCGTTATGTCATTCCGAAAGGATCAATTACGATAGACGGGATCAGCCTGACGGTAGTCGATACGTCAGACCATAGCTTTTCCGTATCCGTCATTCCGCATACGTTAAGTGAAACCGCCCTTCAGTTCAAGCATGCGGGCGCCGTGGTCAATATCGAATGCGACGTGATCGGTAAATACGTCGATCATCTGCTGCATTTCAGACAGCCGGAATCGGCAGCTCCCAAATCCAAGCTCTCGACGGCTTTTCTGATGGAGAACGGATTTTTATAACATTACTTTTTTGGATAAGGTTTATTGTTACAAAGGAGGGAAATTCAAATGGAGCATACAGAACAGATTTTGTTTGACCGGATCGAAGAAGCACTGGAAGATCTTAAGCAGGGGAAGCCGATCATCGTTGTCGATGACGAGGACCGCGAGAACGAGGGCGACCTGATCGCATTGGCGGATAAAACAACGCCGGAAATTATCAATTTCATGATAACGGAAGCGCGCGGTCTCGTGTGCGTACCGATTACGCAGGAACGGGCGGAGGAGCTCGATTTGCCTCCGATGGTTTCGCATAACACCGACTATCACGGGACGGCTTTTACCGTTTCCGTCGACTATGTCCGTACGACAACAGGGATATCCGCTTTCGAACGGTCGGAAACGGTAAAAGCATTGATCGACCCGTCGACCAAAGCCGCCGATTTCCGCAGACCGGGCCATATTTTTCCGTTGATCGCAAAGCCGGGCGGCGTGCTGCGCCGGGCAGGACATACGGAAGCCGCAATCGATCTCGCAGTGATGTGCGGCTCGGCTCCCGCAGCTACCATCTGCGAAATCATTAACGAAGACGGCACGATGTCCCGTCTTCCGGATCTGATTGCTTTCAAGCAAAAACACAACTTGAAGCTGATTACGATCCAGGAGCTGATCCATTACCGCAACAAGAAGGAGAAGCTGGTCGAACGGGCGGTCGACGTCAAGCTGCCGACCGATCACGGCACATTCCGCGCAATCGCCTATACGAACGTCGTGGATAATAAAGAGCATATTGCGCTTGTCAAGGGGGAAATCGATCCGGAAGCTCCCGTTCTGGTACGGGTTCATTCGGAATGCTTGACCGGCGACGTCTTTCATTCCCACCGCTGCGACTGCGGACCTCAGCTTGATGCGGCACTGAAGCAAATCGATGAAGCCGGCAGCGGGGTGCTGTTGTATATGCGCCAAGAGGGCCGGGGCATCGGCCTTATTAATAAGCTGAAGGCTTACGAGCTGCAGGAGCAGGGACTCGATACGGTCGACGCCAATTTAAAGCTTGGCTTTCCGGCCGATCTGCGCGATTATGGAATAGGAGCGCAAATTTTAAAGGATCTGGGCATCCGCCAAATGCGGCTTCTGACGAATAATCCGCGCAAGATTAGAGGGCTTGAAGGCTATGGCCTGGAAGTCGTAGAGCGAGTTCCGATCCAAATGGATGCGAACGAAGATAACAAATGGTATCTCAGGACGAAAAAATCAAAGCTCGGGCATTTGCTCCGCTTCGAGGATCAAGATTACGTCATTTAATCAAAAATTTCATATTACGGAAGGATGAAACAAATTATGGCACGTATTTTTGAAGGCAATTTAATCTCGGAAGGTTTAAAATATGGGGTAGTCGTCGGTCGCTTCAACGAATTTATTTCCAGCAAGCTGCTTGGAGGAGCGCTGGACGCATTTAAACGCCATGGTGCACACGAGGATGACGTTGACGTCGCTTGGGTGCCGGGAGCGTTCGAAATTCCGCTCATCGCGCAAAAAATGGCGGAGAGCGGCAAGTATGACGCCGTTATTACGCTTGGAGCCGTTATCCGCGGGTCAACGCCGCATTTTGATTATGTTTGCAACGAGGCGGCAAAAGGGGTAGCTTCGATTGCCCTGAAAACAGGTGTTCCTACAATATTCGGGGTGCTGACCGTCGATTCGATTGAGCAGGCGATCGAACGCGCCGGCACGAAAGCAGGCAATAAAGGCTACGAAGCGGCAGCAAGCGCCATTGAAATGGCGAACTTGACCAGACAGCTGCAAAAGTAAGGTCTAGTTTCAGGCTAGTCGGGAGGAATAGAGTGTGACCGTGCTTTATAAGCTGGATTCGTTCGAGGGTCCGCTGGATTTGCTGCTCCACTTGATCGATAAGGCCGAAATCGATATCCATGAAATTTCGATCAGCGAAATTACCGTTCAGTATATGGACTATCTGGATGCGATGAAGGAGCTTGAGCTTGAGGTGACGAGCGAATTTCTGGTGATGGCGGCTACTCTTTTGGCAATAAAAAGCAATCAGCTTCTTCCCAAGCCTCCCGTGTTCGAGGAAGAATACGAGGATTGGCAGGATGACGGCCTCGATCCCCGTGACGAGCTGATTCAGAAGCTTATCGAGTACCGTAAATACAAGCAAATCGCCGAACAGCTTCGCGAGAAGGAGCTCGAACGCAGCCTCGTATATTCCAAAGAGCCGGAGGATATGTCTCCTTTCTTGAAGGAGGAGAAGGTGAACCCGGTAGAGGGTCTTCATATTTCAGATCTGATTTCGGCTTTCCGGAAGGCGCTCCGCCGCGCGACCAAGCGAAATATAGTGGCTACGGTCCAACGCGACGAAATGTCCGTCAAAGACCGCATCCGCGATATAATGGACGTATTGAAACAGTATGAGACTGTGAGATTTTCAAGGCTTATCCGGGAAAATATGGACCGGCACGAGATCGTCGTGACCTTTCTGGCGATACTGGAGCTTATGAAAATGAAACATATACGCGTGTTTCAGCATCAGCTGTTTGACGATATCGTCATTCATTGGAGAGGGGAAGCGGCCGAAAGTGGATTATCCGAAGTTGAAGACAATTATTGAAGGATTGCTGTTCATGGCGGGAGATGAGGGCTTAAACAAAAAGCAGCTCGCCGATATTATGGAGTTGGATGCCGACCTTTCAGCCGATCTCGTTTACGATTTGCAGCGCGATTTGGAGAGGGAGGGCCGCGGCGTGCAAATTGCCGAGGTCGCCGGCGCTTTCCGGCTGACGACGCATCCCGAGCATGCTCCATACTTCGAGCGCATGGCCTATTCGCCGTCGCGTTCGCAGCTTTCCCAGGCTGCGCTGGAGACGCTGTCGATCGTCGCCTACCGCCAGCCGATCACGAGAGTCGCGATTGAGGAAATTCGCGGAGTCAAAAGTGAAAGGGCGATTGCTTCGCTCGTATCGAAGGATTTAATCGAAGAGGTCGGACGGGCCGAAGCGATCGGCAGGCCTATTTTGTACGGGACGACAAAATCCTTTCTGGAATACTTTGGACTGCCTTCCATCAAGGAGCTGCCTGAACCGGGCAACGTCGATATCGACGATGCGCTGGAGGAGCAAACTCAGATGCTGTTCGAGCGGCTGGACGGCCGACAGATGACAATTGATGAATTAAAAGAATGAGATTTGGCCGCCGGGTCATACTATATTCAACCCATTATGGGAAACGGAGGAAGCATGATGACACTCGGTTACCCTTACGGTTGGATCACGGCGGCAGGTCTCTTTTTTTTGTTCCTCCTTGCTATGATTATGGCTTCGCCGGTCATTATAAAAGGGCAAGTGAAACGGGCAGGAAAAAACGATGACGGAGAGCTGTTCGTAAAAGCGTTGTACGGCATTATCAAATACCGTATCAAAATTCCGATCGTGCAATTTACAGGCTCATCCGTCGAGCTCAAGGAGCAGGTATCAATGTCCGGAGCCGGTATTAATACCTGGAAGCAGTTCAAAGACGATATTGACGCTGAAAAAGTCGTGTCCACATTGGACAAGATGAAGCAGATTTTGCAGCTGACGCGCAATATGACGGGCTGGGTAAAACAAACTTTAACCAAGGTAAGGCTGACCGAGTGGAACTGGTCAACAACGGTCGGAACGGGAGATGCGATGTGGACGGCCATGGCGACGGGAATTGTCTGGTCGGTGCAAACCTCAATTTTGGGCTTGCTGTCCCAAATGGTTAAGCTTCATGCCGAGCCGAAAATGAGCGTTCAGCCGATTTATCAGCATCCTGCTTTTACAACCGAATTCGTATGCATAGCCCAAATACGCTTCGGTTATGCTATCCTTGCCGGACTGCAGCTATTAGTTCGCATGAAGAAATTGAAAGGAGGCGTCAAAGCATGGCAGAACATCCTATTCAAGGCTTAATGCAAACCGCAATGGAAAATATTAAAGAAATGGTTGACGTCAATACAATCGTTGGCGATCCCGTCCAAACGCCTGACGGCAGCATTATTATGCCGATTTCGAAGGTAGGCTTCGGCTTTGTGGCCGGAGGCAGCGATATCCGGATGGACGATGCCGAGCATAAAAACGGCACGGCTTCCGATGCCCATCATAACGCCGCAGTCTCTGCACCGTTCGGAGGAGGCAGCGGGGGAGGCGTATCCATTACTCCGATCGCTTTTCTGGTCGTCGGTACACAAGGCGTCAAAATCGTACCGCTCGACAGCCAAACGCATCTGCTTGACCGGGTTATCGATTCAGCCCCGCATATGTTTGACAGGCTGCAGTCGATGATGAAACGGTCGACACCGGCATATACCGATTCGTCGCAATCCGTAATCGCGGAGAACGTAACGTTCGACGATCATATTTTGTAGATTGACTGCCCGCAAGGGCAGTTTTTCTTTTTTTGTGTGCGGAAAGTCGTCTAGAGCCATGTGTACAGGCATATACTAAAACAGATAAGCAGAAGCTTAATTACTAACGCAGGAAGTGGGGCAAGCGATCATATGTTTTGGAAACTGCCGCAACGGATAATGGCATTAGGGCTGACGGCCGCTATTCTGTTTGGGACAAGCAGCGCCGGCTTCGCGAGCGCGGCACCCGATCCGGTGAGTACTCACGCGAAAGCGACGGCTCTGATCGATGTCGAATCGGGCAGGCTGCTGTACAGCCATAACGGGGATACGCCGATGAGAATTGCGAGCTTAACGAAAATTATGACCGCGATCGTTGCGATTGAGCACGGTAATCTGACCGATATGGTGAAAACGAGCAAGCGGGCTGCCGGCAAAGAAGGCTCCTCGATTTATTTGCAGCTTGGGGAGGAAATGAGCTTATCCAATATGCTCTACGGTTTAATGCTGAGATCGGGTAACGACGCTGCAACGGCAATTGCCGAGCATATCGGCGGATCGGAGGAAGGTTTTGTTCACCTGATGAACGAGAAGGCGGCTTTTCTTGGACTAAGGCAGACTCAGTTCAAAAATCCGCATGGCTTGGACGTTGAAGGCCATTTCTCCTCGGCAAACGATTTAGCTAAAATGACCTCATACGCTTTGAAAAACAAGGTTTTCGCCGAAATCGTCAGAACAAAGGTGAAAAAGGTGCCGAATCCGCATGCCGAATGGGATTACAGTTATACGAACAAAAACAAAATGCTGAATATGTACGATGGGGCTGACGGCGTCAAAACCGGTTATACGAAAATTGCGCTGCGCTGCCTTGTTACCTCAGCCACAAGGAACGGCCAGCAGCTGGCCGCGGTTACGATAAATGACGGAGACGATTGGTCGGATCACCGCAAGCTGCTCGATTGGGGCTTTAAGCACTATCCGCTTCATTCGCTCGCTCAAAAGGGGCAAGCGGTTGCCGGATACCCCTATGCAGTGGGACAAGACTTTAAATATCCTCTTGCCGAGGATGAAGGCGGATCCGTTACATCCAAGCTTTCCTTGATCGATCCGATGACGACTCGTTATGCGCTTGGAGAACGCGGTTTTGTGGAATGGTATATAAACGGTCAAAAAATCGGTGCCGTACCCGTATTCGATGCCGGCAGCAGCAGGCTGCAGCTTCCGAATGCGGCACCTCGGGCGGTACAATCGTTGGCCGAATTCAGGAAAGCGACGGAAGCCGAGAGCAGAGTACGGCTTACGGATTCTTTAGGTAAGGTGATTCACACTCTTTTTGGTGGGTGGTAGAAGCCGCGGGAGACGGTTTCGAAGCCGGAAAGACGCTGCTCGAATGGGGAGGCTGCTCAAATGGTAAATTGGATCTGGTTATTTTTTATAGTGGCAAGCGTAGTCGTTGCCGCCGTAAACGGGAAGATGGATACGGTGACCCAGGCCGCCTTCGAAGGCGCAAAATCCGGCGTCACCGTAAGCTTCGGACTGATCAGCATTATGGTGTTCTGGCTCGGGATGATGAGAATTGCCGAGGATGCCGGCTTGCTTCAGAAGCTTGCCCGTATGCTGGGACCGATTGTCCGTATGCTGTTTCCGGATGTACCTCGCAACCATCCTGCGATCGGCTATATCATGAGCAATCTTAGCGCAAATCTGTTCGGGCTTGGAAATGCGGCAACGCCGATGGGAATCAAGGCCATGCAGGAGCTGCAGAAGCTTAATCCCGACAAAGAGACGGCAACACCGGCTATGTGCACACTGCTTGCGCTCAACACCTCAAGCATTACGATTATTCCTACTACGCTAATAGCAATTCGTATGAACTACGGTTCCGCGAATCCGGCTGAAATTATCGGGACGACCCTTGCCGCTACCTTTATAGCAACCTCGGCTGCCATATTGGCCGACCGCTGGTACCGAAGAAAGTCGCCGCCTTCAGCTAATACGAAACCGGCGATTTCCAAACCAGGGATAAAACCTCCGGGCGCAGGAGGTGAGACGGTTGTATAATTTTTTTACAGGCCTATCCGCCTGGATGATTCCCGCCATTATCGTTTTTATTCCGCTTTACGCCGCGCTCAGACGCAAGGTCCCCGTTTATGAGACATTCGTTGAAGGGGCGAAGGACGGCTTTGGCACCGCTATTAATATTATCCCTCATCTCGTAGGCATGATGGTCGCCATCAGCATGTTTCGCGCTTCGGGCGCTCTTGAACTGATGCTATCGGCCGTCCGGCCGCTGTTCGACTGGATGGGCATTCCGAGTGAGGTGCTCCCGCTGGGTATTCTGAGGCCGCTGACGGGAGCGGGCTCGCTCGCCTTTACGACCGATCTGATCCAAACCTACGGGCCCGATTCCATGATCGGAAGAATCGCATCTACCATTCAGGGCAGTACGGATACAACCTTGTATGTGCTGACCGTTTATTTCGGCGCAATCGGCATCAGACGTTCCCGTTATGCTCTTAAAGTCGGATTGTTTTCCGATATTGTCGGATTTTTTGCCGCTATTTTCATTTGCTTATACATATTCGGCTGACAGAGCTTGTGATTTGTTCTCCATATCGTTATGATGGAGAATGAGGTGAAATAATTGGAACGTTTACAGAAGGTACTGGCGGCAGCGGGAATCGCTTCGCGCCGCAAATGTGAAGAAATGATTTTGGCCGGTCTTGTCGAGGTGAACGGGGTGAAGGTTACGACGCTCGGCGTCAAGGCGGATCCGGCGGTCGACGCGATTACGGTGAACGGCAAGCCGATCAAGAGCGAGCAGAAAATTTATCTGATGATGAACAAATCAAAAGGGGTTATCACAAGCGCCAAGGACCCGCAGGGGCGCAAGGTCGTATCCGATTTTCTGCCCGGCATCAAGGAGCGGGTGTATCCCGTCGGCAGGCTGGATTACGATACGGAAGGTTTGCTTCTGCTGACGAACGACGGGGAGTTCGCGAATCTGCTTACTCATCCGAGTCATCACGTGCCGAAAACTTACCGTGCAACTGTGAAAGGAATTCCCCATGGAACGGCGCTCGAGCAGCTGCAGAAGGGGATCAAGCTTGAGGACGGCATGACGGCTCCCGCCGAGGTAGAGTACCATGATGTCGATACGGAAGCGGGCGAAGCGACGATAACGATTACGATTTTCGAAGGACGAAACCGGCAGGTCAGGCGGATGTTCGAGGCGATCGGGCATAAGGTGATCAAGCTGAAGAGAATCAGATTCGGCGAGCTCGGACTTGAGTCGCTGGGCAGAGGCAAATACCGCCATTTAACGCCGCAGGAGATCAAAGAGCTGCGTGATATCGCGAAAAGCAAGACACATAAAATTCATAAAAAGTAATCGACGGCGGCAGTAATTGCCGTCGAATTTTCGTTATAATGGTAATATTCGTGACTATAGCAGACATAAAGCTGGTGGTGATTGAGGAAATGAGAAAGTCGCGTAAAACGGTACAAGTCGTGATTTTAATTGCGGTATTGCTGATCGGAGGTTATGCCATCGGCACTACGTTGTTCGCAGACAGCGATAAAGGTCCGCTCAGGGAAGGCGGCACGCCGCCGGCATTCGAGCTTGCCGATCTGGATGGGAATATCCGTCAGCTGTCCGATTACGAAGGAAAACCGGTCGTCGTGAACTTCTGGGGCACCTTCTGCCCGCCGTGCGTCAAGGAGATGCCGGAATTCGAGAGACAGTATCAGAAATGGCAGGATAAAGGGCTAGTCGTGCTGGCTATCAACCTAAGCGAAGATACGTTGACGGTGAACAATTTCGTTCACCGCTTTGAGCTGAATTATCCGATATTGCGCGATGTGAACCGCAAGACCGAACGCAGCTACGGACTCAAATCGTACCCGACGACCTTTTTCATTAAGCCCGACGGGTCGATCGCTGAGATCAAAGTAGGAGGCATGACGGAGGCGGACATCGACGAACGGATTGAACGGCTGCTGCAGCTGTAGGAGGTAGTAACGTGTCATTGATAGAAAATACAAAATGCGAATGCGGGCATCAGAATGCGGTCGGAACCGTCTTGTGCGAAAGCTGCGGCAAACCGCTTGAGGAACAGAAGGATACCGCCGAACTGCCGCTCGAAATGCGATACGACGGCGTAGCACGCCGTTCGCAGAAGAGCAACCCGAATGTAATCGACCGGGTATGGAATTTTTTCTCTTCCGTAAAGATTGCGATATATTTGATCGTGCTTACTTTTTTGACGGCAATGCTCGGCACGATTTATCCGCAGGAGAATACATTTGTGGGCAATTTCGATCCTGCCGTCTATTACGAGGAAACCTACGGCCTGACCGGCAAAATCTATTATATGTTAGGCTTGACCCATACGTACGAATCGTGGTGGTTCATCGGCCTGCTCGTCATGATCGGCACCTCGCTGGTCATCTGTAGCCTGGACCGCGTTCTGCCGCTGTACCGGGCTCTGAGCAAGCAGCAGATCCGCAAGCATCTGCAGTTTATTTTGCGCCAAAAAACGGTGTTTAAGCACACGATAGAAGGCGACACCGGACATTGGGCGGAGCAATTCGGCGCCCAGCTTAAACGGAAGGGATACCGCGTGCACCGCGACGGTACGGCGCTGCTTGCCGAGAAGAACCGGTTCAGCCGCTGGGGTCCGTATATTAACCATATCGGCCTTATTTTATTTCTGCTGGCGATATTGGCCCGCAGCATTCCGGGCTTTCAAATGGATACGTACGTGTCTGTTCCGGACGGGGACACGGTACAAATTCCGGACACCAATTATTATGTGAAAAGCGAAAAGTTCACCGTTGAATTTTATAAGGACGAAGAGCTGCCGGACAAGCTGAAAGGTACGGCGCGCGCAAAGCTGTACGAAACGAAAGCGGTTCTGTACGAATGCGTCAGCGGGTGCGGCGACCCTACCGCAAAGCCGGAGCTTCGTGAGGTGACGCGGCACGATATCGTCGTCAATGATCCTTTGAAGTATAAAGGGCTGAAGCTCTACCAATTCGATTTCGATTTGACGCCGCGGCTGAATGCGGTTCATCCGGTGCTGGTGGACAAAAAGACGGGCAATGTATACGGTCCGTTCGACCTGCCGATGCGGGATTCGGCTATGCAGCATAAGCTGGGACCTTTTACGCTTGATCTGTACGCTAACTATATGGAATTTGCAATCGGTGACAACGGAGAGCCTACGACGCTTTCCCGCGACCCTGTCGCTCCAGCTTTTATTTTTTCGGTGAAGGGGCCGGGACTTGATCCCGCAGGAGAGCCTTATATGTATTTCCCTATGCAGAAGGACAAGGTGAAATTCGCACAGGATACAATTAACAAAGGCATTGCCGATAAAATCGAAATTCGGGTAGACGGTATGGATAACGTCGATTTCTCCGAGGCTTCCACCCATTTGAACGTCCGTATGGACAGGGCGCTGCCTTATGTCTGGGTCGGAGCCGTGTTTTCCATGATCGGCTTGCTGATGGGGTCGTATTGGCAGCATCGAAGAATTTGGCTGCGAATCGACGGCAGTGAGCTGTCGCTTGGGGCTCATACGAACAAAAACTGGTACGGAATGCGAGCGGATGTAGCGGGGGCCCTGAAAAAAGTCGGGATCGCCGTCGATCCGAAGTCGCTTGATAACGGAGGGAACAACGCGTGAGTTTAATCGATTTCAGCAGCGACGCGTTTATCGTCGCATTTTTTCTATATTGCTTTGCTTTTATGTTTTACGTCATTGCGGCTGCGGGTAAGAAATGGAGCAACCGCGATCCGCTGGTTCACGAGAAACGCTGGGGAAAAATCGCATTCGTCACGTCGAGTCTCGGCTTGGCCGCGCATCTCACCTTCTTCTTCACGCGCTGGGCGGGAAGCGGTCAAATTCCTACGAGCAACATGTACGAGTTTATGTCCTTTCTCGGCATGGCGATCATGATTGCTTTTACGATTGTTTATGCGTTATACCGCAAAACGCTGCTAGGGATGTTCGCTTTGCCTCTGACGGTCATCATCGTCGCTTATGCGTCGGTGTTTCCGCAGGAGGTGCAGCCGCTCATACCGGCACTAAACTCTATTTGGCTGAAAGTGCATGTAACGACAGCCGCGCTGGGCGAAGCGTTTTTTGCCGTCGGCTTTGCAGCCGGTCTGATGTATTTGCTGAGGGTCGTTGACTTTAAAGGCAAAACGAAGGAAGCGAAGCGTTCCCAGTTTTGGGTTGAATTTTCTTTATATTCGATTTTGCTTATCGTCGGCTTTATTGTGGCGGTATTCGCGTTCCGCGCCGCCGGCTACGATGCCCAGTTCGATCAGGAGAAATCGGTGATCGACACCAAAGGCATCGAATCGACGATCAAGGAAACGGTCAATTATACGCTGCCTCCGATCGTGAAGCCGTATAATTCGGAGGTCGTGAAATTCGAGAGCTTCCTTGGCATGGACAGTGCCGTTATGGAGGCGCCGTATTGGATGAACGGTGTGAATTCCGGCCGTAAGCTGAATACGGTCATCTGGTCGATCATTGCAGGTTCGTTGCTGTACGGTCTGCTGCGACTCGTTTTCCGCAAGCCTCTCGGGGCTGTCATTCATCCGGTCATGGAAGGCATCGATCCGGACGATTTGGATGAAATCAGCTACCGCTCGATCGCTATCGGGTTTCCGATCTTTACGCTCGGCGCACTCATATTCGCTATGATTTGGGCGAATATTGCCTGGGGCAGGTTCTGGGGCTGGGATCCGAAAGAGGTATGGGCGCTTATTACCTGGCTTTACTACAGCGCCTATCTGCATTTCCGTTTGTCCCGCGGCTGGCAGGGCCGAAAGTCGTCATGGCTGGCGGTAATCGGCTTTGTAATCGTCTTATTTACGTTAGTTGGAGTCAATCTTGTCATTGCCGGACTGCATTCCTATTCCGGCGTGTAGGAAATGAGCTGAAGGGAGTCATGACAGATGTCTGATTTTGCAAGCCGTATATTGGTCGTTGACGATGAAGAAAGAATCCGCCGCCTTCTCAAAATGTATTTGGAGAAAGAAGGTTATACGATTGACGAGGCCGAGGACGGCGAGACGGCTTTAAAACTTGCGTCCGGCACGGATTACGCTTTGATCTTGCTTGACGTAATGCTTCCGGGCATCGACGGGGTGGAGGTATGCTCGCGTCTGAGGCAAATCAAAGCGACTCCCGTCATTATGCTTACCGCTAAAGGCGAGGAAATGAACCGAGTGCAGGGCTTTGAAGTAGGGGCGGACGATTACGTCGTGAAGCCGTTCAGTCCCCGCGAGGTCATTTACCGCGTCAAAGCAATTTTGCGCCGGTCCTCCGCGACCGCCTTTCTGACGAAGGAAGTCAATTCGAGCAACAATATCGTTTTTCCGCATCTTGTGATCGAGCATGACGCGCACCGTGTGACGGCCGGAGGCCAGGAGGTGAGCTTGACGCCGAAGGAATACGAGCTGCTTCATTATTTGGCGGTTTCTCCGGATAAAGTATTTTCCCGTGAAGAATTGCTGAAGGACGTCTGGAATTATGAGTTTTTCGGCGATTTGCGGACGGTGGATACACATGTAAAGCGGCTGCGCGAGAAGCTGAATAAGGTTTCACCCGACGCGGCAGCCATGATCACTACGGTTTGGGGCGTCGGCTACAAGCTTGAGGTGCCGAAGTAGATGGATTGGTTTCAACGTCTGTCGGGCAAGCTGTGGCGGAGTGTCGTCGTTAAGCTTTGGGCGACGATCATTTTGCTCGTTATCGTCGTGCTTATTATCGTTGGGGTATTTTTGCTGCAGTACGTCGATATTTTCGTAGACGAGGAATCCCACCAAGTTAAGGTGCTGTTTGTCCTTACTGGTGTAATTGGATTTCTGTTGTCCACCTTTTTCGCATTTTTTCTGTCCAAAAAAATTCAGCAGCCGCTGCTGCAGCTGAAAAATGCCGCCGACTCGGTTTCGCAAGGAAATTATACGACGCGGGTTCACATCCGCTCGTCGGATGAAATCGGCGAGCTGGCGAATACGTTTAACCATATGACGGAGCAGCTGGATAAGCTGATTCACGATATTAATCATGAGAAAAATCACCTGGCGAGCATCCTCAGAAGCATGGGCGATTCCGTTATGACCTTCGATGCGGAGGGGAAAGTCATTTTGACGAATCCAAGCGGCCATCTGCTTATCAGTCAATGGTCGGGCATCGAGCTTGGCTGGCAGGAGGATCAGCTGGAAGGCGGAAAAGCGCATTCCGATGTTCCGGTACCGCTGCGCGAGCTATATGATTGCGTCATGAGCGATGGAAAGGACGCGACGGACAAAATTCATGTCCTTAGCAGCGTATGGTCGGTCGTGATGGCGCCGCTGCAGTCGAAGGGAGTAGTCCGGGGAGCGGTCGCCGTCATCCGGAACGTAACCGAGGAGCATAAGCTCGAAAAGCTGCGCAGAGATTTTGTCGCGAACATATCCCATGAAATCCGCACCCCGCTGTCCATGCTTCAAGGCTACAGCGAAGCGCTTCTCGACGATATCGTCGTATCGGCCGAGGAGCGCAAGGAGCTCGTTCAGGTCATTCACGACGAGTCGCTCCGGATGGGAAGGCTTGTGAACGATTTTCTCGATATTGCGCGGATGGAAGCCGGCCATGTAGAAATGAATTTTCAGGAAGTGGATTTGAGTTATATCGTCCGGCGCGTGCACAGGAAATTTCTCGTCTATGCCAAAGAAAGAGACGTCAGGCTGCAAATGGAGCTTCCGGAACAACCGCTCGTCGTCAAGGAAGCGGACGAGGACCGTTTGGAGCAGGTGCTTACCAATTTGCTCGATAATGCTCTGAGGCACACACCTGCCGGCAAAGCGATCACCTTGGCTGGAACCGTTGCAGATATCAACGGCGGCCAGTTCGTCCAGCTGAGCGTTAAGGACGAAGGGCAAGGCATCCCTTCCGAGGATGTACCTTATATCTTCGAACGCTTCTACAAGGCGGATAAGGCCCGGAAACGCGGCTCCTCAGGCGGGACGGGACTTGGTCTGGCCATTGTCAAAAATTTGGTCGACCTTCATCACGGGCAGATCGTGGTGGAAAGCACGGAGGGAAGCGGAACGACGTTTACGCTGCTTCTGCCTGTCGAAGCCCATCAGTAGTTGTCAAAGCGTTCCTTGCGGGACGCTTTTTTTGTAGAAAGCGGAAGATAATTATTGTTGTTCGTGAAACAAATGAAAAAAGAACCGGTCGAGGCTTTCGCCAAGACCGGTTCTTCGTTATTTTAAAATAATGTAATTTCTTTTGCTGTATTAAGCTCAGGCATACGGGTAAGCTGCTCGAGTACATCTTTCGGAGTCGCTTTGTCGACCCGCAGAACCATGATCGCGGAGCCGCCTTCAAGCTGTCGGCCAACCTGCATCGTAGCGATGTTCACGTCGTTGTTACCGAGGAGCGTACCGACGCGGCCGATAATGCCCGGCTTGTCGTTGTGCGAGATCAGGATCAGATTGCCTTCCGGCGTCACGTCAACCGGGTACTTGTCGATTTGAACGATGCGAGGGCCGTAGCCTGTAAGCAGCGTGCCTGCTGCAACGCGCTCTTCCTTCTTCGTACGCAGCGATACGGTAACCAGGTTCGTGAAGTCCTTCGACGAATGAGATTGTTGAATAACGATGTTCACGTCGCGCACTTTGGCAAGGTGGAGCGAGTTTACGACGTTAACCTGCTCGATGCCAAGGTGATGGGCCAGCACGCCGCGCACGATGTGGCGGGTAAGCGGCTGCGTGTCCACCTCAGCAAGCTCTCCGGAGTAGCCGACAACGATTTCGGTAACGGCACCTTCGGTTGCTTGAGCGATGAAGTTACCCAGCTTCTCGCCGAGTGTGAAATACGGCTGCAAAATGTTTTGCAGGTTTGCCGGAATCGGCGGCATGTTAACCGCGTTGATGAACGGCTCGTTACGCAAAATGTGGATAACCTGCTCCGAAACGTCGATTGCCACATTCTCCTGCGCTTCAATCGTGGAGGCGCCAAGGTGAGGGGTCACGATAATTTTCGGATGGGTCAGGAACGGGTGATCCGCTGCCGGCGGCTCAACTTCGAACACGTCAAAAGCGGCGCCCGCTACGATGCCTTGATCGACAGCATCGACCAGGGCAATTTCATCGATGATGCCGCCGCGCGCACAGTTCACGATGCGCATACCTGGCTTCATCACTTCGAATTGGGCTTTGCCGATCATGTGCCGTGTTTCCGGCGTAAGCGGCGTGTGGACGGTCATAAAGTCGGCATTGCGGACGATTTCATCCACGCTTGCCAGCTTCACGCCAATCTTCTCGGCGCGTTCTTCCGTCATGAACGGGTCGTAACCCATAATGTTCATTCCGAATGCTTTCGCGCGCTTCGCTACCTCGCTGCCGATCCGGCCCATGCCAAGAACGCCGAGCGTCTTGCCGCGAAGCTCTACACCGAGGAAAGACTTGCGGTCCCAGGTTCCGTTAACGGTCTTCAGATAGGCTTGCGGAATGTGACGGGCAACGGCCATAATCATGGCAAATGTATGCTCGCAAGTTGTAATCGTGTTGCCGTCCGGCGCGTTGATGACGATAATGCCGCGTTGCGTTGCGGCATCAAGGTCGATGTTGTCAACGCCTACGCCGGCGCGGCCGACTACTTTCAGCTGTTTACCGGCTTCCATAATTTTTGGCGTTACACGCGTCTGGCTGCGTACGAGCAGAGCATCGTATTCGCCGATAATGGCTACGAGCTCGTCCTCGCTGAGTCCAGGTTTCTTGTCGACTGCGATATCCGGCGCATCAACAAGCTGCTGGATGCCTAGATCGCTGATTGGATCCGAAACTAACACTTTAAACATGTGAAGTATGCCTCCTAAATTCGGGCGAAGTTTTGGTCTCCGCTTAATATGTACAGAAAAACCCTCTATCCGGTACCGCCTGGCACATCGGGTCGAGAGTTTGATCTCATCTCATGGACTTTTTTATTTTATAGCAAGGGGACGGGCAAAAGCAATGCTGAAACTTGCTGAAATGTGAAAATTTCTTTATGATTTAAGCAGCATAGGCATCATCATGCGACATGGGAGGACAATATAAATGGTAAATTGGCAAAATACGACTCCTGAAGTGCTTCTGGACTTGATGGAGAAAGGACAACTTGAAGCGACTCAAATTATAGATGTGAGAGAGCCCTATGAATGGGATTTTTATCATCTGGAGCATTCAACCCTGATCCCGATGAATACGATCCCCCAGCGGCTCGCCGAGCTGGACGGCGATAAACCGCTTTATATTGTGTGTGCGCACGGCGTGCGAAGTGCGGCCGTATGCGAATATTTGGAGGAGCAAGGCTACAGCGGCCTATACAACGTTTCCGGAGGAATGGCGGCAATAGCCTCGGCGAAAGGCTTCCAATACGATTAACCGCAGGCTTCCGCTCAGCCGGCTTCGGGATAGAAGAAAGGAAGCTGTGGCAGCAAAGCATCTTTATACAGCTTAGCTTTATTTTGCGCAAAATCGCCCGGACGGACCGCTTCCGTATTTATAAGCAGATCCACGACGGCCGTTAACGTATGCAGCTTCATTTTGGATGCCTGTCCGGACCCTACGAAATCGTCGACCCGGCTGGTCAAATCGTGCGGATAATAGGACGAGAGCTTTCCTCTTGATACGAGCTGGTCGGCCATCAGCTTGTTTTTGACCGAAACCGGCAGCTTCTGCCACTGGGTCAGTTCCAAAATCGAAGGCGCTTTGTATTCGGACGGAACATCCGGATTGACGGAAGCGGCCCACTTGAGCATCGAGTAATAGTAAGCCTGCTGCGCGGATAAGGAAAACCGGGCCGCGGACTGGTAGGTTTTCTCCTTCTCGACCTCCCGGAGCAGCTCGGCGGCGCCGAGCGATTTGGCGCTTGTCGCGGCTTTCGTTGACGCTTCGCTGAACAGCTTCAAGCTTCTGATATAGCTGACCTGCGCATCGATGAGCAGCGGAGAAGCATTTACGTTTACAGATCCCGCTTCCTTGGCTTTCGCTGCTGCCAGGCTGGATAAATCCTTAAACATGGAGGTGGCATCCTCCGTTTTGCCCTGTGTCAATTTATCCAAGGCGGAGAACCATTCGATCTGAAATTCCCTGTAAGGCAAAAACACAGTATGGTAAAATGATACAAGGTCCTGCTGCTCGTAAGGCGCGTCGTCGGCGGCAGCGCCGCTGGCTTCCGCTTCTTCGGCAGCGTATTTTGCTTCGGTTTTTTCCGTGCCGAGCTTGATGCCGTAGAAGAAGGCGCCTACCGCGCAGATGAGCATAAATACGAATCCAACACTGAATAACATTGCGTTTGCCGTTAATCGTTTTTCCATTATGATCTCCTTCTAAGCTCAAAAATATGTAGTCGATTTGTTCTCAATAGTATAGGTGAATCGGCTGAAAAAGAAAATATGAACGTTCATGTCAGGCGGGATGCTATGAAAAAATTTGATATACGCAACATTCGCATACGAAAGGTGACGGTTGATGAACTGGATGACCGGATGCTTCTCATCAATTTGTATGCGACACAAGCACTCACCCTAATTATCGGTTTCATCTGGCTGTTATTTCAGCGTCAAAACGTATTCCGCTTGTTTTCACCGCCGCAGGAGCCGGGTTTTATTTGGTGGGGGATCGGTTTGGCGGGTGCCGTTATTGCGGTGGATTTGCTCATCGCCCGTTGGGTGCCGGAGGAGGCGGGCGACGACGGAGGTGTGAACGACCGTATTTTCCGCACCAGGCCGGTATGGCATATCGCGCTCATTTCCTTAGTCGTCGCAGTTTGCGAGGAGCTGCTGTTCCGGGGGGCTCTCCAGCATGCGATCGGTCCTTATTGGACAAGCATTGTGTTCGCCGCCATTCATGTCCGCTATTTGAAGCACTGGATTCCGACCGGTCTCGTATTCTCGATCAGCTATGGACTGGGATGGATCTATATTCAGTCCGGCACGATCCTGGCACCGGTTATTGCGCATTTTTTGATTGATTTTATTATGGGATTAATCATCAGATTCAGGAGGGAGTCATGAGCAGGAAAGAAAAGTTTGGGAGCCGGGGAACGGGCAGGCAACCGGAAAAAGCGGCAAAGCCGTCCAGCATCGGGGGTGAATCGACTGATGTTGGACCTCTGCCGCCCAGAAGCAAAAAATTTCCTTCGAGCAACCAAACGGTTACAAAATGGTATTATAACTTACTGTTTTTTTTATTCGTTTGTCTGGTAGGCGGCTTGTTCTGGTACGGCCTCAAGTTTAGCGAGTGACTTCGATCGAGGAGGGGTCGATAAAACCGTAGCCTTTACCTTCCAGACGCGTAAGCAGCTCATCCAGTGCTTCGTCGGTCCATGGCAGCTCATGCATGAGTATATTAGCGCCGGAATGGAGCTGCTCCATTACGTTGCCAATGACGGCATCCGGCCGATTCTTGGCGGACTTATCCCAATCCAGCGAACCGTTAGACCACGTCATGTAGAGCATGCCGTGGTTTTTTGCAATTTCTTTGACCGTATCGCCTCCGGAGCCGAAGGGCGGCCGGAAGAAACGCGGCGTTTCACCGGTTAACGACTCGATCTCCGTTTGCAGGCTGCCGATTTGTTTTTCGACCGTTGCTTTGTCTTCATTTTTCAAATTGATATGATCCCAGGAGTGATTGCCGATCGTCTGGCCGCGCTTATGTATAAGCTCAAGCAGCTGCGGCTTTTGCTTCACCCTGTACCCGTTAACGAAAAAGATCGCTTTCGCCCCGTGTTGATCCAAAGTATCAAGAATGCTCGTCAGTACGGTTTCGTCCTTCGGACCGTCGTCGAAGGTCAGCAGCACAGCCTTGTCCGGTATGTCCTCGCTTACCGGCTCAAACCGGAAAACGGCATTCATGCGATACTGGACGGCCGGCTTTGCAGGCTCCGCCGTAGCGATCTCTTCGGAAGGCGTCGGGGCTAAGGTCGGTTCAGGTGATTCGGCAGGCTTTGCCGAAGGCTGCGCTGCGGCTTGCGGGCTTTCCGCTGGCGCCGGAGTTTCGGCAGCTGAAGTTGCGGCCGGCGGGCCGCCGTTTTGGGCGGTTCCTCCGCAAGCGGTAACGGCTAGGGCGATCAACAGCAGGGAAAGGAGTGGGAGTGCTCGTTTGGCCATCTTTTATCCTCCGCGTAACGTATTGGATTTTTCCAAAGCGAACTCATTGTATCATATTTTCTAAAGCGGATGGTTAGAAGGATTTCCTTATTTTATAAAGAATGAGCGGCATCCGGCGAAGCATACTAAGCCTTGAATCGATAAGGAAAGAGGTGTTCATGGTCATGAAATTAAGTGGATTTTTGATGGGCGGTCTGCTTGGCATGGCGGCAACGGTATATCTTTCGCGTAAACGTCCCGGTGCCGTATCCTGGGCGGCAAATGCGGTTACGGATATGTGCTCGTCGGTTGCCCGCAAATCGATGAACAAAATCATAAGCAAGGATTTGAAGGAGGAGGCAGCCGCATTCGCCCCAAAGCCTTCAGACGATACCGCAGGAAAATCAGAAGCCGCTTGGGCACAAATTGAAACGATAGTGAACAGCGACCCGTCCGTAAAAAAAGAAGCGGAAAAAATTAAAGCGGAATCGTCATCCTTAGCGCATTAAAGGCTTGGTTGAACATCGGAATCGCAGGTTGCTTCCTTAGTCAAAAGGGGCAGCCGGACGATTCTTTTTTTTCGCTTAATTTAGTGCATTCGCGGAAAAGAAATGATAAAGTAGTTACATAGCACGATTTGATCAAATTTGATCACATCTTACTAAAAATTTCATACGCTGTTACAACAGATGCTGCAGAGGAGGATCCTGTCATGAAAATCGAACGGCTTAGTCAGGACAAGATACGGATTTTCTTGACGTTCGACGACCTGCTGGAACGGGGGATCCAGAAGGACGACATGTGGCGCGAAATTCCAAAAGTACACGAACTATTCAGCGAAATGATGGATCAAGCCTATAGTGAACTTGGATTCGATGCCAGCGGCCCGTTAGCGGTCGAAGTGTTTGCCCTCCCCGCGCAAGGTATGGTGGTGATTGTCACTCGTGGCAAAATGAACGGCCATGATGGCGAACGCGCAGCGGATGACGAAGACGCGGATGACGAAATATATGAAATGGAAGTAACGCTCGAGCAGAGCGACATCGTCATGTATTCGTTCCGTGAGTTTGAAGACGTCATTTCCGTGTGCAAGCAATTAAAGGCGTCGGAGCTTACAGAGGACGGCAGGCTGTTTTTCTACAATGGCAAATACATTTTGGCATTGGAGCCTGCGCTGATCGAATCGTCCAGGCATAATGCGGTCATTGCGCTGCTTGCGGAATACGGGGAAGCAACCTCGGTAACCTATGCCATGCTGGAAGAGTACGGAAAAGTGATTATGCCCGAGGCGGCGGTCCGGGAAATATGTAATCATTTTAAATATTAAGCAGACGACCTTAAGTGAGCATCAGCGGGCGAAGTATGTCCGCCTGGTGCTTTTCTTCTTTTATCTTGCCACCCGATACCCGGCTTCGAATACGGCGGCCAAAAGGCGTTCATATTAGATGTAGACAAAGGCGGTGGATAATGTGAGCAACGCAGAAGCGAATGACGTGCTGCTTTCAACGCAAATCGTAATCGAGCAAGCGCTTCAGAGACTCGGCTACAACAAGGATATGATCGAGCTTCTGAAGGAGCCGATGAGAGTATTGACCGTTCGTATCCCGGTAAGGATGGACGACGGAACGACGAAGGTGTTTACCGGCTATCGATCCCAGCACAACGATGCCGTCGGGCCGACGAAGGGCGGGGTGCGCTTTCATCCGATGGTTACAGAAAACGAAGTAAAAGCATTATCGATCTGGATGAGCTTGAAATGCGGAATTGCCGATCTGCCGTACGGCGGCGGCAAAGGCGGCGTCATCTGCGACCCCCGGACGATGTCGTTCCGCGAGCTGGAAAGACTGAGCCGCGGCTATGTGCGCGCAGTCAGCCAGATCGTCGGTCCGAACAAGGACATTCCGGCACCGGACGTAATGACGAATTCGCAGATTATGGCTTGGATGATGGACGAGTACAGCCGGATCCGCGAGTTCGACTCGCCGGGCTTTATTACGGGCAAGCCGCTTGTGCTGGGGGGCTCGAAGGGACGGGAAACGGCGACCGCACGCGGAGTCGTCATTATGACTCATGAAGCGCTGCGGCTGAAGGGAATCGATATCAAAAACGCCCGGATCGTTATTCAAGGGTTCGGCAATGCAGGGAGCTACCTTGCCAAATTCATGCATGAGGCCGGGGCGCGCGTAATTGGTATTTCGGATGTTCACGGAGCATTGTATAATAAAGAGGGATTGGATATCGAGTATTTGCTCGACCGCCGCGATTCTTTCGGCAACGTTACCAATCTATTCCCGCAGACCATTTCGAATTCCGAGCTGCTTGAGCTGGAATGCGACGTTTTAGTGCCGGCTGCCATCGAGAACCAGATTACGGAGCTTAACGCTCCGAAAATCCGCGCAGCAATCGTCGTAGAGGCCGCCAACGGCCCGACAACGCTGGAAGCTACCAAAATATTGACGGACAGAGGTATCCTTCTGATTCCGGACGTGCTTGCGAGCGCCGGCGGAGTCATCGTGTCTTACTTCGAATGGGTGCAAAACAATCAAGGCTATTACTGGGATGAGCACGAAATCGACGTAAAACTGAAATTAATGATGGTTCGCGGCTTTGAGCACGTGTACGAAATACACCGCACCCGAAAGGTCGATATGCGGCTTGCCGCCTATATGGCCGGTGTACGCAAATTGGCCGAGGCGGTCCGTTTCCGCGGCTGGGTGTAGAAAGCAGGTAAACATGCTGTTGTTTTCCGTCTTGACCGCAGCGGTCGCGCCCGGCGTTTCGCTGCTAACTTATTTGTATTTGAGGGACCGCTACGATGCGGAGCCTATTCATATGGTGGCCAGGATGTTCGTCCTCGGCATTCTGGTCGTCGTGCCGATTATGGTTATCCAGCGAGGTCTGGAATTGTGGCTCGGCAGCCATAATCTTTTGTTCGCATATGTCGAATCGGCGGGAGTCGAGGAATTGGTCAAATGGTTCGTTTTGTACCATGTCATTTACAACCATACCGAATTCGACGAGCCGTACGACGGAATCGTCTATGCATCCGCCATATCGCTCGGTTTTGCGACGCTAGAGAACGTTCTGTATGCGATCTATTCGCCGGCCACCTTTGGAACGCTCCTCGTCCGTGCGCTGCTGCCGGTTTCCGGTCATGCCTTGTTCGGCATCATGATGGGGTATTACCTCGGTAAAGCGAAATTCGCGGAAAAGCAGCAGAACTATTATTTTCTAGCGGTATCCTTTGTGCTGCCGGTGCTGCTTCACGGTACGTATGACTGGATTATGATTACGGTGCGGACGAACTGGATGTGGTTTATCATTCCATTCATGGCCGCCTTGTGGATTCTGGGGCTGCGCAAAATGAATCACGCGACCTCCAGGTCGCCTTTCCGCTTTCTGGTCAGGGAGGATGAGGTTAAATTGTAACGGCGCCGTCCATAATGACAATATATAGAAATGCCGCGCTACGGCATTCGAATATTTTGCCGGGAGGATAAGATGGAGGCGCCTAGAATTAAAGTAACGATCCGCTGCAACGTATGCGGCGAGAAATTCGTCCTGCGGGGACGAAGGGACAAAGGAACGATCGACACCGGGTTCAAGCAGTGCATCTGCAATAATGCGAACGACCTCGACATTGAAGAGCACAGCGTTTTCTGATCCCTTGCCAGCTGCAATTCCAATTGAATAGCCGGATGCATAAAGCTCCCTTGCGCAAACCAAACTAAACCCATGTTTTGCACAAGAAAGGAGCTTTTGTATTATGTACCGTCGACTCAGCTCGATTCTCTTTCCCGTCATGTCCCTCTTGTTTCTAGGCGCGATTTACTGGGGCTATCAAGAGCATCAGGAGAAAAACTCGATTTTGATAAAAGCCGAAAACCAGTACCAGCGCGCCTTCCACGATTTGACGTACCACGTTGAGCAGCTGCATCAGCAGCTTGGCAACACGCTGGCAGTCAACTCCACCTCGGAGAGCTATCACCGCAAAGGGCTGGTCAACGTCTGGAGGCTGACGAGCGAGGCTCAAAATGAGATCAACCAGCTTCCGCTAACGCTCCTTCCATTTAACGAAGCAGAGGACTTCCTGTCCCGCATTGCGAATTTTGCCTATAAAACGGCGGTTCGCGATTTGTCGAAGCAGCCGCTTTCTCCTGCCGAGTTCGAGACGATGAAGACGCTCTACGCCAAATCAGAAGAAATCTCCAAAGACTTGTCGTCCATGCAGCAAAAGGTGCTGTCAAAAAATTTGCGGTGGATGGACGTCGAGATCGCACTCGCTTCCGAACATACGAATATGGACAATACGATTATCGACGGCTTCAAAACCGTTGACAAGAAAGTAACCGAATATCCTGAAATCAATTGGGGCCCTTCGGTCAGCACGATGTACGAAAAACGGACGATCAATATGCTGAGCGGCAATCTGGTAACGGCGGAAGATGTGAGAAAGGAAGCCGCAAAGTTTACGAAGGCCCCGCCGGAGAGCATCAAAGTCGTCGAAAATGGTAAAGGAACGGAATACGCTTCGTTCTCGGCTACCGTAACAGGAGGCAGCAACAACCAGAAGAAGCTTCAAATGGATTTTACCCAAAAAGGCGGCAAGCTGATCTGGTTCATGAATCCGCGTCCGATCGGCGCGAAGACAATCGATATCGACAAGGCGAGATCCGCGGCCGACTCGTTTTTGGCGTCGCATGATTTTCCGGGCATGAAGGCGATCAGCTACGACATGTTCAACGATACCGGCACCTTCACTTATGTGGGCGTGCAAAGCGGTGTCCTGATTTACCCGGATCAGCTGACGGTTAAGGTAGCTCTCGATAACGGAGAGGTCGTCGGACTGCAGGCGAATGATTTCGTGTACGAGCATCATGAGCGGAAGCTGCCAAGCCCGATTTTGTCCAAGGATGAGGCCAGGAAAGCGTTGAATCCCGCTATGAATGTCCGCGAGGAGCAGCTGGCTCTCATTGACAGTGACCTGGGCGAGGAAGTATTGTGTTACGAGTTCACGGGTCAAATCAACGGTTCCATTTACAAGATTTATATCAATTCGGAGAACGGTCTCGAGGAGTCGATTGAAGAAATGTCTCCATACGATTCCGAGGCCTCAGCAGACAAATAACGATATGGCTCCCCTCAAATCGACATGTTATAATGCATGTAAATGGGAGGGGAGCCGTTTGTTGCCTAAATTGAATCAAATGCTGTTTTACCAGATCGCTTCTTCTGATGAGGAGGAGGCGGCTGTCGTATACAAATCGCGCATCGCGGACGAGCATACGGACGGGTTTCTGATAGAGGTTCCGATCAGCGATAAATCGGGGCGCTACAAACGACTGTTTCTGGGAGACGAGCTGTCCGCATACTTCGTGTCCGAGGACGGTATCAAAAGCTATTTCGACTCGCATGTCGTAGGGTTTAAGGAGGACGGGATCCGGTTAGCCAAAATCCGCAAGCCCGATCCTGAACGGATTACAAAAGTGCAGCGCCGCAGCTTTTTGAGGGTTTCTGCCGAGCTTGAAATCGCCGTCAAGCAGTCCGATCACGTCCGGTTTGTCTGTTTTACGGACGATGTCGGAGGGGGCGGAATTTCGTTTGTTTGTGACGGAAAATGGCCGCTGTCAGCCGGTCAGACGCTGGAGTGCTGGCTGCTCGTTCCTTACCGGAACGGTTCGATTGAACATGCTTTTTTTAAAGCTGAAATCGTAAGGATGAACGAGCTGGAATCCGGCAAGAAGCAGGCTATGGTCAAGTATGTAAGCATCACTGATTCGGAAAGGCAGAAGATCATCCGATTCTGCTTCGAGAAGCAGCTCGAATACCGCAACAAGTGAATAAAGAGCAGCTGCAAATGGAAAACTATCCCTAAAAAGAAGGGGCAGATTCCGTTGAAGCGTCATCCATCTATTAATAAGAGTAACCGGAAGCAGCTCATCCGCTTGACCGATGAAGTCAGCTCCGTATTGAAAAAAGTGATCATCTTTCTGCTGATTCTGCTTGCTTGCTCACAGGCGGCATTGCAAAACGACTGGGTCAGACAGCTGCTTACGAGCGTGGATAAATGGGAGGGCGAGCCCTTAAGCTAATGCTTATGTTTTTGCATCTGCGAGTATAGTGTGGTATAATTTTCACGTTCGCAGGCAAAGCCTGCTTTTTTTGAGAGGTTTGTGTCGTATCCTTCCATGCATTCGGCCGGCCGTCTCTATCAATGAAGGAGGTTGACCGTACGTGATGCATCACGAAGGTGACATCGACCGTATCAACATTGCGATTGACGGGCCGGCAGGCGCCGGCAAGAGCACGGTCGCAAGAGAAGTCGCCGAGCAGCTTGGTTATGTCTACATCGATACTGGCGCGATGTATCGTGCCGTTACTCTTACCGCACAGCGTGCCGGAGTGGCGGCGAATCAGCCCGATGAGCTGAAGAAGCTGACAGCATCCATTAAGATTGATCTTGAGCCTGGCGAACAGGGGCAATCCGTGTTCGTGAACGGCGAGAACGTAACTTCGCTCATTCGTTCGCGTGAGGTTACGCTTCAAGTATCCTATTATGCGGCGGACGAATCGGTAAGAGCCGTGCTAGGCACCCTGCAGCGCAAGCTTGCAGCCCGCAAGGGCGTCGTGATGGACGGACGGGATATCGGATCGCACGTACTTCCGGACGCCGAACTCAAGATTTTTTTAACCGCATCCGTACAGGAACGGGCTTTGCGCCGCTTCCGCGAAATCCGGGACACCCAGCCGGTCACTCTCGAGCAGCTGGAAATTGAGATCGCCGAACGGGACCGCCTGGACGAGCAACGCGAAATTTCTCCGCTAATATGCGCTTCCGACGCCGTCGTGCTGGACAGTACCGGCATGAGCATCGAAGAAGTCATTCAGTCAATTGTGAAATTATGCCGAACCAAATTGGCGGAGGCGAAGTAAACTATGTTATACCTGATTTTCAGGTTCCTGCTGCGTATTCTGTATACGCTGCTGTTCCGTATTGAGGCGCGCGGCGTCGAAAATATTCCAGCCGAAGGACCCGTCATTCTTGCATCGAATCATATAAGCAATTTTGATCCGCCTACGGTTGGCATTAAGATTAAACGCAAGGTGCACTTCATGGCGAAAGAGGAGCTGTTCAAAATTCCCGTGTTCGGGCCTTTGATCGACGCTTTCGGAGCTTTCCCCGTCAAACGAGGGGGAGTAAGCAAGGAAGCGATTAAATCGGCGATTTCGCTGCTCAAGGAAGGCAATGTTCTCGGCATCTTTCCGGAGGGCTCGCGGAATAACCAATCGGGAATGGCCAAGAAGGGAGCCGCAATGATTGCGGTACGGAGCGGGGCGGCTATCGTTCCCGTTGCCATTATCGGAAAGTATCGGCCGTTCGGCAAGATGATCGTCTGTTACGGAAAACCGCTCGATATTACAGCAATTATAGAAGAATCATCGCCTGATATGCTGGATCAGGTAACAGACGCTATTATGACTCGCATACGCGAGATTGCCGGCAACAACAACCGATCATAATTCGTTTTAAATGCTGCTTTCGCAATAGGCGATTGCGGATTTAAATAAAGTTGGGGTATGAACTGAGGAGGTTATTTCAATGTCAGAAGAGATTAATGTGCAAGAATCCGCAGCGGAGGAAGTTAGCCAAGACGCTATGGACAACTTCGTGTCTTTGAAAAAAGGCGATTCCGTTAAAGGCACTATCGTCAAAATCGAGGATAACCAAGCTTATGTAAGCCTTGGATATAAATATGACGGTGTCATTCCTATTCGCGAGCTATCCGCTGTACAAATCGATAACGCAACGGATGCCGTGCAAATCGGTCAAGAGGTTGAGCTTAAAGTTGTCAGCATCAACGACGACAAAGAAAGCCTTGTTCTTTCGAAGCGTCTGGTTGACAGCGAGAAAGCATGGGATCAGCTTCAACAGCGTTTTGAAAGCGGTGAAGTATTTGAGGTTACCGTTGCCGACGTTGTTAAAGGCGGTCTGGTAGCGGACGTTGGCGTACGCGGCTTTATCCCTGCATCCATCGTTGAGCGTCATTTCGTTGAAGATTTTTCCGATTACAAAGGCCGTACGCTTCGCGTAAAGGTCAAAGAAATCGACCGCGAGAACAATAAAGTCATTCTTTCCCAGAAAGAAGTGCTTGACGCAGAATTCGAGCAAAACAAGCAGCAGGTTATGGCTTCTCTGCAAGCCGGCCAAGAGCTTGAAGGCACGGTTCAACGTCTGACTCCATTCGGAGCTTTCGTTGATATCGGAGGAATTGACGGCCTTGTTCACGTTTCCGAGCTTTCCTGGCAGCATGTTGCACATCCGAAGGACGTTGTTTCCGAAGGTCAATCCGTACGCGTTAAAGTACTTAAAGTCGATCCGGCAGCAGGCAAAATCAGCCTGAGCGTGAAAGCCGCTCAGCCGGGCCCTTGGGAAACGGCTAACGGTCAATTTGCAACGGGCGATATCGTAACGGGTACCGTTCGCCGTCTTGTTCCGTTCGGAGCATTCGTTGAAATTGCCCCGGGCGTTGAAGGCCTTGTTCATATTTCACAAATCGCGCACCGTCATATCGGTACGCCTAACGAGGTGCTGAAGGAAGGTCAAGAAGTACAAGCGAAAATTCTTGACTTCAACCCTGCTGAGAAACGCGTTAGCCTCAGCATCAAGGAAACGGAAGAGGCTCCGGAGCAGTCGGCTCCAAGCGCAAGACCTGAAAGAGCGCCTCGTGCTCCAAAAATCGAAAAAATCGATAACCCGAACGTAAGCCTGAGCAATGAGAGCATGAGCTACTCTCTTGCAGAGCGTTTCGGCGACAAACTTAAAAACCTCAAATAAGCCTAATGGCTGCAAAAGGAGCTGTTTCTGCGCAATTGCGCAGGAATAGCTCCTTTTTTTTGGCGCATAATAGGGCAGAGGTGAAATGAAAACATGAACCCCGGATTTATTTCATTATGGTTACTTCTTATCTGGTTGGTATTGCTGGCGACAGGCTGGAAGCCTTTTTTATTTCCCGAAGTTACCAGGCGGCGCATGCTGACATACGGCTTGATAGGTCTGCTTCTGCTTCCTACTCCGATCTGGCTGACGGCGGTGCTGGCCGGCGCTCATATCGAGCTTCATGCCGCCGTATGTGTGCTTCTGGCCGCCGCTATGGCTGCATTGCTGAGATTCGAGGGGTGGAGCCTGCGCGGATATTTGGCGTTAAGTGCGGTTATGACTGCTGTTGTCTGGGGTTTTGTGCGTAAAATTTACAGCTATGATCCCGTTTTCTATTGGCTCGATCCTAACTGGGACGCTCCGCTTGCTGCCGGCGTACTTTGCGGCGCCTTTTCGTCGGAGGTCAGGCATCAAGGTGTCATCTTAATTTGGGGCGCGGCCTTAAGCGAGCTTCTGCTTGCCTTGCTGCATAAGGACATTCCATCCGTCCGGATCGGCTCTTTATCCTGGTGGGACGGATTTCTCATCGCGTTTTCGGCTGCCAGGCTTATCAGCATCCTTGTAAGAGGGGCGAAGACGGCGATGTCGAAGGCGGGAACTTTTTTTTGGCATTCAAGAGGAGGCGGATCCGCGTGATGCAACAGTTTCTCGTTGAAAATAAGCTGTTGGTTGGAGTATTAGCAGGATTGCTTCTTGGTATCGTGTCCCGGCTGCTTATGCTGAGGACGGATTATCGACAATACCCGACGCATACCCACGGCAGAATTATACATATTTCTTTGGGCGTTATTGCTGCGGCTTTGGGCGCGGTGGCGGTGCCGGCACTGTTCAAAAAAGACTATACCGCGATCACCTTTCTGACGCTTGCAGCGCAGCAATTCCGGGATGTCAGGAAGATGGAGAGGGAAACGCTTACGAAAATTGACGAGCAAGAGCTGGTCGGCCGCGGCTCTTCTTATATTGAGGGCATAGCGATGATGTTCGAAGGAAGGAACTATTTGGTCATTATGACCTCTATGCTGACGAGTCTGTTCTCGATTCTCATTAATGTATGGACCGGTCTTCTGGCTGGAGGGCTGGCGCTGCTGCTCGTAGAGAAGTTGAAATCCGGCAAGTCCATTTCGCATATCGCATCGGTAAAACAGGGAGTCGTAAAGGTGGACGGACCCGATTTGTTCGTTGACGATATCTACATTATGAATGTAGGCTTGAAAACGAACAGGGATACGATTGCCGAACGCGGGATGGGATTTGTGCTTTCGCCTTTTAACGCCAACGGCAAGGTCACAATCAGCAATTTGGGGCAACGTCAAGCGATTTTGTTTGATCTGGCGACAATACTAGGCGTGTTCCGGGATTCGGGAGAGCCTATGCTGATTCCGATGGCCAAGCTGGATATGAAGGACGGCCGGCTGGCTGTTTTTATTTTGCCTCAGGAAAGAGATGCGGAGAAGGGCAAGCAAATTGTCCTGCGGGTTCCTATTTTGGAATCCGCGGTGCGGATGCCGACCGAGGCGTCGGTGAATCGAAAGGAGGCGGGCGAAAATGGCTGAAATTGTCGCCGTCGTCTCGACACTGGCAAGCAAGGTTGGTGGTGGGGCTCCTATTTTTATTGCGGGCGACGAAGCGGAGCTGGAGCGGACTTCTTTTCTGCTGGAGAAAATATTGGATGCTAGCGCGCACGATTTGAAAAACGGCACGATCATCCTTGTCAGACACCATTGACATGAAAAGTTAGCCAAGACCGGACTTTTTTGCTATGATGATTAACGTGAGTATTTTTGAAGGAGTGGAAAACTAACTATGGCAAGACCCGTTATTGCTATTGTCGGGCGTCCGAATGTGGGTAAGTCCACCATATTTAACCGTGTTATCGGCGACCGTCTGGCTATTGTTGAGGATAAACCGGGTGTGACCCGCGACCGGCTGTACGGCACCGGAGAATGGAACGGCAAGCCGTTCAGCATTATCGATACCGGCGGTATCGAAATCGACGGCGAAGACGAAATTATGAAATCGGTTCGCATGCAGGCTGAACTTGCGATCGAGGAAGCAGACGTTATTATTTTCATGGTCGACGCCAAATCCGGATTGACCCATGCGGATGACGAGGTCGCGCAAATGCTGTTCCGATCGCGGAAGCCCGTCGTCGTAGCTGTGAACAAGGTGGACAATCAAAACCGGATGGACGAGATTTATGAATTTTACGGACTCGGCTTCGGGCAGCCGATCGCGATTTCCGGTGCGCACGGCATCGGAATCGGCGATTTGCTGGATGCGGCCGTCGAGCTGCTGCCGGATTTGACGGATGACGGCTATGATGAGGACGTCATTCGCGTTGCCCTGATCGGCAGGCCGAATGTCGGCAAATCTTCGCTTGTAAATGCGCTTCTCGGCGAGGACCGCGTCATCGTAAGCAACGTGGCGGGTACGACACGGGATGCGATCGACACGCCGTTTGAGCGCGACGGCCAGCGTTACGTGCTGATCGATACGGCCGGGATGCGAAAGCGCGGCAAGGTTTATGAATCGACCGAGAAATACAGCGTAATGAGAGCGATGAAGGCGATCGAAAGAGCGGATGTCGTTCTTGTTCACATTAACGGCGAAGAAGGAATTATCGAGCAGGACAAGCATATTGCCGGTTATGCGCATGAAGCGGGCAAAGCGTCCGTTTTTGTCGTCAACAAATGGGATGTAGTGGAGAAGGACGACAAAACGATGCAGCAATTCACGCAGAGCATCCGGGACCATTTTCTGTTCATGTCCTATGCTCCGATTGTTTATCTGTCTGCACTGACGAAACAGCGCTTACATAAGCTGCTGCCGGTCGTCAATCATGTTTCCGAACAGCACGCGCTGCGCATTCAGACCCATTTGCTTAATGACGTCGTATCCGATGCGGTCGCGATTAACCCTCCTCCGTCGGACAAAGGAAAGCGGCTCCGTATCAATTACGTCACCCAAGTTGCCACCAAGCCGCCGACGATCGTTGTGTTCGTCAACGATCCGGAGATTATGCATTTTTCGTACGAACGTTATTTGGAGAACAAAATTCGCGCTGCATTTAATTTTGAAGGAACGCCGATACGAATATTTTCACGTCGTAAGTCCGAGGAAGATTAGGAGAGAAGTCGCTTGTTATACGGAGTCATCGCGGTTGCTTTAAGCTATTTGTTAGGATCAGTATCGTTCAGCATCGTTATCGCCAAATGGGTCAAAGGAATCGATATCCGCCAGCACGGCAGCGGCAACGCCGGAGCCACCAATACGCTCCGCGTATTGGGCAAGGGACCCGGCATACTGGTATTTCTGCTGGATATCGGAAAAGGCGTTGCCGCGGTATGGATCGGGCACGCTTTGGGGGATAATAGCTGGATTCCCGTTTTATGCGGTCTTGCAGCCATCGTAGGGCATAACTGGCCTGTGTGGTTCCGGTTCAAAGGAGGCAAAGGGATTGCCACGACGGTCGGCGTCATCGCGACGCTAGCCTTTGTTCCCGCTCTTTGCGCCGGCATTATCGCGATTGCCGCGATAGCGGTCACCAGATACGTATCGCTTGGATCGCTGCTGTTTGCGGCTTTGACCCCTGTATTCATTTCCATTTTACATTTTTCGGTGCCGCTGCTGAGCGCAAGTCTTCTGATTTGCCTGTTCGCATTTGTCCGCCACAGAACAAATTTGGTGAAGCTGTTCCAAGGGACGGAAAACAAGCTGGGCGCGAAGAAGGGATCGTGAACCTACCATGACCAAATACAATCAAGAGGAAGCGAAACGTGCAGCCGTGCTGGTAGCCGGAAGCTGGGGCACCGCGCTTGCTTCGGTGCTCGCGAACAACGGTTACCGGGTTATGTTGTGGACGCGAAACGGAGAGCAGGCCGATAGCATTAACGAGACGAGGGAGAACGGCAGATTCCTGCCCGGCGTCCGTCTTCCGGACGGCCTGCAGGCGACGACGGATATGGAGCTGGCGCTGCGCGGCGCAGAGCTCGCTTTATTCGTCGCGCCGTCCGGCGCGATGAGGGAAGTGGCGAAGCAAGCAGCTCCTTTTCTGGAGGAAAGCACGCTGGTCGTTCACGCGACGAAGGGCTTTGAAACCGGCTCGCTCAAAAGGATGACGACCGTGCTGACCGAAGAATTGGGACGCACCAAGGAGCAGCTTGTCGTTTTGTCGGGACCGAGCCACGCTGAGGAGGTTATCCTTAAGCAGCCGACGACGGTTGTTGTCGCCTCCGCCGACATTGAGGCGGCCGAGCAGGCGCAGGATGCGTTGATGAACAATCATTTCCGGGTGTATACGAATCCCGATGTCGTTGGCGTAGAGGTAGCGGGTGCAATCAAAAATATTATTGCGCTCGGCGCCGGCTTGACGGACGGACTCGGGTTTGGCGACAATGCAAAGGCCGCTTTGCTGACGCGCGGCCTGGCGGAAATCGGCAGGCTTGGAGCCGCCATGGGCGCCAATCCGTTGACGTTCGCGGGACTCGCCGGGGTGGGCGATCTGGTCGTAACCTGTACGAGCAAGCACAGCCGGAATTGGAGAGCCGGCTATATGCTCGCCGACGGTACGCCTTTAGACGAGGTTTTAAGCCGGATGGGCATGGTGGTCGAAGGTGTCAAGACGACTAGAGCCGCCTTCGACCTCGCCAAGGAATATAATGTGGAAATGCCGATCACCGTTCAGCTCTACGAGGTTTTGTTCGCGAACAAGGAGCCTCGAAAAGCGGTCGAGAGTTTAATGGGACGGCTTCGCACGCACGAAATCGAAGAGCTCATCTAGACCGTCCGCCTACACCATTCCTATGCTGTCCTCATATGATGCATGGAGTACCCCTAATCGCATCATGGAGGTGTAGGAATTGTCGAAGGATTTGTCCAAGGACGTATTGAGTTCAATTAATAAAAAAACAGGCAAAAGCATTAGCGAGAATGCCGTCAAAAAAATAGCCAGCGGCGTCACCGCAGATACGATGCAGAATGAGGCTGAGCTGCGCAAGCTCATCAAGCAGGTATCCGAAATGGCTAAAGTCAAAGTGGCCGATTCCACGATTAACGATATCGTCAAAGCCGTCAAGGCTACCGGTATGAGCACGAGCAATATGGAATCGCTGATCAAGATGATGATGAAATAATAATCTGGCGAGGCAAAAGCGGGGGACGTTCCGAATACTTGTTCGGAGCTCGCCCTGTCGGCTTTTGTCCTTTTTTTTATCCGATGGTATAATGGGTTGAACTCATTATGCTATAGATTAGGAGAATGGATGGACAATGGATGGAATGACAAAAATGTGGGTTTCGCTGTTCGGCATCGGAATGATGGCGATAGCGGCCCTGCTCATAACGTTTGCGCGGCTGAAAACGAAAGGAATTTTAAAATTCGTCCTTTCGCTGCTTGCCTTTATTATACTGATTGTCGGATTTATATGCGGACTTATATCCATTATTTAACACCGCATACATAATTGAAAAGACTAAATACTGCAAAAAAGGGAGACTGGACATCACATGATCGAATTAAAGGGGAGAACGAAGACGGCGACGGTGGAAGCGGAGGCGGGCTTATCGATCCTGGATCATGCTTTGAAGCACGACGTGGATTGGGGCTTCTCCTGCGCCAGGGGCACCTGCGCCCGCTGCCGGTGTCTGATTACGGAAGGCGGGGACCAGCTCGAGGGAATTACGGACGAGGAATGGGACCGCCTGGAGCCGGAGGAATTCGAGGAGGGCTACCGGCTTGGCTGCCAGGCCATCGTCAAGTCCGACCAGGCACAAATTAAAGCGGTGAACAAAACTTATTTCTAATAAAGGAAGTGCCGGCGATGTCAGAAAACGGGAATATTCATAAGGCGCTGGCCGCTATCGTAACCATGACGGAAGGCTCGCAGGCAACTTGGGTCGTAGGCGGGAGCGCGGGTCTCATGTTACGCGGCTTGAAGCTCGCAGCAGACCCTCGCGATCTTGATCTCTATTGCGACGAAGCTGACGTGTCCGCGATTTACCAATCGCTGAGGAGCTTCGCGATTGACGAGCCCGTCCTCAGTACGACGAGCATGTATCGTTCGACCCTGTGCCATTTCCGGATTGAAGGCGTGCAGGTCGAGCTCGTAGGCGGTTTCCGGGTGTCTTCCCCGTCCGGATTCTATGAGACAAATGTACGGGGACAACTGCTGCCGTATTCGGAAGTTATCCGGCTGGATGGTTCGGCGCTTTCGGTGCATGTCGTGCCGCTCGCGCACGAGCTATGGTTTAACCGGCTTCGGGGAAGGGAAGACCGCGTAGCGCTGATCGCAGAGGCGATGGCCTCGTCCATGCGCCGGCATGACAGCGCGCTGCAAGCTATTGAAAATACCAACGACTTTCATCCGGAGGCGAAGGACGGCTTACACTCCCTTCTGCGCATACAGGAGGCTGGTGGCCTCAAATGAACGGACTGGTGAGATTTTGGCCTTCGGGCCGCTCGATAAAGGTGAAGCCCGGCACGACGCTGCTGGAGGCGGCCAGACGGGCGAATGTGCCGATTAAGACACGCTGCGGCGGGAATGCGGCTTGCTTCATGTGCAAGGTGTCCGTGCGGCCCGGCAGCGAGCTCCTGCCGATATCCGATAATGAGCGGAGGAAGCTCGCCGGACTAGAGGACAGCCAAATGCGGCTTGCCTGTCAAGCCCGTGCGTCTGGTGTCGTAGACGTCGATATTCCGCTTGATCCCCTTCGCGCGGCCGTCGCAAGGCAGCTTGCCAGGCAGGCGGAGGAAGACGGGCCGTTATGGTGAAGCCGGACAGATGCTGTTTTATTCGCAGCTAACTATAGGAGGAGAATCATGAAGCTTATTCATACGCAGGCGAAGCGCCGTCTTCCGATTCAATGGGCGGCGCTTGCTGCCATGCTGCTAATTCTGATGACGGTCACGGGCTGCATGTATCCGCAGGAGGAGCTGAAGCAGAACCAGATTGCTCCAAAGGAAGCGGTGCGAAACGTGCAGGCGGCGATCGACCAGTACAAAGCCGATACGGGAATGCTCCCTATTAAGAACAGCGCGGCGGATACTCCGATTTACGAGAAGTTCGTGGTCGATTTTGCCAAACTGACGCGCATGGGGTACATGTCGGATATCCCTTCCGCCGCATTCGAGAACGGCGGCAATCATTACTTTCTCGTTATCGATGAGGAAACAAAGCCGAGAGTCCGTCTGATGGATATCGTCACCTTCCAGCAAATCAACGACATTCAAAGCTGGGTGAAGTCATACACGCAAAGCGGCGGGAAGCTTCCTAAAGGGGAGGAGATGTATCCCAGCTTTTACCAAATCGACTACAAAGCGATGAACAAGACGGCGCCCGTAATCCGCAGCGTATTCTCGGGACAGACTCTTCATGCGCTTGTGGACGAGAACGGCGTTGTCTACGCCGATTACGGCATCGATATCATGCAGTACGTTCAAAAGAGCGGTAAAACCGAATTTGAGGCGAATACCGATCTGCGTACATTGCTTGTCGACGGCTCCGATTTCGTTCCCGTCAAAGCGCCTGTCTACCGATGGGTTAACGGAGAGCCGCAAGCGTCATCGACCTGAATAGAGTCAGTTTCTGTCATGCAAGAACCGCCTTGGAAGCGGCCGGACAAGATGTCCGGCCGCATTTTTTTTGGCTGTGTGCGTCATAGACCCGGCTTTTTACTCATATAACTCAATCTTGGAAGGGAAGCTCGGGTAGCCGGGGAAAAAAGATTTCGAGAAAGAATCGTCATAATCGCGAGCCCTGCACATAAGATGTTACTAGTCCAAAAAGCATGTACGAGTTGCGTCGCTGGCCTGCCCGATTGACCGGTGGATGGCGGCGAACCGGAAATTCGATTGGGAGGGGATATTCAGTGGAGAAAGTAGACATTTTCAAGGATATAGCCGAAAGAACCGGCGGGGATATTTACCTCGGGGTTGTAGGGGCTGTCCGAACGGGCAAATCGACGTTTATCAAGCGATTCATGGAGACGCTCATCCTTCCAAACATTGCTAGCGAATCCGAACGCGTGAGAGCCGTAGACGAACTCCCTCAAAGCGCCGCGGGCAAAACGATCATGACGACGGAGCCGAAATTCGTGCCTAACCAAGCCGTACAGCTAAAGGTTACCGATGGACTTGAGGTAAACGTGAGATTAGTGGATTGCGTCGGCTACGCCGTTGAAGGCGCCAAAGGGTACGAGGATGAGAACGGTCCGCGCATGATCACGACACCTTGGTTCGAGGAGCCGATTCCGTTCCAGGAAGCGGCGGAGATCGGAACGAGGAAAGTGATTCAAGAGCATTCGACCTTGGGAGTCGTGGTGACGACGGACGGCACGATAGCGGAAATTCCGCGGAGCTCATACGTCCTGGCCGAGGAGCGCGTCATCAATGAGCTTAAGGAAGTTGGGAAACCGTTCGTGCTTATCATAAATTCGACGAAGCCGAAAAGCGAGGAAGCCCTGCAGCTGCGCAGCGAGCTTCAAGCCAAATACGATATACCGGTTATGACGCTTAGCGCGGCTACGATGGGCGAGGAAGAGGTCATTTCGGTGCTTCGCGAAGTGCTTTACGAATTCCCGGTGCATGAAGTGAACGTCAATCTTCCGAGCTGGGTAATGGTGCTGAACGACAATCACTGGCTCCGCAGCAATTACGAGAACTCCGTACGCGATACGGTGAAGGATATCCGTCGTTTGCGGGATGTGGACCGGGTTGTTTCCCAGTTCATGGAGTATGAATTTATCGCACGCGCCGGCCTAAGCGGGATGAATATGGGGCAAGGCGTAGCCGAGATCGATCTGTACGCTCCTGATGAGCTGTATGACCGCATTTTGATGGAGGTCGTAGGGGTCGAAATCAGGGGTAAGGACCATCTGCTGCAGCTCATGCAGGACTTCTCGCATGCGAAGAGGGAATACGACCGGTTCGCGGAAGCGCTGGAAATGGTCAAAACGACCGGCTACGGCATTGCGGCTCCGACGCTTGCGGAAATGGCGCTCGACGAGCCCGAGCTTATCCGGGCCGGCTCCCGCTTCGGCGTAAGATTGAAAGCGACCGCACCTTCCATCCATATGATCCGCGTCGATGTCGAGTCGGAATTTGCGCCGATTATCGGTACGGAGAAGCAAAGCGAGGAGCTTGTCAGATACTTAATGCAGGACTTCGAGAACGATCCTATCAAAATTTGGGAGTCGGATATTTTCGGCAGATCGCTTCATTCCATCGTCAGGGAAGGCATCCAGGGCAAAATCGCGATGATGCCGGACAATGCCCGCTATAAGCTGCAGGAGACGCTCGGCCGTATCATTAACGAGGGCTCCGGCGGACTGATCGCCATTATCCTGTAACAGCTGTACAAAGGGAGGACTGCGCTTACCGGGCTGATTACCCGTTACGCGCAGTTCTTTTCGTTTCGGGAAAAATCGGATAGTACTTGAAATTGCTATACGGCTGTATTACTATAGGTTTGTTCGGTCAACAGGTATATTTTTGAAGTTTTCCGTTAATAAGAGGGATATGATGTGATTTTTACGGCATATAGGCCTATCAGCGAGCTGTAGAACGTTAAGGAGGTGAAACAATGAACAAAACTGATCTGATCGCAAAGGTAGCGGAACTTTCCGACTTGTCCAAGAAGGATGCGACGAAAGCGGTGGATGCCGTATTCGACGCTATTTCTGACGCGCTGCAAAGCGGTGACAAGGTGCAATTGGTCGGCTTCGGAAACTTTGAGGTACGCGAGCGCCAAGCCCGTAAGGGACGCAACCCGCAAACCGGCGAGGAAATCGAAATTGCCGCCAGCAAAACACCTGCCTTCAAACCAGGGAAATCTCTTAAGGACCTTGTTTCCAATTAGTATATGCATGAGTAAAGGCTTTGGCCGAAACGACGTCCGGACGTATTGCCGTCCGGGCGTTTTTTTGCCCCGGCATCGCTCCGGGTCATTGCACTATCGGACGACTTCCACTATAATTCACATGGATAGCTCGGAATATCGGATGCGGAGGGATTGCGTTGGAGCCTAACAACGGCGAATACATTGTGGTGAAAGCGAAGGATCAAGGAGTTCAAGTCATCGGTTTGACGCGCGGACAGGATACGAAGTTTCACCATACGGAAAAGCTGGACAAAAACGAGATACTGATTTGTCAATTTACCGACCATACGTCCGCCATCAAGATCAGGGGCAAGGCGGTCGTCATGACGAAATACGGCACGATGGAAACGGACCAGTAATAATGTGTTGCGGAAGGCAGGCGAAGCCTGCTTTTTTTGTCTGCGCGCGATCCGAATAATCGTCCGGCAACGCTCGTACAATGTTGTATGAGTCCATCCGTTATGGAGAAGGCCTCGACAGAAGCCGGCCATTCATGACGGTTATCCGGAGGTGCGGAAGTGAAATACGCAAAGCCGATGTTCGCCGCTTTACTGGCGGTGCTGGCCGTTACTATTCTTTTAAGCGTTCTTCCGAATGCGGGCCTTCATACGCGACCCGGCAAAGGCGATGTTGCCGTTTTTAAGGTAACGCCGGCCATACGCCTGACGAACCGCAATCTGGTTGACGTGCTCATATCGATGCAGCTTGACGAACGGCTGAACCATACGGTTTGGAGCAATGGCGTACTGTCGGTCGACATGTCGGTTAATCCGGCTTCGGGCCGCCCGGCGGCCTGGTTTGCCGATATCGAGAAGATGCTTCGGGTCTCTTTCCTGCAGCTGGAGAACGTGAAGCGGGTGCTGATCAGGATCGTTGAGGAGCGCAAGGACGGTAAGGTGCTGCTTGCGGCCATCGATGTCCGGAAGACGGACAGCTGGCTGCTGTATGACATGGATGCGCTCAAAAATGCGGATCCGATCCACGACACGAAGTGGCGCGAACGGCTGAGAATCAGCCTGACGGCGGCGTGGGAGGAGCATTTCGGCCGGGCGTCGGGATTTTCGGTCAAACCTTCCACATTACGGGAGTCCTCCCAGTAGTGATGTTGCAATTTGTTGAACATGAACGCTCAGTCGTATGCTCTTTAGAAAAAGTTATGCTATAATAGTTTAGATTATCGAGCGGCGATTCAGCGCTTCTTAAGTTCGGAGGCCCCCATCATGAAACCTTACGCTATACGTGAAATAGCAAAAAAGTACGTTGACAACGACATGATACAGGCTCACACGGAGCTGCCGGACATGCCGGAACCGCGGCTGCGGGCCCTGTACTCATTTCTGAATCAACAGCAGTCACCCGAGAAGCAGAGCGAGTTGTATACGCTCGTGATCTTTCTGGTGCAAATGGGTATGGATACCCACGATCTTATCGATACGGATAATAGAAAATGCTCGGAGCAAGACATGCGCTCGCGCCAGCTGAAGGTGCTGGCGGGCGATTATTTCAGCGCAAGGTTTTATCAGCTGCTGTCCCAGTCGGGCGAGATCGATATGGTATCGAGAATCAGCCGTGCCGTATGCGAAGTGAACCGGCTGAAGGTGAACCTTTATTTGCGGATGAGGCAGCTGAAAATGACCGCAGAAGACTATATGGGCCAGTCCGTCGAGCTGCGGAGCGTACTGTTTCTGCTATTTGCGGAAGTAATGGACAGCAGCTTATCGAACTTTTGGCCGGAGGCGCTCGAGGCAATCGCAAAGTGCGAGCTTGCGGCATACGAGATGGAACGCTGCGGCAATCCGGCGGAATTCGGACAGAGCTGGGCTTACTGGCATATCCTGCAGGCAGGAACGGAAGAAGAGCGGCAGCTGCTTGCAGACGGCTCCCCGAGCCAGGAAACTGTAGAAGGCTTGATTAAGAAATACAACGTGTATAACCAGCTTTCCGCCAGTCTGAAGCAAGCGGCCGATGCGGTGAAAGCTGTTGCAGATAAGCTGGAGTCGGAGCCATTAGCCACCGAATTGAATCGCATCGCCGAGACAATCGTGAATAATCATACCGGCTTTACGCCTGCACTCAACGAGACGAGGTGACTTCAACCGTGGATTCCAATTCCAAGAGCCATGTGCATGGCGTATTCGAAAGAATCGCACCGCAATATGACTTTATGAACGATTTAATCAGCTTTCGCAGGCATAAGGCCTGGCGGCGGTTTACGATGAAGAAAATGGACGTGCAGCCCGGCGAAACGGCGCTGGACCTTTGCTGCGGCACATGCGACTGGACGATCGCACTGGCGGAAGCCAGCAAGCACGGTCCGATAACGGGTTTGGATTTCAGTCAGAACATGCTTGATATAGGCGCCGTCAAAATCGAGAAGCTCGGCCTCAGCCGTCAGATTACGCTTGTGCAAGGCAACGCGATGAGCCTGCCGTTCGAGGATAATTCCTTCGATTACGTTACGATCGGCTTCGGATTGCGCAACGTGCCTGATTATCTTCACGTGCTGAAGGAAATGAGAAGAGTGGTCAAGCCGGGCGGACAAGTTGTCTGCCTGGAAGTGTCGAAGCCGACCTGGCAGCCGTTCAAGGCGATGTATAATTTGTATTTCGGCCGGATTTTGCCGCTCATCGGCAAGCTGGTCGCGAAGCGCTTCGAGGAATATAAGTGGCTTCCCGAGTCCTTGAAGATGTTCCCTGACCGCGACCAGCTGGCAAAGCTGTTCGAGGAAGCCGGACTGAGCCGGGTAACCGCTTATCCGCTGACCGGCGGCGTTGCGGCACTGCATATGGGAACAAAGGAGAATAGACAGCCATGATACGCAAAATTCGCATTATCCTGGAAATGATTAAATTCGAGCATACCGTATTTGCCCTCCCGTTTGCCTTTATGGGCGCGATACTGGGCGGTGTCGTCATGGAGCAGCGGCTTCCCTCCTGGGGAGAGATCGGATGGATCACGCTCGCCATGTTCGGTGCGCGCAGCGCAGCGATGAGCCTTAACCGTCTCATCGATAAGACTATCGATTTGCGCAATCCGCGCACGGAGAAGAGAGCTCTCCCCGCAGGACTGCTGAAATCGGCGGAGGTGCTGGCTTTTATAATCGTTTCGTTTGCTCTGCTTATTTGGGCCAGCGCCAATTTGGCGCCTATCGCTCTCAAGCTGATGCCGATTGCAGTCGTTATGCTCGTGGTTTATTCCTATACGAAACGTTTTACGTGGCTTTGCCATATTTTTCTCGGCCTGACGATCGCTTTGTCGCCGCTTGGTGGCTGGGTTGCCGTTACGGGCAAATTCGATGCCGCTGCTTGGCTTTTGTTTGCGACCGTCGCATTGTGGATTGCCGGCTTTGATATCATTTATGCAACTCAGGATTTTGAATACGACCGTAATGCGGGTCTTTACTCCATTCCTGCGAAATTCGGCATAGCCGGAGCGTTATGGATCGCAAGATCGCTGCATCTCGTTACGGCGTTCGGTTTCCTGGGGCTGTTCTGGATGACAGGCCTCAGCTGGATGTATTTAATCGGAACGGTGGTTTCCATCGCTTTGCTGTTCTATCAGCATTGGCTCGTCAAGCCATATGACCTTTCGCGCGTGCAGACGGCCTTCTTCGGCATGAACGGCACGCTGAGCGTCGTCTTGTTTGTATTCACAATCGTTGATTTGCTGGTGCTCCGCCAATGGTAGGGGAGCGTACGCAGTCCGCTCATAAAAGCAGGTCAAACCGCTGGGTCGTCGGCATTACAGGCGCTAGCGGTTCTATTTATGGCATTCGGCTGATCGAGGAGCTGCTGGCGATCGGCTGCCAAGTACATCTTGTCGTCACGGAAGCGGGCTGGCGCGTAATGAAGGAGGAGCTCGGCTTTGAAGCTTCGAAGCGTCAGGCCGCGCTTGAAGCGCGCTTCGGGGATGCCGTGAACAGCGGCATGCTGATCTACCATCCGAACGCGGACATTGGAGCCAGCATTGCGAGCGGCTCCTTCCGCGTGCATGGCATGGCGATCGTCCCATGCTCGATGGGGACGCTGGCTTCAATCTCGCACGGCATTTCCGACGATCTGATGACCAGAGCGGCTGACGTCATGCTGAAAGAGAACCGCAAGCTTCTGCTTGTACCACGGGAAACCCCATTGCACGCCGTTCATTTGGAGAACATGCTGAAGCTGTCGCGGCTCGGCGTCCGGATGATTCCGGCGATGCCGGCTTTTTATTACAAGCCGCAGTCAATGGACGAAATGGTTGATTTTATGGTAGGCAAGGTTATGGATAATATGGATATCGATCATGATTTGTACAGAAGATGGGGAGATGAACAGAATGGGATCGAATCGCCCGATCACCATCGGCAGAATTGATTACGCCAACGCTTGGCCGCTCTTTCACAATTTGGAGGGGCATGCCGATTTGGGAAATGCGGAGGTCATTGCGCGCGTTCCTTCCGAATTAAATCGCATGCTGCAGAACGGCGAGCTGGATATATCGGCGATTTCTTCCTTTGCTTACGGTTTGAATGCCAAGGATTACATGCTGCTGCCGCATTTATCGGTAGGCTCGGTCGGCGACGTAAATTCGATTCTGCTGTTCCTGAAGGAGCCGATCGAGAACAAACGGCCGGGTAAAATAGCGTTGACTTCGACATCCGCAACATCCGTCAATTTGTTAAAAATTATAATGAGCATGTATTATGAGTGCAATCCCGAATACGTAACGGCCGAACCCGATCTCGACAGCATGCTTTCAGAGGCAGATGCGGCGCTTCTGATTGGCGATCCTGCCATCCAGGCTTCGTGGCGGAATGAGGGCTGCGTATGCCTCGATCTTGGCCGTTTATGGAACGAGTGGACCGGGCTTGGCATGACGTATGCCGTCGTTGCGGTCCGAAGGGAAATTGCCGAAGCCGAGCCGGATGCCGTAAAGGCGGTATATAACGCTCTGCTTGCGTGCAAACAATATAATAAGCAGCATTTGGCCCCGCTTGTTGCTCATGCATGCTCGCAGCTCGGCGGTGATGCAGCGTATTGGGAGATGTATTTTCAATCGCTGCAGTACGATTTCGGGGACAAGCTGAAGGAAGGGCTTACGTTATATTTCCGTTATTCGAAGCACCTTGGCTTGCTTCCGGACGACGTGGAGCCGGCTTTTATTGAAGAACAATCTGCCCAATAGGTGAAGGAATGAAACTATTAGATTTGTACGCAAAGATGAAAGGCGATCTGGCCCAAATCGAGAAGGAGCTGGAGCAGAGCGTAGCGGATGACCATGCGCTCCTTAACGATGCATCGCTGCACCTTCTCAAAGCGGGCGGCAAACGAATACGGCCGGTATTCGTGCTGCTCGCGGGCAAGTTCGGAGATTACCGCCTCGATGTCATGAAGCGTGTTGCGGTACCGCTCGAATTAATACATATGGCGTCGCTTGTACATGACGATGTGATTGACGATGCAGAAACGAGACGCGGCCAGCTGACCGTCAAGTCAAAGTGGGATAACAGGATCGCCATGTACACCGGCGATTATATTCACGGGAAAGCGCTGTCGATCGCTTCTCAGCTGCCGAATCCGCAAATCCATCAGATTTTGTCCGGTGCGCTCGTGCAGATGTGCATCGGAGAAATCGAACAAATCCGCGATTTCTTTAATACCGGACAATCGGTCCGCAACTATCTCAAAAGGATTCGGCGGAAAACGGCGCTGCTGATCGCCATTAGCTGCAAGCTGGGCGCGATCGCGGCGGGCACGGATCAGAAAACGGCAAATTTACTTTACCGTTACGGCTACAATGTCGGCATGGCTTTCCAAATCCGTGACGATCTGCTCGATTTATACGGAACGGAGAAGCAAATCGGCAAACCTCCAGGCTCGGATATGAGGCAGGGCAATATTACGCTTCCCGTTATATTAGCGCTGCAGGACGACAGGATCCGGGATGCGCTGCTGCGCGAAATCGAACTGATCCGAGCAGGCGGAGGCGCCAGGGATGCCTCCCTGGCGATCGATATCATCCGAAAAAGCGCCGGCGGGGATTTGGCGGACCGTCTTGCAAACCGATATATAAAAAAAGCTCTCCGCGCATTAGAGGGATTACCTGATATCGCAGCGAAAAAGAACTTGAACGACATTGCCCACTTTGTGGGCAAGCGTAATTACTAAAGAAACGACAGCGAAAGGAATGGTTGAGGATGGAGAGAACATTTCTGATGATTAAGCCGGACGGCGTTCAGCGCGGCTTGATCGGCGAGATCGTATCGAGGCTAGAGAGAAAAGGGCTGCAGCTGGTTGCGGCCAAATTTTTGGTTGTCACCAAGGAGACGGCCGAGAAGCATTACGAAGAGCATAAGGGCAAAGGTTTTTATGAGCCGCTGCTTGAGTTCATTTCTTCGGGTCCGTCGTTCGCAATGGTATGGCAAGGCGATAATGTCATCGCTCTTACGAGAGCACTGATCGGAAAAACGGATGCGCTTGAGGCCCTGCCGGGTACGATTCGCTCCGATTTTGCGGTACATACAAACTTCAACCTCATTCACGGATCGGATTCGCCGGCTAATGCTGCAAGGGAGATCGGGATTTTCTTCTCACCGTCCGAGCTTGTCGATTACGAGCATACTATTCAGCGGTGGGTCTAAAATCGGCAGCCGTAAACGGTGGAGGAAGCTATGCATCAAGATCCAGACTTTGCGCGGTTTATCGTTCGGATCAAGCAGAAGACCGATATCGACTTGTCGCAGTATAAGGAAGCGCAAATGAAGCGCAGGCTTACGACGCTGCGGATGAAGCACGGTTTTATGACATTTGAAGAGTACTGGAAGGCGATTGAACAAAACCGCAGCCTGCTGAATGAATTTTTGGACCGCATGACGATTAACGTGTCCGAGTTTTGGCGGAATCCATCGCGGTGGGAAGTGCTGAAGAACCGATTTCTGCCGGAGATGCTGAAGGCCGGAAGCCGGATCAAAGTATGGAGTGCCGCATGTTCGACAGGCGAGGAGCCGTATACGCTGGCTATGATTTTGTCGGAGCTGGGCGCGCTGCAGCGCGCCTCGCTTCTCGCCACCGATCTGGATGCAAACGTGCTGCGGAAAGCGGGGGAAGGCAGCTATCTGGAACGTTCGGTTCGGGATGTGCCGGCCGGCTGCCGGCAGAAGTACTTCAAGCAGGAAGAAGGCGCCTATCTCGTATCCAGCCAGTTGAAGCAGCATGTCGTCTTCAAGCAGCAAAACCTGCTTTACGATACGTTTGACTCCTCGTTTGATTTAATTGTTTGCCGCAATGTTATGATTTATTTTACCGAGGACGCCAAGCACCTGCTGTACCATAAATTCGCTCGCGCTCTGAAGCCGGGCGGTCTGCTGTTCGTCGGAAGCACGGAGCAAATTTTCACGCCGTCGCAATACGGGTTCGAAACGGCAGACACCTTCTTTTACCGCCGCGTCTCCGTGTAATGTATACCGGCTTTCATCTTCTCCTATACTAATACTAGTAGTTAATCATTTGGAGGATGAATCGCAAGATGGATAAACGTAAAGTTATTGCAGCGTATATGCGGGGATTCATTTCTATACAGGAATGCGCACAGATTCTTGGCGTTGACAGCGGGCAAATGAATCGACTCATGAACGATCCCCATCTGCTCAAGGACGGCAAGGAGCTTTACAGGAAGCAGTCCGTCAATGGCTGACGGTTTGCCGGATTATAAGGACCGACCCAATGTCATGGAAATGATTGCGGGAAGGTCCTTTTTTTACTTTTTAAAGCTGTGTTATTCAGAATCCGGAGCAGCGGCAGCACCTTGCAAATTCTTGTCAAACCGGTGACGCTGTACTATAATGAGCAAAGATGTTTAGGGAGTATCGCACAGCAGGCGCTTTCATACAGGCTTGTTTTGAAGGAGGAGCTTTCATTGAGTTTACGGTATTTGACAGCAGGGGAAACGCACGGCCCCCAATTGACGGCTATTATCGAGGGTTTGCCGAGCAATTTGAAAATCGATTTCGACGAGCTGAATTTCCAGCTGCACCGCCGCCAGAAGGGCCACGGCCGGGGACGCCGGATGCAGATCGAGAAGGATACCGCGAACATCGTCGGCGGCGTACGCCACGGGAAGACGACAGGCGCGCCGGTTGCGATGGTCGTAGCCAATAACGACTGGAAGCACTGGACGTCCGTTATGAATATCGAGCCGATCGAGGGCAGTGACGAAGAGAAGCGCCGCGTACACCGTCCGCGTCCTGGACATGCGGACCTGAACGGCGGCTTGAAATACGATTTGAAGGATTTGCGCAACGTGCTCGAGCGTTCGAGCGCCCGCGAAACGGCTGCACGCGTAGCAGTCGGCGCAGTTGCACGCCAGCTGCTTGCCGAATTCGGAATAAAGGTTGCGGGGCAAGTCATCCGGATCGGCGAGATCGAAGCTCCGGCTAATCATCTTCCGGTGGACGAGCTGATCCGATTGACCGAAGAGTCCTCGGTCCGCGTCGTCGACAAGGAGACCGAAGAGAAAATGACGGCTTACATCGACCAGATTAAAGCCGAAGGCGATTCCATCGGCGGGATCGTGGAGTGCATCGTAGAAGGCGTGCCGATCGGTCTTGGCAGCCACGTCCAATGGGACCGCAAGCTGGATGGCCGCATCGCACAAGCTGTCGTGTCCATCAATGCCTTCAAGGGCTGCGAAATCGGCATCGGCTTCGAGGCAGCCAAGCTTCGCGGCTCGCTGGTGCACGACGAGATTATGTATAACGCCGAGCGGGGCTATCACCGTGCTACGAACAGGCTAGGGGGCTTTGAAGGCGGTATGACCAACGGCGAGCAAATCGTTGTGCGCGGCGTCATGAAGCCGATTCCGACTTTGTACAAGCCGCTTCGCAGCGTCGATATCGATACCAAGGAGCCGTTCACGGCACAGGTGGAGCGCTCCGACAGCTGCGCGGTTCCAGCGGCAAGCGTCGTCATGGAGCATGTAGTTGCCTGGGAGGTTGCGAAGGCGTTTTTGGAGAAGTTCGGGGGAGATTCCATCGAAGAAATCCGCTCGAACCTGAACAATTATCTTGAGCAGATTGGACGGTACTAAGAATGCGTGAGCTGACTGTAGATTTAGGCGACCGTTCTTATCCCATTTATATCGGGGAGGGCCTCCTGCAGGAGGCTTCTTCCTATTTCGAGAAACACGGCATCAGCAAAAAATCGCCATTGATGATCATTACCGACCGCTCTGTAGCGGATCTGCATTTGCCCCTTCTTGAGGCAGGGCTTGCCGCAGCCGGTTACACGGCCGTCAGCGCCGTCGTGCCTTCGGGTGAAAGCTCGAAATCGCTTTCGATGCTGGAGAGCCTGATTACGAAGGCGCTCGAGGCGGGGCTTGACCGCAAATCGGCGATTGTTGCGCTGGGAGGCGGGGTCGTCGGCGACTTGGCCGGATATGTGGCGGCTTCCTACATGAGAGGCATTAAATTCGTTCAGGTCCCTACGACAATTCTCGCGCATGACAGCAGCGTCGGCGGCAAAGTGGCCGTTAATCATCCGCTGGCCAAAAATATTATCGGGGCGTTCCATCAGCCCGAGCTGGTCTTATACGATTTACATACGCTCCAAACGCTGCCGACCAGAGAAGTGAAGGCCGGCCTGTCCGAGGTCGTCAAGCATGGTCTCATCTGGGACGCGGAGTTTGTTGCCTGGTGCGAGGAAAATGCGGACAAGCTGCTTGCGCTCGATCCGGATGCGCTCGGCTATGCGCTTCATAAAGGCTGCAGCGTAAAAGCGGCTGTCGTCTCGAAGGACGAGCGGGAAAACGATCTTCGGGCGATTTTGAATTTGGGCCACACGATCGGTCACGCTCTCGAAGCGGTAGCGGGCTACAACGAGCTTCTGCACGGAGAAGCGATATCCATCGGCATGATAGGCTCGGCGAAGCTTGGCTTGCGCTACGGAGCTCCTGAAGAGGTGTATGCCGTAACGAAACGGGTGCTCGCAAAATGCGGGCTGCCGGTTCGGCTTCCTGAACATTTTGACGTCGACGCCGTTATGAATGCCATGATGCACGACAAGAAGTTCAAAGAAGGCACGATGGTCTTTGTCGTTCCAAATGCAATCGGCCGCGTCGACATCAAGTCGGACGTTCCTGTGGAGTGGGTTCGGGAAATCGTGGAGCAATTGAAGCAGGAGGCGGAAAGCGATGAGCGTTAGGGGAATACGCGGCGCCATTACCGTCGATGCTAACGAGGAGCAGCCGATCTTGAACGCAACGATCGAGCTGCTGAACAGCATCGTTGAAGAAAACGGCATTTTGCCTGACGATATTTGCAGCGTGTTCGTTACCGTTACGAGCGATCTTGATGAGACCTTCCCTGCGCGGGCGATCCGTCAGATGAAGGGCTGGGAGCTGGTACCGCTCATGTGCGCGCTGGAAGTTCCGGTCAAAGGCAGCCTTGAGCGCTGTATACGGCTTATGGTTCTGATCAATACGGACAAGACGCAAGCGGAAATCCGGCATGTATATTTGGGCGGAGCACAGGTGCTGCGTCCCGATTTAAGCAAGAGCTAGCATAGAATAAGCACAAAGTTCGCCTGCAAAGAACGTATGTCGCGGTTGACGCATGGCCGGTCGGTGTTGTATATTAAAAAGCGTAAGTGAGAGTAGAAGAGCAGAGATTGAGCTGAGATTAGATGAGTCGAGTTGAGCCAGAGATAAGCACAGTAGAGTAGCCGTCGTGACGGAACCGCATATGGACAAACCGAGTGCCGCCCTGCACAGGACGGATCGCGTCCATTTGCCTGATTTCCGCAGAACGAATACGTTTATTTGCGCTTACACGCTTTCGTCATCATCTAAACCAATGCCCCTGCTCCGGCAGGGGCTTTTTTATTTTCTATAGCGGGATTAGTTGAAATGAATGGATATCACAAGGAGGTTGTTCGGGATGTCAAGCGAACTGCAGCAAGTTATTCGTCTAGCCGATCAATACAATTTAATTCCTATCGTTCGTCATATGATGGCCGATACGGAAACGCCTATCAGGCTTTTCCAGCATTTTGCGAAGGAAGAGCATGCCTTTCTGCTGGAAAGCGTCGAGGGCGGCGCAAAATGGGCCAGATACTCGTTCATCGGAAACGACCCGTTTATGATGCTGTACGGCAAAAACGGCGAAATGGTGCTTGAGCATAACGGACAAAAGCAGGTGCTGAACGACAAGCCTCTGGAGCTGCTTAAAGCCCGCCTGCGCTCCTTTCGCAGTCCGGCGCTTGCCGAGCTGCCTCCGTTTACGGGAGGGGCGATCGGATTTTTCGGCTACGATTTGCTGCAGTATTACGAGAAGCTGCCCGCGCACAGAATTGACGACCTCCAAATGAACGACATGCAGTTCATGTTCTGCGACCAAATTATCGTATTCGATCATTTCAAGCAGCAGCTGCAAATCGTCGGAAACGTTCATGTTGCGGAAGGCTCGACGGATGCCCAAATCGGGGAAGCTTATGCAGCGGCCGTCGCGAAGATCGAGGCGACCATCGCAAGATTGCAGCAGCCGGTCGCGATCCCGGTTCCGGCAGGATCTGCCGTTTCGCTCGATCATGAGCTGGGAGATATCCAGTCCAACGTCACGAAAGAGCAGTTCGTATCGAACATCGAGCAGGCCAAGCAATATATACGCGCAGGAGACATATTCCAGGTAGTGCTGTCGCAGCGCTTCAGCATTGAAACGGATATTGATCCGCTTCATGTGTACCGGGTGCTGCGCACGATGAACCCTTCGCCGTACATGTATTATCTGAAAATGGGCGAGGAGGTTATCGTAGGGACGTCGCCGGAAGCGCTCGTTAAAGTAAACGGCGACCGGGTGGAAACCCGTCCGATTGCAGGCACCAGACCGCGCGGCAAGACGGAGGCAGAGGACAAGGAGCTGGAGCTCGAGCTGCTGGCAGACGAGAAGGAGCGCGCGGAGCATTTGATGCTGGTCGATCTGGGCCGCAACGACATCGGCCGCGTTTCGGAGTTCGGCACCGTCAAATGCGACTCCTTTATGGAAATCGAACGTTATTCCCATGTCATGCACATCGTTTCGAACGTGTCGGGTAAACTGAGCAAGGATAAAGATTTCTTCGATGCATTTATTTCCTGCTTGCCGGCCGGAACCGTATCCGGAGCTCCGAAGCTGAGAGCGATGGAAATAATCGCCGAGCTTGAGAATGAAGCAAGGGGAGCTTACGCAGGCGCGATCGGATATTTGGGATTCGGCGGCTCTATGGATACATGCATAACGATCCGCACGATCATCTTTAAGAATGGCAAGGCATACGTACAAGCCGGTGCGGGAATTGTATGGGACTCCGTACCGGAGAGCGAATACATGGAAACCGTGAACAAAGCAAAAGGCATGCTTAAGGCGATCCGCACCGCGGAAGCTTTGTTCGCCGGCCAGAGCCGGAAGACGGCCGGCTTCGGGGAAATCAACAGCGATTATTATGTCAAAGCGGGAGAGGGGCTCGGACAATAATGCAGGCTAGCGAAACGTATACCATGCAGCAGGCGCTTGGTCAGCTCATAGGCGGCAAGGACCTGAGCAGGGAGCAGGCCAAATCGGTGATGAACATTATCATGAGCGGGGAGGCGACGGCGGCTCAGATCGCGGGCGTCATTACGGCCATGAGAATCAAAGGCGAGACGAAGGACGAAATTACGGGCTTCGCCGAGGTGATGCGCGCTCATTCCGGCCGGGTGGAAGCGGAGCAGGAAGGCTTGCTTGATACTTGCGGCACCGGAGGCTCCGGCATTCACAAGTTTAATATTTCGACGGCTTCGTCGATCATAGCCGCGGCAGCGGGTATCCGGGTCGCCAAGCACGGCAACAGGGCGATGTCGGGGAAAGCCGGCAGCGCGGACGTGCTTGAAGCGCTCGGCGTGCAGATCAATATTGCCCCCGAGCAGGCTGCTCAGTGCTTGAACGAAATCGGCATTTGCTTCATGTTCGCCCAGCTGTATCATCCTTCGCTGCGCCATGCGGCCGTTCCGAGAAGGGAGCTTGGCATCCGAACGATTTTTAACATGCTCGGACCGCTAACGAATCCAGCAGGCGCGGACCGCCAGCTGCTCGGTTTGTATGACCGATCGAAAACGGATACGGTGGCCGAGGTGCTGCACGAGCTTGGCCTGAAGCGCGCCATGGTCGTAAGCAGTCATGACGGATTGGATGAGATCAGCATTTCTGCACCGACGCAGGTTTCCGAACTGCTGGAGGGCAAAGTGCGCACATACGATATTACGCCGGAGGAGCTCGGATTGACGCGGTACCCGATTACCGAGGTAATGGGCGGGGAGCCGTCCGTCAACGCATCGCTGATCCGTGCCGTCTTTTCGGGCGAGCAGCGCGGGGCATACCGCGATATCGTGCTCGCCAATGCGGGAGCATGCATCTATGTAGGCGGAAGCGCGGATTCACTGCGCGAAGGCGTACTCCTCGCTGCGGAGGTCATTGATTCGGGACAGGCTGAACGCAAGCTGGTCAGCCTCATTCAAAGGACGGGAGAGTTGGCTCATGTTTCTGGATAAAATCGTGGCAACCAAAAAAGCCGAGGTAGAGGAGCTGTCCGCCGGGTTTCAGCTGGCTGAGGCCGAGAAGTACATTGCGCAAATGGAAGCGTGCAGGGGCTTTGAGCGTGCGCTGTCGGCGGCCGGCCGCAAACGCGATATGGGGCTGATCGCGGAGGTGAAGAAGGCTTCGCCTTCCAAAGGGCTCATCCGCCCCGACTTTGAACCGGCCGTGCTGGCCGCCGCATACGAAGCTGCGGGCGCGGATTGCATTTCCGTGCTGACGGACCGGGATTATTTTCAAGGCTCGAATGAATTTTTGAAAGCTGTAAAAAGCACCGTTAACGTTCCGCTGCTCAGGAAGGACTTTACGATCGATTACCGTCAAATTTATGAGGCCCGCATGATCGGCGCGGATGCGATTTTACTGATCGCGGCGATACTGACTCCGGCTCAGCTTGGCGATTATCACGATTTGGCGAAGCAGCTCGGCTTGGACGTGCTCGTAGAGGTCCATAACCGCGAGGAGCTCGAAACTGTGCTTGAATTCGGCAAGGCGACGCTGATCGGCATAAACAACCGCGACCTGAAATCATTCGTCACCGATCTGCGCGTAACCGAAACGTTGATCGGCATGATGCCGGCCGGCGTAACGGTCATCAGCGAAAGCGGCATCGCAGGAAGGTCCGATATGGATTACCTGCAGCGGATCGGCGCTCACGGCGTATTGATCGGCGAGCATTTCATGCGCCATGACGACGTCGGCGGCGCTGTCCAAGATCTGATGGGCCCGGTGAAGGCGCGATGACGCAAAGTCCGCGGATCAAAATATGCGGGCTGAAAGACGTCCCGACCATCGAAGCGATGAACGGACTGCCGATTCACGAAATCGGCTTTGTGTTCGCGCCAAGCAAGCGGCAGGTTAGCAAAGAGACGGCTTCCCGGCTTATACAAGCCGTTCGTGCCCTTCAGGCTGCGGACGGAAAATCGCCGAGGACCGTCGGCGTGTTCGTGAACATCAGCTTGTCAGAATTAAAGTCGGTCATAGACGCCGCACCGCTCGATGTCGTTCAGCTGCATGGCGACGAAACGCCGGAATATTGCAACGAGGTCAGGAGAGGGTTAGGTGTTCAGGTGTGGAAAGTGTTTTCGATAAAAGGCGCGGAGACAGACGGGAAAACCTCAGCCGCCGAAGAACGGCTGGCCCCGTACAAAAATGCAGTCGACGCGATTTTAATCGATGCGCCGGGCGGCGGCACGGGACAAACCTTCGATTGGGATATGATCAATGACTATCGGCAGGCATCCGGTAAGCTGGGGCTAACCCTGTATGTCGCCGGCGGTCTGCACGAGGGCAACGTTCAAGAGCTGCTTAGAGCCTATTCCCCGGGCGGAATCGACGTGTCGAGCGGCGTAGAAACGAATGGAAGCAAGGATATCGATAAAATCCGATTATTTGTAAGAAGGGTGATGGAAGCATGACACAGGTGCCTGATCAGAATGGACGGTTCGGCAAGTTCGGCGGCAGATATGTTCCTGAAACGCTGATGAACGCATTACTGGAGCTGGAGGAAGCTTACCGGCATTATTCGAAGGACCCGGCGTTTCAGGACGAGGTCCGCTACTTATTGCATAAATATTCGGGAAGGCCTACTTCGCTTTATTATGCCGAGCGGCTGAGCCGCCATTTGGGCGGAGCGAAAATTTACTTGAAACGCGAAGATTTGAACCATACCGGCGCGCACAAAATCAATAATACGATCGGCCAGGGCGTGTTAGCCAAGCGGATGGGAAAATCGAAGATTATTGCGGAAACAGGCGCCGGTCAGCATGGCGTCGCATCGGCGACGATTGCGGCTTTGCTCGGGCTTGAATGTAAGGTGTTCATGGGAGAAGAGGATATGAAGCGTCAGCAGCTGAACGTGTTCCGTATGCAGCTGCTCGGCTCGGAGGTCGTTCCGGTTGTGTCCGGCACGAGAACCCTTAAGGATGCCTGCAACGAAACGCTCCGATACTGGGTTAGCCACGTCGATGATACGTATTACATTTTGGGCTCCGTAACGGGGCCGCATCCGTACCCGATGATGGTCCGCGATTTCCAGAGAATTATCGGTGACGAAGCACGCCAGCAAATTTTGACGGAGGAAGGCAGACTGCCGGACTACGTCGTAGCGGCGGTCGGCGGCGGCAGCAATGCTATGGGTATTTTTTACCCGTTCGTCCAGGATGAGGCCGTCCGCCTGCTCGGCGTCGAAGCGGCCGGACGAGGCGTCGATACGACCGAGCATGCGGCAACGATGACCAAAGGCCGCCATGGGGTATTCCAAGGCTCAATGAGCTACGTCCTTCAGGACGAGCATGGCCAGGTGCAGCCGGCTCATTCGATTTCCGCAGGACTCGACTATCCGGGCATTGGGCCGGAGCACTCTTACCTGAAGGATTCCGGGCGCGCCGAATACGTTCCGATTACGGATGCGGAGGCGCTGGAGGCGCTACAGCTGCTCTCCCGTACCGAAGGCATTATTCCCGCGCTTGAGTCCGCGCATGCGATCGCACAGACAATTAAGCTCGCGCCGACCCTCGATAAGGACAAAGTCGTCGTCGTAAGCTTGTCCGGACGCGGGGACAAAGACGTGGAAGCGATTATGGGCTATTTGGGAGGCAGCGTAAATGAATCTCATTGATACAGCGTTCGCACGCTTAAAAGCGGAAGGCAAGACGGCGTTAATTCCCTTTTTGACGATGGGCGATCCGGATCTTGCAACTTCGATCGATATAATCAAGACGCTGGAGGAAGCCGGAGCGGACATGATCGAGCTCGGCGTTCCTTATTCCGATCCGCTGGCGGACGGGCCCGTTATTCAGCGGGCGTCCGAGCGCGCATTAACGAACAGCATCACTTTGACGGACTGCATTCAAGTGGCGGAGCAAGCCCGCGAGGCGGGCGTGAAAATTCCATTTATTTTATTCACTTATTATAATCCCGTATATCAGTTCGGATTGGATGCGTTTTTCGAGCTGGTCAAAAGCAAAGGCATCAGCGGACTTATCATTCCGGACCTGCCGATCGAAGAGGACGAGGAGGTCAGGCAGCTTTCGGAGTCTGCCGGCGTCCATCTGATTCCGCTTGTGGCGCCGACCTCGAACGACCGCGTGACCCGCATTTCCCGCAAAGCAAAAGGCTTTGTCTACTGCGTTTCCTCGCTTGGCGTAACGGGGGAGAGAGCCGATTTCCATACCGGCATTAACGATTTCCTCGGGACGGTGCGACAGGCGACCGAGCTGCCGATCGCGGTAGGCTTCGGCATTTCGAGCAGGGAGCAGGTAAAGCGTTTCGAGAAGCTGTGCGACGGCGTCATCGTAGGCAGCGCAATCGTCCGCACGATCGAAGAGGCGATTCCGCTCCTGAAAGAGGAGAGCAGCCGGGCGGCCGGTCTTAAACAGATCGGCGATTTCGTAGCCAAGCTTAAAGGATAATATTTTGACTCTTACCAGGAGCCGTTCCGTTCGTCCGATTACTCGGACCCCGCGGAACGGCTCTCTTCGTTCAAATCGAGAAAAGACTTTAAAAGGCACAACAGATGTGAGACAATGAATGACGAACATAAGACCAGCTTATTATTAAAAAGAGGTGAAAGGCTCATGCAGCCCAAAAGCAATATCGTCCACCTCCCTGTGTATCAGCCGGGCAAGCCGGTTGACGACGTGAAGAGGGAGCTGGGATTAACCGAGGTCATTAAGCTTGCTTCCAACGAAAATCCGTTCGGATGCTCTGAGCAGGCTAAAGCGGCCGTGGTGGCAGAACTTGCGAACTTTAATATTTATCCCGACGGGGCAAGCCTTGAGCTGACGAATGCGCTTGCAAGGAAGCTTGGGGTCGATAACAACCAAATCATTTTCGGGGCCGGCTCCAGCGATATTATTTTAATGATAGCAAGGGCTTTTCTTGTTCCCGGCGACGAAACGATTATGGCGGACGAAACCTTCCCGCAGTACAAGCATAATGCCGAAATCGAGAATGCACGGATCGTTGAAGTCCCGTTAAAGGATGGAAAACACGATCTGCCTGCCATGCTGGCAAAAGTGAACGGCCGGACGAAGATCATCTGGATCTGCAATCCGAACAATCCGACGGGAACGATCGTCACGAAGAGCGAGCTGGACGAGTTCCTGAAGCAGGTGCCGAGCGACGTGCTTGTCGTGCTGGATGAAGCCTACGGCGAATACATCAGCGATCCCGAGTTTCCGGACGGCATTGAATTTCTGCGCGATTACCGCAATCTGATCGTGCTTCGAACCTTTTCGAAAATTTTCGGTTTGGCCGCGCTGCGGATCGGTTACGGGGTCGGCCATGCCGACGTCATCCGCTTTACGAACCAGGTTCGCGAGCCGTTTAATACGTCGAGAGCGGCCCAGGCGGCAGCAACAGCCTCGCTGGCGGACGATCAATTTATTGCATACTGCCGCGAACAGAACGCGGAAGGCCTTCGTTACTTTTGCGAGCAGTTTGACCGGATGGGTCTTAAGTACTTCCCGGCATACGGCAATTTCGTTATGGTCGATGTGAAGCGTCCATCGCCGGAGGTGTTCGACGCCCTGCTCCGCAAAGGAATCATCTCCCGCGCCCGCTGGACGTATTATCCGAACCATATCCGGATTACGGTAGGCACTCGCGAGCAGAACGAAAAATTCATACAGGCGCTGGAGCAAGTATTGCAGGAAGCGACGGTGCAAGGATAACGTTATGACAACTGTGGCGATTTTCGGGGTAGGCTTGATCGGAGGGTCGATCGCCCTTTGCTTGAAGGGCAAGCCGGATATTACGGTGATCGGGCATTCGAACCGGCCTTCCCAGGTTGACAAATATATACAGAGAGGGGTCGTCGATTACGCGACGACCTCTATGCAGGAAGCGGCAGAGCAAGCGGATTTTATATTTATTTGCGTGCCGGTCGGCAACATCGAGGAGTACATTGAGAAGCTGAGCAAGTTCCGGTTGAAGCCGGGCTGCATCATTTCCGATGCCGGCAGCACCAAGACGTCCGTCATGGCTTGTGCGGAAAGGCTGGATTTCGGAGGAGCGGTGTTTATCGGAGGACATCCGATGGCCGGCTCGGAGCGTTCGGGCGTGGAAGCGGCATCTTCTTATTTGTACGAGAACGCATTTTATGTTTTGACTCCTTCGGTCAATACGCCTGCCGATGCGCTGGATCGGCTCATCGGGCTGTTAAGCTATACGAAAGCGAATATCGTGCATGTAGACGCCAAGGAGCATGACGAAATCGCGGGAGCGATCAGTCATTTGCCGCATATGATCGCCGTGTCGCTCGTCAATCAAATTCGCGGATATAACGAACGGAACGGGTTGTATGAGTCATTGGCGGCAGGAGGCTTCCGTGATATTACACGAATCGCTTCGAGCGATCCGACCGTTTGGCGCGATATTTTGATCAATAACAGGTCGGTGCTGCTGCCGCTGCTTCAGGATTGGAATGCAGAAGTCAACAAATTCGTCCAAATGCTCGAATCTGCGGATGGAGAGGCAATCGCGCGGTCGTTCGCGCAGGCGGGACAATTTCGAAACCGCATGCCGGAGCGGCGCAAGGGGATCATCCATTCGACGTTTGATTGTTATGTCGACGTTCCCGACCATCCCGGCATCATCGGCAAAATTACGAGCGAGCTTGGCAACAGCCGGATCAATCTCAGCAATATTCAAGTGATCGAGAGCAGGGAGGACGTCCCAGGCATACTGAGGCTTTCGTTCCGTACGCAGGATTATTTGGATCAGGCTATTGCACTGTTGACGGCGAACGGCTATGACGTACACCTTTAGGGGTGTACGTTTTTTATTTCGTCTTAAAACGGTTGCAAAAATGTTCAAAGAAAAATGAAAACGCTTATTGACAAGTTGGAAGCGTATACATATAATAAAAGTACAGTATGGTTTCTCTCCACTCCTATCCAAATCCTTCGCACTATGTGCGGACCACCTTTATAGGTGGTTTTTTTTTGCCCTTTTTTCTGCGTGCAGGGCCTTTTCGCCTAGTCGTAAAAACCTTTTGTCGAAAGAAGCAGGAATTTAGTCGCGAAACTCGAATATGATAACTACTCGTGTTTTTTTGCATACTGACCGCAACTTTTCGTCCGCGGGCCGGTACAATGTAGTATACGGTCCGGGAATTATAATCCGCAGGTGGAGGAGGTTCGCCTGTCATGACTGATTCCCAATTGATACGTGAGATAAAGGACGGCAATGTCGAGCTCTATTCCGAGCTGATGCGGCGTTATCAACGTAAAATATTGGCTTTCATTTATCACATGCTAAAGAGCGCCAAACTGGAGCCGCTCGCCGAGGATTTGTGCTCGGAAACTTTTTATAAAGCTTATCGCAGTCTTCACTCGTTCCGCGAGGTGGATGCTTCCTTTTCGACCTGGTTGTACACGATCGCGCGCAATACCGTTCTAAGCGAGCTGCGCAAGCAGAAGTCGGGGCATATGTCGCTTGACGAATCGGGCTTTGAGCCGGTTGCCGCGCCGGACGCGGTACCCGAGCAGCACGTCCTTCGCAATGAACGGATGGAGATGGTGCGGGATGCCATCAACAATTTGCCGGAAAAACAGCGCTCTGCACTTATTCTTCGGGAATATGACCAGCTTGACTACCAGGAAATCGCGAATATATTAGGGCAAACGGTCAGTTCCGTCAAATCGCTGCTTTTCCGGGCCAGAGCAAGCGTGAAAACGCAGCTGGAGCCGTATTTCGGACGAACGCCGCTGATGGAAGAATTCGAGGGGATGAATACACGATGAAGTGTAACGAAGCGCAAGAAAAATTCGGGGAATATTGGGATCTGTCCGAGCAGGATCATGAACGGAAAGCGATTGATCTTCATCTGCTCGAATGCGAAGCGTGCGCGGAGCAATTTCGGGTCTGGGAGGAAAGCGAAGATCTGATCCGCTTCTTGTCCGAGGAAGAGAAATTTCTTGGTCCGACGGAGCACGTGAACCGCAGTGTGATGGAACGGATTTATGCGGAGGATTCATGGCTCATGCCTGCATCGCATAAGAGCTATCAGTTCACCAAATCGTTCCGCCGGAACCTTGCGATCATCATTGCGGCGTGCATGGCGATGTTTGTCTCCGCTTTTGTCGTATTTGTGTTCGACCATGAGGGCGGAGCGTCCAAGGTGGAAATTTCCGAGCTGTCCGGATTGATGGATACGGCGAATGTATCGGGGGACGGTGTGGTGGTGACCGCAGGCTTCTTTGCGGAAGTTCCGGTCGCAAGCATAAGCGATCCGTTTGTCCTGAAGGTCGTTCCGGCGTTTCCGCAGTATTATGTCGCCCTTTCCTTACTGGGTATTGTCATGACTTTGTTAATATTAAATTGGCTGTCGAGAACGCGCAGCTAAGAATACAGAATAAAAGCTCCCTCGGGAGCTTTTGCTGCATAGAGAGAAGGAGTTGACCGTCACTTTGTTAATCGGGCTAGTGCGTCACGGCAAAACGGATTGGAACGCGGAAGGGAGAATCCAAGGGCAAACCGATATTCCTCTGAACAAAGAAGGGATCAGGCAAGCCGAGGCATTGGCCGGCCGGCTGTTCCGGGAAGAAAGGGTTTGGGATGCCGTCGTATCCAGCGATCTGATGCGGGCGCGGGATACTGCGGCGATCATTGCGGAAAAGCTGGAAATTCCGCTTCTGGAAGGTGATCCCCGTTTGCGCGAAAGATATTTCGGCGAGGCTGAAGGGATGACGGAGGAGCAGCGGCTTGCACGATGGGGCATCAATTGGCGGGATGCCGCCGGTGGGGTGGAATCCGACGACGACATGCGCGCCCGCGGATTGGCGGCTCTACGCGAGTGGCAGCTGGAGCATCCGCAGCTTAAGCTGCTGGTCGTTTCTCACGGAAGCTTTCTGGCGGTTTTCATGTCTGAGCTGTGCAAGGAGCTGGAAGATCAGCATCTGAACAATCTGTCCTACTCGATCATGGAGCTGGATAACGGGAATTGGCAGCCGAAGCTTTATAATTGTACCATACACTTAAATATTTAGAAGTTAAGCGGAAAAGAGACCTTCGCGGCAGCGGAACGGTCTCTTTTTTTGTTGAAACATTATAATTTCCTGTTTGCTCCCGGTTATAAAATAGAACCGATCTTCCCATAATGGTACTAAATAAGGCTTATCCACCGCAAAATGGACTGTAGCAGCACGTTCCTCAGCAAAAAGAAGCGGAGCTTTACAGAAAGGAGAGAGCTATGAATTTATCGGATATGCTAGGTTATGCGGATATTCAGCAGCTTAGCAGAATTGCAGACGTTTACCGATGCGAGTGCAATGGAAACTCGAAAAACGATTTGATTCAATCCATTCTCTCTACCGTAAGTCGAACAGAAGTGTTTGAAGCGCAAATAAGCAGCATGAAGCTGGAGGATTTACGATTTTTAAACTCATTGTTGTTTGAGCCGCGAAGCTCTTACAGCCTGGAGGACCTGATCGCGCGCGTCCAGCAGTGCAGATTCGGGGAAGACGAAGCAAAAACGGCGGAGGAGCAGCAGCCCAAAAAATCCAGGCGGACCAAAAAAAACGCGGATACGGAGCCAAAGGCTGCAAGTCCTAGAGAAATGATCGCCAAATTCAAGCATCACGGATGGTTGTTCAACGGATACAGCGGACCAAGCAGGTATTTGTTTCAGGTGCCGAACGATCTGAAAGTAAGATTCCGCGAAACGCTGGCCAAAAGATTTGCAGCCGAGCTTCAATTTACGGAAGAGCCGCCCGTATACCGCGACGAGCAGCTGCTGATCCACGACGACATTACACATTTTCTCTATTATGCACGCCATAACGAAGTGCAGCTGACCGCTGACGGCTCGATGTACAAACGGTTTATGCTGCAAATTCTCGATAAATTCGGCGTACAGGAGGAGCTGCCGGGCAAAGGGGCCTGGCGATTCGGCTACGGCAAGCATTTTAACCAGTACCCGAACCGGTTCTCGTTCATCTACGATTTTTGCTGCTCCAATAAATATATAAGCGAGAACGATACACTTCTTGAGCTGACTGCCGCAGGAGAAGAAAGGCTGCTGTCAAGGCCGCCGGGCGAAGCCGAGCAGCTGTACCGCTGCTGGCTGAAGCTGTATAAGGGACCGATTTCGAATCTGCTCGCGCTGGCGCATTGGATGAACGCATTGGCAGCCGAATGGGTGACGGTCGAATCCTTGCGAAAGGTGCTCGTCTCTTATATCAAGCCGTACTACTATGACGATGCGGAAACGATTTTGGAGAAAAGAATCATAAGCATGATGGTCCATCTCGGGCTTCTCAGGCTTGGCGAGCATCCGGAGTTCGGTTCCGTAGTCAAAATGACGAAGGCGGGAACCGCTATCGTCTCCGGCGTCGGCTTGGATGAGCGGAAGCCGTCCGCTACCAATTAACCGCAGCAAGCTCTTGGTTCGAAATGAAATATAAGCTAGAGTATAAGTAAGACTCTTGCGTAATCTTATATTTTAATTTCAGAGGGAGCGATAGACGCATGTTACTGCCGTATAATGGCTTGATGCCAAAGATTCATGAAGATGTATACATAGCGGAAGGCGCTAAAATCGTCGGAGACGTGACCATTCTAGGCCAAAGCACAGTTTGGTTCAATGCCGTTTTGCGCGGCGATCTTGCGCCAATAGTGATCGGACAGCGCTGCAACATACAGGATGGCGTAATCGGACATGTCAATACGAATCAACCATTACAATTGGAAGATGAGGTTTCTGTCGGGCACGGGGCGATTGTCCACGGCTGCAAAATAGGCAGAGGCACATTAATTGGAATGGGGGCAATCGTACTTAACGGCGCAGACATCGGTGAATATGCTTTAATAGGAGCCGGTTCGATTGTTACAGAGAACAAAAAAATACCATCCTATACTCTATCTATCGGTTCACCTGCCAAAGTCGTAAGAGAATTGACGGACAGTGATTTGCAGCGTATGAGAAAGACGATGGAGAGCTATGTGACGAAAGGAATAGAATATAGGATCTCTTAACGCCGGTTTGGAGGTGTATCCTATGGACAAAATGAAAGTAACGTACGAAGCCATGCTTAGTCTGGCTGCCGAGTTCGTACTCGATGAAGCGGTGCTCAAATTTCAGACGAACCGGATCAATACCGCCATCGATAACGCGCTTGCCGCGAAAGACGAGGATACGTTCTATCGTCTGGCCAAACAACTGCATGACTTAAAAAGATAGCGGCTGCCGCAAACGTCTATTGGCGCGGAGGCAGAGCGGGGCTTCTTTGCAGCATTCGGACAACAGGTCCGCATGTAACGCAAAGAGGCTTTTTTTTGAACTCTAAGAATTATAAGTTTCACACTAATATCCGCTTAGAATTCTCCGCGAAACGAAGCTTCGCCGCCAGAGGACGGCGAAGCCGTATACGCTTGATTGTCGATGCTTTGTTCCGGGCTCGCCGGATTGGCAAAGAAGTGCAATTCGGAGTAACATAGATAGGGCAACAGGGCATAGATGATAAAGGAGTGGGATGGACAGGATGAAGTTTAGTGAAATTACGAGCGGTCAGTGGGAGGAACTCAGTCCCTATTTGGACACCTGCCTGCTTCCGTTAACGGGGATGTCCGGCGTCGAAAAACCTTTCGAAGCGACGGAGAAGCTGGAGCGTCTGCGCGACATCATGGATTTGATTGAAATTCCGTTTAAGGGCAGGGTGGTGACGTATCCGGCCTGGCATTACATATCCGGACGGCAGCCGTTCAAGGAGCTGCTTCAGGATTGGTGCGTATCGGCGAAAAACGGCGGCTTCCGCTTCGTCATCGCGGTAACGGCCGATCCGGCAATCCATAGCGACATCCCGGGTATCGATTTGTGGGTGAAGCCGGATGAAGGCGGCGCTCTTCCTTCCCAGGCGGAGGTATCGGCGGTCATTCGGGAGATGTGGAGCAGACAATCTACATAATCTTTAAGCTTTTGTCGCATAATGTAATCAGATTTAGGGGAAAACAAATGGCAGACAAGGTCAAATGTGACAAAATGATAACAAATTAATGAACGTCATTTTGTTAGCCGCGCAAATATCCGGCCATATTCTTGACGCTCCCAAGCACCTAGGCTATTATAAGTTATGTCCTAGTTCGTCATGCGTTTTTGCCGTGCGGCAAGACGCGAGATATGGTTGGCAAAGGGGGTTAGAATAGAAGATGAGTAACCATGAACATCACGAAAACGCGCATAAACCGGCTCAGCGCAAGGAAATGTCCCGGCGTCAATTTTTGTCGTATACGCTCGGCGGAACGACTGCTTTTATGATGGGCGGCGCGGTATTGCCGATGGTCCGTTTCGCAGTGGACCCGCTCCTTGTGAAGAAGGGCGAAGGCACTTATGTAAAGGTTGTTGAAGAGAGCAAGATTACGAACGAACCGCAGGAGTTTAAATTTACGGTTCATCAGATCGATGGCTGGTACGTAAGCGACCCGGAGCTTTCGGCTTGGATTTCCAAGGACGAGAACAATACGATTTTCGCTCTTTCGCCCGTTTGTAAGCACTTGGGCTGTACGATCGGCTGGAACGTGAAGGGCAAGAACGAATTCGATTGCCCGTGCCACGACGCGCGCTACACGAAAGACGGAAAGAACCTTGCCGTAGCACCGAATCCATTGGATGAATATGAAGTGAAGCTGGAGGACGGATTCGTATACCTGGGTCCGATCAAGCCGAACACGAGAGTATAAGGAGGGCGTACTGCAGATGTTTAAAAGTGTATACAACTGGATTGACGAACGTCTTGACATTACGCCGCTTTGGAGAGATGTTGCCGACCACGAGGTTCCCGAGCACGTTAACCCGGCCCATCATTTCTCCGCGTTCGTATACTGCTTCGGCGGCTTGACGTTTTTTATTACGGTCATCCAAATTTTGTCCGGAATGTTCTTGACTATGTATTACGTTCCAGACATCATCAACGCGTATGCAAGCGTTGACTACTTGCAGCACAAGGTCGCTTTCGGACAGATCGTCCGCGGCATGCATCATTTTGGGGCAAGCCTTGTTATCGTCATGATGTTCCTACATACCCTGCGCGTATTCTTTACGGGCTCCTACAAGGCGCCGCGCGAAATGAACTGGGTTGTCGGAATGCTGATTTTCTTCATTATGTTAGGCCTTGGCTTTACAGGCTACTTGCTGCCATGGGACAACAAAGCCTATTACGCGACTAAGGTCGGTGTTGAAATCGCCGCATCCGTTCCGGTGCTGGGCCCTTATATCGCTGACTTCCTTTACGGGGGCGATATCGTAGGCGCTCAAACGCTTACTCGTTTCTTTGCGATCCACGTCTTTTTCTTGCCTGGCGCATTGATTGCGATGCTTGCAGCGCACTTTATCATGATTCGGAAGCAAGGCATTTCAGGACCACTTTAAGCGGAGGAGGGTTTACTTATGGCGCATGGTCATCATTCGAACGAGAAGGTCGTCTACGTCGGCGACTCGCGTGTGAAGAAAAGCAACCATCCGAACATACCGCCCGACTACACTTCATTCCCGGGTAAATCGGAAGCGTTTATTCCGAACTTCCTCCTGAAGGAATGGATGGTCGGCTGCGTCGTGTTGGTCGGTTTTCTAGTATGGACGATTGCAGAGCCGGCACCGCTCGGTTATCCTGCAGATCCTACTAACGCTTCATTCATCCCGATGCCTGACTGGTACTTCTTGTTCCTGTATCAATTTTTGAAATATCCGTACGTTTCGCAGGACTACATCCTGCTCGGAACGATGGGTGTACCGGCCGTTATGTTCGGCGCTCTGCTGCTTGCACCGTTTCTGGACACAGGCAAGGAACGCCGCTTCTACCGCCGTCCGATCGCATCGTCACTCATGGGGCTTTCGCTTATCGCATCCATTTACCTGACAGTTATCTCCTGGGATCACTATCAGCATATTTTGGAGGCGAACGGCACAATACCTGAGCATATCGAGCGTGAAGAAAAAGCGCGCGAGGCTGCCGAGAAAGGCGAAGAACGGCCTAACTATACGCAGCCGAAGGAAGAAGCTTCACTCGTTGAGGCGAACGACCCGGCGATGGATATCGCGAAGCAGGCTCAATGCGTAGGCTGCCATGCCGCTGACCTGAAAGGTCAAGGCACTACGCCTTCACTGGTTGGAGTAGGCGACCGGTTGTCTAAGGAAGAGCTGGCCGAAGTCATTACGAACGGCCGGAACAACGGCGCAATGCCATCTTTCAAGGACAAATTGTCGGCGGAAGAAATCGACCAGCTGGCGACTTGGCTCTCGAAGCAGAAGGTTGCAGCGGAATAACAAGGGTAACAATGACTTAAGACCTGATCGTATTTATACGGTCAGGTCTTTTTAGAATGAACGGGCAAACGGGCTTTATTACATGCCGAAGGAGAAACGAAATGATTATTTCTTTTTTTTGGAGCAGAGACTTTTTGCTTAACCGCTCATTTTTGTGGCTGCTGTTTGCAGTGAATTTCGCCGGAACGGTATATGGATATATCTGGTACGAAGGCCAGCTGTCTGCTACATTAAACAATCATCCCTTGTGGCAAATCGTGTTTGTGCCGGATTCCCCGACAGCCAGCTTGTTTTTTACTTTGGCTTTGTTATATATGCTGTTTCCTGTAAGTCGAATGTCCCGTGTCGCCATGGCAGGCCGCAAAATAATTGAAGCGCTTGCGGTCGTCTGCTCGGTCAAATACGGCATCTGGGCGGTCGCCATGATCCTCGCAGGCGCCTGGCAGGGATCTGAGCTCGTATGGCAGCATTATATGCTGATGGTCTCCCATTTGGGAATGGCGTTCGAAGCGCTCCTTTATTTCCGGTTCATGAAAGCGGGTGCGGCGGCGCTGACCGTTGCGACGGGATGGCTGCTGCTTAACGATACCGTCGATTATACTTACGAGGTTTATCCTTATTTGGCCGACGAGCTCGATGACGATGTAGCGGCCGTACGCGCTTTTACCTATGGCCTGAGCTTATTCAGCCTAGCGGCGGCTTTACCATTATGGCTGCGTCGCCGGAAAAAAGAATAACCTGGGACATCCCCTCATAGATTGTCTATGGGGGGATGTTCATGAAGCTGCGAATTATCATTCCTTTCGTCATCTGTATCGTCATGACGATCGGTTCAGCGGGCGCCGTATGGGGGAGCTCTTTCGATGCAGGCCCGAATGCTGATGTAACGGCAATGAATTTGCAAAGTGAGCTGTCGCGGCTGGACGAGCTGGCAGGCTCGCTTTATCATGCGGCAAATATAAATAACCGGCAAGCAGGCTATGCCTACCTGCAGCAGCTGCAGCGTCTGCTCGAAGGCGGTCAAAGACCCGGCGGCATGAATGAGGGCTGGGAGTTTATGAAGCTGGATTCGGATGCGATCGGCCGAGCGCTGGTCAGCGGCGACGCTGCAGCCGGATGGACGCGTGAGGCAGCCAGGCTAAGACTGGCGGCGGATGCGCTCGTCAGGCCGGACCATGCTCTGTGGCTGCAATACGAAAGTTTGATGCTGGACGATTTGTCCCGGGTGGAAAAAGCGTGGAAGCGTCAAACCGGCGACGGAGCCGAAGCGGCAAGAGCGGCACTTGGCAGCTTGCAAAGCCATGCGGACCGGATCGAACCGGCCGTTGCCATCTTGTTCGGAAGCATGCATGCTGCCGAATTGAAGGGACGGATCCGTTACACGAATCAGCTGCTTGAATCCGGCACGATGAGTCCTTCGAGCGAGCATTTGGTCAATCAGTCGCTCAAGTCCTTAAATGCCTCAGTGATACGGCTGTTTGACCGGAGCGGCAGCGTAGAGGTGGAACCGGCAGTAGCTCCGATCGCTGCAGCCAATCCGATCAAGTGGACATTAATGCTGGGTGCCGTCATTTCGGCGGTCTTAACCTATACCGGCTGGAGAAAGTACAAAGCCGAGCCTTATGGAGTAAAGCCGATTACGTAAGGTTACTCCTCCTTGAAGCCTTCTCCGAGCACGTCATGCACCTCGTTTATAACAATGAAAGCACGCGGGTCGATATTGCGGACAATCGATTTCAAACGGCGGATTTCCTGCCTTTGGACGACGCAGTAGACGACCTGTTTTTGTTGTCCGGAAAATGCTCCTTTGGCCGGGATCAGCGTCACGCCACGTTCCAGCTCCTTCGTGATTGACAGCGAAATCGCCTCGCCTTGATCGGAGATGATGGAGAAGGCTTTTGCCGCGTAAGCACCGTCTTGAATAAAATCAATCAGCTTGGACGCAATGAATACCGTAACCAGCGTATAGAGCACCTTCTCAATGCTTATATAAAGAAGAGAAATGCCAATGATGACAGCATCAAGCGTTAAAATGATCTGCCCCATGCTTATTCCTCTATACCTCGACACGATGCGGGCAACGATATCGACGCCGCCTGTCGTCCCTCCGAAGCGGAAGACGATGCCGAGTCCCATACCGAGCGACACTCCCGCATATAAGGCGGCCAGCATGTAGTCCGAAGTGCTTTGAAACGGGACAAGAATTCCATTCTCGATCAAGCGCTCGATCAGCGCGAGAAAGGCCGATAAGGATACGACGCCAAGTAGCGTGTACATCATTTGCCCGCGGCCCAATGCTTTCCAGCCCAGCAGAAAAAGCGGAACGTTAAGAACCAGGGTGGACACGGAGAGCGGCCAGCCGGCCGCATAATTCAGCAGTACCGCAATTCCCGTCACGCCGCCTTCCATAAGCTGATTCGGGATGACAAAATAATGGAGTCCGAATGCATAGACGGCCGTGCCGATTAAGATAGGGATAATGATTCGAATTTGCTTCAGCGCTTTGGACATCAGGACGGCGCTCCCTCCGGTTCTATGATTTGGTTGCCTGACTAGCCTAGACGGCATACTACTAGCTAAGGGGTATTTTATGGATTTAACATTGATTTTATTTAGGCGTTTACGTTAACATAGGGATGTGCGGCTACAGATAGAAAGGAAGCTGGAACATGTCGGATAAATCGCTCGCAGATATTCAACGGGAAGTGGATGAGTACATTTCCCAGTTTAAAGAAGGCTACTTCAGCCCGCTGGCCTTATTGGCAAGGATGTCGGAGGAGGTAGGCGAGCTCGCGCGGGAAGTGAATCACTTTTACGGCGAGAAGCCGAAGAAGCCGGATGAAGCGGATAACTCCATAGAAATGGAGCTTGGAGATATATTATTTATTTTATCTTGCTTTGCCAATTCCCTTCAAATTGATTTAACGGAAGCTCACAACAAAGTCATGAACAAATTTGCTACACGCGACGCAAATCGCTGGACGAGAAAATGACCGAACAGTAAACAAGCTCCTGACATATGCTGTACCATCAACCTGTGTACAAGGAGGATGGGCGGATGGATGGAGAAAGCTGTATCCGCAAAGCATACGAATTTATATTTAACAGCGATTTTGAAGAAGCGATTCATTGGTTCGAGCTTGCGATCGAAGCGGAGCCGGACAATGCATCCTACTACCATAAATGCGCTGTATCCTGTGCCAGAAGTGGTAAGTGGACGAAGGCGAAGCAGTATGCGGAGGCTGCGCTAAAGCTGGATCCGGAACACAAGGAATACCAGTATCATTGGCAGACCGTTGAAGCGAGCGTGCTGCTCTCGGAAGCGGATGTGCTTCTTGTAGAGGTACCGCCCAAGCTGGCGGAGGCGGCTGAGCTCCTGAAGCGGGCGGCTTCGCTGGATCCGCTGAGCATGGACGCTTTTTATACGCTGGCAGTCGTATACGAATCGCTGGACCGGCTAGACGAAGCATTAGCGAATGCGCGGGAGGCCGTAAAGCTGGACCCGAGCCACTCTTCGGCAAGAAGGCTGTTCGCCGACTTGAACCGCAAGCGCCGATTGCGCCGGCTGCGCAAATAGGCACGAATAGAAAAAGGAACAGGTGATAAGCATGTCGACACAAAAGATCAAAGTAGCAGTAGCAGGCGCTAGCGGCCGAATGGGACGCGAGGTCGTAAAGATGGTGCTGGAGGATGACGCGCTTCAATTGGTTGCGGCAGCGGCTCCTTCGGCCGGCCCCGTCGATGCCGGGATTTTCGCCGGTAAACCGGAGACAGGCGTCATCGTACGAGCCACTCTCGAAGAAGCGCTGAACGGATCCGGTGCGGATGTGCTGGTCGATTTTACTGTGCCGGCTGCGGCATATGAGAATACGAAAACGTCGATCGCTTACGGCGTACGACCGATCATGGGCACAACCGGCTTTACGCCGGAGCAGATCGAAGAACTGGACAAGCTGTGCAAAGAGAAGGGGATCGGCGGTCTAATCGCTCCTAACTTCTCCATTGGGGCCATCTTGATGATGAAGTTTGCGGCCGAAGCATCCAAATATATGCCGCATGTCGAAATTATCGAATACCATGGTGATCAGAAGCTGGACGCTCCTTCCGGCACGTCGGTCAAAACAGCAGAGCTGATATCCGCGGTTCGTCAAGAGCTCCGCCAAGGCAATCCGAATGAGGAAGAAGTCATTGAAGGCGCACGCGGCGGCTATTACAACGGTTTCCGCATACATAGCGTCAGACTTCCCGGCGTGTTCGCCCAGCAAGAGGTCGTATTCGGCGGACACGGTCAGACGCTAAAAATCAGGCACGACTCCTACGACCGGGCCGGCTATATGCCGGGTGTGAACGTAGCGGTCAAGAAAGTAATGACGTACACCGGGATGATTTACGGCTTTGAACATATTATGGATTAGTTTCATTCGGCAGCGGGAGAGGGGAACGGCATGTTAAATATTGCATTTATCGCACATGATCGCAAAAAAGAGGAAATGGTAAATTTCGTTATCGCTTATGAAAATGTTTTTGTCCCTCATAAGCTGTATTCGACCGGCACGACCGGCACCCGGATTATGGAGCAGACGGACTTGACCATTCACCGTTTCATGTCCGGACCGCTCGGCGGAGACCAGCAAATTGGTGCTCTTGTCGCCCAGAACGAAATGGATCTTATTATATTCCTTCGCGACCCGTTGATGGCGCAGCCGCATGAGCCGGATATTATTGCACTGCTTCGTTTATGCGATGTTCAGGGCATTCCGGTTGCAACGAACGTTGCAACTGCTGAGTTGCTGGTGAAGGCGCTGGAACGGGGCGATTTCGCATGGCGGGAGCTTGTTCACAAATATAAGCCGGGAATTGAAGAATGAGCGAATCATTGGACTTATTGATTTTCGGAGCTCATGCGGATGACGCGGAAATCGGTATGGGAGGCACGATCGCAAAGCATGTGCAAGCCGGCTTCCGGGTTGGCGTTTGCGATCTGACTCAGGCTGAAATGTCTTCGAATGGCACGGTAGACAGCCGTATGCAGGAAGCGGCAGACGCTTCAGACGCGCTTGGACTAACCATGCGCACGAATTTGAAGCTGCCGGACCGCGGACTCGAGCCAACGCGCAGCCAGATCGAGCCGATCGTGGCGGAAATCAGGAAGTATAAGCCGAGGATCGTATTTGCGCCCTATTGGGTGGACCGGCATCCCGACCACGTCGCTTGCAGTCGGTTGATCGAGGAAGCGGTATTTAATGCAAAGCTTCGGCGGTATATGCCGGAGCTGCCTGCGGTACAAGTTGAACAGCTCATCTATTATTACATTAACGACGTAGACAACGTATCGCTTGTTATCGATATTAGCGACGTGTACGAAACAAAGAAGAAATCGCTGCTCGCCTATCGCTCCCAATTCGAAGCCGTCGGGGCGGGCGAGGATAGAGTCGCTACCCCGTTGACGAACAACTACGTGGGGCGGGTCGAAGCGCGCGATTCGCTGCTCGGACAAGCCCGCGGGTGGGCCTATGCCGAGGGCTTTGCTTTGAAGCGTCCTCATGCCGTACAATTATTTTGACAAATCGTACAGCTCTTGTCGAATACAATAGGATGACGTGACGAACACAGGAGGTGCGACAACGGTGGCAAGAAAGTTAAAGATCGGGATAACCTGTTATCCGACGCTGGGCGGGTCGGGCGTCGTTGCTACCGAGCTTGGCAAGCTGCTGGCTGAACGCGGACATGAAATTCATTTTATTACTCACAGCATTCCGTTTCGGCTCGGAAAATTTCATAAAAACATTTTTTTTCATGAAGTGGAAGTTACCGACTATTATGTTTTCCGATACCCGCCGTATGACTTGGCGCTGGCAAGCAAGATGGCGCAAGTAGCCAAGATGCAGCAGCTGGATTTGCTGCATGTCCATTATGCGGTACCTCACGCCGTATGCGCCTACCTGGCCAAGCAAATGAACGGGGACGGGCTGAAGACGGTTACGACGCTGCATGGTACCGACATTACGGTGCTTGCGCATGACGAATCGCTGAAGGATCTGATTCGTCTGGCGATCCATCAAAGCGATGCGGTAACCGCCGTTTCGGCGGACTTGATCAATGAAACGAGGCAGCTGCTGGATATTACAACGCCGATCGATCTCACGTACAATTTTGTTGATAAGCGTGTTTATTATCCGCGGGACACCTCGTCGCTTCGTTCGGATTTTGCTAAGCCGGACGAGAAAATACTTATGCATATTTCGAACTTCCGCCCGGTTAAACGGGTTGGCGACGTTATCGATATTTTCGAACGCGTAAGCAGAAACGTTCCTTCCAAGCTTCTGCTTGTCGGCGAAGGGCCGGAGCTGTCGAAAATGCAGTGCAAAATCCGCCAGCTTGGGCTGGAGGACCGCGTGCATTTCCTCGGCAAGCAGGAGGATGTGGCGCAGGTCATTTCGCTCGCAGACGTGCTGCTGCTGCCCTCCGAGAAGGAGAGCTTCGGGCTCGTGGCTTTGGAAGCAATGGCCTGCGGCGTTCCAACGATCGGCTCCAACGCGGGCGGGATTCCGGAGCTGGTTACGCATGGTGAAACCGGCTTTTTGTCGGATATCGGCAATGTGGAGGAAATGGCCCAAAACGTTGAGCGCTTGCTGAAAGACACGAAGCTGCACGAGCAGTTCAAGCAGGCTTGTTTGTTCAGAGCGAGAAACGAATTTTGTAATGATGTGATTACAACCCAATACGAGCAAATCTATTATCGCGTATTAGGCATCGATGCGGACCTGCCGATGGCGGTTTGCAGCGATTAATCCATACATGCCGTGAAAGGCGGTGTCCGGAATGAAGTTTCCGCTGCCGGAGCCTATCCATGCGGCTTTGCCTATCGTAAGACGGCTTCGGGAGCATCATTTCGAAGCCGTCTTTGTTGGCGGCTGCGTAAGGGATACGGTGCTTGGCTTACCGATCAAGGATGTCGATATCGCGACCTCGGCCCGCCCGGAGCAGGTGCTGGAACTGTTCGACCGTTGTATCCCGACCGGGCTGCAGCATGGCACGATAACGGTGCTGCTGGACAAAACCGGCTACGAGGTAACGACGTTCAGATTGGAATCCGCTTATGAGAAGCATCGCAGACCGGAATCGATCCAGTACATAAACAGCTTGGAGGAAGATTTGCTCAGGCGGGATTTTACGATTAACGCAATGGCATTAAACGAGGAAGGCGTGCTGCTCGATCCGTTTGGCGGCATTAACGATTTATCGGCCTCGGTTCTGCGCTGCGTGGGGGACGCTGACGCCCGGTTTCAGGAGGATGCCCTGCGGATGCTTCGAGCGGTCAGATTCATCGGGACATACCGTTTGAGTCCCGTTCTTGGGACATGGAGAGCGCTGGTTCGCTACAAGCGGCTGATGAATTTCATTGCAATGGAACGGGTTCAGGCGGAGCTGGACAAAATGCTGGCAGGCAAGTCGCCGCAAAGGGCGCTTCACACCGCCGCTGCGAGCGGACTGCTTCTTCATTTAAGAGAACCTTTACCGGCCGAGGTGACGGACGCTGTTGCGGCTGCATACCGGAATAACCGTAATAACCGTAATAACGATACTGGATGCCTAATCGCCCGGCTTGACCGGTTGAACGGCACCGACTGCAGATGGGCGGCTGTCGCCATTGCGCTGAAATTATCCGAGCATGCCTTGATGCAGACCATGAAAGCGCTGAAGCTTTCGAATACAAGAATCAAGCAAATTTCGGATATCGCCGCGATAGCGCGGGATTTCGAGATCGCTGCTGCCCTGGACGAAGCGGAAAGGCGAAAATGGTGGATACGGACGGTCATCCGCTACGGCAAGCAGACGACTACCGTTTGGCTGGATATTATGCGGCTGGCGTATGATACAGATGAAAGCAAGCGAAACGGCCAAGTGGATGAGCTTGTCCGATGGCATGAACAGATCCCGTTGACATCCGTTAAGCAGCTAAAAGTGAACGGCAGCGATCTAAAACGTTATTTTAACCGGAAGCCGGGCCCATGGGTGAGTGAAGTGCTGGCCGAGCTTCTGCTGCTCGCCGCGGCCGGGCAAATTGAAAACGAAAAACAGATTCTGCTACTTAAAGCGGCAGAATGGGACAAAGAGGGCGCAGAGCATGAATCATGAACTTTTGCTGAAATTGTTTGAAGCAAATAAAGGGGAATACGTTTCCGGCGAAAGCATCAGCCATGCGCTCGGCGTCAGCCGTACCGCGGTATGGAAGCAAATCCGCAAGCTGGAGGCGGCCGGCTACAGGTTCGAAGCCTCCAGGCGGCTCGGTTACCGGCTGCTAAGCATTCCGGACAGCTACGATTCCGCCGAATTGTTTAATGTGATGAATACGAAAGTATTCGGACGGAGACTTGAGCTTCACGACACGGTCGAATCCACGCAAAATTTGGCGCGGGCGGCAGCGGAGGCTGGAGCAGCGGAAGGGTCGCTCTTCATAGCGGAGCAGCAGCTGAGCGGCAGAGGCCGAATGGGCCGCGGATGGATTTCGCCGAAGAGCAAAGGAATTTGGATGAGCATGGTGCTGAGACCGTCCGTTCCGATCCATTTTGCGCCTCAGCTCACATTGCTGACGGCGGTAGCGCTGTGCAGAAGCTTAAGCAGGGTCACCTCGCTTGAAATCGGAATCAAATGGCCGAATGATCTGCTGATCGGCGGAAAAAAAATAAGCGGTATTTTGCTGGAATCCGCTGCGGAGGACGAAAGGCTGCGTTATGTCATAGCAGGCGTCGGTATCAGCGTAAATCTGGAGGAATCCGATTATCCGGAGGAGCTGCTCGAAAAAGCGGTATCCTTGCGAATGGCCGGCGGCCGCAAATGGGACCGTACTGCAATCGTAGCCGATTTTTTGGGCGAGTGGGAGAGGCTGTATTTTCTTTATCAGGAGCAAGGCTTCGGACCGATCGTAACGTTATGGGAAGCTTTGTCCGTCTCGCTTGGCAAGCAAGCTAGACTGATTACTCCGCAGGGAGATATTATCGGCGTACCGGTAGGCTTGGAGGAAAGCGGTGCGATCAGGATCCGGCTGGCTGACGGCACCTTGAAGTCCGTTTTTTCGGCCGAAATGGGAGAGCCTCAATAATACGACATCTTTCGTTTACGGGAACGGGGATATTTGTTACACTACAGATATCGGGCGGCATTTATCAAGAAGCTGCACTGATCTGCAATTCAATTAAGTGAATGATTGGAAATGCACACTCTGCTCTGAGCCGTCGGGACCGAGACAGAAGGAAGCACGACAAGCAAACGTTTCCTTTTCCGTTTGGGGACCTTTTTAGCAGCGGCTAAAAGGTTTATTTGTGCTTATCCTATCATTAGAACGGGGGATGAAGCTGATGAGGAAACGACTGACGATTACGAGTATGAAGAAAATGAAGCAGGACCGCAATGCGATTTCCGTACTGACAGCTTACGACTACCCATCGGCAAAGCTTGCCGAGGAAGCCGGCATTGATGTTATTCTGGTCGGAGATTCGCTCGGGAACGTCGTCCTGGGTTACGAGACGACGATTCCGGTAACGATCGAAGACATTATCTATCATACAAGAGCGGTGGCAAGAGGAGCTCAGCAAACGTTTATCGTTGCGGATATGCCTTTTATGACTTATGGCATCGGGAGAGAAAGCACGCTCCGGAATGCAGCCCGCATCATGCAGGAAGGCGGGGCGCAAGCGGTAAAGCTGGAAGGCGGGGAGGATATTGCGTCCGACGTATCCGCGCTAGTGAAAGCAGGAATACCGGTTATGGGCCATATCGGGCTGACGCCGCAGTCCGTCCATCAGCTTGGCGGATACAAGGTGCAGGGAAAGCTGGATAAGGAAGCGGAGAAGCTGGTTCAGGACGCCAAAGCCCTTGAAGAGGCCGGCGCTTTCAGTATCGTGCTGGAGCTTGTAACCGAGCCGCTTGCCGAGCTCATCCGGGATACCGTATCGATACCGGTTATCGGCATCGGCGCAGGCCGCGGCTGTGACGGTCAAGTGCTGGTGTATCACGATATTTTGCAATATGCATCGCCTTATTTCGAGAAAAAATTCGTAAAAGTATATGCCGATATCGGCTCTACGATCCGGGATGCAATCGGCTCGTATGTAAGCGACGTGAAATCAGGCTCGTTTCCGCAGCAAGAGCATGTATTTGGGGCCCAGCAGCAGAGCTCGGTAGCCACCCTTTATGGCGGGTCTGAGCAAAGCGGAGAGAAAAAAGCTCCATCAAGCGGCATGCAGGCGAAAGGAGTACCGTCACCATGAACATTGCACGTACAAAAGCGGAGCTCAGAGCTTTGATCGCCGAAGCGAGAAAAGCCGGCCGCAGCATCGGCTTTGTCCCGACGATGGGATTTCTTCATGAAGGCCATGCCAGTTTGCTGCGTCAGGCCAGGAGCGAGAACGAAGTGACTGTACTCAGCATATTCGTGAACCCGCTTCAGTTCGGACCAAATGAGGATCTGGACCGTTATCCGCGCGACGAGGTACGCGATTTGGCGGTTGCCAGGGAAACGGGCACGGATATCGTATTTATCCCCTCCGTACAGGAAATGTACCCGGAAAAGCCGCTTACAAAGGTTATCATAAGCCAAGTAACCGAACAGCTGTGCGGTGCCTCGAGACCCGGCCATTTCGACGGTGTCGGCACGGTCGTCAGCAAGCTGTTTCATCTGGTACAGCCTGACAAATCATATTTCGGCATGAAAGACGCTCAGCAGGTGGCGGTTATTCAGCAAATGGTGGATGACCTCAATTTCCCGGTCGATATCGTGGCTTGTCCGATTGTCAGGGAGCCGGACGGTTTGGCTCTAAGCTCACGGAACGTTTATTTGGGACCGGAGCATCGGCGTCAGGCGGTTGTCCTGTCCAAGACGTTAAAGGAAGCCGAAGAGTGGATCGCACATCCTGGCATGACGGTCGAACGGCTGACCGAAATGGTGAAAAGCCGGATCGGCGAAGCGAGCGAGGCGGTATTGGACTACGCGGAGCTTCTGTATTATCCGGGTCTTCAGGCACCGGACGGAAAAGCTCGTGTATGTGAGCTGAACCAGCCGCTGCTTCTCGCGTTAGCCGTGAAGTTCGGCTCGACGAGATTGATTGACAACCGTTTATTTGAAAAGGCGGAGGTGATGGAAATTGTTCAGAACGATGATGAAATCGAAGCTGCACAGAGCGACCGTAACGGAAGCGAACTTGAACTATGTGGGCAGTATAACCATTGATGAGGACTTGATGGATGCGGCAAACATCTGGGAGAACGAAAAAGTACAAATCGTTAACAATAATAATGGCGCCCGGTTCGAAACGTATGTCATTACAGGTGAGAGAGGCTCGGGCGTCATATGCTTGAACGGAGCAGCGGCGAGGCAGGTTCAGCCCGGCGATCAGGTCATTATCATATCGTATGCGATGATGACTGACGAGCAAGCGAAGGAGCATAAGCCGATCGTGACCATTCTCGACGAGAACAACCGGCCGCTTAAGCTGCTGAATGCCGAGCTTCACTCGACCATCCTTTAGTCTCCATCCGTGTCCGGCAAGCCCCTGCTTTATGTAACGGCTGGCATACCGTATGAAAAACGAAGCGAAAACAAAAAATGTACCTAACACTCCTTAATTCAATGACGAAGGCGGGATGAGGTATGTTTCAGCATATGTTTGCATCGATGAACGAAATGCTCGACTGCATTATCGAGGGCTACGGCAGCGCTAAAGGAAAAGATAAAGAGCAGCTGGAGAAGCAGCTGTCAGAGCTTAAGAACATGAGCGACGCGTTCATTGAACAGTGGCTTGAGTTTGAAGAAAAGTTCGCCGATTTTAAGGAGAAGCATTTGGATCAAAAGGGCATCGGGTCTTCGCAAGTGGATTTGGAGCCAAAAGGAAGCAGCGTACCACATGCTGCCGATAAACCGCCGGTCTCGTCCGTATCCGTGTGCAATGCTGCGGATTTGGAAATACCGGACGAAGCGGCCATGATAATAAGCAGAGGACAAGGCTATTATAAGCTGTTTATGTTTCCGCAAGCGGCGATGCAATTTCAAGCCGCGATGAATCAGGCGCCGGAATGTAATCTGGCAAGGCTGTTTCTGGGCATGACCTATATGCATCTTCAAAACTGGAGTGAAGCGCAGCGTCATTTTCAATTATTAATCGTACTCACGGACTTCCCTAAATGGCTTGCAATGGGCTATAATGCGCTTGGGTGCATTCAAGCCGTGCATATGAATCTTGCCGGGGCCGAGCAATTGTTCATGAAAGCCTATAATGTGTGCCCGAGCTTTAAAGATCCGCTTAATAATTTGCGTTCTTGCCAAGAAACCCCTTCGCAATTATCGTTATATTTTGGTAGCACGGAGCTGTGCTGTTTGTGAGAGGAACGAACCAGAAATGAAATTTGCAGTATTGGATTTAGAAACGACGGGTCACGGCTCGGACGATGATATTATTCAGGTTGGACTGGTCCTTGTATCGGAAGAGCTTGAAATTATCGATACCTTCAGTTCCTTTGTTCGCCCTCATATCCCAATACCTGCTTTTATTAATCAATTGACGGGAATAGGCGATTCGGATGTCGCGGAGGCTCCCGGACTCGAGGAAGTGCTGATCAATCTGATTCCGCTGCTCGATGACGCGATTTTGGTAGCCCATAATGTCGGATTTGATTCCGGCTTCCTTAATCATGCCTTGAACCGCTGCGGCTACGGCCGCTTTGCGGGTCGTAAGCTGGATACGATCGATCTGCTTCGCATTTTATATCCGACCATTAATACGTATCAGCTTGGCGCAGTTTCCGAGCTATTCGGCATCTCCCATGAGCATCACCACCGCGCGGACAGCGACGCGATGGCAACTGCGCTGTTGTTTATCGAATCGGTCAGGAAGCTACGCCAATTGCCGCTGCTTACTTTGCAGCGGCTTTCCGTGCTTATTGATGACGGCAGCGATTTAAGCTGGTTTCTAAAGGAAACGCTTCAAGTCATGGAGTACCGGACGGTATTCGAATCGAACGAATACGATTATTTCAATCAGTTTGCTTTGAAGGTCAAGGAATGGTCCGAGGAGCAGCCGCCGCGATTGGAAAGCGCCGAGGAGCCTTTCCGGGATGTGTCCTTTAACGAGTACCTGGATGAGGTTAGAGCCGGATTTAAACAAAAATTCGAGCAATACGAAGAGCGCGAAGCCCAAAGCGCAATGTTCCAGGAGGTTTACGGCGCGCTCAGCAGCAACCGCCATTTGCTGATCGAAGCGGGAACGGGAACGGGCAAATCATTAGGCTATCTTATTCCGGCTTTATTCCACGGGATTAAAAACGATAAAAAAATCGTTGTAAGCACACACACGATTAATTTGCAGGAGCAGCTGAGGCAGAGGGATCTTCCTTTGCTCGAGGAAGTGCTTCCTTTTCCGTTTAAAGCTTCCATCTTTAAGGGCCGCGGCAATTATTTGTGCCTGAGGAAATTCGAGGGAAAAGTGAATGCGAAGGATTTGGCATCGCCGGTCGAGGATTCTGTAACAGCCGCTCAAATGATCGTCTGGCTCGGAGAAACGGAATCCGGCGATCAAGAGGAGCTGAATTTCGGCAATAAAGGCGCGGAGTTTTGGTCGACTGTCGCTAGCGACACGGATTCCTGCCTGAATAGAGCTTGCCCGTGGTTTAAAAGATGCTTTTACCACCGTGCCAAGCATGAGGCGAACATTGCCGACGTATGCATAACGAACCACTCTATGCTGTTTACCGATATACAAGCGGAGCATCGGCTGCTGCCGTCCTATACCCATTTGATTATCGACGAGGCTCATCATGTGGAGGAGGTCGCGGGCAAGCATTTGGGTATGCAGATCAATTATTTTTCGTTGACGCAGGCTCTTACCCGTCTCTACAAGGATTCCCGTTCGGGACTGCTGCCGGCGCTGCGCCAGAAGCTGATGTACGAGGACGATGCACATCAGGCGTCTTGGCTGGAGACGATCGATACCGTCATTCCGGTCTTTCAGGAAGTGCGGGAGCACTGGGATAAGCTGTTCGAAATGTTTTATGGATTCACGGACGCTTCGGGCGAGCTTCCAAACGATAACGGCCAAGCGGTTTGCCGGTTGAAGAAAAACGAGCTGCCTGCCGGATGGGATGATGCGGCGGGTGCAGAAGGCAACGTACATACGGAGCTGGGACGCGTTGTCCGCACGGTCGAAAAAATGATGAACGATGTGAAGGAGCGTGCGGACGATATTTCGATCCAAGCCGTACTGACGGATCTAAACGGGGCGATCAGGGATTTGACGCGCGTGAAGGATGAATTGCGCTCCTTCATCAAACTGGAGCTTGCCGATTCCGTCTTCTGGATTGAGGCCAGCAGCGTTTACCGATACCGTTCGGTCCAGCTTTACGGCGTGCCGGTCGATGTAAGCGCACAGCTGCAGAAATATTTTTTCGATGTCAAAGAAAGCATCGTATTAACCTCCGCCACTCTTTCGGTGCAGAAATCGTTTCAATACGCCGCGGAGCAGCTCGGATTAAGCGGCTACGAGGAGCAAGGCAGATTGAAGACCGTGCAGCTTCCGTCTCCATTTAACTATAGGGAGCAGGCGCTGGTCGTCATTCCCCGCGATTTTCCGGTACTGAAGGGCGCATCGGTCGACTCCTCGTATTTGGATATGCTCGTACGCTCGCTTGCGGCTTCCGCGCAGGAAACGAAGGGGCGAATGCTGGTACTGTTCACTTCCTACCGGATGCTGAAGCAAGTTTATGAGCCGCTTAAGGAGCAGCTGGCAGAGCACGGCATTCAGGTGCTTGGCCAAGGCATTGACAGCAGCAACCGGACAAAGCTGACCCGCAGGTTCCGCCAAACGCCCGAGTCCGTTCTGCTTGGTACGAGCAGCTTTTGGGAAGGCGTCGATATCCCGGGTGAAGCCTTGATTTGTTTGGCGATCGTACGGCTGCCCTTTCAGCCGCCCAGCCATCCGCTTGCGGAGGCGAAAGCCGAAATGCTGCAAAGGCAAAAGCAAAATCCGTTCATGAAGCTGTCGATCCCGCAGGCGGTCATCCGGTTCAAGCAAGGCTTCGGAAGACTGGTCCGCAGCTCGCAGGATAAAGGGATCGTTATTATTTACGATACAAGAGTCATTGATACGTTTTATGGAAAGCATTTCTTATACTCCCTGCCGGGACCGAAGATTGAGACTATGCATACCGACCAGATGACGATCAGAATGCGGGAATGGTTAAGGGAAGAGAATACTGCCGTTACGGAGGAGAAGGAACGATGAAGCAATCCAAAATATCCGAGGCTGTCGTCAGGAGACTTCCCATTTATCTTCAAGTGTTAAACGAATTGCACACCCGCGACGTTCAAACCGTTTCCTCGCAGGAGCTAGGAGTCAAGCTCGATTTGAATCCGGCGCAAATCCGCAAGGATTTGGCGTATTTCGGCGATTTCGGGAGAAAGGGCGTCGGCTACGACGTTTTCTATCTGATCGAAAAGATCCGGCAAATTTTAAAGGTGGATCAGACGATAAAAGTCGCTTTGGTCGGTGCGGGCAACCTGGGCCATGCCTTATGCAATTACAATAAATATTCGAAAGACAATATGAAAATAACAGCCGTATTCGACGTGCATCCCGGCAAGATCGGCTCCGACATCAATAATTTAAAGGTGCTGCCGATGAGTGAGCTCGCAACCGTCGTTGCCGAACAGAAGATCAGAATCGGCATCATTACGGTGCCCGCGCCGGAAGCGCAAAACGTAGCCAACCAGTTCGTGGAAGCGGGGGTTGAGGGCATACTGAATTTTGCGCCGGCTATCCTGCGGGTGCCCGAATCGGTACGTATTCATAATGCCGATTTTACGAAGGAGCTGCTAAGCTTAGCCTATTATTTAGCCAGTGAAGGAGTAGAGCAAAATGAACCAGATTTGGATTGAGAACGGGACCTTCGTCACGTTGGACGTCTCCAATCACGTTATTAAAGGACATATGGTCGTTACAGGGGACCGTATTTCTTATTTGGGAGCGGATGCCCCTCAAAACCTTGAGGAAGATGTACAGAAGCTGGACGGAAGCCGGCTTGCCTTTATGCCGGGCTTAATCAATACGCATGGACATGCGGCAATGAGCCTCCTGAGGGGTTATTCGGACGACCAAAATCTTCAGGTTTGGCTGGAGCAAAAAATGTGGCCGATGGAAGGCAAATATATCGATCAGGATACGAGAGCCGGCAGCGCTCTTGCCATCGTTGAAATGCTCAAGTCTGGCACGACCGCATTTGTCGACATGTACGACCGGATGGATCAAGTTGCTCAAATGGTCGAGCAGGGCGGCATCCGCGGGATTTTGACGAGAGGAGTTATCGGACTATGCCCGGTGGACGTGCAGGAAGACAAGCTTGCGGAGGCGATCGCCTTTGCCCGTGATTGGAACGGCAAAGCGGACGGGCGGATTTCGACGATGATTTCGCCTCATGCTCCTTATACATGCCCGCCGGCTTACATCGAACGGTTCGTTCAGGCTGCGCACGATTATAATTTGCCTGTTCACACGCATATGTCCGAAACGATTGCCGAAGTCGAGCAAAATGTGAAGGATTACGGCTGCAGGCCGGTTGAGCATCTGGACAAGCTGGGCTTTTTCTCGCGTCCCGCGTTAGTGGCGCATGCCGTTCATCTGAACGATCAGGAAATTGAACTGCTTGCAGCCAAGGGTGTATCCGTCTCGCATAACCCGGTCAGCAATTTGAAGCTGGCAAGCGGGATAGCCCGTGTACCGGAGCTTATTCGCGCCGGAGTGACGGTGTCGCTCGGCACCGACAGCGCAGCGAGCAACAACAATCTGGATTTGTTCGAGGAAATCCGGTTAGCGGCGCTTCTTCATAAAGGGGTGTCGGGAGATCCGACCGCAGTCCCCGCTTTAGATGCGCTTAAGCTGGCTACCGTACAGGGAGCGAAAGCGATTTGGCAGGAGGATCAAATCGGCGTGCTGCGTGCAGGCATGAAGGCGGATTTTATCGCAATCGATATCGAGCAGCCGCACTTTTATCCGAAAACGGATATCGTGTCGCACTTGGTCTATTCCGCTTCGGGACGTGATGTCAAGCATGTATGGGTTGACGGACGTCAGGTTGTCCGGAATAGCGAATGCACCCTGCTTGACGAGGAGAAAATCCGTTATGAGGCGCAAGCCAGCTTCGAGCGGTTGCTACAGGCATGATGCGAGTCATTACAAGGAAGCGGCCGGCATTCATGACGCCTCACCGCTGGATTTTTGTCATAACGGCCACCATTCTGCTGCTAGGTACAGCATTCGGCGTCTATTTCCGGGAGATTCAAATGCCGGAGTGGACTGCCGAAAGCGAAGCCGAGCGGAGGGCCGTCGACGAAGCGGGCCTTGCCGTCGCCGATCGTGTGTATCATCATATTTGGCATCAGGAAAGCTGGATCGTTGAAGGCATCGACAAGACGGACAATGATGTGTTCGTCTGGATTACGGAAGGCAAGCCGCCAAAAGTGATTGCCGAGGACGACGGCGTATCGCTTAGGCAGCTCAAAAATACGTTTCTCGTCGAACAGCCGGATGCAAAGCTCAAACGGATTCAGCCGGGCTTGTTCGACGGCGGGCCGGTTTGGGAAATTTTCTACAGTATCGGAGAAAAGCCGGAGCGTTATTATTACGATTTTTATACCTTCGACAGCGGTACGTTTATTGACAGGTACCGTCTGCCGTCCAAAACGGAGCCGTGAGGCTCCGTTTCCTATTTTTACACCGACCTTGCAGGCTATAAGTATGATATACTTTCGTATAGCGGTGTTGATATACGACTGTCTATCATATACAATAGTAATTATAAATAGCAAGGAGGAAATGAATTGATGATGAGACCACGAGTTATTCCTGTGCTGATTACTGCGGCGATAACCGCTTCCGTTCTGTTCGGGGGCTGGGCTATATATAACCAGGTGGCGATTGCGGCTCCATTGGATAAAGTCGTTAACGATGTGGACGGCGTCATTTCCTCGGGGAAACCGGTTATGACAAAGGATAATGTCGTTATTGACGTCGTGCTTGATCCGGATGCAAACGTCAGAGCGGTTTATGAAGCGATTGCCGCGAACGGCAGCGGCGTCTTCGGCGACCGCAAGCTTGAGCTTAACATTGAAACGAAATCCGACAAGCAGCTGGATGACATCTGGTCGAAGGCCTTATTCCAGGTTGCGGAAGCGATGGAGACAAAAACGTACTCCAACATTCCAGGTGCGGTGAAGGAAGCCGCGGCAGGTTCCGTGGACGTATCCGTATCGACTGAAATGGACGACAACAACGTTTACGTCACATTAAAAAATGGAGATACCGTAAAATATATCGTTTTGCCTCGTAATCCTGCCATGCTGGAGGTGTGGTAAGATGAGAAAATATGTACCTGAAATTTTGATCGGGGCCATCCCTGTCGTGCTGGCTTTTCTCCTGTTTCTCGGACAAAATGTCGTTCCGGTGCTGATGTTCGCGGTGCTGGGCTTCGTTGTGTTTTACGCTTCACGCGGCAGGGGAAAGCTGACGGCACTGTCATCTCAGCAGCGCAGGCCAAGCAAAAAGGAGAATCCTTTCACCTTTGAGCAGATCGGCGGGCAGGAGAAAGCGAAGCAGGAGCTTGTCGAAGCGCTGGATTTCCTGGTGCGTCAGGAACAGATCGCAAAGCTGGGCATCCGGCCGTTGAAAGGCATTTTGCTGGCCGGCCCCCCGGGAACGGGGAAAACGCTGCTTGCCAAAGCGGCCGCTCATTATACGGATTCCATTTATTTGGCGGCATCCGGCAGCGAATTTGTCGAGATGTATGTCGGTGTCGGCGCGGGCCGCATTCGTGATCTGTTTAAAGAAGCCCGTAGTAAAGCGCAGAAGGAGAAAAAAAGCAGCGCCGTCATCTTTATTGATGAAATCGAGGTTATCGGAGGTAAGCGTGACGGCGGTCAGCAGCGTGAGTACGATCAAACCTTAAATCAGCTGCTGACGGAAATGGACGGCATTTATGCGAACGAAGCGCCGCGGATTTTGCTCATCGCCGCGACGAACCGGAAGGAAATGCTGGACAGCGCGCTGCTTCGTCCCGGACGCTTTGACCGTCATATTCAAGTCGATTTGCCCGACAAAAAAGGCAGATTGCATATTTTGAATATTCATGCCAGCAATAAACCGATTGCCGATACCGTCGATCTGGAGCGGATTGCAGCCGAATCGTTCGGCTTCTCGGGCGCCCAGCTCGAAAGCGTCATGAACGAAGCGGCGATTTACGCGCTCCGCGAGGAGCACGAGAAGATCGACGAGAAGCATTTGTCCATGGCCATCGACAAGGTGATGATGGGCGAGAAAACGGATCGTGAAGCTTCGAAGGAGGAGCGCGAGCGCGTAGCGCTTCATGAGCTTGGACATGCGATTATGGCCGAGATCATAAGACCGGGCAGCGTGTCCCAGGTTGCGTTGTCTCCACGCGGAAAGGCGCTTGGTTATGTTCGGCATAATCCGCTGCAGGACCAGTACCTTTATACGAAAGCATTCCTGAACGGCCAGATTATGATCGCCTTGGGCGGAGCAGCAGCCGAAGAAATGTTCTACGGCGAGAGGAGCACCGGCTCGCGGGGCGACTTCGATCAGGCGATGGATATTGTGAAGACGCTGGTCGAATCGGGCTTGACGGAGCTTGGCATTATCGATGCTTCCATGATGACTAAGGAAGCGTGGGCAAGCATTACGCGCACCATTCTGGATGAATTGATGGGTCAGACAAAAGAGACTCTAGAGGCCAAACGCGAAGTGTTTACTCTGTCACTGCAAACGCTGATCCGCGAGGAGACGCTGAGCGGCGAGGAATTCAGACAGCTGCTTAAAGAGAATGCAGCGGCTTGAAGCGTTTACAATATTACAATTTGAAGGCGGAGCAGCTGTCCGCCTTCTATTTTTTTTGAAAACCGTTATAATAAGATTTGACTATAATTGCTGAAAAATCATAATCACAGGTTATAAGTAAATTTTCCAACAACATAAAGGAGCTAACACTTTGAACATAAAAACGGTTGGAGTTATTGGCGCGGGAACGATGGGGCAGGGCATTGCGGAAATGCTTGCATCCAAAGGCTTGGAGGTTATCATCATTGAATGTTCCCGGGAACGCCTCGATTACGGGAAACAAATGATTGAAATCAATCTGGATAAGCAAATCGAGAAGTGGGCGCTCACGCAAGCGGAGAAGAAGCTGATCATGAACCGGATCGAGCCTGCGCTAAGCTACGATCGGCTGTCGGATTGCGAGCTGATCATCGAGACGATAACGGAGGATCTGGACAGCAAAAAAGCCGTCTTTGAACAGATCGACCGGATCAGCAGCCCGAAAGCGATTTTGGCCAGCAACACCTCCACCTTGAGCTTGACCGAGCTTGCCAGCGTGACGGAACGGCCGGATCGGGTCATCGGTTTGCATTTTATATATCCCGTTTCGAAAATCGATCTCGTTGAAATCGTCAGGGGGCTGAAAACGTCCGAGGAAACGTTCGCAGCCACCAAGTATTTCGTTGAGGAGGTTATCCATAAGAAAGGGGTTATGGTATTCGAATCGCCCGGGTTTGTCACGACACGCCTCATCTGCCTGTTCATCAACGAAGCGCTTCATGTGCTTGAAGAGGGCGTAGCGTCGGCCGAGGACATCGACAATGCGATGAGAATCGGTTACTCCTTCCAGCACGGACCGTTTGAAATGTGCGACCGGTTCGGACTCGACTCGGTGCTTGCGGCACTGGAGCGGATGTTCCGCGAGTACGGCGAGTTGAAGTACCGGCCGTCGATCGTACTCAAAAAGATGGTTCGCGCGGGTCATCTCGGCGCCAAATCCGGCGTCGGCTTCTTTAAATACGATAAGGACGGAGATCGGATCCAATGAAAGTACTTGTCATCAATGCAGGGAGCTCATCCTTAAAATATCAGCTATACGACATGAGCAGCGAGGAGGTGCTCGCCAGCGGCCGCGTAGAGCGCATCGGCATGGATTCCTCAATCGTGACCCATGAGCCTTCCGGCAAGCCGGAGGTTCGCAGCGTCAGTGAAATTCTCGATCATGTAACGGCGGTCAAACGAGTGACGGATATGCTGACGAATCCCGAATACGGCGCTATTGCCAATCTGGACGAAATTGAAGCCGTCGGGCACCGCGTCGTACACGGCGGCGAGGCGTTCAGCAGCTCTGTGCTTGTAACCCCCGAGGTGAAATTGGAAATCCGCCGTCTGTTCGATTTGGCGCCGCTTCATAACCCGGCTCATATGATGGGAATTTCGGCAGTGGATACGAATTTGCCGAACGTACCGCAGGCGGTCGTCTTCGATACGGCTTTCCATCAATCGATGCCGAATACCTCGTATTTGTATCCGATTCCGACCGTGCTTTACAGAAGGCATAAAATCCGCCGTTACGGCTTCCACGGCACGTCTCATTCTTATGTAAGCGGACAGGCTGCCGATTATTTGAAGCAGCCGCTTGCCTCGATGAAGATGATCACGTGTCATATCGGCAACGGCGCCAGCTGCGCCGCCATTCTGGACGGCAAATCGTTCGACACGAGCATGGGCATGACGCCTCTGGAAGGGCTGATGATGGGTACACGCAGCGGCGATCTTGATCCCGCGATCGTTCCTTTTGTCATGAACAAAGAGGAATTGACATTAAACGAAGTAAATTCTATGCTTAACAAACATAGCGGAATGCTCGCCATATCCGGCATAAGCAGCGATATGCGCGAAGTGACCGAAGCAATGAACGACGGGGACAAAAACGCCAAGCTGGCGTTCGATATGTATGTATACCGGCTAAAAAAATACATTGGCGCCTATGCCGCAGCGATGAACGGGGTTGATACGCTCGTATTTACGGCTGGGGTCGGCGAAAATTCCGCGGCGCTGCGGAAAGCGGTATGCGAAGGGATTACGTTTCTTGGCATCGAGCTGGACGAGGAGCGAAACGCGCTCAGAAGCAAAGATACGCGAGAAATTTCGACCGATGCTTCAAAAGTGAAGGTTCTGGTCGTCCCGACGAACGAGGAATTGTTGATCGCGAGAGATACGTACAATCTCGTCAAGCAGTCCCAGTCTTCATAACCGCTGCCAATACGGGAGGATTGCAAGCTTTGAATAACGAGATTTGGAAGGCTTATTCGCACGGTATGGCCGCTGCGCTCCAGGAAGGCGGGGTATATGTGTCGGCGATGATGCTTCGCACGTACCGCCTGCTTGACTTGACGGATTCGGAAGCGATGCTGCTTTTGCAGATCATGGCTTACGGGGAGGCGGACAGGAATGAATTTCCGACGCTGGAGGAGCTGGCCGGCAGGATGGGGCTGACGGTGCGTGAAATCGGCCAAATGCTGGCCCGTCTGATGAAAGAGGATTTTCTCGCCATCGATGAATATGTCGACCCTATTACCGGCATGCAAGCCGAGCGTTACAACTGGAGCGGCTGGCTGCATAAAGCGGCTCAACTGACCGCAGAGCAGAAGCGGGAGATTAGAAAGGCGGAGCGGCAGCCGGTCAAGCCGATGACGGCACCGGCTTCAGATTTATTCAGCGTGTTCGAGCAGGAGCTTGGGCGACTGCTGTCTCCGACGGAATGCGAGATTATTACGGGCTGGCTGGATGAGGACCGCTACACGGACGAGATTATCCGGTTTGCCTTGAAAGAAGCCGTTTTTGCAGGCAAGCTCAGCTTGCGTTATATCGACCGGATTTTGATCGAATGGAGCCGCAACCGGGTGACGAACGCGGACGAGGCGCGCGCCCATTCGCAGAAATTTCGGGGAGGAAGAGGCTAAGCCGCCGGGCTTAGCCTCTTTTTTGGTCATCGGCCGCTTCGCTGAAGCAGCTCCAGCCGGTATACATATTCGAAAATGAACTCAAACGCCTCCAGATGGCGCTTCGCTTCGAAAGCATTGGCGCCCCAGGCATAGATGCCGTGCTTGCGCAGCAGGATTCCCGGAATCGTCTTATCGATCCGCTCCGTCACCTCGGGCACTATGGACGGAATATGCGCAAAATTGGAAACGATCGGAATATCGATATGCGCTTCCTCATCCCAAATGTTAAAGCCTTTAATCAGCTCGACGCCGTCGACGGGAACCGATTTACGGTCCCAGAAGTATTCGGAAATGACGCTGTTAAATACGGTATGAACATGAAAAATAGCGCCTGCGCCCGTCAACTTGTAAATTTCGCAATGAATGAGGGTTTCCGCGGAGGGCTTAAGGCGCGTAGCCTCGCAAGGCTTGCCGCTCTGGTCGACGAACAAATAGTCCTCCGGCGTATGAACGGTTTTGTCCTTGCCGCTCGCCGTTACGGCAAAGTGGAACTGCTCCGGCGAGTAATCGCCGATGCGCACCGAGAGATTGCCGCTTGTGCCCGGAAACCAGCCGCGCGAAGCGAACAACTCCTTCACTTCGCGCAGCTCGGCCAATGCGCGCTGTTTGTCTTCCAAAGTAATTTGGTCAAAGCTCATCATCAATCTTCCTTTCGGCATTCATATCGTTAATAATATCGAAGAAGGTTTCGAACTCCCGGTGAGACAACCCCAGCTCCTTGCATTTTGAGGTCAAATGGGAACGCGAATAAACGATATCCGCCAGCTTGGCGCCTTCAAAATCGGTAACGCTGTCGCCGATGATGATCCGTTCGTAACGATCGGCGGGAAACCGCCGCATAATGGCCGTTTTGCACATTCCGCAATCGTTGCTGCAATGCTCGTCGCAAGGATTCGGCCATAAAATTTCGATCCGCTCGCCGCTAAAATCACTACTGTTGCAGTAGATATGATCCCGGTCGATTCCGAACGGCTCAAGAACCGGATAAACAAAAAAATCAATGCCGCCGCTCGTCACGTAAAACTCGATGTCCTGATCGCGGCAGTAGGACAAAAATTCGGCAAAGCCTTCGCGGATGCGAGCGTTCGAAATTCCGAACTCGACAACTTCCTTTTGCAGGGAGGAGGGGAGGAGCCGGAACAGCCGGCCGACTCCGTCCTTCACGGAAAGCTCCTGGGATATCGTCTGCTTGACGATCTTCTCCCAGCCTTCAGGATTAAAATGCTTGATGATTGCGATAATGTTGTCGTTTACCGTAATCGTTCCGTCGAAGTCGCAAAATACGATGCGTTTCATAGCTGTCTTTGCTTCCTTCATGATTCCTTGATCCCCCACGCATCGATTGCGGCCTTAAGCGGCTCATTGCCCGGATGCTCCGCGGCTTCCCTAAGCGGTACGTTGCTTAAGGATGCATGGATGGCCTGACGGAACGCTTGTCCGCCTGCCGCCGTGCCCATCGGATGGCCATGGATGCCGCCGCCCGCATTCACGACAACGTCGGTTCCGAAATCCTTCAGGATCAGCGGAACAAGACCGGGGTGAATGCCCGCGGACGGAACCGGGAAGCTTGTGCGCAGACCGTGCAGCGGAGACATGAGGGCATCCTTTACGGCCAGATTTTCCTCCTTCGGCATGACGACGGAGCCGTAAGGCGAAGGGAAAAGGACTAGGTCCGCGCCGGCGAGGCGCATCAGCTTGCCAAGCAGCAGCGAAGCGCTGATTCCGTAATGCGGCGACGGATAGATCGCACCGGCCATTGCCGGATGCGCTGCGATCGGAACATTGATGGCCGGATCGCTGCTCAGCTCATGCAGCACGTCGAAGCCGTAAGCGAGCACGTTGAACAAAAGGGCATTAGCGCCGGCTTGTATCGCTTTTCGTGCATTTTCGGCAAGCCGGGAGGTCGGACCGGTCAAATTGACCGCATACAGCAGCTTTTGACCTGTCTCTTCTTCGGCTTTACGCGCGGCAGACATACATGCCTCGACGCGTTTCTCGAGCGGGGTCAGCGGATTTTCGAACAAAATTTCATCGTCCTTAATCAGATCGACGCCGCCGAGAGCCTGTTTATAAAATTGATCCTGCAAATTGGCGAGGTCATAGCCGATAACCGATTTGAAAATGCTCATGAGCAAAGGGCGATCCTGGACGCCGAGCAGCTCTCTTACCCCGTTCAGGCCGAATTTCGGACCGGGGAAAGCCGATGCGAAATGTTCCGATACCTCCAGATCAAGAAGCTTAATCCGGCCGTCCATGGACAGCTTGCCAAATACCGTAACGAGCAGCGCGGGAAGGTCGCGGCTGAAGTTAAGATCGGGATAAGCGATTTTAATATCCGCGTACCGTTCGCCCGGAGCGGCCCCGGCCGGCTCGTGCGCATCAATGGAAATAACCTTGCCGAGATGCTTCTCCATATTCGCCTTTTGCGTCTCGGGAAGCTCGGTCCAGCTTCCGACGGTCAGGCCGACGGCGATGGAAAGCGCCTTTTTGCCGAAATCGGCTTTATCGTCGTACGCCCGATAGGTTGCGATGCAATATCCGTTCATTTGTTTATGCTCCTCTCAATAGCTTCGCCCAGCTCGCGCGCGCGTTCTGCGGAGCGGTGCACGGCCTTGACGACTGTGTCTGAAAACCGGTGCTCCGCCATAAGCTCCAGCGCGGCTTGCGTCGTGCCGTTCGGCGAAGTAACTTTTCTGCGCAGCTCCGCCGGCTCCTCGCCCGTCTGCCTGACCATCTCGGCAGCGCCGAGCACCGTTTGCACGACTAGATCCTTGGCCGATTGCTCGGATATGCCGAGCTTTACCGCGGCTTCGATCATCGCTTCCATGAAGTGGTAGACATAAGCGGGACCGCTGCCGGATATGCCCGTAACGGCTTCCTGAAGAGACTCCTCAACGACTGCGTTAATGCCTACGGAGCTGAAAATGGTTTCCGCAAGCAGCTTCTGCTGGGGAGTAACGGACTCCGAATAGCTGATGCCCGTCGCTCCAAGCCCGATTGTGCTTGAAGTGTTGGGCATGGTGCGCACAATGGCCGCCGAATCGCCCAGCAATTGGCCGATCGATTGGATGGAAAGTCCGGCGATGACGGAAATGATCAGCTGTTTATCGGAAATGAAAGGCTTGATTTCAGCCAGTGCAGAGGCGGCGTCCTTTGGCTTCATTGCAAGAAAAATGATATCGGCGCCGCGCAAATAAGCTTCATTGCTTGAACCTTGAATGACGGTTTGGATGCCGTAACGGTCGTGCAGCTCGGCAAGCCGTTCTTTGTTTTGTCTGTTAAGCATGGAAATCCGGTTCGGCTCCACCAGCTTCTGATTGACCAAGCCTCTTACGATAGCTTCCGCCATTGAGCCTGCGCCGTAGAAGCTCAGCTGCAGTGAAGAAATGCCGGTTTGCGTTAAAATGGACATATAAAAATTCCTCCGTTTTATGCCAAAGTCATCGATCGGCAGCATATCTGCGGGATTATCCCCGGATTTGGCCGTTTCCGTAAATGCGGTATTTCGTCGAAGTGAGGGCAGGCAGACCCATAGGACCGCGGGCATGAAGCTTCTGCGTGCTGATGCCGATTTCTGCGCCGAATCCGAACTCAAAGCCATCGGTAAAGCGGGTGGAGGCGTTATGGTACACGGCGGCTGCATCCACTTCCTGCAGGAACCGTTCCGCGTTGCCGGCCTCGCCGGTCACAATGCACTCGGAATGCTTCGTGCCAAAGCGGCGGATATGCTCCAGAGCTTCATCCAGGCCGTTAACGATGCGTATATTCAAAATGTAATCATTATATTCCGTAGCGTAATCCTCATCGGAAGCAGGCTCGGCGGATGGCAGCAGCTCCAGCGTGCGCAGGCAGCCTCTCAGTTCGACGCCCGATTGGATGAAGCGATCGGCCAGCGCTGCCAAGTGCTTATCGGCAAACGCTTCGTGAACGATCAGAGTTTCCATCGAGTTACAGACGGAAGGGCGCTGCACTTTAGCGTTAAACGCAATGTCGGACGCCATTTGGAAATCGGCGGTTGCGTCAACGAACGTATGGCAAATGCCTGCGCCGGTCTCGATGACCGGCACCGTCGCGTTTTCCACGACGTTCCGGATGAGAGAGGCGCCGCCGCGCGGAATGACGACGTCCAGCAAGCCGTTCAGCTTAAGCATCTCGTTCACGGAGGCCCGGTCCGAATCCTCGATCAGCTGAATGGCCGAGCGCGGCATATCCGTAGCGTCCAGCGCTTCCTGAAGCACCTCGACGATTTTGCGGTTCGACTCGATGGCGGCTGATCCGCCGCGCAGCACGACGCTGTTGCCGGTTTTGAGGCACAGTCCCGCCGCATCGACCGTTACGTTCGGCCGCGCCTCGTAAATCATGCCAATCACTCCAAGCGGCACGCGGATTTTTTCGACCTTTAAGCCGTTGGGGCGGTCAAAATGCTCAAGCCGCTCGCCGACAGGATCGGGCAGCTCCACGATTTGGCGCAAGCCCTCTGAAATGGCGGCGACCCGGTCGCCGTTCAAAGCCAGCCGGTCCAGCAAGGAAGGGCTCGTGCCCTGTAAGCGTCCGCGCTCCAGATCAAGCCCGTTCGCTTCAATGATAGCCGCTTGATTCGCGAGCAGCGCCTCCGCCATATGTAGAAGGGCTTTGTTTTTCTGTTCGGTCGTCAGACGGTTCATAATGGCCGCCGCATCCTGAGCCAGCTTTGCCTTTTGTCTCACTTCACTCATGTCGTTCGTTCCTCCTCGTTATTTTAAGGTTACCCATTCGTCGCGGTGAATGACTTCGATTCGCGAAATATCGATTCTCCGCTTCACTTCGTCGGTGGAAAGTCCGGCGACAGCCTGGATTTGCCATGCCGCATAATTGACGACGCCGCGGCCGAGCGTTTCCCCGTAACGGCTTTTGACCTCTACGACGTCACCGGGCAAAAACTCGCCTTGAATGTCCGTTACACCGGCAGGCAACAGGCTTTTACCGCCTTCCAGCAGCGCGTTCGCCGCGCCGTCGTCGACGATGATCCGCCCTTGCGGCATCGAGTGGAAGCCGAGCCATTGCTTCTTCATCGGCAGGCTGTGGAGCTTCGTATCGAAATAAGTGCCGCGGCCGTTTCCTTCCACCGCGCGCGGCAGATCGCCGCTGTCCTGAACCTTGCCGATAAAGGTTTGAACGCCGCCGCGCATCGCGATGCGCGCCGCTTCGATCTTGGAGCGCATGCCGCCGGTCCCGACCGCGGAGCCCGCGCCTCCGGCAAGCTTCATGATGTCGGGCGATATTTGATCGACCCGTTCGATTTTGACCGCTTGCGGATTTTTGCGGGGATCCTCCGTGTATAACCCGTCCATATCGGTTATGATGACAAGCTTTGAAGCTTTCGTCATGGCGGCCACCAAAGCCGACAAGGAATCATTGTCCCCGAATTTAAGCACCAGCTCGTCGGTCGCAACGGTGTCGTTCTCGTTGATGACCGGGATAATGCGCTGTTTGATCAACTCTTCGATCGTCATCTGCGCGTTCTGGATGCGGCGGCGGTTCGAGAAATCCGCCCGAGTCAGCAAAATTTGCGCTGCAACGATTCCAAAGCCGCTGAACGCGTCCTGATAAGCCTGCATCAGGAGCGCTTGCCCGACAGCCGCCGCGGCCTGCTTCTCGTGAACGACCTTCGGACGCGACGAATAGCCGATTTGCCGGAATCCGGCGGCAACGGCACCCGACGTCACGAGCATGACGTCGCAGCCGCCCAGGTGGAGCGCGGCCAGTTCGGAAGCGAAGAAGCGAATCCGTTCCCGGTTTAGTCCGCCTTCCTCCGACGTCAGCGAGCTGCTTCCGATTTTGACTACGATTCTTTCTGGCATAATTGATCCCATCCTATGCTTGTTTCGTGACGGCAAAAAGGCCTCCGTCCATAAAGGACGAAAGCCTCTGCTTCCGCGGTACCACCTTCGTTGATGATCGAATGTAAGGCCGATCACCCAGCTTGAGCCTATAACAGAAGGCGCTGTCCGGCTCATCGCCGGCCGCTCGGAGGTAGGTTCAGCAAGCGGCCTTCGGTAAATTCTCGCAGCCCGTGGAATTTACTCTCTGATCGCGACCTTTCCTGCTTACTAGTCCCGTCATCACGTTTCATGTTCAATTCCTTTAAGCATATCACGATCGATTAGGTCTGTAAAGCAAACGGACAGCCTGATTATCGCATCTTTATCCATGTTCGAGCTTATTTATGGAATAAATTCAGTTTGCCGATCCGCATGACCGCTTCCTGCAGCCGGGCTTCGTTTGTCAGCAGTCCGAGTCTGACATAGCCTTCGCCATGCTTGCCGAAGCCTACGCCCGGAGCGACAACGACGTCGGCCTCCTCCAGGACCAGGTCCGCAAACGATTCGGAGGTATGGCCTTCCGGCACCGGCAGCCAGCAGAAGAAGGAGCCGCCGGGGCGCGCCGCTTTCCAGCCGATTTGCTCGAGCGCGGCGAACAAGGCTTCGCGTCTGCTTTCGTATTTTGCCCGCAGCTCTTCAACGCATTGCTGGGGACCGGTTAAGGCGAGAGCGGCCGCCTCCTGAATCCCGCCGAACAGGCTGCAGTAATAGTGGTCCTGAATCAGATTGATCAGTTTGATGACTTCGGCGTTGCCGAGCGCGAAGCCGACCCGCCAGCCGGCCATGTTGTAGGTTTTGGACAGCGTATAAAATTCAACGCCGACCTCTTTGGCCCCCGGGGTCTGAAGAAAGCTGACCGGCTTCAGGCTGTCGAACCCGATGGCGCCGTAGGCAAAATCGCTGGCGATAACAATATGATGTTTCTTCGCAAATTCGACCGTCTCGGCATAAAATTCGCCGCTTGCAACGGCGCCTGTCGGATTGTTCGGATAGTTCATGAACATCAGCTTGGCGCGTTTCGCAATTTCAGGGCTGACCGCCGAAAAATCAGGCAGAAAACCGTTCTGCTCCGTCAGCGGCATAAACGACATTTCTGCGCCTGCAAGCGCCACTCCCGACCAATAATCGGGATAGCCGGGATCCGGCACGAGACAGACGTCGCCCGGGTTAAGCAGACACTGGCTAATCTCGACAAGCCCTGTTTTGCCTCCGAACAAAATCGCCACTTCTGTGGCCGGATCGACTTCAACGCCGTAATCCTCCATGTAGCGCTTCGCAATGGCTTCCTTCAAAAAAGGATAACCGCTGAATGGTGGGTATTTATGGTAAAGCGGGTTCGCCGCAGCTTCCTGCAGCTTCGCAACAATATGGGGAGGGGTCGGCTGGTCCGGATTGCCTTGTCCCAGATTGATGACATCGCGCCCTTTGGCCGTCTGCGCATTGGCTTTTGCAACCAGCTTGGCAAAAAACTGCGTCGGAAGACCGTTCATCCGATCCGCAGGCTGAAAATGATGTTGACCGATTTGCGTATCCATTCTTCACACTCCACACTGACATTATCGCTATCTCTATTATGCAATAGCTTAAATGTAGCATGAATGAGGAGAGATGAGAAGCGTACCTCTACAAGGCGGGAAGACCGACTTTTTTGACGAATGGGGTGATGTCGGCGCTGAAAAGGAACAAATACGGCTTGCGCTCGCTGTCGAACATAAGTAGAAGCGGCGGCTTGTCCTTGCAATAGAACAGAAACAGGTCGTCGGAGGTTACGGTTATTTCGTTTGCCTTTACCGTAACGGGCTTATCAAGGGGCACCCGATATACATAGCTGCAGCTCGGATCGCTCGTAATTTGCGGCGCGAGTCCCGTTACAGAACCGGTCCAGCCGGCTGCCATGCTTTGGAATTCCGGATCGTTCGGAATCATTTTGACAACCTTCCCGGCGGCGATATCGAATACCTGCACAGGCTTTTGCCCCGGCTCGGCGGATACTTTACTTGGCTTTGAAAAATCGGCCGAAGCGGAAGCGAGCTGTGCGAACAGCAGCAGCGAGCAAATGGCGAGGAGCGCGGCGCTCCATTTTTTTAACGGCATATCGGACATTCTCCTTTGTTTGAACGATTGGGTGTGTTAGGCTCTTCCTTAAGCTTCCCATCTTGACACCATTCCATGAGAAGGTATCATTAGGGAAAAAAAGCAATGCTGGAGGAATGAATGATGGCGGACAAAATGCGGCTTGCTTTGCTGCAAATGCATATAGAGGCCGGGAATCCGGAAGCGAATTTCGCAAAGCTGTCGGCGATGCTGGAAGAGGCGGTAAATGGCGGGGAAAAGCCGGACGTGATCCTGTTTCCGGAAATGTGGAACACCGGCTATGCCCTGACGGAAATCGAAACGCTTGCGGATAAGGAGGGAGCGCGGACGAAGGCATTTTTGTCGGCGTTCAGCCAAAAGCATGGAGTCCATATTATCGGAGGCTCGATTGCGGAGCTGAAAGACGGAAAGGTGCTCAATACGATTTATGTGTTCGACCGTGAGGGAAATGTCACGAGCGATTATTCGAAAATACATTTGTTCCGCTTGATGGATGAAGAAAAATATTTGGCTGCGGGCGATAAGCCGGGCAAACTCCAGCTTGAGGGGGAGGAGGCCGGCATGATGATCTGCTACGACATCCGGTTTCCAGAGCTGGCCCGGAAGCTGGCGCTTGGCGGAGCGAAGCTGCTTTTCGTTCCAGCGGAGTGGCCGCACCCGCGCCTGCACCACTGGCGTACGCTGCTGACGGCGCGCGCAATCGAGAACCAGATGTACGTGGTAGCCTGCAACCGTACGGGCGAGAGCGGCGATACCCGGTTTTTCGGCCATTCCCTTGTGCTCGATCCTTGGGGCGAGACGGTGGCGGAGGCCGGGGAAGAGGAAACGATCGTACGAGCGGAGATCGATTTGTCGCTTGTCGATGCGGTACGGGCCAAAATTCCGGTATTCGAGGACCGTCGGCCAACCATTTATGAAGCGTAGGCCGTCAAGGATCGTCAGGAGCGTATGCTGTTGATCGTCTTGTTAAGCGTGCGGATGAACGCTTCCGCCGCTTTGGACAGGTAACGGCCTTTGCGGCTGGCGACAACAAGAGTTCTTGTCGGTCGCGGATTTAAAGGCAGATAGACGGGAGCGAATTCAGCGCCTTTGGCCCGGGTCAGCATTTTCGGAACAAAGGCGATTCCCATGCCGCCGGCCACCAGCGATTGTATCGTTTCCATATTGCTGCTCTCAAACACGATCTGCGGGGTAAAGCCGGCCTGCTCACACAATTCCACCGTAATTTGGCGGAAGCCTTGCCCCCGCTTGAGTCCAATGAAGGGCTCCTCCTGAAGGTCGGCGATATCCACTGCGCCTTCCCGTCCGGCCAGCGGATGCTGGGGCGAGACGGCCAGGCAAATCTCTTCCTCCATAAAGGGCTCGTAGGATAGCGAGTGGTCGATAAGCGGAAGGGACAACAGGCACAAATCGGTTCCGCCGCTTGCCGTCAGCTGTTCGAGCTTTGCCGTCGTATCCTCGACGAGAACAACCTCGATCTGCGGATATTGAGCGCCGAACACCGGCAGGACGAACGGTAAAATATGCGAGCCTGTTATAGGTAGCGTGCCTACGACAAGCCTTCCGCGCCTCATTTGGGCCATGTCGTCCATTTCCTGCTTCAGCTGCTCGACCGCATCAAGAATCGCCTGTGATTTGTCTACGAATACTTGACCGGCTTGCGTCAGCTCGACGGAGTTAGTCGTTCTGCGGAACAGCAGCACGCCGATTTCCTGTTCGAGCTTGGACAGCTGCTGGCTGAGAGAGGGCTGCGCGATGTGCAGCTTTTCCGCCGCGCGGGAAAAGTTTTTTTCGTGTGCGATCTGAATAACGTAATTCAGCTGTCTAAGCTCCATTTCATTCAATCTCCTTAAAGTGAATGTTCGAACTTCCATTATAGTTATTACCTATAGTCGTTATAGATATTATATCTTGGATCAATGAAGAAAGAAATGCTATAGTAGGTTCAGTTAAGAAACGCAGAAGATTTCATGAAACGATGGGGTGAGCATAATGACGAAAAAGACAATGTTTGAGAAGATCTGGGATAATCACGTCATTCATCAAGAAGAGGGTAAACCGAGCGTTATTTATATCGACCTGCAGCTCGTGCACGAGGTAACGTCGCCGCAAGCGTTCGAAGGCCTTCGCCTGAGCGGCCGTAAAGTCCGCCGTCCGGACCTGACGTTCGCAACGATGGACCACAACGTACCGACGAAGGACCGTTTCAACATTACGGATCCGATCTCAAAGCAGCAAATCGATACGCTGACGCAAAACTGTAAGGACTTCGGCGTAACGCTGTTCGATTTGGACAGCATCGACCAAGGCGTCGTGCACGTTATGGGCCCTGAGCTTGGCCTGACGCATCCTGGCAAAACGATCGTCTGCGGCGACAGCCACACTTCCACGCACGGCGCGTTCGGAGCGCTTGCTTTCGGTATCGGTACAAGTGAAGTAGAGCATGTCCTTGCGACGCAATGCCTTCAGCAATCGAAAGCAAAAACGATGGAAGTTCGCTTTAACGGCACACGCAAACCGGGCGTAACGGCGAAGGACTTGATTCTCGGCGTCATTGCGCAATATGGTACCGACTTTGCTACCGGCTATGTTATTGAATATACTGGCGAAGCGATTACCAGCTTGACGATGGAAGAGCGTATGACGGTTTGCAACATGTCCATCGAAGCAGGCGCTCGCGCAGGCCTGATCGCTCCGGACGAAACGACTTTTGAATACTTGCGCGGACGCGAATACGCACCGGCTAACTATGACGAAGCCGTTGAAGCCTGGAAGCAGCTGACGACGGATGAAGGCGCCGTATACGACACAGTCGTCGAATTCGACGTAGACGCCCTTATTCCACAAGTTACTTGGGGCACAAGCCCTGGCATGGGAACAAGCATTACTTCGTCCGTGCCATTCCCGCAAGACCTTCCGACCGAGAACGAGCGCAAGGCTGCAGAAGCGGCGCTTGAATATATGGATTTGAAGCCGGGCACGCCGATGACCGATATCGCTATCGATTATGTCTTTATCGGATCCTGTACGAACGGCCGTATCGAGGATTTGCGCGCCGCTGCAGAAATTGCCCGCGGCTACAAAGTAAACGAGAAGGTAACGGCTATCGTCGTTCCTGGCTCGGGACGCGTTAAAATCCAAGCCGAGAAAGAAGGCCTGGACAAAGTCTTTACAGAAGCAGGCTTTGAATGGCGCGATGCCGGCTGCTCGATGTGTCTGGCGATGAACCCGGACGTTCTTAAGCCGGGCGAGCGCTGCGCTTCGACGTCGAACCGGAACTTCGAAGGCCGTCAGGGCCGCGGCGGACGCACACACCTTGTTTCTCCTGCGATGGCTGCAGCGGCAGCGATCAAAGGCCATTTCACGGATGTGCGTGACTGGGAAGTTAAAACTGAAGTGTTGAACTAATCGGAAGCGAGAGGGGTATATATCAATGGAACCGTTTAAACAACTTACTGGCATCGTCGCCCCGGTCGACCGGGTCAATGTCGACACTGACGCAATTATTCCTAAACAATTTTTAAAACGCATCGAGCGCAGCGGCTTCGGACAATTTTTGTTCTTCGAATGGCGCTTTCACGAGAACGGCGAGGTAAATGCGGAGTTCGAACCGAACAAGCCGCGTTACGAGGGAGCATCCGTACTGATCTCCCGCGCCAACTTCGGCTGCGGCTCTTCCCGTGAGCACGCTCCTTGGGCGATTCTCGACTACGGCTATAAAGTAATCATCGCGCCATCTTATGCCGATATTTTCTACAATAACTGCTTCAAAAACGGCATTTTGCCGATCAAGCTCAGCGAAGAGCAGGTAGAGGACCTGTTCCAGCGCACAGCTAAGCACGAAGGCTACAAGCTGACGGTCGATTTGGAAAACAAACTTCTGACCGACGAGTACGGCTTGTCGATTTCCTTCGATCTTGACGAGCACCGCCGTCAATTTCTGCTGCAAGGTCTTGACGACATCGGTCTGACGCTTCAGCACGAGGACAAAATTACCGCTTACGAGCAAAAGCACGCAGCTCGCCTGGGTTAGAACGGGTGCTGTCATAAAGGGCAATTCGGCCAATACGGGCGAATTGCCCTTTTTTTCCTCCAAACGCAACTTTTTCTGACAAGCCGCGTCTATAATTTAGTCTGTATTAGTCGAATGCACTCATTCGATGCGGGCAATTTCAGTCATCGAGGTGGGAAATGAAAAGATTTTTGTCCATGTTGTTGTTTATGTCCGTTTTTTTCACGATGTTTGCCACGGTCGGACAAGCTGCCGAAGTCGTCCCCAAGCTGTTCTTAAACGGCAAGCTGCTGTCCTCCGCCGTCAATCCGCAAATCGTCAACAATTCGACGATTGTGCCGGTGCGAACCATTTCGGAAGGGTTGGGCTACCCGATCGAATGGGATAACACCGTCAAGACGGTAACGGTTAATAACGGCAAGGACATGATTAAGCTGAAGCTTAATGACAGCGTTGCATTCGTGAACGGACAGCCGGTTCAGCTGGATACGCCGGTGTCGATTGTGAAAGGGACAACGCTCGTACCGCTGAGATTCATCGGCGAGCATTTCGGCTTGAATTTCGAATGGAAGCAGGCCGAGAAAGAAGTACATATGTTTGAGAAAGAGACGGAGCCGGAAGTGCCGGCAGAGCCTAAAGGCGTGATTACGGAAGTCGCATTCGACGGAATCAGCGCTTTGAAGATCAGCTACACCGGCACGGTGAAAGCGAACGAGCCGCTTTATTTGGACAATCCGAAGCGGATCGTCTTTGATTTACCGGATACGGGCTACTCCGATGAAGTCAGCCTTCTGTTCTCGAATGGACAGGCGGAGAGCATCGTGGCGGACAATCCGTTGCTGCTCAAGTACCGGTATTCCGAATATTCGAGTTCGCCGACAGTGGCGAGGCTGGTGCTGGAGGTCAGCGAGAGCACGGGCGTCGTCAAAACCGAAAGCAACGGTGAAATCCGCTTCGATCTTATGCCTGAAAGCGAATTGCCGGAGCCGGAGAAGCCGGTCGACCCACCGGTTACAGAGCCCGAGAAGCCGGTTGAGAGCGGCGTGTTCGACATCGTAATCGATGCAGGGCACGGCGGCAAGGATCCGGGCGCGGCCAGCGTTCTGAAGAGGACGGAGAAGGAGTTTAATTTAAGCATCGCACTCAAAATCAAAGCGCTGCTCGACAAGGAAACAAAGCTTAAAGCCCATCTGACTAGAACAAACGATACGTTTGTCGAGCTGGAGGACCGGGTATTGTTTGCCGAGAAGCTGAAAGCGGACTTATTTATTTCCATCCATGCCAACGCCATCAACAATTCCTCGGTTTCGGGAACAGAAACCTATTACTACAAGGCGAACAGCAAAGCGTTTGCGGATACGATTCACAAGCATCTGCTGGTGGGAACCGGGCTTAGAAACCGTGGAGTCAAACAGATGGGCTTCAAGGTCATCAAGCAAACGACGATGCCTGCTATATTGCTGGAAGCGGGTTATTTGACAAATTCAGGCGATTCGAAAGCGCTGTATTCCGAAACGGTGCAGAACCGTATCGCTTCTGAAATCGTCAAAGGCATTAAGGAATACTTAAAACTTAAATAGAAAGCAGGTGTCAGCGATATGACAACATCAAAAACGCGGGGTCTGCTTGCTTTCATCGTCCTTTCCTGTGCATTGGCAGGCTGTGGCGCACAGGATAAACCTCTTGAGAATACAGGAGCGGCAACGGATCAGCCGACGGCTTCCGTCATGCCGAGCGCAACTGCGTCGCCCGAGCCTAGCCCAAGCGCGGAGCCGACGCCGGCCGTCAAGGAATACGACGCTACGATCTATTACACCGATGCCGAGCTGCTTGAAACAATCGAAAAGCCGGCCAAGCTTCAATACAGCAATGATGAAGAGCTGATAAAAGCCGCGGTAGAGGCTTTGCAGATGGATGCCGGTGAAGGCGCCGAATCCTTGTGGAAACCGATTGAAATTCTCTCCGTACAGCTGAAGGACGGACTGGTGACGTTGGACGTTCAAATTCCGGACGAAGCCCGGTTAGGCGCTCCAGGCGAGCTTCTGGTGATCGAGACGCTGCAAAAAACGCTTTTTCAATTTGAGTTTGTCAAATCCATCGATATTCTCGTCGGCGGCGAAGCCGTCGAAAGCCTGATGGGCCATGTGGATCTCGAGCATCCGATGAACAAGACTTCATAACGTAACCTGATGTGGCCTCCTTGGCCGTTTGACAACGAACGGATAAGGAGGCCGAATTTACTTTTGGGGGAGAAATCATATATGCCATTGCAGAAAACGGGCAAGAAAATCATTATTGGAGCGTTAGCTTTTTCGCTTGTCGCCGGGAGCGGAACCGCAGTTATTCCGGCATCAGTACTCGCTGCCGCGGCTCAGACGACTCCGTTTACGGATATCGTTGCCGGACATTGGGCCGAGAAACATGTGGCCAAGCTGTCCTTGCAGGGGATTATCACCGGATACCAGGTCAGCGGGGGAACATTTGAATTCAGGCCGAACAAAAACGTAAGCCAGGAAGAAGCCGTACTGATGGCGCTGCGTTTCGCAGGCCTGGAAGACGAAATCGACGAAGATACGCTGATCGGATTTCCGGATTCGTTTTCCGTAGGCGCTTTTTTTAAGCCTTATATTTTGCTGGCTTTTTCTTCGGGATTGCTGGACCAGCAGGAGGAATTTGACCTTGCGGCAGAAAATCCGGACGCTGCCTGGGGCTCGAAGCCGGCGTCGCGCGAATGGGTGACGAAGCTGATGATCCGCGCGATCGGACAGGGAGAGTTGGCTGAACAATTGGAGGGCGTCGATTCGTCCTTTACCGATGCCGATGAGGTTGACGGACGATATAAGGGTTATGTCAATGCTGCAGCCAGCTTGGAGCTGGTGAAAGGGGTTACGGCCGACAAGTTTGCCCCGAAGTCTGACGTGACAAGGGCAAGCCTGGCGACATTGATCAGCCGAGCGCAAGCCAAGTTCCCGGTCGAATACGAAGGACAGAGCAGCGGAATCGTGTCGCAGCTTACGGACTCCCGGATTACGCTCTATAAGGACGGAAGCGAGAGCTCCTACACGCTTGACGACAGCACGCTGTATTACGAGAACACGTCGGAGACGCCCATTTCGAAGGAGCGGCTGCCGTTATACGGCGACGTAACCGTCATCGCCAAGGACGGAAATGCGAAATATATTGAGGTTACGGGCGTAACCGCTCATACCGAGCTGATCAGCGGGACGCTGGACCGGGTCATCGCTTCCGAGAGCAAGCTGTATGCTTGGGTCGATAACAAGCCGGTAGAGTTCCGTTACGATTCCGCATTGACCGTTACCGACAACACCGGCGCAGCCGTAGCTTTAAGCGAGCTGAAACGGGATACGCCGATCACCATTATGAGAGATACGTTCCGCGAGCAGCCTTTGGCGCTGAAGATCGTCGCGACGCCGCAAGCGGCTTCCGCTTTTGCTGTCGGCGAGTACTACGGCTCGGACGGAGAGCTCATTACCGTCAAATCGGAGGAGGGCCTCGTTACAAAGTTTTTGGCCGACGGAGTGGCGGTTGAAATTGAAGGAATGACCGGAACGACAGTCGCCGATCTGATGAAGGAATCGGATAAGGTGGAGCTTTCGTTAAACGCCGACGATCAGGTAACGAAGATCAAAGTCGTCAACCGAACTGTCAAGCAGCTTACCGGCGCAAAAATTTCTACATACGATGCGGATAACAAGCTGCTTACGGTTATCGACGAGAATAACGGAGCGTCGGCGCTGTATGTGAACGACCGGACGAAATTCGATTTCGGCGGAAATGCGATGACACTGGAAGCGGCCAAAACGCTGCTGACCAAAAACCGCAAGGTTATCGTCTCGTATACGGGAAGCACGATCGTATCCCTTCAATTCGTAAGCAAATACGAGGGCACGCTAGTCTCCCTCAATTCCATTACGAATACGCTGACGCTGCGGCTGGACAGCGGAGCGACGGTGTCCGTGCCGTACAACACCGCGATCGTCGAAATCGCAGGCGGAGCGCTGGCGTCCTATTCAAGCCTGAAGTCCGGCGACAGGCTGACGCTGCTGCTTAACGCCGACCAGGACAAGGTTGCGACAATCAAGGCGCATCGCAGCCTGCAGTACGAGATTGTATCCGTCGATTCCGCGGGCAAGAAGCTGACCGTAAAGAACGGGGCTGCGACGGACGTTGTCGTGCCGCTGTTCAATGTCGACGTCTATAACGAAGCCGGCTCCAAAATCGCCATAAGCGGGCTGCAGCCCGGCATGCTGATCAGCGCAGCATATGAAGGCTCACTGCCGGAATCCGTCAGAATCGTTACCGCAACATACGGTACTGTACAAGCCGTTACAGCGGGAAGCGTCACGATTACGAATCAAGCGGGCCAATCCGTCGTTTTGAGCGGCGAGAAGGGCTTTGTCATCTATAAAGGCGCGGTTCAAGACAGCGTGACGAACCTGTTAACAGCCGGCGATTATGTGGAGGTTCTGAAAACCGAAGACGGCAAAACACAAATTACCGCCGCCCAAGGCGAAACCAGGACGTTTGCAAGCTACAATTTGCTGACGGGGCTGGTCGTGACGGAGAAAACCTCCGCTTCCGACACACGCAACGCGTTTAAGGTAACGGCGCTAACGAAGTACTATCAAGGCGGCAGCGCCGTCACGGCTTCCTCGTTCAAGTCCGGCGACCGCATTACGGTTTATGCGTTCCGGAATACGGCTATTGCCATCGTCAAGGCCTAAAAACCAGCCCAAATCGGCCTGATAAGACGGAGAAATAAATATTTTGTGAAAAAACTGCCCGCCGAGGCAGTTTTTTTATGGAATATGCCTGTTTCTAGTTGCTAACCGTAACAAATTTCGCTACACTTTGAACGATAGTGTTTCGATTAGGGGAGAGGACGATGAGCGCCAAACAGAGAATGCGCCATGTGCTGGATATCATTGCCGAGATGTTTCCGGACGCGCACTGTGAGCTTAATCACAGCAATCCATTCGAGCTGACGATCGCGGTACTGCTATCGGCCCAATGCACGGACGAGACGGTCAATAAGGTGACGGCGGCTTTGTTTGAGAAGTATAAGCGTCCCGAGGATTATTTGGCCGTTCCGCTCGAGGAACTGGAGCAGGATATTCGCCGCATCGGTTTATTTCGGAGCAAAGCTTCCAATATTCAGAAGCTCTGCCGCATAATCATTGATAAATATGACGGGGAAGTACCCGAAAGCCATGAAGGGCTGACGGAGCTGCCCGGAGTTGGCCGGAAAACGGCGAACGTCGTCATGTCTAACGCCTTTGGAGTTCCTGCAATCGCAGTAGATACGCACGTGGAGAGGGTTTCGAAGCGCCTCGGCTTCGCGAAGCCTGATGACTCGGTGCTGGAGGTCGAGACGAAGCTGATGAAGCTCGTGCCGCGCGAAGAATGGACGCTGACGCATCATAGGCTCATTTTCTTCGGGCGCTATCATTGCAAGGCCCAAAGCCCGCAATGCCCGGTCTGCCCGCTGCTTGAAGGATGCAAAGAAGGCAAGCAACGTATGAAGCCAGCCGCAAAAACGAAAAATAAGACTAAAAAACCGAAAATAGCCAGTGAAGGATGATGAACATGAAATGTATTTCCGTGTACACGAACAATTTTGAGCTTTTCTCCGATATTTACGAGCAAGTGCTCGAATCCCCCCCGCAGGAGCATGAGGATATCGTCGTGGAAGGCGTTACGGTAAGCGGCTCGGGCGACGTTCCCGATCAATATATCGAACGCATGCGCGCGAAGCCTGAGGTTGTTGTTATGAGGGAGAAAGAGCGCAATATTATGATTTTGCAGCACGGCAACGTGTTTGAAATTTGTTTGCCGTCTAACGAAGAGGAAGCGGTGTAAGAAGCAAATGACTGAATTGACGGTGCAAACCATAGCGGGAGCTATATCCGAAGCAGCAGGCGCAATGGCCGCCGCTGGAGATACAAGACATGCGAGGCAAGCACAGGAGCTGCAGAGTAAGCTGACCGACGGTCGGCTTACTGTCGCTTTTTGCGGGCATTTTTCGGCAGGGAAGTCTACGCTGATCAATCGGCTGTGCGGAGCGAAGCTGCTTCCGTCAAGCCCGATTCCGACAAGCGCGAACGTCGTATCCATCAGGGGCGGCGAACGGGCTTATGCGGCCGTAGAGACGATCCGCAGCGGGGTGGAATCGAAAGCCGAGGTTGCAATTGACGAGCTTGACCGCTACTGCGTGGACGGGGAGCAGTTCACCTCCGTTTCCATCGTGTACCCGAGCGAGCTGCTCGGCGACCATACGGTACTGCTGGATACGCCGGGCATCGATTCGACCGACGACGCCCACAGAATGGCGACGGAATCGGCGCTCCACCTTGCCGATGTCGTGTTTTATGTCATGGATTATAATCATGTCCAGTCCGAAATTAATTTTGCTTTTGCCAAGCAGCTGAAGGACTGGGGCAAGCCCTTATATTTTATTGTGAATCAAATCGATAAGCATCGCGACAGGGAGCTGTCGTTTGCAAGCTATCGCAAAAGCGTGGAGGAAGCGTTTCATGCCTGGCATCTGGAGCCGGCGGGGATCGTTTATTTGTCGTTACGCGATCCCGGGCATCCGCACCAGGAATATGAATCGCTGATCGAGCTGCTGGACCGGCTCCGGCAAATTCGAGAGCCGCTTTGCATTTACAGCGTCGACGCATCGCTGCGGCATGTGGTGAAGGAGCATATTAAGGAGCAGCGGCTTGAAAGCGAGCGGGAACGCGAGCGGCTGCTGGCGGAGGCCGGCGGGGAAGAAGCGGCTGCAGGCTTGCGGGCCGAAATGGACCGTTTGAACGTCCGGCTGCGGGAAATTTCCGAGGAGAAGGAAGTATACCGGACAAACCTCCGGACGGAGCTGCAGAAGCTGCTGGATAATGCGAATATTACGCCGGCGGGGCTTCGGGATTTGGCCCACTCGTTTCTGGAAAGCCGGAAGCCTGGCTTCAAGGCGGGCTTCCTGTTCGCGGCGTCCAAGACGGCGGCTGAGCAGGAGCGGCGGCTTCAGGCGTTCAGCGACGAATTGAACAGCTTGATCAGCGCATCGATCGATTGGCATGTCAAGCATCTGCTGCGGGTAGCCGGCGACCGGGCAGGCTACGATACGGACCGGCTGGAAAGCGGGCTTACGCAGAAGCTAGGCTGGCTTCCGGAGCCGGAGTGGCTCGTGGAGCGAGTAAAGGCAGGAGCAGTCATCGGCAATGAATATACGATGACGTACAGCCGCGAGCTTGCCGCGGAAGTGAAGGGCGTTTACCGCCAGCGCGCGCTGGAGCTTATCGACGCGCTGGCCGAGCACACGGCAGCGGCGGGCGAAGCCGCCGCCGCCGCAGCGCAGGCGCGGCTTGCCGAGCTTCGCTCGCAAGCCGGCGCCTTCACGGCGCTCTCCGCGCTGGCACAGCGCGCGGAGGAGCGCGAGGCGCGGCTCGCGTCAGCGCTGCCGCAGCCTGCGGCGAAGCCGCCGCTGCCGGCGCCGCGCGCAGCCGGCGGCGGGGCCGCTGCGGCACGCGAAGCCGCCGCAGCCAGC
>NZ_JAHMHW010000029.1 GCF_020169515.1 Paenibacillus vietnamensis | reverse complement strand
CGCGGTGTACTGGAGACTTCCACTCCTTAGTCGATTGCGCTGCCAAGCGCACAAAGGAATGGCGAGCCTGGATCTATCCCGGCACCGCCATTCCTTTTTATTCATTAATAAGCGCTATCACACGATCCTCGTACCGGAATGCCCTATTGAACCGGATCATGCAACGGCATACGCTAGATGGTAACGGCTTCCCTATCGGATCCAATTATAGTCAAGCCAATCATTTCGGAGGTGTTGTTTTTTCATGACGTTATCGGTTGAAGCCAAACAATTTGTATTCGAAGACGACCGCCCGTTTGCAAGCTGTCACGCGTCCACGCTTGTTGTTCTGCCGGACGGCGATGTGCTGGCCGCCTGGTTCGGCGGCTCCCGCGAAGGCGCTCCCGACGTGGCGATCTGGACGGCGCGCAGAACGGACGGCGAATGGGCCGCGCCGGTCAAGGCCGCGGACGAGGAAGGCGTTCCGCATTGGAATCCAGTCCTGTACCTCAGGCCCGACGGCAGGCTGCTGCTTTTCTACAAGGTCGGCCCCCGGGTTGCCCAGTGGTTCACCCGCATCATTCATTCGGACGATTACGGCCTTACCTGGTCCGAGCCCAAGGAGCTGGTGCCCGGCGACATCGGAGGACGCGGCCCCGTCAAGAACAAGCCGATCATGCTTCGTAACGGCACGCTGCTCGCACCGAATTCAATAGAGCCCGCATGGGACGCTTTCATCGAAATATCCGACGATCAGGGCGATACGTGGACGCAGACGGCTGCCGTTCCGCTTGATCACAGCAAGCTGAAGCTGAAGGGCATCATTCAGCCGACGCTTTGGGAATCGGCGGACGGCTCGGTCCACTTTCTGGCCCGGAGCACCGAAGGAGCCATGTACCGCAGCGATTCGCAGGACGGAGGCCGAACTTGGTGCGAGGCTTATCCGACCGATATGCCGAACAATAACAGCGGCTTCGATCTGGCGCAGCTGCCTGACGGCTCGCTGGCTATGGCCTACAATCCGACGCTGCCGCGCGAGGACGACCCGAAGGGGAAAGGTCCCCGCACCCCGCTTGTGCTGCGGATATCCCGCGACGACGGCGCGACATGGGGCGAGGAGCTTCCGCTCGATTCGGGCATCAGCCAATATTCGTATCCCGCGGTCGTCGCTCAAGGCAACGACATTTATGTCACCTACACCTGGAGACGGGAGCGGATCGCTTTCTATCATCTTGTCTTGAAAGAATAAAACCACAAACGCTCCCTATCGCAACCAGCTCATTGGGCGGCCGCGCGCACCTCTTCCGGATTCCAGCCGTCGCGGCCCTCCAGCACGCCTCTTACCGTCAATGCCGACGCCTCTTCCGCAGGCAGCTCTCTGGCCCAGCCTGCCCGGGCAGCCGTCTCCGCCCCCGGTCCCGTGCTTCCGTATTCCCCGAACCTCGAAGTCATTTCCCTGGCCGGATCGCGCCAGTTATCCCAGCCTTCCGGACGGATATGCCGATCCATCCATGTGCGGACAAATATCGCGCTTCCGTAAGGCTTCCAGGGCCGGCCGAGACTGACGGTCGCGGGAGGCGCGGCTCCCGTCAGCCGGCAGTCCAGGAAGACGTAGCCGTAAGGCTGCGATTCCCCGGTGGAAGCCGCCGTCACATATCCGTTATGACGATCCAGACTATGAAGCTCGCACTCCTTGAACACAGCTGTCGCGGATCCGAACACAAAATCGACGGTCCCCTCGATATAGCAGCTGTCATAGAGCTGCCTGCCGCTTCCCGGCGTGTACAGCGTATCCTGATGGCCGACAATTGCCGTATTCCGGAAGACCGCACGGTCCCCCTCGACATGAAGCGCAAGCGCCTGGCCCCGAGGCTCCAGCCTGCTGGCCGAGTTGGCGAACGTCACATTCTCCGCATAAAAATCATCCGCTAGTATCGTAAAGGACGGCGTTTCGTACATCGTCATTTTCACGCCGTCCGGCTTGATCTTAGAAACGGAATCGTCATAGACGATGACGGCCCCGTCCCGGCTTTCTCCAACGATGCACAAATGGGTTTTGCTTGGCGGAACGGTTATTTTCTCCCTGTACGTTCCGTTCCTCACCATAATCAGCGTTCGTTCGGAAGCGAAATCCGGCGCGGCCGCAATCGCTTCCGTAACGGTCCGGCAATCGCCGCGGCCGTTACGGTCAACCACAATCGTTCGCATATGAGCGCCTCCTATATTCCTGCGGCCGGCAACAGCTTGCGGTAGATCTGCTCAAGCTCGCCGAGCGAAAATGCTTTCGGATTATTGTCCATGAGGCGCTTCACTTGTGACGCGCCTTCGGCCAAAGACGGAAGGTCGGCCTCCGTCACCCCGTATTCCGCCAGATTTTGCGGAATGCCGACCCACTGCGTCCACTCGGCAATTCTCGCGAGCGCCCACTCCGCTTCGGCCCCTTCATCGTTTGACCGGCCTGTGGCGGCTCCCGTTCCCTGCCTGATCGCCTCGGCGACAAGCGTGAAGCGGCCGGCGACCGCACCGAGCTGCGCCTCCATGACATGCGGCAGCAGCATCGCATTCGCGACGCCGTGTGCGATGCCGAACCGGCCGCCGAGCGGATAGGCGAGCGCATGCACGGCCGCCGTTCCCGAAGCCGCAAGCGCCATGCCCCCGTAAGCGGAGCCGTACAGCATCGCCGAGCGCGCGGCGATCGAGCTGCCGTTCTCGTAAGCCTCCACTATGCTTCCGCTAATGAGCCTTATCGATTCCAGCGCGAACATGTCGCTGATCGGATTCGCTTTCCGGCCGATGAACGACTCCAGCGCATGAGTGAAGGCGTCCATTCCGGTCGCGGCCGTTACAGCCTTCGGAAGCGTAAGCGTAAGCTCGGGATCGAGCACCGCAAGCTTCGGATACAGCCGGCGGCTGACGATGCCGATCTTCAGCTGCCGCTCCGGAATCGTCACGATCGCATTCGGCGTCACCTCCGAGCCGGTGCCCGACGTCGTCGGGATAAGCACGGTCGGTACGCCGTCGTTCTCGATATTGTCAATGCCCAGCATGCTCGTAAGCGGCTTGTCGTTCTTTGCGAGCGCCGCCAGCAGCTTTGTCGCATCCAGCACGCTTCCGCCGCCAAGTCCGATATAGACGTCGAACGCTTCTCCGCCGAGCTTGGCATGCATCGCTTCGATATCGCCCGCTTCGGGCTCGGGACGGATGTCGTCCTCCAGCAAAGCGGAGGCGATTCCGGCGTTATCCAGCTGCACCCGCAGCGCTTCCGCCAAACCGTTTCTTCTGATGCTCGGGCTGGTCACGAGCAACGCGCGTTTGACCGGTCCAAGCTGCGAGCGGATATGCCCGGCAACCGTGCCGAACGAGCCCGTTCCCGCCACAATCGAACTTGCCGTTTGAAATAAGATGGACATGGCTTACCCCTCCTTCTTTTGAACAGCGGCTTGCGGAACTTCTCCCTTATCCGAAGCCTCGCGAAACCGCAGGGCATGATGCAGCACCTCGGAAATGACCCAGGACGGGTTCCAGGTGTTCGAACGGCCCCTGCCTTGGAAGTTGGACGGGAAAAAGCCTTCCGCCTGCTCCCCGACGACGGTAAAGCCCCATTCGCCCGGCTCGGTGCATATGCCTTGGCCAAGCGCGCCAAATACGGTCCGCGCCAGACGCACATACATCTCGTTCCCGGTAAGAAGCCCGAACTGCCACAGCTCGAAGGTAGGGAAAAAGACGTCGATATGATGGTTCTGCACGCTCACGCCCGGCCAGCCGATCGCCTGGAAGTTCTTTTCTCTGAACGACGTGCCGCGATCGTATTCCGGATTCCACATATAGACGTAGGTGAGCTGCCAATCCGCCGCGAGCTCCGCCCATCTCCGGAATTTGGCCTCGCCGGTAAGACGGAAAAGCTCGTAAGCCGCAACGAAGAAAAACATGCCGGCTTCCTTGTCCTCGCATCTTGCGTCAAGCGTGGAACGGGCGAACGGCCGCTCAAACGTTTCCGCATGCAGCACATAATATTGCTCCATGCAAGCGCGGGAGGCGTCCAGGTACGTGCTCGCTCCCGTTACCTGCCAAGCTTTGATCAGCGCGATCAGGCACGGAATGCCTGCGGCCGTAATTTCCGTTTCGGCCGCGCTTCCGTCCAGCTTCCATGTGGCCGGGAAAATGCCGGACGGCAAAATCGCACCGAGCAGGAAGGCCGCGGATTGCTCAAGCGCCGCTGTCCAGTGCGAAGGAACCTGCTCTCCCCGGCTGCGGAACAGCAGAATGATATCGGCCAGATCGCCGACGGTTTCCCCGAAGGCGCGGCTCGAGATGACGGGCTCCTGCTGACGGCTGAAATTGCGCCAGCTGCCGTCCTCCAGGTGATAAGCCCCGCTCCGGAGGCCTGGCACTGCGGTGCCGCTCTCGGCGAGGTAAAATTCAACGGCCTTCCGGCAGCGCTCGACCCGCTCGCTCATTTGCCCGTCGAAGCCGAGGAATGCGTCGCACCAGGCCAGCTTCAGGCATTGTCCCGTCCAGCCGTACATGAAGTGAAGCCCATGCTTCGACACAAGCCCGAACGAATTCCGGTCGTTGAACTTGACGTAGCCTGCAGCCCGGTCCGTCTCCCTCCACCGGTCATCCATGGCCGCCGTCTTCAGCCGGATCATCTCCTCCAGCGATAGCGGAGCGGCACCCTGCGGATCGTACAGCGCCACGGCGCGGTGAACGGCTTGCGAGAAAGCGCGGCCCGGCTCCTTCTGCGGTCCCCATTCGAGCGCATAGCTTTTCGAGAGTGCAAAGCCCGGCGCAAAATCGGTATAGCCGCCGGAATAAGGCTCAATTTGGCTTTTGCTGACGTATACGATGTCCTTCTCGCCGTTGAACATCAGCACGCCGCTCATCGCCGCAATCGCGACGCTGCCTTCACGCTTATATGCGCCGAGTGAGCCGTAATGGACCGTGCCGTCAGGAAGCTCGATATAAGAAGGGAGAGAGAACATCGTCAAAAACCGGCGCCACTCGTCCCCCTTCTCCGTCCACTCCACGTTCACGCATGGAATCGGAAGTCGGTGCTCCTCGCAAATAAAGCCCTTGCCTTCGCCTGCGCCGAGATGAGGCACAAGTCTGGCAGGGTCGGCCGACGGGTTATTGTTGTAGATCATATGCGGAATCGTCACGTTGTCCGTGCCGCATGTAGACAGCTCCCATTCGAGGCCGACTGCGGCGTCATATATCGTCCGGCCCGAGCGGTTCTCCCAGATCGTGTTTACCCGGAGCAGCCCTTCCGCATCGAAGGAAAGCTCAACGGTCAGGAACAGCCCGCCGCCGTCCGCTTCGATTCGCAGCGTGCCGCCGTGCTGCCCGATTCGGGCATCTTTTAGGCGAAGGCGCTCCTCCCGCCATGGACGACCCTCGGAAAAAACGGCCATGCTTCCGAGCGAATTTTGAAAATAAGGCTTGGAGTCTCCATCCCGGGATAATTGAATAAAGATATCGTTGTCCGACTGCCTGACGTCAACGCTTCGCTTTCCGGCCGAACTTGTTAATCGGTATGCGTTCATTTCCAGCGGTCTCCTTCCGTTCTTCGAAATATAGCCTTCCGCTATCAGGTCTGTTCGTCCTGGCGGAAGGCTTCGTCTTCTCAATGCTAAGCTGTCACCTGATCCTTGCCCGCCTCGGCCGGCGCCGTCCCTTCGCCGATTTTGCGCACTCGCAGGGCGCGGTAAAGCTCGCCTGGCAGCTTGATCACAAATCTTTCCCGGTAGGTTTCGTCAAGCCGTTCTACCGTCATGTTCCATGTATCGATGAGCTCCACCGCAAAATCGCCCTCCGGCATCGCGAAGGCTCGCGAAGTGAAACGATGAGGCCCATAATACTGCAAATAAAATTCTCCCTTGCGGTTCAGGGTCGAAGCGTCATGGCTAAATCTGCTGTACGTCAAGCCGCTCGGGGCATCCTCCAGCAGACCGCGCAGGAACGTAATCCGCTCCGCGCTTTCGCCGATCAGCTCGCCGCCATGAATCGACCAGCTCGTTCCATCCGCCCGGCGCAGCGATTCCCCATGGGCCGCAAAGCCTCCGCGGGATAAGCCTTCCCATACGCGGTACACCATATCTTCCGGCGTCAGCGCATCCATCGGATTCGAGCCTGCACCCTCGCGGCCGCAATCGTCAATGACGACCGGCTTCTCGTACTGCAGCGTGAAGTCCGAGGCAAGCATCACGTCCTCCTGGCGGAGACTGATATGCGTCAGCCACGGAATGCCCCAGTCGAACGAGGAAGGAGTGCCGTGGATCGAGGTCAGATGATGACCGAAATCGCATTCGCGAAGCGCCCGGAAATAGGCCAGCCAATCGGCATCCTGCCATCGTCCGCCGCCGTCTCCCAAATCCGCCAGCGTCCACCAGACGTTCCGGTAAGCGGCCAAACGGGAAACCGCGTACCGGATATAACGCTCTTCCTGCTCCGGCGTCAGCCGGACAGCTCCTTCCCGTTCCGAATCTGCGGGCAGCAGGATAAGCTCGGCTTCCACGCCGATACGGGACAGGCTCTCCACACATTCCTCCAGCCTGGCGAAATAAGCCGGATTGAAGCGGCCGCCGTCCGGAAGTCCGTCCGGGCCTGCCGCGAACGGGGAAATAGCCGTCTCGCCGGCTGCCGCTTGCCCGGCCTGCGGAATGGCATACATCCGCGCTTTGTTAAAAGGCGCCGACGCCAGCGTCCGGAGCGTCAAGCTGCGGCTGGAGCCGTTCTGTACATGCCATGCGGCAAGCTGCGTTCCGAACGGCGTGAACGGCGTGCCGTCCGCGTAAGCAAAGCGCGTTTCGCCGGATACGCCCACCGGCCCGTGATTGCCGGCACCTGCCGGCATGCACCGGAAATGTCCGGTATACCCGCCTGCCTGCACGGACCCGCCTTCGATCCGGAACGACCAATCCCCCTCCTCGTCCGGCATGAAACGGACGGCTAACCATCCGTCGCCGTCGTAGAAGCCTTCGGCTTCAAAATGACGCTCCCCCTTGCTGAATTCGGCCCGCAGGCCCGGATCGGCATACAGGCTGTCGTCCTTGCGCCCCTCCAGCCTCAGCTCGAATTTGCCAAAGCGCTCCACTGTATCTTGGTATTGAATCACTCCGTTCTCTCCTCTCAAACTGCTTGCACGCGCAAAGCGGTGTAAGGTTTAGCCGGCAGCGCCAGCTCGCTCTGTCCCGCGTATGTGCCGTCCAGCGGCGTGACCGACATGTCCCAAATATCGATAAGCTCGATCCGGTATTCCCGGTCGGGGGACAGCGGCAGCTTGCAGGACGTCAGGCGGTATTTGCCCATGTACAGAAGCGCATATGCGCCTTCCTCGCGAGCCGCCATCCAGTCCTCCGGGCCTTCCTCCATCAGCCGGCGCAGAAAACGGATCCGCTCGGTGCTCTCCCCGTACAGGCGGCCTCCGGCCGATATCCAGGACCGGGTCGGCTTATTCTCGAAGCATTCTCCGTGGGCGACGAAGCCGCCTCTCGTCAAGCCCTCCCAATAACGGTGCACAAGCTCGAGGCCCGTAATGTTGCCCCATCGCTTGCCGACGTTGCCCTCGTAGGAAATTTCGTCGACAACGATCGGCTTGCGAACGGCCGCCCGCCATTCGGTTGTCGGCACGGTATCCCAGTGCTGAATGCTTTGATGCGTAAGCCATGACTTCGAAAAATCGTACAAAGACGATATTTCGTACATTTTTGTACCGTTATGGATCGAACGAAGCCGCTGGTACGGATCCTTACGCTGCACGTACTGCAGCAGCCGGTCCCAATCCTCCACCGTCTTCCTCTTGTTGAAATCGTATTCGTTCGACAGCGACCACCAGACGTTGCGGTACGCTCCCAAACGGGCGATGACGTAACGCAGGTAGTAGAAGTCCTGTTCGCGCGACATATTGTTGAAGCCCCAGCCGCCCTCCTTGTCGTAGGGATGGAACAAAATCAGATCGGCTTCCACTCCGAGCTTCATCAAATCGGCGATCCGCCCCTCCAGATGGGCGAAGAACGCCGGATTGAACCGGGTCGTATCCGCATCCTCCGGGCATGTCCCGGCGAATACGACCATGTCCGGGCGCATGTCCCGCGTAGGAAGCAGACACATCCGGACCTTGTTGAACGGAGACTTCTCCAGCTCCTCCAGCGTCTGCCGCTCGTGCGCCCCGTTCCCCGTATGAGTCCAGTGATAACAGGTCGTACCGAACGGCATGTAGCCCGTTCCGTCCTCGTATGCGAACAAATAACCGTTCTTTACCCTTACGGGCCCGTGATTTCCGGCTGACGGCGCCGTACAGACAAAGCTTCCCGCCGCGCCGTCCAGCTCCGGCTCGGCGCTCTTCGTGACATACCGCCAAGTCCCTTCCCGATCCGGCATAAACCGGACCCGATAGATGCCGTCCCCGTCATAGAAGCCTTCGACCTCGATCCGGTCGTTGCGGTATTCGAAGGTCGCCGACAAAGCGACCTCCGCATACGGATTGCCTGCCGAAGGACCGGTCAAGGCAACCTCGAATATTCCCCAGCGTTCCACCTCTTGCATGCTCATGATCCTGCTTGCACTCCCTTCAATTCGTTGCTATTCCACAAGACCCGTCCGCTCGACGCCTTCGACGAACCAGCGCTGCGTGAACAGGTACAGCACCAGCGGCGGCATGACCGCCAGAAACGACTTGGCCATGTCGATCGACTGGGCGAACAGCCGTCCTTCTTCCGTCGTCAAGTCTCCTGTCGCCTTCACCAGCGCGATGGAGAGCGGAACGTCCTGCATTTTGAACAGGAACATCATCGGAAAATAACTGTCGTTCCAGTTCCACACGAAAGAGAAAAGGAAGACGACGACAATCGCCGGCGTTGCGATCGGCAGCATGACCTTGAAGAACACCCGGTACAGGCTCGCGCCGTCGATCTTCGCCGCTTCCTCCAGTTCCTTCGGAAGAATGGAGAAAAACTGGCGGTAAATGATGACATAAAGCGCGCCCTTCAGGCCGTGCCCGAACAGCGCCGGAACCAGCATCGGGAAGTACGTATCGATCCAGCCTACTTCCCGGTACATAATAATCAGCGGCAGCACCGTTACCTGCGGCGGAATGACGAAGGTAAAGATCAGGCACGCGAACCAGAAGCGCTTGAACGGAAATTGCACCCTGGCGAACGCGTATCCGGCCATCGCGCAGGCGACGAGCTGAAAGAGCGACGCGCCTATGGACAGGCCGAAGCTGACGCCGAACGAGCTCGGATAGTTCAGCAGCTCCCAGGCCTCTTTCAGATGCCCCCAATAGATCGCCTTCGGAATCCAGTTCACGGTCGGGTCCAGCAAATCGTCGAGCCCTTTTACCATGTTGGATATCATATATAAAATAGGATTGAGATACAGATACGCCGTTTCGATCAGCACAATGTAAATGAAAATGCGAAACAACAGCCCTTTATCCGCTTCCCGCCCTACAAGCAGCAGCCGAAGACGCTCGGCCCATTTGAGCAGGCCGAATTGCTGCTGCCGCTGCCGGAGAACATTCAATACTTTCTCCATCCTTCTCTCCTCCTACCTCGTTTGCGTCGTGACGCGGACCGCCCTGCCGAGCAGCAGCATCACCAGTCCCATGAACAGCAGTATGATCAGGAAGTAGACCCAGATCAATGCGCTCGTCGGTCCGTATTGCGTCGGATTGACGCTGGCAATGATCGGATTGCCCGGGAAGGTGAACAGATCCACGACCGTGTATATCGTATTCAGCAGCACGAACGGCATCATAGCCGGCAGCGTAATTTTCCAGAACATCTCCCATGGATTCGCGCCGTCAATGCGCGCCGCCTCGTAAACGGACGCCGAAATCGTCTGGCGGCCCGCAAGGAACAGCAGGATCTGCACGCCGGAATACCACAAAATAAGAACGAAAGAGTTCAGAACGCTGACGATCGGCGTGGACCAGGAAGCCGGCAAATATTGCGTAAGCGCCGTCGAAATCGAGAACTGCTCCAGAAACCCGAGCTGTCCTCTTCCCTGGCTCAAGAAACGTTCGATAACGTTGCCGGAGGAGAAGATGACCGGCAGGAAGAACACCGCTCTGAACAAGCCTCTTCCCAGAAATTTTTGGTTCAGCATGATGGAAATCATGAAAGAGAAAATGACGATGATCGGAATCATGAACAGAACCTGTCTCAGAAACGGCAGAAGCTGATCGTAGAAGACGCCGCCGTCCTGAAACAAAATGTTGTTGTAGTACTTGGTGCCGACATATTCGTGCAAAATGCCCGTCCCGGTAATGCGGACGTTATGAAAGCTCATATAGAGCGAGTATAGGAGAGGAAACGAGACGAACAGGAGAAATCCGATGATCCAAGGCAAAATGAGAAAGATGCCTTCGTATCGCTGCGACATTCTGTTTTTCATCCGAATCCAGCCGTTCATTGCGCCTCTCCCCCCTTCACCACTACAAAATCTTGCGCCGGAACCGTTGTTCCCAGGACCGTTACCTCGGTATCGTTGTAGTTCACGATAATCTTCTTTCCGCCCGAGAATACCGACTCCTTCACCTTCGGAGCGATCGTCCGGTTGCTCGTCATAAATTCGCCTTGGACATCTCCAAGCGCTTCGTTAAAGCGGTTGTACTCTTTCACGATCGCCTCTTCCCATTCGTCGTAATTCAAGCTGTACTGCCAGACGGTGTAAGCCCTCTTCATCTTCTCCGTCTTGGCATGCATCACGCCGAATGTCGGAGCCGCCCCGTATTCGATACTGCGCAGAAAATCCTTGCGGTACTCGTCTCTCGCATTGCCCCAGTTCATCGTATACGGCACAAGCCCGTGCAGCGACATCTGGGCGAAAGGCACCGCTTCGTCCAGGAACAGGTCGTACGAATAATCGCCCGCCATCTGCCTGATTGCGTCCGCGCCGCTCAGCGCGTAGGCGTTGCCGCCCGCCACCGTTACCGCGGCAAGCTTCGACCCCACGGTATCAAGCAATTCGCTCTGCAGCGCCGAAGCCTCCTCCCGGCTGCTGAGGGATCTGCGGTTGTAATCGCTGAACAGCATATTGCCGGTTCCCGAAAGCTGAAGGCCGTCAACGCCCAGCGATGCAAAGCCGTTCAGCGCATCCTTCATCTTGTTCAGCGACACCTTAGGGCTCACGATCGCAACCTCGTCATTCGACTGCAGGCGGGAGAACTTCATGACGGAGCCCGCCTGATCCTGCATCGCCTGCTTCTTCGGATCAAAATCGTCGCCGTCGGTGTTCAGCGTGTAATCGGTTTGCAATAGGACGGTGTCGCCCTTCGACTTCGCGTATTCGGCGAAGCTTCGCATGCCGTCATTGCCGCCAAGCCGCTTGTCGACCTTCGTGCCGAAGCCGATCCGGCTTGCGCCTCCGGTCTGCCAGCCCTGATAGGTGACGACCAGCCGCGGAACGCCCTGCGCATGCAGCCGGTCCACGATCGACTTCGCTTCGTCCGTCGTCGTTCCGGTAATAAATTTGTTGCGAAGGAAGCCCTTCTCCGAATCCCCGCCAATTAAGTCCAGATACAGCGGGAGCTCCGAACCGCCTGCTTCCAGCTGCTTCAGGCCTTTCTCCTTCATTAAATAATCGCGGTATTTCGCAGCCATGCCGGAATAATCGCTTGCCGATTCGGGCAGGACGTAATAACGCACTTTGCGGTCGCCGCCGAATTTGATTTTGCTGAACGTGAAAAAACCTGCGGCTTTGTCATACGTCGTTGGCTGAAAGTACTGAAGACGGTAATTATGCTCGACGGTAGCCCAGGCATACCGGCTGTAAACGCCTGAAGGCGCCGCATACATGTAACCGTACTCCTCCCCTTCGTCCGCAACGGCCAGGAAGGCGCTGCCCCCCGACTTGATCCCGTATACCGGCATCGTAATCGGCTTCCGGTTCGTATAGACCGAGTTGAACGCGCTGTCTATGCCGTAGATCGGTTCGCGGTACACGCTGCGGTCGTTCGAGATATTTTCCTTGATGTTGTAGATGGCCCCCGAGCCGTCCGGCAGAAGCAAATATCCGTCCTGTCCGCCCGGCTGTGCCGCGCCCAGAAACGGGTAAACCTTCAAATTAATCAGCGAAACCTTACCCTCGGCGAGCTCCGCGTCAATGACCTTGGTTTCCACGTAATCGTCCTTAAGCCGCACCTCGATCGGAACCGCCATCTGAACGGATGGAATCCCGAACGTAACGGCGAAGCCGTCTTCGAGCGGCTTCCAGCTCATAATGCCGCCTTTCATCGACAGCAGACTGCTTACCTTTACTTCCGTCTTCGAAGCGTTCTCGACCGTCTCCATCACGATTGGCGACAGGAGGTGGTTCCGCCAGGCGCCGGAAATCGTCTCCAGCTTCCAATCCTCCGGATCCGGGTACGAACGCAGCTCGTGCCCGTCCCGTTTGTCGCGGACTTTGAAATGTCCGGTGTTCTTATCCGCATAGAGGACGAGCGTCCCGCTTTCGGCCACCTGCTCGAAATCGGCTTCGTTAGGCAGCTCCCCGTTCGAGCTCACGGCCGGCTTCAGTCCTGCGGGAACGGCGGTCTGCTGTGCCTGCACCTGCTCCGCCTGTCCCTCATCGGGGCCTATGGAATGGGTCCACACATACAGAACGACCAGTATAACGGCCGCGGAAAGCGCCGCCCAAGGAAGCAGCCTGCGCAGCTTGGTGTAAGATTTGCTTGCTTCCGTCAACGCGCCGACACCTCCTGAACAATCGAATAAATAAAGCTGCGCAGCTCGGTGCTGAGACCGAACAAAATGAAGCACAGCACGCCGATAACAATCATCGTACCGGCCGTATACAGCAGGTTGATTACGGTTTCGCCCACCGAGTAATTTTGAAGCGACTGAACCTTCCAGACGAGCAGCAGGAAGATCCATACCATCATGCCCTGGTGAAGGAAATTGTAAATCGACGCTTCGCTAAGCGACATGCCGTTCGAGATTAGCGTGAGGGGCAGGCCGACTACGATAAACGGCGTAAGCGCATAGGCGCTGCCGACGAACACGTCCATGAAACGTCCCTCGCCCCGCAAAATGCTGCTGACCAAATAATTGGATACGACCCATCCGATCCACACCAGGAAAAACTGGAGAAAGACGGTCATTCCGCTGATCGGCTTGATCGCTTCCATATTAAAGGTAAAGCTCGTTTGCGTCCGGGACACCGCATAAGAGATATAAGCCAGCGCCAGGATAATGAATGCGCTCAAGTAGCTGCCCTTATTCTCGTAACGGAGCGCGGAGAAGCCGTCGATCGGATGGCGCAGCACGTACAGCGAATGCTTCAGCTGCCCCAGCAAGCGGGACCGTATCCGAAGCCGGATCGGCGGATTTTGCAGCGCCGGAAAACGTTTTGCCGCCATTTTATACGCGAGAAACACGACAACCGCCGCCAGAAAAACGTTCATAAAGAAACCGAATCGGTCCTGGAACCATTGCAGGCGGATTTTCCAGAAAGCGTTCGAGAACCCTTCCTGAATGCCCGCGTCCAGGAACAGCTTCTTCGCCTCCGCAAAATCCTTACTGGCGTAGGCGGACTGGGCAAGACCGATCATCGCGGGCGCATAATACGCGTTAAGATGAAGCACCTCGCGCCATAGCGGCTCGGCTTCCTTATACCTTCCGTCAACGGTAAGGTTGTTCGCCTTATAGACGAGCGCGCCGAACTCGGTCTGATGGTACGTCTGGATCAAATTCGCGTTATCGTCCAAAATGAACAGCTCGTTCTTCGAATTGATGTCGATGGCCGCCGGGCTCTTGACGATGCCGAGCTGCGTCGTGTTCGGGCTCGCATCGCCGGACCAAAAGAACAGCAGGTTGCCGAATGCATCATATTGGCTGACCATCTTGGAATCTCCGTCGATCACGGAGAAGTTGCCGCTCGCGTCGATAGCGATGTCCTTCAGATTCGCCTTCTGAGCGGCCGTGCGGAACCGGTACTCGCCGAACGTATTATTGCCCGGCCCCAGGTTGCTTCCGGCACCGAGGAAATGTTTGCCGGCATTGTTCAGCTTCTTCACCTGTTCGCTGTCCAGCTGCTCCCCGAAAGAAACCGTGTACGTAAACCCCCGATCGTCGATGTTCACGTTGTTGATAGCCGGAGGCAGCTTGCTGAGCTGCTTCTCGTACATTTCCTTCGAATAAAACATTCGCTTGATCGAGTCGAGGACCGTGAACGGAACCTTATTGGCTGCGAAGAAGCGGACAAAGCCGCCTTCGGGATCGAGCTGCAGCAGCCCGTTATAGCTTCCGAGCGATACAATGTACAAAAATCCGCGTTTATCGACCGCCACTTTGATCGGCTCGAAGCGGTAATCCTCCGGAATGAACCTCGATTCCGGAAGCTTGTACTCCTTCAGCAGCTTACCCTGCCGGTCGAGCATAACGACCCTGGCGTTGCCGGTATCGGCGACATAAAGATGGTTTTTCCCATCGACGAACAGGCCTTGCGGATTCGACAGCGGCGTTCCTTCGAGCGCCGGCAAAATCCGGTCGAATTCGCCGTTCGGGTGAAACAGGACAATCCGGTTGTTGCCCGAATCGGCGACATACATCCGGTCTTCGGAATCGATGAACAGATCGCGCGGCTGCGCGAGCGGCGACTGCACTTGCTTCGACGGATCGTTCGGATCAGCGATAAATATATCCCTGCCAAGCACCTGCTCCGGCGCGAAAGCGGCCTGCGTCCACACAAGTGAACCGGTTCCGGATTTGTAATTGGTTGAATAAGGATAATCGGCGGATACAACCGCCGGAAAAGCGACCCATACGAGGCACACGGCCAGCAAGCCCCGCAGGAGACGGATCATGTTTAATTGTGAAGGCTTCATAGCTTCTCCTCCCGCGGTTTCATTTGATGCCGGAATGGGCCATTGTTGCAATGACCTTGCTCTGGAATACGAGGAAAATAATCAGGTTCGGAATGAACATGAACAGCGCGGCGGCGGCGGCGGCCCCCTGCCTTGCCACGTTGTTCGCCATATTCGTTGTCAGAGTCGAGATAAAGAACGGAAAGGTCTTCATCTGCTCATCCTGCATGAATAGAGTCGACGTCTCGGTGTTGCCCCAGGCGGACTGGAACGAGATAATGCCGATTGTAGCGACCGCCGGCAAAATGACAGGGACGACGATCCGCAGGAACACCATAATCTCCCTCGCGCCGTCCAGCCGGGCCGATTCGAGCAGCTCGTTCGGAATCTGGTCGATGAACTGCTTCATTAAGAAGACGCCGACCGGTACGGCTACCATAGGCAAAATATGGCCCCAGTAAGTGTTCATGATGCCTAAATGGCTGACAACGAGATAACGCGGTATCGAAACGGTCTCCGGCGCAAATAGCAGCGTGAGCATAATGGTCGCAAATACGAGCTTATCTCCCGGAAACTTGTGCTTGGACAGCGGGTAGGCGCATAATGCGCTTACTCCCGTCACGGCAATGACGCTCAGCACGGCTACGGATAAGCTGTTGAAAATGTAGCGCGTAACCGGAACGACCGAGTCCGACGTCATTTGGAACAGCTCTACGAAGTTTTGAAACGACGGATTTCGTGCCCAAATCGTCGGCGGGTAAACGAACAATTCCTCATAGGGCTTAAACGCGTGATTGAAAATATAGACAAGCGGCAGAAGCATAAACGCGCTGAACAGAACGAGCAGGAAAACGACTACTTTCTCGAAACGGCTCATCCGGAACAGCTTGGACCGCCTCCTGAAACGGAAAGGCTTGCGGATTAGCGGCATTGCCATCTTTATTCATCCCCCTTTGAACCGAACAGTCCCCAGCAAAACTTATTGGATAAATACATGAGCAGCAGCAGGAACACGGACAAAGCGGATGCATAACCCAGCTCGAAGCGGATAAAGCCGTAATCGTCAATCTGGTTCATGATCAGATGGCCGGCATACTGCGGCGTAGGGTTCATGCCCGACAGCTCGGTGCCGATGCTGCCCGCCTTGAATGTGCCGACGATCGCCATGACCGCGCCGAACAGCATTTGAGGCTTCATGGACGGTACCGTAATGTACCAGATTTCCTCGAGCCTGGATTTGATGCCGTCCAGCCTTCCCGCTTCGTAAAGCTCGGGATTTACGTTCAAAATGCCCGCCATCATCGCCAGAAAGCCGATCCCCATGCTGGACCATAGCGTTACGACGATCATGGATGTCATCAGATGCTCCTTGCTTGTCACCCACAGCACAGGGTCGCTGATGAACCCCCACTCGAGCATGAAGCTGTTCAGGTAGCCGATCCTGTCGCCGCTGAGGAGCGGCAGCCAGACGATTGTCATGGCGACCCCTCCCATCAGCGACGGGGAATACATAGCGAGCGCAAACCATTTGCGCGAGCGCCCGGGAAGGATGGTGATCAGCCATGCCAGCAGGAAGGAGGCGACGTAGCCGCAAGGTCCCGCAATGACCGCAAATTTGAACGTATTAGGCAGCGCATATTGCAGAAACAGCAAATCCTCCGAAATCATATAGCGGAAATTGGACCAGCTGATAAAACGCGGCGGCTCAAGCGAGTTATAGGACATAAAGCTGAGCGCGAACGCACAAACGACCGGAATCATAATAAACACTATGAAACAGAGCATAAAAGGCGCGATGAACAGATATGACAACCGGGACCGCCACATTTCCCTCAGCAGCTCGGACGCCTTTCCCCTCGTGCGGACGGCCATGCCGGAATGGGCGTCGTTATTTTTTAAAATTTGCGCACTACTTTCGGACATACGGGTTCACCCCTTCCCATGGCTTGTTGACTTCAGGCAGCTCAAGCGGCCGGAGGACTTTGCCCCCGCTGTCGATAATGCCGAACTCTTGCATTTTCCTTTGCATCTCCCTTTCGATCTCCCCGATCGACGTTTCAAGCGAGCTGCGGTAATTGATTCCGTCGACGACGCTCCGGTTCCAGGCGTTTTGCAGCTCCCTCTCCAGGAAATAGCTGCCCGGAACGTTCGGAATTTCCTTGTACCAGCGCCATTGCTCGAGAATCGCGTTCAAATCCTCCTGCTTCCACGGCAGATGGACGAACGCTTCGATATTCGAGGTGTTCCAGCGGAAGGACAGGCCGTTAATCGTCTCCAGATCGGAGCCGTATCTCTCCTGTACCTCTGCGGAGGTCCACCATTTGAGAAACTCCCAGCTTTGCTCGGCTTTTTTCGTCTTCTTGAAGATAACGGACGATTGCAGATTGCCGCCCATCCATCGGGCCGTTTCCCCGTCGCTTTGCTTGACACCCGGAATCGGCGCGATGCCCCAGTACCCGTTCAGCTCGGGAGCCGCCACCGCCAGCTGGATGTACATGCTGAAGTCCGCGATGCCGATCGGCACGGTGCCGCTTCTGAACGACTGATAGAAGCTTGCCAGCTGCTGGTCTACGGCGTAGACGTTGTACAAATCGGTCCATTCCTTGAAGGATTTATAGCCCGCTTCCGTGCCCAAAGCCGTCTGCAGCCCGTTCTTTGTGAAATAATCGGCCCCGTTCTGAAAGAAAAACGGCATATGCTGAACCGGAGCCATGTTAAGATTGTTCTGCTGCAAGGTCGGAAGCATGTTGTACACGTCTTCCCAGGTGTCCGGCACCTCGAGGCCAAGCTCTTTCAATATATCTTTCCGGTAATAGAGCATGGAGAAGCTTTGCGTCTCCGGCAATGCATAGTATCCCTTGTTATAGTAGAACGGGGTCCAGGTGCCCGGCGCGAAACGCTTGTACATCGTATCGAAATCCGGGAACTTCGTCAGATCGTATAACCCGTTGCGGATCGCATAATCGAACGGCAGCGTCTGCGGAAGCCCGAGCGCGACGTCCGGCGCAATATCGGCCGCGTTCATCAGCACAAGCAAATTCGTATCCGGAAGCAGATTCACCTTAACCTTTATTCCCGTCGTCGGCGTAAACTGCTCGTCTACCAGCTGCTGCAGAAGATTAATATAATCGCGTCCGCGAAGCACCCAGACGTTGAGCACATCGTCATCCATGCCGCTAAGCCCCTCCTTCGACTGGAAGGAATAGAAGAAGTTGACGAACGCTCCTTTCATCTTCTTGAAGAAGCCCGCTTCCATCTGCGGAAACTTCTCGTTCTCCGGCACAATAAAAATGCGGTCGAGCCCAAGCGGCTGGCTTTTCAGCTGCTGCAGCAGTTCGGCCACCTTGCCCTGCATCGTGACAAAACGGGAGGTTTTGTACGGAATCTGGTTCGGATCGGCCAGCATCGAGCGGATATCCTTGATCAGAGTAAAAAGGCCTTGCGTTACGGCATCCTTTCTGCCGTTGACCTCGACCAGCTGCTGCTGAACAGCGTCCAGCTTATCGGCAATCGCGCCGAGATCATCCGTAAACCCGGGCAGCTCCTTGTCAATTTTCCAGGTTCTGTTCGTGTCGCTCGAACCGCCGGTCAACGCCTTCAGATCTTCCGACAGCAGCATCAGCTCGTCTACCGTTTTCTCCAGCTCGGAGATCATCGGCTTGACGGGAGACTGGGTTGCTCTCATCGTGATCGTGTTGCTTCCTTTTTCCAGATAGAACAAGTACGGCTGCTGCTGCTCGTCCTCGAGCTGAACGCCCTGCCAGCCGGACCCGTACGGGAACTGGTAGGCCTTCATTTCGGCGAATGGAATTTTGCCGTTAATCATGACGGTCCGAAAGGACGAACGGTTGGAGGAGTAATTTTGCTTGACCCTCATCCCGATTTTGTAATATCCGCTTTCCTTTACGTCAAAGGTCCAGCTGATTTCGCCGTTGCCGGAGGACCAGCGTGAGCCGTCGATCGTGTTATACGTAATATTCCCGCGTTTATATGGCGTGCTGTAAATCTCGTTGTCATAGCGAAGCGAGATGGAAGAGACGCTTTTCCAATCGGCCTGCTCGGCTTCGATGACGATCGGCTCGCCGCTTCCGCTGCCGCCGCCGGCATTCGTCTGCTTTGCCGTCTCGTAACCCGGAACTTGCTCCGGAGCCGACAGCTCGATAGTGTCCAGTGCAAACGGCTCGTTGCTGGTGAAGCGGAGCGTATGCTTCCCGGGAGTCAAATACCATTGCAGCGGATCGACATAAGCGCCGCCCGAATCGCGAAGCGAGGTCGTGATCCATCCGCTGATATCCTCCGCCATCGGACGGATCTGGTCGCCGTTCGAATCGAGAGTCGCCGGGAACGGATCCTTCCAGCGGCGGTCCAGCGTGACGGATCTCGCTTCAAGAAATTCGTTTCGCCCGTCGACCGAGACGTTCAGCAGAATCGGTCTGCGCCGGTTATCGTCCGTGACGGGACGGTAAGACAGATCGATCTTGTACAGCCCGGCCTTCTCAACGGAAAAATCGTATTCGATCCATTCCTCGTTTCCCAGGCGCCAATCGAGCACTCCCGACCGGCCGTCTACCGTACCGGACCCGGCATGGGCGCCTTCGGACGCCCTCGTAAAGCCGGCAGCGGACAAGCTGACCTTTCCGTCGTGTTCGTCCGGCGCACCCGCTTTCTTCCATTCCGCCAGCTTGTCCAGAAAATAAGGATCGCCCGTCTCATCCGCGGCTTCCGCCTGCGGCTCCCCCGCCGAAGCATCGGCAGGAGCGTTCTCTGCGGTGTCCGGCGACTGTGCCGCACCCGCGTTCCCCGCCGCTCCCGCAGCGGCCGGCAGAAGCAGTGCGAAGATCAACAAAGGTACGATTATTGTACGCCATCTCTTAAGCGCCCCTAACATCTATCTCTCCCCTTTGCTCCATCATTCGTACATCAAGCTTTCCGTCGTATCTTTATCGAAGTAAAGCGCTTTCGACATGTCCAGCGCAACGGTTATCCGCTCATCCTCACTCCGGTCAAAGCCCGAGAGGGTCCGGACGACAAATGGCTTATCCGTTCCGATATCGACATACAGATACATATCCGCACCCATCAGCTCGGCCACCTTGAGCGTGCCTGTTATTTGGCTTTTCGGGTGACGGTCCGTCATTTCCGGCTCTACATGCGCAAATTCGGATCGAATGCCGAGCACGACTCTCCGGTTCACCTTGCCGTGCTTCCGCAGCAGCTCTGCATGCGCGTCCGGGATTTCAAGGTAGCTCCGCTGCGTCTGCAGCTGCAGCCTGCCGCCGTCCGACTCCACGATCTTCCCTTCGATAAAGTTAATCGGCGGCGTCCCGATAAAGCTCGCCACAAACATATTCCTCGGGTTGCTGTAAATGACCCGCGGACTATCGACCTGCTGGATGACGCCGTCCTTCATGACGACGATCCGGTTGCCCATCGTCATCGCTTCCACCTGATCGTGCGTTACATAAACCGTCGTCACTCCCAGCTGTTTATGAAGCCGGATAATTTCCGTACGCATCTGGACTCTTAGCTTGGCATCGAGGTTCGACAACGGCTCGTCCATCAAGAACACGCTCGGCTTCCGGACGATCGCCCGGCCGAGCGCGACGCGCTGGCGCTGACCGCCCGACAATTGTCTGGGCTTCCGGTCCAAATACTGTTCGATCTCCAGAATGCGGGACGTCCCTTTGACCGACATGTCGATCTCATGCTTCGGCTCCTTGCGAAGGCGCAGGCCGAACGCAATATTTTCGTAGATGTTCATATTCGGGTACAACGCGTAGTTCTGGAAAACCATGGCGATATCCCTGTCCTTCGGCGGCAAATCGTTCACCAGCTTGTCCCCGATGTACAGCTCGCCCGAAGTAATATCCTCCAGCCCGGCGATCATGCGCAGCGTCGTCGATTTGCCGCAGCCCGACCCTCCGACCATAACGAGAAACTCGCCGTCCTCGATCTCCAGGTTAAAATCCTTAACGGCGTACTGCTTGTCTTTGCCATAACGTTTCTCAACATTTTTTAGTACAATGCGCCCCATGGCGGCACCTCCAATTAGGTGATAAAGCCGGTCAGCCTTTATTGCATGCTGCGCCGAATTCGCAGCGCCATATACGGTCTTCCCGGAAGGCTGATCTCGCAGGTGCCGGAGAAGGTCCCTTCAACCGGCTCGATCGTCATGTTCCAGGTATCAATGATTTCGGCGGTATACACGGCGTCCTCCGGCAGCTGAACGGGCCTGACGGCAGGCCGGTGAATGCCGAAGTACAGCAAGTAATATTCTCCCTCTACGCCGATTGCCGGCACGTCCTTGATCGTGTCGATGACGGCCGGCTGCTGAGGCGCTTCCTCAACCATCCGGCGCAAAAATCCGATACGCTCGGGACTCGTACCGTGCAGCTCGCCTCCATGCGACCACCAGAGAATATCCTCGGGATGCAAGTAAGTTTCGCCGTGCCCGACATATGCGCCCCGGACCGTTCCTTCCCAGAACCGGTGCGTCATCTCTTCTCCGGTAATGTTGCCCCACCGGCGGGGGATATCACCTTCGTAGCAGCACTCGTCAACGACGACAGGCTTCCCGTATTCCCGGCGGACCGAGTCGACTGCGGTGAGATCCCAGTGCTGCAGGCTCACATGATCCACCCACGGCTTTGCATGGTCGTACAGATCGAGCGACGACGGGTCGTACATCTTCGTTCCGTTGTGTATGGAGCGAAGATGCTGGTAAGGATCGTTTTCCTGTACGATTTGGAACAGCCGGTCCCAGTCTTCCTTCCGCTTCTCGCGCATAAAATCGTACTCGTTAGCCAGCGACCACCATACATTGCGATAAGCGGACAAACGAGCGATCACATAACGCAGATAAAACTCGTCCCGGTCCGCACTCATGCCGTCAAAGCCCCAATGCCCCTTGTCGTAGGGATGGAACAAAATGACATCCGCTTCAATTCCGAGCTCCGCGAGCTGCCCGATCCGCTTCTCCAGCCTCCGGAAAAAGCGCGGATCGAACCGCTCAAGGTCGAAGCCGGACTCCTTCGAGCCCGGAAACGGAAACAGCTCCGGTTCGGCGGCGTTGAAGGCGTACCTTTTCGGAAATACGCACATGCGGATTTTATTAAAAGGAGATTGGCGCAGCGATTCGAGCGTCCGGGCCTGCAGCTCCTCGTCCTGATGAATCCAGGCGTAGCAGGTCGTTCCGAACGGGATATAGGGCGATCCGTCCGCGTATTCGAAATGGTCCCGTGAGCAGACGCGGACCGGTCCGCGATTGCCCGCTCCGGCGTCCGTGCATTCGAATTCGCCGGTTAAGGCATCAAGCGACGGGTCGCTGCTGCTGGTCGAGAATGTCCACCTTCCGACGGTATCCGGCATAAACCGGACTTTATAGACGCCGTCCCCGTCGTAAAAGCCGTTCACCTTGACCGTCCGGCTTCCGTTCCGGAATACGGCCTCCAGCCGTACGCCGCTAAACGGATTCTCATGCGTTTCACCGATTGTGACAGCGGTTTCAAACACGCCCCAGCGTTCTACTTTCTTCTGACTAATCAAGCCTCGCCACTCCTTCCGCGTGATCGGCAAACCCGCAAACGGGTCTGCCCGTAGCGAATTTTTCTCATTATACAATGCCGTTCTACCCCCCATATAGGTGATTAAGACCGTTTCTATAGGGTGATACAAGCTGAGGGGGTAGCCCCGCACAGACGAGCTCGAAAGCTCGGAGAATAGCACGCAGCCGGCCGGCCGATTGGCCACTAAAGTCAGCTAATTGAGTAGTCGGCCGTTGGGTCGATTGGCGCCTAAGTCAGCTAATGGACAAAACCGCCGCTTAGAGGGACTAATTAGTGCGAGCAGTCGGCCTTTTCTGGCCGATTATCGCCTAAGGTCAGCTAATGGACATATCCGTCGCCTAGAGGGTCTAATCAGTGTGAGTAGTCGGCTAACGGTCAGGAGCGGTGCTTAGAACTGCTTGATGCAAAGTTTCCTTCGGAATACTTGCTCTAATCTACTATCGTGACCTTTAGAATGGACAAATGGCATGATTAGCTGTATAAGCGTCATTTTTGTCCATTAGAATAAGGCCTCCACAAAAAAAGAAGCGCCGCTCCCCCAGGGAAATGCGCTTCTTGGTTACATGGAGGCAAGTTTATAATCCATGTCCGGCGAGTTTCGCCGGTACTCTCTCGGCGTGACGCCGGTCTTCTTGCGAAACAGCTCGTGGAAAAACTTCATATCCTGATAACCGACTTGATTGGCCGCCTCCTGAATCGTCATTTCGGTCGATTTGAGCAGCTCGCAGCAGCGCTGAATCCGGAAATTTTGCAAATAGGTCATGAACGTAACGCCCGTCGTTTTCTTGAACAGCCGTTGAAAATGGCTCGGGCTCATGAACGACCGCTCCGACACCTGCTGAACCGTCAGATTCGCAGCATAGTGATCGTTAATATATTGGATAGCGTCATCCATCTTGTTCGTCGGAGTAGAGACAAGGCTGCCGTCGCATTCATAGCGCTGCAGCATGGCCAGAACCTGGATCAGCTGCCCCATCATCAAAAACTCATACTGGGCTTCCTTCTTCAAAAATTCCCTGTACATCCCTTGCATAACGGTCAGAAACTTGTCGAACTTGTCCTGGAATTGAAGCCATTTGACCGCGGACGGCTGCGAGCCGTAAAAAAGGCTGTGCAGGATAGACGGCTCGCGGACGACGGATCTCAATTGCTCCAGCATGCTGGTCCGAAAAATGCAGTTGTAAATGACAAGCGGATTGTCCTGGGAAGTCGGCCGGAACACATGCGACGTGCCGATTGGAATAACGAACAGATCGCCTCGTTTGATCGGGATCATCTGATCCTCGACATAGTGATACCCGTTGCCTTCCTCCACATAGCTGATTTCAATAAAATCATGAGTATGCTGCGATAGACTAAACGATTCTACTTCGCGATTGATAAAGATATCAAAGTCAGGGTTGAAAAATCGGTCCCCGTTCAATTTAATGACACGCCAATTCATACCATCACCCCGGTCGAGTGTGTAAGTAACTTCATGGACACTTCAGTACCGTACATCGTAACAAAATTTTACCAATAAAGCGATTACAAAGTGACATAAGCGTAAACGGCTTTCGCTGCGCACGAACCGTTAGCTGCACCTTTGCGCAGCCCGGTTCTGTGCCGTCCTGAGGCGGCTATAGCTTACGTTTCGCGGTAAGATATAGGCGTCAGTATAGGAGTGTCCGCTCAGCTCGGCGTTCTTCCGTCCTGCTTCACCCAATCCTCGGTAAAACGCACGTATTTGATCGCCTTCCGCAGATACGAATATGCGGCGTGAATGCTGCCGTCAGCCGTTCCCATAATGCACGGATAAGAATAGCCGGTCGGCTTCTCCCGGTGCTCGAGATCCGATATTTGAATGTTTTTGACATAGGGCCAGGTTTTTCCGCCGTCCTCCGAAATAGCGACGGTCAGCGGCGTCCGCAGCGGCTTCTTGCGCAACTCGCCGTTCCTCTCGATCCAGCGGTACTGGTCTCTCTCCATCGTGGAATCGTTGAAGATGAGCGCCAGATGTCCGCTCGCCAGCTTCGCCATTTGAATGGAGGAGTTGTTGTTCGGCAAGGTCATCTTGGCCGGCTCGCTCCACGTTTTCCCAAAATCGGCGGAGACGCTGCTGTAAATACGGTCGGCATTGCGGCTCCGGAAGACGGCAAACAACGTGCGGTCGTCAAGCTCCACGACGCTCATCTGAACCCGGTGCAAACTGCCCTGCACCTCGTATTCCGTCCACGTCTTTCCTTCGTCGGCCGAAAGCAGCACGACGCTGTAATGACCGCCCGGCTTGCAGTAGTAGCACGGCAGCAGCCATTCTCCGTTGCTCATCTCGAGAATCGGCTGGCGAAGGAACATTCCGGGTCCCTCATGCAGAACAAAAGGCTCCCCCCATGTGTATCCGCGGTCCTCCGAGATCCGTCCGACCACTTTGGAGGTCTGCTGATCATGCGGCTCATTGGACGTATGCAGCAGCCATACTTTGCCGTCCGGCGCCTGGAAGACGAGCGGGTTTTGCTCCGAGCGCTCCGGGTCTGCCGCTACCTCGAGGGGCTCCTCCCACCGGTCGCCGCCTGCCGGAAGCCTTGACAGCAGCACATTCGTATCCGGATTGCCCTCGCCGCTTCCGGAGAACCAGACACAGAGCATATCCCCGTTGTCGAGCTCCAGCAAATTCGCCGAATGGCTGTCCGGCTCGTACATGATTGGCAGCAGCGCTTCCGTCAGCTGCGGATCCTGCTCCGATTGATTTAATATTCCGTTATATCTTTCTGTTAATTGCATCGTTTACACACCTTCCAGTCTTTCTTCCCTTAATTCAAGCGGCACGGTTCCGGCTGCCAGAGTATTCGAGGCAAAGGCCAGTTTTCCGTTCAGATACAGACGGTAACCCTCTTCGATTCCGTCCGGATACCTGCCAAGGCCCGGCTTGCCGTAGGTCATTCGTATTTCTTGTCCAGCCGCTTTCACACGGCCAAGTTCAAAATAATCGAGCCCGATATCGAGCGGATCGAGACGGATACAGTCGGCATCGACGGAAAGCCCCGCCACATGGCTGACGATCAGATCGATATAATACGAGTGGTTGTATTCCTGCTCGTCGCTCAGCGGCTCACCCGATCCGCTGTTGTAATGCTCTACCAGTCCCGGCCGGTTCAAATCCCGGTTCTGGAAATGGAGGAACGAATATTCCCGCAGGCCGCGCGCAAACGCTTCATTATAAGCATATCCGTTCCGCTTGCTTTCGCGGGCGAGCGCATCGAGCGTAATCGAGTTCGTGTACGGCCATGTAGGGCCGTTCCACATGCAGCCGTGGCGTCCTTTTATAAAATGGCCGAACCAGCCGCCTTCCCTCGCATAAGCGACGCTGTCGGCCGACACCGTCGGATACGTGCAGCCTGTGGCGAATTCGTCCGGACTCAGCAAATGAGCAATCAGGCCGTTATGCGTTTCGTCGAGCATATCCGCCCATGCCGGGTAGAAGCCGACGATATTTTTGACAAGCGCCTTCTCGTCCGTCTGATAATGCAGATCATAGAAAAATGCCGTTTCTTCGTCCCACATCTTCTCCAGCACATCGCGTCTGATCCTCTCCGCAAGCTGCAGGTATTGATCCGCTTCCGGATCGCCTGTCATCTCGCACAAGCGGGCTACGCCAAGAGCGTTCAAATAATGGTAGACGGTTCTGTCCACCCGCTTCACATGCGTATACGTTTCCGGATCCTTCGGATTGCGGGGATAGTTGTGGAAATACCAATAGCTCGGCTGGTACTCCTTGCCCGTCCGGGTATGCCGGTATTCCGTCATTAGGCCGTCCTGTTCGTTGCCGTACACTTCCTGCCAGCTCGAAAGCTGGGCTTTCAAGCCTGGAAGCGCCTCCACAATTGCGTCTTCGTTACGGTGAACGAGGAACAGCCGGTAAGCCGCCCAACCGATATAGTTGGCGAACGAGTGCATCCGTTCATCCGCCGTCAGGCAGACGTACATGCCGTTATCCGCCGGCGATTCCTGCATATTCCGCAGCGCTCCCATGCTGGGCCCGGAATTGTGATGCCACCTTGCATCCGTCAAATGGAGCGGCACGGACAAGTTGATCAGCTTGCTGAATTCCCAGCCGCCCTTGGAAAACGGGCGTTTGCTCTTCTTATGGGAACGACCTTCGTAGAACAGCGGATGCTGCAGCAAGCCGTAACGCGGATCGGCCATGTTGTGGCGGAGCAGGAACCATCTGTACGACCACGTTTTGTTCAGCACCGGATCGCTGCTCTTGAACTGCGGCGCTCCGTCGAACCATTTCTGATACTCCGCCTGCTGCCCGGATGCGATATCTTCAAGGCTTGCAGGCTTGCCGATGAATCCGGATGCCCGGCTCATCAGCACTTCAGCGCTGTCCAGCGACCGGATTCCGAGCGCGGCAGCGACGACAAACGTCTTCTTCTCTCCCGGCTGCAGCCTCAGGCCGCCATTCCACAAGGAGGGTTCGCTCGCCGCAAGGCACGCGTCGATGTCATAGCTGTAAAACGGAATATCGAAGCCGCCCTGCATGCCTTCCTCGCCATAAGCCTGAAAGCCGGACGGTGCGGCCGCTTGCAGCAGCAGTTCGCCGTCAGACCGGTTCGTCCAAGTCTGGCAGGAAACGGCGCAGTCCTCCCAAGTTATAAATTTCGACTCTTCGAATCCGATCCGGTCGTCGGTGTAGGAAAGCCTCAGCTGGCTTGGATACCATTCGGCCGATGCGGTTTCCATGTTGTAAGCTTGACCGTTAACCGTAATGGCGAACAGAAGCGGAATATTTACTTTATGAATAAAGTCGAACCGGCCGACAAAGCCCGGTGCGGCCTGCACGTAATCGGCCCATAAACGCGCGCCCGTAGGACCGAGCAGAAGACCTCCCGGGACGGTGCTCAGCACTTTCCTTCCCGCCTTTAGCTCCTTGTCGATCATGCTGCAACTGCCTCCTGTCTTTTCGTTTCTTAGTTACCAGTATATCGGCCAAGCTTTTGTTGTTCTGCGGGGTTATCGGGAAAATTTATAGGGCAATTCAACTCGCTTTCCGAATTCCAGCCATTCCTCCGGATTCTTTCCCCCCTATGCTTGATAACCGATCCGCCCGGCACGCGCAAAAAAAGGGGATGGCTGCCCATCCCCCCTTGCTTAGCGCCCCCGAACAGCGGAGTCAGCCGATTAATTATTTTTGCGCCAATTGCTCCTGAATCAGCTTATTCGCATTTTCTTCCGCTTGCCGCAGCGCCGTATTGACGTCGAGGTTGCCCATTGCGATTTGCTTGACGGCTTCCTGGTCGAACGCATTTTCGATAACAAGCTCGTCGTACTGCGTAAGGACGCGGGAAGGAGCCGGCTTGCCGTAGTAAAGCGCGGCGATGTTCTTTTCGCTGGCGAACGGATAGTCGGCGAATGCCGCATCCCGTACCGATTGAGTCTTAAGAGGCGTAATCATGCCCTTCTTGGACATAATCGTCTGATACTCTTCCGAGATCAGATATTTCATCACTTGCATGGATGCGTCCTGATTTTTCGAGAGCGCCGAAATGCCCACATAAGTCGCATACGGCTGCGTGTTCACCCCAGGCATATCCGCGAAAGATGGAACGGCTGCAATATCCCAATCCATTGCAAGATTTTTTTCGGCATCCTGCATCCAGCCAGACGTATAAACATACATACCGATTACGAAATCCCTGTTAAAGTCCACGTGCGCGAACCAATCGTCCGTTGCGCGCTTCTGTACTCCCGGATCCCGGGTGAAGTTGTAGAAAATCTTTTCGAAGATGAATTTCCATTGGTCGTTGTTGACGGTTGCCTTATTCGTCTCCGGATCGACAAAGCCGGCCGAATTTTGAGCTACGCGGAGATAATGCTTCGGCGACATCCACAGGCCGATATATTGCTTGCCGCCCTCATTGCGGGTAATTTTTTTGGACAACTCCAGCGCTTCGTCCCAAGTTATGCCGTCCTTAGGATACTCCACGCCGAAGCGGTCGAAGATGCCCTTGTTGTAATACATAACGAATTTATTGTCGCTGACCGGAAGCAGATTCACCTTTCCGTCGATCGTGACCGGATCCAGATAAGCCTGCTCGATGGTGCCGGTATCGACGTCGTGCTTTTTGAGCAGCGGACCGAGGTCCATCGCCATGTTGGCCGGTACGTAGTCTTCCCTTAATTCGCCTGCCGACGACAGGAACATATCGATCTCCGTGCCGGATGCGATAACTTGCTCCAGCTTCCGATCGTCCGTCTGGTTAATATAAGTGATATTGATATTCGGGAATTTTTGTTTAATATATTGGCCGTAACGTTCCTCGAACTGCTCGGGGCTCGTCAAGCCAAACCAGGTCAGATCGGCTTTCACATCCGCCGGATTGGCTGCGACGCCGTCAGAGCCTGAGTTATCAGGCGCCTCCGAGCCGGAAGGCGTATTGCCCTGCGTGTTCTCCGCATTGCCGCCGGAATTGCCGGAGCATGCCGCCAGAACGGTTATAAGCATTACCAAGGAAAGCATCATTGAGACCATTTTCCGTACCATAATCAACATTTCCTCCCTTTTTCTAAGTAACCGCAGATTTCGTTTCCCCACTGTAAGCGCTGTCTAAACTTGTCCAAGCGTAAACGGCTGATGCCGTCCTTTGGCGGAAAAAGCTCGTTTCGCGATGAAATATAAGTCCAGTATAAAGTGTAATTTATACTTCTTATATTTTTAAAAAATACCGCCTTTCCCCCTTTCGCTTGACGGCCGTATGTGATTTCGTGCTGCAGACAAGTCTAATTATAATTAGAATTTCACTGCCTTCCGTAGGGCGAAACCGCTTTCTTATAGGGGAATACAATGATACTTTTGAGAGAAAAGCCGGAACAGGAGCCCTATATCCCCCTATTTTCAATTGCTCCGATTTCGGGCTTCACTGAACCACTGCTTCTTCCGTTATTTCGTACAGCCAATCCAATAGCTTGCGCTCGTCGTTATGCATATCGTATTCGCGGTCGGACAAGCTCTGATTCCGCTCGATGACGCCCAAAATCAGAAACGCGCCTTTACCGAAGCTGATCGTATGCCTGCCCGCCTCATAAGGCACGGCATGAACATGGACGGACGGATAGATGAACAGCCTGACGCCTCTGCGGATGACCGGGCCGAGTCCGAACGTATAATTCACGGTATTGTCTCCGACCGGCTTCAACCATTGGTCGTCACTGGAATTAAAGCATCCGACCAGAATCAGGGAAGGCTCTTCCAGCTCCACTTCAAGCTGAATTTCCGCATGGGCGGCGCTCAGCTGACTGTAACGAACCCCCGTCAAGCCGTACAGCTCCTCCGCGCAGCATATAATCGGGATGTCGCCGTCGGTAAAGACGCGGGCGCCTTTCTCGATCCGGTACAGCTCCGCGTCCTCGTTCAGCAGCTTAAAGCCCGCTTCACGATAACGGCGGTAGGAAACGGACGGCGCCTGAACCAGAGAGGCCGGCGGTTTGCCCTTCCGCAATTCCCCGATCCGCTGCCGGAAAGCGGCAAGCTCCCGTTCGAACATGGGCAGGCAGTCCTTCCAATGCTGAAAAACATTCCCGTCGCGGAACGGAATTTTACGATGCGACGTCTGCATGGCAGTAGCGGACAAATACTGCTTCTCCGTCATATCCGTCAGCTTTCGGTACACAGCGACGCTTTTATCCAGCCACTCCGCCGCTTCCTCAAGCAGTCCCAGCATCTCGGTATATCTTCCGCCGATTGTATGTTTGTACATGTATACAAGCAGCGCCGACCTTACCTTGCACGTATACATGCTCGTCATCGCCTTGATCGCTTCAATATCTGCGGCGAGGCGCTCGAATTCGGCTTTATTTTTTTGCACGGTCATTCGGGCCTGCTTCACCGCCCTGGAAGCCTCCTCGGAGGACCGCTCCGCTTCCTCCACGGTGTCGAGAGGCGTCTCGCCCAGATGGGGCATTCCTGCCAGCTGCTTAACCACAAATTCCTCGAGCCGTTCCCCCTGCGGAGCATGCGATTCCCACAGCTCGTTATACGGGACATGCCGTTCCGGATTTGTCAGCTGGCTCATCGTCATGCCGAGGCTCATCGTCTGGCGGTTGCCTTGCGTAATGCCGAATCGGCGCAGCAACTTGGGCGCGCATGTTCCGATCGCTTCATAGGCATGCAATAGATGCTCGGCCGCCTCCCTGCTTCCGTATTTGTCCTCCAGACGGGATATCCAGTGAAGCTTCTCTGCGAGTACGTCCCGGTCCGGATTCCAGGCGTAACGGAGCCACGCTTCAAACCAGATCCAATCGCGGTCCGTCTGCTTGATCCGGACGTCCGACCGGTCCGGCGAATAAGGCCAGCTCCAGTAAGACAGCGGATAAAATTGCAGCGCCGACGCTTTTAAGCGATACCGGGCCGCCTGGGCGCAGCGTTGAATAAACGAAGGAGCTCCCCAGCGGAACGGCTCCAAATTGGTGAGCATGTGCACCGTGGCGATATGGTTGCCGTCACGCGCTCCCAGCCTTTGGTGCAGCGCCTGCGCTGCGCCCCTTGGCGTCCAGGTGGTGAGGGATTCCCCGTTGTACTTCATTTCGGTATGCAAGTTCGGATAAAGTGAATCGGCTTCCTGCAGCACCTTCTCGATGTCGATGGCATGCGAGCGCAGCACTACCGGCGGCGGCTCTGCAGCGCCCGACTCGCCAAAGCCTTCCTTAATGCCGGGCAAAATCGTCTCGCAAAGCCACTCCGCCCCGTACATCTGCCCCTTCAGCCTCTCGCCGAGACATACCATCAGCCCGACCGTCGGGAATTCGCGCACGAAAGCGGCCAGCAAACGGCGGAAATATCCGCTTGTCACCGGCAGGGGCTGAGTCTGCCTGTACGGCAAGCCGTGTTTTTCGGTAAAGCCAAGCGGGATATGAATGCTATAGAAGGCGAGGAAGCACCGGATGCCGCGTCTGTCCGCCTCTTCCGTCAGCCAGCGCAGCAAGCTTGCATTCGCCTCCAGCTGCTCCTTCGTCACCTCGCGGGCCTCAGGCTCATCAGGCAGATCGATCAGCGAGGCGAACGGATTCGCGTTCCACAGGTAAAGCGCATTTCCCCGGTGCTCGAGCAGCATATCGAGGTAGTCCAGCCACATCGCCTTGTCATACAACCAGGGGAAGCGGTCCGGCGTAAGCGGATACTCGAAGCGCTGCCGCCCCGGCTCCACCTGCTGCTTCTGCAAGCCGATGACGGGTCCGCGCCAGGCGAAACGGGGCGAGTCCCCGTACGACAGCTCGCGCGGCAGCCCGCCTTCCCCGCGAATCCGTTTCGCCAGCTCCTGGCAGCCGTACAGGGCGCCGCTATCGTCGCCGCCGGAGACCACGACGAGCCGGCCCGGACAGGAGCACAAATAAAAGCCTTCCGAGGCCGGCTCCTCCGTATGGTAAAGCAGCACATCGCGCTCTTCGAGCGCCGCCAGCAGCTCGGAGCCGGAGCGGCGGCCGACGTAAATTTTGCGGATACCCGTATCGCGGTACCGGTTCCATGCCCAGCCGCCCGCCTTCTCCTCCACCATATACCCGCAAGCTTCTAGCTCCTTCTTCAGCAGCCGGACGCCATGCAGCATACGGGGCGAAGCATCCAAATCGTATCCAATTGCAATCATCTCCAGCAAGCGGCTTCCTCCGTTCGTTAGGTGTATGAACCGGTTACGTTAATCGGTTACGTGAATCTCCTCGGCATTGTCCAACGTATACGGCTCGCCGTTCTCCGGCAGCACCTTCGTCTGCCGGAACGTAATATTCCGTGCATTCGTACAGGTCGCCCCGTGACGGGCGGTCAACAGCACCCTCTCGAACACGATATTCTGGACCGGCATTTCCGGAAGGCCCTTGATATGCAGCGCCGTTCCCGCTCCGATGCAAGTCGTATCGCTTATATGGAAATCGCGGAGCACCGGCGTTTCCTCCGTTACGAGCACCGGCTCGTCCGTATTGTTTTTGCCCGAATAATACGAGCTGAAAATAATCGCTTCCTTGGCGATATCCTTCATCAGGACGTTACGGATATAGATTCGCTCGACCGTTCCGCCGCGGCCTCTCGTGCTCTTGAAGCGCAAGCCGGCATCCGTCCCGATGAACACGCAATCCGATATGGCAATATTCCGGACGTCCCCCGACATCTCGCTGCCGATGACAAAGCCGCCGTGTCCGTGAAACACCTGGCAGTTCCGGATCGTGACGTATTCCGTCGGAACGCCCAGCGCCCGGCCGTCGGCGTCTTTGCCGGACTTGATGCAGATGGCGTCGTCGCCGACGTCGAATACGGAGTCGTAAATATTCGCATACCGGCAGGAGTCGAGATCAAGGCCGTCTCCGTTCTGCGAATGCCACTGATTCCGGATCGAGACGTTCCGGATCGTCACATGCTCGCACAGCCATGGATGCACATTCCAGGCCGGCGAATTGCGGAAGGTCGGGCCGTCCAGCAGCACTTTGCGGCAGCGGTCGAGCTGTACAAGCGTCGGCCGCAAATGGTCTCTGGCCGGCTCGAACGCGGACGGCTCCTGGACGTTTTGCGCTATCAGGCTCTTCACGAGCGCGGAGCCCTTCAGCGACTGCTCCGTCGGCCACCAGATTCCTCCTTGCTCGTAACCGCCGGAGTTAAGCAATTGCTTCCACTGCCCCTCCGTCATTTTCATTCGCTTCACCGGCCGCCAGGCCTCTCCCGAGCCGTCGAAAATACCCGTTCCCGTAATCGCGACATTTTCCAGATCAGCGCCGTAAATCGCAGGCATGCAGCGCACGGTGCGAAGACCTTCGTAGCTTGTGCGGATGAGCGGATAATCGTCGCGGTTCGCGCTAAACACGACGAGTGCCCCCGCTTCGGCGTGCAGCCTGATTCCGCTTTGCAGCCTGATCGGGCCGGTCAGCCATATGCCCGCCGGAATGACGACCGTTCCTCCGCCCTGTGAGGCGCAAAAATCGATTGCTGCCGCGAATGCCTCCGTATTCAGTGTTAGTCCGTCGCCAATCGCGCCGAAATTCGTAATGTTGAACGCTTTATCCTCAATTACCGGCAATTCCACCTCAGGCATGTCGAAAGGCAATGCTTCGGTGCCTGCCCATTTTGTCGTAGTCACTTGTCCTAGCCTCCTGTAATCGGTTTGATGTTCACTTCATTAATATAATAAGTAACGGGTTTCACCTGTTCGTCCGCATCCGGCAGATCCGGACCGACAAGCGGCGTCTCGGCATGCGGCTCCGTACGCAGCGGTCCGGTGCGCAGCACGAGTTTTTCGAGCGTGTAAGCCGGCATAGAGAACTGGTAAGCCTTCGGAGCAGGCTCGCCGTTCACCCGGACTTCAAACCGCTGCCTTTCCGTATCGAAGCGGACGGCCAGCTCGTACCATTTGTCAGCCTCATAGCGCTGCAGCTCTATCCATGTTCCGGCTTGCAGCACTTGAATCGCGCCGTCCGAATGGAAACGAAGCCGTATCGGCGCTGCGCTCTTGGCATCGCACAGCTCGATAAACAGCCGGCCTTCATCCGCCTGCTTCGCCAGCATACGGATTCGAAGCTCGCCTGCGGCGCATTCCTCGAACACGCGCTCCGCTTTCGCATAATCGTAAGGCTCCGAGTCGCGGAGCTCCAGGCTCCTGTCCTGCTCGGACGGAAACGCCGAGACCGAAACGCTTGCCCATAGCGGGCTGTACACATTCCAGTCCGGCACCCGGTCTTCCGGGCGCAGCCCGTCGAACGTATCGTTCACCTGACCGCTGACCCGGTAACGAACCGGTACGGGTATTTCGCTGACCCAAATATCCTCTTTGTTCGAGCTGTAGGTGACCCACATGCTGCCGTCCGGCGGCGCGCCGTCTCCCGCTTCGATGCCCCGGGTATAGCTCATGCCGTAATTTTTATGAAATCCGAAATAGCGCCTCGGCGGAACTTCCCCGTTCACAACAAGCATGTCGTCGAAAGTAAAACCGTCGTCGCCCGTTACGACCGCAAGCGGCCATCTATGGTTGCCGATCGGCGACGGGTTATAAAGAAGGGCGTACCGCGAATCCGAGGTGCGTTCCCCCCACACTTTGCCTCCCGCCATAATAAGGGAAGGAGAGCGCTGCTGCTTGGACCAGGTCTTTCCTTCGTCCTCCGTTACCGCATAAACCGAATGCTTCCAAAGCCCCGCGATTCGTCCGTCCGGCAGCCGGTAGGAATTGAAAGCGGTTCCGGCTTCCACCGCGTAGAAGCCGTCCCGGCTGCGGTCCTCTTCCCACCATTGAAGCGTGGCGATGCGGTCCGCCAGAAGCTCCCCGCAGGCCTCACGAAAGCCTTCGTCCCCGGACTCCGTATACATCGGATATTTCACATTGCTTTCGTTCCAGCCCGAATGCCGGTTCAGCCGGATAAAATAGACCGGCCCGAAGCTGCCGTCTTCCCCGATTTCCCGGACGACGCGGCCGATGCCTTTTCCGTTGTTCGGACTTACGCTCGGCAGCGGGCAAAAGCCGTAAAACCCGAGCGCCAGCAGGCGTCCGTTCGAAGCTGCGTAAAAGCCCATCCTTTGATGCATGACGCTGTACGTCCCCTCCGGCAGGCACTCGCCGTCCGGATAATGATGTTCATGGTCCAGCACGTATGGAGGAAACAAAACAACGGGCGCAGACCAATGCCAGCCGTCCTTGGACGTCGTAAGCAGCGTCTGGCCCGGCGGTACGTGCTCGTGAACGGGGCAGCTCAAATATTCCAGATAAAAGCTTCCTTTCCAATACGCCAGCATTGGCGCATGGTTATAGGTCCATCCGCTTCCATCCGACAGCTCCGGATGCGTACGGTTCGCCCTGAACGCTTGCCTGCTCCGGACGCCGACCGCGGGACGCAGCTGTCCATGATGGTAATCCAGATTGGCGGTCACTCCGCCGGCATATCGAATTTGATTCTCCGTTTGTCCCATTCGCACCCTCCATCCTAGTTTATTTAACAATACTTTACACGGTTTCCGGGCTCCGTTTATAGGTCGATTGCACTTTGTTTATAGGGGGATAGAAAATAGAAAAAACCTTGATCGTCAAGGACAGTCCCCCTTTGATGATCAAGGCTTTCGAATTTTACTCCAAAGTATGAGGTTTTCCCCCTGGCCGCTCATGCTCTCATAATATGATCGGCTGTACGTATCGCCAAAGCAACTGTTGTAAGAGTCGGATTGACCCCGCCTGTAAAAGGAAGGACGCTGTTGGAAGCGACATAAAGTCCGGCAACGCCATGAATTTGACCAGACGGATCTGTGGCCGAGATGCCCGGGTCGGTTCCCATCCGGCAGGTTCCGCTATCGTGATTTTCTCCTCCGGCCGGTCTTATGAAAAACTCCGATTGCTCGTCATTCTTTAATAACGTAATCTGCATGGCCTCTGCAGCCTGCTCTACAAATTCAGCCATCCGCCTGATGATCTCGAAGTCCTTTTCGCTGTAAGAGAAATGAACCTGCAGCTCGGGCACCCCAAATTCATCCGTTCTCGCCGGATCAAGGGTAACCCGGTTTTCATAGCGCGATTCGACCGTACCCGAAGGAAGGAGACGAAAGCGAACCTCCTCCGAAAACGGAACGTCCCTATACTGGTAAAAACTTAGGGTGTCCGTCTGCAATTGAAAAGGACGATGCCCGGACCGGGGCAGCAGCAGATCAAGCATACCCATATTCTCAGGAAACTCTGATCTTGCAGCGGCACCGGCGGCGTCCAGCCTGGAATTGTTGACCAGAAACCTGCCGATCGCCTCCCCTTGAATGCCGGAATAAAGCAAAAGCCGCGGCGTTTCCATGGCGCCTGTCGATAAGACGACCGTCCTGGCTTTCAGCTCATACGTTTTCTTATCTTGTGAAGACACGACTTGTACGCCGGTAACGCTGCGATTCCGGGTAAGCACCTTGGTCGCATGCGCTTGAACCGCCAAATCGACGGGCCTCCAATTCATCGCCATCGCCAGGAAAATAATCGAGCTAAAAAAAACGTTCGAATGAATTTGCCCATTCAGCGTCGGCTGCAGATCGACAGCCCGGGGACAGGTCATTGCATGGATCAGTCCACTATTTTGCAAGCGGTCAAGCATGATGGATTGCAGCGCGGAATCGCCGGTCAAAAACGGAGTGACGCTCATCACCCTTTCGGCAATGTTGTAATACTTGTTCATCTCCTCTGGAGACACCGGATAATGGGAAAGAGCGGACGAGTCCATACGGGGACATGCCGTTCCCCAATGCAGCGTTCTCCCTCCTAACACGGTTGAGACCAGAAAATCTACCGGAACAGGGATGCCTCCGTTTGGTACGGCGGATTGAAATCGCCTGGCATATTTCGGAGAATTCCAAGCCCCGCCCACCTCGTCGACACTGGAGGTTGGAATGTTAGCTATGTGGGTAGGCACAAAAAGATTGCCGGCTTCGATCATACCAATCCGCTTTCCGTTGTTTCTCCACTGCTCGCATAATCTCCATAAGGCTGCTCCCCCTCCGGCTCCGCTGCCGACAATCAGCACGTCGTAATCCGTTTGCGACATTTTCTCAAGCGAGGTAAGCGGGATCCAATTCTCCTCCGTGCTGTACGTTTGCTCCGGCCTGAAAGGGAAAGGCACAATGGCTGCACCGGCAGCTGCCTGGGGCGTGATCCCTTCCTCATCCAGCAGCTTTTTTACTGCGTTCGCAGCAACTTGAAACAATTCCGGCTGACCGAGTCCCTCATATTCTCCTGTCGGCTGCAGATGCGGCTCAATGGAAATAAAACCGGAATAGTTTTTCTTCTTGAGCACTCGCAGCAGTTCGCGTACTTGTCCGTCTCCTTCTCCCGCCGGGACATTTTTGCCGGTATTGACTAAGGCGTCCTTGATCTGCACCCAGCCGATATAGGGCTCGACCAGCGGATAAGCATCCGTCATCGGCAGCACCTGGGACTGAACAAAGTTGGCCGGATCAAAGGCTAAACGCAGATGGGGGGATGGAATCGACTCGAAAATATCCCGTATTCGCTCGCCATTGTCTCCATAGATCGCTTTCTCGTTCTCGTGCATTAGGACGATCCCTTCCCGTTCGGCGATCCGGACCATCGTATCAAGACGGCGGAGCACTTCATCCCGGTAATTCCAAGGATCTTCTCCGGCAGGCGTATAGAAAGAAAAGATCCGTATATTAGGTGTACCGAACCGCTTCGCAAGCTCGATCGCCCTATCAAGCCTTTGGAGCTCCGGAGTAAAATCCTCCGTAATGTCGCTTTTGCCGATCGGCGTACTAATGCTATAAACGTGAAAGCCGCGTTCGTCCAGGCGCTGCTTGATATCGGCGATTTCCTCATCCGTGAGGTCAAGAATTTGTTTTCCCCCCACGCTGCGCAAATCGATATAACGGATCTGTTCCGCGTCCAAAACGTCCATTTGAACGTCCAAGTCCGGAGAAATTTCATCCGCAAAGGCCGATAATTCGATCATGGGGGTAGGCCCCTTTCGCGCACAGTTTTTATATCATACGATTCGATTTCACGATTATTACGCAAATGACCGTTTTCCCGGCTGATTGCCGGAAAAACGGTCACTTGGATGGTTGAAGTTAAAGCTTCATCGGCACCTGTTAACTAACATGAATAACAAGCTCGGCAGGATCCATGCCGTCGGAGAACGCCGTCAATACGACACGCCCTTTTTCGCCCGTTAATCTAAGGACCGTACTGACAAATCCCCGGTACATATGCATCCAATGTTCGTCATATGACTCGTTTGAACAGAGATCGCCGTTGTCGACGCCTACGATTTCCGCCGGTCCGCTCACCTTGAAGGTAACTTTTGAGCTTTCACGAAATACGGGTATTCCTTCCGCGTCCTTTGCCCGGACGGTGAATAACTTGTGATAACCTTCAACCGCATCCAGTTGAAGCGCTTCAGCATCAAAGCCAAGCTTCACTGCCGGCCCTGCCGTTTGCAAAATATATTGGCATACCTCTTGTCCGCCTATAAAACCTCTTACCGTTATCGTTCCCGGTAAATATGGCAAATAGCCGGTTATCATCCGGTTTGGATAAGAGGACGGTTTATTGACATAAAACCGTTTGCCGTTCAATTCGACGGTTACTTCTTCACAATTCGTTGCAACCATATAGGGAATAACCGTCTTGTTGAACTGTGGAAAGTTCCAATGGCCCGCATATCTTGGAGTGTCCCAATGCTGCTTGGCCCCTTCATCCTGCAAAGAATAGTCCATAACCGACAAGTATACCATCGGTTTCTCCGACCAATAGCTTTCATATAGGTAAGAAAGCGGCTTGCGCTCGCTGTTCGTCCAGAACAGGGAGCCCGCCCACCCTTTGGCGGGATACCCCATCGATTCGCCCAAATAATCAATGCCTGTCCAAAGCATGCCGCCTATGACATAATCATGTTTTTCCACATCCAGCCAAGGGACTTCCTCGCTAAAATTTTGCATCTGATCGGGATGCCCTCTAAAAAATTGGTACGTCTCCGATCCTAAAATTAATTTATCGGGAATGGCCTCGTGTATGGCAGGATACCATTGCTCTTGATAATTGCAGCCGATCACATCGACGTGTTCGGCAATCCTCCGGATCCGCTCAACTCTCTCGTCCAAATCGTAGATCTCCGTATCGCTTACTTCATCTACAAACTGCTGTATATCCTTCACCTTGGAAAGATCCGCGTTACTCTCATATTTAAAGTGCGGATTCATCGCATAAGAAACCGGTCTGGTATCATCGAGGGTAAGCAAATGATCTTTAAGCATTTTCAAGATGTCCAGCATGGACTGCTGTCCTTGATTTTCCACTTCGTTTCCGACACCCCATATAAAGATACACGGATGGTTTCGATCCCTCTTTACCATACATTCCAGGTCGCGCTGCCATTCCGTCTCAAAATACCGTCTGTACGAACCGCCGGTCCATTTGTCAAACGGTTCTTCATATACGAGCAGTCCCAGTTCATCACAGATGTCCAAAAATTCCGAAGCTGGAATGTGGTGAGCGGTACGAATCGCATTACATCCCATTTCTTTGAATTTGACCAGCCGGTCTCTCCAGATTTCCGGCGTGACGGCAATGCCGAGACAGCCCGCTTCCTGGTGAACGCATAGTCCCTTTATCTTTGTCACCTTGCCATTCAAGTACATCCCTTTGCCGGCGATCATTTCGATGTCTCTGAAACCAATCCGCAATTTATAGGTATCCGTTATTTCATTTCCCTCAAGAAGCGATAACTCCAAATCGTATAAATTCGGATGTTCCGGACTCCACAGCTTCACATTCGGGATTTCCACACGGATCGTTCCGTTGTCGGATTCGCCTGTGAGACGTAAACTTTCATTGGAAACAGATGCTTTTACTAGGGATGAGACTCCTGTCGTGATGGTAACGAGGCCCTTATCCCCGTTAATTGTTGTTTTCGCATAAATATCTTCCGGTTTCAGATGATGTTTATTTAACTCAAGCAGCTTAACGGTTCTGTAGATGCCCGCCCCCGAATACCATCTGTCTGCCGGGAAAGCGGTATTATCCACCTTAACCAGGATAACATTGTCCCCTTTGTGGATGAGATCCGTAATATCCAGCGTAAATCTCGAATATCCGTATTTGCGTCCGCCTGCTTCTTTTCCGTTGACCCATACCGTACTGTTTTCATAAACGCCGTCAAATTGCATCTGGTAAACATAACCTTCTTTTATTTCTTGAAGTGCAAGGTTTCTTCTGTACCATCCGATTCCCCATCTGTCCCTGAAGCCTTGTGCTTCCCCCTGGCTCATTTTTCTGTTTATTGGGGCATGGATCGCCCAGTCATGAGGCAGATGAACAGGCTGAAAGTTTTGATCCTCAGGCTCTCTTAATGTAAATTGCCAGCCATCCATCAGTTTCGTTTCGATTCGGCTCATGGTTGCACCCTCGCTTTAACTTTAATATATTTATATTATAAATTTATAAAATAACCCTAACAATCTAATGATTTTAAGAATAACATTAAAATATTAAGATAATCGAATAAGCGGAAGGCGCTTGGGCGAAGGGAATAAGGGCGGGGAATGCAAATTAAGGAAAATAGCATATATGGCCTCGAGGAAGCATCAGCGTTGAAAAAGACAAAAAGCCTTACCCTGTTTTTAAAACAGGTGTAAGGCTTCTTCAGCTATGATGGCGGATTAATTAAGTTATGACATTTGGCTGCGAATAAAATCATCCCAGCGCCGGGCTATCGCTTCCTGGCCTGCAGCCGATGGATGGATAAGATCGGCCGTCAGCTCTTCAACGGACGCCAACAGCTCCGTGCCTGCAATATAATGAAGGCGAGTTTGCCCTGCACATTCAACCGCGTTTTTCACAATTGCCCGATATTCCGAAATAAGCGGATCGTTCTCCAGATCATACTTGCACAAGTACAAATCGGTCACAAACAAGCTGCGATCTCCCAAATCCCGTGCCAATATGTCGACAAAACGGTCCACTCTGTCCTTGAACTTGGCGGCAGACCATTGACCGATGACGTTGATCCCCATTTCAATCGTAGCGATCTGCCAATCCTTCCGTTCGGCAATGTATTCCGCCATCGAGGGCTCCATTTGCGCGCTCCCGGCAAAGCCAAGGTTAATCAAATCCATATTCAGCATATTGGCCAGCCGCATGGCGTATGTGCCGCTGGGACGAACGGCATCGCCGCCATGCGTAATCGACGACCCGTACGCCAAATAACGCCGGGCAGGTGCTTGGGCAGGCAATGGAGGCGAGGTTTGACCCTGCTTGTCCACAAAATAAGTTTTCGAATCGTAAGGCAGCAGCACCCGGACAAGCTTCCGGTCGAACAATCCGTCGTCACTGTTTTGCAGCAAGCTGGACGCCTCTACATCTTTCCTGCGGATCGTAATGACCGTCGTATCCTTGCCGATCATTTGTGGCGTAATGCCATACGGCGCCTGGAAGGAGCCGAAGTAAACTTCCCCAATCCCAAACGGAGAAGAGGTTTCCACGTCACGGCGCAGAAATAGCTGCACTTCCTCGTCCTCCATATTGAAACGGATTTCGCAGCCGCATGTATTGATGGAGCGATGGACGGCTGCTCCCTGATTCAGCGTCTCGCTCACCCGGGACGGTATTCGGCGTAAAGCCAAGCCCCCTCCCGGCGCATCGGCCAGTTCTTCAACGTTATAAAACTCCATATCATGACTAATCACAAGCGATCCTCCTTGGTTAGTTCTGAAAATGACGCCTAGGCAGATGAAGATTCGGGACCGGAACCTTCGCCCAGTCGATGTCGGAAGCAAAATAGAAGCTAGGGTAACAGGGCTGATTGTATACGACGTTCTGCCACGCGACGCCGGTTCTGTACTGGGCATCATGCATTAACGTATACATTTTGCGATCCGTTACTTCGGTGCTTAAGTAGATCCGGATCGCCGAGCTGTCCGCCGTGCGGACCAGCAGCTCTTCTCTCCAATCTCCGAATACATCCGCGACAAGACACGGATTTCCCTTGGTTCCGTTGTTGGAAGCCGTTCCTTCTGCCGTAAGCAGCCTTCCCCGTTTCCAATCGTCGATCGCAACAGGCTGATCGAAGCTGCCGCTCACGATCTGGGTTGTCATGTCGGCCGACCACCTGATGTTCATGTTCGTACCCGGAACCTGCTTGGCAATCTGTTCCCCTTTGCACGTCATCAAGCCGAAGGTTTCGTCGCTTTCATAACCCTCGCTGCACCATGCTTGAAGACCCCGGAGATTCGGATCAACCTGACCGATCATCCCGCGCCCCACGTCATCGTCAGCGAAGCCGCCGAACAATACCTCGCCGGTCGCCGCATCTCGCAGCGTATATCCGTAAGGCCCCCAGGCGCCGCTTTCATGCACCATAAAAATCTCCAATCCCTGCCGGTCCGGATCGATGTTCGCAACATGAAGGGCATCGCCGTGTCCGAGCTTGACGATTTTGCCGGGCGCCTTGCTTTCGGGAGACATAACCCCCCGGGAGCTGTACAGAATCGTTCCGTCATGGTCGATCGTCGCAGCCCCATAAATAATTTCATGACAGCCGTCGCCGTCCACGTCGGCAATGCTTAAGGAATGCGCCCCTTGCTTGGCCAGGCTGCCGAATTTCTCGTTCCGGCCGTCTTCCAGGCGAAGCGTATCCTGAAAAGGATTATTCATCGTAATCCAGCCGCTGTCTGCGAACCAATTCTCCTTCAAGTGCGTGCCGTCCCATGAATAGGATACGACGGCAGCCCGGGTGTAATAGCCGCGGGCGAAAATCGCATACGGCTTTTTGCCGTCCAGATAGGCCACGCCGGCAAGGAAACGGTCCACACGGTTGCCCGGCTCAATGCGGTTCCACGAATAATCCCCCCACATCAGACCGTCATCATGCCGGCCCGGCTTATAAGGGATCGTCTCCAATTCTTCACCGGTTTGCCCGCGAAACACGGTTAAATATTCTGGCCCCTCGAGAATGAAGCCCTCGAAGGTCCGCAAGCTGTTGCGCCCGCTCCGGCCCGGAGCGTAAACATCGATGAAGTGATCCGCCAGCCTCTCCGCATCCTCCTTCGACAACGGATATGGATAGAGATTAGCGATCCCGAAGCATTCTTCCAGCGTGGAAGGCCAGCGTCCGGCCACGACCTCTTCATGTGTGTGCCAGCGCATGAACATCCGCACGACATGCTCATAGTAGTCCGCACTGCTCATTCGATAGTCGTCCTCATGGCTGCAGCCGGCAGCTAAATCCTCAGCAGGCATCGTGATATAGGCTTCGGAGGATGGTTTCCCCTCGCCATCGTACCGGATGACCTTCGTGCCGGGAGCCGTCTTGAAGATCAGCTCGGCTTTCCCGTCGCCGTCAAAATCATAGACCAGAAACTGTGTATAATGAGCGCCTGCCCGAATGTTCACGCCAAGGTCAATCCGGTAGAGAAGCGTTCCGTCCAGCTTATAGCAGTCGATATATACGGGACCGGTATAGCCGGAATGCGAGACGTCCTTTGAGTTGGACGGGTCCCATTTGACGATGTATTCATACTCGCCGTCCCCGTCTACGTCTCCGACGCTCATGTCATTGGCCGAGTAGGTATAGGCTTGGCCGGCCGGCGTGATGCCGTCGGCCGGTTTTTTCAAGGGCAATTCATAGTACGGACTCACCCAAGGGGTGACATCGGCGCTTCGGTCGACTTCCCGTCCGTCCACGACTGCGCAAACATGATATCGCGATTCAAGAGTTCCGCTGCGATCCAAATAGTTTGTGCTGTCGTTAACGGCTGCGATACAGACGCCATCACGATACAGGTTAAAATCGGTGCCGGTCAGACCGCTGGCGCTATGGCCGGTCACTTCATTCCCGAGCAATCTCCAGCTGAGAAAAATTCCTTCAGACGTAGCTGCCGCAACCAATCCCCGATCCAGGTATTCAAGCTGCACCGCGGAATTCTCGATTTCGTTATTCTTCTGCTGTTCATCGACTGTTTTCATAAATGACTACCCGCCTTATTGAGATTTCATAGCTAATTCTCGGAGTGTATCCTTTAAATGTAACAGCAGATGATGAAAAGGACATAGCCGATATTGATGAAAAGATTGCAAATCTTGATGTATTTCAGAGACAACTCCCGTGTTGAAGCGTTTTCAGGATAAAAACCGGTTGAAGCTTTGAGTATTGGCATAGCCGACCTCCGAGGCGATCTGGGTAATGCTGAGATTGGATTCCAATAAAATTTGTTTTGCCTTCCGGATTCGCAGCAGGTTAGAGATGGTAGGTCTACGGCTGGTATGAAGGGAAAGTCGACGGCTTTAAGGATATGCTGCGGCAGTTCCATGAACGAGCCGAAGCCATGGGAGCCGGCAATACGCCGGTGCTGATGACGGAATTCGGGGGCGCGGGCATTTATGGGGATGTCGGCTGGGAGCCGCGTTTGTTCAGCGAGGACTATCAAGCACATTGCTGACCGATACGCATACGAAATGCAACAAAAAACTGCAGGCCGGCCGGTTAAGACCGGCTAGCCTGCAGTTCCCTTTTTCTTGCTTTCTCAATGATATAATCTGCCGTTCGCAGCGCTAGCGACATAACGGTATTGGTCGGGTTCCCTCCGCCAGAAGTCACGAATGTGCTAGCATCGCAGATGAATAAATTATCGATAACATGCGTCTGTCCATAGGATTGCCTACCCTTTTTTTACAAATTCGGACTTCAGTTTCATCGCTCCAAAACCGTCGATCTTGCATTCAATGTCATGATCCCCATCGACAATGCGAATATTCTTTACTTTTGTACCTAATTTTAAAACAGATGTACTTCCTTTAACTTTTAGATCTTTGATTATGGTCACGGAATCGCCGTCGCTTAATACATTCCCATTAGAATCTTTGATAATCTTATTTTCTTCACTGTTCTCAGTTTCCGATTCTTTCAACCACTCGTGACTGCATACCGGGCAAATAAATAATCCTCTGTCTTCGTAAGTATACTCCGAGTTACATAGAGGACAATTTGGAAAATCCGCCATCGTTCATTCTCTCCTATCTATTCGATCTGTGCAATAACTTTCAAGGGTTCGGTAGGCATACATCCTATCACAGCCTTTGCGCTATGACAAACCTAACTGCTAGTAATCGTTACGTGTGAGAGTTCTTCAGTTGATGATGGTATTCACGCAGTTCGTTTTGGAAACGATGAAACGGGCTAGATAACACTTTAATATTTCTTTCGATTTTAATCCGCCTTTTGGGATCATTCTTGCACTGATCCAATCGATCGATGTTTTTATCTATTTTCTCCCGGAGCGTTATAATGAACCCTATCGCAATATGTCTTGATTCTAGCTCCTGCAGGTCAGCCGCCAGGGCTTCACTTAGATTCCGAAAACTTTTCATTTGTAAAGGCTTCTCCACGAAAAAATACTCCGGCGTGAAATCTTCGCGATAATCTTGGCCAGGAACTTGACTCCAAAAATGATCCCATTCCTTCAGGAGCCCTGTTGCATATAGCAGGTATTTTAGAAATCCGCACAACCATGCCGTACAACTTGTATTACGCTCTTTACATCCAATTCCATCCGCAAGATGGCGGCAACCATTACAACAGGAACCCCCATTCATAATACAGACCTTGCAAATCAAATCGGAACCGGCCTCAATCAAAGCATCGACGCCAATCTTGATAACCGTTTGTCTACTCATATTCGTCATTTTGCAGGTTGATTCGTAAAAGGACTGCGAATTGGGTTGTGATTGGTCATTTGAATGAAAGCTTGGCATTCGTCGTCCACCTTTTAACTAAAAATCAAATATTCAAAAATTTGAATATAAGAATCATTATAATGCAGATCCATCCAAATAACAATCAATTGATTCCTGAGCTTTTTTCCTTTATCCACAAAGGATGATTTGAAATATGCTATTATAATCATATATTCAAAAGTTCGAGTGTTAAGGAGCATGTGCTATGAATCAGAATCAAAATATTCAACAGTTTAAGGCAGACTTTTTTAAAGCGCTAGCTCATCCAATGAGAATTCGAATACTTGAAGTTCTAAGCGAAGGCGATAGAAACGTTAACGAATTACAGAACATCTTAGGTTCAGAAGGTTCTGCCGTTTCTCAGCAACTGTCCGTACTGCGAAATAAAAATGTAGTGAGTGGCATAAAAGATGGAACATCAGTGATTTATTCATTGAGAGATCCGCTGATTAAAGAGTTGCTGGCTGTTGCGAAGCAGATTTTTGACAATCATCTCGTCGATGCTATTTCGCTGCTTGAGGTTATTCGGAAGGAACAATAATCAATAAAACAAGGGCATTCATGAGCAATTTCAAGGAGCACCTTGTTTTTTTTCTTTTTTCTTGCATTTTCGGGGAAAGAATTCGGATTTTTACGTTTGACTTTTGCAGGCTCTCAGGAGTACATTTTATATATTCAAATAATCAAATATATAGGAATAGAGGTACTTAGATGAAATGGACGGGAAGATATAATGAATATCATGCAGCCTCCTTTCGTAAGGATCTCATTTCAGGGCTACTAGTTGGAATTATCGCCATCCCATTAGGGATGGCGTTTGCTATTGCCTCCGGGGTCAAGCCTGAGTACGGCATTTATACAACCATCATTGCCGGGATTTTAATATCGTTGTTCGGAGGCTCCAAATTTCAAATTGGCGGCCCGACCGGTGCCTTTATCCCCATTCTTTTCGCAATCGTCCTACAATATGGGTACGAAAATTTATTAATCGCCGGATTTTTAGCAGGAATCATTCTAGTTTTCATGGGAGTATTCAAGCTTGGCGCATTGATTAAATTTATCCCTCGTCCCGTAACGATCGGGTTTACGGCAGGAATTGCCGTCATCATCTTCAGCGGTCAAATCGCTAATTTTTTAGGACTTCATGATATGAAAAAACACGAAAATTTTCTTCCTAATATGAACGAAATTGTGACGCATATAGCATCCATTAATATCTACAGCGTTTTTACGGCTGCCATTTGTTTAGCGACAGCTCTACTTTCGCCGAGATTTTTGTCCAAGATTCCCGGTTCGTTAGTGGGGCTTGTGGCATCAAGTGTTATAGCAGCCTTGTTCTTCAAAGGACATGTAGCAACGATTGGTTCTTCATTCGGGGAAATTTCGAGCACGCTTCCCCATTTTCATTTCCCTGACATAACCGTGGATCGTTTGTATACCTTGATTCAACCTGCCCTGATTATTGCCATATTAGGGGGGATAGAATCCTTGTTATCGGCTGTTGTGGCCGATGGAATGACCGGTACTCGCCATAACAGTAATCGTGAGCTAATTGGCCAAGGCATTGCGAACATAGTAACACCTCTCTTTGGAGGAATTCCGGCGACTGGAGCAATCGCACGAACAGCAACCAACATTAAAAACGGGGCTGCATCTCCATTTTCCGGTATTATTCATGGAATTGTCGTTTTGCTTGTACTCCTTTTGTTTGCTCCTTACGCTTCTCTTATTCCACTTGCAAGTATGGCTCCCATTCTCATGTTGGTTGCGTGGAATATGAGTGAGCGGAAAGAATTCGCTCATATCCTGAAAACGAAAACAAGCGATTCTTTTGTGCTTCTGATCACCTTTTTACTAACGATACTTACGAACTTAACAACGGCTGTTGAAGCCGGCTTAATCTTATCCGTACTTCTGTTTGTAAAGCGAATGAGTGAATTATTGACGGTATCCAAAGTTTTACCCGATTCTACCGACAAACACGAAAAAGTGAAAGCATACATGGTGAACGAAAGTCATGATTGTCCGCAAATCAGCATTTTCACACTTGAAGGACCGCTGTTCTTCGGCACCGCCAATAAATTAGAAAAGTTTATTATGGACATGATTTATCTAAGGCCAAAAATTTTACTATTGCGTATGTCGAAGGTACCCTACACAGATACGACCGGCGAGTCCAAGCTAGCCCGATTGGTGTATGATTTCGAGAAATTGGGCGGGAGCGTCCTTATTTCGGGAGTTCAACAACAGTCTTTGAAAGTATTTAAGAAAACAGGATTGTATTCACTTGTCGGAGAGGATCACTTTTTTGAGCATACAGGTGAGGCAATTGATTACGCATTAACCCTGCTGGACCTCAACAAATGTGTTGGTTGTAAACATTTCGCATTCCGTGAATGTGAAGCAGTGTCGAAAGAGAACCTACTAATTAGAAGGTTCCACGAACCTCATAAATCCGGAAAATGAGCGGGTTTGTCATGTACTCTCCCCACTTCTCCGTTCCGTTATGTTGGAAGGTCATGATTGTCGTATCCGAATCACTCGACCAACTACCTCCCCCTTCATCGCATCCTTCCAATTTGATCCAGGTTTCTTCCTGCGTTCGAACACGTTGCATTCTTATATCGGCGAGCGTATGCCAGACTGGAATGTAATAGAAGGGGCAGTACCCGGCAGCCGGATACTTGCCCCTTCCGTATTATTATCCGTAAATTCTTACTGGACCAATCAGTCCTGAAGGCAATGATTTGCCATCGTATACGTTAGCCAAACTATTCGTCACGGATACGCGCAATACGTTTGTGCCCGGCTGCAAGTGCCTGCCGATTTCGAACACGTATGGCTTCCAGAATTGAATGCCCGCTTCCTTGCCGTTCACCTGCAAGCCGGCGACTTCATGCACGTCGCCTAACTCCAGCATCCAAGCGGAAGCCTCGGCCGGATCTTCCAGTTGGAACTCCTTCTCGTACACAACCGTTCCGGAGAAGTTTGTCAGCTCCTCCCATTCCGTCCATGACGACAGCTCTGCTAATTTTCCCTTCCATGGACCCTCGATCACGCGCCAGCCTTGCGATAAATCCAAAATCGCCTTCGCTTCCAGCGGATGCCCCCCACCTTCATGAGAACGGCCTGGATCAACGGCAACGATTAAGCTTTCTCTACGCTCTACAGCAATGGCTATGGTCAAACCATCCTCCGACTGTTCGGCTGCGGCGGCATCGCACTCTCCCGTCCAAGGACGCCAGTATTCCGTCAAGCCGGTATCGCTCATCCGCAGCTTCCCATGGTAAGCGGTCTCGCCTTCATTCACAATGACGTAGAACAGACGGCCCTCCTTCTGAATACGGCTAATCCGAATCGCCGCGGCAGCAGGCTCTATCGCATAATCCGTCCCGGAAGTGCCGGCGAGCAGCTCCGGTATCCGTGACTCCTCATTCACCTGTAATTGCCCGATGTCCGGGGAGCTTTCGCCATCTGCGATTAGCTCGATAAGGCGGCCGCCCTGCTCAGCGAACTTCTTAAGGCTCTGCCAACTGGACTGCGACAGTCGCCGTCCGTTCTCGATCAGAACCGCCTGGTAACGATATCCCGCGATATGAATCGTACCGCCGATCATCTCGCATCTGCCTGCTAGCAGACTTTCCTCCAAATAATTGAATTCGATCTGGGACTGGTACAGGGGCTTGACGATCTGCCACGGCAGGAAAGCTTCGCCCGCAAGCACGGCGACCTTCGCGCTGTTCAAGGAGTCTGTCATCAGCCAGGACATTCGTTTGATATAGCGGGAGAACCTGGCGTATTCCGGCCACCAAATATTGTTCGGGCCCACATCCGGCGGTCTCTCGTCTCTGCGCTCGCCTCGAATGGAATAATAGAAGGCATGAGGGCTAATAAGATTAACGCCCCTAATGAACAACCAGTCCAAATACCATTTTATGTTGTCGGCGCTAAGCGTCCACCCGCCTTCGATGCCGCACACGCCGAAGCATTCGTTCAAATTCCGGCGCTTGCCGCGGTGACGCGCGGCGTCGGACGAGCATTTGCCCATCGTACTGTGAACGCCTGTCAGCGACTTGTCGTCTTCAGGCGCGATATATCGCCATACGACATCTTGTCCGGGAATTTGAAAGTGCTCCAACAGTCCAATATCGTCGCTCCTCGCCGGATGGCCGGTCAGCCCGATGCCGTGCGCCTCACACCAATCGGCCAGGGGCTTGTAGTAAGTTCGGATCAAGCGGCTTCGAATCGCCGCATCAAAACGCGACCGGATGGAATCGGTCTCCTCCCCCGCATCCAACCAGAGCGCCGGCAAATCCCGTTCGCCGCCGCCGCATGCCTCATATTCGTTCAGGAACGCCCGCGTCCATGGCTTAAGACCACGCACATGCCCCCGGCCGAGCAGATCCGGCTCGTCGGTGAACATGGCGAATACCGTTCCGCCGAAATAACGGCTTAGCTTCTCGTAGTAGCGTTCGTGTGTGATCGAGATAAAGGCTTTTGTTGCCTCCGGATTAAGCAAATCCGCGGCCTTCGGAGCATCGGGTTCTCCGTCATCCTGTCCGGGATGAACCCCCCTTACCGTCCCTTGCGACGGCGTATCCACAAATACAAGTACCGACCAATCGCCCTGCACCGGAGGGGTGAAATCGACAAATCCGTCTACGCAGGCAAGGAGGATGGTACTGCCTGCATCAATGCGGCGTTCCGTTTGCTTGCGAACGGCTTGTACGGATACGAGCGACTCTCCCGGACTCAGTGAAACAGGAATTCGCACGGGAGCATTCCCTTCCCCTAACGGATGCTCCCTGAGCTGCAGGCCGCGGCTGGCGTAGCCGGCATTTTGCTTAACGACCATGCCGCAGGCGGAGCCGGAAGGGTACATCCCCTCATCGTAAAGAATGACTTTCATGCCCAGCTTCTCGGCTTCGGCTACCGCCGCTTCTACCATCTCCATGAAGGAGTCCGACAAATAAGGCATCTCCCGGGGCAATCCCATCCGGGGGTGAAGAACGAATCCATTCACTTCCTTCGAGTGGAAATCATGGATTTGCCGGATGATCTCTTCCTTCGATAACTCATCATTCCAAAACCAAAACGGAATCGGCGAAAATTCGGCAGGCGGGTCAGTAAAATGTTGTTTTAAGCTTTCAAACGTCTGCACCATATTGCTATCTCACTCCTTGCCAAATGATTGGTTAAAGTCCAATATATCAGAGCGCGCCACGGCCTGTAATTGCAACTTTCTCGGCTAACCGTGCAGTTTTCCCGGATTTTCTTTATAATGTAGGCAATAAGGAGGCGAATGAAATTGTGTGCGCTAATCGTAGGCCAGTTTGACAAGCTTCGGCCATCTGTTAATTACGCGGGCACAACCGCCGCAGCACCGGGTTACGGCTGGGGACCTCGTATTATCCCAGATTACCATCTCGTCTATCTCCTTTCGGGAACGGCCGAATTGCGGCTTGGCCTGCAATCCTTCGAGCTCCGCCCGGGAGATCTCGGCCTATATGGGGGCGGTACGCCAATGATGCTGAGCAGCCCTTCGGACACCCCCTTTGTCTATTACAGCATTCATTTTGATTGGGAACGCGAGTCCGCCTGCCCCGTTCACCCGTCCCCCCGTATGGTATATTGCGATAGGGAACAGTTGAACCGGGAGCCGGTAACCCTTGCCATTAAGATGCACGACGGCGACAGCTTCACCCTTCCCTTTACAACAAGAGCGCCGCATCTGGAAGATATCATTAGCCGGATAGCGGAAGAATATCGGCTGCAGTCGTTCGGATACGAAATCGCGCTCCGGGGTAAAATGAGCCTTCTTCTTGCAGAACTGCTTCGCCATCTGAGAGAAGAGAAGGAGCCCGGCAGCAAACGTAAAATCATGCCGGCACTGCAATTGCTGGAGCAGCATCAGGACCGTGCCTGGTCCGTTCCTGAATTAGCCCATGCCTGCGGTTATCAAACCGCTTATTTCACCGAGTTATTCAAAAAGGCAGTAGGATCAACGCCGAAGTCTTACATGATGGAGCAGCGTATTCGCCATGCCAAACGGCTTTTGCTTGCCGGCGAGCCGATCGATGTCATTGCCAGCAGGCTTGGCTATGGAGGCCCGCATTATTTTCACAGGAGTTTTAAGGAAGAGACGGGCATGACGCCTTCCGAGTTCCGGATGTACAACCGGTAATGGATTCGCCTGCTTTCCGCTCCATTCGGAATTACGCAAAAAAGAGACGAGGCTCTCCCTCGTCTCTGTTCTCTTTTATGACTATCGATGCAAAATTCTTAAAAAATAAGCCTGATAACAGGATATTGCCCCTTTCGCGCCCCACGAAGCCATCCAAACGTTGTAAACTTCCCCGTAATGCATAGGTTCGTCTTTCGGATTACCACTTAGAATTCCCATTTTTATTTTCTCCTTAAATTTCGCGTAAGGTTCGTTCTCTCCGCTATTTCTTCCTTGTTTTCTCCACAGCCCCCTAATTAAACTGGAGTCTTCCCCTACAATAAATTAGACTA
>NZ_JAHMHW010000028.1 GCF_020169515.1 Paenibacillus vietnamensis | reverse complement strand
TATGGGGGCTGCTGTTTCTTTTAGCCACTCTCCCCTCAGCTCAGAATGGAGAAGAAGATCTTTTTCCTCAGCTAAGGGGAGAATGAAGCAAAAAAGTTCAGGGGACAGGGAGCGGCGATGGACAGATACGAAGCTGATAGAAAGCAAATGGGATCCCCCATACAAGGCAGATAGGCATCAAGCAGAATGCGAAAAGAGCGCCGACCTCCCCACGCCCGACCACCTGCCGCGTTGAGAGAGTACAGCGCCCTAACAAAAGCCGCATTTCATTCGTTCAATCCAATGCCTCACTGAAACAACAAATCGTACTGGATCGAGAATACCCCGTCAATTACGCTCATCAGCGGTCCCGGGAATAAGCCGAGGATAAGCGTCGCGGCTGCGCACAGCCAGATTACCGCGCCCGTCGTGCCCGGGATCCGGATCTCCTGCTCGTCATTGCCGCTGCGCATGAACATTTGGCGGACCAGTCTGAAGTAGAAGTAGTAAGAGATTACGCTGCTGACTACCATAACGGCTACGATCCAGTAAGCCTTAGCGCTTGCCGCGCCGAACAAGATAAACAACTTCCCGAAAAAACCGCCCGATACCGGAAGCCCCGCCAAAGACAGGACAAACACAACCATCGCCGCGGCTGTCCATGGCGCCCGGTAATACATGCCGGAGAAGCCCTTGAGCTCCTCGTGCCCGGCGGACGCGCTGATGACGGAGATCACCGCGAAGGCGCCGATCGTCATAAACAAATAGGCAATCAGGTAATAGATAAATTGCGAAAAATTGCCGCTGTTGACGATCGTAACGGAAATGCCCAGCGGAACGAGCAGATACCCGGCGTTTGCCACGCCGGAGAGGGCGAGCAGCCTCTTGGCGTTGCTCTGCCGAAGCGCGGCAGTCGTGCCGGTCAGCATCGCCGCCCCGGCCAGCACAAGCATCGCGAGAAACACATCTCCTGCGATGACCGAGCCTTCGCCGTATGAAGCAACCAGCAGAGTGTTATAGATGACTCTGAACAGCACGGCGAGTGCGGCTCCCTTGGCGACGACGGCGAGAAAAGCCGCCACGAGCGTCGGTGCGCCCTGGTAAACGTCCGGCGCCCATGCGTGGAACGGGGCGGCGGCGATTTTGATGCCGAAGCCGGCCAGCAGAAAGAAGAAACCGACATACACCAGCGCTCTGTAATCGGCGAGCGCACCCGGGAGCGCCGCACCGACCGCGGCGATATTCACCGAGCCGGTCACCCCGTACAAATAGGACATGCCGAACAATACGAACGCCGAAGCAATCCCGCCGGTCACCAAATATTTCATTGCCGCTTCCGGCGACAGAGACGATTTGCGCTTCATACCGACCAGCACGTAGCTGGTCAGGCTGAGCAGCTCCAGCCCGATGTAAAGCGTAATCAGATTGCCGGAGGATGCCATGATCATCGCGCCGATTACGGCCGGCAGCAGCAGGTAAAAAAACTCCCCTTTGTCCGCGATACCGTCCTTCTCCCGCTCCGAGCCTATGCCGAGAATCACGATGAGGGCCGTCCCCGACAAAAATACGATTTTCAGCAAACCTCCGAAATCGTCGATCCGATAGCTGTTATCCAATAATTGAACGGCCCCCGCCGCCGCTCCTGCCCCATTCATATCCGCCATCCGCCAGATGACCAGCGCTAGCGATACGAGCAGGCCCGCAAGGGTCAGCCAGCCGATCAAAAGCCTGTCGACACGGCGCGGCAGCAGCAGATCCAGAACGACCAGCAGCAAAAAAACGGCGGCCAAGGTCAGCTCGGGGGCAAGATAGAGCATATCCGTCCATGTCATCGGTATAAACGAAATGCCTTCGTACATGGCCTATCCCCCCGCCCTCGTTGCAAGTAATTGTTCGAACAGCCCTTCTGCGCCTAGCTGCACCGTATCGGTCAGCAGCGACGGGTAGCAGCCCAGCAGCACGATAAAAGCGAGCAGCACAATCATCGGCACCGCCTCGATCAGCCTGGCATCCTTAAGCGCCGTATGCTTCTCCTGCTGCCGGCCGAACGTAATTTTCAAAACGGCGCGCAGCACGTAGACCGCCGTCAGAATAATGCCCAGAACGGCCAAAGCCGTTAGCCAGCGCATCGATTCAAACAGCCCGAGCAATGACAAAAACTCCCCCACAAAGCCGGATAAACCCGGCAAGCCAAGCGAAGCGAGACCTGCCGCCAGCAGCACGCCGCCCATAAACGGCATCGAACGCGCCAGTCCGCCCAGCAGCGGCAGCTCCGTCGTGCCCGTCCGTTCGTATAAGCTGCCGACGATCAGGAATAGCAGCGCCGATATTAACCCGTGCGACACGAGCTGGAACAAAGCGCCCTGCAAGCCCAGCTCGTTGAAAGCGGCAAGGCCGAGCAGGACGATGCCCATATGGCTGATGGACGAATAGGCCAGCACCAGCTTGAACTCCTGCTGCCTGAAGGCTAGCAGAGCTCCGTACAGCAGATTGATGACCCCGAGCGCTGCGAGCACGGCGGCCCATGCCTTAGCCTGCTCCGGAAACAGGCCGAAGCCGAAACGGATCAAGCCGTATGCGCCCATCTTCAGAAGCACGCCGGAGTGAATCATGACGACTGCCGGAGGCGCTTCCGTATGCACCTTCAGCATCCAGGTGTGGAACGGGAATACCGGCAGCTTGATGCCGAACGCCGCCAGCAGCATGATAAACAGCGTCCACCGCATCGTATCCGACATATAGAACGGATTCGCCGGTCTCAGCTGGTCGGGCACCGCATTTACCCAAGCCGCCGGGTCCGTCATATTGCGCAGGATGTCTCCGTAGCTTCCGCTGTAAATATAACTGATCTGCTCGCCCGCCTGCTCTACCCGGAAGCCGGCCGTATTGACGAGCAGGACGAACGCCAGCAGCATAATGGCCGAGCCTAGTCCGTTATATAGCAGAAACTGGTTGGCCGCCCTCTCGCGGTTGTAATACCCCCAAATGCCGATCAAAAAATACATCGCGACCAGCGTCACCTCGAAGAATACGAAGAACAGAAAAATATCGCGCGCAAGAAACACGCCGAGCATGCCCGCTTCCAGCAGCAAAAACCAGGCAAAAAACGATTTCCAGCGTTTTTTCACATGGTAAGCTGCAAGCGCCGCCATCGCCGTCACGAGCGCCGTCAGCAGCACGAGCGGCAGCGAGATGCCGTCTACGCCTAGCGTATAGTCAAGCCGGAACACAAACTCGGTTACGCCGCTCTGAAACTCCTTGCTTAGCGGCACCTGCACCCAGCTTAACCGCTCCTCGAAGGCGTCCCCGCCCTGCTGCTTGTCGTACCCGGCATACAGCCACAATGAAAAGGCAAGCGGCACAAGCGTCGTTACGATCGCCGCCGTTTTCATCCAGCCGCTGCGCTGCTTCGGCATTAGCAGGATGACAAGAAGTCCAACCAAGGGCGACCACAAAATCAAAGATAAGACCGGAATTTCGTTCAGAACGCTCATGGCAGAAACCTCCTTCCGACAAGAGCGGCAACTAGGATCACGAGGCCGATAACGGCGGCAAGACCGTACGTTTGCGTCTGTCCGTTCTGCAGCCTGGCTGCCAGCCTGCCGGCAGATGACGTTGCGGCACCCGCCGCCCGGACGAGGCCGCCGACAATAAACTCGTCGAATAAAATGAGCAGCTGGCCGGCCAGCTTAATGGGCTTTACGACGGCGGCGGCATACAGCTCATCCACGAAGTACCCCCGCTCCAGCAGCTTATACAGCCAAGGGGAACGCTCGGCGAGCGTTATCCGGCCGATGCTTCTTCTCCCGTAAACGAGCCAGCCGACGTAGAGGCCGAGCACCGAGACGGCGATCGAAGCAATGATCGCCGCAGCGCTGCCATGGGCTGGTTCTTGATGGCCGCTCAGCCACGAGCCGAACCACCCGTTCCAAGGCGTTTCAACAAAGCCTGCAATTGCGGCAGGCACGGCAAGCGCGACGAGCGGGACCGTCATGGAGCGCGGCGCCTCGTGTGCGGCTGCAGAAGCTGCACCGGGCTTGCCCATGAAGACGAGGATGAACAGCCGGGTCATGTACAGCGCTGTGCAGAAAGCTGCCGCCAAGCCGACGAAAAACAGAAGCGGATTGCTCTCGTAAGCGGCCGTCAAAATCAGATCCTTCGACCAGAAGCCCGAGAACGGCGGAATGCCGGACAGCGCCAGCGCGCCGATCGCGAACGTCCAGGCGGTAAGCTTCATCCTCGTGCCGAGGCCGCCCATTTCCTTAATGTTCTGCGTATGTACCGCATGAATAATGCTGCCTGCCCCGAGGAAGAGTAGCGCCTTGAAGAAGGCGTGCGTGAACAGATGAAAAATTCCTCCCGTTAGCGAGCCCAAGCCAAGCGCCATTATCATGTAGCCGAGCTGGCTGACCGTCGAGTAAGCCAGAATGCGCTTGATGTCCTGCTGGACGAGCGCGATCGTCGCCGCGAACAAAGCCGTAAAGCCGCCGACGTAAGCGACGGTTTCCATCGCAGCCGCCGAGTCCTGAAATATATCGTAGGTCCGTGCGATCAGAAACACGCCTGCCGCAACCATCGTGGCGGCGTGGATGAGCGCACTGATCGGGGTCGGCCCCTCCATGGCGTCCGGCAGCCACACATGCAGCGGAAACTGGCCCGATTTGCCGACCGCGCCAAGGAAAATGCACAGCGCGATCAACGTCGTAATGCCCGTCGTAATGGCGCCGGACTGACCGTCGAACACGCTTTGAATCGTCGTAAAGTCCAGCGCGTGATCCGGCATGTACCAGAACAAAAGCATGATGCCGATAAGCAGGCCGGCATCGCCGATCCGCGTCACGATAAAAGCCTTCTTGGCCGCAGCCTTCGCCTTCGGTTTCGCATACCAGAACCCGACGAGCAGGAACGAGCATACCCCCACGAGCTCCCAGAAGATATAGAGCGACAGCAAATTGTCGGAGAGCACGAGACCGAGCATGGAGAAGGTGAACAAAGAGACGTAGCCGTAATAAACGGTAATGCGCTCGTCATTCTTCATATATCCGGCGGAGTAGACGTTCACGAGAAAGCTGACGAGCGTGACGACCGCCAGCATCATCGCGGTCAGGTTGGTCACTTCAAAGCCGATGCGCAGCGTGAAGTCTCCCGCCCGGATCCAGTCGAAGGCATAACTGTAGTCGACGGCGTCCGGTTCAAGCCGCTCTGCGACAATCAGCAGAGACAGCACGAGCGCGGCAAGCGAGAACAGCGAGCCGAATACGGCGCCGGCCCTCCTGCTGCCCCGCCCGAGCGCGGTCAAAACGAGGAAAGCAGCCAGCGGAAGCAAAGGAACGATCCAAGCCGCCTTTGTGTACATGTCCATATGCCGCGTTACCTCCTCATTTCGTCAAATTCGTCGATCTTCACCGTGCCGCGCAGGCGGAAGAGCGCTATCAGAATCGCTACCCCGATCGCCGCCTCCGCCGCCGCCACCGTAATCGTGAACAAGGAGAAAATTTGCCCGGTCAACGACGGCACGACGCCGTATTTCGAGAAGGCGACAAGGTTCAGGTTGACCGCGTTCAGCATCAGCTCGAGCGATAGCAGCACGATTACCGCGTTCCGTTTGACAAGCGCGCCGTAAAGCCCGATACAGAACAGAATCGCCGCCAGCGTTAAGTAGGATGGTAGCATCCGCTACTCCGCCTCCTTCCTGGCCAGCAGAATCGCTCCTATAAAAGCGACGGTGAGCAGCACCGACAACAGCTCGAACGGGATGACGTAGCCCGTATAGAGCAGCTCCCCGATCGCCATCGTATTATCCTCGCCGGCATCGAAAGGCCCCGGCTCGGGAAACGTGGTCGAGCGGATCGCATAAAAGATAAAGCCGAACAGGCAAAGCGCCGCAACGGCCGCCAGCGCCTCATGCAGCGGCTTCGCTTTCTCCCGCTCCACGTGCTGGTGATTCGTCATCATAATGCCGAATATCATCAGAATCGAAACGGCGCCGGCATAAATCAGCACCTGAACGAATGCAACAAACTCCGCCTCCAGCAGCACAAACATGCCGGCCAACCCCAGAAACACCGCCGCCATCGACAGCAGCATATGAACGACCTTGACGAGGCTGATCATAAGCACCGCGCCGCAGATCATAATGGCCGAGAAGATAAAAAAAGCGGCGAACTCGCCCGTAACATCGATTTGGAACAACTATTTGCCGCCCCCTTTGGCCGGCGCCCCGATATTGTTGTTATCCTCCCGGACAAGCGTGTCGTTCTCGGACAGCCATTTGATGTCCTTGAACAAATCATCCCGGCTGTAAGCCGACAGCTCAAAATGATTCGTCATGACGATCGCTTCGGTCGGACACACCTCGGTGCACAGGTCGCACAAGATGCAAATTTCGAAATTGATGTCGAACGTATCGATGACCTTGCCCTTTTTGTCCGGATCGGGATTGGGCTTGCCAGTCAGCGTAATGCAATCGGTCGGGCAGATGCGCGCGCATTGATTGCAGACGATGCACAGGTCCGGAATAAAATGCTGGATGCCGCGGAAGCGGTCCGGCATATCGATCGGGACGTCCGGATAGGAGGTCGTCACCTTCGGCGCCGTCATCGACTTCAGCGTAACGCCTAATCCTTTTATCAATCCGTTCATCTGTCTCGCCCCTTTGCGTTTATTTGATAAACAGCTCCAAATAGGCCGCGGTCAAAAATACGTTAAGCAGCGCCGCCGGCAGCAGCACCTTCCAGCCGAGGGCCATCAGCTGATCCACCCGGATGCGCGGGAATGTGGCCCGGATCCAGAACAGGAAAAACACGATAAACGCGAACTTCAGCAGAAACCAGACGATGCCCGGCACAAACTCGAGAAACGGCGCCGGCGCATGCCAGCCGCCAAGAAACAAAACGGTCGTCAGCGCGGCGATCGCGTACACATACACGTATTCCGACAGCATGAAGAATGCGAAGCGGAAGCCGCTGTATTCCACGTGATAGCCGGCGACCAGCTCCGATTCCGCCTCCGGCAGGTCGAACGGCGTCCGGTTCAGCTCCGACACCGCCGCAATGATAAAAACGACAAAGCCGACGATCTGCGGCAGGAAGTTCCAATTCCAGAACCAGCCTCCGTCCTGGGCCATGACAATCTCCCTCAAATTTAAGCTTCCGCTAAGCAAAATGACTCCGACAACGGAAATGACCAGCGGCACCTCGTAGCTGATCATTTGAGCGGCCGAGCGCATGCCTCCCAGCAGCGCATATTTGTTGTTAGAGGCCCAGCCTCCGAGCACGATCGCCAGCGTAGTAATACCTGATAATGCTACGTAATACAGCAGGCCGACGTTCAAATCGGCAAAATACAGCTTTTGCGTGTAAGGAAGCACCGCCAGCACCGAGAAGGCCGGTACGTAAGCAAGCACGGGGGCCAGCACGAACAGCAGCCGGTCGGCCTTGCGCGGAATCGTATCCTCCTTGATCAGCAGCTTGAAAATGTCTGCGACCGTCTGAAGCAGGCCGAGCGGCCCGACCCTGTTCGGTCCGATGCGGAGCTGCATCCAGCCGATCACCTTTCGCTCGAAATAGATGGCATAAGTCACAAAGCCCAGCACGATCAGCAAAAAGACGGCCGCCCACAAAAACAGGATCAGCGCATTTCCCCATGTTAGCGATTCGTTCAGCCAAGGGGGCATCAGCAATCGACCTCCCCGACGACAATATCGATGCCGCCCAGAATCGTGATCAGATTCGTCATCGTTTCGCCTACCAGCAGCTTCGGCAGGATTTGCAAATTCACGAAGGAGGGCCTGCGGAATTTCAGCCGGTACGGCTCCGCCTTGCCTTTGGATACGATGTGGCAGCCGATTTCGCCGCGCGGCGACTCGATCCGCACATACACCTCGCCCGCGGGCGGCCGGATCGCCCTCGGCACCTTGCCCATCGTGTCTCCGCCCTCGGGAAACTGCTGCACCGCCTGCTTCAGGATGCGCAGGCTTTGGCGGATTTCCTCCAGCCGAATGCGGTAGCGGTCATAGCAGTCGCCGTTCTTCCCGAGCGGCACGTCGAATTCGAACCGGCTGTACAGGCTGTACGGCTCCGCCTTCCGCAAATCCCAGTCGACGCCGGTACAGCGCAGGTTGGCGCCGGAAAGGCCGTAATCGACGGCCGTCTGCGCGTCGTAACGCCCGATCCCTTTAATCCGTGCGAGAAAGATCTCGTTGCCGCTGACCAGATTGTCATACTCCTGAAGCTTGTTCTCCATGTAAGGGATAAATTCCTTCACCTTATCCATCCAGCCAGGCGGTGCGTCCCATTTCACGCCGCCGACCCTCATGTAGTTATAGGTCAGCCTTGCGCCGCACAGCTCGTTGAACAAATCGATAATGATTTCCCGGTCCCGGAACGCATACAGAAACGGGCTCATCGCCCCGATATCGAGCAGGTACGTTCCCCACCAGACGAGATGGCTTGCGACGCGCTGCAGTTCCATGACGATCAGCCTGAGAAATTCCGCCCGCAGCGGCACCTCCAGTCCCATCATCGTTTCGACCGCATGCACGAGTACGTAATTGTTCGTCATGGCCGAGACGTAATCCATCCTGTCCGTGTATGGGATGATTTGCGTAAAGTTAAGATTTTCGGCGATTTTCTCGGTCCCCCGGTGCAGATAGCCCATCACCGGAGTCGCTTCGGTAATGACCTCCCCGTCCAGCTTGACGACGATTCGGAATACCCCGTGCGTGCTGGGGTGCTGGGGACCAACGTTTAACAGCAGCTCTTCAGTACGGATCAAGGCCTGTTACACCTCCGGGTCATGCGGTTCGTAATCCTTGCGGAGCGGGTGGCCGACCCAATCGTCCGGCATCATAATGCGCCGCAAATCGGGATGGCCGGGAAAATCGATGCCGAGCAGGTCGTAGATTTCGCGTTCGTTCCAGTTCGCGGACGCCCATACCGGCGTTGCGGAGCTGACCGAGGCCGCCTCCCTTTCCGTCCTCACCTTGACGGCGAGCTCCCGCTTGCTGCCTAGCGAAACGAGATGATAGACCACTTCCATATGCGTCTCATAATCGACGCCGGATACGTTGCGCAAATAGTCAAAGCCCAGCCGCTCGTGCTTCTTCAGCAGTCCGGCCGCTTCGCGCCAGCGGCCGCCGTCGGCCACGACGGTCGGCATATCGCCGTTCAGCTCGTTCACGTAAGCTTCAAGCACCGCGTCCTCGTGCACCTCCCGCTTCAGCAGCGAGACGATTTCGTCCAGCTCGGGCTGCCTCGGCGACGGGGGCTTAGGCTCTTCAGGCGCAGCTTGCGCCGCCTCCGCGTCAGCCTTTTCCTTCGCCGCGGCGCGCGCCGCCCGCGCTTCCGCCGCCGCCTTCAGCTTCGCTTCGCGATCGGCATCGCCTGTAAGCGCTTTCCCCTCGCTTTTTTGCTCCTCACTCACCGCCCCGTCACCCGCTTTCCGGTTTTGGCTTCGTAGCGGATTTTCTCCTGCAGCTTGTTGATGCCGTAAATAAGCGCAGCCGGATTAGGCGGACAGCCAGGTATATACACGTCCACCGGAACGATCTGATCGACGCCCTTCACAACCGCGTATGATTTAATATATGGTCCGCCTGCCGTTGCGCATGACCCCATTGCGATTACCCATTTCGGCTCCGGCATCTGATCGTACAGCCTGCGCAGCAGCGGGCCCATCTTCTTCGTGACCGTTCCGGCGACGATCATGACGTCCGACTGGCGCGGCGACGTGCGGAACATGACGCCGAAGCGGTCCAAATCGTAATGCGAAGCGCCCGTCCCCATCATCTCGATGGCGCAGCAGGCGAGGCCGAACGTAAGCGGCCACAGCGAATTGCTTCTGGCCCATGCCTTTAATTGCTCCAGCGTTCCCATGAACACGTTCCGTTCCAGTTCTTTGCGTTCCTCCAGCGTGATCGACTCTAAACTGAATTCCATTTGAGCACCTTCTTCTTCCAGGCATATAGAAGTCCAATGAGCAGCATTCCCGCAAAAATCAGCATTTCGAAGAACACAAATAAGCCGAGCTTATTATATGCAACGGCCCAAGGATATAGGAAAACGGTTTCCACATCAAAGATGACGAACATTAACGCAAAAAGGTAGTAACGAACGTTGAAACGGACCTGACCTTCCCCCACCGGCTCGTTCCCGCTCTCGTAGGTGGTTTGCTTCGGATCGGTCGGCTTGCTGGGCCGGAGCAGCCGCCCCGCGGTCAAAGCGGCAACCGGCAGCAGAATGCCAAGCAGGATAAAAATAACCACGACAACATAGTTACCGGCGTAATTCTCCATACGATCGCCTCCGTCAAAAAAGAATGGTACGGACCGCCTGCGTTTGTTCAATTTTTCCTCACAATTATAACAAATGCTTCCACGGTCGTCTATGACGGAGTTGCCGCCCTCAAGCGGGCGACGGGTCGCCGCCCGCCGCGCCGCCCGAAGTACCGCCCGCTCCCTTTTCGCCGCCCGCTTTTTTCTCAACCTTCTTCGGCTCGGGGAAGCTGCCGTCGCTGAAATCCTTTTTGCCGCGGATGACCGCTACCAGCAGCAGGCCCAGCGGAAGGACGACGCCCTGAAAAACGCTGTATACCGTCCAAACTTCCATCGCAAAGTGATTGGCGTGGGCGTTGTTCCGGTAGACGATCATCGATAGCGGCACGATGATGAACGCATAAGGAGCGACCAAGGGCCGATAGGTGGCCAGCTTCAGCATTTGCGCGCTCATGACCGACAGCGTGTATACACATAACGCCAGCTTCATGAACACGGTGCCGACCCAAATGACCGCGACCAGAACTTCAACCCGCACGAGTATCTCCTCGATGTTGATATATTTGACCATATCATAAATGGCAAAAGGGCTGCGGCTGGCCTCGTATACCCCCATCACGCCTAGCAGGAATACGACCATCAATATGGACATTGTGGAAATCAGAACCACCGACAGCTTCAAGTGCTTCCTGAGCTTTTGGCGGTCTTCCTGTTTGATGAGCGGGAGAATGGCCGTCAGAAAGACGAACTCGCCAATCGGAAAGCCCAATATCGGATAAATGCCTTTGACCGGTCTCATCCAGCCCTCATACAGGAACGGCTCAAAGTTATGGAAGTTGAACTGGCTGAACAAGGCAAAAACAAGAATCGTCATCACAAACATTCCCCAGCTGAAAATGATTTCCCCCGTCCTCGCTATCGTCTCGATTCCCAAATAAACGCCGTAGATGATGACAACCATAAAGGTCACGTTGATGAACCATAACGGCGTAAGCGGCAGGACGGACAGGGTGATGAAATCCGATATATTCCGCAGGACAAGCGCGCTAAGCAGCAGCATAAAAAACACGAACGTAAGCGTGAACGCTTTTCCCGCCCAGGTGCCGATCACCTTCTCCGAATATTGCGCAAGGGTCAGATTCGGAAAGCGGTCGGCAAGCGCCAAATAAATCATGACGACAAAATAGTTGATCGGTCCGGCCAACAGCATCGATATCCAGGCATCCTGCTTGGCGATCACCGTTACCGCCGTAGGCAATATGAGCGCGGCGCTGCCGAGAGCGAACAAAAACAATATTTTCGCGCATTGTCCCGAAGAGATCATCGTATTGTTGATTCCCGCATATTTGCCCATGCCTGCTACTTCCCCTCCTCGATCCAGCCAATGATCGGCTTATATATGGGAGCGAATACCGCGCTGACGGCATCGGCTGGATTCGGAACCGGCACCCGCATTTGCAGGCATACGGCCAAGGCTGTCCCTGCCGCAAGCAGAAGCAGTGCCCAGGCGCGTTCCTTCATCTGCCGCTTCGCGCCGTTACGAATCCATATTAACGTGCCGATGCCCGCCGCAAGCAGCACGATTCCGATTGAAGCCTGCATACCGATCACTCATTTCAAGATAGATTCGCCGCGTGTCCCTGAGCCTGCTATTTTTACGTTGCATGTAACGGTGCTATTTACCCTTGGGAACACATCAGGCCAGTCGTCCTCGATCCTCTTCCAAATCGACGGCGCTTTCAAATAAATTTCCTTGCCCCAGCCCAACGCATCCGTACGGAGTTTTTTTTGAAGCCGGATGATCGCAGCCTCCGCCTCATCTTTCACGGCTTTGGCCGCAAGCTCGCCGATGTTGTTCAGCACGCCCTCGTTCATGACATCCAAGTCCGGACACATAATTTCCTGCACGCTTCCCGTCAGCCGGATTTCGGCGTTTACGACGGGCATTCCCTCTTCATCGCTTTTTATCTTGTAACCTGTGCTCGCCTCTTGAACCTCAACCACCAAGTAGCCGTCGGCCTGCGGGCATGCGAGATTAATGACGGTGCTTTTCACCTTGTCGTGCAGCCAGGACAGCCCCCTTGATTCCTTCGGCTTTAAATAGTCGACAAGCTTGCCTTCGCGGAATACGGCCATCGTCGACAAAACCGGAATTTCCGCCGGCGGAATCTGGCTCACGTTATCCACCGTACGGCCGGTCAGCTTGTCCCCATCGGCCCTGATCGACGGCAGGACGGCCTGCTTTTGCCCCTTGCCCCTTATCCGGATGATATCCTTCACGTATACCGCATAATTCGTGCCGTAAGCGGACTGGTTGACGTCCAGCATCTCGCGGAATTGGTTGACCGGAATATTTTCCATCTGAGTGGTCATTTGCAGCAGCTGCTGCGCCTTAATTCCGCGCGTGCACACAATGGAAATATCGCTCCGGATATCCGGATTCCGCTCGATCAGGTCGACCAGCGGATAGATGCCTTTCCGCGCAGCACTCTCCCCTATGACCACCAGCTGCGTATGCGAGAAGAACAGCCTTCTCGACGTTTTGGAAGACATCTTTCTTAACGCTTCGAACAAAGTTTTTCCCGCTTCGGAAAAAGTCGTTACCGGGGCGCCCCCGAGCCCCCCTTTGCTTTCCGCAGCTACGTTTTGAGGCAATACGACTTGCACCGTAACAAGAAACTCCTGCTTTCCGGTCGGGTCCGCGTCAATGCCCAGCGCCATCACGACGCCGAGCTTATCCAGGTAACGCTGGTCCCAGCAGCCGCCGAGCAGCGACATCGTGCCGCACAAGACCGCCAGCAGCGCCAGCTTCACGCCCAGGCTATCAGGGCGCAGCCTCGGCTTTCGCGCACCTCCGCTCATTGCTCCGGCTCCTTTCTCGGCTCGATGACGATGTTCTGCCTGACCTTATTTTCCGAAGCCAGCCTTTCCGGCCTGTTACGCATCAGCCACATCGGGGCGCGGACAAGCGTATCCTTCATATCCCTGAAATACGACGGGGCGAACGGCTTCAGATAAGGCATTCCGAAGGAGCGGATATTGCTGAGATGCAGCAGCAGCAGCAGGACGACGAGGCCGATGCCGTAAAAACCCAGCGTCGAGGCGGCAAGCAGCAGCAGGAATCGAAGCAGCCTGGCGGCAATGCCGAGGCTGTATGCCGGAGATACGAAGCTGGAAATGGCCGTAAAAGCGACGACGATGACGACGGCCGGCGATACGATGCCTGCTTCGACGACCGATTGCCCGATCACAAGACCGCCGACGATCGAAATCGTGTTGCCGGCGGCGCTTGGCATGCGGACGACCGCTTCCCGCAAAATTTCAAAAACAAATTCCATAATGAAGGCCTCAAGATAAGCCGGGAAAGGGACGCCCTCCCGCTGAGCCGCCAGCTTAAGCAGCAGCTGAGTGGGGATCATTTCCTGATGATACCCGACAATGGCGATATAAACGGACGGCATCATCAGTGCGATCAAAAACGATACGAAACGAAGCATTCTCAGAAAGGTCGCAATGTCAAAGCGCTGGTAATAATCCTCCGACGCCTGGAAAAACATATTCAAAATGGCCGGGACGATCAGGACAAACGGCGTGCCGTCGATCAAAATAACGATGCGCCCCTCCAGCAGATTGCCTGCAACCGCATCAGGCCGCTCAATGTTAATGACTGTCGGAAAAGGAGACCATTTCTGGTCCGATATCAATTCTTCGATATAACCGGACTCAAGCACGCCGTCAATGCGGATAGATTCAAGTCTCTCCCGCAAATCGGCCAGAACGTTTTCATCTGCCAGTCCTTTGACGTACATAATGCTGACCGGGGTCTGCGAAATTTCGCCGATCGTCCACTGCTCCAGCCACAGCTTCGGGCTGCGGATTTTCCGGCGGATCATGGAGGTGTTGACCCGGATCGATTCGGTAAAGCCTTCGCGCGGGCCGCGAATGGCCATCTCGGTTTTCGGCTCCTCGATGCCGCGCCGCTCCCCTCCGACAACGCTTGCCCCCAGCGCCGTATCGGAGCCCTCCAGCATAATGATCGCATAACCCATGAACAGCTTCTGAAAAAACAGCTTCCAATCCGAAATATCCAACACTATGCCGGTGGAAAGCTGTTTGTTTTTCATTCGCTCCAGCATCCCCTTCGGCGACAGCTCTCCTTCGCCTGGAAAGTCCTCCCGATGAAGGGGCTGAAGGATGAATTCATTCAGGCGCTCGTCATCTACCATCCCTTGAACGTAGACGATCAGCGCTTTTGTGCTTTCGGCATCCTTCAATTGCAGGCAGCGAAAAATAATGTCCTGGCTCTCACCAAGCTCCCGCTTGATCAGCTCCATGTTTTTCTCCAGCGAAACGCCGAGAGGCAGGCCGGCGAACGGCTGCAGCTGTTCCTGCTCGTGCCGCTCCGCTCTTGCGGACCGCTTGTCCGACTTGCCGCCCGATTTTCGCTTTCCCTGCAAGTAGCTTCCGCTTCCGAACATTGCCTCTCTCCTTCCTGACATTCCACCTGTTTCAACCTTAGGATAACAATTCCAACGTATATTTATGTATTCTTGCGTTTAGTGCTGTCTTCCGGGATGCAAAAAAACCGCGAGCCGGCCGGCTCCCGGCTTGCTGCGGTTTCATCCCTATTGCTTCTAGGCTGCGATAAAAGCAAGGTTTAGCGTAATCTGGACTCGGTCAGCTTGAACTGGCCTACGAGCTGCTGCAGCAGCGTCGTAATCGATTCGACGCTTTGCGACGTTTGCCGCACATTCGTCATTTCGCCGATCAGCTCCTGCACCTTGCTCTCCACGTCGGCGGATACTTGCCGGTTCGCGCGGCTGACGAGCGCGATTTTCTCCATCAGCTCCACAACCTCGTCCACCACCTGCGTCTTCCGCAAATCCTCCGCATGCGCCGCCGCGAGCGTTCTTGCGGCAGTTGCGACAAGCTGATTGCCTTCCTCGACGACGCGGGTCCCTTCGTCCATTGAAGCATAAGCCTGCTTTGCTTCCTCGTAAATATGACGGGTAATGACATGTACCTCTTCCGTCGAGCGTTTCGTCATTTCCGCCAGCTTCCGGATTTCCGAAGCGACGACGGCGAAGCCTCTGCCCTGCTCGCCGACGCGCGCAGCTTCGATAGACGCATTGAGCGCCAGCAAATTCGTCTGAGCCGAAATTTCCTCGATCACATGGAGCACGCCTTGGATTTCCTGAACGGTCTCCATGAACCGGTGAATCGTTCCGTTCGTTTCGCCCACCTTGGCGGAAATATGGTGCATCTTGTCGCCGATCCGGTCGACTTCGGCTTTGGCCACCGCGATTTGACCGGCCGCCTGCTCCTCAATCGTTCTTAACGTGGAACGCATATCGCCGGCCGCATCCTTCGCCAAATCGATATCCTTAAGCTGCAGCCGGATGCTGCCGAGCATGTCCCCGACCTTGCCGCTCACCCGCTCCGTCGATTTTGCCGTAACTGCCGCGGATTCGTTCAGCACGTTCTGGCTGGACAGCACGTCGGCCGAAGCCAGCTTCACCTGCAGCATAATCCCTTCCAGAGAATCGATCATATTATTGATCCACTTGGCCAAATCCTTCGATTCGTCATTATCGAATTCGGAGAGGGACAAGCGCTTCGTCAAATCCCCTTTGCCTTCCGCGTTCGAGCGGATGAAGCCGTTGATTTTGCGCAAATCCGAGACGACGCGCTTCGACTCCTTCGCCTGGAAAGCTCCGCTGACGAACAGGACGAACAACAGATTAAATGCGCCTGCCGCCGCCGCCGTTACCCAGATTGTCGAAATCGCTGCGATAAATACGATTAGCAGCACCATTAATACACTTAACGTGATGCCCGCCGCCAGCTGCAGTTTGCGCTGCCTCCACCCGATGCTGCGGATGCGGTACACCTCCTCCAAATCGCCCTCGCACATCATTCCCCATATGTCTGGGCAATGCGGCAGCTGGAAGGTCACTCCTTTCCCGATAACCGGAATATGACGGTAGTCCGAATAACCCGGAAATTCGACAAACAAATTGCTCCCGCTGCGGATCGTATTCGCTACGCCGGGATGGAGCTGGCCTGTGGCCGGGTCGGTAAACATAATTTCAAGCTCCGTATGCTCCTTGATCGATACGACGCCCCAGTCCGTCGTCACGCCGTCCTTCAAATTTTCCCCGTGCGTGAAGGTCCGGTCCTCGAAGCGGCTTCGCGACAGCGCCATGCCGGGCGGAATATCGGTGTTCAAGGCGGGTTTCGCCATAAATATGTAGTTGTCCCCGGAATCCGGATAGACGTGCCCCGATTCTCTCTGAATCAGATCGCCGATGACGTCATTCGGTATTCTGCCGCAAAGCGTGCCGGCGAAGGTGCCGTTAACCGTCAATGGAAAAATAAACATCAGCGTCATTTGATCGTGAAAGGAGGAGGAGCGTGCGCCGAGCTTCAGGGTCAGCGGATCCCGGTACGGCCCGTACAGGCAGTTTTGCCGCTTGTTGCCGCCGCCGCTGCCCGAATACCGGAGCCCCGCTTGAAAGGCGCCGCTCTCCTTGTAGCTCGTCCCGATATGCGGGGCGTATGTCGAGCTCACAACGGTCTGACCGGCGTCCAGCACAAACAGCTCGGTGAAATCGATGGCTCTCGCATAGGCACCCTCCAGCAGTCTTGCAGCTGCTGCATGCTCCGCAAAGCTTTGACCGTCCGCCAGCAGCGGCGACAGCTGCTCGGCCAGCCGTCCGAGTCGGCTCCAGCAATCGGCAGCCCATGCGTTCAGCAGCTCCTTGCGCGTCTCGGCGATGCCTTCGAAGGTTTGCTCCACATCCTCCTTAAGATCCTTATTCAGATGCCATGAGACCCATAACGGAAATCCTACTTTCGCACCAAGCCAATCAAACATATGAATCTCCCCCCGCCTGCGCAAACGTCGTTGATGTTAACTATATTAACATATGATTATGAGATTTTCATTCAGAATATTAGAATTTACAACAGAAAAGGGCAAAACATGACATGATTTCCGCCAGTTCTGCCCTAAAACACGAATATTAAATGATATTATCTTTTTTTCCTTCCGCTTGCCTGCCTCATAAGCCACATAAAATACGGAGCGCCTATTAACGCGGCAATTAGGCCTGAAGGCACTTCTTTAGGCGCAAATAACGATCTTCCCAGCAGATCGGCCAGCACCAGCAGAAGCGCTCCGAGCAGAGCGGTTAACGGCACAAGCTTGCGGTAATGCGGGCCGACAAGCATCCGGGTAATATGCGGCGCGATCAGGCCGACAAAGCCGATCGATCCGACGACGGACACCGCGGCGGCTGCCAGAGCAACGCCGAGACCGCCTACCCACAGCCGCGTCCGGTCTACCTTTAAGCCGAGATTCGTCACCGTCGCGTCCGAGAACTGCAGCACGTCGATTTTACGCGCAAGCAGCCACGCGATCGGCAGCAGAATGACCGGCCAATAGATCAGCTGCCAGAAATCCTCCCACGTTCGCGCATAGGTTGTGCCGGCGAGCCAGACGAGCGCCGAAGCGACCGTCAACTTCATCCGGATGACAAGAATTTGCACGATCGCGCTGCCTACCGCAGATACGCCCAGGCCGAGCAAGGCGACAACCGCCGGCTGAAAACCGCTTTTCCGGCCCAGCCAGAACACGATAGCCGACACGAGCACTGCTCCGGCAAAGGCGCCCGCAGGCAGCCACTGGACCGGCAGGCCCGTGAAGATGCCTAGGACGGTCATCGCTCCGACGCTTGCCCCGGCCGTAACCCCGATAATCGACGGGTCGGCCAGCGGATTTCGGACGACGCCCTGCAGCAGCAGGCCGCTCACGGCAAGCGCCGCACCCGCAAGCGCGGCGACAAGCGTACGCGGCAGCCGCATCTCCCACACCATCTTCCTCACTCCGTCTTCGCCCTCTCCGAGCAAAGCGGCGATGACATCGCCGATTGGAAGCCTCAGACTGCCGAAGGCCAAGCTGGCGATAATCCCCGCAACAAGCAGGATAGCCGCGCCTGCCGCCAGCACCGGATACGGCGCCTTGGCCAGGCTCTGCGAGGCGGCAGCAGTTGTCTGAGGCGCCCCTTCTCGCTTCGCCTTAACCGTCTGGAGCACCAGCCAGACGAGCCATGGCCCTCCGATCAAAGCCGTAACCGCTCCCGCCGGCAGAGGCCCAAGCGAATGCTTGAACTGCATGGCGACAATATCCGCGGCGATTACGATAACCGAGCCCCAGATGAACGATGCCGGCAGCAGCGCGATAAACCGTTTGGCGCCCAGCATCCTCATCAAGTGCGGTGCTATCAAACCTACAAAGCCGATCGGTCCGACGACGCTTACTGCGACTGCGGCAAGCAAAACGGCGATGGCCAAGCCTGCAAAACGAAGCTGCCACGCTTTCTGGCCGAGCGACGTGACCGTGTCCTCATCCATCTCCATAAGGTCCCATTTGCCGGACATCAGCAGCGCGGCGATCATGCCGGCCGTTATCCAAGGCCACGCGTGGACGACGCCGTCCCAGCCGTTCTGGACGAGCGAGCCGGAGCCCCATACAAACAAGCCCATCGTCTTTTGTTCATAGAACAGCTGCAGCGCCGCGATGAAGGAGCTCAGCGTCATCGTCACGATCATGCCCGAGAGGGCCAGACGCACCGGTGACGCCTTCGTGCCGCCAGCCATTGCGAATGCCAAAACCGCCGCCAGCGCCGCGCCGGAGAAGGTCAGCAGCAGCGGAAATTTGGAAGCCAGCGCAGGCAAATAAATCGTACAGACCGTCAAGGCAAAAAAAGCGCCCGCATTAATGCCAAGCGTAGCGGCCGATGCAAGAGGATTGCGCGTCGCGTTCTGCAGCAGCGCTCCGGCTACAGCCAGCGCCCCTCCGACCAAAATCCCGATGACGGTTCTCGGCATTCTTAACGACCAGATAATATTGTGCTCCATGGCGTTTTCATCCGACACCAATGCATTTACGACTGTCTTCAGCGGAAGATCGGCTTCTCCCTGCGTCAGATGGAAGGCAGACAGCACAACAAGCAGAAGGAGCCCCGCTGCTGACAGCAGCAGAGGGCTCTTCACAGGTTGTTGCTTATGCTGCCGGGCGTGTGTCCGGCTCATTACTTCGTTAACAGCTCGGTCACTTTAGTCGCCAGCTGCTCAGCGGACAATGGACCGCCGAAAGGCCAAATGCCGTCTAGATCGTACAAGCGGTTTTCCTTCACGAATTGAAGCTCTTTGTACACATCGTTTTTCGGGAGCAGCTCGGAGAAGATCGTATCTTCAGGGCTGATCGTGTACAGCACGCTTGCTTGCTGCGCTTTCGTCAGGCCTTCAAGCGATGTTTCCGAGTAGCCGTACACTTGGAACGCTTCGTCCTTGTGAGCGTTTTTCAGACCGATTTTGCTTAGAATCGACATTGCCATCGAATTGTCCGTGAACAAACGGAAGGTTGGTACGCCGTCTGTGCTCCAAGCTTGTGTCATAACAACTTCATGATTTTCCTTACCTGCCGCTGCAAGCTTCGCTTTGTTGTCCTCGAACGCTGCTTGGAGGTCGGCAAGAACCTTATCGCCTTCAGCTTGTTTGCCTACGGCAGCCGCAATCGCCTTAAACGTTTCTTCCATCTCGGAGTATTGATCCCCTTGGCCCTCTTCCGGGTAAGGGTTGAAGATCAGGGTAGGCGCGATATCGCTAAGCTGATCGTAAATTGCTTCGTGGCGGAATTTAACGCCGATGATCAGATCCGGATCGATGCTTGTAATCGTCTCGATGCTTGGCTCCTGGCGTGTGCCGACATCGACAGCTGAACCGTCCAGCTGCTGCTCCAGGGAACCATACCATACTTTATAACCTTCCGTATCGGCTACGCCCGCCGGTTGAATGCCAAGAGCGAGCAGGTCTTCCGCATAAGTCCATTCCAGCACGACTACTTTTTTCACTTCGCCGGTCACTTCGGTTTCGCCAATGGCATGCTTGATGGTGCGAGTCGCATTCGGATCTGCGGCATTTGTCGCTTCGCCGGCATTGTTCGTTTGCTCCGCCCCTTGATTCTCGCTTCCGGCATTGTTGCCGCCGTTATTCGTACCGCCGCAAGCAGCCAGAAACACGACCATAGCTACAAGCATAAAACTGATAAACTTCATCCGCTTCATTTTCTAACCCCCATTTGATAATGTTTCTCAACCAATCTTTCTATATGATAAGGATTCTCATTCTCGTTGTCAATGAAGAAAATGATTTCTTTTTCACTGAAAGCTCTTACATTTTGCAATTTGTGTCAATTCCGTTACAAGGGCAATTTACTGTTTGCCTAACAAAAAAACACCGCTTCCGCCCAAAGGCGAAAACGGTGTTTAATCGATGCTTATTTTTGCTTCACGTTCAGACGGTTCATCGCGCGCTGCAGAGCAAGCTCCGCACGGCGGTAGTCCACTTCGTCGCGCTTCGCAGCCAGACGCTGCTGGGCGCGCTGCTTTGCGGCTTCCGCACGCTCGATATTGATGTCGGTCGACAGCTCAGCGCTCTCGGCAAGAATAACGATCTTATCCCTGCGTACTTCGATGAAGCCGCCGTTAACCGCCACCACGTCTACTTTTCCGTTGCGCTTAATAGTAACCGGAGCAATGCGAAGCGGAGTTACAAGCGGAATATGATTCGGCAAAATGCCGAGCTCGCCTTCCACGCCGGTAACGCTGACCATGTTCGCCGTCTCCTCGTACACTTTACGCTCAGGAGTTACGATTTCTACCAAAAAGGTACTCATGTGGATTCCTCCCGCCTTTCATTAAGAAAGCGTTTTGGCTTTCTCCACGGCCTCTTCAATCGTACCTACATACCGGAAAGCTTCTTCCGGAAGGTCGTCATGTTTGCCCTCGAGAATTTCTTTAAAGCTGCGAACGGATTCTTTAACAGGAACGTATTTACCAGGCGTACCTGTGAACGGTTCGGCAACGTGGAACGGCTGGGACAGGAACAGCTGGATTCTGCGCGCGCGCGAAACCGTCAGCTTGTCTTCCTCGCTCAGCTCGTCCATACCAAGGATCGCGATAATATCTTGAAGCTCTTTGTAGCGCTGAAGAATTTTCTTCACGCCTTGAGCTACGTTGTAGTGCTCTTCGCCCAGTACTTCAGGCGTCAGGATACGGGAAGAAGACGCGAGCGGATCCACCGCAGGGAAGATACCCATCTCGGAAATTTTACGCTCAAGGTTCGTCGTTGCGTCCAAGTGGGCGAACGTCGTTGCAGGAGCCGGATCCGTGTAGTCATCGGCAGGTACGTAGATCGCTTGGATCGAAGTAACCGAACCTTTTTTCGTCGAAGTGATACGCTCTTGCAGCTGACCCATTTCAGTTGCCAGTGTTGGCTGGTAACCTACTGCGGATGGCATACGGCCGAGAAGGGCCGAAACCTCGGAGCCTGCTTGCGTGAAACGGAAAATGTTGTCGACGAACAGAAGAACGTCTCTGCCTTCTTCGTCACGGAAATATTCAGCCATCGTCAGACCCGTCAAAGCAACGCGTTGACGCGCGCCCGGCGGCTCGTTCATTTGTCCGAATACCATCGCCGTTTTGCTAAGAACGCCGGAGTCCTTCATCTCGTGGTAAAGGTCGTTACCTTCACGAGTACGTTCGCCGACGCCGGCGAATACGGAAATACCGCCGTGCTCTTGCGCGATGTTGTTGATAAGCTCTTGGATCGTAACTGTTTTACCTACACCCGCGCCGCCGAAAAGACCGATTTTGCCGCCTTTTGCGTATGGTGCGAGAAGGTCGATAACTTTAATGCCCGTTTCGAGAATTTCCGCTTGCGTGGACAATTCGTCGAATGCCGGTGCCGGACGGTGAATTGGAAGATTGATTGTCGACGAAGCGTCACCGGCTTCGTCAATCGGCTCTCCGAGTACGTTAAATACGCGGCCGAGCGTCGGAGCTCCAACCGGAATCGTGATCGGCGCGCCAGTATCTACAGCTTCCATGCCGCGTACAAGACCGTCAGTCGTGCTCATGGCTACGGCACGTACTTTATTGTCGCCGAGGTGAACGGCAACTTCAAGCGTCAAGTTGATGTCCAGGCCGCCTGCTTCGCCTTTTTGCTCGATTTTGACAGCGTTCAAAATTTCCGGCAAATTGCCGCGTTCGAACTCCAAGTCTACGACCGGACCCATGACGGATACAACTTGTCCTTTTTTCATGGTTTACCCTCCTGGTTCCTTCTTGTTACTGCACGCCGGACAGCTTATCGCAAGCTCCTAGCCGCTGCAGGTTATCTATTACGATTGCGCGTTCGCTCCTGCGACGATCTCGGAAATTTCCTGGGTAATCGCCGCTTGGCGCGCACGGTTGTAAGTGAGCGTCAATTGGTTGATCATCTTCGTCGCGTTTTTCGTCGCGCTGCCCATTGCCGTCATACGAGCGCCGAATTCGCTGGCTTTGCCGTCCAGTACCGCGCTGTAAATAAGCGTCTCCGCATATTTAGGAAGCAGCACCTCAAGCACGCCTTCCGGCGACGGCTCGTATTCGTACGTCGCAACAGATGCGCTGCCTTTCACTTCTTCAAGCGGAAGCAAACGGGTTTCTGTCGGAATTTGGGTAATGGCGTTAACGAATTGATTGTAATACAGGTAAAGCTCATCATAAGCGCCTTCTGCAAATTTCTGAACTGCAGTGTAAGCGACGGTTTTGATGTCCGCAAACGTAGGAGCGTCCGGCAAACCGGTTACTTCCTCCACGATCGGCATGTTGCGGCGGCGGAAATAATCCCGGCCTTTGCGTCCGATGACGAACAATACATATTCGTCTGAGGATTTATGCTTTTCGCGAATCGTTTGCGTCACTTTACGAAGAATATTCGAGTTATAACCGCCCGCAAGACCACGGTCCGACGTAATAACGAGATAGCCCGTTTTTTTGATCGGACGGCTTTCAAGCATCGGATGTTTCACATCCTTGGTGCCGGCTGCGATGCTCGCTACGACTTCCTTCAGCTTCTGAGCGTAAGGACGGGATGCTTGCGCAGCCTCCTGAGCGCGTCTCAGCTTGGATGCGGCGACCATCTCCATCGCTTTCGTGATCTGCTTCGTGTTTTGTTTGCTCTTGATTTCGCGTTTAATATCGCGCATGCCTTTTGCCACTTGGTTTCACCCGCCTTTGTTGCGTTGGAGCCCGCTTGATTAAACAAGCAGAGCTCATCCCGCCTGTTGTTGGTAGGAGTAAAGATTATGGAGCAAGCCCGGATGGTGTCTCGCGGGCTTGGCTATTTATCGTTATGCCTCCCCGGCATTTCGGGGAAATGAACGAGGGTTATTTCCCCGAAAACCGCTTAAGCAAAGCTTTTCTTGAATTTGTTGATCGCCTCAACGAGAGCTTTCTCGTTGTCGGCAACAAGGTCCTTCGTATCGCGGATCGATTGTCCGATTTGCGGATGGTTCGAATCCAGGAACGCCAGGAACTCTTTCTCGAAGCGAAGAATGTCGCTTATTGCGATATCATCCAGGTGGCCTTTAACAGCAGAATAGATCGAGATAACTTGCTTCTCAACCGGCATAGGCTGGTTAACGCCTTGCTTCAGGATTTCCATCGTGCGCGCACCGCGGTTCAGACGGGCAAGCGTCGATTTGTCGAGGTCGGAGCCGAATTGCGAGAACGCTTGAAGCTCACGATATGCCGCAAGGTCAAGACGGAGCGTACCGGCAACCTTCTTCATCGCTTTGATTTGAGCGGAGCCGCCTACACGGGATACGGAAATACCGACGTTAACGGCCGGACGTTGACCCGAATAGAACAGATCGGCTTCAAGGAAGATTTGTCCGTCCGTAATCGAGATAACATTCGTAGGAATGTACGCCGATACGTCGGATGCTTGCGTTTCGATGAATGGCAATGCAGTCAGGGAACCGCCGCCTCTTGCATCGCTAAGCTTGGCTGCACGCTCGAGCAAGCGGGAGTGCAGGTAGAATACGTCACCAGGGTAAGCTTCCCGGCCCGGTGGACGGCGGAGCAGGAGCGAAAGCTCACGGTATGCTGCCGCTTGTTTCGACAAATCATCGTAAATAACGAGAACGTGCTCGCCTTTGTACATGAAGTACTCACCCATCGAGCAGCCTGCGTACGGAGCCAGGAACAAGAGAGGAGCCGGATCGGAAGCGCCGGCTGTAACGACGATTGTGTACTCCAGCGCGCCGTGGCGGCGAAGAGTTTCCACAACGTTAGCAACCGTGGATTGCTTTTGGCCGACTGCGACATAAATACATTTTACGCCGTTGCCTTTTTGGTTGATGATCGCATCGATCGCGATCGCCGTTTTACCGGTTTGACGGTCACCGATAATAAGCTCACGTTGTCCGCGGCCGATCGGCACCATCGCGTCAATCGCTTTGATACCCGTTTGCATTGGCTCATGAACCGATTTACGGTCGATAACGCCAGGCGCCGGGGATTCGATTGCGCGCGTATGAGTTGTGTTGATTGGTCCTTTGCCGTCAAGCGGCTGGCCAAGAGGGTTTACAACGCGGCCGAGAAGCTCTTCGCCTACTGGCACTTCCATGATGCGGCCTGTGCGTTTTACTTGGTCGCCTTCACGGATATCCGTGTACGGTCCAAGGATAACGACACCGACATTGCTCTCCTCAAGGTTCAAGGCCATACCTACAACACCGTTAGCGAATTCGAGCAATTCACCCTGCATCGCGTTCTCAAGTCCGTGTACGCGGGCGATACCGTCACCGACATTGATTACGGTGCCGACGTCTACGACTTGAATTTCGGATTTATATTGTTCGATCTGTTGTTTAATCAGCGTGCTGATTTCATCAGGTCTGATACTCAATTCGTTCACCCCTGTCTAAAGTGCATTAGATTTTAAACGATTTTTGTAAACGCTCAAGCTTGCCGGACAAGCTTCCGTCGTACAGACGGTCGCCGATGCGCACTTGCAAGCCTCCCAAAAGCGATGGTTCCACAACTTGCTGGGCAATAATCTTCTTGCCGGTCATTTGGCCGAATTCCGCCGCAACGCCTGCAAGCTCCTCATCGGTCAGCGCTTTGGCGGAATAAACCGTCGCATGCGCTTGCCCGAGAGCTTCACCCGCGATTTTCGTAAAGGCCTCGTAAACCTCTCCGATCACGGCTTGGCGTCTGCGGGTAATCAGCAATTCCAGCGTATTGATGACGAGCACGGATACGCGATCGCCGAATGCCGTTTTCAGCAGGGCGATTTTCTTATCCGGATCGATGCTAGGCAGAGAAAGAAACTTTTGAATGTCCTGATCCTGCTCAAGCGTTTCCGCGATCAGCTTCAGCTGAGCCTCTACGTCGGAAACGGCCTGCTGCTGGGCGGCCAGCTCAAACAATGCTTTAGCGTAGCGCTTCGCTACGACCGTATCCCGGCTCATTTGCTTCCAACTTCTTTCAGGTATTGATCAACCAGCTGCTCCTGGGATTTCTCGTCAACCTGCTTTTCGATGATTTTGGAAGCGATTTTCACGGAGATGCCGCCAACCTCTGTGCGAAGGGCAGCAATCGCTTTGTTCTTCTCGCTTTCGATATCCTTCAGCGCATCGTCCTTCAGACGGGTTGCTTCGTTTTTAGCCGATTGAACGATTTCATCCGCTTGCTTCGAGCTGGTCGTTCTAGCTTGCTCGATAATTTCGTAAGCTTCCTTGCGAGCCTGCTGGAGTGCCGCCTTCTGCTCTTCCATTTGCTGCTCGGCTGCTTTGCGGCTCGTTTCAGCCGTGTTCATTTGTTCAAGGACAAGCTCTCTGCGCTTCTCCATGATCGCGAACAATGGTCCAAATGCGTACTTGCTTAACAGCCAGTACAATATACCAAATGCAATAATCGCATATACTGTCGATTCCCAATGCCATGACATAGAAGCCACTCCTTTCTTACCACAGTAATGTCTTAATCACAACGAAGGCGAAGAGGGCTAGGCCTTCCCCGCCATTCCATTTGTTCAATTATTAAGCGCTGAAGAAAGCCAAGAAGCCGATAACTACGCCGATGATAGGCACAACTTCGACGATACCTACACCGATGAACATTGTCGTTTGAAGCTTGCCTTGAAGCTCAGGCTGACGAGCGATACCTTCAACTGTTTTGCTGACGATCATACCGTTACCTACGCCTGCGCCAACGGCGCCCAAACCTACTGCCAATGCTGCTGCCAAAATTTCCATCTTGTAAATCCTCCTCAATAAAATATGTTTTGTTGTTTTATAGCCAAACCCCGAGCGATTAGCTCGCTCAAGAAATTAAGCGCCGTGCTAGTGGTGGTCGTCCTCGTCGTGAATCGCCGCTTGGGAAATGTACACCATCGTCAGCATTGTGAACAGGAACGCCTGAATGCCGCCGACGAAAATACTAAAGCCCTGCCATGCGATAAGGAACGGAATGCCGACCCATTTGAGCATCAGAATCGTTGCGATCAGCACCTCGCCCGCATAAATGTTGGCGAATAGCCGCAATGCAAGTGTAACCGGCTTCGAGATGGTCTCAATGATGTTGACCGGGAAGAAAATCGGATACGGGTGGAAATAGTGCTTCAAGTAATGCTTGTTGTTAAGCTTCAGACCCAGGAAATGCACGATGACGAATACGATCAGGGCGAGCCCCGCCGTTACCGAGATGTCGGCCGTCGGCGATTTCCACCAGGCGATCTCAACGTGTCCGCCTTTCTCTTCCAACAGCTCCTCGGTAATTCCGATCGATTCGTGCGCGTGGTGCGTATCCGTCACGATACCGAACGGCAAACCAAGCAGGTTGGAAATGAAAATGAACATGATTAGCGTCATGCCCAGCGACAAGAACGGCTTAACGCGGTTCAAAGGCATCGCGCTGGAGATGAGGTTATGAACGAAATCGACGACCCACTCCAGAAAGTTCTGCATCTTGGAAGGGTTGTCCACTGAAAGGTTGGCTACTGCAAGCCTTGCAACCAGGAAGGTTACGAGCGCCGAAATGGTGATGGCGATAAAGCTGGCAAGCTCGATGTTGAACGGGCCAACCGTCACTATGGGAAATTCATGCATGTAAAATTTTCACCCCTTTCCGCTAAGATTGTCGTTTATTGTGGATATAAGCTGCTGCCAGAAGAATAAACGGCATGACCATACAGCCGATCAATGCGGCCGGCATGCTGAACTTCTCGGGAAAACGATAGGCAAGCATAGCAACAAGCAGCACTGTCGCAATGCGGCTCCCCAGTCCCAGGGTGCGCCTTGCCGGTCCAAGCCCCGCTGCCCCTAAGGTAACCATTTCCACGCGGCGTCTAAGTAAAAACGCATTCATGGAACCCGCTGCCAATCCGAGCAGAAGACCGAGAGCTGCAGTTCGCCACTCCGGAAGGAAAGCCCATACTATCAGGCATACAGCCATCAAGTAAAAAAGCGTCCGTACCGCTGTCTTCATTATTTTATCCATCGGATTCCTCCATAACCTTCTTAACGAGCAGAATGGCTGAGAGTAGTCCGACAGCCAGACCGACCAGTATGCCTCCGATCGTCCATCCTTTCCCGCCGCCTAAACGGCCGTCCAGGTAGGATCCGATCCAGTAACCTAGAAAAATACAAACAGCGACTTGAATGCCGAGTGCGCCGACAAGGCCGGCGGCAAATAGCGGATCGTCTTTTCTGCTCTTTTTCGTCATAGGCTCATACCCCTGTCAATCCTCATTTATTTTATCGAAGCGGCGCAAGGTTTGTCAATTGATAAAACTGCAAACATTCCGTGAACAGATCGCCCAAATCCCTTGATTTATATGGTATTCCGAGCGCCGAAAACCGTACAGTACTACTGTATGCTGTACATTCCGGCCTATGTCTCGGGTCCGCTTACAAACTATGAACGTTGTGTGAACGAGTCGGGACGCTGCTCAGCTCTGCCAAAATGATGCAGAATCGCGTCGACAATCCGCTCCGATGCCCGTCCGTCGCCGTAAGGATTCGCCGCCCGGCTCATCCGGCCGTATAGCGCCGAATCGGTCAGCAGCGCCTTAGCCCGGCTGTATACCTTCTCTTCGTCGGTTCCTACCAGCTCCAGCGTACCGGCCTCAATTCCTTCCGGCCGCTCCGTCGTATCGCGCAGCACAAGCGTCGGCACTCCGAAGGACGGCGCTTCCTCCTGCAGCCCTCCCGAATCCGTCATGATCATATAGGCATGAGGGTAGAAGTTATGAAACTCAAAAACGTCCAGCGGCTCGATCAGGCGCACGCGCGGATGATCTCCCAAAATTTCGTTCGCAGGCTCCCTTACCGCAGGGTTCGGATGGACTGCGTATACGATAACGACGTCCTCATGCTCGTCGGCAATCCGCTTCACGGCGCGGAAAATGTTGCGGTGCGGCTCGCCAAGCGCTTCGCGGCGGTGCGCGGTCATCAAAATCATGCGCTTGCCCTTCGCATAGTCGAGCACCGGATGCGAGAACGATTCGTCCACCGTATATTGGAACACGTCGGTTGCCGTATTTCCGGTGACATAGATGGAAGCTTCGGATTTATTTTCCTTGCGCAGATTGTTTGCCGACCACTCCGTAGGGGCAAAATGCACGTCGGAGAGAACGCCGGCCAGCTGCCTGTTCATTTCCTCCGGGTACGGGGACAGCTTGTTCCAGGTACGAAGTCCCGCCTCGACGTGGCCGACCTGAATTTGCTTCAGAAAAGCCGCGTAGCTTGCCAGGAAAGTCGTCTGTGTATCTCCGTGGACCAGCACAATGTCAGGCTTGGCCGATGCCAGCACCGGATCGAGCCCCTCCAGCACGCGTACCGTCGTCTCCGTCAGCGTCTGGCGGTCCTTCATGACGTTCAGATCGTAATTCGGGCGGATCTCGAAAAAATCAAGCACCTGATCCAGCATTTGGCGATGCTGCGCAGTCACGCAGACGATCGATTCGATTTCTTCTTCCCGTTTTTGCAGCTCGAGTACCAGCGGCGCCATTTTCACCGCTTCAGGACGGGTTCCGAAAATAGTCATTACCTTCAGTTTAGACAAAACATTCCACTCCTATTATCTATTCGCGCCAAATGCGCTAATTCGTTCCGAACATGCGGTCGCCGGCATCGCCCAGCCCAGGCACGATGTAGCCGTTCTCGTTCAGCCGCTCGTCCAGCGCCGCGATGTAGATGTCGACGTCCGGATGAGCCTCCTGCACCGCCTTGACGCCTTCCGGCGCCGCGATGAGGCACATCAGCTTGATCTGGTCGCAGTTGCGGTTTTTGAGCGACGTGATCGCCGCAATCGCGGACCCGCCCGTAGCCAGCATCGGATCGATCACGATCAGCAGCCGATTGGGCGCATCCGTCGGAAGATTTATGTAATATTCCTTCGGCTGCAGCGTTTCATGGTCTCTGGCAAGACCGATATGTCCGACCTTCGCCGACGGAATGAGCTTAAGAATCCCATCCACCATTCCAAGCCCCGCGCGCAAAATCGGAACGAGACCGAGCATCCTGCCGGAGACGACCTTCGATTCCATCTCGGCGACGGGGGTCTGCACCTTAATCGTGTCGAGCGGGATTTCCCTCGTAATTTCGTATGACATTAATGTAGCGACTTCATCAACCAATTCCCGGAAATCTTTTGTATTCGTCTCTTTATTCCGAATAAATGTCAGCTTATGCTGAATTAACGGATGGTCGCAAATGACTAATTTGCTCATGGAGCGGTATTCCTCCCGATTTGTAGATATAGGCCCAGACACACAATCCCGTATATTATAGCACTGTCCAGTTGCCGTTGCATCTTGAGATTTACTCATTTTTTACGTCCCGGACGCTCTCCTTTACTATTTGTTGGCATAGGAGAAACTACTCCCTTTTTTCCGCTCATAGCAAAAAAGGGCAGTGCGGCGGCCCGCGATGCCCTTTCTTCCTTGATTAGCTGCTGCAGCCGCCTCCGCCTCCGCAGGACGAGCCGCAGGAGGAGCCGCCTCCGCCTCCGTCCCCGCCGCCTGAGCCGCCGTCGTGACCCGAGCCGCCGTCTCCATGATCCCTGCCGTCATCGGATGAGGCGCTGCATGCATAGGTCGAGCTGCCGGTGCTGGCCTGCCGCTCTTCCTCCGACAGCTCCTTATCCATCTGCCTTGCAAAATCGTCCGGACTCGACACGGAGTGATAGATGAGCAAGCCCGACAGCAGGCCTACTCCGCCGAGGCCCAGATCGCTGGCCGTATATCCGGCTGAAGCCGCTTTCGGCTTAACCGGCTTGCCGCTTTGCCGGGCAGCCGCCAGCTGGGTTTTCGCGCGCTCGATCAAAAAATCCGCCGTCGCCGCCAAATCGCGGTGCTTCGACGTCGTTTTCCCATTGAACCACCGCTCGCGCAGCTCCTGCGGGCTCCCGCCCGACAGCTCTTCCAGCTTGCCCTTCGACAGCCCGGTGCGGTAAAAAGCGCCCCACACTCTGCCGCCGACGGGAGATGCCGCGAACAGCTCGCCGTACACCCAATCGAACCAGGCCCTTTCGTCCGCCGCAGGCTGCACGCCGGGAGCATGAGGGGCATGATGGATCATATCGCCGCAGAACTGCATGCAAAACTGCTCGTACTCCCGGGTGAACATCAGCATTTCATGCCACAGTTCATCCGCCTGTCTGCTGTACATCGGCACATTGCGCAGCAATGCACACATCAGAAAATACCGCTTCAGCTCGAACCAGTTCCAGTCCCACTCTTTATCCGACATGCCCGGACGGTTCTTCAGCACACGATCCTTCACCCGGCTCTCGAAGTCAGAGCCGAGCGCCGCTTCCAGCCGCTCGGCCGCCTGCCTCGCCGGATGCCCGTATGGGACGCCGAGCGCGGCCGGCGGCGCCGCAGCCGGCCATGGAGCTAATCTGTTCGTCCTGCCCGCCATGCTTCTTGCGCCGGCATTTTTATGATTGGCCTTCATGATGACCGAAACAACGATAAAGATAAGTGCCGCAATGACCAACACTGTGAATATTTCCGACATAGGACCCTCCCAACGATCTTGATATCCACATTTTAGCACAAATCCCGATGCTTAGGCTCCTGCCGCCGATTATCTTCTGAGCGAGGCCGAGCTGACGACGCCGTACCGGAACAGCAGCCTGCGCCCTAACCAGCCGACCGCACGGTCCGTCAGAAAACCCATCAGTCCAAGGGAAATCAGACCGACGAAGATCCAGTCCGTACGGAAGAACAGGCGGGAATTCCAGATCAAGTAGCCGACGCCTTCGTTTGAGGCGATCATCTCCGCCCCGATAATCGCCATGTAGGACGTTCCCATCGCTTCCAGACGATATTGCCGTCCCAGTCGACTTGCATTAGATTGACCTCGTCCTGAAAGCCGTATTTCGATAATCCTAAATTCACATCTATAAACCAGGGATTAAAAAATTGTTTGTCTCCACTCATCTTATTCACAAGAAAACAGTTTTTTGGATGGGAAAATCGCCAGCAGTTTAACGGCTCTTCGACAAATTTCGCTATTACACACAGCTTGCTCACATAGAAAAGACCACTTACACACAACTTATCCACATAACTGTGAATAATTCACAATCAACGAACAGCTTATCCACTCACTTATCAACAACCCGTGTATAATTGTGTGACTATTTGGAATAGTGGACAAACCGATGCTTCAGCGATTCAGATCAAACTAACGGCATAAAAAAAGAACCGGTTCCATCGCCAACGACAGGAACGGTTCTATTGTAAGCTATTCTGACATAATTAGATTGAAATTTATTTCGTATCAATATATATTGGTTATAAATAGTTATGTTTAGTTATAAATAGTATGAATATGCTTGGTTAATTCTCAAATATGATCTTCCCGGTCAGCGTCAAATCGTAACCGGCAATGGCACGAAGCTCCTGCATAAAGGCATCCGATTGCAAAATATTCATCAGCGGGCTGATCCAGGCTTCATTTTCCGGGCTTTTGATCATGACAAGATCATAACGCTCCTGAATGAGCGACACAAAGTCAATCTGCCCAACGAGGGCAGCCGCCTTCTCGATCCCGACGCCGACATCGGCTTCGCCGGCAGCGATTTGAGCCGCCACAGACAAATGGTTCGTTAGCACGCGGTCATATCCGTCAAGCTGCGCCGGTTTGATGCCGTGAAGCCGCAGCTGTTCATCCAGCAGCACGCGCGCGCCCGAGCCCTTCTCGCGGTTGGCGAGCCGAAGGCCCGGCCGTTTTAGATCATCCCATCCGTTAAGCTTGAGAGGATTGCCTCGCTGTACGTACAAGCCGGCCCGGCGGGACAACAGGTTAACGACCCGATAAGACGAGCCGACAAGCAGCTTGCTGATGTACGGCAGGTTATACTCGCCCGTATCGCCGTCGAGCAGATGGGTGCTGACGATATCGGCCTCCCCCCGGTACATGGATATTAGGCTGTCCAAACTGCTGGCATAGGATCGCAGCGGCCTTACGCCGGGAGCGCTCTTCTCCATGTGCCGGGCCAATATGTCGAGGCTGATATCCTGCCCGGTGATAACCAGCGCCCGGAGACCGCGAGCGAAGGATGTAGGAGCGTGCGGCAAGGACGCATCCGCCGCGGCAGGCTTGCCGGCCGGCCGAATCCCCTTGTTCCTTTGCTTATAAGCTTCAAGGTCGGCCGCGTCCACGCGCATTTGCTTGCCAACGCGATAGGAGGGCAGCTCGCCCTTTTTGATCAGGTCATAGACCGTGAGCTTCGATATCTTCAATAGCTTGGCAATTTCTTCAGTCGTATAAGACACATCGTTAGACATCAGGGCCCTCCTCAATATGCGAGGCGCCCATTTTTTCAGAACGCCGCTTGAACCGAACGGACTTCAGCCGATTTTTATTAAGTTTACAATAAAATGAGACCCTATAAAAAGATTCGTCCATTTTATTTTTCAATATTCACATTTATATCGAGGGGGACATCCATGCTGCAGAAAATGAAAAACCTTGCACTTATCGCGATCCTAATCGCCCTAATGGTCATTCTCGCCGGATGCGGGGCGGCGAACAACAATACAAACACCACAGCTTCGAACCCTTCGGCAAGCCCGGCTCAAACCGACTGGCAGACTGCCGAAACGGTCGTGCTTACGATATCGGCGGCAGCCAGCCTGACCGACGCTCTCGAGGAAATCAAAGCGCTCTACGAAAGCAATAATAACAGCATTAAGCTAAGCTTTAACTTCGGCGCTTCCGGCGCTCTGCAGCAGCAGATCGAGCAAGGCGCCCCTGCCGATTTGTTTATTTCCGCGGCCTCCAAGAACATGAAGGCGCTCGTCGATAAGCAGCTGATCGATAACGGACAGCAGAATAACCTGCTTCAAAACGAACTGGTCGTCGTCGTGCCCGTTGACAGCAGCATCGCCATCGCTTCCATGGAAGATCTGGCGAAGAAAGAAGTGAAGCATCTCGCAATCGGCATTCCGGAAAGCGTGCCTGCCGGAAACTATGCCAAGGAAGCCCTCACGAACACCAAGCTGTGGGATGCCCTGCAAGCCAAAGCGGTCCAGGCCAAAGACGTCAGGCAGGTGCTCCAATACTCGGAAACCGGAAATGCGGACGCAGGCTTCGTCTATAAAACGGATGCCATGACTTCGGATAAAGTAAAAATTGCCTTCACCGTCGATCCGGCCTTCTATTCGGCTATCGAATATCCGGTCGGCATCGTCAAAGCGACCGAGCACGGCGCGGAAGCCGAGCAGCTGTATACGTTCCTTCAATCGCAGGAAGCGCTCGATATTTTCGTCAAATACGGCTTCTCCGTACCGAGCTGAACGTGATTGAATTAAGCTGGGACGAATTTTGGCCGCCGATCCGGCTTTCGCTTCAAGTTGCCTTACTCTCCAGCGTGGCTGCGATCGTGCTGGGCGTATGGGTCAGCTGGCGAATGACGCGCCGTTCATTCCGAGGGAAGACGGCGCTCGAAACGTTATTTATGCTTCCGCTCGTGCTTCCGCCTACCGTTGTCGGTTTCCTTCTTCTCGTCCTGCTGGGCCGGAAAAGCGCAATCGGCACTTTCGCGGAATGGCTGTTTGACGCGCCTGTTATTTTCTCCTGGTGGGCGGCAGTCATCGCATCGGTTGTCGTCGCCTTCCCTCTCGTCTATCAAACGATGAAGACAGGCTTCGCTTCGATCGATAAGGACCTGACGGATGCAGGCCGTTCCATCGGAGCGGGCGAGTGGCAGCTTCTCCGTTACATTTTGCTTCCGCTAAGCTTCAGGTCTCTGATCACCGCCTATATTCTTGGCTTTGCCCGCAGCTTGGGCGAATTCGGTGCAACCCTGATGATCGCCGGCAACATTCCGGGCAAAACCCAGACGGTTCCGACCGCCATCTACGTCGCCGTCGATTCGGGCAACCTGACGATGGCCTGGGCGTGGACCGGCTCGATTATCATCATTTCGTTCGCGCTGCTTCTATTTACGGGGCGGGTTAAAGCTTGAGCAAGCAGACCCCGGTAGTGGATAACTGGATTTCATGTAGTTAATTCCGGAGCTTGTCCTCTTTCGTGTAAAATAACTGGATTGGACATATTTAAATCCCGATGCTGCCTGAAAATCTGCAATACGCAATGTTTTAACTTCAGGAAATCCAGTTATTTCATCCCGATTAGACTTTTAGCGTAAATTAAGAACATCAAATCCAGTTATTCCACCTTGGCCTCGTCTACAAAAAAAGGGACGTCCCGCGCAAGCCGCACAAAGCAGCTTTCGCAGGATGTCCCTTTCTATTCCTTTATGCATAATGGCAAGCAGCCAAATGACCCTTCGACACTTCCAGCAGCTTAGGCTCGTCCGACTTGCACAGCTCCGTGGCGATCGGACAGCGCGTATGAAACTGGCAGCCCTTCGGCGGGTCGATCGGACTCGGCAAATCGCCCTTCAGCACGATCCGCTCGCGCTCCGCTTCCACCTGAGGATCGGGAATCGGAATCGCCGACAGCAGCGCCCTCGTGTACGGATGGCGCGGATTGTCGTACAGCTCGCTGCTTTCCGCCATTTCCACGATTTTGCCCAAATACATAACCGCAACGCGGTCGCTGATATGCTTCACCATGGACAAGTCATGCGCGATGAACAAATAGGTGAGCCCCATTTTCCGCTGCAGATCCTGCATCAGATTGACGACCTGCGCCTGAATCGAAACGTCCAGAGCGGAGATCGGCTCATCGGCAATAATAAACTTCGGATCCACGGCGAGCGCACGTGCGATGCCGATCCGCTGACGCTGTCCGCCGGAAAACTCGTGCGGATAACGGGTCGCATGCTCAGGGTTCAGGTTCACCATGTCCAGCAAACCTTCCACTTTGCGCTTGCGCTCTTTGCCGCTGCCGGCCAGCTTGTGGATGTCCAGCGCTTCCCCGATAATGTCGGTTACCGTCATGCGGGGATTCAGCGAGGCATACGGATCCTGGAAAATCATCTGCATATTGCGGCGCAGCGCCTTCAGCTCCGATCCGCGCAGCTTGTAGATGTCCTTGCCCTCGAAGGTTACACCCCCGCTTGTCGGCTCATAAAGGCGCATGATCGTGCGCCCGGCCGTCGACTTGCCGCAGCCCGATTCGCCTACGACGCCTACGGTCTCGCCGCGCCCGATGTTGAAGCTGACTTCATTGACCGCCTTCAAAATTTTGCCCTTGCCCAAATTAAAAAACTTCCGCAGGTCGTTCACCTGCACGAGCGGAGCGCTCATACCGGCACCTCCCTTTTGGCGTACGGATGCAGCATCCAGCAAGCCGCCGCATGGGAACCGCCGTCCCTCACGGCATGCAAGTCCGGATCGTTATCCACGCATACTTTCATCGCTTCGTCGCAGCGCGCGCAGAAGCTGCAGCCGACCGGCGGCTTGATCAGATCGGGCGGCGTCCCGGGAATCGGAATAAGCGGCTCGTCCTTTTTCTGGTCAAGACGCGGTAGCGAACGGAGCAGGCCGCGCGTATACGGATGCTGAGGATTTTGGAAAATCTCCCACTTCGTACCCGTCTCCACGACTCTTCCCGCATACATAACGATAACGCGGTCGCACACGTCGGCAACGACGCCGAGATCATGCGTGATCAAAATGATGGACGTCCCCATTTTTTCCTGCAGATTTTTCATCACTCGCATAATTTGCGCTTGAATCGTCACGTCCAAAGCCGTCGTCGGCTCGTCAGCGATCAGCAGGGACGGGTTGCAGGCCAGCGCGATCGCAATCATAACCCGCTGGCGCATGCCGCCCGAGAACTGGTGCGGAAACTGCTTCAGCCGCGCTTCCGGATTCGGAATGCCGACCAGGTGAAGCATCTCGACCGCCCGCGCTTTGGCTTCCGCTTTATTCAAGCTCTGGTGCTTGATCAAACCCTCCATGATCTGGTCGCCGACCGTCAGCGTAGGATTCAAAGATGTCATCGGATCTTGAAAGATCATTCCGATTTTGTTGCCGCGCACCTTCTGCATATCCTTCTCCGACAGCGACAGCAGCTCTTCTCCCTCGAACAGGACGGAGCCGCTCTTGATCCGGCTTGGAGGGGAAGGGATCAGCCGCATAATCGATTGCGCCGTCACACTTTTCCCGGAGCCGGATTCGCCGACAATCGCCACCGCCTCGCCCTTCTTCACATCGAAGCTGACGTTGCGGACGGCCTGCACCTCACCGCCGTACACGTCGAAGGAGACGCTTAAATCTTTCACTTCCAGCAAAGTTTTCATAATGCCGCGACCTCCTCTCTTGTCAACGGAATGTTATTTTTTCAGCTTCGGATCAAACGCGTCCCGCAGGCCGTCTCCGAATACGTTAAAGGCAAAAATCGTCAAGCTCAGGAAGAAAGCCGGGAACAGCAGCCTCCATGGATAAATCGTCATCGCGCTAATGCCGTCGTCGATCATCGTACCCCAGGAAGCGACGGGCGACTGAACGCCGAGTCCGAGGAAACTGAGGAACGCTTCGGTAAATATCGCGCTTGGCACCGTCAGCGTCAGCGTTACGAGAATCGGTCCCATGGCGTTCGGAATCAGATGCCTGAAAATAATGCGCATCGCGCCCGCGCCAAGCGACTTGGAAGCAAGAGCGTATTCCTGATTTTTGAGCTGCATAATCTGGCCGCGTACGATCCAGGCCATATTGATCCAGCCCGTAATGGACATAGCGATAATGATCGTCGTCAGGCTCGGCTCCATGACGACAAGCAGCAAAATAACGACCAGCAAATACGGTATCGAATATAAAATTTCGGCAAACCGGTTCATGACCTCATCCACTTTACCGCCATAGTAGCCCATAATGCCGCCATAAACGATACCGATGATCAGGTCGATCAAGGCGGCCATCAAGCCGACGAACAAAGAAATTTGAGCACCCTTCCACGTTCTCTCCAGCAGATCCCGGCCAAGATCGTCGGTGCCGAACCAGTGAGCCGCGCTCGGGGCTTTATTCGTATTCGCCAAATCATTCGTAAAGTGGTCGTTAGGCGACAGGACCGGGACAAAAATCGCACAAAGCATGATGACGACGATAATCCAGAAACCCGTCATCGCCAGCTTATTGCCTAGCAGCCTGATCCGGATATCCTGCCAGGCCGTCAGGCTTTTGCGGCCGACTTCCTCTGCGCCGACCCGGTCCCGGCTAATTTTCTCAAACATTTCCGGCGCCAGATGGCGGGCGGAATCGATGTCTACTCTTCTCGACATAGCTTATTTTCCTGCCTTTCCGCCGGACACCCGCATGCGAGGATCAACGAACACATAAGCGATATCGGCTAAAAATCGGGTAACCATCAAAATAATGGCGTAAAAAATCGTAATCCCCATAATCAGCGGGTAATCTCTATCCGTTACACTCTGAACAAAGTACTTTCCGATTCCCGGAATCCCGAAAATTTCCTCGATGACGACGGAGCCCGTAATGATCCCGGCCGTCAGGTAACCGAGGTACGTCACGACAGGCAGCATGGAGTTGCGCAAAGCATGCCGCATCACGATCACGTAACCGGAAAGCCCTTTGGATTTGGCAGTTTTAATAAAATCGGCATTCAGCACTTCAATCATGGTGGATCTTAGCAGTCTTGCGATAAAAGCAATCGGACCGGATGCCAAGGCAATGGTCGGCAGCACGTAATCCATCGGTCCGTTCAAGCCGGCAACTTCAAAAATTCTAAGCTTAACAGCGAATAAGTATTGCAGCAGCGGCGCCAAAACCAGGCTCGGTATGGCGAGACCTATTACGGCTATAATCATAGCCAGGTTATCCAGAAATTTGCGGTGATACATAGCGGCCACGATGCCAAGCACGCTTCCAGCTACTACGGAAGTCACGATGGCCGAAACACCCAGCTTCAGCGAGTACTTAAAGGAGCTGGCAATCATTTTGTCGACGGACTGGAACTTTTTCTTCATGGAAATGCCCAGATCGCCTTTTACAAGGTTTTTTAAATAAGTTCCATATTGGACGATAAGCGGTTTATCCAATCCGTAATACGCTTCCAAGTTTTTCTGTACTTGCTCGCTTGTCGCCTTCTCCGATTGCAGCGGACTGCCCGGAACGGCGTTCATCAGCACGAACGTAGCAGTTATTAGCAAAAACAGCGACAACAGCATAAACATAAATTTGCTCAAAATGTAGCGGATCAAGCGATCACCCACTCTCTCACGATCTTAATGGCATTTCAAAAGGGTATATATAGTCGCTATATATACCCTTCCGAAACGAGTTACTTAAGTTTAGATGTTGTGCACATGATGCAGGAGTGACCTATTTCTTGCTGCCGAATACCCAGTCCAGGTGACCCGCGTAGTCGGATACGACATTCTCGATGCCGGGCTTCACCATCGTTACCGTCGTGTAGTAGTACAGCGGCAATGCGCCCATATCGTCGGCAAAGGCGATTTTTTCCGCAGCCGCGATTTTGTCCATGCCAGCTTTGATGTCCGTAGTCAGCAAAGACTCGTCAAGCAGCTTCGCCACTTCCGGATTGTTGTATTTGCCGTCGTTGTTGCCGGACAGCGGGTGAATCAGGTCGTACGTAAAGTTGATCGGGTGATTGAAGTCCGCGCCCCAGCCGGAACGCGCGATGTCGAATTGACCCGCTTTTCTGGATTCCAGGAACGTGCCCCATTCCTGGTTAGCCAGCTTCACTTCAACGTTCAGGTTTTTGCGCCACATGTCGACGATAGCTTCCGCGATCGCTTTGTGGGCGTCGTCCGTGTTGTAAAGAAGCGTGATTTCAGGCAGAGCCTTCATATTGCTCTCGGCCAAGCCTTCCGCCAGCAGTTTCTGTGCTTCTTCGATGTTTTCCTGGAAGTAATCCGTATCCGGATACATCTCGCGGTACGATTTGCCTTCCACGCCCGCGATGCTCGGCGGCACCAATGCGAATGCAGGCTGCTGGTTCGCTTTCGTCACGTTATCGATCAGCGCTTGGCGATCGACAGTCATCGCGAAGGCTTTGCGGATTTTTGCATTATTGAACGGCGCTTTCGTTGTGTTGAACAGGTAGTAATAGGTCGAAGCTACCGGTGTAATGACCGCTTTTTTGTCGGCTACGAGCTGAGGCGTCAAATCCGTCGGAACTGAGCCTGCCTGGGCTCCGATCCAATCGATTTTGTCCGTTTCGAACAGGTTGTATACCGTGTTTGTATCGTTAATCAAAGTAATCGTCACTTTATCGAAATTGATCGCGGACGCGTTGTAGTAATCCGGATTTTTCTCCAGCACCAGCTTGTCCTCATGCGCCCATTCCTTCAAAAGGAAAGGACCGTTCGATACGATCGTTTTCGCTTCGGATGCCCATTCCGGCTTACCGTCAACGGCCGTTTTATTAACCGGCAAGTAAGTATAGTGGGACACCAGGCTAATAAAATACGGAGCCGGCGTGTAAAGCTTCACTTCCAGCGTATGCTCGTCCAATGCCTTTACGCCCAGCTGATCCGTGTCTGTTATTTCACCGGAGTTGATTTTCTCGGCATTTTCGATGTAGTAAAGCATGTAAGCGTAATCAGAAGCCGTTTCAGGATCCAGCGTACGCTTCCAGGAGTAGACGAAATCTTCGGCTGTTACAGCCTCGCCATTGCTCCATTTCACATCGTCGCGCAGCGTAAACGTGTAGGTTTTGCCGTCCTCGGAAACCTTCCACTCTTTTGCGATTGCCGGTTCAGGCTCGCCGTCGGTGTTCAGACGCGTCAAGCCTTCATACAGACCTGCGGCAACGATGCTGGACTGCGCGTCCGTCATTGTTGCGGGATCCAAGCTTGGAGGTTCGCTGGCCAGCGTAAACCGGAACTCTTGCGCTTTGCCATCTCCGCCCCCGGCTCCCCCCTCGTCGTTCGCAGGTTTGTTGTTGTTGCCCGAACAAGCTGTCAACAGCATGCCGAACGCAAGCACTAGGACCAGCATGAACTGTACCGGCTTTTTGAAGCTACCTTCCACAACCATCAACTCCTATATGATTTTTTTAAAGCCGTTTGAATAGGGTGAAGATGAATATTATTTTTCGTGTAATAAATACTAACATAAAATAATATTTAATCAACGTTATTCAATATACAATTTAATTTTACCAATTGTCAACATGAATAAAGGCTCAAAAAATTTCCAAAAATCGCTTAAATATGCTCTTTTTCACCTCTGATTATGTTTCATAACTTTAATGCATTAATGCATTTTTGTATTGATACATATAAGCATTAATGCGTATTTGCATTAATACGAATGCGCATTAATGCATATTTGTCATAGTCATTAAAGGGAATTCCTATTATTTTCCATAGATTCCTTATAACCTTGAGCAGTCACTTGGTCGATTTGGATGCTTTTGTCTCCAGAATTTCTAAGCCCAAAACAGTTAATTTATGTAATTATGAATAATTATAAATTTCGACGTAATGTCTGTTATTTAAACAACTTAAACGATTTTATAACATTAATTAACCTAATTTGCAGAATGAGAAACACATTGGTTGACATCCGCAGACCTATAAGCTGACAACTCGCCTCAATGCCATACATCGTCTTTCGTCAGTTTTACAAAAAATCAACAATAACCTTACATATTTCGAACATATAGAGGAATTTTCGAGGCAGAAATGTCGGAGCTTGTCACAGCCTTTTATACGGCCGAATGCACTTGTGTGCATAAAAAAACACCGTCCCGGCGAAACCGGTGACGGTGTTTAGTATGTGCGTGTTTGGAAATTCTATTTCAAATTAGTAAGTCATGTTAGGGTAAAGCGGGTATTGGGAGGTCAGATCGCGAACCATGCCGCGGGCTTTCTCCAGCACTTCTTGATCTTCCGGGCTTCTCAGCACAAGGCTGATCACTTCCGCGATCACCTTCATCGCCTCTTCGTTCATGCCGCGCGCAGTAGCCGCCGGTGTACCGATCCGGATACCGGAAGTGACGAACGGGCTGGTAGGGTCGAACGGAATCGCATTTTTGTTGACAGTGATGCCCACTTCATCCAGCACATGCTCGGCCGCTTTGCCCGTAATGCCCAGATTGCGGGTGTCGAGCAGCATCAGGTGGTTGTCCGTGCCGCCGGATACGATGTTGAAGCCTTTAGCCAGAAGCTCTTCGGAAAGTACCTTCGAGTTTTTCACAACTTGCGCCGCGTATTGCTTGAACTCAGGCTTAAGCGCTTCTCCGAACGCTACGGCTTTCGCTGCGATGATATGCATAAGCGGTCCGCCTTGGGAACCAGGGAATACCGCTTTGTCGATTGCTGCAGCCCACGGCTTACGGCAAAGGATCATGCCGCCGCGAGGTCCGCGGAGCGTTTTGTGAGTCGTTGTCGTAACAAAATGAGCATGCGGCACCGGGCTAGGATGCAGGCCGGCAGCAACCAGACCGGCGATATGAGCCATATCCACCATGAACAGCGCGCCTACGTCGTTTGCGATCTTGCCAAGCGTTTCGAAATCGATGGTGCGCGGGTAAGCGCTGGCGCCGGCTACGATCAGACGTGGACGGTGCTTGAACGCAAGCTTGCGGACTTCTTCGTAATCAATCGTGAACGAATCCTCTTGTACGCCGTAAGCAACAAAATTGTAGAGCAAGCCGGAAGCGTTAACCGGGCTGCCGTGCGTCAGGTGACCGCCGTGCGCCAGATTCATGCCGAGAACGGTGTCGCCAGGCTGCAGAGCGGCAAGATAAACCGCCATGTTCGCTTGCGCGCCGGAGTGAGGCTGAACGTTCGCGTGCTCGGCGCCGAACAGCTCCTTCGCACGGTTGCGGGCGATATCTTCTACGATGTCCACGTGCTCACAGCCGCCGTAGAAACGCTTGCTCGGATAACCTTCCGCGTATTTGTTCGTCAGAACGCTGCCCATCGCTTCAAGAACGGCTTCGCTTACGATGTTCTCCGATGCGATCAGCTCGATGTTGTCGCGTTGGCGTTTCAGCTCAAGGCCAAGTGCTTTCAATACTTCCGGATCTTGATTTCGCAAATTTTCCATTTTAATAATCCTCCTCAAATTGTGCTGCCTATTTATTGAAATAAAATCATAAAGATCAAGTTATTCCGCTGTCTATTCGCAGGTGTCCGCCGCTTGCTCGGGAGCGATTCGCGTTTCCAGCTCGTAAACCGCGCGCGCGCCGCCGATCAGCTTCGGCCGGGTCACCGCCATCGTCACATGAGCGCCGCCGATGCTGCGGATGCTCGGACGAACCGGCACCGCCACTCTCTTCAAATGCATACCGATAAAAGTATCCCCGATATCGATGCCGGCATGCGCCTGAACGGCTTCCACCAGGCACGGCTCTTTCAGCTGGCGGTATGCGTAAGCCGCCATTGATCCGCCCGCCTTCGGGACGGGCACCGCCGATACGAGCTCCAGGCCGAGCGCCAGCGCCGCCGAACGCTCGATGACAAGCGCGCGGTTCAAGTGCTCGCAGCACTGGAATACCGGCACAAAGCCGACTTCCGCCCGGACCCTCTCCACGCCCGCATAAATTTGCTCAGCCGTGTCGACCGTTCCGGCCGTTCCGATCCGCCGGCCCAATACTTCACTAGTACTTACACCGATTACCAGCAGCTGACTCACGGTAAGCCCGCCCGCCCGGACCAGCTCCCTTACGATCGTTTCCACCGAATCCGTAATGCCTTCCGGCCATAATCCGTCGTTTGCCGCCATAGTGCCCAGCCTCCTCATTGTGTGGTGACATTTGCACGCTGCGTTCGTTATTCGGGCAGGTTTCTAAGTGGTTTGCCCCGCGTATTGGTCCTCGATCTTCTTCACCTTGTTCAAGCGTCCTACATGGCGCTCGCCGCCCGAGAACGGCGTTTCCAGCCAGATGCGTACGATTTCCTGGGCAACGCCAGGACCGACTACCCGCTCGCCGATCGCTAGCACATTCGTATCATTATGGTCACGCGTTGCTTGCGCCGAGAACAGGTCATGCACCAGTGCACAGCGGATGCCCCGCACCTTGTTCGCCGCGATCGACATGCCGATGCCCGTTCCGCAAATCAGGATACCGCGTTCCGCTTTGCCGCTCGTTACAAGGTCGCATACAGGCAATGCATAATCCGGATAATCCACCGATTGGTCGCAGCTGCACCCGACATCTTCAACTTCGTGGCCGAGCGACAACAGATAAGGAACGATGACTTCCTTCAAGCTATAACCGCCGTGGTCGGCTCCGATTGCAATTTTCAACGTAAAAGACCTCCTTCGAATTGAACATCACAGTCCTAGTATACCTATTTTTGCAGAAAAAGACGAAAAAAAGAGCAAGACATGCTTATCAGCATGCTGCTCTTTGCCCAGGCGACCGGCCGTATATTCCGATGCTCCACCGTGGTTAACCCACTTCCGTCGCCAGTTACATCGGAAACCGAATATGTTCTTTTATAATAGCCGAATCCGTCCCAAAAATCAATCCGTTCGAAAGCGGACCGGCGCGGATTTACCGTTTCATCACCGTTTCGTCAGCTTGTCCAGCAGCTTGGAAAGCGCCGCTTCAATTTCCATTGCACAACTGTCGTAATTCGACAGGGAGCCGCCGAACGGATCGACGATGTCGAAGCTCGGAATACGCCGTTCCAGCTCCAGCAGCCGGTTCCGCTCCGCATCCGACAGCTGGCCGCCAAGCGCCTGCTTCATGTGCAGCTCCGTGTAGAGCCCCTCCAGCTCCTCGATATCCGCAAGCAGCCGTTCATCCTGATAAGCGAATTCCTTGAGCGTAAAGGTTTTATCGATGGCCTCCGGGTACCACTGCAGCAAACCCCGCTTGTGGCTGGAGGTCATCGTCAAAATAATATCGGACCACTTTACCGCTTCGCCCGTCAGCGCGCGCGACGAGCTCTTGTGCTCGATCTCCCGCCTGCGGAGCGTCTCCAGAGCATGCGCCGACACCGGAAGACCGTCTACAGTCGATACCCCAGCCGAACGGACCGCCACCGTCAGGCCCCGCTGGGCAGCCATCCGGCGAAGCATCGCTTCCGCCATCGGCGAGCGGCATGTATTGCCTGTACAAATAAATAAGATCCGTTTCATCATGCACAGCTCCCTTCAACTCGTGTTCAAGCGCCGTATTAAAATATAAAAAGAATACCGAATACGAACAAAATCGCTCCCCCGCACGCCTCGCCGTACTCTCCCAAATTGCCGCTTACCTTGCGGCCCAGAAGCAGTCCCAGCACCGACATCAGCCCTCCAAAAAAACCGAACAGCAGCACGGTCATCCAAATGTTCGCCGCGAACATGCCAAGCGTAATGCCGACGGAGAAGGAATCCACGCTCACGCTGAGCGCAAGCACCAGCAAGCCCCACGAGGACCGGTGATCGAAGGACTGCACCTCTTCCCCGCGAAGGGAGCTGTATATCATATGCCCTCCGAGAAGCAAGAGCAAAATACCGGCGGCCGTCGTCGCCACATCGCCGAGCAGCCCGCTGACATATTGCCCCGTGTACATGCCCGCTAATGGCATCATAACATGAAAAAGGGCGATCACGATGCCCAGCTTCAAAATATCCAGCAGCCGTATCCCTTTCAGGCCGATGCCAAGTCCCAGTGAAAAAGCGTCCAGCCCGAGCGCCAATGCGATAATCAGCAGCGTCAGGAGCTGCCCGGCCTGCATTTGTGCATCGATCAAAGCTAATCTCCCCCATGTCCGCTTGTTTTCTCTACCAAACATATGCGGACATGGGGACAAACATACTTGGCTAGATGAAACGGCTGTAGCCGCTTTGGCGGCACGGCGCGTTTCAATCCGAGAAATATAGGCCAAGTATGGAGAAAACTTATACTTTCCTATATTTCAAGCGTAAACGGCTGGTGCTGCGCACGAACGGTTAGGTGCATCTTTGCGCAGCCCGGTTCTGTGCCGTCCTTTGGCGGCAATAGCTTGCGTTTCGCGGTGAGACATAGGCATCAGTATTTGGAGTGAATCTTATACGATCCTATATCTAAAGCCAACGGTGAGGATCTACACGCGAACGACCCGGTTGCCTGCCGCCTTGACGAGGCGGTTCATCAGCGCTGCGCCGATGCCTCCCTCGCCGCAGCCTTCGGCCCACAGGCGCTGGACGCCGGCGGCATCCATCTCGCGGAGGGCGGCGTACAGGACATGCGCCGCGCCCTCCAGCTCATCCTCGCTGCCTAGCGACCGCAGCTGATCCGCCTCGTATGCGGCCAGCCGCTCCTCGAAGGCCAGCACGCCGGTTTTTTCGCCGCGGCTGCGCGCTGCTTCCTGACGGCTGCGAATATATTCCGTTACTTCTTCCGGCCGGCCGAGAACGAGCTCCAGCTCGCCTTTCGGAGCGTAGTGCGCGTATTTCATGCCGGGCGACCTCGGAGCCGACTCGCTCTCGCCGGTAGGCTCACTGTCAATGAATGCGCCGGGCAGCGCCTGCAAAAGCGCCTCTGCGGTGATACCGCCCGGACGCAAAATGCGGATCGTCCGCTCGCCGGCCAGCTCGACTACGGTCGATTCTAGGCCGACGCCCGTCGCGCCGTCGTCTACGATGCCGTCCAGCCGGCCGTCCAGATCGTCCAGCACATGATCGGCCAGCGTCGGGCTTGGCCTTCCCGAGCGGTTGGCGCTAGGCGCCGCCACGGGACAGCCCGCTTCCCTAAGCAGCGCCAGCGCCGCCCGGTGATCGGGAATGCGGATGCCGACCGTCGGCAGCCCCGCCGTCACGAGCGGCGACAGCGCACCTTCCCTTGCCGGCAGCACGATGGTCAGCGGACCCGGCCAGAACCGGTCCATCAGCTCGCCGGCCAGCTCCGGATAGGGAAGCACCAGTCCGTCAAGCTGGTCCCTGTCTGAGATATGGACGATCAGCGGGTTGTCGGAAGGCCGCCCTTTGGCGGCGAAAATCCGCTCGACGGCTGCCGAGCTGCGGGCATCGGCCCCAAGGCCGTACACCGTCTCCGTCGGGAAAGCGATCAGTCCGCCTTCTGCCAGCAGCGCGGCAGCCTCCTTCAGCTCGCCCCTGAGCCGGCTTTCGCCGGCTTCGCGGACCTTCCAAATTTTCGTAGTGGTCATGTCTATGCTTCAATCCTTGCTAAGTTAGTTATAGGCGTATACATAACGTTATTATACCATAAGAGAACCGCTACAAGCGGAAAAGGCATGCCCGCTTCTAGCGCGTACGTTCACGCGGCGGACATGCCTTCATCGGAAAATTAAGAGAACAAAGATTTGATAAAGTCGATCAGTGCTTCAATCATTTCCCACAGAAAAAATTTAACCTCCGGCGCTTGAACACCTGCAGAAGCTTCGTCTGCGGGAGCGGCCTGCACCTCGTCCTGCAGCGGAGCGGCTGCCGCCGTCTCGATGGAAGCGGAAGCCGTAACTGCGGCTGCCTCCCCCGTAGCGGAGTCAACGAAGCAGAGCGGCGGAAACAGCACGCACCACCAGTTTTCGCCTGCACCTGCGCCGAGCGTAATTCTCACCGCTTCGTATTCGCCGGCGGGATACACCTTGTTGCCGTACATTTTTGTAGGGAACGGTACGATGCCAAGTTCGGCCGAGGAGCCGTAAGTAAAGCCGCGGCTTTTCAGAACCTCTGCGGTAATCCGTTCAATTTCAGGCATATGCGCCATGATCGTCTCGCGCGCTTCCTCAATCGTTTGAGGACCCGTCACCCAGCCGTTCATCGCTTTAACGATCTCATCCCGTACCACGCGCTTCACGACCTGGTCAACGGGACGATCGGAATTTGCCAATATACGAAGGCGGATTGCTTCCTGCGGAATATCGCCGCTTGCGACCGCTGCGTCCATTTGCTGGACTTCCCAGCTCATAATAAGAAGAATAAGTGCAAATACGATAAAACCGTAGGATTTGCGGTAAGGAAATTTATAAGGGCTGACCGAACGGGACGGGGTGTCAACGGATTGATAGGAATGAAAGGAATGATAGCTGGACATACACACAAGCTCCTCTCGCCGCACCCGTCGGTGCGCTGCTTGCGTTCCGGAACGTCTCTATCCGTAAGTATGTCCGCTGCCGTCTCCCTCTAAACCTAGCAATCTATTTTTTTATACGTTTCCCGTTTCAGTGCTATACTAAGCAAAAGAATTGAACCCAAGCGTAAACGGCTGACGCTACGCACGAACCGTTAGCTGCATGTTTGCGCAGCTCGGTTCTGTGCCGTCCTTTGGCGGAAAAAGCTCGTTTCGCGATGAAATACAAGTCCAGTATATAGTGAAATTTATATTTTCTTATATTTGGATGAAAGGACAGGTGCCGCCCTTGGATTTCCAGCAAGCCTATAAAGAGTACAAGCCGCTGCTGCATTCGATCGCTTACCGCATGCTCGGTTCGCATGCCGAGGCTGAGGATCTGGTGCAGGACGTTTTCGCCGATTACAGCCGTCTGGAGCCGGAAGGCATCCGGAGCGTAAAAGCATATTTAACGAGGATGGTCACCAACCGCTGCCTGAACGAGGTGCAGTCCGCCCGCAAGCGGCGCGAGGTGTACGTCGGGAACTGGCTGCCCGAGCCGGACGTCAGCTTCACAGGCTCCGATCCCGCGGAGCAATACGCGCGCCAAGAGGACGTGTCGTACGCGCTGCTCGTGATGCTGGAGCGGCTGTCGCCTGTCGAACGCGCCGTCTTCATCCTCCGGGAATCGCTGGATTATGAATACGGCGAGATCGCCGAATGTTTGCAGAAGACGGAAGCCAATTGCCGCAAAATTTTCAGCAGGGCGAAGGAGAAGCTGCAGCTCGAGCGGGAATCGCTGCCTTCGAACGAACGCCGAGCGGAGCCGCTCATTACGGCCTTCATCGAAGCGGCGAGAAGCGGCAGGCTGGAGGAGCTGACCCGGCTGCTGACGGAGGACGCCGTTCTCGTCAGCGATGGAGGCGGAAGAGTGCGTGCGGCGATCTTCCCGATTTTCGGCAGGGAGCGTATCGGGGCCTTTTTGGAAGGAGTCATTCCAAAAGGGTTTCTCGGGGAAGAGCGCCGGCTTGCGTCGGTTAACGGACAGCTTGGCGTCGTGACATATGAAGCGGGACACGTCAGAAGTGTTATCAGCTTTCAAATGGACGCTGCCGAGGAGCGGCTGGAGCGCATTTTCGTCCAGCTGAATCCGGAGAAGCTCGGGCATGTGGAGACGCTTGGGTAGAGGAGGGGGAGTTGGGGTGGTCCAGGGTAAATGTAAGGGCAAGTGCATGTGTGGGTGCTCAGGAGTAAGTGCGGAGTAGGAGTAGGAGCAGTCAGATATAGATTCAGGTATAGGTATAGGTATAGGTGCGGGTATAGGTGCGGGTATAGGTGCGGGTGCGGGTGCGGGTGCGGGAGTAGCGGCAGGAGAACTAACAGAAGTAATAACAGGAGTAGTGGCAGGGTCATGCTTCTGCCCCAAGCTTCGGTGTTCATTTCGGACGCATATGAATTTCCGTTTCTTTGTCACAATCGGCGGCACTGTTTTGTCTTAGATAATGAGTCCGGTCGGAAAGCGGTATGGCTGGGCCATATTCAGAGATAAAGGAGATAGAAGTCATGTCACAAAGAACCGTCATTATTAAGGAAAATCCCGGTGCGTACCAGGCGATGCTGGGGCTGGAAAAGTATTTGGGGGAATCGAGCGTCAGCGCCAGCTTGAAGGAATTGGTCAAAATCCGCGCCTCACAAATAAACGGCTGCGCCTATTGCATCAACATGCACACCAAGGACGCAAGAAAGCTCGGCGAATCTGAGCAGAGGATTTATGCGCTTAGCGCTTGGCGTGATACGCCGTATTTTACGCCTGAGGAACGGGCGGCGCTTGCCCTGACGGAATCCGTTACGGTGATTACGAAGGAGCATGTGCCCAATGCCGTCTACGACGAAGCCGCCCGTTATTTCAACAAAACGCAAATGGGCGAGCTCATTATGGCGATCGTCACGATCAACGCATGGAACCGCATTGCCATCAGCACCGGGATGATGCCGGAGTAAACCTGCGCCAGCCCGCCAAACGCCGTTAGTGAGTAAATGGATTTAGTGTATCTATTTTTAACGGTTGCCCGCTTTCGCGGAAAATAACTGTATTCCATGTATCTAAACCGCAGATATTCGGCGAATTTATCCGATATGACCGATTTAGATACCAAAAATACAGGTATTTCCCGGCCCCGAAGTCGTGCTGGGCAAATAAATACATGGAATCCAGCTATCTCTGACGGCCACACAAACTGCACACCTCAAATTAAGCTTAGTCGGTCTACCGGCAGAGCAGCGCTGCCTCAATCACGCATTCGAGCAGTTTTCCAAGTCAATTGCGGACGGCCAAAACATGGCGCTCGATCCCCGCATAATCGGTGATGATGCGGATATCGTCCCATTCGCCCATATGGCGCATCATATCGGCGACCACGCGAGGCTGGCCGATGCCGAGCTCAAAAGCGACAATGCGAGGAATCGCGGCAAGCAGCGGAAGCTGCCCGAGCATGCGGCGGTACGGCTCCAGCCCGTCCGCCCCGCCGTCCAGCGCGAGACGCGGCTCATAGTCGCGGACCTCGCGCTGCAGCCCTTGCAAATCCGCCGCCGGGATATACGGCGGATTGGACACAAGCACATCGATGCGCAGCCCGATGTGCGGGGCGGCGGAGCCGCCCCCGCTGCCGCGCCCCGCCAGGAAGGGCGCGAGCAGGTCGCCCGGCACGAACGACATCCGGCCCGCCGCCTCATGGCGGGCCGCGTTCGTGCGGGCGACTTCAAGCGCGTCCGGCGACAGGTCGGACGCGCTTACGCGCCAAGCGTGACGCTGCGCAGCAAGCGTCACGGCGATGGCGCCGCTGCCCGTGCCGACGTCGACGACCGTCGGCACGCCGGCGCTGCCGCCCGGCGACCGCTCGGCGCCGCCGGCGTCCCGCTCCAGGGCCGCCCCGGGCCATAGGCGGTCGCCCGCCTCAAGCACGGCCTCGACGAGCAGCTCCGTCTCGGGCCGCGGGATCAGCACGGCCGGTGAAACGACAAACGGCCGGCCGTAAAACCATTGCTCGCCAATAATATACTGAACCGGCTCGCCACCGGCCTTGCGCCGCACTACCCGCTCCCAATCGGCCAAGCGCCCGGCCGGAAACGGTTCGCCTCCGTCACGCAGCAGAGCCGCCCGGTCCATCCCCAGCACATGCATCAGCAGCAGCTCCGCATTATTACGCGGCTCCTCGACCGCCGCTTCATTCAAAATCGCGGTCGCCCGCATACATGCTTCGCGAATCGTCAGCGGCTCTTCAAACCATTTTTCACCTTCCAACAGACTCATCCCCAACTCCCCTTCCTGCCATCAAACAAATGCCCAACTTTCCTTACGGGTCTAGGCCTAGACCAGAACACCTGTACTTTACTGCCATCCTGATTACTTATATCCTGATACTTATGCCCGCCAAAACTGCCTGCCCCTAACTCCAAATACCCAATCGCCCTCTACTTTGCAACGACATCATCTTGCCGCATCCGTCGCGCTGCACAAAATACAGCAGATGAAGTCATATCAGACGAACTAACGAGCTCCGCTGTATTTTTTACATCAGAATCGCGAGAACTCCCTGATTTCGCCCTATCCGAACGAATGACATCCCATTCCGCAGCAAAAAGTACAGCAAAACAACCATTTCTACTAAACTTACCCCATTCTAATGCAAAAAGTACATCAGAACAGTGCTGCCTAAAAAATCCGCAACAAAACAAAAAACCGGGCCGCCGCTTGCGTCGCGCAAGCCTCTGGCAGCCCAGTCCGGTTGTTCCTTTATTACACCATTTCCTGCTCCAGCAGGTCCGCCTGCTCGGCGATCGTCAGTGACGAAATGATTTCCTCCATGTCGCCGTTCATGACCGCATCCAGCTTATGCAAAGTCAAGCCGATCCGGTGATCCGTCACGCGGCTTTGCGGATAGTTGTACGTGCGGATCCGCTCGCTTCGGTCGCCCGTTCCGACCTTGCTCTTCCGTTCGCCGGCGTACTTCGCTTCTTCCTCCTGGCGGCGGATCTCGTAAATCCGCGCGCGAAGAACCTGCAATGCCTTCGCCTTGTTCTCGTTCTGCGATTTGCCGTCCTGACAGGTTGCCATAATGCCGGTCGGCACGTGCAGTACCCGAACCGCCGACTTGGTCGTATTGACGGACTGACCGCCAGCTCCGCTCGAGCAGAACGTATCGATCCGGATGTCCTTGTCGAGAATTTCGACCTCCACGTCCTCAACCTCCGGCATGACCGCTACCGTTGATGTCGACGTGTGAATGCGCCCGCCGGATTCCGTCGCCGGAATACGCTGCACGCGGTGCGCGCCGCTCTCGAATTTCAGCTTGCTGTATGCGCCTTTGCCGTTGATCATGAAAATAACCTCTTTAAATCCGCCCAGGTCATTCTCGCTGAAATCCATCAGCTCTACGCGCCAGCCTTGGGAATCCGCAAACTTCGTGTACATCCGGTACAGGTCGTAAGCGAACAAAGCCGCTTCGTCGCCGCCGGCCGCGCCGCGGATTTCGACGATGACGTTCTTGTCGTCGTTCGGATCCTTCGGCAGCAGCAAAATACGAATTTTCTCGTCGAGCCCCGTCTTGCGTTCGCTCAGCTCGTCAATTTCCATCTTAACCATCTCGCGCATTTCGTCGTCGAGCTTCTCCGCCTGCATCAGCTTGGCGTCCTCCAGCTGCTCCGACACTTGCTTATATTCCGTATAGGCGTCATAAGCCTCTTGTAGATCTGACTGCTCCTTGGATAGCTCGCGAAGCCGCTTCGGATCGCTGGACACATCCGGATCGCACAGCAGCTCGCTCAGCTTCTCGTACCGGTCGGCGAGTGCTTCTAATCGGTCAAACACGTTCCTTCACCTCTGTTTTTTTCCATTAGGATAATGCTTATTATATCATATCCGCGGCATCGTATCGACAACCAATCGTTGCCCTTTAGCCTTTACCCTCTACATATGCCTGTCAGCCGTCAAGGGTGACAACTCCCGCACCGGATAGGGCCGCCATAACTTCCCTCAGCCATACAAAATAAGCCCCGCAAGCGCATCGCCGCGCTTACCGGGCTTTTTGATCCGGCCGCGATTGCACGGCCAGTGTCATACACACTCTATACGTTAAAACGGAAGTGCATCACGTCGCCGTCGCGAACGACATAATCCTTGCCCTCGAGGCGTACCTGCCCTTTTTCCCGGGCAGCGACCATCGAGCCGGCCGCCAGCAGGTCGGAATAAGCGACAACCTCCGCGCGGATAAAGCCGCGTTCGAAATCGGTATGAATAACGCCGGCCGCCTGCGGCGCTTTCGTGCCTTGGCGGATCGTCCACGCACGCACTTCCTGCACGCCAGCCGTAAAATACGTATAAAGCCCAAGCAGCTTGTAAGCTGCGCGGATCAGACGGTTCAAGCCGGATTCGGACATGCCCAGCTCTTCCAGAAACATCGCTTTGTCTTCGCCTTCCAGTTCGGCGATTTCCGATTCCACCTTCGCGCTGATCGGCACGACTTCAGCGTTCTCCTGCGCCGCGAACTCGCGCACCTTCTGCACGTATTCGTTGCCGTCCGTATCGGCCACTTCGTCCTCGCTCACATTAGCCGCATACAGCACCGGCTTCATCGTAAGCAGATGCAGATCGCGGACGAGCAGGCGCTCGTCGTCGTTCAACTCCAGGCTGCGAGCCGGTTGGTCGTTATACAACGCTTCCTTGATTTTCTCGAGCACTTCAACCTCTTGTGCAACCTTCTTGTCGCCGCTTTTCAGGTTTTTGCGGGAACGCTCGATTTTCTTGTCGACGGAATCGATATCCGCCAAAATCAGCTCCAGATTGATCGTCTGAATATCGCTGATCGGATCCACTTTGCCGGAGACATGCGTAATATTCTCGTCCTGGAAGCAGCGCACCACGTGAACGATCGCGTCAACCTCACGGATATGCGCCAAAAACTTGTTGCCAAGCCCTTCGCCCTTGCTCGCTCCTGCCACAAGACCGGCAATATCGACAAACTCGAACGCCGTCGGCACGATGCTCTTCGGAACAACAAGCTCGACCAGCTTGTCCAGACGCTCGTCCGGCACCTCAACGACTCCGACGTTCGGATCTATTGTACAAAAAGGATAGTTGGCGGATTCCGCCCCTGCCTGCGTGATCGCGTTAAACAATGTCGACTTGCCTACGTTCGGCAGTCCGACGATACCAGCTTTCAATGCCATGCTCAAAGACACCCCTGTTTCCCGAAAATAAATAGCTCCCGCTATTATACCCCAGTACCCCCTACTTTGAAAGTGCCGCGGCGCGGAATGGTTGACGGCATCGGGGAAATACTAGCATTGCGGACGGCTTCACGGCCAGCCATCACATTCGAGGAGATGATCGAAATGGAAAACCAGTCGCACAAGGGCAACTACAAAGCCACAACGAACATGAAAGCGAAAAACCAGGACATGGCCTTCGTTAACGACAATGTGGAAGATGCCAAGTCCGTCACGAACTTTTCCACGAAAAAGAAAAAATCCGACTAACCTCTCTCAGACAAAAATACAGGAGAGCCGCTGCGCATGAAGCTCTGCGCTCTCCTATCCCGCAACCTTCTCCTTCATATGAATGCTCTTTTTTTCCGCCACTGCCCTCTTCCGCACACACCTGTGTATTCATAACTGTAGTTTCTGCTATTATTTTCGCGGATTCATATTACACCAAAAAAATAACTGGATTCCTGGTATCAAATCACAGTAAAAGCCGCCATTCAGCTCATTTCTTGCGATTTAGATACATCGAATCCAGTTATTTACCATTATTTATTCATTTAGACTAAAATAACTGTACGAAACCCAGCTAATCGGGTCGCATTACCCAGCCATTTCAGAATTACTCAGCATTACTTAGTATTACTTAGAAATCCTTACATCCGAATCGGAGCTTCCTGCAGATCGGCCCGCGTTTGAAGGTAACGGAAAAACGCCGTCGCCGCCTCGGCGCGCGTCACTTGCTTGGCCGGCTGGAACTTGCCGCCCGTCAAGCTCATGATCTTCAAGCCAACGACGATCGCCGCCTGCCCTTTGTTCGTGATCTTGCTCGCGTCCGCAAACGACGTATTAAAGATCTGATCATGATTTGCCAGCGAATTGTAGCCGAGCGCTCTTACGATCAGCTCCGCCATATCGTCGCGCGACACCTTGCCCTCCGGATTAAACGAGCCGTCACCCAGATCGATCAGATTCTGCTCCAGCGCGCTTTCTACATAGACGAAGTAGCTCGAATCCGCGGCAACGTCGTTGAACGACTGTTTCCTTGCTGCACCGTCCGCTGTTGACAAACCGTACGTCCGGCCGCTGTTTCTGGCGAGTACGAGCATCTTGATCAACTCTCCCCGCGTAACCTGCTCATTCGGCCGCACCTTGCCGTCCTTGACGTCCAGCGCTTTGTAGGCGACCATCAGCTCCAGCTGGCGCTGCGCCCAGTGGCCGTCGATGTCAGTTGCTTTCGGCTTCTCCAGCTGCGTGGTCTCTCCCGTGCCCGAGTTGCGCCATTCTCCTGTCTCGGCATCCAGCACCACGTCTTCGTCGATCAGACGCGGCACGAGACGGTAGACGAGCTCCGCTTCGGTCTTCGTTTCGACTTTATCCGCTTCAAGCTCACCCGATGCAAGCATGAGCTTATATTTCTCGACCGGAATCGGCTGGCCGTTCCACGAATACTGCTGCACGAGGCGGTAAGTCAATTGTGTCCGGTAGTAAGTCAGCCAGCTGTCCACCGCTTTCTGCTTCGAGATGAGCGATGGAGCCTTGTCCGGATAATCAAAATTTTGAATATAGGCGTCATAGTTCGCGACATCGCCCGTCTTGGCGTCGATGGCTACATTAATGCTGTCATATTGCGCATCTGCGCCGTTAACCTTATGAACGAAGCTGAAATAATACTGACTGGTTTCGCGCTCCTTGTACTGCTCCGGATCAGGCTTCACGAAATAAAGCTCGTGTGTCAGCCACGGAAGATGTTTTTTCACGGCATCGACGGCAAGGTCCGAAGCCTTCTCCAGCGTGATAGCCGGGCTGCCCGCGGGCTGACCATTATAATAATAGATGTAAAAATTACGAACGGCGCCCGTGAGGCCGTCCACTGCCGCCGACGCGCTTCCCGCTTCTTTGCCGTCTTTCTTGATGCTCCAATTCAAATTCCAGCTTGCTTCCGTTTTGCCGAGGTACTCGTTTTGGTATTCATTGTAGCTCGAGCCGCTAAGTTCCGCGCCCTCCGGAAGCTCGAATGCGGCTTTGACCGCTTCGACCGCCTGCTTTTCGGTTACTTTGCCGGCCTTCGGCTTCTCGCCGAGCGGCTGCGCTGTAACCGGCGTTTCCGATACCTTTCCCGCTCTGAAATACCTTTCCTCAGGCTGCCCCTTTACCTCGCCCGTTACCGCATCGATCGCGATCGGCTGCAGGCCGTAAACGAGCAGCGGCTTGCGCTTGCCTTGCGAATTATATGGAATAATATAAGAAAGCTGCGGGGCCGCCGCAGCGCGAAGCTTATCGTTAGCCTGCTCCGCCGTCAGCTTCGATTCCACCTTCGGGAATGTGACCGTATCGTCCCACACCAGCGAATATCCTTTTACATGCCCTTCGCTGTCCACCTCAACCTGTATAAAGTTGTCCACGTACGGAATTTCGTTAACGATACGATCGTAACGCAAAGTATGGACGACCTCTCCTGTCAATGGCGGCAGCACCTGTACGCCGAACTCCGGGTTGTAAGCGATCTGATCCTTGTACTCGGATGCCAGCTTGCCGATAAAACCGAGCGCAATCTGGCCGGCGGCTTCGCGCTCTACCTTAAGCGGATATGTAGGCTTGGCAGACGGGTTATTGACATAACTGTTGAATTCCAGCAGCTGGCCGTCATCGGCGCTCAACCGGACATAAATGCTGCCGACATGTTTGCCGTTTGTTTTCTTCACAAAATCGAGACTCCAGACGTTGCGCTTGCCGCCGGCCAACATATCCGTCGAGAAGCTGGCCCCCTGCAGCGAATAATCCTTCGGAATGCTGACATACTGTCTGGCGAGCGCTTCCGCCTTTTCCTTCGTCACGTCCGCCTCGATTGGTGCAGAGTCAGAAACGGTCACGGCAGATGCTCCTCCTCCCGGCGCCGCAACAGCACTCGACCATACAGGATTGTTCACGCTTTCAGCATATGCCGCAGCCGGCAGAGAGCTCATCAGCATAGCCGCAGACAGTACGACGGCTACCTTCTTACGATTATTTTTCATCATCAATATCCCTCCCATGCTTTCCAATTTCTTCATGAACTAGACGAGCCATACATTCGGGAGGTTGCAGTCCTGCCCAAAAAAATATCGCCCGGCGTTCAGCACAAGCCAAACGCCGGGCGATATTTTTTAAATTCATGCGGTTATTCTTAATCCGTGTCTTACAGCTGGCCGGAAATTTTCGATTTCAGCGCATCCTTGCTTTGTACGCCGACCATTTTGTCAACGGGCTGGCCGTCTTTGAACAGAATAAGCGTAGGGATGCTCATTACGCCGAACTGGGAAGCCAGTTCAGGCTCTTCGTCTACGTTGATTTTCGCGATTACAGCTTGGCCTTCAAGCTCGGTGGAAAGCTCCTCCACGATTGGAAGCTGCATTTTGCAAGGTCCGCACCAAGGGGCCCAAAAGTCTACAAGAGCTACGCCGTTTTCCACGCTTTGAGCAAAGTTTTCTTTCGTCAATGCTACTGCCATTTTCAATCATCCTCTCCAAACTAATGTGTATGATGAAGGGTTTACCCGTCTCATCGTTTTCAAAAACACTAACCGCAGGCGCGGATTTGCTTAAGCACATCTTCAATCGTAATGGCGCTGAAATGGTTCTCGAGCTGCTTCTCCGCCTTGCAGAAGATGCCGAACATCACCTGATTCATATTCGAGCCGACCACGCAATCCATATCCGGATTGCCCGAGCACCAGCTCGGGATAAGCGAGCCCTGTGCCATTACACGGTAGATGTCGGCCAGTGTCACAACGCTCGGATCGATCGTCAGCCTGTAGCCGCCGCCCGAGCCTTCGCGCGTATCCACAAAACCGCTGCGGCGCAAACCGCTCATTACCTTCCTGACGCGTGCGGAATGAGTTCCGACATTCTCGGCAATCATATCGCTGCTCGCCATTCTTTCCGGCAAATAAGCCAAGTAAACGAGACTGTGTACGGCAATCGTAAATTCGCTGTTCACTGTTTAGGGCCTCCCTGCTTTGTACTGTAATTTTATCAGTTACAGTTACATTTGTCAACAGTCAGGCTGCCGCTTCCCATCCCCTAGCATGCGACGGATCAGCATCGCTTATTCGCCGGAAATGGCAGAATGGAACTCTATTTATAATCAGCCAAATACTTCTAGAATAGAATAGAGATTTTTGACAGATTCCTATCGGCCGACAGGTATGCGAAACGCGCAAAACGGGCATAATAAGTGCGCTCAAAAAGTTGCAAACCCTTCTCTATAATGCTAACATCGAACATGTTGTACTTCACTAAACCGGATTAGGAAAGGTTTGATTATGACTACGAGCCAATTGAAAAAAAACGGGCATATCCCTGAGCTGCAAATTGTACGGGCTTTGGCGATTCTTGGCGTTCTTTCCGTCCATGCCAGCGCCTCGGCAACGATTACCATGAAAGAATCGGGCTATTATTTCTTTTATAATTTCATTAATATTTTCATGAAATATGGTACGCCTACCTTTATTTTACTCAGCAGCTTCGTTTTATTCTACAGCTATTATTCCCGCCCGCTTGATCGCAAACTGATTACGGGCTTTTATAAAAAACGGCTGCTTTACATCATAGTTCCCTATATTTTGTTTTCGACGGTTTATTTTGTTTTGGGCAGAATTCTCTCGGATTTGCCTATTTTTTCAATAGATTCATTGGAAGATTATTGGGAGCGGCTGCGCACCGGCAAAGCGTTCGCCCATCTTTATTTCGTATATATAAGCATTCAATTTTATTTGCTGTTTCCGATTTTGCTGTGGCTCGCCAAAAAATGGCGCCCGCTCGTTCATTTTCTGATTCCGCTCGGGTTTGCTATTCAATGGGGCTTTTTCCTTATTAATAAATATGATTGGCAAGTCGAAAACAGGGGAAGCTGGTCGCTCTCTTATTTCTCCTTCTTTTTCCTCGGAGCGGCTTTAGGCATTTATTACCCGAAAATCAAAAATTGGATGATCATGAATAAGGAAAACGCCAACCCTTACCGAGTGACCGCTTGGATTGCCGTATGGGCGGCATGGCTTATACTTGCTTTTACCCATGTTAACACTTTTTATAACGCCCGTGCCTTTGGCAAAAGCTATGACGGGTTATGGTTCGATTTTTTATGGAATTTCCATTCGGTCTTTTCGGCTCTTGTGCTTATACAAGCCGCATTTATTATTTACCGAAGCTTTCCGTCTTTTGTCTCCAAACCTCTTTATCGGATCGGGGAATTATCGTTCGGCATTTATTTGATTCATTTATTGTTCTTGTCCTTTATTTACGACAGGTTTATGCCAAGCTTCGGCATTACGTGGAAGGCGCACTTCAGCTATTTGGGAAGCTGGCTGTTCATGCTGTTCGGCTCCTGGGCCGCAGTAGCTTTTACAACCCGGTTCATCCCGTTCTCCTGGATGCTGTTCGGCAACGTCGCCGGCTCCAAGAGAAGCATGACGATTACGAAAAAAAATGCGGTCATCACCGCAGCTGCAATTGCCATTCTTGCTGCGTCCGCGCTGATCGGCATTTGGATCAAGTCGGAAGAGACCGTCAACAAGCACGAGCGGCAGCAGCTATTGGAGGTCGTCTCGTCAGAAGTCGTTAGCGAGCAGTATGACGTCATCGTCGCCGGCACCGATCCCGAGGGGGTCGCCGCAGCCGTATCCGCCGCGCGTAACGGACTAAAAGTGCTCTTGGTTGACGGCAAAAACCGCGAAATTCTCGGCGGCCTTATGACCGTAGGCGGATTGAATACGCTCGACAATAACTATTCGCCGGTGCAATCCGGCATTATCGGAAAACATAATTTTTTGAATAAAGGCATTTTCCAGGAATGGTACGACCAGGTCGAAGGCACCTCCTTCGATACGAATACCGCGGCTAACGTCTTTTACAAATTAGTTTCGGGAGAGCCGAACATCGACGTCGTCATGAAGGTTCAAAGCATGGAGCCCATTATGGGAGATGGAAAAGAAGGAAATGCGGCGATCGACGGCCTGCATATCGTCAAGGAAGACGGCACCGAGCAGGATATTATGGCCAGCGTCGTCATCGATGCAACGCAGGACGGCGATATCGCGGCCGCAGCCGGGGCGCCGTTCACGATTGGCCGTGAGGATCTGGGCAGGCCGGAGGCTCAAATGGCCGTTACGCTAGTGTTCAAGCTGAGCGGCGTGACGCAGGACATTTGGGATTCGTTCGGCAGGCATGAGCGCTCAGGCGTCGATGCGATGAGCGGCTGGGGCTTTTTTGAAGCGGCCGAATATCCATCCTCCAATCCGGAGCGCGTCAAGATGCGCGGCTTGAATATCGGCAGGCAGAACGACAATACGATTCTGATCAATGCGATGCATATTTTCGGAGTTGATCCGCTCGATCCGGCTTCCGTACAAGCTGCAATGGAGACAGGCAAGGCCGAGGCTCCGCGGATCGTAGAGTTTCTGAAGAAGAAATTTCCCGAATTCAAGGATCTCAAGTTCGCAGGCACGGCCGACGAGCTGTATATCCGGGAATCCCGTCACTTTCAGGGCGAATACCGCCTGACGATGGCCGATCTGATGGACAACCGCGATCATTGGGATGCCGTTGCTTACGGCTCGTACGATGTCGATATGCAGAGCATCAACTATCAAGACCCCGGCATTATTATGATGTCGCCGATTCAATACGGCGTGCCGTTCCGGACGCTTGTGCCGCTGAAGGTAGACGATCTGCTTGTCGTCGGCCGTGCGTCAAGCTTCGATTCCATGCCGCATGGCAGCGCGAGGGTCATCCCGCTTGGCATGGCTACCGCCGAAGCGGCGGGGGCCGCCGCGAAGCTTGCGCTCGACAACGGCATGACGGTAAGGGAGCTGTCGCGTTCGGAGGAGCTCATCGCTCAGCTGCGCGCCAATTTGGAGGAGCAGGGCATGGATCTGGAGATGAATGACTTCGAGCCTCCTTATTACACGAAGCATAAAGCCTACAAAGCGCTCATTACCGCCGTCAGCATGATGAATACGAGCGGCAACTACGATAACATGCACTTTGACCTTGACGGCATCTCCAACAACGAGCGTTTCGTTTACAAGCTGCTGAATGTGAAGAAGATTTTGCCGGATTACTTTAAAGGCGATCCGATGCTGCTGATTAAAGGCGTCAAAAATGCCGGTTCCATCCCGCTTACGCTGGAGCAGGCGGTCAAGACGATCGCGGCGGCGATTCACAACGACAACACAGACACGCTCACCCTGGATGAGATGCTGGAGCGCGGCTGGATTACGCAGGAGACGATCGATGCCATTACCGACAAAAACGCGATTACGAATGGCGAATCGTTTATGCTGCTTCGCGATGTGCTTGAATTTTACGCAGATACGGTATTTGAGTAACATCAAGCGTAAACGGCTGACGCTACGCACGAACCGTTAACTTCTTCTTGCGCAGCTCGGTTCTGTGCCTTCCTTTAGCGGCAAAAGCTCGTTTCGCATTGAAAAGAAGTCATTTATACGTTTATAGTTGAAGCAAAAACCGGTCCGGGGGTCTTCCCCAGGCCGGTTTTTTGGTGCCCGGACATCGGCTGCTCCGCGTTCTGCTGCAATTTGTGCATTAGAACGGGGATGATCATGTTGTTCGCTCAGCTCTGCTGCATTTGTTGCATCAGATTTGTACCTTTTCGGCTTTATCGGGGTGTTTAAGGTTCATTCTGATGCAAAAGCGGCTAGGCCCCTTAATTCTGGAGTCTCCCACCGTCAATTTG
>NZ_JAHMHW010000027.1 GCF_020169515.1 Paenibacillus vietnamensis | reverse complement strand
CGCGGTGTACTGGAGACTTCCACTCCTTAGTCGATTGCGCTGCCAAGCGCACAAAAGGCAGAAAGCCCGGTGATCGCACCGGGCTTTCTGCCTTTTCATTTTTTATACTTAGTAGAGAGTCAAATACTGATCGCGCTCCCACTGGTGAACCTGGGTCCGGTACATATCCCACTCGATTTCTTTAAGCTCGTAGAAATGTGCAAGCGCGTGATCGCCAAGCGCTTCGCAGACGATGTCGCTGCGCAGCATTTCGTCCAAAGCTTCCTTAAGATCCAGCGGCAAACTTGGAATGCCCGCATCGATGCGCTCTTCCTCCGTCATAATGTAAATATTGCGATCCGTTGGAGCCGGCAGAGGCAGCTTGTTGGCAATGCCGTCCAGGCCTGCCTTCAGCATAACGGCAAGCGCCAAATACGGATTCGCAGCCGGATCCGGGTTGCGGACCTCGACGCGGGTGCTGAGGCCGCGGGATGCCGGAATCCTGATCATCGGCGAGCGGTTGCTTGCAGACCAAGCGACATAACAAGGCGCTTCATAGCCAGGAACAAGACGCTTATAAGAATTGACCGTCGGATTCGTTACCGCTGCCATCGCACGGGCATGCTGCAAAATACCGGCCATATATTGACGGGCGATGTTGCTTAGGCCCAGCTTGTCCTTCTCGTCGTAAAACACGTTTGTATCCCCTTGGAACAACGACTGGTGGCAGTGCATGCCGGAGCCGTTCACGCCAAATAACGGTTTAGGCATGAAGGAAGCGTGCAGGCCGTGTACCCGGGCGATCGTTTTGACGACCAGCTTAAACGTCTGGATCTGGTCCGCCGCCTTAATGGCATCGGCATATTTGAAGTCGATTTCATGCTGCCCCGGTGCAACTTCGTGGTGGGACGCTTCGATCTCAAAGCCCATTTCTTCCAGCGTCAAGACGATTTCGCGGCGGCAGTTCTCGCCCATGTCCATCGGCGCCAAATCGAAATAGCCGCCTTGGTCGTTCAGCTCGGTCGTAGGCTCTCCCCGGTCATCCGTCTTGAACAGGAAAAACTCCGGCTCGGGACCGACGTTCATAGACGAATAGCCCATCTCTTCGGCTTCCTTCAGCACACGCTTCAAAATACCTCGCGGGTCACCTGCGAAAGGCGTACCATCAGGCATATAGATATCACAAATTAAACGGGCTACCCGATCCTCTTGCACCCATGGGAAAACAACCCATGTATCGAGATCCGGGTATAAGTACATGTCAGATTCTTCAATACGAACGTAACCCTCGATGGAAGATCCGTCGAACATCATTTTATTATCGAGTGCTTTATCCAGCTGGCTGACCGGGATTTCAACGTTTTTGATCGTTCCCAGCAAATCGGTAAATTGCAGACGGATAAAACGGACATTTTGTTCCTTGGCAATGCGTCTGATATCGTCTTTGGTGTAGCTCACACAATCATCTCCTTTGTTTGCGAATCGTGGTTACAGCCTCTTAACGCTTATTCAAGAAACGGGTCAGCTGGCCCTGAATAAGTGACGCTTGACCCGGCCTTTTCTCAAGCAGCTGCTGTTTCAGCATACGATGCAGCTGTTGATCGGAAAGCTCTCTGCGCTTCACTTCGGATTGCTCGCTTACGATTGTAGCCTCTTCCGATTCCTTAGAAACCGGATTCATAACTTGCTTGATGCCGGCGATATTTACGCCTTTTTCTATTAATGATTTAATTTCCAGCAGCCTTTCCACGTCGTTGAAGGAAAACAGCCTCTGATTTCCGGACGTCCTGGCAGGCACAATTAATTCGTGCTGCTCGTAATAGCGGATTTGACGGGCCGTCAAATCCGTCAGCTTCATTACGATGCCGATTGGAAATAAGGCCATATTTCTGCGAATCTCATCAGCCATGTCGCATCAACCTTCCAGTCGCTCATTTATATGTTCATTCTATACGTTATCCTATAAATGTGTCAAGTTATGTAAGGTTTAATCACAATTAAACCCTTCTCGACAAGCCGGTATAACGCCGTTAAAACCCCATATTTCGCATGGGCGTAAGTTAATCCGCCTTGCATATAAGCGATGTAAGGCTCGCGAATCGGAGCGTCTGCGGACAACTCCAGACTGCCGCCCTGAATAAAGGTGCCGGCGGCCATAATAACCTCGTTCTCGTAGCCGGGCATGTCCCAAGGCTCCGGCACGACATGTGAATCCACGGCAGCCGCCTGCTGTATTCCCTGTACGAAGGCAATGAGATGATCGGCTTGTCCAAAGCGGACCGCTTGAATCAAATCGGTGCGCGGATCCTCCCACCGCGGCTTCGTCTCAAAGCCTAGCTCTTCGAACAGAGCAGCTGCAAGGACACTTCCTTTGACGGCTTGTCCTACGAAATGGGGAGCCAGAAACAATCCTTGATACATCGGACGAAGCGTTCCAAGCATAGCTCCGACTTCCCCGCCGATTCCCGGGGCCGTCAGACGGAAAGCGGCAGCCTCCACCGCAGCGGCGGTACCGGCAATATATCCTCCCGTTTCGGCCAGCCCTCCCCCGGGATTTTTAATCAGTGAACCCGCCATCAGATCGACCCCGACCTGGGTAGGCTCCTCAAGCTCCGTAAACTCCCCGTAGCAGTTATCGACAAAAACGATGACATCCGGCTTGATCGCTTTCACGCGTGCGACGATTTCTCCGATTTCAGCGACCGTAAATGAAGCGCGCCAGTCATAACCGCGGGAACGCTGTATGCCGATCACCTTCGTTTCCGGACGAATGGCGTTCTCGATGCCTTCCCAATCGAGTCCTCCGTCATGCAGCAGCGGCACCTCGGCGTACTTGACTCCCCAATCCTGCAGCGAGCCCTTGCCGTCGCCCGGCTTGCCGATCACCTTATGCAGGGTGTCGTACGGCTTTCCCGTTACATAAAGCAGCTGGTCGCCGGGCCGCAGAACACCGAATAGTGCGCAGCTGATCGTATGCGTCCCGGAAACAAAATGAGGCCTAACGATCGCGGCTTCGGCCCCCATCACGTCTGAATAGACGAGATCGAGAATTTCCCGGCCGCGGTCGTTATAGCCGTATCCTGTAGATCCGGTAAAATGAAAATCGCTGACTTGATGACGCTTGAACGCTTCAATAACTTTCCACTGATTGCGCTCGGCTATCCGGTCGATTTTGCGGAAAGAAGGTTCGGCCCGCCTCTCTGCAAGGTCCGCGAGCCCCTCCAGCTGCTCCCATAATTTCTGTTTATCGTGCTGCTCATTCATTCCGGTATCTTCTCCCTTAGTGCAAATCTATGTATGGCTGCAGCTGATGCCCGTGCTGCTCGTATTGCTGGGCGCTGATCTGTACGGTCAGTTTGAGTGATTCCTCATTTACCTCTTGGCCGATAACTTCTCCGCTGCGGTACGCGAGTGCAATCAGATCGCCGCGTTCTGCAGGCAAATTAAAGACGACCGTTCCGCCGCTGATTTTATCCTGGATGGCATGGAGAAGCAGCTCCAAATCCTCCTGATCATAAGCGCTGATAACGAGATGGCCGCCGGTAGAAACAGGCAAATTCGTCAGAGCCCCGGCAGGCCCGCATAGGTCTTTTTTATTGTACACCTTGATGAACGGCTTATCCGAAGCGCCAAGCTCTTCCAAAATGCGGTGCACGACATCGATCTGATCATCGCGCGCCGGCGAGCTGCTGTCGATCACATGCAGGACCAGATCCGCCTCGCAAACCTCTTCAAGCGTCGCTCGAAAGGCGGCAACGAGATCATGCGGCAAATTTTGAATGAAGCCGACCGTATCCGTCAAAATCACTTCGCGGCCGTTCGGCAGCTTCAGCAGCCGTGAAGTCGGATCCAGCGTAGCGAACAGTTGGTCCTCCACATATACATCGGCCTGTGTAAGCTCGCGCAGCAGCGTCGACTTGCCCGCATTCGTATAGCCGACAAGCGCAACCTGAACGAGCCCGTTTTTCTTTCGCCGTTCGCGATGCAGCTTCCTGTGCCTGACGACTTCCCCCAGTACGGCTTTCAGGTCGGAAATCCGCTTACGGATATGACGCCGGTCCGTTTCCAGCTTCGTTTCGCCGGGTCCTCGCGTACCGATGCCGCCGCCCAGCCGGGACAGATTTTTGCCGTGACCCGACAAACGGGGCAGCAAATAACTAAGCTGTGCGAGCTCAACCTGAATGATCCCTTCCCGGGTTTTGGCGCGCCCGGCGAAAATATCCAAAATCAGCTGTGTCCGGTCGATGATTTTCAAATCCAGCGCTTCCTCCAAATTCCTCACCTGGGCGCCTGAAAGCTCCTGATCGAAAATCGCCGTCGTTGCGCCCAGCTCCTCGGCCAGCGCTTTAACCTCCTGCACTTTCCCTTTGCCGATAAACCACCTGGTATCCGCAGTTTCCTTGTTTTGCACCAGCGCCGTCAGCACTTCGACGCCGGCCGTTTCCGTCAGCTGCGCCAGCTCGGCCAAGGACTGCCCGGGATCCGTCCCCTTCCGTTTATCATCGGAAGTTACAAGGCTGATAAGAATGGCTTTCTCGGTTACGTTCGGATTCGTTTCATAGGTTTTGCCGCTCATGTCATACCCCTTCTCAGCCAAGGCTTCGTTAAATCTTCGATTCCCACTTCAAATCCTCCGGCCGGATCGTCATCAGCTCCTGCTTCGGGGGAATGGAATTCGCAAAATGATTAAGCAATCGTACGGCCTGATACCGGATCGCCTTCTCTATCGAATTTCTCACATATCTGGCATTGCTGAATGAAAACATCGTATTTTGCTTCTCCTGCATCAGATGCTGCCTCAGCTTGAACACCGTCTGCGGCAGCAGCACATAATCGCGGTCTTTGGCCATCAGCTCGCCGATTTGGATCAATTGATCGACCGAATAATCGGGAAATTCGATCTGTATCGGAAACCTGGACGGCAATCCCGGATTCGTCAGCAAAAAATCCTCGATCTCGGCGGGATAACCCGCCAGTATAAGCACGAATTGATTCCGGTGATCCTCCATCGCCTTAACCAGCGTATCGATCGCTTCCTTGCCGAAATCCTTTTCTCCCCCCCGCGCAAGGCTGTAAGCCTCATCGACAAACAGCACGCCGCCAATCGCCTTGCGTACAAGGTCGCGGGTTTTTTGAGCCGTGTGTCCGATGTATTCGCCGACAAGATCCGCCCGTTCCACCTCGATGAGATGCCCCTTTGACAGAACCCCCATCTTCTGGAACAGCTTTGCTACAATGCGGGCGATCGTCGTCTTTCCCGTTCCGGGGTTGCCCTTGAAAATCATATGATACACCTGGGACCCGCCCGATAATCCGGCCTCCGAGCGCATCCGGCTGATGTACAGCAATGCGTATATTTCATAAACAAGCGATTTGACGTTGTCCATTCCGATCATCGGCTCGAGTTCCTTCTGGATATCCGCATAATGGTCCACACTCGGAAGCGGTTTGACTGGCGGAAGTGATTCCGGCTCCAGCGCATGGGCGGATGCCGTTGTCTGGAAGGAATCCTGACTTCGAAGAACGACGTTGATTTGCCTGGAAGGTCTTGCGGTTCCATTGCCGGGTCCTGATATGACGTGTCCACTCATCTGTCGCATCACCTGTCCTTTGCTTCGAAAGCGAAATAGCGGCTGACCGCACTACAAGTTTATTCTAGCTTGCAGCCGCATATTAGCAGAATCACAGCATCGAATCGGGAGAGCGGGCGCCCAGAGTGAGCAGCGCCAGGTCCAGCTTCCATTTCGTAAAGGCAAGCACTTCGCGCGCTTCGTTAAAGACCGGATTCAGCACTTTTGATTTCGTGGCGGCAACCTGAAAGTCGCCGTAATCCAGCTGGCCGGCCATTTCCTTGGCCCGAGCGGCATGGTAATCGTGAGTAATGATCACAAGCTCCTTCAGCTTGCCGTCTTCCGCTATTTTCCGGCTATTGAGCAAATTCTCATACGTGCTTGTCGAGGCATTTTCTAGTAACAGCTTGTCTTCCGTTATACCTTTTGCAATCAAATAATCCCGCATACCCTCGGCCTCTGTTTTCGTAGCCCCGTTTGCGCCCAGGCCTCCGGACAGAATGAGCTTGTCCACCTTGCCTAACGTAATCAGCTCATAAGCAAAATCGAGCCGTTCCTTTAATGCGGGGCTCGGCACATCATTCCAGAGGGCAGCGCCTAAAACGATGCCGGCATCCGCCTTCGCGATCGGTTTGGTCGTATCAAACCCATTGATTAGCCAAAGCAAATATCCGAACCAGAACACGCCGGCGCAAATCAGCCAGGCAGCAGCACGAAACAGGAGCAGCCACGGACGAGCTTTCTTCGTTCGTTTGCGCGGGCTGCTCCTTCGTTTTGAGGCAGCTATCATGATTCGCTAAGCTCCCCGGTTCTTTCCATCAGGCTTTTCCTGTGCTTCAGGCTAAGAGTGAAATAGCGGAACCGGCCGTTTCGGATGCTAGAAAGCAGCCTGCCCGCCGTCTTCCTCGCCAAGGCGACATCCTTGCCGCTGACGTCTCCTTGCCTCAGAGCGTCCTCCAGCTCATCCTCATCCATCAGAAACACCTCTCCGCTTGGAAGCACGACCACATCCAAGTAAAGATCGTCAAACCAAGGCACCTGCTGATCGGTTAATCCCTGCGTCTTGCATACATCGATATACCATTGCACGACACGCCCCTTGTCATCGAACATCGTCGTAACGACAAAGTGCTCGCCCCTCGGAAAATGCTGCATCCATAAATATCCCCGGTCGGCAAGGCAAAGTCGGCGTCCGTTGTATTCCTTCCAAAGCGGCTCACGCAATTCATGAATCCGGTAAAACGTCACGAGACCTTTGAACTCTTCGCCGTCAAGCGCCAGGCAAGTATAGCTCTTGCGCAAGATACGTCGCCAGTTCGCCCGGTCTGAAAATTTTCTCTTCATTCGGAACGTACCTTTCCGTTCATTTGGGCAAAGCCTGCAAAGCTGCTCGGCTGCTGCAAGGCGACAAGCATCGCAACCGCCGGTTCGTCGCCTACGACAATTGGAATCATCCTATAAAAAAAGCTTACCATAACTTAACGTCCATCTCCAGCCGACAGCCAAAATAAACCAAGCACTGCCTGTCGCAATTGCCTGAAATAACAAAAAGCGCTGTCCGGAAGGACAGAGCTTTTCGTTAAACGGCTACAATTTCAATGGACTTTATAACGATATCTTCAGTTGGAACGTTATTTTTGGTCGGCGTTTCTCCGATCGCCATAACAACGTCCATACCGCTTTCCACCTTGCCGAAAATCGTATATTTCGGTTCCCGGTTCAAGTTAGCGGCATCGGGACCGGTACAAATAAAAAACTGGCTTCCGCCCGAATTCGGCTTGTTCGCGTTGGCCATAGCAACGATGCCAGGCTCATACTTCCTATCGGTATCCAGCTCATCCGGTATCGAATAACCCGGTGTGCCCGTGCCGTTCCCTTTCGGATCGCCGCTCTGAATCATAAACGATTCGATCACACTGTGGAACGTTAGACCATTGTAAAAACCTTCACGCGCCAAAAACACAAAATTGTTAACCGTAACCGGTGCTTCGCTTGCAAACAGCTTCACGGTAAAATCGCCTTTCGTCGTTTGAAACTTCGCGCTGTACGACTTGTTAAGATCAATCGCCATTTCCGGCATCTTATCCCAGCTAATCGTCTTCGCTGAAGCGGCTGCGCTTCCTTCGTGCCCATTCTTCCCGTCGGCTTTGCTGCCGCATGCCGCCAGCAGCATAACGCCGGCCAAAAGAATGAATAAACAAGTCATTCGCGCCTGTTTTCCAATCGCCATCATTAACCACCCGTTCCTTACGTATTGCCGCCGGTGTCCGTGTTGTTCTCTAATGCGTTCTCGCCGCCGCCCTCATTCCCGCCAAGCGGAATTTCCGGCGTCGGGATCGGCTCTTCCGTTACGCCGCCCTCTTCGGGCTGCTCCGTCGCTTCCGGCTGCTCCGTTGCCTCAGGATCCGGTGTCGCTTCTCCTCCGTCTTCTGCGGGAGGCGTCAATTCCCCGGCGTCCGGAACGGTAGGATCAGGCTCCAGCGGAACATCCGGAATAATCTCTGTCTCCGGTATCGTAACTTTTATCGCCCGCGATGGCTCGCCTTGCTTATCGGTTTCGGCATTATAAGCAACGACGTAGTACTCGTAAGTCATGCCCGGGAACGCGCTCATATCGTCGACTTCTGACGTCGTGAGCGCATCGACGAACCTGATAAATTCCGTTTCGGAGGCTTCCTTGCGGAATACCGTATACGTGACTTCGCCTTCCTGAACCGGATCCCAGGAAAGTTTTACCTTCATTTCTTCCTCGACAAACACAGCGTTAAAATTCGTAATCGCCGCCGGCGGCTCTTCTTCTTCGACGACTTCCTGCGGCCTGTTGAAGCCGGTAATCGGCACGTTCTTCATGGCATCCCTCATGACTTTGCCGAACAGTGCGGCCGATTGGCTGCCTCCAGTCTTCAGATAATGATCCAAATCTGTTTTATCGTATCCCATCCAGACGGCTGCTGTCCACTCCGGCGTGTATCCGACAAACCAGGCATCCTTGATTCCGTCGCCGGAAAAGCCTTTAATACCGTGCTGGGTCGTACCGGTCTTACCGGCAACGGGACGGTTAATCGCTGCTCTTACGCCCGTACCGCCCTTCTGTACGACCGTTTGCATCATGTCGGTCAAATAGGCAGCCGTACGCTCGGACATCAGCTGCTTCGAAGCCGGCGCCTCGTACGTATACGAATAATTTTTCCCTTCGATCTTGACGACGGAGTGCGGATCGACCGACCGGCCGCCGTTCGCAAATACGCTGTAGGCGGTCGCCATCTCCATCGGAGTCGTACCGTAGGTCAGCCCGCCGAGCGCGGCGGTAAGGTTCTTGTCTTCATCAGCAAGCTCAAAGCCCAGCCTTCCTGCGAAATCAAAAGCTTGCTTCAGCCCGACCTGATTCAGCGTCCATACTGCCGCCAAATTTCGGGAGTCCTTGATCGCCTGAGTCATCGATACCGGCGTAGGGCCCCACCTGTCGGTCGGACAATAGCTGCCGAAGCATTTCTGATCGTTCGTCAATATCGTCGACGGTGTCATACCGCCGGTTTCAAGCGCCGGGCCGTACGCGATGATCGGCTTGAATGCCGAACCCGGCTGTCGCTTGACGAGCACCCGATTATGCGTGATGCCCTTGTAAATATAATCCCTGCCGCCGGCCATCGCTTTAATGGTGCCGTCGCGATGGTCCATGATGATCATAGCCCCTTGAACGATTTGATCGTCCTTGCTTTTCTCGAAATTGTCGTCGTTTGCGAATTGATTATCCATAGACGTTTGGGCCTGCTGATCCATGGTCGTATAAATTTTGAAGCCGCCTACGCGAATTTCCTCTTCGGTAAGCTTCGTAATTTCCATCGCTTCTTCCACAGCGTAATCGATAAACTCCTGAAAGTCGGTCGATTGATCCTCTTCCAGGTTCGCGGGCTGCTCATACACGACCGCTTTGGCCTCCGCAGCTTCGGCAGCCGTAATATAACCCTGATCCTGCATCAGACTCAATACGACAGCCCGCCTGTTCATGGACGCTTCCGGATCGTTGATCGGATTGTATCGGTTCGGCCCTTTCGGCATGGCGGCAAGCGTGGCGATTTGCCAAAGCTCCAAATCCTTAAGCTCGCTGTTAAAATAATATTTGGCGGCGGCTTTCACGCCCGAAATACCCTTACCGAAATGGATCCGGTTCAAATACATCGTCAAAATTTCCGGCTTCGACATTTTATGCTCCAGCGCGACTGCGATCGACGCCTCCGTCGCTTTGCGGAAAAAGGTTTTATCCGCCGTCAGGAATACGTTTTTCGCAAGCTGCTGTGTAATGGTGCTTCCGCCCTCGACCGCGCTTCTGGCGATAACGTCCTTCACGACGGCCCGTCCGATCGCGAAAAAGTCAATGCCCGAATGCTCGTAGAAGCGCTGATCCTCGGTCGCGACGACCGCGTTCAGCAATTGCTCCGGTATTTCAGAATATTCCGCGATCTCGCGGTTATCCGTTCCCAGCTTGATGGTGGCGATTTCCTGCCCGTTCGCATCGTACAGAATCGACGCTTCGCCGAAGTTAAGCTTGCTGCCGTTCTCCGCCAATATGCGTTCGCCGTTCAAAATAATAAGCAAATACCCGATAATTCCGCAGACGATTGCGACAGCCGCCGTAAAAAACAGCCCGTAAAACCATGTGCGTCCCGATACTTTCCTTTTCCTCTTCTTTTGTTTCGATGCAGTCTTGCTGCTTGGTCGCTCAGCCATGTTGCCGACTCCCTCCTGTTGAACCGTAGTCCGTCTATTCTATCTTTACCACGAAATGACAAGAGCAACCCGTCTTTGAGCGGGTTGCTCCTGCATGCCGCTATCTAGTTAAACGAAGCACGTTATTAGAAAGTTTCACCGAATGACTTCTCTTAAGACAAGGCGCCCCCGGCATCCTGCTGCATAAGCGATACGTTGCGCTGCGGCGTGAAGGTCGAAATGGCATGTTTGTACACCATTTGCTGGCGCCCTTCGCTGTCTATGATAATCGTAAAGTTATCGAAAGCTTTAATAACGCCCCGGATTTGAAAACCGTTCATTAAGAAAACCGTGACCGGTATGTTGTCCTTGCGCAGCTGATTCAGGAACGTATCTTGAATATTGATTGATTTGTTCATTGGACGTTACCCCCGTCTAAAAGATTGATTAGAAGTATATTCAAGATCAACTTGAAACTTTCCTGCTATTATAGCATGAATGGACTGCAAATTGTTGTGAAAATTTTCCCCCATGTCAATCCAGTGAATATCCTTCATGTGCCTGAACCAGGAAAGCTGCCTCTTTGCAAACCTTCGGGTATCACGCTTCAGAAGCTCGACGGCGGCTTCTAACGAGCAGTTTCCTTGCAAATAATTGGCAATTTCCTTATAGCCGAGCCCTTGCATTGCTACCGCAGTTGGAGGCAAATCGCGCGCCAGCAGCCTCTGCACCTCTTCCACCAACCCTTGCTCCATCATCAGATCCACCCGCTGCTCGATTCTGCGGTACAGTTCCGCGCGATCCATCGTCAAACCGATGATACACAGCTCGTATGGAGACTCCTTCGTCTGGCCGGCCTGCTGCTCGGAGAAGGTCTGACCGGTCAAATGATAGACTTCGAGCGCACGGATGACGCGCCTCAAATCGTTCGGGTGAAGCCGCTGCGCCGCCTCCGGATCGACGGCTCCAAGCCTTCCGTGAAGCGCTTCCGCCCCGTGCTCCGCCGCAAACAGCTCCTGCTCCCGGCGAAACGGCTCATCCGAGCCGTTCTCCGCAAACCGGTAGCGATAGCAGACCGATTCGACATAGAGCCCAGTCCCCCCGACGATGAACGGCAGCCTGCCTCGCCCGGCGATTTGCCCGATCGCTTCGGCTGCGCCCGTTTGAAAATCGGCCACGGAGTAAGCGTACTCCGGATCGCAAATGTCGATCAGATGATGCGGAATGCCTTCACGTTCTTCAGGCATGATTTTTGCAGTACCGATATCCATGCCCCTGTATACCTGCATCGAATCGCCGGATATGATTTCCGCATTCCATGTTTTTGCGATATCAAGACTCGTCCGCGTTTTCCCGACCGCCGTCGGTCCGATCAGCACAAGCAGCGGCTGCTTGCCTGCAGATCCGTCTTCGGCCGCTTGCCGCGGCCAGCTGAACTCTTCCTTCAAAGCTCAATCACTCCATATGCTATTTTGGACGTATTGACATGCCTTCGCTCAAAGCCGAGCCTATCGAACTCACCGCTTGTCTGATGCTCCTTCATGATGACGCATCTGCGGGCGACTCTTTTCGCTTGATCAATGGACTCCGGCGATAGCGCCGACATATTGGCAATGGCGCGGAGCGGCTCCATCGAGCTTGATTCATGAATCGGCTGGCGGAACATCGGGTCGAAATAGACGATATCCGCGCTCTTATCCGGCAGACCTTCCAAATAGCGCAGATGGTCGCCGCCATGCATTTCGATTCTCCTCATAGCGGCATCGACGTCGGGCAGGCCGGTCTCGTAGCTGGCAAGCCCTTCCCGCACGAGCGCACAGAGCACGGGCTCGCTTTCGACCGCCGTTACACTGCCGCCGGAGCCTGCCGCATAAGCGAATACAAGAGAATCCGAAGCCAGCCCCGCCGTACAGTCGATGATGCGGTCTCCTTCCCGGCAAGCGGTCAGCTGAATTAGCGGATCCGTATCGCCGCGCCGCAGGCGCTTGACCCGCACGAACGCCATGCTCGGATGAAAATACAGCGGCGTCTCCGCCTGCCCCTCGTAATAACGGACCTCCTGCTCGGTAACGACGAGCACTCTTTCGTCATTGCTTTGCGAGAGCAGCTTGCGGACCGTCATGTTTCCTCGGGCCTGCAGCCGGGCGGACAGCTCGCCTGCGAGCCGGGCCGCCTGGCTAAGCGCCCGCCTTGACGGCTTCACCGAAGTGGTCACGATCAAGACATCACCCTCTTAAACATTTTTTCAAGCTGGTAGCCGGATAAATGAACGATAATCGGACGGCCGTGCGGACAAGTATACGGCTGCTTGCACTGGGACAATCTGGCCAGCAGCGCTTCGCCTTCCTCACGGTTCATTCTGTCGTTTGCTTTTATCGAAGCCTTGCATGCGCACATGATCGCGGCTTTCTCGCGCAGCTTGGCAATATGGATGGATTTGCGTTCCGATAAAACCAGCTCGGCCATTTCCTCGAGCACCGCCTGCTCCTCGCCCTGCGGCATCCATTCCGGATAAGAACGGACGAGAAACGTCTGGGAGCCGAACGGCTCCAGCTCTACGCCCGCCTGCGCGAATAAATGCAGCAGCTCGCGAAGCTGGGCAGCTTCACCGGAGGTGAACTCCAACGTAAGCGGAACGAGCAGCGTCTGGCTGGCAGGTTCAGGATTCCCAAATTTGTGAAAAAAGTATTCATAATTAATCCGTTCATGCGCGGCATGCTGGTCGATCAAATAAAGACCGTCTTCGGATTCGGCTATTAGATACGTTCCATGATGCTGTCCGATCCAGTGCAGCTCCGGGAAAGCGGGCTGCTCATCTTCCGATGCCGCTGTATTGCCTTGTGGATTCGGCAGCGTATCGAACTGCTCGCGGTCTCCGGCTTCGGCCGCAAGGCTGCCCGGCATCTCAGGCTCTACGGGCGGCTGAGGCGTCTCGCATACGGCATAGCCGTCATGCCGTACTGCCGGAGCGTACAGTTTTTCCGCCGCGTTCCGCGGCACGTATTCACGCTCCGGCGGCTGCGGCCGAGGCGCTGCGGCCGGCGTTCGGCCGGAGTACGACTGCGATGAAGGCCTCGGAGCAGCCGCCGGAGCCGAATTCGAAGCCGGCATCGTGGCGGGCTCCGGCCGGTGAAACGAAATGGCGTCCTGGACGAACACCGGCTTCGAACGCTCCTGCCTGCGGACGGAATCCGGTCCGGGAATATGTCTCTGGCGCGCCAAAACCTGCTTTACCGCCGATTCGATCAAGGCGCGAAGCTCAGGCTCCTTGCTGAATCTGACCTCCATCTTCGAAGGATGGACATTAACGTCGAGCAGGCTCGGATGCATGCCCAGCTCCAGCACCGCAAGCGGATACCGGTTGATCGGCAGCAGCGTATGGTATGCCTGCAGCAGTGCTTGATTAACCGCGTGGCTCCGAATATACCGCCCGTTCACGATGACGGTGATGGCATTGCGGTTCGCCCTGGTTAGCTCCGGCTTCGACAAATAGCCGCTGAGCTGGTAATCCGCGGTCTCGGCTTCGACCGGCAGCATGACCTTTGCGGTGTTCGTACCGTATACCGCCGCGATCACCTGCAGCCTGTCGCCGGTACCGAGCGTGCGCAGCAGCACGTTACCGTTATGCTTGAACGTAAAAGCGATCCCCGGATGCGCAAGCGCGATCCGGTTGACGTAATCCGATATGTGGCCGAGCTCCGTCTGGATCGCTTTCATGTACTTCAAACGGGCGGGCGTATTGTAAAATAAATCGCGCACCGTCATATCCGTGCCCTGCGGCGCATTTGACGGCTCGTCCGCCGTTACCGTGCCCCCTTCGATGACGATTCGCCTGGCCAGCCCCGATTCGCTATCGGCGGACAGGCATTGCAGGCGGGACACGGCGGCGATACTCGGGAGCGCCTCGCCGCGAAAGCCGAGGCTGGCGATCCGGAACAGATCGCTGCTTGTGGCGATTTTGCTCGTGGCATGGCGCTGGAAGGCAGTTGCGATATCCGAAGCTTCGATGCCGAAGCCGTTGTCGACGACCCGGATCAATGTCAGGCCGCCTTCTTCGATCGTAATATCGATCGTAGTGCTGCCTGCGTCAACGGCGTTTTCGACCAGCTCCTTGACGACCGAAGCGGGCCGCTCGACAACCTCGCCGGCTGCAATCTGGTTGGCCAGCTGCTCGTCCAATATTTTGATTTTCCCCATGGCTGACCTCCCCCCCTCTCTCTTAGCTGTTAAGCTTGATCTTCATCTCGTTCAGCCACTGCATCGCCTGCATCGGCGTTATATTAAACAAGTCCAGCTTCCGCAGCTGCTCGGCGACCTGCTCGGCCTTAGGGGTCGCCTTACGCCCCTTAGGCTCCGATTCGGCGGCCGCGGCCGGTTCGTCGAAAATCGAGAGCTGAACGATTTGCTTGCTCTCCATCACCTTATCGGGCTGCTGCGGCAGCTCTGATATATCTGTTAATGCGGCCGGTTCCGGCAGCGGCTGCGCGTTCCCCGCATCGTCCAGCAGCTCGTAAGCTCTGCCGATAATCGACTGCGGCAGTCCGGCAAGCCGCGCGCAATAGATGCCGTAGCTCGTGCTTGCGGCGCCGGCAACCAGCTTCCTTAGAAACGTAACGTGGTCGCCGGCTTCTTCTACGGCCATTCGCGCGTTTGTCAGGGAAGGAAGGGACTCCTCCAGATGAGCCAGCTCGTGGAAATGGGTCGAGACAAGCGCCTTGCAGCCGATATGATGATGCACGTACTCGATAACCGCCTGCGCGATCGCCATTCCTTCCCCGGTTGAAGTGCCGCGGCCCAGCTCGTCGATGATGACGAGACTGTTCGCCGTCGCTTTTTCGGTCATCGCCTGAATATCCTTCATTTCCACCATAAACGTACTTTGCCCGCCGATCAAATCGTCCGCGGCGCCTATCCGGGTAAAGATCCGGTCGATCAGCGGGATGACCGCCGATTTCGCCGGAACGAAGCAGCCGATTTGCGCCATGATACAGATTAGCGCCACCTGACGCATGTACGTGCTTTTGCCGGCCATATTAGGCCCCGTAATGAGCAGCATAAAGCGATCGTCCTTTTGCAGGGCGGTTCCGTTGGCGATGAACGGCGTGCCGTCCATCATCGCCTCTACGACGGGATGCCTGCCGTCTTCGATGACGAGATCGTAATTCTCGTTCACCTTCGGCCTTGTAAACCGGCGCTCGGCGCTTACCGTCGCAAGCGACTGGTACGCGTCTAGCTCCGCTATGATTGCGGCAGCCTTCTGCAGGCGATGCAGATGAAGCGCCAGACGGTCTCTGAGCTCGATGAACCGCTCGTATTCGAGGTCGATCATTTTGTCTTCGGCTTCGAGGATCAGCCGTTCTTTTTCTTTCAGCTCGGGCGTGACATAACGCTCCGCGTTGGCCAGCGTCTGCTTGCGCTCGTAGCGTCCTTCCGGCAGCATGCCGATATTCGCCTTCGATACCTCCAGATAATAGCCGAACACCTTGTTGTAGCCGATCTTAAGCGATTTGATGCCGGTCGCTTCGCGCTCCCGGCGCTCCAGCTCGGCGAGCCATTTTTTGCCGTTGGTGCTTGCTTCGCGGAGCTGGTCCAAATACTCGTCATAACCTTCGCGGATAAGGCCGCCTTCGCGAATCGCGACCGGCGGCTCGTCGACGAGCACCGTTTCGATGAGATCGGCCAAATCCGCGCAGTCGTCCGAGCCTGCAACGGCTTCCTGGAGCACCTGCGAGCCGGACTGCTCGCACAGTGCGGTCAGCCGCGGAATGCGGCGCAAGGAGCTGCGCAGCGCGTTCAGGTCCCTGCCGTTTGCGCTTCCGAACGCGACGCGCCCGACGAGCCGCTCCAGATCGTAAATCGGCTGCAGCTCGGACCGGATATCCTCGCGCAAAATCAGATCGAGGTACAGCGTTTCCACCGCGTCAAGCCTGGCCTCCACCGCTTTGCTGCTGAGCAGCGGCTTATCGATCCAGCGTCTCAGCATGCGAGCGCCCATCGAAGTCTGCGTGCGGTCGAGCAGCCAGAGGAGCGAGCCCTTTTTGCTGCGGTCTCTCACCGTTTCGGTAAGCTCCAGATTTCTGCGCGTATAATGATCAAGTATCATATATTGGTTCGGCTCGTATGCCGTTATGGAGCGAACGTGGCCAAGCGAACGCTTCTGCGTTTCGTCCAGATAACCTGCTAGCACGCTGACCGCGCGCAGCCTGGCTGCCGACAGCTTGTCCAGCTCAGCTCCCCCGAACTGCCCGGCCAGCCTTTCCGCCGCCATCGGCTCGCGAGGCGTGAGCGGCGTCTGGCGGCCCCACGAGGAAGCGGCCTTCACCTTCTCCAGCAGCTCGCCGTCGCCGACGAGCTCGGAAGGCTGATACACGTTAATTTCATCGATCAGCGCCTCCAGCTGCTCGGGGAAGGAGGTGACGTACAGCTCCCCCGTCGACAAATCGCACGCAGCCAGACCCTGCATGCCGCCGGCGCGGACGACGGATGCGATGAAGTTGTTCGATTTCCCTTCCAGCGATTTCGACTCCATGACGGTGCCCGGCGTAACAATTCGTACGATTTCCCGCCGCACGACGCCCTTGGCCGCCGATGGATCCTCAACCTGCTCGCAGATCGCAACCTTATAGCCCTTCTCTACCAGTCTGACGATATAGTTCTCCGCAGAATGATAGGGGACGCCGCACATCGGAATTTTCTGCTCGCCGCCGCCCTCGCGGCCGGTCAGTGTAATTTCCAGCTCGCGGGACGCATTCACGGCATCCTCAAAAAACATTTCATAGAAATCGCCTAATCTAAAAAATAAAAAAGCGTCCTTCGCTTCTTCCTTGATCGCCAGGTACTGCATGATCATCGGAGTATATGCTGCCATTCCGATCCTCCTCGAAAGTAAACATCAGATGTTCATTATACCAAGCGAAGCAAAGGATCGCCATAAGCATAACAGCACGGGCCGTACCTGCGGCTGCGCACGGCGGCCACGACCCGGCCGACAGTCCCTCTTTCCATTGGAAAATACAGTTGTTGTCCGCGGCCGCTGCCTCGAAGGAGGCTATTCGCCGTAATAATCGGCTGCGCATGCCTCTCCTACCTAAGCGGAATCCGCCATTTCACGCGGATATCGGCGCTCTCGTCCCAGACCGAGCCTCGCCGTGCCGCCTCGAGCAGCGGTTCGATATACGGCGCCAGCTCGGCATAGCTTGCGGTGGCGGCCATCGCCGACGCCACCCCGTCCAGGCAGCCGGCAAGCTCCGTGCGGTCGCCGGCATAGTAGGCCGCAGCATACCGCTCGTCGAGAGCCGGTATGTAAGGCAAAGCTGCGGCTTCGCGGGCGCACAGGAGCGCAATCGCGAAAGCCGCCTTCGCCGCCAGCGGCGAGACGAGCCAGCTCGGCAGCGTGCGGTATTCGAACCCGCCATGCGGCTGCCGGCGAAAGTCCCCGAGCTTTCCGTATCGGGGACGGCGGGAACGCCCGGCGGGGTCCTCCACCAGCGCGAGCGGGAACGCCGCGTAGCTGTCGAGCAGGCGGAGCAAGCGGCTGGTCAGCGGCGCTCCGCTCACGTGGATGTGCCCGCCGAGCGCCAGCCCCGGCACGGGCATCGCCCCGGCGGCCCAGCGCAGCGCGGGGTCGCCGATTTTCCCGGCGGCGCGCAGCAGCAGCCGCCGCACGTTCGCGGCGAGCGCGGCCGGGTCGGCGGCCGGCTCGGGCCGCAGCTCGGCGACGGGGTACAGCAGCCGCCGCCCGACAAGCACGGCGTCGGCTCCGGCGGCCCCGCCGGCACCGGCGCCAAAAAACCGCGACGCTGCCGCCACCTTGCCGGACGGCGTCACCAGCACAAACTCCGGATCGGCGCCGATCAGCAGCTGCCGATCCTTCACCGCCGCGCTCTCGGCCGCATGCCACGCGGCGAAACGTCGCAAGCCGGCCGCCGCCAGCGTCGCGTCGGCAAGCCCCGGCCGGGCGTCGCGTACCGCCGTCCGGCCGTCCCCGCCAAGCGCCACAACGGCCTCGCCGATATCAAGGCCCAGCGCATAGAGCGCTTGCACGGCGGTTCGCGCGACCCGTCTCATCGCCGGGTCAACCGGCCAATAACCGGTCTCGCCCTCGATCGCCTGCAGCGGAAGTCTCCCCCCGCCGGCACCGGGCTGGCGTTTTCTCCCGCCCAAAGACGGATCCGCCCATTCTGCTCCGCTCCGCACCTCATATCCGCTCTCATTGACAAAGCCAATGCCGCTGCCCAAGCCTTCCGTACGCCGCAGACGCTCTCCGGCAGCTTTCCCGGCGGCAACCACCTCACGCACTATTTCTAAAGGCTCCAAATGCACGACGCTGACGCGGAACACACGCTCGCTGTCGAGCGGAGGGCCGCCGCACAGGCCCGCTCTCCGCCAAATCCGCCGTTTTTCCTCGGCGGGCATACGGGCAGCCGTACTACAGCCGCCGTTCAATATCCACGCGCCTTCCAGCCGTCCGCTGTCAATCGCACGTCTGGCAGTCCATGCGAGCACCGCATCTCCGGGCTTAACGGCCGTCCACGGCCGGATTACCGGCGGCAGCGCGTCACCTTCTCCCGGCGCCGGCGCCTCACTTACCTCCTCCAGCCGATCGTAGCTGCCGCGCCAAATCCACGTTGAGGCCATGTGCGCACTCCGCCTTTGCAGGTAATATCTCAAACACACGTCGTTATTCCCGATTGTCGCAGAAAAAGAGAAATTTTTATGTTACAGAGTCAGGATTTATCGCCACACACAATTTCGGTTTTCGATAGCCCGAAAACAAAAAAAATTCTATTGTGATAAAAAAAAGGAGGGCTTTCGCCCTCGATTTTGCCGCCGTATCGGCATATGATACTTTGACAGCAAAGCTCAAGCTTGCCGGCTTGCTTACAGCTCGTCGTCCAGTAAATCCGGATCCAAATCCTCGTAGTCGTTATCGCCGAGGCTGAACTCCATGTCCTTGCCGTCCAGGTCGCCGCAACCGCCTGGAAGCACCGCAACGCAAACCTTCGTCTCGGCGACGAGCTCCACAGCAAACTCGCGCTCCACCCGAATTCCGACGCCGGAACCGTTCGAAGTAATGTTCGCTTCGATGCAGTTAGGCTCCTGAATGACATCGGCGGACACTTCTACAGTAGAAGGCCGATGCTTCGGATCTACATAGGAGAGGTTAACGTGCTCCACGTAGTGCACCGTTTCCTTTGCCACATCCGTTTGCGAGTTTTTGCTGTACGAATACCAGATGTTGATATCGTAAGTACCGATAACTTCAATACCGTCGCCCGAACGAACCGCTTCATATTGATGGTTGATTATCCATGCGCCCAAAATGCTCGTAGGCTGATGAGGCGGCGTTACGGTATGAGTTACCGTGGAAAACTTACGACCTTTTCCGCAGACAGCTTTCGTTATTATTTCTCTGTACTGGAGCTGTTTATCTGCAATAGTCATTGATTTAACCTCCTCCATACAATCATTCATTTAAAGTGTATGCAGGACATTCGTCTAGGGTGACTGTTTCTTTTTCCGAAACGAATTTTTTCCCTCTATATTCTATGGCTACCCGGCTGCCGAAATGACTTTTCTTTTTTTCAGCCGTTTCGCGATAGATAAATAGCGCTCAAGCTCGTGCAGCAGCATTAGAAGCGCGGCGCGGGCCTCGAATTCCTCGCGGGTTTTCGGCAGCTCCATCGTCCGAAACACCCTCGACAGCGCGTAAAGCCGCTCCTCGACGGAGCCTTCGTATACGTCCGATTTCACGTCGCCCGACAGCTGCTCGAGCAGCTCGGCGATCATGACCGCCTGCGGAAATTTTTCATATACCAGCGCAAGCTCCACCAGCATTTGCTGCACCGATTCCAGCTGCTGCCGGCGCATTTCGAAATAGGTCGTCCAGTACTGCTCCTGTCCCCACAGTCGGTTCTCGCGGCTCAGCACCGAGCGCTGGGCGCCTTCTTCAATCGCATTGTACGCTTCCAAAATTTCGCTGCCGTTCCACACATGGGATGGGCTTCGCAGCGTCAACGCCATCTCCCTGAAAATAACGCTGAAGCTTTCTTCGATCGTTCCCCGGTGTCGGACAAGCTTATGTTCGTCCTTCGGCATATAAATGATGTTGATCACCGTCGCCCAGCCGAGTCCGGCCAGCAGCAGCATAATTTCGTTAGCGATAATCCCGGTCGTCACTTCCTCGCGGGCGAACAGGTGAAAGACGATAACCGAGCTCGTAACGATGCCGTCCTTCAGCTGAAACCTGGAGAGCACCGGAAACGTGATCAGAATAAAAATGGCCACCGCCCAAATATGAAAGCCTAACAACGAAAAAACGAATGACGCGAAAAAAAGGCCGAGCGCCGACGCGACAAAACGCACGAAGGCGCTTTTGAGCCCCTTCATGCGCGTGACTTCAACGCCGAGAATCGCCAGGATGCCTGCCCCGAGCGGCGGCTCCAGGCCGAAATAAACGGCGGTGTATATAGCGGCGATGGCAGCCAGCGCCGTTTTGACAATCCGAATCCCCATCTCATGACCTCGCCAGCGGTAAGTTTATTTCTACATCCTACCTTTCGCGCCAGCCTGCCGTCAACCGTTTCTCGAGCGCGGCGACGAGCTGGTACATGACGGTGGCGACCGCTGCGATAACGACAAGACTCGATAAAACGAGCGTAAAGTTGAATACCTGAAAGCCGTAAATGATCAAATAGCCGAGTCCGAGCTTCGCAACGAGAAATTCACCTACGATGACGCCTACCCAGGCAAGGCCGACGTTTACCTTCAGCGTGGAAATAATGACGGGGAAGGAGCCCGGCAAAATAACAAGCCGGAACAGCTGCGATCTCGAAGCGCCGAACAGTCTGACGACCTTGATATAACCGCTGTCGATTTCCCGGAACCGGTTATAAATATTTATCGTTGTAATAATGACGGTTACCGATAAGGTGATGGCCACAATCGACATAAAACCGGGTCCCAGCCCGACAATGAAAATCGGCCCGAGCGCAACCTTCGGCATGCTGTTCAGCACGACCAGATAAGGATCGAATACCCGCGACAAAAAGGGAAACCACCACAGCACGGCGGCGATGACCGTCCCGAGCAGCGTGCCGAGGGCAAAGCCCGCTACCGTCTCGGATACCGTCATGCCGACATGGGGCCAAATCGAGCCGTCGGCCATCGTTTTCCATAGCTGCCTCATCATCTTCGAAGGGAAGCTGAACAGCAGAGGATCGATCCATTTATTTCTTCCCGCCGCCTCCCACAGCCCGACAAACAACAGCAGGATAATGAATTGCGTGGCCAGAACGGCGCCGGACAGTCTCCGTTTCCGTTCCATATACCGGGTATGCAGCTCCTTCATCCAGTCCAGGCGGTCCTCCCGTATGCCGGATAGATGTGCCGTTTCAGGCTTGTCGGCACCGGCTTGGCGCTCTTCGCCGTGATCAGTCATCCAGCTCACCTCCCGCTTCCTCAACCGCGTCCAGCTCCGCCCACAGCAGCTCGAACAGCTCCTGAAAGCGCGGATTTTTCCTCGCCGCCATCGGCGCGGAGCGCCGGATAGGGTCCGGTACGGTAACCTCGCGGCGGATCCGTCCCGGATTCCTGCCCAGGACGATCACCCTGTCGCTCATCGCGGCCGCCTCGGCCAAATCGTGTGTGACGAGCACCGCGGTTTTGCCGAGCCGCTTCAGCGTTTCATCCACCAGGTCTTCCAATTGCAGCTTAATATGCAAATCCAGCGCGGAGAACGGCTCATCGAGCAGCAGCACCTCAGGTTCCGTCGCCAGCGTTCTTGCAAGCGCGACGCGCTGGCGCATGCCGCCCGACAGCTCATGCGGGTAACGGCCGCCGGCGCCCGGCAGCCCTACCTCTTCCAGCAATTCGTCTACGAATTTTAACGTTTCAGCGTTTTTGCGGCCGCTGATTTCAAGTCCGACGGCTGCGTTATCCCGTATCGTACGCCATGGAAACAAATAATCCTGCTGCAGCATGTAGCCGACCTTGGGCGACGGCGCCTGCACTTTCCTGCCGCCGAGCAGCACCTGGCCCTTCGTCGGAGGAAAAAGGCCTGCCAGCAGGCTTAATATCGTCGTTTTCCCGCAGCCGCTCGGACCGACCAGGCTGATAAACTCGCCGCGCGCAACCGCAAGAACGATTCCTTCGATCGCAAGCGACGCCCCCTTCTCGTTCACATACACATGCGACAATTGCTGCAGCTCAAGCACCGGTTGCTCCTTCATGCTTAAGCCCCCATTTCTTCCGTTAGCGGTCATTTCACCGCATCGATCGCTTTTTCGGCAAATTCGGTATTTACGATTTCGCTGTGCTCGGTCCGTTTTTCGAGCTCGCCGGCAGAGGTCATCACATCGAGCAAATTGTTCCATTCCGCCTCGTCGATAACCGGATCCGACGCGAACGAGCCCTGCTGCTTGTAGCGGTCGATCGAGCTGATCAAAATATCGCGGTCCACATTTTCGAAATAAGGCAGCACCGTATCCGCAATCGCTTCGGCCGAATTCTCGTTCACCCAGAGCTGGGCTTTGTGGACGGCGTTCGTAAACGCCTGAACCGTCTTGCCGTTTTTACCGATATAGCTTTGCTTAGCCATAAATACGGTGTAAGGCAGATGGCCGCTTTCCGCTCCGAAGGACGCAACGACATGGCCCCTTCCTTCCTTCTCGAATATCGAAGCCGTCGGTTCAAACAGCTGCACATAGTCCCCGGTTCCCGATGAGAAAGCCGCCGGAATGTTCGCGAAATCGACGTTCTGAATCAGCTCCAGGTCCGCATGCGGATCGATGCCTTTTTTCTTCAGGGCGAATTCGCCCGCCATTTGCGGCATGCCGCCCTTTCTTTGGCCGAGGAACACGCTCCCCTTCAAGGAGTTCCAGTCGAATCCGCTTACAGCCTCTCTGGCCACGAGAAAGGTGCCGTCGGTTTGCGTCAGCTGGGCGAAGTTGATAATCGGATCGTCCGAGCCTTGCTGGTATACATAGATGGAGGTTTCGGAGCCGACCAATGCGACGTCGATCACGTTCGAGAGCAAGGCGGTCATCGTTTTGTCGCCGCCAGGCGTTGTAGTGAGCTCTACGTCCAGCCCTTCTTCCTCAAAAAAACCTTTTTCGATCGCTACATACTCAGGCGCATAAAATAACGACCGCGTCACTTCGCCGATCCGGACCTTCGTCTTGCCCGAATCACCGCTGCCGCAGCCTGCAAGCACTGCCATAGAAGCGAGCGCCGCCGCCAGCAGCAGCGACATCCATTTACGTCCTTTCATGTTCGTCCCTCCAGCACATTCGCGTTTGATTGAATTACATTAGCCTATGCGCAGGACAGTTGGGCGGTGAATGCGGAATGCGTGAACGGCAGCCGGCGTTCCTGTCAGGTACTTGCCCGTTTCGCGATGCAAGGAAAAGCCTGTAAATGTTTACATTTTCAGCCTTGAAGATGCATACAAAAAAAGCTGCCCGCATGACGTCCGATGGCGTGCGGGCAGCTTCCCTTGTTTAAATCGGGGTTTGATTACAATATTTACAGCTTGTAAATATCCTTATATTTGTTAGTCAAATAGGTAACGAGGTACTGCGGATCAAGCGGCTTGCCCGTCACGTTCTGAATTAGCTCCGACGGCGATCTCAGCTTGCCGTATTTGTAAATCCGCTCCGTCAGCCACTGCTTGATCGGCAGCAAATTGCCGTCCTCGACCAGCTGCCAGAAGCCCTGCAGCTCTCGTTCCATCGTATCGGCGAACTGGGCGGCATACATGTTGCCGAGCGAATAGGAAGGGAAATAGCCGAAGGCGCCGCCCGACCAATGGACATCCTGCAGCACGCCCTCCGCGTCGGAAGCCGCCGTAACGCCCAAGTATTCCTTGTACTTGTCGTTCCATAGCGCAGGCAGATCGGCTGCCTTCGCTCCTTCGTTGAAGATCAGCTTCTCCATTTCGTACCGGATAATAATATGCAGGTTATAGGTCAATTCGTCCGCTTCGATCCGGATAAGAGACGGCTGAACGACGTTATTCCCCCGGTAAAACTGGTCGACGGTAACGTCCAGCTGGCCCGGGAACCGGCTTTGCAGCTCGGCGAAATAACGATTCCAGAACGGGCGGCTGCGGCCGATCACATTTTCCCAGAAGCGGGACTGCGACTCATGGATGCCCATTGACGTCCCCGTGCACAGCGTCGTGCCGATCAGCTCTTTCATAATGTTCTGTTCATAAAGAGCGTGCCCGCCTTCGTGAATCGTGCCGAACAGGGCGCTCGTCACATCGTCCTCCAGATAACGAGTCGTAATCCGGACATCGCCAGGACTGAGACCCGTTGCGAACGGATGGACGCTTTCGTCCAATCGGCCCGCTTCGAAGTCATAACCCATTTGCTTCAATATGTAAAGACTGAAATCCTTTTGCGACGCTTTATCGTATTTCTGACGCAGGAACGTCGTGTCCGGCTGATGCGGCGAAGCTGCGATCGCTGCGGCAAGCGGCACGAGCTGAGAACGCAAGCCGCCGAACACCCGGTCCAGCTCGCCGACGGTCATGCCGGGCTCGTACTGGTCGAGCAGCGTATCGTACCGGGTTTCCTTCGCGCCCCATAAATCGATGAACTGGTTGGTGTATTGAATCACCTTTTCCAGATAGGGCTGGAAGCCGGCATAATCGTTATTTTCCTTCGCTTCCTCCCACTTCGATTCCGACTGTGAGGCCAGCACGACGTATTCCTGATAAAGCTGAGGCGGAATTTTGACGCTTCGGTCGTAATCCTTGCGGGTTTCCGCCACCAGCCGCCGTTCAATTTCCGTCAAGCCGGCATTTGTCCCGCCTTCCTCCAGCACGGCCAGCCATTCCCCGAGCTCCGGCGAGGTCGACAGCTTGAACATATCCCCCGACAAGGCGCCGATCGCCTCGGATCTGGCATCCATCCCTTTGCGGGGCGCGCCCGTGCGCAAATCCCAATAGAGGACGCCCAGCGCTTCCTCGTAGCTCTTGATTTTTTTAATCGTTTCCTTAAAGCTTTGCAGCGCTTCCGCCTGTTTTGCCGCCATCGGTATTCCGCCCTTCCCTTTCGAATGAAATTGCATTCCATACATTGGAACTTAACTTGATCTTACTTATTTCGCTCCGTATAATCAACTTAAACCTGACGTCATCATTTACGCTGCGCAAGAAAGAGAGGATTGACCTATGCATCTTACCTTTACCGAATCGGCTGCCCTGCGGCTAAAGCCCTATCTGAGCGACGGAACCCGGCATTTGAAGCTGCTCCACGACACCGAGGGCTGCGGATGCGTCGTGAGCGGAGTGCCGGCACTGTCCCTGATCGGAGAGCCGTCGGTCGACGACAAGCTCGCCCAGGGCGACCCGTTCCCGTTCTACTACGAGCCCCGGCACGAGGTCTATTACGAGCCGAAAATGAAGATCGATTACGACCCGGTTCAGGGAAGCTTCAGCCTTAAGAGCGACAGTCAAATTTATACGACTCATTTGCGTCTGATCGGCTAGCCGAATCGCAATCCGCTGCTATGAAAGAAGGAGCGACGCGGCTCTTATGCTTTGCCGCCGCGCTCCTTTTTTTTGTCCGCCAGTGCAGACTGCCTGGCCGCTACGACTTCCGAGCGGTCCCGCAGCTTATGCCGGTGAATCACTCCGGCATCCTCCAGCCTGCTCGGCTTCCCCCAATCCAAGCCGCGTTTTACGCACTCGGCTTCGCATTCGCTCCGTAACTCCGTGCTGGTAATCAACAAATCAAGATCCGTGTAGAAGCCTCCGTCCAAAGATTCGTCCCGGCTCAGCTGCGACGTCCGCCGGGCCAGCTGCTCCAGCAGCCTTTGCTTATCCAAACCGATCGTATCGATTGGCGCGGCAGACAGCTTCGCTTCCGCCTTCATAAGCATCTTTAAAGCGCCTCGCCGGTTGCCGCGCCGCTCATGATACAAGCCGACCGCCAGCTGGATCAGGCCTACCCATGTTTCGGACAGCGGATCGCCGGGATGCTCCTTCCAATATTCCTCCAGGAGCTCGTGGCATTCGAAATAATCCCTCGACGCATGAAATTCAACCAGAAAACAAACGTAGGCATGCGGGAATGTCTTCATTTTGAGCCTCCTGACCGCTTATATTTTCATAAACCGAAACCGACAATAGTATAATAGATGAAACCTTCGTCTATCTTAGCCGTAATGACACCAGTTGGCAATGCAGCAACTACGACACCAAGAAGGAGAACGATCAGATGAAAAAAGGATTTATGGTTTTACTGGCCGCAGCATTGTTTTTCACGCTGGGATTTGGCCAATATGCCGACGCAAAACCCCGGGGCGGTCTGAAATCACCTAAACAGAGCTATACGCAAACCCCGAAAAAGAACGAAAACACGAGCGAGACCAACACAGGCGCCAGGACAGGCACAACGCCGGGAACAACGGCCGGTACGACAAAGCCGGGATTGTTCGGCGGCGGCAGCTTAATGAAAGGCTTGATGCTGGGCGGCTTGGCCGGCCTTATGTTCGGCGGCTTATTCGCAGGCATGGGCGCTCTGGGCAGCATTCTCGGATTGATGATAAACCTGCTGGCGATTTTTGCGGTTATCATGCTCATTCGCGCCGCCTTCGTTTATTTTCGCAATAAGCGGGGCACGCCGGATCGGAGGAGACCCTACTAATCGTGCGGATCTATTCGGACGAAATCATTAACGCCATCTGCATGCACATGGCGCAGCGCCGCGGCGTCAAGCCGACGGACGTGGAAGTGCAGCTTTCCTGGGAGGAAGAATACGGCTTCACCGCAGAGGTCTGGGTAAACGGACGGAGTCAGTATATTATCGAAGCCAACATTTTGGAAGCGATAGAGCAGTACATGTATCAGCAATACAACAGGCGGGTTTTCCGCTCCGGCATCAAGCTTGATGCCGACGAACAATTTTGGGCGGACATTGAAGAATAGCCCGGATGCGAGGCATCCACCAGCCGTACGTTATCCTCTGGATAACCCGGCCGGTGGATGCTTTTTTTATAAGATGGACGGTAATCTGAAAAATTTCTAATGGACAGCAACCGCCGCTCTCTTTTTGCGTCTATTAATAGACTGCGAGAGGAGTGTGGTAGAAAAAGGATGAGAACAAAAATAACCGCGGCCATTGCGCTGCTCTTGTTCTTCCAATCGATGCTGGCAGGCATCACACCTGCTGCGGGCGCGGCTGCGGGCAAGATGACCATGTACAGGGTATACCAGAACGACAAGGCTCTGAAGGAATTTCAAACGGAAGCGCAGGCTGTCTCTTACGCAAGATACTACGCATACAGCCACGTGGAAACGATATCCGGACGAAGCTGGGTATGGGACAATTTCCCCCGCTACAAGCTTTATCTGAACGGCATCTCCAGCGCCAAATGGGAGTTCAGAACTTACGCACAAGCCTTGTCCGCGGCCAAAGGACTGCAAAACGTACATATTCGAGATCTTGAAAGTATAGGCTGGGTTTATCAGTCCTATGCGAAATTCAGGCTGTACCAGGGAGACCGGACCTTGGCCGGCTGGTCCTTCCTCACATTGGATGCGGCCAAGCAGGAAGCGAAAAAATGGAATAATGCCCATGTCATCGATTTATCCTTGAACAGCTGGGTGTGGGACAATTTGACGGCATCGCAAAAAAAAGCGCAGCGTGCAGCAAAGCCCGTTTATCAGATTATCGTCGATGGCCAGCCTGTTCAAGACGCTAAGCTGTATGCATTCCTTCAGGACGCCATCGCCGCGGCGGCGAAGATCAGCGGAAGCGAAGTACGAAACACGGCGACGGGAGCAACGGTCCATTCCAATGTTCCGAAGTATACCGTCAAGCAGAACAATAAATACATTGGCGCCTTCATCGGACTCGATGCCGCCGTGCAATACGCCAAAAAATACGCGAATTCGGAGGTTGCGGCCGGAGACGTTACGCTTTGGACTTCTATTCCTTATCTGTCGGTCTATCAGCGCGATAAAAAGCTGAAATCGTTCCATACCCGCGGAGCCGCAATCAATTACGCCAAATATTATGCGAACAGCTCCGTTCGGCATGCCGACGGACGCACGATTTGGAGCAATGCCAAGTCGCTAGTCTATTTGGGCTGGAACGGCAGCGCTTCCAGCGAAACCGTCGTCGGCCACGTTGCGGGTACACAAGGGCTGACGATCGATTCGCCGACCTGGTTTGAATTGTCTGCGGCTGACGGAACGATAAAGGATACGTCGGACCCGGCAGTCGTCGCCGCCTTCAAGGAGCAAGGCATTCAAGTGATGCCGCTCGTGCATAATCAGTTCGACCGGAAACTGACGACGGCGTTTCTGAAAAATGCGGAGGCGCAGAAGCAGTTCATCGTTAAGCTCGCCGACCGGTTGAAAGAGCTTGGAGCGGCAGGTGTCAATGTAGATTTTGAGGAGGTAGCCGGGGCGGACAGGGCGGCTTTCACCGCGTTTGTTGCGTCGCTTGCCAAGGCGGTCCATGCCAAAGGCTTGAAGCTGTCTATCGATCTGCCGCGCGGCAGTGCAAGCTGGAATCATCTAACCGCTTATGACCATGCCTCGCTTGCGTCAATCGCCGATACCATCGTCATTATGGCCTACGACGAGCACTGGAGCGGCAGCGGTACGCCGGGCTCCGTATCAGGTCTTGCATGGGCGGAGGAAGGCGTCAGGCAATTTCTCGACTACGGCATCCCCCGCAGCAAACTGATGCTGGGCATTCCGTTTTACGTCAGGGAATGGAAGCTGGACGGTACGGGCAAGCTTGTTGGCAATCGTGCCATCTATATGAAAGAGGTGCCCAAGCTGGTGGCCGAGACGAATGCCAAAGGCGTTCTCGATCCCGTATCGGGCCAAATGAAATATACGTATGTGAAGGACGGCTTTACCTACCTGCTGTGGGCGGAAACGGAAGCAACCGTCAAGGCCCGCATCCAAATCGCCAAAAAGTACGATCTTGCCGGGGTAGCCGCATGGCGATTAGGCTACGAGAGCGCGGACTTATGGACGATGATGCTTCGGATGAAATGATGAATGAAGCCTCCCCAATGCCACTTGCGGCTATTTGGGGAGGCTTTGTTATTTTCCCGGCTGATAAGCCGGCAGACGGATTTTAACCTTTGTGCCTTTGCCGGACTCGCTCTCGAAAGTCAGCTTACCGCTCATCGCTTCGATAATCCGGTTGGTAACGAGCAGTCCGAGGCCTGTCCCCGTGCTCTTTGTCGTGTAAAATGCGGTCCCGATCTGCTCAAGCTCGTCCTTCGTCATCCCAATGCCGGTATCGATAATTTCTATGTATATATAATCATTCCGGTAAAATGCATTCACCGTAACCTCGCCTGTCTCCGGAATCGCTTCTACGCCGTTTTTGATCAAGTTCAACATCACCTGTGTAAGCTTCGGCTTGTCCGCCAACACAAAAAGATCGGTCTGATTGCAATTTAATTGAATCTGCACATTCTGGATCAAGCTGTATGAATTCATAATCTCAAGGGACCCCTGCAAAAAAGCGGATACGTCAATCCGTTCAAGCTGGTCCGCCTGCGGCTTTGCCAAATTCAAATAATCCGTAATAATAAATTCGGCTCTGTCGAGCTCGGACAGTGCAATGTTCAAATATTCCCGTTTTTTGTCGTCGACGGTCTCTTTCAGCAGCTGAAGAAATCCTTTGACGACAGTGAGAGGGTTGCGTACCTCATGGGCCACCGACGCGGCGATCTGGCTGACGATTTTCAGCTTCTCGCTGCGCTCCAGCTCCTCCTTCAGCATCGCGCTCTCGATCATATGCTCCTTCAGCAGCGAGGAAATAGCCATTCCGATTAAAGAAACAAGACCGGTCATTGTAAACACATATGCGTCATACGGCCGGTCATCCAGCGACAGCTGGTGAATGCTCAGGTACAAATACAACAGACCGAACGCAACCGCAAGCGAGGCGGCACACAGTCCGATGCTAACGGCGATTCTTTTAAACGACGAGTATTTGGGGAAAGCCTTGACGAACAGGAAGCTAGGGACATTACAGAGCAAAACCCCGAGCAGCCCTTCCATTAAGGCGTCTCCGCCGAGATGGATCCGGAAAGCAACGGCCAGCGCCGCTGCTATGATGCCCGGCAACGGCTTGCCGCCGCTGTAAACGATTGCGATAATCAGCGGAATGTTTCTCAGGTCCAATTGAAAGCTCCCGATGACGTTGACAGGCAGAGCCATGCAAATTGCGGCGGCCGTTCCAAACATAATGCCGCTAATCGCCTGGTAGCGAAACGAATCCGATTTCTTCCTGGAGAAAAAGAACTGTTGAATAAAGATTGGAAACAATATGATAATGAGATGTATGAACAATTGATTGATCATCTGTAATGAATTGTTGTCCTCTCCTTATGTATTTATAGTTCTTTTGAACTAATCTTTAGTTGTATAATAACATAATTCATATATTTTAATCATTAATAAATTTAATTTTTATCGTTTAGGCCAATGTCATTCCCGTACAAACACCCAAGCATCAGGGCGAAACGGAGCATAACATACAGAGTACTAAGACCCTAGGAGGTGCATTGAATCATGTCCGGAATTGTCGGTGGCGCGTTCAATAACACTGGTGCTATTTTGGTCCTGTTCATTCTGTTGGTGATCATCGCGTGCAGCTGCGGCTTCTTCGGCGGCGTAGGCTGCGGCTACTAATCGCAGCAGCAGATCAACCTGTGCTCCAGTCATCATGCATTGTGCAATATTCGATTTCGGAAAGCCCGCTAAGCGGGCTTTCCGAGTTTCAATCTTCAGGCAGCGGCGATCAGGAAAAGGAACGGCAGGATGACGTCCCTTCGCGCTATCCTATTCTCCCCATGCAGAAAGTTCCATTTCGAAATCGTTCGTGAATTCGCTGCTGATCGGCACGACCCGGATATTGGCGTTCGAATGCAGGAAGGCGTCATGCTTATCGCAGCAGGAGCCTTCAAACCTGTATAAGCCGTTATCCAGCTTCTCGGCTGCTTTCAGCCTAACCTTCCATATTCCCCCGTTACCGTCAGAGCCGACAACCTCGACCCTGACATCCTTCTCCCAGATCGGCCCTAGATCGACCAGCACTTGAAAAAACGTTTCCGTAAAGCCGATACGCGTACCCTGTGTGGAATAAGCATTCGGCTTATTTACACGCACATGCTTCCACTGCTCGCGGATAAAAGCTTTGTACGCGCTTACCCGTCCGGCAATTTCGAAATTGTTGGCGGCGAACCTTCTGCCGCGCTCGATCGTCGGAACGTAGATTTTGCTCCAGTAGTCGCTGACCATTCTTCCCGTATTAAAGCGCGGAGCCAGCGTGCAAATGGACTCTTTCATCCGGTTCACCCAGCCTGACGGGAGCCCTTGTTCGTCACGGTGATAATACAGCGGAACGATTTCCTCCTCGAGCAGACGGTAAAGCTTGCCGCTGTCCACTGAGGCCTGGTGCTCGGAGCTGCCTGCCATTTCCCCTTCGATCGCCCAGCCGTTGCGGCCGTTATAGCCTTCATTCCACCATCCGTCCAGGACGCTCAGGTTGAGCACTCCGTTCATGGCCGCTTTTTGCCCGCTCGTTCCGCTTGCCTCCATCGGCTTAACCGGCGTGTTCAGCCAAACGTCGACGCCTTGGACAAGCCATTTTGCGCTGTCCATATCATAGTTTTCCATGACCCGGATACGGCCTTTAAACCGCTCCGTGTTGGATAATTCAACGATTCTGCGGATCAGCTGCTGGCCGGGGAAGTCGGCGGGATGCGCTTTGCCGGCAAAGACGAAACAGACCGGCCGCTCGGGATCGTTCACGATCCGGTCCAGGCGGTCCAGATCCTGAAAAATCAGCAAAGCCCGTTTATAAGTGGCAAACCGCCTCGCAAACCCGATCAAAAGCGATTCCTGAGGATAGCGCATGTCCGTAAAGCCCAATCTGCGGATCATTTCCCCTTTAATCTTTTGATGCTCTCTCCAGAGCCGCCCAGCAGGAATCTCCCGGACCGGCGTCCATACCGCCGGATCGGATGCCTGTCTTTCCCAATCCGGCTGCAAATAATCGCTCAGCATCGCTTTCAGGTCCGGGGATATCCACGTACCGATATGAACGCCGTTCGTGACCGATTCCACCGGAATATCCTGCTCGGGAATATGAGGCGTCCACCTGTGGAACAGCGCTTTTGTCACTTTTTCGTGAAGCTTGCTTACGCCGTTCACCCGGGAGGAGGTATTCATGGCCAGGCGCGTCATGTTGAACTCTTCCCCTTGTCTGCCCAGCTCGATAACCGTATCCCGGTCTGCGCCAAGCTGCCAGTAATAATCGCCGAAATAATGGTCGATCATGGAGATGCTGAATTTATCGTGTCCGGCGGGCACAGGTGTGTGTGTAGTGAAAACGGTGCTTGCCTTTACCGCTTCCTTGGCCGTCTCAAAGCTGACTCCCGAGGCCGAATACTCGCGAATCCGCTCAAGCGTCAGAAACGCCGAATGCCCTTCGTTCAAATGCCACACGTCCGGCCGGATGCCGAGCGCATGCAGCAATCTCACACCGCCGATGCCCAATATGATTTCCTGTATGATCCGGACGTTCGGATCGCCAGGATACAGATTGTCGGTCAATCTGCGGTCATGCTCATCGTTTTGTTCCGTATTCGAATGCAGCAAATATATAGGAACCTGCCCGACGCGCAAGCACCAAGCCTTGAGATAAACGCTGCGGGAAGCGACCGGTACTTGTATGATCAGCGGATTTCCGGAGGCATCGGCCACTCTTTCGAGCGGCAGCTTGCCCGGATCGAGCTCCGGGTAAAGGTGCTCTTGTACCCCGTCCTCGCGAATCCGTTGTTTGAAATATCCTTTTTGATAAAACAAGCCGACCCCCACTAACGGAAGACCGAGCTCGTTTGCAGCTTTAATATGATCTCCGGCCAGAATGCCAAGCCCGCCCGAGTAAATCGGTAAAGATCCATCAATCCCAAACTCCGCAGAAAAATACGCTACGCTGGTTGACATCATAATCACCTCATCCTTACTCTGGTGTCTTGCAATCCTTCCGACTTACAGCATCAGCTTTCACATCTATAAAGCATATGACGGCCCAGCCCGGATTTGTCTATTTACGAATAAAAAAGATTCCCGCCCGCGCCTTCAAGCAGCGCGAGCGGGAATCTCGCATTCGGTATTCAAATCAATCGAATCAGCTGTGGAATTCCGTACCGTCGTGAACAGCCTTAACGTACCCTGCTCGGATGACGAAATCGCCGAAATGCTCGCCTTCGTTCCGTTCTTTTGCATAACGCTGGATAATCGGCTTCAGCGTATCAACGATTTCCTTCTCGTCGATGTTCTCACGATACATCTTGCTCAGCCTTTCACCGGAAAAACCGGCGCCCATATACATGTTATATTTGCCGGGCGCTTTGCCGATAAACGAAATTTCGCCGAGTGCCGGCCGTGCGCATCCGTTCGGGCAGCCGGTCATCCGGATATTAATTTCCTTGTCGCGCAGGCCCGCTTCATCGACGATCAGATCAAGCGTATCGACGAGCGAAGGCAAGTAACGCTCGGCTTCAGCCATCGCCAGCCCGCAAGTCGGCAGGGCGACGCAGGAAAGCGAGCTTCTGCGAAGCGCGGACAGATGCGCTCCGTCGGTCAGGCCGTATTTCTCGGCCAGCTCGTTGATTTTGCGTTTTTTCTGGGCGGATACGTTCGCAATGATGACATTTTGATTTGCGGTAAGACGGAAATCTCCCGTATGGATTTTCGCGATTTCACGCAAGCCCGTCATCAGCTGATGCTCGCCCTCGTCATGGATACGTCCGCTTTGGACGTAAAGCGTTAAATTCCATTTGCCGTTTGTGCCCTTCACCCAGCCGTAACGGTCGCCGCTGTGCTCGAAATGGAACGGACGCGCTTCTTCAAGCTGCCAGCCCATGCGGTCATGAAGCTCTTTCACAAACCAGTCCAAGCCGTGACGGTCGATCGTGTATTTGAAGCGGGCGTTTTTGCGCACGGAGCGGTTGCCGTAATCGCGCTGGATCGTAACCGTCTTCTCCGCAACGTCGATAATTTGTTCCGGCCTGCAGAAGCCGATCACTTTGGCCAGCTGCGGATACGTAGCGGTATCGCCGTGCGTCATTCCCATGCCGCCGCCTACCGCGACGTTAAAGCCGGCAAGCTTGCCGTTCTCGATAATCGCGATATAACCCAAATCCTGCGAGAACACATCCACATCGTTGCTTGGAGGAACGGCCAAGCCGATTTTGAATTTGCGCGGCAGGTATACCGGTCCGTAAATCGGCTCGACCTCGCCGACGACCTCGCTGCTCTCGACCTTCTCGCCGTCCAGCCAAATTTCGTGGTATGCCGGCGTGCGCGGAGCCAGGTGATCGGTAAGTTTGCGGGCATATTCGTACACTTCGGCATGGAATTCGGATTGGTACGGGTTCGGGTTGCTCATGACGTTGCGGTTGACGTCTCCGCATGCAGCAAGAGTAGTCAGCAGTGTGTCGTTAATTCCCTTAATCGTCTTCTTCAAATTCCATTTCAAAATGCCGTGCATCTGAAACGCTTGGCGTGTCGTTACACGCAGCGTATTGTTCCCGTATTTTTGAGCCAGCTCGTCAAGCACGAGCCACTGCTCGGGCGTTGCCACTCCGCCGGGAGCAACGACCCGGAGCATGAACTGGTAAGCGGGCTCCAACTTCTGCTTTTCGCGCTCATTGCGCAAATCACGGTCGTCCTGCATGTAGCTGCCGTGAAATTTCATCAAACGGTTCTCGTCCTCAGGCAAGCCGCCGGTTAAAGGCTGCGCAAGCATTTCGACAAGATCGCCGCGCAAGTAATTGCTTCTGCTCTTGATATGCTCAACCTCGCTTGGAGGACCGCCAATCGGCTTCACCAATTGATCATTTGCCATTATTGCTTTCCCCTCTCGTTTCCATCAGTCAGACCCATTTCTTAATACACGTCGCGCTGATAGCGCTGCTGCTCCTGCAGACCGGACAAATAAGCCGCCGCGTCCTCAGGGCTCATTCCGCCCTCGTGAGCGATAATATTGATCAGCGCGGCATTCACGTCATGCGCCATATGTTTCTCGTCGCCGCAAACGTAAATGTGCGCGCCCTCCTGGATCCATTTGAACACTTCGCTGCTGTTCTCCAGCAGGCGGTTCTGTACGTATACCTTCTCTTCGGAATCACGGGAGAAAGCAACGTTCATTCGCGTCAGCGAGCCTTCTTTCAGCATCCGCTGCCAGTCGGTTTGATACAGGAAGTCGGTCACAAAATGGCGGTCGCCGTAGAACAGCCACGTTTTGCCTTCCGCTCCGATATCTTCGCGCTCCTCCATGAAAGCGCGGAACGGCGCTACGCCAGTTCCCGGTCCAATCATGATGACCGGCGTATCCGGATTCGCCGGCAGCTTAAAGTTCGGATTGTTCTGAATGAATACCGGAATCGTATCGCCTTCCTGAAGACGCTCCGCAGCGTGCACCGAGCATACGCCGTAGCGCTGTCTGCCATGCGACTCGTATCGTACCGCCCGGATCGTCAAATGCACCTCATCCGGATTAGCTTTAAAGCTGCTTGCAATGGAATAAAGTCTTGCAGGAAGCTTGCGCAAAATCGAAACGAAGTCGCGCGCCGATGCCTGCCAAGGCGCAAAATCCTGTACCAGGTCTAGCAGGTCGCGTCCTTCGGTATAGCTTTTAAGTTCCTTCTCGTTGCCGGCGGCGAGAAGCTCCTGCAGCTTGCCGTTCGAGGAAAGTTTCGCAGCCTGCTCCAGCAGCGGCTTTGTCAATACGGTAATTTCATAGTGATGAAGCAGGGCGTCGCGAAGCGTGCTCTCTTCGCCCTTTTTATTAACAGGAACGGATTCGTCAGCCGAATAGCCAAGCTCGCGGATCAGAGAGTCAACGAGCTCCGGATGGTTCTGAGGTACAACGCCCAGGCAATCTCCCGGCTCGTACTGCAGACCGGAGCCTTCCAGAGACAGTTCAAGATGGCGGGTTTCACGATCCGAGCCGCGTCCGTTCAAATTGATATTAGCGAGTACCTCGGCGTGAAACGGATTGGTGCGCGAGTATTCGGACGGTGAAGCAGCCGGCTCGGCTTCGACCAGCACGGCCGCAGCCGCTTCCGCCGCTGCCGGCGAGCTGAACCGCGCGGCCAGAGCGTTCAATACGTTGCCGATCCACTCCGCAGCCGGCTCGTCATAATCCAAATCGCAATCGACGCGCGGAGTCAGGCGGCTGCCGCCAAGCTCCTCGAGGCGCTTGTCGAAGTCTTTGCCGGTTTGGCAGAAAAACTCGTACGACGTATCGCCGAGCGCCAGCACCGAGAAATGCAGGTTTTCCAATTGCGGCGCACGCTTGCTGAACAAAAATTCGTGGAAGGAAATCGCGTTGTCCGGCGGCTCCCCTTCTCCATGCGTGCTTGCAACAATTAGAAGGTTCTCCACCTTCTTCAAGCCGTTCGGCTTGAACTTGTTCATGGCCGACAGGGTAACCTGAAAGCCGTTTTCTTCCAGCTTGCGCGCAAGGCTGCCCGCCAGACGCTGGCTGTTGCCGGTTTGCGACCCGAATAGAACCGTCACTTCGCGCGAAGCCGCGGAAATGCTTACCTCCGGTACAGGAGACGCCGCTGGCGCCGCCGGCGGTGCGGAGACGACTTGCAGTGCCGTTCCGGCCGGAACCGACTCTGCGGCTCTGAAATAAGCGGACAAGTAGCCGCTTAGCCATACATGCTGTGATTCCGTTAACGTTGGCAGCAAGCGGTTAAGAAGCTCAACCTGCTCCTGGCTAAACGGACTGTTCGTTACTTGAAGTTGCAACAAAATCCACCTCGCATCGACATAAAATCTTATTCTTTTACATGCTCTAAGTTTAACAATCAAGTATTATCCTATCGCATTAGTGGTAAACGTTCAATGTGCAACTTTCGGCTATTTCCGTGCGGTTTGCTTCAAATATCCACATAATGGATAAAACGCCCCTTTTTTGCCCTGATTTCACCCCTTAATCACCTAAAATGATTATTACCATTAGAAAAAGTGATAGCCGTTTTTTGCGGCTGCGAGCTCCCAATACCGCCTCCTGCACCATCCGCTCCCGGCGGCGTGCGATTCCATTACCTTTTCCGTCACAAAAGGAAGGAATTCAAGCGTTTACAAAATGAGAAATTTGAGATAAAATTCTTTATAGCGAATTCAATCGTTCTTTATTGATGCACAGTCGGGGAAGGTGTTGATGACATGTCCAAGTTAGTTAAAGTTTTTTGTCTGGCTTTATTGCTGAGCGTCTGTCTGTTTCCGGCTTCCGCATTCGCTTCATCCAATCATTCATCCTCGAGTGACAAGAAAAACCTGCTCAGCAGTATTTTTTCCATCTTTTCTTATTCCTCATCCGCAAACAATTACAACTACTCCAACTACGAGAGCCAAAATAACGATTATGGCGATAAGAATAAAAACAACAACTGGGGCTTCGATTTCGATGATCTCTTCGATTGGTTCGACGATAAAGACGACTGGTGGAAGGACTTACCTAACTGGGATGACTACAAAACGGATTCCTTCAAGCTTTGGGAAAAATATTATTGCTGGTAAGCGCATCCAATAACGGAACGCCTCTGGACCGCCAGAGGTTTTTTGCGCTGCTCCAACACGCGGTACAAAACAAAAAACCCGCAGAAATGCGGGCTCCCCTTGAACCATATCCATTTGTATAAGTCCGGTCAAAAAATAGTTTTCTGGTCGCGCTGCTCCTTCAATATTTCCACCGCTTCGCGGAATCGTAAGGAATGGACGATTTCCCGCTCCCTCAAAAATTTCAGGCTGTCCTGCAGATCCACATCGTCTGTCAGATCGATCAGCCACTGGTACGTAGCCCTCGCCTTTTCCTCGGCCGCAATATCCTCGTACAGGTCTGCGATCGGATCCCCTTTCGCTTGAATATAAGCTGCGGTCCACGGCACCCCAGATGCGTTCTGATAAAACAGGGCATTATCGTGGGCTGCGTAATGATCCCCGAGACCGGCAGCTCTCAGCTGCTCCGGCGTTGCATCCTTCGTCAGCTTGTAAACCATCGTCGCAATCATTTCAAGATGGGCAAACTCCTCGGTTCCGATGTCCGTCAGCAGCCCGATAACCTTATCCGGTATCGTATACCTCTGGTTCAAATACCTCAAAGCGGCGGCAAGCTCGCCGTCCGCTCCTCCGTACTGCTCCAATAAAAACTTGGCCATTAACGGATCGCATTTACTGACGCGGACCGGGTATTGCAGCTTTTTTTCGTAAACCCACATGAATGGCGCCTCCTTTCCGGGTGACGGGACTGTTCGCTCAAATCCTTCAAACCTGCCAAGGCCACGGAGCCTCGTTCCAGCTCCAAGGCACGCCGGACGGGCTTTGACCGAAAGACTTTAGCGGACCGTATTTTGATTCGTATACCGCAGCGATTTTTTGCCGAAGCTGCCCGTACTGATTATATTGCGCAATGGCGGCCGTATCGTCCGGGTGGGTATCCAAATACAGAGTCAGCTCCACCAGCACAAAATCGACGGCCTGCAGCTCGTGAAGCAGCCTGTAATATTCGTCGTCAAGGACGATGGCCATCAATCTTCCCCCTCCTCGCTCCTATTCGACTTGGATTGGTAAGGACTGTACAGCGCAGGCCAAAGCGTTCCGAGCTTCAAGGCTTCGAACGGGGTAAATTGCGGCCAATTCGGCGGCTGGAACGGAATAAACAATTGCGGCGGCGTACTGTAGCTTTTCACTCGGATGGGCGGGCAAGGATCCGTAGGACTGATGAAAGGCTTATAATAACGCACCTGATCCTTCACTTTCGCAGATCTCCTCTCCATAACGTACTTCACTCAATAGCCTATGCGGCCCGGCTTGGGCAACATGACGAAGAGGTCATAAAGAAGAAAGCTGGTCAACCGTACATTCGGTTTTGTCTATCTCCACGATGCCTTGAATGCTCGGATGCCGCATCGTTCCTCCGGGAGTTAATTCGAGATATTCGACCTTAACGGTCAGCTCGGGCCGGACCCATACGGCGTCCTTCGACCTTTCCGGCACATTGCTGAAAGGAATCCGGTCCAATTGCAAGTCCTTTGCTTTTTCCGTGAGCATCGACCAATCCTTCCGGGTCAATTTACCTGTGCCGGCATGGCCGATATAGATCAGATCCCCGTTATTTGTGAAAATGCCAAGCAACAGGGCGTTGACGGTCTTATCACGATAAGTTACCCCGCCGACAACGGCGTTAAGATCATGAAACACCTTCTGTTTTCTCCAACGTCCGTCTTTTCCGTTGATCGGATAAGTACTGCCTAAATCTTTATATACGACGCCTTCCATCCGATACTGCTTCATCATCTCAAACAGGGGCGTCCCGTCAGGGTAATTTTGCACGATTTGTATGTTCGGCTGCGGAATCATAATGTCCTCGAGCAATGCCTGACGCTCGGCCAGCGTTTGTTCGGTTACCCATTCTCCATTAAGGAACAATACGTCAAAAACCATATATGTGATGGGTGCTCGTACGGAAGCTTGTTTGATTTTCATAGGCAGCTTCAAGCGGTCCCTCTTCATGACTTCGTAGAAGGAAGGTTTCTTCTGATCGAAAGCAATGACTTCTCCGTCGAGAATGACGGATTGGGCTTTGCAAAATGCGTTTACGTCAAGGAGCTCAGGGTACTGCAGCGTCCGTTCATTCATTCGCCGGTTAATAAGCCTGGCGGTGCTGCCGTCGTAATAAAGAAGAATCCGCACGCCATCCCACTTGATTTGTGCGACCCAGTTGTCCCCGGCCGGAGGGGTGGAGATGCTAACAGGCTCGAACGGATAAACGGGTTTCAGCTCCAAACGAACTCCTCCCTATTCATTTTATATTTTTAAGATAAAACAAGTTTGCCCTTACCGGGGCCTCGGAATAACAAGAATCATTTTGGCTGGGCAGTGGGAGGATAAAGAGTATTCGCTAGACGAAAAAATGTTCTGCAGGAGGAAGAAAATGCTGCTCGGAAGCCATGTGTCGATCAGAAACGGCTATTTGTCCGCGGCCAAGGAAGCGGTGAGCCTGGGAGCAAAATCTTTCCAATATTTTCCCAAAAACCCGCGAAGCCTGTCCGTGAAAAGCTTTGATCGCCGGAATGCGGAGAACTGTTCCCGTTACTGCAAAGAGCATGGATTGGTATCGGTGGCCCATACTCCCTATCCGACCAATTTGTCGGTCGAAGATCCGGTAATGCGGGAAGTGACGCTTCGTTCGCTCCTAAACGATCTGGACATTACGGAGGCGTGCGGATCCGTCGGCCTCGTCGTCCATTTTGGCAAATATAATGGCTCCGACCCTCTGCAGGGATACCGGTTGATGATCGATATGCTGAACCAAGTGCTGATGGACTGGGACGGAAACGCCAAGCTGCTTATAGAAAATATGGCCGGACAAGGGGGCAAAATGGGGATTACGCTGGAGGAGCTGGTGCAAATCCGTCGACTGACGCAGGTGCCCGAAAAAATCGGATACTGCTTCGATACGTGCCATGCGTTCGCAAGCGGGTTATGGACAGGGGATAACTGGAGCGCGATTATGGAGAAGGGAACGGAGCTCGGATACTTCGACAATCTGAAAGCGATCCATCTGAACGATTCCGTCTATCCCGGCCGATCGTTTAAAGATCGTCACGCGAATGTCGGCAAAGGATACATCGGGGAGCGATCGATAAAGGAATTGCTGAACGCAAGTGGATTGACGGAGCTCCCGTTTATTCTGGAAACGCCGTACTCCGCGGATTATTCCCACCGGGAAGAGCTGCGATATGTCCATTCGCTTATTGCAAAATAACTAACCTCAAGCAGCTCCTCACGTCGGCCAAAAAAACGCCCAAGCCAATCGGCTTGGGCGTTCAGGTGTCCGGATTAACGGATGCGGTAGCTTAGATCGTTCCAGCGAATCTCATTGCGGAGTCCACGGACGGTCGAATTTTTGTCGATGACGACGGTTTCGATGCCGACCAGATCCGCCCAGTCCACAAGCTGTTCCGTCTTCACGACGTAAGAGAATACGGTATGATGCGCGCCGCCGGCATAAATCCAGCCTTCAGCCGCGTCGCGAAGCGACGGCTGAGGCTTCCACAGTACGCGGGCAACCGGAAGCTTAGGCATCTCTTTCGCAGGTTTTACCGCGTCGACTTCGTTAATAATGAGGCGGAAGCGGTTGCCGAGATCGATCAGGGATGCGTTAAGAGCAGCGCCGGAGCGGCCGTCGAACACGATACGGGCCGGGTCGGCTTTGCCGCCGATGCCAAGCGGGTGCACTTCGATCTTCGGACGGTTATCGGCAATTGTCGGACATACTTCAAGCATATGGGAACCGAGCACCAGCTCGTTGCCTTCTTCAAGATGGTAGGTGTAATCCTCCATGAAGGACGTACCTTTGTTGCCGGCCATGATCTTCATCAGACGCGTGAAAGCGGAAGTTTTCCAGTCGCCTTCGCCGCCGAAGCCGTAGCCCTGCTCCATCAGACGCTGAACGGCAAGTCCAGGAAGCTGCTTCATGCCGTGCAGGTCCTCGAACGATGTCGTGAACGCGGAGAAGCCGCCCTCCTGCAAGAATGCTTTAAGTCCGAGCTCGATTTTCGCCTGTTCCCCGATGGCGGCCCAGGATGCCGGATTGCTGCGAGTTTCGGAGGAAATGTCGTACAATTCGCTGTATTCCTCGAGCAGACGCTTAACCTCTTCATCCGAAACCTCGTTCATGCGGGCAACCAGATCGCCGATGCCATAGCCGTTAATCGACCAGCCGAATTTGATTTGCGCTTCGACCTTGTCGCCTTCCGTAACGGCTACCTGGCGCATGTTGTCGCCAAAGCGGGCAACCTTCAGGTTACGGCCTTCATTGTAGGCGATCGCCGTTGACATCCAGCTTCCGATACGGGAACGTGTCTCGCCGTTTTCCCAGTAACCCGTAACGACTTTACGCTCAAGGCCAAGACGGGCGAAAATATGTCCGTATTCGCGGTCGCCGTGCGCCGATTGGTTCGTATTCATGAAATCCATATCAATCGAATCCCATGGAATGTCGCGGTTAAATTGGGTATGGAGATGGAGCAGCGGCTTGCGCAGCTCGGATAAGCCGTGAATCCACATTTTTGCCGGCGAGAATGTATGCATCCAGGTGATCAGACCGCCGCAGCTTTCGTCAGCGTTCGCTTCCAGGCAAAGCTTGAAAATATCTTCAGGTGTTGTTACTACAGGCTTGAATACGATCTCTTGCGGAATAGCGGAATCATCGTTCAACGAAGCCGCAATGATCCGGGAATGCTGGGCAACTTCCTCCAACGTTTCCGGACCGTACAAGTGCTGGCTTCCGGTAACAAACCAAAACTGATAAGGCTTAACTTGCAACATGAATCGGTTCCTCCTCAACTATTAACTTGTACGGACATTAGTGCTAGTTATCATTGGCATGACGCAGCACTTGTACATACAACTTGACGTACGTTTATAATACTCCGAAAGGAACCGCATTTCAATACGCTCGCTGCAAAAAAATCAGTTGTACGGTCAAATTTGTTCAAGCCTGTACGTATATCCGCAAAAAGAGCAGCGAAACAATACGCTTTTGTCCCCTATCGTGAAGGTCAGCCTGTCGTCGTCCTCGATCTCGACATACTCTCTTCCATGCTCGTCCCGGTCTCCCGTTGCGAACAACGCGGTTTTGTTTCCGCATTCGCATTCAAAGTTCATCATCGTTTCGCTGCTCCCTTTCTTCGTTCGGCTGCTTGTAAGACAAGCATTACCAGGCTGATCGTCGCGAGCCCTGCGGCATACCCGCCCAAAATATCCGATATGTAATGCACATGAAAATAAACGCGGCTTAATCCCATCAATCCGATAAAAATAACAGCTGCCGCAGCCGCTCCGGCTTTGACAGCGCGGCCCGATCGGGCCGACAGAATGACCGTCAGCGCAATGAGTCCGAACATGACGAAGCCCAGCATAGCATTGCCGCTCGGGAAGCTTGCGCCGTCGGCTTCGATCCCCCAGGCGGCCACTGGCCGGGCACGCTCGAACGCCGATTTGAGAAGGCTGTTTAGCAGGTAGGCGGCCGCCATGCCAGCCAAGATCGCAACGCCCCGCTTCCAGCCTTGCGCGATCCAGACCGCGGCGGCCGCGATGAGCGTCATCCCCGCAATAGCAGCCGTACTCCCAAAATAGGATAAAATCGTAAACATTCCGGTCATGCCGTCGCTTTTCCAACCCGACATCCAGGCTTCCGCCCATTGATCGAGCCGGCTGCCTCCGGCCTCCGGAATCGTTGCGGCAAGCGCTGCGAAAGACACTAAACTTACTAATAATACCGATATCCAGCCTGTCCTAATCTTCTGAATAAATACCCGCCTCCGTTTGCTTCGTTTCATTGCTTCATCGTGTCAGCTTCGATATAATTATCGATGACATTTATTATAATACAAAATCGGCGTCAAGGAAGGATTTAGAGAATGATGTACATAGCAGATAAATGGGTGGATTACGAGGTTATCGATACGGGCGGAGGCGAGAAGCTGGAGCGCTGGGGCCGATATACGCTGCGCCGCCCGGATCCTCAAATTATATGGCCGATCGAGAACGAAACCGGCCTGTGGAAAAAAGCGGACGGTCACTACCACCGCAGCAGCTCCGGTGGAGGACAATGGCAAATGAGTCCTTCCCTGCCTGAGCGCTGGACGATTTCCTATGGCGAGCTCAATTTCCATATCAAGCCGACCAATTTCAAGCATACCGGTTTATTTCCGGAGCAGGCCGTTAACTGGAGCTGGATGATGGACAAAATCAGAAACGCCGGCCGGCCGATCCGCGTGCTTAACCTGTTCGCCTATTCGGGAGGCGCGACCGTAGCCGCCGCTGCCGCCGGTGCGGAAGTCTGCCACGTCGACGCGGCCAAAGGAATGGTCCAGTGGGCGAAAGAGAACGCGCAGCTGTCCGGGCTGGAATCCGCTCCGATCCGGTACATTACGGACGATGTGTTCAAATTCGTGCAGCGCGAGCAGCGCCGCGGTAAGCAATACGATGCGATCATTATGGATCCGCCTTCTTACGGCCGCGGGCCGAACGGCGAGACGTGGAAGCTGGAGGATAACTTGTACCCGTTTCTGCAATCGTGCACGACGATTCTCTCCGAGCGTCCTCTCTTTCTGCTGATCAATTCCTATACGACCGGTCTTTCACCGTCCGTGCTCCACAACCTGCTGCATCTGACGATGAAGGGAAAGTACGGCGGTGAAATCAACTGTGGGGAAATCGGACTGCCGATTACGAAATCCGGCTTGAATTTGCCATGCGGCATTCTCGGACGCTGGGAGTCGAAGGAATGAGCATACCGGTGCTGTATGAGGACAATCATGTACTCGCCGTCGTGAAGCCTCCCGGCATTTTGTCCCAAGAGGACGATACGGGAGATCCCGATATGCTCACCCTTCTCAAGCAGGATTTGAAGGAACGGCATCAGAAGCCGGGGAATGTCTTTCTCGGCCTGGTGCACCGTCTTGACCGGACGGTCGGAGGAGTCATGGTATTCGCCAAAACCTCCAAGGCTGCATCCAGGCTGTCCGAATCCGTGCGCAGCCGGAACTTCGGCAAAACGTATGTATGCGTCGTGCAAGGAGCGCCCGCACCGCAGAGAGCCAGACTGACCCATTACATCCGTAAGGACAGCAGGCTGAACCAGGTAAAGGTATTCGATAAGCCTGCCGCAGAGGCGAAGGAAGCGGTGCTGGACTACGAAACGGCTGCGGCTTCCGGCCGCTATTCTCTCGTCGCCGTCAAGCTCCATACCGGCAGACCCCACCAAATCCGGGCGCAGATGGCCCGGATCGGCTGTCCGCTTGTCGGCGATTTGAAATACGGTGCCAAGCCGGTCGCCGGCATCTCGGATATCGCCTTGTGGTCGACGTCGGTTTCGGTTCCGCATCCGGTTACGAAGGAATGGATAATATTCCGCTCCATACCGTCCGGCTCGAACGCTTGGGACTGGTGGACGGCGGAGCAGCTTGAGACCGCTTCCGCCTTGACTCTCGGCAAATCTGAAAGGACGTCATGACGATGCGACGATACAGGAACAGAAAGCACATACGCTGGCAGCTTGCCCTGTTGATTTTAAGTCTGGCTGGTCTGACGTTCCTGTTTCTCATGCCTGACGATAGCGGCTCTGGGCCTTCGCCAACCGCTCCGTCCCCCTCGGAAACGACTCAATCGAATGAAACCGCCATGCCTTTTCCATCACTTTCTCCGCCGCCGGCAGAGACGGCAATGCCAACCGCAACGCCCAAGCCCCAATACCAAGAAGCCCTCTGGATCGGCGTCGGTGATGTCATGATGCATAGGCCGCAGCTGCCAGGGGCTTATAATAAGAAAACGGGCAAGTACAATTTCGATTCTTTTTTCTCGGAGGTCAAACCGATATTGTCAGAGGGCGATTGGGTCATCGCCAATTTAGAAACGCCGGTAGCCGGCAAGGAGTTCGGATATACGGGATACCCGATGTTCAACGCTCCGACCGAGCTGGTTGAAGCGTTGAAGAAAGCCGGTTTCAATTTGCTTACGACCGCCAACAATCACTCGCTGGATAAGGGTGAAAAAGGGGTTCTTCGCACGCTGGAAAATTTGAAGAAGATCGGCCTGCCTTCCGTCGGAACGGCTGCGTCGCAGAAGGAAGCGGACCGTTTGCTCTTATCCGAAAAGAACGGAATCGTCATGGGCATTGCCGCATACACGTACGGCACAAACGGCATTCCGGTTCCCGAGGGCAAGCCTTATCTGGTTTCTATGATTGACGAGGAGAAAATGAAAGAGGACATTAATCGGCTGCGGGATGCCGGGGCTGATTTGGTTACGTTGTCGCTCCATTTCGGTATCGAATACCAGACGTCTCCGAACGAGGAGCAGAAGCGTTTGGCCAGAGCGCTCATCGCTGCCGGCGCCGACATTATCGCAGGCTCGCATCCGCATGTCGTGCAGCCCTATGAAATCGTAGAAACAACAGACGGCAAGGGCCGTGCAAGAAAAGGACTCATTATCTATTCCATGGGAAATTTCATATCCAATCAACGGGGAGAGACCAAGGATTACGGCGTCATCTTTAAAGTCAAGATCCGCAAAGAGACGACAAGCGGCTTGATCGAGCTAAAGGACGTAGAGGCTATACCTACTTGGGTTCACCGCTACAAGCCGGATCAGGCGTACCGGTACCGCATACTGCCGATCGACGATACGGTATCTGCCGCAAGCGACAAGCTGCTGACGAAAGCCGATTACGTTACGCTTAAGAAATACGGCGAGCTGCTTCGCAACCGGCTCGATTCCATGAAGCAATAAGTCCCGTCTTTTGTTTAATTCGCAACCTTGCCCAGCAAGTAAACGAGCAGCTGCTGGTTGTGAGAGGAAATGCGGTCCAGCGATTGCTCAAGCATTTGAGTCCGAATCGCTGTTCCGCGTTCAGCCTCCGATTTGCCTTTCTCCGATACCGACACCCACACAATTCTGCGGTCATGGTCATCCCTGGTCCGAACGATCAGCTCATTGCGCTCCATCCGGTCAAGCAGTGTCGTAATCGCCGCCGGCGTAGTCGATAAGTACTGCAGCAGATCCGACGGCTTCATCGGCTGATGCTCAAGCAGCAGCTCCAGCACGTTCAGCTGCCCTTCGGTAAGAGGCGCGAGCGAATGCTCCATGTTCATCTTCCACTCCCGCGTAAGCTTCACCCACAAACGGTTAAACTCATTCGTTACCATGCTTCCACACCTGCTTCCTGTTCATAATCGCCTATTCAAGTTAATTATACCAGTCTTCCATGTCGAATAAAAGGTTAACCCGATTAATAATATGTGTCATTAATCGATGGATTCGTGAACATTTAGACAGTTTTAGACATACAATGTGGCATAAGCCCAGCACGATGTCTTTTTTTGCGAAACAAAGGAGCGTGAACCCGGATGGATGAACGGAAAGCTGAAATTATTCATAAGATCAAGAGCTATGGCATCATAAAAGACCCACAGTGGCTGGACCGCCCGGATGAGCTGGTTCCACTGTGGGTCATGCTTGACGCCCTGCTTCAGGTGATCGAGCGTTTCGATCCGCCTAATCGGCCTTTTGATTAATTTCGTTCACCGGATTGGCAAGCATATGGGCGATCACGTCGTTTTTCTCGACAGGGAACAGCTGCTTCCCTACATCCTTCCGGTCTTCAATCGGCGCTTTCTCGGAATTCGCGGCCAGCTTTGCGCCGGCTGCAGTCACCGCGACCATGTCGATCGGATTTCTGCAATAAAAAGCTGCGGCAAGCACCGAACCGTTCGACCGTACCCGCTTGCCTTCCTTAAATTCAAACGTCTGTACGCCTTTTCCTCCCCTGCCTTGAATCGGGTAGTCAAGCAGCAGCGTTCGCTTGGCATAACCGATATCCGATACGACAAGCATTTCGCCTTCATCCTCGGCCACCCATTCCGCGGCGACTAACTCATCTCCGTCCTTAAGCTGAATGCCTCTGACGCCGGTAGCGACCCTGCCCATCGGATTTACCTCCGACTCGACGAAGCGGATGCTCATGCCGTGTTTCGTGACGAGCAAAATTTGTTTTGAGCCGTCGCTGACCGTGACGCGAATCACTTCGTCGCCGTCTGTAACTTTACAGGCAGCTACAGCCGTTGACCTTGTGGTCGCATATTCCTTCAGCTCCGTCCGCTTTACCTGGCCTTTTCTAGTCACAAAAACTAGCGATGCCGTCGAAGCGGCAATATCCCTGACAGGAATAACGCTGACGATGGAATCGTCTTTCGGAATCGGCACAACGTTCACGATCGCCGTCCCGATGTCCTTCCATTTAAATTCGGGAATTTGATGGACAGGCAGTAAATAATATTGCCCCTTGCGGGTAAAGAGCAGCAGGTTGTCAATCGTGTTTACCTCAAGCAGCTCGCGGATAAAGTCGCCTTCTTTTACGCCGCCTCCCTGCCGTTCGCCTCCCGATCTTGTGAAAGAGAGCATGCTTGTTCTCTTCACGTAGCCGTCATGGCTGAGCGTCACAAGCACGTCCTCGGGCTGAACGAGCACCTCGAGATTAACCTTCAGCTCCTCGATCTCCCCTCGCAGGTCCGATCTGCGGTCAATACCGTATTTGCTGCGGATCTCCAGCAGCTCATCCCGAATGACGCCGACCAGCTTTTTCTCGCTCGCCAAAATCGATTTCAGATGGGAGATTTTTTTCAGCGTTTCTTTAAGCTCCTTCTCCAGCGTCGTAATCTCGAGATTCGTTAGCCGGTAGAGCTGGAGAGTAAGGATGGCGTCTGCCTGACGTGCCGTAAAACCGAATTTCGCAATCAAATTGTCTTGAGCATCGGCCCTGTTTTTGGACGCCTTGATCGTAGCGATGACCTCGTCCAGCAAATTAAGAGCTTTGACAAGCCCTTCTAATACATGCGCCCTGTCTTCCGCCTTCTCCAGCTCATACTGGGTCCGGAAGGTTACGACCTCCTTCTGGTGGTCGATATAAGCGGACAAAATTTGCTTAAGCCCGAGCTGCATCGGCGTTTTGTTCACGATAGCGACCATATTGAAATTATAGGTCACCTGAAGATCCGTTTTTTTGAACAAATACGCCAAAATCCCTTGTGCATCCGCATCCTTTTTAAATTCGACGACGATGCGGAGACCGGCCCGGCCGCTTTCGTCGCGCACCTCGGCGATGCCTTCGACCTTTTTCTCCAGTCGGATATTTTCAATGGCCGTAACCAGACGCGCTTTTACGACCTGATAAGGAATTTCGGTAATGACCAGCTGCTGCTTGCCGCCGCGAAGGTCCTCGATGGCCGTTTTGGCCCGCAAATAAATGCGTCCCCTGCCAGTCGCATACGCTTCGCGGATGCCTTCGTCTCCCATGATGATGCCGCCGGTCGGAAAATCCGGCCCTTTCACGACTGCCATCAGCTCTTCAAGCGACAGCTCCGGGTTGTTCATAAGCGCCACGCATGCGTCAATGACCTCTCTCAGGTTATGAGGAGGAATTTCCGTGGCAAAGCCGGCTGAGATGCCGCTGGTCCCGTTAACAAGCAGATTCGGGTACCGGGACGGCAGCACGACCGGCTCCTTCGTCGTATTATCGAAATTGTCTTTGAACAAGACGGTCCGTTTGTCGATATCCCGCAGCAGCTCCATGGCGATAGGCGATAAGCGGGCTTCCGTGTAGCGCATCGCCGCAGCCGGATCGTCGTCCTGCGAGCCCCAGTTTCCGTGTCCGTCAATGAGCGGATGGCCCATTTTCCAAGGCTGCGCCATCCGCACCATGCCCTCGTAAATGGAGGAGTCTCCATGCGGATGATAATTGCCCATCACGTCTCCGACCGTTTTGGCGGATTTACGGTACTGCTTGTCCGGCGTGTTGCCCGAATCGTACATCGCATACAGAATACGTCGCTGAACCGGCTTCAAGCCGTCGCGGACGTCGGGGATCGCGCGGTCCTGAATAATATATTTCGAATAGCGTCCGAAGCGGTCGCCTACAACCTCTTCGAGAAACGCCGGCAAAAACTGCTCCAGCATACTCATGCGTCAATTCCCTCCTATTCCTCGTATTCCATGAAGTCGACGTTTTCCACGATCCAGCGCTTGCGCGGATCTACCTTATCGCCCATCAGCGTCGAAACCCGCCGCTCGGCCTTTGCTGCGTCCTCGATCTGCACCTGCAGCAGCGTGCGCTTCTCAGGGTCCATCGTCGTCTCCCATAGCTGATCGGGATTCATTTCGCCAAGACCTTTGTAGCGCTGCAGCTCGTAATTTTTGCCGAATTCCTTCAAATAGCTTTGCAGCTGTTCATCCGTCCAAGCGTACCGCACCGTTTCCAGCTTGCCCGATTTGCGGGTAATTTTGTAAAGCGGCGGCTGTGCGATATAGACGCGGCCCAAATCGATGAGCGGCTTCATGTAACGGTAGAAGAACGTCAGCAGCAGCACCTGGATGTGGGCGCCGTCCGTATCAGCGTCCGTCATGATAATGATTTTGTTATAGTTGCATTCCTCGGCGGCAAATTCGGGACCGACGCCCGCTCCGATAGCCGAGATAATCGCTTTGTATTCGTCGTTTTTCAAAATGTCGAGAAGCTTCGCCTTCTCCGGGTTCATCGGCTTGCCCTTAAGCGGCAGCAGCGCCTGATATTTCGAATCCCGTCCCTGCTTGGCCGAGCCGCCTGCGGAATCGCCTTCGACGATAAAAAGCTCCGTCCTCGTATAATCCTTCGATTGAGCCGGCGTCAGCTTGCCGTTCAGGTTCGAGCTCTCGCTTTTCTTCTTGCCGCTGCGGATTTCCTCGCGCGCTTTGCGTGCCGCCTCACGGGCTTTGGATGCCTGCAGCGCCTTTTTGAGCAGCATTTGAGCGACTTGAGGATTTTCCTCGAGAAACACCTGCATTTTGTCCGACACAATCGCATCGACGGCGCTGCGTGCAGAAGCGCTGCCCAATTGGTCCTTCGTCTGTCCGACGAATTCGACCTCGGACATCTTGATGTTGATGACAACCATCATGCCTTCGCGCAAATCGTTGCCTTCCAGATTTTTTTCTTTCTCCTTGAGCATCGCCGTTTTGCGGGCATAATCGTTCATGACGCGCGTGTAAGCGGTCTTAAAGCCCGTTTCGTGCGTACCTCCGCCCCTTGTCGGGATCGCGTTGACAAAGGAAGCAATCGTCTCGGTGTAGCCGTCGTTGTATTGCAGCGCCACTTCAACCTCGATTTCATCGCGCTCCGCGGCGAAGTGAATGACGTCATGCAGGACGGTTTTGTCTTCGTTCAAAAACTGTACGAACTGACGAGCTCCGCCCTCGTAATGATAGACGTCGTGTTTGCCGCTGCGGTCGTCCTTGATCGATACCTTCAAGCCCGAGTTCAGAAAAGCAATTTCCTGCAGCCTCTCCGCGAGGGTATCGTAGCTAAGCGAGGTTCCGTTCTGAAAAACCCGCCCATCCGGCTTAAAGGTAACCTTCGTACCGGTTCGGTTAGTCGTCCCGGCGACCTCCAGTCCGGTAACGGGTTCCCCGACATGCTCTTTGCCGGCATCGTCGACCCAATACTCGAACCGCTGCTTATGAATTTTACCGTCCCGGAAAATTTCGACCTCCAGCCATTCCGACAACGCATTCGTAACCGAAGCGCCTACGCCGTGCAAGCCCCCCGATTTCTTGTAGCCTCCGCCGCCGAATTTGCCGCCTGCATGCAAAATCGTGAATACGACCTGCGGAGTCGGAATCCCTGTTTTGTGCATGCCGGTCGGAATTCCGCGACCGTTGTCCTGAACCGTTACCGAGCCGTTTTTATGTAGTGTAACGTCAATGGCCGAGCAAAATTTGGCCAAATGCTCGTCCACCGCATTATCGACGATTTCCCATACCAAATGATGCAAGCCCGAGCTGCTCGTGCTGCCTATGTACATGCCCGGCCGTTTCCGCACGGCGGTCAAGCCTTCAAGCACCTGTATATCATCGGCCTCATAATTCCGTTCAGCGGCCGCTGTACTTGTGAAAAGATCCGTTTGCTCTGACATGAGCGCCCCCCAATCTGTTGTCACGTTTCCGTATCTTCAAGCTATTTTAATGCAAGTCGTCCCGTTTCGTAAAGACGCCGGACAAACCGCCCGGAGCCGGAGACGATGAAATCCCTTACGGCGCCTGGGATTGCGGCGGCATATCGGATTGTTTTTCCGGCGATCCCGCTTCACTAAAAATCATAGCGGATAAAACATTCGTTGTTAGCATGATTTACAGAATGACAGGATTTATGTATGTATTGGCTCCGGTAATAAAAAATAGAGGAAGCCCAGGCAGCATCCTCCAATAATGATCACGTATTATTGACTTTACCGGATAACCTACGTAATATAATTACGATTTGCTACTCTATATAGAAATGAGCAAGCCTTGTATGACCTTTGAGCCAAAATAAGCTTTCGATTCGCTGCTGATGCAGCGGCAGTAATAAAACCGTCGCGTACGGAAATGCCCGCTTTATTTGTACTTGGACCAATTGGAATCGCTGTTCTCAAGCAAATAGGAAAAATCGTTTTCCAGACGCTTTTGCTCCTGCTTCTTCTTTTCTTCCTCCTGCTTTCGCTGTTCTTCCTTCCGCGCTGCCTCCGCCTGCTTTAAGCCGTCTGCCTGCGCTTTGAGCTTGCCGATCGTATCGGCGCTGAGCAGCTCCTTCAGCGACAAGCCGCCTGACTCTTCGGGCTTAGACGTCTGCCTGGCTTCATGATTGGAAGCTCTCTTCTGCTTTTTCCCCATTCGGGCTTCACCTGCCTTCTTGGCATTGTATCACATGCAACCGCATGCTTCATTATACAAATAAATTCGGCCGGCGCCAATTTAATCGCTTCTGGAAAGCCGGAACCTGCCTAAGTCCGCCTGCAGTCGCTGCGCGAGACCGCTTAACTGCTCGGCGGAAGCGAATATTCCTTCCATGGAAGCCAGCTGCTGCTCGGTCGCGGAAGCCATCGATTCGGCCTCGCTCGACGTTTTGTTGGACACGGCCGCAACCTCGGCGATCGAGGCGCTAACCTCCTCCATTCCCGCCGATATTTGCTCGGAGGCTGCGGATACCTCCTGAATTTGCCCGCTCATGATCTGGATTTCATTCAGAATGCTTCCAATCCTTTCATTCGCGCTTGAAACCGACGCCAGTCCCGAATCGGTTTCCGCTTTCATCATTTCCATTGCGGCTACAGAGTCATCCACCAAGGACCTTATGTCGCCAAGCAGCTCAGAAATCGATTTGACGGACGCTGCCGTCTGATCGGCCAGCTTGCCGACCTCGGAAGCAACGACGCCGAACCCTCGTCCGTGCTCGCCCGCCCTGGCCGCTTCGATATTCGCATTCAGAGCGATCAGCTGCGTTTGCATTGCGATATCCATGACGGAGTTGACGATGACGCCGATTTGCTCGGACCGCTGCGCCAAATGGCTTACGACGGCCGTCGAACGCACGGAAGACGCCTGAATATTGCCCATCTGTCGTACGGAAGCCGCAAGCTGCTCTTCGCCATGCCTTGCGTTGTCTGCAGCCTTAACCGCAGCATCGGCAACCTCGGAAGCGGCCTCCGCAACTCTTGTTATGCCGGCAGCCATCTCATTCATTGCCGCCGATGTTTCGCCGGCGGCAATACTCTGTGCTTCAGTGCCTTCCGAAACGGCATGAATCGATTCCGCAACCTGCTTCATGGCGAGCGTCGATTCGTGCGCAATGTCCGACAGCTTCTTGGATGAAGCCGCCGTAAGCTCCGAGACGAGCTGACTGCTCCTCATCAGCTCATTTAAAGAATGCAGCATCTGGTTAAAGGCTGCTCCCGCCTGGCTCAGCTCGTCTTTTGTCGCAAGCTTCAGCTCCCCGGCCAGGTCTCCGTCCGCCATCTGTTCCAATCTGTTTTTTAATGCAAGGACCGTAACCATCACATTCCGGTAAAAAGCCAAATAAAAAAGCGTAACGAGAACAATCGATAAAATGGTTGCCGCCAGCATAAGATTGCGCTCGCCTGCCAGTTTTTCCGCCCGGTCTGACAGTACCCGGCTCAGCTCCCCATGCACCTGATAAAAAAGCTCGCTCGTTACGCCGATCGCCGCCGTGCCTTCCTGGAAAAAGTCATCCCCCTTCATCCGGAAGGTTCCGGCTTGGACGATTTCATCCTTCAGCAGCTGCCGGAACCGGTCCGTTGCAGCCGCAGCCGCTTCCCCGAACTTGTCCAGCTCTCCACCCGAATGATTCCGCATGCCGCCCACGATTGCGAGCGATTTATTCATCCCCTCAAAGGCGGATTGCATCTTGGCTTCCTCCAGCAGAAGCATCATTTTCGTTTCTTCATCCAGCACCGACTTTGTCAGTACACCGTTGCCTTTCCCGCGGATAACGGCTGCGTTTTCGATCAGCACAGGAAGCTGCTCTACTAGCATTTTCATCAAATAATAGGATTCCAGCTCCTTGTCTAGGGACAAGCCCGATTCATCAGCCATACGAATGATATGCTGCTCCAGAAGCCCGACCAGCTCCGAATGCTTGTCGAAGCTTTCCGCGGCCGACATCGTCCCGTACTTCGACTGAAGCTCCTCCCAATGCGGCAGCATTTCCTGCCAGGAACGAAGCGCGGCCGGGAAGCTTAAAGCTCCCAGCTTCCGATCGACAGCCATTACCGTCTCCCCGATTTCCGCCGCTTTTGCCTCGATGTCCGCCTTGGCCGATTCGTTTCCGTTCAAAAATCCGTTTACAAGTCCCCGGTGCTGCTGAATTTGCAGAATAAGCGGCAGCATTTCGTTAATATGCGAGGCACCGGCCTGTTCTTTCTCGATGAACCTGATCTCGTTCTGCTGCTCGGTTAACCATAAGGTTAACAGCCAGACTAGCGGAATAAACATCAAAATGCTGACTAACGCGAATTTCCGTCCGTATTTCAGGCGCGATATGATCGCCGTGAAAGGACGCAGCAATAGCTCCATCATCCAATTCTCCACCCTTTGTTTATATATGATTTAAACAATATCGGTGCCGAGCTTTTAAAAAATGATATCAATGTCAGGTTTATGTGATTTAATTTTCAAGAAATTTGTCGAATGAGTGATTTTTAGTTAAAAAAAGTGACATAAGCATAACCATCTGACGCTGCGCATGTCCTGTATGCCGCATTTTTGCTCAGTAAAAAACCCATCGCCGAAATGCGGTTTGCATTTCGATGATGGGCGGCATAACACCTGCTTGCGGAAAGCTATTCGTTGTACTCGATATAAAGCGATTCCGCTGCCAGCCGGGCCGTTTCCCTTGCCTGGTCTACGCTGTCCGCGCTGCTGAGCGCAACGGCCATACGGCGTCCGGCCTTCGTTTCCGGCTTGCCGAACAGACGCACCTGCGTGTTCGGAAGCGCCAATGCCCTATCCACGCCGCCGATCCCGAAAGAAGCTGACTCGCGGTCCGCCTTCAAGGTATGCGAAGCGCCGGGAGTCAGGAGGCGAATCGTTGGTATCGGGAATCCGAGAATCGCGCGTACGTGCAGAGCAAATTCGGAAAGATCCTGCGTCGCCATCGTAACCATTCCCGTATCATGCGGACGCGGAGATACTTCACTGAACAAAACGCCGTCCTTCGTCAGAAACAATTCCACGCCGTAAATACCGTAGCCGCCCAGCTCGTCCGTTATTCGCAAAGCGATGGCTTCCGCTTCCGCAATTTGCTGCTGCGTCATTTCATGAGGCTGCCACGATTCGATGTAATCGCCGTCCTTTTGAACGTGGCCGATCGGCGGGCAATAGCTTGTTCCGGATACGGATCTGACCGTCAGCAGCGTAATTTCGGATTCGAACGTGACAAAACCTTCGACGATAATTCGCTGCTTCTTCGCTCGGCCGCCTTCCATCGCATAAGACCAGCAGTCTTCCAGCTCGGCCTCCGAACGGCATACGCTTTGCCCTTTGCCGGAAGAGCTCATAATCGGTTTGATGACGCAAGGAAAACCAAGCTCCACAGCCGCCTGGCGAAGCTCGTCCAGCGAATCGGCAAACCGGTAAGGAGCTGTAGGCAAACCAAGCGTCTCGGCAGCCAGTCTTCTGATGCCCTCGCGATCCATCGTCAAACGCGCGGCGCGGGCTGTAGGGATCACACGATGTCCCTCCCGCTCGAGCTCCAGCAGCGTTTCCGTCGCAATCGCTTCAATCTCGGGAACGATGACGTCCGGGCGCTCGCTTTCGATGATCCGGCGGATCGACGCGCCGTCCAGCATATCGGCCGTATAGCTGCGGTGGGCGACCTGCATGGCCGGTGCGTGATCGTAACGATCGACGGCGATAGTTTCAACGCCTAGCCGCTGAGCCTCGAGAGCGACCTCCTTGCCAAGCTCTCCGGAGCCGAGCAGCAGAAGCTTGCGGGCATTTGTTGTCAAAGGTGATCCATACATAACGAAAAAGAACCTCCTGGAAGCAAGCCGGTTCGCAGCCCGGAGCCCGTAAGCCCCGGCGCCGCGTTCCGGATCCTGTTTTTTCTTCCATTGTGGAGGTTCCTTATGCAAAAATCAACCATTATTCTGATTTGAATTAAAGAAAGCGGTATTGCGCCTCGATCAGCCCGTTATAAACGCCGCGTTTCGCGACAAGCTCGGCGTGATTGCCCTGTTCCACAATTTTTCCGTGGTCGAGCACGATGATTTCATCCGCGTGACGGATCGTGGACAGACGGTGAGCGATCATGAACGATGTACGTCCTGCAAGCAGCGCTTTCAGCGCCTCCTGAATTTTCAGCTCCGTCTCCGTATCAATGCTCGCCGTCGCTTCGTCAAGAATCAGAATTCGCGGATCGGCCAGCAGGGCGCGGGCGAACGAAAGCAATTGGCGCTGCCCCATTGAGAGCACATTGCCCCTCTCTTCAACCTGCGTGTCATAGCCGTCGGGCAGATTCATAATAAACTCGTGGGCATTAACCGCCTGCGCTGCCTTTACAACATCCTCATCCGTCGCATTCAGTCTCCCGTACCGGATATTGTCGCGGATCGTGCCTGCAAAAATAAACGTATCCTGGAGCACGATGCCGACCTGCGAACGAAGGCTTTCAACTGTTACGTCGCGGATATCGATGCCATCGATCAGGACGCGGCCCTGCACCGGGTCATAGAACCGGCAGAGCAAATTGATGATCGTGCTTTTGCCGGAACCGGTATGGCCGACCAATGCAATCGACTGGCCAGCCTTCACATCGATGGAAATGCCCTTAAGCGCGGGACGGCCTTTCTCGTATTCGAAGATGATGTTGTCAAACTTCACTTCGCCTTTGATTTGCGGCAGCGGCCTCGCTGCAGCCGCTTCGCCGACGGTCGGCTCCTCGTCGATAAATTCGAAAATCCGCTCGGAAGACGCCATGGCGATCAGCAGCTGGGAGTACATTTGGCCGAGACGGTTGATCGGATCCCAGAAGTTGCCGATGTAATTGGCGTAGCCGACTAATAGGCCTACCGTAATGGCTCCCGTTTGAATCAAATGCGAGCCGTACCAGAACAGGATAAACGTCCCGATCGCCGAAGTGATCTCAATAATCGGGCCGAACGACTGGTTAAGCGCCGACGCCTTGTTCCAGGAATGTACGTTCGTTGTGTTCATATTGTTGAAGAAACCCATGTTCTCTTTTTCTTGTACGTAAGCCTGCGTAACCTTCATCCCTTGAATGCTTTCGTTCAAATGGGAGTTGATGCGCGATTGCTTCATCCGGACATCCTGCCAGGCAAAACGGATTCTTCTGCGCAGCGAGCTCGATACCAGGAACATAAGCGGCACGGTAATCATGACGGCAAGGCCGAGCTTGAAGTTCCACACGAGCAGGATGATCACAATACCGAACAGCTGCACGCAGTCCATCAGCAGGTTGACGACCCCGTTCGTGAACAGGTCCTGCAGCGCATTGACGTCGTTCGTCACGCGAACGAGAACCGACCCTGCAGGCCGCTTGTCGTAGAAACGGAAAGATAGCTTCTGAATATGCTGGAACAAATGGTTCCGCAGGTCATAGATGACCTTTTGCCCGATGATGTTCGTATACTTGATCCGGTACGTATTCGACGCCCACTGCAGAATATATAAAACAAGCATAATTCCGGCGATCAGCACCAGTTTCGGGACGCTCGTCGCTCCGTTCTTCGGCGCTATCGCCTCGTCGATCGCCAGAATGACGAGCGCGGGTACGCCGAGCCGGGTCAGAGTGCCGAGAATCATCATAAAAATGACAGGCATGAGCTGCTTCGTATAAGGCTTCATGTACGTAAAGAGCCTGCGAAGCTGCGCCCAGTTAAACGGCTTTTCGATCAGCTCGTCGTCCTGGTAAATAAAACGTTCGTTTTTGTTGCTTGCTTTAGCATTGCCGCTCATTATACGGTACTTCCTTTCCGTTCCTCCGCCAGCGGTGCCGTAAGCACGGCGTCCAGCGGATAGTCAGCATATTGAATATTATAAGTATCCCGGTAAGGCCCATGCTCTGCGATCAGCTCGGCGTGTTTGCCGCGCTGCACGACTTTGCCCTCGTCAAGCACGATAATTTCGTCCGCATGCCTCAAAGAGGAGATCCGGTGCGCGATAATAAACGTCGTACGGCCTGCCATCAGCTCCTTGAAGCCTGCCTGGATTTCGTGCTCCGTCTCCATGTCGACCGCGCTTGTCGCATCGTCCAAAATCAATATTTTCGGATTTTTGATCAATGCCCGCGCAATCGCAATCCGCTGCTTCTGACCGCCGGATAAGCCCATGCCGCGCTCTCCGACGACCGTATCATAGCCCAGCGGCAGCTCCATGATGAAATCATGCGCTTTGGAAAGCTTGGCCGCGTGCTCGATCTGCTCTTGCGTTACGTCGCGAACGCCGTAAGCGATATTGTCCCGGATCGAAGCCGAGAACAGGAACGTTTCCTGGAACACCGGTGCGATCAGGCGGCGAAGGCTGGCCACGTCCAGCTCCCGGATGTCGATGCCGTCCAGCGTAATTCTGCCCTTCTTCACATTGTAGGCTCTCATCAGCAGCTGAATGATCGTCGATTTCCCCGAACCGGTCGCCCCAAGCAAGCCGATGACCGAGCCTGCAGGCGCGTCGATCTTCAGATCCGTCACGGCCGGCGGCTTATCGGGATAGCTGAAGGTGACGTTTTCGAACTTTACGTGGCCCTTCACGGTGTCGCTGTCGACGACGATGGCATCCTCCGTGTTCTTCACGTGGATATGTTCATCCAGCAGTCCCAGCACCCGTTCTCCGGAAGCCTTGAATTGCGTATAGTTGTTGATATGGAAGCCAAGTCCCCACATAGGTCCGATGATATACCAGATCAAGCTGAAAAATGCGACGAATTCACCAAGCTTCAGCGAATTGTTGATGACCAGAATGCCGCCGGTTACAAGCAGGATGACAGCGCTTAAGTTGGCGACGAGCTCCATGACCGGGAAAAACTTCGCCCAGATCGCCGCGGCACCTACCTGGTTGGTCTGGTACGCTTCGCTGCGCACCGAAAACTTTGATACTTCGTGCTTCTCGCGGGCAAACGATTTGACCGTCCGCACGCCGGTTATGTTTTCCTGTACTGCCGTCGTCAGATTACTCATCGCCTGCCGCATTTCGCGGAAAGCCGGGTGAATATTCTTCTCGAACCGAATCGCCGTGTAGCCGAGCAGCGGAATCGTCACGAGCGTAATCAGCGTAAGCTGCCAGTGGATCGACAGCATCATCGCTCCGCCGAACGCGACCATCAGCACCATGTTCAAAATTTGGGCGAAACCAAACCCGATAAAGTTGCGAATCGCTTCCAAATCGGCCGTCAGCCGCGACATCAGATCGCCCGTTTTCGCTTTGTCGTAATATTGGAAGGACAGCGTTTGCAGCTTATCATACAAAGCGTTGCGCAAGTGAAAGGCAACCCTGTTGCCTAACCGTCCCCCGAAAAATCCGTGTAAAAATTGCATACAGCCTTTAAAAGTGACTACCCCGACTACCGTAAACGCAAGTGTCGGCACAAGCTCAAATTTGCGCGGCGTGATGACATCGTCAATCAAATAACGCAGCAAATTGGGATAGACAAGTCCGAGCGCCGTAGCGCACATTAAGCATAATATGGAGGAGAACAAAAACTTCCGTTCCGCCCAATAGAATGCTTTCAACTGCCTTAACACGTCCAAGTAAATCCATCTCCCCGTAACGATTTTGTAAGCATGAATGAATATTATCAGCATCGGTAAACGGTAGCAAACGGGATAAAAATGCGTAAATCAGAAAGAAGCCGCTTATTGTGTCGATAGGGGAATTGGAAACCGAAAAAACTCCCAAATAGTCTTAAATCGTGACGATAATGTGCCAATTGCTCGTTTTTTGCACAGGAGCACACAAAAATAAAAAAATGCCTCTGCAGGCTGGACTTGCACCGGCAAAGGCATTAAGCGATTTATGCGATTAAACATCAAGGTTTCATTACCAATTAGATATGAATTAATTTGCCGTAAAGCTCCTTCAGCTCAGCCGCATCGGCATTTCCTTCGAGCGAGCTGCGCTGTCCTTCCGTATACGAAAGCATATCCCCGCGGAGCTTGCCGGCGGCATGACCGGCAGCCATTGCCCAATGCTCTCCGTACAGCTTTGTCCACTCTTCCGTCCTAAGCGAAATCCAGCCCTGGAACGCCGGAGCGATTAAGGTTTCGAGCTCTTTGCGAAGAGCCGCTTTTCCTTCACCCTCGAAAAAATGCCGCGGATTTTTGAAGCGGCTCCACAGCAGCTTGACGTCTACGCCGGAAGCTTCCCATGCAGGCGGCTCCTCCGGCGTCGGCAGCGGCGCGGCGTCGTAAGGCACGGCACTGTAAGCTCCGAGCTTCTCCTCGATCCGCTTCGCAGCGGCGGCGTAAAGCTTTTGCACTAAGGCGTGGACGCCCCTCTCCAGCCGGAGCGAGGTTGCCAGCATTTCCTGCGACAGCTCCAGCTGGACGAGCCGCTGCAGCTCCAGCCACGAGGTCCAGAGCGCTTTGCGCAAATCGCGCCCGTCATCCTGCAGCGACGATGGGTTGAATGCCAGATTATAGAATTCACCGAAACGGAATTGCAGCCTTTGCACGACATAATAAAGAAGCTCGCTAAGCTCCTGCACCAGCTGCTCGCTGAGCGCCGATGACTGTAAAGCGTTTATTTCGCGGCCGGCTTCCCCGGCAGCGGCAAGCAGGCGCTCCAGCTCGGCCTTCCGGGAGGCGGCGTCGCCTTCCGCGCTTTTGAGCCAGCCGGCTACGGTCGATGCCGAACGCTGTAGGTCCAGCTCCGCAGATTCGACGGCCAGACGGCCGAGATCGTTCTGGATAAAGGATAAGAAAGATTGCTCAAACTTTTCGATGCCGGAGGCGGCCAGCAATTCCGCATTGCCTTCCAGCTTGCCGTCGAGCGCCTGAAGGCTCGACACCGGGAACAGCCGCGGAGAGCGGATGGAATGCTGAAGCAAGTTATGCTCGACATGCTTCAGGACGCCCGACAGCTCCTCCTGATCGGCCGCGAGATCGGCGGCGTTGACGAGGAAAAACATTTTATCCAGCTCGAACTGGTCCTTTACACGGCCAAGCTGCATCAGAAACTGGCGGTCGGCCTGCGAGAAGGCATGGTTATAGTAGGTGACGAACAAGACGGCGTCGGCATTCTTGATATAATTGAACGCTACGCCCGTATGCCTTGCGTTGACCGAGTCGGCGCCCGGCGTATCGACAAGAACGATTCCCTGGGCCGTCAGGGCGCAATCGTAATGCAGCTCGATCTCGCTGACGTAGCAGGACTTGGATTCCTCCGCGACGTAACGCTCGTATTCCTCTTGGTTAACCGACAGCTGCGTGCCGAGCAGCGCTGCGTGCTCTTCCCAGCCTGCGCGGGCCGCGCGAAGGAAGCTGTAGTGAGGACGGCCGCCGGCTCCGATCGCGTCCGGAGTCAAACGGTCAATCGCCTGCATAAGCGACTGTGCGTCCAGCTGCGTGCCGCTCGCGGCTTTCTCCCCAAGCAGCGCAAGCGAGTAGCGCACATCGTCCAGAAGCGCTTCGCGCGATTTCATTACGATGCGGGCCGTTCCGTGCCCGTGCTCCTCCGTCGGCGGCACGAGCCGGTTAATGGCCGCCGTCGTCGGATTCGGCGATACGGGCAGCACCGGCTCGCCGATGAGCGCGTTCGCCAGCGACGATTTGCCGGCGCTGAAGGCGCCGAACAGCGCGATGGTGAAGCGGCTGTCCTGCAGCCGCTGCGCCTTCTCGCGCATCGCGTGCGCCGCGGCGGCCAGCGCCCCATGCGGCGCCAGCAGCTCCGCAGCGGCCGCGAGCCGCGCCGCTGCGCTTCGCTGCTGCGCCAGCGCGGCTCCGCCCGCGAGCGCGCCCCCG
>NZ_JAHMHW010000026.1 GCF_020169515.1 Paenibacillus vietnamensis | reverse complement strand
ATTTACATTAGAGTTAGTCCAAAACCGCCCAAAACCGTGCGACTCCCCTCATTCTACTGTATAAAGTGCAGTGGAAACGGTAGAGGTCAGCGGTTTCTCGCATTCTGCTGTATAAAGTGCAGTGGAATCGGTAGAGGTCAGCGGCTTCTCGCTTTCTGCTGCATAAAGTGCAGTTGGACTCATTACTCGGCGTTAGCGGAAGCAGCGCAGCCGTCACGGCTGCGCTCCCCCATCTAAAACTATGATTCCGTTCCCAGCAAACAGAACAGTAGCTGTGCGGTTTCCGCGCGGGCACGTCAGTCGTTTCGGCGCAAACCGGCAGCAGCAGCCGGCGGCAGGATGACGCCAGCGTTCGAAGAACCGCCATTACCGTTCTCCTTCGGCTTTCCCCGGTCAATAATAATCATGTCCCAATATGTCATAGACGGCAGAGTGATCACAAGCTCCGTACCGTTCCACTCGTAGCTGAGCTCCTTGAACATCCCGCCGTCGCGGTCCGGCGAAGCGGTATAAACCTTCAGCTGCGGCGCATCTTTCCGCGTCACGCCTAGCCCGTAGGTCACCTTGAGATCCGTCAGCGCCTCCGGCTCGGCAGCCTCATTGCGCCAGTTCTCGTCGTTGTTAAGCAGGTTAACCAATTGCACGACATCATAGCGCTCGAAGCCTTTGTTTTTGCCGTTAACCCGCGCAATCGCCATGAGCGTATTGGCCGAGCCGTCCTTGCTCACGGCGATCTCCGAACCGTCCGCGGCCGCAACCGATACCTTTTTGCCCGGATCCTCCTTGCTGTCGAACAGCAAATTCTCGTAAGCCGCAAAAAATTTATAATACTCCTTCATCGACTCCTTAAGCGAAGCCTTCATCTTCTTGCTGCGGTTCGGGTAATATTCATGCGCCAGCATGTTCGGCCCTTCCTCCAGCGACTCGGCCGTGCCCAGCTCGATATGCGTGGCCCCCATCGCGGCAAGCGCCGCATCCATCAGCCGGATCGACGGTTCATTAAAAAATCCGAGCGTCAGGCTGCGCATGATGATCGTGCCTTTGTCGTCCGCTTCGTGCTTCAGCGTCACCGTATGAGCGCCTGCACTCAAATAAGGAACAATGTAGTAAACATCCTCATTAAAAGAATCCCGGTTCGCCGTAGGCGTAAAATGGATTTTGACCGGCTTGCCTTTGTCGTCAAGTACAGGTTCTCCGTCGATATAAAGCGTCTTGGTCGAGGTTGACCCTTCGTTCGAGTAGGCGAAAATCAACGAGGTTTCGCCCGCCTGCTCCACCTCGACCGGGAATGCCGCTTCATCGCCCGCATGACCGAAATTCAGCAGCAAATCCTTATAAATAACCATGGCCGGCGTCGAATCCGCCTTCTCCGCATCCAGCCTCCTGTCGCCTGCAAGCAGGTAATCCAGCTCGATTCCTTCATCGTCATGGCCTTCGAGGACGAGACGGATTTTGTTCATGCCTTCCTTGAAGCCGGTACCGGTCCATTCAAGCGTCGTCCAATCCGCTCCGGTATAGGCGAGCTCCAGATCCGGCTGTTTAACATCATTAATGTACAAGGAGCGTACGGCCAGCTGCTTCGATTGTCCGTTATTTTTGTAGCGGAGCGCCAGATCCAGCGATCCCGAGCCGGCATCCGTTAACGCCATATCGAAGGTGAGGAAATCATTTTCTTCTTCAAAGCCCGATACGGAGCCTACGGTTGTTTTGATGCCATGATTTTCAGGAGCAAAGGCTGCCGCCTCCACTTCGTATTCGGCGCCTCCGATCACCAGGCTGTCCAAATTGATATATTGGCCGTCCGTTGCCATGACCAGCTTGACCGTATGCGCGCCGGCCGGTACCTGCGCCTCAATAACTTTGTCCGCCATGCCTCCGTCCCAGCCGCCCGGCGTCGCTCCGAAGACGACACCTTCGGCGGCAAGCTCGTCATCCACAAGGATATCAAACGCCGGATTGTTACCGGATCTATACTTGAACGCAAGCTCTTCTACAGCTTCATCCAGCACGACATTGAAAATGACGGTTTGGCCGGCTTTCCCGTGATCGTCCGTTTTGCCAAGAGAATAGGCGACGCTGCCCGTCTTCGCGACGACCGGCTCCCAGCCCAGCTCGGCCGCTTCCGCCTCATACCGGACGCCGTCAAGCTCGATCCGGTCGATCGCAATGCCCTCGGCTTCCGTCTCCCCCTCCATTTTGAAGAGCACCGTATTAACGGAACTTCCTCCAGACAAGTAGACCGGAACGGCAATCGATGACCAGTCCCCTCCGGTAACCGGGAAGGTGAACGCGCCGGCTTTTTTCCCGTTGACGTAGATGCTTCTTGCTGCCGCGGTATCGCCCTCATTGCGGTAATACACCTGCATATCGTAAACCGCGCTTTCAGAGACGGCTCCGAGCTCCAGGCTGAAGTAATCGCCCTTCTGCTTAAAGGCGTCCAAATAGCCGGCCGCATCGTTCCCGGCCACCGTTTCTGCCTTTCCGCCGCGGACTACGATTTGCGCCATTTTGGAAGGCTTCCAGCCGTATTCGGCTTTTTCCGCTTCGGAACGCGTGCTGCCCGCCTGCAAATAATCGAGCTTCATTCCGGCATCCGTCTCACCGTTCAGCTTCAGCGTAACCGTATTATCTCCGGCCTGCAGCGGCACATTGATCGCAGAGCTGTTCTTGAACGAATCCCAGCCGGACGTCTTGGCAAAAGTAAGGTCCTCCTGCACCGTCTCGCCGTTCACGATCAAATCCCGGGTCACCGCCGCCGTTCCCGCCGTGTACCCGAATTGCAGCGGATAGGTTCCGGCATCCTCGGCCTTCACCCGGAACGTGACATAGTCCCCTTCCGTCTCGAAGAAATACACGTGGCCGTATTTGTCCACCTTGCAGCTGATCAGCTCGGCATATTCCGCCTCGTATTCCTTCTCGTATCCCCCGCCGCTGACGGTCAGACTGTCGACGTTAAGCCACAGGTCGTTCGTATTCAGCTGGAGCTCGATCGTATTTCCCCCCGCCTGCAGCACCGTTTGGACCGTCTTCTCGGCAACCGGGTTGCCCCAGCCCGTCTTCTCGTCAAAAGGCAGCTCGGCTGCCGCCAGCGTTCCGTTCACGGTCAAACGTCCGGCCGGATTTCCCCCGCCGTTGTCATGACCGTAGAGCAGCTTCAAATCGTAGGTGCCTGTCTCGGGAGCCTGAACCGTCCAAATGATCCGGTCCTCGTCCTTCTTGCCGAAATCGCCCACCCAGCCGGCCGCTTTGCCGATGCGCGACAGAAACTCGACCGTCTTCGCGACGTCCGTTATGTCGGAGGCCGGAGTCGTGTCGCCCACCGCCTGCTTATAATTCATATAACCGGCGATGACCATCGCTTTTCCGCCATTGGCGGCTTTCGTGTCCTCGATCACCTTTTTAACGTCGCGGTAGTTGTCCTTGTCCGTCCACAGCTCGCTGTAGTCGAAATCCGTTTTAGTCTCCGGATCCGGCACCTCGGAGTACCCTCCGTTGCCGCCGACCATATTAAACGTCACGTCGTTTTTCGCCTCGTTGTTCTCGGTCAGGGAGTCCTTGACCGCTCCGATCAGCTCGTCGTAGCTTCTGGAGTAATAACGCTCGGTGCCGTCATAGCCGTACAGAAAATCCCCGTCCGACGCGCCCCACTGGTCCAGATGGATACCGTCAAAACCGAACTCGTTCACCGAGCGGTTGTATTCCTCCGTTATGTACGCCTGCCATTCCGGATTGCCCGGGTCCTGCAGGTACAAAGCGGACGGCACCCAATCGAAGAAAAAGCCGTTCTGGTACTTCAGCGGGTCCGGATTCGGGAACTGCGCGTTTTTGTTGTAAAGCCCCCACTCCCGTTTCACGCCGAAATCCTCGTAATTTTCGCGGGCGGCGTAATTCATCTGGTACGCCATTGCGGCCGAGCCGTATTTTTGCGCCGCTTCCACCTGCTGCTTGACGGCAATCGGATACAGATGCCTGCCGAGCAGGTCGGCGTAGGAGGTATCCGTATCGTAAGGCGCCGCGATAAAATTGCCGTTCGCGTCCTTCAGCGGCTTTCCTTCAGCGTCCGTCTGTGAGAACACGGACACATCGTGGCGCCACATCCAGTCGTAGAACTGGTATCCGTTCAAATAATAATCCTGTGACAGCTGCTTCATCTTCGCGTCGCTTTCGGCCGCGGTTTCGCTCGGGAAGTCCGACGTGTAGCCGTAGCGCGGAAAATGCGTCCAATCGCTCGATACGTCGACGGCGGCCGTCTTGAAATCGTCCGGCTTTCCTGCGATGTACGCCTTCACGAGATAACCGCGGAAATCGCCTTCCGGCGGCCGCCACGACACCGTCAGGTCGGAGCCCGCGCCCTGCAGCACCGTAATGTCGCGGGTCACCTTCCCGGCAAGCCGGTTCACAAGATAAAACTCGAGGACGAGCTTGCCGCTCCAATCCGCGGACTCGTTGAAGGACAGCGTAAGCTCCGCCGTTTCCCCCGGCTCATACCTCGCTTTGCCGATGGTCAGCTTCTCGATCGGCTTTGCGGGCACGGGCTGCTGCATGCTTGCTTTCGCCGCCTGTGCATGCTGCTGGCCTATAGCCGTGAACGAAGGCCCCAGCACTAATAAACATGACATAGACAATACGGTTGCTTTTCGCGTTAACGAATGTTTGGATGTTAGCATTTCGAATCCCCTTATCAAGTGATTATAAAAACGCTTTCATTCGTGTGTAAAAACCAAAGCGAACGAAGAATGCTTTCGTATCGCCAAGGTTCTTCCTGCTGCGGTACCGCCTGTTATTCGTAGTCGATCTTGAGCAGATCCCAATACTTCAACCCGGGCAGCACAAGCTCGATTTGACCGTCCTTCTGCTCGAAATCCAGCTTTACGGCCGAGCCGTTATAATAGTCCGGAGAAGCGAAGGTGACGCTTGACGCCTTACCTGCCGTTTGAATGCTGACCTTGACCTCCTTGCGGGCCTCCGGCTCCGCCTGCTCTCCCTTGTTGTCCGTCCATTCCATCGTCGTTGCATCGGAGAAGTTAATGAAGTGAACGATATCGCTTCCGTTCTTCCGCTTGGCAAAGGACCAGATCTTTCCTTGTTCGGGAGCCGAAGCGATTTCAAGCTCGCCCGAGCCCGCCGCCGCCGTCTCCGTATCCGACTCTTCCAGGCCGTCACGCAAAATCGTCTGATAAGCGACAAGAAAATCGTAATAGCGGATCAGCTGCCGCTCCAGCTCGGCCGGAATCTTCAAATTGCGGTTCGGAAAATATTCCTTCGCCAGCATGTTCTCGCCCAGCTCGAGATGCGAACCTCCGGAGGCGAAAATGACCGCGTCGGTGAGCAGAACGCCTGGCGTATTGAATTGTCCCGCTGCGTCGGCCAAATCATAATTCATGTAGGCCGCAAGCACCGTGTTCAACTTGTTTTTGCTGTACTTACTGTTCTGGTCGATGATGTCCTTCAAATTGGCGTACTTCGGATGGCCGTCCCATACTTCCGTGTACAGGAAGTTCAGCGGAGCCTGCGGCGCCAAGAACGCTTGACCGTACTGGCCGACCGCATTCATGACATAATGGACGTCAAGCTTCTCCTTTGCCGCCTTCAGAAAGGACACATAGCCCTGCGGCAGCTTCGCGCTTTCGCCTTTGGCGTTCCACAACGAGCCCCGGTCCCCGAGCTGATCGACATGCCAGCCGTCGAACTTCAAATGCTTGAACACTTCGATTTCCTTATCGATCAGGAACGTTTGCCATTCGGCGTTGCTCGGATCGTACAGCATAATGTCGCTCGCCCAGCTGTCCGGCAGCGGGTGCTTGTCCTGATTCGTCTGCGCCGGATCCTTGTACAGCGCCCAATCCGGCTTGACGCCGTCCGCCTCCGCTCCCTCGTACGCGCCGAACAGCAGGTTGTAGTTCATCGCCTTCATATTGCGGCCATGCGCCAAATCGATATAACCCTTGACAGTGTCGTAGGCAACCTGCCGGTTCGCGATATCCGGCCATTCGGCAGCCGGCTTGTTCCCGTCCATCTTGACCGGCTCATGATGCTTGTACTGCCAGTCGTAAAATTGAATGCCGTTAATATGGAAACGGTTAAGCCTGTTAACGACCTTCGTCATTTCCTCCTGCGTCATGGCGTGGAAATCGGCCAAATAGCCGTACCGCGGAAACTTGCTCCAATCCGAGGATACGTCAACCGCGATGTTCTGATGATCCTTCGCCTTGCCATCGACCGTTACGAACACTTCAGCCATGTAGCCTTGGCCGTCCTCCTTCGGCGGCGTCCACTGCCAGGCTGCATGCCTGTCCTCCGGCTTCACTTCCTGCGTGCCGATCAGCTCGCCGAGCTGCCGGTACTGGACGAGCACCTTCGTGTCCGGCCCGGCCTCGCCCAGCTGAAGGCTAAAGCCGACGGGATCGCCGGGACGGTAGGCCGCTTTGTCGGTCTCGAGGCTGCCGATGAGCCCCTGGCTCTGCACCGTCTCGGCTTTAATCTCCTTTTGCCCGCTGCAGCCGGCGGCCAGCATCACTATACAGCTCAGCGCTATGACTGCAGCGGACTTCATTTTATTGCGATTCACATGCATCTGTCCTTCCTGTCCAAAGGATTAGCCCTTCACTCCGCCTTCGTTGAAGCCGCCTTGCACGAATTTTTTCTGGAATACGATATACAGCAGAACGGTTGGAATAAGCGCGATAACCGATGCCGCGAATATCCATGAATAGTTGGTCGCGTACTTGTCGTTAAACATAAGCAAGGCGATCGGCAGCGTCCTCATCGCTTCGTCCTTGATAATGACAAGCGCCGTGAAGTACTCCTCCCATGTTCCTTGGAACGAGAGAACGGCAAGCGTAGCGATAGCCGGCATCGACTGTGGCAAATAAATATTCCAGAAAATTCGCCAGTTGCCGCCGCCGTCGATCAGCACCGACTCTTCGTATTCCTTCGGAATGCTTTGGAAGAACCCCCTCAGGAAGAACGTACTGCCGACTACGCCGCCGCCGATGTAAATCAGCCACAATCCCCAGTAGGTGTTCACTAGCCCAAAGGATTTAATAATAAGAAACTGAGGAATGATGTTAATCACTCCGGGAATCATCATCGTGAGCAGGAACGTCCGGAACAAAAACTCCTTGCCCGGAAACGCAAATCTTGCGAAGCCGTACGCCGTCAGACAGCCGAGAAACAGGCTTCCTATCATCGATACGAGCGTCACGAGCGTACTGTTCAGGAAGTACCTCGCGAAGTTGTTTTTCTCCCATACGAGCTGGTAATTGTACAGATTGGGAATGACCGAGAACACTTCCTTCGGCCTCGGCAGCGAGTATGCTCCTTTAATAAAGCTGGTCATGATCATATATACGAAAGGAAACAGGAACGAAAGGGCTCCGAGCACGATGATCGCATATACCAGGAGCTGAATAGGCCATTTTGTTTTCATCCGTTACCCTCCTATAAAAACCGCTGATTGCCGAATTTTTTCATCTGGGAATACGTCAGCAAGAACACGGCGATCCCCATCATGACGGCTACCGCGGATGCATAACCGAAGTTAAAGTTCTTGAAAGCCTGCAGATACATGAGACTCGGCAGCGTTTGGGTCTGATCCATCGGGCCGCCGCGCGTAATGAAGTAGACCTGCGGGAAAAAGTTAAAGGCACCGTTAATCAGGTTAATGACGACGAATGCGGTGACCGGTCCAAGCATCGGAACCGTTATGCTCCAGAACTGTCTCGAGCCGTTTGCCCCGTCGATGGCGGCCGCCTCGTAATATTCCTTCGAGATGCCCTGCAGCGCCGCCAAATAAATGACTACGCCCCAGCCGACCGTTTTCCAAATATGAAATAACCAGATGACGATCATCGCCGACCAATAGTTCGCCAGGAAGTTGACCGGAGCGTCGAAGATACCAAGCTGCTTGTAGAAAATATAATTGATCAATCCGTACTCCCCGCCCGCGAACAGGAAGCGGAACAGAAACGCAACGACGATCCAGGAGGTGATAATCGGCAAATAATACACGGTACGGAAAACGATTTTGTGCTTGACGAAATGCAAGTTGATCAGCACCGCAAACACGATCGCAAGGAACCAGTTGATCGGCACCGTGACCGCCACGTTCAGGAACGTGTTGCGGATCGCCATGAGCACTTTGTTGTTCGGATCGGTAAACGCCGACACGTAGTTTTCGAAGCCGATATACGGATTTTCCGCATTCGGCATAATGCTGTACTCCTGGAAGCTGATCAGAATGTTTCGGATCATCGGGTAGATGACGAATACAGCCGTACCCGCAACACCGAGGAAGATAAAAGGAAGCACCTTTATCCACTGCTGTATGCCTTTCTTAATCTGCATGCCCGCCCGAGGCTGATGCCCGGGTGCCGGTTGTCCCGCCACTGGTATAGACATGTTGAAGCTCCTTTCTTGTTTGCAGGGCCCTCTCCGATCGGTTCTGACGGAAAAAGGCCCTGCCTGTTGCATGTTATGAACGGTTTTTATTTCGCCAAGATGGCTTCGATGTTTTTCGCCGCTTCGTCGAGCGCCGCCTTCGGCTCAAGCTCGCCGCGGATCGCTTTCTCGAACGCAAGGTTAACGATGCCTTCCATCTCGCCATATTGCGGAATCGGCGTACGAGGCAGCGCCGTTTCCAGCTGCTTCACGTATTCGGCAACGAACGGCTGCTCGAGGAAAGCCGGATCGTTTGCCGCGGTTTTGTTGGTAGGAATAAGGCCCAGCTTGCTCATGATTTTTTGCGGCTCTTCGCCGAGCATCCACTTTGCGAATGTCCAGGCTTCTTTCGGATGCTTCGAGTTCGTGAACACAACCAGATCTTCGCCGCCTACGACGGAGCGGCTGCCGCCTGCGCCTGCAGGAATCGGGCCGCGGACCGTTTGCTCGAGCGGTTTGAAGCTCGACTCCGCCTCGTTCATCAGAATGCTGTAGAACCAAGGGCCGTCGTCGATCATCATGTAATCGTTGTTTTTCATGCCGTCCCAAGCGCCCGGCTCGCCGCCAAGAATCGTTGGCGTAATCAAGCCTTCCTTTTGCCACTGCACGATGGTCTCCAGCGCTTTCACGCTCTCAGGGCTATTCAGGAAGCCTTCGGCTTTCGTATAATCTTCGTTCGTCAATGAGCCGCCCAGACTCCAGAAGTAAGGAGAAGCCGCCCATACGTTCGCTCCGCCGATGCCGATGCCGCCCGGCTTGCCTTTCGCCACCGCAAGCTTTGCCGCTTCGACGAGCTCATCCATCGTTTCCGGCGCTTTCGTGATACCGATTTCGTCCAGCACAGCTTTGTTGTAAATCGCGATTTTCGTATTTGTGTTCACCGGAACGCCGTAGTAACCGCCGTTGTACGCGTTCGTTGCCATCGGCGCTTCGAATACGCCGGCTTTCACCTCGTCGAAGCCTTCGAACTGGCTGATATCCTGAAGCGCTCCCATTTTCGCAAATTCCGGCACCCAAATAATGTCCATCCGCATCAGGTCCGGCGCCGCATCGCCAGCTACGCCCGCGACAACCTGCTCCTTAAGCCCTTCGTACGGCATTCTCGTGAGCTTAAGCTCGATGCCCGGATTTTCCTTCTCGAACAGCGGCTTGATCTCTTCGGTCAGAACCTTCTCTTCCTGATCGCTGTAAGTATGCCAGTATTCAATCGTCACTTTCTCGCCGGAAGGGGCGTTACCGCTTTCATTTGCCGGCGCATTGCCTCCGTTACCGGCCGGTGCGTTATTGCCGCCGCTGCAAGCCGTTACGGTGAATGCCATCGTCGCCGCCAGAACTCCGTAAGAAATCGATTTGTACCATTTCATCTCGTTTGACCCTCCTCTTAATGATTGCTGCTCTCTCATTATGCGACGATCGGCCGTTTGCGGTAACCGTTTTCATTGCGCTTTTGGTGTCTCATATTACTGTCCTGCAGCCTCCTCAGCATCAGCGGGGATAACAAAAGGTGTCTTATTTTTCTGCACGTGCAGATAATAAGACACCTTTTGTTTGGCTGCTTGGGACTGCAGTTTGCCAGACAGCAATCGAACAAGACTTAGCAGCGGCGGTCCCGCGCTAACGAACTGCACAGCCTCTGCGACTCCCCTCAGCTCCTAACGAACTGCACAGCAACTATTGGCCCGATTTGACCAACTTTTCATTTTTAACGAACTCCACGCTCGTTATTCGGGTAAAATGCTGCCGAAAAACCTCCACTGCAGTGCAATAACGTGTCCTGAGTTCGTTAGAATTCCAATTCGCGCTCCCGGGAGCAGTTAGCGATGACTGAGTTCGTTAGCTCTAGCCTTGTACAACCGTCAACCGCCGCCGCTTCGTTACTTTCACGCCAATCGATACACCAGTGCCTCATACGGACGAAGCGCAAGGAGCTCCGCAGACGCATCGAGGCGGGCGGCTGCATCTCCGTAGTTTGAGATAATCAGCTCCGCGCCTTCCTCAAACGGCAGTCCCGCTCCGGCTTCGATTTGCTGCCCGGAGAAGTTAAGAAGGACAAGCCACTTCTCCTCTCCCAGCTGCCGCGTATAAGCGTACAGCTGCTCATGCTCCTCCGCCAGCAGCGTATAGTCGCCGTAGATCATAATCGGATGTTTCTTCCGCAGCGCAATCAATCGCTTGTAATAATGGAAGATCGAATCCGGATCGCCAAGCGCCTCCTGCGCATTGATCTCCGTATAGTTCGGATTCACGCCGATCCACGGCTCACCCGTCGTAAAACCGCCCTGCGGGCCGGCGTTCCACTGCATCGGAGTCCGCGCGTTGTCCCTGCCTTTGGCATAGATGGACGCCATCGCCTGCTCATGCGGCACGCCCCTCTCTCCCACAGCCTCGCGGTAAAAGTTCAGCAGCTCCACGTCCCGGTAGTCGTCGATGCTCTCGAACCGCACATTTGTCATGCCAAGCTCCTCGCCCTGATAAATGTAAGGCGTGCCCTGCAGCGTATGCAGGAAAGTAGCCAGCAGCTTTGCCGATTGTTTGCGGTACACGGTATCGTCGCCAAACCGTGAAACCATGCGCGGCTGATCATGATTGTTCAAATAAAGGCTGTTCCAGCCCTTCCCGTTCAAAGCGTATTGCCATTTGCCCGTGACCGCCTTCAAATCGGCCAGCTTCCAAGGCTTCAAATTCCACTTTCCGCCTTCGCCCGAATCGATATCCATCGTCTCAAAATGGAACACCATATTTACCGCCCGATTAGCGGGATCCGTATAAACGGCTGCCAGATCAGTCGGAACGCCAGGCATTTCGCCTACCGACATCGCGTTATACCGCGACAGCGTCTGCTCGTTCATTTCCTTCAAATACTCCTCCAGGCGCGGACCGCACAGGAAAAAGTCGCCGCCCCACGCATACCGCTCCCCGCCGGGAGCGCTCGGCAGGCCATCCGCTTTGGAGATGCAGTTGATGACGTCCATCCGGAAGCCGTCGATGCCTTTATCCAGCCAAAAATTCATCATATCGTACACTTCGCGCCGAAGCTTCGGATTTTCCCAGTTAAGGTCCGGCTGCTTCTTCGTGAATAAATGCAGGTAATATTCATTTGTCGCTTCATCGTACTGCCATGCCGAGCCTCCGAAGAAGGACAGCCAGTTGTTCGGCTCGCCCCCGTTCTCCCCGGCCGGTCTCCAAATATAATAATCGCGGTAAGGATTATCCTTTGACTTTCTCGATTCCTCGAACCACGCATGCTCGTCGGAGGAATGGTTCACGACAAGGTCCATGATCAGCTTAATGCCGCGTTCATGGAGTCCGTGCAGCAGCTCCTCCCAATCCTCCATCGTTCCGAACTCGTCCATAATGGACCGGTAATCGCTGATATCGTAGCCGTTATCGTCGTTCGGCGACTTGTAGACGGGGCTGAGCCACACGATGCCGACCCCCAGCTCCTTCAAGTAATCCAGCTTGCTGATTATACCGCGCAAATCGCCGATCCCGTCCCCGTTGCTGTCCATGAAGCTGCGCGGATAAATTTGATACACGACTTCCTCCTGCCAAAATGCGCCTGCTGTCATCCTTCTGCCTCCTCTAATTCTACTGTCCTATCATCATAAAAGAGCCCCGCCAGCCATGAAACCGCTATTATTACGTAAAAAAACGCAAAAAAGGGCGTTGACGGAAACGCCCCTTTGTGCAGCCATAGCAGTTTTATCGATGCATGATATCCGATTGTCACGTGTGCACGGCCCGTCAACCGTCCCGCTTAACCCGTATCACGGGCAGCAGCTCCCGCCTCTCTGCTAAGTTCTGCCCGGTAGTAACCTCTCCCTACATAGCCCAGTTTGTTATAAGCGCCCAAATAGGCTCATCTCACGGTTGGGTCCGCCTGCTTTTGAGCAGCATAACTGGATTTCCGGCATCTAATTTTAGCTTATCGATCTATTGGAGAAAAATAACTGGATTTCATACAGCAAAATCATAACGGTTGATCGTAAATGAGCATTTCGACCGAAATACATACGAAAAATCCAGTTATTTTACATAAGAAACCTTTAACCCAAAAAATATATACACCAAATACAGTTACGCAATGCATCTCGGCATTCCGCTCCAACCAACACACCGTCGCGCATTTAACCGGCTGCGATTGTCCGCCTTATTGCCCTATCCCCTACAGCCTTATTACTCGACCGCCTGATCGCCTTATCGCCCTACCGCCTTATTACTCAACTGCCTTACTTACCTACTTACCTACCTACCTACCTACTTACCTACCGCCCAATCGGCTCCAATGGAGCCGTCCTCCCCGAGGTCAGGGCTGCGCCCGCGACAGGAGCCGCCCAGCGGACTCCGTTGCCGATCACCTTCAGCACATCCGGATGGCGGTAAATCGGGAACGTCTCATGACCCGGACGGAAGTAGAACAGCTTCCCTTTCCCTCTCCGGTAGCAGCAGCCGCTGCGGAACACCTCGCCGCCCTCGAACCAGGAGATGAACACAAGCTCATCCGGCGCGGGAATGTCGAAGCGCTCCCCGTACATTTCCTCCTTCGGAATTTCGATATAATCGCCAAGCCCCTCCGCGATCGGATGCCCGTGCTCGATGACCCATAGGCGCTCCTTCTCGCCGTCGTCGCGCCATCGCAAATGGCCGGTTTTCGTGCCCAGCAGCCGCTCGAATAGTTTGGATCCGTGGCCGGAATGCAGCACGATCAGCCCCATCCCCTCCAGCACCCGCGAACGGACCTTCTCCACAATGTCGTCCCGCACTTCGGAATGGGCGAGATGCCCCCACCAGATCAGCACGTCCGTACGGTTCAGCACCTCGTCGGTCAAGCCGTGCTCCGGCTCATCCAGCACCGCCGTCCTGACCTCCATGCCGTCCAGCGTCTTCAAATAATCCCCGATCGCGTTGTGAATGCCTTCCGGATAAATGCCGGCGACAAGCTCGTTTTGCCTCTCATGCCGGTATTCGTTCCACACCGTTACGTTTAGCTTCTTAGCCATGCACGGCCGCCCCCTCTTCAAGCTTGATCCATTTCTCTTCCGTAAACGAGCGGACGATCCCATCCAGCGCCAGCTGATTGATATAGCCGTCCTCCATTGTCGCATCCAGTCCGTCGCCCATGCCGTTCAGCAGATTAAAGAACGACTGCATTTGATCCGCTGAATAAGTGGCGGGAATGTCAAGCTTACGGAATTCATTGTCCCCCTCCAGCTTGATTTGCAGCGTATCTTCTTCCTCCAGATTATAGATCAGCGCGCCTTTCGTGCCGTAAATTTCAAGCTGCTGGTAATTGCCGCGCCCGTAGGCGAACCGGGAGATGCTCATACACGAGGAGGCGCCGCTTTCGAACCGGGAGAGCACATGGCAAAAATCGTCCACGTCCACCTCGCCCGTGCCTTCGCCGCCCGGCAGCGCCCGCTCCTTCACAATCGTGCCCGCGTCCGCCAGTACCCGCGAGGTTTCTCCGACCAGCAATCGATACAAGTCGAGAATATGCGAGCCCAAATCCCCGAGCGCGCCCGAGCCCGACAGCTCCTTGCGGAAGCGCCAAACTAAAGGGATATCCTCCCGGATGCCCCAGCTCTGCAAATATTGGCTGTACACGTGGTGAATTTGGCCGAGCGTGCCTTCTTCAATCAGCTGCTTGGCATAGCGGACTGCCGCTTTGTACCGGTAGCTGAAGCACACCATATGCGGCAGCGGTTTAGCGTCCAAAGCCTGCTTCAGAATGGCTGCCTCGCCTGCGCTCATCGCGACCGGCTTCTCCAGCGCAAACGGCTTTTGATGCTGAATGGCATCGTAGGCCACCGTAAAATGGCTGATGTTCGGCGTTCCGATCGTTACGGCATCCAGCTTTTCATCTTTCAGCATGTCCATATAGTCCGTGTAACGGCGGGAAGGCGGAATATTCAGCTCTTCCCCTTTGTCCAAAAGCGCCTTCTCATTGCAATCGCAAATCGACCAAAGCTCTGCGTCTTCGCTGTCAAGAATCCCCTTCATATGAAAATTCGCAATGCCGCCCAGGCCAATAACGCCGATTTTCAGCTTTTTCATCGGTTTATCCCTTCCTTTAACGATGGATTTGGTATAAACCAAGTATAGATTGTGGTAGAATGAACGAAAATGTCGGAACAAGACCACTTTTGTACAAAAGCGACTTTTCTGCCAAAAAAGAAAAGGAGGCGCCCTATGCTGGCCGTTAACATCGAAACCATGCCGCGAATGCTGCTTATGGGATTCGTTTCCTATAAAAATCCGTGGCTCCACTTTAAGCGCAACCTGAATGAATACGTACTTTATTTTGTCCGCAGCGGAGAGCTGCATTTGAAGGAGGAGGACCGCCGCTATGTGCTGAAAAAAGGGGACTGGCTGATCCTCGAGCCTAACATGACCCACGAGGGCACCGAAAAGCACGCCTGCGACTACTACTATATCCATTTTGAGCATCCGGACGTCGTTTCGATGAAAGGAGAAGACACACTGGCGCTCGCGCAGTATTACATGACCGTGCATGACCAGTCTCCCTACCACGAGAATAAACCCCTCCCGCCGCACGAAGGTCTGCATCTGTACAGCTGCTGCATCCCCAAGGCATGCGCCGTAACCGAGCAAGGCCGATACCGGAAAATGCTGCACGACATGAACGAAATGCTCCAGCAGTACAAGCGCAGACATTTCAACCGAAGCTTAACGGCGTTAAAATTCACGGAGGTGCTCATCGGGCTGTCGCGCGACACCTTTATGGATGAGCTGCAGCGCGGCGAACGGTTCCGTTCTAAGGCGATCGTCAAAGTCAACGCCCTCCTCGACCACATCCACCAAAACTACCAGCACAAAATAACCGGCGCCGACATCGAGCGTCTATTCGAATGCAGCTACGACTATCTCAACCGCGAATTCAAAAAGGTAACCGGACAGCCGATCAGCCGGTATATGAACGCGGTCCGCATCGGCCAGGCCAAGGAGCTGATCGGGACGACTTCGCTTGGCATGGGCGAAATCGGTTATTTAACGGGATTAAACGACCCGTACCACTTCAGCAAGCTGTTCAAAAAGCATACGGGAATGTCCCCGACTGAGTACTTTAATCAGACCCGGGACGACAGATAAACGGCAATCTGCGACTACGTTCATAAAATCCCCTCTATCTGGAAACAATTAACGTCGTGCGGCAAACGCACCGCGTTCATGCGGCGGAGAAAGGGGTTAGGAACAGATGTCCAAATCGTCGTCGGTCAGTCCGACCCAGCTGTTTGCGATGATCATCCTGTTCGAATTCGGCACGGCATTAGTGCTTCCGATCGGCCAGGCCGCCGGCTCGAACGTCTGGCTCTCGATATTGCTGGCGATGCCCGGCGGTATGATCTTGTATGTTCTCTACACTTACTTTAACCGGCAATTTCCGGCACTCACGCTCAGCGGGTATATCCGGAAAATTTTAGGTCCGTATTTCGGCTGGCCCGTCAGCTTCCTTTATATCGTTTATTTCATCTACATTTCGTCGCGCAATTTGCGGGAGGCCGGGGATCTGCTCATATCGGCTTCCTATGACGAGACTCCCCTGGCGACCGTCCATGCGGTCATGATAATAGCGGTTATCTATGTCATTTACAAAGGGGTTAACGTGCTCTTCCGTCTCGGAGAAATCTATATCCTGATCATCATTTCGTTAGGCATACTAAGCCAGGCCGCCGTTCTGTTCTCCGGTGCCCTCGAGCTTAGAAACCTGCTCCCCTTGATGGGTGAGGGCTTCATCCCAACATTAAGAGATGCGTATCCGAACATCCTGATGTTCCCCTTCTCCGAGCTGATCTGCTTTGCGACGATATTTCCTCACATGAAGCAGCAGAAGCTGATCAGAAAAACAGGTTTGCTCGCCATTTTGGCCAGTTCTCTTATGCTCAGCCTGTCTCATGCGATCGAAATTGCGATTATCGGCAAGGATATATACTCCCGAGCGACCTTTCCGCTATTTACATCGATTACGATCGTGGAAGTGGCGGAATTTATGCAGCGGCTCGATCCGTTTGTCATTCTTACGCTCATCATCGGCGTCTTTTTTAAAATGACGGTTTACGCCTATGCCGTTACCGCGATGGCCGCGGACTTATTCCGCATTGAAGATCGCCGCCAACTGGCCTTTCCTATCGGCATCGTTATTTTTTTGATATCGGTGCTTTCCGCGTGGAGCTTCCCCGAGCATAACAGCGAAGGAAGAGTACATCTGATTACCGGCAGTCCGTTTTTTACTGTTGCGGTCCCGATCCTGCTGCTCCTCGTACACCTGCTCAAGAAACGTTCCACTCATTCATAAAAACGCCCCTTTCTGGAAACAAATAACGACGTGTCTTGAATCCCCTGCTCCCTGCAGCAGAGAAAGGCGGATATGGCCAAATGACCAAAAAGCAGGCGATCAGTCCGACTCAGCTGTTCTCGATGATGATTTTGTTCGAGTTCGGCACCGCCCTTGTGCTTCCGATCGGCCTGGGTTCAGGTGCGAACGCGTGGCTGTCCATACTGCTGGCGATGCCGGGAGCCATGATCCTGTACGTTCTGTTCACCTATTTCGAGAAACAGTTTCCTTCCATGATTCTGAGCGGATATACGCAAAAAATTATAGGCGTATACTTGGGCTGGCCGGTCAGCTTTCTTTATATTCTGTTTTTCATTTACATATCGGCGCGCAATTTACGGGAAGCAGGGGATCTTCTCATCTCAGCCTCCTATGATCAGACCCCTATTGCGGTCGTCCAGGCAATCATGATCACCGCAGTCATATACGTTCTCTGCAAAGGAATAAACGCGTTTTTCCGTTTAGGCGAAATTTATTTCCTGATCATCGTTTCGATAGGAATCCTCAGTCACGCAGCTATTCTGGCTTCCGGAACACTCGATTTAAGAAATTTGCTGCCGGTCATGGGCAAGGGATGGATGACGACTTTAAAAAACGCTTATCCGAACATTTTTATGTTCCCTTTCGGCGAACTGGTCTGCTTTACGACCGTGCTGCCTTACTTGAAGCAAAAGCAGCTTTCGAAAAAAACCGGTCTTTTGGCTATTTTGGCGAGCTCCCTCATGCTCAGCCTCACGCATGCGATGGAGGTTGCAGTCGTCGGAGGCGATGTCTATTCCCGGGCAACCTTTCCGCTGTTTACGGTTATCACCATCGTGGATGTCGCCGAATTTATGCAGCGTCTGGATTCGTTTGTTATCCTCGCACTCATTATCGGCGTTTTTTTCAAAATGACGGTCTACGCCTTTGCCGCCGCTTCGGTCGCCAATGACTTGTTTCGCTTTAAGGAGCATAGCTTGATCGCTTATCCGGTCGGAATCATTATTTTCCTGGTTTCCATCATACTTGCCTGGAGCGTCCCCGAGCACAACGCCGAGGGGTTCACGGTGCTTTACGTCGTACTTCCCGTCTTTTGCTTGATCATACCGGTACTGCTCTTTATCGTTCACCTGTTCAGAAAACGTTTCGGCCACTCAACCTGAGCCTGCCGCCATTACATCGTCGCGAGGTGAAAATGATGTTTTACCGTAAAGCACAGCGAAATCGAAAACCTTCTTACCAGTCTCATACAGACGCGGCAAATGCGGCTTCGGATAACGGCGGCAAACCTCCGATATCCGCCGGTCTAGCCGATAATCTCGCGTACCTCCGGCAAGAGCTCGGGGACAGTCCCGACATGATCGTGAGAACGTTCGAAATCGGCGGGAACCGTATCCCGGCGGGAGCCGTCTACATGGACGGAATAACCGATAAAGATATGGTCAACGAGTATATTCTGAAATCGCTTATGATTGAAGCCGGCGAAGCCATGAATCCCGATGAAAAGCCTGACATCCTGGCTTACCTGAAAGCCAACGCCCTCACCATCGGCGAAGTCCATTTGCTAAAGGACTGGGACTGCATCATATTGTCCGTGCTGTCCGGCGATACGGTCATCTTCCTCGACGGCTCGCCGGAAGCAATAAGCGGCAATACGAAAGGCGGTGAGCAGCGGACGATTACGGAGCCGTCTACACAAGTCGTCATTCGCGGTCCGAAGGACGGCTTTACGGAATCGATCGGAACAAACGTATCGCTTGTGCGGCGCAGAATTAAAAGTTCCAGCGTAAGGCTGGAGCCGTTCAAAATCGGTCAAACGACAAAAACGAATGTAGCCGTCATGTACATCCAGGGCAAAGCGGAGGATCACGTCGTTCAGCTGCTCCGGGAACGGCTGTCCGGTATTCAGATCGAGGCGCTGACGGGCTCCGAGCTTCTTGAGGAGCTCATCCAGGATCAGAAGAAAAGCCCTTTCTCCACGCTGATCAATACGGAGCGCCCGGACACGGTTGCCAATCATCTTTTGGATGGACGCATCGCTATTTTCGTTGACGGAACGCCCTTTAATTTAATTGCGCCTACTACGTTTCTTATGAATTTCCTATCGACAGAGGATTATTACACGCGTCCCGAGGCGGTGGCGGCAATCATCATCGTGCGTTACGCCGCCCTGATCATCTCGCTGTTTGCACCTTCCATCTACATTGCCGCCATTACGTTTCACCAGGAGATGATCCCGACGCCGCTTCTGCTTAGCTTGGCCTCACAGCGGGAAAGCGTTCCTTTTCCGGCATTTATCGAGGCGTTAATTATGGAGTTCACTTTCGAAATTCTGCGCGAAGCCGGTATCCGGATGCCGCGTGCCATCGGGCAAGCCGTTTCCATCGTCGGAGCGCTCGTGCTCGGGCAGGCTGCGGTTGAAGCCGGCATTATCTCGTCCGCCATGGTCATTGTCGTGGCGATCACAGGAATTTCCAGCTTCGCGAACCCGTCATACAATATGGCGCTTTCGATTCGTCTCATCCGGTTTTTCCTGATGGTTGCCGCCGCGCTGTTCGGCTTTTACGGGATTGCTATCTTCAGTATCATCCTGATCAGCCACATGTGCAGCCTCTCCTCATTCGGCGTTCCATACATGACCATCAAGACGCCGAGCGTGCCGGAGGCCGAGAGAAAAACCTTGTTTGGGATTCCATTAACAAAAGAGAAGACAAAGCCGCAGCCGGCTCCGGATAGCGGCGGCAGCGGGGCAGGCGGAAATGACCAGGCCCAACCCGCATCAGCGCCTTCTAATCTTTTGAATGAAAGTGGTTCCTCATGAACGCCTGCCGTAAGCCCATCGCGGCTGCAATGCTGCTGCTATTGAGCATTGTTGTTCTAACCGGCTGCTGGAACAGCAACGAGCTTAGCGATATGGCCATCGTCGTCGGAATAGGCGTCGACAAGGATGGAGATTCCGGCAAATACCGGGTATCCATGCAAATCGTCAATCCCAGCACGGTTGCGGCAAACAAATCGAGCGGCGGGGGACAAAACGCGATCCCAAACATCGTCTACTCTTCCGTTGACCATACGCTGTTCAGCGCGTTTCGAAAAACATCGCAGAAAGCGCCGCGGAGGCTTTTCTTTGCCCATTCCCAGATGTTCGTCATTGGTGAACCGCTCGCAAGAGAAGGAATCAACGGGCTGTTCGATCTGTTCGAAAGATCCCGCGAGCTTCGTCTCACCTCTTCGGTCGTCATCGCGAGAGGAATGAAAGCGGAGGACCTGCTGAACATCTTGACTCCTATGCAGACAACGACGGCGACGTCGATCAAAGACAAGCTTGAGGTGACGTCCGAGGTTTGGGCCCAAAACGTGGATACAGACGTGACCGACATCATCAAGAAAGTGAGCGGTTCGGGCGAACCGGCGATCAGCGGCGCAAAAGCAGTCGGAAATCCGATCGCCGGAAGAAAGAAAGCGAATCTGGAAGAAACTCCGCCGCAAACGAACATCGAGACGAAGGGCATTGCCATCTTCGCGCAAGGCAAGCTTGCGGCTTGGCTCGACGGCAAAGCCGCCCGGGGCGCCGTCTGGGCGATGAACAAAATGAAAAGCACGACCGTAAATCTGGATTGCGGAAACGAGAAACAGGCGATTGCGATTGAAGTCATCCGTTCTTCGACCAGAACGAGGGTGCATATGCGAAATGGCAAGCCGGTCTTAACCATGCATATTAAGGAAGAAGGAAACTTAACCGAGACGAATTGTCCTCTGGATCCGAGCAACCGCGAGTTGATCGTTAAGCTCCAGAATCAGCTGGCGGAAGCAACGAAGAAGGAAGTGGAGACGGCCATCAAGGCCGCACAATCGAAGAAAAGCGATATATTCGGCTTCTCGACCGAGATGGAGCGTACCCAGCCGAAAGCATGGAAGCAGCTTGAGAAGAGCTGGCCTGACGTTTTCGCGGAAACCGAAGTAGAGATTAACGTGGAAGCTTACATCAGGCGGACAGGCCTCCGGATCAAATCGTATATAAAGCCGGAAAAAGAGTGAGCGCTGAGCCGCTCATTTTTTTCCGGCCTCGATTTGCTTTTGCTTTCTTTTTTTCTTGAAATAGCCGATAAGCGGCAGGTAGAAGGGAATGATGACCGCAACGGCGACGATAATCTTCTCCTCGACCGTTACGACGGTAAACGACTGTGCCAGTATGTTGACGGCCTCGCGAAACGACATCCCGGAAAGCATGTCTACCGTAACCAGAAAGGCAAGGCAGCTCACGAGAATTATCAAAAAAACGAAAGGTAATTTCATCGGATTCAGCTCCAGCTTCCGTATTTTGTCTTCCACCTGTAGGGTTTCCAACGGCAGGAAAATCATCCGCCCCTACCATCGAAAAGGCGCCATTCCGGCGTCTTTTTTTAGGCGTGTACATAGGCTGATCCCCTTTCCTCCTAACTATCATTGCCGGACATCCGTCCCGAACTGACACTAGCAGATTTTAATAGAGATAGGGATATTGACCAGTACGAAGGATATGTCTTGCACGTATACATACATTATATAAAAAAGCTGAATGATAGATTGCTAGAAGGGGGAGATGCCGCAGTCCGCCAGACATGATTTTACGACAAAGGAGAGAAAGAGCTTTAACCAAGAAGAGAGGTATTCGGCATGCACGATTTCATGGTTTTGATCACCGTCTGTTCATTTCTGTTCACCCTTGGTTTTATTTATTGGAGGCCGCACATCAATGAAGCGATACCGGCCACGGTCGGCGCGGCATTCGTATTGCTGAGCGGCAGCGTAACCCTTGCGGATTTGGGCCAAATTACCGAAACGGTAAGCGGCGCCGCAATTACGATTATCGCCACGATCGTCATGGCGATCGTGCTGGAAAGCTTCGGCTTCTTCTACTGGGCCGCGGAGCTGCTTCTTGCAAAGGCGAAGGGCTCGGGTATCCGCCTCTTTTGGCTGACGAATTTATTCTGCTTCCTCATGACGCTGTTCGTCAATAACGATGGCAGCATCCTGATTACAACACCGATTCTGCTGCTTCTGCTGCGGCATATGGGGCTCAAAACCGCTCAAAAAATCCCGTACCTCCTCTCCGGCGCGCTCATCGCAACGGCATCCAGCGCCCCGATCGGAGTCAGCAACATCGTCAATTTGATCGCACTCAAAATTGTCCATATGGACCTCTACCTGCATACCGCCATGATGTTCGTCCCGGCCATGCTCGGGCTTGTCCTGCTGGCGCTTCTACTGTTCGCAACCTTCTACCGCACGCTTCCGCGGAAGCTGCCGCCGATCGCCGGCTGGAAGCTTATGCCGGGCAGCCATCCGCTCAAAGATCACGCCCATGGCCCTAACCGCGCCAAATTCATGCGCAACATTCTGTTGTTCGTCTTTGCCGTCAGGATCAGCTTATTCATCGCCTCCTACATTCATTTCCCGGTTCCCTTGATGGCTGTCATCGGCTCGGCCGCCTTGCTCGCATGGCGATGGATTTATTTGAAAATATCCCCTGCCGACATGCTGAAGAAAACGCCCTGGTATATTTTACTGTTCGCCTTCAGCATGTACGTCATCATCTACGGCTTGAACAATATCGGATTAACGGAATGGCTGATCCAGATGTTCCAGCCGATTGTTTCCGGCAATCTGCTGAACGCAAGCGTAGGTATGGGAATACTGGTAAGCGTCCTTTCCAATCTGTTCAACAATCACCCCGCGCTGATGATCGGCACCCTTACGTTAACCGGCATGGAGCTGGATCCGTTAACGTTAAAAATCGCGTACCTCGCCAGCGTCATCGGCAGCGATATCGGCTCCCTGCTGCTTCCGATCGGAACGCTCGCCACCCTGATGTGGATGCACATGATCCGTAAAGGCGGAGTCTACATGACCTGGGGAGATTACTTGAAGGTAACGGCGCTTGTCATCCCGGTCACCGTTATTTTCACGCTGGCCCTGTTGTCAGTATGGGTATATTGGGTTTTTTGAATATAAAAAAAGACCTTCAAAAGAAGGTCTTCAAGAAGAGAGCTATGCACCCTCTATCTTATGTGAACAGTTCTTAAAACGTACTTCTTCAAACACGGAATAAGCCGTAGCCATTCAGCGGAACGACCGGAGCAAGGTCGGTCAGCAGGCCTTGCGAGCGGCGATGGAACGCAACGTCAATGAGCCAGCGCGTAAACGGCGCCACATTCATCGTTTCCAGCTCCTGCTGAGTGAAGAAGCCGGCCGCATCCACCTCTACGTTATCGGGTGCCGGCTCTCCGCTTACATACTCCATTTCGAAAGCAATGTAAATATTATGTATGCTTCTAGGCTGGTCGCGAAGTGCGACGACGCTTTTCACCGACGCCGCCACTCCGCATTCCTCCAGCACCTCCCGCTCGACCGTCCTCTCGATCGGCTCGAGCTGCTCGATATAACCGCCCGGATTCGTCCAATAACCTTTACCCGGCTCCTGGGCTCTGCGCACAAGCAGAATACGTTCGTCCCTCACAACAAGTGCCCCGACACCTACACTGTAGCTGCCCCAATGCACGAAGCTGCAGCTCGGGCAAGCCGCCCTCATCGTTCCGTCTATATCCCGGATTTCCAGCCCCTGCCCGCATGTCATGCAAAATTTTGGTTCCATCTGTGTCACCCCTGAACGCAATGAAAAGCACCCCTGGCGCGGCTGCATGAAAGGACCTAAGCTTTCACGAGCGCACTCAGGAGTGCTTGATATTAGGTAAGAATTGATGTTACACCAATTGAGTCGTTTTTTTCCAGTCGGCAGCGAATTTCTCCATACCTTGATCTGTCAGCGGGTGCTTGGAAATTTGCTCGATTACCGAGAATGGAACCGTTGCGATATGAGCGCCTGCCATTGCTACGCGAGTTACGTGGTCCGGATGGCGAACGGATGCTGCGATAATTTGCGAGTCCAGATTGTGCACTCGGAACAATTCAGCTACTTTCGATACCAGCAGAACGCCGTCTTCGGAGATGTCGTCCAAACGGCCAAGGAACGGAGATACATAAGTTGCGCCTGCACGAGCGGCAAGAAGCGCTTGGTTCACTGTGAAGATAAGCGTTACGTTTGTTTTTACGCCTTTTTTCGTCAGGTAACGGCAAGCCTCAAGACCGGCCAGCGTCATTGGAAGCTTGATCGTGATGTTTTTGTCGTTGTTGTTGATCTTGATCAGCTCGTTTGCTTGTGCGATCATTTCTTCAGCTGTCAGCGCGTCAGGAGTAACTTCAGCGGATACGGATTCCACTTCAGGTACGGCTTTCAAAATTTCTTCAATGCGGTCTTCGAATTTCACGCCTTCTTTGGCAACCAAAGAAGGGTTTGTCGTTACGCCGGACAATACTCCGATTTTATAAGCTTTCTTGATGTCTTCCAGATTTGCCGTATCGATAAAAAATTTCATGGGAATTAACCTCCATTTATTTAAAGGATTGGACTAATGATTATTATACCAGTAATTCCTTCGTCAAGCGAACGACATTGTCCGTCGAGAAGCCGAAGTATTCCAGAACCTGGTTGCCAGGGCCCGAAGCGCCGAACGTATCGATCGACAATACTTTTCCGCTTGGTCCCGCGTAACGGTCCCAGCCGAGCGAAATACCGGCCTCGATCGCCACACGCTTCGTTACGGAAGCAGGGAGAACGCTTTGCTTGTATTCCTCGGATTGACGGTCGAACAGCTCTCTGCTCGGCATAGCAACGACGCGTACGGATACGTTGTCCTTCTCGAGCTCCGCTTTGGCGTTCACGGCTAGAGACACCTCGGAACCGGTGGCGATCAGGATCACATCCGGCTGGCCGTTCGTTTCCTCCAGAACGTATGCACCTTTGCTAACCGCATTGACGTTGCCTTTTGTCGCTTCATAAATAGGCAGGTTCTGTCTGCTCAGGATGAGAGCGACCGGTCCTTCGTTCTGCTGCAAAGCATAGGCCCATGCGCTTGCCGTTTCATTGGCGTCGGTCGGCCGGATGACCGTAAGGCCCGGAATCGTGCGCAGCGCAGCCAAATGCTCGACAGGCTCGTGCGTAGGCCCGTCTTCTCCGACAGCGATGGAATCATGCGTAAACACATAAACGACAGGCAGCTTTTGCAGCGCAGCCAGACGAATGGACGGGCGCAGGTAATCGCTGAATACGAAGAAGGTGCTGACGAAAGGCTTCACGCCGCCATGCAGCGCCATGCCGTTGCCGGCTGCGCCCATCGCATGCTCGCGCACGCCGAAGTAAACGTTGCGGGCCGCGTAGGAATCCACCGCAAACTTCTGCTCGCCCTTGATGTCCGTCATCGTCGAATGCGACAGGTCGGCGCTGCCGCCGAAAATCGCAGGAACGGTTTTCACAAAATAATTGATCGCTTCACCGCTCGCAACGCGGGTCGAAATCGATTTGGAAGTATCGAATGTCAGGACGTCTGCAGCGTCGATCGACACTTTTCCGTCGATAACTTGCGACAGCTCCTTGCCTTGCTCCGGATATTGCGCCGTATAGGAAGCGACCAGACTGTTCCATTGTTCTTCTTTGGCCGCGCCGTCCTGCTTCAGCTGCTCGAAATGAGCTTTCACTTCTTCCGGAACCGTGAATTCTTCCTCGTAATGCCAGCCGTATACTTCTTTTGTTGCCTTAGCTTCTTCTTTGCCCAGCGGATTGCCGTGCACTTTGTTCGTGCCGGCCGCTTTGCTGCCGTAGCCGATGATCGTGCGGATCTCGATGAGCGTCGGCTGCGAATCGTTTTGCTTGGCAGCCGCGATAGCCTCACCGATGCCGGCAATGTCATTGCCGTCTTCTACGCGCAAATATTGCCAGTTCGCCGATTCCGCTCTTTTCTGGATATGCTCTCCGAACGAAAGGTTCAGATCTCCGTCCAGGGAAATGTCGTTCGAATCGTACAGCACGATCAGCTTGCCGAGCTTCATATGGCCGGCCATGGACATAGCCTCGTAGGAAATACCCTCCATCAAGCAGCCGTCTCCGACAAGCGCATACGTGTAATGGTCGACAACCGGGAAGCCGTCTTGGTTGAATCTGGCCGCCAGATGGGCTTCGGCCATCGCCATGCCGACCGCATTGGCAATACCTTGACCGAGAGGACCGGTCGTTGCGTCAACGCCGTCCGTGTGGCCAAACTCCGGATGTCCCGGCGTCTTGCTGTTCAGCTTGCGGAATTGCTTCAGATCGTCAATCGACACCTGATAGCCGAACACATGCAGAAGGCTGTACAGCAAAGCCGAGCCGTGGCCCGCGGACAGCACGAAGCGGTCGCGGTTGAACCATTTGGAATGGCCGGGATTGTGATTCAAAAATTGGGACCACAGAGTGTACGCCATCGGCGCCGCTCCCATCGGAAGCCCCGGATGACCCGAATTGGCGCTGTTAATCGCGTCGATGGACAGCGTACGGATCGTGTCGATCGCCAGTTGATCAATGGTTTGTGTTGTAAGCATATTCTTTTCCTTCCTTTACTTCAATTTCTTCTTCAATCTTGTAGTCGAACCACCAGTGGAAGCCGTCCTTCGCAAGCAGGGCGTCGGACTCGGCCGGACCGTAAGAGCCCGCCGCATACGGATGAAGCGGAATCAGATTCTCTTCGAAGGCTTCCAGAATCGGCTGAACCCAGGCCCACGACAGCTCAACCTCGTCCCAATGCGCAAAGAACGTAGGGTCGCCGTGCAGCGCGTCGCGAATCAAATTCTCGTAAGCTTCGTTAAGCTCTTGCTGACCCGGATTAAGGTCGATATGGATCGGCTTGAACTCCCCTTTATTCTGAGGATCTTTGGTGTTCAGCTGCAGAGTAATGCTTTCCTTCGGGCTCATCTCGATGATGAGAAGGTTCGGCGCAATTTGATCGTCGTTCGCCGCAGAAGCCTGCTTCAGCGGCTCTTTGAACTCAATGACGATCCGCGTCGATTTCTCCTGCATTCTTTTGCCCGTCCGGATATAGAAAGGAACTCCCCGCCAGAAATAATCGTCGATTTGCAATTTGGCGGCGATAAACGTATCGTTCATGGATCCAGGCGCAATGCCCGGCTCGGACTGATAACCGGCTACCGGCTTGCCTTGAATGCTTCCGGCCGCGTACTGCCCGCGGATGACGCTTGCGTGGACATCCTGCTTCTGCAGCGGCTCAAGCGCCTCGATCAGCTGCTTCTTCTTGAAGCGCACCTTATCGGAATCGCTTTTTTGCGGAAGACGGATGGCCGTCATCATCAGCAATTGCAGCAAATGGTTCTGGAACATGTCTCTTACGGCGCCGACGTGATCGTAATAGCCCGCTCTTTCTTCCACGCCGACCGTTTCGTTCGCCGTAATCTGAACGTTGGCGATGTAACGGTTGTTCCATAACGCCTGGATGACCGGGTTCGTCTGCTGCAAAGCTTCGAGCCTTTGAACCATCGGCTTGCCTAAGTAATGGTCAATCCGGAACACTTCGTCTTCGGCAAAAGCTTTGCTAAGCTTCTCGTTAAGATCCCGTGCGGATTGAAGATCGTGGCCGAAAGGCTTTTCGATCACGAGACGCTTCCACCCTTTCGCGGAACCAAGCCCGCTCTCTTGAATGTTCGCTGCGATCGTCTCGAAAAATTCGGGTCCGACAGATAAATAGAACATGCGGTTCGGCGGAATGCTAAGCTCCTCTTCCCGCTGCTCGATCATCCGCAGCAGCTTCTGATAATCTTCCTTGCGTCCGATATCAAGGACGCTGTAGCGGAATGCCCGCAGAAATTCTTGCAATATAGACGGATCTTCCGCCTGGCGTCTGGAGAAGCTGCGGATCGATTGCTCGACATTCGCTTGAAATGCCGCATCGGTCAGCTCTCTTCTTCCAAGTCCGATCAGGGAAAAGTATGGCGGAAGCTTCTTATCGATAAACAAATTGAACAGGGCGGGAAAAATTTTTCTTTTCGCTAAATCCCCTGTTGCTCCAAACAGGACAAACGTGGTTGGCTCCATCTGTCTGACTCCTTCCAGCTGCGCTCTATAGAAGTTTGGCGAATCCTTCCGCAATGCGGTTAGACGTTCCGGCGTGGGCGGCGGCCGCTGCCGAGCAGCGTGACCGCAATTCCCAGCCGCTAGCTATGGTTTCTCTCTCTTAGTTCCACTATAATACGATTATGAGCCATACAAGTAATTAATATATTTTACAGGAGCTATAGACCGCATCTATGAACAACAATTACGAGTTATATAAGGTTTTTTATTGGGCCGCCAAGACGGGAAGTTTGACGCAAGCCGCCAAAGCTTTGTACCTGACGCAGCCAAGCGTCAGCCACTCCATCAAGCAGCTGGAGGAGAGTTTTGGCATCCAATTGTTTTACAGGAATTCCAAAGGCGTAACGCTGACTCACGAGGGCACCGTGCTGTATTCCTACATCGAGCAGTCCCAAAATCTGATCTCGCTAGCCGAGGAAAAAATGACCTCTTTGAAAAATCTGGACAGCGGCGAGCTGAGGATCGGCGGCAGCGATTCGTTGTTCAAGCATTATTTGCTGCCGTATCTGGAGGAGTATCACCGTCAGCATCCCGGCATCAGGCTCCATCTCAACCATGGAACGACGCCGGAAGTCATCTCTTTTCTGAAGGAAGGAAGAATCGATATGGGCGTCGTCCGCATGCCGATCGTCGATCCCCAGCTCGAAGTGAGGGAAAGTATCCAGCTGAAGGATTGTTTTGTCGCCGGAGCCCGTTACGCCGAGCTTAAGGGCGCGGTGCTGTCGCTGGACATGCTGCTGAAGTACCCCGTCATCCTGTTCTCGCGCAACAGCCGGGCCAGAATGGCCATCACGGAGCTGTTCCATAATTACGGCTTAACGATTAAGCCGGAAATCGAAGTCGGAAGCGTAGATCTGCTTATTGAGCTGGCGCGGAAGGGACTCGGTATCTCTTATGTGACGCGGGAATTCGTGACGAAGGAGCTCGAGGAGGGCTCGCTGTTCGAAATTCAATTGGACGTGCAGCTGCCCCCTACCCACGTAGGAATTATGACTATGCGCAGCGTCCCGCTCTCCAGCAGCGCTACCAAGTTTATCGAGCTGATGAAGTAGGTGCGGTTTCCGCCAAACCATAAAAACAGGGCTGTCTCCCCAGTCACTGCATCATCTGCATGACCTTTGAGACAGCCCCACATTTTTTCATGCCGGTCCGACCGTACTGTCTGACCTTCATTACCAGCCGGCTCCGAGCCGAAACGTCCAGCTAAAGCCTCCCGATCTCGTCCATAAGCTGGCGTGTGCGCTTCGCGTTTCCTTCCGCGAAATTTTGAAGACGCGTCTTCAGCTCCTCGTTATCGTGAATACGTTCCGAAGTTATCGTATACGTGCGAAGCAGCTCCGTCTCTTGGTCCAGCGACTGCTGCAGAATACTCTTCAGCTTGTCGCGATCGATTCCATACGGCGATTCATGGCCGTCAAGGTTCATATCCCCTCACCTCCTCTATTAGTGTAGACGGAGGGCGATTGACCTAAACAAATACCGTCACCGATCCATACCCTGAGGTCAACGGTCCATTATCCGGCCTGTCAAAGTCCGGAGAAGCGACGACATGCCGCCCGCCGGTCTGAGCAGAAGCTCCCGTACCGCGACGGCGGCGGCGGCGAGCCAAAGCAGCAGCAGGATGCATGCCAGAATCGGCAGCGGACCAAGCTCGAACACGGTCCGGCCAAGCGCGGTTTGAAGCATGATGAGCACCAGCGCGGAAGTCCAGGCGATGCTGCCTGCGTGAACGATCGTTCGCGCGCGTTTACCGTCGACCTGTGCATGCTCCAGCAGCAGACCGAGCAGCGGAAGAGCCTGCAGAGCATGGAAGCCTAAGCCGTGAGAAACGATAAGGTTGCCTTGATCCCCGGTATAACGTCCCTGCAGCGCGATCATCCAGATGCCTCCGGCAAAGGCAAGCATCGTGGAAAGAAACGCATAACGGATGCCGAGCACCGTCAGCACCCGATCATCGGTCCGGCGTTTACGGAAAAAAGAAATCGCAACCAGCACGGTAACGATAATAATGATCAGCGATTCCAGTCCGAATAAACCGCCGAAAATCGTGTCCGCGAGCGTCCCTTCCCGAGTGAACCTGGGATTGATTCCGCGGAAGTGCTGGATCGTTTCCACCGCATAGGAGTATAACGTTGCTTGGATGAAACTCACACGGATAACCTTCCGCTTCCGCGGGCTCAGCCCTGCTAGCGGCATGATCGCAGCTATAGACAAAATGAACAGCCCGATCGCGGCATCGAACGAAAACGCTTTGTGCAAATTCCCTTCCGGACCGACGGCCGCTCCGTTAAATCCGGTATAGACGGCAATCATCCCGGCAAGCGCAAGTCCGAGCAAGCCGACAATGACGAGCGAGCGCTCGCCGGCAAACAGCCTTCCATCCAAATCCTTTGCCTTTTCTTTCATTTTGATACGCACCTCTTTCGAATAACATTTATTTATCAGTCAATAAATAAAACTCCAAAATGAAAGGCAGCCTCATGCTGCCGCTTACTTCTGTACCGCTCCTATCGACCGGTTCAGCTTTCTTACTTGAAATGCAAAAGCTCAGGAAGCCCCAGCACTTCCGACAAAGTAATAAGCAGTCCGGTTGCCATAAATTGGCTCGCCGCCGCTTCCGGATTATTGAGGGCGGCCTGCTTGAACTTGGCGATGACCGCTTCGTAAATGAGCCGGTATTTATCCCGCACATGCTCCCGAATGGCAGGCTCGGAGATCGAATGGGCCTGCATCACCAGCAAAATCTCGCCCTTATGCGCATTCATAATCCCGATGAACGCCATGCCCATCGTTTCTTCCAGCTGGTCGGCAGGCGCTTCCACCCCGATGAACGTCTCGTAAATCCGCCTAACCGCCCGGTCTACGACCGCCTTGAATAGCTCTTCCTTATTTGCGAAAAAATGAAACACATAAGGCTGCGTCACACCGGCCGCCTTAGCGATCATAGCCGTCGTCGCTTTATAGTATCCCAACTCCGCGAATACCCCCACTGCTTGTTCTAAAATCTGCTCTTTCCGATCTTCGCGGACAACCATATCCATACTCCTTTCAATTTATTGATTGATAAATAAATTATTTAACACTTCCATCCAAATGTCAAGAGGTGCCAAAGGCGCTGAAAAAAACAGAGCTGTCTCGCCGGTCGTTCTACGACTTTTGAGACAGCTCCACATTAAGACTGCAATAGAAACTGCATCGTCTTATCGGAGAAGCCCGGCAAATCCTCGTGCCCGAAATCCGGGTAGATTTCCATACGCTTGGCTGCCGTGATTTTATTATAAACCGCGAACTGCGTCGACGGCGGGCAAATCGTATCCATCAAGCCGATGCCGAACAGCACCTCTCCCCGGATGCGCGGAGCCAAATACTGGATATCAATATAGCCCAGCTTCGTAAAAATTTCCTCTTCCCGCTTATGCTGCGGATCGAAGTGGCGGAAAAACGTGCGCAGCTCGGCATAGGCGTCTTTGGCCAGATCCATCTGCCACACCCGCTTGTAATCGGCCAAAAACGGGAAAACAGGCGCCAGCTTGCAAATTCTCGGTTCAAGCGCCGCGCAGGCTATCGTCAGCGCTCCGCCCTGCGAGCCGCCGATCGCCATCACCTTGTCCGGATCGACTTCCGGCATTTGCATGGCAATCCCCGCCAGCTGCGCGGTATCAAGGAAAATATGGCGGAACAGCAGCTGATCCGGCTCATCGTCCAGCCCCCGGATAATATGCCCGTTATGCGTATTTCCTTTGACTCCGCCCGTGTCCTCCGATCGTCCGCCCTGCCCGCGGCAGTCGAGCGAGAAGAACGAATAGCCCAGCGCGGCGTAAGCCAGCTTGTCCTGCCAATGGCCCGAGGAGCCGGTGTAGCCGTGAAAATGCAGAACGGCCGGATGCGGCTCCGGAGCATGCTTCGGCCGGATGTATTTGGCGTGGATGCGCGCTCCCCGGACGCCCGTAAAATAAAGGTCGAAGCATTCCGCAAACGGCACCTGGAATTCGCTCGGCACCAGCTCGAGCCTCGGATCGACCGCCTTCATTTCCTCCAGCGCACGCTCCCAGAAGGCGTCGAAGTCGGCCGGGCGAGGGCTGCTTCCCTCATATTGTTCAAGCTGGCTTAAAGGCATATCTACTTGTGGCATTTTTTGTTCCTCCTAATGGTTCCGTTAGTTATGTAAACGCTACCTACATTGTAATGAGAATGGTCCGCCTTGCATAGAGGGCTTCTATTCGCCAGTCTCACTAGCTGTTCGTATAAGCAAACTGCCGGTCGCAGAGCAGCATGTACGTAACCAGCCTGTTCTTATCATCCGTTACGATAAGGCTAAGATCGTAGACGTCTTTATCTTTAAGCGCCTCAAGAGGCTCATCTGCGCCCAGCTTAACCAGCCGATTGCCGGATCTGTAAAACTTGTAGCCGAGTACTTGACCGTCATCATAGTACGGCTTCCCGAATAAACGCTCCAGCTTGGCTGCGCTTGTCAGCAGGGATACCTCTCCTCCAGCCGTCCGGTAAATCCGGGTAGACTCCATGTCCAGGTCAATCTGTATCGCCGCCGCACGCCCGTTGCGGTAATAGATCCGAACGCCGTCATACTGATGCATGACGATGCCTGACGCATGCCGGAACGCTCTTGATTTGCCAAGCACCCGGTCCGCCTCTTCTTTGGTCATGCCCAAGGCGGCTCTTCTGACGCCGTCCCCCGTCTTCAGCGACAGATTCTCTACCGTCAGGCGAGGAAGCGCGGAAGACAAATCCGCAAGCCGGTTCATCTCTGCCGTTTTTTCCATCAGCTTGTTCTTGTACTCCCTGCTGTACAGCTGAACCGCCGATACGACGCCAAGCGCATTCACGCCGACATCCAGCACATAAACGTCCGAATCCTCCTCCGCCGCCTTGATTGCAGCCGGATCGTCAAGCTGCTTTACGCCGGAAGCGTCCGCCTTGAACCATAGGCTTCTAATCCCCGAATCCGCCTTAATGCCTAACAGCCCCGCCGCTTCCCGCCATTCCATTCCCGGCCTGACGCCGCCGTCCAAGCTTCCGGTCTCATCCGGCACGATCATCGCCAGCCTGTCTCCCTCATAAGCCACCGTCATCCCGCGATACTTGTAGTACACCTGGTTCGGCACCTGATACCGTTTCGCTTTCCCGATCAGCATGCCGACCTGCTTTTTGCTCATTCCAAGCCGAAGCTTCACCGTCTTAAATTTCACCGGGTAATGGACCGTCAGCAGCGGATGGTCGATACCCGCAGATTCGGCGGAAGCCTGCCCGTACGCCGTCGGAATGACCGTTAACATCATGAGTGCTGCAATCCCTAATAGAAGAAGCTTCCTTTTCAAGTCAAGCATCAAGCTCTCGTCTCCCTCCCTGGCCAAGCGAATACAGCGAAAAAAAGCAGGATACCGATGCATCCTGCTTGATCTCATTCAAAAAAACTACGATTCGTCCGCCGGGTAACGAAGACCCCACTGCTTGCGGATGGCGTCAAGCGTGCCCATAATGGCCAGCGTCTCTTCAACCGGCATAACGGCGCTCTCCAGCTTGCCTTCGCGCAGACAGCTCATCGCTTCCTCCGCCTCAAAAGCATAACCTTTCGCCTCGCGGTCGTCGGCATAGTGCTCCGGCTCATCGCCTCTTACATGCAGGGACGCCGTTTTGCCGAACAGGAAGTTCGGAATATGAATATATCCTTTAGTACCATAAATATAAGCGTCGCTAACCATTCCGAGCTGAACCGCTCCGTTCAGCGCCGCGGTCCGTCCGCCCTCATATTCAAACAGCAGGGAGAACTGCTCGTCCACGCCGGTTTGACCGATTCTGGCGCTGCTCATGATTTTTTCCGGCTGCGCCCCGAACACCATGGAGGCGAAGGAGACCGGATAGATGCCGGCATCCAGAAGCGCGCCGCCGCCAAGCGCCGGATCGAGCAGACGGCTCTCCGGGGCCCAGCCGACGTCGAAGCCGAAATCGGCCTTCAGCATGCGGACCTCGCCGATCCGTCCTTCCGCGATCCACTCCCTTACCTTGCGGATCGGAGGCAAATAGCGCGTCCACATCGCTTCCATCAGGAAAACTCCGTTTTCCCGGGCCGCCTGGATCATATCCGCCGTCTCCGCCGCATTCATCGCAAACGGCTTCTCGCACAGCACCGATTTGCCGGCGCGCAGCAGCTGAGCCGCATTTTCCTTGTGCACGGTGTGCAGCGTACCGATGTAGACGATGTCGACGTCAGGATCAGCCGCCAGCTCCTCCAGGCTTCCGTATGCGCGGGGCACCTGATGCTCCTCGGCAAAGCGCTCCGCCTTCTCCAGGCTTCTGCCGCCGACGGCGACCAGCTCGGCGCCGGCAGCGTATTTCAAATCCCCGGCAAATTTGGACGAAATGCCTCCCGGCCCGAAAATGCCCCATTTTATCGTACGCAAAGACATCCTTTTATCCAGCTCCTTTTTGCCAAATAATAGAGTAAGAGACTACCCTACTTTATCACAAAGAGCCTCCGCCGCACCATCTCAGCCCTCCGGCGATCGCGGCCTGATAACCGGGATGCAGCAGCGCTTCTAGAAAATGCCCCGGCGTCAGCACGCACACCCGTCCTTTGCCCTGTTCCCTGACCCAGCCTGCGGGCTGTGTACCGTGCTCCGAAACGGACGTCATGATGACTTTGATCCGCTCGTCCAACACCTCGACAAAATAATGCTCGTCATGCACCGTGAAGCTCCCAGGCTCCTTCACCGGCAGCACCGGCTCGCCGGCGTAGGCAACCGTTACCTCGCATGCCTTCGGATGGCTGACAAACACGCCGCCGATCAGCTCAAAATATGCCGTTTCATTGCGGTAACCGACCGTTCCGGAATGGAGGACGAGCAGCCCTCCCCCGTTTTCCACGAAACTCCTCAGCAGCGTCTGCTTTTCTTCCGTCAGCCATGGCGCCGAATCGGCCGTGTAAGCGTCGTTCGATTTGGCGATCAGCACGGCAGCCTTGTCCTCCAGCCACGAGCTCGTGCATGCCTCGCCGTCCTGAATGAAATCCAGCCGGAAGCCTTCCGCCTTCAGCGGCTCCAGCCCTTGCGTCATCGTTTGCCCCGGATGCCAATAATCATGGCAGATTACGCCGATTTTCACCTTGCATCTCCTCCTGTCAATCTTAAAAATATCACATTTAGAGAGCGAGCTTGCTTAAATAGTTGTAGCTGATCGCCAGGCTTTCGAACGGATCGCGGCGGCATACGTCCTGCTCGACCACATACCACTCCACGCCCGTCTCGCGGCATGCCCCGATAATTTCCTCGAAATTCAGGTTGCCTTCCCCGATTTCCGCGAACACCTGCTGATGGCCGACGATTTCCAAATCCTTCAGATGGACGACGCGCATCCGTCCGTTCACGCGGCGGATCATCGAAGCCGGATTGACTCCGCCCACATGTACCCAATAGGTGTCAAGCTCAAAGCCAAATGCGTCAAAATCGCTTTCCTGCGCCAAAATGTCCATTCCCGTTCTGCCGCCGAACTTCTCGAACTCGAACTGGTGATTGTGATAAATAAACTGAAGCCCCTGCTCCTTCAGGCGTCTGCCGATTTCCGACGCTTCCTTTGCGAACGCCGCATAGCTCTCCCCGCTCGTACGGTAACGCTCCGGCAAGCCGCCAATGCCGACATACTCGCAGTTCCACAGCTTATGCTTTTGCACATTCGCTTCAAATTCGTTCACGAGCGAGTCGTAGCTGACGTGAGTCGCGCAAATGTTCAGGCCCGCTTCATCCGCGATCCGTTTGACCGCTTCCGGCGCAATCGGTCCGATACCGGATACTTGCACCGCCTGGTAGCCGATCTCCCTCACTTTGCGAAGGGTTTGCTCCAGATCCGCTTCCGTTTTGCAAAAATCACGCAGGGTGTACAGCTGTGCCGCAATGTTGGCCAGTTTCATGTAATCGACGCCTTCTTCCTGTTCGAATAGTGTAAAAGAATCATGCTCCCATTGTAGCACCATTCATGAAAGCGCTACTTTACCGAGATTAGCGAACATTGGGGCTCATTTGACCGTCGTTGGGCTTTAGCCGTCTTTGCAGTTCGCCGAATGGCTGGCCGCCGGACATGCCAAAACGGCTGAAACCGCCTGGCATCCACTGCTTTATAGCCAAAAGAACATGTACACAACCAACGCAATCAGCAGTACCTCGATAAGCGCCAGCGCAACGAACAGCATCTTGACCAGCATGCCTGTCGAACGAAACGTTTCCGTATTGATGCCGCGGCGCTTGATCATATACTCCCTGGTCGCCAGTCCCATAATGATAAATCCGAGCACAGCGGAGCCAATACCCGCGATAACAGCCAACATATGCCCCACTGCGCCGTTCGCGGAGAACTGGAATACGATGCCGGCGGCTAGAAAGCCCAGACCCATAATCGTAATGCTTGTACGGACCCAAGCCAAATACGTGCGTTCGTTAGCCAAATGCTGTTGGATATATTTGCTTTCATGATCCGCCTGCTCTTTCATGCACTCGACCTCCCATCACGTCACCCGCCGCCTTTCCGAGCACTGACGGAACGAGGGGCGGCATACGGCTTTAGCGGCTTTTGACCAGCAGCTCGACGGCTTCCTTCACCAGCTTGCTGCCGTCGCGTCCGGCCGCCTGCTCCTCCAGAATGCATTGCTGCAAATTCTCGGCAACAATTTGCGCCATCGCCCTATCCGCAGCGTTGCGGACGGCGGAAAGCTGGCTGACAACGTCCTTGCAGGACTTTCCCTCTTCCATAAGCCGCAGCACGCCGCGAATCTGCCCTTCGATCCGCCTCAGCCGCGTTTTCGTTTCATTCGTATACTGGTAATCCATGATCCTTCCCTTCCTTTCCTTTCGTACGGCACATACGTATATGGGTATATTATAGCGCAAAAAAAAGAGATGAAACCAATGTGCCTTCCCCTTCTTTAAATAAACAAATTCACTTTGCCGTCCGACGCATCTCCCAAATAAGCCGCAACCCCGCCATACTCGAGTCCGTCCAGCAGCTCCTCTTGCTGCAGGCCGAGCAGATCCATCGTCATCGTGCAGGCGACCAGCTTGACGCCCTGCTCACGCGCCAGCTCGATCAGCTGCGGGAGCGGCAGAGCTTTGTGCTTGCGGATAACATGCTTGATCATTTGGGGCCCCATGCCGGCCATATTTAACTTCGACAAGCCCAGCTTCTCCGCTCCACGCGGCATCATAGCGCCGAAAATCCTCTCCAGGAAGCCTTTTTTCGTCCGGACAGCCGCCTCTTTCCGAAGGGTGTTCAGTCCCCAGAACGTGAAAAACATCGTTACTTCATGCTCGTAAGCCGCCGCCCCGTTTGCGATGATGAAAGCGGCCATCGCTTTATCGTAATCCCCGCTGAATAGAACGATCGTCGTTTTTTGCGATTTCTCATCCATTTTATATATTCCCCCTTTCAAAGCTTTCTGACCCAAAAGCGGTATTCGCCGTTTTGCTCCTCATGCGCGATCAGCTCGTTTTTCGTCTGGGATACCCATGCCCGAAAATCGTTTAGAGAGCCCTTGTCGGTGGACAGCACCTCCATCACTTGACCAGTTTTCATCGCGGTTATCGCTTTTCTCGCTTTGACGATCGGCATCGGGCACGCAAGCCCTTTCGTATCTACGATAATATCTGCTTTCATTTTCTGTTCCCCCTCAGTGATCGTGAATAGCGCAGCGGTTCGGACCGGATTCCATGTCCCGCTGCTCCTCTTCCGTCGGTATGAATTTGCCCATGTTGATTTGCCGTATTTCCTGATAAGCATTCGGCTGCGGCGGCAGATTGGAGGTGACCAATCTCCTGAATTCGGCTTCATCCTCAACGTTTAAGCCTGGATTTCGCTCATACAGGTCCGACAGTAATGCCGATACCTCACCGCGCTCGCCCAGCTCCGACAGCTTGCCGAAATGCGCAGGCAGGACAGTCAGCTCCGGTGCCAGTTCCATATAGCGTTCATAAAGAGTATCCCGCAAATCGCCGACCCAGTCCTCCGCAAGTCCGGCCAGATCAGGACGGCCAATCGATTCCACGAACAAAATATCCCCTGAAAGCAGAAAGCGGTCGTCAATGATCAACGACGTGCTGCCGATGGTGTGGCCCGGCGAATACAGCGGCTGAATACGTATGACTTCCGTTCCGACCGTTATAATCTCGCCTTCCTCCAGCCTGCGGTACGGAAATGCGACCTCCTGCCCATCCTTGGGCGGGAGCCAATATTGAGCACCCTCGCGGTCCGCGAGACGCTTGCCGCCGGATATGTGATCCGCATGGAGATGTGTATCGATCGTGTGCTTGATGACGGCGCCCCGCTCCCTCGCAAAGCTCTCGAATGCTTCCGTCATCCGGAGCGTGTCGACGACAGCCGCTTCGCCGCCCGACAGAACCATGTACGATAGGCAGCCCTTGCCTAGCCGGACAAACTGGTACAGCTCGCCTCCGTCCTTCAAATTCGCGATTTTGACCGGCTCAAGATGCTCACTCCATGCCTTCATGCCTCCCCTCAAATAATAGATGGATGTGCGCCCCGCTTCCGTCAGCTGCTCCGCTACGAATTTCGAGGAGCCTTCTTTGGCGCATACGACCAATACCTTGCGGCCGTCCGGAATACGTTCGAGCACGTCCTCCACTCCGTCCAGAAGCTCGAAGTATGGAATGTTGACGATATCGAAGCGATGCCCTTCTATATGCCAGTTATTGAAGTCTTCATAGTTGCGTACGTCAAGGATGAACAGCTCCTCGCGGTTAATGACCATTCTGGCAGCTTCAGCCGCCGACATCGGGAGGGGGACAGCATTCGCGCCGGCTATCCGTCCGCTCCATCCGTTCATGCCCGATACGACGTTAGTCACGTCCGAAAAGCCGTGCTCCGCGAGCCAATGACAAGCGATATCGCTCCGCATGCCGGAACGGCAGATGACGTATACAGGAAGCTGCTTATCCAGCTCTCCCGCTCGTTCCTCCAACTGACCGAGCGGCATGGATACCGCTCCAGGTATATGGCCGAAGGCGTATTCCGCCGGCTCGCGTACATCAAGCAGCAGAAGAGCTGCCCCCGAAGCGAGCTTAAGCTTCAGCTCCTGAGCGGATGCGATTGTCTCAAATTTCGTTTCCCCGGTTCTTTCCGACACATTTGCCTTACGCACATAATGCTTGAGCACGCCCTCATTCGCCTTTGTCCCCAAATAATGATGACCCGTTTTCTGAGACCATGCCTGCAGATCGGCAAGCGAACCTTTGTCCGTCGCCAATATTTCTAGCACTTGTCCCGCCTGAAGCGCTTCTACCGCCTTCTTCGTCTTTATGATCGGCATCGGACAGGCCAGCCCTTTGCAGTCCAGTGTCATATTGGCCCATATGCTGTCTTTCATGGACATGTCGATTTCCTCCTTGGTTTTAATAATACATAATACTTATACCCCTATAGGTATATTAACGGTTAAAAAAAACGCTGTCAACTCCACAATCATTGCCAGTGTTTTTGCGGGTGCGGTGTCCTCATCCATTCGCGCCGCGCTCGGCCCGGTACAAAAAAAGAGCTCACCTGAAAAAGCGGTGAACTCCTTTTTTCATTTACAAAATAACCTCAACCTGATGCTCTATTCCATCATCCAGAAGCTCCACTGCAGGAACAGCCGATTCCTCGCCTGACTGTAACTCGAGCTCTTCTCCGTCAAATAGCAGCTTGCCTCCCCGGCCGTCGGAGCCTTGCCCTCGCTTAACGGTTATGGCATAACTCGTATCGCCGAAGCGGTATGTCGCCTCGAAGCCCGGCCAGCCGGACGGGATGCGCGGATCGATCAGCAAGCGGCTGCCCTGGCGCCTGATGCCGAGAATCCATTCGAGCCCGACCTGGTACATCCAGCCGGATGCGCCGGTATACCAGGTCCAGCCCGCGTGGCCGCGGTGAGGCTCGGCCGTATATACGTCGGCGGCCATAACGTAAGGCTCGCCTACGTACCGCTTGACCTCCTGGTCCGTCCGCGTATGCGTAATCGGGTTCAGCATATGGAACAGCTCAAACGCTTTATCCCCCTGCCCCAGCTGGCTCCAGGCCATAATGCCCCACAGGACTCCGTGGGTATACTGGGCCCCGTTCTCGCGGATGCCCGGCGGATACCCTTGAATGTAACCGGGGCTCGGATCGGTCAGGTCGAACGGAGGCGTAAGAAGCCGCGCCACCGAAAGCTCCCGGTCTACGAGCTCGCGGTCGAACGACTGCATCGCCTGCACGGCCCTGTCCTTCGGAGCCGCGCCCGAGATGACCGACCAGGACTGCGCAATCGCATCGATCCGGCATTCCTCGTTATGGATCGAACCGAGCCAGGTGCCGCTGTCCGTAAAGGCGCGCCGGTACCACTGCCCGTCCCAGGCATGTTCGTTAAGCGCAGCAGCCAGCTTTTCACGCCGGTCCATATACCGCTGCTCCAGCCCGGCGTCGCCCTGCTCCCGGCAAAGCGATCCGAAGCGCTGCAGCACCTCGCAGATGAACCAGCCCAGCCATACGCTTTCGCCGCGGCCTTCATCCCCGACCAGGTTCATGCCGTCGTTCCAGTCGCCGACACCGATAAGCGGCAGGCCGTGCTCGCCGATCCGTGACAAAGCTTTGTCGATCGCTCTCAGACAGTGCTCGTAGACGGACGCACTGAGCTGCGACCGCTTCGTCTCCTCGTAGCGCTCATGCTCTCCTTCGCGCAGCGGCTCGCTTGTGATGAAGTAAGCCGTCTCCTCCAAAATGCTGCGGTCCTCCGTCTGCTCGATGTAACGCGACACCGCATACGGCAGCCAGAGCAGGTCGTCGGAGAACAGCGTGCGGATGCCGCGCTCCGTCTCGACATGCCACCAGTGCTGGACGTCTCCCTCCTCGTATTGATGCGAGGCATGGATCAAAATTTGCGATCTCGTAATTTCCGGCATCGTATGCAGCAGAGCCAGCGAATCCTGCAGCTGGTCGCGGTAGCCGTAAGCGCCGCCGGCCTGATAGAACGCCGTCCGCGCCCAAATCCGGCAAGCCAGCGACTGGTACAGCAGCCAGCCTCCCAGCATAATGTTCATTTCCGGAGACGGCGTGGATACGACGGTCTGTCTGAGCGTTTTGTCCCAGAATGCCGTAACGTCCTCCAGCGCCTGCCCGCAGACGGATGCCTCACGGAATCGCCCTGCCAGCTCCGCCGCTTTCTCCTTCGAGACTTCGCAGCCCAGCAATACCGTCACCGTCCGCTCCTCGCCAGGCTCAAGGCTCAGCTTCCGCTGCACCGCGCCGCAGGAAGCGTAGCCCGCTCCGGTCCTGCCCGACAAGCGCTCGCGTCCCATGGCGGCCGGCTGCTCGGCCGACCCGTTCCGGCCGATGAACTCCTCCTGGTCGGCCGTCCAGCTGAGTCCCTCCTCTTCCGTTTCCTCCGCCGAGTCCGAGTATATCCCAAGAAACGCCGTCGCTTCGCGGAACGTTTCCTGATACCGGTTGTGCGCGGTCATGATCTGCGCGTCCGGCTCCCACTCCGTCACGATATACGGAGCGTTCGCCGGCCTGGAGACGCCGAGCACCCATTCCGCATAATACGTCACGGACAAGCTTCTCCGCTCGGCGGAACGGTTCGTCAGCCGAAGCCGCATCACCTTGACCGGCTCCTCCAGCGGGACGAATACGCTCAGCTCCTGCGTGATGCCTTCGCGCTCGTGCTCGAACCGCGAATAGCCGAAGCCGTGGGTGACCAGGTACGGCGGCGAGTCCATATGCGCGGAGGCCGGCGTAAGCGGCCAGCTCCTGCCGCTCGTCTCGTCCCGCAAAAACCCGATCTCCGTAGGCGGATCGAGCACCGGATCGTTGGACCAAGGAGTCAGCTTGCACTCCCGGCTGTTTCTCCACCAGGTGTAGCCTCTGCCTAACTCCGTCACAAGCGTGCCGAAACGTTTATTGGCGAGAACGTTAATCCATGGAGCCGGCAAATGGCAGCCGTCTTTGATGACGAGCTTATATTCTTTTCCGTCCGGAGAGAAGCCGCCCCAGCCGTTATAGAACAGCAGATCCTTCGTCTCGTATGAAGCTGCAGGAGGATCCTGCCGCGAAGCTTCACCGCCCTGGGAGGCTTCGAGCTTCGCCGGCAGCTGCTCCGCTTTTCTCGGCAGCCTCAGCTGCGCGATGAAGCTGGAGCCGCCGGCTTTCATGCGGATTCTGGCCACCGACAACAGCAGGGTAAGCGACTCCTCCGCCAGCTGATTCGCCGGAATGACGTGAATGCCGGCAGAGCCGGTGCCGAACCGGTCGACGCCGTGCTCGACGGCCCGCTGCAGCGCTTCCTGCAGGTCCTGCTGGTAGCCTCCCGACGATTCGTTCAGAACGACGAGGTCGAACGACAAGCCCAGCCTCCGCAAATATTCATGCCCGGTCAGCAATTTCAGAATGAAAGGCAGATGGCTGCGGTTATCGATCTGCACCAGGGCGATCGGCCGGTCTCCGGATATGCCGAACGCCCACAGCGACGACTGTCCGAGCCCGCATGCCTCAATGCTCAGCTCGCGCTCCTTCCGCAGCGGCGGCGTATACGAGACTTGCCCGGCGAGCTGGTGAAGCGCCGTCGCTTCACGCTGGCTCAGCTGAAGATTGCGAAGCTCGATGCGGCTACGGTTCCACGACAGCTGGAACGTCCGCTCCACGGCCGGTCCGTTCGACAGCTTGGACACGGTCTCAACCGCTTCCTCCCTCGTTTCGGCCACAGAGGTGACCATAAACAGGCGGACCGTCTCCCCCGGCTCAATCCGTACACGGCGCCGCATTGCGAAGGCCGGGTCCGCTACCGAGCCGGTTTTGCCGTGCAGGCGCGTGCGGATGCCCTGCGGCGCGGCCAGCGTATGGCCGCGTCCGATAAAGGCCGACCGATCCGTCTCGAATTCGAGCGGTCCGAGCATATGTCCTTCCGCCGTCAAGACGTGCGCCGCCCAGAGTGTCCTGTCCTTCGCCTCGCGCGGCCTGCGGCCCGCGACCAGGCAGCCGCTGCTCTGATCGTACTGCGTCCGGATGAACAGCTTGCTGAATGCGGTGTGGGCATCGTCCGCGATCGAATCGGCGAGCGCCAGCTCCACGAAGCTCGTGACCTCCAGCACCTTCGCTTCGGACCCGCGGTTCGAAAGCGTCAATCTGCGGACTTCGGCATTCAGCTCCGGCGATACGCACACTTCCATCAAGCTCGTGACCTCATCGTCCACCCGCTTGAAGGACGCCTTGTCCAGCTGAAACTCGACCCGCTGCTCGGGCGACTCCACCTGGCAGGGCTGATAGGAAGGCGACCACAGCTTTTCCGTAGATACATCACGCAAATAAACATAGATCCCCCAAGGGTCCCTGACCGGATCCTCCCGCCATCTGGAGACGGACAAGCCCTCAAAACGGGTGAACCCGCTGCCGCTGTTCGTCAGAACGCTCGTAAACCTGCCGTTCGAGAGGACGCACGTTTCCGGAATGCGGGTGTTCGCACCCGTAAATTCCCGGATTTCCGTATGGTCCAGCGGCTTGCGGCTGTCCGGCCTGTGCACGCGGTGCATGGCCGGGTGCTTGATCCATTTCGGATTCGAGGGGCTGCGCTCCTGCAGCAGCAGCTCCGCCGCGCGGACCTCCTTGTTGCTGTGAAACCTTTCGTACATCGTCTTCGGCAGCAGCAAATTCGAAAGCGTCAGCAGGCTCATCCCCTGATGATGGGCCATGAAGCTGCGGATGACCATGTAGCGTTTGCCTGCCGGCATTCTTTTCTGCGTAAAGTCCAGCGCCTCGTAAAAGCCGTATTTGCCGCGTCCGCCAAGCTCCTCCAGCTCCCGGAGCGCCTGCAGCCCTTCTTTTCTCGCAAAAGGCAGCGCCATAACCGTCGCGTACGGCGCGAGCACAAGATCCTCCTCGAGCCCGCGCTTGAAGCCCAGTCCCGGAACGCCGAACGCCCGGTACTGGTAATTCATCCGGTAATCGAACGCATAAAATCCGGATTCGGATATGCCGAAGGGAACCCCCCTCTGCTTCGCGTATTCGATTTGCCGGTCGACGACGGCCCTGTAAGTCGTATCCCAAAGCGTATTCCGGTAATTGCGCATGAACAGCCAAGGCATCAAATATTCGAACATCGTGCCCGACCAGGACAGCAGCACCGGCCGTTTGTTCACCTTGGTCAGCGTCCGCCCGAGCACATTCCAATGAGATACGGACACTTGGCCGAGCGCAATGGCAATGAAGCTTGCCTGCCGGGCTTCCGATGCCATCAGATCGTACAGCACCGTCTCGCGCTGCCGATGGGTCACCTGATAGCCGAGCGAAAACAGCTTCGCTTGTTGATCGTACAACGGCCTGAAATCGGTATTGCGGATCAGGGCATCCATCCGGGCAATCAGGCGTCCTCCGCGCTCGTCCGCACCGGTTCTGCCCCGGACGCCAGGACGCGCGTTCCTTCTGGAAGGCGCAATCTCTTCCGCGAAAGCGACCTGGAACGTGTCCCGGCGGCGTCCGGCGTCTTCTTGGACCGCGTTTTTGCCGTCTCCCCGTTCATCCGCGCGCAGCCACTCGGCCAGCCCTTCCTTGGCCGCCATCAGGCAGGCGACGAGGTTGCCGGAATCCACCGTGGATACGTAGATCGGATTTAGCGGAGCCAGCGTTTGCGTATCGTACCAATTGTAAAGATGGCCTTCCCACTTCTCCATGCGCTCGATCGTTGACACCGTTCGCTCCAGCCGCATTATCATGCCCGGCGTATCGATAAACCCGAAGTCCCTGGCCGCTAGCACGCAGGACAGATACAGTCCGATATTCGTCGGAGAGGTCCGGTGAGCGATGCCGTTCGGCGGCTCGAGCTGGACGTTGTCCGGAGGAAGATAATGCTCCGCCTCCGTCACGTAGTCTTCGTAGAAGGACCAGATTTCGCGGGACAGGCGGTGCAGCTCCTCTTTTTCCCCTTCGGTGAAGGAGGCCGCCTCCCGGTACAACGGCTGATCCAGCCAGGTGACCGCGACCGGCGCCGCCAGCCATAACGCTGTCAAAGCAGTGCCTGCGATCCGCAGGCCGGCATCTCCGTTCCACAAGCATAAGGCCAGAAAAATAAAGCTTAAAACCAATCCGCCGTAATAGCCGAGTATCCTTCCGGCCCCTTGCTGGCCCGCGCGCCTTTCGACCTCCGCCTGATTCGTCCACTCCAGCAGGCGCCGCTTCGAGATGGCGAGCCGGTACAGCGTTTTGCCGATCGCATTCAGCAGCAGGACGGTCTGGTAAGGAAGCGTAAGCAGCGAGACGCCCGCTTGTCCGAGCGCCATCAGCAGGCGGCGGGGGCTGCGCAGCGCATCCGGCAATGCCAGACACTGCCGCCACACAGGCATAAGCAGCGTGGCCAGCGTCAATGCGTACCAGCGCATCGGATTTCCAGGCAGCACCGGAACAGCGAGCAGAACGGCCATAAGCGCCGGATGCAGCAGGCTTCTCCGCAAATTGTCGAGCATCTGCCATCTGGTCAGCAGGGACAAATCCGCCTTGATCAGCTCGCCCCTGCGGTTGCGCGTTTTGGGGAAGAGCCACGGCAGCAGCTGCCAGTCCCCGCGCACCCAGCGGTGCAGCCGTTTCTGGTGGGCATGGAAAGTCGCCGGATGGTCGTCGATCAGCTCAATGTCCGAGATCAGGCCGGCCCGCAGCACTCCGCCTTCGAGCAAATCGTGGCTGAGCACCCGGTTGTCCGGAACCCGCTCGCACAAAATGTCATGGAAAGCGCCGATATCGAAAATCCCTTTCCCCGTAAAAATGCCGACGCCCATCGCATCCTGATAAGGATCGGAAATGGCGAACGCATACGGATCGACTCCCGGTTCGGAGGACCACAGCGCCGCCAGTCTCGAGCGCTGTACGCTGGCGAGGCTCATCCCGATTCTCGGCTGGAGCACGCCGTAGCCTTCCACGACTCTCGTTCTCGATGCGTTCATTCGCGGACGGTTGTAAGGCAAATGCATCGCGCCGACCATGCGGCGCGCGCTCTCCAGCGGAAGCTGCGTATCGGCGTCGAGCGTAATGATGTATTTTAGCTTGTTCAGTATTTCCGGATCACCCGACCGCTCGGAATAGCTCGTATCCGTCTTGCCGCGCAGCAGCTCCACGAACTCTACGAGCTTGCCCCTTTTTCGCTCCCAGCCCATCCAGGCTCCTTCGGAAGCATTCCAGCACCGCTCGCGGTGGAACAGATGGAACGTCGTTTCCGGATACGCCTCGTTAAGACGCTCGATTTCCGCCTTCGCGGCCGCGATAACTTCCTTATCGGCATCCGTATGCTGCGTATCCGCATCCTTGTAATCGCTCAAAATGGCAAAATGAAGATTCGGGTCCCTGTTTGCCAAATAATGCAGCTCGAGCCGATCCGTCAGCTCCTTCACCTCTCCCGCATCGGACCAGATGACGGGAATGACGACCATCGTGGCCGCATTGTCAGGAATACCGTTGGAAAAATCGTACCGCAAAATTCGGGCCGGACGCGCCGCTCGCTCGATCAGCCAATGCAAAGCCGTCACCGCCCACTCGCTCGCCGGCAGAGCAAGCAGCAGCAGCACAACCGCCGTACCCGCCGCCGTCCAGCGGTCCTGCCATCCGATCCAGACCGAGAACACGGCCAAAGCGACGGCAAAGCTGAGCGCGAGCAATTGGAAGTAGGTACCCGAGGCCCGCCGCCTCAGACCCGCAGCCGGCATCGCTCCCGTCTTGCCGCATGCCTTCAGCGCCTTCCGGAGCTCGGTCTGGCCACCCGGATCGAGCAAATAATAGGCGGCATACGACGATCTCGGTGGCGGGCTCCCTTCCTGCCCGGTCCCGGCTGCCGCGAAGGCCTTGTCCGCCAGGCCGGCCGCCTGCACGGCGACCAGCTTCTCCGGTACCTTCATCCGGCAGGCCAGCTTGGACACCCGCTGCCGCAGCAGGTCGCGGCTGGCAAAGTCGAGCAGCGGATAATCCCCCGCCTGCTCGCCGCGCAGCGTCTGCTCGACCAGGCTGATCCGCTCGAACATGCCGCTCCAGTCCCAGCGGGAGAGCAGCCTCAGGCTGCCGATCAGATTTCCGGTCGTCACCTGATAGCTTGCCTGAAGTTGATACTCATAGGACATAATCGAGTCCAGACTTTCGGGGCCGTTCTCCAGCTTGCAGACGAGCCACTCGCCGATGTTCGCGGTCTCCTCGGCATGCTCGCGCAAATGCTGGACGAGATGTACGATCATAGCTCCCGACAGCGGCATTTCCTGGCCCGCTTCCTCCAGCGCCGTCTTCAGCCTGTCCGGCGTAAGCTCCGAAGGCTTGATGCCGCCGAGCATCCGCTCTACCGTCTCGCATACGGCGCGGCGTTCCCTTACAATTTCCATAATGGCCGATAAACGGCGGATAATGGCGATTCTAAGCATGACGGGCAGCGTCCATGCTTCGGCATTAGCCAGCACGGATACCTCTTGATACGATTGAATGTAGGTATAGAAGGTTTCCTCATTCAAGCTCCCGTCCGTATGATTCAAATAATCGTCGCAAATCGCGAAAGCCCTCAGCTCACCCGTCTTGCTGATGTGGGGCAGCTCTTTTACCGTTTCGCGCGGCAGATCCGTCCGCACCGTCAGCATTTCGCTCTCGATGAACTCGGCGTTGTCGAGCAGCCATTCCTCCGCCGGCTGCGTGCAGGTGCCCCTATGCCCGGTCAATTCCGCCACGAAGGCGCGGAGCTGCTCCATGTTCGTTTGCAGGTCCCGCCACATCCGGCCGGACGAGTCCCGCTTCATATACGGGTCGTGAATTAATGCGAGTTGGTGCGCTTCTTCCTTGAGCTTTTCGTTATGTAAGAACATCCTTATCCCCCAAACGAGCCTAATGTCATAAATCCACCCATTATTATGCCCGTTTGGAAAAATATTATGATTTTATTCGACAATTCCACTCCTCTGCGCTGCCGCCGATCCTCGTTTCAAGTCGGATCTTCTCCCGTCGTACGGCGCTTCCGGCGTTTTCTGCAGTACACGAAATTTACCGCATTAACGAATCTGATGTCCTCCGCTCATCCCCCTAAACCTGCTACGTCCATCCCTCCACCGCTATGAACTCTACGCCGTTCTTTGGCGGCTAACTTTCGCCATCGCGTAGAAATAGAAGTCAGTTAAAGCTTGTATCTACAAAAAAACACCCGCCGGCCACAACCGACGGATGTCTCTTTCAATTTAATAACAGCAGCTATTTCTTCGCCCCGCCGCTTCCTTTCGAGCCTTTGCTTTTACTGAAAATGCGCGGTGCGCTCTTCGCTTTATTGCTCTTCTCCCACCGGTTCCAGCCCTTCTTGCCCGTGCCTTGCCCCGTTCCGCCCTTGCTCTTGCTCATCTCATCACTCCAATGCCGTATGACTTTCCATTCTAACACATTTTCCCGCTAAAATATTCCTAACTTCTGCACCCGCCACGTAACCGGATTTTGTGTATCTATTTTCCCCCTGACCGCCCAACTCTATAAAATAAATGCATTTCACGTATATACCTAGGCCGATTAAAGAAATGAAGTTACTTTGAAGGAATTAGATGCAGAGAATACAGTTACTTCGAGCAAATCCGGTACATTCGAGAATATAAGGACATGAAATCCATTAATTTCCGAGACGCCTAAAAAAAATGGCGGCACCCCGTAACGGGATACCGCCTTCGCGCCTTCGCGCTTAGCCGAATTCGCTAGTGAGCCCGCTCGTCCAGCGGATAGAAAATCAGATTGATCGGGAACGCCGACCCTGCCGGCGGCGAGAACTCAATATCGAGACTTGCTTCCTTGCCGGTCGTCTTCGCCAGAATGACCATGCCGTCAAACGCCGTCAGGACGCCGGAGCCCGGTACTTTGCGGATTTCGCCGTTCACCTTGAACGGGCCTTTGAACGGTCCGCCCTTGGCCAGCACCATAATCGCCATCTTGCGCGGCTTGTCGGCGTGGATTTTATACACCGTGCCATAGTTAGCCGGGTCGTTCACTTCCATTCCGCGTAAAGGATCGTAGCCGATCTGGAACGGATCGCTTTTGCCGTCCCCCAGCACGAGCAGCTTAGGCTCGCTCAGTCCCTCTTCCGACAGGTCGACCTTCCAGTCGAAGCCGGTAATCGGGAACGTGCCGCGGATATGCCCGTTGTACGCCAGCTTCGGCAGGTCCAGCATGTCCGACGATACTTTGTCCGACACCGCGAAGGTATATTGCACCATGCCGTCCGTTTCCACATCATACAGCAGATTGACGCCCTGCCCCGGGTAAAAATCAGGGAACTGCTTGTAGACAAACGTCTCGCCCGGCGGAATCGTCTTTTTCTCGTTAATCGGGTCGCTCATGAGGAAGTCGACGCTCGCCTCGCTGCCCATTTGCATGGCGTAAATCGTCGGGTAGACCTCGCCTTTTTTCGTCGTTGTGATCGTCACGGGCTGGTCCGACATATTCGTCGCCAATATCGCGAACGAGACCTTCTTCTGCATGCCGTTCTGATGGTTGGCGTACAGCCTCGTTTTCCCTTCGGCCGTGTCCTGATACAAAATGCCCAGCTCGGTGAACGTTTCCGGGCTGTCGCTCAAAATCAGCGATCGCGACCGGTCCTCCGTCACTTCTTTTGACACCTGATCCAAATTAAAATAATTGCCGTAAAGCGTAGACCAGTCCGTCGTAATGTATCCGCCGACCGGCTTCGTGTAAATCGGGTATTCCACCTTGCTCAGGTACACTTCATTTACAATCGTAATATTGCGGGTGTACGGAGCGCTTTTGTTGCCGCTCTTGTCGGTAGCCGTCAGCGTAACCGGATAGGTTCCCGCCTTAAAGAAAGCTTCCTCCTTGCCCTCCCACTCCAGCTTCAGCGCTTCCGCGTCCGGATCGTAGCTGAGGTTCACATAGTTGACCGGCTCGCCGATCCGGTATGTATCCTTGGCAAAAGTAAACTTGGCAACCGGCCGCGAGCTGTTGGAGTCCGGATCGTAGATCCCCTCCGGCTGGTTCACATGAAGCACGTCGATCCGCTTGAGCTCGCTGTTATATGTATAAGATGCACCCATGTAATCGGAAAGCCACGTCAGCTTGATCATGAGCCTGCCGTTTACGATCGTGGCCACGTCGTCCATCCTGAACCAGTAGCCGTTGACCCATGCGGATTTGTTTTTCGTATCGATCGAAATATTGTATTTTGGCGTTTCCATGATGATTGTTCTAGTCGCTGCGACCCATTCGACCTTCATGCCGAAGGCGTCGCCGAGAAATTTGGCCGGGACGAAGGTTTTCCCTTTCAGGACGACCGGAGCCGAATCGAGAATGACTTGCTCTCCGTCAAGGAAAGCTTCCTGCTTATCCACGTAAAATACGACGTACGTCGTGCCGGACGTAATGCCTCCCGCTGCGCTCGCAGCTGCGCCGAACGGCAGCAGCATGACGGCCATCAGCAGCGCCAGCACTCTTTGGCTTACCCTAGTTAGCTTCATCTGTTCATTCTCTACTCCCTTGACTTTTATTGCGGATTGGGAAATTCAGTAACAAAATCCTAATTCCGATACCTGTATATAGACGCATGGATTATTAATAAGTTGCACCAAATGGCGACAGATTTATCACCCGCCGGCTATGCCTGCCCGGAAAAGAAAAATGGCGCCTGACGGCGCCATATCGAACTAATTATCAGTTGTACCGCTGCTGCCGCCAGAACCCGCTGTACAAAATACAGCCGATAGCTAACATGCGGCACCGAAACGCAGCTTGTGCTGCACTTTTTACAGCAGAATCCGCGCAGACTCTTACAAAATCGGACAAAAGTCACCTTTCCCCTGATTCTGATGCAAAAATGACATTCTAACTGCCTTTTATCCTAAATCCGCACGATTGTGATGCACAAAATACATTCTATCTGCACCAGCTGTATCATCCACCTTCCGCCCAACCTGAAGCTGCGGCGCTTTCTCCCGCTGCCGATCAATGCTCCTGCGGCCATCCGGCTGCCAAGCCTCGATTCACTCATAACGGTACCATCTCTTGCAGCGGGAAATCGTCTACCCCTCCCCAACCATCCGGTTAACCAGCTTGCCCAAACGCTCAATCTCCACCGCAACCACGTCGCCGGCCTTCAAATACACGCGCTCGTGCTCCGGGTAGCCCAGCATGACACCTTCAGGAGTTCCCGTCAATATGACGTCGCCCGGCTCCAGCGTCATATGCCGCGAAATGTAGCTTATGATCTCGTCGCAGCGGAAAATCATATCCGACGTGTTCGAATGCTGCCGGACCTCTCCGTTGACGGAGCATTGGATACTCAGCGCGTTCGGATCCGGAATTTCGTCCGCCGTCACGAGATAAGGGCCGAGCGGGCCGAACCCGTCGCAGCTCTTGCCGAGCAGCCATTGCGACGTTCTCGTCTGCAGCTCGCGCGCGGACAGATCGTTTGCACAGCAGTAGCCGAATACATAGTCATGCGCCTGCTCCTTGCTTACGTTTTTGGCCTTTTTGCCGATGACGATGGCAAGCTCCGCCTCGTAATCGACCTGCGACGTCACCGCCTCGGGCAAAACGACCTCTTTCCCGTGCCCCGTCAGCGCGTTGCTGAATTTATTGAACAAAATCGGATATTCCGGAATGGCGGCGTTTGTCTCGATGGCATGCTGCCGGTAATTCAAGCCTACGCAAATGATTTTGCCCGGACGCGGCACGCAAGGGCCGTATCCGATGTCCTCCTCGCGGAGCAGCAATCCCTCTTCGCGAAGCAGGCGCTCCGTATAGCGCCGCAGGCTGTCCAGGGCGCCCTCGCCTCCCGCGATCGCATCCATCGGATCCGCCGGGACGGCCGGATCCGGCAGACGCTCCAGCGCCGACCGGATGTCGATAATGCCGCCGTTTTCTTTTACTCCAAGGCTGAATTGCCCATCCTTCTCGATCGTTACCAGCTTCATAGAGTTGTTGCATCCTTCCCGTTATGGAATCAATGGTCCGTCAGGACAGCGTTTACACAATATATTATACCTCGCTCCGTCAACCCAGATAAATTTAAGAGAGTTGAACGTTAGGGCCGTTAAAATCCTTCGCCGGTCGTTAGGCCAGGCTTTCCTTCAGCATGTCGATCATGTAACATCGTTAACAGATAACCTTTTGGGGAGGGAGCCCTTTTGTTTCGGATCATGCTCGTCGAGGACGATGACAAAATTAGAAAAATCGTAGCCGCCACCCTGCAGAAATGGCAGTACGAGGTGCTCGAGGTGACCGCCTTCGACCGTCTGCTCGAGGAGTTCAAAACGTTCGGGCCGCATCTGGTGCTGCTGGACATTAATCTGCCGGTGTTCGACGGCTTTTACTGGTGCCAGCAAATTCGCAGCATTTCCAAAGTGCCGATCATTTTCCTCTCCTCGCGGAATCAGAATATGGACGTCATTATGGCCATTAATATGGGCGGCGACGATTTCGTGCAGAAGCCGTTCGACCTTGACGTGCTCGTCGCGAAGGTAAGCGCTCTGCTGCGGCGCAACTACACGTACCAGGACGAGAACCTGCAGCTCAGCCACCGGGAGCTTGTCTTCAATCTATCGAACTCGACCATCCAACATGGCGGCAAGCAGGCGGAGCTGTCGCGGAACGAGCTGATCATTCTGCAGACGATGCTGCGCAGCATCGGGAAAATCGTCTCCCGCGAGCAGCTCATGCAGGTGCTGTGGAACGACGAGCAGTTCGTCGACGATAACACCCTTACCGTTAACGTCAACCGACTGCGCCGCAAAATCTCCATGCTCGGCCTGGAGGATTTTATCGCCACGCGAAAAGGAATGGGGTATATCGTCGAATGAGCTTCTGGCGGTTTCTCAAATACGAACGCCCCTACCTTCAGCTTCATGCGGCCGGAGTTCTGATCATGGCGGCCGTCTTCTATGCCGATTCCCGCAGCGGCTGGGACTGGGAAACGTTCGGCTACGCGCTGCTGCTTCAAGCTCTCATGCTGGCCTGCTTTTTTCTGTACAGGTATCTGAAAACGGTCAGCTCGGTGAAACGGATGCGGGACGAGGACAGCGAGCCCTTGTCTCTGGAAGCGGAGGCCTGCCATGCCGCCCTGGAGCAGCTCGAAAGGGAGCATCTCCGCGCCTTGAACGACATTCAAGCGAGGCAAAACGAATATTACGACTTCATCGTTTCCTGGTTCCACGAGATCAAGACGCCCATTGCGGTGCTCCGGCTCATGCAGCAAACCGAAATCGACTCCAAAAGCCTGGATGAAGAAATATCGCGGGTCGAGCACTACGTCGACCAGGCTCTTTATTACGCCAAGCTGGACAGCTTCAACCAGGACTACGAAATCGTGAACTGCGATTTGCAGGCGCTGATGATGCAAGTCGTCAAGCGGCATTCCAAAACGTTTATTTTTAAAAAAATCCGCATCAAGCTCGAGATGGAGCCGATCGATGTGCAAAGCGATCCGAAATGGCTGCAGTTCATCCTCAACCAGCTCATTACGAACAGCCTGAAATATACGGGGGAGCAAGGGGAGATTACGGTCGCGGCGCGCGTCACTCCGCAGGAGAAGCTGCTGACCGTCCGGGACAATGGCATCGGCATCGCGGACAAGGATGTGCAGCGGATCTTCAACCGCGGCTTCACGGGGACGGCGGGCAGGACACAGACGCACGCCAAGTCTACCGGCATGGGGCTGTACTTGGCGCAGCAGCTTTCGAACAAGCTGGGGCATTATATTACGTGCGAGTCGGAGGCGGGCCGTTTTACGGAGATGACGGTTCATTTTCCGAGAAACTATGACCCTTTCCTTCAGCTGATGAAGGTGCGGGCGGAGGATTAGTGAAGGGCCCAGGCGGCGGCCTTGGGCATGCAGGGCCTCGACTGCCGCCGGCTGCCGTTGTCTGCTGCCGATATACGTTAGCTGCCGTTGATTGCCGCTGACCACTGACGCGCTAACCGCAGTTGGCTGCTGGCTCAGACTGACGCCGCTGACTGCAGCTGACTGCTGACTCTGACTGACGCCGCTGACTGCAGCTGACTGCTGACTCACGCCGCTGACTGCAGCTGACTGCTGATTCTGATATCGCTACCTGCTACTTACGCCACTGCTACACGGAAAGATAACTGGATTTTATGGCCATATTTTTTAACCAACTAGTGGTTTGAGTTAAATAACTGGATTTCCTACCGTTAAATCGGCCTCCTCACTCCAAACCCGCCTTTTCCCGTGATTTATATACATAAAATCCAGTAATTTTGCGAAAAAGTGCCATCCAGCCGAAAATAGATACATAAAATCCATTTATGGCCGGCCCACTCGGGATCCGCACGGTACCCGCTCGGGATCCGCCCGGGATCCGCACGGTACCCGCTCGGGATCCGCCCGGGATCCGCACGGTATCCGCCCGGGATCAGCTCGGGATCCAGCTTGCGGCCTGCCTCCCCGTGTCCCCCGGCAGTCGAAGCCCCGCCGCACATCGAAACTTCTTCCTTCCAAGTCTACCCGCCCAATTCCGTCATCATATAATCCGCCGTACGGATCGCCAGCGCGACCGTCGTGAGAGTCGGATTGGCGACGCCGAGAGAGGGCAGCATGCTGTTGTCCGCCACATAAAGTCCGGGCACGTGATGAATTTGGCCGTAACGGTTCGCGGCGGAGGTGGCGGGGTCATCGCCGATCCGGCAGGTGCCCGCTTCATGATGATCGTCCCCGGGCGGCCTCAGGCAGATCTCACCGGTAACCCGGGCGGCTTGAAGCGCCGACAGGACGTCCTCCATCGTTTCGGCTACCCCGTTAATGACGGCCTTATCCTCCATCGTATACGAATAGCGGACCTTCAGCCTCGGAACGCCAAACTCGTCGATCCGGCCCGGATCCAGCTCCACCCGATTTTCAAAACGCGGCTTGAGGGAGCCGTAGCCCCTGATTACGATTTCCCTTTCGTTAAAGTCATCGCCGGACTCTTCGCCTGAAATAAGGAACTGATACGGATAACGGCCCGTCGGAGGAACCAGAATCCAAAGCGGCCCCGACCCGTACGGAGACGGACGAACGACGGCGGCCGATGCCTTTAACGCCGCATGATCGTTCAAATAATGCCCGATCGCCTGCCCCCGGATTCCGGAATGAAGAAGCAGACGCGGCGTTTCAAAGGTGCTTCCGGATAGGACGATATTTTTGGCTTTCAAAACATAGCTTTGATGCAGCCGGTCCATCACTTTTACTCCGCTTGCCCTTCCCTTCTCCGTAAGCACCTGAACCGCCCTTGCGTTTATCGCGAGATCAAAGCTCCGGCGCTTCAATGCCTCGGCCAAAAAGAGAATCGAACTGAAAAAGACGTCCGATCTGATTTGTCCGTATTTTGCGGGCTGCAAATTGAGAGCTCTCGGGGCTTCCGTCGCTGCCGTAAATCCGGACCGCCTGAGCCTGCCCAGCATTGTCTGCGTGAAGGGCGAGCAGCTGGTGTACGCTTTAGTGACGTTCATCGCCCGTTCCGCAATCGAATAGTAGATTTCCATTTCCCGTGTACTGACCGGCCAGTCCTTAAAAACGGCAGGATCGTTGCGGGGACTGTTGGCGTCCCATACGAGGGTTCTGCCTCCTAACGCGAATAGCTGCCGCGCCGCGGGAAACTCCGGATAAAGCCCGGGAACCGATATTTTAGGGTTAAAAATATATTGGTCCAGGCGGATCCCGTCCAGCGTCGACACATTCCGGGCGTTGGTAGGCAGCAGCAGGTCTCCGGCTTCAATCATGCCAATCCGCAATCCGTCGTTCTTCAGCATCTCGCACAGCCTCCAAAGAACCGCCCCTCCCCCCGCTCCGCTTCCCACAATGAGCACGTCATACACAGTGCCGGACATTTGTTCCAGGGACGTAAGGGGAATCCATTGATCCAGGTATCCGGGCAGCCTTAAAGGGGGACAGGTCTCGGGCATTCGCCAAGCGATGCCGGCCTCGTCCAGCAGCTTTTTCGTTGCTTTTGCCGCTACTTGAAACAGTTCGGGCTGACTGAGTCCCGCAAGTTCTCCTGTCGGCTGCAAATGAGATTCGACCGATATAAATCCGGAGTAGTTTTTTTTCTTGAGCGCTTCCATCAGCTCAGGAACCTGCCCGTCTCCTTCTCCCGCCGGCACATTTTTGCCGGTATTCACTAAGGCGTCCTTGATCTGCACCCAGCCGATATAGGGCTCGACCAGCGGATAGGCATCCGTCATCGGCAGCACCTGGGACTGAACAAAGTTAGCCGGATCAAAAGCTAAACGGAAATTGGGAGATGGTATCGACTCGAAAATATCCCGAATTCGCTCGCCATTATCTCCATAGATCCGTCTCTCGTTTTCGTGCATCAGGACGATTCCTTCCCGTTCGGCAATCCGGACCAGCGCACGGAGGCGGCGGAGCACTTCATCCCGGTAATTCCAAGGATCTTCTCCGGCAGGCGTATAAAAAGAAAAAATCCGAATATTAGGCGTACCGAACCGCTTCGCAAGCTCGATCGCCCTATCGAGCCTTTGGAGCTCCGGAGCAAAATCCTCCGTAATGTCGGTTTTGCCAATCGGCGTACTAATGCTATGAACGCGAAAGCCGCGCTCGTCCAGTCGCTGCTTGATATCGGCGATCTCTTCATCCGTAAGGTCGAGAATTTGTTTTCCCCCCACGCTGCGCAAATCGATATAACGGACCTGTTCCGCGTCCAAAACGTCCATTTGAACATCCAAATCCGGCGAAATCTCATCCGCATAAGCCGATAATTCGATAATGGGGATCCATCCCTTTCGAGCATATTTTATATATCATACGATTCGTATTCGCGATTATTACGTTTATGCCGTCTTTAAAAATATTGTTAAAAATGAAAATCAACGGTTTACAAAATTCATCTGCCGGATTATATTTAAGACACCAAAAGTTTACCCTATGCAACAATGTGTCTTTAGAACTAAAGTTGTTCTATAGGGAAAAGTACAGGGAGGCATTCTCAATACGTCGGGCTAAACGTCACGCTATTGGGAAGAGAGACTTATTATGGAGGGATTTATAATGATGAATTGGTTACGAAGCAGCAAGACGGCGGCCGTATTTTTAACTTTGCTGCGGCTGTATGTGGGCTGGAAGTTTCTTACGGCCGGCTGGGGGAAATTATCGGGCGGCGAGCCGTTCGACGCTTCCGGATTCATGAAGGGGGCGATTGCCAAGACCGCCGGGGAAAGGCCCGCCGTTCAGCAGTGGTACGGGGACTTCCTGCAAGGCTTGGCCCTGCCGAATGTGGATGTATTTAACTTCCTGGTTCCGTGGGGAGAATTTCTCGTCGGAATCGGCTTGATTACGGGTACTTTGACAACGTTCGCGGCATTCGTAGGGATTTTCTTGAACTTCAACTTTTTGTTCGCAGGAGCAATCAGCTCGAATCCGAATTTGATCCTGATGCAATTTTTCCTCCTGGCAGCCGGTATGAACGCAGGCCGCTTCGGCGGAGATTATTGGGTCGTTCCTTGGCTCCGGAAACGCACGCAAGCCTTATTCCGCAGCAAGAAGCCGCTGATTAAATCCCCGGCCGCCTAAACGGCGCAGCCGTATGCTTCACGAGCCCGGATCCCGGACCGTGTGTACCTGCGCGGTCCTTGCCGAGCTCGCGGAGCAGCGATTATCCCTATCTTTGGCTGACGATTTTGAAGTAAAGGTTCGTCGAAGACATATAAAGCAGGAAGTAGATCAGGCAATAGATCCCCAGAATCCCCCAGACGAGCCCGCCCAAACCCGGAAAGTCCTTCACGGAATCCAGAATGTACGACTTGATGATCAGCCAGCTGACCAGAAAGCCGATGGCAAGCGGCGGTAAAAAGACGAACAGCAGCTGCTTGCGGATGACGCTTCTTACCTCGCGGTCGCCGACCCCCATTTTCCGCAAAATCGCGTACTGCGCCTGAGCCTCCGTCGCCTCCCGCAGCTGCTTGAAGTATATGACGCTTGCCAGGGCGAACAGGGCGATAAGAGCAAGAAAGCCTGCTGCGAACAGCATCAGCGAGGAGCTCTCGATCTGCTTGGAATACACGTCGGCGAAGGAGGAATAGTACGCCTCCGGCGTCGCCTGGACGATTGCATGCACCTGCCTGGACAGCTCTTCCGCGTTCCTTGCGTTTTCGACCTGGTAAATCTCGAACGATCTTTTTTCGGCTCCGTCCCGCAGCTCCCGGTACAGCTCGTCGGACACGACGATGACCGCCGGCTTCCGCTCCATAGAGGTGACCGGATCGGTCGACCATCCCAGAAACGCATAATCCTTCTTTTCGGCCAGCGACAGTTCTACTTGGCGTGTACCAGCCGCAGCCGGCATCGTTACCCGTTGTCCGGCCTCGTAAACCTCGGCGAAATCCGTGCCTTGCGACAAAGACACCGCTTCCTCCCCGCTCAGATCAACGGACTGCTTATCGCCGCGCAGGGCAACAATCCCGTTATACGTCTGCTCGGATACGAGCAGCACATACGGCGTATAGTACTCCGGATTTTCGAAGGCGGCGTCCATCAGCTCCTGCCGCACCGGCTCGGCAACGACGGCTTCCACGGTACGGTGATACTTGATCGGATGCGCGGAGCTTTTGATCAGCTCGTCGATCCGGCCGTTCGTCGCGTCGTTTCGGGATTCGAAGGCGATATCGTTAGGCAAATTGAAGCCTGCTGCCTTGAACTGCACCGAGTAGTTGATCGTCACGAAGCACATCAGCATAATGACCGCCGCACTGAACAGCGAGATAAACGTCAGATTCAGCGTGTTGCCGCGAATTTGAAACCGGAGCGAGGACGTCCACAGCACCGTGTTGCCGACGGCATAGCTTTTGCGGCGGCTGATCCGCTGCAGCAGCCAGCCCGCGAACTGGCGAAAGAACAAATACGTGCCGCCGACGATACCTACCGCGCAGGCGATCAAGCTTGCTCCGGCATACTCCTGCCAGTAGACGGAACCTTTTCCGCTCGCAATCAAGCCGAAAGCCGTGCCCAGCAGCAGGACGGACAGCAAAGCCAGCATGGGGGAGGAAGCGATCGGTTTCTCCATTTTTTCCTTGGCATGGAACAGCTCGACCAGCTGCACGCGCCCGATCATAAAGTAGCTCTGGACGCTGATAATGACCGCGAGCAGCAAAAACACGCCGACCGTCGAGCCGATGGCCTGAAGCGGAAAGGCGAGTGAAATCGCCTGGTCGTACTGCATCAGGTTCATGAGCAGCATGCCGAACAGCTTGCTCAGCAGTCCGCCGAGCAGAATGCCCGTGGCAAGCGACACCGCCCCGACCATCAGCGTCTCGTAAAATACCATAAGCGTAATTTGCCTCTCGTTCATGCCGTACAGCAAATACATGCCGAATTCCTTTTTCCGCTGCCGCATGAAGAACGAATTCGCATACAGGATAAAGAAAATAATGAACAAAAACATGACAACCGAAGCGATCGTCACACCCGTCCGGAAATTGTCGCGGTTCTCAAGCGCGGCCAGAATATCCTCATTGTACATAAGCGACGAAAACGTAAAATGAATAATGACACCGATAATCATGGACAGCAAGTAAATCGTATACAGCCGGAAGTTGCGGCGGACGTTCCGCTGCGTCAGATCGAGCAGGCTCATCGTTGTTTGCCCCCCAGCAGGCTCTGCGTTTCCAGAATGCGGTCGTAGAACGCTTTTTGCCCCTGCTCGCCCGCATACAGCTCGTTCACGACCGAGCCGTCCCGCAGAAAAATGACTCTTTTGCAGTAGCTCGCGGCATAAATGTCATGGGTCACCATCAGAACCGTCGTCCGGAACATTTCATTCAGGGCGGCAAGCTCCTCCAGCAGCTGCGTCGCGGACCGGGAATCCAGCGCACCCGTCGGCTCGTCCGCGAACACGATCGCCGGCTTCGTGATCATAGCCCTTGCGGATGCGGCCCGCTGCTTCTGCCCGCCCGATATTTGGCTCGGATACTGGTCCAGAATCGCTTCGATATTCAGCGCCTTCACGATCGGCTGCAGCCGGCTCTCCATCTCGGATACCGGACATTTGCGAAGCGACAGCGGCAGCAGAATATTTTCTTTGACCGTTAACGTATCCAGCAGATTGTAATCCTGAAAAATAAAGCCCATCCGCTCTTGGCGGAATTTCCTCAGCGTTTTCTTGTTCAGCTCGAGCAGCGACTGCTCCTCCAGCCATGCTTCCCCTCCCGTAAACCGGTCTATCGTCGAAAGCACGTTCATTAATGTCGATTTGCCCGAGCCCGAGGGTCCCATGATGGCGGTAAATTCGCCAAGCGTAATCGTGAGATCGATGTTTTTCAGCACGGCCGTTTTGCCGTAGCTTTTGGACAAATTTTTCGTCCGGATAACCGTTTGCATCGTTAATGACCTCCTGTTCCTGCTACCTACTATAGCCCGGTTTCCGAAAGTCATCCATCGAAGGAGCATGGAACGAGGTGACGTTTTTGTCACTTTCAAACCAATAAAACTTATATTTATAAAAAAAAATGAAAGTCACTTTGCAGCAACCTTCATTTCTTTGACGAGATCAACCAGCTTCGTTTGCTTCAATTGCTGCTCCATCCTTCTTTCCGCCTCGAGCATCACCTTCTGGATCAAACATTCCTCTCCGTGCTCCAGCCCGCAATCGAACAGCGAGGAGGTGCCTTCAATCGCATGAATGATGTCCAGAAACGACACATCCTCTTTCCTGCGGGTCAGCCGGTAGCCGCCGCCCGCGCCGGAGGCCGATTCGACCATTCCCGCTTTGGCGAGTTTCGTTAAAATTTTGGACAAATAAGTCGGCGATACTCCCTGCTTGTCCGCCAGCTGTTGTACGCCTACAGGCTTCCCAGTCTCATCTACAGCCAGCATCAGCATCGTGTGCAAGGCATAATCGGTCGCTTTCGAAAATTTCATACCGGTCCGCACCCCCGATTTAAAGACTATTTCGGTCTATAGTAGCCTGTACGGTTACCTTCGTCAAGCGGTGAGGTTAGCTTTGCTCACTTGGTGGATGAACCCCGCCGCCTGCAACAACGATAGATATTAGCGCTATTCCGCCAACCAAGCACCCTTCTCCCGCCATTTGTGCTGCTCCAGGGGCATTCAGCGATAGAAACTATCGTTATCTCTCTCGTTACGTACCGGTTGCTCGCAACAACGATAGATATTAGCGCTCCTGCCCGCCCTGTCCATCCTTGCTTTCGCCTACCAGCTCGCGCGCTGAGCTTTTAAACTCATGCAGCGTGCGCCCAACAGCGCGGCCCAGCTCCGGCAGCTTCGACGGTCCAAACAGAATCAAAATCACAACCAGAATCATAATCAAACCCGGAATCCCTATACTTTGCAGCATAACCCATCATCCTTCCTCGTAAATTCATTTGCCTAAAGTTACCCTATCAAAATTTTAGTGGGATGTCTCTGGTTATGTCATATTATCTAACAATAATTTTACATGGGCCATTCGAACAAAAATAGCCGATAAAATGTTTTATACGAAGCGTCTAGTTAAACATCAAAAAGTTATGCAACTCATCTAATGACATCATCCCTCATCGGTTATTATCATTAAGTACACAGCAGGTTTGCGGCAGATTAATTGACAACTGAAAAAGGAGTGAATCATGAATAGCCGAATGCAACGGTGAAGGAGTGGTCAGGATGTCCATTATGGATAAGCAAGTCGTCAATATCGGCACGGTGAGCGAGCTGACCGGCTTAACGGAGCGTAAAATCCGTTACTATGAGAAACGGAAGCTTATTCATCCTAAACGAACCCAAGGCGGCACCCGCAAGTTTTCATTCCGCGATATAGAAAGGCTCATCGAGATCGGCAGCCAAATGGAAACCGGCTGGATGACAGCCGAAATCAGGGACCGGCGTGAAAGTCAGGACAAGCGCACGGCGGTTCACGGTTAGGAGGGAATGCCATGCAGGCGCAACCGGACTTCATCGAACATTTAACGGAGCTGCGAAAAAGAATCCTCTACGCGCTGGCCGCTTTCCTTATGGCATTATGCGGAGGCATGGCGATGGTCCGGCCTGCTCTGGCTTATTTGCAGCGCTCCTATGCGCCTGAATCTGCTATTTTATGGAATGCGTTCTCCCCGTTTGACGCGCTGCAGCTGTACGTGCAGACTGGAGTTACGATCGGGGCTGGCGCTTCGCTCCCCTTCGCCCTGCTGCAGGCTTGGCTGTTCGTGAAGCCGGCTTTAACGGAAGAAGAACGGAAAGCCGTACCTTGGCTGATCCCGTTCGCCTTGTTTCTTTTTTTGCTCGGGCTGGTCTTCAGCTGGTTTGTCGTATTTCCGATGGCTCTCCAATTCGCCTCGTCCATCACAAGGTCCATGGGGCTCGTCGAAACCTACGGCGCGGCTCAGTATGTGCAATTTTTACTCAGGATCGTGCTGCCGCTGTCGGTTGTTTTCGAATATCCCGTCGTCGTTGTTTTTCTGGCCAGGATCGGTCTCATTACACCCGAACGGCTCCGGAAAAGCCGGAAAGCCGCTTATGTCATGTTAGTTACGTTATCTACAGTATTGACGCCTCCGGATTTCTTGTCGGCGTTTATGGTATTAATCCCGTTAATTATTTTGTTTGAAGCCAGCTTTCCGCTAGCAAGGTGGGCAGGCAAAAAAAGAGGAGGAAATGATGATGGAGCTTGATAAGAAAGGCATGTCCCGCAGGAAGTTTATTGGCAATGTCGGCAAAATCGGCGGCGCCTCCGCCGTACTTGGCGTGATGGGTACGATGGGATTATTCGACCCGGAGCAGGCCGGTGCGGACAGCCAGACAAAAAAGCAAGGCGGGAACGGTAAAAAACCGGATAAGCACAGCTCTTACATGCTGTTAAACGTCCGCCTCGAAAGCGGCTATAAATACGAGAACGGACAAGTCGTCGCAACCGAAAGCGTCATGCGCAATCTATATATTACAAAAGGAAAAATCTCAAAAATAACCGAATTGAACGCTCCCGTCACTAAAGGGGTCGACTGCTATGACGCAAAGGGCATGCTTCTCCTCCCTTCCTTCAGGGACATGCATATCCACCTGGACAAAACCTTTTACGGAGGTCCTTGGCGTGCGGTTAGACCGACGAAAAACGGCATTTTCGACCGGATCATCGAGGAGCAGACGCTGCTGCTTGAGCTTCTCCCGACCGCTCAGGAGCGTGCGGAAAAGCTGATCGAGCTGATTCTCGGCTACGGCTCCACCTACGTCAGAAGCCACTGCAACATCGATCCTACCGTCGGCCTCCGCAATCTGGAAAATTTAAAGAAGGCGCTGGCGAACTACTCGGACAAAATATCGCATGAAATCGTCGCTTTCCCGCAGCACGGGCTGCTTCGCTCCAATGTGGCCGGCTTGATTCGCGAGGCTATGCAGCTTGGAGTCACGCATGTCGGCGGCCTTGATCCTACTCTGGTCGATGCCGATATGGAAAAGTCGCTGCAGACGATGGTGCAAATCGCGGTAGATTACAAGGCCGGGATCGACATCCATCTGCACGAAGGCGGGGATACGGGGCTGAAGGCGATCCGAAGGCTGGCCGAGCTGACCGAGGAAGCCGGACTGCAGGGCAAAGTGACGGTCAGCCATGCCTTTTCCCTGGCTTCGCTCACGCCGGGCCCCGACGTCGAATTGTTCGACCGGCTTGCTGCGCTAGGCATCTCCGTCGCTTCCTCCGTGCCGATCGGAAAAAGCGTCATGCCGATCCCGCTCCTGCAGAAGCAAAAGGTCAACGTCATGCTGGGCAACGACAGCATTACGGATCACTGGTCGCCCTTCGGCATCGGGGACACGCTGCAGAAGGCGCACCTGGCCTCGCAGCTGTACGGCTGGTCCAGCGAATTCAACCTGTCGCGCGCGCTGGCGCTGGCTACCGGCGGCGTCACGCCGCTGGATGAAAACGGCAAGCAAGTGTGGCCAAAGGTCGGGGACGCGGCTACCGGCGTGCTCGTTCGTGCAAGCTGCTCCGCAGAAGCCGTCGCCCGCTTGCCTGAACGCGCCGCCGTGTTCCATAAGGGGACGCTGGCCTCCGGCTCCCTGGAAAGCGGTAAGCCTAAGCACGCTTAAATAGCCGCCCGCCAATCTGCTAGTTTGTACAGCAGATTGGCGGGCGCTCGATTCTGTTTGCCGTTCTGATGCAGTTTTTGCAGTAGAATCACACCAAATCGGCCAATTGGGGCTGGGCGTTGAGCGATCTGATGCAAAAGCGGCTAGGCCCCTTAATTCTGGAGTCTCCCACCGTCAATTTGACGTTTTCGCAG
>NZ_JAHMHW010000025.1 GCF_020169515.1 Paenibacillus vietnamensis | reverse complement strand
GAGGATTAACGGGGCAGTTTCACTCGTTGTTCAGTTTTCAAAGAACAAGCTTTTCATTCGTGTCAGCCGTTGTTTGTCAGCGGCGACAAGAAATAATATATCACAGGGGCCCAATTAAATGCAACCCCTTTTTAAAATTTTTTTAAAAAATATAGGTGCATACCCAAGTGCTTTAACACACGCGTTTTCAAGCACTATTTTAACGATAGGAACGGGCATTCAGCGCGTAGCGGGAAAGCTCTTTCGGGGAGGCGATGCGGGCATACATCCTGAAGATGATTTTGTATCTTCTTGTTATCGCCTGCTTAATATCTCCGTCCAGACGGGAATCGCTTAAATCGAGCAGCATCTCGTCGAGCTCCTTGCGAAGGACATAGTCGAGTTCTTTGCATTCTTTGTCGTTGAATAGAATACCGAGCATAACAGTGAGTGACCTCCTTTAGATGTAAAGCCGCCTAACCACCGTCCATACAGCAAGCGTAACGGCTCCAGCCCTCCCTCGGCATAGGCTCGCGTTTCGCGCCAATTGAACAAAAAGCAACGTCTAACACCGAACCGCCGGCATTTCGACACTGCTTTATTGTTATGCTCAAATATTGGAAATTTTATTACATCGACATCAGCCATGTTGTAATTGTACTTTCAATGACCGATGCAACAAGAAGCGATACTGCTAATAAAACCATGACAGGCAATGTTTTTACTACGAAAAATTCCAGTTCCTTTCCGATTGCAGGCGCTTTGGCTCTTGCGAACAGGAAGGCTCCTAGTGCTTTGATAACGAGTGTTCCGAAGCGGAGACCGTATGCGCATGCGACGACAATCGCCGGTATTTCGATAATGCCGTGCGGAAGCAGGCCCTTGAAGATTAGCTCAAAAACAAATGCGCCGCCCTGCTGCTCAGCGAGATGCTTCAGAAGAAAACCGATGACCATACCGTTCACCACAAGAAACAACAAAGGCAATATGCCGAATAAGGCGCCTAAATACATGACGAAAATCGACTTCACCGCATTATTCAGGAAAATGACAAGCATCATTGTTAACGTTGGATATTGGGATTGTTCCACCATATTTGACAGTGCGCCGAGGCCTTCGATTTGGCCGATCAAAAAGTTCCTGAACACCGGATTCGTCCCCCCGATGACTACCCCGGCAAGAAATAAAATAAAGCCGAATGCGATATAACCGTTCATTTGCCTGAAATGATCCGCGATGGACCGCCATTTAAACATGCCTGTCTCCCCCTGTTTACGATGTTGAGAACTTGTACGAATATCTTCGTTGTACGAGCATAGATTTTAGTAGAACAAGCTTCCATTAGAAAGGAGAGCCCTTTTCCATGAACGTTTTTTACGTGTTGAACGGACGAAAGTTGAAAAGGTATTTTTTAATCTGCATCGCCGTCGTATTTTCCATTGGGATTATTTATGCCGAGCGTGACAACATCACCGTATTCGCCCCTCAGCAGCCTGCTGCAATCTACAGCGTGCCTACCGAAAAAAAAGTGGTTTCCTTAACGTTCGACATCAGCTGGGGCGACAAAAGGACGGAACCTATTCTTAATGTACTAAAGGAAAAAAACATTACGAAAGCGACCTTCTTCATCTCTTCACCGTGGGGACAGTCGCATCCTGAAATCGTTAAAAAGATTCAGGACGCCGGATATGAAATCGGAAGCCACGGGCATAAGCACGACAACTACAGCAAGCTCAGTGACGAAGAGATCCGCAAACAGATTACGACGGCGCATACGATTATTTCCGACATCACGGGCAAGCAGCCTAATTTGATCCGTCTGCCGAACGGAGATTTTGACAAACGAGTGCTTCAAATTGCTGAGGAGCTGAAGTACAAAGTCATTCAGTGGGATACCGACTCTCTGGACTGGATGAATATCGGCACCGATAAAATTATTAACCGGGTTGTCACGCGTGCTCATCCCGGAGACATTATCTTGTTCCACGCCAGCGATTCCGTCAAACAGACGCATGAAGCGCTGCCGGTCGTCATCGATCAGCTTCGCGAAAAAGGCTACGAATTCGTATCGGTGACCGAATTGATCGCTCAAACGGAAATCGACGGCAAAACCGTGCAGGACAAGGCGACCTCCGCCTTTCCGCAGCTGGATGCCGCCGCATTTGAATAAAGTATTAGACGACCGGCTTGGCAGCGACCGCTGCCGGGTCGGTTGTTTCTTTTTTGACGAGACGGTGCATCATCATAATTTGGTATGCATTGCAAACGAACAACGGGATTATCATAAAGATGATCGCCGAAAGGTTCGTGTCCCCTTTTATCGCAGGCCAGGCTTCAATAAACGTCACGACAACCATGAGGAACATCGTTGGTACCAGAGCGCTTTTGTTGGTTTGAGCCACTTTCATCCTTGTAACGAGCGCCGATACGAGCAGCAGCGCAACCGGCAGCACCCAGAAAAACCAGCCGTTCAGGTTTTTCTCGTACAAAATATAGCCGAGGCCTGCGGCCGCGAATACGGTCGTATAGCCTTGGAGGGCGTTCCATAAATACTTTTTGCCGAAGACGCTCAGAGCGATGTAGTTCAGCGTCAAATAAGCGAAAAAGCCCATTTGGCTGAAGGCGCCGATCATAAGGCCGACCATCGCCATCATCATGGCATTAAAGCCAACCGATTTGAAGCCTAAAAAACCGAATTCCGGATCGATCCACTGCATAACCGCGCCGGTAAGCACACAGACGACCGCGCCGACCGCCATGCTGCTCCAAAACAAGAAAAACCATTTTTTTAAATTCACGTTCCTATCCTCCCGGATTTCTGCGCATCTATCCTTGAAATGCCATTTTAATTTTTGCTTCCTCAACACCCTTTATTTTACCACGTTCACAACAAAAAGCTAAAGGCTGTCCATGATAATCCGGTGAACAATGCACATAATAAGAGCGGGAAACAAACGTTACCGGATACGAACGCTTCACCCCCATTTTCGATTACATGAGTACTCACATAGAAGGGAGCTAGTAAAATGCGTATGAGGTGGGCATTATTGTCGATTTTTACCGCCATGGCGATCCTGCTGTCGAGCTGCGGCGCACCGCCGCCGCCTGATAATGAGGTGAGCTACAAGGACATGAAATCGATGGTGATCGATATTTTGAAGACGGAGGACGCGCAGAAGGCGCTGCAGGAATCTGCCCAAGGCATTTCCGGCTACAATGCGCAGGGTACCAGACTGCTGTCCGTGCAGGATCAGGAGGAAGTAAGGCTTGCGGTTAAGGATGTGCTTGTTTCGCCTGAATACGACAAAGTCATCAAAAAGCTGATGACGGACACCCGTTTTGCGGGAGAATTCGCGAAAGCCGTCGTCAAGGAAAATAAAGCCATCCATAAAGAGTTGATCAAGGATCCGTCTTATCAGGCGGACATGGTTAAAGTGCTTAAAAACCCGGAAATGGATAAATTGATTTTGGAAGTGCTGCAGAGCACACAATACCGCAAGGAAGTTATGTCACTCATGCAGGAATCGATGCAAAACCCGCTGTTCAGACTGGAAGTGCTCGATTTGATGAAAAAAGCGGTTCAAGAGCAGCTTGAGCCTAAACCGACCGAAAAGGTCCAAAAGAAGAAGAGCGAAGAAAGCGCAGGCGGAGAAAGCAGCGGAGAAGAAGAACAAACGGCCGATGAGGAAAAGCAGAGCGAAGAGGCCAGCACCGAGGAGGAAGGGGCCGGTGGTATGTAGCCGGACAAGCGTTAACCGCTTAGTATGAAATGAAAAAGCCCGGACATACGGTTCGCCAGCGCTCAAAAGGCAGCTGGTCCGTGTCCGGGCTTTTTTTCTAAATGGATATCAGCCTTCGCATCTGCTTAGTACGCGATCCGCCAGCTCCAAATAAAGCTTGCCGGTTTCGGAGTCCGCTTTGTACACGGATGGCGAAAAATCGGGTTCGGACGGATGGTTGTCCGGAGCTCCTAACGGGATTTGCGCAAGAAGGTCGGCATGCAGCGTTTCCGCGAGCTTCGCTCCGCCTCCGCGGCCGAATACGTATTCTTTCTCGCCCGTCGAGGCCGAAACGTAATAAGACATGTTCTCGACGACTCCGATAATCTCATGCTCCGTCTTGATGGCCATCGCCCCTGCTCTTGCCGCTACGAAAGCAGCCGTGGCGTGCGGAGTAGTGACGATGATTTCTTTGCTCTGCGGAATAATCTGATGCACGTCAAGCGCAACATCGCCCGTTCCCGGCGGCAGATCGAGCAGCAAATAATCAAGCTCTCCCCATTCGATTTCCTGGAAGAAGTTGCGGAGCATTTTGCCGAGCATCGGGCCGCGCCAGACGATCGGGCTGTTGTCTTCGACGAAGAAGCCCATCGACATGACCTGCACGCCGAACTTCTCGATCGGGATGACACGGTCGTTCACGACCGCCGGACGCTCCTCGATGCCCATCATATCGGGCACGCTGAAGCCGTAAATATCGGCGTCGATGATGCCGACGCGTTTGCCCCTGCGGGCCAAGGCAACCGCCAGATTGACGGTCACCGTGGACTTGCCGACGCCGCCCTTGCCGCTGGCGACGGCGATGAACTGCACCCCGCTGTCCGGCGACAGCAGCGGGCTGGCCAAACCGGCCCCGTGGCCCTGTACGGGGCCCTTGGCGCCGGCGGCGGCTTTGCCGCCCGCCGCCGGCGCTGCTGCCGCTGGCGGCGGCGCAGCCCCGCCTGCGCCCGCGGCAGGCGCGGCCTCGGCCGCACGAAACCGGCAGTGCACGGTTTCGGCGCCCAGGCGCGCCAGCGCCTCGCGGAGCGAGGCCTCGAGCGCGGGCTGCGCAGCCGCGCTGGCTCCGAGGACCGTCAGTGAAACTTGACGGTCCCGGACCATGACGTCGCGGAACGAGACCGGTTCCGCGGTATAAGCAGCCGTCACGGATTTGACGGCTTCAATAGCTTGATCGCGTGTTAGCATGAGAACTTTCCCACCTTTTATGTAAATGACGATAACTTAATTGTCATTATAACACAGTGCGGGACTCATCCCACTATCTGTATTCTTGAAGACATCGCTCAGGTACCTGACTTTTTATTCGGCATCCGTATTATCCGTATCTTCCTGCAGCATGCTGCCGCTCAGCTTCTCGCCGGACATAAACCGCAATATGCCTTCATAGACCGAAGCCGCGACCTTGCGCTGATATTCCGCATCCGCCAAGCGTTCAGCCTCCCCCGGGTTCGACAGGAAGCCGACCTCGACCAAAGCGGTCGGAATATCCTCAATCGCTTTTAGCACATACACATCCTTCACCGCTGAAACCGAACGCGTCGTATTTTCCAGATTCCGTTTGATCTCGTCTTGTATGAAGGCGGCAAGAGCACGGCTGTCCGGATGGTTCGACGGATGGTAAAACGTCTGAGCCCCCGACCATTTGCTTGAAGGAATGCTGTTCATATGGATGCTGATAACGGCCGCCGGCTTGCTATCCTTTAGTACGGCTACCCGTTTCTTTAAATCCTCGGTTTTGCGCTTGCTGTAGGCCCTTGCATCGCCCGTAGCCAAGTCGTAGTCGCCTTCTCGCGTCATGACAACGACTGCACCGGCCTGCTGCAAATAATCTCGCAAATACAATGCGATCGACAAATTCAAATCCTTCTCGATCACGCCCTGCTTGCTGATCGCTCCTCCGTCCACTCCCCCGTGCCCGGCGTCGATCCCGATTGTTGTACCGGACAGCGGGAGCGACCAGTATGACCAGGTTTTCTCGGACGGCATCGACCTGCTGAGCAATATGCCCGTCAGCGCTACGACGAGAATGCCGATACCGATCCGGATTGCTCCTTTATACGTCATCCACACGACAAAACGCCGACCGATTCCGCGCATGAAAAAAACCACCCCGTCTCCCTATAAATAAATAAGTCCTAAGCACTCATTCATTTATATGGGACGAGATGGCCGTTTATGAGACAAACCTGCACGGTAGTTCTTACGTGTTAGCCGACCGGCTGCTGGGACATGCCTTCGATAAGGATTTTTGCAACTTCCGGACGCGAGAACTCAGGCGGCGGGCATACGCCGTCGCGCAGCAGTGCGCGCACTTTTGTACCGGAGAGCGTCAAATGGTCTTCCTTGCCGTGAGGGCAAGTTTTTGTTGTACCCATGTTGCCGCATTTCTTGCAGAAGAAACTGTGCTCGAAGTACAGCGGCGTAATGCCGAGATCTTCGGCAGGAATGCTCTTCAGCAGCTCTTGCGCTTCATAAGTGCCGTAGTAGTCGCCTACGCCGGCATGGTCGCGGCCGACGATGAAATGCGAGCAGCCGTAGTTCTTACGAACAAGCGCATGGAAAATCGCTTCGCGCGGGCCCGCATAACGCATTGCTGCAGGGAATACGCCGAGGAATACGCGATCCTGCGGATAATAATTTTCGAGCAATGCCAGGTAGCTCTTCATTCGTACGTTTGCAGGAACGTCATCGGACTTCGTCTCGCCGACAAGCGGGTTCAGGAACAAAGCATCGACGATTTCCATCGCAGTCTTCTGGATGTACTCGTGCGCACGGTGAACCGGGTTACGCGTTTGGAAGCCGACAATCGTTTTCCAGCCCTTCTCTGCGAAGATGCGGCGTGTTTCCGTTGGTTCGAAATAAAACTCGTTAAACTTCTCAGGCTGCGGACGGTTCAGCACCGTAATTGCTCCGCCAACGTATGTCGACGGACGCTCCAGCAGCTTTTTAACGCCCGGATGCTCCAGGTCGTCGGTTTTGAACACGTTAACCGCTTCAAACTTCTGATCGACGCTGTAGATGCTTTCGATTTCGATTACGGCGTAAGTAACGCCGTCTTCGCCTACAAGAGCCGCACGCTCGCCGGTCGAAAGCTCGGAAGCCTTCGCTTCTTCAACGGCCAGCGTAATCGGAATGCTCCATACCAGGCCATTCGCCAGACGCATTTTCTCAACGACCGAACGGTAGTCCGCTTCATTCATAAAACCAACCAACGGCGAAAACGCCCCTACGCCGATTAGATCCAGGTCGGAGATTGTCCAAGTGCTGATCGTGATGGATTTCAACGTTTTTGCTTCTGCCAGTAGCGCTTCACGCTGTTCGCCTGTGGCGACACGGTTAACCAGTTCGCCGCCATGCGGTAAAATTTGACTCATTGTACTTATTTCCTCCTTGGTTGTAACTCTTATTTATGCAAGCCGCACTCCGTTTTCTCTTGGCCGGACCAGCGTCCTGCGCGAGGGTCTTCACCTGGCATAACTTGGCGCGTGCAGTGCTCGCAGCCGATGCTTGGGTAGTTTTGATCGTGCAGCGGGTTATAAATGACATCATTCTCGCGAATGTAGTTCCATACATCTTCCGATGTCCAGTGAGCAATCGGATTAAATTTCACCAAACCGAACTTTGTATCATATTCGATTTTTTTCGAGTTGGCCCGTGTCGGAGCTTGATCGCGGCGAATTCCTGTAATCCATGCTTCGTATTTGGACAGAATATTGGTTAGAGGCTTCACTTTACGGATATTGCAGCAAGCGTTAGCGTCTGTTTTCCACAGTTCGTCACCGAATTGGGCAGCTTGCTCTTCCGGCGTAATTTCCGGCTTTACTTCTACGAACGGGATGCCTGGGTAACGCTCAGCCATGCGGTCGCGCGTCTCATACGTTTCTTTAAAGTGGAAATCCGTATCCAAATAGAAAATGTCAGTCTTCGGGCTGATCTTTTGAAGCATATCTACAAGAACAACGTCTTCTGCGCCGAAGCTGCATGCGAATGTAATGTTAGGAAATGTCTCTACAGCAAATGCGATGATTTCTTCAGGTGTCGCATTCTCAAGCTCAACCGCTTTTTGCGCGATTAGTGCTTCTTTCTCAAAAAGGTTCATTTTTTATGCCCTCCGTCATTAATTCCTAGTAAATTAGTCTGTTTAAAAACATTATACGTCCAACGAGCGGATTGTTCAATAATAAGTTTTCTCCAAAATGAAATAAAGTTACCTTTTTTTGAGAGCATGTCCGATTTCCCAAACGTAAACAACTTTCGCCGTCCTTTGCAAAAAAACGCCCTCTCTGTAGTACAGAGAAGGCGTTTGTCGTAAGCATATTAACGTTTCGAGAATTGTGGAGCGCGACGAGCCGCTTTAAGACCGTATTTTTTACGTTCTTTCATACGTGGGTCGCGAGTCAGGAAGCCTGCACGCTTCAGAGCCGGACGGAATTCAGGGTCTGCTTTAAGCAGAGCGCGGGAAATACCGTGACGGATTGCGCCAGCTTGACCGGACATGCCGCCGCCGTTAGCGATGACGAGCACGTCGTATTTCGACAGTGTGTCAGTCAGGTTAAGCGGTTGTTTTACGATCAGCTTAAGAGTTTCCAAACCAAAATATTCGTTCAAATCGCGTTTATTAACAATGATTCGTCCTTCACCCGGCACAAGACGTACACGTGCAACAGAGTGTTTACGACGACCGGTTCCATAGTATTGCACTTGAGCCATGAAACTTGTCCTCCTCTTTATTACCCGCGAAGTTCGTAAACTTCAGGGTTTTGTGCTTGATGTGGATGTTCCGCACCTGCGTATACTTTAAGCTTAAGCTTCATTTTGTCGCCAAGACGGTTCTTAGGAAGCATGCCGTGAACAGCAAGCTCGATAACGCGCTCTGGCTTGTTCTTGATCATTTCTTGTGCCGGAGTTACTTTCAGACCGCCGGAGTACAGCGAGTGGCGGTAGTACATTTTGTCCGAAAGCTTCTTGCCTGTCAGGTGAATTTTCTCGGCGTTGATAACAACAACGAAATCGCCTGTATCAACATGTGGAGTAAATGTCGGTTTGTGCTTGCCGCGGATAATGGAAGCAACCTCGCTTGCCAAGCGACCAAGCGTCTTGCCTTCCGCATCAACCACATACCATTTACGCTCAACTTCATTTGGCTTAGCCATATAGGTGGTACGCATGGATGATCCTCCTTAATTGTCATACATTCATCGGTTTTATAACAACGTAAACGTTGGTTAATTTATCATTGTTGAGTAGGTATTACAGTTCTTACGTGTCACTTTCTCAGTCGGGGCTGTGGGATAGCCACTAAGAAAGCACAAGTTATATTCTACTATAAAGAATAGGTATGTGCAAGTAATTTATAGTGAATTATGCCTGTACTTCATCGGGATATTCCACGTCCATCAGCATGAGTCCATGCGGCATTGCAGTAGGTCCCGCAAGGGCCCTGTTCCGTCCTTCGAGTATCGTCTTGATGTCATTCGGAGCGAGCTTGCCTTGGCCGACCCACAGCAAGGTTCCCATAATAATACGAACCATATTGTATAGAAATCCGTTGCCGGACACGTACAGATGGATGAACTGTCCTTCCCGGACAAAGTATGCCTCGTATATCGTACGGATATGGTGCGGCTTGGTGGAATGGATGGATGTAAACGATGTGAAATCGTGCTCTCCGATCAGATGAACGATTCCTTCCTGCATCGCATCCGCATCAAGCGGAGCTGGATGGAAGAAACGGAATTGACGGCCGAATACGTCGGGGAACTTGCCGTTATCTATCGTATACCGGTACGTTTTGCGCTTCGCGGATTTTCTGGCATGAAAATGCACCGGCACATCGAACACCTCAAGAACGACGATATCCTTTGGCAGCCGCGTATTAAGCGCAATCGCCCATCTCTCCGTCGGAATACGGGATTCCGTGAAGAAGTTGAATATCTGCCCTTGGGCATGCACCCCCGCATCCGTACGTCCCGAACCGATGATCATAATCGTCTCGCCGGACAGCTTTCTAATGGCTTCTTCAAGTTCGCCTTGAACGGTCCGTCCATAAGGCTGCGCTTGAAAGCCGCTAAAATCCGTTCCGTCATAGCTGACTTTTACACATAAATTACGCAATCTTCCACCCCCTTTCGCCAAGGGTTCCAGCTTTCAAACAAGCGTAAACGGCTGTCGCCGTCCTCTGGCGGCAAAAGCTCGTTTCGCGGTGAATTCTAAGCGCAGACCAAGGTGAAACATGATAAATTCTTAGAATTAAAAAAAGGTGGCCGCTAGGGTCCACCCTTTTCTCTGCATATAAGCCTGGTCAAGCTTTTACGCAATGGACAAGCTTATATGTTTCTCGTATTCCGGGATACTACGCGCGGTCAACCAGCTCAAGGTAAACCATAGGCGCAGCGTCGCCGCGACGAGGACCTAGCTTAAGAATGCGCGTGTAACCGCCGGCACGCTCCGAGTAACGGGTAGCCAGTTCGGAGAACAGCTTTTGGATCGCGTCTTGCTCACCGTTTACGGATTCGCGACGAACATAAGCTGCTACTTGACGACGAGCATGAAGATCACCTTGCTTTGCTTTCGTGATCAGCTTCTCAGCGATAGAACGAACCTCTTTCGCTTTAGCTTCAGTCGTTTGAATACGCTCATATAGGAACAAGTCGGTAACGAGGTCACGGAACAATGCTTTCCGAGCACTAGCGTCACGTCCCAATTTTTGATATGCCATCTTGTTTTCCCCTCCCTTGCTCTGTTGTAGACACTTGTTGGTATTCTACTCTTCCATGCGAAGGCCCAGTCCGAGCTCTTCAAGCTTCTCTTGAACTTCCTCAAGCGATTTACGGCCCAGGTTACGGACCTTCATCATATCCTCTTCGGACTTCGTGATCAGCTCTTGAACCGTATTGATGCCTGCGCGCTTCAAGCAGTTGTAAGAACGGACGGAAAGATCCAGCTCCTCGATCGTCATCTCGAGAACCTTCTCTTTCTTATCTTCTTCTTTCTCAACCATAATTTCCGCGTCTTTGGCTTCATCGGTTAATCCAACGAACAAGTCCAAATGCTCGGTCAAAATTTTAGCGCCGAGGCTGACAGCCTCTTCCGGTCTAATACTTCCGTCCGTCCAAACCTCAAGCGTAAGCTTGTCGTAGTTTGTGACTTGACCGACGCGAGTATTTTCCACGCTGTAGTTGACGCGAGTAATTGGCGTGTATATCGAATCAACGGGAATTACCCCAATCGGCTGTTCGTCCTTCTTGTTGCGGTCCGCTTGCACGTAACCGCGTCCCCGATTAGCAAAAACCCGCATATGGAGCCGCGCGCCGGAGGCTAAGGTTGCGATGTGAAGATCAGGGCTTAAAATCTCGACATCGCTGTCAGCTCGAATGTCGCCCGCTGTAATATTCCCTTCGCCTTCCGCGTCGATTTCCAACACCTTTTCTTCATCGGAGTGGATTTTCAACGAGAGGCCCTTCAGGTTCAGAATGATTTCGGTCACATCCTCAATCACTCCGGGAACCGTAGAAAACTCGTGAAGCACTCCGTCGATTTGAACCGAGGTTACTGCTGCGCCCGGCAAAGACGACAATAAAATTCGGCGAAGCGAATTTCCAAGCGTCGTGCCGTATCCGCGCTCCAACGGCTCGACGACGAAACGTCCGTAAGTTCCTTCGTCATTCAGTTCTACGGTTTCGATTTTCGGCTTTTCGATCTCAATCACTAATAGTACCCTCCTTCAAACGTCGCTCCGTTACCATACCGTTATTTTAAGTCAAATCTTGTAGTATGCCAAACCTTCACAACCATTATTCACAAGTTGTCGGTATTTGATACCACCCGGATTTAACTAAACGCGACGACGTTTTGGAGGACGGCATCCGTTGTGAGGAACTGGTGTTACGTCTTTAATGAGGTTAACTTCAAGGCCTGCTGCCTGAAGCGAACGGATCGCTGCTTCACGGCCGGCGCCAGGGCCTTTAACCATCACTTCAACAGTTCTCATGCCATGCTCCATCGCTGCTTTAGCTGCGGATTCAGCAGCCATTTGAGCGGCGAAAGGCGTGCTCTTACGGGAACCTTTGAAACCAAGGTTGCCGGAGCTTGCCCAGGAGATTGCATTGCCGTGCGGGTCCGTGATCGTAACGATCGTATTGTTGAACGTCGAACGGATGTGCGCAACGCCAGTATCAATATTTTTCCGGTCGCGACGTTTTGTACGAACGACTTTTTTAGGTTTAGCCATTGATTAAGATCCTCCCTTCTTATTTCTTCTTGTTAGCTACAGTCCGACGAGGACCTTTGCGTGTACGTGCATTCGTTTTCGTACGTTGACCGCGAACAGGCAGGCCACGACGGTGACGAAGACCGCGGTAGCAGCCGATTTCAGTCAGACGCTTGATGTTAAGCGAGATTTCACGGCGAAGGTCGCCTTCCACTTTAACGGATTTGTCGATTGCGTCGCGAAGGCGGCCCAATTCGTCTTCCGTCAAATCGCGAACGCGAGTGTCGAAGTTAACTTCAGCTGTTTTCAAAAGCTTTTGCGACGTTGTTTTGCCGATACCGAAAATGTACGTCAGGGCGATTTCGACGCGTTTGTCACGCGGCAAGTCTACACCAGCTATACGTGCCATAGGCTATATTCCCCTCCTTCTATCCTTGTTTTTGTTTGTGTTTCGGATTTTCACAAATTACCATAACGTTGCCTTTGCGACGAATGACTTTGCATTTTTCGCAAATCGGCTTTACCGAAGGTCTAACCTTCATTGTGAATTACCTCCCGAATCTTTCGAAAAGCAAGCCGATGGCCTACTTCCGATAGGTGATGCGCCCTCTGGATAAATCATAAGGCGATAACTGAATAACCACTTTGTCTCCCGTCAGGATGCGGATGAAGTGCATTCTGAGCTTACCGGAAACATGTGCGAGAATTTGATGACCGTTCTCCAGCTCCACCTTGAACATGGCATTCGGCAACGGTTCGATAACCGTACCTTCGACCTCAATGACGTCTTCCTTAGCCACCGTCATTCTCCTTTCGCATACGCAAACTTCTGAATTACATAACGTAACTTGGCATTGGTCACTCTGCCTGTTTCATGCAAGCTGCTCGTTACTTCTTGACTAACGGCAGTCTGTAACTCGAGATGAAGAACGTTTTTTTTCTTCGGCTGATCGAATTTGCGCTTATGGCCGTCTGCAATCATGACGAAGCGATCGTCGATGATCCCAACTATGACAGCGAAACTTTCTTCGTCCTTGCCCCGAAGCACTTTGACGAACTGACCAATCTGGGGACGAGCATCCATCGGCTAAGCCTCCGGCTGCTGCGGCAAAATGGTCAATATTTCAAAGCCGTCCTCAGTTACGGCTACCGTATGCTCAAAGTGAGCGCACCATGAGCCGTCTTCCGTTACGACCGTCCAATTATCCTCCAAAGTACGAACATAGCGTTCGCCAATGTTGACCATTGGTTCGATGGCAAGCACCATTCCAGCCTTCAGACGAGGTCCGCGATCCGGTATACCATAGTTCGGTATTTGTGGTTCCTCATGGAGGTCCGCGCCGATTCCGTGCCCTACGTATTCCCGTACGACGGAGAAGCCTGCGTCTTCGATGACTTTCTGAATAGCGTGCGATATCGTATATAAACGAACATCGGGTTTGATGAGCTGCAGCCCCGCGTAAAGCGAAGCTTCCGTTACATCAAGCAGTTTTTGAACATCAGGCGTTACAGCTCCGGCCGCGTAGGTCCAGGCTGAATCACCATGATAGCCTTCATACTGAGCTCCGATGTCGATACTGATAATATCGCCTTCGTTCAACTTGCGTGACCCAGGGAAGCCGTGTACCAGCTCGTCATTCACAGAAGCGCAAATGCTGGACGGAAAACCATTGTAACCTTTGAAGGACGGGACCGCACCTTGGCTTCTGATATACGCTTCGGCAATTTGGTCGAGCTCACGAGTCGTGATTCCCGGCTTTACGGCCTGCTTCATCAGCCGATGCGTTTCCGCAACGATGCGTCCAGCTTCCCTCATATATCGCAGCTCCGATTCGGATTTGCAAATAATCATTACAATGAACCTCGCAATACGGATACGATATCGTTTGTCACAACATCGATGTCCTTCTCGCCGTCGACTTCACGAAGGAGACTTTTTGCATTGTAGTAATCAAGAAGAGGTGCCGTCTTGGATGTATACTCATCCAAACGAGTGCCTACCTTTTCTTCCGTATCATCAGAGCGCTGATACAGCTCGCCGCCGTCTTTGTCGCAGATACCTTCGACCTTAGGCGGGTTGAAGATTACATGGTAAGTCGTTCCGCAAGTTTTGCAGATGCGCCGACCAGTCAAGCGGGCTAGCAGCAATCCGCGGTCAACCTTTAAATTTACAACATGATCTATGCTGCGGCCAAGCTCGTCAAGCATAACATCAAGCGCTTCGGCTTGCTGCAGCGTACGAGGGAAACCGTCAAGCAAAAATCCTTTTTTGCAATCGTCTAATGCAAGACGTTCTTTCACGATACCGTTCGTAATCTCATCGGGAACGAGCAGGCCCTGATCGACATACTCCTTCGCTTTAAGACCGAGTGCGGTTCCTTGTTTCATAGCGAGGCGGAATGCATCGCCAGTGGAAATGTGCGGAATGCCGAACTCTTCCACGATCCGTTCAGCTTGTGTACCTTTTCCGGCTCCCGGAGGGCCCATGAATAAAATGTTCATTGCCGACTTCCTCGCTTTAAGCACAATAGGCTCGGGCGGGCTAACGCACCATCAGTCGACGAAAGCGGAAGCCCGGTCAGAACCTATTGTTATTTATTGATAAACCCTTTGTAATGGCGTTTGATCAACTGGCTCTCGATTTGCTTCATCGTATCAAGTGCAACCCCGATCACGATCAAGAGTGAGGTGCCGCCAAGCTGCACTGAGCGCGGTAATCCAGCAAGTGCTCCGAAGAACACAGGGAGAACAGAGATGACTGCCAGGAAGATCGCTCCCGTCAACGTGATGCGCGACATAACGCGCGTCAGGTAAGACGAGGTTGGTTTTCCTGGGCGAATGCCCGGAATGTATCCGCCATTCTTTTTCATCTGATCAGCCATTTGCACCGGATTAATTTGTACGAATGTGTAGAAGAAGGTGAATCCGATAATGAGCAGTACGTACAATACCATACCGAGCGGCTTGTCGTAGTTCATGTTATCGATGACCCAGCTCGCCCAAGCCGTATGAGACCAGAACTGAGCGATTGTGATCGGGAACATGATCAGCGATACCGCGAAGATAACCGGAATAACGCCTGCGCCGTTAACCTTCATCGGAATGTGAGTCGATTGTCCGCCGTACATTTTCCGTCCAACGACGCGTTTGGCGTATTGAACCGGAATTTTACGGATACCTTGCTGCACGAAGATAACACCGACAATGATTGCGATAATCGCAATCACGATCAGAACCATCTTCACGATATTCAAGAACAATTGATCCTGCGCGCCAACGAATTGATCTTCGTAGATCGTACGGATGTGTCCAGGAATACCGGCTGCAATTGCTGCAAAAATCAGAATCGAAATCCCGTTTCCGATTCCTTTTTCCGTGATTTGCTCGCCAAGCCACATCAAGAAGGCAGTACCTGCAGTCAAGATGATGGCGATCAGCAAGTAATCAACGAATGTAGCGCCAACAACCATCTCGTAACCGTATTGACGGTTAAAGCCGATTGCCGTTGCAAAGCCTTGGACTAAACCAAGAACAATCGTACCATAACGGGTGATTTGTGCGAGCTTGCGTTTGCCGTTCTCGCCTTCCTTCGCCCATTCCGCAAATCTTGGAATAACGTCCATCGATAACAGCTGCACGATAATCGAAGCCGTAATGTAAGGCGTAATCCCGATCGCGAAGATGGAAAACTGGAACAAAGCACCGCCAGAGAATGTATTAAGCAAGCCGAACAGGTCCGCACCGGCTGTATCAACCTGCTTAAACACCTCCTTGTTTACGCCCGGTACCGGAATAAAGGAACCGATACGGTAGATCAACAAGATGAATAGAGTGAAGAGGATCCTTGTACGAAGATCCGCCACCTTCCAAATGTTGGACACGGTCTTGAACAATTAGATCACCTCGGTTTTACCGCCGGCAGCCTGGATTTTCTCTACCGCAGATTGAGAGAACTTGCTTGCTTTAACAGTCAGTGAAACGTTGATTTCACCGTTGCCCAAAATCTTGATGCCTGCGAGCGGGTTCTTAACGATCCCTTGCTCGATCAGAACTTCTGGAGTGACTTCAGTTCCTGCAGCAAAGCTGTTTAGCTCTTCAATGTTAACGATCGCATACTCTGTACGGAAACGGTTGTTAAATCCACGCTTCGGCACTCGACGATACAACGGGTTTTGTCCGCCCTCGAAACCTGGACGAACGCCGCCGCCGGAACGAGCATTTTGACCTTTGTGACCTTTACCGGCTGTTTTACCATTACCGGAACCGATACCGCGACCTTTGCGCTTTGGCGCTTGAGTCGAGCCTGGTGCTGGTGCTAGCTCATGCAATTTCATCGTTCGTGCACCTCCTTATTTATTTCTTGGAAGATCCGTTCAAATCTTAAACTTCTTCTACTTTAACCAAATGGTTAACGGAGTTAACCATGCCGCGGATAGCTGGGCTATCGTTCAGAACAACGGACTGACGAATCTTTTTAAGTCCAAAAGATTCAACAGTGGCGCGTTGCTTTTCATTGCGGCCGATCAAACTGCGTACGAGGGTGATTTGCAATTTAGCCATCTTGTTTCCCTCCTTAGCGTTGAAGCTCTTCGACAGTTTTTCCACGTAGCTTCGCAACATCTTCCACGCGCTTCAGACGGGAAAGACCTTCGAGCGTTGCGTTAACCATATTCATGGAGTTCGAAGAACCTAGGGATTTCGTCAAAATGTCACCTACGCCAGCAAGTTCGAGAACTGCGCGCACAGGGCCGCCGGCGATAACGCCAGTACCCTCGGAAGCAGGCTTCAGAAGAACTTCTCCAGCGCCAAAGTGTCCGAGAACAAGGTGAGGAATAGTTGTTCCTACGAGTGGAACATGGATCAGGTTTTTCTTAGCATCTTCGATACCTTTGCGAATCGCATCAGGTACTTCGCCTGCTTTACCGATCCCTGCGCCAACGTAGCCATTACCGTCACCGACTACTACAAGCGCGCTAAAGCTGAAACGGCGTCCGCCCTTAACAACTTTCGCTACGCGGTTGATATTAACAACTTTTTCAGTCAGTTCTAACGTATTAGGATCTACACGCAAGTCATTTAACCTCCTTATGAGTAAAGTCGATTAGAATTCCAGACCAGCTTCGCGAGCTGCTGTCGCAAGAGCCTGAATTCTACCGTGATACAAATAACCGCCGCGGTCAAAAACTACTTCGGTTACCCCTTTTGCTTGAGCGCGTTGTGCGATCAATTCGCCAACTTTAGTAGCCGCTGCTACGTTACCGCCGTTTCCGATCGCTTCAGTCAATTCTTTGTCCTGAGTCGAAGCGGATGCGATCGTTACGCCTGCTACGTCGTCGATCAATTGTGCATACATGTGCTTGGAGGAACGGAATACAGACAGACGCGGACGTGCAGCCGTACCGTTAATTTTTTTACGAACACGCAGGTGTCTTTTCAGACGAGCCTTGTTTTTATCGCCCTTCGTAATCATTCAAGGTTCACTCCTTTCTCATTGCCTTATGACGCTATTTTAAGCACACCCGCGGGCTGCTTATTTTTTCTTACCGGCTTTACCTTCTTTACGGATGATGCGCTCGCCTTCGTACTTGATGCCTTTGCCTTTGTATGGCTCTGGCTCGCGTACCGAACGGATTTGAGCGGCAACAGCGCCTACGCGCTCTTTGTCGATACCACGAACGGTAATTTTCGTGTTCGCAGGAACGTCAAATTCAATACCAGCCTCGGGAACAATCTCCACCGGGTGGGAATAACCAACGTTAAGAACGATCTTATCGCCGGATTTATTCGCACGGTAACCTACGCCTACAAGCTCAAGGTTTCTCGAGAAACCTTCAGTTACGCCGCTAACCATGTTAGCGATGATGCTGCGGGTTGTTCCGTGCAAAGAACGATGCAATTTATTGTCGGAAGGACGCTCGATTACGATCTCAGTTTCCGCAACATTCACTTTCATGTCCTTGTGAATTTCGCGGGAAAGAGTACCTTTCGGTCCTTTAACAGTAATAACTGTGTTGTCCAAGTTAATGCTTACGCCGTTAGGCACTTGGATCGGTTTACGACCAATACGGGACATTGTTACACCTCCTGTCTCTGTGACTTGTTACTTACCAAACGTAGCAAACGACTTCGCCGCCGGATTTAACCTGACGAGCTTCTTTATCCGTCATAACCCCTTTGGACGTAGAAATAATCGCAATTCCTAGGCCGCCCAAAACGCGTGGGACTTCAGTTGATTGTGTATAAACGCGAAGACCTGGTTTGGAGATACGCTTCAAACCTGTAATAACGCGCTCTTGGTTAGGGCCGTATTTCAAGAAAATACGGATAATCCCTTGTTTGTTGTCTTCGATATATTCAGCATCGCGGATAAAACCCTCGCGCTTCAAAATTTCAGCGATTTGCTTCTTGATTTTCGAAGCGGGCATTTCCACGGTTTCGTGACGAACAACATTCGCGTTGCGAATGCGCGTCAGCATATCTGCAATCGGATCAGACATAACCATTTGTGTTAACCTCCTTCCCGAACTAGGCTCATTACCAGCTTGCTTTTTTAACGCCAGGAATCTGGCCCTTGTATGCTAACTCACGGAAACAAATCCGGCAAATTTTAAACTTTTGCAAAACAGAATGCGGACGGCCGCAACGCTCACAGCGCGTGTATGCGCGCACTTTGAATTTCGGTGTGCGTTGTTGCTTCACTTTCATCGAAGTTTTTGCCACTGGGTATTACACCTCCTAAAAGTGGATTACTTCGCGAACGGCATGCCCATTTGGGTCAGCAGTTCACGAGATTCTTCGTCCGTTTTTGCCGTCGTGACGATGACGATGTCCATACCGCGCACTTTATCGACTTTATCGTACTCGATCTCCGGGAAAATCAACTGCTCTTTCAAACCGAGCGTGTAGTTGCCGCGACCGTCGAAAGCTTTAGTCGATACACCGCGGAAGTCACGCACGCGTGGAAGAGAAATGTTGAACAGTTTGTCGAGGAAGTGGTACATGCGCTCGCCGCGCAATGTGACTTTAACCCCGATCGGCATGTTCTCACGAAGCTTGAAGCCTGCGATGGACTTCTTCGCACGAGTAACGACTGGCTTTTGACCGGAAATGATTCGAAGCTCTTCAACAGCTACATCAAGGATTTTCGAATTGGAAACCGCTTCGCCAACCCCCATGTTGATAACAACTTTCTCGATTTTCGGCACTTGCATTACAGACGTATAGTTAAACTTCTGCATAAGAGCAGGAGTAATTTCGTTCAGAAAACGACCTTTCAATCTTGCTGCCATTGTTCATGGACCTCCTTTCCTACCGTAACGATTAGTCGATTACTTCTCCGGAACGTTTCGCGATCCGAACTTTTTTGCCGTTCTCCAGCACTTTGTATCCGATACGTGTTACTTTACCGCTCTTCGGATCGATGTGCATAACGTTCGACACGTGAATCGGCGCTTCTTGCTCGATGATGCCGCCTTGCGGGTTCGCTTGGGAAGGACGCGAGTGCTTCTTCACCATGTTCACACCTTCAACAAGAACGCGGTTTTCACGAGGATAAGCTGCGATAACGCGGCCTTTTTTACCTTTGTCTTTACCGGTAATTACGATGACCGTGTCGTCTTTCTTCACGTGCAATTTGTTGTTATGGGATTCAAGAATTTTTTTCAGCCTTGGCATGAGTTACACCTCCTGCACGCTTGTGCTTTCAAGCTTATATAGGGTTTCTTTATTAAATAACTTCTGGTGCCAGCGATACGATTTTCATGAAATCTTTATCGCGAAGTTCACGGGCAACTGGTCCGAAAATACGAGTTCCGCGCGGGCTTTTGTCTTCCTTAACGATTACTGCAGCATTCTCGTCGAATGCGATGTAGGAACCGTCCTTACGGCGTACCGAACGCTTCGTACGTACGATAACCGCTTTAACAACGTCACCCTTTTTGACAACGCCGCCTGGTGTTGCTTGTTTTACAGAGCAAACGATCAAGTCGCCGATGTGACCAACGCGACGTCCCGTACCGCCAAGTACACGGATACACATCAATTCTTTAGCACCGGAGTTATCAGCAACCGCCAAGCGCGTAAATGGTTGAATCATTTCAACGTCCTCCTTTCGGGAAAATGCTCAAGATCCTGCATACGCTCTATTAAAGAACGATAGCCACTTCAACTACTTCTACGAGTCTAAAGCGCTTGTCTTTGGAAAGCGGACGAGTTTCCATGATTTTCACGATATCGCCAATTTTAGCTTGGTTATTTTCATCGTGCGCCTTAAATTTCTTCGTGTATTTAATGCGTTTATGGTACAAATCGTGTTTTTTGTATGTTTCAACAGCAACAACGATTGTTTTGTCCATTTTGTCGCTTACGACTTTGCCGATTTGAACTTTGCGGGCATTGCGTTCGCTCATGTTCTTCCTCCTTCCTTCAGCCGTGTTCATACGGAACTGTAAGGTTTATATTAGCTGCTGATACCGAGTTCTCTTTCACGCAAAACGGTTTTAGCACGAGCTATTTCCTTACGCACGTCACGGATCCGAGTCGGGTTATCCAGTTGGCCGGTAGCCAATTGGAAGCGAAGGTTGAAAAGCTCTTCTTTAAAACCGGAAATTTGTTGTTCAATCTCAGCAGAGGTTAGGTTGCGAATATCTTTAGCCTTCATTTGCTTCACCACCCACTTCTTCGCGTTTCACAAACTTAGTTTTAACCGGCAGTTTGTGCGCTGCAAGACGCATAGCTTCGCGTGCGATTTCTTCCGAAACACCCGCCAGCTCGAACATTACCTTGCCAGGCTTAACAACCGCTACCCACTTCTCAACGTTACCTTTACCGCTACCCATACGAACCTCAAGAGGCTTTTGAGTAATTGGCTTAGCCGGGAAGATTTTGATCCATACTTTACCGCCACGTTTGATGTAACGTGTCATCGCGATACGTGCCGCTTCGATTTGACGGTTTGTGATCCATGATGGTTCAAGAGCTTGCAAACCGTATTCACCGAATGCTACAGTTGTGCCGCCTTTAGCGCGACCCTTCATGTTACCGCGTTGTTGTTTGCGGTGTTTGACGCGTTTAGGTACCAACATGATTAGTTGCCTCCTTCCACTGGAGCTTTCTTCTTAGCCGGAAGGACTTCACCGCGGTAGATCCATACTTTTACGCCGATACGGCCGTAAGTTGTATGTGCTTCAGCTGTGCCGTAGTCGATGTCTGCGCGCAGCGTATGAAGTGGTACTGTACCTTCGCTGTAGCCTTCCGAACGTGCGATTTCCGCGCCACCGAGACGTCCGCTGACAGCGGTTTTGATCCCTTTGGCACCGGCACGCATCGAGCGTTGAATCGCTTGTTTCAATGCGCGACGGAAAGATACACGACGCTCAAGTTGTTGTGCGATACTTTCAGCTACCAAGATAGCGTCCAGATCCGCTTGTTTGATTTCCGAGATGTTGATGTGAACTTTTTTGCCTTTAGTAATTTTGCCAAGCTCCGTACGCAGGTTTTCCACCTCGGAACCGCCTTTACCGATAACCATACCAGGTTTTGCGGTTTGAATCGTCACGTTCACGCGGTTAGCTGCACGTTCGATTTCGATATGGGAAACTGCTGCATCCTTCAGCTTGTTTTTCAGGTATTCACGAATTTTCACGTCTTCCAAAAGAAGATCACCGAAGTCTTTGCCAGCGTACCATTTGGATTCCCAATCACGGATGACGCCGATACGAAGACCGACTGGATTTACCTTTTGACCCACACGTTATCCCTCCTTATTTTTCAGATACCACCAAGGTGATGTGGCTGGTTCTTTTATTAATCCGGCTTGCACGACCCATAGCCCGTGGACGGAAACGTTTCATCGTAGGCCCTTGGTTAACAAAGGCTTGGGAGATGAACAGTTTGTTCACATCAAGCTGGAAGTTGTGCTCAGCGTTAGCAATTGCAGAGTTAAGCAGCTTCTCCAAAATTGGGGATGCGGACTTCGGCGTGTGACGCAAAATCGCGATTGCATCGCCAACTTGCTTACCACGGATCAAATCGGCAACAAGCTGTGCTTTACGAGGTGCGATACGAACGAACTTAGCGTGCGCTTTAGCTTCTGGCATGTAGGAACCTCCTCTCGATCATTTAAAGAAAATTGAAGGGCAAATTAACGTCTGCCCGTTTTTTTGTCATCGCCTGCGTGGCCTTTGTACGTACGAGTCGGTGCAAATTCACCGAGTTTGTGTCCAACCATATCTTCCGTTACGTAAACCGGCACATGTTTGCGACCGTCATACACAGCAAATGTGTGACCGATAAATTGCGGGAAAATGGTCGAGCGGCGGGACCAGGTTTTGATAACGACCTTTTTATTACCTTCGTTCAAATCCTCGACTTTTTTAAGCAGGTAACCGTCGATAAACGGACCTTTCTTGAGACTGCGACCCATTCGAGTTCCTCCCTTCACGAGACGTGATATTCGTATCACGCGGTTTGGATCAAGCGATTATTATTTCGTGCGGCGACGAATAATATATTGGCTCGAAGCTTTTTTCTTCTTGCGAGTTTTGTATCCAAGTGTCGGTTTGCCCCACGGGGACAACGGAGACTTGCGGCCGATTGGAGCGCGGCCTTCACCACCACCGTGCGGGTGATCGTTAGGGTTCATGACGACACCGCGAACTTCAGGACGCTTGCCCATCCAACGGGAACGGCCGGCTTTACCGATTTTCACAAGCTCGTGATCCTCGTTACCAACAGAACCGATTGTTGCGCGGCAAGTGTTCAGAATGCGGCGAACTTCGCCGGAGCTCAAACGAATCGATACGTAGCTTTCTTCTTTACCAAGAAGTTGCGCTTCCGTGCCGGCTGCACGAACCAATTGGCCGCCTTTGCCTGGCTTCAATTCGATGTTGTGGATAACTGTACCTACAGGGATGTTCACAAGCGGCAAAGAGTTGCCGATCTTGATGTCAGCCGCAGGTCCGGACATAACTTGATCTCCGACTTTCAGACCTTTCGGAGCGATGATGTAAGCTTTCTCACCGTCAACGTAGTGGATCAAAGCGATATTGGATGTACGGTTCGGATCGTATTCGATCGTCGCTACGTTGCCAACGATACCGTCTTTGGTACGTTTGAAGTCGATGATACGGTATTTACGTTTGTGTCCGCCGCCGTGGTGACGAACCGTAATTTTACCTTGGTTGTTGCGGCCTGCTTTCTTGAAAAGCGGAGCAAGCAACGATTTCTCCGGCGTGCTTGTCGTGATCTCTTCGAAAGTCGATACGGACATGCCACGACGTGCTGGAGATGTCGGTTTGTACTTTTTAATTGGCACTTCGATTCCCTCCTTTTCTATACAGACGTTTCAAAGAACTCGAGTTCTTTGCTGTCAGCGCTAAGCTGAACGATAGCTTTTTTCCAATCCGGTCTGTAGCCGCTATGTTTACCATAACGTTTCGGTTTACCCGCTACACGCATTGTGTTAACGCCGGTTACTTTTACTTTGAAGATTTGTTCGATTGCATTTTTGATTTCGGTTTTGTTCGCACGAAGATCAACTTCGAATACGTAACGTTTGTTAACCATGAAATCGCTGGTACGTTCAGTAATAACCGGGCGCTTGATAATATCGCGTGGATTTTTCATTACGCAAGCACCTCCTGTACTTTCTCTACCGCTTCTTTGGTAATGATCAGCTTGTCATGTACCAATACATCCAGAACATTGATGCCGTCAGCAGCGACGAACTTCACACCTGGAATGTTACGAGCGGACAATGCTACGTTATCTTCATAGTTAGCCGTTACGACAAGAGCCTTACGGTCAACTTTAAGGTTGTTAAGGATCGATGCAAATTCTTTCGTCTTAGGAGCCGCGAATGTCAGTTGATCAAGAACGATAATTTCGCTCGCAATAACTTTCGAAGACAATGCGGATTTGATCGCAAGACGACGAACTTTCTTAGGGAGCTTGAAGCCATATGTGCGTGGAGTCGGTCCGAATACCGTACCGCCGCCAACCCACTGCGGGGAGCGAATGCTGCCTTGACGAGCACGGCCTGTGCCTTTTTGTTTCCAAGGCTTACGACCGCCGCCGCGTACTTCGGAGCGTCCTTTCGTTTTGTGCGTACCCTGACGTTCAGCAGCTTGCTGAAGAACGACTGCGCTGTGCAGAACGTGAGTGTTTGGCTGGATACCGAATACCGATTCAGCCAATTCAACTTCGCCTACTTGAGCGCCGCTCACGTTGAATACTGTTACTTTTGGCATTTCTTGTTCCTCCTTTCTTTAAGAGCAATTAGTTCTTAACCGTTTGTTTAACTTTAACGAATCCGTTCTTGGGACCAGGGATCGATCCTTTAACGAGGATTACGTTGCGTTCTGCATCTACACGGATAACTTCAAGCTTTTGAATGGTAACTGTTTCAGTCCCCATATGTCCTGGCAGGCGCTTACCTTTCGGTACGCGGTTCGCTTGGATCGAGCCCATCGAACCTGGTCCGCGGTGGTAGCGGGAACCGTGGGACATAGGTCCAGTGCTTTGTCCCCAACGTTTGATAACGCCGGCAAAGCCTTTACCTTTCGAAATACCTGTTACGTCAACGAATTCGCCAGCTGCGAAAAGGTCAGCTTTCACTTGTTGGCCAACTTCGTAATCAGGCAGGTTAATGCCGCGAATCTCACGAACGTAGCGCTTAGGAGTCGCGCCAGCTTTCTTAGCGTGGCCGATCTCTGGCTTGATCGATCTTTGTTCTTTCTTATCGGAGAAACCGAGTTGAACGGCTTCGTAGCCATCGTTCTCTTGGTCTTTCTTTTGAAGTACTACGCAAGGACCAGCTTCGATAACCGTTACTGGAACAACGTTACCTTCAGCGGTAAACACTTGAGTCATACCAAGTTTTTTCCCTAAGATACCTTTCATGTTGACACCTCATTCCCTTTCTATAATCACGTATGCTGTTATTACAGTTTGATTTCGATATCTACACCGGATGGCAGATCCAGGCGCATCAACGCATCAACCGTTTGCGGCGTTGGGTTCACAATATCGATCAAACGCTTATGAGTGCGCATTTCGAATTGTTCCCGGGAATCCTTGTACTTGTGCACCGCACGGAGAATAGTGATGATTTGCTTTTCCGTTGGCAACGGAATCGGCCCGGATACGCCTGCACCGGAACGTTTTGCAGTTTCAACGATTTTCTCTGCGGATTGGTCAAGAATTCTGTGATCGTATGCTTTCAAGCGGATACGAATCTTTTGCTTTGCCATATAAGTCCCTCCTTCTATCGCCCAATTTATTATCGGACATACTCCGTGAGAAAACCCTGGCACATGCCCCATGGCAAAGGGGCCGGGTGTGTCGGCAACCTCTCACATCATCGCAACGTCAGACCAACAGTCAATATTATACCGAATTGAATAGGCAAATGCAACAAGAATATTGATTGAATTGCTTGAGCGAAACTCTAAATGATTTTTTAGGATATTTTCACTACGCTACGCTGGAATCGGTCCTCGGCATGCTTTGATACCATGATTTTTATTATTACATTTAAAGGATAAATCATGGTTTCAAGAGCAGCACGTAAACTCTCCGGACTCGATTCCAGCTTTGCTTCGCTACACATTCAAAAAAAACATTAAAAGTTCACTCAAGCGGGAAAGGAAACTTCCTGACAGCTGCAGGTCGGCTGTCCTGTTGTGGATATTGCTTCCCTTATATAATTGAAGCTTCTAACTACTCTATGAGTACACGTTGTTCGGTAGATGAACATAGGAAGCACTCAAGTTCATCAGCTTAGCACTGTTCCATATCGTCTGTTATGTCCGATCACGTTAAATGTCCTTATTGATTATAATCAATTCAGCACCTTAAAATACACCGCCAAATCACACCAGCAAAATTCCTATCAGATGCATTAGATTAATGACATCAATGATTCAGCGGATTGAATATAATCTCTCTTAAAAATAAAAAACGCAGCGACAAATAGAGACGCTGTGTTTTTTTATTATTATAGAAGGTTAGACGAAGATGGAGCGGAGTGAGCCATTTGAATCTGGAAAAGCGAAGCGGTCGCTTTTGAACACCATTCTTCACCTATCCAAGGAAATCAGAAGAATGGGGCTTCAAGGCGATTGGAAGATCAAATGGCTCGCGCAGCGCAGTTCTAGTCTAACCTACCCCAGCACGATCCGATCATCAGCCAGCTTCTTCCCGCTAATCCGTTCAAACTCCCCAAGCAGCTGCTCTACGGTGAGATCCTTCTTGCGTTCCTCAGGAACATCGAGAATAATCCGTCCCTTGTCCATCATAATGAGCCGATTGCCGAGACGAATAGCTTGCTCCATGTTATGGGTGACCATTAGCGTCGTCAGCTTCATATCCCGCACGATGGTTTCCGTCAGCTCTGTAATCAGCTCGGCTCTTGCCGGATCAAGCGCTGCCGTATGTTCATCGAGCAACAGAATTTGCGGCCGTGTAAAAGTGGCCATCAGCAAGCTCAGCGCCTGACGCTCACCGCCGGACAGGAGCCCGACTTTCGCGCCCAGACGATTCTCAAGGCCGATACCGAGCCTCTGCAGCTCCTGCTTGAATATCGCACGCTTCGCGCGCGTAACGCCAAAAGAAAAGCCTCGCGACTTGTCCCGCGTATATGCGATGGCCATATTTTCTTCGATCGTCATGCGCGGAGCCGTGCCGGCCATCGGATCCTGAAACACGCGCCCGATCCACCGGCTGCGCCCGTGCTCCGACAATGCGGATACATCTTGTCCGTCAATTTTTACAGCGCCTGCATCCGGCTTCATAACACCTGAAATAATATTCATTAAAGTTGATTTTCCGGCCCCGTTGCTCCCGATCACCGTAACAAAATCGCCGGGCTTCATCGTCAGATTCGCGCCGACGAGCGCTGTTTTTTCATCAACCGTACCCGGGTTAAACAGCTTGGAGACGTTCAAAATTTCAAGCATTAACGTCCACCTCCCGAAGGCGCTTTGCCAAGCGACGCCAGCATTTCCGCCGTACGTTTCCTTGCAATGTTCTTTTGTTTAATCAGGCGTCTGGTCGAAGGAACGACCAATGCGAAAATAATAATGACTGCAGTAATCAGTTTCATATCCGATGCTTCGAGCCACTCAATGCGCAGCGCCAGAGCATAGATAATCCGATAGACAAGAGAGCCGAGAACAACCGCAAGCGTCGCTCTGAAAATCGTACGCGCCCCGAAAATAGCCTCACCTATAATGACCGAAGCGAGTCCAATGACAATCATCCCGATCCCCATATTGTTGTCCGCGAATTTCTGATAATGCGCTACCAAGGCGCCGGAAGTCGCAACAAGCGCATTAGAAAGAGCGACACCAAAGATCGTCGTTACATCCGTATTCGCACCGAAGCTGCGGATCATGCGGGCATTATCGCCGGTTGCACGTAGGCTGAGTCCAATGTCCGTTTTAAAAAACAAATCAATCAGCAGCTTAACCGCAACTGCAATAACAATCATCACAATCATAACGGAGACGTTATTAAAAAAATTATCCATATTCCGCAAGGAAACATTTGGTTTGCCCAGGATCCGTAAGTTGATCGAATATAGTGCGATCATCATAATAATGCCGGCAAGCAATCCGTTAATCTTTCCTTTGGTATGCAATAACCCCGTACAGGTTCCGGCCAGAGCTCCTCCCGCAAAGGCACAGAGTACAGCGATCCATGGTGCCGTACCATTTACCGTCATCACCGCGCCGATAGCCGCACCGGTCGTAAAGCTTCCGTCTACCGTCAAATCGGGAAAATCCAGAATACGAAATGTTATAAAAACACCCAGAGCCATTAAAGCGTACAAAAGTCCGCTCTCTACGGCTCCCGTAAGTGATGTGAGCATATGAATGCCACTCCTTTACCGAACGAACGGGGTGAAGCCGATAAGCGCTCACCCCGCACGAATTTGATATTATTTTATCCAAGTGAGACCTGATTACTCAATGATGTTGTTTTCTTGATCCTTCACGTAGCTCTTCATTGCATCGGTTACCGTAATCCCCTGCTCGGCAGCGGCTTTCAGGTTCAGGATAAAATCGAGCTTCTGCGGAACGGTGATATCCATTTCACCCGGTTTTTTGCCGTTCTTCAAAATTTCGACCGCCATCTGTCCTACTTCATAACCATGATCGTAATATTTGAATCCGACTGTTGCAAAAGCGCCCTTCTCAACCGTATCCCGGTCCGCGGAGAAGAAAGGAATATCGTTGGCATTAGCTACTTCGATAATGGCATCAGCACCGGTAACGACGTTGTTGTCGAGCGTAATATAAATAGCATCTACGCGTCCTACGAGAGACTCCGCAGCCTGCTGTACTTCAGACGTGTTGGCGATCGGAGCTTTAACAAGCTCGATGTTATGGGCTTTTAACGCTTCTTCCGCATATTTGGCCATGACAACGGCGTTTGTTTCACCTTCGTTGATGACCAAACCAACTTTCTTAACATCCGTAAGCTCTTTCGCGATAAAATCCATCGTTTGTTTAATCGCATCCGGATTCGTATCCGCTGCACCCGTAATGTTGCCTCCCGGAGCCTCCAGCTGGGTTACGATACCGGCATCAACCGGATCCGTTACGGCAGCAAACAACACCGGGATATCCGTAACGTCTTCCGCTAAACTTAATGCCGAAGGCGTGGCAATTCCTAGCGCCAAGTCGCTGTCGCTAGTCGCGATTTTCTGCGAAATCGTCTTAATGTTTGTCATATCGTTTTGCGCGTTGTTAAAATCGATTTTCAGGTTTTTGCCCTCTTCAATTCCGGCATCCTTCAGAGCTGCAATAAAGCCCTCGCGCGTCGCATCCAGCGACGGATGCTCAACGATTTGCGAAATCGAAATCGTATACGATTTTTCCGATTCGCCGCCCACGCCTTCATTCGCACCACCCGTATTGCTTTTACTTGCGCCGCATGCGGCAGTCAGAAGCATCACCGATGTCAGGGCAATGCCGATCCAAAACTTTTTATTCATCCCTTTTAAACTCCTCTCCAGTTGTCACTCGTCATCGCTTGAAGCTTATATAGGCTGTTCGGACAAGTCCAATCTATTTCTTAATATTAAAGGCGCCTAACATGTCGAGTCAATCCTCAGTTAGCTGTAAAAATAAGTATAGGAAATTGTGACTAAAAGCTGGAAAAACATAAAAAAGCCCCCACCGGAGTGAGAGCTTTTTCATTCTCAGCGGCTAAGCCGCGTTGAATTATTTTTGGATTGTTGCAACAGCGCCAGCGCCTACTGTACGGCCACCTTCACGGATGGAGAAACGAGTTCCTTCTTCAACCGCGATTGGAGCGATAAGCTCAACCGTTACAGTGATGTTGTCGCCAGGCATAACCATTTCAGTACCTTCAGGCAGGTTGATGATACCTGTTACGTCAGTTGTACGGAAATAGAATTGTGGACGGTAGCCAGTGAAGAAAGGCTTGTGACGGCCACCCTCTTCTTTAGTCAGAACGTAGATTTGTGCAGTGAAGTTAGTGTGTGGTTTAACCGAACCCGGTTTAGCCAAAACTTGTCCACGCTCAATATCTTTACGGTCTACACCACGAAGCAATGCGCCAACGTTGTCGCCCGCTTGTGCGGAGTCGAGCAATTTACGGAACATTTCAACGCCTGTAACAACGGACTTACGAGTTTCTTCGTTAAGACCGATGATTTCAACTTCGTCGCCGACTTTGATAACGCCACGCTCTACACGACCTGTAGCAACTGTACCACGGCCTGTGATTGTGAATACGTCCTCGACTGGCATAAGGAAAGGCTTAGCCGTGTCGCGCTCAGGAGTTGGGATGTAAGTGTCGATTTGCTCGAACAGTTCAACGATTTTGTCAGCCCAAGGACCGTCTGGGTTAGCAAGTGCTTCACGAGCTGCGCCGCGGATGATTGGAGTGTCGTCGCCTGGGAACTCATACTCGGAAAGAAGGTCGCGAACTTCCATTTCAACAAGCTCAAGAAGCTCTTCGTCTTCAACCATGTCGCATTTGTTCAGGAAAACAACGATGTAAGGTACGCCTACTTGACGGGAGAGCAGGATGTGCTCGCGCGTTTGTGGCATAGGGCCGTCGGAAGCGGATACTACCAGGATAGCTCCGTCCATTTGAGCGGCACCAGTGATCATGTTTTTAACGTAGTCGGCGTGACCTGGGCAGTCAACGTGAGCGTAGTGACGGTTAGGAGTCTCATACTCAACGTGAGCTGTCGAGATCGTGATACCGCGCTCGCGCTCTTCTGGAGCTTTATCGATTTGGTCGAATGCTACAGCTGCACCGCCGTATTTTTTGGAAAGTACAGTAGTGATCGCTGCAGTCAAAGTTGTTTTACCATGGTCGACGTGACCGATTGTACCGATATTAACGTGCGGTTTGTTACGTTCAAATTTAGCCTTAGCCATTGAACTTGAGCCTCCTCAATATATCTTAGTTTTATGTGTGGGCCGGCATCTAGTTTGCAAACAAACTTAGATAACGGCCATAAAGCTAAATGTTCATACAAAAGCGATTACTCACCTTTGTGTTTAGCAATGATTTCCTCAGCAATCGATTTTGGAACTTCTTCATAATGTGAGAGTTCCATGGAGAATACGCCACGTCCTTGCGTACCCGAACGAAGTGTTGTGGAATAACCGAACATCTCGGAGAGAGGTACCTTAGCACGGATAATTTGCGCGCCTGCGCGAGTATCCATACCTTCGATACGACCACGACGGGAGTTCAGCATGCCCATAACGTCGCCCATGTACTCTTCAGGAACAGTAACTTCCACCTTCATGATTGGTTCGAGCAAAACTGGCTTACATTTCTCTTTAGCAGCTTTAAGCGCCAAAGATCCTGCAATTTTAAACGCCATCTCCGAGGAGTCGACATCATGGTACGATCCGTCAACAACGGTTGCTTTAACGTCAACGAGCGGGAAGCCGGCGATAACGCCGTTCTTCATCGACTCTTCAATACCCGCTTGGATAGGAGCAATAAACTCACGCGGAATTGCGCCGCCGACAACCTTGCTTTCAAATGCGAAACCAGCGCCTGGCTCTTGTGGAGTAAACTCAACCCAACAATGACCGAACTGACCTTTACCGCCGGACTGACGAACGAACTTACCTTCGACCTTCGCAGCTTGACGGAACGTTTCACGGTAAGCAACCTGAGGTTTACCAACGTTTGTCTCAACTTTGAATTCACGAAGCATACGGTCAACGAGGATTTCAAGGTGAAGCTCACCCATACCGGAAATGATCGTTTGATTCGTTTCTTCGTCCGTGTGTGCACGGAAAGTAGGATCTTCTTCAGCAAGCTTGGAAATCGCGATGCCTAGTTTGTCTTGGTCAGCTTTCGTTTTTGGTTCGATAGCAACCGAGATAACAGGCTCAGGGAAGTTCATCGATTCAAGAACGATAACGTTCTTCTCATCGCAAAGCGTGTCGCCGGTGATTGTATCTTTAAGACCAACCGCAGCGGCGATATCGCCCGAGTAAACTTCCGAGATTTCCTGACGGCTGTTCGCGTGCATTTGCAGGATACGTCCGATCCGCTCACGTTTGTTCTTAGTTGCATTAAGAACATACGAACCGGATTTAAGAATACCCGAGTATACACGGAAGAACGTCAGTTTACCGACATAAGGGTCCGTCATGATTTTGAATGCCAAAGCCGCAAACGGCTCTTCGTCGGAAGAATGACGCACGCCTTCTTCTCCGTCTTCTGTAGTACCTTTGATAGCCGGTACGTCAAGCGGGGAAGGAAGGTAGTCAACTACCGCATCCAACATCATTTGAACACCTTTGTTACGGTACGAGGAGCCAGCGATAACCGGGAAGATTTTAACTTCGCAAACGCCTTTGCGAAGTGCTGCTTTAAGCTCAGGAATAGTGATTTCTTCACCTTCAAGATACTTCATAGTCAGCTCTTCATCAAGTTCTGCCACTTTCTCGATGAGCTCCAAACGAAGCTCTTCAACTTGATCTGCATATTCTGCAGGAATTTCGACTTTCTCAGGGTCTTTACCGAGATCATCTTTGTACTTGTATGCTACGCGTTCGATGATATCGATTACGCCCAAGAAATCAGACTCGGCGCCGATCGGCAATTGGATCGCTACCGCATTAGCTTGCAGACGCTCGCGCATGTCTTTAACAACATTCAGGAAGTCTGCACCAATGATGTCCATTTTATTGATGTAAGCGATACGTGGAACGCCGTAACGGTCAGCTTGACGCCATACAGTCTCAGACTGCGGCTCAACGCCTTCCTTCGCACTGAAAACCCCAACGGCCCCGTCCAATACGCGCAGGGAGCGTTCAACTTCAACTGTGAAGTCAACGTGTCCCGGGGTGTCGATAATATTAATGCGGTGGCCATCCCATTGAGCGGTTGTCGCGGCAGACGTAATCGTAATGCCGCGCTCTTGTTCTTGTTCCATCCAGTCCATCGTCGCAGCACCTTCGTGCACCTCGCCGATTTTGTGAGTACGGCCCGTGTAGAACAAAATCCGTTCAGTAGTTGTGGTTTTACCAGCGTCAATATGCGCCATAATCCCGATGTTACGCGTATTTTTCAAGGAGAACTCTCTTGACATGAATATGTCTCCCTTCGATTGTGAAGATCCTACCAGCGGTAGTGAGCAAACGCTTTGTTCGCTTCAGCCATTTTGTGAGTATCTTCGCGCTTCTTAACAGCAGCTCCAGTGTTATTGGATGCATCTGTGATTTCAGCAGCTAAACGCTCTTCCATCGTTTTTTCACCGCGGTTGCGTGAGTAGTTCACGAGCCAACGGAGACCAAGTGCCGTACGGCGCTCTGGTTTAACCTCGATAGGCACTTGATAGTTAGCGCCGCCGACACGGCGAGCTTTAACCTCAAGTACTGGCATAATATTTTTCAATGCTGCTTCGAACACTTCCATCGGATCTTTACCCGTGCGTTCTTGAATCAGTTTGAAAGCATCATACAACAACGTTTGAGCTACACCTCTTTTACCGTCAAGCATAATACGGTTAATAAGGCGCGTTACCAGTTTGCTGTTGTACAGCGGATCTGGAAGCACATCACGTTTCGTTACAGGACCTTTGCGTGGCATGAGAAAGTCCCCCTTTCTTCTAATAGTCACTTTATTCTAGCATTGCGATAACCCTAACAGGTTATACTTACGATTTTTTGACTTTTGGACGTTTCGTTCCGTATTTGGAACGGGCTTGGTTACGGTTGTTAACGCCTGCAGTATCAAGCGCGCCACGAACGATATGGTAACGTACACCTGGAAGGTCTTTTACCCGTCCGCCACGGATCAATACAACGCTGTGCTCTTGCAGGTTATGTCCGATACCAGGAATGTACGCAGTAACCTCTACGCGGTTAGTCAGACGTACACGCGCATATTTACGAAGCGCGGAGTTCGGTTTCTTCGGAGTCATAGTACCTACACGAGTGCACACACCGCGTTTTTGAGGAGCACTGATGTTTGTTGCTTCACGTTTCAGAGCGTTGAAACCTCTTTGCAAGGCTGGCGATTTCGATTTCACTACTTTCGCTTGGCGTCCTTTACGGACCAGCTGATTAATTGTTGGCATGTTGCCACCCCCTTCCCCTATATGAATGTCTTTGAATTGGTAGACATTTGACCCATAAATTAAGCCCACAGATCCAGGCGGTTCATAAAAGAACAAAGAAAATGTCTTCGCCGGTTAATCATGAGAAATAATCAACCAACAAAAACGGTCATTGCCTTATTCTTCTTCAGCTACGAGCGCTGCCATGGCGGCACCGACATCAATTCCACAGGTTTCACCCAGGTCATCCATTGTATCGATCCATTTATATGGAACTCCCGTCCGCTCACATAGATGAACAATCTTCTCTTTCATCTGCGGATCTGCATCTCTTGCAATGTAGACTTCGATAGCCCGGTTGTATTCAACCATCTTCATCGTCTGCTTTGCGCCGACTTTAAATTGCATGAGATCACCTTCAATTCTTCTTCTCAGCGATCATGCAACTAGGCACACTTCGATATATTATCACCTATGCCATGCCGCTGTCAAGAAACTTTAAAGATCTTCATTTGCAAATTTTTGGTTAAGGCTGATCTGTCATGAACATACGAAAGAGCGGGCATCATAAGCTTCTCGTGGAAGCCTATAATGGTACGCTCTTCCGCTGTTTATGTTTTCGGTTCTTAAGCAGAGCCAGACATGATATCCGACCTATTCAATCGCAACTGCCTCGGTCTCCGCTTCAATATCCGACAATTCCACAACATCATCCTCAATGCCTGCAAAACGAATATTACGGTAACGAGGCATCCCTGTACCAGCCGGGATCAGCTTACCGATAATAACATTTTCCTTCAGACCAAGCAACTGGTCAACTTTGCCTTTGATTGCGGCATCTGTCAACACGCGAGTCGTCTCCTGGAAGGACGCGGCGGACAGGAAGGAATCCGTCTCAAGGGAAGCTTTCGTAATACCAAGCAATACAGGTTTGGCAACAGCCGGCTCTTCGCCTGCGAAAATTGCTTCACGGTTTTGCGCTTCATATTCATGAATATCGACAAAAGCGCCTGGCAGAAGAGTTGTGCCTCCCGCGTCTACAATCCGGATTTTGCGGAGCATTTGTTTGATCATGACCTCAACGTGCTTGTCATTGATTTCTACCCCTTGGTTCCGGTAAACGCGCTGTACTTCTTGCAAAATATAGTTCTGAACGCCGCGGATACCTTTGATGCGCAGCATATCTTTAGGGTCGATCGAACCGTCTGTGAGCTCGTCGCCTGCTTCGATATGTTGACCCTCGGTTACGCGGATACGCGAGCCGTAGGTTACGGCATATACTTTCGATTCCGCTTCGCCCTGAACCTCGATCTCGCGGCGGTCCTTAGCCTCGCGAATTTCCTTGATGACGCCGTCAAGCTCGGAAATGATCGCTTGCCCCTTCGGATTACGCGCCTCGAAAAGCTCCTGAATACGCGGCAAACCTTGCGTGATGTCGTCGCCGGCAACGCCGCCGGTGTGGAACGTACGCATTGTCAGCTGTGTACCCGGCTCACCAATCGACTGGGCCGCGATAATGCCGACCGCTTCCCCGATCTCCACATACTTGCCTGTCGCCAGGTTACGGCCATAGCAGATCTTACAAACGCCATGACGTGCGCGACAGCTAAGAACGGAACGGATTTGAAGCTTCTCGACTCCCGCATCGATAATCGCATCCGCTTTATGCGAATCGATCAGCTCACTGCGGTTGACGATGATTTCGCCGGTTTTCGGATGACGTACGGTTTCGAATGCATAACGGCCTTCGATACGGTCATATAGATCCTCAATAACCTCTTTGCCGTCTTGGATCTTGCTGACGGAGAAGCCTTTATCTGTACCGCAATCGTCCTCTCGAACGATAACGTCCTGCGCTACGTCGACTAGACGGCGGGTCAGATAACCGGAGTCGGCTGTACGAAGGGCGGTATCCGCCAAACCTTTACGCGCGCCGTGCGTCGAAATAAAGTACTCGAGGACGGTCAGGCCTTCACGGAAGTTCGATTTGATCGGCAACTCGATAATACGGCCGGACGGGTTGGCCATCAGACCCCGCATTCCGCCAAGCTGCGTAATTTGCGATTTGTTACCACGCGCTTTGGAGTCCACCATAAGCATGATGTTATTGTAGCGATCCATCGACTTCATCAGAATGTCGGTGATCTCGTCTTTACATTTACTCCAAATGCTGATGATCCGATCATAGCGCTCGTCGTTTGTAATCAAACCGCGACGGTATTGATTCATGACGGTTGCAACCTTCTCATCGGATCTTTGCATGATTTCCGTTTTCTCTTTCGGAATGATAACGTCGGCTACACCGATCGTAATACCAGCCTTCGTCGAGTAAGTGAAACCAAGCTGCTTGATACGGTCCAAAATAACCGCGGTAAGCGTCGTATGGTATTGACGGAAGCATTCCGCAATGACGAGTGCAAGGTAGTCTTTGCCTACCGCACCCGGCGTATCGATGCCTTCCATAAATTTAGGAAGATCGGAGCCTTTTTCATATACGAAATATTTATCCGGCGTACCATGCAGCAAATTCTGCTTCGTCGCTTCGTTGATGTAAGGGAAATCCTCAGGGAAAATTTCATTGAAGATGACCTTACCTACCGTCGTGACGAGCAGCGATTTTTGCTGCTGTTCGGTAAAGTTTGCTTTCTTAAGCACCCGTGCCGGGATAAAAATTCTTGCATGCAGAGAAACAATGCCGCGCTGATACGCGGAAATCGCTTCGTTAACCGTACTGAATACGGATCCGCTGCCTTTTGCCTCTTTGTTGTCCATCGTCAGGTAGAAGCTTCCGAGAACCATATCCTGCGACGGAGTGACGACCGGCTTGCCGTCTTTCGGGTTCAGGATATTGCCCGATGCCAGCATAAGAAGGCGGGCTTCCGCTTGCGCTTCCGCGGACAACGGAACGTGAACGGCCATTTGGTCACCGTCGAAGTCGGCGTTATAGGCCGTACATACGAGCGGATGAAGCTTGATGGCGCGCCCCTCTACAAGGATAGGCTCGAATGCTTGGATACCGAGACGGTGAAGCGTCGGGGCACGGTTCAGCAATACCGGATGCTCCTTGATGACTTCCTCGAGAACATCCCATACTTCAGGGCTTACGCGTTCTACTTTACGCTTCGCGCTCTTGATGTTATGGGCAAGGCCCTTGTTAACGAGCTCTTTCATGACGAAAGGCTTGAACAGCTCCAGTGCCATCTCCTTAGGAAGACCGCATTGGAACATCTTCAGATTCGGACCTACGACGATAACGGAACGGCCGGAATAGTCGACCCGTTTACCGAGCAAGTTTTGACGGAAACGGCCTTGTTTACCTTTCAGCATATGGCTGAGCGATTTCAAAGGACGGTTGCCCGGGCCAGTAACCGGACGGCCGCGGCGGCCGTTATCGATAAGGGCGTCAACCGCTTCCTGCAGCATCCGCTTCTCGTTCTGAACGATAATGTCCGGAGCGCCCAGATCAAGCAGACGCTTAAGACGGTTGTTACGGTTAATTACACGGCGGTACAAGTCGTTAAGGTCGGATGTCGCGAAACGTCCACCGTCCAGCTGTACCATCGGACGAAGCTCCGGAGGAATAACCGGCAGCACGTCAAGAATCATCCATTCCGGCTCGTTGCCCGAGTTACGGAACGCCTCGACAACCTCAAGACGCTTGATCGCACGGTTGCGGCGCTGGCCTTGTGCCGTACGGAGCTCTTCTCTCAGCTGCTCCAATTCTTTTTCTACGTCGATATCCTGCAGAAGCTTCTTAACGGCCTCAGCGCCCATGCCTGCCTGGAATCCGTAGCCGTACTTCTCTCTGTAGCTGCGGTATTCTTTCTCGGACAGCAGCTGCTTCTTCTCCAGCGGCGTATCACCTGGATCCGTTACGACATAGGATGCAAAATAGATAATCTCCTCAAGCGAGCGCGGAGACATATCAAGAGCAAGACCCATGCGGCTTGGAATGCCTTTGAAGTACCAAATATGGGAAACCGGTGCTGCCAGCTCGATGTGGCCCATACGCTCGCGGCGAACCTTTGCGCGCGTAACTTCCACGCCGCATCGGTCGCACACGACGCCTTTATAACGTACGCGCTTGTATTTGCCGCAATGGCATTCCCAGTCTTTTGTCGGTCCAAAAATTTTCTCGCAGAAGAGTCCTTCCTTCTCCGGTTTTAAGGTCCTGTAGTTGATCGTCTCCGGTTTTTTTACTTCTCCGCGGGACCACGAGCGAATCTTATCCGGCGAAGCCAAACCGATTTTCATATACTCGAAGTTGTTCACGTCCAACAAGGAGCAACCCTCCTCCGTCATGTATGACTGTGTCTTATTAACAGCTCAATTCCGTCCAGGGCGCGTGACCCTAAGACGGAATCGTTCAGACCGCTTAATCTAGGGCGCCTGCTTCGGCACCTTCCAAATTGAGGTTCAGCTTATCGCCGGTTGCCTCGTCATCATCGTCGATTTCTTTCATTTCGATCTCTTCTTCATTCTCGGTCAGGATCTTAACGTCCATGCCCAAGCTTTGAAGCTCTTTGATCAAGACCTTGAACGATTCTGGAACGCCTGGCTCCGGAACGTTTTCGCCTTTGACGATGGATTCGTACGTTTTCACGCGGCCGACCACGTCATCGGACTTGACGGTCAAAATTTCCTGCAGCGTGTATGCAGCGCCGTATGCCTCAAGCGCCCATACCTCCATCTCTCCGAAACGTTGTCCGCCGAACTGCGCTTTACCGCCGAGAGGCTGCTGCGTAACGAGTGAGTAAGGACCCGTCGAACGGGCGTGAATTTTATCGTCAACCATGTGCGCCAGCTTGATCATGTACATGACGCCGACCGTAACTTCACGCTCGAAGTTCTCCCCGGTACGTCCGTCATACAGAATCGTTTTACCGTTACGCTGCATGCCTGCTTCTTCCATCGTATCGAAAACGTCATTCTCGCGCGCACCGTCAAATACCGGTGTGGCGGCGTGAATGCCGAGATGCTTACAAGCCATGCCCAAGTGAACCTCGAGCGCTTGACCGATGTTCATCCGCGACGGTACGCCGAGCGGATTGAGAACAACCTCTACCGGAGTGCCATCCGGCAGGAACGGCATATCCTCTTCCGGCATAATACGGGCGATAACCCCTTTGTTACCGTGGCGTCCGGCCATTTTGTCGCCTTCGGAAATTTTCCGTTTCTGAGCGATGTATGCACGGACCAACTGGTTGACGCCAGGAGGCAGCTCGTCGCCGTTCTCGCGCGTAAATACCTTCACGTCCACGACGATACCGTCCGTACCGTGCGGCACGCGGAGCGAAGTGTCGCGAACCTCGCGGGCTTTCTCACCGAAGATCGCATGGAGCAATCTTTCTTCTGCGGTCAGCTCTGTGACACCCTTAGGCGTTACCTTGCCGACCAGAATGTCGCCTGCGCCAATTTCGGCTCCGACGCGGATAATACCGCGCTCATCCAGATTGCGAAGTGCTTCTTCGCCGACGTTAGGAATGTCGCGTGTAATTTCTTCCGGTCCAAGCTTCGTATCGCGCGCTTCGGATTCATATTCTTCAATATGAATGGAAGTGTAGACGTCTTCCTTCACCAGCTTCTCGCTGAGCAGGATCGCATCCTCGTAGTTGTAGCCTTCCCACGTCATGAACGCAACGACAACGTTGCGGCCCAGAGCCAATTCGCCCATCTCGGTGGAAGGTCCGTCTGCGAGAATATCGCCTTTCTTAATAACGTCGCCTTTGCGAACGAGCGGACGCTGGTTAATGCATGTTCCTTGGTTGGAACGCATGAACTTATGAAGCTTATGCTTCACCAAATCGCCTGTTACCGGCTTGCCGTCGATATGCTCGACGCGGCGCAGCCAAATTTCGTTGGCAGACGAGCGCTCAATAATTCCGTCGAATTTGGATACGATACATACGCCGGAATCCTTCGCAGCCTTATGCTCCATTCCTGTGCCGACAAACGGCGCCTTCGGAATGAGAAGCGGAACGGCCTGCCGCTGCATGTTCGATCCCATCAGGGCGCGGTTGGAGTCATCGTTCTCGAGGAACGGAATTAACGCCGTCGCAACCGACACGACCTGCTTCGGAGATACGTCCATGTAATCGACGCGTTCACTCGGCATAGTCAGGATGTTGTCTGCTTGTTTATTGTAACGAACGATCGTGTTCGCTTCTTTGAAAGTATTGTCTTCGTTCAATCTCGCATTCGCTTGCGCGATTACGTAATTGTCTTCTTCGTCCGCGGTCAAATATGCGATTTGATCGGTAACGACACCTGTCTTAGGATCCACCCAACGATATGGCGCTTCAATGAAGCCATATTCATTGATGCGGGCAAAAGTAGACAAGGAGTTGATCAAACCGATGTTCGGACCCTCCGGCGTCTCGATCGGACACATCCGCCCGTAGTGGGAGTGATGGACGTCTCGGACTTCGAAGCCCGCGCGTTCCCGCGTCAAACCGCCCGGTCCGAGTGCGGACAAACGGCGTTTGTGCGTCAGTTCGGCCAGCGGATTCGTCTGGTCCATGAACTGGGAAAGCTGCGAGGAGCCGAAAAACTCTTTAATCGACGCAATGACCGGGCGAATGTTAATAAGCGCCTGCGGCGTAATTGCGTTCGCATCTTGAATCGACATTCTTTCGCGTACAACGCGCTCCATACGGGACAAGCCGATACGGAACTGGTTCTGCAGCAATTCCCCTACCGAACGGAGACGACGGTTACCCAGGTGATCGATGTCATCCGTGCTGCCGACGCCATGAAGCAGGTTAATAAAGTAGTTAATGGAGGCAATGATGTCCGCCGGCGTAATATGCTTGACGGTTTTATCGATAATGCCGTTCGCAATAACCTTAATAACCTTGCTCTCGTCATAAGGCGAGAATACGCTAATCGCTTGTAGTGGAATACTATCTGCATCCAAAACGCCGTTGGCGACGTGGTAGGTCTTGAAGCCTACATTCGTCTCCAGCTTGTCGAGAATCTCGTCAAGAAGGCGGCGGTCGATCATTTGTCCGGCTTCCGCGATAATTTCGCCGGTTGCAGGGTCAACAAGCGTCTCCGCGAGACGTTGGTTGAACAAACGATTTTTGATATGCAGTTTTTTGTTTATTTTGTAACGGCCTACGTTAGCCAGGTCATATCGCTTCGGGTCAAAGAAGCGCGCGACCAGCAAGCTCTTCGCATTGTCCAAGGTTGGCGGCTCGCCCGGACGAAGGCGCTCGTAAATTTCGATCAGCGCTTTCTCGGTCGAATCCGTGTTATCCTTATCCAAGGTGTTGCGAATGTACTCGTCATGGCCGAGCAGATCCAAAATTTCAGCGTCTGTGCCAAATCCAAGCGAACGCAGCAGTACCGTTACCGGAATCTTCCGGGTACGGTCGATACGAACGTAAATGATGTCCTTGGCATCCGTCTCGAGCTCGAGCCAAGCGCCGCGGTTAGGGATAACCGTAGCCGTGTAATTCTTCTTCCCGTTCTTATCAACCTTCGTGCTGAAGTACACACTCGGGGATCGAACCAATTGGCTGACGATGACACGCTCGGCTCCGTTAATAATAAACGTGCCTGTTTCTGTCATAAGCGGGAAATCACCCATGAAAACTTCTTGTTCCTTTACCTCACCGGTCTCCTTATTGAAAAGTCGCACCTTCACGCGTAAAGGAGCTGCATACGTCACGTCGCGCTCTTTTGATTCATCGACCGAATACTTCGGTTCGCCCAAGCTATAGTCGATAAACTCAAGCGAAAGATTGCCCGTAAAGTCCGAAATCGGAGAAATGTCCTGGAACAACTCAATCAAGTCGCTCTCCAAAAATTTCTCGTACGATTTTTGTTGGATTTCAATCAGGTTCGGGACTTCCAGCACCTCGTTGATCCGGGCGTAGCTTCTGCGCGCGCGCCGACCATACTGAACAAGTTGTCCTGCCAACTTAACCTCACCCCTCATGTCTGTATCACAGCATCGATACTTACTGCGTCACCATAGACGAACCAGCCGCCTATATAGTTAAATAAAGAAAAGCCCTTATCGAATAGTTCGAAAAAAGAGCATGTTCCGGCAGTAGCCAATCGCAGCGCGGACGCGATAGTCTCATATCAAGTAATTTTGCCCAAAACGTAAACATTATACGTCAAATGGATTATTTTTATGCATTCCGCGCTCCAAAATCCCACTTGACATTTTAGTATACTAAAGAGATTGAGCCCAATTTAATGCTGACATTTAATAATACTACCACAAACGAAAAGTCAAGTCAATTCTAAAGTGTGGTTTTCATGTTGATTTTCAAAACATCATTTGAGACATTTTCCAACCTTTTACAGCCCGGAATATTCGGTATCCCTTGTCTTTCGTAACTTCCTCCACTTCGCCGAACAGCTCCTGGAGTTTCGCTTCCGCAGACGGCGCTCCTTGCTTCTTCTGAATGACCACCCACATGCTGCCGCCCGGTTCGAGAAGCCCAAATCCTTCTTCGAAAATTTGATGAACGACGGCTTTACCGGCACGGATCGGCGGATTCGTCAAAACCGCCTGAAAAGTTTGACCGCGAACAGCTTCATAGAGATCGCTCTGAATGACTTCTACGTTTGAAATGCCGTTAAGCTTCGCATTTTCCTTCGAAAGCTCAACAGCTCGTTCGTTGATGTCTATCATCGTTACAAAACCTTGCGGAGCAAGCCTGGCCGCGGTCAATCCGATCGGCCCGTATCCGCAGCCTACATCAAGCACTCTTGCATCTTTCTCAAGCTCCAAAGCCTCTATTAACACCCGGCTGCCGTAATCGACACCTGTTTTCGAGAATACTCCGGCATCCGTGACGAAACGGAACGAAAACCCCCGCAGCAGCGCTTCATGAACGTGACGGTTATGCTTCACGCTCGGGCTATGGGAGTAATAATGATCCGACATCCTTGATCGCCTCCGCCATTTTTTGAAAATATAAGAGTTAATAAGTTTTGATTATTATTGTCTTATATTTCATCGCGAAACGAGCTGTTGCCGCCAGAGGACGGCGTCAGCAGTTTGCGCTTGGTCAATACATGCAACGAACCCCTTGAAACCTGAAGTCTCAAGGGGTTCGTCAGCCGGTCACAACAACAAGTCATGACAAGCTGTATAGTTTTAAAGCAGTTATTACTTAACTTCTACGGAAGCGCCAGCTTCAGTAAGTTTAGCCGCAACAGCTTCAGCTTCTTCTTTAGCAACTTTTTCTTTGATTGCTTTAGGAGCGTTGTCAACCAAGTCTTTCGCTTCTTTCAGGCCAAGACCTGTGATTTCGCGAACAACTTTAATTACGTTGATTTTGGAAGCGCCAGCGCTGTTAAGAATTACGTCGAATTCGGATTGCTCAGCTTCAACAGCTACTGCTGCGCCGCCAGCAGCTACTGGAGCTGCAGCAGTTACGCCGAATTCTTCTTCGATTGCTTTTACAAGGTCGTTCAGTTCAAGAACGGTCATAACTTTAATGGCTTCTAAGATTTGCTCTTTAGACATGGTTATACCTCCGAAATTGGGTTTAGTTTTTTGGTATTTCAAATGGCCAGCCTTAGCCGGTCTAGAATGGCGCAGATGCGCCGGTCATTAAGCTTCTTGCTCTTGTTTCTCGCCGACTGCTTTAACTGCAAGCGCGAAGTTGCGGATAGGAGCTTGCAATACGGAAAGGAGCATCGAAAGCAAACCTTCGCGGGATGGAAGCTCTGCAAGTGCTTTAACTTCCTCCATGCTTACAACTTTACCTTCAACGATACCGCCTTTAAGTTTCAAAGCGTCGTTCTTCTTAGCGAAATCGTTCAGGATTTTCGCCGGAGCGACAGCGTCCGCTTTGCCGAATGCAACAGCTGTAGGACCTGTCAGTACGTCGTTCAATGCAGCGTAGTCCGTTCCTTCAGTTGCGCGGCGAACGAGCGAGTTTTTCAAAACTTGGAATTCAATTCCTGCTTCACGAAGTTGTTTCCGAAGTTCAGTTACTTGCGCAACGTTCAATCCACGATAGTCAGCAACAACCGTGCTGGAGCTCTCTGCGATTTTAGCAGCGATTTCTTGAACCGCTTGTTGTTTCGATTGGATGATATTTGCGTTAGCCAAACTGTACACCTCCCGTAATAGTATACATTCCGTTATATGACGGGCTTTCCACGCCTCGATGCATGAGAAAGGCCTTCGCATAGACTGCGAAGGCCATGATGTCGTTATCGCACATCCATCCCAGAGGATCGAATATGGCTTACAAACGTTTTATCATAACACCTCGGTAGGAAATTAAGCCTGATGGCACCTACTGTCTACGGTATGCGTATTCGAATGTCAGTTCCGTTTCTCTTAGCGGTAAACCGCTGTGGAGACGCGGGCGCCAGGGCCCATTGTCGAAGAAACGGCGATGTTTTTCAGGTAAACCCCTTTAGCTGCAGCCGGTTTTGCACGGTTCAGCGCATCTACCAATGCTTTGAGGTTCTCGTTCAGCTTAACAGCGTCGAACGATACTTTTCCGATTGGAGCGTGGATTTGACCTGCTTTGTCAAGACGGTATTCGATTTTACCGGCTTTGATTTCTTGAACGGCTTTAGCAACGTCAAACGTTACTGTACCAGCTTTCGGGTTCGGCATCAAGCCTTTACCACCGAGAATACGTCCAAGCTTACCAACCTCAGCCATCATGTCCGGCGTTGCTACGCAAACGTCGAATTCGAACCAGCCTTGTTGAATTTTGTTGATCATGTCTGCATCGCCAACATAGTCAGCGCCTGCAGCTTCCGCTTCTTTCACTTTTTCGCCTTTTGCGAAAACGAGAACGCGTTTTGTTTTACCAGTTCCGTGCGGCAGTACAACTACGCCACGAACGGCTTGGTCTTGTTTACGAGGGTCAACGCCCAAACGAACTGCTACTTCAACGGACTCGTCGAATTTAGCTGTCGCAGCCTTTTTCACAAGCTCGATCGCTTCCAAAGGCTCGTAGGTTGCTTCGCTGTCAATCAGCTTAGCGGCTTCCAAATACTTTTTACCGTGTTTAGCCATTGTTTCTTCCTCCTTATGTGGTTGTAGCGGAAAATCCTCCTGGGGATGATCCTCCCACCCGCAAGGGCCGAAGCCCTGCAGAGCCGAGCCGCCGTGAGGCAGGCTCTATGCGTTCGCCCCGCTGGACGAAGCGCGAATTAGTCAACGATTGTTACACCCATGCTGCGAGCTGTACCTTCAACCATACGCATTGCCGCTTCAACGGAAGCTGCGTTAAGGTCAGGCATTTTTTGCTCAGCGATTTCACGGACTTTGTCACGTTTTACAGTAGCGACCTTCTTCTTGTTCGGCTCGCCGGAACCTTTTTCGATACCAGCTGCGACGCGGAGCAATACTGCTGCCGGCGGCGTTTTTGTCTCGAACGTGAAGGAACGGTCTTCGAATACCGTAATTACGACTGGAATAATCAAGCCTGCTTGATCCGCAGTACGCGCGTTGAACTCCTTACAGAATGCCATGATGTTAACGCCCGCTTGACCGAGTGCCGGACCGATTGGCGGCGCCGGGTTAGCTTTGCCTGCAGGAACTTGCAGTTTGACCATTTTGATGACCTTTTTTGCCATGCTTGACACCTCCTTACTTAGTAATCCATGCGTAAATAGCATATACGACTTTGGGCCGCAATGCCACTGCGCCGTAAATCACCCACCGGGATGCCCGGTGAATGCGGAAACCGGATGATTATATCTTCTCCACCTGAGTGTAATCCAGCTCAAGTGGGGTCTCCCTGCCAAACATGTTCACATGGACCTTCAATTTCGCCTTATCCAGCAAAATTTCCTCCACGGAACCGACGAAATCAGCGAAAGGACCTACTTTAACGCGGACAGTTTCTTTCAGCTCAAACTCGATCTTCGGCTTCGGCTCTTCCATTCCCATATGCTTCAAGATCTGTTCGACCTCATCTGGCAACAGCGGAGTCGGTTTGGAGCCCGATCCTGTTGAACCTACAAACCCAGTCACGCCAGGCGTATTCCGAACAACATACCATGAATCGTCGGTTTGAACCATTTCCACAAGAACATAGCCGGGGTAGACTTTACGCTGGACAGTCTTCTTCTTGCCGTCCTTCTCTACCACTTCATCTTCCATAGGAACGAGCACGCGAAAGATCTTGTCTTCCATGCCCATCGATTCAACACGGCGCTCGAGGTTGGCTTTCACCTTGTTCTCATAGCCTGAGTAAGTATGCACGACGTACCATCTTTTTTCCATCACAAATCCACCTTTGGTCCCTTCCTAAACAATGAGTTCAACCAGAGACGAGATTCCGATGTCAAGAAGCCAAAAGTAAATCGTCACCAACGTGATCGTCAGCAAAACCACGATCGAATAGCTCGTCAACTCTTTACGGCTTGGCCAGCGAACCTTTTTCAGTTCTGCCCAGCTGTCGGCAAAAAAACTAAACGTCGTACCAAAGCTTTGCTTCAGTTTAGCCAAAAATGCCACGGTCACACCTCCAGTTGACTATCTCGTCTCGCGATGAGGAGTCTGCTCGTTACAAAACTTGCAAAACTTCTTCAACTCGATGCGGTCGGGGTGGTTGCGCTTGTTTTTGGTGCTCGCATAGTTTCTTTGTTTGCAGTTTGTGCATGCCAACGTGATAATTACCCGCATTGAATTACACCTCCCGAACTGCTAAAAAATACGAATCATGAAGCTCTATATGAAAGTTCATTGATTCCAACAGCCAAAACGAAAAAAAACCTCGATTTCAGGCCTACCTAAACACTTTATCATAGCGGAAATTTGATGTCAATGTAAAAGATAAGCGCTTGGCCTGCGAATATATGGCAACACAAACGACATCGGACTCGTTTCTACCAGTATAGTCCCCTTATGTCCTTTTAAAACACAAAGGGACTGCATTTTCCAGCTGGAACCGGCCGGAACGATGACAGTCCTTTGGTTTGCTTATTGTGTATGATAGCCGATTAATTGCTTATGTCCCTGATTTCCAAATAACGTTCCAGCTTCCGCTTTACCCGCTGCAGAGCGTTGTCAATAGATTTCACATGCCTGTCCAGATCAACCGCAATCTCCTGATAGGACCTTCCGTCCAAATAGAGCATGAGCACCTTGCGTTCCAGATCGCTCAAAATCTCGGACATCTTATCCTCTAATCCGACGAATTCTTCCTGATTGATTATGAGCTCCTCAGGGTCAGATACACGCGTACCGCAAATGACATCAAGCAGCGTGCGGTCGGAATCTTCGTCATAAATCGGCTTATCAAGCGAAACGTAGGAATTGAGCGGGATGTGCTTTTGACGCGTGGCTGTTTTGATAGCGGTAATAATCTGTCGGGTGATACACAATTCGGCAAAGGCTTTGAAGCTGGCAAGCTTGTCTCCCTTAAAGTCCCGAATGGCCTTATAAAGACCGATCATGCCCTCCTGTACGATATCTTCACGATCCGCACCGATAAGAAAATAAGAGCGGGCTTTCGCTCTCACAAAATTCTTATACTTATTAATCAAATATTCCAGGGCTATGCTGTCGCCGTTGCGGACCGCTTCAACGATGTCCTCGTCCGTACTGTTGTCATACTCGAGCGTACTCCATTCTTTGAGGTCGATACTCACGAACAATCCCTCCGGCCTGCAAGGCGTACACCGCTAGATTCATGCGATAACGGTCTGCCGCCAAGTCAGCAACAGCGCGTTTCGCGAGGAAATATAAGCTTGTCTACCGCATGCCGCCATAGATCGCTATATTTCAAGAAAGATAGAGTCAGTATACATGATGCAACCTAATACCGTCAACCGATCGGCCCCCGGAAAACCGTCGTTTTACTTGCAAAAATGTAACTTTGTGGAATTCCGGCCGCGCCCCTGTCGACCGGGCCCGGACCGTTCTCCATCATTTTTCTCCGCGCCGTATCCGCTCCAGCAGGCTGCGGATTTCCAGGCTGATCCTGCCGTCGACGGAATTGCGTTTATCCGGACGCTCCTCGCGCAGCGATTCCTCGATGTTTTTGCGGTTTTGGCCGATGTCGATCAGCAGCTCCCGTGCGGAAACACGAAGGGCCCCCTTGCCGAAGGCGACATGCTGCTCCACCAGATCGGAGGTGGCCACGTATATGTTCCTCCGTCTGGCGGACAGCTCCGAGCAAAGGCGCTCAATGCATTCGTCGGCCGTTTCCTTCTCCTTCGTGTAGACAATCGTTATCTTATGCTGCTTATAGGTCGCCCCAAGTCCCGGTACCTGATGGGCGTCGAAGATGACGTAAACCTGCATTCCCGTAAACCCTTGATAATCCGCGAGCATATCGAGCAGCTTATCCCGCGCGTCCTCCAGATGGTGCTCCTTCAGCTTCTCAAGAACCGGCCAGGCTCCAATCATGTTATATCCGTCGACTAACAAAACATCGTCGCGCCGGTTCATCCCCTAAACACCCAGCCGCTGCCGGACGACTTCATACATCAGGACGCCTGCCGCGACGGATGCATTAAGCGAGTTTAATTGGCCGAGCATCGGCAGCTTTACCAGAAAATCGCATTTTTCCCTGATCAGCCTGCCCATGCCTTTGCTCTCATTGCCGATTACGATGGCAAGAGGCATATCGAATTTCATGGAGTAGACACTTTGTGCGGCTCCAACGTCCGTTCCCGCTACCCATACGCCTGCTTCTTTAAGCTTGTCGATCGTTTGCGCAAGGTTCGTCACCCGGGCGACCGGCACATGCTCGGCTGCTCCGGCCGATGTTTTGAGCACAGTGGCGGTCAGGCCCGCCGAGCGGCGCTTCGGAATAACGACTCCGTGTACCCCCGTGCATTCAGCCGTACGGAGAATGGAACCGAGATTGTGCGGATCCTCGATTTCGTCGAGCAGCAGCAGGAACGGTGTCTGTCCGAGCTTGGCGGCCCGCTCAAGAAGCTCCTCCACCTCGACGTAGGCATATGCCGCCGCCTGAGCGACTACGCCTTGATGCGTAACGCCGGGAGCCAGCCCGTCCAGCTTGCGCTTGTCCACAAATTGCACGACGACGCCCTGCTTTTTCGCTTCCGCGACGATCGGCTGCGTCAAGCTCTTCTGGGAGCCCTCCGCGATCCATATTTTGTTCAATTCACGTCCGGATTTGAGCGCTTCGAGCACCGGGTGCTTGCCGGCGATCATTTCCTCTTGGTTCGTTTCCACTGTCATGGCTTGTCCTCCTCTTGATCCGCGGCGCCGGCGGGGCCTTTGCCTGCGGCCCCTTCCCCGGCAATCGCCAGCGACATCAATTCGTTCAGTCTTTCCGTGCGTCCTTCGTAATATAAATAGCCGATCAGGCTCTCCAGAGCCGTCGCAAAGCGGTAATCGGCGTAATCCGCGTTTTTCGGGGGAGCGCCGGACTTCGAATTTCGGCCGCGGCGGACAATATCCGCTTCCTCCTCCGTCAAATGAGGCTGCCAGCGCTCCAGTATGCCCCGCTGTCCTTTGGCCGAGACCAGCTTCGTGGCTTCGCGGTGCAGGTGATGCGATTTTTGATTCGGAAGCGAGATGAGATACTGCCTGACGAGCAGCTCAAACACCGCATCCCCGATATAGGCCAGCACGACCGGATTCATCTGCTGCGGGGATTTGGCCGGGAGATGGAACAGCAGGCTGCCGGAACCGATGCTCCCGCTCATTTGCGGCGCCAACGGATACCTTGCGGGGTATCCTCGAGTACGATATTTTTCTCCGTCAGCAGATCCCTGATTTCATCCGCTCTCGCCCAGTTTTTGGCCTTCCGCGCTTCCGTGCGCTCGACGATCAGCTGCTCGATGTCCGCGTCCAGCAGATCGGCGCCTTCCTGTTCCACCGGAAGCAGCCCGAGCACCGCATCCATGCGGGTCAACAGCGCCTGCAGCGCACGAAGGCCCTCGGCGGAGGCGTCCGGCCGGTTCATATACTGGTTAGCCTCCGTCACCAGCTCGAATACGGCGGTGATGGCATCTGGCGTGCTGAAATCATCGCTCATTTTTGCATCGAACTGATCGTTAATATCCTTCAGCCTGGCGTCCAGTTGAGCGTCTCCGGAGAGCTGCAAGCCTTTTGCGGTATCATCGGCCGCTGCGGTACCGCCGTCTGCCGCCGTTAAACGGTGCTTCAGATTGGCCGCACAATTCGCGATGCGCTCCACGCTGTTCTCCGCCTGAGCGATCGTATCGTCGCTAAAATTAAGCGGGCTGCGGTAATGCGTCGCCAGCATAAAGTAACGGACCGCGTGAGGCTTCACCCGCTTCACCAGCTCGTTCACGGTAATACCGTTTCCGAGCGATTTCGACATTTTTTCATTATTAATATGGATATACCCGTTATGCATCCAATAATTCGCAAGCGGCTTGCCGGTCAGCGCCTCGGATTGAGCCACTTCGCATTCGTGATGCGGGAACTGCAAATCATGGCCGCCGCCGTGAATGTCCAGCGTATCCCCCAAATAGGCGCGGGCCATCGCCGAGCACTCGATATGCCAGCCCGGACGGCCGTCGCCGAACGGACTTTCCCACTTGATTTCTCCGGGCTTCGCGCCCTTCCAGAGCACAAAATCCTGCTGGTTCTCCTTGCGGTCGCCGACCTCAATGCGGATGCCGAACTGAAGCTCTTCAATGTTCTGATGCGAAAGCTTTCCGTAATCGGCAAAGTTCGACGTCCGGAAATAAACGTCGCCTTCGCTTTCATAGGCATAGCCTTTGTCGATCAGCTCCTGAATAAACGAAATAATCTGCGGAATATGATCCGTTACGCGCGGGTTCAGCGTCGCTTTGCGCACGCCGAGCGATTCCAGGTCGTTATAGAACGCAGAAATGTAGGTTTCCGCCACCTCCGGCACGGTCGTACCGAGCTGCTCCGCCTTTCGGATCAGCTTGTCGTCGACGTCCGTAAAGTTAACGACGTATTGAACGTCGTTGCCCTGATCTTCCAAATAACGGCGGACCACATCGAAAAAGATAACCGGACGCGCATTTCCGATATGAATATAGTCATACACGGTCGGACCGCATACGTACATTTTCACCTTGCCCGCTTCAAGCGGCTCGAACGCCTCTTTGGATCGCGATAGCGTATTGTAAATCGTTAATGTCATTTTCTCAGATCTCCTCCAGCCACAGGCTCCCGCAGCTTTCCCAGCTCGGTCCTCAAATCGTCAATTTCCTTCTGCATCGACCGAAACATTTCGATCACCGGATCCGGCAGCTGCGTATGGTCAAGCCGATCGCCCACACGCTGTCCGTCCCGTTTCACGACGCGCCCCGGATTGCCTACGACGGTGCAGTTCATCGGCACCTCGCGCAGCACAACAGCGTTGGACCCGATATTCGAGTAGTCGCCTACGCTGAACGACCCGAGCACCTTGGCTCCGGAGCCTATAACTACATTATTCCCAATTGTCGGATGACGTTTCCCTTTCTCCTTGCCGGTACCGCCCAAGGTAACTCCCTGATAGATCACGACATCGTCGCCGATTTCGCAGGTCTCCCCAATAACGACGCCCATCCCGTGGTCAATGAACAACCGCTCCCCGATGCGGGCGCCCGGATGGATTTCGATGCCTGTCATAAAACGGCTCACCTGCGAAATGATACGGGCAAGCGTGAACCAGCCCCTGCGGTACAGCGGATGGGCGATTCGGTGGGCCCATATGGCGTGTAGGCCGGAATACGTGAAAACAACCTCGAAGCGACTGCGCGCAGCCGGATCGTTCTCAAAAACAGCTTGAATATCCGATCGAAAATGGCGAAACATAGTCAAGACTCCTTTACCAAGCGCTCTGTTAAATCAAAAAAAGCCTCTGCAGCATCAAATGCTGCAGAGGCGTCTCATACCGCGGTTCCACTCTGCTTGAACAAACCGCCGGTCAAATGCCATAGCGGATGTTCTTCTCCTTCGTCCTTAACGCGAACGCAACGTTGCCGCCTACCCTGTCCTGCCCATCCGTCCGCGATCACGATTCATCCGGCTCTTCCGCCGTATCATGGTCAACGTACCGATTCCGCAGGAGCAGCTCGGAACAAAGCTCCCAGGTGCATATTCCGCTTACGCGAACCAGACAACTTGCAGCCCCATTCCAAGCCCTCTCGCCGCATGCGCGGCGGCTACGATTCGAATGACGGTTGTCCTCTCTGCGAATCCGCAAGTAAACGTACTTCTCCTGTTCATGGCCGATCAATTCATGGATTTAATAGTCATAGTATACCGAATACCTAAAAAGGTGACAAGTGTTATGTCACTTGCCCGGCACGGAGACTGCTGCGTCATCCGCCTATTACTGCCTTGCGGCCAAACGCCCGCGCAGGCGGTCCGTCACCTTTTGCTTGCCCAGCAGCGCGATCGACTGGTTCAAGTCGGGTCCGTGCGTCTGTCCGGTTAGCGCGGCGCGAATCGGCATAAACAGCTGCTTGCCTTTGAAGCCCGTCGATTTCTGAACCGACTTGATCATCTCTTTAATGCCGTTCACGTCAAAAGCCGATTCTCCCGCTTCGATAAGCTCCAGAAACGCCTGCAGCACGACCGGCACCTGCTCCTCCGCCAGAACGGCGGCCGCTTCTTCCTCATCCTCCGCCGTTTCGCGGAAGAACAGCTCCGTCATCGGAACGATTTCTGCGGCATAGCGCAGCTTATCCTGATGGAGCGCAACGAGATCCGTTACCCATGCGCGTTCTTCCGCGCCGAGCTCCCCGGATGCGCGGCCCGCTTTTTGCAGATGCGGGATACACAGGTCGACGAGCCTTGCGAGATCCGCTTTTTTCAAATATTCGTTGTTCATCCAGCTCAGCTTCTGCGTATCGAATACGGCAGGGCTTTTGCTTAAACGGTCGGCATTGAACACCTGCACAAGCTCATCGCTAGTAAAGATCTCCTGCTCCCCTTCCGGCGACCAGCCAAGCAGCGAGATAAAATTGAACATCGCCTCCGGCAAATAACCGAGCTCGTCGTACTGCGAAATGAACTGAATAATCGATTCGTCGCGCTTGCTGAGCTTTTTGCGCTGCTCGTTCACGATCAAAGTCATATGCCCGAAACGCGGCGGCTCCCAGCCGAACGCTTCATAGATCATCAGCTGGCGCGGCGTGTTCGAAATATGGTCTTCCCCGCGCAGCACATGGCTGATTTTCATCAAATGGTCGTCGAGTGCGACAGCGAAGTTGTACGTCGGAATGCCATCCTTCTTCACGATAACGAAATCGCCCATTTCCGAAGTATCAAAGCTGATCGAGCCTTTGACCATATCGTCGAAGGAATAGGTACGGTTCTCAGGCACACGGAAGCGGATGCTCGGAATACGTCCTTCAGCTTCGTATGCCTGACGCTGCTCCTCGTTCAAGTTACGGTGGCGCCCCGAATAGCGTGGCGTTTCGCCGCGCGCCATCTGCTCCTCGCGCTCCTGCTCCAGCTCTTCTTCACTGCAATAGCAGCGGTAGGCGAGTCCGCGGTCAAGCAGCTCCTGCCAGTATTTGTTGTAAATGTCCAGACGCTCCGTCTGGCGGTAAGGGCCGTAGCCTCCGCCGATATCAATGCTCTCGTCCCAGTCGATACCCAGCCATTTCAAATATTTCAGCTGGCTCTCCTCGCCGCCGGCCACGTTGCGCTTCACGTCCGTATCCTCGATCCGGATAATGAATTTACCGCCGCGGTTTCTTGCATACAAATAATTGAATAAGGCCGTTCTTGCGTTGCCGATATGTAAATGTCCCGTCGGCGACGGGGCATAGCGTACGCGCACCTCTGCCGTCATCTCAACCTGCCTCCTGTAAAATGCCGCGAGCCGCATCCGGCTTCGCTGCCCATAATATAATCCCGATCATAGCACATCCTTAATCAGGCAAACAACCGATTGTGCCGCGATCCCTTCTCCCCTGCCGGCAAAACCGAGCTGCTCCGTCGTCGTCGCCTTCACGTTAACCTGCGACACGTCCGCCTCCAGCGCCTTCGCGATAATTTCCGCCATTTGCGGAATATACGGCAGCATCTTCGGACGCTGGGCGATAATCGTCGAATCCGCGTTACCCAGCTTATAGCCCCGCTCCCGCGCAAGCTTCCACACCTGCTCCAGCAGCTTCAGGCTGTCCGCGTCCTTAAAGGCCGCATCCGTATCCGGAAAATGTTTGCCGATATCCCCAAGCCCCAGAGCTCCGAGAATCGCATCCGAGACCGCATGCAGCAGAACGTCCGCATCGGAATGCCCCAGCAGCCCTTTCTCATAAGGGATCGTCACGCCTCCAATAATGCAAGGACGGCCCTCCACCAATTGATGCACATCAAACCCTTGTCCTACCCGAATCATTCGTGCTCCTCCTTTCCTTCTCCCGAGCCGGCCCGTCGCTGCGCGAGCAAAAATTCCGCCCACGGCAAGTCTTCGGGCGTTGTAATTTTAATATTCGTGTATTCGCCTTCCGCTACGGTAACGGGAACGCCAAGGCGTTCAACCGCCATCGCGTCGTCTGTTCCCATGAATCCTTCCGCCAGGGCGCGCTCAAGCGCCTCCAGCAGCAAGGCACGCCGAAAAGCCTGCGGCGTTTGTATCGCCCACAAGCTTCGGCGGTCCGGTGTCGATTGGATGACGCCCGCTTCGTTCACTTGCTTAATCGTATCCTTGACCGGAACGGCCAGCACGGCTGCGCCGCTCTGCTCGGCCCTCTCGCAGCAGACGCGCACCGCATCCGCCGTAACGAGCGGACGTACGCCGTCATGCACCATAACCCATTCTGCCGATAAGGCTTTTAGTCCGCAAAGCACGGAATCCTGACGCTCCTTGCCGCCGGCAACGACGGAAGACACCTTTGTCAGCCCGTATTGCCGCACCCATTCGCCGCATCGGTCCAGATCCCCGCTTCCGGTTACAAGAACGATTTCCTTCACCGTATCCATTGACTGGAACAGCTCCAGCGTATGAACGAGGATCGGCTTGTCCCCAAGACGCAAATACTGCTTGCTTTCCTTCGTTCCCATCCGCGTGCCGCGTCCGGCCGCGACGATAACGACTCCCCATTTTGCTTTCATGCCTTCAACCTGCCTCACGCTGTTAGATACAATAGCTCTATCATACCTTGTTACAGCGCTTTTTCCAACAGCTTGGGCTTCGCGAATATCATGCGGCCCGCCGAGGTCTGCAGTACGCTCGTTACCAGAACCTCCATCGTCGTGCCGATATACTCGCGGCCGCCTTCTACGACGATCATCGTGCCGTCATCCAAATAGGCAACCCCTTGGCCATGCTCTTTGCCGTCTTTTATCACTTGAACAATAATTTCTTCTCCCGGCAGGACAACCGGCTTAACCGCATTGGCCAAATCATTGATATTAAGCACCGATACGCCTTGGAGCTCGCATACTTTATTAAGGTTGAAATCGTTGGTGACAACCTTGCCGTGCAGCGCCTTGGCCAGCTTCACCAGCTTGCTGTCGACCTCGCCGATTTCCTCGAAGTCGCCTTCGTAAATCAGCACCTTCACGTCCAGCTCTTTTTGAATTTTATTCAGGATATCAAGCCCCCTGCGGCCCCGGTTCCGTTTGAGCAAATCCGAGGAATCGGCGATATGCTGCAGCTCCTCCAGCACGAATTCCGGAATGACAAGCGTCCCTTCGATAAAGCCTGTTTTGCAAATATCCGCGATCCGTCCATCGATAATAACGCTGGTATCCAAAATTTTATGCTCTTCGTAGCCGCGAGTTTCCTCCGCCGCCGGCGCGCTCCGGCGAGACTCCATCAGCGCAACAAAGCCGCTTGCAAGTTCCTCCTGCTTTTGCAGCCCGATTCGCATGCCCAAATAACCGAAACAGAGCATCATAACGGCCGGGATCAAGCTTCCTAAGCTTCCCAGACCGGACACGGCCGGATAGAGCAATACGGCAAGCAGCAGGCCTGCAAGCAATCCGGCCGCCCCTGAGAACAGCTGCCTCAGCGGCACAACCGCCGTTTTCTCCGCGCCTTCCTGCATAAGTCGGATAACCTTGCCTGCAAACATCGAAGCTGCGACTACCCCAAAAACCGCGCCAACGGCTACATTCATGTAATAAGTGCCCGACTTCTGCAGCATTCCGAACGACGAGCCCGACCATACGGCCGCACCATTCATCCATCCGTATACTTCACCGCCGGCCATACCGCCGAACAACATGCCTATCAATTGTATTATTCGTCTAACCATTATGGTTCACCTCCACTACAATTATGTTCCAATATTGGCCAAGTTAACCGTGGGGGAGGCATCAAATGCAAACATTTATATTTTCTAATAAATCTATTTTGAAAACGGTGCGCCGGAGGCTTATAATGGGAATTGAGATTACATCATACGAGGTTGATGAAAGAGGTGGAACCGATGAGTGCTCCTACGTTGAATCAATTTCAGATGCAGGTATCGGAATTGCTGCTCAGGCACCGAAGCTTGCTGGATGTCATGTCCAAATTCGGCCAATCAGGCGCTTCAGTCAACCGCGCGGTTACCAAGGCCGTCACGGACTGCGGCTGCATTGAATTAAATGCCCGCAAGCAGGAATACTCGGATGAGCTCAATCTGGAGGGTGCGAAGGAAACGCTTCAAAGCCATATTTCCGGTGCCGTATGCGAGCATTGCCGGGACGTTCTGAAGTCGGAGCTTGGCCGCAACCTGTTCTACATGACTGCATTGTGTAATCAGCTGGACATAAAGCTCGACGACGTCATTGCCGAAGAGTACAAGAAATGCTCGACGCTTGGTTTGTTTAATTTAACGTAGTCTGCGGAGAAGCAGCTCTTTCCCGCGAATCAACACAAAAAAGAAGCCCCAATCGCGGAAGGTCGCGATATGGGGCTTCTTCGTTATTAAGCCGGCTTCTCCGATTGAACCGGTTCCTCGGCTTGATCCGTCCGGCCGCCGCGCTTGCGGTTTCTCTTCTTCAGCCGGCGGTCAACGTTTTTTTTTAATCCGTACAGCGCATAGAGCAGCAGGGGTACGAACAAGATTTTGGAGAGTTCGTTTTTAAACATCAGACCTAGCACAACTGCCACTATAATGACAATCGGCACGACCCATACGGCACTCTTCGGAATGCCGACCTTCTTGAAATTGGGATACTTGATCGTGCTGACCATCAGGATCGAGAGCGCAAAGGTGCTGGCCAGAAGCACCGTTACGTCAATATCGTCTTTGAACAAAGCCAGCGTAGCCAGCACACCGCCCGCCGCGGGGATGGGAAGGCCGATGAAATAACCCGGCGCGCTTGTAATGACGTTAAAGCGGGCAAGCCGCAAAGCCCCGCAAATCGGAAACAATGCCGTTACGATCCAGGCGAAAGCCGGATTCAGCTCTTGGAAAGCGACCACATACATGATAAAAGCCGGCGCAACGCCAAACGAAATAACATCGGATAACGAGTCCAGCTCTTTGCCGAATTCACTTTGAACGTTCAGCGCCCGAGCAACGCGTCCGTCTACGCCGTCCAGCAGCATCGCGATTAACACCATCATCGCGGCCGTATCCGGCTTTTCGTTAAAAACTAGAATGATGGCGATTACCCCAAGGAACAGGTTCCCCACCGTGAGAAGGCTCGGTATCGATTTTGTGATCATCTATTCCACCTCTTCTCTACTATGCCCCAAAACCCTTAACGAATGTATCAAATTGCCGCATGACTACATTCCATCCATTGTATGGGATTTAGATTTGCCTGTCAATGAACATCTGCTCCTGGATGCGCTTGAGGCCTTCCTTAATCGCTCTCGCCCTAACCTCGCCTATACCGTCAACCTCGTCCAGCTCCTCGATCGTTGCCATCAGAATATGCGGCAGTCTTCCGAAGCGCTCAATCAGGTTATTCATAATGATGAGCGGCAGTCTTGGAATCTTGTTAAGCAGCCTGTAGCCGCGCGGGGAAACCGATTCCTCGTTCATATTGTTCGTATGTGAATATCCGATCAAACGGATGATCGGAGGGGCATCGAGCAGCTCGTCGGAGCCGAGCTTCTTTAGACCCGCCCGGATCTCCCTGATTTTCTCATCCGAGTTGTCTTTTGCATAGTCCTTAAGTAAGTACCAGGCATCCTCTTCGACTCCGCCAACCAGCTCCTCCATTTGCATGCTGATAAGACGGCCTTCCGTGCCCAGCTCGTTCACGTAGCGCTTGATTTCCATCTTGATGCGCAGCACCATTTCGACGCGCTGGATCACATGCGCCACTTCCTGCAGCGTGACCAGCTCTTCGAATTCGAGCGCGGACAAATTGGTGAAGGACTGGCTGAGCACCGCCTTATATTTCTCCAGCGTCTGAATCGCCTGATTGGCTTTGGTCAGGATGACGCCCATGTCCTTAAGCGAGTACCTCAGGTTGCCTTGGTAGAGCGTTATGATATTCCGGCGCTGCGAGATCGAAACGACCAGCTTCCCCGTTTGCTTCGCCACGCGTTCCGCCGTCCGGTGTCTGATTCCCGTCTCGATGGACGGGATGGAGCTGTTTGGAATCAGCTGCGTATTCGCGTACAATATCCGGCGCATATCCTCGCTCATAATGATTGCGCCGTCCATCTTCGCCAGCTCATACAAATAGTTCGGCGAAAAATCGCAGTTAATGGAAAAGCCGCCGTCCACGACCTCCATGACCTCCGGGCTGTATCCCACTACGATCAGAGCTCCCGTTTTGGCGCGAAGCACGTTCTCCAGCCCTTCGCGAAAAGGGGTGCCTGGCGCGACTAGCTGCAACAACTGGTTCATAATTTCAAGCTGCGTAGGTTCCTTCATCATCTGCCCCCTTATCCAAGCGCTGCCTTAAGTGCTTCCGCCACTGTGCTGACGCCAATAATTTCAATACCCTCGGGCGGTTTCCAGCCCTTTAAGCTTTTCTCCGGCATAATGACCCGCTTGAAGCCAAGCTTCTCCGCTTCCTTGACCCGCTGCTCCGCCCGCGAGACGGCACGCACCTCGCCGGTCAGGCCTACCTCTCCGAAAATGACGTCGTACGGCTTCGTCGGCGCATCCCGAAAGCTCGAAGCCAGGCTGACAGCAGCCGCCAAATCGACGGCAGGCTCATCCAGCTTTACCCCGCCTGCTACGTTCAAATAGGCGTCCTGCGTCTGAAGAAACATTCCGTTACGCTTCTCCAGCACCGCGATGATCAGCGCCATGCGGTGATGATCCATGCCGGTGGACATCCTTCTCGGAGACGGAAAGTTCGTCGTCGCGACCAGCGCCTGAAGCTCAACGAGAACCGGTCTCGTTCCCTCCATGCTGGCCACAACCGTCGAGCCGGCTACGCCAAGCGGCCGCTCGGACAGAAACAGCTCGGACGGATTGGATACCTCGCGAAGTCCGTCCTCTCCCATTTCGAATATGCCGATCTCGTTGGTCGATCCGAAGCGATTCTTGACCGCCCGCAATATCCGGTACGTATGATGCCGCTCGCCTTCGAAATAAAGCACGCAGTCCACCATATGCTCGAGCAGCCTCGGTCCGGCGATCGCGCCTTCCTTCGTAACGTGACCGACAAGCACCGTCGCAATCCCCTTAATCTTGGCTACCCGCATGAAGTGGGCCGTACATTCGCGGACCTGGGATACGCTTCCCGGCGCCGACTGTACGTTCGGGTCGTACACCGTCTGAATGGAATCGATGACGAGAAAGTCCGGCTGCACCGATTCGATCGCCTCGTTAATTTGCTCCATATTGGTCTCGCATAATACATAGAGGGATTCCGTAAGCGCGCCGAGCCGATCCGCACGCAGTCTCGTTTGCCGGACGGATTCCTCGCCGGAGATGTACAGCACCCTCAGTCCCTTAACCGCCAATGCATGCGAGGTCTGCAGCAGCAGCGTCGACTTGCCGATACCGGGATCACCCCCAACCAGAATGAGCGAGCCAGGCACGACGCCTCCGCCCAGCACCCGGTTAAGCTCCAGCATTCTTGTTTCAATCCGCGGCTCCTGCCCGCTTTCTATATGTATGATGGACATCGGCTTTTCTTTCGCATGAAAAGATGAGAGACCGACGCCCTTCGTCTTCACGACCGTTTCCTTCTCTTCCACCATCGAGTTCCATGCGTGGCAGCCCGGGCATTTCCCGAGCCATTTCGCTGATTCGGTGCCGCATTCGGTGCACACGAATTTCGTTTTTATTTTAGCCATTCCGTGCTCCCATGCGTTTTTTTAAATTTGACAGTCCATTCAATTTTACCATTTAATGCCCGCCCGATAAAGCACAATGTAGATTCGGTTGCCGCTGTTCCTATTCCCCAAGCAACTCATAAATGCAAAAATGTTATCCACATGTATATATCGATCTCCACAGAGATTATCCACAGACTTATCAACATTATATCAACATTGTCAACAACGCATGCACATCTTCCTCCGGAAACTTTATAAAATAAAAACAGCCATGCGTTCCTTCCGGATACAGCTGGCTGCTTGTTGTTGTGGATAAATGTAATGCCTGTTCTGGTTCACCCTCACCGGTATTACTTTGTATATCTTAGTATTACTCGACGGCTTGCCGCGACACCAGCACGCGGTGAGTCGAAAGCTGGGATCCCAGCATGACGCTTTCCTGTGGCTTCCCGTCCGCTGTGCCGCTTGCCTGACCGCCCCGGTGCGCATGTGCTTGCCTGAAGGAATCACTGTTCACCCAGCCCTCGAAGGAGGCTTTATCCGTCCATGTCGTGCTGACCTTCAGCTCGTCATGCTCCTCCAGATTTTCCGTGAACAGCACCTCCATGCGCACGAAGCCCGGCGACTGCTCGATCCCCTTGGAGCTTTGAAAACGCTGCGCCACCGTCTCCCCGTGACCCTTCTTCACTTTAATCGTATTCGTAACGACGATCATCCCGATTCCTCCCGCTCTTCATATCAGCCTTACCCTGAAAAAAAAGGCCAGGCAGGACTTCTGCCCTGCCCGACCTCTTTAAACTATCAGGATTGCGTTGCCGGTTCCTCGGAAGCCGGCTCCTTATCCTTCTTTGTTACCGTCAGTTCGCCTTCCTTCTCGTCGATCGTGAAGGAGTCTCCCTTCTGGATGTTGCCCATGAGCAGCTCCTCGGAAATGCGGTCCTCGATATGCTTCTGGATCGCGCGGCGCAATGGACGCGCTCCGTAAGCCGGGTCGAAGCCTTCTTTGGCCAGGAAGCTTTTCGCTGCATCCGTGAGGATAAAATCTACTTCCTGCTCGCGCAGACGCTTGCGAAGCTCTTCGGACATCAGCGTAACGATTTGAGCGATATGCTCCTCGCCGAGCGAATGGAAGACGATCGTTTCATCGATCCGGTTCAGGAACTCCGGACGGAAGCTTTTCTTCAGCTCGGCCATCACTTTATCCTTCATTTGCGCGAAATCTCTGCCCGCATCCTGCACAGCCGTAAAGCCGAGCGAGGAATTGCGCTTGATTTGATCGGCGCCGACGTTGGATGTCATGATGATCAGCGTATTGCGGAAGTCTACGACGCGGCCTTTGGAATCGGTCAAGCGGCCGTCCTCCAGCACCTGCAGCAAAATATTGAATACTTCCGGATGCGCCTTCTCGATTTCATCGAGCAGAACAACCGAATATGGTTTGCGGCGAACCTTTTCCGTCAGCTGGCCGCCTTCCTCGTAACCGACATAGCCCGGAGGCGCCCCGACGAGACGGGAGGTCGAATGCTTCTCCATGTACTCCGACATGTCGATGCGGATGACCGCATTTTCGTCGCCGAACATTGCTTCCGCAAGCGCTCTTGCAAGCTCCGTTTTACCTACGCCCGTGGGGCCAAGGAAGATAAACGAGCCGATCGGACGCTTCGGATCCTTCAGGCCGGCACGCGCGCGGCGGATCGCTCTGGATACCGACTTCACCGCATCGCTTTGACCGATTACGCGGTCATGCAGGATGGACTCCATATTGAGCAGCCGTTCCGTTTCTTCTTCGGCCAGCTTGCTGACCGGAATACCCGTCCAGCTTGCCACCACTTGTGCAATATCCTCCGGAGTAACCTCCGAATCGGTGCGTCCTTGTTTTTCTTTCCATTGGTTTTTCGTCACGTCGAGCTCTTCGCGAATTTTTTGCTCGGTGTCGCGAAGCGCCGCCGCCTTCTCGAATTCCTGGCTTTGAACCGCCGCGTCTTTTTCCTTGCGGATATCCTCCAGACGGTTTTCCAGCTGTTTTAAGTTCGGCGGAATCGTGTAAGAATTCAAACGAACCTTCGAGCCCGCCTCGTCGATCAGATCGATCGCTTTGTCCGGCAGGAACCGGTCGGTAATATAACGGTCGGACAGCTTCACCGCTTGCACGATGGCATCGTCCGTAATTTTCACCCGGTGATGGGCTTCGTAACGGTCGCGCAGGCCGTACAAAATTTGGATCGCTTCTTCAGGCGACGGCTGGTCGACCGTAATCGGCTGGAAGCGGCGCTCCAATGCGGCATCCTTCTCGATATATTTGCGGTACTCGTCAAGCGTCGTCGCCCCGATGCACTGCAGCTCGCCGCGAGCCAGCGCCGGCTTCAAAATATTCGAAGCGTCGATCGCGCCTTCCGCTCCGCCTGCACCGATCAGCGTATGAAGCTCGTCAATGAACAAAATGATATTTCCGGCTTGGCGAATCTCGTCCATAATCTTTTTCAGTCGGTCCTCGAACTCGCCGCGGTATTTCGTGCCGGCAACGACAGAGCCCATATCGAGCGTCATGACGCGTTTATCGCGCAGCGTTTCCGGAATTTCGTTTTCGATAATTTTTTGGGCAAGACCTTCGGCAATCGCCGTTTTACCGACGCCCGGTTCCCCGATCAATACCGGGTTATTTTTGGTCCGGCGGCTGAGCACTTGAATTACGCGCTCGATTTCCTTGCTGCGGCCGATAACCGGATCCAGATTGCCTTCCTTCGCATATGCCGTCAAATCCCTGGCCAAGCCGTCCAGCGTAGGCGTGCTGACATTAGCCTGCGAGCCGTGGTTGCTCGATACCGCCTCGCTGCTGCCCAGCAGCTGAAGCACTTGCTGGCGCGCTTTGTTGAGGCTGATGCCCAGATTGTTCAAGACACGTGCCGCAACGCCTTCCCCTTCGCGAATGAGGCCCAGCAAAATATGCTCCGTGCCGACGTAAGTATGGCCGAGCTTTCTCGCTTCATCCATCGACAGCTCGATGACCTTCTTCGCACGCGGCGTATACGCGATATTGTTAGGCTGCTCCTGACCGCGGCCGATCAGCGCCTCCACCTCATCCTGAATCTTCTCGAGACCAAGTCCCAGGCCGATCAGAGCTTTTGCTGCAATCCCTTCCCCTTCGCGGATAAGCCCCAGCAAAATATGCTCCGTGCCGATATTGTTATGTCCGAGCCGAACCGCTTCCTCCTGCGCCAATGCAAGCACCTTTTGTGCCCGTTCTGTAAATCGTCCAAACATCATATTCTTGCACCCCCATGATCGGTTTCTCCGCGCAATTGCTTGCGTATTAATTCTGCTCTCCTGTAATCCCTCTGCTCGGGACTCATCTTCTCGTTGAAGGCCTGCTGCAAAAAGCCGGGCTGAGTCATCACGAGCAGTTCATTCAACATTTGCGGTGTTACGTCTTGCAAAATGCCGAGATCGGTACCGAGTCTTACATCGGACAGCCGCTGAGCCGATTCCTTGGAATCCATAATCATCGCGTGGCATAAAATGCCATAGGAACGTTTCACGCGGTCCTCGATGCGCAGCTTCGACTCCTGCAGCAGCCTGCTGCGGGCCGCTTTCTCGTGCTCGATAATTTGCCTTGCTACACCGTACAAATTATCGATGATCTCATCTTCGGATTGGCCGAGCGTAATCTGGTTCGACACCTGAAATAAATTTCCAAGCGCTTCGCTTCCTTCGCCGTACAACCCTCTTACGGCCAAGCCTACCTGCGTGACGGCGGATAAAATGCGGTTAATTTGATTCGTCAGCACAAGCGCCGGCAAATGCATCATGACCGATGCCCGGATTCCGGTACCAACGTTTGTCGGACAAGTCGTTAAATAACCGCGTTTCTCATCGAACGCATAATCGGCTGCTTCTTCAAAAATATCGTCAATTCCGCTGGCCAACGTCCATGCCTCCTGGATTTGAAATCCCGGATATAAACATTGGATGCGCAAATGGTCTTCCTCGTTAATCATGATGCTGACCGACTCGTCATCGCTTAAAATGACAGCCCCGCAGCGCGATTCATTCGCTAAATTTGGACTTATCAAATGCTTTTCGACAAGCACCCGTTTCTCGAGCTCTGTCAAATCAGACAGCGTAATCGTCTCAAAGGAGCCTAACGCCGCCAATCTCCCCGACTGGCTTACGTTCGTCAACTGTTCCATTACGTCCTTCGCCTGCTGGTTCGTAGCAAGCAGCGGGAACGGGTGATGGCTTAAATTACGGGCGATTCGGACTCGGCTGCTGATGACGATTTCGGCCTCTGGACCTTCATTCTTCATCCATTCGCTTAGCGCATGCTGTGAGAATCGATGGCTAGACAAGACAATCGTTCACTCCTTCCATTCCGGCTTCAGGTATTTACAGATCGGCCATTTTACGTTCGAGCTCCCGAATCTGATCGCGAAGCTGGGCCGCGCTTTCGAACTCTTCATGCTCGATTCTGGTTTGCAAATCGCGCCTTAACTGTTCGATTTCCTTTCTGCACCTGATTTGATTGCCGGACCGTTTCGGAATTTTGCCGCTGTGGACCGTGCCGCTGTGCACCCGCTTGAGCAGCGGATCCAGTTTCTCGGAAAACGCCTGATAGCAGTTGCTGCAGCCAAAACGTCCGATTTTGCTGAATTGTGCATACGTTAATCCGCATTCCTCGCATCGAAGCGGCTGCTGCTGCATGCTGCCCATACCAGGAGCGCCTAGCTGCTCGAAATCAAGAAGACCCGACAATAAACTGTGAATGGAAAAACTGTTTGGCGTGCCGGGAATTCCTTCGCCTTTCTCGCGAGCGCAGCCCTCGCAAATATGGAATTCGGTTTTTTCACCGTTAATGATTTTCGTAAAATGAAGCGTGGCCGGCTTCTTGCCGCACTCTTGGCAATACAAGCCTGATCCCTCCTCCCGGTATACACGGTTTGCCGTTATTTTACCAGCAACGAGATGAGCATAGCCCGAAGCAATTTGGCCCGAATCTCATCCCTCAGCGGCAGCTTCAGCGTGATCGTCTCCCTGTTTACCGCAGCGCGGAGCAGGTTCGCCTCCCGCTTTGAAATCAGCCTCGCTTCCTCCAACTGATAAATAAGCCCTTCCGCCGCACCTTGCTCGACACACTCGCCTATAGTCTCTTCAATATGATGCTGAATCGTCTTCAGTGCCGGCAGGTCGATCCGCTGGATGCGAATATACCCGCCGCCGCCGCGTTTGCTTTCCACCATGTAGCCCTTCTCCAACGTAAAGCGGGTGCTGATTACATAGTTGATTTGCGACGGTACGCAAGAAAATTTGTCAGCCAGATCGTTCCGCTGAATTTCGACTGCGCCCTCAGGGCTGTCTTGGAGCATGTGCTTCAAATACTGTTCGATGAGATCGGAAATGTTTCGCAAACCACCAACCTCCCTGAAAAATAACCCGTACAACCAAGTTTGAAACAATAAAATCAAAGATGCCTTATGTCATCCAAGCTGTTACCGGCTTTCTTTATAAGCCGAATATTCAGATAATTGACTTTGACTTTCTTTGACTTTGATTTTATTATATGCAATTTTGGAAAAAGGTCAAGTGCTTCGGCGCAAATCATTTTTATTAGCTTGCTGTGCTTTCCGGGCATTTATACATGGCTTCTTATATTATGTAACTAGCGTAAACGGCTGTCGCTGCGCATGAACCGTTAGCTGTATCTTTTCGCAGCTCGGTTCTGTGCCGTCCTTTGCGGCAACAGCTCGTTTCTTATATTTTGACAAAAAACGTCCCTCCCTCCTCCTTTCGGCAGCAGGGCTGAACGTTGGGCGAATTGCGACAAAAGCAGCTGGCATTCCCCTAAAACAGCCAATAAACCCATACATACAATATGACAAGCGTAAAAAGCAAAGCAGGCGGGATGACGATGAGCGTCAACCGGATATAATGCATCCAATTCACTTTGATATTATGCTGCTTCAGAATATGAAACCAAATTAAGGTGGCCAATGTCCCGATAGGCAGGAGCAGAGAACCTATATCGCTTCCGATTACGTTTGCCAGATAGGCGATTTTTAAAGTCAAAGGATCCAGACCCATCTCGGTTAAGGCCAATGTCCCGACCATTAACGCCGGATGATTGTTAAATAAAGCGGACATTGCCGACGTCAAACCGCCCATAAGAAGGCTCGCATGCAGCAGACTCCCCGATACAAGCGGACGAAAGAGCTCCACCACCCGGTCTGTCAGTCCAATATTGTGCAAGCCGTATATAACGATATACATCCCGTATGCGAACACAAAAATATGCCAGGGCGTTTTTCGAAGCATGTCGGATGGCGGCTTTTTGAAATAAATCCATCTCCATGCCAGCAGGATAAGTGATCCGGCCATTGCTATCCATTCGATCGGTATGCCGAAATAGGAGGCGATAAATAAACTGATTCGGATGGCAAATACAAAGATCAAAACATTGCGGATAAGCTTCGGTTTATACGTATCCTGTCCTTCGGGGCCCGGGCTCGGGGGCTGCATGGGATGATTTTGGCGAAATTGAAAGTTGTTGTATTTGTAATGAAGAACGGTGGGCAGCCTGCGCGGCAAATCCTTATGAACACAAACATAAACCAGAAGGGTAAGCAGCACTAAACCGAGCGCAGCGGGGATGAGCATCATTAAAGAATACTGGTATAAGCTCATGTCTACGATTTTTAGCGAAATCAGATTTACGATGTTGCTCACGCCGATCGGAGCGCTTGAAGCCGTTGCAACTAACACGCCTGATAACAGATAGGGCAGCTTTTGATTGTTTCTTAGGCCCATCTTATGAAGCAAAAGGAGCAGAATAGGGGTTGTAATTAATATACTTCCGTCATTGTTGAAAAATAAGGTCATAAGAAAACAAAGGAGATTCACATACCAGAACAGCTTGATGCCTGAGCCTCTTGCCCTTGCAGCAAGCCCTTCAGCCGCCCAATAAAAAAATCCGATGCTCTCCAGCACAAGAGCCATTACGATAGTCGATACGATTGTAATCGCCGCTCCGCTTACTGTCGTTGTAATGACAGCAAGGTCGGCGTATGAAACGCTGCCGATAAGCATAATCATGACGGCCCCTCCCGCCGCCGGTATCGCTTCGTTAATCTTCTTTGGACGCCATAATACAAGCACAGTCGTTATCAAAAAAGTGAGTAACGTCATTGCTGTGACAGCCGGCCCATACATCTGTAATCGCTCCCTCCGCAGTTACCGTCAGGCTATATCTGTTTACTCGTACGAAGTCTTGATTTCTGAGGCGACCGTCCTGTCCGACTCCATTTGCTGTTCGCTGTCTGCGGCGTTATGTGCAATTTGTACCAGCTGCTCTGTTTCCTTCCTAGAAGGACTAAGCAGGAAGTATATTAACACCCCTGCAGCCATAACAATCGCCATCATAAGCAACATTTCACTTCCCCCTTTCTCTTGAATTTAGCATTACACCTAGATTCACCTAGCAAGTGCTGATCCATGGCATTTATCGCCTCAGGCAGTTTTTACTATATTTATATGTTTTGAGATTTCAATTTGATATGATAAGTCGACCTATTTTTGGAAAATAACAACAAAAAACCTTCCGCATAACTGCGACAGGCTTCCCGTGCTTGGCGACGTCCATTCCGCACCGGATG
>NZ_JAHMHW010000024.1 GCF_020169515.1 Paenibacillus vietnamensis | reverse complement strand
TCGTGTCAGCCGTATGTCTCAGCGGCGACTTAGATAATATATCACGTATGCCTATACGATTGCAAGTCCTTTTTTAAAAAAATCTTATTCCTATTTACCTCAAGTCAATAACCTCTGAAATATAACAAAAAACGAACAAGCGCCTTTGCGTCTGCCCGTTCCTGTTCCGCTCCTTAATACAGCCTGTTTGCTTTATATTTCGAAGCGTCCTTAATAAATTGGTACTTCTTATTGCTTCTCATAAGTCCAGCGTCAACCGTCGTATCAATAGTTACCCATTTACCGTCCAGATATGCTTCGTTCCATGCATGATACCCCTTCGCGTAGCTCGAGGTGCCCATCGTCAGTTTGACCGGAACACCTTGACTTCTCATCATTGCAGCGAATAATGAGGCGTAACCGTAGCATATGTCCTTTCTTGTCCGGATCGTACGATCGATATCAGGCAAATAATCGGCCGGAACTTGGGAGGCCAGCTTGTTATCATACTGAATGTTGGAAATGATGTATTCGTAAACGGCTTTCGCTTTCTCGGTGTCGGTCTTCTTATTCTTTGTCAGATCTGCGGCTTTCACGATCGCCGAATCGGAGCTTGTCCAGGCGATATTTTGAACGGAGTTCAGGAATACGTCTCTACCGTTCTTCAAATTCAACTCGACCGTTTGTTTCTTGACGACCTTATACTTATTGCCTTCCGTGTTCTCCAATAAAGAGACCGTATAATTTCCGTTGCCGAGCTGCAGGGGGAAGTGTTCCCATGACCTGCCCGAGTACAGGTTGTATGTATACCGCTCCTGTCCTTTTGTAACCATCAGCTTGGTTTTCACTTCAGCCTTGACTGCATAATTAACGGTCAAGACGCCGCGGTCTATTTCTGAAATATCGATCCATCCCGCTGTTTCGACTGCATGGGCTTCATCTGCGTTCACTGGCATAAAGAAAATAAGCGCCGCCGCAACAGCCAACAACCATTTGCGCATCAAAAAACTCCCTTCGGTAGCTGGCTGCCATCATGCGGAAGGCCCTTTAGCTTTGCGTCCCTACCTTTCGATAGGTTTGCCGTTTTCGTGTGAAGCTTCATAAGATTTATCTTATCATAGGCTTGTCGCTTATCAATCCTAATTTGCAAAAAAAGGTCAAAAAATGGTGAAATTTCAGAGAAATAGTAAACAGCCGGCGAATCGTACCACGCAAAAAACCGCCAGGCAGCCATGCCTGACGGTTTTAACTACAATTATTCGCCCGAGCGATGTTCTCTCATATGAGGGAACAGGAGCACGTCACGGATCGACGGAGCATTAGTAAGAAGCATGACCAGCCGGTCGATTCCGATACCAAGGCCGCCTGTCGGAGGCATACCGTACTCCAGAGCACGAATGAAGTCGTCGTCCATTTCATGCGCTTCGTCGTTGCCGTGCTCGCGTTCAACCAGCTGCGATTCGAACCTCTCGCGCTGATCGATCGGGTCGTTCAGCTCGGTAAAGGCATTCGCGTGCTCGCGGGCCACAATAAACAGCTCGAACCGGTCGGTAAAGCGCGGATCGGCTTCGCTTTTCTTCGCGAGCGGGGAGATCGCCACCGGATGTCCGGTTACGAAGGTCGGCTGAATCAGCATATGCTCGGCAAACTGCTCGAAAAACGCATTAACGATATGTCCGAACGTCATATGCGGATCTACCGCCACCTTATGCTCTTTGGCCAGGCGGTGAGCTTCTTCGTCGCTCATTTCAACGCTAAAGTCGACGCCTGTCGTTTCTTTGACAAGCTCCACCATCGTAACCCGGCGCCATTGCGGCGTCAGGTCGACCTCTTGGCCTTGGTATTCGATTTTTGTCGTGCCCAGCACTTCTTGCGCGATATGCGCAATCAGATTTTCGGTTAACGCCATAATATCCTTATAATCCGCATAAGCCTCATACAGCTCGATCATCGTAAATTCCGGATTGTGGCGGGTAGAAATGCCTTCATTCCGGTATACGCGCCCGATTTCGTAGACCTTCTCCAGGCCGCCGACAATAAGGCGCTTCAGATGCAGCTCGATCGCGATCCTCATGTACAGCTGCATATCCAGCGCATTGTGATGAGTGATGAAAGGACGGGCTGCAGCTCCGCCTGCAATCGAATGGAGGGTTGGCGTCTCGACCTCCAAATAGCCGCGCGAATCGAGGTAGCGGCGCATGGATTGAATGATTTTGGAACGGGTAATGAACGTCTGTTGGACGTCCGGATTCACGATCAGGTCCACATAACGCTGACGGTAACGAAGCTCAACGTCCTTCAGTCCATGATACTTGTCCGGCAGCGGAAGAAGCGACTTGGTCAGCACTTCGACGTCCTTAGCTTTAACGGAAACCTCTCCCGTATTCGTCTTGAACACGATACCGTGCACGCCGACAATATCGCCGATATCGAGCAGATCAAATGCGGCGAATTTGTTCTCCTCTACGGTATCCTTGCGGACGTAGATTTGGATTTTGCCGCTAAGATCCTGAATATGCGCGAAGCCGGCCTTACCCATTCCGCGCTTCTGCATAATGCGGCCGGCAATGCTCACTTTTACCGCCTTCTCCTCCAGCTCTTCCTTGCTCAGCTCTTCGTAGGCTTTTATAATGTCATCCGCGTTATGAGTACGTTCGAATTTCCGTCCGAAAGGATCGACGCCCAGCCCCCTCAGCTCATCCAACTTGTCTCTGCGAATTTGCAGAAGCTCGCTCAGCTCCTGCTCGTTGTTCTCATGTTCCACTACTTTCATCTCCTTGATACATTGTTCATCTAATAACATCAGGCGAAAACGCCTAAAGCCGTCTTTCGACGGCTACAGCCCTTTTCGCTATTGATTACTAAGAAGGAATAGATTAAAAAGCTTCCCTCGAAGGAAGCTTTCCGATCCGAAATAGCAAAGCTTATTTTTTGATATCGAGAATTTTATATTGGATGATGCCGACAGGAACGCTGACTTCAACGATCGCACCCTTCTTCTTGCCCAGAATAGCTTTGCCGACCGGGCTTTCGTTGGAGATTTTGTTCTGAAGGGGATCGGACTCAGCCGTACCGACAATGGAATACTCCATCGTGTCGCCGTATTCCAGATCTTCAACGGTAACGATCGAACCGATGCTTACCGTATCGACATCAATATCATCATTATTAATAATGCGTGCGTTGCGCAGCATCTTCTCAAGCGTAATAATGCGGCCTTCAATAAAAGCCTGCTCGTTCTTCGCGTCCTCGTATTCCGAGTTCTCGCTTATATCTCCGTAACCGATTGCTATTTTGATACGCTCCGCCACTTCACGACGCTTGACCGACTTCAAGTTCTCTAGTTCATCCTCGAGCTTTCTCAGCCCTTCTTGAGTCAGAATGATTTGCTTATCGTTCATCTTTCCGATTCTCCTGTCGTGTGACTAATTTTCATACCTTGTATGAATTCACTGATACCTAATATATTACGCTTCGTGACCATCATACCTGCCGATATTGAAAGCGCACTCTTCGTGTGCGTTTGGATTATATATTGCAAGATTATATTTCAAAATAACCCCGAATGTCAATCAAAGCCAGACCAGCCATTGAAACCGTTTCACTTCGTTCATGTACAACAGAAGCCGCTTGGCAGCGGCTTTTGTCGAATGGTGTCATTTGTTCGGTCTGACCGGAATTAATGCGTGATTTCACCCGCAGCGGCGGCGATTCCATCCTGCTCTCCGTCCTGCATCTGGAAAGGTTTGTCCTCCTCTAGTGAACGAACGTAGTTTTCCAAAATCGCAACCATTCTGTCGCGTCCGGTCTCCTCCATAATGACATCCTTAACCCGCGCGCCTCCCGGCAGACCCTTCAGGTACCAGGCCAAATGCTTGCGCATCTCACGAACCGCCACAGCTTCGCTCTTCAGCGCGATCAGCCGGTCAAGGTGCAAAATAGCTACCTCCAGCTTCTCGCGAGGGGTTGGATCGCCAAGCAGCTCCCCGTTCGTCAGGTACTGGATCGTACGGTACAGCATCCACGGATTACCGAGAGCGCCGCGCCCGATCATAACGCCGTCACAGCCCGTATGCTCGAGCAGCCTCTTCGCATCCTCCGGCGAGAATACGTCCCCGTTTCCGATGACGGGAATGGATACCGCTTCCTTTACATCTCTTATAATGTCCCAATTCGCCTTGCCGGTATACAGCTGCTCGCGCGTCCGTCCGTGAACGCTGACCGCCTTGCCGCCAGCCCGTTCTACGGCTTGCGCGTTCTCAACCGCATAGATGTGCTCATCGTCCCAGCCTATGCGCATTTTGACGGTAACGGGCTTCTCCACGGCATCGACGACGGACGATACCATTTCGTAAATTTTGTTCGGGTCGAGCAGCCAGCGCGCGCCGGCATCGCATTTCGTCACCTTCGGCACGGGGCAGCCCATATTTATATCAATGATGTCCGCGTTCGTTTGCCGATCCACGACCTTGGCCGCTTCGACGAGAGATTCACGGTCTCCTCCAAAAATTTGAAGGCTCAGCGGCTTCTCCCGCTCATCGACGAACAGCATTTCCATCGTTCTCTTGTTTCCATGCAAAATGGCCTTGTCGCTTACCATTTCCGCGCACACAAGACCGGTTCCGAACTCCTTGGCAATCAATCGAAAAGCCGGGTTGCACACGCCTGCCATCGGCGCCAGCACCACTCTGTTCTTCATTTCGATGTCTCCGATTTTCAGCATGTCGCTCCTTGCTCCTCTTCTAAATAATTTGAATTACTCACGGTTGTCGGACATCAGCTCTTCATAGCTGATTCCTAACGTTTTGGCGATGTGTCCGAGCAGCTTCGGATCGGTCTTTCTCGTACCCCGTTCAAGCGATCCCAATACCGCTACGGATACGCCAAGCTCTTTGGCCAGCTCCTGCTGAGTATAACCCTTCAGCTTTCGAAAGGCTCTGACGCGCTGCGCCAATTGATGGTTTTCCATAATGCAATGCCTTCCTTTCCATCCTGCAGCGCCGCCTTAGACGCTTTCTTCACTTTCTCGTGCAGCGGATGCGCAGCATCGATGACATCCTGCAGCGGCACAAGCACAAACGACCGCTCCATCATGCGCGGATGCGGCAGCGTAAGCTCTTCTTGATCCATTAAGACATTATCGTACAGGAGAAGATCCAGGTCAATGGTTCTTGGACCAAAGCGTATGTCCCGCACTCTGCCCAGCTGCTTCTCGATCTCAAAAAGGCGATGCAGCAAACCCACAGGTGAATGCTCGCTCCTGACCGCAATCACCATATTCAAAAACGGCGGCTGCTCGGTGTACCCTACCGGATCGGTCTCGTAAATGCCCGATACGCGGCAAACTTGAATGCCGGGGGACCCGTCAAGCCGGTCAATCGCATCCTTCAACAACTGCTCGCGGTTGCCAATGTTGGAGCCTAGGGCGACATAAGCTTCCGGCCAAACTGGCTCACGCGGGTATAATTCGTCCATCTGTATCCCGCTTTCTGCGCAGCTCCACCGTCACTCCGTCAAAATGGATATCGAACGGCGGGTGCGGCTTCGTAACTCGAACCGTCACATCATTTACAATAGTATAAGCCTCCAAAACCTTCGATGCAACGTGACCGGCCAATGCTTCGATCAGCTTGAACGGTTCGCCCTCGACGATCTTCTTCGTAAGAGCATGAATATCCGCGTAATTGACCGTCAGGCTTAAATCGTCGGTCGAAGCCGCTTGCTCCAAATCCATGCTCAGCTCAAGGTCGACGAAAAACTGCTGGCCAAGCTTGTTCTCCTCGGGGAATACGCCGTGATATCCGTAAAAACGCATACCTTTTATGATCATTTTATCCATTTCGCTTACACTCCTTACGGCTTGCTGCATCTAAGTCTAAAGCCATTCCGACAGTCCGTCCTCGATCAGCGGTACAGAATCGCGTCCGTCATGAGCGCCGTGCGCTTGTTCACGCGCACGTCATGCACCCGCACGATCTGGCAGCCTTGCGCGATGCCAAGGGCGACGGTCGCGGCGGTTCCCTCCGCGAGCTCCTCTACCGGTAAATTCAAAGCCTGCCGGATGAACCGTTTGCGCGAGGTACCGAGAAGCACCGGGAAGCCTAGCGCGGACAGCTCCGACAGGCGGCCGAGAAGCTCGAGGTTGTCCTCGTAGGTTTTGGCGAAGCCGATACCGGGGTCCAGCCAAATGTTCCCGTCGGCGATGCCGGCTTCCCGGGCGATGGCGACGCTGCCCAGCAGGTCGGCGAGCACATCCGGGACGAGGTCGTTATAGTCCCGGGAATGACGGTTGTGGCTGATAATGACCGGGCAACCGTACTCCGCCGCAACGGCGGCCATGTTCGGGTCACCCTTCAGCCCCCATATGTCGTTGATGATATGCGCGCCCGCTTCCAGTGCCTGCCGTGCCGTTTCAGATTTATATGTATCGATAGAGATCGGCATATGCGGCAAAGCTTTGCGAACCGCATGGATGACAGGCAGGACGCGCCGCAGCTCCTCTTCAAGCTCTACCTCTTCAAAGCCCGGCCTTGTGGATTCTCCGCCGATATCCAGAATATCGGCTCCCTCTTCTGCCATGGCCTTGGCATGGGCAACCGCTGCATCAACTTGCGTATAGCGCCCGCCGTCTGAGAAGGAATCCGGCGTCGCGTTCAATATGCCCATGATCAGCGTGCGTCCGCCAAGCTCAAGCTTTGTGCCGCTGCCGAAATCGTATTCCCTCTTCCTAAACACCGGTCTTTGCATCATCGAACTTCCGCTCCTTTTGAATATTTTTCGACATCCGGTTTATGCTCCGCCCGTCTATGCCGAACCGCCCATGCTGCTTTCTTCTATGACGTTCCAGGCGGATTCGCGGTACATCGACAATAATCGCTTCGTCATGACTCCCGCTTCCCCGTCTCCTACTTTGACGCTGCCCCCGTCCGGCTCAGAAAGCTCCGTAACCGGCACGAGCTCCTGGATCGAATTAGTCAGCCAAATTTCGTCCGCTTCCAGCAGCTGCTCCCAGACGAACAGACCTTCGCGTAATTCGAAGCCCGCTTCCCTTCCGAGCTCTATCACCCGGCCCCGGGTAATACCCGGCAATATTCCCGTTTGAATGGACGGCGTATGGATGACGCCATCCTTCGCAAAAAATAAATTGCTTACGATCCCTTCGGCCAGCCAGCCTTCACCGCTGAGCATCAGTCCCTCGGCACCGGGCGAAGCCGTTCCGGCCAGCAGCTCCCTCTTCGCAATAATATTGTTCATATAGTGCAAAGACTTGAAGCGGATCTCCCCTTCCGGCGTATTCCGCCGCGTCCGCAGCAGACGGAGCTCCTTGCCCGGGAGCTTGTCCATAAGATGGAGCGGCGGCAGCTCCTTCACCAATACAAGCTCATTCGGACGGTTGTAGTCCCCTGCCGGAAGCCCCAGACCCGCTTCCCCGGCGCTGACGGTCAGCCTTACATAGCCGTCCTCAAGCGTATTCGCGGATAACAGCTCCTTCAACAGTCCCGTCAGCCTATCGCGTTCGAATGAATACCGGATCCCCAGCTGGTCGCAGCCGTTCAGCAGCCGGTTCATATGCCTGTCCAGCAAATACGGCCGCCCATTGTAGGTTCGAAACGTTTCGAACAAGCCGAGACCGTACAAAAAACCGTGATCGTATACTGAGATCACGGCTTCGTTGGCATCCACGACGGTGCCGTTAAGCCCGACTTTCATCGCGCCGCGCCCGTCCGGTTTTGCAGAAAATTACGAAGCATCGTCAGGCCATGCTCCGTTATAATGGATTCCGGGTGGAATTGCACCCCTTCAATGGCATATTCCTTATGACGCAGGCCCATAATTTCGCCTTCTGCCGTTTCTGCCGTAACTTCCAGGCAATCAGGCAGCGTCTCGCGGCGGACAATAAGCGAGTGGTAGCGAGTAGCGGTAAAAGGAGAAGGCATGCCTTCGAATATCGATTTACCGTTATGATGAATTTCAGAGGTTTTGCCATGCATAAGCTTCTCTGCGCGCACAACCTCTCCGCCGAATGCTTGTCCGATCGATTGATGACCGAGGCAGACGCCGAAAATCGGGATTTTGCCTTTAAAATGGTCAATTAACGACAGACTAATGCCTGCTTCATTAGGCGAGCATGGGCCCGGCGAAATCAGAATGTGGTCGGGCGCAAGCGCCTCAATGCCCGCCAAATCGATCTCATCGTTGCGTTTTACAACGATTTCCTCGCCAAGCTCCCCCAAATATTGCACCAAATTGTACGTAAAAGAATCGTAGTTGTCGATAACGAGTATCATCGTGACTTTCCCCCTTTGTCCGGTTCCGCTATCCGGCCGCCTTCAGCAAATTGCTCACTGTACTGTATGGCTTTCCATAGCGCCTTCGCTTTATTAAGAGATTCCTTGTATTCCCGTTCCGGGTCGGAGTCGATCACAATGCCTGCTCCGGCTTGGATATGAACGACGCCGTCCTGTACCGCCATTGTTCTGATAATAATATTAAATTCCATATCGCCGTTATAGTCAATCCATCCCAGCGACCCGGTATACGGGCCCCTGCGGACCGGCTCAAGCTCCTCGATAATTTCCATCGTGCGGATCTTCGGGGCTCCGGTAATCGTCCCGCCTGGGAAAGTTGCGGCGATCGCATCGTATGCATCCTTTCCTTCGGCAATCTGTCCCTCCACCTGAGAGACCAGATGCATCACATGCGAATACCGTTCAATCACCATCAGCTCTTCGACCTTTACCGTCCCGTAGGCGGATATGCGTCCAAGATCGTTCCTCTCCAAATCCACCAGCATGATATGCTCCGCCCGCTCCTTCTCGCTCGACAGAAGCTCCTCCGCAAACCGGAGATCCTCTTCCTCGGTGCGGCCGCGTCTTCTCGTGCCCGCAATCGGTCTTGTAGCCAGCTTGCTTCCGCCAAGCTCGACCAGCAGCTCGGGAGAGGCCGATACCAGCTGAAAATCCGGGCAGCGAAGGAAGCCCATATACGGCGACGGATTGAACAAACGAAGCCACTCGTAGAGCTCCTCCGGAGACGCAGCCGCCGGGCGGCTTTGCCTGACCGACAAATTCACCTGAAAGACGTCTCCTTGGCCGATATACCGCTGGATTTTCCTAACCGCCTCCATATAAGCTTCCTTTGTAAAAGGAATCGATAACCCCGGCAAGGCTTCCACGTCGATATTCAGCAGATCCTCCTCTGTCAGTCGCAAGCGCGCAGCACGTTTCTCTGTAGCCCGTTCCTGCGCCTCGCCGGCGGCAAACCAGGTCAGCCAATAATCGCTGAGTCCCTCCGCTCTAGACAAAGCCCGTTCATACGCAGCCGACAGCTCCGCATCATCCGCTTCCAGATCGACAGGTGCATGGACGACGACAAACACCTTGCTCTGCAGATGATCGATAATCCACAGCTCGTTCATGCGCATAAACAAATAGTCCGGTATATTCAGGTCATCGGTTGCAATCTCCGGCAGCCGTTCGATCGTCCTAGCCACGTCATAGCCCCAGAAGCCTACGCACCCGCCTAGCCACTTCGGACCATTCTCCAGTCTCGGCCCCCGGTATCCGCCCATCCACTGCCGTACGACCTCAAGCGGCTTCCCTTTCCAATGCCTCTTGTTTTGGTACTCCAGCGACTCGTAGTGAACCGACTCCGCTTCAAGCCCTTTCCCTCTTATGATGGCCTCCGGATGGATGCCAAGATACGTGTACCTGCCATCCTTCCCGCTCTCCAGCACGAAGGCATGCGGCGAAGCGTCCTGCCATACCTCTTCCCACGAAATAACGCCCGATCTTTCCTCCAGCCGGAAGGGCAGCTCCTTCAAGACAGGAAGCGTCGTATATTTGCGTTCGGCGTGCCACCGAATCCACTGCTCCAAGGCGGTGACCATCACCTTCAACCCCCGATCGCTTGACTTATTTTGCTCAGTATACAGAATAGCAAGACAAAAAGAAAGCCTCCCACTCCGAAGAATGAAAGGCTTTCCGATCCAAAGCTGCAAAAATTAGTTTTCGAAGTTGAACAAAGGCGTGGAAAGGTAACGTTCGCCGTTACTAGCTACTACAGCGATAACGCGTTTGCCTGCTCCGAGCTCCTTCGCCACTTGCAATGCTGCATAGATCGAAGCGCCTGAAGAAATACCGCAAAGGATGCCTTCTTCTTTGGCTGCGCGGCGCGCGTATTCGAACGCGTCCTCGTTCTCGATCGTAATAACGCCGTCATAGATCTCACGGTTCAAAATATCAGGCACGAAGTTGGCGCCGATGCCTTGGATTTTGTGAGGGCCTGGCTTGCCTCCGGAGAGGATCGGCGAAGCCGCAGGCTCAACCGCATAGATTTTGATGCCTTCAAAGTTTTGCTTAAGCACTTCGCCGGCTCCGGAAATCGTACCGCCTGTACCGATACCCGCAACGAATGCGTCCAGCTTGCCGTCAAGCGAGTTGATCGCTTCGACGATTTCAGGGCCGGTCGTTTCACGGTGGATTTTCACGTTTGCCTGGTTCTTGAACTGTTGTGGCAGGAAGTAAGAAGGATTCTCAGCCGCCAGCTCTTCCGCTTTGCGTACCGCACCGTTCATGCCTTCAGACCCGGGAGTCAGAATCAGCTCTGCGCCGTAAGCGCGAAGCAGGTTGCGGCGCTCAAGGCTCATCGTCTCAGGCATAACGAGAATCGCTTTGTAGCCTTTGGCAGCCGCTACAAGAGCGAGACCGATACCTGTGTTGCCGCTCGTAGGCTCAATAATCGTGCCGCCCGGCTTGATCAGACCTTGCTTCTCAGCTTCGTTGATCATGCTGATCGCGATACGGTCCTTAACGCTTGCACCCGGATTCTGGTATTCAAGCTTCACATAAACTTCTGCACTGCCTTCAGGCACAAGACGATTTAAACGAACAAGCGGAGTATCTCCAATAAGATCTAATACACTATTAACGATTTTGGCCATGGAAATGAAATCCTCCTTATTCCGACTAATTCAGTTGGTTTTTGACTATCTACATCTTAACAATGTCTTGCATCCGTTGTCAATAGCCACTTTCTGCAGGTTTGGAAATGGTTTCAAAAGCCCAATCGTCCATTCAACGCTAATTGTATTTAACCGCTTCATATTTGGCAAGAAGCGATTCCTCCAGCGAAGCAAGCGATTCCGCTCGTTCGAGAGCAAGCTGCTTGCGGACGGTATCGTAAAGCCGTTCGCCGCTCAAGGCGGCAGTCGTCTGCCTCTCGACCAGCCTGATTACTGCGAATCCTCCGTCCACCTCGAACGGTCCGGCCATTTCCGCAATTTGCAGTCGACTCGCCGTTTCCAGCATCTCTTCATCGTAAAACGGGTCGTCATCGTCAATTAGCCCCAGATCCCCGCCCACATCAGCAGTGAAAGCGTCGATAGAGTAAGTTCTCGCCAGCAATGCAAAATCTTCCCCTTCGCTCAGCTTTTGCAGCACGGAGTTTGCCTCTTGCTCCGATTCCGTCAATATCCACTGCAAATGCAGCTGCTGGCGGGGGTCGAATTCCTCCCGATGCCCGTCAATGTAGCTCTGCACTTCTTCGTCGGTTACGACTACGCTCTTGACCGCAATTTTCTCCAGCAGCAGCCTGTAGTTCAGCTCCGCGAGCACCTGCTCTTTCGTCATGCCGAGCTGCTCCCGCATCACTTCGAAATACTGAGATTCGCTGTCATAGCCTTGAACAAGCTGCTGCAGCTCGTCTTCAAGCTCCTCAGGCGAAACGGACAGCCCCGCCGCCGCGGCTTCCAAATCGATGGCTTTATGGACCATCAAGGTCCGCAATACAGCATCGCCGTACTGCTTGTAAAGCTGGCTTTCCAATTCGGCCGATGTGATAGATGTGCCGCCTACCCGTGCTATTTCCTTATTTCCGGACGGTCCCGCCTCTTCCCCGCTGCCTGCATTCGTGCCCGCCGCGTTATCGGGCCACTCAGGACCTTCCGGCCATACCTTTACTACAACCATTACCGTTAAAACGACCATACATACGGCTTGAAGGATGACAACCGCCCTCAGCACCTCGTATTTCCTCATTGCCTCAATGCCTCCGATTATTGGATCGGCTTCGGCTTCGCTTGAGCGAGCAGCAGCTCCAGCTGCGGTCGTTCAAATGTATACGCTTCGTTGCAAAATTGACAAACGACTTCGGCTTTTCCGTCTTCTTCAATAATTTGTTTCAGCTCATGCTCCCCGATGCTGATGAGCGTTTTCTCGACGCGCTCGACGGAGCAGACGCATTTAAAGCTTAATTCCATCTTATCGTGAATTTGCAAATCGTTCTCGCCTACAATCAAGCTTAAAATCTCCTCCGGCGAATGTCCCTGCTCAAGCAATGCCGTAACCGTCGGCATCTCTCCGATTGTCTGCTCCAATCTGGAAATTTCTTGATCCGTCAACCCCGGCAGCAGCTGGACAATGAAGCCTCCCGCATGCAGAACGGAATTGTCGGTATCCACCAGAACGCCAAGCCCTACAGCCGACGGAGTTTGCTCTGAAACGGCGAAGTAATAAGTAAAATCCTCACCCAGCTCGCCCGAAATAATCGGGACGCTTCCGCGGTATGGCTCCTTGAGTCCCAAATCCTTAATAATATGGAGATGCCCGCTGCGGCCGACCGCGCCCGCCACGTCCAGCTTGCCCTTCGCATTGCTGGCCAAATGAACGTGAGGATGATCGACGTAGCCCCGCACCTCGCCTTCAGCATTCGCATCGACGACGATTTGTCCGATCGGGCCGTCGCCTTTCACTTGAATCGTCAGCTTTTCTTTCCCCTTCAGCATAGCGCCCATAATCGCACCAGCCGTCAGAGTACGCCCAAACGCCGCCGTAGCAGTAGGATATGTGCCATGACGCTGACGGAGCTCCTCCACGAGCCTGGTAGTTCGCGCCGCGAACACGCGAATTTTGCCGCCCCATGCCGTGCCTCGAACCAGTATGTCCTTCAGCTCATTATCCATTACATTCCCTCCTGGTTACGTTCATATATAATTCTAAGGCCGTCGAGCGTAAGAAGCGGATCCACCTCTTCTATCGTTTCCGATTCCGATGCGATTAACTCCGCTAAGCCTCCTGTTGCAACAACCTTCGGATTTACGCCGAATTCGTTTTGGATCCGTCTGACAATACCGTCTACCTGGCCGGCATATCCGAAAATAATACCCGCCTGCATCGAAGTAATCGGATTGCGCCCGATTACGCTTTTGGGCTTAGCCAGCTCGATGCGGGGCAGCTTCGCGGCGCGCTGGTATAGCGCCTCCGTGGAAATGCCGATTCCCGGCACGATGGCTCCGCCCAAATAGTTTCCGCCTTCATCTATGTAATCGAACGTAGTCGCCGTTCCGAAGTCAACCACGATGAGAGGCGTCCCGTACTTCACGATTCCGGCAACGGAATTGACGATCCGGTCCGCTCCGACATCCCGCGGGTTCTCGTAGCGGATGTTAAGGCCGGTTTTGACGCCCGGCCCGACGACAAGCGGCGTTTTGCGCAAATATTTTAAACACAGCTGCTCGAGCGTCCTCATAAGCGGGGGAACGACCGAGGAAATGATTACGCCTTCCATTTGCTCCAGCTTAACGCCTGCATATTGAAACAGATTATGAATATTAATACCGTATTCATCCACGGTAGCCGAACGGTTCGTGCTCAGACGCCAGTGATGCAGCAAATTCTTTCCTTTATATACGCCAAGTACGATATTCGTATTCCCGACATCGATGACGAGGATCACAACAACTCGCCGCCCTTCTTCTCATTGAGATCGAGGCTGATGTCCAGCGCGTGGAAGGAGTAGGTCAGTCCGCCTACGGAAATCACGTCAACGCCGCATGCCGCGATAACGCGGACCGTCTCAAGCGTAACTCCGCCCGATGCCTCGACGATCACATGAGGCGCAGCCGACTTGATCCTGGCCACCGCTTCCTTCATCATGGCAGCCGCCATATTATCCAGCATAATAATGTCCGCTTTGCTGGCAAGCGCCTCATCGACCTGCTCCAGCGATTCGGTCTCCACCTCGATTTTCATCGTATGCGGAATTTTGCTTCTGGCCGCTTCGACAGCCGCCCCGATGCTTCCGGAGCCTTTAATATGGTTATCCTTGATCATCACGGCATCGTACAAGCCAAATCTGTGATTGGCGCCTCCGCCGACACGAACCGCATACTTCTCAAGCAGTCGGTGTCCCGGCGTCGTTTTCCTCGTATCCACGAGGCGGACCGGAAGCCCTTCCAGCGCGTTCACGAAAGCCCGAGTCTTCGTGGCTATACCGGACAACCGCTGCATTAAATTCAGCGCCAGCCGCTCCCCGGTCAGCAGGCTGTGCGTGCTGCCTTCAACTACGGCGAGCACCGTTCCTTTTTCGACTTTGTCACCGTCCGCAACCTTTGCTTCGAATACTAACGACGGATCGACGACATCAAAAACAAGCTTAGCGACCGGAAGGCCCGCAATGATGCCGTTCTCTTTCACATGAATAACGGCTTTTGAATGCGAATCCCTCGGTATGGTCGTTTCCGTCGTGATGTCTCCGCTTCCGATATCTTCAGCGAGCCAGCCCCGAATTTGTTCGCGCACTATCGCATCATATCCGCCTGCCGTCCATTCAAACATCCTCTATCCGCTCCTCTGTCAGTCCATGCAAACGGTGCAGCACTGTATGTTTTCTCCACATTAAATCGTCGCGTGCCGGGAAATCTTCCCGGTAATGGGCGCCGCGGCTTTCCTCGCGCTGCAGCGCGGATTCCGTCGTCAATAAGGCGCAGGTCAGCAAATTCGCGAATTCGTAATCCTCGCGCTCCGTCAAAATCGACTGAAAAATCGGCAGCTGCCGTTTTAGCTCCTCGAGCCCTTTTGTCAGTCCTCTCGCATCGCGGCGAAGACCGACGTAACGGACCATGATCTTCTGAAGCTTAAGCCTCCGCTCCACGACCGCCTGAATCGGCGTCGTTTCCCGCTCGTTTTCCTTCACGATCGCCGGTTCCACCGTCAGCTCAGGCAGCTCATTGATTCTCTTGACGATGCGTCTTCCGAATACGATCGCTTCCGACAAGGAGTTGCTGGCCAGCCTGTTGGCGCCGTGAACGCCGGTCGACGAAACTTCCCCGCAGGCAAACAGACGTTTGATGTTCGTTTCGCCGTTCAGGTCGGTTTTTACCCCGCCCATCATATAATGCATCGCCGGAGCGACTGGTATCCAATCCGTCGTCAGGTCCAATCCGTATCTCAAGCAGTATTCATAAATCGTCGGAAAACGGTGCTTTACCATATCTGCCGACTCATGCGTAATGTCGATATAGACGAATGTAGATTTCGTCTCCTCCATTTCGCTGACGATCGCGCGCGCGACGACGTCACGAGGCGCCAGCTCAAGCTGCTCATGGTAACGCTCCATGAACCTTTCGCCCTTAATGTTGCGCAGCACCGCACCTTCGCCGCGAACCGCTTCCGAAATAAGAAAGCGCGGCGCACCCGGATAGCATAAGGAAGTAGGATGGAACTGAATAAATTCTACATCCTGGATGTAAGCTCCTGCCCTGTAGGCCATTGCGATTCCGTCGCCGGTCGCGACTTCAGGATTGGTCGTATAACGGTAAAGCTGCCCGGCACCGCCGGAGCTCAATATCGTCGCTTTACCTTTGACGAACACCCTTTGTCCACCGGGACGCTGCACGATGGCGCCGCAGCATTCCCCGTCCTGCGTGACAAGATCGATGACAAAATGATCGTCCCATACCTCAATTTTCGGATTGGCTACCGCATTCTCGGACAAGGCACGGACGATCTCGTATCCGGTCGCGTCGCCGTTGGCATGCAAAATCCGGCGCTGACTGTGCGCTCCTTCCTTCGTAAGCGCAAACTCGCCGTTCTCTAGATCGAACTGGGTACCCATTTGAATGAGGCTGCGTACGCCTCGCGGACCTTCATGCACAAGGACATCGACAGCTTCATGCGAGCAAAGGCCGGCCCCGGCAATAAGAGTGTCCTGTCTGTGGTATGCAGGGGAATCCTCATCGGAAATAACGGCGGCAATGCCGCCCTGCGCATAACGGGTATTGCTGTCCAGCAGCGATTTCTTTGTGATCATTAAAACCGAATTGGTCTCGCTTGACCTTATAGCGGTAAAAAGACCGGCAATGCCGGCCCCGATTACGATGACGTCTTTTTCAATAACCGGCAGCTCGTCCAGCTGCACATCAACTAAATATCTGGGAATCATCGCGGCTCCTCCAAGTGTAAACGGCAATTTCTACGTCAAGTGTCTTTGTCGTGCATTTTCCAAGTACAGGAAGCAGCGCATGCTACTTCACGAGTAGCATGCGCTCCAGGGACAAGCGGGCTTGTTCAGCTACATGGGGCGGTACATAAATTTGCGGCTGCATCGTTTCCAGGCATTTCACGAGCTTCTTCAAATTGTTGACCTTCATGTTCGGACAAACCAAATATTTCGATGCAAAATGGAACGTCTTATCCGGGCTGTCCAGACGCAGCTGATAGCCTGTGCCATCCTCCGTGCCTACGATAAACTCCTGGCAATCCGATTCCTTGCAGTATTTAATGATTGCAGTCGTGCTTCCCACGAAATCGCCCAGCTCTACAACCTCCGGACGGCATTCCGGGTGAACGACAAACTGTGCATTCGGGTATTTCGCTTTCATCTCTTCTACATCTTTAACGGTCAGCATGTCGTGAGTGTTGCAGTAGCCTTCCCAAATAATCATTTTCTTGTCGGTGTTCTGCTGTACGTAGTGGCCCAGATTTTTGTCCGGTACCCAAATCACTTCGTCGCCCTCCACCGAATTGACAACCTTCACCGCATTCGCCGATGTACAGCAAATATCGGTTTCCGCCTTAATTTCCGCCGACGAGTTAATATACGTAACAACGGTCGCGTTCGGATGCTGAGCCTTCAGCTTTCGCAAGCCGTCGACGTTGACCATATCGGCCATTGGGCAGCCCGCACGCTCGTCCGGAATAATAACCGTCTTGTTCGGCGCCAAAATTTTTGCGCTTTCGCCCATAAAATGAACGCCGCAAAAAACGATGACATCGGCGTCCGTTTGTGCCGCCTTCTGGGCAAGCAGGAAGGAGTCGCCACGGAAATCGGCTACCTCTTGAATTTCATCTCGTTGGTAATAATGCGCTAAAATGATGGCGTTGCGCTCTTTCTTCAACTGTAACAACCGTTCACGCAGCTCACGGTTCTGCTCCGCTTTGCGTTCCAGTGCCAGTGCTTCCACAGGTAATCCTCTCCTCTTATGAGGGATGGGCGATGAACCCATTCCGATTTGCGGTAAGCTCGACTTTGTGAATTGATGCACAAACTTAGAAAGCCGCTTACCTATAGTTTAAACCAAAAGGGAAAAATTCATTTGATTAAGATTTAATTTACACTTGGTAGATGATACTGTCAATGTATTAAACACCTTTTTACGGATCCAACTGAAAAAAAATTCAAGCGCCAACACTCCGGATTGCTGTAAAACCAAAAACCGCCTGAGAGCATGCTCTCAAGCGGTTCCTATTTTGCATCTATCTTCGTTTCTTAGCTTTGTTCGGAGTTCGGATCTGATGCCGTATTATCGCGCTTCTCCAGGACAGGGCCCTTCGGCTCCTCCGGATCGCGGGTTTGGATACGCACCTTCACGTCTCCTACCGTCTCGACAATCGGCTCGGATGGCGTTTCAGCCGCCGCACCGTTCGTTGAGCCGGAATCGCTATCCGACTTCGCCTGCCCGCTCTCGATCAGGCTCTTGATCTGATCCATTTCGAGCGTTTCTTGCAAAAGCAGCGTCTGAGCGATCAAATGCATTTCCTTGCTCTTCTCCGTAAGAAGCGTCTTCGCACGGTCATAGCAGGAAGTGATGATGCTTTGCATCTCCTGGTCAATTTCATATGCGATCGCATCCGAATAATTCTGTTCGTGGCCGATGTCGCGGCCCAGGAACACCTGTCCTTGCGAGCTGCCGAATTGCATCGGTCCAAGCTTATCGCTCATACCGTATTCCATAATCATGCTGCGAGCGATGCCCGTAGCCTGCTTGAAGTCGCTGTAAGCGCCGGTGCCGATTTCTCCGATGTACAGTTCTTCCGCCACACGGCCTGCCAGCAATCCCGTAATTTTGTCGAGGAGCTCCTGCTTGGTCACAAGCAAGCGGTCTTCCTTCGGAAGCATAATGACGTATCCGCCTGCGCGGCCGCGCGGAATAATCGTAACCTTGTGTACCATGTCCGCGTGCTCGAGGAAGAAGCCCGCAATCGTATGACCGGCTTCGTGGTAAGCGACGATCCGCTTCTCGCGGTCGCTTACGACGCGGCTCTTCTTCTCGGTACCGACGATGACGCGATCGATCGCATCATCCACCTCAACCATGGCAATGTCTTTCTTATTGCGGCGGGCGGCAAGCAATGCCGCTTCGTTCAACAGGTTCTCCAGATCCGCACCGCTAAAGCCGGTCGTCCGCTTGGCAATAACGTCAAGCTTAACGTCCTTCGAGAGAGGTTTGTTGCGGGCATGAACCTTCAGCACCGCTTCACGGCCTTTCACATCCGGACGGTCAACCGTAATCTGACGGTCGAAACGGCCCGGACGCAGAAGCGCCGGGTCCAGAATATCCGGACGGTTCGTTGCCGCAATAATGATAATGCCTTCATTGGCGCCGAAGCCGTCCATCTCTACCAGCAACTGGTTAAGCGTTTGCTCGCGCTCGTCATGCCCGCCTCCGAGTCCGGCGCCGCGCTGACGGCCTACTGCGTCGATCTCGTCAATGAAGATAATACAAGGAGCATTCTTCTTCGCATTCTCGAACAAATCGCGCACGCGCGATGCGCCGACGCCGACGAACATTTCGACGAAATCGGAGCCGGAAATGCTGAAGAACGGTACGCCCGCTTCACCCGCAACCGCACGGGCAAGCAATGTTTTACCTGTACCTGGAGGACCTACAAGCAGTACGCCTTTCGGAATACGCGCGCCTACCAGATTAAATTTACGCGGATCCTTTAAGAAATCAACGACCTCAACGAGCTCCTGCTTCTCCTCGTCTGCGCCCGCGACGTCCTCAAAGGTAACCCGTTTCTTCTCTTCGTTGTAAAGCCGGGCTTTGCTCTTGCCAAAGTTCATCACTTTGCCGCCGCCGCCCTGAGCTTGATTCATAAGGAAGAAGAACAGGACGAAAATGATGACGAACGGTATGATGGATGTAAGGAACGTGAGCCAAATGCTTGGCTGCTTCATTTCCTCTACGCTTAATGCAAAACCAAACTCTTCCGACCAATCCCGCATCTGCGCTTCCGCGCTGACGCCTACTCTCGAAGTAAACTGATCGGTTTCCGCGTCTGCAGGCTTGTTGTTATATTTACCTGTAACGTTATACGTTTGATTTTCGTACCTGAGGCTTATTTCCTTAACGTTGCCGGATTCAATCGCAGCACGAAGCTCATCGTACCGCAACGCAACGTTTGTGTCATTTTGGCTGCTGATAAATTGAAAAATCCCAACGGTCACCAAAAAGATAATTAAATAAAAACCTGTATTACGGATGATCCGATTCATCCCCAACCTCCTCTCAGACGCTTAAAATATTTTACCATAGCATGACTTTCCATAACAATAGAGGTATACGGAGAGGGCATGTACGGGTGAATCGCTGTTATTTTTCATATACCTGCGGCTTCAAAATACCGATATATGGAAGGTTCCGGTATTTCTCCGCGTAATCGAGGCCGTAGCCGACAACAAACTCGTCCGGCAGCGTAAAGCCGGTGTAATCCGCCTGCAGGTCGACCGTACGCCGGGCAGGCTTGTCGAACAAGGTGACGACCGTCACCGTTTTCGCGTTGCGGCGCTCCAACACGTCGATCAAATAACTGAGCGTCAGCCCGCTATCGATAATATCCTCGACGATCAGAACGTCGCGCCCTTCCACGGTAGCATCCAAGTCCTTGATGATCTTGACGACCCCGGAGGATTTGGTGGACTGGCCGTAGCTGGACACCGCCATAAAATCGATCTCGAGCGGCACTGTTATTTCCTTAACCAGATCAGCCATAAAAATAAATGCGCCTTTAAGCACACAAATTACGAGCGGGTTGCGTCCGCTAAAATCCTCGCTTAGCGTCGCTCCGAGCTCCTTCACCTTCTCGCGAATCTGCTCTTCGCTGTACAGCACTTCCTGGATATCGTTCTGCAAAGTAGAAATCCCCCTACGCCTTAACTATGTTTATGAGTGTACCAGTGCTTCTTATTCGCCAAGCGCCTTGATGAATAATACGTCTTTCGTATGCGGATCGGTCAGTGCATGACTCGACCTTCGAATGCCCGGAATCCAGAGCAGGCGCCCTTCTGCATCGAACAAGAGAGGATACCGGTGCCGGATAGGCGGAGCAATCTTCTCGTCAACGAACATATCTTGCACTTTTTTCGATCCATTTAATCCTAAAACATGAATTCTGTCGCCCGGCCTCCGATTTCTGACCACAAGCGGATAGGCCAGCCGGGCTGCATCAAAGCATGCTTCGTATCTGGATGCCGGGCGTTTAAGCTCCCCGTCTGCAAGCCAGTCGAATTCGAAAGTCCAACAGCTGCCGGCGATGCTTAAGCTGCCCTGCTCCCTGTCTACTTTATAGGAATATTCGATCTTTTCGTCCGAATCGGCCTGATGGATCCGATGCCACCTAAGCAGGTCATATTCGCGCGTGCAGCGAACCGACGCCCCGGCATCCATCCGCCAGTTACCCGGCATATGGGCCGCGGCCGCAAGCCGCATCGTTTCGATCTGATCGAAGGATATCTTTTCCGTTTCAGTAGAAAGATAACTTAATATTAGTTTAATCAATCTCCTTTGTAAAGCGACATGGAGACCGCTCAGATCGTCGCAGCGCACAGTGCATTCATCGGGGGATTTCCTTACCAGCTGCGCGAACAAATCCAACGTCTGCCGCTCCATCCACTCGTCCTCGGCGCCCGCCACATCGGCTAGCCGCTGCAGGGAGTGGGAGAGCTGCGGATTGTACTTCGACAAGAAAGGTAAAATATCAAGCCGGATCGTATTCCGGAAATAATAGCGCTCCTTGTTGCTGCTATCCGTGCAAAAAGGAATATCGTAAGCTTCACAGTAACGCAGGAGGTCTGACTTCTTCATACGCAGCAGAGGCCGGATAAGTTCCACGTTTTTTTCGGTTCTTTTGCTCAGCATTCCCGCAAGTCCGGTTAAGCCCGTCCCCCGAATGATGCGCATGAGTACGGTTTCCGCCTGATCGTCTGCGTGATGCGCCAGTGCAATGCGGGAGGCTCCATGCTTCCGCACTATTTCATGAAGAAAGGCATACCGTTTCTCCCTTGCCGCCGCCTGGCTGTTCAATCGCGTTTCTTCTATATAAGAGGGCAGGTCCAAAATAATGGTCTCGCACGGAACGTTCAGCCGCTGCGCGTATGCCCGAACGACCTCCAGCTCTTGCGCCGACTCTTCCACGCGAAAACCGTGATTCACATGAGCCGCAATGAGCGATATTTTCCCTTCCCGCGCAAGGGCTGCCAGCATATGCAGCATCGCCATAGAATCCGGACCGCCCGAAACGGCGGCAACAATACGATCTCCAGCTTCCCAGAGCCCCCGTTCGGCTCCTTCTCTCTCCAATTCATGCAGCAAATCCATATGTATCCTCACCTTCGTTTCGCTTGCAAGCCCGACCGCTTACAGCACGTTCCGGAGCAGCCAATAAACAGAGGTGGCTAGAAGAACAGCCGAACCGGCAGCCAGACCCTTCAACCAGCGCGGCATCGAGGACGGTCTGTGCGTATCCTTCCTGTGCAGCAGCAGTCTCCACGATAAAGCCGCATCGGAACCGTCCCGGAACTGGCCGTCCAACGCTCTGCGGAGCCATCCCGAAAGCGGCCTGAGTGCGGGACTGGCCCCCACGATTTCCATCAAATCGGCGGACGACCGATTCTGGGGCAGCAGCTCCGCTGTCAACTGGTGCAGACGCTTCGGTTCGTGGAGCTGAATGCAAAGCACGGCAAAGGAGAAAATGTCGTAGCCCGGATCGGCGGAGCGAGGCCCGCAATTCCAGTAGCCCCGGTCATAGATTTCCGTAAACTGGCGAATGCTCTTGCCGTTTGCCGTAACGCCGCCATAGTCGACCAATTCGACATGGCCGTAATCGGCGACAAGCACATTTTCCACCTTCAAATCCCCGAACACCCAGCCCGCTTCATGAAGCTTGGACAGCTTGTTCAGTAGGTTCAGGCCGACTAACGGGAACCATTCCGGGCCCTGCTGCTTCAAATATTCGGCCAGCCGCAAGCCGCGCACGTACCTCATAATATAAAACGGATATTTTTTTCCGTCCGGCGCGTACATGTCGTCTACGTCATACAAATAAGCTTCCTGCCCCTGCTTTCTTTGCTTGGCCAGAGTCTGCAGCACATTGATCTCCGACTGCAGATCGATGGCGTCAAAGCCGATTTTCATCGCATACCAGCTGCGGTCTCTCTGTACGAGATATACTTTACCGTTTGCTCCTTCGCCAAGCAACCTTTCGACCCGATATATTCCCTGCTTCCATTTGCCGGTCACTACCGCGCCCCGGCGAAGCTCGGCTCTAAACGACGTAGCCACTCATCATCCCATCCGTTTCGTCTCTACTATGTCTACCATAATCGCCCTGACGGTAAAAATCAATCACATGCATGATCGCCGGCCCCGTCGGTGTCGTACCGCCCATCTGCAGCTTCGGAAAAATCGCCTGGACCCCGTTCAAATGACTCGTCCAGTTCAGGTCCATTACGCAATCATCGCCGTTTCTCGTACCGGGAAAATGAAAGACGGCAATCTCGCTTTTCCCTTGTCTGGCCTGCAGGCTGAGCATCAGATCGCGGATTGCCTCTTCTACCGCCGCCAGCTTCGGCTTCATGCTGGCGCTCGCGTCAATGAGCAGCGCTACCTTGAGTCCCGACGTTTCGCCGAGCTCGTCGATCACCCGAACGACCTCGCCGCGCTTCTCCGGCGGCAGAGCCTCAATCGAGCCGTCTCCAAGCACCTGCTTCAGCTCCTTCTGTACCGCCAGCTGAATCGTCTGTACAACCGTTTTGCGCGTCATCATCTGCACCGTTTGCGAAAGCTGCCGCATATTCACCAGCCGGCTCAGCCCTCCTCCGGCGCGGGCAATTTCATCGATTTCAGCGGCTCCAAGCTCGCCTACGTCGCCATGATCGAGCACGCCGACTACATTCACCGATATGCCCTCCGAGCTCGCATGCGCCGCCGCCACCACCGGACTTAATCCTACGTTGGAGCAGCCGTCCGTTATTAACAATATTTGTTTCATAATTGATTACCCTCCTAAAGTGTTTGGTTAACAAATATAGATACCAAAATGTATGAGTGACAAACACTACTTCGTAAGCAAAGGCTTCGTGTTTGGTTAACAAATATAGATACCAAAACGTATGAGTGACAAACACGGCTTCGCCAGCCCAGATCCGGCACCAGCCTTTCTATCAGCTTTGCCTATTTTAGGAGAGTTAAAACCAAAAAACGAATGAAAGTGGAAAGGAACCGCCAACTTCCAAGGGATTTTCCAAGACTCGTGCCCGGTTCAGATGTATTTTGTACACCAGAATCTCTATTGAAGCGTCATCCCGAGTATTCTACTGCATTTTTTACACCAGATTTAGAGACTAGAAAGGTGTTGGAGGCAAAAGAAGACGAACCTGGCATCTCAGCTGCAAAAACTACAGCACAGCCAGCTTTTAACCGAAATTATCCCACTCTCCAATGTAAAAAGTACATTCCAGCATAGAAGCAACCAATCAGACCACCCCATCTATGTACTTGTGAAACTTATACTTCCTGCATCTTAAAAAAACAAAAAGAGCCCGAATGCCCGTCGGCCGCGCGCTGGCCGAAAGAGGCAATAAGGCTCCGTATAAACAGATGATACCCGGTCTATTTCGTAAACTCCTCCTTTATCCGTCATCCAAAACCGCCACAAGCTTCGTCATCCCAGTCACGTCACTCTCCTCAGCTCACCGTCCTTGGGCGCTCCATGCGCGACACTCCCGGAAAGCGGAACGACGCCCACTCCGGCAAATGTTTGTCGATTCGCGCAACCAGAACCGTCATATCGTCGACGATCTCTCCGTTATGGTGACGGACCACCTTCTCGAGCAGCGCATCGGCCATCTCTTGAGGGTCCTCCGTCTCCAGCTCGGCGATCATTCTTTTCATCCACAGCTCCTTGTTCACCGCATGTCCAGGCGCATCATAGATGCCGTCGCTCATCATGACAAGCGTATCGCCGGACTGCATCTGCATAGACACGAAGTCTACGTCGATATCCTGCAAAATACCGATCGGCAAGTTGTTTGCCGTCACCGGAATGACGTCGTTCCCCCTTTTAATATAGCTCGGCGTCGAGCCGATCTTCAAAAATGTCGTTTGAGCCGTATATAAATCGACGATCGCCAAATCGACCGTAGCGAATATCTCATCCGAGGAGCGGAGCAGCAGCACCGAATTGACGGACTTTACCGCAAGCTTCTCGTCCATGCCCGATTGCAGCAGCTGCTGCAAAATCGACAGGGCGGCGCTGCTCTCCTGACGGGCCCGTTCGCCGTTGCCCATTCCGTCGCTGATCGCAACCGCGAATTTCCCGTTTCCGATATCGACCATGCTGAAGCTGTCGCCCGACAGCAAGTCTCCCCCTTTGGCTGCCCCGGCGACGCCCGTCTCTACCTCATACTGCTTGGCCGAGCTGAACGCAACAAGCGCCGGCTCCCCTTGCTTCGCAGGAGGATGCTCCGATTTTACCGCAATATGCTCTCCTAAAATATCGCTTAGCAGCGGCGCGATAATTTTCCGGCATTCATCAAATCCTTTCTCAAAAGTGTGGTAAAGCTCAATCTCGACGTTCCCCTCCTCCAAGCTTACGATATCAATCCCTTGTATCGATAAACCGAGCCCTTCCACCGCCTCTCTGATTTGTTCTTCCTGCAAATGCAGCGTCTGCCCCTCTCTTTTAATTTCTTTGGCCAAATCCTCCATAACCTGCGACACTCCGTTCAGCTGGTCCGCAACCAGCTGGCGGGAATCGAATATTTGCTTTTTCCAGTGCATATTATTCTGGTACAGCTCGTACTGCTGGCGCATATCCAGCAGCACCTGCGACGATTTCACGCAGTGAGCCGACCAGGCGCGGGGAATCTCCTTCCCTGCGGGCACGCGGTCCTCCTCCACCGCCGTCATCATTTCGGTCATCATATTGTACGTATGAAAAAACTTATCCTCCCAGCAGGCTTTTTGCCGGTGGCAGCTAACGCAGCTGCGCTCCGCAACGGCATTCATGAAATGGTTGATCTCATCCTCCTTGTTCCTGGCGGCTGCCGCCGTTCCGTTTAGTTGCCCAAAGCTTCGAGATAGCTGCTGAAACACCTCCGAATATTGCGAGACGCGTTCGGCCGTAACCTCGCGAACCCGCTTGGCGTATTCATGCTGCGACTTCGCGTGTTCGTTCGTGCCCGGCACATAACGCGAAATCGTGCGGATCATACTGCGAGGCGTCAGCATGAGCAAAGTTGCGGCCGCAACCGACTCCCAGGTCGAGCTCATCACATCAGCCTGACTGCCTACATATATGGATAAAATCGACGTTCCAAGCAGCATTCCGAACGCGGCGGCCATTTTGCCGCCTTCACGCAGCAATCCGGCAAGCAGTCCGGCAAAAGCAAGCAAGCTCATTTGCACGACTGCCCCGAAATCCGCCAAGCTCAGAATTAAGCCTGCAACAACGCCGACGGAAGCGCCAAGCGGTGCGCCGCCTGCCAGAGCAAACAGCAGCAGCATGTAACGCGACATAATATGCTCGGCCGACATATCGTAAACGACCCAGCCGACAGCACCCGTCATGACGGAAGCCAGCAGAATCATCAGGCAAATGATTTCCTCGTTTTTGAGCGAGGCCGATTTTTTTGTCACCGTGAGTATAGGAATCGCTTGAATGAATACAAGCGTTAACACGAAGCCAAGCGCCGCTTCCACGACGACAAGCATGAAATTATACCAGCTGAGCTCGTCCCCGATAAACACGCTGAACATCTGGACAAGCAGTGCAGACGCGAACACAAGAATCGGCGCCGACTGCAGCTCCGCTTTTTCGTATGCCTCCAGTCCCTTCAGGAACAGGAAAAGCACCGCGATTTCCATCGCAATCCACATCGGGGCGGGATCCGCCGCCAGCCAGCTGCCGGCAACGAGCGAAATGGCCACCCAAGGATAAATATCTCTTCTCAGGAAGTAGATCACCGCGAAATAAGCGATGGCAAATGGCATAAGCGATTCGAGGATAACCGCCCTGCCAAGCAAGAACGCTATACCGACCAATAGAAAAGCCCATTTTTTCGCTGTAATCGCTTGAATGAAGCGGCGTGCTGCAATCCATTCCCGCCCTTTCCGCATTGCCGACTGGAATATATTCGCCCGCTTAACACCGGGAATCGTACCTGCGCTATCCTTATCCACTTACCGACACCACCCATCCGAAAGTATTGTGTTCCCCATTATAGGAGGTCGTCCGTATAAAGTTTGTCAGTTAAAGGAGCTTGTCAAAAAGTTTTTTCCGACAAAAAGAATTGGCCGCGCAGTCATTGTCAGCAAACCGCCAAACATACGTCCCGTATAGGATTGAACGTTCTGATGGAAATGCGCCTTCAGCTTCGTCCGACAGGAACAGTCATTTTGAAAGCGCTTTTTTGTTGGCGAATGGACGTAGGAACCTGTCGGGAATGATGGAGGTTGGGGGAAAAGTTTTTGGACGAAGGAGGAATAAAACGCAATACGACAAGACACTGGGAAGCTGAGCAGCCCGATTCCAAGGCATAAACAGCAAAAAAGCAGAGCCGAATCGGCCCTGCCTTGTTATTCATAAAAAGTTGATTGCTTATACCCGCTTGGCTCCGCGTCCTCCGCGTTTGCCCTCCGTATTCTTCTTCAGAGAGGAGATGCGCTCTTCGCTGTCTTTCAGGAAACGTGACATTTTATCCTCGAATGACGGTTTGCCGTAGGCTGGTCTGCCAGACGATTGTTTGTTGAAGGGACGTCCGCCACCGCCACCGCCTCCGCGGTTGAAACGTTCTCCGCCGCCAGCACCTCCAGCGCTTCCGCCGCCGTGACGCTCGCGTGATTGTGGCGCGGGTTGACCTTCAGGCCGGTCAATGGCTTGCTTAATGGAAAGTCCGATCTTACCGTCTTTGTCCACGTTGATCACTTTAACCTTCACGACATCGTCGATCTTAAGGTGATCCTTCACGTCCTTGACGTAGTTATCAGCGATTTCCGAAATGTGAACTAGACCCGTGACACCTCCCGACAAGTCGACAAATGCCCCGAAATGCGTAATGCCCGTCACTTTTCCTTCTAACTTAGCGCCCACTTCAATTGCCATAAAATAAAATGTTCCTCCCTAAAAGTTATGCGAAGCAAAACCGACTGTATAAGCTTAAACCGATAGTTTTGCGAAACCGCTATTAACGTGATTATAACCGAACCGCCAAAGGAAGGTCAACAGACGATCACCCGATTTAAAGCCCGATTTAATCACTGAAAATTTGCTTTTCGCCCTTCTTGACCATACCATGATCCTTAGTCGCAAGCTGTTCGATATATTCCGGGTCGTTCAACCGTTCAATCTGCCGTTTAAGCTCTTCGCTATCTTTCGCTGCCGCGCTGATCTGGCCTTGTATGGCCTCCAGCTTTGCACTCGTCGTATCCTTAAGCTGCATCTGACCAAAGACCGTATAACCCGCCCAGCCCATAAATAGCACGATGAACATCATCCACAGTTTAAACCGGCGCTTCGTGCCCGCATTCCCTGTCTTCTTGTTCTTGTTAACTTTCGCTGCCATGAGCGGTGTTACCTCCTAAACCATCTGCCCCATAACCGGGAGATTAGTCGTCCAATATTGGCGAGTTTCTCCTTCAGCTGCCATTTGGCCCAGTAAGGCGCCAGCCACCTTCCGATCGGACGGAGTGCGGGCCTGACCATCCAAACAAATAAACGCCAAAAAGGACGAACCAATTGTAGCACAATTTTGTAAATGAAAATAGTGATTGCAGACCCAATTCCGAACATTAAAATAATGAGTTTATAGAGCAGCACGATCGGCTTGACGATGAGGATATCGAGACATTTCAGCACGAAGGAAATCAGCTTGCGCACGGCTTTAATAAGCCATTTGACTATGGAAATGACCAGCCTGCTGAACAGCCAGTAATAGAGCAGCACCCCGAAAGCCAGTCCAACAAAAACGTACGCCCGCATCTCGCCGTTGTTGCTGGCGTACAGCACCCTGAAGACGGCCAGCGCCGCTGCCATCCAGTACACGACATCGAGCACCGGCAGCCACCAGCGCGGGAACTTCAGCTCATTCGATACGACGCGGTAGCCGTCGAATACCGTTCCCATGCCGAGGCCTGACAGCAGCATAACTGCCATCGTCATCCACTGCATGCTTAACGTCACTTAAACAGCTTCCCGAATAAGCCTTTGGATTTCGATGCGTTCTGGGTGCCGTCCAAATAGGCGAGGGAATGGACCAGCCCTTCGATCGATACAAGCCCTTGCTCCAGGCTCAAATGCTTCATGTGCAGGTTTTGCCCTTTAACCGTTAAGACACCCAGCTCCGTCTCCAGCAGAAACTCTTCGCTGTCGAAGCTCTCCACCTTCAAAACGCCGGTAAGCTCAAGCAGCCTTCGGTTCGTCATTCTGACTTCCTGCCGCTTTTGTCCTTTGCTTTGGTCAACCATCGACTCGTCCCCCGTCTCCTGATTTAAGACTAGCTTATGGGGACGGGAAAACAATTAGAACCGGTTTTTGCACCGGCCTGTATGAGGCTGCCTCTGCCTAACAGCCTCAAGGTATTTAAACGGGCCGGGTTTGTTTGAAACAAAGGCCGGGTGGGTAATCTGGAAAACAGCGCACCCTCTCGTCCGCTTCGCACTGCGTACTGTTCATAAATGGATTCAGTGTATTTAAATCTATCGATTCTGCGAATTGGCAATAATAGCTGGATTTTGTGTAGCTAAATCTCCCAATATCCCTATGTTACGAGGGCAGTTCCTTTTTTAGATACAAAAAAACCAGTTATTTTCCCCCATTGCCGGTTCTTGATCAAAAATAACTGCAGCAATTCCAGTTACGCTAATCGGAAGCAGCAGAGGCAATGCAGAAGCCTTGGGGCACGGTCTTGCTAGTAAAAAAGCCGCCTGCAGAATCGGTGTCTACAGACGGCTTTCGCTTTAATTCTTTTGCTGCCAATCGAGATCGTTGTCCCGCTGGCGCTGTTCTTCCTTGATCAAGGTATACAGCTCTCCGGCTTCATCCTTACGGGTCGTTTCCGCGATGCGCTCGACGCGTACGGTTACGATCTTCTGGCCGTACTGGATTTGGAGCTCGTCCCCCGGCTTTACGGAGCTGCTGGCTTTCGCCTCGCGGCCGTTGATCCATACGCGCCCCTGCTCGGATACATCCTTCGCAACGGTGCGGCGTTTGATCAGCCGGGATACCTTGAGAAACTTATCCAGACGCATGAATTACTGGATCGCTTCTTTCAGCTTGTTGCCCGCTTTGAATGCAGGAACCTTAGCTTCCGAAATTTCGATCGGAGCGCCGGTTTGCGGGTTGCGGCCCGTGCGTCCTGCGCGTTTGCGAGTTTCGAAAGTACCGAAGCCGATCAGTTGTACTTTGTCGCCGCTTGCAAGAGCATCTGTTACTTCGCCCAAAAATCCGTTAAGTACAGCTTCTACGTCACGCTTAGTCAAGCCGCTTTTTTCTGCGATGTTGTTGATCAGGTCTGTTTTGTTCATGATAAAATCCTCCTATTGTTCAGATAACCTATTCGTGGTCGACGCCTTGAAGCGCCGCCGTGGTTGGAAATTCTTACTCGCATGAGGAATAGTTATTCTGCCTCTAAGTAAAAAAATCCTGCCGCTGCTTGAAATTTTTTTGCGAATCGTGCGGAATGAAGGCGATTTGTGCCGAAACAAGAGCTAGGATTGATGCTTGGCCTCTTCCCACCATCGATCCATTTCTGTTAAATCAGTCTGGTCAAAATTTTTGCCGCTTATACGAAGCTGCTCCTCAATATACAAGAAACGGCTGCGGAATTTTTTGTTCGTGCGGGTCAGCGCTTCCTCCGGATCGGCCTGGATGAACCTCGAAGCGTTTACGACGGCGAATAAAAGATCGCCCAGCTCGGAAGCCTGCTGCTCCCGTTCACCGCAGGAGATCGCTTCGCGGAGCTCGGTGAGCTCTTCCTCGATTTTGTCCAGCACCGGTCCGATCTCATTCCAGTCAAAGCCGACTTTGGCCGCTTTTTTCTGCAGCTTGTACGCCTTCATAAGCGCCGGAAGATCCGGCGGTATTCCGTCAAGCACGGACTTGCGATCCGCATCGGTCCCTTTGATCCGCTTCTCCTCCGCCTTCATCTGCTCCCAGTTGCCGAGCGCCTCTTCCGAATCGTTTGCGCTCAGGCTGCCGAATACATGGGGATGACGGAAAATCAGCTTTTCATTTAGCGATTGTATCACATCATAGACCGAGAATGCACCGGCCTCCTCCTCCATCTGGCTGTGCAGCATAACTTGAAGGATAACGTCGCCGAATTCCTCCTGCATCGCATCGGGGTCGTCGTTGTCGATCGCCTCGAGCGCTTCGTAGAGCTCTTCGATGAAATTTTTGCGAATGGATTGATGCGTCTGCTCCCGGTCCCATGGACAGCCTTCGGGGCTGCGCAGGATCGAGACGATCTCGTGCAAGCGGTCAAAGGTACGGTTGCGCAATGCGGCGTCCTCCGAACGGGGCACCCAGATGAGCGACAAATTGCCATAGCCGGACAAACGGTCAAGCTCGTACAACGGAACGCGCTCGATCGACTGTTCGCCCGCAACTCCGAGCGCATGGCCGACCACGACCTCGTAATCGTCCGGGTAACGCTCCATCAGCGCAAGCTTGACATCGGATGCGGTGAAGCTGTCATACACCTGGCCAATGATCGTGTGCAGCTGCGGCTGCAGCTGCGAAGGCTGCAGATCGGCCGCGTCAAGAAGGGCAAAGCCCTCGATCGGATCGATGCCGAGGCTGACGAAGGCCTGGTCGAGAAAGCTCTCCCCGCCCAGGATGATAAGCTCGATGCCCGCCTCCGGGCATTGCTCGCGAAGCAGCGACACGGTCCGCTCCGCCACCATCGGATGGCCGGGAACGGCGTACAGCAGCTGTCCTCCGGCGCCCGCTTCGGCAATCAATGCCTCGGCAATAGCCTTATACACGTCGGGAAAGGAATCGTGCTGCTCGTAAAGCGAGTCAAACGAAGTATATGCGATGCCGTTGTCATGCAGGAGGGACATCGCCGGATGCCGTGCCGTGCGGACAAAAATCCGCTCCGCGTCCTGAAGCCTCCGCCACACTCCAAGCGTTAAATGATCGGGATCGCCCGATCCCAGACCGACTACCGTTATCGACCGGTTTGTCATACCAGATCAACCTCCTTAAGGATGAATCGCTAGCGCAAACGGCTGGTGCCGTCCTTTGGCGGTATACAGCTCGTTTCGCGTAGAAATAGAAGACAATTATAAGCAAAACAGCTCGTATCGAGATGTAAGGCAAGTTATGGAACGGGTTCCGCGCTTCGCTCTAATAAAGCCGCGCCGGATCCAAGCTATGTACATCAATTAGGCGATAGCCTTCAGCTGCCGCCTAAATAATAATGGACCAAATAAACGGAACAATCAAGCTCCGGGCCGGCGCCGCCCGGTCATCGCTCCCCTTCCGCCGGCGGAAGCAGCCGCCAGCGTCTGAGCCGGGCGGCCAATACGCCGCCGCCCGGCAGCGCGCGCCATTCGCGCGCGCTTACGGCGCCGCCGCGCAAAGCCGCGGCGCCAAAGGCGCTTGCGCCGACGGCTGCGCCCGTCAGCGCAAGCGCCGCCGCTGCCGCCCGCGGCGGCAGCACCCCGCCGAGCGCTGCGTCCAGCGCCCGCTCGGCGACAAGCAGCGCCGCGGCCATGACCGCGAGCGCGAAGCCGCAGGCAGCGGCCGCGCGGCGGTCCGCGGGCCACGGCCTGCGGCCTGTGCCGCTTGCGCCGCCTGCGGTGGCGTCCGCGACATTTGCTGCGCCCGGCTGCGCCGGCACGTTCGCATCATCGCCTTTCCCGGCAGCCTTCATACCCGGAATTACCTCCGACCCTGCGGAGGCAAGCCGGACCGGCTTAGCGCCTATCTTCCCGGCGGCATTGCCCGTAACTGCCCCCGAAGCTCTCGCAGTATGCCGGAGTGCCTCAGCTCCTTCTCTCTCCGCCTGCAACATACCCCGCTGTGCAGCATCCGACGTCGCTTCCGCCTCCGCCGCCGTACGCCCGCCGGCAGACCCGCTCCGCTTGCCGGGCACCGTCCTGCCGCCAAGCGCGGCCCCCGATGCCGCCGCGGCCCGCCGGACGGCTGCCGTCCCCAGCATGGCAGCGGCCGTCAAGGCGGCGATGCCCGCGGCGGCGGCGCCGTCAGCGCCGTAAAGCGGCACAAGAACGGCGTTGCATATGCCCTTCAATCCTGCCGCCAGCAGCACCAGCTGGATAGGCGCCCGCGCCGAGCCCAGCGCCTGCAGTACAGGCGCATTCACCGCATTCACGCAGCCGGCCAGCGCCGTACAGCCGATCAGAGCAAACAATGCCGTTCCCCTATCATCGGCGTAGAACATGACGTTTAACGGCCGGGCCAGCAGAACAAGGCCGACGCTTGCGGCAGCGCCCGCCGCCCAGGCCGCGCGCTCGGTCAAGGCCAGCTGCAGCCGCAGCTGCCCGTACGCCCCGCGCATCCGGGCCAGCGCAAGACCGGGCACCAGCGCAGCGGCGCCGGCGCCGGCCACCATGACGACCAGCTGCACGAGCGGCTGGGCGCGGCTGTACACGCCGAACAAAGCCATCGCTTCCGGCTCCGGCAGCCCTCCTTCCCGCAGAAGACGGGGCACCGTGAATGCGTCCACAACGCCGAGGACGGGAACGACGACAGCTCCTAAAGCGGCAGGCAGCGCGAGCACCGCGAGCTTTTTCATTTCAGCCAGCAGCTTCCGCTGCGGCGCGGAGGCCTGCCTAAAGGCTGTAATCTTCCCGCTTCCGCCGCCTCCATGCCTAGAAAACCGTCCCTCACGCTGCCTCCACAAGCAGACGATAAGCATCAGCAAAGCGCTGAACGCACCCGCCGCCGATCCGCTCATCACCCCTGCAGCTACCGACGCCTCGTTCCAGCCGGCGGACCAGCTCGCTACCACCACGGCAAGCATGACCGCCACCCGCACAAGCTGCTCCGTCAGCTGCGAGCCGGCCGACAGCGCCATCCGCCCCGTCCCCTGCGCGTAGCCTCGCAAGGCGGCCGCAAACGGCGCGGCCAGCAGCGCGAACGACACCGCGCGAATGGCGCCGGCCGTCCCAGAGTCGCCGATCAGCCGCGCAACCCCGTCCGCAGCCGCCCACATCCAACCGAAAGCGGCGATGCCGGTCACGCCGAGCAGCAGAATTGCCGCATACAGGATCCGGCGCACCCCTTCCGGGTCGCTCCCCTTGCGCAGCCTCTCCGCGATGAGCAAAGACACCGCCGTCGGCAAACCGGCCGTCGCCAGCACCGCAATCAGCTGGTAAAACGGATATACCGCGTTGTAGATGCCGAACACGCGGTCTCCGGCCATGTTTTGCAGCGGGATTTTTTGAAATACGCCAATGATTTTGGACAATAATGCCGCCCCCGCCATAACGGCTACTCCGCTCAGCCCGATCCGGGTCCTGCCCGGCCCGCTTTTCACCGAAGCCAGGCTTGCGCCCGCCCGTCCGGGCCCGTCAGTCCCTTGCCGCTCCAGCTCCGGCTCCTCCTTCATCCGTCTCGCCCCTGCCCATTCATGATTCATGTCGGAACCTATTATACCTCACAAACGGCATTCGCCTATCGATTCAGGAGCGAATTCGAAAAAAGCTTCCCCGGCCAAAACATCGTTTTGGTCAAGGAAGCCGTTATGTTCGCTGTCGCCTCTTCATTTCACGCAGCTCAAGACAAGCTGTGCCATCTTACTACGCTTTAGCTTCTACTGCTCCATTTGCTTGGCCAGAAAGCCTGCGGCGGTTTCCGCCATTTTCGTTTCCATTTGACCCATTTTGACGGATTCGTCCTTGCTCACAAGCACAACCGTACCGATCGGATCTCCGCCCGCAATAATCGGAGCGATCACGAACGAGCTGTACGTATCCTGGGCGTCCTTGATCAGCTCGTAAGAGCCTCCGTTAGACTCGGCTACCGTTTTTCGGTTTTCCATACAGCCTTCCAGAACGGAGCCCACCGCTTTGTCGAGCAGCTCCTTCTTGGACGCTCCTGCCACAGCAATAATCGAATCCCGATCCGTAATTAAAGTGATATGGCTCGTGCCCTCATACAGCGATTCCGCATATTCTTTTGCAAAATCGCCCAGCTCGCCGATAGGAGAATACTTCTTTAAAATAACCTCGCCATCGCGATCCACAAATATTTCCAGAGGGTCACCCTCGCGAATACGCAGTGTACGGCGGATCTCCTTCGGAATCACCACACGCCCGAGATCATCGATGCGACGTACAATTCCAGTTGCTTTCATTTTCTTGTTGCCCCGCTTTCCTAGAGGATTTTGAATCGACTGGATTCTTGCTGCTTGTTTATAACGAAGAGGAAAGATCCTTCAAAAGATTTTGAATCTGACCATAGTATTCATCCGCTCCCAATTTCTTATGCACGGACTGAAGAGCCATCCAAACCGTCCATTTTTATATGGCCAAACCGCCTCCCGGGCAAAAAAATAACCGCTCACCAGTGAGCGGCAGGATGACGGAAAAACATCATTTTGGCCAGAAAAGCTAACGCCTTAAAGATCGTTTTGTTCATTTGGACGACCTCCCTGCAGGAAGAATTGTCATGAAACCTTACGTTAATTCGGAGTATACTCGGGATCGTACGAATTCGTCAATAATGATGTAAGGTATTCTTACACTTTTTCAAGGTCGCCTGCTGCAAAAAAAACGCGGCTCCCGGATAAATGCCGGCAGCCGCCCTTCCTATTCCTGCTTATTTCTCTTCTCTGCCCGGCTGCTTCAGCCTGCCGGCCTTGCCCAGCGCTTCCCGGAGCAAAAACTCGATGTGCCCGTTCACGCTGCGGAATTCGTCTGCGGCCCACTGCTCCAGCGCGCGATGGATATCGGGATCCAGGCGGAGCGGAAATGCTTTCTTCTCCTTAGCCATTGGATTTACGCCTTAGCCGTAGAGCGACCCCGTGTTAATGACCGGGGTTGCGGCCCGATCGGATACGATCGCAACCATCAGATTATTCACCATCGCGGCCCGCCGTTCATCGTCCAGGCTGATCCCGTTCGCCTCCAGCTGCTTCAGCGCGCTTTCCACCATGCCTACCGCACCTTCCACAATCTTTGTCCTTGCCGATACGATCGCAATCGCCTGCTGGCGCTGCAGCATGGCACTTGCAATTTCCGGCGCGTACGCCAAGTGGGTCAGCCGCGTCTCCAGCACCTTTACGCCCGCTACCTCCAGCCTGCTTTGAAGCTCGCGCAGCAGCTCGCCGGCTACTTCGTCCGCATTGCCGCGAAGCGAAAGTTCATCCGGCGACGCAAACGTATCGTACGGATATTGGGCCGCGATATGCCGGACGGCCGTCTCGCTCTGAATTTCCACGAAGCGCTCGTAGTCGTCGACATCGAAGGACGCTCTTGCGGTATCGGTAACCTTAAACACGACAACCGCCCCGATTTCTACGGGATTCCCTTCCGCATCGTTCACCTTCAGCGTCTGGCTGTTGAAGTTTCTGACCTTCCGCGACACCTTGACCTTTGTCGTAAGCGGGAGCACCATCCACAAGCCGCTTTCCAGCACGGTCCCCATATAAGTCCCGAAGAAAGTAATCACTTTTGCTTCATTCGGCTGCACGATCGTCAGGGAGGATGCGCAGACAAAAGCGACAACGACGAGCAAAACGCCGGCTCCGATCATCCAGCCGGAGGAAACCGCTTCGGACGCTTCACTTACGATCAGCGCAATGCCCGCTGCGGCAGCTGCAAGCGCCACAAGCAGTGCCGTATATCCGCTCACATACCAGGCTTTTCTTTCGTTCATTCCGCCTCACCCCTCAAACATCGTATGATTATATTGTTTTGATATAATTATGATATCACTTTTTACAAATATAAACAATAAGAAAAACGGCCCAAATCGCCAATCGGCAATACGGACCGTTTCCATTCAAGCCTCCACGGACTCTGATTCCCACACAAACAGGACCGCCCCGCTTCCGGAGCAGCCCACTAACCCTATATGTCTTAAACAGTCAAATACTTGCGAATGACCTCATCGCTCAGCGCCTCAAGCTCGCCTTCCCAGGCGATGGCGCCCTTCTCCAGCACATAGAAGTAGTCGCCGACGCTTTTGACAAAATCCAGGCTTTGCTCGACCAGCAGAATGGACGTCCGCCCATCGGCCTTAATGGAACGGATCACATCCCGGATATCGTCCACAATGGAGGGCTGGATGCCTTCGCACGGCTCGTCGAGCAGAAGCACCTCCGGCTTTGACGCGAGCGCCCGGGCGAAAGCGAGCTGCTGCTGCTGCCCTCCGCTCAAATCGCCGCCGCGCCGGCTGTACATCGCAGACAGCACCGGAAATTTGGCGATCGCCTCCTTTGGTATGCGGCCGGCCTTCTCTTTGGACGCTTCCAGTCCAAGCAGGAGATTCTCAAAGACGGACAGCTGAGCGAAAATTTCCCGGCCTTGAGGCACGTAGCCGATGCCGCTTTTCGCCCGCTGCCCCGGCGCTTTCCTCGTCAAATCGGAGCCGTTATACGAGACGGAGCCTCCGCGCGCTTTAAGGAGCCCCATAATACTTTTCATCAGCGTCGTTTTGCCGACTCCGTTGCGCCCGAGCAGGCACACGACCTGCCCCGGCTTCACCTTCAGCGTCACATTCCGCAAAATGACGCTTTCTCCGTAACCCGCTTCAAGCTGTTGAACGGCTAACATCGGCATCCCGCCTTTTCCCAAGATACACTTCCGCCACCCGGTCGTCGCTCTGCACCTCGTCCATGGAGCCTTCCTTCAGCAGCTTGCCCTCGTGCATCACAGTTACCTTGCTGGCGAAGTTCCGGACGAATTCCATGTCGTGCTCAACGACGACGACCGAGCGCTGGCGGGCAATTTCATGCAGCAGTTCGCCCGTTTTATCCGTTTCCTTATCCGTCATGCCCGCTACCGGCTCATCGAGAAGCAGCACCTCGGGCTCCTGAAGCAGCATCATTCCGATCTCCAGCCATTGCTTCTCGCCGTGCGAGAGGCCGCCGGCCCGCCATGACGCTTTATCCTGCAGGCCGATCATCTGGAGCTGACTATGGAGACGGTCACTCTCCTCGCTCTTCATGCTCGCGAACAGGGTCGCAAACACGCTTCGATTTTGCCGCATCGCAATCTCCAGATTCTCGGCCACGGACATGGACGGAAAGATGGAAGGAGCCTGAAACTTCCGCCCGATGCCAAGCTCCGCGATCTGGTGCTCTTTTTTTCGCGTAATATCGATTTTCCCGTTAAAAGTCACCTGCCCGGAAGAGGGCCGCACCTTCCCGCAAATCACATCCAGCATCGTCGTTTTGCCCGCACCGTTCGGACCGATCAGAAAACGAAGCTCGCCTTTCAGCAGCTTCAGGCTCATGCCCTGAATGGCTTTGAAGCCGTCAAACTCAACCGTCACGTTATCACACTGCAGGATTGCGGACTCCTTCATGATTCGGTTCCCTCCTCTTTTTGCGGAAATTGATTTGGCCGATCAGACCCGCGACCCCTTTTGGCATAAACACAACGACAATGACGAACAACAAGCCCATGAACAGCGTCCAGCCTTCCGGATAGGCGGTGCTGAACTCGCTTTTTGCCCAGTTCATCAGAATCGCGCCAAGCGCCGCACCAACGAGCGTTCCGCGCCCGCCGATCGCCACCCAAAGCACCATCTCGATGGAAGGCACGATGCCGAGCATCGAAGGGGATATAATCCCGACATGAAGCACGAACAGCATGCCCGCCATGCCGGCAATCCCCGCAGAAATTGCAAAAATCACCATTTGGTAGATGGCGGGATTATATCCGATAAACCGTACGCGGTTTTCGCCGTCGCGGATGGCCCGCAGCACTTTGCCGAAGCGGCTGCCGACGATAAAGCGGCAAAACAGGAATATGACGATAAGCGCCGCAACCGTAATCCAGTAAAGCGCCCGCTTCGTATCCGGCGAGCCAAGCGGGAAGCCCAGCACCTCGGAATAACCGGTCACGCCGTTCGTGCCGCCGGTAAAGGCCTGCTGCCCGATCAGCAGCGTAGTCGTAATAATAACAAGCGCCTGTGTCAAAATCGTAAAGTAAACGCCGCGGATGCGATTGCGGAACGTAAAGTAACCGAGCACCAGCGCAAGGATCGCCGGAAGTGCAATTCCCGCCGCCGCCGCGAAGCCGAAGCTCCCGAACGGCTGCCAGAATAGCGGAAGCTCCTTCAGTCCGCTCCAGCCCATGAAGTCCGGCAGCTTTCCGCCGCCTGCCTCAAGCTTCAGGTACATCGCCATCGCGTAAGCGCCAAGTCCGAAGAAAATCCCGTGGCCAAGGCTCAAAATGCCGGTATATCCCCATATCAGATCAAGGCCTAATGCAACGATCGCAAAAGCCAGAAATTTCGCCAGCAGGTTAAGCCGGAAATCGCTGACAAACATCGGCGCCGAGAACAAAGCGGCCGCCGCGGCAGCGTAGCCGGCCAAAATCCATAATCGCCGGGGCGTCATCTTTTTTAGCTGCATGCGCACTCCACCTTCCACTCATATAAGTTACTTAATCAAGCGAGCGTGTACGCATCGCAACGAGCCCCATCGGCCTCCACTGCAGGAATGCGACGATACAAACGAACACAAGCACCTTGCCGAGCGATGCGTTCGTCCAGTATTCGAATAACGTATTGAACATGCCGATCCCAACCGCGCCGAGCACCGTTCCGACCAGCTTGCCGACGCCGCCGAGCACGACCACCATAAAGGCGTCAACGATATAATAAGTGCCGAGCGACGGGCCGATCGGACCCATCAGCGTCAGTGCGCAGCCGGCGATGCCGGCAATGCCCGAACCGATCGCGAACGTCATCGAATCGACGCGCCGCGTCGATACGCCCAGACATGCGGCCATATCCCGGTTTTGCATAACGGCACGCATCCTTCTTCCCTCATGGCTGCGGTAAATGTAAACGTACATCGCGGCCAGGCAGACGATCACGAGAGCGATGATGAACAAGCGTTTATACGGAAGCAGCGTGCCATCCACAATGCGCAGCCCTCCATCCAGCCAGGTCGGGCTTTTTACGGCCACGTTCGGGGCTCCGAAAATCGAACGCGCCACCTGCTGCAGCACGAGGCCTACCCCCCACGTAGCCAGCAGGCTGTCAAGCGGTCTGCCGTACAGGAAACGGATGAGCGACATTTCAAGAATGAGTCCAAAAACAAAAGCAATGCCGAAGCTGACGGGTATGGCCAGCACGAAGTACCAATCGAACATCGATTCCGGCAAATAGTCTTTAAACAGATTTTGAGTCAAATAAGTCGAATAAGCTCCGATCATGATTAGCTCGCCATGAGCCATATTGATGACCTTCATGAGGCCAAACGTAATGGCCAGCCCCAAAGCGACAAGCAGCAGAATCGAGCTTATGCTGAGCCCGTTAAACAGCTGCAATACATATACATCCATATGACCGCTCCCCTCGCAGGCCTTCATGAAGACGGAGGGCGCACCCGGTCCTCGGGTACCCCCTCCATCCCTTGCTGCGATTTAGTGTGTAGCTGCTGTCCGTCTTATTCGGTCGGTTGAATGCTGGCCGCCCATTCATAGCCCTTCAAGTACGGATCCGGCTTAACCGCCTCGCCCGAATTCCATAGCTCTTTGAATTGGCCGTCCGCCTGCACCTCGCCGATCCGTACCGTTTTGTACAAATGCTGCGTCTCGCCGTCGATTTTCACTTTACCTTCCGGAGCCTCCCACTCCAGCTCCTTCGCCGCTTCCTTCACCTTCGCGACGTCGGTAGAGCCGGCTTTCTCGACAGCTGCCGCCCACAGGTAGACCGCCGTATATCCCGCTTCGATCGGGTCGGCCGTCACGCGGTCATCGCCGTATTTCTTCTTGTAATTTTCAACGAACGTCTTGTTCGTAGGCGTTTCTGTCGTTTGATAGTAGTTCCAGGCCGCCAAATGCCCCTCCAGCACGTCTACGCCGATGCCGCGAATTTCTTCTTCCGCCACCGATACCGAAAGCGTAGTAAGATCTTGAGCTGTAATGCCGGCATCCTTAAGCTGTTTGAAGAATGCGACGTTGCTGTCGCCGTTCAGCGTGTTATAGACCACGTCCGGATCCGCTTCCTTGATTTTCGAAATAATCGTGCTGTAATCGGTATGTCCAAGCGGCGTATATTCTTCTCCTACGAGCTCGCCGCCTTCCGCTTTCAGCTGTTCCTTGATGATCAGGTTAGCTGTGCGCGGGAATACATAATCCGATCCGAGCAGGTAAAACTTCTTGCCGCGGTTCTCAAGCAGCCAGGTAACCGAAGGCACGATTTGCTGATTCGTCGTCGCACCGGTATAAAAAATGTTCGGCGACGCCTCTAGCCCTTCGTACTGCACCGGATACCAGAGCAACCCGTTCAGCTCCTCGAATACCGGCTTCATCGCCTTCCGGCTCGCAGACGTCCATCCGCCGAACACGGTTGCGACTTTATCCTCGGAAATAAGCTTGCGCGCTTTCTCCGCGAACGTCGGCCAATCCGAGGCGCCGTCCTCAAGCACCGGTACGATCTTCTTGCCTAGCACTCCGCCTGCCGCATTGATTTCTTCGATCGCCATCATCTCGGCATCGATTACCGACACCTCGCTAATCGCCATCGTGCCGCTTTGCGAGTGGAGGATGCCAACTTTGATTTCCCCGCCTGCGGATGTGCCGGCGTTAGCCGATTCCGACGGTGCGTCAGTCGCTTCGTTCGTCGATGCAGGCGCATTGTTGCCTCCGCATCCGGCCAGCACCAGACTTAGTGCAACTGACATCAAGCCCAATTGATAAAACAATCTCTTTTTCATCTCTCCACTCCCCGATCCATCTATCTCTTCTCTAATATCCGAACGTTCTGTTGGAATATTACTCCATCGTTCGCTTCTTTATTATAGATCGGCTCTTTTTATCATGTCAATATAATTTACATATATTTATTTGAACGATCACTCCAAGGGGTATAGTCAGCTGAATTTACAAAATACATGTTATATTTATGTAATGTTATATCTAGAATGTATCCGTATACGCTATGCCGACCTAGGCAACCTTATGATTTATGTTATCTTTTTATTGAAAATCGATGATATCGAAAATTTAATGTTAGATTTATGTCATATGTGTTTAAATTTTCGATTTGCTTTGTTTGTTGGTTCGTTCGTTCTTTCAGAAGGCCAATTAAATAAAAAGACCCTTTAACCGTTATCCGGTTAAAGGGTCTTGCGAACAGATTATCCGTTTATTTCGCCGCAGGGGCTTCCGTTGCTTTCGGAGCGTCGGTTGCTGCAGGAGCGTCGCTGGCCGGTTTACCGCTTTCCGTAGGCGCACCCGACGTTTCAGGCTCAGGCAGCTTAATGTCGATTTCATACTTGGACAGCTCGTCCGTCATGAATGTGTTCATGTGGGTGTAAGCGACAGCGCTTTTCACCGCTTCTTTGTCTTCCTCGCTCAGCTTGTCGAACGCAGGCGTGTCGCGCTTCTCGACAAGAATGACGTGATAGCCGTACTCGGTTTCTACAGGATCGCCGATTTTGCCGATTTCCTGCGTATAAGCGGCTTGCTTGAACGCATCCACCCAAGAACCGGCCTTCTCGTCCTTATACTGGCCTCCTGTTTCCTTAGAGCCCGGATCGTCGGAATATTCCTTCGCAAGGGCCGTCCAGTCGCCGCCCGCTTCAAGCTTCGCTTTTACTTCCTTGGCGCGTGCAAGCGCCTCTTCAGGCGTGCGGATTTCCTTCTGCTCTTGCGTTGTCTGATCCGTCTCCACCGTTGCGACCAGAATATGGCGAACCGTTACGGTCGCATAATTGGCGCCGTTGGTCTCGTACTCTTTTTTCATTTCCTCTTCGGTCACTTTGGAGTTCATATGCGCCACAACCGTTGCGGTAAGAGACATAAAGTTCTCCATATCTTTGTCTTTCAATTTCTTGGCGTCCATTGCCGCCTTCAATTCGGTATTTGTTTTCAGCGCTTCCTTGTACTGCTTCATTTGTTCCTTCACGTCTTCTTCAGCTTTCTTCTTGGCGTCCTCGGAAGCCTGGCTGCCCAAGATCTTGTAAGAGATATACTGCTGAAGAATCTGTTCTTTAAATTGCGGCATTTGTTCAATAATTTGCTCGTAACCGGGCTGCATAACATTAAATACTGCCAAATACTTGTCGAACTCCGTATCGGTCACGTTGCCGCCTTTATATGTCGCAATTTCCGTTCCCGTTTCCTTCTTCGCGCCGCATGCCGCCATCGTCATGACGAGCAGCAAGGCTACGAACAACAGCGTGCCTTTGCGCCATGCCGATATGCGTGAACTGTGTAACATGTTGAATCCCCTTTCAATTTATAAACTTGTTTGTATTGTATCAGAAAAGGGACGCAGAAAGCGAATATTGTCTACGTTGTCGCATTTTGCAGCTCATCCTTATATAACAATACATCCTTGTATTCCTGCAGGAATCTCTCCAGAACATGAACCTTCTGCTCCATGGACAGTCCTTTGCCGCGCAGCATGATGATCGGATTCGGCTCCTGTTCGCCCGCCTGCTTGAAGCGGTTCTCAAACTTAAGGCAAAGCTGGTCGATTTTTTTCCGGTTAACCCGCTTTTTCTGGGAGGCGGCAAACTTTAGCGTAATATCGTCGGCCTTCCCGCTAATTTGTTCGATGCCGTACATCGAGCCGTATACCTTTAGCCTTGCAACGGCGAGCAAATTGCTGACGGCCTGCGGCAAGTCGCCGAAGCGGTCGACCAGTTCGTCGATCACATCATCCTGCTCCTCGAAGGTGCGGATGGCGGCCACTTTTTTGTAAATCTCGATTTTCTGAATGCTGTCGTAAATATAATCGGTCGGCAAATAAGCGTCTATGCTGAGGTCGATGACCGTGCTGACCGGCTTCTCCTGCACCGCTTCCACGCCGCTCATCTCCGCCTTGCGTTTCGCAATTTCCTCGGCAAGCATTTGCGAGTACATGTCGAAGCCGACGGATGCGATAAAGCCGTGCTGCTCCGCGCCCAGAAGATTACCCGCTCCGCGGATGGACAAGTCCCTCATCGCGATTTTGAAGCCGGAACCCAGCTCCGTGAACTCCTTGATCGACTGAAGGCGCTTCTCCGCCACTTCCGTCAGCACCTTGTCCCGCTGATAAGTGAAATACGCATATGCGATCCGGTTGGAGCGTCCTACGCGTCCGCGCAGCTGATAGAGCTGCGAAAGCCCCATTTTGTCGGCATCGTGCACGATAAGCGTGTTGACGTTCGGAATGTCGACGCCCGTCTCAATAATGCTTGTGCTGACGAGCACGTCGGATTCCCCGTCCAGAAAATCGAGAATCGTCTTCTCCAGCTCCTGCTCGGTCAGCTGCCCATGTCCAACTGCAACTCTAGCACCCGGGACAAGCGCGTTAATCTGCTCGGCCATCTGGTAGATTCCCTGTACCCGGTTGTACAAATAATAGACTTGCCCCCCGCGGGCCAGCTCGCGCTCGATCGCTTCCCGGACAAGCGACGGGCTGTATTCGACAACATACGTCTGCACGGGGAACCGGTTTTCCGGCGGCGTTTCGATAACCGACAAATCCCTGACGCCCAGCATCGACATATGCAGCGTTCTTGGAATCGGCGTTGCGGTCAGCGTAAGAACGTCGACGTTTGTTTTCAGCTTTTTCAGCTTTTCTTTGTGCGATACCCCGAAGCGCTGCTCTTCGTCGACGATCAGCAGCCCGAGCGATTTAAAAATAATGTCCTGCGAAAGAAGCCTATGCGTGCCGATGACTACATCGACGGTTCCGTTCTTCAGCCCTTTCATCGTTTCGTTCTGTTCCTTGCGGGAACGGAAACGGCTGAGCACTTGTACGTTGATCGGATAGCCGGCGAAGCGTTCGCGGAACGTCTCGTAATGCTGCTGGGCGAGAATCGTCGTCGGAACAAGCACGGCGACCTGCTTGCTGTCCATCGCCGCCTTGAAGGCCGCGCGGACCGCTACCTCTGTCTTGCCATAACCGACGTCTCCGCAGAGCAGACGGTCCATCGGCTGGCTTTTCTCCATATCCTTCTTGATTTCTTCAATCGCCCGAAGCTGGTCGCGCGTCTCGTCGTAAGGGAACATGGCTTCGAATTCCTGCTGATAGGACGTGTCCCTCCCGAAGGAATAGCCCGGCGCGGCCTGCCGCTCGGCATACAGCTTGATCAGATCGTCGGCAATGTCCTGGACGGAAGCCTTTACCTTGCTCTTCGCCCTTGTCCACTCGCTGCCGCCCAGCTTGTTGATCTTAGGCTCGCGCTCCTCCGAACCGACATATTTCTGGATCATGTCGACCTGCTCGATCGGAACGGACAGCTTATCCCCGCCCGCGTATAAAATGTGAAGATAATCTTTATGAATTCCGGCAATCTCAAGCGTGCCGATACCTACATATTTCCCGATCCCGTGATTCTGGTGAACGACATAGTCTCCGACCTTAAGCTCCGTATAGCTCTTGATCCGCTCCGCATTATCGACCTTCTTGTCGATCTTGCGGGCTTTCCTTTGCTTCTGCGTGAACATCTCGCCTTCGGTGATAACGACCAGATGCGAGGACGGCAGCTCAAAGCCCGACTGCAAATTGCCCTCGAGCAAAGTCGGCGGCTCAATGCCGTAATCGTCCAGCACGCGGCGCATGCGCTCAATCCGCTCCGCATTGCCTGCCAGCATCATAATATTTGCGCCAGTTTTGCGCCACCGTTCCATCTCCGCCTTAAGCACGTTCATCTGCCCGTGGAAGCTTTGCATGGACCGGCTTGTCATGTTTAATATATTTTGCGGCTGGGAATGCGGAATTTGTCTTAAAAATAAGGATAAAAACAAAGTCGGAAACGGACGGTGATGCAAAATTTCCTCCGTTTCGCGCGCCAACGCCAGACCAGGCAATGACTTGCCGTTCTGCAGCAGGTGAATGGACCATTCCGCTTCGTCCCGCTCCAGCTGCTTGGCCGTTTCTATCAACCGGGTAGGCTCATCTAATATTAGCAGCGTATCGCTTGGCATATAATCAAGAATCGTTTGCCGCTCCGGATACAGCAAAGAGATATATTTATAGATTTCCGTAAAATAAACGTGCTCGCGCAGCCTCTCCAGCTCTCCGCCAATTTCGGCGCGCAGCCTTTCCTTGGCCGTCCTGTCCGTCATCTTGTCCAGCTGCTTATCGAGCAGCTGCTGAGCGTGATTCGCAGCCGCCTCCATCCGCTTCCCATCGGCCAGCATCTCCTGGCAAGGCGGAACCGTATACGATTCCAGCCGGTCCGACGAGCGCTGGTCAGCCGGATCGAAAGTCCGAATGGAATCGATGTCGTCGCCGAACCATTCCACGCGGTAAGCTTGCGCCGCCGTTAACGGATAGAAATCGACGATTCCCCCGCGCACGCTCATTTCGCCGCGCAGCTCGACCCGGTCCGTTCTTACATAGCCAAGCTCCGTCATTTGGCGCAAAAAAGTGTCAATCGGCAAAGAATCGCCAACTTTAATATCAATTTGAGCCGCTGCCATTACACCGCTGACCGGCAAAAACCGCCGCACGCCCGAGAATGGCACGACAACGATCCCGCGGAAGCCTTTGGACAGCTTGATCAGCACGTCCATGCGCTGCGCCAGCGTCTCGGGACTCGAGATCGCAGCTTCGGCAGCAACCAGCTCATTGGCGGGATATAATAATACGGATTCCGGAGATAGACATTCCTGCAAATCCTCCGCAATCTTCTGCGCAGAGAACATATTGTGAGTAACGACCAGCATCGGCTTGCCGACATCTTCCTGAAGCGCTGCGATGAGCACCTGTCTCGAGGAACCGGCAAGGCCGGATATCATTTGCTCGCGCATGCCCTTACGAATACCGGAAATAACGGATTGAACGTCCGCATCCGCAGCAAAAGCCTTAATTAACGCATTCAACTTTTGTGACACCCCGTTTCTGTAATGGGAGAAAGGATACGGATGCTCCCTCTACATTGAAAAGAAGCCTCAGCCGACCGCTAAGGCTCAAGTATGATTCATCCGTCATTGAAGCGGATTCGTTACCAAATGGAGCTCCGGATTCGCGTCCATCGCCTCGCGGCAATAATCGCAAACCACTTTCACCGTCACATCGCCATTTGGGCTATACGCTATTATATCGCTGCGTTCTTCGGGGGTCAAGAAATGGAAACCGAGCTGCTGCTCGGTAATATTCATCCCGCTCAGCGACCCAAGCGAAGTTTTGCAGTGTCTGCAAATATAGTTTACAGCCATATGTATGCCTCCTGAAGAGTCGTTATACCCTTCAGTATGCCCGTTATCGCCTATCTTAAAAGGTTAACGGTTAAACTTTGCCATCGTCTCCTCGAACGGCGCCTTCAGCCTGAACTCCAGCGCGTCGCACGCCGCGGAGATCATTTCCGCAAGCTGCTGCTGCTCGCTCTTAGGAAATGGAGAAAGCACGTAATCCGCAATATTCTTGCCCGGTTGCGGGCGGGAAATGCCCATTCGGACGCGGTCGAACGTTTGCGTTCCCAAATGTTGAATCAGCGATTTAATGCCATTGTGGCCCCCGGCGCTGCCCTGGTACCGCAGCCGCAGCTTGCCGATCTCCGTATCCAAATCGTCGTAGACGATAACCCCGTCCGCGATTTCGCCTTTATAATAGTCGAGGAACGAGCGGACCGATTCTCCCGATAAGTTCATGTAAGTCATCGGTTTAATCAGGAAGACCTTCGTGCCCTGGACGTTGCCCTCCCCGATCAACGCTTTGCATTTGCTTTGCGTTACGTTGATTCCCCATCGTTTGGCCAGCTCGTCAATGACCATAAAGCCGACGTTATGCCTTGTACCTTGATAAGCGGTGCCGGGGTTACCCAGTCCTGCAATCCACCTCATTGCTCCATTCACTCCTTTGCCTTTGGACCAATGTAACACACTCCGTACTTGCGCGTAAACGGCTTGCTCCGCACCGCAGCAAAACAACGCCGCCCTGAAGCAGGACGGCGCCATTCCATATATCCGTATATGTCAGCTTACAAGCTCTTCGTATCTTCCATCTGGGCTTCCTTCGAGCGGGACTCGGCCTCTTCCGTCTCCACCGCCTGAGCTTCGGCTTCTTCCTCCGTAAGATCCTTCTGCGGTGCCAGAACCGTAACGACTACCTGGTTGGGATCGGCATTAACGACGACGCCCTTCGGGAGCGCCAAATCGCTGACCAGCAGGCTCTCGCCCATGGCAAGCGACGAAATATCCGCCGTAATCGACTCAGGAATGCTGCTTGGCAGACAGTCTACTTCGATCTCATGAAGAATGACTTGAACGATTCCGCCTTCCCTAACCCCGGTCGAATCGCCTTCCGCATGAATACGCACATTGGCCCGCACATTTTCATTCATGTTGATTTGATGGAAATCGACATGAATGACCTGCCGGTTCAGCGTATCCCGCTGGATATCCGATACCATGACAGACTGCTTTCCGGCCGTAGGAATATTGATCTCAATTATTGCATTGGGATGCGACCGCAAAATCGACTGAAGCTCTTTGACGTCTACCGTTACGTTCGCCGCCTCGGAAATTTTCTTGCCGTAAATGACGCCCGGGACTTTCCCCTGGAGCCGCAATTGACGCAGCTCGCCTTTCGTTAAGCATGGTCGTTGGTCCGCTTTCATCGCAATCGCCATAGTGGAAACCTCCTAAAAATATGCGAAGCTGCATAGGCAACGCATTGTGATTTCCCTATAACTTACCCATTCCAACCCGTAATTAAACTTTATTAGAAAGGTTTAATGAAGCTTGCCAGCCAGACCTCATCGTACGGCCCGTTCCGCTTATTGCTGCTGCTTTTCTTTCTTCGCCTTGGCACGCCCGCGGATTTTTTCCGCGTACCCCGGTTTGTTCACCTGACGCTCGCGCGCGATCGCCAGATCGCCCGCAGGCACATCCTGCGTCACGGTAGAGCCCGCTACCACGTAGGCGCCATCGCCGATTTTCACCGGAGCGATCAAATTCACGTTGCTTCCGACAAAAGCGTGATCGCCGATCTCCGTCACGGATTTATTGTATCCGTCATAATTGACCGTAATGGCGCCGCAGCCGATGTTCACGTCTTTGCCGACGATCGCATCGCCCACGTAGCTAAGATGGGACACCTTGCTGCCGTCGTCCAGCGACGCGTTTTTCAGCTCGACGAAGTCGCCGATTTTGCAGCCTGTGCCAAGCTTCGAGTTTGGACGCAGATTCGCATAAGGGCCGACGCTGCAGTCATCCCCGATCTCGGATTGCGCGACCGTCGAATATTTCACCGAAACGCTGCTTCCGAGCTTACTGTCCGCGATATCCGCTTGCGGTCCGATAACGCAGTCCTCGCCGATGACCGTCGATCCGCTCAGAACCGTACCCGGATAGATCGTCGTGTCCGGACCGATCTGCACGCCTGCCTCGATATACGTCGACGCGGGATCAATCAGCGTTACGCCGTTCAGCAAATGCTTGCGGTTGATGCGCTCGCGCATGAACCGTTCCGCCTCGGACAATGCGATGCGGTCATTGACGCCGATTGCTTCCGCAAGATCTTCCGTGCAATAGCCTTGAACCGATTCGCCGGACGCGCGGAAAATGCCGATAACATCCGTCAAATAATATTCGCCCTGCGCGTTGTTGCTCGTCACCTTGGCAAGCGCCTCGAACAGTTTTTTGTTATCGAAGCAGTAGGTACCCGTATTGATTTCTTTAACTGCCGCTTCTTCCGGCGAGCAATCCTTCTGCTCCACGATCCTCTGCACCGTGCCGTCTTCGCCGCGGATGACGCGTCCATAGCCGGTCGGATTATCGAAAGATGCCGTAAGCACCGTCGCTGCCGCCCCGCTTGAAGCATGCAGCTCCAGCATAGACTTGATCGTGGAAGCCTGCACGAGCGGAGTGTCGCCGCAAATGACGATCGTCGTTCCCTCTTCCGCTCCGAGCAGCGCTTCGGCTTGCCTTACCGCATGCCCCGTGCCAAGCTGCTGCTCCTGCAGCACATACTCGGCCGCGTCGCCCAAATACGACTTCACTGCTTCCGCACCATGACCGACAACCACAACGGTCCGGCCGGCCTCCGCTTCCCGCACCGCATCCAGCACATGGCCGACCATCGGCTTTCCGCAAACCGGGTGAAGCACCTTATATAATTTCGATTTCATTCTTTTACCCTGTCCAGCTGCGAGTACAATTGCCATCACTTTCAAAATCGATAACCCCCTAATTGCTGCATTGAAGTATAAGTCCTATTATAACGTAAAATGCTGATTTCTTATATTTACGTTCCTCCTGGTCGGCTGGTGCTACGCACGAACCGTTAGCTGCATCATTGAGCAGCTCGGATCTGTGCCGTCCTTCGGAGTCTCATCATTCTAATAATTTTATCCATAAAAAAGAAAAGAGAGCCGCGGCTCTCTTCTCCGATCATTCCCTTACATCCTGAAATGCTCTGGTTAAGCTCCTTCTTCAATCGCAACTTCTTCCGCTGCACGCTCGTATTCGGCGAGAACAGCAGCCTGGATTTTCTCCCGGGTGGTTGAAGAGATCGGATGAGCGATATCCCGAAATTCTCCATCCGGAGTACGTTTGCTTGGCATTGCAACGAACATACCATTGTTACCGTCGATTACACGAATATCGTGAACCACGAATTCATTGTCAATAGTAATGGATGCGATCGCCTTCATACGCCCTTCCGAATTTACACGGCGGAGTCTGACATCAGTAATTTGCACTTGTGTTCACCACCTTTGTCTATCAGAGACTTGGTGTATACTTCCACGTTTTTGTGCAAAATCCTTCTATTTTTTTGGAAAAATCATGCTCTATTTAAAATATTTTTTTCCATTTGAAGGTTTTTCGTTTTCATTCGACATTTGTCGATGCGATGACTTCAATTTCGACAAGAACGTCCTTTGGCAGCCTTGCTACCTCGACCGCCGAACGGGCCGGCTTATGCTCTCCGAAATAAGAAGCATAGATACCGTTCATTGTCGCAAACTGGTTCATGTCTTTCATGAATACGGTTGCCTTTACAACGTCGGAGAAGCCGGCTCCGGCTGCGGCGAGCACGGCCTCCAAATTACGGAATACCTGATGAGTCTGCTCCTCGATGCCGCCTTCTACAAGCTGTCCGGATGCATCCAGCGGAATTTGTCCGGAGGTGAACAATAACCCGCCAAGCCGGATCGCTTGCGAATAAGGTCCGATTGCCGCAGGCGCCTTATCCGTATTAATCACTGTCGGTTGCTTCTTCGTCACTATTGTCCCAGCCTTTCATTCGAAAAATAATTACCGGGTACTACCGTCGTCTGCTTTGTCTTCATGTCTACGGCCGTCAGCTTGGCCAGCGAGACGTAATCCTCCAGCAGCCGCTCTTCCAGCTCAACCTCGCCCGATTCGACGAAAACGCCGACTCCTGCAACCGTTGCCTTAAATTCGAACAGTAAATCCATCATCCCTTGAATCGTACCGCCGGCCTTCATGAAGTCGTCGATGATCAGAACGCGGGATTGCTCCTTCAGCGCCCGGCGTGCAAGCGACATCGTCTGGATTCTCTTCGTAGAGCCGGACACGTAGTTGATGCTCACGGCCGAGCCTTCGGTCACCTTATTATCGCGCCGCACGATGACGACAGGAATATTGAGACAGGCGGCCGTAGCGTAGGCAAGCGGGATCCCTTTCGTCTCCACGGTCATAATGACATCGATCTTTCGCTCCGCAAATGCGGTTGCGAACATTCTTCCTACATCCGCCAAGAGTTCCGGTTGTCCCAGCATATCCGTTATATACAAATAACCGCCTGGAAGAACCCTCTCAGGCTGCTCTAACTGGCGGCATATATCCGTCATAATGGTAAGAGCTGCGGCTTCCTGCATCTTGGGTGTAAATTTCACTCCGCCTGCCGCTCCGGCTAGCGTATGAAGCTCACCGATGCCTTCTTCCTCGAACACTTCTTTAATAATGGCCAAATCCTCGCTGATCGAAGACTTAGCCGATTGATAACGGTCGGCAAACGCTGTCAGTGAAATTAACGTGTGGGGTCGACTTAGCAGATATTGAGTCATTTCTACCAACCGCGAGCTCCGCTTTAACTTTTTCAAACACATCTCCCCCCACTAAATCCGAATAATATAATGTCAATATAACATTTTTATACGGATTTAATCAAGAAAAACGTATTTCCTATGTGAGCATTCTTACCACATATACTTCCTTGCAGAAGCCTCGAAGCCCGTTATAAATGCGAGGAAGCTTGGCTTCCTTGGATACCAGGCCGAACACGGTCGGTCCGCTTCCCGACATCAGGACGCCGTCCGCTCCGAGACGGATCATACTCTCTTTCAGCTGCATGACCTCCGGATACAGCTCAAGCGTCACCCGCTCCAGCACATTTCCAAGCCCGTCGCAAATGTCCGGGAACGAGCCCCGCTCCAGCGCATCCGCCATCCGGCTGATCGAAGGATGCTCCTTCAGGTCATTCACGCGGAACCGGCCGTAAACGTCGGCTGTCGAAACGTTAATAGGCGGCTTTGCAAGCACGACCCAGCATTGTGGAGGGTTTGAAATATGCTCCAGCACTTCACCGCGGCCCCTGGCGATTGCGGTGCCGCCCGTTACGCAGAACGGCACGTCCGAGCCAAGCTCCGCACCAAGCCGGCATAGCTCGTCCTCCGGGATTTCCAGCTTCCACAGCCTGTTCAAACCGCGGAGTGCGGCGGCTGCATCGCTGCTTCCACCGGCCAAGCCTGCGGCAACAGGAATTTTCTTATCCAGGTGTATGTATACGCCTTGCTTGACATCATATCGTTCTTTGATCAGCCTGGCTGCTTGAAAGGCCAAATTTTTCTCGTCAAGAGGGATGTAACCGACCTGACTGGAGATGATGATTGTGTCTCTCGGTAGCTCTTCCATTTCCAGGCGGTCCGCAAGGTCGACCATTGTCATAATCATTTCGACTTCATGGTAGCCGTCTTCGCGCTTGCGCAGCACGTCGAGCAGCAGATTGATTTTGGCAGGAGCTTTTTCATAAATTTTCATCCGATAAGTTCACCCGTTCGTTTCGTTAGCTTAACCAACATTATATCAAACGAACGCAATAAAAGCTAAGCACTGGTAAATGACCGTCAAACGGCTCCAGCTGCTTAGCTTTTAGCATTTTTTATTCCTGCTTTCGCTTGGACTATTGTCCGTTGTTTTTGGCTGCCGCCTGCTCGGCGAGCTGGATAGCCCGCTTCACCATATTGCCGGCATCCTTTGCGCGAATCCCGCCCCAGCCTTCCTGCTGCACGGTATCGTAAAATCCGAGGTCCTTGGCGAGCTCATATTTCAACTGCTCCGACATGACACTGCGTCTTCTGCGGCTCATTCGCATTTCCTCCCTTATCCGACATTAACATTAAAAAGCCTGTAGCACTCCGCTGCAGGCTTAGTATGCTTCGGATTCGAGACTCCGATACGTTTCCGCTCCTTTAAAAAAGGCGCAGATATAATCTGCGCTGAAAGGCCACTCGGGCTCTCTATCGTCTATTGCTGCAAATGGGCGATTCTAACATGGCCTTCATCATTGCATACGGTCACTTCCACCGATTCGGTCAGAATGTCCGCGTAGCTGTAGGAAACCCGCTTAAAAGCATGCTGCTCCTCATCAAGCTTAACAATGAATACAGAAGGGTAGATTTCTTCCAACGTGCCGGTTCGTTCGATGGTCTTTCGTCGGCCACCGTTAGCTCTAAGACGGATTTTGGAGCCAACGTGAGCCTCCAAGCTGCGTTTTATATCCAATAGCGTATTTTTTGCCATTGTCCACTACCACCTCTTTCCTTGTCCATTATAACCAGAAAGAGGGTTAATGTCAAATGAAGAGAAATATTATATCAGCAGCGTTAATTACTTGTCAACGGTATTTTCGTACATTTTTTAAAATCCATACATATATGTGCAAGAAAAATACATACTATGAAGTTGCTTCAAGAAAGCCGGCTATACCTTCAAAACAGGATTTGACGAAGTAATTTTCGGCTTCGGCAGGCCGACTCGGAAACGGCCCAACGTTTCTATGCCTCCTACGCCGTCAATTCCGCTGATCGTCCCGTGAATCACATCCGCTAAATTGATCGTGTCCTTGATGGAGGTATAGCTTGCTTTTATCGCGATATAGACGGGATCCAGGGCGTGTATCAAAATACGGCCGGGTGAGCTGGCAAAGTTGGAACCGGCCTGAAGCAGCGCCTCGAAGTGCGATTGGCAGGCACCTGCCACTACGACTAGGCTGTCACGGCTTTTCTCATACTCGCGCGCGACGCGTACGGCATTAACGAAATGCTGCGAATTTTTGTAGCTGCTCAAGCTGAAGAGATCCATCGACGAGCGGTTTTTGAGCACGCCGTCATGGCCCGTGATAACGACAATATCCGGCTTCAGCTGCGGAAGCAGGCGATATAAGACATCCGCCATTTGGGATTCATGCACATGAAGGCCATGGGAAGGGACATGCATCGTATTGTACAGCTGCATGCTTTTCTTTAAATAATTGCCGTCGCCGTCAAGATGCAATACTTTTCCGGGCACTTCAAAGAAGGATTGATTCTGCTGCTGCATGGCATGACGAATATGCTGCTCGGCTTTTTCCGTCTGCCGCTCTCTTTCCGACCGCATACGATTGATGGAGTCATTTACTTTAATCCGGACTTGCTGCACCGCTCTTGTCGATTCCGGATCGCGTACGACCGACAGATCGGGAATCGGAGCGTCCGCAAGTAATCGGTAGTCCGTGCCTTTCAATACGGCATGATTTGTGCGAACGGCTTCTACTCGGAACAGCACGTCACCGCCATACGAATTGCGGACGACCAGGTCCCCTTGCTTCATGGGTTAATCACCTCTTCGTCTATCCTATGGGCAGAGAGGGCGAATGGTGAGTATTTTTTGGGAAGCTTAGCCGCGCCAGCCTTTCTCCAGCATCGCCCGGCTGATAACTGCGAATTCCTCGAGCGACAGCGTCTCTCCCCGTCGCACGGGATCGATACCGCATGCCCGTAGAAGCTCCGTCAGCTCTTCGCGCCGCTCCTTGCCGACGAATGCCGTCAAATTGTTGCCGAGCGTCTTTCTGCGCTGGGCGAAGCTTGCCTGCACGACGCGGAAAAAATGCTCCTCGTCCGGCACATCGACGGCCGGCTTGTCGCGCAGAGCCAGCTTAATAACCGCGGAATCGACATTCGGCTGAGGAATGAATACCGTATGAGGGACCGTGCACACGACCTCAGGCACGCAGTAGTACTGGACTGCTACGCTCAGACTGCCATACTCCTTGCCGCCGGGCTTCGCAGCCATCCGCTCCGCTACTTCCTTCTGTATCATCACGACGATATTCTCGAGCGGCAGCTTCTCCTCCAGCAGCTTCATCAAGATCGGCGTCGTTACATAATAAGGCAAATTGGCGACTACGCTTACGCCCGTTAAACCTTCGAAGCGCTCTGCGAACACCTGCTTCAGGTCCAGCTTCAGTACGTCACCGTGAATGACCGTCGTATGCTCCTCACCTTCCAGCAGCTCCTTCAGGATCGGAATAAGCCGGTTGTCGATCTCGACGGCGGCCACTTTCCCCGCAGCATCCGCCAGCCGCTGGGTAAGCGCACCGATTCCGGGACCGATCTCAAGCGCACCCTTCGATTTATCGAGCTCGGCCGCCGCTACGATTTTGTTCAAAATATTTTGGTCGATCAAAAAGTTCTGGCCCAAGCTTTTCTTGAAGGAAAATCCGTATTTCGCGATAATTTCCTTCGTCCTCTTCGGTGTTGCGATATCTTGTCCGCTCACTTCGCTATTCCCCCAATTTCTCTTCCATCTGCTTGCGCGCAGCCATAAATTCCTCTTTCGAGATGCGGAAGCTGGTGCAGCGCTTATAAAATTGTTTTCCGTTCGCATAACCGATCCCAAGCAGCTTACCGAGCAGAAGCCTCCTATTCGCGGCATCGGGATGAACGATAAGACCCGCCTCCATCAAATCCTCCCAGCTGATTTCGCCGGTCTCGCTTGCGGATTCGGTACGGAGCTCGGACAGCGCCTGCCGGATAGCCTCCGGACTCGCGTTTTCAATCCCGATATCCCCTTTATATAAGGCCTTCTCCTGCGGCAAAAAAGCATGCTTGCACCCTGGAGCGTGACGGGCCACGATTTTCCGGATCCGCTCGCCGGCATGGTCGGGGTCCGTGAAAATAATAATGCCGCGCCGCTCGTTCGCGAGTGCAATCCTCCTCAGCACATCCTCCCCGATAGCCGATCCGTTCGTCTCGATCGTATCCGCCTCGACGGCCCGCTTCACCGCAGCCGTATCGTCTTTCCCCTCTACAACAATGATCTCCTTGATCACCCGGTTCATTCCTTTCCGCTTGCTTGTTTCGCTTTACAACATGCAAAAAGAAGAGGCAGTGCCTCTTCTTATAATGGCATATTTAATTCTTTCTTAAAATAAATTAATAATAACCTGTTCTATTAGCTGGCAGTCGGTTTATTCGGACCAAGGACATAAACGGTAATTCCCTTTTTCCTGCCAAACTTCATTGCGGTCTTCGTGCTGTCAAAATAGACGTCAATTTTGTTGCCGTCTATGGCACCGCCCTTATCCTCTGCGCGGCGGAAGCCGATTCCCTCTATATAGACCCACCAGCCGATCGGAATAACCTTCGGATCTACGGCTATAGTGCGGCCTTCTTGAACACGGGTGCCGGAAGCGGTAATCCCGTACAAAGGATGGCTCTCATCCTTGCCGGTCGAAGCTACGCCAGCGGAATAAGCGGTAAGCGTAACGTTCTTCAATACCTTCTTCGCTTTAAAAGTGACTCCCCGTTTGGTCAATGTCTTCACGCTTGGGGCGGAGTTCGACAGCACCGTCACTTTCGGTGCCGGCTTCTTCGTTCCGATCGCGACTACCTGATTGACGGCAGCGGTTTCCACAACCTTGCTGACCGACTTCTTCGAAATGAGGACGCCGTCCTCATATTTCTTCTCGATTTGTTCAACGACAACGCCTTCCTTGCCGGTCTGCACGAGCTTTTCTTTGCCGGCCTCCAGCGTCGGGTCATTCTTCTTCACGATAGAATACGGAACCTTATGCTCCGTCTCCGATACTCGCGTATCTACACGTACAACGGTTACTGTCTGCTGCGGATCCAATTTGGTTTGAAGCGCAGGCGTTACTTTATCTTGACTACGTATCGAAATATTTAATTCCTCTACCGCTGCTTTAACTGTTCTTTCTGTCGTGTACACCGTTGATGTCTTGCCATCAGCCTTCACAATGACCGGAATCGCCTGTTTAACCTCGATTCGATCACCGTCTTTAATTGCCGCATTAAGCGGGACGGATACCTCGTCATGTGGTCCAATTGTGATAGCTTGTTCATCCAGTAGGCGTTGCAGGACCCATTGTTTGGTTTCAACAACGGTTTCTTGTCCGTTCACTACTACGGAGACGCTTTTGACAGCCGTTCCGTACAACAACACCAAAAACATGAAAGTCATAGCGATTGAGATAGCAGCACTTAAAAGTATCAAACGCAAGTTTTCACGCTTCCATCGCAATGCGAAAGACATGCTGGATGATCGTTTCCCATGGGTGTCCTTAACCTGGAGTAGTCCCACTTCTTCGGTCCTCCTTCATAGCCCCGCCGCCAAGTGTGACGCATGATCCAACTGACGCGACTATTAGTATATTGGCGTGCAGGCACGCAATCCAGAACTACTCTCCGACCTCCCACCTCCATTTTCTAACCCTATGTCGACCGATTTCCGAATATTCGAAAATAAAAAGAAGCCGTCGACAGAGGATCTGTTTCGTGGCTTCCCTGGTAACTTAATACTCTGGGATACAGAAAAAATGGATGCACGAGGTTGATCGCTCTCTATGGTCGCTTACGAGGTTAGCTGACGGGTTCGGGCAAGAGAGTCGCCCTAATCGATGCACCTTGCTCATGGCAAAGCTTTCGAAATTCACCCCTGAATAAAATTCTAAATGCGATTCGTCAACCGCATTTGGTTCCCCCGCTCTCCCTATTCGGAGATTAAGCGCAAACTGGAAATCCAATACATAATGTTATGCTCTGAAATGAATCATACCCTCATACGTGGTGAATTGTAAAGATACGATAAAAGACGATTTTAGCGAAAAAGTCTGGTTAAGACGGAAAAATGAAGCGATTCACGAGTTAAAAAACAGTTTTTTCTTGATAAAGGTCTTTAATTCTCGTGATTTCAGCCGTTCTCAGACAATACCAAAACATTTTTTACCGTTTTCTGTCGTGATTGCACCGATTTCCTCCACCGTTTTACCTAATAATTCGGCTGCCGTCTCTGCGACTAAAGTCACATATGCAGATTCGTTTCTCTTGCCCCGGAATGGGTGAGGAGCCAAATACGGAGCATCCGTTTCGATCAAAATCCGGTTGAGCGGAACCCTTTTCAAAACCTCTTTCGGAACCCTTGCGTTTTGAAAAGTGACAGGCCCCCCGAACGAAATGTAGAAGTTCATATCGAGACATTGCTTGGCCGTCTCCCAGCTGCCGGAAAAGCAGTGCATGACTCCTCCGACCTCGGACGCTTGTTCCTCCTTCAGAATCCGGACGATGTCCTCGTGAGCATCCCGGTTATGGATGACGATCGGCATTTGAAGCTTGCGGGCGAGCCGGATTTGTTCCCGGAATACGCGCTGCTGAACCTCCTTCGGGGAAGTGTCCCAGTGGTAATCAAGCCCGATTTCGCCTATAGCCACCACCTTCTTATGGGCGCACAGGCGCTCGATCCATTCGAGGTCCTCCGGCCGCATGTCGATGCTGTCTACCGGATGCCAGCCTACCGCTGCATAAATAAAATCGTATTTCTCGGTGAGCGCGATTGTCGTTGGAATCGTCTCGCGGTTAAATCCAATATTTAGAAGAGTGTGGACGCCCGCTTCCCGCGCCCGTGCAATTACGCTCTCCCGGTCTTGATCGAATTTATGCGAATCGAGATGTGTATGAGTATCGAACAATAATGTCATATCGGTATCAGGCTCCTATTCTAATTTAAACAATTTTTTTAGAGGTTCGCTTAGCAGATGAACCGACTCCTTTAGCGGCTCCTCCGGATAATACAAGTGATATTGGCCTTGATGCAGACCCGTAATTGAGCGAACAATGTCGGATTTCGCAGATATTTCGCTTATTTCATCTTCTCCAAGTAACAACAAAATCGGCGCTTTTTCTCTTTTTTCGCCTTCTTTTTTATCTGGGCGGTACACGTCGTACGGCAAATCGAACGGAAAGTCGATTTCCATGTGATAATCCGGATTCATTCCAATAGAAGAAAAACATTCGCTTATTTCATTAAGTAACGTTTCATCCGGATTTTCGATGGTTACGTACTTGTATAACTTACGGTTTAAGAACCGGTCGCACAAGTCGCTAAGCAGAGGATCGCTCTCCTCCTGCCACTGCATAAATACCGTCTGAACAAGAGCTTCGTCCAATTTCAAATAATCATCGACCGATAATTGGTTATGAAGAAGCCCCTTTAGAGGCGCTGGCATCCACTCAAATACATAGCCACCCACATAAAGCTCCTGCGCTCTACGAAATATTTGTCGTAAAATGATCTCTGAGCTTCTGGTAACAGGATGGAAGTAAATCTGCCAATACATTTGATAGCGGGACATCAAATAATGCTCGACGGCATGCATGCCGCTTTCCTTCACTACAATCTGCCCTTTATGCGGCCGGAGTACGCGCAGAATGCGTTCCAAATCAAACGTTCCGTAATTCACACCGGTAAAATAAGCGTCTCTCAGCAAGTAATCCATTCGGTCGGCATCCATCTGGCTGGAGATAAGGCTTACGACGATCGGCTGCGGATACTTCTTTTGAATGACCGCTGCCACTTTGTCCGGAAAGTCCTCGGAAACCTCCCGGAGAACACGGTTGATTCCGGTATCTTCCAGCAGGATTTTGCAGGTCCATTCCTCGTGATCCGTGTCGAATACCTCCTCCAGGGAGTGAGAGAACGGTCCATGACCGATATCGTGGAGAAGGGCGGCGCACAGCGAAACCAGCCGCTCTCCCACCGGCCAATCCGGGTAACCGTTCCGCTCGAATTGCGATATGATTTTGCGCGTAATTTCGTATACGCCGAGCGAATGCGAAAACCGGCTGTGCTCCGCGCCATGGAAGGTTAGATAAGAGGTGCCGAGCTGCCGGATCCGCCTTAGACGCTGGAACTCATTTGTATTGATCAAATCCCAAATAGTCTGATCCTGGACATATATGTAATGATGTACGGGATCCTTGAAAACTTTCTCTTCCGTCAGCTGTTCCTTCATTGCTCTCATCTCCTTTGTTCATGGTTTCGACACAATCTTATGAAGAATGTCGAATAGTGTCGTATTTCAGTTTCCAAATTGTCGAAGCTGTTGTATTCTATTACAGAGTAATATGACCCTATTATCTAGTCAAATGCCCCATAATACCAGTGATTTCAAGCTATTTTCCAGTTGACTATTTTGGTAATGGTTGGTATTATAATAATCATAAAAGTAAGAATTATGTCGAACGATGGCGAAACACATTTTGGAGAGGGGCAATGATAGATTATGATGAAATCTACAGGAATTGTTCGTAAGGTCGATGAGCTTGGACGCGTTGTTATTCCGATCGAATTGCGCCGTACACTCGGTATTGGCGAAAAAGATGCCCTTGAAATTTATGTAGACGGCGAGCGCATCATGCTGAAGAAATACGAGCCGGCTTGTATCTTCTGCGGCAATGCAGAGAACGTTTCCTATTTCAAAGGAAAAATTGTTTGCCATATTTGTCTATCTGAGATGCCTACACCTGTGACAAAATAAAAAAAATAGGTTATACTGTACTTATCCAATTGTTAATTCTAACCTTTTTATAAACTCCTTGATGCCTTCCTGCGCTAGAACCCGGCCAGGAAGGTCCTTTTTTTTATAATGACCATCTAGCCATCCATCCTCTTCCCGCCGGACAAGCGCATTATTACCGGTTTACTTCATTATATACGTCCCGCTTCGATAACCCGCGATCCTGAGCCGCTTTCTTAATTGCTTCCTTACGGCCGTACTGCTCCTCATAACTAGCCACATGGGCTTCGAGATCCAGCCCCGACCACCAAGCCGTTTCCTGCGCATTGTCATCGAACGTCTCTTGATCTATTCCTTCTATAATAATGCAGAACTCGCCGAGCGGCGGATTGTCACCGAACCATGCCATGCATTCGGATATCCGTCCGCGCACCGCTTCCTCATGCCTCTTCGTCAGTTCCCTTACGCAGGCGATGTTCCGGTCTCCCAAACTTTCCACCATCACTTCCAGCGTTTTCACCAACCGGTGCGGAGATTCGTAGAAAATCAACGTTTCTTTTTGCAGCTTCAGCTCAAGCAGCCATTTCGAGAGCACCTTCCGCTCGCGCGGCGGGAAACCCGCGAACAAGAAACGTTCCGTAGGAAGACCTGACATGATCAGAGCGGATAGGGCCGCATTAGCTCCTGGTACGGGGATGACCGGGATATCGTGGCTGACGGCTTCCCTGACCAGATCGGCGCCCGGATCGGAAATGGCCGGAAGACCGGCGTCGCTGACCAGCGCAATCGACTGGCCTTCCAGCAGCAGCCGGATCAGCTCCGGTCCGCTTGCTTTTTTATTATGTTCATGGTAGCTGACCGTTCTCGTACCAATTTCAAAATGCGTCAGCAGCTTCCTGGTTTGTCTCGTGTCCTCCGCCGCGATAAGCTGTACTTCCTTTAATATTCGAATGGCGCGGAAGGTCATATCCTCCAAATTGCCGATCGGCGTACCGACCAAATACAGGCAGCCTAACTTAGACCGCTCATCCTGCGAAAAGCTCTTTTGTACATTCATACGATCTGTACCCCGTTCTCATAAACCATAATCGGCGGAAGCAGCTTAATATCAGGCTTCCCATCCCGAACGGCTTCGATTAATATCATGTTGGCTTCGGCCCCGGCATGTGGGTGAACGAACTGGATCCGTTTCGGCTCCAGGCGCCATTTGCGCAGCGTCTCTGCAATATCCAGCAGTCTTGAAGGGCGGTGCACCATCGAAACTTTCCCTCCCGGGCGTACGAGCCTTGAGCATGCCTCCGCCACATCCTCCAGCGTGCAATGAATTTCGTGTCTGGCGATCGCATAGTGCTCATTCTCGTTCTTGTCCCCGGCCGTTACGGGCATATAGGGAGGATTGACGGTAGCCGCATCATAGACACCATTACCGGCAAGCTGCTTGTACACACGTAAATCCTGTTCAATAACCCGTATTTGTTCGGACAGCCCGTTAAGCGCTACGCTTCTTCTCGCCATATCGGCCAGACGCGGCTGGATTTCGACCGCATCGATACTTGCTTTCGTCCGGTCGGACAGCAGCAGCGGGATCACCCCGTTGCCCGAACAAAGATCTACGATCCGCCCGTATTTCGGCACCTTTGCGAACCGCGAGAGCAGCACTGCATCCAGCGAAAAACTGAATACGTCGCGGCTTTGTATTATTTTTAGCCCGGAATCCGTCATTAAGTCGTCCAACCGCTCATTTTCAGCAATAATTATTGGTTCTGACACGTGAATGAAAGCTCCTTTTCCAAAATATAAGAATTTATAAACTTGAGTATATAAATGACTTCTATTTCAACGCGAAACGAGCTTTTACCGCCAAAGGATGGCACAGAACCGAGCTGCGTAAAGATGCAGCTAACGGTTCATGCGTAGCGCCAGCCGTCTACGCTTGACGATTAATGATGACTTTCCTCTTTCTATAATAACAAAAAATACCGCCCTTTGCGGCAAGGACGGCATGTCATTCGAATTCCGCTATTTATTTAGAAAGGATAAACAGAATAAGCAGTCACCTTCCGTCCGCAAATGTCCGTAATATACGTTACAGATGTGGAATCCTTCGTGATACAACCGAGTCAGATTATCGTGACCTTCTCCGACAGCTGCACCCGTATCCGTGAAAGTCTGCTCGACGGCAGCCGCCACGGCTTGGCTTACGGCCGCATGCTTCCGCTTAGGCGGAGCAAGGTTCGCTTCCTTGCCCCGCTTCAGCTCGGCTTCCCTTCTAAACAGCTGACGCAGCTGGTCGTTCTCCTCGCTCAGGCGCATGTTCTCTTCAACCAGCTCTTTAACCTTCTGCTTCAAGGCGACCAATTCGGAGTGAAACACGCCGACCTGCTTGTCCATCTCGTCCATTTTTACGAATATATCTTTATTCTCCAAGTTTCCACCCCAGAGCTTCAAGCGTGAGTGCTGCCTCACCCGTGAGAACGCACCCTGCCTTTACTTGATCACTACGTCATCGAGCGGCAGTTCTTTCGGTTTACCTGGTAGATCGAATAGTTGCACATACACGCTTTTGGCGGATGTGTTCAGGCCGGTCACTTTACCTTCACCATACGAGGTAATAACAATCTTGCCGACGGCCGGAAGCTCTTCCCTGACGCTCTCGTAATTGTCATGCTCATATTTCAAGCAGCACATAAGCCGGCCGCATAATCCCGAAATCTTCGTAGGGTTAAGCGACAGGTTCTGATCCTTCGCCATCTTGATCGACACAGGCTCGAAATCCCCCAGCCACGAGGAGCAGCAAAGCACCCTGCCGCAAGGTCCAATGCCTCCGAGCATCTTCGCTTCGTCCCTTACGCCAATCTGGCGAAGCTCGATCCGGGTCCGGAATACACTGGCCAGATCCTTCACCAGCTCCCGAAAGTCGACTCTGCCTTCTGCCGTAAAATAAAAAATAATCTTGTTGCGGTCAAACGTAAACTCCACGTCAACGAGCTTCATGCGAAGCTGGTGACCTTTGATCTTCTCAAGGCAAGTGACAAATGCATTTTTAGCTGCGGTGCGATTTTCTTCGACAACCTTCGCATCCACATCGCTGGCAATACGAATCACTTTCTTAAGAGGAAGGACGACATCCGATTCACCGACTTGCTTCTGTCCCACCACCACTTTACCGTATTCGATTCCCCGCGCTGTCTCGACAATCACGTGTTGTTCTTTGTCTACGGGGTGGTCGACCGGATCAAAGTAATAGATCTTGCCCGCTTTCTTGAAGCGAACACCGACGACATTATACAAGGATTAGCCCTCCTGTAGCTTAACCAATAGTTGCTCAAATGCGAGCTGAGGCGCAACATTTGCACGCATACGCTTGCCCGCTTCGAGCGTATGCTCGATGCCCTGCACCCATCCTGCCACAGACCGGTGAAAAGCATGCTTGCTTATCCATTCCAACTGATCTATAAAAACGATATTATCCTGCCTTCCGGCCTGGAACTGAATCATATCTTTAAACCATAAAACCAATAACGACAGCAGCAATTGAATATGCTCGACCAATTCCGTCTTAAAAAGCTGCTGCTGGGCAGTGATCATCGCCGCGGTGAATCGGGTCAAACTCTCCTTGCCTAATTGTATCACTAGGTTTCTGATTTCTGCAAATTGATTCTGCTGGAGAAATTGCCTAGCTCCGTCCAGACCGGAGGTCAGATGAACGGCTGCTCTCGCCAGCGCCTGCGGTGCGCCTTCCGCAACAAGCACTTTGAGCATGCTTTCAGGCGGCATAGGAAGAAAAGGAACCCACTGCGTGCGCGAGCGAATCGTAGGGAGTACGGCTTGTCCGTTATCGGTCAGCAAAATCGCAACGACAGGCGATAACGGCTCCTCTAAAAATTTAAGCAGGCTGTTGGCAGCCTGCAGCGTCATTTTATCCGCCTGCTCGATCATGTATACTTTGCGTTTCGTACCGCTGTTGCGATAAGAGAAATCGCGCTGAAGCTCGCGGATTTGGTCGATTTTTATCGATTGCCCGTCCGGTGATACGACCGTCAGATCGGTTTGGTTGCCGTGCTCGAATTTTCGGCATTCCAGGCACTCCCCGCAAGCTTCAACTCCGCCCGACGTGCAAAATAACGCTTTGGCAAATTCCCGAGCCATCGCCATCCTGCCCGTTCCGGACGGACCGTTGAACAGATAGGCGTGTGAAATTTTACCGCTTTGCAGAGCATGCTTCAATATCCGCTGCGCTTTCCATTGTCCAGACACTTGTTCAAGGCTCATAACGTTCTTACCTTTCTTTCGTTAAAACAACAAATTAATGAGCAAGCCCCGCAAATCGCCGATCTTGCCCAGCAGCTCGATTCTGCCCTGCTCGCTGTCCAGCAGATCTTCCGCCATAGTAACGAGTGCGGCATCGATTTCATCGAGAAGCTTGTATCGTTTGATGCGCCCCCTGCGGTCGAAGCCCTTGACTTCCTTCAGCACCACGCCGCGGCGGACCGTATCCTCGAGAAACTGCTTAACCATTTGACGGTACAGCTTGAGCTCGCGTACGGTCATCGTCCTGGCCAGCCGCTCGCCCTGCCTGTGAATGTCCTGCAGCTTCTGCTGCAGCTGTTCCCGGGTGCGGATCGCATCCTGCTGAACCATCACATCGGCAAAATTTTTCGGCTGGACTTTACTGGAGCCCGAATCGTTGCTTGTGCGGCTTTGCCCAAGCGGCCGGAGGCCATGGTCAATTTTCATGAGTGGTCACGCCCGTTCAGAAATGTTCAAACCGTTCGACCGGAACGACAAATACGGCTGCACCGCCGACCTGCACTTCAACCGGGAACGGAATATAGGAATCCGTAGATCCGCCCATCGGGGATACCGGCGTGACCAATTGGTCGCGCACTTTGCAATTGGAATTGATGACATGGAGCACCTCGTGTACCCGCTCATCCTCTATTCCGATCATAAACGTCGTATTTCCCGCCCGCAAAAATCCGCCGGTACTCGCAAGCTTTGTCGCCCTAAAGCCTTCGCGAACCAAAGCGTTAGACAACCGGTTGCTATCCTTATCTTGAATAACCGCGATTACTAATTTCATCTTCATTCCCCCTTGACTACTATTAGAATAGGTTATTGAGGTGTTCGGCTGTTCGTGAATAAAAAAGCCTATCCCTTAAAGTTTGACATCGGTTGCAAAAAATCCTGCAAATCGCTGCTCGATTACGTTTAATACGTCATGATATACCTGTTCCGGACCTAATTCGGCATTAATCAACACGATTCGCTCCGGGAACTTTTCCAATAAAAGGTGGTATCCTTCCCTTACTTTCTCATGAAACGACATCTGCTCCAAATCAAGCCGGTTAACCTCTCTCTCCGCAGCTTGAGATATCCGGGAAAGGCCGGTCTCCGGCGTCACATCCATATAAATGGTCAGATCGGGCATGAGCTCCTGGATCGCAAAACGGTTTATTTCCCAAACGGCGTCCATACCGAGCCCTCTAGCATGACCTTGGTAAGCGAGACTGCTGTCGACGAACCGGTCGCAGATGACGAATTGCCCCTGCTGCAGCGCCGGCACAACCTTTTCCACCAGATGCTGTCTGCGGGCAGCCGCGTAAAGCAAGGCTTCCGTTCTCGCATCCATTGTCACATGCGCTTTGTCCAAAATAACGGATCGAATCTGCTCTGCAATCGGAATGCCGCCGGGCTCTCTTGTCGTCAGCACTGATTTGCCCCGCTCAAGCATCATATTCGAGAGGCGCTCAATCAGTGTAGATTTTCCTGCTCCTTCTCCGCCTTCTATTGTAATGAAAATCCCCTGTTTCAAGCTTAGGCTTCTCCTAACATATAAGTTAATGATTCGTTCCTCTATCTTAGCATCCTGTTTGTACATACACAATCGCTTTCACGCAGCTTCATTCTATATGTCATCTCAAACGCAATAAACGGCGATCGTCTCCATCGCAGAATCTGCCGAACCTTGGAACTTGGCGCCTGCTGCCGATAAACGGGTGATTTTGTCGATTGCTTCTCGTGATATCATTTCCCCTGGATATAAGACGGATATGCCGGGGGGATAGGGAGTAACCATCTCAGCCGAAATCCGATGCTCGGAATGTCGGAGTTCGACGCGTTCGGTCGGGACATTCTTGAACCGTTCTCTTGTGAACGGCACAGGCTCCGATAGCTCCGGTGCTACATGTTTCCTGTCTACCGGGGCTGGGGCTGCGTCCTGTTTGTGCATAAGGACATCCTCTATGCCGCATTCCTTTACAATTCCCTCAATTGCTTCTTGTAGCCTGTGACAATCCTCCATCGCTGCTCCTATGCCGAATAAAAGCACCACATAACGCGGATCGGCCATTTCGGTAAAACATCCATACTCTTCTAGACGCAGCTGCAGATCAAAGCCGGACAACTTTCGGCTTCTGTCGAAAATTATTAATCTAAGAGGATCCCTATAAACGTGACCGTTTTCCAGGTATTCATCGGAAATTTCCGCTTCTTGTATTGAACAAGAGCGCAGGTTCAGCCATGTTCGTAAAGCAGCTGCAGCTGCCAAAGCCTGCTCAAACATTCCGCTTCCCAGAGAGTCGATCATTGCTCGGGAAATATCAATGGACGCTATAAGCGGAAATGATGGGCTTGAGCTTTGGATCATAGCCAGATGCTCTCTTAATGCGGCTCTGTCTATCCGGCCTCCCTGCACGTGCAGCATGGCCCCCATCGTTAGTGTCGGCAGCGTTTTATGGGCGGATTGCACAACAGCATCTGCTCCGGCAGCCAATGCCGACTGCGGCAGCAGTGGATGAAAGCCGTAATGAGCACCATGTGCCTCGTCCACGATAAGCGGTTTATTATAGCGGTGGGCCATTTTCGCATAAGCCTTTAAACACACACCCATGCCGTAATAATTAGGATTGGATAATACAACGGCTTTCGCATCAGGATACTTTTTGAGCGCTTCCTCTAATTGCTCGAGCGCAGGGACCGTTGAAAGCTCGGATAAGGGCTCCGTTTGCGGAGTTAAAAAAACGGCAGTCGCTCCCGCCAGCTTCAAACCGTTTATGATCGACTTATGTACGTTTCGCTGCAAAATGACTAAATCCGCTGGACCGCATAATGTTAAGAGCAGCGCGATATTTCCAGACGTACTGCCGCCCACCAAAAAATAAGTCTCGTCCGCCCCGAAGGTACGCGCCGCCAGCTGCTGAGCTTCCCTTATCGATGCCTCGGGATGGTGCAAATCGTCGGTGACGGAAAGCTCCGTTACATCCAGCTTCATAATCGACTTGAACCAATCCGCAGGCTGTATGTCAGGAGCGCTGACCGGAAGCTGGAGCTCCATCGCCCCTCCATAACTGTGGCCTGGCACGTGGAAGCTGACGGGAGATCTCCGGGCGTGACTGACCAGAGCATTTAATACAGGCGAATAAAAAGGTTTCATTATATAAGATTTTCCTTTCCTTGCATGTCTGACATCATCCGTTTGGATTTACTATCTATTGTACTAAAAAGAATGCACAAAAAAAGAGCAGCTTCATGATTCAGAAGCCGCTCAAGCGTTTTTCTCCAAAAAGATTTGTTTCATCTGATGGATAAAAAAAGGATACTTGTCATCCCTTACATCCGTCCGTACCATTTCCATCTCACAGGGTTCGCATATAAACCCGGAAATAATCCGGATTCCTTCGCCTTCGGACTTTTGCTCTCCGCAAATGACGCATTGATGCTCGAGTTTATTGTCCATTACTTTCACCACTTTCTCTTACAATCCTATATAGCTATTATTATGGCATAAAATCTATCTTTTTATACTTGTTTCATAGCCCATTTCAAATATTTATATATCCTATGCAACAAATGGGCTAATGGTGACTTGCGTTTTGAAAATGTTCCAATTCGCTCTGGATAAATCCGATTCGAAAACCGATATAGTTATCGAGTAACAAATCGAAAGTATGAACGACATTTACGGGAGGGAGCGTTTTGCATGCGACAAACGTTATCCGAGCAAAAAAATGCAACGATTTATCAATATCAGCTTGTAAAGCGAAAGCTGATCCGGCCCGAGCTCATTCAAAGCCATCTGCTTGTTGCGGCAATATTGCTGGCCTTTCAGCTGCTCATGTATCAAATGGACGGGCTGTTTTCTTGGTTATTCGGATTTGCAGTCATACAGGTGATCCATATCGCCATTATACTTTTAACCTTTATTCGGGTAGACGAAGCAGCAGATCGAAAATGGGTATGGCGGATCACTCCCCCGTGGATCGGCTTTAAGCCCGCTAACGATATCAAGCTGCTGCTATTCCGCCGGGTTCACAGGCATCTCTTCTGGATTGGTTTATGCGCCATTGCCGCTCTTTATCCATGGGTAAAGGAAACGCTCATGATCAGTCTGGTTACCTGGCATTTATGGCTGCTTATCCCTCGCCTTCTGCTTTCTTTTTCGTTCCGAAACGAAAAGAAAGACGGCATATTACGCCTTCAATCACGTGAAGCGTCCTATTATCATCGGTGAGCCTATATGGCCTTTGAGCTTTTTAGCGAGCTTCTAAGGCCTATTTTTATTATAAAGAAATGACTGATATGCTACAAAAACTTATCGCATGCGACTGGCTTCCTGTGCTTAAGCCGGGCCTGCTTCACGAGTGACTTCGATCATGGTTCAGTTACTCTCCCCGGGAGAGTGCGGACCGATTCAAGCACAACAAAAAACCTGCCGCATAACTGCGACAGGCTTCCCGTGCTTGGCGACGTCCTACTCTCCCAGGACCCTGCGGTCCAAGTACCATCGGCGCTGGAGGGCTTAACGGTCGTGTTCGGTATGGGAACGCGTGGTTCCCCTCCGCCATCGCCACCAAACGTAGCGTGGATTGCACGCTGAAAACCGGATACGAAAGATCAGGCTGCTGAAAGCCTTTGTTGGTGTCTGCCGGTTGTATGGACCAAGCAAACGTTATAGGATAAGCCC
>NZ_JAHMHW010000023.1 GCF_020169515.1 Paenibacillus vietnamensis | reverse complement strand
AGTTTCACTCGTTGTTCAGTTTTCAAAGAACAAGCTTTTCTTTCGTGTCAGCCGTTGTTTGTCAGCGGCGACTTTTATAATATATCACATTCGCCCAGGTTAATGCAAGCACTTTTTTAAAAAACTTTTTCAATCGCTTGTACACTTTCCTTGGCGCGAGATCTAATGTAGCATACAATCACTTCACTAGTCAACAATTTGTTAAAAAACAATGTTTGCCCTACACGACTATCCATTGCAAGCCCGTAATCAACGCGATTCCGGGCACGCCTAGCGCAACTACCGTTCCGATGGTAAAGGGATTCAAAGGGATGTACAGATCGGGGGGTAATAGTTCGGAGTAATTTAAAACATATAATAAAGCAGCGGCTAGCACCAGGTGCAGTGAAAACCCGCGAAGCCAGCTCCAGGACAGTCTGTTCTTCAGGATCACCACCGCCAACAATACAGAAGAAGCTATAAAAATGGTAAGCCACACCGTTTTCATCCCCTCACCCCTTCCCAAGCTTGCCAGTCGCCGGATAGCTGCTTTGCTTCCCGCAATAGCATTTCGTATTTTTTTTCTGCAGAAATGATGTTATAAATGGCATAATCAATTTGGTCCTTGCCCACGGCATAATTAAAATAACGATTGGCGTTCTCCCACTCCCGGTGCGCTTCGGCGATTTCTTGTCGAAGGCGTTCCATCGTATCCTCCGCTTCGATTGCTTTACTCAGCTTTTGCCCGCTCACGGCTTCCCCTCCCGCTGTTCTTATATATTCAGCCTTTTACTATATGTATAAGCTTGTACGGCTGAATAGAACGCAGGAGCTTTGCTTTCTCTTCCCAATAAAAAAAGGCCGATCAAGGAATAGGCTTGACCGGCCGTTGCTGCAATTGTAATCCCACAGGGTTCAGATAAGCTCCCGTCTGCCTTCCAAAGCCTTGGAGAGGGTCACTTCATCCGCATATTCCAAATCTCCGCCAACCGGCAGACCGTGCGCGATACGGGTAATTTTAATGCCAAAGGGCTTTACGAGTCGCGACAAATACATTGCCGTCGCTTCCCCTTCAATATTCGGGTTTGTTGCCAGAATGAGCTCTTGCACCTGCTCGTCGCCCAGCCTTCTCAGCAGCTCGGCAATACGGATTTCATCCGGTCCGATGCCTTCAATCGGAGAAATCGCGCCTTGCAGGACATGATATTGCCCTTGGTAATCCTTCATTCGCTCGATGGCCACAAGATCCTTCGATTCCTGCACGACGCAAATGACCGATTGGTCCCTTGACTTATCCTGACAGATCTTGCACGGATCGGTATCCGTAATATTGCAGCATACCGAGCAGTAGAACAAATTACGTTTAACGCTTACGAGTGCTTTGGCAAAATCAATGACATCGTCCTCTTTCATTCGCAGCACATGGAACGCGAGCCTGGCCGCCGTCTTAGGGCCAATACCGGGCAAGCGAGTAAAAGAATCGATTAATTTGGCTATCGGTTCGGGGTAGTACAAAGCCGGGAACAGCTCCTTTCATGAGCATAAACGGCCAGTGCCGCCCATAGGCGGCACTGGCCATAGTAAAGCAGAAACACCAATTAGAACAAGCCCGGAATCTTCATACCGCCCGTGAATTTGCCCATGTCCTTATTGGCCAGCTCATCCACCTTCGCAAGAGCATCGTTTACGGCAGTTAGCACCAGGTCCTGCAGCATTTCCACGTCATCCGGATCAACGGCCTCCGGTTTAATCGCGATATTAAGAATTTTCTTGTGGCCGTTTGCCGTTACAGTAACAACCCCGCCGCCGGCCGTTCCTTCCACCGTCTTCGACTCGAGCTGTTCCTGCGCTTTCATCATTTGATCCTGCATCTTTTTCACTTGCTTCATCATTTGGTTCATATTGTTCATTATGAGTCACCTCTTCAATAGAATTTATTCTTTATCCTTTATGACGACCAAATCTTCGCCAAACAGCTTCACGGCCTCTTCTATCCATACGGGCCGAGGCGCAGTCGTCTGGGTAGCTTCGGCCTGATCCGGCTCCAGCTCCAGCGCCTCCGCCTTCTGCTCGGGAGCCCCTTCCGCCGCAGCCTGCCAATCCTTCATCATCACCGTTACAAGCCGCAGCGGCTCCCTGAGCACATCGTGCATAACCTTCTCGATGATCTCGCGGTTTGCCGGCTTTTCCGTCGTTTCGCGGTGCATGGTGTTTTTAAAAGCGATTAACATAGCTCCATCGGCTGACGATACCGGTTCTCCGTCCTTTAACCAGGCGTGTACGGTAATTTTCGCATCCTTCACGCCTTGCAGCACATCGTTCCATTTCATGCGCAGCTGATTGAATTCCGGGGTTTTGGCTGCCGCCAAATAGGGATCCAGCTTAACAGAGGAACGGGCAATCCCTCCTCCGCCGAACGAGCTGCGAGTCGGCGTACGGGCACTTGCGGCAGCCGCCGGCCTGGAAGCCCCGCCGTCGGACGATCCCGAGCCGGCGGCGAGGCCGTTCTGAATCGCCTGCTCAAGCTTGCGCTCGAGCAGCTCTACCTGCTGGCGCAGCCTGCTTACCTCGGCGGACGGGGGAGCAGCGGCTTGAGCAGCAGGTGCCGCTCCTTCCGAAGCTCCCTGCTCTTCGCTGAGCGTACACAGCTTCATCAGAGCAACCTCGAACAGCGTTTGCGGCTGAGAGGCGTGCTTGAGCTCCACCTGATAACGGTTAAGCGTATCGATCATCGCAAACAGCCTGCCCGGGGTGAAGGCGTCGGCCATCCCTTGAAACCGTTCGGGATCGACCACGCGCTCCGTCACAGTGCCGCCTTGCGGCGCCAGCTTTAGAACGAGCAAGTCGCGGAAGTAATAGATGAGATTCTCCATGCACTTATCCGCGCTTTTGCCCGCCTGCATCAGGCTTTCGACAAGCGGCATTACAGCTGCGACATTCCGGTCCCTGACCGCTTCGGCCAGCTTGTAAAACTGATCGGCAGCCATTCCGCCGGTAACGTCGATCGCCGCCTCCAAAGTTATGCGGTCGCCCCCGAATGCCGAAACCTGCTCCAGCAGACTGATGGCGTCGCGCATTCCGCCTTCGGATAACCGGGCAATATAGGCTATGGCGTCCTCATCGGCCTGAATGCTCTCCGAGCGGCAAATTTCCAGCAACCGTTCACACTGCTCCTCGAGCGACACCTGACGAAAGTCAAAGCGCTGGCATCGAGAAATGATTGTAGCCGGAAGCTTATGCGGCTCAGTGGTTGCCAAAATAAAAATAACATGCCCGGGCGGCTCCTCCAGCGTCTTCAGCAGCGCATTAAACGCTTCAGACGTAAGCATGTGGACTTCGTCTATAATGTAAACCTTGTACCGCACTTCCGACGGGGCGTATCTCACTTTATCGCGAATGTCGCGGATTTCGTCGATCCCCCTGTTGGACGCGGCATCGATCTCAATGACATCCATAATGTGCCCGGCCGTAATGCCTATACAAGCATCACATTCGTTACAGGGCTCGGCAGCAGGACCCTGCCTGCAGTTAACCGCTTTCGCCAGCACTTTGGCGGTGGTGGTTTTACCCGTTCCTCTAGGCCCGTTGAACAAATAAGCATGCGAAACCCGGTTCTCCCGGATTGAATTTTGCAGCGTCTGTATAATATGTTGTTGTCCGACCATGTCCTGAAACGTCTGGGGACGCCAGGCTCGATATAAAGCGATATGTGACACGCGGACCTTTCCTTTCAGCTTGCCTTTCTTTTCCGACTTCTCTATTATACAACAACTGTGTAGCAAGAAAAACTCTCTTTTCCCTTCGTATCATTCGGCGGCAACGACCGGCACGCAAAAACGCCTGCTTCAGCAGCCGATAATGGAATCGGACAGCGTTCACAGGCGTTGTTACTATTAATTATCATTTCAAAAACGAAGTGTACCGTGCACCTGCTCCCGATATATGCGACCCAGGCGGCACTCTTGCACTACAGCTCGAGTCAGGCACTCCCCCGGCACATGAACTAATTTGCTTACGGCTGCTTCCTTCCGGACCTGACCGGGTTCACAAACGTCCATTGCGGAGGACCCGACTGTCAACACTGCTCGCAAGCGCCAGACCCTACATCGGCATAACCTCAAGCAGGAATTCAACCTCGCTACAGCGGATTGCGAGTTACAGGGCACCGCTACCTCCCCATCTAGCACGGCAAAAATAAGTATATCCGATCTCGTCCCAAAGCGCAACCGGGTCATTTCTGGAATACAAGGAATCTTATTTATGTGTTTCCACGTGAACGATATAGCGCGGCATATTGTACTGGACGACGGCTTGCGCTTTATTCCGCAGCGTTCTTACCTGGGCATCGGTCAGATTTTCATTTACCCTCAAATTGACATGCATTGCGGCGCCGTTAAAAATAACCTGAGTGTCTTCAATGCCCGCAATCGGAGCAAGCACCTGCTCCACCATATTGCCGTCCGCCTCATAAGTGAGCGACATATGCCGTCCCGGCAGGTTGGGATTACTGTTGGAATAGCCCATATATCCGTCATGGCCGTAGGTTTGTACGCGGTTTTGGCGGTTTTCGCCGTTTCCGCAGCCGACTGCGGTAATAGCGAGCATACAGCCGAGCAGCGCCAAAATGGTTTTTGACCGCCAATTCCCTTTATATTCGAACGATTGTTTTTGCAATCAAAAAACCTCCCTTCTATCCAATAGGATGGCTGAGGGAGGCTCTTGTATTCTGCCAAATAATGGCGGAACGATTGTAAAATTAAATGCCGTATTTCTTCTTGAAACGGTCGACGCGGCCGCCGGCATCCAGGAACTTCTGCTTACCCGTGTAGAACGGGTGGCATTGGGAACAAACCTCTACGCGAAGGGCCGATTTGATCGAACCAGTCTCGAAGGAGTTGCCACAAGCGCAAGTTGCTGTAATGACGTGGTATGTCGGATGAATACCTTGTTTCATCACGTTCACCTCTTTCTGCCCTGAGCCGCATGCGGGCCCAGAGTTAAAATCACACATAACGGATTATAGCATGAACCGTTTTGCGGTTGCAATGAATAATCGCGTTCCTATCGATATTTACCAAAAATCAGGCTGTTTAAATTAGCGCAAGCGTAAACGGCTGTCGCCGTCTTTGCGGCATAAGCTCGTTTCGCGGAGAAATATAAGCATTGTATAAGATTAAAATTTATACTTTCTTATATTTCAAAAAAGCCGCGGGAGGCACATGCGTATAAGAGCCGATGACGACATTCGGAAGCTCCTCACGGAAAATTTCGAGCATTTGCTTCATGCCGTAAATTTCGCCCTGCGCCTTCGGAATAATGGACAAGTAGCTTTCCGGATCAATATTGAGATTCCGCATTTGAATCAGCTTCAGATCCGTCCGCTTGACAAAGTCAATCATCGCCTCAATCTCCTCCTCGCGGTCGGTGACTCCAGGGAAGATCAAATAGTTGATCGAGGTGTAGACGCCTTTGTCCGCCGCGTATCTTAGCGATTTCTCCACGTTCTTCAGCGTGTAGCCGCGCGGCTTGTAATATGCGTTGTAATGCTCGTCGATAGCGCTGATCGTGCTGACCCGCATCAGATCCAGACCCGCATCCACAATTGCGCGCATAAAATCGGTCAGGCCGGCATTCGTGTTAATGTTAATGTACCCGAGCGAGGTTTGGCTGCGCACGCGATTCATCGCTTCCACAATAATCTTCGCCTGAGTGGACGGCTCCCCCTCGCAGCCTTGTCCGAAGCTGATGATGGAGTCGGGCTCGCGCAAATGCTCAAGCATAATCTCGACAACCTCATCGACGGTCGGTTTAAAATTCATGCGCGTTTGGGGAGCGACAAAACCGCTATCGTCCGGCTGCTCGGAAATACAGCCGAAGCATCCGGCGTTGCAGGAATAGGAAACCGGGACCGCTCCCTCCCAGCGCCCTAAAAACGTATTGGACGAGGTTAAGCATTCGTAGCCCAATGCGCAGTTAGAAAGATGCTTGTACAGACGATTCTCGGGATACTTGGCAAGCAAACGCTCAACCTGAATACCGAGCTCCTGGCGGTCGCAGTTCAACGGATCCCATTTGTCCGGGTCGTCGCATTGTTCAGCCGTCACATAAAATCCGCCGTCTTTCCATACGACTGCTGTGTAGCCGAACAATGGAAGCTTCTCATTTTTATCCGCCTTCACGTAACCCGGCAAGCACAGACGCGTGAAGCCTTGCGGCAGCAAAGCGCCCACGGCCTGCAAGTCTCCCGGCAGCACCTGCATTTCGCCGGTGTCGGGATCAAGGCCGACCGGCTTCGTAGAGGGCAGACTGACCAGCGTTGCCCCGTTCGGAAGAGGAATGAGCTCCTCCTCCATAATTTCGACGATCATATCGCCGCTTCTTGCCAAAGCGATAAAATCGGGGTGATCATAAACATTTCCTTGTTTATCCGCATATACGAGATTCATGCTAGTCTCCTTCCTGCGGTCTTACGAACCGTGCGTCGTCCTTGTCGCAGGACGCCTGCCTGTCGTCGATGACTGTGTGCCGCTCTTAATGCCGGGCCGCTCCGGCTTCGCTTCCGCGGAAGTATCGAGCGACATCAGGAACTGTTCGTTGTTCTCGCTTTCCTTCAGCTTCTTCAGAAAATTATCGACGAATTCAAGCGAATCGTTCATGTTGCGGCGAATCGCCCAAATCTTATCGAGCTCTTCCTTGGTCAACAGCATTTCCTCGCGTCTTGTGCCGGATCTGCGCATATCGAGAGCAGGGAAAATACGGCGCTCCGAAAGCTTGCGGTCCAGATGCAGCTCCATATTGCCCGTACCCTTAAATTCTTCATAAATGATATCGTCCATACGCGAGCCCGTCTCGATCAGCGCAGTAGCGAGAATCGTCAGACTGCCGCCTTCTTCGACGTTGCGGGCGGAGCCGAAAAACCGTTTCGGCCGGTGGAACGCCGCCGGGTCGATACCGCCGCTGAGCGTCCGGCCGGACGGAGGAATGACCAGGTTATACGCCCTTGCCAGCCTGGTTATGCTGTCCATCAGAATGACAACATCCTTTTTGTGCTCGACAAGACGGAGCGCTCTCTCTAACACGAGTTCCGCAACCTTGATATGATTCTCGGGCAGCTCGTCAAATGTCGAAGCGACAACCTCTCCTTTGACGGAACGCTGCATATCCGTTACTTCCTCAGGACGCTCGTCTATGAGCAAAACGAACAATTCGATGTCGGGACGGTTCTCCGATATACTGTGAGCGATTTCTTTCAGGAGCAGTGTTTTGCCGGTCTTCGGAGGCGCTACGATCAATCCGCGTTGTCCAAGTCCGACAGGCGCGAGCAAATCCATAATTCGGGTGGAAAGCTTCGATTGCGAGGTCTCAAGAACCAGCTTTTTTTCCGGGTAGAGAGGGGTTAGCGCAGGAAAGTGCAGCCGCTCAGAGGCGGTTTCCGGGTTTTCGCCGTTTACGGCATTTACCTGAAGCAAGCCAAAGTATCGTTCATTTTCTTTCGGAGGACGGCATTTACCCGATACCAGGTCACCGTTACGAAGATCGAACCGGCGAATTTGCGAAGCGGATATGTAAATATCCTCTTTACTCGGCAAATAATTGATTGGCCGCAAAAATCCGAAGCCTTCCGATAAAATGTCCAGCACGCCTTCCATAAACATCAGGCCGCTCTTCTCCGCTTGCGCACGGAGTATTGCAAAAATAAGCTCTTTCTTCTTAAGCGTACCGTAATAAGCGATCTGATATTGCTTGGCCAGCTTATACAACTCGGTCAGCTTCATCTCTTCGAGATCCGCGATCTGAAGGTCTGTCATGTCCTCACCACTTTATTCAGTTTTCATTATACGCTTTAGGATTTAATAGATTTATGCTTGATTAAACAGCATTGCCGAATCGGACGCTGTCTATTCCACAGCGCCCCACTCGACATGCGGGTTATACCGAAGGATCCGTCTCACGCCATACATCGGCGCCCAGTCTGCGTAAATTGTCTACAAGATTATCATAACCGCGGTCAATATACTCCACGCCCGTAATTTCGGTTATGCCGTCTTCAACCGTCAAAGCCGCCACGACTAAAGCGGCTCCCGCGCGAAGATCGGCAGCGCGTACCTTGGCTGCGTTTAATTTGCCGCCTTCAATAATGGCCGAGCGTCCTTCTACACGGATATCGGCTCCCATCCTCGTCAGCTCCGGCACGTGCTTGAAACGGGTTCCGTACACATAGTCCGTCAAAATGCTGACGCCTTTCGCTTGCGTAAGAAGGGTCGTCATCGGAGACTGCAAATCCGTTGCGAAGCCTGGATAGACCAGTGCCTTCACGTCAATAGGGTGATAATGGGGTTTGCCGATAATCCGGATGGACTCGTCCATTTCAATGACTTCTACGCCCATTTCTTCGAGCTTCGCAGTCATTGCTTCCATATGCTTTGGAATCACGTTGTCTATCAGGACATCGCCGCGGGTTGCTGCTGCAGCGATCATATACGTACCGGCTTGGATTCGATCGGGAATAATGGAATGGCGGCAGCCGTGCATCCGTTCGACCCCAGTAATTCTGATCGTCTCGGTACCGGCACCTTTGATTTTTGCGCCCATGGCATTTAGGAGAGTAGCTACATCTATAATTTCAGGCTCTTTTGCCGCGTTTTCAATAATTGTAAGCCCTTGGGCCCGTGAGGCCGCCAGCATAATGTTAATCGTCGCCCCGACGCTGGCAACGTCGAGATAAATTTTCGCCCCGCGCAGCTTATCGGCGGAAATTCGTATGGAACCATGTTCATTGGTTACCGTTGCGCCTAATGCTTCAAAACCTTTAATATGCTGATCGATTGGCCGCGGCTCGAAGTTGCAGCCGCCAGGCAGACCTATCGTCGCTTCCCCGAATCTTCCGAGCATCGCGCCCATCAAGTAATAAGACGCGCGCAATAATTTGACCTTGCCGTTAGGCATCGGCTTGGAAACGAGCCTGGATGGATCAATGCGCATCATGTCTCCGTCACGTATGACGGTTGCGCCAAGCTCTTGCAAGATTTCACTGTAAACTGCCACATCGCTGATCTTCGGTAAATTGTCCAAAATAACTTCCGACTCTGCTAAAATAGCTGCCGGCAACAGCGCAACTGCACTGTTCTTAGCTCCGCTGATTTGAACGGTTCCGCGCAGCGGTCGTCCTCCGCGTATCATCAATTTCTCCATCTAATTATTGTTCCTCCCGTTAGTTGGAAGAGAACAAAGGAAAGAACCGCCGTTACCGGCCTTAAGGCCGGCTTACGCCGTCAGATGCCGGTAGCAGGCGGTTCCTCGTCCCTTGTTCCTGTTTGTTACGCTTGGTTGCTGCTTCCGAACAAGCGGATTTTTTCTCTGATTACGGCTACCATTGCATTGCGTGCAGGAGTCAAGTATTTGCGCGGATCATATACTTCTCCGTTGGCGCTAAGCACTTCGCGGATTGCGTTTGTGCAAGCCACTTGGTTCTCAGTGTTCACGTTGATTTTGCCTACGCCGGCTTGGATCGACAAACGGATCGCTTCGTCCGGAACGCCGGAACCGCCGTGCAATACAACCGGTACCGGAATGGCGTCGGCTACTTTTTGGATAATATCGTAGTGGATCTTCGGTTCGCCTTTGTACATGCCGTGAGCTGTACCTACAGCGATAGCCAGGCAGTCTACGCCAGTCTCTTCATAGAAACGGATAGCTTCCTCAGGCTTAGCCAAAGTTGCGTGCTCTTCGTCAACGCTCAGGTCGTCCTCAACGCCGCCGATTGTTCCCAGCTCGCCTTCAACGGATACGCCCATAGCGCGAGCGGCTTTAACGACTTCTTTCGTAAGAGCGATGTTTTCTTCGAGCCCGTAGTGGGAACCATCGAACATTACGGAAGAGAAGCCTGCGCGGATACACTTCATAGCGACTTCGAACGAGCTGCCATGGTCAAGGTGAAGCGCGATAGGAAGACCGGATTTCTTAGCAGCGGCTTCAGCCATTGCTACTGTAAATTCAATGCCCATATATTTCAATGCGCCTTCGCTTACACCGTAAATAAACGGCGAGTTTTCTTCCATAGCGGCTTCAACAGTCGCTTGGGCGAACTCCAGGTTGTTCATGTTGAACTGACCTACCGCAAATTTGTTGGCTTTTGCTTTTGGAAAAAATTCATTCATCGACACTAACGGCATAGTTGTCTTTCCTCCTAAAAAATGTTTTATCTTTCTTATTCAAGCCCGTTCCGACTTGTCATTCTGAGTCATTATACCATATCGCGGCTCGAAAAGGTAAAGCTTGTTTTATATCGCCGGGCTGCAAAAAAAAAACGACACCGTCTCCGGTAAAGAGACGATGCCGTTAACGTACTGATTATGAACCGATGGCGAACCTGCTCGGCGAGCTGCCTCCGCGCAGCTGCATATTTACCGCGATCCGCATCTCGTCGATGTCGAAAGGCTTCGTAAAATGCATCAATGCGCCAAGATCCGTCGCTTCCTTAATCATATCGAGCTCACCGTATGCGGTCATCATGATGACTTTGATGTTGCGGTCGATCGCTTTCACATGCTTCAAAATTTCCAGACCGTCCATGCCGGGAATCTTCATGTCCAGCAATACCAGGTCGGGCGCGTCGTTCTTCACGATCTCCAAAGCAAGCTTGCCATTAGACGCTTGAAACGTGTTGTAGCCTTCACTGCTGAACACTTCCATCAACAGCACCCGGATCCCATTCTGATCATCGACAATCAACACTTTCTTCTTCTCCAACTGATATACCTCCCGTGACTGAGCTTCACCAACAATTTTGGCCAACTCTTCCATAATCGTTAATATATTCGCCCAGCGGGGTATATAATCCTTCTCGCCTCGAGAAAAACTTATCGGATGCTGTTAAAGAATGTACAATCGTCAAAAAATGGTCGTTTACTGGCCGGAATAAGTAAGCGCAGCTTGTACAAATCCGCGGAACAACGGCTGCGGACGGTTCGGTCTGGAGGTAAATTCCGGATGGAATTGAACGGCCAGGAACCAAGGGTGATCGGCAATTTCCACCATTTCCACGAGACGGCCGTCCGGCGATGTCCCTGAAATGCGAAGACCGGCCGATTCAATCGCCTCACGGTATTCATTGTTAAATTCGTAACGGTGGCGGTGACGCTCGTATACGAGCTCGTCGTCATACTCTCTGGCCGCAAGCGTCTCAGGCACCAGCTTGCATGGGTAAAGGCCAAGGCGCATCGTGCCGCCCATATCCTCGACATCCTTCTGGTCCGGCAGCAAGTCGATGACCGGATACGGCGTCGCAGGATTGATCTCCGAGCTGTTCGCCTGATTCAAACCTGCAGCGTTGCGCGCAAATTCGATCACGGCTACCTGCATGCCGAGGCAAATGCCGAAGAACGGGATTTTGTTCTCGCGGGCATACTTGATTGCCGTAATTTTGCCTTCGATGCCGCGGTCGCCAAAGCCTCCCGGCACCAGAATGCCGTGAACGCCGTCAAGCTGCTCCGCAATGTTCTGCTCCGTCAGCTCTTCCGCGTTCACCCAGCGGATATTCACTTCCGATTCGAATGCGATGCCGGCATGTCCAAGCGATTCCACGATGCTGAGATATGCGTCGTGAAGAGCGACATATTTGCCGACAATGGCAATCTCGGTCGTTTTGTGCAGTGACTTCACGCGTTCGACCAAGCCTTCCCACTCGCGCATGTCCGGCTGTCCCGCCGTAAGCTTAAGGTGGTTGACGACTAGCTCGTCAAGGCCTTCCTCGCGAAGCATGAGCGGCACCTCGTACAAGGTCGATGCATCGCGGCATTCGACAACCGCGTTGGCATCGATATCGCAGAACAAGCCGATCTTACGCTTCATGTCTTCAGCCAAAGGATATTCGGTACGGCATACGATCACGTTCGGCTGGATCCCGATGCTGCGCAGTTCCTTAACGCTGTGCTGGGTCGGCTTCGTTTTTACCTCGCCTGCGGCTTTGATATAAGGAATCAGCGTAACGTGGATGTACATGACGTTATCGCGGCCGATGTCGCTCTTAATTTGACGGATCGCTTCCAGGAACGGCAAGCTCTCGATGTCGCCGACCGTACCGCCGATCTCGGTGATTACGACGTCCGAGCCCGCTTCCTTGCCCGCACGGAATACACGTTCCTTAATTTCATTCGTAATATGCGGGATAACTTGAACGGTACCGCCCAAATAATCGCCGCGGCGCTCTTTGTTAATGACGCTGGAGTAAATTTTGCCCGATGTCACATTGTTGTTCTTCGACAGGTTAATATCGATAAAACGCTCATAGTGACCTAAATCCAGATCCGTTTCCGCCCCGTCGTCCGTTACGAATACTTCGCCGTGCTGATAAGGACTCATCGTTCCAGGGTCCACGTTAATGTAAGGGTCGAACTTCTGAATCGTTACCTTCAAGCCTCTGTTCTTGAGCAATCGTCCGAGAGAGGCCGCCGTAATCCCTTTGCCAAGAGACGACACGACACCGCCTGTTACAAATATATATTTGGTCACTGTGATGATACCCTCCAAGCTCCTATGGTTAGTGTTTAGGTTTGCCCATTTCCTCGATAAACATGGATGCGGATACTCCACGCCCATCCATCCAGTTTGTGGGAATGTTTCCTGCAGATCCATCCCCCACAAACAAAAAAAGTGACACCCGTGGCCACGGGGCACTTTTTATATTAATGCGATATTTGTTAACCGAATCTTAAGCCCATGAGATAGTTTACTCCGCCTTAATGCACCTGTCAAGCGTAAACGGCTGTAGCCGTCCTTTGGCGGCAAAAGCTCGTTTCGCGTAGAAATAGAAGTCCGTTTTATTCCCAAACTTATACTTATATTTCAAGCTAAAACGGCCTGTGCTATCCTTTGGGCGGAACAGCCATTTTTTGTGATGAAAAATTTGTCCATCCGGGAGTTGCTAAGCTCAGGTAGATTACTTCTCGTCGTCCTCGTCGTCTTCAAATTCTTCATCGTCCTCGAGATCTTCGTCTTCCTCTTCGTCAAGCTCCCCGTCGACTTCTTCTCCGTCCAAATCCTCTTCGTCGATTTCGACTTCCTCGTCAACCTCGGATTCTTCTTCCGCTTCCTCGAAGTCTTCGCGGTCTTCGTCGAATACGTCGTAATCCTCTTCCGACTCCGCATACGAATCGTCTTCTTCGTCCGCGAACATGTCTTCGTCTTCCAGATCGTCGTCATCGTTAATGATTCGCGTACGTTTCGCGTTGCCGACCGGATCCTCGGAGCGCTCTACAGGATACCACCGCTTCAGTCCCCACATATTGCTGCCGACGCAGGCGAAGCGTCCGTCAATGTTGATCTCCGTGTACACTTGTGCGATGAACTGGTTGATTCCGTCTGCGGATAAACCGCGTATTTTAGCAATCTCCATCATGAGATCACGATAATAGTAAGGCGTATTAGCCGCTTTCAGCACCTCAAACGCCAAATCGACCATAGGCATTTCCTTTACGCGTTCAGGATCCAGCTTTAATGATAAATTGCTGCCGCTCATATGGACACATCCTCTCTTGCCAATCTAATTATGTACTCATTTATTCCTTCAAATTGCATGGTGTATACGCTAGTCACAGTATAGTAAAACCTATTTTCCTCAAAAAAGCAAGCAGCTGCGCCCAAGGAGAGGGCTTGGACAACTCGGCAAAAAGCGAAGGGATACTCCCTCCGCCTTGACTGTATCCAACCGACCGCGACACGAGCTAACGCACCTTGGACGTAAGAGCCTCGGAGAACTCTTCATTCATCCTATGTGTCTTATCGGATTTTGACACGGTTTGTCGCCTAATTATCAGAAAAAAGGCAAGTTGCTCATGCAGCCTGACGCGTCCCCACATACAATACTTCAGCATGGTCCGTCGGGAGGGGAAGCCAAATTTGGATACCACCGCTTTTATCCGAAGGTTACAGGATACGATGGCTTGCACGGACACAGCGACCGAAAAGCGGATTATCCGCTTTCAGCATGTGAACGACTACCGTTACTTCCTGGAGCATTTGCCGGAAGTCTCTTCGTCGTCTTCGCCGGGGCAAAGCATTAGAAAGATGCCCATTATTCGCGGAATCGCTTGCCGGCTGCCGGCCGGTGAAACGCTCGAGCAGTTCTCGGGCCGCGTCTGGATCGAAAATGACAGCAAAATAAGCGTGCACGCTCCGACTCAAAAATCGTCTGCCGCACTCGAAAAAGGCATCCCATGGGGAGTCAGCCAAATTAAAGCCCCCTACGCGTGGAGCACGACGACAGGCCACCGCGTAAAGGTGGGCGTTATCGATACGGGCGTTGATTTCAGCCATCCCGATCTGCAGCAGTCGCTGTCGCGGGGCATCAACCTTCTGAACCGAAGCATGCTGCCTCATGACGACAACGGCCACGGGACGCACATCGCAGGAACGATTGCGGCGGCCAACCAGCTGCAAGGCATGATCGGCGTCGCCCCCCGCGCTTTGATCTCACCGGTCAAAGCCTTCGATCACAATGGGAGCGCCTTCGTATCGGATATCATTTTAGGCATTGAGTGGTGTATACGGAACCGGATCAACGTCATTAATATGAGCTTTGGCATGAAAACAAGAAGCAAGGCGCTGCTGGGCGCCGTCATAAACGCGCACAATGCCGGCGTCATCATCGTAGCCTCCTCGGGCAACGACGGAAAACGGCGCACGGTCGATTATCCGGCCCGTTACCCGCAGACGATTGCCGTAGGCGCAACGAACAAGCTGCGCCGCGTCGCACCTTTCAGCAACCGCGGCACCTACATCGACGTCTATGCGCCCGGCGACAAAATCGTCTCCGCCTGGCTAAGGGGCAAATACAACGAGATGAGCGGCACGTCGATGGCCACCTCGCATGTCAGCGGCGCCATTGCGCTTCTGCTGGCGCATAAGCCGGATTTAACGCCAAGCGAAATCAAATCGATTATCAAACGTTCCGTACAGCCCCTGAGAGGCAGCAAAGCCCGCCGGACAATCGGCGAGCTTGACGTTATGCGTATGATGCAAGCCGTGGATAAAACATAAATCCGCGGCTTGTTTTTGTGCTCGCTCCGAGCTTGGCGGCTACATCCGCTCAGGCGCCGATACTCCTACGAGCCGAAGCACGTTGGCAATCGTGAGGCGTACGGCCGCCAGCAGGGCCAGACGGGCCTGCGACTGCTCCGTATCCTCCGTTATGACACGCTCGGCCCGGTAGTAGCTGTGGAATTGAGCCGCGAGCTCGTAGACGTAGCGGATGAGGCGGTGCGGCGCGTAGCCGGAAGCAGCCTCGGAAACCTCCTGCGGAAGCTCGCCGATCTTGCGAAGCAGATCGAATTCGTGCTCGCTTGTCAGCTTGCTCAGATCGAGCTCATCCGAGGATTTCAGCGTCAGCCCCTGCTCCTCCGCCTGTCTGAAAACGCTGCAAATCCGGGCATGCGCGTACTGTACATAGAAAACCGGATTCTCGTTCGAAGTAGAAATCGCAAGGTCCATATCAAAGTCCAGATGCGAGTCCATGCTGCGCATCGAGAAGAAATAACGGATGGCGTCCACGCCAACCTCGTCCATCAAATCCTCCATCGTGACCGCTTTGCCGGTCCGCTTGGACATCTTCATCTTTTCGCCGTTCTGGAACAGGCTGACCATCTGTGCGATCAATACCGTCAGCTTCTTCGGATCGTTGCCCAGCGCCTCCATGGCCGCCTTTACCCGGGGAATGTAGCCGTGGTGGTCGGCGCCCCAAATATTGATCATTTGATCGAAGCCGCGGTTGTACTTGTCGCGGTGATAGGCGATATCCGGCGTCAAATAGGTGTACGAGCCGTCGTTTTTCACAAGCACGCGGTTTTTGTCGTCGCCGAACGGCATCGTCGAAAGCCAGGTAGCTCCTTCTTCCTCATAAACGTGACCCGACTGCTTCAGCGCCGCAAGCCCTTCCTCTACCTGGCCGCTTTCGTAGAGAGACGTTTCACTGTACCAGACGTCAAAGCCGACGCGGAACCGGGCAAGGTCGCGCTTGATCTTGTCCAGCTCGCGCTCCAGGCCGTACTGGCGGAAAAACGCGAACCGTTCCTTATCGGGAAGCTCCAGCAGCTTATCGCCTTCCTGCTCGACCAGAAGCTTGGCGAATCCGACGATATCCTCACCGTAGTAGCCATCCTCCGGCATTTCCGCATTCTGGCCGAGCTGCTGGCGGTACCGGGCTTCGATCGATACGGCAAGGTTCTCGACCTGCTTGCCGGCATCGTTGATATAATATTCGCGCGTAACGTTATAGCCTGCAAAATCCAGCACATTGCACAGCGCGTCGCCGACGGCGGCGCCGCGCGCGTGTCCCAGGTGAAGGCTGCCCGTCGGGTTCGCGCTCACGAATTCCACCTGCACCCGCTTGCCGCCGCCTTCAGCCGTGCGGCCGTAGTCGCTGCCAAGCTTCAGCGCTTCGCCAATGACAGGGTATAAGAAGCTTTTATCCATCCGGAAGTTAATAAATCCGGGTCCGGCGATTTCGGCCGACTGGATGGAAGCCTGCTTCGTATCCAGATGAGCGACGATCGCCTCTGCGATCTGGCGCGGATTCCGCTTCGCCAGCTTCGTCAGCTGCATGGCGGCATTCGTCGCCAAGTCGCCGTGCGACTTGTCCTTCGGCACTTCAAGCACGAAAGCCGGAAGCTCCTCGCGCGCCGCGAGGCCCGCCGCATCGGCCGCATCGGCGATGGCCGCCTTGACCTGTTCGTACATCTTCTCTAATACATTTGCGTTCATGACAATTGTTCCTCCTGTAGATGGAGCCGTATATGGAAGCGGCCCGACATTTGATCGCTTACATGCATCTCGTATTCCCACTCTAATGTAAAAGGCAGCTGAGACGACAGGCCATCGTCCGCAAAATCTGCGTGCAGCTCAAGCCGTATCGTGTCCGTTTCCAACGTAAATTCCGTCATCGGCGTGCGGTAAAAGCCTGTCCGCCGTAACCCCGGCGTGAAAAGCTGCTCCGATTCAATGACGCCGCGCCGCACGATCGACAGCTCTCCGGGCCTGTACCTCAGCAGCGTGCGAACGTCGCCCGATTTCGGATGTTCCGCGTCCGCAGGCTCGTTGTACCGGATAAACACCGATTTCGCCTTGCGGAACCATTCGCCTTCATAGGTATGCGAGTAAGAGCTTCCGTCCTGGACGCTCTCCAGCGTAATTCTCACTTTGTTGCTTTCACCCATTGCGGTTCTCCTGTCAATCAGTCTAATCTCATTTAACTACTATATACAGGAAGCCTTTTAATTTCAACGCCGGAATGCCGTTAATTCTCCGTATAAGGCACAATGGCGCTCCAAGCCTCCACACGGTCCTCAAGCGTTCGCATATGCTTCGTCGGAATGGGACTGGAAGAGGGCAGCTTCAGCAGCGCCAAATGGCGAAAGCTTTCGTAGTCCCCGTAAAACTTCCGGAACGTGTCGAACGACTTGCTTCCATTAAAGGCAAAGCAGCGGAGCCCGGGATAATCGGCAATCAGCTTCGGGAGATTTTGCGGGATCACGTCCCGGATGTTCACATCAAGGCTGCCTTCCCGCTCGCAGGATTCAATAACATCCCATAACGCCAGCCGGTTCTCCTTCAAAAACGCGAGCCTGGCCTTATAGGACGGGTCCGGATCGGAGGAGGCGAACAGACGGTAGACGATCCGCCACATATAATTTTGGGGATTCCCGTAAAATTGCCCCTGCTCCAAAGATTTGACGCTCGGCGCAGTCCCCAGAATGAGCACGCGCGATCTTTCGTCGATCACCGGCGGGAAGGAATGAATTCTGGTCATGTCGTTCTCCTTTGCCTGCGGCCCGCGGGACGCAAAGCTTTTCCTATCATTAGTATCCATTATAACTGAAATGGTGGGATTCTTAACCAAAAAGGCGCTATCCGCAGCGGCTGCCCGGATAACGCCTTTTTATATAGGCCTACTTAGCGGGGATTTTAATCTTTTGCCCCGGGTAAATCCGATGCGGATTGCTCAGCTTGTTGTAGCTCGCGAGCTTCTGCCAGGTCGTACCGTGCTTCCGTGCGATGCCGTACAGCGTATCGCCGGCTTTGACCGTGTATACGGTATCCTTCGGCGCCTGCGGCGAAGCAGATGCAGGCTTCTCAGGCTGCTGCGGAGTGTCCGCCTCCGGGCTCAGATCCAGCCTGAACTCTGCATAACCGTCCGCCGTTTTGCCCGTAAAAGAAACCAAGTCATTCTCATCATCGGCCGAGACGGCGTCAGGCGACGTCTTAAACGCTATATTCACGGTGCTGTTAACAGCCGCCAGAGACCAATTTCCGTCGGCGGCCGGGTCGATCGTCCGGAAAGACCGGATATAATCGATCACAACCTGCCGGTTCTCGTCGGGAGCAGCCAGTACAATCCGTTTGCCGTCGGGATTGGCGAATTTGCTGGAGGATGCCCGGTAGTTGTTGGTAGCGACGACGAATTTCTGGTCGGCCTTAACCGGCTTGCCGCCGAACCTCAGATTGACGATCCGCTTGGCGTTTTGATTCATGAGCGTCCCGTCCGGCTTGTATTTCGGAGGCTGCGTCACGTCGATCTGATACGTTACGCCGTCAATGACGTCAAAATTGTACGTAGGAAAATCATAGTTGACCAGCTCCTGCTTCGATTGGCCCGCCGGATCGATTCGATTGAACTGGCCCGCCGACCATTCGAGCCACTCCGCCAGCTCAGCGCCCGTAACAAGCACCGCATTGACGGTGTTGGAGTATAAATACAAATCGGCAACGTTTTTGATCGCGATATCGCCGGCCTTGATATTCGTGTAATAACCCGCTCCCTGCCGGCCTCCCGCCTTGAACGGCGCTCCCGCCGACAGCACGGGAACCCCCTCGTATTCGGTTCCCTTCAGATTTTTCTCGACGTACCATTTTTGCGCGTTAGTCACGATTTGAATCGAAGAATCGTCCTGGATCAGGGCGAACCAGCTGTTAATCGGAGCCGTCGTCAGGCCGACCGGCCCCCGAACGTACTCAAGCGTACGCTCATGATCCTCCTTCACCGCATCGATGACCGATTGATCGGCCTCCGCCAGCGGCACCTTGTTCACTGTGTCATAGATCGGCTTGACCGTAGCCGCCGAGTCGGTAACCTTCCATTCTCCGTCCTGCTTCTGAAGCGTCAAGTCGATAATTCCGAGCTGATTGCCCCAAAAGCCGGGCTCAACGGATGGAACCCCGTTAATCGTACCTTTCTCCAGATCGACTCCCGTTTTCCCCTCGAAGGAAGGATCCGGAAACGTTTTATGGGCATGTCCGAACATAATCGCGTCGATTCCTTCTACTTTGCTCAAGTAGAGGACGGAGTTTTCCATAAGCGGAGTTTGCGGAATATCCTCAAAGCCCGAATGCGGGATCGCAACGATCAAGTCCGCTCCCTGCTCCTTCATTTCAGGAATGAATTTGCGGGCCGTCTCCACCATGTCCTTCACCGTGACCTTCCCTTCCAGATGAGCCTTGTCCCACTGCATGATCTGCGGCGGCACGAAGCCGATCACGCCCACCTTAAGAGAATGCTTGGCGCCCGATTCGTCTGTCATTTCCTTGTCCAGGATAAGATACGGGGTGAACAAGTTCTCGTCGTTCGTCTCGTCCGCGTCGCCGTCTGCTTTGTAGATATTTGCATTCACATAAGGAAAATCGGAGCCCTCCAGCGCAGTCTCGAGAAACGGCAGTCCGTAATTAAATTCATGATTGCCGAGATTGCCCGCGTCATAACCGAGCAAATTCATCGCCTTATAGACAGGATGGGTTTCGCCCTGCTTCAGCGGATCGACCGTTGCGACGTAATCGCCGAGCGGATTGCCCTGGATCAGATCGCCGTTATCGAACAGCAGGCTGTTGGCCGCTTCGTCCCGCGCTTTTTTGATCAAAGTGGCCGTCTTAGCGAATCCATACTCGTCAGTGGGTTTGTCCGCAAAATAATCGTAATTGACCATATTGACGTGCAAGTCGGACGTTCCATTATGCGCAGCTGTACGATACCGCTTCCTTCCGTTTCACCCGTTCCGGCCGCCGCCGCAAGCGGCACAACGGACAGGCTGACAGTCAAAGACAAAGCTGCGGCTCCCATCCGCATCCATCTGTTCGTTCTCACCTACCATCACTCCTCCATCCAGACTCTCTAATAGTAATGATGCTCATTTGACGGCACTTGATGAATCTCGCATTTCTCCCCCATATTAGTCAAAATTTTCCGAATTGTCATGCAATGATTTTGTCATTTCCCGGGTCATAATGTCGAATTAAGCAGCGATTTGTGTAAAAAACCCGCTAAACTACCGCCTTCGGTTTTTATCTGCTCTCAGAGATGATAAGCAATAAGAACTACCCCATCGCAAAAAAAAAAAAGGGAGCCGCCCCCTTCGGGACAGCCCCTCAACTATTACACCCGTTCGATGACAAACTCAAATGACATCTCCTGATCGGCTCTGATCGTATACTCCTCATGGACCGGAGCGCCCCAGCTGTCGTCACCGCCGACACCCATCTGACGCCCCGCTACCGTAATGACGGTGTAGTGCACTTCAGGGAGCTCGTAAACATGCTGCGCGTTCTCGAGCTCAAACGCCGTGTACGGGGAAATGCCGCATTCCACCGGCTCCTCCGCAGCGCTAACCCGAATGCCCCGTCCTTCGCCGTCCAGCACGCTTACGCGTCTTACGCCGGTACGATTGCCCGATTCCTGCGGCATAACGTAGCCGGATACGTTGCCGGCTGCTGTCCCGCTGAACAAACCGAGCCTTGCGCCGTTTGCGCGGTCCGCATAGTTCTCCTCCGGCCCCATCGCGTACCACTCCAGCCGATCGTAATCCGCCGGAACCTTGAAGGACACGGCGAAGATCGGCATGCGCGGCAGCCCTTCGGCGCCGTTATACTCCGCCTTCACATGCACGCTGCCGTCCTTGCGAACCGTATAGGCGATGCCCGATTCCAGCTTGTCGCTGATCGAATAGCGATATCGGTACGCAACGGTCACGCCGCTCCCGTCTTCCGCCTCGGTCACTTCGATGCCGCTGCATTTGCGGGTAAGGCTAGCCGCGAACCAGGCGCCGGCATCGAAGCCTTGGTGATAGCCCCGGTCATTGTCGGTTGTCGCCCGCCAGAAAAGCGGTGCAGGAGGAGCCGCGATCATTTCTCTGCCTGCGTAATTAAGCGATATGAGGCTCATCGCCTGCTTGGAGAACAGGATGCTGAAATCCGGTCCCTTCACGCCGATGTTGACGTCGCCGTGCACGACCTTCAACTTGCGTCCGTCCTCAGCTTTTGCTTCCCCAGGAGTCGCCGCAACCCGGAACACGTGCTGACCAAACGCAACTTCATGACCTGACTCCGCCCAAAGCGTGCTCTCCTTCAACTTAAAAGCGGCATGAAGCGCATATTCACCCGGTGCCTGAATCGTCTCCTCCGCAAGCTCGACCGGTACGACTCCCTCGCTTTGCGGAGCGACGGATACGTCTGCCGTTCCGCGTGCAACTTCAATGCCTTCACGGAAGAGGACATATTCCAGAGCTAGGCCGGACGTATCCGCGAACAAATTTTCGTTGCGCACCGTAATGCCGCTAAGGTCCGGGAGCAGCTTGATGTTCTGGTAAAGGAACTTCACTTCCTGCATCTTCGGCGACAGCGTGCGGTCGGCGTAAACGATACCGTTCGTGCAGAAGCCATAATCGGTAGGCCGGTCGCCAAAATCGCCGCCGTAGGCGAGAAACTCCTTGCCGTAGCGGTCCTTTTTCACGATTGCCTGATCGATGTAATCCCAAATAAAGCCGCCCTGATACATCGGATATTTGCGTTCCAGGTCGGTATATTTGCTCATGCCGCCAAGCGAGTTGCCCATCGCATGCATATATTCGCAGCTAATATAAGGCTTGTCCGGATTGTTGTCCAAATACTGCTCGATATCCGCAGGCTTAGCGTACATGCGGCTTTCCATGTCGCTCGCCTCGGTATAGTCGCGGTCGTAGAAGACGCCTTCGTAATGAACCAGTCTTCCGCTGTCCACGCTCCGGAAATATCGCGCTACGTTCACAAGCACATCGCCGACATAAGATTCGTTCCCGAGCGACCAGATGAGGATGGACGGATGGTTTTTGTCACGCTCGTACATCGACACGGCACGATCCATGACGATCGACTGCCACTCCGGCTTGCTGCGCGGGATGTTCCAGGACGGCTCGACTGCGCCCATCTTTTGCCATGAGCCGTGCGTTTCCAGATTCATTTCGTCGATGACATAGACGCCGTATTCGTCGCACAGCTCGTACCAGTAGCTTTGGTTCGGATAATGGGACGTGCGGACGGCATTCAAATTGTTTTGCTTCAAGGTTTTAATATCCCAAAGCATATCTTCCTTCGTAATGGCGCGGCCTTTGCGGCAGTTGAATTCATGGCGGTTAACGCCCTTGAAGACGATGCGCTCGCCGTTGATAAGCATCATTTTATCTTTCATTTCAAAGCGCCTGAAGCCCGCCCGGTGCGGAATCGCCTCCACGAGACGTCCGGCGCCGTCGAGCAGCTCGATCGTCAGCCGGTACAAGTAAGGCTTCTCGGCGCTCCACAGTTTCGGCCCTTCTACTTCAGCCTGAAGCTTAACCGTCCCGCTTCCGCCAATATCCGCCGTTGCAGCGGCCACCTTGCTGCCTTCGGTGTCATACAGCGTCATGACCGCCTTCGCGCCTGCCTCGGGAGCCTCGCGGAATGTCAGACCCGCTTGCAGCGTCCCTTGCGTAAACGAATCGTCCAATTCCGCACGCACATCCAGGTCATAGACATGGATAGACGGCACCGTGTACAAATAAACCTCGCGGAAAATGCCCGAAAACCGCCAGAAATCCTGATCCTCCAGCCAGCTTCCCGTGCTGCGCTGGAACACCTCGACCGCCAGCCGGTTCTCTCCTTCACGCAAATACGGCGTCAGCTCAAATTCGGACGGGGTAAAGCTATCCTCCCCATAACCGACAAATTCGCCGTTCAGCCATACGTAAAAGGCCGACTCGACTCCCTGAAAGGAGATGAACACCGGTTCGTTCTTCATCGTCTCCGGCACATAAAAGCTTTTCACATAGCTCCCGACCGGATTATGGTCCTGCGAAACTTCCGGCGGCCGCAGCTCCTCGTGCCCGTCCCAAGGATACATCGTATTGACGTATTGAGGCTGACCGTATCCCTGCAGCTGAATATGACCGGGCACCATAATGTCGTTCCACCCTGCGCAGCTGTAATCTTCTTTGTAAAAATCAGCCAGACGGCTGGCCGGGTTGACCGCGTAATTAAATTTCCATGCACCGTTCAGCGTATGACGCATAGCCATCGGGGCCCGGCGCTCCGCCTCCTCCAACGTGCCGTAATAGGCATGGTCGGAATGGGCCTTCAGCCGGTTCACCTCGAATACGCCGACGTCGCTAAGCCAGTCCAGGCTGGGCTTTGTCGCTTTCATTGCTTTCTCTCCCAACATCTAGTAGTCCACCGTCAAAGAAAATGTGGCGGCTTATATCACCCGCTGAAGTTCCTGTCTCGCAGGCGCAGTCTTGAAGTACCTGGATTTACTCCATGTATTTTGTCAGAGGGGATATCCTTTAATTCATTAACGGGATTTGATGTATCTATTTCGACACTTTTTTCGGACAAAGCCCGTTTTCCGTAGATTAGACGTAAAAATTCCATTTATTTTGCTACAAATCACATCTATGCCGGAATTAGATACAACAAATCCAGTTATTCTCACAAACTCTGTAAGCTACTTCACCGATCCCGTCATTCCCGCTACGAAATGCTTCTGCATCAGGAAGAAAACGATCGCCGTCGGCAAAGTCGCGATCAGGATCACCGTCATAATGACGCCGTAATCGGGCGAGTAGCTGGAGCCAAGATTCGAAATCAGGAGCGGAATCGTCCGCTTCTCCGGCGACTGCAGCACGACGAGCGGCCACAGATAGTTGTTCCAGCTGGACATGAACGTAATGATCGCCGCAGCCGCATAGGTCGTTTTCATCGTCGGCACGTAGATCCGGAAGAAGACGCCAAGCTCGCTCAGCCCGTCCATCCGGCCCGCCTCGAGCATATCCTTCGGAAACATCTTCGTGCTTTGGCGGAAGAAGAAAATCAAGAACGCCGTCGTCACCGTCGGCAAAATAACCGATGAAATCGTGTCGATACCGATAAAAGGCATCGTCTGCGAGATGCTGCCGAACATCCGGTAGAGCGGCACCATCAGCGCAGCAAAAGGTATCATCATCGACAGCAGCAGAATGCTGAAGATTCTATCCTTGACCCTGCTTCTGAAAATTTCAAAGCCGTAGCCGGCGAGCGACGCGATCAGCATCGCGAGCAGCGTTGTCGTGATCGATATTTTCGCGGAATTCAGCAAAGCCGGAATCAGATCGACCGTATCGAGCACCTTGCTCAAATTTTCCCCGAGATAAGGGCCGGGAAGCAGCTTGCCCTGCGTAACGTCTACCGAGCGGTTCGTCGAGCTGACGATCATCCACAGAAACGGAAATATCGAGATGACTGCCGCCGCACTAAGAAACACATAAATGAACACCCGTTTGAGGCTAGCCATTTTTATCACCTGCCAATTTGAACTGTAGGATCGAGAAGATGACGATCAGGATCACGATGGCGTACGACACGGTCGCAGCATAACCGAAGTCCGGCGTATATTTAAACGACAAGTTATAAATATATTGGGACAAAGTCATCGTCGAGTTGCCCGGGCCGCCTTTCGTAATGTTCATGACCTCGTCGAACAGCTGCAGGGTGCCGATCGTCGATGTGATGGACGTGAACAAAATGATCGGCTTCAGCAAAGGCACCGTAATTTTGAAAAATTGAGTAAAGGAATTGGCGCCGTCGATGCGGGCCGCTTCGTAAATCGAGTCATCGATGTTCTGCAATGCAGACAAATAGAAAATCATGTTATATCCGGTCCAACGCCAGGTAATGGCGATAATGATCGTAATTTTAGCCCAGAACGGATCCGTGATCCATTGGATCGGAGCCGCAATAAGGGAAAGCTTCATGAGCATCGTGTTAATCAGCCCGTCCGTGCCGAACAGGTATTTGAAGATAACCGAGTAAGCGACAAGCGACGTAACGGCGGGAAGGAAAATCGCCGTACGGAAAAAGCCTTTCAGCTTTAAATTTTTATCGTTCAGCAGTACCGAAATAAATAAGGCAAGCACGATCATCAGAGGAACTTGTATGACCAAGTAAAGAAAGGTATTCGACAAAGTCGTTTTAAACGTGGTGTCCGTAAACAAGCGGGTATAATTGTCGATACCGACAAAGGAGAGGTTCGTCCCCGTACCCGATTGGAATGACATAATAAGCGCCTGAATCATCGGATAGAAATAGAAGGCGCAAATCATAATGACTGCGATGGCAATAAAAGACCAGCTTATCGCGTTCGTTCTTGCTTTCATGTTCATCTCTGTCAGCTCCTTCCATTCCTACTCAAGCGTAAACGGCTATGGCCGTCCTTTGGCGGTAATAGCTCGTTTCGCGATGAAATGTAAGTCATGTATATCAATCTTATACATTCTTATATTTTCAAAAATAAACCTTGGGACAAGCCGCCTGTCGCCGGATTGCGATGCAGGCAGGCGGCCCGTCCAAGGTCCGTCTCTGTCTATTTAAGCTTATTTAATTTGCGCATCAGCTTGCTTCTGAGCATCGGCCAGCACTTGGTCGATGGATTTGCCGTTCAAGAAATTTTGCATTTCAACAACGATAATATCCTCGATAGCGTAAGTGTGCATGCCATAGTTCACGTTAGGAATTTCAGCCGTCCATTTCGCAAAGTCTTCTACAATTTTTTGTCCGCCGAAAAATTCGTTCGCAGCTTTGTAGGCTTCTCCTGCCGCAGCAGGCTTATACGTTCCGATCGCGCCGACTTCGGTAACCAGCTTCTGGTACAGATCAACGTCGGAGCCAAACGTAGCGCCAAGGAATTCAGCCGCTTTTTCTTTGCCCGGCACGTTCAGCACATACCAGGAGCTTCCGCCAAGGTTCGAAGCGTGTACGGATTTCTCGTTATTGGTCAGCTTTGGCAGCGGAGCAACCGCCCATTTGCCCGATTGGTCGGCCGCAGCCGTAATGGAAGGAGTGAACCAGTTTCCTGTAGGAACCGATGCAACATCACCGCTGTTGTAATTCGCTACATATTGGCTCCAGTCGGCATGGATTCTGACGATGTTGGCGTCCATCATTTTTTTGTATGTTTCAAAAGCTTCCTTCAGAGCAACATTTCCTTCCAGGTCGGCCGATTTGCCGTCAGGCTTCAAATACCACGAGCCTGCCGATTGAGCCATGACGCGGAGAATGCCCATATCGTTCGGATCAAGGGAAATCCAGTCCTTGCCCGTTTTTTCTTTTACCGCTTTGCCGATCTCAATGTATTGGTCCCAAGTAATGTCCTGCATATCTTCAATGCTGTAACCCGCTTGCTCCAGGTAATCCGTTCTTACATACAGACCGGTTACGCCCGAGTCGAATGGAAGGCCGTAGTTTTTGCCGTCTACGCTGGTAGGTCCGATTTTGTAATCGGCGAATTCGGAAGCCTTGATGACGTCCGTCAGCGGATAGAAAGCGTCCGGATAAGCCTGCAGGAAGCTTTGCGCACGGTAGTCCTCGATCAGCACGATGTTTGGAAGACCTTTTGTCGTTCCCGAGCTGAGGCCCGTGTTCAGCTTTTGAACGATATCGTTCTGGGCGTTCTCGATAATTTCAACCGTCAGGTCCGGATTTTTCGCCGCATAAGCGTCCTTCGCAAGATTCATTGCTTTAATGTTGAAATTCGGATCCCAAGCCCAAATCGTAATTTTGCTCGTTTCCGCTGCCCCTTCACCGGCGCCCGCGTTGCCGTTGTCTGTTTTGGTTCCGCAAGCCGACAAAATCAGGATGCTTGCAAGCAGCAAGACAATAATTTTTTTCATGTCAAGACCTCCATTTATTTATCTGTCCTGTAAGCGTTTCCCCGCTTCCTGCATTAATCTTAGCATTCTGAAGATTCAGGACGTTAGAATTATCTTTGCCTTGACTTGTCAAATTATTATCGATTTTCTGATGCTTGCGGCGCATACTTGGACGATTTTTGGATTTTGGTACGATTTTTACCCTCTTAGCAGAGGAATTCGGATTTTCACCTTCGTTCCTTCTCCAAACTCGCTGCTGATCGTGACGCCGTAGTGCTCCCCGTACAGCAGCTTGATCCGGTCGTGAACGTTTTTGACGCCGATTCCCGTGAACAGCTGGCGCTTGCTCTTCGGCCTTGGCAGATGGCTGCCGGCAGGCGCCTCCGCCTCTACATTCATGCCGTCGCCGTTGTCGACGACTTCAATGTTGAGCGCATCCGCCTCCTGCGCGGCCATGATGTAAATATGCCCGTCGGCTTTGCGGTTAAACGCATGGAAAAAGGCATTTTCGATAAAAGGCTGGATGATCAGCTTCGGCACGTGATACCCCATACAATCCGGGGCGATAAAATAATTCACTTTTATCCGCTCGCCGTACCTTACGTGATTGATGAAAACGTAGTTTTTCATATTCACCAGCTCCTGGCTCAGGGGAATCGTCTCGCTGACGTTGCCGATTGCGTTCTGCAGAAGAGAGATCAGCGCATTGATCGTTTCCGCGGCTTTGTCCTTGCTTCCCTGCTGGACCATGAATTTCACCGAAGCGAGTGTATTGTACAGGAAATGCGGATTAATCTGCTGCTGAAGCGCCTCCAGCTCCGCGTTGCGCTGCTGCTTCTGGGTATGGACCAGCTCCTTCACATACTCCTGGAGCTCGTCCAGCATATCGTTGAAAGCCTGGCCGAGCTGACGGGTCTCGTAGCTGCCCCCGACCGTAACATAATGATCGAATTCATATTTGGATATTGTAGAAATTTGCTTGACCAGTCTTGTCAAAGATTTGGTCAGGCGCCGGGATATGATGAACACGATAATAACCGCAGCCGCAACGATCGCCATGACGATCAGTACGGTCGTCTTCGTATCACGCAGCTGCCCGATGGCGGTTTCCTTGTCAATCAGGTTCACGAGGTATAAATCGAAGGAAGCCAAATATTCCGACAGGACGATCTGGTTTTTGTCCATAATATCGACGTTTTTGTACGGCAGCGATTGCTCCTCGATTTCCTTGGCATACTGAAGAAGCTCGGCTGCAGGCATGCCGATCCAATCCTCCCGGTTGGCCGACACGATCGTTCCGTCGCTGTCGAGCACCGCCACGTCGTTGCCGAGGCTGGTGAAGCTCTCGTAGAACCGCCGGAAGTCCCGCTCCAGCATCGAGAAATACACGGTACCGTAGACGTATTCAGAAGTCCGGTTTATCAGCGCCTTGGAGGCGATGATCGCGGGCTCCCCCTCCGGTTTTCCGGAGCTCCCGGCGTCGTCGAACTGATAGATCAGCCGGCGGGGCTCCTTGAGCGTCTTGACCGTAATCGGATGCCCGCGCAGCTCATCGACCGTCAATGGCCAATAGGAGCGGTCGGACGCATAGCTTCTGCCGTTAACACCCGTCACGGTGACGCCGACCTCATAGGCGGCAACTCCTGTATTGATCCGCTTCATTTGCTGGCTCATGCTGTAATAATCTTTGAAGACGGATACGGAGCTGCTCCCGTCCGTCTCCGTCAGGAAACCCCGGATCGACCCGCTCTGGGAAATATTGTTGGCAGCGGTCACGATCGAATAATTAAAAGAATCGAGGCTGCTCTTGATTTGCTCGATGACCTTCGAATTGGTAATGCTGAACGTCTCCATGAAGACACGCTCCGACATATTAATCGTCGTCCAGGTGGTCGTCACCGACACGGCGATGATGCTGGCGACCATGACGATGAACATTTTGACAAACAGCCCGTTATATTTGAATCGGTCCAATAGTCGTCTCATAACCATCTCTTCTCTTATTTCATATATTGTCTGCGGTACCTGCTCGGCGACATGCCCGTCAGCTTCTTGAATACCTTGGTGAAGTAGCTGTGGTCCGAATAGCCGACCAGTCCGCTGATTTCCGAAATCGTCGCCTCTCCTTTGCGCAGCAGTTCCGCCGCTTTGTCTGTGCGGACCCGGTGCAAGTATTCGATAAACCCCTCACTGTGATGGGATGAGAAGTAGCTGGACAAATACGAGGGGTTAAAATGAAAATGCTTCGCCATCTCCGTCAGGCTTAAAGGCTCCGCGTAGTGCTCGTCGATATAGTCCAGCAGCTTCTTCATGTTCGCGTTGCCGGACTGGGCGGCTTTCTCCGCAATACAATTTTCCGCCTCCGCAATAAACTCGTTCAGCCGTGCAATCGCCTCATCCGCATAACGGGCCTCCTCGATCGCTTTGAAATAGGCGTATTTATTTTTCTCCAGCTCCTTTACGCCATACTCCATATTACTTAGTAATACCGTGATGTTGAAAATCAGATTGCCAAGCACCGATTTAAACTCGAACACATCCGTCTCGTAGCTGCCCGCCATCGCCTGAACATGCTCCCGCAAATAACCGAAGGCGGACTCGAACCGCCCGCGCTTGAATTCCTCGGTGAACCGGTTCAGATTAAAGCTTTCCGCAGCAGGCTTCGATGCAGGCAGCTCATTGTAGAACAGCAGGCTTTTCTCCGGAAAATAAAATGAATAATCCATCAGCTTGAGCAGGGAGCTCCGGTAGACGGAACCGAGCCGGTTCAGCTCGGCGAACGGCTCGCTGACCGCCAAGGCAAGACCCGGGGCTGCGCCTGCAAGCAGGCCGGCTGCTCCTCTTGCCCACGCAGGCAGTGCCGCGAGTCCTTTGTCGTCTACATTCAGCAGCAGTACGGCTATGCTTTCGTCCGTCGGGAGCAGCCGGCAGACAGCTCCCTCCAGCAAGCTGCCGCCTTCCGACTCCAGCCGCTGCTTCAGGCTGCCCGGTCCGGACTGGACCTGCTCCCGGATACTCCGCAAATTCATTCCGGCCAGGCAAAAATGCCGGTTCGGAAATACGGCCGCTACCTCCGCCTGTTCATATCCCGCCTCGTAGCCCGACAGCAGCCGTTCGAGAAGCCTGTCCACCGACAGGCCGTTGCCGCCCGCCTGCTCTTTCGGGCGAAGAGACGGGATTTTGGCCGCGGTCAGCTTAAGAACGGCCAGCAAATGCTGCATATCCAGCTTCGGCTTCAAAATATAGTCCGCTACCCCGCTTTGGAAGGTCGACCTGACGTAATCGAATTCGCCGAAACTGCTTAATACGATCACTTCAATGTCCGGATAATGCTGCTTGATAAGCTTGGTCAGCTCCTCTCCGTCCATGACGGGCATAACGATATCCGTAATGACGATATGCGGCCGAAGCTCGGCGATCCGCTCCAGCGCTTCCTTTCCGTTGGACGCTTCCCCGACAATGTGAAAGCCTTCCTGCTCCCAGTTCATGAAATGCTTGATCCCCTGCCTGATCAGCACTTCATCATCCACGATCAGTACCTTGCAATAGTCTAACGCCGACAAGACGACCCCTCCTAAGCGTAATTTGTAGCTTTAGTATATACTTTCCAGAAAAAAAGAGCCTGACCCCGGCAAACCGGCCGGAATCAAGCTCTTTCATTATTGGCGACTTATTTCAAAAAGCCGAGCAGCATTTCGCGGATTACTTTCGCAGCCACGATTTGCGTTTGCTCCGTCGGATCGTAAGCCGGCGCCACCTCTACGAGATCGCAGCCTACGACGTTCACGCCGGAACGAGCGATCGCATGAACCGCATCGATCAGCTCCTTCGACGTAATGCCTCCCGCCTCGGCTGTACCTGTGCCAGGCGCCGCGGACGGATCCAGCACGTCGATATCGATCGTCAGGTATACCGGACGGCCTTCCAGCTCCGGAAGCACCTTCTTCAGCGGCTCGAGCACCTCGAACGGATGGAAGTTGATGTTCTCGCGCGCATACTGCCACTCCTCGCGGGAGCCCGAACGGATACCGAACTGGTAAATGTTCTTGCCGCCCATCAGGCCGGCCGCCTTGCGAAGCGGCGTCGAGTGGGAAAGCGGCTCTCCTTCGTACTGCTCGCGCAGATCCGCGTGAGCATCGAAGTGGATGATAGCCAGATCCGGGTATTTCTTATATACCTCCTGGAAAATCGGCCAGGATACCAGATGCTCGCCGCCGAGTCCGAGCGGAAGCTTGCCGTCGTCCAGCACGCCGCGTACGAATTCGCCGATGATCTCGAGGCTGCGGGCCGCGTTGCCGAACGGCAGAAGCAGATCTCCCGCATCGAAGTATTCGATGTCCTCCAGGCTGCGGTCCAGATACGGGCTGTATTCCTCAAGCCCGATCGACACCTCGCGGATGCGCGGAGGGCCGAAGCGCGAGCCGGGACGGAAGCTGACGGTGAAGTCCATCGGCATACCGTAAATAACCGCTTTGGAAGCTTCATAGTTATCCGAGCTCAGGATAAAGACGTTGCCGGAATATTTTTGATCCAATTTCATGAGGATTGTCCTCTCTTTCTACAGCTGCATAGCCGCCTGATTACTTAATGAGGTCTTCAACAAACTTAGGCAGCACGAAAGCTGCTTTGTGAAGGCGCGGCGTGTAGTATTTCGTGTCCAGCTCCGGAATCGCCGTTTCGTCGACCGCAACCGGATCGTATTTCTTGCTGCCCATCGTAAACGTCCAGAGGCCGCTCGGATAGGTCGGGATGTTCGCGCCGTAAACGCGTACGATCGGGAATACTTCCTTCACGTCCTTGTTCACGCTTTGGATCAGGTCCGCTTTGAACCAGGGGTTGTCCGTCTGCGCGACGAAGATGCCGTCTTCCTTCAATGCTTCGTAGATGCCTTGGTAGAAGCCGCGCGTGAACAGATTAGCCGCAGGGCCAACCGGCTCTGTAGAATCGACCATAATGACGTCGTATGTGTTTTTGTGATCGTGAATATGCATGAAGCCGTCGTTCACCAGCACTTCGACACGCGGGTTGTCGAGCTCTCCGGCGATTGTAGGCAAATATTTTTTGGAGTATTCAATAACTTTTCCGTCGATATCGACAAGAACGGCTTTCTTCACCTTAGGGTGCTTCATGACTTCGCGGATTACGCCGCCGTCGCCGCCGCCTACTACGAGCACATGCTCAGGGTTGGGATGCGTGAACAGAACCGGATGAGCAACCATCTCATGGTAGACAAACTCGTCCTTCACTGTCGTCATAACCATGCCGTCGAGTACCAGCATCGTTCCGAATTCTTCCGTCTCGATCATATCGAGCTGTTGAAAATCCGTTTGTTCGTTCACATAAGTTTTCGTAATCTTCGCCGTAATGCCGAAGCTCTCGGTCTGTTTCTCCGTATACCACAATTCCATGTCGATATATCCCTTCTTTCCTTCAATGGTTCAACCTGTATTATAGTATTTCAGGCCAAAAAAGCAACCTTTTCCAAGCTCTGCCGCAAAAAATTAATGCTTCGCGCGTTCCCCGTGAATAGCGGCTTCCCGCTTTTTCCATACTAAGGAAAAGCGAAGCTTTGCTAATGAAGGGAGCCTTCTCCATGAACAAGCCTTCCAAACGGCAGGGAAAGCCCCGTCGGCGGCCGGCCTTTCCTATTATAACCGAGAGATTTCCGCGTCATGTTCTGAAGCTCAAAAAAGGGCTGAGATGGGCGGCGGCCGCCGGCATCCTGCTGGTGCTCGCCGTGCTGGGCACGCTTGTTTATTTGGGCTCAAAATCGCTGCCCGCGGCCTCCATCAGCCAGACGTCGCAAATGCTGGATTTGCACGGCAACGTCATCGATACGTTTCATGCGGGCGAAAACCGGCGCTCCGTCCAGCTTTCCGACATTTCCCACTACGTGGTCGATGCGACGCTGGCCATTGAGGACCGGCGCTTCTATGAGCACCGCGGCTTCGATATGAAAGGGATGGCCCGGGCCGTCATGGTCAACGTCCAGAGCATGTCGACCAAGCAGGGAGCGAGCACGCTGACGCAGCAGCTGGCCCGGAATTTATATTTGACGCACGAGCGCACCTGGCAGCGGAAGCTCAAGGAAGCGATGTACACCGTGCAGCTGGAGATGAGCTACTCCAAGGACGAAATTCTCGGCATGTATTTGAACCAGATTTATTACGGCCACGGCTCTTACGGAATCGAGGCGGCCGCAATGATGTATTTCGGCAAGCACGCCTCCGAGCTTACGCTGGCCGAAAGCGCGCTGCTGGCCGGCATTCCGAAGGGTCCGAAATATTATTCGCCCTATCTGAACATGAAAAACGCGAAGGACCGGCAGCTCACCATCCTTCAGGCAATGGTCGAGGGCGGCTCGATCACCTCCGAGCAGGCGGACGCCGCTTATGCGGAACTGCTGAACTTCCAGACGCTCGGCACCGGAGAGCAAGAGGGCTTTGCCCCGTACTTCCGCGACTATATCCGTTCCGTTGCGGTCGATAAGCTGGGCATTGACGAACGTTTGCTCAACGAGGGCGGCATCACGATTTATACGACGCTGGACTCCGACATGCAGGCTGCGGCCGAAGAGGTGATTAAAGAAGGCATGCCCGAAAGCTCCGGGCAGCAAGCCTCGCTGATCGCCATCGATCCGCGCAGCGGATATATCAAGGCGATGGTCGGCGGCCGCGACTATAAGACTAACCAGTTCAACCGCGTGTTCGCAAACACGCGACAGCCCGGCTCTTCGTTCAAGCCGTTCCTTTACCTGACCGCGCTGCAAAGCGGCTTCATGTCGCCCGCCACCCGCTTCAAGAGCGAGCCGACGGTGTTCACCTACGATGAAGGGCGCAAAACGTACGAGCCCCGCAACTACGGCGACAAATATGTGAACGACTTCATCGATATGCGGAAGGCGCTGTCGAGCTCGGACAACATTTATGCGGTTAACACGATCATGACCGTCGGCGCCGACAAGGTGATCGAGACGGCCCGCTCGCTCGGCATTAACAGCCCGATGAAGCCTATGCCTTCCCTGGCGCTCGGCACCTATCCGGTCAGCCCGTTCGAGATGGCCTCCGCGTTCGGTACGCTTGCCAACGGCGGCCTGCGTGTCGATCCGGTTGCCATCATCAAGATCGAGGACCGGAAGGGCAACGTTTTATATGAAGCGAGCCGTCACACCAAGCAGGCTGTAACACCGGCGGCGGCGTACGTGATGACAAGCTTGATGGAAAGCGTCTTTGACGAAGGAGGCACGGCGCATCGCGTCGCTTCTATTTTAAAGCGCCCAGTGGCAGGCAAAACCGGAACGACCGCGACCGACGCCTGGCTGGTCGGCTATACGCCCGAGCTGGCGACTGCCGTCTGGGTCGGCTACGACAAGGACCGGAAGCTGACCGTTCCCGAGGCGTACCGGGCCGCTCCGATTTTCGCCAAGTTTACGGAGCAGGCGCTCGCTTCCGTGCCGCCGAAAATGTTCCCGGTGCCGGAAGGGGTCGTACAGGTCTACATCGATCCGGTCAGCGGCAAGCTGGCGGAGGACACCTGCCCGAACCGGCGGATGGAAACGTTCCTGAGCGGCACGGAGCCGACCGAGGTATGCGGCAAGCCGGCTTCGGCGCAGGAGGAGGACGGCGCAGGCAAGGAAGACGCGGGCCAACACCGTTCCTGGTGGGCCGATTTCAAACGCTGGTGGACCGAATAAGCTACTTCGGGCGGCGGCCTCCACCCATTTTTGTCCGATTTATGAGCAAAAAGTGAATTTTCTTTGAACAAAAGCATAAAGTTGTGGTATAGTTAACAGTAAGAAAACACTTACAATGATTCGGGAGTGTTCATGATGACAACGAAAACCGCAACAATAAGCCAGGTGCATACAGGCAAATCCGATGTCACACGACTCGTTAAAGCAATGACCGCAATCGCATGGGCCGTACTCGGCATCGGCGTTCTTCTCTGCTTGATTAATATCAGCCACTTCAGCGACAAAAATGTCGGCCTGATGGTCGGACTCGGCTTCCTCGTCGGAAGCGTTCATATTTATGTGATCGGAACGGCGATCGGCCTCGTCCACGCGCGTCTCCATCAGGACGGTCCGCAAGCACCGGAAGACGATTCAAATTCAACGACATAAGCTTAACACGGCTGCCGCTATCATAATGATGGCGGCAGCGTTCGTTTTGCCGCTGCTCAATAAGGAAAGACGCCTAAGCCGGGCATCGGCTTAGGCGTCTTTTTTACGAGCGTGTTGCGGGCTTTAACCCATCAAAGTATGAATCCGTTCCATCAGGTCCTTCGCCGAATACTTCCCGTCCACATTGATCCGCGGAAGCTTATGAGGGTCAGAGCCCTTGCGGATAATTCCTTCTTTGATCGTATACATGAGGGAATGGCCCGCGTCGGCCGCTTTGCGGATAACGGTATCGTTGTAGCTTCCATAAGGAAAGGAGAGCGCGATAACCGGATTGCCTACATGCTCCTCGATTAATGACTTTGCTGTCTTCAAATCGTTGTAGATGCGTTTTTCGTAAGCGAGCTTGCTCTCCTGCTTATCGTTCACGAGAATGCGGTAGCTAAGCGCAGGTTTGCCTCCGCTCGGAGTCGTACCATAATAATGCAAGGAATGCGTATGGCTCTGAATGTCCACGAAGCCCGACTCGTACATCTCCTTGGCCTGCTCCCATGTAAAATGCCGAAACCGGGACGGCGTCTGTCCGCGGAAGGAGGTGACGGCGAATATGCTCGCATGAACCTTCTCCCTCTTCAATAACGGGTAGGCCAGCTTATAGTTGCTCTCGTAGCCGTCATCAATCGTGATGATCACCGATTTCCGGGGCAGCTTGGCCTGCTTGCCCCCCTTCATGAACGCTGCCAGCTGCTGCTGCGTGATGGAGACGAAGCCGTCCGCCTTCAGCGCTTTAAGCTGGCTCCCGAACGTATCCTTCAGGACGGTCACGCTGTTTCGTTCCGACTTGTTTACGGTGAAATGATGGTACATAAGGGCGACGATGACCGGATCCGCGCTTAAGGCGGGCACCGGCTCTCTCAAGCTTGCCCGCTCGGCACGGGCCTTCTCCGGAAGAGGCATCACGCCAAATAAAAACAGGCCTGCCAAAAAAGCTGAAATGAATCGACGACTGCGCATAAAGACCCCCGCTGCAATAATGACCGTACCGTTTTGAACCTTTAGCCTTACAAATTTTGCGACTTTCGGCTTATGTATAACCTTGATAGTATAGGACAGGAATCTAACTTTTGTCTCTAGTTTTTTTGGTATCGGGGAGGCAAAATCGGCGTCCGGCGAGGGAGATTTTTGCTTATGGCAAAGCGGTGAACTTTCTATTACAGAATAAAGACGAATTATTGACGTAATTGTTAACCCCGCTGTTATTCGCTAAAGGAACTGTTATTGTAGGCGTAAGCAGTAATTTCGAGGAGTTGAACCGATACATGAGACCGTTTATTCGTATGCTGACCCCCGTCCTTTTTGTGTTAATGGCCCTTACGCTATCCGGCTGCGGCGAGCAATTTATCGTGCTCGACCCGAAAGGGCCGATCGGCGAGTCTCAAAAAGATTTAATCTATATTTCGACCATCCTGTGCGCAATCGTCATCGTGCCGGTGCTGATTCTGACGGCCGTCATCGTATGGCGCTACCGCGACAAGCCCGGCAGCAAAGCTTCCTATAAGCCAAACTGGGAGCACAGCACGAAGCTGGAGATTACCTGGTGGGGCATTCCGATCGTCATTATCCTCATCCTGGCGATCGTCACGGTCCGCTACACCCATATGCTCGAACCGTCCAAGGCGCTCGCTTCCGATAAGAAGCCGATAACGATTCAAGTGACGTCGATGGATTGGAAATGGCTGTTCAAATATCCGGAAGAGGGTATTGCGACCGTCAACTATATAAAAATACCGGAGGACGTGCCGGTGAAGTTCCAGCTTACGTCCGATACCGCGATGAACTCCTTCTGGATTCCGCAGCTCGGCGGCCAACTTTACTCGATGTCCGGCATGGCCATGACGCTTCATCTCCAGGCTGATGAGCAAGGCAGCTATTTCGGCTCCGGAGCTAACTTTAACGGCAGAGATTTCGCTCAAATGACATTTACCGTAGATGCGACAAGCGAAGAGGAATACAAGTCGTGGATCGAAGAAGTGAAGAGCACTTCGCCGGCGCTGACGATGGAAGGCTACGAGAAGCTGACCGAGCCCGGCTCATCCGAGGTCATGCTGTTCTCCAGCTTCCCGGTAGGCTTGTTCGAGAAAATCGTAACGCAATATATCAACGGAGACGGCGGCGCCCATCAGCAGCACGGAAGCGAACCGGCGTCTGAGGATGCAGACACGGCGGATTCGGCCGCCGCGAATGACGAGTCCGGCACAGATAACAACGCTCACCATCACGGGGGGCACTAACCTAAGCTTGAATGGCTGTTCCAAGTGAGTTTTGCTTCACAAACCGTTAGGAGGTCCCCCTATGTTGGACAAAATAAAAGAATTCGCGTCCGAGTTTTTCGTGACAGGCGACCCGCTTATTCTAGGGGCCCAGGTATCCATCGCTCTGTCCCTCGTCGCGATTATATTCACACTTACCTTCTTCAAAAAGTGGAAGTGGCTGTGGACCGAATGGCTCACCAGCGTCGACCACAAAAAAATCGGGATCATGTATATCATCGCATCGATTCTGATGCTGTTCCGCGGCGGCGTCGATGCGCTCCTCATGCGCGTGCAGCTTGCGGCTCCGGAGCTCGAGTTTTTGCATCCCGAGCACTATAACCAAATTTTCACGACGCACGGCGTCATCATGATCCTGTTTATGGCGATGCCGCTTATGTTCGGCTTGTTCAACATCGTCGTGCCGCTGCAGATCGGCGCACGCGACGTCGCCTTCCCGTTCCTGAACTCGCTGAGCTTCTGGATGTTCTTCTTCGGGGCGATGCTGTTCAACGTCTCGTTCATTATCGGCGGCTCCCCGGATGCCGGCTGGCTGGCCTATCCGCCGCTTTCAGAGCTGTCGGGCAGCCCGGGCCTCGGCCAGGATTTCTATATTTGGGGCATTCAAATTTCCGGCATCGGCTCCCTGGCGACGGGCATTAACTTTGTCGTTACGATTCTGAAAATGCGCGCTCCAGGCATGAAGCTGATGCAGATGCCGATGTTCGTCTGGTCGGTGCTGTCTTCCTGTATAACGATTATGTTCGCTTTTCCGATTTTGACCGTTACGCTGTTCCTGCTCTTCCTCGACCGTTATCTGGGCGCGCATTTCTTCACGCTCGACGGCGGCGGAAATCCGATGATGTACATCAACCTCATCTGGATGTGGGGACACCCTGAGGTATATATCGTCATCCTGCCGGCATTCGGCATTTTCTCCGAGGTCGTGTCGGCATTCTCGAAGAAAAAATTGTTCGGCTACAAATCGATGGTATTCGCTCTGATGTCGATCAGCTTCTTCTCGTTCTTCACCTGGGCGCATCACTTCTTCACGATGGGCTCCGGCGCGAACGTCAATGCGTTCTTCGCGTTAACGACGATGCTGATCGCTATCCCGACAGGGGTAAAAGTTTTCAACTGGCTGTTTACGATGTACCGCGGCCGCATTAAGTTCACGACACCTATGATGTGGACCGTCGCTTTCATTCCGTGCTTTGTCGTCGGGGGCATGACGGGCGTTCTGCTATCCGTTGCGCCGGCCGACTTCCAGTTCCACAACAGCTACTTCCTGATCGCGCATTTCCACCAGGTGCTGATCGGCGGCGTCGTATTCGGTTATTTTGCGGGCCTTTACTACTGGTGGCCGAAAATGTTCGGCTTCCGCCTGCATGAAGGGCTCGGCAAATGGGCATTCTGGTTCTGGAACATCGGCTTCTATGTCTGCTTCATGCCGCAATACGCGCTTGGCCTTATGGGCATGACGCGCCGCGTGAACGAATACGACTTCGATATGGGCTGGCAGCCGCTAAACGTTATTTCGACGGTCGGCGCCTTCCTGATGGGCCTGGCGTTTATTTTCCAAGTGTGGCAAATCGCCCATAGCATCAAGTTTTACAAGAAAGAGAAGGATGGAGACGCTTGGGACGGACGGACGCTCGAATGGTCGATTCCATCTCCGGCTCCGCTTTACAACTTTGCGCGCTTGCCGCAGGTAACGCATCAGGACGACTGGTGGGAGGAGAAACAGCGGATCGCCGCCGGCGGCGCACCTAAGCCTCTCGCGCCGCTCGAACCGATTCATATGCCGAAAAACTCCGGCATTCCGTTCATCATGTCGGTATGCTGGTTCACCGCCGGCTTCGGCTTTGTATGGGACTGGAAGTGGATGATCGTGACAGGCCTCGCCGGCGTTGCCGTATGTATGCTGGCCCGCTCGTTCTCCTACGACACCGACTACTACATTCCGGTCGATGAGATCGAGCGCACGGAAGCCGCATTAAGGGGGACAAAATAATGGCACATGCTGTTACCGCCCATACAGGGGCGCATGGAGGTCACGGGGCCGGCCACGGCGGCGGCCACCATGACGACCACCACGATCAAGAATCGATGAAGCAATTCGGCTTCTGGCTGTTTCTCATAACCGACGTTATCTTGTTCGGCACGCTGTTCGCCACCTTCGTCGTCCTTCGCCTGAACACGGACGGAGGCCCGACGGGCGCGGAGCTGATCGAGCTGAACGGCATCATTATTTCGACGTTTCTTTTGTTAACGAGCAGCTTCACGAGCGGCGTTGCCGTTCTGGAGATGCACAAGGGCAACAAACGCGGCCTGATCCTGTGGCTTGCGATTACCGCGCTGCTCGGCGCCTCGTTTATTTACCTGGAAGTGACCGAGTTTATTCATCTGGTGCACGAGGGCGCGAATATCGGAACAAGCGCCTACTGGTCCGCCTTCTTCACTTTGGTCGGCACGCACGGCTTGCACGTATCGGTCGGCCTGGTATGGATGGTCGCTCTGATGCTGCAGATCAGCCGCCGCGGCATTACGCCGGTGACAAAGCGCAAGGTGAACATCATCAGCTTGTACTGGCACTTCCTGGACGTCGTCTGGATTTTCGTCTTCACAATCGTTTATCTGATGGGGGTGATGTAGGATGGAACAGCATAACGCGCATGGGCACGAATCGCACGAATCCCATGGCTCGATGAAGTCCTACGTCATCGGCTTCCTGCTCTCGATCGTCTTGACGATCATTCCGCTCGTCCTCGTCATGAACGACATGCTAAGCAAAAAAGCTACGACGGCGATCATTCTCGTCATGGCCGTGCTGCAATTCGCGGTACAGCTGATCTTCTTCATGCATCTGCGCGAGGAACAGAAGCCGCGCTACAACCTGATGGCTCTCATCTTCGGCCTCGTCATCCTGCTGACGATCGTGGCCGGATCGATTTGGATAATGACTTATAACGCAATTGGGTAAGCCTTCGGGCATGCCAAAAAAAAGCTGCACCGGGGCTGACGAAGCCCTGATGCAGCTCTTTTATTTTGCGTCTTTTTACTTTAGTCCTTTTACTGCACAACCTCTACACCCTTCGGCACAACCAGAGTAAGCTGAGTATCGACCATGTCGCTTACCAAGCCGCCGTCCTTCCGCTCTACCGTGCCGATCATCACATACATATCCGTTCCGACGATCTTCGTCTTCATCATTTTGTCGTCCAGCCTGGCCAGCTGGTCGGCCGACCAATACCGCACCTGGCCGAACAGATGCACTTCGCGCGTTTCCGATTCTTCGACCGTCACGCCGCTTAAGGATTGGACAACGATTTTCTTCACATTTGCCGGAACCTCGACCGTTTGCGCATCGACGAACGCAGACCGCTGAGTCATGCTCAGCTCGCGCTGCAGCTCGTTGAACAGGCCGGTCGACATCAGCAAAGCAAGCGCCAAGCTCGCCATGCCGACCGCCCCGACGAAAAACACACTCATCCAGTCATACCGGACGATCGCCCGGTCGCTCCCTGAAAATTTCAAATAAAGCAGCAGCTCGGCGCCCAGCATCATGAATACGACCGGCGCGACCCACAGCAGCATTTCATAGGCTTCAATATTCTGCCAGATCGATACCGCCAAAGCCGTTCCGAGCAGAATAAGCGTAACGCCCATAGACAGCGAGCCGACCCTCCAGGTCCGTATGCCGCCCGGCACGGCCGCTGCGCTTCTTGCCTCGTTCACTGCGTTCATCGGATCTCCTCCTCACGCTTATCGTCGTATGCTGCCGCAGGCAGCGCCGCCGGCGGAACGGAAGGCTTCGCCATTTTCGTACCAAAAGCCAGCCGCATTCCGATTATGATCATAATAAACGCAATGACCGCTGTCGGCAGCATGTACTTGATTTGCATATATTGCGAATAGATTTCGTTAGAGATGCGGGACGTCACCTCAGCCGCTATACGGTCGAGCAAGTAATACAGCCCGAAGCCGAGCAGGCCGAGCCCGAACCAGCGCTGATAAGGCACAAGCTGCGGCAGCAGCGGATCGTCCGACAGCGCTTGCCGCTCGTAACGGGAAGTTTGCTGCAGAGCATCAAAAAACGCGTAACACCAGAACAGAGGCAGAAGGAAGAAGAACAGGGACAAACGTAAATTGTCCATAATGTAAATGCTCAAAAGAAATCCCCCCATGAGCTGAAGGCCCCTTTTCTGCAAGCCCAGATACAGATGCCCGGCCCCCGGAAAAATCGACAGCGCGATAGCGAGCACTTTATTTTTTCGTCCGGATGCGATATTCGATTCCAAGTCCTCGAACAAGCTACGATCTACGAGCGGAAGACCGTTCTGCTTTGCATGCAAATGCTGAATCGCGTCAAACATGCAGTGAATCCAAATCACTGGAAGCACCAGCAAAAAGATAAGCAGCGAGCCCGAGTTCATAATAATGCTGAGAAAGGTAATGATCGCAAACAAACCTGCAAATGAAATTAAGTAAGTGATCCCCCGCTGCATTAGCCCAAGGCTCATATGACCGAGTCCGGGAATAAAAGACAGCAAAATCGTGCGGGACTTTTCCTGCTGGCGTTCAAGCGTAACCGAAGCAGACATCGGATCACTTCCAGAAAAATCGCCATAGGCCGGCGGCACGGCAGCCCCTGTTCTTTGAACTTTGCCCGATACCAGTATCAAAATCATATCCATCATATTGATGAACCAAGCTGCTCCAGCTATAAACAGCAAGAAATAGATAAACGATTCGTCGAGAAAGTTAACCGTAATCTCCAGAAAAAACAACAAGCCGATGGCTCCAAAAAATGTTCCGCCGTAAAAGATCGTTCTAAACGGCCTTCCCAAATAAGCATGCCCCGCTCCTGGGATAAATGAAAGAAAAAACGCCGCTAACGGGCTTTTATTCATCTCGTTTCCTTCCTTTCGTTATTACAATGCCTACTATTATTTAAAACGGAGAGCCTGAAGCCCATCCAGCCAAGTTCCGGTCTGATTGACCATTTTGTCCGACCAGGATACTGTGCGCGATTCTACGTTAGCCGGTGCAGCCGGCGGCTGGTGCGGAGGCTGACTGCGTTCCTCGCTCGCCATCAATTGAATATCGTGCTCCGCCAGCTTCTGGGAGAACGAAGCGAAGGTCCCCGAGCCGAGCAGCAGCAGCGTAACCGATGCCGCAATCGTATAATGCGTGACCGGATGCTGAAGCCAGGAGCGGCGCCGGTAAGGCTTCTCCTGTACGGAGACTGCTGCGGACGATTTCCGCCCGGACTGCATTTCCGGCCCAACTGGCGGTTGCGATGAACGGACTTCCAGCCGGGCTTCTACCGCCAGCTGCTCTATCACTCGAGTTTCAAGATCATTCATAACAGGCTGCATGAATATGGAATCCGCTCCGTCCTCTTCGGCAGACGCATCCAGCGCCGCCATGAACAGCTGCAGGCAGTGTCCGCAGCGTTCAAGCCTGAGCTCTATCCGCTCCCGCTCCTGCGCGGCTAATTGGCCCTGTACATACCGGCTCATCTCCTCAGCAGGAACATGTCCTGTCCCCAAGCTGCAGCCAAGCTCCGTTCCTTCCTTAACCTCGCTCATTCGAAGTCCTCCTTCCGCCAGTGGCGCTTCATCCAGTTGCGTGCCCGGTACAGCCGGGACTCGACGCTTTTGAGCTCCAAGCCCGTCTCTGCCGCGATTTGTTCATACGACTTGTCCTGCATATAGTAAGAGGTGACGACCTCCCGGTAATTGTCCGGAAGCCTTGCGACCTGCTCGCGCAGCTGCCGCTTCTCTTCCAGCTCAAGCGCCGATTGCTCGGCCGCGGGAGCCGCATCCGTATTCTCCGTCAGCCCGTCTGACAGCAAGCCGCTCTCCACCGGCTCCTCCGGCCTGCGCGCCCGGCTCCGTTTGTAGTCGATGGCCTTGTTTACCGCAATCCGGGTAATCCAGGTCTTCAAGCCGTCCATCCGGCATTCCGGAAGGGAGCGATAAATTTGCAGCAGCACTTCCTGAGTGACGTCCTCCGCATCATGCGGCGATTGAAGCACGGCAAACACCGTTTTGTAGATATACGAACCATAAGCCTGCACGAACGGTCGATAATGCTCGGGCCCTCCGTTCTGTGCCGCCTTGATCCAATTCTCGTCCAGAATATCGCTCCCCTCCTTCCCAATCTAATAGACGACGGCTCTTCCTTCTACCCCTGCACTTTTTGAAAAAAATTTTTGCTGAATAAGATACTCCGCGTAAGAACGGCGGTTTTTTATTGAAGTTAAGTCTGTTAACGGTCATAATCGCTGCTTAGAGTGTTCTAATAACAAGCGTAGTCGGCTAACGGACAGGAGAGAAACTTAGGTCGCTTTGAAGCAGCATTCTCTTTAAATGATGTGCCATAAAGTTCTATGATGGCCGTTAGAATGGACAAAAGGCTTAATTTGCCGACTAAGTGTCATTTTTGTCCATAAGGCGCAAATGTCTGGCGATACGCACGAATCGTTAGCTGCATTTTGCGCAGCTCGATTCTGTGTCGTCCTCTGGCGGCAAAAGCCCGTTTCGCATAAAGAAAAAAACCTCACCCTTCGCAAAGCGGACTTCGCGAACGATGAGGTTTTCCTGTCATTTCGATTAACTTGCCTGGCGTTACACGCTCAAAGCCTGCTTCAGCTCGTCAGGCGAGCGTTCCCACCATTCCTGATTGTGCTCCACGAGCAGCTTATGAAGCGCCGCCTTCTCAACCTCGCCAAGCTCGCCCAAAATATAACGGCGCTTAATCGCATAATCCAGCTTGTTGACGTGGTCGGCGAGAATTTTCCAGCCGCGGCGCGCTTCCGTGTCGATCAGCATCTCGCATGCCGTCGCTCCCGCGTAATAGGAGCCTTCCTCCGAGCGCTCGACCGCCACCCAGACGATCCAGCACTGGCGCCCGTTCGGCGTATCTTCTTTGTTCGGCGTAAACTTGATGCCGCGCTCCACCTTGCTCTTTGCGTGCATGGCCCCTACGTCGATATAAGCGACTCCCTCGTCGATAATGACGCAGGCCACATCGCTTAAATCGATCGAGCCCGCTCCGAAGCCTTTATGTTTTTTGCTGCTCACTACGTTGAGCGACAGTGATTTTTTCTCCTTCTTCTCCGGCTGTGCCGCTTGTCCTTGCTCCTCTGTCACGCGCTTCACACCTTCCCGATACAATAATTCCATTTTAGCTAATAATCATCGAAAAGCAAACATATACATGCTGTAGATGCTTGTCAACGGGAGGGAAACGTTCAATGACTCCACGCTATTCCAAACGAATTTTACTCGTAATACTCGCAGCCGTCCTGCTCGGCCTGTCCGTGCAGCATGGCTTCGGGAATGCTTGGCAATCCCAATATACGTACGCATTTGCCCCCGCCATCGCCAAGCAAGCGCCTGCTCCTGCCCAGAATTCGGCCAAGCCGCCGGCTGTCCAGGAGCCCAATACCGTCATGAAGCCGAAGCCCGAATCGCTCAGCAAGCGTGTCGTTGAATACCATATCGACGTTACCTTGCGGCAGGACGTTCAGCATCTTGACGGCGAACAAGCCGTAACCTGGACCAATCCCGGCAAAAACGCGGTGTCCGAGCTCTACTTCCACCTATATCCGAACGCCTTCCAGTCGGACAAAACGACCTTCATGAAAGAGTCCGGCGGCCAGCTGCGCCAGGACAAAGCAACGGCCGGCAGTCTCGGCTACATGAAGCTGCTCACTCTGGAGACGCTGAACGGCGAAAGCCTCCTTCCGCGCCTTCATTACGTGCAGCCCGATGACGGCAATACGTTCGATTCCACGCTGGCCAAAATCCGCCTGCCCGAGCCGGTCATGCCGGGAAAATCCGTCACGCTGCGCATGAGCTTCGAGGTGAAGCTGCCGGAGGTATTTGCCCGGATGGGCTATTCCAACGATTTCGTGATGGCCGGCCAATGGTTCCCGAAGGTAGCCGCCTACGAAACCGTCGGAACGCGCGGCCGCACGGCCGAAGGCTGGAACGTGCACCAGTACCACGGCAACTCGGAATTTTACAGCGATTTCGGCATTTACAGCGTTCAGATCAACGTTCCGGAGGCCTATACGGTTGCGGCAACCGGCTTCCAGACCAAAGCCATCCAAATGAAGGATCAACAGAAGGTGTACCAGTTTTATGCCGACGACGTACATGATTTTGCCTGGGCTGCATCGCCGCATTTCGTCTATGAAGAGGACGCCTACTCGGACAAAGGCATACCGGGCGTACGCATCAAGCTGTATTTGGACCCGGCGCATGAGCCGCTAAAAGACCGTTACATGCATGCCGCCAAATCCGCGTTATCCAATTACGCCAAATGGTACGGCGAATATCCTTACAGTACGCTGTCGATCGTCGTTCCGCCGAAAGGAGCGAACGGCGCAGGTGGCATGGAGTATCCGACGCTGGTCACCGCTTTTGCTGCAGAAAAAGAAAATCCCGGCTACGACCTGGAGCGCACCGTCGTGCACGAGATCGGCCACCAATACTGGTACGGCATGGTCGCCTCCAACGAATTCGAGGAAGCCTGGCTCGACGAAGGCTTTACTTCTTACGCCGAGGACAAGGTGATGGAGCTTGCTTACGGGCTTGAGCCCGATCTGCGAGTGGAGGCCAGCTATATGACCGATCCGGCGCCGCTTAAGATGCAGTCCTGGTCCTACGTCAGCCACAATCAATACGCGGAAAATGTATATATGAGGGCGAAGCTCGTGCTGATCGGCATCGAAAATCAAGTCGGCGCCCGGACGATGCAGAAGATTTTGCGGACCTATTTTCAAAAATATAAATTCAAGCATCCGAACACAGCCGATTTCCAGCGGGTCGTCGAGCAGGTGACCAAGACGAAATGGACCGATTACTTCAGCCAGTACGTGTACGGCAATCAAATGGCCGACTATGCCGTAGAAGCCATCCAGGTGAAGCCGGTCACAGAGAACGGGAAGCAGCTGTACGAATCAAGCGTGCTTATCAAGAGGCATGGCGGATTTAACGGCGATATTCCGATTTTGATGCAGTATACGGACGGCACAAGGGTATCGAAGATATGGAACTCCCAGGAGTCGCATATTCAATACAACCTCGTTCACTCCGCGCCGCTGGAATGGGCCATCGTCGACCCTAACCATTCGAACGTGCTCGACAATAAGCTGATCAACAACTTTATGCAGGCTCAGCTGGCGGAGAAGACGCGGACGAGATGGAGCCTCGGCGTCGCCAAGCTGATCGAAGGGCTGATCGGTTCGCTGGGCTGGTAAGTATTAGCGTTCAAGGAGCGATTATCGATGAAAATACACATGAAGCAAGGCTGGCAGCTGGCGGTGAAGCATTTCAATGTCGTCATTCTGTTCTTTCTCTATAAGCTGCTGTGGGGGTTCTTCCTCTACCGTTTTATCGACTCCGTCGTCGCTCCCCTGCTACGCCGGTTCCCTATCGATCATCCCTCGGAGGCCGCAGTCCGGCTGTTCCTGACGGAGGTGCAGTTCCAGCTGCTGAAAACGGACATTACCCACCCGTATATGTGGATGCTCGGAGGTCTGCTGGGAACGCGTATGCTTGTTACCCCTTTATTTAATGCCGGCTTGTTCCATTCACTCCGGCAGACGAGGGATTCGGGCAGCGGCACCAGCTTCCTTGCAGGCATCCGAAAAGGCTGGAAATCGGTCCTGCTCTTGTATTGGATCGAAACCGTGCTTGCTTTGGCCCCGGGCTGCTGGCTGCTGCCCCGGGCTCTCGACTCGCTGCTCGGCAGCCATTCCGTGCCCCAGCTGCTGCAGGAGGTGCTGCCCGGTGCCGGCTTATGGCTGCTATGGGCAACGATACTGCATTTGCTGTCGGTAGCCATGCAGTTCGGAGCCGTGAACGGCGACGGCATCTTCCGCTCGCTGTGGCGGGCGGTCAGAAACTTCCTCACTTATGCCGCGCTGTCGATTGTATTATGGGCCGTCGGGGCCGCCTTCGGACTTGCCGTCTCCAGCCTTTCCATGCTTTGGGCCGGCTTGATCGCGCTCATCATGCATCAGGGCTATCATCTGATCAAGACGCTGCTCAAGGTATGGACGCTCGCCTCGCAATTCGACTACCTTCAATCGAAGCAGCTTTAGACCCGTTTCTGCACCAGCATATGAAAGGAGGCCGTTATATGCAACGGCCTCTTTTTTATTATTTTTTTAGACATTTCGACTTTTATCTTGTTTTATTCCTACACAAAAGTCGTTAAAACGTTGCAAACTGCCAAAAGGTTACATGAGAATTATTAGAATTTGCCAATTTAAGAAGGAGATCTTGGAAAGAAATCGAATATTTCTCGTCAAGCAAGCGAGAACGGCAGCTGCTGCCGGTTGACGGCAACGGCTCGTTTCGCGGCAATAACTGCCTAATTTCCTTACGGAATACGGGGGAACCATTCTGGGTGAATTGATTTTGACGTCTGGCTCTGCCAGCGCCTGTGAAATCATAGGGGACCTTCAACCGAACCCCACAGCTAACCTCGGCGGCATTGGAAGGAGTTTCACAATTGAAAAAGGTTACCGCATTGCTTTTGGGTCTGGTGCTCATGCTTGCTTTCCAAGCGGGAAGCGCATTCGCTGACTCCAAACTGAACGGATATATCGATGGCGTAATCGGTACTCCGTACAAAAGCGGTGGGACGACAGCGAGAGGCTTTGATTGCTCCGGTTTTACGACTTACGTGTTCGATAAAATGGGCATTGATCTTCCGCGCACTTCCTCATCGCAAGCAAAATCAGGCATCAAGGTTGCCAAGAGTGATCTGCAACCGGGAGATCTCGTGTTTTTCGACACGGTCGGCGGAAACAACGGCTCCGTATCCCACGTTGGCATCTATATCGGAGGCGGCAAGTTCGCCCACGCGTCCTTGAGCAGAGGCGTCGTAACGGACAAGCTTGGCTCTTCCTACTATGAAAGCCGTTTCGTGACCGCACGCCGCGTGCTCGACTCCGAAGCTTTCGACAAATTCGCCAGCGCACAATAAAGCAGCTTCACTCGCCCCGAGCAGGGCGCCCAGGTACGCTTATTCAGCCAAGCCGCAGGTGTTTGTCATCAGACGACAAACCTCATGCGGCTTTGCTGTTTCCGATCGAATCCGATAGAGACGTTTCCTTCTCGGGAACCGAAGACGCAATCCAGAAAGGAGCAGGACACCATGTATTTGTTCATCCACCGCAAGGATTTGCGCACCAATGATTTGCGAGCATTCGATTATTTAAGGAGCAAGGATACGCCAGGCATCCATTTGCTTATTATAGATCCCGCTTTAACGAAACACGAGAGGCTGAACAGCCACAGCGGCCGCAATTTCTCCCGGCAGGCCGCCTCCCTCCTTCATGCTTATGCGCTTGCAGGCAAGGAGCTGCATGTCCTGTACGGCGATCCTGCCGTCATTACGGAAGAGCTTCTGCAGGCCCATCCGGTCGACGAGGTCGTCGTTCACTCGGATTATTCGCCTTACTCGCGCAGCCGGGACGAGCGGCTTCAGAAGACGGTCCGTCTGTTAGGCCGCCGCTGGACGTCACTTTTGGACGCTCCGCTTGCCGATTTGGGGGCGCTTCAAGACTATGCCCGTCGTTCGGAGCCTTATAAAGTTTTCACCCCGTTCTACCGGATGTGGTCCGGTTTTATGAACGAGTGCTACAGTCCCATGGGCGAAGCTTCCATCAGAGATTTGACGACCGTTCGCGAGCTAAGCGCCAAGCTTGCCGCCCGGTTCGCCCTGCCTGAGTCCGTTGCCGACAGCCTTGGAGGGACAACCGAGCTGAGCGGCGCCGATCAATCCGCGGACAAAACGCTCGAGCGGTTTGTCCGCGAACGGCTGGACGCTTACAAGCATAGCCGCGACTCTTTTTCGGAAGACCATACGAGCGGCTTGGCCCGCTTCCTGAATACAGGCGCCCTATCGGTACGTCAGGCTTATGAGATGACGCAAGGCCTGCCCGGCGCAGAGGCTTGGCACAGGCAGCTGGCTTGGCGCGACTTCTACCTGTACCAGTCGATATATAATAATGACTTCTTCCGTTACGAAGAGCTGACCGATTTGTCGCCATTGTCCGATGCCCATTTCGAGGCTTGGGCGGCAGGCGCGACCGGCATTCCGATCATCGATGCCGCCATGACCCAGCTGAACCGGACCGGAAGGCTTCCGAACCGCCTTCGGATGGTTACCGCCATGTTCCTGACGAAAAATCTGCTCTGCCCGTTCACGCTGGGCGAGCAGCATTTCCGTCTGCATCTCAGCGACTACCACAATGTGCTGAACCGCGGCGGCTGGCTGTGGTGCTCGTCTCTCGGTTTTGACGCCGCACCCTACTTCCGCATCATGAATCCTGTCACCCAGTCGCTGACCCATGATCCGAGCGGAGATTATATCCGGCGCTGGCTGCCGCATCTGGCACATCTGTCCGACCGGGAGATTCACCAGCCGCTCGGCAACGCCATCGTCGATCTGAAGGCGTCCCGCGCCCGCGCGATCGACGTTTACAAGGGCATTTTATACCCGCCTCACATCAGCGCCAGCATTGGCTGCCTTCCACCGGCACCCAAGCTCCTTACACGTTAGTCGGGCTCGAAATTTCTATTTAACAATAAATAAACCTCCGCTATCGCCGTGAAACAGCGAAGCGGAGGTTTTTGGTTTTATTCTAACGTCTTTGCGCGCATTCTGCCAAGCAGCAGCATAACCGCCAGCAGCAGCAGCATGAAAAGAACAAGAAAGCCGATATACCAAAGCGTGGATTCGGCATCGTACTGGTCCATGAACCAGCCGGTTACCCGCGGGAACACCGCTCCTCCAAGGCCGCCGCACGCCACGAGCAGGCTCGTAGTCCTCTCGGTCATGCCCGGAATCAAGACGTTCGCATAGACGAGCGCGATCCCGAATATGCCGGAGAAGAACAAACCGCTCAAGCCTACGAGCGCAAGCATCCAGCTGAGCTCGCCGAGCAGCGCCATCATGACGAATACAATAGCGGCTCCTACGGTTGCGATCAGCAAGTAACGGGAATAGCCCATCCGTTCCGCGAGCACGCCTGCAAATATGCGGCCGAACACCATCGTGCCCCAGAACAGGCTGAGCGCGGCCGCCGCAATCGCCTCTCCGACCCCCGACCTCTCGATAAGAATCGACGGCAGGTAATTGGAAAAGCTCATTTCCATCCCGACGTAAATCATGAAAAACAAAGCCGCAAGCGTTAAGAACGGCAGCGCCTTTCGCGGATACCCGAAGAAGGCCGATGTGCCCGGCGCGCCTTTGACCGAAAGCTTCTCCTGCACCGCCTCGTCTGCGCGCCCTTTATTCTCATTCGGCATATACGCAATCTGATCGTCCGCCTCGCCGAAGGACAACGTCAGCCACATGACGAACGTAATGCCCGACAAGGCCGCCAGAATAGGAAACGAAATCTGCCATACATGGTGCTGGATCAGATAGGCGGCAGCTGCAGGAATAAGAAGAGCGCCCACCCCGAAAAAGGTTTCCAGGCGGCTCATTGCCGACGCTTTGCCGTCCTTGGCCAGATCAATAATCATCGCGCCGACAACCGCCTCGGTCATGCCGAAGCCGATGCCCGCAATCGGAGCGATCGCAAGCATCCAGCCCCACGGCAGCAGCAGGCTGTAAGCCGCTTCGCTAAGCGTCAGCAGGCCGACCGCGAGCAGCACGGCGCCCCTCTTGCCGATCCGGGCCGTAATGGAAGGCGCGAACAGAACGCCTGCCAGAAAGCCCAGAAACTGATTCATAATCCATTGGCCGCCGTCCTTGTAGGTCAAACCGTAATAGGCCATCAGCTGCTCCAGAATCGATCCGCCGACGACATGCGCCACGCCGATCACCAAGTACGATAAGCAGCCAAGCCACAATAACTTCCTCATGTCAAAAATTCCCCTTATGTATGCACGTTGATTTCAACGAGTCTGTTATAATGATTGCATGACTAACACAAATAAGCAAAGCTCCCATCATTATAAACGACATCCCGCCGTCATGACCATACACCCGCTTGAAATCCGGCATGCCCGGGAAATATGCGGCTGGGCGTACGAAGCCCCTTTCGACATTTATAACTGGCCCGATTGGGAAAGCATGCAAAAGGACGGAATCGAGTTTGGCGATCCCGTCCTGCGTGAAACCCAATATGCCGCTGTGCAGGGCTCCGGGCTTGAGCTGATCGGCTTCGCCCAGTTTTTCCCGATCGCCGGCGTAACGAGGCTGGGCCTCGGCCTGCGTCCGGACTTGTGCAGCCAAGGGCTGGGCGCGGCCTTCATCAGGCTCATTGCACAAGAGGCTCTCCTGCGCTCGCCCGGCAATGAAATCGATTTGGAGGTGCTGACCTGGAATACGCGCGCCATCCGCGCCTATGAACAGGCGGGCTTCCGCATCACGGATACGTACGCGCGCAGGACTGCTGCCGGCTTTGCGGACTGCCACTGCATGGTTTATATGCCATGCGATAGCTGACGCTCGCCGTTTCCGCCATGCTCCACATCCTTTAATCCATGAACAGAAATCATATTCTAATAGAATCGACAATCCTTTTAAAGATCCGACAGTTTGTCCTCCTGCGCTGGTGGAATATTAGATAAGCCGGATGATTTGCGTCACCTTATCGTCCTGCGATACCTCGATAATATGGTGCTTGCTGTTATGGCTGATCGTGCCTTTTCCCACTTCGATGACGGGATTTTGCCCCAAACCGAAGAATACGTCGTCCGCAAGAGCCTCCATAACTTCTCTGCGTTCCTCCGGCTGCAGCGCATCCCATTCCTCCCGCTCCATTTCAAAAAACGTATAGCTCTCCTCGATTTCCCCGACCGCCGAGGTCAAATCCTTCAATATATCCGCATATTCCCTGCCATGACGCACGCCCATCTTCTCGATTCCACCTTTTCATTGTCTATTTTAAAAGCGTCTTTCTACTATTCTACCGCATTTCACCAATTTTTAACGCTTTCATCTTCAAATCGTTCTATTTACTCTAACTTCGGATAGCCCAACTGTCGATAATAGAAGAAGTAGAGAATTGTCGAATAAGGATTAGACGGGGTGTATGATGAAAAATTCAACGATTATCGGTCTTGTGCTAGGTCTTGTCGCCGTATTGGGCGGAATGGTATTAAAGGGAGCCTCACTGGCCTCTCTTTTGAATCCCGCTGCTTATATGATTATTCTGCTCGGTACGGTCGCTTCCGTCATGATGGCCTTTCCCATGTCCGAGCTGTCCAAGGTCGGCAAGCTGCTCAAGATGGTGTTCACCGAGCAGAAGCTGCCGCAGCGCGACGAGCTGATCGAGCGCTTTATGGAATGGGCGTCCATCACGCGCCGCGAAGGGCTGCTCGCCCTGGAAGCGAAGGTGGACGAGATCGAGGATGATTTTCTGCGCAACGGGATGCGCATGATCATTGACGGCAACGATCAGGATTTCGTTCGCGACGTGCTGCTGGAGGACATCGGCGCTACCGAAGAGCGCCACAAGGCCGGAGCGCTGATCTTTACTCAGGCCGGCACATATGCGCCTACGCTGGGCGTGCTCGGAGCGGTCGTCGGCCTCGTGGCCGCACTGGCGGACATGAGCGACATGACCAAGCTCGCCCATGCGATTGCCGGGGCTTTCATCGCCACCCTGCTTGGTATATTTACAGGTTATGTATTGTGGCATCCGATTGCCAATAAGCTGAAGCGCATGTCGAAGAAGGAAATCCAGATTCGCCTCATGATGGTCGAAGGGCTGCTGTCCATTCAGTCCGGCGTTTCGACGATTGCGATCAACCAAAAGCTGTCTGTATTCCTGACGCCGACGGAAAGAGCGAAGATGAGGGAGAAGGAGGAAGGCGCCGTTGAGCAAAAAGTATAGACACGAGGAGCACGAAGAGCATGTAGACGAATCCTGGCTTATTCCTTATGCCGATCTGCTCACCCTGCTGCTTGCGCTGTTCATCGTGCTGTACTCCATGAACTCGCTCGACATTAAGAAATTTGAGGAAATGTCCCAAGCCTTTAATATTGCCCTGAACAACGGACAAGGTGTTCTTGAAAGTTCGACGATTGTGAAGATCGGCGACGACGAAGGCAAGAAGAGGGAAGAGGAAGGCAGCAAGGATGACAGCCAGAAGCAGAACCAGGATGAGCAGGCGCTCGAGGCGCTCAAGAAGAAGGAGCAGGAGGACCTCGAAAATCTGAAAAAGCAGATCGATGCCTATATCGAGAAAAACGGTTTAACCTCCGATCTGGAAACGAAGCTGAACTTCTCCCAGCTGATGATCACGATCAGCGACAACGCCTTGTTCGCGCCAGCCCAGGCGAGCGTAAAGCCCGAATCGCGTGAGCTCGCCGTCGCCATCGGCAAGATGCTGCAGAAGTATCCCGATTACGAGGTTATCGTATCCGGGCACACCGACAATGTGCCGATTAATACATCCGCCTTTAAGTCCAACTGGGATTTGAGCTCTACGCGGGCGATCCGTTTCATGGACATCCTGCTGGAGAACAAGAAGCTCGATCCGGTCCGCTTCAGCGCGATCGGCTACGGCGAATATCGGCCGGTGGCCGATAACAAGACGGCGGCCGGCCGCTCCAAAAACCGCCGCGTCGAGGTATCGATCCTCCATTCGTATACCGATGCCAATCAGGCGCAGAAACTGTCGGTCCAGAACGAATAGGCAAGCAGCTCTAAGTTCCGCTCAATATAGAAAAGCACCTTAAGCTCCATGTTTTCAAGTGGAGCATAAGGTGCTTCTTCGCTTACTCTAGACCGGCTCGTACTGCAGATTTTCGAACAGCTCCGCCTTCTCCGCATCCGTCAGGTCCCTCCATTTGCCGGACGGAAGCCCGCCGAGATGGATATTCATAATCCGCTGTCGCTGCAGCCTTCTAACGTGATAACCGAAAGCCTCGCACATTCTGCGGATTTGCCGGTTGCGTCCCTCCGTGAGAATGATCCGGAATACCCGATCGGTCACTCTCGTCACGACACAAGGCAGCGTCATGCTTCCGAGGATGCGGACTCCGCTCGACATGCCCGATAGAAACTCGGCCGTAACCGGGCGGTCGACCGTAACCAAATATTCCTTCTCGTGTTTGCCCTCCGAACGCAGGATCGGATTGACGATATCTCCGTCATTCGTGAGCAGGATCAACCCCTCCGAATCCTTGTCCAGCCTGCCTATAGGGAAAATACGCTCGGAATGGCCGACAAAATCGACAATATTCCCTTTGACATGCAGCTCGGTCGTGCTCGTAATGCCGACCGGCTTGTTCAGCGCGATATAAACGTGACGTTTCTGCTCCCCGATTCTCTTGCCGTCGATCCGGACGTCATCCCCCAGCTCCGCCTGGCTGCCCAGCTGGGCTACCGCGCCGTTAATCGTCACGCGCCCGCTGTCCACCAGCTTGTCCGCTTCCCGCCTGGAGCAAAAGCCCGTTTCGCTAATAAACTTGTTGATTCTCAAGTCTGTTTCACCCCGTCTAATGGAATGCCGATGCAGCTGTCCGCTCCTAAATCATCATGAAGCTCCGGCAATGGCTGCCCGCACATTTATGCTTCTAGTATAACCCTCTCGCTTTCTTCTTTCAAAGCGGGCAGCATGACGCCTACCGTCGTTCCGACGCCAACCTTGCTCTTAATTTCAATCGTCCCTTTATGGCTGCTGATAATGCGCTGGCTGACCATAATGCCAAGCCCCGTTCCCGTTTCCTTGCCCGTAAAAAACGGATCCCCGATCTTCGCTATCATCTCCTCCGGTATGCCTTCCCCTTCATCGGTAATAGAAATGCATACATTATCCCGTTTGCCCGTTATCTGTATATGGATCAAGCCGCCACCCGGCATCGCTTCGATCGCATTTTTCAGCAAGTTGATAAATACCTGCTTAAGCTGGTTCTCCTCGCAAGAAATCCGGCAATCCTCCTCCGTGAAGGAGCTGCGGAACTCGATGTTGTGAAGCAGCGCTTCGCTGTTCATCAGAGCGATGACATCCTGCAGGACGTTCCTGACATCCTTCACAATAAACCTGGTCGCCTGCGGCTTGGCCAAAATCAGAAACTCGCCCACGATTAAATTGATCCGGTCAAGCTCGGAAAGCATCAGACTGACATGCGATAACGCCAGCTTCTTGCTCTCCTTCTGAAGCTGCAGGAAACCCCGCAGCGTCGTAAGCGGGTTTCGGATTTCATGGGCGACGCCCGCGGCGAGCTGGCCGACCGTCGTCAGCTTCTCCGACCTCCGCAGCAGCTCGTCCATCTTGTTCCGGCTGCGCATATCTCTTGAGATGCTTGCGAAAGCGCGGATCGTACCGTCCGAATCGCGAATCGGCGATATCGTAACGCTCACGGGAATCATTTCTTCCGATTTGGTCATCCGCATCGTTTCCTGTGCCTGAACCGCCTTGCCCGCCAGCAGCTGTTCGAGCATCTGCTTCTTCTCGGCCCGGTGACTGGACGGAATGATCGGTTCGGTCAAGCCGATCGCCTCGTCCTCCTCGTAACCGAAGAGCAGATTAAAGGCACGGTTGACTTGAATGATTTTCCCGTCCAGGTCGAACAGGTGAATCGCGTCGCTCGTATGGTTGATAAACGACTCCAGATGCTCCTTCATCCGGCGGTTCTCCTCAAAAGCTCTGCGCAGCTTGTTCATGTAAATGCTTAAATTTTGCGACATGGCGTTGATCTTCAGCGCGAGCAAACCAAACTCGTCCTTGCGCCTAATCTGAATCGGCTGCTGGAACCTGGCGGAAGACACCTCGTTCACCTTCCACAATATATCCTTGAGCGGGCGGATCATCACACCGACCAGCCAATAGCTGAACAACAAAACGAGCAGCACTGTAACGCCCATAAAGATAAGCGTATCGTTCCGCTTGCTGCTGACCAGCTTGTTCATGCCTTCCTGGTCATAAACGAAGCTGATAATATAATTACCGGCGCCTTCCATCGCATAATAGCTGCGGGAGTATGGCTTGCCGTCGATGAACATATTTCGCCATACAAAGCCCTCGGTTCTGGCGGACGCGGCATAACCGGCGTCGCTTTCCGAGTCGAGAAACGAATAAGTGCCGTAAGGCACCGTAAGGGTGTCTTGATCGAATACGGTAATTTCCTTTATATTGGGGTTTAATGACTTGACGATATCGAAAATCTGTCCGGGTCCCGACTGAGGATTCGCCGTCGGGCTCTGATCAGGCTGATTCTCGAACTCCGCAAATGAGCCGGCAACGTGCACAGACGTATCCCGCATCATGCCGCGCACCTGCTCGCGCATATTCCGGATCAACGAGTATTCGCTTAAAAAGTGGTGTAAAATGAAAAGCGTCAATACGATCACGGTGATCAAAAATGAAAATTTCATCTTAATGGACAATAAACGACACATCCTTTAAACATAAGCAGTTTATAAACAGGTTGTTAACATTACCAACAAAACTTATGCACAGCCCTTGATAAGTTGTGTGTAAACTTGTGTGTATTACAAAAGTTATCCACAAATTTATCCACTACATGTTAACAACAGAATATTTGTTCGTTGTATAATGGCGATATTGGAAAGGGGTTAGGGCACATGCTTAGAGAACAGGAAGATCAGAGATGGATGCTGGAAGCTATTGCAGAAGCCAACAAAGCCGAGCAAATCGGGGAGGTTCCCATTGGGGCCGTAATCGTAAGAAATAATGAAATTATCGGTCGGGGCTACAATTTGCGTGAGACGCGGTTCGATCCGACTGCGCATGCCGAAATGGTAGCCATACGAGACGCCTGCGATCGCATTGGCGCGTGGAGATTATTGGACTGTACCTTATATGTCACGCTGGAGCCTTGTCCCATGTGTGCGGGCGCCATCGTACAAGCGCGCGTGAAGCGCGTTGTTTATGGAACGACGGATCCGAAGGCCGGTTGTGCGGGTACGCTCATGAACTTGCTGCAAGAGCCCCGTTTCAACCATGAAACGGAGCTCACTAGCGGTATTCTTCAGCCTGAATGCGCAACGTTGCTGACCCAATTCTTCCGCCGGCTGAGAGAACGTTAGAAGCCGCGCTACATGTCTTCGCGGCGTATGGAGACATTCATTAGCTCATTTCGTTGTATATGCTGTAACGCAACAATTAATTGATCGGCCTCTTCGCTTACTGCCAGAACATCCGGATCTGTCAAACTGCCGCGTGCATCGGCTATTTCATGAAGCTTTAGCCGCAGCGACTGTAACTGTATTAGCAGGTGTTTTTTGTCCATAGCTCGCTTCGGGGCACGCTCCTTATCTGACACTCGTGTGGTAATAGTTCTATTATACTCCCGGCTTTATAAGGAGTTTGTAAAATCTTGTCGATGAACGCCTATAATTTTCAGGCATTTTTCGACAAACGCTCATTTTTTCTTACGTTTCGTGGTTCTTTTTGACTAAATACTTATTCCAGTAGAGTACAATTGTCGATTTACCGAAAATAATGCATTCGAATTGCATAATGATTCCCAATTTTTCGATCCCTTCCTCTTTTCCACGTTCCATGTCGTTTTCATGGCCGTCCGACGGCGGAGCAGATGCCCTTTCATGCGTTTGCCCCTGCTGTCATTTCCGTCTAAATCGCGGACCTGACGCCCCTTCCGGCGTGCAAAAATGAGGATAAATCCATTTGTATTATAAGTAGGTATGAAGTAAAATAATTTGAAACATGACACCGTTCGGACAAGCATGCCTATGGTGCCGTTTCAAAACATTTTCGGCGGGAAGATCGCCAACAAGCTCTTCGGGAGATAGTCCTCCTTCCTTGCATAAGTCACTAGATTGGAGCTGATCGCATGTTATTGACAGCCGTAGTCCGAGATTTGTCTTACGAGCTGGTGAAAGGTGATTTACATATAGAAGTAAGCTCCATCGCTTACGATTCGAGAGAAGCCGCGCCTCACGGCGTATTTGTGGCGATTACGGGTTTTTCCGTCGACGGGCATCGGTATATCGGTAAAGCTGTCGAGCAGGGCGCATCCGTCATTATCGTCGAGAAGGACGTCGAGATTGAGGCGGATGTAACCGTTTTGAAGGTGAAGGATACGCGCGATGCACTCGCGAGGGTATCGTCAAACTTCTACGGCCGTCCGACGGAGAAGATGAATCTGATCGGAATAACGGGTACAAACGGGAAAACGTCCATCACTTATTTTCTCCAATCTATCTTTGAGCATTCGGGAACTTCGCTTGGCATCATCGGTACGATCGGAACGGTCATCGGCGACAGAGTGCTCAAAAATAAAAATACAACGCCGGAGTCCTTGAATCTCCAGCAAATTTTTGCCGAAATGACTGCGGAGGATATCAAGCATTGCGTTATGGAGGTGTCCTCCCACGCACTGAACTTGAACCGCGTTGCCTATACAAGCTACAATACCGGCGTATTTACCAACTTAACGCCCGACCATCTGGAGCTGCACAACACGATGGACGAATATTTTGAAGCGAAGGCCAAGCTGTTCGAGATGACGTCGGATTACAATATCATTAATGCCGACGACGAATATGGACGGAAGCTGATCAGCCGGCTGGCAGACCGTTCGGCCAAGCTTCTGACCTACGGCATCGAGCAGCCTGCGGATATTTATCCGACAGACATCCGCTATGAAGCCGACCATACGGTGTATACCGTCAATACGCCGAAAGGCAGCGCCCTGATCAGGGTGAATCTGCCCGGCGCTATCTACGTGTACAACAGCCTGGCCGCCATCGCAGCGGCTTATTGCAATCAATTCAGCATGCAGCAAATTGCTGACGGCATCGAAGCCGTGGAAGGGATTAAAGGCCGGCTGGAGGTCGTCTATCAGGATGAGGATACGAAGATTATCGTCGATTTCGCCCATACCGAGGACAGCCTCGAGAAGGCGTTGAAGACGATCCGGCCTTTTACAAAAGGCAGAATCATTCTCGTATTCGGCGTTTATGCCGCCGATGGGGAACCGGGCAGGGATAAGCGGAGGGGAATGGCCAAGGTAGCTGCCGCCCACGCCGATTTTTCCGTCGTTACCTCCGACAATCCGAAGGAGCAGGACAACAACATGATCATCCGGGAAATCGTCGAAGGCATTGAAGCCCATAACGGCGCTTACGAGGCGATCGTCGACCGTAAGGCTGCGATTGCGTTTGCGATCGAAATCAGCAAAGCAGGCGACGTCATTCTCATCGCCGGAAAAGGCCACGAAACGTCGCAAATTATCGGCAAGACGGAAATTCCTTTTAATGAAGCGGAGATCGTTAAGGAGATCAAGAACAACGAAAGACTAACGTCGCACTAAAGCACATGGAGGCTGACAGCTCTCTTTTATTACTATATCTTTTAAAGTAGGTTGAAACTCATGATGGAACATAAAAGCTTAGGCGTCATCGGCGGGATGGGACCGAAGGCCACGTCCGTTTTTTTCGACCAGGTCATTGAGAATACGGTTGCGGAGCGCGATCAGGACCATATTAATATGGTCATTCTTAATCACGCAGCGCTTCCTGATCGGACAAGCGTCATCTTGGGCAAACAGGAAGAACGGTTTCTTGAAGCGGTCGCCAAAGATATCAAGCTGCTGGAAGCCGCCGGCGTAGCCCATATAGCCATACCTTGTAATACTTCGCATTACTTTTATAACGATATGCAGCGGATGACGAGCGTTCCGATTATTAATATGGTCGACGAGACCCTGAAAACGATCTTCGAGCGGTTCGGCGATCATTGCAAGGTCGGCATTCTGGCGACGAACGGCACCGTAAGCAGCGGCGTCTATCGCAACGGCTGCGAGAAATACGGTATGGAGCTTCACGAACCGAACGCGGCTATTCAGGAGCATGTCATGGACATCATCTATAATAAGGTGAAGCGCAACCTGCCCGTAGAGCCGTCCGAGTTCGAAGGCATTATCGGGGAGCTGTTGGATCGCGACAACTGCCAATGCGTAATCATCGCCTGCACGGAGCTGTCCTGCATTCCAATACGGCCGGAGGTTGCGGAACACTGCGTGGACGCAATGAACGTTCTGGTGGAGCGCTCTATTGAGCTTTCGGGAAAAACATCGATCCGTAGTCAAACGAAGACGGATGAAGCCGTTCTTTGACGGATATTTCATAATGAAAAAGCATGCTCCGCAATCGGACAATCGTTCGTTCGCGGGGCATGCTTTTTTTTCGATACTTTCGCTTCAGAGAGACAAAAAATCCCCAGCGTGTGATAGTCACGCGGGGATTGTACGTTTATTATCGATGTTTCGTTTGGAAAACTGGCGGCCCCGAGACGACTCGAACGTCCGACACACGGTTTAGGAAACCGATGCTCTATCCACTGAGCTACGGGGCCACAGCAATAATCATTATATCACAAATTTTGACGTCAGCCAAAAAGAATTATGGATACTATGCTAAAATATGAATTCGTGTGCAACCCTCGAACCTTTTCCCTTTTTACACGTATCAGTAAGACATACAGTCGCTGACAATGAATTTCAAATAGGAAGGAGGACACCCAACCATGAAAGCAGCAAAAAACCTGATGTTGATTACGGGCATATTCGAGGCGGTTTTAGGCATACCGGTGCTCGGCGGAGCCTTTGTCATGTTATCCGGCTACACGCTCTTGTTCGCCACGCTGGCGCTTCATATCGTAACGCTAGTGCTCTGCTCGCAGCATAACCGTCCTGTCGCAGGCAGCATTCTCGGCATCGTAACGTCCGTTCTGGCGTGGATCCCGGTTTTGGGCATGCTGATGCATATCGCCACGGCCATCGTTCTTCTCATCACCGCTGCCAAAAGAGAAGTCCCGCCGATGCCGCCGATCCCTCCCGCTCCGGGCAGCTTTTAAATTAACGTCCTGATAATCGTTGCGACGATCGAGGCGATCTATCCTACATCAAACGTTGATTAGCTGTATTTCTTGTATTTATTTATCAAGATAAGGCTGGTTTCCGCAAAATAACTGTATCCGATGTATATAAATCGCAGGAAAGCTCCAAACGGATCGATTTCCCTGGATTTAGATACAAGGAATACAGTTATTTTTTGGTAATAAGGCTTTTCGCCAGAAAGAAATACGTGAAATCCAGTTATTATTCCAATAGACTCATTTCAACTTTGCTGCTGCTCCGCCCTAACATGTTTTTACGGCGACGAGCGCTCAGAATAAAGCCAATAGCAGCCAGCTCCAAAATCGAGCTTGCATTTAGCCACAAGCCCGCTCCCGACTAGTACTCCCACTAATCCGAGCAAACCCCAATCCATGATCGGCTTGTGGAAGGTATTCAGCTGCTTTCCGACAACATGCGGCTCTCCCATTTGTTTAATCGTTTCTCGTGCCGCCTCCGTCTCAGAAAGCCCCTGACTCAGCTTCTCATCCATCACTTCTTCCAAATGACTGAGCAGCTCCGCATTAACATCAGAATGAATATCCTTTACCTTGATATGACGACATACCTGTGTGAGGTAATCGTCAAATAACCGATTTTCATTCGGGAACCGGCTGCTCATGCTTGTCCCTCCCCAATAACCTGGTCGACAGTTGTGCGGAACAACGTCCATTCCTTCTTTTTCTTCGCCAATTGAAGTCTGCCCTCATCCGTTAAGCGATAATATTTCCTCTTCCGGCCTCCTTCTTCATGCCAGAACGCCTCTACCAGCCGTTCCACCTCAAGCGTATGTAAAATAGGATATAACGTTCCTTCTTTAAAGGTGAATAAGCCGCTGGAGCGGCGCTCGATTTCTTTTGCCATTTCATAGCCGTACATTTCCTTCTGGTTAAGCAAAGTCAAAATCAAGATCACCGTGCTTCCCTTCATCAGTTCTTTGTTTATTTTCATAGCTCCTCCTACTTCGATACATCGTTATAACATACATCGAATATCTATGTATAATATAACGAAAACACTTGCCAGATGCAAACAAATTCCATATGATTAAGCGTGACCGCTTTCGCACACATATTTATGCATATCTGTCGGCCGCTCTAACGTATAAGTACATATGTGAGCGAAGTCGGCTTACATTATACGAAAGGGAGGCCATTTATAATGGACTATCAACCATATGGATTGCACAAAGAGGAGAAAACTTACGGAATGCTTTGCCACCTGCTGTCTCTAAGCGGATTAATCGTTCCGTTCGGCAGCATTATCGGGCCGCTTGTCATCTGGCTTATCAAAAAAGATCAGTCGCATTTCGTGGATATGCACGGCAAGGAGTCGCTGAATTTCCAAATCAGCGTAGCCATCTACAGCATCGTATCCGCACTCTTGATGCTCGTCCTGATAGGTTTCGCACTCGCCATCGCCGTCTTTATTTTCTGGATCGTCTATACGATCATCGCATCGATCCGAGCATCCGAGGGCAAAGACTACCGTTATCCGCTCACCATCCGTTTTCTCAAATAAGACAACGCCAGGCGGCGGGATCTCCGGTTCCTGCCGTTTTTGTATTCCTCGCACAAAAAAAACAGTCCCCCGAAAGGGACTGTTTCTCTTATAGAGCTGCCGGGAGTTCGAACATTTTTGTCAGCTCGTCAAGCGTCATCGCATCGGCCGGAAGCTCCTCGAACGTAACTTCTTTATCAATATCCGTTAAATTAGCATTAAAATGAAGACCAAGCTTTACCTGCTGTCCGGTCGCTTTATCTTTAGCCTCGATATTTACCTGGCCAGCCTGATAAACCAAATAGCCGTCTTTAATTGCGCCTGTCAGCTTAAGCTGATTTACTTTTACGTCGTTCTTCAGAACGTTGAGTACTTCGGCTTTGTTTGCTTCCAGCTCGCTCTTAAACTTCTCGATATCGGCTTTCTGAAGCTGCAGGGACTTTAAGTACGCTTCATTGTTAAGCAGAATATCGATGATTTCCGGCAGTACCTTATCGACTACCGTGTCCACTGTCTGGGCGTAGTTGCTTTCATTTACCTCAACCGCTACGATTTGATCGGCTTTCAGGTCCTCAGGCAATCCAGCATCCTTCGCTTTAGGCTCACTGAAGTAAGTTTTTTCGTCAAAATGCTTCAGCAGCGCCTCTCCTAGCTCCTTGCCCAGCTTCTGCTGCTCGGCCATATCGATTTCCAAGCCGCCTTGTTGAGCCGCGAGCTCCTTCAAATCGATTTTTATATATTTGCCTGTCGCGGTTTCCGGAAGAGCAAGCATAGGAATTTGCGGAATTTTGACGTACAGCAAATCCTGTGTCATGATCATCGGCACCGTCAGCTTCATTTCCATATCGCCGGGCACCACAACCTCGACGTTCATATCCGTTCTCATCGGATCCTTCTTGTAGACGGCATCGATCTTGACCGAAGCGCCCTTCAGCATACCTGCCATCGCTGCGGCAGCGGCGGCTTCCGCCTGTACTGCAGCGTTCTGGGGAATAACCAGCTCATCAAGGCTGAGTGTCATTTGCATCTTATAAGAGTCCGCTTCCGCGTTTTTCGCCATGGCTGCCGTCAAAGCTTCCTTTGGCGGTTTACCGGAGCTGCAGCCGGCAATGACGATCAAAATAACGGCTAAAAGCAATACCGTTATTTTCTTAACTTTTTTCATGTACGATGTTCCTCCCCTGAACTTGTATAAACACCTCCATTCTATAATATAAAAGGGTCTTTTAGAAGCAGTAACCAAAAAATCCCGTTCCATAAATCTGAAACGGGACGTTTGATCTATTCACGATAAGACCATCGGCTTGCTTTACGTTACATTTAACCCTCCGGATTCAAGTGGCTCACGTGATTGTTCTGCTTCGTTTTCTTGGATCCGGATAAAGGAGCCTGCGGGCGATTGTCGTTATTTTGCCTTCTCTTCACGTTGCTCGGATTGCTGTCCGGTACCGGATAGCTGTCTGGTTTCGTCATTCAAGCCACACCTTCCGCTATGTTCTTGATCTTACATTACCTTAGAGGCATCAATACCGGTGACCCGTTAGCTTCTTGGATGCCCCAAATCGGACGGCTGATCGAAATTCAACGAGTCTTGATGGCGGCGGTCGTTTTTATCCTGCTGAAGCTGTTGGGCATGGTGGCTGTTCACCGGTGTCGTTTCCAGCGCCTCTACAACATTCGTTAAATTTTTATCCGCTGTCCCTTTTGCCTTAGACATGTACACTCTTCCCTTCTATGCGTGAGTCAGCTGTTGAAGCGATTGTGCGCATTCATGAAGATGTCTCGTATAATCCTGGATAAGCTGCTGAATGATTTCACCGCGTTCATCGATGTTAATATTGCCCTTTTCCACATCGATCAGCTCGACCCGCACTTCGCGGCTATCCACGTAGGTGACTTTAAAATCAAAAGAATACTGTTGATGACCCGCTGTATCAATCGTTACCCGAAGGGCATTCGTATCGGCTTCGTCCGGCAGCACCGTGCTTCGGTCGGCTTTGTTCATAACCACCGGCAGCGTTCTGCTCCATGCTTCCGCCAATTGTCCTTGATCCACTTTTAGCTCATCTGATTTGCCCATGTTAGAAGCACCTCCACAAGCTTTAACATGCGAAGGCGGCGTTGTTTTTATACGATCGTGCAGGTACAAAAAAAGCCCAAACGCATGCGTCTGGACTTGATCTTATGTAGTTGAGATTGCTGGCGGAGAGGGTGGGACTCGAACCCACGTGAGCTTGCGCTCTAACGGTTTTCAAGACCGCCCCGTTATGACCGCTTCGGTACCTCTCCATATTGAAATCGTAACAAATCGTATTGTACCACAAGCCAAAATACAGAAGCAAGTCAATTTTGGCTTGTGGTAAAAATTAAGCTTTAGCGTAGCTCGATGGAGCTGATGCCGCCCATGTATGGACGCAGCACTTCGGGAATCGTGACCGATCCGTCCGCTTGCTGATAGTTCTCGATAATGGCGGCAAACGTTCTTCCGACCGCAAGCCCCGAGCCGTTCAGCGTATGCACGAATTCCGGTTTGCTCTTCGCGTCTCTGCGGAAGCGAATGCCTGCACGGCGAGCTTGGAAATCCTCTACGTTCGAGCAGGATGAAATTTCGCGGTACGTCGCCGCGCTTGGCAGCCATACCTCAAGATCGTATGTCTTGGCGGCCGTAAAGCCCATATCGCCCGTACAAAGCGCCAGAACGCGGTATGGCAGCCCTAGAAGCTGCAGAACCTTCTCCGCATTCGCCGTCATCTTCTCAAGCTCGTCGTACGACTCCTCAGGCTTCGTAAGCTTGATCAGCTCCACTTTGTTGAACTGATGCTGGCGGATCAATCCGCGCGTATCCCGGCCTGCCGAGCCCGCCTCCGAACGGAAGCAGGAGCTGTATGCGACAAAATATTTAGGCAGCTCTTCAGCCGTCAAGATTTCCTCGCGATGCAGATTCGTAACCGGTACCTCTGCCGTAGGAATAAGGTAGTACTCCGAATCCGTCAGCTTGAACAGATCCTCCTCAAACTTCGGAAGCTGTCCGGTGCCGAAAAGGCTGTCGCGGTTCACGATATACGGCGGCAGCACTTCCTCGTAACCATGCCGGTCGCTGTGAAGATCCATCATAAAGCTGATTAGGGCGCGTTCCAGACGTGCGCCTAACCCGCGGTAAAACGTGAACCTGGAGCCCGTTACCTTGCCCGCCCGTTCAAAATCCAGAATGCCTAACGCTTGAGCGATTTCCCAATGAGGCTTAGGCTCAAAGTCAAAAGCAGGAATATCGCCGTTGCGCCGCAGTTCTACGTTATCTTCCTCGGATTTGCCAACCGGGACGCTGTCGCTTGGAATATTCGGAATCGCCTGAGTCAGCTCATCCACCTGAACCTCCAGTGCGCGCAGCTCCTCGTCCAGCTCCTTGATGCGATCGCCGACTTCTCTCATTTCGACAATAAGCGCATCGGCATCTCCGCCCGATTTTTTAAGCTTGGCTACTTCTTGAGAAACCGTATTTCTGCGGTTTTTCAAATTTTCCGTTTCCTGAATCAAATCGCGGCGCTTCGTGTCCAGCACCGGGAAATCGGCAATCAAATCGAGCGATGCACCGCGGTTGCGCAGCGCCTGCTCGACCTTCTCAAAGTCATTTCTAAGCAATTTAACATCCAACACGGTAAGTAAAGCCCCTCTCTGAAGGGAGTAGTGTGTGCACTTGTATTGAACCGATCAAGCCTTGCTTGCTGCCGCTTCTTTCACCATATCCACAAAATAGGAATGCAGACTGTAATCGTCCGTCAGCTCCGGATGATAGGATACGGCAAGCAAGTGCCCTTGTCTGGCCGTGACAATCTCATCATTATAGGTCGATAGAACGTCAACTTCCGGTCCAACTTTTTTAATTAACGGCGCACGTATGAATACGGCCCGAACCGGCTCCTCGATGCCCTTCACCTGCAGGTCCGTCTCGAAGCTTTCGCGCTGACGCCCGAAAGCGTTGCGCGCAACCGTCATATCCATTACACGGAGATGCGCTTCTTCCTGGCCTTCGATGTGATCCGCCAGTACAATCAATCCCGCACAGGTGCCGAACAACGGTTTTCCTTGCTCCGAGAAATCGCGCAGTGCGTCCATAAATCCGTATTTCCGCATGAGCTTGCCAATCGTGGTGCTTTCGCCGCCCGGGATAACAAGACCTTGCAGCTCATCCAGCTGCTCAACCCGTTTCACCGCAACGGCTTCCGCGCCTGCAGATTCCAAGCTCCTAATATGCTCCGCTACAGCGCCTTGAAGCGCCAAAACGCCTATCTTCATCGAATTATTCGCCTTCCTTTACGGGCAAGAGCCGGCGGCGCTATTCGCGCTGAGCCGGCACCTGCTTGTCACCTCTATTAAATTCCGCGGTCCTGCATACGCTGAGCCGCTTCCAGCTTGGAAATTTCGATGCCCTTCATCGGAGTGCCGAGGTTTTTGGATACTTCGGCAATCAGCTTGTAGTCCTGGTAATGAGTAGTCGCTTCAACGATGGCGCGAGCGAACTTCTCAGGGCTGTCCGATTTGAAAATGCCGGAGCCCACGAACACGCCGTCCGCTCCCAAATGCATCATAAGCGCCGCGTCGGATGGTGTTGCTACACCGCCTGCAGCAAAGTTAACGACCGGAAGCTTGCCAGTCTCGTGAACATTCAGCAGCAGCTCGTAAGGAACGCCCAGCAGCTTGGCTTCATGATAAAGCTCGTCCTTCGACAAGCCTTGTACCTTACGGATTTGACCGTTGATCAAACGCAGGTGGCGTACCGCTTCGACGATGTTGCCCGTTCCAGGCTCGCCCTTTGTACGAAGCATTGCAGCACCTTCTTGAATACGACGCAAAGCTTCGCCGAGATCCTTCGCACCGCATACGAAAGGAATCGTAAATTCATTTTTGCTAATATGGAATACTTCATCCGCAGGCGTCAGAACTTCGCTTTCGTCAATATAATCAACGCCCATCGATTCAAGCACTTTCGCTTCCACGTAATGACCGATACGCGCTTTCGCCATAACCGGAATGGAAACTACCTTCATTACCTCTTCCACGATCGTCGGATCAGCCATACGAGCCACGCCGCCGGCAGCGCGAATATCGGAAGGCACGCGCTCAAGCGCCATTACCGCCGTCGCTCCCGCCGCTTCCGCGACCTTCGCTTGCTCGGCGTTCATAACGTCCATGATTACGCCGCCTTTTTGCATTTCCGCCATACCGCGTTTAACGCGCGATGTACCTGTTTCCATCCTACATTTCCTCCTATTATCCATACATCAAATTGTATATTACCGTAGTTGTTCTAACCATTGATTTTACAGGAAGCGTGAATAATCGACAACCCTTGTTTTCAGTATTTCCTTGTTTTTCACTCGGATTAGAACAAATTGACGATTCCGTTAAACAAACCCGCGAAAAAATCGCCGATCGCGCGGAACATCAGACGGAACCAGCCCGCTTTTTCGGCCTCTTCCGTCGTGATCAGGTTGACCGTATGCTCAAGCTTCTGATTTGTTTCCGGATCTGTGTAATTATAGGTAACCGTACCGACAACCGTGCCGACAGCAATCGGAGCCACCAGCTCGTCTTCGGATTTCACCTGGCTCTTCACCAGCTCGATTTTAGGCTCCGTGCCTTTCTTCACCATAAAGGTAATGTCCTTTTCGGTTACGACAGGAACGGTTTTCTTTTTCCCCTTCTTAATCTTAACCGTTTTGACCGATTCTACCACGGTTTTTGGAGCCATTACCGTCTTTTTCTCAAATGTATTATAGCCGTAATCATAAAGTTTCGCCGTCTCGATGAAACGGGCTGACATCGTAGCCGTATCCATGACGACGCTGATAAATCGGAGATCGCCTTTCTTCACCGTACCTGTAAAGTTGTAGCCAGCCGAATTGATGAATCCGGTCTTCATTCCGTCAACGCCCTCATAAGCCAAGTGCTTAAGTCCCGATTTATTCACATTGGAGCCGAGCATCCAGTTAAAGTTAACCATCGGTTCGGCATCCCGCTCGCGGAATTTATAGTCCTGCATGCTCGAGTATTCCAGAAACTCCGGATATTGCGTCAAAATAAGCCGGGCAAGCTTTGCCAGATCGGCTGCGGAAATAACTGTCGTATCTTCAAAGCCCGTTGCGCTTGCAAATACAGCTGTGGTTAGACCAAGCTCGTCTGCCATTTCGTTCATCTTGTCGACAAATGCTTGTTCCGTTCCCGCAATATGGGTCGCAAGCGCCCTCGTTGCGTCATTCGCCGAGCCTACCGCCATCGCTATATATAAATCCTTTACCGTATGCGTATCGCCTGCAGCCAGGAAGATTTGCGATTCTTCCGGCAGCGTGTCGGCCGCTTCAGCTGTTACGGAAATGGTTTGATCCCATTTCAACCGTCCCTCATTGATTTCCTTGAGCACGATATATTCCGTCATCAGCTTCGTCATGCTTGCCGGTGGAAGAGGCTCGTCCGAATTTACATCAAACAATATTTGCCCCGACTCTGCTTCCATTAGTATTGCCGATTTAACCTGCAAACCGAGGGCATTCTCCGTGCTAGGCCGATTAGCGTATCCTACCGCAAGTGCCGTAGTTGAGCCAAGGGACAGCACAACCATCCATATCGCCAAGCATGCGGCGATGACCGTCATCAACCGTACCGGTCTTACCATAACCTTCAACGTCTTCTCCCCTTTTCCCACATAAATTGTCCGTTGATAATTGTAACATATCGTCCCCTTACAATTAAACCTCTTAGTAGGTTACAAGTGTATGAGTATTCATTCATATAAAAAACAGACAGGAAAAGCGTCGTCCGCTTGTTCCTGTCTGTCTATTTGCCCATTAAGCGGGTCGAGCTTACAAAGAGTAGTTCGGCGCTTCCTTCGTAATTTGCACGTCATGCGGATGGCTCTCGCGGAGACCGGATCCGGTAATGCGTACAAACTGGGTGTCGTTCTTCAATTCGTTAAGCGAAGCCGTTCCGCAGTAACCCATACCGGAACGCAAGCCGCCAAGCAGCTGATGAACCGTATCTGCAAGAGGCCCTTTGTAAGGAACGCGGCCTTCGATACCTTCCGGAACAAGCTTGTTCTCGTTCTCCTGGAAGTAACGGTCCTTGCTTCCTTCCTTCATCGCGCCAAGCGAGCCCATACCACGGTATACTTTGAAGCTGCGGCCTTGGAAAATTTCGGTCTCGCCAGGGCTTTCAGCCGTACCTGCAAACAAGCTTCCGATCATAATCGCGCTCGCTCCGGATGCGATTGCCTTCGTAATATCGCCAGAGTATTTAATCCCGCCGTCGGCAATGACCGGAATGTTGTATTCACGGGCTACCGATGCGCAATCGTAAATTGCCGTAATTTGCGGTACGCCGATACCTGCGATTACACGGGTTGTACAAATCGAGCCCGGCCCGATGCCCACCTTAACAACAGAAGCGCCGGCTTCGATCAAATCGCGTGTAGCCTCGCCTGTAGCAACGTTGCCGGCGATGATCGTCAGATCCGGATAAGCCGCGCGCAGCTTGCGAACCGCTTCGAGAATGTTGATGTGATGGCCGTGCGCCGAATCGACTACCAGTACGTCAATGCCGGCTTGCACAAGTGCATCGGCACGATCCATCGTATCTTTGGAAATACCGACAGCCGCTCCGCAAAGCAAACGTCCGTGCTCGTCCTTTGCCGCATTCGGGAACTGAATCGCTTTCTCGATATCTTTAATAGTAATAAGGCCTTTAAGCGTGTTAGTCTCGTCAACGAGCGGCAGCTTTTCGATCTTGTGTTTCTGAAGCAAAATTTCCGCTTCCTGCAGCGTCGTGCCTACCGGAGCCGTAACCAGCTCTTCGCGAGTCATAACTTCGTGTATTTTAATCGAGTAATCGTGAACGAAACGCAAGTCGCGGTTTGTCAAAATGCCGACCAGCTTCTTATCCTGGTCAACGATCGGTACGCCGGAGATGCGGTATTTGCCCATCAATTCCTCTGCGTCATAAACATGATGATCCGGCGTAAGCGAAAACGGATTGGTGATAACGCCGCTCTCCGAACGCTTAACGCGATCTACTTCCTCCGCTTGCTGTGCAACCGACATATTCTTGTGAATAATGCCGATACCACCCTCACGCGCTATTGCAATCGCCAAAGCGGATTCGGTAACGGTGTCCATGCCTGCACTAATAAGCGGAATATTCAGCTTGATCTTCTCGCTCAATCGGGTCGAGATGTCAACTTCCCTAGGCAGCACTTCTGATTTGCGCGGAATAAGCAGGACGTCGTCAAACGTTAGCCCTTCTTTGGCGAATTTCGTTTCCCACACGAGTATGTTCCTCCCTTATTTTCAGTACGTCTCACGTATATTATTGCAATATTAGCAGAGGGGGTATAGGCTGTCAAGGCTCAAGCACAGCTTGTATTTCCCGTATGTTTACGGACTTCAATGAAGCTGCAGCGATCATTTCCTCAGAAAAAGTCGGGCAAATACGTCGTTCGTTCGGGAATACGCGCTTGTAAGCGTTTAATAGCTTCGCTCTCGCCGGTAATGCGTGTCAATTGGGCCAAACGGGCTGGTTTCTGGTAGCCTAACAGCATACAGGTAAAGGTACCGATATCCGTTGTTATCGTCATCGAATGGTTTATTTTTTCTTTAATGCGTACCATTTCCGCCTTCCCTTCAGGAGATATCCGAAGCAAAAAGCAGCCTTCGTTCCATTCGGCATGAATGTCCGTAAGCTCAACCAGTAACTGATCCTCCCGATCGGAAGCCTCAAACGGATACTGCCTGACAAAGGCTTCGGCATCGACGATGCGAGCCATAAAGTACGGTATAATTTCCTGCTTGATTCTCGGATTCGACAAAGTAAAGGGTAACAAATCGTCGGATGGTACCGTTACGGTCAACTCTCCGATCATCGAATCATGTTGAGCGATAAAAGACCACAAGCCCGAGCTGGCCTCTTGGCTCAAGCTTACAAGCTCATGAACGCGAAGCTTCATTTCCTTCACTTCGTAAATCAGATAACCTTCCGGCTGTTCCTGCTCATTGTAATAAACGGCGATTTGCCCCGGCTTTCGTTTGGCGATGCGGTACTTCCACCATTGCTCCGTACGCATAAGAGATCCGTTATATTTCGAAGCATAACCCTCATATATCGGATACAGCAAATCATAAGAGCCGGAATGTCTTGCGACTCGACCGGCAACAGCCGTACGCAGCGGCAGCTGGTCTGCCTTAATCGTGTAAGATTTATGTTCGGTATAAGTCTCCCAGCCAAACCTTCGATAAAATCCGAATGCAAACGGATGTAGAAAAGAAATTGTAAGTCCCTTTTCCTTCATCGTTTGAAGCGAATGAACGAGCAGCTTTGCGACTAAGCCCTGCCTTCTATATTCCGGCCACGTCGCCACGCCTGCCAGCCCACCCATCGCGAATGGCCTGCCGTTAATGTAGGTTTGCAGCTCCAGTACGGTTGCTTGCGCCGCCATCTGTCCATTAATAAAGGATCCCCAGCGATCGGCCGGCTCGTCTTGAAGCTGATCCTTCGTTTGCTCAAGCTCCTGCTCCGTCCTTTCGTACTGAAAAGCAAACTGCGAAAGTGCCATACTTTCATTAAAATGCTCCAAAGTAACGGGTTTTATTTCTACGTTTAGCGGTTTCATTGACATATGCCTCCCTGCTTACACTTTTTCTCAAGCCACCATAATCATACAGCCAAAAAGCAGATAAAGGAAACACAAAAAACCGCGCCACTCATCAAGCACAACAAAAAACCTGCCGCATAACTGCGACAGGCTTCCCGTGCTTGGCGACGTCCATTCCGCACCGGATGATTCTGCTTCTTAGATTCACTTCAAGGTCGGCATCTGAACATTCCGCTTAAGCCGGGCCTGCTTCACGAGTGACTTCGATCATGGTTCAGTTACTCTCCC
>NZ_JAHMHW010000022.1 GCF_020169515.1 Paenibacillus vietnamensis | reverse complement strand
TCCGCCCAATCGCGCTCAATGTCAGGTTTCTGATGCAATAAGTACAGCAGAGCTACATATAAAGGGGGGGCACATGGTGAAGGAGCAGAAGCCGAAGCGCAGACGGCGCATCTGGATGTACCTCATCCTTTCGGTCATATTAGTCGTTATGTTTCTCTATTATCAAAATAATGCCCTGTCCGTCACCCGGTTTCAACTCAGCTCGTCCAAGCTGCCGGGCGGCTTTGAGTCGTTCCGGATCGTGCAGCTGACGGACCTGCACAGCAAGGAGTTCGGCAGGGGGCAGAAGCGGCTGGCCCGTAAGGTGGGCAAGCTGAAGCCCGATATCATTGTCGTTACCGGAGATTTGGTGGACAGCCGGAAGTATGATGCCGAAATCAGCCTCAAGTTGATGGAAGAGATGACGAAGCTTGCGCCGGTCTATTACGTAACGGGCAATCACGAGTGGTCATCGGGCCGCTTTGATTCTCTCGAAAAGGGAATGGATCGTCTTGGCGTGCAGGTGCTCCGGAACGAAAGCGAGATGATCCCGCTTGGCGATGGAGAAATCCGTCTCGCAGGCATCGACGATCCGACCTTTAACCGGCATGCCGACGGAGACGCCGACAAGCTGAACGAGTCTTTAACGAAGGCGCTGGCGGAGACGGAGGAAGAGGGAGTTGGCGCATACACCGTGCTTTTGTCGCACCGCCCCGAACTGTTCCCGGTCTACGTGCAGCGCGGAATGGACCTCATTTTCTCCGGCCATGCGCATGGCGGCCAGGTCAGGCTTCCGTTTGTCGGCGGACTGTTCGCTCCCGGCCAGGGCTTTCTGCCGAAGTATGATGCGGGCAAATACGAGCATGATGAAGCCGTCCTCATCGTCAGCCGGGGGCTTGGCAACAGCGTTGTTCCGCAGCGTTTGTTCAACCGGCCGGAAGTGATGCTCGTGGAGCTGGTGCCGTCCGGATCTTAGCGGTGTGAAAGGCAGCCATCCAAAAGATGTATATTTTCCAAGGGATCCATCCAAAATATATTGAATGTCAATATAGAAGGAGGTCGGAGCCTTTTGAAGCAAGATCAGCTAAGAAACTCCAAAACGGGTAAGCAGCCGGTTGCCTTTACCAATTTGAATCATTCGGCGACAAGCTATGCGCAGAGTGCAATAGAGCGTGTTTCGGCGGAGAATTCGATTAACGAAGAAGCGTCGGAAAACCTGGTGAAGCAGCTAATGCAAAACAAAAATCACGACAACTGATATGCCGATCCGCAAAAAGAGACCCGCAGCTTCCGAGCTGCGGGTCTTTCAATGATATCTATTAAAAAAGGGGGGTTGTTCTCATTATAAGCGGCTTTCGTTAAGACGAGATGTAAATTAGATTTCAAAATCATTACATTTCTAGAAGTTGATTGTTACCGCTTTCCAAAAAACAGAAGAAATTGCCACCGTCTGAAAATAATCCATTAGTCCGAAGTTAATATATAATCTAGGAGCTAGAATTTAATAGTTATGCCGTAAGCCGTAAGTCAATCAAAGGAGCATTATTGTGAAAAGCATACAAAGCCGCTTATTGATCATGCTGCTTGTTTTCATTATCCTTCCGTATTTTTTGTCCGTGCTGCTTATTTACGGACAGACGAAAGAGAACGTGGAAAGGCACGAGCTGGAGTCCAGCCGCGATCAAATGCAGCAGACGTCGGAGGATCTGGAGCATTATTTTCAGGATATGGTCGATCTTCCTTATATTTTGTACCGGAATCCCGACTTGTTCGCCATCTTCGAGAACGGCTTTGAAGGCTCGCTATACCGCAACCAGCGTGAGATTAACAAAGGAATGGCGACCTTTTATCTGATGAGGAGCGAAATTAAACAGCTCCGGTTCTATATGGATAAAGGCCAGAACTCTTTCACCGTTTACAATTCCATGATCAGCTTCCGGAAGCGCCAGCCGGAATTGATGCAGCAGGCCCCCATTCAGAAGCTGATGAACGCCGATTCGAGCTTTTCGATCGAGCCTCCTCATCTTATCGTCAATTACAACGATACCTCCGTCATCCCGGCTTCCGACAAAACGATGGTCTTAACGCTGCACCATAAAATCCGGAACGCTCTGTCAAGAGAGTTTCTGGGCGTCATTACGATCGATATCGATTTGAGCAAGGTTGCCCGAATAGCGGATCATTTCATTCAAAATAAAGGGGAATCCGTTCTGCTGTCCGATTCGAACGGCCTGGTCGTCTATGCGAGCGACGAAGCGATGATCGGGGGGCCGGTTCCGGCCGGGCTGCAAAAGAAGCTCGACCAGCCGGGGACAAGCGTCTATTCGCCTGACGGCGATATTATCCTCTCGGAAACCTTGACAGGACCGGTGCAGGATTGGCGTCTCGTGAAGCTTTCGTCCAGCGGCATTTTGTTCAAGGATGCGAGGAAAACCGCCTATACCAACATCGTTGTCGGCGTCGTCGTCGGGCTGCTGGGTTTACTTATGATCGCGATTATTTCCTATAAGATCACAAGGCCGATCAAGCTGCTGAGCCGAAAGGTGCTGAGCATCGAAGGGGGAAATATGAATGCGCCGTTTGACGACAAGAGGGAAGACGAAATCGGACATTTGGAAAAGCATATCAAAGAGATGATGAACCGGATCAATCTCCATATCGACCGGGAATACAAGCTGGAAATCGAGAACCGGAAAAACCAGCACAGAGCGCTGAAATCGCAAATTAACCCGCATTTTTTGTACAACTCGCTGCAGTCGATCGGCACGGTTGCCATGCTGTCGGGCGTCCCGCAAATCTACCGGTTAATTACTTCCTTATCCAAAATGATGCGCTACGCGATTCGCGTGGAGGAGCATTCGACGGTCCGTCACGAAATCGATTACGTGAAAGCGTATTTGACGCTTCAGGAGGAGCGGTTTCAAGCCGGCTTCGGCTGCTCCATCGACATTCCCGAGGAAGCACTTGATCTTGCAGTGCCGAGCATGGTGCTGCAGCCGCTTGTCGAAAACTTCTTCAAGCACTGCTATGAAGAGGACGGCGAGCAAGCCCGCCTGCGTATTTCCGCTTGCATCCGGAACCTGAATTTATATCTTGACGTTGAAAACGACGGCTTCGGCATGACCGACGATGAATGGTCCGCTTTACGCGAGTCGATCTACGCGCAGGCCGGCCGTACCGATGAACATATCGGACTTAAAAATATTCATGACCGCCTTGTTCTCAATTATGGCGGAGCGGCGGGCATGGAGCTGGATTCAATGCAGGGAACCGGCTTTCGGGTGCGGCTGGTCATTCCACTCTACCTCAAGGAGGATGGACGATATGAAAGCTCTTATCGTAGACGATGAAGCTCACGTAAGGAAAATTATTCGGTTTATGGGGAAGTGGGAGGAACACGGCATTACCGATATTTTGGAAGCGAGAAACGGAGAAGAGGCTCAGGCGCTGATCGACCGGGAAAAGCCGGAAATCATTATGACGGATGTGAAAATGCCCAAAAAGAACGGCATGGATTTGATCGAATGGCTCGTATCCCATTCCTATCCGGGAAAAGTGATTTTAATTTCAGGATTTGACGAATACACCTTCATGCGCAAAGCGATTCAGCTCGGCACCTTCGATTATTTGCTGAAGCCGGTTGAAGAAGAGGTGTTGAATAAAGTGCTGGCAGATGCGATAGAAGCGTGGAAAAAGGAAGAGAAAGAACGCCGCGGCATGGAGCCGGGGCTCCACGAAGAAGTCAGGCGTTATTGTCTGGACAGGGAGGTTACTTTCGCATGCAGCGGGAAAACCTTTGACTGCGGCGAAATTGCCTCCTCTCTGCCGGAAGCGGATGCTTACGGGCTTGCCTTGATTTATTTTTACCAAACCCACCATCCGGAGCCTTATATTCAGCAATTAAGAGATGAACTGATAGGGCGGGGCTCCGGAAACGCCTATGCGCTGCAAAACGACTCCAATCTCTGCCTGATTCTGTTTGCGGAAGGGCAGTTGTTCCCGATTGAAGAATGGTTGACCCATCACTTCGATATTCCGGTCCGTCTGGTCAGCGGGCATAGGGTGGAATCGCTGGAGGAGCTGCCTTCCTCGTTTCTGGCCGCGCAGCAGGCCATGGCCGATCAAAGCTTCAGAGCCATCCATCGGTTGACCGATTTGGAGGACAAGAGAAGGATGCAGGACATGGTCCAATTTGTGGACGGCCACTACATGGAGGAATTAAGCCTCGAAAAGCTGTCGATCCGGTTTTTCCTGAGCCGCGAGCATATTTCACGTCGGTTCAAGCAGGAGACTGGCACTACTCTGTCCAGCTACGTCATGCAGCTTCGAATCGAGCAAGCCAAGCAGTGGCTGCGCGAAACGGATGAAAAAATGTATTCCATTGCCTTAAAGCTGGGCTACCAGGATGAAACCTATTTTTCGAAGCTGTTCAAAAAAACGGTCGGCATGACCCCGCTGGAATACCGGAACAGCCATACTGAGGATAATCTGGAGAGTATCGGGTAGGGAGGAATTATGAAGAACAGGATGTTTCACAGCATAGGGGCACTGCTGCTAGCCGTCTCCCTTTCCTCCTGCGGGAAGGCCGCTCCGCGGGCGGACGAACCGTCTCCCGAAGCTGCGGACCAGAAGCTCGTTCTGGAGGTTCTGAATCCCAAAGTGGAAATTTCCACTCAGTTCGAGCAGATGGTACGGGAGTACGAGAAAGAAAATCCGAATGTGGAGCTGAAGCTTCTAACCTTCGGCGGAGGGTCCGACTATTTGACCGAATTGAAAGCCCGGTTCGCTTCCAATCAAGGTCCTGATATTTTTCCGAACGGGGGTTACGAGGAGGCGCACGAATGGAGGCTGTACCTGGAGGACTTGTCCGACCAGCCGTGGGTAAGCCTTGTGCGCGATGAGGCGCTTGAGCCGATGAGGATAGACGGAAAAACGTACGGAATGCCCTATAATTATGAAGGCTACGGCTTTATTTATAATAAGGATTTGTTCGCAAAGGCCGGGATCGGCACGCCCCCTAAGACGTTTTCCGAATTGCGGACGGCGGTGGAGAAGCTGCACGCTGCCGGCATTCTCCCGTTTGAGGTCGGGTATGCGGACAGCTGGAAATTCATCCTTCTGCTCAATATCGCCTTTGCCAGCCAGGACAACCCGGACTCCTTCATTCGGGGACTGTACGATGGGACGCAAACGATCGAAGGAAACAAGGTGTTCGAGGAGCTGCTGCGCACGATCGATCTGACTGTCCAATACGGCAACGCGGATTATCTAACGACCGATTACAGCACCGAAGTGAAGCGGTTTGCCGCCGGCGAAGCGGCTATACTTATGCAGGGGAATTGGGTGCAATTCAAGCTCGACCAGCTCACCCCGCATATGAATATCGGTTTTCTGCCGATTTCGATCAATGACGATGCCGGAAACGATGCTCTGCCGCTTGGCATATCCAATAACTGGGCTATTAATAAAGACGCTTCGCCGGAGAAGAAGCGGGAAGCTAAAAAGTTTTTGAACTGGATGATTACTTCCAAACAAGGCAAATCGTTTATGAGAGATCGGTTTCATTATATATCGGCGTTTAAACATATCGGCACGTTACGTTCGGGGCCGCTTGTGAACGATCTTGTCCGTTATGCTGACGAGAAGAAGACGCTGACGTGGAACTGGTTCAAGTTTCCTCCAAGAGTAAGAGAAGAATACGGTTATATGATGCAGGCTTATGTAGGAAAAGAGCTTAACCGGGAACAGCTGCTAAGGGAGCTTCAAAGAATCTGGGAGAAAGCTGTACAAAAATAAGAGATCAATTTACGCCTGCGAATCGATCAATCTGCGACATGTTCTTCCTTTTCCTTGTTCTATAAAATACTAGGTAAGCAAGAAAAAATAGGATGCAGATAAGGAGCAGGTGAGAAAAAATGAAGAAATTGGCAAAGCAAGTGACAGCAGTAACGTTTGCGGCAGCATTGCTCGCAGGCGGCGGAGCTCAAGCCTTCGCGAATGGAAGTGCAACGGATTTTAAGGACAGCTACGGCTTTTCCCACATCGAACGTACCGACATGCTGAAGCTGCCCGAGCAGCAGAAGAGCGAGCAGTTCAAAGTGCCGCAATTTGACGCTTCGAAAATCAGAAACATTCCTGCGGCTGTGAAGTACGACGAGTTTGGCAACAAAATCGATCTGGATGTCTGGGACACTTGGCCGCTGCAAAATGCGGACGGCACCGTAGCCAACTACAAAGGCTATCACATTGTGTTCGGTCTGGCAGGAGATCCAAAAAGAGGCTCCGACACGTTCATCTACTTGTTCTATAAAAAAGCGTCCGACAACTCCATCGACAGCTGGAAAAATGCCGGCCGCGTCTTCAAGGACACCGACAAACTAGGCCCGAACGACACGATTCTGAACAATCAGGCCGAAGAATGGTCGGGCTCCGCAACGATGACGAAGGACGGAGAGGTCCGCTTGTTCTACACGAACCGCCATCCTTGGGATCCGGCTCGCGGGTTTTACGGCAAGCAAACGCTGACGACGGCGCAAATTAACGTATCCCAGCCTGATCTCAGCACGCTGAAAATCGACGGCGTCGAAGATTTCAAATCCATCTATGACGGCGGAGACGGCTCCATCTACCAAACCGTTGACCAAGCGTTCGGGGGCGGGGATTTCCGTGACAACCATACGCTTAGAGACCCTCACTACGTAGAAGAAAATGGCCGCAAGTACCTCGTATTCGAAGCGAACACGGGCACAAAAACCGGCTATCAGGGTGCGGACTCCTTCAATAACCGTGCTTACTACGGCGGCAATAAAGCGTTCTTCGAGTCCGAGAGAAACTGGCTGCTGCAAAGCCCGAGCAAAGAGTATGCGGAGCTTGCGAACGGCGCGCTCGGCATCATCGAATTGAATGACGACTTCACGTTCAAGAAAGAAATGAAGCCGCTCCTAGCTTCAAACACGGTTACCGACGAAATCGAACGGGCCAACGTATTCGAGCTGAACGGCAAATGGTATTTGTTCACGAGCTCCAGAGGAGCCAAAATGTTCGTAGAGGGCGTCGACAAAGAAGATATTTACATGTTCGGTTACGTGTCGGATTCCCTGGCCGGACCTTACAAGCCGCTTAACGACACGGGTCTCGTCCTCCATCAGGACCTGAATCCATACGATGTAACGTGGACGTACGCTCACTTTGCGATTCCGCAAGTGAAAGGTAATAACGTAGTCGTTACCAGCTACATGACAAACAGAGGTTACTTTGAAGATCGCCACTCCACATTCGCGCCGAGCTTCCTGCTGAACATTAAGGGCTCGAAAACGTCTGTCGTGAAAGACAGCCTTCTGGAGCAAGGTCAAATTACGATTAAGTAACAACATCAAGCAACAACAAACAGAATAAGCGAAAACAAGAAGATGCCAATTTCGAATTGGCATTTTCTTATTTTAAAAGAGGTGTTTACCGATGAATAAGCCTGCGGCAAGAAGGAGCATCATCGTACTTCTAATCGTGATAAACGTGCTGCTGGCGCTTGCGCTGCTGGTCCGTCATACAACGAAAAAAGAGGAGTCAGTCCCTGAGCCCGAGCTGGAGCAGTCGTATCGGGCGAACTATCATTTTACCGTTCCGGACAGGTGGAAAAATGACCCGCAAAAGCTCATTTATATGGACGGCAGCTATCATTACTATTATCTCTATAATCGCGATTATCCCAAAGGCAACGGCACGGAGTGGCGGCATGCGACATCGGTGGATTTGGTGCATTGGAAGGACGAAGGCATCGCCATTCCCAAATATACGAACCGGAACGGCGATCCGTGGTCGGGCTCGGTCGTTGCAGACGATTTGGGAACGGCCGGCTTTGGCGAAGGAGCCCTTATCGCGATCGTCACACAGCCCTCCGCAGACGGGGGAAAGCAGGAGCAATTTTTGTGGTACAGCATCGATAAAGGAAAAACGTTCGCTCCGTACGGCGACAAGCCGGTGCTGCCGAATCCCGGCTCGAAGGATTTCAGAGACCCGAAAGTCGTCTGGTATCCTCCCGCACATAAATGGGTCATGGCTTTGGCGGAAGGAACAAAAATCGGCTTTTATGAATCCTCGAATTTAAAGGAGTGGCGGTATACGGGCGACTTTATGACGGAAAATATCGGGATTGTGGAGTGCCCGGATCTTTATTTGATGCAGGCGGATGACGGCGTCATGAAGTGGGTTCTCGGCGCCAGCGCAAACGGTACCTCATCAGGCAAACCAAACACATACGCTTACTGGACGGGGAGCTTCAACGGCATGGAATTTTTCCCGGATCATAGGGAGCCGGGCTGGCTGGATTACGGCTTCGACTGGTACGGCGCCGTGACGTTTGAAGACGGGAGAGCGGATGATAAATTCAAGCATCGTTACGCGATGGCGTGGATGAACAATTGGAGCTACCCTCATGAAACGCCGACGCTGAAGGAAGGCTTTAACGGGACGGATTCGATCGTCCGCCAAATCGGATTGAAACGCGGCGGCAATGATTCTTATCGATTGGTATCGCAGCCGATCGAAGCGTTGAACCGGCTTGCCGGCCGTATGGATCGGTTTGAGCGAATCGAGGTGAACGGCTCCAAAACGCTGAATGTGACGGGTGACTCGTACCGGCTGGACGCCGATTTGTCCTGGTCGGAGATTAGAAATGCCGGACTTAGGCTTCGTGAATCGGCGGACCAAAGCCGCCATGTGGATGTCGGCGTCTTTGTAGAGGGAGGCTATTCCTACGTCAATCGGGCGTACACAGGCCATCCGGACAGGAGCGGGAGGCTTCTGGAAAGCAGGGCTCCGTTTGACCGGAGCAAGAAGTATGCCCATTTTACTGTTTTCGTGGATAAAACAAGTGTCGAGGTGTTTATCGACGACGGCGGGATCGTGTATTCCAGCTTAATTTACCCGAAGCCGGGCGACAAAGGCATCACTTTATTCTCGGACGGAGGTAGCGTGACGTTCAGGAATGTGGTGGTTAGGCATTTCGGTCCGCAATCCTAATCCCACGTGAAGCGGAAACGTTTCGATTTGTCGGAAGAACAAGCAGATCGCCTGCCTCCTGGTTAAATGCTTTTCTAAGGATGGCCCTGGTATTATTAAGGGGGATTCGGCTGTAGATCGATCATTCACATGCAGGAACGAACCTAACATTCTTCGGGAGGCGATTGCTTTGCAAGCCATTCAAGCCGTGTTTGTGGATCGGGACGGAACGCTGGGCGGAACCGGCCATTTCATTCATCCTCGCGACTTTAAGCTGTTTCCGTATTCTTTGGAAGCGTTAAGTCTATTAAAGGTAAATAGGATAAAAATTTTTGCTCTCACCAATCAGCACAACATTGCCAAGGGGCGCGCGACGGAAATGGAATTTGTTCAGGAATTTGAAGCGTATGGTTTCGATGCGGCGTATATTTGTCCCCATGAACCGGAGGATGGCTGCGAGTGTCATAAACCGCGGCCCGGCATGCTGCGGAAAGCGGCGCAAGAGCACGGACTTGATCTGACCCGCTGCGCTGTTATTGGCGATGTTGGTTCAACCGATATGCTGGCGGCTGCCGCCGTCGGGGCAAGAAGAGTGCTGGTGAAGACGGGCTGGGGGAAGCAGTCGCTGGATAAATATCGTCACAAATGGTACGAGCAGGCAGTTCCCGATTTTGTTGCAGCGGATCTTCTGGAGGCGGCGAGGTGGTTAACTTCACAAAAATGACCTTGATTCGCCTTAAGGTTATGAATGCCGAGCCGATCTGGGTCTCCGGACCGAACGTATCCGGGGGGCCGGCAGCGGAAAGGTTTTCATCGATTTTACTCCCTCTACTCACGGATGCTTTTTTCGGGATCTTGCCGCTCGCCAAAATCAACACCTCCAAATGTCTATGCTCTTCCTCTACCAAGTGGAAGGACATTTGTCATAAAGCTAAGAGGATTTGGTGATTTATCATTACGGTACATTTGGTAGATATGGAGATTCATAGGGGTAGCATATATTTCATAGTTTGGTTGAGCTGATTTGCCGGATACAATCCTTAATCGCACCGATGACGACGTCCGGCTCGGACAGCTGCGGGAAATGTCCGCTGCTGCCCGCGGTAATATGTTTGCCGGATCGAGTCAAGGAAAGCAGCTCCAGCTGATGCTCCAATCGTTTTTGACGAACGATCTCCGGCATCATGCGGCTTTCTTTGCCGCCCGTAATGACATACACAGGGATGTCGGGAAAATGCCCGATCGCCCGGATTTGCTCCGCCGTTTTTTTAACGAAATGAACTTCGTTGAATTGCTTGTGGGAAGAGAAGGAATCGAACATCGAAAACATTTTGTTTATCGTTTTGATTGCTTTGCCCTGATATTGATCGAGGCTCAAATCTTTAGGATGGCTGGCTTCCAGAAAGACGACGCCTGCCGCTTCGTGCGGGTAAAGCCGGGCATACAAATTGGCATACAACCCGCCTAACGAATGTCCGACCAGCAAAAATGGAGGTTCAAGCCCTGCCGTTTTTAAGGCTTCGCGCAACGTTTCCACGATCGTCAGTCCGTCCTGGGGCTCCCGAGGTTTATCGCTGCCAGCAACGCCAAGACGATTGTAGGCAAATACGGCAGCCGACTCCGCAAGCCGGGGCAGTATTTTCATCCATCCTTCGATGGGGCCTGATCCGCCGTTAAGGAGGACGATAGGGGGTCCTCCGCTCCCGCTTATGTGATATTGAATATTCCCTTTTGATGTGTTCATTTTCGATATTTTGATGGCCAATGACGACACCTCGCTCGTTAGGGCTGCTTACCTAGAAGTGATACGTTCTTAACGGAATCCGGATGCGAATTCCATGACAGTTAAATATGAACGTCATCAAATATATTTGGGCTAATGAACCGAATAATCCCTATTCGGTGAATTGAGCCCCTTTTTTATGCCTAATGAACTGTACAATCGTTATTGTGATGAAAAACCTCTGACTGTCCTCATTATTCGCATAATAGCGCTTTTTAGGTTCATTAGTTTTCAAAACTGTTCACTTGGGAGCAATTAACGGCAATGAGGTTCATTGCTATGCATCGGGCTATCGGCATCCTTGCCCGTCCTGGAGGGGGCCTGTGTATTTGCTCCGTCGCCGCAGTCATATTTGAAGCGGCGGGGCCGTATAAATAGGACAGGACGCTACTTGTCCGTTTCAAGGAAAGGATGGGGCGGAAATGGTGCAAAATGAGGGAAATATCGCAATAGTGGGAATAGGTACGGCACTGCCCCCTTACCGGATCGACCAGGCCGATACGGCAAGGCGGCTCGTCGACGCCTTAAGCGATAAGCCGGATTCGGCGCGCTGGGCCAGAAGAATATTCAAGCAATGCGGCGTGGAAAGCCGCTATACCTGCGAGCCGAATCTGCTCGAGGAGGCGGATGTTTGCCGGTATTTGCCGCGCGAGCTGACCGGCGACGTGCCTTCCACCTCCGAACGAATGGCGATATACAAAAGAGAATCCGTCCCGCTGGCGCTCGCCGCGGCGAGACAAGCGTTAGCCGACGGGAGGACGGCCGCCGCCGATATTACGCATCTCATCACGGTCACCTGCACGGGGCAGTTTCTTCCCGGCCTGGACACCGTTCTTGTGCGCGAATTGGACTTGCGGCCTAGCGTGGAGAGGCTCCCGCTTACGTTTATCGGCTGCGCCGCCGGACTGAAGGCGGTATGCCTGTCACAGCGGATTGTCGCCGCGAGCCCCGGCGCTAACGTGCTGATCGTCTGCGTGGAGCTTTGCACGCTTCATATTCAGCCCACCGGCGACCGGGATTCGCTGTTCGGGACGTCCTTTTTCGGAGACGGAGCTTCCGCCTGCGTCGTCGCGGAGGCCGATGCGCGGCACGGTCCGATCTTCCGCCTGGGCGAGCAGCATTCGGTGCTGCTGCAGGAGGGCGCGGAAGAAATGGTATGGGAGGTCGGCAATTACGGCTTCGACCTGTATTTGTCGCCGGGCATTCCGAGGCTGATCGGGGAATGGATTCCGGCCGAAATCGAGCGGCTGTGCGGGGGAGAGGCTCAGGAGCTGTGGGCCGTCCATCCCGGCGGGAAAGGGATTATCGAGGTTTTGCAAGCCCGGTACGGACTGACGGAGGAGCAGACGGAGCCGAGCCTCGGCGTGCTTCGCGAAATCGGCAACGTTTCCTCCGCGACAATCTTGTTCGTGCTGCAGGCGATGAGACGGCAGCAGCAGGAGAAGGGCTCGCGCGGTGCGGAAGGGCTCGCGCTTGCGTTCGGTCCGGGTCTGACGGCCGAGCTGATCAAGATCGCGTACGCGCCGTCCGCCGTAACGCCGGAGCTGCAGGCGGACGGCCAGCATGCTTAGGCAGCTGCGCAGCCGGGCGGAGGCGGCCGAGCTCATGGACGATGCCGCGGCAGGCGGAGCCGAGCTAAGCGAAGCGCTGCGGCAGCTGCGCCTGCTCAACCGGCTGTTCTTTGCAGCCGCGCCGACGCTGTATGGCGTGAAGCGGCTGTGGAGGCAGGCCGGCAGTCCGGCCCGCCTGTCGATACTCGACATCGGGGCAGGCTCGGGCGACGTGAACCGCAAGCTGCTGAAGTGGGCGGACAAGCAAGGGGTTGTGCTGACCGTTACGCTTGTCGATATGACGGAGGAAGCCTGTGCGGAGGCCAGGCGGCTGTTCGCGGGGGAGCCCCGCGTCAAGGTGCAGCGCGGGGATTTGTTTACTCTTTCCGCAGAGGGGACGGATATCGTGACGGGGACGCAGTTTTTGCACCATTTTGAGAAGGAAAGGGTTCCGGCGGCGGTTAAGAGCATGCTGAAAGCATCACGGCTTGGCGTTGTCATTAACGATATCCACCGGCACGGGATAGCTTGGACCGCGGTATGGGTGGCGACCCGACTGTTCCCGAGCAGGTACATCCGGAATGACGGGCCTTTGTCGGTGGCGAAGGGCTTTCGCGGCGGGGACTGGCGGCAGCTGCGCGATGAGCCCGGCCTTGAGAGCCTGCAATTTGCCTGGAGGCCGCTGTTCCGGTATGCGGTCATCCTCCGCAAAGCGGCGGGCGGAAACGGCGGTGAAAGCGGTGGAGGCTAGCTTTGACGCGGCGGTGCTAGGAGCGGGGCTTGCGGGCAGCAGTCTGGCGGGGGCGCTGGCGGGCAAGGGCTGGAGGACGCTGCTGCTGGACCGCCAGACGTTTCCCCGGCACAAGGTGTGCGGGGAATTTCTGTCTCCGGAGGCGCAAAGCACGCTGCAGGCGCTCGGCTTGTACGAAACAGTCGCGGCGCTCAAGCCCTGCCTGATCCCGCAGACCCGGATGGTGTTTGACGGCGGCGCGGAGCTGGGTCTCGAGCTGCCCGGCACGGCTTGGGGGCTGAGCCGATATGAGCTGGACGGGGCGCTGCACCGGGCCGCCGGGCAGGCCGGTGCGGTGCTGGAGACCGGGACGGCGGTTACGGCCATCTATCCCGGCGCAGACGGATATATCATCGAGGCCAAACGGTCCGGCAAGCCGGTCCGGTATCGGGCGAGAACCGTTATAGCCGCCTGGGGAGCGAATGCAGGCCCGGGGCTGCCGGGCTTTCGGCCCCAGCCACGCGGGCGGCGAGCCTACCTGGGAGTGAAGTCGCATTTTCGCGGGCTGGAGATAGAGCCGGCCGTGGAAATGTATTTTTTTCGCGGCGGGTATTTGGGCTTATGCCCGGTCGGCGACGGGACGGTCAACGCCGCGGCGCTGCTGGAGCAAGGGGCGTTCGCCAAAGGAAGCAGGTCCGTGACGGCGTATCTGGAGGAGGCTGCAGGCAGAAATCCGAAGCTGGCACTAAGGCTGGCGGGCGCCGTCCCCGTCGAAGGCACTCAGGCGGCGGTCGCCCCCGTCCGGCTTGCGGTCAGGCCCCGGACCTGGGATACGGTGCCGCTGCTCGGCGATGCGGCCGCGATGATCGCGCCGCTCTGCGGCGGCGGCATGTCGATGGCGCTCCGTTCGTCCGCCTTGTGCGCTCCGCTTGCCGACCGTTATTTGCAAGGGGACATCGACATAGCCGGCTGGGAGCGCGAATACGCGCATGCGGTACGCTCGGAGTTCGACGGGCCGCTTCGCTTAGGCGGCATGCTTCAGGGACTGCTCGGCATGCCGGCGGCGGCCGGTCTTGCGAAAGCCGCGGCGATGCTGGCGCCCGGCCTTGCGCAGGGGCTCGTCCGGGCCACGAGGCTGAAGCCGTTCCGGACATAAGGCTGCGGCGGAACAGGGGGCTTTGCGATGGTAATGGAACGGCTGGCACGTTTGTCCTTCCGGTTTCCGCTCGGAATGATACTGCTGTGGTGCGCCGCGCTGATCGTTGCGGCGCCATACGCCTTCAGGCTCGTCACTGTGCTCGGGGATCACGGGCTGACGCCGCAAGGCCAGTACGCAGAAGTGCAGCGCATGCTGGCCAAGAGCTTCGGCATACCGGATGAGCCGGTTATGCTGTTGTTCGAGAAAGCGGAGGGCGTGTCCGATGGGGAGCTCCGGCGATTTATCCGTCAAGCGCTGAATGCGGCCGGGCATGTTCCCGGGCTGACGAGTGCGGCATCGCCGCTTGAGCGGCCGGACATGGTGAACGGAAATTACGCGTATGCCTTGTTAACGGAGGCGGTACCCTCGAGCCGGATGAAGGACACGCTGGAGCTCCTGCGCAGGTCGCTTCCCGGGCACCAGGATATTTCCATCCGGATCACGGGCAAGCCCGTCGTCCAGACGGACGTGAACGCGGCGAGCCATGCGGACTTGTTCCGTGCCGAGTTGTTCGGGCTTCCGGTCGCGTTTCTCGTCATGCGGCAAACGCTGAAGGGCTTCGCCGCCGCTTTGCTTCCCATTCTGACGGGCATTTCGGCAACCTTACTCGCGATGGGTTTTCTCTATGCGCTCGGCGCAAAAGGGGTGGAGCTTTCCAGCTTCGTCATAAACGTCATTCCGATGGTGGGGCTTGCGCTCAGCATCGATTTTGCGCTTATGCTCGTCAGCCGGTTCCGCGAAGAGCTGGGAAGGAGCAGTCCGGACGCCGCCTTATCGGCTGCGATGCGGACAGCGGGGCGGGCGGTCGTCGTATCGTCGGCTTGCGTTTTTTTGGGGCTGCTGAGCTTCGTCTGGATCCCGCTGCCGATGTTCTCGTCGATCGCGCTTGGGGCAATGGCCGTGCTGACGGCGTCGGTGGTGCTGACGTTCACGCTGCTGCCGGCGCTGCTGGCTTTTGCCGTACCCCATCTCCGTCCGGACGGGAAGCCGCAGCCAGCGGCAGCCGGGCAGCCGCCCGTCAGGCACGCGTTTTCCCGCGCCGTCGCGAACCGGGCAGCCGCTGCTGCGCTGCTGTCGGCTGCGCTGCTGGCTGCCTGTCTGCTGCCGCTTGGCGGCATGCGCCTCGTCGTTCCGGACGACTCCTCGCTGCCGCCAGCCTATGAATCGCGTGCCGCCGCGCAGACGTACCGGATTTATTTTGAACCGCCGTCTACCTCCCGGATCTGGATCGTTGCCGAAGGCGAATTAACGGGGGACGGCCGGGAAAAAGAAGCAGGCTTGCTCCTATGGCGTCTGGAAGAGGATCCCGCGGTACTGCGAGTGCAGGCGGCGGCGCTATCCACGGACGGACTGCTGCTGCAAGCGACGATTCGGGGAGCTCCGTCGTCGGCGGAAGCGAGAAGCTGGGCTAGGGAGTGGGGCAAAGCAGGGGAGAAAGGGCCGCTGCCGTTTATGGTAGGGGGAGAGGCGAAGTACGAGCAGGAGGTGTTCGACCGGATCGGGCAAAGCGCAGGATATGTGCTGCTCTTGCTTTTCGCCTCCAATTTTGCGGTACTGCTGCTCGCCTTCCGCTCCGTCGTCATTGCCGTAAAAACCATCCTGATGAATCTGCTTACGATCGGCGCTTCTTTCGGCCTGTTAACCTGGCTGTTCGAAAATGGGCGCTTCGGCCTTGAGCCGGGCGGCATCGCCGTCATGATTCCCGTGTTTGTATGCGGGCTCGTGTTCGGCATCAGCATGGACTACGGGGTGTTTCTCGTTTCACGCATCTATGAGGAATACCGGAAAACCGGGGACAACGACTATGCGGTCGTGGCCGGCCTCGGCGCGACGGGCCGGATTATTACGTCGGCGGCGGCCATCATGATCGCCGTAACGGCGCCGTTCGCGTTCGGGCAGGTGGCTGGCGTGAGGCAGCTCGGCATCGGCATTGCCGCGGCCATTCTGATCGATGCGACGCTGATCCGGCTTGTTCTCATGCCGTCGCTCATGGTGCTGCTGGGCAGGTGGAATTGGGGGGCGCCGCGGCATCGCAGGTAAGGCGCCGGTACTCGGCACTCGCTACAGCTTAACGGATCCGGCGGCAGCCGCCGATTCTTTGGCAAGCTCACGAACGGCTTTCCATTCCGAAAGGTGCCGCTCAAGATTGGCGATGAACGCATCAACCTCGTTCACGAACGGCTCCTGCTCGCCTGCGGGGATGGCGCGCGCGGATTGCAGCACCTCGGACGGCAGCTCGCTGAACGCCGGAATTGCCGCCGCAAGCTGACGAAGCTTCAGCGCGATAGGCGCTGCCGCGGCACGCGCCGGTTGGCCTTCCGCCGGCTGCACCGGCGCAGTCGCGGCCTGAAACACCGCTGCTGCAGGCTGCGGTTCCGTCATTGCAGGGGATGCAACCGCTGCCGCTTCCGTCTGCGTCGCCGTTTCCGCCGCTTCTGCCGCCGGTGCCGTTTTTGCCGCTTTCGCAGGCGCCTTCGGCTCCGCGGCAGGCTTTGCCCGCTCGGCTTTGTTCTGCTCGAACGTGGCCCAGGTTTCGATGAGGCCGCTGCCGGTTTTGAACAACAGCTTGTCCTTGGTGCTGTCCGAGATCGATTTGTCCTTGAACAGCTTTGCGATCTTCTTCACGTCGCTTACCGGCAGCTCGTCCCGGGCCGCAATGAGCGCAAGCGGGTCGCGGTGCTCGATCGGCAAATCCTTCAGCGGCAGCAGCTGGCCCTCGGTCAGCCTGTCCTTGCGGATCTCGGTGCCGCCGACGATCAGCTTTTTTACCGCATTGCCGAATTTGAGCAGCTCGCATTTGTTTTTGATGTAGCTCTCCGGCTTGCCGAGCTTGCCCGACAAAAACTTGACGGAGCAGCTGAATTTCGATTCGTTCATGAGCTTATGGAAAGCCTCGGCTTCCTCGATCGGCGAGAAGCCTTCCCGCGTCAAATTCTCCGCAATTTGCTCCAGATAAATTTCCGTTTCGTCCGTCGCCGCTGAAATAATGCAGGGGATCGACTTGAGTCCCAGCATTTTGCTGGCTTTGTAGCGGCGGTTCCCGTAGATGATTTTGTACCGTCCGTTCCCCGTCGTGCGAACCTTGATCGGCGACAGCAGGCCAAGCTCCGCGATGCTCTTCATCAGCTCTTCGAGCGCCTCCCCGTCGAACTGGTAGCGCGGCTGATCCGTATCCTCGTCTATGAATCTCATTTCGATGTTGGTAATGTCCATATCTGGTCTCCTTCGGTATGGTGGTTTTCCTATTATATCGCATGGGCGGGGATGAGCAAATGAGCCGGACAGCCTCAATGCCGCTTGGTTACTCGAGTTCAGCTCTCGCTCAGCGCCGGATTGCCTGGTTGTTTGCGGCGCGTTCAGCGGACCGTGAATCCGCTATTTTTGGAGAAAACGCTCTATTAGCGGGGGGCGAGGACAGAGGATACGTTATGGCAAATTTTTTTATTTTCGCGTCAAACCGTTCTTTCTCCCTCATCGTTATCTCTATATGAACCTATGAAAAAGGGAGGAAATGATTATGTTATCGCATTTGAAAAAAATAGCTTTAATCTCCGCCATGTGTTTGACGTTCGTTGCGGGACCGCTCGGCACGGCGTCCGCGGAAGCGGGGGCGGGCATCCGATCCGACGCCGACACGGCGTTCGGGCTGGGCCTGCTGATCGGCGACGGTTCCGGCATGAGCGAGGCTTATCTGAGCAAAAGCTCGACGAGAATGCAGGCCGCCATCATTTCACTCCGGCTGAACGGCAAGCTGCAGGAGGCGCAGGCTTTCACCGGCGGCACGACGTTCTCGGACGAAGGAAGCGCGGGAAAGGCTAACCGGCCCATACTGGCCTACCTGAAGAACCATCCGGAGCTGGGCTGGCAGGGCACCGGCGGCAACCGTTTCGAGCCGAATACCCGAATCAGCTCCCGGCAATTGTACAAGGTGCTGCTGGAAAACCTCGGCTACCGGTCCAGTCAGGACTTTGCTTACCGGGATACGGAGCCGTTTGCCGCAACGCTGGGCATAGACCGCATCGCCGGGAATACGTCCCTGGTCAACGCGCATTTGGCAACCGCGATCGTCGAAGCTTTATCGGCCGGTACGAAGGAAGGCGGCACGCTGTTCGATTCGCTGCAGGCAAGCGGCGTCATTGCACCGGGTGCGGAGCTGCCGCAGGGGGAGAGAATCGAGCTTGGCCGCAATGAAAAGCTGGGGACTTATTTTACCGATCAAAACGACCGCGCGCTCTACTTTTTCTCGAAGGATGCGGAGGACGTTAATTCCTGCACGGCGGATTGCCTGAAAAACTGGCCTGTCTTCTACAGCGAGCACCTGCAAATTCCGGCCTGGCTGGATAAAGCCGATTTCGGAGTGTTGACCCGCACGGACGGCACGAAGCAGCTTACCTATAAAAACTGGCCTCTCTATTATTTCGTAAAGGACAGCAAGGCAGGAGACGTGACCGGCGAAGCGGTAGGCGGAGTCTGGTTTGCGGCGAAATCCGATTATGCGGTTATGATCGGCGCATCAAAGACGGCGGGCCTCTACTTGACGGACGATTACGGCCGGGCGCTCTACTATTTCGATAAGGATCCGCGCGGAAGCAGCGTCTGCGAGGGCAATTGCCTGGTTAACTGGCCGGCGTACTCGACTACGGCAGCCGGCGTCCCGACTACGGTGGACGCAGATGACATCGGCACGGTTACCCGCTCCGACGGAAGCAAGCAAGCCTCTTTCAAAAGCTTCCCGCTCTATTATTTCATTAAGGACAAAGCGCATGGCGATTTGTTAGGGCAAGGTGTGGGAGATGTCTGGTTCACGGTCGACCCGGCCAAATTCGAAGGAACGAGCGCGTCGGCGGAAATGAAGACGTACCGGATCGACATCAAGGAGTTTTCGTTCGGCACCGAGCCGCTTACGATAGAAGCAGGATCGAAGGTGATTTTCACGAACCTCGACGAAATGAAGCATAACGCGGTTGCGCTGGACGGCTCCTTCTCCGTACCGCTGCTGGCCAAAGGCGACTCCTTTACCGTCACCTTCGATCAGCCGGGAACCTATAATTATTTCTGCGAGCCCCATAAGGCGTTTATGACGGGGCAAATCATTGTAAAGGGAGGGTGAGGCCATGAGAAGGAAAGCCCGCATCTATAGCTGGCTTGTTCTAATGCTTTGTCTTCTGTTTGCAGCGGGCTGCGGGGCGTCGACGGATGCTCCGGCGGCAGGGCAGGCGCAGGAAACGCCTCAGTCATCCGCAGCGGCAGCTCCTTCGGCAAGCCCTGAAGCCTCGGACGGGCACGGCGCTCATGCGACGACGGAAGCGGCGGGTACGGCCTCTCCTTCGTCAAGTCCGGAGGCAACGGCGGCTTCGACGGAAAAACCGGAGCGGACCGAAAAGCCTGAAAAAACCGAGAAACCCGAGAAAACCGAAAAGCCTGAAAAAACGGACAAGCCGCATCAGTCGGACAAGCCGTCCGCAGCGCCGTCTGCGAAGCCGACGCCAAAGGCTTCCGAGGCACCGGCGCCGGCAACCGCCAAACCGGCGGAGAAGGCGACCGCTCATACGGTCGAAATTACGAACTTCGCTTTCTCGCCGGAGACGCTGGAAATTTCCAAAGGCGATACCGTAACTTTTATTAACAAAGACGAGGTCAGCCACACGGCTACCGCGGATGACGGGTCGTTCGACACCGGTTTGCTGGCGCAAAAGGAAAGCAAGACGGTAACCTTCAACAAGACCGGGGAGTTCGGCTACTATTGCCAGCCCCATCCCGGCATGCGGGGAACGATCGTCGTGAAATAAGAAGTGCGGGAGCAGCTGTTCACGGCTGCTCCCTCTTCTGATAAGATGAACAAAACAAGCCTGTCGTGGAGGGCTATTCGATGAATAATCTGACCGATCACGAGCTGATGCAGCTCATCCGGAAGGGCAGGAATAAAGCGCTGTCCGTTCTCTATGACCGGTATGGGGCGCTTGTATATTCCTTCGCCTATAAAGCGGTCCGGGACGAAGCCGCCGCGAAGGATATCGCCCAGGCGGTGTTTATGCGGCTGTGGACGACGGAAGCGGAATACAACCCCGAGAAGGGACGTTTTACGAGCTGGCTGTTGACGTTAACCCGCAACATCACGACGGACTTTATCCGCAAACAGCGAAGAAACGCCAGCGGTCTCGTTCAGCTGACGAAGGAAAGGCTTCTGGAGCTGCCCGACACTCATGCGCTGTCGCCCGAGGAGCATGTCGTCCGCGATTCCGTGCGGGAGCAAATTCAGCAGGCTTGCCTGCATTTATCCAAGCAGCAGAAGACGCTGCTCGAGCATTTTTACTGGCAGGGGTATAGCTTAAGCGAGCTGTCGCAGCTGTACGACCAGCCGCTTGGAACTATAAAGAACAGGCTTCATCAGACTTTGAAAATATTACGAAGGCATCTGGCGGCAAAGGGGGAGCTATGAGATGAGCGGCGAAACGAACATCAACGATTGCGGCGGATTGCTCGACTACATATCCGGCGCCTGCACAGAAGAGGAAAAAGCGGCATTCGAAGCTCATTTGCAAAGCTGCGGCTCCTGCAGGCAGGAGCTGGCCGAATGGCAAATCGTATGGGAGGCGCTGCCTACGGATATGGATCTGCTCGAACCTCCGCGGGATTTGAAGGAACGGATTATGACAGCGGCCAAGGCCGCGCCAAGGCGCAGGGGGTCAAAAGTCAGCGGCTGGAGGAAGCCGGCGCTTGCTGTCGCGGCGGCGGCGGTTGTTTTTTGCGCCGGAACGCTGTGGCCTAATCCCTGGATAGAGCGGGAGCCGGCCGTGCCGACGATTGAGCAGGCCTTGGAAGTACCGGCCTCCCAGATCGTACAGCTGAACATGCTGAAGGCGGAGCCCGGCGGGAAAACCAATGCGTACGGCGTCGCCTGCATTGTCGATAACGGGCAAAGCAGGCAGTTCGTCGTCTATGTGTTCGGGGCGCAGGAGACCAAGGATGAGGAGGCCTACCAGGTGTGGCTTGTCCGGGACGGAGTGCGCACAAGCGCGGGCACGTTCCGAGTCGATGACAAAGGCGTCGGCCTGCTGACGATGGCGGTCGGTGCCGAGGAGCTGGCTTACGACCGGATCGGCATTACGCTGGAGCCCGACGAGTGGGGCGACCGGCCGCGCGGCCCGAAGGCGTTCGGAACGGAAGCTGTGCTGTAAGTTTATTATTGTTGCGGATGAGGCAGGCGGTAGGCGGGAGGTTGTCAGCGTTCTGCTGTATAAAGTACATCCAAAACCTTACATGGCGTGCTCAGGCGCAGCTTCTGCTGCATTCCCTGCAGTAGAAGCTGGTCATAATCAGGTGCAGCTGCGAATCTCCGGTGCTTCTGTTGCAAAAACTGCAGCAGAGCACTCCGCCATACAACCTCACTCGTCTTCTGATGCAAAACGTGCATTCCAGCTGCGAGAGGAAGCCGACATTGACGGCAACATATACTAGCAGGGCCATCCGGCAGCGATCGATTCGTCGAGCCAGTTGGCCCTTTTTATTATTTGACTCCTAAAGGCGTGCCGGCTCCCGGCTCACCACCCCAGCTTTTTGCCCAAATACTTCATCGCTTTCTCCGAACAAACGCCGCTTAATTCCTCCTGTACCGCTGCCCGGATGTCCGCGAGCTCCCGCTGCGGATCGGTCTGTCTGCCCAGCGTCTCCTGCAGCCAGTGCTCGGAGCTTTCGAAGCACATGCTGCTCCAGCCTCCCTCGAAATCGGCCTCCTGCGCCCCCGTAATGACGATATCCGCAAAATTTTGCAGCTCGACAAGCGCCTTCTCATACTCCTTCTTCTGCTCGTTGTCCGTCAGGCCGGACGCCTTGCGCAATTGGCGGGAGTCGATTGTGCCGGCCTCCGCGATGATCGAATACAGATGGATGGCGTGCTGCGACATCATGCCGTCCCTGTACCTTTCCTGAGGGCTTTTGCCCTTCGCCAGCAGCGCTCTGACGGAAGGGAACAGCTCCGTTTGGATAAACGTCAGCTTGGAACCGAAAAATTTCGCATAAGCCGCATGCTCGTCCTTAACGACCCGGACCCGCCACAGCCAGGGATCAAGCTCTGTGCCGGTATGCCAGGCGTTATCGGCGGTAATCGCCGTCAGCGAAGGGTGATCGGGGATCAAATCGGAAAACGGAAAAATTTTATAGTGTTTTATCTGCTGAATAAACTCGGAATAGGTTGAAATTGGCATGCGTTCACCTCTAATATAGATTCATAACCCATTCTAGTATTGCCTGCTACTATCCTGCTATAGACCATAGCCAAAATTAATATAAAAGGAGTGATCAATCGTGGTCAAGAAGCTGTTCACGCTGGAGGAAGCGAACGCGCTGCTGCCGCGGCTGAAGGAGGATCTTCGGCAGCTGCAGGACGCATCCGGCAAGTTTGAGACGCTGCTGCTGGAGTACCAGAAAATGAAAGCGATTCACAAGCAGGCGTTTCAGTCGCCTGACGGGAAGCATGACCCTTTTTTCGAAACGGAAAGCCGACTGGAATTTATGAAAATGGAAACGGATCTCCTCATTGAAAATTTCAAGCGCAAAGGCGTGCTGCTCAAAATGGTCAGCCCCGGCCTGATCGATTTTCCGGCCGAGCTGGACGGGGAAGAGGTGCTGATCTGCTGGAAGGAAGGCGAGGAGAGAGCCACCCACTATCACGGCTGGAACGACGGGTTTGCCGGACGCAAGCCGTATCCGGAGGAAGGGAATTGAACGGCCGGCCAGCTTAATGCCGGCTCTGCTCCGATTCTCGGCCGCAAATATAAGACTGTAGACGCACACTGTCGCAGTCTTTTCTTTTTTGTCTGAGAAAACTACCGTATTTCGAAGTCAGCCGCCAGCCGCGTGCTTAAGTCGGTTTCGTATCCGTCGAAGCTTTTGGCGATGCGATATTTCCCGGGAGAGAGGCTGTTAGGCAGGAAAACCTTCTCCTCGAAGGTTTTGCCTGGGTCCAGCTGGATCCCGATCGCGTCGACTGCCCGTTCGTCGTCCGGCACGATCGTCCAGCCCTCCTTCTCCAGGCGGTAGATCGAATAGCCATATCCGAAAAACAAAGAGGCCGGACCTGCATTGTACAAGCGGAGAAGGGTTTCGCCGGATCCTTTTGCCGGAGCATCCACTGTCAGCTTGACGTTCAGCTCATGATACGGGACATACAGCGGGGTTAAAAAGGTATCCTCGACCTTCCCGTCGGCCGTCAAAATTTCAATGCTCAACAAATAGTTTACGTTCGCTTCCGTGGGCAGCTTGGCCGTAAAATCAGCCCGCCCGTATACGGGATCCCCTTCCGCCGCCGTGTATTCTTCGATTAACTCCTTCCGTTTGCCGGCCTCATCCCGGCTCGTCAGCTGAAACCGGACGGACCTGTCCTTCGGCACTTCGTTTAAAGCGGCGCCGACCGTGCTGCCTGCTTCTTGTTCCCCGGCAGAAAACGAAGCGATAAGATTAAAGCCGCCGTCTCCTTCGAACCATTTTCCGGTACGCGGCCCGTAATCGCCGGCTGCCTCCAGCCCCTTGTCGCGCGGCAGCATGCCGGATTGCCGGATCGTATCTGTATTTCCGATAGTGCTGGAAAGCGCCGCGATGGCGGGATCGGCTTCCCGCGGCCGTTCCGGCGGCTGCTCGCTGGCTCCGCCTTTAGCCGAATGTCCGCATGCGGTCAGCATGAACGACAGGACAATCGCGAGAATAAGCATCAACTTTCGCATAACAGACATCGCCTCCTGGATGAGGGGGTTCGTAAATTCGACTGGCCTGCATGTCGGATTGTACTTGCTGCATGATGGATTCTATTTGCTATATGTAGAGACGTTTGCGACGGGAGAATGGTTACAGCAGTATTCGAGTTTCAGTTTGCTGAATAAACGAATAAATGGATTTTGTACATCTAATTTCAGCTTTTTCCCCCAACTAACTAAAATAACTGTATGGAGTGTATATAAATCGACGAATAACCGTGATTTTGGGCAGTTGGTGCGAATTAAATACATCAAATCCAGCTACTTCACCAAAGATGGATGCCTCCTCAAAAATAAGGGTATCCAATCCAGTTATTTTGTTGACAGGCACAGCTCAAAAAAGCCGCTTATCCCGCAAAGCCTGCGGATTTACGATTGCCGCACGAATATGAGATGATAGAGGCATAAGGCGGACCAACGCATTCAGCCGGAGAAAGGGGGAAGCGAATGTCAGGCGTCATAACCAAGGCGATTCAAATGCTGGATCTGCTGCTGCCCCAAGGGACCGAGAAGGAAATGAGCGTGACCGAAATCAGCCGCGAGCTCGACATGCCGGTGCAAAGCGTTCATCGCATTTTAGGCTCATTGGTGGAACACGGCTTTGTCTCGCAAAATGCGAAGACGAAGAAATATAAGCTCGGCCTATCGATTATGAAATACGGCTTTCTGATGTGGGACAGCTTGATGCTGCGCACCGTAGCCCGGCCTTTCATGGAGGAGCTGTCGCACAAGACGAAGGAGACGGTTTACCTGGCCACGCGCGAAAATGCGGAGGGCGTCTATATCGATTCGGTCGACTCGCCGCAAATTTTAAAAATCTCCGAGCCGATCGGCCTGAAGCTGCCTCTCTATATTGGGGCGTCGAACCGGGTCATTCTCGCTTACCTTCCCCGTAAAGCGCAGGAAGCGTTATTGGACGGGGCGGATTGGGAGCGGGCGCCGTCGCTGAAGCCGCTGACCCGGTCCTATATCGAGTACGAAATTTCACTCATCCACGAACGCGGCTATGCGATGACGGACGGAGAGGCGACCGAAGGCACGACCGGCATCGGGGCGCCGATTTTCTCCTATGAGAACACGGTGATCGGCTCCTTGAACGTGGCGGGCCCGACGCTCCGGTTCACGGAAGAGACGATCGAGCGGAACAGCCAGCTTGTCAAAAAATACGCCGAGCGCATCTCGAACGAGCTCGGATACCGCTATAGGCTGAACCGCAGCTAGCAAGCGGATTATGCCAAAATAAATTTCAGTTTTCCCGATATTCGGGAAATTCCCATTCATTATCCTGAATAACGGGATTATAATCATTGTCAAAAACCGTGCGAAGGTACGGAAGGAGACGGGACAATGAGAATCCTGGCTTTTAGACATTTTGATTTTGACGATGATTATGCGTTTGCTTCTTGGGCAAGGAAGGGCGGCCATCGCCTCGAGGTCCGCGATCCGGCTCTGGGAGTGCGCCGGGAATGGCTGGACGGCCTGGATCTGCTGATCGTATGCGGCGGGCCGATGAGTGTGTACGAAGATGCCGCATATCCGTGGCTTGCGGAGGAGAAGATGTTCGTGAAGCGGGCGGTCGACCGCGGCATCAAGGTGCTCGGCATTTGCTTCGGCGCTCAGATGCTGGCGGAGCTGCTCGGCAGTCCCGTGTTCCGCAATAGACACAAGGAAATCGGCTGGCACCGCGTATTCCGTACGGAGGAATCCCATCCGTGGCTGGAAGGGCTGGACGCTGAGTTCGTCTCGTTTCAGTGGCACGGCGATACGTTTGAGCTGCCGGAGGAGACAAGGCTGCTGGCTTACTCGGAGGCTTGCAGGGTGCAGGCTTTTTCCTATCGGGAGCATGTGCTGGGGCTGCAATTCCATCTCGAGACGACGCCGGCCTGCATGGAGGAAATGTTCAGGCATTGGTCCGCAGAGCTGGCGGACGCGCCTTATATTCAATCGGAAGAGCAAATTCGCCGGGAATCCGGCAGAAGCGGGCAGTCCGTCGATGCGCTTCACCGCATTTTGGACCGGATCGGCGCGCAAGGGGCTGTCCCGAAGGAGGAGCAATATGGAGAGGTTTATCCAAAACCATCAATTTAATGCCATAAAACGGCATACCGAAACGGTGCAGAAGACATACAATACGATCGCGGACCGGAAAGTTATTGAGGCGGTTAAATATTCGGCGGAAACCCATGTGAAGGAGCTGTTTCCCGTACTGGCGGAGGAGCAGTGGCTTCTGCTTGAGCCGTTGTTCGCGCGCAAGAGCAAGATCGAATACGAGGAAGCGCTGAGTGCGGTTGCCGCCTTCGTGCTGCCGTTTCCGGACGTCACGGAGGCCGGTCTCAAAAAATTGTTTCCGAAGGTGAAAAAACTGAAGGCGCCCGAGCTGGCGGCAGTGAATTTCGCCGCGTTAACTTATTTGGGCTGGGTCGACGGCGGTTCCTCCAAGCTGTACATCGTTTATGAGCACGCGGCTAGGCTCGTCGGGGTGGAAGCGAGACTGACGCCGACGGGCAGCAAAGGCGTATGCTCGCTCTGCAGCAGGCATGCGGAGGTCGGGCTTGTAACGGCGGTTTCCAAAGCGAGATCCGCAAGCAATCCGGATTATTACAAGGCGGTCGGCAACTATATGTGCGTCGACAGCACGGCTTGCAACAAGCAAATTACGGACCTGTCGTACTTGGAGAGGTTTATCGGGGAGATCGTGGACTGATCAGGAAAAACTGTAAAATAAACCGTTTACAGAACGTTTGTTCTATTGTATTATATTTCCAAAAGCCGAAGGAGTTGTGGGAATATGATCAATAAAATCGAATGCGCCTATGTGCCGGTATCGAATCCGGAGAAATCCGCGGAATGGTATGAAAGGGTGCTCGGCATGAAGCTCCGTTCTCCCGTAGAGCCTGGGAGGGGCGCAATCATGATCATGAAAGAGGGCGGCTGGCTGTTCCTGCTGCCGAGTGAAGGGAATACGCCGATGACCTTCTCCACGACGGCCTGGGCAGACGACGGAGCTCCGTTTGAAATGTTCCCGATTTGCTTCGAAACTTCAGAGATCCGTGCCCTGTACGCTTCCTTGAAGGAAGCGGGCGCATGGGTGGAGCAGGACATCCGCGACGAGGGAAGCTGCGGCTTCCAGCTGAACTTCAAAGACCCGGACGGGAATAAGTACCAGGCGTTTCAGGCGCCCGCTGCCGGTTAGCCGCGAACTCGAACTGAATCGGCGAACCCGACTTTTATAGCATTACGATCAGGGCACCCGGCCGGGTGCCTTTTTACGTGCCTGCCGCTCACAGCCTCTAACCAGCCAAGTCCACGACAAATCGTTCACGTCATAAATCATAAAGCGGTGATTCCACTGCCTGGCCGTAATAAACGTTTGACTTTACCAACTGTATGAAATATGATTACAGTATCCTTCCTGAGAGGGAGTTGCAAAGGATGAACAGTGAATTTACGGTTGCCGTGCACAGCCTGGTGCTGCTCGCCTACCTGCCGGAGCATATGGCCAGCAGTGAGACGATCGCCCGCAACGTCGATACGAATCCGACGAGAATCCGCAAAATTATGAGCATTTTGAAGAAAAACGGTTATGTGAAGACAAAGGAAGGCATCGGCGGCGGATATATTCTGGACTGCGAGCCTGAGGAGGTTACGCTGGCGGAAATTTACCGGACGTTGTCCGGCGGGACGCTGAAGCCCCATTGGTGCTCGGGCAACCCGGAGGAATCCTGTCTCGTATCAGCCAATATTCAGAATGTCATGGACCATTTCTTCTATGAAGCGGAGCGGCATTTCGAGGCGTATCTGGAACGTAATACCCTTCAGACGGTGCTCGACCGGATCAGGCAGTGTCAGCAGAAGTACAAGCAGGAGCAGGCTTAACGGCGTAAAAGATCGCTGCGGAAGCGCAGCGGGCATCTTTTAAAATATAAGAAAGTATAAATTTAACCTTATACGATGCTTATATTTCACCGCGAAACGAGCTTATGCCGCAAAGGCGGCGTCAGCCGTTTACGCTTGCTGTTCGATATGTATAAATAATTATCACAGTTCACGTAGTCCATAGAAAATAGGTGAATTTCATGACAGCAAATCAAACCAACCACCGGGCTTTCGAGATCCCGTTCTCCGTGCTCGACGTTTCTCCGATCGTGGAGGGCGGCACGGTCGCCGAATCGCTCGCGAACACGCTGGATCTGGCGCAGCATGCCGAGAAGTGGGGCTACAACCGCTACTGGCTGGCCGAGCATCATAACGCCCCCAGCATAGCGAGCTCCGCCACTTCGGTCGTCATCGGCCATGTGGCCGCCGGAACCTCGACGATCCGCGTCGGCTCCGGCGGGATTATGCTGCCCAACCATGCGCCGCTGGTGATCGCGGAGCAGTTCGGCACGCTGGAATCGCTGTTTCCGGGCCGCATCGATTTGGGGCTGGGCCGCGCTCCAGGAACGGACGGCCTGACCGCCGCGGCACTGAGGGGGAACCGCCGGAGCAACGGCCACGATTTTCCCGAGCAGCTGGAGGAGCTGAGAGCCTATCTCGACCCGGCCGGAGCGAAGGTCGGCATGCCTGTCCGCGCGATTCCGGGCGAAGGGCTGGACATCCCGATCTGGCTGCTTGGCTCAAGCGATTTCAGCGCGATGCTGGCCGCCCAGCTGGGGCTTCCGTTCGCGTTTGCCGGGCACTTCTCACCGAACTTTACCGTGCCGGCCATGAACTTATACCGCAGCAACTTCAAGCCGTCCGAAGTGCTGGATAAGCCTCGCGGCATGGTCGCCGTTAACGTGATCGCAGCCGATACGGACGAGGAAGCGGCCTACCTCGCGACGTCCATGCAGCAGCTGTTCCTGTCCTTCATTCGCAACACGCGGGGACCGCTGCCGGCGCCCGTCAAGGATATGGAGCAGGTGTGGACGATTCAGGAGAAAGCGGCGCTTCAGCAGCAGCTGGGATCGTCGATCATCGGCGGACCGGACACGGTCCGCACTAAGCTGCAGGCTTATATCGAGTCGACCCAGGCGGACGAAATTATGGTGGCCGCGCATATTTTTGAGCACAAGGCGCGTTTGCGCTCGTATGAAATCATCTCCGAGCTATAATCAAAGGGCCGTTCAAGAAGGTTTAATCACCTTTTGAACGGCCCTTATTCACGGTAAGCTGGATTGTGGATGGGTGCCTAGTCGACGCGAATGAATTGATGGATTTTATGTCCTTATTTTTCTTTAAACGTCAAACTGCGATGAAATAACTGTAATCGTTGTATCTAATTTGCAGATGCCATCTGGATGTATGGAAAACAGAAAATTTAGATGCACCATTTCCAGTTATTTCTCGAATACGAGGAAGAAAGCCTAAATAAATACACAAAATCCAGCTATTACTCCTTCATGAAAGGATGGTCAAGATTCATGCACCAGCTTCAGCATTACTCCACGGGAGGCCAATGCCCCCTCTTTAGCTGGCGGATCGAATAACCGAAGTCCATTTGCAAATGCGGGTAGTCGGGGAAGTTGTTCCAGTCGCCGCCCCATGTGAAGCCGAGCTTCTTGGCCGCCTTAACGACCTCCATCCAGTCGGCTTCGCCGTTGCGGTTGCCGTCATATTCCATATCCCATACCACCTCGCCTTGCTTCGTCCGGAGAGCGAAGTCAATCGCAAGACCGTAATTGTGATAGGAATCTCCGCCCTTCACCTGCGTCACAACCGGTCCCTCCGTCGTGCGCCCTTTGGCGTATATCGCATCCTGCTCTTCGCTCGAGCGGAAGCCGTCGGTAATTAAAATATCGATGCCAAGCTGTTCAGTCTCTGCGATGAGTTCGTTTTGTTTGGCAAGCACGCTGGGGTGAAGTCCGGTGATTGGTACGGCGGGCGGGTTTTCCGGAACAATGTCGTTATCGGGAACGAACCGTTCCACTTCCCAGATTCCCTTCCAAAGTAGGCCCGCAGCAAGCGCCAAAATAATAAACCCCAGCACCCGGTTCCGTTTGCGTCTATTTTTTAAAACAAGCTCCGTTCGTGCCGGCGCTGCCGGCAGCGGATGCCTCGTTAAAGGATTGCGTTCGATCATGAATGGATGAGCTCCTTACAGTTTCTTTCCGCTAATATTACCACAAGGAGCGGCATGATGCCCTAGTCCAAGGTAGGGGATTTCTGGAACGGATTCGGCTGCAGCAGACGTTGACGTTTTATCAGTTTAGGATTAAACTGATGTTACAACGAAAGCCGAGGTGTTGAAATGGCTGAACAAAGTCCGCCTGAAACTGACCGGTCCGGCCGCGATAAGCGTTTAGGCTTATTGATATGGTACCGCATATCGCGCATTTATAACCAAAGCTTGAAAGAAACCGGACGTCACTTGAAGCAATGGAGCATATCCCCGGCCCAATTCGATGCGCTGGCACAGATTGGCGCACATGGACGCCTGTCGCAGCAGCAGCTTGCGGATAAGCTGTTCGTGACCAAGGGAAATATAACCCAGCTTCTAAGCAAGCTGGAGGAGTCGGGCCTCGTCAAGCGCGAGCAGCAGTGGAAGACGAAATACATTTCATTGACCGAGGCTGGCAAAGAGCTCTTCGACGGGGCCGTCCCGGAGCAGGAATGGTTTCAGGCCTCGCAATTTGACGCACTGGACCGCGAGGAAAAAAAGCAGCTGCTTGCACTGCTGAAAAAGATACAGCATTAACCATTCGCACAATTAACGAATTTAGGAGGTCATTTCAATGCAGCTGAAAGGCATTCATCACGTATCTGCGGTAACGGGCACGGCTTCGGGTAATTTTGAGTTTTATACGCAGCTGCTAGGGCTGCGTCTGGTGAAGAAAACGGTCAATCAGGACGACACCTCGGTTTACCATTTATTTTACGGGGATGAGAGAGGGAACCCGGGGACGGAATTGACGTTTTTTGAATTTCCGGTGACGGCACGCAACCGGGCGGGCACAAGCAGCATTTCTTCTCTCTCGCTGCGCGTCTCCGGCGACGCAGCGCTGCAATACTGGAAAGAGCGTTTCGAGGCGCATCAGGTGGAGCATGACGAAATTACCGAGCGTGCCGGCCGGCTGACGCTTGCTTTCAGAGATTTCGAAGGGCAGCGCCTCGTGCTGGTATCGGATGAGCGCAACAAGGGAGTACCGGGCGGCACTCCATGGGCCAAAAGCACGGTACCGGCCGAATACGGTATTCTTGGCCTCGGTCCGGTTCAGCTGACGGTACGCGATCCGGAGCCGACCGCGCGCGTGTTAACGCAGCTGATGGGCTTCCGCATGAAGGGAGCGTACCCGTCTCCGGCAGAGGGACAGCCGGACATTCTTGTATTTGAGACGGGCGAGGGCGGCAGCGGCGCCGAGTTGCATCTGGAGGAGCGGCATGACCTGCCCGAAGAGCGGCTGGGGTATGGCGGCGTCCACCACGTGGCGTTCCGCGTGGATAACGACGAAGAGCTGCGCGAATGGATTGAGAAAGTACGCGGCGTCCGGATCCCGAATTCAGGCTTTGTCGACCGCTACTATTTCCGTTCCCTTTATTTCCGGGAGCCGAACGGCATTTTGTTCGAGCTGGCGACCGACGGGCCCGGCTTCGATACGGACGAGGAGCTTGCGCATTTGGGCGAAGCTCTCGCGCTTCCCCCGTTCCTCGAGCCGCAGCGCGGGCAGATCGAGTCGCGCTTGAAGCCGCTGCATACGGCTCCGTCCGACAATTCATGAAGGCAGGATGGCCCCGCGAAAGCGGGGTTTTTCTTTTTGTCCCCGGACTCTATTCAATAAAACTAGCATGATACGAAAATAGATAAAATATGGAACGGCAGAGAGAATCTCCCGTATTACTAGAGCCCTTCCCGGGAAAACATCATTCTAATCAGAGGAGAGAGTATGTTCATGAAAAAGTTTGCGGCATTATTAGTATCCTTCGCTCTACTATTTTCATTCGTTACAAGCGTTCAGGCTGAAGCAAAGCCGATCTCGATTTGGTTAGACGATGAACCGCTGCAGCTTGGACAATCCGAACCGATCATCGAAAAAGGGACGACGCTCGTTCCCGCAAAGCTTATTCTCGAAAAGCTGGAATTCAAGGTAAGCTGGGATCAGGAGAATAAAGCGGTCATCGCCGAGAAGGCGGGTTTGGTGCTTGCGCTGTTAACCGGCCATCAGACGGCTTATATCAATAACGTTGAAAAAGCGCTGCCGGCGGCTCCGAGAGTCATCGGCGGGACGGCATACGTGCCGCTGCGCTTCATCAGTGAAGCGGCCGGCTACAAGGTTTCGTGGAACAACGCGGAGCGCGCCGCTCTGCTGGAAGAGAAGGAAGCAAGCCGCGGGTTCCTTTGGAAAACCGAACATGCAGGCAATACCGTCTATCTGCTGGGCTCCATACATATTGCAAACGAGGCGATGTACCCGCTGCGCAAGGAAATTCAGGAAGCGTATGAGTCTTCCGACTATTTGGTCGTTGAAGCGGACATCAGCAAAGCCGGCGAGCCGGCTATCCAAAAGCTCGTCGAGGAAATAAGCACCTACAAGGACGGTACGACGCTAAAAGACCATATTTCCGCGGAAACGTACGCGGAGATTGGCAAGATTTTGAAAGGCTTCGGCTTGGAGCCGAACGCTTTCGACGCGTTTAAGCCTTGGAATGTATCGTTAGGCCTGGACGGATTGACATCGCAAAAACAAGGCTTCAGCGCAGGCATCGGCATCGACGCGTTTTTCCTGCAGCAGGCGATTGCCGGCTCGCTGCCGATCATCGAGCTCGAGTCGTTTGAGCTGCAGCTCCGCATGTTCGACGGCTTCTCGGCCGAGCTGCAAGAGGAAATGCTGAAGGGCTCCATTGAGAGCTTCTATGCCGAGGATTCGGGCATCGACGAGTTATCCGATATGTGGGTCTCGGGCAACGAGGAGGAGCTGCTCGCCTTGACGAACGAAACGGCGGGCAATGAGGAGCTTTACAAGGCGATGCTTGAGGACCGCAATCTTCCGATGGCCCACAAAATTAAAGGTTACTTGAACGGCGAAAAAGGCGAAACGTATTTTGTCGTCGTAGGCGCGGCTCATATGCTTGGCGAGCACGGACTTGTTCCGCTGCTGGAGAAGGAAGGATTTACGGTTACGCGTCAATAAGGTCCGAACCGGACAGAGGGCATGCCCGCTTTATGCGGAGCATGCTCTCTTTTTTTGCGCCTTTTGCCGAGGGACCTACAAAAGTTAGAACTGCACGCTGCGGCGGCATCGGACTAAGATGGGGAAAAGAAGGAAGACGCAGCCTCATCGCAGCGTCGCTCCGTAGGGAGGATTCCTATGACAAAGCAGCAACGTACCATACAAACTCTGGATTATTTATCGGCGAAGCTTACCGGAGCCGGCGGTGTTTTTGTCCTGTTTTTGCTCGTAGCCGGCGGCGTGGATCGGGTTCAATGGTCGGAGCTGGCTCAAATGCGAATCTGGTGGATCGTCTTCTACGGATATGCCGTCGTGTTCTCTGTTTTGACGGATCTGGCGTCGCTTAAAGCGAAGCCGCATATCCGCTATCCGCTCCGCATGCTTTTGTATACCGCGGGAGGTTTGGCTCCTTTTTTCTTTTGGTTTAATGGCAATGTTTATGCCGCGTTATTCGTCGGTCTGATTGGAGTGGCTTCCGCGTACACGTTTTATGCGCTGTCCGGCACGATAAAAGGAAAATGGCCGTATTCAGGCGCAGCGGCTGTTTTGCTGCTTATAATCCTGCTTGTATTGTCGACTTCGGATTTGACGATAAAGAAGGGATGGAAAGAGGTCCGTTCCTTGCATGTTTACGAAGCAAGCTTCACCCTGCTTCATGGGGAAGTGAAAATTCCGATTGAGGCGGTTGAAGGGCAAACGGTTACTTTTGAAGTGGACTGGGGGGCTTTGGGCAGCGGAGGTTACGGAATGAGCGTGCTGGACAGTAAGGGTGACTATACGGGGATGCGCGACATCGGCTCCGGAAAGCACAGCTTCACGGCGGAGAAATCCGCCGTGTACCACATTGTGCTGTCGGGTGACCGTTTGCGCGGGAGCTTTAAGGTGAGCTGGGAAATCGAATAAGCGGATTAATAAGCCGGCGCTTCCATGCCGAAACGCTCCCACTCCTCCTTGGAGGGGCCGTATACGCCCGCGATCGGCAGCCCGGCAATGCGCATAAGGACTGTCAGCTGGCCGCGGTGGTGGATTTCATGCTTCAGAAAAAGGTAGAGAAGATATCCTTTGGTCATCTTTCTTCCGAATTGTTCGATGGTTTCGGCCAAAAGCGCATCCGTCAGCCGTGCCTGAGCGGTTTCCAAGATCGCGTCGGCCGCTGTCTTGTACGCCTGCGCGATGGTACTCGCATAGGCCGGATGCGGGCTGTCCTTTTCGGGATGCGGGACGGTCAGGCCTGCAGGCGCCAGGATTTCGCAGGCCTGAGCCAGATGCCAGGCGATTTGCCCGAGCGGCCGGCCGTCTTTCGTTGCTTTTTGCCTTAAAGAGTCATCCGCTAATGCATCCAGCAGGCGCTGGGTAGCTATCGCCTCGTTTTTGTATTCCGTAATAAAGCTTTGTACGTCAGTGAACATTTGAAATTCCTCCTTAAAATTAGCTGTTTTCTAACGGCTAACCCCATCTTACCCGGCTATTGCTGACAGCATCCTGTCAGTATTGAATACGGCTCGTTGTTTTTTTGCGAATAGTGGAACCTATAAGAAGGACTAACCGTCTGTTTAAGCAGGGAAAGATAAAAGGGGGATTGGGAATGGGATTCAAAAAATGGCTGCTGATCGGCGCGCTGCTCCTGCTGGCTTCAGGCTGCGGTGCCCGGACAGACGGGGAGGACCCTGGAGAGCCCGGGACCGGTACGAAGAAGTATGACCATGCGGTCGACGAGTCGACAGATGTGATCGACATGCATGGCCGAATAACGAATTTGGAGAAGCTGGACGCTTTTTTCGCCGGCGAGACGGACAATCAGAGATTAGTCAGATACACCATTGAAGGGGATCCGATCTTTTACGAATTGACTCGCAAGCAGGACAGTGTCGAGGTTCGTTACGATACGTCGCAGGACAAGTTCGGCTCGCCTTCGGTGAAGACATACGGGTGCGAAAGTCTGGGGAAGAAAGAAACGGAACGCGGAGTATCGTATGTGCTGACAGGCTGTGATGCGGACCGTGAAATTGAGGTGCTGACCGTCGCCGTAGAAGGATAAGGAGAGAACTTGTGGCGTTTCTTGATATCCTCAAATGGATCGCTACCTTACTAAGCTTTGCGTTCACTATCCGGAAGCTCTATCGATGGATGAGAGGGAAGCTAAACAAGCGAAAACCCACCGCGTAAGGTTGACCGCCTAACGGTGGGTTTCGCTTATGGAACCCTGCTATTGAAAACTTCATCCTTTTGTCACAATTTAACGTTAATGATGGACTTGCCGGTCCAGTATCCCCTCTTAAGCGCCACGCTCTCCGAATGCTCTATTGGAATCGAATAATTGGAGAGTGAGAGAAGAAGATGCAGCCCAAATTAATGACCGACAGGCTTCATGGCAAACGGCTTACACGTACTGCCGAACCGAATGCGGGGAAATTTTGGATAAGCCAGATTGCGGCTTTCAGTTGGCTTGCTTTCGTAATCTGGTTATCCCAGCCGTGGATCCATCAATTATCACAATCAACGGGCATGATCGCCGCCTATATGATAATTGCAGGTATCGCTTATTTCCCTGGTTATATCAGTGCATTCACATTGACCAGCTTATTAATGGACACGAAGGTGAAGCTCCCTACAGAGAACCCCTCCACTCCAGTCACCATATTAATCGCAGCCAGAAATGAAGAAATGGGAATAGGTGCATCGCTTGAACACATTGCCCGGCAAGAATATGCAGGACTTATTGAAATTATCCTCATTGACAACGGTTCTACGGATGGAACGGTGGAAGCTGCCCGGCAAACTGCGGACAGACTGGGAATGTCCCTGACTATTCTTCATGAGGAAATCCCGGGCAAGCACAATGCCTTAAACCGCGGCTTGAAGGAAGTAAACACTCCTTATTTGATTACGCTGGATGCAGATACGTACTTACATCCTAAAGCCATCCGGTTTCTGGCAGCAAAGCTGCAGAGCTCCAGCCCCGATGTCGATGCGGTTGCCGGCTCTTTGCTTGTCCAGAATAGCAGCGGCTCGTTTCTGGCCCGCATTCAGGAGTGGGAATATTATTTGAGTATCGCCTCCATCAAAAGAATGCAAAGCATTTACCAATCCACCCTCGTAGCCCAAGGCGCCTTCAGTATCTTTCGCTCGGATGCGGTCAAAGCAGCCGGAGGCTGGCCGGATTCGATCGGCGAGGATATCGTCCTGACGTGGAAATTTTTTGAAAATCATGGTCGTGTCTGCTTTGAGCCGGCCGCCGTCGCCTTTACAGAAGTTCCTGAGAAATTCATCCATTTAATCCGCCAGCGCAAACGGTGGGCGAGGGGAATGATCGAGGCGCTTAAACAAGTTTCACCTTGGAAAATCCAGAACCCGGTAAGCCGGTTTTTTACAGGACTTGATTTGGTCGTTCCTTATATCGATTTGTGCTTTTCCTTGATTTGGATACCGGGACTTATTTTATGCGCTTTCGGGTATTACGGAATCGTCGGGCCCAATTCCCTGATCGTATTACCTTTAACGCTATTTATTTTTTATGTTCTTCATCTTTATCAGAAAAGAGTGCTCGGGAAGCTCGGCATCCGTCAAAAAAGAAGCTTTGCAGGGCTGTTAGGCTTCATCTTCCTATTTCCAATGCTCATCGCCCCTGTAGCTCTATCCGGTTATGTCGAAGAGATTTTCAAACAAAAACGTGTATGGAAATAAACGTGCTGCTCAGAACTCCTTGTGAGTAGCGCTAACCAAAGTCTTTGCCGTTACAGCGGCGAAGGCTTTTTTTGTAGCTAACGAATCTGCTTCACGCTAATCGGCCTCAAAACAACGAATTGTACTTCTGCAGAACTCAGCGCACGTTATTACCCAAAATTGAACCGATTCAGGCAGCTTAACACCCAAATTAGAATTGCGCGGTTCGTTACATCTCAATAGCCGGCCTAATCGTCTAAATAGCGACTGTGCGGTTCGTCAGCGAGTAATGCTATAATACCCTCTAATGACATGACCGGGGATTAGTCCGACTAGCCCGAAGGTCGGGGAAGGTGACATCATGAAGAAAGCGGCTCTGTTTTTGCGGCATACGTTTTTGGACCGGACGATCGTGAGGACGATTCTGGTTTCTTATTTGCTCGTCAACGTCCTGCTGCTGCTGTTGCTGGGCTATTTGTCGATCAAGGATTCCACCAAAATGATGACGGACGAAATCATCCGCTCCAGCAACAAAGTGATGGAGCAGGCGGCGCTCGGGCTCAGCTTCAATCTGGAGGAATCGAAGCGCTCGCTTGTCATGCTGGCCGGCAATTATTCCGTTATTACGATGATGAAGGAGCATGACAAGATCGAAATCCCGAACAGGCTGCAGCATGAGCGGAACATCGCGGAGATCGCCCACGGCGTCAGCACCTACCAGACGCTGATCAGCGATGTGCTGATGATCGGCAAAACCGGCTACATCAACAATCTGGACGGCCGCAAAACGCTGCAGTGGGATTTCCCGTTCCTTACCCAGGACTGGGTACAGGATACGTTCCGCGCCCACCGGGAAGGAAGCTTCTTCAGCATCGGCGTGCACAAGCAGGACTATTATCTCGAAACCAACTTTACCCGTTACAACCAGCCCGCTTTATCCGTCGTCATGCAGGTGAAGGGGTATCAGGGGCAGACGCTCGGAGCCGTGATTGCGAATCTGAATTTGGGCAAAATCAACGGCATGTTCGAGCAAAGCACCTATCAGAACCGGGGCAGCATTTTCCTTGTGGATGAGAACCGCAACATTATCGTTCATAAGGATAGCGCCAAAATCGGCGAGACGCTGGAGTTCCCCTCGGAGGAGAAGCTGTACGAGCAGGCCGCCGGCCATTTTACCGAAACGATCGACGGGACGGAGACGCTGGTCATCTATCAGCCTACGGCCGTCAGCGGCTGGAAAATGATCGCGACCGTGCCGATGTCCGACATTACGGCGCAATCGCAGCCTCTCAAATCGAATTTGGCCCGTCTCTTGTATTTATGCCTAATTGCCAATACGCTGATCAGCCTGCTCATTACGCTGCGCATATCGCTGCCCGTACGGAGGCTGCTCGCAACGCTCGACCGGATGGGCGAGGACGATTCCCTGTACGTGAAGCCGCGCGACTACCGCTACCGGGAGCTCAACCATATCGGACACAAGTTCAAGGAGCTGATGGGCCGTATCGACCTGCTCATCAAACAAAATTATTTGACTCAAATCAGTTTGAAGGAAGAGGAGCTGAAGACGCTCCAATCCCAGATCAATCCTCATTTTTTGTTTAACACGCTGCAGCTGCTGCAAACGGAAATCGTCTGCGGCAACACGGAAGAATCGAATCACATCGTCTTGTCGCTCAGCAGCTTGTTCCGGTACTCGATGAAAAGGTCGGAGGAGGAGGTGGCGCTGGAGCGGGAAATCAACAACGTCAACGATTATCTGTATATTTTGAACAAAAAATATAACGGAGGCATCTCGGTTTCCTTCCGGATCCCGGACCGGAGCGTGCTCCGCTGCCGCATTCCGAAGCTGACCCTGCAGCCGATAGTCGAAAATGCCATCCGCCACGGCTTCGGCGACCATGTCCGGGAAGGGAAGATCCGGATTACAGCCGTCTCCGGCCGCAAAGGGCTGCTGCTTGTCATCGCAGACAACGGGCGGGGGATCGAGCCGTCCGAGGTTAAACGGCTGAACCGGCATGTGAACAGCCAAGGCCAGAAGTCGGACAATATCGGCCTGTACAATGTGGGACAGAGAATTAAGCTGAAATACGGGGAGGATTACGGCATCCGAATACGCAGCCGGCCTGGAAAAAGCACTTCGATATCGATCCTGCTTCCGATTCACGGCGAACCGGCATTTGACCGAAAGGAGTAAAGCTCATGAAACTGCTTATAGCGGACGATCAGCAATCGCTGCATACGTTTTTGGACAAGGTAATGAAATGGGAGGAGCTTGGCATCACGGAGATCAAGCATGCTTACGACGGGAAAGAGGCGGCCGAGCTTGCGGAGGAGTATTTGCCCGACTTGATGATTATCGATATTCAAATGCCTTACATGAACGGAATTCAGGCGTTAACCCGGCTGCAGTCGCTGCCCCGCAAGCCCAAAACCGTTATTTTGAGCTCGTATGACGAGTTCGAGTATGCCCGGGATGCGCTAAGGCTGAGCGTTGCGCAGTATTTGCTTAAGCCCGTCGACTCGGCGGCGCTTGAAGAGGCGCTGAGGGAGCTGATCGGAGAGATTAGGGAGGAGCGCGAAAAATCGCTGGAGCCTGTCCTCGCCGGCCTTCAGCAAGGGGAGTCCATGCAGCCGGAGGCGCTCGCGGCCGTTCAAGCCGCCTTTCGGACGTTCGGCATACGCAGCTACTCCGTGCTGACCGTATCGGGAATCGCGCCGGAAGCGGCCGCGGTCAAGGAGACGATCAACCGCCATTCGCCGCATGCGATACCTCTTCCGTTTCATACCCATGCGCAGGGCTGCACCGTCATCCTCGGAAATGGCGGCTCCTGGCGGCAGGAAGAATTGATGCAGCTGTGCCGGCAGGCAGCGGAGTCGTTTGGCGGACTTGGAGCGGATGCCGGCGTCAGAATCGGAGTCGGCGGCATCGGCGATGCGCCGGCCTTGCTGCCTGAGCTCGTTCTGCATAGCCGCCAGGCGGCGGCGTCAGCCTTCTATTCGGAAGCTGCGGTACATGCCTATTCGGAGAAGGAAACGCCCGGACAATGGACGGCGGCCCATTACCGGAAGTTCGATCAGGCGTTCGAGGAGAAAATCGACCTTTCCTTTTCACGCGAAGCTCTAAAGGAGCTCGTATCCGGTCTGTTTCGGGAGTTCGCCGGCCTGAGGCTTAGCCCCTTCCGCGTTTACGAGCTTGCCGGCCATTATATGATTCTGACGGAGCAGACGCTGAAACGGTCGAACCGGCTGCCCGCCGAATATGCCGGAGTGCCTTTGGACAGGCTGAGGTCATATGGCACGGCCGACGGGCTGGAACGTTTTTTTCACTCCATAATCGACGAAATCGCGGACGATACGAGTCCGGCGGCGGCTATGACAGAGGAAACGATCGGGAGGATCAAGCGTTACGCGGAGCTCCATCTTGCCGAGGATCTGTCGCTCCAGACCGTCGCGGCCGCATTCGGTATCGACAAATACCAGTTAAGCCGATTGTTCAAGCAGCAGTACGGGATCAACTATTGGCCGTTTGTGACCGAGGTCCGGATGAAGAAGGCGGCCGAGCTGCTTGCGGGAACCGCTTTGAAGAACAGCGCGATCGCCGAAATGACGGGTTTTGTGGACGAGAGCCATTTCAGCAAGGCGTTCAAGAAGTTTTACGGCGCATCGCCGAAGGAGTACAGAGCGGGACCGCAGCGGAATCAGTAAATGTAAGCGTGCAACAATATACAATAAATCGTGCAACAATGTAAATTCATCGCCTCCTGCTCATGCGGTATCCTAATATTGAAAGTGCTTACAACAACAATAGCCAGGGGGAATGAAACATGAGAAAAACGAGCTATATGCTGCTGGTCGCGATGATGGCCGTTACCCTTCTGTTGTCCGCATGCGGCGGCAGCGGAAATAACGGGAACGGCAATCAGACGGGGGCTGCGGACGGAGAAGGAACGGCTTCCGAACAAAAGGTCAAGCTGAGCCTGCTTTCCTGGAACAACGAGACAGAGATGAAGCCGGTTATCGACGGTTTTACGAAGAAATACCCGAACATCACGATTGACTTCCAGACGGCGCCGCCGGTCAAGGACTATATCGCCAAGCTGCAGACGATGCTGCTGTCCAATTCCGCAACCGACGTGTTCATTATGGCGGCGGAAAACCGCAACGAGCTGATCGACGGCGGTTACGCGCTCGACTTGACGGATCAGCCGTTCATGTCGCAAATGACCGATGCCAGCAAAGGGATGTTCACCCGCGACGGCAAAACGTACGCATTCTCCCAAGCAGGCTGGGTGGGCGGCATCTATTACAACAAAGACCTGTTTGCTAAGGTCGGCGTAACGGAAGAGCCGAAAACCTGGCAGGAGTTCATCGATCTCTGCTTAAAACTGAAGGAAGCGGGCATTGTGCCGCTTTATGATAACGCTGGAGATATTTCCACGATTCAAGGGGCTTTGGTGGCGAGCATGACGCTGTCCAACGATCCGGAGTATGACGCTAAATTGTTCACCGGCGAAAAAACGTTTGCCGACGGCTGGTCCGAGCCGCTTAAGCTGTGGAAGGAAGGCCTCGTCGATAACGGCATCATCGATTCCGGCATGATCGGATTGACCGGCGACCAGATCGTCAACGAGTTTGCGGTAGGCAATGTAGCCATGATTCAAGGCGGACCGTGGAATATTCCGGCTATCGAGAAAGCGAATCCGGAGCTGCAGTTCAGCATGATGGCGGTACCGGGCGTGGAGCCGGGCCAGGAATTTTACGCAGGCGCGCCTAACGTTGGTTTTGCGGTGAACAGCAAATCGAAAAATCAGGATGCCGCGCTGAAATTCGTCGAATATCTCTCCACGCCGGAAGGGCTGGAGCTGTTCGAGAAGGGAACCGGCCAGATCATCACGGTAGCCGGCTATGAGAGCAAGGTTCACCCGGCTCTTGAAAAAGCGTATAAAGAAGGCTTGCTCGCAGGCAAATTCTATCTCCCTATGGTTTCCTGGCCGAGACATCAGGAAGCGCTTCGCAATCAAATGGTTGTCTCCGTTCAGGACTTGCTTGTAGGCAAAGGATCGCCGGAGGATGTCACCAAGGCGCTCGATCAGAAGCTGAAAGAGATGGAGAGCAAATAAATAAAGACCGTTAAAGCAAACGGAGGGGGCGCCCACGCGTTGCCCCCTTCCTGCTTTAGAGGAGGGAGCCTGCGGGATGAAGCTGCTTAGAGGATTACAGTATCAACTATTTCTGCTGCCGATTTTGTTTTTCTATACGATCTTCACCATTTACCCGCTGATTAAGTCATTCTTCTTCAGCCTTACGAATTTCAACGGATATTCGAAGGAATACGATTTTGTCGGGCTTGCGAATTACCTGAAAATATTCAAGGACACAGCCATTATGTCCGGCATTTCGTACACGCTGCTTTTCGCGATTTCGACTACGGTTCTGACCACGCTGCTTGCCATCGTGCTTGCGCTAGTGCTGGATCGGAATTTCTATACAAGAAACATTCACCGGGCGATCTTTTTCTTTCCGTCCATTCCGAGCGGTCTTATTCTGGCCTATGTATGGGGTTTTATTTTGTCGCCGATCGCATCTGGCGTACTGAACAGCGTGCTGCACGATTTGTTCGGCATGGGACCGCAGCCTTGGCTTTCGGAGCCGTTTCTGGCGAAGCTGTCGACCATCCTGGTGGCCGTATGGGCGGGAGCCGGCTGGCATGCCGTGCTTTATCTCGCCTTCCTGCAAGGGATCTCGAAGGATTATTACGAAGCCGCCGCCATCGACGGGGCGACGCGCTTCCAGCAAATCCGCAGCATTACGCTGCCTCTGCTTGCGCCTGCCATGACAATCAGCGTCATGCTGCTCTTGACCGGAGGGCTTAAGGTGTTCGAAATTCCGTTCGCGCTCACCAAGGGCGGACCGGGCTTCGAGACGCATACGATCACGCAGGTCATTGTGCTCCGCGGCATATCCGAGGTGCAGTTCGGGCTTGCTTCGGCCATGTCGATCGTCTTTTTCCTGATCGTTCTCGCCCTGACGTACTTCCAGGTGACCGTAATGCAGCGTAGAGAGGAGAAAATGTTATGACGGAATCCGCCCGCAAAAGCTGGCTGCTGGACATACTGATGCTGCCGGTCGGACTTGTTACGTTTTTTCCGTTTTATTTAATTATCGTCAATACGCTGAAGTCGCCGGTCGAAACGGCCGCCAATCCGATGAGCCTGCCGACGAAGCTGAATTTCGATACCTATGCAAGGGTGTTCAAGGAGATACCGCTGGCGCAAAGCTTTGGCAACAGTCTGGTCATTACGATCGTTTCGGTGCTCTTGATGGTGCTGATCGGCGCGATGGCCGCCTATCCGATCGTCTTTAATCCGGGAAAGCTGAACCGCGTCATTATGGGTTATTTGCTGGCGGGCTTTCTCATTCCGTTCCAGACGACGCTGATTCCGCTGTTCGAGCTGATGACGGATTTCCGGCTGATCGACAAGCTGTACGGGCTTATCTTCATTTACATGGGCGGGGCCGTGTTCGTTTTTTTCCTGATGATGGGCTACATGAAGACGATTCCGAAGGAGCTGCCCGAGGCGGCGATTATCGACGGCTGTACCGTAGGGGGCATTTTCTGGCGGATCATTTTCCCGCTGCTCAAGCCGATTACCGTAACGGCGATTATTTACCAGACGATGTGGGTATGGAACGATTTTCTGGCTCCTATGCTGTTCCTCAATTCTTCCGATAACGCTACGCTTGTGCTGCAGGTGTATAAAGCGAAGGGAGAATTCGCCGTCGATTGGCCTCTATTCATGACCTTGACGGTGATCGTGCTTATTCCGATCTTCATTTTCTTTATTTTGATGCAAAAGCAAATCGTAAAAGGAATTGTCGGAGGAGCAGTAAAGGGATAAGCCGGCTACATTAACCTGAGAGGACGATACGAACGATGAACGCACCAAACGCACCCTTATTCCGTGATCCGATTTACGACGGCGCAGCCGACCCGGTTGTCGTCTGGAACAGAGAAGCCAAGGAGTGGTGGATGATTTATACGAATCGCCGGGCCACCGCCGAGGGGCCGAAATTTTCATGGGTGCACGGTACCGACCTGGGGGTAGCCTCTTCCCGCGACGGCGGGCAAAGCTGGCTTTACCGCGGCACGCTGCAGGGGCTCGACATCGAGTGGGGCCGGAATACTTTTTGGGCTCCGGAGATTTATTATCACGACGGCGTCTACCATATGTATGTCAGCTATATTCAGGGAGTGCCGTCCGATTGGCCGGGTCACCGCCGCGACGTTATGCATTATACAAGCTCCAATCTGCTTGATTGGACCTTTCAGTCCAAGCTGAAGCTGAGCTCGGACCGCGTGATCGACTCGTGCATTCATGCGCTGCCAGGCGGCGGCTTCCGTATGTGGTACAAGGACGAGGGCAACGGCTCCGCAACCTATGCGGCGGACAGTTCCGATTTGTACGAATGGAAGGTTATCGGTCCGGTCATAACGGGGCGCGGCCACGAAGGACCTAACGTATTCCGGTTCAAAGGCTCTTACTGGATGATCGTGGACGAATGGAGAGGCCAGGGCGTGTACCGCTCGGACGATTTGGACAAGTGGGAGCGGGGCGGTCTCATCCTCGATCAGCCGGGCAGCCGGGAGGACGACGGGGGAATCGGCCTGCATGCGGATGTGGTTGTGCAGGGCGATGAAGCTTATATTTTCTATTTCACGCATCCGGGCAGAAACGGCGCCCTTAATCAGGAGGGGCAGGAGCAGCGTTACGAGAGCAGGCGCTCCTCGATTCAGGCAGCCAAGCTTGAGGTCGAGAACGGCGTGCTCGTCTGCCGCCGCGACGAACCGTTCGAGCTGAAGCTTCTCCCGGAAGAATAGCAGCAGCAAGGAGGACCGGTCCTGCAGCCGTTTGGCTGTCGGGCCGGTCCTCCGCTCGTCGATCCGCTTGGACTAGTCCTTCGGCAGAAGAACCGCAAGCAGAAAGATTCCGTTAATCAGCAGCAAAACCCCGAAGATGAGGGCGGTTTTGTTCTTTTTCAAAAATGCCATGGAACCACCCCGAACAAATGATTTACTGCCTTTATTATCTCGCTTAAAGATTCCTTTTTCCAGCTTATTTTTTCCATTCGGCGGCGTTTGTCATCAGCCTTCTTGAATTGTTGAAATTTGTAAAGCGCAGGTCCTATGATATAAAATAAATAACGGAGCGAAAATAACGATTTCCTTAAATTTTTTGGAACCCCGGTGTCGAATGGGCGTATTTCTTGTTATGACTGTTGAACCTTATGGAAAGGGGGTGCAAATACGATGGGAATCTCTCTCGTGAAAGGCCAGAAGGTTGATTTGACGAAGGGCAACGCAGGTTTGACCAAGGTGATCGTCGGCCTCGGCTGGGACCCTGCGGAGCAGAAGAGCGGCTTTTTCGGAATGAAGAAGGCGGCTAACGTGGACTGCGACGCATCGGCCCTGCTGCTGGATGCGAACGGCAAGCTTAGCGGCGAGCGCAACCTGGTATGCTTCTACAATAAGCAAAGCGGCGACGGCTCCGTCATCCACAGCGGCGACAACATTACGGGACAAGGCGAAGGCGACGATGAGCAAATCCACGTTCAGTTGGACCGCGTTCCTGCGAACATTCACAGAATTCTTTGCGTCGTTAATATTTACGAATGCGAATCGAGAAAACAGGATTTCGGCATGATCAAATCCGCGTTCATCCGGATCGTTAATCCGGCGAACAATCAAGAGCTGGTCCGTTTCAACCTGACCGAAAACTATTCCGGCAAGACCGCACTGGTCGTCGGCGAGCTGTACCGCCACAACGGCGAATGGAAGTTTAACGCGATCGGCGAAGGCACGCATGCTGCCCATGTCGATATCCTTGCTCGTCAATACCAATAATTCTATTGAGAAAGAGGGCATCTTATCAATGGCGATCAGCTTATCCAAAGGTCAAAAAATCGATCTTACGAAAACGAATCCCGGCCTAACGAAGATTATGGTAGGCCTCGGCTGGGATACCAATAAATATGACGGCGGCAAGGATTTCGACCTTGACGCTTCCGTGTTCTGCCTGAACGCTCAAGGCAAAGCAAATTCCGAATCCGACTTCATCTTCTACAACAATCCGAAGAACAGCAACGGCTCCGTTGTCCACACGGGCGATAACCGTACGGGCGCCGGCGACGGCGACGACGAGAAGGTTGAAGTCGATCTTGCGGCCGTTCCTGCCGAAATCGACAAAATCGCTTTCTGCATTACGATTTATGAAGGACAAGCCCGCAGCCAGAATTTCGGTCAGGTATCGAACGCTTTCGTCCGCATCGTGGACGAGCAAAGCGGCACCGAGCTTATTCGTTACGATCTGGGAGAAGACTTCTCCGTAGAAACGGCTGTTGTCGTAGGCGAGCTTTACCGTCATTCCGGCGAATGGAAATTCAGCGCGGTAGGCAGCGGCTTCCAGGACGGCCTTGGCGGACTTGCGCGCAACTACGGCCTTTCAACCAACTAACAGACTACCCGTGAAGGGTCGCCGGCGGCGGCCCTTTTAAAATGACAAGAATGGAGGAAATCCGATGGCCGTTAATTTGTCGAAAGGACAGAAGGTCGATCTGACCAAATCCAACCCGGGACTTACCCAAATCGCAGTCGGATTGGGCTGGGACGTGAACAAATACGACGGGGGCAGCCAGTTTGACCTCGACGCCACCGCGTTTTGCTTGAATGCGGCCGGCAAGGTGAACAGCGAGAAGGACTTTATTTTCTATAATAACCGTTCCAATTCGAACGGCTCCATCGTATCGTCCGGGGATAACCAAAGCGGCGTGGGCGCCGGCGACGACGAGACGATTAAGGTGAATTTGGCCGCCGTGCCCGCCGATACGCAGAAGGTGGCGTTTTGCATTACGATTCATGATGCGGCGCAAAGAAATCAAAACTTCGGCCAAGTGGCGAATGCTTATGTGCGCGTCATGAACGAAGCGACAGGGGCGGAACTGATCCGTTACGATCTCGGAGAGGATTTCTCCGTGGAAACGGCAGTCGTCGTAGGCGAGCTGTACCGCCACAACGGCGAGTGGAAATTCAGCGCGGTAGGCAGCGGCTATCAAGTCGGCCTGGCAGGCCTTTGCAATGATTTTGGCGTCCAGACGTAAAATCAAGCTTGCCCGATAAGGAGGAGTAAAGCGATGTCGATTAATCTTTCCAAAGGACAACGGATTGATCTTACCAAGACGAACCCGGGGCTGACCAAAGCCGTGCTCGGTCTGGGCTGGGATACGAACAAGTATGCCGGGGGCGGTGAAATCGACCTCGACGCGAGCGCATTTCTGCTGCATCAGGACGGCAAGGCGAAGGACGAGAAGGATTTTGTTTTTTACAACTCCCTCATCGCTTATAATGGAGCAGTCGAGCATACGGGGGACAACCGAACGGGAGAAGGCGACGGGGACGATGAGCAGATCAGGATCGATTTTCAGAAAATCCCGCCGCACATCCACCGGATCGGCATTAGCGTAACGATCCATGACGCCGACAGCAGGCATCAGAACTTTGGACAAGTGTCGAACGCTTTCGTACGTCTGGTTGACGAGACGACCGGGAGGGAAGTGCTCCGCTACGATTTGGGAGAAGATTTCTCTATCGAAACGGCAATCGTGTTTTGCGAGCTGTACCGCCATGGGGCGGACTGGAAATTCCAGGCCGTCGGTTCGGGTTTCTCGGGCGGCCTCGCGGCGCTTTGCCGGAACTACGGCCTGCAGGTTTAATTCATAGGCAAGCGGGTGACGCCTTAAGCCGTCCTGGCGGAGCCGTCACCCATTTCCGATCATTATCGAAAGGCGGTTTATGCATGGAGCTTTCTTTGACGAAAGGCCAGAAAGCGGATATAACGAAAAACAATTCATCCTACAGAAACCTCCTGGTTGGCATGGGGTGGCAGAGCGGCGCAGGCGTGGACGTAGATTTCTCCGCTTTTTTGCTGCGGGCTGACGGCAAGGTCGCCGGCGACCGGGATTTGATCTTTTACGGCAATCCGAAAGGGGCGGGCGGGGCAGTCGAAATTGCCGGCTCGGACAAGCGCACCCTTGCGGGCAAGACGGACCAGGAGCAGGTAAAGGTAAGCCTGTATGACATCCCTCGGGATATTGAACGACTTTCTTTCACGCTGACCATCTATGAAGGCGAAGCCAGGAAGCAGAGCTTTGCAAATGTGGACGACGCTTATATTCGAATTTTGGACGAAGGAACGGGACGCGAAATTTTGCGTTATGAGCTGGGAAAAAACTTCTCCGTAGAAACGGCAATTGTCGTTGGAGATTTATATAGATATAACGGCGAGTGGAAGTTTAATGCCATCGGTTCCGGATACTCGGGCGGGCTGGGAGCGCTTTGCGCCAGCTTCGGCATCGAAGTAAAGGCCGATGCGCCTACGCCTCCGCAGACCTCGCCGCAAGCGGCGCCTAAGGCTGCCGCACCGCCGCCGCCTCCGGCTCCTCCAGAGCGGACGACCGCGCCGGTTAATTTGAGTAAAATTTCCCTTACCAAACGCGGGGACGTTATTAACCTGCAGAAAGGGACAGGCTCGCTCGGGGAAATCGTCGTGAACCTGAACTGGAATCAGAAGAAAACGACCGGCTTCTTCGGACGCTCAAGCGGTGTCGATCTGGATGTAGGCTGTCTGTTTGAACTGAAAAACGGGATGAAAGGCTCCGTTCAAGCGCTGGGGAACAGCTTCGGGGATTTTGCGAGAGCTCCTTACATATCGCTTGACGGAGACGACCGGACAGGCTCTATCAAGACGGGCGAGAATTTGAGAATTAACGGCAATAAGGTTTCGGAGATTAAAAGAATCGTCGTGTACGCTTATATTTACCAGGGCGTAACGAATTGGGCGGAGGCGGACGGTGTCGTTACGATCAAGCAGTCGGGCGGCCCCGATATCGAGGTGCGGATGGACGAGCATAATAACCGGATGGGCATGTGCGCGATCGCAATGATCGAGAACGTGAACGACCAAACCTTCAGCATCCGGCGTCTCGTGCAGTATTTTTCAGGACACCGCCAATTGGACGAGACGTATGACTGGGGACTCAGATGGGTACAAGGCAGTAAATAATCGCATTATGCGGAGGTTATGGCAATGGCTGATTTTTTTCATGATTTGATCTCGAATTTCGGTAATTTCTTCAGCTGGGAAAATCTCTCCCACGTATTCACCGATCCGACGAGCTGGGGCATTATCGCGACCCTGGTCCTTTTGGAAGGACTTTTGTCCGCGGACAATGCTCTCGTGCTGGCGGTCATGGTTAGGCATTTGCCGAAGGAGCAGCAGAAGCGGGCTTTATTCTACGGCATTATCGGGGCTTATATTTTCCGGTTCATAGCGATCGGCGTAGGCGTCTACCTCGTCAAAATTACGTGGATCAAGGTAGCGGGCGGCTTGTACCTCCTATGGATCGCGCTGAGCAATCTGTTCCATCTGGAATTTAAGATGGCCCGTGTAGGCGGCGTCCCGCTGCTACCTTACATCGGCAAGAAGAACGATGACGAGGAAGAAGAAGCGGTCCAGAACAAGGGCTACGGCTTCTGGCGTACCGTGCTGGCCGTTGAAATGATGGATATCGCCTTCAGTATCGACAGCGTTCTTGCGGCGTTCGGCGTCAGCGAAGAGGTATGGGTTCTGTTCCTGGGGGGTATCCTCGGCGTCTTGATGATGCGCGGTGTCGCCCAAGTGTTCCTGAAGCTCATCGACAAGTTCCCCGAGCTCGAGAAGGCTGCTTTTATTCTCATTATCATCATCGCGGCCAAGATGATCGCCGGAGCATACGACTTCCATGTTCCTCACGCCTATTTCTTCGGTTTGATTGTCGCCGTATTCGTAGGCACGATGATCTTCAGCGTCATTCGTCAAAAAAGAGCTTCCGAATCCGCACAATAAGCTCACACATATTCATGCAGCCGGAATATCCCTCCATGTAATGCGAGGGATATTTTTTCTAGAAATACAAGAAAGTATTCCCCGCGAAACGCGCCCAGGCAGTCACCATTTTTGAGGAGGTATGTCCCATGAGGTATTTTAACTATCTTAGCAGAGAAGACGAGCAAGCCTTCTTTTATTCCCTTCCGGGACAGTTCGGTAACGACGCGGACAAAGAAACGCTGGCGCATGCCGTCGGTGCGGCGCTTTACATGCCGGCCACCAGGCTGACCATAGCGGACGACTTGGCTGCGGGCAAGCATGAGGGTCTGGTGTCGATGGTGATTGATCTTGAAGACGCGGTAGGCGACAACCAGCTTGAAATGGCGGAAGATACGCTGCTGCAGACGCTGCTGCAGATCGGACGTTATACGGCGGCAGGATTGCTGCATGAGGACCGGATTCCGCTTATGTTCATCAGAGTGCGGTCCGTGGAGCAGCTGAGGCGGCTGCTTGATTTATGCGGGGAGGAAATCGGATATATAACGGGAATCGTATTCCCGAAATTTAACGCATGGGCCGGAAGCGAATATTTTCGGGTGCTGGACGAGTTTAACAGAGGCCGGGGGCCCGGCGGCAAAGTGCTTTACGGCATGCCAATATTGGAAAGCGCGGAGATCATTTACCGCGAGGCACGAATGGACAGCCTGCTCGACATTTCCTCGCTGTTGAAGGAGTACAGGGAATACGTGCTGAACGTCCGGATCGGCGCGACGGATTTCTCGAGCCTGTTCGGGCTGCGGAGAAGCCCTGACCATACGATTTACGATATCGGGGTGATCAGGGACTGCATCGCGGATATCGTGAACGTATTCGGACGTATGGACAATCACTATGTCATCTCCGGTCCGGTCTGGGAGTATTTCAAGAGCGACCGCGTATTCAAGCCCCAGCTGCGCCAAACGCCTTTCGAGGAAAGCATGGGCAGGCACGGGCGGATTTTGCGAATGTCCTATATTAACCGTTATGTGGACGGGCTTATTCGCGAGGTAGCGATGGATAAGGAAAACGGAATCATAGGCAAGACGATCATTCATCCGTCGCACATCAAGCCGGTTCAAGCTATGTACGTCGTGACGCACGAGGAGTATATGGACGCGCTGCACATTATCGAGAACGGACAAGGCGACCTTGGCGTCATGAAGAGCCGGTACGCCAACAAGATGAACGAGTTCAAGCCGCATATGACATGGGCCGGACGCATTATGACCAGAGCAAAAATATACGGGGTGCTAAATGAAAACCAGAACTTCACCTGCTTACTTGCAGAAGAACGGGAATCCGCTATCGTATAAGATCATCGGCGATTTGGAAGTATCGATATCGATCACCGGCAATCCGTACGGCCTTCCGCCCGGCAGGCTGTTTCAGATGGCCGCCAGAATGAACAAAAAAAGAAGCTTTTTGTTTGTCAGCAAGGTGCTTGGCAAGCATATCCCCGTGGACCCGCATGTACCGCTGCTTGCGGGCGCGGCGCTCGGCCTGCTCTACCGCGAGTCGCTGGGCGAACCGCTTCCGGTTCGGATGGAGGAGCTGCTGCACGCATTGGACGACCCGGAAGCCGCGGAGCGCGTCTACGGCGCCCTTAAGCGGAGCAAGCTCCGGCTGACGGAGAAAACGTTGTTTATCGGCTTTGCCGAGACGGCAACGGCGCTTGGCCACAGCGTGTTCGACATGTTCGAGGGCGAGGCGGCTTTTCTTCATACGACGAGGGAGAGCATTGGGGCTATGAGCTCCTGCATCGATTTCGAGGAGGAGCATTCCCATGCGACGGCGCACCGCTGTTATGCGGAGGATCCTGCCATTTTTGAAGGTGCGGAAACGATTGTCCTTGTGGACGACGAAATGACCACCGGCAAAACGGCCATCAACATCATCCGCGATCTGCATGCGAAATACGGCAGGAAGAACTATGTGCTTGCCAGCCTGCTGGATTGGCGCTCGAAGGAGGATATCCGGCGCTTAAGCGACACAGAGCGAGAGCTTGGCGTCAGCATTGGCTGCCTTTCGCTCATGTCCGGTGAAATTGCCGTTACAGGGGCTCCGGTAGAGAGCTCGCCGGCATCGGACGAGCCTGCCGAGCTGCAAACGGAGCCGGTCATCGATCGGATCGAGGCTTACGGCTGCTTCTCGGCTTTGGCTTCCAGCGAGCCGAAGACCCCTTATCTCCGGGATACGGGGAGATTCGGCTTAACGGCCGAAGGAAGCGACAGGCTGGAGCGGGAGCTGGAGCGGACTGCAGAGTGGCTGAAGGGGAGGAGGTCGGGATCCAATACGCTGTGCATGGGCACCGGCGAGTTTATGTACATCCCGATGCGGATCGCCGCCTTGCTAGGTGTTGGGGTCAAGTACCAGTCCAGTACGCGCAGCCCGATTCATCCTTACTCAGCCCCGCATTACGCGGTCCATTCCGCCTGCCGTTATGCCTCTCCGGAGCATGAAGGCGTCATGAACTTTATGTACAACATTCCTCACGGCCATTACGACGAGCTGTTTCTGTTCATAGAAAGGCAGATGCCTGAGGAGAGGATGGCGGAGCTGCGGAATGCGCTTCAAACGCTCGGCATTCCCCGGATTCATTTGGTTTTTTTCAGCAAAACCATTGCGCAGCCGGATCCGATCGGCAGCTATAAAAGCGAGGATGCGGTTTTTCTGCTGAAGGATTTGAGCGGGGTACCGCTTGAAAGGAAGACGGAGGAACGGGAGGCGAGCATGCAATCCGGCGGCCATTATTCGGAAAGCCTGCCGATCGAATACGAGCCTACTCCGGAGTATATTCGGCTGTTCGAAGCCTCGCTCGAACAATCGTCCGGCATTTTGGCCCAAGCGGCCGGAACGGTGTCCGAGCTGCTTCTCAGGAAGCACGGCCCGGATATCGTGCTCGCTTCCCTGGCCCGGGGCGGAACGCCTGCAGGGGTGCTGATCAAACGCTACTTGAAGCAGGTTCATCGCCTGGAAGTGCCGCATTACAGCCTATCCATCATCCGCGGCAAAGGCATCGACGAGAATGCGCTGCTCTACATTCGCCGGCTGCATCCGGAGCGAACCGTTCAATTCGTGGACGGCTGGACGGGCAAGGGCGCTATCCGCAAGGTGCTGAGCGAAGCCTGCGCGGAAATGCGCCGCAAATACGGCCTGAAGCTGAACGACGAGCTGGCCGTTCTTGCGGATCCCGGACGGTGCGCGGATGCGTTCGGAACGAGGGAGGATTTTCTCATTCCAAGCGCCTGCCTTAATTCGACCGTGTCGGGCCTGATCAGCCGGACGGTGCTGCGCTCTGACCTGATCGGAGAGGAAGACTTCCATGGCGCGAAGTATTATCGCCAGTACAGCGGATCCGATCTTACGGCCCGGTTTATCGATACGGTATCCTCACGTTTCGAGGAGGTGCGCGAAGAGGCGCAGAGCGCGGCGGAGAAGCTGTGGGCGAGCCCGGAAAGCTTGCGTCCGACCTGGCAGGGGCTGGAGGATATCCAAACCATTCAGGACGAATTCGGAGTAGCGGAGACAAATTTCATCAAACCCGGAGTAGGGGAGACGACGCGGGTTTTGCTGCGGCGGGTGCCGCGCGTCATTCTCGTCGACCGGTTGGATAATCCGCATCTGAAGCATATTCTGCTGCTCGCGAAGGAACGCGGCGTACCCGCGGAAATTTACCCGCATATGTCTTATTCCTGCTGCGGCATTATTAAGTCGGTAAAGGGGGACCAGGAATGATATTTGCGAGCGATTTGGATCAAACTCTGATTTATTCGGTTCGCTCCAAAGGCGATATCAGTCTCGAAGAGATGGTTCCGGTAGAGCTGCATGAAGGCAGGCATATTTCTTATATGACGAAGCCGGCTCTCGACAAGCTGCGCCTGGTCGCCGGGACAATGCATTTTGTTCCCGTAACGACGCGGATTCCCAGGCAGTTCAACCGCATATTCGGCATCACGGAGCAGCTTCGGCCCGAATATGCGATTGTGAGCAACGGGGGAACGGTAATGGCGGGCGGGCAGATCGACCGGGAATGGCAGCAATTCGTCCGGGAAGCCGTCAGCAGCCATTGTGCGGAAAATACGGAAATTGCCGAATTGTTTGCGAAGATCGCCTCCGACCACTGGGTGAAATCCTCCGATCTTTGCGACGATTTATTTTATTCCATCGTAGTAGAGAGAGACCGGCTTCCGCTGGAAGCGCTGGAGGAGCTTAAGAAGCAGCTTGCGGCCCTCGGCTGGAGCTACTCGCTGCAGGGCAGGAAGATCTATCTCGTGCCCGAGAAGGTGAGCAAGGGCGCAGCCATCCAATATGTGAAGGAGAAGCTCGCTTCGACGTACGTATATGCGGCGGGCGACAGTCTGCTCGACGAAAGCTTGCTGCTCGCGGCCGATTACGCGATCGCGCCGGTACACGGCGAGCTCGGCCGCTTTTATGACAGTCATCCGCATATCCGCTTTACGTCGGCCAGAGGCGCATTCGCCTCGGAGGAGCTGCTCGACCGCATTCTGGAGCATGCCGGCGCGTAAGGAGCTAACTTACAACTGCAGCTGAAGGCTCGCGCTAGTCGGGCCGTTTACGCTAGAGACACGGAAGAAGGGATCAGACATGACGACGCGCATTTATATGAACCGCTGGTTTTCGGTGGCTTACCATTATATCAATATGATCAGGAACAATCCGGACGGGGAGCGCTTCGAATTTTTCGGCACCCATCCGGACATTAACCACATGTCGCTGGTGGCGGCCGATCACGCCGGCACCGAGCCCGCGCTGCTAGGCAGGGAGTACGCGGAGTTTTGCGCGGATTACTGCAAAAGGAATGAAATCGATCTGTTTATTCCCCGCCTGCATATGGAGGAAATCTCTCGTTACGCGCATTTATTCGACGAGATCGGCACGAAGGTGATGGTATGCCGCGATATCGCTTTGCTGGACGCCATGGTGGAGAAGGATAAGTTTTACGAGGCTTTGGAAGGAAAAGAGCTGGTCGCCATCCCCGATTACCGGGTCGTGAACACGGCCGCTCAATTCAAGCAGGCTTACGAGGAGCTGATCTCCGCCGGCCACCGGGTGTGCTTCAAACCGACGAAGTCCGAGGGCGGAATGGGCTTTCGGATCATCGATAACGAACGCGATGCGCTGAAAGAGCTTTACGGCTATGTGACCTTGTCGACCAGCTTTCAGCAGGCGTTCGACACGCTGTCCCGGACGGAGCGCTTCGACGACTTAATGGTCATGGAGCTTCTGAGCGGCACCGAGTACAGCATCGATTGTGTCGCAACGGCGGACGGGGAGCTGATCACAGCCATTCCAAGGCGGAAGTCGACGGGACGGACCTATTTGCTGGAGGACGAACCGGAGCTGCTGGATATCGCAAGCCGCATCGCAAAATCGCTGCGCATTCCTTATGCCTTTAACATTCAAGTCCGTTACAGCGGCGGCGTACCCAAATTGCTTGAGATCAACCCGAGGATGTCGGGCGGCCTCTACATCACCTGCTTATCGGGGGTTAACATGCCGTATTTGGCCGTTCAGGCGCTGCAGGGTAAACGGATTGAGCCGCCGGCTCCACGGTTTGGCATTCAGGCGGGATATGTGGAGCAGCCGCTCATCATGAAGCAATAGGACTTGCATTGACTTGCGTGCCCGAAAGACGCGATAATTGAAGGAGCAAGAATTGGAGGTGCAGCGATGAGTGCGATGAACAAAAAATTAGCCATTGCATTAGGCAGCTATGTGCTGGCCCTGATCGCATATTGGCTGGTCTCTCCTTATATAGCGATCGCCATACCGGCGGCCGGCCTGTTCGGAGCTCTGCTTTGGGGCAGCCGGAACGGAAGGGCGATTGCGGAACCGCCGCGGGGTTCGGAGCTGCAAAGCCCGCAGGAGCAGAGGCTGCCGCAGCAGAGCCCGGCAGCGCCCCACAGCACTGCGGCCGCTCCGCAGGCCGACGCGCCGAAAGGGCCGCCGATGGACCCGGAGCTGGCATCGGCACTCGAATACATCGGCGTAATCGAAGATATGATTTTGCTGGAAGGCGAGCAGAACAATCTGGACGATGAGATCGTCCAGAAGTCGCTCTCGCTTCTGACACGGCTCAACCGGCTGATTCCGGATTTGGCCGCGCTCGGCGATTCAAGCATTAATCATAATATTTTGAGGCTGGTCAGAAAGGATCTCAATTCGACGATTAATCCGTTCCTGCGGCTCAGCGGCGAGGCCAAGCGCCAGAACCGCCGTCTGCTTCTTGACGGCATTAAGGATATCGATTCCAAGCTGACCTTTTATACGAAGACGATTGAACAGAAGGACTTGATGGAGCTGCGCACCAAAGCGGAGCTTATTCAGCAGCGGTACCGCCTGAACGACTAACAAAGGAGGAAAACGACGATGGCAACACAGCTCGTGCAAATTAAAAGCGAGGACCTGAACAAGCTGGAGCAAGAGGTGCAGAGCACCATGCAGAAGGTAGCGACGACAGACGCGATGCATCTGGATACCCTCATGGACGAAATTACGAAAAAAGGCCAAAAAACGCTGGAGCGTTCCAGCCAGACGCTGACGATGCTGGAGCGTCCGTTATCCGACCTGATGTCCGGCAAGCGGAACGAGGTTGCGAACAATATGCTCAAGCTTCGCAGCGAGGTGGAGGATCTCAGCCGCAGCAAGCAGCTGAGCCTCGTTCAGAAGCTGCTGCGCAAAGCGCCGATGAAAAATTACATTTACAAATATCAATCGGCCAAAACGAACGTCGAGGTCATCGTGAAATCGCTTCGCGACGGCCGGGACAATCTTGAAGAAAACGTCATTCACATGAGAAATTTGAAGCGGAGCAGTCTGGACAACGTCTACGATCTTCAACTGCTTGTCGAATACGGGAACCGGCTGAAAGCGATGTTCGAGGAAGAGATCGCGAAGCCGGAGAACGAGCACCGGAAATCGTATTTGGAGCGCGGCCTGCGTAAGGTCGTCACGAAGCTTCAGACGTATACCGAAATGATTATGCTGTACCAGCAGGCAATTGCGGCGACGGATATCATTAACGACACGAACGACAAGCTGATGGACGCGCTGGACAGCTCGATCGACAAGACGCAGCATTTGATGTCGGTGTCCGTGCTGATCGCAAGCGCGATCGACGATCAGATGAAGGCAATCGAAGCGGTAAATTCGACGAACGAAATGCTCGGCAACCAGTTTGCGGAAAACGCCCGATTGTTGAATGAGACGAGCGCGAAGGCAAACCAGGCGCTCACGAAGCCGGCCATGAGCATGGAGCTTGTGGAGCGCGCCATGAACGATCTGTTCTCGGCCATGGACAAATACGAGAATTCGAACCGTCAAATCATTCAAACGGTATCGCAGCAGACGGAGAAAATGACCCAAATTAACCAGCAGGTCGGACAGCGGCTGGGCATTCAGGGCGGACCCGGCCGCGGAGAGCTGCCGGCCGGAGCCGCCAAAGGCTTTTTGGAATAGAGTAGAGTTACGCTTGTCATAATCGAGCCATAGCCGGCATAGCCTTAAAGAAAAAATGAGGTGATCTGGCTATGCTGGGTTCAATCGTTCTAGGTATGCTCGTGCTTGTGCTGATTGTGGTCGCAAGCTCGGAGAAGGCGGAAGGAATTATGGAGCAGTCCAAATAAGCTCTGTCTGCGTATCCCGCCCATTTGGTATAATAGGGAAAAATCTGCCGTTTAACCGGAGGGATCGCGAATGGAGTTTACGTATGAAATCGTTTCGGAGACGAATATTAACGTCCGCTTCGTGTACGGCGGGGAATGGTTCACCTTCGATCTCTTCAACCAGGACCGGCAGTGGATTCTTCATCCCTTCGATTCCTCGTTGATCCGGAACAGGGATATGAGCAGGCTCGTCATTTCCGATCTGCTGCAGCACAAGCCCTTTCAGGTTATGCTGGCGAAAGAAGGCATCATTTTGTCCGAGCTTGCCGTATCGATTCCGCTCGATGATCCGGAGGAAGAGGAAATCGCCTATGAGGAAATCGTCCGGAACGGCCGGTATCCGGGTCATCTGTTTGACGAGCGGCAGGGGCTCGGCTTCAGCACCAAGGAGCCCGATCTCGATCATCTGATTGAGGAGTATGACCTGGAAGATTTAATCGCGATGGAAATGCAGTTTCTCGAGGATCGCCGGGATCTATACAATCAGATACTAAATAAAATGTTTATGGCCGATTTCGGTCCTTCCGATCCCGAGTTCAAGCGGGTGCAGCAAATCGTCCGAATATACGGCGAGGCGGCGGCCAAGCTGGGGGAAGCGTGAGCCCGAATATTTTTTTAAAAAAAGTGAAACCTATGTTAAAATAGGCTCGTATCAACATGTATGCGAATAGCAGAGCATTGAATACCGGTTAGTACCAAGCTCCAAAGGGGAGTAGCTGCCACAATAAAGTCGTCAATACGAGAACTGACCTTCTCCGGCTTTATTGGCAACGTGAATGCGTTGTTAGCGAGACCTTTGCCTATCCAAGGCAAAGGTCTCTTTTTTTGGGCTTTTGCTCCGATGGACGGCGCGGCGCTTGGGTAACAACCGAACACAAACAAGGAGGAAAAACAATGGATTTAGCATTATTGTTGGAGTACGGCTGGGTACTGCTTGTCTTGGTAGCCCTTGAAGGCCTGCTGGCGGCGGATAACGCGCTCGTACTCGCGATCATGGTTAAGCATTTGCCTGACGAACAGCGTAAAAAAGCGCTGTTCTACGGCTTGGCGGGAGCATTCGTCTTCCGTTTCGGTTCCTTATTCGTCATCTCGTTCCTGGTGGACGTATGGCAGGTGCAAGCGATCGGCGCACTGTATCTTTTGTTTATTGCCTTAAACCACATTTTCAGAAAGTTTATCGTGAAGAAAGCGGAGGAAGAATCCGCAGGGGAAGAGAAGAAAGCAGGAAAATCGAGCGGCTTCTGGCTGACGGTACTGAAGGTCGAAGTGGCGGACATCGCATTCGCGGTCGATTCGATTCTCGCGGCGGTTGCGCTGGCGGTCGCACTCCCGACGACGAATCTGCCGAACATCGGCGGAATGGACGGCGGACACTTTATCGTCATTTTCCTTGGCGGCTTTATCGGACTTGTCATTATGCGTTTCGCGGCTACCTTGTTTGTCAAGCTGCTGCACCGCAAGCCCGGTCTTGAAACGGCGGCATTCGTTATCGTCGGCTGGGTAGGCGTAAAGCTCGCCGTGTACACGCTGTCTCATGAAGCGGTAGGCTTGATCCCGCATGATTTCGCACACTCGACGGCCTGGAAGCTGACGTTCTATATCGTCCTCGTACTGATTGCGGTTGTCGGCTACTTCTTGTCGAGCGACAAAGAAAAAGACAACGAGGGCGTAGCGGAAACGGCGCATTAATCGGATTGTTTCAAAGGCGAGTCCCGGTGTCGATAACGATGTCTCTTCCTGTATAATAGGTGTATTGAACTGTTTCTGGAGGAGATGGGATTGGCTCAGCTTTATTACAAATATGGAACGATGAACAGCGGCAAATCGTTCGAAATTATTAAAGTGGCACATAACTACGAGGAGCAGGGCAAGCCGGTCTTGATTTATTCGCCATCCGTCGGCGCGAGGGGCGGCGAGGACCGGGTCGGCTCCAGAGTAGGGTTCGAGCGGGCGGCAATTCCCGTCCATGAGGATACGGACCTGTTCGAAAACGTGAAATCGCAGATCGAGGCCTCGGCCCACGACAACATTTATTGCGTCCTCGTCGACGAAGCGCAGTTTTTGAAGAAACATCAGATCATCGGTCTTACCAGAATCGTGGATGAGCTGAATATACCGGTCATGGCTTTCGGCCTGAAGAATGATTTCCAAAATCGGCTGTTTGAGGGGAGCTACAATTTGCTCGTCCAGGCGGACAAAATCGAGGAAATTAAAACGATCTGCTGGTACTGCGACCGGAAAGCGACGATGGTCATCCGCTTTCGCGACGGACAGCCGATGAATGAAGGCGCTCAGATTCAGATCGGCGGCAACGAGGATTATAAGCCCGTCTGCAGGCGCTGCTACAACGAGGCTTTCCGGACGGCGCAAGCTTGAGGCTCGAACCCTTTGCGGGTACTTACAGCTAGGCATAGGAAACAAAACGGACACCCTCCGGCACAGGCGTCGAATCAGCTTTTGAGGCTGATTCGGCGTCTGGGTTCATGGGGTGTTTTTGCTGTTGTTTATTCTCGGAAGAATGAGTTTTGATATACGATGTAAGCGTTGTCGCGGCCGTTTACGGGGTATGCCATAACGGTCAGGGAGTGGACAAACATGAGGTAGGGGCTTCGCCAAAGGTCTGAATGGACCTGGCGCAAGCCCCTTTCGTGTGGAGACTTGACGGTACACGTAACGGGAATGCTTATTTCGAGCAGCGGGTGATGCCGAGATGCCAGCTGTCGGAGCGGCTTAAGAAGCGGGTGTTTTTCGCCGTATTTACGGCGCTTACCGTCAGGAAAATGATGACATCTTCGCTGCTTTTGTTGTGGAAGAGCACTTTGTTCGGCTTCAGATCGCCGAAGCCGCCTTTGGCGATGAAGACGCCGGGCGACGGATTCGCCTCGATTTTGATAGCAAACGCCTCATTGTTGAACAAGAAAATAACGCTCCTTAACGTCAGCTTTTGCCCGCCTTTGACGGTCAGGACAATTTGCTGCAACAGAAAGTTTTGGCGCGGAGCGACCCTTACGGCTTTGGTTCCGCCTACGATTCCGTTGAGCTATAGCATTCTCTACCACCTCCATGAACTCTCTTATACAAGCTATTCGCTAGAGTCCGGATTGGTAACGGGCTGGAAATCTATTTTTACGACGGCACTTGATACCAATGCACTTACTGCAGCAGAAACCTAACATGGAGTCGGCTTTTTGGAGCTGGCCTGCACTTTTGCAGCAGAATTGCCCTCACAGAGCTTGATTTGGCGATTTTGGAGGAATCTGCTGCAGAAACTGCAGCGGAGCGGCAAGCTGGCTGGTTATTGCTTGATTCCAATGCACTTACTGCAGCAGAGCCGTGCGGATTATAATAGTAGTGGCAGGATTTTCGATAGGGCGGGAATGTTTTGCCGCAAATTCATCCATAATGGATCTAGTTCGATCAACTAGCCTATAGAGGAGGTTTAAGGAGCAAATGACGAAATCAGACGAAGCCGCGATGCGTTTGTTCGTTGCCTTGCCTGCGCCGCCGCCTGTCGCGGACGAGCTGGAGTGCTGGACCCGGGAGCAGAAGAAGAGGTTGTCCTTCCGCAAATGGACGCACCCGCGTGATTACCACCTTACGCTGCAGTTTCTCGGCGATGTGCCGGTGAGCCGCGCGGAGGAGCTGGCGGGTGCTCTTCGCACGGTGCAGACGGGTCCGATCCGATTGGAGCTCGGCGGGATCGGCACCTTCGGCCAGCCGTCCGCGCCCCGCGTGCTGTGGGCTTCGGTGACCGGCGATCTGGAACGGTTGACGGCGCTTCACAAGGCGGTAACCGAAGCGACCGCACCGCTGGGGTTCGAGGCGGAGAGCAGGCCCTATGCGCCGCATATTACTTTGGCGAGAGGTTTTGCCGGCGGGTCGCCCGAAGGCGGCTTCGGGGAATTGGCTGCGCCGTCCGGCGCGGGCTGGGTGGCAGACCGCTTTGTACTTATGCGCACGCATATGCATCAATCGCCGATGTACGAGGTGATCGGTGAGTTCCCTCTGGCGGGTGAGTAAGCAGAAGCAGACGTTCAGTAAGCTAATTTTCGGGCTTAGGGGAAAGACTGGCGCTCCCCTGCCCTTTTCCGCCTGCGCGCAACTTATTGACATGGAAATTTAAGATATGATATATAAAAAGAAGGGTTAGCACTCATCTGGTTCGAGTGCTAACCGGCAAAACGGCTGATTTTATAATCGAAGGGAGTCTTAACCGTGGTTCAAAAGCAGTTCCAGGCAGAATCAAAGCGATTGCTGGAGATGATGATTAACTCCATTTACACGCAGAAGGAGATTTTTTTAAGAGAGCTGATCTCCAACGCAAGCGACGCCATCGACAAAATCTATTATAAAGCGTTAACCGACGATTCGCTCGTTTTCAACAAAGAGGATTACTATATTAAAGTAACGGCCGATAAGGCTGGCAGAACGCTGACGATCTCGGATACCGGCATCGGCATGACCGAGGAAGAGCTGGAGAACAATCTGGGCGTTATCGCGAAGAGCGGCTCGTTTGCGTTCAAGAAGGAAAATGAGCTGAAGGACGGCCATAACATTATCGGCCAGTTTGGTGTAGGCTTTTATTCCGCTTTCATGGTAGCCGATGAGGTAATCGTGACGACGAAAGCGCTCGGCAGCAGCCAAGCGTACAAATGGGTATCAAACGGGGCGGAAGGCTATACGATCGAGCCTGGGGAGAAAGAGTCGGTCGGCACCGAAATCGTGCTGAAAATCAAGCAAAATACCGAGGACGAGCAGTATGACGAGTTTTTGGAGGAATACCGCTTAAGGTCCATCATTAAGAAATATTCCGATTTTATCCGTTACCCGATCAAGATGGACGTCTCCGGCCAGCGCCCGAAGGAAGGCGACGACAAGGAGCTGGAAAGCTACACGGAAGAGCAGACCGTCAACAGCATGGTGCCGATCTGGCGCCGGAACAAAAACGAGCTCAAGGACGAGGATTATGAGCAGTTTTATTTCGAGAAGCGCTATGGCTTCGACAAGCCGATCAAGCATGTGCACATCAGCGCCGACGGCGCCGTCGTCTACAACGCGATTTTGTTCATCCCGGAAAATACGCCTTTCGACTATTACACGAAGGAATACGAGAAGGGGCTTGAGCTGTATTCCAATGGCGTCCTGATTATGGACAAATGCGCCGACCTGCTTCCGGACTATTTCAGCTTCGTGAAGGGCATGGTCGACTCCGAGGATTTGTCCTTGAACATTTCCCGCGAGCTGCTGCAGCATGACCGCCAGCTGAAGCTGATCGCCAAGAACATCAAGAACAAAATCAAAGGCCAGCTGCAGAGCCTGATTAAGGACGAAAGAGACAAATACGAGAGCTTCTACAAATCGTTCGGCAGACAGCTGAAGTTCGGCGTCTATAACGACTACGGCATGAACAAAGAGGATCTGCAGGATTTGCTTCTGTTCTACTCCTCTAAAGAGAAGAAGCTGGTCTCGCTGGACGAGTACGTCTCGAGAATGCCGGAGGATCAGAAGTTTATCTACTACGCGTCCGGCGAATCCGTGGAGCGTCTGGAGAAGCTTCCGCAAACCGAGCTGGTATCCGACAAGGGTTATGAAATTTTGTTCTTCACCGACGATATCGACGAGTTCGCGATCAAAATGATCGGCAAATACAAGGAAAAAGAATTCAAAAACGTATCGAGCGGCGACATCGGCATCGAACCCGACGAGAGCGAGAAGCCGTCCGAGGCGGAGGAGAACGACAACAAGGAACTCTTCGAGCAAATGCAGGCGATTCTTGGCGGCAAGGTCAAGAGCGTCAAAGCGTCGAAGCGGCTGAAGAGCCATCCGGTCTGCTTGTCCGCTGAAGGCGAGCTGACGATCGAGATGGAGAAGATTCTGAAGGCGATGCCGAACGCCGGGGACGTGAAGGCCGACAAGGTGCTGGAAATCAACGTTAACCACGACGTGTTCCAATCGCTCAAAGCGGCCCATGCCGGAGACAAGGAGAAGCTGAGCCTGTACACGAACCTGCTGTACAGCCAGGCGCTTCTGATCGAAGGCCTGCCGCTGCAGGATCCGGTGGAGTTTACGAACGACGTTTGCAAAATTATGGTTTAAAATGAACGGCAGCCGGGAGCATGCATGCATTGCGTGCCCTCGGCTGCCGTTTTTGTTTGTAGGGAGGCTAACGAACCTCACAGGCTTTATTCGGGTGATTTGAGCCGCATTCCAAGCCTAACGAACTCTGCTATCGTTATTGGGGTGAACAGCGGCGGAATAGCCCCGATTTTCGAGCAATAACGTCACCTGAGTTCGCTGGAAATTAAAATATTCCGATTGATGACCGATAACGATGACTGGGTTCGTTACGTTAGCCCAATTGGCGGTTCCTATCTTATATGCTTATAATAGTTACAGATGGCATTTTTTTCGGAATTGAGGAACATTTTTTTGCGATAAAATCCGAGCCGCTTTTTTCAAATCGGACACATCTACAAATATCCTATTGTTTTCTCCGGTGTATATGGCTATGACTCTTACCTTGCAGCTTAGGGCTCCGAATAGAGCGCCCAGTCCGCCAGGAACGCCTGGTGCGATTCCATGTACTTGAATGACCTTTTTCTCTATGAACCTGACGCAATAGGATCGCAGCACCTTTCTTAAGATCCGAAGATCGTTTGCGCTTTCTGCCTCAACAGAACCAAGTACGAGTCTGACCAGATAACAGCGTTTGGTTTTTTTGGACAGATCAAATCCATTAATGTTTACTCCCTTTTCGGCAATGCTGCTTAAAATACAATGAAGCGTACGGTCCGGTGCAATAAACGTAAATTGTGTGCGGATGGAAATTCGGAACCCCAATGCGATCACCCCTATGAAATAAAGTCTACTAAAATAGTATTCTAGTATTCCGAATAGGAGCTCGGCACTTATCTGCCTCAGCCGCCTATTTACCGCACACATAGGAGGGGAAATATGAAAAAAACGGAAGTCTCGTTTGATATCGGAACCTCACCGCCGGCAATCGCACGATATATGCAGAGCGCCGCGATTTACGACAGCAGTTGTTCAGAAACGGCTAGGACCCTTTTTGTGAAGGGTGCGCAAAGCGCTTTCTTAAAAATAAGCCCCAAAGGCACGCTTGAACGGGAATATAAAATGACGGATTTTCTGCACAGCTTCCAAGCAGCGCCGAAAGCGATTGCCTATGAATCGGATTCGGCTTACGATTATTTATTAACGGAGGTAGTAAGCGGCGATGACGGCGCGGAGCAGCTGCATCTTGAAAATCCTGAAAAGCTGGCAGCCGTATTCGGCCAATATTTAAAAATGCTGCACTCCCTTCCCGTCGAGGGCTGCCCGTACCGCAACAGGACGACGGAGCTGCTGAATGATGCAATTAACAAAGGGATCGACCTGAGTGCCGTACATGAAATCGCGTATTCCCCGGTCGATAATGTGATTATTCATGGCGATTACTGTTTGCCTAACATTATTATGGACCATTTTGCGTTCAAGGGCTTTATCGATTTAGGAGACGGCGGGGTAGGAGACAGGCATAACGACCTTTATTGGGGGTTATGGACGCTTCGGTATAACTTGAAGACTGATAAATACAAGGACATCTTTTTGGATGCTTATGGAAGAGAGAAGATTGATGCTGCCGGTCTGAATTATTTTACGAGGCTGATGGAGCTGGCCGGTTAGCACAGGGATTGCATCAAAGGTGCTTTGTCCGATGTTTACTTAGACAAGCAGCGAGGGGCAGACGTCATGTTGACGCCTGCCCCTTATCAATTACAGCTTAACTAGCTGCCACTTCTGAGCGGGTGATCCGTTGCCCGAGTAGATTTGCACGTTCGTGCCGTCGGCGGTTCCGCCGCTTGCGACATCGAGCGCTTTGCCGCTGTTTGATGCTTTCAGCTCAAAGGTACCGTCGCTGTTCGGCGAGATGATCCACTTCTGATTGGCATTGCCGAGGCTTTGCCACACCTGGACGTTCGCGCCGTCACCGGTACCCGCCGCGTCAAGCGCCTTGCCGCTGGCTGCCGAGGTGAGCGTGTAGGTGCCGTCCGTATTGTCCGTTAACGTCCATTTCTGGTTATTGTTTGCAAGCCAGGACCAAATTTGAACGTTGGACCCGTCGGAGGTGCCGGCCGCGTCAAGCGCCTTGCCGCTGCCGGTGTTGGTCAGCCGGTAGACGGCGCCGTTCGTCAGCTCCGCCCACCAGTATACATTCTGATAATGGACGATGCCTCCGAACGCGTTTAGCCCGAAATAACCGCTGGAGAACGCGCTGTCGTTTACGTCGATAGCAGGCGTCGCTGCTTGATCGAAGTAAACCTTTATATTCGTGCCGCTGGCGACAATTTTGACATGATACGTTCTGCCCGGCTGAATAAAGGCAGGAGCGCTGGCCAGCATCTGGCTCGGGCTGAAGCTGCCGTTCAGCTTGTAGAACAGGCGGATCATGCGGAAATTCGGATCTACGTTGAGGTAATACCCGCTAGACCCGTCCGAATTGGAGCGGAAGAGCAGGGAGCCTGCGCCTCCCGAGGCGTCGATGCGAATATCCGCTTCATACGTGAAGTTGTCCGCCGAGACCGTAGAAATATAGTTCGTATCTTGATCGAATGTGCCGGCAATGCCGTCCGCAGAGCTGTACCAGCGCCCGTTATCCGGCTCCGCCAAGCCGGTCAGGTTCGTGTTGAAAGCGCCTCCAACCTCAACGACGGTTTGGCCGATGATGCCGCCGGACTGCGTCACAGCCGTAATGACCGCCCGGCCGCGTGCGACGCCCGTCACGTTGGCGCTCCGGGAATCCACTGCCGACACCGTTGCAATCGCAGTGTTGCTGGAGCTCCATGTGACGTTTTTGTTGGTTGCGGTTTGCGGCAAAACGTTGACGTACAGCTGCTCGCTTGCTCCCGGCGCCAAATCGATGCGCGTACGGTCCATGACCACCTTCTGCGGAGCCGTCCCGGAGGACGGTTCGTTCCGCCAAGTATTGGCAAGCGGGTACACATTCAACGAGACAATCTTCACATTGCCGCCGTTTGTATAGAAGGTGAGCCCGTCTCTTGCGTCGCCCGGCAAAATCACATCGGAGAAGACGACCTTGCCGTCGTTCCCGAACACCTCGACCGAGGATTGGTCGACGAAAATATGCAGCTTGATCCGGTTGTTCACCGGCGCAACCGTTGCATCCTGCCACCCGGAAAAGTAGGTCGTAAAATCGTCCTTTCCGGCATCGGTCCGATTAACGAACATTTGGTTCAGTCCCGGCTTGTAGCCGACATAGGTCTTCTGATCTCCCAGCTCGCGAAGGCGGAAGCCGAATTCCGCAGAAACGCCGGTCGCCGGAAGCTCGAATTCGCCGACGATTTCATAGGCGGTGCCTGAGAAATTCGCCAATAGATTCGGCGTCGAAGGAGTGACGGTCGTATTGCTGAAGGAAGCGGCCGTTCCGCGCAGCGACTGCAGCTCGGATACCGGCGTTTGCACGAGCCGGATGCCTTCGCCTGCAAAGCTCTTAAGCGTCAGGGCTCGCGGAATGGACAGTTGCCCTTTCCACGGGCGGGTAGGATAGCTGAACGGATAGTCCCAGTTCGTCATCCACCCGAGCTGAATGCGCCGTCCGTCCGCAGCGGGGATGTCCGCGAACGACATGGCGGCGTACATATCCTTGCCCCGCTCGCTGCGAAGCACCGTTGAAGCGGGATTGTCGCTGGTGAACGTCGTTCCGTTAAAGCTGCCGACAAAATATTCCGAAGACGAGCCGTCCGTCTCCCGGACCCCTCCGGTGCTGACCGTCAGCACCCACTTTTTGTTCGCCGGATTGCCGTCCACTGGGAGCTGGAAGAAATCCGGGCATTCCCAAATTCCGCCGTGCAGGTAATCGCCGTAGCCGAATGAGCTGGCATACGTCCAGTCAAGCAGGTTCGTCGACGTATAGAACTGTACGTGATCGGCGCCGGAGACGACCATGACCCACTTGGAATGGTCTTCATTCCACACGACTTTCGGGTCGCGGAAATCCCAGCTGCCGTTTACGCCGCCCGGGTTTTCAATAATGGCGCTGCTGCCGTAGAACGACCATGTGCGGCCCTTGTCCGTGCTGTAGGCGAGCCCGATCTTTTGATTGCCCTTCGTTTTATCCGGATTAAACGAGGTGTAGTAGGCGAGCAGCCCTGATCCGCCGCCGAACAGTCCGGTGACGTCCTCCTCGTCGGCGATCGCCGAGCCGGACCATACATGTCCCATATCGTTCCACGGCAGCGCGATCGGGAGGTTTTTCCAGTTGGTGAGATCCGTACTGACCGCATGCGCCCACTTGCCGCCTTCTTGATGGAACAGATGGTATTCCCCATCATAATAGACAAGCCCGTTCGGATCGGCGACCGCGTATCGCGGCGATGTGAAATGGTATTGCGGACGATAAGGCTCGTTATACCATTCGCTTGCTTCCGTAACGAATACGTTCTGGAAATAGGCCGTGCCGTTGTAGGCGTTCATCCCGATTTTGCCGCTAGCGTAGCTTGTATTCGTCACCGATATGACCGGTGCGGCGACGCCATCGAGATATATCTTGATGCTGGAGCCGACGGCGTTCACCTCCAGATGATATGTCTTGCCCGGTTCGATCGTACGGCTTGCCGACGCGATCGTGGCGCCTCCGCTGGCGTTAAAAAGGCGCACCTGGTCGAGGTTCGGGTCGATGTTCACCACGTAGCCGGAGGTGCCAGCCGCGTTACCCCGGAAGACGAGAGCCGCCGTCCCGAGCGGGGTCGCCGCATCGACCTTCAAATCGCCCTCCAGCACAAAATCGGACGAGGCATTCTCCGCCATGCGGAACGTATTGGCCGTACCGGCGCTGACGGCTTTCACTCCGCCAAGATGCGGCGTCCAGGCTCCGCCCGTGTCGGTCCAGCCGTACAGGTTCGTGTTCAGATCGCCGATCCGGATATTTTGGAACACGGCGCTGCCGTTGTAAACGGCAAGGCCCAGCTGGCCGGAAGCGTAGCTGCCATCCGTCACCGAGATCGCCGGCGTGTAGCCGGTCGAGACCTGCGTTCCCGCCTGCTGGATGTATACCTTGATCGAGCTGCCCTCCGCGTTAATCCGGAGCTGGTAGACCTTCCCCGTATCGAGCGTCACGTTATGGGTGGCCAAGGTCACATCGCCGCTCGTCTTGAACAAGCGGAGCCGGTCCAAATTCGCGTCAACCTGGAGCCCATAGGCCTGTGTGCCGGCCGAATTGGAGCGGAACAGCAGCGTGGCGGCGGCATAGCTGCTTTCGATGATCACGTCGGATTCATACGTAAAGCTGTCCGCGCTTGTGCCGGCCATGAAGGAACCGCTCTGGCCGCTAGCCGCCGAAGCCCGCAGGCCAAGCGGGGTTGAAGTCCATGTGCCGGAGGAGGCCGTCCAGCCGGTTAAATTCGTATTTATATCGTAAGCGTTTACATTTTGGAAATAAGCCGTTCCGTTATACACGTTGTAACCGTAGTTGCCTTCGGCGTATTTGGCGTCGCTTACGGATATGGCAAGCGTGCCGGCCAAATAGACCTTGAGCGCAGGTCCGTCTGCCGTCACCTTCAGATGGTAGGCTGTTCCTGTATTCAGAGCCGTGCTGTATGGAGTTCCGACGTCCGAGCCGGTCGCCAGATCGAACAGCCGGATCCGGTCCAAATTCGGATCGACGCTAAGCGCATAACCCTTGCTGCCGTCCTCCGCCGCCCGAAACACGAGCGAGCCTACGCCGTAAGGAGTGGAAGCGTCGACCTTCACATCCGCTTCCAGCGTAAAATTCGTTTCGCTTGCCGCATTCGTCATGCTTAGCGCATTGGCGTTTGCGGCGCTGGCGCCTTTTAATCCCTCGCCGGCCTGCTCGGACCAGTTGCCCGTTACCGGCAGATAGCCGGGCACGTTTGAGCGAAATTCTGCGGCGGCAGCCGAATGAAGCGCGAGAAGCATCGAGCCGACAATGACCGCAGCCAGAAGCGAGCTCATTTTGAAGAAATTTGTTCTTCTCATCATTAGCCTTCTCCCATCATATCAAATGGATAGTGCTGTAAGCGTGTACAAGGCAGTCCGCGTAAAACCTCTTATCCGTCCGATCTTCCTCCTTTCCGGGTATACGAGCCAACGCTTTTCTTGCCGATTCTTGAGTGAGCGCCCGCTCTTCTTCGCCAGTATATAAGCAGCCTGCGCGCAAAAACTTTCAATTTCCTCTGTTTTTTCTTTTACTTTTCATAAGAAGCGGGTCATTTCTAAGCTTTCGGAAGTCTTTAGGCGTAATTTTCTGGTGTTTTTTAAATGACTGAATAAAATGATTGACATGATTAAAACCGACCCTGCGGGCAAATTCGGTTATCGTAAATTCGGTTGCTCCTAACAGCTCGCAGCTTTTTTAATACGGTACTGAACCAAGTAGCTGTAAGGAGTCATATGGATGCTTTTTTTAAAGCCGCGGGTACATTCCAAAACGTTTAAATGGGCTGCATCGGCAATTTGCTTCAAAGTTATATTGCTTGTGTAGTTGGTAATCCCGACTATTTTGGGACAATATATTTTTAATCTGCTTCTAAAATCAATCGGGGCAACTACCGTCTCGGTAGGGATTATTGGTTCTAAAAAAATAACCGCCGGTGCGTACGATTTTACGCCCGGCGGTTGTCTATTATTATCGTTCGGCAGATGAGCATAGCCGCTTAACCTACATGCTTCAGCTTATCCGGGTTCCGGATAATAAACAAGTTTTGAATGTGATTCCTCCTGATATGAAGCATCGCCACCGTATGAATTCCCTCGTTTGAACGAAGAATAAGCCCTGGTTGTTCATTAATATGTCCAATTTCAATAACCGCGACTCCTTCTTGCATAGAAGCTTGGCGTATCGGGCCAAGAAGAGCCTGCGCAACGAGTTCACGCGTTTCAATCGGCTTGACGGCGGCGGAAGCTTTGCCTCCTCCATCGGCGACAAGAACAACATCTTGATCAAGCATAGACAAGATTTGATTTGTGTTTCCTTGCTTGAGTGCCGCCATGAAGCTGTAAACCCACTCATAGTTGGCTGCTTCAGGGCGAACAAGCTCTTCGGAAGCCACTCCCATCTTTGTTTTTGCTCGGCTGAGCAGCTTCCGGCAATTCACTTCGCTTTTTTCCAGCAGCTCAGCTATTTCACGGTGCTCAAAGCCAAGCGCCTCATGAAGGACAAAAACGGCCCGTTCGGCAGGAGATAGCCTTTCAAGCAGCACGAGCATCGCATAAGACAAAAGATCTTCTTGAATGACCGAGTCCATGGAGTCATCTTCCGAACTAAGAAAGGGCTCCGGCAGCCATTCACCATAATATTGCTCACGCTGCTTTCGGGCTGACTTGAGTAAATCCTTGCAACGATTCGCGACCATTTTGCAAAGATAAGCCTTCGGCTCAGTCAGCTTCTCCTGGGGGACGTCATAGATCTTTACAAACACGTCCTGTACAACATCCTCAGCGTCGGATACCGATCCGGTCAACTGATAGGCGAGCTTAAACAACAGTCCTTTGTACTGATTGTACATCTCTTGCATGATTCCACCCCTATTTCTCATCCTATAATCACAAGACAAGATTGGGTTTTATTTTGTGACAAACAAAAATTGATCATAGCTTGTCACGGAATAAACAGGAGCATCGTTATATGTTCGTGGCACGGATTTGCAGGTGCTATTACTACAACAGAAAAGTGAGGTACCGTTATGACGCAACGTATAAATTACATGCAGCAATCGCCGGATTTTTTCAAAAAGTTAATGAGCTTAAGCAATGCCGAGAAGGAAAGCTCAATTGAAGAGAAAATCCTTCATCTGGTTCACATCAAGGCTTCGCAAATGAACGGGTGCGGATTCTGTCTGGATATGCACGTCAAGCAAGCGAAAATTCATGGGGAGAGCGAGCTTCGTCTCTATCACCTTTCGATCTGGAGAGAGTCTACTCTGTTTAGTCCGCGCGAGCGTGCGGCACTGGCATGGACGGAAATTCTGACCAGGCTGCCCGAGCATGGCGTTTCTGACGATGTATATAACCGGGTTCGCGAGCAGCTGTCTGAAAAAGAAATCTCGGACCTGACCTTCTCGGTCATGGATATCAATGCCTGGAACCGAATTAACGTCGCATTCAAAACGGTGCCCGGATCGTCCGATGCGGCATTTGGATTAACAAAAGCCGGTCTCAGCTAACAAAACCAGGAGGATGAACATGAAAATAGTTGTTATCGGCGGTACCGGACTTATTGGTAAAAACCTTGTAAGCAACCTTCGTACGCTTGGCCATGAGGTCGTGGCGGCATCGCCTTCTGCGGGCGTAAATGCCGTTACGGGTGAAGGACTGGCTGATGCGCTTAGCGGCGCTCAAGTGGTCGTAGACGTGGCGAACTCTCCTTCATTCGAAGATCAGGCAGTTTTGGAGTTTTTTGAAACGTCCACCCGAAACCTTCTAGCTGCTGAAGCGGCAGCCGGAGTAAATCATCACGTTGCGCTATCGGTCGTCGGCACCGATCGCCTTCTCCAAAGCGGTTATTTCCGTGCGAAGATGGCTCAGGAAGAACTGACCAAGGCGTCAGACGTTTCCTATACCATCGTTCGCGCGACGCAGTTTTTTGAATTTATCGAAAGTATCGCTTATGTCGCTACCGAAGGGCAAACCGTTCGTTTATCATCCGATCCTATTCAGCCCATCGCTGCGGCTGACGTTTCTGCCGCATTAGCCGATTTCACTTTGGCGGTACCTGTGAACGGCATTGTCGAGCTGGCCGGTCCGGACCGGTTTCGTCTCGACGAGCTTGCCCGTCGATTATTGAGTGTTCGGCAAGACACACGTCAGGTCATCACAGACGACAACGCCCTCTATTTCGGCGCAAAGCTGGACGAGCAATCCCTTGTCCCGGGCTACAACCCACGCATCGCTCCGACGCATTTCGAGGACTGGCTCAGCCGTTCCGTTCCTCAAGCATAATTACTATTCTTTTAAGCATAGCCGTCCTTCTCCGCGGAAGGGCGGCCATTGTTGTCACAAATACGCTCCTTCAATTGTCTTCTTTGGTGTACAGATAAAAATAACGGGAGGAACCGTCAAGTGAATAAACTGCTTATCATTAATGCCCATCCGGAGGTCGATTCCACATCTTCGTTTAGTTTAAATGTTTTTCATTATTTCATGAAAATTTATAAAGAGCAGCATTCTCATGACGAAGTCATTGAACAGATTAATTTATACGATGACGTTGTGCCCATGATAGATCAGACTGTTTTAAGCGCATGGGGAAAATTAAGAAACGGGCAGGAGCTGACAAGTGAAGAGCAACAAGTGACAGGACGCATGAACGAGGTATTGTATCAATTCAAAAGCGCAAATAAGTATATCATTGTTTATCCGCTGCATAACTTTAATATCCCATCAAAGCTAAAGGATTACATGGACAATATAATAATCGCGAGGGAGACCTTTAAGTATACCAAAACGGGGTCCGTCGGCCTTCTTAAAGATGGACGAAGCATGCTTGTGATCCAAGGAAGCGGTGCAATCTACACCAATGGCGACTGGTATACCGAAGTGGAATACTCCAATAAATACTTGAAGTCGATGTTTAATTTTCTGGGTATTGAAGATTACGAAATCCTTCGGGTTCAAGGCACTTCTATGCTGGATAAAGACGAGCTGTTGCAGAAAGCTTATAAAGAGGCAGAAGAAGCAGCTTCAATACTAGCCGTAAAATAACTTTTCAGGAGGCTGTCTCAAAAAGGTCATAAGGCGACCGGAGAGACGGCCCTTTTTCATTTGGCATAAGACCGGAACGAGACGAATCCCATAAATTATTTATGGGATGAAGGAGAGAAGCTGGATGAGGATATATGTTGCCGGTATGCATGATACCCTTCGGACGATAGCGGTCAAATATAAAGTTGATTTGTCAGCGATCACCATTCTGAATCCGCTAATTCCGGACATGGATTTTAATCTGGCAGGAATACCAGTGAACATCCCGGACGAGCCTGCCCCCGAGGAAATTATGGAACGCTTTCCTTGGAACCCGCCGCGTGAGGGATACGCGGAGCTTTGGATCCCGCTCACCCCGATCGAACAAATGGCGCAGACGGATTACGATGTGCTGATCATCGGCTCAGGAGGGGGAGGGAGCACAGTAGCCTGGAGGTTATGCGAACAATGGGAAGGCAGCGGAAAAAGGATCGGTATCGTTGAAGCGGGGGATTTATTGCTGCCTACTAATATTTTAAATATCCCGACATCCGATCTTGATGAAGTGGACAGAGTCTGGATGGATCCGAAATATTCGAAACGGATTTTGGAGGCCTTCCCGACCATAGGGGGCCGTCCGGTGCCCGTAGAATATACGATATCACACGTACTTGGGGGGAAGATGCTGCACTGGGGGGCTGCCGCTCCACGCATGGACCGCATTGATTTTGAGCAGTGGCCGGTTTCTTACAAGGAGATGGAAAACTACTACAATATCGCCGAACAGGTCATGACCGTCACCCCTTTTTTTGCAGCAGGGTCCGCAGCCGACCCGATTTGACCGTATACATTCCAACGTATTTTTCAGTTCCATCCTCTTCCTGGCCATGGCGATGAGCCGGCGGCCGGTGGATCTGGCTGTTTAAGCGCGGGTTGTCCAAGTGCTTCATGAGAAAGGGAAGGCAGTCGGCGTTCAGGTGATGACTCCGGACAAAAAATCGTATGTCATAAAATCGAAAACGGTCGTGTTGTCCGCAGGTACGCTGGAATCCCCGCGAATCTTGCTGAATTCAGGGATTGAAGGTAACGCGATCGGTTATTATCTCGCGAATCATTCCAGGCTGTCTGCCGGAGGAATCTTGGCAAGAAACGATTTGCCGGAGAATCCTGGAATACTTGATTTAGTGGTTCCCCGTACGGAAATCCGTCCTTTTTTAATACAGATTTTGTCGCTGCGGCTGCACCATTATAACGAAATACCGGTCTCAGAAAATTTAAGGGTTGGCATCGATGCTAACGGTATAGTCGAATCCAGTATGACAACAGAATCACCCTCGATCCCGTGCGAAAGGATGAGTATGGGGTACCCGAGCTGCAAATTCATTTTTCTTACAGTGATAGGGACTGGGCGTTGATCGGCCGGATGGGCGAAGCTTTAAAACAGGTCGCAACAGCTATGAATGTTACCCTTTTCGAGGAAAACGGAAGGCCCGATATGACCTTAAGGCGTCCAGGCGGAGAAAATCATGAATCGGGTACTTGCCGTATGGGGACCGATCCTGCCCTTCGGCGACAAACCTGTACGGTCAAATTCACGGCATTTCCGGCCTTTATGTCGCTGACAACAGCGTTCACCCTACGACGGGTGCCGCCCATCCGACTCTTACCACCGTTGCATTGGCGATCCGCACGGCAGATTATTTCGTTGGTCAAACCCGATAATACACATGCTAAAATTTTTTTAAAATTAGTTGTTGCTTTTCTAAAAAGATGTATGTTATGATACTTCTCGCCGCTGAAAAAAAGGCGGAAGCAAATAAGATGATTGTTCCTTGAAAACTGAACATTGAGCGATATGTTAAATAGCTAGTAACGAAATGAGTCACAAACTTTTTATGGAGAGTTTGATCCTGGCTCAGGACGAACGCTGGCGGCGTGCCTAATAC
>NZ_JAHMHW010000021.1 GCF_020169515.1 Paenibacillus vietnamensis | reverse complement strand
ACTGCGAAAACGTCAAATTGACGGTGGGAGACTCCAGAATTAAGGGGCCTAGCCGAATGTGCACCGTAGCGCCGATCAACCTTCTTCATGTGAGGTTTCTGATGCAGTTTATGCAGCGGAACGGAGCAATGGTAGGCATATCCAGTTATGCAGCGGAACGGAGCAATGGTGGACATGTCTCTGCTCTACAGCAGTGATGCAGCGGAACAGAGCAATGGTGAACATATCCCAGATCTACATCAGTTATGCAGCGGAACGGAGCAATAGTGGGCATACATGCGCACCCGCCGCAAAGCGAAGCCAAACCCCGGCCATCCCAAGGAGGCCGGGGTTACAATTCAGCTATGCTAGCGGAGTCCCTCCGCCAATGTACCGCTGTGCTCGAATCCCGCCGGGAACGGCGATTCAAACGCCTTGAGCAGCGGGATGAACAAACCGCCGACGACCGAGCGGTTCTGGAAGTTCATCTGCATGCCGCTGACCGTATCGTACCAGTCGGTAAAAGGAACCCGGCTCGGCGACTCGTTCAGGAAATGCCAGAGCGGCTCGATCATCCGGTCGAAATCCTCCCGCGATTTCGCCATGCATGCGCTCCAGACGAGCCAATCCGCCTTCGTATACGTGCTGCGGCTGTCCAGAGGAGTACCGTACCGGTTCTGCTTGGCCATATAATGACGGATCTCGTCTTCCCTAGTCCGTTCAGGGAACAGGCGAAGACCGAAGAGCAAATCCCATACGAGGTTGTATTTTAAACTCCAGGATTCCGGCGCGCTGTCGAAGGTCAGCTTGTAATGATCACCGGCATCCGCCATTTCCGCCCATATTGAAGCCATCTCCTGCGCCGCCGCATAATAGCTGTCGCCGCCCTTCTCGCCCAGCATAGAGCAAAGAATCGAATAAGCGCCGAGCCCGAGAATCGCTTTGACGGACAGGTTCGCATTATGCGCCAAATGGCCGGCAAAATCATCCGTGCACAGCTGATTGTCCGGGTCCATTCCATACTCCTTCAAATATTCGGCCCACCCGGTCAGCAGCCCCCAGTGCTCCCTGGCGAAATCCGCATCCCCGCCATACAGGCAGACGGCCGCAGCCATGATGAGCATATTGCCGCATTCCTCGATCGGCATCTGGTTTTCCAGCGCATTCTCGCCATACACCTGACCGTTTGCTTTCGGGTAGCAGCCTACGTCGTGCGGCGCAAAATCAAAGCTCCAGGCTTCGCTGGCCGCATACCGGAAAATCGGTCGCATCATCCCCTTAACCAGCTCCGGGTTATACAGCAGAAATAGCGAAATGGACGGATAACTAACGTCGACGGTCGCGATACAGCCGTTGCTGTAATTCTCTTTGGAGAAAAACAGCACATCCCCGTTTTCGTCGCTCACCAGCTTATGAGCCGCAATAGCTTGCCGGTACGCGAGCGACAGCATATCCGCCAATTTGTCCCCGCCTGCGTTGACGCTCTCGCGGATCAGCTTGCGGTTAAACGCCTCGCATCGGTCCATCATTTCTTCATATTGCCCTGCAGCCAAAACCAGCATGTCCTTGAAGGCGAGCCCCGATCTTCTCCAATATGCGTCCAGAGGCTTGCCGAAATATTCAATCGAATGGATATCGTCATACGCCGCAATGATGTACTGCGAGGCTTGCAGCTCGTTCACCCGGCCGAAATCCAACACGACCGCCATAACCGGAGTGTCTTCAGAGACGGCTCGAGGATGCGCTTCATCGTCGCCTTGCGGAAGACGGCCGGACTCGGCGAACGTTTGCCGCGCCTTGTAAGAATGAATGCCCGTTTCAAGGCCGTCCGCATGAGGCACGGCCAAATAGACGTAACCCCAGTCGATTCTCGTATCGTCGCCGACCCGCTCCAGCACCGGCTGCTCTATCGTGCCCATTCGCATTGCGGCGATCCGGCCGTCGATCGTGCTGCGCGACCAGCCGATGCTCTGATCCGTCGTATGAACGCATAATTCTCCAGAGATGTCGGCATAAATTTTGACGTCGTGCGGCTTGCCGTCGGTCGAGCGGACGCGGAACGTTAGGTAGGAGGCCGGTCTCGACAACAGATCAAGGTCGTCCGGAAGCAGCGGAGTCGTGAAAACAGCCTCCAGCTCGACGCCATCCGCTTCGAACAGATAGGTGCTCGTTAAAGGCTCGACCTTCAAGCTCTTCTGCTCCATCGGCGCCGGCTCTTCTAAGCCGCCCTCCTCCGAAAGCTCCGCCTTGCCCATAAATCTTCTGGTTTTGCCGTCGATCCGGATAAGGCCGGCCATGCTGTTCCTTTTGTTCGTCCAATGTCTCGTATGATCGTCGTACAGGCGATCCGCCGCCGACCAGACGCTGAAATACGGGTCAACGGCAATGAGCGGGACGGAAGGGGGCCTGAATGCTTGGGACATGTTCAATCTCTCCTCTTAACGAAATGATTGCTTCACAAACGCGCAAAGGGAGAGCGTGAACGCTCCCCCGCAGCCGGATCAGTTCGGCATTTGCATCGTGACCGCTTCTTTGCCTTTCAAATTGTCGTTCGTAAATTTCATCGCTTCGTCGTAGCCGGTTTTCTTGATCTGCTCGCGCAGCTCGTTCAGGATTTTCAGAGCCGCTTCGTCAGACTTCGCGTATACCGCCTCTTTCCAGGCGTCGCCCGTTTTGTCCATCGACGGCTTCAGCATCTCCCACTGCTCGGACTTGACGATGACATCGCCCGGGTTGTACGCAGTGACGACCTTAATGCCGTTCGGACGGAGAATTTTGCGGGCATTGTCCATCGCGGCGATCCGTTCCTGATCGAGCCAAATATCGCCGCCGCCGACGGAGTTAATGCGGTCCATCCCCGTCATGGAGTTGAAGCCGATTTCGAGCCCTTCATTTTTGCGCGCAATCAGCTTGCCCGACGTATCTGCCGCAAACTTGTCGAAATACTCCTTTTTCGCCGTCGGCTTGCCGTCCACCATATCCCAGTGAACGCCCTGCACGCCGTAGCGGACAAGCATGAAGCCTTCGTCGGAGGCAAGGAAGTCCAGCAGGCGAAGCGCAGCGTCCACGTCCTTGCATGCTTTCGTAATCGCCGTGACGTTATTGCCCTGAATGCCCAGATCAACCGGGCGATCCGGCTCCGCGCCTGCCCGCTCCAGCGGGCCGACCGGAATGTAGTCGCTGCCCGGATGCGCCTTGACGTACTCCTTGGAAGCGTCAAGAATTGCAGGATAATGTGCGGCAAGCACCGCGACGCGGCCTTGCGTTATTTTTTCCTTGGCAATCGGGTCCGTTTGGGTGAACGCTTCCGCATCCAGCAGCCCTTCGGACAGCAGCTTGCGGTAATACAGCGTATAGTCGTCGTAGCCCTTCGCGAAAAAGCTGTTCTCTAACGTGCCGTCTCCCTTATCGACATAGCCGGCGCCGCCGTAGAACATCGTATTGGCAATGCCGACGGCCCATCCGTTGCTGAAGCCGCCGAGCGGGATGACCGGCTGCCCGGCCGCCTGCAGGTTCGCGTCCTTGATTTTCTTCAGAAAATTGTAAAACTCGTCCTTCGTATGGACCGATTGCGGATCTATGCCGACCGCCTCCGCGATATCCTTGCGCACGTAAAAGCCGTACAGCCAATCCGTGCCGTCCTCATCGGTTGCGGGCTGATTTTGCAGCAGCAAATATTTTTTGCCGCCGTATGCGTCAATCGCCTTCTCGTACAATGCGGGAGGAACGTTTTCCTTGGCGATCGATTTCGCGAGGTTCGGGTAATCGGCCAGCTTATCCGAGAAGTCGACAAGCTGATCCTCTTTGGCCGCCTTGACGATGCCGTCCAGCTCGCCGCCCCATGCCGGCCCGGTATAAATGTCGGGAAGATCCTGGGTTGCGAAGATGGCGTTCACCTTCTCGACCTCGCTTCCGGTCGTGTACTCCCATTCGACGGTAACCCCGGTCTTCTCTTTGATAACCTGCTCGACAGGGGTCATGTCGACTTCCGAGCCGGTAGACCCGTTCCAGTTGTGAAGCACCTTCAGCGTGACTTCCTTCTGTCCCGATGTCCCGCCTTCGCCGTTCGTTTCCGCCGGCTCCTCGTTGTTCGAGCAGCCCGCCAGCGCACCAGAGAAAAGCGAAGCCGCAAGCAATACCGATGCGCCTTTCACATAAATCTTCCTCATACTAAACCCTCCCCAATTGAGTTCCTGTATTTTGATAAAGCCCCATACGGGGACCGTTATCCTTTGACCGAACCGATCATAACGCCTTTGACGAAATACCGCTGGAGAAAAGGATAAACGCACAAAATCGGAAAAACGGTAATGACGAGCAGCGCCATCCGCAGCGATTCCGGCGTCGAGCCGCTCACGCTTGAACCGATGGTTTGGCCGCCCTGCTGCGCCGCACGCTGTTGAGAGGAAGAGAAAGCCTCCGCCTGCGTCAGCATTTCCTGGAGCAGCGTCTGTACGGGTTTCAGATCTTTATCGGACACATAGTAGGCGCCGGTAAACCAGTCGTTCCAATGGGCCACCCCGATGAACAGCGAGATGGTGGCAAGCACCGGGCCCGAAAGCGGCAGGATGATGCGGATAAAAATTTGAAAGTCGCCGTAGCCGTCGATATGGGCCGATTCCTCGAGCTCCTCCGGGATGCCCTGCAGGAAGGTGCGGATGATGACGATATGCATGAAGCTGAACAGCATCGGAATGACATAAACCCAGAAGGTGTTGATGAGATGGAGCTTTTGAAGCGTGATGAAAAACGGAATGAAGCCCGCGCTGAAAATAGTCGGCAAGAAAATGTAAAAAGAGAAAAAGCTTCGTCCCGGCAGCGATTTTTTGGACAGCGCATAGGCCATCAGCGTGCTTAGCGCCACGTGCAGAAACGTGCCGAGAACCGTACGCAGCAGCGTAATTTTGTAAGCCTGCCAAATGCGCGCATCCTCGAACACCTGCGCATAGTTCTCAAGCGTCCATTGGCGCGGCAGGAAATATAGGGCGCCCATCATCGAATCCTTCCCGTCGTTCAGCGAATAGGCGAGAATGTAGATGAACGGATAAACCATCGAAAATCCGACCAGAGCCAGAATCAAATAGTTGAGCAAGGTGAAAATGGACAAATGGCGTTTCATCTTGTCACTTCCTTTTCCTAGAAGAGGGATACGTCGCTGACCTTGCGGGCAATCCGGTTGACCGTCAAAATCAGGATGAGGCCGATGACGCTCTGGAACAAGCCGACTGCGGCCGCGTAGCTGAGTCTTCCCTCGCCTATGCCGGAGGTGATGACGTGAACGTCCAGAACGCTGCCGATGCTGGCCGTAGGCGGTCCGCTGAGAAGCAGCAGCTGCTCGTAGCCGGCGCTCATCAGGCTGCCGATCGACAGGATGAACAGTATAATCGCGATATTTCGGACGCCCGGAAGCGTCACATGCCAGATTTGCCGGAACCGGCCCGCGCCGTCGATCTTGGCGGCTTCATACAGCTGCTGATCGATGCCGGCAATCGCCGCCATATAGATGATAGAGTTCCATCCGATGTTCTTCCAGATATCCGAGCCTACGATGACCTGATAAAACCAGGACGGATTGTACAAAAACTGGATCGGCTCGAGGCCGAACAGGGACAGCGCTTCGTTCAGCGGTCCGCCGAACGGCGTCAGAAGGCGCTGCATCAGAGTGACCACGACAATCCAGGAAACGAAATACGGCAAGTACGAAAGCGTTTGCACGGTTTTCTTGAATTTAAGGCTTCCAACCTCGTTAAGCAAAATCGCAAGCAAGATCGGCATCGGAAATCCGATGGCCAGCTTGAGGAAGCTGATAATGATCGTGTTGCGGATAATTTCTTCGGATTTGTAGAAGTCGAAAAACTGCTGGAAATATTTTAGACCGGCCCAAGGGCTCCCGGTGAAGCCCCCCGAGAACGTATAGTCCCGGAAGGCTACCTGGATACCGAATAGAGGGACGTATGAGAAGATGAAAAACCAGACGATACCCGGCAGCATAAACAGGTAAAACACTTTATGCCGCCAGACCCGTTTCCACAGCAGCGATGCTGTCATAAGCCTCCTCCTTTACTTGTCGACCAGAGCCGGATTCGTTAACCGTAAGGTTTTGATCTCGAACGGCGCAAACGTCAGCGGCACTCTTCCGCCTTCTGCCGGCAAAGCTCCGAGCTTCCGCTCCATTAAATCGGCCTCCCATGCTTCCCGGAATCCGAATCCGGAGCCGAGTGCCGCTTCCGCGCGGGCGCCGGCCGTTTCGTACAGCCTGATCACAAGATCGTCCCCGTCCTCGGCTTTTTTCACGGCCTCTATCATCACGTTCGGGTGTCCCGTATTCAGAAAAGATTGCGCCCCCGGCAGCATCGCCGCTGCCGATACCGGGCCGCCGGCTTGCGCCGCTGCCAACGCCGATGTCCGAAGCGGAACGTTCAGCTCATAACCGCGCTTGTACACTTCCGCCTGCACATGATCGCCCTTATGCGGATAAAGCGAATACGTGAACGTATGCTCCGCCCGGTCCGCTTCGGGATCGGGATAGGACGGGCTGCGCAGCAGGTTCAGGTCAAGCGTGCCGCCTTCCGCCCGGTGCCCGTATTTGCAGTCGTTCAGCAGCGCAACCCCGTAATCCGGCTCCGACAAATCCACCCAATGATGCGCGCAAATCTCATCCTTAGCATAATCCCACATCGTATTGCGGTGGGTGGGCCGCTTCAGGTAGCCGAACTGGATTTCACAGCTGACGGCGTCCGTACGGACATCTACCGGGAACGAGGTGCGCAGCATTTTGCCGGATTCCCGCCAGTCAACGTCGGTCACAAAGTCGATTCTGCGGCTGCCATGCGTCAGCACGACCTTCTGAGTCAGGATGGAATCGCCTGTCCGGTAGCGGTGAACGAGACCGGCTGTCGGTCCGTCGGCGAACTCCTCCGTATTTTCCAGCTGAAGCGGCAGGCCGCCCGTCTGCCTGTAATCCTGGCGGAAGTCCCAGGCGTCGCCCTGGTCGTGATAGATGCGCAGCGCATTCGCACCCTTGCCTTGCTGTACAATTTCCCGGCGGTGCTCCTTATCGTAAATTGAAGCGATGGAGCCGTCGGCCGCGAACGTAACGGTAAGCAGGTCGTTCTCGATGATCCGGTTCGCAGCCGATGCATGCAGTCCCGGGAAGGTCGGCAGCGCTTCAATTTCCACGGAAGCGGCTGTCTCCGCCATTGCCTGAGTGCGCTCCGCCGTCTCAGCCAGGGCGTAACCCATGGCCGGCACGGAGACCCGCATCCATCGTCCGTCTACCTTCATCCACTCCTCCCTGTCCCAGGACAGGGAATTGAACACCGCCAGCCGCCTGCCGGCCGGCTCTGCGGGCAGCCGCCGGACGATATCGCCGTATGCGCCGGCAATCAGGCCTTCCACCTGCGCCTCCAGCGCCGCATAGCGCTCCAGCGACTCATCGTATACCCTCTTGATCGACGATCCCGGCAAAATATCATGGAACTGGTACAGCAGCACTTCCTTCCAGATGGCCTCCAGCTCTTCGGCCGGATATGGTTTCCCGTTCATCATGCCGGCCAGCGCCGCCGCAAATTCCAGCTCGCGAAGCGCCTTCTCCAGCTTCCGGTTGTACCGCTTGCTGCGCGCCTGACTCGTCAGCGTCCCCTGATGCTTCTCCAGGTACAGCTCCCCGCTCCAGGTCTGGTAAAGATGCCGGCCTTCGCTTAGCTTCTCGAAGAAAGCCGTTGAGGTCGTCTGCACGACCGGGCTTAGGCCAAGCAAGTTTTTCTCGCGGGCCAGCCGCTCCAGATGCTCCTCCCCCGGACCGCCGCCCCCGTCGCCGATGCCGAACAGCATCAGGCAATGATCCGATACGTTTTTGTCCAAATAGTCCGTTTCCGCCTTGACGATCGAGCGCGGAGCGGCCGGGGAGTTATACGTATCCTCGGGGGGCATGTGCAGAAGCACCTGCGAGCCGTCAATGCCCTCCCACATGAACGTGTGATGCGGATGCCGGTTATACATGCTCCAGGAAAGCTTCTGCGTCATCATGTAGTCGACTCCGGCTTTTTTCAGCAGCTGCGGAAGGCTCGCCGTATAACCGAATACGTCCGGCATCCAGAGCGACTTCATTTCCTGTCCGAATTCCTGTTCAAAAAATCGTTTGCCGTATAGAATCTGGCGCACAAGCGCCTCGCCGCCCGGCACGTTCGTATCCGACTCGACCCACATCGCGCCCTGAAGCTCCCAGCGACCTTCGCTTACGCGCTCCTTGACCTGTTCATAAAGCTTCGGATATTTCGTTTTCATCCAATCGTATAGCTGGGGCTGGCTCGCCCCGAACACATAGTCGGGATAACGTTCCATCATGCGCAGCGCCGTGGAAAAGGTCCTTGCCCCTTTGCGGATCGTTTCCCGGATCGGCCACAGCCAGGCTAAATCGAGATGCGCATGGCCAACGGCGTTAATCGTCAATACCGGATCGCCGCCCCGCATCGCCAGCTGCTTACCGAGAATGCGGCGCGCCTCGCCGACCCGCTCGTCCGTCAGCTCCGTCAGCAGCAGGGACACCTCGTACAGCGCCTGCAAAATCCGCTCTTTGCGGGCAGAGCCGGCCGGCAGCCGTTCCGCGGTTTCAAGCAGCACTTCGCCATCGTAATACAGCCGCCTGACCTCTTCCCGGCAAACCGCGATTAACGCTTCCTTCAGCGTGCCGCTCCGGTATCGTCCGAACAGGTCGTTGCAGCCCGCATCCCCCCAAAGCTCGATCGGCTCCTCTCCCGTGGACGCTTCGCTTACGTGCACGACCCGTTTCCCGGGCAAGCCGAGGGAGTAATCGAATTCCGAGTTAATATTGGTCAGACCCTGTACGGGCGACCCTTCCTCGTCAACAAGGCAAAGCTCCCCGTTCACATCGATCAGCAGAACGACCTTGGCGCCTTTGGCCGATGCGGGCACCTTGCCCGCGAAGTGAAACCACGCGCAATCCCACAGATTGCCCCAGCGGTCCCCTTGAGCAAGCTCGATCCGTTGACCGGACATCCGCTCCTCGTAAGGCACCGGCTCCGGCGTTACCCAAGCCGTTACGCGCAGCTCCTCCAGCGGAACATAGATGTGCTCCTTCCAATCGTTCAGTATCGCTTTCAGCTGCTCAGGCCTTACCGTTTCATATGGCATACTCAGTCTCCTTTTCGGTCAGCGTTCCATTCCGCTTTCCCAACTTACATTCACCACAACATCCGCTTCGCTTGAATGGTGGTACCACAGTGCGACCGTCGCCGACGCTTCGTCCCACTTGAACGGGATCGTCTCCTCTTTGCCCCGGTAATGCAGCGATGCGGAAGCCGGACGCCGCGGGCAATAGAATCTGGCCGACGCCCGCATCCCGGAAGGACCCTTCGCCCGGAACTTGAAGCCCCCGGCGCTTGCTTCCAGAGATTCGATGCGGGAGGACGCCGCTATGCAGGCGATCTCCCATTCGGCCGGGCGGCCCTGCTCCACATCGTACAAAAATGCCTGTTCGCCGGGTGCCAGCCGTACTTCCGTCAGAATAGGGAGGGACGGGTCGAACAAATCGACGAACGGACCCGGAATAATCAGCGGCGTATCGTCGACCGACTCGTCAAGTACGGCGGCAATGACGTACGGCCCGCGCCGCAGCCGGAAATAATGCTTCGGCTGCCACGAACTATCCGGAGCTCCCAGCAGCTCCATCGTCGCTTTGACCGTGCTTCGTAAAGCGTCGGCTCCTTCGGCCGAATTCGCGCAAGCATCCGGCGCGGCGTTCAAATATCCGACGGCCCCTTTGCCTGCCCGGTAAACGCCGCTTGCCGCTCCCGCCAGGTCCAGCTGCTCGAACAAATGCTCACGGGGCGCGGCAAAGCGGCGGCTGCCTTCATTCCACCAGGCGCGGATACCGTTGTACGGGTCCGAGTCGTCCCCGACGTACACGAGCGCGCCTCCGTTTCTAACCCATCCGGCCAATGCGAAGTGCAGATCCGGAAATTCCGGCTTCATAAATTCGTAGCTGAGCAGCAGCACCCGGTACCCGTCCAGGTAGCTCGCGAACCGGCGTACGTTGTCGAGCTGGACGGGCCGCACCGGAATGCCGTGCTTGAGCAGCGGCAGCGCCAAGCCGTAGAACGGAGAAAAGTCGAGCAGCTCCGTATCCCCTTCCGCTTCGAACTTATCCGGATCGGTGCCGTCATATTTGCCGAGACCGGCAGGCTCGCCGTCCTCCATTTTCATGCGCTGAAACATCGCCGAGTCGGCAATCAGCACGCCGATTTTCCCGTCCGCCGACTCGTCGGTCTCCACATGCTGCTCCATGTTTCCGAGAGTGTGCATCACACTCAGCAGCAGCGTGGCGTAATCCGGCGGGATGCTTTCTTTCCCGCTGCCGTCCTCTGACGGATATTTCCCTTCAAAAATCCGTCTCGGCCACGGCGCCACCTCGTAATGCGATACGGCGGGATGAAGCAGCGACGCGGTTACGATCCGGAAATAATTTTGCTTGTAATCGGTCCAGGAATGGTTCGGGTTGTCTTCGATCGGATCGTGGAGAAACCACATCCGGCGTCCCGTCCCCCTGACCAGCTCCTGCATAATGCCGTATTCCAGATAAGCGGTTTCAAAAGTCCGTTCCTTCCGTATGCCTTCATACACATTGGGCGTCCGTGACGTCCCCGTCCAGATCTGCGCGATGTAGCCGTCAATGGAAGGCAAATCGATCAATTGCGATTCCGGGCTGACAATTCTCCACTGCGTATAGTTGATCAAGCTGTGGGACGGCACATAGAAGCGCAAATCCCGGCCGTACTGCGTCAGCGCATAGTCCTTCATTTCGGCGCACAAGCGGTCCAGACTGCGGGTATACAAATACGCCTTAAGCTTCGACGCCCTGAACTGCGCGTCCGGAGACGAGTGCGGAGGCGACCACGGCTCCCGGTAATACAGCCTCCATTCCCGCTTGAACGCTTCGGAATAGCCGCCGTTCACCCAAAATTCCGGTTCCTCCAGGTGAATCGCTTCCACGCCCGCGTCAACCGCAATCCGGATTTGACCGGCCAAAAAATTCGTGTACGCAAGGGACGGGACCATATACGGAACGTCCGGCGTATCGCCGTGTATAATCGGATCACCGTTCCTGTCGGTCTGCGCCTCGTCCCAGTGGACCCGCCCGTCTATCGTGCCGTTCAGGTAATCCTGGTATTCCCCCCAAGCTACTCCTGTCATCAGATGGACGATATAACCCTTTTCCTTCCACTGGCGAATCCGCTCGGGCATCGTGCCGTCGATTCCGTACACCATGACAAAATCCGTCTGCAAATCATAGGAAGCGCGATAAGGAGCGGACTCCTGAAAGCCGGTTCTTTCTTCCCTTCGATCTCTGGCCAAACGCAAAACCTCCTTGCCGGGTTTTCGTTACTGACGAATGTGTATGTAAAGAAGGCCGATTTCTCTTCCCCAGTATAACGTCCTATATGTATATATTCAATATATTTTTAAAAAACTTTTTATACCCTTTTCATAATCATCCATCGACATTCTGCAAGGGGAAACCGCCAAAAACTAGCCAAAAAGCACTACTCGCTCAAAAATCAGGAAATTCCACCCTCTTTTTTTCCATTTTCGTCATTCGAATCATTTGGATCAATCGGATCTTATGTCGAATCCTTCCTTTTTTTGTTTATATACATATTTAATATGGCGATAGTCTTCTCCGCATCGGAGAGCAGCGCACAGCAAAAAGCCGCCCTGACGTCACTGCAAATGACGGTCAGGGCGGCTTTCACCCGTTATGATCCGTTTAGCTGCACGGCCCCGTCGTACGACGGGTGATCAGCTCCGGTTTGATTAATATTTTGCTGAATTTCCCTTTAGGCTTGTACCCGGTGCCAATGCGGTCCAGAAGCAGGTTAGCCGCCTGATGGCCGATTTCGTGCTCGAACTGCTTCACGTGGGTGAAGGCGGTTACCCCTTCGAGAATGGCGGTTGAATCGTCGAACGTAATGATCGACAGGTCCTGCGGCACGCTCAGCCCGGCTTGCTCGGCCATTTGGTGAATATGGGCGCCCAGCTTGCCGTTCAGCGTAATATAGGCGGTCGCCATCCGGTTTTTCACATAGCGGTACAAAGGATGAGTCTGGCGGTCGTCCCCCTGATTCAAGCGGAATTCGGTAATAATATGGGCGGGATTGATGAGCGCGCCTTTGTTCTTTAGCGCATTCATATAGCCGTCGATTCTTTCCTGCACCGTAACCGTCTGCAGAGGCGAGTCGGAGCAAATCGCGATTTCGCGGTGGCCCAGCTCCCACAAGTAATCCACCGCAAGCTGCGTGCCCAGTCTGCCGTCCGATGCAATGTAATCCGTTTCTACGCCGGGCAGGAAGCGGTCGATGAGCACAAACGGGAACCCGCTGAACTTCATGCTCAAAATTTCCTCGTTATATTGCTCCTCGTCGACAGGGAAGATGAGCAGGCCTTCAACGCCGATATCCATGAACAGCTTGATCGCTTCCTTCTCCCGGTCCAGCTCTCCGCCCGACAATTGAATCAGCGACCGGTAGCCCTTCTCCTTCAGAGCGAGCTGCATGCCGTCAAGCAACCGGATCGAAAAATAATCCTCGATCGTCGGCATGATAATTCCGATCAGTCTCTGCCCGAGGCCCTCCGAACGGAAATGATCAAGAGGCTGCTGCTCGGACGAGCGATCGGAATCGGAAGGCTCCGGCGCCACTTTATTGACGAAGCTCCCTCTTCCCGGAACGCGGGAAATCGTCCCTTCGTTGACGAGCCCCGCCAAGGCGTTAACGACGGTAATCTTGCTCACGTTAAAGAGCTCCATAAGCTCCTTCTCCGTCGGAATGCGGTCGCCCTGCTTCATCCCCGAGGAGACGATCAGTTCTTTTATATAATCCTGAATTTGTTGATATAGCGGCATTCTCTCATTTTTCATGTCTTCACCAAAAATTCTGTATATTTTATATGTTATATATAATATATCCTTTGGCCAGACTTTTCAAGGGATCGCGCAAACAATTCGGTTGTCTTCTCTATTTGAAAAACGGAAAGGACGACCGGTGCAGCCGGCGTCCTCCCCTCGTCTTTCATATATCTTAAGCTTACGGCTTCGCCGGCAGTCCGTTCGCGCTGCGGATCAGCGAGAAATACTGGTCTGCGCGGACAGCCTCATACTCCGGTCCAAGCGACGCTTGCAGCTCCGCGATGTCCGATGGCGTCAAGCTCCATGCAAGCAGGCCGAGGGAGACGAACATCGGGGACTTGCCGTCCCAGTTCGCTTTCGCTTCTTCAAGAATTTTTTTGCCGTCCTGCGCCGTGCTGATGCCTTGAATCGTCGAGACCGGCAGCTTGCCGCCGATAATCTCGACGCCGTGATGGTCCTCCCAGCTCAGGAACAGTCCCGGAGCTTTGTACTCCTCGATATAAGCAGCGGCATGCTCCGGGCTCAGCGGCACATTTTGGCTGTCAATCCGGTTCAAGACGTAAGGAATGGTCATGCCCGTCTTCTCCAGATACGAGTAGGTCTGCTTCAGGAAGTCCGTGAACGACCCGGCCGGCCATGCATTCGGGTAGAAGTAGCCGGCGCCGGACGGTCCCGCGATAATCAGATCGTTAGCGGTTGCCGTATCGTTGTAATAATTCAGCATGGCAGGCGCGCCGTCGTATAGCAGCGGGCTGGACGTCCAGTTCAGCGGCACCTTGCCGCGGCTCGGATCGTCCCACAAAATGCGCATTCTATGCTGATTGTACTGGAAGTTGTCGCCTTCGCTGAACGTATACGTCACGTAAATTTTATTTTCCAGCTTCGGCGCAGCCGCCGCTTTGGTTTTTGCCTTATTCGCTTTCGTGCCGGAGAACACAGTCAGATTGCTGAACCAGTCGGCCGCCAGGACATAGACGCCATGGCTCGACGTAATTTCAACGCCGCTGAATTCCCCGTCCACATCGTTGCTGAACCAGCCCAGGTAAGGTGTGCCCGGCTCTACATCGGACAAAATTTTCTCGAACAGCGCCTTCTGCTCCGGAACGTTGGAATCAAGCCAGAATACCATCGCTTTGTTCGCGACGGCGTAGTCGCGCAGGTAGCCGTACGGCTCCTTCTGCTCGGACGATACAGGCTTCTCGTTACCTGCGGATACCTTGTACTGGTTCCACATATCGACCGATGCCGTCAGCTGCTTCGTTCCGGCAGGCGGCGTGAATTTGTAGACGAAATAACGACCATTGTCTGCGAACCGGTGTCCGCCGCTTCCTGCGGACACCTGCGAGCCGCCTCCGTCATACAGGAAGGCTTCCTCCTCCGGCGTCCCCGGAATAAATTGCGCGATCGTCCGGCCGTCGGCTTTGACCGTCACTTCATGAACGGCAGTCCCCCAGCCGTCCTGCGGGAATGCATCGTCGAAGCGGAGGTACACGTCCTCTTTGCCGAGGCTGCCGCTCAGATCGAGGTCATATACCTTCCGGTTTTTGGCGTCCCGCTCCTGCGTCGTATCCTGCGCCAGCACCTTAAACAGATCGGACTGGTCCGGCAGCCGGACGGAGGTCATCGGGCTGAGCCCGACGATCATCCGGTGCGTCGTCTTGCTCCACAGATTTTCGTACTGCCAGGTGTACGCGTCCAGACGGTCCTTGAATTTCCCCTGCAGGTCGTCCAGCACCTTCAGGCCGTACGGCTCCGCCTGCAGCTTCTCCGCCAGCTCGGGGCTTGCGACGACCGCTCCCTTCAAGCCGGCCAGCGTCGTTGCCACATTGACCGAATCCGGAACGTTCGGATCGTAAACGATGAGGCCGTTAACCTCATTCGCGTAGGCTTTTACAATTTGCCAGTAGTCGTCCCGGACCTTGTACGTCACGTTCAGGTCGTTCAGCCATGTAAACTTGCCTTCCTCTTTATTTTCCAGCAAATAGATGCGGGGCTCCGCACGGTTGACGATGCCTTGCAGGGTTGCCATCAGAAGCTTAATGTCGCCGGGAGCATCGTAAATGTCCGCCACATCCAGCTGCTTGATTTTCGAAAAGCTTGGAAGCGCTTGCTTTGCAGGCCAGGAAATCGAGCTCGCCCGCGCGTTTTCCCCGGATTGACCGGAGTCGGCTGCGGAAATGCCTAATGACATGGTGAGCGAACATACGACTGCGAGTCCGATCACGGTAAACTTACGAAACATGTTATACACCTCGGTTTAATTATGGTTTTGAGGACAACCTGTCGTCGCACGCCTGATCCCCGCACCCCTCCTTTACCCGGCCGCGTTCCTTCTCATCCTCACAAATACATATTTAATATATTGATAATACTATTGCAACCTTTTCTACAAAATCTCTTATACAATGACATCAATATGATTCTGTTGTTGGAGGACGACGGCTTTAAAAATGGTTAATTTCTCCTACTTGTGACAGGCAGCATAGGAAAACTAATAAACCACAACCGCAGCCGGTTGTGGTTTCATTTATTCAGACATTTCGTTTCAAGTAAGGCACCATCGAGCTCATGCCAAGGCCGTGCGAGCCTTTAATGAGAATCGTAGCGCCCGATTCCAGCGTACGGCTTAGTGCCCGCTGCAGCTGAGGCTTGCCCGCATAGCTATAAATCCGGCCTGCGGGGAAGCCCGCCTCTCTCGCGCCGGCCGCAATGTGCCTGCCCGCTCCGCCAAGCGTATACAAGCGGCTGAGCTTTTTACCCGCGGCATATCTCCCGACCTCCCGATGTCCCTTGACCGTATACCGGCCTAACTCCATCATGGAACCGAGCACCGCTATTTTGGGGCCGGCGCCAACGCTCGCCAGAACATCAAGCGCAGCCTTCGCGGCGTCGGGATTGGAGCTGAACGAATCGTCGATCAGCCTGATATTCCGTCTTAAGCGGTGGACCTTCAGGCGTCTATTCGGCCTTGCATACGAACGAAGCCCGGCTTGCATTTCTTGAGGCGTGAACCCGAAACGATGCGAGATGGCAATGGCAAACAGGGCATTTAAAATGTTATGTCTTCCAAACACAGGAATATAGAAGCCATGTGCTTTTCCGTTCAGCATGACCTTAAAGCTCATTCCTCCGCTTGCATATTTCACGTCGAAGGCCCTGTAATCCGCATGGCTTCGCATGCCCACCCGAATGATTTTACCTTTGAATCCTTTTGTATGCAGCAATTTGGAGTTGGGGTCGTCCGCATTCAGCAGCAGGGTACCGCTCGGCTTCATATAACGGATCAGCTCGGACTTTGCCTTAGCCACCCCTTCAATTCGACCGCCAAAGTTGCCGACATGAGCCCTGCCGACATTTGTAATCACTCCGATAGTCGGCTGCAAATGCTGGCAATGCCATTTGATATTGTTATAAAACTGCATGCCGTACTCCAGGACCGCCGCCCGGTGATAGGAGCGAATCAGCTTGGCATGCCTTCTTGTAGCGCTGGGAGCATTGTTGTTATGCGCAGATTTGAGTATGCTCCACCGCCTTCTCAGCACGGCTGCAATCATTTCCTTGGTGGTCGTCTTGCCCGCACTTCCCGTAACCGCTATAATCGGCCTTCGTCTAGTGGCTGTCAGCTCCAAATTGCCGCCCCCTCAAGCGTAAACGGCTGACGCCGTCCTTTGGCGGCAAAAGCTCGTTTCGCGATGAAAAATAAGTCCACTATCAAGTGGAATTTATACTTTCTTATATTTTGAAAAACATAATCGTCCCTGAATCGTTCCGCACGCTATTTTATGCCGGATAAACCGGGAAGGAAAGAGGGTATTGCCTAATTGGCGGCCGTTTCCGCTCACCATGTGCATTCGCCCGTCATACGATGACATAAGCAAATAACCTTAGGCATGAAAGGATACGGATACCTTGACTACGGAATTCAAGCTGGCTGCCGTCGGGGATATTTTGATGATAGGGCCCATCCTGACAACGGCCAAACAAGCCGGCGAAAACAAATATGCGTTCAAGCCGATCTTTCAGCACGTAGCCCCCTTGCTCCAGCAAGCCGATCTGGTTATCGGCAACCTGGAGACACCGCTCGCGGGCCGGGAGGACCGCTATACGCAGCCGAATGCGCGTACAGGCTTCTCCATGTTCAACTGTCCGGACGATCTGGCGCCCGCTCTGAAAGAAACCGGCTTCCATGTCTTGACCACCGCGAACAACCATTGCATGGACCGGGGCGAGAAAGGGCTGGTCCGCACGCTTCAGGTTCTGGACGACAACGGATTGGCGCATACGGGCACTTACGCTTCCGATCCCGGTGCGGATAATCATCTGATTCTCACGGTAAACGGCATCAAGGTCGGCATTGTCAGCTACTCCAAAGGAACGAACAAAATCCCGCTCCCTCAAGGAAAAGCCTGGATGGTCAATGAGGTGACTCCCGCCACTTCCAGCAAAACCGCCGACCATATCCGCAGGCTTGCGCGCGAGGTCGATGTCGTCGTGGCATGCCTGCATATCGGACGGGAATGCCGCCATTACCCTTTAAAGCAATCCCGGCGCCTCGTCAACCTGCTGCTCGCAAGCGGTGCGCATATTATTCTGGGCAATCATCCCCACGTTCTGCAGCCGGCCTTTCTCACTAAGAACGGCCGTTATGTCATCTATTCGCTCAGTAATTTTATCGCTACCCGCATTTACCGCAACCCGGCTACCAACTGCGGCGTCATCGTTCAGCTGACCGTCCAAAAAGACAGCGACGGAAAAGTAAAAGTTACAAAAGCCGCCCACATCCCCACCTGGTCGACACGGATCAAGACCGCCGGCGGCGTGAAATACCGGATTTTGCCAATCCGTCAAGCGCTGGCGAAGCCGGAGCCGGGCCAATCGGCGGCAGACCGGGCGCTTATGCGCAAGATTTGGAGCCGAATGCGGCCTTTGCTGGCCTCAAAGACTAAGTCTTAGGCGGGGAGCTGCGACTCTCTTCGGCTCGCTGATAGCGACGGCATACCCACCCTCAAACGGAGGGGGACGCCGCCTGATTCGCCGCCGGGCCAGGCTTCCGCTGGAATAAAGCCGGCGCGCCATGCCGGGCTGTGCGGAGCCTCCCTCCGGATACGCCAAGGGAACGACTGTCCGCTAAGGCTCTATGGACAGTACGGCTTTTTGGGAGGCGCCGGCCGTTTGATTTGCTTCCGCTCGTTTTATGGCTGCCGGTATGGCGGGTGCCGGTTTCGCGTCTGCGGGATTTTCGACTGCTGTTTCCGCCTGGATTAGAGCGATTTCCGGTTGCCGGCTTTGGGACTGCCGCCTGTCTTACTGCCGTCGCGGAATGCGCGATTTGAGCGGTAGTCGCCGGAATTGCCGGAATCGCCGTGATCGCGGGGATCACTTCCTCCGACGCTTGTTGATTTATTTGCGGCTTGTATTCTTGAAGGCGTTCCTCCGTTTTTTTGCGCCAAATGTCGTACACCTTCAGCCGAAAATCCGTTCCGCCGGCCGTGCCCGCCAGCTCCGCAGGCAGCCTTAATCCGGATTCGGGATCACCGCTCGTAAAAGCGAAATAGCAAAACGGAGGCGGAATCATCACGCTCGTCTCGCCCCCCGGGCTATCCGAAGCAAGGACCAGCGGCTTGGAAGCATCGAAACGGTTAATCCCGTGCTTCCCGTCCATATCCCTTCCTTTGTAAAAAGTCGCGTTTACCACAATCGCCGGAGTGCTCGCCTTATTGGACCATCCGCCTATGGCAAGCCATTGCTCCGCCGTCATCGCTTGTTCGCCGCTTGTTAAACCCGTCCACAGCCGGTTCCGCCGGTTAAATGCATCATCCTTATAGACGCGGCCTGCCGGAGGCGGAGCTTCGCCGAGCATAGAGGCAGGAAGACCGGTCCAGATCGCAGGAAAATTGACGGCATAAGCCGCAACCAAGGCGGTGCTTTCGATCTGCAGCTCTTCGACATGAGACGTGCCTTTCATTAAGGGATTTGCGGCATTTTTTGACGTTCTTTGCGAGTAAGCGACTTCCGATATGCCGATCCCGTTGGCATCCGCTCCGGCAAAAGCGGTCACCTTGCTATGATGAAGGATGCAGATCGTATGGATATGCGATACGGCAGCTATCATTCCGGCATTGGCGGGGTTCGCGTTTTCCGTACAGCCTGCGCCGATTCCCGGAGCTCTGAGGCCGCCGTATGCGCCTCCGATTCGGGTGTTCTCCATCCGGATAACGCCAACAGTTGAGGTTCCGCCGTACGAATATTGAATGAAAGGCTCCTCGAAGCCAAAATCATTCGCATAACCTGCCCCGATCCCCGCGCCTCTGTCGTACTCAAATCCCGCTCCGGTCCAGCACTTTCCGCCTTTTGTGTATTCAATCCTCGTATTGCGCAGGACGATGGCATGCACACGGCTCTCGCCGCCGTTTGTCGAGCAGCCCGAGCCGATGCCGGGCGCCAATTTTCCGCCTTCGACGCTTGCAATCTCTACGTTTTCCATTCGGATATTGCCGATCCATGTAATGCCGCCCGGCCTGCTTGCGGTTGACCCGGCACCGGCTGCGCCCGAACCGATTCCCGTTCCGGCAAGAATATAGCCCACGGCATCCGTATACGGGTAAGCGGCAATCTCGGCAAAAAAGGAGTCGGAGATGAGAATATCCCCAAGCTCCCAATTTTTCCAATCGGCTGCAAGACCGGTGCCGCGATAGGTGCCAATCACCGATGCTGCGCGTCCTCCCGTACTGCTGCCCGAGCCAATGCCGGCGCCGAAGTTCCCGCCGATTACCTCTCCGAAGGCGGTGCCCGTTATCGAGATAGAGCCTACCGAAGCTTGGCTGCAGTCCGAATCCGCCCTGCCTGTGCCGATTGCCGCGCCTCCTGAGCTTCCGTAAATTTTTTCTAATGTGGAATTTTCAATAACGATTTCATGTACCCTGGAATAGGCACCGTGCAAAGCGGAAGCTGCACCGATGCCAACGCCGGAATCGGTAAGCGGATGACTTCCTCCGGCCGCTCTCTTGATCACCGCGCTGCTGATTCGTATGTGTCCGACAATCGACATGCCTCTTGCGCCGCCGGCACTGCCGCAAGCCGCTCCCCCTGCGCCGATGCCGGCACCGCTAAACTCGCTGGAAGCATCGGCAATAACCGCGCCGCCTGAAATTTCGATGCTGCCGACCTGCGAAGTTCCGCCGTTGCCGAAGCCCGTACCGATTCCCGCGCCTCCCATGGAGCCGTTATCGAATGACGAGCCTCCGGCCGTTACCGTTCCGCCGGTAATTCGAATATTTGCCACAGCGCATGTGCTGTTCGAAGATGCCGTTCCCGGGCCGATGCCCGGCGAGTTTCTATACCCGGCTGCCGTTACGCTGCCCCCGGAAATTTCAATTCTCCCGGTTTTGGCCCATACGTTGCGGATAGCCGGACTATGGATTCCGCCCGTACCGATGCCGGCGCCGATCGGGCTGCCCTTTGCGGTTACATTTCCGCCGGAGATGATAATATGCTGCACTTGCGTCGTCGCATTCGATCCTTGAGCCGAGCCGGCTCCAATCCCCGCCCCGCCCTGTAGCGTCTGCGAAGCCGTCGCCGTAACCTCTCCGCCAAAAATCACAATAGATCCCGCAGTCGAAATCCCGCCGCCGGCCGCATAACCCGATCCGATTCCCGCTCCGCCTTGAGAGTCCGGCTCCGTGCAGCTGCCTCCGGCTGCCGTAATCCGCCCTGCGTGAATGACGATGCTTCCCACCTTCGAAACGGCGGCCATGCTGGTGCCCGCCGCGCCGATGCCGCTTCCCGTAAAGCTAGCGACAGCCGCACCAATCGCATTCACACAGCCGTCGCTTATAGCGATATCGCCTACGCTGGATTCGCCGCCGGTCGCCGCCGGCCAGGAAGAGCCGATTCCCGCTCCGCCGAAGCTCCCCGTAGAGCCGACCATTGAGCCGCCGGTTGCCGTCACTTTCGTGTTCGAGCCGTTTATTTCGATGCTCCCTACTCTCGATATCGCATTGGCGCCCGCGCAGGCCGAGCCGATTCCCGCTCCGCTATACCGATCGGAGAAATCGCCGCCTTTAGCCGATATGTCCCCGCCATTAATCGTAATCATCGCCACATAGGACGAACCCGCGTCCGCATGGCCCGAGCCGATGCCTGCCCCGCCGTTGCTTCTGACGCTTCCGCCGCTCGCTTTTATCGTTCCCCCGTTAATCGTAATGCTGCCAAAAAAGGAGCCCGCCGCGCCGGTAGACGCACCCGCCCCTATTCCCGCGCCGCTGACATGGCCCGCGGCGGTTGTCGAATAGCCGATTGCTGTAATATGACCGCTCATAATGGTCAGATTGCCGCCTCTTGCATTCAAGCTGCCGCCAATGCCTGCCGAGCCATAGCCGCCTACCGCCGTTAAAGCACTTCCCGGTACAAGAAAATCTTCGCGAATGGTAAGGCTGCCGTACTCCAATATTTCCAGACCCGCTTTGCCTAAAGCGGCAGAAGCGCCCAGGCTTACCAATCGATTGTTACCCGCGAATCGGATATCCACATTTCCGGTGACTATTGAAATCGGAGCATTGGCCGTTGCTGTCGTAATCACCGCATTGTCCAACACAACCGAAACGGCTCCGGCAATGACCAGCTTGTTCACGGACGTCGACCCGATCACCCGGTAAGTCACAAATGGGCTGCTTAGCGTTACTATACCGTCGATCACCTTAACGCCGTATTTTGAATTAGGCATCGGACTAGTCATATTCACAACAATCTCCATGGCGGCACTCCTTTCCAATGTATTGTCAGCCATATTATATTTGGAAACCGCCGAATGGGTGTACAAGAACCCGGTAAATAGGCCATACAACAGGCCTTTGCTGCGGGTGACTGATTTTTGTTGATGCTTATAAAAAAAAAGCGAAGCAGGATCATATCCTGCTCCGCATTCTTTCACCAAACTACTTTCTCGGATAATACCCGAGGAACTGCTTCGATTCAAAATCAAACGCGACGACCAACGGTCCAAGCAGCGCATCCTGATCGGTATTGTACGTTACCGTTACCAGATTGCCGCCTGCGGCCTTAATCTCTTCAAACAATTTCTTTTGTTCGTCCGTTGAGCCCATGACATACGCGTCCTTTGCAGCAACGATCTGTACAGGCGCTTCATTTTTCTTCGTCGTAATATGGGAAGCTTGCTCTTTCGCTACTTGTGCCCATGCCAAATCACGATATTCTTGCGCCGCTTCCTCCGTCAATTTGCCTTCCGGGGTTTGCAGATCAGACAGCACGACGAGATAGAACAGCGGGCTTTGCGGCGGAAGGCTCTTCGTCATAATCGGCCCGTAATAAGCGCGCACCTTCGTTCCGGCTTTCAAATCCTCCCACTTGACCGATTCTCCTTGAGCGGTCAGAACGCTCGTTTCTTTGCCTGCGTTCAGGACCAGGCTTGTGACGGTTTCTCCGTCTTTCGTTTCGCCAAACCGGACCTGCCAGCCATCGTTCGTGCGTTCAACCGATTGAATGGCTTCTTCCTTGATCAACCGCTGCGCGTCGACCGTAATCGAAGCGGCGTGGGATTGTCCCGGGTAGCTCATGGTCATAACCGGTCCGTATTCGGCCGTAATTTCCATGCCGGCTTTCAAATCTTTGGCTGCAAAGTCTTTGCCGTCTGCGTCTTTAATGACGGTTTCTTTATCTGCATATAAAATAACCCAGGAGTTAGCGCCCTTGCCGAGCAGCTCGATTCGATACCGGTCTGCGCCATCCGCTTTTACGTCGACAATAACGCCGATTCCGTCTATGTAATCGGCTTCCTCGTCGTCGGAAATAGTGTCCAGCTCGATTTCTTTGTTTTTAGCGTCGTAGTTTACGCTGTATCCCAAACCGGCCGCAGCGTCGCGTACCGGAATATAGGCTTTGCCATTGATATAAACCGGTGTCAGCGAAGTATTTTCACCATCGATCAGAACCTTTACGTCCTTCTTCAAAAAGCCGTTCACCTTCTCCACCACGCCCGACGCTCCTACAACAGCCGTAGTCCCGAGCAATCCGGCAGCCGTTAACAATACGATCAGCTTTTTCTTGTGCATGTGATAAAGCTCCTTCCACGTTGTACGTTATTTGGATGTTAAGTCATTCCAGCCCCTTAGACGTGCTTTGTTTGAGAAAGGTTGCACAGGTGAAGCTTATCGATTCCGATCTACTTAAAGATCATAACTTCCTTCAAGTTTAATTATCTATTAACAATTGGAATTTATACTTTTCATATACCGCTACACCATACATTCCGTACAAGAAAGGAACTTGCCATATGGGTATTCATACGTATTTCCAATCGTTAACCGATTTAGAGCGAATTATCCGTTGCCCAGGCAAATTCAAATTTCAGGAGCATAGCGTATCCGCTCATTCCTGGAAGGTCGTTCAATATGCCAAAACATTGGCGGATATTGAAGAGAGCAATGGCGTTAATGTGGATTGGAAGAAGCTGTACGAAATTACCAGCAGTCATGATTACGGGGAAATTTTTATCGGGGATATTAAAACGCCTGTAAAACACTATTCTCTCGAGCTGCGCGCCATGCTGCAAAAAGTAGAAGAAGGAATGGTTGCTCATTTTATCGACGAGCATATTCCGGAGCAATTTCAGCCTATTTTCCGCAGACAGCTGCGGGAAGGCAAAGACGATTCGGTAGAAGGCAGAATATTGGAAGTGGCCGATAAGCTCGACCAAGTCTATGAAGCCATAGCAGAGCTTCAGCGAGGGAATTCGGAAAAAGAATTTATCGTAATGTATCGAAGTGCTCTTATCAAAATTAAGGGAATCGAGCTTCATTGCGTAACCTATTTTCTCGAGCATATTTTACCCGATATCGTTCGTGAAGCATCCAGATCGCCGATCGACATTGAGCAGATTACGAAGGAAGCGTTGGCTTCATAGGAAGCATGCTTATTTATTCCTTTAGATATTTTCCATAATTTATTTATAAAGAGGTAGGAAAGGGAAACATAATAAAGAAAGTTTTAAGCATGTCAAAAATAGGAGGTAATTATGGGAAGATTAGTTCATTTCGAAATCCATGTAGATGATATGGAACGTGCCAAGAAGTTTTATGGAGAGGTATTTGGATGGACATTTGAGGATTGGAGCGAATACGCTGGAATGCCTTATTTTGGAGCTGTAACCGGCGACGCCGATGAACCTGGAATTAATGGAGCTTTGATGCAGCGTCAAGGCCCTTCCCCTGAGTCAGGTCAGCCTATGAATGGCTATGCCTGTACGATGGGGGTGGAAGATTACGATTCTACCGAAGCTAAAATTATTAGTCTTGGAGGCAAGATTGCCATGCCGAAATACGCTCTTCCTGGTATGGCGTGGCAGGGATATTATATCGATACGGAAGGAAATCTTTTTGGCATTCATCAGCCGGATAAGAACGCGAAATAGACTTTGGATCGTCTGAAAGTTTTATAAAAGAGGACAGAGCCCTTCGCCCCGTCAATGCTTAAGCTTTTACGGGGCGAAGGGCTCTTTTTATCGATGCTGATCAAACAGAATTTGATTTCCGTCCGGATCCTCGATAATAAAAATGTGCCGGTCCTTCTTTTGTTACAACCGCTTCTGCTTTTTAACTGCTATATAACCCAATAATGCAAAAAAGACACCTGTCACGGTGCCTTTTTTCATGGTATTGGTGGAAGCAAGGGGGTTAAACCCCTGTCCGAAGATCACGCCACAGGTATAGTTGCAGCTTTGATATCAACTGAGCAGCCGCTTTAAATTAGATTTCTTCAGCATGCTCTTCAAGAATATGAACGATAGTCTCCAAAGTATGTAATCCTTTTGCAATATCGACTATAAATTCTACCGCATATATACGTTCCATTCGCAGATGGTATCCATTCAACATCAAATATGACTTTGTAACCAGATAGGCTGTCCGCTTATTACCATTATGAAAGCAATGATTCTTCACTAGAGATTCGAGAAACGCTGCAGCCTTGTCAAATAAAGTTGGATAAGCATCTTCTCCAAATACACTTTGCCCGGGTCTATGTACCGCAGATTCCAGCAAACCATGATCTTTCACGCCTGCTTGATCTGCGTCATTCATTCTTTTCATCATAAAATAGTGTGCTGCGATTACTTCTTCCTTGGTCAGAAAATTAGTCATATCATCGGTCCTTTAAATCCTCAAGAATTCCCTTATCCTCTTCAAAGATATCAAAGAAAGCTTCCAGAACTTCAGGACGGACATGATCGGGCAGCTTACTTTGTCGAACCTTTTTCAATACCACTTCACCACGATCATTTTCAATGAATTCAATCTCATCCCCTTGCGAAACATCTAGCTTTGCAGCAAGACTTTTAGGCAAGCTTACACCCAAACTGTTTCCCATTCGTCCTATTTTGCGGGAATAACGCGTCACATTCCGTTTATCATTCGTCATTTTCACCACACCATTCATATAACATTCTCCTTTCCATAGTATGATCAGCACTCAATAAGTTATACCTTATAACAGTAATAACTTTTATAACGTATATACATTTTATCAAACTTTTTTAAGTATATAAAGCAAAAATCGACAACCTCATGCGGTTGTGAATTTACATGGTGGAGGCGAAGCGTAGCTGTGCAAGACCACAATTCGTCGGAGTGTGATGCTGAAATTGTTTGGTGTTTGGAGATGCTACATACATCACTATTACGAAAACGGGCTGACAGTCATTTCATTTATCATTCTCTTCAGGAACGATTCCAATATCTCCAACCAAGCCAGCATTGAAAAGCGTACTTCCGAGCCCCGTATCGATCAGCACTCGCCCCTCATAAGGATCGGTCGAACCATATGGATAGGCTTGGAATCTTGAAATTCATATCTTTGAAGAAAGCCGACCTCATACGGTCGGCCTTCATGTTAATGGAGGCGAAGGAGACGGAACCCTTGTTCGAAGATGGCCTCAGCTTCCTTCTTTCAGAAACGCTTTAAATCCTGAAGCAGCTCGGTGATCCACAACTCTTGATGAAGCTTGACTCGCTTGTCATTTATAGCTTCTGCTAAAGCTGAGTCCCAATCGTATTGAGATTCGGCCAAACGCGACCAATCTGTTTCACTCAATGGAATTCCTTTATGGAAATATCGGAGATATTGAGTTGTATCCATGCGCCAAGCACGAAAAGCATCCGGATAGCGCAGCTGCAAGCCTCGCGCAATGCTGAGTCCGGCAGGATCCAAATCTCCTGCATAATACAACATAATTCCCTCACGGCAGCTGAGCAGTACATCAAGCAGCTTAATTACAGCCGTTGCAGGCTGACCGTTTCCGCAAATGATAACAGGCGGGATATCACTATTTGTTTCTTCTCTCTTCTGCGCATCCGCATCCATCAGTTCGGCAAATACAGACGGATTCTCTACCATATGAATGCGCGTAAAACAACGCTGTCCAAACCGCTCCGCGGTTAATTGCTCTACTTGTCTAAGCGTCAATATGCGCTCTTCCCGCACGCCAAACAGCTCCGGCGCGTAAAGCATGACTTGAGAGGAAAGATCGTCGTCGGAAACACCGCCTCGGCGGTACCCTTCCCGGATTAAAATGGCTTGCGAGTTATTGGCAGGCGTCAAATCCGCAGATTCAAGCTGGCTATCTTCCAGCATAGGCGCAAACGACAGCTCTTGGATCGCCGTTAGCCCCCACCAGAACAGACGCCCAAGCGGAGTCTTCCAGTCCAATGCATGTGCGTCGCCCGTAATTTCCACCGCCAAAACAGGCAACCGAATAGGCTTGCTGCCTTGCGCCGCAACGCTGCTTTTTAAAGCAACTATACAAAGCTTGAGACACCTGTGCGCTTCCTCCGGAGACTTGGCAAACACGATTCTGAGAGTGCGGGAACCTGGTGATGAATCATCTATAAGCCCCTGCACCCAGCTAAAGATGCCATTATCGGTTTCACCACCCGTCACACATACTTCCTCAATTACGGATTGGATAATGCTGGTCCATTCCAAATTTATTCGGATGGCCTGCTCTCGACGCGTCAGAACCGGCTCACCGTTTAACAGCTCGAGCAGCTTTGGTATCGTCAGCTCGAATCGGTTATCTTTTAAAAGCTTCTCGAACTTCTTCAACGAATACCGTTTTGTTTCGCCCGGTACCGGAGGACTGTACGTTCTGTAAAAATTATCAAGCGTTTCTCGTTCAATATCACTAATGGTCGTAAGCGTCACATACCCTCTTACCCCCTCTTTGGAGGCCATATACTGCCTCGCGAGCAGCTTCAAAAAACGCTCAAACCCGGGCTGCCTAAAATAGCTCCGAATCGCTTCCGTTTCCCTCACGGCTGGGCGGCACCTCCATGGCCGGCAACCGGCTCCAGACGTCTTCCATCCCAACGGTAACGCAGCACCGTCACATAGTTGGCATCCTTGGGTCTGTAAATTTCGCAGATGCCAAGCTTAGGAACCGTATCGTAACAGCCCCAAAGCACTTGGGAAGTCATCATAAAGTCGAAATCCATCTCCGTCAGCAAGCCGAACAGGTCGCGAATATTCTCATCGTCGACTCCGGCGAAGGCTTCGTCGAGGGAAATGATTTTTGGCGCGTCAGGACTCGCATCTGCATAACGCGAATAGGTAGCGGCAAACAGAGGAATGTACATCGACATTGCTTTCTCGCCGCCGCTCAGCACGTTGAATCTCGCATCCGTCAGCTCGCGATATTGCGCTTCATCGCCTTTCTTGTACCGCAGAGCGAATTGGAACCATGAGCGATAATCAAGCATCTCGTAAATATGTTTGCGCAGCGCCTCCCTTTCATCGGCCGCTCCTTGCTTGGCCCATTGGACGCGGGATCGGAAATGTCCGACGAGCCGCTCAACTTCGTCATCACGCAGCAAATGCGCGTCCCGTCGCAATAGATCCACCAGCTCGTCACTGTTTAATTCAGTTTCCGACTGCGCCGCTTTTGGCAGCCAATGCAACTGGAGCTTCAAACCGCTCGACGTGTCCCGCTCTGCCATCAGCCTGTTCATCGTTTTCAACCACAGCTCGGCACGTTGAATGCGTTGGCGAATCGACTTGCCCACGCTCCGCAGAATAATTTCTTCAAACAACTCACGATCCTTCTCGCTAAGCAAGTTTTCCTGCTCCGTCAGAATATCGACCATCTCTGCAAGCAATACAGCCGGCTTCTGAGGCCGAGTGCGATCCCGCATGGATAGCAGCGTAATTCTCCCCGACTCGCTAATATCAGCCTCCAGCACATATTCGGCCAGCAAATGCTTAGAGGCGTTGAAATAATCCTGAAGCACGCCGCTTAGCCTTTCCTTGTTGGAACGGGATACGGCGGATTCGAGCTTGGTAACGATTGACTTGCATACAGCAAGCCAATCCGCAGCCGCATCGCCATCCGGCTCCATTTCCTCTGCTTCGGGAACGAGCCGCAGCCCCCACTCCGTAAGGAAATAACGTTTCCTCCGTTCCAGATGATCATCCGACGATTGCTCTCGCTCGGCCAGACTCGACTGCCGCTCGCGCAGAACGGCAATGCGGGCAGCCATCTCCATTAACTCCTTCGCAAGCCGGTCCCGTTCCTTCACCAGCTCCTGACGCCGCGTCTTTAAAGAGCTGATACGCTCATATAAATCACTGATTCCAAGCTCGTCCATCAGCTTGCGCAGCTGCTCCGCCTTCACCCGCAGCGAATATTGTTTATCGAACAACTCATCGCGCAGCTCCTCTTCCGTCTCGGCCAATTCGGCTTGCTCTTTCGCGTCTGCTTCGTAACGTTTTGCTTCCTCGCTCCGCTGCTTGTATTCCCGCCAATCCGAGTGCAATTGTGAAATTGCCTCCATATAACCGCCGATAGCTTGTCTTGCCTCCTGAAGATCGCGAAGCGATTTGAGACGCGACCATCCGGCCGTCATCGCAAGGAACGCCTGCTTCAATTCCGCCCATAATAGCTGCTTGGCTCTGAGCTGATCGGCAAGCCTGTTCTCTTGCTCCAGCAGCAGCTTGAAGCGTGTAGAAGCTTCATATTGCTCGGACCATGACCGTCGAAGCGCCGCAAAGGATTCATCCTGATTCGGAAACCGGGACAGCTCCAGCTGAATGGACTGAATGGCCTCTTCCAGCTCGGCAATGCGCTCGCTAAGCTCTGCCATGCTGCCCTCACGAAGCGTGATCTCCTGATTTAATCTGGATATTTCGGACTGCTTATACTGCTTCCGTGCTTCCTTCCCGATGAACTGCACTCGATGCAGGCTCGGATCGATTTTGCCAAAGACCGATCCAAACTGATAATAGTCTGTACCGACGACCATTGCCGTCCGATCTTGCGATAGCAGCTCTGAATCAAATCCTTCCCCCCAAGCAAATGAACGGAGAACCGCTTCTATCTGTTGTTCGGACAACCCGGATTCTGCTGACGGCATCGGCTTCAAAACATCCGCGAGGGTATATCCCCATTCTATCGGCTGCGGCACGATCCAGACGTCTTCATCCTTATCGCCGACAGCTCCGATTTGACCGTCCGGACGAATCCAGGCGTCCAGCAGACCGTTCCCCAGAAGAGCAAGCTCGACGCTTGACCGCTGCTCGGCCCCTATATGCGCGTAAAAATCACATACTTCGTAGAGCGGAGCACCCTGCTTCGGTCCGTATTCGCTTCGCGTCCGCTCTCGGGCTTGACTGCGTGCAGGTTCAGGCTCGCGGTTCTGCTCCCACGTCAGCTTCTCTGCGGCAAGCGCCTCCCGCTCCGCCTTCAGCTGCTTTACCTGCTGATCCAGTTCCAGCTTGGCCGCGATAATTTCCTGACGGTTGCGATCGGCCTCTATTCGCACAGGCTCCAACACCGTCTCCACATTCTGCCGATCATAAGATAAAGCGCTGCTCGCTTCGAACATCGCCTGTACCGCAGCCTCGCCCAGCCTTAGCTGAACCAGCGACTGCTTCCAGGTCAGCAAATGCTCCTTCCACACATACAAAGCGGACTCGGACGCTTCCTCTTTCTTACGCATCGCATGCTCCGCTTGATCGCGTTCGGAACGCATCGCGCCGAGCTGTTTGTCATACTCGGCAACCATTTGTCCGGCTTCCCGTTCCTGTTCCGCGAGCCGAATGGCTTCACCAACCGAGCTGCGATGCGCTTCCACGTCTCTCCGCCAGGCGGCTAGAAACGAGGCGTCATCAGGCGGCTCCGGACTCCAGTACCTTGAATACACGCCATGATGAACAAACTCCATATCCCCGGCCAGCTGTTCCAGCTCCGACAGGCCCTCCTCCTGCTGTCCTAAGAGCTCGGCCTGCAGCTTTCTCGCCTTATCCGCCGCGAGCTCCGCCGTCTCCTGGCTGCGCAGCGCAGCAGTCAGCCGTTTCTGAGCCTGCTCGACATAAAGCGCCGTCTCTTTCAACGATTGCTCCGCCTGATCAAGCTCATGCTGCTTTTCCATGGCCTCGCTGCGCCCGAGCAGCTCCAGCTCTGTCTCTGTTGAAACCGTCTGTTCCTGGTTCCTTGCTTGCGCCTCCTCGACGTCCATCCTGTCTTGTACTGCGCTTTGCAGCTCTTTGGACAATCCGGACAGCTGGCGGCTCACTTCTTGTCGTTCGGCATGAGCTGTCAGCAGCTGCTCCCCGCTTTGATAGAGCAAATAACGATTATACTGCTCATAGCTGCGATTCAGCTTCTCGAGTTCTGACCGGTGCAGCTTAAGCTCTTCCAATCGATCGGCCAGCTGATCCATATCCTCCATCACTTCCGATAGCGGACGCAGCTCCTCCTCGTGCAGCGGCGGCAGCGCTCGAACTAAAATTTCGTAAATGGCCGTTGGTTTTACATCTTTTGAAAGCTTTGGGCTGCGAAGCTGAATCAGCAGGTTCAGCAAGTCGATATATGCCTCTTTATCGTAAAATCCGAATAAGGAACGGTTTACCAGATCGCGGTAGCCTCTCTGTTCCTGAACAACCTGCCCGCCTGCGCCAATTGCCCCTTCCAGCCCTTTGCGATCCAGCGGGTACTTGCCTTGGCCTTCCGATTCCAGCACACGGTCATACAGCCAGAAATCATGATTTATTCGACGGCCGTCCTCCAGCACGAATCCCCAAAAGCCGATTTGAGACGCCCCGCGCCGCGCTCGCAATCCAATGCCTATCGTCTTGTATATGTTTTTGGCCGGATGATAAAATTCGAGCCACAAATAACCGGTCCGGTCCGTATGCTCCTCTTTGTCGCCGAGCAAATAAAATTCAATCTTGCGGTCCTTCGAGCCAAAAGGATCAAGACGATTCGGATGCTTGTCCCCGTCCAGCACAAGCGGAATAAAGCTTTGCATCGTTACCGATTTGCCCGCGCCGTTCGTTCCGCGCAGCACGAGCCGCCCATCCTCAAGCTCGAACTCCTCGTCCTCGTAAAACCAGAAATTAAGAATGCCCGCCCTGTTCATTTGCCAGCGGTCTCGCTTTTGTTCCTCCAGAGGCCAGTCAGTCATGCCGTTCCTCCCTCTCCTTCATCCCATGAATAATCCGCGGTCCACCGGGAGACGACTGCCGACACGACAAATCGCTCGCTGCCCTCGCTTCCTTCAGCCCAATACCCCAAGTTCCAATCCATCATATGCGCCGCCAGCCCGTTCGCCAGCTCGGCCAAACTCATTCCCCGATGTTCTTTGCTCCAGTATTCCCCGTGTTTCTGCTTCAACATATACAATAGCCCCTCGACATCCGTTCTGGTCAGCTCTATGGTCCCTTGCTCCGTCACATGCCAATCGCCGATCCTTCTCCGCAGTTCCCCCGCGAATAGAAGAACAAGATCTGAAATACCTGCCGCCGTAGGAAACAAGCTGCATTCACCGCTAAGCTCCGGATAAAAAAAGAAAAGACCTTCCCGATAGCGGCTTCCCTCCATGCCGAACATAAACTGCATCTGGTCCATCAACGTTCGCCGCTGCGTCTGTACATAATACAGCTCGTCCGCGCTCCATTGCTGATCTGCGACCACCGGCTCCAGCAGCAAACGCCGGTAAATACGATGCCGGCGCTTGCGCAATTCGCCATCGATTGTCTCCGGATATATAATTTGCTCATTAAAATCATCTAAGCTGCCATAAGCTTTCAGCTCTTTCGGAAAATGACGCAGCACATACCTGGCTGACGGTGAACATTCATACAGCACGTTTTTCGTACGACTGTCGTGCGCCCAATCCGCCTCTTCCCCGTCAATATGACGTAGGACGCCGAGCTGTCGAAGCTTTTTGAGCGCCCGTACCATGGATAAACGGTGCTGATAATTTTCCCAGTCCATTACGAGGCCCCATGCGACAAGCTGCTCGCCGACTTGCTCAACAATGTCGGTCAGTACGAATTGATCCAGCTCCGTCTTGGATTCCAGAAACCATAGCGAATACGTAAACAAGGCATAGTCACGCGGCTCCCGGAATTCAGTGAACCCCATCCATGGCGCTGCCATCACAGGCGCTTTATCCAGCTTGGCCATCGTCCGCGTCAGAATAAGCGAAAAACCTGTAAACTCGGTGAACCAATCCCGCAGCTCCGTATATTGATCCCGAATCGCATAGAACAGCTCCGGGTCTCCTTCTTTCGTAATCCAATGTCGATTCAACAGCGTGTGTGCGCAGGTCCGGCGCCGTTCGTTCCAGTGCTCCGCATCCGCTCCCCGGTTAGCGCGCATGCGGCGAAGCGCATAGGATGTCGTTCCCCCTCTAGCCATGAATCGTTTCTCCTCCAGCTACTTCTATCATGTAGTTACGCATCGTTAGATTCCCATCCTCGCTGCGAAGCACAGCGTCAAGCTCTTGGTTCGGGATCGTTAACGAAATGCGATACCCGTCAGCCGTTATGAAAGTCCTCGATGCGGTTGCCGTACACCGTCCGATCCACTGGAGCAGCCGCATCCGCTCTTTCGACTTTAGTACAGGCAGCTCGGCGATCTGAACTTTTCCTAGTTCCTCCATCTTCTCGACGAAAGCCCTTTCCTCTTCGAACTGCAGCAGCAATTGCTCCCTGTATGCTTCCCGTTTGACCGAATAAGTTCGCATCGGCTCCGAGGCCGATTTGCTCGAACGCTTTCGGCTGCGCGTCCGGATGAGTCGCACATTCGGCATCTCGTCCCAGGTTGAGGCATCGGCCCGTTCCGTACTGCGTTCATCCTGACCCTGTAAATGCCGGCTTGGGAACAGGCCGAACACATACGCGGCAAGCTTATGTGCTTCTTCCAGATTGTCCAGCTGAGCAAATTTGCGGCCAAGCGCCTCCAAATCGTTACGCCTGCTCATGCCTCCCCGCCGCCGTTCCTGCAGCCGGACCGCGCTGCGGACAACCTTTGCAATTGCTTCTTTGGTCGCCCTTTCAAGCAGTGTCAGCTCGCTGAACTCCTGCTCGTCTCCGATAAACCATCTTTTCAGGTTATTCCAGCCCTGATGGAGCTCCACCCGCAGCTCTTCCGGCGATTTCCCTTCTTCCAGGCGCGGCTTCGCAATCTCATCCTCCAGCACTTTGTCCAAATAGACCTCTCGCAAGCCGTCTCCAATTCTCTGTAACTGGCCTTCTATTTTATAGGCGCCGCTCTGCAGTCCTTTAACGAAATGCTGCAAGTAGTTCACCAAATTATCCTTTAAAGCGAGGAAGCCTTCTGTGGCCATCATCTCTTCAGCCTGAATGGAATGGATGCTGGCAATGAAATCCGCCGCATTCTCGTGCATCGTTTTGAACGCCTCATAGAGCTTTTCCCAATTCCGAATCGCCTCTCCCGGTGCAAACTCCATCGCTCTTAGCCGCACCTCGTGAATACACGACGTAATCGTATCGAAATACGTTGTCTCCAGCGAGCCTCCATATCCTTTAACCTTCTCCAGCGACTCAAGCATCCTCTCGATCTCGATGGCATAGGGCGTCAGCAAGTACTGGCTCTTCTTCCGCATATACTCTTCTACTGATAACGCTCGTCCTCCATCGTGACGCGAGGCCAGATTGCCCCATCCCTTCAGGCTTTCCAAGTCGGACAAGCACTGTTCCAGTGTATAGCTTTCGAGAACTCCCCATGCATGCACGCCTTCATAAACTTCCTCCGGCCTTAACCAATATTTCAAACGCTGATATTCCGTATAAATGAACTTCATAACCGCACGGTAACGAGCAACATTTATGGCAGTCAAATAACTAAGCTCCGGGACTGCTCGCATACCCGCAGGTGTAATAATTGGGTCCAATCTTTATCACTCCTTTGACAATTTATTTTAGCATATAAATTATTATGTAAGATTGATCCTCAGATTTTACCTCTTACGCACTGCTTGTTCCACCAATAATCTTGCGGTTTGGATCACTCGTTCTTTAGGTGCGAGAAAAGAATCCGGGTAAGATAATTCCATTGTTGTTCCCTTCATCAGATCCCAATAAGTCACCATTTGAATATCCGGCAGCGAGTCGTTTATTACAAACGATTCTACTAACGTTTTAAAGATCGGCAGCCATCTTTCGGCTTCTTCTACTTTTCCGTATTCTATAAAAATAAGCCTTTTTTCTTTCGGTGCGAAACAATAAGAAAAAGGAATATAAACCTCACGATTACCTACCAAATCTTTCGGCATAACAATGCGATTTTTCAGCCACTCCAATTCATCAAAAAACTGCTCTCCATAGTGATATTCGGCAAGTTCAAAAAACTTTTGAAGAAAACCTTTCGTTAAAGCATAAGCATATTCACGATTGGCATAACGCGTATGCCCCTGCGAATCTCGCGTCTGAAAAATAATTTCAAGCTGCTTTCCGGTTTCGGATATAGCTTTGGCAAAGTTCACCTTCCCTTGACTGACACCCCCATAGTAAGCCCGATAAAAATGAAATAACGACGGACACTTCATTACGCATCTTCCCTTCAGGTCGCCAAATGGCTCTTGGTTGCTTTAAGAGTATCCATAAATTGTGTTCTTTTACAATAGCAACCGTATTCCCCCATTCAAGTAGTAACAGTTAATGATTGATTTCATTGTTAGGGAACGACCGTTCTAGTATAATAATTAGAAACAACTGGCTCTTTAAGGGCTGCTTGTGGTGAAGAGATGGAATCACAAAATAAAGCACAGAATCTTGTGAACCCCTCAGATGATGATATACATCAGGATATATTAGTTGAGGTCGGTCAACTTCTCCAGCTAAATAGTGAAACCATTCGACGGGAGCGGTTCATCAAAGGTGTGTTCTGCCCACATTGTTTGCATGAGTCCGGGAAAATGATATGTAGTTATGTACGTATGGATTCGTTAATAGAACTGACTGGCAGCGATATCAATGTCGACAATGTGGACGTATATTTAGCGATCTAACTCGTACTCTCTTCCATAGAAGCCGAAATATTCAAAAGTGGCCGCTATTCATTCAACTAGTTCTAGTAGACAGGCTTCCAATGAAACAAATTTCCGCTCAATTAGAACTTCATATAAACACCATCTATGCATGGAATAAGAAACTTTCATCATTCTTCGAACTTTACTTACCAAATAAGCAATTTCAAACTTTTGAACAAACATCCCATGACTATGCAACCATAGAAGTAAAATGCTCAAATCAGGAAGAAACTTTACGTAATAGTACAAATCAATCCCAACATTTACCATACAAGGATAACATTACCTTGATTCCAGTACTCGTTGCTGTTAATCGTGAGAATCCGAGTCATATTCATTTTGTGTCAGGGGATCATCTAGCAGTTGATAATAAAACTGAGCCAGAGAAATCAGCCGCTTTAATTAAAGTAATTAGTGAGTTTCGAGATTATTTAGCGAACAAACGCAGAATTACTGCTCCAAAACTTAATCAGTACTTGACATATTTTCGAATGCTCAAGCTTATTCAAGCAATAAATCCTGCCATTTTACCTTCTGAATTGTTTAAACTTTGCCTTGATAAGGGAAATTTATCACGTTCGAAAAGACTCTTAAAAAGATTAATCTGAGTTTTTACGATCAATCATTAATTGTGGGTTAAATTATCCTCATTATTGAACCAAAAAACTATGAGTGACTTTCGCCCGGTCAAACTCAAGTGACTATATAAGCACCATTGCAGAACGAGAAGAATAATGTCCGAAAAACAGCCTCGGCCCAATACATTATTCCCCTTCCTCTTACGAAGAGTAGGCTTATTAAGTGGTGTTCGAAAAATGACCGCCGCTAAATTCGACTCGTCAGGTAAAAAGACCCCTTTCAACATACGAACAAAACAACTATGGAGAACCACCCCATGGAACGCTGTCAGCGACGTTGCCGGAATACGGAGAGGAGAGTAACAGAAGGCACCAGCCAATAAGCCTGCTATATCGTTCTGAGATCTTGCCGAGACGCATTAGGTCAACCGCAAAAGGTCAACTACTCCTCATTTTACAATGTCAAAGTGACCGATTGGTACAGCCCTTCATAGAAGCAATGAAGGACTACATGACCAGTTATCGGACTGTCGATGAGCAGTACATCTTCAATCCGACCGCACCTGCATTGCGGGAAGACATTACGGTCGCCCTAGTCAAGCTGAAAGGCTACGATGGTTGCCCGGCTGTCCAACCGCTCGATTATTGAAGCGATGTTCCGCAATTGTGCGGGCATCTCGGAATCAGCCAAGGACTACGTAGCTGTTGCGGTGGAGAATGGGCTCGATGAGGCTATCAGGATGAAACCTTCCATCCGCAGGCATCCGTGACCCGTGCAGAAGCAGCAACGCTGCTGTGGCGTGCCTACTAGTTTTGCAATAACAACAAAGGAGTAGGCGGTGAATGCAATACCACAACCCCTACGCCGCCTGTCACACAACCGGGACAAGCCGCTAAATTTATCGATACCTTGTGGTTGGGGGCGTCGGCTACAGCGATGTAGATGGACCTGTACGCACAGCACGGATCAACAAGGTCGAAAGCATGATTGTCGATAAGCGCAACAACATCTACTTTCTGGACTGCCTAAACAAAAAGATTCGCAGGCATGCCCAGCTGATTATCAACAGACAGATCAATCTTGTGCCTCTTCTTTGCCGGAATTGGCTGATTTGTTTACAACAAGTTGAAATAGCTTTTTGAATAAATATTGCATTCTTTAGCTGAGTGACGTTACAAAATGGAGATTTTCAGGACACATGATTTACAGCAGTTGCTTGACATACAGAAAAGGGATGCCCGCTGTGACGGTCATCCCTGATTTTTGCGGGGTTTATGCGATACTGAGAAAAAATGTGTGTTTTTAACTCAAACAATGCCCAACCGAGTTACAATATTCTCAACAGGCAGATATATGGCTCCTGCACTCAGAATTCTAAAAACCGTCGCCATAAGGTACGATATTCTTACTGCAACAGAAATGCATTCCTTCCTCTTAACTCCAACTCATCCAGATACCCTAACAGCATTCGAAAACGGGAATTAGGATACTCCATCAGCATTCGATAATCCTTGGTCGTCAAATCAGGATTTCTTAATCGGATGGCTTGCAGCCTATTCATTTCCACCAAATCATACTGTGTTTGATAAATCATGAATTTGGACATATAATTGCCAATGGACAGTTCGGACAAATTCTCTCTGCCATTCCAAGTATACAACTTAATTTGGCTCTGGAATCGCTCCACATTGTTTCCTTGAGATAGAAAGCGATAGATAAGGTCGCTCTTGATTCGCACAGCATCCGACTGTCCCATATAGCTTTGCTCCATTAAGAATACTACGATCCCCAGAAAGGTGTCGATGATTTGCAAAGGGATAGATTCATGGGATTTTTCGGACTCAACTGATGTGATTTTGTACCTTTTGTTCCTGTAAACAGAGTGGGCATTCATCTGTTCCTTGATTTTGGAATGCAGCCCAAGTGCATCATATTCATCATTGTGATCAATTCTAATCTCGATGTCCATTTGATTGGTGAGTCCGCGAGTAATACCATAGAATAGCCGCTCCGGTATTTTAATGTAGAACAGACTCCTTAACTCCATAGTCGTTAAATCGAGTTGTTGGGCGATGGATTGGGCTTCCGTGTTGTTGACTACGAGGAGATTAATATTGATTTCTTCGTTAATAATATAATTAAGCACCTAGAAGTACTTCTCTACATGCTTGTCATGATTGTACTCGCGAAAATGCAATTCGCTTCTGGTTCCCAATTTCTCAAAGATGCCTTGAACGGAGCGAACTATTCCCGTCATAACTTGCTCGCTGCCACCATATGCTCCATAATATGAATACATCTTGTCGGGCTGATCGATCTTATTGGCTTCATCAAAATAGATTCTGTATCTCATGCTACACATCCTGTATTCATCATTGATTATGTACTGTTTATATAATGTAAATCCTCGCTTGACTTTCGGCTACCTACATAATATTATGATTATACAGAAATACTACGGTTGAGTATAGCTTTCTCAGCTTCAATAGCAGAGCTGGCTATACTCTTAAAAAAACCCTTCTCAGCCTCGTTGGCAGAGCTGGGTTTTTTGTTTTTTCGGGCACGTTCAGCCACTCAATGCATTCCCTCTCTATCCACTGCCCCACCACAACGTACACCATCCGAGATTCATCGGATTTATGGCCACGAACGCCGCAAACCCAAAAACGACGCCATTTTCTAACCGCCATGTATACCGACAACGCAAAAAAGACACCTGACACGGTGTCTCCTCTGATAGGTTTGGTGGAGGCGAGGGGATTTGAACCCCTGTCCGAAGACCACGCCACACAGGCTTCTACGGGTGTAGTCACAGTTTTGATGTCACCAAGGCCGACGCCCCGTAACCGGCTTCGTCCAAGGTCAGCCTGATTATCTTCTTCCGTCGACCCCAGGCGGAGACCGAACGGCGTATCCCACTACATGTTAGCCCCTAGTCTAGTCACATGGGCGATGCTAGGTAGGAGCACGCTCACAGGTTATTAAGCTGCGAAAGCGTAAGTTGGTTGTTGTTTGCCATTTAATTGGCTTTAGCGTTGATGAAGCAGACGACTCCCTGCTACCCGCAACCCGCGCTCGTCCAATCCCCGTCGAATCCATAAACGCCCCCATTTTCGCATAAACGGTTAGCTGCCGTAAAGACACCGACGTTTAGCACAAAATGAAGCTTTAAGGATTAAGGAGCGGCATCCTGCAAATGCATCCATTCGTCAGGCCGTTCCGATTGACTTGCACGATTGCTTATTACATTGTGTTGCCTTTGCTACTGCTTTAGTATAACACGAATTTGAATCCATGTGCATATTAGTTACTGGCAGCGATGGCAGCTGTCATCCATGGTTACCAATCGGTTAACGGACGACTTTCTGTTTCTCCCTTAATGCACGCTGGATATCGCGCTGAGCGTCACGTTTTGCCGCGGTATCACGCTTATCGTACTGCTTCTTGCCTTTGCCAAGACCAAGCAGCAGCTTTGCGTAGCCGTTGCGGACGTAAATCTTTAGTGGCACAATCGCATAACCCTCCTGCTTCGAAAGACCGAGCAGCTTGTGAATCTGTTCCTTATGGAGGAGCAGCTTGCGCGCTCTGGTCGGATCCGACGGGTTGTGAATATTCCCTTGCTCGAACGGGCTGATATGCATATTGTGAATGAAAATCTCACCGTTGCGGATCGTAGCAAAAGCGTCGCTAATGTTCGCCCTGCCGTTTCTCAACGATTTGATTTCCGTACCCATTAGCACCATGCCTGCTTCGAAAGTATCCTCGATGAAATAGTCATGGGAAGCTTTCTTATTCTGGGCAAGCTGCTTGCCGTCGCTTTTCTTACTGCCCATGCCGGTCACCTCGACTTTACTTCGCTGGAATGTTCATTTAAAGCGTTCAGAAACTTATTGTATCAAATTTTACAGATGGAAATCAAGAAGTGCTGCAGAAGACGGAACGGGATAAGCTAAGTCGGGATATGGGAGACTCACTGTAAGAGCAGTCTAGAATGTACTTTGTACATCAATAAGTTAAGCTGGTTGGTCGATTGAATGCTCTGCTGCATTTCTTGCAGCAGAATATGGTGAGATTATGGGATTAGAGCAGCAAATCCGTATTTAACCCACGTTTTGAATGCAAAAAATACAGTGGATGTGCTCCGAATACACCGGATGTCAGCTTTTAGCTGCATTTTGTACAGCAGATAAGCGAAAGCGTCATTCACCTGGGCAAGTTCCTCGTGAGCAAGAAAAACAAGCTACCACAACGGTCGAGCGACCGCCAACATGCAGCGAAATACCGCGTGCTGGGAGCTGCGGCACGTTTGCCGGTCACAAAAAAACCGCCGCAGCCGAAACGGCTGCAGCGGTTTAATCAACGTTAGTAAGCTATTACAGCTTTACAACGTTTTCTGCTTGTGGTCCACGGTTGCCTTGAACAACGTTGAACTCAACGCGTTGGCCTTCTTCAAGAGTTTTGAAGCCTTCGCCAGTGATTGCGGAGAAGTGTACGAATACATCGTTGCCGCCTTCAACTTCGATAAAGCCAAAACCTTTCTCAGCGTTGAACCATTTAACTGTACCTTGTTGCATGTGTAAAAACCTCCAAAAAATTAAAATTAATATGCGCCTGTTTCGTCTTTAAACAAAAAATTCACACATTGGAAAGGGTTTCATGACTATAATGACACCCTTTTCAATATGTGAATTCAGGTTCATATTATCGATTGCCTTGAGTGTACTATACCGGGAATTAAAAAGCAAGTGACAAGCTTAAATATATTTTCCCATTTTGCCCAAATCACGGCGGCCGCTTCCGGATGAACCGCTGCAGCCGCCGATTCGTCATTTACTTCCGTTTCTTGCGGACAAAAGCCGCTGTTGTGTTGCCTCCGTCTCCACCTCCGCCTTTCTTCTTCCGCTTCTTCTTCCCTGAGCCGCCCTCGCCGTTTCCAGCGCCCGGCGCCTCGGTCTGCCGCTCGCCCGTGAACACGCCGCTCTGCGACGTCTTCTTCCGCTTCGCGCCGCCGCTGCCGCCGTTCCGGCGATTACCGCCGCCGCCAAAGCCGCGGCCTTCACCGCCCGCCCCGCCGCTCCCGCGGATGGGCAGGCCCCACATATCCGTGCGCGGCCCGCTGCCGCCGCCGCGCGGAGCATCCGCGCCAGGAGGCCGCTCAGCGCGCTCCTGCCAAAACTCGAGCTCCGCCGCTCCGCCGTCGGCTGCGCCAGCAGCTCCGCCGGCTTCCACCGCGCCGGCTCCGTCCACCCCGCGACCGCGCTTCTTGCCGCCGCGGTCCCGGATCGGGGCATCGAGGCGCCACGGGTTCCCCTGCTCCACGATGCCGAAGTCCTCGAGCGGCGCGCCGCCCTGCCAGCCTCCGCGGTCCCTGCCGCGCCGGCCCTGGCCGCGCCCGCCGCCGGCAGACGCTCCAGCTCCGCCTCGCTCGCTGCCGCCCTTGCCGCGCCCGCCGCCGTCAGGCGCCCCTGCGCCGCCTCGCTCACTGCCGCGACCGCCGCCCGCGGCCGCTCCGGCGCCGCCCTTGCGTCCGCCCGCCGTACCGCGCTCGCCGCCTGCCGCACCGCGCTCGCCGCCGAAGCGGCCGCGCTTCTTGCCGCCGCGGGAGCCGCCGCCAAAGCCGCCGTCGACTACGCCTTTATAGCCGCTTCGCGGCTTCATGTCGACCATCTCGAAATCGATCGTATGCTCGGTCATGCTGACGCCCGATACGCGCACCTTCACCTCGTCGCCGATCCGGTACACCTTGGACGTCCGCTCGCCGACAAGAATCATATGCTGCTCGTGGAAATGGTAGTAGTCGTCCGTCAAATCGCTCAGGCGGATCAAGCCCTCGACCGAATTGTCGAGCTCAATGAACATGCCGAAGCTCGTTACGCTGCTGATGATGCCTTCGAACTCCTCGCCCACCTTATCGAGCATGAATTCGCATTTCTTCAGCTGTTCTGTGTCGCGCTCGGCATCGACCGCCACCCTCTCGCGTTCGGAGGAATGCTGGGCGATGTCCGACATCCGGGAAGCGAGATACTCATGACGGGCCTCCGTCAGCTGTCCTCCGCCTTCGATCACCTCGCGGATGATGCGGTGAATGACCAGGTCGGGATAACGGCGGATCGGCGATGTGAAGTGTGAATAAAATTCCGCGGCCAGGCCGAAGTGGCCGAGGCTTTCCGCGTCGTACTTCGCCTGCTTCATCGAACGAAGCATTACCGTCGAAATGACCGTTGCTTCCTTCGTGCCCTGAATCTCCTCCAGCAGCGTCTGAAGCGCGCGCGGATGCACCGTATTGCCCTTGCCCTTCACGACATAGCCGAAGTTGGCTGCGAACCGGATAAAGTTCAGCAGCTTCTCCTGATCCGGATCTTCATGAATCCGGTACAGGAACGGCACGCGCAGCCAGTGAAAATGCTCCGCGACCGTCTCGTTCGCCGCCAGCATAAACTCCTCGATGATCTGCTCGGCAATCGAACGCTCGCGCTTAATAATGTCCACCGCTTTGCCGTTCTCGTCGACGATCACCTTCGACTCCTGGAAGTCAAAATCGATGGCGCCGCGCTTCATTCGCTGCGAACGAAGGCGATTCGCGAGCACCTCCATCAAGCCGAACATGTCAAGCAGGCCGGCATAACGCTCCTTCAGCTCCGTCTGCGGCTCTTCTTCCGTTGCCGTCAATATTTTCCGCACGTTCGTATAAGTCATACGCTCCACCGTACGGATCACACTCGTAAAAACATCATGACGCACGCGCTTCAGCGTCTTCGCGTCAAATTCCATCTCGCAGGATAACGTCAGACGGTCCACCCGCGGATTCAGCGAGCAGATGCCGTTCGATAAACGGTGCGGCAGCATCGGAATAACCCGGTCGACCAAATACACGCTGCATCCCCGGCGGAAAGCCTCCTGATCAAGAGCGGAATTTTCCGACACGTAATAGCCGACATCCGCAATATGTACGCCCAGCAAAAAGTTGCCGTTCTCCAGCCGTTTCACATGTACCGCGTCGTCCAGGTCCTTCGCGTCTTCTCCGTCGATCGTCACGATGACCTCGCCGCGCAGATCGCGCCGGCCCTGCTGGACAATCTCTTCGTCCGTAATCGAATCGGGAGCCGCCTCCGCCGCGGCCATCACGTCCTCCGGAAACCCTTCCGGAAGCTGATGCTTCCGGATGATCGACAGAATGTCTACGCCCGGGTCGTTTTTGTGCCCCAATATTTCGATGATCTCGCCTTCGGCGGCCGAACGGCCCTCCGGATACGTGATGATTTTTACGACGACCTTCTGGCCCGACACGGCCCCTTTGTATCCGCCCTGAGGAATAAAAATATCCCGGTTGATCCGTTTGTCGTCCGGCACGACGAAAGCATAAGCCTCGTGGTCCTCGAAGGTTCCGACGATCTGAGTGACCGCGCGCTCTACAATCCGGAACACCTCGCCCTCCATGCGCCCCCCGTGCTCGCTTCTCGACGTTACACGGACAAGGATCGTATCTCCGTTCATGGCGCTTTTGAGGTCATTGGCGTGCAAATAGACATCCGGGTGATCCTTTTCCTCCGGAATCAGGAAGCCGAAGCCTTTGGCATGCGATTGGAGCCGACCGCGCACCAGGTTCATCCGCTCCGGCACTCCGTAGTGCTCGCTTGGGGTGCGGATGATTTTCCCCTCGTCCTCCAGCTTGTTCAGAAGCTTTAAGAATTGCTTGAATTCCGCGGCGTCCTCGATGCCGAAATGTTTCTCAAGCTCCTGATATTTCATCGGCTTATATGCCTTCTCGCGCATAAAATCAAGCAGTTCCTGCTCGTCCATTATCATTGTCGCTATTTCTCCTCATGCGCCCGCCGTCCCTAGCTACCCTGCGGCAGGTTGATAGATTACTCATATACAATGTAGTATACACGAAATGGAAGCCGGCCAACCGTATTATTGCCGAAAATACAAAAAAAGCGGGGATATCCCCGCTTTCCGCGTGATTAATCAATTATTGTTGGACGAAATAGGAAACCACCAACGCCAAAACGAAAAAGCCTACTGCAAGAGCCACCGTCAAACGCTGCAGGAACAGGTCAAGACCGCGTGCTTTCTGCTTGCCGAACAAGTGCTCCGCTCCGCCCGTAATGGCTCCGGACAAGCCTGCGCTCTTCCCTTTCTGCAAAAGTACGACAGCGATTAGGCCCACTGAAAATAATACAAGCAAGATCTTCAAAAAGATTTCCATTCATTCCACCTCCAGCACAGGAGTTCCATAAAAACACGTAAATAGATTGTACCACAGCTGGATATGGATTACAATAGGACAGGCTTCCGGCGGCGGCAAACGCTAATAGCCCCGCTCCTTGAAAAAACGGAGGTTATTTTCCGCGCTCTTGAGCGAGCTCTCTTCAAACGCTTCCTGCTCGGTGAAGACATACTTGACGCCGGCTGGCTCCAGCGCTTCCAGTATCCTCTCGTAACCGACCTCGCCTTTGCCGATTTCGACGTCCATGCGCCCCTTCCTAAAATCGTTAAAATGCACGAGCGGAACACGGCCTTTGTATTTGTCCAAATACTCAAGGGGATCATACCCCGCCAGGAACAGCCAGCCGAGGTCGAACTGCACCGTCATCAGATCGGCCGGCACCCGCTCCAGCAGATGCTCGATGACCGGCTTTTTTGCGACCAGCTTGAACTCAAAATCATGCGTATGATAGCTATACTGCAAGCCCGCGTCATTCACCTGTCTGCCGCATTTCGTCAGCACGCCGGTCAAATATTTCACGTCATCCATCGTCGGCTTAACGGGCAGCGGAGCCCAAGGCGTCACGATATAGGAAATGCCGATTTCCTTCGCGAACGCGATCTGCCCCGCAAAGTCCGATTCCATATGCTTCGTATCGCTGAAATTAAGCGGGACATGCGCGGAGGCGGCTTCGAGCTTCAGCTCCTCCAGCTTGCTTTTCAGCTCGCACGACGGCGTCTTGAAGAAGCCCGTGAACTCTGCCGCTTTGTAGCCCATTTCCGCCGCCTTCTTCAGCGTCCCGAGAAAATCGATCTCCGTCTGGTCCCGAAGCGAATACATTTGAATCCCTATGACCGGCTTTGCCAAAGCGGCCCCTCCTCCAACAAAAATTGTTTGCCTATGAATAATGTCCGCCGCGGCCTGCATGGCTATCCGTCCTCGCACGACTCCGACAAAAAAAGGCATGCCCGCGAAGGGCATGCCTCTCCAGATAAGCCGCAGGGCTAATGCCCCATCGCCTTACTTGAAGCTTTTCAGGTTGTAGAATGCTTTTTTGCCGCCGTATTGAGCTGTCGAACCAAGCTGGTCCTCGATGCGGAGCAATTGGTTGTATTTTGCTACGCGGTCCGTACGGGACGGAGCGCCTGTTTTGATTTGGCCGGCGTTCGTAGCAACTGCGATGTCAGCGATCGTGCTGTCTTCGCTTTCGCCGGAACGGTGGGAGATAACCGCTGTGTAGCCTGCGCGTTTCGCCATTTCGATCGCATCAAATGTTTCAGTAAGCGTACCGATTTGGTTAACTTTAACAAGGATCGAGTTGCCTACGCCTTTCTCGATACCGTCGGACAGACGCTCTGTGTTCGTTACGAACAGATCGTCGCCAACGAGCTGTACTTTGCTTCCAAGCTTATCGGTAAGCAATTTCCAGCCGTCCCAGTCGTCTTCGGAGCAGCCGTCTTCGATCGATACGATCGGGTATTTGTCAACCCACGATGCAAGAAGGTCAACGAACTCAGCGGATGTGAAGGATTTGCCTTCGCCCGCAAGCACGTATTTGCCGTCTTTGAAGAACTCGGTGGAAGCAACGTCCATGCCCAGGAATACGTCAACGCCCGGCTTGTAGCCTGCGCGCTCGATTGCCGAGATGATTGTCGTGATTGCTTCTTCGTTCGAACCAAGGTTAGGAGCGAAGCCGCCTTCGTCGCCAACAGCCGTGTTAAGGCCTTTGTCGTGCAATACAGCTTTCAGGTTGTGGAAAATTTCAGCGCCGATACGAAGCGCTTCTTTGAAGCTTTCTGCACCGACAGGAAGAACCATAAATTCTTGAACGTCGATGTTGTTGTCAGCGTGCTCGCCGCCGTTGATGATGTTCATCATTGGAACCGGCAGAGTTTTAGCGTTGAAGCCGCCAAGGTAAGTGTACAAAGGCACGTCAAGCGCGTCAGCTGCAGCGCGGGCTACTGCCATCGAAACGGCAAGAATCGCGTTAGCGCCAAGCTTTGCTTTGTTAGGAGTGCCGTCAAGCTCGATCATTTTGCGGTCGATCGCTACTTGGTCAAGAGCGTCAAGGCCGATAATTTCAGGAGCGATTTCCGTGTTTACATTTTCAACGGCTTTCAGAACGCCTTTGCCGAGGTAACGGGATCTGTCGCCGTCGCGAAGCTCAACAGCCTCGTAAGCGCCTGTGGAAGCGCCGGACGGAACGATGGCGCGGCCTTTGCCGCCGGACTCCAGGGATACTTCTACTTCTACAGTCGGATTCCCGCGGGAATCGAGCACTTCGCGTGCGTATACGTCAACGATAATAGACATGGGGAAAACACTCCTTTTATTGGTTTATGGATGATGCATTTACTTATTTCTTGTTGATTAAGCTTACGCCCGTCATCTCTTCCGGTTTAGCCAGTTCGATCAAGTCGAGGAACGTCGGCGCAATATCGGCAAGGATGCCTCCCTCGCGCAGCGTCTCGCCCGTTCTCGTCACAATAAGCGGAACGGGATTTGTCGTATGCGCGGTAAACGGACGGCCGTTCTCATCGAACACCATATCCGCGTTTCCGTGGTCAGCTGTAATAATGCACACGCCGCCTTTAGCCAGAACCGCTTCTACAACCTTGCCAAGACACTCGTCCGTCGCTTCGACCGCTTTGATCGTCGGTTCCAGCATGCCGGAGTGACCGACCATATCCGGGTTCGCGAAGTTCAGGATGACCGCGTCATGCTTATCCGACTCGATCTCGCGCACGGTCGATTCCGCAAGCTCATACGCGCTCATCTCCGGCTTCAGGTCATAAGTCGCAACCTTAGGCGAATTGATCAGCACGCGGGTTTCGCCCGGCAGCTCATGATCGCGTCCGCCGCTGAAGAAAAACGTCACGTGCGGATATTTTTCCGTCTCGGCTGTACGAAGCTGAGTCTTGTTGTTTTGCGCTAGAACTTCGCCAAGCGTATTGTCGAGATTTTTCGGTGAATACGCGACGAAACCGCCAACCGTCTCGCTGAACAGTGTCAGGCAAACGAAATACAGGTTGACAGGACGGCCTTCACCACGGTCGAAGCCGCGGAAATCTTCGTTCGTGAACACCTGCGATAATTGAATCGCACGGTCGGGACGGAAGTTGAAGAAAATAACCGCGTCCTCGGACTCCACGAGCCCGGCCGGCTTGTTCTCCCCATCCACGATAACCGTTGGCATAACGAATTCATCATAAACCGATTTTTCATAGGATTCAACTACCGCCTGGATCGGATCGACATATTGCGGTCCTTCGCCGTACACCATCGCGCGGTAGGACTTTTCAGTGCGCTCCCAGCGCTTGTCGCGGTCCATCGCATAATAACGGCCTTGAACCGTCGCGATGCGGCCAATGCCGACTTCTTCGATCTTCGCTTGAAGCTGCTCCAGATAACCTTTAGCGCTGTCCGGGGACACGTCGCGTCCGTCGAGAAAGGCATGGATGTATACTTCTTCAAGTTCTTCCTTCTTCGCCAGATCTAGCAGCGCAAACAAATGCGCGATATGGCTGTGTACACCGCCGTCGGAAAGCAGCCCGTACAAATGCAGCTTTTTGTTGTTCGCTTTCACATGGCGCACGGCGCCCAGCAGCGTCTCGTTTTCGAAAAATTCACGGTCGCGGATCGACTTGCTGATGCGGGTCAGATCCTGATAGACGATTCTGCCGGCGCCGATATTCAAATGGCCAACCTCGGAGTTGCCCATTTGGCCTTCCGGCAGACCGACCGCTTCGCCGGCCGCCGTCAGCGTCGTGTGCGGATAAGTCGACCAGTAGCGGTCGTAATTCGGCTTCTTAGCTTGAGCGACGGCGTTACCCGTCACATCGTCGCGCAAGCCGAAGCCGTCAAGAATAATTAAGGCAACCGGTTTCGGAGCAGCCATCTTACTTGGCCCCCTCGACCAGAGCGATATAGGAAGCAGGCTCAAGGCTTGCACCGCCGACAAGGGCGCCGTCGATGTCAGCTTGGCCCATGTACTCGGCTACGTTGTTGGGCTTTACGCTGCCGCCGTATTGGATGCGGACCGCATCGGCCGTCGCTTGGTCGTAAAGACCCGCAACTACGCCGCGGATGTAACCGATAACGTCCTGCGCATCTTCGGAAGTAGACGATTTGCCTGTTCCAATCGCCCAGATCGGCTCGTATGCGATAACGACTTCAGCCGCTTGCTCAGCGGAAAGTCCTTGGAACGCCGCTTTCGTTTGTACCGTGCAGACGTCCTTCGTTTGCCCCGCTTCGCGCTCTTCCAGCTTCTCGCCTACGCAGACGATCGGCAGAAGACCGTGCTTGAACGCTGCGTGAACCTTTTTGTTCACGATTTCGTCCGATTCCGCGAAGTAAGCGCGGCGCTCGGAGTGGCCGATAATGACGTATTTTACGCCGAGATCCTTCAGCATTACGCCGCTGATTTCGCCCGTGAACGCACCGTTGTCCTCAAAATGCACGTTTTGTGCGCCGATCGCGATCGTTGTTCCTTTAGCCGCTTCGACAAGAGCCGGAAGCGTTGTGTAAGGAGCGCAGATTACGCTCTCCACGCCGGCAACCTCAGCTTTGCCTTTTACTTCGGAGAAAAAGGATACCGCTTCGGAAACGGTTTTGAACATTTTCCAGTTACCTGCAATGATTGGTGTTCTTTTGCTCATACGTATACCCTCCTATATTGCTTAGTCTCGTATTTGCTTTTATTTATCGTTTAGAGCCACTACGCCAGGAAGCTGTTTGCCTTCCATGAATTCCAGGGAAGCGCCGCCGCCTGTCGAGATGAAGTCCATTTTCTCCGCCAGGCCGAATTTTTCAGCAGCCGCCGCCGAATCGCCGCCGCCGATAACCGTATAGCCGCTCGTTTCAGCACAAGCAAGTGCAACGGCTTGCGTGCCGTGGGAGAATGGCTCGATTTCGAATACGCCCATTGGTCCGTTCCAAACGACAAGCTTGGAGTTTTTAATGGCGTCAGCATAAAGCTCACGAGTTTTCGGACCGATGTCGATGCCTTCCCATTCCGCAGGGATGCTGTCAACGTCAACGATTTGCGTGTTCGCGTTCGCGCTGAAGTCGTCCGTAACTACGATATCCACTGGAAGAAGGAAGTTTTTGCCGAGCTTTTTCGCTTTCTCGATGAACTCCAAAGCAAGATCCAGCTTGCTGTTGTCCAGGAGCGATTTGCCGATTTCATGGCCTTGAGCTTTGAAGAACGTATACGACAGGCCGCCGCCGATGATGATGTTGTCGGCAATTTCAAGCATTTTGTCGATAACCGCGATTTTATCTTTTACCTTCGAACCGCCTACGATCGCCGTGAAAGGACGCTCAGGGTTGTTAAGCGCTTTGCCCAAAACATCAAGCTCTCTCTCCATCAGAAGGCCGGATACGGCCGGGAGCAGATGAGCGATGCCTTCTGTCGAAGCGTGAGCGCGGTGAGCGGCGCCGAACGCGTCGTTCACGAACAGGTCGGCAAGCTTGGCGAATTCCTTAGCCAATTCCGGATCGTTTTTCTCTTCGCCTTCGTAGAAGCGCACGTTCTCAAGCAAAAGCACATCGCCGTTGTTCAGAGCCGCTACTTGGGCTTCTACGGCCGCTCCGATCGCTTCGTCAGCTTTAGTCACCGGCTTGCCCAGAAGCTCGGAGAGACGCGCTGCGGAAGCCGTATGGCGAAGCTCTTCCACCACTTGACCGTTAGGACGGCCCAGATGGCTGGCCAAAATAACTTTAGCGCCTTTTTCGATCAGGAAATTGATCGTAGGAAGCGTTTCACGGATCCGCTTGTCATCGGTAATTTGGCCGTTTTCGAGCGGCACGTTAAAGTCAACACGTACAAATACCCGCTTGCCGGCAAGCTCTGCCACATCGCGTACACTTTTTTTGTTCATGGTAAAAAACCTCCCGGATTTATATTCAAAAAAAAGAGGCCGCTCCTTCAAAGAAGGAACGGCCCCTTGGCCGGCGGCCCATCATAAGCCGCGGACCAAGGACCTTGGCTCCGCACGCGAAGCCGCGGTCCGTCCGCCTTCTTTGCTTACAGACCTTTGCTTGCGATGTAAGCAGCAAGATCAACTACGCGGTTCGAGTAGCCCCACTCGTTGTCGTACCAGGAAACGACTTTAACCATGTTGCCTTCAACAACCATAGTCGACAAAGCGTCGATTGTGGAGGAAGCAGGGTCGCCGTTGTAGTCGCTCGATACAAGCGGCAGTTCATTGTAGTTCAGGATGCCTTTCAAAGGACCTTCGGAAGCTTCTTTGAATGCTGCGTTTACTTCTTCAACCGTTACGTTAACTTTCAGCTCGGCAACGAGGTCAGTTACGGAAACGTTTGGAGTAGGTACGCGCATTGCCATACCGTTCAGTTTGCCTTTCAGCTCAGGAAGAACAAGGGAAACGGCTTTCGCTGCACCAGTCGACGAAGGAATGATGTTCTCAGCAGCTGCGCGAGCACGGCGCAGGTCTTTGTGAGGAACGTCAAGCACGGATTGGTCGTTCGTGTACGAGTGAACGGTTGTCATCATGCCTTTTACGATTCCGAATTTGTCGTTCAATACTTTTGCGAAAGGCGCAAGGCAGTTCGTTGTACAGGAAGCGTTGGAAATAATGGTGTGTGCCGCAGGGTCGTATTTGTCTTCGTTAACGCCGATAACAACCGTGATATCTTCGTTAGTAGCAGGTGCGGAGATGATAACTTTTTTCGCGCCGCCTTGAAGGTGAAGCTCAGCTTTTTCTTTCGCTGTGAAAATACCAGTCGATTCAACAACGATTTCAGCGCCTACGGATGCCCAAGGAAGGTCAGCAGGGTTGCGCTCTGCGAATACTTTGATTTCGCGGCCGTTAACGATCAGCGCGCCTTCTTGAGCTTCTACAGTTGCGTCAAGCTTGCCGTGAGTCGTATCGAATTTGAGCAGGTGAGCCAGTGTTTTCGTGTCCGTCAGATCGTTTACCGCTACGATTTCTACGTTCGGGTTGTTCAGTGCTGCGCGGAATACGTTACGGCCGATGCGACCAAAACCATTAATACCAACTTTAACCATTTGTTATTTCCTCCTAAGCATTAATAAGAAATTTGATATATATATTTCAAGATGTTTGCCTAAACCATCGGCATTCATCATGATTCCTCTTGCCCGTTAGCTGCCTGCCGCTTTATCCTGCTCGATCACATTAACAATTTCAAGAGCGGCCGCTTCGTCGGTTACCAGCATATCGTTATGCCCGAAGCGCATGATCGCGGCTATCGCCTCACCTTTGCTTCTGCCTCCGGCAACGCCTATAACAACTTCAGTGTTAACAATATCCTCCAGCCGTAACCCTACCGTTTGCATTTTGTGCACGACTTCGCCGTTTCGGTCAAAATAAAACCCGAACGACTCCGCCAGCGCGCCTTCCGCCTGCATCTCTTCGATGACCTCGCTGTCAAGCTTTCTGCGTCTTGCCATGACCATAGCGTCCCCGATTCCGTGTATGACGATGCGGGCACTGCGGATAACGGCTACGATCTCCTGAATATTAGGCTCTTGCATAATGGAAGCGAACGCTTCCTGACCCAAATGATCCGGCACATGCAGCAGCCGGTACTGCGCTCCCGTCCGTTTGGCCAACGTCGACGCGATTGTGTTCGCCTGATAATCGAGGCTTTCGCCGAGACCGCCTCTCGCCGGAACGAACCAGTTGGTCTTGAGCGGCACATTCGACGACATCTGGCTCGATACCTGGGCGATCGTCGTTCCGCCGGTTACTGCGACTACGTCGCTTGGACGCAAAACTTTATTCAGCAGCTGACAGCCTGCCCGGCCCATCTCCCGCTTCGTCTGCGCCGAGGTTTCCGAATCGCCCGCCACGATGACGACCTTCGACAGGCCGAAGTGGCTTCGGATCTTCTCCTCCAGCTCGGACAAGCCGAACATGGTTTTGTAGAAGGGCTCAAGCTGCTCAAGCAATTGCTTGCCCGCTTCGCTGATGCGCATGCCTCCCGAATGAATCTCGAGCAATCCTTGTGTTTTCAGAAAATCGGTCTCCGCCCGAAGCACACGCTCCGTCATCGATAATGCCGACGCTAGCGTACGGCGTCCTATAGAATCCGAAAGCATCACCTGATGAAGGATCGAATACCGCTTCTTCATGACGTCCAGCAGATCCGGTACAAGCTGCTGCTGCAGTTCTACGATCTGATGCATCTCTTTCCTTCACTCCATCGGTCTTTCGCGTATTCGATTTTTGAGCTGGACATTATTCGTCCCGCTGTATCATTTCAAGTCCCACCATTAGTTTATCGGAAATCTTTCGCCGCCGCAAGAGGCCTTTTCCATTTGAAAACGATTACCGTCACATTTTTCACAAATTTAATTTTTCAACCCCTCTTGCTTTTCGGACGCTAATCACATATAATCATTTTTGCTACTGTTTTTTATGCGCCCGTGGTCCAATGGATATGACGTAGGCCTCCGGAGCCTGAGATCTAGGTTCGATTCCTAGCGGGCGCGCCATTACTTTTTCAACTTTCGCCAATATCTATAATGATTCAGACAAACCGTTCCTATACGTTAGGGCGGTTTTTTTAGTTCATTTGCCAATCGTTTGACTATCTTTGACTTTTGGCAATTCATCCGTTATTATGGGATTACGAATACGATTTAACCATTCATATTTGTTGAGGAGGGGGCACGTTGGATATGAACTTCGTACCTATGGTTATTGAGCAGAACAATCGCGGTGAGCGTGCATATGACATTTACTCTCGCCTTTTGAAGGATCGGATTATTTTTCTCGGTTCCGGCGTAAATGATGTTGTCGCCAACTCCATCATCGCTCAAATGCTGTTTTTGGCAGCGGACGATCCGGAGAAGGACATCTCGCTCTATATCAACAGCCCGGGCGGCTCGATCACAGCAGGTATGGCCATCTACGATACAATGCAGTATATAAAACCGGACGTGTCGACGATTTGCGTAGGCATGGCCGCTTCCATGGGTGCCTTCCTGCTTACTGCAGGCGCCAAAGGCAAACGATATGCGCTCCCGAACAGCGAGGTCATGATTCACCAGCCGCTGGGCGGAGCGGAAGGACAAGCAACCGATATCGAAATTCGCGCGCGCCGCATCCTCAAGATGCGCGACAAGCTGAACGGCATCCTGGCAGACCGCAGCGGCCAGCCGCTTGAGCGAATCGAAAGGGATACCGACCGCGATTACTTCATGAGCGCCGAAGAAGCGCGGGAATACGGACTCGTCGACAAGGTTATCGAGAAAATCGGCTAATTTACGGTGCATGCTTAAAAGGCTGCCTCTCCGTTCATCTAAGTGACGGAGGGCAGCCTTTTTTATTTTATGTACGCCATACGGTAATGTCAGCTGTTGATCTTGGTTCTGCTGCAGTTTCTGCAGTGGATTCAAGACAAAATCAAGCCATCGACCTCTCTGCTGCATTTCATGCAGTGGATTTCCGTCTAAAAGGCCTTTTGGTGCCTCGTGACGGTTATTCTGCTGCAAAACATGCATTGAAATTTTGATTTCCATATAAAAAAAGAGCTGCCGCCGCAAGCTCTGCCGAGCCCGCGTGACATCTCCCCCTTTTTCGCATTCGCGCTGTTATTGGTTCTCCAGCTCTTCTTTGCTGACCAAAGCGACTAAAGCGTTTACAGCCTGCTCTGCGTCCGAACCTTCCGCACTGATGGATACCTCGGTGCCGGAGCTGATCGCTAAGCTCATAATCCCCATAATGGATTTAGCATTCACTTTCTTGTCGTCTTTCTCAACAAATACTTCGGAGGAAAATTTGTTCGCTTCTTGTACGAATAGTGCTGCAGGTCTTGCATGAAGTCCCGTCTTGAGACGAACGACAACCGGAAGCCTTGTCATGGAAACCATACCCCCTATATTTTACTGAATCATTAGCATGCCAAGTGAAAAAAAGCCATTTTGAATTATTATATCATTATACCAGCTGATACACTAGGATGAAAGGTCAGACTCCCCGGATTTTTTCCGCGAGCTCGTCGATCTTCCGCAGCCGGTGATTGACTCCTGACTTGCTGACTTTGCCGCCGAGCATTTCGCCGACCTCCGTCAGGTTCATATCCGGGTGCTGCAGCCTGATGACTGCAACCTCCCTTAATTTCTCCGGCAGGCTGTCAAGGCCTACCTCTCTTTGCAGCAGCTTGATGTTCTCGATCTGGCGGACGGCCGCTCCGATCGTTTTGTTCAGGTTTGCCGTTTCGCAATTCACAATACGGTTAACCGAATTCCGCATGTCGCGCATAATTCTTACGTCCTCAAACTTGAACAAAGCCTGATGGGCGCCGATAATATTAAGAAATTCGATAATTTTCTCGCCTTCTTTAATGTAGAAGACGAAGCCCTTTTTGCGCTCGATACATCTGGCGTTCAGATCGAACTTGTTGGCCAAGACCACGATCGCCTCGCAGTGCTCCTCGTACATCGACGATATTTCCAGATGGTACGAAGAGCCTTCGGGATTATTGACCGATCCCCCCGCCAGGAACGCGCCGCGCAAATACGACCGTTTGCAGCATGGCTTACGGATAATATCCTTGTCGATTCCTTGGTTAAACATAAAGCCCTCGGAAACGATTTTCAGCTCGCTTAATATTTCCTGAACGCCCGCAGGTATACGGACAATGTACACATTATTTTTTTTGAGCCTCATTTTCTTGCGGACAAGCAGTTCGACATGCACCTCGAAATGCTTTTTGAGCAGGGAATAAATCCTTCTGGCAATGGCGGCATTTTCCGTTGAGATGTCCAGAACGACTTTGCGACTGGAGACGCTGACCGAGCCGTTCATCCTTATGAGTGCAGACAGCTCCGCTCTTTCGCAGCAGTCGTCCGCTTCTATAAGAGTCAGCTCTTTCTTCGTTTGGGCCGCAAATGACATCGTTCATCACCTCTTTCGTATCATCCAGTTCTCTACCAGTTTATATATATGATGGCTTAAACGTTCGGCATCATGCCTCAAAAATGTCCGGAACAGGACGAGCCGGTCCGCAATGACCTTATAGCCCTTTTCCGTCACCGCATCCAAATCGAGATGGACCGCTTTTGCGCCCATCGCCGCATATTTGCTTTTGACCTGCGGCGGAATCTCGCCGTCGTTCACAATGACGTAATCAAATAAATGATGTCCGATATGCTTATAAATGGCTTCAAGATGATCGCCTACCGAATAATTATCGGTCTCGCCCGGCTGCGTCATCACATTGCAGACGAACAGCTTAACCGCTTCCGAGTCGACAATCGCATTCGCAAGCTTAGGAACGATCAAATTAGGGATAATGCTCGTATAAAGGCTTCCCGGTCCGATCAGAATCGCATCGGCCTGCTCGATCGCCTCTACGGCCTCCTGCAAAGGCTCTACGTCCACAGGCTCCAGGAACACTCTCCTGATCGCTTGGCCGGCCTTCGGAATCATCGATTCCCCGGTTACGATCGATCCGTCGGCCATTTCGGCCTTCAGTACGATCGCCTGGTCGGCCGCCGGCAGCACCCGTCCCCGTACGGCCAATACGCGGCTTAGCTCGCGCACGCCCGTGACGAAGTCGCCCGAAATATCGGTCATGGCTGCGAGCATCAGATTGCCCAGGCTGTGACCGGCCAGCCCGGGCACCGATTTGAACCGGTACTGCAGCACATCGGTGAGCAGAGGCTCCGCGTCCGCAAGCGCCATCAGCACGTTGCGGATGTCTCCTGGCGGCGGAATCTGCAGCTCATTTCTCAGGATGCCCGAGCTTCCCCCATCGTCGGCGACCGTCACGATCGCCGTTATGTCGAGCGGCTTCTCCTTTAAACCCCGCAGCATGACGGAGAGGCCTGTTCCTCCGCCAATGACGACGATTTTCGGCCGCCTTATTACCTTATGTCGGTTGGACAAAAGCTTCACCCCATCAGTGTTTATCACGGTCGGAATCGCGGTGGCTGACACGGACGCGCTCCGTATCGCTGCTGCCGAGCATGCGGCCCAAATACTCGGCGATTGCCACCGAGCGGTGCTTGCCCCCTGTACAGCCTATTCCGATCACGACCTGGCTTTTGCCTTCCTTGGCGTATAGAGGAATAAGGAACTGCAGCATATCCAGCAGCTTGGTAAGAAACTGCTGGGTCTCCGGCCATTTCATCACATAATCGTATACGTCCGGATTTTGGCCGGTGTTCGGACGCAAATGCTCGACATAATGAGGATTTGGCAGAAAACGCACGTCGTAAATCAGGTCGGCGTCGATCGGAATACCGTATTTGAAGCCGAAGGATGTTACGTTGATCGAAAGGCTGGACCGGTTATGATTCGTAAAATGATTAATAATCCGCTCTTTCAGCTGGACCGGCTTCAGGATGCTCGTATCGATTACCTGGGACGCCGAGCCCTTCAGATCCTCCAGCAGCCTTCTCTCGTTGCGTATGCCTTCCAGAGGCAATCCTTCCGGTGCCATCGGATGGCGCCTGCGGCTTTCCTTATACCGCTGCACTAGCACCTCGTCCGTGGCGTCGAGGAACAGAATTTCGCAGCTGATCGTAAAATGTTCTTTGATGTAGGTCAACGATTCCGACAGCGCCGTGAAAAACTCCCTGCCTCTAAGGTCGATGACGAGCGCCACCTTGCCGATTTTCCCGTTCGATTGCTCGATCAGCTCCGCGAACTTCGGAATAAGGACCGGCGGCAAATTGTCGACGCAGAAGAAGCCTAAATCCTCAAGGCTTTGTACAGCAATGGTTTTGCCTGCTCCCGACATACCGGTAATAATGACAAGCTTAGCTACTGCCGCTGCCGTTTCCATTTGACTACCTCACCCTCTTAAAATAAGTCCTGCAGCGCCTACCACGCCCGCGTTGTTGCCAAGCGTAGCCGCTACGATCTTCACATTCTCCTTCGCCTGATCCTGCGTATATTTCTCGAATACCTCGCGAATTTGGTCGAACAGGAAATCGCCTGCTTTCGACACTCCTCCGCCGATGATGAAATACTGCGGGTTAAGGACAATCGCAAGCATTGCCATCGATTTGCCTAAGTAATAGGCTGCCCGGCTTACGATGCGGGTGGCCACTTCGTCGCCCGCTTTGGCCGCGTCAAGCACGTCCTTCGCCATGATGAACTCGACCTGCGACAGGGAAGTGCGGTCGCCGCGCTCTACGGCGTCCTTGGCCATGCGGATAATTCCGGTTGCCGACGACACGGTTTCCAGGCAGCCCATTTTGCCGCACCCGCACTGAATCGCTTCCAGGTCGGGAACGATGGCCATGTGGCCGAGCTCGCCCGCCATGCCGGCGTATCCTTCTACGATTTTGCCATCTATAATAATTCCGCCGCCAACGCCGGTGCCAAGGGTGTAGCACACGCAATGGGCGATGCCTTTGCCCGCTCCGCCCCAAGCCTCGCCAAGCGCCGCAACGTTCGCATCATTGTTGACTTTAACGATTTTGTTCAGTGCCTGCTCCAGATAGCCCTTCAAGTTCACGTTCTCGATCTTCAGGTTCGGGGCGAATTTCACGATTCCGTTCGGAATGTCGAGGAAGCCTGCGATGCCAACGCCAACGCCGTCTACTTGTTCCCAATCATATTCCGATTCGGCTACGATCTGCTGTGCGTATTTTGCAATATTCTGCAGGATCGTGTCCGTTCCTTTATTCGACTCCGTCGGCCCTTCATACGTACGAAGCAGCTGTCCGTCCGCATTGCAAATGCCTACCTTGATAGCGGTTCCGCCAACATCGACTCCAACGTAAATCTTTTCAGACATCACTAGTCCACCTCATCAATGTGTTAATCTTCTCTGTAACACTATAAGCTTTCCTTTACCCTGCGGTCAAGATAGAGGAACCCGCGCAATCCGCGGTCTCCCGGCGAATGAAAAGGCTATACCCTCAAGCTTGCGGCTCGGCTGGTATAGCCCCTGTCTGTATTGTTATGATGCGCCCGAGAGAGTATTACAGCGTTTTGCTCCAGTCGTGCGTTACAGCGCCTTCCAGAAATCTTTCGCAATCGAGCGCCGCCATGCAGCCGCTGCCTGCGGCCGTAATCGCCTGCCGGTATTTGCTGTCCTGCACGTCGCCGCATGCGAATACGCCCGGTACGTTCGTTTCCGTCGTTCCCGGCTTCACCTGAATATAGCCGTATTCGTCCGTATCGATTTGGCCGTTCAGGAACTTGGTGTTCGGCGTATGGCCAATTGCGATGAAAATGCCGTCCGTCTCGATGACCTCCTCGCTGCCGGTCGCATTATCGCGAACCTTAAGGCCTGTGACGCCCATACCGCCGGCAACGACCTCAACCGGAGTGCGGTCCAGGCTCCAGCTGATCTTCTCGTTCTCGCGCGCGCGATCCTGCATGATCTTGGAAGCACGCAGCTCGGTACGGCGGTTCACGAGCTCAACGTTTGTAGCAAAACGAGTCAGGAAGTTGGCTTCCTCCATTGCAGAGTCTCCGCCTCCGACTACGATAATTTTTTTGCCGCGGAAGAAAAATCCGTCGCATGTCGCACAAGTGCTGACGCCGCGACCGACATTTTCCTTCTCGCCCGGAATGCCCAGGTACTTCGCCGATGCGCCGGTGGAAATAATCAGGCTTTCGCCCACCAGCTCGCCTTGGCCTTCCACTTGTACCTTGAACGGACGCTCAGACAGATCGACGCTGTTCACCCAGCCCGTTATAAACTTCGCGCCGAAGCGCTCCGCCTGCTTGCGCATGTTCTCCATAAGCTCCGGACCCATGATGCCTTCGGGAAAACCCGGGAAGTTCTCGACCTCAGTCGTCGTCGTCAGCTGTCCGCCCGGCTCCGGTCCCTCGATAATAAGCGGGTTCATATTCGCGCGCGCCAGATAAATGGCCGCCGTAAGCCCGGCAGGGCCGGTGCCGATAATAATCGATTTGTACATGTGCAAAGTCACCTCGTGAAATGGTTTATTCGTCCTGGCGATAATGATAAATCAATTTATCGCTATCATAAATTGTCATCATTTGAAAAAACGGAGCTGATCGACTTCATCTTCTCTTTGATGCCGCATGCTTCATCGATCATTTTGACGTTCTTGCTGACCGTAGCGATCGACGTACCGTAACGGACGGACACCTCATGATAGGAAATCGCCCTCCGGTGCATCTTGGCCGTTAAATATTCAAGTGCGGCGGCCCAGCCTTCCGGCTTCGTCAGCTTCGGAACATCCGGATACACCCGCGACAAAAATTCCACCCACAGCGTCATTAGATCATGCTGCTGAACAAGATCGTACTGCTTGCTCATCCGGCTTAAGGCAAGCTCGGCGACCGACTGCCACTTGTCTTCCCAAACCGGCAGCCTCGACGGCACGCGGTTAGGCTCGACGACGACCGTCTTCCCTTCCAGCACAGCCTGCAGCGGCTCTTGAACGCCGATTGTCCGCAGCACGAATATCGCGATCCGCTTCAGATAATCGTCCTCGCCCGCTTCAAGAAGAAACGTGCGAAGCACATCCCTCACCTCGTTGTCGGCAATCATGCCCAGCGCCTGAATGACCTGGAGCTTCGTGTGCTGATCGCCATGGCGCAGCGCCCAGAAGAAAGAAGAGCGAACGAGCGGATCGCGCTTCAAATGATCCGGAATGCCGTCCGACGATTTCTCCCACAGCTTAAACTGCTCTTCGAAGGGCAAATGGTAATGGTAGCTGATGGTGGCGGTTTGCGCTCCGCTCTTTACCAGCTCCAGCTGCTCCATGTAGTAGTGCGGGATGCCCGACACCGGATCGAGCTTGATCGTCTGCTTCCACAATCTTTCCGCTTCCTGCAATCTTCCTATATTGCACGCTGCGACCGCGGCATAATGATACAGGCAAGGATCCTGATGAAGCTCCGAGTCCTTGAGCAGACGGATGAAGTGCTTATAAGCAGCTCCATGCTCTCCTAAGATTCCCATAGTCGTCGCTAATTTAAACACATGCTCCTGATGGAAAGGCACCGTTTTGCGAAGCAGCTCGAGCAGAGGCTTTAACGCTTCGCCGTCATTCGCATGCTGGTAGAAGATCGCCAGGTTGCACAGCGCATGCAGGTTGCCTGCTTCAAGCTCCAGCACTTCCCGGATCGTCAGCATCGCTTTGTCGAACATGCCCATATAATAATAGGCAAGCGCTAAATTGTTGCGGGCTGCGAGAAAATCCGGCTGATTCTCGATAATCTGCTCCAAAATGCGGACAGCTTCGGTAAATTTCCCTTCCTCCAGCAGCATGCGCGCATTGTCATGCTCGACCATGCCCTCGCGGGACTTAATATTCGTTATGCGTGCGGGGCGCTCCAGCTCATAATGAAGCAAATCCATCATTTCTTCCGCTTCGTCAAGGAACTGGCCTTCCGCGTCCTCTTCCAAATATTGAATCAGCGAGCCCTCGGCCGCTTCGTATTGTTCCATGTTGGCGAAATTGTTGGCCATGTAGAAATGACATTCCGTCATGGAAGGATCGAGCTCATCTACGATCCAGCCCAAAATCCGGTTCGATTCCTCGTAGTTGCCCATTTCGGACAGGATGCCCGCCATATTGCAATGGTTGACCGGATTATCCGGCTCGTATTCAACGGCGCGACGAAAATATTTGAGTGCCTTGTCATAGTGGAACCGGTCCAGCGATCGGACCGCACGCTCGAAAAAAAACGTGGCATCCCATTGAACCGGTATGACCTTCGTCTGTTGATTGACGGCAATGCGTTTCTTTCCTTTCATCTGCAAGGCACCTCCCGTATCTTCCGATTTTCTACGATTATACCATAGCCCCGGCTATCCTAACACGAAAGAATATGTGGGAAAATCGCGGACGGCATACAAGCCTCCCGCGATTTCCCGCTGTGTAGTCTATTTGGTTCGTTGACAGGCTGCGGTTCCCGGCGCTTATACGCCGTTGCTCTTGAACAAGGTGCTGATGGAGCCGCCTTCCAGGATGATTCTTGTCGCCTCCGCAAGCAGAGGGGCGACCGACAGCACCGTGAAGCGCTCGGGCTTCGATTCCGGCAGGCTGATCGAGTCGGTAACGATAACTTCTTTAATATGCGGATGATCCAAACGCTCAATGGCGGAGCCGGAGAAAAGCGGGTGCGTCGCGCAGACGTAGACATCCTCTGCGCCATGCTCCTTCAAGCTCTCCACTACGTTCACGATCGTCGTGCCCGTGTCGATCAAATCCTCGATGATGATCGGAGTCTGACCCGCAACATCGCCGATTACGTGCGTAATCACCGATTCATTATGCGCAGGACGCTTCTTGATCATGATCGCGAACGAAGTGTCCAGGTAGTTCGCAAGCTTCTCCGCAGTGGAGGCGCGGCCTGCGTCCGGCGATACGACGACCGGATTCTTAATGTTCTTCGATTTCAGGTAATCGCTGATGAGATCAAGCGCCGTCATGTGATCGACCGGAATGTTGAAGAAGCCTTGAATAGCCGGAGCATGAAGGTCAATCGTAATAACCCGGTTCGCTCCGACGGTCGTCAGCACGTCCGCCAGCATCTTCGCCGAGATCGGCTCGCGCGGCGCCGCTTTGCGTTCCTGACGCGCATAACCGTAATAAGGCATGATAATGTTGACCGTCCGGGCGGAAGCACGCTTCGCCGCATCGATCATAACAAGCAATTCGACAAAATGCTCGTTGATCGGATGGGAGAACGATTGCACCAGAAAGACGTCGCAATTACGGATCGTTTCCTCGTAATGCACGTAAATTTCTCCGCTTTTGAAACGGGACATCTTGATCGCACCTAGCGTCAGACCTAGCTCTTCACTGATTTTCTGAGCCAATACCGGATTAGACGAACCCGAAAAAATACGCACCTTGTCGCTTAACATGATACCCTCCTGAGCGTTTAAACCAATAAATTTAACTGAACCTGTGTTCTCGTCCTTGCCACATTATTCGACAAAGCATGTTTTGGTCATCTATATTATACATTGATTTTGCGAGAATTCAAAAATCAATTAGCATTAATTTTCGACAATTAAATGTCGCCAGCTGGGTATAACCGACTTCCTTCAGCGCCGCACGCGCCTGATCTAAATATTGCCCGAGCCTTTCGGGCTGATGTGCGTCTGAGCCGATGGTCACGGGGATGCCCAGCTTGTGTGCGTATTCCAGCATACGGCGGCTCGGGAACATTTCCTCCACCGGCATCCGGAGTCCCGATGCGTTGAGCTCGATGGCCAATCCGTTTTTCTTGACGGCCTCAAGCGCCGCATTTTCCAGATGAGTCACGTCCCCCTCCGGCTTGAAGCCGAACCGCTTGATGACGTCGATATGCCCGATATAGTCGTAGAAGCCGGTCGCGGCCGCTTTCGCAACGGCATCGTAATACTGCTCGTACACCGCCATCCGGTCACGGCCTTCCCAGCCGTGCGTCTGACGGAAGTCGGTAATGTCCCATTCCCCGAGAAAATGAACCGAACCGATGACGTAATCCCAAGGGTACGCCTTCACGATCGCTTCGATCTGCTCCTCGCAGCCTTCGATATAGTCGCCTTCCAGGCCGATCCGGATATCGATCCGGTCCTTGTATTTCTCCTTCAGCGACAGGCACTCCTCCACGTAACGCGGGAGCTCCTCCATCGGCATCGCCATTTCCGGGTAATACGTTGCCGGATTGACGTGCAGCAAAGGCATATGGTCGGAAAGGCCAAGCTGCGCGAGTCCGATCTCGATTCCCTTCCGTACGTATTCCTCGAGCTCGCCGACAGCGTGACCGCAGCGAGCGTGGTGGGTATGATAATCGATCAACATGTGCGTACCGGCCTTTCCCGTGTAGTTTGGTTTAAAGCTATCTCATCTTATTCGTCGTCGGCTTGCCGTGGCGGCTTTCGATCTCGGCGATCACGTCGTCCAACGGAAGCCCGCGCTCGCGCAGAAGCACCATCAGGTGGAAAATCAGGTCTCCCGTTTCGCTGCGCAGCTCGTTATTGTCTTTGTTTTTGGCGGCAATAATGACCTCGGAGGCTTCTTCGCCCACCTTCTTCAAAATTTTGTCGACGCCTTTATCAAACAGATAAGTCGTGTAGGAACCTTCGGGGCGCTCCGCGTAACGCTCTGCGATAACCGACTCCAGTTTGCCGAGCGTTGCGAACCGGTCTTCCTTCGGCTGCTCGCCGGCCGCCGCTTCGCCCTGTACCTGAATCTGGTTAAAGAAGCAGCTGTATTTGCCCGTATGGCAGGCCGGGCCGTTCTGTTCGACCTTCACCAGCAGCGTGTCGCCGTCGCAGTCGTAGGCCATCGAAACGATACGCTGGGTATGGCCGCTCGTAGCGCCTTTGTTCCACAGCTCGTTCCGCGAACGGCTCCAAAACCAGGTGACGCCGTTCTGTACGGACAGCTGCAGCGATTCCCGGTTCATGTAGGCCATCATCAGCACTTCCTTGCTTTGCGCATCCTGAACGATGGCCGGGACGAGACCGTTATCATCCCATTTGATTTTGGCGGCCAGGTCGTTTATTTTCGTTTCCGTCATCGTACTTCTACACCCTTTCTGCGCAAATCGTCCTTCACTTCGCCGATCGTCATTTCTTTATAGTGGAAAATCGTCGCCGCCAGCGCCGCATCCGCATGCGCCCGCTGGAAGACGTCGTTGAAATGCTCGATCCGTCCCGCTCCCCCCGAGGCGATGACCGGTATGCCGAGCGAGTCGGATACCGCGCGCGTCAGCTCGATGTCGAAGCCGTCCTTCGTTCCGTCCGCGTCCATGCTGGTGAGCAAAATTTCGCCGGCTCCAAGCCGTTCGGCCTCGCGGGCCCATTCCAGCGCCTTAATACCCGTCGTTTGGCGGCCGCCGTGGGTGTATACCTCCCACTCGCCCCACTCCGCATTGTACTTCGCGTCGATCGCAACGACGATGCACTGCGAGCCGAACTTGCGCGAGCCTTCCTGTACGAGGGAAGGATTTTTGACCGCAGCCGTGTTGATGCCGATTTTATCCGCGCCTGCCCGCAGCAGCCGCTTCATGTCGTCAACGTGCGAGATGCCTCCGCCGACCGTGAACGGAATCGTAATTTCGCCGGCCGTCCGCTTGACGACCTCGATCATCGTCGCGCGGCCTTCAACCGATGCGGATATGTCCAAAAACACAAGCTCATCCGCGCCTTCTTGATCATAGGTCGCCGCAAGCTCGACCGGGTCGCCCGCGTCTCGCAGGTTGACGAAATTAACGCCTTTGACCACGCGGCCGTCCTTGACGTCGAGACACGGTATGATACGTTTCGCCAGCATGTTTTCCTCTCCTTTATCAGTTGCTTGTGTAGTGTCGCCGAGCCAAATAACTGGATTTCATGACTTTATTTTTAGAGGTTACGAACGATTAGCTGAAATAACTGGAAAAGATGAATCTAATTCATCCATCCAGCCGCATAACTGCTAATCCCCCGACTATTAGATATACAAAATCCAGTTATTTTTCCGTAAAGCGCGACCCTGCCTGAAATAGATGCAAAAAATCCATTTGTGCCTGAAGTATGGTCCGATTAGTATGGTCTCGACCGGCAACTGGCACGCTTATGTCCATGCCTGCTGGGAACGTCTTTCCTGCCAGCTATTCTTACTTTGTCAACGACAGGAAATTGCCCAGCAGCTGTATGCCGAGATCGCCGCTTTTCTCCGGGTGAAACTGCATGCCGAATACGCTGCCGCGGCCGACAATTGCCGTTACCTGCTGGTGATAATCGGTTGTAGCAAGCAAGTCGCTCTGAAGCTCAGGCCGGGCATGGAAGGAATGCACGAAGTAGACATGCCCTTCCGTCAAGCCGTTGAACAGGGGCGATTGCTCCTGCAGAAAGGAAAGCTTGTTCCAGCCCATATGCGGGATTTTGTAATCGCCCTGAAAGCGGATCACGTTCCCCGGCAATAGTCCGAGCCCTTCGTGAATACCGTATTCCTCGCTTTCGCTGAACAGCAGCTGCATCCCGAGGCAGATACCAAGCAGCGGCTTGCCGGAAGCCGCGTATTGCTTCACCACCGCATCAAGCCCGGTCTCGCGCAAATTGTGCATCGCATCGCCGAAGGCTCCAACGCCCGGAAGAATCGCGCCGTCCGCATCCATAATCACCTGGGGGTCCGCCGTGATCACGGCTTCATAGCCTAATCGTTCCACCGCTTTGCTGACGCTGTGCAGATTGCCCATGCCGTAATCGATGATCGCGATCATATTACAGCACTCCTTTCGTAGAAGGCACTCCTTGTACGCGGGGGTCGATGCTGGTCGCTTCGTCAAGCGCGCGTCCGAGCGCCTTGAATACCGCTTCGATCATATGATGCGTGTTTTTGCCGTAATGCACGATGACGTGGAGCGTAATACGCGATTCGAGCGCCAGCTTCCACAAAAATTCGTGCACAAGCTCCGTCGAGAAGCTGCCGACCTGAGCCGACGGATACTCCGCGCGGTATTCGAAATGCGGCCGGTTGCTGACGTCGATAATAACCTGCGCCAGCGCCTCGTCCATCGGCACGAATACGCTCGCGTAACGCTTGATGCCGCGTTTGTCGCCAAGCGCCTCGCGCAGCGTCTGGCCGATACAGATGCCGATATCCTCTACCGTATGGTGATCGTCGATGTCGATGTCGCCGCGCGCTTCGACATTCAGATTGAACTGCCCGTGCTTCGTGAACAAATCCAGCATGTGATTCAGGAACGGCACATCCGTATCGATTTTTGCCTCGCCGGTTCCGTCAACCGCAAAGCTAAGCTTAATATCCGTTTCATTTGTTTTGCGCTCCACCGACGCCTCGCGCACTCTATTCTCCGCCACGTTCATTCCTTCTTTCCTGATATCTATTTATAAAAGCTCTATCTATAAAAGCCGCTACTTTAATCGTTCCGTTCTTTCTCCAGTCTGATTTCGATCGCGCGAGCATGCCCTTCGAGGCCTTCATGGCGGGCAAGCGTCATAATTTTATTGCCGTTTGCCAGCAGCGCTTCTTTGCTGTAGTAGATCAGGCTGGATTTCTTCAAGAAATCATCCACGTTAACCGGCGACGAGAACCGTGCCGTGCCGTTCGTCGGTATAATGTGGTTCGGCCCTGCAAAATAATCCCCGACCGGCTCCGAGCTGTAAGGCCCGAGAAAAATAGCGCCAGCGTTTTGGATCAGTCCGAGCAGACTCATCGGGTCGGCCGTCAGCACCTCCAGATGCTCCGGAGCGAGCTGGTTGACGACGTCGATGCCCGCTTCGAGCGAATCGACGAGCAGTACGGCGCCGTAGCTGTCGATCGAGCTTCGGGCAATATCCTGCCGCGGCAGCGTGGACAGCTGACGCTCCACCTCCGCCGCAACTGCCTCTGCAAGCCGGCTTGACGGCGTAATCAAAATCGCCGACGCCATCTCGTCATGCTCGGCCTGGGAAAGCAGATCCGCGGCGACATACGCCGGATCGGCCGAATCGTCGGCAAGCACGACGATTTCACTCGGGCCGGCGATGCTGTCGATATCGACGGCGCCGAACACGGCGCGCTTCGCCAGCGCCACATAAATGTTGCCCGGTCCGCAAATTTTGTCGACCGGAGCAATTGTAGCGGTGCCGTACGCCAGCGCGGCAATCGCTTGAGCCCCTCCGACCCGGTACATCTCCTTGACGCCCGCCTCGGCGGCGGCTACGAGAATATACGGGTCGATGCCCTCCTTGCCGCCGGTAGCGGGCGGCGTAACCATCACGATCTCCGGCACGCCTGCCACCTGTGCCGGAATTACGTTCATCAGCACGGACGACGGATAAGCCGCCTTGCCCCCGGGCACATATACGCCGACCCGCTTCAGCGGTCGCATAATTTGCCCGAGCATCGTCCCGTCCGGCTGCAGGTCCATCCACGAGTTCCGCATCTGCTTCTCGTGGAAAACCCTCACGTTCGAGGCCGCCTCGCGGATCGCCTCGAGAAACGCGGCGTCGACCTGTCCGTACGCCGCCTGAATTTCCTGCTCCGTCACGCGCAGCGACGCCGCATCCAGCTTCACCCGGTCATGCTGCTCGGTATACCTCAGCAGTGCCGCATCCCCTTCGGCCTTTACGTCTGCGACGATCCTCAAGGCCGCTTCATTTTGCTCCGGTGTCCCGTATTCCACCTCGCGCTTCAAACCAAACTGCTCCGCCTGCATAATGCGCATGTAACCCTCTCCTTTCGTATCTATAACCTACACCCGTACAGCTAAAGTCTCCTGGAGCCGGTCGCACAGCCCTTGTATCGCCTCGTTCTTCATCCGGTAGCTGACCCGGTTCGCAATTAGGCGGCTCGTAATGCCGAAGATGGACTCCATCTCCACCAATCCGTTTTCCCGCAGCGTTTGACCCGTTTCCACCATATCGACGATCCGGTCGGCCAGGCCGATCATCGGCGCAAGCTCGATCGAGCCGTTCAGCTTAATGACCTCAACCTGCTGGCCTTGCTCGCGGAAATACGCCGACGCCACATTCGGATACTTCGTAGCGACGCGCGGGTTAATGACCGGCTTCCAATCCGGCAGCCCGATAACGGACATCCGGCATTTCGCGATGCCAAGATCGAGAAGCTCGTAGACGTCCTTATTTTCCTCCATCAGCACGTCCTTGCCGACGATTCCGATATCCGCCACCCCGTATTCCACATAAGTAGGAACGTCGACCGGCTTTGCCATGATAAACTCCATCCCGGCCTCGGGAAGCTCGATGATGAGCTTGCGCGTATCGTCAAAATCGCTCGGAATCGGCAGTCCCGCTTCGCGGAACAGCTTCGACGCCTGTTTATAAATGCGGCCCTTCGGCATGGCTACCTTCAAAATATCCCTGTTCGCTCCGCTCATCGAACGCCGCCTCCTTCCGTATACGTTAGCAATGTCGTGTAGCTCACGCCTTTATGCGTGAACGGTGACCTTTCTCCTGCAGCGGCAACCGCCGCACTCCAATCCGCTACCCGCTCCGTCACGACGCTGACGCCCTCAGCCCGCAGCTGCTGCGCCTTCGCAAGCGCCGCCGACCGGCCAGAGGCATCGTACAGCACGAGCGTACGCTCCGCTGCCGTCTCCTCCGCATCGCCGAGCAGCTCCAATACGCGGGTCGTCTTCAGCGCAAAACCCGTCGCAGGCGCCGGCCGGCCGAACTGCGCAAGCAGATTATCGTACCGCCCGCCGCTCACGACAGGGAAGCCGAGATCCGCCGCATATCCTTCAAAAGTCATCCCCGTATAATAGGAAAAATCCCCGATCATCGTCAGATCGATCAGCACATACTCGCTTACTCCGTAAGCCTTCAGTACATCCCAAATTTCGCACAGATGGCGGATAGACGCCTGAGCCGTCGCATCGGCGCTCAGCTGCAGCGCCTGATCGCAAATTTCCTGTCCGCCGCGCAAACGTAAAATCCCCTCCAGCTCGCGCTGTACCGGCTCCTCAAGCGCAAGCTCGCGCAACTGCTGGCGGAAGCCGACATAATCGCGGCCGAGCAGGCAGCTTTTCAGCTGCTCTTGTGCGTCTGTACGTCCCGGAAGCGTCTCTTCCAGCAAGCCGTTCAGGAAGCCTACGTGCCCGATCGCAATTTTGAAGCGTTCCACGCCTGCCGCCTTAAGCGAGGCGATCGCAAGCGCCACAACCTCCGCATCCGCCTCGGCCGACGAATCGCCTACCAGCTCAACGCCCGTCTGGAAAAATTCCGCCTCGCGGCCCGCTTCCTCCTCAATCGCCCGGAACACATTGGAATGATAAGACAAGCGCTGCGGAAAATCCGACTGCTTCAACAAAGAGGATACTACGCGTGCAATCGGGGCGGTCATATCGGAACGAAGCACGAGCGTCGTGCCACGGTTGTTAAGCAGCTTAAACAGCTTCTGGTCGGACGTTGCGCTCGCTACGCCTACCGTATCGTAAAATTCCATCGTCGGCGTCATGATCTGCTCGTAGCCCCAGCCTTGCATGCAAGCGAGCACCTGACGTTCGATATGGCGCAGCTTCGCTACTGCACCCGGCAAATAATCTTTAACGCCTATCGGCTTCTCAAATACTTTCGGTTTAGACATCCGTTATCACCTTCGGTTACTTTAGTATATTAAAGTGCTACCATGTTACCATACTAACAAATTAAAGAATTAGTCGTAATAATATCACGAAATTCGAGTTTTAGTCAAGAGAACGGCCGTGCCCAGGGCAAAAAAGAAAGCCCCATTCCAATAGCCTTAATCGGCCATCGAATGAGACTTTTCCCATTATTTAATTAATGATATTGCGTGTCTGCTCGTCCAGATCGGGCGATACAACGGCATCGCCGCGCCGGATTTCCCGCATCGGATTGCCTCCCACAAACGCGTAGGCCGGCACGTCCTTATGGACGAGCGAGCCTGCAGCCACGACCGCATGATCGCCGATCGTCACGCCGGGCAAAATCGTCGTATTCGCCCCGATCATGACATGCGACCCGATTTTGACATCCCCGAGCCTGTACTCCTCAATTAAATACTCATGCGTCAAAATCGTCGTGTTATATCCGATGATCGAATTATGGCCAACCGATATCCGCTCGGGGAAAAACACATCGACCATCACCATCAGCGCGAAAGCCGTATGCTTCCCTACCTTCATGCCGAGAATCCGGCGGTATATCCAATTTTTGAGCGGTAGTACCGGGCAATACCGCGCCAGCTGGATGAAAATAAAATTCCGTACCGATTTCACCCGGCTTACGGTCGAATAAACCTGCCAAAGGGCGTTCGGTCCCGTCACCGGATACCGTTCAACCTTACGCAAACGACTCCCGCTCCAATCCGATAAAAGCATACAAATCGCGCATATCGTAAATGATATGATGCGCTCCCGCAGACTTCAGCAGCTGTTCGCCTTTCAGCGACCAGGCTACGCCCACCGAAATGGCTCCCGCGTTTACGGCGGACTGGATATCGACGACGCTGTCGCCCACCATAATGGTCGATCCCGGATCCGCGCCCAGCATAGCGATAGCTTTGCTGACAGGCTCGGCATGCGGCTTCGGATTAACAACATCATCAATCGTAACAATCGCATCGATGTAATCGTACAAACCGACAAACTTCAGCCCGCGCTCCGTCGTCAGGCGCATCTTGGTCGTAACGACGCCGATTTGAATGCCATGCGCATGCAGCTTTGCGATCACTTCGTTGACGTAATCAAAAGATTTGACATACTCGTCGTGCAGCCTGAGATTTACTTCCCGGTAAGCCGCAACGAGAGAAGTGACATCCTCCAGCCCGGAGAACAGCTTCATCTGATCTACGAGCGTGTTGCCCATGCTTGGTATGATGTGCTCTCTTCCGAAGTCCTCGGGCACAAATCCCTTCAGCGATTCGATGAACGAGCGAATAATTAGCTCATTAGTGTCGAGTATGGTGCCGTCCAGGTCGAACAGCATCGTTTTAACATTGCTCGTCATTGTATTCCCTCCTGCATTACTCTTTCGCGCGGCTGCTTACATCCTCGTCCAAATCCTCAGCCGCTTCCTCGATTTCCTTCATGGCTCCGCCCGCTCCGTCGTTTTTCTCCGGCTTGCTGGAGACGACCGGATCGCGGTAATACGCCGAAGCAAGCCCCGTCGTGCGCCGGATGACGATGAAAACAATAGCCGCCAGAATCAATACGAGTGCCAATACCTGCGAGATCCGAACGTTGCCGTATGACGGATCCAAATACCCTTGCTCGAATACGGTTCCCATCGGCGTCCATAATGCATTGACTAGCGATGCCAGCCAGCCCGGGCCGATAAAGGCCAAACTGTCGATGCGCAAAGCTTCAATAAAGAAGCGGCCGATTGAATACCAGATGAAATAAGAGGCTACCAGCTCGCCCGCGCGCAAAAACCGTTGGCGGCGAAGCGCGAACAATACTCCGATGCCCACCAGACTCCACAGCGATTCGTACAGAAACGCCGGATGACGGAATGCGCCCTCAGGGAACGCGGCATCCGCAATAAACATGTTGTCAACGATAAAAGCGGGGATATGCAGCGTGTTCCGCAAAAAATCTTCGCTTACCGGACCGCCGTAAGCTTCCTGGTTCATAAAGTTGCCCCAGCGTCCGATCATTTGACCGGCAAGTAACGACGGCGCGCAAATATCGGCGATCCGCCAGAAATTATAACCCTTGTAGCGGAAATAGAAAAAGCCGCATATGAAGGCACCGATTAGCGCACCGTAGATGGCGATGCCGCCTTCCCAAATTTTGAATACATCCAGCAGGTTGCCTTTATAATCTTCCCATTTGAACGCCACATAATAAATTCGCGCTCCGATAACGGCGGAAGGAACGCCTAGCAGAAGCAGGTCCATGAAAAAATCCGGCTTGATCCCGAACCGCTTCCCTTCCTGCACCGCCAGCAGCAAGCCGACCAAAGCAGCGGTTCCCAGAATAATCCCATACCAATGTACCTCAATGGATCCGAGCTTGAAGGCAATGGGATTTAACGCTAATGTCGTCATGTTCTATATCCCCTTTTCGATCAATCGTAATCATCCATATCGTCAGCAATTGTTTCTGTCAGCTTGTTCGTAAATTGAAGCGCCGCGTTGTAGCCCATCCGTTTCAGGCGGAAGTTCATCGCTCCCACTTCTATAATAACTGCAAGGTTTCGTCCGGGACGAACAGGCACCGTAACAAGCGGAATATCCGTATCGATAATGCGCGTCGTCTCCTCGTCAAGCCCTAGACGGTCATACTGCTTGTCCTGCTGCCAATTTTCCAGCTTAATGACAAGCCCGATCCGCTTCTGAGTCCGCACAGCGCCCGCGCCGAACAAGGTCATGACGTTGATGATGCCAAGTCCGCGAATCTCAAGCAGGTGCCGGATCAGCTCGGGTGCGCTGCCGTGCAGCTGTCCGTCCGACGTCTGGCGGATTTCAACCGCATCGTCGGCAACCAGCCGGTGGCCGCGCTTAACCAGCTCGAGAGCGGTTTCGCTTTTACCGATGCCGCTGCCTCCGGTAATTAGCATTCCGACGCCATATACGTCGACCAAAACGCCGTGGATTGTTGCCGTCGGCGCCAGCTTTTGCTCCAGGAAATCGGTAATTCTGCTCGATAAAATCGTCGTAGCCGTCTGGCTCCGCAGCACCGGTATATTCGTCGCATTGGACTGGTCGATCAGCTCCTGCGGCGCCTCCAGCCCTCTCGTCAAAATAATGCACGGCGTATCTTCGTTGCAAAGCCGCGACATGCGATCCTTCCGTTCCTCGCTGTCCAGCATGTCCAGGAACGAAATCTCGGTCCGGCCGAGCAGCTGAATCCGCTCGCTCGGATGATAGTGGAAATAACCAGCCATCTCAAGCCCGGGCCGGTATAAATCGTCTACGGTAATCGCACGCTTCAGTCCGTCTTCACCCGCAATAATCTCTAGCTGAAATTGCCGGATGAGCTCGGACACTTTCACTTTCTTCGGCATCGTAGGCCTCCCTCATATAGCAGCTGCTCTTTTATGTATGTAAGTCTGCTTCCATTGTCTTCATCATAACAGACTCGCGTTTGCACGGCAAAGCCGAAGTCATAAAAGTATGTATGCTTAGTCATTCATTCCTCATTGAGAAGCCCTAGCGCATCATTCAGTTTTCTGCCAATGCATAAAAAAGAACCTCCGGCTAAGCCGGAGGCCCTTTATCGACATCTTAGTTTTCGAAGATGTTCAATTCGGATTCTTTGTCAAACAAATGAATTTTGTTCATGTCGATCGCAAGCTTAACAGTTACGCCGTCGCGTACGCCGGAACGTCCGTCTACACGTGCGATTACCGTATCGTTGCCGATACCGTTCAGGTACAGGTACATTTCGTGACCAAGGTTCTCAGCAACCTCAACGTTGGCGTTAACGATCGTTTGCGGGGAAGCTTCCAGGAATACCGGCTCTTCGTGAAGATCCTCAGGACGAACGCCCATGATCACTTCTTTGCCAATGTAGCCTTTCGAACGAAGCGTTGCCGCTTTGCCTTCAGGAACTACAACGTCTACGCCGCTTGATTTGAAGCGAAGCGCTCCGCCTTGCTCTACAAGGGAACCGTTGATGAAGTTCATCGAAGGAGCGCCGATGAAGCCTGCTACGAAAATGTTCACCGGGTGGTTGTAAAGCTCTTCCGGAGAAGCCGTTTGTTGAATAAAACCGTCTTTCATAACTACGATACGGTCGCCCATCGTCATTGCTTCGATTTGGTCATGCGTTACGTAGATAGTAGTCGTTTCAAGACGTTTAGTCAGCTTGCTGATTTCCGCACGCATTTGACCACGAAGTTTAGCGTCCAAGTTGGAGAGCGGCTCATCCATCAAGAAAACTTGCGGCTCACGTACGATTGCGCGTCCCAATGCGACACGTTGACGTTGACCGCCGGAAAGAGCTTTTGGTTTACGGTCGAGCAAATGCTCGATATCAAGAATTTTAGCAGCTTCACGAACGCGTTTGTCGATGTCTGCTTTTTTGAATTTACGAAGTTTAAGGCCGAAAGCCATATTTTGGTATACGTTCATGTGCGGGTACAACGCGTAGGATTGGAATACCATCGCGATGTCGCGGTCTTTAGGGGCTACGTCGTTTACAAGACGGTCGCCGATAAACAGCTTGCCTTCGGAAATTTCTTCAAGACCTGCAATCATACGAAGAGTTGTCGATTTACCGCAACCGGATGGTCCGACCAGTACGAGAAACTCTTTGTCCTTAATATCTAGGTTAACGTCAGTAACCGATGCTTTGTCAGAACCTGGGTATCTTTTGTAAATGCCTTCTAAACGTACGCCTGCCATGATAATTTTCCCCCTAAGAAAGAAATTTCGATATGCCTATATCTTATCCCAGAGAGAGAATTGTGACTATGCACATACTATACAAAAAAACTAATTTCTTTTCGTAACTTTATACAATAGCAATATAATTTTCGCCAAAACCGCGTCGCGGAATTGTCGAACATCCAGTCCGGTCTCCTGTTTCAGCTTATCTAGACGATATAACAAGGTGTTCCGATGAATATATAATTTCTTGGCCGTTTCGCTTACGTTACAATCCAAGGCAAAAAAAGTTTCAATCGTGCTCAGCATTTCCGACTCGACGAACAAGTCGGCCCGTTTCATTGATTGCTCCAAATATTTGGCTCGCTGCGCTTCCGGAATGGCGTTAAGCAGCCGCTCCAGCTGCAGCATCCATGGTAAATGGATGTTCGTCCCGATATGAAACTTCCGTCCCAAATTCACCGTTTCGCGCAGCAAGATGGTCGTCTCCACAAGCGCTTTGGCCGGTACGGCCGGGTGCGCAACCGCCAAATGGCATTCGCCGATCCATTCGCTTGCAAGCATTTCATGAAGTCCCAGGCATATGGAGGCAAGGCTGTCCTCGATCGATTCTTCCTCCTGCTCTTCCAGCGCTTCGGAGTCTTCGTCCTTCAGCAGTGCTGCCGAACCCCATATGAGCCATTCCTGGCTTTTGAGCGGAATGAGTACGACATCCTCCGACATGAAAGACCTGAGCAGCTTCTCCAGCTCCGTGAAAGCAGTCTGCTTCGTATTTACCTGCTCGGTTACGAGCAGAAACGGAATCATCTCGTTATATAAGCGGCTTCCCGAGGTCAAGTGATCCGGAAGCGAATAAGCGGGCTCGTCCGATTCCAGCTGCTTCTGGATCCATTCGCTCAGCTTCAGAGCGTTTTTCTCCGTCTCCGACAGGGAAGACGTGCTCTCCGGCACGAGCCTGCCTTTTCCGATTTGAAGAGTCCAGCTGATCAGATCCTTTTCGGAGGCCTGCAAGGCGGCATTTTCAATTTCAATCAGTTCAACCGATGAATCGTTGCAGCTTGCCGCAAACCAGATCTTTCCCTCTTTTTCGACGCGCTGGCCCTCCGGCATTCCATCCCTCGCGTCACCAAGCCAAACTGAATCGGCTTCTTTAAGGAGCTCATTCCATTCCATTCTCGATTTCGAAACGACATGCACCGGACATTTCAAAATGTGCTGCAGCGGCTTTAACCAGTCTGTCTTGCTCATTTTTTTATCTCCTATCTCCACAAGCGCCCGAGGAAGGCTATCACTCGCCATGATGAAAAAACGCTTTTTTTCGCCATTGTACCACAAGCGCTTGTCTAATTCAGCCTATCGCCAGCAAAAGGATGATGGAGAGAAGAGCAAACAGCGCCGCGATGAGGTACATAAACGATACCGTTTGAACCTGACTAAGCCCCCATTTCATCAAAATATGATGCGTATGCAGTTTGTCCGCCCGATGCAGCCCTTTGCCGCTTAACAGCCGTCTCAGCATAACGATCGCCGTGTCCAGAATCGGCAGCCCAAGCGCCAATAGCGGTACGAGCAATGTAATCGACGTTGCTTTTTTGAACGTGCCGTCAACGGCAATGACAGCCAGCGTATATCCCAAAAAGGTAGCGCCTGCGTCCCCCATAAATATTTTTGCCGGATAGAAATTGTACAGCAAAAATCCTAAGGATACTCCTGCGACAATTACCGCAAGCAGTGCCGTATCCGGCTGATCCTTCAAAAACGAGATGACCAGCATCGTAACAGCCGATAACGCGCTGACTCCGGAAGCGAGACCGTCAACGCCATCGATGAAATTGATCATGTTAATTAAGGCGAATACCCAAAGCATAGTCGTAAGCCACGAGAACCAGACGGGAAACGTAACAAATGCGCCGTCTAACGGATTCGCGATTCCGGCAATTTTAATTTGCAAAAAAGCAGGTATCGCCGAAACGCCCAAGTAAATGACTACTCTTGGCCAGATGGGGAACTCCTTCCCCTTCGACTTTGCTGCGTCATCAAGCAGACCAATTCCGACAAGAAGCAAACCTCCCGTCATGATCGACATGGTCAGCGGCGTGATACCGATGAATATCATCATTGTCACTATGCAACCGGCAAAAATAGCGGCCCCTCCCATAAGAGGAATCGGCTTGTTATGTATTTTCCTGGACGTCGGCCGGTCAACAAAGCCCAGCCGAAGGGCTGTTCTCCGAAGCGGCGGCACGGCTGCAAATACGATCACAAAGCTGGTAAGCGCCGCTAGCATGTATGTCATGGCTGATTCTCCTTTTTTGGCAGCTGTATGTATACATTGTTCCCATATCTCGATAAAATACAAGAAACAAATCATAACCGTCGACCGGATCATGGGCAGTATATAAATGTAAAATTAGAGGAGTGCACAACATGCCAAAAATCGTTATTATTTCCGGAAGCCCAAACCTGTCGTCCCGTCTTAACGGAATGATCGGGTACGTCCGGCAGAAGCTTGCCGAGCAGCAATACGAAACGAGCGTGGTTACCGTTGTTTCGCTTCCAGCCGAGGATCTCGTCCATGCCAAGTTCGGCAGCCCTGCCATTTTGGAGGCCAACGCATTAGTCGAGCAAGCGGATGCCGTCATCATTGCAAGCCCTGTCTACAAAGCTTCATTCACCGGTGTATTAAAAGCTTATATCGATCTGCTTCCTCAGAAAGGATTAAACGGTAAAATCATTGCGCCGCTGTTCATCGGAGGCACGATCGCACACCTCCTTTCGATCGATTACTCCCTCAAGCCTGTGCTGGCTTCCATGGGCGCCAAGCATTACGTAAGCAGCGTGTATGCCGTCGATTCGCAAATAAACCGAACCCAAGAGCCTAACCAGGATCCCATCTTCGAACTAAATGAAGAGCTTCAAGAACGCCTTAGCGATACCGTGGGCGAGCTTATTTACGAATTGTCTATCCGCAGCCCCAAATAGACCCGTTACAAATAAACAAGCCGTTCCTTGCAGCAAACGTGCAGGAAACGGCTTGTTTTTATAGACAACAAAAAACCGGAGACCCGAAGGCCGCCGGTTGAATTGACTGTTTGAAAAAATGGTGAGCCATGTAGGACTCGAACCTACGACACCCTGATTAAAAGTCAGGTGCTCTA
>NZ_JAHMHW010000020.1 GCF_020169515.1 Paenibacillus vietnamensis | reverse complement strand
TCTCAGTCTATCAAGGGAGAACCTCTGTCCAAGTGAGTCGCCCCCGTACTTCCACTAGGAAGCTCCTTATTTCAATGAGGAGAGGATGTCACAAATCCGAAATAAGAAGCACGCTTCACTAAAATTTTTAATATATTAAACTATGAAACTTGTTGGGAGGTTCATAGTATGCCTGATATTTTGGTGCAAATCGCTTTTTTAATTATTTTCATATGGTCGGTTGTCATGCTGGTCCAAGATTTTAAGGTATCCCGGAAGGCTTGGATGAACATTTTGCTTCACGCTTCCGTCGCTGTTGTCTCGATTCATTTTTTGGGTTTCTAGTTTGCCAAAAAAAGGACTGTCTCATAGGTCACTTTATGACCTTTGAGATAGTCCTTTTTCATGGATCCGGCCGTCCTTTGTAAAGGACAAAAAAGACACCTAGACCCCATATTGTGCGATTTCTACATTCTAGCGGTCGTCTGGGCGCTTTAAAGCTACGCTCGTAAAGAAAGCAAACCGTTATTCAGCTCCAAGAGACTCTTCTGTCCGTTAGACGCGGACACTTGCTGCTTAGTCATTCCAAGAGGCGTTTATGTCCGTTGTCTTACCAGACCAAAAGAAAAAATGGCGGTTCAGAGGGATAGATAGTCCCTTGGCACCGCCACACCACTTCCAATTTTCGTCAAGCGAGCTGCTCGTTAAGTGAAAAAAATACTTGACGGGCAGTCCTTTTTTAACAAAAATGTTTTACAAGTAAACCGCTTCGCCCGTTCTGGCCGATTCATAGATCGCTTCCAAAATTTGCGAGACGACATAAGCCTGCTCCGGCGTGACGACCGGTTCCGTATCCTCGTCGATCGCTTTGATCCACAATCTCATTTCAAGGTCGGAATCCCGCTCGCTCTTGCCGTCGTAGAAGGCGACTCCGCCAGCCTTTAAATCCACATGCTTCGTAAATAAGCGGCTGTGCTGCTCGCCGTTAATGCGCAGCCCTTCCTTCATGTCCGCGCCGCCTTCGGTGCCGGATAGGGTACATTTCGCTTCGTCCACTTCAAGCGTGTTCAGCGCCCAACTCGATTCCAGCATGATGGTCGCGCCGTTCTCCATGACGATCATGCCGAATGCGGAATCCTCGACCGTGAATTTGGCCGGATCCCAAGGTCCCCAAGCGTTTGCCGCGTTCTCGCGCTGCGACAGCTTATGGTAGGAGGTGCCCAGCACAACCTTCGGCTTGTAATTGTCCAGCATCCAAAGCGTCAAATCCAGCGCGTGCGTGCCGATATCGATCAGCGGGCCTCCGCCTTGCTTCTCTTCGTCCAGGAATACGCCCCAAGTCGGTACGGCACGGCGGCGGATCGCATGCGCTTTCGCAAAATAGATGTCGCCCAGCTCGCCTGCTTCACATACCTTCTTCAGATGCTGGCTATCCGCGCGGAAACGGTTGTTATAACCGATCGTCAGCTTCTTGCCGGTGCGGCGCGCAGCCTCTACCATACGTTTTGCGTCGCTTGCCGTTTTGGCCATAGGCTTCTCGCACATTACATGTTTGCCGGCTTCAAGCGCGTCGATCGCAATTTCGGCATGGGAATCGTTAGGCGTACAGACATGAACGATATCGATAGTGGAATCCTCGAGCAGCTCCTTGTAGTCGGTGTATACAACGGCGTCTTCCGTACCGTACAGGGCCGCCGCTTCAACGGCGCGCTCCTCCACGATATCGCAGAACGCTACGATTTCCACGTTATCGAGTTTTTTCAGGCTGGGCAGATGTTTGCCGTTCGCGATGCCGCCGCAGCCGATGATTGCAAGCTTGTAAATGTTGGACATAAGGATAGCCTCCCGGGTATTGGTTTGAAAAATAAGCTTCACGGTTATGAATGAACCGTTTGGTGCTTTTGCTTTCTGTATTCGGACGGCGTGACGCCGAATTTTTTGCGGAACACGGCATGCAGGTAGTTGCCGCCGGCGAAGCCCGCAAGCCTTGCAATCGACTCGATGGAGCTGTCGCTGCTCTCCAGCTCGCGGCAGACGGCGTCCAGCCGGATATCCTCGAGCACGCGGCTGAACGTATGGCCGTCATGCAGCTCCTTGAACAGACGCTGGATTTGCCGCGAGCTCAGGTTCAGCTTATCCGCCACGTCCTCCAGGGTGACCGAGCCGGCGTAATTCGCGTGCATATATTCCATCGCAAGCCGGTAGCGGTAAGCCTTCATATCCCTGGTCGGGAACTGCTTCTGCTCCTGTGCCGAATCGAAAGCCCGGACGGCGCGCAGCAGAATTTGAATGACCGTCTGCTTGATGGTCGTGTAGCTTCCTGCGTAATTGTCGATGCAGGCCTGGTACGCCTCCAGAAACCGGGGCATCGCCTGATGAAGATCCGCAGCGGGAAACAGCGGAAGCGTCTTCAGCTTCTCGATGCAATCGCGGGCCTCGGCCGCTTCCCAGTCGTCCTCCGAGCCGTTCCCCTCATGTGCCGGGCGCTCGATAATATCGACGTGGAGGCAAAGCTCATCCATCGCTTCGAGCGCATCGGCTTCCTGATAATGCATGATTTCGGGTCCGGTCAAATAAAACATGCCGGGCTTCAGCGCATATTCTTGATCGATGAGAATGACCTTGCCTTTGCCCTGCGGGATGAAATGAAATTCATATTCCGCATGCTTGTGGAACCCGACGGCCCGGCCGGGAGGAAACTGCGTCAGATGGAAGCGCAGGACATGAATGTCGTACGGTCCCCAGCTGATCTTAAGATCCAGGCGCTCCAGCGCATCCTGGCGCTCTCGCATCCTTTCGTATGGAAAGCTCAGCATAAACAATCCTCCTCCTTCGGGCCGAATGCGCGGTTATTCCGTCATGGCTATTCGCTTAATTCGTCGATCCGTACGGCGCGGCGCTCGCTATTGGAGCGGTTCGACGCCTCCATCAGCTTCGTCAGATCAATCGCGAGGCTGATGTTCTCGTCGGCCGTCGTGTCTTCCTGGATATGCCTTACCCATTGATGGAAAGCACTTTCCCTTGCCGGCGGAATTTCTTGCTCAGTAAATTGCTCGGCCGCCGTGCCGTCGCCGCCAGATGTGCGGAGCAGCAGCTTGCTGTCCGGAGTGCCGTAAAGCAGCGTGCCTTCCGTACCGTGCACCTCAAGCGTGAACGGGGAATGGTTGTTGACGAAGCCGGCTTCCACGATGCCGATTGCGCCGGAGCCGGTGGACAGCGTCGCAACCGCGTTATCCTCAACCTGCTTGCCGGTTACATAACCGAACTGGGCGGATACCGAAGCCGGCATCTCGTTCAGGAACAGCCGCGTCAAATACATCGGATGGCAGCCGAGATCGATAAGAGCGCCGCCGCCGCATTCCTCAAGGCTGTAGAAGTGCTCGGGCAGCCAGCCCGCAGTCGCACCGTTATGTGAAAGACGGGCGCGGACAAGCGTAATCCGGCCAAGCAGCCCTTGATCCAAAATATCGCGGATCGCAAGCGTATATCCGTCGTTTAAACGCGGCAGGGATACGGTTAATTTGACTTGATTTGCCGCAATTTCATCCAGAATGACGTTAAGCTCCTTCAAAGTAGCCGCTACGACCTTCTCCGTGAAAATATGCTTGCCTGCTCTTGCGGCGGCAACCATAACCTCCTGGTGCTTCGTGGTCGGCGCATCGACGATGACGGCATCGATCCCGCCATTATGGAGCATATCCTCCAAATCGGCATAGAAAGGAACGCCCAGCTTAGCCGCGGCCGCTTGCCCGCGTTCGGCGTTTTCGTCCCACACTGCCGCAATTTCGGTATCCGGGTGCTCCAGCGCCTGTTTCGTATAATCCCATGCATGCACATGCCAATAGCTGATTTTTCCAATGCGAATCATCGGTCCATCTCTCCTCGCAGGTTTATCGGTACGGCCTGCCGCCATAGGGGAGCGCCGCCGATTCATTTGTATGGATTTATGACAACAACTACAATCTAACATATTTAATCGCTGATTTTTAGTGTAACTTTATGACTGTACACCTACAGAATTGCGACATATTATTAGATTCCTGTTTGCTGCTTGCGATAATCGCGGGGAGATAAATGGGTGATCTTTTTGAACGTTTTGCCGAAATGCGAGAAGTTGTCAAAGCCGGCCGCCGCCGCAATATCCGAAATGCTGAGCCCGGTCTCGCGCAGCAGCCGCTGCGCTTCCTTGACGCGAGTCAAAGTGATATAGTCGGAATAGGTGAAGCCGGTCGTTTTTTTAAACATATGGCTTAAATAGTAGGGGCTGACAAAAAACTGCTCGGAAATGGCCTGAAGCCGAAGAGGCTCGGCGAAATTGGCGTTAATGTAACGAATAATTTCCGATACCTTCGCATGCATCGGAGTGGAATGGTGAAGCGGCACCGGCTCGTGCTGCTGCAAAAATCTTGCCGTCGTCAGCAAAATCTCGCCGGCCTGATGCCTGACGGCAAGCTCGTACCCGGCCGGCTGCTTGCCGATTTCCCCGAGCAGCCGCCTTACGGCCTGCTCCACTGCGAGCTGCTCCTGGCGGGGCAGGCGGATGACCCGGCTTTGGTGCCGGAACGGGGAAAGCAGAAAATCGGCGGCATCGGCGGACAGCGAACGGACAAACGAGTCGGGAAAATGCAAAATGATCCGCTCATGCGCGGCGTCTCCGGCCTGAATCGTTTTGTGCAGCTCATGCTTGTCGATGAACACAAGATCCCCCTGCTCGACGGAATAGGAGCGGTCGCGGATAAAATAAACCCTTTGGCCTGACAGCAGGTAATAGATTTCATAGTAATCGTGGTAATGGTCTTCTCCCATCGTGTAAGGCTCCGTACGCTTCATATATTCGACAAACAGCTCGGCAGTGCTGCCGTAGCTGCAGGATTCGGACTGCATGGACATGGGTTTGCCGCTCCTTTCGGATCAAACGCAAAATATGCGGGGTTTAGGGGAAACTAAGCATCATTTGACGAGAATTATATCATTCTTATGCGTTAAAATGAAACCAAGAAACCTCAAGGAGGAATAGTGGTTATGACAAAGAAACGTTATGTACTGGTTGGCAGCGGCGGTAGGGCCGAATTTTTTTACGGGGCGCTTGCAACCGATTTCAGAGAAACGTCCGAGCTGCTTGCTTTTTGCGATATTAACGAGACCCGTATGAACTACGCCAACGAAATATTGGTGAACAAATATAATTATGAAGCTGTCCGCACGTACAAATCGAATGAGTTCGATCTCATGATCGAGCAGGAGAAGCCGGATGCCGTTATCGTAACGAGCATGGACCGGACGCACCATACGTACATCATCCGTGCCATGGAGCTTGGCTGCGACGTTGTAACCGAGAAGCCGATGACCGTGGATGAGAAAAAATGCCAGGAAATTCTTGACGCCGTAGAGCGCACAGGCCGCAATGTGCGGGTAACGTTCAACTACCGCTATGCGCCGCACCACACGAAAGCAAGAGAGCTGATTGCTAACGGCACGATCGGCAAGGTGACGTCCGTGCACTTCGAATGGCTGCTGAATACGCAGCACGGCGCGGACTATTTCCGCAGATGGCACCGCAATAAGCAAAACAGCGGCGGCCTGCTTGTACACAAGTCGACGCATCACTTCGACCTTGTCAACTTCTGGATCGGCTCGCAGCCGGAGTCGGTATTCGCATTCGGCGATCTGCTGTTCTACGGGCGCGAGAATGCCGAGCTGCGCGGCGAAACGAAGTTTTACGAGCGCGCGACGGGCAACCCGAACGCGGAGAACGATCCGTTTGCGCTGCATTTGGACAAAAACGCTCATTTGAAGAAAATGTACCTGGACGCCGAACATGAGGACGGCTACCGCCGCGACCAAAGCGTCTTCGGCGACGGAATCAACATCGAGGATACGATGGGCGTGCTTGTCCGCTACCAGAACAACGCGATCCTGACCTATTCGTTAAACGCGTACCTGCCTTGGGAAGGCTACCGTATTGCTTTCAACGGCACCAAAGGCCGCATCGAGATGAGCATTGTGGAACAGTCTTACGTGAACTCCGGCGGCGACAAAGCCCTCGAAGGCGCGTTGAAAGGCAAAAACATTACCGTATTTCCGATGTTCGGCGCTCCTTACGCGGTGGAAGTCGAGGAAGGCAAAGGCGGACACGGCGGCGGCGATCCGGTGCTGCTCAACGACCTGTTCGGCAACCCTGTAGAGGATAAATGGAACCGTGCGGCGAATCATGTAGACGGCGCCCGCTCCATCCTGACGGGTATTGCGGCGAACCGTTCGATCCAAACCGGACAAGCGGTGCAAATTGCAGATTTGGTGAAATTCCACAAATAGGGGGATATATTCGATGAAGCCTTTTATGGACGATAATTTTCTGCTATCGAATGAAACGGCAGTACGCTTGTACCATGATTACGCAAAGGAAATGCCGATTATCGACTATCACTGCCACTTGATCCCGCAGCAAATTTTCGAGAACACAAGCTTCTCCAATTTGACTGAGGCATGGCTGTATGGCGACCATTACAAATGGCGTGCGATGCGCGCAAACGGCGTAGAGGAAAAGTACGTAACCGGCGGCGAAGGCGTAACCGATTACGAGCGCTTCGAGGCATGGGCGCGGACGGTGCCGCAAACGATCGGCAACCCGCTTTACCAATGGTCCCATCTGGAGCTTCAGCGCTTCTTCGGGGTTTACGATCTGATCAACGAGAAAAATGCGGCTTCGATCTGGGAGCAGGTGAATGCGAAGCTGGCGGGCGGAAACTTTAAGGCTCGCGATTTGATCACCATGTCGGGCGTAAAGGTCATCTGTACGACTGACGATCCGGTCGATTCGCTTGAGTACCACATCGCGATCAAGGAGCTTAAAGACTTTGACGTGCAGGTGCTGCCATCCTTCCGTCCGGACAAGGCTCTTGAAATTAATCGTCCGACCTTCCTGGAGTGGATCGGCAAGCTCGGAGCGGTGACGGATGGAACGATCGACAGCTACGACAAACTTCTGTCCGCATTGGAAGCAAGAGTGAAGTTTTTTGACGAGACCGGCTGCAAAGTGTCCGACCACGCTCTCGATTATGTTCCTTATGCAGAGGCCACGAAGGAAGAGGCGGCTGCGATTTTTGCAAAAGCGCTTCGCGGCGAATCGGTTTCCCTCGGGGAAGAGCAGCAGTACAAAACGTATACGCTCCTGTTCCTGGGACGGCTTTACGCCGAGCGCGGCTGGGCGATGCAGTTCCACATTAACGCTGCACGCAGCAATAGCAGCCGGATGTTCGCCAAGCTTGGACCGGATACGGGTTACGATTCCATTAACGACAGCCTGATCGCGAATCCGCTGGTGAAGCTGCTTGACGCTCTTGACACGGAAGATGCGCTTCCGAAGACGATCGTCTACTCGCTGAACGCCAAGGACAACGAAGTGCTCGCTTCGATCATCGGCAGCTTCCAGGGCGGCGGCATTCCGGGCAAAATCCAGCTTGGCTCCGCTTGGTGGTTCAACGATACGAAAAACGGCATGCTGGACCAAATGAACTCGCTCGCCAACTTTGGACTGCTCAGCCGCTTCGTCGGCATGCTGACCGATTCCCGCAGCTTCCTCTCCTATACGCGGCATGAATATTTCCGCCGCCTGCTGTGCGATTTGATCGGCGGCTGGGTCGAGAACGGCGAAGCTCCGAACGATATGGAGCTGCTGGGCAGCATGGTGCAAAACATTTCGTACAATAACGCGAAAGAATATTTCGGCTTCTAAATTTCGCAATGACAAAAACGTTCTGCGTTTCTCCGGGCCGGGGAGACGCGGGACGTTTTTTTTTGCAGCCAAAAGGATGGCACAGAACCGAGCTGCGCAAAGATGCAGCTAATGGTTCGTGCGCAGCTTCAGCCGTTTATATTTCCTCTATAAGAAGCCGCCATATATTTAAGCATTTGCGGAACGGCGATGTTTGCCGCGATGCCGAACAGCTCGGAATTGGCCGTTTTGCGGCAGAGCAAATAAAAAGCCGTGCCGCCGATCAATTCGAAGGCGAGGAACTCCTTCCATTTCCAGGCCGGTACGATATAGACGGTAAATTCTTTATTTTTAACCGATTTTTTAAGCAAAATGTCAGCCCTCCCGGTGTATTCGGCGCATAGGAGCCGTAACTAACGTATGCGGGGCGGCTTTTCCAACATTCGGGTTTGTTCTAGCAGGGGAGGAAATGGACGAATTCCCATTGAAATTCACTATCTAGGCGGTCCGTCTATCTATAAAATTTACTCTCGTAATCTATTAAAAATTACGGGAGGAATCGATAGTTGAAAAGAGCTTTTTGGCGAGTAGCCGCTATCCTGATTTTTGTTGTTTTTGCGTGGCAGAGCACCGTTGGAACGGCGGCGGCCTTAGGGTCGGCAAATTTGAACGGCAAGCCGCTGCAAACCGCCGATTACGTAACGGTGGCGAAGGTGACGCGCTCTACCGCTCCCGTACATGTCAAGGCGCTTTCCAGCTCCGCAAAAATGGCAACATTAACACGCGGTGATGAATATCCGGTCGTTTCGGTCGCAAAATATCATTATCAGGTTCAGCTGCTTGGCGGCAAAAAAGGCTGGATCCGCAAATCGTATGTATCCGTGCGCAAGGCTAACCGTTATGTGGCCGGCTGGAACTACCTCGGAAGCACCGATCAATATATAAAGGCGAGCGGTCATGCGGCTCTCGATGTCGTCATGCCCCGCTGGTACAGATTAAAAGCGGAGGGGCAAGTTGAACTTACACCGGACAAACGTTATGTGGACTGGGCTCACTCCAAAGGCAAAAAGGTTTGGGCGATGCTCGGCAACGGTTTTGATATCGAGCTTACGGACCGGATCCTCTCTTCCAGGGCCAATCGTGTCGAGGTTGTCGCAAAACTAAAGGCATCACTGCTGACAAACGGGATAGACGGAATCAACGTCGATTTCGAAAATATAAAGATGGAAAACCGGGGACATTATGTTGCTTTTATTCGAGAATTAAAAGCGGCTTTATCCGGCAGCGGCAAGCTCGTATCCGTCGATGTCACGCGGGAAAATTCGGATCCGAATTGGTCCGGAAGCTACGACCGCGCCGGTTTGGGCAAAGCAGCGGACTATGTGATTATGATGGGGTACGACGAATATTACGAAGGGCGCGGCGAAGCGGGCTCCGTTTCGTCCTTGCCGTGGGTGGAAGAAGGCTTGCGCTTATTGCTTAAGGATGTCCCTGCCCATAAGGTGATCCTGGGCGTGCCTTTTTATACGAGAGAGTGGACGGTACCTGCCGCGGGCGGTAAAGCAGCGGCAAAAGACGTCTCCATGAAAGATACCGGGCTTATGATTTCCGGGCGCGGATTAACGATGGTCTGGGACTCGGCCGCCCGTCAGCATTACGTCGAATATACCGACTCGGCCGGCCGCCATCGGATGTGGGTGGAGGATAAAACCTCGATGGCGGCGCGTTGGAGTTTTGTGAAAAAATATTCGCTTGCCGGAGTGTCCGCATGGGCCATTGGACAAGAATCGCCGGATATTTGGGACGTATTTAAGTAAAAAGGGCGGCAGGGCAGGGGTCAAGCGAGCTTGAGCTTCCCGAATGCTTTGCCCAGTATGCTCAGCATTTCGTCGATGTCCCGCTGCTCTACGATCAGCGGCGGGACGAGGCGGATCGTGGACGGTCCCGGCGCATTGACGAGAAGTCCCTCCCGCAGGCATTCAGCTGCCAGCTCCGAGGCCGCGCCGCCCTGCACGTTAAAGGCAAGCAGCAGCCCTTTGCCGCGCACGGCCGTAATCGGGTATTGTCCGGATAGCTCAAGCAGGCCCTTCCGGATATACTCGCCCTGAACCTTCGCATTAGCCGCCAAATTCCGCTCCAGCAGTTCCTGCAGCACCGCATGGCCTGCAGCCATCGCCAGCGGAGCGCCGCAATAGGTGCCGCCTTGCTCGCCCGGCTCGAATAAATCGTATTTCTCCGAAGTCAGCATAGCCGATAACGGAAAGCCGGCCCCAATGCCTTTGCCGAGCGTCAGCACGTCCGGCTTAATGCCGTAATGCTCGTAAGCGAACATCCTGCCCGTGCGCCCCATTCCCGTCTGAATCTCATCGAAAATAAGCAGAATCCCGTACATATCGCAAATTTTGCGCAGGCCGTACAAATAAGACTCGCTTACGGCGTTCACGCCGCCTTCGCCCTGGACAAGCTCAAGCATGATCGCGCACGTATCGTTCGTCACGGCAGCGAAGCACGCATCGAGATCGTTGATCGGCACATGATTAAATCCGTCTACCTTCGGCGCGAACAGCTCCTTCCACTGCGGCTTGCCGGTCGCCGACATCGTGGCGAGCGTGCGGCCGTGAAAGCTGTTCGTGAGCGTGATGATTTCATAAGCCCCGTTCAGATTAACCGCCCCGTGCTTTCTTGCCAGCTTAATCGCGCTTTCGTTCGCCTCCGCGCCGCTGCTTGCAAAAAACACCTTATCCATGCCGCTCACCCCGGTGAGCAGGCCGGCAAACTCGATCATCGCCTTGTTATGAAAGCCCGGGCTGGCATGTACAAGCGTCGACGCCTGCCGCGCAAGCGCGGTCTGCAGTGCGGCCGGAGAATGTCCCAGACTGTTGACGGCCCAGCCGCCTATAAAATCCAGGTAACGTTTGCCCTCCGTATCCCATAGGAACATTCCTTCGCCGCGTTCCATCACGAGCTCCGGCCGCCGCGCCGTGAATAACAACGATTTTTCCGCTTCCGCAAGCAAATCCTTCGTAACCGTATTTTCCAATTGAATCATGACACGCCTCCCGTTTATTCAATGTATTGTATAAATATACAGTCGAAGGAATAAAAATTCAACCCTTTTAACGGAAAATACAAATTTCTAGTTATGTGGCAAATTTTTATGCGGATTTGGCAGGAGACCGGCCGGCAAGAACGAATGTATCCATTACGAAGCTGGACGTGCACAGCACGTCGGAGCTGACGGCGGTAATGGCTTCAAACGGAGGACAGGCGCTGCCTATGGTGCCCAAGCGATTGCCGCTGCCGATCCGAAATCTAGGGTGAGAAGGGCGGAAGTTTGAATATGTGGAATGGCGACGCATGGCTGGAAAAGCTATACGAGGAGGCGATTGCCCGCCATCGGCGGCAGGCAAAGGTAGATCTGTCGAACGAACGCCGGCCGAAGCTGAAGGCGGCGCTGCGCGAGGCGATCGGCTCGTTCGAGCCGAATCCCGGCTTCGTGCCGAGGCTGCTGGAGCGCGTGGAATGTGACGGCTATGTAAGGGAGCGGGTCGAGCTTTCGGCGACACCGGAGCTTACTTTTGCAGCTTATGTATTGCTGCCGAAGGATGCGGAGGGGCTGCTTCCCGGCGTATTGGCGCTGCACGGCCACGGCTACGGCAGCCGCGAGATCGTCGGCCTGCTGCCGGACGGCTCGCCGGATGAAGGCGTGCCGGGCATTCACCAGCACTTCGCCGTACAGCTGGTGAAGCGCGGATTGGCTGTCATCGCGCCGGACGTCATCGGCTTCGGCGAGCGCAAGCTGCTGGCCGATCTGGCGTCAAAAAAAGAAACGCCAAGCTCCTGTCACAAGCTGTCTACGCAGCTGATGATGCTGGGCAAGACGCTGACGGGTCTGCGTGTGACGGAAGCGCTGAAGGCGTTCAATTATTTGGCTTCCCGTCCGGATGTTGACGGAAGCCGGATCGGGACGATGGGTTTCTCCGGCGGCGGACTGATCGGTTACGTTGCGGCGGTTATGGAGGCGCGGATAAAGGCGGTTGTGCTGACGGGCTTCACGAATACGTTTAAGGAAAGCATATTCGCGGTCAACCACTGCATCGACAATTATACGCCGGGCCTGCTGGAGCATGCCGAGCTTCCCGAGCTGATCAGCCTGATCGCACCGCGTCCGCTGTTTCTGGAGTCGGGCGAGCGCGACCCGATTTTCCCGGTCGAGGGCTTCCGCCGCGCGTCTGCGCAGATCGAGGCGTTCTACGAAGCCGCAGGCGCAGGCGGCAGGGTCGAAGCAGACGTGTTCCCCGGGAAGCATGAGATCGGCGGCCGCAAGGCTTACGATTGGCTAAAGGAAACGCTTGCCAGTCTATAAACGCCAAAAAGCATCCCGGCTCACCATCTTGTGGGCCGGGATGCTTTTTACTTAGCGCTGATTCAATATCGTCCGCCGCTGCCGGCTAGCAGATTCGCTAATTGCTCCAGGTTATTCACGACCAGGTCGGGCGTCACATCCAGTTCGTCAAAGTGCGTATGAAGCCGGTTAACCCAGCAAACGGTAAAGCCGAAGCTTTTTCCGCCTGCGGCATCGAAGGAATTGGCCGAAACAAACAGCACTTCTTCCTTTCTGACGTTCAAATTCGTAAGGGCCAGCTGGTATACCCCCGGAAAAGGCTTGTAAATTTTGAGCTGATCCACGCTGATCACGCCCGATAAATAAGGGCTTAATCCCGTATGACTGACTACCGAATGCAGCATATAGGGAGTGCCGTTTGAGAGGATGGCGAGCTTATAGTCCTTTAGTTGATTAAAGGCTGCTGGCACGTCGGGAAATGGGTTTAAAACCAGATACTCACGAAGAAGAAGGCTGCGGACTTGCTCATCGGACGGCAGGTTTAACGTTTCGAGAGTATAAAGCAGCGAATCGTCCGTGACCTTCCAAAAATCTTTATACCGCCCCATCAGCGACCGGAGCCAGGTATATTCCAGCTGCTTCTGCCTCCAGATTTCGCTTATTTTTCTTCCTTGACCCGGGAATAGCCGCTCAGCCGCTGCGATGACGGAATGGACATCGAACAAAGTGCCATACGCATCGAACACGATCGTTTTTATCGCACGCATGTAGCTCCCCTCCAAATAACCGTCCTGTCTGGCTGTATGATCCATGATATGAAAATATTCGCATAGCTGGTCCGTTATTCAAAACGGCTCAACGCGATTGGGTCAGCTTTCGGAACGCTGCGGGAGAAAGGTTCATCCACCGCTTGAACTGCTTGCTGAAATGCGAGACGTCGCGGTAGCCGAGCCGATAGGCAATGTCCTCGATGGACAGCTCCGTATCGATCAGCAGCAGCTTCGCCTGCCGGAGGATGAGGCCGGTCAAGTATTGTCGCGGCGGCATGCCGTATACGCGCTGGAATACCCGTTTGCAGTAAGCGGGACTGTAGCCGAGCTTGGCGGCCGTTTTTTCGATCGTAATTTTCTCCCCGTCCGGAAGGATGCGGGCTGCTCCGGCGCGCAGCTCCCGTTCCATGGCCGCGGCCAGCGCCACTTCGTTCTCGGAGGCATCCGATTCCTGCAGCATATCCGCTTTCCCTTCCATCGCCCAATTGGTCAAGGCGGACAGCAGCCGGAACGTATCGCTCAGGAAGGCGAGCTTGTCGCGAAGCAGTCCGGTTTCCGCATACGCAAGCGAAACAAGCATGTTGTCGAGCGCGCTCCGGATGTCAGCGGCAGCCGGTCCGTCAGGTGCGGAGAGCAGCGTCGTCTGCATGCCCATCAGGCTTCTGCGCAGATTCAGATCGTCGATATCGAAATGGAGGCAAAAATAGGTCATCGGCTCCATGGCAGGCGACCCGTTGCTTGCGTGCGCCACGCCCGGCGGAAGGAACAGGATGTCGCCTTCGCGCTGAAGGTAGTCCGAATTGTCCGCGCGCATCGCCTGCTCGCCTTCCAGCACCATGTTGAGCTCAAACATCGTATGACGGTGCTCGGGATAGCTCCATTGCCCGTTCACGGCGCGCTTATGCGCGGCTACGATCTGAAAGGCGAACTGCAAATCCGGCGTCATCAGCTCCCCGAAGCTGTTCTCGCGTCCGAAGGGAAGAGGGTTTTTCATCGTCGTTTCCTCGCTTAATAGGATGTATCCAGTATAGCATACCGTGCCCGCGCCTCCCGGTAACGATTTGTACAAATTTAGGTCCGATTTGAACCTGTATCGTCCGGCTCCGCGCACGTATGATGGCTGTAGAGCACATCTTCTGAAGGAGCTGAACTAGACATGGCACGTAACGATTTTTTTAACGCGCACCATTCCCCGATCGGAGCTTTCTCCAGCTTTACGTTAGGCTTTCCCGGCGCTTCCGGCGGCTTTGATATCGAAATGGCCAGACCTCCGAAGCAAAATATTTATATCGGTCTGGAGCGGGTAGACGGCTCGGGCTACGACACCCTCCCGTTCCACGACGTACGTGAAGATGACGAGAGCAAGCGCTACGATATCGAGAATCCGGATCCTTTCCAGATTAAGCCGAAGCTGCTGCATCCGCTGGAGCAAGCTGAGGTGAAGCGTGAATTCGGCCTGACGACCGATACGTGGCAGTCCGGCGACCTGACGTTCCGCCTCTACACGCAGGTCCGTCCGGTACCGGATCCGGCGACGGCTTCCGAAGTCGAGCTGAAGGACGCGCTCATTCCGGCGGTATTCGCAGAGCTCACGGTGGACAACACGCGTTCAGACAAGAAACGCCGCGCCTTTTTCGGCTTTCAGGGCACGGATCCGTACAGCTCGATGCGGCGCATCGACGATACGTGCGGAAAACCGGGCATCGGGCAGGGCCGCCAGCTGGCGATCGTATCGGACGATCCGGCGGTTGTATCGGCGCAGCATTTTACGATGGAGGATATACTCGGCGCGGAGCTGAAGGAGAACTGGACCTTCGGACTCGGCACGGTAGGCTCGCTTCTGATGGATACGGAGCCGGGCGAGCGCCGGACGTTCCGGTTTGCGGTTTGCTTCTACAGGGGCGGCTACGTGACGGCGGGCATTGACGCTGCTTACTATTATGCGCGGTTTTTCCCTAATATCGAAGCAGTGGCCGAATATGCGCTGAACCATTTCGGGCGGCTGACCGCCGAGGCGGCAGAGGCGGGCAAGCTGACCGGGAAGGAGGGGCTGTCGGAGGACCAGAAGTTTATGCTGGACCATTCGATCCGCAGCTATTACGGCAACACCCAGCTGCTCGATTACGAAGGCGAGCCGTTCTGGGTCGTGAACGAAGGCGAATACCGGATGATGAACACGTTCGATCTGACGGTCGACCAGCTGTTCTACGAGCTGAAGCTGAACCCGTGGACGGTGAAAAACGAGCTGGACATGTTCGTGAAGCGCTTCAGCTACGAGGATACGGTCCGGAAGCCGGGCGATTCCACGGAGTACCCGGGCGGCATCAGCTTCACCCATGACATGGGCGTGGCGAATACCGTGTCCCGTCCAGGCTACTCCTCTTACGAGCTGTACGGCATTGACGGCTGTTTCTCGCATATGACGCACGAGCAGCTCGTCAACTGGGTGCTATGCGCGGCGACGTACGTCGAGAAAACGGGAGATCAGGCCTGGCTTGCGGCGAATATGGAAATATTCGAAAGAAGCCTTGCCAGCATGCTGAACCGCGACGCTTCCGAGCCGGAAGCACGCAACGGCCTGATGGGTCTCGACAGCTCGCGGACGATGGGCGGCGCGGAAATTACGACGTACGACAGCCTGGACGTTTCGCTTGGCCAAGCCCGCAACAACATTTATTTGGCCGGAAAAATTTGGGCGGCATACGTGGCGATGGAGCGTATTTTCGCAGAGAACGGCAAAACCGCTTTGGCGGACACGGCGGGCAGCCAGGCGGACAAATGTGCGGCGACGATCGTCAGCCATGTGACAGGCGAAGGCTATATTCCGGCGGTAATTAATGAAAACAACGACTCCAAAATCATTCCCGCGATCGAAGGGCTTATTTTCCCTTATGTGACGGGGAATCTCGCAGCGCTTGACCGCGGCGGCCGGTTCGGCGAATTCGTGAAGGCGCTGGATACGCATCTTCGGTATGTGCTGAAGCCGGGCATCTGCCTGTTCGAAGACGGCGGCTGGAAGCTTTCCTCGACGAGCAACAACAGCTGGCTGAGCAAAATTTATCTATGCCAATTTGTGGCGCGCGAGCTGCTCGGCCTCGTCTGGGACGAGACCGGCAAGGCGGCGGATGCGGCGCATGTGAAGTGGCTGACACACCCCGAGCTGTCGATCTGGAGCTGGAGCGACCAGATTATTTCCGGCGCGATTACAGGCAGTAAGTATTACCCTCGCGGAGTCACTTCCATCCTTTGGCTGGAGGAAACGGCGCGGTAACAAGCGAGAGGTCTTCTCAACCCCTATTATCGAAAAAACCTTCAGTTCCGCTGATTAGTCGGAGCTGAAGGTTTTTTGGCGTTTCGGGGAGCACTTCTGAACACAAAGCCGGCGGGGAAAAATAAAATCGGATAAGAAAAAAGAAATTCAGACAACAAATATCCGTTAAAATAAAGAGATCATATCGCCGAGGTGAAAGCTATGTATCATATTTTAGTTGCCGAGGATGAACCATGGATCCGAAGTTCTGTCGTCGAAATGGTGAGCCGGATCGGAGTAGAATCGTTCACCGTGTCGGAAGCGACGAACGGGGAAGAAGCTTGGGCATTGATTCAGGAGCTTTGGCCGACCGTATTGATTACGGACATCATGATGCCAAAGATGGACGGCCTGTCACTCATTCAAAAGATCCATGACCATGGCATTCCGATGAATTTTATTATTATCAGCGGGTACGATAATTTTCAATATGCGCAAAAAGCGATTCGTTACGGCGTGACCGAATATCTGTTGAAGCCGGTAGACATAGAGCAGCTTAAAGAGGCGCTGCGCAGAGCTGAGGAGGGCATAGGAAGCTTAAAGGATATCAGTCAATATATGTCGCGGTTCCAGCAGCTTGTGAACGCCTTTGGTGAAGTATCCCCTCAGACAGCGGGGAGAAAAATGGCCGACCTGATCGATTCGGTTCTCAAGCTCAAAATGATTAATCCGGCAGCGAGACTCAATCTTCTTCGCATTTTTGACTGGAAGCTTAACGGTATGATCAAGGAGTTGTCTTTGGAGCAGCCCGTTCCATCCATCCCTGCAGAAGCGGAGGATCCGGTCATCGTCCGGTATTTTAATCAGCTGACCGATATCCTGATTTTGCATTTATCCAAGCAGAGCATGACAAATACGAATCACATCATTAAAAAGGTTTGCGATTACCTTCATTCTCATTACAGGAAGGATCTTTCCTTAACGGAAATGGCTCAGTTAGCGAACATGAGCATTTCTTATTTCAGCTCGTGGTTCAAACGTTGTACCGGTCGAACCCTGGTTCAGTACATCCAGGAGATTAGAATTGAAAAGGCAAAACAGCTTCTGCTCGAAACCCAGCTGAAAAATTATGAAATTGCCGAAAGAGTCGGATTCGCCACACAGCCTTATTTTATCCGGGTGTTTAAAAACTCGGTCGGAGTATCTCCTAATGCTTTCCGAAAGAGGATGGGGCAATGAACCGCATCGTACGTTATTTGTATCGGTACTCTATCAAGCGGAAAATGATCGTCGCATTCCTGACGGTCAGTCTGCTCGGCGTAGTAACGATAGCGTTGTCCGCCCAGCATTACTATACCAAAGCAACAACGAAGGATTTTTTCAACATTGCAAGCAGCTCTTCCGCAAGTCTGAATAATCAAATTGACCGTTACTTCAAGCAGCTGATCCAATCCACCTCCGCCGTCATCGCGGGTCCGCTCCCTTCGGTCGGCGGCAGACTGAGTGCGAATAATGAAGCCGGAATGATTCAGGCGTGGCTTATGGGAAAGGAGCCTCTTACTTCGACTAACAAGCTGATCATTGAAGATACGCTAAGGAGATACATTGCGATCAACTATTCCGAGATCGAAAGTCTCATCCTCTTGAAGCCGGACGGTGAGCTCGTTTCATCAAACGGGCGTGTTGAATATCGGCCCGATGAACCTTGGCTCCACTTGCCTTTTACCGATAAGCAGGTCGTCATACCCACCTACCCTTCTTACCCGTATCAAATTCCGATTGTATCTCTGGCTGTTCCCGTTTTCAGTATAGAGGACACGAGTATTATCGGACGGCTGGTCATCAATCTGTCACTCTCAGAGCTAAAGGAAATTATGGGCAAAACGAAAATCGGGGAAACCGGTACGTTCGTGATCGTTTCCGCCTCGGATACGATCGTCTACCACCCGGATTCAAGCCTTGTCGGCAAGCCGATCTCTCAAACGCCGTTGAACGATATTAATTTGAACGAACCGGACACGGTGCAGGATGTCGGGAGTCTGGATTATTTGATTACGTTTACCCGATCGGACTTTACAGAGTGGCGGAATGTTGCTGTCGTTCCGCTGCAGGAAATGGCTGCCGGCTTGAATTTGGCCACTCAGTCGATGCTGATTGTCATGCTTTTCTTGTTTCTGTTCGTTATTCTTGTGGTGCCGATCTTGACCCGATTTCTTATGCAGCCCGTCGTTCGGCTAAAGAAGGTCATACATGAGGTGGAAAGGGGGAATCTGGACGTTCGCGTTGAGTTTCATCCCGGAAAAGACGAGCTGCAAAGTCTGAGCCGCAGCTTCGGTCAGATGACCGCTCGGTTGAAAACTTTAATCGATGATGTGTACCGGTATCAATTGCGGGAGATGCAGCTGGAGGTGCGTCAGAAGGATGCGATGATTAAGGCGCTTCAAGGCCAGATCAATCCGCATTTTCTGTACAATACGCTGGACATTATCCGGAGCATCGCCTATATGGAGGAAGTTCCCCGGATCGAGAAGATTGCCGGCAATCTGGCTTCCTTCTTCCGGTACACAGCCAAATTAGACCCTCTGGAGGTTACGCTTCGCGAGGAGATCGAGCATCTGAGCAAATACTTGGAGATCATAGATATCCGTTTTATGCAAAATTTTCAAAGCAAGGTTTATGTGAACGAGAAATTTATGCCGGCGCGCCTCGTGAAGCTTTCCCTGCAGCCTATCGTGGAGAACGCGGTGAAATATGCGGTGGAGCCGAAGAACGGAAATGCCAGCATTTTAGTCAATGCATTCGATGAAGGCGACGATCTTGTTCTTGAGGTGGCGGATAATGGTCCCGGAATGCCTGCAGAAAAGCTTGAGTTCATACGGAGCTCTCTCCTCGAAGTTGCCGAGCAACAGGCGGAAGGCCGGTATGCCGCTCGGGATTCGCTGGGCCTGGCCAATGTGCACGCACGTCTGGTGCTGCAGTATGGAATCGGGTACGGGATCACCATTGATTCATTTCCAGAGAGAGGAACGGTCGTCTCCATCCGCATCCCTTACAAAAAAGTAAAATCGGATAACGAATCTTAAAATGTTGAAAAAACAAAAGGCTGCTTTTAACTTACAATCGGTTTGAGGCCGCTGAGGCAGCCATTTCATCCTTACAGGAGGGTCACAGATATGAGAAAATCGATAGCCATGCTGCTGGCGACGGGTCTGGTCGTTACCACGCTTGCCGGCTGTTCCGGAAACGAAAAATCGCCTGCTTCGAACCATGCTGCGGGAAATAATGAAGGAAAGACGGACAATGCCGAAGTCGTAGATGACGGCACGGAGAAGCTTACTTTAACCTTCATGCCGGAATCGTGGAGCGGGGGAAAATGGAGAGAGGACCATCCGACCATCAAGTATTTGAATGAGAAATTCAACATTGATCTGAAGCTTATGTGGACGGACGGCCCGACCTACGTCGACAAATTGAATGTAATGGCAGCGTCGGGCAGCTTGCCGGACTTCTACAGAGTGAGCGCAGACAATTTCGGGAAATGGCAAAATGAAGGTATTTTCATGGACGTGGCTCCTTATTTGGATCAATATCCGAATCTTGCGAAGGCCTTCCCTGAAGAACAATGGAAGATGCTGAACCCGGCGGGGAAAATACTCGGGATGCCGTCGTGGGGAATTGAAGTCCGGGACAGCTATCAAATCCGGGCCGATTGGATCCGCAACGCAGGACTTCCGATGCCCAAGGAAGAGACATTCAACGTCGATGAATTTTATGAGATTATGAAGGCGTTTGCTTTGAACGATCCGGACAAGAACGGGAAAAAGGATACGGTCGGCTTCGCCACAGACAACACGCTCTCCGGGAATACCGCACAATTACGGGCCGCTTTTGGCCTCGCAAACGGCTGGAAGCTGGTGGACGGCAAATTGATCCCGCAGTTTGTCCAGTCAAAGGAACAGAAAGACTTCCTTGGCTTTCTGCGCAAGATGTATGCGGAAGGCATTATGGATAAAGACTTCCTCAGCAAGAAAGGTGCGAATGTCTACGAGATGTTCCAGGCAGGCAAGTCGGGCCTTTGGACACATCATCCGCTTGGACTGAGGACGGATACCGAAAAATTAAAAGGAATCGATCCGAACGCAGAATTGATTCAGCTAGCTCCGCCGATCGGCCCAACCGGCCTTCGCGGAAATCCTACAAGCTTGGTAGGAGCCAATAAAGTCGTAATCAACGGCACGATCGATCCTAAGAAGCAGCAGCGTATCTTGAAGATACTGGATTGGTGGGTAACCGACGAAGGCACGGATATTATGAAAAGCGGAATTGAAGGTGTCCATTATACGAAGGAGGCCGACGGCACGTACAAGGAAACGCCGCTCGTCGAGACGGATTTGCCCCGGATTTTGAACAACTGGTTTTTCTTGCGCGCAGACGTAAATCTCGGCACATACCGCTGGACCAAGCCCGAGATTGCCGAATTCGATAATACGTTCAATGAGAACAATGCCAAATATCCGTGGAAACCGGAGTCCGGCGGCCTGGAAATTTATTCGGAAACCTACTCGAAAAAATGGAATGACCTCTCTACGAAGTTTACGGAGGCCCAGCTCAAAATCGTTATCGGCGAGTCGCCAGTAGACAGTATCGACAAGGCGATTGAGGAATGGAGAGCCGGCGGCGGCGATCAGATCATTCAGGAAATGAACGACGCTTACGCCAAAAATAAGAGTAAATAAGGCAAGAAGTGTCGGCCGCATCCTCTGCGGCCGGCTAATTTTTCAAATTCCAATAATTTATAAGTTTCGCAATTATATCCGTTTAGAATTCTCCGCGAAACGAAGCTTCGCCAGAGGACGGCGAAGCCGTATACGCATGATAAAGGAAGGTGGGACAGCATGAGGTCGTCCGTAACCGAAATGAGGGCCGCAAACGAATCCAGGACTTCTTCAGCCGCGGCCCATTACATCAAGCGGGCTTTCCCTATTTACTTGATGGTATTACCCGGGCTCTTATCGATCGTTCTGTTTAAATATTTGCCTATGTTCGGAGTTTTGATTTCGTTTCAGCAGTACAGTCCGTTCCGGGGAATCTGGGGCAGCGAGTGGGTCGGACTCGATCATTTCGTAAGGCTGTTCACCGAGCAGCAGTTTGTCACACTCCTCAAAAATACGCTTTTTCTCAACTTGATCGATATTTGTTTTTATTTTCCCGCACCGATTATATTCGCGCTTTTCCTTAACGAGGTTCGTGCGAGATGGTTCAAGGCAACGCTGCAAACCGTCGTGTATTTGCCCCATTTTGTCTCCATGATTGTCGTTGTCGGGATTACCGTTGTTTTGTTTGCAAGTGAATTCGGAGGGATCAATCAGTGGTTGGATGTCATCGGCTTGCCCAGATATGAAGGGTTGAACGACCCGGACCACTTCCGCTGGATCTGGCTGCTGCAGAACATTTGGAAAGAGGTGGGCTGGAGCGCCATCATCTATTTGGCTGCGCTTGCCTCCATCGATCCGACATTGTACGAAGCCGCCAAAATGGACGGAGCGAACCGCTGGAGACAGATTTGGCATATTACGCTGCCGTCTCTCGCTCAGGTCATTCTCATCTTGTTCATTCTTCGCCTTGGAAGCTTTATTGATATCGGCTTTGAGCATATCTTCCTGCTGCAAAACCCGCTTAATCTTGCGGTATCCGACGTGTTCGACACCTATATTTACCGAATCGGCGTTCAGCAGGGCGAATTCAGTTATACGACGGCGGTAGGCCTGTTCAAGTCGGTGGTCGGTCTTGTGCTGGTACTCACGGCGAACGCCATTGCGAAACGGTCGGGAAAGGAGGGCGTGTACTGATGAAAACCCGCCGTATCTTTGGCAGCGAAAGGTATTTCGACGTTCTCGTTTACACGCTGCTCGTCTTGTGGGGGGCAGCCATTTTGTTCCCGCTGCTCTATGTTTTGATGACGTCTTTTGCCACCGAGAAAGAATATTTGACACGTGGCTTCTTCATCATACCGAAAGAGTGGACAATGGATGCGTATTTATATTTGATGGGGAACGACAGCTTTGCGCAAAGCTTCATGAACGCGGTTGTCATTACGGCTGTCGGAACTGCGATCAGCATATCGGTGACGACCATAATGGCATACGGCTTGTCCAAGAAATGGCTTAAAGGACGGACCCTGTTCAATTTTCTGGTCGTCTTTACCATGCTGTTCTCCGGCGGTTTGATCCCGACCTATCTGGTCGTCAAGGAATTCGGAATGATTGACACCTTCTGGTCACTATGGCTTCCGGGTGCCGTTGCGCCGTTCTACTTGATCGTGATGCGGAGTTTCTTTTCTTCGATTCCGCATGAACTGGAGGAATCCGCTAGAGTGGACGGATGCGGGGAGTGGAGAATGTTTTTCAGCATTATGCTTCCACTATCCAAGGCATCGATTGCGACATTTGTGCTGTTTTATATGGTTGGGTACTGGAACACGTATTTTTCGGCTCTCATTTATTTGAACGATTCTAATATGTGGCCGTTGCAGGTTTTCTTGCGTCAAATTCTCGTTCTTAATCAATCTATGGACGGCTCTGCCACCCTGATGGAACAAGTAATTACTTACACCCCGGGAGCGAAGATGGCAGCTATAGTCGTCTCAGCGCTTCCGATGATGATCATTTATCCGTTTCTTCAAAAGCATTTCAATAAAGGCATGCTGCTCGGTTCGTTGAAGGGCTGACGGTATATGGAGGAGATTTAAGTGGCTTTTATCATTGACCGGAATACGACTTACCGGATTCCTGGCAATCCGAATTCACCGATCCGACATGCATGGGAAATGGTGAAGAGAGACCATGAACAGGTTATGGGGGCTGCTCCGGCGCTCCGGGAGCGGGAGCTTGCCGACGTAGTATTCCGCTATGCGGAACCGGAGGACCGGTGTCCGGAGCATCCGGAGGCGTTTTGCTTCCGCTTCGTCAATGACGGCGATAGAACGGTTCTTCACATTGCTGCAGCAGACGACCTTGGGCTGGTTTACGGGATGCTCGAATATAGCGGGAAGTTTCTTGGCGTCGATCCGTTCTGGTTCTGGGCGGATCTTCCTCCGAAGCTTCGCAGCCACATAGAGGTTCCCGCCGACAATTACAATTCGCCGGAGCCATTCGTACGCTTCCGCGGGTGGTTTGTGAATGACGAGGTGTGCCTGATCGGGTGGAGGGAAGAATATCCGCCCACTCGCGAGGTATGGCAGCCGGTATTTGAGGCGCTGCTGCGGTGCGGAGGGAATATGGTCATCCCCGGTACCGACTTGCCGAAGCACGGGATTCATGCCGATTTGGCTGCGGAGATGGGATTATGGGTATCGCATCATCATGCCGAACCGCTTGGCGCCGAGATGTTCCTGCGGGCTTATCCCGGAAAACAGGCAAGCTATCAGCAAAATCCGGAGCTGTTCGAAAGCTTGTGGGAGGAAGCGATCGAGAAACAAAAAGATCGTAACACCGTTTGGGTGCTTTCCTTCCGGGGGCAAGGAGACCAGCCGTTCTGGATCCAGGATCCGGCCTTCGACACGCCTGAGAAGCGCGGCGAAATGATCAGCAGAGTCGTGCGCAAGCAATACGATATGGTTCGTGCCAAGGTATCCGATCCGTACTGCTGCGTGGCGTTGTATGGGGAAATTTCTGAGTTGTATAAGGCGGGGCATATTCAAATTCCGGACGATATTATGAAGATCTGGGCGGACAACGGATACGGAAAAATGGTTTCCCGACGCAACGGTAATGAGAACTTGCGCGTTCCGGCTCTGCCTGCTCCCGGGGAAAAAGGAAAGCACGGAATCTATTATCATGTTACGTTTCACGACCTTCAGGCTTCCAATCATTTAACTTTGTTCCCGGCTGATGCCGAGTTGATTCGAGCGGAGATAGAGGAAGCATTTAGGGTCGGTGCGAAAGATTATGTGCTCGTCAATAGCGGCAACATCCGCCCGCATATCTACACGCTGGACTTGGTGCGGGAGCTCTGGATGGGGGGGGAAGCGAATACAGAGGAGCATCTTCGGGGGTTTGTCAGCCGGATGTTTTACTCCAAACGGGCGGAAATCTCAGCGTTGTACCGCGACTATGCACGCCGTACGATTCCATACGGTCCAAATGAAGATGACAGGGCGGGAGACGAGTTTTATCACCATCCGGCCCGCAGAATCGTTGGGCATTGGCTTCAGGGAAAAGCGGATCAACCGCTCGCATCGTTGTATTGGGCAACCGGAGAAGCCGATTTTCCGCAGCAAGTCGAGTGCTTGCGCCGGAAGTGCGCCGATGCTGTCCCGGGTTGGCTGGAGCTGAAGGAGCGGATCGACGGACTGCAGCCGGAGCTTGAGGAGCCTGACCGTCTACGGTTAAAGGATCATTTGCAGCTGCACGTAGACCTGCATCTATCCGGCTGCGAGGGCTTCGATAAGCTGGGGCAATCGTACGGCGCTCACTTTGAGGGCAATTACCCGCTAGCTTTCGTTTATGCTTCTCAGGCGATGTGGAACTACGAGAAGGGCCTTGCTGCGCTGAAGGAAGCCGAGCATGGGAAATGGGCGGATTTCTTCCGGGCGGACTGGCTGACGAATATCAAGAGTACGGTGGAAAACATGGACACGCTCCGCCGCTGGCTTCGCGTGCAAGGTGACAGTCCGGACTTCTTCTTCTGGTACAAAAAGTTTATCATGCCGGAAACCGAGAAATACATTTACTTGGAGAATACGCATCGCAATCCGCTTTCGGATGACGAGCTTGCCAAAAAGCTGGCGGAGAAGTTCGGCGTGTAAGGGAAAATTCAGTCGATCTTCTTCAAGGAATTCCAGGTATCCAAGAGCAAGTTGTTCAGCTTGGAAGCATAATCTCATGAACCGATTCCCACGGGAGTCGGTTTTTTTGTGCTTGAATTTAAGCATCTCTAAAAGCGCAACAAAACAACATTTTTGGCCAGTATATCGACACTTTTACTGAAGTAAACGGACTATACTTGATACATGAAATCCCCATAAAGAGCTTATGGAAGGAAGGTAATGCAATGCTTGCAGCTAACGAACAACAATGGTTAAACGGAGTCATCGATAAGATAACAACGAAAATGGACTGGGTCAGCGAGAAATCCCGCAACAAAATTCCTTACACGACCATTAATGGAACGCATGACGACCGCAACTTCGACAATCCGACCGGCACGGAAACCGACGGCATCAATTGGTGGACGAACGGGTTCTGGGGCGGCATGATGTGGCTGATGCACCATGAGACCGGGAATGAAAAATATAAAGAAATTGCCAACATTTCCGAAGGGCAGCTGGACCGGTGCTTCGAGGAATTTTACGGGCTGCATCACGATGTCGGGTTTATGTGGCTGCCGACGAGCGTGGCGAATTATAAAGTAACAAAAAATCCGGAATCCCGCAAAAGAGCGCTGCACGCCGCCAACCTGCTGGCCGGACGCTTCAACCTGGCGGGCGGGTTCATCCGCGCATGGAACGACATCGAAAAAAACGATACCCGAGGCTGGGCGATCATCGACTGTATGTTTAACATTCCTCTGCTCTACTGGGCGACGGAGGAAACGGGAGACCCGCGCTACAAGCAAATCGCCATGAAGCATGCGGATACGGCGATGACGGCGTTCGTAAGGCCGGACGGCTCCGTCAACCACATCGTCGAGTTCGATCCGTTTAACGGAGGCGTGGTCAAAACCTACGGAGGTCAAGGCTATGAGGAAGGCTCCTCCTGGACGAGAGGACAAGCCTGGGGCTTGTACGGCTTTATGATGAGCTATATTCATACCGGGAAGCAGGAATATCTCGACACGGCCAAGCGGATCGCGCATTATTTTATGGCCAACATTCCGGAGAGCGGCGTCATTCCGGTCGATTTCAGGCAGCCGAAGGAGCCGCGCCGGGAGGACGACACGGCTGCGGCGATCGCGGCATGCGGATTGATCGAAATCGCAAAGGCCGTCGGCCCTTACGAGAAGGACGCGTATGTCGAAGCGGCGCTTAAGCTGCTCAAGACGCTGGATGAATCGCGCAGCGACTGGTCCCGGGACAACGACTGCATTTTGCAGAACGGTACGGGAGCGTATCATGCAAGCTCTCATCATCATCCGATTATTTACGGAGATTATTATTTCATGGAAGCGGTCTTCAAGCTGAAAGGCAACGATTTATATCTCTGGTAGCCCTTGGCCTTGTCCTACCATTTACCCGCCCTTCAGCATCGTCTTGTATTCCGAAGGGTTGCAGCCTGCGTACTCCTTGAATACTTTCGAGAAGTAGTGCTGGTCATAAAAGCAGAGAGCGTCCGACAATTCCTTGATTTTAATGGCGGGATTCGACTGCATGACCTTGCGGGCTTCCGCAATTTTCAAATCCAGATAATACTGCATTAAGGTGCTGTTCGAATATTTTTTCACCACCCGGCTTATATACGACGGGCTGACATGGAAAGCGGCGGACAGCTCGTTCATGGATACCTGCGAGTATAAGTTGGCTTTGAGATAGGCATCGATCAGACTGAAAAGCTCGTAGCCGCCTTTTTTGTTGAGCGATTGCGTCTCGGTAAACCAGCCTTCCAGCAAGGCCAGCAGGCCCGAGCAAAATTCGCCGTAGCTTGGACATTCGAATAATGGCTGCACCTCCGCCATATACGCCGCCCAATCGTTCTTTCCATTGCGGTCCTGCTGATGAGCGGCGAAGGCGTTTGCCAGCAAGGCGGTGAAGCGCTGCAGCTGTGCAACGCGCACATTCGTGCGCCCCCACTTCAGGAGCTGTTCCTCCAATTGACGGAGGAACGGCTCCTTTTGCAGCTTCTGTATTTTATCCGTAAATCGCGCGCCGATTCTCTCCACATCCTCCGATGCTTCAATGCCTTGACCTGCCGGATGGGCGGCATCCAGCAGACAAGTCTTTGCGATGGAGATCCGGCTGCCAAGCAGCCCGGATAACGAATGGCAGCAGCCGGCTATTTCGTTCGCCGCAGCCGGTATGAACTGTCCGGCGATTGAAGCCGGCAGCCCTTCGTCCTCCAGCAGGGCGCCTATTTGCTCCAGCCTTTCCATGGGCGAGACGGAGCCGTCGATAAAGGACGGGTCCGTCAGCACCAGCAGCTGATTCGGCTTATTCGCCGCGAATACCCGAAAGGAATGCGGGGCAAAGGAGAGGTTCAACAGCTCCTGAACCGGCCCGGGCAAAAATCCGCTCACAGCGCCTCTGAAAAATTGCCGATGCAGGACGAGAACCAGCTTCTTATTCCGGAAATACCCCGGCGGCAGCGTCAACTCCTGGCTAAACGAAGGATCGAGAATCCCGTCGAGTACCGCGAATTCCTTACGATGCTCCTCACCAAGCTGGACGATGACGCGCTCCATCACCTCCACCAGCGCGGGACGCTCCACCGGCTTCAGCAAATAATCCGTGACCTGCAAATTGATCGCTTTCCGGGTATACTCGAAATCGTTGTAGCCGCTGATCAGAATGACTTTTAGCCCGGGTTTCGCTTTTTTGGCCTCCTCGATCATAGCCAGCCCGTCCAGCTTCGGCATGCGGATATCCGTAATTAAAATATCGACCTCACGGCTGAGCACTCCTTCCAGCGCGTCCGCGCCGTTCGAAGCCGTATGAACGACCTGTACGGGCAGCCCCGACGTCAGAAGCAGTTCCTTGATATTTCTCAGAATCGGTTTGCTGTCTTCCGCAATGAGGATCTTGTACATAACGTTGCCCTCCAAGCCAGAATTAGTAAAAATCTTCGGTCAGCGACGCGATAATCTGAATCGTGGCGCCGCCGTTTTCCGCATTATTGAACATGTTGAAAAACAGCCTGTTGCGGTACATCAGTTCGAGCCGGCCCACGGTGTTCACGATGCCCATGCTGCCGATCTTCGTCGGTTGTCCGGATGATCCGCCTTCTTTGATTCTTTGCAGGGTATGCCTGATGCCTTCGTCGGTAAAGCCGGTTCCGTTGTCGCTGATCTCGATCGCCCACAGGCCGCGGTACAGCTTGATTTTAATGCTGATCTTCCACGGAGGGTCCGTGCTGTCAAAGGCATGCTCGATGCAGTTTTCCACGAACGGCTGGATGACGAGCCGCGGCAGCAGAATGGATTCCCCGGCCGGGTCCATGTCGATCTCCCATTCGAGATCCTCTTCGTACTTGTGCTTGATCAGCGATAAATAATGCTTCGTATGCTCGATTTCTTCGCGCAGCGTTACATGCTGATAAGGTGAGGACACGATATACCGGAGACTCTCCGACAGATGCTTGCACATTTGGGTGACGACGTTCATCTGGTTTTCCTGCGCCGCAATGCTGATCAGGTAAAGCACGTTATGGATGAAGTGCGGCGCGATTTGCGCCTGCAGCGCCGAATTTCGGGCCATGACCTCCTCATGCAGCGCGAGCTTTTCTCTCTCAATGGAAGACTGCAGCCTCTCGAGCAGCTCGCGGAAAGCTTCGTTGAACAGATGAAATTCATTGTTATACAGCCGGCTGTCCGTCCGGAGGCTTAAATTGCTGTAGCTGATGTTCAGAATTTGGCTGCGAAGCTTGCGGATCGGCAGCACAAGGCCTTTGGTCATAAAATGGATGTACAGATAGCTGAACAGAGTAAGCGAGACGATCAGGATAACCGCAATATTCGTAACCGAATTGACCGAGCCGAGAACGGACTTGCCCGGTATGACCGTATACACGGTCCAGCCGGTATACGAGGAGGCGTGGTAGGCGATATAATTGCCGTCGTTGTCCTTGTAGATGCCTTGCGGCCCGGAAACGTTCCGGAGGCTTGCGGCGTGCATGCCGAAATCCGCATTCCGGGATTGAATAACGAGGCCGCCGCTGCCGTCCGTCACGTAGGTGGAGCCGGGGCTTCCGATATTCGCTATTTTCAGCAAATCGTTATCGTCCAATTGTATGGACAAGTAGCCGTAGACGGTGCCGTTAATGTCGATAATCGAGCGGATAAAGGAGACGGGCTGGTTTTGCCCGGCATGGAGAATATAAGTGCTGTCCTGCAGAGTGCGGACCGTGCCGGGATTTTCCAGCAGCGGTGCAAGCGGCGGCGGCTGGACATATCCGATATAGGAAGTGACTTCTTGTCCCTGCAGGTCGTAAATGATGATATCGCGAATGTTAAGGCTCGGACCGACGGCTTGGAACATGACGTTGCTGAGCACCCGATTCTGATTCAGCGCCGCGACGTCCTGGTTCGATTGCTTCGACAGCGCACCGAAGGAGAAGATCGCCCTGTTTGATAAAATGCGCTGCGACAGCTGATTCTGGATCGCAATGTAGTCATCCAGACTTTCGTCAATTTTGGCGGAGGTCAGCAGCGTTTCATTGATCGTTTTCTGCTTGAGGGGCTTGATGACGAGCAGATTCGTAAAGATCAGAAAGCTGCCCAGCACCACAACCAGAAGCAGGCTGAACGTGACGATCAGACGGCTGCGGACACTGGATTGATAGCGCTTTCTAAGAAAGGGATTTATCACCGTTATCGAGTTCCTTTCCCGTAAAGTCTGTGGATTATCACCCAATATAGCATTGCGGGGGGTGGTTCGGCAACCGGTTTTGGTTCATAATATTACACATGAATAGGAAATGACGAACATGTACTCCTGCGGGAGTACGTCCTATAATTCGATTAGAAGCAGCGGAGGGGTACAGATTGAATAACCGATGGAGAACAATGGCGGCGGGGCTGATGCTCGCCGGAACGATGCTTGTCTCAGCCGCTTGCGGCGGCGTAACGACGGATTTGAATGCGCTTTCTAAAGGAACTGACGAGACAAAAACGATCGAGCTGGCCATCATGAAAAGCTCACAAAATTCCGTTTTCGTCTCCAAAGAGGTATTCGATGAATTCGAGCAAGAGACCGGCATCCGCGTCAAGCTTCAAATTTTGCCCATCGAGCAGGTAACGACTGTTCTGCAAACGAAGCTGGCCGTAGGTGAAACGCCCGATTTGATCCTCTACAACCTGATTACGGCGGCAAAGGAGCTGAATCTGGAGAAAAATTTCGAAGCGCTTGACGATGAGGCCTGGGTCCAAAGGGTGCTGAACAAAAGCGTGCTTTCCTACAACGGACACATTTACGGGTTTCAAGTTAATCAGGACGCCGGTCAGCAGGGGATCGTATACAATAAGGAGATTTTCCGGGAGCTGGGCCTTTCGGTGCCTCAAGATTTCGAGCAGCTGCTCGCCGTTTGCAAGAAGCTCAAGGCTGCGGGAATTACGCCTTTCTTTATGCCTTTCAAAGACAATTGGTCGTCTCAGATGTGGATAACGGCCGCGATCGCGGATTATGCAAAAAAACAAGATCCGGCCATGTGGGACGATTTGAACGGGGGGAAGCGCAAATTTGCGGATATACCGGCATTAATCGAGATTACGCAGCAGCAGTTCGATCTCTACAAGCTAGGTTATACGAACCGGAACGTGCTTGCCGACAGCTACGACATGGCGATGGATATATTCATAGGCAGAAAAGCGGCCATGATGACGATGGGAGACTGGTTCATTGCCGACGTCGTCAAGAAGGACCCGTCCACGGAGCTGGGGCTGTTCCCTGTTCCGTATACGCGGGATGCTGATCTTGCCATCAGTCCGCTGGGCGGCCAATTGTTCATTCCCAAAAAGGCGAAAAATATGGCCGAAGCGAAGCGGTTCCTCGATTTCCTTGCATCGAAAGAGCAGGCGCAAAGAATGGTGAACATTGGCCAATATATATCGAATCTGAGCGATGTGACGACACCTGAGCTGCCGGTCTACAAACAGGAAATTGTGGACGGCTACATCAAGCCGGAAAAAACGGTCATGACGGCCGATACCTACCTGACCGTAAATATCGGGGACATTTGGGACTATCTGCAGGATATGTTCGCGGGCGGGCTGACAGCAACGGAAGTATGGGAAAAGTGGGATAAGCGGTTCGCGCAGCTGATGAAGGAAAAACAGGCGCCCGGATTTTAGCGGGGCTGCAACCGCGCACCGCGCATAAGGAGGAAAGCTTATGAGAATCGGCATGGATTATTATCCCGAGTGGGAGACGGAAGACATGTGGGAGGCCGACGCGTCGCGAATGAAGGAAGCCGGCGTCGCGATGGTCAGAATCGGCGAATTCGCATGGAGCGGCATGCAGCCGCGCTATGAAGGGATTCGCGGACACCGGTGCGTGAACAGCCCTTCCTTCCGCAAACGGACGGAGAGGATTGTCACTGAGCTTGCGGTCCGTTACGGCTCCAATCCCTCCGTCATCGGTTGGCAAACCGACAATGAATTCGAAATGACGTTATGCAATTGCGCCAGCTGCGATGCCGGCTTCCGGGAGTGGGTGCGCCGGAAATACGGAACGCTGGAGACGGTGAACCGCGAGTGGGGCCTTGCGGTCTGGAGCGGCGAATACAGCAGCTGGGTCGAGCTCGACCGCGCTTACGAGAGCATCTTGTACGGGAAGACCGCAGAAGAGAGGATCCAACTGCAGCCGTTCGGCGTTGAAATTTTAGAATATAAATAAGGAGGGGAGCCAGCTTGCAAAATTCTATCCAGGCTCAGGCTAACGTTAAGACGATGAGCGACAAGAAGCTGTTCCATATCAAAAGCAAGCACACTCTATTTCTGATGGCGCTGCCGTTTCTCGTGCTCGTGTTCATATTCTCGTATATGCCGCTCTACGGCTGGATCTACGCATTCTACAATTTCCGGCCGGGCATTCCGCTGAGTGAGACCGACTTTGTCGGCCTGCAGTGGTTCAAGTCGATCTTCAGCAATCCGACGCAGACGGGGGAAGTGCTGCGCGTCATGCGGAACACGGTAGCGATGAGCTCCCTTAACATTGCAGCCTCCGTGCTTCCGGTCATCTTCGCCATCTTCCTGAGCGAAATGAGATCGGCGCGCTTCAAGAAGACCGTGCAGATTTTGACGACGCTGCCGAATTTCATCAGCTGGGTGCTCGTGTATTCCTTTGCGTTCATGCTGTTCTCGGTGGACAACGGCCTCGTGAACCAGATTTTGATCAATTTGGGGATCATCGACGCAGGCGTCAACTTTCTTGCTTCCGACAGCTACACCTGGCTTAAAATGGCGCTGTGGGATTTATGGAAAGGGCTTGGCTGGGGCGCCATTCTGTATATGGCAGCTATCGCGGGAATCGATCAGGAGCTGTACGAGGCCGCCAAAGTAGACGGCGCTTCCAGGTTCCGCTCCATCTGGCATATTACCGTTCCGGGCATTATGCCGACCTATTTCGTTCTTCTGCTGCTGACCATTGCCAATTTCATCAATAACGGCCTGGAGCAGTACTTCGTCTTCCAGAACGCGATCAACAAGGATCAAATCGAGGTGCTGGATTTGTACGTCTACAATGTCGGCCTGCTCGGCAGCAATTTCTCGTTCGCCACGGCCGTCAGTATGTTGAAATCGTTCATCAGCATCGGGCTGCTGTTCTTCGCCAACAGCTTGTCCAAAATCGTTCGCGGCGAGAGCATCATTTAATCGGGCAGCAAGGAGGAGAACCGAATGCACAAGAAACTCAGCGCAGGAGATAAAGCGTTCCATGCCGTCAACTATTTCGTGTTCGCGGTCATCGCTCTGCTTTGCATTTTTCCATTCTATTATTTGTTCATCAATACGATCAGCAATAACGATCTGAGCAGCCGGGGGCTTATCCACTTCTTCCCGCAGGAAATTCACTTCAGCAACTACGGACAGGTGCTGCATATTCCGGGCTTCGCTCATGCCGGTCTGGTGTCGCTGGGGCGGACGGTCATCGGCACGGTGCTTACGGTCGGCGGTGCGGCTTTCCTCGGGTTTCTTTTTACAAAGCAGGAAATGTGGGGAAGGAAATTCTGGTACCGGTTCATCATCGTCACGATGTACTTTAACGCCGGGATTATTCCGTGGTATATCACGATGCTTAATCTGAAGCTGACCAACAACTTTCTGGCGTATATTTTGCCCGCTATCGTATCCCCGTTCTTCGTCATCCTGGTCAAAACGTTTGTGGAATCGCTTCCGGCGGCGCTTCAGGAATCCGCGCAGATCGACGGGGCCGGCTACTGGACGATATTCACCCGCATCGTGTTCCCGCTCATTACGCCGATTTTGGCCACAATTGCGATCTTCTCGGCAGTCGGCCAGTGGAACTCGTTCACGGATACGCTGTTCCTTATGACGGATCAGAACCTGTACACGCTGCAATTCGTGCTCTACAAATATATGAACGAGGCTTCGTCGCTGGCGGCCATCGTGCGCAATTCCTCAGGCGGACAAGGGCTGGATCTGGCCAACCTGCAGACGCCGACTTCGATCCGGACTACCGTGTCCATGATCGTTGTGTTCCCGATTTTGCTGGTTTACCCGTACTTTCAGCGTTTCTTCGTCAAAGGAATTATGATCGGAGCCGTAAAAGGGTAACAAAGGTTTGGCGGAACGGCTTGAGAGGGGGAATGCCCAAGCTTTTTGTTCGGAATATTCACAATGTTCCAACTATTGAATCGCCTGAATAATAGGGAGGTCGAACACAAATGACGATTTTACTTAAAAAAGCGACGATTATTGCAGCGGCATCCGTGATGCTATTTGGCTCTGCGGCATGCTCGAACGGCGGCAGCGCAGGCAATACAGGCGGCAACAATGCGGCCGGAGCGGACAATGCGTCAGGGAAAAAGGAGCTTTACAAGATCGAGGTGCTGTCGCAGCTTGCGAACTTCGCCGGCGAGCAGGGCGGCTGGTACGGCAAAATTTTGAAGGATAAATTCGGACTTGAGGCGAACATTACGGCCCCGAACCTGGCGGGCGGCGCAGCCAAATTCGCAACCCTGATGGCATCCGGCGACCTCGGCGATCTCGTCATTTTCGGCAACGACGGCCAGGAGTACAGAGACGCGATCAAAGCGGGTCTGCTTCTCGACTGGACAAAGGACGGCCTGCTGGAGAAGTACGGCAAGGACATTCTCGCGAACGTTCCGGAAGCGCTTGAGAAGAACAAAAAGAACTTTGGCGAAGGCAAGGCGATATACGGCATCGGACATGACGCTTCGAACATGCCTCCGGGCCCTTCCGAGGGCAACACGATGACCTACCAGCTCGACATGCGCTGGGATCTTTATCAGAAGCTCGGCAGTCCGAAGCTGACGAAGATGGAGGATATTTTGCCTTTGCTCCAGAAAATGAAGGAGCTGGAGCCGAAGAGCGACAGCGGCAGACCGACATACGGCTTCTCGATGTGGGCCGATTGGGACGGCAATTACATGACGCTGGCGAAGCAGTTCGCCACCATGCACGGCTATGATATCGGCGACGGCTTTAACCAAGGCAGCCTGCTCGAGATCGCAGCCCATGAAGACAAATACCAGGGCATCCTGGACGAGAACAGCTATTATTTGCGTACGCTGAAGCTTTATTACGACGCGAATCAGTTGGGGCTTATGGACCCGGACTCCTTAACCCAGAAGTTCGACGATGTCGTGAACAAGTTCAAGGACGGACAAGTGTTGTTCTCCTGGTTCCCGTGGCTGGACAGCTCCTATAACACGCCGGCCCACACCGATGCAGGCAAAGGCTTCCAGATGGTCGGGTTCGAGGAGCAGAAAATTTACTCCTACGGCTTCTCTCCGCTGGGCAGCAACCGCATCTGGGCGATCGGCGCCAAGGCGAAGCATCCGGAGCGGATTTTGGAATACATCAACTGGCTGTACACGCCGGAAGGCATGATGGCGACGACCAACGGTCCGGAAGGCTTGACGTGGGAAATGAAGGACGGCAAAGCGGTGCTGACCGACTTCGGCAAGCAGGCGCTGAAGGACAATTCGGTGCAGGTGCCAGATGAATTCGGCGGCGGCACTTACAAGGACGGCGGACCGAAATTCAACAACTCGACGCTGAAGACGTCATCGATTAATCCGAACACGAACGAGCCGTACGACTGGAATATGTGGACGTCGGTGCTGCAGGACAATCCGAACCCGGTAGATAAATCGTGGCGCGAGGCGACGGGCGCATTGACGCCGAAGGATCTGCTGGTGAAAAATAACCAAATCGCGCTCAACAACCCGATCTCGACGACGGAGGCGCCGGCGGTTATGGATTCCATGCTGTCGCAGAAGCTGAGCCAGGTCGGAGCGATCATCAAGGAGCAGTCGTGGAAAATGGTGTTCGCCAAAAACGAAGCCGAATACAACAAGCTGAAGGACGAAATGATCCAGAAAGCGAAAGGACTCGGCTACGACGAAATTATCGATTGGCAGGTTGAGCAGACGGAAAAAGTGTTTGCATTGCGGAATAAGTAACGATTGCAGCAGACCGGGACAGGATATTTCTTGTCCCGGTCATAGCCGTGGTTACCTTCAGCCCGAAAGGGCGATAGAATGTTCGTTATGCTGCCTCAGCATCAGCCGAAGTTTCCCCGAACAGCCCTTAATCAGACCTCAGCCATGGTTACAGCTCTTTGGATTCATGCCCCGCCGCCACCGAACCGCTTGGCGTTTCTCTCGCGGGCGCGCTCGAGCTCGATCTCGCGGTTTTTCGGGTCGGCGTTTGTGACGAGCGAGTCGAGCAGCGTATGGGCGGCCGCCGCCACCTCGCGGATGGCGCGCTCGAAAGCCTCTTCGTTCGCTTTGGAAGGCGACTGGAAGCCCGACAGCTTCCTTACGAATTGGAGGGATGCGGCACGGACTTCCTCTTCCGTCGCCGGCGGATCGAAATTAAACAGCGTTTTAATATTGCGGCACATAACTTAACTCCTTTCAGGTTAACCGTTAATCGGATCTGTAGAAATGGCGGGAATACGTCGAAGGCGCTTCGCCCAGCACTTTCTTGAACACGCGGCTGAAGTAATACGGATTTTTGTAGCCGAGCCGTTCGCTGACCTCGGCGACGTTCATCGGAGTGTTCCGCATCAGGTCGATGGCCTTGTTCATGCGGAGCTTCGTATGAGCTTCAATGACGCTCTGGCCGGTGAGCTTCTTGAACGTCGCGGACAGGTAGCTGTAATTCAGGCTCAAATGCGAGCTTAATCGCTCCGATTCAAAATCCTTATCCGCATGGAGGGACAGATAGGACATCACTTTGCCGACGAGCATATCCCTCTTTCCCCCTGCGCTTTGCCCGGATTCGGGCTGGATGATGGCTTGATGAAGATCCAGGAACAGCCCGCACGCCTGCATGCTGATTCTGGTCATGCCGTGCCCTTGGGGCAGATGGTACTCATCCAGCAGCTTCATAAGCCTGTTTTCCAGGGTGTTGTGAAACGGCGAAGTGCCATGCTTCGGCAGCATGAAACGATATTCGTAATGCCGGGGATCGTAAAGGCCGAGCTCGGGGATCGGAAGATGCTCCTTGTAGGTGATCTTATCGTCCGCAACACTCCTAAAATGGATCCAATACCATGACGTTCCCGGCTCGGTTCCGGGCAACCCCCAATGGCGAAGCCCGCTTTTCAAAAATAAATGCTCCTTTTCTCCCACGAAATATTCCGTCTCATCCTCAATGACCTGCATGCTGCCCTTCGTGACGAATAAAAAAACATCGTAATCCAGCAGCCGGTCGGGATGCGTATACGCGCTTGCCGTCCGGTTCCAGCCAATGTCCCGGACGAGCGGCATACGGTCTGCGGTTAAATAAACGGCGTTGTCGATATCCGGCACCTCTCTTGCGGCAGCAAGCCTGTTTCTGTCCAGTATAAAACCTAAAAAAAGTATATGCAATCTAAGGTTTCGTGCATTTCTCCACGCAGGACCAGCCGATAAAATAGAACTAGGACAAAATGAACAGGAGGCTGACTACGCATGCTTCAAGCGTTATCCGAATTCCGGCCGGGACAGGCCCGGCTGATCGACGGGCCATTGGCAGCGCGATTCGAGCTTAACAAAAAATATGTAATGAGTCTGACCAATCAAAACCTGCTTCGCAATTTTTATTTGGAAGCCGGTCTTTGGAGCTACAGCGGGAATGGAGGAACTACAACAGCTTCCGCCACATCGGTGGACGGTCCCGAGCATTGGCATTGGGGCTGGGAATCGCCGACCTGCGAGCTGCGCGGTCATATGATGGGACACTGGCTTTCGGCGGCAGCGCGCATTTATGCGCAGACAAAGGACGGGCTCGTCAAAGCCAAAGCCGACCACATCGTCGCGGAGCTGGCCAAATGCCAGGATGCGAATGGAGGAGGGTGGCTGGCGGCATTTCCTGAAACGTTTATGCACAGGCTGATGAACGGGAAATGGGTCTGGGCTCCGCACTATACGGTACACAAGCTGCTTATGGGTCTTTATGAAATGTACGAATTGGCGGACAACGAACAGGCGATGCTGATTATGAAAGGAATGGCGGACTGGTTTGACCGCTGGACAAGCGGCTTCTCGCAGGAGCAGCTGGATGAGCTGCTCGATATGGAAACCGGCGGCATGCTGGAAACCTGGGCGGATTTATATGGAGTGACAGGTGAAGAGAAGCATCGCCGGCTGATGTACCGATATGACCGCCGCCGTTTCTTCGATCGGCTTCTTGCGGGCGAGGACGTGCTGACGAACAAGCATGCCAATACGCAAATTCCGGAAATTTTAGGCGCGGCCAGAGCCTATGAGGTAACCGGAGACGAACGGTTCCGAAAAACGGTCGAGGCGTTCTGGGCTTGCGCCGTTACGGATCGGGGATATTTGTGCACCGGAGCGGGGGACAACGGCGAGCTGTGGATGCCGGGCGGCGAGATGGCGGCGAGGCTGGGAGTCGGCCAGGAGCACTGCGTCAATTACAATATGATGCGCTTATCTCAGGTTCTGCTGCGCTGGACGGGGAATCCGGCTTACGCGGATTATTGGGAAAGAAGATTCGTCAACGGCGTCCTTGCCCATCAGCATAGCGAGACAGGAATGATCTCTTATTTCCTCGGGCTCGGAGCGGGCAGCAGCAAAACCTGGGGCTCGGAGACGCAGCATTTCTGGTGCTGTCACGGGACCCTTGTCCAGGCGAACGCTTCCTATGAGTCGCAAATTTATATGGAGGACGAGCAAGGCCTTGCCGTTTCGCAGTGGATTCCATCTCAGATTGCACTTGAGCGCGGAGACATCCGAATCGGACTCCGGATCGAGCAGGACGGACAAAACGGGCTGTATCCGCTTAATAAATGGTCGGTTACCGGTATGGAGGCGATCACGAGAGTGCACGTGAAGCCGATTCCGGTACGGCGGCCGGACCGCTTCATCTACCGTCTGACCGTTTCTTGCACCGAACCGGCTGCATTCCGTTTGAAGCTGCGGCTTCCGTGGTGGCTGAACGGCGATGCGATCATTACGGTAAACGGGGTGGAGCAGGAAGGGCCGTTCCATGCCTCGTCCTATTACGGGATTACCCGGCTTTGGGAGGACGGCGACATCGTAGCCGTAGAGCTGCCGATGAAGCTGACGGCGGAGCAGCTGCCGGGAGAGCCCGGTACGGTCGCCTTTATGGAGGGGCCGATCGTCCTTGCCGGCTTGGCAGAAGAGGAGCGGCTGCTGTACGGCGACCCTGACCGGCCGGAAAAGCTGCTTGTGCCGGACCGCGAACGGAACCATTCCTGGTGGAATCCGGGTTATTACCGGACGGTCCGGCAAGATCGCGGCTTCCGCCTCGTCCCGCTGTTCGAGATTAAGGATGAAGCTTATACGGTGTATTTTCCGATCCTGGAAGCATAGCAAGTAATCGATAAGGGATGCGCATACCGGCGCATCCTTTTTTTGTTTATCCGCTCACCGTTATGTCAATAATGAAATACATGCTCGAACCAACACAGAATATTTGAGAAGCGATAAAGCGAGGCATGCACATGACAGAGGGCGGAAATCAGGGAGAAACAGTCAGTCAGGGCGCTGCGGCGAATTCGACTTTAAAGGGCAGCGGCAAAGACAGCGGAGGAGCAAAAACGCCAATCTCGAAAAGCCTTGATGAAAACCGGCAGCTCATAGAGGATACCTTCAGCGGCTGCTACGATTTGGTATACCTGCCTTGGAGCTACGGTCCCAAGCTTGGTTTTAAAGCTTTCTCCGTCTATTTCGATACCTTGGTGGAAGAAAAAAAAGATAATTACATGAAGTCCGTGCTGCAGGATCTGGTGACCCATGAAATCGGGCCGGGTACCGATATTACGCTCGCGGTTATTATGGATTTTTTCGAAAAAAACGGAGTCTCCAGACAGAGCGGGCAGCTTATTGACGATTTTGAATTTGCGGTCGCCAGGATGTTGAGGGGCGATCTTGTTGTTTTTATTGACGGTTGGGATAAAGCGCTGAGCTTTCAGACCGTTATGGTTCAAGGCAGACAAATTACCGAGCCGATCTCCGAGCCGGTCGTTCTTGGCCCCCGTGAAAGCACGGTAGAAAATCTGAAAAAAAACATCGGCCTCATCCGAACCCGTGTAAGATCTCCGCGCTTTAAGCTGGAAGCGATATCGGGCGGCGGCGAAACTCAAACACAGGTCGTATACGGCTATATCGACGGCAGCGTCAATCCGGAAACGCTGGCCGAATTTAAACGTCGAATTGGCGTGATCACAGACAAGGAAATTTTGGATATCTCGTTTGTGGAAGAGCTGATCGAGGATTCGACGTACTCCCCTTTTCCGCAATTCCGGTACACCGAGCGTCCGGACGTTGTGGCGGCGGCGCTTATCGACGGCAAGATTGTCGTCATGTGCCAAGGCACCGGGATGATGATGCTTTGTCCGGGCTTGTTCTCCGAGCTGCTGCAGTCCAGCGAAGATTATTATCAGCGGACCGTTGTGTCCACGCTGATCCGGCTGCTGCGTTTTATCGCGTGCATCATTGCCTTGACATTGCCCAGCATCTACATTGCCTTAACGACGTATCACCCCGAATTGATTCCATCGGTGCTGCTCCTGGCGATAGTCGATGCGAGGGAGGGCATTCCGTTTCCGGCTTTCTTCGAAGCGCTCATTATGGAATTTTTCTTCGAGCTGCTGCGGGAAGCCGGAGTCAGGCTGCCTCGTCCGGTCGGCTCCGCCGTCAGCATCGTAGGCGCGCTGGTGATCGGGGAAGCGGCCATTTCGGCCGGAATCGCCTCCCCGATCATGGTCGTCATCGTAGCCTTGACGGGTATTGCTTCCTTCGCCGTTCCGCAGTATAACACGGCCATTTCCCTAAGACTGCTGCGATTTCCGTTAATGGCGGTTGCCGCTCTGCTCGGTGGCTTTGGCCTGTTATTCGGTTTGATGCTCATCTTGCTGCATCTTGTAACCTTACGTTCGCTCGGGCAGCCTTATTTTGCTCCGATCGCTCCGATTAGACCGCGGCAGCTCCTTGACGTGTTTGTCCGTGCGCCGCTCAAGCAGCTTGTGCGCTCGCCGCGCAACCGGCATATGCATATGTCCATCAATCGCAAGAAAGGATGACCGGGGTTGAGAAAGCTTTATACGAAGCTGCTTTTGTCGGCAATGGTTCTTCTTTCTTTAACGGGCTGCTGGAGCAAGCTGGAGCTTCCCGAGAGGGCCTTTATTATGTCCCTGGGCGTTGACGAAGGCAAAAACGGCAATATCCAACTGACGGCACAGCTGTATAAACCGAACACCGGTCTAAAAGAAAAAAAAGGCGGCGATGCGTTTGTCAACGTGCAATCCGAGGATGAGACGATGTTCGAAACCGTACGCGATTTGACCCTGCATATGGGGCGCAAAGTCCATTGGAGCCATATGCGCATCATTGTCATTAGCGAACAATATGCCAAGAACAGAGGCCTGAGCGAGATTTTGGATTTCTTTTACCGCAATTCGGAGCTTCGGCTTACATCCTATGTCCATATCGCCAAAGGGAAAGCGAGCGAATACATGACGACCAAGCCGCTCATTGAGAATACGCTCGGTCAGCAGCTGCTCACGATTCAGGAAGTGGCGTATAAATATTCCGGAAAAACGGCGAATGTCACCTTGCTCGATCTCGGATTTCAAATGAAGGGCCAGGTCGACGATGCGATGATCCCTTATCTTTACAAGAGAAAGAGAATTACATCGACAACGCCGGTAGCCGGGGCCGCCCTTCTCAAAAAAGGGAAAATGATCGGCAAGCTTTCATCCAAGGATATGGAAAGCGTCTTAATGCTCCGTGATGAGTACGTTCATGGCGTGTTCGAAATTCCATGTCCAGACCAGCCGAAAAGGAAGGAAACGGTTCAGATCATTTCCACAAATACTCAGCTTTCTCCCGAAATCAAAAATAAGTCGTTGACGGTGAAGGCATCCGTCACGCTGGAAGGCACGATTGCGGAGCTTAAATGCTCGAAAATCACGACAAACGAAGAGGAAGTAAAATTTATCAACGAAATTAAGTCATTTATCGAGCAGGAATTGCAGAAATCGTATAAAGTGCTGCAGCGGAAAAAAATTGACGTCCTCAATCTCGGCAACATCATTTACCGAAGGCATCCGGCGGTGTGGAACAGCGTGAAAAAAGACTGGGACAGCATTTTTGCGAGCAGCAAGCTGGTGATCCAATCCGATGTGAGGATTATCAACACCGGGACGATTACCGGGAAATCGGTGCTGACCAATAAATAGGAGGGTAATCCGCGTGCTGGAGAAAATGATCGTTCTGATTACCATGTATTCGCTTATGCTTGCAAGCGACATACCAAGAATCAAGCAGCTGCAGAAGCGGGAGAAGCTTGGTTACGGGGCCGTCATGCTGCTCGTTGTTTATTTCAGCGTGGATTATATGACCAGAATCGATCTGCCAAGCCTGCACCGGATTGCCGTTCACCTGCTTGAAGGGCCGGCTGAGCTGATCGTGAATTATTTAAAGGCGGGAATCTCTTGAAAAACCAGGAAACCATCACGGCTGGACAACTGGCCCGTTTATTTTTTACGTTTATGACGGGATCTTCCATCATTAATATTCCGGCACCGCTTATCTCTTTCGCCAAAAACGATGCATGGATGTCTCTTCTTGTTTCAGCGGTGCCGGGGCTGCTGCTGCTTAGCTGCCTCTTATATATGAATAAGCAGTATCCCGGATTAACCTTTATCGAATATAGCAACAAGGCGGTCGGCAAATGGGTCACCTTTATTTTGGCCATCCCGTTTTGCACCGCTTTATTCCATATGACCGCTTCCATCGTGCTCGATGTCGACTTGTTCATGACCAGTTCCATGATGGACGAAACGCCGATGTATGTCTTCTCGATTATCGTCATGTCGGCGGCCGCCATTACGGTAAGGGCCGGCATCGAAGCGATGGCCAGAATGTTCACGATAATGATAGTGGTTACGATCAGCTTAATTTTCGTTATTTTCATATTGGCGATTCCCGATTACCGCCCGGAACAATTGCTTCCGCTTATGCCGCAAGGCATCAAGCCGATGCTGCACGGGGCTTATTTTACATACGGATTTCCTTTCGGCGAGGTCATCGTATTTACCATGCTGCTCAAGTTCGTCCGCAAGCAGGACGGCAAAGTGTTAAACAAATACATGTATACGTCGCTGATCATGAACGCGGTGGTGTTAATCATATCCGTGGTATGCACGATTATGATGTTCGGCCCGATGGCAGGCGAGAGAAAATATTCGCTGTATCAATTTGCCCGCATTATCCAGGTCGTCGACATTATCGAAAGAATTGAGTCTATCATCGCAATGGCCTTAATCGCAGGCTCTTATATGAAAGCTACAATTACCCTTTTTGCACTTAACTTGACGATAACCCAGCTGCTGAAGCTGAAAGATGACCGGATTCTCGTCCTCCCCATCTCCGTGATCTGCGTGCTGCTCTCGCTAATACTTTCCGAAGGGATGGCCCGGTTCGAAGAAACGGTATCGTCGGTGCATCCGCTCTTTATTACGGTGTCGTACGTGATTCCGCTGCTAATCGTTATGATCGTCAGTATGTTCCGCTCCCATAAGGCCTCAGGACAAGGCGCGGGATCAGGCTCGAGTGCGGAATCGGGCTCCAATGCAGGATCAGGCTCCAGCCCAGGCTCCAGCTCGGGCTGATTCAGGTCGTAAACTGCTTGCGGTATTTGCTTGGCGGAATTCCGATATGGCCCGTGAAGCAATTGGAAAAGTAGGGCACGTTCTCGAACCCGACGTGAAGCGCGATTTCGGAGACCGGCCATTCGGTCTTAAGCAAAAGCAGCTTCGCCTGCTCGAGCCGGAATTTCGTCAAATATTCGACCGGCGTCATGCCGTAAACCTGCTTCATGCAGCGCGTAATGTAGTTGTAATGAAAATTGAGCGAATCCGTCAGCGTTTGACTCGTAATTTCCGAGCGGTAATTGTTTTTGAGATAAGCCTCCGTTTTTTCCGCCAGGGTGACGACAGGGCTCGTATAGCTCTCGTTCTGCCGCAGGTCCATCATGCGCAGCAGCTCCTCGAACGCCTGCTGCCGCGTCCAGAAGGCGCTCGACTGGCGCTCGCCGCCCGCTCTGTTCAGCGTCCGCATCAGCCGGAACGCCTGCTCGGGATAGGGGAGCGTCCACTGCTTCGGCAGCGTGAGCGAATACGGCGAAGTCAGAAACTGCTGGTTATGGGCGTCATGGCTTAAGCTCGCGTGCTCCTGATCGGATTGCTGCCACTCCCCCAAGGCTTGGAAATGCACCCAATAGAAATGCATGTCCTCCTCGGACGGCTTTACCGAGTAATGGTACCGGTCAGGCAGCAGCAGCAGCGTCTGCCCGGCCGCCAGCGTCCAATGCCGCTCCTCCTCGCCGATAAATAACCGCCCCGATTCCACCATAATCAGATCGAACACGCCCAGCTGCTTGCGGCTCGGATGCTGATCCCCGGGCACATAGTGCGTTTCTCCGCTTTCAAGGTAATAGGGAAGGGGCGGCGCTGCGAAATAGACCTGATCCTTTCTTTCCATGGAAGGACTCTCCTCTACGCTTGTGTGAAATTTTATAAGAAACAGGTTTCTATCCTTTATCGATTTGTTTTATTGTAACGCATAAAATAGAAGCCAGCAGCAGCAATATTATAAGTTTTCATAAGAGGAGCGATTCGGTATGGGACAAACGGCAAGCGCGGCGAAAGCAAAGCCGGTTTCTATGAAGCAGGTCAATATTCAGGATGATTTCTGGAATTATTATATCCGTCTCGTCAGAGACGTCGTCGTTCCGTACCAGTGGGAAGCGATTAACGACCGTGTCGAAGGTGCCGAGCGCAGCGGCGCCGTAAGCAACTTCAAAATCGCAGCAGGACTGGAGCAGGGCGATTATTACGGATTTGTGTTCCAGGACACTGACGTCGCCAAATGGTTGGAAGCGGTTGCATATTTGCTCGCTGCGAAACGCGACGCCGCGCTGGAGCAGGTGGCGGACGAGATGATCGACGTGATCGGACAAGCGCAGCAGCCGAGCGGCTACCTGAACACCTATTTTACAATCAAGGAGCCGGAAGGCAAATGGACGAATTTGACGGAGTGCCATGAGCTCTACACGGCGGGTCATATGATCGAAGCGGGCGTCGCTTATTATCAGGCGACGGGCAAGCGGAAGCTGCTCGATATCGTATGCCGGATCGCGGACGATATTGCGGTCGTGTTCGGAGACGGGCCGGGCCAAATTGCCGGCTATGACGGCCATCAGGAAATTGAGCTTGCGCTGGTCAAGCTGTATGAAACGACGGGCGAGCGCAAATATTTGGAGCTCAGCCGTTACTTCATCGATAAGCGCGGCCAGCAGCCTAGCTTCTTCGTGGAGGAAGCGGAGCGCAGAGGCTGGACGACGCATTGGAGCAAAAACAAAATTCATATCGATCCGGAATATTTCCAGGTCCATAAGCCGGTAAGGGAGCAGGAGGCGGCGGTCGGCCATGCGGTCCGCGTCGTGTATATGCTGGCCGGGATGGCCGACGTGGCGCGCGAGACGGGAGACCGGTCGCTGCTGGAGGCCTGCCGCAGGCTGTGGGACAACATCGCTTCCAAGCAAATGTACATTACGGGCGGCATCGGGTCGATGGCGCACGGCGAAGCTTTCTCGTTCGATTACGATTTGCCGAACGACACGGTGTACTCGGAAACGTGCGCATCGATCGGACTGATCTTCTTCGCTCACCGCATGCTGCAGCTCGAGCCGAACAGCCGTTATGCGGATGTCATGGAGCGTGCGCTTTACAATACGGTCATCGCGGGCATGTCGCGCGACGGCAGACATTTCTTCTACGTCAACCCGCTTGAGGTGACGCCTGACGTATGCGAAGGACGCAACAAAAACTTCAATCACGTGAAGCCGGTGCGCCAGGAATGGTTCGGCTGCGCCTGCTGCCCTCCGAACATCGCGAGGCTGCTGGCGTCGCTCGGCGAGTATGTGTACTCCGTAAAGGAGAATACGGTCTATTCGCATCTGTATATCGGAGGTCAAGTCGAGCTTGAGCTCGGCGAAACGAAGCTTACGCTGAATCAGCAATCCGGCCTGCCTTGGGAAGGGAAAGTCCGCTTTGAGGTGGCGCTGCAGCATTCTGCGAAGTTCGCGCTGGCGCTCCGCCTGCCGGATTGGTCCTCGAAGCAGGAAGTGCTCGTAAACGGCCAAGCGTACGACATTTCCGGCAAAATCGCGGACGGCTACGCGATGATCGAAAGGGAATGGGCGACGGGCGATGTGGTGGAGCTCGTGCTTGAAATGCCGGTCATGCGCGTCAGAAGCCATCCGCTCGTCAAGCAAAATGCGGGCAAGGTCGCGCTGCAGCGCGGACCGCTCGTCTATTGCGTCGAGGAGGCGGATAACGGCGCTCAGCTGCAGGAGCTTATTTTGCCGCAGGATTCGAAGCTCGAAGTAAGTGCCGACGACAGCCTTGCAGGCGGGCTGAAGGTCATCACCGCCGAAGCGCTGCGCCTCGACACGGAGCAATGGGGCACGCAGCTGTACCGTACGGACGCAGATGTCAAGCTGAAGCCGGCGGCCGCAACCTTCATTCCATATTACGCTTGGGCGAACCGCGGCAAAGGCGAAATGGCGGTATGGGTGAAGGAGCGCGTTTAAGGAAGTCAGCCGGAAAATGAAAATGAGGATAACCAGTAGCTGCATATCTATATAAATGAGGTGATTATTTTTCGCAAAGGAGACCGCCATGAATCTGCTGAAAAAAATAATCGGCCGAACGCTGCTGTGCGCGCTCTTGATCCTATTCATTGCTCCGGCGCTTCTGTTTTCCGTGTTGGTGATAGAATTGGCGGAGTCTGCGGAGACGGGCGCCGTCATGCTCGGATCGCTTCTGGTCCTTGTGATCGCCCTCATGCTGTACGATTTGACCCGCCCTTCGGCCCCGTCGCGCAGAAAAGCGCCGCCGTCGCTGCAGGATATTTACCGGGAGCTCGGCTCCCTGGATCCGGATGCGGATCTGGCACGCCAGGCGACGCGCGGGAACCGGAAAAAATATTGAATATTTTCGACAGTCCTTAGCCATAACAGGCGAAGGGCTGTTTTTTTTTCTGAAAGAATGGTACTGTTTAGGTTCGTAAATGTGTGTTATGATTATAAACGAACAATATCAAACCTATTAGGAGGTTTTACCCCAATGGAAGTGCGTCACACAACTAACCCTACGGATGTAAAGCAATATACGACTGAACGCCTGCGCAGCGAGTTTTTGATCGAAAGCCTGTTCGTGCAGGATCAATTGAAAATGACATATACACATTATGACCGTATGGTAGTCGGCGGAGCGTTCCCGGTTAACGAAACGCTTGAGCTTGAAGCGGCGGCTACGCTCAAAACCGAATATTTTCTGGAGCGCCGCGAGATCGGCTTCCTGAATATCGGCGGCCCGGCCCAAATTTCCGTTGACGGAGAAGTTTACGAGCTGAACAAGCTGGACGTGCTGTACGTCGGCAAAGGCAAGCGTCAAGTGCAGGTGTCGAGCCCGGATAAAACGAACCCGGCGAAGCTGTACTTCTGCTCCGCGCTGGCGCACAAAGAAATCGCAACCCGCAAAATGACGATGGAAGAAGCGAACCCGACGCATCTTGGCTCCCAAGAAACGTCCAACGAACGCATTCTTTACAAATATATCCACGCAGACGGCATTCAAAGCTGCCAGCTGATGCTCGGCGTAACAAGCCTGCAAACGGGAAGCGTATGGAATACGATGCCTTCTCATGTGCATGACCGCCGCATGGAAGCTTACCTGTATTTCGATATGAACGCCGATACCCGCATTTTCCATATGATGGGCGAGCCTTCGGAAACAAGACATCTGGTCGTTGCGAACGAGCAGGCGATCATTTCGCCTCCTTGGTCGATCCATTCCGGCGTCGGCACAAGCAACTACACGTTCTGCTGGTCGATGGCAGGCGAGAACTATACGTTTACGGACATGGACGCGGTACCTGCCAGCGAGCTAAAATAGATTCATTCGCTACGGGAGGTGCACCATGCTTGCTGCAGAGAGGCATCGCAAGATTATAGAAAAACTAGAGCAGCTTGGCGCGGTCAAAGTATCGGAGCTTAGCGAGCAGTTCCAGGTCACCGAGAAGACCGTCCGGGAGGACCTGGAGAAGCTGGAGGAGAAGGGGCTGCTGAAGCGGACGCACGGCGGGGCGGTGCTCGAGCAGGGCGGCGAAGACAGCCTGTTCCCGCTGCAGTTTCCGAACAGCAAGCATCAGCAGGAGAAGGAAGCGATCGCTTCTCTTGCGCTTACCTGCATCGAACCGAATGATATCATTGCGCTGGACGCGGGCAGCACGACGCTGGAAATGGCCCGGAGGCTGCCGAACATTCCTGTGACGGTGCTGACGAACGACTTGCTGATTATCCGGGAGCTGACCGCCAAGGACCAGGTCCGGCTGGTCGTCCCCGGCGGCTATCGCCATAACAATCTGCTCATCGGCGCCGAGTCGCATGACTGGATCAAAAAGCTGAATGTCCACAAGCTGTTCCTGTCTACGACCGGTGTGCATCTGGAGTACGGCCTGACGATTTTTACCGAAGAGCTGACGAAGCTAAAGAAACTGTATATGGAAAATGCCAAGACGGTTTACTGCTTGGCTGATCGCAGCAAGTTCGACAAAGGCGCCTTGATCACCTATGCCGGCCTGGAAGAGATCGACATCATCATTACGGATGAGGGGATCGAAGACGAGGTGGCCGCCAAGTACGAGGCGCACGGCTTGCGGATGATGAAAGCGGCGCTGCCGGGCAATGGCAAGAAAGCGAAGGGGAAGGTGTAAAGATCATGAGTTTGTTTGATTTGACAGGGAAGGTCGCGATCGTGACCGGCGCGGGAAGAGGTCTTGGCGAAGCGATTGCGCTTGGCCTTGCGAAGGCCGGAGCCGACGTGGCATTCGTAACGAACCGTACGCCGGCCGACAAAGGCGCGGAGGCTGCTCGCGCGCTAGGCCGCAAAGCGATTACCATTCAAGCCGACGTAGGCGACCGCTCCAAGCTGGCCGGCATTATCGAACGCACGGCGGACGAGCTTGGCCGCATCGATATTCTGGTGAACAACGCGGGCATTATCCGCAGAACGCCGGCAGTCGATCACAGCTATGAGGATTGGCAGGAAGTGCTTGACGTGAACCTGAACTCCGTATTCGTGCTTAGCCAGCTGGCAGGCCGGTACATGATCGAGCAGGGCTCCGGCAAAATCATCAACATCGCTTCGATGCTTTCCTACCAGGGCGGCATCAACGTACCGGGCTACACGTCCAGCAAACACGCGGTTGCAGGCCTTACGAAAGCACTTGCGAGCGAATGGGCAAGCAAGGGCCTTCAGGTCAACGCGATTGCGCCGGGCTACATGAGCACGGACAACACGGAAGCGCTCCGTGAGGATCCGGTCCGCAGCACGCAAATTTTGCAGCGTATTCCGGCAGGACGCTGGGGCTCCTCCGAGGATCTCGTAGGTCCAGCGGTATTCCTGGCTTCCGCAGCGTCGGATTACATGAACGGACATGTGCTTGCCGTCGACGGCGGCTGGCTCGTCCGATAGGATTTGGCTTAAATCGGGCTGTTTCCTGTGCGGCATATGCTGCATGGGAGACGGCCTTTTCGCGTCTCACTTGCTCATCCATTGCACTCTGCCCCGTAAGGTCCGCTTGAGTCGCGCCTAACCTAACTGGATTTAATGCAGTTATTTTTTAAACATGCTCTTCTTTTTAGAAAATAACTGTATTTGCTCCCTATAAATCGGCTAATCATGTTCAGATGTGAGGTTTCGCGTAGATTTACATACATGGAATCCAGTTATTTTGCTAAGAAGAGGGATTAAGCTGAAATAAATACATCGATTCCAGTTATTTTGCTAAGAAGGAGAAACAGGCTAGTCAGAGTAGCGCATTTAGAGGATACAGCGGAAGGCGTAAAAGGGGCGGAAGGATTGTTTTTAATGCTATAATACACCAAAATAGAACGGAGGAAAGTATCATGAGAACATTTGAATTATCTACGAGTGCAAGAGACCAGATGGCCGAGGTTACGCATCTGGTACGTGGTGCCGTCCGCGAGAGCGGAGTGAAGGACGGATTCGCAATCGTCTATTGTCCCCATACGACGGCAGGCATGGCCATTAACGAAAATGCGGACCCCGACGTCGTACGCGACGTGCTGCGCCGCCTGGATGAAATTTATCCCTGGCATCACAGAGAAGACCGCCATGCCGAAGGCAACACCGCGGCGCATTTGAAAGCCATTACGACCGGCTCGAGCCAGACGGTGCTGATCGCAGGCGGAAACCTCGTTCTCGGCACGTGGCAGGGTATCTATTTCTGCGAGTTCGACGGGCCGCGGTCGCGTCGATTCTATGTAAAGATTGTGGAAGACCGCTGCTGATCCGGCAATAAATACGAAAAAACGAGTGGCAGAGGCTTCGCTAACTTTGTTGACGGTTAGCGAGCTCTGCCACTCGTTCTTTTAGTTTAGAACAACGATACATAGTTCACGGCCCGCTGACGAAGCACATACTCTTCGGTATCCGCCGCTGCCGGAGCGGTTTCGGCGGAAAGCGTTGTGACTTGCTGGATGGCTGCGGCTAACAGATCTAATGCGCGGCCTTCCTGATCGAACTTGTCATATTGGAAATCATGGAGCAACGGGAGGCTGACGCTCCTAATGAAGGAGACAAGCAGATCACTGCAGCGTTCGAGATCCATCATCTCATCGGCTTCGTCAATAAACATTTCGCTCCAGCCAAACCCTAAATCCGAAGTCAAACGAAGACAGATCCGGTATCCGGCGGAATCGATGGCCAGCGCGGGAATGACGAAAAGCTCGATGCGGGTGATGGTAATTGAGGAGGAGTGTTCGGTGGATTGGGGCACGTGCTGTGAAGATTGGCAAAACATAAAAAAACCTCTCCTTTGGTCGCTTACGAGGTTAGCTGTCGGATTCGGGCTAGAGAGAAAGCCCTACCGGGGGCACAAATCCCCGGATTCACCCCTTGCGTACCGGCATTCGTCACGGACGCGTTGGTTCCCCCGCTTTTTCTTGCGAAAAATTAAGCGTTAATGGTTTCATTAATATTTTAAACCTGCAGCGCAACTTTGTAAACCATTCATTGCTTATGCTTGCTTGCATCTTATGCGGCTAAATCCAAAAGAATGCCGGCCGCAGCATGAAACCGCGTGCCGGCATTCTGAAAGCTGTCATTCAGTGAGGGGCATCGGGCTTGATCCAATCTTGCGACCAGGCTTGAATTTCCCGGATGATAGGCTCGAGCGCGCGCCCTTTCTCGGTTAACGAATATTCGATCCGGACCGGTATCTCGGGGTAGACGTGGCGGTCTACGATGCCCTCGGTCTCCAGATCCTTGAAGCGCTCCGAGAGCAGCCTGCCGCTGATCGGCAGCGCGGACTGCACGGCGCAGAAGCGCTGCGGGCCGGATAACAGCTGGTATATGATTAGGCCGGTCCAACGTTTGCTTATAATGTCCATTCCCTTCTGGAAACGGGGACAAAGGTTTGACTGATCCATCGGTATCACCTCTTTTTGCTTCTTTTAAGTATACCTCCAATATCTTATTTATACAAGCACACTAAGTTGTTGTTAATTACTTGACTAACACAAGTTATAAAATTATAATTAGTTACAAATAGTAAGTGATTTGGAGGGCAACACTCATGAATCCTTTATTTCTGGCGCACGGATCTCCGATGCTGGCCATTGAACAAAACGAATACAGCCGGTTTTTGCAGCAAACCGGAGCTTCTATAAAGCCTGACGCGATCGTGATTTTTACGGCTCACTGGGAGACGGATACGGTCACGATATCTTCGAAGGATGACGAATACGAAACGATTTACGATTTTTACGGGTTTCCGGATGAGCTTTATCAAGTCAAATACCCGGCCAAAGGCTCAACGGAGGTGGCCGCGCTGGTCGGCAGACTGCTGGAGGACGGCGGTTTTCCCGTTCAGTTCGACCGGTACCGCGGATTGGATCACGGCTCCTGGACGATGCTGAAGCATATGTTCCCGAAGGCGGACGTGCCTGTCGTGCAGGTATCGGTGAATCCCTTCCGGTCCCCGGAGGAGCAATACCGGATTGGAGAGGCTCTTCGGAGCTTAAGCGGCCGGAACATTCTGGTCATCGGCAGCGGCGTAACCGTCCATAATTTGCGCGCGGTGAAGTGGGGCCAGCGGGAGCCGGAGCAATGGGCGGTCGAGTTCGACGATTGGCTGATCGAGAAAATGAATGCCCATGACACCAAATCCTTATTTGACTATGAACGGCTTGCTCCACATGCTAAAATGGCAGTACCGCGCGCGGAGCATTTTGTTCCGTTATATATCGCGCTCGGAAGCGGAGACCCTTCGAAGATGCCGCAAATCATTCACCGCAGCTATCAGTTCGGAACGTTAAGCAATCTGTCGCTGCGATTCTAATCCAATCAATCGAAGAAGGTGCGCCGCTATGATTAAATCAAGCATTGAAGCCATTATTAAGGATAAAATAACAAAAACGCAAAATGGCAGCGAAGACATTTACGTTGTCGGACCCGTCAAGCTGCCCGTCGAATTGGACGGCGAGACGAAAATTTTCGCGTGGTACAGCTGGCTGAGGAAAGAAGCGGGCAAGGAGCTGGCGGCAGCCGAGCTGGTCGAGGAGCTGAACCGGGTCCATTACGCGGACCATCAGCAATCGAGCGTGCTCGTGTACGGCGATTTTGCTCATAACCCCGACGCGCTTATCCGGATGCACAGCATTTGCCATACGGGCGACATTTTCGGAAGCGCCAGGTGCGACTGCGGCTTCCAGCTGAAGCAATCGATGCGGATTATTGCCGAGCACGGCTCGGGAGCTCTGTTTTATTTGGCAAATCACGAAGGGCGCGGTATCGGCCTCTTCAGCAAAGCGATCGCTTATTTGCTGCAGGAGGAAGGGCTCGACACGGTCGACGCGAATCTGGAGCTCGGCTTTGCCGACGACTCCCGCGATTACAGCGACGCAATAGCCGTGCTGGGTCTGCTGCGCAAGCTGCCGGTATCGATCATCACGAACAATCCGCGTAAAGTGGAAGCGATGCGCAAGGCCGGCATGAGCGTCTCCGGCAGAGTGCCTCTTTGGGGCAATGCCTCCGCTTATAACGAGAAGTATCTCCAGACGAAGATCAGCCGTTCCGGACACTTTGCAGGGGAGCCGCAAAAGATCGTAAAATAGCGGATGCGGAAGGCTCCAGATTCAGCCATTTATCGACAAAAACATTTTGCGTTCCTCCTCCTTTTCAAGTAAAATGAGAAAAACTGAACTCATGTTCACATCAAAGGAGTACTACGCATGCAATCAAAAACGAGCCATTGCAAAATTGTTGACTGCACGGTCCGCGACGGCGGTCTCGTCAATAACTGGGATTTTAGCGTGGAGTTCGTTCAGCACTTGTATCAAAGCCTGAACGAAGCCGGCGTCGATTATATGGAAATCGGCTATAAAAACTCGCCAAAGCTTCTGAAGGGCGCGGAAAGCGCCGGCCCTTGGCGTTTTCTGAACGATGACTTTCTTAGAAAAGTCATTCCGAACAAAGGCAACACGAAGCTGTCCGCGCTTGTTGACGTGGGCCGCGTAGACGAGAGCGACATTTTGCCGCGTAGCGAAAGCATGCTCGACCTGATCCGCGTTGCCTGCTACGTTCAGGACGTGGATAAGGCGCTTGAGCTCGTTCAAGTATTCCATGACCGCGGCTACGAAACGACGCTTAACATTATGGCGCTGTCCAACGTGATGGAGAACCAGCTGATCGAAGCGTTCCAGCTGATCAATGAAAGCGTCGTAGACGTCGTGTACATCGTGGATTCATACGGCAGCCTGAAGCCGAACGACATGAGCTACCTGGTCGATAAGTTCAAGAAGCACCTTCCGAACAAGCGGCTTGGCGTTCATGCGCACAACAATCTGCAGCTTGCTTTCGCGAACACGCTTCTGGCGGCCGAGAACGGCGTAGAGCTGCTTGACTCTTCCGTATACGGCATGGGCCGCGCGGCAGGCAACTGCAATACCGAGCTGCTCGTCGCCGAGCTTCAGAATACGAAGTACAGCATCCGTCCGGTCCTCGACATGATCGAGAAATTTATGATTCCTCTTCGCGAGAGAGAAGAGTGGGGTTATATTATCCCTTACATGATTACCGGCATTTTGGACGAGCATCCGCGTTCCGCTATGGCGCTCCGCGACTCCGCCGACAAGGACAAGGGCGTAGAGTTTTACGACCGCTTGACGACACCGGAAGTCGCTCACAGCAAATAAGAAGTAAAAAGCAGCTCCGACGGGCCTGAACCAGGTTTTGTCGGAGCTGCTTTTTAATGATTATAAGTCTACTGCGCAAGCAGCTCTCCGTCGCCGCGGATCGCCGCAGCCTGATGCGGTTCGTTGGGATGCAGGTAGCCTGTTCCCCGGAAAGCTTGGCCGCTGTCCGCGACGGCTGTAAGCTGCACACGGATATCCTCGCTTTGCCCGAACCATGCTAACAGCTCGCGGTCCGCGACTCCGTTGATGTCGACGTACCACAGCCGGTCCCCGTAATCCGAGACGATAACAAGCGCCGCTGACGTAAAGGACAGAGCCTTCGTCTGCTGCTGAAACGAAATTTCGATCGCGATAAGGTCAAAGGTTTCCAAAGGTGAAGTCCTCCTATGTATGAACCATGCCGCCGTCCTGCCCCGGAACTTGCCGCATGTCTGAAACCGATTGTAATCTTTGCGGAGCATTTATGCAACATTTGTAAGGCGCCCCACGTCAGTGTAGCAAATACAAATAAAAAGGGGTTGAAAGGATGAAGGAGGGTCTTTCATTCAAAGGGTCGGGCCGCGCAGGGAAAGGCGTCAGTATTACTTTCGCGGTTTTTTTGGCGTTGGCGCTGCTGCTTGGCGCATGCTCCGGGGCGGCGGGAAACGACGCTTCGGAAAGCGCCGACAGCGGTAATGCGGGCGATCGGACATCCGAGGGGGCCTCGAATGGAGAAGTTTCGAATGAAGTTGACCGCGCCCCTTCGGGCGGCGAGCCTGAAAGAGAGAAAGAAGAAGGCAAGCGGCGCTACCCGAATCAAGGACAAGAGGCGCAAGCCGGCCAGTTGACGGCCGGGGAATGGGACGATTTGGCGGCGTGGGAAAGCTTCGGCAATTTGCTGAATACCCAGGAAGGAGACGACAGCAAGAGGGTCTGGCAATTTGATCCGTTTCAAAAGCTGGAGGTCGTCGTAACGGCTAACGGCAGGGCCGTAACGGATGCCGAGGTGCTGCTGATGTCTGGGAAGGATACGGCTTGGAAGGCGCGTACGAATACGGAAGGCCGGGCTTATGTGTATGCGGGCATGTTCAGGGAGTCGGCGAATCAAGGGGCTTATACGGTTCAAGTTCGCTCGGGCCAGGAAAGCAAAACGACGCAGCCGCTTAGCATCCCGCAGCAGGGAACGGTCAAGGTTGATTTGGGCAAGGCAGCTGCTATTTCAATGCAGGTTGACCTGATGTTCGTCGTCGATACGACCGGCTCGATGGAGGATGAGCTCAACTATTTGGAAGCGGAGCTGAAGGATGTGGTGAAGCGGGTGTCGGACGAACAGGCTGATCAGCTGGGGATGCGGGTCAGCGCGAATTTTTACCGGGACCGGCATGATGAGTACATTGTGAAGCCTTATCCGTTCACGGCGGACGTGAATAAGGTCATCGACCAGTTCAGCAAGCAGGAAGCGCAGGGGGGCGGCGATTACCCGGAGGCCGTCGATCAGGCGCTGCGCGATGCGATTCATGAGCACGATTGGAGCAAGGAAGCACGGGCGCGGCTTCTGTTTCTCGTTCTCGATGCGCCGCCGCACGACGATCCTCAGGTTATCGACGAGATTCATCAGCTGACGGAGGATGCCGCCGCCAAAGGCATCCGGATCATACCGGTCGCCTCGAGCGGAGTGAGCGTCGATACGGAGTATATGCTCCGGTTCATGTCCGCGGCAACCGGCGGAACCTATTTGTTCCTGACCGACGACAGCGGCATCGGAGGCGACCATCTCGAGCCCGCCGCCGGCGAATACGAGGTGAAGCTGCTTAATGACCTGCTCGTCGAGGTCATTAACCGGTACGTACAGCCGTAATGATGGTGTTCGGCCGGTAACGGGAGGCTGGACAGGCACAGCCGGATGAATTTTCAATGGCCGTGGAACTGTAATTTTTACAAATTTAATGTGTTTTACGTGATTTTGTGACCTGGGATCCGTTATTTGCTGCTTAAGCCTTCTAAATCAGGCCGATTTGGAGCAAGTAACGGATCTGCAGTCCGGTTTTGCCTTATTTTGAGCCAAATGGAGCAAATAACGGATCGCGAGTCCGGCAGGCTGCTTAGCAAGTCCGCGTAACTCAACCGAATCGGACGAACGGGTCAGGCACAGGCACAGCAGAAGGGGGGTACTCGCACTCCGCTACATTTTCTCAGGGGATTCCAGCCCGATCAGATGCATACCGCTGCGCAGAACCGTCTGTGTGACGCTCACCAGTGCGAGCCGGGCTTCGCGGGCTTGCTCATCCTGAACAAGGATAGGGCAATGATGGTAAAAGCGGTTAAAGGCTTGCGCGAGTCCGATCAAGTACCGGCTGATGACGGACGGCTCCAGCTTGTTCAGCGCCCACTCGACATGCTCTCCGAACATCGACAGCTCCTTAAGCAGGGAGAAGGCGGCCTCATGATTCAGATGCGTCAGGACCAGCCCTTCCCGCGATGCGGCGGCTTCCGCGCCTGCTTTTGTGAGCACGCTGGAAGCGCGCGCATGAGTGTACTGCAAATACGGGCCGGTTTCCCCTTCGAAGTTCAAGGCTTCATCCCAGGAGAAGTCGATGTCTTTGATCCGGTTCGCGTGCAAATCGTTGAAAATAACGGCGCCGACGCCGACCTGCCTAGCGACCTCGTCCACATTTTCCATCTCCGGATTTCTCGCTTCGATGATCGCTTTTGTTTTTGCGATCGATTGCTGCAGAACCGCTTCCAGCTTGACGATATTGCCTTTGCGGGTGGAAAGGCTCGCTCCTTCCATGCTCACGCGGCCGAATGCAACATGGGCAAGCTCGCTTGACCATTCGCAGCCGAGCAGCTCGACTACCTTGAACCACTGCTGGAAATGGAGGTTTTGCGCATAATCGGTCACGTAGACCGCCTTGTCGAAGCCGTACGTTTCCTTCCTGTACAGCGCGGCGGTAATGTCGCGCGTATGGTAGAGGGAGCTGCCGTCTTTTTTCAGGATGAGGGCGGGCGGCATGTCATAGGCGTCCAGCCTGACGAGCCAGGCTCCCTCGTCTTCCTCGAGGAGGTTTTTGGCTTTCAATTGGTCCACGACGGCGCTCATCTTATCGTTATAGAAGCTTTCGCCGGCGAACGAGTCGAATCGTACGCCGAGCAGCTCGTAAATCCGCATGAACTCCTTCAAGCTGATGTCTACGAACCACCTCCACAGGCGTAAAGCCTCTTCATCGCCTTGCTCCATCTTCGCAAACCAGGCCCGCGCCTCGTCCTCGAGCGAAGGATTCCGGTCGGCTTCGTCGTGGAATTTGACGTACAGACGCAGCAGTTCGTCGATCCCGCCATCATTTACACTGTCGGGATTGCCCCAGCTTTGGTAGGCGACGATCAGCTTCCCGAACTGCGTGCCCCAGTCGCCCAGATGGTTGATGCCGACGCAGGAATAACCCTGGAACGAGAAAATCCGGTACAGCGAGTGTCCGATCACCGTCGACCTGAGGTGGGCAACGTGGAACGGCTTCGCGATGTTCGGCGACGAGTAGTCGATGACGACCGTTTTGCCGGCTCCGGTATTTTTCGAGCCGTACCGGTCCCTTTGCTCCAGAATGTCGCGGATTACGCCGCCCGCGAACACTTCCTTATCCAGGTGAAAATTGAGGTAGCCGGCAGCCGAATCGATTTTATCGACGGCATCCAGCTTGAGGCGCTGCTTAAAGTCGTCGGCGATGGCCGCAGGCGATTTGCGGAGCGTTCTGCTGAGCTTAAAGCATGGCAGCGACAAATCCCCCATTTCAGGATTCGGGGGATATTCGAACCAACCCGCTATTTCTTCTGCCGTCACGCTGTCTATCAGCTGCGAAATTTGTCCGGCTATAAGCGTTTTGTACGTTTGCATGGCGGTGCACTCTCCTTCGGATTGGTGATGGACGGCAGAACGCAAAAAGCCCCCGTCTCAAATAAGAGACGGGAGCTGGCGCTTCCCGCGGTGCCACTCTAAGTGTCAAACGAATCGTCTAACCTCTCGATTACTGATAACGGTCAGTGACCGGGTTTGCTTAGCTTGCTTCAAGCCGTTCGGCAAACCGTTTCCCGGGCCCGTTTCCTTCATGAGCTACGTACCGGCTTCCACCAACCCGGCTCGCTGAGACTGTTCTCCATGAAGTACTGTTCCGTTCATAAACGTTATGATATGTGATTTGATCGTACGATACCATAATATTGCCGTACTGGCAAGTCTCTACAGCCGGATCTGCTGCTAGTAAAGCTTACCCTGCCGGTACAGCGCGGCGGAAAGCTTCATGACGGCGTGGATGTAGCAGTGCTGGCGGAGAGGGCGGGGGTCTCCGAAGAAGGCGGGCAAAATGGCATTCAGCGTTTTTTGCATTTTGTCGTACAGCATGCTGTAAATGTGCTCCTCGGTGAAAAATTGCGTTTCCCGGCCCTGCAGCCACTCGAAATAAGAGACGATAACGCCGCCGGCATTGGCCAAAATGTCGGGGATCACGATCGTCCCCCGTTCCGCAAGCGCAGCGTCCGCCTCGCCGGTGACGGGAGCATTCGCGCCTTCAACGATAATGCGCGCCTTCACCCTGCCGACGTTGTCCTTGCGCACCTGCTCCTCCAAAGCGGCAAGGATAAGCACGTCGACATCCAAATAAAGCACATCCTCCCGCCCTAATAGCTGCGCCTTCGGATCGAGCTCGGCCAGCGCCGCCTCGGTCGCCGGCAGGTCGCCCTGATGCCGGGCCGCATAATCGGCTAAGGCCGGCACCGGCAGCCCGTCGGGATTATAGAGGGTAACGCTGCGGTCGCTGACTGCGACCACTTTATTATGCAAATACGTGCATTTGTAAGCCTCCAATGCAGCTACGGAACCGACATTTCCGAAGCCCTGCACGGCGACCGATAACGGACGGTCCGCATGTGCGAGCGCCGTCCGGACGAATGGATTCGTGCTGCCGGACAGCCAGCCGCTTTGCCCTTTCAAGAAGTCATGGAGCATATGGCGGAAGGTGAAATACACGCCTTTGCCCGTAGCTTCTCGGCGTCCGAGGGAGCCGCCGTTCAAAATGCTTTTGCCGGTGAAGCTGCCAAGGTACGGGTGGCCGGGATGAATGCTTTTGTATTCGGACATCATCCAGTCCATTTCGCGCTCTCCGGTTCCCATGTCTGGCGCCGGAATATCTTTGTCGGGTCCTAGCACGTCGGAGAAATACTGCACGTATTTTTTACAGATGAGATACAGCTCTTTCGCTGAATAGGTGCGCGGGTTGATGACGACTCCGCCTTTTCCGCCGCCGAAGGGCACCTCGTGAAGGGCGTTTTTCAGCGTCATGAGCGCAGCCAGATTCGTCACCTCCTCCTCGTTCACCGATTCGTGGAAGCGGATGCCGCCTTTGTAAGGCCCGAGCGTGTCGTTATGCTGGATACGGTAAGCGGGAATGCGGACGACGTTGCCGCTGTCGAGGGTGATGCGCAGAAACGCTTTATGTACTTTGTTCGGGGTGGAAAGAATGGCGGCAAGCGACAGAAAAGCCTGCTCCCGCGCCTGATCCTGCAAGTTAGGAAGAAAAGCCGCATCTCCCATTAGAGCTTGCAGGGACTGCTGAACGATGGAGCCGGTTTGACTGGCCATAACGGAACGACCTCCTCATGCTTATGGTAAATGACTTACCTAACTTTACCATATGTTTCCCGCCAGACCAAAAATGCCCCTGTACCGATCCGGCCAAAACGCCGTTACCGTACAGGGGCTTAAGGTGCAATCTTATTCTGCTGAAGAAGCCTAAGTCAATTTAAGAAGAACGGAGCTGTGCGGTGCAAGCGTGAAGGATAGCCCGTCCAGCAGGCCGAGATCCTCGCGCTTCCAGAGATCGCGTGCCTGAGGAACGGTGCTTAGTCCCAGCTGCTCCAAAGAAACGGCGACCGTATCCTCCGCTTCGCCGGCATTGAACAAGGCGACGTACAGGGCGCCGTCTTCGCCGTTTGACGTCCATACGATGCGCTCTCCGTCGCGGAATAGCTGCCGGGCGCCTCGTCCGCTGCGGTGCAGCTCCAGCACCTCTTCATTCGTCAGCAGCGACAGCGTCCATTCGTCATTGTCTCGCAGCTCGCCGCCGAACATGAGCGGCGAACGGAAAATCGCCCACAGCGACATCATCGTTACCTGCTCGTCGCGCGTAAATCTTGTCCAGCGGTCGCTGGCGCCGCCGTCGACCGAGCGGATGCCGATATGACCGAGCGGCAGCATATCGCAATCCGGCCATGCGCCTTCCGTCACATAAGGAGCCCATTTTTCGCAGCGCTCGAACATGCCGTGCAGCAGATGCCAGATGTCCCAATAGTCGTCGGTCATCCGCCACATGTTCGCCAGGCCCGCGAGCTCCTCGGCGCGCTCGAGCGGTGCGGGGCCGGGAGACAGGCTGAGCACCATCGGTCTGCCGCAGCTTTCGATTGCGTTGCGGATTAACTCGATTTCCGGCAAGTGAATGCCGTACAGCCGCGATGCCGCGATATCGTCCACCTTGACGAAGTCCACGCCCCAGGAAGCGTACAGCTCGAACAAAGAGTTGTAATATTGCTGCGCGCCGTCCTTGGAGGCGTCGACACCGTACATATCCGTATTCCATGGGCAGATGGAATTCGTATGGGCGATGGAGCGCGCCGTTGCGTCGGTTCCGGCGATTTTGGTATCGGCGTGGACGGCCTGGCGCGGAATTCCCCTCATAATATGAATGCCGAACTTCAGCCCAAGACTGTGCACGTAATCGGCAAGCGGCTTAAAGCCTTGCCCTCCTGCGGCGGACGGGAACCGGCCGGCGTCGGGAATCAGGCGCGAGTATTCGTCCATCTCAAGAGGAACGAACGGCCGGTATTGCGAGGAACGGGCGCCTGGCTCGTACCACTGGATGTCGACAACGACATAATCCCAGCCGAATTTCTTCAAATGCTCGGCCATATACTCCGCGTTGCCTCGGACTTCTTCCTCCCTTACGGCGGCGCCGTAGCAGTCCCAGCTGTTCCAGCCGAGCGGAGGTGTTGCCGCATACTGGTGATGCTTCTTCACGTTAGTCATTCGATTTCGTCCTCTCTCATCTTTATATTGCTCTTCTGCAATTATCGTAAAACGGGAAGGGACCGTATGACTAGCACAATATGTTGCGAATACATGTAAAATATTGCTCATTTCCACTAACGTTAATCGATATGCAGCCGTTCGATCGAGGGCAGCCCCTTTGCCAGCCGGAAGTCGCCGGGAGGGAAGCCTACCCTGGCGCGGAACACCTTGCTGAAATAGCTTCCGCTCGCGTATCCGACCCTGGCGGCGATCTCCTCGACGGACAACGTCGTAAACCGAAGCAGCTCCGCCGCTTTTTCGATCCGGAGCTTTGTCACATAATCCATCGGAGAGAGTCCTGTCGCCGCCGTAAACATTCTTGTAAAATAATATTTGGACAACGATACGGAGCCCGCAATGTCGTCCAGGCTTTGAATACGGCCGTATTCCGCTTCCATAAATGCGGCGGCCTGCCTGACCGGCTGCGGCCAGTTCGCGCGCTCCTGCTGCGGCGCTGTCCCCGCAGCCATCAATTCCATCATAAGCTGATAGATCATCGACGAAGCTTGATAGCTGTTGTGAATCCGGTTTGATCTGGCCTCCAGAAATAAGCGCTGCAGGCACAGCACGGCGCCGCCGGCGGGCTCCAGGAACGGGGTGTCGCCGACGGCCCCGATCAGCTCGCCCCACAGCCGCTCCAGATGCCGCTTCCGGAACAACGCGAAATAGAAGGTCCAGTGATCGCTTTCTTCCGGCAGGCAATAATGGTGGTCTCCGGGTATTTCCGCGAGAAACGCCCTGCCGGCACGCATGTCGTGCACGTTCGGCCCGTTCCGGAAGCGGCCTTGGCCGGATACGGTATACTGCACAAGATATAAAGGACCGTCGATCCGTTTCATCCCGTCCCAGTAATAATCGGGCTTCGTCTCCCTCTGATAGCCCGTCGCGAACAGCTGGAAGATGGGAAGCTCGGGAGGATCCTGAAAGCGGTAGCCGTATACGCCGTAAGGATGCTGCGTAACCATGCGTTGAATTGCTCCCTTCGCAGAAAGTGCGGGTTGTATCTGTATAGATAATAAGAAAGGACGGTTTGCTCATGAAACCGATATGGGTTTTTATATACGGCACGCTGCTTCCCGGAGAATGCAACCACCATGTGGTGTCCGGCCGAATGGAAGCGGGCCCGCCGGGCCAAATAGCCGGCAGGCTGGTCGACTGCGGCGAGTATCCCGCGGCCGTTCGCGATCCGGTTTCCCGGGAACGCAATTGTATTATACGCGGACTATGGATCGCCGTCGATAGAGAGACGCTTGCCGCCATGGATGAGCTCGAAGAGTTCGGAGGGATCGAGGAGAGCAACGATTACGAGCGCGTTTGGGTGAGGGACGCCGCAGCGGCCAACAGGGCGGGATGGGTTTACGTATGGGCCGGTGACAGGGGATGTCCGGCTATCCCGGGCGGCTATTGGCCGGATTACGGCAAAGGTAAAGGCAACGGCAGCGGCGCCTAATTCTCTTCCTTATCTTCCGAGTAAGCGACCAAGGCAACTTCCGAGCCGTACTGCTCGGTCAATTGCTCCTCCAGCCTGCGGATCGCGTCAAGCGCGTCCGGCTGCCCGTTAAGCTCGGCAAGGCGAAAATCTTTTTTCATATGCAGTCTCCTTTCCTCTTCATGGAAGTACACCGTCTAGATTGTTCTTTAAGCCGGCGCTCTATGCGTATGAGCCGGGGATTGTAGAGGCGGAACCGGTTTGTTCGAAAATAAGATAGGATAAGTTGTTCAATACGCGATGCAATACCGGAATCGATCATCCCGCTTACGGGGATGCAGGGAAAACATACACCATCTGTAACTCATAACAATGGAGCTTACTTGAATAATAACTGATTTTTAGTAGACTATACGTATGACAAAAAATATAAAGCACGCAAGAACATGTGTTTATAACGTCAATTATCACATCGTTTGGTCCGTTAAGTATCGCCAATCGGTACTTTCAGCAGAAATCGAAGCCTATCTGAAAGAACTATTCCAGGAAATTGCTCAAGAAAAAGAATTTGAAGTGGTTATGATGGAGGTGGGCGAAAAGGACCATATTCATGTTTTCGCGTCCGCACATCCAAAAATAGCACCATCCTACATCGTTAAAATGTTAAAAGGTATCTCTGCAAGAAAACTGTTTCAGAAGTTCCCTTACTTGAAAACAAGATTATCGGGCGGGCATCTCTGGAACAGCAGCTTTTTCATTGAAACCATTGGTTCGATCTCCGAACAAGCGATAAAGCAGTACATCGAAAAACAAAAAAAGGAGACGACTGGTGCAGAGAACCTATAAATTTCGATTATATCCGACCAAAGAAGAGCAAGAGAACATTCATTTTGCGCTGGAACGCTGCCGTTTCCTCTACAATCGCTTGCTCGCCGAACGAATCGATGCCTACAAGCAAACAGGTCAAAGCTTGACCTATTACGAACAAAAAGCAACGTTGCCAGAGAGAAAAAAGTACATACCCGAACTTAAAAACGTTCACTCCCAGGTTCATCAAAATGTGGTGGAACGGCTGGATAAGGCGTACCAGGCCTTTTTTCGACGCGTCAAAACTGGCGAAAAAGCAGGCTTCCCGAGATTCAAGCCGGAAAGTCGGTATAACTCCATTACTTACCCGCAAAGCGGGTTTACCATAGAGGGAAAGCATCTTCGCCTTTCCAAGATCGGCGATGTGCGAATCCGACTTCATCGACAGCCGCAAGGCAACATCAAGACCTGTACGATCATGGTCAAGAACGGCAACTATTACGCCTGCTTTTCTTGTGAAGTCGAGAACGTCCCTCTTCCCGCGTCAGAAAAACAGATCGGCATTGATCTTGGCATCTTGAGGCTTGCGGTCACATCAGACGGAGAGCGGATCGGATGGAATGGGCTGGTTCAATTCGTGACGTACAAGGCTGAAAGCGCCGGTCGTCAGGTTGTTCAAGTGAATCCATACCGCACCTCGCAACGCTGCTCGAATTGTGGCGAAATCGTCAAAAAATCACTCGCTGTACGTGTTCATCAATGTTCTTGCGGATACGATGCAGATCGAGATGAAAATGCAGCCACCAACATATTAAAACTAGCTTTGCAAGACATATCGTAGCAAAGACCATTTCAATCAGGCCAGGAACTGGCCTTCAAGGAGGGACGAGGTTGCGAGTCCCGATGATTTGAGAAGCTCGTCAATTCATCGACGAGAGGTTCACTACACTGTAGCTGAACAACTTAAAGGAAGTGACATCGTGCGTAACATTCGAAGCCAGCTTCAAAGCGTCTTATTCGCAGACGGATTCCCCTTATTACGGCACAAATACGACGCAGCCTGCCTGCTTGCGGCGGTTGCTCTGGCGGCGGCCTGCCTGATGCTTCTTCCGGCCGATGCGTCGGCGCAGACGTATGCCGCCGTGAAGGAAGCGGCCGCCTTTGATCCCCATGAGCAGGTCGGCCATCATCAGCATCAGGCCGGCCAGGGTGACGGCGGGGTTACGGCAGCGCAGGCGCTGCTTTTTGCCGTAAGGGCCGCTTATTATATTTTGCTGATACTGGTCTCGGGGCTGATGCTCTGGACAGCCGTTCTTCCCGAGGACAAGGGCGGCAGCGCGCGAAGGCTGGCCGGCGGGTGGGGGCTGCCGGCGATGAGAGCGCTGCTGCTCGTCGTGCTGCTGTACGTTTTTGTACATATGGAGAGCTTGATGCAGGGCTTTGACGGGAACAGGGGCGAGGAATGGCTGCGCTTGCTGGCCGAAACGACGACAGGCCGCTCCTGGCTGGCAACGGGACTGCTGGCCCTGCTTGGGTTTGCCGTACTGCGCTTGCCCGATCCGTTAAAGGCGGTATGGGCCCTGCTGCTGCTCGCGTCCGAAAGCTTTAACGGGCATGTGAACGCTCTTCCGTCCAATACGCTCGCCATCCTGCTCGATTTCATCCATCTGGCCTGCGCCGCCCTATGGGCCGGAGGGATCACGCTGCTTCTGCTCTATTGGCGCACCGAACGCCAAGAAGCGGGCCGGTTTGCCGAACGTTTCGCAGGCATCGCCTGGATCACGATCGTGCTGCTGACCGTGAGCGGCATCGTCATGACGGCGCTTCTGCTGCCCTCCTGGCTTTATTTGATTTATTCGGGCTGGGGCATGCTTCTGCTGGCGAAAGCCGTGCTGCTGCTGCTTGCCGCGGGAACCGGCTTTTTCCTGCACCGCCTTGCGAGACGCGGGGAGCTTCCGAAGGGCAAGCTGCTGAAGCTGGATGGCGTCATCATGACCGCCGTGCTGATCCTTGCGGGATTCTTAACCTATGTAAGCCCGGTCCCTCATACGGAGCCGCTCAACTACCACAAAATGGGGGAAAAGCTGCATTATACGCTGGATATCAATCCGAACGGCCCGGGCCCCAATCAGGTGAAGCTGAAAGTATGGCTTCCCGAGCAGCTTGACTCGCCGGCATCCGTCAGCCTGCTGCTGCGGCCTGCCCGCGACCCGGAGCGCGGCGCCGTCGAGGTGCCGCTGCGCAGCGATCGTGCGGATGAAGATCAGGCTTTCCCTGGCTTCAAACAAACCGATTATAATGCGGATAACGTCGTGCTTGCCTCGCGCGGCGAGTGGACGGCGGAGCTGGTCATTACGGACAAAGCAGGCGGCGTAACGACACAGATGATTCCGTTCCGCAACGACTAAAGCTGAAGGGCGTGATGCCTGCGTGTCTTACAAATGGTTAAAACGGCTGATCCTGTGGATCCCGACGGCGACAATAGGGATGTGGGAATATTTGCGGCATACGCTGCTGCTTCCCGTCATCTCGATGGAGCTCGGCAATTGGCTGGCACCGGTATTCGTATTTCTGGTGACGCTGACGTTACTGCGCGGGCTGTTCGCCAAGCTGGAGCAGATGCAGGAATCGCTGCAGAGCGAGAGGGTTGCGAAGGCGGCCTTTGAGGAACGGGAACAGCTGGCCAGGGAGCTGCACGACGGCATCTCGCAGTCGCTGTTTCTGCTTTCCGTCAAGCTGGACAAGCTCGAGCGGGCCGAATCCGGCGAGGCTGCCAGGCAGACGACGGAGCAAATCCGGCAGACGGTGCGGCGCGTGTACGATGACGTAAGGCAATCCATCTCCAATCTGCACACGGCGCCGCTTCCGCCGGAGCAATCCTGGATGCAGAGCATCCATCATCTGACTGTGGAGATGGAGCAGGTTTCCGGCATTCGGACGACCGTCGACTGGCGGGTTCGGGACGGCATGCTTACTCACAAACAGAAGGTAGAGCTGCTCGCGATTATGCGTGAAGCGCTGATGAACGTGCGGAAACACGCGCAGGCGGGGCATGTCGTCATCCGCGGAACGGGCGGGAGCCAGGGCTTGGCGGCGGACGCCTTCCGCTGCACAATCGAGGATGACGGGATAGGGGCGGAGGAGCGCTTGCTTAAAGGAAGAGGCAAATACGGAGTGAAAATGATGAGGGACCGCGCGGAAGCGATGGGCTGGTCCTTATCCGTGCAGCAGGCGCAGCCCCGGGGAACGGTCGTTGAAATAGCCGGAAGGAGCGGTGCGTAATGGAAGGAAGAGAATCAGGCGTGCGCGTGCTGCTCGTGGACGATCATCCGGATGGCCGGGAAGGCATGCGGGAAATCGTGACGGAGGACGGTTTCTTTGAGGTCGCAGGCGCTGCCGCGAGCGGTGAGGAGGCGATCGAGCTGATGCCGGTCGTCCGGCCCGATCTGGTGCTGATGGATATCAACATGCCCGGCATGGGCGGCCTTGAAGCTACCCGCAGGCTGAAGCAGGAGTGGCCTGCGGTCAAAATCGTCATGGTCACGGTTTCGGATGACATTACTCATTTGTTTGAGGCGATCAGACGCGGGGCACAGGGCTACTTGCTCAAAAATTTGGCGCCGTCCGCCTGGATGGAATATTTACGCGCCGTTGCGCTTGACGAAGCTCCGATGTCCAAGGAGCTTGCCTTCCGCCTGCTCCAGGAGTTCGCGGCAGGCAAGCCGCATTCGGACAAGGCTCCGGCGGGGCCGGCAGGCAGCGGGACGGAGGCGATGACGACGCCGCTGACCGGCCGGGAGAAGGAAGTGCTGGAGCGGGTGGCGACGGGCGCTTCCAACCGGGAAGTGGCTGCAGCTCTGGGCGTATCCGAGCACACCGTCAAAAACCATCTCAAAAATATTTTGCAGAAGCTGCATTTGGATAACCGCGTACAGCTCACGCGTTATGCCTTTGAGCAGGGCTGGATCGACAGGCGGCAGACGTTTGCGCCGGAGAGGTAAGGAGGATTGGAATGGGACATGATCTAAGCGGCATGAAAACGCCGAAGGGATTCGAAATGCTGGAGCGGGTGCGCTCGATTTGCGGGGAGCTGCCCGAGGTGACGGAGCTGATCGACGGCCATGGTCACAATACGTTCAAGGTGAAGGACAAATCGTTTATCCTCAAATTCTAAGAGTTTATAAGTTTCACACTTATATCCGCTTAGAATTCTCCGCGAAACGAAGCTTCGCCGCCAGAGGACGGCGAAGCCGTTTCCGCTTGTGAGCGACAATGGCATTACCTTCAAATCGGATCTTGAAACCCAGGAAATTTTGCTGCAGCATGAACGCTTCTATAAGCCGGCGTATATCGGTCACCGCGGGTGGGTATCGATTCGCGAGCCTGAGGATTGGGAGGAGATGGGGGCGCTGCTGAAGGAAGCCTATTTGCGCGCCGCTCCCAAACGTTTGGCGAAGCAGGTAATGGAGGAAGTAAACTTTACCAGCAACAATCCGTGATCATTTTCGTCTGTAAGTAGAGAGGAGATGATCATGGATGAAACAGCCGATAGTTAAAAAGGGACTTGCTCTATTTCTTGCCGCGATTATGACGGGGTTGCTGCTGACGGGCTGCGGAGCCCGGCAGGAGACTGCAGGGGATAACGGCGCCGTTCGGCCGGAAGTCCGGATCAACGACGCTGCTGATGGCGCTGCTGCCGGGGCAGGGGTCTTCCTTCCCAAATTACAGCTTCCTGAGCAGGAGAATGCTGCCGCCGCCGATATGATCGGGCTTATCGTATACAAAGGAAAAATTTACACGCAGACGGGCAGCCGAATCGCTCCCGGGAAGGCTGCGGACCTGCGCGGGGCAAAGCTCGGCCGCACGAAACCGGCGATCGACGAGTGGAGCAGCCAGGACGATTTCGCGACGGAGTTCGCCTCTTCCGTAGGCGAAAAGGACGTTTACAGCGTAAAAGGCTATGAAAGCGGATTTCGGATCATGACGTACGAGGAATATGAAGGTAAAGTGTATGCGGAGTTTTATGAATGCCTGAACGGCATTCCGGTCACAAGCGGTGCTGACGTATTCTCCAAGCTGAAGCTGGACGGCAATGTTCGTTCAGCCGTCTGGGAGACGCATGACAGCTGGAATTACAATAAGCAGGAGTACAGGGAGCTGCAGGCTGAGGATGCGATCCCCGCATTTCTTGAGGCGCTTTCGGCGGCACAGCCGATCGAGCAGCAGACTTTGCAGGCGACGGGCATTTACGACAACACGGAGCAGAAGATTCTGTACCTGAAGCTGGCTGACGAGACGGTAGTCGGGATTCGCCTGTTCGAGGGCCGATATGTAAGATACCAGAATGCCCACGTCTTCTTTCAGCTGGAGGAAAAGGCGTTTGATGCGTTATGGGACCATATGAAAGAGTAATTTTGTACGGAAAAAAGAGCCGCCGTTGTTGCAACGGTTATGCGCTTTGCATATAATATAGATTATGGTTTCATATTCGCACTAAAGCGATGATGGAGAAGAGTAAGCAGTGCTTTCGCACAGGGAGAAGACGCCGCAGATTGAGAGCGTCTTTCGCGAAATCAGGCTGCCGAAGTTCGCTCCGGAGCAGACGCCTGAAACGACGCAGCGGCCGATCGCCATGCGCCGGTAGGGAGGGTCCGGTTCCCGCCGTTATGGGCTTAAGGGATTGCAATCCGCGGCATGGCTGCCGCAGCGGCCGCAAGTATGGCGGTAAGCTGCAGGCAGGGCCGGGAGCGTAATCCGAATTAGGGTGGTACCACGGTTCTTTCGTCCCTTGCGGGGAGAAAGGGCCTTTTTTTTGTTATGAAGATACGGAGGCGAAGAGGAATGAAGGAAAGATTGGAAGGGCTGCGCGTCGAGGCGCTTCAGGAGCTTCAGCAGGTGGACAGCCCGCAGCAGCTAAACGATTTGCGAGTGAAATATTTAGGCAAAAAAGGCGCGTTAACGGAAATTTTGCGCGGCATGGGCGGCCTAAGCGCCGAAGAGCGTCCGGTCATCGGCCAGGTGGCGAACGATGTCCGTGCGGCGATCGAGTCGGTGATCGACGAGAAGCAGAACGCGTTCCAGCAGGCCGAAACGAATAACCGGCTGCTCGCGGAGACGCTGGACGTTACGCTGCCGGGCAAGCAGCTGCCGACAGGAGCAGTGCATCCGCTTAATAAGGTGGCGCAGGAAATCGAGGATATTTTTATCGGCCTCGGCTACACGATTGCGGAAGGTCCCGAGGTCGAAGAAGATTACTACAATTTCGAAGCGCTCAACCTGCCGAAAAACCATCCGGCCCGCGATATGCAGGATTCCTTCTACGTGACGGACGAGATTCTGATGCGTACGCATACGTCGCCGGTGCAGGTGCGCACGATGAAGGCGATGAAGGGAAAAACGCCGGTTAAGGTCATTTGCCCGGGCAAAGTATACCGCCGCGACGACGACGACGCTACCCACTCGTTCCAGTTCAATCAGATCGAAGGTCTGGTCATCGGCAAAAACATCCGCATGAGCGACTTGAAGGGGACGCTGCTGCAGTTCGTGCAGCAAATGTTCGGGGCACAGGCGCAAATCCGTCTCCGTCCAAGCTTCTTCCCGTTCACGGAGCCGAGCGCGGAAGTGGACGTGACGTGCGTACAGTGCGGCGGCGGAGGCTGCCGGATGTGCAAGCATACGGGCTGGCTCGAAATTCTCGGCTGCGGCATGGTTCATCCGCGCGTGCTTGAAATGGGCGGCTACGATCCGGAGGAAGTGAGCGGCTTCGCGTTCGGCATGGGTGTCGAGCGGATCGCTTTGCTGAAATACGGCATCGACGACATCCGTCATTTCTATACGAACGATCTGCGGTTCCTGAACCAGTTTGCCAGAATGTAGCGACGAGAGAAGGGAAGAAAAACAATGAACGTATCCTATAAATGGTTAAGCCAATATATCGATTTGTCAGGCTATACAGGCCAGGAGCTTGCGGAAAAAATGACGAGGGGCGGCATCGAAATCGACGTCGTGGAATCCCGCAACAAAGGGGTAACCGGCGTTGTCGTCGGCTACGTCAAGTCCAAGGAGAAGCATCCCGATGCGGATAAGCTGAACGTGTGCAAGGTCGACGTCGGCACGGGCGAGGAGCTGCAGATTGTGTGCGGCGCCAAAAACGTCGATGCGGGCCAGCATGTGCCGGTTGCCGTCATCGGCGCGGTGCTGCCGGGCGATTTCAAAATCAAACGCGCGAAGCTGCGCGGCGTCGAGTCGCAGGGCATGATCTGTTCCGCGAAGGAGCTCGGCCTGAACGACAAGCTGCTGCCGAAGGAGCAGCAGGAGGGCATTCTTGTGCTGCCGGCAACGCTTAAAATCGGCACACCGATCACAGACGTGCTCGGCCTGGACGACGAGGTGCTGGAGCTGGATCTGACGCCGAACCGTTCGGACTGCCTCAGCATGCTGGGCGTAGCTTACGAGATCGGCGCTTTGACCGGACGCGAAGTGAAGCTTCCGGATCATACGGTCAATCATGCGGCTGTCCGCGCGGACGGCCTTGTAAAAGTAAGCATCAGCGCACCGGAGCAGTGCTCGCATTATTCGGCGCGTTATATTAAAGGAGTAAAGATCGGTCCTTCGCCGCTCTGGCTGCAAAACCGTCTGATCGCCGCCGGCGTGCGTCCGATTAACAACGTCGTTGACGTGACGAACTTCGTTATGCTCGAATACGGCCAGCCGCTGCATGCGTTCGACGCCGACCGCATCCCTGGCGGCCGCATTGACGTTCGTCTTGCCAAGCCGGGTGAAACGCTGGTGACGCTTGACGATCAGGAACGCAAGCTGGAGCCTCATATGCTCGTCATTACGAACGGCAGCGAGCCGATCGCGCTTGCAGGCGTTATGGGCGGAGCGAGCACGGAGGTGTCCGGCGAGACGGTTAACATTTTGCTGGAATCGGCTAAATTCGACGGCGGCACGGTGCGCAAAACGTCGCGCCAGCTGGGCTTGCGCTCGGAATCCAGCATCCGTTTCGAGAAGGAGGTCGATCCGGCGCGTGTGATCCCGGCGCTGGACCGCGCCGCATCGCTCATTGCCGAGCTCGCGGAGGGACTTGCGGCCGAAGGCATCGTCGAAGCTTCTACAGGCAGCGTGCAGCCGCTTAAGGTGGAAGTGTCCCTCGACAAAATTAACGGCTACCTCGGAACGGAGCTTTCCAAGCTGGAAGTCCAGACGATTTTCGGAAGATTGCATTTCGAATACGAATTGGCGGACAAAGGCGTATTCACGGTAAACGTGCCGACTCGCCGCGGAGATATTACGCGAGCAGTCGATTTGATCGAAGAGGTTGCCCGTCTGCACGGCTATGATGAAATTCCTACGACTTTGATCCATGGCGATGTCGTTCCGGGCTCGCTGACAAAGCCGCAGGCGATCCGCCGCGAGCTGCGCAAGCGGCTGAGCGACGCCGGCCTGAACGAGGTTGTCAGCTACTCGTTCACCGGACCTGCCAAGACGCAGCTGTTCCCTGCGCTTGCTAAGGATACGAAGCCGGTACGCCTGGCGATGCCGATGAGCGAGGACCGCAGCGTGCTGCGGACGACGCTGATCGCGCAGCTGCTCGAAACGGCCGCATACAACCGCAACCGGAAAAACGAGTCCGCGGCGCTGTTCGAAATTGGCAGCGTGTTCCATACGGATGAAGAGCAGCTGACCCGTTTGCCGCACGAGAAGCACCGCTTCGCGGCGCTCCTGACCGGCAACCGCTCGGAGGCACAGTGGAATACGAAGGCGGCAGCCGTTGATTTTTACGATGCGAAGGGGATTCTGGAGACGGTGTTTTCCGTGCTCGGATTAACGTCAATCGTTTCGTACGAGGCTGCTCAGCCGGAGCATTTCCACCCGGGCCGTACCGCGGCGGTGATGATCGATACGCCTAAAGGCCGCGAGGCGATCGGTTATGTCGGACAGCTTCATCCGGCGCTTCAGCTGGAGCTGGATCTGGCCGACACGTATGTCCTTGAAATCAGTCTGGAGCCGCTGTATGAACTTGCTACCTCCGACATCGAATACAAGGCGCTGCCGCGTTACCCTGCGATTCAGCGCGACATTGCAGTCGTCGTGGACCAAGAGGTCGCGGCGGCCAAGCTGACCGGCACGGCCTGGAGCATCGCAGGCGAATTGCTGGAGTCCGTGCGCGTGTTCGACGTGTACACGGGCGAGAAGCTTGGGGCCGGCAAGAAGAGCGTGGCGATCTCGCTCGTTTACCGTCATGCAGACCGTACGCTGACCGACGAAGAGGTAACGGAGCTTCACGGGAAGGTCGTTTCACAATTCGAGCAATCTTTTGCAGCAGAATTGCGTAAGTAGGCAGGAAACCTTAAAAGCCGCATCGAAATAGTTCCTTAGTGGGCTGCGATGCGGCTTTTTCGTATCATTTTTTGAAGAAATGATATGTTTTTTGCTCGTTTTGCGATGAAATATAAGTCATGCATTCATTCAATACTTATACATCTTTGTTTTTGAAGAAAAAACGCAGATATTTTGCTCAAAAAAGCAGGGATTTGGCGATGAGAGCGGAATTTAGATGCATGAAATAGTAATTACAATTTGCTCTATTGAAATGTTATGGGTAATTAGATTCGTTTTCCGAACTAATGGCCCTCTTGTCCATATGGCGGCTAGTAAGGCCGGGTTTCGTTTGAACGATGGAACATCGTGATGCGTAAGCCGGCTGGAGTCGTTAGCGGCGATAGCAGTCCTGCCCGCGCAATCTGCGCAGGCGGACGTGACGGAATTTCGGAGCCTCGGCAAGAGGCGTGTTGACGGACGATAGATGGAGTCAGCGTACGCTTGTACGCATCACTTGGACAATAGGAGGATTTGCCTGAATGGATGCTGAACAGAATACGGTCGTTACGGTTGATATATATGGCGTGCAATATAAGCTGAAAGGCCACAGCAACGTAGAGTATATGAAAAAAGTCGCAGGCGCGATCGACGAGAGTATGAAGAAGCTTGCAAAAGGCTATCCACGCCTCGACATGCCAAGGCTGGCGGTGCTTTCGGCCGTACAGATTACGGAAGAGGTGTTCCGTCTCCGCCGCGACAATACGCGCCTGCAGGAAGAGGAAGCAAGGCTGCAGCTGATCGAGAAGCAGCTGGAGCAGGTCGGCAGGCAGGCAAGCGCGTTCGAGAACGAGCTGAAGGAAGCGAGACGGCGTGCCGAGGAGGAGCTGCGGGCGGCGAAGGCGGCAGCGGAGCAGGAGCTTGCGGATATGCTGGCGCTTGCGGCAGAGCAGGCGGCAGCTCAGCAGGCTGCGGCTGCCGAGGCGATGAAGGTGCAGGAAGAGACGATTTTGCGGCTGACGCAGGAGAATATGGACCGTTTGTCAGCGCTTCGGAATAAGAAAGACGAGCAGCTTGCACAGCTCGCCAAGGAGAAGGACGAGCAGCTGGCCAAGCTGCGTGGTGAGAAGGAGGCGGAGCTGGCCGAGCTGCTGCAGGCTATGGAAGCTCAGCGCGAGGAGCTGATTCGCGAGAAGGATGAGCAGCTGGCGGAGCTGACCGGATTGAAGGAGGAAGAGCTTGCTGCGGTAAAGCTGGCCAAAGAGGCGGAGCTTGCGGAGCTGGCGCGAGTGAAGGGCGAGGAGCTTCAGGAGCTGGTTAGCGCGAAAGATGCCGAGCTTGCGGCGATAGATGCCAATCGTACGGCAGCTCTTGAAGCGGCTCGGACGGAGAAGGAAGCGGAGCTGGCGGAGCTTGCGGCCGGCTGGCAAACGAAGTGGGAGGAGCGCGAGCAGGCTTGGACGGCCAAGGCCGAAGCGGAGCGATTGGAGCAAGAGCGGCTCGGCGAGGAGCGGGAGCAGGCTTTAAAGGCTGAAGCTGCGGAAAAGGAGCAGGCCTTCCGGGCCGATCTGGAGCGCCGGAGAAACGGATGGCTGGAGGAACGCGGCCGACTGCAGGGGCAAATTGCCGAGCTGCAGCAAAGCTGGGCGTCGGACAAAGCGGAGCTGGAGCAGCGCATCGCTGCATCGGAAGAGCAGCTTTTGCTTGCTATGGAGCAGGAGGAAACTTATCGCACTACATATGCGCAGCTAGAGCAGCAGAGCCTGGAGCTGGAGCGGCAAATTGCCGAGCTGAACGGCCAATTGGCGTCAGCCGGCGGGCGGGTGGCCGAGCTGGAGGAAGCGGGCGGCCTTGCGGAGCTGCAAATCAATGAGCTGGAGCAGAAGCTGGCCGAGGAGCGCAGCCGGGTATCCGCAGCGGACCAGCGCGCTACGGAGCTTCAGGCGCGGGTGAAAGAGCTGCAGGATAAAGATCTTCAGCAGTCCGGAAAGCTGCTGCAGTACGAGGAGCTGCAACAGCAGCAGGAGGAGCAGCTGCTGCAGCTGCAGCTTGAGCAGGAGGAGGCCAAGCTGGCGTTCGAAGCGGAGCGCGAGCAATTCGGCGTCCGGCTTCGCGAGGAGCTGGAGAAGCAGCGGGAGCAATTCGAGGAAGCCGGCGAGCTGCAGCTGCAGTCCTTTGAGCAGGAGAAGGCCGAGCTGGTCCGTTCGCTGCAGGCCGAGCAGGAGGAACGGCTCCGCCTCGTTGAGTCGGAGAACGACGAGCTCTTTAAGCAATTGGCTGCGGAGAGCAATGAGAAATTGGACAACATGCTTGCCGAGCATGACGGCCGGATCAAGCAGCTTGCGGCCGCCCACGAGGAGCAGCTGCTTCGGGAAGCTGCAGCTGCCGAAGAGAAGCTGGCGGCGCAGGCGGCGGATTATGAAGGGCGGCTTGCGCAGGCGGATACACAGCGGGCACAGCTTTCCGCCGAATATGAAGAGCGGCTTAAGGTACAATCGGAGCAATTCGAGGAGCGCATGAAGTCGCAAGCGGAGCAATTTGAAGAAAAAATCCTGGAGCGGGAAGTGGAGTTCGAGGACAGGCTGGCGCAGGAAGCGGAGAAGCAAAAAGAGCTCGCCGCAGAGTACGAGGGAAGACTCGCGTTCCAGTCGGAGCAATCCGAAGAACGGCTTGCCGCTCAAAGGACGGATTATGAAGAGAGATTTGCTGCGCAGCAAGCGGAGTTTGAGGGAAGGCTTGCAGCTCAACAGGCGGAATTGGAAGAGCGGATTGCCGCTCTAACGACGGAATATCAAGTAAGTTTTGCGGCTCAAAAGACCGAATTCGAAGAAAAGCTTGCTGCTCAAAACGCTCAATCCGAAGAACGGCTGCTTGCTGAGGCCTTGGAATATGAGGAGAAGCTGCAGGCGGTAGCGGAGCGTCAGCAGCAGCTGGTTGCCGATTATGAAGAGCAGCTGCTGGGCGACTCGGAGCTGCATAAGCGGCAGGTTGCGCGTTATGAAGAGCAGCTTCAGGAAGCGGAGCAATTCAGGCGGCAGGCGGCTGAGCAGGAGGAACGGCTCCGGGACGAAGCGGAGCGGTACCGTCAGCAAGCGGCTAAGCTCGAAGAACAGCTGCAGGAAGAGTCGGAGCTGTTCAAGCTTCAGGCTGCCGAATACGAGGAATTGCGCGGACAGCTGGTTTCCGGCTACGAGGAGCAGCTTCGTCAGCAAGCGGAGCAGGGCCAAGAGCGGCTGGCATCGCTCGAGGTGCGGTATAACAATCGCCTTGCCGAAGCCGAAGAGCAGCGCGAGCAGCTGATATCCGGTTATGAGGATCGGCTTCGCCAGCAGGCTGAGCTTCGTGAGCGGCTGGAAGCGGAGCATAAGGAGCAGTATAACCAGCTTGCTGCGGAGTACGAGGAGCAAGCCGAACGCGAAACGGCGCAGCGCAATGACAGCATTCGCGAGCTGAAGGAGCAGCAGGAAGAGCAAATGATGCAGCTTGCCGTGAACCATGAAGAGCAGCTGCATCAGCAGCGCCACGATTATGAGGCGGAGCTCGGGAAGCTTCAAGCTCGGCTGGAGCAAATCGAGAGCATTGCGGCTTCCGCAGCTCAAAGCGAGCAAAGATACAAGTCTGAGCTGGAGCAGCTTCAGACGAGAGAGCTGGAGCTGATCGAGCAGCTGGAGCTGACCGCTGCCCGCGAGAGACTGGCGGTTCAGCAGCTTGAAGCGCTGGCGGCACGCGAAAGACTGGCCGCGCAGCAGCTTGAAGCGGCGGCTGCCCGCGAGCAGGAGCTGAGCGAGAGGCTGCAGCAGGAGCAGCTATATGCGGAGCAAATGGCTGCCGAAGCGAGCAGGCTCGGCCAGGAGAAGCAGGAGCGGGATGAGGCAGAAGCTGCGCTTCGGAAGCAGCTGGAATTCGCGAGGGGCGAGGCTGCAGCGGCATCTGAGCTTCAGGAGGAGCTTAGCGAGCATACTGCCAAGCTGGAGCGCGAACGCGACGAAGCGGCCCGCAGAGCCGAGCAATTGGCGCAGGAGCGGGACGCGGCGGCGGGCCTCGCGGAATCGCTCGTTTACGAGCGGGACGAAGCGTCGCGTTCGGCCGAGAAGCTGTACGAGGATCACAGGCAGCTGCTCGAGCAGCATCACAAGCTTAAAAATGAATATTCGAAGCTTCAAACCGAATACAATGAATGGATCGAGCTGATCGAGCAGAGCTAGAAGGCTGTCCATTAAGACAATACTGCATTTCATGAACCTAAGTCCGTACCGTTGCGCGATCTAATAGGCAACGGCCGATGACAGGTTATGGAATGCAGTTTTTTTATGAGCTGCCGCAGCACGGCTCTAATGCACATTTTGTTTCATATACACGCTCCTTCAAATTCCGAGAAGCCCTTCGGCCATCAGGTCGGCAGCGTCCGCTGTCGGCAGCCCTCTCGCATCCGCCGTTTGGAAGACGTCCGTCAGCGTGCCGCTGATTTTTTCCACGTTTTGCTGCGCTGTTGCAGCATCACCGCCATTCAGCTCTGCAGCCGTAACGATAATGCCGCCAGAGTTAATGACATAATCCGGTGCGTACAAAATGCCTCTATCGTGAAGCAGAGCGCCATGCCGGCTCTCCGTTAATTGATTGTTGGCCGCTCCCGCAACGATGCGGCAGTGCAGCCCGCTGATGCTGCGGTCATTCAAAATGCCGCCTAAAGCGCATGGGGATAATACGTCACAGGGCTCGGACATGATGGCGTCCGGGTGCTTCGGGATTGCCCCGAATTCGCTGACAACCTTTTGCACTCGTACAGGATCAACGTCCGCTACGATTAATTTGGCTCCTGCATAATACAGATAGCGGCAGAGCTGGTAACCGACCTTGCCTAAGCCCTGCACGGCGACGGTTCGACGCTCGGCCGATCCGCTGCCGAAAACGCGTTTGAGCGCTGTAAGGATGCCGAGAAAAACACCGTAAGCGGTCATGGTTGCGGTTAAATCGTTAACGGCCCCGAGCGATCCGGACGTATCCGTAACATATGGGGTTTGAAGGCGGATCCAGTCCATATCAGTGACGGAGGTGCCGAGATCCATGCCGGTAATGTAGCCTCCCTGCATTTTTTGGAGCTGTCGTCCCAGCGCCTGAAATAATGCCTCGCGCGGACCTTGACCCGGGTGGCTGAGAATGACGGCTTTGCCTCCGCCGTACGGAATGCCGGACATCGCCGATTTATAGGTCATGCCTTTGGCCAGTCGCAGGGCATCGTCTATCGCTTCTTCGTCGCTGCCGTACTGCCGCATCCGGCAGCCGCCGAGCGCGGGACCGAGCTTCGTGCTGTGGATGGCGATAATCGCTTTCAGTCCGACCGAGCTGTCCTGGAGGAAAATGAGCTGCTCATAGCTTTGTTTCCACATGTCCAAGTGAACTCCCCCTTCGAAGCGTGCATGCTGCGCTTCTTCTACAGTTTATTCACGGACGGCAGCATGGGCTACAAGGCGGAGGAGCTTATCGGAGTCAAATTAGAGCGCTTGATGGTATGAAACGGAAGTATGATCGCTATATTTGTGGTCTTTTGAGACAGCACTGTTTCTTTGGCTTAATTGGCTTAATAGAGTCAATGCGAGGCAGATCCGGTATTCAGTTTTTGAAGGCAGCGGTGTATGTGATGGCCATCTTTTGGACAAAAAAGACACTTAGACAGCATATTGTGAGATTTCCACATTTTAACGGTCATCTCATAGCTTTACAGTTATGTCTCTGAAGAAAACAAACTTTCTATCCGTCCTAAACGATACTCCTGACCGTTAGGCCTCCGACACTTGCTGCTTAGTCATTCTTAGCGACGTTTTTGACCGTTACCGGATAAACCAGTCGAGCCAGACAATCCAGCCGAGCCAGACAATCCAGACAATCCAGCCGAGCCAGATAAGTCTACAAGCCTATAAATTCGATATCGTTGTTTTTCGTCAATATTCTCCAATAAGTCCATGTCAACCAGCACCTGCAAAGTACGTCTTGTCTGTCTGTCAGATCGCTGCAGATGGGCGGCAAGCTCTCCCGTAGTAAAAGGCCGAAGAATTCGGCGTGCAAAACGCAGCGTTTCAGCTTCAGCCCAACCAAGCGCCAGAAGCGGAAATGAAACAAACTTGCCTACGAAGGAAAGCACAAGCTGTTTGCAAAGCCAGGGCTCTTCCTTAATCGACAAGTATGCTATAGGAAGAAACAACCAATCATCGAGTCCCAACAACGCTTGCTTCATGCACAGATCTTTAAACCTCGACACCCGATATCCCGGGCATGTGAACGGTATCCATGTATCTCCAGACAGCCTTTAGCCCCATAAGGCATATATGCAAGATCAATATAGCGATATTTATTGTTCAGGTCTCGTATTTCCCACTCCGGGTATAAGTGATCCAGGCTGCCTATCGTCGGGTACCATATTGTTCTCAGGAACTCAAGTGTCCCATGTCCTAAACCCTTCTTAAGAAGTTCAACTCTTCTCGGATTAGATTCTAAGGCTATTTGTTGAGCCATCCATTCCTCAATTTTCGTATCAATAAAGGCCATTATGATCTCCTTATCACATAAAATAAAAATGCCGCTTTGACCACGAAACCTTACGGTCTCATGGATCAAAGCGGCAAGTGCTTCAAGCCGAATGAAAAAATATAGTTGTAGTATACTGGATATTACTGGGGATCGCAATGCGTTTTTGTTCGGGCGTGCGCAGAAACATGCATCTGCGTAAATGGTGCAACTCAGATAAGGGAGGGGCCAAGTCGCTGTGCAGCTAGATACCCAGGTATGGTGAAATCCATTCGCAGAAGCGTATCTACGAGAGTAACTAGCGTTAGCATGGAGAGCATTATGCGCCATACCCGAGGGCGATCCCCGGGGCTTTGGTCGTCTTTATTAATGGACAAAAAAGACTCTTAGACAGCATATTCTGTGATTTCCACATTCTAACGGTCATCTCGACACTTTAAAGCCATGCCCCCAAAGAAAGCAAACCTACAGTCCGGGCTAAAAGACTCTCCTGTCCGTTAACCGCTGACACTTGCTGCTTAGTCGTTCTAGGCATCGCTTATGTCCGTTACCGATACAACCAGATAGCTTCAGCCATAGGAAACGTTCGCCCTGGTTGACTTATCCGCCGGGAGGCATGCAGGAAGATGATTAGTCATGCTAGGCATCGCTTATGTCCGTTACCCACGACATTAGTCCGTAGGTGACAGAATCTTATCGGTCAAGGAGGCGTTCTCTTCGGTCGGCCCGCTACCCGACAGCTTTAGCCATAGGATACAATCGTACCGGTCGGCCCGCCGCCCGGCAGGCATGCCAGACGGATCAGGTCCGGCGTAACGATGGCCGGATCCTTGCCTGTCGCATGCATTTCCGTGCGCAGGGTGCCGGGATTATATAAATTAACGAGAATACCGTGCTCGTATTCTTCATCCGCCAATGTGCGAGTCAGGGATTCAAGTCCTGCCTTGGCTGCACTATAAGCGGCGTATCCTCCTGCCCCGTTCCAGGACAATCCGGAAGTAATATTAATGATTCGCCCGTATCTGGCCTGGCGCATGGCGGGCAATACCGCTTTGGTCAGCAGGAACGGGCCGGTCAGATTAACGGAAATTTGGTGCTGCCACTCGTCGGTCGATAATTCGAGCACAGTTCCGGGCTCGAAAATGGCGGCATTGTTGAGCAGAATGTCAATGCGTCCGAAATGTTTGACTGCGGCGCCAATCGATTCCTGTACCTGGCTCTCTTCGGCTACGTCGGTCTGCAGGATAAGCGCATCCTTGCCCGTTCGTTTGTTGATGAGCAGCGCAGTTTCCTCAAGCTTTTCTTTACGCCTTCCGAGCAGCACGACTTCCGCGCCTTCCGAAGCGAAAGAAATCGAAGCGGCCCTGCCAAGACCAGTTCCGGCTCCGCTAATAACGGCAATCCGATTGTTTAACGCTCCCATCACCGATTCCCCCATTCAAGATTCGTATTGTGAATATCTTATCAGAGGCGGCGCGGGAGGGAAAGAGGATATTCATTAGTCTTTTTTAGTGGCGTTGTAAGGAATTTTTATATTGAGATTTTGTGAAATTAACCTTTTCGAGCATTCGGTTATGGACATCTTCCCTATAAAAAAAGTGCAGCAGATAAACTGACCGGTGCTGAATGTCAGTTATCTGCTGCACTTTTTACGGCTATTCGACGATCAGCTTGGCCGCCATCGTCCGGTGGCCGCCGCCGCATGGCACGTTGCAGATCATTTCGTATTCGCCCGGCTTGCTGATGCTGACGGCTACCGTTTTGCCGTTTGCGATAGCATAGTCGGTATTTTTGATTTGCACGCCGTGTATCCCGTCGATGGAGTCAAGCTTCACGTTGACGGTTTCGCCTGCTTTGATTTTGTATTCCGCCTGATTGAACTTCCAGTTGGATGCCGTGATGACGAGCTCGGAGCCGGCAGCGCCGCCTGTCTGTACCGCTTCTTTATCACCCGTATTGCCGCTGTCCGCCGAATTTGCGCCGCATGCCGCAAGAACGATAACAAGGCACAAGACGCTTGCAAAAAATAGCCATTTTTTCATCTTAAATGCTGCCCCTTTCCATAACCAAACCATGTTTTTTATTTTGCTACCTTATTGTAACCCATCTTTTCCCGGAATGCAGTGACAGGCTGATGACAAACCTATGAAAAACCTGTGAAGGCAAGCGTAAACGGCTTTCGCTACGCACGAGCCGTTAGCTGCATCTTTGAGCAGCTCGGTTCTGTGCCGTCTTCAGGCGGTAAAAGCTCGTTTCATTTCACGGACGGAAGCCCGCACCTTCCCGCGTAACGCAAGCAGCCCTTGGCCGCCGCTAAGGGCAGTCAAGGGCTGCGGCTTCAAAACGGTTAATCGCGATTTCGTCTGCCGGCTTCATAAGGCGTGCTGACCGGGATGAACAGGTCAATCAGCCCGATGACAAGAGCGGCAAGAATGGCCCCGAGCAAGGTGACGTCAACGCCGCCGACGATAAACTGAGCGATCCAGATAACGGCTGCGCTGGCCAGAAAGCCGACGATGCCGCGTCCGAACGGCGTAACTCTTTTGCCGAAAATGCCTTCAATAATCCAACCGAGAGCGGCGATGACAAGAGCGAGGAACAACGCGCTCCAGAAGCCACCGACGCTGAATTGAGGAACGATAAACCCGACTAGCATAAGCACTAGCGCGGCAACGATAAAGCGGACAACATGACCTAAAAACGTCATACTTTAAACCCTCCTTAACGGTAACTTTCCAGAAGCATTGCAAAAGTGAAATTGTAAGGCGGTCCATTCGTTTATATTGTGGCCAACTGCGCATCATTTATGTATGTTATCCAAACTAATGCCCGTGCATCGCGGACGCGGTTCGGCTATAATAGGAAGGCGAGAGGAGTGTTAATTGTTGGACGCGAAAATTTTAACGACACTTGAATATCCGAAAATCATATATAGATTGTCCCATCACGCCTCCACGGCTATAGGTAAAGAGGCCTGCGAAGCGCTTCACCCGGTATCCGATTTGGAAGCGGTTAAAGACATGCTGCAAATGACCGATGAAGCATACGCAGCCGACCGGCTGAAGGGCAGCGCCCCGTTCGGCGGTATCGTCGATATCAAGGCGCCGCTGCACCGCGCGCGCATAGGCGGCACGCTGAACCCGGCGGAGCTTCTCGACATCGCGTTAACGGCGCGCGGCGGCCGCAGGGTGAAAAAGCACGTCGCCGTTCTGCACGAGGATCATCATCCGATACCGAAGCTGCAGTTTACAGCGGATCAAATCAGCGAGCACAAGCCGCTCGAGGATGCCATCTTCGATTGCATCGACGAGCAGGCGGAAGTGATGGACAGCGCCAGTCCGGAGCTTGCTTCGATCCGGCGGGAGCTTCGCAGCGGCGAGGGCCGGATCCGGGAGAAGCTGGAGCAGATGATCCGTTCCGCTTCCGTTCAGAAAATGCTGCAGGACGCCATCATTACGCTGCGGGGCGACCGTTACGTTATTCCGGTGAAGCAGGAATACCGTTCGCATTTCGGCGGCATCGTGCATGACCAGTCCGGCTCCGGCGCCACGCTGTTCATCGAGCCGGAGGCCATCGTGGCCATGAATAACAAGCTGAGGGAACTAAAGGCGGGCGAGCTGAGGGAAATTGAGAAAATTTTGCAAAAGCTGACCGCGCTGGCCTCCGATTACGTGGAGGACTTGCTGATCAATCAGGATTTGCTCGGCCAAATCGATTTTGCCTATGCGAAAGCGCGGCTGGCCCACGAGATGAAAGCGTCGCTTCCGCGCATGAACGACCGCGGCTTCCTGAAGCTGAAGCGCGGCCGCCATCCGCTCATCGCGGCGGATAAAGTCGTGCCGATCGACGTGGAGCTGGGCAACAACTATACGGCCATTATCGTCACGGGCCCGAATACGGGGGGCAAAACCGTTTCCCTCAAAACGATCGGCCTGCTCAGCCTGATGGCGATGTCCGGATTGTTCGTGCCTGCGGAGGACGGCAGCCAGCTTTGCGTCTTCGATGCGATTTATGCCGATATCGGCGACGAGCAAAGCATCGAGCAAAGCTTGAGCACCTTCTCCAGCCATCTGAAGAACATTATCCGCATCCTCGGCTGCATGACGTCGAAGAGCCTTGTCCTGCTCGACGAGCTGGGCGCAGGAACGGATCCGGCAGAGGGCTCGGCGCTTGCGATCGCTATTTTGGAGCATGTACACGCGATGGATTGCCGCATTGTTGCGACGACTCATTACAGCGAGCTGAAGGCTTACGCCTACAACCGCAAAGGCGTCATCAATGCGAGCATGGAGTTTGACGTTGCGACTCTTAGTCCGACCTACCGCCTGCTCGTCGGCGTTCCCGGCCGAAGCAACGCGTTTGCAATCGCGGAGCGTCTCGGCCTGCAGCGGTCGATTATCGAGCATGCTCGCGGCGAGGTGAGCGAGGAAGACCAGCGCGTGGAGAATATGATCGCCTCGCTGGAGGAAAATCGTCTTGGCGCCGAGACGGAGCGGCAGACGGCGGAATCGCTGCGCAGGGAACTGGAGGAGCAGCGGGCGCGCTACGAAGCCGAGCGCCGGCGGTTCGAGGAGCAGAAGGAGAAGCTTCTGCACAAAGCGCAGGAAGAGGCGCGCGAAGCCGTGGCGAAGGCGAAGCGCGAGGCGGAGCAAATCATTGCCGATCTGCGCCAGCTTGCAAAGGAAGAGGGGGCTTCCGTCAAGGAGCATAAGCTGATCGAAGCCCGCCGCCGGCTGGAGGAAGCGGCTCCCGAGCTTCAGAAGGAGCGCCGCGGAACGGCAAAGGCCAAGGGCAAGGCGGCTAAGGTGGAAGCCGGAGACGAAGTCATGGTATACAGCTTGAACCAGAAAGGAACGGTCGTCGAAATTCACGGTACGGACGCTACGGTTCAGCTCGGCATACTGAAGATGAAAGTCGCGCTGGACGATATGGAGCTGCTGAAATCGACGGCTGCGGTCAAGACGCAGCAGCCGAAGCAGTCGGCCAGCCTGAAGCGGTCGCGCGACGAGAACGTGAAGATGGAGCTTGATTTGCGCGGCGAAAATTTGGAGGAAGCCATTATGGAAGTGGATCGCTTCCTGGACGAAGCCTTTCTTTCGGGGCTCGGGCAGGTCTCGATCATTCACGGCAAGGGCACAGGGGTGCTGCGTGCCGGCATTCAGCAGTATTTGCGGAAGCACAGCCATGTAAAGAGCTTCAGGCTCGGCAATTACGGGGAAGGCGGCGTCGGCGTGACGGTTGCGGAGCTGAAATAATGCACCGCGGCCGCAGGCTGCCGCATGAATGATCATCATGCTTGACGGTGGAGGTTAATGTGTAATGGACAATGAAGTCGATAAGCTTCTTAGCAATCCATATGCCGCCCTGCTCGTGCACGTGTCGGTAACGGTGTTATCCCTCATCGTGTTTTTATCCATTTTCGAGCTGGTTACCAAGTACAAATGCTGGAGCGAAATCAAGAAGGGCAACGTAGCCGTGGCGATGGCGACGGGCGGGAAAATTTTCGGGATATGCAATATATTCCGCTTCTCGATCGAAGCCAACGAATCGGTATACCAGAGCTTGATCTGGGGGGCGTTCGGATTCGTGATTTTGATGGCCGCTTATTTTTTATTCGAATTTTTAACGCCTGTATTTCGCATTGACGAGGAAATCGCCAAAGATAACCGGGCCGTCGGGCTTATTGCGATGCTGATTCCCGTGTCGCTTTCTTATGTAATCGGAGCGACCGTCATGGTCTGATGGGAGGAAGACCCTTGAAATATTTGTGGAAGGTTCTTGCCGTAATTTCGGTATTGTTTTTTGTGTTCGGTATCGTTTATATCATAAATAATTAGAGAGGAAGTAATGCGATGGAACAGCAAACCGTTTGTCCATGGTGCATGACCGAGATCGTGTGGGACGAGGAGATCGGACCGGAGAAGCATTGTCCGCACTGCGAAAACGAGCTTAGCTCTTACCGTACGATCGAGCTTGGCTACGATGAAGACGAGGTGGAGGAGGACGAATACCAGCGGGCTAAAGAACTGCTCAAATCGCGGGACGAGTCGCGGGTTTCCCGTCAAGCCGGCCGTGATGAAGAGTGGTCAGGAGAGGAAGATGACGAACAGGACGATGACGGGGACGAGCATGCCCATGGCTGGTACGATCAGGGCGACGGCGTCAGAACCGCGAATACATCGAGGTTCGCCGTCGAAGCGAGCATGCAGCGAATTCTGGACGATCAGGATGAGGTGCCGGAATGTCCTTCCTGCAGGGAATATATGCTTGAAGCCGGAACGCAGGTTATGGATAACAGCCGTTTTGCGCCAAGAGTCGCCCCAAGCCTCGGACGGACGATTATCGATACGCCTTTCGAGCTGATTTTGTACATATGCCCTTCCTGCTTCCAAACCTCGACGGCGCTGGCCGGAAAGGACCGCGAAAGCATGCTTGCCAAGCTGATGCCTGCAGAGTAGCCCGCGGCTGGCAAAAATGGACGGGCATGGCTTGCCGCCGTTAAGGGAACCTTACAAAACGTAATTCTAACCGCTTAATACAGATGGATGCGGGTGGCCGCTCCGATCTGAAGCAGACGGGAGGAGAATCGTTTTGGGCAAAGCTTTAGGCGGTCAATGCGCGCTGTTATTGGTCGTACAGGCGCTGTACGGAGTGGCGAATGCGTTATCAGGCACCTTTGTGCCGGTTTATTTGTGGAAGGCCAGCCAGTCATATACGCTGATCGGGTGGTTCACCTTCGGCCAGTATCTCATGAGCGGACTCACGTTTTATGTGGCAGGCAAATGGGTGAAAGAGCATGACAAAATGATCAGCCTGCGCATCGGCATTATTTTATCGGGCGTCTTCTACTGCTCGGTGCTGCTGCTCGGACAGCAGGCGAAATCGTATGGCGTCCCTTTGGGCATTTTGCACGGAATGGCGCAGGGCTTTTTTTGGCTCGCATATAACGTCGTGTACTTCGAGGTGACAGGCCCCGACAACAGGGACCGCTTTAACGGCTGGGCAGGACTGCTCGGCTCGACCTGCGGGATTATCGCCCCGTGGGTATCCGGTTTGCTGATCACGACGATGCACGGAGAAAAAGGGTACCGGTTGATCTTCACGCTTTCGCTTGTGATCTTCTCGATCAGCGTCATCTTAAGCTTCTGGCTCAAAAAACGCCGGGTGCAAGGAAGGTATAACTGGAAGCACGGTTTCCAGCAGCTAATGACGAAGGGAAATCCATGGAGGCGGATGCTGCCTGCCATCATGGCTCAAGGGGTGCGCGAGGGCGTATTTATGTTTCTCGTCGGACTTACCGTCTACATTGCCACGAAGAACGAAAGCAAGCTGGGTACTTACTCCCTGATTACATCCCTTGTCGCTCTGGTCAGCTTCTGGCTTGTCGGCAAGTTTCTTAAGAAAAACAACAGGAAAGCCGTCATGCTGATCGGGGCCGTTATGATTGCCGTCGTTATTTTGCCGCTTTTCTGGGAGGTTTCGTATACGACGCTGCTTATGCTGGGGATCGGCACTTCGCTGTTTATGCCGATGTACATCATTCCGATGACCTCCAGGGTGTTCGACCTGATCGGGCAATCGGAGGAGAGCGCGCGGGAGCGGGAGGAGTTTATCGTACTTCGGGAAGCGGGGCTCGTGCTCGGAAGACTTATCGGGTTATCCTCGTATTTGATCGTACTTCCGTACAATCATTCGCCGCTTGCCATCACATGGCTGCTGTTTGCCGTCGGGGCGGTGCCGATCGCGGGCTGGTGGTTCATCAAGCCTTTTCTGGAGCGGCAGCAAGTCCAGCAGCAGGGCTGACTCCAGGAAGAAAAGAAGAAGGGGGAACAGCCATTGGCTAAGGTTGCAACGAATATTACGCAGCTGATCGGCGGTACGCCTGCCGTCAAGCTGTCCAGGCTCGCAGAAGCGGGAAGCGCGGAAATATGCGTCAAGCTCGAGCGCTTTAATCCGAGCGGCAGCGTCAAGGACAGGGCCGCGTTCTCGCTAATTCACGAAGCCGAGAATGCGGGCCTGATCCGGCCGGGCGATACGATCATCGAGCCGACCAGCGGCAATACGGGCATCGGTCTCGCGATGAATGCCGCCGCCAAAGGCTATAAGATGATTCTGGTTATGCCGGACAATATGACGGCGGAGCGGATCAAGCTGCTTCAGGCCTATGGCGCCGAAGTTGTCCTGACGCCGGCCGCCGAGCGGATGCCCGGAGCAATCCGCAAGGCGCGCGAGCTTCAGGCAGGCCTGCCGGGAAGCTTCATCCCGAATCAGTTCGAAAATCCGGCCAATCCGGATATCCACCGGACGACGACCGCTCTTGAAATTATGGAGCAGACGGAAGGCAGGCTCGATGCGTTCGTAGCCACCGCCGGTACCGGAGGTACGATCACCGGCACCGGAGAGGTGCTGAAGAAGCTGCTGCCTCATCTTCATATCGCAGTGGTGGAGCCGAAGGGCTCCCCGGTGCTGTCCGGCGGGCAGCCGGGGCCGCATAAGCTGGTCGGAACAAGCCCGGGCTTCGTGCCGGCCATCCTGAATACATCCATTTACGATGAAATCATTCAAGTGTCCGACGAAGACGCTTTAACGACGATGCGGAAGCTGGCTGCCGCCGAAGGACTGCTGCTCGGTCCTTCGTCCGGCGCTTCCGTGTGGGCGGCCATGCAGGTGGCGAGGCGGCTGGGCTCCGGGAAGCGAGTACTCTGCATTGCGCCGGATACGGGAGAGCGTTATTTGAGCATGGGCATTTTCTAATTCCAATCTCGTAATGCCTGCTTCAAAATCTGACGCCGCTCCAATATATAATCCTGAATAAATTCGGGCTCCGAGAGAAACGTATCGAAGCTTGCCTTGCGCGTATAATCATTCCGGATAGCCGGCGACAGCCGCTCGTGCATGCTCCGGATAACGGGCTCGAGCCTATCCACGGTAAAGGCGGATTGGAGCAGCCGCTTCAAGATCGCCTTATACCTTCTCCTGCAAGACGGAAATGCAAACAGCTTACTTGTCAGCTTGTTATAGCCCTGCAAACGGACCAGATCGCTCCCGCAAGGCTTCCCGTAGCAGTTCCTTCCCCACGTTCCCTCGTAATCCCAAGGGATAATCCTGTATTTCCCCGTTTTCTGAAATTCGTAAATCGCGTAATTCTGATCGAATCCGTCATAATTTCCCGTAAGTACGGCGCCGGCCAGCCATAGCAAATATTGAGGGATGTCAAGCCTGCGCACGGTAAAGGCGCCAAGGCTCTTGCCCGACATCCGGTTCAAATTGCGTATGAAGGACACGAGCTTCCCCTTTGTGCTCCGCCCGCCGTGCATGATTTCGTAACCGTCGAACAACGAAGACTTAGCCTTTCTCGTGTCCGGATCAATGAGACTGAAATCGGCGCTGTCGTTCACGGCATAAATGAGCGAACGGAAGCCGATCTTTCTTTTTGCAAAAAACAAGCGGTCGACCGACTCGATCTCTAAGTAAACGCCTTGCGGCACGTCATTGATCATCAGCCAGAAATGATTCGTTTCCGGAGAAGGCAGCCCGATGTCATTCAGAAAATGGAACGAAAGCGCATTGCGCATCATCGACGGGTCGTCGTACTCGGCATTCCAGTGCAGGGTGACTCCGTTCTCCAGTCTGACCTCGTACGATTTCTTCGAATAATTGCGCGTATGGCCGCCCCGCAGTCCAAACGTCCCTTTGTAGGATTGTCCCTCACGCGTCAGCTCCACCGGCTTGAACGCTTTCCCCCATGCATTGCTTCGAATTTCCTCCAGATCGGCATCGTCGATCCGAATCGAACGAACAGGCAGCAATTCAGCAGCCATCTTATCATCTCCCGAGGCAAAAGATAAAGCCTACCGTTAGACAGTAGGCTTTTTATCTTATTTACCGTATTCAGCAAATGCCCGGATGGTCACCGATTTATCGGATGAGACGTTCTTAGAAACCAAACGGAAAAATGATCTGGAAAGGGGAGGCCGCCTCGTCGGGGCTCACGGCTTGAACGGCCGGCGCGTTGCCGCCGGACTTTCTACCGCCGGATTGATTGCCTGGAGACTGGTTGCCGCCGGACTT
>NZ_JAHMHW010000001.1 GCF_020169515.1 Paenibacillus vietnamensis | reverse complement strand
GCCCTACCTCGAGAAATCGAGGTAGGGCTCGTTTAATTGAACTAGGAACTTTTTCGGTGCCCTCGTACTGTAAGGGAGTCATCTTGCGGGTGCCGTTAAAGTGAAATACTAGCGAGATGTACTTATAAAAGGGACGACAAGCGTTTTTATACGCTCCAAGCCTTCCCACATATCACCGGGGCCGTCGTAGATCAGAACATAGGAGCCGTTGTAGCCCGTATTTTGGACCTCTGTTAAATAGGACAAGAAGGTATCCGCATCGGGATATCCGTTTTCGTCATAGTTCGGTTTGCAATGAATCGATACGCTGCGGCCGGCGGTGGAGGCGATTTCCTCCACCTTGCCGGGGCCGCGGTAGTTGCCGAAATCGGTAATAAAACCGACCTCCGGGCCAGCCGTCTCCAGAAGCATCAGGGAGCTTGCTGCCGTAGAGGTAAGCGGCTTGAAATTTTCGGTAATGACGCGTACTCCTTTAGGAGAAGCATATGCTGCTAATTCCTTGAGAGCGGATGCGGCTTGCCGGATAGCGGCATGGTCCGTTGGAGAAGCTTCTCCTGCAATGATGCGGATTTGTTTGGCCCCTGCCAGCGCGGCGACATCGATCCAGCTCCGTATGTAAGCCGTATCTGCCATACGTTTTTGTTCATCGGGCTCGGTCAGGTCGCCATAATCAAGCAGCAGCGTATCGAAAGAGATGCCGGCTGTCTCGAAGGAATGCTTAAGCTGCTCCAAATAATCGTTGTCTGTGGCTGGAAAATGGAAATGACAAATCTCGAGAGCTTGATACCCCCTTGATGCCGCTTCATTTGGCAATTCCAAAAGGGTATGCCGCTGCGGCTGATCCTGTATGCTCAATTGGTGCGTGCTAGACTCCGCATCCCATACGGTCAAGCGTTGGGGGCCAAGCAAACGGTGCAAGCTCCAGGTACTAACGGATAAATAAGCCATGTCATCCCGCCTCATAATTAATATGTTCTTGCTAGATAATAGGATAGCATTTGAAACTCACAAAAAGCATGTATCAAATTTGGCTAATCGTTACGCTGGTTAGCGTTTATGAAAATAAAAAAGCGACCAGTGAAAGCCGGTCGCGAGCAAACTGCTTATATATTCGAGGAAGGGGTCCAGGTTTTTATGCCGTTATCGTCCAGGATGCCCAGAGTCACATCGGAAATGTCGCTGTCTGCCAGCAAACGATCGCGAACTCTATGCTTAATATCAGTCGCAACCGCCAGCGTAAGCTCTTTACGCAGCTCGATATAAGCTTCTACATGATATCGCCGGCCCTCCTGTACGATGCGAAGCTTGCTGATGTCAGTCACGTCCGGATCAGCTATGATTATACCGGCGATCCGCTCCTCAACTTCCTTCGGAGCTGCAACCCCTATCAGGCCGATCATATTGTCAAACCCGACTTTAAAGGCTACTCCAATCATCAGACAGGCGATTAATATGGTGGCGATGCCGTCCATGGCTTTAAACGCTGTAAACTCCGCCAGAATGACAGCCAGCAGCGCAAACAAGGCTCCGAGCGTCGCAACAATGTCCTCGTAGAATACAAGCCTTGTTGGCGGAGCCGCCCGGTTCGCATTTCGGAACGCGGCTATAAACATAGCGGGACCCTTTGCACTTGTGCGGGTTTCCTTAATAATTTCCTTCATTGCTTTGTACAAAATGCTGCCGTCAATAACAATCGCAATGAACAGCACGATAAAGTTTAACCAAAAATTTGTCGATTCTTCTGGATATTTAAGCAGCTTCATGCCTTTAAGAAACGTTTCATATGCCATAATCGTTACGACGATGACAGCGATCATACAAAATAAATTGATAACGCGACCGAAGCCGGTTGGGAATCTTTTGGTTGGCGACCGTTCCGCCAATACGCTTCCCACAAAAACGAAGCCCTGGTTAACGGCGTCCGCGACTGAATGCATGGCAGAAGCAAACATCGTACCGCTGCCGCTGAAGGATGCCGCAACCGCTTTAATCGCGGCGAGTCCCGTGTTTCCAAGAGCAGCCGCAGCTGATGAGGTATTACCTTTTTTGACGAGGGCTAGCCAATCGCTCATTTTGCCAATCAACCTCCATATTTTGGATCATATATAACAAGTTTAGTCTGAAATCGGAGGAAATTCAAATTGCCGCAATCCTTGTCGGTCAGGTACTTGTTTTTGCATAATATCAGGTAAGCATTATAATGAATGAATGACTCAGCTATGAAAGGAAACAGAGAACATGATTAATGTTGTACGCATACAAAACAAAAAGCAGCTGGAGGATGCGTTCCGGATCCGCAAAGCAGTATTTGTAGAGGAGCAGGGAGTAGCGGAGGAAGTTGAAATTGACGAGTATGAGCCGATTGCGGAGCATGTACTCGTTTATGTTGACGGCGAAGCCGCAGGAACGGGAAGAGTGCGCTTCGTCGACGGAACCGCCAAACTCGAAAGAATTTGCGTGCTTGAATCTCACCGCATGCATCGGCTTGGCAAGCGGATTATGCAGGAGCTGGAAGCCATCGCCGCCGAGAAAGGGGCCGGTCAAGCGAAGCTGCACGGACAAGTACAAGCCGCTCCCTTTTATGAAAAATTAGGTTACCGGACCGATTCGGAAGTGTTTATGGAGGAGAATATTCCTCATGTTAAGATGATTAAAGATTTATGACATTAATTATTAATGAGGGAAATTATCCCCTTCAATTCCACATATCAAAGGTTGTCCTTGAATATAGGTAGATCATAAGCTGCCGTTTGCTTAAAGCGGCGTATGCCGGGTACGGGGCAGAGCTGTCTGAAAAAGGGGGGGATAACGCTTGAGACGATATGTCGCCGGGACAGGGGAAACACTTCGAATGATCGCCGGGCTCTGCAAGGTTTCATTGACAGAGCTCGTCTCTATTAATCCGCTTGTAGAAAGCCCGGATACAAAGCTCGGCGGCATTATCGTCAACCTTCCCCCGAAGACTTCTATGAGCGGATCTTCCGATATTACATTTTGTCCTCCTGTCCTGCCGCAGGGCCGGCAGGAGCAATGGGTTCCACTAACTCCATTGTCGCAAATGGAGCAGGTGGAGTACGACGTGCTTATTATAGGAACCGGGGCCGGGGGCAGCGCCTTGCTGTGGAGACTATGCGAGCAGCTTGGGAAAATCAGCGGCAAAAGGATCGGCGTCATCGAAAGAGGAAGGCTGCTGCTTCCGACGCATGCCGTGAATGTACGCACCTTGTGGGATTGGAACCGGATGCTGGAATATTTTTTAAGTCCAACCGTCTCTACGCCGATCGGGATAAGAATGCCGGAATATCCGGGCGCAAGGGTAGTCTACGCACTTGGCGGCAGAACGTTGTTCTGGGGGTTTACTTCACCGCGGCTTCCGCCTTTTGAATTTGCCAATTGGCCGTTTGATTATAAAGAGCTGGAGCCTTACTATAATCTCGCCGAGCAAATGATGAATGTCGCCGGGATCGACACGCCGATTAATCAACTCCTTCTCCGCCGCTTATGGGCCGGAGGTTTTCCTGAGTCCAGGCTTCTGCCGAATGCGATGGGCGACGGCGATAACTTATTCAGCGCAATCAATTTCATTGGAGACGCTCTGCGCCTCGGGTCGTTTGAATTGGCCGTGCAGGCCAGAGCGATACGAATTTTGCACGAAGAAGGCAAGGTCGCTGGCGTTCTAGCGATATCGCGTGATAGACAGTCGTACACGCTGAAAGCAAAAAAGGTCGTCGTTGCGGCAAGCACGTTCGAAACGCCAAGGCTGCTGCTGAGCTCCGATATTCCGGGCAGAGCGATCGGTCATTATCTTACGAATCATACCTATTTAAGTACGCATAGCAGCCTCCCGCCGCAGCATTCGGCGGAAGGAGGAATTTCGTTGATCATTCCGCAAACGGAAGGCCGTCCCTACCAGTTCAAGCTGGGCGCCGGAGGAACGTCGGTCGCTTTTGATGTTTCCGGCAGAGTCCAGTCCCGGTACGAGAACTTCCTTTACTTGAACCATAATCAGAAAGATGCGGACGGCGTTCCGGAAATTCAAGTGAACTTCGCTTACAGCGAAGCCGATTTTGCAGTCGTCCGTCAGATGAAGAGGGCTTTGCTGCAGGCTGCTGAAGCCATGAAAGCGTCCGTACCCGACAGCGATTGTATTTGGCCTCCCGGGTACGACTTTCATGAAGCGGGGACGTGCCGGATGGGGGATGACTCGGCGACATCGGCGACAAACCGGTACGGTCAAATTCACGGCATTTCAGGGCTTTATGTTGCGGACAACAGTGTTCTTCCGTCGACAGGGGCGGTAAATCCTACGCTAACGACGGTAGCCAATGCGTTCCGTACGGCTGATTATATTTATCGTACGCTCGTTTAGATCTTTTCCGTTTGACATTCCGAATTGTTCTTCTTCCAATCCAATGGTTGCTGGGCGAATGCCGTTTCCCGGCGTCTGACTTCACATAGTATAATCCGTATATTCATCGATTGGAGTAGCTTATCCCGATAGTTGAAAGGATGTATGCAGTGAAGATCTTAGCCATTGCTCCAGACCGGCTGCCGCTTCCCCCGGTCAAGGGAGGCTCGGTGGAAGCCGTTATGCATAATGTTTTTACAAGAATGGCAGGCACAGACCAGGTCACGCTTGTCAGCTGTACGCATCCGAAGCTGCCCGGAACGAATGCGGCCGCGAACGGAAAGCTGAAGTACGTGCGTTTTCCATATCCCAGCGGGCGACAGTACATTCAGACGGCTATGAGAAAGCTGCGCGGACAACGATTCGACGTCATTCAAATCGATAACCGGCCTGCGTTTATCCGTGCGATCCGAAAAGCGTTTCCGAAGACGCCGATCGTGCTCTCGCTGCATTCCCTTTATTTCCTCTCGCAGATGAGCCGCAAGAAAGGCCATGCCGTCCTCCGGCAAACCGACGGGGTGGCATGCGTCGTCTCCTCCCTCGCCGCTACGTTTAAAGCCCGATACCCTAAATATGCCGCAAAATTCAAGCCGATTCTGCTTGGCGTCGACACAGACAAATTCAGGCCGAGATCCCGTTCTTATAAGAACGGCATCCGGCAAAAATACGGGTTAAAGAACACTTTCAACCTGCTGTTCGTAGGGAGGATCATTCCGAGAAAAGGACTTCACACGCTCGTGCAGGCAGCAGCGCTGCTTCGCAAGGAGAACAAGAAGGTTACAATCGTCGCTGTCGGCGCCTCCTGGCCGGGGCGGAAAAGCGAAACTCCTTATATGAGGAAAGTCAGGCAAATGGCGAAGCGGCTGAACGTCCCGATCCGGTTTACCGGATACATCACTCCGAATAAAATACATGAAATGTACCACCTGGCGGATATATTCGTTTGTCCGACCCAGTTCAAGGAGGGCTTTGCCTGCGTAAATTCCGAGGCAATGGCTTCCGGCATCCCGCTGGTCGCTTCGGCGCGCGGCGGCATTCTGGAAATTGTACAGACCGGCAAAAGCGGGCTGCTGGTTAACGACTATAAAAGTCCGGCGGCATTCGCTTCGGCGATGTCCCGAATTATGAAAAACCCGGCATTAGGCAGGCGCCTTTCGGCAGGCGGCAGATCGCGGGCCGTTGCCAGCTTCAGTTGGACCAGTACGGTCAATCGTTTGAGAGCCTATTACCGGAGCTTGATGTAACGATGCGGATCCTTATTACCGGAGGTGCAGGATTTATCGGCTCGCATTTGACGGATCGGCTTGTAGAGGACGGGCATGAGGTGACCGTCATCGACAATCTGTCTCACGGAAAGAAGCATCAAGTGCCGCCGCAGGCACGGTTTTACGAAGCGGATGTAACCGGTCCGGAGCTGGACGGCATTTTCGAGGCGTGCAGGCCGGAAGTCGTTTACCATCACGCTGCGCAAATCAATGTCGTCACCTCGCTGCAGCAGCCGCTCAAGGATGCGGGCACGAACATACTCGGGACGCTGGCGCTTTTGATGCATTGCAAAAAATATGGCGTAAAAAAAATCGTATACGCTTCTTCCGCGGCCGTTTACGGGACGCCGCAATATTTGCCGGTGGATGAGCGGCATCCGGTCAAACCGCTTTCCTTTTACGGAATTTCCAAGCATTCGCCCGAGCATTATATCGAAGCCTTTTCCGCATTGTACGGAATCGACTACACGATTTTCCGTTATGCCAACGTATACGGGCCAAGGCAGGATCCGGAAGGGGAGGGCGGCGTCATCTCTATCTTTCTGAACAAGCTCGCAAAGGGAGAGGTCCCGGCCATCTTCGGCGACGGTTATCAAACAAGAGATTTCATTTATGTCAAAGACATTGTGAGCGCTAATGCCGCCGCTTTGACGAGCGGGGGAGGTCGAACGCTGAACGTGAGCTGCAATGTTCCTTCTTCAGTCAATGGGCTGCTGGAGCTTCTTTGTTCATTAACAGGCAACAAGGTAACGGCCGAATATAAACCGGCATTGCCCGGCGATATTCGCCACAGCGTGCTCTGCAACGAAGCGGCGAAATCCGAATTAATCTGGACGCCGCAGTATTCCCTGGAGGAAGGGCTTAAAGACACTCTCGCTTTTGAAAAAATGGCCGATCAGACGAATGATGAGAAATAGAATTAGTTAGATGCATTAAAAATTAATCTCATTAAATAATTGGCGTCCTGCACACAGGGCGTTTTTGTTTTATTCGACAAATTCCGCCGTTGCACGCTGACTGAAAGCGCTTTATAATAAAACCAGAAAGCGGATTATCGATAATCGATAATAGGAAACGGAGACGTGAACGGAATGCAGAACAAGTGGCCGGTCGTATCCACAAACTCGATCAGCGAACAGGTTTATACGATGCTGAAGAAGGACATTCTTTCAGGGGAGCTGCAGCCGGGCACCAGACTGCTCGTGCTGGAAATCGCTAAAAGATTCAATATTAGCCAAGCCCCCGTCCGTGAGGCGCTTGAACGTTTAAAGCAGGCGGGTTTTATTACGGGCATTCCTAATAAAGGCTCGGTTGTCTCCGATATTACCGCAAAAGAAATCAAAGATATATTTGTTTTGAGAGAAATCATTGAAGGATATGCCGTCAGGGAAACGATGAAATCGATGAAGGAAGCGGATTACAGCTATCTGGAAAGCTTGATCAAGGACATGGACGATGCGCATAACCGGAATGACGTACTCGCTATTTTAGAGCTGGATATGGAGTTTCACGGATTTTTCTATAAGCGCTGCGGCAATCATATGATCCTTGAGCTTTGGAACCATATGAAGCTGAAGGTGATGAGGTTTATGGCCATTTCGAACAGGCATTACAAGACCGACGGTCTCGCCGACTGGCATATGAAGCTGGTCGAGGTGCTGCGGGAAGGCGATGCGGAAGCTGCCGGGCAAACGTTTATCGAGCATATGCACTCTTATAAAACGATTCATCTCCATTCGTAACGCATGGCATCAATCAACCTGATAAAAAAGGGGTAATGGATCATGCTTAAAGAGGGATTATTGTTTGAAGAGGATGTTATCTTGACGTGGATGCGGGACCGTTTTTTGCAAAATCTGGTGTCCGGCTCGCGCAGCTCAAAAGGCGATTTGAAGGAAGCCTTGTCGCGTTTGCGACTAAATCCTTATTATACCTTCCCGGCGATTGCGCTGCTGGAGCCTTCGGCTCATTTCCAGGATGAGCACGAGAAGCTTGTTTATGTCGAGAAAATGAGAGATTTTTTGCAGAAGCAGATGACGGACGGAAGCGTTGTTTTTATGGATGAGGAGGGAAGGGTCGCGCTGCTCTTCTCCTGGATGTCTAAGGATATGCTCGAAACGGTCAGCGAAAAGGTGCGGTCATTTTTGCACGATCCTGTTAATATCGGAGTCGGCAAGCCGTGCAGCCAGCTTTGCGACATCCATCATTCTTACAGGCAGGCGGCGAAGGCGCTGCGTCACAAGTTTTACCGGGGGACCGGCCAAATTATAAGCTACAGCGAGCTAGGCGATTACGAGACGCTCGAGCATTATCCGGATGAACGGGAAAAGGGGCTGTTCGACGCCTTCAAAGCTGCCGAAACGCCGGCCGAGGTGGAGGAAGCCGTCCGCGATTTTTATGAAAGCGTCGTACATAGAGGCCCCGTCGCTTGTCAAAGCATGTACGATTTGACGGTCCGGCTGCTGATCGGCTTGGAGAAAAGAGCGGTAGCCGAATCGGAGAACATCGGCGCATACGAGCCGTTTGACGTCATGACGGTGATCAGGCTGGAAACGCTGGAGGAATTGAAGCAGTATGTCATCCGCTTTCTCGTATGTATGAAAGAAGTGATCTCCCATAATCAGAAGGAGAGCCACAGAAGCATCATCAAGAAGACGATTCTGCATATGGAGCAGGAATGCCAATACGCCTCGCTCCAAAGCGTCGCGCAGAAGGTGTATATGACGCCGACTTATTTGAGCCTGTTGTTCAAGACGAATACGGGAAAAACGTTCATCGAGCATTTGACGGACATCCGGATCAATAAGGCGAAGGATATGCTGAAAAGCACGCATTACAAAAACTACGAGGTCGCGGAAAAAGTCGGCTATCAGGATCCGAGGTATTTCAGTCAAATTTTCAAAAAGAAGGTAGGCCTGTCTCCTAGCGAATACCGGGAGTCGGTCGGCAAATAACGAAAGGTTAAATAAACAAGGCTCTGCCGTCCGCATTTGCGCCGGCAGAGCCTCTTTCTTTTTCCTTCGTTACAGTCTTACGTCGCTTTGCGGTCCGCTCCGGTCCGCTTTGCGGGCATCCTCCAGCTCCTTCGTCCAATCCAGATGGCGGTACTCCGCAGCTGCGTCGTCCGTCTCGAACCAGTTCATGAAATCGGACCACAAGGCGAGATCCCAAGCCGCATCGATTTGTGCGGTCGAATAGACGCTGTCCCGCAGCCGCACGAAGCCGAATACGTCCCGTACCTGGGACTTCTCCGCCTGCACGACCGTCAGCTCGGCCAGATGGGGAGGGATGAATATGACGCCGGACGGCGTCCCGAGCACGACATCGCCCGGCAGGCAAATGGCTTTGCCGATTCGGGTCGGCACATTCATCCCGACCATCGTCACGTCCGCAATGGCGGTCGGATCGCTGCCACGGTAGTAGACGTTGATATTATCGATTTCCACCACCTGCTGATTGTCGCGGATGCCGCCCCAGATGACAGCGCCGCCGCGTTTAGTCCGGGTCGAGATCGCCGTCGACAAGTTGCCGCCGACATAGGTGCCGAGGTGAACCTTATCGAACATATCTACGACGACGACGTCGTCCTCGACCAGTTCGTCGATCACCCATTGATTGAAGAAGCCGCGCCGCTGCTCCTGCTCATGTCCGTACTTAAGCAGCGTTTCATGCAGATCGGGCCGCTTCGGTACCATGACCGCCGTCACGGCACGGCCGACCATCACTTGATTCGGATGGATGATTTTGAAATCGCCTTCAAATTGAAACGTATAACCGCGGTTCCACAAAGGCCCCCAGGCCTCCTCCAGTGTAATTTTGCGCATACGTCTTAGAATATCCTCGGATACTTTTGGACGGCCGTTCGGAAAGCGTTCTCCTTCCCATAGCGGCGTAAGCTGTACGATATCTTCCGGATTGTCAAATTTCATATTCGGCACCTCTTCCGTAGTTTTAGGATATTCTTGTCGTTGTTTCTAAGTCTATTGTTAGGGTTTATCCCGCTTTTGTCGATGTGACTTTCTTACGGCATTTGGCTCGTATGTATGAATTTTTCGCACTAAGAAAAATCAAACACTTTCATAAATTCGTCTACTTCCAACATGAAACCGCTTTCGTTTAAAGTAAGGGAACAACAAATAATTCAGCTTGGAGCAATAAGGAGGAGATGACTATTGGAGTAATCGCCGATTCGAAAACCCGTACGCAAACCAAGAGCATGCCCGTTAAAGAGAAAAGCAAGCGAATAAGCGGGCAACAGCTGGCGGGCTATATTTTTATTTCGCCGTGGCTGCTAGGGTTTCTGCTGCTTACGTTATGGCCGATTGCGCAATCCTTTTATTTGTCCTTTACCGAATATTCGCTGCTGGAAGATCCGGTATGGACGGGCACCGACAATTACGTCAACATTTTTACGGATGATGCGACCTTTACGAAATCGCTGAGCGTAACGTTTATGTTTGTTTTGTTTTCCGTCCCGCTCAAGCTGTTCTTCTCTTTGATGGTGGCGATCGCGCTGAACAAAAACATCAAAGGCATGAACCTGTACCGGACGGCGATCTATTTTCCTTCCCTGATCGGAGGAAGCATCGCGGTTGCCGCTCTATGGCGCAATATGTTCGGTCTGGACGGCTATGTCAACCAGGTGCTGGCATGGTTCGGCATTGAAGGCGTCGGCTGGATTTCGAATCCGGACACGTCTCTCGGCACCCTGATCCTGCTCAACACGTGGCAGTTCGGTTCGACGATGGTTATTTTCCTGGCCGGTCTGAAGCAGGTGCCGCAGGAGCTTTACGAATCGGCTTCGGTAGACGGGGCGGGCAAGGTAAGAAAATTTATCAGCATTACGCTTCCGATGCTGTCGCCGGTCATGTTCTTCAACCTGGTGCTCGGCATTATCGGCTCGTTCCAAACCTTTACCTCTGCTTTCATCATCACGAAAGGCGGACCGATCAATTCCACGTATATGTATGCGATGTTTTTATACGAGAAGGCCTTCAAGCATTACCAGATGGGGTATGCGTCGGCTCTGGCCTGGATTTTGCTTTCCATCGTGGCGCTGCTGACCTTGATTAATTTCGCGGCATCGCGCTACTGGGTGTTCTACGAGTCGGATGGGGGGAAAACAAAATGAATACGCTGCGCTCCAATCTGACCAGCCATTTTTCCTTGTCGGCTTTCTCGTTCATTATGCTTTATCCGGTCATTTGGTGGGTGGGCGCTTCGCTCAAGAAGGCCGAGGAGCTCAGCCTGCCGACCATATGGCCGAAGACGCCCATGTGGGAGAACTATTCAAACGGCTGGCATTTTTCGGCGGATTACACGTTTGCGCATTTCTTCGGCAATACGCTGCTAATGGAGCTCGGCAACGTGCTTGGAGGCGTGGCGACGGCGGCGATCGTAGCTTACGGCTTCGGCCGCTTGAACTTCAAGCTGCGCGGCTTCTGGTTCTCCATCCTGCTGCTGACGATGATGCTGCCCGGTCAGGTTACGGTCGTGCCGCAATACATTTTGTTCAATAAGCTTGGTTTCGTCGACAGTTATGTTCCGCTTGTTCTGCCGCATTTCTTCGGGGGCGGCGCGTTCTTCATCTTCCTGCTCGTACAGTTCATCCGCAGCATTCCGCGGGATTTGGACGAAGCGGCGACGATCGACGGCGCAAGCGTATACGGTATTTTTTGGAGAGTCGTATTGCCTTTGCTGAAGCCGGCGCTCGTCACGGTCGGGATTTTCACCTTCATCTGGAGCTGGGACGATTTCTTTGCTCAGGTGCTTTACTTAAGCTCGGTCGATAAGTTTACGGTCGGCTTGGCACTAAGGATGTTCATCGATCAATTCGACATTCAGTGGGGGCAATTGCTGGCGATGTCTCTGCTGTCGATCCTTCCTTCGGTCCTTATTTTCTTCCTGGCTCAAAAGCATTTCGTCGAAGGAATTGCGACTACAGGTTTGAAGGGGTAACGTATTTGCCATTAAAAAAGGTAAAGGGGATGCGTTAAGAATGAACACGAAATGGTCCAAAGGCTTTGGTGCTCTGATGCTGTCCACTCTGCTCGTCACTTCGGCTTGCAGCGGGGGCGGCGGAGGCGGAAACTCGCCGGATAACGCCACGAACAAACCGGCAAGCGGCAATGTAGGCGCTGCGGAAGGCGGCAGCACGACGCTTAGCATTATGTGGTGGGGAACGGATGCGCGCCACGAAGCGACGAAGAAAGCGCTCGACATCTATACGAAGCAAAATCCAAGCGTCACCTTCAAGCCTGAATTTATGGCCTGGGATGCCTACTGGCAGAAGCTTCCGACGCTGGCCGCCTCGAAGACGATCACGGACGTGCTGCAGATGGACGCCGCCTTTATCCAGGAATACGTATCGAGAGGCCAGCTGGAGGACTTGAGCGATATCGATCTGTCCGGCATCGTCGATCCCGGCGTTATCGAGAATTTGAAAATCGACGGAAAATTGTACGGCATTCCGTTAAGCCAAAACGCGCAGGGGCTGGCGTTCAACAAGGTCGAGCTGGAGCAATTCGGCATTCCGCTTCCGCATAAGGATTGGACGTATGACGAGTTTTTCCAATGGGCGAGAGACGCCCGCGCCAAGCTGCCGGAAGGCAAGTATCCGATCGGAGATACGACGTCATGGGACGGCTTCAACTATTATCAGACGTCGATGGGCAAGCCGCCGATCATGTCCGACGGAGGCAAGACGTTTACGCTGGACAAAGAGCTGTTCATGAAATTTTACGGCACGTATGAGGAGTTCCGCAAAGCGAAAATCGTACCGCCGGCAGAGAAAGCGGCTGCGTTCCTCGAGAACGATCCGCAGGCGGATCCGATGGCTTCCGGCGTGCTGATGACCCGCGGGGCGACAACCGGCTCGGTCAGCGCTTTGGAGCAGCTGATGCCGGGCAAGGTCGGCGTCGTGAACCTGCCGGTCGGGCCGGCGGGCGGAGGTTGGGCGCAATCGACGATATTCCTGAGCGTCAGCGCAAATTCCAAAAACAAAGACGAAGCCAAAAAGTTCGTGAAGTGGTTTATCGAGGATAAAGAAGCGGGCACTGCGCTTGGACTGACACGCGGCATTCCGATCAATCCGGATGTGTATGCGTCGCTTGAAGCAACGCTGGAGCCGAAAGACAAAATCGGCAAAGAGATTTACGACCTGTCCCTGGACAAAGCGCTTCCATTCTATTCGCCTGCAGCCGGTTTCTCCGAATGGGTGGATACGTACAGGAAGGAAATGGAGGCCGTCACCTTCGCCCAGCAATCGATTGAAGATGCGTTTAACAAAATCGATAAAATGGGCAAGGAGCTGGCGGAGAAGGCTGCCGGCTAACGGACTTGCGGGAGGAGATCATCGATATGAAGCTAGCGGAAGTATTTTCATCCCAGCCTAACCGGCTGTGGCATTTGGCAAAGCAGCTCGGCGTAGATCACGCTGTAGGAGGGCTGCCGTGGGAAGAGAAGATAGAGAAGCCTTGGGATTTGATGCCGCTCATCCGGATGAAGCAGCGCTTCCAGGATTTCGGCCTGGAGCTGACCGTTATCGAATCCATGCCGCCCAGCAATGAGATCAAGCTTGGGACGGCCGGAAGGGACGCGGAAATCGAGCAGTTCCAGCGTTTCCTCGTCAATATGGGCGCGGCCGGCATTCCGGTGCTTTGCTACAATTTCATGGCGCAGTTCAACTGGTTCCGGACCTCGACGACGACAAGAACGCGCGGCGGCGCACTCGTATCCAGCTACGACCACAGCTTGATGAAGGACGCTCCGCTTACCGAAGCCGGAGTCGTATCGGAAGAGCAGCTCTGGGAAAACCTCCACTATTTCATGGAGCGGATCGTCCCGGTTGCGGAGCAGGCAAAGGTTAAGCTGGCGCTGCATCCCGACGATCCGCCGATTACGCCGATCCGCGGCGTGTCAAGGATTTTGCGAAGCGCCGCCGCCCTGCAGAAAGCGATCGATCTCGTGCCGAGCGATTACAACGGCATCACGTTATGCCAAGGTACGCTCGCGACGGCGGGCGACGATATTCCAAGCGTGATCAGGCATTTTGCAGGACAGGACAAGCTGTTTTTCGTTCATTTCCGAGATGTAGTGGGGACGCCGGAGAAGTTCGAGGAAACGTTCCATGACAACGGAAAAACGGATATGCTCGGGGCGATGCACACGTATTACGAGGTCGGTTTTAACGGCCCGGCTCGCCCGGATCACGTTCCGACGATGGAAGGGGAGGACAATACGAATCCCGGCTACGAGACGCTCGGCAGATTATACGGGATCGGGTATATCAGAGGTTTGATGGAGGCTGCTGCCGCTGCAGCGAGATAAAGACTTGAAGGACGGGAGCATGTTTCCCGTCCTTCTTTTTTTATGGAGTTGAGAGATGCGGTTCAATCATGATGCCATTTTTTCTCCCCTGCGACAGCCTTGCCCGTCAATGACTCCTCAAACATGTCAATGATGTCCAAAAACCGTTCCGCTTCCCGGTAAACGTGATCCGCAAGCAGAGGATGGATGATGCTTTTAATTCGGCAGGCTTCAATTAAATCGCGTGCGGTCTTTTTGAAATCGCGAAGACTTACGACCGACACCCGGTTTTGGTCCAAAAATTGATCAAGCAACGGAACCGTTTCGGACTGCGGGCGCATGGAGCTTAAATCCTGAGCCTGCCAAAGCAGCTGATCGAAATCGTGGCTGAATTCCCTCGCCTGCTGGACGAGTTTACGCTCCGAAGGATCGAGGAGATGCCCGATAAACTTCGCGTGATCGGCCATGATTTTCAAAAAGAACACGTTTTCGTCGATAATGGCGTCCCCGAGCGGCTCCAGATTCCCGTTATTGAGATCGGCAAGCCGGTTCCGGAAATAATTGGCTTCCCGGCTCGTATGGTCGACTAAGAGCGGAAAATTGTTTGCCCCGGGGAGCTGGCATGTGAGTATGAGCTCCAGCACCTTTCGTTTAAAAGCCCAGATGTACGATACCGCGGTATGCACTTCGGTGTTGAACGCCATAATCTGCTGCGGATCCGTATCCGCCGAGTAGGCGTTCGCTCTTGCTTCAATCTGCTCGAAAATTGAATAAAAAGTGTTCGCTTCCTGAATAAGCTGCGTATCCTCGCATCGGAATCCAAGCCTCAGAAACAGGGAATGCTCCTTCATGATCCTGGACCAAAAGCGGATCTCATCCAGTGAACGGACGACAAAGGCATCAGCCATGATTCAACCTCCTTATCAATAATAGCCCTTACTACCATATGCGCTTCTCTTCCGAAGCATTTCTCCTTTCTTTTTGGGAACGGGCAAGGTTATAGTAGGAAAGGGGATAAAGAAACCGCACATAAAAAATTGGAAAATCAATGGAGGCAAAAAAATGAGTCAGCGTTATCGGATTACCAGATCGTTGCAGGTAGACGGACAATCGCCGCTTACGATTTCGTTGGAGGAGTGCAAGCAATATTTTGAGAACAAACCCGACTTCACTTATACAAATGTGTTTACGGTGAAGGGAGCGACGACCATGTCGATCGAAGGGGATTTTTTCATGTGGAGCTATGGGGATAAACAAATCCCGTTCCGGCATTATGACGGGGATGTTTACGTGTCCGGCCTGAACGATGCCGTCATCCCGAAGATGATTGAGGTTGCCGGCGACTTGAGAGCGGATGTGGTGGAGGGGTGACGGGTTCGTCCCGCCACCTTTAATTTTGACCTGATTTATTACCTAAATATTGGGGTATTGCCGGGCGTGAAGCCATGATAAAATTTTCATTGTCGCTAGAGTTGACAGCGCTTACATAAAGAGAGGAGGAGTAGACAAATTGGCTTAAAAGCAGGTTGTTTCGTTCAAACACCTATTTCATAAGGAGGTAAATCGGAATGATGAAACTGTCCAGCAAGCTGTTCACCGTTTTGTTATCGGTTGCGATCATGGCAGCCATGCTCGTTCCGGCCGCAGGAGCGGCCTCGAAGCCGGAGCCTTCGATTATCGTTCCGAAGAGCAAAATTCAATCCTATGTCGAAGCGATGCAGCCCGGCTGGAACCTCGGCAACACATTCGACGCGACCGGAGCCGACGAGACGTCCTGGGGAAACCCGCGAGTGACAAAGGAACTGATTAAGCACATCGCTTCACAAGGCTTCAAAAGCATCCGCATCCCGATTACTTGGGACCAGAGGATGGGCGAGGCGCCCGGCTACGAAATTGATCCGGCCTTTATGGACCGTATTGAAGAGGTTGTAAATTGGTCCCTGGACGCCGGCCTTTACGTCATGATCAACTTGCATCACGACTCCTGGATATGGGTAAACCGGATGGGAACCGAGCATGACGCCGTACTTGCACGCTACAACGCGGCATGGACGCAAATCGCCGACCGGTTCAAAAACTACACGCACAAGCTGTCGTTTGAAAGCATTAATGAACCCCGCTTTTCGGACGGATGGGGCGGAGGCGGCGAAACGCACTATGCGATGCTGCATGAATTGAATGTTTCCTTCCATCAAATCGTTCGCAGCTCCGGCGGCAACAATGCAGAGCGCCCGCTCGTCCTGCCTACGCTGGAAACGAGTGCGAACCAGGACAGGCTCGATGCGCTCGTTAATACGTTCGAGGCGCTTAACGACCCGAATCTGATTGCGACCGTTCATTATTACGGCTTTTGGCCGTTCAGCGTCAATATCGCCGGCTTCACCCGCTTTAACGAGGAAACGAAAAACGATATCGTCCAGACGTTTGACCGCGTCTATAACTCGCTTGTAGCGAAAGGGATTCCGGTTATTTTGGGCGAATTCGGCCTGCTCGGCTTCGACAAAAATACGGGAACGATCGAGCAAGGCGAAAAACTTAAGTTTTTCGAGTTTCTGCTGCATTACATTCAAGAGAGAGGCATTACCCATATGCTGTGGGATAATGGGCAGCATTTAAACCGCCTCGAATTGAAGTGGAACGATCCGCAGCTGTTCGGCATGCTGAAGTCGAGCTGGAAGGGACGTTCCGCTGCGGCGGAAACGGATCTGATTTATGTGCGGAAGGGAGCTGCGGCTCAGGATGCTGTCATTGATCTGGAGCTGAACGGCAACCTGCTGACTGCACTTCGCTATGATGGCAAGGCCCTGCGCAAGGGCTCCGATTACACGCTGCAAGGAAATGTATTGACAGTGAAGGCGGAGCTGCTGGACAAGCTTACGGCAGCTGGGGAATATGGGGAGAACGCGGAGCTGAAAGCGGACTTCAACAAAGGCGAGGATTGGGTGTTTGACGTCATCGTCTACGATACGCCGGTGCTGCACAATACTGCCGGTACGACCGCCGGGTTCTCGATTCCAGCCTCCTTTAACGGCGACCGGCTTGCTACGATGGAAGCCGTCTACGCGGCCGGAGGCAACGCAGGTCCGCAGAGCTGGACCTCGTTCAAGGAATTTTCGTATGTTTTCTCGCCGTCGTATGAAACGAACGAGATCAAGCTTACGCCAAACTTCTTCAACGAAGTGAACGACGGTGAAGTTGTGCTGACCTTCTACTTTTGGAGCGGTGAAACCGTCACCTACACGATTACGAAGAGCGGCACCGCTGTCACAGGTACCGCCTCGGAGTAAAACAAAGAAGCCAGCCGGTTGACCGGCTGGCTGTTTATCGTTGAAGGACCGTCAGCTCCAAAGCCGGTCGTTCGAATGGTATTGGTTCCAAATATCGGTTGCTTCCCACAGCCCCGGAATATTCGGATGCAGATGCTGGGCGAGCACTTCGTCATTCAGGTCGTCGATGCCAAGGCCCGGGGCGTCAACCATATGAATGAAGCCGTTTTGGACGAGCTTCTTCGGCAGCTTGCTGCTGATGATAATATCATCCCACCATGGCACTTCGCAGGAATGGTACTCGAGCGCCATGAAGTTTTCCGTAGCGGCTGCGACGTGGGCGGCCGCCAGGCAGGCGATCGGGCTTTCCGCCATATGGATGGCCATTGCAACGCCATATTCCTGTGCCATGTCCCCGATTTTTTTCGTCTCCAGAATGCCGCCCGTCGTCAGCACGTCCGGGTGGATGACCGAAACGCCGCCGGCCTCAAGCAGAGGGCGGAAGTTTTCCTTCAAATAAATATCCTCGCCCGTACAGATCGGGGTCGTGACCGAGCGGGCCAGCTTCGCATATTGCTCCGTATACTGCCAAGGCAGCATATCCTCCATCCAGGCCAAATTAAACTTATCGACGCGGCGGCCCAGCTTGATGCAATCCTCGAGGCCGATATGGCCGAAGTGGTCTACCGCAAGCGGAACCTCATAGCCGATGACCGCGCGCACGTCCGCGACGTATTGCTCAAGCATGTCGAGTCCTTTTTCCGTAACGTGGATAGCGGTAAAAGGGTGGGGGATATTGTGAATATCGTAATGGCGGTTCCGGATGTCCCTGATTTCATCCTCCGTCAAATTTTCGTTATGGCTCCGGTAACGTTTTTGTGAAATATCCCGCATTTCCTGAAGAAACCCGACCGGCGCGCTCAAGGTTCCGGGCTCGTGAATAATCTGGCCAATGCCGAGATCCATCTTCAGGAAGGAGAAGCCTTGATCCATCCGTTTCTTAAGTGCTAGGCCCATCGCGGTGCCCGTATCTTTGCCTACGACTTCGGTATCGCAGTACATGCGGATTTTCTCCCGGAATTTGCCGCCGAGCATTTGATAGATCGGGATGCCGTATGCTTTGCCCGCCAAATCCCACATTGCGATTTCGAGGCCGCTGACGCCGCCGCCCTGCCGCGCATGTCCGCCGAACTGTTTGATCCTGCGGAACAGCTTATCGATGTTGCATGGGTTTTCCCCGAGCAGGCGCCCTTTCAGCATTTGGGCGTAAACCTTGTCTGCGCCGTCGCGAACCTCACCGAATCCTACAAGTCCCTGGTTCGTGTACACCTTGATCAAGCTGCTGTGGAACGGACCGCCTGTAATATCGGTGAAGCGAATGTCCGTAATGCGCAGCTCGGACGGTTTGGAATAGGTGCTGACATGCGCTAACGTTTCTTCATAGGACGGGTTATTGGCCACAAAAATCACTCCTTCAATATAGTTGAACTTGATCGTTAAACCTGCATTAAAGCAGCATACTGCCGCCGTCGAGGCGGATCGAGGAGCCTGTCAAAAACTCATTTTCGTCGGATGCGAGGAAACAGACGAGCCGTGCTACGTCGAGGGGCGTGCCGACGCGGCCAAGCGGAAATTTGTCGCGGATGGAGCCGGCCTGCTTTTTGTGACGCTCGGCATCCTCCCGGGTCATAATCGGCTTGGATTCTCTGGCGCTTTGCTTGCCGACGTCGACGGCACCGGGCTCGATCGTGTTCACCCTGATGCCGTAGCGGGCAAGCTCGATTGCGCTTTCACGGCCGAGCATACGGATGCCGCCTTTCGTCATCGAGTAAACGGCGTCGAAGTCGGTTGGGCGCTTGCTGTGGACCGAAGACATAAGAATGATCGAGCCGGCCTGCTTTTGCTTCATATAAGGGACAACAGCCTGAATGCACTGCAGATAACCTTTTAAATTAATGCTCATCATCCGGTCGAACGAGGCGTCGTCATGCTCGAAAAAATCGTAATTCAGCTGCAAAGCGGCGTTATTCACCAAAATATCGATGCCGCCGCATCGGTCCGCGACGATGCCGACCATCCGCTCGATTTCCTCCCGGTTCGCGACATTGGCCTGCACGAGAAAGCAGTCTCCGCCAAACTCGTCGATCTGCTGCTTCGTATGGAGTGCGCCGGCATCGCTCTGGTTATAATGAACGGCTACTTTGACCCCGCGCCGTGCGAGCTCGATCGCTACCCCTTTGCCGATTCCGGTACCCGCGCCCGTAACGAGCGCAATTTTGCCTGCGATGCTCATGGTTCACCTCCCGGACTGGGGACGCTTCATTTTGAAATTCATATAATGCAGTAGAAAGCCGCCGTCGAGGCGGATATCCGCTCCGTTCACATAGGCCGAATCGTCCGATGCGAGAAAGTGGACGAGCCCGGCCAAATCCTCGATGCTGCCGAGAACGGCATTCGGTACCTTGTATTCATAGTCGTGATAGAGCGTAGAGAAGCTGCTTTTAAAACGTTTGTCATCGCCTTGAACGGGTCCAAGCTCGATGGTGTTGACGCGGACGCCGGACCGGCCGAGCACCAGCGCCGCTTCCTTGGCCAGCATCTTCACCGCTCCCTTGGAAGCGCTGTAGGCGAAGGACGAGCCGGTTGGCTTCTCGGCGTGGATAGAGGAGACATAAATGATGCTCCCGCTTTGCTGACGGACCATTTGCCGGCCGACCGCCTGCGTGCAGACAAACGCCGATTTGGCGTTTCTGCTGAGGCAATCCCAAAACGCCTCTTCGCTGCAGCTTTCGACCGAAGCTTGAAGCACTTCGTTATCGTTATGGATCAGGATGTCGACCGGGCCAAGCTGCTGCTCTGCAAACTGCAGCATTTCCGCCACCTCGGCGCTGACGGACGGATTGACGCTCACGACGATCGCCTGCGAGCCCGCTTCGCGGATCAAGGAAAGCTCATCGGCAAGCTTTTCGCCTCCCGACCGGCTGTTCAGAATAAAGCGGGCGCCTTCCTCGGCCAAACGACGGATGACGGCCGAACCGCTGCCGCTGTCCGCATCGGTTATAAACACGGTTTTGTTATGAAGATTCATAGATCCCCTCCATCAAGCAGCTTTAGGTGCTAGGTTTCATCTAATAGCTTAATAATAGAGATTTCGGAGCTGAAGTGGCGATGCTTTAAAATTATGATTTTGTTTGATTTTTTGCAAAAGGTCAATAGGGCAGGGGATTGTTAGGCCGGCGGCACGGACGGCTGCCGGCTTGCAGGGGCGATTAAGGCCCGGTTATGCGGAAGGAAGAAGCGTATCGGTCGGCTTTGCGTAGCCTTCCTTATAGGTATCGTCGATGAGCGCCCGGATCCGCTCCGTTTCAATGCCGCTTGCTTTCATCGCGGCGGCGGTAACGGCGATTTCCATACATACCCCGCAGCGCGTTCCGTGATCATCCCAGACGACGGAGCCGTCTTCGCCTATTTCTGCAATGAAACAATCGAGATTGCTGCGATGTCCGGCGCTTTCGCCGCAGCCGCAATAACAGGGAATATAGGGGAGAATATCGGTTACGGTCGCAGCGGTTCGATATGCAGCGACGATGTCCCGGGAGGCCGAATCCAGGAAAGCCGGAAGCGTCTTGAGCGAAGAAGTTTTCTCTTGCAGATCGCCGCTGGACGTCCGCTCATGTTCGTGCTCGTGATGCCCGTTTGCGGCGCCCTGTCCGTTATCCGCAAGGGACGCCTGATTGCCGCAGGCGCTGAGGAGCAAGCCGGAGAGAATGGCGGCGTACAGCGTCGTTTGCGCGATTTTGTTCAAGGTAAACCCTACCTTTCGATGGAATATTACGATTATATCATCGCCATGCAGCCGAAAAACATAACTTTTCCTACTATTCATTGAACGATTCTTGCATTAAAATGGATGGGAATCGGAAGAAAAAGGAGCGAATACGGATGAAGGTATTGTTCATTGGCGGTACGGGTCTGATCAGCCAGGCTGTATCGAAGCTCGCAGTGGAGAGAGGTTACGAGCTCTATCTGTTCAATAGAGGTAAAAGAGACGATTTCGTTCCGGTCGGCGCAAAGGTCATTACCGGGGATATCCGTGACCGGGAGTCGGCAGCGGCCGCGCTTGAAGGCCATTCCTTCGACGTCGTCGTCGACTGGATCGCTTTCACCCCTGAGCATGTTCAGACGGACATCGAGCTGTTCCGCGGAAAAACGAAGCAATATATTTTCATCAGTTCGGCATCGGCCTACCAGAAGCCGCCCGGGCACTATATGGTCACGGAAGACAAAACGCCGCTTGAGAATAAATATTGGCAGTATTCCCGAGATAAAATCGCTTGCGAGCAGCTGCTGGAGACGGAACGCGCCGGGTCCGGCTTTCCGTATACGATTGTACGGCCGTCCTATACGTACGGCAATACGATGATCCCGGCCTCGCTGAACAGCTGGCAGCATCCGTGGTCGCTCGTCGCCCGCATGCGCAAAGGGCTGCCCGTCATCGTGCACGGAGACGGCTCGTCCTTATGGACGATGACGCATAATACCGATTTCGCCAAAGGGTTGGTCGGCCTTCTGGGGCGCGAGGAAGCGATCGGGGAGGCGTATCATATTACCTCCGACGAGGTGCTGACATGGAATCAAATTTATGAAGCGATCGGCGCAGCGGCCGGCTGCAAGCCGAAGCTTGTCCATATTTCCTCGGAGTTTCTGATCTCGCATAATCCCGAGCTGGAAGGCGGACTGCTCGGCGACAAAGCCGTAACGAGCGTTTTCGACAACAGCAAAATCAAAAGGCTGGTTCCGGAGTTCGAAGCGACCGTTCCTTTCGGGGAGGGGATCGCGCGTACCGTGAAATGGTTTGAGGCGCATCCGGAGCGCTGCACGGAGGACGAAGCCTGGAATGCTCAGATGGATGCCATAATCGAGGCACATGAGGCGGGATTTGGGAAATCCAGGAAGTAGGCGGGTTGCATAAAAATTCATTGTCCAAAAAGCTCTTATCCCTTGCGGAATAAGGGTTTTTTGGCGTTTTTTAAGATTTTTCAGGCGCCCGGCAATTATTTATTTTTTCTCATAATTGCGGTTTGAGCCGAAAAACGGACATTTTCCCGTCTTTTTTGTGGACTGCCCGACATATAATCTTCACAGACTGTCTGATTGTCCCTAAAGACTGCATATCCTTCAATCCATAACGAGAAGAGGTATATCATGCGAAAAACGTTCATTCAGCAATCTGTGCTTGTCCTGTTGCTATTATCCTTACTAATCACATCGGGAATGAATGTTATGCCCATAAATAACAATGACCCGCAGTTTACCGGAATATCCGGTAAATCGGCCGGAAATGCCGTCACCGCAAGAAATGAGGTGAGCGTTCAGAAGACGATCGAGCCGCAGAAGAAGACCGTTCCGGTTCCCGAGGCTGCCCGAAGTACGGCTGATCAAGACCGAAAGAGCGAATCCAAAACTAAAGCCTCCCCGAAGGCTCCGCCTGCGGAGCAAGCACAGCCGGCAAAGCCGGCCGAGAAGAAACTGCCGGTGTACGAGGTTACCGCTTATTACTTGAATGTCCGTTCGGAGCCAAATGCCGGTTCGCGCATTCTTCATGTCGCGGAGCAAGGAACGGCCTTTGAGATCGCAGCCGTCACCGACAACGGCTGGCTGAAGCTGAAGGACGGCGGTTATATTCATGCAGGTTATGCGAAGAAAACGGAGAATAACGCGCCTGAACCGGCTGCCGAAGAGCCGGCTCCGAAGAAACAAAAAGCCGCAGTCCGTATCGCAAGCGTGGAAAGCAGCGCCTCCGCCCCGGAGGAAACCCGGCAGCTGCCCGATAAGCCTTCTTCAAGAGTGGATTCGGATTCGGGATTAACGATGGCACATATCAAAAAAATATTTAAGGGAACAGCCTTATCCGGGCACGGACTAGAGTCGGCCATTCTCGAAATTGAGGAAGAATACGGCATTAACGCTTTTTTCACGATTGCGGTCATGAAGCTGGAAAGCGGGAACGGGAAAAGCAAGCTCGCAAAAAACAAAAATAATTTATTCGGCTTAAATGCCATCGACGGGGATAAATACAATAAAGCGTTCAGCTTCAAAACGAAGGGCGACAGCGTAAGAAGGTTCGGGAAGCTGTTATCCAAGCATTATGTGGGCAAAGGGCTGGAAACGGTCGAACAGGTTGCCAAAAAGTATTGTCCGGCGAACTCAAAGTGGCCGTCGCTCGTCAGAGCGATCATGAAAAGCGACTATAAAAAGCTGTAAGTTGGCTTTTTGCATACATATATGGTATTTTCAAATCGAGTCCAACATTTATCTTTTTGACTAGGAGAACCTGCTATGAGTGAGCTGCCCCAAAAAGTACCGTTCGGCTATGAGCCGCAGGAGGAGGACCGGAAAGGAACGATTGTCTACTACGATTCTTTCGAGCACGTGTCGGACCGCGAGCTGGATCTGGCGGCGCTTACGGTGAAGGAGCGGTCGTTTGCGAGGCTTGTCCTCTATCCGCTGCATGAGCAAACTGTCAAGCGGATGTCGAAGGAGCCCGTTAGCGCGTTATACAAGCGGGAGGATAAGCTGTATGAGTGGAAGCGGGAGCGCGAATCGGTGAATGTAGTCGTAGAGCGGCTGGAAGCCAAGCGCAAAAAATATACGCCGATCGACTCCGCGCTGAGGCATATTGCGGAAACGTACCCGGGCCCGCTCTTTCTTCTGTTGAGCGGAGAGACGGCTAACGCGTTCGCTTCCTATTCCTCCTTCGAGGAGTGGATCGTCAAATTGCGGCTGCTTGTTATTGTCGAGCCAAGGATCTTGCATCCCAAGCTGCTTCAGTACCGCCACCGCTGGGACAGTTTAGTTTAGTGACCGGGCGGCAAGCGAAATGTTCGCTTGCCGCTCTTTTCATTTTCCTAACCGGTAGAAGGGCTGTTCGGAATATGTCCCTTTTGGTTTTTGTTTGCATCCGTAGCATCGGCAACATTATTCTCTGCTTCCCTGGAGCGGGCGGCGAACGACTGGTTTTGCGCCGGGATGGATTTGTTTTTATTGCGCGCCATGTTTCTGACCTCCATTGCTGTACGTTGGTTGGTGGAGCAGTTATAGGGTATCCAAAGTAACGGAGCTGGAAACAATTTTTTTTAAATCGTCGTGGATTGTAAAAAAGGCTGATCAACCCGAGCGGGAGGATCAGCCTTTTTCGCCTATTGCTATATCAACCGTTCACACTGACGACATGTTCTTCGCATGTGGTGGAACAGAAGCCGTTTTTCGTCTCTTCGCACTCGGGACAAACGAGATGCTGGCGATGGCAGGAATCGTCCGCGCAGTTCAGGTACGTTTCCGCCGGCTGTCCGCAATGGTGGCATTTGCCGACGATTTTGGCGCTGTCCGTATGATTGATCGTCACGGCCGTCCGCTCGTCGAATACGTAGCATTTGCCGTCGAACAAGTCGCCGCGCACTTCCTCGTCTTTGCCGTACGTCACGATGCCGCCTTCGAGCTGGTACACATCGGTGAATCCTTCGCTCATCATAACGCCGGTCAGCTTCTCGCAGCGGATGCCGCCCGTGCAGTAGGTGATGATCGGCTTGTCCTTCACGTCGGCCATATTCTCGCGCAGCCACTGCGGAAACTCCTTAAATGTCTCCAGATCCGGGCGGATGGCGCCCCGGAAATGGCCGAGATCGAATTCATAATCGCTGCGTCCGTCAAGCACGATTACGTCCTCGCGCTGCAAATACTCGCGAAACTCCTTCGGGGAGAGACGTTTTCCGCTCAGCGTATTCGGATCGAGCGGTACGTCGTAACGGAGCGTGACGAGCTCTTTCTTGAAGCGGACGAACATTTTTTTGAATGCGTGCTCGTCCGCTTCGTCGATTTTAAACACGATATCCGAAAACAGCGGATTCGCTCGCAAGTCGCGCATATATTTGTCTGTTTGCTCGACCGTGCCCGACAACGTACCGTTAATGCCTTCATCAGCGATCAGGATGCGGCCCTTGATGCCAAGCTCCTTGCAGTAAGCCAAATGCTCGGCGGCGAACTGCTCCGCATCGGGTACCGGTACAAATTTATAAAATAACAAAATACGATATTCGTTTGTTTTGCTCATTGAGAAAATCCTTTCCGGGAACAAATAAAAGCACTCTATATTATAGTGGACTCCGCTTATATTATCAACCTGGCAGCTCGGATAACGATGCGGATATTATTTGCGCTGCGCAGCCGTCCAAGCAGCAGCTGCAGGACGCCGAGCGGGCGGGCGTGGAGCTAAAGATGACGCCGATCGGAAGGGAAGCGTTCGTTTTTTTCGTCCACGCTGACAATCCGGTGACCGGATTAACGAAACAACTGATTCAGGACATTTATTCTGGGACGGTAACGAATTGGAAGCAGGCTGGAGGCAATAACGCCAAGATCAGAGCGTTTCAGCGCCCCGAGAACAGCGGCAGCCAGACGATGCTGCAGAAACTGATGGAGGGCCGGACGCTTATGACGCCTCCCCAAAAAGACGTGGCGGCGGGTATGGGCGGCATTATTCAGCAGACGGCCGATTACCGCAATTATCCGAACGCAATCGGATATTCTTTTTTATTTTTCGCCACGGAGATGGTTGGGAACGGTGAAATCCGGCTGCTTGAAGTAGACGGGGTGAAGCCGGACAGGGCTTCGATCAGAAGCGGTGCTTACCCGCTGTCGGCCAAGTTTTACGCCGTTACCGCCGGAACAACAAACCCGAACGCCGAAGCGTTTATCGACTGGATATTATCGGGCGAAGGCCAGCGAATCGTAGAGCTGACCGGCTATACCCCGATCAAGTAGCGGTTATCTAAGCTTTCGTGCAGTCCAAGCCGGATGACCGGAATGAATGCAAATATGGTATGCTTATTTCGTGGCAGAAAATAGATGTTTAAATAGATCGGAGAGGAGATTCTATATGAAACCATTTGTATTTGTTGACCGGCAAATTCCGCCTGAGGCGCTGGCGTTACTTGCGGAGTATTGCGAGGTCGAGGTTTGGGATCATCAGCAGGGCTCTATTCCAAAGGATCTGCTCAGGGAGAAACTGTTGAAAGCGGTCGGGCTGATGACGGGGGGGCGCTGGATTAACGAAGAGCTTCTGAGCCAGGCGCCGCGGCTGAAAGCTGTCAGCACGATCAGCGTCGGCTACAATCACTTTGATCTCGAAGCGATGAAACGGCGCGGCGTAATAGGCACGCATACACCGCAAGTACTGGATGATACGGTAGCGGATTTAACTTTTGCGCTAATTCTGTCGGCTGCAAGAAGGGTAGCGGAGCTGGATAGATACGTGAAAGAAGGGCATTGGAAATCCGGCGACGGGGTCAAGCTGTTCGGCAAGGACGTGCACCACGCGAAGCTGGGCATTGTCGGCATGGGACGGATCGGCGAGGCCGTAGCCCGGAGGGCGAAATTCGGCTTCGAGATGGACGTTGTTTATTACAACCGTACGAGGAAGCCTGAAGTGGAAACCGCAATGGGCGTTCAATATGCCCCGCTGAACGAGCTGCTTGCCGTTTCGGACTTCGTTGTGCTGCTTACGCCGCTCACGCCGGAGACGACGAAGCTGATCGGCCGCCAGGAGCTTGCGCTCATGAAGCCGGATGCGGTGTTCATTAACGTTTCCCGCGGCCAGACGGTAGACGAGGAGGCGTTGATCGAAGCGCTGCAAAACGGTACGATCGGCGCTGCCGGCCTCGATGTATTCGAGAAGGAGCCGCTTGAGCAAGGTCATCCCTTCATGAACATGTCCAACGTCGTGACACTGCCGCATATCGGCTCGGCGACGACGCAAACGAGAAATGATATGGCGCTGCTCGCCGCCAGAAATATGGTTGAGGCTTTGACGGGCGAAACGCTGCCTAAGCATATCGTGAAGGAATTAAAGTAACTCCGATTTACGCTCATTCGTCTAAAAAAGCGAAGGAAGAAGGAACGTACATAGATGCCAATTCTGCTAATCGGTTCTACAGGCAAAACGGGCCGTTACATCCGGTCGGGTCTCGAGGAGCGGGGACATCGCCCCAAGCTGTTCGTCCGCTCGGCGGTGCATGCGGAAGAGGGCTGCTTTGTCGGAGACGTCCGCCGTCCGGACGACGTACTGGAGGCGCTGAAAGGCGCGGACGGCGTCATCTGCGCCCTGGGAACGGAGGGCGGCGGAACGCTCATTGCGGGCTTGCGGAACGTTATTGACGCGATGCAGCGCCTCGGTGTGAGAAGGCTCGTGACGATCGGAACGGCCGGAATTTTGCAAAGCGCAGCGGAGCCCGATTTGCTCAGATATCAGTCGTCCGAAACGAAACGGACCAATCATGAAGCGGCGATGGAACATGAACAGGTATACCGCGAGCTGCTGCTTGCGGAGCTTGACTGGACGATCGTTTGTCCGACCAGGCTTGTACAAGGGGAGCCTAAGGCGGCATACCGGGTTCAGAGGGACAGGCTTCCGGACGGAGGTTCGCAGATTACGTTTGCGGATACGGCGGCATTTGCGGTTGCGGAGTATTTTGAACGGAAACACATCGGCCGACGAGTCGGAGTTTGCGAATAGACCGTGCAGAAAAGGCGTTGCCAGGGGATTACCCTGACAACGCCTTTTTTGTCTGGTTTGTCTCGATTGTCTCGTAACGGTCACAATCGCCGCTTAGAATGCACGGATACAGCCGATTACGCTTTGTTCGGAAAAGTGCCGGTTTTGACGACTTCAACGCGGTTTGAGAAAAATACGGCTCCGCCGCCCATGTCCGAGAGCCGCTGAGGAGTCAGCGCATTGACCGCCTGATATCCTTTGTCCGCGTCATCCCACCATAAGCCTTGCGTGACGAGCACGCCAGGCAGCACATCCGTACCGATCGAGACGTTCATTTCGATCTCGCCCCTGTCGTTGCGGATTTTTATGTGCTCGCCCTGCTCCAGATCCAGCTTGGCGGCATCCTCTTCATGCATATGCAGCAGTGGCCGTTTTTCCAGCTTCTTCAGCTTTTCCTGATTGGCAAAGGTCGAGTTAATGAAGCTGTGATTCGGGCCCGACGTCAGCCAGAAAGGGTAACGGTCCGGCTCAAGCAGATTCGTGTGGACAGGAACAGGCGGGTAGCCGCTTTCGAGCATCGCCTGCGAATACAGCTCGATCTTGCCGCTGGGCGTAGGGATTCTTTCCGCTAACGGCGGAAGTTTGCCGCCGCCTGCTTTCATCCGGCCGCCGTTTTTCCTAAGCGCTTCGAACGAAATGCCTTCCAATAACGGATTCATCCGGCTGTCCAAAGCTTCGTTAATCATCTGCTCCTCGGTCATGTAGAAAACCTCCGGCTCGAAGCCGAGGCGCAGTGCGAGCTCCTTGAACAGCGTGAAGTTCGATTTGCACTCTCCCGCCGTTTCGATGACAGGCTCCTGCAGCTGCACATAGAGATGCCAATAGGAGGTGTACAGATCCGTATTCTCAAAGTGCGAGGCGGCCGGCAAAACGAGATCCGCATATTTGCAAGAATCGGTTAAAAACAAATCATGGACGACCGTGTACAGATCGCTGCGCAGCAAACCTTCCCGAACCCGGTTCTGGTCGGGGGCTACGACGGCAGGATTGCTGTTGTAGACGAACAGCATGCGCACCGGCGGATCCGCTTCCAGCAGCGCGTCGCCAAGCTGGTTCATGTTAATACTCCGGACAGCGGGATCGGGCATCAGGTCGGGGCGCTCCAAACGATCCGTATTCAAGCGCAAATACCAGCCGTTGCCTTTCATCGCCCCGCCGCCGCGGACATTCCACTGGCCGGTCAGCGCCGGCAGGCAGGAAATGGCTCTAATCGCCATGCCTCCGTTATCGTGATGCTGCAGGCCGTTGCCGATTCGGATAAAAGACGGCGATGCCGTGCCGTACAGGCGAGCCAGCTCTTCGATTTCCGAAGCGGGCACGCCGGTAATGCCGGATACGCGTTCCGGCGTATATCCGGCCGCTTCCGCCGCCAGCTCTTCGTAGCCGATCGCATACTCCCGCAAAAATCCGGAATCGACCAGACCGTCGCGTATGAGGACATGCATAATGCCGAGCGCCAAAGCGGCATCCGACCCCGGCCGCACATGGATAAAGCGGTCCGCCCAGGCGGAGGTACGGTTTCGGTGGACGTCGATGTGGACGATATACGCCCCATTTTTTCTGGCTTCGGTCGCAAGCATGGTCTGATGCATATTCGTCGATACGAGATTGCAGCCCCAAATGATGAACAGCTTCGTATGAACCGTATCCTCGGGATCGATTCCGATCGAGCCGCCCATCGTATAACGGTAGCCGGCCGCTCCGGCATTGTTGCAAATCGCGCGGTCCAGCCGGCTCGCGCCTAGACGGTGGAAAAAGCGGCGGTCCATTCCTTCGGCATTGAGTACGCCCATATTGCCGTAGAAGCTGTAGGGCAAAATCGCCTCTGCGCCGTGATGATCGATCATGCTGCGCATGCGTTCCGTCAGCTCGCGATAGGCTTCCTCCCAGCTGATGCGTTCGAACGACAGCGTTCCTTTCGGACCGGTACGCCTCATCGGATAGAGAAGACGTTCGGGGTGATATAGACGGTCGGGCAGCTGCCTGACTTTATTGCAGATCGCTCCTTTGGTAACGGGATGATCCTTGTCTCCGGTAATGGAAGTTACCTTGCCTTGCTCAAGCGTAATGCTAAGCCCGCATGTATCCGGACAGTCAAACGGGCAGACGGAGCGGACGGTTTGCGAAGATGTTTGATTGGCCATATGCGATCCATCCTTTCTTGCTAGTGACTATCATAACATAGCTAGAATAAAAAATGCCGGGATTGACAATAGCTCACCTGTCATGTAACATTACCATGGAACTAGCCGAACGGACAATTTTATATTTCGTATAACCCCATAATGGAACGAACGCGTATAGGGTGGGGGTTTCTACGGGAAGCCTTTACTTCCTTGCTACGAATATCCGGTCATAAGCATATGATCGAATGTTTGCGGCAAGGTTTTTTTTGCGTTTAAACGCAGAAAATAATCACAAAAAGGGGTTTTACGTTGAAGTACTTATTATCCGTATTTTTTGGCGCGGCCAGCTACGGCATTTTATCGACAATCGTCGTTTTGGCCTACGGCAAAGGCTACAGTCTCGGTGAGGTCGTCGGAAGCCAGCTGCTTACGGGCTTCGTGCTTGCTTGGTTGCTGGCCTTGATATTGAAAAGCAGGGAAAAGCGGAGAGTACGCAGGCAGCCGGATTCGGCAGCCTCAGCAGCCGCAGCCGGTCTGACCTGGAAGCAGAGGCTGCTGCTGATGGCTGCCGGTACGCCGACAGCCGTCACCGGTTTGCTGTATTACGAGTCGCTCCGCTATATTCCTGCTTCGCTTGCCATTATTCTGCTGTTCCAGTTCACATGGATCGGCGTCCTTGTTCAGGCGGTCAGCCAGCGCCAAAGACCCGGAAGGGTTATGCTGATCACGATCGCGGTCTTATTTGCAGGCACCTTGCTGGCGGCGGGAATCGCGGAGCAGGGCATGGGCCGCTTTCATCTGATCGGCGTCCTTCTGGGCCTGCTGTCCGCAGTCAGCTATTCCCTGTTCATTTTTTTCAGCGGCAAAGCCGTACCGAATGCACATCCCGCATACAGGAGCGCATGGATGATCACGGGCGGCATGCTAGTTGTGTTCGTCCTGTTTCCGCCGGCTTTCCTGTTTAACGGCTTTTTCGGGAGCGAGCTGCTGCTGTTCGGCTTCCTTCTCGGCATGTTCGGCGCCTTTATCCCGCCCGTGCTGTTCGCGATCGGCGTCCCCCATATTGGTGAAGGGATGGCAGGCATTTTGGGCGCTTCGGAGCTGCCCGTAGCCGTCCTGCTGTCGTCGCTCGTGCTGAAGGAACATGTCAGCGCGCTCCAATGGATCGGCGTCGCCGTCGTCCTGCTTGGCATTGCGCTGCCCGAGCTCCTGAACAAACGGCATGAAGGCCGAAGAAGCGGCGGTAGAGCCGAAGCCCGGCCGTAAAACGCAATTCCGGCCTCCTGCATAAATGCGCAAAAAGAACTGGATACTAAACCAAATTCAGGTTTGCAGGAGGCAAAAATATGCAAGTTGACTGCTTAATCGTAGGCGGGGGCATCGCGGGCCTGCAGGCCGCGATCCAGCTCGGGCGTTACTGCCGACGGGTAACGGTTGTGGACGCGGCGGAAGGAAGGTCGACCATGTGCCGCAGCTATCACAATATTATAGGCTGGCCGGACGGTGTAAGCGGCCCGGAGCTGCTGGCTTCAGGCAGAGAGCAGGCCAAACGGCTGGGCGTGCAGTTCGTGTACGGCAAAGCGGCTGCAGCGGCGAGGGAGGAAGGAGGCTTCACGGTTACGCTTGAAGATTCCTCCCGGATTAGCGCCAAAAGGCTTCTTCTGGCGACCGGCGTCAAGGACCGACTTCCGCCTTTTCCGGCACTGCTGCCCTGCCTCGGCGTTAGCGTCTATGTATGTCCGGACTGCGACGGCTACGAGGTATGGAAGAAACGGACGGTCGTGCTCGGGGCGGGAAATACCGGCGCCTCCATGGCGCTTGCCCTTACTCATTGGACGAGCGAGCTGACGTATGTCAATCATGAGCAGTCGGAGGTCGAGGAGTCGGTTCGCCGGAGCCTTGATCAAAAAGGGATTGTCTATATCGAAACGTCCGTCCGGGAGGTTTTGGCGGAGCAGTCGCAGCTGAGCGGCTTTATTCTTGACGACGGAACGCGGCTGGAAGCCCGTCATGCGTTCGTCGCGTTAGGAGGGAACCAGGTGAGGAGCGGGCTTGCGGAGCAGCTTGGCGCCCGGCTGATGGACAACCGGCATATCGTCGTGGATCCGCGCACCAAAATGACGAGCGTTCCTCATGTATGGGCCGCCGGAGATGTGACGGCCCACTCCGAAATGTCGACGATCGCGATGGGTGACGGCAGCCAGGCTGCCATCTGGATCAATAAAAGCCTGCTATAGCGCCGTTATGACTTTATCGATGATACCGTACTCCAGCGCTTCCTCCGGGGACATAAAATAATCGCGGTCCATATCGGCTTCGACCTTCGAAATCGGCTGCCCCGTACGCTGGGCCGTTATTTCATTCAGCCTTCTGCGCGTATCCAGAATTCGTCTGGCCGAAATTGCGATATCGCTTGCTTGGCCCTGCGCTCCGCCGTGCGGCTGATGGATCATGATTTCGCTGTTCGGAAGGGCGGAGCGGTGGCCTTTCTCTCCTGCAAGCAGCAGGATGGCGGCAAAGGAGGCCGCAAAGCCCGTGCAGATCGTATGAACGGGCGGCTTCACAAATTGCATCGTATCGTAGATAGCGAAGCCGGCCGTCGTGGAACCTCCCGGGCTGTTAATGTACATCGAAATTTCCTTATCCGGATCCTCGGCTGCGAGAAAGAGCAGCTGGGCGACTATGCTGTTGGCTGTATGGTCATCGATGGCAGATCCCAAAAAAATAATACGATCCTTGAGCAGCCGCGAATAAATGTCATAAGACCTTTCACCGCGGTTCGTTTGCTCGACGACATAGGGCATATAATGACTCATGTCGGATACCTCCTTGAATGTTATCGATGCTTTCCCTTTGTAATCGAACGGAACCGATGAAAGGATACGCTGCTATAATAATTATTGGCGGCGTATCCTTTTTCGGCATTCATTCGTTTACTATATCAGGGGAAGCTATCGCAACAAGGAGGAGGTCTTTTGATGAGAGCTGTCATTTCCGCGCAAAAAGAGGAATCCGCCGCATTGGCGCGGCTGCACGCTGCGGTATTCCGTTACTGTCTTTCCATCACCGGCTCGCGCTGGGACGCAGAGGATCTGGCTCAGGATGCCTGGCTGAAAGCCGTAACGCTGGCTAAGGCTGCCGGCTGCGGCCATGGCAATATGGAAGCGCTGCTTATGCGTATTGCCAAAACGACGTGGATTGACCGGACGAGGCGAAGGAAGCGGTATGAAAGAATCGTGAGACTGGAGCAAGTTCCGGAACCTTCGTCCGGGCCTAATGCAGCGCAGCTTGAGGAAATGTTCCATGCGCTGCTTCACCATCTTTCGCCGCTTCAAAGATCGGTGTTCCTGCTTCGCGACGTGTACGGGTTTTCCACGGCGGACGTCTCCGAGCTGCTCGCAGTAACGCAGGGTGCCGTGAAGGCCGCGCTGCACCGGGCACGCGCTGCACTCTCCTCCGTCCGGGCCGAGCTGGAGCAGCCGGCGCTGGAGCAGCCGGAGGACGAGCAAACGAAGCTGTGGCTGCGCGCGATTGCCGCAGCTTACGAGAAAGGGGACGCTGTGCAGCTGCTCAGGCTCGTTCAGAGCGATACGGCGGAAGCCGCCTGCGCAGCAGGCTTGCTGCACAACATTGTCTACGGAAAACGCAGGCTTGCTTCACGGCGCGGCCCCGCGCTCCAAATGGCCGCATAGACGCGGTGAATGCGGTATAATGGTTCCTAACGAACAGGGAAGGAACGTGTGGGGCGGGAATGAATAGAAAACTGATTTTTTTTGATATTGACGGAACGCTGCTTGACCGGGACAAGAACATTCCGGATTCAACAAAAAGGGCAGTTGCCGAGCTGAATAAGGCCGGTCACGAGCTGGTTATCGCTACGGGCAGAGGACCGTTCATGCTCGCAGAGGTCGGCAGGGCGCTCGGAATCGAGTCCTACGTCAGCTTCAACGGCTCATATGTCGTCTACAAAGGCGAGGTGCTGTATCGGCATGCGCTGGATGAGAAGCGGCTGGAGGAGCTGACCAGGCTGACCGATGCGAACCGGCATCCGCTCGTCTATATGACGCCGGAGGGCATGCGCACGAGCACCGACCAGAACGCCTATCTGGATGCGGGCAGCGAGGCGATGAAGCTGAAGCTTCCTCCGCATGAGCCGGGTTTCTACAAAGGAAAAGAGATTTATCAGTGCCTTTTGTTCTGTACCGAGGAGGATGAAGGCTGCTACAAGGAAAGCTTCGCCGAATTCGGCTATAACCGCTGGCATCGTTACGGCAGCGATCTGATGCCGCCCGGCGGTTCGAAGGCAAAGGGGATTGAAGCGCTCATCCGCAAAGCGGGCTTTCAGCCGGAGGATATATACGCATTTGGAGACGGGCTGAACGATCTTGAGATGCTTAGGCTCGTGCACCACAGCGTCGCAATGGGCAATGCGCCGGACGAGGTGAAGCGTGCGGCCCGGTACGTAACCAAGGACGTATCCGAGGACGGCATTTGGCACGGTTTGCAAATGCTCGGTTTTCTGGGCTAGCCGGTCATGGCCCGGCGGATTTGGTAAACTTCTTTTATAGGCATTCTTTCACTTTCATACGCCTAAGATCTGGAAGTATACTGATGATGTCGGGCCGACGGAATCTGCAGGAAAGGAGTTGATCGTTTTGATTAATCGCGTAGAGGTGATCTCCGTTTAAACGGAGATCCTGAAGCAGGAAGGAGGTCTTCCGGCCTCCTTCTTTTAGAATCACGGCGGGTCATCCGAAGATATTTTGTACGAGGAAACACGCGCATGGGAATGATGGAATTATTGTCATAAATTTCTTGTCAAATGTAAGGGCTTTCCTTATAATTTAGAAGGTGGCGTAAATGGGGTTTGTTATGCCAAGACGGCCTGTGGAGAATAGGAGTATCCACGGTTTTTTCTGTTTTAAGAACCTATTTCGAATCGAACGAAAGGAGGCGGCAAAATGCTGACGGTTACGCATGCAATCGAGAAAACCAAGCTAAGCCTGTTTGAGGAGGACGTTTATCGTGAATTACAAAAATGGAAGAGATGTGCTTCCCCCTAGTTTGCTGAAGGAGCTGCAAAAGTATATTCAGGGAGATCTGATTTATATCCCGAAGCCGGCCGAGAAGCGGGCGCATTGGGGAGAGGTCAGCGGCACGAGAAAATTGCTTGCGGAGAGAAACAAGGAAATATGCCGCCACTACACGAACGGCTGGTCGGTAGCCGAGCTGGAGAAGAAATATCATTTGTCCGGCGAGAGCATCCGCAAAATTATTGTGAAGACGCGAGAGCTCATTAACCGCTGATGGGGGTAGACATGGCTATATTAGAAACACTCCCGAATCAAATCCGAGGTCAGCTGCAGCAGGAGCCCGTGTTCAGCGCGAAGACGGATTTATTGCATAACGGGCATTTCGGCGAGCAATGGACCGTAATTACGGAGCAGGAAGTCGCCGTTTGGGAATCCGGCGGAGCTTTGCTTCGCAGCCTGCGCCTGGATCAGGTGACGGAAGCGCGGTCGGTGAACGGTGTCGGGGGCGGAATGCTGCTGGCGGATACGGGAAGCGGTCCTGTCGTTATTGCGAGGTACACCGCTGCGCTTTCCGCTATGTTCGGCTTTGCCGCCAAATTATTGACGGCCATGGCCAAGGGCGAGGAACGCCCGGCCGTCTCGGAGAAGGAGTTCCCCCGTTATTGTCCGAGCTGCGACAATCCGCTTTCGGAAGGGACGCAGGTGTGTCCCGTTTGCAAAAGCAGCGGCAAGGCTATTGCCCGGATGCTGAAGTATGCAAAGCCGTATAAGCTGCAGATGGCCGGGGCAGGCATCCTGCTTGTCCTGACAACGCTAATCGAGCTCATTCCGCCATACTTGACCAAGATAATGATCGACGACGTTCTTCAGCCGAAAAACGCGGGCCAGTCGCTGCTGATGGTCGTCATCGGATTAGGCGTGACCGCGCTTCTTTTGTCCGTCATGCAGACGGTGCGCGGGCTGATCGGCGTCTGGGTCGGCTCGAAATTAATGGGCGATCTCCGCAAGGACATCTACAGCGCGTTAATGCGCTTGTCGCTTGCTTTCTTCGACCGCCGCCAAACCTCGCAGTTCATCGGCAGGGTCAACAGCGACTCGGAGGCGATGCGGCAGTTTATGACCGACGGGGTCATTTGGGTGAGCGGGGAAACGCTGAGGGTCATCGCAATATTCGTCATCATGTTCGGGCTGGACTGGAAGCTTACTTTGTTTGCGCTGTTGCCGATGCCGTTCATGGTCACCGTATCGATGAAGCTGTGGCCGAAAATCGGCCGCCGCTGGTATCAGCAGTGGAGAGCCATCTTCCGCTTGAATGTGCTGGTTGGCGACTCGCTGCAGGGCATCCGGGTCGTGAAGGCGTTCGGCCAGGAAGCGACCGAAATGAGCCGCTACGCGGAGGCAAACCGCGAGGTCGTACGCAATAATATCCGGATTGAAGGCATGTGGCAGGGGATGTTTCCGCTGTTCGCCTTCATCGCCGGCCTTGGAACGCTGATGATCTGGTATTTCGGCGGCCAGTCCGTCTTGAAGGATGAGCTTCAGCTCGGAACGCTGATGGCGTTAATCGCCTATTTGACGATGCTGTTCGGCCCGCTCCAATGGGTGAGCCAAATGATCAACTGGGCGAGCAACGCGCTGTCGGCCGCCGATCGCGTTTTCGAAATTATGGATACGCCGTCGGAGGTGCCGGAAGTGCGCGAGCCGGCCGCCATCGGCACGATTCGCGGAGAGGTTGAGTTTCAAAAGGTGACTTACGGCTACGAGAAGCATCATCCGGTCATCAAGGACGTGAATCTTCAAGTGAAAGCCGGAGAAATGATCGGGCTGGTCGGCCATTCCGGCGCGGGCAAATCGACCTTTATCAATATGATTTGCCGATTTTACGATACCGACGAAGGAGCCATTCTGATCGACGGCGTCGATCTGAGGCGCATCAGCCAATCCGACCTCCGAAAGCAAATCGGAGTCGTGCTGCAGGAAACCTTCCTGTTCGACGGAACGATTGCCGAGAATATCGCCTACTCCAAGCCGGATGCAACCCCCGAGGAGATTATGAGGGCGGCGAAGATCGCCAATGCCCACGATTTTATCGTACGGCTGCCCGACGGGTACGATACGAGGGTCGGGGAGCGCGGTCACCGTCTTTCCGGCGGGGAGAAGCAGCGGGTATCGATCGCCAGGGCAATCATTCACGATCCGCGCATTCTGATTCTCGACGAGGCGACCGCGTCCGTCGACACGGAAACCGAGCGGCAAATTCAGGAGGCGATTACCCGGCTTGTGAAGGGCCGTACGACCTTTGCGATCGCGCATCGGCTTTCGACGCTGCGCAATGCCGACAGGCTTGTCGTGCTTGAACGCGGCAAAATCGTTGAGGTCGGCACGCATGAGGAGCTGCTCTCGCAAAAAGGCGCCTATCATAAGCTCGTGGAAGCCCAGCAGGAGCTGTCCAAGATCAAAGGGGTGGAAAGCGCATGAAGGATCCTTACGAGCTGACGATACTTGGTACCGACGATGTCATCTTCAGCCGCGGGCCGGGCGGCGTGTTCCAGGGAGTGATTAACGGAAAGCCGTTCGACGAGCTGGTTGTGCACCGGGCTTTTCCTTTCTTGTATACGACGAAGTATATTTCGGTACGGGATATGAAAGGGGAAGAGCTGTGCATCATCCGCGACATCGAGGAGCTGGACCGGGAAAGCTTGAAGGAAATCGGAACGGAGCTTCAGTTCCGGTACTTTCTGCCCCGCGTCGACAGGATCGACAGCATCAAGCAGAAAGCGGACTTGTGGATTTGGGAGCTCCAAACCAATCTGGGCGCAACAAGGATGGCGATGCGAAATTTGCATGAGCATTTGCAGTTCCCCGGAGGGGGCCGCATCATCCTGACGGATTTGAACGGAAGGAGATGCGAGATCGCCGATTGGAGGGAGCTCGACAGTCACAGCCGCAACGAATTGACCGACGTCATTTAAGCAGTCCTATAAGGAGCATTCGGCTATTTGGCCGCGTGTTCTTTTTTTTTCGTTTCAACCTTACCGGCATTTGCAAATAAAAGGAATTACGAAAAAGATGTCGAATAACAGAGCATTAGTTTTGTAGAAAAATGTCGACAAATGACAATTGAGTGCGATGCGACGGAGGGGAAGAACATGCCGAAAAAAATACTGATTGCCGAGGACGAGCCCGTGCTCAGAATGCTGATTGCGGACACGCTCGAGGATGAAGGCTATGAAATTGATGAGGCGTCGGACGGAGTGGAAGCGCTTGATAAAATGAAAGCGGATGCCTTTGATCTGATTATTCTGGACTACATGATGCCCCGTATGACGGGGGCGGAAGTGATCGAAGCGGCAAAAGCCGAGCTTGCTGAGGAGCAGCGGCCCAAAATTCTTATGCTGTCGGCGAAAAGCCAGCAGGCGGAGCAGGAGAAGGTGCTGAATGCCGGGGCGGACGGATTTATGTCCAAGCCGTTCAGCCCTCTTGAGCTGATCGGACGGATCGGGGAGATGCTGCGTGAGTAAGCTCAGGCATTTTTATAAAAGAAGCATAACACAGCGGCTTGTGTCCATGATGATGCTGGCCGTCATGCTTATTTTGTTCGGCGCATTTTATATGCTGTGGACCACCTATTCGATTGTGCAGGATTATATGAGGGAAGCGGAAGCGGTTCAAGATAAGCTAAAGCTCGTTTCCGAAATCGCGGATCATTCGAATGAAATCATTTTGCGGGCCAGAGGGTATTTCGTCTATTTGTCCGATTATGAATACGAGCAGATTTTTGCCGAGGAGGAAAAGCTGAAAAATGCGCTCCTTGAGATCAAGAAACGTGAGTTAAGTGAAGCCGAAATGGAAGTGATGCAAAATATCGAAGCGTTTTTTACGGATTATTTTGAGACGACGCTGCCGAAGGCAATTGCGTATGCGGAAGCCGAGGATTATGGCTCGCTGCGGCAGCTGATCACCGCGGATGAAGACAATCCGGTCAATAAACTGATCGTCTACGCCTACGACTTCGAGAATCAGGTGAAGCTGATCGCGGAGGAGAAAAACGGTGAGCTTGTGCGGCAGCTGGCTCTTCAAGCCGGCGCGTTTATCACCTATATTCTCGCCGTTCTCATTTTGTCTTCTTTCATTACGAGAAAGCTTGGCACCGATATGGGAGCGCCGCTCCGGCAGCTGACGAAGCAGGCGAGGCGTTTTGCGGAAGGCGAGCGCTTCGAGCTCGAGAGCTTGACGAGAGCGGACGAAATCGGAGAGCTTTCTCGTTCATTGCAGTCGATGATGGGGCAAATCCACCTCAAGGAAGAGACGCTGCTTGCCCAGAACGAAGAGCTCCAAGCACAGCAGGACGAGCTCCAGGCACAGCAGGAAGAGCTGCAGCGCGCGCTTGCCCTCATGGAGAAAAACGAGCGGTACCTGGAAAAAAGAAATCAGCTCATCCAGTCCTTGTCCAATACGCTGAATCAGACCGAGCTACTGCAGAGCATCATTCAAAATATGGTGGAAATAACCGAATCGGACAAAGGGATTCTCATTATGATGAAGGAGCCGCACCCGTACGCGTCCGTCGGCCTGTCGGAGGAAGCCGCCAAGCAGGCCGTCGCGACGCTTGACGAAGGAATCGCTTTGCGGGCGCTGCAGACGAAAAAGACATACCGAATCAATCGAGCGGCGTCAACGGCCGAGCGGGGCTATCACACTGCTCCGATGAGCGCTACGGATCTGGTCGTACCGGTGGCAGGCGCGGATGAGGAAATGGTTGCATGCCTGATTCTGACCAAGCTCGGCCGCGACGTCTCTCGGCAGGAGGAAGCCGAAATTGACGGGCTTATCAAGCAGGTATCGTTATCCTTCGACAAGCTGGTTTTATTCGAGCAGTCCGAGAAGCGGCGGCAGATGATTGGCGATATGCTGAACACGGTTCAGGAAGGGATTCAGTTCACCGACCTGCACGGAACGACGCTGCAGATTAACCGGAGAATGTCGGAGCTGCTCGGAGTTGTGTCCGAAGCGGGCTCCTCTACCCGATTGCCGATCGATTCCTTTCTGGAGACGATTCGGGAGAAGGTAATTGAGCCGGAAAGGCTGGTCGGCTTCATCACGCGGATTGTGAACGGGGAGCTGACGGAGGAAGGCAGAAGCATGAATTATGAGCTGTCTTTGCCCGAACGAAAGCACATCCAAATCTATTGCGAGCCTCTCTACCGCCAGGGAGATAAATTCGGTTTGCTGTTCGTGCACAGGGATATTTCGAAGGAATACGAGGTTGACCGGATGAAATCCGAGTTTGTCAGCACGGTAAGCCATGAGCTGAGGACGCCTCTTGCGAGTGTGCTTGGTTTCGCCGAGCTGCTTATACACCGGGAGCTGAACCCGGAGCGACAAAGAAAATATATGATGACGATTTATCAGGAAGCCAAACGATTAACGGCGTTAATTAATGATTTCCTCGATCTGCAGCGAATGGAATCGGGCAAGCAGATTTATGACATGCAGGCGATTGACATAGCCTCCCTGATTGAAGAAATCGTCGAGACGGAGAAGCTGTCCGGCACTGCGCATCGCATTGAATTTTGCAATCGTGCGCCGAAGGCGCTGGTATGGGCGGATGCTGCGAAACTGGGCCAGGCGTTCATTAACTTGTTAAACAACGCGGTAAAATATTCGCCTGACGGCGGAACGATTCTCATCGACGCCGCAGTGGAGGACGAGCAGCTTGTCATCCGGATTCAGGATGAAGGCCTGGGCATCCCGGAAGAGGCGCTTCCGAAGCTGTTTTCCAAATTTTACCGCGTTGACAATTCGGACCGCAGGGAAATTGGCGGAACAGGGCTCGGTCTTGCAATCGTGAAAGAAATTATTAACCGGCACAAAGGAACGATCGGCGTAGAATCGGTATTTGGCTCGGGAAGCACGTTTACGGTTCGTTTGCCGGCCATTACGCGGCTTGAGCATTCGGCTGTAGAGGACCCTGAGCGGAAACCGGAGAAAGCTTCCTTGCTCGTGGCGCTGGTGGAGAACGATCACCATTTATCGCTGCTGCTGACAGACGAGCTGCAGGCAAGCGGTTACCGGGTACATTTGTTTGCGGAAGGGCGGCAAGCGCTCGATGAGCTGGAAAGGCTGAATCCGGACGCAGTCGTCATCGATCTAATGCTTGAGCAAGGCCTAACGGGATGGGATATTATTACGATGATGAAAAAATCGGAGAAGCTGCTGAATAAGCCGATTCTCATTTCGAGCGCTTTCGAAGAGAAGGAAAAGGCCGCAGCCTGGGGCATCTCCGAGTTTCTGGTCAAGCCGTACCTGCCTGGCAGGCTGAGCGAACGGCTGTCAGATCTCATCTTAAGATCGGAGGAACGGCATGAAAAGGGATAAATACGTAAAGCTAATGCAGGCAAGAGTCGGACAGACTGTCGCGGAATGGTCGGCGCAGCCGGCCGTAGCCGAACAGGAGCTGCACCGTTTTTTTCATAACCTGAAGGGAACGGGCGGGACGTTAGGCTTAGCTGAGGTAGAGCTATACTCCGGCGAACAGGAAAGGTCGTTCGCTCCGGACGGTGGCCGTATGATTGGCAGGCTGGAATGGGAGCGGCATGTCGGTCCGCTGCTCCGCATGTTCCAAGGAATGCCGCAGGAGCTGCCGTCTGACAGGAAGCAGACGGTTTTTGAGCAAAATGTGGCGGCCGGCGCTGCCGAAGGCTCGAACCGGGTACTGCTGATCGACGATGACATCGAGTTTGTCGCTTATTTGAAGGAAGTGCTGGAGAAGCATGACTATCCGGTCAGTATCGCGCTGGATGCCGAGCGGGGACTGAAGCTGTTTTACGATTGGAAGCCGGATCTGATTTTGCTGGACATCATCCTGCCTGACCGAAGCGGCATGGAGGTACTGCCGCAAATGGTTGAAAAAGCGAAGCAGGAGCTCATTCCGATCCTCATGATCAGCGCCGACGGTTCCGCCGACAATCAAATCCGCGCTTACCGGATGGGGGCGACGGATTTTCTCGCGAAGCCCTTTTCGACCGAGCTGCTGCTGGCTTTAACCGCCAACCGCCTCGCGATGAAGCGGGACTGGCAGCGCTCGATCATCGTTGATGAGCTGACGGGCGCATACAACCGCAAGCATTTTAACGTGATGGTCAGGCAGGGCATCGACGATTATAACCGGAACGGAGCTCCGTTTACGCTTGTTTTGATCGACTTGGATCATTTCAAGAAGGTGAACGATACATATGGACATTTGAAGGGTGACGAGGTGCTGCAAGCATTTGTCGCGACTGCCAAACGCTCGATCCGCAAGCAGAATATTTTGTGCCGGTACGGGGGAGAGGAATTTGCCCTGCTGCTTCCGGGCTGCGGGACGGCGGATGCGGTACTGATCGTGGAGGATATGAGAGAGGGCTTCAACTCGCTCCGGTTCCAAAGCGGCGGGGAAAGCTTCCGGGTGACCTTCTCCTCCGGTCTGGCCGGGCTTCATGAAGCGAACAAGCATCCGGAGAAGCTTGTGGACGAGGCGGATCAGGCGCTGTATTCGGCCAAGCGCTCCGGCCGCGACCGGTCGGTCGTGTATGCGCAGGGCATTTCGGCTGCGGGGCAGGAAGCGGTTATAAACGTAGTCGTCGTCGATGACGATCCGTTAATGCGCGAGCTTATCCTGGATCAATTCTCGCAGTGGAAGCCTGCCGCGGGCAAACGGGTCAGCGCTTTCGCGTATCCGGACGGAACGGCCTTTCTGGCGTCCGGCTGGTACCGGGAGGGAGAGAAATATATCGTTTTGCTGGACGGCGCGATGCCGGAATTGGACGGCTTTGAGGTGCTTGACCGGCTGAGGGCCGGCTTCCCCGAGCAGCATGTATGGGTCGTCATGCTCACCGCCCGCAGCCAAAAAGCGGATATCGTGCACGCTCTGCAGAAAGGCGCCGACGATTACGTCGTCAAACCCTTTGATATGCAGGAGCTGTTTCTTCGTATCGAGCGTTTGGCTAACCGCATCTGACCGCATGGAAAAACCGCCTCTCCGGGCGGTTTTTTCTTTTAACGTTAAGCTGGAGCTTTAACGGGCATTGACCGTCGAAAGATCCAGCGCTTTTTTCGGATAGTTATAATCGTTCCGGTAGCAGTTGGTGGTATGATCGTATGTGGATTGCGAAAGCTTATGCGAGATTTCGAAGATGGAGAGCTCGGGATTGACGTGAAGATTGGATTCATAGAAGGTACAGCCGCGGAAGTCGAAATCGAGTGTCGAGATGATGATGACGCAATTCGTAAACGTGCAGCCGATAAAGCTGAATCCATCAAATACAATCGTTTCGTTTTCAAAATGTTCGTTAGAAATCGTGTTCATTATCAACGCTCCTATTCTAGGATGGACAACCTGAAAACAATGATAGCAGATCGAAAGCGTAAAGTTTGTCAAAAATTGTTTTACAAAACGTAAAAGTTAACGACAAAAATCCGAAGCGCCCGCCCCTTCTATTGCCGCTCCTCTGACAATACAAATAAGAACGGGGGAAATACGACAAGGAGGCTGTGCAAATGAATCAGGGAGCAGGCTTTTGGATTCGGTTGGGCGCGAATTTGCTGGATGGAATTATCGTGGCCGTCCCGCTCACCATTCTTTCGCTGCTGATCACAGGCGGTGAAGGAAAGGAATGGTTTACGAATTTGCTGTCGTTTTTATATTCATTGCTCGTTCCTGTATTTTGGAAAGGCTTTACCATTGGCAAACGCATATGCGGCATCCGGATCAGGAGATTTGACGACGATCAGCCGCCAACGATCTGGAATATGCTGCTACGTGTCCTTATAGCCGGCATCATTTACGGCATTACGTTTGGGGTCGGCATTCTTGTCAGCGCCATTATGGTAGCCGTGAGGGAGGACAGGCGCGCAATACATGACTTTATAGCGGGTACTGAGGTTATTTACGATTAAGAGGCATAAGGGAGGGCCTGCCGATCTGGCATGACAGACGGCAGGCCTTCTTTGCCTTGGTTAAGAACTATGACATAATGGAGAAAAAGCAACGGAGGTGCTGCCCTATGAACGAAACAATCCGGACGATCCTTGATCACCGGTCGATCCGCTCTTATTTGGACAAGCCGCTTACGGACGAGCAGACCGCGGCGATCGTGCAAAGCGCGCAGGCCGCTTCGACGTCAAGCTATGTCCAGGCCTATACGATCATCGGAATTAAAGATCCCGTCAAAAAAGAGCGGCTTGCCGAGCTGGCGGGCGGACAGGCTTATGTCGCGAAGAACGGCCATTTTTTTATATTTTGCCTCGATTTGCATCGCCTTGAGCTTGCCGCGCAGCTGGAGGGGACGCTCGACTCCCGTACCCTGCAGTCGCTGCAGTCCGTCGAAACGTTTATGGTTGGAGTCGTCGATGCTTCACTTGCTGCCCAGAACGCCGCAATCGCGGCAGAATCGATGGGTCTTGGCGTTTGTTATATCGGCGGCATCCGAAATAAGCTCGGTCGCGTAACCGAGCTGCTTCAGACGCCGGACCGGGTCATTCCGTTATTCGGCATGAGCGTCGGCTATCCGAAAAACCGCTCAGACAAGAAGCCAAGGCTGCCGATGTCCCATATTTATCACGAGGACGTGTACAAACAAAGCACAGAGGAGCTTCGCGATGAGCTCCATCAGTACAACAGGGTAATCTCCGAATATTATGCGGCACGAACGGGCGGGGAACGAAAGGACCGCTGGACGGAATCGATGGCGAAGCTGCTGCAAAATCCCAAAAGGCTTTTTATGAAAGCTTTATTGGGCGAAAAAAAGCTTCCTTTAGAGTAAGCCGGGCAGGCCTTCACCCAGGGAACCTAAGTATAAGGTTCCGGGAAACCGGATGATTCAGAGGGGAGCTTTATGAGCGAAACGTCGGCTGCGGCCCCCAGACGTGCTTTGCCTCCTTTGGTCATCCACTTGTTCCGCCATTTCAGCTGCATGACCGACAACAAAATGAGAGATACTAACGTAACCGAGCACAAGATCAGGAACTGCCAGCCCAAAACAAAAGGGATCAGCGTCGTGAGCATCCCGATCTGACCGGTCCGTTTCGGCCCCCAATAATCTGTCACGAAACCTGACACAAGCCTGCAAAACCGGATCTCCCAATATCGGAAGCGCGACGAGATTCGCCTTTTCTGCACGGGGCATACTAAAATGATTGTCTCTCCAACCCCATCTCTCCTTTTTTGACTCTGTCCCATACTAAAAAAGGCCGCAATCCGTCCATCAATCTGGATAGGGCTGCGGCCTCGTTGCCATCGGCTGCACGGCTTTGTGCGCCGTTTTTTTGTGTATGATGGATCGCCATGCTGTGATCCCAAACCGTTTATAGATTCGGCGTAATGTTAACGTCAATATACCTGACACAATTTTGGGATTTAGACGCCTTTTTATCGAATTCTTTTGTTAGATATATTGACATAACTATCGGCATGCACTAATCTTACATTATAGAAATGACGCACAGTGGCGTGCGCATTCCACCGGGCAACGACGCCCTTTCCCGGCTGCGGGGAAGGGTTCTTTATGCTTACGATCCAGATCTGATTCTCATGAGTGGATGTGAACCTATATGAATAGAAAAAAATTGGTCGTTATCGGCAATGGCATGGCAGGCGTCAAATGTGTAGAAGAAATCTGCAACCTGGCTCCGGACAGATTCCAAATTACGATTTTTGGCAGCGAGCCGCGTCCCAATTACAACCGCATTATGCTGTCCAAGGTGCTGCAGGGCGATTCTGCAATCGATGAAATTACGATTAACGATTATGCCTGGTATGAAGATAGAGGAATCAGGCTGTTCACGGGAGAAACCGTCGTCCGCATTCAGAAGGAGGCGGGATATGTCGAGACGCAGTCCGGCTTGCGCGCCGATTACGATTATTTGATTATTGCGACGGGCTCCTCGGCCTTTATTCCGCCGATCGCCGGCATTAACAAGCCGGGCGTCATCGCGTTCCGCAATATTGACGATTGCAATACGATGATAACTTATGCGAAAAAATACCGGAAAGCCGCCGTCATCGGCGGCGGCCTGCTCGGGCTGGAAGCGGCGAGAGGCCTGCTTAATTTGGGGATGGAGACGGACGTCGTCCATAATGCGCCTTACCTGATGAACCGGCAGCTGGACCGGATGTCGGCCGAGCTTCTGCGCAAGGAGCTGGAAGGTCAAGGCATGCGCTTTTGGCTCAGCAAGGATACGGAGAGCATTACCGGCTTAACCCGGGCGAAGGGCATTCGCTTCTCGAACGGAGCGGCGCTGGAAGCCGATTTGATCGTCGTTTCGGTCGGAATCAGGCCGAATATCGAGCTTGCACGCGGCAGCGGCATCGACACGAACCGGGCGATTGTCGTAGACGACTATATGCGCACGAGCGTGCCGAACATTTTTGCGGTTGGAGAATGCGCAGAGCACCGCGGTATCGCCTACGGTCTTGTTGCGCCGCTGTACGAGCAAGGCAAGGTGCTTGCAAAAACGCTATGCGAAGAGGAGACCGCTCCGTATACGGGCTCCGTACCTTATGCGCAGCTGAAGGTTTCCGGCGTTGAGGTATTTTCGGTAGGCGAAATTAACGAGAATGATGCCGATACGGCTTTGCAAACTTACGACGGCATTCGCGGCACTTACAAAAAAGTGACGATGAAAAACGGTATCGTCAGCGGTGCGATTCTGTTCGGCGATACGACGGAGGGCACCTCGCTCCTGAATCTCGTGAAGCGGCAGGCTCCGATTTCCGCGCTGGCAAGCGCCTCCGGCTCGTCCGACAGCCAGGACCAAAGCGAGCTGGTCGCAGCGATGCCGGACCGCGAAACGGTATGCGCCTGCAACGCGGTTAACAAATCCCAAATTATGTGCGCGGTCCTCGAGGACGGCTTGGAGACATGCGACCAGGTGCGGGACCGCACGAAGGCGTCAAGCTCCTGCGGCGGCTGCAAGCCGATGGTAGCGGCGATCGTGAAATATGCGCTGAAGCACGGCAAGGACGCGATGCTTGCATCGGCACCGCCGATATGCGGATGTACCGATTTGAGCCATGAACAATTGAAAGCGGCAGTTGCGGAGGGCGATTTTGCCCACAAGGAAGAAGCGATGCTCGCTCTCGGCTGGCGCAGCAAATCCGGTTGTGACGAATGCGGACCGTCGATGGAATATTACCTTTCGCTCTGGCAGCCGGCAAATCCGGCGGCAGCCGCTGCCTCTGGCCGCGGCGCATCCCCTACCGGCTTGTCTGTCGGCATTGTCGCCAATGACGAGCATGAACGGAAAGAGGGTTACGATTCCCAGTCGCTCGGTACGGAGCTGTATCATGTGGGAGAAAGCTTAACCTTTCCCGTACCAATGCGGGCTGTCGTCACTTCCGGACTGCACAATCCGGCCGGCGTTTTGGTGCATGACATCGGCATTACGGGAGCTCCTGCCGGCTGGGAGGTTTATGCGGCCGGCCATGCGGAAAATCCGGTGAAGCAAGGCCAGCTGATCGGCATTGCGGAATCCGACGAAGAGGCGCTGGAGCTGTCGGCGGCCTGCCTGCAGCTGTACCGGGAACGGGCGGATTACGGCGAGCCGATGTGGAAATGGATGGAAAAGGAAGGGATTATAGAAATCAGAGAAATGCTGTTCGATTCCGGATACCGCAAAGAGCTGACCGGTCGAATCAGGGTCGTGGAAGCGGCAGCAGCAAGCGAAGAAAGGTTCGGTGAACGCATATGCAGCAAACGATAAGCTCTCCGCTTACGCTGGAGCCGGGATTTCATGCGGATACGCAGTGCCCGTTTTGCAGTGTGCAGTGCAAGATTCGTATTACGGCAAATGAGCCGCTGCCGGGCACGCAGCGCAAAACCTACAAAATCGAGGGCATTCCGAACGCGGCTTCGGAAGGGCGTTTATGCGTGAAGGGGATGAACGCGCATCAGCATGTCATGAGCGGCGACCGCATCCTGCAGCCGCTCGTGCGGAAAAACGGCAAGCTGAGTCCCGCCACCTGGGAGGAAGCCCTTACGCTGATCCGCGACAATTTCGAAACGGTCAGCAAGCAGTACGGCCCGGACGCCATCGGTTTGTACGGCGGCGGTTCGCTCACGAACGAATCGGCTTATCTGCTCGGGAAATTCGCGCGCATCGGCCTCGGTACCAAATATATCGATTACAATGGCCGGTTCTGCATGTCCGCCGCTGCTTCCGCAGGCAACAAAACGTTCGGCATCGACCGCGGGCTTACGTGCCGATTATCCGATATTCCGCTTGCCCGCTGCATTATATTGGCCGGAACGAACATTGCCGAATGCCAGCCGACGCTGATGCCTTATTTTACGAAGGCAAAAGAAAACGGAGCGACGATCATCGTCATCGATCCGAGAGTGACGGCGACGGCGGAAATGGCGGACATCCATCTGCAAATCCGGCCGGGAACGGACGCCGCGTTGGCGAACGGCATGCTGAAGGTGCTGCAAAACGAGGGGCTGATGGATCAGTCGTTTATCGCTGGCCGCACGAATGGCTTCGATGAGCTGAAGCGTCATTTGGAAACCGTCGATTTGGACGGAATCGCGGAGTTAACCGGCCTTGATCCATCGCTGATCCATAAGGCAGCGGTCGAATTCGGCAAGGCGAGTACGGGAATTTTGTTCACGGCGCGGGGCGTCGAGCAGCAAACGGACGGTCATGTCGCGGTTCGCAACTTCCTCAATATCGTGCTGGCGACCGGAAAAGTCGGCAAGCCGGGCTGCGGCTACGGCGCCGTAACCGGACAAGGCAACGGGCAAGGCGGCAGGGAGCACGGTCAGAAGAGCGACCAGCTGCCGGGCTACCGCTCGATCGAGGATGACCGCGACCGCGAATACATCGCGAAAGTGTGGGGAGTGGAGCCGGCGGAAATTCCGCGAAAAGGAGTATCCGCCTACGAGATGATGGAGCTGGTGCATGACGGCACGATCCGATCGCTGTTCGTGATGGGCTCCAATCCGGTCGTTTCCAATCCGAATGCGGATTTGGTTGAGAAAGGCTTGCAAAATATCGGGTTTTTGGCCGTGGCGGATATGTTTCTGTCGGAAACGGCGCGCATGGCGGACGTCGTGCTGCCGGTTACCGCCTACCTGGAAAACGACGGTACGCTGACCAATCTGGAGGGACGCGTGCTGCTGCGGGAATCGACGATTCCGGCGCCTGGCGAAGCGAGACATGACTGGAAGATATTGTGCGAGCTCGCCGAGATGCTGGGCAGAAAGCAATACTTCACTTATCACTCCGCTGAGGAAATTTTTAATGAGCTTCGGGTGGCAAGCCGCGGAGGAGTGGCCGATTATTACGGTATTACCTACGACAGGCTGCGGCGCGAGGGAGGCGTCTACTGGCCATGCCCGTCAACGGAGGAGCAGGAGCCAAACGGCTTGCTGTTTACCGAATCGTTCGCACATCCGGACGGCAGGGCAATTTTCATCCCCGTACCGAGCAGACAGCCGCAGGAGGTGCCGGATGCGGAATTCCCGCTCACGCTGACGAACGGGCGCGTGCTGTCGCATTATTTGACCGGTGTGCAAACACGGAGGAGTCCCTCCTTGGCTGCCAGGAGCGTCGACAATTTCGTGGAGCTGCACCCACGGACCGCCAAAAAATATAAAATCGAAGAAGGGGACAAAGTCGAAGTCCGGTCCCGGAGGGGAAGCTTCAGCGTCCGGAGCCGCATTTCGGCCCAGATCAAAGAAGATACCGTCTTTGTGCCTATGCATTGGGGCGGCGTCCAGAACGTTAATAAAGCAACAAGTCCGGAGCTGGACCCGAATTGCAAAATGCCGGGCTTCAAAACCTCGACGGTTTCGATTAAGCCGATTCGCTGACTCTGTCGCCGCAGTTATCTATAAGTATGGAAAGAGTCTGCCGGGAGCGGGCTCTTTTTTTTTCACTTTATACAGTGCTGAGAAAGCGCTATAGTAATGATTAGCGATTTTATTAGCAGAATCGGAGATGAAACGGCGTGACGACACTTTATCAATTGAACACGATTTTTATCAGTATGGTGATGGAGGCTATCCCGTTCGTACTGATCGGCGTGCTTATTTCAGGCTTTATTCAGGCTTTCGTAAAGGAGAGATGGATTGCGCGGATCATGCCGAAAAACCGGGTGCTCGCGGCATTATTCGGCTGCGGTATCGGCCTGTTCTTCCCTTCCTGCGAGTGCGGAATTGTGCCGATTACAAGACGGCTAATAAGCAAAGGGATGCCGCTGCATGCCGGGATTGCCTTTATGCTGACGGGACCGATCGTAAATCCGATCGTTCTCTTCTCAACCTATATCGCCTTTGGCAACGACTGGACGATGGTCGGTATCCGGGCCGGACTGGCTTTCGCAGTGGCGTTATCGGTTTCGCTCAGCCTGTCCCTGCTGTTCAAGGAGCTGCCTTTCCGCTATCCGCTTGCCCCGGTTGCGGCAGCCGTTCAGGAAGGCGCGGAGTACCGCGAGCCGTCGATTCCGGTCATGAAACGGTTATACGATGTGATCGCGCATGCGGTAGAGGAGTTTTTTTCGGTAGGAAAATATTTGGTGCTCGGTGCTCTTATCGCAGCCTGCATGCAGACGTTTGTGCCGACCTCCTACTTGCTGCAGCTTGGCGGCAATCCGGTGACGGCTTCGCTTGTGATGATCGCTTTGGCTTTCCTCATTTCACTATGCTCGGAAGCGGATGCATTCATTGCCGCATCGTTCCGCAGCACCTTTACGCTCGGCTCCTTATCCGCTTTTCTAGTTTTCGGACCGATGATTGACATTAAAAATACGCTGATGCTGCTTGGCGTGTACCGTACGAAATTTGTATTGGCGCTCATTGCGCTTGTGACGGTGTTTACCCTAGGCGGATCGCTGATTGCAGGGAGGCTGTTTGGATGATTCGTTTCGTTATTTTGTTCGGATTTTCCTTCATGTTTTTTATGCTTCATTACACGGGCGAGATCAATAAATACATTAATATGAAATACGCCTATTTATCGATAAGCGCCGTTGTGATGATGGGACTTCTCAGCATATTCGAGTTTATTCGTGTTTCTAAGCGGCAGAGAGCGGAAGAGAAGAAGCAGGCAGCGGGTGAAGCTATGCCGGAGCATAGTCACGATCACCATGAGGCATGCCGGCATGATGATCATTGTCACATTGATGAGCATAAACGTCGCGTCGATGATCATGGTCACGATTGCGGGCACTCGCACGGCAATGAGACGAAGCTCAAACGTTTTGTCGGCTGCTTCATCTTATTCATTCCGATCGTAACGGGGCTCTTTCTGCCCGCGCATGCTCTCGATTCCAGTTTTGTGAAGGCAAAAGGGTTTTCGATACCCGGATTTGAACAGGATATACAGGACAACCCGTCGTACCAGTTTCTAAAGCCGGATACGAGCATTTTCTACCAAAAGGACGTTTATGAGGAACTGAATCACAAAGAGCTGGCCGAGTTTGCATCGCTTGGCTCGGTCACCTTGACGGATGCCAATTATTTGAAGGGAATGGAGGTCATTTATCAAAATCTGGACGCTTTTTTTGGGAAAACGATTGCCTTCGACGGCTTTGCCTTTAAAGGCCAGCAGGTGGATGACAGCCACTATTTTGTTTTTCGTTTCGGCTTCATTCATTGCGTCGCTGATTCCGGCGTCTTCGGGATGCTTGTGGAATTTCCGAAGGGTACCAAAGTAGAGGACGACGATTGGGTGCATGTGAGCGGCAAGCTGGATTGGGAGTACTACCAGCCGTTCAAGCAAAAGATTCCCGTACTGAAGGTTAGCGGATGGAATCCGATTAAAGAACCGAAGGATCCTTACGTATACCGGACATCCTGACCGTCTAAAACAAGGTCTGCAGCAAGCCCCTTCCGCCGGAAGGGGCTTGTTCGTTATGTCCGGATATTGATTTTTAGAATCAATACTTTTCATCTTATCGCGTTCATATACTTAGGATAAACGCGGAACTCGTCGAAAGCTGTCCACAGCTTCGGCATGAGGGAGGAGGAAGGGGGCATGCAATTCGGATTAACGGAGGAGCAGGAACTGACTCGCGAGGTCGTCCGGGATTTTGCGGAGCAAGCGGTGGCGGCGGGGGCCGGTAGCCGAGACGAAGAGGGCCGGTTCCGGAGGGAGCTGTTCGCGCAGCTGGCGCAGCTTGGCCTGGCGGGAATTCCGGTTTCCGAGAAGTACGGGGGAGCAGGCAGCGATCTGTTAACCTACGCGATTGTGCTCGAAGAGCTGGCAAGAGTATGTTCGTCGACGGCTGCCGCGCTTGCGGCGCATACGGCCTACTGCGTATGGCCGCTGCAGCGCTTCGGCGGCGAGGAGCTGCGGCGGATGCTGCTGCCGGAGCTCGCGGGCGGTGCGAAGCTGGGCGGCTGCGCGCTCCATGCGGCACATGCGGGACAGACCGGTGCGGCCGCCTGCCTGCGGTCGCTGCAGTCAGGTACGGTCTACCGGCTGATCGGCACCCAGCCGTCGGCCATGAATGCGCCGCAGGCCGACTATATGCTTGTGGCTGCGCAAGGTCATGACGGGAGGAGCAAAACGGGCGTCCAGTTTTTTCTTGTCGATACCGCCGGGCCGCTGATCGAGGTCGGCGAACCGGAGCGGAAGCTGGGCTTGCGCTCGTTCGCGACCGCACCGCTTATTTTACGAGGATATGAGGCAACGGGATTGGCACAAATCGGAAATGAAAGCAATGTAAAAGAATTGGTTGAAGCAATCGCCGATATCGGACAGATCAGCGCAGCCGCCATGGCTGTCGGAGCTGCGCAGGGAGCGCTGGAGGCTGCAGCCGGGTATGCGAAGGAGCGTAAGCAGTTCGGCAAGCCGATTGCAAGGCAGCAGGGCATTGCGTTCAAGCTGGCCGATATGTCGGCGCGGATCGACGCCTCAAGGCTGCTTGCTTATCAGGCGGCTTGGCTGATGGATGAAGGAAAGAGCTGCGGCAAAGAGGCGGCTATGGCAAGAAAATACGCGGCGGAAACGGCGGTAGCGGCCGGGATCGAAGCCGTTCAAATATTCGGGGGCTCCGGCTATATGCGCGAATTTCGGATGGAGCGATTTTTGCGCGACGCCAAGTGCCTGGAATCGGATTTTGGCACCGGCGGTTTGAATTCGGATATGATTCTCCGCATCTTGGCGGAGTAGGAGGCGATACCGCGATGCGAGAAACCGTCATTGTCGGCGGAGCCCGTACGGCTTTCGGGAAATTCGGCGGGGCGTTCAAGGACGTTTCGGCCGTGCAGCTCGGCGCAGCGGCGATCAAAGGTGCGCTGCAGAAGGCAAGAGCCGATTGCAAGCAGGTGGACGGCGTCATTATGGGAATGGTTTTGCAGGCGGGCGCCGGACAAAATCCGGCCCGCCAGGCAGCGAGGCTGGCCGGCCTCGACTGGAGCGTTCAGACGGAGACGGTCAATAAAGTATGCGCATCAGGCCTGCGGGCAATCACGATGGCGGATCAGATGATCCGCTCCGGAGATGCGGAAACGATTGTGGCCGGCGGGATGGAAAGTATGTCCCGTGTACCTTTTGCTTCCATGTCTGCCAGGTGGGGAGCGCGGATGGGAAATGCCGCCATGGTGGACTTGATGATCCATGACGGACTGCTTTGCGCTTTTGCCGACGTGCATATGACGGTGCACGGCAACAAGGCGGCGGAGGAATATGGATTAACCCGCGCTGAGCAGGATGCATGGGCGCTTCGCAGCCATCAGCGAGCGATTGCGGCCAGCCGTCAGGGTTTATTCGCAGAAGAAATCGTGTCGTATCAGGCCGGCCAAACGGTCATCGCGTCGGATGAAAGTCCCCGCTCCGACACGAATGCGGCAAAATTGGCGCTGCTGAAGCCGATCTCAGGCGCCGGCGGCACCGTTACGGCCGGCAATGCGCCCGGCGTGAATGACGGCGCGGCTGCTCTGCTGCTCATGTCAAGGGCTGAGGCAGAGAAGCTCGGACATAAGCCGCTTGCCACGATTATCGGGCACGCCGCAGTCGGCACGGAGGCGCCGTCCCTCGCCGAGGCTCCCGCGCTGGCGATCCGGAAGCTGCTTAAGGAAACGGGCGTGACGCTCGATCAAATCCGCTTGTTCGAAGTAAACGAGGCGTTCGCATCCGTAGCGCTGACCTGCGGAAAGCTGCTTGGCTGGGATCCGAACAAGGTGAACGTCAACGGGGGAGCCATCGCGCTCGGGCATCCGATCGGGGCAAGCGGCGCGCGAATTGTCCTTACGTTGATGAACGAGCTGAGGAGAGCTGGCGGGGGGCTCGGCATCGCGGCCATATGCAGCGGAGGTGCGCAGGGCGACGCGCTATTAATTCAAGTCGAAGGATAAGGCGGCGGGGGGATCGGGATGAATATACGTGAAATAACGGTTGTCGGCGCCGGACAAATGGGCAGCGGCATCGCGCAGGTTTTCGCACAGGCAGGGTTCGGCGTCACATTGTATGACATCGAACGCTCCGCGGCCGAGCGGGGGTTTGGCACGATCGAGGCATCGCTTCGCAAATTCGTTCAGAAAGGCAGGCTGACAGAGGAGCAGCGTACGGAAGCGTTGCGCCGGATCCGGCTGACGACCGAGCTTGCCGACGCTGCCGATTCGGAGCTGGTCGTGGAGGCGGCGCCGGAGAAGATGGCATTGAAAAAATCGCTGTTTCAAGCGCTCGACCGGATCTGCGGGCCGCTGGCGATACTGGCGACGAACACGTCGTCCCTGTCCGTAACGGAGCTTGCGGCGGTGACCGGCAGGCCCGACCGGGTGATCGGCATGCATTTCATGAATCCCGTTCCCGTTATGCCGCTTGTTGAAGTAATCCGGGGTCTTGCCACGTCCGACGAGACGTTCGCGCAGGTGAGGAATCTTGCTGCGGCGGCAGGCAAGACGCCGGTTGCGGTCAAGGACTATCCGGGCTTCGTCTCGAACCGCGTGCTGATGCCGATGATCAACGAAGCGGCCTATGCGGTATACGAGGGGGTGGCGGAGCCGGAGGCGGTGGATCGGATTATGAAGCTGGGGATGAATCATCCGATGGGGCCGCTCGCCTTAGCGGATCTGATTGGGCTCGACACCTGCCTGGCGATTATGGAGACGCTGCATGAAGGCTTCGGAGATTCGAAATACCGTCCTTGTCCGCTGCTTCGCAATTATGTGCTGGCAGGCTGGCTTGGGCGTAAAACGGGCCGCGGCTTTTATGCTTATGGAGGAAAGGAGTAGAGCAAGCGAAAGGAGTGCCTCGCTATGGAGCTCCGCTTTACGCAAGAGCAGGAGGAGACGCGCAGGAGAAGCCGCCAGTTTGCGATAACCGAAATTAGTCCGATCGTTCCCTGGATGGAGCGGCATGAAGCGTTTCCGGGCGACTTGCTGCGTAAAATGGGACCGCTCGGGCTGCTCGGGCTGCCTATTCCGAAGCAGTGGGGCGGTCAAGGGCTCGATTTTATTGCATATACGGCGGCCCTTAACGAAATATCCAAGGTCAGCGCTGCGGTAGGCGTTATTTTGTCCGTTCATACCTCGGTCGGAACGCTGCCGATTCTTCGCTATGGCAATGACGAGCAAAGAGAGCGCTATGTCCGGAGGCTGGCAACAGGGGAGGCTCTGGGCGCATTCGCGCTGACGGAGCACGGGGCGGGCTCGGATGCCGCCTCGATCCGGACGACGGCGGTGCGGGAGGACGGCCATTATGTGCTGAACGGAACCAAGCTGTTCATTACGAACGCCGGCGCGGCGGACGTCTATGTGACGTTTGCCGTCACCGACGCCACGAGGGGCCCCGGCGGGATTACGGCCTTTATTGTCGACAAGGAGTCCGAGGGCTTTCAGATCGGCAAAAGCGAGAAAAAAATGGGCCTTCACGGCTCCAACACGTGCGAGCTGCATTTCGACAACGTCAAAATTCCGGTGTCGCAGCGGATCGGAGGCGAAGGGGAAGGGTTCTCCATCGCCATGGGCTCGCTGGACGGCGGTAGAATCGGAATCGGAGCCCAGGCGCTCGGCATCGCGCAGGCGGCTCTTGAGCTGATGCTCGGGCATTTTCCCGTCAAGCGCTCAAGTGCAGGCAAGCGGCCGAGAAAATTTGCTCCCGAGCATGCGGAAATCGCCCGGCTCGCGGCGAAGACGGAAGCCGCGAGGCTGCTCGTTTACCGGGCTGCGGGCCTCAGGCAGGAAGGAAAGCCGTGCACGCGGGAGGCCTCGATGGCCAAGATGGTTGCTTCGGATACGGCCGTAGAGGCGGCCGGAGCGGCCGTCCGGCTGCTGGGCATGGCAGGCTGCCTGGAGCAATCGCCGGCTGAGAGACTGTTCCGCGATGCAAAAGTGACGCAAATCTATGAAGGCACAAATGAGATTCACCGGATCGTTATCAGCAACCAGCTGCTGAGATAAATATTTTAATGGGAAAGGCGGTGATTCTGATGAGCGAGACACCGGGAAAGAGGCTTCGCGAGGCGCTCGAGCTCGAGAAGCCGCTGCAGGTGGCCGGAGCGATTAATGCCTTCTCCGCCATCTTGGCGGAGAAGGCCGGATTTAAGGCTCTCTACGTATCCGGCGCCGGCGTGGCGAACGCCTCCTTCGGCCTGCCCGATCTCGGCATTACAAATTTGTATGACTGCCTTGAAGATGTGCGCCGCATCGCCGGCGTGACGGAGCTGCCGCTGCTTGTGGATGCCGATACCGGCTTCGGGGGAGCGTTCCAAATTGCCAGAACGGTGAAGGAAATGGGGCGTGCGGGTGCGGCAGGCATTCATATCGAGGATCAGGTTGCGGCGAAGCGCTGCGGTCACCGGCCCAACAAATCGATCGTCGCCAAGGCGGAAATGGTCGACCGGATCAAGTCTGCCGCCGATGCCCGCGAGGATCCGCAGTTTGTCATTATGGCGCGGACGGATGCGATCGCCTCCGAGGGGTTGGAGTCGGCGATCGACCGGGCGTGCGCATGCGTCGAAGCGGGGGCCGATATGATATTTCCCGAGGCGGTGACGTCGCTGGAGGATTATGCCGCCTTCACCGCCGCGGTAAAGGTGCCGGTGCTGGCAAACATAACGGAATTCGGCAAAACCCCTTTGTTTACGACGGAAGAGCTGGGGGCGGCCGGCGTTCGGCTTGCGTTGTATCCGCTGTCCGCTTTTCGCGCGATGAGTGCCGCAGCGCTGCAGGTGTACGAGACGATCCGGCGGGACGGGACGCAGCGGAAGGCGCTTGCGCTCATGCAGACGCGCGAGGAGCTCTATGGCTTTCTTGACTATTACAGCTATGAACGAAAGCTTGATCAGCTGTTCGGGACGGAGAGGAGAGATCCATAATGGCGCTCAAAAAAACAGGAGGCCTGGCCGACGTCATTGCCGGCCAGACGGCGATTTCCACCGTAGGCAAGGAAGGGAAAGGCTTGAACTACCGGGGTTACTCGATTCACGACCTCGCAAGGCAAGGAACGTTCGAGGAAACGGCGTATTTGCTGCTGTACGGCAAGCTGCCGGACGCGGGGGAGCTTAAGTGCTATAAGGAGAAGCTTGCCGGCCTGAGAAAGCTTCCGGAAAGGCTGCGAAAGATACTCGAGCAGCTGCCGGCCAGCGCCCATCCGATGGATGTGATCCGCACCGGCATTTCCGCACTCGCCTCCTTCGAGCCTGAGGAGCCCGGGCGGAGCGCGCAGCATATCGCCGACCGGCTGATGGCAAGCAGCGGCTCGATGCTGCTTTATTGGCATCATTTTCACACCAGTGGAACGAGGATGGATACGGATGGCGGCGGGGACGGCATCGCGGCACATTTCCTGGAGCTGCTGCACGGGCGTCAGCCGGAAGAGCGGCACGAGAGAGCGCTCGACGTTTCGTTCACCTTGTACGCCGAGCATGAATTTAATGCATCGACCTTCGCTGCGCGCGTAACGGCGTCAACCCTATCGGATATGTATTCGGCCATTACGACCGGAGTCGGAACGCTTCGCGGCCCGCTTCACGGCGGTGCAAACGAAGCGGCGATGGAGCTTCTCGAACGGTTTGGCAGCCCGGAGGAAGCCGAAGCGGGACTTATGGAAATGCTGGCGGCAAAGCAGCTGATCATGGGCTTTGGCCATCGCGTATACTCGGTCAGCGATCCGAGGTCCGACATCATTAAGGAATGGTCGAAAACGCTGTCTGCCGCGCTGGGAGATATGGAGCTGTATGAAAGATCCGAGAGGATCGAGCAGGTGATGCGGCGCGAAAAGGGGCTGTTCCCGAACCTCGATTTCTACAGCGCCTCCGTGTACCGGATGTTAGGCATTCCAACTTCGTTTTTTACGCCTTTGTTCGTCGTCGCGAGAATTGCGGGCTGGTCCGCCCATATTATCGAGCAGCGGGTCGGCAACCGGATTATCCGCCCTACCGCCGAATATACGGGGCCGGAGCCGGGCGCCTGGCTGCCGCTTGCGGATAGGAAATGATCCGATAGGGAAAGGAGAATAAGAATGTCTTCTTATATCAGCAACGAAAGGCCGGAGCCGGATCAGGTGCTTACCGACATCGCCGATTATGCGGCAAACGGGGTCATCGTTAGCCGCGAAGCCTATGAAACCGCGCGCTATTGCCTGATGGATACGCTTGGCTGCGGCCTGCTTGCGCTCCGGTACCCCGAATGCACGAAGCTGCTCGGTCCGGTCGTGCCCGGAACGGTGGTGCCGGACGGGGCGCGCGTTCCCGGTACGCCTTTTCAGCTTGACCCGGTAACGGCCGCGTTTAATATCGGCTGCATGATCAGGTGGCTGGATTATAACGACACCTGGCTGGCAGCCGAATGGGGACACCCTTCCGATAACCTTGGAGGCATACTGGCAGCAGCCGACTATATAAGCCGGACGCGAATTTCCGCAGGGAAGACGCCGCTCACGATGCAGGATGTGTTAACCGCGATGATTCAGGCGCATGAAATACAAGGCGTGCTGGCGCTGGAAAACAGCTTTAACCGCGTCGGGCTCGATCATGTTATTTTGGTCAAGGTCGCCTCTACGGCGGTCGTAACGAAGCTGCTTGGCGGAACGAAGGACGAAATCGTCGCAGCGGTATCGAATGCCTGGCTCGACGGCCATCCTTTACGCACATACCGGCATTCCCCGAATACCGGGACTCGCAAATCCTGGGCGGCAGGAGATGCAACGAGCCGCGCGGTGAAGCTGGCCATGATGGCGGTAAAAGGGGAGATGGGTTACCCGTCCGCGCTTACGGCGGCAGGCTGGGGTTTTTACGACGTGCTGTTTAAAGGCAAACCGTTTTCGTTGAACCGCAAATTCGCTTCCTATGTGATGGAAAACGTGCTGTTCAAAATTTCGTTTCCGGCTGAATTTCACGGCCAAACCGCGGTGGAATGCGCAATCAAGCTGCATGACCGCATGAAGGACCGGATCGGCGAAATCGACCGGATCATCCTGACAACCCATGAGTCGGCGCTAAGAATCATTGACAAAAAGGGACCGCTCCACAATCCGGCAGACCGGGATCACTGCCTGCAGTACATGGTTGCGATCGGATTGCTGCACGGTACGCTTGACTCCGACCATTACGAGGACGAAGCGGCAAAGGATCCCCGGATCGACGAGCTGCGGCAGAAGATGGAGACGGTAGAGGATTCCCGCTATTCGCTGGATTACCTGGATGAGAACAAACGTTCCATCGCCAATGCGATCGAAATTTTATTTAAGGACGGCACCAGCTCCGGAAAGCTCGAAATCGAATATCCAATCGGACACCGGAGGAGAAGGCAGGAGGCGATTCCGCTGCTGGAGCGCAAATTCGAGTCGAATTTGAGAAGCAGGCTGCCGGCCAAGCAGGTGGATGCCGTTGTTAGGCGGTGCCAGGACCACGAGATGCTTGCGGATACACCCGTTCAGCAATTCGTGGATTTGTTCATCCCATAAGCGCACAAAAGGTGGGGATTAACATGTCCGATCGGAATCATTCGATAGAACAGCAGGAGAACAAAGCGGCGTCATGGCTGGCAATGGAAGCCGAGGTCGGCAATCTGGTCCGGCTGCACTACAAGCATAAGGACGAATTTATGCGCAGGGAGGGGGTGAAGCTCACTCTTCTGCCTTTCTATATCAATGCCGTCATCCATGCGATAAAAGCCTTTCCGCAGATGAACGGCTGCATAGGCCCGGACGGAACGATGGCCGTCAAGCAGGATGTGACCCTCAGCTTGTCTGCGGAATCCGCCGGCGAGCTGGTTACGAACGTCATCGAGCATGCCGACCGGATTAGCCTGACGGGCTTCGCCCTTATTTTAGACCGCATCCGCAATAGAAGCGGGGGAAGCGCAAGGACAAGGCAGCCGGCCGGCACCTTTGCCGTAAAAGGGTTTTCCGGTGCGGGGACGTTTCTGTCCGCACCGGCGATCCCTGCAGCTCATGCGTCGTGCCTTTCTTTTGAAACCGTGCAGCAAAAGCCGGTATTCGTTGGAGAAAGCCTGACAAAAGGTTATTTCGTCAATATGTGCTTATCCTTCGACAGCCGTCTGCTGAACGAAGCGGCCTGCGTCAAATTCCTCCAAGCCGTCAAAAAAAACTTAGGGGAATATGATCCGGAGGAGCTGATGTACGGCTAAAAGACATATATAGCAGGACCCATTTCCGATATTGCTGAATTCTGTTCATGCAATATCCGATTTCTGCATATAAATGAGACAGGCCGTATCGAGGGGATTGATCGGGTTGGTTTCTTTGAATAAAATAGCGGCGATCGTCGTCGGCAGCCTTCTTTTAGCGATAGGGATCAATTTTTTTCTCGTTCCCCTGGGCGTGCTTGACGGCGGCGTTATCGGGGTTGCGTTGATTATAAATTATTTGTTTCACATCCGGATCGGGCTGGTCATGATCGTCTGCAGCCTCCCGATATTCGTACTGGCGTGGTTTCACAACAGGGATCTATTGTATTACAGTATCAGCGGCCTGCTCTTCTCAAGCTATATGATCGACTTGCTGGAGCCGTATCAATATTATTTTATATACTACATCGAATGGACGGCATTTACGAGGGCCGTCGTCGGCGGCTTTATTATCGGGACGGGCCTAGGGGTTATGCTCAGGTTCGATTGCTCCACGGGCGGAACGGATCTGCTTGCCCACTTTGTAACGAAGCTTATTCCGCTTAACGTTGGCTTTATTATCCTCATGATAGACTTGGTGATTATAAGTGTCGGCGATTACCTGCTGCCGGACGACACGTTATTTTTGTCGTTAGTGACCATAACGGCCGGCGGATTGGGTACGAGCGTATTAAATTGGCGCAAGCCCGCCCTGTAATCGATATAAAAAAAATTTCGTCGTTTCCTTTTTGTAACATTTTTCGCACCGGAATCGTTATATGCTATAGGTAAGCCAAATAGTCATATTAATTGCTTAGGGGGCGTCGACGCAATGAAAAAATACATAATGGCGGCAGCCGTATCGCTGGTTTGTCTTACGGCCTTCAGCTTTGCGCCGGCGATTGGCCGCGAATACGCGCCGGTTGAGAAAACGCCGGAGACGACGACAGCTTTTATCGATCATGCTTTGGAGAAAAATGGACGTTATGTGTTGACTGTCGACCAGATCGAATGGTACGAGGGCGAAGAAGCGGTGAAGGCGTTTCTCGAGCGGGAGGGTGACAGCGGGCTTGACGGTCCCCCTGACGGTTATTACATCGTGGACGATGAGGCCGAATTGACGGAATTGCCCGTTGCTGACGATGCCGAGGTGCTGATGCAAATTTATAACCGGACGGGAGATGCGGCGGAGGCGGATATCGTGTGGGACGAACCGATTTCCTTGGACAAATTCATCGGACTGCTCCAGACGGAGGATGTGCTGAGCCCGCTTGATTTTCCTTACCATTTGACGGTGAAGGACGGGGTCGTTACCCGGATCGTGCAGCAGTATATTCCATAGGCAGCTGTAAGGGAGCCGCGGTGATTGCGGCTCCCTTTGCTGCTGGCGGATGAATCGTTTCGCCTGTACGGTGTTTACAATTCGCCGCGAATGGTTGGCCGGGTTTTTATAGGCCGGCGTTTGATGTTCGCTGCAGGTGTTTCCTTCAGCTTTCCCGCGGCAAGCGTCGCGTTGATTTCGCCGCCGAGCAGAATGAGGATCGAGCTCAAATACAGCCAGATTAACAGTACGATGATGCCGCCGAGGCTGCCGTAGGTTTTGGAATAATTGCCGAACTGGTTAATGTACACCTGGAACAGAAGGGAGGTCGTAATCCATCCGAAGGTTGTCATTAAAGCCCCCGGAATCACTTCTCTGAACCGCAGCCTCCGGTTTGGCGCCAGCCAAAACAGCAGGCAAAACACGATAATCATCGTCGCGACCGGTACGGAGTAGCGCAGAACCCCCCAAACCCATTCGAAGCCGGCGGTCATATCCAGCAGCCGGAATACATATTTGGCGATCACTTTCCCAAAAATAAGCAGCAGCATCGACATCATGATGACGGCCGCCAGCACGACGGTGGCAAGCAGGGAAATGCCGCGTACTTTCCAAAACGGCCGGCTCTCCTCGACGTCGTAGGCTTTGTTGATTCCTTTAATGATCGCGTTAAGCCCGTTCGAGGCCGACCAAAGGGTCGCGATCATGCCAAGCGACAGAAAAGCCCCGCTGCTGTGCCCTGCAACCTCGCTCCAGATGCTGCTGACGGATTCTCCCGTATCGGCAGGCAAAATCCGGATGAGCTCGGCGACGAGACTGTCCCCTGACAGCTGCACGAAGCCGAGCACGCTCACCATAAAGATGAGAAAAGGGAAAAACGACAGGATCAAGTAATAAGTAAGCTGCGCTCCGATCCCGGGGACGTCGTCATCCCGGAATCGGGAATAAAGCTGTTTGATAAACCGGTAAATTCGCTGTTTTCGTGACATCGGCAACACCTTCCTTTGTCATTCATTAAACGAAACGATCGATCCTTTAAACACGTAGTAGGAATGAGTCGACGCATGTCGAATGGTTAGTGGAGCACAACTTTATCAAACAGGAGAGTGGATGGAATTGTTTTTGCATTTTCTTCAAGAAACCGAATATAAACTGGCTTTTCTGGAATTGGCCCATTTGGTGGCTAACGCGGACGGATTCGTCAACCGCAAGGAACAGGGTTACCTCCGCTCCTATATGGATGAGATGGACATTCCTAGGGAAGCCGTTGATATTCCTGCGCCAAGGGAGCTAGCGGACATCATCGGCGGCATTAAGGACGAACAGGTAAAAAATATATTTTTCGCGGAAATGCTGCTGCTCATTTTTGCCGACGGGGATTACAACGACGACGAAAAGCAGCTTGTGCAGGATATGAAGCGGCTGCTCGGATTTTCGGACGAAACGTATGAAGCGTTCAAAAGCTGGGTCGTGCGGATGGATAAGCTGAGAATCGAAGGGATGAAGCTTATCTTGAGCTCACACGTGCCTAGTCTATAAGCAGTAAAAAGAGGATTGCCGAAAACAGCGTACAGCTGCTTAGGCAATCCTCTTTCTTGACCGCTATAGAAGCTCCTGCAGCCCCTTCATCATTTTGCGATATTCCTCGGAGTCAGTCATTTCCGCTGCAAAAGCTTTCCACTCTGAAATCGAAGCCGCTCCCACGATCACTTTTATTTTAAACTGTTCCAGCTTACGATTCATTTCCGCATATTCGCCGCTGCGCCATAACCCGCCGGCCTGCTGCAGAACTTGTCCCTCATAAGTGGTTTTGCGCCACTCGTTAACCGCCGTTTCATAGTCTTTGCGTACAGATCCGGGAAGCTGATCCAGGCTGTCCCCTCCCGCAAGAACGTCCGTTTGGCCAAAAAGATGGCTAATGGCGGAATGATCGCGGTTTTCAAGACCGTCAACTTTTGCCCATTCTCCATTTTCCGTCATCTCATAACCGCGGTCGAGCCATTCCAGAATGGCCTTTCTGTCGGTCTTAGTCATGACCGTCACGATGTACATGCCGTTGCCGCGCGTATTCCACGGCGCAATTGCAGTGCTGCCCGCATCAGCCTTGATACCAGGCAAAGGAGACCAAATCGAGGAGTCGGAAGTCAATGCTGCCGCCTGGGACAAGCTTATGGCCGATAGCCCCGCTTGGTTACCGCTTAGCCGGCTGTCTGCCTGTTCCTTGCTTATTACGGGAAATTCTTTATCGATTAGTCCGTCGGCATACGCGCGCGCAAGCCATTGGAGTGCTTTTTCTTCTTCCGGGCTGACGGCATGGTCGGTGATTTGGCCGTCCTTGACGGAGAAGCGGGCTGGAAATCCCGTGAATGCATGCTCGACCCAGCTAAGCGTCCCTAATCCGTCTCCATTTAAATAGCCGGTAAGACCGACCGTATCGTATTTGCCGTTTCCGTCCGGATCATGTGTGGTGAACAGCTTAAGCGCTTCGTACAGCTCCTCCATCGTCGAAGGCTTCACAAGTCCGAGCCGGTCCAGCCAGTCCTGACGGATTGCAGGAAACGGGGCGTCGTGCGGATCTCCCGGTCGGGCGATGCCTATGCTTTTGCCGGAGACGGTCCGTCCGCCCGATTCATTTTGCGCCAGCCGGCTTAGCCGCGGGAATTGTTTTAATTCATCCGTCAGATCGAGCGCAATACTCTCAAGCAGATCGTCCGGATATGGATACGGATCCTCCAGCAGCATAAGGTCCTGCATCTCCCCCGCTGCAATCATAATATTGATGCGGTCGCGATAGTTCTCGGGGGCATACAAATTGAGCCGGATATCTGCGTTCATCCGCTCGCGCATGGCAGATAGCAGCTGCGTCGGCGGCTCCGTCATTCCGTTATCGGCTTTTGCGGCGACACGGATGACGGGAAGCGCATGGGGATCGCTGACGATGGCCAGCCGAAGTGAAGCTTCCCACGATACGCGCAGCCCGCTCGCTTCCGCAGCAAGCCGCAGAGGAACCCATAGGCCGAGATCGTCGATATATGGCGCAGCGCTCAAATTTCCGATCATTTCGCCATGCGCTTCCGCTTCATGGCGGTTAGCCCAGAAGGTCATTACTCTTTTGGAATGAAGTAACACCGAAAGCTTGCGATCGGCTGCGTCCCATTCCAGCTCGCAGCCGAGGCCTTCCAGAAGTGCTCTGCCGGGAACCATCATCGTGCCGTTAATCAGCTTGGGTGGCCTTGGGAGTGAAATTTGCAAATTCTGAAAGGAAACGGAGACGGGGCGCACCGACACGGTGCCAGAGTCTGAACGGCCGGCTGATCCCGATGACAATTGAGCGTGTGCTGAAGGGGTTCCGTTCCAAACGGAAGCCGTAACGGCAAGCGCAATGATTGCTAAAGACGATTTGCGGATTGTGCGTCTGCTCACTTAAATTCCTCTCTTCCATGGTTGGTAAAATCTTGTAACACCTAATAGACGCTTTAGAACGGAAAAGGTTTCTCTTTTTTGGGAACGACTGACAATATGGTGTATTACATGCATAATACATGTGGGGTGTATGAACCACGTAGTACACACACTAGTCCAGAAACGAGAGGTACCGCGATGCAAACAAGCGAAGGATGGTCGGAAGTCGCTTTCAACAACAGGGACCCGGTGTACTTGCAAGTCGTCCGGCATTTCAAAGAGCGGATCGCTACGGGGCATCTGCAGGCCGGACAAATCATTCCCTCGAGGAGGGAGCTCGGCTCGCTTATGAAAATTAACCCGAATACGGCGCAGAAGGCGTACAAGGAAATGGAGGAGCAGCAGTTGATCATAACGGAAGGCAACTCGCCAAGCCGCATTACAGACGATGCCAAGGTGCTCGAGCAAGTAAGAGCGGAGCTGCTCGGCGAAGCGGTGCATGCTTTTGTGGCATCCGTGCGGAAAATCGACGTTCCGATCGAAGAGCTTCTGCAGCTGGTCAAGCAACAATTTGAGGAAAGCGGGGGCGGAGCATGATTGAAGTTGCAGATATCCGAAAGCGTTACCTGCTCCGACAGGTGCTGAAGGGAGTATCCTTCACGGCGGAGAAGGGACAAATTACATGCCTGATTGGCGTCAATGGAGCGGGGAAGTCGACGGTGCTCAAGGCGATTATGGGGCTGACCCCTATCGGGGGAGGAGCGATCCGCATTGACGGCCGGCCGCCCGGACCGGACCTGTATGAGAAGGTGACGTTCGTCCCCGATCATCTGACGATGCCGGCCGGCATGAGGCTGTCCGAGGCGCTGACGTTTATGGAGGATTTTTATGACAGCTGGAACAAGGAGCGGGCCCGCGATTTGATGCAATTTTTCAGCCTCGAGCATTCGGAGCGGATCGGAAGCTTATCCAAAGGGACGGCCGCCAAATTCAACCTGCTGCTCGGTCTCGGGCAGGATTCCAATTACATTTTGCTGGACGAGCCTTTCTCAGGAATCGATTTGTTCAGCCGGGAAACGATTACAGAGGTGTTCACAAGCGATTTGATAGACGGCCGCGGCGTTTTGCTGACGACGCATGAGATCGGAGAAATGGAGCATTTGATCGATAAAGCGGTGATGCTGAGGGACGGCATCGTTACGCGTTCGTTCGATGTCGAGGACATGCGCAGCGGAGAGGGCAAATCGGTCATTGATGTCATGAGGGAGGTGTACCGCGGATGAACCGATATTTAAAGCTGGTCCATATGGAGGTTCACCGGTTCCGGTGGGTGCTGGCGGCATTGATGGGATTGACGGCTATTTTGCAAATCTCATCTTTACTATGGATTGTAAAAAGAGAATTGAAGCTGCGTGCAGAGCAGAAGCTCAGGGATTTGGTGGCGGATTCGTTCAGTGTGCCTCCTCCAGAAAATCTGACTTTTGAATGGGCGATGTATAATATGCAGTTCTGGTTCATTCTTCCGATTCTTATCAGCATATCTGTATTGGTCGTATACATATTGCTTATCTGGTACCGGGACTGGCTCGGGCGGAGCACGTTTATCTATCGCCTGCTTATGCTTCCGTCCGCAAGGTGCCAGCTCTATTGGGCTAAAATAACCGCTATTCTTTTGTTTGTTTTTGTCATGATATCCTATCAGCTTGCTCTGCTTTCCGTAGAGCATTTCATATTCAATCTGGCTGTACCCGCAGATTCCCGGGAGGAATCCCATATCGTAGACGCGATAAAGGCTAATCCTGCATTAAACACACTCATACCCCGCCGGTTCGAACAGTTTTTATATTCTTACGGGCTAGGCACGTTAGCGGTGCTTGTTATTTTCACCACCTTACTGTTTGAGAGAAGCTACAGACGTGTTGGCATCTTGTATGGCTTGCTTTATTTGGCTGGATGTTCACTCGTTGTTTTCTTAGCCATAAGCACAACAACAAGCGGACTCAGGGGTTATTTATATCCTGGCGAACTCTTCGTTATTATAATTGCTGTGTGCATAGCCGTGGCGATTGCTTCGATCTGGCTGGGATTGAGATTGATTAAGAGGAAGATATCGGTTTGAGGGGGAGGATACATATGAAGCGATATTGGACTTCGGTCGTCGCGGTCTTATTAGCTCTTAGCGGCATCATTGTCTATTATTCAATTGGCACACGTAATCATTTGCCTGAATATAAGCTGGAAACCGTTCAGGGTAATCCGGTATACGGAAAAGCTGTCAACTTATCCGGCTCCTATTTTGGTAACATGAGATCCGAGCAATTGTCGGTAAGTATGCGCGGGAGTGTTTATAGGGAAAGCAACTTTACTTTTCGTCATTATTTAGCCGATAGCGGATCATGGTTCTATAGTCAATCCGGCATAAAGGCTTTAGTTGACAAGTATAGCTCCTTTATGCGGGGAAAAATGAACTTCGATGGTTTTTTCCGAGATAAGGAGCGCGTCATTTACGCTGAAGCCGAGCGTGTCGGCGGCCGTTCTGAAGAAGCAGGCGTTAGGATAAGTCTCGATATTTTAGATGAGAAATCGGGGAAAGAGTCCCGCATAGAGAATACATACCCGCTTAAGACAGCATTCGACTACTTATATTTAGTGGATGTTCAGTTGGTGGAGGATCAGGTGTTTTTACTGGTTCAACAGTTATATTACGAAAAGCCGCCTGGCGGGAAAGAGCTGTTTGTCATTGACATCAATAATGGGAATTTATTAAGAAATGAGCTGATTCACGGTCCTGAAAGAGGTGGAAACGGAGGGCAAACAGAAATTTCAATCATTAAACCTCTGATCTTTTCCGATACGTCGCAGCATATCATCTTGGATGAAAGAACTTCAAGCGATGTTATCGATGGACACAGAAATTCTGTTGAAAAAGCCGCAAGCGCTGCAGTTGATGACGAAGTGCCATCGAAGCTTTATTCATTTTCCTATGTAACGGGGGAAGTCGTCGCTTTACCGGATCATTATTCATTAGCAAAAAAAAGCGGACAAAGGGCTTACAGCTTGCAAAACGATATGTTCTATTGGGCTGAATCTGATCCCGCCAGCATCAGTTTATCCCGTTACGATCTAGCTTTAAAGAAAGATGATTTTGACTATACAACGATTACGGCTGAAGCGATAGGCGGGGGAGTTATCAAATCGGTGCAGATTTCCAAGGACCGAGTTTATGTTTTATTGATGAAAGAGGAAAGAGCTATGGCCGCCGTTCTCGACCTTAAAGACGGAATGCTTCTTTATTCCGGAAAACCGGCCGTTGTTGACGATAACAGCCGCTCTGCGGAGAAGTTAAGCGCCATTCGATTGTTGAATTTAGATGTACATGAACGTTATAACGAATGAATCGGCGGTGGGCGGTATGAAACCGGACTGCCGAATGGAGCTGACTCTGCAACGGTTAAGAGAGCTCGAGCTTTACGCTTATCAGGTTGCACATTTTTTATTGAAAAATGACCGGCTTGCAGAGGAAGCCGCGAAGGCGGCTTTGCTGGAGATAAGCCGGACGGACAAGCTGGCCGAGACACCGGCCGAAGAGCTGCGTTTACGAATGAGGAAGCAAACGATCAGAGCTTCACTTCATTTAGCCGGCACGGCCTTGACGACGAGCTGAAAAATCTTAGATGACCACCGCCCCGGCGGATGGTCATTTTTTTGTAAAACAGAATTTTTAGGGTTCCAATTACTGCTAATATGTGGTAATATATACGAGAACAAATGTTCGATATGAGATTTGAAGAGAGGTATTAAATGATGTCTGATCGGTATCCGGAAATTGACGAAGTCATCGCCTATATTCATCAGAATATTTACGATCCGCTTCCGCTCTCCCGGTTGGCGGATTACGCTGCCTATAGCCCGTTTCATTTCTCTCGGATTTTTAAGGAAAGAATGGGGCTTTCTCCCCAATACTTCGTCTCCGCTTTGCGGCTGCAGAAGGCGAAGGATCTGTTAATTCATACGAATATGAGCATTCGCGATATCGGGCTGGAGATCGGGCAGCAAAGCCTCGGCACGTTTACGACCAGATTTACGGAGCGGGTAGGCGTGACGCCGTCCCACTTTCGAAATTCGGCACAGCAGGCGGACAGCTTGTTTCAAACCTTACATAACTTGAATGATTGGCGGGAATCGGCACCTGCCATCATTACTCATCAGTGCATCGAAGGTACTATAGAGGCGGACGTTCCTTTCGACGGTGTCATTTTGATCGGCCTGTTCGCTAAGCCTATACCCGAAGGGATGCCCTTATACGGAACCTTGCTTCCGGGACTCGGAACCTTCCGGTTTACAGATGTTAAACCCGGCATCTATTATTTGATGGCCACTTCCGTTTCATGGGGGTCACAGGCAAAGGATTTTTTATTGCCGCATACGACGCTGCGAACACGCTCGCGGGAGCCGATCGTCGTCGAACCCTTTACAACCGTGCCTTATCAGGAAGTTTCGTTATACGAGCCAAGAGTCGATGATCCTCCCATCCTTATTTCTCTTCCCGTGCTAATGGGCAATTTTATAAGCAGACTTCAGTCTCGACCGGAAGCTGCCGCCGGAAAAGCGTCGCGTCCCTAATCCCTCATTGAGTTGTTTTCCCGCAGCGATTATAATAGTACGAGAATATTTTAGGGAAAAGGTGTCATAGATGAGCATATTAAACGTAGAACGACTTAGTCATGGATTCGGGGACCGTGCGATTTTCAACGATGTTTCCTTTCGCCTGCTGAAGGGCGAGCACATTGGTCTTATCGGCGCTAACGGTGAAGGTAAGTCCACTTTTATGAACATTATTACAGGCAAGCTTCAACCGGATGACGGCAAGGTCGAATGGTCCAAGCGCGTTCGCGTAGGCTATCTGGATCAGCATGCCGTACTGGGCAAAGGCATGACGATGCGCGATGTCTTGAAAGGCGCATTTCAATATTTGTTTGACCTGGAGCAGGAAATGAACGACATGTACGGCAGGATGGGAGATGTTACGCCAGAGGAGCTGGAGCAGCTGCTCGAGGATGTCGGTACGATCCAGGATACGTTGACAAACCAGGATTTTTACCTGATTGATGCGAAGATCGACGAAACTGCGCGCGGCCTTGGACTTACCGATATCGGTCTCGATAAGGACGTCCACGATTTGAGCGGCGGGCAGCGCACGAAGGTGCTGCTGGCGAAGCTGCTGCTTGAGAAGCCGGACATCCTTCTGCTTGACGAGCCGACGAACTATTTGGACGAGCAGCATATCGAATGGCTGAAGCGTTATTTGCAGGAATACGAGAATGCCTTTATTTTGATATCCCACGACATTCCGTTTTTGAACAGTGTCATCAACCTGATCTATCATATGGAGAATCAAGAGCTGACACGATATGTCGGCGATTACGATCATTTCCAGCAAGTGTACGAAATGAAGAAGCAGCAGCTGGAGTCGGCTTATAAGCGTCAACAGCAGGAAATTGCCGACTTGAAGGATTTTGTAGCCCGCAACAAGGCCAGTGTAGCAACGCGCAACATGGCGATGTCGAGGCAGAAGAAGCTCGATAAGATGGAAGTAATCGAGCTGGCCAAGGAGAAACCGAAGCCGCAGTTCAACTTCAAGGATGCCAGAACGTCCGGCAAGCTGATTTTCGAGACGAAGGAGCTTGTGATCGGCTATGACGCTCCTTTATCCAGAGCGCTTGATCTCCGTATGGAGCGCGGACAGAAGATTGCGCTCGTAGGTGCTAACGGAATCGGGAAGACGACGCTGCTGCGCAGCATTTTAGGAGAGATCCCGGCCATCTCGGGCTCCGTTCAGCTTGGAGAAAATCTTCATATCGGATATTTCCAGCAGGAAATGAAGGATACGAACTACAATACTTGCATCGAAGAAATTTGGAAAGAGTTTCCTTCGTTTACGCAGTTCGAGGTGCGCGCGGCATTGGCCAAGTGCGGTCTCACGACGAAGCATATCGAAAGCAAAATCGCCGTGCTCAGCGGCGGGGAGAAAGCGAAGGTCAGACTTTGCAAGCTGATAAACAACGAAACGAATTTGCTGGTTCTCGACGAGCCTACGAACCACTTGGATGTAGATGCGAAGGACGAGTTGAAGCGGGCCCTTAAAGCATACAAAGGAAGCATTCTGCTCATTTCCCATGAACCTGAGTTTTATCGTGACGTCGTTACCGAAACCTGGAATTGCGAAAGCTGGACGACGAAGGTATTTTAATAGCTCGACGTTTGGGTGGAGGGGAGCGGGTGACGCTTATTAAGGTGTGAAAAGGAGGGAGGCGGGAAGATGCCGGTCTCAAGCAGCGACCAGCTGAAGCAAATTAACATCGGAATTATCGGCTCGGCCCTATTTGTGGACAAGGTCATGCAGATCATCGACTCGTTTCCCTCTTTCGCACCGGTCCCGGTCATCATTGAGCATGAGGAGGAAGCTCCCTTATCGGCAGAACGGATCAGCGGGCATGTGGAGGTCATTCTGCTTGCGGATTCACGGTCTCGGCGCAAGGTGAAGGAGACGCTCGGTGTTCCATTGCCCGTACATCATATCCCTGTTACGGACGCCGGATTGTACAAGGCTTTATTCCATGCCTGGCATACCGGTGCATTATCCGGAGGCATTTCGGTCGATACGCTTACGGAAGCGATGGTCAACAGGGCGATTAACGATCTTGGCATTTCGCGACTTGACGTCACCGTATACGATGGGCCTGCCTATGAGACAAAGGATAGGCTCATAGATTTCCATTCCGGCTGCTATGAAGCTGGCTCTTGCTCCATCGCTATCACCGGGATGGAAGCGGTAGCGAAGACGTTGAACGAGCGCAGGATCCCGAATGTATGGTTAATGCCGTCCGATCAGGATATTGTCGTTTCTTTGGAACGGGCACTGCTCTCCACGGAAACCAGGCGCAGCAAGGAAGCGCAAATTGTAGTCGGGATGGTGAACATAGACGAATTCGGCAAGCTTGCCGTCATGCGCGGCAATGAGCATGAGGTTCAGAAGCTGAAGCTGAGCATTCATCGGATGGTTCTCGATTATGTGGAATCGCTGGACGGTTATTTGACTCATCTAGGCGGAGACGAATACCTGTTCTTTACGACAAGGGGAATATTCGAGCGGGAAACCGGCGGCTATAAATCTGTTCCCCTCGCGAAAGACGTGAACAAATCGTTAGGCTTGTCCTTAAGCATAGGGATCGGATTCGGACGCTCTGCTAGCGTAGCAGGAACGAATGCGAGAGCCGCGCTTAGGAAAGCGAAAGAAGCAGGCGGGAATGCTTGCTTCATCGTGCGGGAGGACGGAACCTTAATCGGTCCCTTGGAAATGGCCGAGCCCGTTCAAGACGTGCTTTCCTTTACCGATGCGGAGCTGATCAAACGGGCGGAGGATGCCGGGATGACCAGCGCCTATTTGAGCAAGCTGCTGCACAACAGAGCGAGGTTCGGCAAGAACGAATACAAGGTGCATGAGCTTGCCGCACTGCTTGACATTACCGTTAGGAGCGCACACCGCCTGCTTTTACTATGGATTGACAACGGCTTGGTCGACATTTCGGGAATGGAGAAGGTGCCGAGAGGAAGGCCGAGACAAATTTTCAAATTTACATTTTTGCAAAAAAGCCCTTAGCTTCGGAGGGCTTTTTTTGCGTTTAATTAAAGACAATTAAAAGATTTGTCTTTATATAGTTCAACCCGTTATGATGAAGGAAGATTCGGTACACGAGGGAGGTAAGGGTATATGCGGAACGTCGCAGAATTGGAAAATAAGCTAACGGAGCCGTCCGAAAAGCTGATTCGCGATTTAAAGACAATCGACGGTGATATCCTCATTCTTGGCGTTGGCGGTAAGATGGGGCCAAGCTTGGCCGGATTGGCCGTCAAGGCGATCAGGGAAGGAAACTTGAATAAACGGGTTATCGGGGTATCGAGATTTTCCGATCCTGAGGCCAAGCGCGGGCTGGAGGAGGCGGGTGTCGAAACAATTTCATGCGATTTGCTGAACGAGCAGGAGCTGGAGCGGCTGCCGGACGGCGCAAACGTCATTTATATGGCAGGGAACAAGTTCGGGACGACGGGGCGGGAAGCCTTTACTTGGGCGATGAATGCTTATTTACCTGGCAGGGTCGCCCAGAAATACAAACACTCGCGAATGGTCGTGTTCTCTTCTGGCAATGTATATCCTTTCTCGCCGGTCGGAAGCGGCGGTGTAGACGAGAGCGTCACTCCCGAGCCGCTCGGCGAGTATGCGCAGTCCTGCCTGGGACGGGAACGGATTTTTGAATATTTTTCGCATCGGAATCAGACGCCGATGACCATTTACAGATTGAATTACGCTATCGATATGCGTTACGGCATTTTGCTTGAGCTGGCACGATCGGTACAGGAAGGCCGGCCGGTCAATCTGGCGATGGGGCATGCGAACGTCATCTGGCAGGGGGATGCCAATGAAATGGCACTCCGGAGCCTGACGCTTTGCTCGAGCCCGCCTGCGGTCATGAACGTAACGGGACCGGAGACGATGTCCATTCGTTGGGCAGCTGCCGAGCTAGCCGCGAGGCTTAAGAAGGAAGCGCTGTTCGAAGGCACCGAGTCGAATAATGCTTTGCTGAGCAATGCCGCTAAATCCCATCAGTTGTTCGGTTATCCGAGCGTTTCTCTGCTGCAAATGATTGATTGGACGGCGGATTGGTTGTTATCCGGAGGCCCGACCTGGAATAAACCGACTCATTTTCAAGAACGAAAGGGGAAATTTTAAATGACGCGATCAAGACATAAGCTGCCAGCCGAGCTGACTCGTGCGCTTCATGATGGATTGGTCATCCCGGCCCATCCGCTCGCGCTTCGGGAGTGCCGCAAGCTGGATGAGCGTCGTCAACGGGCATTGACACGTTACTATGCCGCATCCGGAGCCGGCGGAATTGCGGTCGGGGTACATACGACGCAATTTGCCATCCGCAATGAAGATAACCGTCTGTATGAGCCCGTTCTTCGTCTTGCCGCAGAAGAAATCGGCCAAGCGAGACTGAGCAGGCCGTTCATCAAGGTCGCAGGCGTTTGCGGTCCGACGGAGCAGGCTGTGGAGGAGGCTTCCATCGCGGCAGAGCTGGGCTATGACGCTTGTTTGCTCAGTATGGGCGGTCTTGATTACTTGAGTGAAGACGATCTGCTGAAAAGGACTGAACGAGTAGGAGAGGTACTGCCTGCCATCGGCTTTTATTTGCAGCCATCCGTTGGAGGCCGGGTGCTCAGCTGCGATTTTTGGCGGCATTTCGCGGATATGGAAAGCGTTATTGCTATCAAGCTTGCGCCTTTCAACCGCTATCACACAATCGACGTCGTTCGAGCCGTCTGCTGCTCGAGCCGCCGGGACGAAATCGCGCTTTACACCGGCAACGACGACAATATTTTGAATGACTTGTTGACGGAGTATCGGTTCGTCATTAACGGGCGCCAAGTAAAAAAACGGATCGTCGGCGGTCTGCTCGGGCATTGGGCGGTTTGGACACATAAGGCCGTTCAGCTGTTGGAGGAAATCAAAGCGCTGCGTGATGGCCGGGACCTGCCGCAGGAATGGCTGACCCGGAATATTCAGGTAACGGATACCAATGCCGCTTTTTTTGATACGGCTAACGGGTTTAAGGGCTGTATTGCAGGGATTCATGAGGTGCTGCGCAGACAAGGGCTGCTGCAAGGAATATGGTGCCTGGACGTTGAGGAAGCGCTGTCTCCGGGCCAAGCGGAGGAAATTGACCGCGTATATAGAGATTACCCTCATTTAAACGACGATGATTTTGTGAAACGGCATTTAGAGCAGTGGCTGGCGGAATAATTGTGGTGCCCACGGAAAGGAGGAAACTTTCATGCGGTTTAAAGATGTATTTTCCATTATTGGGCCTGGCATGATCGGCCCTTCAAGCTCGCATACGGCCGGGGCCGTTCGCATCGGAAGGGCGGCGCGTCATCTTTTCGGAGGAATGCCCCTGCAGGCGGAGCTTACGTTATATGGATCGTTTGCCGAAACGTATGAGGGTCATGGCACGGATCTGGCTTTGGCGGCCGGCCTTTTGGATTATGCGACGGATGATGAGAGAATCCGGAATGCTTTAAGTCTTGCCAAGGCTTTGGGAATGGAACTGACGTTCAACGCTGCACGGGATCCAACCGTCCATCCAAACAGCGTTCTTCTCACATTAAGAAGCGAGAATAGGGAAGATTCGTTCATGGGAGCTTCGATAGGCGGCGGAAATGCAGAAATGACGAAAATTAACGGTTTTGACGTTAAATTTTCCGTTCATAATCCTACTTTGCTGGTATTCCATGCGGACCGCCTCGGCATGCTGGCAGCATTCACATCGCTGATCGAAGCGGAGTGGCTAAATATAAGCTATATGGATGTGAACCGTAAAAGCCGGGCCGGCGATGCGCTCACCGTTATTCAAACCGATGAACGTCTCTCCGGCAAGCTGCCGGATCGGATCCGGGCAATTGAAGGGGTCAGGCGCGTGGCCAGCATGAATCTTTCGTAATGGGGTGGGCGGATGAGATTTTCGACGCTGCGGCAGCTTGCCGAGCGATGCAGGGAAGAACAGGTCACGATCGGACAATTTATGCTGAACGAGCAAGCTTTCGAGACGGGAGAAAGCAAAACGACGATTGTCACGCAAATGACGGATTATTACACGGTGATGAAGGAAGCCGTGCGCAGAGGTCTGGAGCATCCCCAACCTTCGAGAAGCGGACTGACCGGCGGCGATGCGGCGCGTGTCCGCCAATATATGGACCGGCCGGACGGCACGTTATTGGGGAACGATGCATCCCGAGCCCTGACCTATGCCTTGTCGGTGTCGGAAGTCAACGCGTCGATGGGCAAAATCGTGGCGACGCCAACGGCCGGCTCTTGCGGCATCATTCCCGGCGTATTCGTCAGCGCTCAGCAGCGTTACTGTTGGGCTGATGATCGGCTGGTGATGGGATTGTTTTGCGCGGGGGCTATCGGCTATGTAATTGCGAACAACTCTTTTATCTCCGGAGCGGAAGGCGGCTGCCAAGCCGAAATCGGATCTGCGGTCGCAATGGCGGCGGGAGCGATGACGGAGCTGCTCGGCGGCACGCCTGAGCAAGCCGTTCACGCGGTGGGGCTCGCCCTGAAAAATTCGCTTGGCTTAATATGCGATCCCGTAGGCGGGTTGGTGGAAATTCCCTGCATTGTCCGCAACGGGTTCGGTGCGGTAACGGCGCTGGCAGCTGCGGATATGGCGTTAGCGGGCGTTAGGAGCGTTATCCCAACTGATGAGGTTATCGAAGTGATGCATGAGACGGGACGCGCCATGCCGGACATTTACCGGGAAACGGCGAAGGGCGGATTGGCCGGGACACCGACCGGACGCAAGCTGGCAAAGGAGCTGTTTTCACACGAGAACGGACATCAGAATGCGGATGTACCTCCCGAAGGCGGCCAACGATGAAGCCGTTGAACCTTGGGATCATAGGAGCGGATTCTTCACACGCCGTCGCATTTACGAAGCTGTTAAACGATTCCATGCAGCCGTATCATGTCAATGGGGGACATGTAACTATCGTATACCCGGGCGGTTCCCCGGATTTCCCGTTAAGCCGTCAAAGGGTAGCAGGCTTTACCGGGGAATTGGTGCGAAGCTTCGGTGTCCGGATCGCGAGCACGCCCGCAGAAGTCGCCGAAGCAAGCGATGCCATATTGCTGCTCGCAGCCGACGGACGCAAGCATAAAGAGCTGTTTGAGCGGATCGCAGCCTATGGAAAGCCTGTCTTCATCGATAAACCGTTCGCGTTAAGCTCTGCGGATGCCATGGAGATGAAGCGCATGGCAGAGGCTTGCGGTATTCCCCTTATGAGCTGCTCTTCACTGCGCTATGCCCAGAGCTTGACTGAGGAGCTCGCGAAAGGAACGCAAAGCGATATTGCCGGAGCACACGTATACGGACCGATTTCGGTTGAACCGACGCAAGGCTACTATTTCTGGTACGGCATTCACTCGGCCGAGCTGCTATATGCGATAATGGGACCAGGCTGCCTTTCGGTAACGGTTGAATCGAGCGAAACTATGGAATGGATCAAAGGCCGTTGGCATGACGGGCGAATCGGTACGATTAGACTTAGCCGTTCGGGCTCATACCGCTTTGGGGCACTTATCCATCGAAAAACGGAATCGGTGCATGTCGATACCGAATCGTCGCCGAAGCCCTTTTACTCCAGTTTGCTGGAGAACGTAATCGGATGGTTTGGCACTCGAAAGCCGGCTCTTGATTTGAACGAAACGATCGAAATTATCCGCTTTCTCGAAGCGGCGGATGAAAGCCGGATGAAGGGCGAGATCGAGCTTTAATCCATCAATTTGAAGGTTTTCGGGATTCGGAATTTTTTATATTTCTACCGCTTTATCATTTTCCACATGGCCTCAAAGCTTGATTTATCAACGTTTTTTACGATCGGAAGGACAATGCGCGGAAAAAACGAAGGGGCCGAGAAATCGTTTGGTTTACGAATGGCGAAAGCGTTTTTAAACTTAAAAATGTAAGACGCGGCAAGCATGTAAACGAGCCGTCTTGATGGACCAATCTTATAGGAGAAAAGGGAGGCTGTACCATGTCAAAAAAGATTTTGAGTATGACGCTGATCCTATCCATGCTGATCGTTATCCTGTCCGCCTGCAGCGGGAACGGCAGCGAGACCGGTAGCGGAGTCAGCGCTTCAGATCCTCCGGCAGCTGCACCAAGTCAATCGCCGGACGCCGGCAGCCAGCAGTACGGCGACACCGGGGGGCTGCAGCTGCCGATCGTCGACGAGCCCGTTACCATCACCTATATGCTGCCAAGTAACGTTGCCGACCTGAACGACAACAAGCTGGTCGTCAATGAGCTGCTGAAGCGCACGGGCATAAAGGTGGAATTCCAGTCCTATTCCCCGCAAACGTATCAAGACAAACTGAAGGTCGTCGTAGCCTCAGGCAAGCTGCCGGATATTTTCATCGGACTGAAGCCCGCGGAATTGAAAAAGATCGGCCAGCAGAAGGGCGTCGCTGCGATAACCGATTATGCGGACATGCTGCCCAATTTTAAGAAGCTATACGTGGAAGAAAACGCTTGGGTCATCAAATCATTCGGGGATCAGAACGGCAACCTGTACACCTGGCCGATCTTTAATCTGAACAGGGACGTTAATCACGGCTTTTTGTACCGGAAGGACATCTTCGACAAGCTCGGCATCGAGGAATGGACGAATACGGAGCAATTTTACGAGGCGCTCAAGAAGCTGAAGGAAGCCTATCCGGATTCCTATCCGTATGCCTCCAAAGGATTGGCCAACATTTTTAAGGACTGGTCGTTCGGCTGGGGACTCGGCAATGCCGACAATTATCCCGCGTACTACGACGAGAAGGACGGTGCCTGGAAGTTTGCCAGCGTGCAGCCGGAGCATAAGGAAATGCTCGATTTTATGAAAAGGCTGTATAACGAAGGGCTGATCGACCCCGAGTTTTTAACCGATACGCAGGATTCCTGGACGACAAAAATGACATCCGGCAAAGCGTTCGTAACATGGGACTGGATCGGCAGATTGGACTTATTTTACAACCAGATCAAGGATCAGAACCCGGAATACGATCTCAGGTATGCGAACCCGGTCGGTCCGACGGGCAACGTAAGAAGCCTGCCGGAAGTATCGGATTTCAGCATTGCGGTCGCCAACAATAAAAATACGGAAATATCGTTAAAGCTGCTGGATTACTTAACGAGCCCGTCCGGGAGTGAGCTGATGACGGTCGGCGTGGAAGGCGTGAACTTCGAGTGGGGCGACGACGGATTCCCGGTCTATCCGGAGCTGGCCGAACTGCCGCTCGTCGATATCGGGGTGCTGGAGGACCGGTACAGCATGTGGCTGGAAGGCGCGTACTTAAGGCCGGACAGACGAAGCGTGTACTACAAATTTTCCGAAAAAGAACAGGAAGCGCAGGATAAAATTTTAAAAGGCGATAAACGCGAGGCTAGAGATCCGATCCTGAACTTTACGGATGAAGAGATTTCGGTGCTGGCCGAGCTTCAAACGTCTCTGCAAAAGGCAGCGGAGGAATTTAACGCGAAATACATTTTGGATAAAAGCTACGGCGAGCAGCAGTGGCAGGACTGGCTGCGCAATGCCCCGAAAAACGGCTCGGAGCAGGTGATCAAAGTATATAACGATGCGCAAAAACGATTCGATGAGTCCAAATAACCGGCGGCAATTCCGGTTTATTGGCTAGAGCGGGCGTCCGGCTGCTATGCCGGGCGTCCCAGGGAGGGATGACATCGTGCGGCAATCGAACTTGGAAGCCGTGAAGCCCGGCGGAGGCAAACCGCTGTCCACCCGTCTCGAAGCGGCGTGGAAGCATATTAAACGCGACAAACAGCTGCTGCTACTATTCATACCTTGTATCCTCTTTTACCTGCTGTTCCGCTACGGCCCTCTATACGGCCTGATTCTGGCATTTAAGGATTACAGCGTTTTTTCCGGAGTGTGGGGTAGCGACTGGGTCGGACTAAAGCATTTCGATAAGTTTTTCACAAGCCGGGATTTCTGGCTGCTGTTCAAAAACACGCTGCTGCTCGGTTTCTATACGCTAATCTTCGGATTTCCCTTTCCGATTTTGCTCGCGATTCTGCTTAACGAGGTCAGAATCGGCTGGTTCAAAAAATCGGTGCAAACCTTCAGTTATTTACCCGCCTTTTTATCCGTTGTCATTATTTGCAGCATGATCATCGATTTTTTGTCGCCGAACAACGGCCTGCTGAACCAGCTTCTCGCGGTGCTCGGCTTTGAGAAAAAATATTTCCTTGTCGATCCGGGCTGGTTCCGTCCGATCTACGTCATATCCGAAATATGGGGGACGATGGGGTACGAGGCGATCATTTATTTGGCCGCAATCGCGGGTATCAACCCGACACTTTATGAGGCGGCCAGAGTCGACGGCGCAAGCCGGTTCGGCATGATGAGGCACATTACGCTGCCCGGCCTGCTCCCGACGCTGCTGGTCATGTTCATACTCAAAACAGGATCGATGATCCGGATCGGGTACGAGAAGGTGCTTCTGCTGTACAATCCGATGACGTATGACGTTGCGGACGTGTTCTCGACCTACGTATACCGCAAGGGCCTGCTGGAATCCAACTACAGCTACGCCGCGGCTGTCGGAATGTTCGAGGCACTGGTCGCGATGCTAATGCTGCTGTCGGCCAACTTCTTAAGCAAAAGGATCGGAGGAAACGGCCTATGGTAGGGGAGAGCAAACTATCTTTATTCGGCATCGCGAATACGCTGCTGCTCATCTGCGCAGCCGTCGCTACGCTTTACCCGGTCGTTTATATTACGGCGGTTTCGCTGAGCGACACGGCCTCCGTCATCCAGGGGAAAGTATTGCTGCTTCCGAAAGGAATCAATCTGGACGCCTACGCGGAGGTGATGAAAAACGAAAAAATTCCAAGAGCCTACTTGAATTCGGTCTATTACACTGCTTTAGGAACGTTCATTAACCTGTTGTTTACCGCTGTTGCGGCATATCCATTGTCTCAGCGTACCTTTTTCGGCCGAAGGTTTTTTATGCTGGCGATCGTCATGACCATGTTCTTCAACGCGGGAATCATTCCGACGTATATGGTTGTGCAGCAGCTTGGGCTGATTGATTCCGTCTGGGCGCTCGTACTGCCGAATGCGATCTGGACGATGGAGCTCATTATTTTAAAAAGCTTTTACGAGAACATGTCCGGTCAAATCCGCGAGGCGGCGCTGATTGACGGAGCATCGGAATACCGGATTTTGTTCAACATCGTAATTCCGCTGTCCAAGCCGGCTCTGGCCTCCATCGGACTGTTCTATTTCATGGGGCATTGGAACAGCTTCTTTCTGCCTTTGATCTACTTAAGCGACAAGGATATGTATCCTCTCCAGGTTGTGCTAAGAGATATGCTCATTTACAACACGGAGAACGACGCAGGGCTTGTCGACCGTGCCGCCTTGGCGCCGCAAGCGATGAAAAACGCAACGATCGTGCTGTCTATGATCCCCGTGCTCCTTATTTATCCGTTTGCTCAAAAATATTTTGCGAAGGGAGTTATGCTTGGCTCGGAAAAGGGTTAAGTGGATGGGCGTGGAATATAAGTTGGATGACATCCTGTGAGGTGACGCCTATGAATCGGTTAATCGCGAATCGCGGGCTGCTGCAAATTTTTTTCTCGCTGCTGCTCGTCATCGTCATCATGTTTGTATCCAACTTCGTTGTCTATCAAAATTCGATTTCCGGCATCTATGAGAAGGTCACACAAAATAACCGGCTGGCGGTCAAAAACATCATCCAGTCTTTCGACAGCCAGTTCGCAACGGTCAATAATCTCATTTTCGCTATTCACGGCTTGCCCTACGATAACATCGTGCCTCGCGGTGATGGGGATCTCGACATGGCCAAGGTGTATATGCTTCAGGACAGCTTGTCTTCCCTGGTTTCATCCATCGATTTCATAGAGGAAGTTATTGTTTTTTTCGACGGAGCCGATCTGGCGATAACCTCAAAGGGAACAAGCGATCTGAGCGTCCTGTTTAGCCAGAAATATAAGCATAGCCTTCACACGGCCGATTATTGGAAGACGTTCGCCAGGTCCAAGCATACGTTCACGATGTTTCCTGCGGAGCAGTATTCGGTCGCCGGCGACGGATCGGCTAAAGGCAGCAGGCGGCTGATGGTGGCCATGGACGGCAATAAGGTCCGGCTGTCCGACAAAAACGTCATGATTCTGCTCGATGTGGAAAAGCTGCAGAAGCAGGTCAATCTCAAAGCTCTTATTCCAGGCGCATCGCTGATCGTGCTTGATGCCAGCCGTAACATTATATTGAGCACCGAGAAGGACTGGGACTTGTTGGAGCTTCTGAACGACGTATACTTCGACACGTCGCAGGAAGCGTCGGTTACGCAGGAAAACTTCGAATACAATTTTTATAAATCGGATTATAACGACTTTATTTACATCGATAAGGTGCCTTACCAATTTCAAAATATCGGCTCCGTCACGGATGCCAGCCGCATGATTATGGTGAGCGCCATTATAAGCGCCATTCTCCTGTCCGCTTTGCTAAGCGTTTATTTGTATCGGCCGGTTCGTGACATTCTCAAGCTGCTTGGGGGGAGCGCGGTTAAGGGCAATGATTTCCGGAAAATTTACAGCGGAATCGTAAAAGTCCAATCGGAGAACGAGGCTCTGCTCAAACAAATGGATTACGTCGACAATGAAATGCGCAGAGGCGTATTTCTCCAGTCGCTGGATGAGCTGTCTCATTCCCGGGAATATGAGCTGCAGATGCAAAAGTATTACCCGCATTTTTTTCAGGAACGGCACTTCATGATGGCCGGATTCCATTTTGTTCCGATTGACGATGATGAAGCCGCGGATTGGAGGGTTGAGGACATGACGGCTTGGCTGCAGGCAGAGCTTGCTCAGCGGTTCGAGCAAACCGTCCCGTACCATTCGGGTCACATGCTGTTTTTGGCCATGATCGGCATGAAGAATCCCGCTGACCGCAACGCGGTGCTGGTCGGATTGGAAGCAGTCGCCAAGCAGGCGGCGGGACGCGGGCTTAACGGATTCACGTTCAGAACGTACGCAAGCAGGCGGTACGATTCGAAGATAGGCAATATCCAGGCGTCCTACCGGGAGATAAGGCATGCCATGGACTACCGGAACGTAAAGCAGGCTGGTCACGTCATCGATGCGGAATGCATCCGGTACGTTTCGGACGTGTATTTTCCATTCGAGAAAATCGAGAAGCTGTCCAATTTCCTGTTAAGCGGCAAAACGGACGAAAGCTTGCAAATCGTAAACGAGATGATCCGGGAAAACGCGGAACGGAATGTCCATCATCATCAGCTCGTTCATATTGCCAAAAGCATATTGATCCATTTGCTGAAGCAGACAGGAGATGGCTCCGCCGAGAGCAAGGAGTTCGGTCAGGCGGAAAGGGAGTTTTACAGACGGCTGGAGATGGCTTTTCATGATGAGGATATTCGGGTCGCGCTGTCCGACGCCGTTCATTATATGGCTGAGAAACGCGGCCACGGGCAGAAAAGCAAGCTGAATCCCGCCTTTATCTCGCAATATATCGAGCTGCATTACATGGAAAATTTGTATTTGGACCATATGGCTGAGGTGCTGGGCACAAGCCCGAAATATTTTTCGAATTATTTCAAAAAAACGTTTGGCGTCGGCTATGTCGAATATCTCAATAAAGTCAGGCTGTCGCATGCCAGGGAATTTTTGAAGCATACCGACCTGAACGTAGCGGAAATCGGGGAGAAGACGGGATATATGAATTCGTCTACCTTTACGACCACCTTTAAAAAATATTGCGGAATTTCGCCGAGCGAATACCGCAAGAAAGCCATCGAGTGAAGAGGAGGTACCGTTCATGAAAGCTGTGTCGGCATACAAAGGCAAGATCGGCATTACGGAGATCGAAATAACGGCGCCGCCGCCAGGGCATGTGCTTATCCGCACCGAATATTCGGCAATCAGCCCGGGTACCGAGCTGTCCTTCCTCAGGCGGACTTCGGATCAGCAGGTAATACTGGGGTATAGCGCGGTCGGGATCGTCGAGCAGCTGGGCGAGGGAGTTGCCGGCATAACGGCCGGCCAGCGCGTCGCATGCTACGGGGCGCCCTACGTCAAGCATGCGGAAATGCTGACCGTTCCGTGCAACTTGACGGCGCCCGTTCCCGATCATGTGTCGCCGGAGGAGGCCGCTTTCGCTGGCTTGGGAGCAATCGCGATCCACGCGCTGCGGACGGCGGAGCTCCGTTTCGGCGAATCGGCGGTCGTCGTCGGGCTCGGCATCCTCGGACAGATGATCGGCCAAATCGCCTCAGCGGCGGCGTTCCGCGTGATCGGCCTCGATTTGTCGGCCGGCCGAGCGGAGCTGCTTAATAGGCCGGGCAAGATCAGCTCGTTCGCTAGCCTGGAGCTCATGGAGGAGCATATGCGGGAGGCGACCGGCGGTTATGGCGCGGACAGCGTCCTTCTGTGCGCGGGAGGACCCGGGGAGGAGCTGATCAACCAGTCGCTTGGCTGGATCCGCGACCGGGGGAACATCGTGATTGTCGGCGATATGACAACCTCATTTTCCCGCGGGCTGATGTTCGCCAAGGAAGCGCAGGTGCTCATTTCCCGCGCCGGCGGGCCGGGCCGGTACGATTCCAGCTACGAAAGGGATAACCGCGATTATCCGATCGCCCATGTGCGATGGACCGAGGGAAGGAATATCGGAGAGTACGTTCGTTTGCTTGCCGAACGGCGGATCGAGATACGGCCGCTTATCACGAATATCGTGCCGTTCGAGCAGGCGGAGGCGGCGTACGGCAGCTACGAAGCCTCGAAAGATGTTATGGGAACGCTCCTTCGGTACGGCACATGAGACATTTCCCGGGGATCCCATTCGCAGATGATACGGATCCACTTATTTAAAGACAACTAAGAGACATGACATAAAATTGAATTGAATCCTCTAAAGAAACCATCCTGCCATGAAGTGTAATGAGATGAGAATGAAGGAGGCTGTTTCATGAATATTAGAAAATGTCGTGTATTCTCGATTATGCTTTGCGCCATCCTCTTGCTTTCCGGCCTGGGAGCTCCGGCTGCTTCGGCAGACACCGGGCGGCTTTCCCAGAAGACATTCGGCACGCCCGAGGAGCTTCTCATTCCGAATAACTATACGGTTGCCGTCTTTAACGGTACGCTTGGCAGAGAAGACGGCCGGAATGTGCTTTATGCGACTAGCAAGGGAAAACCGGGCCATCTCAATGTCATCGATCTGGAGGATTATAAGCTGCTGCGCAGCATTCCGATCGCTCCGTCGGAAAGCTCTTGGGCTCATACGGTGGCGCCGGACGGCACTTTATTTCTTGCAGCTGACGGAGGGGGAGCGCGGCTGTGGAGTTACTCGCCGGTTACGCATGTGCCGACCCAAGCGGCCCAATTCGACGGGCAGTCCGTTCCAAACAGCATCACGACGGACGAACAGGGACGCGTCTACGTCGGCACTTATCCCGGAGGCAAGGTGTACCGTTACGATCCGGTTACCGGGGAGACGAGAGATTACGGCCGCATGATCGGGCAGCTGGATCAGGAATACGTTCGTTCGATCGCGTATCAGGGCGGTCATATCTATGCGGGTACCGCACATAAGCAAATCGTGAAGCTCAATGTCGAAACAGGCGAAAAAACGGACATCGCCGCTTTGCTCACGGTCAAGGAGGACACGGTTTATGACCTGAGCACGATCGACGACCGGTATTTGCTGGCCCGTTATACGGACGGGAGCGGCATCCCAGGGGAAGCCTTCATTTACGATACCCGGACGGAGGCCTGGCTGGATGTCGTGCTGGACAATGTAACGGGGCTGCATGCCGCAGACTCGCTTGATGGCAAGCTGTATTTTATGTCGGACAAAAAGCTGAAGACCTTCGATTTGACGACGCACGAGGTGGAGCTGACCGGCATGGAGTACACAAGCGGCTTTCGCGGCGCGGATTGGGCCGAATTTCCGAACCATCCCGAGCTGCCGGGCAAATCGCTGGTGACCGTCCGATACGACGGCGGGGTCACGATTATGAATATCGAGACGAAGCAGGTACATTTACTGCCTCCGGTCATTCCGGGACTGCCGGGTGTAGTAAATCGGCTTGCAAGCGTAAGTCCTACGCAGCTCATCACGACAGGCTCACAGGCACGTTCTTCCCTCGTGGATCTGACGAATAATACGGCAAAGCCTTTCAGCATCGGCCAGGCAGACAGCGTATATACGGTCGGTACCAAAGTTTATTTGGGCGTATACCCGGAAGGCGGCTTATACGAGTATGACTTGGCAGCTGAACCGGGATCTGACAATCCAAAGCGGCTTGCCGTACTCGGTAACGACCAGGAGAGACTGGTCAACATGACCGGAGGACGTGGCAAGCTGTATATTTCCACCATTTCCGGTTACGGCACGTTAGGCGGATCGTTGACAGTTTACGATCTGGCCACCGGAAGCTTAGACGTTCATCGTAACGTTGTCGACAACCAAAGCGTGCTAAGCACAGCGTTACTGGACGGCAAGCTGTTTGGCTCCACCACGATTCGCGGCGGACTTGGCTCCGAACCGACGGAGGAGGAAGCGAAAATTTTCGTTTGGGATACCGAAACCGAGAAGAAAATAGCTGAGTTTCCGCTTCGAATCCCTGGGCTGGAAAAGCCGATTTATATAGGCGATTTGTCGATCGGACCTGACGGACTCGTTTGGGGGGCTTCATACGAATTTATTTTTGCTATCGATCCGGATACGTATGAGATTGTTAAGAGCAAAAAGATTTATCCGAAGCTGAATTTCAGCCAGTGGGCGCATCATCCGCTGCGGTGGTCCGAGGACGGTCTGCTGTACGTCTTATTCAATAACAAATTAACCGTGATCGATCCGGAAACGCTGGATTTCCGCACGCTCGCCGATACGTCTCGCTTCGATCTGGGGATGGACGGCCAGCTTTATTTTACGGATCAAGCTACGAATACAATTCTGTATCGCATGGAGGTGGACGGGGAAATCGTCGAGGAACCGCCGGGCATTCCGGTACCGGTAGCAAATTCCGGCTTTGAGGATCCCTCGACAGGCAGCGCGGTGCCTGGCTGGACTTCCTTGTTTGCAACCGGAATCGACTATTATTATGAGGTAAGCGACAGCCGCAGCTTATCGGGAAGCAGGAGCCTGAAAATGACGGATAAGCTGAGAACCGCTTCCGTTGCCTTGCAAAGCGATAAGCTGCCAATTAAACCGGGCGAAGATTATGAAGCGGGCGTTAACGTGTATATTGAATCCGGCCAGCCGGGCTTCATGTTCCGGTTTTTTGATGATAAAAACGCAACGATTTCGACCTTGGAAATCCATCTGGATGAGTCCAGGCTTGCCCAGTGGCAGAAAGTTTCACTAAAAGGAAAAGCGCCGGCAGGGGCCGCATACGCGAGGCTTATTGCAGTGACGAGCCGGTACAATATGTCTTCTGCTTATTACGACGACTTCTACGTCAGCATGAAGGACATGCGGCCGCCGGTTTCCAGCGCATCCTTAAGCCCAGCACCGAATGTGGACGGCTGGATTAATCAGGACGCCGTTCTGACGATTACATCGGAAACCGCCGCTTCGATCACGTATGCCGCGGAAGGCGCCGTGACCATCGAGGAAACCTCGGCGAAAGGAAAGTCGGTCCAAATACCTGTCGCCAGGGAAGGAGTCACAAGCGTGAAGTACGCTGGCGTCAGCGCATACGGAATCAAGGAGACGAGCAAGGAGATCCAGATTCGTCTCGATAAAACCGTTCCGGTCGTTCAGTTTACGGGTGAGACGGTCTACTCGGTCGAGCAGGACGTGCTTATCGGGTGCAACGCTTCCGATAGCCTCTCCGGCCTGACCGGAGACACCTGTGCGAAGCCGTTGGTCAGCGGGCCGGCCTATAGCCTGGAGCCGGGAGCCCATACCATTTCAGTAACGGCTTCGGATATTGCAGGCAATTCGGTTACGTCAGAAATGGAATACGAAATTCGGGTCACGTATGAAGGGATGTGTGCGCTTGCAAGCGAATTTACTGAAGAGCATCCCGGGATCGGTAAGGCGCTGTGCAGTAACCTGCTGCTTGCCCAAAAAGCAGAGGAAAACGGAAACCTTCAGGTGAAAGAGAGTCTGGTCAAAGTGTTCAAGCAGCAGGTACAGGCATACGCCGGCAAAAAAATGACAAACGAGCAAGCGCAAATTCTGACCCGGCTTGTGGACGCTGTGGGTATTTCGTAACTAAAACAAAGGCGGGGATTTCGTGGAACTGGCCATTATGAGCTTCAATTTGCGGGTAGATGTGCTGCAGGACGGACCGAATGCTTGGCCGTATCGCGCGGCGGAAGCGGCTCAGGCGATAGTAGCCTCGGGCGCCGCGATCGTTTGCACACAGGAAGGCACCTTTGAAATGCTCCGAAAATTGGAAAGCTTATTACCCGAATTCGAATGGCTGGGAGAGGGGCGGGAAGGCGGCCGCGAAGGCGAGCATTGCGCAATCTTTTATCGCCGGAGCCTGTTGGCCGGTTTAGAGTTTGGCACCTTCGGGCTATCTGAAAAGCCCGAGAAGCTAGGATATAAAAGTTGGAGCTCCAATTGTCCGCGAATTTGCACCTGGGTGAAGCTGCAGGAGCAGGGCGGAAAGGAATTTTACGTATTCAACACTCATCTCGATCATATTAGCGGGGAAGCAAGAACGAAGGGGATCCGGCTGGTTGCAGGACGGATGACAAGCATGGGAGGCGGACTGCCGGTAGTGCTTACGGGAGATTTTAATGACGGGCCGGCGAGCGAGGTGAACGGCATTCTTAAGCAGTCTGGACTTGTGGATGCCTATTCGGTTTCAACGGAAACGGACATCGGCTGTACGTACCATGGATTTTTGGGCGGCAATGAGGGAGAGCCGATCGATTATATTTTCACTTCCCCAAATGTTCGCATGGAAGCGGTGCACGTAGACAGGACGATGTACAACGGCCGTTATCCGTCCGATCATTATCCGGTTACGGTGCGGTTACAGCTATAACATGTCGGGAGATTAGACGATTGCAGGTGGACGGCTAGTCCAAATGGTCAAAAATAAGTTATAATGGGGGGAAGAAAAAAATAGGAAAGTGGGAACAGCATGGGTCGCAAGTGGAATAACATTAAAGAAAAGAAGGCATCGAAGGATGCCAATACGAGCCGGATTTATGCCAAATTCGGCGTTGAAATTTACGTGGCAGCCAAGAAGGGCGAGCCGGATCCTGAATCGAACCGCGCTCTGAAGGTCGTACTGGAACGCGCTAAAACCTATAACGTTCCGAAAGCGATCATCGACCGCGCGCTGGACAAAGCAAAAGGCAGCGCCGATGAAATATACGAGGAGCTCCGCTACGAAGGCTTTGGCCCGAACGGCTCCATGGTCATTGTCGATGCTCTTACAAATAACGTGAATCGTACGGCTCCAGCCGTCCGTTCGGTATTCAACAAAAACGGCGGCAACATGGGCGTCAGCGGCTCGGTCGCATACATGTTCGATTCAACGGCCGTTATCGGCGTCAGCGGCAAAACGGTTGACGAAGTTATCGAAATTTTGCTGGAGGCCGACGTGGACGTCAAAGACGTGCTTGAAGAAGACGAAACCGTTATGGTGTATGCGGAGCCGGATCAATTCCATGCTGTGCAGGAAGCATTCAAACAAGTCGGCATCACCGAATTTACGGTAGCCGAGCTGACGATGCTGGCGCAAAACTACGTGACGCTTCCAGAAGAATCCATAGCGCAGTTTGAGAAGCTGATCGACGCGCTTGAAGATCTTGAAGATGTTCAGCAGGTTTATCATAACGTGGAATTTGAAGAGTAATTGATGTTTATGAATTGAAGTGTAAATAATGAAAAGAACCAAATTCTGATCCGGAAGGAAATGAATTTGGTTCTTTTTAAAATAAGTGAAAAATCGATCGGCGAGTCAGGTTATTATTGTTTACTATACTACTTCTTCACAAAACTCGTATTTTGTACATATGTCCTATGATCGGGTTAATCCCTTATGCACCAAGGTTTTGCTTATAACGTGTCACATTATATATCATTATCAATCCTCTATTTCTTTTCTCCCCTTTAAAAAATAAGTTAATTTGATTTATAACATTATCATAATTGAATAATTGAACTTCATTTATGCAATTAGTCTTCTAAAGGATAACTTAACGCTTAATAAAACCGGCAGCGAATTTATGATCTGCTGCCGGTTTCTAGTAATGGATATTCCAGTTAAGTCTTCTTTTACACGTCACTTATTTATTACCGAGTTGTTCCGCCAAACCGATTAGAAGTCCTTCATTTCCACGAATGTAGCAGAGCCGATACGAGTCCTTATACTGAACCACTTCGCCAACGAGCTGAGCACCACACTTAGTGGTGAGTCTGGATACCATTTCGTCAATGTCTTCAACGGTGAACATGACGCGTAGGTAACCGAGGGCATTTACTGGAGCCGTTCGATGATCTGATATAATTGGTGGTGTAAGAAATCTCGAAAGTTCAAGTCGGCTGTGGCCATCTGGAGTAACCAACATAGCAATCTCTACACACTGTGAACCCAGTCCGGTTACGCGACCAGCCCATTCCCCTTCGACAGTAGCTCGCCCTTCGAGCTTCAAGCCAATCTCCTCGAAAAAAGAGATAGCGTCATCAAGGGATTCTACAACGATACTAATATTGTCCATTCTTAGTAATTTGTTTTTCACCATCGTTTTATCTCCTTATGTGTTCAAATTTAACCTGATCATCTTCATATATATTCTAGCAACATTTGCTAATTCCTTCCAAACTACAATTTAATCAACACTTTTGTGCCGTCCTGAGCCTAGACTCCGACCAGAACCGTCCCTTTGCAACGTTGCAGCTCCTTGATGAGCTGTCTGATCGCTTGCTTCGTGCTTCGGTTCACAATCATCATGATTCATTTGTAATTTAAATTTGTGATTCTCCGTTAAAGTACAACCCACCAAATCGATTTTGATTTGGTGGGTGTTTTCAGCTATTACAATATTTCGATATACCCTTCTGTTCCATTCACGCGAATTTGCTGCCCATCTTTTATCAGCTTGGTAGCATTCTCCACCCCGACAACCGCCGGCAAGCCATATTCACGTGCGATAACTGCACCATGCGTCATCAGCCCGCCAACTTCGGTGACTAGCCCTTTTATGGATACAAATAATGGTGTCCATCCAGGGTCGGTAAAGGAGGTGACTAATATATCTCCATCTTCCAGATAGGCATTTTCCATGTTCAAAATGACACGCGCTCTTCCTTCTATAACTCCGGAAGAAACGGCAAGACCTGCAATTGCTGCGTCTGGGAGGCCTCCCCGATTGTACTTACCGGTAATGATTTCCCCATCAGACGTGATAACGCGTGGCGGGGTAAGCTTTTCATATCCTTTGTACTCGTCTTTTCGTTTGCTGATGATCCGGTAATCGAGTTTATTTGTACGAACGACTTCGTGAAGCTCTTCAAAAGAGAGATAGTATATATCTTCTTTATCAAGAATAACGCCCGTTTGTACGAGTTGTTCGGCTTCTTTCAGTAAAGCTTGCTTATAAACGAAGTAGCGATTAACCATGCCGTATTTGGGATATTCCCGGTAACCGATGAAATTCCGGATGAGGTCGATCATTCGTTTTGTTTCTTTGGCTTTTTGTTCACCATCCGGTAATTGCTTCAATCGATCAATTAACACTTGTTCTTTTTCCATAGCTTCCTGGCGCCCTTGCTCAAATTTCCGTTTGCCGGCTTTAGGCTCAAAGTTTTTGATGTTACCAAGAATCATGGGGACTAGGGTAATTGGTTTTTCACTCCAACGAGTTTTCGTAATATCGATTTCTCCGGTACATCGCATTCCGTATTTGCTGAGAAAATCGCAGATAGCGCCTCGGGTTTCCCTTCCTCCATCAAACTTAACCAATTCATCCAGAAAGTTATCTTTGTTTGTATGCTGCAAATAATCAATCACTTCCGGATAAGGGCGAATCACATCCGCGACATCCAATAGTGCCAGACCCATTTCTGAAGTAATATTGTTAGGTACAGATTGAGAAAGCGTATCTGCTGCGTTTTTTTCGCCTAGCCACTCGTTCATGTTTTCATTGATCCATGATGTAGCATTCATAGCAGCCATAAACACAGCCGTACTTTGCGGGTCAAATAAGATTGTTTTTAATTGCTGGATATCTTCCAAAATAAAATCAAACAAATCCGCTCCCGATTTCGATTGGATGTTTTGTTTTAACTCTTCTATCGAAGTTTGACTACGCTTAATCAAATCGGAAACGATTGTCGGATCGTTCTCGAATTGTGCCGGCATATCTGTATTACTTCTGCCCGGAATCGGCGCTGTTTGATCATTTGGTAACAATTTTATAAAATCTCGCTCTATTATGGTCATGAGTGCGCCTGTGATGAGCGGATCGGATGCCAGGGTATTTAATAAGGTTTCCCGGCCGGCAGGTGTAGCCAGTCTAGGTGCAATATCAACAAACAACCTCCCGCCGGCTTTACGCATAGGAGCAGGAGTAATTAACAGGTAAAATGACAATCCCAATGGTTTTATGGGATCTGTCATCATTTGTTGATGGCCAACAGACAGATAAACGTGATTTTCTTGATCATTCGCTTCAGGGATCGGGTATAAAGTAGTGATTGGCCGGCTCTGGACAATATAAAATGTATCGTCAACCAAACACCATTCGATATCTTGCGGGCATCCAAAATAAGCTTCAATTTGTCTACCGATGTGCGCCAGCTGTAAAATTTGTTGCTCAGTGAGTGTTTGAGACATCTGCTGATCAAGATCGACCTGCTTTGTCTCTGTTCCGCCGTCTTCCTTTCCATAAACAGCTAATTTTTTTGCTGCAATCCTCTTTTCGACGATTTCCCCTTCCTGCACTTTATAGCTATCGGCAGATACCAATCCGGATACCAATGCTTCTCCTAGTCCGAAACTGGCATCGATAGATAACAGCTTTCTGTTGGAGGAGATCGGATCGGCGGTAAATAAAATGCCTGAAGCCTGCGGGAAAACCATTCTTTGAACGATAACGGATATATAAACCTGCTTATGGTCAAAATCATTTTGCATACGGTAAATTACCGCGCGATCCGTGAATAGGGATGCCCAGCATTTGCTGATATGCTGCAAGATCGCCTCTTTGCCGATAATATTTAAATAGGTATCTTGCTGACCGGCAAAAGAAGCATGCGGTAAATCTTCAGCAGTCGCGCTGGATCGCACGGCATATGCATGTTCATTACCAAACTGGGAGAGATAGTGAGCAACTGCTTTCACAACATCGGAAGGAATTTCTACTTCCATAATGATTTCTCGAATCTTTCTGCTGAGTTCACCAATCTGATCTCGATCTTTTACTTTTAGCATTGTTAGCTGATCAAGCAAAGCCCGATACGTTTCGTTTTGTTCAAAGGCTTTTTGAAATCCCACGGTTGTAATACAAAATCCTTCCGGTACTTCGATTCCTTCAATCTTTGATAACTCCCCTAAATTCAACCCTTTTCCGCCAACCAGCCCAAGCTGCGTTTTTTCTATTTCCTTAAAACCGAGAACCAAACAACTCATTCAAAATCTCCCCTAACCATTATATTGAGAAAAAACATTTGACAAGAGTTTTCCGGCATGGTACAATTAAACTGTAAGATGAACTAATTATGTCTTCATGCTAAGTAAGCGTTGTGATCTGATTATATCATCGTGTCTTTTTATATGCAATATACTAGAACCTGATAAAGCATCTCAGGTTCTTTTTTATTTCCGCTCATCCTTAGTCCGTCATTAACTTGATGTTTTTTTACAGCCTGCCGAACAAAGGAAAAAGGCTTCATCCCGTGACTAAGGGACGAAGCCTTTTTTGGATATCTCGAAAATAAGTCGTACCACTGCTCCCCCACCGTTAAGGCCAGTCAGCTTCCAGGGCAGGCCGGTCGGGCGGCGGACTTACATGAGCGGCGCCTCTCCGGCCAGTGTTCGCTGCAGGAATTCGAGCGTCCGCGTAAACGCGTCGCGGGCTGCGTCAGGATGAAACGAAGGACGCGTGTCGTTAAAGAACGCATGCTGCGCACCGCGGTATATGCGATGCTCGAATGATTTTCCGGCCGCTTCGAGCGCCGCCGCGAATGCGGGAACGGCGTCTGTGATCCGCTTGTCCAGCTCCCCGTACAGCCCGAGCAGCGGACAGCCGATGTCCGAAAGGAGTTCGCCTGCCGGCGGGTTGCCGTAAAAAATAACGGCTCCGCTCAGCCCGGCGTCCTTCGCAGCCAATGCGGCGGACAAGGCGCCTCCCAAGCAGAAGCCGACAGATGCTACGCCGCGGCCACGGGAAGGTGCGAAGGAACCGCGCAACCAAGCCGATGCGGTCGTAATCCGGTGAATGAAATCCGGAAAGCGCCCGCCCAGGTCAAACAACTGCCCGAGCGTCTCCTCGATCGTGCTTCCCCGATCCGCGGGCAGCGCGGAGAGCGCCTCCTTCCGCTTCTCGCCATCCCGCCATGCGGCCGGTGGAATCGTGTTCAGAAACCTCTTCGCGTCCCCGATCCGTTCCTCGGAAAGCGCCCCAGCCGGTTCGCCGTTCTCGGCGAACAGATCGGGCGCGAATGCGACGTAGCCCGCCCGGGCGAACCGTTCGGTCACATCGCGAATATGCTCGTCCACCCCCCAAATTTCCTGCAGCACAATGACGGCAGGAAGCGGCTCCCCGGCATGTGCCGGTCTAGCCGCATAGCCGCGATATTCACCGTCCGCTCCATAGCGAACCCACTCGGTGATCAAACTCATTTTTTCTCTGCCTCCTCCGATTACCGTCCTCTGTCGGCGGCTTGCATCTCCTGCTCGAGGGCAGGATAATTTCACCATAGCACCGTCCCGGAGACCCGTCAATCGCCCCATTAAACCTCGCCCTTTTACATTGGGGGTTAATCTCCTCCGCCTCCTCCACCGTCGCAGCCGCCGTCGAAGTCTCCGGAATCTCCATATAGGACCGGAGAACCGTCGTTCTTACCTCGTTTCAGGCGCTTATGGGCGGTCTCCTGATCCGCTCTGGAAATTACCCCCCACGCAATCATGATAAATATAAAAATAATCACCAAAATAACTAACATTCGTATCCTCTTTAGTTTCCTCATTAAGGAAATGTTAGCACGATATTGTAAATAAAACATGAATTCAAGGCCCTATTTGTTTTAAATGACAGAAAAATATTCCATTCCGAACGCAAAAAAGATGACGCCAGCTGCTCGTATGGCATCATCTTATTCTCTAATACTTTATGAATTGTCTTTCTTATCCTTATAACTCTTGACCTTGCATTCTTTGCTGGCTTCCGAGACATTGCCGGCATCGTCGACCGCCTTAACCGTGAAACGGTATTCCGCATCCGGTAAGAGCCCGGATACTTGGAAGGATAATTCACCAGATGTGAAACCGATCAGAACGGTTCCTTCATAGATTTCATACCTGACGACGCCGACGTTATCCGATGCCGGAGCCCAAGTCAGGTCCACCGTTTCAGCCGTCCGGTTGTCGGCTTTAGGTATTGTCGGGGCGGTCGGAGACTGCAGATCGGTCGCCTTGGTCGTAACGGAAAGCGCCGGGCTAGCCTCTGATACGTTGCCGGCCTCATCCCTCGCCCGAACCGTGAAGCTGTAAGCGGTAGCCGGTGTTAGTCCTGTCGCCGTGAAGCTCAGGGCTCCATCGGTTGTTCCGATCAGCGTCGCTCCTTCAAAGACATCATAGCCGATCACGCTGATATTGTCCGTCGACGCCGTCCAAGAAAGCTCCGCCGTCGTATCCGTATGCTCCAGGGACGTTAGTTCCTCCGGCGCCGAGGGGGCCTCAGTATCCGGAGGATCGTTGGTCGTAACGGAAAGCGCCGGGCTGGCCTCCGATACGTTGCCGGCCTCATCCCTCGCCCGAACCGTGAAGCTGTAAGCGGTCGCCGGTGTTAGTCCCGTCGCCGTGAAGCTCAGGGCTCCATCGGTTGTTCCGATCAGCGTCGCTCCTTCATAAATATCATAGCCGGTCACGCTGATATTGTCCGTCGACGCCGCCCAAGAAAGCTCCGCCGTCGTATCCGTCTGCGCCTGAGACGTTAGTTCCGCCGGCGCCGAGGGGGCCTCGGTATCCGGCGCATCGTAGGTCACGGTCCAGCTGCCGAAATCATAAACGTAACTTTCTCCTCCATGATCTATAGTAAGTAAATCACCGTTATAGTCTTGGTGCATATACGGATTATCCATGAGAGGCCAGCTGCCGTAAGCGACCGCCTGACCGTTCAGCTTGCGGTTATTGTTGTAGGGTCCGGGATACTGATAAGTAATGTCCATCTGATCGCCCGATAACGCCGTATAGATCAGCCGTGGATTCGTTTCGTCCAGGTGCGAAGCGTCGATGACGGTATTTGCCAGTATGTCGTCCTTGAAGCGGCTCAGCTCAAGTGCCAAACGGTCTTCTTCAGGCAGCGCATCCTCCTCGGCGAGACCGTAATCGCTTGCGGAGACGACCTCCAGGACGACGCCGTTTTTGTTGTACGCGCTTCTCAGCGTCTTAAACAGCTGAGAGTTGATTGTGCGGTCGGGGGCCCATGTATAGCCTTTGACCGGTTTGACCGCGAGCAGCGTACTGCCGCCGTGGATGAATACCCACCCGGAATCTTCGGCGATTAGCTTCGCGGCTTCCGTGGAGATCGGGCCTTCGATATACTGCAGAATCGGATCCGTCCCGTTGATGGTGCCGCTGGTCGGGATTTTGTAGACGCCGATCAACGCTCCGTTATGCTGCATGACCTGCTCGTAGAACGTGGCGCCTTTGTAATCGCCGGCCAGCCTTGGATGCGTCATGAAGAAGGTGCTGCCGGGCTCCTCGGAATCCCAACGGGCGAGCCAGCGCCTTGCCTGATCCGCCCAACCGAGATTGTTCAGCTCGACTTGGCTGGCAAGCCCGAATTTGTCCGTGATATAGCTGTATTTGCTCGTGCGCGTATTCCAGTTTCCGTTTTCTTTATGGACGTAAGGCACGCTTCTGTCCTGGCCGATCCGCTCCAGAATGGCAGGCATCCGGTACGTGCTCGTTGCATTCGATACGGAGTAATGAGCTTCCGTCGCGTGATCGCTCAAGGATGCCGGATAGCTTGGCGTTCTACCTCCCCAGAGAAGCCAGTTCTGAATCGTCGAAGCGGCTCCTTCCTGAGGCGTTACGCTGACGGGATAGACGCGCAGCGTTGAAGAGACGTAATAGCCGTTCGTCCACTCCGCTCCGATATTGGCCAGCATCCATTCCAGTGTCATTTTCGCTTTCATCTTCAGCTCCGAATCCTGAACAAATTCGGCCAACAGCATCAGGCAGTTAACGGTCATAGCGTTATAAGTGGGAGAGTCGTACTCGGCGAGCCCTTTGTGCACATACTGGTTCATGATCGCTTCCAGCTCCGCCTTGTTTCCGGCTAATTCAATTCCCGCGTTCGACCAGTCCGGCCACGTCTGCGCTACCAGGTATCCAGCCGTCTTGTACATCAGCTTGTGGTTCTCGGTGGATCCGTTGGACGTGTAATAGGTTATCTTGGCGTTAGTGGTCAGATCGGTTTTTACTTTCTCCTGCAAGGCGCTGGAATACAGGTGCCCGAATTTCAAATACGTTTCGATATCATTCAAATAGTAGAACATCGCTCCGGGATGGCTTCCGTTATTCAGCGAGTTCACCCAGGTGAGCGCGGTGCTGACGTCCGTGTTTGTGGCAAAGCGGGCTTGCGCGTAAAAGAACCAATGGTTGTTAAAGTTGGTCGGCGTGGCGGACGCGAAGACTTCCAGCAGCTGTTCGGCCCGTTTATCGAAAGTGTCGGCCGCTGCATGGGCTGCCGGAGGCGGAGAACTCACTGCGATGGGAAGCGTCAATGCCAGTGTCAGAATCAGCAGCTTGCCGAAACTCACTCGGATCGTCCTGGAATGCTTAAAGAACATGTTTCCTTTTCACCTCATCCGATTATTTGAGTGCACAAGATCATAGTAGAAGATAAATTTTCCGGATTATAGTGCTTAAACCGAAGGTTTCGTTGTTGATTCCGCATGTGATCGGCTAACCTGAGAAATGAATACCGAATGCTGCAGTTTCAGGACTACTGCCCGCCCTACCCTTTGACGCCCGATAAATTGACGCCGCGTATGATTTGCTTCTGGAGCAATATAAACACAAGCAGCGGAGGAAGCATCACAATCGTCAGCACGCCGAATTGAACGTTGACGCCGATCGAATTGTTTTCGCCCGAAATCACATATTTGTAAACAGCCGTAGCAATCGGATACTTATCGGCGTCTGATAGAAGAATACCCGTCCAAAACCACTCATTCCATACATAGGTAAAACCGAAAATAAACAGCGTCGATACAATCGGCATAGAGAGCGGAATGGCCAGCTGCAGGAAACAGCGCAGCTCGGAAGCGCCGTCGATGCGGGCCGCTTCGAACAGTTCCTTGTTCAGCTCGTCAAAAAAGTTTTTGAGCAGCAAAATCCAGAACGCGTTGGCTGCCGCCGGCAGCCACAGCGCCCAGTAGGTATTGATGAGCCCAAGCTCTTTCAGATTCAAATAATTAGGAATCATATAGGTCGAGCCGGGAATGAGCAGCGTGCACATAAAAAACAGCGTAAAGCCTTTGCGGTACGGGATACTCAGATGTGCCAAACTGAAGGAAGCCATTCCGATAAATAAAATGGAAAAAAACATCGTACCGCCAAAAATGTACATCGTATTCAAAAAATATTTTCCGAAGCTGATAAATTCCCAGCCTTCCGTAAAGTTGGTCCATACCCACTCCTGCGGAAGCAATTTGGGAGGAAACGTAAAAATATCCCGTTTTGACTTAAAAGCATTAAATATCGTCGTTAGAAACGGGTATATCATCGTGACGGTCAAACCTGCAAGCGCAGCAACCATAACCGTGTATACGACGCGCACAATCGGGTTCCGCAAATCCTGGTTGGAAATCATACCCCTTTCACGTGAATCCATCAAGCGTGGTCCTCCTTTCGTTGAAGGCGATAAAGCGCAACCGACAGTGAGGTCAGAACGACAAACATAAGCACGCCCATAGCCGATGCTTTGCCAAAGTCGAATTTATAAAATCCGTTTTTCACCACATGCAGCATATAGGTTAAAGTGGCGTTGTTCGGCCCGCCGTCCGTCATCGCCAAGTGAGCCTCGTACGATTGGCTGGTGCTGATGAACTGCATAACAAACATTAACAGAAAAATCATTTTGATGGAGGGAAGCGTGATATAGATAATACGATGCCAAACCCTAGCGCCGTCGATTTCGGCCGCCTCATACAGGTCCTTCGGCACGCCGAGTATGGCTGCAAGATAAATAAGTGTCGTTGCACCGAAATGCTGCCATGTACTCATGAAAACAATGGAGGCCATCGCCCACATTTTATCCGTCAGCCACCGGACCGGTTCGATGGATAACCAGCCCAGAAACTGGTTGACCGGGCCGATCGGATCATACAGCCATTTCCACATGCCGTACAGGACGACGGCCGGAACGATGTTCGGCAAATATACAATCAGGCGGGCCGTTCCCCGAAACCAGCGAAGCTCGGACAGAGCCAAAGCGGCGACGCTCGGCACCCAGAATCCGATCACAAGGCCGAGAAAAACGTAATACAGTGTATTTTTGACCGCTATCAGTATTGCATCGTCTTCGAATACCCTCCTGTAATTTTCGAACCCGACAAAGCTGTTTCCATGAATGACGTCCACATTTGTCATGCTGTAATATATACTCATGACTATCGGTTTCCACTGGAAAACACTAAAAATAATAATTTCCGGCAAAAGGAACAAAAGCCCCCACAGGTAAGGCCTCCACCTGCGAAGCGCGGTGTGCAAGCTTGGCGTTAGAGGTTTCCCAATCTGTTTCACCTTAGCTTCCATAATAAACCTCCCGGCTTCCCGATTGAGATGGAATCCGATCCGGCTTCAATCGCACCGGATCGGATTCGTATGTGCTGCTTAGTCGCCGTTATTCGATTTTGTCAAGAAAATCGGCTTGGAATTTCTGCTGCGCATCCGCTAGAAGCTTGCGGTAGTCCGCATTTTTGTCCGTAAACACTTCCTGAATGATATTGGTCATTTCCGCATAAAAATCCTGGGCGTAGAAAGGCGGCTCCGGCATGGCGTTTGTCGAGAAGCTTGACAGGAACGCCGGATCGTATTTGTATACAACGCCGGGATATTTGTCATACATGGCCTGCACTTTTTGGCCGTATTCGGAGTTTTGCTCATAGTACATAATGCTTGACGGGATGTGCATTTGATTGTTTGCCTGACGCTCCTGCACCGTCTTCTCCTCGGCTGCGATGCCGCTGTCCTGAAAGAAGTCGAACACGATATAGTTGAAAGCCATCTCCTGCTCTTCCTTGGAAATCTTCGGATTGATGACAAAGTAGTTTCCGCCGGTAATGGCGTAATTAGGCTTTCCTTTCTCTATCGAAGGAAGCGGATAGATCCGCACATCGTCCGGACTCATGCCGCCGTCGTTGATCGCCGTGTTCAGAGAACCGGCATGGAGGATAATGCCCAGCCGTCCCTGCTTGTACAGGGCGGATAGATCAGGATTCGCCAAATTCCAATCCCCCGGCAGTACATTCGCATCCCAGCGGAGATTTCTATAAAACTTCATCGCCGTCGCCGCCGCTTCTGAATTAAACGTTGCCGTAGCTTTCCCGTCTTGCACGGCTTCGACAAACTCTCCCGACTGATACAGGAAGTTGGTGAAATTCCAGCCTGCAGCGTTCGTTTTGGCGGCAACCGCAAATCCCGCAATCCCTTTGGCCGGATCGTTCACTTTTTTGGCGGCTTCCAACAGTTCGTTCCAGGTCCAGTCAAGCGGAGGAAGCGGAACGTTCTTTTCTTTGAACAGCTTGGCGTTGACCCCTATGCTCATTACATATCCATCGGTAGGTACGGCATATACCTTGTCATCGATTTTGAAGATATCAAACAACGAACGGTTGAACTGATCGGCATATTCGTACTTGTTCATAAATTCCGTAATATCCGCAGCGTAACCTTTCTCCGTCAGCACTTTGGCTTCCGTCGCATACGTATTGTAGTAAGAAGGCGCTTCGTTCGCAGCCATCTTCACCGCTAACGTGGCGGCTCCGCCTTCACTGTACAACCAGTCCGAGGTCTTGAACTCGACATTCGGATATTTCTCCTTGAAGCGTTTCATCTTGTCGTCGGCAGCTTTGCGTTCGGCTTCCTTATCCGGCTTCGGGTACGGGATTGTCAGCGTAATCTTCTGCTGCGTCTTATCCGTTTCGACCGGCTTATCGGACGCCGTTCCGGGCTCCGGACTTTGATTTGCTCCCGGCGTTTCCTCTGTGCTGCATCCGGTCAACACAAGGATCAACGATAGGCATGCGGCAAGCGCCATTTTTATGAAATTCCTTTTTACCATAAAAATACCCCTTTCTAATGGTGTGAAGGTTCCACTCGACACTCATTATAAGGGGCGGGACAGGGATTAAACGTTTTGATTTTTTGGAATTACCTTATTCGTTTTTTGGATTTAAGTCAGAACGGTGCTTTTGCAAGTCCTGCATCATCGCTTCGCGCACCGCAAGGCCGTTATGCGTCGTATCGTGAGTTTTCACATATTCGGCCCATCCCTCATCGTCAAGTCCGGCCTTGCCATAGATGAACATCGCCGCCATCTGCTCCCGATATTTTTTCAAATCATCGATCGGGAGCGGACGCTCCGCAGCAATGCCCAGCCCGTACAGCGTTCCGGCGTTTCCGGTATATAACAGCATCTTGCGCATAATCGCCGCTTCCCCGGCGTCCGGAAACAGCTTAAGCAGCATGTCCGGCCTCCGGATCGGATTTTCGCCCGCTATGTTATATACATTCAAATAATCCGCCGATTCGCGTTTGTGTCCCTCTGTGAGAAGCTTCTCCCCGCCGGGGCCGTTCATCCAGTTGATCAGCTCCAGCACTTTGGCCAGCTTGACAGGATCCCGGGCCGCCTTAATGCTGATGCCGATGGCGGTGGAGTTGACGATTTTGGGTCCGTGGGTACCTTTGCCTGCCGGACCGGCAATCGGCTCCATATAAATGACTTCCGCACTCGGATCGTTCTTTTTTAACTCGGCAATCAGCTCCTTCGGATATCCCGTGCTGTGGAAAATGCCGACTTGTCCTTGTTTGATTTTCTGCTCCTTGCGGTTCAAATCGTTGGTGATAAGATCCGGGTCGAGCGCCCCCTTCTCCATCAGCCCGCGCATATAGACGAGGTAAGAGCGATATTCCGGGCTGGTCCAGCCGCCCCGAACGGAACCGTCGGGAGCCAAATTTTCGTCCATGCCGGGTGCCCCTATGAAAGCCGACGTCAGCTCCCAGAAATCCTGGCAGCTCATACATCCTCCGCCCCCCGATGTAAAACCGTATGTATCACGTTTGCCGTTGCCGTCGGGATCGCTGACAGCAAAAGCGATCGCCGTTTCGGCAAACTGCTCCGTCGTACGGGGAACGGGCAAACCAAGCTTATCCAGCCAATCCTTACGGATAAACATGCCTTCCAACAGAAGGGGGGGCCGATTCGGAATGCCGTAATAGACGCCGTTTTCGTCCGCAATATTCTGCAGCAGGGAGCGGGTCAAATAATCAAGATTTGCAGGATAGTTCCTTTCATTTACAATATTATTAAGCGGTGCCAGCCAGCCCTCGGTGCGCGCGCTGCGGTAATCCATCATATTGAAAAAATAAACCAGATCCGGATAATCGCCTGCAGCGATGCGAGATCCCATCTTCGACCTCCAATCGTTGGAACGGCCGGTCGAAAACGTAAGCCTGAGGTCAATCCTCAGCTCCGAGCGGATCGCCTGAAGCACCGGGTCCTGATCCGGCTTCGGAAACACCACATCCGAAGGATACCATCTTTCCACCTCAAGCGGGACAAGCGTCCGGGAGGGCTCGGATATTCCCATGCAGCCTGTGCACGCAAGGAGCAGCGCAACGGCCAGCGCTTGTTTGAGTCTGTCCATAACGGTACAACCTCCTCGTTCCATCATCATACCAAAAGATTCAAAACAAGATCACAAGATTTCGAAAAAAAGCAAGCGTTCGCATATAGTATTGTATTAAAAGGAGACGAAGCCCATGAAGAGAATGTTCCGGTACGGTTTGCGGGAAAAAATATTTATCCTGACCTTCCTTTCGACGCTCGGGCTGCTGCTTCTGCTTGGATATATATCGCAACGGATTATTATCGACCAGTTCTCCGAACAGCAAACGAAATATACGTCCCAATTGCTCGGCCGCACGGAAGCGCTGCTTAATCAGTTTGCCAAAAATATTCATGGCAACCTGCTTGTGCTGTCCAGAGATGCCAGGCTGCTGTCGGACCGCGAGGAGGATATACAGGCGCTGCTGGAGAGCTACAAGCTGTATTGGTCGCCTGATGTGCGAAATCTGTATATCATCAAACCCGATCACGAAATTGTCGGGTCCTCCTCCTTTTTGTGGAGCATTCGGGGACATTCCCGCGCCGGCGAATTGTTTCACGCGGCCAACCAAACGCCCGGCATATTCATATCGGAGCCCTATGTGTCCGAGGTTTCGGACTACACCGTCACGCTTGCAACGGCCATCGCTCATTCCGAAGGTAACCTTGTCCTCGCCCTGGATGTCGATCTGCAGAGCATCCTCAGCTCCTATGGCGTATGGGACGCGACAACGGAAAAGGAACTGCTCGTTCTCAGTGCCGGCAATGTTCCCGTCTCCGTACAAAACCGCTATGTCCAATACGACGTGTACAGCAAAACGTACAGCATTCACAATCTCCCGCTGGACCGCCTGCTCTCCTCTAATTCCAAAGAATGGAATATGTCTGATGATCAGGGCAACGGGATTATCGTGACGATGCAAAAAAACAACCGTTGGAATTGGAAAATATTATCTATCGTACAGACCGAAAGCTATTATCGTTTTTTGGACGATTTGAAGCGGTATGCCTTTGTTATCGCCTTCCTTGGCATTGCGCTGTCCGCCGTTATTTCCTTCTATGTGACGCGCTATATCGCGGGGCCGGTCGCTCTGCTGGTAAAGCAAATGGGCAGGGTCAGCGCCGGCAATTTCCATACGCGCGTGCTGATGAACACAACGGATGAATTCGGCGTACTTGCCCAAAGCTTCAACACGATGGTGTATAAAATTCGTGATCTGATGGACAATCTCGTGCAGACGGAAACGTCGAAGAAGCATTACGAGCTCAAAGTGCTGCAAGCGCAAATTCAGCCTCATTTTTTGTACAATACGCTTAATTCGATCAGCTATCTGGCCAAGCGGGGACAAAGCGACGAAGTAGACCGGATGATCGTCAGCCTGATCAACTTGATGCATTTTCACCTGGACAAAGTGGATGAGCTTGTTCCGCTTGGCGAAGAGCTGGAAGGAGTCAAACATTACGCCTACCTGCTGGGAGTTCGATTTCCCGGACGGTTCACGGTGGAGATCGAGGTGGATGAGGCGCTGGCTGATTTCCGTATACCGAAGCTTACCTTGCAGCCGCTGGTCGAAAACGCGATTTTTCACGGCATTTTGCCTGCGGAAACCGCAGGAACCGTCGTCATTGTCGGAATGCTCCGGCAAGGCGGGCAGGTCGTCGACATCGAGGTGGCCGATGACGGAATCGGCATGAGCCGGGAGCAAGCCGAAGCGCTGTCCGTTCATTCCTCCTCGCACTCCTCCACCTCCTCGAGCCGCAGCTACTATCACATGGGTGTGCGCAACGTCCATGAACGGCTGCGATTGTACTTTGGGAGCGAAGCCTCCCTGCATATCAACAGCACGCCGGGAGAAGGCACCGCCATCCGGTTGACGATTCCCCATTACCCCTATCAAAAGGAGCGATAGCAATGAGCAGCACCACAAATCCGGCGCACTTGCGCGTTCTGATTGTAGATGACGAATATATGGTCGTCCAAACGTTATGCACCGAAATCGACTGGGCCTCCTGCGGGATGGAGGTTGTGGCCACCTCCGAGAACGGACAGCAGGCTCTGGAGAAATGCGCTGTTTACAAACCCGATTTGATCGTCACGGATATTACGATGCCGGTCATGGACGGACTTGCGTTAATGGAAACGGTGGGCCATGATTTCCCGGGAATCCGTTTTATTATTCTGACGGCGCACAAGGAATTCGGTTATGCGCAGCATGCCGTTGCGCTTGGCGCCCTTGATTACCTGGTGAAGGCTCCAATGAACAAGCCTGATATAGAAGCGACCCTCCATAAAGCCAGGATTCGGATTAACGCCGAGAAAGAGGCGCAAACCCGCATGAACGACGCCAACCGCCTGCAATTGACGCATCGCTGGGAAATCCGCAAACGGGCCATGGAAGATTTAATGCGCGGTCAGCAGCATTCCAATCCGTTCTGGATGAATGCGCTGGATAGTGTTTACGCAGACCCTAACATACAAGTCAGGATGGGGTATGTCGGCTTGATCAACCGCTGCCGCTTTTTGGCCAAATATCCGGAACGGGATGTTTCGCTTGTCGACTTCGCCTTTCATCAGGCGGTGTACGAAATTGCCGGCGAACTGACAGCCGCGGAGGTGTTTCCGGCCGGCCAGGCATGCGAATGCTGGGTGATGCTGGCTATTCCCGATCATAAAAGCAAATCCCGTTCGGAAGGCCTGCTGCAGCATTTCATCCGGCGGCTTGCACAATGGATGTCCAAATATTTGGATGTCCCCACCGTCTGCGGTTTCAGTGACGCTTCCGGCGATCCCGATCAGCTGTCCGTGCTTGCCAAAGCGGCCAGGGACGCCTCGGGTGTTGTCTTCTACACCGAACACCGGACCTGTTACTTTCCGCATGATTACAAGCAATATGTGACGCACCGTATCCCCGAGTCCGAATGGAAACATCTGGCGGAACGTGTGCTTCCTTATTGGTCGTCGGTTGATACCGGCGCCCGTATGAACGGAATGGGTATTTTGCGTGACTGGACTCTTGCCATGCATCCGTCCCCTGCCGTTCTGAAGCGGCGCACCGTCGTCATGATGGAGGATGCGAATCTCCCGCTGTCGCGTAAGGACTTCCAGCTGCTTGAGGATACATGCCATTCAGCCGATTGGTTCGAGACGGTAGAGGACATATTGCTCCGATCGCGTTCAGATCACCAGCACAATAAGCTTGGGTCCCAGCACGCCGAAATTCGAAAAGCGATCGAATACATTTACGAAAATTTGTCGGAAACGATCACGCTGGCCACTGTTGCCGACCATATCCATATGAACGCCAGCTACTTGAGCCATCTGTTCAAGCAGGAAACAGGCAATAACTTCCTGGACTTTGTCACGCTGAAGCGAATTGAGAAAGCCAAACAATTGCTGACGGATAAGCAGTTGAAAAATTACGAGCTGGCGGAACGTGTCGGTTTTACAAACTACCCCCATTTCTGTACCGTATTTAAACGGATGACGGGAATGACCCCCAATGAATACCGTAAGGGCTTGCGTACGTAGCGCAGGCCCTTGGCTTTTGCCGCCAGGGGACGGTAATAGTAGTTTGCTTGTCAGGGCAGGCGCAGATTGGCGGAATACAGCTCGCGGTATACGCTTGGCGTCATTCCCGTCTCTTTCTTAAAGGTACTGCAAAAATGGGAAATATCCTGGAACCCCGACAGCTCGCAGATGTCCATCACGTTCAACCCCGTTGCCGTCAGCAGCTCCTTCGCTTTGTTGATCCGGCACGTCACCAAATAACGGTTCACCGTCAGGCCGGTCGTCCGCTTAAACAATTGCGACAAGTGGGATCTGGAAATATGAAAAGCAGCGCATAAATGCTCCAGCTTAATCTCCTTTTCAAAGTGTTCGGATATATAGATGAGTATGCGTTCAGCAATGCCGGTCATCTCATCCGACATTTTTCGTCCTCCCGTTTCCGGAGCCTCCTTTTCCCGTTCGAGCTCGGTTAGCGCCAGAACGAGCTTGGCCTGCACCGCCGTGTTTTTTAAAGCCAGCTCCATCGTCAGCTCGCCGGCCAAGGTGCGGAATATTTCCTGAAGCCTGACCGCGGAACCCGGTCCAAGCTGAAGCATCCGGCATTCGGGAGTTTTGCCGCCCGGCATCGCGTCACGATAAGCGGCTGCCAGTTCGGAATGCGCTTCAAGCATACGATACATATAATTTTGCGAAACGGACACGACCCATCGATCCAGACGGTGCCCCTCCTTCTGTCGCGGCGCGTGGCGGATATGCGGCGGAATCAGGAAAACCGTGCCGGGACGAAGAGGCATCATCCGATCCTGAACGACAAATATACCTGTGCCCGAGGTGCAAAAATACAGCTCAAACCCTTCATGAGAATGAACATGCCGCTGCTCGATCGGTTTATCCCGAAATTGACAATGGACAGGATAAACGGCCAGCATTTGATTGGTCCGATCATCTGTTTGTATCATAAGCAATTCTCTCCTCTCTATTTCGGCTTGCTGCCGGATCGGCAGACCATTATGGACGATACCCCAACCATTCCGGTAAATTCCCCTAGCCCGCGCAGCCGCGGCACGTTTATTTTTATTATAGGCACGACATAAAAATGCGGGAGGAAAATAGGATGAACGAAGCGGCTCAAGAACAGTTCAATAAGTTATTGGCAAGCAAGGCGGATGCTGTTTACCGTTATATGGTGTTGGACCACACGGGAAATTGGGCCATGGACATGAACGCCTGGGACTGGGTGCCCGGAGTCGGCGCCGCATCGATCCTGACCTATTACAAGGCAACCGGTAACGAAGCGGTCAAATATCAGCTCCTGGATTGGGTAGACCGGAACAAATCCAAAGCGTTTCAAGTCCGGGTCGTCAACTCGATGGCGCCGTTTGCGATTTTCCCCGATTTGCACAGGCTGACCGGAGAACGTCTGTACCTCGATCAGGCGATCGAAATCGCCGATTGGATGATTGAGCAAGCGCCGCGAGCCGGAGAAGGCGCTTTCGAGCACACGTTCACCGAAGACGACGCATCGTACCCGAAGCAGATATGGGCCGATACGATTTATATGGCCGTTCTGTTTCTGTCCCGCATCGCGGCCCTGACCGGCAACAAAACGTATGCATACGAAGCGCTGCATCAGTTGGACGTCCATTTCAAGGCGCTGCAGGACCCGGAGACGGGAGTTCTCTATCACGGCTGGGATACCGTCAACCGGAACCATATGTCGGGAGCCAAATGGGCCCGCGCCAACGCTTGGGTCGCGCTTGCCGCGCCGCTGATTATCGAACAGGTGCGGGACGTTGTCAGTGTACCCCAAGAAATCTTCGACGCATATGGCAAACTTATGCGTGGTCTGATCGGTTTCCGTGCCGCAGACGGCTTATGGCACACCGTGCTGGACCGTCCAGATTTCTATAAAGAAGCTTCGGGAAGTGCCGGCATCGCGGCCGGTCTCTACCATGGCGTACGAATCGGCTGCCTGGAGCCTACCGCTGCGGACGGAAATCAGCTCACCTTACAGTCCCTGATCTCCCTGATTAATCTTAGCGGTGCCGTCCGTCAAGTATCGACCGGAACGCCCGTCATGCCTACCCTGGAAGCTTACAACCGGATCGAACTGACGCCGACGCTTTATGGGCAAGGGCTGATGCTGGAACTGCTGTCCGCGTATTTGCCGGGTCAACAATAAGTATGCAAACAGTGCCGCTGCCGGGCAGCGGCACTGTTGCTGTATGCTGCATTTCTTGCCGACTTAGCGATGGAAGCCTGTATATATGCCGAATTGTTTCACTATAAACGTCAGTTCGCCGGTTTCGGTATTATAGGAGCTATCCTTCACAAGCTTCAGCTCGGCCTTGCCTCCGCTGCCGCGTCTGATATTGTACATGACGAGCCGGCCCGGCTGTTCCCCAGGTTGCAGGGTATAAGGAACCGCAATGTTTATCGGAGCCTTTCCGGCTAAATTGCCCGTTTCTTTTCCGTCTACCGAGAATTGGAACTGGTAAACGGGTTTGTTCTGAAGCCGGTCTTGCAACGGATCCTCTAGCTGCTCCGGATCCAGCATCTCGATCGAAAGCTCCAGCTGCTGCGACTTTGTTTTAATGGCGTTTCGGAGAGAATCGATCGCAATCGACGGCTTAGCCATGCCGCTCACGATTTCAAGCTTCCCGACCTCCCGGGCTTTCGCCGACCGGAGCGGCTGGGCAGGCATTTTTACGATCAGACGCGCCGCTCCATCCGTCTCCGGGATGTTGATCACAACCGGTGACCGGTTGCGTCCCGCGCCTTCAATGGCCTTCTCCAACACTGCCCTGCTCACCTCTGCGATCAACGCTCCGTTCGTACCGATTGTCGGCTTGGGCAGCTGGATGATGCCGGTTTCCCCCGGATCGGGGGAAACCTCTACGTTTATCATCGTAAAGCTGTCGTACAAACCGGGGTTTTTCGAATCCGCCAGCCCCAAGGTCCACTGGAGGAAATTGTCCCTTCCGTTCTGGAAGTCCGCGTCGTTAATGGCGAAGTTTATGCCGATTACCCGATCCAACTGCGGCTGCAAATCATGAATCATCGTTTTCGGAATGCGGATTTCATAAAACGTTTTTTTGCTGTTTTCATCCCGTACGGCCTGGAAAGGGACCTGACCCGTGACGTTTCCGTTTGGATTCGGAGAGTTGGATTTGAAAATGATGGTATGGAGTGCTCCCGTGTCGTTCATCGAAAAGCCCCATTCCATATCGTCGCTGCCATACGAGCCGCCCTTGTCGTTTAGCGGATCAAATGAAACTTGCAGCGAATCGTTTTTCCACATGTTCGAAGCGTCCTCGGAATTTTTGTGTATATTGTCGGTTACTTCAACGGCAATGTAATAGTTCTCTTCATCCCATTTCTGATAAGCGACGGCGCTTAAATTAGACTTGTCGTACACTCCGTTGTTATTGCGCGCCGCACCCCGCAAATGGATCGGGTATGCGTCCTTCCAGTCGTCAAGCTCCCCGTCGATAACGATCGTTCCTGCTTTCTGGACGATGGTAAAGTCAAGCAGCGCCTCATTGTCGCTGAACATGTCCTCGCCCGTGCCGCTGTCGATAATTCTGAGCTGGTTACGGTAGCTGTTAAAGTCGTTTATGCTTCCGTAAGTCCATTTGAACGCCCGGGTGATTGTCTGCCCCTGTTGCAGATTCGTGAACGTATCCGTGTCGACCGGCTCAAGCGGCGTTCCGTCAGGTCCCGTCAGTACGACCTTGCCGTTTTTACCGTGCGGCGATATTCCCGTCAATTGGACGGTAACCTCCGTCAGCTGGTCAATCGACTTGGTCACAGGCAAAATCTTGGCTGCAATCGCGTCGTCGACGGTGATTTTGACCACTTTGCTTTCAATAGGCACTCCGTCAACCGTCGTCTCGACCGTTACTTCATAAGTCCCTTTTTCCGCGCTTCCGGGGATTTGGATCGGCACCTGGCGGTCCGTGTAACTGCCGGCTTGCAGCTGCTCCGTCCACTGCATGGATTGTGTCTGTACGTCATCCCAGCCGTCCGGAAGCGTAATGGCAGTGACGACCTCTTGAGCGGCGGCCGAATGATTTGTTAACGATACGTCGAGATTGCTGGTGAAACCTGCTTCCCCGCTCATCAGATAGGATGATACGTACAGCAGAACCGGAATCGGCTTGACCTGCTCCGCGCCGACTATAGCTTCAGCAGCAGCAGCAAACTCTCTCGCCAGAAAATTGTAAACATATGCTTCGGCGAAGTCCCCCCGGCTGTTGTTCGTCCCGGCCAATCTTCCGTAGCGGTTCATGCGCATAACGGCGGCGGTTGACACCGGCATGAGGCCGCTCTGCCCTTTTTTTATTGAGTAAGCGGTTGTTGCGGCCTGGGCTTTATCCGAGAAATCGAGCTCGACCGATTGTATGTCCTCGGAGCCTTTCACCTGAATCAGCGCTTTGGATACCGCTTCCGCGTAGTTGTACAACGCTTCCATGGCCACGTATGCTTTGGCATCGGCAGCTTCTCCTTGTTTGATCTGGGTGGCCAATTCGCTCATCAAAGCGTAAACATCGACAATAGCTTGCTTCAGTCGACCGGCTTTGCCGCCCAACGTATGATGCGCCAGTCCGCCGTCCACGCTGGATTTGATCGCTGCAAGCTGCTGCAGATCGCTTTCGATCGCCGCTCCGTTGTCCGCTGTCTGCATGGCCGTTATTTTAGCTGCAGACTCGGCGTATTTATCGGCCAGCAGCACTTGCGCGGAGCTGTAAACCAGTTCACGGCCTGTGCCGGTGATATACACGGGTGAGCCGGACACGGTAACGTTGACCGTCCCGTTCTGCGTCTGGACCGCGCTTTCGTTGCCGTTGACGTCCTTGACTGTGACCTGGTCCGTCGATACCGGAATCGTGAGCACGGCGGTCGGTGATACGACGGCGGGATTATCCTTATGGCTGACATGCTTCCACGCCACAACAATCGGCTCGTAGTCCTTGATGAAGACATGCGCCTCCACTTGATCGTCGCCCGTATTCAGCCTGCCTGCGTAATGAACCCGGTCCAGCGTTGTCATCAAAGTGTGTACGCCATTGTACGCCAGCTTCGGCCTGCCGTCCGTGTCGGTGATGCCCCAGAATATATCGTAATGACTCTCGTCGCTGCCGTCGTTTTTGTAGTCGTAGTACTCCCATACTTTTACTTGATCGCTGATCATATCGATGAGGAATGATCGGATAATGTAGTCCCGCTGGAACTCCTCCGTCACATTGGGATATCCGGATTTGGCCGTCGGCCACCCGCCCTCCGTAATATAATAATCCTTCCATCCCCCATATTCGTTGACCAGATTTTTGACCCCGTCAATAAAGCTTCTCAGCTTGGTCTCCGGCATCGCGTCATAAATGTAAGGATGATAGGAATAAGCGTCGCTGTAATAGTAAGAGCCGACAGCAAGCTCCCGCGGAAGTACGCTGAGCACGCTTGACGTGTGGTCACCGGCAATCAGTACAGCGTCCGGATCCGCCTTTTTTAACCCGATATAGGCGGCCCGTTGCATGTCTACCAGCTCCTCCGGAATGTAGAAGGAACCTGGATGGAACGTCAGCTCCGGCTCGTTGGGCATTTCCCAATGCCGGATGCTTCCTTTGTAACGGTTCGCGGTCGTCTCGACAAAGTTGGACATCCCCTGCAGCGCTTCCCTGGAGGTGGCCAGATCGTTCTGGTACACCGGATTGGATTTCATGTCCAGCAGCTGAATGCTGTTGAAGCCGAAGCTGCTCAGCTTGTTCAGATAGACATCAAATTCGCTGAAGTCGTATACCCCTTTTGCCTTTTCGATCGCCTGCCAGATCATATGGCTCCGGTGATGCCTCGCACCGGCCTTGCGCATGCCGTCGATAATATCGTCCCGCCAGTTCAGGCTGTAATGGGTGTTGAAGCCGAACTTGCTCTCCATATCCAGGTCAATCGCCGCAACATCCGCATGTTTGTCAACTACGGAAAATCTCATCCGTTTTGTTTTATCCGCAATTTTAATATCATCTACAAAAAAATCCGCGACAATCTCGTACGTGCCCGTCGTCTGCAGCGGAGGATCAAACAACAACGTGTCCGTTGCGGATTCATATGGATTGAGCGTATAGCTTTTGCTGCCGGAACGGAGCAGCTCCTTTTCTCCTTGGGCGTTGTATACGTTGTAATCGACCTTGTAGACGTGTCCTTCATCCTTGCTGTCGATCGTAATGTCCAGTCCCGGGGTTTGGATAGACGAATAAATGCCTGAATAATCCCCTGCGGGTTGGATCTTGTATATATAGGGAACGGCAAGCTTCTCGACGCTGAAATCGTCAATATACAGATCGATACCGATGACGGTGCCGAATTCCAAATATCCTTTGAGCAGATTTTCCGCATCCGCGTCATCGGCTTCCATCACCACCAGGCCGTCAATCAGCAGGCGATGGGTAATCCCCGACACCTGAAGCTCGTAGTCATGCCAGGTGTTCTCCAGAGAATTGATGTAATTGGCGACGTAATAGTTGCCGCCCAGGGTCGTTTTGCGCATAATAAAATATTTGCTGTTATGGCTTCCCCATTCCAGGGAGTTGTTGTTATTGGCATCCTGCGCTCTGTATCTCATTCTCCAAATATTCAAATATTCATTGCCGACTTTGGCATATTTGGCTTTGAACTTGATCGTAAAGCTGTCGATGCTGCCGTATGCGGGATCGGATAACCTGGCGGTTAAATTGGCCAATCCCGGCGCTCCGGGCATATGCAAAGCCTGGTTACCGTCCCCGAGGTCGACCACCTTGATCCGAGACGGATCGCTGAACGTCCATCCTGCGGGAATCGTTCCCGGAGCCTGCTCGTCAAAGCTGTTAAAGTAGCTTTCGAAAGGATGAACGTTTATCGTTACAGTTCCGGATTCCGGATAACGGGCATGCCTGCCTTCCGCGTCGGAGGCCTCGATATAATAGCTTATTGTGCTTGTCGAATTGGAGCCCGGCACCACATGCTTCAACAGCTTGCCGGGTTCTTCGGTAAGAACCGCCTCTTGATAGGCACGATTGCCGTATCTGTAATACAAAATCCCGCTGACCGGCGAACCCGTCTCGCTTACTGCAAACTGCAACGGCACATCCTTGTAATAATACGTTTCCGTTATGGGAGTATGCGCGATCGTCAAGGGGACTTCGTCGGTCGTCACCGTTACCGGATTACTCGGTTCGGACACCTGTCCAACGGCATCTCTTGCTTTCACAACGAACTGATAGGCCGTTGCAGGCAACAGGCCGACGGCGGAGTAGTCGTGCACATTGCCGGCAACCGTTGTCAGCAGCATATCGTTCTTATAGATCTCGTAGCCGGTAACGCCTACATTGTCGGATGCCGGCTGCCAGCTCAGCGCGGCGGACGTCGACGACTGGCCGGTGACGGTCAGATTGCCGGGTGCCGTCGGCGGTGTCAGATCCGTGGTGACAAGCGTCGTGACGACCGCCTCGCCGCTGTAAGGTGAGGCATTGCCGGCTATATCCAAAGCTCTGACCGTGAAGCTGTAAGAGGTCTCCGGTGCCAAACCGCCAGCTGTGTAGCCGGACGCGGCGCCAGGCACGGTATCTGTCAGGACACCGTTTTTCCAAATTTCGTAGCCGTCGATTCCGATATTGTCCACAGCGGGATCCCAATCAAGCCGGGCGCTAATATCCGTAATCTCGCTTGCAGTCAAATTGGCCGGCGCGGCAGGAGGCTCTATATCGTGTTCGTAGATGCGCACTTGATCCAGCCAAACATTGGTGGTCGCACTGGATGAAAGCGCCTTCAATCCGAAGCCTGCGCCGCCCGCCGGCACGCTGCTGTCCGTATAATTCGCAACCTGCTGATGATCGATATAAAGGGTGAATGCATTGCCGACGACTGCAAGCTTATATGCCTTCCAATCGTCCAGCACTCCGACTGCGGCCGTTATATCCACGCTGCTTCCGACCGCCTGCGTGCCCAGCGGCTGCTGCTTCCAACAGCTCACCCATACTTTTCCTGTAGTCGTATCTTTCCTGAATTCCAGAAAATAAAAATTGAAAGCGTCGGCATAACGGAAATAGGTTCGATAACGGTCATCGGATTTTGCCCAATACTCTACAATATAGTCGGTGCTTGTTCTGGGCATCTGAGCGGCTTTGACAATAGCTGTCTTGGGCGTGACGGACGCGTTTCCTCTAAGCACTTGCGAGTTTCGGGACGTATCCGTCACTTGCGTCCACCGCGCTGGATCGCCGATGTCCCATTTGTCGGACAAGCCGCCTTCAAAGTCGTCAAAAAAATAAAGTGTTCCGGATGCATAGGTATTGCTTACATGAACAGCAGGCAGCAGGGCGAACAGCATGGCCGTAATCAGTATCGAGCTGATTAGCCTTCGGATTTTCATTCGTTTTCCCCCTAGGTTATGATTGGCAAAAAATGTTCACTTACGATGCGCTATCGCAATCATGTTGTAAGCATACCAAAACTGGCTTGTCCGAAAACTTCATCATTTTTGGGGATCTTTATATTTTTTACAGATCATACCGTCTTGACGAAATTTTGGTCGGAACGCGCATTCGAATGGGTCTTTTAACCCGAAAAAAGAGCACGGCTGGAGCGGCGCCATCATGCGGCCGCTTCTTTCCGTACTCACAATAAAAGAGAAAGGTATGGTCTATCCCCTTATTTGTCTTTATTTTAATCGTATAAGCTGTCTATTCTTTACCTCATACACCTGATCGGCTACACTCTCGAGCAGACGGGCATCATGCGATATAAATACGATGGTGCCTGCGTATTTACGCATCATGTTTTCAAGCGCTTCTACAGCGGGAATGTCCAGAAAGTTGCTCGGTTCATCCATAAGCAGGATGTTGTAGCGCCCCAGCAGCAATTTGGCCAGCTGGAGCTTGATCATCTCACCGCCGCTTAATACCGATAGCTCTTTGCGAACATCTTGATGCGTGAAACCCATGGACGCAAGTACCGCTCGAATGTCCGAAACGGGGTATTCGCAGTTTTCCTGCATATATGCCATCATGTTCTGATTGTGATCGAGCTTGTAACCGGTTTGGACAAAATAGCCGATTTCCGCTTTGGGCGATAACGTAATACCGTGCTCACGATCGCTAATCATGTTGAACAATGTGGTTTTTCCAGCTCCGTTTGTACCGGTTATCGCAATCTTGCCCCCGAGTGGGAACTGGAATGACACATTGTCGAAAATCACCTTGTCTCCGAAACGTTTGTTAATCCCGTTTCCTGTAATCGGAAATGGATTGTGCAATTCCAGCGTTTTGCTCTGCCGAAACTGAACGTTTCGTATGGATTCAGGCGCGGTAACTTTGCCTAGTGCTTCGATTCGCCGTTCCATATTTTTGGCTGCGTTATGAAGCTTCCTCTGCTTGCTGCCCTGAGATTTTTGATGGCCGAGGCGTCCGCCGCTTTCCGTACTGTTTTTTTTGTCTGCTTTCTTTTCCTTCTGGTCAAGCTTCCGAGCCTGGTTTTTCTTCTCCTCAATAGCCAGTTCCAGCCGATCTCGTTCCGCCGCGTATTGTTTAAATTGGGAAACCTGACTTTTTCGTTCCTCTTCCTTCTGGGCGAAATAATCCGTATAGCTCCCCCAATATTCGGTGATCCTCCCATCCTTCAGCTCCCAGATCTTATCAACTACTTGGTCCAAGAAATATCGATCATGACTGATGATGAGCAGGGCTCCGGTATAATGCTTAAGGCGATTTACAAGGAAGTCTATGCCTTCGCGGTCCAGATGGCATGTCGGTTCGTCGGCAAAAATGCCGTGCACCTCTCCTGACAGCGCTTGAGCTATTTTTAGCCGCGTCTCTTCCCCGCCGCTCATCGTATCCGCTTGTACCCGGTTGACGCCTAATTTGCACGCTATGGCATAATCTTGCATTCCTTTATCGTTCGCTTCTTCCAACTGAGGGATATAGGTAAACGTCCCTTCTCTGTCGATCTTGCCACTCTGCAGTGGGATTTCACCCAGTAATGCTTTAAGCAGCGTGCTCTTTCCGGCTCCGTTCGCACCAACCAGACCGATCCGGTCGTAATCATACAATTCCAGCTGGCCGATATCGAGGACATCACGTCCCAAATATTCCACATAAATATCTTTTGCTTTTATCAATAACATGAATGATCCTCCTTCATAAATCGCAGAATTGTCCCTATCGCAGGCTGACCTGCGATTTGCGAAGGGAGGATCAGGTAAAGAAGTACCAGTGTATGCTGCGCATCGTCATTGCTCCTTTCTCTTTCTTATTGGATACAATAAAAAATGCAGACCCATGTCCACATGCGGGCTTGGGTCTGCATAAAATACGCGTCAGAACAGCACGAAACAAGGCATAGAAAAAAGCCGATTGGATCGCGTTCGATGTTCTCATGCGTAAAAATAAGCAAGTCAAAAAAAGCCCACCATAGTGGTGAAATCCGCTTTTTTGTCGAGTACTTACCTTAAACGCATAGAGTGAACCATTGATCGCAATCCTCCTCATCTTTAGTAGTCGTATCTTACCATCGACGATTGATAGTGTCAATTCCATCGACATTCCATTGTTGTTCTGCTGTGATAATGTCATCCCATAACTGTTCTGAGATAATGTCACCATGGGACAGGAGACAATCACTTTGAGCAGACAAGAAATGAAAAAGCTAATCGTCGTAGAGAAAATCATGAATGGACATATGACAAACAACGAAGGAGCCATTGCACTAGGGATTACCGCCCGGCAAATCATCCGGTTGAAACGAAAATATGAAGCAGAAGGAGCACAGGGCATCGCTCACAAGAACCGGGGAAGGAAGCCTGCACATGCATTAAGCGAAGAGACCAAGAATCGGACTGCTGCTCTATATGCAGATCAATATCATGGCAGTAACAGTTGTCATTTTGCTGAGTTGCTACAAGAACACGAAAAGATTGAATTGAGCAGTTCCAGCGTGAGGCGCATCTTGATCGCAAAAGGTCTCAAGCAAGCGAAACAACGACGCCGTACGAAAGCTCATCAGCCCCGCCAGCGCAGGTCACAAGCCGGCATGCTGTGGCAGATCGATGCCACTCCTTACGCTTGGCTTGAAGATCGCGCGCCTCGCTTCTCCTTACACGCAGCTATTGATGATGCTACGGGAGAGGTCGTTGGTGCCATTTTCCGGCAAAACGAATGTCGTGAAGGTTATTCACTTGTGATGCAGCAGGGCATTCTGAAATACGGGATACCGCTTGGCCTGTACAGCGATCGACATACGATCTTCCGATCTCCGAATGAGAAGTTAACCATAGAACAAGAACTCGCTGGCGAAACCAGGCCGCTCTCTCATTTTGGTAAAGCAATGGCCGACTTAAACATCGAGCATATTAAGGCTGTCACGCCTCAAGCGAAAGGCCGCGTTGAACGCCTTTGGTTAACCTTACAGGATCGCCTGGTCATTGAACTTCGGCTGCTTGGCATTACCACAATGGAAGCCGCTAACGAGGCATTACCACGTCTCATTCAAAAACATAATCAACAATTCGCTGTTGCACCGCGTTCGGACGAGAGCGCCTATATGCCGCTTCGTAACGACGTAAATCTTGATCATATATTTACGATTCGCGAGTTCAGAATGTTAGGGCAAGGTAACACGCTCTCTTACGCCGGCGTGATTTACACGTTTGAAGAACCATTACCACAGCGCTTGAATGCAAAGACAGTCGTTGAGGTTCGTCAAACCCTTTCGGGGCAGGTGTTCATCTGGCATCGCGAACAGGCACATCTGCTCAAGAAAACAGAAAGAATGAAGCCACAGCAAAAGAAAAAGGCGAGTTCTGCGCCCCAACGCAAACCCGCCAAAGATCATCCGTGGAAAACCACGTTCAACGTTTCTAAGCGTAACACAAAACACAGCACCTTCCAAGATGCGATGTATTCGCAGCACAACCATTATACTGAGGCCTCCTGGTGAAGGGCCCTCCATTTCGAACAAGTGACATTTTCATAGCATAGTTAGGGTGACATTTTCACAGATGATTGACATTCCATCGACATTCCATCGCCATTGAAAAATGCTAATCGTTTATCCCCTTTCCATCAAGGATATGAGGGATATATTTTTCAACCCTTGATTCTCGGGTTTTGGATTGCTTAGGTGCGGAAAAATACAGAATGTATGCTCTTTGCCGTCCCGGCGTCAATGCTTCAAAAGCCGTTTTTAAGTCGGGGATTTCAAAAAATTTATTTTTTAATTCTTCAGGAATGTCGAATTCCGTAGTCTTTTTAAAGTCCACTTGCAAACCGGCTTTCTCGACTTTAACGGCTTCATCAATATAACTTTTCAAGATCAGCTGCATTTCATCAATAGCTTGAACATTGGTGAACCGAATCTGGCGCGCTGCCTGAACGTTTTCCGTTTGCTGGATCAGGATCCCATGGGGATCTTTTAACAAAGCGCCTTTGTGAAACAGAAGCGCGCAGTAGTCTTTAAAACCATGAATCAAAACGATGTTTTTATTGTCAAACGTGTAACAAGGATGCATCCACTTAAAATCCTCGGTCAGCCCGCAGTCAAGAACGATTTCTCTCAACAGCTCGAATTCTTCCTTCCACTGCTTAAGCTTGTTAAAATAAGGATCAATCATAGTATTCCTTTCACCTTTAGTCATGAAGGAGCCCCTTCCTTATTTGTTTTAGGCCAATACCTTCTCAAGCTCGCCGCACCATTTACTCCAGCCATATTTAGCGCCGCCCAGTGCCGCAGCATTTGAAATTCCGGTTTGTTCGAGATGAAGGTTAACCTTTCCGTTTCCTAGATCTTGCAGCGTCCAGGTAACCGTGTGCTTCTCGCCGCTCGCCCAAGTGTAGGAAAGACGGTGTGGTTCCTCCACGATCAGCACTTCGCCTTCAATAATACCATTCCAATATTCGTTCGGCTCCGTACGAAATTGAAAACGGTGTCCTACGACGGGTTCAAAATTATTATCCATCGGCTGACCTGTTTGGATATTGGCCACCCATTTGGCCAGTTTGCCGGAATCGGTTAAAGCGGACCAAAGCTTCTCGATCGATGTCGTGAACTGAAAATCCAGGGATAATGTTAAACTCATGTTTCATCCTCCTCTAATAGTTGGTTCAAGCGCACCATATTTGCATGCCAGAACTTGCTGTAGAAAGCCAGCCAATCTTGTACTTCTCTGAGCGGAGAGGCATTTAGCCTGAATCGCGTTTCTCTGCCGACTTTTCGGTCAAGTACCAGTCCGGCCTCTTTAAGGATAGTCAAATGTTTGGATACCGCCGTCCGGCCCATTTGAAACTGTGACGTTAATTCATGAAGTGGTAATTCCTCTGCCTCTGCCAGCAGACGAATCAGTTGGCGTCTGGTTGGATCTGCAATCGCGTCAAACACATCCCGCAGCTGGTTGTTCTCGCTCACAACACCCTCTCCTAAGCATCATGTTCATTCTCTGATAGGACACCATTTGGTGACATTTTGATTATAAGACACCGTTTGGTGTCGTGTCAATATCGTGTTTTAATTTCCGCTTGAATAATGAATAAAGCCCGCGGCATACGCGGACTTCGATCAATCAATGTTTGTTTCACCGTAACTCATTTTAACCTTAATCGGCGGAATGGGCCGTTTTTATCATCAGCTTTCCGTTCGTGGAACTTCTTGTCTCTACTCCTGACAGTCCCGAGCATTCCCGGAATGCAAACTTGGTGCAGCCCTTACATTTATTTTCGTCAAGCCGGGTCAGGGCGTACCCGATGGCTTGTCCCGTATGCTCGAAAAAATTTTTCCTGCCGATTTGCTCGTAAAGTCCTGTTTTCTTTAAAATGTTTATCGGCTGCTTTCGAATTCCCGAGATAAGCAGTTCCCCACCTTCTCTACGAATACGAATGATGAGGCTCTCCATAACGGCTTCCCCGCTCGTATCCAGGTAAGGAACTTTGCTCATACGCAGAAGGATTACCTTAGATCCAATGCGGATTTCGGCCTCTACCGATTCCTCAAGTGTCTGTGTGGTCGCAAAGAATAAGGGGCCCTCAAGAGTGAACATGCTGATTTGCGGACAATCGGCTCCCTCACGCAATCGGTCCGGAGTTACTTTCTTGCTGATGGAATCCGTTGTGACTTTTTTTACCGAATGAATCGTTTTCATTTGCTTGACAAACAGGATGAAGGAGATAAGCAGTCCGAATATTACGCCGGTCGTTAAGTCCATCAATACAGTTAGCAAAAATGTTGCCAGCATAATGACGGAATCGTACGATTTGGTTTTTAGGATATGGGTAAATTCTTTACGCTCGCTCATGTTCCATGCGACTACCATCAGTATGGGTGCCAGGCTTGCCATCGGAATTTTCGACGCATACGGGGTAAGGAACAGGAGTACGGCCAGAAGGACCAGACTATGCACCAGGCCCGATATAGGCGATACTGCGCCATTTTTAATATTGGTAGCCGTCCTGGCTATTGCTCCAGTGGCTGGAATTCCTCCGAACAGCGGCGTGACCATGTTGGCAATGCCTTGCCCGACGAGCTCGCGATTACTGTTATGCTTGCTTCCGGCCATTCCGTCGGCAACGACGGCGCACAGCAGCGATTCGACCGAGCCAAGCATAGCGATCATGAAGGCCGGAGCCATAAGCTCAAAGACCTTGTTCAACGATAGCTCCGGGATTTGAAACTGCGGCAAAGCACTAGGAATGCCTCCAAACTTTGATCCGATAGTCGCAACTTGGTCAGGATACAGGAAAGCGGCGATTAAAGTCGATGCAAGCAGACCAAGCAGTGCGCCGGGAATTTTTGGCATAAACCTGTTGGCCAGCAGAATCGTCGCTAGACAGATGGCTGCGGTCAGTAAACTGTAAATGTTCACGCTGCCCATCGAAATGTAGATTTCAATCATATTTTCATGAAATAACTCGCGTTTTTTTACTTCGCTCAATCCGAAAAAATCGGAGATCTGCCCTGAAAAAATAATGACTGCGATTCCGGCTGTAAATCCGATTGTAACCGGTTTCGGGAAATATTGAATAACCGCACCTAACCGCAAGATGCCCATTAATAAAATAATAATCCCTGCCATGAATCCGGCAATGAGCAGATTTTCATAGCCGTACTGCATGACGATGGCGAATAATACCGGTATGAAAGCGCCGGTTGGGCCGCTTATGGAGAATCTGGAGCCTCCGAGCAGCGACGTGAGGAAACCGGCAATAATGGCCGTGTATAACCCGTACTCCGGCTTAACGCCTGAGGCAATGGCGAAGGCCAAGGCGAGCGGAATAGCAACGATTCCTACAATGAGACCGGCAGTCAAATCCTTCTGGAGATGGCCGAACGAATAACCTTGAAATCTGCTATCGATCAACACCTTCATATCGCATTCTCCGACTTATACGGTTGGCTGGCCGGCATTTGTTTGTTCGACTCAAAAATCTGCATCAAATTAGAACCTTCGTTACTCATAATTCCCTCCTAATCCAATCTTAGTGACATACCGAAAATCCTGCAGTATGGTTACGTCATTCATTCCTCCTTCCCAAGTTAGAATACATAACACGTACGAGTATACATTTTCTCCCTCAATTTTCCTATAGGAAGGATTGACCAAGTGTTGTAGTCGATTCATTCATTTCCAGAAATTCAGCTATGGATCGCCGTATTAGGTCCATTGGATCAAAAAATGCGGAGTAAACGCGTCCATGTTTTAGGCGAAAATCAGAAGGATAGAAAAAGTTTTGCTTAATGATCCATTCCCCAGACCTGATTATATTTTTGCTTTACTTTTTCCTTCAATTGTACATATTTAGGGATTTCTACAGATAGTTCCATTTCGCGTACATCTTTTCCGTCAAGATTATATTTACCTTGGTATCCGGCATGAACCCAATATTTTTGTAAATTATCACTCCATTTCAGGAACAATAAGTATTTGCCACCAGGTAAAGCTTTACGATAATGTTCCAAAGGAAATTCAATTTTACCTGGCACCAAACCTTTATCTATGATATAAGTTGGTTCCACAATAGGTAACGTTTGATTCTCTGCTGCTTGTCCATTGTTTTTCAACACTTGTTCAACTTTTATTTCTGTTGCTGTGTAATGTCTTGAACCACCTGCTACACTCGGTATACTAATTGTTTGACTCATCCCCGGCATTACTGTTCCGGTAACGACCAGATCGACATCGTTTGTCAAACTCTCTGCGTCTTCATATGGGATTAACCATGCCTGCGACGACGCCCCTTCCACCACAGTAATTTTCTGATCTGCTTTCACATACCAAAACATTAAGAATAACAGGCATGCTAGTACTAAGGTCCATTTTAAAATTCCGGTTTTAAATAATTCACCTTTCACAGAAAGCACCCACTTTGTTAATTATCCGAATAAAGCATATTAATCCACCCACTCGGAAACAAACCTCTTATTTGATTGAGAATGTATTAGGAATCATTTTTTCTTATACTAAAATAAAAATAACCTACCGATGTAGGTTATTTTAACAATTATTATAGGGCTTATTGGCATAACTTAATGGTGACGGAATGCCGAAGTCTGAAGACGGCGATCATTGCGTTCGAGATAAAGGCATGCTTTTCTTTTTATACAAAAATGATAAGTTAGGACTGAATAGCAGCCGGCAAATTTTTTCGGCCCATTTCATGGAAAAGACGAAGGTTATAACGATGGCAAACAGAATCAACAGCAATTGATCCGCCCATGTGTCGATATACCGGTAGAAGCCTTGATGCTCCATTATTTTCAACACGAATCCGTGCAGCAAAAACGGATACATCGTCCGAATGCCGGGCTCGCTGATCCGCGTCTGCCCCGTTGGGATTAAGGAGAGAATGCATAGCGACAAAATAACCGATACGGCTGCAACTGCGACCCTGTATCCGCCGGCATACCATTCCGGGCTGCCCAGTTTCGAGTAACTGTAGCTGCCCCAAAGCCATTCGCAATTGAGGCTCTGGCCATAACGAAATAATAGCCACAGTGTGATCATCATAATAAACGCAGATGTCAATTTGACCGGCCATTTAAATAAAAAATCGAAGTATTCCCTCTTCATATAGTAACCTGCCAGGAAGAACGGAAAGAAATTGATCGCCCTAAGCGATGACAGTGTATACCCCAGTTCCGTTGAAGCATAGCCGGCCAATACCGCAAGGCAGCTTGCAAACAAAATCGGATACCTTAATTTCGTAAAATACGGCAGAGCGACTTTCCATAAAATAACCGCAAGCAGGTACCAGGTTACCCAATAGGGCAGAAAAAACGTGAATTTCAGGGTTGTCCGGTCGTTCAGGTAATAATCCAGCAGCGTATACAGCGTTTCAAATATGATATACAAAACGAGATAAGGACCGAGCTTTCCCGATTTCTTGGAAAAGTAACCCGTAATAAAAACAAAAAGCGGGATATGGAAAAAGTAAATGAAGTTGTACAAGGCCTTCGCGAACTCGCTTGTAGAATAAAGAGGTTCCAGCACATGGCCGATAACCACGAATGTAATCAAGACAAACTTCACATTATCGAAATAATGGTCGCGTTGATTAACCTCAGGCATCTTTAACCTCCTCCATTTGGTCGTAACCCCAATACTAACAAACCGACATGGAAACCTCACCCTTCATAATCCGCGATATATCTGCCTTATCCAGTCTCTCACAGTCTCAGGGGAACTGACCGGGCGTATATTTAGTCTTACACCGCTATGGTACCGTATCCTTTGCCGTGTGATATGATGGGCCAAAGAACATGCGGAATAGAACGAGTTCAGGAGTAAGGCTTTCACAAAATGAAAAAAGCCTCATTTATCGACATTCGTCCATAAATGAGGCTTATGTATTTTTGTTGACGATAAGGTTGATCCTTACGCCGCATTACACCAGATCGCAGGCTTCCGCCGGCATCCAGTGCGCGTCCTTGCCGTCCCATTTGACATTGCAGCCGATAGGGTTTGTCACCTTCACGGTAACTTCTTGACCTGAAGTGAGTTCTGAGAGGGCGTTGTCAAGATCGTTGACGGTCATCTTGCTGACATCCCGCGGTTGATCGACGCCGCGGCCGGTGTAAACCAGCTTGCGCTCTTCATTGAACACGTAAAAATGCGGCGTCCGCAGCGCGCCGTACGCAAGGGCGATTTCCTGCGATTCATCACGCAGATACACCCATGGGAATTCATGCTCATCCATATGAGCGACCATATGTTCAAAGGAATCTTCCGGCTTCGTATTCACGCTGTTCGAGTTGATGCCGACAAACTGCACACCTTTATCAATATAACGCTTTGCGGTTTCGCGAGTCATTTCATTTGAACCGATGACAAAAGGACAATGATTGCAAGTAAAAAAAATGACAAGCGTTTTCGCATCGCGAAAATCGTTCAGCTCGTAATTCTCCCCATCCGTAGCCGGCAGGTTAAAATCAGGTGCTGCATCCCCGATCGATAACGTAAAGGTTTCCGCCATTGCCATTCCCCTTTCAACTTATGTAAGTTTATTACAGTTGATGGTCTCCTGTGCTTTGGAAAAACTCAATAATCTCACCGTTCAGTCCCTCTACAAAAGCGATGCGTACCGGTGTCGGCGGTGTGTTACCGAGCACGGCATCCTTCGGTGCTACCGTCACTACAGCGCCAGCCGCAACAGCTACTTCGACAGCGGCGTCCACGTTATCGGTGCGGAACGCTACGTGAAAGTAGTACCCTTCCGGCTTCGGTTCACCGGAGCCGCCCGCAAATACCTCCAAATAGTTGCCGTCTCCGGTATCCAGCAGTACAATGCGCTTGTCGCCTTCGCCCCATGCCTGGCGCAGTTCAAAGCCTAAGCCCTCTGTATAAAATTTGACCGTCGCATCAAAATCATTTGCTCTCAGCGCGACATGGTGAAAGCCGCCGCCGCCGATTTTGTTATTCGTGCCCACGTTGCAATGCCTCCTTTGGTCTGCTTACTTCCTGCCTCCCCCAGTATACCTCATTGTCCATCTGCAGAAAACCTTTCCATTACAGCTGCTCGATAAGATAATGATCACAATCCATTCTCCAGGCTAGGCTCTTGCTTAGGTGGCTTACATGCAGATGGAGACATACCAAACCTCTCTTTAAACACTTTTGAAAAATGAGCCACATTCTCAAAGCCTGTCGAAAAACAAACATCCGTAACGGATAAAGTGGAGTGTACCAGCATTTCTTTTGCGATATCCAACCGTCGATTTCGGATCCATCTTAACGGCGATGTATTGTATATGGCTTGAAAATCACGTTTGAAGGCGGATAAGCTTCTGCCTGACAGGTATGCAAGATCATTGAGAGAGACTGGACTCGTTATATTCTGCTCCATCACCTCTGTAATGCTTTTCCTGCTTGTACGTTTGAGCTGCAAAAACTGATATAAGAACTGCTCGTCAGCATCTGCAACATCATACAATAATTCCAACAATTTTATCTTAATCAATCCGTCCCTTATGGTATCGGGCTCATTGAAATACGGTTTCAAGGATTGGACATAATTGTTTAATCGATCATTGACCGGATTGACGGTTATCGGCACTAAGGCCGATGGAAAGTTACTTTCCAGATCGGCCATTTTTATAAATTCGGTGAGCAGCTCTTCTTTAAGAAAAAACATCATGTAATCCAAAACATAATCAGAGCCTGCGTCTCCCGACTTCTCATATTCAACTACGATCGATTTCTGCAGCATGACCATCTCATTTTTCCGTACGATATGCTCCTGACTGCCGAATCTTACCGTATAAACTCCCTCCAGGACAAACAAAAGCAGATGGTCCTCCAAAAACATGGATCCCTTTAAGCCTTTGTTAAAGGTACAAGACTCAACAACGGTCAAGCCTTTCATCTTCAAAGCCCTTTGATTGACCGGTTCTCTGGCCAGATCGTGAGGAACCTTAGCCACTTTTTCGGTTCGCAAAAGCAATCTGTCCTCCTCCTCTACTGAAACTGGATCATCATCATACTATTCCCTCCTTCGTTCCGTAATCCTGCTTTTTTCAAATCAGACATCATCATGATCGGTACCCGTAATTACGCCATACCAAGCTTCGATATCCTTTTCAAAATTTGCCGTCTTTTCCCGGTATCTTTGCAGCGAGTCCTTACCTAGCGGTAAATGGACCGGCGGTTTCTTTGCGTACGCAACCTTCACGATCGCTTTGGCCAATTTCACGGGATCGCCTGGTTGTTTTTTATTCGCTTGGGCAGCGAATAATCTCATCTCTCCTACTGTTTCCGCATAATCAGAAATGATGTTATCTGAACGTGTCAGCGATGAGGCATCCAGAAATTCCGTACGGAAGAAGCCGGGAGATACTACGGTCGCATGAATTCCAAGCGGCGCCAATTCCAAGGCTAGTGACTCTGTCAATCCTTCTACAGCAAATTTGGTAGAACCGTACACGCCCCATCCGATATAACCGCTCAAGCCTCCTACGGACGAGATATTGATGATGTGTCCGGAACGTTTGTGACGCATATGAGGCAGTATCGCCCGGGTCACATTCAATAAGCCGAAGACGTTCGTTTCGAAGTTTTTGCGCACCTCATCAGCTGTAGCTTCTTCAACTGCACTTAGCAGCCCATAACCTGCATTATTCACCAGAACATCGATTTTTCCGAATTTCTGTACGGCTTGATTGGCAGCTGCAATCGCCTGCTGCTCATCCGTAATGTCCAGAAGAACAACTTCAAGATTTTCCGGATTTCCCAGTTTATCGGCTAAGGACTGTGCCGAGCTCCGCACCGTCGCAACAACGTGATCTCCCGTTTCCAGCACAGCCTTCAAAATTTCCAAACCAATGCCTCTTGCTGCCCCGGTAATGAACCAAACTTTATTTTGATTTGTCATATTGAATCCCATCCTTTTTGATTAATTTGTACGATATCGACTTTGAAAGCTTGCAATCTTATCGGCAAGCAGATACTCCGAATATTGCCGAGCACTCGAAACTAATTCTTCCTCGCTTTTATCATCCGTATCGAAGATCGTGAACGGCATCAACAATTGTGTTCCGATTAAATTGCTCGTAGCGTGGAAAGGGCTAAGGAGCTCATGGATCGTATAAAGATCGCCGCCTTCAGGGTGATAATCGATTTCTGAACCACCAATAGAAATCGCCAGCCCAAGCTCCTTGCCCCGGAGCCTGCCGCCCTTTGACGTATAACCCCAGCCGTAAGTCAGGACATCGTCCAACCACTTCTTGAGAAGTGGAGGTGAACTATACCAATAGAAAGGAAATTGGAAAATAATCCGGTCATGCTTCATAGCGAGTTCTTGCTCGTTTTGAACATTGATCCGCCAATCCGGATAGGCTGCATACAAATCATGCACGGTGATCTGATCCGGATAATTCTTTATTTCCCTTAACCACGACTTGTTCACTCGAGAGTTGTTCAAATTCGGATGAGCGACGAGCACCAATGTTTTCAAGCTATCTCCTCCCATTTGCTGAATTCGTATTTTTAGGCCGCTTTGTTTTTAACATAATCGTGTTATTTGTGATTTCCTGCTGTTGAGTTAACTTTAACGTACTTTTGGTGCAATCGCTTTTCTCTGAGGCCCTAACGACTTGTTTATTTAGCCCATCACGAAAAACAAAAGGCCGTAGAGTGTGTAACTCTGCGGCCCCTCGATTAAATTGCCCTTTTGGATAGCTCGGGATTATATCTTCATGTGGACGTTCAATCGAAATGGAGTTGCTCTGAAGAATAAAGTATTATTTAGTTCCATATACTTTACTTTGTGGAGTTTCATTTTCACGTAACCAATTCGGCACCAGCCAATTTTCGTTGTGGAGTATGAAACAATTTGGCCTTAAGAGACGTTTAATAAAGTGGAACAGATGGCAGATCAACTTATTTTTAAAAATTCGGTTAAGCCTATTCATTTTTATGAGAATAAAACCGATATATTTGTAGACTTAAAAATTAGCAAAAAAAGAGCCCCAGCTCGAAAGCTGGGACCAAGGTTTCCTCTGATGACTCTCAAACACCGGAGGAGTAAAAAGGTTATGAAGTGAACTCGATGCAGCATCTCGTTCACAATTCAAAATATAAAGGATGTCAGCTTATTTGTCATTGTTAATAAACTGGTTGTGGATGTAAGAACTATCAGTATTGCCGCTTATATTCAGTTTATATATATATTTAAAGATTTGGTAAAAAAATTATATATGGTTGATACTTACCTAATCATTATGCAATAAAATCCTTAAGGTCCAATTATGTAGTTTTTTATAATTGATATTAATGTCAAATTTGTTTTAAAACTGGCAGGCTAACCGTTGAAAACATGCATTAATAAAATATTTAAAAGTCTGATTTTTCAGTTTGTTCGTTTGATGTTGCAGGCTGCATTTATACATTAGAAATGTCTAACGTTCGTCACCCCCTAAAACCGAAGGCAGATCATTTGTATTCGTAACCTAAGCGGACTAATTGCTTATTTTGCAGCAGATTAAGGCGCCTCCTATCTACGGATAGGAGGCCTTAATGTTTACTCTACAAATAAGAATATAAGTGTTTGTTACCAGTTACTCATTTTGAATAGCCCGTTCAAAAATAATTTCATATTCTGTAGGTTTTCCGTTATCAAAACACTCCATTCTCATTAGGAGACTGCTCCGGAATGGGCTGACCCACATCCCATAATTCGACGATAAGATCGTTATTAAAGCGGAAGATATGTACCACAGCTGCTCCGATGTCCTCTTGTTTTTGCTTTACATGGGAGTGAACCGCAACGATATCCCCCTCTTCCATGACACGTTTAATCTCAAGGGTTTTGTGGGGATTTTTTGCAGCATTCTCTTCCATTGCGAGCATTAGTGAATCAGCGTCTCCGCGGAAAAAAGGATTATGGTGGAGGAAATCCGGACCAATATACCTTTGGTATGCCTCACGCACTTCTCCCGACGCCACCAATTGCAAAAACGCTACCGCCTTCTCTTTGTTAGAAGTAAACATTGAGATCCTCCTTATTGCATGTTTTCAACCGTCTAGATTCATTCTAGATTCATTATACCCTATCCCAATATGGAGTCATCTCAAGTTTGCAGCAACAATCCAATTGAAAATTATTGAAGGAAAATCGGATGGTTATGGGGTTCGATGAGTAGACTCAAACGGAATGGCACACGTTACTGTGCTGCAGGTAAGGCAAACCTTACCTCATGAGGCTGAAATCGTAAGATTTTCGGCAAATCAGGGTGGTACCACGAAATGTTCCCCTTTCGTCCCTTCAGACGCGGCGATTTTTTACTGTCGACTGAGGATGAAAGGGTTAGGAATAAAAGGATTAAGAACAAGCTCCGAAGCAGAGGCAAGCCGAATTTGGCAAGAGGCTCTGGATACACCTGGCCCTGTGCTTGTAGAGTTTGTTATCCAGCGAGATGAGAATGTATATCCGATGGTTCTCAGCGGGACGACATTAGATCAGTTGATATTGGGAGATTTCGAATAGACGACTTGAATGGCACTGACATCTTGTTTTGCTATTTCTTAAAACCGAATTGATACTCCATTTACACACCAATGCTCTAATTGAAAAGAATTTAAAAGCATAGGAGTGAAATAATGGACAAGGATCAATTATTCAAAGATTTTGAGAAAAGGCTGCGGGAAGGCAAGATGGACCGCCGGGATTTCCTCCAGGGCGCAGGTAAACTTGCCATCGCCTCACTGGGCTTGACGGTCATGGCCTCTCTAAAGGGAGGAACGATTGACGCTGCACCGAAGTTTAGTTCTTATCCATTCACTTTAGGCGTAACGTCCGGCGACCCTTGGCCGGAGAGCGTTGTGCTTTGGACAAGGCTTGCACCCGATCCTTTGAATGGCGGAGGCATGTCCGGCAGTGACGTTCCGGTCAAATGGGAAGTGGCATCCGACGAGAATTTCCGCAAAGTCGTTCGTGAAGGCACGGCTTTTGCCAGAGCCCAACTGGGGCACTCCGTGCATGTCGAAGTAGACAAGCTGAAGCCGAATCAGGTTTATTACTACCGCTTTAAAGCCGGAAAAGAAATAAGTCCGACCGGCCGGACAAAAACGCTTCCAGTTTATGGATCGCAGGTGGACAAGCTGAGCTTTGCCTTCGCTTCCTGCCAGAACTATCCGACGGGATACTTTAACGCATACCGCCATATGGCGGAGGAACAGGATTTGGACCTCGTCTTCCATCTGGGCGATTACATTTATGAAGGTCCGGGACCTGCTGCGACCACCCCGAGCCCCCGGTACCATAACGGTCCTGAGATCATAACGCTGGAAGACTACCGCAACCGTTATGCGTTATATAAAAGCGATAGCGACCTGCAGGCCGCTCATGCACAGTTCCCGTGGGTTGTGGCGATGGACGATCACGAGATTGAAAACAATCATGCCGGCTTGATTCCGGAAAATAATCAGCCGGTCGGACCGTTCCTGGCCCGCAAAGCGGCAGCATTCCAGGCTTACTACGAGAACATGCCATTAAGGAGCTCTTCCCTGCCAAGCGGGTTCACCATGCAGCTGTACAGGCAGTTCCATTACGGAAATCTGGCAAATATTCATGTTCTTGACACCCGCCAATTCCGCGACGATCAGGCGAGCGGCGACGGCCGCAAGCCGCCGACTCCGGAATCGACAAGTGTTGACCGGTCCATTATGGGGGAAGAGCAGGAGCAATGGCTGCTTTCCGGCCTGTATCAATCGCAGGCAAGCTGGAACATTATTCCGCAGCAGGTCTTCTTCTGTAAGAGAGATTTTCTGATTGGCGACGGAGTTGAGTATAGCATGGACGGCTGGGACGGTTATACTGCCAACCGCGAGCGTATCACTAACTTTGCCAAGGAACAGGGTCTCTCCAATCTTGTCATCCTGACGGGAGACGTTCACTCGAATTGGGCTTGCGAGATTAAGGCTGACTTCGAAAACCCGAATTCCGAAATTCTTGGAGCCGAGTTTGTGGGCACCTCCATCACCTCGGGCGGTGACGGTTATGACATTAACGACAACCAAAAGGCGATCCTGGCGGAAAATCCGCATATCAAATTTTATAACAATCAGCGCGGCTATGTACGCTGCACCGCTACGCATGAAAGCTTTCAAGCGGATTACAAGGTTGTTCCGTACGTCACGCGCCCGGGCGCTCCTATTTCGACACGCGCTTCCTTCCTGATGGAAAAAGGCAAACCGGGATTGAAGCAAATTCACGATGCGGCGGTTACGATCTAATAGCCTTATAAAAATAACAAATCCGGTTAGCCATTTATGGCAAACCGGGTTTGCTATTTCGGCAGTTCTATCCCTTCTCCTTCAGATATCATCTCAATCAGCAAAACCATCGCCCTGCTCAAAGAATGCCGCTTCAGCCAGATAACGGCAGAGCTTGAAACAGCTTGTGGATCGTCGATCCGATAAGAATGGATGTTCCCTCTTTTAAATCTTGCAAGTGATGTTTCAGGCAAAATGGAAGCGCCGAAGCCGGAGGCGACAAGCTCCGCCAGCATGCCGATATCTGAGCATTCCCCGATAATAGCCGGGAACAGCCCTCTGGAATGGAATTGCTCGAGCAGCAGGTTATAGAGTCCCAAACCTTCGGTACTTGGCAGGAGGAGCGGATAATCGGCTATCGTTTCGTAGGATACGGTTTCGCCCGCTTTCGGCACCGCTCCCGGTCCGGCATCCCCCATCATAAAATACAACGGTTCTTCGCCCAGCAATGCGTAATCCAAGTCGTTCAAATCGATAGGAAGTCGTACGATAGCCATATCAAGCGTTTTCTCGCGGATCAGCTTGACAAGCGTATTCGTCTCATTCTGCTGGATTTTAAACGTTACCTTCGGATAAAGCGTCCGAAATCCGCTTAGCGCCTTGGGAAGCCGCGAATCGGATAACGTATTGACTCCGATGGACAGTTTCCCTCTTATGCCGAGTCCGGACTCTTGTACCTCCACTTTCGCTTCGTCCATTAAATTGGTAATCGTCAATGCATATTCGTACAATGTATTGCCGGAAGCCGTCAGCTCCAGCTGACGGCCATTCCGCAGAAATAGCTGTACGCCGAGCTCGCTTTCCATTAGCTTCAGCTGCTGGCTGAGCGGCGGCTGCGACATATGCAGCTTTTGCGCCGCGGAAGTGACCTGCCTTTCTTCCGCCAACGCGATGAAATAACGCAGCTGCTTCAAATCCATTGGCATTCCTCCTTGCCCTCGCCGGAAATCGTGTGCCATTTACTGTTTGTTATATATGATTTTCATATACTTTTGCAATGAAATAGATATTTTTCATATAGTTTCTCCCATGTTACCATAAAATACGTTACGTAAATATGGAGGGATAATGTGGGCTATTTATTCCGCTGTTTTCTATTTGTTACTGTCCTTATGCTGGCAGGTTGCGCGGAAAATCCGAGGGGGGATGATCAGATGGTAAATGAATTAATTGCGGCTGCCGAACGAGGCGATACGGACAAGGTAATTGCCTTGCTCCAAGCAGGCGCCGACATAAACGGCACGGACGAGCGCGGACGAACCGCTGCAATGGCCGCAACGCACGGCAATCGGCCGGAGACGGTCAAAGCATTAATTGATGCGGGGGCGGACATAAACTTACGGGACCGCCGTTCCGACAACCCTCTTCTTTACGCGGGGGCGGAAGGCATGCTCGACATTGTCAAGCTTGCGGTCGAAGCGGGAGCGGACACGAAGCTGACGAACCGGTTCGGCGGCACGTCGCTTATTCCGGCGGCCGACCGCGGTCATGCGGATATTGTGGACTATTTGCTGAAGCATTCGGATGTTTCTGTCGACCATGTCAACAATTTGGGGTGGACTGCTCTGCTGGAAGCCGTTATTTTGGGTGACGGCGGAAGCAGGCATACGCGGATTGTCCATTTATTGGTCGAGCACGGAGCCGACGTCAATCTGGCCGACAATGATGGAGTTACACCGCTGGCGCACGCGGAGAAGCGCGGATATGCCGAAATTGCTGCGATACTTAAGCGTGCGGGAGCTAATTCATCCCTTTGAAAGGATGAACAACGCAAAACGGAAAGCTGGGTAAGATGAAATGCAATGGAAGAAGTCTAGTCATTCAATAAGCATACTGCTCGCAGGCATGCAGTGGCTTTTCTTTTTGTTTACGAACACGGTGCTGGTGCCGCTGTCGGTCGGCCATGCGCTTGGACTGGCAGACCCGGACATCGCCGCATCCATGCAGCGCTCGTTTATATTGACGGGCCTGCTGTGTATCGTTCAGGCGTTGTGGGGACACCGCTTCGCACTAATGGATGGACCGGCCGGCGTCTGGTGGGGACTTGTGCTCGGCATCTGCTCCTCCGCCCCGGCCATGGGAATGGACGCATCTGCGGCTGCCGCCAGCCTGACCGGCGGATTCCTCCTGTCTGGCGTCGTTGCCGTCGCGCTGACGCTGCTCGGATTTCTCAAGCTGCTGCAGCGTGTTTTTACGCCGATCGTCATGGGCGTTTATTTACTGTTGCTTACCTTCCAGCTGGCCAACACGTTTTTTAAAGGTATGATCGGCTACAATGCCGACGGGAAGTGGGATTTGCAGCTTGCCGGGTTATCCATGTTCATCATCTCGGTCGTCTCCTTTATTCATATGAAAGGCAAAGGAAAGCTCGGTCAATTTTCGCTGCTGGGAGGTATGATCGTCGGCTGGATCGCTTATACGGCTTTTTTCGGCAGCGGAGGCGTTTCCAAAACTGTTGCGGAAGCGGGGACAACGTTGATTGGGCTATGGCTGCCTTGGGGAAAGCCTGTTTTCGATCCAGGCATCGTATTGGTTGGTCTCCTTGCCGGACTAGTTAATATGACCAACACAATAACGAGTCTTATTGCCGCGGGCAGGCTGTATCAGGAGAACGCGGAGGAAAAACAATTCGTGCGCTCACTGTTGTTTACCAATGTCTTTTCGATCATCGGTGGATGCTTCGGCTTAATTCCGTTCGGCACGTTTGCGTCCTCCGTCGGCTTTTTGGAAAACACGAAAGTACTGAGCCGCTCTGCGCTCATAACGGGAGCCGCGATGCTAATCCTGGTCGGCATCGTCCCGGCTTTAAGCGGCTGGCTCACAGGGCTCCCGATATCGGTCGGCAGCGCCGTATTATTTGTCGCTTACCTGCAAATGTTCGGCACGGCGATCCGCTCCTTTAATGGAACGGCCTTTAATGCCAAAACCATTTATCGAGTCGCCCTTCCGATATTGACGGGAATCGGGATCATGAATGTTCCAGTCTCCGCGTTTGCGGACTTCCCCCCATTATTGACGCCCATTGCTTCAAACGGGTTAGTCGTAGGCGTCATTTTGGCCATTGTGATGGAAAAGATCGTCCGGTGGGAAAACTACGAGACTACGCCTTCCGGCACGGACGTTTTGAAGGAATCGGTCTCCCCCGGATAATAATATGAAGCTTCGAATTGCTTCCTGATTGGAATGCTGCCCGTGGCTTATGCGAAAGGCTGCCGGTTGCCGGCAGCCTTATTGAGCATGCTTATGCGAATTTCGATCATTACACCAGGTATTTCCCTGTAATCGACTGCTCCGCATGGACGATCTGCGATGGCAGGCCTTCGAATACCACTTGACCGCCCTTGCTGCCTCCATCCGGTCCCATGTCGATGATCCAGTCCGCTTGGCTGATCACATCGAGGTTGTGCTCGATAACGATTACCGTATTCCCGGAATCGACGAGGCGGTTCATAATGCCCATAAGCTGACCGATATCCGACATATGAAGGCCGGTCGTCGGCTCGTCCATCACATAGATGCTGCCTTTTTTATGCAGCTCGCTTGCCAGCTTGATGCGCTGGCATTCACCGCCCGAAAGTGTACTGAGCGGCTGGCCAAGCGTAATATAGTTGAGCCCTACATCACTCATCGCCTGGAGCTTGCGAACAACTTCTTTAAGCTGGAAAAAATCCAGTGCCTGCTCCACCGTCATCCCCAGCACCTCTGCGATCGATTTGCCGTTCAGCTTGTATTCAAGCACTTCCTCCTTAAACCGTTTACCTCCGCATACATCGCACGGCAGCTTGACGCTGTCGAGAAAGGCAAGGTCCGTATACACGACGCCTAGCCCTTGGCAGTTCTCGCAAGCTCCCTTGGAGTTGAAGCTGAACAAACCTTGATTCACCTTGTTTGCCGATGCAAACGCCTTGCGCACATCATCCATAATGCCCGTATAGGTTGCGGGATTGGAGCGTGTTGACACGCCGATCGCGGATTGGTCGATGACGATCGAATCCGGATGCCGGCTGAGAAATACATCGTTAATGAGCGTGCTTTTGCCCGAGCCGGCAACACCTGTAACGACTGACAGCACTCCAGTCGGTATATCTACGCTCACGTTCCGCAGGTTATGCAGTGTGGCATTTTGGATGGACAGCGTACCGGATGGCTGCCTGCATTCTTGCTTCAGCCGGAGCGGACGCTTCATATGGTTGCCCGTCAGCGTGTCTGACTCCAACAGCCCTTGGTAACTCCCTTCATAGACGATAGTACCGCCGCGGCTGCCGGCATGAGGACCGACGTCAACAATATGATCGGCCACTTTGATTACATCGGGATCATGCTCGACGACAATTACGGTATTGCCTTTGTCGCGCAGCTTCTGAAGCAATTCATTCAAACGGTGTACATCACGGGGGTGCAGGCCAACGCTGGGCTCATCGAAGATGTAAGTTACATCCACCAGACTTCCGCTCAGATGCTTCACCATCTTGACGCGTTGTGACTCGCCGCCCGACAATGTATCCGTCTCACGGTCCAGCGTCAAGTAGTCAAGTCCGATGTCCACCAGGTGCTGCAGCCGCTCCGTCAGCGACTTGACGACCGGCGCGGCGACGGGATCGTTAATTTCGCGAACGACTCGGATGAGCTGGCCGACCTCCATGGAGGACATCTCCGCAATGTTGAGTCCATTGATCCTGCAGCTGAGTGTTGCCTGACTGAGCCTCGCGCCGCGGCAGCCGGAGCATGAACCCTCGGTTATGTATGGCGCAACCATTTTTTGCGTACGTTCGGACTTTGTCTTCACATCCTGCTTGATGTATTTGTTGGTGAATTTCTCAATGACGCCTTCCACTGTAATATTCATTGCCTTGCCGGCAAAATCCATCTGGACTTTCCTTGCCTTGGCGTACAGCAGTTGTTCCAGTTCTTCTTCCGAATAATCGCTCAGCTTCTTGTCGAGATCGAAGTCTCCCGACTGCATGATCATATTCCATTCCCAGCCGCTCACCGAATAGTCCGGCAGCATAATAGCCCCTTCATTCAACGACTTTGACATGTCCAGCGCCTTGCTCATGTCTACGCCAAGCCTGCGGCCGATCCCGTTGCACTCGGGACACATCCCTTGCGGATCGTTAAAAGAGAACATATGCGCTTGTCCAACATAGGGCTGACCCACTCGGGAGAAAAGCAGACGGAGAATGGGAGAAATATCGGTAATCGTGCCCATTGTGGAATGGGATCCGCCGCCGAGCCGCTTCTGATCGACAATAACAGCCATGCTCAGGTTCTCGATTGCGTCCGTATCCGGCTGCGGAACTCGGGGCAGGAAATTACGTACGAACATGCTGAAATTCTCATTCAGCAATCGCGTAGATTCTGCGGCGATCGTATCGAACACGATCGATGACTTGCCGGATCCGGATACCCCGGTGAATATCGTGATCTTTCGTTTGGGAATGCGCAAGGATACGTTTTTGAGATTGTTTTCCCTCGCACCCGAGATTACGATATATTCCTGATTTGATTCGTTCATACTTTACATCCCTTCTATTGTTAATTGTAAAATCGACTGAATAACAAGAGGAAAATGGCATGTTCTGATTGACTAAATCGACATAAACCGGCTGCATGTCATGTGCAGCCGGTTTATGTCGATTCGGTTCATGCAGAGTTAACTATTGTATCCATAAAAATAGAATTTGTGAAGGAGATATTTCCGTTCAGAATGCAGTTATTGTTCCAACGCTTGCTCAAACCCGCCGAACCAATTATTCCAGCCATATCTGGCACCTTCGAGACCTTGTGCATTGGAGAATCCGGTTTGTTCAAGATGAAGGTTAAGCTTTCCGTCCCCTAAATCCTGTAACGTCCAGGTGACGGTATGTTGCTCACCTCCGCTGGCAAACGTGTAGGACAACCGGTTTGGCTCGTCCACGGCCAGCACCTCACCCTCAATAATTCCATCCCACCATTCGGAACAACGTATTCACTTAATCAATAGAATTCATTTCGATCAATTTCTGAAGAGAGATATGTATTGCCCGAAGATAACTTATTATGATAATGAATCCAATAATTAAAATCAGAATGACAAATTCCATTTCGTCTCTTCTCCTTAACAAAATTAGAATGTTTTACGTTTAAGCGAAAAAAATAATCACGATTTACGTGGTTCATCATGCATTATCTTTCCAATAAGGTTCCGACAACAAAGCCGCAGAAAAATATTCGATTATGATCTTAGCTAATTAATAAATCTACCTCTCTTGACCTCCGCGGCTATAACATGATTATGAAAGACGCTCTGCAATTAACGAAAAAAACTGACTACAATTGATGCGGCTCCCATCAATGCTAAAACTGAAAAGAAAAAGTAACCGAAAATCTTCAGAGGACGCGGCATTGTGTTTAAATCTATTTTTTTCATTGGTCCTTCTCCCTCAATGATTTGCATAGAGCGAAGGTTCTCATCGACATAATTATCGTTATAGTATAAATGTTCTTTTTCTTGATGGGTTTCGTGGATGTTGTTTACACTCATTCCAAATCCCCTCTCGATTTGTCGTTTGTGGAATATTCTACCACATTACTGCAACCTTCTCTATATGTTCATCGTTGGTATGGATATAAATGATACAAAAAGAGGGGGTTCGATGTTGCGTAAATCAATAATCGTTTCGATTGCGGCTGTGATGTTGTTGACATCTTGCGGTCAACCCGATAAAAAGGCGATTTCCGTGTCAGAACGAGCACGTCTGTCGAAGCAAACCGGCCCGCACGTGGTACAGGCGACGAATGAGTTCGGCCTCGAGCTAACCGGCGAAATTTTACAGCAGAAGCCGGGGCAAAACATCGTGATATCCCCTATTAGCATTGTACAAGCGCTAACGATGACGATGAACGGGGCGGCAGGTCCGACACGGGACCAGATGGCAAAGACGATGCATCTGGAAGGATTGTCCTTGGAAGAACTGAATGAAGGACAGCGAAAGCTGCGGGAGCTTATGCTGCAGCCTGGACCTGGCGTCAAGATGCAAATGGCCAACTCGCTGTGGCTGCAGCAAGGTTGGCCGTTCCGAAAGCCATACCTCGACCTCGTAAAGGCTGCATACGGGGCCGAATTAAACGAACGTAAGCTGGCGGATCCAGCTGTGCGGAAGGAGATCAATAAATGGGTCGATAAGCAGACGAACGGCCTTATACCGACGATTTTAGATGAGCCCGTACCCGAGTTGACAAAGCTGATGTTATTGAACGCACTCTACTTTAACGGGACTTGGAAGACGCCGTTCGATCCGGAAAACACGAAAGACGGTGATTTTACGCAATCTGACGGAAAGGTTAAGCGCGTTCCATTCATGCATCAAGGAGGCGACTTTGAATATGAGGAGACCGATGCCTACCAGGCAGTGCGGCTGCCTTACGGCGACGGTCAAATGGGAATGCTCGTCGTGCTGCCGCGTCATAATGCGGACCGCACTTCTCTGTACGCGGAGCTGCTCGAGGATCCTGATTTCTGGAGCAAGCGTTTGACCCATTCCCACGGCAAACTGGCGCTGCCGAAATTCCGAATGGAAAGCAGTCTGGAGTTGGTTGAAATATTAAGCGCCATGGGCATGACCTTACCGTTCAGCGCTATAAAAGCCGAATTTAATGAAATGGCGGACACAAGCGGAGGCAAACGGCTTTCTATTAATCAGGTATTGCATAAAACGTTAGTCGATGTGTCCGAACGAGGCACCGAAGCAGCAGCCGTAACTATGATCGGAATGGACGGTGGAAGCGCCGCGCCTTTGGGACATTTCGAAATGACGGCCGACCGGCCATTCCTATTCGCTATCCAAGATCTGCAGAGCGGCATACTGCTGTTTGTCGGTTCAGTGGAGACGCTTTAGGGTTACTTGCGCAGCTGACTAACGATGTAATCGGCGGTCCGGATAGCTAACGCAACCGTCGTTAATGTTGGATTGGACCATAGATCGGGCAAAATGCTGTTATCGGCTACAAAAAGTCCGTGAATCCCATGAATTTGCCCGTACGGATCGGCAGCCGAAGTGGAAGGATCCGTTCCCATTCGGCATGTACCCGATTCATGATTGCTTTCTCCCGGCGGCCTCAAACAAATGATAGACCCACCGTCCATATCAGTGACTGCTGCTCCAATTGCCGAGAACGCCCTTTGGACATCTTCTGCCATGCCCCGAAGCATTTGCAGATCTTTCGGACTGAAGGTGAACTGAACCTGAATTTCCGGAACACCATATTCATCGATTTTGTCGGGGTTCAGAAAGACCATATTTTCATAACGAGGTTCCATTAAACCGTACCCGTTAGCGCCCAGCAAAATCTTTTCTGCTTCAGCTTGCCAGCTAAATTGAATTTGAACGGGACTGTCCAATCTTTTGGGAATATAGACATCCAGCGGGCCTATATTCTCCGGCATCTCCTTGCGAAGCAGCTCTGCCGAGCTTCTTGTTGAAATATTATCCGTCAAATAATGGCCGATCGTCTTCCCGGGAATACCCGAATGAAGCAGCAGCCTCGGGGTTTCAAACGTACTGGCTGACAAGATAACCGCCTTTGCATGAAGCTCATAAGCTCTTTTGTCTTGCGACATAACCGTTATACCCGTTACGTTTCCGTCATTTGCAGCAATTTTTACTGCTCTCGCATTAGCGGCCAAATCAAATGGCATCCGATTTCGTGCTTTTGACAGAAAATCAATCGAGCTAAACCAAAGATCAGTATGAATTTCACCATTTTGGACGGGGGCGAGATCGACGGCAAAAGGCATATAAGCGGCTTCGGGATAACCATTCTCCCAAAGCCTCTGCAGAATGATCCATGACGCGGACCCATTTCTCATCGCATAATTTGAATTTACATTCATCATATGCTCTGCAATTTTGTAGTATATTTCCATTTCTTCCGGCGGGATGGGCCATGTATCCGTTACAAAACGGGGCATGCGCAGAGCCAGCGCACTCCATTGGAGCGTTCTTCCCCCTAGGGCGATCAATTGTTTCGCACCGGGAAATTCGGGCAGGTCCTCTCCGATATGTCTTGCATTTGATGAGATAAATCGGCTTGCTCGTCCATGCGATAAAATGTCAAGATTAGAGGCATGTGTAGGGAGCAAAAGATCGCCTGCTTCTATGACCCCGATTTTTTTACCCTTGTTTCCCCACTGCTCGCACAATCGCCACAATGCGGCTCCTCCGCCTGCGCCGGTTCCGACAATAAGGACGTCATAGTTTTCCTCCGCCATTTTCTCCAGAGGGGTAAGCGGAATCCACGTCTTATCGTTTTCAGCTGGCATAGGGGATGGACATGGCGGAATGACTGTCTGGATCAAATCTTGATAGGTGTATGCTGCTGCATTCGAATTTCTCCACTCTATATCTGCTTCATCAAGCAGCCTTTTAAATGCGCCGGCCGCTTTTATGAAAAAATCAGGGTGTTCGCCGCCCCCTTTAGGTTCAATCGACATAAAACCGGAGTAGCCTGTTTGCTTTAACCTCGCAAGAAGTTCCCGGATTTGAGCGTCTCCCTCACCTGCTGGAACAATTTCGCCGGTATTTACTCTGGCATCCTTAATATGAAAGTATGAGATATAAGGCTCCACTATCGGATAGGCATCCGTCATCGGCAGTACCATGGACACAATGAAATTGGCCGGATCAAAAGCCAGCCGCAGGTTCGGGGAGTTCACGTATTCAAAAATGTCCTTGAGCCGCTCTCCGTTATCCCCGTATCCTTCGTTATCGATAAGCAAAGTGATATCCTCTTGCTCGGCAATGCGCGCTAGCTCTTTCATCCTTCTGTGAACTTCATCCCTGTACAGATAAGGACCATCTTCTTTTGGTGTTACAAATGTGAATATGCGAACGTAGGGGGTGCCGAAAAATTTGGCCAGCTTAATCGCACGCCTGAGCTTTGTCACTTCAGCTGCCAATGGTTCGGAGATGGACACTTTTGCAACCGGCGAAGCGATGGAAGCGACTTTGATTCCGCGGTCATCCAACCTCTTTTTAATTTCTGAAGCTTCTTCATCGGTCAGATCGATCACATTTTTATGTTCCACGCTTCGCAGATCCAGGTATTGAATGCCTTCTGACTGCATTACATCCAACTGAGTATCCAAGTCAGGCGAAATCTCATCCCCAAAGGCGGATAAAGTGATCATGACTTCGAGCACTCCTCTCAGAACGGTACTGAATGCCCACTATCCCTTTATTTCAGAGTCCAAACGCAGTTCTTACTATGATTATGAGAAAATGATTTTAGTTATGCGGTAAACAGCTTTCAGTTGAATACCGGCCGCCCCCTGATCAAGACGGGTCGGCCGCCCCCTCTTCCTTCTTCCTCTCGGAAGCTTCATAAGCATCCAGCACGGAAGTCAGCAAGCCCGGGAAACGGGCTTCCAAATCTTCCGTCCGCAAGGAAATAAGCCTCTGCGTGCCGACGCTTCTGACTTGGACGACTCCAGATTCCCTTAACGTTCGCACATGATGCGACATGGTGGATTTGGCAATCGGCACTTCGAATTCGCCGCAGCTCCTCTCTGCCGACCGGCTAAGCTGGGAAACGACCTCAAGTCTAAGCGGGTCGCTTAACGCATATAAAACGGAAGATAAGTGAATGTCTTCACGGTCAGGATGGAATAATACCTTCATCGGAGGACCTCCTTCATGAGGCATGGTTTTATATTGCATTATACCATAAACCATGCTATTATCCTATTGTTCGATTACAATCGAAATATTGAACTTGAAGGTGGTGCCCCATGAATCAACAATCATCCAGTTTCATCCGGCAGCAGCCGGCCCAAAATAACATGGCTCTTAAAGAAGGTCTTGTTATCGGCCTGCTTGGTGTTACGATCGTGCTTGTCATTATGAATACGATGATGTTTAACTTGGCTTTGCCGGATGTAGCCGAAGCCTATCGGCTATCGACTTCTTCCACTTCGTGGATTGTCACAGGGTATTCCATCGTCTTCGCGATTTCATCTATTACGTATAGCCGGCTGGCCGACTTCATTCCGATTCGCAGATTATTTGTAATTGGACTTATATCACTCAGCTTCGCCGCTATTGCCGGAATATTCAGCAGCAGCTTCCTGATGCTGATTGCAGTCCGCATCGTGCAGGCATCCGGCGCAGGGGCGATCCCTGCATTGTCCCTCGTGTTTATCTCGCGATATATTCCCATCGAGCGCAGAGGCAAAGCGATGGCATTTATTATGTCCTCCGTATCGCTTGGACTTGGGCTTGGTCCCGTCGTTGGCGGCGCGGTCGTTGAATATATGGGCTGGCATTTCCTGTTTGTCCTCACGGCATTAACCGTTCTGCTCGTCCCGCTGTTTGCGGTTTACCTGCCAAAGGAGTCGCCGAAGAAAGGTTCCTTTGACGCACTGGGAGCGCTGCTCATCGGCGTCGGTACAACGGGGCTGCTGCTGTTCCTGACAACCGGCTCCTGGATTGCACTCGTCGCAGGTGTTATTGCGCTTATTCTGTTCACCGCGCGAATAAGAACAGCGAAGGAGCCGTTCGTGCTCCCTTCCCTGTTCCGCAACCGCCCTTATCTGGTCTTAGGTGCGGTCGGCATCGCCGGATATATGTGCAGCTTCTCAACACTGTTCCTGATGCCGCAAATACTTGTGAAGCAATACGGACTAAGCGCTATTGAAGCCGGACTCGTCATTTTCCCGGGATCCATACTTGCCATGCTGGTTTCCAGAAGCGTCGGAAAATTTATCGATACGCGAGGCAACGGCACCATCATCCGCTTCGTTCCGCAGCTCCTGCTGGCATCCGTCGTTCTATTCGCCTTGTTCGAAAGCATCTCGTTCTGGGCGATCCTGTTCATCTATATTCTGCTCAGCGTCAGCTTTACGATTCTGCAGAGCAGCGTTTCAAATGAAATGTCCCGCATTTTGGAGCCTTCGCAGATCGGCTCCGGACTCGGCTTGTTCCAACTGCTGCAGTTTTTCAGCGGCGCCTTTGGCGTAGCGTTGTCGGCTGCCGCCTTGTCCTGGCAGCAGCAATGGTCGCTCGCCCATGCGTACGGCAATATTTATTGGGGCTTGTCTGTTGTAGTCCTATTGTCCATTGTTTGTTCTATCGTTTACATCAGAGGCGGAAGCCCTGTTTTGAACAATCGTTAAGCTTGATGCTTCATAGGAACGGAAAGCCCCATGAACACCTATACAGGCGGTTCATGGGGCTGTTTTTTTGATGCAGTTTATGAATTTTCAGCTTTAGACCGAAATTTCTTTTTCCATCATGTAATCATCCATAACTAACCCATTTCCGATATCCGCAATATGCTCCCTTACGATCCGGAAGCCTTTTTTCTCATATACCGCAATACTGGATTCGTTATGACGATTGACCGTCAGCCAGATATGGGTCAGGTTTCGGTCTTTGCAAAGCTGCTCGAGGAAAACCATCGCTTGGCTGGCATAACCGCGTCCCCGGTACTCCTTGCTGATATAAAACTTGCTCAGGAAGAGCTTCCCTTCTTCTTGTCTGACCGACAGATATCCGGCCGCGGCTCCTTCATGACGGATCAAATAATATTCGTAGCCCTGGTGATGAATCTGATCATGGATCGCTGGAACCGATTGGAACTTGTCGATCATATAATCAATTTGCTCGATTGTAATGATGGATACATAATATTCCCGCCAAATTTGTGACGCCAGTCGGGCAATCTCTGCGATTTCTTCTGCTGTGTTTACTTGTGGAAAAATAAGCTTCATGAGATGCGCCCTCTTCTCCTGGTTGTCTTGTTTCCTGCTTTCAATAGAATATCAGAATTTCGGCAATCGGTTAAGGCTTTCCGAGAAACTCGTCAACTTTGGCTTTCATTGAGGTGATCGTCGTCCTTTTATATTGGAGTCCTATTCGGAGAACTTTTATTTGTTGAGACCGGGATAAGCGTTTGAAACGCGGATCTTGTTTAAGGTATCTTTTTATAATGGACCAGCTGCTTCCGACCAACCTTTCAGGTTTAACATAAGGGACATAACTTGGCAGTTTTGGCTTCCGGATATGGTAAATAAACGAAGATATTTTTGCGGAAACCTTGCTTTCATCCACCAGACAGGCTACGGTTTTTTTCTTTGTATGCTTTTTGAGGAAATCAAAATGATTATGACCGCTTATGACAATATAACCGCCTTCCGCCCTGCTCTTGCGAACAATGAGCAAGTTCATGCAATCGTGAGCTTTTTTACGCAAATCCTTAATCCGTTGAGTTATTTTGACAGAAATGCCGCCGGCTTTAATTCGGTTCAGAGGTATATACCTTACCGTAAATCTCATAGGTAATTCGCCCTCCTTATTCACATTTATCTAGTTTATGCGGATCTTTCGCTCTAGAACACTCCTGCTTAGCTACTTACACGCCGCCGCTGTCCCCAAAAAAGGTACCCATCCCTAAACACTTTGTTAAGTGTCCAAGGTATGGGTACCCGATTCATTCATTTGCGTTTTAAATTCCGGTGAAAAGGATGCTGATATCCTCGTTCCCGTTTTTTGTCGTCCAACCGTTAAAACCTGCCGCGTCGGTAATGCCCGGTTTGAACGTGAGATAATACACCTGGCCGGGAGTCATGTCCTTGGACAGCTTCAGCGTCACTTCGGTGACAACTGCGCCCGTGTTGTTCAACTCGTCGTGGGAAATGACGACGGCATCTCCTCCCTGTTCCTTCACCGCGAAGTACGTCTCGTTCACATTTTTTACCGGTTCGCTAAATATAACCTTTATCGTTGTCCGGCTGGGGACAATCACTTGTTTCGCATACGGAGCCTCGTTGGCGGCTATAGTTCCTGCAAACGCAGTTTCGTTCGCCCCATCCTGTGTGAGGAGTGACGAGACGCCCGTTACTCTCGCCGTGTATACGTGGCCTGGTTGGAACAAGCTGGGGTTTGAAGCGGTTCCCGTGCGGAATTGGACGGTAACGGCTCTATTTGTTCCTGCCTTGCGGACGGCATATTTGCTCCAGCCGGACATGGAGACGTTGGCGCCGTTGTCCTTGAGAATCGTTACGGCTAACGAACCGATGTCCGTGTCCTTGATGTCTCTATCGAACGTGACCTCGATCGTGTTCTCGTTTACCGCGGCTATGCTCTGGAGCTTCACCGGCAGAATCGGATTGGAGATCCCCCCGAACAGAAGACCTGTTTTCGTATCCATCACGTTGCCAGCCAGATCGGGTATCCCCGTCACCGTAAGGCTGTATACGGTTTTGTCCTGTTGGGCGGATGTCCGCAGCGTGACGGTACGTCCCTCGCTGTCCAGACTCGCCGACACGACCGCCAAGCCGCCAATGCTGTACCGTCCGGTCTGCACGGCAAAGTCCCGATTCACTTTCTCGCTGAATTTGACCGTCAATGACGCATCCGCATTTACCTTAAAATCGATGATCGTCGGTTTTGTTGCGTCATCGCTGCCAACGATGGACAAATCCGATCGCGTGTCCATAACGTTGCCGGCGAGATCCTTGATGTTCTTGACGGTCAGCCAGTACCGGGCGTTATCCGACTGGCTCGACGTAGTGAACGTGACTAGTCTCTTGTCCGATGAGAGCTGCAGCGTCGTTAGCTTCAACCCGCCGGAGAACGAGTAGTTCGCGGGATTAGTAGCCGTTCCGTTATCGAGCGGCTCGGAGAATGTCAGGATATAGACGCGAGCCGATACCCGGTCGAACGCAGTTATCGTCGGCTTCGTCATGTCCGAACGCGCCGAAGTGTATGTCCAAGTCTTACCGTCGATGGATAAATAATGCGTTCGGTTCTCAAGCTGGACACCCGTCGTGAGAAATACCGACATCCCGTCTCCGCCTACAGTCGAGAGAAGGATCGGCACAACGTTGCCGAGATCGTCCCGCAGATTGAAACGGCCGATATCCGCCGAGTCGGTCTTCGCTTTCAGGTTCACTCGCACCGTTTGGACGCCTACTCCTTCAACTGACTTCACATCGAGCGCACTGTCCCAGCCGGTATAGACGGCGTAGACTGCTTCCACGAGCACGCCTCGCGTGGCGTTAACCGTATAGTCGTTCCGAGTGGAGATCCAGCCTTTGCTTAGAGCGGTTCCTACCGCCGCCTTTGCCCAGGCTGAAACTTTACCTTCGAAGCCGATGTTCGGATTAGCGGGGACATTGTTGACCTTCAGCAGCACGGCGGCCAACTCTTCGACCTTCACCGGGGCGGTCGGCTCGAACCGGTTATTCCCTTTGCCGACCATAAGACCCGCACTGCGCACCGCTTGGACTGCAGTAAACGACCAGCGTGTTTTCAGTACATCAACGAAGCCGGGCGTAGAATTGGAACGGGGCAATTCGAGAAGCTTGTAGAGTACGGCAGCGAACTGTTCGCGGGACATGGATTCGTTCAGCCGGGATGACCCGTCCTCGAATCCGGTCATAATTCCATGCTGTTTGAGCACTTGAAACTTCTGCTCCGTCGTGAGCGTCGCCGCTGCCGCGGCCGGGATGACAATTCCAAGCAGCAACGATAATGCGAGCAATGTTAGTGCGATTTTCCTCATCTTTGCAGTCCTCCTATAGGATTTCTGCCGGAACCGCGTAAGAAGAAATAGAGCGTATGCGGAAGCGGGCCAGCGAATGTAACCTAATAACGTTGCCTCGGAGGAAAATGTTTCTGCCGTAAGCGATCTCTCCAAAACTAGTCAAGGTACGAGCAAACTCCCGGAAATTCGCCATAATATTTGTGCCGACTAAATCTTTCTATATAAGTAAAGCGCATGCCGATGCCGGCATGCGCTGCTAAATGTCCGATAGATTATTTTATCTTACTGTAGCGGTTTCCGCATACTTCTTGAAGTTGTCCAAAATCGCCTGCCATCCGGCCTGCTGCATCTCGATGGCATTGGTTTCTTCCGCTTCGAACGATTCGATGATCTGCGTATCATTGTCTTTGCGAAGAAAATCAATCTTCACTTTTCTGCCGTCGCCGAGCGTATAAGAGATGCTCTCGTTAATAATTACTTCGTCGTACTCTCCGCCGAAATCAAAGCCGAAACTGCCGTCCTTCGCTTCCATTCTTGATAAAAATTTACCGCCGGGCCTTAAATCGTTCTCGGCGTGTGGCGTGTGCCAGTCATCGGACGCCTTGCTCCATTGCGTAATATGCTTTGGATCCGTCCAATATTCCCATACGCTTTCAACCGGGGAATGAACAATCGTTTCTACTGTCAGTACTACCGGCTTTGCCGCTCCCATTCCATAACCTCCTTAATGTGGATATTCCAAAATCAATTATACCAGAAAATTCTAACTGCATTTCTTCTCGATTGCTATTTTGTCAGCTTTGAACCAAGCTCTCAATAAACTCCAAGTCCTGCCCGATTTTCCCGGCTCCTGCCCCCTCCGTTACAATTGCAGGCACTTCTTCAGCAGGATCCAGATGATACTGGTAATCTTTGAAGTTAATGGTTATCGTGGATTCCGTCGGCTGACTGCCCGTTGAATGGCTGAAGATGTTACCGCTCAGTTCATAACGGCCTGGAATTAAACCATGGAAATCGCCGATTGGGTCTTTCACATCTTGATAATAATTGTTTTCAAATCTCATTTTTGCGTTGCTGCGAACATTGGATGCGGAAAGATTAACGTTTTTAATATAGTTGTTGTAAATATGAGCATGTCCGCCGCGATAAAGCGGTACACGCTGTGTTACATTTTCTACAAAGTTATGGTGGAAAATGAGTCTGCGGTCCGGTAAAGCATCCACTTCGTCATTGCTTCCGACCAAGAGCACCCGATTGCTGTCTTTAAAATGATTCCAGGAAACAATGACATGCTGCGCATTATTTTTAATCGACATTAATTCATCAAATCTTTCCCCTTCGGGAAGCTGTCTGCCGCCGTCAATAAAGCTATTGTGTCTGACCCATATGTCGGTAGCATTGTTAATTTCAATGCCGTCTTTTGCTTTCACGTATTGAATCGTCAAGTTTTCGACGATAATATTGTGCCCATGAATTTTTAAGCCTGAGCCGTCCAATATTCCCCGATCGGCAACACCGATAATGGACAAGTTTTGAACCGAGGAACCGATCGAAATCGCACGCTCCGTTTTTCCGGTTGCTGCGACCCAATCTTCATATTTAACGGTTCCATCGATGTAAATAATGGAAGGTTCTTTTCCTGCTGCTGTTACTTGATTTATTGCTTCTACAAATTCAGCAGCATTATGAATGACATGAATATTGTCCGCTGCCGCTCCGGCACCTCCGGTAATCCTTTCATGCATATCGCTGAATCCCGGCACTTCCTTTTCTACAAACAGGTAGATCTCATGAATGTTAATTTCGGCTTGGTAAGGAAGCAGGATTTCAATAAAGGCATCATCAACATCCCATAATGTAGTTTCCAGCCGGAGCATCGTATCAAAAGAAGCGGTATCCGCCGTGTAATTCCGCCAGTCGATCAAATGTAAAGGAGCTACATGGCCGATATCCCTTTCGTCGGTAATTTCGTTCTTCATCGTATAGTACATCCCGTTTGTCGTTTTGCTTACATCGACACCGGCATTGATATGCACCCCGATTTGGCCGGAAGAACCATTTAGAGCCGTCAGATCCAGCAGCCCTTTCCCATCTTTAATCCCAATGCGGAGATAACGATTGCTTGCCCCGCCTGGCGCCTCTAACGTATTTTTAAATGTCTGTCCAATTCGTTTAATGCCTTCGTCATATTTCACAAGATCCAGAATTTGCAGAACATTGATTCGTTTGGCTTGGGCATACCTTTTTTGGATAGAATCTTTCGTTCGATCTATTTTATCGGCATCATGAATAATGATCTTATCGGAGACACGGGCAGCGGGCGGTGCAGGATCGGCACTTCCGGGTGCGTCATTGGCAAATACTGTAGGCGTTAATGCAGCCGCTAATGCAATAATCAAAGTGAATACGAGACACCTTTTCATCGACATTTTTTTGGTCATTCCCAGTACCTCCATTTGATATTTCGTTTCATCGCTTACATAAAAAGCGCTTACAAAATTTGAAGGACAGACACCACGTATATTCCTTTCAACAAGATTGGCGGCTCAGCTGCCGATCTCTGACATTCATTCACCTCCGGATCACCTCGAAATTTTGGAATGATACATCACAGCTGTGCTTCCATTAGCTGCTGTTCCCAACATAATGGATTTGCCGCTTCACCTCAACGGGTGATTTCCGCCCTAATATAGGCGAATTTAACCAACCGTACCGGCAAATAAAAAAACTGCCGATTCAATCGGCATGCTGTTCACATTCACTGTAAGCAACAGGGCGGTCGCTATTTTCGTCATTGCATGGCTTCTTGTCTTATTGTTATAGTTGATGAAATATGAAGTTCGTATAAAGAACAGGAAGAGAAGGAATCGAGGTCGGTTCATATGAAAATCGTCGTCGTATCGGATACGCATATGCCCAGAATGAACAAAAAGCTGCCGGACCGGCTGCTTCGCGAGCTGAAAACGGCAAAAGCGATCATTCACGCGGGGGATTGGACGAACCTTTCCGTGTACGAGTCATTGGCCGCATTCGCTCCGGTTTACGGTGTCGCAGGTAACAATGACGGAGCGGACATTATTCACAAGTTTGGATTCCGGAGGCTCATAGAGCTTGATGGTGTAAAAATGGGTATCGTTCACGGACATGGCACCGGGAAACGAATAGATACAGAAGCACGTGCGTTGGAAGCTTTCAAAAATGTTTCTTTGGATGTGCTGATCTACGGCCATTCCCATATTCCAGTGCTGAAGCGATCAGCCGGACTGCTCGTCTTTAATCCCGGATCGCCAACGGATAAGAGAAAGCAGCCCTTGTATTCATTCGGTATTTTTAAGCTTGCGAGCGGGACTGTAACTGCCAAACATATTTATTACGGTGACAAATCCTAGATGTTCAATTAGTTATTGTCGTTCAAAAGGACGTCGATTTCCGCCGCGGCACGGTCCAGCCCTGCTTGAACGGTCATTTCGTCAAGAAATATTTTGCTCATGTATCCGGTATAGATTTGTTCGATATTCCCCCAGTTTTCAACCGGCGGACGCAGAAATGCGTCATCCGTGGCTTCCACAAAAGGATAAAGGTAAGAATCCCGGTTAACCGTCCAAGCAAAACGCGCTTCCTGGTTGGTCGGGATCAATCCGGTTGCCGCCATTGTCAGCTGCGCTTCCTTTCCGGTCATCCATTTCATAAACGTCCATGCTTGAGCAGGAGCTTGGCTGCCTTTCATAATGACCAAATGATTGCCGCCCATAATCGAAGCCGAGCCGCTGCCGCTCGGAAACGTTATTGGAATCGTCTGCTTCAAGGCCCGGTCCAGTTCGGCTCTCTCCAGCTTGCTATAATACCATGGTCCTTCATCCGTCATAAGCACATTTCCTGTTTTGACTCCGCTCCAATTGTCGCTGCGGTCGTTTATGCTCGAAAAATGAAGCAGCTTTTCCTTGTAAAGCGACTTTAACTGGCTGACGGCATGAACCGTGTTATCGCTGTTTAAAAATCCGCTCGATTTGGTAAAATCATCATTTATCATTGCTCCACCGAGGCTGTAGATATAAGGAAGCGTATCCCATGGCTCCCATCCCCCGAGACCGATCGTATAATGGTTTTGCCTGGCGACCATGATCACTTCCTGAAGCGTTCGCGGCGGCTCCGAATAACCCGCCTGTTCGAGCAGCTCCCGGTTAAAAATAGCCGATTTCACATAAATATCAAGCGGCAGGGAATATAATTGTTCCTGGTCAAAGCCGACTCTCATGGCCTCCTTATGAAAAAGTGGGAGGATATCTTCGTCATCACCGAAATATTCGTTTAGCGGCACCAGAAGTCTTTTGGTTGTAAACTCGGGTACCCAAGCGAGTTCGATCCGGACGACATCAGGCCCCCGATAGGAAGAGGCCAGAGAAATCAACGTATTCCTTAATTCGTTATTGACGGCCACGTTAATGGAATGGACACGAATATCCGGGTGCAGCCGTTCAAATTCGGGAATAAGCTGCTCCTCGAGAACCCGCGTTTCTTCATCGCTGTAACTGTGCCAGAACGTAATATCGGTGCTGTCTTTGCCGTGAAGCGTTTCAACCTGTTCCGGATCGGTGATGACCGCCTGCCCTCCGCATCCGGATAGCCAACCAACAGCCAAAAAAGCTATGAAAATCGAACGGAGAGCCATTTCGGAATACCTCCTTCTAGCTGCATGGCGGCCCGGACGGCCGATGCTTATCCCTGTATTCGACCGGAGTGAATCCCGTCGTTTTTTTGAACATTTTGCTAAAATATTTGACATCCTTAAAGCCGGCGGCTCCTGCTACATCATAAATCCGGCTTTCGCTTTGCGCTAGCAGCCGTTTGGCTTCCCGGATCCGAAGCTCAATTAAATAATCGATAAAATTTCTTCCCGTTTGTTTTTTGAATAACAGACTGAAATAGCTTTTATTGAGATGAATGATATCCGCCACACTTTGTAAAGTTAAATTGTCCGTATAATGCTCGGTTATATAATTGAGAGCTTTGATAATCAATTGCCCGCTATAGCCGCTGTTCGTCAGATCCGGGATGACCGGCTTTACGATTTCCTCCAGCAGGATGACCAGCTCCGATTGCAATTGCTCCAGCGTTTCCGCCTGCCGAAGCAGATCAAGCCGTTCGGGGAGCAAGGGTCCGGCGCCTTCATGCCTTTCACAGATAAGGGAAACCAGACGGCACGCCTCATGCTTCACCTGCTCCGGCGTTTGCTCTCCGCTCTTCCATTGCTCATAAGCAAAATCAGCGGCGATGGAAATCGGATCGCCGTTACGAATGATTTCATAAAATGGCGTCCAATCCCGTTTCCCTTCCGGTTCCGTTAACGTCCGCTCCCCGGCTTCTTCCGAGCCTCTTGCGCGGTACAGACCGCCTTTCCCTTCGAAAAATCGCCTTTGGCAGGCCTCCCGACTGCAAAAAAATCCATCCAAAATCCGGCCTGCTCCTTGCTCGATTACGAAGCCCGCCGATATTGAAATTCCCCATTGCGCTTCCGCAGTCCGTTTCCATTGCTGCAGAAGGTTCTCCTCTTCCCCATCGGGATCCGGAAACAGCAGAAATATACCGTTCTCGGATACCGGCATAGCGGCCCCCTCGCTTAACTCCGCATAAAAGCTTTCCTGCAAATCCTCAAGAAGCATCAGCAGATTAAGATAACCGTGATTGTTAGCCCACTCCTCCGCCCCGTCAAGCATAAGATAAGCACAAATATAACGCTTCTCCAGCCAAGCGGGAGCCCAAGCGGCCGAGGATAGGGAAAGCTGTTCCTGAGCGATCACTCTTTTGATTTCCTGCTCGACACTTTTTCTTGTCCGGTACAGAGCGTCTTCCCGGAAACGAACTTGCTCGTCGTCCTTTCTCCTCTCTTCTTCAAGCATAGAAATGCAGCGCTTCAGAACGGCAAGAAGGTCATCGCGGTTCAAGGTCAATTTTAACAGGTAATCGACAGCGCCCAGCTTAAGCCCCTCTTTCACGTATTCAAAATCGCTGTAGTTGCTGATCAGAATCACTTTCAGCGAAGGATAACGTGCCAGCGCCTGCCTGACAAGCTCTATGCCGTTTAACAAAGGCATTTTGATGTCCGTAATCAGAATATCAAAAGGAGAGGTTTCCAGAGCGGCAAGCGCCTCCTCCCCGTTGGCGCAGTCTTCCTCCGCCGACATTCCCTCCTTCTCCCAATCAATAAACGAATGGATGCCGCTGCTGATAATCGGCTCGTCATCCACAATAAGTACACGATACATCCTCTTTCCTCCCGAACTACTAAACTACTGTTATTCTGAATCGAATTCCAATTGCCTTTTCAACAAAATTCGAACGTCGGCCCCTTGTTCCGGCCCGTTCGTTATGGACCATTCCGAATGATCGGCATAATAAAGGCGCAGCGTATCGTAGAGATGGCGCAGACCGATGCCGATTTGGCCGCCTGCAATAGCCGCCTCCGGATCGTTTAATGTCTTCAGCCTCCCATCCCCGACGCCCAGTCCGTCATCTGAAATTAGAATCTGTACATTTCCTTCTTCCGATCGGATTCGAATCAAGATTCGGCCATCCGTTTTTTTCGGGACGATTCCGTGAAAAATGGCGTTTTCCACCAGCGGCTGCAGCAGCATGCGGGGAATAACGATTCCTTCCATACCTGGTTCAACGTCCAGCTCAAGATGGAATTTTCGTTCATAGCGAAGCTCGAGAATAACGAGATACTTTCGGATAATGTCCAGTTCTTCCGCCACCGTTATAATGTTCCCGCTTTTGCCCATATTCGCCTCAAGCAGCCGATTCAGAGCCGACAACACCCCGAATGCACGATCGTTTTGCTTCGATTGGATCAACCAGCCTAAAGTGCTTAGCGTATTATATAAAAAATGCGGGTGGACCCGGTGCGTGACAGCACGCAATTCTGCATGATGCTTCTGGCTCTGCTCGTCGTTCACCTGATGGATTAACCGTTCGATTTCATCAAGCATCCGGTTAAATTGTTGGCCAAGAAGTCCGATTTCATCGGAGGACCGGACAGCCGTTCTTACTTTCATATCTCCTTGCTTGATTTTCTGCATATCTCTGGTCAGCTGATTAACAGGTTTGACCACTTTTTTAGCGATAAGCAGTCCAATGGCGATCGCAAGAATCGAGAACACGGCCGATGAAATCAAAACTCGGGATTTGAGACGATCCAGCTGCCCGGTGATTTCACGGACCGGTACGGTACCGACAAGCATCCACCCGTTGCTTAGAAGCTGTTTGACCCCGTAATAAGGAACCCCGTTCATGCGGTATTCAAATTCCGTCCGATCGTGACCTGTAATATTTACGAGTAATTCGGGATCCTCTATTTTCTTGTTGATCAGGGTGAGATCGCTGTCGATCATCATTTTCCCCGCGGAATCCACGACAAAAAACGTTCCTGTTTTCCCCAGCTTAAGCTTGTCGACCGTGCCGAGGATGGAGCTGCCGTCCAATAGGACCTGAACCAGTCCGATATTTTCGAGCGTGTCAAAGTTTTTTAATACCCGGCTGACAGGAACGACCAAATCCGTATTCACACCGCCTCCGTTGAAGCGGTCATATTGAATTCCCTGCCAGAGAAGCGCCCCATCCTTTCGTTTAACCTCCTTCACCCACTCCAGTTCGGAAAGCTTTATATTACTCAGCTTCGTTTCGGCAAAGGTGCCGCTGCCCCAGCCTCTGCCCTCCTCTTTGAATACATAAACAATTTTCACAAAAGAATTGGAATAAACCATATTGTTCAGCAAGCTATTAATAAATTGATAGTTCCAGCTCTCCTCGTAAGACGGACTGTTGTTCAATTGCATGACAGCCTTCTGAATATTCGGATTGCCGGCAATGAAATCGGAAGTATGAACTCCGCTGTTCAGGGTTGCAGACAGAGAGTCAGCCGTTTGTTTGCTGATTTGCACGATTGACTCCCGGACATTTTTTTTCAGAACCGAATTTGATTCCATATAGTACGACAAGCTTGTAAAAAAAACCGGGATTAAGATTACAAGCACAAGCGCGAGAATGATTTTGGCTGAAAAGCTGTTCGTTAACATTCGGACCATGATTCAACACCTTATTGTATGGTTTCTGTTATTTTACATGTTAATGAGTTCATTAGACCATTGAAGGTTTTGGAAAGCGGGATAGTGTCCTATGTTTGTTAAACAGCAAAAGGAAATGCACCATCTAAGTCAGTGGAAAAAGCCAGGAATTTCTAGTCCAAAAATCCATTATATGGGCATTTTCGGGAGTGAAGTGTCCTTTTTTTAGATAGAAATAAAAAAATCAAGGTTGACTGCTTCGTACGAATTCATCCGATGACTGAAGTCATGTCATGCTTTAGAACTATAAATTCCTCTATTTTTTGCTTGAAATTCGCTTCAAACCGTTGTCCCGGCTCCGTTTTCAGACGTTCCAACCTTTATGCATACGGTCTAGTCATAATTCATCATTGATAGAGGACGGCATTTGCTGATAAATTTTTAGCAGACCCGGGTCAAACGTTTGCACAACGACAAATAGGAGATGAATGACGACGATGAAAAAGAAATGGACGACGATTGCGCTATGCTGCAGTCTGTTATCGGGCTCGGTCATAGCTGGCGCAGCTCCGGCAGCGGCAAAGCAGACTGATCAGACGGATATTTCAAAAGGATTTGTTTCAAACAGTGAACTGGATAAGCGTGTCATCTATCAAACATTTAGCTTGTACCAGCCGTATGACAAAAATATGTACCGTATTCTTGAGAAAAACAGTAAACAACTGAAGGATTGGGGCGTCACTGACGTGTGGATGCCGCCGGCTTACCGGGCTTTTTCCCAATCTTACTACGGTGAAGGTTATGCGATCGCAGACCGTTACGATTTGGGCGAGTTTCCGCAAGGCTTGAACGGCGAACGGGCTACCAAATACGGGACGAGCGATGAGCTTAAGAAAGCGATCAAAAAAATGCAGGCCGGCGGTCTTAAAGTTCAGGAAGATCTTGTTCCCAATCAGATGATGGGGCTGCCGACACCGGAAGTCGTAAGCATTACTTCGGTCGATAGCTTCGGTAACGAAAACGATCCGAATGTGAAAGACAGACTGGTTCAAGTATACAGCAGAGGCGGCGGTCCAGGCCAGGCCAAATACGGCGTGATCAAGGAATGGAATCATACGTACTACAACGGAGCAACTCCGCAGCAGCTTGGATTGTACCGTGTCATGGTCGATGAAAACTTGAAGCCGTACCGTTATTTCGGGCCGGATGACGCAAATAATCATCTCCCGCAATGGCTGGCAAACTCCGATGCTCAAAAATATGGAAAAATCAATGCGACAGACACTTATCTGACCGTTGATTCCTACTTCGCCGTCGAAGGGGCGGCTACGGAAAACGACCAAGTGTGGAGACCGATGCTGCTCTTCTATATCGATCCGCAGCAGGGGTCGACTAACCAGACCTACCTTGATTTTATGCGGGCAAACGGTTTTGACGGCAGCAGCGACGACGAAGTCAGAAAGAAAATCATCGAAGCGGATGCCGAGACTGTATCCGAAATAACGGATAAATATATTTTCTCCCAACCAGGATATACGGCGGCAACCGATCCGCACGGAAACCTTCGGTTTAACAACGGCCATAACGACCACCTGAATAAAAACGTGCTGCAGTACGAATTTTTGATCGGAAATGATATCGATAATTCGCATCCTGTCGTACAGGAAGAACAGCTGAACTGGGCCAAATTCCTGATGGATGAATATGGCTTCGACGGCTTCCGTATTGATGCGGCGTCACACTTAAACACGGATATCCTGACCAAAATGCGGGATTTGATGAGCTCGCGTTATGGCAAAGATTTGAACAATCATTTAAGCTACATTGAATCCTACACCGATAATCAAGTGGATTTCGAAAACGCCAATAGCAATGGCCAGCTCGTATATGATCACCGTATGTTTGGCGCGATGCGGGATGTACTGGGCAATTCCTGGAGCTGGCGTCCGCTTAGAGATATCGTAAGCTCCTCCTACGTCGACCGCACTAATCCGGACGGCTTTAAAACGCCGAACTGGTCTTTCGTCAACAACCATGACCAGGAGCACAATGCGATTAAGCCGATTCCGCTTACGGAAGAAGAAGCAAACGGAGTGAAGCCGAAAACGCTGGCCTATGAGAAAATCCAGTTCGAAAAATATGCCAAGGACAGAGAGAAAGCGGATAAGCAGTTTGCTCCTCATAACGTGCCAAGCCAATATGCTTATATTTTGACGAATAAAGACACCGTTCCTACCGTTTTCTATGGAGATATGTATGAAGGAAACAAAGCCTACATGTCGGAGAAGACGCCTTACTACGATACGATTGTCAAGCTTCTTGAAGCACGTCAAAAGTTCGTTTCCGGCGATCAGAAATTGACGTACTACCCAAGCAATACGTCGTCTGAAGCAGGAAAAGATCTGCTCGCCAGCGTACGCTTCGGAACGAGCCGCAATACGGGCGTCGCGACCGTTATCGCGAACAACCCGAACGTTAACACAATTATCAGCGTCGATATGGGCAAACAGCATGCCAATCAAACTTTCGTAGACGCAACCGGCTTGAGCGGAGATGCGTTGAAAACAGACGAAAACGGAATATTGACTGTGCCTGTTCTTGGCAAAACCGATCCTTTGGTACGCGGTTATCTCGGGGTTTGGGTGCCTTCCGAGGATACAAAAGGCAAAAAACTTGATAACGGCATCAAGGGGATCGATGCTTCCCTCGTTCCGGCTCCAGCGGGCGCCAATAATGGCACTGGAACCAGCGATAAAGCCGCAAACGGACACGAATGGCAAAACGGCGACATAAGGCAATTCCAGAAATGGCTGAAACGGAAACAGGAGTAAGATGAGCAGCCGCTTCGTATCTCGGTCGAAAGCAGCATCAATTTAAAAACTAAAAAGCGGAGGTCTGCGATTGACGCAGACCTCCGCTTCTCTCTTCTTCCGCTTAGCGGAGAAGCTTCAGAAACTCTCTCATAAAGCCAGGCAAATCCGGCCACGCGTGTCCGGTTACCAGCTTGCCGTCCACATGAAGCGTATCCGGCGCATAACGCGCGCCAAGCTGCTCCACATCAAGCTTGCATGCCGTGTATGCCGTCATCGTGCGCCCTTCGAAAAATCGCTTGTCTTTAAGCGCGGCGAACACCTGAGCGGCGTGGCAGATTGCGCCGACCGGCTTGTCCGACTCCAGAAAATGGAGGAGAATACGCGGCAAATGCTCATTGGTCCGGATATACTCCGGCGCCCGGCCTCCCGGGATGATCAGCCCGTCAAATTCAGCGGGATCGACGTTCTCGAACGCGACATGGGCCTGCAGCTGATGCGCCGGCTTCTCTGTATACGTCTCCCAGCCGTCCACGAAATCGTGAACGACGGTATGCAGCACTTTTTTTGAAGGAGCCGCGATTACGGCCTCATAACCTTCCTCCAAAATGCGGTAATACGGATAATAGATTTCCAAAACCTCTGCAGCATCACCAGTCAGAAATAGAATTTTTTTCGACATGGACTCACTCCTTGGTAATAGTTGGAACCCTATATATTATGATCGATTGCGCCGTTTTTTGTAAATGGGTACAAATGCATATGCAAGCTATTAATTGGATGGGATGATCCGGATCTCTTTGTCCAAATTAACAAGCATCATAAAATTACGATTAAAAGTGAAAATGCGTTTTACCTGATAATAGGACATCGTTACAGCAGTGAAGGCTTCGCTGAGCGAGAAACGGAGCTCGGGCCTGTCGATCAGCAGTCTGCGCGATTCCCCCTCAAATTCGGGTCCGCATGAGATGATCTCCAGCTTGCCCTTGCTCACTGCTTTATCAATTGCATTCAGAAAATATTGAGCCTGCTGATAGCTGTATTCATTTCGAAGCCACTGGTGCAGGTCAAAAATAATGGAGTTGGTCGTCACGTAATTACGTTCAAGATCATGCATATCCAGAAACAGGGAACGGGCTTTCAAATGGCGCGGGTCGTCAGGATTCATTAGAGCGGCTAAAGCCGTTTCATCCAGAAAAATGGTATCCTGAATGTTCAATTGGTTATCCATCTATCGGTACTCCTTCATTCTATAGTTTGCAAAGTCCATCCAAATACAGGAGCGGATTAATTTCCTTTTGTTCCACGGAGATTGGCGGCGCTTCGCTTGGGACACTTGCCAGGTATTGGGCAACGAGTCCGTCCAGGATCGCTTGCATAGTCGTTTGCTGCTTATCGGCGATTGCTTTCAGCTCGTCATAATGCTGCGGATTGAGTTCTATCGCGGTATCGTCATCTTCTTCATCTCTTGAAGACATGAAATTGGAAGTGACATTCTTCACTTTTCCGAATTGATTTTGTATGAAGCGTTTGTAACTGTTCACCATCGAAATTCACTCCTTCTGTATAACTTTTATAAAGATTCGTCGAATTATGTCAATTTCAGGGGGTAATGCTGGGTGGAAAACCAGGTTCTGCCTCGAAACAAAAAAAAGCGTGCCGCAGCATGCGGCACACTATATCTGTAATCGATAGTCCGATCGGGATGAAGTTAGCTGCCGAAGTAATCCGCCAACCCCTTCGCAATGGCTTCGGCTGCTTTCTTCTGGTAGGCGGAGCCGCGCACGATGGATTCATCCTTTTCGTTCGACAAGAAACCGAGCTCTACGAGTGTAGATACCGTATCATTTTCCCGCAAAACGTGCAGGTTGCCAAATGAAATTCCGTTGCTTTTGAGGCCGATGCCTTCCCCAAGTCTGTTCTCAATCGCACGGGCCAATGGCCGGTCTTTCGTTTCGGAATAATAGAAAGTAAGAATGCCGGACGCGTTCGTTTCCGAAGAATTATAATGGATACTGACAAAAGCATCCGCACCGGCGGATTCGCTTACATTCACCCTGTCGGCAAGCTGGGGCCTCTCCTCTTCCTTCGTTCTTGTCATGAGGACGCGTGCTCCACGGCTTCGAAGTTCATTCTCAAGGTAAAAGGAGGTGCTCAACGTAAGTTTTTGCTCAATCGTTTCATAGTTCGTTCCGATCATTCCGGGATCGTTTCCGCCGTGGCCGGCATCAACGACGATGACTTTCCCTTTCAGTCCATTCGATTTCCCCGAAGAAACCGCTGTCGATGGTTTGGCACCCTTTGCAATGTATTGATCGGATACCCAACCGGTTAACCCGTCCGCGGTCTGGATCCGAGCCCAGCCTTTCCGGTTGTCTAAGATCGAAACCGTCTGATCCTTGGCTAAGTGTCCCAAAATGTCATAGTTCAATCCAGCGCCGGCTCTGATCCGCAGCATATCCACCAGCGCAGTCGCCCTGGCGGCGGCAGAACTCTCTTTCACAGGACTGTCTTGTTCTGTCGCCGATGCCGTAACGACATGTCCATCGGTCTTTTTCAAATAATAGCCTGCCGCCCAGCCGGAAATCCGGCCCGATTTGATGCGCAGCCAGCCGTACTTTTCATCCGAAACGGTGACCAGCTCACCTTTCTTCACACCGCCTACAATCGTCGCTTCAAGTGAAGGCTCGCTGCGGACGTTCAAGGAGTCGGTATTCACCTTAGCCGTGTAAGTGCCGCGTGCTTCCGCCCGGTTTGGGATATAACCGGACATACTAATCAAGCCACAGATCAAAATTGTCAACCATACAATTTTTTTCATATCAGTCTCCTTTAGCATTTTTAGGATATGTAGGTCTACTATTATACCTGAATCTGCTAGATTGTGCAGACAAATTATGTATTTTCATGCTTTCATTCTACAGCATATTTCGATGATGATTAGATTCATTAAGGATGGAAAACATAGTAATACGTGGTAAAGCGTTTTGCAGCACCCATGAACTACTATGAGAAAGGAGCTGCTCAGCATCGAAAAACAAACCATTTCTCACTTTCAAATCGGGCTGCTTTTTTACGTATTTATGACGGGTTCCTCCATCATTAACGTGCCTGGCGCGTTGATTGGAAAAGCGGGGAATGGTGCATGGATTTCCCTTCTCGTGTCGGGAACGGCCGGATTTTGTATTCTATCTATGCTGCTGCATCTGCACCGCCGCTTTCCCGGTTTAAGTTATGTCGAATACAGCCGAAAATTAATCGGAAACACTCTTACCGTACTTTTATCGATCATAACGTTATCCTTTCTTTTTCAAATGCAAGCGGCCATCGTATTAGATGTCGGCATATTTATGATCAGTTCGATGATGAGGGAAACTCCGATGTATGCATTTACCTTATCTATTTTTCTCATTGCGGCTTTGACGGCAAGAGCGGGAATTGAGATCATGATCAGAATGTTTACAATCATTGTGTTCAGTACTGCTTTCTTATTAGCAGCCATTTATGTCCTTGCAATTCCTGATTATCATGTGTCTTTTTTGCTTCCTGTGCTTCCGAAAGGTATCAAGCCCGTCCTATCCGGGGCCTATTTTACATTTGGCTTCCCTTATAGCGAGGTGTTTTTGTTCGGCATGCTGCTTCCGTTTGTCATTAAGGGCCCGGTGAAGAAATTATCTAAAACGATGATGCTTTCCTTCGTCATGAATGTCGTCGTTTTGTGTATTACAACCGTATGCGTAATCATGGTCTTTGGGGCCCATGCCGCTGATCGACCTTATGCGCTGTTTGCAATGGCGCGAATTGTCGAATTCCTGGAAATTATTGAAAGGATTGAGTCGGTTATCGGGATGTCGCTCATTCTGGGATCTTATATGAAAGCGACAATTACCCTCTATGTGTTAAGCTTGTTTATCAGTCAGGTTTTCAAGCTGAAATCCAATAAGGCTATCATACTGCCGTTAGCTCTGTTTGGTTCTCTAATGGGACTCGTTAACTATGACGGGGCTACGCAGTGGATCAACATGGTTACCGTCATTCATCCGGTTTGGGCGGGCCTCGCATTTGTTATGCCGCTTTCGCTCCTGACGGTTGTATCATTGTTCAGAAAAAAGATAAAGCAGGATCCCTAGAGATCCTGCCTGGTTCTTTTAATTTCAGTATTTAATCGTAAGCACGACGACGGACATTGGAGGAAGCTCCGCCGTAAAGCCTTCAGCAGTCACCGTTACTCCGTAGAACGGAGCCGGTTTTATGGCATCCGGCTGTTGAAATGTATTATGCGCATGCATATCATGGCTGGTTAACACCGTCCCGTAAACGGTCCCCCGCTTATTTTCGTTTCCCCGCAATTGCACGTCTACGTTGGCACCGTCCGCAGGATTGAGATTGCAAAGGCTGATATGAATGGCCCCTGCTGCATCCTTTGACGCCGAAGCGCTAACCTGCGGCAGCTGCTCGCCGTTATATTCGTACATGCCGGTATCAAGCCCGATGTCCAGCCGTTCCGCATTCTGATGGACCTTATACATTTCAAACACATAATAACTCGGGGTAACGATCATCATTGCCCCTTGGGTTAAAATCATCGCCTGCAGTACATTAACCATCTGCGCAATGTTCGCCATCCGCACCCGGTCGTTATGGCTGTTAAAAATATTTAGAGTAATGCCGGCCACCAATGCATCGCGGAGCGTATTTTGTTGATAAAGAAAATCAGGGTTCGTACCGGGCTCGACATCGTACCAGGTTCCCCACTCGTCGACGACGAGCGCTACCCTTTTGTCCGGATCGTATTTATCCATAATCTCCGAATGTCCCGTAATCACTTCATCGATGAACAAAGCTTTTTTCATAATAAGAAACCATTCTTTCTCCGTGAACACCGTTGCCGAACCTTTGTTCTCCCATGACAGCACCGTATAATAATGCAGGCTCAAGCCGTCTAACCTGTTGGCTGCTTCGCGCATCATGACCTCGGTCCATTCGTAATTCGTTTCTCCTGCGCCGCTCGCGATTTTGAAGATTTTATTATCTCCATAATTGTAGATGAAGGTCTGATATCTCCGGTACAAATCCGCATAATATTCCGGCCGCATATTGCCGCCGCAGCCCCAGTTCTCATTGCCGATACCAAAATATTTTAACCTCCACGGCAGCTTCCTGCCGTTCGCCTGCCGCCACAGCGCTAGCGAAGATTCTCCCGGATACGTCATATACTCGATCCATTCCGACATTTCCTGTTCCGTACCGCTCCCCACATTGCCGGCAACATAAGGCTCGCACTGCAGCAAGTCGCATAAGAGCATAAATTCATGGGTCCCGAATTGATTGGTCTCAACCACCTGACCCCAGAACGAATTTACGGTCCGTTTGCGATATTGACGCGGACCTACGCCATCCTTCCAGTGGTAGTACTCCGCGAAGCACCCGCCCGGCCACCGCAGCACGGGAACCTGTATTCTTCTTAGCGCGTGCAGCACATCGTTTCGTATGCCGTACGTATTGGGAATCGGCGAATGCTCGCCAACCCAAATGCCATCGTAGATGCATCTGCCAAGGTGTTCCGCAAAATGCCCGTAAATATTTTTATCAATGATCCCGGCTGTTTTGTCGGAATTAATCAATAGTGTGCTGCTCACCGCTCGCCTGCCGTTAATCATGAAATCACGGTAATCCATATGTTCACCCTTCCATCATGAAAATAAAGTCACGGCTTCCGTTTCGCTATTTTCATGATATGGCGGGGCAAAGCATATTAGCATTGGGTGCGAAAAAAGCTCTAAAAGAAAAAGCGATTCACAACCAAATGGACGAGAATCGCTTCCCGCCTTGAGTGCGTCTTGTCACTCGCGTTATAATAAACCGAAACCTCAGATTTAACCAGTGTGGGAGGAATTTGAATGCCGGAAAGCTGCAAAGTAGAGTCTGCACTTGAGATCTTCGTCGGGAAATGGAAGCCTGTCATCTTATTTCATCTTTTTACAAACGGAACAATGCGATTCAGCGAGCTTCAGAAGGCAATGCCCGATATTACCAAAAAAATGCTAACCTCCCAGCTAAGAGAACTGGAATACCATAATATCGTACATAGAGAAATCTACCGGCAAATCCCCCCGAAAGTCGAATATTCAATAACGGAGTACGGCAAGAAGCTTACGCCTCTTATAAAAGCGCTGGGAGAATGGGGGATGGCTCATGTCCAGCATTTAAAGGAGCTGTATGGTGAAGAGCGTTCCGTGGACGCTTTCGAAGGTAAAGAAGAGATTTCCGGAGCATGATGCCATCGTAAATAAAAATCCCCACCGTGTGGGGATTTTTCTCTAGATTTTTCTATATGGATGCTTATTTTCTTAATGTTCGAAGCGCTCCGCCCCATGCAAGAACCTGATCAAGCATAGCATTGACGTTGGGCAGGTGAAGCTCTGCCGGCTTGAACGTAGAGAAGTTCTCGAAATCGGTAAATAACGATAAAGTCGGATGAACGCGAACGTCTGCCACCAAGAGCTCACCCAGAATGCCCCGCAGATGCTCGGCTGCGCGTGCTCCGCCTGTTGATCCATAACTCACGATACCGGCAGATTTGTTGTTCCATGCCTCACGCGCGGAGTCCAGTGCATTTTTGAGCGCGCCTGAGATGCTGTGGTTATACTCTGAAACAATAAACACAAAGCCGTCCAGGCTGTCAAGCTTAGCGTTCCAAGCCGCCAAGCCCGGCTCTTGACCAATCCCTTCTCCGAGGAACGGCAGCTTGAATTCCGCAATATCCACGATTTCGTAGTCCGCGTCACCGCGGCCGTCCGCAATATTTTTGACCCATTCCCCAACCTGAGGACTTACACGCCCTTCACGCGTACTGCCTAAAATAATGCCGATCTTGAGATTTTCGCCAGCCATTTCTATTACCTCCCGATTTATATGTAAATTTTTTGGTGTTCCTTTATTAAGTATAGTAATTAATAAAAAGAACGTGAAGAAGGCACTTTTGAGAAACCAGGTATCTTTTCGGTAACCTGCGCATTCCGGACTGCCAAAAGGAAGAGCCCTAACTGATAAAACCAGGGCTCTACTGCTATAGAGTCGTTATTTCGATTTTTTTTTGGCTGCCGACCGTCCCTGCTTCTTCGGGTCATCAGATGGGGGAGCCGCATGCTGGGAACCATTCGGCCTGATTTCTTTATTTCCACTTCCCATATTGAGTCCTCCTTTCCGCTGCTTCTTTCTTAGTTATTCGTTGCATCGGCAAGCTTCATTCGAAAGCCCGGGTACCCAAATGTTACCTGTATCCCGCGGCAGAGCTTAACTGTGAACGACCTCTATAGACAAAGGAGAAAGCGCATGCGTCTGATCGAAAAAAAGAAAGGCGTCGTATCGCTTCGAGATGACGGTCGGGACATAATTGCCGCGCTCGCGCTCCGGATGATAGACGACGCCGATCGCCCGGTGGCCTAGCGTGACCTCATCCAGCACCGGCGTTTCTTCATCGAACAAGAGCAGCTTGTTGTCCGCGCCGCTGCGGTGAAGCAGCTCCTCCCAACTGTTCGTGATTGCCTCCGGAACCTTCATTTCCTGCGCCGGCGCTCCCCACGATCTCCCGGCTATGACGGTTCCCCGGTAAGTGCCGTAACCGACCGCAAACACGTCGCTGCCATGCTTCTCGCGCAGCAGTTGACCGACGTTTACCATTCCTTCCTCAGCCATATCCGTCCATCGTGCATCTCCAATATGAGTATTATGCTCCCATACAATTGCACGGGCCGTTTCTCCGTGATACTGCATCAGCTTCTCCAAAGCTTCCACCATATGACGGTCCCTGATGTTCCAAGACTCGGCATCATGACGGATCATCGTGCGGTAATAAGCTTCCGCTCCTCTCACGGCCAGCGCATTCATTTCCGCACTGAGCGCATCCTCCCGGTCGTCCGATCCCGCCTGCCTCCACCTGTCCTGAAGCCTGCGAAGCAAATCCACGACCTCCCCCTCACAGCCTTCCCCGTAAAAAGAAGCCGAAATGCCGTATTGCTGCTCGTCGCGTCCGTGAGGCTCGAAGCATTCAAAAGCACGCCTGGCCGCCTCCAGATCCGATCCCGGCATCGCTTCGAGATAGCTCAAAATTTCGCTCATGGATTCCCATAAGCTGTACACATCAATCCCGTAAAAGCCCGCTTTTTCGGAATCGGGCTTATCGGCATTATACTTTCGCAGCCATTCCGCCAATTCCACGATTTCGCGGTTGGCCCACATCCATTCCGGCCATCTTGCAAAATCCCGAAGCGCTTCGCGGACGTCGTTTCCGGTATCCCCGCAGCCTTTGACATACCGGTTCAGCGTATAACAGGACGGCCAATCCCCTTCAACCGCAATGAACCGAAAACCGAAATCAGCAATGAGACGTTTGGACAAAGCCGCCCGATCCTTATAATACTCCGAAGTGCCATGCGAGGCTTCGCCCAGCAAAACATATTTGGCTCGGCCGGCCCTTTCGAGTAATTCGTTTGCGTCCTCCGGTCCGTTGTATGGTTTAGCCAGCATGCCGATCGTCTGCAGCACCAAGCTTTGCTCCATCGCTTATCCCTCACTTCTTTCCTAAATTTCCCCAAGTCACAAGTGAAGTTTGCCCGAATCGCCATTGATTTATTTTATAGAAAAATGTTGAAATTTTCTTTATTCTGTATAGATACGAGATCAAAGTTATCGGGGGAAACCGCTGTGCGAAAAATCGCTTTCAAATTTGTTCTTGCCATCTGCATGTCCGTCATGTCGGTGCTGCTATGGAAAATGTTCAACGAAACGCAAAAAATAAAGACCGTCATTCACAAGCCTTCGCCCATTTCAGATGTCCTGAACAATCCTTATATGGGCTTTGCACCTTCAGCCGTTAACGGTCCTTATCCCTATGAACATAGTTTGGTTTACAAAGTGCTGACCTGGAGGGAGCTGGAGCCTGAAAAAGGGAAATTCGCCTTCGAGGAGATCGAAGCAAAATACAAATTGGAGGAATGGAGCGGCAAAAACGTTAAACTAATTATTAGAGTCGTGCTGGATTACTCCACCGATACTCCGCACCTGGATATCCCGGACTGGGCGTATGAAGAAATAAAAGGCGACGGCATCCGTTACGATGAGGAAGTCGGCAAAGGCTTTAGCCCGAATTACAGCAATCCCGTTCTTATTCAATTACATAAGAGATTGATCCGGGCGTTAGGAGAACGGTACGACAACGACCCGCGCATTGCATTTTTCGCTCTTGGAAGCCTTGGCCACTGGGGAGAATGGCATACCTACAGCTCCAGCCATATCGCGATTCCCTTTCCGGCGTTAGCTGTGTCGGACCAATACGTGCAGCATTACCTTGAGGCGTTCCCGAACAAAAAGCTGCTGCTTCGAAGACCTTATCCGATCGCTAAAAACAACCATATCGGCCTCTACAACGATGGGTTTGGCAGCAGAAGCAGCACAAACGATTTCATCGATTGGTTTGAAAACGGCTACTTATCCGTGCTTGCGGGTGATGTGAAATTGCCGGCGATGCCGAACTTTTGGAAAAGCGCGCCCAGCGGAGGTGAATTCTCAAGCGGAAGCGAGGTGTTGAGTTTTTTGCGGGACGACCAGATCGGTCAGATTATCGAGATGGCAAAGCGCAGCCATGTCAGCTGGCTCGGTCCTCCCCCTCTTTCGGAGGAAGAGCTCACACCTGCAGCCAAAGCTAACATGGAGAAGCTGCTTAAGATCATGGGTTATCGGCTGCGCGTAGAAACGGCGGCATATCCGCAATCGGTCATACAAGGCAGCCCCCTGCAGGTTGATGTAACGATCGCGAATGACGGCGTTGCGCCCTTCTACTATGATTGGCCGGTTGAGCTCTCTCTTATGGACGAAGACGGCCGTGTCGTTGCAAGCCGTATAGCAAACGGACTTCTTACGAACTGGCTGCCGGGCCAATCAAAAGCTTCATTAACGCTTCCAATACCCGCGGATACGGCCGAAGGAGAATACCGCCTGCTGGCCGCCGTCCTGGATCCGGATCGTATGACCCCGGCCATCAAGTTGGCGATGGACGGCAAGCAGCCGGACGGAAGGTATCTGCTAGGTGGCGTAAACGTTCGGAAGCAAACCGCGCTGGTGCGGCTGCAATCCATGTTCAGAAAGAACAAGATTTAAGGAAATATGTATTCGATGGGATATCTTCAAATTAGTGCTGGTAAAATCAAAACAGCCGGTAGTCCTCCTACCGGCTGTTTCATCATCCTTATTCTTTTGCGTTCTCATTCTGTTCGGATTTTTCATCCGCATCGATCATTCCTTTTGCCCCTCTTTTGAACTCCGACAATGTTGTGCCGATCGCCCTCCCCAATTGCGGCAGTTTGGACGGTCCAAAGAGCAGCAGTCCTAAGATAACGAGCAGAACGATGCCGGCAACACCTATGTTTGGCATATCGCTTCCCCCTTTCAATAATCATTTCGCTTAAAAATTAACTAAAAGGGCCGTTGCATACATCACAATAATGCCAAGCGCAACGCTTGCAAAATTCAACCAGGACACAGCCGCCGTACCAAGCAGCTTCGATTCCCTGAAAATCATTTTGCTAATGACATAAATGACCTGAACGATCGCTCCGGCTCCGACTCCGAAGAAAAGCGCTGCTAATGTCTGATTAAAGACAAAGCCGCCAATCCATGTCCCAATGATGGCCGGCGCACCGCCAAGTACGGCCAATGCCAAAAAGGTTTTGAAAGCAGGCCGGGCTTTTAACAACGGCGCCGCAATGCCGATACCTTCCGTAATATTATGAAGCGTAAAGCCAATGATTAGAAACGTACCAAGCGCCGCTTCCCCCGCAGCAAAAGCCGCGCCTATTGCCAGCCCTTCGCCTAGGTTGTGGAGACCGATTCCGCCTGCTATTTTATATGCGACACGTTTTCCGTTTTCCGAAACGTCTACCGATTTCTTGGAGTTTGTCTGATCGATAGCAAGCAGAAACAAAAAGCTGAGCAAAGCTCCGAGCCAGACGAGGCCGGTTCCCTGAAATACGCCAGGCGCCTCGGTACCCAGCTCGAGTCCCTCCTGTATCGTATCAACTGTAAGGAAAAATAGCAGACCTACCGTGAAGGCCATAATGGCTTGAACGCCTTTGGATGAAAACCGGCGCATAAACGGATACCAGAGCAATCCCAAGCCGACCGGCACAACGCCGACATAAAAACCGATCAAGGAATATTGTAAAAAACGATTGTCGTCGGCAGCCGGAGTTTTTATAGCGGCCGCGACCTCCCCGGCAAATATTAAGCCATTTTCCGTAATGAACTTGATCTCATGCGGATCCCCTTCCACCCAGGGATAGGGAATATAAACCGTTGCTTTACCAAAGCGCTCCAAGGTCGGGCCGGGCGAATAGGTTGCATTCCAGAAAGCATCGTCTACGACGACTTGGGAGACCGTCAGCGCTTCAGGACCTGAATTGAGAATGCGAACTTCAAATCCGTCATCCGTAAGGACGATCCGTTCAATATTTAACACTTCTATAGGAGCGGCTTGCTCTTCTTTTACGCCCGTCCCCCAAGTCGCAATGAATGTGATGATTATAGCTAACAGGATAAGCGGCAATGCTCCTTTTTTGAGTCCCGAGCCCTGCGGCTTTATGCTCATTTTTGGCAATTTACACGAACTTATCACACAGAAAACATTTTCATAGATTTCGGCTATTACTATGGTAATGCGGTGATTAACTATTTCCGGGAGGTATTCCATTGAACAGCGGGAAGGAACAAAAAGGGATGGACAGGAAGGAATTTTTGAAAATCGGCGGCTTAAGCGCACTTGCTTTGACGGCGGGAGCGGCCGGTTTATCTTCGAATCTGTTTTCGGAAACGGCATTCGCAAATGAGAAGGAGACTCCGAAAAACATACCGAATGGCGAAGCCAAGCTTCATTTCAAGGAAGACGGCACGTTTAAAATCGTCCAGTTCAACGATACGCAGGACGACGAGGATATCGATCCGCGAACGGTGCAGCTTATGGAACGGGTGCTGGATGAAGAGAAACCGGGGTTCGTCGTGTTAAACGGGGATAACATAACCGGCGGAACCGATTCTCCGGCCGAAGTTCGCAAAGCTATCAATAATATAGCGATGCCGATGGAAGACCGCGGGATTCCTTGGGCGATTACCTTCGGCAACCATGATGAAGATTCTTTGCCGAACAGCGGCATGGATGAGGAAGCTATGCTTCAAATTTACCGTTCCTATAAGTACAACCGGAATGAAGCCGGCGAGAAAGGGATTACCGGTTCGGGAAATATGCATCTGCTCATCGGCGGGCATGGCAGCAAAGATCCGGTATTTAATATGTGGCTGCTGGACAGCGGACGGTACGCGCCGAAGGAAATTGCCGGTCAAAATTTCGAAGGTTATCCGACTTGGGACTGGTTGAAAACGAACCAGGTCAGCTGGTATTACGAAACGTCCGCTGCACTCGAGAAGCGTTTCGGCCGAAAAATTCCGTCCCTCATGTTTATCCATATCCCTTTGTGGGAGTACCGGTTTATGTGGTTCGCCAGCGTAGACGGCCGAACGGAGGCCGATCATGCCAGAGCAATTGAGAAGCACGGCATAACGGGCGAACGGAATGAAGAAGAATGCCCTGGTCCGTTTAACAGCGGCATGTTCTCAGCCATACTTGAGCGTGGCGATGTCAAAGGCGTATTTTGCGGGCATGATCATGTGAACACCTATTCCGGCAATTATTATGGAGTGATGCTCGGATACTGCGGAAGCACCGGGTTTGGAGCGTACGGGCTTCCGGGTGCCGAACGCAACAGGCTGCGCGGCGCCAGAGTATACAATTTGCAAGCCTCCGGTAACGACGTCAAGGTCGACACCCATTTGGTGTTTGCAAAAGATTACGGTATCGATTTAACGGCGAATTAATCTTCCACACGCAGCAAAGCCGCCCTTGTGAAGAGGCGGCTTATCTATTGAATTAATGCGCTTCAGCGTAATGTTTTGCACGGGCGGCTTGTGTCGCTTCGACCATATTGCGCAAGGAGTCAATGGTTTCTTCATAGCCGCGGGTTTTCAGGCCGCAGTCCGGATTAATCCAGAACAGCTTCGGATCAAGTACCCGAAGAGCTCGATCGATCATAGCGGTCATTTCTTCGACGCGCGGAACGCGCGGACTATGGATATCATATACGCCAAGACCGATGCCTAGCTTATAGGTGTTCAGCTCAAAGCTGTGGATCAGCTCGCCGTGGCTGCGGGACGTCTCGATCGAGATCACATCGGCATCCATCGCTTCGATTGAATCGATCATATCATGGAACTCGCAATAGCACATATGCGTGTGAATCTGCGTGGTGTCCTGAACCGTACAGGTCGTCATGCGGAACGCTTTTACCGCCCATGCCAGGTACTCCGCCTGATCCTTTTCTTTCAGCGGCAGCCCTTCCCGCACCGCAGGCTCATCGACCTGGATCATCCCGATACCTGCTTGCTCCAGCGCCTCCACTTCTTGTCTAAGCGCATAAGCAAGCTGATAGGCGATTTGCTCGCGGGAAATGTCCTCGCGCACGAACGACCAGTTCATAATCGTAATCGGGCCGGTCAGCATCCCTTTAACCGGTCGTGAGGTTTTCGACTGGGCATATTTCGTTTCCTCGACCGTCATCGCTTCCTCAAACGCCACATCCCCGAAAATAACCGGCGGTTTCACGCAGCGGGAGCCGTAAGACTGCACCCATCCGAATTGCGTGAAGGCAAAGCCCGCAAGCTTCTCGCCAAAAAACTCAACCATGTCCGTCCGTTCGAATTCCCCATGCACGAGCACATCCAGTCCGATCTCTTCCTGCAGCTTCACCCATACGTCGATCTGCTCCCGGATAAATTGCGCATACGTTTCTCCGCTCCATTCGCCCTTGCGCCATTGCTGACGGGCTTTACGTACTTCAGCCGATTGCGGAAAGCTGCCGATCGTCGTTGTCGGGAATAGCGGCAGCTGCCATTTATTCTGCTGCAGCGGATGACGCTCCGCAAAAGGAAGATGGCGTACCGGCTGTTGAGCGCTTATATTAGCAACGGCTTGCTGGATGCCGCCACGGTTGCGCTCGCCCGATTGACTCAGTGCCAAAAGAGCGCATTCGCATGTTTCCAGCTCATCAGCAATGGCATTTTGGCCTAATGAAACGGCTTTTGTAAGAACAACCAGCTCATTCAGCTTCTCGTCTGCAAACGAAAGAGCATTTTTGAGCTCCGGCAGCAGCTTTCGTTCGTTTTTCGCCGTGACTGGAACATGCAGCAGGCTGCACGAGCTCTGAATGATTAAGCGGTCAGCCGTTACCAGCCCGGCCAGCTCCTCCAGCAGCTCCAGCTTCTCGCGAAGCGGCGCCTTCCAGATGCCGCGGCCATCGATGACGCCGGCGCCAAGCACCTTGTCCGCAGGAAAACCGATCTCTCTTATTGACTTGATGTTGCCGGAGCAGCCATGTACGAAATCCAGCCCGATTCCTTTGACCGGCAGTCTCGTCATTTCACTGTAATACTCAGCCGATTCAAAGTAAGTTTGCAGCATAATGTTGAGGTTAGGCGCTTCTGCGGCAAACGTTTCATAAACGGTCGTCAAACGCTGAACATCCGCCGCACTCACTTTCGTAACAAGAACCGGCTCGTCGATTTGCACCCACTGTACCCCTTCTTGCTCCAGCTCCTTCAGAATCCGAGTATATAGAGGCAGCAGGCGCTCCAGCCAGGCATCGGTCTCCGAAGCCTTATAACCTTTCGACAATTTCAGGAAGGTCAACGGACCGATAATGACCGGCTTCCCTTCGATCCCGAGCTTTTCCTTCGCTTCGCGGTAAGCCGTCAGCGGTTTATTCTCGGTTAGTGCAGGCTCCGCTCCATCCAGCTCAGGCACAATATAGTGATAATTGGTATTGAACCATTTGGTCATCTCGCTTGCTGTCGCCTCTTTCGTCCCCCGGGCAATGCCGTAATACACGGACAGAGGCACAGCTCCGCCTTCGTAAGCAAAGCGTTTCGGAATAATTCCGAACATCGCGGCCGTATCCAAAACTTGATCGTAATAGCTAAAATCGTTAACGGGAATCAGATCGATTCCCTGCGCCTGCTGCTTGCGCAAATGCCCCAGCCGGATATCCTGCAGCCTGGCATGGAACTCTTCTTCCTTCAGCTTGCCTGACCAGAACGCTTCGAGCGCTTTCTTCCATTCGCGATCCGCACCGATGCGCGGATACCCCAAAACACTGCTCTTTACCATCTTGCAACACTCCTATACGAATTGTTACAAGAAAGATAACATGCCTAAAAGGATATAGTGTAACTGTATTAAACTATATCCAGCTATAGCCAATAGCTATAGCTGCGCGTTTATTTGGCTGTTGCCTGCTTGAGCGCCTCGATATAGGCGGCACCGAGCTTGGATAAAGCTGTATTTTTATGGGATATCCAGCCGACATTTATCGTCTCCTCGCAATCCAGCGGGACGGGAATAATTTCATTGCCGTTCAAATCGGCGCTCAAAACCCCTGTTGAAATGGTATATCCGTTGAGCCCGATCAGTAAATTAAAGAGCGTTGCCCTGTCGTTAACACGGATGCTCTTCTTATGCGATAAAGTACTGAGAATTTCCTCCGAAAAATGAAAAGAATTGTATTCTCCCTGGTCGAAGGACAAATACGGATAATTTTGCAGCTGTTCTATCGTTACGATCGATTGCTTTGCGAGCGGGTTTTTAATGCTGATAAAAATATGCGGCTTTGCCGTAAACAGGCTGTTGAACTGCAAATTAGCGGATTTGAGCAGCTTATTGATAACTTTTCCGTTAAAGTCGTTGAGATACAAAATGCCGATTTCGCTGCGCAGCCCTTTTACATCTTCTATAATTTCATAAGTTTTCGTCTCGCGAAGCGTAAACTCGTACTCTTCCTGCGCATACTCCCTCACCATGTTAACGAAAGCATTCACCGCAAACGCATAATGCTGAGTCGAAACCGAGAAATGCTGCGGCGACGGCTTGGCGTTCAAGTAACGGCTCTCCAGCAGCTCCGCCTGCTCGACGACCTGTCTGGCATAGCTCAAAAATTCTACGCCTTCCTTAGAAAGCGATATCCCTTTGTTGGAGCGTTCGAAAATTTCTAGCTGCAGCTCCTCCTCCAAATCCTTAATCGCGTTCGAAAGGCTGGGCTGCGAAATAAACAGACGTTTGGCGGCTTCGTTAATGGAGCCCCTGGTTGCTACTTCAATGACATATTTTAATTGTTGGAGAGTCAACAATGAGCTCCCTTCCAGCATTTCTTATCGATGCTTCGTATTGGTTTAAATCATTTGGATTGAAAGATTTGCTCGTAGCGCTGCAGTACTTCATTTGACGCTCTTTTCTTCAAATGCTGCGGAACATGCTCAAAGCAATATTTCATTTTGTTTTTATTTAAGGAGGGGATTTCGCCTAAAAAAGCCCATTCATCCGCAGTCAGCTGCTTCCCGCAATTCAGAAAAATGCATCTGTGTTCTACTGTAGCCCGCGACTGAACGGCATGCTGTTCCTCCGGCGCTCCGGAGAGCAGCAAATGGCGAAGCGCCGGGTTTTTTCCCCAATCCTTCTGGTCCTGATAATACGGCGCAAGATCCTTCCAGCCGATCTGCCACGTATCGAGTGCCTCGCGTACCGCTTCCGCAACAGCCTGATCTATTTTATTGGAGACAGTCTTCCCTCTTCCGCTGCCGTCTGTATCGATTTCCGCGAAGCCGATGCCGTCCCGGAAATGCTCGCCGATCGTAATCCGGACAACTACTTTTACATACCCGTGCGGGATATTGATGTCGACGTCCCTGATTTCGCGGCTCCATCTGCTTCCCGTGGCTGCTTCGACGCGGTCGGTATACACCTGATTCGGAATATAGGCTCTTCCGTTATCCCCCCGCTTTTGAACGGTGCCGGACGGAAATGGGGCTTTAATTCGCTCTATTGCTTTGGTGTAATCGAAAGTTTCCATTTGCCGGCTCCTCTCTTAGCTTAAATTCAGCTTGCCATATTTGTCGATATAGTGATTGAACCGGCTGTATACCTGCTGCGCCCGTTTGACACGCTCAGGAAGCTCACGCATCAGCCCTTTAAAATATTCTCTTCCCGAATCGGTAATCCGGTAAAACCGGTTGTACCGGTTGTCCCCTTCCCATCTCCGGGTTACATGCCCCTGATCGGTCAGCGTCTTGAGCCTCTGGCTGAGATAACCGTCATTCACCCCGACAGTCCCGCCGAGTGCCATAATAATTCGCTGCTCGATTTCCTTCGCATAAAGCTCTCCATCCTGCAGCTCCGATAAGACGATAAAATCGATCACAAGCTGCACTTTAACGACATAGCCAAGCGACTCCTGCTTCTCAATCGGATTTTCATTCCGTGCCATACTAGCCTCCACCCTTTCCCTTCCCTTTTTAAAATTCTCAGATTATTCGAATTTCTCAAGTCGGATTAAGCATGTGCTGCAGTAAGACATCTCATCGTCAGGCATAACCCACCGGCAGGGGAGGGGCATTTCCAGATTCCGCCTGCCGAAACCTTGTATTTTTACCTGTAATACCATTATATCACAAGAATATTTTAAACAATATACTTGTTTCCACGTTTATCCTGCCTATCCGTCGGTCCTTTCGGATTTGTTATCTAGTCCGTTTCTACCGGATTTTCTACATCTCTTTATCTAGACTCGGATATAGTTGCAGAGTTATAATCTTCTACTATATTCCGTGTTTATTTTTGGTTTTTATCTTTTTTAGTGGCAGAGTTTAACTTTTCGACTTCATATGTACTTAGTTCTGATATTCGATCGCCGGGGCGGGCGCCGCGCGCTGCGCAAAATCAAAACCAGGTCGAAACGGAAGGGATTCTTGGTTCTGATCAGTAGCAGAGAATTTGAAAGATACTAAGTAACGTGTTTAAAAAAAATGAATGAAATCAGGATAAATGAAGGGATAAAATTTGTATTCTAGGGATCGGCAGACGACCGAAAAGAAGAAACTCGGAAAAGGAAGTGTGGAAGGATTCGCCGCAAAGCAGCGCAGTGGCTGGAGGAGCGGGTGAAAAGACTTGGAAACAAGTATATTGTTCTGAAGCGTATTTGCTGTCGTTTGTTTGGAATATTATGTAAATTGTGAAACTGGAGACCGCCCCCTACCCTCGGTCGAGATTTTTCGTTTTCCGATGCGACTAGTAGGTTATCGTTTGTCTATGAAAGACTATACTTTTAGGAAAATTTTGTATACCTTTAAGATTGCCGATCGGCAAAACAAATTCGGAGGTGGATCTTATTTTTCCTGACATATCCCAGCATCCAAAGTGGCTTCGTCCTCAGTCGTTGGAATGGTGCGAACAGCTTGCGGATCAGACGGGACAATATGCTTTTACATGGAATTACACGGTTGAAGGCGTTTCGGCAGAAGAACGATTTGTAGAAGAACTGTCCAATATAATTCGCGGAAACGTGCTCGATGTTGGCTGCGGCCATGGCGAATTTACGAATCGCTGGGCTGAACGCGCCCAAGAAATAGTTGGTTATGACATGACCGCCGGCTTTTTGAGAACAGCGAATTTAATCCGCAGACCGAATACCCGATTTGTGCTGGGACGCACACATGACGGCCTTCCCTTTGAAGACGGATACTTCGATGTCGCTTTTACGAAAAAGGGGCCGACCAGCTGGTACCCCGAAGCAACCCGGATTTTAAAGCCCGGTGGCAATGTGGCAGCTCTGCATCCCGGAGACGGCGACGGCGAAGGCAATGAGCTGGGCGAGTACTTCCCGGGTCTGTTTCCCCCGCCGAAGAAAGGAACGCCTATCTTGGATAAAATCCAGGAAAGGCTTTCCGGCAGCGGATTAAAGGTGACAGATATCCGGGTTGTACGGGAGACAGTGTACCTTCATACACCGGTAGATATCTTCGCAATGGCCGGCTTCGGCCAAAACAAGCAGGTTTACGAATGGATCAAGGAAATGTGTTTTGATGGTATTCGAAGTCGATTCGAACAGTATCGCGGCTCGAAAGGAATTCAAACGACGAATTTTTACTATCTCCTTCTTGCAAAAACATAAAATAAAGGAGCTTCAATGCTTGCAGATTTCGGCCTCTTCCCCACAATCTGTACACATGCATATGCTGTGGGTAGACAATCTTCATAACGAGGGGTGACAAGTATGGCTATTGGTGAAGTACAGCACGTACCTCAAGGGAAACATCGAACAACTGGCATTACGATGAGACCAAAGACACAATGACATGTGCGGCTGGACGCAAACTGCTGTTTAGTTATGAAAAATAAGGGAAAGACTGAAAGCGGATATGACGGATATGAAGTAAAAAAGCAACACTACCGAAGCGAAAGCTGCGAAGGTTGTCCGCTCAAATAAGCTTATACTAAAGCACAAGGGAACCGGAGAGTGTATTTGGACAAATAAAGAATAACCGGGGATTCTGGCGTTTTCTACTTTGAGGCCTGCCGAAGGTAAACCTAGAGATCGGGTGGCTTACGCTCGCCCACAATTTGCACAAGAAGGCGGCAATCGATCAAAAGCCAGCAATGACGGTGCAGGGATAACCTCCTAGCACCGCCATTGCTTTATTTCCGCCGTTTTTTTCATCAAACGAGCTGTCACGTCAAGTGAGCAGACCTACTTAGGAGACAGCCCCAGCAATGTTCTGATCCTCATATCGTGCAAGCGAACTTTCCCGTAAATCCATTGCACTATCGTATCCGTCAATCTAAAAGCTCCTATAACACACAAGTTAACACACACAAACCGTACAACATTAATAAAGCTCCAAAGTAAAATAAAGCAGTTAAACCTGTGAAAGGGTCTAAAACAAAATCTAAAACTGCCATCCATATTACTTTAACAGAACTAGCTTTCTTTATACTTGGTACCTTAATTAACAATGAAACAACCATACAAATAATTCCTGCAACAAAGCACAATGTCTCCAAGATACCCACCTTTTATACAAATTTTAAATGTAATTTGCCAGGTAATGGAAGACAATTCATTAGCGATAACTGCTAGGGAGTTTATAGTTAAATCACTTCTATTGACAAACCACCACTATATTACAACTTCACAACTTCTTCTTTCCAAAGAACATTATGTCGGAAAAAGCTATTGCTAGTGATAAACCCAAGGGAGTACCAAAATCCCAAACATTAATTCCCGTTGGTGTAAAAAGATATTTGAAAAGAAACAATGAACCACTAAGGAGAATAAACCAGGTAATAAACGTAAACATCCTTCTTCTTATTTCAATCCAATGTAACTTCCTTAGATTTATCAGAATTAAAGCAGTAGAACATAAAGCATATAAAAGAAGATAAATGATATATCCAATAACAAATTTCGTTGCATGCGGAAAATCAATGTCCTTATATGCAATAAATAGCGTAATTGTCGTCCACACAATAAATACAGTAAAAAGAATTATGTTTAACAAAGTGTACTTCTTCATTTTTCACCAACCGTCTTTTCGTTAATTCAGAAACCCCTTTGTTGATTATCTCAATAAATAAATAAATAAATAGCTATTGGTAATCGGTTCCTTTATATAACTCTCCTCCCGTCACTTCGACAAAACAGGGAGCAACTGCTACTGCAATCTGCTCCCTGGATCGTTTCAACTCGTACTCGTTTTAATTCAATCGCTTTTTTTAGACGGTTTTACATGGGTAACAAACGTTGGTTTGAATTCGCCATCAACCATCTCTTCGCTGATGATCCGAATGATATTGCTGTTCTCATCATATTCTACATGCAACCTGTTCTCTTCGTAGGACCCTAATCTCGGTGTAATGTTACTGAAGAAATCCACTTTTGAAAGCAGATCGTCCTCGTACCTGTACTCCTCGTAATGAAGATCCGCAAACTCCTCCATCCCGCAGTAACATTGTTCATACTTCATCAATTTCCCGTTTTCATACGTACATCTAGACACCGCATCCAGCCCGCCTGAATAATTAAATTGCAGACCGTACTCTACATTTCCGACATAAATCAAATATTCTTCATCAAAAATATTTTCTGGTATTTCACGCTCAAATTCGTTAGCGCGCTTCACTCGGAGTAGCTTCTCGTCCTGATCAAACCCATATTCGTATGAGTATTCGCCCAATTTGGGAATCTTCTTTTTGAACAGCCTGCCTCGTTTCATACCGCCAACGACTAAATCCAAAACGGGACTGGGACAGTAAAACCCGCGGTGGATCACGATTCCGCCTTTAGAATACTCGTGTCTTACTATTTCCTCATCCGCAGCCGTGCGCACTTGCGTTAGTTTGTCGGCGTATTCGTGTTTGATTTGGACTAACTCCTCAATAATGCTTACAAAAGCATTGAGTTTTGATGGTTCAATTCGACCCGATGCCTTTAGCTGCTCTTTTACATCCTCAGCCCATTCATCGAATTCCGCCATCATTTTTTCAAACTCGTCCATGCTCTCCTCCTTATTTGGGACATGTCTGTCTCGCTCTTATATCAGTGTCTCCAATATAAGCCTTGAATGCTGCCCGTTAGCTCAACTAGGCTGCCGTTACATACCGGTAGCTTCGTCCTGGTGATTGTTAAACTATCTCGGCTCCGTTAAGGAGCTTAATCATTTTCTTCACCCTTGGTTAAAAACATCTCTCATTTCTGCTAACTAATTCCTAATCATGTCAATGACTTGTTTCGCAAACGCAGCATAGGGTTCGATCAGATCAGGGCTCCGATCAATAGCCCACCTGAGGTTATCGAAAGCCCTTAATAACAGTAAATGCCTCGTTTCAGAAAGCTCTTTTTCACTTATTTTGTATCCGTCCATAAACGCTTTGAATTCCTCAACACTTGCGCTTTCTTCTAGTCCTAGAATTTGGTAATGCATCAATTGAGCAACAGTTGCATGCGGTACCACGCTTTCTTCTGCATTCCAATCCAGCAATATAACTTGGTTTGCCTGATTGACAATCGTATTCTTTAAAGAGATATCTCCATGGTTTAAACCGAAGCGAAACGGTTCACTCTTCAAATTTTCAAACAGTTTTCTTACTCTCTGCGATTCCATCTGAGTGATTACTCCAAGCTCAATCAAGCGATCATGCTCAGTCAAACTATTGATATTATACTGCACATACCCTTGCCAACTGCCGTCCGATCCGGCATGAGAAGGTGACTGAAACTCACCATGGACTGGATCAATCAGAATATCCCCGTATCCTTTCACTGGAATCGAATGAATAAGACTGGCATATTCGCCAAGCTGCCTCCAAATATTGGATTTAGGAACCGTACTGTCTAACCCGTTGTTGCCATCTATAAAAGTTTGAATCATATAGGCTGTTTCATCAACAATACCAATGGACAAAACTTCAGGCCCAGGAATGCCTACTGCGGCTGCTTGCTCGATGCACCATTTTTCTTTGATAAAGCTTGGAAATATATCTTTATCGTTCATGCGGACAACAACTTTGCGACTCTCCGTCTCAACTACGCAAACCTGATTTGTGATGCCTTTACCTATGATCTGATATGAAGTTTTTACTTGTTCCAGAAGAAAATCGACTGCAATTCGTTCTGCTTGTATGACTACAGAGTCTTCCATAGTTTCTTTAATCCCCTCAAGTGTCGTGCTTCGAATAGTTTACCACACACTTTTTTGAGAGTACGTTTATATCTAAATTATACTGCCAGTTAATGCTTATCAGCTACATATGTACAAAATCGCTTATTTTGTGAAAACGAAAAGGAGCTGCCGCCGCACCTCCTTTTTCGTTTGTATAGAGTCCTTCCTTGAACTCCCTTCAGTACGATTCAGTTTTCTCACGAATGCTCGCTTTTTATACGAAAATGTAAGTCCCTAAAAAGCGCAAAAAGACACTCCCCACTAAGAGTGTAAAATCACTTTTTTTTAAGAGGCTTCTGCGGATTCTAACTGAACTTTAAATCCCTGGGCCTCAATTTTCTTAATCCAGAAATCAACAGACGATGTTGCAGAAGGTAGGTAGTCCCAGCCGACTTCTCGATATGGGGTACTGTCTTTTAACATACGATAGATTATTCTAAGTATCAGATGTGCTGTCGCTATGGTTGCCTTCCTCTGCCCTCGTCGTTTCTGTATTCGGTAAAAGAAAGATGCCAGTCGCGTGCCCTTGGATTTACTCGCTGCCCAGGCTGCTTGGCAAAGAACAGCTTTCAAGTTTTTATTTCCCTTAGCAATTCGCGAGCTTTTCTTTTTTCCAGCACTTTCGTTATTACCTGGACTTAACCCGGCCCAAGCCGCTAGTTGTGGATCGCCTCCAAAACAAGACATATCGTTCCCGATCTCAGCTAAGATGACCGCCGCCGCATCCTTCTGAATACCAGGAATCGTAATCAACAGCTCCATTGATGGCAAGTGGGGCACCAGTAACCGATCGATTTCCGACTCGACCATCTCCAATTGCTTCTCAATGTAGGACAAGTGGTCAAAGTGCAGCCCCAGCATCATACGATGATGTTTGTTCATTCGTCCATCTAAAGCTTCAAGAAGCTCATGGACTTTGCGCTTGAGGGAAGTTTTTACCTTTTCTCGGACCTTATCGGCATCCAAAACCTCTCCGTTAATAATGGACTCTAATAACGCACGGCCGGATGCACCAAAAATTTCGCTAATGTACGTAGTGAGTTTCACATTTGCATCTTGTAGTATCTTATGCACTCGATTTTTCTCAGCTGTCGCATGGCCAAGCAGTTTTCGTCGATAGCGTGTCAGGTCCCGCAGATTCCGTATATCCACGGGAGGTACAAAGCTGGGGGAAATGAGTCCCGAGCGAAGGAGTTGAGCAATCCAGAAAGCGTCGGCAACGTCTGTCTTACGCCCAGGCACATTCTTAATTCTTCTGGCATTTGCAAGTATGAGCGTAAACGCCCCCTCCAAAATGTTCCAGACAGGTTTCCAGTACACTCCTGTGCTTTCCATGGCGATGTGCGTACATTCCCATTCATTCAGCCAGTCGTTAAGGGCCAGTAACCCCTTTGTAGTTGTAGAGAAGGTACGGATTTCTTGCTTTGGCTTTCGCTCTAATTCACCGTAAAGAACACAAGCTACAACAGTCTCCTGATGAATATCCAGTCCTGCACAGCGTTCCAAAATCGCCTCCATTCCCATCACCTCATCCGTAGAATTTGTGCAGGCCATGTATCCTCAGAAGAAGAGAATTTTTATACACGTGCTCTTGGCACAATCGGCGGTGCTCGTGGGATACAGTCGGCCGGTTTGAGACCCAGAGTATGTCCTACCAAAAAAGTAACGGCCTGTGACCTGCAGTTCCATTATGGAACAAACAGTGTCGCAGGCCAAGTTCATTTTCATTCATGGTGGTGGCCGTAAGGCCATGGTAGTTTGAGACACTGTTTCCAATCGTAATGAGGATGCCATAGCCAGTTTTATTTTGTTCCTTCATCCCGATATTCGGCACGATCAGTCAGTCATCATCGAACCAGACCTCCACCTAATACCAAAGCGGTCTTTATATGCTCGGTTTCTTTTTTCTTGCATTACTCGGCATCATGCAAAGGCATATTTGAACAACCCGTAATACAAAGGTCCGACCATGACAACAAATGTTATCAACATCCAGACTCTCCTTGCTACCATCGATAGTTCCTCCAGGATTTCTTCCCCTTCATAACCTTTTAGAAGCAGCGTAAATGATAGATCCCACAGAAAAGCTGCCACGGAGACAAATTTCCAGACAGTAGGATTTAGAACCTCCGTTTCCGTAACGTACCCGAACAATCCAATCCATGTAATGATGGATACAACGAAATCTATTTTGCTAAGTTTCGACTTATATTTTCCTTTTATTAAAAAAGTGAGTGAAGCCGTTGCGAGCAACCCTAAATAAATCGTCCATAAAACGTCAACCATACATACTCCTCATTCTTTTTCTTTAAACTTTTGAATTTGATGACCCTTCGTCATCCTTTTGCTATTATAGCTAATCAAGTCCATAATCGATATATTAAATACCTTTCCATATTTAGGGTGTACTCTGAGAGGTATGATTGGATAGCGACCTAGTGAATACTGGGTAGTCCTTATTCAACTTATCCTCTTGTAGTCTTAATACATATTCGATTCTTTATTATTCTCTGCTGGTATTGTCTCAATATTGTTTATATCTTGTTCATTTGTTATCGTACAGAACCACATGCAAAATCTACATTTATTCCAGGCGAGGGGCGTGGGAAATGTCTCGAAACATGAACAACGCCCTTCCGACTTCCTACTGGGAAGCGAAAGGGCTGAAAAGTTTGCTTCGTAACTTGGAGTTTTGTTAACTTTTTGGAACCGCCGTATGAGGACCCGCATGTACGGTGGTGTGAGAGGTCAGGTGCTAGCCGCCCCTATCTACTCGATTAGACGGCAAGACCGTCTTCCTTCAAATAATCGATGACGAGCAAATGCTTCCTGAGCGATTTCTCATGAATGAGATTGAGCTTGCCGTTGTCCAGCCTGCCCATTCTCTCGGCTAACTCTTCGTTTTCATGCGTCCAATCCACATCCTTCAGAATGCTTAAGCAGGACACCCAATCCCGGTTGTACGTACCGTCACCCTTCACGAGATAGCCGTGAGCATACAGGGCAATCGATTCCTGAATGACCCTGCTGGACGAGATGAAGCTGGAAAGCCCCGGCTGCTCCGGCATATGGGGAAGAATGGCGTTCATGAACTGATGCAGCAGCTCGACGTGAACCGCCGGCTCCTTGCGGATACGCCGGGCCAGCTCATAGGAAGGCTGCATTTTGCCCGTAAACAAAATCGACGCCGTCGCGTACAGCCAGCTGTAGCACGTATAGTTTTTGTTGAAGGCGGTCAAGTTGTTGCGGCTCTCGATGCCGGCCGTCTTGAGCAGCTCATTGTAATCCGCAACCTGCTGGATGATCGTATTGAGCGGATCGCTCCCGTCGAAGGCATGTCCAAGCTCCTTGCTGACCAGCTGCACCTTGGAGTTGATATCGCCGAACAGCTGCTTCTCTTCCTCTTCGCCAAGCCCGATATAGAGCTGAACGGACAGCTCGCTCTCCAGCAAATCCAACCTTCTCGATTCCAGCTGGGCAAGCAGCCCCTCCGTTTGCTCCAGTTCCTCCTGCAGCCCCTGGTCATCCGGGAATTTCCGGCATTTGACCTTGAGCTTCATCACATCGCGCTCGTATTTCCGGCTTTCCTTCTGCATTTTCTCGTTACAATACCCAAGTGCCATAATCCGGTGCTGCCCGTCCAAAATGCTGAGCTTCTCCCCGTGAAGCAGGACCAGATGATCCTCCTCTTTGGCAAGGGCACTGACATTTCGAAGCGAAAGGGTGACAGGGCCGAAAAACACATGGTCCAGCTCGCGCTCCTGCAGGTAATGCGCAATTTTCTTGCGCTGGCCTCCGCTTAGTTTACGCTGCACCATCGGATCGATCGTCGTATAGTTGAGCAGATCGTGAACCTTCAGCGACACTGTCGCCATACCGAATCTGTCGCAATACGGATGAATGGTCATCTTTAACCGTAATCCGTCCATTAGACTGCATCCTCCTTCTCTACCAGAAGCAATACATGCTGTTCGTTATAGAAATCCTTGATATATTGGAAGGCTTTCATAATCCGGCTTCTGCGCGGCAGGCGGTCCTTCTCGTCGTCCTTGTAGATCGCATTCCAGTCGATATGATTCAAAATTTTCGAGGCGTAGGTGAGCGTGTAGACGTTGAACTGCAGCGTCTTGAACGCCTCCTCGTGAAGGAAGAGAGCCAGGGCGATCTGAATATTCTCGGACCAGCACAATTCGCGGCGATTCGGCTCCGGCAAGACGTCCAGCAGGATGTTGAAATATTTTTCCGCCTGCTCCAGATGCGTCTCCAGCGCTTCCTCCGTATAATGATAGCCGTTGCTCTTGATGTTCGCTTTCAAGCGGCCTTCGAACAACGCCATCAGCAATTCGATCAGCAGCGAGTACGAGAACAAATATTCGTCATCCTTGCCGCGCTCGGAATAAATGTCGGTCGGAAGCCGTTTCATGACGTCGCTCTCCAGCACAAGCCTCGAAGCCATAATATGATAAAACCGCCGTTGGTCGCGCAGGACGGCAAGGTTGCCCGCAATTTTGCGCGGAAGCTTGTTAATGTCTGAGAAGAGCTGCCTTTCCTGCTTGGCGTTAATGTCCAAATAGATCATGACGGATACCGGGAACTCGTACAGCTTGCGGAGCTTGGCCGTAATTTCATCTACGCGCTCGTACTCCCTCCGGTCCTTGGCTCTGGCCAGATTGCTTTGCAGCGTCTCCATAACCCGGCGGAAGGCGGCGAGACGGTGCTGCCCGTCCACGACGTAACATTTCTCCATCGGCTGCAGGCTGTACGTGCCGGTCTCAGCGGAATAATGGCCGGCTCCGCGGGCCGACAAAATGATGCCGGGAAAATATATATTTTGACCGTGGTCCAAATACAAGAGAATGTAGTCGATCAATCCGGATACGTTTTTGGGAATAAGCTGACGCTGTACCTCGAGGTCGATTTCGTAAATAGAGAACAGTTTGCTCATCTGCACGGTTGCAGACAAGGTGGACTGGCCGAAGGTTCTTGCCGCCTGTCCGGGTACTTCAATAAAAGAGCTGGCAGGTCCTGATGTCAATAAATCCGATAAAGAATTAATAGATTCCATATCCTTCCCCCATTCATCTTCGGTTGTTAACGGAAATCATAAGCTTTTCTATGAACTAAGACTGCCGCCATACATACCCTTTAATATTCTAGCTAAATTTAAAATTTCCTTTGTAATGATCGATTGTTTTGATTTAATCGGGAAGGTTTAACTAAAGGGGGAAAAGCGAGTTTACGATAGGAGGCTAAAACATGTTTAAACGAATGGATGAAATTATGATCGAGATTCCCGACGTAGAAAAACCCGATTCCAATGCCGCTGCCGCCGTCCAGGAGCTGCTTGGCGGAAAATTCGGAGAGATGTCGACGTTAAACAACTATCTTTACCAATCGTTTAACTTCCGTCAAAAAGAAAAGCTGAAACCGTTTTACGATTTGGTCATGAGCATTACGGCGGAGGAGCTTGGCCATGTCGAGCTCGTTTCCCATGCGATTAATAAATGTCTGAGAGGCTCGACGGACTATAAAGAGCCCGATAAGACACCGCTGGCTGATGCACGTGACGACCGTTTATCCTACCATTTTTTAGCCGGGGCGCAGGGCGCCATGCCGTTCGACTCGATGGGCAATCCGTGGACGGGCAGCCATGTGTTCAACAGCGGCAACCTGGTGGAGGATTTGCTCCATAACTTTTTCCTCGAATGCGGAGCGAGAACCCATAAAATGAAGGTTTATGAAATGACCGATCATCCTGCGGCGAGGGCGGTGGTCGGCTTCCTGCTCGTCCGGGGCGGCGTTCATGTCGTCGCATACGCGAAGGCGCTGGAAATAGCGACTGGCGTCAACGTAACGAAGCTGGTTCCGATTCCGTCTTTGAGTAACAAGCTGTTTAATGAGGCGCGGAAATACGAGGAAAAAGCCGAGCATACCAAGCTTTACACCTGGAGCGAAAAAGACTTTACCGCGATTGACCAGATTTGGAAAGGGACGCATCCGGAGGACGGCCTCCCGCTCGAAGTGATCCAGGGAGCGCCTGAAGGCTTTCCGATTCCCGAAGCCCCCGCTGCCGAAGAAGAGTTTGCGCCCGGCATTTCGGCCGAGGATTTTAAAGCAATCGCAAACCGCCTGAAGCAATCCGGTAATATCCAATCGTAAACAGCTTAGGACCCTTCTGTGCGGCAAGGGTCCTTTTTTAGTGATGGTTATCGGTCCGTTAAAAGCCGATTAAAGCTCCTCCGTCCACCGGCAGTACCGTACCATTCACAAATGCGGCGGCCGGTGATGCGAGGTACACAGCTGCCCAGCCAATATCCTGCGGCTTTCCGAAGGTTTTCATCGGCGTTCGCCCGAGTATCTTCTGCTTTCTCTGCTCGTCGCCGTGCAAAGCTTTATGAAGCATCGGGGTTTCGATCCAGCCTGGAGCAATCCCGTTGACGCGAATGCCGTATTCCGACGTTTCGGAAGCGAGCGTTCTCACCATGCCGAGATAAGCGGATTTCGCGCTTGAATAGGCGACGACATAAGGCTGGCCGATAAAAGAAGTCATTGAAGCTTGAAAAATGATGCTGCCCCTCCCGCGCTCCTTCATGCGCGGGATTAAGGCGCGGCATAACGAGAAAGCTCCCATGACATGCACGTCCATGACGGACCTGAAATCTTCATCCGACATTTCTTCTACCGGTTTTTTGCAATGATTGCCGGCATTGTTCACGAGAATGGAGATCGGACCGACCGTCTCCTCCAGCTCCTCGATGAACCGGCCGGTCTGCTTCGTATCGGCCACATTGAAGGACCGGTAATAAACGCCTTTGCCCATTTGTTCCGCAAGCTTCGTTCGTTCGGCACCGGTGTCGGAACCGACCATAATCACTTCCGCTCCGGCCGCAAGAAAGCACTCGCTCATCGCAAGCCCAAGCCCTGTCGCTCCTCCGGTAATCAGAACCCGCTCGCCTTCCAGTCCGAACATCCTCTGCATCGTTTCCATTCCGTTACACCTCGCAATTTTTTCCCGTGCTTTGATATTTATAGGGGATAAAATATTCCTTATGGTTAAGCAGTTCCGCTTTCGTCAGCTGACCTTGGCAGGCTTGCACGACAAGCCCGAGCAGCTCGGCGGCCAGCTCATCCATCGTTTTCTCGCCGGTCAGAGCCGCTCCGGAGCAAAAATCGAGATCGCCGGACATCCGGCGGAACGTGTTCTCGTTGCCGGTCACTTTAATGACAGGAGATACCGCACTGCCGACGACAGTGCCTCTTCCCGTCACGAGAAACAGCAGATGGCAGCCGCTGCAAACGAGATCCATCAGCCCTTCGCTGTCGTTCGGATTCGTGTAGCCGAAGCCCATGAAATAAGGATCCGGCGTACTGTCCAGCAGCCACAAACCGGGATTGGGCGGAGTTTGCGACACGCGCAGCACGCCCTCGATCGGCTTCGTGCCGCTTTTGGCGAAGGCTCCCATGCTTTTTTCCTCGATCGTCGTAAGTCCGCCCGCAAAATTACCCGGAGAAACCGAGTACTGGCGTACGCTTTTGCAATAATCGAGCATTTTGTCGTAAGCGGCACCGAGATCCGCTCTCGCCGATTCGTTGGCCGCACGTCCGAGCATAATCTCCTTTAGTCCGATCGCTTCAACAATTTCTTCGAATATAGCCGTTCCGCCTGCCTCGACGAGCTTGTCGAACAGCCGGCCGACGACGACGTTACCGGATAAGCCCGACGTATAATCGGAGCCGCCGCATTCCGCCCCGACGATGAGCTCATGAATGTTCATTTCGGTCATTACTGTCTCGCGTTGCAGCTGATCGTGCAGCTTCCTGACCGCGTCCTTCCCGGCTTCTATCGTATTCAAGGTGCCGCCCCGGTCTTGAATGAGCATCCAGTCGGCAGGCTTGCCTTCTTGCCTCGCGATCTCCGCCAATTTGCGGCCCTGTAAATATTCGCAGCCAAGTCCGACCGTAAGCACAGCGCCGACATTCGGATGCCGAAGCAGCGCAATCATCATTCTGAGCGCATACTCGTTATCCGTACATCCCGCAAAGCCGACGACATCGACATCAATTTCGGAATTTCTGAACGAGCTGCCGATTTCTTTGGCCACAAAGGAAGCGCATTCGACCGTATACATGACGAGTATTTTATTTCGAATCCCTTTGGAGCCGTTTTGACGTAGATAACCCCTCCAGGCTGAAATCGGATTACCGGACATTCGTTTTCCCTCCCCTATTGCCGCCGTTAACGGTATTCCACGTCCGTCGGCGCGCCCGAATCCACGTCCAGCGTCGACGACCGCATGTCATAGGCACTTTTGCAATTATGCAAATGCACCCATTCGCCTGCTGCGATATCCCTTGTGGCAATCCCGATCGCAACCCCGTATTTGATGACCGGTTCGCCTTCCGTAATGCGGCGGTTTGCCATTTTATGCCCCTGCTTCACCTGCTGCAAAAGCTCGATGCGGGCGTTCTGCGGCGAACCGTGAACCGATACGCTGCCAGGCTCCAGATCGGAAAGCGATACGCAAACGTTATCGTCCGGATGAATTTGAAAGCTTGCCTGGTGAAACTTGTCGTTCATGCCTTCATCCCTCGCTTCCCAGCTCATGAATATATAATATTTCGGCGGTTTCAATTCCATTATAGGGATGATAACATAGGAATACATCGCGAATAATCAACCAAAAATCTATAAAAATTGAGGAAATCAAATGACCATGACCACGAATGTGATCCATGACATCATCAGTCCCCAATCCGTCCATCTGCTTCACCAGCATCACCCGCAAAGCGGGAAGCTTCCATTCCGGGTAGCCGCATGCGGCCACTATTACTGCCTGAACGGCTACCGCGTGCAGCGGCAGGGACTTCCGTATCGTCTGCTCGTCATGTCCGTTGCCGGGAAAGGGCAAATCACGTTCCGCGGCCAAACGTTTATTTTGAATGAAGGGCAGGTCTTTTTGCTTGATTGCAGAGAGAGGCATGTCTATGAATGCATAGGCGGGACGTGGGAGCTGAAATGGATACGTTTCGAGGAGTCGGCCGGCGTCGATTACGAAGGCTTGATTAATGAAGGCAAATTTCATCCGGTTGCCTTGCGAAATCCCGGTTATGTCGAAGAACGAATCGACCTGGTGCTGGAGCTGGTCAAGCTAAGCGGCACGCAGGCGTCCGATGCGAAATTGGCCGAGGCGTTATGCGGCATCCTCACTACGCTGTGCGAGGATAAACATGCCCGCGACACGGTCAAGCTGTCCGGCGCCGCCTCGTCGGCGATTGCGGACTCGATTTTGTTCATGGAATCGCATTACCGCGAACCGTTAACCGTCAATGAAATCGCCAAACAGCATCACTTAACCACCTATGCTTTCATACGCGCCTTCAAACGCCGTACGGGACTTACTCCTTACGATTATTTGATGAAATTGCGGATTACGAAAGCCAGATTGCTGCTGGAGCAGACGGATCTCCCCGTTCATGAAATATCGGAGCGGATCGGATTTCAAAACGTAAACAATTTTATCCGAAAATTTAAGCTGTTGACTCAATCCACGCCGCTGAAATACAGGAGGCAATATGCTGAATGAAAAGCGGATCCAATGCCCAACCTATGTTCGTTGGAGGTGAGGATCATGACAGGCAGAAACAATAAGCCCGACAACGACGGGCCGGCATCGAGCCCATCGCGCCTTGAGCAGTTCGGCGAGAAACTTGCGGCAGACAAGAGCAACACTCCCCCGAAAAAGAATTCGAACAAGTGTTAACAAGCGTAAACGGGTGGTGCTACGCACGAACCGTTAGCTGCATACTTGCGCAGCTCGGTTCTGTGCCTTCCTCAGGAGGCAAAAGCTCGTTTCGCGTCGAAATATAAGTCAGTTATAAATACAACCTATAACTTCTTATATTTCAAAACAAGGCAGTCCGCATATTGCGGACTGCCTTGTTTTTGGTATTACATCGTGCCCCCGCCCCGGCGGATGCTGGCCGGAATCTGCTCCGGACCTTTGTTGATATTCTCATAAATGAATTGCCCGATTTTCTCGCCGTCGTACGAAGGCAATTCCATTGTTTTCCTCCAAGCGTTTACGACAAAGGCTTGGCCCTCCGGAATATCCTCGCTTGGAACGGCCAGCACGCCCGCTCCCGCTTCTCTGAATTTCGCCAAATATTCCAGCTCCGAGGTGACGACGCTGTCGGCATCTTTCCGGTAATAGATGATGATGTCGCCATGTTCCAGATTGTGGACCAGCATCTCGGTCGCCGGTTTTTCTTCATAAAAACCGAATTTCAAATCATGCGGGCTGTGCGTCCCCGAGGTCGGAATTTTCATTTCGTACTGGACCGGATCGTCCGAATGCTCCGAACCGTAATCCGGATCTTCCGTCACTTCGATTTCAACATCAAAATTCAGCTTATCGACGTTGTAGGTTTTGGTGAGATCTTTGCCGAAATGAATGATTGCGACCAGGATCGAAACGGTTAACAAAAGATGTCCGGCCAGCTTCGTTTTTTTCGTTTTTTCCTTTAATGCCGCTTTTTGCTCCTTTTTAAGCTTGCTCGTATTTTCCTTGTTCCATTTAGAGGCGAACCAGTAGCTAATGAGCGCCATTAGAAAGATGATACCGGCCGTATACAGCAAAAATAACGAAGAGCTTGTGTTCTGATGAATAAGTACATGTGATTCCATGACGAAATAACCGGCTCCCTTTCGCACTACGAAATGTAGTGTATAAGAATAAAAAAAATTAAGTGACGGCGAGCACGATCATGCCCATGAATAGAAGCAAAACCTGCACCGAAATCACGATAGAAACGATGTTAAGCTTGACGGGGATTCCGTCCTGAGGCTCCACCAGCTGCTGAAGCCGGTAATTGACGACGCCATCGTTAAAATGCGCAAGCACGGGCGTCGGATTGTCGCTGAACGCGTTTTTGATCAGCTTGACTAAGGCACTGCCGAGACCGAGCTCCGAGCCTGTTTTTGTAATCGCGTATTCGTCGGCCATCAGCTCACTCATAATTTTATAGTTTTTCAAGGACCACCTGGACAGCGGCACGAACCAGAGCGACTGGGCGGCCAGCTGGAGCATAAAAATTTTCGCGGTGTCATAATGGCTTTGGTGGAACGTCTCGTGCTGGATGACCGCATCCAGTTCGTCGCGGCTCAGCGTCTCGATCAAAGCGCTTGAGAGCACGATAAGCGGATTGCGAAGCCCTACGGTAAAGGCGACCGCCTGAGGGTGACTAATGACGATTAAATTTTGGTTGACGGGCTCAAACGACTCGATAATCGCGGCGGTCAGCTTAATATCCCGAATGGCTAACAGCCTCACCTTTAGCCTCCGTGAAGAAATAAATTGCTGGGCAAGCTTGATCAGCGTAACCAGAAACGAATAGGCAATCAGAGCGTTCAGTAAGGTAATCATCAGAAAATAATACGTCGTATGCTCGTGAAAAAGACTGATGCAAAATTTGAATACATTGACTTTCACGTCTACGCCGAATAAGAGATGCGCCATATACATGCCCATTTGGCTCCAGACGAGAATCGCGATGCCGAAGCTCAGCAGCAATACTAGCGCGGACTTTCTCTCCCAGCGTCTCATGGGATGTCCTTCTTCAGCTGCTTAAGCTTGGACTCCAGCTTGTCCAGCAGCGACTGGTCAACTTCCTTAATCGCATCAAGCATATGCGTGATTACTACCCCGCCAAACTCATCGATCAAATTCTCGGTCAATTGCTTCGACTGGCGATCGATGAAAGCTTGCTTCGTCAGAACGGGATGATAAAGAGACAGTCTCCCCTGCATTCGCTTGGAAAGCATCCCTTTGTCCGCCAGCCGGTTCATCACGGTCATAACCGTATTGAAGTTGATCGGCTTGTCCTTCTCCAGCAGCTGCCGGACCTCTTTAATGCTAAGCTCTTCAGCTTCCCACATCAGCTCCATAATCCTGGCTTCAAGCGAACCGAAAAACCGGTTCAGGCCGGCTTCGCCGTATTTAAATGTTTTGATTTCCATAACGCCCTCCCACACTACACATTATAGTGCAGCATTCAGATGAAGACAAGCAAAAAGCATGCCTGAGCGCAGCTTCGCGCGAATGGCATGCTTCATTGCGGTTCAATCCCAAGGATGCTTTACGGTAAGGAAATCGGCGAATTTTTTGCTTTCGTCCCTGCGGTGCTTCCGCATTTCGGCGCGGTAAGGCGCCGTTTCGAACAGCTTAAGCTCTTCCTCCGTTTCCGCCACGACCTGCGGTACGGGCACGGGCTTCCGGTTCTCGTCAAGCGCGACGAAGGTGAGAAACGAAGTAGCGGCAATCGTCCTGTCGCCGCTCAGCAGATCTTCCTTGATGACCTTGACGAACACCTCGACCGATGTGCGTCCCGTCCAGGTGACAAACGCTTCGAGACTGACGGAATCGGTCGGGCGGATCGGATGAAGGAAGTCGACGGAGTCGGTAGAAGCCGTTACAACCGAACGTCTGCAATGCTTTGTTGCGGCAATTGAAGCGATATCGTCTATGTATGCCATAAGTTTTCCGCCGAACAGCGTATTGTGATTGTTGACGTCCGGAGGAAATACCCTGGCCGTTTTGATACATTTGGATTCGCGTGAAAATCGTTTTTCCATTCTTTGTTGTCTCTCCTATCCAAAAAAATGACTGATGTAAATCATAATGAGCAGCCCGACGATAAACGAATACGTCGCCGACCGCTCGAAGCCGTGGCCGTGCGTCTCGGGAATAAGCTCCTTGTAGACGATAAAGAGCATGGCGCCGGACGCGAATGCGAGCCCGTAGCCGATTAAAGCCTCCACATAGCTGGCGGCAGCATAACCGATCATCGCCGAGACGACCTCCATCAGACCCGTGAAGGTAACAATCGACATCAACTTGAGTTTGCCGACTTTGGATTGGATCAGAAACACCGCCAACACCAGTCCCTCGGGCATATTTTGCGCGCCGATCGCGATCGCGACCATAGGACCGAGACCGCTGCTGGCGCTTGCATAGCTGAAGCCGGTGCTGAGCCCTTCGGGAATGTTATGGATGAATAAGGCAAACATTACGAGCAGCGATTTGGCGTCGAACGAGCTGACTCTTCTTTTTTGCTCGATATCGATGTGCGGTATGTTTTTCTCCAGCAGGTCCAGCGCGACTACGCCGACCAGCAGCCCGAGCGTCAGCGTTACGAGCCCCGATTCATTCAAAGCTTGCGGCAGCAGGCCGAAGGTGGAGGCCGATACCATGATACCCGCGGTAAACGCAATAAGCACGTCCTTCCACTTCTCCGAAAGGCTTTTGACAAATAACAAAGGCAAAGCTCCCAATACGGTAGCCATAGCCGAAATAAAGCTTCCAATCAGGGCTTCCGTCATGATGATCTCCTTATGTCATTTATTTCTTAGCTGTATAGAAATGAAGCCGGTTGCCGAACGGGTCGGTTAAGCTGACTTGGTCCCATTCCTCATCATATCCCGGACGGGCGAATTTATAACGCTTGGCGAGCAGCTCCTCCTGCAGCCGCTTGGCATCGTCAACCTCGATCCGAACCGCCGATCCCGGGCTGCAGTCGCCGTAATGCTCGGATAAATGAAGGACGCAGCCGCCGTTTGAAATTTGCATATAAAGGGGCAAACCGGCCTCGAAGCGATGCTCCCAATCGCAGGAAAATCCTAGAAAATCCAAATAAAATTCCTTTGCCTTGCGCTCGTCGAACATCCGGATGATCGGAACCGTTCGTTTCATGCTAACCGCCATTTCAGCATCCCTTCCTTGTTCGATTATCGCTTCCATGATTATACATCTATTTCCGGACGTACGAAAGAGTATGAGTGCAGTCACGTACAGCAGGCCTAAAGCTCGAATATAAAAAAATTAGGACCATGCCCCGGCGTAGAACGCCGGATGACACGGTCCTTGATCGTTGTTTATTTTGCAATGGTCTCCAATACATCGTCAATCATTCGCGCGCTTGCGATCGGTCCGTAATACAGCCAGCTCGATGTTCTCGGGAATTCGTATACGTTCCCGTTCTTGACGGCCGGAATCGACTGCCAGAGCGGATCCTTCAGCGCCTCCGAGCCGGTGTCCGTGTCGCTGTTCACGAGAATCAGGTGATCCGCATCCAGTTCTGCCAGCTTCTCGAGCGAGATCGCGTTCCAGTTGCCCGTTCCGGAAGCCGCGATTTCCTTGACTACGGCAGGCGCCTCAAGACCGAGGTCCTGGTACAGCACCGCTCCGCTTGACAATTTATCGCTGACGACATAGAAATTTTTCTTCACAAGCCAGATCGCCGCTACCGATTCGCCGGCAGCCGTCGCTTGAAGCTTCGCTTTGGCTTCCTTTGCCTTCGCCTCGTAAGCGTCCAGCACCTTCTGGGCTTCGTCGCTCTTGCCGAGCACTTCGCCGATTTTCAGCAAGGCTTTGCGCCAATCCCCGGATATTTCATCACCGAGCGTGTAGGTTGCGGCGATTTTCGAATACTGCGAATACTTGTCTCCTTCCACCATGCTGTTTGAGCCGATGATGAGCAGGTCAGGATTAAAGCTGGTTACCGCTTCGAACGGAAGATCGTAAGCAATCGTCGGGATGTCCCCCAGCTGCTCCTGCAAATATTCCTGTTTCCCGTTCGCAACGGACCATTGAGCGACCGGCTTCACACCAAGCGCTACCAGATAATCCTCCAAATACGTGGCGATAATGCGCTGAGGGTTGGCCGGTATCGTAACTTCGTTGCCGATCGCGTCGGTAAGCTTCCGCTCCGAAGTCTCATTCCCGGCGGCAGGTGCTTCCGTTGCCGTACTGCTTCCTGTGCTGTTACCTGCGCCTTCGTTTGTTTTGCCGGCGCCGCATGCCGCTAACCACAGCGACATGACCATTAAGCTTAATAAAATGATTACAAATTTTTTGCAGCGTGTGAACACGGTCAGTTCCCCCTAGTTTGTCGATGAAGTGGTTATGAAAACAAAGCTCACTGTTTTCAAAGACAACTCATGATAACAATTCTCATTATCATTGTCAACTGGGGTTTGGGAGGCGCTTAGCGCTCCCTCGGTATCACAAAGCATTTATCGGTGCGGGTAAAGCCGATTTGCGGATAATAGTCCACCGCCGACGGGGCGGACAGCAATATCAGGGAGGCTTCGGCGCCGATCGTTTCTTTTACAAGCTCGGTCAACCTTTTGCCGATGCCCTGCTTTTGGTAATCGCGGCTGACGGCCAGGTCGGACAAATAGCAGCAATACGAATAATCGGTCAGCGCGCGGGCTGCGCCGATCATCCGGTCCCCGTCCCAAGCCGTTATCATGATGTCGGCGTGATCGATCATCTTCTGCAGCCGCTCCAAATCCTGATACGGGCGTTTGATTCCGGATTGCTCGAACACTCTCGACAAGTCTTCTGCTGTTATCGCACGGTCGCTTCTGTACTGGATCATCGCTTTCTCGTCCTCCTTTATTTCATACTCAGCCTCATCTGACATATGCGGTTTATACCAAATGAACCAGCTGCGTGAAGCTGTCGATTGTGTACAGCGGAGCTGCGTTCAGTACCCCGCGCCACGGCTGATTCACCTTGTACCAGATCGTACCCAGACCTGCGTTCGCCGCGCCCTCCATGTCATTCACCGGATGGTCGCCGACGTAAATGCATTCAGACGGCATCAGCCCCAGTCCCGCTAGAGCCGCTTCAAAGATGCGCGGATCCGGCTTTTTGCAGCCCGCTTCCTCCGACACGATAATAAAATCAAATAGCTCTCTTATGCCTAAGCGGTCTATTTTCCCGTATTGAATGTCGTTTCGGCCGTTGGTGATGAGCGCGGTTTTATATTTGGAGCGTATGTACTGCAGCACCTCCGCCGCTTGGTCCATCAGCTTCGCCTGCTTGACGTATTCCGTTTTGTAATACAGCATCAGCTCTTCATGCGACGGTTTGACTTCCCAAGGCATTTCCTCCAGCAATTGCTGAAACAGCGTACGCTTATCCTTATATCCATCCTCATCGAGCTCTACGATACGCGCAAAAATTTCCCCGGGAGCATCCAAATGCCCCAAAAATCGGCCCACAAATGACTCTGTGAATGCTTGAAACGTGCCCGTACGATCCAAAATCGTGTTGTCCAGGTCAAAGATGACCGCCTTAATTCCTTCCACTCAGATCCCCCCTCGCATTTTCCATGATTATACCTGTTATTGGAAGTCACGAATAGATCCTTCTCACCCGGTTCAATCCACATAACGAAAAAAACCGCTGCAGCAGCGGTTTTTTTCATAAAAGTTCAGTTTATTGTTTCTGTCTGCTGTAAGCGACAACCTGCTCGTAAGATAAATGTCCGCCGAAAATGTCCAGAGCGCTTCCGATCGTAATGTCCAGCTTGCCGCCTGAGAGCTCATGGAACAGATCCATGTCTTCCAGCGACCGGGCTCCGCCCGCATACGTCGTCGGAATGGTCACCCATTCGGCCAATGCGCTGACAAGGCTTTGCTGGATTCCTCTTTGCTTGCCTTCCACGTCGACGGCATGGACAAGGAACTCATCGCAGTACTGCTCGAGATAGCGGATATTGGCGGGATTCACTTCAAAATCGCTGAACTGCTTCCATTGATTCGTGACGACAAACCATTTGCCGTCCTTCTCTTTGCAGCTTAGATCGATGACGAGCCGTTCCTTGCCGACCTCGGCTACGATATTCGACAAATGCCGTTCGTTCAGCTGGCCGTCCTTGAAAATATACGAGGTCACGATCACATGCGACGCCCCTTGCTCCAGGTACCGCGCCGCATTGCCGTCATTAATACCGCCGCCGATTTGCAGCCCGTCCGGATAATGCTTTAGCGCCTGCAGCGCCGCCTCTTCGTTTCCGCCGCCGAGCATAATCACATGCCCGCCTGTCAATGCGTCCTTCTTGAACAGCTCGGCATAATAGACGGAGTCATATTGGGAAACGAAATTTTCGATTATTTCCGTATTCAGCGTTTCTCCGACGATTTGTTTTACTTTTCCGTCATGTAAATCGATGCAGGGTCTAAACTTCAAAGGGATTCCTCTATTCTTTATTAATCTATGTACCTATTAGAAAAATAACCGATCCTCCGGTGCGAAAGCAACAGCTGGATACATTTATCGGGAAGTTTGACCGATCGCCGCACTGTAGCGCAGCAAATACCGTTCCCTGTAAGCAGGGTCGGTTTCGAATTCCGGCATCATTGCCGTTGCGGTCTGGTCTACTATTGAATGACCGCTGAACAGACAGTGGTGGTCATAACAGCGATCGTCATGCAGCATATAGGAAAGCGCCCGTGGCACGTTAGACGCTATTCCTTCGTTTTGCTCGTGCATAATCCATTCGATTGTTTTCCAGTCCAAAATGCCTTCATCGGTTTTGACCGGAGTCGGATAGACAAGGCTTTCCGAAACGTCCGCCAAATATACGTACATTCCGCCAAACTGGGACCCGCCGCTTGACCAAGTTACCGCACCTTTGAACCGAAGCTCGTAGTCCAGGATGCCCGTTTCTTCTTCCAGCTCCCTGATCATCGACGCACGCGGCTCCTCATCTTGTTCCAGCTTTCCTCCAACGCCGTTCCAGCGTCCCATCCAGCTTGACCGTTCCCGGTTTAACAACAAAATTTCACTGCCTCGTCTTACAAAACAAATATTGTATTTAAGCATTTGCAAGCTCCCCCGAGTGATATGAACCGTCTGCACTATCATATACCTGAACAGGAGGAATGAAAAGAACATCACGCAAAAAAGCAGCCCTTCCTTTATAGAATAAGAAAGGCTGCTGCCGCTTTATAAGCTTTACTTCGGGTAATAAGAATAACCGGGGTATTTGACGACCGGCCATTTTTGCTTGCGCAGCGCATCCAGCAGCTCCGGCCCGACATTCAAATTGCTGCTTACGATTCCGCGCGGCGTCAATGCCATCCATTGATTGAGCGAAACGTCCACGAACCTGTCGCTTTTGAACATTTCCAAAAACCAGAGCGAATCATCTCCGGTATTTTGAATATAATGACCGGTCGCAAACGGCACGTAGCCGACATCGCCTGCCCGGTAATCGAACGTCCGCGCCGTGCCGTTGCCGATAAATACGGTCATGCGCCCTTGACCGGCAAGGTAATACTGCCATTCGTCGTTATTCGGATGCCAGTGCAGCTCCCTCATCCCCCCGGGCTCCACCTCGACCAGTGCGGCTGCGATCGTTTTGGAAATGGGAAAATTGGCGGAATCGACGATTCGCACATTTCCGCCAGGAGTCCGGATCGGCTGCTGCGCCAGCAAATTATGGGTAAAGCTGAGCGGGACGGTGCCGTAAGGGGATTGAACCTTCGCTTCCCCGATCGGTCCGGGCACCTCGGATTGAAAAATGTATACCTGCTTAGTCGGAATATCGGCGAAAGCTTCCTCGGGTACGCCAAAATTGGCGGATAACACCTCTTTGGGCGTGTGGGCAAACCAGTCCGATATCGAAAGCGTGTTCAGATCGGAAAAATTGCCGTCGTCGAAGACGAGCAAAAACTCGCAGCCGTTCTCTAGTCCTTGTATCGAGTGCGGGATGCCGGGAGGAAAATACCATAACTCGCCTTCGCCGATATCCGCGATAAAATTGCGCCCCGCCTGGTCTACCGAGGTAATGCGCGCCCTGCCCAGCAGCATATAGGCCCATTCCGCCTGCTGATGCCAGTGCAGCTCCCGCACGCCTCCGGCGGTTAGCCTCATATTAACACCCGCAAGCGTAGTTGCGATCGGCAGCTCTCGAACGGTAATTTCCCGCGACCAGCCGCCGTGATTCAGCTGCATGTTGGTGTCGGAGAAAGAAAACTTCAGGTTAGGCACGATTCCGGCATCCGTCAACGGCGGCACGAGCATATCCGGATTTTCCCGGTCGCGCATAATGTCCCGGGGGCCCAGGTCCGTCGCTCCCGCGCCATCCGGCCGGATCGGCTGGGGGATGTTACCGTTTACTGATGGATGACGAGGCGGTTTTTCCATGCTGTTGCCTCCCGGTTGACATAGTGGGATGAAAAATAACTCGGTTTCCGAAGTATATTATGACTGCAGATTGTCAATTATGATCATTTGCTCTATCGCCCGCATACGCGTTCGTGATATGTTGGCATGGAGCATAGGTCTTGATCCTTGAATTGGAGGCGAACCATGTGAAAAACATATCCTTATTTTCAATATCCATGCTGGTGATGACGACACTGCTGGCCGGCTGCGGCCATCCCCCGCAAACGGGCAATCCGTCCCCATCGCCATCGCCCAGCGCTTCAGCGGCGGTTCCTCCGACCACAGAGCCGGTTGAAACCCCGGGGAAGTCGCCAAGTCCTTCGCCAAGCCCATCCGATCCGGTTATCGATCAGTTGGCAAGTCTTACCGTGAACGAGAAAATCGGTCAGCTCGTTATCGTCGGCCTCGAAGGAACCGCGATGACGGCACAAACGAAGACGATGATCGAGAAGTATCATGTCGGGGGATTTATTTTATACAAAGATAATATTGCTGACGTCCCGCAGACGATTTCGCTGCTCAATGCGCTTAAGAAAGCCAATTCCGCCAGCCGGGCTCCGCTGTGGCTCAGCGTCGATCAGGAAGGCGGCAAGGTTAACCGGATGCCGGATCCGATTATGAATACTCCGGAAGCGCAGCAGATCGGGAAAGCAAACGACAGAAGCTATACGCAACAGATCGGGGAAGCGATCGGAGAAGAGCTGCTCGCCTTGGGCTTTAATATGGATTTCGCGCCGGTGCTCGACATTAACAGCAATCCGGATAACCCGGTCATCGGCAGCCGTTCCTTCGGCTCGGATGCGCAGAAGGTAACCGTTCACGGGCTGGAAATGATGGAAGGAATCCGCTCGAAGCAGGTGGCGGCGGTCGTCAAGCATTTTCCCGGCCACGGGGACACCTCCGTCGATTCGCATCTGGAGCTTCCTGTCGTCCATAAGAGCCTCAGCGAGCTGCAAAGCTTTGAGCTGCAGCCATTTAAGGAAGCCGTGGGGCAAGAGGCGGATGCGATTATGATCGCCCATCTTCTGCTGCCCCATATCGATAAAACGTATCCCGCCTCGCTCTCGAAGGAGCTGATTACCGGCTTGCTAAGGGACTCGCTTGGCTATGACGGAGTCGTCATGACCGACGATATGACGATGGGCGGAATCGTCAAAAACTTCAGCATCGGAAACGCCGCCGTCCGTTCCGTGCAGGCAGGCAGCGACATTCTGCTGATCGGCCACGATCCGAAACTGCAAATCGCCGTCCTGAACGCCTTGCGAAAGGCGGTCGAGGACCAAACGATCACGGAGGAGCGGCTGGATCAAAGCGTGCTGCGTATTTTGCGGCTGAAAGCAAAATACGGCTTGAAGGATTCTCCAGCGGAGCAAACGGATCCGGCAGCGATCAACCGAATAATCGAAGAGGCCCTGCAAACGAAAACAAAGAGCTGATCCCGAAAGGACAGCTCTTTGTTTTTGCCGGCAGGTTGTTCCGTCAAAACCGGATCTGCTTTACTTGAGTGATGACGCGGTCTACCGTTTTTTTGACGGCTCCCCGCCGATCCGGCATTAAGTCGACATTCATGCGCGACGCGATGTATTCAACCTGGCCGGAAACGGTCATGTCGTCCGTATCCACATGCTCCCGGAACACCGGATCCGCCAGACCCTCCAAACATCTCTCGATTTGCCGCTCCGCCCAGCAACCGCTTCGTTCGCCGCGTTTTCTCAGTCTTTTTCTAATCGTGTCCGGCGAAGCGCACAAGGCAAAATGGTGGACCGTAACTCCATCCTCCCGGAGCCTGCCGACAATTTCTTGAAAATAATGCTTATCCGCAATCGTCATCGGCGCAATGATCAGGCCGTCAAAGCTCCCGTTCAAATGGTTCAGCATCGAATAATTCATTTCCCGCCACATCGGGTAATGCTGAAAATCGTCCTTCCGGACGGACTTGGGTAAGTTTTTCTGGATAAAATAACCGGCGTTTTCCGGATCATAGACGAAGGAACCGGGCACACGCCTTTGCAGTTCATAGGCCGTCTGCGATTTTCCCGCGCCGAACGCCCCGTTGATCCAAACGATCATTCAGCTCACCCCAAATGCCTGACAAATTGAATAAAATCCGTTATTTCCGGCTGGCCGCCCCCACTTTTCACGAGGGAAGCGATCTGTCCCCGGTGATAGCTGCCATGCAGCACGGCATGCATTAAGATATCGCTAACGGCGGTATGGAACTCTATCCCCGTGCTGGTGCGGTAGGTCAACATTTTGGAAAAATCCCCGTCTCCTGCTTCATCGAACCATTTCTCATAGCCCCGTTTGTTTTGATCCGCAAGCTCGGCGCATTGATCGAGTGTAAGCTCCGGCCAGACGGTGATCGGAGCTTCGTCGTCCCCGTTCAGTCTCGACAGCCAAATCGCTTCGGCGGCAACAAGATGCGACAGCAGCTTAAGCGGCTTCTCGAGGCTGCCCTGAGGTTGCCGCAAAGATTTGATTGCTTGCAAATTGGCCCAATAGGCATGCTCGAAATTTCTTCTAAACAAGGCTGCTGGCGATAAATCGGTTGTCAATTCGTATTCCTCCCTGAAAAAAGTTATACAAGTCAAATTAAACAAGATTAAGCGCGCTGATTACCGTCCACATACCGGATAATACAATTAAATAAAGGGCCAGCTTCCTGAACGTTTGATCATTAAGCCTTTTGATGGCGGCAACGCCGACGATCACGCCAATCAGCATGCCTGGAACGAACCAGACGGTATAACGGATAACCTCGGCTGTGAGCAATCCGCTGAACGAATACGTCGTCATCGTAATGATGTTCAAGACGACACCATACACGGTAATATTCGCTCTGAATGTCTGCTTGTCCGCACCTTGATTGGACAGGAACAAGGCAACTGGCGGTCCGCTCATGGAAATGCTGCCGTTTAACAAGCCGCTTGTGAGGCCAACCGGTATAAAAGCGATTTTTTCGTTTTGGACCGGAAACGCCTTCCCTAGCAGCAGCAAGATGCCGAAAATAACGACAAGCAGCCCGGCAAATAGCTTCAGCTTATCCGGCTGTACCGTTTCCAGCAGCCATACTCCTGCGGGAACGGCGATTAAGCTGGAGACGATCATCAGCGATATTTTTTTCAGCTGAATATGGCGCCATGTTGTTTTGAGCACGATCAGATTCGTAATCAGACTTAACGCCACAATGACCGGAACGGCTTCGGTGATCGGAATGAGCTTGGTCAATAACGGCATAGAGATTAATGCAAATCCAAAGCTCGTTAAGCCTTGGATAAACCCTGCGGCTAAAATGACGATAAATCCTATTAAGACTAATTCCAAAGCTTCCAAGTTAAACATCCTCTTTTCTTCTAGGCTGCCGGTTCCAACTAAACGCTGTGACAGAGGCGATTTTTATTTAATTCAGTTAATCTTTTATGCGATTAATTACTAAAAGTTTTGCAATCATCGTTCCATTTTCGGCACTAACTACTACACCCCATTAATGTTTAATGTGATTAATAAAAAAGTGCTTGTCTTTTTTTTATCCCGCAGCGCTCGTATAGACTTCACTAAATTATACCAATCAACCTGACGGTTGGAAACTATCTTTATCCCCACGAAAAAAAGAGAATCGCAACCGGATTTCCGGCACGTTTCTCTCTTCCTGTCGCACCTATTGAACAATGCGATTGTTTAACCGCCGCTTATTCAGCCGCCGGCGTTCGCCGTAAGACCGAGCACCGCCAGCTCGAGCGTTACCTTCTCGATCAGACGCGCTTTTTCGTCCGGCTCCAAAAACGAAGCGCGGGCGCCGTTCATGATCACTTGTACAAGCTGGCCGATCGAAAGTCCGCAATGCTCCAGCAGCAGTTCATACTCCTTTTGAAGCGTCGTATCGGATACGGTCATATTGTCCGTGTTCACCGTTACCAAAATGCCGTTTTCCAAATAACGGCGCAGCGGATAATCCGCAACAGCGGAGACAGCCTTCGTCTGAAGGTTGCTGACCGGGCACATTTCGAGCGGAATTTGCTTCTCCTTCACCAGCTCCATGACGGAAGCGTCCTCCATAATTCTTACGCCGTGCCCGATTCGCGAGGCGCCAAGCTCCATGACAGCGACGCGGACATGATCCGCCCCTCCCGCCTCGCCGGCATGGATCGTAACCGGCAGTCCAAGACGGCGGGCTTCCCCGAACAAGCCGCGAAACAGCCCGGGAGGGTAGGACGCCTCATCGCCGGCCAGATCGGCAGCCACGACTCCTTTGCCGTGAAAGCGTGCCGCTTCTTCAATGACTGCCATATTTTGCTCAAGAGGATGGCTTCGCAAACAGATGACAATCGCTCTGGCAACCGTACCAAAGTGCTGCTCGCCGCGCTTCAGGCCTTCCGTTACATGGCGGATCACCGCTTCCAGCGTCAGCCCCGTTACCCGATGCAGCTGTGGCGCGAACCGTACCTCGATATATCGGACCCTTCCGGCTGCCGCCTGCTCGACAAGCTCGTAAGCGGTTCGCTCCAGCGCTTCGCCCGTTTGCAAGTAAGGCAGCACAAAGCTGAACTTCTCCAAATATTCAGTAAGACTTCCGCAGCTGTCGTTCACCTTCATGCGGGACTCCAGCTCTGCATCCGAATATGCCGTCAGCGGCCGGCCGGCCTCAAGCGCCAGCTCCTTTAACGTTTGCGGTCTGACGCTGCCGTCCAGATGAACATGCAATTCGATTTTCGGAAGCCGCTCCAGAAGCGACCGTTCAGCAGCATCTAATGAAAATGTCATCGCTCCATCCCCTTTCCTTGTGGTACTTCGCCCGGTAACCGTTCCTATCATCTTATACTTCTGCCGCCGCTTCTATACTTGCAGCGCTAGCTTCCCCGGTATGTGCTGTAGCCGCCTGGAGCAACGAGAAGCGGGACGTGGTAATGGGAGCCTCCGTCCTTAATGCGCAGACGGATCGGAATCCGGTCGAACATGCTATCCGTCAGTGAAGACAGCTGCGGACTCCTGCGGAAATGGTCGCCGGCTGCAAATACCAGCTCATAGATCCCGGTTTTCATCGGTTCTCCTTCGAGCAACGGGCGGTCTGCCCGCCCGTCCACATTTGTTTCACAGAAGCCGATGAACGTCATCTCGCCGCGGGTCTCCGCGCTTTCTCCGTCCCCCAAATACCATAGCTCGACCCTCATGCCGGCCACGGGTTTGCCGCCGGCCAGGTCCAGCACATGCGTCGTAATCCGGCCGCTCATTCGTCTCCCTCCTCTTCCTCCAAATCGTCGCGGGTCATCGTAAAGCCCTGAAAGCCATAGGGAGGGCGGGGCTCCGTATAAACGCCTGCCGAGGAGGGATCCGCCGGTTCCACAACCGTTTCCCACGTACGGTTATTCGATTCGAAGCGAACCCCGGACAGCTGAGGGAAAACGGTTAAAATCCGTTGCCCGATTAAGTAAATCAGATATTGGATCGACGGCGTGTTGTGCGAATGAAACACGGTATGGGCGATATCGTGGATTTGCTCGGACGGGACATAACGGCCGCGACTGCCGTCCATGCCGTCTTCGGCATCCTCGTAGGTCCAGCAAATATCCAAAAAAATATATAGCGGCCGGTCGTAGCTATCCGGCAAAGTCGTATATTCATCTCGCACGAAGCCGTAGAAGGAGCTCCCGCTCACTTTAATCAGCTGGATTTGCGACAAAGCGCTTTCCTGCTCGGAAGCCGTAATCCCGTCTGCGCTCCTGATCCATTTCGAATACACGCTAGCATGCTCGTTGCGGGAACGCCGGAAGACGAGCTGGCTTGGTGTCCAGCCGCTGTCGCCGGCTACGGTGACGGAGCTGAACGGCATACGGTCCGCGCTCATTTCGACCGCATCGATATGCGGATAAGTTTCCATAAACCGGAGTCCGAGAAACGCCAGCAAACCTTCCGTCGTGCTTCCGTCATACTGCGCGGTTTGCCGCAAAATAAAATTTTTCATCGAATCCGTTGCCACAACCTTGGTATTGTCGCCTTCGGTAAAGGAAGTCAACAGCTCCTCGCTGCTGACGGAAAATTTGATATTATGAGCAAAAATAACATTTTTGTCGCCTGTATAAGGGGACTCCTTGATCGGCTTGACCGACAGCGGTGCCGCAAAGGTCCGGTAGCTGAGCACGTCGCCTTTTCCGTAATAAAGCGTTCGCCCGCTTCGCAAGTTCAACATGTCGATCAATCCTTTCTTTTATCCGTTGATGAGGTCCTTTAAGCGAAAACCCGTAATTTTTCCGATTTCCAGCATCGCCTGCTCCGCTTCGAGGCTAGCCGGATGTTCAATTCTTGATGTCATCGCTTCGAGAATTTGCTCCTTCGTTTTGCCGCGCACCGCCAATATAAAAGGAAAACCGAATTTGGCGACATAGGCTTCGTTTAAGCTGCGAAATTGCTCATATTCCTCGGCAGACAGCCGGTCGAGCCCCGCGCCCTCCTGCTCCCGCGCCGAATAGTCCGCAACGGCAAGCCGCGTTCCCAGATCGGGATGCGCGCGAAACAGGTCAACGATCGTTTCCGTCCGGGATTCCCGCACAACGTTCATCATCGCCTCATGAAGCTCGTCTGACGAGCCGAAAGGCCTGCATGCCCATGCCGTGCCAGCCACCCATGGCGAATGCTCGAAAACCGCTCCAAGCGCCTCTATGAATTGCTCTCTGCTTAACTCGTTTATTTGCTCAATCGTCAGCTTCATCTCATGTTCCTCCCCTGCTCCGAAATCGCATATGCACCCTCCCCCGGAGATGATCCGGCCGCTCATGCCATCCCCGCTTCAACCGGACGACCTCCGTCCTTCGACGGCCCGTTTTACGGCCCGCCAAATGCCTCCGTACCCTGTGCAGCGGCATATATTGCCGGACAGCGCCTCCGCAATTTCGTCGTCGGACGGATCCGGACTGCTCTCCAGCAGCGCCTTAACGGAAATAACCATGCCCGGCGTGCAATACCCGCACTGAAAACCGCCTTCCTCCATAAAAGCTAGCTGAACCGGATCGTTCCCGTTTATCGTCGATAAGCCTTCAATCGTCGTAATGCTTTTCCCGCTGCATTGATAAGCCATCGTCAAGCAGGCGTTCACGGGTTTGCCGTCCACTAACACCATGCATGCGCCGCAGCGTCCGATTTCGCAGGAGCGCTTAGCGCCCGTCAGGGCAAGGTCGTCCCGCAAAATCGACAGAAGTCTAGCAGAAGGCGCCGTTTCGATTTCATGGCGGCTCCCGTTCACGGAGCACGACAGCTTATATGGAGTCCCGAGCCGTACGGCATGTTCATTCATCCCCGGTCACCGCCTTCTTTTAGGAAAAATGGGACGTCCTGCAGCTCGAGCGGGTTGACCGGCAGCCGGCTCACCCAAACGCCGGCAGCGTCCCGGATTGCCGCTGCGATCGCAGGCGCGACGGTTACCGAACCGACCTCACCGATGCCCCGCGGTCCGTATTCGTCGCCGGCGGGGAGCTCCTCAATTGGCAAAACCGTCACTTTTCCCCTATGCTCCGCAATTGTTGGTACAAGATAAGTGTCCATATTGCGGGTCACATAAAACCCTTTCTCCATCAGGGCTTCCTCCGTAAGAGCAAAGCCGAGCGCCATGCTGCTTCCGCCCTCGATTTGTCCGAGAAAGCCTTGGGGATTAATAACAGGTCCTGCGGCTACGGCATGAAACTGCTCCAGCACCTTGACTCGTCCCGTTAACGTATTCACTTCAGCCTTAACGGCAACTGCCGAATAAGTATACATAAAATGGGCGCCCACCCGGTCGGTCGACGACACCGGAAAATGAAACGATGTATCGCAGCGGATTTCCGCTCCATCCGCTTGCGCCAGCTCCTTATAGGTTAGCTGCAGCGCGGCTTCGCCGTTCTCCTTCAACCGGATCCCGCCTTCGCTTAACCGAAGCAAGTCCGCAGGAATGCCCAGCACCGACGAGGCTCGCCCAAGCATTTGCTCAAGAAAAGGCTCCTTCAGCCGCTGCAGCGATTTCCACATCATCGCCGTTGCCCGCGATGCGGTAGTGGAGCCGCTGTCCGGCACGACGTCGGTATCTCCGATAATGATCCGAATGTCTTCAGCCGCAAAGCCGAACTGCTCGATCAGCATCAGCTCAAGCGAGGCAAGCAAGCCTTGGCCGAATTCCTCGTAACTGAACACCGCTTCGATTTTGCCGTCCGGCGCAAGCTGAAGACGGCCGCCGGCCGGATCGGGAATGCCGAAGCCAAGTCCCGCACCATGCATTGTAAAGGCCGCGCCGATGCCTGTTTTTATCCATGGCTCGCAGGTCACGGTCTGCGAGCGGTTCAGCTTCTCGAGCCACAAGGGGCTTTTCGCAACAGCCTCCCATACCTGCCCGGCGCCCTCAGTCGCCGCGATCGGCTGATCGAACGGTCCGGGGTCGCCCGGCTCCCGCATATTCAGCTTGCGAAACGCCCAAGGCTCCATTCCGAGACGCTCGGCCAGCCGGTCCATTTGGCCTTCCAGCGCGAAAATCGCCTGATTTCCGCCGAAGCCGCGGAATTCGCCCGACATGCCGTTATTCGTAAACGCGGACGCGCCCATCACCGATAGATTCGAATACCGGTATGGCCCGATCACATGCTCTGTCGCAAAATTAAGCACCTCGGCACCCAGCGTGGAATACGGGCCGGTATCCGCTAAAATGTCCACTGCATGGGCGATCAGCTTGCCGGATGCATCGGTGCCCGTCTTCATACGGATTTTCATCGGATGTCGTTTTAAGCCGGCCCGGACGGATTCCCAGCGGGAATTGTGTATTTTCACCGGCAGGCCCGTTCGAAGGGCCAGCAGCGCTCCGTACGGCTGTACGTTTAGCTCGTCCTTGCCGCCGAAGGAACCGCCGATTGGACTCGAGACGACCCGTATGTCCGTCTGCGGCATATCCAAAATGCGCGCCAGCTGCATACGGTCCATAAAACCGTGCTGCGTCGGGGAATAGACCGTCAGCCGGCCGTTTGCTTCGGGTACGAATAACCCGCCTTCCGTTTCCATATACGTATGCATCTGCCGGGGGGTATAATACGTTTCCTCCACGATATGAACGCATTGCCCGAATCCGGCCGCCGTATCGCCTTTGCAAAAGGAGGTCCGGTGCAGAGCGTTGCCTCCGGGGTGAAGCTGAGGGGCATCCGGCAGCAGCGCCATCTCCGGATCGTCGACCGTCTCCAGCAGATCGTATTCGACCTCGATCAGGCTGAGCGCCTGCTTGGCGATGGCGGGAGAATCGGCCGCAACCGCTGCTATCGCATCTCCTACATATCTGACAACGTCCTTGCAAAATACCGGCTGATCCGGGTTGGCAATGCCAAATGCGTTCAGCCCCGGCACATCCTCATGCGTAAGCACCGCCCGGACGCCGTGCAGCTGCTTGGCTTTCCCGGTATGAATGCGTGCGAGCCGCGCATGGGGATGCTCACTTCTCAGCACAAGCCCGTAGAGCATGTTTTCCCGGGTCAAGTCGGTCAAGTACGTCAGACTGCCCGTAACCTTCCCCGGCCCGTCGGGACGAATCCGCCATCGTCCGCCGCTGTTCGCGCGATTTAACAGCATCGCCTCATCCCCCTTGTCCGTCTATGCCTCCGCCTGCTTTCCAAAGCTCGGTAACGATCAAATTGGCCGCCGTTTGCTTACGGTAAGCCGACGTTGCGAACGCATCCTCTTGCGGCTTGTAAATTTGCCCCACCCGTTCATAAATGCGCCTGAGCAAATCGGTGTCGATTTGCTTGCCAATGCCGTCCTGTTCGGCTTCCTCCAGCCTTGCCGGCACCGTCTGTCCGCCGCCAGCCGCGATGCGGAGCGTCTCAATTTCACCCGCTTCCGACAGCGTAACGAGGACGGCCGCCGTTACGACCGATGGCGTAAACGCTTCACGCCTGCCTATTTTATGAAAAGCGCCGTAATGCCTCTTATTCCCTGCAGCTCCCAGGTCAGTACACCGGTTCTGCTTATCGTCCGCCCCCTCCAACGGAAGCACGATCCGCAAAAGCAGCCTGTCATCTGTATAGCCGGGAACGGCGGCATTAGGCAGCCAATCGGTCAGCTTTTCCGTTTGCTCGGATTGTCCGTTGAACCAGACGAGCGCAGCATCGTAAGCCAGTAAAGCCGTAATGGAATCTCCTACAATTGACAGCACGTTGCCGCCGATGGTGCCCAAATGCCTGACCGACGGGGCGGCAATCGCCCTCATCGCTTCAGTCAGCAATGGAAAACGCCGCAGCAGCATCGGATGGTTTCTACATGCCTGCAGCGATACCGCGCTTCCTAGCTCCAGGCCGGCCTCTCCGATTTTGATGCCGTTAAGCCCATCAATGCCGCTAATATCGATCAAATGCGGTGGCATCGCCGCGATGCCTGCTTCCCACCGCGTATGCAGCAACGTCCCTCCTGCAATATAGATGCCTTCCGAGCCGCAAGCTTGCTTGCATTGCCATGCTTCCTCTGCCGTCTTCGGCTGCCAGACATGAGGAGATGCGGGCGTCTCGTGTATGCTTCCTGTCATCGCACTCCCCTCCCCATCAACCGGTAATGAATTTTAGCGAGATCCGCATCCTCCGGAGTGTCGACATCAAACAGGCACATCCGGCTGAACGGTTCGACGGCTCCGCCTTTAAAGCGTGACATTTTAAACAGCTTTCTCGCGCCTTCATCCCCTTCCAGCCTCAGAAGCTCCACAAACATCGTACTCCCCAATATGGCAGGCGGCATCAGCAAAGGCTCGCTGCTCCCGTCCACCTTCAACGCAGCGGCTGCATAATCGATACCGGGCTGCGAAGCCCAATAATCGGTCAGCCGGTTAATCAGCGCGGCGGACAGAAATGGCTGATCCGCGAGCGTTACCATGACCTCCTCCAATTGAGGCCGGAAGCTTAACAGATGCAGCAATCCGCTGCGAATCGAATGGGACATTCCTTCCGGCGAACGGCTGCAAACCGCAACATGTACGTCAGGCCATTCGCCGGAGCCCGCGGTAGACTTGTATTGGCCCAGCGAGTGCTGCAGCCATTGCAGATCGTCCTCCGGGCGGACGACGACCACAATTTCCTTAAGACGGCTTGTTAATAGAGCATGCAGCGCCATTCCTGCGAGCGGCTGCCCTTTCTCCAGCTCGAGCAGCTGCTTCCGGAATCCCATGCGCCTGCCTTCCCCCGCCGCCAAATAAAGGGCTGAAATAGGCATCTCTTGCCGCCTCCTTTCCCGATCTGGCCTTGCGTCCCGCCCGTATGGCGATCAGCTCGGCTGCAATGCTGGCGGCAATTTCATAGGGTCCGTCGGCCCCGATCGACAACCCGATCGGAGCTCTCACATTGGACGGAATCAGAAAGGTTTCAAACAGCAGCTTGATTCTTTTTTTCGAGCCCATGACGCCGATATAGACCAGCTGCAGCGGAAGCGTCAGTCTGAGCATTTCCCGGTCCTGCTGCAAATGGTGGCTGTTGATGATCAAATAGTCGTCCGGCTGGAGCTTCAGCCTGCCAGCCAGCTCCTCCGGCGTGCCGACGATGCATTCCGCCTCCGGAAAACGCTCGCGTGTGCACAAGCCGGAGCGCCAATCCGCTATGACCAGCTGAAAGCCGATTTGCTTTAAAATCCCGTATATCGCATCGGCATCCCTTCCTGCGCCGAACAGAACGAGTCGGGGCCGCGGGCTGATCTGCTGCGTTAGACGCACAGCCAAGGAGCCGACGCCCGCCTCGAAGCAAAATGGCAGCGCGTCAGAAGGATCCGAGGACAAGTCATATTCAATTAAATCGCCATGCCAGCGGCGAACCAGCATAACCGTCCGGCGCTGCGCATGATGACGATGCACGTCGAGAAGGATGGAACGGAGTGTGCCTGCAACCGGCTCGAGCAGCAGCTTTATTTTGCCGCCGCATCCGATCGCATCGCCCCAAATGACGTCCTCGTCGGGATCCATATCGTATTCGGCCCACGCATGCCGTCCGGACTCCCAAACGGCTGGCGCCCGCTCCGCCAAGTCCTGCTCCAGGCAGCCCGGGCTGATCGTGCCCACCTGCTCCCCGCTCAGCTTAAACAGCATGGACGCTCCCGCTTTCCGGTAAGCGTGTCCTTCTACTTTTACAATCGTCGCAAGCACGCCCGGCCCGTCATCTTCGTTTATCGCGGACAAAATCGTATCCAGCTCCATATCTCGTCCCCCTTTGCGAATGCTAGCATGACCCGCCTAACGGCTTAGTTTGTACGCTCTCGCCTTAGAGTCGCGCGATTAATTTGCGCAAGGAACGGTCGGCCTCTTTTAACACGACCGTTTTATTCACCGTTTTGACGATTTTCCCTTCCATGACGATTTGCCCATCGATCATTACCGTATCCACATCGCCCCTCGTTGCGGCGTAGACGACCCTGGAATACCAATCCGCGTCGAAGGACGGATAGACGTGAAAGTCCTCGAGATCCAGCAGCTGCAAATCCGCCAGCTTGCCGATTTCTATGCTTCCGATCCGATCCTCAAGCCCAAGCACCTTAGCTCCTCCGATCGTAGCCAGCCGCAGCACCGTTCTGGCGTTCATCACCGTCGGACCGTGCTTTACCTTCTGGATATACGCGGTTAAACGCATCTCTTGGAACATATCGAGATTGTTATTGCAAGGGGCCCCATCCGCTCCGAGTCCGACCGCAACACCTTGTTCGAGCAACAGCGGAACCTCGGCGATCCCCGACGCCAGCTTCAGATTGGAGCCCGGACAATGCGTGACTTTTACCCCGCGCTCGCGGATAATCCGCTTCTCCTCATCATCAAGCCAAATGCTGTGGGCAAGAATCAGGTTAGGCTTCGCAAGTCCGATATGATCGAGATAAACGACATTTCGCATGCCACGTTCCGCTTCGACCATCTCAATTTCGCTCAGATTTTCCGACGCGTGAGTATGCACCATGACCCCGTACTTAGCCGACAAATCGCGTACTCCGGTTAACAGCTCCTCGGTACAGGAGACGACAAAACGCGGGCAAAAAGCGTATTGGATTCTGCCGCCTTCTGCACCATGCCATTTCTCCAGCAAATCGACGCTCTCCTGCAGCGACCGGTCCGTCTTCTCCTGCAGGGCAGGCGGTACTTCGGTGCCATGGTCCATCATTACCTTCCCGGACAATGCCCGGATGCCGCTTTCCTTGATCGCTTGAAAAGCCGACTCCGTGTAATGGACCGTCTCCATATCCAAAATAGCGGTCGTCCCGCTGCGAATTAACTCGCCAATGCCGAGCAGAGCCGAATAATAGACCGAATCCTCGCTGTGCGCCGCTTCAAACGGCCAAATGCGCTCTTTCAGCCAATCGATTAACGATAGGTCGTCCGCTCTTCCGCGAAACAACGTCTGGCATAGATGAATGTGGGTTTGGACGAAGCCTGGCAGCAGCACCTTTCCTCCGGCATCTATGATCCGGTCCGCTTGCAGCCCTTCAAGCTTATCTCCCATTTGCGAAATTCGGTTTCCTTCTATGAATACATCGCCGGTGAAAATCTCGTCCTCGGCGTTCATCGTCATTACAACGGCGTTTCGGATCAGTAGTGTGGACATTAGTGCCGCCTCCTTTGCAATGGTTCAATATTGTATGCGGCTGCTTCCGCCCGCCATTCGTTCTGGCAAGCCGTTAATAAAATGAATTTTAAAATGATTGAATTTTCAGACTAGTAAAGCAAAGTTGGCTCATCGGAAATAAAATGGATGTCGCATCTTTTATGTAAGTTTATCTAACATGATAAAGCAGTGCCGGAAGTTAGGCAACATATTTTTCTAATAAGGGCAAGGAAACCGCCTCCATTTCGTCTCATATCTAATACAAAATTTACGCGATTTATGAAAAAGACATGGAATCATCCATGTCCTTCGTTCTATCCATATAAAGCGGGGATTAAATGCTCAAAAATAAACCTTCTGGAATAGATCGCATCATTCCGTTTTGTCACCTGCTTCCGAACGACAACGACCAGCTCACGATCGGGGGCCACGAGCAAATATTGGCCGCCATGCCCGAAAGCAAAGTAACAATCCGCAAAGCCGTTATGGGACTCCGGCGTAATCCACCAGTGATACCCGTACCCGCCGTATATCGGCGGCTCATAATGCAGCAAGCCGCGGTGGTGCAGCTTGGTCGACTTTGCGATCCACGTGGGGGAAATGAGCTGCTCGCTGCCATAACGGCCATTTTGCGCAAATAACTGTCCTATTTTCACCAGATCTCGCCCGTACAAATACATGCCGGTGCCTCCCTCATTCACGCCGCACCGTGCCATCCATCGCGCGCTTCGGAATTCCATTGGCCCGAACAGCTGCTCCTTCGCGAATTGCAGACCCGGCATGCCTGTCGCGGCTGTCAGAATGGCGGAAAGCAAATGCGAGCCTCCCGAATTGTAGGAAAAAGCGGCCCCGGGCTCCGAGATGACCGGGCGGTCGAAGACGAAACGAATCGGATCCGCGGATGACCGAAAAGCTTTGTAGGGCTTGTCGAAGTCGGGCCAGTCGAAGCCAGGAGTCATCGTCAGCAGATGGCGGATTTGAATCCGGCTGACGGCCTCCTCCGCTTCCGCTGGGGGCTTCAAAAAATCCGTTACCGGCTGTTCTACGTTTTCTAAATAACCTTTATCTAGCGCAATGCCGATTAAAGCGGATAAGACACTTTTCGTGCATGAATACAGGGGACCTATCGTATCGCCGCCTCGTTCGTGCCATTCGAGCTCATCCGTGCTCCCCTGCCGGACGATAACCGATTTAATTTTCCATTCCGTCAGCGTTGACCGGAACGGCTCCAAGCTTTTTAGCCCCATAAGACGATCTGCCTTTCCAAATAAAAAATGAAATTTTGCATCCTCAGCCTCAGTAAACCGTATGATAGGTATCCTTCGGCACTCATTTATGTTAACCTATTTGAAGCGAATACTGAACGATTCAATATTTTGGAAGCAAGGATGTTGAAGCATGTATGACTTATTGTTAAATATAATCGAAGAAATCGGTTATTTCGCCTTATTTCTCGTTTTATGTCTCGGATTAATCGGACTGCCCATACCGAACGAAGCGGTCGTTATGACAGGCGGGGCTTTGTCACAAGCCGGCGTTCTGCTACCGGTTCCCGCATTTATTATGACCTGTCTCGGCATCTGCTCCGCCATGACCTTTGGCTACAGCATCGGCCGATTCGCCGGCAGCAAGTTGTCCGATTGGTTCAGGAGCAAGAAAAACATCGGAAAATTCGTCGAAAAATCCGAGCAATTAAGCGAACGGTACGGAGGATATGCGATCGGCATCAGCCTCTGCCTCCCATTCCTAAGGCATGTCACCCCTTATGTGATGGGACTAAACCGGATGCCGTTCAAACGTTTCATCCTATTCGCCTATCCTGCCGCCTTCGTCTGGACACTCATCTATTTCATCATCGGCAGGCTCGTCGGCGACCAGGTACAGGCATTGGCCGGACAAATCTACAAATACGGATTATGGATCGTGTTCGGGCTTGCCGCCGCGGCTATCGCCTATGCTGCGGTCCGGCTCGCAAAAAGCAGAGCCCGCAAAAACGAAGTGGAAAGACCGATGTAGTAGCCCAAACGAAAACACCGCGCCGGCGGTGTTTTTTTGAATTCTTAAAGGTAAATAAAATTTTATCACGTTAGGTGCTTAAAAATTAATTTAGTGTTTAAACTTACGAATTTGTGAGGATTATAACAAAATTTTAATATGTAAGCGTTTTATCGGACGAATCGTCTGCAAACAGCTTTCCCAAGTTGAGGTATAATAACGCTCAGTGAACATCGGCCCCGACTTTTCTGAGAGTGGAAAGTCAAAACTATCAAATACGGGAGGTTTATTTGCTTTGCTTCAAAAACTAAAAACAGCCTGGTTTTCCAACGTACGCGCCGACATTTTGTCGGGCATTACGGTTGCGCTCGCGCTCATTCCGGAATCCATTTCCTTTTCGCTAATGGTCGGCGTCGGCCCTATGGTCGGCCTGTACGCATCATTTTGCATTGCCGTGATCATCGCCTTCGTCGGCGGGAGACCGGGCATGATCTCTGCGGCTACCGGGGCAATGGCGCTCATCCTCGTTTCGCTCGTGGAAAAGCACGGTATCGAATATTTGTTTGCCGCCACGATTGTTGCCGGCATCCTGCAATATGTGATGGGCGTCCTGAAGCTGGGGCAGCTTGTCCAGTTCATTCCCCAATCCGTCATGCACGGGTTCGTCAATGCACTTGGAATCCTTATTTTCACGACACAGCTTGTCCATTTCGTCGGAGCCGGGTGGATTATGTATGCATTGGTCGCGTTAACGCTCGTCATTATTTATATTTTCCCTAAATTCACAACGGTCATCCCGTCTCCGCTGGCGGCTATTATTATCGTATCATTGATTGCGGTAGCGACGGGGGCCGACCTGAAAACGATCGGCGACAGAGGCATAATTGAGAGTACGCTGCCATTTTTCCATATTCCTGAGGTTCTGTTCTCGGTTGACGCTCTGCTCATTATTCTTCCTTATTCGTTCTCGCTGGCGATCGTCGGCATTTTAGAGTCGCTGCTGACCGCGTCGGTACTGGACGAGATAACCGACACTTCCAGCAACAAGAACAAAGAAGTACGGGGACAAGGAATTGCAAACATCGTGAACGGTTTCTTCGGCGGCATGGCCGGCTGCGCTTTGATCGGACAATCGGTTATCAACATGAAATCGGGCGGCCGGACCAGACTTTCTACGTTTGTGGCAGGCGCGTTTCTGTTATTTTTAATTATGGTGTTAAGCGATGTCGTAAATAAAGTGCCTATGGCGGCATTAGTAGGCGTCATGATCATGGTCGCCTTCAGCACCTTTAATTGGAAATCCGTTCTTCAAATTCATAAGGTTCCTGTAGCAGATGCAGTGGTTATGATCGTAACGGTTGTCATCGTCCTGTTTACGCATGATTTGTCGAAAGGCGTGTTGGCGGGGGTTGCCTTAAGCGCACTTATTTTCTCCTGGAAAATGGCAAAGATTCAAACTCGGGCAACCGTGGATGCGGCAGGGACAAAAACGTACCATGTAACGGGGCAGTTGTTTTTCGGTACGACCTCCCGCTTTATCTCTTTATTCGATTACCAGAACGATCCCGGCCAGATTATACTGGATTTCAGCGGCTCCCATGTTTGGGATCAATCTGCCGTGACGGCCATCGCAAAAGTCAAAAGCAAATACGAACAGCTTAACAAGACGGTTACGCTAAGCGGTTTGAACGAGGAGAGCAGGTCGGTCATTCGCAAGATCGGCGTTACCTCTGCAAGCGGTCATTAAGCTAAACCTTATTTAAAAAGATCCCGAATCCGGTTCACTTTGACCGGCTTCGGGATCTTTATTGTGCGGCGAAAGGGAATACCGTCAGCTGCTTTCGCTTATTATTCAGCTGTCCGCTCAAGCTTCTCTTGTGCGGTTTCCACCAAAAAATCGAAAAGATCGTCATCTTCCTCCAGTACATCCTCAAGCGCCAAAAGCTCTTCCTCTTTCCCTGATTCATGAAGGAAAAACAGGCCGTAGCCCCATTCGTTTCCTTTTTTGCTGTGCAGGGCAATTTCATATTCGTTCTTATGGCCTTCAACGCCGAACTGCACTTTGCCGACATATCCGTCTTCCTTCGAATATGTCATTGCTGCATCAATTACACGGATGTTAATCAACGTTTCTCTTCCTTCCTATTCCCTAGTTACGGCGCCAGCTGATTGATTTCGTTCAACAGCTCGTTAATTTTGTTGATCGTATCCGGGATACCCGTCGACTCAAATGCGTTTCTGCCCTGCTCGATATTCGTTAACGCCTGGTCCAGCCCGTTCTGAAGCGTCTCGTTGTAGGCTGCGATCGACTGGTGCAATTCCTTGGCATAATCGGGAACCTGAAGCTCCCCGTAATTCGCGACTTCTTCCTTGAGCGCCAATAATCGCTCTTTCAAGTCCGTCCTTGCATCCAGATCGTTTACAGCCTGTTCGGCGAGCGCATTCATATCCTGGCCGAAATCGGTTAACGTTTGCAAGTATCCTGTCGTCTCAGCAGCAAAATTTACCGTTTGACCTACCTCATTCATAATACCACAGCCGGAAGTCATTAGCATGATGGATAGTAATATCAACGTCAAGCCCTTCTTCATGAACTCATCACTCCTTTTGAAATTTCATACGGGCATGGGCCGCTATCCGGTGACGAACGCCTATTCAAGCTTGCGCATACATTACAATACGAAGCCGGCATTACACGGTTTCGCCGATGCCACAAGGAGATGATCGGGATGGAAGTTCAATTATCGGCGCTTCATTGGGTTTACTTGGGCTTTGTTATCGCCATTATCGGATTTATGCTGATGCGGCGCGATACGACGCTCATCTGTATCGCGGGGATATTTGGAATCGGCCTGCTTGCTACGACCTCTGCAAGCGGTTCCGTAAGCGGCATTTTCAATAGCTTTATTTATGCGATCAAAGAACTAATCGGCACCATATTAATCATATCCATTATCGTCTCTATGAGCAGAATTTTAATCAGAACCGGAATAAACGAGATCATGATCTCGCCGTTGACGCGTTTCCTGAGAACTCCGGCGCTGGCATTCTGGGGGATCGGCCTGATTATGATGGTAACCTCCTGGTTTTTCTGGCCCTCGCCGGCCGTTGCGTTAATAGGAGCCGTTCTGCTGCCGGTAGCGATCCGGGTAGGACTCCCTGCGCTCGGAGCGGCCGTTGCGATGAACTTGTTCGGACATGGAATCGCGCTTTCCGGCGACTATATCATTCAAGGAGCGCCGGGGCTGACGTCAAGCGCGGCCGGCCTGCCGGTGAACGAGGTCATGCAGGCGAGCATCCCGCTCGTTATCGTCATGGGCGCGGTTACGACCGTTTCGGCCTATTGGATGATGCGCCGGGATCAAAGGCTCGGCAAATGGAGAAGCGGACTCATCGCTGCGCCGCAGGATCCGCTGCAATCGCCCGGACCGTTCTACGAAGCGGATCGAGCCAGTCTGTCGCTCGGTGCAAAGCGGTTGTTTGCCATCCTTATTCCCGTTTTGTTCGCCCTTGACGTCATCGCCATGTTCGTCTTGAATCTTCAAGGCTCTGAAGCTACCGCACTAATCGGCGGAACGGCGATTCTCATTATGCTGGTCATCACCATGCTCACTCATAAAGGAAAAGGCTTTGAGAAAACGACAAGCTATTTAATCGAAGGTTTTTTATTCGGTTTTAAAGTGTTCGGCCCCGTCATCCCAATTGCCGCCTTTTTCTATCTGGGCGACTCCGGCTTCCTCGCCATGTTCGGGGATACGCTGCCTGCCGGCTCTCACGGCATTGTCAATGACCTGGGCGTTGCGCTTGCGAACGCCGTTCCGGTGAACGGGGTTGTCGGTTCGATAACGCTAACCGTGGTCGGCGCCGTTACCGGCCTAGACGGCTCCGGCTTCTCGGGCATTTCGCTTGCCGGCTCCATCGCCCAGCTGTTCGGCCACGCCATCGGTTCGGGTCTCGCCACTCTGACGGCTCTCGGCCAGGTATCCGCAATCTGGGTCGGCGGCGGAACGATCATTCCATGGGCGCTCATCCCGGCCGCGGCGATTTGCGGCGTCGATCCTTTCGAGCTCGCGCGGCGCAATTTGAAACCGGTCCTTATTGGCCTCGTCGTCACCACGATTGTGGCTATGTTTTTGATTTAACCTTTAAACGCGACCGGTAAACCAAATACCCCGAAGCAGCGGCTGCCGCTGCGAACACCGCAAGCATGCCCGGCCAAGGAACGCCTTTATCCGCGCCGGGCGCTTGCGCAGCCGCCTGTGGAGGCACCGAGCCGTTGCCAAGAACGGCCAACTGCTCGCCGGCAGCGCTTTGGTGCATCGTCCCGCCGCATAGACCCGCTTCCAGGTTGCCGTCCCGTTCCGAAGCATACACCAAGTAGCGTTCACCTTCCTCGAACGCGAAGCCGCAGCTGTCGCTCGCCCCTGCTGTAATAACCGTAATTGTCGGCGCAACCTGGCCCTTCCATACCTCGTTAACTTGGAAGCTTACCGCTTTCGACGATGAACCGAACAAGGCCAGCGAGCTTTCTTTGACCGAAACGGCTTTTCCTTCAAACACCGCATGGCTTCTCTGCTTTATTTCCTGCACGGATACGGGCTCGGCACAGGTGCACGCAGCCGCTTTCCCCGGCCATACGTTTGCCGCTAACATTGTTATGGCTAATATAAACAATTTCCAACGCATAACCTTCATCATCACGCAAACTCCCCCTATCATTCTCTATAGTCTAAAGACCTTTAGTATATGACGAATAAGGGTGGGAAATAGTTTCAAACAATCCATAAATAAGTAAACGGTCCGATCAGCGGCTTATTGCCGCCAAACGGGCCGTTTCTTTTTAATCCGCGAGCTGCCGATTCCTCTGCTCCTGGATGCTGCCGGCTTTATCCGGCGAAAAGGCTCTTGGGCCAAGAAGGGATGTAATTGCCGGAACGAGGAACGGACGCACGATAAACGTATCCATCAGCACTCCGATCGCCGTAATCAAGCCAAATTGGACAAGCACCTGAATGGGGAGCGTTGCCAATACGGCAAATGTTGCCGCCAAAATGAGTCCTGCGGACGTAATGACACCGCCTGTTTCGCTGACGCCCTCTCTGATCGCTTGACTTAACGGCATCGTTTTTCTTTTTTGCCAAATGCTTGAGACCATAAAGATGTTATAATCTTCGCCGAGTGCGATAAGAAAGACGAATGCGTACAAAGGGATCGCTCCCTGAATCGCATCCGCTCCCATGAAATAATGGAGGATAATCCAGCCGAGCCCGAGTGCCGCCGCATAGGAAAGCAGCACCGTACCGACCAGATACAGCGCGGCCGTAACAGACCGCAAATAAGTGAGCAGCAGGAGCAAGATCAGTGCGATCACGACCGGAATAATGACCAAGTTGTCGCGGTCTGTCAGCTCTTTGGCATCGTACTGGGAAGCGGTTTGGCCGCCGATCCACACCTTTTGCGCATCTCCGGCAACACCTGCTTCGGCTAAGCCCGCATTGGCAGCCTCGTAGAGGGCAGGAATGCTGTCCATCGCTTCCTGAGAGTATGGATTTGTATTTAAAATGACTTTATAAGCCAGCAAATCCGGATCGTCAGTCCCCGGCTGCGGCTCAAGCACATAATCGACAAGCGGAACGGCTGCTAGCTGATCAGTCATAGAGGTCTCTTCGCCTTCCGTCTGAACGATGACGGTGACAGGCGCCAGCTCGCCGGGTGTGAAGGCTTCCGCGATTATGTCGAACCCTTCGCGCGAAGGCATATCCTCCGGAAAGGATGACAACAAGTCATACGTATACTTGATCTGCGTCGAAAAGGCTGCTAGAACGCCAAGCACCAATACGCATGACAAAACGATTGTCCAGGGCTTCGCAATTACGAGCCGTCCAACCTTCGCTCCTAGCTTTTTGTCCGGGTCGGCTTTGCGGAACGTCCTTCCACGATTCGTCGCGCGCGCCTGCTCCATTGCATCAGTCCTTGGAACAAACGGGAAAAACGCCGCGCGGCCGAAGATGGCGAGCAAAGCCGGAACCAGTGTCAGACTCGCAAAACCCATGATCAAAATCGACAAGCTGAACGGCACGGCAAACCGGTCATAGGCGCCGTATTTTGCAGCCAGCAAGGCAAACAATGAAAGCACGACGGTAAAGCCGCTCATCGCTATGGCGCCTGACGCATCCTTGAAGGATCGCTTTAACGCCAGCATTTTATTCTCTTCGCGAAGCAGCTCCTGTCGGAAATGAGAGATGAAAAATAAGCAGTAATCCGTTCCGGCGCCGAACAGAAGCACCGTCATGATCGCGATTGCCTGCGAATCGACGGTGATCCAGCCCGTCTCTGCCATCCAGCCGAGCAGCGGGCTGGTTACCGCGTAGGCGAAGCCTACTCCAATGAGCGGAATAACCGCTAAGACCGGTGAGCGGTAGATGAGAAGCAGCAGAATCAGCACGAGCAGAACCGTCGCGATCAATAACGTAACGTCCGCTCCCTTGAACAAGGCCGTCGCATCGACGGAAATGCCGGCTGGCCCGCTTATCCGTACGCTAAGCTCGCTACTGTCATCCACCGGCGTTTCGAAGGGATCGGCCTCGGCGTTATTCTTTATCTCCCCTTGGACAAGCTCCAGGTTCTCCTTCAGCTGCTCCGTTTCGACCTTCTCCTCAAAAGAAACCGGTTGAACGAGAGTCGTTTTATCTTCCGATGCAAGCTGCATGACGGCTGGAGCCGGCATTTCGTGAAGCGGTACGCTTTCGAGCTGACCTGCTAACGGCTCCTCGGCAAGCTGCCTGGCAAGGCTTTGAATCCGGCTGACATCCTCCTCGGTTAATCCGCTTTCCCTGTGCCAAACAATAAGGGCCGGAATTCCCGAAGATTCCGGAAATTTCTCTTTCAACATTTGCCCGGCAAGCACGGACGGGCTGTCCGGTTCGAGATTAGGCGCATTATTGTTTTCCTTATCTCCGACTGCGGGCAAAATGACGCTAAGTATACCGGCAAGTACGATCCACACGATCAGCGTCACCCACCGAGAACGCTTTCCCGCAACGATTGCGGCACATTTTTCAAGCATGCTCATGGCCTCCATTTCACTTCCATTCCGTTATCGTTTAAAATATATTGGTGCAACGATTTAATTATATATACCCGAAGGTTAATTATTCAACCTATATCGTTACAACTTTTTGAATGGGAGGGCAAGTCTTTGACCGAAGAACCGATGAAACGCAAACCGGGCCGTCCAAAAGGTACGGGATCGATACAAACGATGCAGCAGATTTTGCGAACAGCCGCTTATCTCTTTATGGAGCAAGGCTTTGAAAAGGTTAGCTTGGAGGGTGTTGCGCAAGCATGCGGCGTCACGAAAGCGAGCGTTTATTATTATTTTAACAACAAAGGGGTTCTGTTCACGGAATGCCTGCTCTTCGTGCTGAAAATCGCCTGCGACCAAACCGCTGAAATCATGAACGGCGAGGGCGGACTGCGTGAACGATTGTTGCAGGTAGCTGTCCGTCATATGAAAAATGCGCACTTGGAATTTGAAACGATGATGAGAGAAGCGTCCAGCGGCTTAAGCGAGGAGCAAATCACCAAAATCCGTTTAAGCGAGCAAGCGATCCATCAGCTTCTGGCCGAGGCTTTTTCGAAGGCGATGGACGAGGGCGAAATCGTCCGCTGCGACTCCTTGCTTCTGGCTCATGCCTTTACGGCAGTGCTGGCCGTCAAAAACCGGAAAGAGATTATAAATGTTCACAAATCGGTGGAACAAGCAGCCGAAGAAATCGTAAAATTATTATGGACGGGCTTACAGCCCCGACAGCATTAATCCTATTTATCATTGGAGGTAAAACGGATGTTTAAAACCGCAATCGGACGGCTGCGCTTCATCGGCTTTTATGAAGGGCTGTCGTTTCTCGTACTGCTGTTGATCGCGATGCCGCTCAAGTATTGGGCAGATCTTCCTCAAGCCGTCATGGTGGCAGGGAGCCTTCACGGCCTGCTGTTCGTCCTCTATATGCTTGCTTTGCTCAATGTATGGATATCGAACCGCTGGTCGATCGTGAAGGTTGCCTTGGCGGCTCTCGCGGCGTTTCTGCCATTTGGCCCGTTCGTACTGGACAAGAAGCTGCTTCGCGACCAGGGATAAGCATTTCTGAGTAACAAAAAAGAGGGGACTCCCCCCTCTTTCGCTTAAAAAATGATAAAGTAAAAAAGTGCTGCAAGCGCAAACCGGTAATACGCGAACCAGGAAAGCTTAATCTTTTTCATCAAGTTAATAAACGTCACTACCGCAATCATCGCCACGATGAAAGCGGCGCATAAGCCGATCAAAAACAGAGGCAAATCGGCAACCGTCAAAAACTCCCGGCTTTTCAGCAAATCCACTCCGCTTGCCCCGGCCATGATCGGCACCGACACGATAAACGTAAATTCCGCAGCCGCTTTTTGGCTCGTCCCGAACAGCATGCCTCCCGAAATGGTGGAACCCGATCGGGAAAAGCCGGGCCATAGAGCGAGCATCTGAAAGCAGCCGACCGCGAAAGCCTGCTTGTAGGTGATGTCGTCCAGCTCCTCTGAAACGATCCTTCTCTTTACCCGGTCGGCGATAATCATGAGCACGCCTCCCGCCACCAGCCCGATAAGCACCGTCTGAGGACCGAACAAATAATGCTTGATCACCCCGTGCAGCAGAACGGCGACCACTCCCGCCGGCAGCATCGCAAGGAAGATATGCAGAACGTTCAGTCCGGAGTCTTTGCCGAGCTTGAAGTTGAGCAGGCTGGCAAACCGCTTTCTGTACAGAACGAGGACCGCAAGCACGGCGCCGAACTGAATGACGACTTCGAACGTTTTGGCCCGGTCGCCGGTAAAGCTGAGCAGCTCGCCCGTCAAGATCAAATGTCCTGTCGACGATACGGGCAAAAACTCGGTCAACCCTTCCACAATGCCCATAATAATCGCATTTATCAGATCGCCCATCGCTGCTCCCCCTTCGCCTATTAAATTGTCAATGCGAGTAGCTGCACTATACAAGCTTATGCATGTCCGTATTCGCTCATTTCACTTTCGGCCAAATCCGTCAAAATTTCGATTTTCCGGATCCGGTTATCGTCGCGCTCGCGGATAATGAACGTCGTATTCTCATAGCTCCAAGGCTCGTTTTCCGGCAGTTCCGGATTTGCGTTGAACAGCCAGCCGCCGATCGAATCCACCTCTTCGCTTTCCAAATCCGTGCCGACTGCATCGTTTACCTCGCTGATCAGCGCCTTGCCGTCCACCAAATAACGCTGCCGCTCCAGCATCTCGATTTCCTTAGCCTCGTCCAAATCGAACTCATCGCGGATTTCGCCCACAATTTCCTCGATAATGTCCTCAATCGTGATGAGTCCCGCGGTTCCGCCGTATTCGTCCAGCAAAATGGCGATGTGGACACTTTCCTGCTGCATCTTTTTAAGCAGCTTTTTGATCGGCGTCACCTCGGGAACGCTCATAGCCGGCTGCAGCAGTGTCTGCAAATCAAGCTCGCGGTCGCTGTCGTAACGAAGGAAAAACTGCTTCGTGTTCAGGATGCCGGCTATGTTGTCTTTGGAGCCGTTCGCAACCGGGAAGCGCGTATATTGCTCTTTCTTGATAATCTCGATGTTCTTGTCAAGCGAGTAGTCCGTAAACAAGCAAATCATATCCGTACGGGGCACCATAATTTCGCGGGCCAGCCGTTCGTCGAATTCGAATATACGGCTGACATAGCCGTACTCGCTCATGTTGATTTTTCCGCTCTCATAGCTTTCGGACAAAATGATGCGGATCTCTTCTTCCGAATGCGCCTCGTGCTCGCTCGCCGGCTTGAAACCGAAGAGCCGGATCAGGCTGTTGGCCGAACCGTTCAGCAGCCAGATAAACGGATACATCACTTTGTAGAAGCCGATGATAAGCGGCGCAGTCAGCTGGCTGATCCGCTCCGACATAATGATCGCAAGCGATTTCGGGAACAGCTCGCCAAGCACAACGTGCAAATAAGTCACGAGCACAAAGGAGATGACGAACGACAGGAGCGAGCTCAGCTCGCCTTCGATATGCAAACGTTCAAACAGCGGATGCAAAATTTGCTCGATCGTCGGTTCTCCTAGCCAGCCTAATCCAAGCGCCGTAATCGTAATGCCTAGCTGGCAGGCGGATAAATAACCGTCCAGATTGGTGGTGACGCGTTCGACCGCTTTGGCGTTTTTGTAGCCTTCCGCCACCATCTGATTGACCCTGCTAGCGCGCATCCGGATAATCGCAAATTCCGTCGCCACAAAAAACGCCGTAAAAACGAGCAAAGCGGCAAATAAAAAAAGCTTTAAAACCATGCTTGTCTCCTCTTGCTATGGGGCTCGATCAATAACCAACCTCAACGGAAGCGATAACGACATAAATCAAATCGTTTTTATCATCCTTGTCCGGCAGGACAACGCCGCTCGTCGTCAGCATGCCGCCGTCAGTGAGCTCTACCGTCACTTGTCCGTATGGCAGCACCGCTTTCACCTGCTCGATGTCCAGCAGCTCCTTGTCGCAAGGCAAGGCCAGCTTGACGCGGACCTTCATCCGGTCAAGGCTGCCTCCCGGCAGTACGGAGCGCAGGCCCGGCATGGAATTATGATGAATCGCGTTTTGGACCGCGCGTACGGAGGCTTTCGTAATGTTTTGGCCGTGCAGATCGCACCCCATGCCAATTTCGATAAAAAATAAGTTTTCCACTTAAGCAGTCTCTCCTTATTTTGGGATGTTCATACGCGGAGTCCTCTGATCGGTTACCATGGCACCTCATCGTCTCCGCCAGTCGGCTCCACCGGATTATCAAAGGACTGTTCCGTATGTCCGTATTCCGTCTCTAACGGCTTCCTGCTGCCGATGATCGGCAAAATATCGCTCAGCTCCTGCGGCTGCAGCAGCTCGACCGGTGACATTCCCTTCTCGAACTGGAAGGCGTCTCCTTCGATCACAACGACGTAACGCCCGTTATGCCTGGCAATGTGAATGGACGGACCGAAGTCGGCCAGCAGCGCTTTGATCGTCACGCCGTCCAGCTTGAACGTAAACGGCAGGTCCGGCTTTTGCTCCACAAGCGCGGCAGCGGCGACCTCGACCTGCTCCTGCGGCCACCATTCCTGCAAATCCCGTTTGTCGCTGGCCGCCCAAACCTCCAGCGCATTCTCTTCCTCGCGCCGTTCCGAGCTTTCGTCCTCCTGCCACTTGTCGGCGATGTACTGCTGTACCATTTCCACGACCTGCTCCCCCATCACCTCAGGCAGCGGCTTTTCATAGGAAACATATTTCAGAAAATCCTCGAAGTATCTCGCGTGCGACGCTTGGTGGATTTTCAGCTCCCAATGCTCCAGCATGCCCTCCTCCGGCATATGCGGATATTGAATCGATTTGATGCTGCGGGCGCTGATGGCCATCTCTACCTGTGAGATCAAATTTCGCTCATCGGAAATGCGGGCGATTTTCGGCTCGAAGTCGCATTTCAGCAAAAAGAGAAACGGCTCGTCGAAATAGGTATTCAGCTTCGATAACGCAATAATGAATGCCCCTCCCCTGACCGAGCTTGTGTCCATGTAAATCCGGACGAGCTCATCGGCGATGCCGATGAACCGTTCCTTCGAATCCGCCTCGCGCAGCCGCTGAAACAGATTATAGTTTTGGTTGCTCCCAAGCTCATAGCCCGGTTCGACCATGAAACGTCCGATTTTCGTCGGCGCTCCGGCCGTATTCGGATTGCGCTCAACCTTCCGTTTTACAATCCGCTTAAACTCGTCGTCCAGAAAGCGCTGAATCTCGCTGTCCTCGTATGTATCCGAATCAAGAGTCTGGTAATGCTTGAACCTTTTGCCGCTCGAAGCGGCGCTCTCCTCTCCATCGGTTTGAATAACGAAAAATGACAAATACTGCATATGAAAGTCCACGGGTATGATTCCTCCAAGCTAACGATTGTCCTCTCCTAGCATAGCATATTTCATGTCGCCATTTCGCCCTCCGCAAGCCTGATCAGCACTCTTCTTTTCCGGTAAAGCATCGTTGCCGCTTCCGCTACGTCATTCAGCATTCCTCTGTTAATAAAGGCTCCGAAAAGCATGCCGGCTACGGGAATCATCTGGAACAGCTTTTTCCATCCGAAGTTATCCCGGTAGATCATGACGACCTCGCGCCAGCCCTGAAGCTGCGACAGCATCTGGCTGCTTTTGGCGCCGCTGCCGTATGCGCTCAGCTCCTCCAAAATCGCTTTTTTGCCGACGATATCGGAGGAAGCGAACTGCATGACTTTTACGGCAAAAATCCTCTCTTCCTTAAGCTTCGGATCAAAGCCGTAACAAATCGCGATTTCCTGAATGATTTTGAGAGACAATCCGAGCACGGCCGGGATATCGACCGCAAGCGTGAAAAAACCGCCGATGCCGGTCGTCGCTCCCTGCAGCGTCGCCATGGCGGACCGGCTTGATGAAAGCTGCGCAGCCGATGCATTCATGACCGAAAGCGGCAGCGCAGCCGCTTCCCCGATCGTCAGCTCTTCGTCTTCCTGCGGGACGGCTGCGCCGGCCGCTTCCGCGTTCCGCTGCATGAGAGCGATAACCGACTTTTCCGAAATCAAGTATTTTCCGCCGGTTTGGATATAGCCGCCGATTTCATCGACAGCCTGTCCGAGCTTTTCCTGAATAAATTTGGGCGTCAGCTTATCAAGCAGCATAAACGGGAGTCTCCCCAGCTTTTCCCAAAACCACAAATCCTTCTGCTCTCGTTCCCAAGCTTCGATTTCCAGCATGGCCGTTTGCAGCTGCTCTTTCGTTTCCGCAGGTTGTCTCAATGGCTTCACACTCCTTTTTATGAAAAAGTAATACGCCGAACCCGTAAATCGGATTCGGCGATCATCAATTTTTTATCGTTCAATCGTTCAACAACGAAGTCAGCCTGCCTTTATAAAGAAGCTTCAGCTTATGCAGCGCGCGCGTGCAGCCTACATATAGCAGTTTTGAGTCCAGCTCCCCGTAGGCTTCCCCGCCTGCATCCGCAATGAGCACCGCGTCGAACTCCAGCCCCTTGGACAAGTATACAGGTACGACCGACAAGCCGCCGCCGTATGCGGGCTGCTTGCTCTGCACGAGAGAAGCTGAAAAGCCCTTCCCGGTTAAATGTTGAAAAATCCGTTCGCATTCAAGCGCGGTGCGGCCGATAACCGAAATCGTCTCGTATTGCCCCGTCGACTGCCATTCGGCAACGGAAGCTTCGATCGCTTCCAGCCAGGCTTCATCCTCTGTCTGCACCAGTGCGACGGGATCCCCGCTCCGGAAGACGGGGACGGCAGGCTTAACGCCGCCGGTCATGCCGCCTAATATTTTGTTCGCGAACTCGATAATCTCCATGGTGGAACGGTAGCTGCGGTTCAGCTCGTAAAAACCGGTTTGCTTTTCATCGAACAGCCCCATAAGCTCCTCCCAGCTCTGTATGCCTGCATAGGCGTGAATGCCTTGCTGCAAATCGCCAAGCACGGTCATCGACACCGTCCGCTGGCAGCGGCGCAGCACCTCCAGCTGAAACGGCGAATAATCCTGCGCCTCGTCGATGACGATATGGTCGAAGGCCTGAGCCGGAAGACCGAACAGCTCGAGATGAATGTAAGCAAGAGGAGCTAAATCCTCGACGGCGGCGATGCCGCTGCCCAGCCGTTCGGCCGTGGTGGCCGCAACGGGCTTCGGCACGCCCTTCGCCGCCTGTTTTCCTTGAAACAGAGAGGCATAAAGTTCCGGACTGCCGTATGCCGGAATCTTCTTCGTAAAGCTGGCGAGCTTGGCAAGCGCCTTGGCCCGCACCTTCTTGTCCGTCACGCGCCTGAGTTTCAGCTCGGATTCGAACCAGCGGCGGATCCGGCTGACCAGCCGGTCGCGCTTCTTCATCAACGGCTCTTCCCCGTAATCCGTATCGTACCATTCCTGCATTTGCTCCGGGTTAAGCTCCAGCCCGTCGATCGGGACAAAAGAGACGGCAGGCACGATCCGCTTCTTGAATTCGGCTATCCGCTCATCGACAATCGCCTTAAAGGCTAAGCTCCCTTTAAATCTTCCAGACGAGTGTCCGATTTCTTCGGCTGTCCGGCGCTCCTCGAACCAGTATGTCATCGTCCGAGACGGATCATCGAGCCGGACGGCGTTTTCCAGCAGCTCGAGCGTCCAATCGCTGAACGTCGTCTGCTGAATGTCGCCGACGCCAAGCTCGGGAAGCACACCGGAAATATAATCGAGGAACATGCGGCTCGGCGCAAAAATAATCATCCGTTCCGCGCGCATCCGGTCGGCGTATTGGTAGAGAAGATAGGCCAGACGGTGCAGGGCGACGGTCGTTTTTCCCGATCCGGCTACCCCCTGAATAAATAGTGCGCGATTGCGTTCCGCCCGGATGATGCGGTCCTGCTCCCCCTGAATCGTCGAAACGATATCCCGCAGCTTGTTATCCTTGTTTTCTCCCAGTCGGTATAATAGAAATTCGTCAGTGACCGAGCCTTCCTCCTGGCCCCTTATGTAACTGTCGACCAGACGGACGATCTCTCCCTGACGAATCATGAAGTTTCTTTTTAGATGAACATGTCCGGTAACTTCGCCATCGGGCGATTCGTACGCCGCGGGCGCATCGCCGCCGGTGAAGGAATAGAACAGGCTGGCGACCGGAGCCCGCCAATCGATAACCAGCAGCTCGTTGCTGCCTTGCTTGGCGACGCCGGCTTTCCCGATATACATCGGCTTCTGGTCGCCGGCAGGAAGCTCCTGGAAGTCGATCCGGCCGAAGTAGGGCTCCTTCTTCGAAATTTCGAGCCTCAATCTGCGTTCCTCTTGCTGCAGATCGAGCATTTGTTCCGTGAAATCGTCACCCTTGTAGCGCGGGCCGATCGCCTGCAGCTGAGCGTGAATGTCGCGCAGCGCTTCTTCAAGCCTTTGCTGCTCCTCTTGATAGGCACTTTGAACGGTCAAGTCAGTTACCTCCTAAGTGGTGAATGGTAGAAAAAAAAGCGAAACACCACTATACCATAAGACAAGGCCGGCTAGCAATCAATAATTGGCACTGATGCCAATAAACCATAATGCGAGTAATATCAAAATCAAATTAAAGCTAAGCAGAAAGGGAATGCCGACCGTAAACGTCCGGTGCTTCGTCTTATGTCGCCATGTCTTCATGCCGAGCATCGTTCCGGCCGCCCCTCCGATCGCGCTAAGCAAAAAAAGCCGCTGCTCGGGAACGCGGCGCCGCTTTTGCACCGCCCTCCGTTTGTCCGCTCCCATTAGCGAGAAGGAGATGACGTTCAGCACGATTAAATAGATAAGCAAAATGGAGTAAGCCATGCGGATGTCCGTCCTCTCTATTCCATGAATATGAAGCTGGCTTGCCTGAAGCGATAAAAGCTTTTATGTCCCCCTCGGTTTCGCCCTGTTCGTCGCGGCTGCCGTGTAAGGATCGTCCGGCCAGTAATGCTTCGGATATCGTCCTTTCAGATCCTTTTTCACCTCGAAATAGGCCTGCTCCCAAAAGCTCTTTAAATCTCTCGTTACCTGTACGGGGCGCTGTGAAGGGGAAAGCAGATGCAGCGTAACCGGCAGCCTTCCTCCCGCCAGCCGCGGTGTATCCTTCATGCCGAACAGCTCCTGGAGCCTGACCGCCAGCACGGGAGATTCCGGGTCGCTGTAATCGACCGGAATCCGGGATCCGCTCGGTACTTTGATATGGGTAGGCACCTGCTCGTCAAGCTCTTGCCTTTGCTTCCAGGTCAGCATGTCTTCCAGCAGCTTCTGCATCGGCAGCTTCTGCAGCTCGGATTTGCTGCGAATTCCGTAAATATGGGGCTTCAGCCAGCTGTCTATCGCTTCCAGAAGCCCTTCATCCGATGCATCCGGCCAATCTCCCCCGCTTTGGGACATCAGATACATACGGGCTTTCAGCTGGGACGCCTGCTTGTTCATCGGCAGCATCCCGATGCCGGCTTTGCGGATCACGGCCAGCAGCAGCTCCGCCGCCTGCTCCTCGTCCACCCGCTGCAGCGGTTTTTCCTTAAGGATCAATGCGCCAAGCCTGATGCGGGCTCTCGCCCGAAGGGCCGACGCCCCTTCATCCCATTCCAAAGCGTCTTCATAAGAAATAAACTCCGCCAAATGGCGCTCGATGTCATCCAAAGTCAATTCGGCCGCCAGCCGGATGCGGCTTTCCGTGTCCGCGTCGTCAATTTCGCCGACGACCAAATAGGGAGCCTTCGAGATCGGCTGAAGTTCGGGCAGTATCGCACCTCTGCCGTTTGACAGCAAATAGCGCCCGTCTCCCCTGCGCTGTGCAATCCGGTCGGGGTAAGCGAAAGCGAGCAGTACGCCGGGAGATACCGAAGCGGCGCTTCCCCTGCCGCCGGCCTTCTGCTGATCCAGCGCTAGCCGCTCCCACTGTCTGGCTTGGGCCTTCATGCGGTATGCGGCCCCCGCAGCAGGGTGTACTCCGCCGCCTCGGACGGCTTCGTCATCGCTTTCTGCGGATCCGGCAACGGTTTTGAGAAAATCAAGCCTAAGCTGGACATCGGCATTCCGCTCCTGCGGCATCAGCTCCCGCTCGCTTAAGAGGGTGGCCAGCTCGCAAGCCGTACGCGCCATGCCGAGCTCCGTTCCCTTCAAAATCATCGCCCCCAAGCGGGGATGCAGCCCGAATTGCGAGACGCGCAGACCATCGGCCGATGGCTTGCCGTCTCCGGCAATAAGCCTCAGCTGCTGCAGGACTGACAGTGCCTGCTCATATGCTGCCGCAGGCGGCGGAGTAAGCCAATCGAGCTCAAGCGGATCGCGGATGCCCCATACCGCAAGCTCGAGCGCCAGCGAAGCCAGATCCGCCTCCGCGATTTCGGGCACGCTCTGGTCTGGCAAATAAGGCTGATCTTGCTCAGGCCACAGCCTATAGCAGTCGCCCGGCGATAGCCGGCCGGCCCTGCCTCTTCTCTGATCCGCGCCGGCTTTGGAGACGGGAACGGTATCGAGGCGCGACATTCCCGTGCGGGGCGAAAAGCGGGGTACGCGCATTAATCCGCTGTCGATGACGACAGTCACTCCTTCGACGGTCAAGCTGGATTCGGCGATTGAGGTCGCCAGCACGACCTTCCTCACTCCTTGAGGCGGGCGCGCAACGGCCGAGGCCTGCTTTTCCAGCGGCAGGCTGCCGTGCAGCTCCTCCACCCGCACCGCCGATGAGAGTCCCGCTTCGGCAAGCCATCTCGCCGTACGGCGTATTTCCGGCAGACCGGGCAAGAAAGCGAGGATGTCGCCCTCATGCCTGCGCAGCGCTTCCATAATCGATCGCCCCATTTGCTGCTCGATCGGCCCGCTGAGCCGGGCAGGCGCGTAATGCGTGGCGACGGGAAATACCCGCCCCTCGCTCCTGATAACCGGCGCATTTCCGAGCAGCATAGACAGCGGTTCCGAATCCAACGTTGCGGACATGACCACGAGCCGCAAATCCTCCCTTAGCAGAGCTTGCGACTGCAGGCATAAGGCAAGACCAAGATCGCCGTGCAAATGGCGCTCGTGAAATTCATCGAACACGACGATTCCTACGTCCTCCAGCGCCTGATCCTTTTGGAGCATACGGGTAAGCACGCCTTCGGTCACCACTTCGATGCGCGTACGGCGGCTTACCTTCGTATCGAGCCTCACCCGGTAGCCGACGGTTTCGCCGGCTTGCTCGTTCAGCATCTTCGCCATATATTGCGCCGCGGAACGGGCCGCAAGCCTGCGAGGCTCCAGCATGACGATCTTCTTGCCGGACAGCCACGGCTCCTCAAGCAGCGCAAGCGGTACCCGCGTCGTCTTCCCGGCGCCAGGCTCGGCCACAAGCACGGCGTTAGTTCCGCTGCGCAAAGCATCCAGCAGCTGCGGCAGCACGGCGTCAACCGGCAAATTTACTTGATTCATGCATATGACTCCTCTATCTGTTTTTGAAGCTTATTTGACGATACGCAGCATTTGGACGACCGGCCGGCTGTCGCCTGGCAATGCGGCTTCCTTGCTAAGCAGCTGGGAGGAGCCGTCGCCGTCGAGAAAGATGCCGTCCACTAGCGTGCCCGCACCGATCTTCTCGATGAGCGCTTCCCGAAACTCCGCAAGCGTGCCCTTCGTTTCACTGACCACCAGGTATAAACCTCCCATGTCGTCATAGACGGCTGCCGAACGGAGGCGTTTGTCATCGGGAAACGGCGCCATTTCCTCCGCCGCCTTCCGCTCCCACTCCCGGTCATCCTTTAGACTCATGCTGATTCCGCCCTGCGCCCAAAAACGCGTATGATCCTTTACCTTCAGCTCGGCAGCATGTCTTACAACCTGAACGCTAAGCGAATCCGATGCCCCGTCCCAAACGAGCGTACCCCGGGCATATTTGACGTTTTCGCCGCCCGAGCCGTATTCACCCGCTTCCCGGTTAATGGGCATTCCGTTCACAACGCCGATGCTCAGCAGCTGACTGCCGTAAAAAAATCCTCCGTTAACGCCCGTTTTCCCCGTCAAAGTTACGTTATCGTTAATCGTCTCAAGCGTCACATGAGATGGCTTTGTCAGAAGCGCATGCAGCTTCATCCCGTTAGAGGCCGTCTCCGACGAATACTTATAATTCAGCGTTTGCTCCAGAAGCCCGCGGTCGTCCGGCGTCCGGTTGGCCAGCGCAAGCACCATCAAATAAAACAACACCCCTAATACAAGCAAAATGCCCAAAAAAATGCCCCCTGCGAGCAGTGCCCGCTTTTTCCCCGCCTTGGCGGAATCTGTTTTACTAGTTACCATTTCTTTCTCCTTGTTCCCGATCATTTGAACCAGCCTTTGGTGCGGAACCACGCATACATGCTGATCCCGACAACGAGCATGACCAATATGACGGCAAAATATCCCCATTCCCACTCCAGCTCCGGCATATTCGTAAAATTCATCCCGTAGATGCCGGCCAGAAAGGTCAGCGGCATGAAGATCGTCGTAATGACCGTCAGCGTCTTCATAATCGCATTCATCCGGTTCGAATTAAAGGATATGTAACTGTCACGCAAATCGGCCGTCAGCTCCCTCCCCGCTTCAATCATTTCGGAGAGCTTCAGCAGATGATCGTAAATATCGTGATAAAAAGCAAGATAAGGCTTAAGGCCGGTGATCCGGTCGGAGTTGGTCAGCCGGTAGAGCAGATCGCGCATCGGCACGATCGTTTTACGCAGTCGCAGCAGTCTCGCCCGGACATTAAAAATGTCGCTCATGACCGTCTGGCTCGATCCTTCGCCGTTGCCGACCTCCATGTCCAGCAGCTGATCCTCCAGCGCATGCATCGCCGGAAAATACTGGTCGACCAGCTTGTCTATCACCAGATAAGCCGCATACAAGTGGCCGTGCTCCCCGAATTCGCCCCCGGCCAGCAGCTTGGCCCGCGCCTGCTCGATTTCCTTCGACGGCTCGTAATGGAACGTGACGAGAAAACGGGGGCCGATAAACATATTCACTTCGTTTACGCTGAGCGTCTTTTGTTCGATTTCATGCAGCACCAGAAAATGGACATCGTCATAATGGTCCAGCTTCGGGCGCTGAAGCAGATGGTAGCAATCCTCGATGGCCAGCGGATGAAAGCGAAAAAAAGAGTCCAGCAGCCTGCATTCGTCTTCCTTCGGATTATGGAAATCGGCCCAATACCACGCAAGGTCATCCGAATCGACCTGTCCGAGTTCCAAATTCGTTAACCACCGCCCATCCTTCGTGCAGCCGGTTATCGTAATCAAAGCGGTCCCTCCCCGTTCATGCGACTCATTCATTTTACACAATTCTCAATCGGCTGTCGCTGCGCACGCTCATTTGCCGTAAACATATAAGTCCATTATAAGCTCAAACTTGCCTTTCGTGTATTTCAAGCGTAAACGGCTGGCGCCGTACTTTGGGAGGGGCAGCTCGTTTCGTGATAAATGATAAGTCAATGAAAGGCTATGAAACTTATAAATTCTTATCATTTGAAGAAAAACGCCCATTGCGGGCGGATTTCGTCATTTTGCTATAAGTATTCCTATCCGTCATTCCGATCGGCTAGTCCTCATGCTGCGTGCGCGCCGCTTCCAGCACAGCCGCATAAACCGCTTCTCCGATCGCGCAGCCGATCGAGGTTGCGACTCCCGAATAAGCATGGACCGCGTTCCATGAAGCGTACCCGTTCGCTCCGATCACGACGGCGTCCGTCGTCGTACCCGTCGCCGGTTGGCCGTTCGCCTGCTCGGCGATGCCCAGCTGCTGCAAAGCAGCCGTTTTGGCCTCCGTCGCCGTTATGACCGCACCTACCATCGCGGACTCGGTCATCCGGGCGTCCAGGAGCACGATCGTATTGATCGTGCCCGGCGCATAAGCCGGAAACGTCGGTCTCGGCAGTCCGGCCCTGGCCGCGTTTCGGGTTCCGACCGTCACGCAGCATAGCAGCTTGAACTGATCGCCCTCGGCTTCGACAACCGAGGCGTGGGTAAGCTTGGCTGCCGTAATCAGGCCTACCGTTTGCGCCGGATCGCAGCGCCACGTCCCGCACATTCGGACGATATCGCTCACCGGATCGCCGCACCGGTACGTTAGCGGCACTTTCCAGTTGACGATCCGGTCCGCTTGCGAGAAGCCGCCCGGGTGGACGGCGCTGCTCAGCATTTGGACCGGCCCGGGCAGGCTTGTTTCAATGCGGTCCTCAAGCAGCCGGAGCTTCAGCCCCGGCCATAGCGGAGAGTCATAACTCTCGCCGTTCCGAAAAGGCTGGCTCATCAGGTGCCCTCCTCCCGTAGCCCGAGCAGCTCATAAATCCGGGACAAATTCAAATGGGCTCTTACATGCCCGGCCAGCCGGTCGAACGCCTGCTCCCGCCGCTCCTGGAACCTGAGCGCTGCCGGCAGGCGGCGAAGTCCTTTGGATTCGCGGATGTCATTCAGCCAGTCCCGCCGAAAATCGTCGTTATGCAGGATGCCGTGCACGAACGTCCCCCATATTCGCCCGTCTGGCGCAGCCGCGCCCTCCGGGATATATTCGCGTACGGCATCTGCGGCATCGCCCTCACGCTCGTTCCGGATCCGGAACGGACGGTGGACGGAAACGTCGCCGTCCGTGTCATGTACGACGCCCATATGGATCTCGTAGCCGGTAATTGGCAGGCTTGCTTTATCCCCGGTCAGCTGAGCGAAGCCTTCGATACGCTCGGTCCTTTTTTCCTCCGCGAAGGTAACCTCGAACGGAAATACACCGAAACCTTCGATTACCTCCGACTCGGACTCCACATGGAGCGGATCGAGCAGCCGGGCGCCCAGCATTTCGTAGCCGCCGCAAATGCCCGCCGTCCAGCCTCTCGCGCCGAGATGAGCCTGCATCCGGTCCGCCAGTCCGTTGTCCTTCATCCAGATGAGATCCTCCGCCGTGTTTTTGCTGCCCGGCAAAATAACGGCGTCCGGGCTGCCCCACTGTCCGGGACCCTCGACGAAGCGCAGTCTGACGTCCTGCTCGAAGCGAAGCGGATCGAGATCGGTAAAGTTCGATATTCGCGGAAGCCGGACGACCGCAATATCTAGCACATCGCCGCTTGCCGAATCCGGCTTTGCCGGCGCGGACTCCAGCTGCTTGCCGAGGGATAAAGAATCCTCGTCCTCCAGCCCCAAATCCGGCAAATAAGGGATAACGCCGAGAACCGGCTTGCCGGTTTTCCGCTCGAGCCAATCCAGGCCCGGCTGAAGCAATGAGACGTCGCCGCGGAACTTGTTGATGACAAAGCCGCATACGCGGTCCCTTTCCTCCTGCTCGAGCAGCTCCAGCGTCCCGACGATCGATGCGAATACGCCTCCGCGGTCAATATCGGCTACCAAAATAACCGGCGCTTCCGCCCAAGCCGCCATCCGCATATTGACGATATCCCGGTCCTTCAAATTAATTTCGGCCGGGCTGCCGGCCCCTTCCAGCACGACGATCTCGCAGCTCCCCCGCAGTCTGCCGAGCGCCTCCCTCACGATGCCTTCGGCAAGAGGCAGGTAGCTCTCCCTGTACTCTCGCGCGTTCAAATCGCGGAGCGGCTTTCCGTGAACGACGACCTGGGACCGCATCTCTCCGGACGGCTTAAGCAGAATCGGATTCATGTCCGTTGTGGCGAGAATGCCGCACGCATCTGCCTGCATTCCCTGTGCGCGCCCGATTTCCTTGCCGTCCCACGTCACGTAGGAATTGAGCGACATATTTTGCGATTTGAACGGCGCGACGGAATAACCGTCCTGCGTGAAAATCCGGCATAATGCCGCGGTCATCAGGCTTTTGCCGACGTCGGAGGCCGTTCCCTGCAGCATGATCGTCCGTCCCTGCTGCTCAGGGCCCGATTGCATGTTCAAAGCTTCCATCCCCCTCACCTCTCTCTTTTGCGCCATGACGCCAAAACGTCTGCAAGGGTCTGCACCAGCCGCTCGTTCTGCATTCTCAGCTTAACTGCAACGCGTATGTACGTATGATCCAGCCCCGGAAACCGGGAAGCGTCCCGGATCAATACGCCCCGCTTGCCCATTTCCAGCTGCAGCATGCTTGCGCTTATTCCTGCCTCGCGCGGAATGCGCGCAAGCAAATAGTTGGCCGAGCTTGGAACTGCTTCAAAGCCCAGCGACTCCAGCCGGCCGGCCAGCCATGGCCGCTCACGCTCAAGCCACTCCAGCGTGAGCCGTGCGAAATCGGACTCCTCCAGCACCGCTTCACCGATCAGCTGCGCCAAGGAGTTGACGCTCCAAGGCACCTGAAGCCTGCGCAGCCCGCTGAGCGATCTAGGCATGCCGACGATATAACCGAGTCTGATGCCCGGAATGGAATAAAATTTCGTCATCGAACGGATGACAAATAAACGCTCATGCTGCGCTGCTTCCTGAATCAGACTGAATTCCGGCTCCTCCGGCACAAAATCCATAAACGCCTCATCTACGACGACCGATGCGCCATTATCCAGCAGAAATCTCACCAAGCCGGGATCAACGAGTCGGCCGGTCGGATTGTTGGGGGAGCCAAGCATGAACAAGGCGCCCGACTGCGCCAATTCCTCAAGCTGCTCACCGCCCGGATCAAGCAAAAAGCCATTCTCGGCATTCAGCCTTATTTCATGCACCGCTCCGCCGATTTTGCGGACGGCATCTCCATATTCGTCAAAGCATGGAACGGCTAGCACCGTCAGCTTGGGCTGCAGCGCCCTTACCGTTAAATCGATCAGCTCCGCCGCGCCGTTACCGATCACGATGGATTGTTCGTCGATCCGGTGCTTCTCTGCCAGATTCCGCCGAAGCCCTCTGACGGCCGGATCCGGGTATTGCCCGATCACGTCTGCATAAGCTTGCAGCGTTTTGCTTACGCTTGGCGGCGGACCCAGCGGGTTCATGTTCGAGCTGAAATCGACAAACCGCTCCGCAGCCAGCCCAAAAGCTTCCTCGGCCGTTTTTAAATCTCCGCCATGTCCGTATCTTTCCAGCATGATTGTTCCTCCTTCTTCTTTTACGCTGCGTGCAGCCAAATGACCGCAACCAGAAGCAGCGCGGCTTCCACGGCTTCATTCATCGCCCCGTATGTATCGCCTGTCAGGCCGCCAAGCTTCCGGTTCAGCCACGCGGCGGAGAAAGCCCCGCACAGAACGGTGACGCTTACGGCGGCAGCCACGGCTGCGGCATTAAAAAGGAACGCTAAGCCGGCAGCCGTGAGCAATCCAAACGTCGCGGCCGCAGCCAAAAGAAAGGCGCAGCCTGCCTGTTCGATCCTAACGCCGCCGAACATCGCGCCAAGGCCTTCCCCTTGGCGGGCGTTCGGCCAGATCGCGATCGCCGCCGCCATCCATGCCCGGCCCCAGCCGGGCGTCGCCGCGAGCATGAACAGCGCCGTTGCTTGCCGTTCTTCCTGCAGAAGCTCCGCCAGCAGCGATGCCTTCAGCAGCAGCAGCAGGACCGCCGCGATTACGCCCATCGCTCCTACTCGGCTGTCCTTCATAATTTCCAGCATCCGCTCGCGGGAGCGGTGGCTGAGCACACCATCCGCCGTGTCCATCCAGCCGTCCATATGCAGACCGCCGCTGAGCGCCGTCCATATGGCGAGCACGATTACCGCGCCGGGCAGAGGCGGCAGAACGAGGCCGGTCAGCCAGGCTGCTGCGCAAGTCACCATACCGATCGCCGCTCCCGCCAGCGGAAAATAGATGACACTGCGGGAAAGCACCGCTCCTTCAAACGGCACCTGGATAGGAACCGGCAGCCTTGTCAAAAACTGAAAGGCCGCAATCAACGCCTGGGCATGCAGCTTTAACGAATGACGAGCCATATTGAAATCACCGCCGCAAATAAAATAATGCTGACTCCATAGAGCAGCCTAACCGTCCTGACAATATCAATCGGAACGAGCGGCCTCAGCGGCCAGCCCATTCGCGCCCGCTCGCTTCGGACCCCGAAATAAACGTTCGTACCGCCTAGCTCGATGCCAAGCGCGCCTGCGACCGCCGACTCCGGAATGCCGCTGTTCGGGCTCGGATGCCGTCCCGCGAATGCCATCACCGCTTTGGCTGCCCGCCTGCCGTTTAAGCCGGGCGTGATTGCCGCCATAATCGTAAGCATTACGCCCGTCAGTCGAGCCGGCAAATAATTGAGCACATCGTCCATCCGTGCCGAGCACCAGCCGAAATACTTGTACTTGTCGTTACGGTAGCCGACCATCGAATCGAGTGTATTGGCCGCGCGGTAAAGCATGGCGAACGGCGCACCCCCGGCAAGCGCGAAGAGCAGCGGCGACACAAGAGCGTCAACCGTGTTCTCCGCCACGGTCTCTACCGCTGCCCGCGATGCCTCCCGCTCGTCCAGCCCCGACGTATCGCGCCCGACAATATAACCGGCGTATTTTCGCGCGTCCTCCAGGTTTCCTTCGACTAGCGGCTTATACACGAGCATCGCCGCCTCCCGAAGGCCCTTCACCGCAATCGTCGTCGAGACGAACCAGGCGCTAACCGCATAGCCAAGCCATGCATGAATGGCATCCGTCGCCCACACGATCAGCCACATCAGCCCGCCGCTGACAAGCAGCGTTACAAATGTCAGCGCCGCTCCAAGCAGCCTGACGACATGCGGGCTGCCGGCAAAGCGCTCGGGCGCAAGCCTCTTCTCTAACAGCCGTATAAGCCGGCCGATCCAAATGACGGGATGCGTCGGCCACTTCGGATCGCCAACGGCCCAATCGATCACAAGCGCGGCAGCGGCGATCAGCAGCAGCTCTTTAAAGGAATAAAGCATCATAGCTGCTCCCACCTGAAAGCTTGCGACTTCAGCTCGACCGGAATGCCGGCCGTGACGAGAAATACGCGATCGCACACGGCGGCGGCCTGCTGATTCAAACGCCCGGCCGCGTCCCGGAACTGTCTTCCGAGCGGGTAAGACGGCACAATGCCCGAACCTACTTCATTCGTAACGAGAATCAAAGGATAGGAATATTCCCGGACAGCCTGCAGCAGTCTTTCGGATTCCTCTTCCAACCGGCTTACGTTCAGTCCGTCCGCTTCGACTCTCAGCATCCAATTCGTCAGCCAAAGCGTCAGGCAATCAAGCAGTACGATCGGCGGCTGGTTCCCCCTGCTTGTATCTTCCTTTATTTCCAGTTCCAATTTAATCAGCAAACGGTCAACCTCGAAAGGCTCCTCTACCGTCCTCCATAAAAAGCCCGATTCGTCGCGGTCACGGCGGTGCCTGCCGATTCTGTCGCGCATTTCCTCGTCGTAGGCCTGGCAGGTTGCGATATAAATGCCGGATTCCCCGGTTCTGTAAGCATATTGCTCGGCGAAGGCGCTTTTGCCGCTGCGCGCTCCGCCGGTTACGAGTATGGCCAAGCTCAATCACCTATTCCTTTGACACGCCCGCGCTCTCGAACGTAGCCATCTCCTGCATGAGCGAAAGCGCGGCGTCGATAAAATGAAAGCATAAAACGGCTCCCGTCCCTTCGCCAAGCCGCATGTCGAGCTGGACCATCGGCGACAGGCCGATGGAAGCCAGCAGCTTCGCATGCCCTTGCTCCTGGGACAAATGGGACGCGATCAAGTAAGGCTTTACCTGCGGCGCAAGCCGCGAAGCGACCAAGGCCGAAGCCGAAGAAATATAGCCGTCGATGACGATCGGGCAGCCAGCAGCGGCCGCCCCGATGATAACGCCTGCCAAGCCGGCGATTTCCGCCCCGCCCACCTTGGCCAGTACATCCAGCGGATCGGCCTCATCGGGACGGTTCACTGCAATGGCCCGATTCACGACGTCCACTTTGTTCCTCCAGCCCGAATCGTTAATGCCCGTGCCGCGGCCGACGGATTCCTCCGGAGGCAGGCCGGTCAAAACGGACGTAATCGCGGCGCTTGCCGTCGTATTTCCGATGCCCATTTCTCCGGTTCCGAACAGCCGGATACCTTCTTTCGCCTTCTCATCAGCAACCTCGATCCCGACGAGAAGGGCGCGCAGCGCGTCTTCACGTGTCATCGCAGGCCCTTTGGCCATATTGGCCGTTCCGCTCACGACCTTCCGGCTGACCAGACGCTCGTGGCTGAGCTCGGCATTGACGCCGATATCGACACATACGACCTCGGCCCCCGCCTGACGGGACAGCACGTTTACCGCCGCGCCTCCGTTCAGGAAGTTCATCACCATCTGCGGAGTAACCTCCTGCGGAAACGCGCTTACCCCTTCCTCGCAAACCCCGTGATCCCCCGCCATCACGATAACGGCCTTACGCGACAAATCCGGCCACAGGCGGCCTGACACCCCGGCAAGCTGATGCGCCAGCTTCTCCAGCTTTCCTAAGCTCCCTGGCGGCTTCGTCAGCGTATCGGAATGACGGTCGGCGAGCTCGGCCGCCGCTTCGTCAAAGGGCTTAATTCGCCCGATCGACTCCTCGAGCTTGTCATTTAACTTTTGCAGCATATATAGGCTCCTTCTTCATAACTAGTCTAATTTTTTCATCAGCTGCGGCTGCAGCATAATTTGCGGATCGCCGGTCATCGGATGCGCGACGACGGATGCGGAGGTTTCATACACCTCTCCGATCAGAGCCGGACTGAGCACCTCGCTTGGCGTTCCGGCCGCGGCAGCCTTGCCCCGGTGGAGAACGACCAGCTCGTCGCAATAAAGCGACGCCAAATTCAAATCGTGCAGCACGGCGATTACGGTCAATTCCCGCTCCCTCTGCCAGGAGCGTACCGTATCGAGCAGCTGTACCTGATAGCCGATATCCAAATAAGTGGTTGGCTCATCCAGCAAAATAACCGAAGGCTCCTGCGCCATCAGCTTCGCCAGCGCCACCCGCTGCCGTTCCCCGCCGCTCAGCTGATCCATTCTGCGGCCGGCAAGCCCGCTTAGCCCCATTGCTTTCAAAGCCGTCTCAATCGTTTCTTCGGAATCGCGTTCCTCGCTTCCCAGCCAGTTCTGGTACGGGAATCTCCCCATGCCGACGACCTCCCGGACCGTAAAACCGACTGGCGGCAAGCCTCCCTGCTGCAGGACGGCCATCATTCGGGCGAGCCGCTTTCGCGGATAAGAGGCGATACTCTGTCCGTCAAAAAAAACCTCACCCCGTTTCGGCCGCGTTACCCCCGACAGCAGATGAAGCAGCGTCGACTTGCCGACGCCGTTCGGTCCGATAATTCCGTAGAGCCTGCCCTTCCGGAACGAGCAGGAAAGGCCCTCCAGTACCGTACGGCCCTGTATCTCTTGAAACACCTCTTTGGCTTCAATCATGACGGGCTGCCCTCCTTAAGCTTGCGCCGATGCAGCAAATACGCGAAGAACGGCGCACCGATCAAGGCGGTGACGACGCCGAGCGGAATTTCCTTCGGCGATAGCGCCGTTCTGGCCAGCGTATCCGCCCACAGCACGAACGTCCCGCCCCCTATCGCAGATAGCGGAATAATAAGCCGGTAATCCGGCCCGGCGAGCAGCCGGATCAAATGCGGGACTACAAGGCCGACGAACCCGATGACGCCGGATACGGAGACGGCCGCCGCCGTCAGCAGCGTCGAGGCGATCAGCACGACGAGCTTCGTCCGCTCGACATGCACCCCCAAATGCGCCGCCTGGCGCTCCCCGAGGACAAACAAATTAAGCGCCTGCGCATAGAACAGCAGGAGCGGAAGCCCGAGTGCAAGAAACGGCAGCAGCATATAAAGGTTATCCCAGCTGCGCATTGCAAGCGAACCCATCAGCCAAAACATAATCTGATTGACGACTCCTTGCGACAAGGAAACCATAAACGAAACAAATGCGCCCAGAAAGGATTGAAGAATAACGCCTGATAAAATTAAGGTTTCGATTTGCATGGCCCCTTTGCTGCGGGAAAGCCAGAAAACGCCAAACAGCGTAACGGTGCCGGTCGTAAAGGCGACGAGCGGAATTGTCCAGATGCCGAGCGCTGCCTGCAGGCCGAACAAAATAATAAAAGCGGCGCCGACCGAGGAGCCGGAGGCAACGCCGAGCGTATAAGGATCGGCAAGCGGATTGCGCAGAACGCCCTGAAAGCCTGCTCCTGCAAGCGCAAGGCAAGCCCCGACCAGGACGGCCAATAAGACGCGCGACAGTCTGACCTGCGTAATGATCGCGATCTCCCCGGGCGTATGAGCCGATTGCTCATCCGCCAGCCACGGCAGCTGCCGCAGCAAGATGTCCCACACGTCTGCTACCGATATTCCAGCCGAGCCGATCGACAAGCTTACGACGATAGAAACAGCAAGAAGGAGCATAGCTGCTCCTCCATACCCAAACAATTTACAGTTCATTTCGCCTATTTCACGAGATCCGGATGGATCACCTTGGCCAGCTCCAGCAGACCGTCTGCGAGTCGAGGTCCGACGCGGACGAGCGGATCGTTCGTCACGGCGAACATTTGCTTGTTCTTCACCGCGTCGATCACGTCCCAGCCCGGGCGGCTTTCAATGCCGGTGACAATCGGACTCGGCTCCTCCCCGAAATCAGGATAAATGATGATTTGCGGATTTTGGGCTACGACCTCTTCCGCACTTACCTCGTACCAGTCCGGCTTCGACGCCGAAATATTCGTTCCTCCCGCCATCGAAATCAACTCGTCAAGGAAAGTGCCAGAGCCAACCGTCCAGCCCGGCGAAAATTCGAGATAAACCTTTTTCTTCTCCGCATCCTTAACGGCATCCGTCACCTGCTGCCTCACGGCGCGCATATGCTCCGCAACCTCGGCAGCTTCGGCATTCTTATTCATAATATCGCCCAAAACCTCGATTTTGGCAATAACCGCATCATATGTCTTCGGCTCCGACGCATACACCGGAATGTTCAATTCGCGAAGCTTGGCAATGGCGTCCGTATTCATCGTAACCGAAGCAAGCACAAGATCCGGATTCAGAGCCGCAACCGCTTCGATGTTCGTCGTCATATCGCCGACCTTCGCTTTCGACGCCGCTTCCTCCGGGTAATTGCTGTTCTCGTCCACGCCGACCACTTGCTCGCCCGAACCGATCGCGAAAATCGCTTCCGTCTCGCTCGGCACAAGCGTAACGACCTTCGACGGCGCCTGCTCGAACGTCAGCTCGGTTCCGGAATCGTCCTTCACGGTTAACGGATATACCGTTGCCTCAGCCGTTTCCGCCGGTTCGTCCGTTTGGCTTACTTGACCCGCATTTGTCGCCTCCGCCGTATTGCCCGGCTCATTGCCCGTTCCGGCATTGCCGCCGCATGCCGACATCAACACGAGCATAAGCGCCAGCATCATGCCGAGCATCGTTTTCATCATTTTACCGTTCATCTTTTTCATGTCGTTCTGCACCTCATCCGTAAAATTGCGTAAAAAAGGCATCTCCGGCCAATGTGCCGGAAATGCCTGAGTATACGCCTTATTGTTCAAAAACAAAGCGAAAAAGCTCTCCAACACCTCCCTAAGTCCACGTAGGTTCAAGCGTTATCTCAAACAGGCAGGTTTCCTGACTCGGATTTCGCGGGCGACGTCTTCCCAAGGCTCGTAACCTCAGTGACGCGGTTGGTCGGCGCGCTGCAGACGCGAGGACAAGGCCTGCGCTGCGGTCCATACAGTGGCGGGTCCGTGCCGGCATCACACCGGACTTCCCTATTAAGCTTCAACGAGCGGATGTAATCGTAAATGATCTTCCCTGCTCCTATCGGCACCTGTTCGAACACTATGAAATTATCAGTAGTTACTATACAACGTATCTCGGCTTTTGTCCATCCGCTCCCTCCGGCAAACCCGTTCTGCATGATGCGGGCCCTGCATAGTAACTAAGGAAACCCGAAACGTAAAGGAGGGACCCGGTCATGCCTGAGCCCCGCAAAAAGTTGCAGCCGGCATCTAAACGGATGCTCGTTTTCGTCCTAGCGGCGCTAATCATCGCTGCGGTGCTGATCTGGATATTCGCCGGACGCGAAGCGGCGCCTCCGGTAACCGAGCATGACTTTGAAATCGGCCATATCGAATGGTCCATAGACGGATATCCCGCGAAGGTCCTTAAAGAAAATACGTTTACGCTGGACATTACCGGCGCTGACGGCAAGCCGTTAACGGGAGCCGGCTTAGACGTCAAGCTCGATATGCTGGCGATGCTCTGCGGCGACGTCGATTTCCGGCTGGCCGAGATTTCGCCGGGCAATTATACAGGCGTCGGAATCCCGCTAATGCCGGGGACCTGGAAGGCGACCCTTACACTCGAAACGAACGGCCAAATCTACAAGATCGAACGGCTGCTGCAAGCCGTCTACTAACAGACTCGCTACCACAACCAAGGATTAATGGAAGGGATGATGCCGTTCGCCGCAAGGCCACGCATAATCGACAACACCCCGACGGCAACCGCCGTAACGGCGCCGGCCTTCCTCATCAAACGGCGCCACCTTTTACCCGCGAAGGCGGCAACCGAGGCGGCCGCGGCTAAAGCCGGAAACGTAGCCAAACCGAAAACGGCCATCACCGCAGCCCCCTCTGCGGGAGAGCCGGTTCCCGCTGCCGTCATTTGCATCGCATAGGTAAGGCCGCAGGGCAAAAAACCGAAGGCAACGCCCGTCGCGAGTGCTTGGAGCGACTCCTGCCGGCTTGTCGGCCCGCTTCCGTCCGCGAGCCTTTTGTGCAGAGCGGCCGACAACAGATTCATGAGCGGCAGCTGAAACCTTCGCCACAGCCAAAGCAGCAGGAAGCATCCGCCGACGATCGACGCTAGTCCTTGAATGCCTGCAAGCCTGCCCGCCACATCGACGAACGAGCCGACCGCCCCCATCACGGCTCCGAATGCCGTATAGGAAAATATCCGGCCCGCATTATAGAGAAGCACGGAATGCCTTATCGGCGCCGAGGACTGCAAAGAAACGGCCGAGACGATTCCTCCGCACATCCCGATGCAGTGCGGCGCGCTGAACAAACCCGTCAGCACGATTAGTCCGACTTGCTGCCATGTGACGCTCATGCTTCAGCCCCCGCCCTCTTCCGAAGCCGGCCGGACAAGCGCAGCGAATTGCCTACGACCGAAACGGAGCTCATCGCCATCGCGGTGCCCGCCATCCAGGGCTCCAGCATGCCCAGCGCGGCAAAAGGGATAATCACGGCGTTGTACAAAAAGGCAAACGTTAAATTTTGGCGGATGTTCCGGATCGTCAGTCGGCTGATCGCAATTGCCTCGGGTATGGCCTGCAGTCGGGAAAATATGAGCGTCATATGACCGGCCCCGAGCGCTGCAGCCGTGCCGTCGCCCATCGCGATGCCGACGTCGGCGGTCGCCAGGGCCGGCGCGTCGTTCCAGCCGTCGCCCGCCATCGCTACCCGCTTGCCTTGCTTCTTCAAGGCTTCGATGAGACTTGCCTTATGCTCGGGCAGCATCGCGGCGTGCACGTCCGGGATGCCGGCCTCCATAGCCGCTGCGCGGGCGGGCGCCTCGTGATCGCCCGTTGCAAGCAGTACGGACAGGCCCATCCCGGTAAGCTCACGAATCGTTTCCTTCGCGTTTGGCTTTATGCTGTCGCTAAAGGCAACGGCCCCGATGCAGACGCCGCCCAGCGACGCATACAGCACGGTTTCGCCGGATTTTTCACGGTTTTGTGCGAACGCCTGCTCCTTGCCGCCGATGGCAATGCCGCGTTCGGCCGTGAAGCGCGCATTGCCAAGCTCGAACCTTTGACCGCCGACAACGGCTTCCACCCCGCCTCCCGGCACATGCTTCTGCCGCTCCGGAGGCGGCACGACAAGCCCGAGCCTCCGCGCTTCACGCCTGATCGCCTCCGCGAGCGGATGCGAAGAGCCCGACTCGGCAGCCGCGGCGAGCTTTATCATGGCGGAGCTGCTCATACGAGCCGCATGCACGGCGCTGACCTTCGGCTTGCCTTCCGTCAGCGTGCCCGTTTTGTCCAATATGACGGTATGAATACGGGCCAGCCTCTCCAGCGCTCCCGCTTCCTTCGACACGATGCCCTGCTTGGCCAGCCGGCCGGACGCGATGACAAGCGAGATCGGCGCCGCCAAGCCGAGCGCGCACGGACACGCCGCCAGCAATACGGCGATGGAGCACATGAACGCTTTTCCCCAATTACCGGGCTCAAGCACGGCTCCCCACATAACCGCCGTCAGCAGCGAAATGACGAGCATAACCGGCACAAACCAGCTTGCGGCGGCGTCGACATTACGCTGAATGACGGATTTCGAGCGCTGCGCCTGCCTGACGAGCTCCTCGATGCGGTTCAGCATCGTTTCATGGCCGGCCGCCTCCGTCCGGATTCGCAAAGGGCCGCTGACGTTTTGTGTGCCTGACCAGACCGGATCGCCCTCGCGCTTGGCGACGGGCAAGCTTTCCCCGGTCAGCAGCGACTCGTCGGCGGACGATTGCCCGCTCACAATGATGCCGTCCACCGGAATAATCTCCCCCGCTCCCGCGAGAACAATATCTCCCGCCCGCACGAACTCGGTCTGAATATGTACGATTTCGCCCGCCCGCTCGACGGCGGCTACCTGTACCTTCAACTGGCTGTAGCCGGCCGAGCCCTTCTGAGCCCGCAGCGAAGCGGCGGTTTCCAGGTATTTGCCCAGCAGCACCGCCGTAATGACGACGGCCGAGGTCTCGAAATACAGTGGAAGCCCATGTGTTCCCCCTTCCGTGAGCGGACGGAAAAGCCCTTCCTTGAATACCGTATAATGGCTGTACAAGTAAGCGGCCGTCGTCCCGATCGCGACAAGCACGTCCATATTGGCGCTGCGCTGCCGGATCGCGTGGTACGCCCCGAAATAAAACGGCATTCCGATCACGAACTGGATGAACGTGGCAAGAGCCAGCTGCAGCCAGGGCTGCATGACCCATGCCGGCAGAAGCGCCGTCAGCGGCTCAAGCACCGGGATATGCTGGAGCATTCCCGTCAGAAGCGGAAGGGTCATCAGCGCCGCCGCCGCCAATCGCAGCTTCAGCGACCGGTGCTCCTTCGCCAGCCCGTCCTGAGCGGACCGGTGCAGATGAGCTTCAAACCCGAGCTGCTTCACCCGTTCCGCAATGTGACCGGGCTCGAGCTTGCCCTGTGCGTACTGGACCCATGCCGTTCGAAGCGGAAAGCTGACCGCCGCATGCTCTACACCGTCCATTTTGCCAATTGTGCGTTCAATTCTCGCCGCGCAGGCGGAGCAGCTCATGCCGTGCACCGCAAAATCTATCGTAACGCTGTCATCGCTCCGTTCTTCTCTATTTTCCTGCTCCATCTATCAGCACCGCCTTCCATTCATAGCCGCAGCCTGCCTGTACCTCTGCGTTAAACTATATGACCGGCAGGCGGGTTGCATGAATGGAACCTTGCAGGCCTCGTTTTATCGGACCGAACTGCGATCCGCGTTAAACTCGATGATGTTGCGGTCGGAATCCGTTATAAAAATTTGCGCAAACCCGGTAATGCTGTCCGGTTTCGCTTTATATTCGATTTGATGCTTTTCCAGCCAGGAGATCGTTTCCTCAAAGCTTTCCACCCGTATGGCAAAATGGCCGTCCCTCGTATCGATCCCCTTCGTCCGTTTCGTTTCACCGTTATGTACGATCAGATGCAGCTGTTGTCCCGTCTTACCGACTGCGTACCAGGCGCCGGGAAAATCGAATGCGGGCCGCGCAATCGGCTTCAAACCGACAACCGTTTCATAAAACTGCTTTGCTCTCTCCAAATCCGTTACGATTAAGCTGACATGGTGGATCGCTTCTATTTTGATCATGATAATAACTGCTCCCCTTTCAATTGAAAAAAGTCCCATGCGGGACTTTCTGCATTTCGTATATGTACTCGTTTTCTAAACTCCCGCTTCCACCTGTCCCGGCCATGCAAGCATACCGCCGGCAACATTGACGACCTTATAGCCTTGAGCCTGCAGAAAATCGCAAGCTTTTCCGCTCCGGCCGCCGCTTCTGCAGATGATCACAATTTCCTCTCCGCCTTCCTCAAGCTCTCCCATTCTTTGCTGAAGCTCGGATAAAGGAATGCTGCGGGCCTCCTTAATATGGCCTGCCTGCCATTCGTCCGGTTCACGGACATCGACGAGATTGACAGTTGTGCCTGCCTTAAGCCGGCTCTCCAGCTCAGCTGCGGTTATTTCCGGATACATATCCATCTTCCTTTCATACTGCTAATGAATAATTAGGTTTGAAAGCATTGTATCGCGAAGGCGATGCCTTTGTCCATCCGGATACATCAGCCGTTATCACGAAAAAGCACAGGCGCCGCGGGCATGAACGATCGTTCATGCCCGCGGCGCCTGTATCGCCTATTCGTATAGCGGGAGGCGATTCTTTAAATTTTGACGGCCGTGCCGCTGACCGCTACCATCAGCATGCCTTCACGCACGACTTCGTAGTCGATATCGATGCCGACAATGGCGTTCGCGCCAAGCCTTGCAGCCTGGTTTTTCATCTCGTCGAAGGCCACGTCCCTAGCCTCTTTGAGCTTGCTCTCGTACGCACCCGAACGTCCGCCGACGATGTCGGTAATCGATGCAAAAAAGTCGCGCACCACGTTAGCTCCCATAATCGCTTCGCCTGTCACGACTCCCACATACTCCTTGATTGTATTTCCTTCTACCGTAGGCGTTGTTGTAATCAGCATATTACATCCCCTTCCGCTTCCTAACGAAGCCACTTGTTTCGGTTGCATTCATCATACGCGGCAGGCCGGGCAAGGTTTCGGCTAGCTTGCATTCATTTCGTTTAACGAAATACGCACGAGCCTGTCGGTTTCCGCTTCTACTTTAATTCGCACGCGAACTCCGAATTCCCTTCCATCCTGTCTCAGCCAAAGCAGGAAGGATTCCTCCGCCAACCCGTTCGGCATCAGCTTTCTGCCTTCATATTTGTAGTCCACGATGGACGCATTCGGATATGCCTTCGAAGTCTCCTCCATCGCCAGCCTCCCCCATTTCGCGTAGGACGGCTGTGCATGCAGAAACGTATCCTCCGCCGGTACGGTGTCCTGGCCCGTCAGGCTGAGCAAAACGAATACAGCCTTCATCACAATATGTCTCAGCATTTTAATATCGCCTCTCTCCTAGCTGTCAGGGGTAGGTTCACCTATTCGGTACGGAACTATTCCTTGATAGGCCACACAGCGGAAGGGACCGCTCCGTCCGTCAACAAGAGTGACGGACAGGCGGTCCCTTCCTTAGTGTCAGAAAATCCTTTACCGGCTTATTCGGCCGGCCGCATTTTTTTCTTGCGGTTCAAAAATTCGTAAACAACCGGAACGATGATCAGCGTCAGCAGCGTCGAGCTCGTCAATCCGCCGATGACCGTAACCGCCATTCCTTTGGAGATGAGGCCGCCGGATTCGAAGCCGAAGGCGAGCGGCAGCAAAGCGCCGACTGTTGCGATCGCGGTCATCAAAATCGGGCGCAAGCGCGTGCCCGCCGCTTCAAGCAATGCTTCGCGGACGTTCAAGCCGTCCTTTTCCTTCTGAATGACGCGGTCGACAAGCACGATCGCGTTCGTAACGACGATACCGATCAGCATCAGCGCTCCGATCAAGGCGGTTACGCTTAACGTTTCGCCGGCGATAAGCAAGCCGAGCAGCCCGCCGATCACGGTGAACGGAAGCGAGAACAAGATCGCGAATGGCGTAACCGCGCCGCCGAACGTAATGACGAGCACCAGATACACGACCGCAACGGCTGCCAGAATGGCAAGACCGAGCTGCGTAAAGGACTCGTTGATTTGCTCGGTTACGCCGCCCATTTCGATATCGATGCCGGCAGGCAAATCCTGTTCGTCGATCAATTGCTGCAGCTCCGCCGACACTTTGCCGACATCCGAAGAAGCTACGTCAGCGGTCACCTCCGCATAAATGCGGTCATCGCGCCGCGTAATCGTATTTGGAGATTCGCCTTCCTCGATCGTGACGACATCTCCCAGCCTCACCGGCGTTCCGAGCTGCGACGTAACCGTCACATTTTCCAGGTCCGCTTTTTCATCGTACGTTCGTTCTTCTACCTTCACATATACGTTAAACTGCTCCCCGTCCTTCTCGATCGTCGTCAGCACGGGACGCTCGCGTACGGGGCTGAGCGCCATCGCAATTTGTCCTGCGGTCAGGCCGTTTGCGCTCATTTTCTCCTGGTCGGCTACCAGGCGGTATTGTTCATACGTTTCCGACAAGCTTGAGCCGATATTTTTCAAATTGCCGTTGTCCGCCAGCTTGGCCGTCAAATCTTCGACAACCGGCTGCAGCGACGCCATGTCCGGCCCGAATACGAGCATGGAGATACCGGAGCCGCCAAGACCGCCGCCCGTAAAGTCCTGCTGCTTCCACTCGCCCTTGCCGTCAAGCTCCTGCAGGATCGGTACGATTTTCTCCTTCTCGTCTGTGAATTCGGGGAAGTCGTCTTCATAGCTAAGATTGAATAAGGCCTGTTTGGAAGCGCCTGGGCTGAACGGATTTTGCCCGCCTACAGCATACTGCACGACAGTCAGCCCTTCGCGCTCCATCAGCAGCTTTTCAGCTTTAAGCGCGATTGCCTCTACCTGCTCGCGCGTCTCGCCCGGAGCCGGATTATAGGAAACGACCATCATTTTTTCCTCGTCTCCGGCAAGGAAGCTTACACCGATGACCGGTACGATGAACAAGCTGCCGACGAGCAGCACAACCGCCAGGCCGAACGATACAAGCTTATGGTTCAGCGACCAGCGCAGTACGCCTTTATACCATTCAGCCAGGCGGCCCGGTTTGTCGTGATGGGCCTTGCCGGGCTTCAGCCCTTTACGGAACATCATATGCCCCAGCATCGGGACGACCGTAATCGCGACCAGAAGCGAAGCCAGCAGAGCAAATACGATCGTTAAAGCAAACGGCAGGAAAATTTCGCCGATCATGCCCGATACGAGCCCAAGCGGCAGGAATACGGCAATGGTGACGATCGTCGACGCCAAAATCGGCACAAACATTTCCTTCGTAGCATCCAAAATGAGGTCCTTGCCCTTCAGCCTCTCGGAGGAGAGGGACATCCGGCGGTACACGTTCTCGATGACGACGATGGAGTCGTCGATGACCCGGCCGATCGCAACGGTCATCGCGCCGAGCGTCATAATATTCAGCGTAATATCCATTCGGCTCAAGATGAGCATCGCGATCAGGATGGACAGCGGTATGGATACGACCGCAATAATCGTGGAACGAATGTCCCGCAGGAAAATCAAAATGATAACGACGGCGAACAGCGCCCCGATCACCGCTTTGCTCAGCATCGTATGGACGGATTCCTCAATCGGCTTGCCCTGGTCGAGCGTCGTCGTGACGGTAAGCCCTTCATGGCTGGCTTCCAGCTCATCGATTTCCGCTTTTACTTTGTTCACGACGTCAACGGTATTGGAATCGGCGGCTTTAACGACGTTAAGGCCGATAGCATCCTTGCCGTTCGTACGCGACACCGATTCGGCTTTGCCGGTGATGCTCAGCTCGGCAATATCGCTCAGCTTGACGCCCGGTACGAGGATCAGGTTGTTCAAGTCCTCCTCCGATGCGATGTTCCCGTCAACGACGATCGCTTTTTCCGTATCCCCAAATGCATAGATGCCGAGCGGAACGGATAACGCCGAAGCTTGAATGATGCCCTTGACCATCTCTTCCGTCAGCTGAAGCTGGGCGAGCTTTTGCTTGTCGAAGGCTAACTCGCCTTCCATCACGTTTTGGCCGGACATTTGCACGCTTGCAACGCCGTCAATGCCCTGCAGGCGAGGCAGAATGCCGTCCTGCACCTCCTTCGTCAGCTGCTCCAGATTCAGGCTGTCGTTCGATAAGCTGAGCGAAAGCACCGGAAAGGCGTTCAAGCTGATTCTGGAGACGGACGGCTCCTGAGCGCCTTCCGGAAGGGACAGCTCGGAGAGGAGGTTTTTCACCTCCGTTTCCGCTTTATCCATATCGGTCTCGTACGTATATTCGATAACAACCGACGATGCGTTCTCGTAAGAGGTCGAGCTGACGATATTGACGCCTTTCAAATTGCGCGTCCGCTGCTCGATCGGCTTCGTAATTTTGTCCATAATTTCTTCCGGCGCAGCGCCGGGATATACGGTCGTTACGCTGACGATCGGTACGGTAATGTCGGGCAGCGTCTCCATTTTCATGTTTACGCCGGAGTACAGGCCGGCAAACAAAACCAGCAGCGTAATAATCCATAAGGCAAATTTGTTATTCAACGAAAACTTGATCATGCTGCTCAATCCATCCCACTCCCTTTAGTTCTGTCTAAACTTTAAAACGATAGCCGACGCCCCAAACCGTTTCGATATATTGCGGCTTGGAAGGGTCATGCTCGATTTTCTCGCGCAGCCTCCGGATATGCACCGTTACCGTAGCCGCGTCGCCGTTCGAATCCAGTCCCCATATTCGCTCAAACAGCTCTTCCTTCTCGAATACCCGGTTCGGGTGCGAGGCCAGCAGAAGCAGAAGCTCATACTCCTTCGAGGTCAGCGCCGCCTCACGCTCGTGAATTTGAACCCTGCGCGACGGCTTGTCTATACAAAGGCCCCGGATGCGGATTTGATCGCCGCGCTCGATTCTCTCCGAAGTAAGCCGCTCGTAACGGGCCAAATGGGCTTTCACTCTGGCCACCAGCTCGCTTGGACTGAAGGGCTTTGTCATATAGTCGTCCGCTCCGAGTCCCAATCCGCGGATTTTATCGATGTCTTCTTTTTTGGCGGTGACCATCAGCACCGGAATGTTGATCGACTGCCTGATTTGCCGGCAAATCTCGAAGCCGTCCACCTTCGGAAGCATCAAGTCCAAAATAATCAGATCGTACCCGCCGCCCAGCGCCTTCTGCAGGCCGGTATCCCCCCTCCCTTCAATGTGGACCGTATAGCCGTGGCTTTCCAAATAATCGCGTTCCAGCTCGGCTATCGCTTTCTCGTCTTCTATGATTAGGATGGATTTCATGCTCGTTCACCGCCTACGGCCGGCCCGGATTTGGGCAGCGTCAGGCAGAAACGGGCTCCTCCCGTCTCCGCATTTTCCGCCCACACCCGTCCGCCGTGCCCTTCAATGATTTGTTTGACAATCGCAAGTCCGAGTCCGCTACCTCCGGTTTCCGAATTGCGGGACTGTTCCGCGCGGTAGAAACGTTCGAAAATTTGAGGCAGCGCTTCCGCCTCGATGCCCGGCCCCGTATCCTCGATTTCGATATAGGCATCCTGCTCCTGCTCCGCGATCCGGACCGTTATTTCCTTCCGGGTCAAATCTGGATGCTGACCCATGTACTTCACGGAATTGTTCAACATATTCGAAAAAGCGCGGCTCAGCTTGTCCGGGTCGGCCGCAACAGTTATGGGGTGCTGCCCCTCCTGCGCATACCTGAGCAAGACCCCCGATTTTTCAAGATCGAAGCGCTGCTCCTCCAGAAAATGCTCCAGGTAACGGCCGATGTCGATATTTTTAAAATCAAACGCTACCGTGTGCAAGTCCAGCTTGGAGAACAGGAACAGCTCGTCGATCAGCTGGTCCATATCGCTTGCTTTGCGGTAAATCGTCTCCATATACCGCTTCCGTTTCTCATCGGTGTTGGCAATGCCGTCCATAATTCCCTCCACGTAACCTTTAATGGCGGAAATCGGCGTTTTCAGATCGTGTGAAATATGCGAGAGCAGCATTTTCCGGTTTTCCTCGTACTGCAGGCTTTGGTCGATCGAGCCTTTCAGCCGTATTCTCATTTCCTCGAACGCATGGCTGAGCTGACCGATTTCTCCTTTTGCAGTCGTCACGATTTCGCGGGACAAATCGCCTTCCTTCATTTGCAGCGCGGCCGCCTCCAGCTTTTTGAGAGGCCGGATGATGCTTCGTGAGACGAAATAAGTGAGCAGCAGGCTGGTCAAGCAAATGAAGGCCAGCGTTATCGACGAGCTTATCGGCCGCCAGTAGATCGGGACCGTATCCTCCCTCCTCAGCAGAACGGCTTTGCCTGAGCCTCCGTCCGGATAACGAAAGTCGACAAGGCTGGTTTCAAAACGGAAACGGTTAATCGTCACCGTCTCGGGAGGATCCTTCAGCAGCAGCTGCCAATCCTGTCGGGGCGAGGCCTGCCGCAAAAAAGGAGCAACGGACGAGATCGTGCCGTCCCGCGAAATAATCAGGCCGGCCCACAGCTCACCGAGTCTTGTCTGGATTTCCGCCACATACTCGCTGTCTTCCAGCTGGCCGGCATCGTTACGGAATACGTAGGACAGCTCGCCGTATACGAGCGCCTGGTTAAAGGGCTCTTTGTTCTCCTTGTCGAAATATTGGCGGACATCCTCGACGCCGCCCGCATACAGGATCGACAGCATGAACACGCTCATCAATATGACCGGCACGAATACCATTGCCAAATAAGACATATACAGCTTGACTCTTATAGACACTTGCCTTCACGCCCCGCCGATGCTTTGATGTTGAATCTATCGTTTATCATAATAGGTATTTCTAAACGAATTTGTAATCATTTCTTACAAAATTATTACGTTTATGGAATTTCGAAGCCTGACAGGCGGCGATTTAGCGTTTGGACAGGCAAATTAAGCCGTGACAACAATCGATTGTTTGCGATAGAGTAAAGGCGAAAGGGGATTTGAACGATAATGGATCGATCGACATTTGCACAACGGCTGCTTTTTACCGTCATTACGGTTATGTACTGGACCTCGATGTACGTATATGTCCCCACCTTATCGCCGTACTTGAGCGGCCGCGGTTTCTCGCTACCGTTTATCGGCATCGTGCTTGGCAGCTACGGCTTCGTGCAGATGTTCGTGCGTTTTCCGCTCGGCATCCTGTCGGATAGGCTCGGCGCCCGCAAACCGTTTATCGTGCTCGGCATGGTGACTGCGGGACTCAGCTGCCTGCTGTTTTTGCTCCCGCACTTATGGATCTGGCCGCTGGCGGGCAGGCTGATGGCCGGCGTCTGCGCGTCGACCTGGGTCGCATTCACCGTCCTGTACGCCGGATATTTCGGCGCGGGCCAAACCGGACGCGCGATGGGGAACATTAGTGTAATGACCGTTTCCGGTCAAATGATCGGCATGCTGTTCAGCGGCTGGCTGACGGAAGGCTTCAGCGATACGGCGCCGTTTGTACTGGGAGCCGTCATTGCCGGCATCGGCCTTCTGCTGGCGCTGGCGCTGAAGGAGCCTCGCGAGCGTCGTCGCGAGCAGCCCGGCATGTCTTTTGCGATGATCAAAAACGTCGTCCGCACAAAAACGCTGATTCAGGTGTCCCTGCTGTCCATTCTCGCGCACGGAGTTCTCTTCATTACGATGTTCGGCTTTACGCCGCTCAAGGCTGAAGAAATCGGAGCGGACGGCTTAGGCTTAACTGTCGTCGTGTTCGCGTTTATGCTGCCGCATGCTTTCGCTTCGCTCGTAACGGCAAGGTGGTTCACTCCGCGCTTTGGCAGCTGGGGGACGATCGGGACCGGCTTTATCGTTAGTGCGATTTGTACGGGAGCAATGGCGTATGCCGATTCGTTCGGTATGCTCGTTGCGACTCAGGCGCTGAACGGCTTCGCCCAAGGCCTCCATCTGCCGCTATTGCTGGGGCTTGCCATCCGCGACGTCGAGCCGGCCGGCCGCGCGACCGCTATGGGACTGTACCAGGCGCTTTATGCGATCGGCATGTTCTCGGGTCCGTTTCTGGCGGGCTGGCTGAACGATAATTGGGGACTCGGCGGCGGCTTCCTGTTCGGAGCGCTGCTTGGCGCGGCTGCGGCCATTCTGGTGTGGAAGTGGGCAAGGCAAGAAAGCAAAGCGTCAATGACGGAAGAAACAAAAACCCCGAGGGAGGCGTAACGATGGGAAAACCTCAACTTGTCCTGGATATCGGCGGTGTACTGGCCTCGAATCTGACTCCCGGGCTATGGCGGCTGCTCGCCTTGGAAAGCGCCGTTACCGAACAGGAGCTTTACGCGGCTTACAAGAGGGAGCTGAGTGAGCGGCTGTGGACCGGGGAGCTGTCCGAGGAGCAATTTTGGAGCTGGATGAGCGGATACTTGCCCGGTATGACGATAGCGACGGGCCGCTCTTATATCGTTCAAAGCTTAAGGCCTCTGCCTGCACTGGACATGCTGCAGCAGTGGCATGAGGCCGCCGATATCCATATTCTGAGCAATCATCTGCCGGCTTGGGTGGAAACCGTCGTAGAGCCGAACTCCCGCTTTTGGAGCAGCGTTACGATCTCAAGCGAGACCGGCTTCCGCAAGCCGCATCCGGCAATTTTTCAGCGCGTATCGGCACTGCTTCCGCGCGGCAGCAAGCCGCTGTTCGTTGACGATCAGGAAAAAAATATTCGGCAAGCCGCATCGCTTGGCTGGCGAACGCTGCTTGCCGATGAAGAGGGAAATTGGATACGGGAGGTTCTTCCCTTATTGCAAATAATTCGCGATCAAGACGAGCAATAGGCTGCCGCTGCCTGCGGTAAGCAGCAGCGCGCCGTCGGAGCGGCCGAAGCGGAGGCGGAACGCGTATGTCCGCCTGCGGGGCGCATAGCCGAAGCCGCGCGCCTCGAGCGCGTCAGCCATTTGCTCAGCCAATCGCAGCATGGACCGGACATAGGGAATAAGAATGGTACGGATCATCGCCACGGGTACCTTCCCCGGCGTCGTCACCGCCTTCCCCCTCGCATGAGCAAGCTTCGCAAACCTCCCCCACTCCCCCGCCAACAGCGGGATAAACCGGAAAATCAGCGTCACTAGCAGCGCGAACGAATGTATGGGCACTTTCATTCGGCTGAGCCAGCCGAACGTCTGCTCAATCGCCCGCTGCAATCTCATCGGTGTCATTAATTTCAGCATCGGCATTCCGAGCAGCATAATCAGCAGCAGCCTTCCGAACCTCATAAAAATCGGATAGGCTTTGTCCCATTCAAAAATCAGCGGAGAGAACGAAATGCCCCCTACCGCGCATAAAACGGCAATCATGAGCACATAACCGCGAATCAATCCGAGCCACGGCCGAATGAGCGTCCTGAACGGAACGAGCAGCAGTAACGTGAGGCATGCCGCCGCAGCCAGCCCGGCCAGACTTTGCTGCAGCAGAATTCCTGCTGCCAGCATGAAATAAGCGATCACAAGCATCCGCGGATCGAAACGGTCCGGCCGCACGAGGCCCGCATCGGCGGGTGAGTGCGCTTTGCCGTCCGGAGGCTGTGCCTGCCGGGACGGAGGGGCCTTTGCCGACGCTGCTGCATCCGCTGCGGCGGCAGGGGTTCCCGCGGGAGCGGCGGCGCGCCCGCGGGTCAAGCGTTCGGCCAGCGCCGCCGCGAGCTCGCGCGGCTCTGGCCACAGGGCCCCGCCGCCCTGCGCCGGGGCCTCCGGCGGCAAAGCCGCCTTCGCGCGCAGCAGAGCCAGCGCGCGGAGCGCCTGCGGCGCAGCGGCGCCGTGCCCGGCCGCGGCCGCCGGCGCTGCCGCTGCGCGGACCGTGCCGCCGTCGACCACGGCGACCGCGTCCGCGAGCGGCAGCAGCGCGTCGAGGTCGTGCGTGGCAACGACCGCTCCGCGCCCGGCCGCCCTGTGCGCGGCTAACACCGCGCACAGGCGGCTGATGCCGTCGGCGTCAAGCCCCGCCGTCGGCTCGTCCAGCAGCAGCCAATCCGGATCGCATGCCAGCAGGCAGGCAAGCGACAGCCTTCGCTGCTGCCCTCCGCTGAGCGTCCACGGGTCACGCTCCAGCAGCTCCTCCGCCAGCCCTGCCCCGGTCAGGGCCGCCTCCATTCGCCGCTTCGCCTCGGCGGGCTGAAGCCCGTAAGGCTTAATCGAATAAAGGAGCTCCTCCCGCACCGTTTGGGCAAACCATTGCGATTCCGAGCTTTGCAGGGAAATGCCCAGCGATAAGACAGCGACGGCATTCAATCTGGCTCTGCGGCCATCTCGCTTCCACAAGGAGACGCCGCCCAGCTCGACGGCTCCCGCCTGAAGCGGTCGGAGTCCTGCCATCGTCTCAAGCAAGGTCGACTTGCCGGCTCCATTCCGTCCGATAAGCAGCGTAATTTCACCGGCTTTAAAGCTGCAGCTCACATCCTGCAATAGAAGCCTCTTCTCGTGCCCTTCGGCGCAGACCGAAACGCCGCTGAGCTCCCAATTACCCGCCATAACGCTTCACCGCCTCAGCCAGCATTTCAGCGGTGAACGGCAGCGGCCTCAGCTTTACGCCAAGCCGTTCCAGCTCCCAGGCAACTTGAACCGCGTAAGGCGCAGCAAACCCTAGCCGCTCGCACATGCTGAGTTTGCCGTCTTCGCTGCCGCTGCAGCTTATTCCTTGTTTACCTGGTTCGAATCGCAGCCCGGCTCTTGAGCCGACATCGGCCTTCTCGGCTCCGCCGCAGCCTGCTGCTTCCCGCTCCCCTATCCAGTTCTTCCTCATATTCTCAGCCGCGCCGGCTCTATCGAACCACTGCTCAGCCGTCCCGTCGAACACAAGCCGGCCGCCGCTCATCGCTGCAACACGGTCTCCCTGCTCAATCTCGTCCAGCTTCTGCGTAATCCACAGCACCGTCACCCCGGTCCGATGGAGCTGCCTGACCTGCTCCAGGACACCGGCTGCCGCCTCAGTCTCAAGCATCGCCGTCACCTCGTCGAGGACGAGCAGCGGCGAGCGCATCGCCAGGCAGCCCGCAATCGCGACGAGCTGCTTCTGCCCGCCGGATAACGTTTCAATCGGCTGCCAAAGCCGCTCTCCCAGACCGGCTCTGCTCAGCGCGCGTTCGGCTTCCTCCGCAATCGTTTCTGCCTGCAGCCCGTTTTGCTCCAGCAGCAGCACGACATCCTCCCACGGAGTCGCGCCGAGCAATGAAGCCTCCGGATGCTGCAGCACGATCGGAAGCGGCTTGCCTTCCGCTGCCTCCTGCAGACGGCTGCTCCTGCTGCCTGTCGCCCCCGGGATGCGGCAGCCTGCCACCGCTTTCGCAAGCGTGCTTTTGCCGCTGCCGTTACGCCCGAGCAGCGTCACCCATTCTCCTTCATATATAGAGAAGCTTACATCCTTTAAGATCGTAACCGTTTCTCCGTCATGATGCAGCGCCGGCGGCGTTACCGACACCTTTTTCAGCTCAACCTGATAGATCTGTTCCAATAAATGTTCACCCTGCCTCTTCCCCAAAGCCGGCGGCTATGCTACAATTCGATTTGTTAACTTCTAAACAATATAATAGGTTAACATAATTTTCGCAACTGAATAAAAGGAGTCGTTTGTCATCATGCCAACCAACAATATCAGATCCCTTGTTTTTATCGCGCTGTTCGCGGCCCTGTTCATCGTGATGAGCTCGCTGACGCTTAAGCTCGGTGGCTCCATGGTCCCGATTACGCTGCAGACGCTTGGAGTCATCCTTGCCGGATTGTTTCTTACGCCGCGCAACGCCTTTCTCAGCATTGCCGCAGTCATTGTGCTCGCCGCCTTCGGCCTTCCGTTATTCAGCGGACAAGGCGGCATCGCCCATTTGACCGGAGCAACCGGCGGCTTCATTTTTGCTTTTCCGTTCTGCGCTTTACTCGTCAGCATGGCGGCCGGCGCTTACCTGCGCACGAACAGCAGCAAAAACAAAGCCGTCTCACTGATTGTCTTTTTTGTCATTTTCGAGCTCTTCAGCTCGTTGTTCGCATATGTGCCCGGCATTCCGTGGCTGATGCATATTACGGGGCTGCCGCTTGGCAAGGCTCTGGGCGTCGGGTTCTTTCCTTTCCTCCCCGGCGATGCCCTCAAATCGCTTGCAGGCGCCATCTTAGCCGTATCCTTAACCCCCTACATCGCCTACATTCGTTCGTCAACGGCGAAGTCAAAAACCGGAAATTACTCCTTTAACGATTAAGCGAGAGCTGCTTCGGCGGAAGCTTTCTTCTTGTCCCGATATAAGAAGCGAACGCGATAAAGAAAGCCATGTTCGGCGGATTGCGGTAAGTCAATCCCGAACATGGCTTTATTCATATCTCTACTCCATGCAATCCTCGGAGTCAGGAGAGGATGCGTTCTCTACATTTATCTTATCCGCAACGGTTTCCCGAACGATCGAGATGACCAGCTGTAGCAAATAGTTAATGTCGGACTGGCTTTGCTGGAATTCCGACACGATCGGGATGCCGTCGAGCTCATCCTGCAGAGCCTCCATTTCGCCTTCAATCTTCTTAACCATATCCGGATTTTTGAACGTCGTCTCGAAAGCGACAACTTCCTTCTGCTTTTTCTTGATTTGGGCGATCAGCTGCTGCACCCGCTCATTGGTGTTAATTTGCTTCTCGGCGCGGCGGTAATGCTGAACCTCCTCCGACGAATAGATCAGGTCCGCCAGCTCTTTTGCTTTTTTCTGAACGTCTTCCTTCACAATCAGATCGCGCGTATTAAAGCTCGGAATCGAGCAGCCGCCTCCGTGCTCGTGATCATGTCCGCAGCTGTGTTCCTGCTGCTCCGATTGTTTTGCTGTCGCTTGTTGCTCCGCCATTCGTCATCTCTCCTGTTATACCGTTAGCTAACGGCTTCTTGTGCGCTTTGCTCGATCGCTTCGGCCTTAATGTACCAGGTTTGCGCATCCGTAACCTTGGCTTGAATAAATTGGCCGATCCAATCGCTTGGTCCTTCCAGATGCACCAGTTTATTCGTGCGGGTGCGGCCGGAAAGGATGCTAGCGTTATTTTTACTTTCGCCCTCGACCAAAACTTCTACGATCTGGCCGCGCAGCTGTTCGTTCTTTTCTCTGGCGATCGCAGCCAGAAGGGCATTCAGCCTTTGAAGACGTGCTTTCTTCACTTCCAGCGGCACGTTGTCTTCCATCCCTGCGGCAGGCGTTCCCTCGCGCGGCGAATACAGGAATGTGTATGCCGAATCGAAGCCTACTTCCTCTACGAGCGACATCGTCTCCTCGAATTGCTCGTCGGTTTCGCCCGGAAAGCCGACAATGATATCGGTCGTCAGCATGGCACCCGGAATCGCTTTTTTAATTTTGGCAACGAGCTCCAGGAAAGCTTCACGCGTATATTTGCGGCTCATCCGCTTTAATATTTCCGTGCTGCCCGACTGAACCGGCAAGTGGATATGCTCGACCAGATTGCCGCGCGTCGCCAGCACTTCGATCAGATGATCGTCGAAATCGCGCGGATGGCTCGTCATGAACCGGATGCGGGGAATATCGATTTTGGACATATCCTTCATCAGATCGCCGAACCGGTATTCGATATCATCGAAATCCTTGCCATATGCGTTTACGTTCTGGCCCAGCAGCGTAATCTCTTTAAAGCCTTGGCGGGCAAGCTCCCTCACCTCGGCGATGACGTCCTCCGGACGGCGGCTGCGCTCCTTGCCTCTTGTGTAAGGAACGATGCAGTACGTGCAAAATTTATCGCAGCCGTACATGATGTTAACCCAGGCACGCATGCCTTCGCGCTTCTTCGGCAGGTTCTCGATAATGTCGCCTTCCTTGGACCATACCTCGACTACCAGTTCTTTGCTGAAGTAAGCGTTTTGCAGCAAATACGGCAGCCTGTGAATGTTATGCGTCCCAAAGATCATGTCGACAAACGAATGCTTCTGCAAAATCCGGCCGACAACCGATTCCTCCTGCGACATGCAGCCGCAGACGCCGAGCAGCAAATCCGGCTTCTCGGTCTTCAGCGTCTTCAGATGTCCAAGCTCGCCGAACACTTTATCCTCGGCATTTTCCCGGATGGCGCATGTATTAAGCAAAATGACGTCCGCGAGATTGCGGTCCTCGGTGGACGTATATCCCATTTGCTCGAACATGCCTCTCATCACTTCGGTATCGTGCTCGTTCATCTGGCAGCCGTAGGTTTGGATAAGGTAATGCTTGCCCGCCCCCATCGTGCGCAGCTCGTAAGGAATCGAGAAATCGTAATGCACCTCGATATCCTCTTTGCCGCGTTTCTTCTCCTCTTTATGGCTGGGAGCGGAATTTATTTGGACGACCCTTCCCTTTATGCGGTAGGTCGTGGAATGCTCATCTTGATCCAGCACCTTCGCGTCGCTAAAATCAAAATATTTTGAGTAATCCTTATTTTGTTCGGGCTTTTTGTCCGTCGCTGTACGGTCCCTGTCATTCGTCAATGCCTATTCACTTCCTTATAGGTACAAATAGTTGTTACAGCCCAATTCAATATTATAGCAGTTAACGAAACAGAGGGTCAATAAAAGCAGCGCAAAAACGGTCCTGGATCTCCTCGCATGAATACCCTAACCCGAAGCGCAGATGCAGGTATGCATGCGGAGAATGAGCCGAAATAAAAGCATGTGCCGTATAAACGGGATCGACCGGAAGCATTACGCCTTGCTCCGTGCCTTCCCGGATTAAACCGCTCAGCGCGCTATGCAGATACAAATAAGGAGGCGACTGGAAAAAATCGTTTTTATCGTCCTCCAGCTTCGTATGGGCATGCACGACGCCAAGCCATTTCGATTTCTGATCGATAAAATCAATGATTCGGCGCATGACGCCGCATAATCGCTCCTGAACGGGCAACTCCGCATGCTGCTCCAAAAAAAGTCCGATCCCGCTCAAGAAACGGTCGAAGTTTTCCCTCATCACGTCCATGCACAAATCGCCTTTGTTCGCATAGCGCCGATATAAGGTTCCTTGTCCGATGCCGAGCGATTTGGCGATTTGGTGCATGCTGACCGATTCTACCCCGTGCTCCGTAAACAAGTCATTTGCTGTCCGCAAAATTTCTTTGCTAAGTTCTTGTTTCGTTCTGCTGCCTTCTGGTGTAGTCATCGCCGTTCTCTCCTTCTGTCGCCCATACAAAATAAACAATTGACAATTAAGCCGTACCTCTTTATGATTCAATAATGCGGACAATTGTCCGCAACTAGAAGCGGTCATCTTTTCATTGTAGCCTGTCAGCGTTAAGCAGGTCAACAATCTTAATGCAAAGACCGATATATCGGATAGGAGGAATGACAATTGGCAGTTGATGCAAAGCAAGCCCCCGGCACTCAAACGTCCATACGAAGCATCCTTGCCCCGCTCGTCTCAATCATCGTCGGCATGTTCATGGTTATCCTGGACGGAACCGCGATGAACGTTGCCATGCCCGGCCTAATGGCTGATTTTCAAAGCTCGATGTCGGTCGTACAGTGGACGATTACCGGATATGCGCTTGCGCAGGCGGCCGTTATCCCGCTTGCGGGCTGGATGTCCGACCGGTTCGGCGCGAAACAAATCTTCTTATTCTCGATCGTGATGTTTACGATCGGTTCGGCTCTGTGCGCTATCGCCACAACGGCCGAGCAATTGATCGTTTTCCGTGTCATTCAAGGTCTCGGCGGCGGCATGGTTGCCCCGATCGCAATGGCCTTTACCTTCAGACTGAGCCCTCCCGGCAAGCAAGGGGCTGTCATGGGCATGATCGGCATTCCGATGCTGCTCGCGCCTGCGCTTGGTCCCGTCGTTGCGGGCTGGCTCGTCGATTATGTGTCCTGGCACTGGATTTTCATTATTAACCTGCCGATCGGTGTTATCGCCGTCATTGTCGGCATCCGTACGCTGCCGAGCATCGAACGAAAGCGCGTGCCGGCTCTGGACTTCCTGGGCATGCTGTTCGCTCCGCTTGCCTTTGCGATGCTAGCTTACGGCGTCAGCTCTGCCGGAGGCGGAGAAGGCGGCGGGGGCAGCGGATGGACTTCCGCAGAGGCGTTAACGGGAATGATCGTCGGCGGAGCCGCTCTGATCGTTTTTATCTTCGTCGAGCTAAGACGCAAAGAGCCTCTGCTTGAGCTTCGCGTCTTCAAATCGAGCGACTTCACGCGCGGTATCGTACTGCAGTGGATCGTTCAAATCGCCTTGTTCGGCACGTTATTCCTGATCCCGATTTTTCTGCAAATCGCTAAAGGGTATACCGCTTTTAATACGGGCTTGATTCTTCTCCCGCAGGCGCTTGCCGCAGGGGTATTCATGCCGATCGGCGGCAAGCTGTTCGACCGCTTCGGCGCCCGGCCGGTCGTCATCGCAGGACTTACGATCGTTACGATTGCAGGCTTTTTGCTCAGCCAGTTGACGGCGGATACCCCGCTGCTGACGATCATGCTCCCTCTGGCTATGCTTGGTGCGGGTATGGGCTTGTCGATGATGCCGATCAATACCCATATTATGCAGTCGGCTCCTAGAGAGCTTGTCGGCCGGGTGACTTCCCTCACTGCCGCGGCTCAGCAGGTGATGACTTCCTTCGCGATTGCCGGCTTGTCTACCTTGCTGGCCGACCGGATGAAGCACTACGGGGCGGTTGCTCCGGGTCCGAACGTTGTCTACTCCGCCTACGGGGACACGTTTTTCATCCTTGCATCCATCTCGATCGCCGGCGCCGTCGTCGCCCTGCTGCTTCGTAGGCCGAGACAGGAGAAGGATGCGAGTCATGCCGAGAAGCCGGAAATGTCCATGATGATGGGTCATTAATCAAGCCTTATCGGCTGTCTTTCTTAAAATTAAACAAAAGCTGCAAAACGTCCGGTTATCCGGCCGTCTTGCAGCTTTGTTTGTTTGAGAACCACTTAGTCGATGATCTCCGCTTTATCCCCGTTTTTAATGCCGGCCGCGTTCGCCTCATCGGTGTCGATATGCATGTCCAGCGCATACTGCCCGTGGACTCTCGCTACTACGTTCTCAAACACGACTCCGCGTTCTCCCCCGACTCGCACTCGCAGCTTTTGTTTGTCCGTTACGCCGTAACGCTCTGCATCGGTTGTGTGAAAATGGATGTGGCGAGCGGCGACGATAACCCCTTCCTCAATTACAATCTCGCCTGCAGGCCCTTGCAGCTTTATGCCGGCCGATCCGGCAATATCGCCCGATTCGCGTACCGGAGGATTTACGCCGAGTGCAAAAGCATCCGTCCGCGACACCTCGAGCTGTGTGCGTTTCCTGGCCGGACCGAGAATTCTGACCTTCGCGAACGTCCCCTTCGGTCCGATAACGGCTACCGTTTCATTCGCTGCGTACTGGCCCGGCTGTGACAGAGGCTTCATTTCCGTCAAGGAATACCCTTCTCCGAATAGAGCCTCAACATGCTCCTCTGACAAATGAATATGTCTGGCCGATACGCCGATCGGCACTTCTTTATGTATCATTCTGTTCACTCCTACTCCTGCCCGTTCTGGATCCTAATTAATGAAAAAGCATACGGCCGGCCGGCCATATGCTCTTACTATATCATTTATTTAAATTCGGCAACAAGCTTGTCGAATTCATCTTGCGTAATCTTGACGTTCTGCTTCGCCAATCCCTCTTGCTTAAACCCGGCAACGAGATCCTCATACGATTTGCGTGCCGTGTTCTGATAAATAAGACCGGTCAGCATGCCGTTTGTCTCCATGATTTTGTTCATAGCCGCTACGCGGTTCGTCGGATCGTAATCCGGGAATTGCTCCAGATTCACGATATTTTCCTTAAACCAGTCGTACGTGTTGATTTTGTTAAAGGTAACGCATGGGCTGAACACGTTGATCAGAGAGAAGCCTTCATGCTTGATACCCTGCTCGATCAGGCTGGTCAGCTGCTTCAAATCGCTGGAGAACGACTGGGCGACGAAGGTCGCACCGGCCGACATCGCGATTTCAAGCGGTGACAGCGTTGACTCGATCGAGCCCTCCGGCGTCGATTTAGTTTTGAAGCCTTCGGCGGAGCGCGGTGAAGTCTGACCTTTCGTCAGGCCGTAAATCTGGTTATCCATGACGATATAGGTAAGATTAAGATTACGGCGGATGGCGTGAACGGTATGACCCATCCCGATCGCAAATCCGTCGCCGTCGCCGCCTGAAGCGATTACGGTCAGCTCGCGGTTGGCGAGCTTAACGCCCTGCGCGATAGGCAGCGCGCGTCCATGAATGCCGTGGAAGCCGTATGCGTTAATGTAACCGGAAATGCGGCCGGAGCAGCCGATACCGGACACGACAGCCAGCTGCTCGGGCTCAAGTCCTACGTTCGCTGCTGCGCGCTGGATGGCAGCTTGAATGGAGAAGTCGCCGCAGCCCGGGCACCAGTTAGGCTTTACATTGTTTCTAAACTCTTTGAACGTGGCCATCTTTAATCAACTCCTTACATGCTTTGTGAACGTCCGAAGGCAGAAACGGATTGCCGTCGTATTTGAGCAAGCTTTCGATTTTTTCTGCGAAGCCTGCATTCATCTTGATTTGAGATGCAAGCTGAGCGGTTGCATTATTTTCAATGACGATCACTTTTTTTGCATTTTGCAAGTAAGGCTTCAGCAGCTTCGTCGGGAATGGATGAATTTGACGGATGGTTACATGGTTCGTTGCGACACCTTCGCCGGCAAGAGTTTGTCTGGCTTGGTCGATCGTTCCGCCCGTCGAGCCCATTCCGATGATCAGCAGGTCCGGATTCTCATGAGGCGCATCTGCACGGACCGCGTCCCGAATATACATATCGTTCAGCTTATTCAAGCGTTTATCCATCATTTGACGGCGATTCACCGAGTTCTCGGAAGGACGCCCAACCTCGTCGTGCTCTACGCCTGTCACATGGTGAAGACCGCCTTTCTCTCCCGGCAGTACGCGAGGTGAAACACCGTCTTCCGTAAACTCATACCGTTTGAACAGGCTTTGCCCTTCCAGTGCTGGCACATCCGTCACCAGCTTGCCGCGTTTAATATCGATTTTGCTGTAATCAAGCGGCTCGCAGGATTGCTTGCCGAGGGATAGCTGCAGATCCGTCATCAGAATGACCGGCACCTGGTATTGCTCGGCGAGGTTGAAGGATTCGAGCGTATCGTAGAAGCAGTCTTCGATCGTAGCAGGCGCAATTACGATTTTCGGAATTTCGCCGTGTGTTCCGTACACCATAGCGTTTAGATCGGACTGCTCCTGCTTGGTCGGCAGGCCGGTCGACGGACCGCCGCGCTGCGTATTCACAATGACAAGAGGAGTTTCCGTCATACCCGCGAGACCGATTGCCTCCATCATAAGGGCAAGGCCTGGACCAGCCGAAGCGGTCATCGTACGTACGCCCGCATAGTTGGCGCCGATCGCCATCGTAACGGCTGCGATCTCGTCTTCGGTTTGCACGACAGTGCCTCCGAATTTCGGCAGCTTTTTGATCAAATACTCCATAATCTCGGAAGCAGGCGTAATCGGATAGGCCGACATCAAGCGGCAGCCTGCCGCGATGGATCCGAGGCCGATTGCCTCGTTGCCGATCATGAACAGCTTTTGCTTGCCGTCGGCAGGCTCCAGCTTGAACTCATCCAGTGGTCCGCCTGCCTGTTCCAAAACGAATTCAGCGCCGCGTTTTACGGCTTCAATATTTTTTTCAACGATTGCTGCGCCTTTGCGTCCGAACTCTTCCTCTACCGCTTTATTGAATACTTCAAGCGGCAAGCCGAGAAGAGCCCACGAAGCCCCGGAAGCAACCATGTTTTTCATTAACGAGGTTCCAAGCTCCTCCGCCATCGCCGTAATCGGCACAGCGAACAGTCTTGCATCAATTCCGTCAGGAATTGTCGGATTAAATTTGGCGTCGGCAACGATTACGCCGCCGGAACGCAGCTCCTTCGCATTCAGATCGATGCTTTCCTGGTCAAACGCGACCAAAATATCCAAATCATCCGAAATTGCGCGAATCGGATGCGTGCTGATCCGGATTTTGTTGTTTGTATGTCCGCCCTTGATCCTCGAAGAAAAGTGCCGGTACCCATATAAATAGTAACCCAAACGGTTAAGCGCTGTAGAAAAGATCCGGTCCGTACTTTCGACGCCTTCCCCTTGTTGTCCCCCGATCTTCCAAGACAATTGACTGATCAAAATGCCCATCTCCTCTTTTTCTAGAACGTACGATTATTCGACGACATCAAATAATTATATAATAGAAGTAATAATAGTCACAACAAGTTTAAAATGCATTTTCATAAAAAGCAAGATGTAAACGCTTAATTTACGTATAGTTTGTTTCGATTGATCCCATATCGCAATCAGATCGGACGGGCCGTCATTCGTCAGGCAAATTGCGGGCGAGAAATGTTAAGGCATTAGCGGATAAAAACTTTTCCGTTTGCCGTACCGAATACCTTTTTAGCAGCCCCTCTTGCAAGTTCACGACTTCCTCCGGATTGGTCAGCTTGCTGATGTAACGGTCGATTCCGTCAAAATCGGAACCCAGCATAATACAATCCTCTCCTCCCAGCTCGCAAATATACTCGACATGCCGGATTAGATCATCCACCGTAACTGTGTCTTCCTTGGATACGAACCAAGGCACATAAGTGATTCCAATCCTACCGTCCATTGCAATGATCCGCTTAATCTGCTCGTCCGTTAAATTTCGCGGATGGTCGCATATCGTTCTGGCGTTGGAATGGGAAGCGATGATGGGCTTATCGGAATGCTCGGCCACGTCCCAGAATGCCTGATCAGACAAATGGGACACGTCCAGCAAAATGCCGAGTCGGTTGCTCTCTTCAACGAATTGCCGTCCCTTTCCGGTCAATCCCCCGCCTCTTGGCTCCATCGTTCCGTCCGCCGCCCAATTGGCGTGGTTCCAGGTAAGCCCCGCCGCCCGCACTCCTATTTGATATAGTATGCGCAGCAGGGACATTTGCCCTTGGATTCCGTCAACCCCCTCCAAGGACAGCAAAGCCCCTGTTTTACCCTGCTTGAGGCATACGTCCAAATCCTTGGCCGATTTTACCCAGACCATATCCTCGCAAATCAATACATGCTGCTGAAAACGGTCGATGCTTTCCAATATCGGTTCCAGCCGCCCGTTCATCGACTCGGGAATATAGATCGCAAAGGTTTGCAGTACCGCGTTGCTGGCTTTCAGTCTTTCGTATGTCACATCTAGCGATCCGGGCTTGCTGTTCCGGAACGTCAGTTTATTGTCCAGCAAAAGCTTGCATAATGCATCGCAATGGAAATCAGCTATTTTCATACGGTCACCCCAGTTCATTTTTTCGCAGCAAAAAACCTGTCTACATCGTAAACAGGCGATCCTTCAAATTATTTGTCGTTTTTTATGACCAACATATCGCTCGCGGCTACCTGGGCTCAACAATCAGTTTGATCGCCGTTCGATCCTCGCCGTCAATAACAATGTCCGTAAAAGCAGGAATACAAATTAAATCCACCCCGCTGGGAGCGACGAATCCGCGGGCGATCGCTACGGCTTTGATTGCTTGGTTCAAGGCACCAGCTCCAATGGCTTGCAGCTCGGCGCCGCCGCGCTCACGAAGAACTCCTGCCAGTGCACCTGCTACGGAATTTGGATTGGACTTTGCTGAAACTTTTAATACATCCATGAAAAGAACCTCCCCTTGGACTGTTGGATGGATTCCACTTTTAAATAGTATTCGAGAGAGGTTAAAAAATTCCTGCTTTTACGGGACCGATCGGACAAACTATTCTGAATTGTCGGAACTTTTCAAAGATTCAATGCGTTACATCAGCAGCCATTCGTCTTCTGTGAGGCGAATTTTTTCGATTTTACGCGCACGGCCGGTCGTTTCATCCAATTGGACGGATATTGCGTGCAGATGCCATTGCCCTTCGGCCACTACAAATCTCACAGGCAGCTGAGTGATAAATTTATGTAAAACAGCATTTCGTTCCATTCCGAGGACACCTTCCTTCGGACCGACCATGCCGACATCGGTAATATAAGCGGTGCCGCCGGGTAAAATCGTATCGTCGTTCGTCTGTACATGGGTATGCGTTCCCAGCACGATCGATGCCCGGCCATCCAGATGCCAGCCCATCGCGATTTTCTCCGAGGTTGCTTCCGCATGGAAGTCCACCAAAATATTTTTTGTCCGTTCCGACGCCTCGTCAATTAAGTCGTCGGCCTTCCGGAACGGGCAATCGATCGGCGGCAGAAAGGTTCTTCCCTGCAGATTGATAATCGCGAGCTGTTTCCCGTTCGCTTTAATAAAAGCCATCCCCTGGCCCGGCGCGCCTGGTGAATAGTTTGCCGGTCGCACGATACGCGGCTCCTCGTCGATCCATTCGAAAATATCTTTGTTGTCCCACGTATGGTTGCCCATCGTAATGCCATGGACGCCCCATTCAAAAAATTCCTTTGCGATGGAAGCTGTAATGCCTCTTCCCGCGGCCGCATTCTCTCCGTTGGCAATAATAATATGCGGATTGTATTTGCTCTTGAGCGCCGGAAGTACGCGCTTTAACGCACTCCGGCCGACATTGCCAACGATATCCCCAATAAATAACACGTTCATGCCACACACGTCCTCTTTGATCTAATCAAGCAGAAAAGTGGCTGACAAGCAGCCACTTTTCCGGTAAGCCTATTTGATTGATGAGCCTATTTCGCATATTCGACGGCTCGCGTTTCCCGGATTACCGTTACTTTGATATGTCCCGGATAATCGAGCTCGTTTTCGATCTTCTTCGTAATATCGCGTGCCAAGCGGAAAGCTTCCGTATCGTCGATTTTGTCAGGCTGTACCATGACGCGCACTTCGCGGCCTGCCTGGATCGCATACGATTTCTCGACGCCATCAAACGATTCTGAAATATCTTCAAGCTTCTCCAGACGTTTGATGTACGTTTCGAGTGTTTCGCGACGCGCTCCCGGACGCGCTGCCGACAAGGCGTCTGCAGCCCCTACAAGCATCGCGATAACCGAAGTTGCCTCCGTATCGCCGTGATGCGAAGCGATACTGTTAATCACGACAGGATGCTCCTTGTACTTCTTCGCCAGCTCAACACCGATCTCGACGTGCGACCCTTCCACCTCGTGGTCAAGCGCCTTGCCGATATCATGCAGCAATCCGGCACGTTTGGCCAGAGTTACGTCTTCGCCAAGCTCGGCTGCCATCAAGCCGGTCAGGTAAGCAACCTCCATGGAATGCTTCAGTACGTTCTGACCATAGCTTGTCCGATACTTCAATCGTCCCAAAATCTTGATTAAATCCGGATGCAAGCCATGAACCCCAACCTCAAACGTAGCTTGTTCTCCGTATTCACGAATGCGCTCGTCCACTTCTTTACGGGACTTCTCAACCATTTCTTCAATGCGTGCAGGATGGATACGGCCGTCAGCCACCAGCTTCTCAAGAGAAGTACGGGCAATTTCGCGTCTAATGGGGTCGAACCCGGACAAAATGACCGCTTCCGGTGTATCGTCGATGATTAGATCGATACCAGTCAATGTTTCCAAAGCACGGATATTTCGGCCTTCGCGCCCAATAATACGGCCTTTCATTTCTTCATTAGGCAAGGTGACAACGGATACCGTCGTTTCCGCCACATGATCAGCCGCACAGCGCTGTATAGCTAACGAAATAATATCGCGCGCTTTCTTATCGGCCTCTTCTTTCGCTTGCTGCTCGATCTCTTTAATCATTTGGGCTGTTTCATGCCGCACTTCTTGCTCAACATTAGATAAAATAATCGATTTCGCATCTTCCGTCGTTAAGCCCGATATACGCTCCAATTCGCTAAGCTGCTGCTTATAAATGGAATCAATCTGCTCTTGCGTTTCATCGATCCGTTTTTCTTTGTTGGCTACAGACTCTTCTTTGCGTTCTAGTGCTTCTAACTTTTTATCCAACGACTCCTCTTTTTGGAGCAAACGTCTTTCCTGACGCTGAGCTTCATTACGTCGCTCACGAATGTCTCTCTCGGCTTCGGAACGAAGTTTGTGGACTTCATCTTTTGCCTCCAGCACCGTTTCTTTCTTCTGAGCCTCTGCTTCCTTTTTCGCATTTTCCACAATTTGGACTGCAGCTTGCTCAGCACTCGAAATTTTAGCCTCGGCAATCGACTTTCGAATAAAATAACCAATCCCAAAGAATATTGCGCCAACAAAGAGACAGATCAAGATCCAAATCCACTCTTGCATCTTGTTCACCTCCTTGCTGCATACCAAGGCCCCTGCTTGGGATGTTATTAGGTTTTCAACCGGCTTCAATACCGTTTCAACAATTACTAATTTGACGAAAATAATCGTTTTGAATCAACTTTTGGAAGGAAAATTGATTCAAATTGAAGGAATACATCCTCATTTTATCTTTTCATAAATTCAATTGTCAAGCATTAGCCCGTCATCGTCGTCGTATAGCTCTTCTTCCTCGTCCGTCTCGACAGACCTTGCCGCTTCTCTTACGATATCGCCGGGAAACCCTCTTCGCATTAAAAAACCGATAAGCTTGCGTTTTTTTTCCTTTTGGTCGCCTTTCACGGACCGCCATTTCTTGTCCGCAGCCGCTTTGGCCGATGCCAATTCCGCATCGCGGTCAAGCGCATCGACCGCTTCTGCGGCAGCCTGTTTGGAAACGCCTCTTTGCCTTAGCTCCTGCTTAATCCATAGACGTCCCTTTGAGCTGTTTCTCAATCGGCCTGCCGCGAATTGGCGAGCATATTGTTCATCATCAACAATATGCTCGGATTCTAAACGCTCGAGCGCGTATTGAATATTGGATTCTTCAAATTCCTTGCGGCTTAAGTACTGCTGGATTTGCTTTCTCGTCCTTGGCTTGAAGCCCAGATAGCCGATTGCCAGTATATAAGCGCGGTAACGCTCGTCTTCCCTCCGGATTTCAGCCGCCTGCCCGGCCGTGAGCAGCTGTCCCTTCATGAGACGGTAGCGTATCAAAATGTCTTCGTGAACGGAAATCAGCGGCACTTCCGACTCTGCAAACAGATGATAAAGCTTCCGGTCCTTCTTGTCCGTCCGGACGGATAAGATCATCCGTTCCTCTTCTCCAACCCATTCGATGCTGTCCACCCCGCGTTTTGCTCCCTAAACACAACTTCGCCGTTCCTGCAGGAACGGCGAAGCTGTAATAGATGTTGATTCTTGCGATTATTCCAAATCTTCGAACTCTTCGTCCTCGTCCTCATCCGGCTTGAAATTCGCCTGCGCAGCAGCCGCGGACAAATTGCTTGCTTCACGGATTTGCTTCTCGATAACGGCCGCAATTTCCGTATGGTCCTTCAAAAACTGCTTCGCATTCTCTCGGCCTTGACCCAAGCGCTCGCCGTTATAAGAGAACCAGGCACCGCTCTTCTGCACGATATCCATTTCAACGCCCATATCGATCAGCGTGCCTTCTTTGGAGATCCCTTCACCATACATAATGTCGATTTCCGCTTGCTTAAATGGCGGAGCTACTTTGTTCTTCACCACTTTAATTCGCGTGCGGTTGCCGACCATGTCATTGCCCTGCTTCAAAGTCTCGATACGGCGCACGTCCAGACGCACGCTGGAATAGAACTTGAGCGCACGGCCGCCCGGCGTTGTCTCAGGGTTGCCGAACATGACGCCGACCTTCTCACGCAATTGGTTAATGAAAATCGCGATAGTTTTGGACTTCGCAATTGCGCCGGAAAGCTTACGCAGCGCTTGCGACATTAGACGAGCCTGAAGACCGACATGGGAATCGCCCATATCGCCTTCGATTTCAGCTTTCGGTACAAGCGCCGCAACGGAGTCGATGACGATAATATCAACCGCGCCGCTTCGTACGAGCGCCTCGGCAATTTCCAATGCCTGCTCGCCTGTATCAGGCTGGGAAAGCAGCAATTCGTCGATGTTGACGCCAAGCTTGCTGGCGTAAAGCGGATCAAGCGCATGCTCCGCATCGATGAAAGCGGCCTGTCCGCCAATGCGCTGCACCTCGGCAATAGCGTGAAGTGCGACCGTCGTCTTACCGGACGATTCCGGTCCGTACACCTCAATAACGCGTCCGCGCGGCAGGCCGCCGATACCCAATGCAATATCTAGAGCAAGCGAACCGCTAGGCACGGTTTCTACCTGCATGTGTGTTGATTCACCCAGTTTCATGATGGAGCCTTTACCAAATTGCTTCTCAATTTGACGTAAAGCCATTTCTAACGCAGCGCGACGATCCGACAAGAAACTCACATCCTTCATCATTTATAATGTTATGATACCTTGTTTCGGACGAGTTGCCAAGCATTTTTTTCGAACATACATTCGCCTTTTGCTTCAGCCCGTCAAATGGACATAAAAAAACCGCAGCAAAGTAATCTTCGCCACGGTTCTTCCGATAACTGATTCTTATTATAGACGCTTGTACGACATTTTTCAACATTTTTTTGGAGTTGGATAGCGCGGCTCGAGTTAACCGGCTAGTCACGCAAGCTGAGCCATAAGCGGTAAAAAGCGGCCTTCACGGCTCTGATGCGGATCATGGAACGGTCTCCGCTCAAATGCATCGTATGTACGACAGTCGCCTTTCCGCGCTCCGACACTCCGAAATAAACAAGCCCCACCGGCTTTCCTTCCGACTCCGCGGGTCCGGCCACACCCGTCAGCGAGATGCCGAAATCCGCGTTAGACAGTTCCCGTACCCTTTCAGCCATTAATGCCGCCGTCGATTCGCTGATCGCTCCCGGCGCACCCTCGCCTTCGAGCTGGGAAAGGGGAATGCCCAGCAGCTTGTGCTTCATCATGTTGGTATAGGTGACAACGCCGCCTGTATACTCACCGCTGCTCCCGGGTATGTTCGTAATCAGCTCGGCCAGCAGTCCCCCGCTGCAGCTTTCGGCGCTCGCGAGCTTGCGTTTGGTCGCTCTGAGAAGACGCACAATTTCCTCTTCGATCGGAATATCCGTCTGAGCGTACAAATACTCCCCGGCTCGTTCCTTGATTTTCTCGACGGTCTGATCGATTTTCCGGTCGGCTTCAAGCTGCGCGCCGGCTTTCGTCGACACCCGGATCGCCACCTCGCCCTCTTTGGCGTACGGAGCAATCGTCGGATCGATCTGACTCTCGATCAGGTCGAGCAGCTTGGCTTCGAGACTCGATTCGCCTACGCCGGCAAATTTTAGCAGCCGGGAATACAGCGGTTTTTGATCCGTAAGAATGCTTTGCAGAAATGCAAGTCCCGCCTCTTCCATCATCGGCTTCATTTCCTTAGGCGGTCCCGGAAGCAGCAAATAATGGGTGCCTCCTTCGGAAATGCCGTTGCCGACAGCGAGACCAGCCGTGTTCTCAAGGGGGACGCTTCCTTCAAGAATAAGCGCCTGGCGCCGGTTGCTTTCGACCATATGAACGCCCCGGGAGCTGAATAAATGCTCGATTTTGTCCATCGAAGGCTGATGCAGCACGAGGCCGCGCTGCAAATAATCAGCAAGCACGTCCTTGGTCAAGTCATCCTGTGTAGGGCCCAGCCCTCCCGTAAAAACAAGCAGCTCCGCCCGGCTTCTGCCGATTTCGATCGCTTGACGCAGCCGCTGGGGATTGTCCCCGACAACCGTCTGGAAATAGACGTCGATGCCGAGTCCGGCAAGACTTTGCGACAAATACTGTGCGTTCGTATTCACGATTTGGCCCAATAGCAGCTCTGTTCCGACAGCGATTATTTCAGCTTTCATCTTTTTCGTTCAGCTCCTAAGTCAAATGGATTCTGGCTACAAACTCTTTATTTCAACAATTTATATGCAAAAGCATCCTTCCGCGGGTACGGAAAGATGCTCTCGAACAACCTTATTCTACCGGAATTAGATGCTTGTTCTTCACGAAATAATCGATGCCAGAGTAAACGGTAATAATCGCTGCCGCCCAGCTGGAAATGGCATCGAACGGGAAATCGATAAAAGCAAAAGGGAAATTGTTGATGAGCAGAGCGATGATCATCGTAATTTGGATGGCAGTCTTCCATTTGCCCCATTTGCTCGCAGCCATGACGGAGCCTTCAAGAAGCGCTACCTGGCGCAGCCCGGTGACCGCGAACTCGCGGCTGATGATCACGATAGCGATCAAAGCGTTCAGCTTATCCATCTCGACCAGCGAAATCAGTACGGCAGCCACAAGAAGCTTGTCCGCGAGCGGATCCAGGAGCTTGCCCAAATTCGTCACGATCTTATTCTTGCGGGCGATATACCCGTCAAGTCCGTCTGTGCTTGCTGCCACAATAAAAATGAGTGCCGCTGCAATCTGATTGTATGTAATGGAGAAGTCCGAAAAGCTGACCGACCCCAAATCTACTTTAATAAGCAGAAAAAACATAATAACCGGCACCAAAAATATTCTGGCTAAAGTAATTCGGTTCGCCAGATTCACACAATTCCCTCCTTAAATCGATCAAACGCAATGCCCCGGCCCGCGCCGGCTGCGCGGTCGTGTTTCAACCCCGATTTCATATATCACCCAGATCCTTCCGTTTCCTTATCTCACCAAGTATAATACAAGCCCCTACACGTGTCAAAACAGGCACCTGCCATGCTTTGAGCGGTAAGCGGCATAAGGAAAAGCCTCGTTTCATCTATTCCCGGAAACGCAGCTTCAGTCGTTAGGAGCGGTAGTTCGTGAACTGGAGCTCTACAGGAAGATCCGCTTCCCTTAGCATCTTGATGACCGCCTGCAAATCGTCGAGGCTCTTGCCCGACACTCTCACCTGATCGCCTTGAATCTGGCTTTTCACTTTAATTTTCGAATCACGGATAAGAATATTGATTTTTTTCGCAACGTCCTGTTCAATTCCCTGTCTAAGCTTGATGCGCTGACGAACCGTACCTCCCGAGGCTCCTTCGACTTTGCCGTAGTCCAAATTTTTGATTGGAACGCCTCGCTTTACCATCTTGGAGAGCAAAATGTCGATGACGCTCTTGAGCTTGTACTCATCATCCGATGCCACGATCAGCGCTTCCTTCTCAAGCTCGATGCTGCTTTTGCTTCCTTTGAAGTCAAAACGTGTTTCGATCTCTCGCTCGGCCTGCTTGACCGCATTCGCGAGCTCCTGCATGTCAACCTTGGATACAATGTCAAATGCGTTTTCCGATGCCATAATTACCTCTCCTTTAATCCATTATGCTACTCGGCTGCCGCTCCGCCTTGTTCCCCTCCGGTCTGTCCGGCTCCTGCCTGGGCGGAGCCAGTCTCACTAGTCTGTGCGGCGCCGGCTTCACCCGTCGGGCCTTCTGCCGCTTCCACAGGTGTAAGAAGCAGCTTCTTCGAGCCTGCGCGGTCCCCGTCCGGCACTAATACCCCGTCAACCGTAATTTCGCTGAAATCCGACCGGCCGACATTAATATAGATCGGTCCTGTCAAGTCATAGGTTTGCACATCGCCGTCTTCGGCGTTTTGATAATACAGCTTCTCGCCGGTATTGCTGCCCGATCGCACCTCGACCCAGTTTCTTCCTCCGGATACCTTGATCTCTACCTTGTGGCTGCCGGCTGGCCCAATATTATATTGGTCCGCTTTGCCGACCTTGCTTCCGAAGGTGACCGTCGTAGGAGGAGGTGTCGGCGACGGCGGGGCCGTCTCCGCATCCGGTGTCGTCGTCGCGCCGTTCTCGGCAGTCTGGTCGGTCGGACCCACGGCCGGCGGCTCCGACGCCTCCGTAATCGGAGTGCTTTGGTCAACGGCTTTCGGCTCCTCCGTCTTGTTATTGATGAAAAACACCCATACGACCACAACGATCAGAATGAGGAAGGACCACATCATCACATTAAATCCGATCTTCCCTAAATGCTCGGAAGACTGGGACTTGACGCGCCGGGGCGTTCTGGCCGGAATCGGGTCGGCCGTTTGCTCCACCGGGGCGGCGGGCACCTCATGCTGATAGAGCCGAAGCACCTCTTCATAGTCGAGTCCGACCGCTTCGGAGTAGTTTTTCACGAAAGCACGGACATAGAAAGCTCCGGGCAGTACAGTATGATCCCCGCTTTCTAGGGCTTCAAGATACCTTTTCCTAATTTTCGTCGTTTCTTGAATATCGTCCAGCGATAATCCTCGCTCTTGTCTTGCTTGTTTTAGCAGTTCGCCTAATTCAGACATAAGACGGCCTCCTTCCGATTAGAAATCGTCTGTATAGTTAGCAGTGAATGATTCATAGGTTATCTCTTCATCCGGCGTATTGCGCAGTTCTATAATGATATCGAAATGGCTGTAATCGAAATTGGACTCCTTGACGAAAATATCGGGATGCTCGATGACCTTGGTCGAAGGCATCGCCATAATTTCCTGAAGCAATCCGTAATGTTTCTCATTGGAACGGATCGTGCTCACGATTCCGTCGATAATAAAAATATTATTAGGCTGCATTTCATCCTCGGAAAGCTGGCTTCTCACCGTTTGCCTTAGCAGCGTCGAGGAAACGAAGGTCCAGCGCTTATTCGAGCATACGCTGCCGGCGATAATCGATTCCGTCTTTCCTACGCGGGGCATTCCTCTCAAACCTATAACCTGATTGCCGTCGCGCTTAAACACTTCTCCCAAAAAATCAACCAGAATGCCGAGCTCGTCCCTCGTAAACCGGAAAGTCTTCCGGTCGTCGGAATCTCGCTCGATGTATCGTCCGTGGCGAACCGCCAATATATCGACGATTGTAGGCGTTCTCAGTTTGTTTACGGTAATATTATCGACTTTTTGGAGCATTTTGCCAAGCAGCTCGATCTTCTCGTCGTCGTCCGTTTGCAAAAGCATGCCGCGCGTACGGTCCTCGACCCCGTTAATCGTCATGATGTTAACCTCTAGCATACCGAGCAGCGATGCGATATCCCCAAGCAATCCGGGGCGGTTCTTATGTATTTTGTATTCCATATACCATTGTTTCGACTCCAAAACTGTCACCGTCCTAAGCCTGTTCATCTCGGCGTAAGCAAATACGATATGATCGTTACGCCCGTCATAAAACATAATTCTACAATTTTCGTCACAATCCTGCAACCCAAAAAGAAACATTGCAGAAAAGCCTCCTAGTGGGAGGCTTTCCTGCTTCTGCTTCTGTTGACGAAATGCCGTTACCGATCGAGCTGAACTTAAGCTTAGGTTCTTAGAACGAGCTTCACCATCAAAGCGGCAATTGTTTTGCGCTCCGACTCGTCGCCCACATCCCAAAGCTCTTTCAGTACCCGTTCTTCCTCATTTTTCGGATCAACTTTCTCGTCGAGAAAAGCTCCGATTTCATAAGCCAGACTGGAAATCGTTTCTTCGTTCATTCCCATCTTCTTGGCTTGCGAAACGCGGTCGGCCAAAAAATGCTTCCAAGTCGCAAAATTAGAAAGGACAGTTGACATGTTTCTTCGCCTCCTAAAGGTATGGAAAGAATCATCAACATCAATTATTTTGCGACAAAACCGAATTAATTATGCGGCAGGGACCAATTAGGTATGCCAACCGCCGTTCGGACTGATCACTTGACCTGTAATATAAGAAGACTCCGGCAGCGAAAGGAAATAAACCAAAGAAGCGATCTCGTCAGTCGAGCCGAAGCGTCCGATCGGTATTTCCTGCTCGATGGCCGCTTTTTCCGCTTCATCGAAGCCGCCCATCATTTCGGTATCGACGGCACCGGGTGCCACGGCATTAACCGTAACGCCTGTCGGCGCCAGCTCCTTGGCCAGCGCCTTCGTGAACGCGTTCATACCGCCTTTGGTTGTGGAATACAGCACTTCGCAGGAAGCGCCAGACATCCCCCATATCGACGAAACGTTGATGATCCGGCCGTACCGTTGTGAGATCATGTAGGGCATAAACAGCTGAGAGCACAAAAACATCCCCTTTAGATTTACGGCCATCACATCGTCCCACTCCGCCTCCGTTACATCCATCAGCATGCCGTAATGAGAAATCCCACCATTGTTAACGAGGATATCGGGAAGCATATTATGGCTTGCAAGCTTATCCCGCATCCGCTCCAGCTGTTCCTTGGATCTCAGATCGGCCGAGATGGTCATGACATTCGAGCCGAGCGCCATGCAGGTGCGTGCGGTCTCGTTTGCAATCTCATGAGATTGCAAATAATGGATAACAATATTGACTCCCTCCGCGGCAAAACGTCTGGCGATAGCAGCGCCGATGCCGCGGCTCCCCCCGGTTATCAATACCGTCATTTGCTGCAGGGTTTTCATGCGCCCGGCTGCTTCACGATCGAAACGGCCAGCTGCTCAAAATCGAAATGCTCGCGAAGCCTTTGGTTGACATCCTCAAGCGTACAGCGTTCATAATATTCAAGCACATCGAACATATCGTTGTCGCGGAACCGGTATTTGGTGAATTCGCCGGCAATCGCTTCTGGGGAGTTTAGCATTCTCAAATAGCCGCCGATTTTTTTCCGTTTTGCCCTTTCGAATGCCGCTGACTCGATACCCGTTTTCAATAATTGTTCGACCGCTGTCCGGATTTGTCCGATCAGTTCGTCGGGATCCGGAGTATCGCCGCCGATAACGGAAAAGGCATAACCAGGGCTGGAATTGAACTCATGCCCGAACGAATCGGAAATCAGGTTCTGTTCATACAGCTGCTGATAGAGCTTGGAGCTCGGACCGATCAAAGCTTCGAGCATCAGCTTAGTCGTCACCTCATGGCGAAGCAAAGCTTCTCCCGTCAGACCGGCGCGCTTTTCCTTGAAGCCCAGCATGCATTTCGGCAGCGAGACGGGAAGCTCGGATACCTTGCGCGCGATTTTGACGGACTCGGGCTCCTTTTCGAAAAACCGGTTAATTTCGCCTTGCGGTTTGAACTTTTTTGCAGCTTGATTAGCTCTGACCAGCTCGAAAACCTCTTCGGCTTTTACGCCCCCAACGACAAACAGAAGCATGTTCGAAGGGTGATAAAACGTTTCGTAGCACTGGTAAAGCGTCTCCTTCGTAATTTTTCCGATGGATTCGGCCGTACCCGCAATGTCAATATGAACCGGATGTTCGTGATAGAGAGCGTCGATGAGCCCGAAATACACTCTCCAATCCGCATTGTCGCGGTACATATTAATCTCCTGTTCGATGATGCCTTTTTCTTTTTCCACGTTCGCGTCGGTAAAATATGGATTTTGAACGAAGTTAATGAGCGTTTCCAAATTTTCGTTAATTTTCTCCGTTGCCGAGAACAGATAAACCGTCCGATCGAAGCTCGTGAATGCGTTAGCCGACGCACCTTGGGATGCGAACACGGCGAAAATGTCACCCGTAGGCTCCTCGAACATTTTGTGCTCCAGGAAATGGGCAATCCCGTCCGGCACCTGTACCGGCGCTCCGTCTCCGACCGAAAACTTGTTGTCTACGGAGCCGTACTTGGTCGAGAACGTCGCATACGTTTTATTGAAGCCTTCCTTTGGAAGAACGATCACCTCAAGCCCGTTTTCTAAAATTTCTCTGTACAGCGTTTCCTGCACGTTTGGATAGTTTAAGGTTTGCATCCGCTTATGCCTCCTTCCGGTCGCGCAAAAAGTAGATCGTATCCAGCTGCACGCGCTGAGCCACCTTCACGATGTCCGCAGGCGTTACTGCCTGAACCTGCTCCAGCAGCTGCTCAGCACTTCTTTGCTTGCCGGTCAGCACGCTGTTGAAATCGTAAGCAATCATCTCGTACGCAGAATCCTGCAGCTCGCGGAGATGGTTGGATATCATCGCCTTCGTCTGATCGAGCTCGAGCTCCGACAGCTTGCCCTGCTTCATGCTTTCGAGCTGCTCTAAAATGATGGCCACGGCACGCTCGTAATTGGCGAATTCAATGCCGGATTGAATCGTGCAAATGCCCTTATGGCCGTCCAAGCGGGATGCGGCGTAATAGGCAAGGCTTGCCTTCTCGCGGACATTCAGGAACAGCTTGGAATGCGGATATCCTCCCAATATGCCGTTATACATTAAAGCAGCCGGATATTCGTCGTCATCGTATCCGATCCCCATCCGCAGACCCAAATTCAGCTTGCCTTGGCTGACCTCCATCCGGTCCGTCACCTTTTTTACTTCTTTCACATCATGCTTAACCACCGGCAAGCTGTAAGCGGATGGCGTTCCGGTCTTTAAATGGAAGGCTTGCTGAACGAGTCCCGTTACCTCTTCAAGCGTGGTATCTCCTACAACATACAAATCAAGGGCTGCGTTGCTAAGCCATTCCTCATAGTGCTTATATAATGAACTCGGAGTTATCGATTCGATTTCATCCAGCTTTCCGAGCGGATGAAGACGGTAAGGCTCGTTTGCGCACATTTCCTCAAGACAGCGCTCCGCTGCATACCGGATTTTATCGTTAACGATGGCTTCCAGTCTTTTTCTAAGAGTCGTCTTCTCTGCATCTACATATTTAGCATGGAAGCCGTTATTATCGATAAGCGGATCGGTAAGCACATCTCCTAGAAATTGCAGGGAAGCCGCAAGCATGGATTGATCGGAGGATACAAAGCTCTCGTTGATAACGTCCATGCGGAATTGGACAATTTGAGAATCTCCTCTTTTATATACATCAAATCCAAAGCCGGCACCGTATAAATCGTCAAGCTTCTCGCGGAATGCAATCGTTTCGGGCGTGCTGGCCGTACCTCTTCTCAGCACAAAAGGAATTAACGCAACAGGTGTTACCGTTGCTTCATCTAGTGTCAAGCCGGCAAACAAGGAAATTGCGTACGTTTTGAAGCGCTTGGTAGGCAGTACGTGAAGTCGTAACCGCTGCAGCTGGCCTCTTTCGAATTGGGTCACTCAGGTTTGCTCCCTTCTGACGGCGCATTATAGAGTAAATCTATTCCATTTGACAAATCCCTATACCATTCCCATTCTAACCTATACGAAATGGAAGAAGCAACCACTGCTGCGCTGGGCAGTAACGGCTGCTTCCCCTTAAAATGATACTTATTGTTACATACAGAAAATGTGTTTGCCGATTGTCTTGATCTGGGTTCTCGTCCAAATCCATGCCGAGGTTGCGGTGTCCGGATTGAAATAGTAAAGACAGCCGCCGGAAGGGTCCCAGCCGTTAATGGCATCCATTACGGCTTCCTCTGCTTTCTCGTTCGGCGTCAGCCAAATTTGTCCGTCTGCTACCGCCGTGAATGCACGCGGCTGAAAAATGACGCCGTAAATCGTATTGGGAAAGCTTTGCGATTTGAGACGGTTCAGAATAACGGCGGCAACGGCAACCTGGCCTTCGTACGGCTCGCCGCGCGCTTCACCGTAAACGGCATTGGCCATAATCTTGAGATCATTGTCAGTAAGTCCCAGCCTGTTCGATTTGGAAATCGAAGCATTGCTGCCTCCCTTGCTTGCTCCGCCTCCGCCGCCCCCTGTGCCGGCATTTGAAGCAGGCGCTTTCGTGCTGCCGGTCGGCCTCCAGGATTTCGTCGCCTCCCAAAGCTTGAGCTTGGTTTTGGCGCCCACGATTCCGTCCGATTTCAATCCGAATTTCCATTGGAACCAAGTTACCGCGTCTTTCGTTTCCGAGCCGAACTGTCCGTCGATTTTTCCGTTGAAAAAACCGAGATGCGTCAGACGGCCTTGAAGCTCGTACACGTCCTGACCTGAAGAACCAACCTTAAGGATGGCGTTGCTAAACGTTTCGGCAGCTTCGTTTTGCCCGCCCCGCATGAGCGTGAAGGACCCGAACAGCAGAAGCACTATGACTGTGGTCACCACAATTAAACGTTTTTTCATGAACGGATCTGCCTTTCTCTTGCAAGTTAGTTCGCTTAAGGTAGCGTTACCTAACTCTAGTATGAGAAAGTCGGTTCCCTTCTATGCACCATATTCCCTGCCTAATGCCAGCAGTGGAAATCAGGAGCTGATTCGTCCCGATTGACCCGATTGAAACTGCTCCATTGTGATGAGCACCTCGCGTGGCTTGCTTCCTTCGTACGGACCGACAACCGATCTTGCTTCCATCTGATCGATTAGCCTCGCCGCCCGCGTATAGCCGATCCTCATTCTGCGCTGCAGCAGCGAAACGGATGCCTGCTTGGCCTCCACGATGATTTGAACCGCCTGGTCATAAAGCTCGTCGAGCGTTTCATTGTCTTCAACGGTTTCTTCCTCTACTTCGGGAACAAGATCCTCCTTATACTCCGCTTCCGCTTGATCCCGGGCGTAATTCACGAGCGTCTCCACTTCCTGATCCGAAAGGAAAGCTCCTTGCACACGTATCGGCTTAGACATGCCGACAGGCAGGAAAAGCATATCCCCCCGACCCAGCAGCTTCTCGGCACCAACCATATCGAGAATCGTCCGGGAATCGACCTGGGAAGAAACGCCGAAAGCAATTCGCGAAGGGATATTGGCTTTAATGACACCCGTAATAACGTCGACGGAAGGCCTTTGGGTTGCAATGATAAGATGGATGCCCGCGGCACGGGCCATTTGGGCAAGCCTGGCAATCGAATCCTCGACGTCGTTTGCCGCAACCATCATCAAATCCGCAAGCTCATCGACGATGACGACGATATACGGGAGCACGGCAGCCGGATTGTCCGCCATAAGCGTATTATATCCCTCAATGTTGCGGGTACCTGACTTTGAGAAGAGCTCATAACGGCTTTCCATCTCGACAACGATCTTCTTCAGCGCGAGAGATGCCCGCTTCGGATTCGTGACGACCGGTGCCAGCAAATGCGGAATGCCGTTATAAACATTAAGCTCAACCATCTTGGGGTCGATCATCAAAAATTTCACTTCATCAGGTGCCGCTTTGTACAAAATACTCGTAATGATCCCGTTGATGCAAACCGATTTTCCCGAGCCCGTAGCTCCAGCTACAAGAAGATGCGGCATCTTGGCCAAATTTCCGACGATCGTCTGACCCGAAATATCACGGCCGAACGCGATGGACAGCTTGGAGGCTGCGTTCTGGAACGTAGCCGTTTCCATAACCTCCCGCATCGTGACGACCGATACCTCCATGTTCGGCACCTCAATGCCGATTGCTGATTTGCCCGGGATCGGAGCTTCCATCCGAATATCCTTCGCTGCGAGAGCAAGCGCGATATCGTCCGTCAAACCGACGATACGGCTTACCTTCACTCCTGTCGCAGGCTGAACCTCGTATCGGGTAACGGCAGGACCTCTAACCACATCAAGCACCTTCGCCCGAACCCCGAAGCTCTCCAGCGTCGCTTCCAGCTTTCTGCGTGAATCGTACATGTCGGATACATCCGCGTTTTTGCCCATTAAATTCGGCTTATTCAGCAATGAGAACGGCGGCAGTAAATATGGCTTCGCCTCGTTCGTACCGGCCGCAGGCTGCCTGACCGGGGTCTGTGCGGATCCGTCGTTATCCCCGATCAACGCCTCAGACGCTTCGCTTACCGTGTCAATCGTTTGCTCCGCAATATCACCTTGCTCGAAATCGTCATCTACATCGTCTTCGTCATCGTGTCCGTCAATCTGTGCCTGTTCCTTCCATTCGTCTCCCTGACCTTGAGCAGACGCCCTTCTGACCAGATTGGTGCCGGACTCCTCCCATGGAGCACCTCCATCATGAATCGGCGATTCGTTATTCCCGGACGGAGAGGGCTCCCTTCCTGACTGCTCCCAATCATCAAGATGATTATGCGGCAGAGCATTGGATGAATTCGGCCTGATCTCGGAAGGCTGAGGCTCGAATACCCATTCGTCCTCATCCGGATCGAGTTCGTCCGCAGCCTCGTTCTCCTTATTCTTCCACCAGGAAAACAGCGAAAACCGCCTTCTTGGTCTCGATACGGTATCTCCTTCGTGATCATCGTCCATCAGGTCCTCATCATCGTCATCGTCGTTATCGATGAGCTGTCCGGCGCTGCCGGCAACCGCCGCACGGCGTGCCGTCCGTTGCTGCGACCATTTGGCCTCCAGCAGCCGATACATCCGGGCAACTTTGGCAGCTGCAAGCCGCCCCAGCTCCACGTACGATTTCCCGGTCAGCAGCATGATCGAAATCGCGAACATAACGAACATGATGAGCTTTGCCCCATAATAGCCGAATAAAGAAAATAACAGGGTATATTGCAGCGCTCCGACAAAACCGCCGCTGATTTGTTTGTCCCGAATAGGCACATCATTCTCGGGGGTGACCTGAATCAGAGATTCCTGCAAATCCGAGCTGAGCTGGTCCCATATTAAGCCGCCCGTCAGCTCGGTCGTCGGACGAAGCTTCTGGTCAATTTCGGAAATCGAGCTCATAAGCGTAAATGCAAGCACCAAAACAAGCAAGCCTGTCCGCTTATTCGTCCAACCCCGCGGCCAAGCTCGCTTTACCATCACTGTCAACCCGATAAAAATGCCGACCAAGGCCAGCACAAAATAAAACTTGCCCAGCGCTAGGCCAAACAGCTTGGACAACGAACGTCCGACAGCCGCTTCTCCCGACAAGGCTATTATTGAAATCGTAATAAGCAAAATACCGTAAACTTCGAATTTTAAGCTCGTCCCGATTGATTTCCTTCGTCTTTTTCTTTTCTTTGCCAAATCAGTCACCTCTGGTAAAACATTATACCATAGGTGGAGAAATGTTCCTATGAGACGATCGTACGAACATCAGTTTGGCTTATTGGTAATGAACGAGATTGCCTGGAGACAGGCTGGGATTCAAGTAATCGTGCAGGCTGCAGTCGAGCAGCCGGACGATTTTGCCGATGCCGGGCGCGACCGGCGCAACCTGCATGCGGATACCGTTCACCCAAACTTCCTGATGCGGCTCCATTTTATCGTTAAAGCCCTCTAAAACGACCTCTAACGGCATATTCGTGTAGATCGTCATACATAGCTCACCTCTTGTTTCCTGAGCTTATTCTCCTCAATTAGCCGGTTTAACTCTTTAATCGCATCCCCCAGTCCGCCTACCCTGTCGATCAATCCATGTTTGACGGCGTCGGAGCCGATCACGGTCGTTCCGATGTCGCGGGTCAGCTCCCCGGTTTTAAACATTAGCTCCTTGAAAATCTGCTCCGTAACATTGGAATGGGAAGTGACGAAACGAACAACTCTTTCCTGCATTTTGTCCAAATATTCGAACGTTTGCGGCACTCCGATAACAAGGCCGTTCAGACGGATCGGATGAATCGTCATTGTAGCGGTTTCGGCAATCAACGATAGATTGCCGGCGACCGCGATCGGAACGCCGATCGAGTGGCCACCGCCAAGCACAAGCGTGACGGTTGGCTTGGATAACGATGAAATCATTTCGGCAATGGCCAAGCCCGCCTCCACATCGCCGCCCACTGTATTCAGAACGATGAGGACGCCTTCAATTTTTTGGTTTTGCTCAGCCGCGACAAGCTGGGGAATCAAATGCTCGTATTTGGTCGTTTTATTTTGCGGGGGAAGCACCAGATGTCCCTCGACCTGACCGATAATCGTCATGCAAAAAATATTCGATTCCGCCTGAGCGGGTACAGAGGTTTGACCGAGCTGCTGAATCGTATCCACAACGCCCTGCATCTTTTTTTTATCATCCGGAGTAGGTTCGGGCTGCTCGGAAGTAAAGCCGTTTTGCGTTTGCCACATATGCGAATATCCCCCTCAATGATCGTAGTGCTCGTCATAGTATGAGGTCTCACGCCGAATTTATACAAAAGATTTGTGTCGGCAGCAAATGAAAAACCCTCTTGCATCCGCAGCGGCATATGCGGAATACAAGAGGGTTACTATCGATAAATATGGATTAAACTTCCATAATGATCGGCAGAATCATTGGACGGCGACGGGTTTGCTCGTACAAAAAGCGGCCAAGCGCATCCTTGACATTCGTTTTCAAAGATGCCCATTCATTCACTTTATCGTTCATCAGTCGGGTAAGCGTCGACGTAACGATCCGGTTAGCTTCATCCAGCAGTCCTTCCGATTCGCGGACATAGACGAAGCCTCTCGAGATAATGTCGGGACCCGACAAAATGGCGCCGTCTTGTTTGCTTAACGTTACGACGACTACGAGAATCCCGTCCTGCGACAGCAGCTTACGGTCACGAAGTACGATATTGCCAACATCTCCGACGCCAAGTCCGTCAATCAGAACATTTCCGGCTTGTACCTTCGAGCCTTTGCGGGCGTTACCGTTTTGGAACTCGACCGTATCGCCGTTATCGATGATAAACACATTCTCGCGGTCGATGCCGATCGCTTCGCCCAGCCTACCGTGCTGACGAAGCATGCGGTATTCGCCGTGGATCGGAATGAAGTATTTAGGCTTAATTAGATTAAGCATCAGCTTCAATTCTTCCTGGCTGCCGTGACCGGAGACGTGAACGCCCGATACCGAGCCGTTGCCGTAAATGACGTTGGCGCCCAGGCGGAACAGCTCGTCCACCGTGCGTCCTACGTAACGTTCGTTACCAGGAATCGGTGTTGCAGCAATAATGACGGTGTCGCCCGGTAAAATATCGACCTTGCGGTGGGTCGAGCGCGCCATACGGGTAAGTGCAGACATCGGCTCGCCTTGGCTTCCTGTACACAAAATGACGACACGGTCCGCAGCCAACTTGTTAACTTCCTCCGGCTCGATGATCATTCCTTCAGGAATATTCAAGTAACCAAGATCGGAAGCGATGCTGACGACGTTAACCATACTGCGGCCGACGACAGCGATTTTGCGGCGGGTCGCAATTGCGGCATTAATGATTTGTTGAATCCGGTGCACGTTCGATGCAAAGGTTGCAACGACAACGCGCTGCGAGGATTTGCGGAAAATATCCTCAAGGTTGTCTCCGACTTGAGCCTCGGAAGGCGTGTAGCCCGGACGTTCGGCATTCGTGCTGTCAGATAGCAGCGCCAGTACGCCTCGTTTGCCGATTTCGGCGATACGCTGCAAGTCGGCAAATTGCTCGTTGACCGGCGTATGATCGAATTTAAAGTCCCCCGTATGAACGACGATGCCTTCCGGCGTATCCAGGCATACTCCGACGGAATCCGGGATGCTGTGATTCGTCTTGAAGAAGGAAGCGCGAATCGTTCCAAGCTGAATCTCAGTATCGGCATTAATAAGAATTCTCTTCGTTTCGCCGAGCAAGCCTGCTTCCTTCAGTTTTCCTTCAATCAAGCCGAGCGTCAGCTTCGTAGCGTAAATGGGTACGTTCAGGCTCTTCAAGACGTAAGGCAATCCGCCAATGTGGTCCTCATGCCCGTGAGTGATGATGATTCCGCGTACTTTGTCACGGTTCTCCGTCAAATAAGAAATATCCGGAATTACAATATCGATGCCGAGCATGTCCTCTTCCGGGAATTTCAAGCCTGAGTCCACAACAACGATGTCGTTGTTGTATTGAATTACGTACATATTTTTTCCGATCTCGCCTACTCCGCCTAATGCAAAAACGAGCAGCTTATCTTGGGTGTTCTTCTTAGACAAGTGTATCTATACCTCCTTAAAATTTGCGAAGCAGGTCCTCTTCGGTAGCGTCAGCTAAAACATATAGCAAAGAAAATCTCTTTCCGTGCCCAGCCTTCAACAATGAAGCGAAAATGCTCCGGTAGCGTCTTCATATTAGTGCGAAGCATTATTGCTCCGTCATATCCTGATAATTGGTTTGAACCGTACTATCGCTCACTTACGTGCAGTTATCGTCAGTTGCCGCTCTGACATTGTTCATTTCTAAAATTTGCCGCACCCAGTCACTTGAACTCATTATACATGATGAAAAAGATGGAATACAAGTGAAACCCGTTAAAGCTGTTAATCCTTAGGTTATCCAAAAAAATAAAACCGATGCTGGACGCACCGGCTGCAGTCAACGATTGACGTAAATTAAACGATCAAGTTGCGTAAGAATGCGGCTTCCGCCTCATTAACGGTTACCAGAGGGAGCCTTACTCCTCCAACCGGGAAACCTTTTAAGCCTAACGCATATTTCACTGCTACAGGATTTGGTACAGGATGAGGGCATGCAAACAACCCTTTGAACACAGGATGAAGAGTGCCGTTCAGCTTTGCGGCTTCTTGTACGTTGCCGTTGATGTAAGCATCAATCAGCCGCTTCATTTCTTTGCCGACAATATGGCTTGCAACGCTGACGATACCGTGTGCTCCTACGGATAAGGCAGGCAGCGTATGGCTGTCTTCACCGCTGTATACTTTGAAGCCCTCCGGGGCTCCTTTCACGATTTGAGTAAGCTGATCCAAGTTGGCGCAATCCTTCGTCGCAACAATATTGCCGATTTCCGCCGCTAGCCGAAGCGTCGTATCCACGGACAGATTGATGCCCGTACGCCCTTCGACGTTATACAGCATAACCGGGAGCGAAGTCGAATCCGCCACCGCTTTAAAGTGCTGGAAAAGCCCTTCCTGGTTTGGTTTGTTGTAATATGGCGCAACCAGCAAAATGCCGTCTACGCCGGCCGCTTCCGCGTCCTTCGTCAAATGGATGGAATGGGCTGTGCTATTGCTGCCCGTACCTGCAATAATCTTGCAACGCCCATTCGCGTGCTTGACTGCAAAACGGAACAGCTCCAGCTTCTCCTCGTCCGACAGCGTCGGCGATTCGCCGGTAGTTCCGGAAACGACAAGGCTGTCGCTCTGCTGCACGTCAATTAGATAATCAATTAACCGGCCTGTCGTCGGCCAGTCAATTTGACCTTTCTCATCGAATGGTGTCACCATTGCGGTAATCAATCTTCCAAATTCCATCTGAATTCCTCCCAAAACTGATGCTTTCTATCGATGAAGCTCGAACTTCGCATGCAAAGCGCGCAAGGCCTTTGCCATATCTGTTTCCCGTACGAGCACCCAAATCGTTGTATTGGAATCGGCCGACTGCAAAATGGAGATGCCTTGCTCGGTCAGCGCTTCCACGATCCGCGCCATGACTCCCGGCTCCCCGTTCATGCCGCCGCCGATGACGGATACCTTGGCGCAGCCGCTGACGGCGGTCGGCGAATAACCGCCTTCCGTCAACACGTGCACCGCACGCTCGGCATCCTTGTCGAACACGGTATATACGGCTCCGCTTGGAGTTACGTTTATAAAGTCAACGCTGATGCGGTGTTTAGCCATCGTTTGAAAAACCTGCAGCTGCACATCGCTTCTGCCTTTTATAGCTTTAACCGATATTTGGGTAATCCCGCTAACGTGGGCTATACCCGTCACATGTCTGTCTCTCAAAGCCGATTGTTGCTTCAGCGTCGATAAATCCGTTACAAGCGTACCGGTCTCCTCAGAGAACGTAGACCGCACTCGCAAAGGCACTCTTGCTTGCTGTGCAATTTCCACCGCACGTGGATGAATAACCTTAGCTCCTTGTCTAGCCATGTTGCAGATTTCGGCATAGCTGACGACCGGTAACGGCTTGGCGGCTTCGACGATGCGGGGATCGGCAGTCAATATCCCGTTAACGTCCGTATAAATATCGACCATTTCAGCCCGCAGCGCAGCCCCGAGCGCCGTCGCCGACGTATCGCTGCCGCCTCTGCCGAGCGTTGTCGTATCGCCGCCGGAGGAGCTCCCCTGAAAGCCTGTAACAATCACAACATTACCCGACCGGAGCTGCCGCAGCACCTTTTCAGGATTTACTTCCTTAATCCGGGCGTGACCGTATTGCTCGTCGGTTAAAATGCCCGCCTGTCCGCCGGTCAGGACGACCGCAGGAATGCCTCGATCGATGAGCATGCTGCATAAAGCGGCTGCGGAAATGACTTCTCCGCAGCCTAACAGCATATCCCGCTCGCGGGCAGGCAGCTTATCGCCGTTATCGCGGATAAGCTGAAGCAGCGTATCCGTTGCATAAGGATCGCCCTTGCGTCCCATAGCGGACACGACGACCACTAATGAATAGCCTTCGCTCCGTTCCCTGCTAATGTGCCGGATAACTCGTTCTCTGGCATGATCGCTTGATAGAGATGTGCCCCCGAATTTTTGGATCAGGATGCGCATAACATTCTCCTCCGTAATCGATCCCAGGAAGAAGAAGCAGGTTCCACAACTTAATAATTTAACCCTTTGATACGTTTCTTCGATTTGTACGGCGTGTCTTGCTGCCCCTTTGAGCAGGTTATCGGAAATGATCCACATATTAAGTCCGCGTTCCATGCCCGGATCGCGGCTTATGCGCCCGACGAATTCGTCCGGCTTCCCGGCAAGCGTCGGTCGCCAGCAGGTACCGCTGCGCGGCCGGAGCATCCAGAGCGAATCGCCCGGACTTTCCGCCTGCAGCCGCTTAACCTCTTCCAAATCGTAGTTGTATTAAGAAATCGACATATAAAGACTCCGATTGACCGCAGACGACAAAATCTGCACGCGCGTCGTCGTCACCTCAAATAAACGCCAAATGGCGTCTTCATTGATAGCGCTCGACAAGGAGCGGCTGAAGCTGTTGGCCCTGCAAGGCTGCCTCGCAAGTTTCCAAAACCAAATCCATTCTGGCAACGAGCGAATTAGGCTTCTGTACCGGATTGTCTTGACCAAACGGCACAAAATAAATATGTTTAGCCACCAGCAGCTTCGCTATGTTCGCAGCATTCAACCCTAGTCCGTCATTCGTCGAAATCGCCAATACGATCGGACGGCCGTTCCGCATTTGGGCTTTGGCTGCCATTAGTACTGCACTGTCGGTAATAGCGTTGGCAAGGCGGCTGGTCGTGTTGCCTGTACACGGCGCGATGACAAGCACGTCAAGAAGCTTAGACGGTCCTAGCGGTTCCGCCTGTACGATAGTAGAAATAAGTTCGTTCCCCGTAATATCCTTGAGCTGCTTCTGCCAATCCTCCGACTTTCCGAACCTTGTGTCCGTCGTCATCAGCGTATTCGAAACGATCGGCACGACATTCGCGCCCGCATCGACAAACCGCTTAATTTCCGGCATAACCTCCGCAAACGTACAATGCGAGCCGGACAATGCGTAACCTACCGTAATTCCGTTCCAATTCATAGCCCATTCCCCCGCTTAATCGTTTCTTCCAAAATCAACTGAGATAAGCAATCCGCCATGATCCGTCCAGCTGTTTTCGGTGCGACGATTCCGGGTAGTCCGGGTGCGAGCATCGCCTTTATGCCTCTCTTCTCCGCAAAACGGAAATCCGTTCCGCCGGGCTTTGACGCAAGGTCGATAATAACGGCTCGCGATGGTAAATTAGCGATAATTTGTGCTGTGATTATCATAGTCGGAATTGTATTAAAAAGCAAGTCAATGTTGCCCACATGTTGCAGCAAACCGCTGATGTAGAAAGGCTCGAAGCCCATTTCAGCCGCTCTTGCAAAATGCTCCGAACGGCGTACGCCCACCTTCACCTTCGAGCCGAGGCCTTGAAGCGTGCGCGCCATCGTAAATCCCGTACGCCCGAGCCCGAGTACCATCGAGGACGATCCATGGATGGTGATATCCGTATTTTGGATAGCCATCATTAGTGCGCCTTCGGCCGTCGGGATGGAATTGTAGATCGCAACATCATCCCGGTCGAACAGCTCGACCAGCCCGATTTGATGCTGCTTGCACAGCTCCTTCAAATACGGCTTCGCCATGCCGGTATATACGATGCAGTGTTTTGGAAGCTTTGCAATATGACTTTCCGTCAGCTGCATCTGCCGGTCGCTGAAGACGGCATGGATGTACCCCTGATCATCGGTGCCGACGGCAGGCAGCAGCAGGGCATCAACATCCTCGAACAGCTGCTCTTCGAATTCTGCCTGTACGGCGCCGTCGAGCGAGGAATGCAAACCGTCAAAGCCGGATATCGTCACCAAAGCATCCAGTTCAGTCAGCTTGCGGATGACCTCCAGCTGTCTTGCGTCACCGCCCAGCAGCAGCACTTGAACGCCTGTTAGCATTAAGCTTCACTCCTTTCTCCCTTCTAGCTCTAGATCATCTTATGCGTTCGCCCAGAGCGGGGTGAAAAAGAAAAAAAAGATCGGGCAAATGGCCCGATCTTCGTTTGTAATCCTATGATAAGTTATTAGTTATTGGCTTTATGGCTAGACGCCGGTATGGCCGAAGCCGCCTGCTCCGCGCACCGTTTCCGGAAGGTCCTCCGATTCGATGATCGATACGGCCGGGACGATCTGGAACAGCATTTGGGCAATGCGCTCGCCGCGGATAATCGTAAACGGCTCCTGCCCTAGATTAATTAGCAGCACCTTTACTTCCCCGCGGTAGTCAGCGTCGATCGTTCCCGGCGAATTCAGGCAAGTTATGCCATGCTTGTAGGCCAGGCCGCTGCGCGGCCTGATCTGTGCTTCCAGCTCCCCGGGCATTGCCATGGCAAAGCCGGTCGGAATCAGCTTTCTCTCGCCGGGCTGAAGCACAACCGGTTCGCTCACGGCCGCCTGAAGGTCAAAGCCGGCCGCCCATTCGGACATTTTGCGGGGTATCGCGATATCTTCATTGCCTTTCAGTCTCTTAAACAATACCTGAAACAAATTGATCCCTCCTGATTTGCGCCGTTGCTTTATCATTCGATCCAACCATAGCAACCGCAAAAGGAACGGACAATAAACGTTTCGTTACTTCCTGCACGTCTGCCATTTGAACCGCATCGATCCGCTGCAGCAGCTGATCGAGCGTATAATGATGCCCGAGCATAAGCTCGTTTTTGCCGAGCCGGTTCATTCTGCTGCTTGTGCTTTCCAGGCTTAAGATCAGGCTGCCCTTCAGCTGCTCTTTTCCGCGGTGCAGCTCTTCGTCGGATAAGCCCTTAACCGAAAGCTCGCCGAGCTGCTCCATCGTCAAATCAAGCACATCCTTCGTTTGCTTCGGAGCCGTACCTGCATAAATCGTGAACAATCCCGTATCCGCATAAGACGTATGGTAGGAATAAACGGAATAAGCAAGTCCGCGCTTCTCCCTGATTTCCTGGAACAGGCGCGAGCTCATACCGCCGCCAAGAGCATTATTCAGCAAGATCATCGCATACAGCTTCGAATCGGTGATGGAGCAGCCCGGAAACGAAAGGCAGAGATGATTTTGCTCCGTTTTCTTTTTGAAAAACAAATGATCTCCTATAAATGCCGGAGCAGCGACCGCCGTATCGGCAGGCTTGCTGTTGGCGAAGCCCCCGAAATGCTTCTCCAGCAGGGCAAGCAGTGCGCCTTCCTCCACATTGCCCGCTACGCTGATGACCGTATTTTCGAGCGTATAGGCAGCATCCATGTAGCCGCGGAGCGTGTTCGAATCCATGGCCGTCAATCGTTCTTCAAGCCCTAAGATCGAGTACGCAAGAGGATGGCCGCCAAAAGCGGCGCGCGAAGCTTCGTCGTGCACTTTATCGTCCGGCGTATCCTCATACATCGATATTTCTTCCAAAATGACGTTTTTTTCCTTCGCGAGCTCCTCGGGATCCAGCTGGGAATGAAAAAACATATCCGAAAGAGCGTCTACCGCCAGCGGCAGATGCTCGTCAAGCACTTTGGCGAAGTAACAGGTATATTCCTTCGAGGTAAAAGCATTGACGTTGCCGCCAATCCCGTCAAATAAATCGGCAATATCCTTTGACGTGCGGGTTTTCGTGCCTTTGAACAACATATGTTCGATAAAATGCGAAATTCCATTATTGTCGACGGTCTCGTTTCTCGATCCGGTTTTTACCCAGACGCCGAACGATACCGAACGTACGGATGGAATATATTCTACGACGACGCGCAGTCCGTTACTTAGGTTGTATTTGTTCACCCAGAGTCCTCCTAATGTTTTTGTGAACCGACGTATGCGTTTAGCCTGCTCCTTAAACAAGAATATTTTTACTATATCAGAATCCGCTTTCCCCCTCAACAGATGCGGGGACCCGTGCGGAGGAGAGCGTTTCGCTTACGGTACCGAGCGCATAGCCCTTCGACTTGGCAGCTGCAATAATGCCGCCGATCGCGTCTCTCGTCGAAGCCGTTGGATGCATAAGGATAAGAGCTCCCGGCGACAGCTTCGGCGTAACTCTTCGCAGCACGGTGTCCGGCGTCGGCTTCTGCCAATCGATCGTATCGATCGTCCACAATACGGTCTTCAAGCCCTGCTCCGCTGCGATTTGCACCGTCGCCTGATTAAATGACCCCGACGGAGGCGCAAACCATTTATTATTCACGTTTAACGTCGATCTCAAAAGCTCCTCGGTTTTCGATATTTGCAGGCGGGCATCCTGTCTGCTTAGCATTCTCATATCGGGATGCGTATACGCGTGGTTGGACATCTCGTGGCCGTCTTGCTGTATTTGCTTCGCGACTTCCGGATATTTTTTGAGCCAGCTGCCGTCCAGAAAAAAGGTCGCCTTCACCTGCTCCTGTTTGAGCGTCTTTAAGATCGGTTCTATGTATTCGTTTCCCCATGCGACGTTTATCATCAGCGAGATCATTTTTTTACTCGGGTTGCCCCGGTAAATCGGATAGGCGCCCAGTTCATCCAACGTGATATTCGGCTCGATCTCCTTATACACATAATGGATCGCTCCATCGGCCGGAGCCTGCAGCGTCGCCTCGAGCGTCCTCTCGATGTCGACTTCGATCCCGTTATAGCCGGGAATAGCTTTCCATACCCGATCGATTTTCGCATCGATAGGAGCAACTCTCCGTTTTTCCGCTTCCGCCTTGATCGTTTGAAGCAGGTCCTGTTTAACCGTATCGGATACCAGCGCCGTCACGGCTTCACGATCCGTCCCCCCGTATTTCACCGAAGCCAGAAACTCGGAAACTTCGTTATTCATACTGACGAATACGACTACGATCAGCATGCTCGCAGCAACAAGAGCAGCCTTTCTGATCATCCTCATCCCCACTTCCATAAGCGGCCTCATATGCGCGGCGGCAGCGCCGTCCGAATCGCACGTGCTAACATTCTTATGAACATTGGGACTAGTTTATGCAAAATAAAAAGAGACAGATCGAATCTGGCTCTTTTTCTCCTCATGTTTAGCTGTCTATGCTGCTTGAATGCTACTGCTGCTTCGCCGCTTCTTCGGTCAGGAGCACTTTCGCAGACAGGTTAATCCGTCCTTGCTGATCGATTTCCGTAACCTTCACCCGGATTTGATCGCCAACCTTAACCGCATCCTCGGTTTTGGCCACACGCTCCGTCGACAGCTGCGAGATATGGACTAATCCGTCCTTGTTCGGCAAAATTTCGACGAAGGCACCGAATTTCTCAACCCGTTTAACGGTTCCCACGTAAATTTCTCCGATCACGACTTCCTTCACGATTCCTTCGATAATCGACTTCGCTTTCTGGTTCATTTCTTCATTAGAAGAAGCGATGAACACCATGCCATCTTGCTCGATATCGATCTTCACGCCGGTCTCTTCAATAATTTTATTGATGATTTTGCCGCCGGCGCCAATAACGTCACGGATCTTGTCCGGGTTGATGCGCAGCGTCAAAATTTTCGGCGCGTATTTCGAAAGGCTTGTACGGGAAGCAGGCAAGCTTTCCAGCATTTTACCCAAAATGAACATACGGCCTTGACGTGCTTGCTCAAGCGATTGCTGCAAAATTTCACGATTAATGCCGGCAATCTTGATATCCATTTGGATAGCCGTTACGCCTTCTGCCGTGCCGGCAACTTTAAAGTCCATATCTCCAAGGTGATCTTCCATACCTTGAATGTCGGACAGAATGGCGAAATGCTCGCCGTCTTTGATCAAGCCCATTGCAATGCCCGCTACCGGCGCTTTGATCGGAACGCCCGCATCCATCATAGCAAGTGTGCTCGCGCAAATGCTCGCCTGGGATGAAGAACCGTTCGATTCCAGCACTTCGGAAACGAGACGAATGGTATAAGGGAAATCAGCCTCTGAAGGTATGACTTTGGAAAGAGCGCGCTCACCCAGAGCGCCGTGACCGATTTCACGACGTCCCGGCGGACGAAGAGGACGAGCCTCGCCGACGCTGAACGGCGGGAAATTGTAATGATGCATGAAGCGCTTCGTTTCTTCAGGCGAAATGCCATCCAAAATCTGAACGTCACCCATTGCGCCGAGCGTACAAACGCTGAGCGCTTGCGTTTGACCGCGCGTGAAAAGCCCGGAGCCGTGCGTACGCGGCAGCAGCGATACATCGCAATCGATCGGACGGATTTCATCGAGCGCGCGGCCGTCAGGACGCACTTTGTCATGCGAGATGAGACGGCGAACCTCTTCCTTCACAATGTCGTACAGCACTTCCTTTACGTCTGCAACCAGCTCTGGCGTTTCCGCATACAATTCCTCGAAATGCGCGACAGCAGCGCTGTTCACCGCATCGATCGCATCCTGGCGAGCATGCTTCTCTTCAACCTTGATGGCTTCTACCAGCTGTGCTGTCGCAAATGCGCGCACATCGGCGTTGACTTGCTCATTTACACTATGTAACTTAACTTCCATCTTAGGCTTGCCGGCAACAGCCTGGAGCTCTTCGATTTTAGCTACAATGTTCTTGATTTCGTCATGGCCGAACATGATCGCTTCAAGCATCACGTCTTCAGAAACTTCGTTTGCTTCCGCTTCCACCATCATAATTGCGTTACTTGTACCCGCAACTACGACGTACAAATCTGTTTTCTGCTCTTGCTCAACAGTTGGGTTGATTAGAAACTGACCGTCGACTCTGGCTACGACAACTCCGCCGATCGGACCGTCAAACGGAACGTCAGAAATAGACAATGCAGCAGAGGTTCCGATCATAGCCGCAATTTCCGGCGAGCAATCTTGATCAACACTCATGACCATATTCATGACTTGCACATCGTTCCGGAAGCCTTCCGGGAACAGGGGACGGATTGGCCTGTCCGTCAGACGGCTGGACAAAATTGCCTTCTCGCTCGGGCGGCCTTCGCGTTTAATGAAGCCTCCCGGAATTTTGCCTACCGCATACAAACGTTCTTCATAGTTGACGGTAAGCGGGAAAAAATCCAAATCCTTTGGACCTGGGGATGCTGTCACTGTACATAAAACGACCGTGTCGCCGTATTGCACGGTAACGGCTGCATTCGCTTGCTTGGCCAGACGGCCGGTCTCGATCGATAGCGGTCTGCCGCCTAATGTCATTTCGATACGCTGTACCATTTTATCCCTCCTGTTAAGTAAGATTCCTTATATGCTGCTGCTTGATTGGCAGTATTTTCTGAGACTTTGCCTATTACAAAAAGCAACCCGATTCCGCGTATCCGATATTCCCGGACGGCAGGACAACCAGGTTGCTTTTCATTACGCATGTTTTAACGGCGAAGGCCGAGTTTTTCGATCAATGCGCTGTAACGTCTAACATCGTTGTTCTTCAGGTAAGCTAGCAGCTTACGGCGCTGACCTACCATCTTGAGCAAGCCGCGACGGGAGTGGTGATCTTTCTTGTGCTCCCGCAAGTGCTGCGTCAAGTTAACGATGTTTTCAGTCAGGATAGCGATTTGAACTTCAGGAGAACCCGTGTCCGTTGCATGAGTTTTATGCGTCTCAATCAGTTCGTGTTTGCGTTCTTGCGTGATTGCCATCCTAATTCACCTCCTTCATAGTAATCGCCGTTAGCCTCGATGCCGTCGGTGAGATCGGCCACCCAAGCTAAGGTTAAGTTGCGCGCACAGGTATGTCTGCCCACAACGTTGTAAAGTATAACATATTAGATATCGCTTGTCGAGTAGCTTGAAGATGATTCGTTAACGAAGACCGGCAAAATTTCTCGCTTCGTTGGAATCCGCTTCAATCTGCTTGATCAGCTCGTCAACGGAACTGAACTTTCGTTCCTCGCGGATAAAAGAGCGGAATTGGATCCGGATCGGTTTACCGTAAATATCGCCTTCGAAATCGAACAAATGCGCCTCCATGACGGGCTGCACATTCTGCTTGTTAAACGTCGGCTTCATCCCATGGTTCATCACGCCAGGATATGATTTATCGCCGATCCATGCTGTAATGGCATAGACGCCAAGCCTTGGAGCGATATAGGGGTGCTGGAACTGCAGGTTAGCCGTCGGAAATCCGATCGTCCGGCCTCTTCCGTCTCCGTGAACGACCAGACCGGAAATTTCGTAAGGTCTTCCGAGCAGCTTCTCCGCCGTTTCCAAATCGCCTTTCTCCAAGGACTCCCGCACGTAAGTGCTGCTGACCTTTCTGCCGTTTTCGAACAGCGGCTCAACGACATGCACGGCTATGTCAGGCGCCCCGAGACGTTTTAAAGCTTCCGTATCTCCCGCGCCACGATGTCCGAAATTGAAATCGAAACCAACGACGACTTGCTTGGCCTTTAGTGTCCGTAGTACCTCGTCGACAAACCGTTCCGGGGAAACGGCCGCGAACTCGAGATTGAATCTCATAATAAATACGAGGTCAACGCCTAACTCGGCGAATAACTCGGTTTTGTCATCAAGAGGCGTCAAACAGCGGTAATACTGATCGCCTTGCCCGAGCACTTCCTTCGGATGAGGGTCAAAGGTTAGAACCGCAGACAGCATTTCCGTATCCTTAGCCGCTTTGACCGCCTGTTGGATGACGTTCTGATGGCCCCGGTGCACGCCGTCGAAATGACCGATGGCTATGGAAAGCGGCCTGTCCAGCGATAGCGTGGACAAACCGTTTAAAGGAAAACTTAAAGGTATAATTTCCAACGCTGATACACCTGCATTTCCTGTTAACTTAAAGGTAGACTTTAATCATACATCAAACTCAAGAAAACACTTTAACCGGCTTCAGCACGGCAGCTTGGGAGTCGATTTGAAAAATGCCGAGAAAGGTTTGTCCTTCATTATATAAACGGACTAACCGGCCGTCCTCGGGATTGTCCAATGCCGCATGTCGGATGGCAATTTTTTGTCCGAGCAGCGCCTGCTTTCCGGACGCCGCCGGCACTTCGGCACGCTCCAAATGTGAAATCGCTGCATCCGGTGCGATTAAATGCCGCTCCAACTCGCCTGCCTGCTTCAACCGTTCGATTTGCTCCAAGGTTAAGCAGCTTTCCTGCGTAATGCCTCCTGACATCGTCCTGGTCAGACTGGCCATCGTTGCCGGCACTCCAAGCGCCTTTCCGATATCGACGCATAGCGTTCGAATGTAGGTTCCTTTTGAGCAAAGGACGGAAAACTTGATTTGCGGCTGATCCAAATCGAGCTGAGCGTCAATCAGAGCGATCTCATGGATCGTCACCTGTCTCGCCTTCCGCTCTACTGTCTGCCCTTCTCTAGCAAGCTCGTAAAGCCGCTTTCCGTCGATTTTCACGGCAGAATACATAGGCGGGACTTGGTCAATCCGCCCCGTAAACCGTTCAAGCGCTGCGCGTACTTCCGCTGCCGTGACGTTCACGACGGATTGGCTCTCAAGGACAGTACCCGAAATATCTTCGGTATCCGTAGCGATACCAAGCCGCAATACGGCTTCGTAAGCTTTAGGTCTTTCTTGTATATATTCAACCACTCTGGTCGCGCGGCCCAGGCAAAGCGGCAGCACTCCCGTTACCATCGGGTCGAGCGTACCTGCATGACCGATTCTCTTCATTCCGAGAATGCGGCGCACCTTTGCAACGACGTCATGGGACGTCCAGCCTTCAGGCTTCCATACGGCTAAAATTCCGTCCATCTTTAGTTCAACGCCTTTCTGACAGCTTCGACAAGCTGCCCGATCGCATTCTGAAGCGGTGCCTCAAGCCTGCAGCCTGCAGCCCTGACATGCCCGCCTCCGCCAAAAGCCTGGGCGATTTCGGCGACGTTTGCCTTGCCTGCTGACCGGAGACTCGCCTTTACCGTACCATCGTCAGCTTCCTTGAACAGAATGCCGACTTCGACGCCGTCAACGTTTAAGGCGTAATTGACAATACCTTCCAAGTCCTCCGGCACGGCCTGCGTCTCCCGCAAATCATCCTTGCCGATATAGACCCAGCCTACTTCCAGATTATCCGTGAAGGAAAGGCGGTTCAAGGCGACTTTCAGCAGCTTCAGCTTGGCCATCGTCATTTTCTCAAGCAAATGATCGGCCAGCTCGTTGCCGGATACGCCTGCCGCGAGCAGCCGCGATGCGATTTCCATGACCCGCGGACTCGTATTGGAATAGCGGAAGCCGCCGGTATCGGTCAGCAGTCCGGTATAAATAGCGGTCGCGCAGGTAAGATCAAGCGGCAAGGCTGCTCTCTCGATCAGGTCAAATAAAATTTCAACCGTCGCCGCAGCATCCGGCCGAATGACATTCACCTCGCCGAAGGCATTGTTCGTCGGATGATGGTCGATATTCAGCAGGCTCGCATTGGGAGCAAAGCTGCCGGTTACCTCGCCGATTCGTTTATAATCGGCGCAATCGACCGTAATAACGGCATCAAACTTGCGTTCGGGCGGATTCAGCTTGTAGTTTAAGATAGATTCGAAGCCTTCCAGATAGCCCAGCCTTGACGGCAGCTCACCTTCGTTGATGAGAACCGCCGTCTTGCCGAGCTTCCGAAGCAGCCAGCCCACGGCCAATGTTGAGCTGATCGCGTCTCCGTCCGGCTGGACATGTGACACAACGAGAAAGTTGTCCGCCTTTCCTATGAATGCCAACGCTTCGTCCAGCTGCTTCAAATAGCTGTTTTGTTCCATCATCTTGCTTGGTTTCCGTTATTGATCGATTCGAGCAGCGCCTCAATGCGGCTGCCGTACTCGATGCTGCTGTCAAACTTGAACAACAGTTCGGGAGTATGGCGAAGCCTCATCCGCTTGCCAAGCTCCGTGCGAATGAAGCCCGTGCCGCTGGCCAATGCCTTCAGCGTCGCTTCCTTTTGCTCGTCGCTGCCAAGCACGCTTAGATAAATCTTAGCCTGAGACAGATCGCTCGTCGTTTCAACCCCGGTGACGGTAATAAAGCCGATTCTTGGGTCTTTTAGTTCAGTTTGAATAATTTGGCTAAGCTCTTTTTTAATTTGTTCGCCTACCCGGCCTACTCGAATTTTCGCCATGCTGCAATCACCTCTCTACGGTTTCCATGACAAATGCTTCGATCGTATCCCCTTCTTTGACATCGTTGAAACGGTCAAGGGTAATACCGCACTCGTAGCCTTGCGCCACTTCCTTGGCGTCGTCCTTGAAACGCTTAAGGGAATCGATCTTGCCTGTGTAAACGACGATGCCGCCGCGGATCAGGCGAGCTTCGGCATTGCGTGTGATTTTGCCCGAGGTCACCATGCAGCCGGCGATAGCTCCAACCTTCGTCACTTTAAATACGTTACGAATCTCTGCATGGCCGATGACAACCTCTTTGTAAATCGGATCAAGCATGCCTTTCATCGCCTGTTCAATCTCATCGATGACATTGTAGATAACGCGGTGCATGCGAACATCTACCTTTTCCTGTGCGATCGTCGCTTCGGCCTGCGGATCCGGACGGACGTTGAAGCCGATAACGATAGCGTTGGACGCGGAGGCGAGAATGACATCCGACTCCGTAATCGCACCGACGCCGCTGTGAATAATTTTGACGCGGACGCCTTCGATATCGATTTTGGCAAGAGAGCCTTTAAGCGCTTCGGAAGAGCCTTGAACGTCCGCTTTGATAATAACGTTCAGATCTTTAATTTCACCATCTTTGATATGGCTATACAGGTCGTCAAGCGTAACGCGCGTATTGGCGCCCATCTCGGACTGGCGCTGCTTGATGGAGCGGCGGTCCGCAATTGCGCGTGCCTTGCGCTCGTCTTCAAACACCATGAACGGATCGCCGGCTAGCGGAACCTCCGTTAAACCTGTAATTTCGACCGGAGTCGAAGGACCCGCTTCCTTGAGTCGGCGGCCTTTATCGTTCACCATCGCCCGGACACGGCCGAAGCAGTTGCCGGCTACGAACGCGTCGCCGATCTTAAGCGTACCGTGCTGCACGAGAATTCTCGCCACAGGGCCTTTGCCTTTGTCGAGCTCCGCTTCGATGACCGTTGCGCGGGCGCGTTTGTCCGGATTTGCTTTGTAATCGTTGACCTCCGCTACAAGCAAAATCATCTCGAGCAAACCTTCAAGACCGATGCGCTGCTTGGCCGAAACCTCGACGAAAATCGTATCGCCGCCCCACTCCTCGGGAACGAGCTCGTACTCGGTCATTTCCTGCTTGATTTTGTCGACATTGGCTTCAGGCTTATCGATTTTGTTGACCGCGACAATTATCGGCACGCCGGCGGCTTTAGCGTGATTGATCGCTTCAACCGTTTGCGGCATGATGCCGTCATCCGCAGCTACTACGATAATCGTAATATCGGTTACCTGAGCGCCGCGTGCGCGCATGAGCGTAAACGCTTCGTGGCCCGGCGTATCTAGGAATGTAATTTTTTTGTTATTGATTTCAACCTGGTAAGCGCCGATGTGCTGAGTAATGCCGCCTGCCTCGCCGCCGGTGACGTTTGTCTTGCGGATCGCATCGAGCAGGGTCGTTTTACCATGGTCAACGTGACCCATGATCGTTACGACTGGAGGACGTGTCGTCAATTCGCTCTCTTCGTCAACCTCTTCGACTGTTTCGAAAGAATCTTCCTCAACCGGAATTTTCACTTCGACTTCAACGCCGTAATCGGATGCGATCAAGTGGATGGCGTCCATATCGATTTCCTGGTTAATCGTTGCCATAACGCCAAGGAAAATAAGCTTCTTGATCACTTCGGAAGCGTCCTTGTGCAGCAGCTTGGCTAAATCGCCTACGGTCATCGTGCCGCGGACGATAATTTTCTTAGGCGTGTTGTCGATTTTCTCCCGTGGCGGCTGGTGCTGCTGGGATCTGCCCCCGCGCCCTCTCGGACCGCGGTTGTTGTTATTGCCTCTAAATCCGCCCGGCTTGCCGTCTTCGAAGCGTTTTTGTCCGGATTTGGAAAATTTCTTGTCGTCGCCGCCGCGTGACTGGCCTTGCGTCGGTCTGTTGGAATCGAAGGAACGGCTTTGGCCTTGCGGCGCAGCCGGGCGGCTTCCCGCATCCTGGCGAGGTCCGCTTGGACGGTTGCCGGTACCGCCTTGTCCGCCTTGCGGACTGCGATTTTGGCCGGATTGGCCTTGACGCTGGCCCGAGCCTCCGCCTTGCGATGGGCGATTCGAGCCTCCGCCCCCTTGTCCTTGGCGGTTTCCTGCTCCGCCTTGTCCCTGACGTCCGCCGCCGGAATGGCCTTGGCCTTGCGGGGAACGGTTTTGATTGCCTTGCTGTGATGGGCGGTTCGATTGTTGTCCGCCAGCTCTCGACTCATTTTGCGACTGGTTGGTTGGTGTTTTCGTATTAATGGAATTCATAGGCCCCTGTCTGTCTTGATTTGTATTTTTGTGAAGCTGTTCGCGTTGCTGAGGCTGCTGCGATTGCGGCCTGCTGGTTGCTTGCTGGGCGGAAGAAACCGATGCGCCGGACGAATCCTGCGCCCGTTTTGCCGCCGCGTTTGCTTTAATATTGCGGAAAAAGCCTTCGACCTTGCTCACCATTTCATTTTCCATAACGCTCATATGGTTATTAACGGGCAAGTCCAGCCGTTTAAGAATTGTAATAATTTCTTTGCTGCTCATATTAAGTGACTTCGCATATTCGTAAACGCGCAGCTTATCTTTATTATCTCTGCTGTCTTGTTTATTGTCCAATATGATCCACCTCCGTATTATGGCTCAGATGACTCGCAATCATTTTTCCGAAATTTGCGTCCGTTACCGCAAGCACAACGCGTTCCGGCTTTCCTATGGCCTTCCCTAGCTGCTCGCGGTCGAATGCTTCGGCGAGTTGTATACCGTAGGTGCTGCATTTATCGCGAAATTTTTTTTTGGTGTTAGGTGAAGCGTCCCCGGCGATAATCACGAGCTGCGCCTGCTTGCCGCGAACGGCCTTCAGCACGATCTCGTCGCCGGTAATCAATTTCCCGGCCCTCATGGCCATTCCCAGAGCCGATAAGCATTTATTCTGATTCATCGCCTATCAGCTCCTTATTGGCGTTAAACTGCTCCTCTACCCGAACAAAATCCTGCTCGAGCTGGTCATAAATGTCCTCGCCGACCGGCTGCTTCAATGCCCGGTCCAGCGCCTTCGACTTCTTGGCCAGCTTGAAGCAGCTGACTTTGCCGCATAAATAAGCTCCGCGTCCCGCTTTCTTGCCAGTCAGGTCAATTTGCACCTCTTCGGCCGGTGTCCGAACAATCCGGATGAGTTCCTTCTTCGGCATCATCTCCTGGCAAGCGACACATTTGCGAAGCGGTACTTTTCTCGGTCTCACCGTACACCCCTCCTCTGCTGCTTAATTGACGTTTTCCGATCCGTTAGTCGATCGAAACCGAATCTTGGTGCATTACCGTCGTCAGCGATTTCGGACGGCCGAATTCCTGCTCTGCCTGCGTTTCGCTCTTAATATCGATTTTCCAGCCGGTCAGCTTGGCTGCAAGCCTTGCGTTCTGGCCTTTAATGCCGATTGCGAGCGACAGCTGATAATCGGGAACGATGACTCTGGCCATCTTCTCCTGCTCGAATACGATAACCTCAAGCACCTTGGAAGGGCTTAGAGCGTTCGCCACGTACTCGTCAACATTCTCGGACCAGCGCACGATATCGATTTTCTCGCCCTTCAGCTCGCCTACGATCGTCTGCACGCGAAGTCCCTTTTGCCCTACGCATGAACCGACCGGGTCAACCTCGGAATTGCGGGAATGAACGGCGATTTTGGAACGGAAGCCAGCCTCACGCGCAACCGAACGTATTTCAACGACTCCGTCGTAAATTTCAGGAACCTCTAGCTCGAACAGGCGCTTCAAAAGGCCGGGATGCGTACGGGACAAAATAATTTGAGGGCCCTTCGTCGTATTCTCGACCTTCGTAATATACGATTTGACGCGGTCGCCGTGCTTGAACTTGTCGGTTGGCATCAGCTCGGTCAGCGGCAGCACCGCCTCCACCTTGCCAAGGTCGACGAACAGGTTGCGCACATCCTGACGCTGAACAATTCCGTTTACGATGTCTTCTTCCTTGTCGATAAATGCGTTATAAATAAGTCCGCGTTCCGCTTCGCGGATACGCTGCGTAACGACCTGCTTCGCAGTCTGTGCGGCAATGCGCCCGAAATCACGCGGCGTAACCTCGATTTCCGCAATATCGTCCAGCTGGTAATGCGGATTGATTTCGCGGGACGCTTCGACCGAAATTTCGAGGCGCGGATCGAGAACCTCGTCCACAACGGTTTTGCGGGCATAGACTTTAATGACGCCGGAATGGCGGTTAATATCTACCCGGACGTTTTGCGCCGTATTGAAATTTCTTTTGTAGCTTGAAATAAGCGCCGCCTCGATTGCCTCCAAGAGCACATCTTTGCTGATCCCTTTATCTCTTTCGATTTCCTGCAACGCTTCAATAAAATCCATGCTCATCGGAACAGAGTTCCCCCTTTCAAAATATGAAACAATCAAGCGTAAACGGCTGACGCCGTCCTTTGGAGGCACAGCATACGTTTCGCGATGAAATATAAGTCCAGTATAAAGTGAAATTTATACTTTCTTATATTTTTAAAAAACGATCGCCAATCTGGCGCTAGCAACCTTCGAGTAAGGAATCTCTTGCTCCTTCTTGCCGGCACGCACAACGGCCGTTTCCCCGTCAAATGAAAGCAGCAGCCCTTCAAATTCCTTAGCGCCGCCAATCGGTTCGTATGTCGTTATGTAGACGTTCTTGCCGATTGCCTTTCTAACGTCCTCCTGCTTCTTAAGCGGCCTCTCCGCGCCCGGCGATGAAACCTCCAAAAAGTAAGCGTCCGAAATGGGGTCGTTTTTGTCCAGCTGTTCGCTTAAATATTCGCTAATACGGCCGCAATCGTCGATATCGATGCCGCCTTCTTTATCTACGAATATGCGAAGGAAGTAATTGCTTCCTTCCTTGACATATTCAATATCAACCAGTTCAAATCCATGACTGTTGAGAAAGGGCTGAACCATTTCCTCAACGACGGTTTTGATTTTGGATGTGCTCAAATTACGTTGACCTCCCGTTAATAAGCGCTAAGCCTTTTTTCCCGAATACAAAACGTAAAGAGTGGGTTTCCCCACTCTTCTGCATCAAGATCTTTATCATCATCATTGCCAGAAAAATTATAACATAACCGTATACTAGTGACAAGAAATCTTTTCTATTCAAGCCTTTTCTAAAAGAGAGAAAGCTGATTCGATTCCGGTAATCCGCGGAAGCAGCCCATGCCGCCAAGTACTTCGATTATCGTCTTCGTCGCCTTCGATTTCATCTGAAAATCCTCAATCGACAGGTACTCGCCTTCCTCTCTGGACGCCGCGATATTGCGCGCCGCGTTGTCGCCGATGCCGGCAATGGCCGCAAACGGCGGAATGAGAGAATCGCCGTCCACGAGAAACTTCGTCGCATCCGACCGGTACAGATCGATCGGCTTGAAAGTGAAGCCGCGTGCCGTCATCTCCAGCGACATTTCCAGCTGCGAAATCATATTTTTCTCTTTCGGGAGGGCGTTGAAGCCTTTGGCTTCTATTTCGATCAGCTTTCGGAGTATGGCGTCGTAGCCTTGGCACAGCAGCTCCAGATCGAAGTCGTCCGCCCTTACCGTGAAATAAGTCGCATAAAATTCGATCGGGTAATACAGCTTGAAGTAAGCGGTGCGGACGGCCGAAATGACGTAAGCTGCCGCGTGCGCTTTCGGGAACATGTACTCGATACGCAGGCAGGAATCGATATACCATTGCGGCACCTTGCAGCGCTTCATCTCTTCGATCCACTCGGGCGTCAGGCCCTTGCCCTTACGTACGCTTTCCGTAATCTTGAAGGCTAATCCCGCATCCATGCCGGCTTTATAAATCAAATAAAGCATAATATCGTCACGGCAGCCGATTACGGTTTTGATATTGCAGGTTCCATTCTTGATCAGCTCCTGGGCGTTGCCCAGCCATACGCCGGTACCGTGCGACAAGCCGGAAATTTGAAGCAAGTCGGCAAACGTAGAAGGCTGCGTTTCCTGTAGCATCTGACGAACGAATTTAGTTCCCATCTCGGGTACGCCGTATGTCGCGACGGATGAGCGGATTTTCTCGCCCGGCACATTGAGTGCGGCCGTGGAGTTGAACATGCTCATAACCTTCGGATCGTTCATCGGAATCGTTGTCGGATCCACGCCCGTCAAGTCCTGCAGCATACGCATCATTGTCGGATCGTCGTGCCCCAGAATATCGAGTTTGAGCAGATTTTCGTCGAAGGCGTGGTAATCGAAATGCGTCGTTTTCCACTCCGCGTTGACATCATCGGCAGGATATTGTACGGGAGTGATATCCTCTACCTCGATATAGTCTGGCACGACTACGATACCGCCCGGATGCTGGCCGGTGCTTCGCTTCACGCCCGTACAACCGCTTGCCAGCCTGGAAAGCTCGGCTCCGCGCCATTTTTTATTCGTTTCTTCCTCGTACTTTTTGGCGAAGCCGTACGCCGTCTTCTCGGCGACGGTACCGATCGTACCCGCGCGGAACACGCTTTTCTCGCCAAACAGCACCTTGGTATAGTTATGCGCAACCGGCTGATAATCGCCGGAGAAGTTAAGATCGATATCGGGAACCTTGTCCCCTTTAAAGCCAAGAAACGTTTCGAACGGAATATCTTGACCCTCGCCCTTCATCGGTTTGCCGCATTTCGGACACGCCTTATCGGGAAGGTCAAAACCGCTCGGGACGCTGCCGTCCAAAAACCATTCACTGTGCTTGCAATCCGAATTTTTGCAAATATAGTGGGCCGGCAGCGGGTTTACTTCCGATATGCCAAGGAACAGCGCGACAACGGAGGACCCTACCGAGCCCCTCGAGCCGACCAGATAGCCGTCGGCGTTTGACTTCTTAACCAGCTTTTCCGAAATCAGATAGTTCGCCGAAAATTTAAATTTAATAATCGGTACGAGCTCCTTCTCCAGCCGGTCTATAATGACCTGCGGGAGCTCCTCTCCGTATACCGACTTGGCAGTGTTGTAGCAAGTCGTTCGGATTTCCTCATCCGCGCCTTCAATGTTCGGAGCAAACAAGCCGGTCGGGAACATATCGTACGGTTCGAAGCGGTCCGCCAGCTCATTCGTATTTTTAACAACGACCTCATAGGCTCTGGCTTCGCCAAGAAATGCGAACTCCTCCAGCATCTCGTCCGTCGTTCGGAAATGGGCGTCGGGCTTTCTCATTCCTTTCAGCGGGCTGAAGCCGGTAATGCCTTGAATCGTAATATCCCTGTACATTTTATCCCGGGGGTTCAAATAATGAACATTGCCTGTCGCAATGACCGGCTTGCCCAGCTCGTCTCCGATCTGGCAAACCCTTCGGTGCGCCTGCTCGATCTCCGCCCGGCTGCCCACCAGACCCTTCTCAACCAGGTGCATATAAAAATCGATCGGCTGAATTTCAAGCACATCGTAAAAGCGGGCTACCTCAAGCGCCTCCTCGTACGATTTGTTCAGTACGGTTTCATAAAACTCGCCCTTCTCGCAGCCGGAAATGATCAGCAGTCCTTCACGCAGCTCGACGAGCTTGCTCTTTGGCATAATGGCTACACGCTTGAAATATTCCGTATGAGACAATGAAATAAGCTTGAACAGATTTTTTTTGCCGACTGCGTTAAGCGCATAGACGTTGCAATGAAAAGGCCTTGTATTGGACAAATCCAAGCCGACATAATCGTTTAGCTGATTCAAGTCCGTAATGTTCCGCTCGGCTGCGTCCGCGATCAAGCCGTACAGCACTCCGCCCAGCGCCAGGGAATCGTCTACCGCACGGTGGTGATTTTCCAAGCTGATTTTATATTTGTCGGCTAGCGTATTGAGCCTGTGGTTTTTCAAGGACGGATGCAAAAATCTGGCGAGCTCGAGCGTGTCCAATACCGGATTTTTCAGCTCGGGCATGCCCAGCGACTTGCAGTTAGCCTGAATAAAGCCGATATCGAAGCGGGCATTGTGAGCGACCAGCACGTCATCGCCGATAAATTCCAAAAATTCACGAAGCTTCGGTTCAAGAAGCGGCTGCCCTTTGACCATGTCATCCGTAATATTCGTCAGCTGGGTAATGTGATATGGTATTTTTTCCTGCGGGTCGATCAGGGTCGAGAATCGGTCGATTTCTTTGCCCTCCCGCATTTTTACGCCTGCGAGCTCGATAATTTTGTTGTTAATGACGGATAAGCCCGTCGTCTCGATATCGAACACGACATAGGTGGCGGTGGCCAGCGGCTCGGGTCTGGACTCAAGCACCATCGGAATCGCATCGTTCACAACGTTCGCTTCCACCCCAAACAGCACCTGGATTCCGTTTTTCTTCGCCGCCTTGTTTGCGTCCGGAAAACATTGCACGTTGCTGTGATCAGTGACCGCAATCGCTTTATGCCCCCATTTGGCGGCCGTTTTCACGTATACATCCACCGGAGTGACGGCGTCCATGGCGCTCATCGTCGTATGAAGATGGAATTCGACCCGTTTCTCCTCGGCTTTGTCCGTCCGGTCCGCAGGAGGCCTAACCTCATGAAGATCGTTAGGCATCATCACAAGCTCCGGCTCCTGCATAAAGCGGTCGTATTCGATCCGTCCGCGCGCCTTCACCCATTTGCCGTTTGAAAGCTGGTTTAATATTTTTACATCTTCCTTCGTCTTGGCGAACATCTTCATCGCGATGGAATCGGTGAAATCAGTCACGTTAAAGGTAAAGAGCGTGCTGCCGTTACGGAGCTCTTTCACGTCAAGACCGAACACGGCGCCTTGAACCGTAATTTTCTTCTCTTCCTCTATGATATTCATGAGAGGCACCGGTTCTTCTTTGATGTCGTAGCCGACCGCCAATCGAACCTCGCCCTCTTCTATAGGCTCCGATTCCGATTGCGAGCTTTCCATCATCTGCTGCACGAATTCGCGGTCTTCCATGACTCGCTTCAGCGAATATTCGTCGATGATTTCTTGCCTTGCCTCACTGACGATCATCTTAACCCTGCAGGAGCGGCTGAAATATTGATTATAAAAACGGATAATGGCTTCGTCCACACGTTTCTTGCGGGCAAGCTCGAGCCCGGTGTTGTCAAGCAGCGACAGGGTCAGCACATCGCCTTCCGCATCAATGGTCGCTTTTTGCAGCCAGCCGTTTACCGAAGCGATTTCGCGGCCGGCCCATTCCAGAAACAGGCCCCAATATTGGAGGAGCACCGATTCGGTCAATACGATATCGTCATAAATCATAATAAAGGACGTTTTGGCTATATGCTCAAACTTCATCCGTACGGACTGGTTAAGCGCCTGATAGGCCTGTAAAGGAACCATGGACGTTTTGCGGATGCAAAACGTCCATTCCTGATTGCTGCTGCTTACCGTGACCTGATCGATGTATCCGTCCTGAAAGTAGCTATTTATAAGTTCTTGCGGCAGCTCGGCTTGCTTCAACAGAAGCTCGAAGCGCTGCCGCTTGTCAGCGATTTGGCTCATAGTAACACTACACTCCTTAAGATCCGAACCGAACCAGCTTCAGTTCTTAATAAGCACGCGCAAATACGACCGTATGCTGAGCGGAATCTCCGCACACCAGACATGTACTCTTCCGGGTTTCCGGTTCAAACGGAATATTGCGGCTTGTCGCTCCCGTTTCTTCCTTGACCTGCTTCTCGCACGCGGCGGAGCCGCACCAGCCGGCTTCGACGAACCCGCGCTGTTCCTCGAGAAAAGCTTTCATTTCATCCAGCGTATCGACCGAACGGGAATTGTCCTGGCGGAACTGCTTGGCGCGATTAAACATTTCGTTATGCGTTTCGGTCAGGAAGGCTTGGGCCTCGGCAACGAGTGCGTCTTGCTTCACGATTCTCTTCTCGCCCGTAATGCGGGAAACGAGTACTGCCTGTCCGTTCTCCATGTCGCGCGGTCCAAGTTCAAGACGCAGCGGAACGCCGCGCATTTCATATTCGTTAAACTTCCAGCCTGGGCTTACGTCGGCGCGGTCGTCTACGCGTACGCGGATGCCGGCTTTCTTAAGCTCGGCGTACAGCTCGTCCACGCGGCCAACCACCTGATCGCGCAGCTTCGCAGGGCCGATCGGAATCATGACGACCTGCGTCGGAGCTACCTTAGGCGGCAGAGCAAGACCTCGATCGTCGCCGTGAACCATAATAAGTGCGCCGATCAGCCTCGTGCTCACGCCCCAGGATGTCGTATGCGCATATTGCAGCGTATTCTCGCGATCCAAAAACTTGATGTCGAAGGCGACCGCAAATTTTGTACCCAAATAATGGGAAGTGCCTGCCTGAACCGCTTTGCCGTCCTTCATCATCGCTTCAATCGAATAAGTGTCGACGGCGCCGGCGAAGCGCTCGGACGGCGTTTTTTCGCCTCTAATAACCGGGATCGCAAGGAACTCCTCTACGAATTGGGTGTACACATCGAGCATTTGCATCGTTTCGCGGCGAGCATCCTCTTCCGTCTCATGCGCGGTATGGCCTTCCTGCCACAAAAACTCGCTTGTGCGAAGGAAAGGCATCGTTCGTTTTTCCCAGCGCACGACATTCGCCCATTGATTGATCAGAACGGGCAAATCCCGGTACGACTGAATCCATTTCGAATACATATGGCCGAACATCGTTTCCGAGGTAGGCCGGATGGCCAGACGCTCTTCCAGCTTCTCGCCCGCCGCTTCCGTTACCCACGGCAGCTCCGGATTGAAGCCTTCAACATGCTCCTTTTCCTTCTGAAAGAAGCTCTCGGGAATAAAGAGGGGGAAATACGCATTGCGGTGTCCGGTTTCTTTGAATCTGCGGTCAAGATCGCGCTGGATGTTTTCCCACAGCTCATAGCCTTCGGGCCTGAACACGATACAGCCGCGCACCGGCGAATAATCCATGAGCTCCGCTTTTTTGATCACATCGATATACCATCTTGAAAAATCCTCGGATTGAGGCGTAATTTCCGTAACGAACTGTTTGTCTTTAGACATGAGCGACTGACTACTCCCCTCTTACCAATCGTAAAATATCATTATAAGTAACCACAAGCATCAGCAGCATAATAAGCGCAAAGCCTACAAAATGCACCATGCTCTCGCGGTTCGGATCTATAGGACGGCGCCTTACGGCTTCCAGTCCGAGGAAAATAAGACGGCTTCCGTCCAGGGCCGGTATCGGCAGCAAATTAAATATACCCAGGTACAGGCTGAGAAGTGCAGTCCATGAAGTTAGCTGCGCAATGCCCTGCTGGGCAATCTGGCTTGTCACCTCGGCAGTCCGGACCGGTCCGCCCAAATCATCCAGCTTGAATTCCCCGAAAAGCAGCTTTTTGAACCCTTCAAATATGCTTCTTGTCATATTTTTCATCAGCTTGGCTGCGCCGGTTACCGTTTCGGAAAAAGTAGCGGCACGCGTCGGCAGAGCGGCGGTGATTCCCACCTTGCCTACTCCTTCATCATTCGGCTCCGGAGTAAGCTCCACTTGCTGGGTGACGCCGTCTCTAATAATGTCCATTTTGACGGGGACATTCGGCGACTTCCCGATCAGATCGATCATTTTATCGAAGTCCGCCCCGATCTTGACGCCGTTAACCGAATCGATGACGTCGCCTTTTTGCAAATTCGCTTTGTCGGCCGGCATCCCTTCCGTAACCTCGTTCACGAACAGCTTATCCGGATTTTCCACCGGAATTCCGGCCATTTGAATATAAGCGGCAAACAGAATGAAAGCAAGCACAAAATTCATTAACGGACCGGCAAAAATAGCCAACGCTCTCTGGCCGACCGTCTTGCTGCCGAACTGCCTGTCTTTAGGCGCGATTTGCGTTTCCTTCCCTTTGCTGATCAAAAGGGCTGTAGGATGAACCTGATAGCTTTCATTTTCGCCTTCGACATCTAATGTAACGGAAAGCTTGCTCTCCAAATCGATACGGACGACTTCTCCGCGGATCACGCCGCTTCTCTCATCCAGACGGTCGAGATAAAGCCTTGTCACCTTATCGTCCTTGATTCGGACCGCAATCGTCTGCCCTTCCTGGACATCGACGATCTCGGGATCCTCTCCCGCCATCCGAACGAAGCCGCCGGCCGGGATCAGCCTTAACGTATATCTTGTTTCTCCGCGTTTGACGCTAAATAGCTTCGGTCCGAAGCCGATTGCAAACTCCCGGACCAAAATGCCCGCCCTCTTCGCGAAAAAATAATGACCCCATTCATGAATCGTTACGATCACGAAAAATACGAGCACTGTCAAAAATACGACCTGAATCATATGCATTAAGCTGAAGCCTCCTGTTCGTTACGGCCTGTACATAGATTATCATTATTCTCCCGTCCGATACAAGAGAACCGCTTTTTAATGCCGGTCATACCGTTTGAGCCAGTCTGCGCGCCCAAGAATCAACTTCCTCAATCATATTCAAATCTAACATATCGGCAGCTTCATGCCTGCTGACGACCGTTTCCAATACTCTCTCGATATCCAAAAAAGTGATTTCGCCGTTTAAAAAGCGGGCAACGGCAACCTCATTTGCCGCATTAAATACGGCAGGCGCCGATTGTCCCGCGCGCCCGCATTCAAATGCGAGCCTTAAGCACGGATACCTGTCGAAATCCATTTCCCTGAAATGCAGCTTGCCGATGTCGGCCAGACGCAGCCGGCCAGTCGGCGTAGGGTAACGATCGGGATAGGTAAGTGCATATTGAATCGGGACCCGCATATCGGGCAGGCCAAGCTGCGCGATTATACTATGATCCGCAAACTCAACGTAAGAGTGAATGATGCTTTCCGGATGGATGAGAACCTCGATTTGATCGTATGTAACGTCGAACAGCCATTTTGCTTCAATGACTTCCAAACCCTTATTTACCATAGTCGCCGAATCTATCGTAATTTTGGCGCCCATTGACCAGTTTGGATGGTTCAGCGCCTCCGCCACCGTCACTCCCTCCAGCTCTTCTCTCGTACGGTCGCGGAAGGAGCCGCCGGATGCGGTCAGCGTAATTTGCTTGATCGCCTGACGGCTTTCCCCGTTCAAGCACTGAAAGATGGCGGAATGCTCGCTGTCGATCGGCAAAATCGACACCTTGCGCTGCTTAGCACGTTCCGTTACGATATGGCCCGCCGTCACCAGCGTTTCTTTGTTTGCAAGGCCGATTGTCTTTCCGGCATCGATAGCCGCGAGCGTTGCCGGTAGCCCTCTGCTGCCGACGATCGCCGTAACGACCGTATCGGCGTCCGTTTCAGCGGCAACCTCGATCAGGCCCTCTTCACCGTAAACGACGCGGGTTCCTGCAGGCAGATGCAGCTTCGCCGCTTCGGCATCCTGTTTTGTAGCCAAACTTACAATCGAGGGCTTGAATTGTTTGGCTTGCCGGAGGAGCAAGTCCACGTTGGAGCCGGCCGACAGACCGACGACTTTGTAACGTTCAGGGTTATGGGCCACGATATCCAACGTTTGCGTACCGATGGAGCCGGTCGAGCCCAAAATGCTTATTTTTTTCATAAAAACCTCCTGAGTTATACGGGGAGAAGCTCCGTCAGCCATAATAACGGAAAGACGATCAGCCAGCTGTCGCACCGGTCCAGAACGCCTCCATGTCCCGGCAGCAAAGCCCCCGTATCCTTAATGCCCCTGACTCGTTTGTAGGCGGATTGAATCAAATCGCCGAATTGCCCTGCGACGGCTGCAATAAGACCAACGAGCAGCGCTTGCGGCAACGAAATCAGCTCAGGTGCGGCGAGTGCGAATATGGCAGAAACGATAAGCGACAGTACAACTCCGCCAAGCGATCCTTCGATCGTTTTGTTCGGGCTGATCGAAGGCCAAAGCTTCGTTTTCCCGAAAGCCTTGCCGAAGAAATAAGCACCGATATCCGAGGACCAGATGCAGAAAAAAGTCAAAAAGGTCCAAAAGAGACCGTGCCCTTCGATTTGCCGGACCTCGATCATTGCCGCAAAGCCGTAACCTACATATAAAGCGCCAAGCAACATGAGCGCGGCGCCGTCAATCGTCGTTTTATTTTTCGTAAGAACCGTAATAGCCAGCAGCAAAAAACCTAGCATCCAAACAATCGTCAATCCGGACACGGTAATTCCCCACTCAGACCATGGAAGCACAAACAGCAGCACGCCCGCATATCCAAGCAAAGAGGACGAATGCGACCATGCAACGCCGTTCATGCGGACGTATTCAGTAAAACCGATCATAGCCAGCAAAATCATTAATCCGGTATAAAGCCAGCCGCCCGCAACAGTCAAGGCGACAAATATAGCCCCTGCTATGACCCCCGTAATTATTCGTTGTCTCAATGAAAAGTCACATCCCGTTACATATGCTACAAACCGCCGTAGCGACGCGCGCGGCGCTGATATTCCAAAATCGCCTGCTGAAGATGCGTTTCCGTAAACTCCGGCCAGTAAACATCGGTGAACCACAGCTCGCTGTATGCCAGCTGCCACATCATAAAGTTACTTAGGCGCAGCTCGCCGCTCGTTCGGATCAGCAAGTCAGGGTCCGGAATTCCGCTAGTCAGCAAACGGTCCGCCATAATGGTATCGTCAATATCTTCCAATGCTAAACGTCCGTCCCGCACATCCGCGGCAATTGATTTTACTGCACCGAGCATTTCCTTTCGGCTGCCGTAGTTCAAAGCAAAATTAAGAACAAGGCCCGTATTATCGGAGGTTTTGGCGATCGCCTCTTCCACCGCGCTTAACGTATACGACGGCAAATCCTCTTTGTGCCCCATCATCCGGACCTGCACATTGTTTGCGATAAGCTCTTCCAATTCAATCTCCAGAAATTGCTGCGGCAGCTTCATTAGAAAATCCACTTCAGCCTTTGGTCTTTTCCAGTTCTCAGTTGAAAATGCATACAGCGTCAAATATTTGATACCCAGCCGATCCGCTTCCATTGTGACACGCTTGACCGCTTTCATGCCGGAATGATGACCTGCCATTCGTGGCAATCCACGAGTTTTAGCCCACCGGCCGTTCCCGTCCATTATGATGGCTACATGCTCAGGCACATTCTCAATGGCATCAGGTCCTTCAGGCTGCAGGGACGATTTGCCAAATTTGGCCCATAGTCGCTCGATCATCTAAGTTCCCCCCAACCGAAATCAAAACCAAACCCCACCTGTCGGAGGGGCCCAAAGTTTATTTATACTTCCATAATCTCTTTTTCTTTGGCGGAAATCACTTTATCCACCTCAGCGATAAACTTATCCGTAGCTTTCTGGATATCTTCCTGATGCCCGCGGGATTCATCTTCCGAAATCGCCGTTTTTTCCAGCTTTTTAATGGAGTCATTCGCATCGCGGCGGATGTTGCGGATCGCGACCTTCGCTTCTTCGCCGAATTTCTTCGACGTTTTAACGAGCTCGGCGCGTCTTTCTTCCGTAAGAGGCGGAATCGAAATCCGGATCGTAGCGCCGTCGTTCGACGGGTTCAGACCCAAATCGGATTTCATGATCGCTTTCTCGATCGCGCTTAGAGACGATTTGTCCCAAGGCTGAATGAACAGCGTGCGTGAATCCGGCGTATTGATGTTCGCCAATTGATTCAGAGGCGTCATTGCGCCGTAATATTCAACCTGAATCCGGTCAAGCAGAGCAGGATTGGCTTTGCCGGCACGCAGCGAGGACAAATCGCGCTTCATCGCCGAAATGGCCTTTTCCATCCGGTCTTCTGCATTTTTCTTAATCTCTTGCGGCATTATTTCGCACTTCCTTTCACAATCGTACCAATTTTCTCGCCAAGGAGGACGCGTTTAATATTCCCTTTCTCGGTAATCGCGAACACGATCAGTGGAATATTGTTGTCCATGCACAACGAGGAAGCGGTAGAATCCATAACTCCGAGGTTACGGTTAAGCATATCCAAGTAAGTAAGCTCTTCGAACTTCTCTGCGGTGCTGTCCTTGAAAGGATCCGCGGAATAAACACCGTCTACTTTGTTTTTCGCCATCAAAATAACTTCAGCTTCGATTTCAGCTGCACGCAATGCCGCTGTCGTGTCGGTCGAGAAAAACGGATTTCCCGTTCCGGCTGCAAAAATAACGACGCGTCCCTTCTCCAGGTGGCGAATTGCGCGGCGGCGGATATAAGGTTCAGCGATTTGATGCATGGCAATCGAAGTTTGAACGCGGGTCGGTACATCGATTTGTTCCAAAGCGTCCTGAAGTGCGAGCGAGTTCATCAGCGTTGCCAGCATGCCCATATAGTCGGCTGTGGCACGGTCGATTCCTTTTGCCGATCCGGCAATACCGCGCCAAATGTTGCCGCCGCCCACGACGATTGCGACTTCAACGCCTAGAGCAACTACTTCCTTTACTTGCTCTGCGATCGAAGAAATGACGGACGCTTCAATGCCGTAGCCTCCCTGCCCGGACAAAGCTTCACCGCTTACTTTCAAGACGACACGTTTATAAACAGGATGTTCCAATTTCATTACCCCCATCATGCACCTCATCTGCCGAGGTCCTTCAAATATGTTTCAACTGTCTTTCTTCCGCTATGAAATAATTAGACACGGAAGATCGACAGGCCTATCCATTCTTATGTGTTCATAAAAGCAGGCGGGGCGGACGCCCCGCCCCGCCTGTGAGTTCGGATTAAAGTTTCGCTTGAGCCATAACCTCTTCAACGAAATTGTCTACTTTTTTCTCAAGACCTTCGCCAAGCTCGTAACGAACGAAGCGGCGGATCGAGATGTTCTCACCGATCGCGCTGATTTTTTCGTTCAGCAGCGTCGAGATCGTTTTGTCCGGATCTTTAATGAAGGATTGCTCAAGCAAGCAATACTCTTCATAGTATTTCGAAATGCGGCCTTCAACCATTTTTTCAACGATTTTTTCAGGCTTGCCTTCGTTCAAAGCTTGTGCTTTCAAGATTTCGCGCTCTTTTTCCAGCTCGTCTGCAGGCACTTCTTCGCGGCGAACGAATTTCGGATTTGCAGCTGCGATTTGCATGGCAACGTCTTTTGCAAATTCACGGAATTGATCCGTTTTTGCAACGAAGTCCGTTTCGCAGTTTACTTCCACGATTACGCCGATACGGCCGCCTGCGTGGATGTACGATTCAACAACGCCTTCAGTAGCGATACGGCCGGCTTTGTTAGCTGCAGCAGCCAAACCTTTTTCGCGAAGCAAGGCGATTGCTTTTTCGATATCGTTGTTCGTTTCATCCAAAGCTTTTTTACAATCGAGCATTCCTGCTCCCGTTCTTTCACGTAGTTCTTTTACCGCGCTAGCGCTAACTGCCATATTAAGCCCTCCTATAAAATCCCTTGATTGATTTGCGTTCAAAAAAAGGGCAGTGAGAGGTTTATCACCATCTGACCACCCTTTGTTGCTTACTGCTGAATTAAGCCGTTGTTTGTTCGCCTTGGTTAGCTTCCACGATAGCGTCAGCCATTTTGGACGTCAACAATTTCACGGCGCGGATTGCGTCGTCGTTACCCGGAATGACATAGTCGATTTCGTCCGGATCGCAGTTCGTATCAACGATACCAACAATCGGAATACCAAGCTTGCGAGCTTCCGCAACTGCGATACGCTCTTTGCGCGGGTCGATAATGAACAGCGCGCTTGGCAGGGATTTCATGCCTTTGATACCGCCGAGGAATTTCTCCAAACGGTCTTTCTCTTTGCGAAGAATGATAACTTCTTTCTTCGGAAGAACTTCGAAAGTGCCGTCCTCTTCCCATTTCTCAAGCTGCTTCAGACGATCGATACGCTTTTGGATCGTTTGGAAGTTGGTCAGCGTGCCGCCGAGCCAGCGTTGGTTGATGTAGAAGTTGCCGCAACGCTCCGCTTCTTCTTTCACGGAGTCTTGAGCTTGTTTTTTCGTGCCTACGAACAGCATAGTGCCGCCGTCAGCCGCGATCGATTTAACAAAGTTGTACGCTTCGTCAACTTTCTTAACCGTTTTTTGCAAATCGATAATGTAAATTCCGTTTCTTTCTGTGAAGATATAACGATCCATCTTAGGGTTCCAGCGACGAGTCTGGTGACCGAAGTGTACCCCAGCTTCGAGAAGCTGTTTCATGGAAATAACCGCCATTTCTTCAACACCTCCTGTAATGGTTTTTTAGTGCCCTCCGCTAGTCGCATCTTTTGTCAAAACTTTCGCCGGGCGAAAGCACCATTTGACAAAATTGACCTGCGTGCGTTTTTAACACCGTGAATTAATATACCATAAATAGCATGCATGTGCAACAAAGGCTATCAAAATATTACTCGTCTCTTTCTGATTATTGACTGAACGCAGAGGCACCGTAAGCCAGCTCTTCCGCTTCGGCTTTCGTAAGCGGCTGGCTTGTCACGATTTTTATCGCTTCTCCGGCGGTCATCCCTTCGTAAAAACGAAAATAACCTGCCCGAACCAGCTTTTTGGACTTGTTCATCCGTTCGACAAATTCCGATTTGTCTGTGATGACGCGATGCTCGGCCAGCAGCTCGGACGTTCTCGTCAAATCGTAGCCGGCTTCGATCCGGATGATGTGCTGTTTCTGCTTCTGCTCTTGCCTTACAGCCTCCGCTTCCGGTTCGGAAGCAGACGGCTTCGCCGACGGCGAAACCGCCCCTGCCGTCTCCGTTACGCTATCCATTTCCGCGGTTACCCGCTCCGCTTTCAATAAAGCGTCGACCTCCGCCTGAGTGTACGTCCTGGCCGCGAAGCCGCCGCTGCCGGGCTGCTGCAGGCTCCGTTTGCTTTCCTCGCCGAGCAGCATAAGCTGAAACAGCAAAGCTCCGGCTATGATGCCGACGCCAAGCCCGAACAAAAAACCGCGGTGCTTAAGCATAGGCGGCCACCTCCTGCTTTGCCAGCTGAATAATCAGCTGGACCTCGCCCTTGTTCATACCCAGCTTCTTCGAGATCGCTTCAATCGATTTTCCTTGATCGTAAAGCTGAAATAATTCCGGATATCGGGTTTGAATCGTATTGCGGTGAGCGGCAGCTGCCGGCTTTTCTATTGCTTCGGCAGGCACAGAAGCGGACTGCGCCTGCGCAGCCGCGCGGTGCTGAAGCTGCTGAAGCTGCTCGGACAGCCGGCCGCATTTTTGCTCAAGGGCGTCAATCCGTTTATCCTTTAGCTCGGACTCCGCCTTTGCGGCCCGCTGAGCCTCCGCAACCAACTGCATCAGCTCCTGATTTTCCTTCTCCATATTTTCCATGAATTGTTCAAGAGCGATCTCCATATTTTGAACGGTTTGTTCCGGCTGCTCCGCAAGCTGTTTCTTACGGGGGGTGGCCAGAGCGGCGACGATCACGACCGCGCCTAGCAGTAATAAATAAGGTAAATATGGCTGCATCGTGTCAAACCCGCCTTTCCGGTAAGCCTTCCTGATAGATTGATATCGAAACGAATTTAATCAGGTTAAGTATTGTAAGGCAGCATGGCGATATCTCCCTCCGAATAGCGGAAGGAAACTCGCAGCGCAGTGTCCTTGATAAATTTCGTGTACCTGCCGATGACGATCTTCGTTCCGCCGTATACGGTATTGGCGACATCGACCTTGGAGACGCTTGAATCTTCCAGCGTTTTCTCGATTTCCAGCACGCGGATTTTCATCTGCTCATTCTCATCTACCGTCTGCCGCTTCGTCGCGGTAAGCTTGATTCTTAAAGCCAATCTGTCCGGCGTCAGCTGTCCCGCTGCAGCCAGCTGATCCAAGATGACAAGTGCTTTTTCCGTCTTATCGAGACTGTCCGCATTCTGCCTGATTTTCGTCCGCAGCTCAAGCAGTTCGGCTCTGCTTTCGGGTTTCACACCAACCTCGACCGAGGTGGCCGTGGACATCGAATTCCCGATTATGCGCGCCGATACGGCGTCGCCCGCTTGAACGACACCCCCGACGATTAAACCTTTTGTTCCCGCACAAATAACGCTTTTACCCGCTTTCACATGTGAATGCATAATGCTCTGCGTCACAAGGACGTCCTCGCCGGCAATTACATTGCCGTCTTGAATGAATGAACACCGGACGTTGCGGCCCGCTTTGACGAACCCCTTGCTTCCGGCCAAAATGCCGCCCGTAATTTCAACCGAGCCTTCGGATTCGATTTCGGCTCCCTCTACCCCTCCGATCACCCGGATATCGCCTGAAGCGCGGATGCGGAAGCCGCTTAGCACGTTGCCGCGGATAACGACGGTTCCGACAAAATCGATATTGCCGATGCTGTAATCCACATCGCCGTTCACTTCGTAAATCGGGAACACATTGATTTTATCCTTGTCCGTCATCGTAATCATACCGTCGATCGTGGAATACATCGCCGTTTGATCGTCGTTTACGACAACGTTTTTCCCAATCTTGAATCTGACCTGCTTCCCAAGCCGCGGAGGAATCATATCACCCGTCACCGTCATCCCCTGCGGTCCTGGCGCCGGTTCGAAGCGTTCGGCAATCAGCTGGCCGCGAACAACGTTTTTAAGCTGGACGACTTCTTTAAAATCGATTTTCCCGTCATCCGTCTCGGGCGGACGGCTATTTTTCTGGTCCATATCGTATATGAGCTTCACATAGCCGTCTTTGCCCGGCACCGGGGCCGTTCCTTGCGCGATTAACGTCTGCTCTTTGCAGTATGCAAGAGGGACGGCTGCAATTTGGTTCAGCACATCCGTCCGGAGTCCATAGACAATCCCTTTGCTGCGCGCAAAACACTCAAGCTCTTCGGCCGTACATGAAAAGTCATCCGTCAGACGGTTAAATGTTAGAAAGGCAGACAGCTTATCCGCTGAAGTTTGCAGCCGCAGGTATGTTTCCAAAGTTTGATTGTCCACCTTACTTCCTCCTTCCTAATGCTGAAGCAGTTGATCTTTATGTTTATCCAGTGCTCCCCGCAGCCGTAAAATGGCTTTCGAATGCAGCTGGGAAATTCTCGAAGGCGATAATGACATGACCTCGGCAATCTCGCTTAACGACAGCTCCTCGTAATAAAACAAGGATACGACCGTCCGCTCTTTTTCCGTCAGTCGCTCTATGCCTTTGATCAAGGATTCCTTCAAATAAAATTCATGAACCTTATAGTCCGGGTTTTTAGCTTTTTCGTCGACTAGCAGAGATTTTCGGGTTTCGGCTTCCTCGTCGCGGATCGGATCCTCCAGGGAGCAAACCGTCGTGACGGAAATATCCTGAAGCATAGCGACAAAATCCTTCTCGGAAACCTGTAAATATTCGGCGATCTCGGCATCGGTAACGGAACGCAAATAGTGCTGCTCCAAATGCTGATAAGCCTCTTCCACCTTTTTCGCTTTCTCGCGCACGGAACGCGGAACCCAATCGCCCTGCCTCAGGCCGTCGATAATGGCCCCCCGGATCCGCCAGGAAGCGTAGGTTTCGAATTGCAGCCCCCGGCAATAATCGAACTTCTCGATCGCGTCGATTAATCCCATCACGCCGTTGCTCGCGAGATCGTCCTTCATTACATTTTTGGGAAGCCCGATCGCCATCCGGTTCGTTACGTATTCGACAAGCGGCAAATACTGCTCAATCAGCTGTTTTTTCGCATCCAGATCGCCTTGCTCCTTCCAGGCTTGCCATTTCCGGAAGTTCGTCAAATGAGGCGTTTTCTGTTCGATCATCGACTCACTCTCCTGTCAGATGACGAATGGCTTTGGCCAATTCCTCAGGTTGTGTATTTTTGGCGGATAGCAATTGAGGAGGTTCCAGCGGCCGGAATTGCGGCGCCTCTTTTGCGGACTTTCCGGCGAAAGGCGCCGCAGCGCCGTCCTGCATCGCGGATTTTAACAATTGATTGAGATCGTCCGTTTCATCCGGCGTCTGCAGGTCAAGCTGTGTCCCCTTGTCTTCAGCCGGCTCCGGCTGCTCTGTGGCTAGCGCGGGCGGCTGCAGGATAAAGGCAAGCGCAATACGCAAAACATATGCCAGTACAAAAAAAGCGATGAAAGCATATACGCTTCTAATCAGCATCACGCTAACCGGATTGTTCCCGATTGAGAAAACGATCGTAAGAACGGAGCCGGTCATTCCCATAATGACATTCCATCGCCAAGTTCCCAGCATTTCAAATCTCCTTTGTTCCAAACTGTACGCTTCGGATCGATAACATTCCGTTCGTGCTGTCAAACTCAATTGTCCGACCGTAGCTTCCTCCCGTATCTTGAGCCAGCACCGGTATTCTGTAACGGTGGAGCATTTCGCTGCAGGACTCCACGTTGCGCGGACCGATCCGCAAGGAATCCGAATGGCCCGACATGGCGAACATTTGTGCGCCGCCGGCCATTTTTGCTTTTATGCGTTCGATCAGAGCACCTGCAAACAGCATCCGGTCAAGCAGCTCGGGAATGGCGGTATCCGCGTACTTGGCCGCATTTATTTTGCTTTCACGCGCGATTTCCGACGACGGCAGCATCACATGGGCCATGCCGGCGATTTTTCGCACGGGATCATACAAGGTCAGCCCGACACATGAGCCTAAGCCTGTCGTTTTTAGAATCGCCCCGTCGGTTGCGATATTTAAATCCGCCATGCCGACCTTGACCAGGTTTTGTTGTATCATTCGCCCAGTACTCCCAGCGCCCTGAAAATTTTCTCGAACGAATCCGGGTCGGGGATAAGGAAGAAATGCCCTTCAAGCGACTGATGATCCTCAAGAAATGTCGTTTCGATTAATAAAGCGGAGTCGCCCATCTCTCCAAACTGCATGAGGCCGTAGCTTAATATCGCTCCTGCCATATCTACCGCGATTGCAGGCACGGACGGCGACATGGGCAATTGCGTAAAATCGGCCAACGACGATAAATAAGAGCCCGCTAAAATATTTCCGATTTCGCACAGGGCGGAAAGCTCCATCTCCGAGTAACCTTCCTGCTCCTGTTCTTTGATCGACAGCAGCTGCCTCAATATCCGTTTCGCCGCCGCTTCCTCGATGATGAAAAACATGTTGCCTGGCGCCTCGCCCTCTACCCTAAGGAAAACCGCAAGCACAATCTGCTCCGACCCGCCGACGCGATCGGCTATTTCCTCAAACGGCAGCAGGCTGACCTTCGGAACAGCCATATCGACGGGCTTGTCCAGCAGGCGGGACAATGCCGTTGCCGCATTGCCCGCGCCTATGTTGCCGACTTCTTTCAGCACATCCAGCTCAAAAGCCTCAAACCGGTTAAATAAACTCACGATCTATACCTCGAGCTGTTCAAGCTGGATAATTTCGTTTTTGTTCAATACCTCGGACAAATTCAGCATGATGAGAAGTCGGCCCTCACCAAGCTTGGCGATCCCTCTTAAATATTTCGCTTTGATTCCCCCGACGATTTCCGGCGGCAGGTCGATCGTATCGGTATCGATATCGATGACGTCGTTAGCCGAATCGACGATAAAACCAACCTCCATTTCGGCGACCGCAACGACGATGATTCTGGAGTTTTCGGTCGGTGTCGTTTCCGTCAGCTGAAAGCGGCCGCGAAGATCGATGACCGGAACGACGACTCCGCGCAAATTAATAACGCCTTTGATAAAAGAGGCCGTCTTCGGCACCCGCGTAATCGGGGACATCCTTTCGATCGTGCGTACTTTATCGACTTCAATGCCATACTCTTCAGTGCCAAGCGCGAATACGATAACCTTTAACTCTTCTCCCATCGTGAAAACCTCCCTATTTGATCAAAGCATTCGGATCAATAATAAGCGCCACGTAACCGTCGCCGAGAATGGTGGCTCCGGAAATCGCTTCGATATTCGTTAAATACTTTCCGAGTGATTTCAGGACAATCTCGCTTTGGCCGATAAACTCGTCGACCGTGACGGCAGCCCATTTCTCGCCCTTCCGCACGACGACGATTTCCGTTTCGTCTTCCTCTTCATCATTAAAGTCCGGTGATTCCAGCACCTTGCTTAACGAGACGAGCGGGATAATCGAGCTGCGGAATTCGATCATGCGGTTGCCGTGTATGTTTTTGATTTGTTCCTTTCGGATAATGCCGGTCTCGACGATAGATGATAGCGGAATTGCATATTTTTCCGAACCTAGCTTGATCAACATGGCGGAAATAATGGACAAGGTGAGCGGCAGCTGGACCGAAAACTTGCTTCCTTTGCCGAATGCGGATTCCAGCGTCACGTTTCCGCCCAAGGATGTGATTTTCGATTTGACAACATCCAGCCCGACACCGCGTCCGGATATATCGGAAATTTTGTCCGCCGTGCTGAAGCCCGGCGCAAAAATCAGATGATTGATTTCGTCGGAGGTGAGCTGTTTTGCCTGCTCTTCCGTAACGACGCCGTTTTTGATAGCCGTTTTCAGCACCTTTTCCTGATTGATGCCGCGTCCGTCCTCCTCCACCTCGATGAAGACATGATTGCCGCTGTGGTACGCTCTCAAATAAATTGTTCCAACCTCCGGCTTGCCGGCTGCGATTCTCTCCTCTACCGTTTCCAGACCGTGATCGACGGAATTGCGGAGAAGATGCACAAGCGGGTCGCCGATCTCGTCGATGACTGTCCGGTCAAGCTCCGTATCCGCACCCGTAATAACCAGATCGATTTTCTTATCCAAGGATTTGGCCAGATCGCGAATCATCCGAGGAAACCGGTTGAAAACCGAATCGACGGGAACCATCCTCAGCTTCAGAACGATGCTTTGCAGGTCCGAGCTGACCCGGGCCATATGCTCTACCGTCTCGGTTAAATCCGTACGCTTGATCTCGCTGGAAAGCTGCTCGAGCCTGACGCGGTCGATAAGCAGCTCACTGAACAGATTCATGAGCGTATCCAGCCGGTCGATATCGACGCGGATTGTTCGAGATACGTTCGCCGCCGGCGCCGGAGACGTTTGCGCTCTGGCAGGTGCCGCTTCCTTCGCCGGTACAATAGTCGGCTTATCGGCCGGCGGTTCGACTGCGGCAGCCGACGCCTCGATGGCTTCGGCCGCCGCTGCGGCCGGCGCTGCGCTGAGCATGGACAACGATTCCTCATCCAAAGCGGTTACGGCGGCATCTTCGATTTCGGAAATGTTTAAAATCTGATTTTGGAGCTCCTCTTGGGCGGTGCCCGAAATGATGAACACGGAGAACGTAAAATCGAATTTGTCCTGCTCGATATCCTGAACGGACGGATCGGACTTAATAACTTCGCCGTTTTTCTCCAGCACCTCAAATACCATATAAGCGCGTACGGCTTTCAGAAGACAGCTGTCGCGAATGGTTACTTTTATATGGTAAGCCTGAACACCGGCCTCAATCGATTGGAGCAAAATCGAAGCCTGAAATTCATCAAGCAGTACGCTGCCGGAATCTGTTGCAGCTCCTGTTGCCGAAGCCGGCTCAGCCGTATCGGCTTGACCGGCCTTCGCCGGGCTATAGTCGCTTTTCAAAATTTGCTGCAAGGAAGCAACGATCGCCGTAACATCGGCTTTCCCCGTCCCTCCGCCTACGATATCCTGAACCATCGCTTCCAAGGCATCCAAGCCTTTGAACAGAGTATCGAATATAAAGCTGTCCATGATGAGCTTGCCGTTCCGCACGAGATCCAGCACATTTTCCATCTCATGCGTGAGCGCCGCCAGATCCTCAAAGCCCATCGTCGCAGACATCCCTTTCAGCGTATGGGCGGATCGAAAAATGGACTGAACAATACTAAGATCTTCGGGCTCGTTCTCGAGCTGAAGCAAATTTTCATTCAAGGATTGCAGGTGATCGTTCGATTCGTCGATAAACATCGACAGATAGGCATTCATATCCATTTCCTAGCACCTCCTGTTAGTATTGTTAACTTGTACGGCCCGTTTGCCTCTGCTGTTATTGCGATACGGCTTTGATCAGCTGCTCTCCAATGCGCTGCAGAGGAACGATTTGATGCGCGCAGCCCGCTTCGACAGCTGACCGGGGCATGCCGTAGACGACGCACGTTTCTTCGGCTTCGGCAATCGTTGAATCGACCCCGCATTCCACAAGCTTCTTCATTCCTTTGGCGCCGTCGCTGCCCATTCCGGTCATGATGACCGCATGTCTTTGCAATTCGCCAAACGGGACTAACGACTCAAACATGACGTCAACCGAAGGGCGATGGCCATTTCGCGGCGGTGCCTCCGTCAGCACGATCGAATAGCCGGAGTGATCCTTTGCCAGCTCCATATGATAGCCTCCTGGCGCAACGTATACGACGCCGGCGGAAACCCTGCAGCCATGCTCTGCTTCTACAACCTTCAGTCCGCTGAACGTATCCAGCCTCTGCGCCAGCGATTTCGTAAATTTCGGAGGCATATGCTGGACAACCAGAACGGGAGCAGGAAAATTTGCCGGCAGTGACGTAATGACCTCGTGCAGCGCTCGCGGCCCTCCCGTTGAGGTCCCGATTGCAACGATATGCTTATAGGACGAAGAGGAATCGGGTAGGCTGCCTTTCTTGCCTGCAACAGAAAAATCCCGTCTTTCAGGCACGGCAGCTTGCACGAACTTCTTCTCTACCGGCTTTGGCGACGGCTTCTTTGCCGCTCTTGCGTCCGCTTCCTGAATCGGCTCGTCTTTTCTTTCGTGATAAGTCGTATGTATGGGCGGCGCAGGCGGCAGGATCAACTGTTTGTCCCTGACAGCCTTACTAGCCGAAGGCTCGAACGGCAGCGTTTCCTTCATTTCGATAACCGGCTGATATCGTTTCGTCATGACGGCGATCCGAAGCTTCTCAAGCAGCACCTCGCCTACTTGATAAATATCGTTCGATAAAGCGCTGGACGGCTTACGGATGAAATCGAAAGCGCCGAACTGCAAAGCTTTAATCGTCTCTCTGGTGTTGTCTTCGCTTATGCCGGAAAGCATGATGACGGGCGCCGGACATTCCTTCATAATGATTTGAAGCGCCTCGATGCCGTTCATCAGCGGCATTTCCAGGTCCATCGTAACCGCATCGGGCTTGCAGTCCCTGACCGCCTCTACAGCCTCCCGGCCGTTAGATGCCGTCGCAACAATTGTGAAAATCGGATCCCGCACGATCAAATCACTTATGATTTTCCTCATAAACGGGGAATCATCGACAACGAGCACCCGATAAGGAGCCATCGTTCTCCCTCCTCTTAAATCCAAGGATTATCTCGAAAGCCTGAACATTTTGTTTAAAAAACCTTTAACGCCGCCGAGTGTCTGCGGCTGGGTTTGCGGCAAATCGAGAAACTGCTTGGCAATCCTCTCCAGAGCTACCGAAGCTTCGCTTCCAGGATAAGCAACCGAAAATGGAATTTGACGCTTCACCGCTTTGGAGACGAAGGGATCATCCGGCAAAATGCCTAAGGAAGGCAGCTTAGACTGCAAAAACCTCTCCGCAACCAGGCTGATCTTATCGGCGGTCTGCTTTCCTTCGCGCGGGTCGGCAGCCCGGTTCACGATGAGCTTGAACCGAACGTCGTGATTCATTCCTTTGACCATTTTGATCAGCGCATAGGCGTCCGTAATCGAAGTCGGCTCCGGCGTCGTGACCACGATCGTCTCTTGCGCTGCCGTTATAAATTTAACCGTTTCTTTAGACAGTCCGGCCCCCGTGTCAAACAAGATAATGTCGTACACCCCGTGGAGCTTGCCGATTTCCCTCTCGAAGCCGTTCAATTGCTCAGAGCTGAGATCAAGCAGATCCTTAAACCCCGAACCGCCGGCGATAAAATGAAGCCCCTCCGGTCCTTCCTGGACGATTTCCCAGATCGTCCTTTCCTGTTTGAGCAAATGATACAAATTATAGGGGGACGTAATCCCCATCAGCACATCTATATTCGCCATGCCGATGTCGGCATCGAACACGAGCACCTTTTGGCCCATCCTCTGAAGCGTCAGCGCAAAATTCAAGCTGAAATTCGATTTCCCGACCCCGCCTTTGCCGCTCGTTACCGTTACGATCCTCGTCGTCCGGCCTTCTTCATGCAGCTCCTTTTGTTTCATTAGGTGGCGTAATGCTTCCGCTTGATCGTTCATCGGCTCTTACTCCCTAACAAAAGCTGGATATAGGTATCGATATCGAAAAGATCGATATCGTCCGGCACAGTTTGGCCGCTTGCCAAGTAAGTGGGATAGAGCTCATAACACATGACCAGATTAAAAATTGCGCCGTAAACGGACGTTTCGTCCAGCTTGGTGAACAACACCTTGCTTACGCCATATTTGCGGAAATGTTCAGCTACGTCCGCCATGTCTTTTGTCTTCCCCGTCATGCTGAGCACCAGCACCGTTTCGCTCGGCTCGTTCGACTGCAGCAGGCTGTTAACCTCAGACACATGAAGCTCGCTCCGGAAATTTCTGCCCGCCGTGTCCATATAAATCAGCTCGCATCCGGTTAGCTGGCCGAAGGCTTTAGGCAAATCCATAGGCGAGAATACGACTTCCAGCGGCACGTTTAGAATGTTTGCATAGGTACGAAGCTGATCGACCGCCGCGATCCGGTACGTATCCGATGTTATAAAACCGACCTTGCGTCCCTGCTTGATCGTTTGTTCCGCTGCCAGTTTCGCGATCGTCGTCGTTTTGCCGACGCCTGTCGGTCCGACAAAATGGACGACACGGGCCTCAGTGCTTATTCCATGGCCAGCGAACGGTTGCAGCCAGATTCCGATCTGTTCGGATGCGAGCTCCCAAACCTGCTCCCGCGTAAACTCGGTTTTTCCCTCCATCTGCTTGTCCAGAATCGTTTGGATGAGACGCTCCCGCCACTGAACATCCATTTCCTGCTCCTCAAGCCGACGTTTCAGGTCGCCGAGAGCTTCCGTCATTGCGGCTTCCGCGCTGCTGCCGGACGCCATCCTGACCATCATTTGCCTCAAGTCGCGAATTTCATCAATAATATATTGCTCCCGCTCCAGCGCTTCTTTCTTCGGAGGCTGTTTATCCGTCTCCGGCGCCTCCAATACGGCTGTAGATGCCATTTGCGCACCTTGGATAAGCTGTTCGATAGCCGCATTCATGCGCGGCGCGTGGGGCTGCTGCTGAGGAAGCTGCTTTGCCGCCGGTTTAGACGGGTTCGATTCGATGGCGGCGATGACCTCCATCTTTTTTTTCCGGAACATCCCCATAAAGCCGCCGACTTTTATTTCCTTCGTATTTAAAATAACCGCATCTTTGCCCAGCTCGTTTTTGATCATGGAAACGGCTTCCGGCAGAGCATTTACAACATACCGTTTGACTCTCATAAGTTCACCACCCCGACGCTTTGAACTTCAATGTTAGGCTCGAGCTCACTGTAAGAAAGGACGGGAATGTCCTGCATCGTCCGTTCGACTATTTGCCTCAGGTACATCCGGATCGTTGGCGAAGCCAGGACGACAGGCTGCTGACCGGATTGGATTTGCCGGCTCACTTGCTCGTTAAGCTTCTGATAGATTTGCTGAGTTGAGACGGGATCCAAAGCGATGTAGCTGCCTTGCTCGGATTGCTGAACGGATTCGGCAATTTTTTTCTCCAGCTGAGGACCTACGGTAATGACGCGAAGCGTATCTCCGCCGGGCGAGAACATTTGTGTAATTTGTCTGGACAATGATTGGCGCACGTATTCCGTCAGTACATCGGTATCCTTCGTATAGCCGCCGTGATCGGCAAGCGCTTCGAAAATCGTCACCAGATCCCTGATGGACACCTTTTCCTTTAGCAGCTTCGCCAGCACCTTTTGAACGTCTCCGACCGTCAGAATGGAAGGTATAAGCTCATCGATTAGCGCCGGATAAGATTCCTTGACGTTCTCAACCAGCATTTTCGCTTCCTGGCGACCGATCAGCTCATGTGCGTGACGTTTAATAATTTCGGTCAAATGGGTCGCTACGACGGACGGCGGATCAACAACGGTATAACCCGAAAGCTCGGCACGCTCCTTCATCTGCTCGTCGATCCAAATGGCCGGCAGGCCAAACGCCGGCTCGGTCGTTTCGATGCCGATGACCGAATCGTCCTCAAAACCGGGACTCATCGCAAGGTAGTGGTTGAGCAGCAAATCGCCGCGGGCGACCGTATTGCCTTTAATTTTGATGACATATTCATTGGGCTTCAGCTGAATGTTATCCCGGATACGTATGACCGGTACGACGAGCCCAAGCTCAAGCGCGCATTGTCTGCGTATCATGATGATCCGGTCCAGCAGATCGCCGCCCTGCTGAGTATCCGCCAGCGGAATCAGGCCGTATCCGAATTCGAATTCGATCGGATCCACCTGCAGCAGGCTTATGACGCTTTCGGGGCTGCGCACCTCCTCGATTTGCTGCTCCTCGACAAGCATCTCCTCCTGCTCCTGCCGCTTCGCGATCGCCTTCTGCATGAACCAGCCGCCTGCGGCTAGCATAATGGCGAAAGGCCAGGTTCTCAAAATGCCGATCGGCGTTAATCCGAGCAAGCCGATTGTTCCGGCTGCGACAAACAACAGCTTCGGATATTTGAACAGCTGATTCGTCACGTCCTCGGCCAAATTGCCGTCGGATGCCGCTCTCGTCACGATCAGGCCGGCTGCCGTAGAAATAAGCAAGGCGGGAATTTGGCTGACAAGGCCGTCCCCGATCGTAAGGATCGAGAACGTTGATAGCGATTCGGCAAAGCTAAGCTCGTGAACCGTCATCCCGATAATAAATCCGCCGATCAGGTTAATGACCAAAATAATGATCGATGCGATTGCGTCACCTTTTACAAATTTGCTGGCACCGTCCATCGCTCCGTAAAAATCGGCCTCACGCTCGATTTTGGAGCGGCGTTCCTTTGCCTGCTGTTCGTTGATAAGTCCCGCGTTAAGATCGGCATCGATGCTCATTTGCTTGCCCGGCATCGCGTCGAGCGTAAATCTCGCCGCTACCTCGGCCACGCGCTCCGAGCCCTTTGTGATGACGATAAACTGAACGACGACGAGTATCAGGAAAACGATAAAGCCGATTGCGATCTGTCCTCCGCCTACCCAGCTTCCGAAGGTGGCAACAACCTCTCCAGCTTCCGCATGCGATAAAATATTTCTTGTTGTTGAAATGTTAAGCGCAAGCCGAAATAGAGTTGTAATCAGCAAAATGGCGGGAAAAATCGAGAAATCGAGCGCTTCCCGAGTATTCATGGCAATGAGCAGGATCATTAACGCAACCGAAATATTAAGAATGATCAGCACATCAAGCAATAATACCGGGATCGGGATGATCATCATAAGTACGATGCCGATGACGCCAAACAGGATGATTAAATCTTTTGCCTTCATGGCGCTGCCTCCCCCCGTTCCATATTTAAGACTTTACGCGGTCTTTCATTTTATAGACATAGGCGAGCACCTCGGCTACAGCCTGGAATAGGTCCGGCGGAATGACGTCCCCGATTTCCGCTCTCTCGTACAGCGCTCTGGCCAGCGGCTTGTTTTCCATCATCGCGACGCCGCTTTCTTTGGCTACCTCCCTGATTTTCAGCGCGATATGGTCCATGCCTTTGGCGATGATTTTGGGAGCTTCCATTTTCGATGCGTCGTATTGAAGGGCGACGGCAAAGTGGGTCGGGTTCGTAATGATCACATCCGCTTTAGGAACCTCCTGCATCATCCTGGCGAGCGCCATTCTCCGCTGCCGTTCGCGGATTTTGCCTTTTATAAGCGGATCGCCTTCCGATTTCTTATATTCGTCTTTTATGTCCTGCTTGGACATCCGGAGGCTCTTGCCGTGCTCGTATCTCTGATAGAAATAATCGGCTAGAGCCAGAACGGTCAGCACCGCCCCCGTCTCGATCCCCAGCTTTAAAGTCAGCCCCGCCGTGAAGCTGAAGATGTCCTGAATGGGCAGGCTTGCAAGCACGAGAATCGTTTCCCATTCCCTGGATACGGCCATAAAGACCAAAATACCGATGATGAGCAGCTTCAAAACGCTTTTCAAAAATTCGACGAGTGTTCTTGCAGAAAAAATCTGCTTGAAGCCATTGATCGGATTCAGCTTGTTCAGCTGCATCTTGAGCGGTTCGCCCGTTAACAGAAAACCGAATTGAATGATATTCCCGAGTATGCCGATAACGAACGCAATCGCAAAGATAGGCATCAAAATCAATAAAAGCTGGGTCGTCACATCATTGAAAAGCGTCATGACATTTCCGGCCGTCAAATCCATCAAAAGCCAGTCCTCGAACAGATTGCCGAATAGCATCAGAATATGCTGCTTATAAAAGCCGCCAAGCATCATGAAGCTCATAAACGTAAACAGCATGATGAAAGAACCGGGAAGGTCCGCCGACCTTGCAACTTGCCCTTTTTTTCTGGCCTCTGCCTTTTTCTTCGGAGTCGCTTGCTCCGTCTTCTCCTGACTGAATAATTGGAGATCCAGCTTCAGGCTGTACTTGCGCACGATCGTATCCTCCCATTATCCTTCAGGCGGCCCTTGAATGATTCCGAATAATTGCTCAAGCGATTCGAACATGATGGCAAACAGCTTGTCGAAAATGCCCGCCAAACCCGGCATTAGCAATATCAGCAGCAGAATGCCGATCAGCAGTTTAAGCGGTATGCCGATAACGAATACATTAAATTGCGGAGCCGTTTTCGTCAGAAAGCCTAGCCCCACATCCGCAAGAAACATCGCAACGACGAGCGGTGCGGCAATCTGAACGGACAGGAGAAAGGTATTCCCGACAAGTCTCGTTAAATAATCGGTTACGCTACCGCTCATAAGCCTGCTGAACAATTCATTCGACAATGGCATCCATTCATAGCTGTCCATTAAGCCTTTCAGCATATAATGATGACCGTTCATCATCAGAAAAACGACGATCAGAAGCATGTACTTGAAATTTCCCAGCAGCGGCGCCGAGGTTCCCGTATGAGGATCGACGATGTTCGCCATCGCGAAGCCGACCTGCAGATCCATGAACGCTCCGGCGGTTTGAACGACCGTAAAAAAGAGGTAGACCGCATAACCCATCAGCACCCCGACGAGCAGCTCACGCAGCAGCACGAGTATATATCCGGCATCCGGCACGATCGTTTGCTTAATTCCGTATGTAAGAAACACAATTAATGAAATAAAAAATCCGAGTCCGATTTTGAATGTATTCGGCACGCCTCGCGAAGAAAAGACAGGAGCGACGACGAAAAATGCAGTTATTCGACAAAAAATCAGCAAAAAAATAGGAAACCCCTGTACGATCGCATTCATTCCATCACAACCTAACCGATGTATTGATGAAGATTATTCAGCAGATTGTAAGTGAAATCGATAATCGTATTTAGAATCCACGGACCAAAAATAATGATAGAGACGAATACCGCTACGATTTTGGGAACAAAGGCTAAGGTCTGCTCTTGAATTTGTGTTGTCGCTTGAAAGATACTGACGATCAAACCGACGATCAACGCAAGAGCAAGCATCGGCGCGCTGGCTTTCAAAACTACGAAGACGGCCTCCCCGGCAAGCCCGATGATGAAGTCCGTACTCATGTTCCTCTCCTCCCGGCAGTCTTCACGTGTTGAAGCTTAGCAGTAATGATTTGACGATCAAATACCAGCCGTCGACTAGCACAAACAATAATAGCTTGAACGGCAGCGATATCATGACGGGGGGCAGCATCATCATCCCCATCGCCATTAAGGTGCTGGCTACGATCATATCGATGACCAGAAACGGTATAAAGATCATGAATCCCATTTGGAATGCCGTCTTCAGCTCGCTGATGGCAAAAGCGGGAATCAATACCGTCAAGGGAATATCCTCGTAGTTTTCAGGCTTCTCGGTTTTCGTATAGTTCATAAACAGCAGCAAATCTTTTTCCCTCGTCTGGGAAAACATAAATTTCTTCATCGGGACGGCAGCCTGCTCGAACGCCACGGTTTGCGAAATTTCGCCCTTTAAATACGGCTGCAGGGCAACTTCGTTAACCTGCGAGAACGTCGGTGCCATAATAAAAAAAGTCAGAAACATTGCAAGTCCGATAAGCACCTGATTCGGCGGCATTTGCTGCGTGCCCAGCGACGTCCTCACGAAGCCCAGCACAATGACGATCCGCGTAAAGCTGGTCATTAACACGAGGATCGCCGGTGCTACACTTAGTACGGTAATTAGCAACAGGATCGAAAGCGCGCTAGTGCCGGACGCTGCGCCGTCGCCATCGCCAATGTTTATGGATACGTCCGGCAAAGGCTCCGCAAATGCTTGATTTTGAAAAAACATCGCAAGCAGCTGAAGAACAATGACGGATATCCACCACTTATTTTTCATCATCCATCAACCGTTCGTCTGATTTTGATTCTTGCAGCAAAGACTCCAATTGCTGTTTGCGGTCAGCCTGGCGGCTGAGCTTGCTCTGAAGCATGTGCTGAAAGGTTGTGCTTTGATTCCATCCGTCGCCCGTAGGCTCAGCTTCATTGTTTTCTTTCCGCTTCATCAGCCTGCCGGCCAGCTCTGTTATAAATTGCTGCGGCCACGCGGCGGCTTCGGCCTTCCTCTCCAGAGCGGCGATGACGGCAAGCGCTTCTTCCCCTTCGGGCAGCTTGTCGATTAGCGTAATGCTGTCGCCTACCCCGACTATGTATACTTTCCCCGCAATTTCGATCACCTGCAGCGATTGGTTTTGCCCCAGAGCAATACCGCCGAGCGATCGCAGCGACCGGTTTGCTCCCCATGTCCGGTTGCGGGCCGATAACCATTTAATGACGCAAATAATTAATGTGATAACAATGGCAAGCGAGATAATGACCCACACCAGACTGCCTGCTGCATTTTGCGATCCGGTAAAAACCATTTGACCGTCATTCGTCTCGCTGCTGCCGCCTGAAGGGGCGGCAGCAGCAAAGCCCGGCCCTATCGCCATTCCAAGAGCAGACACCGTTGAAATGCGCGAAAATATATTAAACATAACGTTATGCCTTATCCCAGCGTTTTCTTTATCGCTTCGATAACGCGATCGGCCTGGAACGGTTTCACGATAAAATCTTTGGCGCCTGCTTGGATCGCATCGATGACCATCGCCTGCTGGCCCATTGCCGAACACATGATGACCTTCGCATTGCTGTCGAGCTTCTTGATTTCTTTGAGCGCGGAAATCCCATCCATCTCGGGCATCGTAATGTCCATTGTCGTCAAATCCGGCTTCAATTCCTTGTACTTTTCAACGGCCTGGGCGCCATCTTGGGCTTCACCGACGACCTCGTAGCCGTTCTTCGTTAAAATGTCGCGAATCATCATTCGCATAAAAGCTGCGTCGTCTACGATAAGAATGCGGTTTGCCATCTTCTTTATCCTCCTAGAATACTATTGTAATTTTTGAATCCGGTCCCATTGGCTCACGATATCCGTAACCCGGACGCCGAAGTTTTCATCGATAACAACGACCTCGCCTTTGGCGATCAGCTTGTTGTTGACCAGGATGTCCACCGGCTCGCCGGCAAGCTTGTCCAGCTCGATAATGGAGCCTTGCGACAGCTCCAGAATATCCTTAATTTGCTTCTGGGTCCTTCCTAATTCTACCGTGACCTTAAGCGGTATGTCGAGAAGTAAATTGAGGTTTGTCTCATCGGACTGCATGTACGGAGCATTTCCGAAATTGGCAAACTGGACTGCCTGAACGTTCACATTGCGATTGGCGGCTTGACCGTACGTATGCGGCCCCGGCGGCTGCATCGAATAGTCGTATCCTGCCGGCGGAGGCGGCTGATAGCCCATTTGCGGCATTTGGTAGCCCATCGGAGGAGCGTCCTGCATCGTCTGGGTATATAGACCCATTAAAGGCGGCGCAACGTTCGTTTGAGCCGCCGCAGCCGATTGCTGTATCGGCGGTTGCTGCATCGGCGTCTGCGGAGCTGCTTGAACAGGCGGCGGTGTAAGAGCCGAAGCCTGCATACTTGGCGTTTCGGGTATTTCCTCGACGGTACCCATCAAAATATCGACCATTTGCTTCGCAAACGAGATCGGCAGCAGCTGCATAATCGTTGAATCGATTAAATCCCCTATCGTTAACCGGAACGAAATTTTGATAAACATATCGACAGGAGGCAAATGATCCATGCCGTCTCCGCTATTGACGTTCAAAATATCGATTCCAGGCGGAGAAATGTTTACGAAGCGGTTGAATATCGTCGACATCGAAGTCGCAGACGAGCCCATCATCTGGTTCATCGCTTCCTGTACCGCGCTGATATGGATTTCGTTCAGCTCCTCCAGCGTAATTTCGCCGTCGCCGCCTAACATAAGATCCGCAATGATTTGCGCATCCTTCGTCTTGATGACCAAGGAATTAATGCCTTGAAACCCGTCGACGTATTGAACGCTGACCGCTACATGAGGCTTGGGGAAAATATCCGCCAGCTCTTCCTTTCTGACCAGCGTCACTTGAGGCGTCGTAATATCCACTTTCTTACCAAGCAAGGTGGAAAGGGCGGTCGCGGCACTGCCAAATGTAATATTGCCGATTTCCCCGAGCGCATCCTGCTCCAAGGAAGACAGGAAATCGGAAAGCCGCGCTTCGTTTGGGGCCGATGGGGCAGGCTCGGGCTCATTGGCGGATTGTCGAAGCAATGCATCGATTTCCTCTTGTGACAAATAGTCCTTACCCGTCATGATCTTCTTCCACTCCTTCGCTGATTACCTCGTCCACCTGCACAGCCAGCCGGTCCTTCACCGATCCGGGGCTGCCAAGAAATTTGAGCTTGTCGCCTACTTTAATCTTCAAGCCTTCGTCTACTTTTTTATTTAAGGAGATTACGTCTCCGGCATTCAGTCCGAGAAACTCTTGAATCGTAATCGTCGATTCCCCTAGCTCCGCTACAATCGGCAGCTTCGCTTTATGTACTCGCTGTTCCAATATTTCCACTTCTTCGGGAGCCCGGGCTTTTTTCTGCGAAACAAACCAATGATGCACGGACAGTCTGGACATAACCGGCTCAATGACGACGTGCGGGATACATAAATTGATCATCCCCGTCGTATCGCCGATCTTCGTGCTGAAGGAGATGAGCGCGATCGTTTCGTTCGGGGAAACGATCTGCATGAATTGCGGGTTCGTCTCGAGCGCCTCCAGCCTCGGAGAAATGTCGATGACGGTTTTCCACGCCTCCTGAAGGCTCTCGAATGTCCGGCTGAATATCCGTTCCATGACGATCGTTTCAATTTCGGTTAAATTGTTTATTTTGGACGGAGCCGTGCCCTGTCCGCCAAGCATCCGGTCAAGCATCGCATAGGCTACGTTCGGATGAACCTCAAGGACCATCCGGCCTTCCAGCGGTTCCGCTTCAAAAATGTTCAAAATCGTCATCTTCGGAATCGATCGAATAAACTCGTCATAGGGCAGCTGTTCGACCTGCACGACATTAATCTGAACAAATGTGCGGAGCTGCGCTGAGAAATAGGTTGTTAAGTATCGCGCGAAGTTTTCGTGTATGCGGGTCAAGCTTCTAATATGATCCTTCGAAAAACGAACGGCGCGCTTAAAATCATATACGCTGACTTTGCGTGTCGTCTCTTCCTTCTTTAATTCCTCGGCATCCATTTCCCCGGAGGATAAAGCGGCAAGAAGCGCATCAATTTCATTTTGCGATAATACATCAACCAAATATCTCACCTCCTTCGAGGAATGTCGGCGTCATCCGTTAAATGTCGGAAATGATAAAGTTCGTGATTTCCACCTTAATCAGCTTTCCTTTCGAAATGACCGGTGTCAGTTGATTCAGCAGCTTCGATTCGAGAGCGTCTTCGCCCTGGGAGCCTTTTAGCTCGCTGACCGTCATGTCGGCTAATGTCCGGTTTATAATCGGCCTGACTTCAATTTCCAAAATTTTATCAAAATCTTCCTTGGCTTTCTTGCTGTCAAGCTGGAATGCGAAGCTGAGCATAACGATATAATCCTGGTCTTTAAGATTTCTGCGGAAGTCCTTTAATTCCGAAGTGACTTCGACGCGTTCATCCGCTGACAAGGCTTCAATCTCGATTGTTTCCGTCTCGGTCGCCTGCTCCTTCGGATCTGTAAAAAACGATTTAAACAAAATAATCGATACGATTGCAATTAAGGTTATGGCTAACAAAATGGTAATCAGCCAAGGAATCATCTTTTTCATACCGAAGGCCCCTCCGTTTGCTCACTCTTTTGGGCTGCCGCTATGAGGCCGATCGTGCGGAGAAACTGCATGTTCAACTGCAGCAGCTCCGCGGTTTTCTCCTTTACAACCAGCTTTTTGCCGGTCGTAAGCGTGATAACGGTATCCGCAGATTCTTCAATCACTTCTATTAAAAGAGCGTTTATGGTTACTTTTGTCCCGTTTAAACGCGTTACGGTAATCATCGGCTACCCCCTCGCACCCGCAGAAAGCTTCAAGCTTCCCGTGCGGTTATCGCTACCCTATCGTTTTAAGTTGACTACTTCCTGCAAAATTTCGTCGGAAGTCGTTATAATACGCGAGTTGGCCTGGAAACCGCGCTGAGCGACGATCATTTCCGTAAATTCTGCCGTTAAATCGACATTCGACATTTCGAGCTGCCCGGAAATAATCGCTCCGGTTCCAAACTCGGGGTCTCCTGCAAAGGTAAGGAAATCCTCAATCGAAGCATCGGGATTGGCGTTTGCCGTTACGCGGTACAAATTTCCGCCCAGCTTCTCAAGACCGCTCGGATTTACGACTTTTGCAACGCCGAGCTGGGCGATTTCTTCAGTTCCGTCGGGCGTAACGCCCATAATCGTACCGTCCTGCCCGATGGAGAACGCCGTGACCGCTTCGTCAAGCGTAATCGTATCCCCCTCAGAGGTCAGTACAAAATAACCGTCACTCGTCACCAGCTGCCTGTTCGCATCAAGCGTAAAGTTTCCGGCTCTCGTCAGCAGCATCTCGGAGTCTTCGTTCGCCCTGACGACGAAGAAGCCGTCACCGTCGATTCGCAGATCCGTTGCTTGATTCGTCGTCATGGCGCTTCCCGCCGTATGTACCGTATCGATTGAACCGATCGAAACGCCAAGGCCGATTTGCTTGGCGTTAATGCCTCCGCGAACGCCGTCCTCGGGCGCCGTAACGCCGGCAACGGTCTGACTGAGAATATCTTTGAACATGACGCGCCCGGCTTTGAAGCCGACCGTATTGACATTCGCAATATTGTTGCCGATTACGTCAAGCTTTGTTTGAAAACCACGCATACCGGAAACGCCTGAATACATCGATCTAAGCATTTTTCGTAATTCCTCCCGCTGGATTTAATAATGATAAACCGCCTCAATCGATCCGCGGCTAAAGGTCACCTAGACAAATACAGCCTTATAATTACACCTTCGCCGACTATTCCGGCTCGTCAGTCGTATCGCCGGCAGCCGCAATCGATAGGATGTAATCTAATGCGACTTCCTTGCCGTCAACCGAAGCATACAAAACCCCGTCCTTGGACAGGATGGAATCGACCACCCCGTTTAATGTTACAACCTCGCCGGCATCGTCATATTCGTTCCATTCGACCGTTTTTCCGATTAAGCTGGAAGCGGAGCCGATATTCTGCCTCAGCAAGGATAGCTCCGATGACATATTCATCAGCTGCTCCACAGATGTGAATTGGGCCATTTGAGCGATAAACTCCTTGTCCTGTAGCGGCTGCATCGGATCCTGATTGCGCAGCTGGGTAACCAGTATGCTGAGAAACTGGTCTTTTCCGAGCGTATCCGTGCCGGACTTCTTTGCTGCAGCCTGCACGTTGGACGTGCTGTAATTAGGCCATACCGAGCGGGTGGAAATGCTGTCTGACATTAAAGGTCACCTCCTATCCTGCAAAGCGCAGCTATGTAAATCTAGGCTTTTATGTTGACCGTCCTTCCGTATCCGAGCCCCTGCTCCGCCGCCTGCTCGATCATTTCGGCTTCAAACCGGGAGTCGACAGCTGCGGACTCTCCTTGAAACGATTGCCGCTGAGACGAATGCTGCTGCTTGCTCCCCTGTCCCGACTGCTGCCCGAACAAGTAGGAGGCCGATTGCCCCTGGGAAACCTCAAGCTTATCCACATGCAACCCTTGAGCTTGAAGCGCTGCTCTTAAATGCGTCATTTGATTGTCAAGCATGTCTTTGGCCAAAGCCGTATCGGTTTGGAAAATGGCCGTCAGAACACCGTTCTGCATCGTAATTCGTACGTCAACCTGCCCCAAATGCTCCGGGAACAGCATCAGCTTCGCTTCAGATACGCCGTTTACGGTTGTCATATCAAATTTCCGGATTATCAATCCGGACATCGTTTGGGCAAACTGATCGGCCGCCACAAATGACGTCGTTACCGGAGCGGCAACCGTCGGTGGCTGCGGCAGCAAGCGGAAAATCTCCGCGTTTTGTCCCATAGTCTGAGACGATGGAGCTGCAGCAGGTTCAGCCGGGACGGTCACCGTTACTTCGGTCATATCGACTCGTTGCTCAGCGGCTGCAGTAATATAAGCCGGATGAACCGCTTGCTGGGACAGGCGTTGAAGCAGCGTCCCCGCCCCCGCTTGCGAATGAGGAGCAGCGAACAACTGCCGGGAGGAAGCTGCAGGTTTCGGCATCAGCGATCCGGCATCGGCCGGCGCGCTTTCCAAAATCGCCGTCAAAGCCTGAAGCTGCCGTCCCGCAAGTTCGACCGGATCTTGCGACTGCACGAGCTTCACGACGCCTTGTTGAAGGAGAGCCTGCAGCCGCAATAGCGAATGCTGCAGATCGCTTTTTACTCCTGCCGCTCCACCGGCTTGCAGCTCCGATGGGCCGGATTCGGCGCCAGATGCCGATCCGGCAGCAGGATTGGCCTGCTGCAGCGGCGCACCAAGAAAAGCCAGCAAGGCGGTCAATTGCGCCAATGCATCCTCAAGCCGTTCGATATCCGGACCCGATTCTTCTTCCGCTTGTTCACCCTCAGCAGCCGGTGCTTCGAGCCGATCAATCAACTCGTCAATAATGGAAATCAGATCGGAAAGCGTTCGCTCCGGCGAAGTGCCTTCCGCGGCCGTTCCGTTAGACGTAAGTGCCATCAACGGCGCCGGCCGGGCATCTACAGCCGTCTCGGCCGAGCCCCGATTGATCTGCTGTACCAGGGTTTGCTGAAAAGCGCCGTTTCCGGCTCCCTTTGTACCTTGCAGCGAACCTGGCGGTTGGGTTTGCGTTGCCGTTACCTGCATTTGTGGTATCGTCATTTCCATTTTGTTCACCTCCCTTCTATTGCTGTTTTCAGAAGGATGGCGAAGATGCTAGCTTCCGCTCATCAGCTTGGCCATTAATTGGGCCGTCGTCGTTTCGTTAATGCCCGACATTTCGGCGAGGATGGCAGAACGGGCCGTGTCATCCACCGCATTCAGAATGCGCAGCACTTTGCTCGGACTGACGTCCACCATCTTGATCAAAAGCTCGGCGGCGCTTTGTGCGTCCATAGCCGCAAATGTCGCACCAAGCTGCTCCTGGTCCAGTACGGAGGAAGCCTGCTTCGTATCCGGCGACTTTTGCGATTCCAGGCGCGATTGGAGCGCAGCAATTTGCATGTCCTTGGCCGTTACGTTGTCCTTCAGCATCATCGCCGCATCGGCAGCGGTCTGAGGATTCATCTTTTCCATAATCCTTACGCGGTCGTCCGCCCGCATGTTCGCAAAAACAAGTACCATCTCCTCCATCGTCATGCTCTGAAGAATAGGTGCGGCTTTGCTAGGCGTTATTTTGGAAAACATGGACGAGAGCTCTTGAATTTTCGCCTCATACTGCTCATCCTCCAGCAGCTGCTCCTCGGTTAGCGTTTTTAATGAAGAATTATCCTGTTTCAAATTTGCAACCTGCTGTTCAAGCTCGGTCTTCTTTTGGTTTGCCTCTGCCAGCTCCGTTTCGATGGCGGACAGCTGTACCTGCAAATCCGCAAGCTTGGCCGACATGTTGGCATTTCGAAGCGCTTCGTCGTCCAAATTGCCCCCTGCGGCATCGGGCTCCGGCAGCACATCTTTCAAAAAAGGGACCGATTGCCCCGCTTCCAGCATTTTATTGCGGAAATCATTGTTAAATAGGGTATATAGGACACCCAGCAGCACAACCGCAAATAAAACCGGCGTCATCAGGAACATCATTCGTTCCAACGCACTGTAGCCTTGCTTCTCTGCTTCTGGTCCAGCCAATTTAATTCACTCCCCGTTGCCGGCATTGCACAACTCATTATGTAGTCGATAACGTGAACCGGACGCCAGCCAGCTCATCCAGCTCGTTTTGGTCCTTCAACTGCATGGCGTATTCGAATTTTTCGCGGGCATGCTCTTTGGCTTTCAGCCATACCTTCTCGTCCTTCATTTTGTCCGCCAGCTTCATCCGGCTTTGATCAACCGTTTTCCGGGCATGGACAACATCCGTCGTCTTGCTTGCGATGCAGGAAAGCAAATGGTCCAAATAATGCTGAATCGTCTGAAGCTCGTACAGGGAAACCGATGACCGGGAAGCCTCGTGAAGCTTCTTTTCCCAGTCCTCCCGCTCCGAGCTCAGCTGTTCAAGCGTCAGCTCCTCGGCGGCCAGAGCACCGATCGCCGTTGACAGAATCCATTCCGCCTGCATTTTCTCGCTTGCCTTGAGATCAACAACCTTTTGAAAAGAATACCGAAACGATGCCATTCCAAGCTTCAACTCCTGTAGAAATGGGTAATCAAATGCTGCTGCGCTTCTTCCAGACTGACTTTTTCATTCGTTTTTTGCCGTGTGAAAGCATAAATCGTATCGATGAATTCCAGCGCATCATCAATTTCTTTATTTGATCCCCGCTGGTACGCCCCAATATTGATCAGGTCTTCCGAATCCTTATAGATAGCTAATAATTTTTTCAATTCATTGGCGGCATCCTGCTGCTGCTCCGTCACGATTTCTTTCATGACGCGGCTGACAGAGGAAAGTACGTCGATAGCCGGAAAATGCCCCTTATGGGCAAGATGTCTGCTTAATACAATATGACCGTCCAGGATGCCGCGAACGGCATCGGCGATCGGTTCGTTCATATCGTCGCCGTCGACCAGAACGGTATAGAATGCGGTAATTGAACCCTTTGGACCGGTTCCCGCACGCTCGAGCAGCTTCGGCAGCGCAGCGAACACCGAAGGCGTATAGCCGCGCGTAGCGGGCGGCTCGCCGATCGCAAGTCCGACCTCGCGCAAAGCCATCGCATAACGGGTGACGGAATCCATCATCAGCATGACGTTCAGGCCGCGGTCCCGGAAATATTCGGCGATGGAGGTCGCGATCAATGCGCCTTTCATTCTGATCAGAGCAGGCTGGTCGGAGGTGGCTACGATGACGACCGAACGGGCCAGCCCTTCCGGACCGAGATCCTTTTCCATAAACTCGAGCACTTCCCTGCCGCGCTCGCCGATCAGCGCAATGACATTGACGTCGGCCGACGTATTTCGGGCAATCATGCCAAGCAGCGTACTCTTCCCTACGCCCGACCCTGCAAAGATGCCGACGCGCTGTCCGCGTCCGACCGTGAGCAAGCCGTCGATTGCACGCACGCCAATGCCGAGCGGCTCAACGACTCTCGGCCTCATCAGCGGATTGCTTGGTTCGTTGTGGGTCGAATAGTGCGGCATTCTCCGCGGCAAAAAAGAGCCGTCAAGCGGATTGCCGAGGCCGTCCAGCACTTTGCCGAGAAGCTCGGAGCCAACCTGCACCGAGAGCGGCTTGCCCGTGCCTACCACATCACAGCCGGGGCTTATCGCGTGCAGATCGCCGAGCGGCATCAGAATAACCTTGTTATCGCGGAAGCCTACAACCTCCGCCTTAATCGGCTTCGCGCCCTTCGAAGGATAAATGAAACAGACGTCTCCGATGCTGGAGTCAGGACCTTCCGATTCGACGGTAAGACCGATTACCTGCGTTACCTTCCCGTTTACTCTTACGGGATCCAGCGGCTGCAAATGCTCGATATATTTCAACACGTCCAGATTATTCAGCTTCATCGTGAATACTCCGTTCATCGCCGGTATGGTGGGCAAGATGAAGCAGCTCGCGTTTTATTTCCGCTAATTGCGTATCAATGCGGGCATCGATGCTCCCGAAGGAGGACCGGATGACGCATCCGCTGTCCTTCACCGTCGAATCCGGTAAAATTTGCAGCTCGGCTTGCGAATCAATCGTCAGCAGCAGCTCTTCCCTGGCCGCTTGCACAAAGGCCAGCTGCCCCGGCGAGACGCACAGCGTAATGACACCCTGCTCTCTTCGTCTCGATAATGATTTACGGATGAGTTCAATCGCAATTTCAGGTGCAAGCGTCAGCTGACGGCCTATTATTTTCTCGCCGATGGCGCAGCTTAGCTCGACCAGGAAGGGTTCGGCTTCCTGAATGATTTGTTCTCTCATTTGGTAAGCGGACTTCAGGACGGCGGAAGCCTCTGCAAGCTTCCGTTCCCAGCTGCTTTGCAGATCTCGTTCCGCTTTAGCGACTCCTTCGGCATATCCGAGCTCATAGCCGGCTTGCTTCGAAGCTAGTGCTGCGGCCTCGTCTTCGGCACGCCTCTGCAGCCACCACGCTTCCATTTGCTGTTCCGTTTCATTTAGCAGCTTCTCGCTGGCTTCGGCGGCTTCGCGCAGACGCTCCTCCGCGAACGACTGGGCGTCGTTAATGATTTGTTCCCGCAAGGAGATCGTCTCTTCATCAGGAACGCTCTCTTTGATGGCCGTTTCTTCCGCATGGTCCAGCGTTTGTACGCCTCGGTGGTTCAGCCAATGAAGCTGTTTCAGCTGTTCAAGCGACACGACGCTTGAGGATTTGATCAAATTAGACAATGATATCGTCTCCTCCGCCGCGGGCTATAATGATTTCGCCGGCTTCCTCCAGCCTTCGAATCGTAGCCACGATACGGGTTTGCGCTTCTTCTACATCGCGAAGGCGAACGGGTCCCATAAATTCCATTTCTTCCTTGAACGTTTCCGCCATCCGCTTGGACATATTGCGGAAGATCGCTTCCCTGACCTCTTCGCTCGCGACCTTGAGCGCAAGCTGAAGATCGGCATTCTCGATATCGCGGATAATTCGTTGAATGGAACGATTGTCGATATTGACGATATCCTCGAAGACGAACATCCGTTTTTTGATCTCTTCCGCAAGCTCCGGGTCTTGAATTTCGAGCGAGTCCAAAATCGTACGTTCCGTCCCTCTGTCGACGCCGTTCAAAATCTGTACGATCGAATCGATGCCTCCGGCGTTCGTATAATCCTGAGTTACCGTTGCCGACAGCTTCTGCTCCAGCACCCGCTCCACTTGCGAGATGACTTCCGGAGACGTGCTGTCCATCAGCGCAATTCTTCTGGCTACGTCCGCTTGCTTCTCTTGCGGAAGCGAGGACAGAATGTGTGAAGCTTGCTCGGATTGTAGATACGAGAGTACAAGGGCGATCGTTTGGGAATTTTCATTTTGGATAAAGTTTAAAATTTGCGCCGGTTCCGCTTTTCTTGCAAAATCGAACGGCCTTACCTGAAGCGTTGCCGTCAGCCGGTTAATGACCTCGAGCGCCTTTTGCTCACCGAGCGCTTTCTCCAATATGTCCTTGGCATAGGTGATGCCGCCTTGCGTAATATATTCCTGGGCCATGCAAATTTGATGAAACTCGCTGAGGATCATTTCCCGGTCCAGGCTGTCCACCTTACGGACATTGGCGATTTCCAAAGTAAGCTGCTCGATTTCCTCTTCGCGCAAATGCCTGAAAATTTGCGAGGATACGTCCGGTCCAAGTGTAATGAGCAAAATGGCAGCTTTTTGTCGTCCGGTTAAACCTTGCATCATTTTTGACATTTGAACCACTCCTATTCGTCAACAAGCCATGTGCGAAGCAGATTGACAAACTCATCCGGCTTGCGTTTTGCGAGCATTTCCAGGTTTTTGCGCGCCTGGCTTTCATTGCTCACGCTGTCCAGATCGAGCGTCGGATATTCGACTTTTGCAGGTGCCTCTTCCGCTTCGAGCTCTTCTTCTTCCATGGCTTTCTTGCGTCTGCGTGCGAGCATGAAGACGAGACCGCCGATTACCGTGAGCGCCGCAACGCCCAATCCGACGATCCAAGGCATCGTAAGAACCGCATTATCGCTTTCGGAATCGCTGCCCGAAAAGCTTCTTGCGATGATCGCAACTTTTTTGGCCATAAGCTCATCGTCATTGACATCCTGACCGGAATCGGCCAATTGCGCTCTTACCAGCGCGGTCAAATAGGTCATTATCGCTTCTCTGCTGCCTTCAGCATTCAGCTGCGATTGCTCGATGCCGATATTAATATTAAGGTCTTTTAATACGAACGGTCCGGATATGATACTGTTGTTGATCCGGTCGACTTCATAATTCCGGATTTGCGAGCTCGTCTCGGATGTGCTCTCACCCGCATTCGAAGCTTCATAGCCGGGAATGTCGGTTTCGCCGGTTCCCGCCACGCCGCCAGCTTGACCGCTGCTGCCGGTGGAGGAGCTGTTATTAATTTCTTCACTAATAACGATTCCGTTATTGTTGTTATTTTCGAGCGGGCGTACCAGGCTTTCCTCGGTCTTCTTTGAATCGAAGTTCATGCTGCTGGAAACCTGGATGACCAAATTTTCGGGACCGACGATCGGACCGAGAAACTGCTGAATATTTTTTTTCAGCTCCGCTTCGTACTTTCGCTGAATTTGGAAGTGGGATTCCGCAGCATCCGTATTGCCTGCGACGACCCCTCCCGCTTCGGAATATGTAAGTTCGCCCTGCGGGCTGGAAATGGTGATGTCCTGCACCGCCAGCTTAGGTACTGCCGTTTTGACCAAATTATAATAACCGTCGATTTCCTTCTGACTAGGCCGGTAGCCGGCTGCGAATTGCATCATGATCGAAGCGGACGCCGTTTCTTCATCTTCAGGCGACAGAAACACGCTTTCCTCGGGCAAATTGATAAGCACCTTCGAGCTTTCTACGCCCTGCATCGCATTCAACAGCTGTTGGACTTCCCCGTTCAACGCGTTCAAGTATTTGACATTAAATTCGTTTTCCGTCACTCCGAATTGCGATGAGCTTGCATTGAATGCCTCAAAACCGATGGAGCCGTTCTGTACAAGGCCTTGCGAGCCTACGTCCACTTTAATCCGTGCAGCCACTGTGCTCGGCACCGAGATGCTTTTTCCGTTGTTGCTGAGCTCGTAAGGTATTCCGCTGCCGTCCAAATAATTCATGATGGCCGCGGCGTCAGTCGTATCGAGATTTTGAAATGCGATTTCATACTCCGTTCTGGTGAACACGATCGTTAACAGTATGACCGTTAACAATAACCCCGCAAGCGACGCCCCCAGCCATATTTTTTGTTTTCTGCCCATTTGGCCCCAGAACTGAGCGAGCCTTCCTCTATATTGGGCGATTCTTTCGTTCACGTCGTCACCTCACCCAATTCCATTCCATGCCAGGTCAAATGTAAGATCAGATTTGCGTCCGCATGATTTCCTGATAGGCCTCTATCACTTTATTTCGCACCTGAGACGTAAGCTGCAAGCTGAGCTGAGCCTGCTCGGATGCAATTAATACCTTCGTCACGTCTGCTTGCCCAAGCAAATATTTATCGTTCATGGTATGTACGTTTTGTTCCTGAGCGCTCACATTATCGATTGCGGTTTGCAGGTATTGCCCGAACGACTGTGTAAGCTCAGCTGCCGTAGCTTGCTGTAACGGCTTAGCCTCCGATAATTTTGCCGGGCCGACTTGACCGAGCGACAACGACTGAATCATCAAGCTCCCTCCATTTCATTACAAAATGATCGCTTTATTTGCCGATCTCAAGCGCTTTTACGAACATCGCCTTCGTGGCGTTCAATGCCGTGACGTTAGCCTCATATGAGCGTGATGCCGCGATCATATCAACCATTTCCTTCGTAACGTCGACGTTCGGCATGTTCACATATCCGTTCGCATCCGCATCGGGATGAGTCGGGTTATAAACGAGCTTATTCGGAGACTGATCCTCTTTGATGGCAGTCACTTTGACGCCTTGCGCAGCCGAGCCTCCGTTTATCTGTCCGGCAAGAATGCTGGAAAAGGATGGCTGCATCGGCTCTACCACGACCATTTTCCGCTTGTAAGGCTGAAACTGGCCGTTAACGAAGCTGCCCCTTGTCGTTTCTGCATTTGCGATATTCGACGAAATGACATCCATGCGAAACCGCTGCGCTGTTAAGGCGGAAGCACTAATATCGAATCCTGTTGACAGCTTCACAAATTATGCTCTCCCTTCTATAGCTGTGCGCATCATTCTTACTTCGTGGTTAATCTGCTGAACATAGAGGTTATAGCTTAATTGATTTTTGGCCAATAAAGACATCTCGCGATCGATATCGACATTATTCTCATTGTTGTTCATCGCGGTTGTTTTATCGGTCTTCACTTTGGGGAATGGAAGGTTAGCGGAACTGATCCCGATAGCCCTATGTTTTTCATCCGTCCGCTTGCCGGACAAATGCTGAGGCTGCAGACCCCCTGCCGCTTGCTCCAGCAGTTCTTCAAATAAAACCTCGGATCGCTTGAAATGCGGCGTATCGGCATTGGCCACGTTGTTCGATATGACGCGCTGCCGCATTTCCGCAGCATACACAGCACTTTCGAGTCTTCCGAAAGCTGCGCCATTCAACAAATTCACGTCTTTTTTCACCACTTTCGTATGTAAGTCTACTTTACGTATTCAACAGAATTTTCCTTATTCCTTCTTCGTTCGACACATAAATTAAAAAAATGAGATAGATGTGTCGATTTTTGCCACATGATAATATTCAACAATTCCCTAATTTATTACAATGAGAAAAAAGCCCTATCTTTGTACAAAGATAGGGCTTTTTTCTCATTGTTAACAAAATCTCAATTTTTCATTTTGTCCAGCTCTTGCAGCAGCTGATGATTTAAAATTTTAATATACGTGCCTTTCATCCCTAACGATCTCGTCTCGATAACGCCCGCGCTTTCCAGCTTGCGGAGGGCGTTTACGATCACGGAACGAGTGATGCCAACGCGATCGGCAATTTTCGAAGCGACCAACAGACCTTCCTTCCCGTCAAGCTCTTCAAAAATATGCTCGACCGCTTCCAGTTCGCTGAACGAAAGGGAACCGATTGCCACGGCAACAACGGCACGGCTGCGAACCTCCTGCTCAATCTCATCGGCGCGTTCGCGCAAAATTTCCATGCCTACGATTGTGGAGCCATACTCGGCCAATACGAGATCGTCATCGTCAAAAGAGCCCGAAATACGTGTCAGCACCAATGTCCCCAGACGGTCTCCTCCGCCGATAATAGGTACGACTGTCATAATTTCCTGGTCTCCCAGCTTCGAAAACGTTTCATAGACGCCGGGATCGGGAACGACGTTCGTAACCGATTCCTGCATATCAAGAAACCGTGCGTTGCTTTCATGAGGGAACCGCAGCTCCTCTGCGGATAGCGAACGAATGAAATCATGGTCGTATATATCTACCGCGGCGCTTCCGAGCACCTTCCCTTTCCGGCTGACGACGAAAACATTCGTTTGGATGGTCGTGCACAGCACTTCCGCCATTTCCCTGAAACTGAGCGCTTTCCCGGCTGCACGCTGCAGAAGCCGGTTCAGCGTCCTTGTCTTCGTAAGTAAAGTCATTCCAATGCCTCCCAAAACTCTTCACAACTACAATATATATTGACTCAAATCTCGATTTTGCGCAATGGTTACAAGCTTTTCCCTCACATATTCCGGTGTAATCGTCATTTTGTCAAGCGACAATTCCGGCGCTTCGAAGGATAAATCCTCAAGCAGCTTCTCCAAAATCGTATGCAGCCTGCGTGCGCCAATGTTTTCGGTATTGCGGTTAACGTCTGCGGCAATCGAAGCCAGCTCGCGAATCGCTTCCTCGGAAAACTCGATCTCGATGCCTTCCGTCTGCAGAAGCGCCGAATATTGCTTCGTTAGCGCATTTTTAGGCTCTTTCAGAATGCTGACAAAATCTTCAAGGCTTAGGCTGGTCAGCTCCACACGGATCGGGAATCGGCCTTGAAGCTCGGGGATCAGATCCGAAGGCTTGGAAACATGGAAGGCGCCCGCAGCGATAAACAATACGTAGTCGGTTTTTACCGGGCCGTATTTCGTCATGACCGTAGAGCCCTCGACGATCGGCAAAATATCGCGCTGCACGCCTTCTCTTGACACGTCGGGTCCCGTACCGCGGGAAGGGCTTGCGATTTTATCGATTTCATCGATGAAAATAATACCCGACTGCTCAGCGCGGGTGATCGATTCGGAAATGACATCGTCCATATCGATCAGCTTGTTCGCTTCCTCCTGCGTAAGCGCTTTGCGCGCTTCCTTTACCGGAAGCTTGCGTTTCTTTGGTTTCTTCGGCATCAGCTGTCCGAACAGCTCCTGCATATTCATGCCCATTCCTTCAGGTCCTTGACCGGAGAGGATATCCATCATGCTCGGCGCATGATCCTCTACTTCAATCTCGATCATTTCGTTCTCGAGCTGGCCGCTTGCAAGCTGCTCTCTAATCATCGAGCGTTTTTGGGCCAAGCCTTGATCGGCTTCCGAGTCCTCTTTCGTATCCTGGGCTTGCTGCTGATTGCCGAACAGCATTTCAAACGGATTTTTTTGCTGCTTCGCTTTAGCGGCGGATGGGGCAAGCAGCGTGACGATCCGCTCGTTTGCCAGCTTTTCCGCCCTGTCTTTCACCTTTTCCGTTTTTTCCGTTTTTACCATCCGGATCGCGGTTTCCACAAGATCGCGGACCATCGATTCTACATCCCTGCCGACATAGCCGACCTCGGTAAACTTCGTCGCCTCAAGCTTGACGAACGGAGCCTTCACCAATTTCGCCAGGCGGCGGGCAATTTCCGTTTTACCGACGCCTGTCGGCCCGATCATCAAAATATTTTTCGGAACGATCTCATCGCGCAGCGTTTCATCCAATAAGCTTCTGCGGTAACGGTTACGGAGCGCAATCGCTACCGAACGTTTCGCCGATTTCTGGCCGACGATATATTTATCGAGCTCCGCTACGATCTGGCGCGGCGTCAAGGCATCATTTCCCATTCTAAAATCCCTCCGCTATCCTCATATTCATATGAACTTTAATAGCTGCTGATCCATTAGTCCGACGCTAAAACTATTTATACGATCTCTTCCACTATAATATTATGGTTCGTGTAGACGCAAATTTCCGCCGCAATATCGAGCGCAGATTTCGCTATATCCTTAGCTTCCATGCCGGAAGCGTGGCGCTTTAACGCTCTTGCCGCGGACAATGCGAAGCTGCCGCCGGAGCCGATCGCCAAAATACCGTCATCCGGCTCGATAATTTCGCCGTTGCCTGAAATGAGCAGCAGTCCTGTTTTGTCCATGACGAGCATCATCGCTTCAAGCCTGCGAAGCACGCGGTCCGAGCGCCAGTCCTTCGCCATCTCGACCGCCGCGCGCTGCAGATTGCCGTGATGCTCCTCCAGCTTCGCTTCGAACTTCTCGAATAACGTAATCGCGTCGGCAACCGAACCCGCAAAGCCCGCAATGACCTGCCCCCGATAGAGCCTTCTTACTTTTTTGGCCTGATGCTTCATGACCATGCTGTTGCCGAAGGTAACTTGACCGTCCCCGGCGATCGCTCCCTTCCCTTCATGCCGTACTGCACAAATCGTAGTCGCGTGAAATTGCATCTCCATGGCTCTGCCTCCTTTAAACTTCTAAATCCTTATATTTTGAAATATCGCTTTCCGTCTTTTACGCCCGATTACTGCAAATGTTCCCGTTTAAATTGCTCGATACGATCGAGGGCACGGTTTGCGATCATTTCGTTTTTTTCTTTTTTATTGCGAATCTTCTTCTCCAGCGGCGGGAATAGCCCGAAATTGGCATTCATCGGCTGGAAATGCTTGAAATCCGCGGTCGTAATATAATTGGCCATGCTGCCAAGCGTCGTTTGCTCCGGCAGAACGAGCGGTTCGAGGCCGCGCGCCATACGGGCTGAATTCATTCCGGCGATAAGCCCGGATGCGGCCGATTCCACGTAGCCTTCAACCCCGGTCATTTGTCCCGCAAAAAACAGTGTATTCCGACTTTTCAGTTGATAAGTAGGCTCAAGAAGACGCGGCGAATTGATAAACGTATTCCTGTGCATGACGCCGAAACGGACAAATTCCGCGTTCTCAAGTCCCGGTATCAGCGAAAATACACGTTTTTGCTCTCCCCATTTCAAATGGGTTTGAAACCCTACCAGATTATACAGCGTGCCCGCGGCGTTATCCTGGCGCAGCTGAATAACCGCATGAGGCAGCTTGCCCGTATGCGGATTAACGAGGCCGACAGGCTTCATCGGCCCGAACAGCACCGTCTGCTTACCTCTGGTTGCCATCACTTCGATCGGCATGCAGCCTTCGAAATAAATTTCCTTCTCGAACTCCTTCACTTCGGCCGTTTCAGCCGTTGTAAGTGCTTCGTGGAATCGATCGAATTCCTCTTCCGTCATCGGGCAGTTCAAGTAGGCCGCTTCGCCTTTGTCGTACCTGGAAGCCAAATAAACCTTACTCATATCGATGGAGTCCTTCTCCACGATCGGAGCGGCTGCATCGTAAAAATAAAAATATTCTTCGCCCAGCAGTTCGCGGATCTGTGCGGAAAGTCCCGGTGCCGTAAGCGGACCTGTAGCGATTACAACGATTCCGTTCTCCGGTATTTCCGTCACTTCCTCGTTGCGGACTTCAATCAGCGGATGCTCGCGAAGCCGCTGTGTAACCTCTCCGGAAAACCCGTCGCGGTCAACGGCTAGAGCGCCGCCCGCCGGTACGGCATGCTTGTCGGCGCAGCTTAAAATTAGCGAATCGAGCTTGCGCATTTCCTCCTTCAATACGCCGACCGCATTGGTCAGGCCGTTCGCCCTCAAGCTGTTGCTGCATACCAGCTCGGCGAATTGATTCGTATGATGTGCAGGCGTTTTCGTAACCGGACGCATCTCGTACAGTACGACGGGCACTCCTTGTGAGGCGATTTGCCAAGCAGCCTCGCTTCCCGCGAGTCCTGCTCCGATGACGGTTACTGTTTGTGGCTGTGACAAAATGGTCAATCCTTTCAAAATAAAATTCATAAGGTCTATGCTTACATACGGAAACCTCATAGAACGACGGTGTCCTCCCTTTGTGAAGGGAGGACGGCGCTTGTGTGTTCCGGAACGTTCAGTTGTCGCGGCAGGCGGCTATCGCTCTAAGCCGATGTCCGCTTATCTGTTATCGAGCTCGAGCTCCTGATCTTCTTCTTCAGGCACTTCTTCGGAATAGCTGCAATTCGGGCACAACAGCTTGACGCCGCTCCGGTTCCGTTTCTCTACAAGCATGGAATCGCATTGCGGACAAGGCTTGCCCGTCGGTTTGTCCCAGGATACGTAATCGCAGCCGGGGTATTGGTCGCAGCCATAAAAGATTCTGCCTTTTTTGCTGCGCCGTTCGATAATTTTGCCTTCCGCGCATTTCGGGCACGTCACGCCGATATCCTTGATGATCGGCTTCGTATTGCGGCAGTCCGGAAAGCCGGAGCAGGCTAGAAACTTGCCGAAACGGCCCATTTTGTATACCATATGGCGGCCGCATTTCTCGCAAATTTCATCTGATACCTCGTCCTGGATTTCGATTTCCTTCATCTCGTCCTCGGCTACTTCCAGCCTTTTCTCGAAGGATTCGTAGAATTTGGCTAGAACCTTCACCCAGTCCTCCGTACCTTCCTCGACATGGTCGAGATTGCCTTCCATATTGGCCGTAAATTCGGCGTCGAGAATTTCGGGAAAAAACTCCTCCATAAGCTGAATGACAAGCTCCCCCAGCTCCGTCGGCATAAATTTCTTTTCTTCGATGGCCACATAGCCGCGCTTTTGGATCGTTTCCAGCGTCGGCGCATAAGTGCTGGGTCTGCCGATGCCGAGCTCCTCCAGCGTTTTGACCAGCCTGGCCTCCGTATACCGCGGCGGCGGCTGGGTGAAATGCTGCTTCGGATTGATCGTTTCGGCCTTAATGACGTCGCCGGTTGCGAGCGGAGGCAAAAATTTATGTTCTTCGACGGTGCCGTCGTCATTGCCTTCTACGTAAACCTTCATAAAACCGGCAAACTTCACCTTGGAGCCCGCAGCCCGGAAGACGGTATCTCCCGCTTGCAGGTCAACGGTCATCGTGTCCAAAATCGCCGATTGCATTTGACTGGATACGAAACGTTCCCATATGAGCTTATACAGCCGGAGCTGATCTCTGCTTAGAAACGGTTTCATAGATTCCGGATCGCGCAAAATCGAGGTCGGCCGGATCGCTTCGTGGGCATCCTGCGCATTGGAGTTTTTCTTCGTATAGATGCGCGGCTGCTCGGGATTGTATTCCGCCCCGTATTTATCCGTAATGTACTCCTTTGCTTCTTCCTGAGCCACAGGGGAAATACGCGTTGAGTCCGTTCTCATATACGTAATTAAACCGACAGTTCCCTCTTTGCCCAGCTCGACGCCTTCGTACAGCTGCTGAGCAACCGACATCGTCTTAGACGCGCGGAACCCGAGCTTGCGGGCCGCCTCCTGCTGAAGGGAGCTGGTGATGAAAGGAGGCGCCGGATGACGTTGACGCTCCTTCTCGCGAACCTCAGACACGGTGAACGGATTCCCCTTCATCGCGACGAGCACCTCTTGAACCTCGCTTTCGTTTCCGAGCTCTTTCTTCTCGCCCTTGATCGAATAATACTTGGCTTCGAACGGAATGCCGGCGTGGTTCAGCTTGGCGGTAATCGACCAGTACTCTTCGGGAACGAATGCATCGATTTCATTTTCCCTATCGATAATGAGCTTGACCGCAACGGACTGCACCCTGCCGGCCGACAGCCCCTTTTTGACTTTCTTCCATAATAACGGACTGATTTTGTAGCCGACCAATCTGTCCAGAATCCGTCTTGCCTGCTGGGCGTTCACCAGATCCATGTTGATCTTGCGCGGTGTCTTGAAGGCGTCCTTCACCGCTTGTTTCGTTATTTCATTAAATACGACGCGGCAGGTATCCGTTTCGTTCAAGTCCAAATAGTGTGCCAGATGCCAGGCTATCGCTTCTCCTTCGCGATCCGGATCCGCCGCCAGATAGACATGTTTAACTTTTTTGCTGGCATCCTTCAATTCCTTAAGAACGCTGCCTTTGCCGCGTATCGTTATGTATTTGGGATTAAAATCATTTTCAACCTCGACGCCGATCTGGCTTTTTGGCAAATCGCGAATATGACCCATCGATGCCTTGACGATATATTTGCTTCCCAAATATTTGCCAATCGTTTTTGCTTTTGCTGGGGATTCGACGATAACTAATGAATCTGCCATTGAAGGCGCCTCCTCTCTCCACTGCGTACTATAAAGCCATATATATGGAACCCGGCTGCAGTTCGACTTTCCGTTTTATACATAAATTTAGCAGAAGTGCGTTCAAATGTCCAAACGGAATCGCTGTCAGCTCATGTAATTCGTTTATTGAAAGAGGCTGCTCCTGCAAATAACCTAACAATTTGCTCTCCTCATCCGTTAGTGCCGCGCCGTTTGCGGTACGATCCGGTTCCTTGCTTTTATCCGGCATACCCATTGCTTGAAGCGCAGCGGGGAGCCAATGAAGCTCATCCACAATATCCTTGGCACAGCTGACCAGCTTCGCTTCCCCCCGTTTAATCAGTCCGTTCGGGCCTTCGCTCTTCGGCGATGTAATCGGGCCGGGAATCGCAAAAATCTCCCTGGACATGTCCGAGGCGTGCTGGGCCGTGATAAGCGATCCGCTTCGCATCGCGCCCTCCACGACGACCGTTCCGACTGTAAGCCCCGCAATAATCCGGTTCCGCTGGGGAAACTGACCGGGGTGCAGCTTCGTGCCGATCGGCGTTTCGGAAAGGAGCAGCCCTCGTTCGGCTATTTTTCGGAATAAGGGCAGATTCTCCGAAGGATAACACGAATCGATCGGCGTCGGCAACACAGCAATCGTACCGCCCGCACCGTACAGAGCCGCTTCATGCGCTCTGCTGTCGATGCCTTTGGCCAAACCGCTGACGACGGTGATGCCTGCAGCTGCGAGCTCTTCCGCAAGCGCCGCCGCGGCATGCCTGCCGTATGCGGTCGGAACTCGGGTGCCGACGACGGCAACGGCCGGTCGCTTCAGCAATTCCAAATTCCCTTTGGCATACAACACCCAAGGCGGCTGCGGCGTCTCTCTTAGCAGCTGCGGATATTCGCGGTCGAACGGCGTAAGCGTTACCGCACCCGCCTTCGCTATCGCCTCAGGAGGATCCTCCGTCAATATCCACGGCTTTTGCTCGTATCGTTCGGCCGCCGCTAATGCTTGACTTTTGTGCATGCCGATTGCCAATAAATCCTCCAGGCTCCAGGAACGTTTATGCCAGAATTGATGGTTTACCGCCTTCTGGATCGCATGCCAGCCGATGCCTGGAATTTCATGAAAAGCGATAATCATTTGTCTGCGGATGTCAGCGAACTCCGTCAAATTGACCAGCCCCTTCGGTTATCGGGCCAACCCGCATTCTTATCTATTGTGCGTTACGCGGAACAAGAATGCAAGTCAACCGTTAAATTTATGAATGGTATAAAAAAAGCAACCCTTCAACTACCGTTATCGGTTCGTTGAAAGGTTGCTTACCTTTAATCGATTATTCAATTATTTGCGGGTGATGCATTTTTCAAGCAGGCCTTGCTCTTCCAGTACGCTAACGAGCGTAGAGCCCATTTCGGAAGGCGTAGGCGCAACTTTGATGCCGCAAGCTTCAAGCGTTGCGATCTTCTCGGCTGCAGTGCCTTTGCCGCCGGAAATGATAGCGCCGGCATGTCCCATCCGTTTGCCCGGAGGCGCCGTTGCGCCGCCGATGAAGCCGACAACCGGCTTCTTCATGTTCGCTTTTATCCACTCGGCAGCTTCTTCCTCTGCCGTACCGCCGATCTCACCGATCATGATAACTGCATACGTGTCCGGATCTTCATTGAATCTGTTCAAGATGTCGATGAACTCCGAGCCTTTCACCGGGTCGCCGCCGATGCCTACTGCGGACGATTGACCGATTCCGCGCGTAGTCAGCTGGTGAACCGCTTCATATGTCAGCGTTCCCGAACGGGAGATAACGCCTACGTGGCCCGCCGAATGAATGTAACCAGGCATGATGCCGATTTTACATTCGCCCGGTGTAATAACGCCAGGGCAGTTAGGACCGATCAGCGTAGTTTTGCTTCCGTCCATGTAACGTTTAACTTTAACCATGTCCAGAACCGGAATGCCTTCCGTAATACAGATAACGAGGTCAAGCTCAGCGTCAACCGCTTCCATGATCGCGTCAGCCGCGAATGCCGGCGGAACGTAAATAACCGATGCGTTGGCGCCGGTAGCCGCTACCGCTTGGGCAACCGTATTAAATACAGGAAGGGATACAAGCGTTCCGTTATCAAGAGTAATGTCGACGTTTGTTCCGCCCTTGCCCGGTGTTACCCCGCCAACCATTTGCGTACCGTATTCCAATGCGCCTTTTGTATGAAACAAGCCAGTTGCGCCGGTAATGCCCTGCGTGATGACTTTTGTATCTTTATTGACCAAAATGCTCACTCTTAACTCACATCCCCTGAATGAATTCGTATGCGGACGTTCCGCACAGCAAGTCTTCTTATTTCACGAGAGCAACGATCTTCTGCGCGCCGTCCGCCATGGAATCCGCAGCCACGATGTTGAGTCCCGAATCTTTCAATATGGCTTTGCCGAGTTCGACGTTCGTGCCTTCGAGACGAACGACAAGCGGACGGTCAAGTCCGACTTGTTTCGCCGCTTCGATAACGCCGTTGGCAATAACGTCACAACGCATGATGCCGCCGAAGATGTTAACGAAGATGCCTTTTACTTTTTCGTCGGACAAAATGATTTTGAACGCTTCGGTTACTTTCTCAGCCGTTGCGCCGCCCCCGACGTCGAGGAAGTTGGCAGGGTCGCCGCCGTAGTATTTGATAATGTCCATCGTCGCCATAGCAAGGCCTGCACCGTTAACCAGGCAGCCGATGTTGCCGTCAAGCGCGATGTAGCTAAGGTCGAATTTCGAAGCTTCGATTTCCTTTGCGTCTTCTTCTTCCAGGTCGCGCAGTTCCACAATGTCCTTGTGGCGGTACAGCGCGTTCGAGTCGAAGTTCAGCTTCGCGTCAAGCGCGATAACTTGTCCGTCTCCGGTTACGACGAGCGGATTGATCTCAGCAATAGATGCATCCTTCTCGACAAATGCCGTGTATAGGGAAATCATGAATTTAACCGCTTTGTTCACAAGCTCGCCAGGAATGTTAATCGAGTACGCCAGCTTGCGCGCCTGGAATGCCTGCAGGCCGACAGCCGGGTCAATGATTTCTTTGAAAATCTTCTCCGGAGAATGCTCGGCAACCTCTTCGATTTCCGTACCGCCTTCTTCGGAAGCCATCATAACGACACGACCTGTACCTCGATCAAGAACGACGCCGATATAATATTCTTTCTTAATATCGCAGCCTTGCTCGATCAAGAGGCGTTTTACTTCCTTGCCTTCCGGACCGGTTTGATGAGTGACGAGCACTTTACCCAAAATTTCGCTAGCATAAGCGCGCACTTCATCGAGATTTTTCGCCACTTTAACTCCGCCCGCTTTACCGCGGCCGCCTGCGTGAATTTGCGCTTTCACGACGACAACCTTCGAGCCGAGCTCTTTAGCCGCTTCAACAGCTTCGTCTACGGAGAAAGCCACTTTACCTTCTGGTACGACTACTCCATACTGTTTCAGGACCGCTTTCCCTTGATACTCATGGATATTCATTGTTGAAATCCTCCATTTCACAGACTGAATTCAGTCATATGTACACAAACCTCTATCATTGTAGCACCTTTCCCCATTTGTTACCTTAGTTTCACGAACAATTAATACGTCTTTTTTGATATGGATTTCATCTCAAAATGAGATTAAACGCTAGGTTTTGACAAACCACGCCAAATAGTATGACCTAAATAACGTTTATTTACGCTATGAATCACCGCAGTTTGACAATTTTAAAAGTTCTGAATTATGATTAGCTCAATCCATCAAAACAATAAGAATTGTGAGGAAGCACCTTCATTCTGAGACAGGGGTGCTTTTTGTCGTGTTCAGTTTCATTCAAAGCGCAAGCGTATACGGCGTAGACGGTAAAAAAATTTCCGTAGAAGTAGACATCGCCAGCGGTTTACCCCAAGTTAATATCGTCGGGCTGCCGGATCCCGCCGTACGGGAATCCGTCGAGCGCGTCCGGGCGGCATTAAAAAACAGCGGCTTCACCTTCCCGCTCGACCGGATTACCGTCAATCTTGCGCCCGCCGATCTGCGAAAGGAAGGAACCTCCTTCGATTTGGCTATAGCGGCTGGCATTCTGACCGCCAGCGGACAGCTCGGTTTAACACCGTTCGAGCGCACGCTGCTGATCGGCGAGCTGTCGCTGGACGGGCATATACGGCCCGTATCCGGCGTGCTTGCGATGCTGGAGCAGGCGAAGCAAAGCGATTTGACGCGAGTTTTGCTGCCAAAGGAAAATGTGGAGGAAGCGCTCTGGATCTCAGGCATGGAGCTATTCGGGATAACGCATTTGAATCAGCTTGATCCGAACAAAAACGGGAGCAAGGATTGGGAGCATCTGCAGGTTGACAGACATGTGAACCGCCAAGCTTTCAACGGTGTTCAGAATATGAATGAGCAAGCGAACGGATGCGGGGACTACGGCGACGTGATCGGACAGCACCAGGCCAAGCGCGCCATGCTGATCGCCGCAGCCGGAAAACATAATTTGCTCCTGAGCGGGCCGCCAGGCACCGGTAAAACGATGATGATCCGGCGTCTTCCCGGCATCCTGCCGCCACTGACGGAACGGGAGGCGCTGGAGGTAACGAAAATTTACAGCGTCGCCGGGAAGTTGACGGATGCCGGAAGCGGTTTGATTACGACGCCTCCTTTTCGCGCTCCGCACCATACGATCTCCTCAGGCGGTCTGGTCGGCGGCGGCTCGGTGCCAAAGCCCGGCGAGGTGACGCTGGCGCATCGCGGCGTTTTATATTTGGATGAGCTGCCTGAATTTCCGAGACAGGTGCTTGAGGTGCTGCGGCAGCCGCTGGAGGACCGGATCGTGACGATCTCGCGCTCCAAGGCCGTCTTCCAGTTCCCTGCGAAAATCATGCTGGCCGCCTCCTTTAATCCTTGCCCTTGCGGCTATTACGGACACGAGTACGGCGACAAGCAGTGCACCTGCAGCGCCATTGCGATCGGACGATACCGCTCCAAAATTTCGGGACCGCTGCTCGACCGGATCGATCTTCATGTAGAGGTACCGCGGCCGCTTTCTTTTGAAGGCCCGCCAAACGGCCTCCACCTGACCAGCTTCCAAATGAGGCAGATGGTGCTATCCGCCAGAGCTTTTCATAGGGACAGGCTGACCTCTCTCGGCTTCTCGCCGGAAGACGAATTAAACGTCAAAACATTCAAAACTTCGGTCATGCTAAGGCGGGAAGCTTCGGAGCTGCTCGCTAACGCATTCGAAGCGCTCGGGATCAGCCTGCGCGTGTACGACCGTATGCTGAAGCTTGCCCGCACAATCGCGGATTTGGAATGCAGCGAGTATGTGGAGGCGGAGCATGTAGCGGAGGCGATTCAATACCGGCGCGTCGAGAAGCAGACAGCCTGGTAGGAACGAGTAAGGGGCAGACTTCCTGCGGCTTGCGCGAAGACTGCCCCTTTCATGTTAAAAAGCATGTTCGTAATGCCTGCACTCCAGAACCGTATCCCCTGCGGCGCTTAGCTGAACCGCGACGACGTCGAACCTGACCGGCACACCGGCTTTTCCGGTACTGCGCAAATAGACTAATGCCGTCTCCCTGACCTGCTGCTGCTTCCTGCGGTTGACGGATTCCGCGGCCGTTCCGAATCTGCCCCCAGCTCTTCTCGTTCTAACCTCGACGAATATAAGCCGGTCATCGCGATAAGCGATCAGATCGATCTCACCCGAACGGCACCGCCAATTTCGTTCCTCAACCGTATATCCCGCTTGTTCCAAATACCGGCAGGCTGCATCCTCGCCAATCTTCCCCGTAAGTTTTCTGGACGGGTTCCTGCCGACAGAAGCATCACTCATCGTATAATCCCCCTGCTTCCCGGTCCGACCGGTAAACGAAGCTCAGGATTTCCGCCACCAGCGTGTAGAGCTCCGGCGGAATTTCCTGATCGATATCCAGCTTGGAAAGCACCTCGACGAGCGAGGAATCCTCCTGAACCGGAATGCCGTTTTCCTTCGCACGATCGAGAATTTGCTCCGCAAGCCGGCCTTTCCCTTTGGCGACCAGCACGGGAGCGCTGCGCTCGCCCGGCTCATATTTCAGGGCAACCGCTTTTTTCAAATTGTTTGGCTCCTCCCGGCCCGTCCGTTCTTCGTTCATATGCGGAAATCCACTCCTTTGTAGCGGCTTGATGCAAAATCGGACAGTTCAGGCGGCTGCTGAGCCGCCGACCCGGCTGCAGGCTCCGCGGCCTGCTCCCCTGGCCTCTGCAGAGGCGTTGTTCTCAGCGACAGCAGCTGGTAGCCGGCCTGCTGCAAGCTTGCCGATATTTCATGACGCGAAGACTCGGCTAATGCGGCAATGGCCGGATGATCGTTCCACAAATTCAGGCTGACGATCTTATCCGTGACATGCACGTCTACCATCGTTTCGCCAAGCGTTCGCATGGACAGGTTAAACAGCAGCCTGCAGTTGTCCGCATCCAATTCGCCCTTGCGGCCGCGTCGGGTTTGGATATGCACCGTCGCCGACTGGTCTCCGTCTTGGCTCCGGAGCGGAATAAACAACGTGACGTGGGTAAGCATCGAGTTGTTCCGCTCGGGCGTCAGCAGAAGCTGCTGTCCCGTAATTTGCTGTACGAGCTGCTGGGCCGTATCCTTGAGCGCAGGCGGCGTATCCTCTGCCGCAATCAGTGACAGCAGCGCGCTTTTGAGCGATTTCTGTCTTGCAGATCCCGCCGGGTCCGGTTCGCGAAGATGATCGATGACTGCCGGCGGCTGAAACGCAGCATCCGCTTGCAGCCGTTCGTTCCGATGCTCTGCCGGCCTCGAAAGCGGCTGCTCCCCCGTCTCAGCGGACGATGCGGGGACATGTGCCGCGGCACCTGCAGGAGAAGCGGCATTCCCTATATCCGCAGGAAGGGATCCGGCTCCCGTTCCGGCTGCAGCAGAAGATGGTCCGCCGGGACTGCGGCCCGTCGCTGACTCGCCTCCTGCAACCTGCCCGGACTCCTGGCCGCCTTCAATCCGTGAAGGCGTGGTTGACTGCGGGATTTTCAGGAGCTGATGCTCATGCTCCACGCCGAGCCATTTCATCATTTTTCCGATCCAATTTGCTTCGGCTTCAACCGGTTCGGATGACTTTGAATCCCCGATTAACGGCGACTGCTGCGTTCCTTCGTTTTCCGCCTTGCCCTGCGCCGGGAACGCCCGCAGCACACCCGGTTCCGGAGCGCGATCCGCAGCCGCATTTGGCGTACCTGCCGGGATGAAGACTTGCGCCCCAGCGCCGGCAGCAGCACCGCGCATTTTCCCGCTTCCGCCGTTTGCGTTCGAAGCTTCGGCAGCCTTAAACGCCGTGCGAAGAAGCTCCGCCCCTTCGTCCAATAAGCTTTTTAAGCGCTCAGCAGCTTGCGTAACGGCTTTTTCTTTTCCGCCCGCGATATTGTCCGTCATCGAAGCAAGCTGCTTCTGAAGCGTATCCAGCAGCTCGTGCGTACCGCGTCCGAACATGACTTGGTGCAAGGCGCCTATTGCCGCCGGCGTCATCGGCAGTCCGCGTTTAAAGACCGCAGCGGAAGCCCGCATCCATTGCTCGGCAACCGGCCCGGACGGCATTAACGCCGCAGCCTGCTGGAACGCCTTCGCCACCTCCCTGTTCAGGATAACACCTTCCTTTCTCAGGTCTTTGACGATATCCACCGCCCATTTCTGCTCCGGGAGGGCGAGCTGTCTGGCCCATTCTTTAAATGTGTCCTCTGGCAGCCCGACGTCACCGGGCTCAATCAGACGCAGCGTAACCAGTGCGCCGCCGTTCTTATTCGGCTGCACCTGAAGCATCGCGCTCTGTCCGGTATGCATCCGGGACTCCAGCTTGGCCCTCACCTGGATTCCATTAATCTGCACGAACGCTTCGTTATTTTCCATTACTTGCAATACAACGCCCCTGACGATCTGGCCTGCCTTCAGCTCAACCGACCGCGTGTCCGAGGCTGAAGCCTCCCCCAGGAAGCTCCTCATCATTTGACTGATATTCATCCTAAATTACCGCCTCCGATGCCGAGTCATAATTGGCCTATAACTCTTTTATCGGCCGTAACGTCTCCCGCATTAACCCTTCTCCCTGCCACTGTGTACCGGTGCATAAAAATAGCGCCCATTCCACACGCAAAGAGTCTCCCTCCATGCCTATGAAATGAACGCTGATTCAAAACAATACCAACTGCTCCTCCGGGAACAGCTTGCCCAAAAACGACTTGCGGTGCAGCGGGCTTGGCCCGTGCTCCATCAGTCTTTCCCTGTGCAGCTTCGTGGCGTAGCCTTTATGTATTGCAATACCGTACGACGGATACTCTTGCTCCCAAACGCTTGAACAAAGGCGGTCGCGCGTCACTTTCGCAACAATGGACGCAGCCGCAATCGACTGGCTTGTTGCATCTCCCTTTATAATCGAACACTGGCCGATCGGCACGTCCACTTTCTCCGCGTCGACCAGTAAATAATCGGGCGCAGTCTGAAGCGATTCAACCGCGAGCTTCATCGCAAGCCTGGCGGACTGCTTGATATTGATCCGGTCAATCGTGGCGGAGTCAACGCAGGCCGCCGACCAAGCGATGCACTCCCGCAAAATGATCTCATAAAGCTGGTCCCGTTTTTTCTCCGACAGCTTCTTGGAATCGTTCACACCTTCGATGACAAGACCCGGAGGCAAAATGACGGCGGCCGCCACCACATCGCCGAACAAGCAGCCGCGGCCTACCTCATCAACCCCCGCAATAGCCCGGTAGCCTTCATCCCACAATAATTGCTCGTGCCCCAGCATTCCGCTCTCCCCATTTCCTAAACAGCCTAATACGGCGGTGCCTCCAGCGTAATCCGGCCCAGCTTGCCTGAGCGCAAATCCCGCAAAATAATGCCTGATGTTTTCTCCAGATCGACCCGTCCGCCCGAGAGCAAGCAGCCGCGGCGGCGGCCGATATCTTCCATAATCCGGACGATTTCATCGGAATCGGTTACGTCCTTTGGAGGCGTCTCCAGCTCATAGCGCGACCGTATCGCTTCCCAATACCGGTCGGCGATCTCGCGCATCGCGAAGAAGGCGATATCGTCCACATTCAGAATCTGCTCGCGGATCGCACCGGTCATCGCCAAGCGGTAGCCGACCAGCTCGTCCTCGAACTTAGGCCATAAAATGCCGGGAGTATCGAGCAGCTCCATCTCTGTGCCGACCTTGATCCACTGCTGCCCCTTCGTCACGCCCGGACGGTCTCCCGTCAACGCGATCGCGCGTCCGGCCAGCTTATTGATCAGCGTCGATTTCCCTACGTTCGGGATCCCGACGATCAAGCCGCGGATAGCGCGCGGATTGATGCCCTTCTCGATTTGGCGCGTAATCTTCTCATGCAAAATCTGTTTGGCCTTAAGCGGAACCTCGTTCACTCTCGTACCCGTGGACGAATCGATGGCGATCGCTTCATGCCCTTCGCTGCGGAAATAATGGATCCACTGCTCGGTCGTTTTCGGATCGGCCAGATCCGATTTGTTCATCACAATCAATCGGGGTTTTCCGTTTAATATTTCGTCTATCATCGGATTACGGCTGGACAACGGTACCCGGGCATCCAATAGTTCGATGGCAAGATCGATCAGCTTCAGCTTGTCCTGTATTTGCCGTTTTGCCCTGGTCATATGGCCAGGAAACCATTGAATGGTCATTCAATCACACCTCATTTGGTCCAATGCTTAATGAATTCGATTTTGTTCAGCGGCCAGAAGATCAGATCGGCCCGTCCTACGATTTCTTCATCCTTCACGAAACCGATGACCCTGCTGTCTGAGCTGTTGCTGCGGTTATCGCCCATTGCGAAAATCATGCCGTCCGGCACTGTCATTTCCGGATTCATATCGTTCGGGTAGTTGGAATCCGGTCCAACTTTGTTATACAATTCGCCTTTAGCGTGAGCCGCTTCTACCGCCTCTTTAATATACGGCTCATCAACTTTTTTGTCGTTAATGTAAAGGTCGTCTCCCTCAAGCCGGATCGTATCGCCCGGAACGCCTATTACGCGCTTGATGAACTTCCGTCCCTGCTCCGGCACGTCGAACACGACAACCTCGCCGAATTCCGGCTCGCGTATGGCGTAGATGATTTTGTTCACGATTAATCGTTCGCCGGTCTCGAAGTTCGGCTGCATCGACGGTCCGTCGACAATAAACGGCGAGAACAAAAACTGGCGGATCAAAAACACCAGCACAACCGCAATAACCAGCGCCTTTATCCATTCCACGAGTTCCTTGTATGCGACGCTCTGCTTGCCCGGTCTGGCCGCGTGTGCTGCCGTTCGGCTTTGCAGCTGCCGGTCGGCTTCCGCATGAGTTTCGGCCGGTTCCCGAACGCCATCGGTTTCCAATCCGTCATTCCGCTGCTGTGAGTCCATTGTGCTCGCCTTCTTTCCCTGTACTGGATATGTAAATCCGGAGGCTCAATTGGAAAAACGAAAAGGAGCTTGTTTGAGCAAGCCCCTCTTGTCGTTTGATCTTAACGAATTTCTTTAATTCTAGCAGCTTTACCGCGAAGACTACGCAGGTAGTACAGCTTCGCGCGACGCACTTTACCGCGACGTGCCACTTCGATTTTTTCGATTTTTGGCGAGTTAAGCGGGAAGGTTCTCTCCACGCCTACACCGTAAGAAATTTTACGAACGGTGAAGGTTTCGCTGATTCCGCCGCCGCGGCGTTTGATAACAACGCCTTCAAACAGCTGGATACGCTCGCGGGATCCCTCGATAACCTTAACGTGAACTTTCAGCGTGTCGCCAGGACGAAAGCTCGGCAGGTCTTGACGCAGGTTTTCTTGCGCAATAGTTTGCAATAGGTTCATTTGATTCACTCCTTCCACCATAGACGTTCTTATAAGCTCGCCGAATTCCTATGAACCGGGTCATTGCTGATAGCGGACCGTCCGACTTAACAAACAACATTAGCAATTTTATCATAAAGATTGATACAATACAACACGTTTTTTAGACTAGCAATTCATGTATACTTATTTTGGCATTCTATGACAAATATAGAGGTGATTCCGATTTCTCTTTTAAAATCAGCAGGCACGAAGCTTAAACTTGGCATCGTAGCCGCTTCGCTATTGTTCGCCTCCGCCGCCGTCCAGCCGGCAGGCGCGCTGCCGCTTACGTTCAACGACACCGCCGGTCATTGGGCGGCTTCCTATATCGCCTGGGCGGTCGATCATAAGCTGGCGCAAGGCTACGGCGACGGATCCTTCAAGCCTGACAAGCTTGTGAACGAAGCCGAATTTCTCGCCATGCTTCTGCGCTCATACGGTTTGGCGGGCGGATCGGCGCAAGCCGGCGGCGATTGGTCTACGCCTTATTACGGTTATGCGGAACGTCTGAATTGGCCTCTTACCTTCAGCGAAGACAGCGGCTCCTTCAGGCGCGGACAAGCCGCTATGCTTATGGCAGCTGCCGTTAACGGAAAAGCGTTTACAGAGCAAAGCGCTATCGAATGGCTGCTGGCCGAACGGATCTCCAACGGCCGTACGGCCGCCACCGTCAGCGGCTTCATGCCCGGCGGCAAACTGACCCGAGCGGAGGCGCTGGCGTTCTTCTACAATCTGAAGCAGCATGCCGCCGCTTTGTCGCCCGCGAAGGTTGAAGTCAAAGGAACGACGCTCGGCGGCATCGCAATCGGCGACACGGCGGATAAATTACTGAAGCTGCTTGGCAAACCGGCCCGCATCGATGCCGGAGAGCAAGGCTTTTCCTGGTATGTATACGACGGCAATTACGGAGCGTTCATGATGTTCGGCGTTTCGGATAACCGGATAACTGCCCAGTTCTCGAATGCCGCAGGCAGCTGGAGCAGCGCAAAGGGCATCAAGCCGGGTGTTGCGCTCACGGAAGCGAAGAAGCTTGCCGGCTCCGTCGTCAGTCCGGAAAGTAAAGACGACTATTACGCTTATTCGGCAAACAAGGAGCGAACGACCCTATTTCTGGACAAGCATGACGGCAGCAAAATTATCGGCATCCTGCGGATGAAGGAGCAAACGTCCGGAAAATCCGTTAAGCCTGCGTATACGAATAAGCTTCAAACGGCCTTCGAGCAGCAGGTGTTCGATCTGGCCAATGCGGAACGCAAGGTACGCGGCATCGCGCTGCTGCAGTGGGATAAGCTTGCCGCATCCGCAGCTAGAGGCCACAGTACGGATATGAAGACGAATGACTTCTTTGCCCATGTCAATCCCGACGGGCAGAGTCCCTTTGACCGGATGAAGGACAAAGGCGTCAACTATCAAAGAGCTGCCGAGAATATCGCCGCGGGTTACGCTAATGCGATTTTTGCCCATTACGGCTGGATGAATTCCAAGACCGGCCACCGTGAAGCGCTGCTAGACCCCAAACTGAAACGTCTGGGAACGGGCGTCGCGTTCGGCGGAAGCTATCAAGTCTATTATACCCAGAACTTTTATTCGCCATTATAAGCTAATCTTTGCGTAAGCGGCGGCCCCTGTCCGATCATTCGCGGGGCTGCCGCTTTTTCCTCGTTCAATCCTGTCAGCCTTCGGCAGGCCCTTCAAACCGTTTGGCCTGCTCCGCAATCCACTTGCGCTCCTTGCCGGAAAGTTCCGCCTGCTCCAGCAGGTCCGGACGGCGCTTCAGCGTCCGCAGCAGCGACTGCTCGCGTCTCCAAACCTCTATATTGGCATGATGGCCGGAAATCAGCACGTCAGGCACCGTCCAGCCCCGGAATTCCGCCGGCCGAGTATAATGAGGGTGCTCCAGCAGTCCGGTGCTGTAGGAATCCGTCACCGCAGAAGTCTCATTGCCCAGCACGCCCGGCAGCAGCCGCACGATACTGTCTATGACCGCCATCGCCGGTATTTCTCCCCCCGTCAGCACGTAATCGCCGATCGACAGCTCGTCGGTGACGAGATGCTCGCGGATCCGTTCGTCATAACCTTCATAATGGCCGCAAATGAACACGAGATGCTGCTCCTTCGCGAGCTCCTCGGCCTTCCGCTGCGTGAAGCTGGCGCCTTGCGGACACATGAGAATGACGCGCGGCCTGACAGCCTCATCGACCTGGAGCGCCTCGACCGCCGCAAATACGGGGTCCGGCTTCAGCACCATGCCGCCTCCCCCGCCATACGGATAATCGTCTACCGTATTGTGCTTATTATTGGCATATTCCCGGAAATTCACCGCTTCAAGCGCTACAATTCCTTTGTCTCTTGCTTTTCCGAGAATGCTCGCGCCAAATACGCCTTCGAACATTTCCGGAAACAGGGTTAATACATCGATTTTCATCTGTTAAATCAATCCTTCCAGCAGCCGGACCGTTACAAGCTTGTCCGCCTTGTTCACACCAACCAGTACTTCGTCGATGACTGGGAGAAGGATCGGCTTGCCTTTTCCCTTCGGACGGTCTACGACCCATACATCGTTAGCTCCGGGGCTTAGTATTTCCGAAATGACACCGAGTTCTTCCCCTTCGACCGTCACGACTCGGCATCCGATAATTTCGTGATAATAATATTCGCCTTCGTCCAGCTCCTCGCGGTCGGCTTCCGACACCTTCAGCACCCAGCCCTTATATTTCTCCACGAGGTTAATATCGTTGAAGCCGTCCATCTTTACTATGTATACGTTCTTATGGGCACGGGAGCTCGCGACCCTCACTTCGAGCGAAGAGCCGTTCTCTTCGTTTTGCATCAGAAGCCTGCTCCCGGGGGCAAAGCGGACATCGGCAAAATCCGTCTGCGACAGCACCTTCAGCTCGCCGCGAATGCCGTGCGTATTCACTACTTTACCGACCGTAAACCATTTCTCGTTCATGACAACCAGCCCTTCATTTGTGTATAAGCGTATTATACATGCAAAAACGGCTCCGTTCCACGTCCCAGAACGAAGCCGTCCAATCATGCGCCAACGGCAGAAGTCTTCCTTACAATCTATCATAGAAAAAGGCCAGGATTTTATCCCGGCCTTCCTTGCTTTCGCGCGTATTAAGACATTATGTCAACGATGACGCGCTTTGACGATTTGACGGAAGCGGAAGTCACTACCGTCCGCATCGCCTTTGCTATGCGTCCTTGCTTGCCGATGATTTTTCCGATATCCTCGGGGTGAACCGAAAGCTCGTATATCGTGCTTCGGTCGTCATCCTTCACCTGCACTTGCACCTGATCGGGATGGTCGACCAAAGCCCTCGCTATGACAAGAATCAATTCCTTCATGACAAAGCCCTCCGCCGTTCAACAGTTATTTCTGTTGCTTAAGCTCATGGAACTTTTTAAGAACGCCAGCTTTGGAAAGCAGGTCGCGAACGGTATCAGAAGCTTGCGCTCCTGTTTGCAGCCATTTCAGCGCTTTCTCTTCGTCGATCTTAACTTGAGCCGGTTGTGCAACCGGGTTGTAAGTGCCGATCTCTTCGATAAAACGTCCGTCACGCGGCGAACGGGAATCCGATACGACTACGCGGTAAAATGGAGCCTTGTGAGCACCGATTCTTTTCAAACGAATACGTACTGCCATGATGATTCACCTCCTTCAACTAATAAATATAGGCTTTAAAACGGGAACTTCATATTTTTGCCGAGCAGGCCTTTCAGGCCCTTCTTGCCGCCCTTCGGTCCTTTCGGTCCGATCATGGACGAGAACTGCTTCATCATCTTCTTCATATCGTCAAACTGTTTAATCAGGCGGTTAACCTCGACTACCGTCGTGCCGCTTCCCGCCGCGATCCGCTTGCGGCGGCTGTGATTCAGCAGCTCGGGCTTCTGCTTTTCTTCCTTGGTCATCGAACGGACGATCGCTTCGACGCGTCCGATCTGCTTCTCGTCAACCTTCATGTCTTTCATGCCCTTCATCTTGTTCATGCCGGGCAGCATATCCATGATTTGGTCGAGCGGACCCAGATTTCTAACCTGCTCCATCTGCTCCAGAAAATCGTCGAACGTGAATTCCGCAGTGCGCATCTTCCGTTCCATTTCTTTCGCTTTTTCCGCGTCAATGTTGGACTGCGCCTTCTCGATCAGAGAAAGCATGTCGCCCATGCCTAGAATACGGGAAGCCATCCGCTCCGGGTGGAACGGCTCCAGGGAATCGATCTTCTCGCCCATTGCGGCGAATTTGATCGGACAGCCCGTAACTGCCTTAACCGACAACGCCGCACCGCCGCGCGTATCGCCGTCCAGCTTCGTAAGCACGACGCCCGTCAGCTCAAGCTGCTCGTGGAAGCTCTTCGCGACGTTGACGGCGTCCTGCCCCGTCATCGCATCGACGACGAGAAGCACCTCGTCCGGCTTCGTAATTTGATGGATTTGCTTCAGCTCCTCCATCAGCTCCTCATCGATATGGAGCCGGCCGGCCGTATCGATGATCACGTAATCGTTGCCGTTCTCCTTCGCATGCTGGAGGCCGGCGCGCGCAATTTCGACCGGCGAGGTCTTATCGCCAAGCGAGAATACGGGCGCCTTAATTTGTTCCCCGAGAACCTGCAGCTGCTTGATGGCAGCGGGACGGTAAATATCGCAGGCGATCAGCAGCGGCTTATGATTGCCCTTCTGCAATAGCTTGGCCAGCTTGCCCGTCGTTGTCGTCTTGCCCGCGCCCTGCAGGCCCGCCATCATAATGACGGTAGGGGGCTTATTCGCCTTCGCCAGCTTGCTCTGCGTGCCGCCCATAAGCTCCGTCAGCTCTTTGTTAACGATATCGATGACGACCATGCCGGGCGTAAAGCTTTTGGATACGTCCAAGCCGATTGCCTGTTCCTTCACCTTCGCGATAAAATCCTTCACGACCTTGAAGTTAACGTCCGCCTCCAGCAGCGCCAGCCTAACCTCGCGCATCGCCTCGTTCACATCGTCCTCGGTTACCTTGCCTTTGCCGCGCAGCTTGCTGAATACGTTCTGAAGCCGGCTCGATAAGCTCTCGAATGCTGCCATGTACCGTCACCTCCATTCTCTTATCTATTCCGTTATGTTAAATTGCGCAATGACATCGAACAGTGCTTGCCGCTCCCGCTCTCCGATCGATAGCCCGTTCACGCTTTCCGTAAGCAGAGCCGTCAACCGCTGCAGCTCCTCGTGCTTAGACAGCAGATTAAGCTTGCTCTCGTAGCCTTCGAGCACTGCTTCGGCGCGCTTGATATGTTCATATACCGCCTGGCGGCTAATGCCGAATTCCCCGGATATTTCGCCAAGCGAAAAATCGTCGTGAAAATAATATTTGAGAAAGGTCCGCTGCTTCTCTGTCAGGAGCGGCTCGTAAAAATCAAATAGTAGATTGATTCGGGTCGTCTTGGACAAGGCGTCTGGTTCGTTTGCTTTCATCCCGTAGCCCTCCTGCCGGATTGCCTTCACGCAGCCGTCAAGGTAAATTCCTTTACAGCTGACAACGTCTCTTATCATACCCGATCAGCAGAGCCGCTGTCAAGCTTTTGTCCTTGTCACCTGTAATTTGCCGTTTCCAGCCGCGCAAAAGGCAGGGAACCCGCTTATTCAGTTACTTTTCCCGGCTCGTCGGTCTCGCGCTGAATGAGCCCCGCGAACAAAGCATGGATAAACTGCTCGGAATCGAACTGCTGAAGGTCGCCCGTCTTCTCGCCGAGCCCGACCAGCTTGACCGGCAGGCTGAGCTCATTGCGAATCGCGATTACGATGCCGCCCTTAGCCGTGCCGTCGAGCTTCGTCAGCACGAGCCCGGTCACACCGCTTTTCTCGCCGAACAGTTTCGCTTGGCTGAGCGCGTTTTGTCCGGTCGTCGCATCCAGCACAAGCAGAACCTCATGGGGAGCATCCGGCAGCTCGCGCTTGATGACGCGGAAAATTTTGTTCAGCTCCTCCATCAGATTCGTTTTGTTCTGCAGCCTCCCTGCCGTATCGCACAACAGCACATCCACGCCGCGCTGCTTCGCCGCCTTCACGGCATCGAACATGACCGCTGCCGGATCGGAGCCCGCCTGCTGCTTGATGACGTCAACGCCGACGCGCTGGCCCCATACCTCCAGCTGCTCGATTGCGCCGGCACGGAACGTATCTCCCGCCGCGAGCAGCACGCTTTTGCCTTCGCTTTTTAATTTATGGGCAAGCTTGCCGATCGTGGTCGTTTTACCGACGCCATTAACGCCGACGAACAGGAAAACCGTAATGCCGCTTGACGCCATGCGCAGTCCGGACTCCTCGTCGCCCTTCATCAGCTCGATCAGCTTCTCGGATAAAACAGGCTGCAATTCGGCGGCATCCTCGATTTTCCGTTTTTTAACCTCGGCGCGCAGTTCGTCAATGAGCTGCATAACCGTATTAACGCCGACGTCGGCGCCGATCAGAATTTCCTCAAGCTCCTCGTAAAATTCTTCGTCGATTTTTTTGCGGCGGGTAATCAGCTCCTCCACTTTCTCAACGAACGCCGTGCGTGTTTTCGTTAAACCTTCCTTAAATATGCTCGTGACCGCTTCCGTCTTCGTTGCGATGCTTTCCTTCAGCTTCTTAAAAAAACTCATCGTTCCCTTTCCTCCATCCTCATTGCCGTACCTGTTTTTTATGCGGAAAATGGCTCGTCTTCCTCCAAGCGGACCGATACCAGCTTCGATACGCCGCCTTCCTCCATCGTAACGCCGTAGAGGACGTCCGCTTCCTCCATCGTTCCTTTACGGTGCGTCACGACGATAAACTGCGTAAGGCCCGAAAACTCTCTCAAATATTGGGCAAAGCGCGAGACGTTAGCCTCGTCAAGCGCAGCTTCGACCTCATCGAGCACGCAGAACGGGACTGGCTTAACCTGCAAAATAGCGAACAGCAGGGCGATCGCGGTCAAAGCGCGCTCGCCGCCCGACAGCAGCTGCAAGTTTTGCAGCTTCTTGCCCGGCGGTTGCGCGACGATGTCGATCCCCGTCTCGAGCACTCTATCCGGCTCCGCCAAAATAAGATCGGCGCGCCCGCCGCCGAAGAGCTTGCCGAAAACGACAACGAAATGGCCTCTGATCGCTTCGAACGTCGTTTTGAACCTTTTCGACATTTCATCGTCCATTTCCTTGATGACTTGATACAGCGTCGTCTTCGCTTCGATCAGATCGTCCTTTTGCGCGGACAAAAAATCGAACCGTTCCTTCACGCGTTCATATTCCTCAATCGCTCCCAAATTCACTTCACCCAGTGCGGAAATCTGACGTTTCAGATCGCGCACTTCATTTTGCGCTCCGACAACGTCTTCAGGCACCGGATACTGCTCCTTTGCCAGCTCGAAACTCAGCTCGTACTCCTCGCTCAGCTTCCTCAGCAAATTGTCCAGCTCAACGTCGAGCCGGTTGGCGGCAATTTCGGTTTGCCGCATTTGCTCCTCGACCAGGCGAAGCTGGGCGCGCTGCTCCTTCGTCTCGTTCTCGCCCTGATCCAGCTCGGCGATCCGCCGGGCGCGCGCCGCACGCTTCAAGTCCGTCTGCTCGGAGCACTGCTGCTTCTTCAGACGAAGATGGTTAAGCTGCTCGATTTGCTTGACCGTCTCCTCCGAGTGCCTTTCCAGCTCTTCCTCCTGCTGCGACGCCAGTGAACGAAGACTTCCCAGCTCCTCCTTGGCCCGCTGAATGTCGGAGCGGACCCTCGCCGCCCGATCCTCGAACGATTGCTTTTCCTGATCGGTCTTTGCCGCAGCGATTTTGATATCGGTAAGCTGGCCCTGCAGCTCTTCCTTCGCGGACTCGCTCGCTTTGCGCCTTTCCTCCGCCAGCCGGATCGCCTCCTGGAGCCGTGCCTCATCCCTCTCCAGCTGCTCCAGCTTCCGAGCAGCGGCCGCAGCTGCAGCCTGCGCATCCTTCTGTTCCGACGCATGCGTGCTGCGGTCGGCTGAATACAGCTGCTTCTGCTCGTCCAAATGCTTGGCTTCGTTGTTCAGCTGCTGCAGCTCCGCCTTAATCTGCTGCTCCTCGATCCTGCTCTGCTCGCTCGCAGTCCGGAGCTCTTCGATGTTATGGGAGCGTATGGAGTGCTCTTTGCGCAAATCGCTCAGCTTATGGCGAAGCTCCTCGGTCGTGCTGCGTGCAGCCTCAATCTCCCGGTCCAGCGCTTCGATCTGCCGCTGCCGTCCAAGCAGGCTGGCGCCTTTCTTCTGCAGGCTTCCTCCCGTCATCGATCCGCCGGCGTTGACAATATCACCGTCAAGCGTAACAACGCGGTAGCGGTACTGGCATCTGGACGCAATACGGTTCGCCTGTTCGAGCGTTTCGGCCAGCAGCACGTTCCCCAGAAGATTGTTCACGATCGCTTGATACTTGCTATCCGTGCTGACTAAATCCGCCGCTACTCCGACGAAGCCGTCGATCGCTTCAATATTGCGCTTCTCGTGCTCCGGCACCTGTCTGCCCCGGATGACATCGAGAGGCAGGAAGGTCGCTCTCCCGAGCTGCCTCTGCTTTAGAAAGCCGATTGCGGCCCGCGCCGATTTCTCGTCCTCCATGACGATATGCTGCAAAGCGCCGCCCAGCGCCGTTTCTACCGCCGTTTCGATTCGTTCCGGTACGCGCATGAGCTCCGCAACCGCGCCGTGCACGCCGGCAATTCCGCCGCTTCCTCGCCGCGAAGCCTTCAGCACTTCTTTAACGCCCTGCATGAAGCCGTCAAGAGCGTCCTGCATTTCCTTCATCGTATCCCTGCGGGAAATATGGCTGTCCAGCTTCTGCTCCCACTTGCGAAGCGCCAGAGTAACATCCTCCAGGTTTTGGGAGATCGTCTTTACCTGCTCCGCTTCCGATAACATCCGGTTTCTCGCCTGTTCCAGGCGGGCAAGCGTCGCCTCGAGCCCCGCCGACAGCTCGGAACGCCTTTCGTCCAGACGTGCCTGCTGCTCCTGCCATTTCGACTCGTCCTCGCTGATCCGCTCCATGCGCCGCTGCAGCGTTTCCTGCTGCTGCGACGCGTAACGGATTTCGTTCCGGTGCTGCGCCATCGCGCTCAGCACCTCCAGAAGCTCACCCTTCAGCGTCTCTTCCGCATCAGCGACCGCGCCGCCCGCAACGCCGAGCAGCCTTGCTTCCTCCTCGCCGATCCGCGCCCGCAGATCGGCCAGCTCCAACTGCAAAGAAGCCGCTTTGCTGCGAAACGCCGCCTCTTCCTGCGTCAGAGTTACGATGCGAGCGTCCAGACCGGTAACCGATTCCTCCAGCTGGCGTTTGTTCTGCTCCAGGTTGCGCTTTCGCTCCTTGAGTACCTCTCCGTATCCCTCGCATTTCTCGGCATCCTCGCTAATTTGCAGCATGAGCTCATGCAGTTGATCCAGCTCGGCTTCCAGCTCGCGGAGCTGCTGACGATCCTTCTCCAGATGGGCATCATGCTTGCTCACAACGGTCGACAGCTGCAGCTGCTCCTGCTTCAAACGCTCGAGCTTCGCGCTCGCTTCCGTCCAAGAGGCGTGTATTTGTTCAATGTTATGTACATACATCGAGATCTCTTTGGTCTTCAGCTGCTCCTTGAGCGATTTGAAGTGGATCGCTTTCTCCGACTGCTTGCGCAGCGGCTCGACCTGATCCTCCAGCTCGGTTACCAGATCGTGAATCCTGAGCAAATTCTGCTCGGTCTCGTCGAGCTTCTTCTGAGCTTCCCGTTTGCGGGCCTTATATTTGACGATGCCGGAGGCTTCCTCGAAAATACCGCGCCGATCCTCCGAACGCGTGCTCAATATTTCCTCGATCCGTCCTTGTCCGATAATCGAATAAGCTTCCTTTCCGATCCCCGTATCCATGAACAGCTCGGTAATATCCTTCAGCCTGCAAGGCTGCTTGTTGATCAAATATTCGCTTTCCCCGCTGCGGTGAACGCGGCGTGTTACGGTAACCTCGTTGTACTCCAGCGGCAAAGCCCCGTCGCCGTTGTCCAGCGTCAGCGAAACCTCGCTGTAATTAACCGCTTTGCGGGCGTCGCTTCCGGCAAAAATGATATCCTCCATCTTGCCGCCGCGAAGGCTTTTCGCGCTCTGCTCGCCAAGCACCCAGCGGATGCCGTCCGATATGTTGCTTTTGCCGCTGCCGTTCGGGCCGACGACCGCCGTAATGCCGGTTACAAATTCCATTTCCGTCCGATCGGCAAACGACTTAAAACCTGATAATTCAATCCGTTTCAGAAACATGTCCTGGTTTTCACCTCACCCCTCATTGTACCACATCTTGAAAGTCCTGATAACAATATCCCCAGCCCGTTTCCAGCGCCGGCGCCGACTTTCGGACGATATTCAAAGATGCCGGCTTCGCTGATCTCGCACCTTTGTCCGGTCTTTAAAATTCCACTAAAAAAAGAGCGTTCCCAGGTCCGCACAGACCTTAAGGAATGCTCTCATCAGCTTACGCGTTTACTCCTGCGACAGTTTGCGCCAGGCTTCCGCCGCCGCCCGCTGCTCCGCCTCCTTCTTCGTTCTGCCGCTTCCGTCGCCGTACCGTTCTTCTCCCAAATAAACGGCAACGACGAACTCCCTGTCATGCGCGGGACCCCGCTCCTCGATGATCCGGTATTCCACCGGTCCGAGTCCGTGATGCTGGGAGCGCTCCTGAAGCTTCGACTTCGAATCTTTCATGAGCAGGCCGAAATCGTTCGCATCCACAAACGGGAACATATGCTCATTCAGGAAGCTGCGCGTCCGGTCGATGCCGGCATCCAGAAAAATCGCGCCTATAAACGATTCGAACAAATCGGCAAGCAAGGCCTGCCTTTGCCTTCCGCCCAATTGCTCCTCCCCGCGTCCGAGCAGCACATGCGAGCCCAAATCCAGCCTTTCGGCAAATTGGGCAAGGGACGGCTCACAGACGATCGATGCGCGCATACGGGTCAGCTCGCCTTCAGGCCTTTGAGGATAGGTGGCGAACAAATACTCGGAGACTAGCAGCTGGAGCACGGCATCTCCCAAAAATTCCAAGCGTTCGTTATCCTGCGCGGAGCCGCGCTTATGCTCGTTCACATAGGAAGTATGGGTAAAAGCCTGCTTCAGCAGCTTCGTCCGCTTGAACGAAAGCTGCAGCCTTTGCTGCAGCTCTTGAAAGGTATCATGCTTCATATACTTTCATCACGATCGTCGCGTTATGGCCGCCAAAACCAAAGGAATTCGACAGCGCCGTTCTCACGTCCGCTTCGCGAGGCTTGTTAGGCACATAGTCCAAATCGCATTCCGGGTCCTGGTTATCCAAGTTGATCGTCGGGGCGATAATGCCGTTCTTAAGCGTAAGGCCCAAAATAACGGCTTCCACGCCGCCGGCGGCGCCGAGCAAATGGCCGGTCATCGACTTTGTCGAGCTTACCGCCACCTTATAGGCATGATCGCCAAGCGCTTTCTTAATCGCTTTCGTTTCCGAGCGGTCGCCAACCGGAGTGGATGTGCCGTGCGCGTTGATATAATCGATATCGGACGGGTCAATGCCTGCGTCCTTGATCGCTTTCGTCATGCAGCGGGCTGCCCCGTCCGGATCCGGCTCCGTCATGTGGTGAGCGTCGCCGCTCATGCCGTATCCGATCACTTCAGCGTAGATTTTGGCGCCCCGCGCTTGCGCATGCTCCAGCGACTCCAGCACCAGCACGCCGGCGCCTTCGCCCATGACGAATCCGTCACGGTCGATATCGAAAGGACGGCTCGCTTTCTCCGGCTCGTCATTGCGCACGGACATCGCGCGCATCGAACAGAAGCCGGCCATGCCGGTAGGCCTGATCGTCGCTTCCGCGCCGCCAGCGAGCATAACGTCGGCATCCCCTCGCTGAATCATTTTGAAGGAATCCCCGATGGAATGCGTACCCGTTGCACAAGCGGTTACCGCCGTGCTGTTCGGTCCCTTCGCTCCCGTAATCATCGATACCTGGCCGGAAGCCATGTTCGCGATCATCATCGGGATGAAGAACGGGCTCACGCGCTTCGGTCCCTTCTCCAGCAATATATTGTGCTGGTCCTCCCAAGTGCCGAGGCCGCCGATGCCGGAGCCGATCATAACGCCGACGCGCTCCGCGTCCGCGTTCTCTCCGATTCTCAAATCCGCGTCCTTGACGGCAAGCGTGCTGGCGACCGATGCGAATTGCACGAAACGGTCCATTCTGCGCGCTTCCTTCTTGTCCAGGCCGAAGTCCTCGGGATTAAAATTTTTGATTTCCGCCGCAATTCGCGTCGGATATTCGGAAAAATCGAACGCTTCCACAATGGAAACGCCTGACTTGCCTGCTAACAGATTGCTCCAAAATTGCTCCAAATCCGAGCCGAGGGACGTCATAACCCCCATGCCGGTAACTACAACTCTATGCTTCATTCCATTCACCTCTGCACACAGCATTGTTGATGACCATGCTCGCATCATCGCAACTATAAAAAGCACTAATGCTGATCATTATATGACAAGCGTAAGCGGTTGCCGCAGTCTGCAGGCGGTTACGCCTGTCTCGCGATGCAGCATAAACCGCTCATACGCTCAAACCCGTAAATGCTTATATTTAAAAAAGCTTGTACGCTTTCCATAATCGTTATTAATGAAAACGTTCCTTGATGGAGAGAAGTCCCGTTTGGAATAACGGGACTTGTCCTTCTTACGTATGAGATTGTATGTATTTAACTACTTCTCCCACAGTGGTGATTGTCTCTGCATCTTCATCAGAAATTTCCATATCGAACTCGTCTTCCAACTCCATGACCAATTCAACGACATCAAGAGAGTCTGCGCCGAGGTCATCTTTGAAGGAAGCTTCAAGAGTAACTTCCGCTTCGTCAACTCCCAGCCGGTCGATGACGATACGTTTTACGCGTTCTACTACTTCGGACATCCGGTTCACCTCCTCCATGGTATTATACGAGAATTAAAGACAAAATGCCATACGCAACCGTTTTAATTCCGAAACGCGGAAACCGTCTGCGGTTACATGTACATGCCGCCGTCTACATGAATGGTCTGGCCGGTCATATAAGACGAGGCGTCGGAAGCAAGAAACCGTACCGCATTTGCGATATCGGCGGCATCACCCAGACGGGCAAGCGGAATTTGTCCGGACAGCGACTGGCGCGTCTCTTCCGGAAGCTTGTCCGTCATCTCCGTCTGAATAAAGCCCGGAGCTACGCAGTTCACTGTAATGCCCCTGGAGGCAAGCTCCCTTGCGCTGGCTTTCGTAAGGCCGATTACGCCCGCCTTCGCCGCGACGTAGTTCGCCTGACCGGGATTTCCAAGCACGCCGACGACAGAAGAAATATTGATAATCCGGCCGGAGCGCTGCTTCATCATCGTGCGGGTAACCGCTTTGATGCCGTTGAATACGCCCTTAAGGTTCGTTTCGATAACCTGGTCGAACTCTTCTTCTTTCATCCGCATAATTAAATTATCTCTTGTAATGCCGGCGTTATTCACCAAAATGTCAAGCGCCCCAAATTGCTCAAGCACTTCCTTCACCATTGCATCGAACTCATCGGCCTTACCGACATTGGCTTTCACGACGACGGCGCGCCTTCCGCACGCTTCCACGGCGGCAGCCGTTTCAGCGGCCGCCGCTTCGCTGCCGGAATAATTAATGGCGACGTCAGCGCCGGCTTCCGCTAGCGCGATTGCGATCGCTCTGCCGATCCCCCTCGACGCACCGGTCACAAGCGCCTTCTTGCCCTCCAAGCTCGCAAACATGCAATTCCCTCCGTTTCGATAATTACAGTTCTGTTAAATCGCTTCAAGCGAGGCGATATCGTTGACCGAAACGACTCGCACGTTTTTGTCGATCTTCTTGATCAAGCCGGCCAGCACCGTGCCCGATCCGATTTCCACGAACGTGTCGACGCCTTGTCCGATCATATAACGGACGCTGTCTTCCCAAAGGACAGGCGAATACACCTGACGGGCGAGCAGGTCCCTGATCTCGTCCGCTGCCGTTACCTCTGCCGCCGTCACGTTCGCGACAACGGGAACGGAAGCGTCCCGCAAAGCCAGCTCCGAAAGGACTCCGCCCAGCTTCTCCGCAGCCGGCTTCATCAGCGAGGAGTGGAACGGTCCGCTGACCTCCAGCGGAATGACACGCTTCGCGCCCGCCTCCTCCTTGCCGCGCAAGACGACCGCCTGTACCCCGGCCGCCGTACCGGACACGACGATTTGTCCCGGGCAGTTTACGTTGGCGAGCTCAACGGACGAGCCTTCCGCCGTAATCGCGGAGCATAGCGACGCCAGCGCCTCTCGCTCCGCGCCGAGTACGGCCGCCATAGCGCCTTGGCCGCTCGGCACCGCCTGCTCCATAAACTCGCCCCGCGCGCGGACGGTTCGCACGGCATCCTCGAAAGATAACACGCCCGCCGCGACGAGCGCGCTGTACTCACCGAGGCTGTGGCCTGCGACATAGTCAGGCTTCAGCCCTTTGCCTTCCAGCGCTTCAAGCAGCGCCACGCTTACCGTCAGCAAAGCCGGCTGCGTGTTCGCCGTCTGCTTCAGCAACTCCTCCGGCCCTTCAAAAATAATCCCGCTCAGCGAAAATCCAAGTGCCTGATCCGCCTGCTCAAAAATCGAGCGGGAACGGTCGAAAGCCTCGTATGCGTCCTTGCCCATGCCAACTACCTGGGCGCCTTGCCCCGGAAATACAAAAGCCGTTTTACTCAAGCGAGCTTCCCCCTAAATAAGAGCATTCGTAATAAGATTACCAAATGAGTACCGATGCGCCCCAAGTCAGGCCGCCGCCGAAGCCTACCAGCACAAGGCAATCGCCTTCCTTCAGACGCCCTTCTTCGGCCGCTTCCGCCAGCGCAACCGGAATCGAGGCTGCCGACATATTGCCGTATTTATCAAGATTGATCATCGCTTTGTCTTCCGACAGATTCAGGCGGTTAAGCGCGGATTGGATGATCCGGATATTCGCCTGGTGCGGGACAAGCAGGTCGACATCGCCCTTTGCCAAGCCGGCCTTCAGCAGGGCGTCCTCGGCGGCGCTGCCCATAATGCGGACGGCGAATTTGAAGACGTCGTTGCCGGCCATATGAATGTAGTGCTGCTTGCCTTCAATGCTTTCCGCCGAAGCGGGAACCCTGGAGCCGCCACCGTGAACCTTGAGCAGCTCGCCGCCGCTTCCGTCCGCACCAAGCTCAAAGGAGCGGAAGCCGCGTCCTTCCTCAACCTGCCCGAGCACAACTGCACCTGCTCCGTCTCCGAACAGGATGCAGGTATTACGGTCCGTGTAGTCGGTGATGCGGGACAGCGTTTCGGCTCCGACGACGAGAATATGCTTGTACAAGCCGGAAGCAATCATGCTCGATGCCGTCGCCAGCCCGTATATGAAGCCCGAGCAGGCCGCCGACAGGTCGAATGCGGCAGCCTTTGTGGCGCCAAGCTTATCCTGCAGCAGACAGGCAGTCGAAGGGAAGAACATATCGGGCGTTATTGTCGCCACAATGATCAGATCGATATCCTCCGCAGTCAGGCCTGCCGCTTGAATCGCCTGGCGCGAAGCATGAAGCGCCAAATCCGAGGTCGCCTCTTCTGCGGCCGCCATGCGCCGCTCCCTGATGCCCGTCCGGGTCACGATCCATTCGTTGTTCGTTTCGACCATTTGCTCCAGCTCTTGATTGGTTAATATTCGTTCAGGAACGTATTTGCCCGTTCCGATGATGCCTACTGGATGTAAACTCATTATTCACACTCGCTTCCCGTTGATTTCAGCAGCGATCGATTCGGTCAGCTTGCCTTGAATGGCGATGCGGGCTTGCCTCACCGCGTTTTTCACGGCAACGACGTCGGATGAGCCGTGGCATTTCACCACAAGCCCGTTTAAGCCGAGCAGCGGCGCTCCGCCATGCTCCTTGTAGTCCATCTTTTTCTTCAATGTCCGGAGCTTGGGAAGCATAATCGCAGCAGCCAGCTTCGTCATGAGCGATTGTCCGAACGCATCCTTGAGCGAAGTGAAAATTAACCCGGCCGCCCCTTCCATCGCCTTCAGCATTATGTTGCCCGCAAAACCGTCGCATACCAGCACGTCGCAATTGCGTGTCAGCACATCCCTCGCTTCGACGTTGCCTATGAAATGGACGGGAGCCTGCTGCAGCAGCTCAAAGGCCTCCTTCGTGATTTCATTGCCCTTTTTAGCCTCCGTCCCGACATTCAGCAGACCAACGCGAGGCTTCTCCATGCCATGCACCTTCGAACGGTAAATGCTACCCATAATAGCATACTGCAACAAATGCTCAGGCTTTGCGTCCATATTCGCACCCAAATCCAGAGCAAGCACACCGATATCGTCCACTGTCGGCATCATCGGCGCCAGCGCCGGCCTTTCAATCCCTTCCATTCGACCGACAACGAGCAATCCCGTCGCCATCAGCGCCCCCGTATTACCCGCCGACAGCATCGCATCCGCCTGTTTCTCGCGGACGAGCTGCCCGGCAACGACCATGGATGCCCCTTTCTTCCTGCGCACCGCCTTCACCGGCTCGTCTTCGGGACCGATGACTTCGTCTGCATGGCAAATCTTCACATTTGAAGGCCTTTGCCCTTTCATTAGCGGTTCAATTGCGGCCGTGTCTCCGACCAGCAGCAGCTCCGTATCCGGCCACTCAACCGCCGCTTCCAGAGCGCCCTGCACGATCAATGCCGGGGCATGATCTCCTCCCATTGCATCAATAGCGATCCGCACGTTCGTCTCCCCCTTCATTGCCTTGTTCTCCCGCGGACCTATAAATCACAAAATTCCCCTGAAATACCGTTTCATCGCCTACATAAGTAAACAGCTCGACCTTCGCCTTGTTCCGTTCACCGGAAATGGAGCGCACATACGCCTTGGCAATGCACTTCTCCCCAAGCTTCACCGGCCGGATGAAGCGGATGTCCGCCGTTACCGTAAGCGCGATTTCATCGTTTATAACCGCAACCGCAAGCGAATTCGCTTGAGCGAATACATGATGCCCCCGCGCAATGCCCGTTCTTGAGAATACATGCTCCTCACGTATTTCAAAAACCGAGATCCCGCTTTTGTCCAATTCCAAATCCACGATATCGCCGATCACCTCATGCAAGGGCAGCGACCTTACGGAATCGTAGGAACGCTCGGCCATCAGCTTCAGCCGCTCTCTAAGCTCCGGGATGCCAAGCTCCATACGGTCTAGACGGATCGTCTGGATGCTGACCTTTAGCAAGCGTGTGAGCTCCCGGTCCGTTATAAACGGATTTTCTTCGATTAAACGGACAAGCTGCTGATGCCGCTGCCGTTTGGGCATTCGTTCGATGACCGGCACCGCCTTCCATAAGTAATGTAGCTATTCACAGCCATTCACCTACATCGTTATCTTGAACCAATTATGCGGTTAGTATATGTATATCACTTGATATTATCACCTGGTACTAACAAAGTATATAAAAAAATGATCCCGAGCGCAATCCGTCAATCGGATGTGATTCTGCGCCCGCCGCATAAAAATAGCACCTCATCGCATGATGAAGTGCTATCATTGAAACCATTCCACTATTGGGAGATGATCTCTTTTGTTTTGTAATATCCGCAAACTTTGCATACGTGGTGAGCCAATTTCAGCTCTCCGCACTGCTCGCATTTTACCATGCCCGGAATCGCAAGCTTGAAATGCGTACGACGTTTGTCGCGGCGAGTCTTGGATGTTCTACGTTGAGGTACTGCCATGTTTAACACCTCCTTCAAAAAATCAATCAAGCAAAACACTATTCCTTAAATAGATCCTTCAGCGCTGCGAATCGTACGTCGATCTTCCGCGTATCGCAGCTGCATTTGTGCTCATTTAAGTTCTGTCCGCAGGACGGACAGAGCCCCTTGCATTGATCGTCGCAAAGCGGAGCATAAGGAATGGACAGCTCAAGAGCTTCTTCCACAAAAGGCTTAAGGTCCAGCTTTTCCCCTTCGACCTCGACAAAGTCACTGATCTCATCTTCCGTATATTCATCGCTGGCAACATCGGAGCCGGCCGGCTTGAACACCTCGGAAAACGGGATAACAACGTGATTGCGCACCGGCTCAAGGCAGCGCGAGCATGATTGCTCGAGATCGATAGCCAGCTCGCCATCGGCCTCTATGAAGCCTTCATGTCCGGTTACCTGAATCGATACGTGAAGCGGTCCCGTACGGTAAACGTCCTGGCGTCCTTTAAAAAGGCCGCTGACGTCAAGCTGTTCGCTTACGGTCGTTCTAAGACCCTTGGACATCGTTTCCTGCATATGAATCAGCATCAGATCACCCCAAACAAACAAAGATTATTATATCTATCAGCCTACCGTTTTGTCAACATTTTCACACGGCTTTTGCTAATCCGCTTCCTGGCACGATGTTTCCGCTGCCGCACTGTGCTATAGTAAAAATAACCAAAAAGCCAGTAAAGAGAGGACGTCTGCGGATGCGCACGGTTGGGCTAATTGTCGAATATAACCCGTTTCACAACGGTCATTTATATCATTTGCAACAATCGCTGAAAATAACGGAGTCGGATGCGGTCGTAGCCGTCATGAGCGGCCACTTCCTGCAGCGCGGCGAGCCCGCCCTGCTCGACAAATGGTCAAGAACCCGGATGGCGCTTGCCGGCGGCTGCGACCTCGTCATCGAGCTACCTGTCGCATACGCCACCCAAGCCGCCGAATGGTTTGCTTTCGGCGCCGTTTCCCTTCTTGAGGCAACCGGCGTCGTGGACTGCTTCTGCTTCGGCACGGAAAGCGGCGAGCTGGAGCCATTGCTTGCGGCCGCCGAAGCGGTAGCCCGGGAAACGCCTGCCTTCAAAACGATGCTGATGCAGCGGCTTCAGACCGGCATCAGCTACCCGAGCGCCTACAGCGGCGCCGTAGCCGACTATTTGGCCGTTCAAGGGAATCGAACGGCCGCCGAGTTTCCGTTTGCAATGCCGAACCATACGCTCGGCCTGCATTACCTTTTGGCCCTGCGCAGAATCGGGGGCGCCATGCAGCCCTTTACGATCGCCCGCGAGAAAGCCCAATACAATCAAGAAACGGCAACGGACAGCAAAATCGCCAGTGCGACCTCCATCCGGAAGCTGCTGCTTGAGCAGCGGTCGCTCGAAGGCGCCCGCCCCTACGTGCCGGCTTCAACCTATCAGGTGCTGGAGGAACAATGGCAGGCAGGCTATTGCCCTGTCAGCTGGGAGCCGTTCATGAGCTCGCTGCTGCATGCCGTCATTACGAGGACGCCCGGCGAGCTCGCGGCGCTCCGCGAAATTTCCGAAGGGCTCGAGCACAGAATCCTGCGGTCGCTGCCAAAGCTTTCGGACATATCGTTTGAGGAGCTGCTGGCCGAACTCAAAACGAAGCGGTATACGCGTACGAAGCTGCAAAGAGCTTTGCTCGCGATTCTGCTCGGACATGCCAAAGCGGATTTTACCGCGGACAAGCTGTCTGCCGGAGCGGAATATATCCGGGTGCTCGGGTTTAGCGAGAAAGGCAAGGAGCTGCTGCGACGGATGCGCCGCAGCGCAAAGCTGCCGGTACTGCTGAGCGCGGCCAGGCCTCCTGCCATGTACCGTTATTTGGAGCTGGATGTAAAGGCGAGCGGCGTGTATATGCTGGGTGTACCGGCGAAAACCGCTGCCGGGAGCCTGTTCCGCGATTATACGGATAAGCCGGTCACGCTCGATTGTCTCGAATGAAAACCTCAATTTGCTCCTTTGCCTCTTGCAGCGTGGCCACGCTGACCACCTTCATTGCGGTGCCCAGCTCCCTGGCCTTGGCGCTTGCTTCCTCATAATTGTCCGCAGGCGCCAGAAACAGCTCGGCGCCTGCCCGGCTTGTGACGACGATCTTCTGTCTGATCCCGCCAATCGGGCCGACTTCCCCGTCAGCCGTAATCGTTCCGGTGGCAGCGATGCGGTGTCCGCCCGACATATCTCCTTCCGTCAGCAGGTCGATCGCCTGCAGCGCGAATACAAGTCCGGCAGACGGGCCTCCGATCTCCCCTGCAGCTATGTCCAGCTTGTAGCGGCTGTCCGCCGGCTCGACGCTCCGAAGCTCGGTCAGCCCAATGACGCCAAGCGCCTCCAGCATTTGCTCCGCAGTCAGAGACGAATGAAACGCTCCAGCAAAAATCGGCACCAGCAGCCGTCGGCCGCCGCGTTCGATTTCTACAGTCGTATCCTTCCCCCCGTCTATCCTCTTTAGCGCCTCCAAAATATCCGCCATGCTTTCAAAGTGCTCTCCGCCCTTCAAGCCGACCAGCCGGTCGCCGGCATGGAAAGCCGCTGCCGTATTCAGCTTTTGATGCTGAACATCCGATACGATGATCGCCTCCGTCACGCTGGCATAGTCGATATCCGCATCGCCGTATGCCGCTTCGACTGCATTGTTTTGCGAGCCCTTCATAATGACACTCGAGCGTTCAACGTATTGCTGCCGGGAATATCCCCTAAGCACATCCCGTTTCAAATACACATCCTTATCGGAGTTCCACATCGCCTCAAACGTCTGCAAAAAGTTCGGCTCCGTCAATTTCACCGCTGTCAGCAGAAAATCCCCTTTTCCCGGAGCATCGCCCTGCTCGGCCGTTATCATCGGTTTTACGGAAACCGCGATTCCAGGCTCGTATACCACGTAGGGAGTCGGCGCGTACAACAGCACCCACATGACGGCTGCTGTCATCAGGACGATAAAGGCAATGCGGCGTATTTCGGATCTTTTCGTCGGCATGTGTGCACCTCCTCATTTTCACCGTTCGAATCCAGGCGGCCGGCAGCACGGCCCCGCTTTCCCATTCGCGATGAGTGGTCTAACGTCTGTCCGCGACGCGTACTATTTAACGTATACGGTTGTCCATCCGTTAATGTCTGCTGCCGGCTTGCTGAAGAGCCGGGCGCATTCGAAATAAAGGAGTTGAGCGGCATTGCCCAAAACGGTCATTTTAGCGATCTTATCGATCCTGCTCGTCACGGCGATCATTGTGCAGCCCGATGCCGCTTTTCAAGCGTCGCTGCAAGGACTTACCGTTTGGTGGAACATCGTGTTTCCCGGACTTCTGCCGTTTCTTGTTCTATTCGAGCTTATCGCCGCTTTCGGGCTGGCGCATGCTTTTGCATCTCTTTTTCAGCCGCTAATGAGCAGGCTGTTCAAGCTTCCCGGCGAAGCCGCTCTCGCCATTGTCCTAGGCTGGCTCGGCGGATATCCGGCAGGAGCCGAAGCAGCCGCTTCGCTGCGAAAACGAAAGCTGGTAACAAAACAACAGGGCCAGCGTCTGCTGGCCCTTGCCCACATGCCCAATCCGTTGTTCATGCTGGTCGTAATCGGCGCAGGCTTCCTGCACAAGCCCGTGATGGCGGCGATGATTGCGGGAGCCGTATGGCTGTCCGCCCTGTGGCTTATGTTTCTGCTGACGCTGTTCAGCAAGCAAGAAGACCGGCCGAAGCTGCCGCCTGAATACGAGCAAGAATACGGACAGCCCTCCGGCATGCTGGCAAAAGCCGCGCAGGCGCTCAGCTACGGAAGGGAGCAGGACGGCCGCAGCTTCGGCAAGGCGCTCGGCGATTCGGTGACCTCCGCTGTGCAGAAGCTGATGACGATCGGCGGATTCATGATTTTCGCCGCCGTACTGGCCAAGCTTGCGGAGCCGCTGCTTCGTCCGGTGCCGGACAGCAGCGCCTTCGGATTTCTGCTGCAAGCGTTCCTTGAAGGCCATTTAGGCGCTTATTCCGCAGCCGCATGGAACGGGACGGGAGGGGGAGCGGTGACGACCGCCGCCGTCATCGCCGCCGTACTGGCCTGGAGCGGGCTTAGCGGCATTTTGCAGGCGGGTTACTTCATTGCCGGGACCGATCTCAAGCTGCTGCCATTTCTTCTGCTCCGCTCCGCACACGCTCTTCATGCCTTTGTGTTCCTTGTCTTGCTGTGGAAGCCCGTCACGGCCGTCCTGCGGCGTATCCTCCCGCCGGAAGCAGTGCCTTCTGCCGCAGCATTCGATGCCGTGAACCAGGGGGCGGCTTCCGCCTGGATCGTGAAGGCGAACGACCTGCCCGCCCTTTGGCCTTATTCCGTTGCCGCCTGCGCGGCGGTTACTTTACTCGGACTGGCGCTGACGCTGCTGCTCGTGCTTTTCCGCAGAAGCGGGCGCTCCGCCTAGTCACGTCCCGCCGCTTTAGCCTTATACTTCTCCCGCAGCCTCTTTTCCACGACAGGAGGCACGAGCTCGCGCACCTCGCCTTCAAACTGGGCAATCTCTTTGACGATGCTGGAGCTTAAATAGGAATATTTCGGATTCGTCATCATGAACATCGTATCGATTTCGTTATCAAGCAAATGATTGGTTGAAGCGAGCTGCAGCTCGTATTCAAAATCGGTGACCGATCGGATCCCTCTAATGATGACGTTCGCTTGCTTCGATTTCATGAAGCGCACAAGCAAATCCCTGAAGCTGTCAATTTCCACGTTCGGGATATCCTGCGTAACCTCTGTAAGCAGCTCCTTGCGCTCCTCTACCGTGTATAGAGGATTTTTGCTCGTATTGTTAAGCACGGCTACGATCAGCCTGTCGAATTGCTTGGCGGATCTGCGGATAATATCCAAATGGCCGTATGTAACCGGATCAAAGGTGCCCGGATATACCGCAACCCGCTCTTGTTTACTCGTTGACATTTGCTGCACTCCCGTCATGGCTGTCATCGCTGTCGTATTTGTATATGGATACGGCGGTATCGCCGTATTTGGCATGCTTGAACTGGTTGAAGCGGCCCTGCCGCTCGGGGTAAGAATGCCCGGCGTCGTGCTCCACCACAATAATGGCCTCTGTCTCGAGCAAGCCCAGCTCCGCGAGCTGCTCCATCAGTGAGTCCATCGTAACCATCTTATAGGGGGGATCAAGAAAAACAAGCCGGAACCGCTGTCCCCGCTTCGCTAGCGCTTTCAATGCACGCTCCGCATCGTTCCGGTATATTTCCGCAGCGCTCCCCATTCTCGCCGCTTCGGCATTTTGACGGATAATATCGATGCTGGCTTTCTCCCGGTCAACAAAAACCGTTCTCTCCGCGCCGCGGCTCCAAGCCTCGATGCCGAGCCCGCCTGTTCCCGCGAATAGATCCAGCGCCATCCCCCCATCGAAAAAAGGCCCGATCATGCTAAATATCGCTTCCTTAACCTTATCCGTTGTCGGCCTCGTATTCGTGCCGGGAACAGCCTTAAGCGTTCGGCCTTTAGCCTCGCCCGCAATGACTCTCATTGCAAATTGCCCCCTTTCTCACACATTTCTCGCCTATCGTACCATAGAAACCCGCACCGAAGAAAGCATAACCAAGCATCCTGTACGTCCGAAAATAATTATTTTTTTCGCTTATGTATATTTTCCCTCCACGCGGACAAGATAATGTCATCGGCGTCGCGAGATGCCGTAGACAACCGCGGAGAAGACTTACGTTTCCCCATAAGCTCTTCGTCCGGTTTCTCCTCTCCCATGAAAAGGGCGTCCCGAAAGGGGCGCCCGATTTTTTTGTGTAAAGCCTGATGCGGCAATGGTTTTAACATGGTTGTTTCATCCAAAAGCCGGTGATTTAATTCAAATATAATTGGTGAGAATAAAAAATACTGCTTTATGTATGTGATGTTAGTTCTTAATTCTAAGGGATTGGATGTGGCTATCATCGAAAAACAAACTATAAGTCACCTCCAATTAGGCATTCTCTTCTTCACTTTTATGACCGGCTCTGCCATAAACAAAATCCCCGGCCCGCTTACCAGCCGAGCGCTCAATGCCGGATGGATCTCTCTTCTGTTGTCAGCTTTGATCGGTTTCCTCATCTTATCTTGTGTTCTTTATTTACACCGCAAATTTCCATCCATGACATTCGTGGAATACAGCAATCAATTAATCGGGATTGGACTTACCGCAGCCTGCTCCGTGTTGATCTTACCCTTTATGCTCCAATTACAGTCGGTTGTCATCGTAAACGTAGGCGTCTTCCTCGTTACCTCCATGATGAAGGATACACCTTTGTATTCTTTTACTTTTTTGCTTTTCGCCGTAGCTACGGTGACGGCTAGAGCCGGAATTGAGGTCATGGCAAGAATGTTTACGCTGATTCTCTTCTATTGTACTTTTTGTCTTATGCTTGTGATTTTATTAGCAATACCGAATTATCATCCAATTGAGCTGCTGCCAATCTTGCCGAAAGGAATCAAACCGGTTTTCCATGGCGCCTATTTAACATTCGGTTTTCCTTATGTTGAAATTTTTATATTTTCTATGCTGCTCCCTTTTGCAAACAAAAGTTCATTCAAACAAGTGTCACGGGCGATGAGCTTATCTCTGGTTCTGAATGTTGTAATCCTTGTGATACCAACTCTGTGCGGCATCATGGTTTTCGGTACGTTTGCAGGTGTTAGGCCCTATTTAATCTACAATTTAGCACGCAGTATTGATATTCAGGAAATCATTCAAAGGATCGAGTCCATTTATAGCATGGCGATTATTATGTGGGCTTATATGAAAACAACGATTATTCTTTATGTGTTGAGCCTGTATTTAACCCAATTATTCAAATTTAAAGACTATCGCACATTCATCATGCCTTTGGGACTGATCGGATTTCTGCTTGGACTTGTGTCGTTTGATGGAGCAGCGGAGTGGGAAAATATGATTTTCACGATCTATCCTCTGTGGGGGGCTATAGCCTTTCTAATTCCAATGTTGCTAATCACGATCATTGCCTCATTCAAAAAAAGGAGTAAATTAGTACGGTAAAACCTTAAGGAGCCAGTGTTTATAATCAGGAGTGCAAATCAACAAGGAGGCGAATTACATGAATACGATTCCAAAATTGCTTATATTAGGCGGTATCGCTTTAATCGTTATTGGCTTCATTTGGGCGGGCTTAGGAAAGTTTATAAATCTGGGCCGACTGCCGGGGGATATCGCGATTGAGAAAGGGAACGTAAAATTTTATTTTCCCATTGTGACATGTATCGTTATCAGCGTCGTGCTGTCACTGCTCGCATACATTGCGAGACTGTTCATGAAATAAATGACGAAACAGGATGATGTCCGGGACGTTCCGTCTGAACCGACAAAAGACTAGATTCTTCCCGACATTAGCGGGAATTCTGCTCGTCTTTGTTTACTATTAGGCTCTTATCATTAGGGTATAAACACCCAATCAATGTGCCCGTAAGGCGCATACCTTACAAAGTACTCAAACACTGGAGGTGCATGTTTAATGGGTAATGTAGGTCATGTGGGCGGCGTTAACAATAATATCGGCGTCATTCTGGTTCTGTTCATCCTGCTTGTCATCATCGCTTGCAGCTGCGGTTTCTTCAAGGGCTACGGCGGCAACGTTGCCGGCGTAAACCAAGGCTATTGCGGCAACGTCGGCGGAGTCGGCACCGGCTACCCCAAAGGCTACTAATTCCGCTGACGGATCAACTAAATTTATCTTATAGAACCTCCCCGCTTTAGAAGGCTCGTGCGACGGGCCTTCTTTTTTTGTTCAGAGGTTCATTCTTGCTTTGGTTATTTAAATACACTCCACATATTGGCCGGCTCCTGACCGATCGCCCAGGCGACCACACCGCCGATCCGGTATTTGGAGACAAGGCTCCAGCGTCCGGCCATCGATGTTCGATCTTCAACCCACAGCCGGTGCCGGCCTTTGCTGTCGGTATACTCCGCGTAAAATTGACGGGCAGCCGGATCCCATCTTTTGGTTAGCCTATGGGCGGAGAGCCATCCGTCGATCTCTTTAGCGGAAACTTCCTCGGATACGGCTCTGCCGCCGCCGGCAGGCTCCGTCCACTCTCTCGTATAAAACGGAACGCCAAGCAGTACTTTATGGGCGGGCACATCCTTAAGCAATAAGCGCAGCCCTTCTTCCGCCCATGGCAAAGACGAGACGGAGCCTGCTTCGCCGCGTCCCCCATAATATTCGTCATAGCCCATCATAATCACGTAATCCGCAGCTTTGCCGATACCTGCCCGATTATAGCTCCCGGACCAGAACGGATCCGGATTTTCTCTCGTCACATCGACGGTAACGAGCTTGCCTTTGACGGATAAAGCCGTTTTTAATTCGCGAATAAAGGCGACGAACTGCTCGCGGTTTTCCATCTTCATGTTCTCGAAATCCACATTGATCCCGTCGATTCCGTTCGCAAGCAATGAACTCTTTATTTTGCCGACGACGGCTGTACGATTGGCGGATGAGGACAGAATCCGGTCCGTAAGCTCGGGGTCGAAACCGTTGCCCAGCATCGCCCATACCTTTTTACCCTTCGAGTGAGCCCAATCGACATATCTTTTGTCGGGCGAAGCCGTTACAAGCCCATTGAGGCTTAACTTATACCATCGCGGAATCACGATATCAAGCGCCGCTTTGTTACTGTCTTTTATAAATTGATCCGTTCCTCCAGCATAGTTCCAGCCCGCCACATAACGGGCGGCTTTTCGTACGGATACGGAGGCTTTTGATATCCACCCTTGTTTGCCGCCCAGCAATTGAATCCGGTAATGATATTTCGATTCCGCAATAAGCGGATATTCGTCCCCTCGCTTTAATACCGCCAGTTTCACGGATTGAACGGCCGTTCCGGCGCGCACCTCCGCGGCAGCTTTCGTTACGCTTACAACGGTCACATAACTTGCGGTTTGCAGCGGCTTGCCGTTATAGAGAATGGTGCCAAAGGCAGACGCCATTTCCGCGCCTCCCGCCCACATAACGGCTAAACCTATCATATTTAAAAGAATAAGCCGACTTACGATTTTCAAATGAAGGATCCTCTCGTTTTCATAGTTTACGAGAGTCATTGTAAATCGAACCCAATCTCTTAGAAAGAAAATAATTATGGGAATGAACCCATTCCTATCCAATGAATAACCTGCAGGCTTCAAGGATAAAACAAAGTTAAATTAAAAAGTCAGGAGAGCTGAGTCCCGATGAAATCCCAACATCACATCTGCTTGACGGCATCCGAGATCGGCGGGCTGTGGACTACGTATATAAACGATACGTTTTCGAGCTGCGTATTAAGTTATTTTTTGAATATAGTGGAAGATACGCAAATCAAGCCGGCCATTGAATATGCTTTCGACATTTCGGAGCAGCATATCCGCAAGCTGACCTCGATTTTTGAGGACGAAAACTTTCCGGTCCCGCAAGGGTTTACAGATGACGATGTTAATCGGAATGCCAAACGATTGTATTCCGATCATTTCTATTTGTATTATTTAAAAAACATGTCAAAGGTCGGCCTTGCCACCTATTCCCTGGCCTTTAGCATGTGCTCCCGCTCCGATATAAGAGCCTTTTTTCATGAGGCATTAACGCGAACCGTAGCTTTGGATCAAAAGGTCACAAGTTTATTGCAATCAAAGGGGCTTTACATCCGCCCTCCATATATTTCAGTGCCGAATCATATCGATTTTGTGGAAAGCAAAAGCTTCCTGTCAGGCGGTTTCTTCGGCTTTGGCGAAAAGCGTCCTCTCACTTCAATCGAAATCGCGCATTTATTCGAGAATTCGCAGACGAACAGTCTGGGCGAAGCTCTGCTGCTTGGCTTTAGCCAGGTTGTCCGATCGAATGAAATCCGCAAATACATTACTCGCGGAGTCGAAATCTCAAGAAAGCACATTGAATATTTCGATAAAACGCTCAAGGACGATAATCTACCCGTTCCGATGACCTGGGCGACGGATGTAACAGATTCGGTCGAACCTCCGTTTTCGGACAAGCTAATCCTCTTCCATGTCTCGGTTCTGGTAGCCGCCGGAACAGGAAATTACGGTGTAGCCGCTTCTGCAAGCCCCCGCAAGGACGTTGCAATGAATTATGTGAGACTCGCGGCTGAAATCGCCAGATATGCGGAGGATGGCGCGAAATTAATGATTGAACACGGATGGCTGGAGGAGCCTCCCCAAGCGTTGAACCGCAAAGAGTTGACCACAAGGTAATAAGGCCGACACGCCGGATTAATTCGAATCGCGGAAAAGGACAAAACTATGGCATTAACTGCAATATTAATAACCTGCTGGATACTTCTCGGTTTTTATGTCATGAAGAATAAACAGCTTCTGCTATTCGAGAGCATGTTTTGCTGGATGGGCGTTGTGCTTTTATTCGGGGATTACATGCTTATTCTCATTACCAATCTTCGGCTTATCGACATGAGCATGCGACTTGATCTTGTCTGGGCGTCCTACGTGTATCGAATCGTGCTGATTCCGCTGCTTGTTACCTGGTGCATCGAGCTTGTATATTCCGTCAAATCATTTCAAGCAAAGCTGATTTTGTCCGCACTATTCATCGCGCTGCTGACAACCGTGGAATTCGCAGCCGACTGGCTGCAGATTTTCCATCATCGTGCCCCGTGGAAGCCGTGGTGGTCCGTTACGGCTTGGTCGCTGCTTCTGATCGCCGTTTTTTGTTTGAAGGGCTTTATTCGACATCTTATCAAAAAGGATTTGAGAGCATGATGCCGCTGCCGGAGAAATTCGATGCCAACGAATGGTTTATCGTCCTGTTCATGGCCGCGGCCTATACAGCAGTTTTTTTGCTGCCCCGGCGGTTTCCGGCTGTCATTACCGCCGTTATGCTTCTGCTCAGCGACGTCATTGCCAAGGCAGCGGATTTTATTATCGCTACCCCTCCTTATGACTTGTATGATATTACCGATACGCCAAAATTCGATCTGTTCGACTTTATTTTGTGGCTGCTGTATCCGCCGTTCGGTTATCTGGCTTTGTATATTTACGATAAGTTTCATATTCGCGGGACTGGCGCCGCCCTCTATGTGCTGATCTGCTCCTTGCTCGCGTTAGGGTTCGAATGGCTGGCTGCCCAGGCACATGTATTCAATTATAAGGGCTGGACGACGGTGTATTCGCTGCCGGTTTATTTGTTCGTCATCAGCCTCTACTTGCTTATTTACCGGCTTTTGCAGCAGCGTTTCCGGATCCTGAAGCACACAGACGCTTCCGCCGGCGCAGGCCCGTACGGCTCATGAACAAGCCCAAATTTTGGGCTCAAAAGAACACTTTTGGGCCATTGTCATAGGCTATATAGTCAAATGACCATTAACAATTTGGAGGTTTGTTTATGAATCGTGCGTTTACTCCGTTTGGCGGTCCCGGCTTTGGCGGACCTGGCTTCGGCGGCCCTGGCTTCGGCGGCCCTGGCTTTGGCGGACCTGGCTTTGGCGGACCTGGCTTCCGGCGTCCTTTCCGCCCGTTTCCCCATCCTTTTTTTCCGCGCCGCTTCTTGTTCCCGTTCTTCTTCTTTTCGCCGTTTTTCTTTCCTTTTTTCCGGGAGGATGGCGAAGAAGACCGTAACGACATGTATTATGCGCATCACCAGGCGCAAGCCGGAGATACGTTAGACAAAGTCGCGCATATGTACAATATCCCTTGCGCATTTCTGGAAGAAGCCAATCCGCATATCACGAATCCATATCAAATTCAGCAAGGCACAACCGTTTCGATCCCGCGCATCTCTGATATGTACTGCCACAAAACATACATGGAAAGTGAAGTACAATCGGCCAACCAGGCTTATCCGGCGCAATCGGCCAACCAAGCTTATCAGGCACAATCGGCCAATCAGGCTTATCCGGCACAATCGGCCAACCAAGCTTATTCGGCGCAATCGGCTAACCAGGCTTATCCGGCGCAATCGGCCAACCAGGCTTATCCGGCACAATCGATGCCCGCTTCTAAAGGAAAAAAACCGTATTAAACACAGTGTAAGGATAAAAGAATCCAGCAAAAGCCTGCAAGGAATCCATTGATTCCGGCAGGCTTTTTTGGTCTGAGAAGTTTTGCATTAAAGCTGTCTCTGGCTCCCCAAACTTGTCCCCTACTAACTACTTGTCCAATCCAAACCGGCATTCTATGAATATAGTAGATCATCCCACTGATTGAGGGGGTGATCATAATGCGCAGCAGCAGCAGCAGCAAAAAACTTGTCGTGGTCATTATCATTATTGTCATCGTCATAAAGAAACGTAAAAAATGCAAACGTTATTCCTGATCCCGAAGAGCGCCTGTATGGCAGGCGCTCCTACATACTTCAGCATATACATAAGAAAAGCTGAAACCAATGCATGACTTTCCTCAATAAAGATCATCCTAATATGAAAAAATAGGGTGGGAAAGAGATGCATACAGTTTGGAAAGGCGCGATCAGCTTCGGTCTTGTTCATGTTCCCGTGAAAATGTACACGGCTACGGAGGATAAGGACATTCATTTCCGCAGCCTGCACAAGGACTGCGGCATGCCGATCAACTATGCCAAAACATGCCGCCATTGCGAGAAAGAGGTCGGCCCTGACGATATCGTCAAAGGCTTCGAATATGAGAAAGGCAAATTCGTCATCGTAAAGGAGGAGGAGCTTGAGGCCATTAAGCCGGAATCCGCGAAGACAATTCAAATTTTGGACTTCGTCGATCTTCCGGATATCGATCCGATTTATTTTCAAAAGGCATATTACCTCTCCCCAGACATGGCCGGCGCCGGCGCTTACAGCCTGCTGCTGGAGGCGATCAAGCAGTCCGGCAAAATCGGTATCGCCAAAATTTCGATCCGCAGCAAAAGCAGCTTGGCCGCCATCCGGTTCGTCGACAACTGCCTTTGCCTGGAGACGATGTTTTTCCCGGACGAGATCCGTTCCATTTCCCAGGTACCGAACCTGCCTGAACAAACCGTCGTCAACGAAAAGGAGCTGGCGATGGCCAAGACGCTCGTTGAGCAGCTTAGCGAGAAATTTGACCCTTCCAAATATACGGACGACTACCGCATCGCTTTAACGGAGCTGATCGAGCAAAAAATTGCCGGCGAGAGCATCGATATCGTAACGGCTCCGGATACGGAAGGACGTTCGAACGTCATCGATCTGATGGCGGCTTTGCAGGCCAGCCTCGACGCAACCAAGGCGCCGCCTGCGCCCGCCGCTCCAAAAAGAAAGCGCACGACCAAGAAAAAGCAGGATCATGTTTCCTGATAGATATGTATCATGAATAGGGGCTGTCCAGAGGCAGCCCCTGCTTACCGCTTTTCATCGTCTTATCCCGCTAATCGGGCCCCAGTCTAAAAATACGAATCGAAGCACTGTTAATGGGTTGTATAACGATCCCGCCGCCCATCGCCGGATATTGGATATCCGCGCTCAAATTAATGATTGTTTGTGTACTTGTCGGTGGAATTAACGCTACTAATTGGATTACATCTCCGGCCGAAAGACTAAGAATCGCATCGACACCTACGGACGAGACCTGTTGATCCTGAAACACCGCCAATCCGGATCTGGTCGAGTTCCGGCGAATCCCAGCTCGTCCTGCGGCGCTGCTTGCCTTCTGCGCCTTAATCATCCTCCTTCCGTGCCTTCAAGACGGAAAGCAGCGACACTACATCGCCTATGACCATCCCGGGATAGATGTCCCAGCCCTTGTTAGGCTGATGACACGGATTATCCGTCTCCGGAACAAACACCCAATCACAAGGCCGCCGGCTTGCATAACCTGCAGAATACCAGTACACAAGGAGGTGCTTTGAAAATGTCCGGATACGTTGGTGGTGCATTTAATAACACAGGTGCCATTCTGGTCCTTTTCATCTTGTTGGTCATTATCGCTTGCAGCTGCATGGGCGGCTTCTTCGGCTACTAATTCCTAGCCCGCGTTAGACATCCACTCACGGATAATTGACCTCTTTATGAATATTCGTCCAGAAACGGAAGGCCCGCGCTGCGGGCCTTTTGGTGTTGGAGAGGGAATCCCGCCGCATCATAGACTCGTCCAGGCGCCGGCGTTCCTTTCATCGGGAATGACAAAAAGCCCGCCTCGGCGGCGGGCCTCGTTTTACTGCGGCTCCTGTCCGCTTACCAGGCGCAGCTCGTTTGCCAGCCGGTTGAATTCCTTCCGGGCTTCCGCGCTGTCCGTCGCAAAATAGGCTGCGCTTAAAAAGCGTATAATCTTGTTCGCATCCTCTGCCGTCATCTGGATGACCTCCTCCCCGCCGCCTTCTCCAGGCTCCTCTTCGGGATTCTCTTCGGACGCCTCATCCGTTCCTCCGCCGCTTCCTGCGTTAAACGGGACTCCGAAATATTCGCAGATCCCGAGCGCCAGCTCCCGGGCGCACTCCGCTCTGTAGGAGTCGGACAGCAGCAGCAGCGCGTCGTCCAGGTTCGTCATGAACGCGCATTCGACCAGTACGGCCGGCATCAGCGTATCGCGCAATACCGCCAGATTTTTTCTATTTTTGACCCCCCGGTTAGGCAATACGGTGCCGCCGAGCAAATAGCGGTGAATGATCTCCGCAGCCTTTCTCCCTTCGTTTCCGCCCGTAAAATGGTAAGTCTCGATGCCCCGCACACTGTTCCAGCCATTCCCGTAAGCATTGGCATGAATGCTGATATAAAAATCGACCTTTGCGTTGTTTGCGGCCCGGGTGCGTTCCCTGAGCGGCGTATCGGAATCGGTCGGCGCGACAAGCAGCGTCCGAAAGCCGCTCCGCCGCAAATGGGCGTCAAGCAGAGCCGCTACCGCGCGGTTAAACTCGTTCTCCTTCATCACGCGGCTGTCAGGCAGCCTCGGCGTGCGCTTGCCGGCAGTCGACATCCCGTGTCCGTCATCAATCGCTATGAGATAAGCCATCGCTTATCACCCCTTCCTCTATTTAATTTATTGAGAAAGGGGTGCAAGCGTGAAGCTTTTGCTAGAAAAATAGGTTATTGCTCCAGCACGCGGAACTCCTTCAGCATCTGCTCGAAGCGGGCGCCGTGGCCTTCGGCCGCCTCCAGGAAATATTTTAACGTCAGCATATAGCTGCCCTTCCCGCCGTTGTCCGTCACGTACACGACCTCCACCTCGCTCCTTGCATCGTTACCGTTTATGGCGGATATGCGGTACCCGGCAACCGGCTCATTTACCTGCGTAATCCCGCGCACCTTCGCATAACGCTCAGCCAGCGCCTCGGCTGCCTTCTCCGCGAGCCCGGCAGGCTCCTCGTCCCGGTATTGCTCGATCGTCAGCGATACCTCCGGATATCCCTCCGGCAGCGGCTCCTTGGTCGTGATCACATCCTTGCCGTCCTGCTGCACCAGCTTGTAGCGTTCCTTATCGTAGTAAATGGCGTAGCTGCCCGCTTCGTCCAAATGCAGCTCCTGATCGGTTTGCTCCTTGTGGCCTTCCACTTCGACCTCCACTTTTTTCTCCGGCACAAACCACGATTTGACATCCTCCATAAAAGCGGTGCCGGCAGGCAGCGTGAAGAAGACGGCTGCCGCAACCGCCGCGGCCGCTACGCCTGTCGTTATTTTGATTTTTCTCATAAAAGCATCTCTCCCCTTGCTGTCGATTTTCACGTCTTGCGTTAAGTTATTCTCCATGTTCAGGCGGGCCTCGATCCGATTCCAGATTTCCTCCTTGACGCCATCAGGCTGGCGGCTTTCCTCCAGCAGCCGTTCTTTAAGCTTCCGATCCATAAAACGTCCCTCCCAGGCTTTTCCGCATTTTCTCTCTTCCTTTCAGCAGGCGGGATTTGAGCGTATTCACGTTCAGCTCCAAAATGTCCGCAATCTCCTTCTCGCTATAGTCGTGCAAATATTTCAATATAAACGGAACCCGGTATTTGTCGTCCAGCGCCTGCAAAGCCGCATAAATGTCCGTCTCCGCCTCCGGAAACCGCTGCTCGGTCCCGATGTGGTCCAGACGCTCCCCGTAGGGAACCGTTTTTTTCTCCTTCTCGATGACCCGGCAGCATTCCCGCAGCAGGATGCAATAAAACCATGGCTTAAACGGCTTCGCCGGATCGTATTGCCCGCTATGGCGGTACACTCTCAAAAAAGCTTCCTGTACCGCGTCCTTGGCGGCCTCGGCGTTTCTCGTCACCAAATTCGCCGTACGCAGCGCGTAATCGAAATAGTCGTCATACAGCGCGCGGAACGCTTCGCGGTCTCCCTCTGCGATGCGCGCCATCCTTGCCTGCTCCAAACCGCTTCCCCCTCTCATGCTGTTCTATATGTATTACCCGGCGTCTTTCCGGAAAGTTTGCTTCTTCTAAAAAATATTTTTAGCGGTTTTTGCTTGGTCCAACCGGAAGTACAATCCATAAAAAAAGCGGCCTCCGAATATACATTCAGGAAGGGCGTCAGCGAAGGAGGCGATTGTAGCGATGGAAACGTTCGGCAGAGGCTGTCTTTACATTATTCTCGGCGTGATCGCCGTTATGGTTTTGGCTTTTATCGTCGGAGGCACGATCACGATTCCCTGGTATATTCTCATTCCCCTTATCGTGCTTGCTTTTTGGGCCGCCTCGAGGAAAGGCAAATAAAAAGGAAAAGCTGGCATCCCGGCCGCAATCGGCAGGATGCCAGCTTCTTTGTCATTTGGTCAATCGCGCGTTCAATCCAGCATAACGGCTCTTGCCTCCGCATCCCAGCTGGCGGCAAGTCCGAGCTCGTCCGCGAGCTCGCGCACCTTTACATAGCCGGTCGACTCCGACAAAACCGATTCGAGCGCTTTGCCGTTCACCGTCACCTGCGTTCCCGTCCAGCCGATCTCCGCACCAAGCGCCTCTCCCAGCTGCCTGGCGGGCACCCACGTCACGCCGTCCTGCAAATAGCCTTCCGTTATGACCAGCCCGTCCTGCAGTACCGCCACGGATTCGGCATCCTTAAGCTCCGACGGATTCGGAACATGCTTGCTGCCAAGCGCATCGTACCGCTTCAAACCGTACCGGCTGATGATCGAAATCAGCTTTGAGGCGTATGCCGGATCGGTCGCATAGCCGCTTGCCTGCAGCATTTCGGCTTGCCGCTCCGGCGTCTGCGCGCTGCGCACCCTTGCGTATCGCGGGCCCGCCAGCAGCAAATCCAAATCCTTATAAAAATGATAGACGCTTTTATAGGCCCGAAACGCCGCTCTCGTACTGGCGCTTCGTCCGTCTACATACTCCCAGGTACCCTTTACGACCGCTTCCCCCTGCCAATATCCGTTCGTCTGGCCGCTGCCGACCTTAATCCCCCCCAAATTATTCCAAGGATGAATGACACCGCCGGTTTCCAGCAAATTTTGCGCGAGCCTGACGGAAGGAAACATGCTGGACCCTTCCCGCCTTGTACGGAGGACGGTAGGGGCCAATTTGGCAAAAAACTGATCTCTCGTAAGCACAGCCATCGTCTAACCTCCCTTTCTGCTATCTTTCGTCCTGTAATCCCCTTCCTATTTTAGTATGCAGCTATGGCCCGACCGGCAACGGACAAACCGGTACAAAAAAAGAATACGCCCCGATGGAAGCGGGCTTCCGTCAAGGCGCATAGAGCCGTCTGTCTTTTAAATTCCGTAAAAGCTTCGTGTATTGTCTAGCAGCTCGCGCGCAGCTTGCCCCGCAGGCAGCCGCTTGATCTCCGCGACCTTCGCCGCGGCATCCTTCGCCATTGCGGGCCTCGTGCTCCGGCCGGCATACGGGCCCTCGAACGGCCAAGGCCCGTCCGTCTCGACCATGAGCAGCTCCAGCGGATAGCTCCGGACAAGCTGCTGAATTTCCTCCTCGTAGGCGACGTCCGGCGTCACCGATACCCGGTAGCCGCTTGCCGCCATGCGCCGGACGACCGCCTCGCTTCCTTTGAACCAATGGAAATGGGCTCGCCGCACCCCGTGCCGCTCCAAGAGGTCGCAGGCCTTGCCGGCATCCTCGTAAACCGCATGCAGCACGATCGGGCGGTCCAGCTCCGCCGCCAGCGCAGCAAACCGGTCCAGAAGGGCCAGATAAGGCGCCTCATCGAAGCGCTCGCCCTTCGCTTCCGCTTCGGTCCGCGTATAATACGGCAAGCCCACCTCGCCGATCGCGAACCGCTCGCCCGCTTCATGGCGCGACCGGATCCAGCCGAACAGCTCGTCAAGCTCCGGGCCGGAGGGAAGCGGCTGCTCGGGATGAAAGCCGTAGGCGGGATGCACCTTGCCGGGATACCGCTGCGCAAGCCCGCGGTTCACGATAGAGGAACCCAGATTCATCGAAACCGCCACGACGGCAGCCGCCCCTTCTTCAAATGCGGCCTCCAGCATCGGCTCCCGCTCCTGCTCTTCGTACAGATCGACATGAATATGCGCGTCGATAAACGCTTTTCCGTTCCGCTCCCCGGCCATCATTCTCCCTCCTCCATATCGGCCTTGAGCAGCCCGTATATGCGCTGCTTCAGCTCGTTAAACCGCGGATCCGTCCAGAGCGCTTCGCTTCGCGGCCTCCCGAATGGAACCGTAAACTCCTCCCGGACAACCGCAGGGGATGATGACAGGACAAGAATGCGGTCGGACAGCAGCAGCGCTTCTTCGATGCTGTGCGTCACCAGCAGCACCGATCTGCGGTTTTGCTCCCAAATCGACATCAGCCACTGCTGCATCTGCAGCCGGGTCAAAGCGTCGAGCGCGCCGAACGGCTCGTCTAGCAGCATCAGCCGCTGAGGAGCGAGCAGCGCCCTCAGGAAGGAGACGCGCTGCAGCATGCCGCCGGACAGCACGCGGGGATAGGCGTCCGCATATTCCTGAAGGCCGATCCTCTCCAGCCATTCATTCGTTTTCTCCTTGGCCGCTCGCCGGTCGACTCCGGATATGGCAAGAGACAGCTCGATATTGCCCGCCACGGTTAACCAAGGGAGCAGCGCCGATTGCTGGGGCATGTAGGAGATATGCCCGCGCTCGCCGGTCGTCAGCTTGCCCCCGATCCGGACGTCGCCCTCCGACGGCCGCTCCAGACCGCCGATCACTTTGAACAGCGTCGTTTTCCCGCTGCCGGACGGCCCGACGATCGACACAAATTCTCCGTCGGCTACCGTCAGCGACAAACCTCCGAGCACCTCCTTGCCCGCACCCCGCTTGCCAAACGACTTCCGCACGCCCTGCACCCGCAGCGCTTCCCGTCCCAACGCTTCCAGATGTCCGTTCATTCCTTACCCGCCTCCTTTTCCGGCTGCCAGCGTATGAAGCAGCGCTCCGCCAGAACGACGAGACCGAACAGCGCCAGGCTGAGCGCGACGATGACGAACACCGCAGCATATCCGCGGTCCGGCATGAACCCTTTGAACGACAGGAGCATAAAAGCGCCAAGCCCCTTGTTCGTGCCCAGCCATTCCGCCACAATCGCGCTCAGGACGCTGTAGGAGGCGGATATTTTTAGGCCGGAGAACAGATGGACGATCGCATGAGGAAGCTCGACCCGCCAGAACATTTGCCATTTGCCGATGCCGATCATTTGAAAATAATGGCGGAGCTGCGGATCCGGACTGGACAAGCCTCCTAGCGTGGCAACGGTCACCGGAAAAAAACATACGACCATGAGAAGCAGCACTTTGGGCAAAAAGCCGTAGCCGAGCAGCATCGTCAAGATAGGCGCAATTGCGATCACGGGCACGTTCTGGGACAGGACGAGCAGCGGGTACGCTCCGGTTCGCAGTCCCGGGATCAGATGCAGCAAAGCGGCGAGCACGAAGCCCGCCGCCGATCCTCCCGCGAAGCCGGCCAGCGTAAGCCGCACCGTCGCTTCCGTATGCTCCATAAGCCGCGGCCAAACGCGCGCCGCCTCCTGCACGATGGCAAGCGGCGACGGCAGCAGCCAGTCCGCTACTCCGCCCAGTGTTACCGCCGCCTGCCAGCAGGCGAGCAGTCCGGCAAGCACGGCAATGGGAGGCCATGCCTTCGCCAAAAAACCTTTCTTACTGGCCATCCGGGTATTTCTCCAGCAGCCTGCCCATGGAAGCGCCATTTGCCGGATTGTAATAAATTTTCACCTGCGAAATGACCGACGGGCAGCCCATCTCCGCCATCGCTTCGTTCATCTTCTGCACGACACCCAGCAGATGGCCGAGCTCGCCTTCCATCGTCGTTTCCAGCGGTGCGACCCGGTACGGAACGCCTTCCGCTTTAATGATATCGATTGCCTTATCCACATAAGGAATGACGCTTTCCCCGCCCGGCGTCGTCGGCAATATTTGAATGCTTACAAGAGCATTGGCCATGTCGAACCCTTCCTTCTCCCGGTTAGTAAAGTTGCCGTATTACTGGGGCAAAAACTCGTTCGTGAACGCCTTCTCCGCCTCAAGCTCCTTCTCCAGCAGCTTGTGCTCGTACATCCAGTCCGCATAATTTTCCCATACGCTCAGCTTCTGCTCGCCCCAGCGAGGCGCGTCGTCCTGGTATTTCGGGCTCAGCCATTTCTGGCTCGCGCGCACCAGCTCCGCGTTCAGGTCCGGCTCGGCTTTGATCAGCACCTCGGCCGCGTCCTCCGGATTGTCGATCGCGTACTTATAGCCCTTCGCCGCAGCCGCCGTAAAAGCTTTAACGATTTCCGGCTTTTCGGCGATCATCGACTCGCTCGTCGCAAGCACCGGCGTGTAATAATCCAGCTTGTCGCTGTAATCGGTCAGGTAAAGCATGTTGATCTTCTCGCCGCGCAGCTCCGCCTCAACGCCTGTCCATGCGTAATAGATCCATGCAAAATCGATATCCCGCTTCACCGCCGTGAAGAAATCGGCGTTGCCGATGCTCATGATGTTCACTTTGTTAATATCGGCGTTTTTCTCTTCCATGAGCGACTGAATGACCGCCTCCTCGACGGGAGCGCCCCAGCCGCCGTACGTTTTGCCTTCGAATTTCTCAGGGGAATCGATGCCCTTCTCGGCCGGCGATGCAAAACCTGAGGTGTTGTGCTGAATGACCGCAGCGAGCGAGACGAGCGGCACGCCCGCAATGCGCGCCATCGTAATCGACTCCTGGTAGCTGACGCCGAACTGCACCTCGCCGGAGGCGACCATCTGGTCGGCGCCGCTTTCGCCGGGCTGAATGATTTCTACGTCAAGACCCTGTTCCTTGAAATAACCTTTATCCCTGGCGACATAAAGTCCGGTATGGTTCGTGTTCGGCGTCCAGTCGAGCACGACCTGCACCTTCTCGAGCGGCTTCTCCGCCTCCGCTTGTCCGTTCTGGCCCGGCGTTTCCTCCTTCGACCCGCAGCCGGCCAGCGCCAGCGCGAGCACGAGCATGCCGGCAACGCCTTTCCATGACGCTTGTCCTTTGTTCTTCGGTTTAAACATGATAGTTCCCCTCTCTGAAGCTTATGTTCGCAGTTCGAATGATGACGATATCCCCTGTCCCTGGGCGTACAACAACAAAAGGCGCCCTCCGGATCCGGAGGGCGCCATATCATCGGCTGTGCGTCTGCTTGTCGGCGCCCCGCTCCGGCCTTCGGAGCAAAATGCGCATTCCATACAGTGCTTGCGTCCCTACGCTGGCATTACCCAGATCAGGTTAACGGGTCGGAATAATGAAGCGAATTCCCTCTCAGCCGGCCTTAAGCCAGCTCCCCGGAGCTTATGAAGATTCGTCAACAAGCTCCATTGTAAGCAAAATCCGACTAAATAGCTAGTCTTTTTTCGGCGTGCCGCGTTAAGCTGCCGGCCGGGCCGCTTTATATTTTTTGCGGAGGCCGACCGCCAGCATGAGAACGGGCAGGACGATTTGGAACAGCGGTACGATTTTGAGCGTAATGTCAAGGCCGATCCATATATGGTACGTATTGTTCGGCTCCAGAAAGGACGAAGCGTATATCGCGGCTCCGATCGGCATGACCCAGTTGCGGTAGGCTATGCCGGTAACCGCGCTCAGCGTCAGGGCGGAGGCCATATACAGCGCGGTCATTTTGACATACAATCCGATAAAAAGCAGCAGCGTGACGATGACGTCAAGCCGCTCCAGGAAATTCGCCAGCCTGATCAGCTGTACCGCCTCCAGAAGCGGCAGCGCCGACAGGGAGGACACCTCGGGCCCGAGCACGCACAGCGTCAGCATGTTCATCAGAATGAGGAACAGCGAAACCCCCGCCTGCGACCAGTACGAGGCGCGGCCGATAGTATTCTTCTCGGCGACATGCTTCCAGAAGACGAGCATAATGACCATCTGGCCGAACGGAAAGGACAGCAAATCTGGGAACGCCGCCTTCAGCACGGGTGCAAGCCCGTTTTCCAAAACGGGCTTAAGCTGGCTGATGTCCGGCAGCCGGGCGACAAGCAAAAGCAGGACGATGACCATATAGCTGAGGACGGCGACCGGCATAAGCAGCTGAATGACCCGTACGAATACCTCCAGCCCTTTGCTGACGGTATACGCGGCTACGGCTAATATGAGCAGCATGACGATCCACTTTGGCGTAAGGGGCAGCAGCGCGATCATCGTCAGCTCTCCGACGTCCCTTACGTTGCGCATTGACTCATAGGCGAACCACAGCATGTGGATCAGCCCCACCGCCCCGCCGAGCCATTTGCCGAAATGCATCATATACAGCTCGGCCAAGCCGGCTTCGGGAGCCCGCCTCTGGATTCGGAGGTACATGGCGGTAAGCAGCAAGCCGGCCGCTGCGGCCAGCGTCATTGCGATCCAGGCATCCTGCTTCGCCTCGATGCCGAGCTCGAACAGCGGGGTGCTGCCGATCAGAAACAGAATGATCAAAATGGACAGCTGATTTTTGCCGATTCGCTGCATACCGTCTCCTTTCCGGCTACGAGCGGCTCTTCTTCTGCACCTGCTTAAAGCCGCTGCCGCTCATGCCTGTTGAATTGATTTTAACGCGTACCGTCGCCTCGATGTCCATCTGCGAGAAATGCTCCGGCCAATCCCCCTTCATTTCCTTCCACGCTTTCGGGTACTTTTTGTGAATCGTACTGCCGAACCCGACGACGTCCGCCTTATGCTTGCGGACGGCCTGCCAGCCTTTCTCGAGCAGGCTTTCGATTTCTCTCTCGATCAGCCGCGCCACCTTGTCCACCTCGTAAGGCTTCATCAAGTCCCCCCCGCAGTTGTATTCCAGCAGTCCCCCCTCAGCTTTCACTTGAACGCGCATGATCCACTTGCCGCCCGACCGCGCGGGACTTAGCTTCGTCTTTGCCGAAATGATGCGAATGGAGGACTGCTTGCGCTCCGTATCCCCAGCGCACGAAAAGGCAACCGTCGTTCGTTTGATGTGGTCCGCCAGCCACATAACGCCGAAGCTTTCTTCCTTTGATACCCATCCGACCAGCTTGTCCTTCTCGATCAATCCCAGATCATAAAGCCTCACCTTGGAGGGGGTATTTGTGATGCTGAGCATTTCCGACCTGTCCAGGTTCTCGTTCGTACCTCCTACCACCAGGCTCGGAATGCCCGTCGCCTGCGAGGCGCCAAGCAAATCCTGCACGACGTTATGCATCGTCATTTGCCGGAAGTCGGAGCTGTTCTTCTCTTCAAAATCGATCATGCGCTGGATGGCATTGCCCGGTATTTTCTCCAGGGGGATAAGCTGCTCGAGAATTCGTCTCGCGCTCCCCTTCGCCAGAAACACGGTTACCGTTTCCCGCGAGTCCGCGTTGCGCAAATAGACGTCGAACACCTGCTCCAGCCCTCTGCGCGCGGCCTCCTGCCCGATGATTACAATCTGATTATGGGAAAAATACAGCTGGCGCGTCGTTTCCTGGCTCGCCTTCTTCGTCGCGATCCGGAAATTGTCTCCCGATGTCGAGAACACGTTGACGGGTGCGGCTGTGCTCGTCGAAGGGCTTTGGCTGGAAATCGTCTGCGGAATAACGACCTGGTGGGACAGCACCCACTTGCCGTCCTTCCAGTCCACGCCCGTAGCCGAAATGATTCCGATCTCATTGAGCTCGACCCGGTTCCAGCAGCCGCTCGTCAACAGGCATACGATACAGATGATGCAGAGCCTCCACATAAGTCTCAATCCTCCCGCGTCAAGGCTTGCCGGAATGGCGCTGCGCCGGCGGCTTTTTTTTGTTCGGGCGCCGCTTCGGATTACGCATTTTCATATCGAGCGGCCTCATGACGATGGCCCACCACGGCATACGGATAAACATATCCCTGAACAGCCCCTGCGCTGCTCCGCCGGGCGCCAGCGGCGACATATACGGCACGCCGAACGACCGGAGCGAAGCCAGATGGATCAGCATGAACAGCCCCGATACGAAAATGCCGAAAAAGCCGAGCATGCCCGCCATTAGCATAAAGCCGAACCGGATGATCCGGGAGGTCGCCGCCATATTGAATTCCGGCATAACGAAATTCGAGATGGCGGTGAACGATACGACGATGACCATCCCCGCCGATACGATGCCCGCCTGAACGGCTGATTGGCCGAGCACGAGAGCGCCAACGATCGAAATCGCGGGGCCGATCGCTCTCGGCATCCTGAGGCCGGCTTCGCGCAGCACCTCGAAGGTCATCTCCATCAGCAGCGCCTCGACCAGACCGGGAAACGGAATGCCCTCCCGCTGGGCGGCGAGGCTGATCAGAAGCGTCGTCGGCAGCATTTCCTGATGGTACGTCGTCACCGCAATGTACAAGGCGGGCAGCAGCATGGAAACCACATACGCCACATAGCGGATGACACGGATGAATGTCGCGATGTCGTAACGCTGATAAAAGTCCTCCGGCGATTGAAAAAAGCTGAAAAAGGTCGTCGGCGCCATCAAAGCGATCGGGGTCCCGTCCACGATAATGGCTACCCGGCCCTCCAGCAAAGCCGCTGCCACCGTATCCGGCCTCTCCGTATTCAGAAGCGTCGGAAACAGCGTAAACGTCTCATCCTGGATAAACTCCTCGATATAACCGCTTTCGAGAATGCCGTCGATGTCGATGGCGGCCAGCCTGCGGTACACCTCCTTCAGGATGCCTTCATCGACGATGCCGTGCACATAAAGCACCGCTACATTCGTATGGGTCTGCTTACCGACCTTGTGGATTTGCACATGCAGGCTGGAAGAGCGGATCACCCGGCGGATCAGGCTGATATTCGTCCTTAAGCTTTCGACGAAGCCGTACTGCGGTCCGCGGATGACCGTCTGGGTTTGCGCAATGCCGACGGACCGCTCCTCGCCCCCGTTCACGTCCGCCGTCAGCGCGGCCGCGCTCCCGTCCGCCATAATGACGCACAGCCCGTCGGCCATATACTGCAGCGCTTCATCCAGCGTATGAATATCCCGCATGGAGCCGACGGAGACGACGCAGCCGCGCAGCGCTTCAAGCAGCCGCGCCCCTTTCTCGATGACATACTCCGGAAGCTGAAGCGACATGAGCGGCTCCATGACGCTCCGGTTAATCGTTTCGGCATCTACGATTCCATCCACGTAGGCGATGGCAAGCCTGCGGCCGGGAGCCGCATCGCTGCGGAACACCCGAATCACCACATCCGAGCTTTCGCCGAACCGGCTGCGGATTGCCTGCACGTTTGCCTGCAGCGACGGACTGAGCGGCGTATGCGCTTCTGCGTTTTGTTTGTTCATAGCGGCACCTTTCATTTCCATGTTGCTTCTATTTTGGCGCATGCCGGCTGTGAATATGTACCTTTTCGGCCGGTTAATAGAAAATGAACATCGTCAGCAGCAGGAGTAAGCCGAGCGCAAGATTCACCCAGCCGAGCGCGCGCGATACTTTGTACGGCTTGCCCGCGGCCTCCGCCTTGTAGACCCGGGCATCGACGAGCAGCATGACAAGTCCGCTCACCAAGCACAAAAAAATGATATAGCCGAAGGAGTGCAGCGTATATCCTTCCACGATCATGATTTACCGCCTCCTCCCGTCAAGTAGCTGGAAGCCTTACAAGGCTTTCGCCCCGATCCTGCGGACGTTCACCGCGACGACGATGTCGAAGGTCACATCCTTATACATCCGCTGCCAAGCTTCCTTCGTTTTGATTTCGCTGTTCCAGTAGCCCGGCTTTTTCGCTCTTACGCGCTCCCCGAAGCCGAAGATGTCCGAGCCCTTCTCCTGTGTCTTTTTAAGCATGTTCTCATAAAAAAGAGTGGAGTTTTTCTCCTGCTTTTGCTGGATAAGCCGGATCACCTCCGGAGTAATGTGCGCCTCCTGCTTGATTTTTTCCTCGATATTTACTTCGAGCGCGACTTCGATCCGAAAATGCGGGACGCCGTTCCTGATTTCAAGTTTTATGCTTGACCGGCGCTGCGTGGCAGCCGATACGAACGAATTGTTCGCCACATTGATAAATGACCGGTAACCTGCCGGATTAATGCCTTTCAGCCCCAAATATCCGGCGATCTCGATCGGTTGGGTCGCGCCGACCATTTTATCGCTCCTAAAGTAAGCAAGCCCGCTAACTTCCACGTTCTGCTCTTTTTTCATTTGGACATACGGCAGAAACCCCTCCTGTCCCTTCTTGGAGGAATGGCTCCAGTAAATGCCGATATAATCCTCCGGAAACTTGCCCAGCTTCACTCCCTCGTCCAGAGTGGACATGAGATACAGCGTCGGAACCCGCTCCAGCTTCGGAGCCGCCTTCATTAAATCGAGCGCTTTTCCCTTCGAGACGATCATCCAGGCCATTCGGCGGACTTCCGCATTTCGGCGGAAATAATCGTTTACGTTGTCCATCCCCCGTCTCGCCAGCGCCTCGGAAATGACGATGACGCGCAAATGCCCGAAAAAAAGCTTGCTGGACACCTGCTGCTGCAAATTCATGAAGGCATCGTCTATCGAATGCCCCACAACGTCAATCACCCATACCGTTTGCGACGAATCCCCTTTTCCCCCGCCCGACTCCCCGGGGCCAAGCGGTATTCTGCCCGGCAGGGCGATCTGGACGCCGACGCGCACCATAGCATGGTCCGGTAAGGGAAGCGAGCCCTCTACATGGGAAACCTCGCTCTCCTCCGCCTCCGCCTCCTCTCCCGCTACATCGATGGAAACGCCGAGCACGACCGCGCGCTCCTCAAGCTCGAGCCGGTCCCAGCAGCCGGTAAGCAGCGGAACAGCCATGGAAAGAACTAGTGCCAAGCTGACGGTTTTGAACAAGCGGCTGGTCCTCAGGAGACATCCCCTCTTTTCTTGCGGAAGATCGAAATCAGGAGCAGCAGGCCGGGATACAGGATCGTAATGCTTAAGCCGAACCGCCCGACAATTTCAATAATATCGTACATCTGGACGATGTTTTGCGGCAGCATCGCCATGACAAATACGACCGGCAGCAGAAAAAAGGAAAACAGCTTATGATCGTCCATCCGGAACAGATGGGCGGTGGCGCGGACCGTCAAAAAATGGCTGGACAGCAGCGTCGTAAAGACGGCCGTCACCCAAACCGCAAGAAACGCCGCATCGAGCCGCTCCAGCACGTTGGCGGGCAGCGAGGTCGCTTTCGCCAGCTCCAGCGTCGGCCACAGCAGCTTCTTGATTTCCTCCGCTCCGAAAACGCTGACCGCCGCCGCGACGATGGCCACATACAGCCCCCCGGCGAGAGCTAATCCCCCCATGCTGGCGATCATCGCCCTTTCCGGCCTGCGCATCGCCGGAATGACCATCGTCAAAATAAAGGAGCCCTGGAACAGGGCCGCGATCGTCAGAACCCCTGCCCATATCCCCGGAGAACCGGTCGTGAATGCCGGCTGCAGATTAATGACATCCGCATTTTTCAAGGATAGAAATACAATCAGAATGCCGGGAAACAGCAGCAGCGGAAAGTAGAAATGATGGAGATAAGCAAAGGTCGTTATATTCTTCCGGGTGGAAATGGCCGCAAGCAGCAGCATGACGATAACGGTTACTTCTACAGGCGTTCTTTTCAAAACGGAAGTGACGACGACCTCCCCGAATTCCCTCGCCGCCAATGACGTCAGCACGGCGAAAAAGACGATGATGAGCAGGCTTCCGAGCCATGCCGGAATTTTGCCGATGATCGCCTCGCTGTACTGGATGATCGATTGGTTCGGAAAGCGCATGCCCAGCCACGCGATTAGCGCCAGACCGCATATCGCCAGCAGCATGCCGAGCAGCGTTACCAGCGGCGCCGCCGAATCCCCCGCGCGAACGGCGAAGAGCGGAAGCGGGAGAACGCCTACCCCGATAATCGTGCTGACTATAATAGCAGCCGTCTGAATGGCCGTAATCTGGCGTTTCTCTTCCACAGCTCATCCCTCCTTGCCGTTTTCTTGCGCTGTATCCATCAGATTGCCTTCGAGCGTTTTTTCCGTTTGCTCCCCCAGCTTCCTGTCGTCGACCGGCCCGAGGAAGGAAGGGCGGCGCGTCATCCAGCTGAGCGGCCCCCGGACGATCAGATCCTTCATGCCCTGGAAATTTCCCGGAACGAGCGGGCTTAAGTAAGGAACGCCAAACGATTTTAACGATAATAGATGGTTTGCGATCAGGATCAGCCCGATCATGACCCCGTAAAGCCCGAACACCCCCGCCATGACGATGAGCGGGAACCGGAGCAGACGCAGCGCCAGTGCCGCATTGTAAGCGGGCGTCGCGAACGATCCGATCGTCGTCAGCGCGATGATCACGACGGTAATCGGGCTCGCAAAGCCCGCCGCGACCGCCGCTTGGCCGACGACAAGCACGCCTACGATCGACAGCGCCCCGCCTACCTGCTGCGGCAGGCGGATCGTCGCTTCCCGCAGCACCTCCATCGAGGTTTCGATAATGAGCACCTCGATGACGGCGGGGAACGGAACGCCTGCCCTGCCGCCGGCTACGGCAACCGCGAATTCCGTCGGAATAAGCTCCGGGTTAAACGAAATGATCGAGACGTAGATCGACGGAAACACGAGGGAGAACACGAGCGCGATCAGCCTGGCGAGCCGGATTGCGCTCATCAGCAGGAACCGCTCGGTATAGTCCTCCACGGTCTGGTAAAACTGGCTGAACACCGTCGGTACGACCAGAGCGAGCGGCGACCCGTCCACGAGTATGGCGACCCGGCCCTCGAGAAGGTTCGCCACGATTTTGTCCGGCCGCTCCGTATACTGGACCTGGGGAAACGGGGATATATGGTTATCCTCGATGAATTGCTCCAGGTAACCCGAATCCATCACCGCATCGATATCGATTTTGGATAAGCGCTTCTTCACTTCCTCTACAAGCTCGGGATTGGTAATGCCCTCCATAAAACAGATGGCCACCTTCGAATTCGTCCGGCGCCCGATTTCCATCGAATGGATGCGCAGATCGGCGGACTGCAGCCGGTAGCGGATTAGCGCGATGTTCGTTCCGAGCTGCTCGATCAAGCCTTCGCGCGGACCGCGGATGACCTGCTCGGTCGCCGGCTGGTCGATCGCCCGCTTCTCGATTTTCCGGGTGCCAATGACGAGCACCTCGCCGCTGCCTTCGATCGCTACAACCGTGCCGCCCCGCAAAATACCGTTCGCCAGCTTGGCGAGCTCGGTTTCCCTTACGGCCTCACTGTTGTACAGCGCATCGTTCAGCAGCACCTCCATCAGCTGAGGCGGCTCCGCCGGCTTTCCTTCCAAATGGGACGGCTTGTACATGAGCGGCTTCAAAATATCAACATTTATCGTTATCTGGTCGGCCATATTCGAGAAATAGGCCAAAACCGCAGGATGCTCGCCGAACACACGGAAATGCCGAATGATCAGATCGCTGTTTCCTCCGAAGAGCATTTCGATGAAATCGACTGTATCGTCCAGCCTGGTGCTGACCGGCTTATTCTCATAAGCATCCAGTTTCTGGCCGGGAGCCGCCACCGCCTTTTTTTGCTTCGGTTTTCCGTACCCTTTCAAAATTCGCACAGCTTCACGCCCCTCTGCGGCTACAGTTATCGGACAAAAATGCCGCATAATACAGTTGTAGCTTTTGCATCTCATAGAAAAAATATCCACGTCCTGCTGCTGACGGGACGAGCTTGCAGCTTATGTCAATAATAACCACAAAAATCCTGTAGAATAAGAACTTGCGTTCTGTATATAATAAGAACAAACGTTCCTATTCGGAGGGGAGCCCTATGAGCCTTATGACAACGAACGAACAGCCTAGCTCCGCAGGCGGTGGCGCCAATGCCTTCTGAGAGGGTCGTCATGCTCGCCGACTGCCAATCCTTCTATGCATCCGTGGAGAAGGCGGAGCATCCCGAGTACCGTCATTTGCCGGTTGCCGTTGCGGGCGACCCGGAGCGCAGATCCGGCATTATCCTTGCCGCCTGCCCGATCGCCAAGAAGGCCGGCGTCACGACCGCGGAGCGTCTCGGGGATGCGCTGGCGAAATGCCCGGAGCTCGTCATTATCCGGCCGCGCATGCAGCTGTACATCGACACCTCTATGAAGATCACAAGCATTTATCAATCGTTCACCGACCTGGTTGAGCCTTATTCGATCGACGAGCAATTTCTGGACGTCACCGGCTCGCTGCATTTGTACGGCTCGCCGGCGGAGCTGGCCCGCATGATTCAGGCCCGCATTCAGGAGGAGCTCGGCGTATACACCCGCTTCGGCATCGCCGAGAACAAAATTTTGGCGAAGACGGCCTGCGACAATTATGCCAAGAAGAACGGCTCAGGCCTGTTCGAGCTGCCGAAGAACCGGCTGAGCGAGACGCTGTGGACGCTCCCGATCGGCAAAATGTTTATGGTGGGCAGCCGGATGACCCGCCATTTTAACGCGATGGGGATCGATACGATCGGCAAGCTTGCAGAGACGCCGCTGGAGCGGCTGAAGCAAATGATGAGGCGCAAATTCGGCAAAAACTCCGATATTAACGCCGAGCTTTACTGGCGCATCGCCAACGGGATCGACGACAGCCCCGTCAAGCCCGGCACCCATGAGGTTGCGCCGCAGACGGTCGGCCATATGATGACGCTGCCGCGCGATTACGGAAAGCTGGAGGAGATCAAGGTCGTGCTGCTCGAGCTGACCGAGCTCGTCTGCCAGCGCTGCCGCGGCAAGGGCTACATGGGGCATGTCGTTTCGGTCGGCTGCATGGGAGCCGATTACGACCGGCCGACCGGCTTCAGCCGCCAAATGAAAATGAGCGATCCGACCAACGTAACGAATCAGGTGTACCGGGCGGCCGTGGAGCTGCTGCTGAAGCATTGGGACGGCAATCCCGTCAGGAAGGTCGGCGTCAGCCTCTCGCAGCTGACGTCGGACGACGAATATCAGCTTTCGCTGTTTGATCCCGACCGGGAAAAGCATGCAGCGCTGGAGAGGGCGACCGATGCCCTCAAACGGAAATACGGTGACGCTACTATTTTACGAGCGGTTTCGATCACTCCTGCAGGGCAGGCGCAGCACCGCTCCGAGAAAATTGGAGGACACTATAAATGAGGAAGAAACTGGAAGGAAATGGACTTTGGGAATCGAGCCGCATGATGCTGCCGGAGCATAAGGTCGCGATTAACGAACAGCAGGCGGCGCTTCGGCTTCGGCAGCGTATCGAGCTTGACGAGCAGGAATGGGAGCATGTCGCCCGCTGCGTGAGCGAGTCGCTGCAGCAGCGCCGCCAAATCGCGATGAGGCTGTTCCATCCCGCCGAGGAGCTGACCGTCATCGGCATTGTGGACCGCATCGATCAGCTGAAGGGCCGTTTTATGGTCGACGGCGAATGGTTTGCGATGAACGACATTGAAGGAGCGGACATCGAGGAATAAAAGCCGCGGACGCGGGCACTGGAGCCTTGCGCCGGCAGCCTAGCTCTCCCGCTGCGCCGCCAGCACGGCCAGCTCAAGCTTATTAAGCATAAACCCGTATTCATGCGAAATTTCGAACATGTGCGGCAGGGGCAGCTTCTGAAAGTAAGGAGCGACATCAGAAGCCAAGCGGAACCAGTCGCCCCGTTCGGGCGGCACGAGCGGCCGGTCGCTCCACGCTGCGCCGAGCTCGGGGCTGTACAGCGGCTTCGCCCCCTGCCTCAGCCGGCCGCCGAGCAGCCGCTCCGCATACTCGGTCTCGGGCGGCCCGCAAAGCGTCCGCGCGAACAAATGAGGGGCATAATCGGCACGCGAGCCGGTATGCTTCACAGCCCCGGCGAAGCGGCGCGCTCCCTCGCGGACGCGGGGAATGCCGAAGAGCAGCGCATACAGCCGCTTGCCGAACTCGATTCTCTCCTTCAAATGCTCGAATCGCTCCAGAATCAGCCCCGAAAGCTTAAGCGTCGCACCGTCTTTGGCGGATTCCTGACGCCCGTACGGAAACAGGACGCCGTTCAGCTGCAGGACGGATTGCAGGCCGAAAAACAGCGTATGAAGCACTGCTTCACTATAAAAGGGATGCTGCACAATGCGCCGCTCGATAAAATTTTGTTCGTTCACGATAAGGGCAACCGTCAGCGGGACCGGATTCCGGTCCCGCCAAAACTGCTTCCAGACCGGCAGCATGAATCTCGACACGCCGAAGGCCGGCAGCAGGTGAAACAAGCTCCTCCCTTCCCGAAGGCTCCATTCATAGAGCCTGAGCTGCGGATAGGCGTCATGGAAGATGAAAGCATTCGCCTGCTCCAGGAAGAGGAAGACCGCCTCTCTCTGCCCGGTCAGGAGCAGCCGCGGCAGCAGCTCTCCCTGCAAATCCGTCATGTTCCAGCCGCCGTTGCGGGACACCATATGCGCGAGCAGTGACCAATGCAGCTCGGGCGTGCGGAAATACACCGAGCGGTAAGCTTCGGTGCGCGTGACGTTATTCCGGTTGCAGGCTGCCGTCTCCGCACGGATCCGTTCGATCGTCGCCTGCTCCTGCACGCTCCAGTCCGGCGCATCGGCGGGGTCGGCCGAAGCTTCCAGCTTCGACCAAGCGGCCGTAAGCCTTGCAGCCGCGGCAGCGGGAAGCTCCAGCGGCACGGCCTCGGCAAGCATCGCTTGCGAAGCGGTTAAAGCTTCAAATTTGCCCAAAGCGTAATGATAGGCTGCGGACGGCAGCTCCAGTAGCTGACCGAGCCAATAGCCGAATGACGGCCGGCCTAGGCCAGCCCGATTTTTGTCGTCCATCCGACAAGCCCCTTCCTCACAAAACGTCAACAAGCGTATCCTCTCTCTCCAGTATCCTCCACACGGCGGATCATCATACTTGACGAGCGGCATATGCTTTATACGCGCCTGCGGGGTATAATGAAGAGAAAAACAAACGGCGAAAGGAGAATCGGCATGTGCGGAAGATATACGCTCACCGTTACGCTTGAGGAATTGATGGTCCGGTACATGATCGACGAAACGATGGTGCCGTTTCACCGGCCCAAATATAACGTAGCGCCGAGCCAGATGGTGCTCTCCGTCGTCAATGACGGGAAGGGCAACCGTCTGGGCGAGCTCAAATGGGGACTCGTTCCTCCTTGGGCGAACGATCCGAAGATCGGGTTTCAAATGATCAACGCCCGCTCGGAAACGGCTGCGGCCAAGCCTGCCTTCGGCAAGCCGCTCCGCCGCAAACGCTGCCTCATCCCGGCGGACGGCTTCTATGAATGGAAGGCGACGGCGTCCGGCAAGCAGCCGATGCGCATCGTTCTGAAAGGCGGCGGCATATTCAGCATGGCAGGCCTTTACGAATCGTGGCTTTCGCCTGATGGCGCCAAAATCAGCTCCTGCACGATTCTGACGACGGCCCCGAACGCCCTGGTCGCGCCGATCCATGACCGGATGCCGGTCATTTTAAGGCGGGAGGACGAGCTGCTGTGGCTTGACCGCTCCGTAACCGACACGGATACGCTGCTGCCTCTGCTGCAGCCGTACGATTCGGAGGAGATGACAGCATATCCGGTAGGCAAAGCCGTCGGCAGCGTCCGCAACGACGATTGCTCGCTGATCGAGCCGTTTGCCCTGGACGAGCAGCTGAAGCTATGGTAGCGGAGTCCGCTGCAAAAAAAAATCGCCGACCCCGACAGGTCAGCGAAACATGCCCCACAGCTTTAGCAGATGAAACGTGTTGTTGGGGTCGATTTTTTGCGCCATCACAAAGTTCACGATCTGTTCTTCCTGCATATCGGTAAGCTGCTCCTGCAAAATAACGGCGGCCGCTTTCACAAGCCTTCTCACCTTCGGCCGGTCCTGCAAATCATACTTCGTCACGTTACCAAGCAGCTGCCTGATCCGATCCTTCACAACGGCGTTTTTTAATTTATATTTGATGCGTTCGACAAGCTGGGGCTTAATACCGTATTTTTGGTAACTCACCTTCCAGACACCTCCATCCGGCTGTCCAATCCATTCCCATCTTTAGACTATATGCCGAATAACGGATAATCTTGCCTAGTCGAGCTGCTCCCCTTGAAAAAACGGATCGTTCTGCAGCATCCGGCGCAATCTCTCGAAGGCCGCTTCCGTCCAGAATTCCTCGCGTCCGGTCAGCTCGGCCGCATCCTCGCGGGCTTCCTCCAGCACCTCGTAGTCCGCCGCCATATCGGCAAGCCGGAACTCCGGCAGGCCGCTCTGCTTCGTTCCGAAGAAATCGCCGGGGCCGCGGATTTCAAGATCCCGCCTGGATACCTCAAAGCCGTCGTCGGTTTCCGTCATGACCTTCATCCGCTCCTTGCCGGTTTCCGACTTCGGATCGGCGACCAGTATGCAGTGGGACTGGTGCTCGCCCCGGCCCACCCGGCCGCGCAGCTGATGAAGCTGCGACAGGCCGAAGCGCTCCGCATCCATAATGATCATGAGCGTCGCGTTCGGAACGTCGACGCCGACCTCCACGACCGTCGTGGCGACGAGCACCTGGCATTCGCCTGCTCCGAACGCCCCCATCACCGACTCCTTCTCCGCTGCCGACATCCGGCCGTGCAGCAGGCCGACGCACAGGTCGGGAAACGACTGCTGCGTTTGCACGTACAGATCGATGGCGTTTTGAACGTCCAGCTTTTCGGATTCCTCGATCAGCGGGCAGATGATATACGCCTGCCGTCCCTTGGCAACCTCCTTGCGGATAAAGCCCTGAACACGCTCCATCATGCTGTGCTTTACCCAGTACGTCTTAATCGGCTTACGGCCGTGCGGCCTTTCCTTGATCGTCGATACATCCATATCGCCGAAGGCGGTGATCGCCATCGTTCGCGGAATCGGCGTAGCCGTCATAGTGAGCACATCGGGATTGAGCCCTTTGCGCCTAAGCACGCTGCGCTGGTTAACCCCGAAACGGTGCTGCTCGTCCACGACAACAAGCCCGAGACTGCGGAAAAACACATCCTCCTGGATAAGCGCATGAGTGCCGACAACGATATCGATCATGCCCATTTGCAGGTCGGCAAGCACATCCCGCCGCTTGCGCTCGGTCAAGCTGCCGGTCAGAAGCGCCACCTCGATGCCGTGGGACGCGAATAGGCGCTGAAGCGAGCGCATATGCTGCTCGGCCAAAATTTCCGTCGGCACCATGAGCGCCCCCTGATGGCCGGCTTTGACGGTGACGTAAAGCCCGATAGCGGCAACAACCGTTTTGCCCGAACCGACATCACCCTGCAGCAGCCGGTTCATACAGGAGGGCCGTCTCATATCGGTCGATATTTCATTGACCACCTGCTTCTGCCCGTCCGTCAGCTCGAAAGGCAGCGAGGCGGCGAACTGGCGGATCGTTTCGCTCTCGATCCGGTGGGCGATGCCATCACCCCGCTTGCGGTTCAGCGCGCGGTATGCCTGCAGCTTTAACTGAAACAGAAACAGCTCCTCGTACACCAGTCTCCTGCGGGCGGCTTGTCCCTTTTGCGTATCCTCCGGCAAATGAATGAGCATAACGGCATCCCGCCTGCCCATCAGCTTATGCCTCTCCAGCAGCTCAAGCGGCAGCGGTTCCTCCAGCATGGCGCCGTATTGCGTCAAGGCCTGGCGGATCGTCTTGCGCATCCAGACCTGCGTAATGCCTCCGCCGACAGAATATACCGGCTGCAGCGTACCGGTTTTGGCAGCGCGGCTGCTGTCCGGAAACTCCGAATCCGAAACCGTGATTTGGAGCCGCTGCTGCTCCCACTTGCCCGTCAGCATAATTTCGCGTCCGGCGGTCAGCTGATCCTGCAGGAAATGACGGTTAAACCATACGGCCGTAATCAGCCAATTCCCCACCTCGACCTTGCAGGTCAGCCTTGATTTGCTTCGGCCGTAGCGCTGAAGAAGCGGAACGCCCCGCACCTGGCCGAGCACCGTTACCTTTTCGCCATCCTTGACGTCCGTCAGCTCCCGAATCCGGTAATCCTCGTAGCGAAACGGAAAATAGTCGATCAGATCCTGGACGGTATGCACGCCAAAGGCGTGAAGCTCTTGTTCCTTGGGAGCGCTCACGCCTTTGATTTGCCGAACTGAAATTTGATCCAGCTTGATCATACGGTTAAAACCTGTGCATGAACACGGCTGACGTCCCCGGTCCGGTATGCGTGCCGATGACGGTTCCTACCGTCGTGTAGTTGATTGCCTGAACATTAAATTCGCTGATCACGAGTCTTGTCAGCTCATCACCCGCCGGATTCGGATTCGTCCATGCCATCGTCGCGCTTACCGGTTCGTCGCCGAACTGCTGCTTCAGCAGTTCGATAATGCGCGCCATCGCTTTTTTGGTGCCGCGCACCTTATCGACCGCCAGCACAACCCCGTCGTTGTCCAGCGATAAAATCGGTTTAATGTTCAAGATCGAGCCGATCAGTGCGGAAGCCTTGCCGATACGGCCGCCTTTCTGCAAAAAATCCAGCGAATCCACGAGAAAATAAAGCTGCGTATTGCGCTGCAGTTGGGCGATCTCCTCCAAAATACGTTCCTTCGTTTCGCCCGCCAGCGCCATTTCGGCCGCCTTCACGACACATAGGCCAAATCCGTAGGAAGCTGACTTGGAATCGACGATCGTAAGGTCCGCCCCGCCCTCCAGCATAGATTGCGCGATAACCGCCGATTGATGAGTACCGCTGAGCGCGGCCGACAGATGGATCGAAATAATCGGCGAATCGGCATCCTCATCCAGAAGGCGCTGATACACCTCCGAAAACTCGTGCGGCGAAGGCTGCGATGTGGTCGGCAGCACAGGCGCATGCGCCAGCTTCTCATAAAATTGTTCGGCGTGTATCGTAACGGCGTCCAAATAAGTCTCTTCGCCGAAAAGCACTTTAAGCGGTACCATCGTAATGCCAAGCTTCTCTCTGATGTCAGCCGGTATGTCGGCCGTACTGTCTGTTACAATTCGGACTTTCCCCACCATGAATCCCCTCCAACATGAAAAACGAATCCCGTTATTCTACGGCGAACACGTATGGATACAGCGGCTGGCCGCCCCTATGCACCTCAAGCTCCAGCTCCGGATAACGCTCGGCTATCCACTCGCACAGCGAAGCGGTTTCTGCGGAATCGGCTTCCGCTCCTGTAAGCACCGTAAGCAAATCTCCGCCGTCCTCCAGCATGCTGCTGACAAGCCCCCGGCAAGCCTGAAGCAGGCCGGCATCGGACACGACGATCGTTTTCTCCTTAATGCCGATAAAATCGCCTTCCTTGATGCTGACCCCTTCGATCTCCGTATCGCGGACCGCCTTCGTCACCTGACCGGAGAGTACCTGCCGGGCGGCGTTCGTCATCCAGGCGGTGTTGCGCTCGGCCGATTCCTCCTCCTTGAAAGCCAGCACGGCCGCAAGACCTTGCGGAATCGTTCTTGTAGGAATTACCGTCACGTCACGCTCGCTCAGCTCGGCAGCCTGCTCGGCGGCCAAAATGATATTGCCGTTATTCGGCAAAATATAAATATGCTCAGCCGACAACGCATCGATCGCCTTGACGAAATCCTCCGTGCTCGGATTCATCGTCTGCCCCCCGGACAAGACGGTATCAACCTCGTTATCGAGGAAAATATCCGCAATGCCGTCTCCCATCGCAACGGCTATAATGCCGAACGGCGCACGTTCGAATACTTGTCCCGGCGGCGTGACGGGCACGTCCTCACCCGCAAGCAGTCCGGCAAACGAATACTCCGCTGCACTCACTTCCGAATGCTCCTGTTCCAGCAAATCGCGATGCTGCTCGCGCATATTCAAGATGCGAATGTCGATGAGCTCGCCGTACGGCAGCGATGCATTTAAAACGTCCCCCGGCTTGCGCGAGTGAACATGAACCTTAATCAAATCCTCTTCTACGATTACGAGAATCGAGTCCCCGTCTTTTTCAAGCGCACGCTTGTAAGCGGATTCATCAAAAAACGCCGTTTTTGTGCCAGATAACTTCCGATTGATAAAAAATTCCATATCGTAAAGGAATTCAATAGCCTCCGTGGACAAGCGCGACTGTGCCGACGATATCGGCTCCTGAACACGCTTTAGCGGCGGAACGGCCGGCCTCGCGGCAGGAACGGCGACCTCCTCCGGAGGAGCTGCCTCCGACGGAATTGAATAGGAATCGTGCTCCCCTTCGCTATCAGACATGCTTCGCATGAATCCTTCATAAATATAAACGAGGCCCTGTCCGCCCGAATCGACGACTCCGACCTGCTTAAGGACCGGCAGCAAATCAGGCGTGCGCTGCAGCGTCTCATGCGCTTTCCCGTGCACTTCCCGCAGCAGCTCGGCAACGTCCCCCGATCTGCGCGCAAACTGCACCGCATGCTTGGCGGCCTCCTTCGCCACCGTAAGAATCGTACCCTCAACAGGCTTGACGACCGCCTTGTAGGCCATGTCGACGCCCTGCTGCAGCGCGGCGGCCACTTGGGCCGCGCCCGCTTCCTCGAGCCCTGCCAGCGATTTGGAGAATCCCCGGAAAAGCTGAGACAGAATGACGCCGGAGTTCCCCCTTGCGCCCATCAGCAGCCCCTTGGACAAAGCTTCCGTCGCTTTGCCGATGCCGTCTGCCGGCTTGCCGCGAAGCTCGCGCACCCCGGAGGTCATCGTCAAATTCATGTTCGTGCCTGTGTCACCGTCCGGGACGGGAAAAACATTCAACGCGTTAACGTATTCTGCGTTACGTTGTAATAGATCGGCGCCGAGCAGTGCCATTGCAGCAAAATCAGATCCGTTAATTGAGCGCTTACTCAACGAAAATTCCCTCCCTGTGTTACTTCGATACCCTAACGTCTTGCACGAATATATGGACTTCTTCCACTTGAAGGCCGATTACTTCATTCAGCACATATTTCACCTTCGACTGGATGTTATGCGCAACTTCGGAAATTTTCGTTCCGTAGCTCACGATGATATACAAGTCGATGTGCAGCTTCTCGTTTACCCGTCTGACCTCCACGCCGCGGGTAAAGTTTTCCCGGCCGAGCAGCTCGGCAATTCCGTCCTTCAGCTGTTTGCGAGAGGCCATTCCGACAAGCCCATAACAATCCAAAGCGGCCGACCCTGCCAGAATGGAGATAGCGTGATCGGTGACATGGATCGAACCAAGTTCGGTGCTGAGCTGTAAAGGCATGGACAATCACTCCCTTGCAATATGTATTATGGACTATGTATCATTGTACTATAAACGACTCCTTTATAGAAGTCCGCATATTTAGGTTGAACAGTCACCGTGTTTATGATACGATATTCGAGTGTGTTTAAATGTAATATCGCTTGCACCCGCAAATCTTAAAGGAGGTGTAGTCATGTCCCGTAAATGTTTTCTTACAGGTAAATCGCCTGGTACAGGTAACAACGTTTCCCACGCTAACAACAAAACTCGTCGTTCTTGGGGCGTAAACGTGCAGAAGGTTCGCATTCTCGTTGACGGTAAGCCAAAACGTGTTTATGTCAGCGCTCGCGCACTGAAATCCGGTAAAGTTACCCGCGTATAATGATGGCTCCGGCCATAGACAAAAGCACCTGAGCGCTCAGGTGCTTTTTTTCATGTTCACGATCGCGGCGGCCGAAGAGGATGCTCCGGCTTCCGAATCTAACTTTTTTGAAAGGTGTTCAAGATCGCCTTGACGAATCCGCCCAAAAACTTCGGCAGTTTTATCGTGTAAAATTTCATGCCTCATCCCTCCTCAGACACGCTCATCGAATTGAACCGTGACTAGAACCCTTCGCTCATGTAACCATCCTATGCGTTGCCGGTTCGTCCTATTCCATCGCGAGAGTGTCCGGGAGGGCCCATCCTTACAAGGCTGCGGGCGGAGGATTATCCCTTAAATAGATCACCGCTTGCACGACTACCGTGATGACCAGGTAGAAAAATACAGCCAGAACAAAGAAAGCGATCCGCAGTCCGAGCGATTCGAATCTGCGGAAAAATCGGATCCCTATGTATAACGCGAGCAGCGAAAATAAATACTTATAGATTTCCGTCAGCATCGAGAAAATCGCCAGCATCAGCCCCGCTAAAAACGTATAGCCGATCAGCCACAGCGTCGTTTTGACGCGTTCGTTCATGGCGTCTCCCGCCTAACGCAGAGCGGCGATGGCCGCTGCGCGGTCCTTCTCCGCAAATACCGCATTGCCGGCGACCAGCACGTTCGCGCCCGCTTCCCGGATCTGAGGCGCGGTAATCGGATTGACGCCTCCGTCTACCTGCACGTCGACCTTGTCCAGTCCCCGCTCCGCCAGCATCGCTCTAACCTGGCGCAATTTCTCAAGCGAATACGGAATAAACGCTTGTCCGCCAAACCCCGGGTTAACCGTCATAACCAGGACGAGATCAAGATCGTGCAGGATAGGCTCCAGCACGGAAACAGGCGTAGCCGGGTTGATCGCCACGCCTGCAGGAAGACCTTTTTCCTTAATGAAATGAACCGTTCTGTGCAGATGCACGCACGCTTCGGCATGCACCGTAATCCGGTCCGCTCCAGCGGCTATGTAATCGGCAAGCGACAGCTCCGGCCGCTCGATCATCAGATGAACGTCAAAGGGAAGCTTGGTAGCGGAACGCACGGCCGCTATAACCGGCGGTCCGAAGGTCAAATTCGGCACAAAATGCCCATCCATCACATCGACGTGAATCCAGTCGGCCCCTGCCGCGTCTACGGCTGCAATTTCTTCCCCCAGCCTTGCAAAATTCGCCGACAGTATAGAAGGCGCGATAATCGTCATAGTTGTCAGTACCTCCGTTTTTTCTCTTTCATTTCGGCCATGAACAGCAAGTAATGCTCATGCCGGCTTGGCTCGATATCGCCGGCTTCGACGGCTGCCAGCACGGCGCAGCCGGGCTCGTGCACATGCGTGCAGCCTCTGAACTTGCATTCCGGCGAAAGCTCTCTCATTTCCACAAAACAGTAGCCCAAATCCTCAATCCCGAGCTCCGTGAAATCGAGCTGGCTGAAGCCCGGCGTATCCGCAACGAGTCCGCCTCCGATTTCAATCAGCTCTACATGTCTGGTCGTATGTTTTCCACGGCCAAGCCTGTTGCTGATCGCATTTGTTTCCAGCTCCAAACCGGGAACGATCGCGTTCAGCAAGGAGGATTTGCCTACGCCCGATTGGCCGGCAAAGACGGCTACATGCCCTTTAAGCCGCTCGTGCAGCGAATCGACTCCTTCGCCAAGGCGTGAGCTTGTACCGAAAACCTCGTAGCCTAGCTTCCGGTATATACGCTGAACGGAGGCGGCCGCAGCTTGCGCCTCCTCCGTTTCCAATCCGTCATTTTCAAGATCCTGCTTGCTCAGACAGAGCACCGCCGGAATGCCGGCGTGCTCGATATGAACAAGAAACTTGTCTAATAGCTGCAAATTGAGCGACGGCTCCGTCACCGAGAAAACGAGGATGGCCAAATCGACGTTTGCCACCGGAGGACGGATCAGCTCCGAAGTGCGAGGCAAAATTTCCTCGACGGTGCCTTCCCCGTTCTCCGTCAGGCTAAACATCACTTCGTCCCCTACAAGCGGTGAAATTCCTTTGTTTTTGAAGACTCCCCGGGCGCGGCACTGAACCGTCTCCGCTTTCGGCGTCGCATCCTCCGCGCGTACGTAATAATATCCGCTTAATGCTTTCACGATCGTCCCTTTCAACTGGACGCCGCTGCTTGCAGCATTAAGGCTGCTGCTGCTGCTCTTCTTGGTTTGCTTCCTCATCGGTTTCGTCAACCTCCGCTTGCGCCGGCTCTTCGGTAGGCGGCGGCTCTGCGCCCGGAATCGTGAGCGTAGATGAGTCGGCGCCTTGAGCCAGTTCTTCGTACGTAATGGATTTCCTATCGATGAATTGATTGTCGCGATAGACTGTAACTGTCGCTTCCGTGTCAGGCGCCAATACGACCGTGACAGGGAAGGTTTGCGTGCCTGTAATTTGCCGTTTGTCCCACTCGATGTCCTCGCCGCGGGCATCCGAATAAACGATGCGGATTTCGCTCGTTTTTCCTGCTTCGGCCGGAGAGATGACAATGTTGAAGAGGTGCTCCTTCGCATCCTTCGGCGGGCCGGAGCTTACCGTGATCGAAACTTTCGAGCCCTTGACCACCTGCTCCTTAGGCTCGAAAGGATTCTGGCTGATTACGTAGCCCTTCTGGTGAATATAGCTCGGCTCGTTCAAAATGTCGGCATCCTCCAGAACCAGCTCGCTTGCCTTGAGCAAATCCTTCGCCTCGTCGAGGCTGGTGCCGATCAGATTTGGCATCGGAACGGTTTCGCGCCCTTTGCTGACCATGAACGTAAACTCGGCCGTCTCCGGATCAAACTGCTCGCCGGCTCCCGGCGTCTGCTGCAGCACCGTCTCCGGCGTCTGCTCGTTAAATACGCGATCAATGTGGATCCTCTTGTCATCGACCCCGAGAGCGGTAAGCTCGTCGATTGCCGTCTGAATCGGCTTGCCGACGTAATCGCCAAGCTCCTCCAGCTCCGGTCCGTCGCTGACGGTCAGCTGAATCAGGGAGCCTTCCTTTACTCTCATGTTCATCTTCGTCTGGCTGATGACCTGATCGATAGGCACATCCTTGTTAAACTCGTGAATGACGGGGTCCTCGACCTTAAGCCCGGCCGCCTCGATCATCTGCCTTGCTTCCGCCTCCGTCCTGCCGACGACGTACGGTACTTCCACCTCCGCTACGTCCAGTCGGCCAAGCAGCCAAATAAAGCCCCAAATAATGAGCGCCAGGATAAGAAGCGTCACGCCTACGACGGTGAGCGGCTTTTTCCAGCCCCTCGGCTTCACGTATTCTTCTTCGCTTTCAATCAGCTGCGTGTCCGTATTCGAGCTAATGGCCGCCTCCATGCGTTCCTTCCCTGCATCAGGGAGCATTTCGGCGCGGATGGCGGGCATGACGCGTGTCTCCTCCATGTCATTAACGCTCGTGAACGTAATCTTCGGCTCATTCAGCCGGTCCGGATTCATGCAGCCCTCCAGAGCAAGCAGCATTTCGTGCGCCGAGCCGTAACGCTCGACCGGGTTTTTGCGCATCGCCTTCAGTATGACGTTCTCAACGCTTTGCGGAATGTGAGGATTAACCTTGCGCGGCTCCTCGAACGGCTCCTGCAAATGCTTAAGCGCCACGCTGATCGGGCTTTCACCCAGAAACGGAAGCTTGCCCGTCAGCATCTGGTAAAGCACGATGCCGAGCGAGTAGATATCCGATTTCTCGCCGGCGTTAATTCCCTTCGCATGCTCCGGGGAAAAATAATGCACCGAGCCGATAACCGAGCCGGTTTGCGTAATCGTAGACGAAGTGACCGCCCTCGCAATTCCGAAATCCGTTACCTTTACCCTTCCATTGTTGCCGATTAATATATTATGAGGCTTGATATCCCGATGAATAATATGATTCTGGTGCGCGTGGTCGAGTGCGTCGGCGATTTGTATGCCGATTCGCACCGCTTCGCTTGCCTGAAGCGGCGCCCGCTCCCCGATCACTTCGTTTAGGTTTTGCCCCTCCACGTATTCCATAACAATATAATGGTTATCGTCTTCCTGACCGACATCATAAATGCTTACTACGTTCGGATGAGAAAGCGCGGCTGCCGATTGCGCCTCGCGGCGGAAGCGGCGGATAAATTCCTCGTCATGGACGAATTGCTGCCGCAGCACCTTAACCGCTACCTTCCGGTTAAGGAGAACGTCATGCGCTTTATAGACGAGCGCCATTCCGCCGCCGCCGATGCGCGTCAAAATTTCATAACGACCGCCAAGGTCATGTCCGATCATACTCATCACCCCTCTCGATTCGCGGGAGACGCTTCCTGCAAAATAACGACGGTAATGTTGTCGTCACCGCCGGCATGCAGGGCGAGCTGAATGAGCTGGTCAGCCTTCGCTTCCAGCCCCAGCTGCTCCGACATGACCGTCTGCAGCATCTCCTGGTCGCTTACCATGTTCGACAAGCCGTCGCTGCAAAGCAGCAGTACGTCGCTTGACGACCAGTCGACCGCTTGAACGTCAATCTCGACGTGGGAATCGGTCCCTACTGCGCGGGTAAGCACGTTCCTTCTCGGATGACGGGCGGCCTCCTCCGGGCTTAGCTGCCCGGATTTGAGCAGCTCGTTGACGAGCGTATGGTCGTTCGTGATTTGCGTAATCATGCCTCCGGAGATTTTGTATGCCCGGCTGTCGCCGACATGTCCGATAATCGCTTTGTCCTTCCTCACTAACGCAGCGACAATCGTCGTCCCCATATTATGGTAGTGCTCGTTGCGGGAAGCCAGCTCATATACGGCGTCGTTCGCCTGCGATATCGCTTGGCGAATGAGCATTTTGCCTTCCTGCTCGGTAAGATCGTGCCGGAAAGTGCTGCGCTCAAGCATGCTCCGGAACGCATCAACCGCCTTCTGGCTCGCGACGTCCCCGGCTTGATGCCCGCCCATGCCGTCGGCGACGATGGCTAGCGTTATCCCGCCCTCGAGCTGGCCTACCCACGCCTGGTCCTCGTTCACTTGACGAACCCGTCCGATATCACTGCGGTTTGCCGTTAACAATCCGTCATCACCTCGCCTGGGACTCCATATGTTTCGCTCTTAATTGGCCGCAGGCAGCCGCAATATCATGCCCTTGCTCCCTGCGGATCGTGACGCTGACGTTGTTTCTCTCCAGCACACGCTGAAACTCGAAAATATCATCGCGCGACGTACGCACATATTTACGTTCGGGAACGTGGTTTACCGGAATCAGGTTCACGTGGCAAAGCATGTCCTTCAGCACCTCTGCCAGCTCCTGCGCATGTTCAGGACGGTCGTTGACACCGCCGATCAGCGCGTATTCAAACGTAATTCTGCGTCCGGTCTTCGCGATGTAATGGCGGCAAGCCGCCATCACGTCTTCGAACGGGAAGCGGCGGTTAACCGGCATCAGCTTCGAGCGGAGCGCATCGTTCGGCGCGTGTATCGATATCGCCAGGTTGATTTGCGTGTTCTCCTCAGCGAACTTGTAAATGCTCGGAACGATTCCGCTAGTCGAAACGGTAATGTGCCGTTGTCCGATATTGAGCCCCTTCTCATGAATCATCAGGCGAAGGAAGGTCATTGTAGCGTCATAATTCTCGAACGGCTCGCCGGAGCCCATAATGACGATGCTGGATACGCGTTCTCCCGTCGCGTCGAGCAGCTGCTGAGCCGTGACGACTTGGGCAACGATTTCGCCGGCCGTCAGATTCCGCTTCAGGCCGCCGAGCGTGGAGGCGCAGAACGTGCAGCCGATCCGGCAGCCGACCTGCGTCGTGACGCATATGCTGTTGCCGTAATTATGGCGCATAATTACCGTTTCGATCGCGTGCGAGTCGTGCAGGCCGAACAGAAACTTCACGGTGCCGTCCTTGGATTCGAACCTCGTAATTTCATTCAGCGTCAGCAGCTGAAAGTTGTCCTCCAGCTTGTCTCTCAGAGACTTCGGGAGGTTGGACATATCTTCAAAGCTCTTGACGCGCTTCACGTAAAGCCAGTCAAACAGCTGTCCTCCGCGGAACGCAGGCTCGCCGTTATCCTTCATCCACTGCTGAAGCTGCTCGAGCGTAAAATCATAAATACATGGTTTCATTTCATCACACCTGTGCCTTATAGTAGGGCGGTTTATAGGTAATCCGGGCCGCCATCGATTTATTTTACCACAAACGTCCAGTGTCAGCCATAAGCCCAATCTAGGCCCTTTTCACCATCCTGGCGATAAAAAAGCCGTCACTGTCAAAATGCTGCGGAAGAAGCTGCGCCTCCCCGGCAAACTCCCCCCGGACTACGCCCGCCTTCCGCAGCTGCTGGGCGATCGTCTCCGGCCAGCCCGCGTCCAGCTCAAATTCGGGATGCTCCCGCAAAAACCGGGCCACCTGCTCTTCGTTCTCGGCGGGCTCCATCGTGCAGGTGCTGTAAACAAGAACGCCGCCGGGACGTACGAGCCCGCATACGGCATCCAGCAGGCGCTGCTGGAGCGCTGCGATTTCCGTGACGTCGCCGGCCGTCTTCGTCCATTTGATCTCCGGTTTTCGCTTGATCACGCCAAAGCCCGAGCACGGGGCGTCAAGCAGCACCGCATCCATAGAACCCGGTTTAAACCGCTCGCCCAGCTTCATTGCATCTCCCGTGATGGCTTCCACATTACGAAGCTTCAAGCGCTCCGACTGCGCCGCGATCAGTTCGCGTTTGTGAGCATGCAGGTCATTGGCCCATACTTTGCCTTTGCCGCCCATCAATTCGGCCAGGTGGGTGCTCTTGCCGCCCGGCGCGGCGCAGCAATCGAGCACCTGCATGCCCGGCTGCGGCGCCACGACCTCTGCGACGAGCATGGAACTGATGTCCTGCATCGTCCAAAGCCCGTCCCGGAAGCCGTCCAGCTCCGTCAAGTTGCCGCCCCTCCGGACGATAATTCCGGCCGGCGCCGCCGCGGAGGGCTCCGCATCCAGGCCGTCTGCGCGCAGCCTTTCGATCAGTTCCCCGCGGCTGGTCCGCAGCGGATTAACCCGAATGCTGGCTGGCGGCTGGTCGTTGCCGGCTTCGCATATTGCCTCGGCCGTTTCCGCTCCATAAACCTCGATCCAGCGTCGGACGAGCCATTCGGGATAGGAATGGCGAAGCGCCGTTTGCTTCGCGGGATCCGGATCGGTAATGCCGGAAACCGTCAGCTCGGCGCGATTCCGGTCGATGCTCCGCAGCACGCCGTTGACCATTCCCGAAATGCCGGCGTGCCCGCGTTTTTTGGCGATCGCTACGGCTTCATTAACCGCGGCGTGAGCCGGAATGCGGTCAAGATAGAGCAGCTGGTAAGCGCTCATGCGCAGCAGCTGGTGTACCCAAGGCTCCAGCTTATGTATTCCTTTCGAAACGAAACGGCCCAGCCAATAATCGAGCGTCGCCTGCCTTTGGATCGTGCCGTATACCAGCTCCGTCACAAGACCTGCGTCCGCGCGCTGCAGCTGAGCCTCCTGCAGCGTCCGATTAAGCTGCAGATTGCTGTATGCTCCGGTTTGCGTCACCTTCACCAGCGTATCCATCGCCAGCTCGCGCGGCGATTTCGCCTTGCGCGGCGCTGCGCCGGAAGCAGCCTGGCCGCTTCCGCCAGGAGGACGTCTGCGCGGACGTCCGGCGCCCGCCTTCGGGGAGGAGGCGCGGGTGTCATTCGGATTTCGGCCTTCTTCCGTCATGCCGCACCTCCGTCGCCGAACAGGGTTCCCGTTTCGAGCCTGGCGCCCTTCAGCCAGTCCGCCGCGTTCATCATCCGTTTGCCGGCCGGCTGAATATCCTTCAGCACGAGAACCCCGTCGCCGGTCTGTACGCGGATGCCGCTTGCGTCAGCGCCAAGCACCGTACCGGGCGCCGCGTCGGCACGCCCGCCCCCGTCCTGGACAGCGCAGGTCCAAACCTTGAACACCTCGCCGTGCAGAAACGTAAATGCGCCGGCCATCGGCGACAAGCCCCGCACCTGGTTGAAGAGCTGCCGTGCGGATTTGCCCCACTCGATGCGCTCGTCGTCGCGGGTCAGGTTCGGCGCATATGTGGCGAGCTCGTTCTGCTGCGGCACCGCTGCCGCTTCGCCCGCTATGATCGAAGGCAGCGTCGCGCCCAGAAGCTCCGCTCCGGCCGCGCTAAGCTTCTCGAACATAGTGCCCGAGGTATCCTCGTCCGTGATCGGAAGCTCGACGGAGCTGATCATGTCGCCCGTGTCGAGGCCTTCCGCCATATACATGATCGTAACGCCGGTCGAGCTTTCGCCATTGATAATGGAGCGCTGAATCGGCGCACCGCCGCGGTATTTCGGCAGCAGCGAGCCATGCACGTTGATACAGCCGAGTCGAGGCAGGTCCAGCACCGCCTTCGGTAAAATTTGCCCGTAAGCTGCCGTAACGATCAGGTCGGGCTCATACTCGGCCACAGCAGCAACCGCTTCCGCACTCCTCATACGCTCAGGCTGCAGCACCGGCAGCCCAAGCGACAACGCCGCTTCCTTTACAGGCGGCGGCGTCAGCGTTTTTTTGCGGCCCTTCGGCCTATCGGGCTGGGTAACGACAGCGACTACGTCATAGTTCTGCTCCACAAGCAGCTTTAAAGAAGGGACGGCAAATTCCGGCGTCCCCATAAATACGATTCGCATGAAGCTATTCGCCGCCTTTTCTCTGTCTTTCGGTAATATCGAAAACGTTTTGCGCCAAATCCGTGAACAGGATACCGTTCAGATGATCGACCTCATGCTGGAACGCGCGCGCGAAATAGCCCCTCGCCTCGACGGTTATCGGCTGTCCGCTGCTGTCCTGCCCCTTGACGACGATGCGTTCGGAACGCAGAACATCCCCGTTCAAATTCGGGATGCTCAGACAGCCCTCAGGTCCGAGCTGCTCGCCCTCCTGCTCCACGATAACCGGATTCACCATCTCGACGAGGCCGTTCTCGTCCCCGACATCGACGACGATAACGCGCTTGGAAATGCCGATTTGCGGGGCGGCGAGGCCGACGCCTTCGGCATCGTACATCGTATCCGCCATATCCTTCAGCAGCTTTTTCAAATTATCGTTAAATTTCGTTACTTCCTTGGCCACTTCCCGCAGTACCGGATCCGGCTCTTTCACAATAATACGGATACTCATTGTATTCCCTTCCTTTGCGCTCATTAAAATAGTAATAGCTATTTATAATATAACTTGCGGATCGACGTCAATACTGAATTGGACCTGCCGCTGCGGAGGGCCTTCCGTGAACGGAACGAGCACCCTGCGGACGAGAGCCGACGCATCGATGTTTCCCCGATATTTTATCACACATTGAAAACGGTAGCGATCTTTCATTCTAGCTATAGGCGAGGCGACCGGGCCCAGCACCTCCAACGCTCTGCCGAAGCCGCTGGCAAGCGGCAGGAGGACTCCCTCATGCTCGGCCAGCTCGCGCAGCGCGGCGGCAAAACGGTCGCATACCGCCGACAGCAGCGGCAGCTGCTCGTGAGACATCGTGATCAGAATGAGCCGGCAGTACGGCGGATAGCCAAGAGCTCCCCGGTGGCGCAGCTCCTCGTTCACGAAAGCCGCATAATCGTGCTTTTGCGCCGTTACGATCGCATAATGCTCGGGCGAATAGGTCTGAACGACAACCTCTCCCGGCAGATGATGCCTCCCGGCACGGCCCGCTACCTGCGTTAAGAGCTGAAACGTCCGCTCAGCAGACCTGAAATCCGGCAGGTTAAGCGATGTGTCGGCGGCAATGACCCCTACCAGAGTAACGTATGGAAAATCGAGCCCCTTCGCCACCATCTGGGTTCCCAGCAGCACGTCCGCTTTGCGCTCGCCAAACTGCTTCAGAAGCTTCTCGTGCGAGTTTTTCTCCGTCGTCGTATCCACGTCCATCCGGATGACCCGGATGCCGGGGAACAGCTTCGCCAGCTCCTCCTCGACCTTTTGCGTTCCCGTCCCGAAATACCGGATGTGCTCGCTTTCGCATGCCGGGCAAGTCGCCGGGGCTTGCTCGGCATGCCCGCAATAATGGCAGCGCAGCGCGCGCGTCTTCTGGTGATAGGTCAGCGAGATGTCGCAGTGGGGACAGGCAGCCGTATAGCCGCATGACCGGCACATGACGAACGTCGAATATCCGCGCCGGTTGAGCAGCAGCACGGACTGCTCGCCTCGCTCGAGACGTTCGGCGAGCGAGCGGTGAAGCAATCGGCTGAACATGGAGCGGTTGCCCTCCTTCAGCTCCTCGCGCATATCGACCACCGTCACCGGCGGCATCGGCCGCCCGCCGACGCGGTCCGGCATCGGAAGGAGCGCCTGCTCCCTCCCCTGATCCCTGGAGGCTTGCGGCCGGCTGGCCGCGGCGAACGTTTCGAGCGAGGGTGTCGCCGAGCCCAGCACGACCGCTGCGCCGTGCTGCCTCGCCCGCCGTACCGCAACGTCCCGCGCATGGTATTTTGGACTTTCTTCCTGCTTATAGGACGATTCATGCTCTTCATCGATAATAATGAGGCCGATCCTCTCGAACGGCGCAAAAATGGCAGACCTCGCCCCGATCGCGACCTGGACGCGGCGGTTTCTTATTTTGCGCCATTCGTCGTAGCGCTCCCCGTTCGAGAGCCTGCTGTGCAGCACGGCTACCGCGTCCCCGAACCGTCCCTTGAACCGCTCGACCATTTGCGGAGTCAGCGAAATTTCCGGCACGAGCACGATCGCCTGCTTGCTCTGCTCGAGGCAAAATTGGATCGATTGCAGGTAAACCTCGGTTTTGCCGCTGCCGGTTACTCCATGGAGCAGCATCGTTTGCGGGACTCCTTCGCCGATCACCCGTCTGATTCGGGAGTATACCTCCTCTTGTCCTGCGGTAAGCGGAAGTGGAGCCGTCCGCTCAAATTCGCGGCCCGCATACGGATCACGCTGCGTCTCCACCTCGCGCAGAATAAGAAGCCCTTTGTCCGCAAGCGAGCGGACGCTGGCGGCAGAGCCTCCTGTCTCGGCCAGCAAAGCCTGAAGCGGTACGGGAGCGCCATGCTCCAGCATCCGGGCGAGCAGCTCTCGCTGCTTGGCGGCTCTTGCCGGCAGCTTCACCATCGCCTCGCGAACCTCTTCTGCGCCTTCGGGGACGAATACCGTCAGCACCTTACGGACCGCCAGCCTGTCGCGGATCGAGGTTTGCTCAGCGAGCGTGCCGGTGCGCAGAGCCGCCTTCACCGGTCCCGCATAATTAGGGAACCGCGCCAGGAGCGCGTCCAGCTTAACAAGCTTCGCACTGCCGACAAGCCATTCCAGCAGCTCCGGAGGAAGCTCTTCCGCAGCGGCCTCCTCATCCTGAATGCCGACAAGCCGCTCGGCCTTCCCCTTGAGCGCCGCCGGAATCATCGCCTGAAGAGCCGTCGTCCAGGAGCAGCAATATTTGTCGCTGAGCCATTTTGCCAGCTCGACCAGGTCCGGGAGCAGCGGCGGGACGGGGTCGAGCAGCTCGGATACGGGCTTTAGTCTCTTGACATCGATATCCGTCTCCTCCGCCAGCCCCGTAACGAACCCTTGCAGCACCCTGCCGCCGAACGGAACGCCGACGCGGCTGCCGACCTCGATCCATTTCCGCATGGACAAAGGCACCTCATAGTCAAACGGCCGATCCGTCTGGCGGCTCGGCACGTCAACAATCACTTTAGCGATCATGCTTACTTCCCTCCGGCCGCGCCAGCCTGTCCCCGATCAGCTCGAGAAGGCGGGAAGCGACCTCGCGTTTGGACATGATGGGAAGCGCTTCTACGAGCCCTTCCTCGCCAAACACCTGAACGATGTTCGTGTCTCCGTTAAAGCCGGCGCCTTCCATGCTTACGTCGTTGGCCACGACGAGATCGCAATGCTTGCGGCGGAGCTTATCCATCGCATATCGGGCGACCTGCTCCGTTTCCGCCGCGAAGCCTACAAGAAATTGATGCGTCTTGCGCCTTCCTAGCGTTTCCAGAATATCGGTTGTCCGCTCCAGCTCCAGCACGAGACGCTCGCCGTTTTTCTTCAGCTTCTGCCCGCTTATGTTCACCGCCCGGTAATCCGCTACGGCAGCGGCTTTAATGACGATATCCATATCGTCGTATTCGGCCGTGACAGCCTCAAGCATTTGCTCGGCGGATTCCACGCGAACGACATGCACGCCCGCGGGAGGCGGAGCGATCGTGCGCCCGGCGACCAGCGTTACCTCCGCACCCATCAGCTTAGCCGCTTCGGCGATCGCGAACCCCATCTTGCCGGAGGAATCGTTCGTCAAATATCTGACGGGATCGAGCCTCTCCATCGTACCTCCTGCCGTGACGAGTACACGTTTGCCGGCAAGGCTGCGGCTCCGGGCAAACCAGGCTTCGACAGCGTCGGCGATTTCCTCCGGCTCCGCAAGCCTGCCTTTGGCAACATACCCGCATGCCAGCTGACCCGTACCGGGTTCAACGAACATCGCACCGCGGGACGCAAGCAGTTCCAGATTGCTTACGACTGCAGGGTGCTCGTACATATGCACGTTCATGGCGGGAGCGATCAGCACAGGGCAAGTTGCCGCCAGCAAAGTCGTGCTCAGCATATCGTCGGCATGCCCCCCTGCGAGCTTCGCGATTGCGTTAGCCGTCGCAGGGGCAATGACGATCAAATCCGCATGATCCGCCAAATGGATGTGGGAGACGACGGATGGATCCCGTTCGTCGAATGTATCCGTATACACCGGATTGCGGGATAACGTTTGCAATGTCAGCGGCGTAATAAATTTTGTCGCCGATTCCGTCATAATGACATGAACCTTCGCGCCGGCCTGAACAAGCTTGCTGCAAAGCGCGGCGCCTTTATAGGCGGCGATTCCGCCCGTTATGCCCAATATGATCGATTTTCCTGTCAGCATGGTGTGTCTCCTATCCCAAGTGTAAACAGCTGAAGCCGCTTTTCGGAGGCTCAGCATATGTATCACGGCACGAGGCCGCGAGAGCTACCAGTCCTTGCGGTCCCTTAAGCTCGTAATATGCGCGACATGATGCTTACCGTGCCACGCGACGAATCCGAGAAAATAGGCCAGCCCGATTTGGCTGCCTTGCTCCGGGTGGTAGAACATTTTTTCGAAATCGGAGGTTTCCATCGAGCGCAGCAGCAGCACCCATCTAGCGTAAATGCCCTCTACGATCGCCAGACTGATGGCCGGCGAGGCATGCAGACTGTCTGCCGTCATTGCCCAACGCTCCTCCTCGAACGGCTTGATCGTCGGGTTGGATTCCGTGAGCGCAAGCTTAAAGCGTGTAAAACAGTTCATCGCCGCGTCCGCGATATGATGCGCAACCTGGCGCGCCGTCCATCCCCCGCTTCGGTACGGCGTGTCAAGCTGCTCGTCGTCCAGACCTTCAAGCGCGGCCCTCAGCTGGCCGGGGAGCTTCTCGATTTCCTCGATCCACTGCTCCCGCTGCTTAACGGTCATTCCTGCATAAGAATATCTGCCAATCGGATAACGTAATTTGTCCATTCCGTCCCCTCCTGTTCAAGATTCTTGCCACGCTAATCCACCTATTATCATACCATACGGAACCCCAAAAACTAACTATTGCTTTTGCCGGCGGATCTGATCGGCAAGCCGATAAAGCTCGGCAATGTCCTGCCTTCCGATGCTGTTAAACCTGTTGACCGCCTCGTCGATATCGACGAGCTCCACGGCAATCACCTGTTCTCCGTCAGGAGGATTAAGCGGCTTGCCTACGAGGCGGACCTCCCCATAGCCGATGAGACGCACGAAATCGGGATGCGGAATATGCGGGCGGTACGGCTCTTTCGCGAACGAATGGCATTTGAAGCAGCCGAATGGCTCATAGGTGACAAGCTCCGCTCCAAGCTCCTCCATGACCTCGCGCTCCAAAGCGCGCAGATGATGCTCGCCCGGCTCGAGGGTGCCTCCGGCAAGCTCCCACTTTCCGTTATCGATTTTCATGACGACATAACGGTCCCCTACCGTCGGGATAATGCTGATATTGCTGATAGACGCTTCGTCTACATTGAAATCAAGCGAGAAGCAGTTTTCCACGAATCCCATTACAATCCCTTTGGACAGAACGGGAAATGTGCTTAATTCGTTGTGCATGCGTACAAACTTCCTCTTCTTTATTTATTATTGAACTATGAACTGTATAACTCCGATTCCGACAAGCATAACAAAAAAAACGATCAAAAAGGCGACCGAAAAGCTTTGCCAGCCTGGTCTTGCCTGCCGTTTCTCCGCCTGGAGCCGTTCAACTTTGTGTTCAAGCCGCTCCAGCGATTCCTTTAAATCGCGAATTTCCCGCTCTTCCGCCATCGAAAAACGCCTCCCCGCTTGACCGGAAATGTGATTACAATAGTTTACCAAATGACGCTTGCTTTTTGTAGTCCGCTGCTGCGGATGAAGCTGCCGCTACAAAAAAAGGACTGCAAGCTGTCGCCAGTTTGCAATCCCTTTCCCGTTACTATAGTACATGAAGACTATTCCTCTTTCGAAGGAACCTTCTCCACCTGAAGCAGCTCGCCGTAAATTTCCTCCAGCGCTACACCGACAAACTTGCGGGAGCGCGGGTTGCGGAGCTCGGACTTGTCGCCGTTGCGCAGCATGCGTGCGCGTCTGGAAGCCGCAACGACCAGCGTGTATTTGCTGTCAACCTTTTTGACCATTTCATCGATGGATGGGTACAACATAGTTCATTCTCCTCACTCATGCTTTCTCGATAGCTGCCACCATATCCGATACATAAGGGATGAATCGGTCTCTACGGCAATGCTCGGCAATAATAATGCTGCGAATCCGGTCGCAGGCGGCATCGATTTCATCGTTCAACACCGCATAATCGTAATGTCGCAGCAAGTTCATCTCTTCAACGGCAACGGTCATCCGATTGTTAATCGTATCGAGAGACTCCGTGCCGCGTCCGGTAATGCGCTGCTTGAGCTCATCCAAAGAAGGAGGCAATAAAAAAATGAAAATGCCGTCCGGGAACTTCTGCTTAACCTTTAAAGCTCCCTGAACCTCAATTTCCAATATGACGTCCTTGCCGCTCGCCAGCGTACGGTCGACAAATTCGCGCGGCGTTCCATAATAGTTGCCTACATACTCGGCATGCTCAAGCAATGCGTCGCGTGCGATCATATCCTGGAACTGCTCCTTGGACTTAAAAAAATAATTAACGCCGTCGACCTCGCCCTGTCTTGGAGCTCTGGTCGTGGCCGATACCGAATAAACCAAATCGGGCACCTTGTTTCGCAGAACGGAGCATACCGTCCCCTTTCCGACTCCCGAAGGACCGGACAATACAATTAGCAATCCTTTATCCATATGACTCCCCGTACTATTCGTCGTTATCGTCGTCCTTGGTGGACAACCGGTGCGCAACCGTCTCCGGCTGAACTGCTGATAAAATAACATGGTCGCTGTCGGTAATAATTACAGCGCGCGTCCTGCGGCCATATGTCGCGTCAATGAGCATATGCCTGTCCCGTGCTTCTTGAATGATCCTCTTAATCGGAGCCGATTCCGGGCTTACGATTGAAATAATGCGATTCGCAGATACGATATTACCGAATCCGATATTAATAAGTTTAATAGCCAAGCCTGGTTCCTCCTCCGCCCACGGTCTATCCTGTGCAGCTGTCTTTACAAAGCTATTGTTTATTATAAATGCGAATACGACAAGTTAGGGTTCACGTCAAATACCGACAGAACTACTGCACTATTGTTGACGAAAAAAGTGCGGTGCATACTTCTTGATCCGGCACGCCGTGCGCTTTAGACCCCAAATTTAGGGTTTGCGAAGGCGGCCCGCTCCGAGTATGGCAACCGTATCCATGCTTTATTTTAATTGATTTTAGGCGATCGAACAAGAGAAAATGCGAAAACAAGCAAAAAAGCCTGTTTTTCGCATCTATTTTTTCGATATTGGTTAAAAACGCTCCGTTTTCTGCCACACGTACTGTGTAAGCTGAACGCCCATATCGTAGAACATAAACGGCGTAATCAAGTAAATCCCTTTGAAATGCGGCAAGGCCGCATCGAGCAGCTCCTTGGCGATTTGCACGCCTTCGGCGCGCCCGGCTTCGCCTTCAAGACCGGCCATCCGCCGGCGAACCTCGTCGGACAGCTGAATGCCTGGCACCTCATTATGCAAGTATTCCGCATTCCGGCCGCTGGCCAGCGGCATAATGCCGATGAACACCGGCACGGACAGGTGCGCGGTCGCCTCGGCAACGCGAACGATCAAGGCCGGATCGTAGACAGGCTGCGTCATAATGTAATCCGCGCCCGATTTGATTTTGCGTTCGAGCCGCTGCACCGCTTTGTCCAAATGTTTCACGTTCGGGTTGAACGCGGCGCCGACGACGAAGTTGGCTTTTTGCTTCAGCGGCTTCCCCGAGAAGGCCGTGCCTTCATTAAGCTGCTTGATCATCCGGATCATCTCGAACGAAGTAAGGTCATAGACCGAGCTGGAATCCGGCAAATCGCCGAACCTGGCCGGGTCTCCGGTAACAGCGAGCACGTGGTCGATATCGAGCGCATCAAGGCCCATCATATGGGACTGCGTTCCGATGAGATTGCGGTCCCTGCACGCGATATGAACGAGCGGCCGGATGCCCACTCTTTCCTGCACGAGCGCGGCCAGCGCGATGTTGCTCATGCGCGTAACCGCAAGCGAATTGTCCGCCATCGTCACCGCGTCCGCCTTCGCCGCCTTCAGCGCGGCAGCGCCGTCCATAAACTTGCGGATATCCAGGTCCCGCGGCGGGTCGAGCTCGACGATGACCGTATGCCGCTGCTTCACGAGATCGACAATCGTTGGCTCGCGGTCAGCCGGCTTCTCCTTTACGTCAGCGGCGGATGGCTGCCCGGACTCCTTGCCGGCCGGCTTAACTTCGATCCGCTCCGCTTGTTCGGCTGCGGCCCCTGCCGCCTGTCCGGCTTGCGGGGCTTGCGGAACGTAACCGTTCAACGCCGCGGCCATAGCCGCGATATGCTCCGGCGTCGTCCCGCAGCAGCCGCCGATGATCCTTGCGCCGCGGTCGGCGAACCGTCTGGCCGTCTCCGCAAAATATTCGGGGCCGGCGGAATAGCTATATTTGCCGTCGATGTAATCCGGAATACCCGCATTCGGATAGACGGACAACGGCAAGCCGACCGTCCCTTCGATCGAATCGATCGCCCGCATAATCCCGGTCGGGCCGCTTCGGCAGTTAAAGCCGACGACGTCGGCCCCATCCTGCTGAAGCGTGTCGAACGCCGATTTCATGCCGTTGCCTTCCTGCGTGCGGCCGACATCCTCTACCGCAAACTGGCAAATGACAGGCAGGTCGGTCGCAGCGCGGGCGATGCGGAGCGCAAGCCGCATTTCCTCCAAATCGTAAAACGTCTCGAGCAGGATACCGTCGACCCCTTCATCGAGCAGGGCATGCATTTGACGCTCATAGGCTTCGGTAACCTTAACAGTGCGCAGGTTTTTCAGCTTGCCGTCCCGTATCGAGCCGACCGCGCCGACGACGTAGGCGTCGGCTCCGGCTCCCGCGCGGGCGGCCCTCACGCCGGCGCGGTTGATCGCTTCCATGTCGCCCTCCAAACCGTATTTCGAGAGCTTCTCCAAATTGGCGGAAAACGTATTCGTCTCGATTACGCGGGCGCCTGCCTCGTAATACCTGCGGTGAATGTTCTCTATCACATCAGGACGCAAAATATTGAATTCCTCGTAAGAAACGCCGACAGGGAACCCCATCTGATAAAGATAGGTTCCCATCGCCCCGTCCCCGGTCAAGATACGCTGCTTGAGCGCTTCCCGCAAATCCGGTTTCATATTTGTCATACCACCCATCTGCGTTTGCTTTACAGGGTGCCGCGGAAGACTACCGCGGCAGGGCCCGTCATGTAAACGTGGTTGTCCGCTTCATTCCACTCGATAAGAAGATCTCCGCCTTTAAGCGAGACGGTCGCCGTCCGGTCCGTAGCGCCAGTCAATACCGACGCCACGACGGTTGCGCAAGCGCCTGTGCCGCAAGCAAGCGTCGGTCCGGCTCCGCGTTCCCATACCCGCATGTCGGTGTGCGTACGCGAATTGACCGTTACGAATTCGACGTTGATCTTGCGCGGGAACAGCGGATGCGTTTCGAGCTTCGGCCCCCATGCTGCAAGATCAAAATTCACGGCGTCTTCCACATAGATAACGCAGTGCGGGTTGCCCATCGACACAGCCGTGAAACGGAACTCGCGGCCGTCCACTTCGATCGGATGCTCGATGACTCGCTCGGCGTCGATCGTCGTCGGAACCTGCAGGCCGTTCAAAATCGGCTCGCCCATATCGACGCGCACGGTCGCGACTTGTCCGTCCTGTACCGTGAGCTGTACCTTTTGCGCGCCGGCGCCAAGCGTCTCGATCGTAATTTCCTCTTTATCGGTCAAGCCGTTATCGTAAACGTATTTCGCTACGCAGCGAATCGCGTTGCCGCACTGCTCGGCCTCGGAGCCGTCGGAATTGATGATGCGCATGCGGAAATCGGCAATTTCCGAAGGCAGGATATAGACGAGACCGTCAGCTCCAATGCCGAAAAACCGGTTGCAAAGCTGGACGGCAAGCTCGGCCGCATTGTCCGGAAGCTGCCGCTCGCCTGCGAAAACGATAAAATCATTGCCTAAACCATGCATCTTCGTAAAATTCATATAAATGCTCTCTCCTCGTCTTCTCTTATGCTGCAAGCAAAAACGGGCTGCAGCCGAACCGAGGCAGCAGCCCGTTTTTTGCGGTGTTTTTTTCATACTAGCATACCGCAAAGCCGGAAGAAACGCTATTCATAATTTGTATCAACTTTTGCATTTTTATGTCATCTGGAAGCCGTCTGCGGCCCGGCCGGCCATTTGGTGCCCGTTTTTTTCTTCTTCGGCTTGCCGAGCACGCTGCCGATTCCCATCAGGAAAGTCGGAATGCCCGCGGCTACGAATACGAGACACCATTCGCGGAAGCCGATCGGAACGGTTTTGAATATAGGCTGCAAAGCTTCGATGTACAGCACGCCGATCATCAGCAGCAGGGACGAAATGACCGCCAGCACCAAATATTTGTTCTGAAGCGGATTGCGGTGAAAGACCGAACGGGAGCTCCGGCAGTCGAAAACGTGAATGAGCTGCGCCATAACCAGCGTCGCAAACGCGACCGTCTGAGCCTTGATCAGCTGATCCGCATGGCCCTGACCTTCTACTAAAGTAATCCAGAAGGCTCCGAGTGTGCAGACACCGATCAGAATACCCCGGCTAATAATTTTCCAGCCTAGCCTGCGGGAGAAAATGCTTTCCTTCGCGGAGCGGGGCTTCTGCTGCATCAAGTCCTTCTCCGCCTGGTCGACTCCCAGCGCCATCGCCGGCAGGCCGTCCGTTACCAGATTGACCCACAAAATTTGGATCGGTACGAGCGGCAGAGGCAGGCCGGCCATCATCGCAAGGAACATGACCAGAATTTCGCCGACATTCGAAGCGAGCAGATAGCGGATAAATTTCCGGATATTTTCGTAAATGCCGCGGCCCTCCTCAATCGCGGCAACGATCGTCGAGAAATTATCGTCACTAAGCACAAGAGCTGAAGCTTCCTTCGATACGTCGGTGCCTGTAATGCCCATCGCAATCCCGATATCCGCCGCCTTTATCGCCGGAGCGTCGTTTACGCCGTCCCCCGTCATCGCGACGACATGCCCTTGGCGCTGCAGCGCCTTTACGATCCGAAGCTTATGCTCGGGCGAAACGCGTGCGTACACGTAAATGTTATCGACAAGCCGGTCAAGCTGTTCGTCCTCCATCGCCTCCAGCTGCTTTCCGCTTACGGCGATGCCGCCGCGGGGCATAATGCCGAGCTGGGCCGCAATCGCTTCGGCAGTCAGCTGATGGTCGCCGGTAATCATGACCGTCTTAATGCCGGCTCTGCGGCACGTCGCGATCGCTTCCTTCACTTCCCTCCTCGGCGGATCGATCATCCCCGCGAGCCCGACGAATACGAGCTGGCACTCCGCGTCGGCTTCCTTCTCGCAGGCTTCGCCCGGCCGCAGGTCGCGATAAGCGAGTCCGAGCACACGCAGCGCCGATTGGGCCATCGCCTCGCCGGCTTCCGCGCATTTGCGCTTCAGCGTCGCGGTGAACGGCACGACCTTGCCGTCCCACAGCACGTAGGCGCAATGCTCCATCAGCATGTCGGGAGCGCCCTTCGTGCAGATCAGCCTGCCGCCCTGATGGGCGACGACCACCGACATCCGTTTCCGCTCCGAATCGAACGGGAACTCCTTTTCGCGCTTGTACAGCGGCTCCAGCTGCTTGGCCGAGCTGCCGAGCTTGGCAGCCAGTACGGCCAGCGCGCCTTCCGTCGGATCCCCCTTCATGATCCATTCCTCATGAGACTCCTTGCTTTTGCGCTTCTTCGGCTCCTCCGCCTCCGCCTGCATCAGCTGGGCGTTGTTGCACAAAGCGCTAACCTGCAGAAGCCGCTTGATCGACAAATCGTGCTTTATATCAAGCTCTTTGCCATCCTCGTAAATGGCGCCGGCCGGCACATAGCCTTCGCCGCTGACTTCCATCCGCCTGCCGCCCAGCCAAACGTGGGTAACGGTCATTTTGTTCTGGGTCAGCGTGCCGGTTTTGTCCGAGCATATGACCGATGCGCAGCCAAGCGTTTCGACAGAGGGCAGCTTCCTGACAATCGCCTTACGCTTGATCATACGCTGAACGCCAAGCGCGAGCGCGATCGTGACAATCGCCGGCAGCCCTTCCGGAATAGCGGCGACCGCCAGGCTGACACCGGCCAAAAACATTCCGTATGTCGGCTGCCCGTGTAAAATGCCCGCTAAGACGACCAGCACCGTTAAGGCAACCGCTACGACGATCAAAATTTTTCCGAGCTGCTCGAGCCTGTGCTGCAGCGGCGTCTCCATCGCCTCGGTCTGCTCGATGAGCCCGGCGATTTTCCCCATTTCGGTGTCCATTCCCGTACGGACGACAATCCCTTTTGCCGTCCCCCTCGTCAGCATGGTTCCCATAAAACCGACGTTGCGCTGGTCGCCGAGCGGAAGCTCGGGTTCGTCGATCACGTCGGCATGCTTGCCGACGGGCACCGATTCCCCGGTGAGCGCCGACTCCTCCACGTAACAGCTGTTGGCCTCGAACAGACGCAAATCGGCCGGGATCCGGTCGCCGCTCTCCAGGTAGATGATATCCCCCGCGACAAGCTCCTTGGCGGGAATCGTCATCAGCTCTCCTCCTCGCAGCACCTTCGCCGAAGGGGCGGACAACTCCTTCAGCGCGCGCAGCGAGCGCTCCGCCCGGAACTCCTGGGCAAAGCCGAGCACCGCATTAATAACGATGATCGCGATGATCGTAATGGCATCCAAATATTCGCCGAGCAAGCCCGAAATCAAGGTAGCCCCCATGAGGACGAGCACCATAAAATCCTTAAATTGATTCAGAAACAAAATAACCGGCGATACGCGCTTGCCCTCGGACAGTTCGTTTCGCCCGTTTTGCTCAAGCCGCTTCGCCGCTTCAGCCGTATTCAGCCCCTTCTCAGGAGAGCTTGCCAGCATTTGGGCCAGCTCGCCGGTCCCCATTTGATGCCATTTCACTTGTTCCATGGTATAACTCCCTTCCGTGATATGCCGAGCCAAGCTGCTGCTGCGCCGGCCCTTCGGACAGCCCTTCTAGGCTAAATGTATTCGGACAGCCATTAAAATATCCCACATAAGGGCTTAAGTTTTTGCCGCAACTATGGCATGATAGAGAAAGCATGAAAGGGAAGAGAGGTACGAGACAACATGGCTTTGGACGGCATTGTTACCTACGCGGTCACGCAGGAGCTCTCGCGCTGCATAGGCGCCCGCATACATAAAATTCATCAGCCCACCGAGCACGAGCTGGTGCTCGGCATCCGGGGAGCCGGCGCCCAGGGCAAGCTGCTCCTGTCGGCAAATCCGACATATCCGCGCGTTCATTGGACGACCGGAACCTATGTCAATCCGATGGAAGCGCCGATGTTCTGCATGCTGCTCCGCAAGCACTGCGAAGGCGGCGTCATTGAATCGGTCCGGCAGGTCGGCCGCGAGCGGATCATTCATATTGAAGTCAAGCACCGCGACGAGCTTGGCGATTTATCGAATAAGCGGATCGTCATCGAAATTATGGGACGCCACAGCAATATTATTTTGATGGATCCTCAGTCCGGCATCATCCTTGACGGCATTCACCATGTGACTCCGGCGATCAGCAGCTACCGGATCGTCATGCCCGGAAGCAGCTACACGGCACCGCCCGAGCAGGGAAAAACGGATCCTTTTTCCGACTTGAACAAACAACGGTTTGCGGATATCCTCGCAAGCTTCGAGGAGAACACCCCGATGCACAAGCGGCTGCTTGACGCGTTCAGCGGCTTCAGCCCGCTGCTTGCGAAGGAGCTGTCCTACCGGGCATACGGCGGCGGCGAAGAAACCGAGCTCGTTCCGTTGTGGGAGGCGTTTTCTGCCTTTGTCGGGCAAATGAAGGCCGGAAGGTTCGTTCCGAACATCGTTACGGCGGAAGAAAACGGAAAAGCCTATTTTTCCGTAACGGAGTTGACTCATTTACAGGGAGAAAGAACCGGATTCCTGGACGTGAGCGCCTGCCTGGAAGGCTTTTTCGGGAACAAGGCGGAGCGCGATACGGTCAAGCAGCGCGCCGCGGACCTGATCCGGTTCGTCCAGAACGAGAAGGCCAAAAACATATCCAAAATCAAAAAGCTGGAGGAGACGCTAACCGAGGCGAAGGATGCCGAGAAGTACCGGGTACTCGGGGAACTGCTTACCGCTTATATGCATCAAATCAAGCGAGGAGACTCTTCTGTCACGCTCATCAATTTTTATGACGAGGAGCAGACCGAAGTGACGATCGATCTGGATCCGCAGCTTACTCCCTCCGATAATGCGCAGCGTTATTTCAGGCGCTACACGAAGCATAAGAACAGCCTGTCCGTCATTGCCGAGCAGATGGAAATCGCACGGACGGAAATTCATTATTTCGAATCGCTGCTGCAGCAGCTGGACAACGCATCTCTTGCCGACATCGAGGAAATCAGGGACGAGCTTGTTGAGCAGGGCTATATGAGGGAGCGGGGTCGCCGCGGCCCGAAGAAGAAAAAAAACCAGCGCCCTTCGCTGCTCTGCTATACCTCTTCGGAGGGCGCATCCGTCTACGTCGGTAAAAATAACACCCAGAACGAATATTTGACGAACAGACTGGCGTCGCCTACCGACACCTGGCTGCATACGAAGGACATTCCCGGCTCCCACGTCGTTATCCGGGGTCTTGATTACGGCAACGCGACGCTGGAGGAAGCCGCCATGCTTGCCGCGCATTACAGCCAGGCCCGTGCGTCCAGCTCCATTCCGGTCGACTACACGTCCATCCGCCACGTTCGCAAGCCTAGCGGCGCGAAGCCGGGGTTCGTCATTTACGACAATCAGAAAACCTTGTTTATTACGCCGGACGAGCAAAGAATCAAATCGCTGGCCGTCGAGGTCAAGTAAAAAAATCACGGTCTCTATCCCGTTCGCGGGTTGAGACCGTGATTTTACTTTACCGCTTGAGGTGCGGATCATCATGATGTTGAAAGTCCTTTGGCGGAGTACAGCTTCCTTGCCGTATCCGCATCGACCGTCCGGCTTCCGACTGCTCCATGGAACGGCTTGCCGCCGCGGACGCCGTGGAAGTCGGAGCCTCCGGTTACGATAGAGCCGTACCTCTCAGCGAGCGCGGCATATCGCTTCACTTCTTCTTCCCCGTGATCGGAATGATAAACTTCGATGCCCTGCGCGCCGCTGCGGAGAAGCTCCTCCACTAGCTCATCGTTGCCGTAAAGGCCGGGATGCGCGATAACGCTTGTCCCCCCGGCTTCCCGGATCCACCGGATCGCCTCAGCAGGATGCAAGCGGGGCGGGTTCACATAGGCGGCCGCTCCGGATGCCAAATACCGGTCGAACGCTTCCTTCATATCGGCGACCGCGCCTTTGCGGATGAGCGCCTCCGCTATGTGCGGGCGCCCGATGCTGGCGTCCTTCCGCTGATCTCCTTCTTTCGAAGCGGCGGTACTCCGTGCGGCTGCCGCAACATCGTTCATCGTGATGTCGATGCCGAGCTCCTTGAGCCGGTCCACAATCATTTCATTCCGGCGGTTTCTAATATTCCTCTGCCCTGCAAGCCGCTCCAGCCACGTTTCATTCCCGTTATCCGTATAATAGCCGAGCACATGAATGTCGATTCCGCCGGCTTCCGTGCTGATCTCGACGCCCGGTACGACGACGATGCCGAGCTTTTCCCCTTCGAGAACGGCCTCGGCTACCCCGGCAACCGTATCGTGATCGGTGACGGCAACGGCCGTGAGTCCGGCTTCCTTCGCAAGCCGGATGACCTCCGCCGGCGGCAGCAAGCCGTCCGATGCAGTCGTGTGCGTATGCAAATCGGCAAGACCGCTAATTAGAGCCATTGCTGCAGATCCCTCTCTCTCAGAAATGTTAAAAAGGTAACCGCCGAAATCGGCAGCAGCGCCGATTTCAAATACATCGAATAAAACTGCCTCTGAAACGTCGTATCCGCTATTTTGATCGTACGGATCAGTCCGAGCGCCACCTCATGTTTCACGGAGGATGTGGAAACGAACGAAATGCCTAGTCCCGCTTCGACAGCCGATTTGACGGCGCCGGTGCTGCCAAGCTCCATAACGATCTTCATCGAGGCGGGATCGATTTTTTTCTTCTTCAGCTGTTCCTCCATGACCAGCCTCGTTCCCGATCCCTGCTCGCGCAGCACGAACGGATACTCCATGACCTCCTCCAGACTGACGGAGGCCCGCTCCGCAAGCGGATGATCCTTCGAGACAATCAGCTTAAGCTCGTCGCTCATCACCGCTTCCATATGCATATCGGGATGGTTGACCGGCGCCTCGATCAGCCCGAAGTTAAGCTGATGGTTCAAAATATCCTCCATAATTTGCGAAGTGTTCATCACCTTCATGCTAATGGAGATATGCGGATATTCCTGCCCGAACGGTCCAAGCAAACGAGGCAAAATGTATTCGCCGATCGTCAGGCTGGAGCCAAGCTGAAGCCTTCCTTTCAGCTGCTTCGTAAACGAAGACATCGCCTGATCCGTGTCGCGAATCAAATCGATGCTGCGCTGCGCGTAAGGCATAAGCGCCCGGCCCGCTTCCGTGAGCTCGATCCGTTTGGTCGAGCGCTGCAGCAGCTTCGTGCCGAAATAGTCCTCAAGCGACTGCACCTGCATCGTAACGGCCGGTTGAGTCATATGCAGCGATTGGGCGGCGGCCGAAAAGCTGCCCCGTTCCGCAACCGTATAAAAAATATGCAGCTGGTGGAAATTTAGTGGCATTTTCCATTCATCCTTTCTTCTAATTTTGTATTATACTACAAAGCCCGTTCGCAGTCGCGCCGCCGCTCCCATACGAAAACGGAAATAAAAAAAGCGTCCAATCTTTGCAGATTATACGCTCCGTTCTCTATATGTCGTAAACATCATGTTATCTGTGCTTCCGGCTGCTCTTCACCAGCGTCATTCTCCGCGAGTGGCGCAACCACGAGTAATAGGACTTCAGATCTCTTAGTTCGATCGTCTCGGACATTCTTCCCAAAAAAGTGACGACAATCATTTTATGTAAAGGGTTACCAAGGAGGTCCGCTTCGGTGCTCGAATCCGTAAATTCCGCGACGAACACAAGATCGTCATCGATCAGATAGACGTCTTCCTCGTTTCGGTAATAGGGCTCGATCCTTCCCTGCTTCAAGCATTCCCATAAAAATTCGGCTATATCCTCGTAGCCGGTTTTCTCGCTTTCGATCCGGTCCAGCCATCGGCTCTTCGCATGGTTGGTAATTACGATATCTGCAACCTTCTTATCACCAAGCTCGATAAAAAACGATTCGTATGTGCTCCATCTGCTTGTCGTTTTATCCTTCATTACGCAACCAACTCCTTCCAAGGAACCAGGGCTTTTATACTATGAATTTAATTCCATTCTACCATGATTGTCCGATATTACAACATTAAATTAAAGTCCGACCAAATATGTTAATTTTTAGTTGATATTCATTAATTAAACGAAAAAAAAAGCCTCCCGGCGATTAAATCATGCCGGAAAGCTTCTCATAAAAGGCAAACAGCTACAGACTATAAAATCTCGTTTTATCTTCGCTGTCCTTCGAATATTCGGTTTTAATTTCGTTGCGGTAGGAGCGTTCAACCTTGCGTACAAATGGAAGCTTATTCATCTGCCTTACCGCTTCCTCGGAGCGGTCCGCATTCATATACATCACGACGTAATGCATCTTCCGGGACATATAATGCACGGAACCGAAACGTTCCAATGACCTTGCCGCTTTCAAATCGCTCACCCAAACAATATAACCCGTTCGATCCGGTAACATCTTTTCCCTCCTAAGGTTCGTTAACCGCAGCCGCCGCTTCCGCAGCCGCACGATCCGCCGCTTCCGCAGCCGCCGGCCGCCTTCTCGTTGCCCGGCACTTTAATCGTGTCCGACACCGATTCGGCTATCATGCGGGAGACATCGTAAAGCATTTCGTCTACGGTCTGCTCCGCTTGCTTGAAGCGCCGGACGCATTCCACCCCGTCAAGCTCCCGTTCGATATCCTTTAATTTATCCTTTGCGTCGTTATAATCGGGATGAAAACGGCCGAAGCGCTCGCATTCCGCAAACCTTTCCTTCGCCTTCGCGAATCGCTTCTTCATTTCCCCTACGGTCTCATCCCCGTTCACGACCGACTTCCAATATAAATAATCGGCGACCTCTGCCGACTGATTGATCCAATCCCCTAATTCATAGGCGCATAGCAACAACGACGCCATATCCAGCGAAGAAACGCCGCCCTGCTGCCATTCATCCGTAACAGCTGTTGTTCCTTCAGCCATTGGCATTCATCCACCTCATTTCTGTTCGCTCACATCTACATTATCATATCATACTACTTGTACGAATAGATAGAGATTATATTAGCTCCCCGCGGCCCGGGATGACGAGACGCATTTCGTCCCACATGTCCGGAGTCAGCCGGATCTGCTGCTTCTCCTCCGTGCTGCGCAGCAAACCGACTACCGCCCACGCCCCGTCCTTTTGCTCCAATTTTTCGGGAACAAATTCGTTCAGCTCCTGCCGCATGCGAAGCTGTACGGGCGTCTGCCAGGCCAGCGCCTGCTCGATCAGCTCTTTGCGGGTAGAGTGATGATAGGCGCGCAGCTGCTTGGTCCAAATGGCCGGTATCCGGTCCGTCTGAAGAAGAGGCATGCGGGATGAAGCATCTTGAACCTCCAATTCAAAATGCTGCAGCGGAAACGCTTCGTAAACGTACGCCGCGGTCTTACTTCCCTGTTCCGTCTGTTGAACCCCTTTATCAGGAAAGAAACGGATTACGCTCGGATAGCCGCCTTGCTCCTCCTCCTCGATAAGGACACCTTTTCGCGGCGGATAACCTGCCTGCTGCAGCAGGCGCCTGAGCTCGCTTACGTGCGCCTTGCTCACGATATAATCCGTGTTTCCCAGCTTTGCTGTCAACATCGTTGCTGCGCCGGGATGGTTGTCTAGGATTGCCGCCATTTGTTCATTGTCGCATCGCAGCAGGACAACTTCGGCGAACCAGGAGCGGCAGGCGCGCCCGCACCATACCTCCAGTAACGCTTCAAAGGCAGCAGGAAGCGGCTCGCCGCCGGATGCCGATTCCAAAAAGGTCCGGATCGAATGCCTTGTTCTACCGTTTTCCAATGCAAGGGCAACCGTCTGCTGCTCCATCCGGTAAACGGCAATCCGCTCATCCGTAATCAGCTCGGCAAGCAGCTCCAGCTCCCACCGGATCGAGAAGGGACAAGCAGGGTCGGCAATCAATTCCCCGTTAGGCTGCACGCTAATATGCCGGAAAGATTCCTCGGCTTGCTGTTGCAATACCTCCCGGCCGGGGCCTTTACCCAGAACCCCTTTCCATCTGAAAAACATCTCCGGCCGCAGGTCTATGCTCTCGCAATCCACAACCTCCATCCAGCCGAAATTGTAAAACAGCCCAAGCCAGCAGGGAGACGGTTTGCTTTGCGTCAAGGAGGCGTCATGAGGCGTCGCCGCAGCAGCTTCAAGCTCGCCGGACCAAGCCTCTATCTCCCGGCCGGAATACCAGATGTCCGCCTGCAAGGCCGTCAGGGCGGCTCCGTTATGGGCATGGCTTCCCCCCGCCGGAAGCAGCAGTCCCATACACCATTCCAGCAAATCGTTCTCCCGATCCGCCTCGCCCTTGGAAAGCCAATGGGAGAGACGGTCTTCATTCCATTTCAACGCGTCCTGCTCTGTCCGCAGAAGTCCGAAAGCGGTGCCGGCTTCGAGCACAAACGCCGCTTTCAGCGGATAATGCTCCTTATGCAGCCAATTCAGCCCGAAAGGCTGGAGCAAGGCCTCCTCCAAATCGACGGCCTGCGCGAGCCTGGCAACCGTCTTTTTATGAAGCACTCCCTTGGAAGTCAGCTCCATACCCGATTTGGCAAGCGCGGCAAAGCCGGAAAGCAGCTGCTTTCCGAGCGGCCTGCGGAAAGGCCTGATTTGACCGTTCATTAAACATTCCTGCTGTTGTTCCGTTAACGCTTCAAGCCGGAGAGGCCACAGCGCCTGCTGCCAAAGAACGAAGCATTCAGCTGGAATAAAGCAGATGCGCTCGCCCCAAACCTTCCGAACGGAAAATACGATTCCCGCCTCCTTTAGCTCCGAAAGTCCGATCCGGCATTCGGCGCCCGACATCGCCGTATTTTTCCGGACGGCTTGCAGCAGCTTCTCCTCCTCGGACGGAAGGGCGGCAAAGGCGCGCAGCATTTCCTTGAGAAAGGCTCTTGCATAAACGGAAAGAAGCTCTATTGCCGATTGTACGGAGCTTGGATCGAGAGAGGCTTCGCGCCAGCCCAGCCCCCTCATAACGGCAGGCTTCCAAACCGCGGCATGCTCAAAGTCCTCGATCTGCTTTTGATCCAGCTTCTCTGCCAGCTGACTGAATTTCATCGGTTGACCGCCTCCCATCCGCTGCTCGGGTCAATGCCAGAGCTTCGCCTGTCGTAAGGGTATCCCTGCTCCAGCATAAATACTTGCCGTTTTACGGCAAATTCCGTCTCCTTCGTCCGCTCGGTAACGAGCGAATAGAACCACGCCGAGTTGTCGCCCTGCTTCGGCCTTAGCAGTCTGCCGATCCGCTGCGCCTCCTCCTGCCTGGAGCCGAAGCTGCCGGACAGCTGGATCGCAACCGACGCATCGGGCAAATCCACTGCAAAATTCGCGACCTTGGAAACGATCAAAACCTTTATTTCTCCCGCCTTGAAGCGCTCGTACAGCACCTGCCGTTCGTGCTGCGGAATCTCACCCGTCAACAAAGGAGCTTGAAGCTCATGCGCCAGCTCATGAAGCTGATTTAAATATTGCCCGATGATGAGCGTAGGCTTGTCCGCATGCGTTTGAAGCAGCTCCCGGACGACCGGAATTTTCCCCGGATTTTCGGCGGCCAGCCTCAGCTTCGACCTCGCGGTTGCTTCATGATACTGCTGCTCCTTCTCTTTCGTTAGCGGAACTCTAATTTCAGTGCACGACACCGATGCAATATAGGAGCCTGCTTCCGCGGTTTTCCACTGCATATCATACTGCTTTGGACCGATCAGCGAGTACACATCCTCCGCACAGCCGTCCTCCCGGACCAGTGTCGCCGTCAAACCGAGCCTTCTGGTCGCTTGAAGTTCGGCGGTCATCCGGAACACCGGTGCAGGCAGCAAATGAACCTCGTCGTAAATAATAAGGCCCCAATCCCGTTCGGAAAAAAGCTTCATATGAGAAAAAGCCGAATCTTTCGATTTTCTATGCGTCAAAATTTGATATGTCGCGATCGTAACCGGACGAACCTGCTTTAAAGCGCCGCCATATTGCCCGATTTCCTCGCTGGTCAGCGTCGTTTTATCGAGCAGCTCGTCCCGCCACTGCCGCACCGACGTATTGTTTGACGTCAGAATCAGCGTCGCTCGGCCGAGCCGCGCCAAAGCGGCGATCCCGACAACCGTCTTGCCGGCGCCGCAGGGCAGAACAACAACCCCGCAGCCGCCATGCACAGCCTCTTCCTGATAGAACCGGTCCACCGCTTCCCGCTGGTAATCTCTAAGGGAGAAGTGCCGGTTGCCGAGCGTTTGACCGCGAAGCTGCACCTGCAGCTCTTCGCCGAGATGAAAGCCCGCCCGGTCGATGACCGGATAGCCGAGCCGCGTAAGCTCCTGTTTGAAGCTTCCTCTGCACCCGGCCTCCAGCTCCCATCTGTCCGGATTCTCCCGATGCTTTACAAACGATCCGACGGAAGCATGCCCGGCAAGCTGCCCCAGCACCTCCGGCTCTCCCTGCAAATACAGCTTTCCCGCCTCCGAAATTAACGACAGCCGCCCGTATCTTCCCATCAGCCTTTTAATGGAAGCTTCGGCTTGGAAAGGCAGCTCATAACGCCCGAATTGCTTCAGGCACTGGATCACGTCCTCAGCCGCCATTCCCGCTGCTGCCGCATTCCACAACGTCAAAGCCGTTATTTTGAATGTATGTACCGATCCCGCACGCTTGACGGTTTCAGCGAATTGAACCAGTTTTTCTCTGGCCGCTTGCGCGTTCGGCTTGCTTTCGTCAAGCAGCACCGCCAAATCCGACTGAACGATTAATGGATGATGATGGCTGTCGTACATAGTTCCCTCCTGTGTCATAAAGTAATCTTATTGTCAGTATGAAGGGTTTTTGGCATTTTTATGCTTTTGACTTCCGTAACACAAGTCGGTAACGAATCAAAAAGTATGGTATAGTAAGAAGTACGGCTTAATTAAAAGATTCTCACCATCATGGAGGTCATAAAGTGTTGAGAAAGAAACTGCTCCTTCTCCTCCTGGCCGTATGCCTGCCGCTAGGCGGCTGCTCGGCCATTTCCGATATGACGACCAGCGTCGTCCAAACGAACCAGTGGTACACCGTTTCCGGCTTCATAGACGGCGATACGTTCAAAATCAAAACGGGCAGCGAGGAAACAACCGTCCGGCTGCTTTATATCGACACGCCTGAAACTAAAAAACCGGGCGTCGCGTACGAGCCTTTCGGGCCCGAGGCGTCCACGTTCACGGAGCATCTGCTTACCGAATCCAAGGAAGTAAGGCTTACCTTCGACAAAGACCAAACCGACAAATATGACCGTACGCTTGCGGTCGTCGAGTTGAAGGACGGACGAATCCTTAATGAGCTTCTGCTCGAGCAAGGATTGGCGAAAGTGCTCATCATCGAGCCGAATGTAAAAATGGAAAACGTCTACAAGCAGCTTGAGCAGAAGGCCAAGCAGCAACAGCTTGGCATCTGGGAAGACGCATCGACTGCGAGCAATTCCGAATTTCCGGTAAAAAAAGCGGCGCGCAGCGGAATCATCGTCGAGGTAAACAAACAAAATGAGTTGGTTACGATATCGAATACGACAAATGAAGCGATTGTGATGGATGGCTGGAAGCTGGTCAGCGTCAAAGGCAATCAAACTTATCCGTTCACCAAATATGAGCTGCCGCCGGGCGAGAAGGTCATCGTCTCTTCAGCTGACCAGACTGCAGCGGAACGTCCCGGCTTCCTGCCCTGGGGCGCCACAAACATCTGGAACAATTCGGAACCCGATCCGGCCGAGCTCTATAACAGCTATAATGAGCTTGTCGCCGTCTGGGAGGACCATTAGACGCACGAACGGCAAACGCCCAAGGTTTACCTTGGGCGTTTGCCGTTATTCGGGGCGACAATTCGCCCTTATTTGGCCAAAAAAAGATTAGGCATGTACAGGCTGAGCGTCATGCTCGGAAATAGCGCTCAACGCTTCACCGGCTTCATTGACGAAAATTTCGCGTACCGCCAGGTCGCCGATTGCCAGAACGCCGACAAGCTCGCCGTTATCGACGACAGGCAGCCTGCGGATTTGCTTGGAAGCCATCAGCTTGGCGGCATCGTCTGCCGAAGTATCCGACGTGATCGAATCAACATGGTTCGTCATGACTTCCTCAACGGCAGCGGAGCCTGGATGCTTCTCCGCAATACCGCGTATAACCAAATCGCGGTCCGTTACGACTCCGGCCAGCTTTTTCCCTTCCAGAATCGGAATAAAACCGATATCGTGCTGCTTCATTTTTAAGGCCAGCTCGTAAACGTTGTCCTGCAGAGTCGCGGTAACGCAATCGGTTGACATGATTTGTTTAACTGTTCTCATCGTGTGCCTCCTCGAATCATGGTTCGAGAAATAGCATTTCCGATACGGCAGCGATTCATCCATGAACGAAATCTTCGGCCATTCCAATAAGCAGACGTGCAGCTTGCAGCATCGCTCTTTCGTTGATATCGAATTTCGGATGGTGATGCGAGTATACCGCTCCGCATTCCTCGCTTCCCGCCCCCACGAACATAAAGCACCCGGGAACCTTTTGCAAATAATAGGAAAAATCCTCGGCTATCGTAATCGCTTCTGAAAGCTGGACGGATTGCTCGCCGAATAACCGGCGGCCGACATTGAAAAACCGTTCCGCTTCGGTCTCGTCGTTGACGACAGGCGGATAACCGATCCTCATCTGGTATTCATGCTCCGCCCCATACATACTGCAGGTGTGGCGGATAAGCGACTCGAGCCGCTCATGGATCAGCCATCTCGTCTGCTCGTCGAAGGATCTGACCGTCCCCTTCATCCTGCACCGCTCCGCGATAATGTTATTCGTCGAGCCCGCCTGGAACGAACCGATCGTGACCACGGCGGGATGAAGCGGATTGACGCTGCGGCTTACGATCGATTGCACCGCCTGGACCAGGGCCGACCCGATCATAATCGAATCAACCGCCTGATGCGGGAGCCCGCCGTGGCCGCCGCGCCCAATGATATCGATAACGAATTCATCGGCTGCCGACATGAACGGCCCCGGCTTCGATGCGACAAGCCCTGAGGCAAGCGGAGTCCACAAATGTACGCCGTAAATCGCGTCAACCCCTTCCAGAGCCCCGTCATTGATCATCGGCAGAGCGCCGCCTGGCGTTACCTCCTCCGCCGCCTGAAACAGCAGTCGCCTCTCGCCTTTCAGCTGCGCCCGGTTAGCCGAATAATAGGCGGCAATGGCCAGGAGCGTTGCGGTATGGGCGTCGTGGCCGCAGGCATGCATGACGTTTGGAATTTTCGAAGCATATTCGCATGTTTTCTCGTCCTGAATCGGCAATGCGTCGATATCGGCACGCAGGGCCACAACTGGGCCCGGCAGATCTCCCTTTATCGAAGCGATAAGTCCGTGGCCGCCGACATCCGTTCTGACGTCGCATCCGAGCTCCGTTAATTGGGATGCGATCCAGCCGGCCGTCACCCGCTCGTGGAACGACAGCTCCGGATATTGGTGAAGATGTCTGCGCCAGCGCACCATCTGCGGATATAATTGCTGAAGTGTTTGATCTACGATATCCCCTGTTTGCATATCGCAAACCTCCCTATCTGTATTTGTTCCAATTTATGCTGTCGAAACGGCCCGCCTCCGGGACGGAACCGCTAATTGATTCCATTTAGTTTAACAGATAAAGGCTTCTTATAGGAAGCTTATCCTGCCGGATAGAGGCGAGACGAAAATTTTTCGTGAAAATGTCACTTTTGATTGCTCTGAATAACGGGAGTAAGGCTTGCGCAAGCTGGGGAAACATACTATCATGGGTAAAGAATGCATGACTTATGTCTATTGAATCGGAAGCATACGCTCGTATCGTCTGTTTTGCTTCACAAAACCTTTGGGAGGAACTAACATGATTATTGAAAATACCGGACTTAACGGTGTTAAAAGCGAACTCGAACATTTAGACGAATCCGCCGAAAAGGTTGGCTTTATCCGTTGGCAGTGGGAATATTATCGCGCTACATACGACTTGAAGCTGGAGGATCGCGCCAGCGGCTCCGACTACTATCTGCGCATCGCTACGCGCGCTGTTGAAGGCAAGCTCGAATCGCCGCATGCCGTTCTCGTTATCGAATCCGTATACATCGGACGATCTACGTTCCCGCATGGCCTTGAATATGAATCGCCGATCCCGCAGCCGATTATGAATACGGCTACGCAGCGGCTGCAGCAGCTCAAACAATTGCTTGTGTAAGGGGCAGCTATGAAAGCTACGCAGAACGGTAGCCGTGGAAGACCGGACTTTCTGCTCCTCATCTTAACGCTTCTTCTCGTCGGCTTCGGGCTTGTGATGGTGTTCAGCGCAAGCTCGAGCGTGGCGGTTGTAACCTATAACGATGCCTTGTATTTCACTAAGCGTCAGTTCTTATGGGCCGGGCTCGGCGTTTTCGTCATGCTGCTGGTGATGAATTTGCGCTATTTGGTGTTCAAGCGCTTCTTTATGCTATTTTTTATTCCCGTAATGATCATGCTGCTGCTCGTTCCGTTTGTCGGAAAGGATATTAACGGTGCCAAAAGCTGGTTCGGCATCGGCACGTTAGGCATACAGCCGACCGAGCCCGCAAAGCTCGCTATCATTTTATATCTGGGCGCCCTGATTACGAAGAAGGGCGATAAGTTCCGCAGCTTCAAGAAGGGACTGGTCCCGGTCATTGTCATTGTCGGGGTCGTTTGTGCGGTTATTATGCTGCAGCCGGATCTGGGCTCCTGCCTGGTGCTGGCGGCAAGCGCCGCCGTTATGATTTTGGCCGGCGGTGCGAATTTGAAGCAAATCTTCGTATCGGGATCACTCATTTCGGTCATTCTCGCCGTACTGATCAGCTTGTCGATGGCCGTCTCCGAAAAGGTAAGAGACGCCTGGTCGTACCGGATCGATCGGCTGACTATCTTCAGGGATCCGCTCAGCGACTCACAGGATTCGGGGTGGCACTTGGTTTCCTCCTTGCAGGCTTTAGGTCACGGAGGCATTACAGGGGCCGGCTTCGGAGAAAGCGTTCAGAAGCTGCACTACTTGCAGTATCCGTATAACGATTTTATTTTCGCCATCATCGCGGAAGAATTAGGGTTTATCGGAAGCACGGTGTTCCTGCTGTTCTACCTTTTCTTCTTGTGGCGCGGCCTGATCGTTGCCCTCCGCTGTCCGGATTCGTACGGTACGGTCGTCGGCACCGGCATCGTCGGATTGCTCGCCATTCAAGCCTTCGTCAATATCGGCGGGGTTACGGCCACCATCCCTCTAACGGGCGTTACGCTCCCGTTCATTAGCTACGGAGGCTCATCCCTGCTCTTTTGCTTAATGTCTGTAGGTGTGCTTCTCAGTATTTCCAGGGAGTCGACCCGAATTGAGCCCGTCAAGGGCAAAAAATAAAAGAGACTGTCCAAGCAGCCGCACCTGCTTGAACAGTCTCTTCTTTTATGATGCCGTGCGTCCTATTTCAAACGCAGCTGCTGCTGCTGCACCTCTTCGGTCTCTTCCTCTTTGAAGGCTACGCCCTCCACCTTCACGTTCACCTCGACCACATTCAGTCCGGTCATATTTTCAACCGATTCCCGGACGTTCAGCTGAAGCTGACGGCAAACTTCTTGAATTGGAATTCCATAATGGACAATAATACGAAGATCAATAGCCGCTTCAAGCTGGCCGACTTCAACCGATACACCCTTTTGTGCATTTTTGCCGCTCAACCGTTTGGCGAGTCCTTCGGATATACCGCCAGACATCGCTGCAATGCCAGGCGTCTCAAGCGCTGCGAGTCCAGCTATCGTCGCTACTACGTCATCAGAAATTCGGATAATGCCGGTTTGAAGTTCTTCGTTCATCAGACTCACTCCTCGTTTTACCATATATGTTCATTGTAAATGATGGCAAGTCGCGAAGCAAGAACGCAGCGGCGGTTTCGATTCAAGGGACTGTATTTTATTAGTAAATGAGAATTGTGGGTAATAATTGACATCTGTTATAATCAGCCGTAGACAATTTGAGGATGAGGTGAGTGATGATATGAATCAAAAAATGTTTTTTACAGGGCTGATCGTGATGTTTATTCTAAGCGCAGCCGGCCATTACATGCATTGGGATAATACGGTACAGTTCGTCATTTCAGCGATCGCGATTATTTTCGTCGCCGGCTTCTTGGGCAAAGCGACGGAAAGCGTCGCTCACTACGCGGGTCAGCGGCTTGGCGGTTTTTTGAACGCTACGTTCGGCAATGCCGCCGAGCTGATCATCGCCATCTTCCTGATCAGGGCCCAGGAATTCGAGATGGTAAAGGCAAGTTTAACTGGTGCAATTATCGGCAACCTGCTGCTCGTTCTCGGCCTCAGCGTGCTGCTGGGCGGACTCAAATACAAGGAGCAGCGCTTTAACGCCCGGCTCGCCGATCACAATTCCACTCTGATGATCATGGCTGTCATCGGCCTGTTCGTCCCGGCAGTATTTGTTATATCGGAAAACTTCTCCTTCGAAAAGGATCAATTTCTTAGCTTGGCCGTCGCGGGCATCCTGATCGTATCGTATATTTTGTGGCTGATCTTCTCCATGGTTACCCACAAGGATATGCTGTCAGACGAGGTCATGACCGCCGATCACGGGGAAGAGCCCGCTTGGTCGAAAGGGAAATCCATTTTGTATCTCGTCTTGGCCACGGTTATGGTCGCGTTCGTCAGCGAATGGCTGGTACATACCCTCGACGCCTTCAGCGCCAAATTCGGCCTGTCGGAGCTGTTTATCGGCGCCTTCGTCATCGCTATTGTAGGTAATGCCGCCGAGCACAGCGCCGCCGTCCTGCTGGCCATGAAAAACAAAATCGGCGCTGCCGTCGAAATCGCCATCGGCAGCAGCCTTCAAATCGCGTTATTCGTAGCGCCGGTATTGATTCTGGTCAGCGCGTTGTTCGGTAATACGATGGACATCGTCTTCACTCCAATTGAATTAACAGCCATCGGCGTATCGGTATTCATTGCCAAATCCGTATCGCGGGACGGCCAGACCAACTGGTACGAAGGAGTACTTCTGCTCATGGTTTACGTTATTTTGGGCATCGCGTTCTACCTCGTTTAAAACATTTATGAACCAAAAGAAAAGAGTAGCCCCCGCATGGGGGCTACTCTTTTCTTTCTAATGCTTCATATAGCAAAGCCAGATTTCTCTCCAGTCTGCTCACGATTTCCTTGCCTGCCGATTCGGCAATCAGGCCGGCACGGACGGCAAAGTCAATCTCGCGAGAGAATCCGTACATTTGCGTATCTAACACTTCTTCGTACAGCGGACATTGACGAGTGGTCAGGTTCTCCATCTGAACTTCGATAAGCTTTTCTATTTTACTCGCATCTTCCTGAAGGAGACGAAGCGCTTTCTCATGCAATTGGACCGTAATTTCCGGTGAAGACATCGTTTTCCCCCCTGTGCGCATATCCGCCGTCTTCTATACCCTTTATATTAGACGAAAAAGAGGGATTATACAAGGACAAAACAGAAAAGCGCTCCTCCTTAATAGAAGAAGCGCTAATTTCTGATGCCTTCCGGCTGTTAGTCCGAAATAACGGTAACGTTAAGGTTATGTTTAGCAAATACATCTGCCATTGCTTTCTTAGCTGCTTCCGCGTCAGGACCGTGTACGTGCAACTCGTACGCATGTCCACCTACAAGCGTAGTGAAGAGTCCGAGAATGCTTTTTACATCAATATATTTACTCTCGGCTTGCAGAACGATCGAAGAAGTGAATTGGCTAGCCGTTTGGGAAATTTCTACAATAGCTGCATTGTTGGACATGGGTGATCCCTCCAAATAAATTAGTAAAGCTTACCTCTGACAACATGATACATGGAAATCTGACATCCATCAAGAGGAAATATGAAAAACGCTTTAATTTCCATTTAACGGATCGTTTTTCCGGGGTTTGATTTCGCTACTTCAAATTTTCGGGATTCAAGCCTTCAAGCTCGGGAATAACGAACAAGCCGTCCTTCCGGATGAGAACGTCGTCGAAATAAATTTCGCCGCCTCCGTAATCCGGACGCTGGATGAGCACCAAGTCCCAATGGACGGAGGACCGGTTGCCGTTGTCGGTATCTTCATATGCCTGGCCAGGCGTAAAATGAAGGCTGCCTGCAATTTTCTCGTCAAATAATATATCATTCATCGGATGCAATATGTAAGGATTAAAGCCGATCGCGAATTCGCCGATATAACGGGCCCCCTCGTCCATATCGAGAATTTCGTTCAAACGTGCGTTATCGCTGCTCTCCGCCCTTACGATTTTGCCGTTCTCGAAGGTGAATGAAATATTGCGGAACGTCACGCCCGAATAAACGCTAGGCGCATTATAAGTAATCGTGCCTTGCACCGAATCGCGTACCGGCGCGCTGAACACCTCTCCGTCCGGAATGTTGCGGTGACCGGAGCATTTTTTGGAGCCAATGCCTTTGATGGAGAAGCTCAGATCGGTGCCCGGCGACACGATCCGCACGCGGTCCGTCCTGTTCATGAGCGCTTGAAGCGGGTCCATCGCCTTGTCCATCTTCGCATAATCAAGATTGCACACGTCGAAATAAAAGTTCTCAAACGCCTCCGTGCTTTGGTTGGCCAGCTGGGCCATCGAAGCGTTCGGGTAACGGAGCACGACCCATTTCGTTTTTTTGACACGCTGTTCCAAATGAACCGGATTTCTGTAAAGCTGTTCGTACAGACGCATTTGGGCATCGGGGATACCGGCGAGTTCGTTAGCATTATCGCCCGACCGGATGCCGATATAGCCGTGCATGTTCTTCATCCGCTCCAGATCGAGCCTGGACCAAAGCTCCATTTGCTCCTGCGTGGCATGCTGAAGCAGCGTTCGGAGCACGGAGCGGTCGCTGGTTTCTACAAAAGGCCTTCCGCCCCGCTTCGCCACCTCTTCAATCAGGCACTTCGCAAGCTCGCGTTCCGAGCCTATCATGTCGATCAGTATGTTTTCGCCGGGCTGAACGTCTATGGAATACCCGGCCAAATTTTGGGCCAGCTTCTGCAATCGCGGATCGCGCATGTTCGCATCCTCTCCTTTACTCCTGCATTTGGTAACTAATCCATCGTAACACGATTAAGCGCCCGTTGAACAGTATCGCTCGTCGACCCGTCGAAGGATTGAAAGCGTACCGTCGTCTGCCGCTCTTCCGATGCAGGCTTCCCCTTATAGGAGTAGCGAAAAGACGTCTGCTCGTCCATCGACAGCGGCAGCAGCCGGTCGCGGTCAATGACAAGCTCGTATTCGGTATTCGCCTGCAGAGTTGACAGCATTTCCTCCAGCTGACGCTTCGAACGCTCGAGCTCCTTTGTCCATTCGGCTTTCTGCCCGCTTCCGACGGGCGGCGCAAGCTCGGCATCCTCTCCGATCCTGTCCAGCTCCCCGCGCAGCCTTTGCTTCCATTTCTCGGTCGACGCTTCGGTCATTTCCTTAATATACAGGGTTATAGAGTCTTTGCCCGCGCCGCCGTTCTCGATCGTCACCTTATCGTTCGTTTCGTTCAAGGTTTGCAGAACTTGCACGGGATTAAAGCGGAGCGGATCCTGGCTTCTCGTCTGAACGGTCAGCTGTTTGTGGTCAACGACCTTTCCTTCGAATATTTCCGGCTTAAATTCAAGTCCCGCGGCTGTTTTGATGCTCATCGATCCCGTGAACGCATACTGATCCGTCGACGCCAGTCCCGAATAAGCGAGTGACAGCCACTCCTCCGGCGTACGATCGCCGGCACCCCGCCCGCATGCTGACAGAGTCAGCAGTGTGCCAGCCAATAGGGTTATGGCGGCTGGTTTACGGATTCTCATAGCTTCCATACCTCCCGTCCAATCTTTTACACCTTCTAGGGTCCCTAACCGGACGGCTCCTTATTCCAAAATAAAAAAAGAAAAGACGCCGATAACGGCGTCATTTATGAGATCATAGCAGCTCCATCAAGTTTGACCGACAAAAATACAGTTCCTTCCATTATGCTTCGCTTCGTACAACGCCATATCCGCCCGGTAAAATAAAGTTTCGACGCTTACCTTCTCGTCCTCGAACGTCCATTCGGAAACGCCGCAGGAAACGGTAACGACCGGATTCGTTTCGTTCTCTACATGCCGCCTGATCCTCTCCGCGATCCTGTACGCCTGCTCCGCCCGGATACCAGGCAAGTAGACGGCCAGCTCTTCTCCGCCCCACCGGGCCGCAATGTCGCCTTGACGGATTGCCGTTGAAATAATTTCGCTCACCTGCTTGAGGATCTGGTCCCCGACCTGATGCCCGAACGTGTCGTTCACCTTCTTGAAATGATCGATATCGACAAGGATAAGCGAACCGAACGGATCTTTGCGCTGACGGCTCTGAATCTGCTCATCGAGATAGTGCCGCGCATGCAGTCCCGTTAAATTGTCGGTAATGACCATCCGCCTCACCTCCGCATGCAAGGAGGCGTTCGTGATCGCTAAGCCGATATGCGTGCTCATCACCTGCAGCAGCTTGTAATTGTCGTATGAGAAAAAGCTGGGCGTCTTATGCGTAACAAGAATGACGCCTACCACTTCGCCGTCTACCATGATCGGAGCGGCAATCAGTGAACGCGAACCCGTGTTGTCCATCAGCAAAGAGGTAACGACTCTGGTGTTCCAGTAATCGGATATGATCATGGGCTCCTTGGTCCGGTATACCATGCCGGAAAAACCGTATTCCGGAGAAAAGTGCTCGCTCTCCAGTGCCGGCAAATTGCTGGACATCACCGCGAACTGATTTTTTTCTTTGTTCAGCTGCAGGATGCAGCAATAATCCGCTTCAAATACGGTCAGAAGTTCACTAGAGGCGAACTGGAAAATTTCCTTCAGGCGAAGCGACTGATTCAGCCGTTTGGTCAGCTCGTTGATCAGCCTGAGTTCATTGATCAGCAGGTTGGACTGCTCGTACAGCTTGGCATTCTCGAAAGCCGTACCCGATGTTTCCGCAAGCAGCAGAAATGCGGGCAAGTCCGCCTCATCCCATTGGCCGGGTCCGATGCTCAGACAGAGCACTCCATAAGCCGATTGATTGCCGGACATCGGCACGGCCAGCCTGAGAGACCCGTCCCGGTCGTGCTCCTTGACCGACTTGCCGCTCAGGAACGCTTTCGCTACGATATCGTGCTCCGCGTTCTTGAAAATCAGGGGCTTCACGCGCGGATCTCCGTTCAAATGATCCTGCGACAGGTATAACTGAACCTCGGAATCGGGATACAGATGCTCGAGGCTCATAAGAAGCTCCGACAGCACGGAGGAGACGTCGATCTGATGGTACAGACGCTTGGCAGTTTGAAACAGGCTGTCCCTGCGCGCCGCTTCCTTCTCCGTCCGCTGCTGCTGAAGAAGCAAATCCTTCACATACAGCTCTTCAAACTTCCGGTAAAACCAGCTTCGGTAATGGAGCGCGTAAGACTCGAGCCCGGTCGAGCCCTCTACACCACCGTCGTCCGACGCGTAAGCCAACGCTGCAAACACAACTCCGTCGCTCCGCCGCAGCAGCGGGGCGGCTGCCGCCTTCGCGCAGGCCGACGCGTACGTCCCCGGCGCTCCTGCCTGCAAGGCCTCCTTCACGGCCGCCTCCATTGCCTCATCATGCTTTATCCCGATATGCTCATGCTCTGTCGCAGCGACCGCCTGCAAATCTATATCAAATAAAACGAACCGTCCGGAATTAAATAATGCCAGCTCCTTCGCTTCCGTCGTCCAATAGCGGAAGCTTTCCGCAAGCAGCGGCGGCAGCATAGGCTTGTCCGCATCGCTGATATCTTCGCTATGAAACCAAACCGCATCCGGCAGTGACGGCTTATCGGCCGATACTGACTTGAACAGCGGGGCAAAATTGCTTTTCATTCGATCCACCATACAGCACCCAACCCTTCTATCTGTCAACCAAGGAGATGAGCTATCAATTCACATCATACTTCATTTGTAAGAGTTTTGCACTAGGAAGAATGTAAAATCTAGGACTTTCGATTCCCTTATCCGCTCATAAAATTTAGCAGAGTTATCTTGACAACGGCTGTCTATTTCGGATAAAATTTATTGATGAATAGATGGGCGTACGGTTTTGTGTCACCCTCATTGAATACGTCCGCTGGGGGCCAGCGGCTGACTTGCCTAACAGGGACGAGCGTGCTCGGACATGGATGTATTCGGCGAAACACAACCCCATTCACAAATTTATTTGATGAAGGAGTTAACTTTACGTATGTCACGTTATACTGGTCCTAAATTTAAACTAAGCCGCCGCCTTGGCATCTCTTTGAGCGGAACTGGCAAAGAACTTGCAAAACGCGCTTTCCCTCCAGGTCAACACGGCCCTAACCAACGTAAAAAGCTTAGCGGTTACGGCGTTCAATTGCAAGAGAAACAAAAGCTTCGCCACATGTACGGCTTGAACGAGAAGCAATTCCGCAACTTGTTCGATAAAGCGGCAAAAATGAAAGGTAAAGCCGGCGAAAACTTCATGGGTCTCCTTGAAAGCCGTCTTGACAACCTCGTTTACCGTCTTGGCCTTTCCAACTCCCGTGCGGGCGCACGCCAGCTGGTAGCTCACGGCCACGTTACTGTAAACGGCAAAAAGGTTGACATCGCATCTTACAGCGTTGCTGTTGGCGATGTAATCGGCCTGCGCGAGCGCAGCCGCAGCCTGAAAACAATCAAAGAAGCTATTGAAGGTCGTCACCACCTTCCTAACTACTTGGAGTTCAACGATCAAGCTCTGGAAGGCAAATACGTTCGTCTTCCTGACCGCGGCGAGCTTTCCCAAGAAATCGACGAGAAACAAATCGTCGAGTTCTACAGCCGTTAATCCGAGAATCTCTTGTGTATGGAAGAAGCCTCCGGGTCATTACCCGGAGGCTTCTTTTATTTATTTCAACGGCTTAGAGTGGCTCATCCTTCCGTTCCGGGCCCGGAGACGGGGGCAATGCTTTTCCCGTCAGCCCTTTGATGAGCGAGTTTACGTCGATACCCGAAACGCTCTTCAGCATTTCCGGAGCGGTAGCCATCAGTGACGTTACATAATTGCTCAGGCGTGCAGCCCCTTCGCCGTTCCCCGTATCAACTACGGTTAGCTTATCGATGCCGCCAATCGGCTCCGCCACCTTGCCGGCCAGCTCCGGCAGCATTTTCACGATGATGTCGAGGATCGCCGCTTCGCCGAATTTCTCGAACGCTTCCGCAAGCTTTTCCTTGGCTTCCGCTTCGGCCAAGCCGCGCAGCCGGATGACCTCCGCTTCCGCCGTCCCTTTGGCCTTCTCCGCTTCGGCAACGGCCAAGCCGTCCAGCCGCTTCTGTGCCGCCTGCGCCTTCGCTTCCGCCTCGATCCGGTATTGCAGCGCATCCGCTTCGCGAAGCTGCCTCGCCTTGTTCGCCTCCGCCGCTTGCTCCACCGCATAACGGTCCGCATCGGCTTTTTTCTTCACCTCTGCGTCATACTGCTTCTCGCGGCGCAAAATCTCCTTCGCCTCCAGGTCGATCTCGCGCTCCTTGCGGACGAGCTCAACCTTCATTTGCTCCTCCACGACGCTTTGCTTCGCGCGGGCCTCCTGAATGGAGTAGGCCTGATCCGCCTCCGCCTTCGCCGTATCCTGATCTCTTTTAAAGGAAGCGATTTTCATTTCTTTGTTCTTCTCCGCCTCGGCGATGTTCGTGTCCCGCAGCAATTCGGCCTTCTGGCCGGCTTCCGCGGCATGCGCCTTCTGAATTCGGGCGTCGCGCACCGCCTCCGCTTCCGCGATTTCGGCATCTCTTTTCACGGCTGCAATACGCGGCTTGCCGAGCGCATCCAAATAGCCGTGCTTATCGCGCAAATCCTTGATCGTGAACGAAACGATCTGCAGACCCATCTTTTTCAAATCCTTGGCCGCTACACCCTGCACCTCCTGCGCAAACTTATCCCGGTTCCGGTACACCTCCTCTACCGTCATCGATCCGAGAATGGCGCGGAGATGGCCTTCCAGCACCTCTTGGGCTTCCCCCTTCAAGGCATCCGTCGGCTTGCCCAAAAACTGCTCCGCCGCGGTCGCTACGTCTTCGACGGCTCCTCCGATTTTTATAATCGCCACGCCGTCCGCCATGACGGGAACGCCTTGCTCCGTATAAACCTCCGGTGTCGACACGTCAAGCTTATGGGAGAGCAGAGACAAAAATTCGGCCTTCTGAAAAATCGGCAAAATAAACGCGCCGCCGCCTCTTATAATTTTTACTTTGCGTCCCGATTCATCGATGCTCGCGTTTCGGCTGCCCAGAAAAGATCCGGTCACGAGCATCGCCTCGTCCGGGCTGACCGTTTTGTACCTTGCCCAAAAAGCGAGTCCAAGCAATACAAAGACACCGACGACGATCGCTGGAATGACAAAAATATCCGGCATAGACGTAAACCCTCCCCGTTGTTTGCGTTTTCTTTAATCCAAATGAATTTCCGAAACGAGCAAGATGGAGTCCTTTGTTTCCACGACAACAACCTTCGCTCCCCCGGCGATGTCGACCCCGTCAAAGCTTGCCGCGATCTGATTCGTAAAGCCGGCCCCCACCTTCACCATCACCTCGCCGCAGCCGGAAGCCGGAATCGGGACAAGCACTTCCGCCGGCATGCCGGTCAAACCTTCGATCGAAAACGCGATTGAATTTTCGCTCTTTTCCATCGGCCTGACATACAGGAAAAATACGCCTGCCCCTGCAGCGATTGCGGTTAACAGAGCCAGAAATAAGGCGGCCGCCGTACCGAGTCCCGAATAGCGCTCAAGCAAAAGGCCCGCTCCGCCGAAAGCCGTAATACCGCCGACGAATGCGGTTGGCGAAAACCAGGCGTGGGAATCCGCCGATAAAAAGTCGAATGCCCCTTCCAGCGCCTGGCCCACAAAATCGCCGAACACGACGCTGACGACCGCATACAAAATGCCGCCGATCAAACATGCTAAAAATAAGGCTTCCAAGCTTCCGTCTCCTCCTCCCTTTCCGGAATCCAGAAGATAACAATTATTCCTTTATTTAATACGTCTGAGGGAAGGAAATTGTTTCTAAAAAAAATAAGCTTGTTGAATGTTATCAATTCAACAAGCTTATTTAGAACTTCTAGCCGAGTTTAATTTTCGCGAATTTGCGTTTGCCCACCTGAATGACGTCGCCGTCCTTCGGTGCTACACCCGTGTTAATGTCAGACAATTTCTCTTCATTGATGCGGACGGCTCCCTGCTGAACGCTCCGTCTCGCTTCGCTGCTCGTCGACTGCAAGCCGAGCACGGTAAGCAGTTTAACGATTTTGATCTGACCGTTCTCAAGCTCCGCCGGGTCAATGACAACCTCTTCGATGTCATCCGGAAGCGCGCGCTGCTGGAATACTGTAATAAAATGATTCTCAGCCGCCTTCGCCGCTTCTTCGCCGTGATACATACGGACGAATGTAGCGGCCAGCTGCATTTTGGCGTCCCGAGGATGTACTGTGCCGTCCTCAAGGCCGCTCTTCAGTTCGGCAAGCTGATCATTGTCCAGATCGGTTGCCAGCTCGTAGTACTTGTACATGAGCTCATCCGGAATAGACATCGACTTGCCGTAAATTTGATTCGGCTCCTCGTCGATGCCGATGTAGTTGCCGAGGCTTTTGCTCATTTTGTTGACGCCGTCCAGCCCTTCGATCAGCGGCGTCGTGATCGTTACCTGCGCTTCCTTCCCGTATTCCTTCTGCAGGGTTCTTCCCATCAGCAGATTGAACTTCTGGTCGGTTCCGCCAAGCTCCACGTCCGACTCAAGCGCTACGGAGTCATAACCCTGCATGAGCGGGTAGAAAAACTCGTGAATGCTGATTGGCAAGCCGTTCGTGTAACGTTTCGTGAAATCGTCGCGCTCCAGCATGCGCGCCACCGTCACTTTAGCGGCCAAATTCACAACGTCGGCAAAGTTTAGCGGCGCCAGCCACTCCGAGTTGTAGTACAGCTTTGTTTTTTCCGGGTCCAAAATTTTGTAGATTTGCTTCTGGTACGTTTCGGCGTTCCGCTTCACGTCCTCCTCGGTCAGCTGCTTCCTCGTTTCCGATTTGCCGGTAGGGTCGCCGATTCTGCCCGTGAAATCGCCGATGAGCAGCTGCACCTCATGACCGAGCTCCTGGAATTGACGAAGCTTATGCAGGACGACCGTATGCCCCACATGAATATCCGGAGCCGACGGATCGAGCCCGAGCTTCACCTTTAACGGCTTGCCCGTTGCAATGGAGTTCGCGATTTTTTGCTTCAGCTCGTCCTCAGGAACGATTTCCACCACTCCTCGGCGGATAACCGCCAGCTGGCGTTCTACCTCCTCCTGCTGATCCTTTGACAATTTTTCCCATTTCACCATGAATCTTTTCCTCCTCGTAAGGTTCAAAATGAACATAAAAAATCCTTCCAGCCCCAAGGGACGAGAAGGATTAGCTCGCGGTACCACCCTCGTTAGAGCGAGCCGCTGCACGAATGCAGAAGCATGCTCTCACTTCGTTGCTTGATAACGGAGTTCAGCTCCGAAATGGACTACTGCGGATGAGGCGGCATAAGGGCCGGCTGTCGAAGCCAACCGTCATTTGCTCTATGGACCGTCCGGTTCCCCCACTTGGCTCCAGGCGGTAATTCGACAAGCGGCGTTTGCCGGTTTGCACCAACCACCGACTCTCTGCAAGAACGTTGCGCTGTCTACTCATGCCTATCATTGCCGTATTCTGATAAAACTTTAATAGTGTTTATACCATATATGCACAGCGAAGTCAATCAGGTTGATGCCTGCTTACTTTGGCGATTTATGTTATAATAAGTCTGCTATTTGGAGGAGGAGACAAGAAAATGCAAGAAGAACGTCAACCGGCGCCAATGAAGCGGAGCAAATGGCGTACATTCGGTATCGTAACATTCATAACGGTCAAATGGATTATTTATTTCGGTATTTTTATCGGACTGCTTGCGGGTGGAGCCGTAACCGGCTATGTTGCCGCCCTTGTAAAGGACGAGGAGGTTCGGCCGAGAACGGTCATTGAAGAGAAGGTTGGTGAGAACGCTCTCACCGGATATGCATACTTCAACGACGATTCGCTGATCGGCCAGCTTCGTACCGACGAGGACCGAACGATCGTCACTTACGAAGAACTGCCGCCGCAGGTCATCGATGCCCTTCTGGCCATAGAAGACAATAATTTTCTAGAGCACTACGGCGTCGATATCAACGGTCTAGGCCGGGCCGTGAAGCAGAAGCTCATGAACGAGGAGACGCAAACCGGCGGCAGTACGCTTACCCAGCAATTGGCGCGCCGCGTATTCCTGAGTCTTGACAAAACCGACAGCCGGAAAATCAAGGAAATTTTCCTTTCTCTGAGGATGGAGCGGTACTTGACCAAAGAAGAAATTTTGGCCGCCTATTTGAACAAAATGCCTTTCGGCAACGGCTCTAGCGGTTACCAGGTGTTCGGGATCAAAGCTGCGGCCAAAGGAATTTTCAACATTACCGATCTTAACCAGCTTTCAATCGCTCAAGCTGCCTATTTGGCCGGCTTGCCGCAGCGGCCATCCGCCTATACGGCGTTCACGGGCAAAGGCGTGTTCAATGAGGAAGGCTTCGAGCTCGCGCTCCAACGCCAGAAGCTGGTGCTTCAGCGCATGCTGGAAACCGGCAGAATTACGCAGCAGCAGTATGACGAAGCGCTTCAATTCGATATTAAGAAATCGTTGGCGCCGCCTAGCGAGAAAGCATACACCACCTATCCTTATCTTATGCTTGAAACGGAGCGCCAGGCGACGGAAATTATGCTCTTGCAGCAGAACCCGACCTGGACGAAGGAGGATCTGCGGAAGAAAGAGAACGCGCCTCTTGTCGAAGAAGCTCGAGACCATCTTCTGCGCGCAGGCTATCGTATTTACACAACGATTGACAAGGACATTTATCATTTGATGCGCGAAATCGGCTCCAATCCGGATAACTTCTCCCCTTACAACGAGGAGAAAGGACTCGAGCAAATCGCCGCCGTCATGCTGGATCATAAGACCGGCGCCATTCTCAGCATGCTCGAAGGACGCGATTTCTATGAGGAGCAGATGAACTACGCTACCCAAATGACGCGTCAGCCCGGCTCCACGATGAAAACGTTAGCTGCATATTTGCCTGCTATCGAACAAGGCCTTATCCAGCCGGCCAGCATTATCGACGATGCGCCGATCGTTCTGAAGGACGGCCAGAAGGGCTTCCACATCCCGATGAACGTGAACCGGAAATTTGCCGGACTCGTGACGGCCAGAGAAGCGCTGAACCGCTCCCTCAACCTTCCGGCGCTGAAAATTTTTAACGAAGAGGTCAAAATCGAGAACGCATGGAATTTCGTCAAGGAATTAGGCATTACGACTATACAGCCTGATGACGCTTATGCGCAAACGGGAGTAATCGGCGGGCTAAGCATCGGCGTTTCGGTTGAAGAAATGACCAACGCATATGGCGCCATACCTAACAAAGGCGAGTTCAACGACGCTTATATGATCGACAAGATAACGGATGCCAACGGGAAAATCGTATACGAGCACAAATTGGAGCCTAAGCGGGTGTTCTCCGAGCAAAGCGCGTTTCTGATGACCGATATGCTGTCCACCGTTATTTCGAGCAGAAGCGGATCCGGGCACAAGCTGACGTCGCAGTTCAATAAGTACGGGAAGATTCCGATCGCCGGCAAGACGGGTTCCACCCAAAGCTACGGCGACGTATGGTTCATGGGCTTCTCGCCGGATATTACGCTTGGCGTTTGGTCCGGCTACGAGGAGCAGGTGAATTCCCTGTCAGAGGAAGGCAAAGGAAGAGCGCGGTCGATTTGGGCGCTTATCATGAACAAAGTGACCGATGCGAAGCCGGAGCTGTTCGCGACCGATAAGTTCGAACGTCCTGAGGGAATCGTGAAAGCGACTGTCTCCAGCGCAAGCGGCTTGCTTCCTAGCGATTTGACAAAGCAAGCAGGCATGCTCGTAACCGACTGGTTTAACAAAAAAGATTTGCCTAAAAAAACGGACGATACGCTCGTTAAAATGGCCATCATCTCATACAACGGAGTGAATTACGTGCCTAATCCCGCAACGCCGGCGGATATGGTGAGCGAGAAGGTCGTGATCAAACGGAAGAAGCCGCTTGACGCGCTAATGGAAGAAATAGCGGCCGCACAGGCAAAGCTTCCGGTCAGCAGCCGCAGGCCGATGTCCGTCTATTTGCCGGCGGATGCAGGCAACAATGCGCCTTCCAAATCGGATCCGCGCGTGGATGACGGAGCCGTTCCGGCACCTCCCGCAAGCGTGAAGCTCTCACCATCCGGAGGAGACACGGTCACCATCACGTTTACAAAAAGCTCATCCAATGACGTTGTCGGTTACCGGCTGTACCGGTCCGTTAACCAAGGAGCCTACGAGAAGCTTGGCTCATCTATTTGGGCAGGTCAAAGCTACTCCATTCCGACAAGGGTGGCAGCCGGCCAAACCTACACCTATTATTTGACTGCCGTAGACGTTGCGGGCAAGGAATCGGCTCCAAGCCAGCTGCTTCCTTACGGTGGCGGGATCATCTCCGGGCTGCCTCAGCTGGGCGGCTTGGCCGGAACAGAAGCTGCCGCCGCTCCCGCTCCGCCAACCGGTCTGAAAGCCGAGAAAACGGATATCAGTATACAGTTTAGCTGGACGCCGAATGCCGCAACCGACCAAGTTGCGCGCTATCATGTCTATTACAGCGCAGCCAATGACGGCCAGTATATTCATATCGCCTCTCCTTCAGGGCCTGGCTTTGAATTCGTCAATCCCAAAGCGGGAGGCGCCTTCTTCTTTACTGCCGAGAACGGAAAAGGCGAATCGGGTCCTTCTGCTATCGTACTCGTCAAATAACAAAGCATTCGAAAGGACAGAACAGGATGAAAAAAATGAAATTGGACCATGTAGGCGTAATGGTCAAAGACATGGAAGCATCGATCGCTTTTTATACGGAGAAGCTTGGGTTTGAGCTCAAAGGCCGATTAACCCATACGAACGGTGTCATCGAGCTGGCCTTTCTCGGGTTTGGCGGAGCTGATGAAACGGATCTGGAACTCATTCACGGCTACAACGACAGCCTCCCTTCTGAAGGTAAGGTCCATCATTTCGCCATTACGGTTCCCGACGTGGAGTCGGAATTTACCCGGCTGAAGGAGCAAGGCGTTACGTTTATCGATAAGGAAATTACAACGCTGCCTAACGGCTACAAATATTTTTTCGTCGAAGGTCCCGACCGGGAATGGATCGAAATGTTCCAAAGATAAACGTTAAAATCATGCAAAAAAATGAGGATGCCTCCGCAAAGGAGGCATCCTCTTTCATATTGTTGAATTAATCCTCAATAGTTGACAAATCTCCTGTCGGCAAATTCAACTCCCAAGCTTTCAAGACACGGCGCATAATTTTGCCGCTGCGCGTCTTAGGCAGCTTATCCTTGAATTCGATTTCCCTTGGCGCCGCATGAGCGGACAGGCCGACCTTCACAAACTGCGAAATTTCCTGCTTTAACTCATCGGACGGCTCAAAGCCTTCGCGCAGAGCAATAAACGCTTTAATGATTTCGCCGCGCATCGGGTCCGGTTTTCCGATTACCCCTGCTTCAGCTACCGCAGGATGCTCGACGAGCTTGCTTTCGACCTCGAATGGGCCGACCCGCTCGCCAGCTGTGTTAATAACATCGTCGATCCGTCCTTGGAACCAGAAGTATCCGTCTTCGTCCATGTAGGCGGAGTCGCCGGACACATACCAACCGTTTAAGTAAAAATATTCGCCGTATTTGGACGGGTTGTTCCATATTTGGCGCATCATCGAAGGCCATGGCGTTCTTACCGCCAAATTCCCCATCCGGTATGGCGGGACAACATTGCCGCTGTCATCGATGATCGCAGCTTGAATGCCCGGCAGAGGCTTGCCCATGGAGCCCGGCTTGATGTCCATGCTTGGATAGTTGCAAATGAGCTGGGCGCCAGTCTCCGTCATCCACCATGTATCGTGGATACGCTGTCCGTATACTTTCATCCCCCAGCGGACGACTTCCGGATTTAGCGGCTCGCCAACGCTAAGAACATGACGCAAGCTCGACAAATCGTACTGCTGCGAAATATCGTCGCCTGCTCCCATGAGCATCCGGAAGGCGGTTGGCGCGCTGTACCAGACCGTAACGCCGTATTTTTGAATGACGCTGTACCAGTCTGCGGGACTGAAGCGTCCGCCCCGGATAACGTTGGTAGCGCCGTTCAACCACGGTGCGAAGATGCCGTACGAGGTTCCCGTCACCCAGCCTGGATCTGCCGTACACCAGTAAACGTCATTCTCCTTCAGGTCCAGAACAGCCTGCCCGGTGTATTTGTGCTGGATCATCGCATTTTGAACGTGATATACGCCCTTGGGCTTGCCTGTGGAGCCCGAAGTATAATGCAGTATCAATCCGTCTTCACGGTCAAGCCACTTGATCTCCGCTTCCTCGGAAGCTTCGGCCATCACTGCGGAAAAGTCAATGACTCCTTCGTCCTGCGGCACGTCCTTGCCAAATACGATGATATGTTTTAAATTAGGAAGCTCCGCCCGCTTGATCCGCGGATACAAAGCCGGCGTCGTAACGATCGCCACCGCTTCGCTGTCCTGCAGACGGTCCTTCACCGCAGTTTCCATAAACGCCTCGAATAACGGTCCGACGACCGCTCCGACCTTTAAGGCACCAAGAGCGCTGAAGTAAAGCTCAGGCGTTCTAGGCATGAAAATAAACATGCGGTCGCCCTTCGTGATGCCGAGCTTCCTCAGAACGTTCCCGAACCGGTTGGACTGCTTGCTCAGCTGTTCAAATGTATAAGACTCATCCCGCTCATTGTCGCTGTAATACAGCGCAACTTTGCCGCCGTTGCCTTCGTCGACGTGACGATCGACGGCTTCATATGCCATATTCATTTTCCCCGTGTCGTACCAGCTGAACTGTCTTTCGATTTGATCCCATTCGAATGAAGCGGCCGCCGCTTCATAGTTTTTTAAATTCGGATTTTGCGCTGTCGCAGGTATACGTTCTTGATGCAAGTTGATCATGCCGTCACTCTCCCATCAAATCTCTTTTCTTATTTACGCGAATACGCTTTCATAAAAACAGCCAAATTTATTATAGCATAACCTTTTCTTTTTCGACTACGCTTTTCATTTTCGCGGATTTTTGATATAAAAGACTAAACGAAGCTCAGAATGAGGCATACAACATAAGCAAAGGGGAATTTGCCTTGATGCATAGAAAACGCTTGCAGCGTGAGCAGCATGCAATCGATGCGAGCCGTGAGCTTGTTATTGAAGGCCCTGTTCCTGCTGACAGACTGGCCGACATGGCCATGCATCCTTCCTTGGATGCATTCCGCAAACCGCGCGAGCAGCACGAAGCGCTCGTTGAAATCGCCGGACTCGAAGAAGGAAGGATTATTTTGGCCCGTGAAGGCAATACAATTGCGGGTTACGTTACTTTTCATTACGCAGATGAGCTGGAGCGCTGGTCGGAAGGCGGCATGACCGATCTGATCGAGCTTGGCGCAATCGAGGTAGCCGACGAGTACCGGGGGCACGGGCTTGGCAAAAAGATGATCAGGCTTGCGTTCGCCGACGATCAGCTCGAAAATATGATCGTCTTCACGACGGAATATTACTGGCATTGGGATCTCGAGGGTACGAAGCTAAGCGTATGGGAGTACCGCAAAATGATGGAAAGCCTTATGCAATCGGTCGGAATGGTCTGGTTCGCGACGGACGACCCTGAAATTTGCTCCCATCCCGCTAACTGCCTGATGGTGCGGATCGGCAAAGAAGTGCCGCTCAGCTCCGTCCAGCAATTCGACCATGTGCGTTTTCGTCAACGTTTCATGTACTAAGCCCATGCTTACAAAGTAGGTTCGCTTCGCAAACCTAAGCCCATGCTTACGAAGTAGGTTCGCTTCGCAAACCTAAGCCTATGCTTACGAAGTAGGTTTGCTTCGCAAACCTAAGCCTATGCTTACGAAGTAGGTTTGCTGCGCAAACCTTTAGGAGGATCGAAATGTCTTCAGACGCTTTATTTTTCTATCATCCGGACTGCAGCGGATACCGGTTTGGCGAGGAGCATCCCTTCAATCCGCTCCGCCTGGCCCTTACGATCGATTTGCTGAAGGCGGCAGGCGCTTTAACGGAGGAACAAATAGCGCTCCCCGCGCACGATCCGGATAACGGGCTTCTGACGACCGTACACCGGGCAGATTATGTGAACGCGGTAAAGTCGCTCAGCGGAGCCAATCCCGGTCCCGAGCCGGACAGACTGGCAAAGCAGTACGGTCTGAATACGGAGGATACGCCTTTTTTTCCCGGCATGCATCATGCCGCAGCGGCGATCGTCAGCGGCTCTGTTGCGGCAGCTGACGCCGTTATGTCAGGTCGCGTCCAGCATGCCTACCATTTGGCAGGTGGGCTGCATCACGCATTTCCCGAGCGTGCTTCCGGCTTCTGCGTCTATAACGACGCGGCTGTGGCGATCAATCATATCCGCCGGACATACGGCGCAAAAGTGTTATATATCGATACGGATGTCCATCACGGCGACGGCGTGCAGTGGGTGTTCTACGACGATCCGGATGTATGCACCTATTCCATACACGAAACAGGAAAATTTCTTTTTCCCGGCACCGGCTTTGTCCATGAGAAGGGCATCGACAACGGCTTTGGAGCCTGCTTTAACATGCCTCTTGAGCCCTATACGGAGGATGATTCATGGCTGGAGAGCTTTACTATTACGCTTAATAAAGTCGTTGCAGCTTTCAAGCCGGACGTCATCATCAGCCAGCACGGCTGCGATGCGCATGCTTACGATCCGCTGTCCCATATCCATTGCAGCATGAGGATTTATGCGGAAATCCCGGCGATTATCCATAAGTTGGCCCATGACTATACGAACGGCCGCTGGATTGCTCTCGGAGGCGGAGGATACGATATTTACCGGGTAGTTCCGCGAGCCTGGTCTCTCGTCTGGTTGACGATGACGGAGCATCCTCTTGCAGAAGCAGCTGTCTCGGGCACTACGCAGCGTCTGCCTGAGGGGTGGCTGAGCAAGTGGGCCTCAAGCAGTCCTGTCCCTTTACCTCCGCATTGGCTGGACGATCCGTTGTTGATCGAACCGATGCCGCGCCGTGCCGAAATCGAGCAAATGAATCGCAAGACGCAAGCGATAGTCATCCAGGACCTATAAAAAAGAAACAGCCGATGCTGTTTCTTTTTTTATAGGTCCTTTGTTCCAAGTCCCCAACAAAGCCGGGCTCGAAAATTTATTAAATATGCTTCACGATATCGTCGATGATTTGGTAGGAGTGATTGGAAGCTGTCACCGTAAATTCAGCGAAATTAACATGAGCGGAACCGTCCGCTTTATCCGACATGGAACGGATGATGACAAACGGAACTTCGTTCATATCGCAGACGTGTGCGACCGACGCGCCTTCCATCTCCGCACACGCCCCTTGGAACGTATCATAGAGGTCCTTCACCGTGTCACGGCTGGCTATGAACTGATCTCCGGAAAGCACCTTCCCCGTCAAGCTCCGTCCTCCGAAAAGACGGCCGCTTGCGGCGGCAGCCAGCTCGATCAAGCGGGGATCGGCCGCAAACTCCGACCTCGTGTGAAATGGAATCGTGCCGCGTGCGAAGCCTAGCGGCGTAACGTCCATATCGTGCTGGATGCATGAGGAGGAAATGACGATATCCCCGATGTTAAGCTGCGGATCGATGGCGCCCGCCACACCGGTAAACAAAACGCAATCCGCACCCAAATCAAGCAGGATTTGCGTACACACCGCCGCATTCACCTTGCCGACGCCGGACTTGCAGAAGATCACCGGCTTGCCGTGCAGCTTGCCTTCATAATATGTGATGCCTGCTTTCACCGTCTGGCTCGTTACGTCCACATGCTTGTGCAGCAGTTCAATCTCTTCCACCATAGCGCCAATTATTCCGATTTTCGTAAAAGCCATCTGCCCTATCTTCCCCCAACCGATTGACGTACAACAATTTCATGCGGAAGCACGACTTTGGACTGGTCAACGTTTTCCTTCTTCATCAGTTTGGTAAGCAGACGCATCGATACCGCACCGATATCGTACATAGGCTGTGCGACGGCCGTCAGCTGAGGCCGAACCATAGAGGCCATCCTGCTGTTATCCACGCTGATCACCGAAATATCCGCCGGAACCTTAAGACCGGAGTCCTGAATGCTGTGGATCGCGCCGATCGCCATCTCGTCAGTAGCCGAGAATACCGCCGTAGGACGCTCGTCCAATCCGATAAAATAGTTCATAGCGTCCGCGCCGGATTCGTAGCGGTAATTGCCGATCCGCACGAGCGCTTCGTCGTACGCGATGCCTTCGGATTCAAGTGCGCGCTTATAGCCTTGGAATCTTGCATAGCCGAGCGAAGGATCCTGCAGCGTGCCGCTGATCATTGCAATGCGGGTATGCCCCTGCTCCAGCAGCTTCTTGACCGCATCGTACGCCGCTTCTTCATGGTTGATGTCAACCGAAGGAATTTGTCCGCTCTCATCGGACGTCGCGCAAAGCACGATCGGAACGTTAGCGGTCTTAAACGCTTGGAGATGCTCCTCGGTGACCGCGCCGCCCATGAAGAGCAGCCCGTCAACCTGCTTCTCCAGCAGCGTATTGATGACCCGGATCTCCTTTTCCTTCTTCTTATCGGCATTACACAAGATGATATTATAATGATACATGTTCGCGATATCTTCAATTCCGCGCGCTACCTCGGCAAAAATGGCGTTCGAAATATCGGGAATGACAACGCCAACCGTAGTCGTCTTCTTGCTTGCCAGGCCGCGGGCCACCGCATTGGGACGATAGCCGAGCCGTTCAATTGCTTCATATACTTTCTTGCGTGTTGCAGGCTTCACATTCGGATTGTTGTTGACAACCCGGGAAACCGTAGCCATCGACACTCCTGCTTCTCTTGCTACATCATAAATGGTTACCGTCACAGTGCTTCTCTCCATTAGCTCAGATTTTTATTCTTACGTACGCCGTATATTAACGTAATCATAGCATAAAGGGTTCCTCAACGCAAAGCAAAAGACGTCAAAAACCTTGAAGTTTCGAGCTTTCATTGGTTTTTCATTAATCATTCCCGTGCTATTTCGAGCTCCTTTTAACGGTATAGATGAGCAGCAATTGCCGGAAAAACTGCGCCCCGTCTGAAAATCGATTTGTCTTTTTTCATGACAAATAAAGCTAAAAAAACAAAAAGCCCCGGCCTGCGGCCATGGGCTTTACTTTTAGCTTCACTCCAACTTTGATCCTTGGCTTCCCCCCTTAACACATCGTGTACTGGAAAGCTAAATCCGGGTTCTATGTATGGAGTATGCGGCGGCTAATTTGCTCCAGCCTTTTATTAATATCCGTAATCCAAGCTTCGTCGTTTAACGATTTGGCCAGCAAATACAAATCCAGCAGCTTGTTGATCCGGTGATCGATCATCTGCTCGACCGCGTTTTGGTCGGTCTGCCTCTTTTCCGCTTTGGCCTCTACCAGCAAGTCAGCCCATTCGTTGCATTCATTGAACAATAACGTCTGTTTATCCGGCTGCGCACCAAGCTGGGCGATCAATCCGGTCAAATCGGGCTTAACTTCAGGGAAAACTTCGCTTTTATTGCAGGTAGGGCAGGAGAAAATCGGGACGTTATCGATCTCCACCTTTCCCGAATAAATCACTGTGCGCAGCTTCATCTTCATGATGTCACCACAATGACACCTCTTTTGCAAAATGGTCCACTCCTTCATCTAGCAGCAAATGTCGCTGAACATTGCTTTCAGAGTTTTTATAAATAGATTATTCGACCTTTTTTGCAAAAACTCCTGCTTCCGTCCTCTATGTAATTTTTACTACTGAAATTAAACTTTAGGCAGTATTTTCAGCCTTATGCCGCTAATTTTCTCCATAGACGCTTTACCGGAGGAATGGCCGCAACCGCGGTCCACACCGCCGCTCCGATCATATCGTTGCGGACATCCAGCGGATCGAGCATCCTGCCTCCCACAAACGATTGATGGAATTCATCCGTCACGCCGTACAAGCCGCATAATAACACGATGAGAAGCTTAAACACGAAGCGGTCGGCCCGCTTGCCGATCCCGTAATCGATAGTTATGGCCAGTATAAAATAGGACACGAAATGCCCCCAATTAAAGTCGTTCATAAAAGGAAAGAACTTTTGAAAAAAAGGAAGCAGCGTATTCATTTCGTCGCCGGTTCGGGAGGAGAATAAAAAAATGACGGCCATCCAGATAACGGCGGGAACAAATCTGACGACACGGAATGAAAAAAAGAAAGAAGTTGCTTTATTCGTTTGCTTCATCGTTTCTCCTTCGATACAATAATAGAGACATTTCATAGTGGGAGGGAATTTTTTGACTTTACAAAACAAAACCGTCATCTGCTTGCTCGACGACGAATTTGAGGATTTGGAGCTATGGTATCCGGTATACCGCGTCCGTGAGGCCGGGGCTACCGTCCTGTACGCAGGTCCCGAAAAAGGAAAAACGCATATCGGCAAATACGGCGTGCCTGCGGTTGCCGACTTATCCTTCGATGAAGTGAACAGCGAGGACATTATCGGCCTGCTGGTCCCTGGCGGCTGGGCGCCGGACAAGCTTCGCCGGTATCCGAAGGTGCTGCAGCTGGTCAGAGAGCTGAACGAGGCTGACAAACCGATCGGCCAAATCTGCCATGCAGGCTGGGTGCTCATTTCGGCTAAAATATTGGAGGGGCGTAAAGTTACGTCCACACCGGGCATCCGCGACGACATGGAAAATGCCGGCGCCACCTGGTTCGATGAAGCCGTCGTCGTTGACGGAAATATCATTTCCGCACGCAGACCGCCGGATCTTCCTCCGTACGCCAAAGCTTTCGTCGAGGCATTGGAACAGCGAATGGTTTAACCATTCGCTGTTTTTTCGTTCATACGCGCCGTAAAATTTTCCAAAATCGATATAATCTCGGAGCTTGTCCGGCACTGATAAAGCTGTTCGCATACCGCTTTGCTTTCCTTCTGCGACGTGCAGAGCAGCCGTTCCTTCACCTGCAAAATCGAATGCGAGGACATGCTCAGCTCCTCGACATCGAGGCTCAGCCAAAGCGGCAGCGCCCTTAGATCTCCGGCGAGCTCTCCGCAAACTCCGACCGTAATCCCGTGACGCTTAGCAGCATCGACGGTCATTTTGAGCATCCGCAGCAGCGCCGGATGATAGGGCTCGTACAAATGGGATATTTCCTCGTTCATCCGGTCGACCGCAAGCGTGAACTGAACGAGATCATTCGTTCCGATACTGAAAAAATCAACTTCCTGCGCCAGCAAGTCGGCAATTATGACCGCGGCGGGAACCTCGATCATCACCCCGATTTTCATTCCTTTGTCGTAAGGAATGCCTGCCGCTTCAAGCTCCCTCTTCGCCTCTTCCAGAATGGCGTTAGCCGCTCTAATCTCATCGACCGAGGAAATCAGCGGATACATCAGCTTCACTTGACCGTAGCAGCTCGCCCGCAAAATGGCGCGCAGCTGCGTTTTGAACAAATCCTGGCGGTCAAGCGATATACGGATCGCCCGGTAGCCGAGAAACGGATTGTCCTCTTCGGGAAGCTCGAAATAATCCAGCTGCTTGTCTCCGCCTACATCGAGCGTACGGATGACGAGCGGCTCGCCGCCAAGCTTCTCTGCTACGCTCTTGTAGACGTCGAACTGCTCATCCTCAAGCGGAAACCGGTTACGGTCCATATACAGAAATTCGGTACGGAACAGGCCGACCCCGTGCGCGCCGCTCGACAACGCAATTTCAAGCTCCTTGAACGAGCTGATATTGGCGGCTAGCTCCAGCGTTTTGCCGTCCGGCGTAACCGGCTTGCGGTCGGCGATCCGCTGCAGTTCCCGCTTCGCTTCGACTTGCTCGGTGTGCAGCCGCGAATATTGCTCGACGATTTCCTTGCTGGGATCGATGTAGACCGAACCGTCGCTTCCATCGATGACAATGGACTGGCCGGTCATAATCGCCTCGTCCAGCTTATTCTCAATGCCGACGACCAGCGGAATGCCGAGCGCGCGCGCCATGATCGCCGAATGGGAGGTCGTGCTGCCCGCCAGCGTCACGATTCCAAGCACATGCTTCGGATTAATATTGGCCAGCTGGGACGGGGAAAGCTCCTTGGCGATTAGAATAAACGGCTGCGTATCCGAAGGCAGCGTAATTTCGGGAGCGCCAAGCAGATGCTTAAGCAGCCGGTTGCCGACGTCCTTGATATCAAGTGCGCGTTCCTTCATATATTCATCGTCGAGCAGGTCAAACATCGTCACAAAATGGTCGATCGCTTCTTTTACCGCCACTTCCGCCGCTTTGTACTGCCGTTGAATGATGCCTTGAATTTCGTTCATGAATACAGGATCGTCCAAAATGGCGAGATGAGCATCGAAAATATGAGTCTCCTCGGAGCCGACGACATCCCGAAGCTCGTCCTTGATCTGCTCGATCTCCGACTTCGAGGTGCGGATGCCCTCATAGACGCGCTCGAATTCGCGGGCAAAGTCCGCTACGTCGATTTTTTGCTCCGGCAGCTCCCATTCCCAGTTCGGCAGCACGAACGTTCTACCGATCGCGATGCCTGCTGACGCTCCTATTCCTTGAATCATTGCGTTTCCCCTCCACCATTTCTCTCTTTAAGCACAACCGACATGACTGAGGACTGTCCTTTCTTCACTGCCTTGAACGGAGCGTACCTCCATGAATGTACAAGATCGGAATTCGTGATGACCATCGGCGTAGCCAGCGACTTGCTCTCTCTTCTTACGCGCTGCAAGTCAAACCGGATAAGCAGCATGCCCGGAGTCACCTCGTCGCCTTCCTTAACCACTGCATTGAAATACGACTTTCCGAGCAGCTTCGAGGTATCGATGCCTATATGAAGCAGCACCTCAAGCCCTTCCGGAGTTAAAATGCCGATCGCGTGCATCGTCGGATAAATATGGATAACCTTTCCTTTAACAGGTGAAACGAGCTCTCCTCTATCCGGGATAAACGCGACGCCTTGGCCCACAAGCTTGCCGGCGAAGATCGGATCCGGCACTTCCTCGAGCGGAATCATTCTTCCCTGCATCGGGGAATGGAACAGCACCTGGGCTTGATCGCGCTGGATCGACTTGAGCATTTCCTCGCGGATCAGCTCGGAATAGGTGCCGAACACGACCTGCACATGCCCGCCGCCCAGCTTGATGACTCCTGCTGCGCCCAGATTGCGGAGGGCGTTAATATCGAGAAGCTTCTCGTTCGAAATCTTCAGCCTCAAGCGGGTAATGCAGGATTCCATCCGAACGATATTCTGCTTGCCTCCGATCGCTTGCAGAATCAGCGGAGCCCGGTACGGAATGTCGCCCGCCCACTCGTCGAGCTGCGATCCCTCTTCGCGCCCAGGCGTCGGTATACGGAACCGCCTGATTGCCCAGCGGAACAAAAAGTAGTAGATGAGACCTACGACAACGCCGATCGGGATAATCAGCCAGCCTCTCGTAGCCAAATGCTCGTTAATGACAAAATCGATCGCCCCTGCGGAAAAAGAAAAGCCGTGCTTGATGCCTAGTTCGTACGTCACCCACATAATGATGCCGGATAATATGGCATGTACGACATATAAGTAAGGAGCCACGAACAGGAATGCAAATTCGACCGGTTCCGTCACGCCGGTTAAGAATGAAGCGAGCGCTGCGTACAGAAACGTTTTGCGGATTTTCGGCTTCAAGTCCTCGCGCGCCTCGTGAATAATGGCGAAGGCGATGGCAGGCAGCGCGAACATCATCGTCGGATACAGCCCGGCCATAAATACGCCTGCAGTCGGGTCGCCGGCGAAAAAGCGCGGCAAATCGCCGTACACCATGCTTCCTCCCGCCGTTTCGTACCCGCCGATCTGAAACCAGAAGACGTGGCTGACCAGATGATGCAGGCCGAAAACGACCAAAATCCGGTGAACGAAGCCGTATAAAAAGACGCCGAAACCTCCGCCGGAAGCAACGATGTTCCCGAGTTCAATCAGCGTATGCTGCAAATAGGGAGCAAGCTTGACCATGCCGATCGAGAACAGCAGCGATACGAAGCTCATGAACAGCGGCACAAATCTCGGCCCCCCGAAAAATTGAATGTACTCGGGCAGCCTCAAATTTTTAAACCGTTCGTGGCTCATGCCGGCTAAGATTCCGATGATCGTTCCGATAAAAACCGTCGGCTCGATCGACGCAGCCGAAGCGCCGGTAATGCCGCTGTAAATAATCATGCCGACCAGCGCCGCCATCCCGGCGGAAAGGGCATTCCCCGTCAAGCCTAGCGAAATGCCCAATGCGAATATGTAAGGCAGAAACGTAAATATCGTTTCGCTTGCCGCAATCAAATATCCTTCCATTCCCGGCAGTCCGATCAGATGCCAAGGCAGCTTGCTTAAGCTCAAAAAAATAGCCGCGCCGGGAAGCACGATCATTGGCAGCATGAAAGCCCTTCCGAGCTGCTGCAGGCTTCCTATGAAGATCATTTCACACCTCCCCTTCATCTACTTCGATGTTAAGCGTTTGTGCGAATTTTGTCAAAGTAAAACGGCGAGCCGAAAGGCCCGCCGAATGTTGATGATTCTTTCCGTTCAATTAATTCGATTAACGGTAGTTGCCAGTCCCCTGGCTGGATTGCCAGCCTACATGGGAGATGACCGGACCGGATTGCTGATACGCGTTAGTCGCATCGTATACCGGATGCGCGGAGTTCGTATACGAATGTGTCGGAGTAGGGCCGTAGGAGCTTTGACCCATCCCTTGACCGAATGCTCCTTGCTGAGCGATCGTGGACTGAGCGAATTGCGAAGCCGAAGGCTGATAGAACGAACGGCTGTTATCCGGACCGGCTTGGTATCCGACATGCGAGATGACTGGGCCTACGCTTCCGAAAGCAGTGGCAGGCGAAGCGGCATGGCTTTGAACGGGCTGATGCGACGTGTAGGATTGATTCAAACCGGCATTGGAGATCATCGAATAGCTCGAAGGGGCGAAATGCTGAGCACCTTGGCTAAACGAAGATTGATATCCGCTTGGTTGGTTAGAAACAATCGAATTTGTTTGTCTGCCAAAAGTCGGTTGGCTGAGCTGGCCTTGGTAGTGCGATTGCACGAACCCTGTAGGCTGGAATTGGTTTCCTTGATTCAAAAAGCTCTGTTGGCCTTGGAAATTACCCGACTGCTGCGAAAATTGATTCACGTCGTATCCTCCTTGAATTCCACTTCATAAAGTCCTCAAGAAAGCGAGAGATCTCGGCGTCCTTCTTGAAGCCTTTCTTATTGTGCAGGAGTGACCTCGTTTTTATAATTGTTATGTTTTGGGTTTCCCTTCGGGAAGCAGAATCGAATCCTCCACCTTGATGCAGCGGTCCATAATAACCTGCAAGCCGCCTTCGCTTGCGATGGCTGCCGCTTCGTCGTTCGCGATGCCCAGCTGCAGCCAAAGCGTCTTGGCGCCGATTGCAACGGCGTCCTTCGCTACCGGCGGCGTATGCTCGCTTCTGCGAAACACGTTAACAATATCGACGGGTACCGGGATGTCTCCGAGTGATGCGTAGCTTTTTTGACCTAAGATTGTATCCGCATTCGGATTAACGGGAATAATCGTGTAGCCCTTTGCCTGCATGGCTTCGGATACCAGATACGAGACACGCTCCGGGTTATCGGATAGACCGACTACGGCAACGGTTTGACTGTTTTTCAAAATGTCCTTGATTTGCTCGCGTGACGGATTCTCGAATTGCGCCATCGTTACACCCCAATCTGAATAGTAGGTTTAACTGATTATCCTTCGATCCACTCCACATTGGCGCCGAGCGCCTGCAAATGGTCGAAATAAATCGGATACGATTTGGCCACATGGTGGGCGTCACGGATGCGAAGCGGCTGCTTGGCCCGCAAGCCTACAACCGTCAACGCCATAATGACACGGTGGTCATAGTGCGCATTGATTTCGACTCCGCCTTCCACACCTTCCGGACGGCCGTGGACGATAATTTCGGCTTGACGCTCCTCGACGTTCGCGCCTGCTTTGCGAAGCTCGTTCAAGTAATCGGTAATGCGGTCGCACTCCTTGTAGCGCAGGTTCTCGACGTTATAAAACCTGGAGGTGCCTTCCGCGAATACGGCGGCAGCCACCATGGCAAGCACCGCATCGGTTGCATGGTCGCCGTCGAATTCAACGGCTTTCAGCTTGCCGTTGCCTTTCACGTGGACGATGCCGTTCTCGTGCGTGAGCGGAACCTCCATCATTTTCAGCACGTCAACGACGGCTCTCTCGCCCTGCTTGCTCTTCTCTTCCAAACGATGGACGATGACATCGGATTCGGTTACCGCCGCAGCCGCAAGGATGGCGGCCGAGCCCGGATAGTCTCCCTGTACGGAATAGGTTTTCGCTTCATACTTCTGGTTGCCCGGAACGCGAAACCTCATATAATCCTCATCCGCATGGATAACGATACCGGCTTGCTCGAGCACTTCCAGCGTCTGGCCGATGACCACTTTGGATTTCAAATCGTGAAGGACTTCAATTTCGCTGTCTTCTTCAAGCAGCGGCGTCAAAAACAGCAGCGCGCTCAAAAATTGGGAGCTGATGCTGCCGGAAACCTGAATTTTCCCGCCCTTAGGCGCACCGCCGCGAATCGTAATCGGCAGCTTGCCCTCGTTGTGCTCGATCGAAACGCCCATCGAGGTCAAGGAATCGATCAGATCGCTGTGCGGACGTTTGCCAAGCGAATCCGGATACCGGTTGATGAATGTCACATCCGGACAAAGCGATGCGATCGCCATCAAAAACCGGAGAACGGCTCCTGCGTTACCGACATCCAATTGCTCCACCGGCTTCGGATGACGGCCAAAGCCCGTAATGGCGATTTTCTCGTCATCCTCCTCCACAACCGCACCCAAATCACGGATACAGCGGCGCATCGCATCGCTGTCCTCGCTGTGAGCCGGATAATAAATCGTGCTTGTCCCCTCGGCGAGAGCGGCAACCAGCAAGTAACGGGTTGTATAGTTTTTGGAGGAAAGCGCCTGCAGCTCTCCTTCGAGTCTTGGCGTAGGCGTAACTAAAACGTCCATAATTCGTATGATCTCCTTTTGTTATAAAATGTACGCAATCCGGCCGAAACAAAAACGGCTTCCGGCTTATTGCTTGCAGGACCATTGCTGCAAAATAGCGTCAACGACCTCTTCGGCCGTCAATAACGTCGTATCGACCGATATATGCGCAAAATCGTAAGCGTTCTTACGCTGCTCGAGCAGCAGCTTGACGCGTTCGCCCGCATCGCCCTGAAGCAGCGGCCGCGACGTATCGTTTTTCACTCGCTCGATAATTTGCTCGGGACTTGCCTTGAGCGCCGCCACGCAGGAATGCTTTAACATCAGCTCGCAATTGTAGCCGCTCAGCACAGCTCCGCCTCCCGTAGCGATGACTGCCGGCTCGGACTCGGACAGCAGTGACTTCAGCACCTTCGTCTCGATAACGCGGAATGCGGCTTCACCTTCGCTCGCAAAAATATCGGAGATCTTTCTGCCTTCGCGGCGCTCGATTTCCTCGTCGCCGTCAATGCGCTTCCAGCCCAGCTTTTCCGACAGCAGCCGGCTTACTGTGGATTTCCCCGTACCCATAAAACCAACAAGTACGAGTTTGTTGTTTTGTTCGCATTCCATCTTGACTGTTCCACCTTTTCGCAATTCCGAAACCTAGTTCTTCAACATCATATCATTTTTTTGACCGGCGGGGGTATAAAAAAGTTGCGAATGCCGTATGGATGATAATGATGCTAATTCTATAATAGGAGTGAAGATAGCGATGACCAGCGATCCTCATTTGTCCGCTCTCCACCCGACGCAAAGGCGCATAACCCGCATTCTCGATCCTGATCATCCCTTATGCCGCGAAGATGTGGTCTGGATGCTGGAGTATATTAAAAAAAAGGTGGCTGACGAAGACCCATCGTTAATGGATCTGTCGCAGCCACGCTTAATGCAAAACTTTCACTTCTTCGCCGAGGCGGCAATGTCCCTGATCCACCGCAGACATTACAGCGATCAGGAAGCCGGCCGGTTGCGCAATTGGCTCAGACAAGCGGCATACGGCTTGAACGATGAGCCGGCCCGGGAGCCGAAATGATTGTCCGGATTAGGATTGCATCCAGTTGAAGTGGAACGTGCCTTCTTTGTCCACACGTTTGAAGGTGTGAGCGCCGAAGTAGTCGCGCTGTGCTTGCAGCAGGTTGGCAGGCAAGCGCTCCGTACGGTAGCTGTCATAATATGCAATCGCGCTTGCGAATGCAGGCACCGGTACGCCGTTAGCGATCGCCGTGCCGACAACCTCACGCCATGCACCTTGGTAAGATTCAACGATATTCTGGAAATACGGGTCAAGCAGCAGGTTGCGCAGGTTCGGGTTGCGATCGTACGCATCCTTGATGTTTTGCAGGAAGCGGGCGCGGATAATGCAGCCGCCGCGGAAAATCATCGCGATATCGCCGTATTTCAGGTCCCAGTTGTACTCTTCGGATGCAGCGCGCATTTGAGCGAAGCCTTGAGCGTAAGAACAGATTTTGCTCGCGAACAGCGCTTTGCGCACCGCTTCGATGAATGCCGCTTTGTCGCCTTGGAATGGCTTTTTCTCCGGTCCGTTCAGCACTTTGCTTGCAGCTACGCGCTCTTCTTTCATCGCGGAGAGGAAGCGGGTGAACACGGATTCTGTAATGATGGAAAGCGGCACGCCGAGATCCAGCGAGCTTTGGCTTGTCCATTTGCCTGTACCCTTTTGGCCGGCGGAATCAAGAATAACGTCAACCATCGGTTTGCCCGTTTCAGGGTCATATTTTGCAAAAATATCACGAGTGATTTCGATCAGGTAGCTGTCAAGCTCGCCTTTGTTCCACTCGGTGAAAATTTCGTGAAGCTCTTCTGCACTAACGTCCAGTACATTTTTAAGAAGGTCGTAAGCTTCGCAAATCAGCTGCATATCGCCGTATTCGATGCCGTTGTGTACCATTTTGACATAGTGGCCGGCACCGTCCGGTCCGATGTACGTGCAGCATGCGTCGTCGCCGACTTTTGCGGAAATAGCCGTAAGGATTGGTTCAACAAGCTCGTAAGCGGATCTTTGGCCGCCCGGCATAATCGATGGGCCTTTCAAAGCGCCTTCTTCACCGCCGGAAACGCCTGTGCCGATGAAACGGAAGCCTTTAGCTTCAAGATCTTTGCTGCGGCGGACCGTGTCAGGGAAATAAGCGTTGCCGCCGTCGATGATGATGTCGCCTTCCGACAGATGAGGAACAAGCGAATCGATCGTTGCGTCCGTACCGGCGCCTGCTTGTACCATGATCAGAATTTTGCGCGGCACTTCAAGCGATTGGACAAACTCTTCGATCGAATAAGCAGGCACAAGGTTCTTGCCGGCAGCTTCCTGAATGAGATCATCCGTCTTCTCGCGGGAACGGTTGTATACCGATACCGTGAAGCCTCTGCTTTCAATATTAAGGGCCAGATTTTTGCCCATTACTGCTAAGCCGATAACGCCGATTTGCTGTTTTGACATCTGGTTCTTCCATCCTTCTTGTTTATATTTGGTCAACAATAAAGTTATTTTACTCTTTTTACGGTCAGAAGAAAACCGTTTGCTTGGAAAAAAGTCGCATAAAGGGCATCAATATATTTGACCATAGCTGTAAATATAATTTATAAAGCACTCTTTTAACGCATAAAAACGATCAAAGGCTGCGGCTTCCCGCTTCGCTTTGATCGTTTTTATTGTCGTCTATAGTGGCAGTCCGTCATCATCAAAGTTCAAGCTGCAGCATTTCTGATCTGAGAGCCATCAATTTCTCCTTCGATGCCTCGGCTGCTTCCTCATCCTGACTCTGGAGGGCGTCATGCAGCACAGACAGCTCATAATCCAGTTCATACCTTAATACAACGGCACGCTCCTCCGCACGCTTCGACTGAAACGCTTTGATCATTTCCTCTATCGTAACGAAGGGTTTTTTCTGATAAATAATGCGATGTTCCATACCTGACACCTCCACAAGTCTAATAATTTCACCAAACATTATGCTTTCAATAACGATTTGACGGTCTTTTATACGCTTGACTACCGCATGTCCACGTGTGTCATTAATCAGCTTCTCTAGCAGCTCCGACAGCTTCTCGTCTTTAATAATGTAGTCACCTACGATTTTGTAGCGGCTCTTCATGCGTTGGAATTGAAGCTTGACGAGCTTGCGGCCGGTCCGGATGGAAACGAGGAATTGGCCTTCGGTCTCGCTCCAATACAAGGAGTACCCTTCCTGAATAAGATCGCGGATGAGATTTTGGATTTGCCGGCGGTCAAATCGCAGCTCCAAATTGCAGTATTCGACTTCATAGCTCTTGTTCACGGCAATCCCTCCCTTGCTTCAGTTTAGTTGACGAAATAGTCTGATAATTTGTACTTATCTTTATCTTATACTTCATCTTATGTTCTGGCAACTTGGATTATTGACTATTTTTATGAGTTTCCGCAATGAAAGTTAAAAAAGGGCGCAGGCGCCTCCACGGGAGACGGCTTGTGCCCTTTTGCTACATTTATTCCACTGGCAGGAGCGGAATTTCGATTTGTTTGTCCGGCTCTTCAACGGTGTAATAATAGATGTAAACCGTCAAATCTTTGCTGGTGTAATTGTTATATTTCTCAATCTTATGATTGTTCCCGTCGCCGTAAAAACCGTTCGATACAGGCAAGCTAGGAATATGTTCTTTTCCGGATATACGGTAGGTCTGATTCACTCCCCCGAATTTCCGCTCCGCGCTGCCGCTCTCGACGTAGACGTCGTTATCCTTTCTGTAATAAGTCCACGTAACGGGGAAACCTCCGACCTCTGTTGTAAGGGTCTGTTTTTCTTCATTAATGTTTTTAAGCTCGATCGGGACATTTCCGCCGGGATGCTCGACTACTTCATAAGTTCCGACTATGGAAATCGGGGTGTCCTTTGTGATCTCCAGGGATACTTAAGCATCGGCTCCTCTACTCTTGCATATTAACGACTGTACGCCCGAGCAGACTCCCGTTCAAAATATCATTCAATGCATCCGGCACTTGCTCCAGCGATATTTCATGGACGATATCCTCGTTCAGGCGGAGCGGCTTCAAATCGGCGCCGAGACGGGACCACACCTTCTCCCGAAGCGGCATCGGGCAGTATACGGAGTCAATGCCGATCCAGCTGATCCCTCTTAATATAAACGGATAAACGGTCGTCTGGACGTCGGCACCTCCCGCAAGGCCGCTGGAGGCTACCGCACCTCCATACTTCAAGCTGCTGAGCACGTACTGCAGCGACGCTCCCCCCACCGGATCGATTGCCGCGGCCCACTGCTCCTTCCGCAGCGGCTTCTGCTGTGCATCCGTAAGCTCCTCTCGCCGAATGACCGATTTTGCACCAAGACGCATTAAATAGGTTTGGCTTTCCGGCTTCCCGGTAACGGCACAGACATCATAACCCTTCCGGGACAGCATATCGACTGCCGTGCTGCCTACTCCTCCCGTCGCGCCCGTCACGAGCACCGGCCCCCATTCCGGCGTCAGCCCGTAATCCTCGAGCCTCTGAACGGACAAGGCTGCCGTAAAACCGGCCGTTCCCAAAATCATCGCTTCCTTCAAGGTAAGCCCCTTCGGAAGCGGAACGACCCATTTGGCGGGCACTCGCGCGATTTGGCTGTACCCGCCGTGATGAGAAGTTCCAAGCCCGTAGCTCGTCACAATGACGGGATCGCCTGCACGAAAGCGGCCGTCGGCCGAGACAATCACCGTCCCCGCCAGATCAATGCCCGGAATGAGCGGGAATGATTTGACATAGGCATGCTTGACGGCAACGACCGCATCCTTGTAGTTAATGCTGGAATAGGCGACACGGATCGTTACCTCGCCGTCCGGCAGCTCATCCGCCTGGAGGCGCCTCACCTCCAATTTCGGCTTTTCATCTTTCAGATCCAATACGAGTGCACGAAAATCGTTCATCGGCGCCGCCCCCTTCTTCGTTACGGTTTAGCCAGCTTGGCAATATCTTTGCTTTCCAATATAGAGGATTCGTAATCTGTAGTGACGGAATTGATCATCGCCCGGCCCAGCTCCTTCAGCGTGATGACGTGCTTCGGCAGCAGCAGACGCAAGGCGGGATACATCCAGGATAATGCCTTATAGTAACCATGAGTGTTTTTCAAGCCCTTGATCGGATGAATATAGCCGGGCCGGAACATATATGCGCGTTTGAACGGAAGCTGCAGCAGCCTGTTCTCCGTCCTGCCTTTCACGCGCGCCCACATGCTTCTTCCCTGCTCGGTACTGTCCGTTCCGGATCCCGTGACATAGCAAAACACCATTTCCGGATTAAGCTTTGCAAGCAGCTCTGCGACATACAGCGTTAGATCATACGTGACCCTGCTGTAGGCCTGCTCGCTCATACCGACAGAAGATACGCCCAGACAGAAAAAACACGCGTCGAATCCCCGAAGCTGCGGTTCAAGCTCCGATAAATCAAATAAATCGCCGTGTACGATCTCCGACAGCTTGGCATGGCTGACTCCGCACGGCGTGCGATTGACGACCAACACCCTTTCAACATCCGGATTCAACAAGCATTCATGCAAAACGCCTTCCCCAACCATCCCGGTAGCTCCTGTAATAATAACCCTGATTTTCTCTTTAGACACTGGACCGTACCTCCCGCTTGTTCACGACAGCAAAAAAGATGCTTCCATAATAATCGATCGCTTTTCTCATTACAATCAAAAAAGTAGATCACCGTTCATAAATTAGAATGATTATAAATAAGTTCGTACAACCGTTGCTCTTGTGCTATAATGAAGCAACCTTTTGTTCATTGAGATTGCTTCTCTGATAGAATCGACTAGGAGATGATAGACATGACCGCACTAACGAAAGCCCCAGCTGTTGACGGCTTTACGCAGGACGATTTCAACGTATTCCAGCTGCAGGGACTGGAAGAGAGGATGGCGGCCATCCAAAGCCGGATTCAGCCTAAGTTCCGGGCGATCGGCCAACTGCTCGCGGCAGACTTAACCGCCCGTGCAGGCAATGATATGTATTTGCATATTGCGAGGCATGCGCGCAGAAAGGTGAATCCCCCTAAAGACACTTGGCTCGCCATCTGCAGCAATAAACGCGGCTACAAAGCCCATCCCCACTTTCAGCTCGGCCTGTTCGATGACCATTTGTTTATATGGCTTGCGTTTATTTATGAGGTCCCGAACAAGGCGGGTATCGGGGCGGCGTTCCTTAACCGGCTTGACGACGTCATCGAGACCGTGCCCTCTTCCTATATGATTTCATTGGACCATATGAAAAAAGATGCGATAGCCGCCGGCGGTATGACCCGGCAGGATTGGACGGATGCGCTGACCCGCTTCCGCGACGTGCAGAAAGCCGAGCTGCTTATCGGACGGCATATCCAGGCGGATGATAAGCTTCTCCGCGATGGAGATGCACTGCTGGAGTTCGCCGCCTCCACCTATGAAACACTAATGCCGCTGTATCGGCTCGCGAACGGATAAACGAAGAAAGAACCGCTCAAGGAAAACCCTGAGCGGTTCTTCTTTTTATGATTCGGATGCTGCAGCAATCGCGACCGACGCTGCATTTACGCCTGCGCGTCTTTGTTTGCGCGATTTCCGGAAAAACAGCAGCTCGTAAACGCAAGGGACGATAATCAGCGTAAGAAGCGTTGCCGCGGTTAATCCGCCGATGACGACAATGGCGAGACTTTGCGATACGATGCTTCCCGTCTCATGCGATCCGAACACGAGCGGCAGCATGGCGGAAATGGTTGCCACCGCGGTCATGATAATCGGGCGCATCCGCGTTGTCGCAGCTTCGACTAGCGCTTCGCGGATCGGCATGCTCTGCTCGTTTTGCTTGACGCGGTCGATGAGCACGATCGCATTCGTAACGACGATGCCGATCAGCATCAGCGCTCCGAACATGGCCGTGAAATCCGGCGTCACACCGGATAGAAGCAGGCCTGTAACGGCGCCGATAGCAGCGAGCGGCAGGGAAATCATAATCGCTAGCGGAGCGCGCAGCGTCTTGAATGTGAGCACCATGACCAGGTACACAATGCCAATCGAGATCAACGCCGTAAGCCCCAAATCTGCAAAATCGCTCGATTGATCAGCAGATGCTCCGCCCACGGTCAAGCTTACGCCATCCGGAAGCTTGAGATCTTTCGCGGCCTTCGTAACGGAATCACCGACTACGGAAAGTTTTTTAGGATCGGCATCGGCCGTTACCCGGATATAGGCTTTGCCGTCCTTATGATAGTATAAGCTCGATTCTTCCGACCTGATCAGCTCGGCCACCGAAGAAATCGGCACCGGACCCGCATCCGTCATCACGGTTAGCTGCTTCAGTTCTTCCGCTGTATCCGGATTCGCAATCGGCTGCAGCATAACTGGCGTATCGCTGTTCTCGATACGGACCGAGCCGATCGGTACGGGATTTAACAAGCCCTGAAGCTGCATAGCCAGCTCATGGCCTTTCGCTTCGGTGCTGTCTACCTTAAAAGAGTAAATCGGCTTCTTCTCTTCCAGGTTGGTCTCAACTTTCAGAACGCCTTCAATCGGCTCCAGCGCTGAAGCAAGCTGCTCCGCCGATTCGTTTAATTTGTCAGGATCATCGCCGGTTACGTCCACAAAAATTTGGGAGGACCCGCCGCCCATCATCAAATTGGAGGCATTCGCCGTCAATTCGGCACCTTGATAATCGTCCTTCTGCGACCTTGCCCTGTCCATAAACTGCTCGGCGTCTGCGCCTTCCTTCAGATCGATCATGTAGGTGACCAGAGTCGGAGACGATACGGCGCCGTATTGGGCTGCATCCGAGCTGTTGCCGAGCGACATCAGTACCCAATCGACTGCCTCGTCGGCCGTTAGATTGGCTTCCAGCTTCTTGCCGGACTCCAACACGTCAGCCGGAGGCGTGTCGCTAGGATATTCCAGCGATACGTTCACATTCTCGGCACTGGAGGAATCAAGCGCGCCTTTAGGCATGAATACATACGCGCTGACAGAGCCTGCAAATAAAACGATCGCAAGCAGCAGCGGAACGTATTTGTACTGCAAATTCCAGCGGATAAACGACGCAAACCTTGGCGATCCGCCATGCTCCTTCTCCTTTGTTCCCTTAAGCAGAACCGCGCTCAAGAGCGGCACCACCGTTAAAGCGACCGCCAGGGAAGCAAGCAAGGAGTAGGTGACGGTCAATGCGAACGGCAGCAGAAACGCCTGCAGGGATCCGCGCAGCAGACCCATCGGCAAAAACACCGCTACCGTAACTAGAGTAGACGAGGTAATCGCGGAAGCGACTTCCTTCGTAGAGTCGGTAATCAGCTTGACCGAAAAAGCTTCCTTTTGCAGCCTGCGGTAAATATTTTCGATCACGACGATGCTGTCGTCCACAAGCCGGCCGACTGCGACCGCGACGCCGCCCAGTGTAATGATATTGAGCGAGACGCCCGATAGCTGGAGCAGGTAAAGCGTGATCCCGAGAGACAGCGGAATCGAAACGATCGTGACGATGGTCGCTTTCAAATTGCGCATAAAGAGCAGAATGACGATGGTAGCGAACAAAGCGCCGAGCAGCACCTCGCGAAGCATGCTGTTCACGGAGCTGACAATGGATTCGGACGTGCTGAGGATGATCGATGCCTCTATGCCGTCCATCTCTTCGTTCAGCCGCTCAACCGTTTGTTCGATCCCCTTGCCGACCGTGACGGCGTTCGCGTCAGCGGATTTGGAAACAGTAAACATAATGGCATCTTTGCCGTTCATCCGGCTAATGCTCTCCTGCTCTTTTGCAAGCTCGACCACCGCTACGTCTTCAAGCTTTACGCCAGGCGCCACCGGCAGCATGCGCAGCGTTTCGATATCCGTTACCTGGTCATTAATCGTAAGGTTGCCGGACGATCCGTCAATCGTGCGCTCGCCAAGCGAAGCGGAAGCTCCCCTGCCTTGCAGCACGCCCATTAACGATTGAACCGGAAGCCCGGCTTGTGCCAGCTTCTCTGCATTTGGCGTAACCGTGATGGCCGGTGTCGACTTGCCGCTTACGCTCACCTGGCCGGCGCCCTCCGATTTTTGCAGCTCGGCTGTTACTTCCTTCAGCTTCGCTTCCTTCTGCTGCTCGCTCAGGCCATCCGCAAACGTCAGCGTCACCCACGAGATCGGGATCATTGACGTATTGAACTGTACGACGAACGGCTTCATCACGTTGGCCGGCAGCTGCACCTGACCGACGAGCCGTTCGATTTCCGCCTTCGCTTCCTTCATATCCGTTTTCGAATCAAAATTCAGGTTGACCTGTGCGTATCCGTCTCCCGAGGTGGAGAACATATCCGTTCTTCCTTTGACGAATGCTACGGCTTCCTCGATCGGATTCGTTACCTGCTGCTCCATCGATTTGGCGTCGCTTCCCGGGCCGATCGCCGTGATCATCACCTGGGGATTGTCGGCAGCCGGCAAAAATTCCATCGGCAGCCTCAAATAACTGATCGCGCCCATTACCAGCGCCATAATAACAACTAAAATAATAGCGGCCTTATTGCGGAAGGACCATTCCGTTAGTTTACTCATTTGATTCTGACTCCTTTTCCCTTTACTTTTTTCTTGTGTAATTGTCTTTTCTAATCATAGGGGGTGGGAATGATTTGCAAAAACGTCTGAGGACGGTATTTGCTTCTCGCCCAAAGTCTGAATCCTACTACGACTTAAGGCTGGGATTTCGAAAAAATGAGTAAGCACTCACTTCTCAAGTTATCACCTTTGGAGTATATTGTAGTGAGTACTTACTCATTTTCATGAGGAGCGTGGGAGTTATGTCCATTGCCAATGAGACCTCCGTCAAGCAGGAGCCGGCCGTAGAGCTGCAAGGCATTACCCGCCGTTTCGGCGATGCGCCGGTATTGGACGGCATTTCGTTAACGATACCGAAGGGAGAGCTATTCGGATTGCTAGGTCCTTCCGGCTCAGGTAAAACGACCTTGATCAAATTAATAACGGGCATAGACCGGGCAAACGCGGGAACGGTCCATATGCTCGGTGTGCCGATGCCCCGGCTCAGCATGCTTCAAGCCTTCGGGTATATGGCTCAGTCCGATGCGCTGTACCAGGAGCTGACCGGCAGGCAAAATCTCGAATTTTTCGGAGCGATGTTCGGACTGAAGCGGCAGCGCCTAAAGGAACGGATCCTCTCTGTCGCCGAGACGGTCCAACTATCGGAGCACTTGAACAAACAAACCTCCGCTTATTCCGGGGGCATGAAGCGCAGGCTGTCGCTCGCGATCGCCATGCTGCACGAGCCGGAGCTGCTTATCCTCGACGAGCCGACCGTCGGCATTGATCCGGTGCTCCGTCAATCGATATGGTCGGAGCTTTTCGCATTAACGAAACGGGGCGTGACGATTATTATTACGACCCATGTTATGGATGAAGCGGAAAAATGCGACCGCCTCGGTCTTATTCGCGACGGCAAGCTTATCGCGGTCGACACGCCTGCCGAAATCGTAAGAAAAGCGGGCTGCGGCACGATCGAAGAGGCCTTTATCGCTCTGGGCCGGATGGGGGGCGAAGCTTCATGAGAGTTCAAGCATTAGCGATTCGGATTATCAGGCAGTTTTTGCGCGACAAACGGACGCTCGCTTTATTATTTTTGGCGCCGCTGTTCGTTCTGAGCCTGATGAAGCTTGTTTTTGACGGACAATCGGTTTCGCCGGCGCTCGGGGTTGTCGATTTGCCCGCTGCAGCCGTTGACAGACTTGAGCAGCTGAATGCCGACATCATCGAATACGGGAATAGGGAATCCGCGGAAGAGGCGATGAGAAGCGGCGAGCTGGACGGCCTCCTGCAATGGAACGGCGCGGTCCCGGAGCTGCTGCTGGAAGGAAGCGATCCTGGCGTAAATAAAGCTGTTCTCCTACTTCTGCAAAACGCCCTGCAGGCCGGCAGCCCCGGCATGCCCCCGAACGTCTCTTATTTGCACGGCGGGCCCGATATGGCCTCTTTCGATTCCTTCGGCCCTGTGCTGATCGGCTTCTTTTCCTTTTTCTTTGTGTTTCTGCTGGCCGGCGTATCTTTTCTGAGGGAACGCACGAGCGGAACGCTGGAGCGGCTGCTCGCGACTCCCGTCAGGCGCTCGGAAATCGTCGTCGGCTATTTGGCTGGCTTCGGCCTCTTTACGCTGCTGCAAGCTTCGCTCATCGCCTGGTTTTCGGTAGACGTGCTCCAGCTGTATATGGCAGGCAGCATCGGTTACATGCTGATCATTAATTTGCTGCTTTCATTAACGGCTTTAACGCTCGGCACGCTGTTATCTTCTTTTGCCAGCACCGAATTCCAGATCATTCAATTCATCCCGATCGTCATCGTGCCTCAGGCTTTTTTCTCGGGTTTGTTCAATCTGGATGCCATGCATCCATGGCTGCAAAAGTTGAGCTATGTCATGCCGCTCTATTACGGTGCCGACGCGATGCGGGGCATCATGATCCGGGGCGAAGAATGGAGCAGCTTTCAAAGCAATGTTTATGTGCTGATCGGATTTTCGCTGCTCTTTGCTCTGCTGAATGTACTGGCGCTTGGGAAGCACCGCAGCATGTAGAGCCGATTTTCATCTGATAGAATAAGCGGAACGGTATTTATCGAAGGAGTGTCAATCATGCAAGAACCGGTGGATCAATGGCTGCAGGAGCTGCTCAAGCTGGACGGGGAAGAGCAGAAAATGACGGAAAAGCAGCTGAAAATCGTGCAGGCGGCTTCCGAGGTGTTCGCTCAAAAAGGCTTTGCCGCCGCTTCGACAAGCGAAATCGCCACCCGTGCCGGCGTAGCGGAAGGAACGATCTTCCGTCATTACAAAACAAAAAAGGACCTGCTTCTCTCTATCGTAGCGCCGGTCATGGCCAAGCTTGTAGCCCCGTTCGTCCTGCGCGATTTTAACAAGGTGCTGGACAGCAGCTACGACAGCTTCGATCAGCTGCTCAGGGCGATCATTGAGAATCGGATCGCGTTTCTGGAGCGGCATATGCAGGTGTTCAAAATTTTTGTTCAGGAAATCCCGTTTCACCCCGATCTGCAGGAGCAGTTCCAGAAGCTGATTTTGAACAAGGTGATGGAGAAAATGAATGTCAACATCGTGAAGTTTCAGCAGAGCGGAACTTTGGTGGATTGGTCCCCGAACACGGTCATCCGGTTAACCGCATCCGCCGTGATGGGGTATGTGCTGAGCCGCACCTTCGTCTCCGGCCGTGCCGACACGGCATGGGATGATGAGAAGGAGCGGGAAGCGACGATCGCCTTTATTATGAAGGGGCTGGCACCGTAAGCCGGTCCGCGGAGTCCCTGCATGGAATAACAAAAAGCCCTTCATCCGAACTTGCGGATGAAGGGCTTTAGTTATTTCGCCGGGGCAGTGCCGGCTTCCGGCAAGCTTTGTTTATCCAGCTGCCGGAAGCGTAAAAGCAGAAGAACGGCTGCAAGGCATAACAGGCCGCCAAGCAAATACGGCAGTCCCAGCTCGATGGTAAAGAAAAAGGAGCCGAGCAGCGGTCCGGCCACACGTCCAAGACTGTCCATTGAGGAGCTAAGACCGGAGGCTACGCCCTGCCCTACCGTCGTTTTCTGCGTAATCAGCGAGGTCACGCAAGGCCGAATCAACGAATTGCCGATTCCGAACACGGCCAGCGACAGCGTTGCCCACCAGAGGGAATGTGCCGCGAGCAGAAGAAAGAAGCCTAGAGCGGAGATGATAAGTCCCGCTGCAATATATTTCGGCTCCTCCCCCTTCTGTATTCTTCTGCGGACAAAACCTCCCTGCACGAGTGCGCCGACCAAGCCGCATACGAAAAACATGATGCCGACCTGGAACGGAGTCACCTCGAAGCGGCGGATTCCGAAAAATTGCAGCGTCGCCTCGAGGCCCGCAAGCGTGAACGTAACCAGGAAAGCAAGCACATACAAATATTTAAGAGGCCCTCTGAATGCCGTCCAGCGCGATACTTTTTTCTCTGTGCCCGCTTTCCTTTGCTCAGGCGTAAGCGACTCCTTCAGCTTCGCAAAGGCAAGCACAAACGTGATCAGCGCCAGTACCGAAGCCGCAAAAAAAGGCGTCTCCAGCGTAATGACGCTCAGCATGCCGCCGAAGCCGGGACCGATCGTAAAGCCCAAGCCGATCGACATGCCGACAAGCCCCATCCCTTTCGTGCGCTGCTCAGGCGGCGTAATATCCGCGACATATGCAACGATAACCGATGCCACCGCCCCGGAAAACAACCCGCCGAGCACCCTCGACAAATACATGAGCCCGAGATGGCCGGAGGATAAGCCGAACAATAAAAAGCTCGCCGCAAAACCCAGTACGCCAACCAAGATGATCGGCCTTCTCCCGAACCTGTCGGACATTCCGCCCCACAGCGGAGACAGGATAAAGGCCACCAGGGAGTAGATCGCAAGCATTCTTCCGGTATGTATTTCGGCATTCGCTGGATCCGTCGCAAGTATAATTTCCGGCATAACCGGAATGATAATTCCAAACCCGATAAATGTTGTCATTAATATCGCCATTACGATAATCATACGTTTATCCTTCATGCTGTCATCCCTCCACCAACCTATGTTACCATAATCAATTATCGCTCATGTATGAACAATTGAAGAACAAATCCGGAATTGCCCGCCGCACACGAAAATGACGCTTGCAATCCCCCCTGTATTTGCTATACTCAACTTTGTTTGTAACCTCTTAATGAAAGGCAGGGATGAAAGCGATGGATCATAACAAAACCCCGCTCTTCAGCGCGCTTCGCCGTCATGCGGAGCAGGATCCCGTACAATTTCACATTCCCGGACATAAAAAAGGATTGGGCAGCGATGCGGAATTCCGCGAATTCATCGGAGACAACGCACTGTCCATCGACTTGATCAATATAGCTCCGCTGGACGACCTCCACCAACCGACCGGCGTGATCGAAGAAGCGCAAAAGCTCGCCGCAGACGCCTTCGGCGCGGACTATACGTACTTTTCCGTCCAGGGGACAAGCGGCGCGATTATGACCATGATCTTGACCGTCTGCGCCTCGGGCGACAAAATCATCGTGCCGCGCAACGTCCACAAATCCGTATTGGCCGCCATTATTTTCGCAGGCGCACGTCCGGTATTCATTTCCCCGGCGCGCGACGGCAATCTGGGCATCGACCACGGCATTACGACGCGTTCCGTCCGCAAAGCTCTGGAGCGCCATCCGGATGCTAAAGCCGTACTTGTGATCAACCCGACTTATTACGGCATCTGCACCAATCTTAAAGAAATCGTCGACCTTGTGCACAGCTACGATATTCCGGTCCTGGTAGATGAAGCGCACGGCGTGCTCATCCATTTCCATGAGAAGCTGCCGATGTCAGCGATGCAGGCCGGCGCAGACATGGCTGCAACGAGCGTACATAAGCTTGGCGGCTCCATGACTCAGAGCTCCGTGCTGAACGTCCGCAAAGGCAGAGTCAATCCTCACCGGATTCAGACGGTAATCAGCATGCTGACGACGACCTCTACCTCCTATATTTTGCTTGCTTCGCTGGATACGTCCAGGCGCAATCTGGCGCTCCATGGACATGCCTTGGCCGAGCAAGCCATCGGACTTGCCCAGTACGCGCGGCAGCAAATCAACGAAATTCCGGGTCTCGAGTGCTTCGGGGAAAATATTCTTGGTACCGAAGCCACCTACGACTACGATCCGACCAAGGTGTCGATCCATATCCGCCATCTCGGGATTACCGGATACGAAACGGAAAACTGGCTGCGCGACAACTATAATATAGAAATTGAAATGAGCGATATGTATAACATTCTGTGCTTAGTAACCCCCGGAGATACGTCCGAATCGGTCGGAAAATTGTTAACGGCGCTTCGCGGATTGTCTGAAGCCTTCTACGAAGGCGCGGAATCGCGCGAGCTTGTCGTCAAGATTCCGGACATCCCGCAGCTGTCGCTGACTCCGCGCGACGCTTTCTACGGTGAAACGGAAACGATTCCGTTCAAGGAATCGGCAGGCCGTATTATTGCGGAATTCATCTACGTTTATCCGCCGGGCATTCCAATTTTGCTGCCGGGTGAGGTTATCTCTCAGAAAAATATTGACTACATCGTCGAACACGTCGAAGTAGGTCTGCCTGTTAAAGGGCCCGAGGACCGCAGCATCGAGTTCGTGAAAGTTATCGTCGAAGAAACGGCCATCTCTTAATCGGTCGAACGCCGCCAATGGTGGAAGCGTTACGCTTCCACCATTGGCGTTTTTTTGGGTTCCCTAGCCAAGCTGCTCGTATTGTCAACCGTATTCCCGCATGCTATGATGTTGGCAGAGGTGAGATGCCATGAGTCAAAGCGCTTACATAAAGCTCGTACAAGGATCTGCGGTCGAAAGTATGACGCTGGAGGAAGCCCGAAACAAGCTTGCGCATTACCGGGAGCAATTCGCCTTAACCGGCGAACAGCTGGACTGGAATTATGCCGAGGCGGCCTTTCCTTATACGTTTGAATCCAGGCAGGATGACCGGTGGTTTTATTTAAAAGGGATTAATCCATTATACAAGCATATCATTTTTGGTATTTCCGAGACGGCAAGCGCAGCCGGCTCTCCCGTTCCCTGCATCCAGGTCGTGCTGCCGGACGAAGCGACTCACGGCGACAAAGCGAAGGCGAACGAGCTTTGCAAGTATTTGGCGAAGCAGCTGAAGGCGGAGCTTACCATGTTTAACGGGCGCACGATCTATTACAATCCACGGAAATAGAAAAAAAGATCCGCAGGCCTCAAAAGCCCTGCAGATCTTTTTTTGTTTGCACAACGGATATCAATTACTTGCCTTCGCTCTCCGTGCGTGCAATTTCCTCGTAAATAGCTGTGACGCGATCCCACTCGGCATCATCCTCGATGCCTACCAGGAAGGACTCGTCCCCTTCTTCCTCGATGCGGAAAATGACGCCGTCCGCCTCAGGATCATTGCGGTCCAGCAGTACCGCGTAAACGTTGTTTTCGGATTCAAACGTATAAACCATGACCATTTCACGTTCCTGGCCCTCGTCGTCAGTCACGATAAACACATGCTCCTCATGCTCGTGGTCATGACCACAGCCGCAATCGTCTCCATGTTGGTGTTCACTCATGATATTACCCCATTTCGATTGTATATACAGACTATTGTATCGTACCACGACAGCTTATAAGCGTCAAACCGAACGCCCCTTCCGGTACGGAAGGGGCGTTCGGTTGACTAGCCGGTTTAGCGGGAGGAAATAAGCTTCTCGGAAACGACCGTCCACTCATCGGAACCTCTCGGCTTGAGAGAGAATCGAATGGCATATTTACCGCTGGATTCGAACTTATAGTCGATAGGATCGGTCGCATACCAGAAATTGTCGCTTTTCGGACTCACGGATTCGGACTGGATTACCTTTTCCCTGCCTGCAGGATCAAAGATCGATACTTTTACCGCGGCGATATCCGTCTTCAGGTTGTCGATCTGGGAAAACACCTTGAAGCTTCCCTGATACCCTTTGTCTACGTTGCCGAACACCTTATTATCCTGAAACAGGAACATATGAACATTGGGTTTAACCACCGTCGCCGTTTTCGTTTGATTGTCCCATTCAATGACCGCGTGAAGAGCATTGGCCAGCTGCCTTACCGGCAAATAGGTCCGTCCGTCTTCGATGAGTCCTCCGTCATCCTGATCGATTCCGTTAATAATGACACGCACCCGCTGTGAGGCCGCATCGGCGAACATCATCGTGCCGCTCCATAGAGAAAGCACCAGCAGCAGTACTGCAACTTTTTTGAATTTCATGGCTGTAAACCTCCATCAAAATTGCCTGGATGTATGGTTATACTCACCGATCCTCGCAAAGTTGCGCTAATGCGGAAACTTTTTTGCGGCACAAGACTTCGAGCGAGGTTGTCAAAACGTGGTGAAAGCTGCGCTTGCCTGGGAAATATACGGGTATTACCCGAACGTTCTGGTCAGTACGCATGGAACGCCTTTGCCGATCGCACCGGGCTGTCTCATCCGTGCCAGATAACTCATTCCCCGAGTGCAGGGCGTTTTACATACTGCGCATGTATCCGACAGAACAAGCTTATAGTGTGCCTGCCTGCGGTCGGTCACTGCTTTCTTTTTTTTCGCCGATTTCCCTTTTCCTTTGACCATGCCCTGATCTCCTCCAATATAGACTACTGCATTGTATGTAGGAGAAGGCGGAATTGATCTGCAATTGTCAGGAAGACTCGATATTTGGTACAGTTAGAATGGAAACAAAAGGAGGTAGCGTTATGCAAATCCGGATGATCGGAACAGGAAGCGCTTTTGCGAAGAAATACGATAACAATAACGCCTTGCTGGAAACTGACGGCTTTCGTTTGCTGATTGACTGCGGCATCACTCTGCCGAAGGCTTTGCATCAAATGGGCTTGTCCTTCTCCGAGCTGGACGCAGTGCTGATCAGCCATATTCATGGGGACCACGTAGGCGGATTAGAGGAATTGGCCTTTCAGATGATGTTTAAGTATAACCGGAAGCCCGTGCTTTATATTGCGGAAAAGTTGACCGGGCCTCTATGGGAGCATACTCTCAAAGGCGGTCTTTCCCAAGGTCCTTTGAACAGGCTTGAGCACTTTTTCGACGTTCGTCCGCTTGAAGCGGACAAAGAAGTCGAGCTAGCCCCCGGCCTGCAGGTGAAGCTTATTCAAACAAAGCACATTCCTGACAAGCCGAGCTATTCCTTCATTTTTAACCGGCGCTTCTTTTATTCGGCCGATATGTGCTTCGACGGCCGCTTGCTGCAGGAGCTAGTCGACCAAGGCATCAGCACCATCTACCACGACTGCCAGCTTGAGACTCCTGGTGTGGTTCATGCCACGCTGGAAGAGCTTATGACGCTCCCGGAGGCCGTTCAAAAGAAAACCTGGCTTATGCATTACGGCGATGCTATCGAACAATACGAAGGCAAAACGGGCTTCATGCGCATCGTCAGGCAGCATGAATCGTATCAAGTATAGCGGATTACAAAAATAAGAGCGCCCCTATACCGGGACGCTCTAATTTGTTGTGTCAGATTGAACAAGCCTCAAAATAGAGGCAGATTGTCCAAATTGTTTGTCGGATCTCCGTCGGCGTCCCCGCGAATATGCAGCTCGCCGTCTCTGCCTTTAAAAGCGTTCACGCCGGCGATCTGCCCGGCTTGTACCTCCTGAAGCGCCGTTGCGTAATCAAGGACGCGCCCTTGCTCGGTTTTGAATGCCGTTAAATCGCCGTCCCCGTTTTTTTGCACCGCTACGATCCGGTCCCTGCTTGCTTGTCCTCCGTTTTGAACGTCCATGGAAATGGCTCCTTTCATTCAAAAGCTATGTTTCTCAGCGCTTATGATGCCCATTCCCGCAAAAAAAATCCGGTGTACCGCGTCAGCTGGCGGCGTCAACCGGATTTTTGGTCTATTTGCGTTTATCCATCAGGGATTCGAGCTTCTTGCCCCATACGAACCGCTCGTCATAGGCCTGCGTATCGTATTTCACGAACCTCGCAACCGAACCGACAACAATCCCGATAATCCCAAACATTCCTAATAACCAAACAAGGAAAAATGCAAACTGCACAGCCACGGAAACCGCCTCCTGAACGTTTTACCGTATAACTATGCAAGGAATCTTGTGTTTAGTATTCGTTGTGAACCTCTCCACCACCTAAACGCTAACGCGCTATAGATGGAGCTTCCATTATCTTAAATATGGTACTACACGAGCTGTGGAACCTGTGAAACAGATTCCTGCGCCTTTTGTAGACTAATTAATGAAGACAATGTTAATTGAGTCCTTTTTGCCAATTCAGGAGCTTTTGCCTGAAGAAACAACCATTTCTTTTCAGAAGTGGATTTTTGTATTTCTCGTATGAAATAACGAGTGCCAATATTATACGAGGCGTTTAGGTCGGCATGATCCTTTTTTCCGGTTGTGAACGTGCAAAGGTCCTTGCGATCACTGCGAACAATTTCGCCGCTACCGTCGAAAGCAAGAGCGCAACGAGGGTGCTTTTTTCTTGAAGAGCAGACCTTGAGAAAAAGCAATCTCTTTTTCATTTTTCCAATTTTGTAGATTGGAACGATACCTTTTTACAATACCAAAAGCTTCAGCGATTGTACTTCTACGAAGGTACGATGGGTATTTGTAAAACAATCATTTTTATATTTTGGGTTGGTGTTCGTCTTTGTAAAATGAATGAATGATTCCACTGCTGGCACCAACGATTTCATTGATAAATGACCAATAGAATCGAATTCTTGGTCAATGACATTAATTATAAAACTAAGTGCTTCGTTAAAAATTTCGATAGTTTTACCGAAAATTTTACTGTGATTTTTAATTTTATATTCTAATGTTTTGACCACTTCCACAAGGAATCACCTCCCAATATTTACTACCATTATAACAGAAACATATGTTCGATTAAAGGGTATCGTAAATTAATTTTTGCGACTCCCCCTCCGTACGTAGTTTGGAAAGGGAATGCAACGCTAATATTTGTTCAAAAAAATGAATATCCACAGGCTTAAAGTTCAAACTAATGGATGCCATTCCAAGCACAACTTAACCATCAGGAGGAATATGATGCTGAACAACATTGAGAGCGATTATAATTGTGCGAATGCTTCTACGGATTTGCCCAGTCTGCTGCAGGAATTAACCCAGCTCGAAGCCGCGGCGCAAGGAAGCCTCTCCGAACAGGAGCAGCAGCAATTAAACCGGCTGCGTAATCAGATTCATTTCATCCGCAATAAATGTGACATTCCGCACGAATCTTAGGCGGCCTGTTAACTTCCTGACGCCTTCTGCCGATAATGGAGGTAGGGGCGCCGCCCGCCATTTAGGACAGCATATCGATATCAGGGCATAACGGACAAACCCCAGGCGCTGAACGAGCCTGGGGTCATCTGTCCTAATGATGTTTCATTGGCTTGAAATACGTGTAGTAATTCACAAGCAGCCGAAAGCTAACACAAAACTAATGGATGCTTGAAACTAATCTAACACCCGAAGCATATTCTTAAATGAAAGTATCAATTCATCGGAGGGATTAAAGATGCAAACCTGCAGCCGCAGCCTGAAGCAGCAAATTGAAGAGGTCAGAGCCGAGATGGTCCGAGTGATGAACGGATGCAACAGCTTTACCGATCTTGCAGTCGTTGCTATCAGCCAGAAGCTCGACTCCCTCTTGAACGATTATGCCTTATTAACGGCCAACAAATAATATGAATTTATTTAAACACATAAAATTCGATCGCATTGCTCTCATCCTTTAACGCGGCAAAACAAAACTGGAGTCCTGCCGGCACCCATTCCTCCTGCACCTCGGGCAGCGAAAAGTCAAGCTCCAGGACGGCGCTGTCCCAAACCTCGATCGCATCCTCCCTGCCGGACTCATTAATAAAAGAAATGCTGAAGATCATCGGATCCGTCTCGTCGTCATAATATTCCGTTACTTCAAAGCCCGTAAACCGGCTGACGACAAGCTTATAATCCACATCGTTCTGCAGATGGATCAAACCAGGCTTGTCCTTTAGCTTATTTATTTCTTCGGCAAATCGGTTAAAGGTTTCGTTAGAAAAGGTCATGTTCGGCTCTCCTGCTTTCTATGTTAATAAAACAAAAGAACCCTTGTTGTACAAGGGTTCAGGTCGTTTGTATTATGGTGATCTGGACAGGGTTCGAACCTGTGACCCCTACCCTGTCAAGATAGTGCTCTCCCAGCTGAGCTACCAGATCATGTTAGTTACTAGCGACAAGTATTAATATATCAGGAACCTGAGCATTCGTCAACACTTTCTCTGAATTTTTTTTAAAGAAAATGATTTGCCGCGTAAACTTTGCTGCAACTATTTGGTTTAGAGGTTCGTCAAATAAAGTGCTGCAGCAAATTACAGAAGAGGTGATTTGAGTATGAAGAAGAAATCCGTTATCATACTGGCTTTGGTGGCGATGATGCTGTTTACGCTCGGACAAACCGTATTGGCGTTTTCAGACGTAAAAAATGATGTGAACGGACAAAAGATTGAAGAGCTCAAAAAGCTCGGCATACTTAAGGGCAATCCGCATGACGGCAAGTACAATCCGAAGGGCAAGCTGACGTACGCCGAAGGCGTGTCCTTGATCGTGAAAGGCCTCGAGCTTAATCTGGACCATGTAAGATTTATTAAAGCGCCGAAAGCGACCGATTACTTCCCGAATGTCAAAGACGATGCGTGGTATTCGGATGCTTTCATCGTTGCCGGCTTCTACGGCCTCGGCCTGCCGAAGACGATTAAAGCGAACGACATCATGACTCGCGAACAATTCGGCCATTCCCTCTTTCAAGCGATTTTGACGAAGGGCGACTATGCATTCATCGAGCTGTTCATAGAAATTAAAGATCAGGATGAAGTGAACAGCGACTACATGGACAGCATTCAGAAGCTGCTGATCAGCAAAATCGCGGAGCTGGACAGCTCAGGCAAGTTTTATCCGAAAAAAGCGGTAACCCGGAGCACGGCTGCAGGCTGGATCTATAACGCAATTCAGTTCGTCAAAGAGACGGAGCCTGTTACGCCTCAGCCGGAGCAGCCGGTATTCGATCTGAAGCTTAACGTTACTCCCGTTAATGCTGAAGTGAACAAAGTAACCGTCAGCGCGCAGGTGCCTCACCCGGGATACGGGATCCGTATCGCCTCCATCAGCTTTGAAGGGAATCAAGCGGTCATCCATGTCGAGACGGTGCTTCCCGACCCGGATCGTATGTATCCGCAAGTCATTACGGAAGTGAAAGCGACCGCTTATGTGGATTCCGCTTATAAAGCCGTGCTCGCTGCACAATCTGGCTCCAGCGATGCTTCCGTCGGAACCGGCGTTTCTGCCGAATAAAAAATAAAGGTTTCTCCCCAGCTGCGGTCTAACAACCAACCGGGGAGAAGCCTTTTTTTATAATCGATCGGATGATGGCGATACAGGCAAGCACCAGTCAATCGGCCCGCTCCCTATGCTGTCCAGAAAGGCATTCGTCCTTGAGAATGGTTTGCTTCCAAAAAAGCCTTTACGGGCCGCAAACGGGCTGGGATGAGGCGAGATCATGATATGATGCTTGTTAGAATCAATCACTGATGCCTTCTGCTCGGCATGTTTTCCCCATAGAATAAAAACAACCGGACGCTCCCGATCGTTTAGCGCCCCGATTATCGCATCCGTCAGACGCTCCCAGCCTAAGCCTTGATGAGACCCCGGCTGTCCTTCCTCGACGGTCAGCACGGTATTCAGCAGCAGCACCCCCTGCTTCGCCCAATGCTCCAAGCAGCCATGCTCCGGTACCGGACATCCAATATCTTCACGAAGCTCCTTGTATATATTCTTTAATGACGGCGGCGGCTTGATTCCCGGTTGAACGGAAAAGCTGAGGCCATGCGCCTGCTTCGGTCCGTGATAAGGATCCTGGCCCAGGATGACAACCTTCGTTTGATCATAAGAAGTATAATTCAGGGCGTTAAATAGATCCTCCTTGCAAGGATAAACCGTTTCCGAACGGTATTTCTGTTCCAGCACGGAGCGAAGCTTCAGCATGTAGGGCGCCGACAGCTCCGGCTCCAGGCGCTTGGACCAGTCATTGGTCAACGTTATCGTCAGCATCTGAAGCTCCTTTAAAACTATTAAAGTCGTTTTATCGTAAACTAAAGCGACTTCATTTTACTAGGGTTACGAAAATAATGCAAACAAAGAGCCTGCGGAGTCATCCGAAGGCCCGGTTAAGTCCTTATAGTTAACTGATTACTGAAGGGGATTGTTCTGATAGGTCAATGCGTTCGCTTGCGCCTGCTGCAGCTTTTGCTGCGCGAGCTGAACGTCCTGCTGCTCTTTCCTGACCTGCTGCTGGTCCTGCAGCACGTGCTGGATATCCGTTTGCAGCTGCTGCTCCGCTCCCAGTAACTCTTGTTTTTCGATCTGCAGCAGCTGATGGGCTTTCTGCACCTCTTGCTGCGCCTCGAGGAGCTTATGGTTTTCTTGTACGTTAGCAGCGATCTGCTGCAAATTGCGATTTAACATCGAGCAAACCTCCGATCCCAATATGTTTTAGCTCCGATTTAACCATAATTATCGTGCGCTTCAGCACCGCTTTATATTCGTCAATCGGCTGTTCCAAATTTTAAATATACCGCCTTACCTCAACAAAGAAACTCCTTTCTCAGATCCGGTAATCCAGACTGTGAAAGGAGTTTCTTCTAGAGTTATGTATTACGTGAAAACCGTTGTAAGTCTCAAGGTTTTCGAAGTATGCCGAGGACGGGAATCGAACCCGTACGGTGGTCACCCACCGCAGGATTTTAAGTCCTGTGCGTCTGCCAGTTCCGCCACCCCGGCATGTTGGGAAAGTCTTGCAAATGGTGGGCCCTGAGGGACTTGAACCCCCGACCAATCGGTTATGAGCCGACCGCTCTAACCAACTGAGCTAAGGGCCCTTAGAAAACGTCTCATTTAACGTTATCTTCGAAAGGTTGGTTGCGGGGGCAGGATTTGAACCTGCGGCCTTCGGGTTATGAGCCCGACGAGCTACCGGGCTGCTCCACCCCGCGACGATTACCATTTGTCTTCAAAACCTTCTTGAAATGGCGACATAAAATAATATACTATACTCTCACGAATTAAGTCAAGCAAAAAATTCTAATATTATTTTAACCTTTATTACGGGAGATACCGCACACCGTACCGCCCTTTCTTCGAACGAAACACTTCTACCTCCCGCGGGCAATCGTAGCCGTAAACCCACCAATCGTTTTCCATCCTTCTGACCAGGCACCCAGCCTGAAATTTCGTTTCGTACAGTCTGACCCAGTACACCCATTTCATTCGAATCCCCCCTGTTGTGCTTTCTAAGATGCCTATCCGCTTGTAACGCTTAGAATACCCCAATTTCGGATATTACAAGCGTATTTGGATGCGCTTCTTATTATTGCCGAAAATCGGGTATACTCAAGTTAGGCCATATGAAGGAGCTGATATTTATGTTATTCGGAATAGCCGTTTTCCCGGAGAAGCATGTGCAGGACCTTGCCAACAGCTGGCGCAAGCGCCATGATCCGCATTACTGCTTGATACCAGCACATATGACAATCCGGGAAGCGGAAGAATGGTCCGATGCCCGGCTGCAGCTCGCCATCGGGCATTTGGAGCAGGTGACAATGGGGCTCGCTCCGTTCGCGATCCGCTACAACCGGGTTTCCTCCTTCTACCCCGTCAATCATGTCCTCTATTTGGCTCTCGAGGACGCGGCACCCGTGCAGAAGCTCCACGAAAGCATTTGCAGCGGCCCGCTTACGGTGGTAAACCCGACCTATGTATTCACGCCGCATTTGACGATCGGGCAGCAGATGTCCGCAGACGAGCTTCACGACCAATATGGAAATTTGCGTATGCAAGCGTTTGACATCGTGACAAAGGTGGATCGGATTCATTTGCTGTATCAAGTGGAGAACGGCTCTTGGACGACTCATCAGACCTTCCTGCTGAGAGGTTAACGCTTGCCACGACGTCAAAAAACCTGCAGGCATCTTTGCGGATACCTGCAGGTTTTTTTATTCTACATCATCAAAGCGGCCTCGGTATGCCTACACCGCCGCCCATTTCTCCGTTCGGATTCGTTTTCAGCTTTTCCAGAACGGCGTTGCCTTGCGTTTCCCATTCGGCGAGCGCTTCGCCGGCTTCCTTCTTGCCTTCCAGCACCTCCTGGAAGAGCTGGTAAGCGGGATTCTGCGCTTCGTAGATGCCCGGCTTTTCACGATAAATCTTTTCGTTGTCCACACTGGAAGGAGTAAGCGGCTTAAGCGTCGTGAACGCGTCCATATTATACTGCAAGCCGCCGATCGGCTTCAAAAACTCCTTGCGGGCGACCATTTCGTACATGCTTCTGGATTTAAGCTTCGCCCATTCCTTGCTATTCGTAAATTTAATGAAATCCCAAGCATCCTTGTCGTTTTGCGCTTTGGCGTTAATGCCCATCAGCTGGCTCAGGTAGATGCTGCCGCCCGTTTCCGGATCGTTCGGGTTCACCGGAACCGTGACGACATCCCAATCGACCGGTACAAAATCTTTGATCTTCGAAGCGTTATCGGCAGCCCGCTTCAATTCGTTAATATAGCCGTATTCGCCGATCGTCATCGCCACTTTGCCTTTAATGAACATATCTCCGTAGAAAGGATCGCCGGCACCGCCTTCGGAAGCCATCTTCTCATTCAGGGTCTGAATATATTTTTGAGTCGGCACAATCTCATCTTTATGCAGAGAGGCAACAGTGCTCCATACCTCTTTCCATTGGTCGCTGTTCACGAGCATTTTCTCGCCTTTGTCATCCCACATTTTCAGCTGCAGCGCCGAGCTGTAGTTTTGGACGTCGCTGTAGCCGTCATAGCTCCATCGGTTGAACGAGAAGCCGAACGTGCGGTCTTCGCCTTCGCCGCCGGTAACTTGGCGCGCCAGATTGAACACGTCCTGCCATTCCATTTTGTCCGTTGGCGGGGAGATGCCTTTGTCGGCAAATATTTTTTTATTATAGAAAAGTGCGGAGGAGCCGAACGTCGGCGTCAATGCGAATAAATTGCCGTCGCCTGCCGATTTGATGCCGTCAATGACCGTTGGAACGTAATCGCTCAGATCAAATTTATCCTGAGTGATGAGCGGATCCAGCTGCTTGAGCAAGTTATCCTGGGTCAGCCGCCGCAGCTGATTGTAATCAAAAACAAGCACGTCAACCGGATTTTGTCCGGTAAGCATTTCCTTCAGCTTCTCGTAAGGATCAGGCTGCTGGACCGGCTTGCCCGGCTCCGGCTGATCGTACCGCTGGTCGTCATAGTTGATCGCGTTTACGATTTCAAATTCGATATTTTGATGCATCATCTCATACGTATCGGTATATTGCTGCCGGTAGTAGGATTCCATATCGGCGGACCCGGAAACAAATCCGATCCGCAAAACCCTGGTTTCCTCCGATTCGCTGGAACCGCCGCTGCATGCGGCCAGCAAGCCGCCCATCAGCGTAAGCGAAAGTCCAACCATCGTAAATTTTCGTAATCCTCGTGAACTGTTCATCTCACTAACCCCCCATTGATTTTGGCGAAGTAATAATAATCCGCTCCCCGTCAAACTCCATCGTCGCTTTGTCTTTAATGTTAAGAGCCGACAAATATTCCTTGGGCACTTGCAAACGTCCGGCGCGATCGACGACTACAAAGGCTTCATGCACCGCCTGTAAACCTGCCGCCGCCGGAAGCACCGCCTCACCTCCATCTGGAATCATATTCGGATTTCGTTTAATAAATTCAGTGCTCGTCAAACCATCCCGGATTGCCACAACCCGGTCAACCTTGCCGGCCAGTGTCAGGTCATGCGTAACGATGACGATCGTGATACCGATTTCCCGGTTAAGTCGGCGGAAGATGCTCATAATCAGATCCGAAGTGGCCGTGTCTACGGAGCCGGTAGGCTCGTCGGCAAGAAGCAGCATCGGCCGGTTCGACAACGAAATCGCAATCGCCACGCGCTGCTGCTCCCCGCCCGAAAGCTGATACAGCTTGTTGTGCATGCGGTCCTCAAGGCCGACCCACTCCAGCAGCTGCTTGGCGTATGTCCTATCTACCTTCCCTGACAGCATCATCGGCATTTCTACGTTTTCGAGTGCTGATAAATACGGCAGCAGGTTTCGGGCGTTATTTTGCCAAATAAAGCCTACCGTTTCGCGTTTGTAACGCACCAGCTCCTCTTCGGTTATTTTGAGCAGGTCCCATGGGCCTACCTTCACCTGGCCGGCCGAAGGCCGGTCGAGTCCGCCCAGCGTATTCAGCAGCGTTGATTTGCCGCTTCCGCTGTTGCCGATAATGGCCATCATCTCGCCCTCTTCGACCTTCAAGTTCAGCCCTTGAAGCGCGACGACCTCGAGATCGTCGGTTTTGTATATTTTCACTAGCCCTTCGCAATCAATCATCGCCGTCATCGCTCTTCTCCCATCTTGACCGCTTGGTGCACCCTTAGCCTGCGGATATGCAGGTACAGCAGCACCGCCCCAATCAGCATCATAAATCCGACAACGTAGAACAGCTGGTTCGTATCGCTTGCCTCGAACACGACCCGGAAAGGCGGCACCGTCTCCGCCACGTTCTCCGTTGTCTGAAGAAACGGAAGGAAGAGCAGACTTACCGCTTTGCCGATCAAAATGCCGAGCCCGATCGCAAGCCCTGCCGTAAACAGCTGCTCCAGCAGCAGCATTCCGGTCAGCTGTTTGCGGGATAGGCCCATCGCGCGCAAGACGCCGAATTGGACGACGCGTCCGGAAAGATTAAAAAACCAGAACAGGATATAGCCGGCAAGCGTAATGATCACCGATACCAGGAAGCCTAAGCTTAAAATACCGAAAACGCCGCCGCGTGTCGGATGTTTGGCCTGCACGATCAGTTCGTTCCTCACATCGGTAACGGACGCGAGCTCGATACCGGCCTTCTGAAGCTCATTCACGATTGGAGCCACCTTCGCGTCCGGCATCATCTTCAGCCATACCTCATACGGCATGAGCGGAAGCTGATCGTAAATGTAGTCCAGGTTCGCAATAATAAACGGCGCTTTATCCGGGTATTGTGTCGGCCAGTAAGGCAAAATGCCGACGATCGTGAATTCGAGCATGCCTTCGGAGAAGCCTACCGAAATGCTGTCGCCAAGCTTAAGCTGGTTTTTCTCCGCCACCTTCGAAGGGATAACTGCGGCATGCTCGGCATATCCCAAATTATTCAAATAATAAAAGGGATGGACAGGATATAAATCTTCCCTGAACCAGGCAACTTTGGAAAAGTCGACATTGTCGATGCCCATTACCGTACCCTGGCCAATCGATTTGCCCGAGACGACGACATTGCCCTTCGTTTGCAGGACACGGGCGGCCGCTTCGACTCCTTCCAGCGATCTGAACAGCTCGAACGGCGGCTCGTTGTACAATATTCGCGTCGGCACCGTCTGGCCGCCTTCGCCGCCGCCCGTACCGCCGCCACCGCCGCCCGAGCCGTTGCCTCCGCCACCTTCACCGCCGCCTCCGCCCTGGCCGCCGCCTGTTCCTCCGCCTCCCGGCGTCGTCACGACTTCCGCAGTTCCTTCCCATACCGTCTGAATCGTCACGTCGGTTCCGAATTTATATAGAACCCGTTCGGTGGAGTTCAGATCGATTGTTCTTGCGGCCGAAGCGTTATAAATGCCGAGTCCCAGCGTCAGTACCAGCAAAATCATAAGCGGATAATAGCCCTTCGACGATCTAGACAACTGGGTCAGCGTCAAATAAATCGGCACTGGCAAAAACTTGCGGCCGAGCCAGTTAAACAGCCGGAGAAACCACGGAAACAGCCGCAGGAAAAACAGGCCAAGCGCAAAGATCGCTAATGCGGGCACAAAAAACAGGAACGGCTGGACGTTAAGCTGATCGGTCGTCATGCCTGTCTTGAAGGTGAGCATTTGCCGCTCGTTAAACAAATACCAGCCATAGCCGGACACGCCCAGCAGCAGAACGTCCAAATACCAGCGCTGCCAATTCGGCTTTTTGTCAGACCGCGCAAGCTCCTGCTTATAGCTGACAATCGACGATCTGGCATATATGACGGCCGGTATGACGGTTGCCAGCACGGCAAGCAATACCGCCGCGCCGCCCGCAATCATCGCTTCCGTCGAAAAGCCTACCGGTATCGATTTCCGGTTGACAAATGAAAGGAAGCCGTCGGCGGAGCCGATGCTCTTCGCCATAAACCAGCCGAGAAACGGGCCGATCGCCAAAGCTGCGCCGCCAAGAATAAGCCCTTCCAGCAAATACATCCAAATAATTTGCCGCGTACCGGCGCCTCTGCTTCGCAGCACCGCGATATCGCTGCGCTGCTTGTCGAGCGACTGTCTCGCATTCATGGCGATAAAGTAAAACACCATCGCGAGCATAGGGGCAGCCAGCGTGAACAGCAGCGTCTGCAGCTGCAGGCTTTGCTTTTTGAATTCCGCAAGCGTAGTCGCAAACGAAATTTCCACGCGAGTGTCCTTCAAGCGCTGATAAAGCTCAATATTAAGGCGCTCCAACGTCCTGCCCAGCGGCGTCAATTGGCTCGTTTGAATGTCCGATAAGTCGAAAGCATAATACCAGCCGGCATTGTGCAGCGGTATGCCTTTCTTCCCAAGCAAGGCTTTGCCGAACGCTTCTTCGCTCACCTGAAACGTGTTCAGCAGCCCTTCCATGCCTTGATACCAGTAAGCGCTCGTATCGCTGAGCGGCGTTACGGCTCCGACGATTTTGACTCTTAACGTAAGATCAAGCCCGCCGTATATCGGATATTCGAAAACGTCGCCGATATGTATGTCATTACGGTACATCGCTTCTTCGAACATGACCGCTTCCAGAAGCTCGCCGTCCCCTTCGGCATTAACGAACCATCTGCCCTGCGCAAGCTCGGTATTCTCCTCCAGCCCGGTCATGGACATCAGCGTCATTTGCCGTGTGCGGCCGGCATCGATTTTCGACGGATCCTCAGGTACAACCTCGGCGCTTCGGATAGAATAGCTGCGAACGTACGTATCGAAGGGAAAACCGATATCCTTCGGGATTCCTTCCTTGATATACTGCTCGAGCCCGTTTAAAGCCGCGACATCCGTTTTTCCTCCCGCTGGTGTTTGGTACCTCATGAGCAAGGAGCCTGCCGGCAGCCCGGTGCTTTTCTGCTGCAGCGAGTCGGCCACTACTCTCTTCAAGGCTCCGTCGGCATACATCGGAATGCTGGTTGCGAAAGCGACCGCCAGCGTCAAGCCCGCAAGCGTGCTGAGCGTCAGCCACCGCGTATTCCACATTTTGCGGAATAAGAAACGAAACAATGGAATTCCCATAGGCTATTTACCTACGACTTTCTGCCCCGGCTTCAGCCCCTGCAGGATTTCCACCTGTGTCGAGGTCTGCTGGCCGACTTCAACGTCCACTTCGCGCTTCCCGTTCTCATCAATCACCTGAACGTAGGTGCGCGAGCCGATGTTGCGTAAGGTTGAAGGCGGAATGACAATGGCATCCTTCGTCCGTTTCGTAATAATATTCAGCGAAAGCGGCGTACCGCGGTGCAAATCCTTGGGCAAATCCTTCAGCTCGACGATCATAAAATCCTCCGGCCGTTCGGGCTTCGTTCCTCCCGGCTGTTCACCGTTCCCGCCGCCGTTATTTTGTTCGTCCGCCTTAATCGGAAGCTGCTTCACCTTTCCGTTGAAGGTACCCGCGCTGTTCAGATTGACGACAACCTCCATGCCGACGGCTATCTTCTCGAGCTCCGTCTTGCTAAGCTTTGCCGCCGGCACGAATTGGCTCGTATCCGCGACGATCGCGATTGGATCATAAGCTTTGATCAGGTCGCCCTTCTGTACATTAAGCGAGACGATCGTTCCGCCGAACGGCGCGGTCAGCTCGGCTTTGCCGATCTCCTCTTCCATGTCGGCAAGCTTCTGCCTGCGTTCCTCGAACGCGATCGATTTCTCTTCGAATTCGATCGGATCCATCTCGTCCCGGGCACGAAGCGTTTCTTTCATCGCGATCTCTTCCTTCTTGAACGCCAGCCGTTCCAGCCGCAGCGCCTTGACATTCTCGTCTACGTCGAGCTCGCCGATGATCTGCCCGGCTTTGACGGTGTCCCCCGCCTTTACGTACAACTCTTTCAAATGCTTGCCGTCAAGGGTGAAAAACATCGTTTCCTCTTTCATCGAGATCAGCTTGCCGATGACCTGCACCTTCGTCTCCAGCGTAGCGGTCGTCACCTCATACTCGGGTTTCTTGGAGATTTGCGGCGGATTGATTTCCGGCAGCACTTCCTCTTCCTGTTCGGCCGGGAGCAGCGAGCAGCCGCTGGTGAGTACGACCGTTGCGCTCAGCATGGCGATCATCGACCGTTTAAATAAATTTCCCGTCCACCATTTCATAGACATGGTCGGCAACCTCCAAAATCGTAGGATCATGTGTAGTCATACAGATTGTGACTTGTTCGGTGCGGATAATGTTTTGAAAGACTGCCATTATTTGCGCGGACATAGCCGTATCCAGCTCTGCCGTCGGTTCGTCAGCCAGCAGCAGCATCGGCTTATGGGCGATCGCCTTTGCGATAGCGACACGCTGCTGCTCGCCCCCGGACAGCTCAAAGGGCCGATGGTGCATCCTCTTCTCAAGCCCTACCAGCTCCAGGCAGTGAGCGACACGCTCCTTCCATAACGAGCGGGCCGTTCCCGCCATTCGAAGGGATAACTCTACGTTCTCCCAAGCGGAAAGCAGCGGCATCAATGCAAATGCTTGAAATATAAATCCCATATCCTTCCGCCGGATCAGCGTCCGCTCGTCGTCACTCATTTGATGGAAAGGCAGTCCGTTAAAAATAATCTCGCCTTTGCTAGGCGTATCAAGGCCTCCCAAGCAGTTAAGAAGCGTCGTTTTGCCCGAGCCCGATCGTCCCCTGAGCATAACCAGCTGTCTCTCTTGAAGCTCCATCTGAATCCCTTTTAATACATGCAGCTGCGTTCCGCCCGTCTGGAAGATGCGCTCTACGCCATTTACAGCCAGCAGATTGCGATTTCCTTCAGAGGGCTGAAGCTGAGACGTCAGCTGTTGTTCGGTATCGTCAATAGGCCCGGTTTCCTGTTGAAAGGCCATCCCCCCTCAATCCCCCTTTCGAACTCTTTCATAATTCTCATCTACATGATAGACGAAGCATGGGTTTAAAAAGTTACGAACGGGAAACAACTTTTTTATACCTGCCGCAGGTGCAAAATAACGACTAAAAAATTGTTCATGAACCACTGGCTTACATATAAAAAAGACGTGCCGCCCTTCTCAGGCGAACACGTCTTTTAGAAGTTTATATTATTTGCCGAACGATTGCGGATCGTTTCTCCAGGACTGCAGAGCGGCTACATCCGACTCCGCCACTTTCCCCATTTGAACCGCAGTTTGGATAAGCGCGCTGTAATTCGACAATGTCGTAAGCGGCACCTGCTCCGAAGCGAACGCAGCGGCGGCCGAGTCGAATTCGTACGTGAAGATTGCAAGCACGGCAGCCACCTCGGCACCGGCCTCGCGTACCGCAAGCGCCGCCTTCAGCGAGCTGCCGCCGGTCGAGATCAGGTCCTCGATAACAACTACCTTTTGTCCGGGAAGCACGCGGCCCTCGATTTGGTTTTGCTTGCCGTGCCCCTTCGCCTTGTCGCGAATGTAAGCCATCGGCAGGTTCAGCTTTTGCGCTACCCAAGCGGCATGCGGAATGCCGGCGGTCGATGTCCCGGCAATAACCTCGGCATCCGGGTATTGCTCACGGATTATGGAGGCAAAACCCTCCGCGACGAGATCGCGGATTTCCGGATAGGTCATCGTCAAACGGTTATCGCAGTAAATCGGGGATTTGATGCCCGACGTCCATGTGAACGGATCGTTAGGACGAAGCGCAACGGCTTCGATCTCCAGCAGGCTTTGGGCAATTTTGACCGGCAATTCATTTACCGTCAGTTTACTCATGGGAAATCAGCTCCTCGATAATAGATTCCAGCGCTGCGCGCGGATTGGCCGCGGCTGTAATAGGACGGCCGATTACCATATAATCCGTCCCTTGCTTCAATGCTTCGCCTGGGGTCATGATGCGCGATTGGTCGTTCACATCGGCGCCCTTCGGCCTTATGCCAGGGGTTACGGTCCGGAAAGCGGAGCCGCAAGCCGCTTTAATCGCTTCAACCTCGGACGGGGACGCAACCACTCCGTCGAGTCCGGCTGCCTTCGTCAATTGGGCATAGCGGAGCACCGCCTCTTCAACCGTTCCGGCAATTCCGATCTGTTCGTTTAACGTTTGCCGGTTGGTGCTCGTCAATTGGGTAACGGCTATGACAGCCGGCTTGCTAAGACCGCTGCCGGTAAGCGCCGTATCCACGCCTTCAAGAGCGGCTTCCATCATCGCGGTTCCGCCGGCGGCATGCACGTTGAACATGTCGACCCCCAGCCTGGTCACGCTATTCGCGCCGCCCTTAACCGTATTCGGGATATCGTGCATTTTCACATCGAGAAAAACGTAATAGCCGCGCTTCTTCAGGCTTTCCACAAAGGAAGGGCCTGCTGCGTAAAACAGCTGCATGCCAACCTTCATATAACAAGGAATCCCCTGCAGCCCGGCGATTAAACGCTCCGCTGCCGCTGCATCCGGGTAGTCCAGCGCAACCATTATTTTCGCAGCTGCCTGCTCAATCGTCAGCTTCATCCGACATTTCCCCTTTTCTATGTTGATCGGCATAATAAACGGCCACCCGTCCTCCGGCGATGCATCCGGCCAGGCTGGGAGCCCGGTCGGTACACATCGGCGAGATTGACGCTGGCCGTACTTTTTTAAACTGCGGTTTGCTTATTTATTTCTGAAGCAGCACCGGCATCGAGCGGGACGAGAAGTTAAGCGTTTCTAGCATCACGAGCAATGCGCGGACCGTGTCAAGCGACGTCATGCAGACAACTCCGTTCTCAACCGCTTCGCGGCGGATCCGGAAACCGTCGCGCTCAGGCGTTTTGCCTTTCGTCAGCGTATTGACGACAAACTGCGCCTGTCCTTCACGGACGAGGTCTAGAATGTTAGGCGAACCTTCGCTCAGCTTGTTCACGGTCGTCACGATCAAGCCTGCTTCTTCAAGCACCTTAGCCGTACCGCCGGTTGCGATAATTTTGTAGCCCAGATTGAAGAAGCCGCGCAGCAATTCCGTTGCTTCCTCTTTATCTTTGTCCGCAACGGTTGCAATAATCGCGCCCGAAGTCGGAATTTTCATGCCTGCGCCGATCAGGCCTTTATACAAGGCTTTTGCATACTGCACGTCACGGCCCATAACCTCGCCCGTCGATTTCATCTCCGGAGTCAGCGTCGGGTCAACGCGGCGCAGCTTCGCAAAGGAGAACACCGGCACTTTCACCGATACATATTCATCCTCCGGCCACAGTCCGTCCGTATAGCCGAGATCGGCCAGCTTCGTGCCGAGAATCGCTTTTGTTGCCAGGTTAGCCATAGGCAGGTTCGTTACCTTGCTAAGGAACGGCACCGTACGGGACGAACGCGGGTTAACCTCGATGACATAGGCCTTGTCCTGATAGATGACGAATTGGATATTTACCAATCCGACAACGTTCAGCGCTTTGGCAATGCTGATTGTCATATCAATGATTTGCTGTTTGATATCATCCGACAGCGATTGAGGCGGATATACCGCGATCGAGTCGCCGGAGTGAACCCCAGCACGTTCCACGTGTTCCATGATGCCTGGAATCAGAACGGTTTCGCCGTCGCAAATCGCGTCAACTTCCGCTTCTTTACCCATCATGTAGCGGTCGATCAGAACCGGATGCTCCGGATTGATTTTTACCGCTACCTCCATGTAGCTTAGCAGCTCCTCGTCGGAGTATACGATTTCCATGGCGCGGCCGCCAAGTACGTAGGACGGACGAACAAGCACCGGATAACCAAGCTTTTGAGCCGTCGTAACCGCTTCGTCGACCGAAGTAACCGTGCTGCCTTCAGGCTGCGCAATATTCAAGCTGCGAAGCAGCGCTTCGAATTTTTTGCGGTCTTCTGCCGTATCGATGCTCTCCAGGCTGGAGCCGAGAATGCGCACGCCTGCTTTGGCAAGCGGGGAAGCCAGGTTAATCGCGGTTTGGCCGCCGAATTGCACGATAACGCCGATCGGCTTCTCTTGCTCGATTACGTTCATTACATCCTCGAAGAACAGCGGCTCGAAGTACAGCCGGTCGGATGTGCTGAAGTCCGTCGATACGGTTTCCGGGTTGTTGTTAATAATAACCGCTTCATAGCCGGCATTTTGGATCGCCCACACCGCGTGAACGGTCGAGTAGTCAAACTCGATGCCTTGACCGATCCGGATCGGACCCGAACCGAGCACGAGCACTTTTTCTTTATTTGTTTCAACAACTTCATTTTCCGTCTCGTATGTCGAGTAGTAGTACGGCGTAGAAGCTTCAAACTCGGCTGCGCACGTATCAACCATTTTGTAAACCGGCTTCAGCCCCAGCTGCAGACGAAGAGCGCGTACTTCCTCTTCGTTCGTGTGGCTGCCGTTCGGGAAGCCTTCGCGGCGAAGCTCGGCGATCGAACGGTCCGAGAAGCCCTTACGTTTTGCTTCGTACAACGTTTGCTGCGACAGCGTCGACTCGCTGCGGAGACGGTTTTCGAATGCTACGATGCCTTGAATCTTATCCAGGAACCACCAGTCGATGTTCGTAATGTCTTGAATTTCCTGCAGCTTGTAGCCGCGGCGGAATGCTTCACCAACCAGGAACATCCGCTCGTCATCCGGCTTCTGCAGACGGCTGCGCAGCACGGAATCCTCAAGCTGCGAGGCTTCCTTCAAATGAATCCGGTGCGTGCCGATTTCCAACGAGCGAACCGCTTTGTGAATCGACTCCTCGAACGTACGGCCGATAGCCATGACCTCGCCGGTCGCTTTCATTTGCGTGCCCAGCTTGCGGTTGGCGTTTACGAATTTATCGAACGGCCAGCGCGGGATTTTGGAGACGATGTAGTCAAGCGTCGGCTCGAAGCAAGCGTAAGTTTGGCCCGTTACCGGATTGACCAGCTCATCAAGCGTATAGCCGATCGCAATTTTAGCCGCCATCTTAGCAATCGGGTAGCCGGTTGCTTTGGAAGCAAGCGCCGAGGAACGGCTTACGCGCGGGTTAACCTCGATCACGTAGTATTGGTAGCTTTGCGGATCGAGTGCGAACTGTACGTTACAGCCGCCTTCGATGTTCAAAGCGCGAATGATTTTAAGCGAAGCGGAGCGCAGCATTTGGTATTCGCGGTCGGACAGCGTCTGGCTAGGCGCCACAACGATACTGTCACCTGTATGAACGCCGACCGGGTCAAAGTTTTCCATGTTACATACGACGATACAGTTGTCGTTCGCATCGCGCATAACCTCGTACTCGACTTCCTTCATGCCTGCGATCGATTTTTCGATCAAACATTGGCTGATCGGGCTGTAGCGGATGCCGGAAGCAACGGTTTCCCGAAGCTCTTCTTCGTTCGCGCAAATGCCGCCGCCTGTGCCGCCTAGCGTATAGGCAGGGCGGACAATAATCGGATAACCGATCTTGTTCGCGAAATTGACCGCATCTTCCACCGTCGTTACGATGTCGCTATCCGGAACCGGCTGCTCCAGCTCGCGCATCAGGTCGCGGAACAAATCGCGGTCTTCCGCTTTTTCGATCGCGGTCAGCTGCGTACCGAGCAGCTTCACATTCTCCCGCTCGAGAACGCCGGCGCGAGCCAGTTCAACGGCCATGTTCAGGCCGGTCTGGCCGCCGAGCGTAGGGAGAAGCCCGTCCGGGCGCTCTTGGCGGATAATTTGGGATACGAATTCCAGTGTAATCGGCTCGATGTAAACTTTATCGGCCATGTTCGTATCCGTCATGATGGTTGCAGGATTGCTGTTGATCAGAACAACCTCGTAGCCTTCTTCTTTGAGCGCCTGGCAGGCTTGCGTGCCGGCATAGTCGAACTCAGCCGCTTGTCCGATGACGATCGGCCCGGAGCCGATCACTAGAATTTTTTTGAGTTCATTATTTTTGGGCATACAGAAGCTCTCCTTTCAGCGTCTCCGACAACACGGCCTGACGACGCTTTTGCGGGTTGTTTTTCTTGTGTGTACGGATCATTTGAAGGAACTCGTCGAACAGGTAGCTCGAATCAAACGGTCCTGGAGCTGCTTCAGGGTGATACTGCACCGAGAAAGCCGGGAATGTATTATGCTTCAAACCTTCAATAGTACGGTCATTGTTGTTGATATGCGTGACGGACAGTTGCGTGTTGTTCACGGATTCTTCCAAGACCGTGTAGCCATGGTTTTGCGATGTGATGTAGCAGCGGTTAGTCGCCAGCTCTTTAACCGGATGGTTGCCGCCGCGGTGGCCGAACTTCAGCTTCGTCGTATCCGCGCCGCATGCCAAGGCAAACAGCTGATGTCCAAGGCAGATGCCGAAAATCGGATATTCGCCGAGAAGTTCGGAAATCATTTTAACTGCGTATGGAACATCCTTCGGATCCCCAGGTCCGTTCGAGAGCTGAATGCCGTCCGGAGCCAGCTTGCGAATCTCGTCGGCCGTCGTGTTATGAGGTACGACCACGACGTCGCAGCCGCGCTTCGTAAGCTCGCGCAAAATGCCGCTTTTCGCACCGAAATCAACCAGGACGATGCGCTCGCCTTCACCGGGACTCGAGAATACGGACGTCGTCGACGTGCGTGCGACCTGGTCGGTCATCAGCTTCGAGATGTTCAGGCGCTCTGCCAGTTCTTCCACTCTCTCGTTGCCGGTCGTAATCAGGCCTTTCATCGTGCCGTAGTGGCGAAGCTTGCGAGTAAGCATGCGTGTGTCGATCTCGCTGATTCCAGGAATGCCGTATTCCTTTAGCAGCTGTCCGAGCGAATACTGCGCGCGCCAGTTGCTTGGCACCTCTTCGTGGCGGCGGACCGCAAAGCCATGGATGAATGGGCGGATAGCTTCAAAGTCGTCTCGTGTAATGCCATAGTTGCCGATGAGCGGATACGTCATCGTAACGATTTGACCGCAGTACGACGGATCCGACAGCACCTCCTGATATCCCGTAATCCCCGTATTAAATACGACTTCGCCCATCATTTGCGCTTCCGCGCCGAACGATAAGCCAGTAAACAGCGTACCGTCTTCCAACAACAATCTTGCTTGCATCCGTATCACTCCTTAGGTGTTGAATGTATAACCTAAAATTTCATTGTTTATCATTATTAGAAAGGATCGTATTATTCCGACCAGACGACTTTACCGTTTACGATTGTCGCAACCGGCCAGCCGCTTAGCTTCCAGCCGCCGAACGGCGTATTGTTGCTCTTCGATGCAAAGGTGCTTGGATCCACCGTACGCTCGCCTTCCAGATCTACGATCGTTATGTCGGCAGGCGCCCCTTGCTCCAGGCGGCCTTCCTGCAGGCGGAATACGCGCGCCGGATCCGTCGTCATACGCTGAAGCAGGAAGCCGAGCGTCCACTTGCCGGTTTGTACAAATTTCGTGTAGAGCAGCGGGAATGCCGTCTCGAAGCCGACGATACCGAACGGTGCCAGCTGTACGCCGCGGGCTTTCTCTTCCGCGCTGTGCGGCGCGTGGTCCGTTACCACCATATCGATCGTTCCGTCCTCAAGCGCTTCGATTACCGCTTGAACGTCGCGCGGCGTACGGAGCGGCGGGTTCATTTTCCAATTAGCGTCGTCAAGACCCGGTATATCCTCATCCGATAGCAGCAGATGATGCGGGCATACTTCCGCAGTCACGCGAACGCCGATTTGCTTGGCGAGGCGGATCAGGCGAACCGATTGCTCGGTGCTCACATGGCAGACGTGGTAATGGACGCCAGTCGCTTCTGCCAGCAGTACGTCCCTTCCGACATGAATCGCTTCCGACTCGTTCGGAATTCCTTTAATGCCGTGCTTCCGCGAAAACTCTCCTTCGGAAGCCCAAGCCCCTTCCACAAGCGAATCGTCCTCGCAGTGCGCGATAATCGGCATATCCATCGAATGGGCGAGCGCCATCGCATTTTTCATCATTTGCGCGTTTTGTACGCCGACTCCGTCATCCGTAAATCCGATCGCGCCAGCTTCCTTCAAAGCTGCGAAATCCGTAAGCTCGCGTCCGAGCTCGTTTTTTGTGATCGCCGCGTAGGGCAGCACCTTTACGATGCCTGCGCTTGCGGCTTTGTCCTTAATATATCGTACCGTTTCGGCAGTGTCCGTTACCGGACGCGTATTCGGCATACAAGCGATTGTCGTAAAACCGCCCTTTGCCGCCGATCTTGTGCCAGTAGCGATGTCTTCTTTATGTTCAAAACCCGGATCACGCAAGTGAACGTGCATATCGATGAAGCCTGCCGATACGAGCTTGCCCCCCGCATCGATAACTTCCGAGCTTCCGGTGTCCGGAGCGGAGCTGCCGTCGACAATCGCTTCGATCATGCCCTCTGCGATGAGGATATGCTTCTTCTCCAGACTGCCAGAAGCTTCATTCCATACGTTACCGTTAATAATCCATAATGACATTGTTTGTTCACCCTCCGGATTTATTCGGTCAAAATTGCTTATGTTAGCTGAGTGCCCGTTCGATGACGGCCATTCGGATTGGAACCCCGTTTTCCATTTGCGTGAAAATGCGCGATTGCGGATGCTCGACCAGATCATCGTCAATCTCTACGTTCCGGTTAATCGGCGCAGGATGCATAATGATCGCATGCCCGGCAATTTTGCTTGCGCGTTCTACGGTAAGGCCGTAATGCTCGCGGTAGCTTTCGGCGGAGCTAAGCATGCCGCTCTCGTGACGCTCCAGCTGCACGCGGAGCATCATAATCACATCCGATTTCAACGCTTCCTCCATCGAGACGTAAGGAGCGTCCAGCTCCTCGGCCTGCATGTTCGGCGGCGAGCAGAACTTGACGTTTACGCCAAACTTCCGCAGCGCCCACAAATTGGACCTTGCGACCCGGCTGTGAAGGACGTCTCCGACGATGGTAACCGTCAGTCCTTTCAACTGGCCGAAATGCTTGCGCATCGTATAAAGATCGAGCAGCGCTTGTGTCGGATGCTCGTTGTTGCCGTCACCGGCGTTGACAAGCGGCACCTTGATTTTCTCCGCCAGTTCCGCCAGCACGCCGATCGGCTTCAAGCGGATAATCCCCACGTCGATTCCCATCGATTCCAGCGTCCGGACCGTATCGTAAATGGATTCGCCCTTCTGAACGCTGGAGACTGCTGCCGAGAAGTTAAGTACCTCCGCACCGAGGCGTTTCTCCGCTACCTCAAATGAAAACCTCGTTCTCGTACTGTTCTCGAAAAACATGTTAGCCGCGAATTTGCCCTGCATCGCGTTATGGACCTTCACAGGGTGGTTTTCCCAATATGCCGCACGATCGAGAATCGACTCGATCTCGTCCTTGCTTAAATCCTTTAAACCGAGCAAACTCCGCTGCTTAAGCTTTGTCATCGTCATCCGGCCTGCCCCCTCTGATTAATAATCGTAACCTGGTCTGCCCCGTCTATGTCGGTCAGAGCGACTTCAATTTCCTCCTGCTTGGAGGTCGGAACGTTTTTCCCCACGAAGTCCGGCCTGATCGGCAGCTCACGGTGTCCGCGGTCTACAAGCACCGCAAGCTGAATGCTCTGCGGGCGCCCGCAGTCCATGATGGCGTCCATCGCCGCACGGATCGTACGTCCGGTATACAGCACGTCGTCAAACAGAATGACTTTTTTATCCTTGACATTGAAAGGAATGCCGTCCGTCTCGCCAAGAGCCGCCGCAACCTCGATATCGGCCGCCTCAGCTTCTTTGCGGTCATCCCGGTAATGAGTAATATCGAGCTCGCTTACGGGAACCGGCTTTCCTTCAATGTCCCTGATCCGGTCCGCGACACGTCGGGCCAAATAAATGCCGCGCGTGCGGATGCCCAGAATGACGCAGTTGTCGATCCCTTTGTTCTTCTCCACGATCTCGTGCGCAATCCGGGTCAATGCACGGCGAATCGCCGTTTCATCCATAATGACCAGACGCTCTTCTTCCGTCATTTCCGCTTACTCCTTCCGTAGCCTTCGGTCTGCCAGGTTGCGACAAAAAAAGCTCCTTGCGTGTGTCGCAAGGAGCTTGTGATCAGTCACGAAAAGACAAGGAGCATCGTGACGGCTCTCATCACAGAAAGCCGCAGCAAAGGATGTCCTAATCCTCTCTTCTATAGACCTGTTGTTCACGCTACCTTGCCAGCCTCTCGGGACTGAGTTAAAGGTACTGCCGTTTATCATAGGAATTATCCCACGTTCGACATAACTTGTCAAGAGCAGACGAATATTTTCGCTTGCAATTAGTGTGGTTTAATTCCTGCCGGCTATGCAAGGATAGCGATGGAACTACAGGCTTAGCTTACGGATGCGTTCAACGGCTTTCTCGGTATTCTCGCGGCTGCCGAATGCCGTCAAGCGGAAATAGCCTTGGCCGCTTTGTCCGAAGCCTACGCCAGGCGTGCCGACGATGTTCGCTTCCGAAAGCAGCTTGTCGAAGAAAGACCAGGAATCCATGCCTTTAGGCGTTTTCAGCCAAATATACGGAGCATTTACGCCGCCGAACACTTCAAGGCCGAGCGATGCCAGACCGTCGCGGATAATTGCCGCATTCGTCATGTAGTAGTCGACGAGCGTTTTGATCTGTTCTTTGCCTTCCGGCGAATAAATAGCCGCTGCACCGCGCTGCGTTACATACGATACGCCGTTGAATTTCGTTGTGTGGCGGCGGTTCCACAGGTCGTTGATCAGAACTTCGTTGCCGGAAGCGTCGAAGCCTTTCAGCTCGCGAGGCACGACCGTATAAGCGCAGCGGACGCCTGTAAAGCCGGCCGTTTTCGAGAAGCTTCGGAATTCAATCGCAACTTCGCGGGCGCCTTCGATTTCGTAAATGCTGTGCGGCACATTTTCTTCCTGAATAAACGCTTCATATGCGGAATCGAACAGGATAATGCAGTTGTTCGCTTTTGCATAATCGACCCATACCTTAAGCTCTTCCTTCGTCAGCGTCATGCCGGTCGGATTGTTAGGGTAGCAAAGGTAAATGATATCCACTTTGCGGTCAGGAAGGCTTGGCTTGAAGTTGTTCTCGGCCGTGCACTCCAGGTATGCGATGTTGTCGTAGCGCTTCGTTTCCTGATTGTATTTGCCGGAGCGTCCTGCCATCACGTTCGTATCTACGTATACCGGGTACACAGGGTCTTGAACGGCAACGATACTGTTCTCGCTGAAAATTTCCTGGATGTTGCCTACGTCGCATTTGGAGCCGTCGCTCACGAACACTTCGTTCGAAGCGATTTCGATGCCGCGTGCTTTATAGTCGTTCTCAATAATGGCGTTGATCAAAAAATCATAGCCTTGCTCCGGGCCGTAGCCGCGGAAGGAACCCGGCGAAGCCAGCTCGTCAACCGCACTGTGCATCGCATTCAGGACGGCGTCCGGCAAACCGCGGGTAACGTCGCCGATGCCCAGGCTGATAATTTCAGCGTTCGGATTTTCCTGAATAAACTTTGTGCGGCGTTTGGCGATTTCGGAGAACAGATAGCTACCCTGCAGCTCCATGTAATTTTGATTAATGGATGTCATGTCTTGTCACCTATCCTTAATTTGATCATTAATAGTCGTTATAATGATTAGAATAACGCACTTCTATGCCCGAAATAATGAATAATGTGGCGAAAAGTTTGCACTTTTACACTTGCGGAAATGCGCTTATCTTGAACGGAGGCTTGCAAGAACATGTTCGAAATCGGCAGGCAAAGGCGTTTCAAACTGCATTCGCTCTCCCGTTCTCGGATGTGTAAACCCGAGAACGGCCGCGTGCAATGCTTGTCCCTTCAAATCGACGGTTTTGTTTCTGCCGTAAACCGGATCTCCAGCAAGCGGATGGCCGATATATTTCATATGCACCCGAATCTGGTGCGTTCTGCCCGTCTCCAGCTGCAGCTCGACCAAGGAATAATCGTTCAGCCGCTCGAGAACGAGAAAATGGGTGACGGCATGCCTGCTGTTGCGGTCCGTGACAGTGAACAGCTTGCGGTCGTTCGCATCCCTGCCGATCGGCGCGTCAATCGTTCCCTGATCATGCTGGAGATTGCCGTGAACGAGAGCGATATATTTGCGCGTCACGGAATGCTCCTTTAGCTGCTCCGCCAGCGACAAATGAGCAAGATCGTTTTTGGCGGCCATAAGGAGACCGGTCGTGTCCTTATCGATCCGATGCACGATGCCCGGACGGATCAAGCCGTTGATACCCGATAAATCCTTGCAGTGGTGCATCAAGGCGTTCACCAGCGTGCCCGACGAGTGCCCGGGAGCAGGATGAACGACCATACCGCGCGGCTTATTAACCACGATCAGATCCGAATCTTCATAGATAACCTCAAGCGGGATCGGCTCCGGAAGGATGGCCGCATCCTCGGGCTCCGGAACCGTCAGTACGATCCGGTTTCCTTCAGCCACTTTATAATTTGCCTTTACGGCTTTTCCATCTACCTCTACCGCTCCCGATTTGATCCATTCCTGAACCTGTGTGCGGGATACGGATGAATCGTCAATGCCGTCCGTTATGAATTTGTCGATCCGGACGCCTTCATGCTCCGCCTCCGCCATCCATTCCAAAGCTTCTTCATTATACAGGCTGCTGCTCATGATTGTTCGTTTCCTTGTCCTCTCCGTTATCCGAATGTTTTTTGTCATCCTTCGCCGACAGCAGCGTATCGATCAAAATCAGCGCTACGCCGCAGACGATGCCCGAATCCGCCACGTTAAAAATCGGGAACTGGTAGCTGCCGAAATTAAACTGCAGAAAATCGACGACCTCACCGAATCGTGCCCGGTCGATAAAATTGCCGAGCGCTCCGCCCAGCACCAGACCAAGTCCGACGAGAAGCCAAGGCTTTGCCGATTTTCTCATGATCTGTATGTACCAAACAATACCGGAGACGATAATGACGGTTATGATAATAAAAAATAACCGCTGCTCCTGCAAAATGCCGAACGCCGCGCCGCGATTGCGATGCGAGGTAATAAGAAAAAAGTTGCCGATAACGCTGATTTGTTCTCCGATTTCCAGCTTGGTCGCGATGATTTTTTTAGTCAAGTAATCAAGTACAAATACGAGTAATGCGATCCAATAGTAATAAAAACGCATGCAATCACTCCTAATTTTTGGTCAAGCATCGATTCCGGACAAACCATAATGATTGTATCATACCCGTACAAAAGAGAGCCACCCCGCGCCGGCTTCCTTCTTCCAATGAAGTCCATACTGAAACCGCCCGTTCCGGCAAATCCTAATACGGCAATCATAATGGACCGAAAGGACGGGCACAGCATGACAAGATTAACAAACGATCAGCGCGATCTTCTCCGCGAAAGACTGCTGGATGAACGGAAGGAAATCGAACGCCGGCTTGACGAAGACGATTATTACGGTCTCGCTAACTCGCAGCGTGACGAATCCGGCGAGCTGTCAACCAGCGACAATCATCCCGGCGATACGGCTACGGAGCTATATGAGCGGGAAAAGGACGTTGCCCTTGTCGAACAGGAAGAGCTTCATCTCAGCCGCATCGAAGCCGCACTGAACGCTATAGATGACGGCAGCTACGGCACATGCGCGACTTGCGGAAACCCTATCCCATTTGAACGACTGGATGCCGTTCCCGATACGATCTATTGCATTGAGCATGCCCCGCGCCAATATGTATCCATGCGCAGGCCGGCGGAGGAGCATGTGCTCGCTCCCGCTTTCGGCAGAACGAGCATGGACGAGCATGATTACCATCACGGTTTCGACGGCGAGGACGCCTGGCAAATCGTCGAGCAATGGGGCAACTCCGACTCCCCGGCCTTTTCGGAAAACAGGGATGTAACGGATTACTCCCATGTCGGCATTGACGCCTACGAAAACGACGGTTTCGTGGAGCCGATCGAAAGCTTCCTGGCCACCGACATAACAGGCAGACATGTCTCCGTCATTCGCAACCGCGAGTACATGAATTATATGCACAGCGGCGAGGGCGACCACGGTTTGGAGGAAGATGACGAACAAACATAAAACAATACGCTTTGCCGAAGGCTTTTAATACGTTTTACCTTCGAGCTGAATTTGGACAATTTTAACGATATCCGCAATGTAATCGCCGATAATCGGCAAGTTCAACGCCCCCAATATTCTCAGTACGTAAAGAATGGTGGCCGCAAAAAAAGTAAAGCCGACCGCGATGCCGACGCCTCTTGCAAGGCCTGCCAGCAAATTTCTCCAAATCAGCCTGGCCGGCCTGTTCAGAAGATCCACGTATTCGGCCATTTGCGTCCTTTCCATTTCGGCAGCGATATGCTGAAGACGTTTGTCGAGCACGCTTAGAGACGTTTGAAGCTCATTCGTTTGGTTCGGATGATCAGGATGAGCGGTTTTCATACGAGGCATCCCCCTTCTTCAAACAATAAAACGAGGCACTTCCTTCCTCGCTCCCGGCCAAACGGCGTTAATCCGCTTGGAGCAGGGAGCCGGAAGGCTGCCGCCTCGTTTTCATTGCTTGCGCTATACTTATACTATATCCTTAACCTCGTATGAAAATCCCAATATTCTTATCTCCGAGCGATACTCGTTCCATTTCGGCTGGAGCTTCGTAGGAGACGCTTTGTACGAGAACGTTGTCGTTCAGGACGTCCGCGAACGCTTCAAGCGCCGCTTTCAGCTCGTTATCAACGTCCAGAACAAGATCGATCCGCTTCTCGATTGGGAGATCCAGCTTTTTGCGAGTATCCTGCACAGCCCTAATGACCTCGCGCACCCAGCCCTCCTGTTCAAGCTCAGGCGTAATGTCCGTATTCAGCGCGACCGTTACCCCGTTTGCCGATGCGGACGCAAAGCCCGATTTCGCCTGCTTCTCGACCAGAAGCTCATCGACTCCGATTTGCAGCAGCTCACCTTCGCCTGTCGTAAACGCGTAAGTTTCCCCATTTACAATCGCACGAGTCTGTTCAGGCGTCAGCACCTTGAGCTGTCCCTGGATCGGACCGACGTGTTTGCCGTATTTTTTGCCTGCTAGCTTCAAATTCAGCTTTAACGTAAAATCGACAAAACCACTGTCCGAATGTTGGACTTTGATCGCTTTTACGTTAATTTCGTCCTTCACGATATCCTCATAACCCTCAACGTCGAACTCGCGGTCAAGGGATACGATCAGCTCGGACAGCGGCTGGCGCGTTTTGATGCCGGTCTCGTTGCGCACATTCCTTGCAAGCTCCACGATCTGCTTCGCGCTTTCCATATCCTGCTCGAGCCGTTCGTCAATGGCGGCTTCGTCCGCTTTCGGATAATCAGCCAGATGAACGCTGCCTTCTCCGCCCAGATTGCCGTAAACGTCTTCCGCAAGCAGAGGCGTATATGGAGCGATCAAACGGGACAGTGTCAGCAGAACGTTTCTCAGCGTTTGATAGGCCGCTACTTTATCCTCCGTCAGGCCGCTTCCCCAGAACCGGTCGCGCGAACGGCGGATATACCAGTTGCTCAGCTCGTCGACGAACGTTTCGATCGCTTTGGCCGGGTTAAGGAAGTCGTTAACCTCAAGTCCTTTGCTAACGGTCTGAATCAAGCTGTTCAAGCGGGAGACGATCCAGCGGTCAAGCTTGTTGGCGGATTTGCTATCCGGATGGGCTTTATAATCAAAACCGTCGATCGTGGCATACAGCGCATAAAATGCGTGCGTATTGACAATCGTATCGATCACCTTGGACTTCGCCTCGCCGACGATGCCGCGCGAGAAACGTTTGCTGTTCCAAGGCGCACTGTCAGCAAGCAATGCCCAGCGGAAAGCGTCCGTTCCGTATTCGTTAATAATTTCCCATGGGTCGATGACGTTGCCTTTCGACTTGGACATTTTTTGTCCGTTTTCATCCAGGATGTGACCGGTCGAAATAACGGCTTTATACGGCGCTTTTCCGTTATAAAGCGTAGAAACGGCCAGCAGGCTGTAGAACCAGCCGCGCGTCTGGTCGATCCCTTCGCAAATAATATCGGCCGGATACTGCTCCGCAAATTCCTGCTCGTTCTCGAACGGGTGATGGTGCTGGGAGAACGGCATGGAGCCGCTGTCGAACCAGACATCGATAACCTCCGGCGTGCGTGTCATCAACGCGCCTTCCGCATACGGCGATTTCAGCTTGATTTCATCGACGTACGGCTTATGAAGCTCGATATTCTCCGGCACGTCGTGAGCGGCCATTTCGCGGAGCTCGGCAATGCTGCCCGGAGCATATTCCTTGCCCGTCGCTTCGCAGACCCAGACGTTCAGCGGCGTTCCCCAGTAGCGGTTGCGGCTGATATTCCAATCCACCAGGTCCTCGAGGAACTTGCCGAAGCGTCCTTCCCGGATATGGCCGGGATACCAGTCCACGCCGTTATTGTTTGCGATCAGCTGATCCTTAACCGCTGTCGTCTTAATGAACCAGCTTTCCATTGCGTAATAGATGAGCGGCGTTTTGCAGCGCCAGCAGAACGGATAGCTGTGCTCGTAGCGTTCTTTCGTATACAGCAGACCGCGCTCGCTCAAGTTTTTGACGATATCGATGTCGAGCTCCCCGTCCTTGACGAAGCGGCCGGCAAAATCCGTCACTTCCGCCGTATAACGGCCGGAGAGGTCAACTACATTCAGCATGCTGATGCCGTTCTCGCGAGATACCCGGTAGTCGTCGTCACCGTGTGCCGGCGCAATATGAACGATGCCGGTACCGCTGGAGTCGCTGACGAAATCGCCTGCAATGACGATATGTCCTTTCTCGATCGGCACGTAACGGAAAGGAGGCTCATAGCTTTGTCCTACGAGCTCCGCGCCTTTGATAACGGACAAAATCTCGTAGCCTTCCTTCAGAACGCTTTCCGCCAGATTTTGAGCCACGATGAAAACTTCGCCGTTTTTCGAAGCACGGACATAATCAAGCTCGGGATTGACGGCAAGCGCAACGTTGGCCGGCAGTGTCCATGGCGTAGTCGTCCATGCAAGAACCGAATCTCCGGAGCCTGCCAGCTTGAATTTCACCGTGGCGCTCAGATCTTTTACGTCCTCGTAGCCTTGCGCCACCTCATGCGAGCTGAGTGTCGTCTGGCAATCCGGGCAATACGGGCTGACGCGGTGTCCGCGGTATAGAAGGTCCTTCTTGTGAATCGTCGACAAAATATGCCAGACGCTTTCGATATATTCATTTTTTAACGTGATATACGGGTTATCCAGGTCGGTCCAATACGCGATAGCCTCAGTCAGCTCGCGCCACTGCTTCTCGTATTCAAACACGCTGTCTTTACATTTTTTTACGAACTTCTCTACGCCGTACTCTTCGATTTCCTGTTTTCCGGAAATGCCGAGCTGCTTCTCTACACCGAGCTCCACCGGCAAGCCATGTGTATCCCAGCCTGCCTTCCGGACGACCCGGTAACCTGCCATCGTCTTGTAACGGCAAATAAAGTCCTTAATGACCCTGCCCAGCACATGGCCGATATGAGGAGCGCCGTTTGCGGTAGGCGGTCCCTCGTAAAATACGAAATTCGGCTTTCCTTCCCGGTTTTTGATCGATTGTCTAAACGTATCGTTGGTTTTCCATTGTTCAAGCACCCGCAGCTCGCGGGCGCGCGCGCGTTCCTTAACGTCAACGCGTTGCATACTATCAGCCTCCTAAGACAAAAAAATAAAGCCCCGTCCCTGTTAAAAGGGACGAGGCTTGCTCGCGATACCACCCTTGTTCCGCTAAGCCGCAATCAAGCAGCTGTCAATGGCGGCGTGCAGTAAAAACTGCGCGCCATGCGGCACCTTAGTCGCGGACGAATAGTCCGCGTTCCCTGTAACGGGGGACAGCCGTCGGCGCTTAATGCTGCATGGCAGGCTCGGCACCGCTTCTCCGAGAGGATATTCCGTCATCGTTCGCACACCGGCTTTCAGCAGCTGCCGGCTCTCTGTGGAGCGATCCCGAGACGTACTTGGTCTCATCACTGAAGTTCTTTTCATTAGTTACTTTAGTTATAGCGTAACGGCGGGGGCAATGTCAAATCGTTATTCGCCCAAATTGGCACTACGCTTTAGCCGCGCTGCAGCTCATGCTCCACTACCTTAGCCTGCGGCAGCGGCTCGAGCGTGTCCCAGCCGTCTGCAGTAAGCAGTTCAAGCTGCGCTTCCACAAGCGTACGGAACCGCGCCCGGTATACGGCGGACTGCTTCTTCAGCTCTTCGACCTCCAGCGAAACCTTGCGCGATTTGGCCAGCGCATCGTTAATGATGCGGTCCGCGTTTTTCTCCGATTCCTTAATAATGAGCTGGGCTTCCTTCTTTGCGTTGTTCCTTACCTCATCGGCCGCTTCCTGCGCAACGATAATCGTTTTGCTTAACGTTTCTTCTATGTTCGTAAAATGATTCAGACGCTCCTGCAGAGCGAGCACCTGATTCTGCATCTCTTTATTGTCACGGATAAGTGATTCATAATCCTTAATGACCTGATCGAGAAACTCGTTTACCTCGTCTTCGTCATATCCGCGTAATCTCCGGCCAAATTCCTTATTATGTATGTCCAATGGCGATAACGGCATTGGCGCACCTCCTCAACAAATTTGTGACACAGGCAACCGAATCACGCTATTCGATATTCGATGTGAACACATTCGACAACCGGAGAGGAATTCCTGCCACCGTTCAAATAAATTTACCGACTTTGACGCGGATTCTGCCTTTTTTTGTCATCCCGTCCACTTCCAGCACTTTGAACCGGCCCAGTCCCTTGAAGGAAACGACATCCCCTTCCTTCAGCTGCCCGGACGGATCCTCTTCGGACTTCCAATTAACCCTGCATCTGCCCGCCCTGATCGGATCTACAATCTTGGAGCGGCTGATGCGGTATACATCGCTTGCGATCCCGTCCAGACGCATGGAAGCGACGGTAAGGCTTATTTCCTCCAGCTTGGGAATGACGCTGCGAAGTTCCTCAATCGGAAGCACGTCCGTCATGACGTTCAGGCGGTGCACCTGACGCAAATGAATGTTCAAATAATCGGCAATCTCATCCATCACCACGATATGACAAAAATCATCATGAACATGTATGTCGCCGATTCGGTCCCTCTTAATGCCCAATCCGAGCAGCGCCCCCAAAAAATCGCCGTGATCCAGGTCGATCCGGTCTTGTCCGGGCCCGCTGACGGAGAGCACCGATACGCCGATCGGCTCATCCTCCAGGCTGCGGTAGTCCGGCGCAATCAAGGCCCGCTTACGCTCGGCCTCGGGATAACCGCCGTCCAGCCTTATTCCGACATCCTGATTCCGGTTCGCCAGCATCGTGACGATTTGGGCTTGTCTCGGATCTAAAAAATCGGTCCGCTTCAGCTCATGCTGCTGGGCGGACCGCTCTATCCATTCCAACGCCCGATCGACAAAAGCCTTCTCGTCAGGGTGAAAGTGATCATATATCGCTTGTTTCATAGCTGTTCATTCCTTTAACCGATAAAAAAGTTGATTACCGCAATCAGACCGTATGCAACGAACTGCAGCGCGAACACGGCTACGATTGGCGACAAATCCAGCATACCGCCGATCGGCGGTATAAATTTTCTGAAAATGCCTAAGTAAGGCTCAACCAGCTTGCCGAGAAAAACGCCTATAAAGCTTTCGCGCGCGTTAGGCAACCAGGAAAGCAGAACATACCCGATGATCATAAAGGTGTAAATTCGTTGAATGTTCATTATCAAACTTGCAACTTGATCCATCATTAACCCAAGGTCACCTCATTTTGTTGTAATCTTTCTCCTCCGCCAGCATTTCCGTAATGGCACCTTGAATTTCTACCGAATCCGGCGTGCATAGAAAAATATTCGGACCAAGCTTAGAGATGCTTCCGCTTAAAGCGTACACTGTGCCGCTTAAGAAATCAACAATCCGGACGGCCAGATCGGTGCGGACTCTCTGCAGGTTCACGATAACGGCCCTGCGGGACCGCAGGTGATCGGCAATTTCCTGCGCTTCATCGTAAGACCGGGGCTCGCTAAGCACGACCCTTACATTTTTCTGCGAATGAATGCTGACGACGTTATTGCTCTTCGTTGTTCTACGTGCCTCGAAAGGAGAAGTTTCAGGTTCTTGCTCTTCCTGCTGCTGCTGCATTGGGACTGTTTTCTCACGCTCCACGATTTCCTCTTCGTCCTGCAGGCCAAGAAAATTCATAAACCGGTTCATAACACTCATCTCTTATACCTCCTCTTTCCCCACTAGTATCGAACCGAGCCGTACCCAGGTCGCCCCTTCTTCAATCGCGATTTCGAAATCGTTCGACATACCCATGGATAAATGCTTGATTTCTTCATACAGCGGCGAGCTTTGCCTAAGCTGATCCCTCAGCTCCCTCAGCGCCCTGAACACGGATCTTGTCCGCTCCGGCTCCGACTCGTATGGAGCCATTGTCATCAAGCCGATCGGCTTCAGCGATTTGAACCGCTGCAGCTCCGCGGCAAAGTCGAACAATTGACCGGGCTCAAGCCCATGCTTCGAATCTTCGCCGGACACATTGACTTGAATGAAGCAAGGAACGACGATCCCAAGCTGCGCTGCCCGTTTGTTGATCGCTTCGGCAAGCGACAGCCTGTCCAGCGAATGGATGTATGTAAATTTCCCGATGACTTCCTTCACTTTGTTCGTTTGCAAAGAACCGATAAAGTGCCAGACAGGCTGTCCGTCTTCATTCGGAGCAGCGTCGCCGCTAATAGCCTGCCATTTGGCCTGTGCATCCTGCCAGCGATTCTCGCCGAGATGCTTAAGCCCATGCTCAACCGCGCTCTTCGTCGTATCGGCGGATACATATTTCGTAACCGCTATAATCTGCACATCCTCCCGGCTTCGCCCGGCGCGTTTGCAGGCCTGCAGCAGCTTTTCCTCTACAAGCTCTATCCTGTTGTCTAACGTAGATATCATGCTTCACCTCTCCCGAATGCCGATCCAGCTGGCCATTCGGCCTGTCGTGCCGCCTTCCATCCGGTGAGAAAAGAATAAATCCGTTCTGCATCCGGTGCACCACTTTGTCATTTCGATATGGATCGGCAAAATTCCTGCTTTTATCATAATCTGTCGGTTTATTTCTTTCAAGTTTAAGTTTGCCTTTCCATTACCCGTTCTCTGCAGCATAGCATCAGCTTCGTCTTCGGAAATTGCCATATTGCCGAGAAGCTGCTCCACTTGGCCGATAACCGGACCGTCCACCTCATAGCAGCAATCCCCGATCGACGGACCGATGGCAGCCGACAGCTCCTCCGGCTTCGTTCCGAACGCCGTCGACATCGCTTCAATCGTTACACGGGCAACTTGCTGAACCGTTCCCTTCCAGCCCGCATGCGCGAGCGCAGCCGCTTGACGAACGGGATCGTAAAAATATAACGGAACGCAATCCGCATAGAAGGAGGCTAGCAGAACGCCGGGAACATCCGTCATAATAGCGTCGCAGCCCTTGATGACGTCTTCCAGCGACTCTCGTCCGCTTCCTGTATCCTCCACCGTCACGCGATGTACGCGGTTGCCATGCACCTGCTCGGCACATGTCCACGCTTCGAACGGCCAGCCGAGCGCCTCGGCTGTCAGCCGGCGGTTCGCGATGACGCTTTCGGTTTGATCACCGACATGCAGCCCGACATTCAAAGAAGCGTAAGGCGCTTCGCTCGTACCGCCCAACCGGCTCGTAAAGCCTGCGGTTATGCTTTGGAACCGGTCACGCCATTTCGGCAACAAAAAAAGCGAAGGACCCTTCGCCGTTTGATATAGCTCAAAAACTTCCAATTCCGATCACCTCTACTGTAAACATAGGATAAGTTTACCTTGTTACGAGCGGGCGTGCAAATCATCTTCTTCCGCGCGCAGCGCTTTTGTTTCGTCCAGCCGGACAAGCACGACGTCCGCGCCGATTTTTACGATATTGCGCCAAGGAATGACCACCTCGGTCCCGCCTCCGCCAAACATCCCGAGAAATTTCGTATACTGCGGAATGACAATCGAATCAATGCGTCCCTGCCTCAAATCCAGCTCCAGATCGGTGATCTGGCCCAGCTTTTTGCCGTCAACAATATTAATGACATCCTTCGTTTGGAAATCGGAAATTTTCATAATGCGTCACCACCTTCAGGCAAAGTGAACGTCCGAACCATCTCCTATAACTATATGAACGAATCGCCCAAAATGTCCTGTTTTCCTAAAAAACGGCCGCTACCGAGCAAGACTGGATTCAACTCGGACTTCAAGCCTTTTCGTCGGGAGGTGTTCAGGCATTAGTCGTCGAGAAATTGATTGCAGGAGTATTCATTGTAATCAGCTTTATCCATCTCTATTGGCTTCTGGGAGGACGTAAAAGCTTCATGACCGCGATTCCATTCCGCGACGATGCGTTGCAGCCGTTCTTCAAGCCGGGGCGTCCGGAAATCGCCGTTGTTACGCTCCTTTTCTGGGCTGCTGCCGCATGGATCATGATGTATGGCGGCATATTTCCGGTGGGACCCAAGTGGCTGCCCGGCTTTGTCGGCTGGTCGCTTGCGGCCGCATTGCTATTGCGGTCCATTGGAGAATTTCGTGCACTCGGCTTCTTTAAACGGGTCAGGAGTACGCCGTTCGCCCGCATGGATACTTGGGTATACTCCCCTCTCTGCCTGCTGCTGAAGGCTCTTACGGTGTGGATGCTGACCATCGACTGATCGAAACGTAAAAAAGCGGCGCCGTATCCCGGCACCGCTTTTTCTTATGTTTTGACATGCTTCTGCATTTGCTGGATGGCCGATTTCTCCAGACGCGACACCTGCGCCTGCGAGATGCCGATTTCGTCTGCAACCTCCATTTGCGTTTTACCTTCAAAAAAACGCATGGATAAAATCATTTTTTCCCGGTCGTTCAGCTTATGCATCGCTTCGCGTAGCGCAATCTCCTCGATCCAGGACACGTCCTTGTTCCGGTCGTCGCTAATTTGATCCATCACATAAATCGGATCACCGCCGTCGTGATAAATCGGCTCAAATAACGATACGGGATCCTGAATGGCATCTAAGGCAAATACGACGTCTTCCTTCGGAACGTTCAGCGCTTCCGATATTTCGAATATCGTAGGCTCGCGGGAATTTCGGTTCGTCAAGCTGTCCCGGACCTGAAGCGCCTTATAGGCGATATCCCTCAAGCTCCGCGATACTCGAATCGGATTGTTGTCTCTTAAGTAACGGCGGATTTCACCGATAATCATCGGTACGGCATAGGTGGAAAATTTGACATTTTGCCCAAGATCGAAATTATCGATCGCCTTCATAAGTCCGATGCAGCCGACCTGAAACAAGTCGTCTACAAATTCACCCCTATTGTTAAACCGCTGAATGACGCTAAGTACAAGCCTCAAATTGCCGTTAACCAATTTCTCTCTTGCTGCCCACTCGTTGCGGGTTTGTAATGCCGTGAACAATTCTCTCATTTCGGCATTCGTTAGGACAGGCAGTTTCGCGGTATCCACTCCACAGATCTCGACTTTATTTCGGGTCAACGTGATTACCTCCCAAGGAGAAACATTAATGTACATTATCTCCTTGAGCGGTCATTTTATTCCTGATCCGACATCGTTCGACAACGCCCGGTAGTCGGCGCCTTTACACCATTTTATTAAATTCCTTGCGAAGCCGCTTAATAATCCGCTTCTCCAGACGGGATATATACGATTGGGATATGCCGAGAAGATCCGCGACATCCTTCTGCGTTTTTTCCTCGCCGTCAGCAAGACCGAAGCGCAGCTCCATAATGATACGTTCCCGCTCAGTCAGTTTATCCAGCGCTTTGTGCAGCAGCTTGCGGTCCACTTGCTCCTCGATGTTCCGGTATATCGTATCGTTCTCCGTTCCAAGCACATCGGACAGGAGAAGCTCGTTACCATCCCAATCGATGTTAAGCGGCTCATCGAACGATACCTCGGTCCGGGTCTTGCTGTTGCGTCGCAAATACATCAAAATTTCATTCTCGATGCAGCGGGAAGCATAGGTCGCCAGCTTGATTTTCTTTTCCGGGTCAAAAGTATTTACCGCTTTAATCAGACCGATTGCGCCGATCGACACCAGGTCCTCGATATGAATTCCGGTATTTTCAAACTTGCGGGCGATATAGACGACCAGCCTCAAATTTCGTTCGATCAGCATCGCTCTTATCGCCGTGTCCCCGCTAGGAAGCTTCTCCAGCAAATATTCCTCTTCCTCGCGGGTCAAAGGAGGCGGCAGCGCCTCGCTGCCGCCAATATAATAAATTTCTTCGCTCTTTAACCCGAATAAAAACAAAACCCGATAATAATATAACTGAAGAATCAATTTATACTTGACGAGCATCTGGCCCATCCCTCCCCGATTGTTTAAGCATTACGAGCTGACGGTACCCATTAGTTCACCGATTACGCTTGCCGTTGTACCATTGACGGATGGATAATCGCTCGATATGCACCATCAGACGTCAGCTTCCCGCCATCAAGCCCGATCAGAACCTTTCGCGTTTCAAAAACTTGTCCTTCTCTCGTAATCTCAACTGCATCCGGCTTAAGCGCCAGCATAAATTGGGAGCCGCGGTTTACCCCTCGGAAGGGCACGAGCCGAAGTCTGTCCTGCCACGCAAAGTCCTGATCGTCCATTCCCGCAACGAGCCTGTCAACCTGGGCCTCATGGATGCTCTTTAACCACGATTCCGGCAGATCTTCCTGCCATAATGAAGCTTCCGTCACCATTACCGGCGTCCGTGTCAGCGGATCATACAGCTGATTACCTGTGTCGATTAAGCCTGTGCATGTCTGAATGCGCTCTCCAATCGTAATTTTCACTTCAGCTAAATGAGTTTGCACCAGCTCCCGTTCTCGTTTTTGCGTTAATACGGAACGGTAAACATACACTCCGATACAAAACGCAGCAATGAAATAAAACAGTCCCATCTTGAGCTCCACCCGCATGCTGCCGTTCACGAACGTAATCGTTCTCCATACTTCTCCAGAGCCCTGCATGAACAAATAATAAAGACCTAGCACCGCGCCGGCAGCAACGAAATTCACCGCATAGAAAGCAGCGATATTCCGCAAATATTGTTGTATCGATGCAAATCCGAACGCAATCCAAACGATGACGAACGAGATCATTACTTTGACGACAAGCGTAAACAAAAAGGATAACGGCGGAAACAGCATCAATACGACATAACAAGCGCCGACTGCGGAAGCAAGCAGCACTCGCCACGGCTTCGGTTTCAAATGGCGCGCCCAGGCTGAAGTTAGTAGAATAGCGCCATCCACAAGCATTTCCCTCAAAAACATGACATCCACGTATATAGCCATTCGGTCACCTTCCTGCTACTTCCGTTGATCGGGTTTGCAGACTCGGTACCCTGGAGAACGATTGAGACTAGTATATTAAAATCCTATTTCAAAGTCTGTCTATTCATGACGGCATGACACATCTTTTTTTGTCGAGACCGGGAATAAAAACCGTCAGCTTCATACCTTTTCTTTTCACGTAAGTCGATGCTGCGGGCCGTAGGCTAAACGCAAAAAAACGCAAAAAATCCCGCCGTACCGGTAAAAACCGGTATGACGGGATAGCTGTTGCTATTATCTGTCGCCCCGCGGACGGTTGCGCAGAAACGCCGGAATTTCAAGCTGGTCGCTTGAAGTATGGTTATTGCCAAACGGCTTTACTCCGGAGGAGTGGTTCGTCTGTCTAGACTCTTGCGTTTCCTGCTGCGGCTGCTGCTGCGGAGCGCGTCTGATCGGGCCGGAAGATTTATGCTCAAAGCCGGTCGCGATGACCGTTACTTTAATCTCGTCCTTCAGTTCTTCATCGATAATCGCACCGAAAATCATGTTCACATCAGGATCGGAGGCAGAGATGACGATCTCCGCCGCCTCGTTAACCTCATACAGCGACAGGTTCGTGCCGCCCGTAATGTTCATGATTACGCCGCGTGCGCCGTCAATCGATGTTTCGAGAAGCGGGGACATAATAGCCTTTCTGGCCGCTTCCGCCGCACGGTTCTCGCCGGTCGCGATCCCGATGCCCATCAGGGCGGAGCCGCGCTCGGTCATGATCGTTTTCACGTCGGCAAAGTCAAGGTTGATCAAGCCCGGTACAGCAATCAGGTCGGAAATGCCTTGAACCGCTTGCCGGAGAACATTGTCCGCTTCACGGAACGCCTCGAGCATCGGAGTTTTCTTGTCAACGATTTCGAGAAGCCGGTCATTCGGGATAACGATTAACGTATCGACCTTTTCCTTCAGCGCTTCGATGCCGAGCTCGGCTTGAGTCGACCGCTTTCTTCCTTCAAAGGTAAACGGCCGTGTAACGACACCTACCGTCAGCGCGCCGCATTCGCGCGCAATTTCTGCGATGACAGGAGCCGCGCCTGTACCGGTTCCGCCTCCCATACCTGCCGTTACGAATACCATATCAGAACCCTTGAGCTGGTTCATGATGATTTCGCGCGATTCCTCGGCCGCCTTGCTGCCTACCTCAGGGTTAGCGCCGGCGCCCAAGCCGCGGGTCAGCTTATCGCCGATTTGCAGCTTATGCTCGGATTTCGCCAAGTGCAGCGCCTGGGCATCGGTATTAACCGTAATAAATTCAACGCCCTTAACGCCGTTCTCAATCATTCGGTTGACCGCATTGCTGCCGCCGCCGCCAACACCAATTACCTTTATTTGAGCCATGGATTCAAGCTCAAAATCAAATTCCAACATCGTTCATTTTCCCCCAGTCAAGCGTAAACCCCCTTTGCCGTCATGTATGATTGACGTCTCAGGTACGTTTCGCGGTGAAATATAAGTATCGTATAGAGGTGAGACTTATATTCTCATAGTAGTCAAATAAATTCATTAAACATGCTCTTGATCCGCTCGAACATACCGGGTTTGGTTGTAGCTGCTGGAGCTGCTTTGCGGCTCGGCGTTTTCTTGGCGGGGCTATTGCCGCCGCCGGCACCCATATATTTCGACACGTATTGTATCATACCGACTCCGCTGCTGAAAGCAGGGTCTCTTACGCCGATATAATCAGGAAGAGCGATTCTCACGGAGGATTCGAGCTCCGCCTGGGCCAAAGCCAGCGTTCCAGGCATCGATACGGCGCCGCCCGTAAGCACGTAGCCGTTCACCTTGTCTCCGTAGCCAAGCCTGCGCACCTCTTGCCGGATCAGATGAAAAATTTCCTGCATCCGCGGTTCGATAATGCTGGCCAAATCGAGCTGCGAGAACTCCTTCTCCACGTTGCTGCCCATCCGTGTCACCTTGAACCGGACGTCGTCAGCGGCGTCCTGCACGTTCGCACAGCCGTACTTAAGTTTGATCTTCTCCGCCTGTTCGCTTTGCGTACGCAAGCCGTAGGCGATGTCGTTCGTTACATATTCGCCTCCGATTGGAAGCGTTGACGTAACGGCGATCCCGCCTTGATCGTATATCGCGATCGTACACGATCCTGCGCCGATATCCGTAAGTACGGTTCCGATTGACTTCTCATCCTTCGTAAGGGACATGACGCCCGATGCGAGCGACATGAGAATGACGCCGGATATCCGCAGCCCCGCCTTCTCCACGCAGCGCATCAGATTATGTATCGCCGTCTTCGTCCCCGTGACGATGGTCGCTTCGACCTCAAGACGCACACCGATCATGCCGCGCGGATCCGAAATGCCTTCCAATCCGTCAACCAGATATTGCTTCGGAACCAAATTAATAATTTCACGCTCCGGGGGGAGTGCAACGACTTTCGCCGCTTGCAGAACGCGTTCTATATCCTCTTCGCCTATTTCACGATCCTCATTGGATACGGCAACGACGCCACGATTCGTCTGCAACGCAATGTGGTTGCCCTGAATTCCAACATATACGTCTGATATTTGAATGCCAACCATGCGCTCCGCATGCTCTACCGCATTGCGGATCGATTGCACGGTCTGGTCAATATCTACAATTGCCCCTTTGCGAATACCCTCCGAGTCGGCAGATCCAACTCCAATAATATTAATGGCTCCATTATTCATTTCACCAATAATAGCACGAACTTTGGATGTACCGATGTCCAAACTGACAATGATGTCGTTGCTGCTCAACTCGCGGCACCTCCGTTTCAAATAAAAATTAAAATGCGTGCTGCAGCGGTCCTTCATCCATGATAAGAAGTTATAAATTTCACAACTATAAACCAGCTTATCATTTATCGCAAAACGGGCTGTCCCTCCCATAGGGCGGCGCCAGCCGTTTGCATTGTTGCTCAAGGTCTTTCTACATATTCAACGCCTTTAATACTTTCCCTCTTTTTTCAACAAATTTTTCGTTAAAAGTTCACTTCCTGTCAGGCGCCGTCCCTTGCGAAGCCCCATAAATCCTAATGTTATCCAGCTCCAGCGAGTATAAATGCGATAACTAAAATTCTACCATTCTTTCAAGCTATTGAGTAGTCTCTTTTTGGCCGGAGTCCATATTTTCTGAACCTTCGGGATCAAAAGGGACATACGTGTCGGCAAGGAGCATCGTAATTTTACCGGGCTCCTGCGTTTCGATGACGGCATTCAGCGCGTCGATTTTTTCCTTCAAAACGGATATGGCCGTTATAACCTCGAACCTCGTTCTAGTATAGATGAGGATGCGGTCGGGATAGGCATTGGAAGGAATCGGAATGATCTCCGACAGGTCGGACAGCTGCTTGGCCGAAATTTGGGCAAGCTGCTTGGTCAATTCGCCCTTTAACGGGTCGTTCGCAGCCCAGCCTGTCAGAACCGGCTTATCGATCAGCATCAGTTGGTCGTTGCTGGCGTCAACCGTCGTTCCGTTCGACAGGAGTGCCGTCATTTCCCCCTCATCCGACAGTTCGAAAGCGACGACCGGATATTCCTGCACCAATATTTTGATTACGCCGGGGAACACTTTTGTGACCGTAACCTTCTCGACCGGAGCCAGCGCGCTCACCCTATCCTCCAGCATGCCGGAGGTCGTTCCGAAAAAAGCGTCGCCGATCACGATTGCCGCAGCTTGTTCGATTTCCTCCTGCGTTGAGAAGCGATTTCCCTCAATTTGGATTTCTGAAATTTTACTAATTGAAGAATTGAAGAATAAGACCGCAAGAATCGCAATAAATAATAGAAGAAGAATAAAAAGAAGCTTGCTGCTTCCCACCCGTTTCCGGCCCGGTTCCTTCAGTACGGGCATCTGTGCGCTCATAACTTGTCCCTTCCTTTACAAAAAAACTTCCGGCGTTCCTTGCTCGCGAAGCTTGAAAGGGCAGCCGGCCGTTTCTATCTTGCAGCTATAGCGCTAAATTACTGATTGTTAGGCACAGGCAAGTAACGCGAGATGCGCGCTCCAAGCCGAGAAAGCATCGTTTCAATCCGGTCGTAACCGCGGTCGATATGATGAATCTGCTCCACTACGGTTTTTCCCTGAGCGGCCAAGCCGGCTATGACCAGCGCTGCGCCCGCGCGCAAATCGGTGGCCTCCACCGTAGCGCCGTACAGACGCGGCACGCCCCGGATGATGGCGGCGTTCATATCCACGCGAATGTCCGCACCCATGCGGGTCAGCTCATCCACATGCTTGAGCCTGCCTTCGAAAATCGTTTCTTTCATAATGCTTACGCCGTCAGCAAGCGTTAGCATCACCATGACCTGAGATTGCAAATCGGTAGGAAAAGCCGGATAAGGAGACGTTACGATTCTCTCTACCGCCTTCGCTCTAGCTGCGCTGCCAACTTTAATTATATCACCGTCAATCGCGATTTGAACACCTGCACGGCGCATAACGTGAATCAAGGAGGATAAGTGGGCAGGTCTCGTGTTTTGGAGCGTCACCTGGCCGCGGGTCGCGGCGGCGGCTACCATGATCGTTCCGGCGACAATTCTGTCCGGAATGACCTGATAACGGCATGGCGTCAGCGACTGTACCCCGTCGATCGTGATCGTATCCGTTCCTGCGCCCATAATCTTAGCGCCCATCGCGTTGAGGAAGCCTTGCAAATCTTGAATTTCCGGCTCGCGGGCCGCATTGCTGATCGTCGTCCGGCCTTCGGCAAGCGCGGCGGCCATCATAATGTTTTCAGTAGCGCCTACACTTGGAAAACTTAAATGAATATCCGCGCCTTTCAGCTTATCCGCGCGGCATATGATACGGTTGCCCAGCTCCTCGATCTCCGCGCCAAGCGCCTGCAAGCCTTCCAGATGAAGGTCGATCTTGCGTTCGCCGATCGCGCAGCCGCCCGGCTGGTATACCTGTGCTTCTCCAAACCTTGCAAGCAGCGGTCCCATCAGAAATATGGAAGAACGCATCTGTCTCATTAACGGTTCCGGCACGTGGGACGTATGTGCGGTTTCGGTATCCAGCACAACCGTTCCTTCCTTATGCTCGGCGCGGCATCCTAATTCGCGCAAAATGTTCAGCATGACATCGATATCAAGCAAATTCGGCACATGATCGATCGTTATTGTGCCTTCAGCCAGCAAGCTGGCTGCCAATATCGGCAAAGCGGCATTTTTCGCTCCTTGGATAACTATGGTTCCTGAGAGAGGTTTCCCGCCTTCAATCACCAATTTGTCCAATGTATCACCTCCGAATTACCGCTCGCCCACCACCAATACTTCCGGCACCAGCAGAATGCCGAAGCGTTCTTGTACGGTGCTTCGAATATGTGCGATGAGGGCGAGTACGTCTTCGGCTTTCGCTTGCCCGGTATTCACTATAAAATTGGCATGCTGTTCGGAAACCTGCGCTCCTCCACGACGTACGCCCTTTAGTCCCGCCTCTTGGATGAGGCGTGCGGCGTGATCGTTCGGCGGATTGCGGAATACGCTGCCTGCGCTAGGCGATTGAAGCGGCTGCGTTTTGCGCCTCCTGTCCTTATGGGTTGCCATGGCTGCCGCAATTTCCTTCCGGTCGCCTTCCGCAAGCTCGAAGGTCGCCTCTACGACAACCCCCTTCTGTTCTTGAAGGATGGAATGACGATAGGAAAAGCGCATGTCGTCCTTCTCGTAGCGAACCAATTCTCCCGTTTCCAGTACAATGTCAGCCGACTTGAAAATACGTGACACATCTGATCCGTGCGCGCCTGCGTTCATGTAGACGGCTCCGCCTACCGTGCCCGGAATTCCCCCCGCGAACTCCAGCCCGGTCAGCCCTTCCTTCCCTGCCATGACCGAAAACTTAATGAACGAATACGAAGCGCCTGCAATGGCGGTCGTTCCTTCAAAACGCACGTAATCGAGCCCTCTGTGCGGTTTAATGACAACTCCGCGAACCCCTTTGTCGCTCACCAACATGTTTGAGCCTCTGCCCAAATTCATCCACGGCACCTGATGCTTTTGCAGCAGACGTACCGCAGCGATCAATTCGTCCTTGCCTCCCGGGAGGATTAGAATATCGGCGGGACCGCCGATTTTCCAGGTCGTGTAGTTCGAGAGCGGTTCATTGTACAAAACGTCGCCTACACCAGCTTGTTCCAATTCCGCTTTAAATGCTTCCAATAGTAGTACCTCCTTAAGGTTTGCACCGTAAGCATCCGCTTACCTGTTGATGGGCTCATCGACAGATTTGCCTTTTCCGAAGCCGGACCGGCACGCAGCCGCCGTCTTCGTGTTGCCATAACCGGCCCTTTCGGGCGACGGTCACGAATATGATGTATCTTATGCCCTTGCGGGCTCTTGTGTGACAGCAGCCTAGACGGTGCCGGCATGGACCGCATCGCACTGCCGGACAAGCGAAACGGCAATGGGAGTAGCCGCAAAACGCTTGCCGCTCTTTCCCGTTGCCGCCTTATGTCAGGTAAGGCAAGTGCAGATACACACGACCGCCAAGCCGCCTTATCTTGAATAGCGCGAAATATTAAGCAAGATTCCTAAGGCCGTCAATAGAAGGGTTAATGAGGAGCCGCCGTAGCTGACGAGCGGCAGCGTAATGCCGGTGACCGGCATCATGCCGATAACGACGCCAATGTTGATGAGCACCTGAACGCCGACGATTCCCGTAATGCCGACGGCAAGCAAGCTGCCAAACGTATCGGGTGCCGCAATCGCCGCCCGGATTCCCCGCCATACAACGACAAGGAAGAGCAGGATTAAAGTGATGCCGCCGATAAAGCCCAGCTCCTCGGCGATAATGGAAAAGATAAAATCGGTCTGCGGCTCCGGCAAGTAGCTGTATTTCTGGCGGCTCATTCCAAGCCCCAAACCGACTAAACCGCCCGGTCCGATGGCGAGCAGGGATTGTATGATCTGATAGCCGCCCCCAAGCGGGTCGGCCCAAGGATCGAGAAAGGAAGTAATCCGTTTAAGGCGGTAAGGCGCCGCAATGATCAAACCGATAAAGCCCGCGACTCCGACGAGCGCCAAGCCGCCCAGATGGGCCATTCTCGCACCTGCCGTAAAGATCAGCAATAGAGAAGCACCGAGCATAACGGCTCCCGTGCCAAGGTCCGGCTGCAGCATGATCAGTCCGAAGGCTAGTCCGACCAGTCCAAGCGGCGGCATAAGCCCTTTCGTGAAAAGAGTGATCGACTGCTGTTTCTCGGACAGCCATTTCGACAGGAATAGAATCATGGCAAGCTTCATGAACTCGGACGGCTGAATGCCGAACGAACTGATACCGAGCCAGCTTCGCGCACCGCCGCGAACGACGCCAATGCCTGGAATAAGAACGATAACCAGCAGGCCGAAGCAGATCAGCAAGGCGGCCGGAGCCCATCTTTTCCAGTGGGAATAGTGCATATTCATCGTAAATATTAACGCGCCGATCCCAAGGCCGGCAAACAAAGCCTGTCTTTTCACAAAATAGAAACGATCGCCGTGCTCGTGATAAGCGAGAACGGCGCTCGCGCTGTATACCATGATCAATCCGATTGCGAGTATGAGCCCTATTGCGGCAATCATCCAAAGATCCGGGGCAGAACGCGCTTTGGCCATAGCGAACACACCTCTTAGCATGGGAAAGTAGGGACATGCCCCCTACTTACAAGGTATGCGCCGAATCCTTAAAAATGCGTCCCCTTTGCTCATAGGATGCAAACATGTCCCAGCTTGCGCATGCAGGAGACAACAGAACGATATCTCCCGGCTCGGCCATCGCGGCCGCCTGCTTCACCGCTTCGCGCAGGACCGATTCGGCGTCTTCACTAGGTTCGACGGTTTGCACGGCCTCTAAACCTGCGAGCTCGGCTACCTTAGCCAGCTTTTCACGCGTTTCCCCGATGGCGACGAGTCCCTTGAGCCGGTCGCGGAACAGAGGGACCAGCTCCATGTAATCGGAGCCCCGGTCAAGGCCGCCGGCGACCAGTACGACGGGAGCGGACAATGATTGCACAGACATCGTCGTCGCAACCGGGTTCGTCGCTTTCGAATCGTTATAGAATGTAACGCCGTTTCGTTCCCGTACATATTCGAGCCGGTGCTCAACGCCTCTGAAGCTTCTCAGCGGCTCGGCCAGCTGTTCCGGCTTGGCTCCGGCAGCGAGACAGCCTGCGATGGCCGCAAGCGCGTTTGCGGCGTTATGGCGGCCCGGGATACCGAGCTCATCGACTTTAAGGACGGTATGCACCGTGCCGTCGCCGAAGCTGTAAACGATATTGCGCGTTACCGCGCTCCCGTCCGCTGCTTCTGCCACAGTGGCGCGCTCATAAGGAGGCTCTATGTAAACGCCTGTCTCGAGACGCTCGTAGAGCGAGAACGGCAGCTGCTGCGCCGTCAGAAACGAGGAAATCGCCCGGCATTCGGGATCATCCCAGTTGATGACGGCCGCGTCCTCCTCGGTCTGGTTGTCGAATATTTTGGCTTTGGAATTGACGTAATCGTCCATATCGCCGTGATAATCCAGATGCGTCTCAGCAATATTCAGCAGCAAGGCGACGCGCGGCCGGAATGCATCCGTCCCCTTCAGCTGAAAGCTGCTAAGCTCCGCAACGATCCATTGATCCTCCGACGCCTCCAATGCCGCCTCGCATAAAGGCCGTCCGATATTGCCCGCGACGATCGGATTCATGCCGGCCGACTCGAGCAGCTTGCCGATCAGCGTTGTCGTCGTCGTTTTTCCGTTGGATCCGGTAATGCCTATAATCGGTGCGGGCGACAGCCAGTAAGCGGCCTCCACCTCCGTAATTACCTCTACGCCGAGCTTCAACGCTTGTTCAACTGGCGGGGCTGAATAAGGGATACCCGGGTTTTTAATTAACAGGGCCGTTTGCTCCGTAATCAGGTCTTCCGGATGATAACCGCATATCACAGAAATGCCCAAAGCAGTCAGCTCATCCGCTTCGGGGCATAGTTCTCGCTCCTTCTTGTCGTTTACGACGACCAAGGCTCCTAATTGATGGAAAACTTTCGCCACGCTTACGCCGCTTCGGGCAAGACCCAGCACGACGACCTGGCGTCCGCTGTACGTTGACGGATGGTTCATATGTGACAGTCCCTTCTATAGATACATGAAGCGGCCCCGCCCAGGGCGGAAGCCGCCTGCAATTGTAAATTTATTGGCAGCGGATCGATATCCATACTTCCCGCCATAATCATCTAAATCACAAACAGCAATCCGATAGCCGCTAGCACCAGGCCGACCAGCCAAAATACGGTGACGACCTTCCACTCCGACCACCCGACAAGCTCGAAATGATGGTGAATCGGGCTCATTTTGAAAATACGTTTGCCCCTCAGCTTAAAGGAAGCAACCTGCAAAATGACCGAAAGCATCTCCAATACGAATACGCCGCCGATAATGATGAGCAACAGCTCCGTCTTCGTCAGGATAGCAACGGCCGCAATGCCGCCGCCGATTCCGAGCGAGCCCATATCGCCCATAAACACCTTGGCAGGATGCGCATTGAACACAAGGAAGCCGAGAACGGCTCCGACCATGGCTGCGGAAAACACGGCTGATTCGTGAGCCGAGGTTTGCAGCGCGACGACCGTAAACGCCCCGAAGGCAATTGCGCTTGTACCGGCCAGCAGGCCGTCCAGCCCGTCGGTGAAGTTAACCGAGTTGCTTGCAGCAAACATAATAATGACGACCAGCGGATAATAGAACCAGCCGAGATCGAAGCCCCAGCCCGTTCCCGGAACGGTAATTTCGGTGCTGTGGTTCATGTTGTACAGCATTGCGCATACGATGATGGAGAACAGCAGCTGGCCGAGAAGCTTTTGGCGTGCCGTCAGGCCGAGCGATCTTTTGAACACGATCTTGATGTAATCGTCCAGAAACCCGACAAGCCCGAAGCCTAGCGAGGCCGTCAGCAATACCCAAAAATCCGCCGTTTTGTCGGAAAATTTAATAAAAGCGATCATAAGCGCGATCATAATTATGATGCCGCCCATCGTAGGCGTGCCGCTTTTCTTCAAATGGCTTTGGGGGCCTTCCTCGCGGATTTGCTGGCCGAATTTCAAACGCCGGAGCATAGGAATGAACAATGGTCCGAGCAGTACCGCTAGCAGAAAGGAAGCGCCGATCGAAAGTAAAATGACCATCATGTCCATGTCCTCACCCCACCTCTAGCGCCTGCACGATTTGTTCCATCCGCATGCCCCTGGAGCCTTTCACAAGCACGATGTCGTCCGGCGAAAGCCGGCCCCGCAGCCAATCCGCAAGCTCGCCTTTCTCGCCGAAGTGACGGACGGCCTCTTCCGCTTCACCGGCCGGAAAACGCGACTTCACTCCTTCGGCGGTGTGAACGGACAACGGTCCGTAGACAAGCACCGCATCCGCTTTGTCAGGCGTAATATAAGCCCCGACCTCGTAGTGGAGCTCCTTCTCTTCAGGTCCCAGCTCCAGCATGTCGCCGAGCACGATCCATTTGCGGCGGTAGCCCTGCAGCTGCTCGACCAGGTCGATGGCCGCTCTGACGGCCGTCGGATTGGCGTTATATGCGTCATTCAGCAGCATAGCCCCATTGAAGGCGCGGGCCGGCTGAATCCGCATTCCCGTCAGCTTCATGCCGGCGAAGCCATCGGCAATCTTCGCAGCCGGAACGCCGAAAAATCGGCCGACCGCAATGGCTGCCAGCGCATTGCTGACATTATGTCTGCCAGGAACGGGGATGCGGACCGTGCCGGCTTCGCTCGGAACGCCGCCCGATACGGCCGTGAACGATGCGCCTTCCGGCTCGATCACAATGTCAGCCGCAGACCATTCGTTGCGCTCTCCGAGGCCGAAGGTCCGGAGCACAATGCCTTCCGGCAGTGACGCTCGAGCCAGCTCGGTCTCCAGAAGCGGCTCATCGCCGTTATAAAGCAGCAAACCGTCCTCGCTGAGCCCTTGTGCAATTTCCAGCTTCGCCTTCGCGATGCCGGCCCGCGAGCCAAGCTGTAAAAGATGGGCGTCGCCGATGTTCGTAATGATGGCTGCGTCGGGCTGGGCGATTTTGGTCAGCAGCTCGATTTCGCCAAAGCCGCTCATCCCCATCTCCAATACGGCAACCTCGGTCTCTTCGTCAAGCTGCAGCACGGTGAGAGGAAGACCGATATGGTTGTTCAGGTTTCCTTCCGTTTTGTGCACCTTATAAGTAGTACCCAATATAGCGGCTGTCATATCTTTTGTCGTTGTTTTGCCGTTGCTGCCCGTAATGCCTACGACCCTCACCAGCAGCTCGCTGCGGTAGGACGAGGCCAGCTTCTGCAGCGCGGTCAGCGTATCCCGGACAATAAGCAGCGGAAAGTCCGCGAGCGCCTCCGGCACCTCGCGCCCCTTCTGCCAGAGCGCCGCAGCGGCTCCGCTGCGCGCTGCCTGTTCTACGTAGTCGTGTCCGTCGAACTGATCGCCGACGAGCGGCACGAACAGCTGTCCCTCCCGGACGCTTCGGGAGTCGGTCGATACGCCCGACACCAGAGCACCGCCCTCGCTTCCATTCCATTTTGCGCCGCTCATTTCGGCTATTTGCTTGATCGTACGTTTAATCAATTTATGATTCCCCTTATCGCTTCTTTTGCCGCTATCCGATCGTCAAACGGATGCTTGACTCCGTTAATCTCCTGGTAGGTTTCATGACCTTTCCCCGCAATCAATACTACATCGCCCGGGCTTGCCATTTCAACCGCTTTTTGAATCGCGGCCCTTCTGTCTTCTATTAATTCGTACTTTGAAGAGTCAATTCGTTGATGGATAAGTCCTGCTTCAATATCCTTCAAAATGCGGGCGGGAGGCTCCGTTCGCGGATTATCCGACGTGACGATGCTGTAGTCGGAATATTTCGCCGCAATCTGTCCCATCAGCGGGCGCTTCGTCCGGTCCCGGTCGCCGCCGCAGCCGAATACGGAAATAATCCGTTTCCCGGCAAACTGCTGTACGGCCCGCAGCACGTTCTCAAGCCCGTCGGGGGTATGTGCGTAATCGACGATGACAGCGAAGGACTGTCCGGCGTTCACCGCCTCCACCCTTCCGGGTACGCCGGGAATCGCGCTTAAGCCCGCCGTTATCGCGTTCAGCTCGACTCCCTCCAGCAGTACGGCCGTTATTGCCGCCAAAGCGTTATATACGTTAAATTTGCCTGCCATCTGCAGCGTCACGTCCGCTTCCCCGCGAAACGTGCTTACGTGAAAGGACGTCCCCTGCGCGGTTATGCGAATGTTCGTTGCGCGCACGTCCGCATCGCTATCGATCCCGTAAGTGACAACCTCGGAAGCCGTCAGTTCAGAGTAGGCGGCCGACAACGGATCGTCCGCATTCAGCACCGCATAGGAGCGGTCTTGCTCCTTGGCGGCATACACATTGCCGAGTCTTGAGAAAAACAAGCCTTTCGCCGCCGCATAACGGTTCATCGTTTCATGGTAATCGAGATGATCCTGCGTCAGGTTCGTGAACACCGCCGTCCGGAAACGGCAGCCCTTCACCCTGCCCTGCTCGAGGGCATGGGACGACACCTCCATCGCGCAGTACTGCGTCCCCGCTTCGAGCATCCTGCTCAAATACTGCTGCAGCTGCAGCGTCTGCGGCGTCGTGCCCGACATCGGAAACGAGCGGCCCGAGTACCGGAGCTCGATCGTGCCGATGACTCCGGAGGAAAGGCCGCAAGCATTTAAAATTTGCTCAATCAGGTACGTGGTCGTCGTTTTGCCGTTTGTGCCTGTCACACCGATCAGTCTTAAGGTTTGACTCGGGTACCGGTAATAGTGATTGGCGATGACCGCCATCGCCAGCCTCGAATCCCTGACGACGAGCTGCGGGACTCCGAGCGCGAGCTCGCGCTCCACAATCAACGCAGCGGCTCCGCCCGCAACGGCCTGCGGCGCAAAGTCGTGGCTGTCCACCGTACGCCCCTTCAGGCAAATGAACAGCGATCCGGGGACGATCTTTCTTGAATCGTTTCCGATGCCGGTCAGCTCGATTTCCCCATCGCCGACCAGGCGTGATGTGATAAGCAGCTCCGCAACTTCCTTTAAACGCATCTGCCTCAACCCCTCCCCTTGGGCGCCGGCGGACCTTCGCGCATACCGTCAGAAGCGCCCTCGTTAACTACCATTATAGTCAATGGGTGTGGGATATATTATCATCTTCGCCTAAATAGATACGGATTGTGGAGCCGCGATCGACGCGGGTACCTGCGGCCGGCGCCTGACGGATGACCGTCTTGCCGGAGCCGGCGGTCGTCAGGTTAAAATTCATGTTCAAATCCTCGTAAAGCTCGGCCACCGATTTCCCCACCAGATTCGGTACGGTTACGATCGGCGTTTCGCCGTATTTATAATCGCGCTCGATTTGCTTCTCGCGCGGGGGCACTTCCAGAATCGACAGGGCGTCCTCCATAATGTTGTGGACGATCGGGGCAGCCACCACGCCGCCGAATTGAATGCCTTCCGGGTTGTCGACCGCTACGTAGATGACGATTTGCGGATCGTCTGCCGGAGCAAAGCCGATGAACGATACGATGTGCTCATTCGGCGAGTACCTTCCGTTGATGACCTTCTGCGCCGTTCCCGTTTTGCCGCCGACACGGTAGCCGTCGATAAATGCGTTTTTCCCCGTTCCTTGGGCTACGACGCTTTCGAGCGCCTCGCGCACCTGCTTTGACGTTTCCTCGGATATGACTTTGCGGACCGCTTCCGGTTCGACCGTCTCAACGGTTTCGTTCGTCTCGGGGTTGATCCAAGCCTTGGCGACATGCGGCTTATACAGCGTTCCGCCGTTGATCGCGGCCGACACGGCCGCAATTTGCTGAATCGGCGTCACGGATACGCCTTGGCCGAAAGCCGTTGTAGCGAGCTCGACGGGGCCGACCTGGCTTAGCTTGAACAAAATCCCGTTCTCCTCGCCTGGAATGTCGATGCCGGTTTTCGTGCCGAAGCCGAAATTTTTAATGTAATCGAACAGCTTTTCTTTGCCCAGCCGGTTGCCTAGCGTCACAAATCCGGGGTTGCAGGAGTTTTCCACGACTTCAAGGAACGTTTGGCTGCCGTGGCCGCCTTTTTTCCAGCAGCGCAGCCTTGCCCCCCCGATCTCGATGGCGCCCGGATCGAAAAATCGCTCGTTTTTCAAGTCGACTTTTTTTTCCTCCAAAGCGGCCGCGAGGGTAATAATTTTGAACGTGGAACCCGGCTCGTATGTCATCCATATCGGCAGATTGCGGTTATAAACCTCGCTTGCGACCTCGCGGTACTTATCCGGCTCGAAGGTTGGACGGCTCGCCATGCCGAGTATTTCACCGTTATTCGGATCCATCGCAATCGCGATGATGCCGTCAGGCTGAAGCTTGGTCATTGCCTGATCGAGCTCCCGCTCCATGACCGTCTGAATGTTCTGGTCGATCGTCAGCTGCATCGTCAGCCCGTCCTGAGGAGCGTTATACGTATCAGTAGTATTCGGAATGAGTCGTCCCGCTGCGTCCGTCATGAACGAAACGCTGCCCTTGATTCCGCTCAGCTCCTTGTCGTATTTGGCCTCGATTCCGGTCAAGCCCTGATTGTCGATGCCCGTGAAACCAAGCACATGAGAGGCCAGACTTCCGAACGGGTAAAACCGTTTATTGTCCTCTGCTACAACGATTCCCGGCAGCGCCAGGTTACGAATTTGCTCGGCTTTGTCGATCGTGATTTTACGGCCGCCCGATCCTACTTTGACGACCATTTCTTTTTTCTTAATATTTTTTAATATTGTATCGACGCTCATATCCAGGAGCGGAGCCAGCGCTGCCGCCGTGCTTTCCTTATCCTTGATCTGCACCGGAATCGCATATACCGTAGGAGAGCTCACATTATAAGCCAGTTTGACGCCGTTGCGGTCTATGATTTCCCCGCGTTTGGCCATATACGGCACATTGCGCCTCCATGAATCCTCGGCCTTGTCCGCCAGCTCTTCGCCCGTCCACAGCTGTACGTACCCCAGCCGGAAGCATAAAGCAAGAAAAGCGGCGCCGCCCAATATCAAAATGATGAATAAGCGGCGCCTTACTGTTACATTGGATACCTTCATTCCCCGTTCCCCCTCCGCCCAGCGAAATTCCGAAAGGAGCGTATGCTGACGCTCATTCCAAGCCTATTCGGGACAAGCGGAGGATAGAACAAGCTCTGGCTGGACCGGGTTCAGATGTCTTAGCCGGCCCATTTTCTTTATTGTTGTTGAACGGCGCTTTCCGCGCTGCCGCCGGAGTCCTCCGGCTTTGATTCGCCTTCAGATGCGGCATTCTGGCTTTCGCCGCCTTCCGTCGCCGTTTCGTCCGCGGTACCGGCGCCTGCGTTCTCTTCCGCTGTTGCAGCCTGAACGGCGGCTTCCTCCGGCGGTGCGAGGACGACCTTGAGCACCTTTACGTTGTTCATCGTCTCTTCCGTCTGGGACACGACATAGCCCTGTCCTTCCGGAATGAGGCGAATGCCGATCAAGGACGTTATTTCCAGTGCATCCCTGAGCGATACGCCGGTTAAATCCGGAATCGTCAGCTTGTCCCTCTGTTCTGTAATCAGATAGACGCGCTGCGTCGGATGCACGATGGAGTCTGCCGGCGGAATCTGCTGAATCACGGTATTGCCGTTGCCGACCTGCTCGGATGTCATTCCTTTTACCTTAAGCTCCGACTTCGCTTGCGACAGGCTCATTTCGGTTACGTTAGGAACGGCGACCGACACTTCGGCCTTCCCAGCAGCTTCGTCCGTTTTGTAGCTTGGTGCCACGCCCATTTTGCGCAGGCTCTTCAGTACGATTTGCTTAAAGGCCGGAGCGGCAACCTTACCGCCGCCTACCAATGGATCGTTCGGCTCGTCAACGACGATATACACGACGATTTTCGGATTTTCAACGGGCGCGTAGCCGATAAACGATACGACGAATTTGTCGGTCGCATAGCCGGTGCCGACAACCTTTTGCGCCGTACCGGTTTTGCCCGCCACCCGATAACCTTCAATATAAGCGTTTTTACCCGTGCCGATCTCCTGGTCGGATACGACCTGCTCCAAATATTCGCCCACCTTGCGGGACGTTTCCTCGGAGATGACCTGGCGGATCACCTTCGGCTCTACTTTCGTCGTCGTCTTCGTAACGGGATCGATAAATTCTTTTACGATTTGCGGCTGAAGCAGCTTGCCGCCGTTGGCGACGGCCGCGACTGCGGCAACCTGCTGGATCGGCGTAACCGATACCCCCTGTCCGAACGTCGCGTTCGCAACCTCGAGAGGATAGCGCAAATTGATCCGGCCGCTTAATTCGCCGCCGAGCTGGATGCCTGTTTTTTGGCCGAAGCCAAATTGAGAAATGTATTCCTTGAATTTTTCCTCTCCCAGCCGCTCGTAGCCGAGCTTGACGAATGCGACGTTACTCGAATATTTCAAGCCTTCCAGGAAGGAGATCGTACCCCAGCCTTCACGCTTGATGTCGCGAATTGCTCTTGGTACGCCCGGAATGGAGATACTGCCCGATTTGTACATCTCATTCGGATTAAACAGCCCCTCCTGCACCGCTGCGGCGAGCGTCACGATTTTGAAGGTTGATCCGGGCTCGTACAGCGACTTGACCGCATGATTGTAAGATCCGGCATTGTTTTTCCAATACACGTTCGGATCGTACTCGGGCATATTAGCCATTGCCAAAATTTCCATCGTATTCGGATCGGCGGCAATCGCCGTCGCGCTTTTCGGAGCGTATTCCTTGACGATTTCCTTCAGCGCTTCTTCTACGTAATTCTGAATATCGCCGTCTATCGTAAGCTTCACGTCCTGGCCGTCCTCGGCAGGCTGGTAATCAACCTCGCCTTCCGCCAGCTGTACGCGCTTACCGTCCTTCTCGTACGTAATATGGCCGTTTTTTCCGCTGAGCTGCTCGTTAAAGAAGGCTTCCACGCCCGTCATCGCATTGCCGTCCTTATCGATATAGCCTACCAATTGCGAAGCTGTTTCGTATCTAGGATAAAAGCGTTTTAATTGATCGTACATATAAATGCCGACATTGGACACCTTGTTTTCCTTCTCAAGCCCGTTCCTGAATTCCTCGATTTGATCGGCAACCTGCTTGTCGATTTGCCAGCCTCCATTGCGCACTTCTCTTTGACTTACGTATTCCCCGTTTTCTTTTTTGGCCGTCACGTGCGTTCGCATCGCCTCCTCGGACATGCCGAGGATATCGCTCAAGCCTTCAATGACTTCATCCGCTATGTCGAGCTCGTGAATGAGCTTCGGATCCACCGCGACGTTATATGCGTACGTATCCATCGCCAGCATGTTGCCGTTACGGTCCGTAATGGTGCCCCGCTTGGCGACCAGCTCCTCGTTCGCAGACCACCGTTCCTTGGCTCTCTCATACCACTCTGCGCCCTGCACGACCTGAACGTAATAGATTCGGCTTACTAAAATGAGAAAAAGGAGGGTCATTACCCCTCCAAAAAACAACGTACGCATCCGCATTCTTTTTTTCATCGTTCATCACCCTATTCACGCATAGCCGACGTGACTTCGTCTCCGCCGGTGTTCACCATAATGCCGCCTTCCATTGTGCTTACCATCCCTTGCGTTTCCGCCAGCCTGCGGATCCGCTCCGGATCGCTCAGCATCTCAACTTGCTTCTTCAAATCTTCCAGCTCGACATTCACAGCCTGATAGTCGCTGTTCAGCTGTTTAATTTCCAGATTCATGCTGTAAATTTGTGCGTAACGCGAAATAATAACGCCTGCGACGATAACGCAAATAACAACGGTGAACATATACAACAGCTTCTCCTGTACGGGCAATGACTTCCGGGTGACAACGACACGTTTCTTCTCCTTAATCTCAGGCTGCCGGTCCTGCTTTCGTTTCGGCTGCAGCGCCAAATTACCATTCACGTACGCCAATTCAAATCCCCCTCTTACAATTTTTCTGCTATTCTTAGCTTTGCCGACCGAGCGCGCGGATTAAGCTCCAGCTCCTGCTCGCCGGGCACGATGGGTTTCCGGTTAACCAGCTTGACCGAGCCGCCGCCGCCGCATACGCAAAGCGGAAAATCCGGCGGACAGGTGCATTTCTCCACAAACTTCGCAAATATTTGCTTGCAAATCCGATCTTCAAGCGAATGAAACGTAATGACGGAAGCCCGTCCTCCGGGCTTCAAGCAGCGGATCGTCTGCTCAAGCGCATCTTCCTCCGCGCCGAGCTCGTCGTTGACCGCTATGCGCAGCGCCTGAAACGAGCGTTTGGCCGGATGGCCGCCGGTTCTTCTTGCCGCCGCCGGAATGGAGAGCTTAACCAGCTCCGCCAGCTCACCCGTTGTTTCAATAGCCGCCTTTTCTCTCGCCTTCACAATGTTGCGTGCGATCGATCTCGCGAACTTCTCTTCGCCGTAGCGGTCGAGTATGCGAGCTATTTCGCGTTCTTCCCACGTGTTGACGATCTCGTGGGCGGTCAAATCGCCTTCGCGGTCCATCCGCATGTCAAGCGGGGCATCGTGGTTGTAGCTGAAGCCGCGTTCGGCTTCGTCAAGCTGCGGGCTCGACACGCCCAGGTCAAACAAAATGCCGTCCACCTGCGGCACGCCGTCCTTCATAGGAACGCCGCAGCCGCTAAGCTCCTGCTCTAAATACCGGAAATTGCTTTTGACCAGCGTCACTTTATCCATGTAAGGAGCCAGCTTAACGCGAGCATTGTCCAGCGCCCAGTCATCCTGGTCGAATGCGATCAGCCGCCCTCCTTCGCCTAGACGGGAAGCTATGAGCCCGCTGTGGCCCGCTCCCCCAAGCGTGCAATCGACGTAGATGCCGTCCGGCTTGACGGCGAGGCCGTCAACCGCTTCCTCCAATAGCACTGTAATATGCTGAAACACGCTTCAGCCCTCCCGTTCTGGTTGTCTGTTCTAGAAGTTAAAATCGAAATCGACAAGCTTCTCCGCGATTTCATTAAAGGCTTGCTCCGATTGCTCGTAATAGCCGTCCCAAGTTTGCTTGCTCCAGATTTCAACGCGGCTGGATACCCCGAGCACCATGCAATCCTTGTCCAGCTTCGCATATTCGCGAAGATGGCTGGGTATGTTTACCCTTCCCTGTTTGTCTAGCTCGCATTCGGTCGCCCCGGAGAAGAAAAACCGGGTAAACGCGCGCGCATCGGACTTCATAAGAGGCAGAGATTTCAGCTTCTGCTCCAATACGCTCCACTCGCTCATCGGATATACGAACAGACAGTTGTCCAAGCCGCGGGTGGCAATGAACGAAGCTCCTAACGATTCGCGGAATTTGGAAGGAATGATGATGCGGCCTTTTTCATCAATGCTATGTTGGTATTCACCCATAAACATATAACCGCTCCACCTTCTCCCCTAAATCCACCACTTCGCTCCACTTTCCCCCACTAAGATACAGTAGTTCGCCACCTAAAATAAAAATCCTGCTCAAAGAGCAGGATTTTTTGAAAATATTTCACTCTATTAATGATTATCGGCCTTAACCTTGCGATTCCCCATCAGGCTGACTCTGCGGCGCGGAAGGACGGTTCAATGCTGCCGCCGCTTTCGCCTTTTTCCTCCTCAGCCAAATGATCGGCGCTGCGATGACGGCGAGCGCGATCAGTACGGGCAGCGCACCCGCCACAAAGATCAGAAGCAGCTTCACGCCTTCCCATACGTTCCTCGTATTGTCCGTCAGCGCCTGCAGCATTTTGCCTCCCAATCCGTCATCCGCAGCAGACAGCTGCTTGACTGTCTGATCCGTCTGATACATGCTCAGCTCGACGGTCGAGAACGCAACGTTGTTGTCCAGATAACGAAGTCTGCCTTGAATACGTTCGATTTCCTCCTGCACCTGTCCGATCTGATCCGAAAACTTGAGCAAATCGTCGGCTTTCGTCGCTTTATCCATCATCTCGAGCAGCCGCGCCTCCACCAGCTGCTTCGCTTTCAGCCTGGCTTCCAGATCCACGTACTCCTCGGACACATCCTTGCCGCCGATATTCCTCTCGAAGCTGCGGTGTTCGATTTGCTCGACAAGATCGATAAACGGCATAAACCCGGCTGCCGGCACCTTAATCGTATAGCTTGAGCCAATCTCCCCGTTATAGCGCGTATCCTGAAATTGTAAAATGTAGCCGCCGCTTTGCGTGATTGCACTGCGGAGCTTCCCTGCTGCGGCGGCCAAATCATCCACCTTCATTGTCAGGTTAGCCGTATAGATGATCTTCTGGTTAAAAGCTTCCGCGCCGGCCAGCGTTTCCGCGGCAATGCCGCCGGCGCCCTCGGACTCACCGCCCGACTCGCCCCCTGAAGCGGTTGTCGCCTCCTCGTCCGCCGCGTTTCCATTGTAGGGCGCCGCCCCGCCTACAGACCCGGAGCCGTTTGCCGTGCCTCGCTCCGACTGCGCCTTCGAATCGTCCGCGTTGCCGGCCGAACAGCCGGCAAGCAAACCGGCCAGGAGCAAGAAGACGAGCCATACATAAACCGATTTTCTCTGTTTTTTCAAAAAAATCCCCCCTATATGCTGTTTTGTAGATACAGACGGAGGATGACAAAAAAAGGTTACAAACATTTAAGACGGGTAAATCTGCTCAAAAGAAAAAAGCAGGATGCCCAGTGAGGGACCTGCTTTTTCCGGTTGCAAAATTCGACCCGAAGCTTGTTGCTAGGATATCCGTGTATGGTTAAGCTTCCTTCCAGCTTTCCAGGTATTCGATTTGCTCCTTCGTCAACGTGTCGATGCCGAAGCCAAGCGACTGAAGCTTAAGTCTCGCGACCTGCTCGTCAAGCTCGTAAGGGACGTTAACGACCTTGCTTCCGATCGATTTGTAATTCTCGTTCACATATTTCAAAGCGACCGCCTGCAGGGCAAAGGTCATATCCATAATTTCGGCCGGATGGCCGTCGCCTGCCGCCAGGTTCACGAGACGTCCTTCCGCCAGCAAATAAATGCTGCGGCCGTCCTTCAGCTTATATTCCTCGATGTTGCGGCGAACGGTACGCACGCTAGCCGATAAAGCCTCGAGCTCCGGCTTATTCGCTTCGACGTCGAAGTGTCCCGCATTCGAAATAAGTGCGCCGTCCTTCATGACCTCATAATGCTCGCCTCGGATGACATCCCGGTTGCCAGTAACGGTTACGAAAAATTCGCCGATTTTCGCCGCTTCCGCCATCGGCATAACGGCAAAGCCGTCCATATAAGCTTCCACCGCTTTGATCGCGTCGACTTCGGTTACGACAACGTTCGCTCCAAGTCCTTTCGCGCGCATCGCCACCCCTTTGCCGCACCAGCCGTAGCCGACGACGACGACGGTTTTGCCGGCCACCATCAGATTCGTCGTCCGGTTAATGCCGTCCCATACCGATTGTCCCGTGCCGTACCGGTTATCGAACAGATGCTTGCAGTAAGCATCGTTCACCGCCACCATCGGGAACTTCAAGGTTCCTTCCTTCTCGATCGCCTTCAGACGGATAATGCCCGTCGTCGTCTCTTCGGCGCCGCCTCGCAAATTCTCGCCCAGCTCAGGACGCTCGGAATGCAGGATGGTCGCAAGATCTCCTCCGTCGTCGATAATCAGATCGGGCTTCCATTCCAGCGCCTTGATGTTAAGGGCCTTGAACTCTTCTGCGCTCGGGTTGTATTTCGCGAACACGGTAATTCCGTCTTCGACAAGTGCCGCGCACACGTCGTCCTGCGTCGAAAGCGGATTGCTGCCGGTAATTGTCACTTCCGCACCGCCCGCTTTGACAACCTTGGCCAAATATGCCGTTTTCGCTTCCAGATGCAGTGCGATCGTCACCTTCAGCCCTTTAAACGGCAGCTCCTTCTCGAACTGCTCCCGGATCGTGTTCAGCACCGGCATATGCGCCTGCACCCAATCGATTTTCAATTTGCCTTCTGGAGCCAATCCGGCGTCCGCGATAATACTGTTCTCTGCTGCACTCATACTGGTTAAAACCTCCTAAATGATAGTAATCAAACGGGTTCCGCGGATTATAAATAAACGATCTGATGCCCGCCTGTGCGGCTGTACGGCGCTTCGAGCAATTTGTCGAGCCATGCTGTCTGATACCGGTTCCAGTACGCGGTCATGTTCAGAACGCGCTCCTGAGGCTTGCCTTGCGGCTTCAGGGAAAGCTGAATGCGGTCCAGCTGGCGGGTCGAGGCCTCGAACTGCTTGTTGAAGGCATCCACCGTCTTCGAGCCCATATAATGAATTTGTTCCATAATTTTTTGGAGATTCGTATCTCCCAGCTTCGCAAGAGACGGCTGCACGCCGGCTGCCAGCTCCAGTAGCGGCTTGTAAAGCGTCGCGAAGACTTCGCCGGCTTCGGCAAATCTTTGCTCGATGGACAGGCCGTCCTGCTCTTTCAGCCACTCTTTTCTCCGTTCTTCAAAACGCTCCATGACATCCGCGAAGGATAGGCCGTATTTATCCATATGCTTCGCTACCGTACCCTCAATCATCGTATAGGACATTCTCGGCACAAGGATCGGCATTTCCATCCCAAGCGCCTTGAACGCCTCCCCCGTCAGCGCCCAATAGGCGATTTCGCCCGGTCCCAGCACGGCCGCCAGCACGGGGAACAAATAATCCTGCATAAGCGGCCTCGTCAGCACGTTGTTGCTCAAGCGCTCCGGATGCTCTGCCGCGATTCGCTGCAGCTCCGCCTCCGTCAAGCCGACCTGCTCCTTCCGGTCCCGGAACAAGCCGTCGCGCTTATGAAGCAGCAGGCGCTCGCCGCCGCTGTCCTGATCGTCGAACAAAAATAAATTGGAGCTCCCGGGCGTTACATCCGCCTGCAGCGTATACCCGAGCTGCTTCACCCGCTCTGCTTGTGCGCGGTATGCCTGCTCAAGCTCGTCATTGCGCTCGATTAATCTTGCGAACATCGGCGCTTCCAGCCTGCGCACTCCCGGATCGTCAGCGTCCATCAGCACCAGGCCATGCGCGCCAAACAGCCGGCTTAGGATCATGGCGAACATATCCGACAGGCTCCCGGCCTGCTCCGTCATGCTGCGCAGCTCATCCAGCAGCGCGGGCTTAAACTCGGAGTGGGGCAGCGTCTGCTCGAGCTCGGTCAAGAGCTGCTCCCATTGCTCCGCGGATATGCGCGTGCGGCTGACGGATGTCCGGGCGCCGTCCGGACGGGAAGCCGCCAGCTTGCGCAACTCCTGCTCGGCACTGATTAAATAGGCGTGATTGGCTTCATCCCAGTCATGATCCTCGCCTGCGATCCAAAAGACAGGAACGACCTTACGGCCAAGCTGCTCGCCCGCTGATTTCGCGGCGGCGATAATCGACACCGCTTTGTGGATGACGAGCAGCGGACCGGTCCATAAGCCGGCCTGCTGACCTCCGATTACGACCGGCGCCCCCTCGGCCAGCGCGTTGATCGACGCACTCACCTCCGGGGACGACGCTCCCGCTCTTTCATTATAAGCACGTAGTGCTTCCGATAGCTTCGCGGCCTCCGCACGCACGCCGCCGCTTTCTTCCAGCCGTTTCAGCCGTCTATCCCAATCCTGCTCCGCCCCTGCATGATAGCCGTAGATCGCTTCCAGCCGGCTATCCGTCCGATGTATGTATGCCTCTGTCAAAGGCTGGGCGCTCGACAGTAAATATGTTTCGTTTCTCATAGCGCAGCCTGTAACCTCCCGCTTGTAAGCCGACCTAGCAGCCTCAATGAATATCGATTCCAACGTAATTGTACACAAAGCCAAGGCTGCCCGTCAAAGCAAAAACGCCTCTTATCCAAGAGACGCTTTTCGGAAAGTGCTATTAAGCCATGCCGGTGAACATCATTTTGCCGAGGCCGATAACCATAAATAAGATGTAGAGGATGCTCATCGAGAAAAAGCCTAGTCTCCAAACGGTACGGAAAATTTTTTTGGCATCGACGCTGCCGCGTTTCCTGAATTGGGCGTTTCCGAGCAGGCCCGCTCCGATCAGCATAAACAACATGATCCCGTAAAAGCCAAACCGGCTGCCAAAAATCGTATCAAACAAGACAGCCACACATCCGATCAGAAAGACGGTTGTAATATCCATCGCAGCGCGAAACGCCTTCTTCCAGTCGCGTATCCAGGCCCAGTATCCGAATAGGATAATAGCGAACGGGATGACGGGTATGACAGCCAAATAACCGTATAAATGGGTAATGCCAGTCCAGATGATCCCCAACCCTCTTCAGTCCCCCTATCGGGCATTCAATCCAGTGCGTGTACGAGCTCGACAATTGCTTGATTAAGCGGCGCCGCCAGCAGGAGGTTCTCTGCCATCCTTACGATTTGACCGTTAATCGAATCGATTTCCGTCTTCCTTCCGGCCCTTACATCGCTGAGCATCGATGACACGTTGCCGCCGGTCCTTTCGCAAACTTCCTCGATCAGCCGCCATCCATCCTCCCGGATCTTCATTCCGGCCGCGCGAAGCACCGTCTCCGTCTCCGTCAGCAGCGCCTTCATAAGCCGCTTGCGCGCCGGATGCTGCGGAAGCTCCCCGTTCGTGACATCGAATAGAGCCGTAAGCGGATTAATGACCGCATTGATCATCAGCTTTCGTAAAATTAGACTTTCCATCTCTTTCGACAGCGAGGAGGCAAATCCTGCCGATTGCAGCATGGAAACTAACATTTTTTGCTGATTTTCGAGCATATGATCCGCTTTTCCCTCGTTTTCTTTCCAAGGACCGAGCCAGGTGTCTCCCGAGCCCGTATGCCGCACGCTGCGGGGACCCAGCCTCCTAGCTCCTTCCGTTGTTACGGCGGCAAGCACCGGCGCTTCACCGGTCCTGCTTTTGATCCGTTCCAGATGCCCGACTCCGTTCTGCAAGCTGACGATCAACGTGCTAACCGGACATGCGATCATCGCAAGCCGCTCAAGCAATTGTTCGTCCACATCCGTTTGCTTCACCGTCAGCAGCACGGTACGGCCGGTCCCGTTCTCGTCTTTTATGTGCTGCCCGGCATTGCCGATCCAGCTGCTCTTCACGCGCACGGCCCTGGCGGCGCTTCCGTCCAAAGGATGCAGCTCGATTCCATCTTCCGCGAGCTCTGCAGACTGCTCGCTCGTACGCGTCCATATACGAACATCGGCACCGGCTTCCGCCAAACGCCCGCCGAATAATAATCCGATTGCTCCTCCGCCAATCACATCAATCCGCATAATCTGCCCCTTTCACGAATATCGTATCAAAGATGTCCGAACCGCCGCAACAGCAAGAGAGGCATGCCCGTAAGCGGCATGCCTCTCTCATTCGAATATGATAACCTATTCAATCCGTTCCAAATTGCCGTTCGCATCCATCTTAAATCGCGGCTTCGCTTCTTCTTCGTTCGTCAGTACCGTCAGCCTTCTGGCACGGTCCATAATTTGAATCAGCGTTTTGTAGTCGTCGTTGACAGCCCGGTAGTCGGTCTGTACGTTATTGACTTCTTTGGACAATCTTTCATTCTGCTCGCGCAGACGGTAGAGCTCTTCCTCTTTGTCTTTCAGGTCTTTCTCGAACATTTTAATTTGGCGCGTCAAATCCTGATAGGTCGTCTTCCAGCCGCGCAGAAACCGGATAACGGCATCGATCGATAAACCTTCCTCCAGAGAACCGCTATCCGGCTTGAACGTTCGTTCATCGGATTCAAATACGGCTATGGATGAAACATGCGGCGTTGCAACAACCGTTTGCTTTTTCAAATAGTTGCGTTTTTGGCGCTGCTGCTTTGCAATTTGTATCGCATCCTCATACCTTTTGCGGACGCAGCTATTCCACCGGAAACCGCAAGCCGCGGACGTGCGTCCGATTCTTTCCCCTACTTCCTCGAATGCTGCAAGCTGTGTGCTTCCTTCGCGAATATGGCGTAGCGTAACCTCGGCGAGTATTAAATCGTCATCCGGACTCCACGCATCTTGTCTAACTGCTGTCATGCAATGAAAACCTCCTAACGTAAAGGCGCTTACTTTATCTCTATGCCCTTGGTAGAGTTCATAGAATCTATTGGATACTAAATTGTATATCCATTTTTTTAAGCACTCATACATGTTTGAGGTTTTAATTGAGCAAACTGAAACCGATGATTGATGACAGCGGGAAAAAGTTTGCGAATTCGTCACGGTTGCAGGTTTACACCAATTTCTTCTGACGTTATAATGATCATTAGAAAAACGGGTCGCTGCGAAAGGGGGATGTTATCATGGCACGCATGTATCGGGTACTTGGTTTTTGGACCCTGGTAATCGGACTAATGGCTTTTGCAGGCCACATGACGGAATTTGCGTTATTGTTTTTCGCGCAAGCCGCTGCTTTCGTATTTCTGGGCTACTTGAATTTCTCCGAAAGAACTTACATAATTATGTTCTGGGGATATATGGTGATTTCTTTCGTAGGATTCACGTATTGGTCTGTTTTCAAAATGGACTTGCCTTTCTAACAAGAAAAGGCTTGCTTGATACAGATGCAGAAAATTAAAAAGGTGCCATTCCCGCCTGGGAATGGCACCTTTTTAATGAAGGACTATTAAGCATCCAGCACCATCACCTTAAACGCTTCGCTCATCTCGTCGCTCAGCAGCAGCTGCCTCACCGCTCTGTTGATCCGTGCCGCTTCGCCGAACGGATCGGAGCCGTCATGGCTCTGCAGCAAACCGAGCACTCCGTTGTCCAGCAAAAACTGCTTTTGGGTCGTATAGCCGGCAAGCTTCCAGCCTGCATCCTCCGCCGCTCGGCGGACGAATGTGAACGGAACATGGGACGTTATATCCTGCACTCCGATCCGTACATAAGGATTTCCGCTTGCCTGATGCTTCCAGTAGCACATCAAGGTGCCTAATCTCCGATGTTCGGCAGCGTATTCTTCCGCCTCATGCCCGTAATCGATCAAGACAAGCCGGCCGGAAGGCATATCTCCGCGAAGCCGCTGCAGGAAGTCATAAGCCGCCGCATGAACCTCCGTTCGCTGTCCTTCCTTCAGCGAAATTCCGTCACTTTCGAGCCAATGTACCAGACGAGGGTCCGTAACAGGCATATAGACCTCATAAAAGCCCTGCTCTTTGCTCCACCCTACTCCAAGCTCGACTAACTCTCCATCCTGCATGGCCACCCGGTGTACCGGAAACGCATCGAGCAGCTCATTGGCGAGCACAAGCGATTTCCGCTTCAGTATTCCGCTGTCCCATGCCTCTTTGGACGATAGCAGCAGCGGTTCGGCGCATTCCCGTCCGGCAAGTTCCCGATAGCTCCGTTGCACCGCTTCCCGGTGCATAGGATGGTCTTCCACGAGCACACTGCTGAACCTGCTCTCCCAGTTCATGTCAAGCGTCCGGCCGGCAGCGGCGATTTGAGCGGACAGTCTGCCCGTTCCCGCCCCCCACTCCACGAGCTGTATTTGAGATTCCTCAGCATTGGCATAGGCGAGCGCATATCGGGCCAGTACTTCGGCCATTATGGCTCCGATTCCTGAGCTCGTATAAAAATCGCCGTTTTTTCCGATTCGGACAGGACCCGAGCGGTAATAGCCGTATTCGTCATCATACAGGCAAGCTGCCATAAATTCCTTGAACGAGATGCAGCCGACCGCTCGAAGCTTTCCTTCCTTGTCCTGCTGCCAGCCCTTATCGACCGAAGCGCTTATTCGCTTCTCAAGCTTCGTTGCGAGTTCGTTTGTCTTCGTCATCATATCATCCCTTTCCCAAATAAAACTCTGCTAAGATATAATAGAAGGTATTGCCGCATAAACTAGTTGCTGAGGAGGGAGGATGCCGTTGATCGTAAACGTTAAGCGAAAGCCAGTCGCCCTTTCTGCTGCAATGATGCTTTTGTACATGCTCCTGCTGCTTCGGCTTCCCGCTTCGGCCGAGCCTGCCGGCGAGGAAGACGAGATCCATGCTCTGCTGGAAAAAAGCCTTTCCGTCATTGAAATCGACAAAGAAATCGTCCGCATTCAAGCACAGAAGGAACGTTTGCTGCTTGAAATGACTGATGCCGAAAAGGAGCTTGGGCTTCAAGAGCAGCTCATATCGGACAAGCAGGAAGAGGCAGGCCGGGTCGTGCGGGCTTATTATATGGGAGAGCGGGATTTCGTGCTGACCGCGCTGCTGTCTTTTAATTCCATATCCGAGTTGTTGCAGATGCTCGACTATGCGGAAATTATTTTGACCAATGACAAACGCACTTTAAATTCATATACCCGGCAATACCGGAGCATGAAGGAAGGCTATAGCCTGCTTGAAAAGAGAAGCAAGGAGCTCGATGAGGTTGAACAGCAGCTTCAGCTGCAGAAATCCCGCGTCCTGGCGCTTGAGAAGCAGCTGGACGAGCAGCTGAACGGCCGGTCGGATGCCGACAGGCTGCGACTGCTCATGAATGAGCTTACCTCCTTCTGGGAAACGGCTGGCATGAACGAGGTGAAGCAGTATTTCCGCGCGTTATCCAAAGCGATGAGGCAGCTGCCCGGCTGGGTGCAGGAGAACAAGCAGCTTCTGGAAATCAAAGGTTTCCAATACACGATAACCGTGCCTGAGGATGATCTGAACTCGTTCCTGCGCGAGCAAAACGACATTTTTCATAACTTTTCCTTCACATTCGAAGACGGCAAAGTAACTGCACAAGGAAACCGCGATAATATGGAAATAAGGGTAACCGGACATTATACGATAGAGAACGAACCGAAGAACGGCATCATGTTTCACGTCGATGAGCTGTTATTTAACGGCTTCTCGCTTCCGGATACGACGCGAAGCGCGCTGGAAAAAGAGTTTGACCTCGGCTTTTATCCTGATCTGATCGTATCCTTCCTGAAAGCGAATGAAGTCGACATGAAGGACGGCGAGCTTAAGATCAAGCTCAGCCTGAAGCTGTAACGGAAAGAGACTGTCCCCGCATATGAAAGACGGGCAGTCTCTTCTTATTGACCTTAGCCGGCATCGCGATTGCGCAGCGACTCCACAAACGCGTCCAGATGCAGGCCGTCCTCCGAAAATTGCCGCCACTGCCCTTCAAGCTGCAGCCACTTATCCGGCCAATCCGGGTCGGCATGCGGCAGCTGGTCGTCCGGCTGCTTCTCCTCCAGCACCTTCTTCAGCCATGCCGGAGGCGCTTCCGATTGATCTGAGATGGAGCCGACGCCCGAAGCATACAAGGATGCGCTTACAGGAAGCCGTCCAAAACGTTCATAGGTCGTCCGCTGATGGTGGATATCCGTCATCTCGCCGATCCACAGCATCGCTTCTTCCTCCGCGGCGCTGCCCGATGAAATGACGAAGCTTCGGCCGTTCAGCCATGAGAAATTCAGATGCTCTTTGTCGACGATTAGCCCCTTCTGGACGGCGGTGCCCAGCTCCCTGTATACATGCCACGGTAAAATAGCCGCGAGCAGCTTCCCTTCGCGGAACGCTTTCTTCCATTCCGGGACCGAAGCCGTATCCAGACGGCTTATATGAGCTTCCATCGATTGGAGCCACAGAAGCTGCTCCGACTGGCTGTCATTCGGCGGATCCAGATTAATCAAATTCGACTGCTCCGGCTGAAATCTTGCAATCCACCCTAACTGCTGGATATAATCCCCGCCGCTCCAATTCAGGATGTTTATCTCGCTGTCGATTCCGATCAAGGCTGCCGCAGCCTGCTGATAAGCCGTCCAGTCTCCCGGCGGCTCCTGCAGGCCCGCCTTCTCGAGCAGCGCCCGGCTCCAGACGACGAGATACGGACTGACATCCTTCGGCTTGCCCCACAAGTAACCGTTCCATTTCAGCGGCTCCAGCAATCCGGCCATTTGATCGGCTGTGGCATCGCCGGTAACGAGACGGTCAACCGCTTTCAAATAACCCTGTACCGCGAACGGCTTCACAAATCCGTTGTCAAGCAGCATGACGTCGGCCGCCGCACCTTGCTGGCTCTGCCTTTTCCATAGACCGTAAGCGGACCGCAGCTCCTCTTCATTCGTCAGCTTCACTTGAATATGCGGATATTTCATCATAAATCGCTGGTTCGCCTGCTGAAGCAATCGGAATTGATCCTCCGGAAGGGAAACGTTTACATGAATTTCCGCAAGCCTGTCGGGATGGGTCTCGCTGGACGACGGCTGTACGACGGAGCCGGCAACCGGATTTCCCTGATTGGAGGGGCTTGAGCTTCGCGATAACGGGACAAGCAGCAGAGCGGCAAGCAGCAGCACGCCTACGAGGAGCGGCACATATTTTCTTGGAGACACCGCTTTCTTCCTTTCCGCAATCCATCTTTTAAAAACAGGATAACAATAATCTTGCAGCTTGTCCAAAGGAACTTTGAACCCGGCTCATGGCCGCCGCAGCAGCAAAAGGTCCCCCTCGGCGCGAGGAGGACCTTTCGCATTATGCGCTACAGCAAATCCGCGGCAAGCTGCGCCAGCTTCGATCTTTCGCCCTTTTCGAGCGTCATATGACCGCTTGTTCCTTCTCCTTTAAACCTTTCCACGATATGTGTCAACCCGTTGCTGATCGAGTCCAGATAAGGGTGGTCGATTTGCTCGGGATCGCCCATCAGGACGATTTTACTTCCTTCCCCGACCCGCGAGACGATCGTTTTCACTTCATGCTTGGTCAGGTTTTGCGCTTCGTCGATAATGATGAACTGGCCTGGGATCGATCTGCCGCGGATGTACGTGAGCGCCTCGACCTGAATGCTGCCCATGCCCATCAAAATTTTGTCGATGTCCCCTGCTTTTTTCGTATCGAACAAGTATTCCAGATTATCATAAATCGGCTGCATCCACGGACGCAGCTTCTCTTCTTTCTCGCCCGGCAAATATCCGATATCCTTGCCCATAGGGACGACGGGCCTTGCGATCAGCAGCTTTTTGTACTTATGCTCGTCTTCCGTCTTTAGCAGCCCGGCTGCGAGCGCCAGCAGCGTCTTGCCCGTCCCCGCCTTGCCCGTAAGCGTTACTAGCGGAATGTCGTCGTTCAGAAGCAGCTCAAGCGCCATCCGCTGCTGCGCATTCCGGGCCGTAATGCCCCATACCGGATCGTTGCTTAAAAATAACGGCTCCAGTCTTGCACCGTCCTGGCTCACTTTCAGCAGCGCGGACTTCGAGGTTCCCATCTCATCTCGTAAAATAACGAATTCATTCGGATTAAGACGTATCGTCAAATGCAGGTTATTCACGGTGAGGAACCGGTACGTATAAAATTCGTCGATTACGGCAGGATGCACATACAGCGTCATATATCCCGAATAGAGGTCCGAGGAAACGACGACGCGGTCGGACAAATAATCCTGGGCTTCCAGCCCAAGCACATCGGCTTTAATTCGGACCAGCACGTCCTTGCTGACCAGCACGATGCCCCGCTTTTCTTCTTCGCTTTCCTCTTGCTCCAGATGATAATTCAAGGCAACCGCAAGGATCCGGTTATCGTTGGACATTTCACCGAACATTTCCTGAACGCGCATGAAGCTCCGGTGATTCAGCTCCACCTTGAGCAAGCCGCCGCTCGGAAGCGAAATGCCCTCATGAAGACGCCCTTTTTCTCTCATCTTGTCGAGCAGACGGGAGATGGACCGTGCGTTGCGGCCTAATTCGTCAGCCAGCCTCTTCTTGGAATCGATTTCCTCCAACACGACCGCGGGAATTATGACTTCATTATCGTCGAAAGCGAATATCGCTTGCGGATCATGAAGCAGCACATTAGTATCGAGCACGAATATTTTTTTCATGAGAACCCTCCCGGCAATCGGATATTCTTTAGAAGGCATACATAGCCTCGCATTGCTGCGGGTAAACTATGGCGAACAAGCAAAAGAATTATTTTCGATGAAAAAAGAGGTGGAACACATGCTCAAATGGCTTACTTCGGCGATCATTGTAGCGATTGTAGCGACAGGCTGCAGCACCGCCGCACGTAATGAAACATCACCCTCTCCACAGAATAATGGCCGCATGCAGGCCCGGCAAAACGTTCCCCGCGCGTTAGACTACAACAATTCGGAGGGAGTAGCCGCGCATTTGGAGCAGCTGGCCAAAAGAATCGAAGGCGTAACGGACGCTCACTGCGTCGTTCTCGGCAATACGGCTATCGTCGGCATTGATGTGGATGCCAAAATGGAACGGTCCCGCGTAGGCACAATCAAATATTCGGTAGCCGAAGCGTTCCGGAAGGATCCTTACGGCATCAACGCCGTCGTAACGGCCGATATCGATCTGGCGCAACGGCTGAACGAGATTGGCGACGATATTAGGCTCGGCAGACCCGCAGCCGGGTTTGCCGAGGAGATGGCGGACATTATGGGCCGCATCGTCCCTCAAGTGCCGCGTGACGTAAAACCGCAGGAGATCGAGACGCAGGAAGCGCCAAGAATAAACAATCGTTAGCAAAATCCCGCCGCTTTATGCGGTTAGGAAAAAATATTGAGCATTCGTAAAGACTCTTTAAAGACACAAAAAGCCTAGTGAAAAAATCACTAGGCTTTCTTATAGGGTCGGACACTTGTACATTCGCACAGTCCGCCTCTTTTTTGGTCACACTTCTTGCTGTACCCGTGCCAGTGGACAAGCGTGCGCCGCTCCACATTACGGTCCCCGGATCAAAACCGCTCAAGGCCCGTCTGCCAGACTCCGTATTGCCCTTATTCGTTAGAACGAAGGAATGTTTCAGAAAAGCTGCAATTTCTTGTACTCTTCCTGCTGCTACGGATTCGGTCACTCGCATGACCTCCTTCTGAACAGAATCAAAACTCGGTAGCTGTAGAAATATTATACTTAGTTTATTAGCTACCGTCTATGGTTATTCAGCCATTTTTGCCTGAAGGGCGGCACGCGCCTCTTCCAGCTTCGCTTCGTCCAGATAGACGTACGGGCTTCTCCAGGTCCCTTCGAGCGGAATAAACGTAACGTCGCTGCGGCTTATGCCGAAATACTCGGTCATCATATTTCTGATCTCGCTTCTCGGCATGTTCATCGTCATATTGTTGCCGACCGCTTCGATAACCGAGCCGATTCTCGCAGCGCCTCCGAGCGATTTCAGCTTGTCGACCAACGCGCCAATCACATCGCTTTGGCGTTTGTTCCGCTCGAAATCGCTGGACATGTTCGTGCCGTCATTGGACTGCCTGTAACGGACGAAGTCGAGCGCCTTGTCACCGCTCAGCACCTGCAGGCCGGGCTGCAGATCGATATCGGTTCCGTCGGCGGTATCCCTGTATTTCATGCGCATATCGACATTTACTTCTACCCCGCCCAAGGCATCGACAACATCCGCAAAGCCTTGAAAGTTAATGACGGAAGCGTATTTCACGTCGATTCCGAACAGCTCGCTCATCACCTTGCTGACTTCCTGCTTTGCATCCGCGTAAGCCGTCTCCTTGTCCTTCCCTTCGTTCAGGAAGGCGCTGTAGAAATTGGCGTAAAAAGCGTTCGCTTTCCGCGTCTTGTAGCCTTCTACGTCAATCCGCGAATCCCGCGGAATCGAAACGACCGTAGCCGATTTGGTGTTCGGATTAAATGCGGCAACCATCATGACATCCGTATTCAATCCGCCGCCGTGGGAACGAGAATCGAGTCCCATCAGAACCATGGCCACCGGTTTTTCTTTGACTGATTCTCCGGCCGGAATATCTACCGTATCGTTATCCACACCGATTTGGGAGATGGCGTCGTCCGCTTTGTAAACGACATAGGCGAGCCCTGCCGCAATGATAAGAAGCAAACTGAAAAATATCGCAAAAATCGTTTTGAATATCGAGCGTTTTTTTGGCGGTTTTTGCTTTTTGGGCTTAGACGGACTCCGGCTTCCCGACCTGGGAGGTAAGGATGTCTTATCTTGACTCATAGTTTCCACCTTCAAGCTCAATTGTATTTTGGATTGGAATCGATATCGGCGAGCAGCTGCATGGCGTCTTCGCGCGGAAACAGCTGAAGCTTCGACCGGCCGTCCTTCTCATATCTTACATGCATCATCGTGTCGTCGGAACCGGCCACTTCAAATCGCGTCAATCCGTGATCCTCGGTCAAGATCTGCTCAAAAAAAACAACGGTGTCGAGCGCGGCCCGGTCCTCCGGCCGTGCATCCGCCACCAGCCTGATCTGCAGCCAGTTAAACAATGCGGCTTCGAGCTTCATTTACCCGAATCCGCCTTTGGGGATGACGGGCCTGCCGCCTTGTTCCCTTTCCATTTGTCGTACAGCTGGCGGCCGCGCAGCATCAGCATCATGAGTACCGCCACGCCCATACACTGGATGATCGGCAGCTTATCGACCTGCAAGATCATTAAAATAAACGATCCGAACGCAATTAATGCGTATACGAGAATTTCCTTCAATATCGGCAGCTTCTGCTGAGGCCGGAACACCTTGTTGAATATGTAAATGGTGAAGCCCAGGATCAGCAAATAAGAAACCAGCATATGGTCGCTTAGCCATGCTTGCATGCCGAGTACCTCCTTTATTATAAGAATTCGTCAGTCCGATTGTCCCGGAAATGAATAAACTCTTATCTTTCAAGTATATAAATTCTTTATATTTTTAATAAAACGTAAGGCTTCGCGAGCGCAAAGCCTTACGTTTCGTGTCGTCCCTTTTCTTAAACGCCGGATTGTGCAGTCTTGCGGTGCTTCTCCGCACGCTCACGTTCGCTCTTGTTCAAAATTTTCTTGCGCAGGCGAATCGATTTCGGCGTAATTTCACAATACTCGTCGTCGTTCAAATATTCGAGCGCTTGCTCAAGCGAGAACAGACGCGGAGTCTTCAGCTTGACGGTATCGTCCTTGCCTGCGGAGCGCACGTTGGAAAGCTGCTTCTCCTTGCAGATGTTGACGATAATATCGTTGTCGCGGTTATGCTCGCCGACGATCATGCCTTCATAAATTTCGGTGCCCGGCTCCAGGAATTGGATGCCGCGGTCTTCTACGCCAAGCATGCCGTAGAAAGTCGAAGTGCCGTTCTCGCTCGCAACCAGCACGCCTTGGTGACGGCCGCCGACGCCAGCCCCTGCAAGCGGGCCGTAGCTGTCGAAGGCGCTGTTCATGATCCCGTAGCCGCGAGTCAGCGTGAGGAACTGAGTGCGGTAGCCAATCAGGCCGCGCGCCGGAATAATAAACTCCAGGCGAATCTGGCCGTTGCCGCTGTTGATCATGTTGACCATTTCCGCTTTGCGCGTCCCCAGGCTTTCCATGACCGCTCCCATGCTTTCCTCCGGCACGTCGATCAGCAATCTCTCGTAAGGCTCCTGCTTTTGTCCGTCGATTTCCTTGATGATAACCTCAGGCTTCGAAACCTGCAGCTCGTAGCCTTCGCGGCGCATATTCTCGATCAGGATGCCGAGATGTAGCTCGCCGCGTCCCGATACGATAAAAGCATCAGGGCTTTCCGTCTCGTCTACGCGCAGCGCAACGTCCGTCTCGAGCTCCTTGAACAAGCGCTCGCGCAGCTTACGGGAGGTAACCCATTTGCCTTCGCGGCCCGCGAACGGGCTGTTGTTTACGAGGAAGGTCATTTGCAGCGTCGGCTCGTCAATCTTCAGGACAGGCAAAGCTTCCGGATTCTGAGGATCGGCAATGGTCTCGCCGATGTTGATCTCCCGGATCCCTGCGACGGCAACGATATCGCCGGCGCCCGCTTCTTCGATCTCAACGCGCTTCAAGCCTTGAAAGCCGAACAGCTTCTCGATTCTCGCCTGCTTGGTTGCTCCCTCGCGCGTCATAACCGATACGGATTGTCCTTGGCGGATGATGCCGCGGTTGACGCGTCCGATAGCGATACGGCCCAAATATTCATTGTAATCGAGCAGCGTCACCAAATATTGCAGCGGCTGCGTTACGTCTTCCGTCGGCGAAGGAATATGGCTGACGATCGTCTCGTACATCGCCTCCATGTTCTCGTCCTGCTTCTCCGGATCGAGGCTGGAGGTTCCCATCAGCGCCGATGCGTATACGACCGGGAATTCCAGCTGTTCATCGTCTGCGCCCAGCTCGATAAACAGGTCGAGCACTTCGTCGACGACCTCGGACGGCCTTGCGTTAGGACGGTCGATCTTGTTCACGACGACGATCGGCGTCAGCTTCGATTCAAGAGCCTTGCGCAAAACGAATTTCGTTTGCGGCATGCAGCCTTCGAAGGCATCGACGACGAGCAGAACTCCGTCAACCATCTTCATGATCCGTTCAACCTCGCCGCCGAAGTCGGCATGGCCCGGCGTGTCCACGATGTTGATCAGGTAATCCTTGTAATTAATCGCGGTGTTCTTCGCCAAAATCGTAATGCCGCGTTCGCGCTCCAAATCGTTGGAGTCCATCGCGCGCTCCTGTACCGCCTCGTGCTCGCGGAACGTTCCGGATTGTTGAAGCAGCTTGTCGACCAAAGTCGTTTTCCCATGGTCAACGTGGGCGATAATCGCGATATTGCGTAAATTCTCTCTTGCTTGCATAACTAATAATCCACTCCAATTGTTTTTAATTTATTTCTTCTTACCAACGTCTGCGCTTGCCAAGCATCATCCAGGCCCCCGCCCCAATCAGCACCGCCGCGATCGCGTAAATTCCCCAGCTCCACAGGAGAACGAGCACGATGAACGCGGCGGACGCCGCAGCCAGAGCGATCGATGACGTAAGCAAGATGCGTTGTCTGGATGAACCGAACAAATAATATTCGTAAAGGCCGGCAGCTACACCGAAAATAAACAGCGGCCACAAATATTTCAAGCTATCCCATCCAAATAGGTTGCAGACGATGAACAGCAGGGCGTAGACGATGAGCATTCCGCCCGGAACGAGCACAATCGCCGGCGCCAATCTTCCGAAATACAGCACATGCAGCAGCAATCCCGGAATGAGGACGAGCAGCGGCCAAAAGATCGCTCCCAGAAAACTGAATACTCCCAACTTGCCCAGCAAAATAACGACCCCGGCTAACAGCAAAATAATTCCAGCGGAATATTTGTTATTAGACATGCGCTTCCGCTCCTTACAACGCCATTCGCATATACCGACGAAAGACGACAGTTTTTATCTATACTAGTTTAATGGAAGTGGACCAAAAATACCAGTACGAAGCAGGTGTCTGCGCAAAAAAAAACGTTCCGCCATCATTGGCGGGAACGGCCGGCTGCCCGATCGTCAAGAAAGCGGCTTTTTTCGCATCACCGCAAGCGCGATGACCAGCGGCACACACAGCAGCGGAACGGCTTCCGCCAGCGTTTCGGAGCCATGGAACAGCAGATCGTTCAGTCCGGGATCGTGCATGAGCATTTTTCCGGAAGCGTAAGCCAGCAGGGCGGAGCCGATATAGGAGAGCGCCGGGAATTTTTGCAGCAGCGTGCCAAGCATTTGGCTTCCCCAAATGATCATCGGGATACTGAGAGCCAGCCCGAGCAGAATTAGGATGAAGTCGCCGTTCGCGACCGCTGCGATCGCAAGCACATTGTCAAGACTCATGACAAAATCGGCTACGACGATCGTCCAGATCGCTTGTCCGATCGTGGACGCTTTTTTCATTCTGTGAGTTTCCTGGCCGCCCCCCGAATCCGCGAGGAGCTTGACGGCAATATAGAACAGCATAAGAGCGCCGGCCGCCTGCAAATAAGGGATCTGGAGCAAGGAAATGGCCGCAAACGTTAACAGGCACCGGAGCCCGACGGCTGCGACAGCCCCCCACCAGACAGCCCGTTTCCTCTGGCGCGGCGGCAGATGAGCGCTTGCCATGGCGATGACGATCGCGTTATCCCCGCTCAGCAATGCGTTGATCAAGACGATTTGAAAAAATATAAGCAGACTGTCCAAGGCATAATCCCTCCCTTAATCACGTTTATGAACAAGCCTCCGGGATTATGTCCCTAAAAATAGTGAATTCGCAGCCGGATTCTCTCATATCTATGTATAGAGCTCGTGTGCATACCGCTTGCGCCCGAAAGGAGGAATGCCCGGATGGAGCTGTTCTCGGTGGAGTTTTACTCCGCCCTGCTCACCATTGTTTTCATCGATTTGATCCTGGCCGGGGATAATGCCATCGTCATTGCGCTGGCGGCACGCAACCTGCCGAAGGAACAGCAGAAAAAGGCGGTCATCTGGGGTACGGTAGGCGCCGTGGGCATCCGGATCGCAGCCACGATGCTGGTCGTCCAGCTGCTCAGCGTGCCCTGGCTTAATCTCATAGGCGGGCTGCTGCTCGTATGGATCGCCTACAAGCTGCTCGTGCAGGAGGATTCGCATGACGACGTGAAAGCCGGCAGCACGCTTTGGCAGTCGATCAGAACGATCATCATTGCCGATGCCGCGATGGGAATCGACAACGTTATAGCCGTAGCCGGCGCTGCGCACGGAGATACGCTTCTCGTCATCATCGGACTTGTGATCAGCGTCCCCGCCGTCGTATGGGGCAGCACCCTGTTCATCAAGCTGGTAAACCGATTCCTGTGGATCGTCTATGCCGGCTCCGCCGTTCTCGCTTATACGGCTGCGAAGATGATCTCGCACGAAAAATCGTTTGAGCGTTATTTCGAAAGCAATCCGTCAGCCGAGTGGTGGTTTCCGGCAGCTATCATCATCATTACGCTTGCGGCAGGCTGGTTAACGAACCGACGGAATCAACAGGCGGACAAACAAAAAAGCAGCGAGCCCGCATAAGAGGCGCTGCTTTTTTTTTCGTTTAAAACCAGCTGTCTTCCCCCGCCGATTGAACGGCGGTTTGGCTGTCCGGCGTCAGCATGAGCTCCTCCGTCCCCTCAACCGCCGCCTGCAGCAGCTCCTCGTAATTTATGAGCTGCGATTCAAGCATTTCAACGATGCGCAAATTCGGATTCGTGCTCGGCGATTTCGGCAAAAAGAGCGTGCAGCAATCCTCGTACGGCAGAATGGAAGTTTCGAACGTTCCGATTCTCTCGGCTACCCGGATGATTTCCTGTTTGTCCATCATAATGAGAGGCTTGATAAGCGGCAGCTCCGCCGCCCGTCCGATGACGTTCATGCTTGCAAGAGTCTGGCTCGCGACCTGTCCCAGGCTCTCGCCGGTCACGATGCCGCCTGCGCCGTTCCGTCCCGCCAGCCGCTCCGTAATCCGCAGCATCGCCCTCCGCATAATCGTAATGATCAGGTTGTCATTGCCGTTCTGCGCGAGCGTCGTCTGGAATTCGGTGAACGGGACGAGGTGAAGCTTAAGCGGCTCGCCGCTGAAATAGGACAGACGCTTTGCCAGCTCGATCACCTTCTCTTTGGCCTTGTCGCTCGTGAACGGGTAGCTGTGGAAATGGACGGCTTCCAGCTCGAGCCCTTTGCGCAAGGCCATCCAGCCCGCTACCGGACTATCGATGCCGCCCGACAGAAGCAGCATGGCTTTGCCGTTAGAGCCGTAAGGAAAGCCGCCCGCCGCTTCGATGACTTCATGATAGACGTATACGGCCTCTTCCTGCACATCCACCCTCAGCTCTACGCCCGGCTTCCTGACATCCACCCTCAGCGAAGGCATAGCACGCAGCACATGGCTGCCCACAAGATGGTTCAACTCCTGAGAATTGTGAGGAAATTCCTTCCACGCCCTCTTTGCGCTAACTTTAAACGTCGAAGGCTGCTCGGGCAGCGTCTGCATCAATGTAAGAGCCGCGGCCCGGATTTCCTCCAAATTATGCCCGGTGCTGACGGCCGGGCTTAACGTGACAATGCCGAACAGATCCTTGAGCCGGTCCATAACCGGAGCGTAAGAATGATCGTTTAGCAGCACGTACAATCTGCCGAACGATTTGAAGTACGTAATTCGCTCGAAGCCCTGCAGTGACTGCTTTACCTGCTCCTGCATGCGGCGCTCGAAACGGCTGCGGTTTTTCCCTTTTACCGTTAAATCCCCGTAACGTAAAATAATTCGATCGTATTGCAAAATTATGTCAATCCCCTCTCAAGCGGCTTCAATTGTCGTACCGCGATGCGCAGCGCCTCCGCCAGCCTGGCGATATCCCGTTCCGTATGCTCGTCCCCGAGGCTGATCCGAACGCCGCCCGCCGCATGCTCTCGGCTTGCTCCCATCGCCAGAAGAACCCTGCTCGGCTTCTGGTCCTTGGATGAACAGGCCGACTTCGTCGATGCCAGAATGCCCTGCTCCTCCAGCATATGGACGATCACCTCAGGCTTCATGCCAGGGTAGGAAAAATGAACGATATGCGGGGCCGAAGGCTCTCCGCCGTTCAGCTTCAGCTCCGGAATTTCCGCAATCTCCGTCAGCAGCATGCGCTTTAAAGCTCCCAGCTTCCGCCCTCTGGCCTCCATCGATTCCGATGCCATTCTGAGAGCCTTGGCGGATGCGACGATGCCCGGAACGTTTTGCGTGCCCGCCCGGAAGCCTTCCTCCTGCGAGCCGCCCGTAAACAAAGGATACAGCGTAATGCCGTCTCTTATATAGAGGAAACCGACTCCTTTTGGCCCGCGCAGCTTATGCGCCGAGCCGCTTAGCAAATCGATGCCCCACTCCTCGACGGAAACCGGCAGCTTCCCGATACTCTGTACCGCATCAACGTGAAAGAAGGCGCGGGAACGCTTCTTCAGCATTCGTCCGATTTCCGCAATAGGCTGAACGGTCCCGATCTCGTTATTCACGTGCATGACGCTCACCAGCACCGTTTCGTCCGTTACGGCCTCCAGCACCTGCTCGGCCCGGACATGACCCGTATCGCTGACAGGCAAATACGTAACCCGAAAGCCCTCCTCCTCCAGCTGGCCGAACGTTTCGTATACCGAGGCATGCTCAATCCGGGTCGTAATCAGATGTTTCCCTCTTCCCGCATATTGCTTCGCAATCCCTTTAACCGCCAAATTATTCGATTCCGTGCCTCCGCCCGTGAACAGCCAGGACCCTTTCTTCGTCCGGAATTGCTCCGCAAGCACCGCCCTTGATCTCTCGATCAGGTGACCGGCAGACGTGCCTGCGCGGTGAAGCGAAGAAGGGTTCGCATAATGCGCCCGCATCACTTCCGTCATCGTCTGAATCACTTCATCATATGGAGGCGTAGAGGCGCAATGGTCAAAATAAAGCATGGTCCATCCTTCTCCTTCCAAAAAAGAAAAAGATCAACGACTGCCCCGCATCGCGGCAAAGGGCCGATTCGTGATCTTGTCGCAGCCGGATTATCTGGCTTGCAGCACTTTCAGGACATACCGCTGCGTTTCCTCCGGCAGCTCTCCGGAATTAGCCGCCAGCTGTTCGTCCGTGCTGATGCCCGTACGGTCGACGCGTCCCGGTCCGGCATTATAGGCTGCGAGCGCTACCTGCTCGTTGCCGTTGTACTTTTTAAGCAGATAAGACAGATATTTTGTGCCGCCGTCGATATTTTGCGCGGGATCAAACGGATCGGTCACGCCCAGCCCCCTTGCTGTACCGTCCATCAGCTGCATCAGCCCCTTGGCTCCTGCACCCGATACCGCATCGGCCCTGAAGCCGGACTCCGTGCGGATAACCGCCCGGATCAAAGCGGCATCCACCCCGTATTTGGCCGACGCCTGTGCGATCAGTCCGCCGTATTCTCCCGCATCCCGAACGTCCGCAGAATCCTCTGCAAACGACAAAGCTGCAGCCGGACCCGACTGGGAAAGACGGGCAAGCGCATCAGCGGCCGCTACAGGCTTTGCGCTGTCCGTCTCCTGTCCGAATCCGGACATATATTGTGATAACAACGTATCGAATAAGGAAGCCGTGCCGCTGCCTGCGGCAGCGCTCAACGGATTAGCGGACGACTGGTTATTCGCGCCCGGCGTCAGCTGAAGCTGCAATAACGTTTTGATAATGCGCGGATCGATACTCATCGTTTCTCTCCCGTCTGGCAATAAACGTAAATTAATCGCCGAAAAATTCGTTAAGCTTGTCTAGCTCCTTTATCGGATTCTATTGTACATGTTTTTAGAGCAATCCGCCAGATTTACGGCTGCGGCTTGCATAGATCAAGAAGCAGCCCAGCCGCCTCTTCGAGCGACGCACATTCGCTGTAACGGACCTCTTCATCCTTCGCATGCGGCAGCTGCCCCCTGACGTTCACCCACACCGCAAGCCAGCCCGCGCGGTACGCGGGAGCGATGTCGTTATGCCATGCGTCGCCAACATAAATCAGCTCATGAGGCTGATAGCCGGCCGCTTGCCGTACATAATGAAACACCCCGACATCCGGCTTCGCGGCGCCGATCGCATCCGATATGAAGATCCGCCGATCGCTAATCGCATCCTTCAGTCCCAGCGCTGTGATCTTGTTCGTTTGGTGCGATACGGGTCCGTTTGTAATAATCCCCGTCTCCATACCCCCCTCCTTTAAATTCATTAATAAGTCTTTCGCTCCTGTATGTAGCTTGATATTCGCCTGCTCCCGTTCGTAGCAGTGCTGCAAAAGGCTAGCTGCTTCCTCCGGGAGATCAATCCCGAGCTCCGCAAACGCGGCGCATGTTCTTTCGATTCTCAGCCTCTCCAGCGTTAGCTCGCCGCCTGCATGCTTTATCCATAGCCGGTCGCTATGGCGGCGGATGCTCTTAAACAAATCCGAAGCGCCTTCGCGGCTGCGGACGCAATCGTTCAACCCGGCTTTCCCGAGGGCGAGCTCAAACGGGCTCAGCTGGTCGTACAGCGTATCGTCCAAATCAAAAAATACCGCTTTAAACAATTGCTCTCCTCCGGTCCATTCGGCAAGATTCAAAATTCATTCCTATTATAAAGCCGCCGGACAAACGAAAAAAGACGGAGAAGGCCGAAAAATCAGGCCCGCTCCGTCGGTTTACTACTATTACTTAAATACTTTCACGCGCTCGTCGATCGGCTGGAACTGCTTCTCGCCCGGCGCTGCGGTCGGTTTGCCGAAAGGCATTTGCGCAATCAGCTTCCAGGACGAAGGCAGCGACCATGTCGATCTGACTTCGTCGTCGATCAGCGGATTATAGTGCTGCAGCGTTGCGCCGAAACCTTCATTCTCCAGCGCCGTCCATACGACGAACTGATGCATGCCGGAGGATTGCTGCGACCAAATCGGGAAGTTGTCCGCATAGGACGGGAACTGCTGCATCAGGCCGTCAACGACCGTCTGGTCTTCGAAGAACAGCACTGTGCCGTAGCCGCTTTTAAAAGCGCCCATCTTTTGCGCAGTCGCCTCAAATTGATCCGCAGCGACGATTTTGCGCAGCGTCTCGGTCGTGAGATCCCACAGCTTGTCGTGGTTTTCGCCCAAAAGCACGACAACCCGCGCGCTTTGAGAGTTGAAGGAAGATGGCGTGTGCTTCACTGCATCCTGTACGATTTCGATAATTTTGTCGTCGGAAACGACTGCTTCTTTGCTGATTGCGTAAATCGAACGCCTTACTTTAACGGCATCCATAAACGGCTTCGATGTTTTTGTCTCATGTCCGGTTTGTGTTGTCATGCTTCTCCCGCCTATCATTTATTAATTTAATAACTTTACGTAAGTAACTTTAAACGAAGTGAATTCCTTTGTCAAGCAATACCCATTCATTATTCCCTTCCGGTTTGAAATGTATGAACAAAAAAACGACAACGCCGTTACCGCCCTGCGCTGTCGTTTTTGTTCTGCTTATGAAACAATCCCATTTCCTTCACCTTTGCGGCCGCTTCACGCGAGCCGGTTAAGTTCAGCTTTTTGAGAATGTGATTAACATGGTTTTTGACGGTCCGCAAGGAGACGACCAGCTTGTCGGCGATTTGCGGCTGCGTATAGCCTTGATCGATCAAATCGAGCAGCTGCAGCTCCGAAGGCGTAATCAGGTCTTCCACCTTCTTGATTTCGAAATCGCGCTCCATTTGCTTGAGCCGCTTGAATTCCTCACGCATGCTTTCCGCAACGGCCGCGTTGATCGGCGACTGCTTGCGATACGCGGATCTGACCGCATCGGGAAGCCCTTCGAAATCGGATTTGATCTGATAATCGATAGCGCCTGCCTGGAACGAACGAAAAATCAGATCCTTTTCTTCCATAGACGTCAGCATGACGACGCGGGCTCCCGCGGCCGAAGCCGTCTCCTCGGCGAGCAGCACGCCCTCCGGCTTATCATCCAGCATAATGTCCATGAGCACGACATCGGCAGGACAGTCCTCAGCCAGCCGTCCGCGCAGCGCTTCCCTTACATCCCCCGCGCTGCTGGCCGTCCAGACAACTTGAATATCCTGCTCTTTATTCAAAAACGCAACAAGCCCGCGCAGCCAATCCGGATCGTCCTCGACGATCCACACTTTGATCTTATCCATGGGCACTGCTCACCTCCACCGGAATTTCGGCCCTTTTCACCGCTTGTATATGCCTCTTTGGAAACGTCATAAAGACCGAAGTGCCTTCCCCGGGCTTGCTGCGCAGCTGCAGCATCCCTTTATGCTTCCGCATAACGTGGTAAGCGTATGGCAGGCCGAGGCCGAAATTCATGCTGCCGCCGCCTTTCGTCGTATAGAACGGCTCCAGCACCTTGCTCATTTCGTTTTTTTTCATCCCCGGACCCGTATCCCTCACCTCGATGACGAGCTCCCGCTTCGTTTCGCTGAGCTTTACCACCAGCTCACCGCCGCCTTTCATCGCTTCCAGCGCATTGGCCGCGAGATTGCCTAGCGCTTCGCTCGTCTGCGCGGGATCGATGCGGCAAATCCAGCCGTCGGCGATTTCCATGCTTAATCGGACGCTGCCGAGCGCAGGCTCGAAGGCGGCAAAGGTTTGCCGGACGAGCCGTCCCATCTCGATCTCCTCTACCTTCAGCACAAGATCCTCCGTCCGCCGGTGGACCCGCTGCAGCATTTCCTGCATATGGCGCGAAGCGTTCAGCACCGTCTCGACGTCCGCCAGCAGCTCCTGCTGCCCGGTCTCGATCGCGTACGCTTTCATTTTCTCCGAGAAAAGCCGCATTTTGCCCGCATCGTTCTTGATCGCATGATTTAAGATCGCGGTGCCTGACGTGACCGCCCGGAGCGTGGAATCGAACCTGCGCCGGTCCACGAGTACGCGAACGCCCATAAAGCCGTAAGTAAACAGTCCGATGACGAATACGGTCACCCCAAGGCCCACCATCCACGTATTGTAAACCCACATGCGAAGCATGCCGAAGCTCGGCAATACGTAATTCATGACCATGCTGAACAATACCGGCGGCAGAACGGCCGAGCATACGATCCAATGCGTCCGCGAAAAGTCGCCATAGATGTCTCGTTTCAGCAGCACTTGCACGGAGCCGTACAAGATGTAAGGCACCGCCCACCAGACAACGATGTTGAACGAGACCGGATACATTTCGGTATAAAAAGGAGTGAAAAGCAAGCAGCCCCCAATCGGCAGCAGCAGCAGCCAAGGCAGAACCGCTTTTAAGCGCGAGGGCAGCTGCGCAGGCCGGTAGGCGACCGCAAACAAAACGAAGCAGTAAGGAAGCCCGTAATAGGAAAGAAGCGAAGCGACGGCCTGAAGGCGGAAGAGGAGCTGCTGCGCAACCTCGTTCATCCCCGCCTCGGCCATGACGGGAAGCCATTGAAAATCGAGGACGGCTGCAAGCGCGCCAGCCCCTCCGCAGAACGCCACACCTCCGAGCCAGCGGTTGATGGCCGCGTTCCGGTCCGAAAGCCAGACGATAGCCGCAATGGCCCATAAAGCAATGAGTACGAACAGCATTCGGTTACCCCTTTACTACCTGGTTTTCTCTGTTCTCTAAAACATATCATAAATCCGGCGGGGATAAAACCGAATTTAAAGCGAACGAAGGCAATCTAATCGGGCATTAGAAACAAAGTCGCATTGCAGTACCGTCTGGCCAAGGAGTGAAAATAGGACGTCTGGATCGAAATGACCGCCACGAGCAAAAAATTACGGAACGCTTCCCGCCGTTTGCCGGTCAAGTCAGGCAGTCTGCCGGCAAACCGCTCGGCCGAGTCGCGAATCACTTGCTCCGTCAGCAAATCCTGATGCGGCTGCTCTTTCAAATGGCCGGAAATATCGAGCAGCTGGTCATTGTTCGCATCCAGCTCCTCGAACATGGTTGTGTATGAGGCATATAATTGAAGCGCACTTACAGGATCGGATTCTCCGTCCTCCGGATTCCTGAATAAAATATCGAACAGCTTGCGGATCGACTCGAAATCGAGATTCGATTTCAAATCATCGATAATAAACAGCATCGCCGCCTGATTCAAACTGTATTTTTTCCCCGCCTTGGGGCTGTCGAAGTAGGTTTTGAAATCCCGTTTCACCCAGTTTTGCATCGAGGTGACCGAAAGGCTCGAATATTCGATAAGCTGTCCCAGCGCAGCAATTTCGTGCAGAGACAGTCCTTTAAGTTCATTCCGTTTTATTAGCTTTTCAACTATCGGAGGCAGCAGCGTTGACAAAAAAGCAGGCAGACCGCTCCCTTGCTCGAGATCGGTCCGATGCGATTTGTTCCATGCTTGCTGCAGCACCTGGAGCGGCTTCCTGCCGGACGATCCGTCCAAAGACAGCAATAGGCAAGCCATCTCTTTACGGGTCAGCGTAAAGGACTCCATTTCCCATCCACCTCGCAGCTCTTTCGTTTCAAGTTCATATGAACTCATCATAGGCCTGAGAAAGTCGGTTGTAAAGGCTCGAAAATCAATGATAATGAGCTTTTCAATCTTCTTAAATCACCCACAAAGGTCGTAAAAGGCTGTTACCGTTGGATATGGCGTTTGTCAGATGCTGTATGGATTCGTTATAGTAAATCATAAGCATACAAAAATTCATATAAAAAAGGGTAGTGAGAAGCGAAAATGGGTAGTATAGGATTCAATTTATTCATGGTTGCTCTACTTATTTTATTAACTGCTTTTTTCGTCGCAACGGAGTTCGCCATCATCAGACTTCGCTCCAGTCGGATTGATCAGTTAGTGCTTGAGGGCCGGAAGAACGCGCTTGCCGTTCAACGGGTTACGAGCAATCTGGATGCCTACTTGTCAGCCTGCCAATTAGGAATAACGATTACAGCGTTAGGGCTCGGCTGGTTAGGAGAACCAACAGTTGAAAAACTGCTTTTACCCTTGTTTGAACATTTTGATTTAAATGGTGATATCAGTCATCTCTTATCCTTTTTGGTCGCATTTATTTCTGTCACGTTTCTGCACGTCGTCGTAGGCGAGCTTGCACCAAAAACCTGGGCTATTCAGAAAGCTGAGTTTATCAGCTTCCTGACAGCGAAGCCGATTATTTTCTTCCATACTTTGATGTATCCTTTCATCTGGCTCCTAAACGGTTCGGCCAACGCACTTGTGCGCCTGTTCGGGCTGAAACCGGCAACAGAACATGAGGAAGCGCATACCGAGGAAGAAATTCAAATCATTCTTAACGAAAGCTACCAAAGCGGCAAGATCAACAATACCGAATACGGATATGTGAGCCGGATTTTCGCTTTCGACGAATTGCTGGCGAAGGAAATTATGGTGCCCCGCACCGACATGATCTGTCTTTACACGAACAAATCGCTTCACGAGAACATGGAAATCATTCGTAAGGAGCAGTACACGCGATTCCCGGTTGCCCTTGAAAGCAAGGACAACATCGTCGGTATGATTAATACGAAGCAGCTGTTCTTGGAGTACGAATCGGACCGCGATTTCAACTTCAAGAAGCTTGTTCACCCGGTGCTGAGCGTTTCAGAGGTAACGCCGGTTAAGATGCTGCTGAAGCGGATGCAGCAGGAACGCGTTCATATCGCGATACTCGTCGATGAATACGGCGGAACGTCTGGTCTGATTACGATTGAAGATATATTGGAGGAAATCGTCGGTGAAATTCGGGACGAATTCGATGCCGACGAACGAAAGGAAATCGAACAGCTGGCGGACAACTGCTACTTGCTGGACGGTAAGGTTTCGCTTAGCGAGCTAAGCGATTTGACCGGCATTAACTTCGAGGAAGAGGATGTCGATACGGTAGGCGGCTGGCTGTACAGCCAAGTTCCGGATCCGAAGCCGGGCAAGGAGCATGAGCTGGACCAGTTCAAGTTTATTATCCGGGAAACAAGCAAAAACCGGATCCGGAAGGTCGAGATGCTGATCCGGGAAAATGAAGCCGCTGTCGAAGGCGAAACGGCATAAATTATAATTCAAGCAAGTCTGGCGGCCCCCGAATTCATCCGCGATGAGTTCGGGGGCCGCCTATTTTCTTCACTCGAAATACTCAACCTTTATCATACATTTTCCCCGGAACGGGGGCATTTTCCTTCGCAGTCAGCTGCCTGACGACCAGCTTGAACACCGACGTCGCGCTCCCCATCGAGGACCGGTATTTCTCGACATGCGCGCTTGCAAGAGGCTGACCGTAATAACCCGGCACATACTTATCCAGCAGTCTCTGCATCGCGGCAGTTGCTTCTTCCATATTCGTCACTTCTTCCAATGCTCCAAATGCCATCACACTCATATACGCCGTATCGGTTTTGGCAGGGACAGGATCGGTTATCGTCCCGTAGTGCTCGCTGACGGTAAAGCAGCACTCGTTGTTCGAACGCATAATTGAAAGCTTTCTTCCTTCTCCTGCCCCGTGAAAGTAGATGGATTCTTCTATCTTCACAAAATTAAAGGGGACCACATACGGAAAACGCCCGTCAGCCAGCCCCAAAAAGCCGGTTTGAGCCTGAGCCAGAAAAGCCTCAATCCGGCTTTTGTCCGTGCACTCTCTTTTCTGCAATCTTACTGTAAACATATCCAACATCCCTTTCTGTTTTATCGTTTTTATGATAAGGTCAATATAAATCGGTTTTGTCACTAACAAAAGTGACAGAAATGCACTAAATAAAGGGGACAGTAAACAATGAAGCTGGGATTCACCCCCTTGCTTGACACAAGCAGCTCCACTCCTATTTACGTTCAGCTCTATCAATATATCCGCAGCCAAATTGAGAATGGATCTATCGGCCCGGGAACGGTTCTGACCTCGATCAGGCAGCTTGCCCAGCATTTATCCATCAGCAAAAATACGGTAGAAACGGCCTATCAACAGCTGCTGGCCGAGGGCTATATTCAAAGCCGGGAGCGGAACGGCTACATTGTCCTGCCGCTGGAGCAATTGAGCGAAAGTCTTGAGCATCATACAGCAGCATCGGAAGCATCCGAGTCTTTACATAAGATCGCAGCTGCACCATCTAAAAAAATCAAATACGATTTCAAATACGGAGATATCGAGCTCAGCCGGTTCCCATTGGCCCATTGGAAAAAATGCATGATTGAAGCTTTATCCCATCCGGATATCAATGTGCTGGGCTACGGCGATCGTCAAGGTCATGAAGGACTTCGGACCGAAATCGCCGATATGGTGTTTCAATCGCGCGGCATTTCCTGTAAACCAGAGCAGATCGTCTTATGCGCAGGCACCCAGCATGCCGTCAGCCTTCTATGCCAGCTTCTGCAGCTGAGAGAAAAAACTGTCGGCATCGAGGATCCGGGATATCACGGTGTCAGAACCGTGCTCCGGAATCATGGCTGCAAGCTCGTTCCCGTTGTCCTGGAGAAGGACGGCATTTCACTCGAAAGCCTTCGTGCTTCCGGTGTCGATACGGTTTATGTGACGCCCTCCCATCAATTTCCACTCGGGATGGTGCTTCCGGTACAAAAGCGGCTGCAGCTGCTGCAATGGGCTGCCGACACCCGTTCCTATATTATCGAGGATGATTATGACAGCGAATTCCGTTACAACAGTAAGCCCATTCCTTCGCTGAAGGCGCTTGACAGACAGGAGCGGGTCATCTATTTAGGCACTTTTTCAAAGTCCTTCCTCCCCGCAGCAAGGCTAAGCTATATCATCTTTCCGCCCGAGCTGCTGCATGACATCCAAGACGAACTGCAAAATTACAGCCAAGCGGTATCGCCCATTATCCAGCAGGCAATATGGCACTTCATGAGGCGGGGCGATTACGCCCGGCATGTACGCAGAATGAAGCGTCTGTATCAAGCAAAACACAAAGCTTTAACGGCCGCCATTTCGCTGTATTTGAATGAACGCACCGAAATGATCGGCGGCGATTCGGGACTTCACATTCTCCTTGACGTAAAAGGAAAATCCAGGAGCTCCCTGATCGACCATGCTGCACGGCTCGGATGTAAGGTGTATAACCCTGAACGGCATTGGCTTGACCCGAAGTGTTGTCCGGATTCATATATTATGATAGGTTTTGGAGGGTTATCGGAGGAAGAGCTGATAGCGGGAATAAAGCTTTTAAACAAAGCATGGTTCTCTGCATGAAAATAATCTGTTTTCTGAAAATTCAAACTTCAAATAGAGGTATTGCATGAAATCTGCGGTTTGTGCAATAATACATCTTGTGTTTCACAAATAAGACATGCCGTTGTAGCTCAATTGGTAGAGCAACTGACTTGTAATCAGTAGGTTGGGGGTTCAAGTCCTCTCGACGGCACCACTTATTTCCGGGACGTAGCTCAGCTTGGTAGAGCACATGGTTTGGGACCAGGGGGTCGCATGTTCAAATCGTGTCGTCCCGACCATTTCGTTAATAAAGGCATGAACCCATACATAAAGAAAGACGCTTGAATAAATCAAGCGTCTTTTTTGTATGACTCGGCATTACACGGCATCCCCTCGACCCAGAAGCACCTCTGCCGCTTCCCGGTAGCCGTTCTCCAGCGCATAATCCGCAGCGGTACGGCCGGAATCGTCCGCCGTATCCGGATTCGCCCCCGCATCGAGCAGCAGCTGAAGCGCCTCGATATCTCCGCCCGAAGCCGCCGACATGAGCGGTGTCCAGCCCGTACTGTCCTGAAGCTCGGGATTTGCTCCCTGCTCCAGCAGCAGGGCTGTCATCTCCACGCTCCCGTTATATATCGCCACCATCAATGCCGTCTCCTCATAGCTTTGTTCGGCGATATCGGGATCGGCGCCCGCTTCGAGCAGCAGCAAAGCAGTTTCAGTATCATTCAGCTGGGCAGCCCACATCAACGCCGTCCATCCTTCCTCGTCCGTCACGTCCGGGTTTGCTCCTCTATCAAGCAGCAAGCTCACCTGAGCGGCATCTCCTTCGGAAGCGGCGGCAAGCAGATCCTCTGCGGGTGCGGCCGCCGTTATGGTTTCCACGAACCGGACGATCGGCTTGGCGAATGTGATTCCGGCAGCAGCTGCGGCCAAAACGGCCGCTCCGGTAATGGCGGCAATCGCAACGACCATCCTCGAGGAGCTGTTAAACTCGGCAGAAGCCGGCAATCCGGCAAATTGCTGAACCGCGCTGATCCGCTTCGGCAGCGTCGGATGCGTCGACAGCTTTTCCGACAGCCAGACGAACAATCCCCTCTCACGGCTGCTGTAGAGCAGGTATTCCTCCCGATCCACCCGTTTGTAGAGCGTTTTGCCGACAGCAAGTACCGTGAGCCCCTGCATGGCCGCTTCGGCGTCATTCGTATAGTAAGCCGCCATCCGGTCGCAGGTGTATTCACAAGCCCGGGAATAGGCTTCTCCAAGAAACGGGATCCAAAGCGCGGGAATAATCGCCAGCTGCTTCACGATATGATTTCGTTTAATATGGGCCAACTCATGCGAAATGACAAATGCAAGCTCGCGGGTTCCGCCGGATTGAATCAGCTCGAACAAATCCGAGTACAGAACCACCATGCTCCGGCCAAAAAACCGGGAAGCAAACGCGTTCAGCACGCCGCTGGATTCCATGACATAAACGTCGGGAATCGTCGCAAACCCCATCCGCGCGCACTGCTCCTCCACGATGGCGTAAACCTCCGGAAACTGCTTTGGCGTAACGCGAACCCCGTTCGTGCGGATCCCCGCCATCATGACCGCCTGTGCGAACAGCGGCAGCAGCAGCAGCGGCGGGATGAGGAAAATGAACAGTATCGATACTAACAATCCAAGATAAATGATTATACTGAAGATAAGCGCTAAAACATAATAGCGCTCCTCCTTCTTATGGATAAGCAAGGAATTCAGCTCATAAGAATGCAATGCCACTCTTCCCTTCTGTCTGTCTGAGGTTTAATGGTCGGAATCGTCCCATTTTTTCGAGTAGGCTTTTTTCGTTACCCATAAGGTCATCCACGTTAAAAGGACTACAATTATACCGGCAATAACCCAAACGCTTACCGGAACACCCATCTAATTTTCCTCCCTTCAGTTCACTTCGTCTATTGTACATGATAACCTGTTTTTATTCTCGCCAATTTCGTTAACATTTTAGCAACAATTGCTCAAAAAGACGCTCTCCGAGCTAACACTTGCCGGGCATCTCGCTCCGGGCTTTGCGATGAAGCAACCTTCTTGTATAATTAGCCTCAATATGCTACAGAGGTGCAAACGCATGCGCAACATGAAATGGAACATTGCCGTCTTCCTTCTTCTCTTCCTGTTCGCGGGCTTATTAGCCAGCTTTTTCCTTTCTTCTCTGCGGATTCGCGGACTGCTGCAGCCGGAGGCGGCGGACGACAAAGCGCAAACTTCCGCCTTTCGAATCACGCTGATCGCGCAGGAGCTTGACAACCCTTATTGGCGCGCCATCGAGAAAGGAGCCAGGGAAGCGGCGGACGCTTACGGCATGCAGCTCGATTATGCCGGTCCTTTACGCATCAACCCGGAGGAACAAATCAAGCTGCTCGAAAAAGCGCTGGCCGCAAAAGCCGATGCCGTCCTGCTGCAAGGGTTGAACGACCCGCGCTATAGAGCGGCCATCGACAAAGCGGCCGACCAAGGAACCGTCGTCTTGACAATCGACACCGATGAACCGGAGAGCAAACGGCTGGCCTATATCGGAACGGATAATTTCGCAGCGGGTGAGCGGCTTGGAGAGCTAGTGGCAGGCGCCGCCTTCCCCCCCTCCGAAATTGCCGTGCTGATCGGCAATGAGCAGGCGCCTAATCAGCAGCTAAGGCTAAACGGCTTTCAATCGGTCATCGATAAATCGCGGGGACTTAAGGTTGTGGAGGTGCGTTCCTCCAGCATCTCGCGCCTGAAAGCCGCCGCGGTTGCCGAAGAGCTGCTTGACGATCACCCGGGGCTCGATTTCGCTGTCGGCTTAAGCGCCTTGGACGGGGCAGGCATCGCGGAGGCGGCGGAGCGTTTTCCTTCGAGGGGCCTGCAAATTTTTGCCTTCGACGATTTGGAAGAAACGGTTGATCTCATCAGAAGCGGGGGTATTTCGGCAACTCTCGTTCAGCAGCCTTATGAAATGGGTTATGTGGCGGTTTCGATGCTGAACGATCACATCCAGGGAAAACCGGTCACGGAGCGGCATTACACGGCTGCCTCCGTACTCGATCGAAGCTCGATTGCGGAAAAACCTGAAGGAGCTGGCCGCCCATGACGATCCGAACGAAGCTGCTTGTCTTTATCCCGCTGCTCGTGCTGCTCGTCAATTCCGTCACCTTCTTTCTGTTTCAAAGCGGCGCCATGGTTCAAAGAAGCTATGACGACCTGCTGAACCGGATCCTGCTGTACAAGCAGTCCACTCAGGCGGTGGACCGCCACTTGCAAATGCTGTACGTTTATCTCGTCAATCCGGGCGACGAGCTGCTGGACAAGCTGTCCGAATCCAGGCAAGCATTAACGGAGCTAGCGGCACAGCTTGAAGGAAGCGAATCGGCCGCTCTATCCGCCCATGCCTTAAACGCTTATTCTCTGATGCTGGATACGTTTGCGGAGCAGGAGCAGGCCGTAATGAAGTCAATGCACGACGCTTCGCAAGCCTCCGCCCTTTCCCGCTATGAAGAGGCCGAGCAGACGGCGGCGTTCATCCGCGAGGAGGGCCAGACTCTCGTCGACCGCGAGCTGGGCTTTTATCAGCCTTTGTATGAAGATATACAGGCGGAGAATAAAAGGATGAACCGGCTGGGAGCCGCGATTCTGCTCACGAATACGATTCTAAGCATCCTGCTTGCGATCTGGATTTCAAGAAGCGTTACCGGCCCGGTCGGTGACCTAGTCAGCAGGGCGAAGCAAATATCGGGCGGCATGCTGCAGCCGGCTTCGCCGGTCAAGCGGTCTAACGACGAGCTTGGCGTTCTCGCTGACGCCTTCGAGCAGATGTCCGGCGACTTGCTCAGCATGATGGAGAAGGAAAAGGAAAGCCTGGAGAAGGACCGTCTTGTTAAGGAGCTGGAGCTGCAGGCGCTCCAAAGCCAAATCAATCCGCATTTCCTTTTTAATACGTTAAATGTGCTGTCAAAGCTCGCCCTGATCGAAGGCGCGGAGAAAACAAGCGATTTGATCGTGTCGATGTCGAATTTGTTGCGCTACAATTTACGCAATCTCGATCAGCCGGTCACCCTTCGCGACGAGCTGGAGCATGTGAAGGAATATTTCACGATTCAGCAGGCACGCTTCAGAGATCGTGTGCGGATCGAACTAATAGTAGATGAAGCCGCTTTGCAGCAGGCCATTCCAGCATTAACGCTGCAGCCGCTCGTAGAAAATGCATTTTTGCACGGGATTGCCCATATGGAGAAGGATGCTGAAATCCGGCTGACGGTCGCCCGGGACGGGGCTTTCGTAACGGTTTCCATCGCGGACAACGGCGAAGGGATGAGCGAGGAAGACAGACAGGCCCTGCTTCGGCAGGATGCGGCAGCCGTCAAAAAGCAGTCAAGCGGACTCGGCACCAAAAACGTATTCAAACGGCTGCAGCTGTTTTATGGACAGGAAGACCTCGTCCATATCGCGAGCGAATCCGGGATAGGGACGACCGTCACGTTACGGCTCCCAGCCTCACAGGAGGGTGAACTAGAGCATGTATAGACTGCTTATCGCAGACGACGAGGCTTTGGAGCGGGAAGGCCTCGAATGGATCGCGGAGCGGATGCTTCCCGGCCGCTTCCAGCTGTTCCATGCCGAGAACGGGCGGATCGCGATCGAGAAAGCCGAGGAGCATCGCCCCCATATTATTCTGATGGACATTAATATGCCGGGCATACAAGGCCTGGAAGCGATCCGGGAAATCAGGAGCAAGCTTCCGGACACCAAATTTGTGCTTGTCACTGCATATGACTATTTTTCGTATGCGAAGGAAGCGCTGTCTCTTGGAGTCAAGGAATATTTGGTAAAACCGGCCAAACGGGAGCAGGTCGTTGCGGTATTGGAGCAGCTGGTCCGGGAGCTCGATGAAGAGAAGCAAAAGCGGTCGGATCAGCTGGAGCTCAAGCACAAGCTGTCTCAGCTTCTGCCCCTGGCGGAAAACGAGCTTGCGCTGATGCTTATGGTAGCGCCGACAGGCGAAACGGATATCGGCCAGCTCTCCGAGTGGCTGGAATTTCCGCTCGACCAAGGCTCGGCGGTCGTCATCGCTTTCCCGGAGCAGCAGCAAGCCGCAAGCAAGCAAAGCATGTACGACATCGTCCGCGGCTATGCGAAGTCGCGTGCTTTAAGCTGTATCGTCAGCTCCCTGATCGACCGCCATATGGCCGTCTTCCTGCGCAAGCCTCCGGAAGTATCCGCAGCCAGCTGGAAGGAAACCGTGACAGCTTTCGGAGAAGAGCTGTGCGGCTTGACCTCGCGGCGGCTCGGTACCGACATTGCGGTCGGAGTCGGCATGTGCCGGGATGGAGCGGATGGTTTCCGAAAGTCGTATTTTGAAGCGGTGTTCGCGTCCACCTATTATGAGCAGTGCGGGCAAGTCTGTCACTTCGATGAGCTGAAGCAAGGCGGGAAGCCGTCCTCGCTGCCGGCAGATACACGCTCCGGCAATAACGGAGCATTGCCCGATTCCTACGTGCTGTCTGCCATGCAGCGCATCCGCGAACAGCGGGAGCAGCAGACCGAAAGCGTGCTGGACCGCGCCAAAAGCTACATTCAGTCCAAATTTGCGGAGGAGCTGTCGCTCGAGGACATCGCCGATTACGTCCATTTGAACCCGCATTACTTCAGCAAAATTTTCAAGCAGCAGACCGGCACGACGTTTATCGATTACGTAACCGCCTTGCGGATCGAAAAAGCGAAATCGCTGATGTCGGAGGACCAGCTTAGTCTGAAGGAAATATGCTTCGAGGTCGGCTATAACGACCCGAATTATTTTAGCCGCGTATTCAAGAAGGTGACCGGCCTCACCCCGTCGGAGTTCAAGTCGCAATCCAAATAATTGCCGTTTGCTGCTGTCCATGTCTGCCGACATGGACTTTTTTGTGTTTTCCGCCTCAATATAATGCTATTCCGGTCCCGGTCGCGGCTCCTCCTCCCTTCACCCTAATATTGTGCGGGAATACCTCCGATAAGTGCAGGAGATCGCCCGCCGGCCGCGGGCTGACGCGTGCTATAATGAACTCAATTCAAGGCCGGAAGGAAATACAGAGAGGAGAATTTGGAAATGGAAACAGCGACAAGCAATAAAAACGGACAAGTAAGCATAAGATTCGTCACGCTCATTTCAATCATTTCCGCTTTAGGCGGATTGTTATTCGGCTTCGATACGGCCGTCGTATCGGGGGCGGTCGGCTTCATGGAGCAGCACTTTGAGCTATCCAAGCTGCAAGTCGGCTGGGCCGTCTCCAGCTTGATTATCGGATGTATCGTAGGCGCGGCAGTATCGGGCATACTAAGTGACAGGTTCGGACGGAAAAAAGTGCTGATCGCCGCGGCGGTACTTTTCGTCATCAGCTCGGTCGGGACGGCTTTGCCGGAAACCTTCACTTGGTTCGTCATCGCGCGAATCGTCGGCGGTATCGGCATCGGCATTACCTCCACCCTTTGCCCGCTTTATAACGCCGAGATCGCACCAGCCAAATACAGGGGCCGTTTGGTGGCGCTCAACCAGCTGGCGATCGTTAGCGGAATTTTTCTGACTTATTTCGTGAACCTGTGGATTTCCGGCTCGGGCGATGAAGTATGGGCCGTAGAATCGGCTTGGCGCTGGATGTTCGGCGTCGGGGCCGTACCCGGCATTTTGTTCTTGGTTCTGCTTGCCTTTGTGCCTGAAAGTCCAAGATGGCTCATCAAACAGGGGCGCCCTGCAGATGCGCTGCCGATCCTGCTGAAAATCCACGGCGAAGAGCTCGCCAAGCAGGAGGTCGTGGACATCAAGCAGTCGTTCGCGCAGGAGGAAAGCGGCTCGCTGCGGCAGCTTTTTGCACCCGGGCTCCGAATCGCTTTATTCGCCGGTGTCGGGCTGGCTATTCTCCAGCAGGTAACCGGAATTAATGCCGTCATGTATTATGCCCCGGAAATTTTCAAGGAAACGGGTGCAGGCACCAACGCTTCGCTGGTGCAGACGATTCTGGTCGGCTTTATCAACTTCGTCTTCACGATCGTTGCCCTATGGCTGATTGACAAGGTCGGCCGCAAAGCGCTGCTGCTCGCAGGCTCCGCCTCAATGGCCGTTTGTCTGCTCGTCATTGGCATCGCCTTCCAGACCGGCCATGCGGCAGGGCCGCTCGTTCTCATCTTCATCCTGCTTTACGTCGCATCGTTTGCGGTCTCGCTCGGGCCTGTCGTATGGGTCATCATCTCTGAAATCTTCCCGAACCGGATCCGCGGCAAAGCGACGGCGATCGCCGCAATGGCGCTTTGGGCGGCCGACTATGTCGTCTCGCAGACATTCCCGCCTATGCTGAGCTCGGCAGGACCTGCAGCTACGTTCTGGATTTACGGCAGCATGGCCGTATTGGCCTTCTTCTTCACGTGGCGCATCGTGCCGGAAACAAAAGGAAAATCGCTGGAGCAGATCGAAGCGCTTTGGGAAGCGGAAGCCGCCGGCGACGAGGCGAAGCTGAAGCCCCGTACCGAGGCTTTGTAACTCTCCGCCCGCGCATGTATAATAGAATCGTTCTATTATTCCCTGCTTAGGAGACAAGACAAATGGATTTCCGGTTAGACCTGATAGAAACGAAGATTGAATTTTTTGAAGCGTACGACCTGAAGGCGCTGGAGCAGAAAATCGATCAGCAGATCGAGACGAATAAAGCTTTGCTGCTTGACGTTTACAGCGTCACTCATCAAACCGTTTTTAACCCGAAGACGGAAAAAATTCATTACAGTGCGGTCGTCCATTTCAAAGCAAAAAGATAACGTTCAGACAAGAAGCCTCAAGCCGTTTTCACCAAACAGCTTGAGGCTTCTTTATTCAAACGCCGATCTTATGCGCTCTGTCCTGACACCGTTCCAACAATTTGTTCGACCGCGAGCAATGCTTCCTGGACGCTCGAGGCTCTCACTTCGGAAGAAATGATTTCTTGATGGAGACCGGAGGAATGCGAATACCTCGGATCGTAATAGTGGATGAGCAGCAGCTCTACTGCCGTATCATATTGCTCGTTTTTCAAAAAAAACTCGATATCGGCTGCGACAGGAGTATGGATTCTGGCCCTGATCCGCTTAAAGGCATTCATACACTCCTCCGGATGCTCCCAAGGCCTATAGTCTTCAATAATTTGGCGTACACGTGCTTCAAGCGGCAATTCAATCAGAATATGATATCCGGATGCCCTCTTGTCCATGAGCACTTCGGGAAGCGTAACTTTTCCGACCTTCCTGTTTTCCGCCTCAAAAATAACATACGGAGCGGAGCTGTTTGCATGCAGTTCGTTTAGCAGCAGAGAATCAAATGTTTTTTGATTATGGGCTTGCAGTCCGATCTCTCCGAATATAGAACCCCGGTGCCCGGCCATCCCTTCAATATCCAATATGGGATGTCCTTTTTGCTTCAGCCCTTGCAAAATCGCGGTTTTGCCGCTGCCCGTATGCCCATGCAAAACAAAGGCTGGAGGCGCAAACCGGATCGTTTGCAGCTGTTCGACCGCCCACTGCCGATACGCGCGGTAGCCGCCCGATAACCGGTAAGCATGGATCCCCATCAGGGACAATAAAGTGGCTGTCGTTTTACTGCGCATTCCTCCGCGCCAGCAAAATACCGCTTTTTTATGATTGATTTCGGAAAATTGTTTGATAAAAGACGGCAGCTTTGCAGAAACGATTTCGAGGCCTCTTTCCTTAGCGGCCTGCACGCTTACCTGCTTATATAAAGTTCCGATTTCCGCGCGCTCCTGATCGTCGAATAACGGAATGTTTAAGCTTCCTGGAACCGTCGCCGCCCGGTACTCCGACGGTGACCTGACATCGATCAGCACAAGCTCCTTATTGGACCGGAGTACTGCCCATTCATCTACCGTTATGTCTTGAAACATATGAATTACCCTCTCTATCTCTCTTTGTGCCTGCTCCAGCAGCTATTTCACGACAATACGGCCGGCGCCCTCCGCCGTTGTTTCACCTATAATACTCGCTTCGACGCCGCCTCGGATGAGTTCATCCAGCAGAGCTACGGCTTGTTCCGGATTTACGGAAATAAGCAATCCCCCCGACGTGACCGCATCGCATAAAATCCACTGATCCACCTGACTCAAATGTTCGGGGAACACGACGTCGTCTTTTACATGCATAAAGTTGTTTTTGGTCCCGCCCGGTACAAAGCCGTTTTCCGCCAGCTCCTTCACGCGAGGCAGCAGCGGCACCGAATCCTTTACAAGGGTAATGCCTACGCCGCTTCCTTTAGCCATTTCCAGAGCATGTCCGACTAAGCCGAAGCCGGTAACGTCGGTACATCCGTTTACTTCGTATTTGCTCATGATTTCGGCGGAGGTTTTGTTAAGCGTCGCCATAACGCTCGTCAGTCTTTCGACCTCGGCTGCGCTAAGCTGGTCTTTCTTGATGGATGTAGTAAGGATCCCTACCCCAATCGGCTTTGTCAGAATCAGTTTATCGCCTGCTTTGGCACCTGCGTTCGTTTTAATCCGGTCGGGATGGATGAGGCCGGTAACGGCAAGACCGAATTTAGGCTCTTTATCGTCAATCGAATGACCGCCGACCAGAGTGGCCCCCGCTTCCTTCACTTTATCCGCCGCCCCCCGGAGAATATCGGCCAAAATCCGTTTATCCAATGTCGTAATCGGAAAAGCAACAATGTTCAGCACCGTTAGCGGCTTGCCGCCCATCGCATAAATATCGCTAATCGCATTCGCGGCTGCGATTTGGCCGAACGAATACGGATCGTCGACGATAGGCGTAAAGAAATCGACCGTTTGAACCAAGGCTAACTCATCGCTTATCCGAAATACGCCGGCATCGTCACTTGTGTCGATACCGACAAGCAAATCCGGATGCTGCTCCGCAACCGGCAAGCTCCCGATCACCTGCTTCAAGTCGGCAGGACCTATTTTGCACCCGCAGCCTCCCTTGCTGGATAATGAAGTTAATTTTATATTTTCATACTCGCTCATCGTCTTCATTCCTTTCTTGCATTCGTGTTCACGCTTACTATAGAAATCGTACATGCAGAGCGTTGAAAACGCAAATTTTATTGTTCACTCTCAGGAGGAGGTCTATGATATAATCCACAATAGCTTGTAAAAACTTTTTCTAATCGCTCGGAGGTTAATATGTCAACGGTCCATCACTCAAAACTTCTCAATCAGCCATCTAACCGGAAAAAATGGCTGTTCATCGGCTTATTCGTCCTGTTGACCGCAATCGGATTGTCCTATGTGAAATGGTGGCCTTATTATCTAAAGGCTCTTACGGCAATGAACGAGCATTCGATCGGCACTTCTATATTAACTGGGATAAATACGGATCAGGCTTTGTCCATTTGGGAATCTGCCTTGCAATACACCATCACTTATTTTAAATCGGTTTGGAAAGCCGCCTTGCTCGGAATGCTCATCGCTACTCTCATTCAGGCTTTGCTTCCGGCAAATTGGCTGTACCAGCTGCTCGGGCGTTCATCCATGAAAAGTACGGTGCTTGGAGGGGCAGCCTCCATTCCCGGCATGATGTGCTCCTGCTGCGCGGCTCCCATTGCATCAGGCATGCGGAAACAGCAAGTGTCGGTTGGTGCAAGCCTTGCTTTTTGGCTCGGGAATCCGCTTCTGAACCCGGCAACGCTTATTTTCATGACCTTCGTTTTATCCTGGAAATATACCGTTCTGCGTCTTGTATTCGGCCTCCTCATTACCTTTGGGGTTAGCTATGCGGCCAACCGGTTTGCACGGCAGGAGAAAATAACGGATGCCATCGCCGCTGGAGAGCTCTCGTCCAGAGAAGATCGATCCGCATCCGTGTGGATCAGGTGGGGCACAAGCTTTGGGAAAATGGTTCTGCAGGTTGCTCCCGTCTACCTGATCTCCGTATTTGCATTAGCCGCATTGCAAAGCTACATGTTTCCTGTCTGGCTGAATGAAGGAATTGCCGCCATTATTCTGTTTGCAATCGTCGGGGCTTTGTTCGTTATTCCTACGGCAGCCGAAATTCCGATCATTCAATCGTTCCGGATGTTAGGCATTAGCACGGGACCTGCCGCGGCGCTCCTTGTGACGCTTCCCGCGATCAGCTTGCCCTCGCTGCTTCTGGTTTCCAAGGCTTTTCCGAGGAAAGTGCTCGTTTTCGTTTTGGGCTCGGTTATTTTAGCCGGCATTTTTTGCGGATTTGTCGGTTGGTTATGGTTATGATTCGCATGCTGGAGAAACGGCATTAAAGATGGAAAAAGAGCGGCCGCGGCCGCTCTTTTATTTTGTGCTCGGGTACATTTCCTGCTGCGCCCGGAGCTGATTCCGGTATACGAATTTGGAAATCGTAATGCTGATTTCATATAAGAGGAACAATGGTACAACGACGATAATGTCGGACAAAATATCCGGCGGGGTAATCGTAACCGCGACGATAACAAGCACGAAGTAGGCAAGCTTTCGCGCTTTGGCCAGTCGAACCGGATTGAGTACGCCCAGCTTCGTCAGGAACATCACGATAGCCGGCATTTCAAACAACAGGCCGAACGGCACTGTCATATGGATCATGAACGTAAAATATTTTTGCGCCGTGTACATCGTTTCAAACGATCCCGTCGCCATCTGATTCATGAAATGCAGCACCATCGGAAAGAGGATAAAATAACCGAAGCAGATGCCGGCTGCAAACAAGACGCTGATGCCTGGAATGAACAGCAGCGCGGCCCGCTTCGTGGAGTTCGGCAGCGCGGGCGTAACGAACTTCCAGATCTGGTAGGCTGCGACCGGAAGCGTAATGGCGATGGCCACTACCCCTGCGATCATCATATAAACCCAGATGACCTCGGAGGGACCGAGCAGCACCAGCTTCTGCTCCATATCCCTCACCAGCCAATCATAAATCTCCTCCACGTACAGGAAGGCGGCCGCCATGGCGACCAGGAAGGAAACAAGCGTCCGGATCAGTCTTGTCCGCATTTCCTCCAAATGGCCGATTAAGCTTTGATCGTTCGGATTTTTCATTTTACTTGCCAGCAGCAGGCGCTGCCTTCTTCGCTTCCTCGTCCTCTTGCTTTCCTTCATCCTCGCCGTTCACGAGACCGCGCGTAGCCCCTTTGAATTCGCTCAGCGTTCTGCCGAAAGCCCTGCCCAGCTCCGGCAGCTTGGAAGGTCCGAAAATAATAAGCGCAATAATGAGAATTAACACTAAGCCCCCGATACCAATATTACCAAACGGCATAAAAACATCTCCTTTAAAATAGTATGGCAGCCGCGAACGCGAAGTCCCCGGCTGCGTGAGAATTTCCCGAGTTTGTCGTTCAATTAACCCAACTTAAAGCCGCTGATCGCGACAACCGCGCAGCGCGCCTTGCTGTCGCCCGGACGGTGAGGCCATTTGCTCGTCGGGTTGTTCAGATCCGTCGTATTCTCGCCCGGATGCTGAACCGACAGGAACAGCGTCTGTTCATCCGGAGTAAAGAACGGTCCGGTCAGCTCGCTTTCCACCGGTCCCGAAGCAAACTGCAGAGCGACCGCCTTATCCGGTCCGCTTGTCGGAATGACGAACAGGCCATTGTTCATAAACGATTTGTGAACGCCTTTATTTTGGCTGCTGCTCGAAATGTCCGTTACAACCCACAGATGCCCGTTCGAATCGAATGCCAGGTTATCCGGGGAGCTGAAGCCGGACTGGCGTCCGCCGGCAGCGAAAATTTCAAAATCGAATTCGAGCGAAGCCAGGTCGTCTTTCGCTTCGAAGATACGCGTGATATGGCCGTGAATATTGCCATGGTTGTCATTGTTCGTATGGCAGATGAAAACCGTATTGTCGAACGGGGAAATTTCGATATCCTCCGGACGGTCGGTCGGCGTTCCGCCTACCAAAATAGCGGCTTCCTGGCAATATGTGACAACATCGCCCTGCGTTTTGAATTTCTTTTGCTGCTCCGGCTTTTCCTTAATCGCCTTCGACACTTCCTCCAGCGTAACCGGCACCCATTTTCCGGTTTTCAGGTTAGCCACATACAGCGTACCGTCCTCGAGCAGCGCGGAATTGGCGCGGCCTTTCTGCTTCTCGTATTTCCCGTTGCTTATAAACTTGTAGACGCAAGCGTCCTTCTTATCGTCGCCCATGTACACCACGACGCGTCCGTCCTTGGCAAGTCCCATCGCCGTGTTCTCGTGATTGAAGCGGCCGAGAGCCGTATGCTTTTTCAAATACGATTTGTCAAACGGATCCACTTCGATGACCCAGCCGTAATGCGTTTCCGGAAGCTTGGAAGCTGCAGCCGTTTCCGCGAAATTTTCTTCGCAGGACAGAACCGTGTTCCACAGCGTTACGCCGCCCGAGCAGTTCGCGAACGTGCCTTGAGCCGTCGTTGCGCCGCCGAGCGCCGTGCCGCCTTTTGCCGGACCTGTCATTTCGAATTTCGTATAACCGTTGATGCGGCGGGCATATGTCGAGGTCGTGTCCATCTTCCACACGCCTTTATCATCGCGGTAAACTTCGATTACGGACATGCCTTGGTAGTACAAGTTTTTGTGGAGCTGGTCCGCCGTCATCTTGCCGTCCTTCACCGGACCGATCGAGAAAATCGTGCTGTATTCGTGGTTATTGACAAGCAATCCTCTCGTATTCGAGCCCTTAAGCGGGAAAAATGCATTATAATCGCAGCCAGAGCCGAAACGCTCGCCTGCTTGGTTAATGACATCGTCGAATGCCGCTACGACGTCATATTTGAAATTTTTAGGCAAAATCAGTTTGTCCGCCTTGGAAGGCTCAATCGGCTCGAAATAGCCGCTTACCCGGTTCGTTCCGAAGCCGAAGAGATGGTCGGCCGTTGCAGACGCAGCGGAGGCTTTGCCGTTCAAAGCGCCCAATCCCGCCGAAGCTGTAGCCAAGGCTGCCGCCCCCCGTACCCAAGTAAGACAAAAACGTTTTGCGGTCCATCGATTTATTCAAGCTGTCCACTCCTCATCTTTATTATCCTCTACAAGGACAAGCATAAGGAGGAAGTGTTAAGTCTCTGTCACCTGTGTCTGTAAAATTTGTAAAAGCGGGAAGTATTCTCAGCTGCTCTCAGCTGCTTAAAACCAATTCGCTCTAATTCGCCGCAATCCCTCATATATATCGGTATAAAAGCACCAAAAAGGAGCATGCGATGAAAACGAATTTTGCCGGCCAGGCGGCAACCGGGCATTCCAAATGTCCGTTCACAATCGAAGTTACCGGCGAGGGCGAACGTTCCGCCACTCCTGACGAGGCGGTCATCGTGCTGGGGGCCATATCGGAAGGAAAGGAGCTGCAGGAGCTGCAGGCCGAGAACGCAGAAGCGGTCAGCGGCATCATTCAAGCTTTATTGGCGCTGGGGCTGCCGCGGGAACAAATTCAGACGGCCGAATTCCGGATTGAGCCGCAATACGATTTCCCTGAAGGACAGCAGGTGTTCCGCGATTTCAAGATCACTCATCTTCTGCAAATTAGAACCGATATGGTTGATTCGGTCGGAGCGCTGATCGACACGGCGGTTGCCCACGGGGCCAATCAGGTGTCCAGCCTTCAGTTTACTTTGTCGGAGCCCGAAAGGTATGAGGATGAAGCCTTATCTCTTGCCATCGCCAATGCGCGCAGAAAAGCCGAGACGATCGCCGCCAGCTTGGGCGTTGCGCTTGCAGCCATCCCCTGTGAGGTCCAGGAGCTGACGCAAGCTCCCCCTCCCGTACCGTTTGCGCTCTCCCTGCAGAAGGCAGACGCCGCGGGGACACCGATCCAGCCGGGGCAATTGACGGTAAGGGCTAGCGTCCGGGTTTGGTATTGGTACCAGTAGCGTTGCGAGAAAAAAGCTTCCAGACTTCGTCTTATGTCACGGACGAGGCGGAAGCTTTTTTACGGTTATGGAGTGTTTCAGCTATGCTCCGAGTCTACATGCCAGTGAGGAATATCTGTCTAAGCTCTTTTACGGTATTAACCTTGTATGTCGGATTGCAGTCCGTTAATTCTTGCTCGGAGCCGTACCCGTATCCGACGCCAATAGATGCAATTCCATTGTTAGCGGCGCCGATGATGTCATGCTTCCGGTCGCCAATCATCACCGCAGCCTGCTTATCCAGTTTTTCTTCGTTTAGCAGGTGCCCGATCAGCTCGGTTTTGTCGGACAGCCTGCCGTCCAGTTCACTGCCGTATACTCGCTCGAAATAACCTGCTATGTCAAAATGCTTTAAGATCTCCGCGGCAAAAACCGTCGGCTTCGAAGTCGCCACAAATAACCTTCTTTTCTGATCCTTTAGCAGGCTCAATAGCTCTATCATACCGCTGTACAGTGAATTTTCATAAAGCCCGAAAGGCTTGAAATATTCACGGTAATGCTCCACTGCACTTACGGCTTCGGATTCGGAGAAGGAATAACGCTCCATAAAAGATTTGGCCAGCGGAGGACCGATAAACGGCTCCAGCTTGTCCAAATGTTCTTCATGGATATCAAACTTCCGCAGCGCATATTGCACCGATTTCGTAATGCCAAGCTTCGGATCGGTCAGCGTGCCGTCCAAATCAAATAATACATTCGTATATTGCAAAATAAGACCCCCGTTTTATCGCTATCTCTCCAGCTTTTTGACCATTAGATGTTCATTGACGTACGTATAATCGTCCAATTTCATAGCGTTCATCTCGGTCGCATAGGTTTTGAAGCCCATCGACTCGTAGAGGCGGACTGCGCTTAGGTTGCTGTCCACGACCATCAAGTTCACCAATTCGATTTCTTCTATCGCTTCGACGATCTGAAACAGTTCGCTTAGCAGCTTTCTGCCGATGCCTCGCCCCTGAAAGGGCTGATCCACGTACATGCCCCAAACGAAGCCTTTATGCCGCATCTTCCTGGAGCTCTCTTGGCTGAAGCCGACCATTCCGGCCAGCTCGCCGGTATCGAGAAACGCACCCAGCACAAACCGGGTTTCCGTATTCGTTAGCCTCTGCTTGGCCGCTTCCGGAGGAAGAACAGCGGCCTCTTCATAAGAGGCGCCGAAGGCTTGCGGATAATCCTTAAGCGCTTTTAACCGAAGCTGCCAAAAGACGTCAAAATCGCCGGCTTGCAATCTCCTGATTTGCATGGCGTTCACTCCCATAACCGTGTGATTGAAAGTAAACTTTTTTCTCGAAAGACACCTTCCACATAAACAGATTCTGCATGTCTGACAAAATAAAGAATGGTATCCATAACGGTATCACTGCTTTCCCAAATCATCCCTAATAATCGAGTAAATCTTCAAGTCCTGATAATCGCCTTTTGCAAATATATACTTCCGTAAAACCCCTTCAAATTTCATTCCCGTCTTTTCCATTACTCTGGCAGATCCGATATTGTCCGGATGGCATCTGGCTTCAATCCGCACCAAATGTAATTCGGAAAATCCAAACTCGATAATCCGGCTGATCACCTCTGACATGATACCTTGATTCCAATATTCCTTCGATAAAACATAACCTAATTCGGCTCTTGCTTGTCGGTTGTCCCAGCTCACAAAGCTGCAGCTGCCGATGATTTTGCCTGTTCCTTTGTACTCAATCCCCCATGGGCCAACTTTTTGAGTGTCGTAACGCTGCTGTACAAAATCGATAAATTGCTTGGTATCCTGCACCGATTTATGCATATCCCAAACCGTATATTTTGACACGTCGGGCTCGCTGCAGTAACGAAACATATCGTCTTGATCATCATAGGTCATTTTTCTTAACAAGGTCCGTTCTGTCTCAAAGACCGGAAAGGGTTGAAAATGTTCCTCTATTTTCGTCATTTAATTTCCCTCTCATGAACGACTCCGAACATTCCCGTTAATCCATCGTGCCGATGAAAACCAAATTGATTATAAAAAGATTCTTTTCCCTGAGCCGAAAACAAGCCTACAAAAGCTTTCTCCGGCGCATGCTCTTTGATATAGTCCGTAATGGCAGCCATAATCAGCTTTCCGATTCCTTTGTTCTGATGCTCCGGCATAACCGCAATGTCTTGAATATAAAAATAGATATGCCCGTCTCCAACTACCCTGCCCATTCCGACGATCTCATCCTTATATTCGACAACAACCCCGTACAGGGATGATTTTAAAGATTGCTCCGCAGCATCGAAGTTCATAAAGTCTTTCCAGCCTACTGCGGTGCAAAGCTTTAAATATTCTGTAACGACAGGCATTCTTGCTTGCACGTTATAATCGTTGCTCATTGAAACATCTCCTTTCTAAAACAAAGAAGAGAGAGAAAAATTCTCTCTCACCACGTTAACCATCCATATGTTTTGTAATCGTGCGGAACGGGGCGTTCGAAGGCCTCTATCCCTGGCACCAGCTTTAGATTTACCCGTTCGCTTCTATATATCTTAATATAATAGCCGTAAATTGGAAACAGGAAGTTTAACACCTCCGTTTGCTTATCCTCAATCATGAAGCTTTCCACGGCCACATACGAATAAATATCGAAGTCCTGCCATTTTACCTTTCCGGAGTGTGACCTTATGAGATATTACGTAACGGATACAGGCGATATTATAAAAATGGAGGACACCGGGCCTCTTCCGATTACCTCTTGTCCGTCAGCGCCGATTCCGGCTGTACATTATTGGATTCCATTAACTCCTCTCGAACAGATGGCGAACCAGGAATATGATGTGCTTATCGTTGGCAGCGGAGCAGGCGGCGCGTCAGCGTTGTGGCGGTTGTGCGAGCAATGGAGGGGCACGGGCATGCGGGTCGGAATCGTCGAGCAGGGGGACGCCGTTCTGCCGACAAACGCACGGAATCTATCGATTATGTCCGGACGCTTGGACAATTACTATACTTATTTGTCACGGCCTGTGCCGGATTTGCCGGAAGCTCGCGTCACTTACGCGCTGGGAGGCAGAACGCTGTTTTGGAACGCCATTATCCCACGCATCCTTCCGTCGGTGTTCGCCGATTGGCCGATTTCGTATGAGGAAATCGAGCCCTATTACAACATCGCAGAACGAATACTGAATCGAAGTGAAAGGCCGCCGCTCACCTTTCCGCTTCCGGAGATGCTGCTCAGCAGGCTGTGGACGGGCGGCTTTCCGGAAGCTATCTACTCGCCGATGGCTCTTGAGTATGATACGTTAACCGTCAGCGGACGAATTCAATCCGAGGTTTATTTCAGCTCATTCAGCCTTATGGCCGAAGCGCTAAATCATTTACCGTTCGATCTGGCCGTCCGCTCGCGCGCCGTGCAGATTGTCAGGGATCATCATGCCGTCCGGGGAGTAAACGTGATGTCGCCGGACAAAAAAATGCACTTCATTCGCGCAAAAAACGTTGTGCTGTCGGCAAGCTGGCTGGAAACTCCGCGCCTGCTGCTGTATTCCGGCATTCCAGGGAAAGCGATCGGCCGCTATTTAACTAATCACTCCTTTATACGGGCGAGCGGCACCTTCAGACCGGAGGATTCTCCGGTTAATGATGTGCAGTTTTTCGATCTTCTCATTCCTCAAGTTGAAAACCATCCCTATCAAATTCAGATTTTCAGGACAGGGCGCCTTGAAGACCGGAGAATCGCGTTTCTGGCGCTTGGCATTGTGGAGCCGCGGTTTGAAAATCGGGTCCGGTTAAATCCGTGCCAATTGGATGAAGACGGAATCCCGCGAGTTCAAGTCGATTTCTCCTACAGCACTCGGGATCTGGCAACGATCCAAGTGGCGGCAAGAGCGGATCTTCAAGCGATTCGCGCGGCAGGTTTAACGCAGGATCTGGAAAACGGCCGTCCCAACGTTTGCCTGCGCCCGATCGGTTACGGCAATCATGAGTCCGGCACCTGCCGCATGGGGGACGACCCCGAGACGTCCGCAACCGACCGCTACGGGCAAATCCATGGCATCGACGGGCTTTATGTGGCGGACAACAGCGTCATCCCGTTTATGGGGGCGTCCAATCCGACCCTCACGACCGTTGCGCTGGCGATCCGGACAGCCGATCATATCGTCAGGAAAACTCAGCGTCACTTGCTATAGGATCGATATGTAGTTCTAAATCTCTTCGAAATTTTGAACCATAGAAAAATAAATATAAAATAGCCCTCCCCAGTCTCTTATGAGATGGAGGAGGGCTATTTTTTATTGGTCATTTAGAATCTTCTTGCTCCCGAGCTAAGGGATTGTTCTGCCATTTGGATTAACGCTCTTGTGATGTTTCCGCCAATCGTACCTGCATCACGAGTCGTCATATTCCCGTTGTAACCATCCGGAGACCATTGAATTCCAAACTGTTGGGCTACCTCGTATTTCATTTGCTCAAGAGCTGCTTGTGCTTGTGGAACGACTAAACTTTTTCTGCTCATGTATGTCACTCCTTTTCTGGATGTAATGTTATTTTGTGGATTGTTTTTCTATTTATACATCCATTTTTGGAATTCGAAAGAAATAATTTTTGAATGTACTAAGAAATCCAACCCGCAAACTCCATAATCGTTAGAAGCACCTCCACAACAATCAGAATAACGATAATCCATTCAACGAACAGTCCGCGAATGGAATGGCTCATGTTCGAGAAACCCTCCATAATGTGATACAAAATGTCCGTCTTGCTCTTCAATATTTTGTATCGGTCGTTTAGTTCGAAAAACTCCAACATTTTGTCGTAAAAATCGTTTGCAGAGCTGTTAGCCCACGTAATATCCGGCTTATCCAGAATCATGACGTACGCTAGCGTATTGTACTCGTGACGTACGATTTTGGCGGTTGTTCTCGCCAGCTCCTTGTTGCCGACCCGCAGCTTCCCTCTTTCCACCCGGTCTATCATCGTTTCGAGGCTGTCCTGAATATTCCCCAGCTGCTCCTCGTTCTTCTCAAGCGCTACCGATTTGGCCAGAACAGTCGATATCAATTCCGGATAATAATCCTCATAGGACGGCACGACAACATATTCATCAGTCAATTCGATCATGTCGGTGTCACCGATGTGCAAGCTGTAGTCATCCGTATACCTTTCGATTTGCTGGAGGTTCATCACCGGTTCGAACCTTTGCAGATATTTCAGAAAACCGGTGATCTCATGATAGTTTGAATGATTGATGAACACCAGGCTGCCAAAGGAAAAAACAAGCACCCGCTGCTCTTCGTCCACATCCTTCTGGAGAATCGACCGAAGAATGTCTCCTCTCAGGATCAGGGGCTGCTCCCATGTGTATTTTTTGGGAATGCCGCAATCCATAGCTACTTTGTTCAAATCGATTTCGTTCATGATTGCAATGGCTTTAAAGGTAATTCCCTTCATATTCATCCTCTTTTACGTGAATTGGTCATTTCTTCCTGAAATATATTGTTACCAAAAACCGTTTACTTCGTGCAAATGATATAATAAAAAATGAATCTGGATATTTAAGGAGAGGGAAATTGATGAAGCTTATCGATTTGAGCGTGCCGCTCAGTCCTGGCATCCGGGAGCCGCTTCCCGCAAAGATCGACTATGCGAGCCATGAGGACGGAGCGCAGCAGGCTGCTGCGATTCTTGGCCTCAAGCCGGAAGATTTTCCGGAAAGCCGGGCGTGGGCAACGGAAACGGTGACGCTGAATACCCATTCGGGGACTCATATAGATGCGCCGTGGCACTACTGGCCGACGTCGGAAGGGCAACCGTCAAGAACGATTGACGAGCTCCCGCTCGAATGGTTTTATTCCGACGGCGTGCTGCTCGATTTCAGCGCGAAGCTGCCGGGGTACGAGATCACAACGGATGATCTTATCGCCGAGCTTCGGCGGATCGGCTACATACTCAAACCGTTTGATATCGTCCTTATCCGGTGCGATGCGGACAAGCGTCTTTATAATGATCATTATGCGTTCCTTCATGCAGGGGTATCGGCCGAAGCGACTCGCTGGCTGCTGAATCAGGGCATCAAGGTGGTCGGTACCGATGGCTGGGGCTGGGATATACCGCTCAACCTGCAAGCCGAATCATACAAACAGAATCCGCGGGATGACGTCTTATGGGCAGCGCATTTTGTCGGTAAGGACTACGAATACTGCCAGATCGAGAAGCTGGCCAATTTGGACCAAATTCCACGGCCATTCGGCTTTAAAGTCAGCTGCTTTCCGGTGAAAGTGGAGAAAGCGAGCGGAGGCTGGGCCCGTCCGGTTGCTATTTTTGAGGACTAAACGACATAAAAAACAGCCTTGTGCGGCAATTGCCGTACAAGGCTGTTTTTCCAAACATTGGCTTCCCAAGCGCACCCTTTTAATCGATCACCATTACAACCCTGATCCCGCTGCCGGGAGCTCGATTGTCAGATCCGGAAGCGTTACGATAGGCAGAGCGAACCATTGAAGAGTCGTCTCCCCATGCCCCGCCGCGCAATACGCGTGACTCACCCGAATCTGGACCTTGCGGGTCGGAATCATCACTTAACAAGTAGGGGTTTGCATACCAATCATAACACCACTCCTGGACATTGCCGTACAAATCATAAAGCCCCCAAGCATTCGGCTTTTTCTGACCTGCCGGATGAGTCCCCTCATCGGAATTTTCCGCAAACCAGGCATAGTCGCCTAAAACGGATTCATCGCTGCCAAAATTCCATCGGGTGCTTGTGCCTGCACGTGCGGCATATTCCCATTGCGCTTCCGTAGGTAAGGTAAATGAATGTCCGGTCTTTTCTTGTAGTTTTTTTAAAAACAATTGAGAATCATCCCAGCTCACACTGTCGGTCGGTCGCTTATCGCCTTTGAATGTGCTTGGATTGATTCCCATAAGCTGTTCCCATTGTTCCTGGGTCACCTCATATTTTCCAATATAAAATGGTTTGGTGATCGTGACTTTGTGTTCCGGACTTTCGTCCCCGCTTTCTTCCGAACCCAAAGGAGAGCCCATAGTAAATGTTCCCGGATGAATGAGAACAAACTCCATGTTTATGCCCTGCCCCACTTCAATGCTTTCTGTTTTGGGTAAATTGATTTCATCGTCAGCAGCTATTTGTTGATAATAAATCAGTCCGACAGCTGCTGCACCTATGACGACTAGTAATATTAAGAGGGCAGATTTGATTTTCAAAGCTCTCACCTTCCCAGTCGGGCGACTCCAGCATCATCCGGGTTTAGGAGCCGCTGCTGCTTTTTTCAGCAAGATAGCCTAAACCGTGTTTGTAAAGCTGACTGCTCTTTACCGGAAGCATAAAAGTAACATCAGGCAAACTGCCGTTCGGTTTTCTAGGTGCGGATAATTGGGTGATATCCAGACTTACAAAATCTTTATCTTTGATTTAAGATCCTTATCTTTTAGGGTCCAGGAATTATTCGTTACATTTTCCGGCGGATTATTATCATTTATGATTGGCGTACCCGCATAAGCAATGTTATTATGCAGCACTTCTCTGAAACCGGGAACGTCGATATCTTCAGTCGGGCTCAGACGCTCCAGCATATTGAAGTTAGCCCTGCTATTATTATAGGCCGTATTATTGATCCAGTTAGCCGACTGGCCTGGCTGATGATTCGCATAAAAACCGCTGGAGCCGTTATTGACAGCTAAGGAATATCTGACCGTATGGACGGGCATCGGATCTGGAATCCCGGTTATTCGATGACTGTAGCCGCCGACTTTAAACCCGTTTTTGTCGCCTTTGCCATCCTGATTCCCCCTATGATTAAAAGACCAGGAATGATCATAGATGACTGCAGCACTCGAACTGATACTGTCAAATCCATCATCGCTGTTATTCCAGGCACGGGAGTTAATGAACGAAACCGGACCTGCATGAGCCCCAAAACCGTCCGTATTTCCAGCCGATGCATCCGTTGGCCCAATGTTGTTATAAGAATCGCAATTAAGAACGATTCCGGTCCCTCTTGTCGTAAAATAAAATCCGTTTGCTTCATTATCATGGGCGGCTACATTATCAAAATTGGCTTGACCAATCACTCTGAAAACTTCGGATTGTTTTTGATTACCGACCTTAACCCCTATTACATCAAATCCCTTGAACGTAATACCCGTTACCTTGTCGGCTACACGAAAAGCAGCCACACGCAAATTGGTCGGCACATGCTGAAAGTCAAAAACAGGCCTTTCTTCTCCTGGATAAGCCTCATAGGCAATCCCGCTTTTCGTAATATCGTGTACATAATTATAGTTACTATCGGTTGCTGCAATTTGAAAATCATCATAAACGCCTCCGCGAATATATACGGTATCCCCGGAGGAGGCTGCTGATTGCGCTTGCATTAAGCTTTTGAACGGCGCACTTTCCGTTCCCGGATTGCTGTCGCTTCCAGTTGGGGAAATGAAATAATCTGCAGCAAATGCGGAAGACGATATAACAAATAAGGCAGCTATACTAAAGATCCCGGCAGCACAAAGCTTAAAGGTTTGACTTGTATTAAAACCCGTAGATTTGATTGCGTTTTCCGTCATTTAAATTTCTCCTTACTTTCGTTTTATTTTTGAATCGAAGCTGCATAAAGATCATTCATTTCCTTTACGAGATCAGTGCCCCCGCTTTTACTCCACAAATCGAATGCAGCCTGAAGACCCGCTTCGTCCATTTGCCCGACGATATATTTGAGTCTGGCATTGTTAATGATATTGTCGAGCTGTTGGCCTTTCTGTGAATACACTTCGGAGATGAAAGGCTCCGTCGGGTTCGGGACAATATATTTCTCGTTCTCCTTCATGATTTCCGCTTGCTTGATCCGGAGCGGCGATTGCTTCGTATGAAGAGCGAGGTCCTCCGGAATGTAGGTCAGCATTTGGCCGAGACCTCCCAGTTCGGCATCGTGCATCGCCGTATCCTTGGTGATGGATACGAGATAATCATTCTCTTTCGTATAATGCCGGCCTTCCAGACCGGAACCGATCAGCGTCTGCATTTCCGGCTCGTTCGTCTGATCAAGGAACGTCAGGATACGCTTTAATTCGTCCTCCGTCTTGACACTCGACTTGCTGATCGACAGCATGCCCGCGTAACCGGAGGTCGGAAGCGTACGCATGCCCGATTTGCCTGTGACCCCGCCTAATACATCGACGTACGAAACGTTCGGGTCATCTTTGCCTTGACTCGTGAGCGCAGCATGAATCTTATCGTCGATTCGCGCCCCCGTATCGACAACGTCGACAATAACGCCGGCTTGATTGTTTACGACCGGATCCATCCACTTGCTGCTGTCGAATACGGCGAAATCCTGATTGATCAGCTTCTCGTCATACAGCTTTTTCATAAATTTAAGCGCTTCCAAGTATTCCGGCGTTTCGTGCTCCGGAACCAGTTTATCGTCCACGATTCCCCACTTATTCGGAGCGCCGAACCAGAGCTTTATCGTGTCGAAGCCGCTTGCCCATTGCCCGGTCCATTTGACCAGCACAAGGCCGTAGGTATCGTCCTTGCCGTCCCGGTCGGGATCCTTTTCTTTGAATGCCTTCAGCATCGCGTAAAAGTCATCAATCGTCTTCGGCGGCTGCAATCCGACGTTCTCCAGCCAATCCTTCCTGTAAGCAATGCCATTGCGCCCTAAAGGACGCCCCCGGTAAACGCCGTAGATTTTGCCGTCAATCGAAGTGTTGTTCAGAATAACCGGGTTTGCTTGACTTAAGTTTTTATAATCCTTCAGGTAGCTTCCGATATCCCAGAACGCTCCCGCTTTCGCGGCGTTAACGAAGCCCGGCGTCTTCGTACTTGGCACATAGACGATGCTTGGCATCTTTCCGGAAGCAAGGGTGATGTTGAATTTGTCGGCGTAAGAAGCGTTGGGAACCCATTCGAAGTGAAGCTTCGTGTTCGTCCGCTTGTCGATCTCCTGAACGACCGGGCTGTCGTCCTTCGGATAATCGGTCGTGAACACCGGCAGCATTACGCTGATCTCGAGCGGGTTATTCGTCGAGCCGGGATCCGAAGCAGCCGATGACGGCGAATTGCTGCCGCTTGGAGATCCGCATCCGGAAAGTGAAACGGCAGTTACGGTCAGTAAGGACAAAAAGGATAAACTCTTTTTCATTTGGCGCCTCCTCCTTCCGGCACATTTCCGGGAGACGTCTTGTTCACATGAATTTGGAATGCTAGCATCCATATCCCACCTTTTATTTTGATGTTGTTCTCTTATAAAAGTAACAGTTATAATTTGACAGGTCTTCACGTTATTTGATTGAAAGTTTGCAAAACTTGCTGTATTATGAGTGCGAGGTGCTGCGGATGGAAAATACGGGTCATCAGAATATTCGCTTTGCGGCGGAAGACGGATCCTTCCGTTTTATCCATTTCAGGGACGAGAAGCCGGATCCCCGGGGCTATACGCCTCATTATGAAAGCGGATACGAAATCTATATGTTTATTAGCGGAGACGGCAGCTTTACGATTGAAGGCGGCAGGTATGAGCTGGAGCCGTATTCCGTCATGCTGTTGAATTCGAACGAGCTCCATGTCGTGAATATTTCGGAGCAACAGCCTTATGAACGGATCGTCTTGATGTTAAACGAAAACGTGCTTCCCCCGTTCATGCTGAACGGAACCCATTTCTTCCGCGCCGTTAAATTCCGCAAGCCGGGACACGATAATCAAATTAAAGCCGGCATCGTGCGGGAAAGCGGACTTCCCGAGCTGTTCGATAAGCTAAGGCAGCTTTCTTTGCAAAAGGATACAGAAAGTGAATTTGTCGCGAAATGTATCATCGTCCAGATTCTGTGGACCATTAACCGGATTGCCGAGATCGAGCAGCAGCCTGGCTCCGTCAAGAAAGTGAACCCGAAAATCGGGGAAGTGCTTTCGTTTATTAATGCGAATCTGCATCAGAATCTTGACCTGGACGCGCTGACGCGTATATTTTTTATCAACAAGTATCATCTGTGCCGCACCTTCAAAGAGGTAACCGGCTACTCCATTCACCAATATATAACGTATAAAAGAGTGCGGCTGGCGGACGAGCTCATGCTCAGCGGCCAGCCGCCGACGCAGGCGTGCTTCATGTCGGGCTTCAACAGCTACTCGAATTTCTTTCGTTCCTACCGCAGGCTTACCGGCCGCTCCCCGAAAGATGCAAAAAGCCGTTGACGGAAATTCCGCCAACGGCTATTGAGGCGCCTATTTTCATGATCACTCAGCTCCATCCATCTGCTAGATTCGCAGTATAATTAGTAATGTATGCTTATCATCGTCTGGATTCACTAAATTTCCACGAGGGGTGAATGGGTATGAGCAACAGTTGGTGGCATGAACCGCAGCGTGTCATTCAAACGAATCTGCAGGTTCGCGATACCGAGCGGATCGATCCTGCGCGGCTCGCAGCGCAAATCAGGGAGATGGGCGGAACAACGCTCGTGTTTAATGTTGGAGGTATTTATGCCTGGTATGACACGCAGGTCCCTTACCATTACAAAAATGAGTTCCTTCCGGAAGGACGCGACCTGCTTAGCGAGGTAATCGGCGCCTGCCATCGCGAAGGACTGCGTTTCGTCGCCAGATTCGATTTCAGCAAAGCGGATGACAGCATCTATCAGCTGAAACCGCAATGGTTCGTGCGTGATGCAGTGGGCCGTCCTCAGGTGACAGGGGCACTCCGGCCGGGCAACTGGTCGCTGCTTATGTCGACCTGCATCAATACGCCGTATCGAGGTGACGCTGTTGCTATTCCGGTCATTGGCGAGGTGCTTTCCCGCTATGACATCGACGGCATCTTTTTCAACGCCCCCCAGTACCTTGCCTGTCATTGCAGTGCTTGCCGAAGAAAATACAAGACGAAGTATGGCCGCCCGCTGCCTGACGACCCGTCTCAGTTCGAGTCTGACTGGGCTTCGGATTGCCAGAAGGAAAGCTTTGGGCGCATTTACAACTTCCTCAAGGAAAAACGGCCTGAGCTGCCAATCATTCTGTATTACTTCTACCATAATGAAAATATGGGCGCGCGTGCCGAAACGAGTGACATGTTCTGCACCGAGGCGCAAAACGTTTTGTCCAAAGGACTGAAGAACATCCCCGAGTTCTGGGAACCGGCAGTCAATATGATGCTCGGGCGGACTTTGCCTGACCGCCCTGCCCCATTCGGCATCATCCACTCCAGCCCGGGAATGGACTGGCGGCATGCAGGCCTGCCGCCGGCCGACTACAAGTACTGGATGAGCCAGGTGCCGGCTCATGGCGGTCAAATCTGGCATTCATTAACAGGTATTCCCGATACGATCACCGACAAGCGCATTTTGTCCGCCGTCACGGAAATGAACAAACAGATCGCATTATTGGAGCCCTATATGGCCGGAGCGAGGACTTGTTCGCAGGTCGCGCTGCTGTGGAAGTCGAATCCTCCGGAGGAAGGCTGGGCGAACGGGCTGCTGGCCACCCAGACTCCCTTCGATCTCATGCTGGAGGAGGAGGTTACAGCACAACGGCTGTTCCAGTACCGGGTGCTTATCATTCCCGAGCGCTTCGTTCTGACGGAGAGGCTTGCCGCATGTGTACGGCAGTATGCAGAGGAAGGCGGGAAAGTCCTGTTCGAGGGCGAAGCACCGCATGAACAACCCGATCTGTTCGACCTGCTCGGTATTGAGGAAGAGACGGCGGAGGGGGAATCCCTGGTTGCTTCTTACATCCGGTTCGAGGGTGCTGATAATCCGCTGCAGCGAGGGCTGGAGGAGACGGAAATGATTCCGCATCGCGGCAAAGTTACTTATTGCACGCCAAAGCCGGATACCCAGGTGCTTGCTACGCTGGTTCCGCCGTTTTCGCCGCTTGAAAGCGTCGGCTCACCGCCGGAACGAGCTTCTCTGCCGGTCAAATGCACGAAGCTGCCGATGTGCTGCGTCTCCGCTTTCGGCAAAGGTCTTAGCGTCTACTTGCCGTTCTCGCTGAGCGCTCTCGTTAGCGAATACAGACTAGCCGATCATTATAAGCTGTTATCTAATCTGGCGGACTTGCTGCTCGGCGAGGAAAAGCGCATCCGGACTACCCGCCAGCACGGGCTGCAAATTGCACTGTTCCGTCAAGCTGACCATTATGTCATCAACGTTGTGAACGGAACCGGCAGCCGCCCGCTCGTCGAGCCAATTCCGCTTAGAAACATCGAAATCGAGTTAAAACTCGAGAATTCCGAACGACTTAAAGCGGTGCGTACAATCGTATCCGGACATCCCGTTCGCTACGAACTGAACGGTTGTAAATTAACAGTCACGCTAGACGAAGTCGAGGTATGGGATAGCTTGCTGGTTGAGCTTGAGTCATCGGCAAATAGCCGTTAAGCGGCCGGGCTCCAGCCTGACATCGACGCAAAAAATTCTCCGGCGCCTCATTAAGGCTCCGGAGAATTTTTTGCGTCTTGCTTTTATTCAAATGACCCGACGAGAAGTCGATGCTTTACTTGACGCTGAACGTCACGCCGTCCACCAGCATCTCTTCTCCCGATTTTTTCACAACCTTGACCGTATGAGGGCCGTTATTTAGTCCGGAAATGCTGTACACGGTCTGTCCGGTTAACCTGCTTGCGTTATATGTGTTCACGATTTTTTTCAATTTTCCATCCACGTAAATAGCGATCTCGCCCTGTGTCGGCCCCTTAGGCGCTATCAGGGCCAGCCCGGTGCCTTTAAACGAATACTCGACAAAATCGCCGTTCGTCACCGTGTAATGAATGTCATTATGCCGATCGCCTTTGAAAGCGAACGTCAGGATCAACGCCCCGTTCGGCTGCGCCGCAAGGTATTCCTTCTTGATCGTCACCTCGTTGCCCGACAGCGTATAATCCGTACCCGCCGTCAGCGGAGCTCCGCCGTTCGCAATGCCCGCCAGATTGCTGCCGTCAACGGTCAGCGTTGTCGTTACGTCGGTAAGCGCAGCCTTATCGACGCTAGCCGAATCCGACTCAAGCAGATCGGCAAGCTTCACTTTAAATTGATCCAGCAGCATGTAATAGCCGTTTTTCTTCACGGCCTTAATCACATGCGTGCCATCGGTCAAACCGTTAATGCTGTATACGGCCTGAGACGCTTGCTTGCTTTCATTGTAAGTACTGATCGTTTGCTTGAACTCTCCGTCGATATAGATATCCATATCGCCCTGCGACGGGTCCTTTTCCGTGATCAATTCGATTCCCGTTCCTTTGAACGTAAATTCAAAGTAATCATTGTCTTTCTCGGTGTAATGAACATCGTCTTTATAATCGCCAAGGCCTCTGTTTCGGCTGTACTGCCAGGCGCCTTTGTACGAAATGCCGGTGTCGTCGTCATTAATGGCTGCATAACGCCCTCTCGATGTATCGATTACCGTAATCGCCAGCATCTGTGCGGCTCCCGCGCCGAAGGTTAACGTCAGATTAGCCATGCCTGTCGGCTGCTGCGCAAGATAGTCCTTCTTGATTGTCAGCTGATTGCCGGCAAGCGTGTAATCGGCTCCTTCTTGCAAAGCTGCCGCGCCATTGGTCACGCCTTCCAAGCCGTTTCCGTTAAAAGCAATCGCCGTCGTCACATCCGCTTGAGCTTCCGCTTTCTTGTCAAAGCTTTGCGAAGCAGGTGTGATCTTGCTGTTCTTCGCGGTTGAATCGCTTACCGCGATCGATAACATTTGCGATTGCCCGCGATCGAAGGAGAACATCAGCTGCGTCACGCCTACCGGCTGACTCGCCAGGTATTCCTTCTTAATCGTAACCAAATTGTCCGCTAACGTATAATCGATGCCGGACTGCAGCGCCGCTTCGCCGTTCGCAATGCCGACAAGCGTGTTGCCCGCAAGCTCCATCGTCGTCGTCACATCCGCCTGAGCACCCGCCTTTTTGTCGAAGCTGCCTTCAGCCGGGCTAATCGTGCTGATCGCCGCAGCAGAATCGATGACTGCAACGGACAGCGTCTGCGTCGCGCCCCCGTCGAATACAACCTGCAAATTCGTAGTGCCTAGCGGTCTAGTGGCCAGGTATTCCTTCTTGATTGTGATCCGATTATCCGCAACCGTATAATCCGTATCCCGTACCAATTCGGCTGTCCCGTTCTTAATGCCGCTCAGGCTGCTTCCAGCCGATGCCGTTACCGTCACATCCGACTGCTTCCCTTCCGCCTGGTCGAACGCGGCTTCCGTCGTGCTGATCAAATCGGGTACGATGACCCGTAATTGGTCGAGAAGCATGAATATTCCGGATTTTTTGACCGCCTTCAGCGTATGTTCGCCAGCCGGAAGTCCTGTGATCGTGTAAACCGGTTGCTGAGCCAGACGGCCGATATTGTAGGTGCTTACCGTTTGTTTGAAGTCGCCGTCGACATAAATATCCATTTTGCCCTGCGAAGGATCCATTTCCGTAATATATTCGATACCGGTTCCCGTAAAGGTATACTCCAAATAATCCTGATCGTCTTTTTCGGCAAAATGCACGTCATCCATGTAATCGCCAAGTCCCCGGTTATAACTCCGGTTCCAGACGCCGGTATACTTTATGCCCGGATTGTCATTGTTAAGTGTGATCGAGCCGCCGATGGACGTGTCTCTTACGACTAACGCAACCTTTTGTTCGGCTCCGCCATCGAAGGTAATCGTGAGCTCGGAGGTTCCTGTCGGAAGAGCCGCAAGATAATCCTTTGTCAAAATAATTTGCGTATCCGATGCCGTAAAGTCCGAGCCTTCCGTAAGGGCAGCTCCAGCCCTCGTAATGCCGGTCAGGCTATTGCCGTTCTGCGCGAGCGTCAGCGTGATATCGGTCTGCGCCGCATGATTAAAGCTTACCGCAGCCGGCGTGACCCTGCTGTCTCTTACGGTAGTATCGCTTACCGTAATGACAAAGCTTTGGGCGGCACCGCCGCTGAATACAAACGTCAGGTTCGTCGTGCCGACCGGTCTGGAGGCCAAATATTCTTTTTTAATCGTGACCAGGTCGCCCTCTGCGGAGTAATCGGTTCCCTCCTGCAAGACGGCTCCGCCGTTTGCGATGCTTCTCAGCTCATTGCCGTTCAGCGTCATCGTCGTCCGGACGTCCGCCCGCTCCGATTCCTTCTTGTTGAAACTTGCGGCAGCCGGACTGATCGAGCTGTTCGCCGCCTTGGAATCGCTTATATCAATGACAAGATTTTGTTTGTCTGCCGTCATTTCCTTGCCGCCGTTGCGCGTCCATTCGCCGGTGTACATCATGCCGGTATCGTCGTCATTGACGCTAATCGTACCGTTCTTCGCTTTCACCTTCAGCAAACGTGAAGCATGCGGAGCCAAATCGACGGAGCTGAAGCCTGTGTCAAATTTACCGAGCTCCTCATGGCTCCACAGGTCGCGGACCGTGGCCGACCCGGTCAATCCGATATCGCTCCAATTCACTTTAACCGTCTCAGGCTCGCTTCCAAGATTAAATAAACCGACGGTGTAGCTGCCATCTCCGTTGTTCGCATACCAAACCTGCTGCTCCGTCTCGATCGACACCGGATGTCCCGGACGGCCGGCCTGATTCACGGCGATAACCTCCTCATTCGTGAGCAGCTCCAGACCATAGTCATCCAGCTTTGTCATATCATTGCCGGTGTATAATTGGGCCGATGAGATCGCCCAGAACGACATGGCCGTCTTGCGTTCATCCGGCGTAATGCCGTCCATCTCCCCATTACCGATATTGAGCGAGTCGAAGTCATTCCAGCCGCCGGGACCGGCATGACGCCAGAATTTCTCCGCTATAGGGAAAAGACGGGCAATGCTGTTCCAGGTCGTCAAAGCCCCCTTGCAATAACATTCGATATCCCAATCGACACGCCAGCCATTGGCATATTGTTTCCAGTAATCGATATATTTGATGTCAAGCGCCCACGAGAGCTCCAGCCAAATACGATGCGGCTCAAGCGCCAGCGACCAGGCTTTGACGTCATCCCGCGCATCCAGCGAAAGGTCCGAAATGCCAGATCCCGGCGTAACGCTGTCGAATTTCAAGAAATCGACTCCCCATTCCGCATAGAGGTCGGCAATGGAATTGATATATTTTTGCGCGCACTCGTTAGTGTAATCGATCTTATAGCCGAACCCCCAATAGTCGGACCCTTTTGTAGGATCGCCGATATCCTTCATCGAACAGCCGGGGGCATTATAGATCGGCAAATCCTGATCATACGCATCCTTCGACAAGCCCGGGATGCCGTACAAGCCGAACTTTTGCCCGTTCGCATGAACGTGGTCGATGACAGCCTGCAAACCGTCAGGAAAAAGCGTCGTGCTTGGAATAGGCCGCCCGTAACCGTCCATTCCTCCATTCCAGGCTGCATCCACGTTTATGTATTCATAACCATATGGCTGCAGCTCCTCATGCATCGCATCCGATTGGGCTTTAATCTGCTCAGCGGTAATCCACTGACCTCCGTTACCGCCATTAGAAGAAGCCCAAACCTGCATGCTGTAGCTGCTCCAGCCCATATACGGCTTGGCGGCCAGTTCTTTCTTCGCCGCGGCCGGTTCTTTCTTCGCCGCTTCCGCAACATCCGGTGCACCGGGAATGATCAAGCCCAGCTGCGCCGTTAAGATTATAAGCGCCAATACGCAGATTCGCGCTCTCCTCATCCATCTGCCCAAACGATTCATCTCCTTTTTGTTTTTCATTGCATTCAAGAATATCCTCCCTCTCTAAGCGCCTTGCCGACGAATAATTGATAGCGCTTACTAAGGATAATAGTGGAAAACCGCGGCTTTTTTATAGGTGCAGTTTTGCCGTTAACGTACATTTCCCCCTTTTTTAAGGGGGACAATCCCAGCTCGAGCGTACCTTTCAACGAATGACACGGAAAAAACACAGGCAAACGGGGGACGTGCTTCGATTGGCCTGGCTGCTATTTGATATCTACTGAATTCCCGCCGACATAGCGGTTATTGGTTACGCATACCTCGTCGCACGCAAACAGCCGGATCGCCGCGCCAGTCTCCTGAAGCTCGCCGGGGTGCACGATCAGGTTGTCCCTGAAAGTCAAATGCTCCGTGCAGCTTGCTTCCAGAACAGACGCATGCCGCATGACGAAACGGTTGCCCTCGATCACGATATAGGAATGAACATAATGCCTTTCCCCCGTCTCAGGGGAAATGGAGATGACCGCGTTATCCGCGTCACCGCACTCGATGAACGTATTGCCCCGTATGGTCAAATGCTCCGCTTTGCCGGACTCGTACCAGCTTCTGGCGTCGCCTGCAACAAGTACCGCGCTCATGGTCATCCGCTCGAACCGGTTGCCTTCGATCAGCGCTCTTCTGCGGGTCGTTACCAGAACGCCGCGGGTCGGGATGCGGGCCATCCGGTTATTTACAATCTCGACCTCAGGCGTCCATGTTACATTTTCCACGACATCGTCATCGCGCAATTCCTCCGGCACGTTCCTGTCCAGCTTGATCCGCATGACGCGCGGTTCGGCAAGCGCCGCTTCGAGCACGACGGCTTCCGCAAAGGCGGCAAGCGATCCGGAACGAATGAATTCAATGCGATCCCCCGGGAAAAATGCAGCAAATCCGTAGCTCTGCGGATGCATATAGCGAAGGAGCACCTCGTCCGCAGCAGGCTGACCCGCGACGCGCAAATACGTTCCATGCACGTTAATGACATCGTCATGAGCGCCGGCAAAGCGACTGTCTGCCACCCGGATAAGCCCCCGGCAGCCCGATACGTGAATGCAATCGGCAAAAGCGGCTGCGGTACGGCCGGTTTCCGGACGGGGAGCCAGCTCCATGCGCTCGAAGGACACATTTTCGCTGAATTGGCATACGAGTCCTAGCCCATGCATGAAATGTACGCCCATGTCGCGCCACGCAACCTTGCGGCTGCGGATGATAAGCGCTCCGACCTGGTCCCGGATGCCGTCTCTCGCTTGGAATACGCGCCCGGCGGCCGTCGCCGGCATAAGACCTGCATCGTAGAACAGCCTTAGTCTCCCAGGGCTCAGCTCCTCAACGCGGGATGCGGCCGCCGCGGCGTTATCGATCCGCCAAGTCGTATCCGTAAGGGGGTCGTACTCCTGCATCGGGCCTTCCCGGAAGCGCCAGCCTTCTCCTACCCAGGTCAGCGATCCGTCCTCAATGACGTACCGGCTGTCCCTATGGACGACTGCGTCAAGATAACCGGCCCCAATTCCCTCCACCGTCATCTCGGCAACCGTCGGCTTCTCGTAATCCAGACGAAGGTTTCGAATCTCCACCTCTTCACAGCCGTCGACAACGAGCATCGTCTGCTTTCCGTGGAAGACAAACAGCGATCCGTTACCGTCGATTGTCACGTTCCGCAAGCCTTGCAGAAGAATGCCGACCGTCTTTGTTACGTCGGAATTTTCAGCTTCGCTTGCCGTATTGGAAATATAGTATTTCGCCTTCGTCGCGTGCTCGGGATAAAAATCGTACCGCCCCTGCCCGCATGTCAATACAACGGGACCCGCGATTTTTGCCGCTGCATCGATCGCCCTTCGCATCGCTGCCGCCGCATCCTTCCCCGAATCCGGCATTCCTCCGAAATCGATTAAGCTGATGACGGTATGTGTAATGCCCATTCTGTTCACCTCGCGATTCAATAAATCGGGCGCTTCATCAGAAGCGCCCGATTTCGACTTTTTAGGATTTCACCGACGCATCATAAGCGGATTGCAGGATTTCAAGGTAGCGCTCCAGCTTCAGGTCTTTCAAGCCTTGCACGTAGCTATCCCAGTCTTTGTCCAGATCTTTGTTGCCCGTCACGAATTGAAGCGCGCTTTGCTCGATATAATTGCGGATGTTCGTCTGCAGCATACTCATCTCGTCGCTTTGCGCCGGATCTACCCAGATCGACCAGAACGGGAACAGCTCCTTCGGCTCGCTGCCTTCGTACAATTTCGTCGCTTCGTACAGCTTGCGCTCATAGTTAGCCGGATCGTTAATGTCCGTTCCTTGTACCCAGCTGTCGCGATACTCCTTCGGCATATAGAAGTGACCCATGCCGGACCAGCCCGCGTTTCTCGGCTCCTCGCCTTCGGCAGACGGAATCGTTTTGACCATTGGCTGAACGCCTTCGCCTAGCGCTTTATCGCCTGGCGCCGGATCTTCCCAATCGATGCCCTTCATACCGCTTCCTGCGTTCGTTTGTCCTTCAGGCGTAAACATATAGTCTACCAGCTTGATCAGAGCGATCTGTGCCTGTTCGCTCGCCTTGTTCGTGATGACGAATTTTGCGCCAGGCGATACGCCGCCGTTGTCATGCGTTGCGAATGAGCCGTGCGGCCCTTGAAGCGGCGGTACCGGATTATATTTAGGAAAACGCGGACCGGCCATATCGATAAAGATAGCCGGGTGCATGCCTGCGGCTGCGCCCAAAATTTCAGCATCCGCGTTTTCGCCGATTTTTCTCAACGCTTCGGCGTTTTGCGTAAACGCGCCCGGATCGATCAATCCTTCGTCATACAGCGATTTGGCGTAGGCGAGGCCTTCTTTCCATTCCGGTTTGATGGCCGCGGACTCTACCTTTCCATTCGTCATGTTCAAATAGTTTCTGTCGTCATTGTAAACAAAACCGTTCATAAGGAATGGAAGGACGCGCACGCCGAATTCTTCCGTTGAACCGCTCAGCGCGACTTCGTCCAGCTTTCCGTTGCCGTTCGGATCCTGCGTTTTAAATGCTTTCAGAACATTTTTGAACTCTTCCGGCGTTTTCGGCATTTCGAGATTCAGCCTCTCCAGCCAATCGGTGTTGATCCACATTTTGCTCGGATAGGAGCAGTGGAAGCATTGTGTATAAGCTACCAGTCCGTAAATATTGCCGTCCGGAGCCGTATTCAGTATTTTCAGATCTTCATTGGACTCCATAGCTGCTTTAATATTCGGCGCATACTTATCAATGAGATCGTTTAATGGAACGATGACGCCTTGCTTGCCGAATTTCAACAAGTCGGCTTGCGAGAATTGATCGACATAATGAGTCAGAATGTACGCATCCGGATAATCTCCGCTCGCGAGGGAAATCTGGCGTTTTTCTTTCGCGCCGTCTCCAGGTATCACTTCAAAATTGAATTTAATATTGAACATGTCTTCTACATGTTTCGTAAATTTGTTCGTGGCGAGGTCAATGCTCGGATCCTGCACGGCAAACACATTGAGCTCTACCGGCTTAGACGGGGTATCCGCTGCCGATCCGGCCGCGCTGCCATCCGGCGATGCGTTATCCGGAGCGGAATTTCCGTTATTACCCGAGCAGGCGGAAAGTGCCAGGACCAGCACGAGAATGAGCGACATCAAGCTCCAGCTTAATTTTTTCATTTTAATTTGCTCCCCTTTACAAACACAGTTATTGTTCAGCTTCTTTGCTCAGACTTACCTGAGAGAGATTTGGATTTTCGCAGACGTTTACATTTTCCTCACCTCCTTATTCCGAATGTCCGGAGCCGCCGGCTATCAGCCTTTGACTGAGCCGACGAGCATCCCTTGGACAAAATAGCGCTGCACGAAAGGATAAATAATCAGCACCGGCAAAGTAGCTACGACGATCAGCGAATATTTGAGCAGCTCCGCCAGCTGAGCCCGCTGTACCTGAACGCTTATATCCATGGCACCCCCGCTGTTGTTCTGAATGATGATGCTCCTTAGCACAAGCTGAAGCGGATACAGGTTATCGGATTTCAAATAAATGAGCGCATCGAAATACGAATTCCATTGCCCTACGGCGTACATCAGGACCAGCACGGCCAGGATCGGCTTCGACAAGGGAATCACGACGCTGCGAAGAAAACGCCAATCGCTGCACCCGTCGATTTCACTCGCTTCGACCAGCTCGCCGGGAATCGTCGATTGGAAAAAGGAGCGCGCGATGATGACCTGCCACACCCAGATCGCGTTCGGTATGAGCAAAGCCAGGCGGGAATCGATCATACCCAGCTCTTTCACGACCAGGTAAGTCGGAATGAGTCCGCCGCTGAACAGCATCGTAAACATAACCAGCATCAGAATGCCCTGACGGCCAAAAAACGTTTTTCTTGAAAGCGGATAGGCCAGCATGACCGTCAGCGTTACGCTGATGACCGTTCCCGCCGCCATGTAGATCAAGGAATTGCCGTAACCGGTCATAATAAGCGGCGTTTTGAATATCGTCTGAAAGCCGCGAAACGAAATGTCCACCGGCCAGAGCCAGACCTTTCCGGATACGACAGCCGCCGGGCTGCTGATCGAGCTGCTGACAATGTAAATCAGCGGATACAAGACAGCAACGAGCACCAGGCTCAAAATCACATAGATCGCAAATATTAAAATTTTGTCGCCGGCTGACTCCTGTATTTTTCGTTTGGGTACCGTCGATGAAATAGCCATATATAATCCCCCTAGCCTACCAGATGCTGTTATTCGATATTCGTTTCGCGAAGCTGTTCACCGCAACCAGAAGAATAAGATTGATTACGGAATTCAACAAGCCGACTGCCGTAGCAAAGCTGTAATTGGCATTAAGCAGTCCCATGCTGTATACGTAAGTGGCGATGACCTCCGACTTAGGCAGGTTCAGCGAGTTTTGCAGCAAATAAATTTTCTCGAAGCCGATCGACATAATGTTGCCTACGTTCAGAATGAGAATGATCGTGATGGTCGGCAGAATACCGGGCAAATCGACATGCCAGATTTTCTGAAAGCGCGACGCTCCGTCCACCTTGGCAGCCTCGTACAGCGTCGGATCGATGCCGGCAAGTGCCGCCAAATAGATAACCGCTGCGTATCCGGCCGTCTGCCAAATGTCCGACCATACATAAATCGAACGGAACATATCCGGCTCGCCCAGAAAGTTAACCGGCTCGAGCCCGATAGATTGGAGCGCGATATTCACAAAACCAAGCCGCGGCGCCAAAAACAGCATAATCATAGATACCATCACGACCGTGGAAATAAAATACGGCGCGAAAGTGACCAGCTGAATGAACCGCTTGAAACGGCCGTTTCGTATCTCGTTCAGCATGAGCGCGAGCAGAATCGGAATCGGAAAACCCGCCAGCAGCTGATAGAAGCTAAGAAGCAGCGTGTTTTTGACCAGCGTCCAGAAAATCGGATTTTCGAAAAACATTCTAAAATACTTTAGCCCGACCCACGGGCTGCCCCATATCCCCGCCACAACGTTGTAATCCTTAAAGGCCAAAACCGCATTAACCATCGGGACGTATTTAAAAATCAGGAAAAACAGCAGCGGCGGAATAACGAGCAAATAGAGCTGCCAATGTGAGCGCAAGCTTTTGGCCGCTTGCCTGCCATACCCATTTTTGATCGAATACATGTGCTTCATCGATTGATCTTTTCTTGTTGTTTGCTGCAGCAGAACGATCCCTCCTCTTATTTTTGTGGCGACGCTTCCTTTCAAACGATTCCTATCCAACTTTATCCAGCGTGGCAATTGGCGGATTTCGATCGAACAATCTTCCCTTCAACAACTGGCTGCCGATGTTTGTTAGCGCTTTCCACATCCCTGATGATAATTGAATTCTGCGGCCTTCAGGAAGGTACATTTGGGTCTTTCACCGTACAGAATCCCTGTTTTGGAGGGGTCAATTCCTTGTAAAACGTACATTTGTACGGTGTCGGGATACGAAAAAGTAAAAGAGTCAGGTAAATTTGATTTATACCTGACTCTTTCATTATTTTTATCAATTTTAAAACATGCTTTCGATTATCCCGGCAATCGCCTTGTTCAAATCGAGAGGTTTTTGTAAGATAATGCTGCCCCATAATACGAGACCGATACAGGTAATCGTGACGAAAGCCCATATTTCCTTCGATAGTAAACGTTGACGCCGCATGATCACGAGCCCCATCGCTAAGAATAAGGTGAAAATCCCCAAAAGGCCGATCACGCTGTACGTCCCTCCTTCCCTAAACCGCGTATCCAAGTCATTATAAGCAGCAGCAATGGAAAGCCGATGCCGAACGGGGTGTAGTAAATAAACAAATAATCGCGAACCCATTTTGCATTTTCGGCAATGTTCGGAAACAATAACGCATATGCAGAAATTACCCACACCAAGGGGTAAGCGACGGCTGCCCGGTTACGGATAGAGAAAAGCTGGCAAATCGCGGTAACGGCAAAATAATAAACTGCGCTTAATTTCACGAATATTAGTAACAGGGCGTTTACCGACAGGATGGATTCAAAGTGCTCCATAAAATTGGAGAACTCCATTTCGCGGAATATCGTATACTCCGGATAAAGAAGATGGGAAGATCGATACACACCCAAAATCCCGATCACAAAGAAAACGGATAAAGCGAGTTGAAGGCCCGCAAATGCCGTTCCACCCAGAAACGCTGTATTAAGTTTTCTGCGCACCAATGGAAATATCATCATAAAGGATATTGTCTCCATAAAGGGAAATCCGAGGGCGTATTTGGTTTCCGCTATTGTCGGCCATAAACGAAAATCGTCCGGAATGTGAAAATTCCGCCAATCCCATTCGGTCAACATGACCGTATACGGAATCCAGAAAGCAATAAAGGTATAGGGCATAACGAAAATGCTGACGAGTGAAATGGCTCGAATCCCTTTGACTGCCGCGTAAGCGCAAACGCCAAGGGCCATTAGATGAAATATCGTGGGCGGTGTTCTCGGCATCATCGTCACATGCATATAATCGCTGATATTCCTTGTAACCCATGCTGCTATCTGTACGAATAAGACGATATAACAGAGAGAAACAAATCCGCCCATGTATTTACCCAAAACCTTGCTGGCAATTTGAACAAGCGAAAGCCCGGGATGCTGCTTCGAAATGTAAATCCATAAGGATCCGATTGCGACCCCGAACACCAAACTCCATACATGAACCAGCCATCCAAACTGCTTTGCATCGGAAATCGTGGCGGTTGGCAGCATGATAAAAGTTGTCCCCACTGTAAAACATGTAACGATACAAAACATTTGAAGCGCACTTAACGGTTTGTTCTCCAATGTAAATCTCCTACTCGTATGGTGTGATCGTGTTTCCTAAGAACCTTACTTTAGAATGAATATCGAATTTCACTTGAATAGCCTTCCAGTTGCCGCGGCCTTGTTTTGTATCTCCGATTCCAAGCAAATCCCAATTTTTCTCTTGAGTAAGACGGACAAACCTTTCGCCCTTCTCTTTGTAGAATAAATCAAAGGCTTGTTCCAGTTCTCTAATATTTTGAACGCTCACCCTTCGATTCTGCTCGTTGTTTAAGATGCCCAACCTCGCTTCCAGTTGAATAATCAATCCATTGTCCGTTTCCCGCTTCCGCTTGACTTTGATACCCGTTACCTCCACGTCAACTGTTTCTCCGTTTACTTTGACTGTTTCCGTGATGCGTGTCGCAAACCCATTCAAAACATAATAAAAATTCTTTATTTCATTATTTACTTTCCCGACCATCTTCGCCTTGTAAATTACGGCCCCACCGGATAACTTTAAGGTCTCCTTTGTAGCATTAATATCATCCAATTGATCCGCTTTTGAAGAAGCGCGGTCTCCCGTATACTGAATGAGTGGAATGATACTCGGCCTGCTGAAAGGGATTCCTGATACAATATCCTTCATTCGTATAGGCAGCTTGTTAATTCCAAAGTTTCTTGCATGCCAATCCAGCAGTAGGCGAATGTTTCTTCCCGGGACTCGATCTAATACGGTGAATGAATTCATTACCGTGGAAACAGGTTTCTCCGTGACGACGGTATAAACATTTGTTCGACGTTCCGGATCGTTTTCCAAAAAATTAACGTAATTTTGTAATCCCTTTCTTGCACTTCGCTCCGAGATAACATAACACTGCATGTGCGATGTATATAATTTTCTTGCCATCACCATCCCGGTCTGTTCTGAAATACGTCCTATAGTCGGTGATGAAACTTCATAGGTATATATCGCCGCCTTTGACGGTCCGCTTCTGCGTGCCTCGATGCTTGGCGGATTTAGTACCTGAAAATAAACATGGAACTTTCCGTTTTCATCCTGGTCCATTGCAATCGTATCGACGAGGGCTAATTGATTGATTTCTTTCAAATCCCAACATCCCGGACAAATCCCTAGTATGCATAACGCGAATATAAGCCTTCTCATGGGAGCTCCTTTGCGTGGTTTCCTCATTTCTGATTTTGTTTCATGAAAGGCCGGGGAATACGGATAAAGGTGTCTGTCCACTTCCTCAGCCTTAAGGGCGCCAGAGGCGCAAAGTAAGGAAAGCCGAAGGGTTCGAGCGATACCAAGTGTACCAAGAGAAAGAAAACGCCGCACATGACTCCGAAAAAGCCCAGTATCCCGGCCAAAACCATAAAGGCAAACTGAATGATCCGTTGGGCGATGCCGAAACCGTAAGACGGAGCGACAAAGTTTGAGATGGCCGTCAGCGACACCACGATAACCATTGCTGCCGAAATGAGGCCCGCCTCTACCGCGGCTTGTCCCAGAACCAATGCCCCGACGATCGAAATCGCTTGACCTGCAATTCGAGGCATTCGCAGTCCCGCTTCCCGCATGATTTCGAACACGATTAGCATGCCGAATGCTTCAACAAAACCGGGAAATGGCACTCCTTCCCGTTGCGACGCAAGGTTAGCCAACATGGATGATGGGAGCAGCTCCTGGTGGTAACTCGCTACAGAAATATACAAGGCAGGCGTAAAAACGGAAATTAAAAAAGCAAGCATTCGAAGCAAGCGCATTAATGTGGCAATGTCTGCCCGCTGGTAATAATCTTCGGGCGCAGAAAACATCTGAAAAAAAGTGGCCGGACCAACCAGAACGATAGGTGTGCCGTCCGTAATGACAGCAGCTTGTCCCTCCAGCAATTTTGCAGCGATGGCATCGGGTCTTTCCGAAGCCGCGAATTGCGGAAAAGGAGTCATGGCTTTGTCTTGGATATATTCTTCAATATAGGCACTTTCAAGAATGCTATCCGTTTGAATCGCTTCCAATCTTGTACGGAATTCGTTAATTAAGCCTTGTTGAGCGATTCCGCGCATGTATAATAAGCAAACCGTTGTATGGCTTTCCGTACCGATCGTCATTTTCTCGATAACCAAATTCTCATTTTTTAATCGTTTGCGAATCAGAGAAATATTGCGCGACCAATCCTCCACAAAACCTTCGCGCGGTCCTCTTACTACGGCCTCTATTTCAGGTTCGGCCACGCTGCGCTGCTCTTGCCTGCGAACCTCTAAGGATACTGCGGCCATTCCCGGCGGGATAACGAGACATTGGCCATCTAACAATTCTTTCATGCAGGCTTCCGGCCCAATCACTTTCTTGACCTCAGCTTGTTTAAACGCTGACAACAACCATTCAATAGGCTCCTGATCATATTCTTGCAGTCGATGCGGCGAAACAATTTCGGAGATAACCAGCTCATCTACTAACATTTTGTTTGCTAATGTAGACAAATATAAGCAGGTGACTTCCCATCGATCTTGTACGATATACGTTTTCATGACAAGATCGGGACTGCCGCTCATTTTTGCCTCAATCATTTTAGGTATATTTTGTAATGGCAAGTCCAAATAAAGCACCCCTTTTTTTCTAGAGGATTCCCTTCGCGCCAAATATTCATTCGGGGTTACTTCTTTGTTACCTGGGCATAAAAATGTAACTACTTCTCAAAAAACGAATTCAACTGCATAATGGCGTATGAAGATGCTGAAATACGAAGCGTCTAAACGGTAAGCTCAACGGGCTCGGAATCGCTTTACGACCTGTCCGGAAAGGTCGGCATCGATTCATCGGCTTGAATTCATTTGAGAGGAAAATTCATCATGGCAAACGTATTATTTATAAAATCAAACGACCGCCCTTCAGATGCGGCGATCAGCAATCAGATGTACGACACCTTTTTGGCCAGTTATAAAGAAGTAAATCCAAACGATATCATTACGGAACTGGATCTCTACAGCCTTGACCTTCCCTATTATGGAAACTCGGCGCTTACCGGTCTCTATAAGGAATCAAAAGGTATCGATCCGACGCCGGAAGAGAAAACAGCCGCTTCGAATGTTCAATTTTATTTGGATCAGTTTCTCTCGTCGGATAAAATCGTCTTTGCTTTCCCGATGTGGAACTTTACGGTACCGGCTCCGCTCATCACCTATATTTCTTATCTTACACAGCCTGGAAAAACCTTCAAATATACCGCGGAAGGCGTGGTCGGTCTGGCCGGAGACAAAAAAGTTGCTTTACTGACCGCACGCGGGGGTGACTATTCGCTGGAGCCGATGGAACCGATGGAAATGGCATTAAGATATATGAAAACGATTCTTGGATTTTGGGGAATTCAACCCTCTGAGGTCGTTGTGATTGAAGGGCATGCTCAGTACGGAGATCGTGCATCGGAAATTATCGAGAGCGGCTTGAAGGAAACTGCTGCAGCCGGAGTAAATTTCTAAAACGAAACTAAAAATGCAGCCGATCTCTCCAAGGATAGCGGCTGCATTTTATTTTATTCCATTACGTTGTTCGTTACCTGGCTATTCCTGTTTAATTGCATATACTTGACATGGTCGCTTCCCCACTTATGCATTAGCTCTAATATGGGCTCCAAGGTTTTGCCGTATTCGGTCATCGAATACTCCACCTTGGGAGGAACGACCGGATAGACGACTCGCCGGATAATGTGCTGCTCCTCCAATTCCCGCAATTGTGAGGTCAGCATCTTCTTCGTAATGCTGGGGATCCCTTTCTGCAATTCGCTAAATCGTTTGGTCCCGTGAAAAAGAAAATACAGAATGGAAAGCTTCCATCTACCGACTAGAACTTCTAGTGCCGGTTCAACCCTGCAGGAATCCAATTCGGATTTCATTGTAAGCTCGCTCCTTCCATGGTATCGCGAAGGATACTACGACACAAATTAGTGCCTACTTCCTATATTGATACCTTATTGACATACTAATACTTGCAGAAACAAAAAACAAGAAGGAGGTTTCATAATGTACATTCTTTCCATATTTATTCAAATTCTGCTGATACTTGTGTTCGCCATGACTGGCGGAAGCATGCTCGTCGGGGCTGTATTTCAAGTAGAAGCGTTCAAGTATCTTGGTCTGCCGCAGTGGTTCCGAAGCGTCACGGCCATCGTTCAATTCGCAGGGGTCGCAGGACTTATTATCGGCTTCTGGTTTCCAGGAGCGGCCGCGTGGGCCGGAGTATGGCTCAGCGTTACGATGCTGGTGGCATTCCTTGCGCATTTAAAGGCCGGTGACCCGATTGGAAAAGCAATTCCAGCCTTCGTACTTGCCATCATATCCATCATCCTTATATTCATTCATTTGGACGGATTGCTACATCCTTTCTCAACGTACTAAAAATTTTAGAAAAAAGCAGGTGTTCAAATGATTTATCCATCAAAAAAATTAGAAAGCGAACCACCCCGCTTTGAGATCGGTCTATATACGTTCGGGGATTTGGTTCCCCATCCGCATGGAGGCGCAGCGGTAAGCGCCCGGCAGCGGCTCCGGGAAATCATCGATGCCGCCAAGCTTGCCGAAGAAGCAGGGCTTGACATCTTCGGCGTCGGCGAGCATCACACGTTGGAATTTGCGGTATCCTCCACTCCGGTAGTACTTGCCGCCATCGCTCAAGCAACCGATAAAATCAGGTTGACCAGCGCGACCACGGTACTGAGCACAGTAGATCCGGTACGGCTGTTCGAGGATTTTGCCACTGTAGATTTGCTGTCCGGGGGACGTGCCGAAATGATTGCTGGGCGCGGAGCGTTCGTGGACTCCTTCCCGCTGTTCGGCTATGATCTCGATGATTATCAGAACCTGTTCGCAGAAAAAATAGATCTGCTCATGAAGCTCGGCAAGAGGGAGAGGATCACATGGAGCGGGCGGTTCCGCAGCCCTTTAAACAACCTGGAAATCGCTCCGCGCCCTGCCCAATCCGAATTGCCGGTATGGATCGGCGTCGGAGGAACCGCGGAAAGCGCCGTAAATGCAGGCCGGCTCGGCCTCGGCATGAATCTTGCTCTTCTCGGTGGGGCGCCTGAGCGGGCGAAGCACCTTGTCGATTTGTATCGGCAAGCCGGCGAACAAGCCGGGCATGATCCGTCCCAACTTAGGGTAGCCGTCTCTAGCCACGGCTATGTAGCAGAAACCTCCGAGCAGGCACTGAACGGATATTATCCGTTTTACAGCAGTTATTTGGAACAATTTATGGGTCGGCGTACGGGAAGGGGAAGAATGTCTCCCGCTGAATTTGAGCAATTAGCCGATCCGACAACTGTACTTGCCGTAGGCAGCCCCCAGCAAGTGATAGAGAAAATCTTGCATCAGCATGAGTTGTTCAGGCATAACCGGTTCATGATGCAGATCGATATCGGCGGGATGCCTTACACTACAGTTGCGAAGGCGATTGAATTGCTTGCTGCCAAAGTTGCTCCAGGTGTGCGGCGTGTACTAGCCCGTTGACAATCTCGTCCGATTAGACTCCGTCTAGAAATTAAAATACGACTGGTCCGAAGTACCGGTTGCGCGAGCGAGAATGCATAGAGGAAGACCCCGCGTTCCTGTTTCAGCGGGGTCTTTGTATTATCATTTTAAGAATTAATAAATATAGTTCGTTTTTAACCAGTCAGCAGCACTGAAATCCACCTTTTTCGATATGCCGGCGTATTTTGCTACTGTCGGTACTACGCTGTTTAGCGGAACGGTTTTATACGCATAAGGCAATTGCTCATTGTAATCATAGGTGAAAGTAAACGGTGTGCTTGGCGGGTTCGTTTTACTCATAAATTCGACTCCGACGATATGTGAAGACCAGGCCCAATTACCGATCGATGATTTGTCATACCACTTGAAGCCCTTGGTAAACAAATTATCGCCATTATTATCCCAGCTGCTTCCTATATAAGTTCCGCTGCTATTTGTTACTTTTGAATTTACAATCAAACTATGGTTAATCGCATCTTTAAATAACTCACTAAAAGGTGCACTCATATTTCCTGTATCGTCACCTTGACGTTCCGCACCGATCAGCGGTTCCTTAATCGCATTATAAACATTTGTATCTGCTGCTATCGAAGCGCCATTTCTTGCATTCACTCCGCGCGCTAATGTATCACCGCCATATTTTGAGATCGCGTATACACTGTCCATTACATTCTGATGCGTCGAATTATCAAAATAATTATTAAATAAATGGCCGGTTCCTTGACGAATCATCGGCAAACGTTGTCCAACATTCGTATAACGATTATACGCCATGGTCAATCGAAGCCTTTGATTTCCATCCTTGACCTCAACTCCGGCAGGACTAATATAATTCGTATAATCCTTATCGCCGGAGCCTACCAAATGAACTTTAGAGTGATAGGCAGCATAAGCCATAATCTGATTTTTGGTAGCGCCCTCGTTACGCATTTTGTAGTAAACGCTGGTTGCCGGATCCAATTCGCCTGCTGTATATTTTTGCTCCATAAATTCGATGGACTGATAAATCGAACTGCCCTCATCCGGATTTTCAGTTGCTTCTAATCCGAATTCATTCCAAGAAAACGTTACATTGGATGCACCGTTTTCCATGTCAATCATTCCATCTGCCGCTATAGAAAACGTACAGTGGTCTATCCATACATGGTTAGCGCCATTCACCTTGATAAAAGACCAGCCTACCTCTTTATGCTTTCCCGAGTCGTCCCATTGCCACATTTCATCAAATTTGAGATTCCTTATGACAATGTCGTTAGATGAACCCTGCAGTTTTATTTCCGCATGCTTGATGGTCTTGCCTGATGCTGAGAAGATGGTTAACCCGTCTACATTTGAAATGTTTAATTTGGATACTCCGGAAGCGATTAACAGCGGATTCGTGAATCCGTTTGCCGGTTTCGGGTAATTTGTAATGAAGCTATACTGTGATCTTTCAGTCGAATCCAGAGCTAATTCAGTCCAGCCTAAGTCAATATGATCCGTAACTTCAATGACTTTAACCGTACCGTTACCCGCATCCAGAATGGCCTGTAAAAACTCTCTTCCATTACTAACTGTACGATAATAAGAGGTTCCCACATAACTGCTTCTATCCTTTACTCCTATAGAAGCGTAGCCGGGAACGGATAAAAAGCTGGTATTATAGCTCTGTTCAACCTTAGTCGTATTAGGTATTGAGGAAATCACTGCTGCCTCTGCTTTACTTCCTGCACCAATATATGATGAAGTCACCAATAGACTTCCCATCACCAAGCTGCTTAAGACCATTTTCATCATTTTAAAATCCCTCCTTTAAGAGTACCTGCACCAAAAGCAATCCCGCTATGTATCGCCTATTATCATCGTCGCCTCCTTCCCTTTAAAAGCGCTTCCAATTTACTAAAATTTTAGCATGGTACATGACATTGAATCTATGGGTGTAATCACTCATCCTGTACATCGGGCATCATACAGCTTTTCTATCCTCCATCCATCATAACTTGAGGATCGTAGTGAGCCACCACCAACACATCTGTGTCACGCGTCAATCGAAGCAGCTTCGAGACAACAGCCCCCCTCCTCAATCGCTCCCGCCAAGAGCGCTTCGATTGGCCAATAATGATTTGAGAAGCCTGATATTCCTTTGCCTTGGAACGAAGCACCACCGCAATATCCCGGTTTTTTTTGCCCATCGCAACTTCAAACTTGCCGCCCAATCGCTCCGTCAATGTTTCCAATGCCTCGATTCTCCGTTTTTCCTCCTCGCCCAGACGGGGCTGTCCGTGGTTGCATACATACGTTACGACCCACGGCGCTTTCAACCGAAAAGCAATGCGAAATCCGCGGCGGATTAGCCGTTCCGCATTCGGACCAATATTAACGCATACAAAAATCATTTCTTGCCTCCGCAAAGGACCGCGAAGCGAGGAGCGCCTCTCCCAAGCTTCTAATCGTTCGTCAACATCATCTGCAATTTCCCGCAGCGCCAGCTCGCGAAGAGCAATCAGATTGCCGGTTTTGAAAAAGTGGTTAAGCGCCTGCTCCACTTTTTCCATTGCATACACCCTGCCTTCTCTCATTCGTTGCTGCAGCGTCTGAGGAGTCACATCGATCAATTCCACTTCGTCTGCCAAACGCAGAATCGCATCCGGAACCGTCTCCCGAACCCGAATGCCGGTGATCTGTTCGACAGCATCGTTGAGGCTTTCCAAGTGCTGCACGTTGACGGTAGAAATGACGGATATGCCCGCATCGAGAATTTCCAAAACGTCTTCATATCTTTTTTTAAACCTGCTGCCAGGCATATTCGTATGGGCCAGCTCATCGATGAGAACGACCTCCGGATTTCTCCGGATAATTGCCTCCGTATCCATCTCCTTCAGCTCGGTACCCCGGTAAACAATTGCTCGTCGCTCAATAATCGACAGTTGCCCGACTTGATCCGCTGTTTCACGCCGGCCATGTGTTTCCAGCAGCCCGACGACGACATCGATCCCCTTCTTTAACAGGTGATTGCCTTCCCGCAGCATCGTGTATGTCTTTCCCACACCGGGTGCCGCTCCAATATACACCTTGAATTTGCCCCTGCGAATTTTACCGATTTTTTGTTCCACTTCCGGGGAAGTGAGCCTGCGGTACAAGTCGCTTGCAACGGGTGCGACGATTTTGGCCGGCAAAATGCGTTCCCCTTCATGCTCAGCTCGGTCAGCGACAAGAAAAATATCGATGTTTTTCGTTTTTCCCAAAATATCGTTTACAATAGAGCCTTGCCATATTTCCTGCCAGCGCGATTGCTTGGAATGCCCCATCACGATGCGTGTGACGTTATATCCCAGTGCGTATCGGACCAGCTTGCCTGACAAAGTACGGCGAGATATAAAAGGCTGTTCCTGGAATACTCCGCCAATTTTATCCACAAGCTGAATGATCGATCGCTTGAACGCTTTGGCTTCCTTCGTCAGCGGCATCCTCCGATTAACGAACGCAACGACGAGTAAATCACCGCCCAGTCGTTTGGCAATCTGTTGCCCGCGGCGGATATAGATGGATGCGTTCCAGTGGTACTGTGCCGATACGAGAATGCGTTCGCTCGCCCCCGAAGGACCCAAGAGCCCGGCTTCCTCCCGATGCTTGTCGAGCGACTCATTAACCCCTTCGGCCACTAGCCTCAGCGCCAATTCGCGCAAAACCGCCAGATTGCCCCGTTTGAACACGACCGGATTCAAGCAACCCCTTAAATGACCATCGGCATACCGCTGCAGAATTGTTTCAGGTGAAACATCGATCAGCCGGACCTCATCGGCCAGCTCCAGCGCATTCGACGGGACCGTCTCCTTCGTATTTACGCCTGCGAACGTTTTTGCCAGTTCCGTGACACCTTCAAGCTCATATACATTGACGGTAGTAATCACGCTAATGCCTTGACCGAGCAGAAATTGGATATCGTCCCATCTCGTCGGAAAGCGTGAGCCTTCTCGATTTCGATGCGCCAAGCCGTCGACGAGCACCACCTCGGGATTACGATCAATCAAACCATCCAGATTCAAGTCCTTCTTCTCCACACTGTTTTCAAACCAGTGTATACTCGGCACACGTTCCAAGTCCCCAATCTGCTCGATTGTCTCCGGTCTTTGCCGGGTGGACACTGCGCAGATGACGACATCAATCCCCTGCTTCTTTAACGCCTGTCCTTCACGAAGCATATGATACGTCTTTCCAGACCCGCTAACGGCGCCGATAAGAATGTTAAGCTTGCCGCGTTTCAGCCGGGAAATGGAATATAACACTTCCTCCGGTGTCTTTCGCCGAAAACTGTTCATGATCCATACCACCTCCCCAAAACGGAAACGCAAATCGCCCCGTCCGCCAACATTTGCACGGACAGGGCCAGGTAAATCGTTATATCCCCAGCTTCTCTTTCAAAGCCAGATTCAGCTTCAGTACGTTAACTCGCTTCTCGCCAAATACCCCCAAATCGCGATTCTCCGTATACTCATTTACGAGCGACGCTAACTCGGCTTCCGAAAGCCCCGTAAGCTTACTAATTCGCGATATCTGCACCAGCGCCGATTGCGGTGTGATATGAGGATCCAATCCTGAGCCTGAGTTGGTTATGAGCGCGATCGGCAGCTTTTCGATAAGCACATCCGGATTTTCCTGCTGCCACTGGACGATGGACGCCTGCGTGCGCGCAATCATATCGGGATTGGAAGGCGCGTAGTTGTTGGAGCCGGACGCTTCCGCCTTGTAACCGATGCTCGACACACGCCCATGAAAATAACTCGGATCGGTGAATGATTGCCCGATTAATTCGGAGCCGATTAAGGTGCCATCCTTATCCCTTAACAAACTTCCGTTTGCCTGATGGGGAAACAAAAGCTGCGCAAGACCCGTACTGACGAGCGGATATACGATGCCGCAAAGAATAATGAATACCACACCTGCACGCAAGGCTATCCAGAATAACGCTCCGCCGGAGCGCCCCTCCTGTCCCTCATGAACCATTATACTCATAGCTAATTCCTTCTTTCAGCTTGGATATGGGCTATGCGAATCGCAAACTTCAGATCCATACATGAACAAGCAAATCAATGAATTTGATGCCGATGAACGGGGCTACCACCCCTCCCAAACCATAGACGACCAGGTTGCGGCTAAGGAGGCGCGAGGCATTCATAGGTCGATATGCAACACCTTTCATCGCCAGCGGAATCAGCAGCGGGATGATGATAGCGTTAAAGATGAGCGCCGACAGAACCGCCGACAACGGTGAGCCGAGCTTCATAATGTTCAAGGCTTCCATCTCGGGGATAGCGAGCATGAACATCGCCGGAATGATCGCAAAATATTTCGCAATGTCATTGGCGATACTGAAGGTGGTCAAGGCGCCGCGTGTCATGAGCAGCTGCTTGCCGATCGCAACCACTTCGATAATTTTCGAAGGATCGGAATCGAGATCAACCATATTGGCTACTTCCTTTGCCGCCGTTGTACCGCTGTTCATCGCCAATCCGACATCGGCTTGCGCCAGCGCCGGGGCATCATTCGTACCGTCTCCGGTCATGGCCACCAGCTTGCCCTCCGCTTGCTCCCGGCGGATGACGGCAATTTTATCCTCTGGCTTGCTTTCGGCGATGAAATCGTCAACTCCCGCTTCTCTGGCGATCGTCGCTGCCGTCAATGGATTGTCGCCGGTGCACATGATCGTTTTGATCCCCATCTCACGCAGCTGGTCGAACCTCTCCCGCATGCCGGGCTTCACCGTATCCTTCAAATAAATGACGCCGAATATTCGGTTATCAACCGCCACAGCCAGAGGAGTACCGCCTTCTGAGGCAATGCGGCTGGCATGCCGGTCCAAATCCTGCGGGATGGCCCCGCCTTGCGCAGACAGCCATTTCCGGATGGCATCGACCGCCCCTTTACGCACTTGGCGCGCATCCTTCAAATCGATGCCGCTCATTCGTGTTTCCGCTTTGAATTCGACGAAGCTGCCGCCTTCACCGAGCGCCTTATCATAAGTCTTTCCGTTTTGCTTCATCCACTCGAGCACCGAGCGGCCTTCCGGTGTCTCATCTTGAACGGATGAGATCGCTGCCCAGGCAGCCGTCTCGTCCGGACTTGCCTCTCCGACCGGCACAATGTCGCTGGCCATCCGGTTCCCGAAGGTAATGGTTCCGGTTTTGTCCAAAATCATCGTATTAATATCGCCCGACGCCTCGACCGCCTTGCCGGACATCGCAAGCACATTGAACTGCGTAACCCGATCCATACCTGCGATGCCGATGGCCGACAGCAGTCCCCCGATCGTTGTCGGGATCAAACATACCAGCAGGGCGATGAGTACAGGGATTTCCAAGTCAATGCCGGCATATGCGGCAATCGGCCGCAGCGTTACGACGACAATCAGGAAAATAATGGTCAGACTAATCAGCAGTGTGTTCAATGCGATTTCGTTCGGCGTCTTTTGCCGCTTTGCTCCCTCAACCAGCGCGATCATCCGATCGATAAACGTTTCGCCGGGGTCGCTTGTAATTCGCACTTTAATGCTATCGCTGATGACGCGCGTGCCGCCCGTCACGGAATTGAAATCGCCGCCCGCTTCCTTGATTACCGGCGCCGACTCGCCGGTAATGGCCGATTCGTCTACAGAGGCCAGACCTTCTATCACCTCTCCGTCGCCTGGAATCATCTCGCCTTGCGAGACGACAACAATATCGCCTTTACGCAATTCGGTAGAAAGTACGGTTTTGATTCCGCTGCCAACCACCTTATTGGCCGTAATTTCTTTTTTGGTTCGCTTTAACGTATCTGCCTGCGCCTTGCCTCTGCCTTCCGCCAGCGCTTCGGCGAAATTGGCGAACAGCACCGTGAATAGAAGAATTAGAAATACCGTAAGATTAAAGCCGATGCGGTCCTCCGCGTCGAAAAATCCGGGAAATACCGTCATCAGCAGTACGATGGCCGCGCCGACCTCAACGACGAACATGACTGGATTTTTGATCATCACCGCCGGGTTCAGCTTGATAACGCTCGCCTTCAGGGCTTGAGCGACAATCGGACCGGAGAACAGGCTTTTGTTTCGTTTTTCGTTCATGGCAGCATTTCCTCTCTTTTTATTAGCGGATCGTCAAATGTTCTGCGATCGGACCCAGCACAACTACCGGAAGGAACGTCAGCGCGCCGATCAAAATGACGGTTCCGATCAGCAGGAACGTGAACAGCGCATTATCCGTACGGAAAGTGCCAATCGTTTCCGGTACCCATTGCTTGCGCACCAGCGACCCGACGACGGCCAGCATAGCAATCATCGAAATATACCGTCCGAAAAACATCACAAGCCCGGTTGAAATATTCCAAAACGGCGTATTGTCCGCGAGCCCCTCAAAGCCGGATCCGTTGTTTGCCGCCGACGACGTATATTCGTAGAGCACTTGCGTTATACCATGAAATCCGGAATTCGAGATCGATCCCTTGCCCAGATCAATCAAAAAGGCTGCCGCCGTAGGGGCAAGAATAATGAACGGATGGGCCAAAATCGCAACCGCAATCAGCTTCATTTCTCGCGGCTCGATCTTTCGGCCAAGAAACTCCGGGGTTCGGCCGACCATCAGTCCGCAGATGAACACGGCGAGTATCGCGTACATCAGCATATTCATCAGCCCGACACCCTTCCCGCCGAAAACGACGTTCAGCATCATCTCCGCGAGCGGCACCAAACCGCCAAGCGGAGTTAGCGTATCGTGCATGTTGTTGACCGTTCCGGTCGTCGCCGCCGTCGTCACAGCGGTAAATAGCACAGACTGGGCCATGCCAAAGCGTACTTCTTTCCCTTCCATGCTGCCTTGCGAAGCATCGATGCCAAGGTCGTTAAGTGCCGGATTGCCGTTCTTCTCCGCGGTATACGCAACGGTCAAGAACACCAGGAACAAGATCATCATCGCCGAAAAAATAACCCAGCCTTGCTTGCGGCTTTTTGCGAATCTGCCATACATGAACGGCAGCGACGCTGGCAACGCCCACATGGACAAAATCTCGATTACATTAGTCAGCGGATTCGGATTCTCGAACGGATGCGCCGAGTTGACGCCGAAGAAGCCGCCGCCATTCGTGCCTAGATGCTTGATCGATTCCAGTGAAGCAACGGGACCGATCGCAATTTGCTGCGTCGAACCTTGCAATGTGGTGATGGTTAGCGTAAGGTCAAGCGTCTGCGGCACTTGCAGCGCAACCAGTACCAATGTGATGATCGTCGAGAGCGGCAGGAAAATACGCGTATGCGCCTTGACAAAATCTTCAAAGAAGTTGCCCAACGACTTGCCCTTGCTCGTAATACCTCGAACGAACGCAACTGCGACCGAAAAACCTGTAGCCGCCGACGCAAACATCATCATCATGATGACGGCCATCTGCGAGAAGTATGTCAATCCCGTTTCACCGCTATAGTGCTGCAGATTCGTATTCGTTATGAAACTGATAATGGTGTTCATCACCAGCGTCGGCTCCATATTGCCGATGTCGCTCGGATTCAGCGGCAAGCCGCTTTGAAGCCGCAGCACCGCGTAGCTGATTGCCACGAGCACGATGTTGATAGCGATAAAGCTGAACGCGTACCGTTTCCAGCTCATGCCTGTACGCTGCTTCACCCCGATAAGCGCGAAAATCGGCTTCTCGACCCACCGGAATACTCGATCCGTGAGATTGGGTTCATTCGAGAAGACGTGATACAAATAATCCCCAAGCGGTTTGGCGATCAGCATCAATACGCCAATCACGATTACGATTTGCAAGATGTCCATTTCCGTTCCTCCTCGGCATGAGCGGCCTTAACCAAAATCCGTTAAAATTTTTCCGGATGAAGCAAGGCATAAATCAGGTAGATCAGCAATGCACCCGTAAAAATCAATATGATCGTCATTCCCGTTCGCCTCCCGTATCCTCTACCGTTCTCCCGCACCAGACGACAAATCCGGTCACCAGTGCAAAAGCTGCGACAAGTGTAAGCACCATCCAAATATCCAGCATCACAGCACTCCTCCAATGGTTAATCTATTTGGCTGCCGAGCAGAAATCCTACTTCCCCGGTTTGCGTGTGAACGACATTGGCAGCACCTAGTTTTTTATAAATAACCTTTGGGTGCCACATCGTAGTAACAACTGTCACCGCCTTGCAAGGCCACCGGGACACAAGCTGCAAGTATGCGCAAGTGAGCGGCAAACTGATCTCAAAAATGAATACGCGGCCGATCGGAAACTTGGGTATCTCTCCAGCTTTGTTATGGATGGTACTGACACGTAAAATCTCGTTTACTCCGATATCCTTCAATAGCTTTTCTTCCCGCTTGTTATTGGTCATGGCCGCTACCGGCACTTGTCTGTAAAGCAGCAGCCGAATGAATTTTCTCCCCGCTTCAGTGGATGCAGCCACCAAAATACGACGTTGTTCCATACGCTCCTCCTCCGTTTTCAGAAAGAAGGCAACAATAAAGAAGCCTTGGAAAAGAGGACCCTCTTCCGCAGCTTCTCCATCATGACGTAGTCGTCCTGATCGGCTAGCGACAAGTGTTGCCTCTTCGTACGCTTACGAGGTTAGCTGACGGATTCGGGCGCGAGAGTCGCCCTACGACCGGCATCTTGATGCCGGTCGATTCACCCCATGAAGCCGATTCCGACTTCCTTTGGTTCCCCCGTTCCTTTTCGTTAAAGGATTCAGCGTTGTTTTAAGTCATTATTCGGGCGGTGAGAGACGCCACGTGTTAAATTTGTCTTTGACAGTTCCGCACGAATCGCTCTCACACGATCGGCGGTCTGCCAATGACTCCTCTGCTGTTTCACCAGGCCATGGTTTGAATCGAACAGCATTTCAATTCATGGAATGAATATTACTCCTTGCTCAGATCTCTGTAAAATGCCGCTAGCCGAATAACCGTGTAAATATTGATCTGTAGGTCTGGATTTAATTGTTATGAAGGATAAACCTGCACTTTTCTTGCAAAATCTCTTGATTATAAGACTATTCACGCCTTTTATGTGATTTTTACACCCTGTTTGATTCCTTTTATTTCTTTTTTACATTAGATTAGACTATAGAAGGAACGTCAACCGGGATAACAGGAAGGAGTATACATGCATAAGCTGAAACCTTTAAACCGGAGATGGATTCCATACGCGAGCGTAACCTTGCTCATAGCTGCCATGACGGGGGTATTGTATCCATTCGGACTTGCTTTGGATCTGGTTAATGTAGCGCTTCTTTTTTTATTTCCAGTGCTTTTGAGTGCCGTCTTGTGGGAATTGCGTCCCGCTCTCTACGCCGCTGCTCTGGGGGTACTTTCGTTTGATTTTTTCTTTGTTTCTCCTGTTTTAAGTTTTTCCGTAGCTGATTTGCGCTATCTGATTTCGTTCGGCGTCTACCTGGCTGTAGCCGCGCTAACGGCCAGTTTGGCCGCTAGACTGAAACGACAACTGCACTACTCGAAACAAAGAGAAGCGCATACAGCCGCGCTTTATGAGCTTAGCCGACAGATGAGCGATATGACTGAAATTCATTCCTTATTGGAGAACATCTCGAGTCAAGTCTCGAAAATGATCGGTTCGGAAATCGCCATTTACTTGCCGGATGACGCAAACCGTTTGGTGTTATCCCACCATTCCGATACTCAAAGCGATTGGGGACAGGGAGAAGCAGAAAAGGTAATGGCAAAGTTAGCGTTTGATCATGGCGAAGCAGTCGGCTACGGTAGTCGTACCTTGAGAGAGGCTTCGGGCTGGTACTTGCCTTTGCGGACGGAAGGCCATGTACACGGTGTTCTGGCACTGCATTTGGAAGAATGGAAAAGTGAGGTCACAACTGAACAACAGCGGATGCTGGAAGCCATCGGCGGCTTGGCAGCCAGCGCCATCGATCGTGTGAAGCTTGCAGAAGAAGCTAAAATTGCTCATTTGACAGCTGAATCGGAACGGCTTCGCGCCGCTATTTTAGATTCTGTTTCACATGAGCTGCGTACCCCATTAGCCGCTATAATCGGCTCGGCAACCGGACTCATCGAAAACGATCATCTTTTTACTACGGAGGATCGGAAAGAATTGCTCATGACGATTCGAGATGGCGCGCTTCGGATGAATCGGTTAGTGATGAATCTGCTAAGTATGGCAAAACTGGAAAGCGGGATGCCGCGTTTGCGGAAAAATTGGTGCGATGCGGAAGATCTCATTGGGGTGGCCTTGGCTCAAGTGAAAGACTTTCAACAGAATCGAAAGCTGCGAGTGCATTTGCCTGATAACGCTCCAATGGTACTGGGTGATGAGGTTCTGCTGGAGCAAGTATTGGTCAATGTGATCAGCAACGGGATCAAATACAGTCCTGACTATACTGAAATCAATATCGAGGTTTATGTAGAAGAATCTAACCTTGTTATCGCCGTTGCCGATCAAGGAATCGGGCTCAACAACGATGAGTACGAGCGGATTTTCGAAAAATTTTACCGCGCACAGGCCACCAAGCATGTGACAGGTACGGGATTGGGACTGGCGATTTGCAAGGGGATTGTGGAACTTCACAACGGCACCATTTCGGGAAAACGAAATGCTCCTCGGGGAACCATCATTACAATTACGCTTCCTCTACATAAGCAAAACGAAGCAAGTAATAATATTTTATGAAAGAAAAATGGAGGGTGATGAGAATGAATGAGCAAAAAAGCTGTATATTAATTGTCGATGACGAGCAGCAAATTCGCAGGCTTCTGAAGGTGACCTTGCAGGCTCATCAATACGCCATTCACGAAGCCTCCACGGGAGAAGAAGGCCTGCAGCAAGCCTCCTTGATTTGTCCGGATTTGATTATCCTCGATCTTGGATTGCCGGATATAACCGGAATGGAAGTTCTGCAACGGATGCGAAGCTGGTCGAGCGTGCCCATCATTGTGCTGACGGCTAAAGATCAAGAGGAAGACAAGATTACAGCACTTGATAGCGGAGCCGACGATTATGTTACGAAACCATTTGCCATGGGAGAACTGGTTGCCCGAATTCGTGTTGCTCTGAGGCATGCCACCCAATCCATAAACGACCCCATTCTCCGGATCGGCGAATTGGTTATCGATCTTGCGCAGCGCATTGTGGAATTGAATGGAGAAAGAATAAAGCTGACACCAACCGAATACGACCTTCTTAGAATTTTAGCGATCAACGCCGGGAAAGTCGTCACCCAACGACAGTTGCTCCAGCAAGTGTGGGGTGACCATCACAATCCATCCGACAGCCACTACGTTCGGGTGTATATTGGCCACCTGCGTAAAAAGCTGGAGGAGGACTCAACTCAACCCCAATGGATCGTTACTGAGCCTGGAGTTGGATATCGTCTTCTTTCTCCGGATTAAAGACCAGGAAGCTTCAACTCGGATTAGCTAAAGTGATTTTCATGAACAACACATATGGGTATTAAATGAAATTGAAATGACATAATAAAACCAGCTTTCTTCACTCGATCCTCTATTTTACAGTCACGTAAGAGTGCTTCGCAAATAAGGAGATGTTATTGATTATGGTAAAGTCAAAAACCTTCCCGCTGCGCCACATATCTCCTCCACAGGTACTGGCACTTGGATTTGCTTGTATTATCTTTTTAGGTGCCTTTCTGTTAACGTTACCGATTTCTTCAGAAGACGGTTCACCCACTTCATTTATAGATGCTTTGTTCACCGCCACATCTGCAACCTGCGTCACCGGTCTCGTAACCGTCGATTCGGGTACGCATTGGACCAAGTTCGGGGAAATCGTCATCATTACCTTAATACAAATAGGCGGTCTTGGGTTTATGACGATGGGTACTCTTATCGCACTGCTTTCCAGGAGGAAAATCTCCCTTAAAGAACGGCTGATTTTGCAAGAATCACTAAATCAGACAAGCATGGAAGGCATTGTACGGCTTATTCGCAAAGTACTGCTATATGCATTAGTTATCGAAGGTGCAGGAGCCTTGCTGCTAACGATTCGGTTTGCGTATGATATGCCCTTCGGGCAAGCTTTGTATTATGGTATCTGGCATGCCATATCGATGTTTAACAATGCAGGATTTGACCTTTTTGGCCCCATCACCGGGCCCTTTAGCAGTTTTACAAGCTACGTCTCCGACCCTCTGGTGACTTTTGTTGTAACGAGCTTAATTATTCTCGGAGGGATCGGCTTTATCGTTATTGCAGATGTTCTTGAGTACAGAAAACGTAAAAGCAATAAGCTGTCGCTGCATTCAAAAGTTGTTCTAAGCATGTCCGCAGCCCTGCTTATTATTGGCACGATCGTTATTTTTATATTTGAATTCAGCAACCCCAATACATTACAGCCGCTTGACTGGGGATCTAAGCTTTTGTCGTCTTATTTTCAGTCGGTTGCACCGCGTACCGCTGGTCCGAATTCTTTGGATCTCGCTGCACTTCGTCAAGCGACACAATTTTTTATCATCATACTTATGTTTATCGGAGCATCTCCCGGTTCAACAGGGGGCGGAATAAAAACAACAACTTTTGCGATCCTGATAGGCGCAATGATTACGATGATTCGCGGCAGAGACAATATCTCTATATACCGGTACCGGCTAGCGCAGGACAGGATATTTAAAGCCATTACGCTCACAATCATAGCTATGTTCCTTGTCGTGTTTGTGACGATGATTCTTACCACTACGGAAGATGCTCAATTTTTAAAAATACTGTTCGAGGTGACCTCAGCTTTTGGCACGGTAGGTCTCAGTTTGGGTCTTACGCCGGAACTATCGGTATTAGGTAAAATCATCATTGCTTGTATGATGTTCATTGGCAGATTAGGGCCCGTAACCTTGGCGTATGCGCTAAACCCTAATAAAGAGAAGGAATTGTACAAATATCCTGTAGGCAAAATCACTATCGGGTAAGGAGACTAAACTATGAGGAAAAAACAACAATATGCTGTTATTGGCCTGGGACGGTTCGGAAGCAGTGTCGCCAACGAGCTTATCAATCTTGGATACGAGGTATTGGGCATTGACCGGAATGAGAAAATTATCGAAGAAGCTGGGGAACGTTTGACTCATTCTATTATCGGCGATACGACTGACGAAGAAGTTTTGAAAGCAATAGGCATTAGGAACTTTGACTGTGTAATTGTTGCAATTGGAGATGACATCGAGGCAAGTATTATGACCACTATTCTGCTTAAAGATCTTGGTGTACCAAAAGTGGTGGCCAAGGCACTATCCGAACTCCATGGCAAGGTTCTTCATAAAATGGGCGTGGACCGTATTATCTTCCCTGAACGTGAAATGGGTGCACGAGTAGCGAACCAGATTGTATCACCAAATTTACTGGACTATATTGAGCTATCCAAGGATTACACGATTGCAGAGCTGTCTGCAACAAAAAAAATAGCAGGGCGTTCTTTGAAGGATTTAGACACAAGAGCAAGACATGGCTGCAGCATTGTAGCGATCAATAACAAGCACGACATCGTCATTGCTCCAACAGCCGATTCCGTTATTGAAGAAGGAAATATTATGGTTGTAATCGGCACGAATGAACAAATTGATAAGTTCGAAAGTGTCATTAACAACTGACAGGAGGAATGAGTTTCATGGTCAACGAGACATCAATCATGATTCATCATGTACTGTTCCTCCTCATTCTGATATTTGCAGTAGGTGTAATCTCCGGAAAAATTGCCAAAGCGGTAAAGTTACCGGACGTTGCCGTTTTTTAGTTTCGGGTATGATTTTAGGTCAGGTTAATTAGAAAACGGGCCATAATCCTACGTGGCTCCGTTTTTTTGCATAGTTCATTAGGAAAAATTTTTTCAAGCAGAAACTTAACGAAATAATCAATTTTTTTTGATTAAGCAATTGACTTAAGAGAAGAATGATGATACATTCAATCCAGCTAATAAATCAAAAAAAGTTGATTAACAAAAGAAGGTGATGACCTCAATGAACGAAGTTTCATTCAAAGACTATGAATCCAAATTTAAAGCGCTTGCCGATGAAAAACGGCTTCAAATCATGTATGAACTTACTCAGCGCGGAAACACTTGCGTTTGCGATCTCACTGAAATTTTTGGAATGTCTCAATCCAAGCTGTCTTATCACCTGAAGATCTTGCTTGATGCCGGGTTTATTACGAAGGAGACGCATGGCACATGGAGTTATTACGAAATTGATCAAGAACAGGTTAGCCATATCCTTTCAGAGGAGCTGTGCTGTATTTTCAAACCAGCTCGTTCTGGTAATAGCTGCTGCGGAGTGACAAATGAAAAAGAAACTAATTGCTGAGTTTATCGGTACGTATTTTTTAGTTTTTGCCGGTCCTGGGGCCATGGTGATTGAGGAGATCACTAAAAGTATCACACATGTAGGAGTTGCCCTGACCTTCGGGCTTGTTGTCACGGCGCTTATCTATACGTTTGGTCATATATCAGGCGCCCATTTTAATCCTGCGGTAACGATTGGATTCTTCGTACGGGGAGATATTTCGCTACGAGATAGTTTGTCCTATATCGTTACTCAGTTTATAGCGGCGATCGCTGCTGCCTATACGCTTTTTCTTTTGTTTGGCAATGTCGCGAGTTTAGGCGCTACCCTCCCCCTTTCGTCAGAAAGCCAATCGTTTGTTTTGGAGTTTATTTTGACGTTTGTCCTGATGACTGTCATTTTGGGGTCGGCTGTACATGGTAAAGCAGTGAAAAGCTTTGCCGGCATATCGATTGGCGCTACTGTCGGACTGATGGCGATGTTCGCGGGGCCGATCTCTGGAGCATCAATGAATCCCGCACGTTCACTGGGTCCTGCACTAGTGTCAGGAGCTGTGCAGCATTTGTGGTTATACGTAGTGGCTACTGTCCTTGGGGCAATCGCTGCTTCATTGGTTTATAAAACACTGCATGAATAAGGAGCTGAATAAATTGGAGAAGAAGTTAGTTTATTTTCTTTGTACGGGTAATTCCTGCAGAAGCCAAATCGCAGACGGATTTTTGAAAGCGCTGGGGAGCAAACACTACGAAGTCAAAAGCGCCGGTCTTGAAGCGCATGGGCTAAATCCTCGGGCTGTTCAAGTGATGGATGAAGCTGGTGTTGACATTTCGCGGAATACTTCCGACGTAATTGACCCCGAAATCCTGAAGCAAGCAGACTACATTATTACCCTTTGCGGTCACGCGAATGATCATTGCCCAGTAGTACACAACGATAAAGCGCAAAGATGGCATTGGGGCTTCGAAGATCCGGCGAAAGCGACCGGTACGGAAGAAGAAATCATGGCAAAGTTTCGAGAAGTGCGGGAATCCATTAAAAATCGCATTGAAAAATTTGTGAAAGATGGTGAATGAGCATGATTAAGCGAATGCACGTAGCGGTAAACTGCAGCGATCTTCAGAAATCTCTCGACTTTTACAAAGCTTTCTTTGGCACTGAGCCAACAAAGGTAAAAGAAAACTATGCGAAATTTGAGCTGGATAATCCGGCACTCCATTTTTCCTTAAATGTCCGTCCCTTTGAAAAGAACGGCGTACTTAACCATCTGGGATTTCAAGTCCATGATACCAAAGAGGTTCTGGCAATTGGTGATCGCCTTCGGGAATCGGGGCTCCTTCTGATCGACGAAATGAACACGACCTGCTGCTACGCGGTACAGGATAAGGTTTGGGTTCATGACCCGGACGGCAATGCATGGGAAATCTTTCACACAAAAGAGGATTCAGAATTTGAAAGTGCTGGAGAACCGCGTGACGTGTCGCTCTGCTGCGCCCCGCCCTCTGGTCCGGTAACTATTGAATTCGGTTCCTTTAAAAAGGGAAAATGTTAAACGCTGACGGAAAATGATGGTCAAGAAAACAGCGGGAGTCAAGGATGATATTATTCGTCCAAGGCTGCCGCTGTTTTTTATATTGGGGTTAGTCATGGATGGATTGGGCTCCTCATCGTACCTGTGGTAAATAACACAACCGCCCAAAATAGGCCACTATGGGGCAGGTCATTCATACGATGAATACTGTATAACGTTAAATTAATTCGAAGGAGTACGAATATGCAACCCCATATGTTAATGCCCACAGGAAGACTACTGCAAATACTTCATCATTGCGCAACTATATGTTTTATGACCAGCGACAAGCTTCTCAGCAGATCTGATGCACATACAAGGCGGTCCCAAATTAAATTATTATCCGATTGCGCTGCCATTTGTGAGGTATGTGCAAAATTCATCTCAAGCAACAGCCTTCTAATGAAGTCCATTTGCGAATATTGTGCGTATGTTTGTGAAGTCTGCGGCCATGAATGTTTGAGGCATCCGGATCAGGAATCTCAAATGTGCGGCCGGATCTGTTTAAATTGTGCCAAGGAGTGTCGCTTATTTGCGATGCAGCATGGCGGTTAAAATGTTCATGCCTATCTGAGTCCCTACAAAATATGGAGACTCAGGTAGGCTTTTCTTTAGCCGCCGTAGAACCTCCGCTGATGAATCGAATTTGACAATCATATTAGTGAATGCTAATATAATTCATATTAGTAGTTACTAATATGATGGTAAGGACGTGAAGTAGTGGGGAAATTTAGCCTTGATGTTAAAGCAAAGTTCATTCGTGGCTTTAGTGATAAGACAAGACTTCAAATACTCGAATCCATCAAATATAGAGAAAAGACCGTATCACAAATTGTAGATGACCTTAAAGGAAATCAGTCCAATATTTCGCAGCACTTGGCTTGTCTAAAAGGTTGTGGAATCATCGTTAGCCGACAAGAAGGAAAATACATATATTACAGCTTGAGAAACGCAGAAATTGCTCAGTTACTGGACATCATGGAAGCCGTTTTTGTCCAGGTGGAAGAAGAAGTCGCTGCCTGTGAGAGAAACGATGAGTTGGATTGCTGCCAGAAACCATAAGGGAGGTACCCCGTTATGAGCGAAGATAAAGAAAAAAGCAGTTCCTGCTGTACCGATCAAAGTTGTTCCTCCCCCTCCCCCTCCCCAACCTCTGGTAGTCCTAAAGAAATCAAATTCAAGAAAAGTCTTAAGATACAGCAGAAAGGAAAGGCCCGGACCTACAGCATCGCAGGAATGGATTGCAGCTCTTGTGCGTTAACGGTTGAAAATCACCTGAAATCTCACCCTGAGGTGAAATCTGTAAGTGTCAATTTTTCGTCAGGGAAAATGACGATCGAACACGACAATACGGTTGAAGATATCATAAAAGAAGTATCTAAGGCAGGATACAAAGCCTCTCTTGTTTCGCGAAACCGATCTGGTGAAGTGAAACAAGACAATTCCGGGAAAAATCGTGTTGTTTTATCAGGAGTCTTCTTGCTGATCGGTTTTATCGGGTCGTATTCGGGCGTTTCTGAAATCCTGATTAATGTTCTCTATGCAGCAGCCATTGTCCTTGGTGGTTACAAGCCGGCAAAAAGCGCCTTTTATGCGGTGAAAAGTCGTTCGCTTGATATGAATGTGTTGATGACAGCGGCTGTTCTTGGTGCTGCCGCGATTGGAGAATGGTTCGAGGGTGCAACCGTGGTTTGGCTATTTGCGTTAGGCAACATCCTTCAGGATCGGTCTATCGAAAAAACACGCGACTCCATTCGAAGCCTGATTGATTTAGCCCCTCCTGAAGCATTTGTTAAAAGCGGTCAACACCTCATTCGAAAGCCCGTCGAAGAAATTTCGGTTGGAGAAATCATTGTCATTAAACCGGGAGATAAAATCCCCCTAGATGGAGAAGTGATCAGCGGCGAATCCAGTGTTAATCAGGCTCCGATAACAGGCGAATCCATTCCAGCAGATAAGCATCCCGGTGATCCGGTGTATGCAGGAACGATCAATGAACATGGATCTTTAGAGATCAAGGTAACAAAGCTCGTTGAAGATACGACGATTTCCAAAATCATTCACCTCGTTGAAGAAGCTCAAGAACAAAAAGCGCCAACGGAAGCTTTTGTAGACAAGTTTGCCCGAATTTATACGCCAATCGTTTTTATATCAGCCCTATTTGTTATGCTTATTCCCACCGCTCTTTCTTCCAGGTACTTGGGGGGAATGGTTTTATAAAGGACTGGAACTGCTCGTTGTAGCTTGTCCTTGCGCTCTCGTTATTTCCACGCCTGTGGCAATCGTGTCCGCAATCGGTCATGCAGCCAGGAATGGCGTTCTGATTAAAGGTGGAGCCTTCCTTGAGGTCGCAGGAAGGATAACAGCGATTGCCTTCGATAAGACAGGTACTTTAACTGAAGGCAAACCACGAGTTTCTCAAATCATAACGACGGGAAAGACTGAAGGCGAATTATTATCCATCGCGCATACCTTAGAGGAGTATTCTACACATCCGATTGCGAAAGCCATTGTTGATTATGCGAAAGGTAAAGGGTTCAATGCCTACCAGGGCGAGAAATTTAGAAACTTTGTCGGTAAAGGCGTCGGGGCTATGATTGATGGGCAAGAATACTTTGCCGGAAATCTCAAACTGTTTCAAGAATTAAACAACCCGATGGGGGGAATTGAATCACAGATCGATATTCTCCAACACGAAGGTCACTCCCTTGTGATTGTTGGCACGCAGGAAAAAATCCATGGCGTAATTGCTGTTGCGGATAGCGTTCGGGAGACTTCTGTTCAAGCGGTTCGCGATCTCCATAGAGTCGGAATAAGTCAAGTTATTATGCTTACAGGTGATAACGAAGGCACAGCAAAAAAGGTGGCGGCTCAAACGGGGGTTCATCGATATTTCGCTGAGTTGTTGCCTGAAAACAAGGTAAACTTGATAAAACAGCTGCAAGATGAAGGTCACTTTGTTGCAATGGTCGGCGATGGCATTAATGATGCGCCTGCTCTTGCAGCGGCCAATCTAGGGGTAGCTATGGGTGGCGCCGGGACAGATACTGCCATGGAGACTGCGGATATTGTTTTAATGGCTGATCATTTAGAGAAACTCCCCCATACGGTAAAGTTAAGTCGTAAGGCCATTCGAATCATTAAACAGAATATCTGGTTTTCGCTCATGATTAAGGCAGCTGCCTTAATTCTTATCTTTCCGGAACTGCTGACATTATGGATTGCGGTGATTAGTGATACGGGAGCAGCCTTGATCGTCATATTGAACAGCATGAGGTTGCTTAGATTCAGATGAGTCTAAAGCTTCTTTTTTTACTTCTAAAAACATGAAAACGCATGATGCTCTAATGAAAATGCGAGACAGAACGGCTCAAATCGTTTTGTCTCGCATTTTTATATACCGTGTTATTCTTCCTTTGCATCCGCTACGGGGACCCCGAAATTCGGTGTACCGTCCTTGTTCCATGTGAAGACTTGGGCGCGCGTATGCCGGTTCGGATCATACAAGGGATCACCTGCAATTTCTTTGTAATTGCGGGCATGGTAGACAAGCACATCCCGTTTGCCGTCTTCGGAAACCGTAAAACTGTTGTGTCCAGGTCCGTATTGACTCGTTTTTGGATTGCTTTGGAAGACAGGCGTTTTGGATTTGCTCCAGGAAGCTGGGTCCAACAAATTGCTCGACTCGTCAGCCGTGAGCATACCCACCGCATAGTTCGCATCCGTAGCGCTGGCGGAATAGGTCATGAAAATTTTGCCATTCCTCTTCAGTACAGCCGGCCCTTCATTCACCCAAAACCCGATAATTTCCCAAGGCAATTCCGGCTTCGAAAGCATAACTTGCTGTCCTTTTATTGTCCAAGGATTTTCCATCTCGGCAATATACAGGTTAGAGTTGCCATAGATATCCGGATCTTTCTGTGCCCACACCAAATACCGTTTTCCGCGATGCTCGAAAGTAGTCGCGTCGATCGAGAACGTTTCCCACTTCGTCCGGATAGGCCCCTTTTCTACCCAAACTCCTTCCAATGGATTTGCAGAAGTGTTTTCCAGCACGTAAATACGGTGATCGAATGGAGCATCCGTTCTCGCTGCCGCAAAGTAGATGTACCATTTTCCGTCGATAAAATGGAGCTCCGGCGCCCATATATGCTTGCTCATTGGACCGCTTTCCCGTTTCGTCCAAACGGTGACGGGCTGCGCTTCGCCGAGTCCCTGAATCGTCTTCGCACGACGTAATTCGATCCGGTCGTACTCGGGAACCGACCCGCTAAAATAATAGTACCCGTCCTCATGCTTGTACACCCATGGGTCAGCGCGCTGCTTAATGATCGGATTTTTATATTCCAAAGCCGTTCCGGCTAACGTTTTGCGAACGGCCCCTTTATCCGTTTTATATACCTCTATGACGTCAAGATCGGCATTGCCTGTATCATAAGAAAATTGTATCGTGTTATCTCCCTTATTCAGATCGGTTGTAAACGATACCCATAAATACCGATCCCAATTTGCCGTTGGAGGATAATCAAGCGTGAATCCCTGTCCGTTATTAATATGGACTTTATGGGTACTTTTTTGTTCCGTACCGTTTGAATATCTGACATTTACGGTATACGTTCCGCTGGACGGCGCTTTTATTTTAGTGAATTTGACAGTGCTGTCCGGGTAATTTATAAACTGTACCTCTTGTCCGTTAGACCCGTCTACAACCGTCCCCGCCTGAACGTGATTCAATGCTGCCTTTTCCGCTTCATACCGATTTGCATGAAGAGGAATGGAGCCGACACGAATATCGTTTCGCCGTGTTGTAAGATTTTCAACATTCGTGGCTTGGTAAAGGGTTAATCCATCGACACTTGTATCCATGCTTTGGCTGTACCCCGGAAAATAACCGGCATAATCGATCGCGTCATAAGTAACGGCCATAGGCAGCCTTTCCCAGTTTCCTTGCCCCAAATTGTAGTTAATAAAAAAGTTTTGTCCGCCGCTAACATGACCCGATGGATCAAGCCCCCATTTTGCTGCAACGATAATAGCACCATTAGGTCCGCCGACAGGAACCCACTTGGCATAAGGCGATGATCCGATCCCTCTTCCGTCGCTCAATTGGATGGGGGTTCCCACATCCGACGCATTCCAGGTCACCCCATCATCTGAAAATTTAAAGTATACCGGCGCGGATTTAAAGGTTTGGTCCGGGCGGTTCACGATTTCGTAGGTGGCCATATATTTGCCATTCGGCAGTTTAATGACGGTTATCATGCCGGGACGGTCATTTTTATTTGGTATAGCTACCACATTGACCACAGGCCCCCACGTTTGTCCGCCATCGGTTGATTTGCGAAGGACCAGCGCCTGCAAGATGTTCTTGGATTTCTGCCGTTCGTCGGAGTAATACACAACAAGGTTTCCTGAACGATCCAGCCCCATAAACGGCTCCCATATCGTTGAAGTGGTTGAAACAGGAGTCGGATCGTATAATACAAGTCCGCCGGTATCGACTGTGCTTAAAAACGTCCACGTAGAGCCGCGATCGGTGCTCTTATAAATAACGATTCTTGAACTGGACTTGTCCTCAGGGAAAATGTTGCCTGCCAATAGTATCGTACCCGGTGCAAGATTGCCGACCTGCTGCGGAACCTCAAAAAGTGCAGGCTGTGACGTCCTCGTCGTATGGAAGCGATCATCTCCGATATTTGCTGCCAAAGTCCATGTGGCACCATTATCCGTGCTTCTATAAATCGGGTAAACTTGTCGTCCGTTTACTTCAACCAATTGATCAAAAGTGACTAGCAAGGTTCCATTATGGGGACCGTTATGCTTTAAAGTAATCATACGCGCATACGTTGTTCCCGCTTGATCAAAGGTTTGCGATGGATCCGGCGAATAGACAAGCACGCCGTTTCCGACAGTTGGCGCTTTCCCGGATGCAGGTTGAGAAACCAACAAAATAGCAGCCATCATTAAGAAAATGAATATTGGAAAAATTTTTTTCGCCGATTTCAAAATATGGTTCAACATGGAACTCACCCCTTATTAAAGCATTTTTTACGCTTTTTACGGAGTGTAGTGTAACCAAAACAAACGATGACGATACCGAAACTATAGAAAACCCAGCCATTAAATTTTTACTATGGTTGGGTTTAGAGTATTAATATGGATCATATTTTAAATCTGCTTGAATCATTATCATTTATCGATTGATTTTGTTCATTATCGAAGCATTCGAAACATATTACATTTTTATCTTCTAACACTACTCCATTAATAAATCCATCATTGCAAAAAATTTGCTTTTTACATTTCACGCAGCTGCCAACAAGTTCCTGCAGAATGATCACCCCCAAGTTGTAAAACTAGTCCCTCCATTATATGCCTGGGTTCCATCATTCAACATCCTTAACTATCCTCAAATCCCCAAGCGGAAGAAGATTTACGCATCGCTTTAATGTCTTGCAAAGGAGGCAAACCAAAAAGCCTTCGGTACTCCCGATTGAATTGCGACGGACTTTCATAGCCTACTGTCAATGCGGCCGTCGTTGCCCCCATGGGACCGCTCAACATCAGGCGCCTGGCTTCCTGAAGGCGAAACTGCTTCTGATACTGCAAAGGCCCCATCGTTGTGATCGCTTTGAATTTATGGTGCAGACCGGAGGTACTCATGTTGCAGGATTTTGCAAGCTCCTCTACGGTAAAAGAACGTTCATAATTTTCTTTGATCCATTGAATCGCCTTGCCGACTCCTTCCGCTCTTTGATCAAAAAGCGCCTTTTGGAAAAATAAATGCCCAAAATCACCTGACAGTAAGTTAAAAATCATTTCCCTTTTGATCAAATCGGACAGAAACCGAATATCTCCAGGCTTATCGATAAGCTTCAGCAGACGGAAAAATATATCCAGCAGCTCGTCATCCGATTTTCCGATAAAGGCTCCGGCACCCGGATCTTTCTCTTTCGGCTCCGTGACGATTTCTGCCTCCATAACTACAGAAGCGATTTCTTGCGTCGTAAACTCGATACTCAGCCCAATATACGGTGAATCCTCCGTAGCTCCTATGACTTGAGCAAAAGCCGGCATATCGATCAGCGATGCCAAATAATCACCCGCCGAGTAATGAAAAATATCTTGACCCAGGTACAGCTTCTTAGCTCCTTGAAGGATCAGGCAAAAGGAAGGAGTCAGAACACCTGGACTTCGCGGTGTATCGCGACTGTGTCTGACAATCTTTAGAAACGGAATTCTGGTGGGCGTCCGTCCATCCGATTGGGTCATCCGATTCGTCATGGCAATGAGCTGATCCACCGTTTTCATTGATTCCATCCCCCATTCTTATCTAAATTATAAAGGCATACAAAAAGATTGCCAAGCAAAGGAACAAAATAAAAAAAACATCATCTTGCAGCTTTAGGCAATTTTCAAGCAGGAACGGTCTACTTCCTTTATCCGATACCATTCATAATATTTTTCAGAAACCCTATCTTGGGATAAGGAAAGGAACATGATTATGCAACAGCCAAAATGGATCATTTTAACCATTATTATCGCCTGCCAGCTTCTTGTTGTGCTTGACGCCTCGATTATGGTAACGGCAATGCCACAAATCGGCCGTTCGCTTCATATGTCGACAACCAGCTTGACCTGGGTTCACAACAGTTATATTTTGGCGTTTGGCGGTTTCTTGCTGCTTGGCGCCCGTGCAGGGGATCTTTTGGGACGCAGAAAAATGCTTGGTATTGGCATTGGATTATTTTCGCTAACTTCTTTGCTGGCCGGCTTGGCACCGACAGCCGAATTATTGCTTGTTTCCCGTGCATTCCAAGGCTTTGCGGCTGCATTGGCAACCCCTGCTGCGCTGGCCTTGCTGTCGGCGTGCTTTGTAGAAGCGAAGGAACGTTCAAGAGCGATTGCGATGTACAGTGCGGTTTCGGCTGCAGGCGGCAGTATCGGTCTTATCCTAGGCGGATTTTTCACCGATTTTATTTCATGGCGCGTCGGGATGTTTATCAATGTACCGATTGGGATTGCTTTGCTCTATTTGGTACAGAAGTTCATACAGAAAACAGGTACAAGGATCGGACGTTTTGATCTTTGGGGTGCGATGACATCCGTAATCGGCATGACTTCGCTCGTATATGGTTTTGTTCAAGCTGCGGAACACGGCTGGGGGAAACCTGAAACATGGATTCCGCTTGCAGCCGGGATTGTTTTGTTATCGGCATTCGTTCTAATAGAAACACAAGCGGCCGAGCCGATCATCCCGCTCCGTTTGTTTGCGAGCCGACAACGGTCCGGTGCTTATCTTGGAAGGTTCCTGATGGTGGGCGGAAATTTTTCACTTTTTTTCTTTATCCCTCAATATTTGCAAAATGTCCTCGGTTTCAGCTCATTTGAAGCTGGTTTAGCCTTCCTGCCATTTACAGGCGCCCAGTTCGGGTTGATGTTCCTGATGCATCGGTTGGTGTACCGTTTTGGAAATGTAAAAGTCCTGATAGCCGGTTTGCTGCTCGCAATCGTTGGTACATTCTCGTTGAGCACAATCGTCACCTTGCAAGCTCCGTTTTTTCCGCAAATGTTCATCCTTTTAACTATTATGGGCATTGGTTCCGGAATGGTTTTCCAACCGCTCACCGCTTTCGGTCTCACAGGTGTGGATTCTCACGATGCCGGCGCAGCCTCGGGTCTCATTAATGTCGCTCATCAAAGCGGTTCATCATTAGGGTTAGCTATCCTCATCACCATATTTGATGGTTCTATCCGAACGGATCAACCTTCAACGGTGCAATTTGCTCATGCTGTATCGGACACCATTTTGGGATCGGTCGTATTTATTGCAGCAGCCCTTGCTGTGACGCTGCTTTGCTTTCTTCCGGTACGCCAAGCTGCTCGAAAACGGGCATTCTTCAAAAAGGAAAGCTCACGAATGAATCCATTAAACTAATTTACATGACAGATAAAACAAAGTTCCCCTCAACTAAATGAAGGGGAACTTTGTTTCATTTGAAATTTTTGTCATCCGATTATTCCGTACAATGTTCATGATGGACAAATACAGCATTTTGAGCAGTACCTTGCTACTGGAAAGATGTTTTTACCCTTCGTCAACTTGTGCAGCTGTCAGTGTAATTCTATCCTGATGCGCGGCTCATTCCGAGGTGCGAATCAGATGATCTGCTGATCGAATGGCAAGGGCAACGGTCGTGAGTGTCGGATTACCGGCCCCGATGTAAGGCAAGACGCTTTTATCCGCCACGTACAATCCGGAAATCCCATGAACTTGCCCATACAGGTCGGTGACCGAAGTAGATGGATCGACGCCCATGCGGCATGTTCCGGAATCATGATGCAACACCCCTGGCGGCATCAGGCTGACCATTTGACCGTCTTCCTGTTCCACCAGACGCATTCCACAGGCAGCGGCAATCTGCTTCGCGCCTTGTGCCATCTGATGAATGACGGCATGGTCGGCTTCATGATATGAAAAATGAACCTTCAATTCGGGCATCCCGAATTCATCCGTTATGTCCGGATGCAGCACAATCCGATTGTCATAACACGGTTCTGTCTTTCCGAATAAAAGGAGATTGAAGTCCAATTCATCCCTGAGCGGCGGCTCAGCATGGCCCGAATGCCAAAAGTCTCCTGGTCCCGTCAGACGCACTTGGTAAGGCCTATCTTTCGTGGGACGGAGGTATACGGCCAGTGTCCCGATACGCTCGGGAAACTCACTTCGGTCCAATCTTCCTGTGGCAAGCATAAAAGGTTGATTGGTAAGATACCGGCCGAGCGCACGGTTTTGGATTCCTGAATGAAGCAGCAGACGAGGCGTCTCGAACGTACTTGCAGACATCACGACATTTTTCGCTTTCAGTAAATAGGGACGCTTATCCGAAGACATCACCTTTACGCCGCGAACTTTCCCGCTGTCGGTCAACACTTGCATGGCGCAGGTACGAACGGTCAAATCAAAAGGACAGGTATGCAAAGCTTTCGCAAGCAAAGAGATCGAACTGAAACAAACGTCAGAGTGAATGGCGCCGAGCCTGGTCGGATTAAGCGCGATGGCAAGAGGTAATCTCGTCGCCTCGGGAAACCCTCCGTGATGCAGCCGGCTAAGCAAGTTATCCGATAAGGCTGCGCCTTCCGTATATTCTTTCGTCACCTTCATGATCCGTTCGGCGATCTCGTAATACGTGTCCATCTCATGCCTTGGTACGGGCCACTCCGGAAGCAGGGGCAAATCCAACCGCGAGCTGACCGTATCCCAAAACAGCGTCTTTCCACCCAAGGCGAAGAGTTGTCTAGCCCCGGAGAACTCCGTAGCGGAACCGGATACGGGTTCTGACACGTAATGAAAATAATCCATCAGACGTGAATGATGCATCGTCGGGAGATTGCGGACTTGCGTAGGCAGGAGGAGTCCTCCTTTTTCCACGACGGCGACGCGTTTGCCCTTATCGCGCCAACGCTCGCATAACCGCCAGGTGACAGCCGCTCCCCCGGCACCGCTGCCGATGATCACGACATCGTATTCGTTCTCCGTCATCCTTTCGAGCGGAGTAAGGGGAATCCACTCCGGTACGTCATTCCTTTCGTAAGAACGCGAGGCATGGCCTCTTGTACTGAAGCTCCGTGCGATTTGATGCGAAGAAGGCAGTTGTACTTGCGCTCCGCCCACGTTTGCGTCCGGGTCGGAAATATGCGGATTCAAGGCAATCAGTGCGGAAACATCCACGTTGTCGGATCGAGCAATTAAACGGAGCGTATCTCCACTTGCGGCAATGCGAATTCTCAAGAATGCTCACAACCTTTTTCTAAGTAAATTGGTACTCATTATATTCAATTCCAATTTACACCATGACCCTAAATGATCATCAGCGATTCTGAGCCTATGGAGGGAAGAGCATAATAAAAAGAGCAGGTCACCGTGAACTGCACCTTTTTACAACGGGACACAAGTGCGCAATAAATAAATTTCCAGAACCTTCACCTTCAAGACCATCCATGTAGTTAATCTAAAGTAAGAACGATTTTACCTCGACCGTGCCTGGTCTCGATCAACCGGTGCGCCGCTTCTGCCTGTTCGAGCGGAAACGTCTGGCGTATCGTCGTTCGCAGCTTCCCGCTGGCATGAAGCTCGGCAAGCTCGGCGAGCCTGGCAGCAGATCGAACGCCGCGGACAGCCGGGATGCCAAGCTCGTCAATGAGGTCGTAAGCGACGAACGTACAGATTCTCCTTCTATCCTCTACCAATTGGACCGATGCCCGGACGCCCTCGGCACCGGCCGTATCGAATGCCGCGTCGACGCCATCCGGAGCGAGCGCGCGCACTCTATCGACAAGTCCATCTCCGTATGTGACCGGAATGGCTCCTAGTGAACGAATATACTCGTGATTGTTCTCGCTTGCCGTTCCGATAACCGTCTTGGCTCCCCACAGCTTCGCAAGCTGCACGGCATAAGCGCCGAGCGAACCGGCAGCGCCATGGATCAGAATCGTATCTCCCTGTTCGACACCGATGGCCCGAAGTGCGATATAAGCGCCTTGCCCGTTCCCCGTCAATCCGCCCGCCACTTCCCAAGACATATCCGCGGGTTTCTTAACGATCTGATCCGATCCGACAACGACGTATTCGGCATAACAATTTAACGTTGCGAAACCGAGCACCTCGGTGCCCACCGCAAATCCAGTCACGCCATCCCCTACCTGATCCACGATGCCCGCGAACTCGTTTCCCGGAATTTGCGGCAATTGAACCGTCACCCCATGCGGTGTCCAACCGCCGCGCACGCTGCAATCGTAATGCTGCACGCCGGCCGTTTTGACGCGAACCCTCACTTTTCCGGGGCCGGCCTGCGGATCCGGAAACGTCAACACCCTCATGACTTCCGGCCCGCCGTAACGATTAAACGCTGCTGCTCTCATCCCTATCTCCTCCTTGAAATGAAATATTAGATAACGGTCAACTTTTGACCGTTATACGATCCCGTACCGCTCTGCCGAACTTAGACCAATAAAACAATAAAATGAAAACATGCATAATCCCAAGCACGAGATAGAGATTGCTGTAAACGAATGCGCTCGGGTCGGAAATCAACGGATTCCATCGTATACCGGATCCTTGATCTACGATTTTCCCGTATAAGCTTGCGGAGACGGCGCCAGCCAAAAAATTCGACATGGCCAGCAATCCCATTCCAACGCCAACTTGCTCCTTCGGCAGCGTTCGGGATACTTGGTTAGACAAAGCCATGTAGAGGAACGACTGCCCCACGACGCCGAAAATCAGCAAACCAGCGATCATTGCCGGTGATTGCTCCGCGAATGAAGACATAAAGGCAAAGCAGAGCAGCAGCAGGGCGGAAGCGGAGACAAAAAGAAACGGTATTCCTTTCACATCTGCCAGCCTCCCGCCCCTCCTTCCCAAAATCGCAGCCGTCACGGCGGCCGGCACCATAACGTAACCCGTCATACCGGAGTCCAAATGATGGACCTGGTTCAATAGCTGCGGAGTTAAAAAATAAAGCGAATACCCGATGCCCGTTGCTAAAAAGGCTAACGTTAACCCTATCGAATACCCTTTATTGCGAATCAAGCCCACGGGAACAAAAGGCTCAGCTGCGCAGCGGATTCGCAGAACGAACATGACAAACAAAACGAAACAGCCCATTACCGCTATCCAAGCTTCATACGTAATCGCAAGCAACAGCAATGCGGCCGCTCCTACGAACAGCCCGCCTCCGAGCCAATCGAGGCGATCGGATTTCCCTCCCTCATCCTCCAGAAACCTTCGATAATACGGCAACGCGATTAATGTCAGAACCGGCATGAAAAACAGCCATCGCCAATGAAGGGAGCTGACGACAAGGGCGGCAACGACAGGACCAAGCGCGCTGCCAATCGACATCCCGGTCATTGCTATGCCAAGAGCCCGACCGCGATGTTCTTCCGGATAATAACGTATAGGAATGATGCTTGCCACGGCCGGAATGACTGCCGCTCCCGCAGCTTGTAAAACCCTACCGAGCAGAACCATCCAGTAGGCCCCAGCGAACAAACCGAACATGGAGCCAAGCGCCAACAAAGCAAGACCAAACGACAATACGTTTTTCAGCTTAAACGTATCCGCCAGCTTTCCGTAGATAACGGTCCCGATCGCATAGACCAGCAAATAACCTGATGTCACCCAACTGACTTGAACGATGGATAGCTGAAACTGTTCGGCGATATCGGGTAATACAATGTTGAACATCGTTGCGCTCATGACAGAGATGACCAGCGTAAACGCGAGAATGTATATGATTGTTTCCCCTTGCCGCTTCTTAACCGGTATGTCCACTTCTCCAGCCCTCTTTCCCTTGCACAAGCTTATTTTTCCGGAAAAACATGACATATTCATGCTTGCGCAATGCTATTTTATAACCGATAATCAATAAATAAAAATACATCTTTGAACATATAACTTATTCCATAAAGTATATAAGAGGAGGATAAGCCATGGAATTATTGCAATTGCGGTATTTTCAGAAGGTGGCCCGAATGGAGCATATGACGAAAGCCGCTCAAGAGCTTCGAATCGCGCAGCCCGCTCTTAGCAAGACGATTGCTCGGCTGGAAGAGGACTTGGGCGTTCCGCTATTCGACCGTATCGGCAAGCAAATCAAGTTGAATACGCTCGGCAGAACCTTTCTGGAAAAGGTGGATGCGGCGCTTGAGCTCCTCGAAGAGGGACGACGGGAAGTGTCTGACCTGGGAGGCCTTCAGTATGGCAGTATTCGACTCGCGATGACGACGCTGGAGCGGTTATCGGAGCCGCTCAGCGCTTTTCTTGCGCTTTATCCGGACGTCAATATTCAAATTACGCAAGCGGCGACGGAGGAAATGGCCCGAATGCTGGAGGCCGGAAGCATCGATGTCGGTTTTACGGCCATGCCTATTGAACAAGCGGGATTGGCTTCCGAGACCGTCCTCAAGGAAGATGTATATCTCGCTGTCCCTCGCAACCACCGCTTCGCCAATCGCGGCTCGATTCATCTCAGCGAAGTAGGCGACGATCCGTTTATCGGTTACAAGGAAGGGTTCATCATGCAGAAGATGAACGAAGCCTTTTTCCGGAAAGCCGGCATATCACCGAAGTTCGTCTGTCAAGTAGACGAACCCGCCGCTATCGTCAGCCTCGTTCGCGCCGGTCTGGGCGTAGCTCTGTTCGGCTGCAAGAGCGGCGAACAGGCCGGCCTTACGCTGCTGCGCATCGAGTCCCCTGCATGCCATCGCAGCTATCGAATTTACTGGTCGGAGAACCGCTATTTATCCCTGGCAGCACGCAAGTTTCTTGCCTTTATCGAAGACTATTTTCATGAAGACGGCATTCATCATTCGCCGCCGACAAAGAAAAATACGACGAATGATCTTCGATTGGAAATACGATAATCAAAGTAGAAAAAAAGACCGCATGGAGCCCAGCTCCATGCGGTCTCATCGTCTATCTATTCTTCAATCGGCTTCTTTGTATAGAGTCCTTCTTTGAACTCCTCAGTATTTACTGAAGTTATTGATCGTTTGGTTTGGGGGAATTTGTGTGCCAAAAACCATACTTTATGAAACTCATCTTAGCGAGGTCTTCACAAAAAAAGTAATTCATCACATAAAAAAAACGGACCCTTTGCTTTACAAGGAAATCCGGTTTTCTAATAAAAGTACAATAGCGTCGTTTGACTAACGTTCCGTAGGACGGAGATAATGGTGATGTCTAATGATTGTTTTATTTATCGAATGTTTGTTTGATGATTTTTTTGAAGAAACCTACAACCATAAGAATTAATCCAATAGTAACAAAAAAAGGGTCAGTTCCGTTCAAATCACCTGGACCACCATTTTGAATATAAATACCTACTAATATTAAAGCTAACCCGACAAGCATTGTTCTTAATGAGTAGTTCACTAAGTACACCTCCCTTAAAAGTATAAAGAAATAAACAACTCCTATGTCACTTTATTACGTAAACCGCCAGTTAAGAAGTTGCCCATCAGTCCGGTTCATTTAGGTGTTTTTTTTGCCACGACCATCGTCATTAGCGGCAAACTGTTCTGTTGATTTAGTAACCTTAACTTTTTGATTTCCCCATGTTTTTCAAACCAATCAAGTACCTCTTTAACCAGCGACTCAAATGTCTGGTTCTGCTCAATACGATCTCTAAGATGACATACATTTCCAGTCGGATTTTGCTCTAATTCCAAAGCCTTAATGTACACACCTACGTTAATGTAAAAATTATCCTCATTCCATTGAGAACCCTGAACATTTAAAACCAATATAAGGTCATCAGTCAGTTTTCTCCATGTCGTCTTGCTTTTTTTAAATCCTTTTTCTTCAAAAACTTGCTTTAATCGCTCAATTAATTCTTCTTTAGTTAAAGCGCTCAATTTAAAAACTCCTTTAAAAAAAGGTTTTATAACAAGCTTGCCTGCAGGAGGATTAGCTATCTGATACGTTTGCTAATTTGCAGTAGCCGGCCTTTCAAGTTCGGCTGATTTTCATAAACTAAACGGCAGTTTAATTCAACCAGAAAAGAAAAACCAGATGGAGTACTGTCCCCTCTGGCTTTTTGTTGCGGAATGGACGGCAATGGCTAGACGGTCTCCCGAGCGCTGCCCTCCCCCTTCCTCTGTCTGTGTCGCCTGATTAGGCTGGCCCCTACGATATAGATCAGGAAGGTCAGCAGTGCAAGCACTATAAAGAGACGGAAGTCGATGACGACGAAATAAGAATCATGATACTGAAAATCCGTTGGAGCCGGCAACAAGTTGCTTTTCACGACGTCAAAAAAGACAGGGCCGATCATGACCCGATATATAAGCATCGGAACGGCTGCTGCCAGCACAATCCCGATCAGCCAATGATAGTAACGCATGGTTGAATCCATCCCCTATCTCTTATCTGCGGATGCTTTTGTGGTTGGTTGAAACAAGAACCACTCACCCAATCTTTCAGTACATGTTGATAGCTGCGGAAAACAAAATCGCTATTTTGGATTTCCTTTTATTCTACCCCTCGCTAATTAGAATCTTAAAGGCTTACCTTCGATAACAATTCGACCAGAACACTACGCAATCCTGCCGGTTAACGAGGCCACTGATTTTGTCGGCAGCCTCGTCCTGGTTGGTGGAACTAACGTTCGCCGTTAGAATTCCTGTAAAACGAATAATTTGGAGTTTGAACAAAAACGAGCGCCTCTGTAAGATGGGGTTACGCACGAGGTCAAAAGCCTCAAAAAGCCCATCAGGAGGTCACTCTACTATGAAGTTTAAGGCACAGGACAAGCAAAATCGGCTCATTGAAAACATTACCGTTCATCACTTGGTCATTGGTGTAGATATCGCTCAAGAAGTCCATGTGGCCCGCGCTGTCAGCTTTCGTGGGATTGCTTTGGGAACGCCATTCGAGTTTGGTAACCATCGTGAAGGGTTCAATCTGTTCGAACGTTGGATCCAAGATCTACTCAAATCCTACAGACTTAGCAGCATCATCGTTGGCATGGAGCCCACTGGCCACTACTGGTTTAGTCTAGCACGATGGCTCCTCGATCAAGGCATTGAGCCCGTTCTAGTGAATCCTCATCTCGTCAAAAAGAACAAGGAAAATAGGGATAACACACCGTCTAAGAGTGATCATAAGGATGCACTAGTCATTGCAGACATGGTCAAAAACGGGTACTACTCTCCTGTTCGTTTCCATCCCGAAGACTACGAGGAACTGCGTATTTTAATGGCAAATCGAGAGACCGTTACCAAACGCCTCAACGCTGCGGTTAATCAGATTCATCGGTGGGTAGATATTGTATTCCCCGAACTTCGCCAGGTCTTTAAAATACTTACTTGCACCAGTGCAATCGCAACACTCAGGCTCTTTCCTCTACCGAAAGAGATCAGCCGACTAGATACGGAACAAATTCTTGCCGGTTGGAAGCAGTATGTAAAGCGTCATGCTGGTGTTAAACGTGCTGAACAGCTCATTTCACTTGCAAAAACCAGTGTAGGTACTACTCAAGCACTTCATGCTTACAAGCTCCATCTTGGGCAATTAATTGAAGAATATGACCTCGCTCAGCGTCAGCTTGAACAAATTGAGCATGAGGTTCGAATCATACTTGAACGCATTCCCTATGCACAAAAACTCCTTGAAATACGAGGCGTTTACGTAACAAATCTAGCCGGTATACTCGGCGAAGCTGGCGATCTAAGTGGCTATGCACATGGCAATGCCTTGCTTCGTCATGCTGGATTAAATCTTGCTGAGGCTAGCTCAGGGAAATGGAGAGAAAAGATGGTACTTAGTAAGCGAGGCCGGCCACGTTTACGTCATTTTCTCTATCTCATGACGATGAGTGCCGTCATGACAAATCCGGAAGTTCGAGCGGTACATCGCTACAATGTTGAGGAAAAGAAGATGAAGAAGATGAAATCCATCATGAAATTAATCGGTAAAGTAGCACGAATGCTTATCGCGTTGGCTAGAAGCAGCATTGTTTACGAACCTACCAAGGTATTCCCACAAGCAGCATAAAACTAAACGATCCTCACCAGCTCAAGTATTCGCAGGATGACAAGAAGCACGGAGTATCGGGATATGTTAAACAAAAGGGCTCGGACCCGTTCCGTTAGAAAGACCGACCTCCACCCCTTAGTTAAGATGTGACGAAGGAATGAAAGAGCTACGACCCGTTGAGACATGGGAGTGAGAATCTCTAGGGCGAAGTGGAGACGTGCGTATCATGGAACAATATGGGTGATTCCTATTCACCTTTATTTCCGCATGCCCAGTTCCCCATCTCAAAGCCACCGGCTCCCCATTATCCTTCTCTTCAACTTAACTACAGGATGAAATCCTGCGAATTCATGAGTCTGAGTGAGGAAACTGAATCATTTCGAAGGAGTTTAACCCGCTGACCAGCATCCGTTGTTCCCTACATTTGCAACATCTTCGCCTGCCTTGACGGTATCACCATCACGGACAATCACTTACTATCTATTCCCTTTATTTGTGAAATACAAAGGAGCTGCCGAGGCAGCTCCTTCATCGTCTGTATAGTCCTTCATTATAACGTACCCGCCCTCGTGAAATACTTCCATTCGGCAATCTTCCATCGTAATCACGCCCAAGCCGACCCAGCGCATCCAAATAAATCAAATCGCCTTTCCGGATCATGGAACGCATGGCCTGATAGCGCGGCCGCTCGAATTACCGCTCTGCTTATCGACAAAGATAAATCGCTCCTCGATGCCTAGCTCCCGAAACTTGATGAGCTGCCGTTCCGGATTTTGATCTTTGGCCGACACGCGGCCATATGCAAACTTCATTAGCCCTCACTCCGTCTCAAAATACCTATGTAAAAGTTGGGACGTTCCTAAACTCATTTTATGGCATTTTGACACGTAAAAACAGCAATTTTTTCTGCGTCTCAAAAAGCATGCTTTATGAAACTCATCTTACCGCCCGATTCATTCGGCACTGGGTGGGGGTAAAAGAAAGACCTTGGGAGTATACCCCCAAGGTCAAGATGTTAATCACCTGCGACATGTACAGCTTTAACATTAGCATCACTTAAAGATTGAACCAATCTATCTAAGGAAGAATGATGCACGGAGTCAATAAATGTACGTATTTGTTTCAAGTCTTCCACAAAGCATGAGAGTTCAGATTGATTAAGCCGAAGGTTAGTCTTGTAGTAATCTTTAACTTTCCTTAAATACATATAACTAGTCCAATTTGATGTACCCATGAATATAGCATCATGCAAACTATTTGGTATTTCTATTAGCCCTATCCTGACTTTTTTTTCATCAAATAATACAATATCTAGTCCCATAGCCCCTCCTGATTATACTATTAAACTCAATCTCGTTATTTCCAAGCGGCTTGTGGGAATGCAGTTACAAGATTCCCATTCTTATCTACAACCACTCTAACCTTGTACAAATTATTCCCATTTGCATCAACGCCCATGACTTTATTGAATACTTTCTCATAGACAAATCTGTCTCCATCCATAGATATTCTGTCGGGGTTTTTAATTGTGGCCCTACTGTAGGTACGCCAATGGCCGCCTGTTACAGTCCACTTACTTTTATGCTCCCAACCTGATTTGTTACCAATATGTCTATCCTTGACATGCTTAACCCCGTCACCAGTAAAGTTGACTTTACCTGGACCAAGATTACATTTATTATGCGTCCAAACTTCAAGATTGGAGACAAAATACGTATGGAAATCCTTTACCTTAAAGTTGTAGACGGTCTTATGTTCTTTCTTAACTTCAATTTTCTCAATGGCTAATTCTTTGCCATCCGAAGTTGTTAGAACATCGCCTACCACAAGGTTTTTTGATTCCACCCAACCTTTGCCGACAATCCAAAACGGATGCTCATCAGTTGTCGTTATGACTTCGCCGCCAACAGTAATATTATACGTTTCCTCAACATCACGTTGGAAGAGCCATTCAACTTCCTTATATGCAATCTCACCTGTATCATCGTCTTTGGAAAGAACCTTATCTCCGACCTCAATGTCTTCGATATTTTTCTCCCCTTCGTCTGTAAGAACCTTCGTTCCCGCCGTAAAGCAATTACAGCCTCTAATCCTCGATTTGCGCTTCATCTTCAATAGCTTTTTGGCTAATTTATATTTTTTCGCAAATCCTCCGCCTGGAACCAAGCTCCATGCAGCATTACTTCTAAGCGAAGCACCAAATCTGAACTTTCCTTTGCTTCCACCATACTTGTACATCGCATAATCAAGTGCAATGCCTGTAGCGATATCTACGACAATCCAAACCCATTCCCCGTGCGGATCGGCATACATCACCGGGTTATTGTCTGCATAGGCGTATGCATTGGATCCAAGATGGCTTCCTACCCTTACGCTAACCGGGTCTTTTGAGAGGAAACGCCCAATCTTCGGATCATAGAAGCGTGCACCCAGATAATACTTCCCCGTTTCTTGGTCATACCAGCTGCCGGCGTAACGATAAGGATTGTTTTCATACACTGACTTCAACGTAGCATCTGTCGGCGCCGCGGAAGTATGATTACCCCATGCGTCATAGCTATAAGAAACTTTTACTGCGCCAGTATCGTCAAGAAGTGCTACAACATCCCCGTGCGTATTAAATTGATACCAGTAGTTGACGTTATTAGAACGGAAGAGAACAGGCCGGCCATTGTGATCATAACCAATGCGATACAAGATGGTGTTGCTTGCATTTGTCGCGTAAGTGACCAGGTTTCCGTCATAGTGTAGAGTTTTCGTGACACCACCCGACGTAATCGTCTGACGTCGTCCCAGAGCGTCATAATCAAACGAAGCGATCGTTGTTGTCCCAGCGGCATTCTTAACAATGCTTAGCTTGTTTTCATCTCCCCACACGTACTGATTATTACCATCGCTCAGAACATTCCCGCTGTCGTCATAAGTGTATGCTTTCGCCCCCACGCTTAACAAACGGTTCTTTTCGTTGTTATACGTATAATTCGTGGTTTGTCCACCATCAACGATAGATGTCCGATTGCCCATCTCATCATACGAATAGGTTTTCTTCCCTTGTGCGGTTTCTTCCTCTGCCAGCTGGCCGAGTGAGTCATAGCGGTAGGAGAGCCATTTAGAAGCATCCAATAAATCCGTCACTCTCGTTAAATTGCCGACGGCATCGTATTCATACGTCCAGTTGCCTGTTACTTTGCCTGACAATTCCGTTCGGCTTGTCGCAACTCGGCCCTCCCTGTCGTATGTGTAGAACGTCGACATATCACCCGATATGAACGACTTCACCAATCTCCCTGACTCATCATGTAGATAATACGCCGATTTACCAGACAGCTCATCCGTAAATCGAAGAGGACTACCTGAGCTGTCATACTCATATTCATAATCGAAGACAGATGCGTTTGCGACCACACTTAGATGAGTGCGATCCCCTTCTGCGTCATACTCCGCTTCAATATAACGCGTAGTTGTAGGCTCCGTTACTTTGGTCACATTGTTCATCTCGTCGAACACAGCTTGGAACATCGAGCTGCCTGTACCATAGCCAGTCATATTACTATTGCGATCAAAGCTATAATTAAACGTCTTGGCTCCGAGCTGAACAGATTTGATACGATTGCCTAAGTCATAGGTCAGGTTGGTTGTTTTTCCGTTTGCTGATTTTACGTAGATCAGTCTTCCGGAAGCGTCATAATTGTAATCCCAAACTAGCGACTTTGGTGTGCCGCTCGCATTCGAAGCAACTTCGGTCAGCTTATCGACCTGATTTTGCTCATTGTATTGGACAGTGACGGCATTCTGGTTAGGATCTTTAATTTTCGTAAGATTGCCCGACTTATCATATTCGTAGGTATACGACTTGTTAGAAATCGGTCCGCCCATCGTGCTTTGATAGGGGAAGGTAAACGTTTTGGCGTTTCCATCCATAAAGTAGTCATACAAAAATTTGTTCCCTAAAGCGTCCGTATATTCCTTGGTATCGCCTGTATTGGCATCAGGCAATAAAGTCGTTGTATTTCCGATTGGCGTCGTTACCGTTTTAAGATAATTGCCTTGGCTATCGTACGTGTAGGAGGTTCTAAATTCCCCTTCTTGAAGGCGGATATTGTCAAAAAACGCTTTGCCCGCTGTATCGGCTTCTTTGTAAACCCCAACTTGCACCTTAGCCGTGTTTGCTGGTAACATACTGGTGTCGAACACATAACGGACTCGCTTCCAATCCGTGTCTTTATCGGCTAGAGGCGTTTTAATTCTGGTCAGTTCGTTACCCGCGGCGTCAAGCGCAATTAGTAACAATCCTGCCGCAGGGGCATTATTCACCGTTTTACCGTATCCAACTAAGGTATACTTCTTCCCAGATTGGACAGGTACCGATTCTAAACGCACTTGCGTTGCATCCTCCGAAGTGTTTCCGAATAAGAGAATGGATCTTGTTCCCGTAAATGTATTGCTTTTCTTGTAGTCAATTGGACTGCTCTGCGGATCCGTATCCTGCCGTTCAAGATTGATCCATTCCGAGTAGTTCGTTGACGACAGCGACACCCATCCGTCAGGACGATTCGTTGCATCATAATCCTGCTCGAAAGAGGAATTATCAATCATGTTGTAGCCAGCAACTGCGCTTGTCGATGGCGCATCCACACGAGTCACTTTGATTTCGTCAAAATAAGCATCTGCGGTTGATGGCATATTGTCAAACATCAAGACGACGGATAAATCATTAAAGTCCTTCTCAGCCGTCACGATTCGAGATACATCTTGCCAGTCCGTGTTCGCAGCGTCAAATGCAATCCCGTAGTTGCCGATGGTTCCATCGTCATAATGAACATTAAGTTGAATCCGCCACTTAATGCCCGCATCCGCCGGGATTCCTTCTCCTAGACTCCATCCAGATAACGAAAACTTATTGCCAGCACGACCGTCAACTTGAAGGTTCTGCTTCACATATTTGACGACGCCAGTGGATCCATTGATTCGTTCAGAAGACTTTCCAAACTTGAACTTATTATAGTTAATCGAAATTCCCGTTACGCTTTCGGATGGCGGATACCATTCATCTGCTTTTTGAGTTTTATCTGCATCGAATTCCATGCCAGCGTTTGTAACGAGGTTGTCATCCGAGCGACTTGCTCCACCTTCTACCGCGATGTTATCAAACCAAGCTTCCCCGGCACCAAAAATGCCGAGTTGTACGTTCGCTTTTACCGCATCCGCCGGCGCTTCAATTCCTGTAGATTTTCGAGTCCAATCTCTTGCAACTGTATCTATACCTGACATGGTGAAGCTTTGTTCGATCTTCGTATTATCTTTTTTGGTCCAGGTCACTTTCAGCGTCGCTTTTGTCTGAACCGCCGTTTTCAAGCTCATGCTGAACGTATATTTCTGATATTCATTTACCGGGAATGTGAAGACGGATTCTACATCTACTCCATCCTGTGACAGCAGATGAAGCGTCTTATACCCGTTACTAACGCTATCTGCAGCAACTGTTTCAAATTTCTCTGAAGCTCCCAAAGTGCCTACGGTTTTCCAATGGGTTGTTCCATTCTCGAAGCCGCTGTTTGCTATTAGATTATGAGCAAGACTCAAGTCATCAGTCTGGCTAATCAAATTGCCATTCGCATCATATCGAGCATAGTCGTATTTCCGATGCCATCGGATACATCTGTCGGATTATGCTTATCGTCATAGAGAGTACCCTGCACATCGTCTGTCCGATCCTTAACAGAAATTAAATTCTCGTTTGGATCGTAGTTCATCCGAATGTCATTCCCATCCGGGAAATCGACTTCCATCGGCTTTCCATCATCGGTATATGAAATGGAAGTCGTCTGTGAATTCGGATCCTTGACCCCAATCAATTGGTTCAGCGAAGACCATGTATAAATGGTTAGTGCTTTTTCGGTAGTGTTCAATTTCTCTTCAATTGTAGTCACATTGGCATTATCATTTGACGAGTAGACGATTGACTGACGCTCCGCGTCACCTGTCAGTCCGGTTACCCCTGGACCTGTCACCGTTACGGTGCGTGGAGATTGCACATATGCATAAGTAGATGCGGATGTCTTACCGTCCACAGTATCCCAAACTTTTTCAATTCGGTCGTGAATATCGTATTGATAATTGGTTGTCTTATTGTCCCCGTCCGTTACTTGCGTCAACCTCATATTTCCTAGAGCCACTATCGCCGCTTCATAGGTATATGTTGTTGCATTGCTTTCAGTTCCCTTAGTTACTTGGACGCTTTTTAATGCCCCAGTTGCAGTATCATACGTATACGTGACAGTTACACCTGAAGGATCTGTTGCGCTAGTCACTTTCCCGTTTTGATTAAGCTGCATCGTTAATTGACGCCCGGATGGGTCGGTCATAACGATACTATCTGAATTGAACGTATAAGACGTGATTTGATTGTTGTTATCGATGATCTTTTCAATGCGTCCAGTACCCGCATTAAATACATATTGGATATGATCATTGGTTGTAATGATGACCTTCTGCTCCGAACCGCTTCCCTCAAGTTTTAGCCCCAGAGGAACCCCTGGTGGCGGCGCGTAGCCATTGAACACTCCCTCACTGCCGCTGGTTCTCTCAAACAGATATCTTGTTCCATTCTCATCTAAGAAGGCGTAAGAGCCATGCAGGTTCCAAACCTTCATATCCAAATTTGACAGCCAGTTAGGACCGAAAAATCCGTGAGGCGAGGTTTGACGGCTATTATAATACCTCGTTACATCCAGTCCAACGCCACGACCTTCAACGGATAAGTCGATATCATCTAAAAAGAGATTACCTTTAAAAGGCATAACATCTTCGTCCGTGTAGGTCCAGAAATCCGTTGTGCCGTTCGGATCAATCGAATATTCAAGAGACATGCTAGGCTGATAACTGCTGTAGTTGCTGGAAGTAAAGCCAACGATGGACGAAGTGTCGGGATTTCCCACCAAAGCCACACCGTTGTTTGGCTTAAACCCACGGTACCAGGATTCCACGGTGGCTGTTAAGTCGAATGTATAAGTTCCTGCACCGGTCACGGTAAATGTTTTTCCGGATATCGGTGTTTTATTAGGTTTTGCATTCCAGTTAATCGCATCTTCTTCCCATGACTCGTTGATTTCATACACATCAACATTCGTCGGGCTAGCAACGGATAGGTAATTGTATAAAGAAACGGTCGCTTTGGTTACTAACGCTCCTGTTGGCAGCTGTGGCAGCGGGAAACGAATATACGCCTCTGTTTTTCCATAGGTTGCATTATTACCTGCATATACGTGATGATATTGATCCAGTCCCGTCGCTGTGGGCTGTGCACTGCTGACAAACGTGTCTGCGAAATAATTAGGGTTAGTTGTAATCGGTGGATCAATAGTGACCGGATATTGCCGATCGGGATCTTGAAGCCATTTCTCGTCTGCCTTAATGTCGATGAAAATTCGCCCTTCTTCTTCTCTGATCGTCTGCGTTACGGCGGCGGAGACGTTAGGAATAAGGCCGGCTTCATACATAAATGGCCGCGGAATAACAAATGCAAATCGCTTGCTGTCCTTACGGGTAAAAAGAATGTCTCCCTTTTCGGTCAACTCATAATTTAAATTCTCAAGCTTGATCTCAAAGGAATAAGAAGAAGCTGCTTCAGGAGATTGAAGAATAATATCCTCACGGACTTGATTGGAATCACTTGTATATTTGATATCCGTCGCCTTATAGATATTATTGAATATAACTTCATTCCCTGTAACCTTCGGTGTGCTGTTTAAGGCATTTACGGCATAAAAATCAATGGAAGTTCCATCTTGCTCAAAACTGAACAATAGGCCCTTTTCTTTAAACTCATTAGGAAAGAAAGCTTCAAACTTATTGGCTTTCGTTACATGCCCTTGTCCCTTCTTCTCTTTGTTGGTAGGAACGAGGGTGTTGTCGATTTCCTTCCACTCTTTGGACTCCTTGTCTTGATAAAAAATTTCTTTCTCATACAGTTCTACGACGAACTCCCCATCATCCTTGACGAAATGCTTGGAGTTGGCCGTGCGCCAGTCTACAATTTCAATTTTTCCACCTTTGTTCGGTCTTTGGGGGAATTCTTTCTTTACCTCTTTTACCGTTGTCAGTTCGTTTGTGCTAATTTGATCCACTTTCTCGTTCGGAGCTGCACTGATAGGTCCTATAGGCGAGATTAGCCCGACTATAAGTGAAATCGTCAGGAATTGTGCAAGTCCTATCCGAACTACCTTCATACTTCTTCGTCTGAACAGGGTTTTAAGATACTTTCTGAAATGGGCGTTCAAGTTAAAGTCTCCTTTTCTTAATGTTAGACAAAATTTCAAAAGTTAATATATCAGGAAGCTAATAATTGGATCTAGTTATATATGCTAGAATACTTAAAGCAACCTGAAAATAAGATTAAACTTGAATTAAAATTTAGTCTCATAAGACTTTACTATAGATCATTCTGAGAGAGAAAACATGGTCTTTTGTTCTCAATTTGTTACTGCTACTCATAATCTATCTGGACTGTGGATTATCCCCCAGAACTAAAAGAATTGGATACGAAAGATTTATGTATCCATTCTGTAGTAATGATGAAAAGCATCTCTCGACCGCTATCCTTTCTATTGGCTAGTATTAGTCAGTAGCTATCCCATGAACAGGAGTATCACTTTAATGACACTCTTGCTGATCGTTAAACTAAAAAGGGGCTGTCTCAAACTACCATGGCTTTACGGCCATGGTAGTTTGGGACAGCCCCTTTCAGGGCTAAGAAATCTATTAGTCTTTCTTTCTTACTTCATCTAGAAAAGAAAATGGATTTTCACCTTCATGAGCAGGGTCTATATATTCACTTCGGACATGCCCATCCGTTTGGATGATTATTTCCGACTTTCCTTTTCCAAAAACAAAAGCTAAATCTCCCTCTATAATAGTTCCTCTATTTTCGATATCATCAGGCAAATAAACAAAAAGATTATTAATGATATATGGTGTTTTAAGATTTACTGTTTTGGTCTTTGAATCCCAACTAACGGGAGCTTTGGTTTGTTCTATCATAAATCGAAGTGGAACATATACGCGTTGATTATAAATAAACAAGTCTTCATCCGTTTCAAGCTTAGTATCATCTAAATAAATTCCTTTAACAGTATCAAAAACTTTAATAAATCTGCCTGTTGTTGAACTGTTTGCTGTAGCTGTGATTGATCCAAACAATAGACCTCCTAGGATGAAACCGAACATAAATTTTTTCATTACTATCGTCTCCTAATGATTAGATTGTGAAATTAATAGATGTAGAAGGACCGTATTGGTTTGTATTTTGATAGTATGCTCTAACAATGGCTCTATAATTACCAAGCGCTTTACCAGATTTTGAGAAGCTAGAATCTATAATCGTTTTATCACTAAAAGTAAAAAGTGTACTAGTTGTAATTCCTTTTATTAATCCAATATCTTTAGTAATTGTAGAGGATTGAATTAAGGTTAATGAACCCGTTGCTGAAACCTTATAATAATCTACTTTATAATTCCATTCACCTAAAGCATTATCTTTCCATGTTAAGTTTAATGTAGTAGAGTTCCACGCAACGTTTAAATCAGTTGCTTTGCCTGTGCCACCACCAAGCATATTATTAATCTCTATCACATCTGTACTTGAAGGAGCAGTCAAGTTGTCGCAACCAATCCCATCCATAACAGATATTATTGAACTATTGCATCCAAAACTTCCACTATCAATATATTGTTCATGTAACCCAATTGCATGTCCTATTTCATGCAGTAAAGTTTTAAATGCATCATCACCAACCCGAGTATCTGGTAAGTAAATCGTACCATAGGTTACGTACCATGGGCCGTGATCGGACACTTTCGTTTTTTCGGTAACTTGATAGCAACCCACAGAATTTACTGGACATTTAAGATTATATTCATTTTGTGGTAATTGGACGACAGCAAGATCACCATATGTATCCCAATCTTGTAGATTGATAATGGGAACAGCATCTCTCCAGGCTCTCATTGCATTCCAAATTTCACTCCCTATAGTACTGGTTGGCGAGTAATCGAAATCTATCCAAGTTCCATATAATATATTAGTAGGAATATGATTAGATCCAGCAGGCTCTTGTAAGCGAGTATCATATACAATCCAACGATAATGATGTGCAGATGCCATAGAAGAATGAACTATTAAAAATACACAAAATGAAGCCAAAAAACTAATAATAAATTTTCTCATATTTAAACCCTCCATTAATGAACGTGATTATTGTCTAGTTCATATTCTTCTCCCTTATCTTGTTTAACAGCATCAAGGAATTTAAATGGATCAGAGTCATTAGAATCAACTATTTCATCAAAAACTATTCCGGTATTTACGCCAATTTTAACTGAAGAATTCCCTTTACGAATTACATACGCAGGTAAACTACTTCCTTCTACGTGACCAGAAACGATAATACCATCTATATAGGTGTCTTCTGGTAGCTTTATCTTCTTTCCTGCGACTTCAATATCGATGCCCTTTGTCTCCTGCCCAGAAACGGAAACCTTTTCTCCATGTTTTTCAATGTGTTTCTTAACGAGTTTTCTATATTCTTTCTGTTCCTCAAGAGGGGCATTTTGTGAAGGGGCATCAGGAAGTTCATCATATGAACCTAAATTACTCGATGAAGCTGCTACAGATACTCCTAGAACTAATACTCCCATTAAACTGCCTAATATACTTGCTTTTTGAACTTTACTAAAAGCCATAACACGTCCTCCTACTGTAATTTAATTTTATCTCTCTCATTCTTAATTTTTCAGCCACATATTAATTTAAGGGAATGACAAGTCATACCTATACTATCACCCGTCAAAGTCGGCCGATGGTGGAAATAAAAGAATATTATCCCTTTTAGAAATGGATACAATAACCAAGTGAAATATTATCATAATATGGATTACCTTGTAAATAATAAGTTTCCTCACATATCTGTAAGTTGTCCCTCCCACTCTGGCAGATGTTCCCTAGTTTGTTTTAAGCTAAGGGTAACGATATTTAATCAGATCTGGGAGCAGACAGCCGCGGCTGACTTAACCACTCAAGAGTCGCCAAAGACAATTGAAATGATTGCGATTCTTGTACAATACCACGATATCGCAATCTGAATCTGCTGCCAGTTCGGGACGATGTATCGTTTTGCCTCGCCGCATGTACCGGGCACAGGCTGTGCGGCGCCATTTGGATAAAATGATGCCATATTCAATTTATTAAAGTGAATGTTGTTTTAGGACCAGTTATCATAGGGAGCATAAATGGAGCCGCGTCATATCGCAGATGATGTGCTGTGTGAGGACATGCAGCATGAGCTCGGCCTGACCTCCATCTCGGCCGCGCAGATCAGTCGCAAACACAAACAGGTCGATCCCGAACTGCTGCGACAAGTGTTCGAAAATGGCTAGCGCCCATTTGTACAAAAATGTTCACAAATACCGTGGCTAAATGTCAGCAGGTTAAATACACGAAAAAGCTGACAACTATCGCGTATTTGACTTGCACAATTGCAGGGTCGCGAAGGCTTGCAAATGAAGATAATAGAGTACGATTGTCCATACGTGTTATCCTTTTCAATGGATTATGGACAGGTCTACCTCTCCTATCTATTGTAAAGGATTTTTTTATGCTCGAATGCAGATGTGACAGAAAGTTATGAAGATTCCAAAAACATTAATGCAACGCTAGTGATATTTTGTGTCGAGTTTGGATATTAATGATTTATGCCTTGCTGGCAAGGCGGCGTGTGCTGTCACGTCAGGGCTCTCAGGCTCACCGCAATAAGATCAAGATCATCGACTCGACGACGGTCACGCTCTGTCTGCAGAAATACAAATGGGCCGAGTTCCGCAAGACGAAAGCCGATATCAAAGTGCATATGCGCTTGGCCTTTGTTGGCGAACAAGAAGTCATCCCGGAGAAAGCAACCGTAACCGTGGCAAAGAAAAATGACCGTACCCAGATGAACGAGCTTGTTCATGAGCCCGGCGTGACGTATGTCTTCGATCGCGGTTATATCGACTATGCGGCATTTGATCGCTTTTGTCTTGACGGTATCTTTTTCGTGACACGCCTCAAGAACAATACGCACATCGAACCTTTGCAGGAGCTGGAAGTCCCGGAGGGCAGCGGCGTTTCCGCCGATGTGCTCGTCCGAATCGGCTCGCAGCAGAAGAAGATGAAGCATACGCTGCGGATGATTCAGACCGAAGATTCACAGGGTAACCTGCTCTTTCTGGTGACGAATCGGTTCGATCTCACCTGCGATGAAATCAGTGAAATGTACCGTAGCCGCTGGGCCATCGATACATTCTTCAAGTAGATGAAACAGCATTTGCAGATCAAGCATCTTTACGGCACTAGTGAACGCGCCGTGTACAACCAGGTCTGGATTTCACTCATTGTGTTCTGTTTGCTCGTACGTCAAGATGGAAACGAAAGTCGCACACAGCTTGTTGCAACTAACTCGCTGGCTCAAAGCTTTGCTCTGGAAGCCTTATTCAAAGTGGTTAGAGCGAATGAAACGAAAGCCAACCCGAACATTTGCTGGCCGACGGATCGAGTCTTCTTGAGCTTCATTAAGCAAGGATAAATGACGTACATGAACATAAATACATAAAATTCCCAAATGAACAGAGCTACCTTTATGAGCTGCTCAACCTTTTGGATCTTAGGTTGAAAAATCGTTTTCTTAATTTTCTGACCAATCGAGTTTTAGATTTTATGCAACGCTAGTGATCCCTTTTTTTATGCCTGACGTTCCCACAGTATTCATAAATCAAAAACCCTTTTTTTATTTGTTAATTATTTATGGCGTGCTGCTTAGCTGAATTTATCGCTTCACTTGCCGGTTTTTTTATTAATCTCAGAGTATTTACTGACATACATGTCACTTTGCATTACCTGACATTGAGAACTTGATATAACTTTGCTTTAGACACTCCTGTCTGCTCAGTTATCTCTTTAATGGTATATTTCCGACTATCATATAGAAGCAACGCCATTTCAACTTTGCTCTTATCTAATGGTGGTCTTCCTCCTTTTCTACCTCGAGCCCGAGCGGCTTGTAAGCCGGCCTGGGTTCTTTCCCGTATTGTCTCTGCCTCCATTTCAGCTAAACCAGCCATAATAGCGAAGAAAAGCTTTCCCGCCGGTGTGCTAGTATCTACTCCTAAAGTAATTATCTGTAGACTGATTCCTCTTTCCTTAAGATCATGCGAAAGTTCGATTAACTGCTTGGTCGTCCGCCCAAGTCGATCCAATTTCCAGATAACTAAAGTATCCCCGGGACGCAAGTACTCCAAGCAACGAGCTAACTCCGGTCGATCACTTTTCTTCCCCGGAGACCTTTTCCTCAAAAATACGTTCACATCCAGCTGCCTTCAATGAGTCGATTTGTAAATCCATGGACTGATCGGCAGTCGAAACACGTGCGTACCCTATTTTACCCATTTAACAATCCCCTTTTGTCTATTAAACCTTTGATTATCATATTTAATATACTTTGAATAATAGACGATTAAATAGACAGGAACAATGGTCAGTTTGGGGCATTTTAAACTAATGTTGACAGAGTCTATAAAACGATCGTTTTTTAGTCAGACGTCGCACAGCATATCGTTTCAGAATAAAACCCAACACCAATTTTATGATTAGTGCTGGGTTTGTCAAAAATTAAATGAGATAATGATGTTTACGGCGTTATAGCTTTACTTTAAGGAGTCACTTCAGTCACGCCTGCCGTTTTAGGCTGCGGTGATCGATTCCGCTCCGGATGGATCGCCTTCTCGAAGATCCGGTTAATATCCTGCACCCACGATTCTCGCCAGCCTTCAGCAGATGCCGGTCCTTTTACCAATACGGACGTCCCTTCCGATTGCCCCTGCAATCACCAGATCCGACGGTGTGACCTCCACCGACCGATATTCCCGTCCGTGTGTCCCTTTTAGGAAAGGGCTGCGGTCAGAGCGGCCTTCACGGGCCCACGCGATAACGTACGACCTAGGCGCGTAGAATGGCCGTAAAAATTTCGTATAGACATTCTCCTTAAAACCGCAACTAACATATCCTAAGTAATAACGAAACTACCGGCTTGGGTTGAGGTGCTGATTCTCTCAATGCCGGCAACAACAACCGGCGGTTCTTATACGGTAACCGTATTAACGATTGGCAATGGCGGGAATACGACCACCTGATCTGGAGGGAATTCTACGTGAACGAGCATTGTAACACCTACGCCTGGCATCCTTCTTATTCTTCCGCACATCCCTCCCCATATCCGTACGCTCCATCCTCTCACAGTACGCCAACTTCCAGTTCAATGATATTCCAATCCATACATCAATTGGAGCTTGAACGGCAGCGAACGTTGCAGATGACACTGAATTTGCAGGGTGAGCTGGCCGACATACAATCCGCCGTGTCGCAAATGAACCAGAACAGCCAGCCTACTAATAAGTATGTTTATAACGATTTAAAAAAATTTGGAATTTGTCACGATGCGATCAACTTGGGAGCGCTAAGCGGCTCCTTCCAAAGCGGCTTGTTCAACGCCTCCGCGCCTTCTAGAGCTTTGCCGCCTACAATATCAACGACAAACATAACGCCTCAGGCTGGTCCGACCGCTGCGATTGCTCCGGCTGGCACTCAAGTTCCGGTTACGGGCGGGGCTCCGGCTGGCGCTCAAGTTCCGGTTACGGGCGGGGCTCCTGGCGTTTTCCCGGGTGCACCGATTTTAGAAGCCCCCAGCCCAACCCTATCACCAGGAATGGCGATTCCGCCAGGGCTTCCGATTCCGCCGGGGGCGTCGGGAGTGACTGCCATTCCGCCCGGTTTTACGCTACCGCCCGGTTCGGTCCAGATTGCTCCTGGATTGGCCATACTGCCCCCGGGAACGATCCCGTCGCCTGCCGCGGCTCCCAGATCGACTCCGTAAGGGGAATACGATCACTTACGAGCAAAAAAGCAACAAAAACACAGTATAAGCGCTTTCTGCATGCCAATACCGTGTTTATATACTCGTGAACCTCTCTCCAATGAATTTTGGAGAGCTTCTCATATCATCGGGACTCGTAGGACGATTTCTCCACAATTCGAGCAACGTTGCGAGGTGCGGTAAGGATTCACTTGAACAACCTGACGGCCGGCGCTTTCAGCTTTGTACGTCACGAATTGAACCAGCCCGTAATACTTGTGTGCTGATTGGCTACCTTTTCATGAAGTCTCGCGAGTTCGAGCACCGCTTTGCGGCGGCGGTTAGAACCGCGTTTTTTCTTCGAGACGGCACGCTGCTTTCTTTTCACCTTCTCGACTTCACAATAAAAACAGGCGTAATAGTTGCTGTTTTTGACTATGATCTTACAGGTCTTGATGAATCCTCGCGGCTGTCGATGAAGTCGGATTCGCACATCGCCAATCTTGGAAAGCCGAAGATGCTTTCCCTCTATGGAAAACCTGCTTTGAGGGTAGGTAAAAGAGTTGTATCGACTTTCCGGCTTGAATCTCGGGTAGCCTGCTTTCCCGCCGGTTTTGTCGCAACGAAAAATGGACTGGTACGCCTTATCCAGCTATTTCACCATATTTTGAAGAACCTGGGAGTTGACGTTTTTAAGCTCGAGTATGTACTTTATTTCTCTGGCATCGTTGCTTTTTGTTCGTAATAGGTCAATCTGTGTCCTGTTTGCTTGTAGGCAGCGATTCGTTCGGCGAGCAAGCGATTGTAGAGGAGAGCAGCGTTCCAGCGCAAAATGAATGTTCTCATGCTCTTCTTTGGTCGGATGCTTTGCCAGAGATGCCCGTCCCATAATCTTGTTTTCAAATGAGGTAACTTCAGAACAGTTTTCTTGCATAGATACCTTTTTAACATTTTAACGATGCAGGAAGGGGCTATTGGGGGATAAGCAGATGCAAAAACATGAATAAAATAAGCTTCAATCTCTGCTGACCGAACCGGTCGGTGGTACTTTACCGACCAAACGATGTGATAATTGACGTTGTAACGTAGGTTCTATAGTGCTTATATTGGAGCGATGCAATATTTTGCCCCTGCATCTCCACAAGGGGGATTTCGGGCTAAGCGGACTTTCATCTGCCCGATTTCGTCCGCTCATTCTAAATTTATCTTTTTCGTTACTACTCCCACCTTACTCGGTATACGCGCTTTCACGCTTCTTGCATTGCCACACAATAAATGGAATAAAATCAGTTCGTATTCAGACGTAACTTACTAAACTACAATTGAATTATAACTGATGGACACACTCTTCCCACCAGCCAAATGCCATGACTGCATGTGCGTTGTTCGTTCCTTGAGATACGTAGGAGAATAGGATACATGTACCAGGTCCGATAATCCAATGTCCGTGCTTCTCACTCGTGACTGTTGTACTAGCAAGAATTAATCGAGTCGAAACCGCTGTGCCTGCGCTTATCGCAGGATTTACTCCCTCACCTGACTGAATTTGTCCTCTTGGAATAGGTTTGGGTTGGTACGCGAGATTGGCGGAAGTCACTTTAGGGGATATTTTACCAGTAGGGGGTACTATAGAACAAAACCAAATTTTTGCAAGCATATTTTCCGGTGACATATTACTTGACACAAAAATATCGAGATATAGATTTACTCCAGAATTATAAGGATTAATAAGACCGGTCCAAGCCAAATTCATCCGGCCAACATTCAAAAACTCTGATTCGCCTAAGAAATATTTACCAGCATCTGCTTTAACGAGGGAATTTGCCACATTAACTACACTCAAAGGTTCTTTGAAATACATCGTACACCGTCCTTTATGGTATGCAATCTGACGATCCGATCCCTTCCGGGTCGGCGACATACTATTACCGCCGATGCCTCAATGTGTACCCTTCACATTTTCGTTACGAAGGGTATCGGTATCAATCACCGTTTGATTTACCCGGGTCGGTCATACACGATTTTTTGCGTAGTTTTTATCTGTGCCAGTGGAAGGTTCCCTTTGAATGAACGGGACATTCACACACTGAATATACTATTTAAGAATACTTTAAAGGGAGTGAAGAACCCGGATCGAACTTCTTTACGATTGTGCAAATATTTGTGAATGATGCGCCCAGGGATGCAGAGTTAACGAAAAGGCGTACGATCTGGAACTGCTTGAAGGCGACACTTAAACGGCATCTCCAAATTGAATGATCGAACTAGTACCTGCACGAATGATTTTGACAAAACCAATAACACAAGCCATTTGCGTCTCACTCCTTACTTTCTCAATATTATGAGTTAGTGTATGCGTTATCCGCCTAGACGTTACTTGGTCAGTCAACATCATTTGTCGTGTTAGATGACCGAGATCCTCGTAAAATTGGACGATATGGATAATCTTCAGATTTTATTATTTAACCTCGTATCGAAGCAATGGTCACCAACTCGCGGATTAGCTGCCCTATTATGCTGAACCTGTTAAGCGCTCCTCTTTTGTGACGATGAACAAGCCCGTTTTATATACCGGGTTCTCCTCTTCCGCCAGCCGATCCACAATTTCTGACATCCTTGCATCTACTTGAACAATAGCCGGTTGTTCAAACGTAAGATCATGCAAAACGCACAGCTCCAACGGATCGATGCTGTAATCCCGAGAGACAAGCTTATTACGACGTGCAATCTTTTCCGTCAGTATCGACCTTGGAAGAATGAGCGCCGACATCCCGGAAGCTAGCGTGCAAGATATTGTGAGCGGGAGCAGCATACTCATATCATGCGTTAGCTCCGCCAAGAACAGAATCGCCGTAAACGGCGAACGAGTAACCGCCGCGAAGACGGATGCCATCCCCAGAATCGACCAAGCCGCCGGACTAGGAGCATGAATGAAAATTCCCATGATTTCTCCAAGGGTCCCGCCTATTATTAATACCGGAGCAAGGATGCCTCCCGATGTACCGGAACCAAGTGAGATGGCCCATATGATTGTTTTAACAATCAGTATTTTCAGAGCCAATGACAGGGCAATTTGGCCGACCATCAATCCTTGGATCGTATTGTAACCTACCCCTAGGACCTGTGGGACAACAAATCCTCCGATCCCGACCACAATCCCTCCAATTGCAGGCCAATACATCCAATGAAGAGGCAATTTGGAGAAAAGATCTTCCGATCCGTATATCAATTTTGTTAAAATGTAGGCAACTGCAGGGCCCACTATTGCGAATAGAAGGCAGATACCCATCCCTTCCGCATTCATGACAAGTGCAGCATCGGATGGAAATATCGCTCCTGTCCCGAGGACGTTCATCCGAATAAAAGCAGCTACCCCGCTAGCCAGCGCGATTGGCATACCGCTACGGGGTCTCATCTCAAACGCGAGCAGTTCAATGACAAACAGCACAGAAGCGATTGGTGCACTCTATTCAAGGCTTTCCAGGACGCGATTACGCTACCGTTTCGGAATTGGCCGAACGGCTGCAGGTCACCCATCATGCATGTGTTGGACTTGTGACCCGTTGCGAGAAGAGCGGCTTGATTGTTCGGCGTCCAAATCCCGCTGATGCCCGCAGTGTACATATCACCCTGACGGAAAATGGATTGGCATTGCTTGAGAAATATCCTCGGTTCTTTTACAGCAAATTTGTGACCTTCATCTTGTGCTGCAGTTTGATAATAATCCCCAGGGTAACTCACATTAAGTGATACATGCAATAAATGACTGTGGAAAATCCATAGAATTTCGGATTCTCGCTTGCGTTCTATCTTTCAATCAATTAAATATTCATAGTACCGCTCGCTTACAATGCCTTCTTTGATAACAAAATAAAGATCAATGTACATATAGTCATTAACCGCATACGCAAAACTATCGGGAGGCTCACGTCCGTCCTTGGCAATAGTTGCAAATTTCTTCAGCACGCGCGAAGCCGGGTCGCCCACTCGATTACCCAATGACGTCGGATATGCGGGACCGGTGACTCGCATATTGACTACATAGAACCGATCGCCCTTGGGAGAATACATGGTCATCTCCATTCCGTCGTAGGCCAGCGTCTTCACATACATCCCTTGAAAAGTTCCCGCATCCCAGCCGAGCTGCTCGACCTTCTCTGATTTGGGCTTGCCAAGCAGCTGCTTCAAATCCTTCTCGTCATCCCAATCTTGCAGGCGTCGATCACGCGAAGTTTCTCGATCCGATCGCCATCCGACGCGATGCCGGTCCAATGGACAACTAGCTCATCTATCCCACCGTTGTTCAGATCGCTGTACTTCAACGCCGGAGGCGCCTTTCCCCATTCGCGTGCGTAAGGCCAGTCGTAGGTTTGGCGGGTTCCGTCCTCCCGTTTGATCGTAAACACCGATTGCCACCCTTGCTCGGAAGCAGCGAATAACGCAAACCTTCCGTCCGGCGTTCGGCTGACCGGACTGGTCGCGGCTGACGGACTCGGTTCCGCGGAAGCTTCCGCCGTCAGGCTTCGTTTGGTTTCTCCGTCTGCGGTCGTACGGTAGTCCAAGTCTCCTTGCAGAAGCCAAGCTGCTCCTACCCCGAACGCGACGACCACCCTGCGGCTAGAACCCCTTTTCTCCATTTGCCCGTTTTTTTCTGCATTATTTCGCCCCCGCTCTAATCTGATTGGGAACACTGTCGGATGACAGCTTCCATGCGTTAACATAGACGGCATATTCGCTTAAAAAGTTTCCATAAATATACATGCTACAGAAGAGCATTAGAATAACCCTATCAAAAGAATCAGCGACAGCCTTGGACGAAATATAACGCCTAGACTGCCGCTGTTTAACTCAACTAATGTGCCCGTTAGCGAACACTTGAACATACTTTTTATTACTTTCATCCAACATGAAACACACCAATTACGGTTTCACCATCAATGCATACAACGGAATATCGTAACCACCTGGAGGCCTACAGATTTGTATTGCTATAGCTTCATCGGGTGTCTTGGGCTTCTCACCCTGTAAATCTAGTACATCCCCATAGTACCATCCTCACCTACTGCACTAATTAAATCATGTTCCGTTTCAGATAGTCCCTTTTAGTTGTTTCTAATAATTTGTTGATAAATGGAATACGCAATAGTAATCGAATAATCCCATAAGCAATCATTGCACCAGTACAATTCAAAATAAGATCATCAACATCAAAAGTCCCTAACTTTATAGTGACCTGAAGAATCTCGATGGATAAATCAACAATGAGTATAAAAATAAAAAAATTAATCGCTTTTCTATATTTTTTAAACATCATTGGCAGAAAAATTCCTAAATGGAACAAGCATTATTAGATTCCCAAACAAATTCTCAAATAAGATATTGAAATTATAATGTTCTCTTCGAATAAAATATGTACTAATTGATTTTAATGGGTAAAAATTATAATATCTCTCTGAAAAACTTATGAAATGAAGACGATCAAGAACTAAATACTTAACAAGAACCAGACAGTAAATAATGAAAACAATCCATAAAAATGCCCTTATAATTCTACTCAAAAAAAACATCCCTTTCGTGTTATTGAACGAGCTATACTATTTAACCACCTCAATGAGACAACCACCCGGCGCTGCTTAAGGATTGATCCTACTCTGTAGCAGTATCGGATGGCGGAGCGAGAACGACCTTCAGAACTTTCACATTGTTTAAGGTTTTTCCTTCTGGGTAACGACAAAACTTTGTCCCTCCGGAATAAGACGTATACCGATTAATGACGCGATCCGAGCGCATCTCTTAGCGAGACGCCGGTCAAGTCCGGTATAACCAGCTTATCCTTCGGCTCCGTAATTAAGTAAATACGCTGCGTCGGATAGTACCGTTTTCCTGGTCGGACACGACCTGCTCTAAATATTCGCCTGGCTTATCCAAAATTTCATTAAGGCCGTTAACCACTTCATCCTCAATTTCGGCATCATGAATCGCCTGGGGATTAACCGCGATGTTATAAGCGATCGAATCCCTCGCCAGCATATTCCCGTTCCGGTCCGTAATCTGATTCGTTTCATCATCATCGTTCACCCTATTCACCTCATCGTAGAATTTATCTCTTTAGCGCTGTTATTACCGTGATGATTCCCTCAAGTGAACAACTAAACATTCATGCGATTTGCGAGCATACGATGTGTTTATTCTTGAATCTGCCCCATAAGATTTTTTAAGTCCAACATGCTTGCATCATTTATTTTTGGGTGATAGCCGTTAAACTGACACACCCATTAATCGAATAAGTTAACCCAACTATATTAACATAAAAGGAAATTATTGGAGTCGGGCATTGGCCCCATCTTGTCCTTTACTATTATTCCTCGCTATAAACTTAAGAGGATAGTTGTTATTAACTTGGGAAAAATATGATTTGGTAAATCTTCGATGCAGGAGGGATTGACGTGAGAATTCGGATTTTACTACTACTTGCACTCATCTGTTTTAATTTTTCGTCGATAGCAAGTGCAGAAACCCCGCTAACAGCTGTATTTATCCGTGATCATCAATTGTGGCTCAAAAAGGGTAGTCAAGAAATACAACTCACCAAAGACCGATATGTGTATTCTCCGAAATGGTCATATGACGGTCGTTTCATTGGATATATTGATGGTGATGAAAAGGGAGAAAAATCGGATTTGTTCATTTATGATACAAAGGAAAAAGAAAGCTACCAGCCTTACTTAAGGGTCGCGACATCTGACTTTAAATGGTCCTCTAACAAAAATCAGTTGGCCTACACGGATCAAGGTATATTAAATGTGACAAAAACAAAGAATGACCGGCCGCAAGGCTTTGAAAATGTCTCATTAGGCGTTAGTGGTTTTGAATGGTTTCCGAACGGGAAAGAATTTATTGTTTCCTCACAATCCAACTTACTTCCTACTGGATGGAGTCCAATTCCACTTTATAGAATACCTGTAGATGCAAATCTTGCTACAGATAAAATAAAGCCTTTTTATACGATTCAAACGAAAGAACCTGACTTGTTTGGGATTGATGCCGATTATTTTAAGTGGAGTTCTGATGGGAAGCGGGTTAGCTTTTTAGTTATTCCTACAGCGTCTTGGTCCATGGACAGTAATACATTAAGTGTTTTATCATCACAAGGAAAACAATTTAAAGCAGTCGGAAAAATGTTAGGGTTTAAAGACTGGTTTAAGTGGGCTCCTTCTGCCAATCAATTGGCTTATATTTCAGGAGAAGGAAGATTTTTTGTTGAAAACAAGAAAATGACGATAGCCGAAATACCAGCATTTAAACAGCAAAAAGAATACACACCTAAAGGATTTGTAGACCTTGATCTGGAATGGTTCTCTAATGACTTGGTAATTGTGGCTCGTGCGAAAGAGAACAAGGAGTGGAAAGAAGGACCTGTACCAACTATGTTCACATCACTTTACGCTATAAACATAAGAACAGGAGAGCAAAAACAAATCTCGTTTCCTGGGAAAAATGAACGTGACGAAGATCCTCAAGTTGTTGGACCTTACCTTACTTGGTTTCGAAAGGCAGAGCAAGCTAAAGGGGATGTATGGGTAAAAAATGCTTTAAATGGTCAGGAGCAGATATGGATAAAAAATGTAGATTACGCTCCAACGTTTTTTACACCGGAGCAAAGTTCCTAAGAATATGTTGAATAATCTAATTCAGCAAAAATAATTAAAAAACCCAGCTAATCTTCTCTTGTGAAGGTAGCTGGGTTTTTAAAGTTAGATGTGTTTAAAAACAATGCAAATTACCGTTTTTTTAACCGAACCGAACCGCTCAATTACACTTGCTATACCCGCAATTAATACACTGCTTGCAGCCCTCGAGATTGATCAGCGAAGCCGAGCCGCATGATGGGCATAGATCCCGTGATGTCACAGCAGCTTCGCGATGCGGCTTCACTATTGCATGAGTTGCAGCCTTTTCTTCCGCAAAATAAGTTTCTTCCTTTATAGCTGCTTCCATTCCGGCCGCATGTTCGGAGTGCTGCTCCAGATGCATTTCCAACGACTTCGCTACCGCATCGGCGATCGACTCCACGCGGTTTACTCCAAAGCCGATTGCGCCCGAGCCGCCGATCCCCTTCAAATGCTTGATCAACAGCTGTGCCTTATGACCGTGTTCGCCATACCGGAGAAACAGTGAGCACACTCGGCCTAACGCTTCAGCCATCGCGAAAACGTCCGAGCCTGCTTTGCCCACATTGAGGAAAATCTCGGCAGGCGTTCCGTTCAAATCGTTGATCGTAATATAAGCCATGCCGAAAGGTGTATTAACCTTATAGGTTGCGCCGCGGAGCACCTGAGGCCTGCGCTTGTACTTCTTGTCGACCACTTGGTCGGGCAATGCGTCCAGTACGGCCCCTTCCACCAAATTCTCATCAAATAGGCGCTCGTCATGCAGGGCAGATGAAACATCGGTATCCGCACCTGCCCGGTCTTCCCTGCTCTCTTCCCCGGAAGTGGACAGCACCTGCACATCGCGGCTTCCGTCTCTGTAGATCGTCACGCCTTTGCAGCCAAGCTCAAAAGCCAGCTCATACAAACGCTTCGTGTCCTCCACCGTAAAATCGGCCGGCGCATTCGCCGTCTTCGAAATCGAGCTGTCGACCCAGTGCTGGATGGCTGCCTGCACCCGGATATGATCCTCCGCAGATAAGCTCATGGCCGTAACAAAATAATCGGGAAGCTCCTCACCCGGATGAGCATCCTTCCATTGCTGCGCAATAGGCACAAACTGCCGGTCGAAGCCTAGACGGCTTTGGCGGAAATATTCGAACGCAAAATAGGGCTCGATTCCGGTCGAGGTGCCAACCATCGTACCCGTGCTGCCTGTCGGGGCCTGGGTCAGCACCGTCACATTACGCATGCCGCCAACCGCAACCGCTTCTCCGATTTCGGGAAAAGCATCGATCATATGCTGCATGAAGCCGCTTTTCACGTACAGCTCGGCGTCAAACGCCTCGAAAGACCCCTTCTCCGCCGCGATTTCGCTAGAAGCCAGATAAGCCTCGCGCGCGATTAAGCTGTACAGCTTATCCAGAAACCTTAACGATTCCGGGCTACCGTATCGGATGCCCAGCTTGATCATCAGCTCCGCAAGCCCCATTGTACCCAGGCCGATCCGCCGCTCACGCTTCTGATTTCGTTCATTTTCTTCAAAATGGTACGGCGTTTTGTCGATGACATTGTCCAGAAAGCGAACCGACCACCGCGTGACCTTGGCCAGCTCATTCCAAGCAACATCATGCTTCTCCTCGTCGTAAAACTTCGATAAATTAAGGGCAGACAGGTTGCAAACACCCCATGCCGGTAATCCTTGTTCGCCGCAAGGATTAGTACTAATTATCGGATTAAAATACCAGCTGTTCGACATTTGGTTGTAATATTCCATAAACACGACGCCGGGCTCCGCCGATTTCCAGGCCGATTCAATGATCGTATGCCACATGTCTCGTGCGCGGACGGTTTTATATAACACTACTTTTTTGCCGAGCCGCTTCCATGCCTCCAAGTCCCCGGTCCATAGATCGTCATAGCCGTCTTCCTTCGTATCCGGGAAAACCAGCTCCCAATCGAGATCCTCCTTCACCGCATGCATGAAGGCGTTGCTGACGCAAACAGACAGATTGGCGTTAGTCACCTGGCCCATCGTTTGCTTGACAGTGATAAACTCCTGGACGTCGGGATGCCAGTCGTTCATCATCATCATTAAAGCGCCTCTTCGGCTTCCACCCTGCTCAATCAACCCCGTCGTATAACTGAACAGCCCTCCCCAGGAGACGGAACCGCTCGAGGTGCCGTTAACGCCGGCGACGATCGACCGCTTTGGTCTGAGGGATGAGAGATTCATGCCGACGCCACCGCCGCGGGCCATAATTTCCGTCATTTCCGTTAATGTCTGCATAATACCGCCGCGGCTGTCTTTCGGCGACGGGACGACATAGCAGTTGAACAGCGTCAGCTCCTCGCTTGCACCCGCGCCTGCCGCAATTCTGCCGCCAGGCACCAGCTTCCAATCATCCAGTATATATTGGAAGTTTCGTTCCCACTCCAGCCGTTTCTGCGGGTCCTTCTCGACCGAAGCCATCGCCGCGGCCAGCCGTGCCCACATCTCCTGAGGCGTCTTCTCGATGGTGAGCGTCAGCTTTTCCACGCTCGATTCCACGATGTCGCCGCTGCGCAGACGTACCTTTACCGAGCTTCCGCTGCGCTCGATCACCTCTCCGACTTCCTTCGCAGGAAATTTCGGATCGTCCTTCGTCAGAACAAGCACGATGTCGCCGACCTTTGCCGCATTCGAATCCGCGTTTTTCCAAGCATACCGGTCCAAAAAGATTTTTTCGCTGAGCCCTTCCAGTCCTTTGCCGCGTAACGTCGCCATCGCCGCTCCTCCCCCTCATCTGTTCGTTAAATGAAGTTTACACGTCAATCGATAAATTTCAATATATTGTGTCTGACTTCCATTATACTACACAATATATTGATAAACATCTGCTTGACAGGCCATAATTTCCACCTTTATCCACCCATTCTCCGTTTCTCCCATCCATTCTGGTTCAATCTCTTTTTTAGGCCTGTTCTTATTAATCTTGAAAGAAAGGGCAATACTTATTACAAATTATCCTTTACCGCGGAAGGAGCTGCACAGCTGATGTTTAACTCTCCGACTTCTCAGACCGCCTCCAACGAGAGCGGCTCCGCCATCTTCACTCGCAAGCTGCATTCGCTGGTCGATCTGCAATGCGACCGTACTTGGTTCGAAGAGCTTCAAAACCGGTTAACCCGCGGAGGGCCGTGGGATGACTGGACCTTATACCAGCTTACGATGGAAGCCGAGCAGGCCAAACGGATTGAAAGCTTCGAGCAGCTGCTGAGCCTGCGCTCACTGCCGTCGTTCGAGCCGATGCCCCACCAGATCAGCACAGCGCGCAAGGTCGTTCATGAAATGGGCGGACGCGCCATTCTTGCAGACGAGGTCGGTCTCGGCAAAACGATAGAAGCCGGGTTAATCCTTAAAGAATATATCGTGCGCGGCCTTGCGAAGCGGATTCTTATTCTCGTGCCGGCCTCGCTTGTCCTTCAATGGGTGCGCGAGCTGAATCAGAAATTCGGTATCGCCGCCGTTGCGCAGAAAAAAGAGCATACGTGGGGCTACGACGTCGTCGTGGCTTCGATCGATACCGCCAAACGCGAGCCCCACCGGGACATTGTGCTCGGCACCGATTACGATCTGATCATTATCGACGAAGCGCATAAGCTGAAAAACAAAAAAACGACAAATTACCAGTTCGCCAACCAGCTTCGCAAAAAATATTGTTTGCTGCTTACCGCAACGCCTATTCAAAACGATCTCGACGAGCTGTATAACCTGATCACCCTGCTCAAGCCCGGCCAGCTCGGCGGACAAAGCGAATTTGCGGCTAATTTCGTCGTCGACAAACGGCTTCCGAAAAACGAGGATCAGCTGCAAGAGGCGCTGTCCACGGTTATGATCCGCAACCGGCGCGGGGACGGCGGCATCCACTTCACGAAACGGTTCGTGAAGAACATCCCCATCGAATTATCGGCGGATGAAAAGGCGCTGTACGACGCGGTTACCGGCTTCGTCCGGGAACGGTATGACGAAAGCGGCGGAGATATGAGCAGCATGCTCTCCCTCGTTACCCTTCAGCGCGAGGTGTGCAGCAGCCGGGACGCGGTTTTCCTGACGCTGGTGAACCTGTTCAAGAAGACTGCAGAGGATTCGCCGCTCCGCCCGAAAATTTGGGAGCTTGTCGACAAGATCAAAAACATCAAGGCAAACACGAAGGCCGAAAAAGCGATGGAGCTCGTGAAGGAATTCGGCGAAAAGGTTATTATTTTCACGGAATACCGGGCGACCCAGGAGTATTTGCTGCAGTTTTTCCGGGCGCAAAATATGGTCGCCGTTCCTTACCGCGGCGGGATGAACCGTGGCAAGAAGGACTGGATGATGGATCTGTTCCGCGGACGGGCTCAAGTGCTTATCGCGACGGAAGCCGGCGGCGAAGGCATTAATCTTCAATTTTGCCACCATATGATCAACTTCGACCTGCCGTGGAATCCGATGAGGGTCGAGCAGCGGATCGGACGCGTTCACAGGCTTGGACAAACGGAGGACGTAAAAATTTACAATTTGTGCACGCTCGGCACGATCGAGGAGCATATCGTCAATTTGCTTCACGAAAAAATCAATTTGTTTGAGCTCGTTATCGGAGAGCTGGATCATATTTTGGAGCGCTTTGAGAACGGGGAAGGCACGCTCGAGCAGAAGCTGGCAAGAGTGCTGATCGAGGCAGGCAACGATGACGCCTTGAAGGAAAAGCTGAGCGAGCTGGGCTCTTCGTTAAGCCGCATAAGAGACGAGGTGCAGACGGGCAGCAGCGCTTATGCAGCAGCGCCGGATTTGCTCGTGAAGCTGGATTCGTTAGGAGAATCCGTGGAGGTGAGACCTTGAACGAGAAGCAGGTTCACAAATTTATAAACCGGTATCTGGATGCTACGGAATGCCAAATTTTAGAGAAATCGCCCGCCCATTTTACGGTAAAATTGTCTCCCCATGCCGACCGCGAGCTGACTAATCGCCCCTATTATTGGAGCTTTGTCGACCGCGTGAACGCCGAGCCGGAGACGATGACTTTCCTATTCGTGACGGACAAGCAAAAATACGATGCGGCACTTGAAGCCACAGCCACTCCGCCGGCAGAGCAAGGAGCCGAAGCTGCAGGTTCGCCGGAAGCTGCAGCAAATGCGGCTCTGGGCCGCTCGCTCGGCTTTGTTCACGGCAGTCTCGCCGCTCCGGCGCGCATTCCGCGAGAGGACCTGTATTTCGGAGCCCGGAAGCTGGATCAGGTATTCGATGCCGCGAAGGCAAAAGGCAGCTTCGTTTACTTGTTTCAGGAGCCGGACAAACGGAGCAGCAACCCGTTCAGCTCGACACCCTACACCGCTTGGCTCGGAGTCAATTTGAGGGTCGAGTTCGCATGCGACCGCAAGCGCGAGGAAATTCATAGCTTCGGAATTTCTTTGGCAACAGGCACCTGCCTGGAGCATTTCCATGAGCGGCTCCTGACGATGAAGCTCTCGCCTCGTCTTCCCGCCAATGTGCATATTACGAAAAACGGCATATCCTTCAACAAAGCGCTAACGATCGCCGAGCAGACTCTGGAGAAAAAGCTCCGCAGCTACGATTACAGCTGGGCCGCTGACGCCACTGCGCGGCTGGAGGAGGAGCTTGAGCGCATCAATGGCTACTACGAGCCGCTGCTTCAAAATGCGCTGGATGAAAACAAATCTGCGGTCGAAGAGCAGTTCACGCAGCGTCAAGCCGAAATCCGGTGGCAATATGAGCCGCGGGTCACCGTATCCGCCATTAACTGCGGAATCTTCCACCTCGAAGGCATCGATTGACGTTATTTAGACGAGATCCGCATCGTTACGTCAAAAAAAGGCGGTCATACGGCCGCCCTTGCCTGACAGGTTGCAACAGTCTTCGTACGGCTTGTCCGCTACAATAAGCACGAGGTGATCAAAGATGCGAAAACCATTCATTAAATTGACGGCAGCCTGCGTATTAACCGCGATTGCACTGTATTCCGGAGGCTTGCAGCAGCAGGCCGCGGCAACGACGGAAGCAGGCAGCCCAAGCACCGATTACCAGTCTGTCGAGGAGCAAGCCCGGCATTTTGTGGACGAGCTGTCGGGACAGCCGCATTTTGAACGCTGGAAAAATGCGACGCTTCAGGTTTCGCCGATCGGACCCGGCACGCACAGCTGGCTGGTGCTCGTGAAGCAAAACCGGGAAACGGTTGGTTATCTCGTCATCAATGCTGTGGAAACCGGAGGTTATCAGCTCGGGGAGTACGGAACGGGAAGCCACCCTTTCTTCGATCAGCATACTTTATCAACAGCCATAAAGAGGCTCGAGCTTATGCAGCCCTCGAACGGCGTCGAATCTCTTTACGTTCATCCGCTTTTGGCCGCCTGGAAAATTAATGACGGGGATCAAGAAAACTACGCTGACGCCGCAAGCGGTGAACTGCTCCCGGTACGGGACAAAGATTGGCAAATCGCCTCGTCCATGAAGCTGATCGTGAATGAGAAAAAACAGGCCCCTTCGTCGGCAAAGCTGCTTAAGTCCGTCTCTCTCGCTTCCATCGATCCGTTCGGCAAACTTCCGTGGCTCACCAAAGCGCCGATGCCGCTAAGCACAAAATCCTATTGGGGACTTTTTAATACTTTAAATAATAAAGAACAGCTCCGCTACACCGCAGAGCTGTTCGAAGGTCAAATGCTGTACGTCTGGTCAGTCGTCGGATATTCCAAGTGGGACAGCGGCCATTTGTACGTAGCGCTTGAAACCGATGATGCCGGCACAAGCCGCCGCTATGTCCCTCTTCTGCTGCTTCTGGAGCTTGGCCGCTTCTACCGGTGACGTCCGGTCATACCGCGCCACCAGAGCAGCAGGCTCATCGGACCGTAGCCGAACCATCTCGTCAGCCAAGGCTCTCTTCGTGCCTTGGCTGACGTTTTGAGCTGCCTGCGGTCTTCCTTGGAAGTTTCCATATATGCGATAAACTGCTCCGCCACATATTTCACGTATTCGTCTCCGCCTTTAGCCATCCTCATCACCTCTCCCGCTTTGATGATGCTATCAGTTTGCCCGCCCGCTCCCATCCGTAAACATGCATGAGTTTTCCTCCAATAAGCCACGCTAACGTTATCTCTTGAGGATGTGGAGGAAATGTCATGATGCTTCGTAAAATCTTCATGGCCCTTTCGGCTTTGACCTTAATAAACGCCGGTTCGGCAGGCGCAAGCGCCGAGCGGCCGCAGCTTCCCGCAAATTCCGATTCCGATCAGAATTGGGCTTTACCATCGACAGCCGTCATTATCGACGTCGGCCACGGTGGCGTTGACGGCGGAGCATCCGCAGGCCAAATTCTTGAAAAGGATATTAATCTTGCCATAGCCAAAAAGCTGTATTTGCTGCTCAAAAGCCAAGGAATCCCCGCCGTTTTGAACCGTACCGGCGATTACGCACTAAGCGAGGACAACCGGTGGCATGCGTCGAGCTCGAGACACCGCAAGGATTTGTCTCAGCGCCGCCAGCTGACGGAAGAAATCGAAAGCGAGCTGCTCGTCAGTCTTCATGTCAACTGGTCCAAAAACAGGTCTACCCACGGCCCAATCGTCCTTCATCAAAAGCAGGGCGAAAGCGCGCTGCTTGCCTTCTGCATCCAGGATACGCTTAACAGGCAGCAGAATACGGCTTACCTGCCGAAGGAAGGAAAACCGTATTATTTGCTGAAACGCGTCAAGCAGCCTTCGGTCATTGTCGAAATGGGCTTTATCAGCAACAGCCGCGACCTCTCCATGCTGACCGATCCGCACAAGCAGCAGCAGATCGCCATGGCAGTCGCCTCAGGAATTCGGCAGTATAAATGGATCGTTCATTAGCCCCGGAATCATGTGAGTAAGCTTCACGAACCGGGCATTTTGCTGCATGACCGGTATGGATTGCCGGAGCACGGAGGCCGTCTTTTTGCCCGGTGGTCCTACATGGCCGATAGTGACGCAGCTTTCGTGCGATTCCAGATGCTTGCGAAGCACCTCGATTTGCCCCGAAATATGCTGAACGGAATAAACGTCGTCCAAAAACACATCGTTCGAAACAATCGGAACTTGAAGCTCCGCGGCGACTTTAGGCACAACGGTCTTGTAGGTCGTCCGGCTGTCGAGGAAAAACAGTCCGCGTTCCTTACAGACGCCGAGTACGATCCGCATCATCCGCTCGTCGGCCGTCACCTTCGAGCCCATATGGTTATTCATGCCGATCGCATACGGCACGTCGTCAATGGCCGCCTCCACCCGCCGCCGAACCTCTTCATCGCTCAAATCCGTCGTCAGCGCACCCGGCCCGAGCCACTTCTTCAATCCTTTGTTCGGCTCCATGGGCATGTGCACAATCACGTCATGGCCCCGCTTGTGGGCCTCCTCGGCATCCTGCTTCGTCGTCGGCATAAAGGGCATAATCGCCGCCGTAAACTTGACGGGAAGCTGAAGCATTTCCTCCGTACCGTCCATGCCGTTGCCGAAATCGTCGATCACGATAGCGATCGAACGCTGCTCCCGAGGCGCAGTAGACCCCCCCGCCTCTTGTGCAGCTGCTCCGGTCCCTGTGAGCGTACACGCAAGCAATACCGAGATAAATGCTGCGATGGCCGTTAGACGGACCGTTCGGACTGTTTTCCCCCTTCTCCTCTGCTGTTGAATCTTTTGACGTTGATCGTCCATAGCGGTACGCCCCTTCATTTTTTTACTTTCATTGTTTGTGAAGAAGACGTAAAATATGCCGCAGCTTAAAGCTAATCTTTCAGTCGCAAAAGATCGTTGACATGACGGTAAGCTGCGTGATATTATAACATACGTGATTGCAAAATGCGGTCGTGGCGGAATTGGCAGACGCGCTAGATTCAGGTTCTAGTGGTGTAATAGCCGTGGAGGTTCGAGTCCTCTCGACCGCACCAACATCATTAACTCCAGCTCATGAGCTGGAGTTTTTGTTTTGACTGCCTTTTGTTCAATGTCGGCTTTTCAAAAAAGTTTTTAAAAATGTTTGACTTGTCCTGCAATCTCATGATAAGATAATCTCTGTTGTCACGCAAAATACGCGGTCGTGGCGGAATTGGCAGACGCGCTAGATTCAGGTTCTAGTGGTGTAACAGCCGTGGAGGTTCGAGTCCTCTCGACCGCACCAACCTCATTAACCCCAGCTCATGAGCTGGGGTTTTTGCTATGTATAGAGGTCGCGGCTTAAGCCTGCTCGAGCGGGTCCGGCCGCGCCTCCGATGCCGGCACATACAAGTAATCCCGGCTAAGCTTGACGACCCGGCGGTTCGGACGCCGGATGACAACCGTAGCATCGTCCCATGCCACGACAATGCCGATGACATCGTTCACTTCCATGCCATCCCTTACTACTCTGATTTTCTCGCCGCTAATCCGGTATTCATCCAATTTCTGTTCGCTTACCATAAGCCATTAATCTTCCCTTCCGCTGTCCCAGTTTGGTTAGAAAAACCCCAATGCTTGCTTGCGCAAAGCATTGAGGTTTCGTTCAAGTTACTCTATATCGCCTAGCCGGCATGCTCCTTAGCATCGTTCGTTTCATACCACTCGTCCAGCACTCTGGATGACATGACGCGTTTCCCGATATATTCGCTCTGACGGTCGGTGAATTGCTCCCGCCATTCGATTGACAGCTCTTCGCACAATTTAACGATCGTCAGCAGCTCAGACCAAGCTACATAACGTTTGTACCAAAAAAATTGCGGATGCTCGATCATATAAGGATACAAATCATCAAATTCGGTATGTTTGCAATCTAGAGCACGCTCGAAGTGCACCTTTGCGTCACCTAATTTCGCATACATAAACTCCGCGGACATTTCTCCCATAGCTTGTGCCCTCCCTTCGATCACTACTGTACCATTATAAGCGAAATTAGCGGATGGGAAAAGAGCATTTCTGCTGGAACTTCTTACTCAAACGTAATCTCTCCGTTTTCGAGTGAAGAAATCCGGACGAGAGGCTCCACGCGAATGCCCTGCTCCCTGATCGTTCTTCCGCCTGCCTGGAAGCTCTTCTCGACTACGATACCGAAGCCTGCCAGCTGCGCGCCCGAACGCTGTATAATCTTGATCAGCCCGCGCGCCGCGTCGCCGTTCGCAATGATATCGTCAATAAACAATACCCGGTCTTCCTCGGATAGAAACTGCTTCGAAACCATAATATCGGTGACCATGCCTTTCGTAAAGGACGGCACTCTTTCGACATAGGCATCAGGATCGGCGATAAGCGTCTTCTTGCGTCTTGCGAATACGAGCGGTACACCAAGCACGTAAGCCGTTGCGAAAGCCGCCGGAATGCCGGAGGACTCGACCGTAATGACCTTTGTAATCTTCTCTTCCGCGAACCGCTTTGCGAATTCGTGGCCCATCTCCATCGTCAAGGCCGGATCGACCTGGTGGTTCAGTAAAGCATCTATTCGCAGCACGTCGCTAGACAATACCGATGCTTCCGCCAAAATGCGTTGTTTTAAGCTCTCCATCAATCATGACCTCCACCAAAATCCTTTTCGTTAACGTACCATAGGTGAGGCAAAAAGTGCAACCAAATTGATGAAAACATTTGGTCAAATTTTCTTCTTTCCGTATCCGGCAGTTAGAAAATTTTTCAAAATCTTAACGGCCGGGAGCAACTTTTTCCTATTTTTGCACGTCTAACTAAATAGTTAAGCGTAAACTGCCGGAAGGAGCGACGCCGATGTATCCGACCAAGAAGTTAACGGCCAAATCAGCCCTGCTTACCGCCGCTTCGTCATTATTCATCCTGCTCGCAGGCTGCCAGAGCCCTGCCGCAATTCACGAGGATCCGCCTTCCAGCTCCTTGAGCGACAAGACGGTTCAAAGCCCTTCCGAGCCGGACAGCCCTCAGAAAACATACACGGAGATCGGCGGGGACAAGCCTGCCGGCGGCGAACCGCATGCGAACGCTTCGGATGCTTCCGGCGGCACGGATGCGAAAGCAACGGCCTTGAACAAGACTCCGGATTCCAAGGCAGTTGTGCGGACAGAAAGCGAGAAAGCGGCCTGGAGCTCATCGAGCCCCAAGCTTATGAGCGTGGCGATCGGCGACAGCGATGCCGCGGTCGGCAGCCAGTTCGGTCAGGAGCTCGGCAGCTATACGCTGGATGAAGGATCGGATATGGTCAAGGTGCTGGAATACGAAGGCTTCTCTATCGGCGTCAATTCAGCGAAAACCGTGCAGTTCGTCGAAGTGTACGGCGAAGGGCTTTACCCGGGCCTCAGCGGTCTGCGAATCGGCGACCAAGCGGAGACCGCCCTGCGGCTGCTCGGAAAGCCAAGCAAGCAGAATTCGTTTATGCTCACCTATAAGGCCAAGGGTGCGCTGCTTAAGCTGGACCTCGACCCAGAGCAGAACATCATCGTCTCGATCAAGCTGCTGGCGCTTTAATGGCCGTCAGCGGCTATGCCCAGTCCAGCAGCCATAAGCCGAGCAGCGCCAGCAATAGGATCGGGAACGTAAGCAGCAGGCCGTACTTCGAATACTCGCGCCAGCTCAGCTCGACGCCGCCCTGCCTGGCCAATTGGAGCCATAGCAGGGTGGCGAGCGACCCGATCGGCGTCAGCTTTGCGCCGACAGATGCTCCAAGCAGACTGGCATAGGGCAAGTAGCTAGGTCCGTTCACCTGCTCGATAGCAAGCGAAGCGATCAATACCGCGGGCAGATTGTTGACCGCCGCCGACAGCAGCGAGAAGACGATTCCGGAGCCGAAGATGCCAAGCAGCTCGCTCTTGTCCGATGCCGGAGCGATAACGGCCGGAAACCAGGCCGTCGCGCCGTGAACATGGAGGCTGTAAACGATCAGATTCATCGAGAGCGCAAATACGATGATCAGCCACGGGGCGCGAAGCACGGTTTGCTTGAACGGAGCAAGCCCTGCCGGCCGGGAAGCAGCCCATTGGATCGCGGCGCAGGATAGAGCGACGGCAGCGACCGGTATGCCTGCCCGTTCAGATAGCATATAACCGGCCATCATCAGGACGATATTTACCCATGACAACCAGAATAATCGACGATTGCGGACAGCCGAAGCGGGCTCCGGGAACGATCCCGGGTCAAGCTCCCGGCTTTCTTCGCGTTTGATCGGCTTCCGGAAACAAGCGCTCGTCACCGCAAGCGTCGCCCCAATCGCAATCAGGCCGGGCAGCAGCATTTTGGACGCGTATTCGCCGAATTCGATGCCGAAAAAATCCGCCGTCAATATATTCGTCAAATTGCTCATCATAAGCGGCGCGCTCGCCGTGTCGGCCATGAAACCGACGCCCAGCAAAAAGACAAGCCGCCCCTTCCTCGACAGCTTCAGCAGCGCCGTCGCCTCAAGCACGATCGGCACCATAATGAGAATCGTACCGTCGTTATTGAAAAAAATCGTGATGATTGCCGCAAGCAAAGACAAGCCGACGAACAGGATCATTTGCCGGCCGTAAAAGCGTTTGACGAGATGGAGCGCCGCCCAGCGGAAAAAGCCGTTCTGGTCCAGCAAGGAAGTAAAAAGCATGATGCCGATGAGGGAGAAAGTCGCGTTCCAGACAAATCCCCATATATAGGCGGCATCCTCCGGCTCCAGCAGCCGGGCCAGAAACAGCAGCGCCGCGCCCGCAAGGGCGACGAACGCCTCGTGGAGGCCTCTCGGCTTCCACAAAATAAGCGCCAGCGCTGCTATGAAAACGGCAGAGGTAATGAACATCGACATAAAAACGGCTCCTATGCTGCTGATTCTATAGTTTTTGAAAAAAGTCATGCCTGTCCGCTCTTGGACATACCTTCTAAGTATACAAGGCTGTTGGAACGGAGGAAGGTAGTCATGTGGAAGCGTTTGGGAAAGGTGCTGCAAATTGCGGCGACCTATATGGGCACCGTAGTCGGGGCGGGCTTTGCCACCGGCCAGGAAATTTTGCAATTTTTTACGCGCTTCGGTTATTGGGGGACGGTTACGATCGCTCTGGCAACGGTTTTGTTCATCTGGCTGGGTACAAAAATGATGCTCATCGCAAGCGATATCCGCGCCAAATCGTACGAGGATCTCAACAAAGCGCTGTTCGGCGAAAAATACGGCCGGTATATCAGCCACTTTATGCTTGTCATTTTGCTCGGCGTGACGGCCGTCATGCTGGCCGGCGCGGGTACGATCTTCTATGAGCACTGGAACATTTCCTACCAGTCCGGCCTGCTGATTACCGTAACCGCCTGTTACTTCCTGCTGCGAAAAGGAATGAAGGCGATTCTCACGGTCAATACGATCGTCGTTCCGGTCATGCTTCTGTTCACCGTGCTGATCATCATGAACACGCTGCAGACTCCCGGAGCCGATAAGTTCATGACGCTTCCCAGCGACCATTCGATATTTGCCGCCTGGGCCTCGCCGTTTCTGTATACCGCCTTCAATCTGTCGATGTCGCAGGCTGTGCTCGTACCGCTCGGCTCCGAAATCGGCGACCGGAAAACGATCGTTGCCGGCTCCTGGATCGGCGGCATCGGAATCGGCTTCATGCTGCTTTCGGGACATATCGCACTGTCGGTGCATATGCCGGGCATTGAGCAGTATGCGATCCCGATGGGCGGCATTGCCAAGCAGCTCGGACACAGCGTGCAGTTCATTTATATTTTTATTATTTTCGCCGAAATCTTCACGACGCTGATCGCGGATATTTACGGCTTGACGCTTCAGCTTCACGAACGGCTGAAATGGAACCGCAGCGTTATCGTGCTGCTTATTCTCACCGTATGCTACTTCGCCAGCCAAATCGGCTTCGGCATGCTGCTCTCCACCCTGTACCCTCTGTTCGGACTCATCAGCTTCGGCTGGCTCGCCTTAATTATCCGCAAAAAAGCCGTGCCGGAGTAGAGCACCCAGACTGCTCCGGATCCGGCTTACAGCTCTACCAGCTCCGCATCCGCGCAGCTTTCCAGCACCTCGTCGCGAATGTGGCCGTGACACGTCATGACAATGATCTGCCGCTCCCCGGCAAGCTCCGCCAGCAGCTTGGCCACCGCACGAAGCCGTCCCCGGTCGAAGTTGACGAATACATCGTCGAGCATAAGCGGCAGCTTGACGGGCCCGGCCGCTTCCTCGGCAAGTGCGAAGCGCATCGCCAGGTAGACGAGCTCCGCCGTGCCGCGGCTCAGAACGCTGCTGTCAATTAGCCGGCGGTCCGCCGTCTCAAGCCTGATGCCGGGCTCGCCCGGCGTCGACACGACCCGGATGTACTTCCCTTCCGTCAGACGGGAAATATATTGCGAGGCTCTGCGCAGCACGGCAGGCTGCCTTTCTTCCTCGTAGATCCGCTTCGTCCCCCGGATCAGCGCGGCGCTGACCGCCAGCACCGCATACCGCTCGCTGTCCGCCTCAAGCTCGGATATCGCCATCGCCCTTTGCTCAAGCAGCCGGCGATGCTCCTCCTCCTGCAGTAAATGCTCCACCGATTGCCTTAAGCTTCCCCTGCGTTCCAAAGCATCCCGCCTACTCCGCTCAAGACTCCTGGCGGCTGCTTCCGCGTCCGCGAATAAGGCCTGAAGCTCCGCTTCCTCCTTAGAAGCGCACAGCTCCTCAAGCTCGGCAATCCGGTTGTCCGGCAAGCCCGCCGTCCATTCCGGCTCCAGCCTGGACAGCTCGATATCGAGCCGGATCGCCAGCTGCCGGTGCGCAAGCGCCGCTTCGTAACCGGCTTCGCTTTCGATGCCCGCTGCCGCCAGCCTTGCGGCGGCAGCGTTCCCCAGCTCCTGCAGGGCGGCTTCCGCCGCTTGCAGGCTGAGGTGCAGCGCGGCGCGGCGCTCGAGCAAGCCGCGCTCCTCCGCCGCGGCTGCCGCGTGGCGCCGGGATTCGGCAAGCAGCAGCCGCAAGGCGAGCACGGGGTCAGCGGCGAGCTGCTTTCGCGCTTCCTCGAGAGGCCCGCATAATTCGGCCGCTTGCGCAGCGAAAGCGGCGATTTGGCTGCCGGCGGCGTCGAGCTTGGCCGCCAGCCGGTCGTATTGGAGCAGCCGCTGCAGCGCCTGCCCGGCAAGCTCGAACGCTTCGAGCGCCGCTTCCGGCGACATCTCCGGCGGCAGCATGCGCTTCGCAAGCCAAGCGGCCCATTCGGCCGCGGCGGCTTGCTTGTTCCGCTCGGCGGCGGCCGCCGCAATGCCGAGCTCCGCGCCGTGCTCGCGCAGCCTGTCGCGGCGCCGCGCGAGCTCGTCATGCCGCTCCGCGTGGCGCTCGATCAGCCGCAGCGACTCCTGCCGCGCTTCCACGGCAGCCCGCAGCTGCGCGAGCGTCCGCTCCGCGGCAGCGGGACGCTCGGCCGGGCTGCGCCGCCCGCGCCTCGCAAGCAGCAGCGCGTCCGCCGCAATGCCCGGCTCCCGCAGCAGCCCCTCGAGCGCGCGGCGCACCCGCTGCTCGGCATCCCCCGGGCCGGGGTCCGCTGCCGCTCCCCGGCCGTCCCGCCGCGCGCGCGAACGCCCCGCGCGCGCCTCCTCCGCACGGCTTCCAGCCCGTGCGGAGCTGCCGCCGCGCCGCTTCGCCAGCGCGGCAAGGGCGAGTGCCGCGCCCGCCATAGCCAGCGCGGCAACGCCGGCCCAAGCGCCGGCCCAAGCGCCGGCCCAAGCGCCGCTCAGCGCGGCTGCGCCAAGCGCCACCGCCGCTCCGCCTGCGCCGGCAGACGCTGCCCAGAGCGCAACGGCTCCGCTCCGGCCCGCCGCTCCGGCGCTGCGGCCGGCACCGGCGGCGCCGTCCTCGCGCGCGCGCTCGAGCTCCCACTCGCGGAGCGCGTGGTCCGCGGCGTTCCACACCTCCGCCAGCGCTTCCCGCTTCAGCGGCAGCAGCGCAAACGGTGAGCCGCTGTCCCGCTCACGCTGTCCGGCTTCCTCCGCGGCGAGCGCTCCAGCCGCCTGCTCAAGCGCTTGAGCGGCTTCGCGCTCCTCCCGCTTCAGCCCTTCCCGCTCCGCAAACAGCCGCTCCTCCGCGCGGAGCAGCTCGAGCCGCCGCTGCTGCATGCTTCGGACATACTCGCGATCGGCCGTGGTAATCCGCAATTCGCGCAGCCGCCGCTCCGTCCATTCCGGAGCGATGGCGCCGGCGAGCCGGGCAATCGCATCGTCATGCTCTTGCAGCTCTGTCTCGAGCCTCGTTCTCTCTTCCTTCAACAGGCCGATCCGCTCCGACGATTGCAGCAGCGCTTCCGCCTTGCCTCCCAAACGGATCAATTCCTCCTCGTATTCGATCTCCTGCAGCTGTAGGCCAATCCGGCCCAGCTCCCGCCGGATGCCGTCAGCCTCGGCACGGCGCCCTTCGCGCAGCCTAAGCAGCTCCTCCCATGCCTTGTCTGCATCTTCGGGCAGCTGAAGGGAATATGCCGCCGCAGCTCGCTCGACAAGCAGCTCCTGCTTCCGAAGCCAGAGCGAACGGCCTGCGCAGGCTCTGCTCAGCAGCAGCAGCCTTGCTTCCGCGGCGGGCAGCTCCGTTTCCGCCGTAGTGAGCTCCGCTTCGACCGCATCCAGCTGTTCCATCCATTCGTTATAGGACAAGATGGCATCGGCCCGCTTGCGCAGGGCCGCCTCGATTTGCTCGAGCGACTGCAGCTGCCGATTCATTTGCTGATTCGTCCCGCGCGGCTTGAACAGCCGGTCCATCTCCTGCATCAGCCGCTTCTCCGCGGCGGCGATCGCCCTGCCGCCTTCCCAGCCTGCCTGGTACAAGTAACGGCCCAGCTCCTCGCCGGACAAAGCGCCTACTTCTTGCAGCTCGCTAAGCGTAACTGCAAACAATTGGCGGTACAGGCGTTCGCCTACACCTCCAAGATAGCTTTGCTCCCACTCCGCCTGAGTCAGTACGCGGACGTCATTCGGCCCGTCAGCGCCGCCCGGTCCAAGGAGCCGCAGCTTTGGCTTTCCCGAGCTATCCGCTGCATAACGCTCGAGCACATACGTTTCCCTGTCCGCAGCCTCAAAAAAAAGCCTGCCCCCATGCCGGCCGCCGTTGACCGGCTCCTGCCGGTCAGCTGCCTGACCCCGCTTCGCAAAGCCGTACAGCATTGTCCTGACAAAGCCGAATACCGTACTTTTGCCCGCTTCATTCGGACCGTAAACAACGACGACCGGCGCATGCAGAGAAAGCTCCTTCCGCTGCAGCTGTCCGAAGCCGTCAATTTCCGCTCGATACAGCTTCATGACTCACCCCCGTTCCTCCGATTCCGTCCCCTGCACAAGTCCAAGCGTCAGCTCGCGCGCTTCTTCCAGCCAGCGCCCGGGCAGCTCGTCCAGAGCGCGGCCTATGTATTTGCCCAGCTTGGCGTGAGACGCAAGCGGACCAACCGCCGATTCCGCAAATGACCGCCACAGATCTTCATCGGCCTCCAGCCGCTTGCTTAACCGGTACAGCTCGCCCGAAAAGCTGTCCTCCCGTTCCAGCTCCGCCCAATGGATCGGCAGCCCCGTCCGTACCTCCAGCTCATAGACATGGATCCAGCCCCAATCCGCATGTGCCGGTCCGATGTCCTGCAGCTGCTCAAGCAGCGTACGTACGACTGTCCGGCTTGACAACGTCTGATGCAGCGCCCCCCTGCCCGTGAGCAGGCAGCGAAGCATCAGCCCGCCGCCGGCATGCTCCGCGGCCAGCCGTTCAGCTTCTGCGGCTAGCAGCTCAAACAGCTCCTGCTCCGTCTGCAGCTCCCCGATGCCGACCTCCGCCTCGAGCCAGCGCACCTGGTCCAGCGGCTTGAAGGTCAGCCGGACTTCTCTGGACGCCGACACCTCGACCAGATAACAGCCCTTCGGACCGGCTTCGCGCGGATGGCGGCCCTGAATATTGCCGGCATAGACGGCATGCGGATATTCATGGAGAACCTGCCTCGTATGGATATGGCCAAGCGCCCAATAGTCCATGCCTTTTCCGCCATGCGTAAGCTCTTCCAGCGAGCAGGGCGCGTAAGGGTCATGCGCCGCATGTCCGCCCACATTGCCGTGCAGCAGCGCAATATGAAACGGCGCGCCGGGCCGGGCGAGGTACCGGGCGGCCAAATTTTCCGTCACGGTTCTGCTGCCGTACGAAATGCCGTAAACAAAAGCGGCCAGCTCACCGCTTCTGCGATAGGCCGGCCGACATTCCACTTGCTCAGTGCCAAACACATGCACATTGTCCGGAAGCTTCAGCTTTGCCCCCGCTCCGCTCAGCGGATCGTGATTGCCGTGAATGACGAACACCCCGATCCCGTGCTCCCGCAGCCGCTCCCACTCCCGGACCAGCATCAGCTGCGCCTTAAGCGACCGGTCGGCCGCGTCGAACAAATCCCCCGCCAGCACGATAAAATCCGCTTCGGTATCGAAGGCGGCTTCCGTAAGCCGCCGCAGCGCCGCAAAGGTCGATTCCGCGAGCTGCTCCCGGACCCGCTCCGGCGCCCTTGCCAGACCGCGGAACGGGCTATCCAGATGCAAATCGGCGGCATGAATGAATCGAAACGGTTCAGCCACGTGATCTCCTCCCGTCTTCTATAAATGGACGCCTTTGGCTATTCCTCCGGTTTCATCTGAATATATACCTTCTTAAGCTGCGAAATGACGCGCGCAAGCGAATAGACCTTCTTCGCCTTATCCCAGCCCGACCTGGCGAGGTTGTACCGGTACGTCGGATCGGTAACCAGCTTCTCAAGCGCAGCGGCAAGCGCGGCCGGATCCTCGGGCGGTACGAGCAGGCCGTTGACGCCGTCGTCGATTTGCTCTGCGATGCCCCCGACATTCGTTCCGACCAGAGCGAGCCAGCACAGCGCCGCTTCCGCGAATACGGAGCCGAACGCTTCGGCGCGCGAAGGAAGGACGAAAACGTCGAAGAAAGGCATGAACTCCTCCGGATGCAGCATATAGCCGTAAAAAATAATGTCATCGTATAAGTCCAGGCTGACAGCGAGCGCTTCCAGCTCCTCGCGGATCGGGCCGTCCCCTATAATATGCAGCACGAATGGATGGCCCTGCTTTTTCAACATGGCACAGGCATGCAGCAGCACATCTAACCCTTTGGCGGGAACGAGCCTGCATACTGTAATCAGCTGCGTAATCGCGTTGTCGTGCGCGATGGGCTTGAATCTCTTTTCGTCAAAACCGTTCGGAATAACCTTGATAAGGTCCGGCTGCTCGATGAACGGCGACAGATAGGAACGGAACGACTCCGATACCGTCAGCAGCTGATCCGCCTTCACTTCCAGCTCCCGGTAAATGCTCATCAGAAATCGATGCTCCGGACCGCCTTCCTTGATTTTTCCGTTTAAAATAAGCTCCCGCTCATAGCTGGAGTGGATCGTAACCGCCAGCGGCGTGTCGGGAAACAGCTGCTTCATGACAAGCGCGGCGATCGGGTGATGCGCGTGGATAATGTCGTAATTTTTTTTGACGCGCATTTTCGTCCACCAGACGTAGTCCTGGTAGGTTTGTATATATTTGTCGACCGTCGCATTACCGTTAAAGGCCGTATGATCGAAGGTATCGAACACGACCGGCTCCTGACCTTTTCCCCTCACCCGCTTCGGCAGCGAAAACAGTTCCATCTGCCAGCCGAGTTTCAAAAATCTTTCCTGAATGTACGGGACCATCGACGATACTCCGCCCGGCTGCTCCGGTGGAAAAAATAATGCCTGCAATATGTTCATTCGTCCCATCCCTTCAACGTAAATCCTAATGCTAATCTATTCGTTTACCGTTAAACATGATATAGTAGAACGTATGTTTCTGTAAAGCGCGGGTTCAAATCTTACATAATGGTGGTTATTTTATGACTTTTACGCAATGGCTCGCGGGACCGGACAGCCGGCTGCTGTTCCTTGCGTCCCAAACCGTCATTTTACTGCTCATGCTCCTTATGTCGCTGAGGCTGTACGCCAGCTACCGCAGCAAGCAGCTTTATTCATGGCTTATTCTCGCATTATTGCTTATGATTGCGGCGCAGCTGCCGGCAGCTGCGTCCGCCGTTACGGGCGCTGCGGCATCCGCTCGGCTCTATTTGGGACGATACCTGCTGCAAATCGTTTCATTTATCATTATAAACTTTGTTTTCATGAAATTACATACCGGCCGCTCCATTCATTTGAAAGCCGCTCCTTTTGTTGCGATGGGTCTATTGGCGTTCGCGGCGGCCGGCATCGGGTACGCGGCAGGTCCCTCGGCGGCGTCTGCAGGCTTCGGCTTTCCTGCGGCCGATCTGTACGGCGTCATCGTCATCCTGATGATCATGCTCGGGTCAAGAGCAGCGGCCATGGGCACCAGCTACTACGCCGGGCTTCTCGTGTATTTCGCCGGCGAGCTCGCCCGGCTTGCGGATGCGTATGCATTCGCACAGTCCGTCGGCTGGCTGACGCTCCTTGGCAGACTGCTGCCGGTCGTCTATTGCGCCTTGTTGTTCGTGCAGCTGTTCGAGTGGGTGCTCGACCGCTTGCAGCTTACCTATCAATCCTCGATTGCGGATGGGTTGACCGGCCTTTATAACCGCAGGCATTTTGAGCTGAGAGCCGCCCGCCTGCTTCGTCAGAGCAAATCGGCGGCGGTCATTTTTTGCGATTTGGATAACTTCAAGCTGTTGAACGATACATATGGGCATCACAAGGCGGATTCCGTTCTCAGGCAGGCAGCCGGCATATTGAAGGAGGAGACGGGCGGCAACGGGGCGGCGGGACGGTATGGCGGAGAAGAGCTGGTCGCATGCATCGGCACGGAGAAAGTGAAGCCCGCGGCGGCGGCGGAATCGATCCGGCGCAGAATCGAATCGGAAACGATGGTAACGGTCAGCATCGGCTTCAGCACGACGAAGGAAAGCAAGGAGCTCCATGAGCTGATCAAGCAAGCCGACGAAGCGATGTACGTGTCGAAGAAGTCGGGCAAAAACAAAGTGACGGCGTATAAAGCGGCAGCCAAGGCAAAAAGCGGGAAATGAAGTCCTTGATGACTCTGTTTTTTGTGAACTCTCAGTCGTGAAACGTGCTGTTCGATGTCCGGCCAGCTTTTACATGTTTGAGCTGAGCCACGATAATGACGCTGATGATAACAAGCAAGAACCAGGAGCTGATCTTGCTGAAGCTGACGAGCTGCCAGGTTTGGTGCTGGTCCGGGTATTTCCAGGCATCAAAAAACGTGGCAATATTTTCCGCCAGCCAAATGAAAAAACCGACAATGATAAATGCGAGCGATAAGGGCATACGATAGGTTTTCGTCCTTACCCGATAGATGATCCAGGTTTTCCGGAAGACAATGAATACAAGCGCCGTCAGCCACCAGCGAAAATCCGGAATAAAATGATGGGTGAAAAAATTGAGATAAATCGCCCCGCCAAGCAGTGCCGAAGACGCAAGCCCGGGCCAGCCGGTCATATCCATCCGCAGTCTCCGCCATACCTGACACATAAAGCTTGCTACGCTTGCATACATAAATCCGCTATAGAGCGGAACCCCGAGCAGCTTCGTATACCCGGGCTCCGGATATGACCATGACCCCATCCATACCTTGTATATCTCCAGAAGCAAACCGATCAAATGAAATACACAAATGACTTTGATTTCGTCGAGCGTCTCTAAACCGCTGCGGTACATGAGGTACTGCACGCCAAGCAAGATAAGCAGAATGGCATCATAACGAGGTATGAAAGGCATCTCGATCGCGCTTGAGACCGCCAAGGTTCCAAAAATCGCAACCGGAAAGATGCAGCTCATTGCCTGATGATAACCAAAGTGAAGCAGCTGTACGAAAGGTTTCAATGGTGTCTTCTCCTCCCTATGCCCTTGATCGCACAAAACCTTTAATCCTTACACTCATCATAAATGGGCAAGGGGTTTGGAAAAAGAGAAATTAGCGACTTTTATATTTCTTGTTTTATGGAGCAGTACCTCGGGAGGCGACATACCAGCCGACGGCGTTTTTCTTTACATATATGCTGGATAACTCTACTTCAAGGACAGTATACAGATCCCCATACTAAGCATGACGATTATTGCTCTTTTTGCAGTTACCCGACTCAATATTTCACCCTCTCCACATGGAACTAAGCTCATGGAACTATTTGATTAACGCGATCCTATTGTCGTTGTCTTCACTTTTTATAAGCTTTACTCCTGCTTTGGTGTCCACTTTATATTCCCAATAGCTGACCACTTCTTTGCTGCCTACCGTTACATTCCAATCTTTATTTAGCTTGACGATAAAAGACTCGTCCTTTTTTTCAACATTCGTAGTTAACTCCACGTTTGTTGTTGTTCCGGCTTTGCCGCCTATTGCAGCTTCGAGCTGTTTTGTTTCTCCGGATTCAGAAGGAAAAACGAAAGAAGATGACTCGTTGGTATCTTTGGCCAGAGAATTTAATACCACCGCAATGGCATCGTTTTCGTTAAATCTTTCTTCTTCAACTCCTCCAGTGGTCAATATACTGTTTTCTTGACCAAATTGACTGCAGCCGCTCAAAATTGTTCCCGCCAATAGGAAAATTCTGATATATTTCAATTTGTTCAATGAGACTCCCCCCGTATCGGTTTGTTTATGTAAGACGTATTCCTCAATTAGAATGTTTCGCACTCCCCATTACTCAACGCAAAAACACCTTCAAGGCTGGCACCCTATCTTACGACAAGGCTCCATTTCTTGAAGGTGTTATGAGGTTTTGTGCGCTGACAAGCGTAACTGCTCTCTTCAAATAACGCCGAAGCTTCAGCGTCTCAATGCCTGCATGTCTCAGCTTCCCACTCCCGTTTACGCCTCTCCGCCCGGATAAAGCGTCGAACTGTACAGGCGCTTCGGCTGCGGAAGCGGTTTCCCGCCGGAAGCGTCCTCGCCTAAGGACTGCCGGACGCTGCCGTAGATGGAGACGGTATCGTCGCTATAAATGATGACCTGCTCCGTTCCGGTGCCCAGTAAATCCACATGCGCTGCATAGCCTTCCGCCGGGAACCGCACGACCTGATTCATATGGCCGTCATAAAGGCCCGGATAGACGCCGCCGCCTCTCCGGTAGGCCAAAATGTAATCCGGCGCATCCGGCTCCCAGCCGCGCAGCGTCTCAATGATCGTCAGCCAGCCGTCCGTCTTGCGGTCTTCCTTCCAAAGCTCCTTGCCCTGCGAGTCCAGCAAAAACAAAGCGTCCTTGCCCTTCTTGCCGAGGCCGTCATCCTCGCGGACGAGCCGGTCCAGTCCGGCCACCTGCAGGCCCGGCAGCTCCTTTCGGAACCGCCCGAGGGCAATATGCTGGGATTCCACCGAGCCTTCATACCGCCACAGCTCGCGCCCCTCGGCGTCGTACATAACGGTTACGCTGCCGCCGATCACCAGCTCGGGACGCCCGTCGCCGTTCACATCGCCTACCCAGATGCAGTCGGCGTGATCGTCCAGATCCTTGCAGCTCCAGAGCACCTTGCCCTGCGAATCCAGCATGTCGTAGCCCGCCATGACCTCGTCTTTTCCGTCGCCGTCAAAATCGTACACCCATGGGAAATGACCCGGATTGCCTTCATGCGTCCAAAGCAGATTAAATTCGTTGTCCATCGCCCAAAGCTTATGGTACCTGTCCTTCAATATGATATCGCCGGCCCGGCTGCCGCCGGTCAAATTAGCGATAATGATGCAGTCATGGGCATGCGGATCAGGCAGCGGATAAGCTTTCTTCAGCTCGCCGGTCGCCCCGTCGAGCACCTGGAATTTGCCGTCCATGACCGCCAGCGCCTCAAGCTTGCCGTCGCCGTCAATATCATAGATTTGGGCCGGATAGTCCGAGCCGTGGCTTCCCGGATCGGGATCGGGTGTCCCGGTCTGCCAGAGCAGGTTCCCGCTCAAATCGAATGCGGTCAAGCACTGCACCTGATGCGGAATATACCGCACGTCCTTCCGGTCATCGGGCTGCACCAGCAGCAGCTCCATGCGGCCGTCCCCGTTCAAGTCGCCCAGCAGCATTTTGCAGCGGGGTCCAGCTGCGCGAATATCGATTTTCTCAAGCAAAACGGCGTCTATCGTCTCCACTTTCATTCCGGTTTCATCCTCCTATGCAAGATCGATTCGGCTTCCGCCCTTTACCTCAACGATACGTCCGTCAACGCTAAGCCAAATGCTGCCGGCCGTCGGATTTTGCACGAAGCTCATATCCGCTGAAAATTTTAATTGACCGTAAGCTTTTACATAATCCAAAATCTGGATGTTCGTTGCGTACCAAATGTCGTCATGACCGCCTGCAAGCTCACAGAAACGCTCGATCAGCTCCCAATTGTTGTCGTTATCGAATTCGTAGCTGTGGCCCCATACGTACATCAAATATAAGTATTGCGTCTTATGCAGGCCGAGAAAGGTTTCCGTCCGCTCCAACAGCCGGTCCTTGTGGTGACAGGTCGGCTTCCATTCCAGCCAATCGTCCGGCATGCCGAAACCTCCCGTCGATTCGACTACCCGGGAATACTCGATGCCGAGCGACGGCAGCATTCCTTTGATTTCACGGTTAAAGGAACCGTTCGGATAAGACATGCCGCGGACGGTATAGCCTGCCAGCCGCTCCAGCCCTTTCCGGTCCTCCATAATCTCGTGTACGATCTGTTCCCGCGGACATCTGGCGATCGTCGGATGGGTCAGCGTGTGAGCGGAAATTTCATGGCCCTCGTAAAGTCCGGCGGCTTCCTCCTCCGTCAGCCGTCCGGGAATGCCGAACAGTCCGCTGTTTAGATGGAAAGTTCCCTTCAGCCCCGATCGGCCCAACAGCTCGATCAGCCTGCGGTCGGCAACCGTTCCGTCGTCATAGCTCAGCGTAAGCGCTTTATGTCTGCCCTCCGGAAAACAAAGCAATATTTTCGGCATGTTCGTCTACCTTCTCCTTCCGTTTGATAACAAATGTCATTCGATTGAGTATACGTTCAGGTTCGCATATTCCGCAATGAAAGGCGCCATCTGCCGGAAGCCGATCCGGCCCGCGCCAAGCGGTTTTCCGTACGTTATCCCGTCGTCCTTCCAGGACAGCACGGGAAGCTCGTTGATCGAAAATTCGACGTTATCGCCGCGTTTTACTAATCTCATCCGGTAAAAGCCTGTGCAGTCCGCAACCGGCGGGAGCGGATCCGCTCCCTGCGCGACCAGATGGAAGCCGTAGCTTTTGCGCAAATTACAGGTATGAAACCGCCTCTCCTCCGGCCAGCGCCGCCGGTAGTAGGACAAATGCAAAGCATTCATCTCTCCGTGATGATACTGCTCGTATTCGCCCGTTCTGGGCATCAGGCTGCCGTCGAACAAATCGGCGCCTCCGGCTCCTTTCGCGGCAAAAAACATAATGGCAAGACCGGGCTCGCGGATCGGCCTGAACTCCCAAGTGATGGCAAGATCGGCGGGAAACTCCAACGGGCACCAGAAGACGAAATTCGCCTTCTGGCCTTCCTCCGGATTCCTCGTGCTCTCCAGCCGCAGCCTCCCCATCGGAAAGGTTACGGCCGCGTCTCCCTCCAGCCTGAACTCCTTCACGTCATCCTCTTTGTTCAGCGCATTATGATACAGCAGCTTCCATTCCTCAGGAATCATCGCACGGCCGCCTCCTTCTTTTGCGGCAGCCAATTTTCGATCAGCTCCAGGCTGATGATCGTGTTTAGCGACCATTGAGCGGCTTCGTTCGTATTGATCCAGTCGATCTCCTGCAGCGAATCCACATACATTACGCGATTGGCTTCACTTTGAAGATCGACGCGGGCGAACGGGTTTTCCAGCAGCACGTCCCAAGCGGCTCTCGCCGCCTTCCCGTCCTGCTTGTAGAAGGCACCGAAGGCGACGATCGCAATGCTCAGCACCGGGTGCTCGAAGCGGCTGTGGCTGATCGCGCCGCCGGTCAGCTTATCCTTCTCCTCCTGCGGAAGCAAATAGAACAGACCGAAGTCAGCCATCAGCCTTTCCCATTCCGGATCCTTCAGCATGTCCGCCAGCTCGAACCAGACCTGCGGGGCTCCCATGCAGATCGCCAAATGCCGGCCCCAATTGTCGTCACCCATCGGCGTCAGGACGCCGGTAACCGGATCGTAGCCGTACGTAGGTCCGGAGATGAGGCCGAAATTCGCCTGTTTCACGCAATCGATGCCCGTCAAAATTTTATCCCGGTACGCCTCGTCCTCGAATCTTTCCCATCTCGTCATCCAATTCGAGCTGAAGGCTGCCCAGTCCGGACCGATCCGGATATGGGTTTTGTGCTCGTCCTTCGGGAAATACGCGCGCATCGGGTCAAGATTGACCGTCGAAAAATCGGCGTCCTTCACCGCATCCATCAGATCGCCGGTGCGCTCATCGGCCGTCAAATAATAGTAATAACGGTGCAGGCCGGCCATTGCGATGCGCGCTTCCTTGCAGCCGCAGCCCCAATGGACGACATTATGCCTGGATCCGAGCCCTGCGTACTCACCGAAATGATACACGTCCACTTCGCTCGTATGTCTCGTCATCGCCTCGGCCAGCCGGAACAAATCCTCCCGGCCCGAGCGCAGAAACATAACCCACAGCCACATATTCGGAACGAGCTCCGTATTTTGCCATGCGCAGCCCCCGAGATCGTAATTCCATACGTGCCGGACCGGGTCGTAGCTGTGCATGAAATCGCCGTAATCCCAGAAGCCGTACCACTTCCGCTGCTCCACCTCGTTCATGTAGAAGGCCGCGATCCCGTCCAGCCGCTCCTCTAGCAGCGCTTTCTCCGGCGTGCTGCGGTCCGGCAGGCTCCATAAGCCGAATGCCTTCGTTTCATGCAAATATTCCGGCGTGCAGGCAACCGCAGGCGGCGAAGCCAGCTGGCTCTCCATCGCCCGGAGCAGCTCCGGACCCGGCGTCTCCTCCGTACACCAGATCATCAATTCGCTGGTGTTCGCGATTCCGTACGGCGTCGCCCTCAGCTCCTCCGCGCCCTCGTACGACGATTCCACGTGGGTTTTCGTATCGTAATGGCGAAGGTCCATCGCATCTCCGTCCGGTGACCAGAGCCAGAGCGTGAGCTCTGCCGCTGACCCGGACGTACCGGAAATTTCCAGGCCGGCGGGATGCTTCTGCCAAAAATGTCGAAGCCCCGCCACCAGTCCGCCGGCTTCGGCGCCAATATAGGCAAGACCGCCGGAACGCCGGCCTTCGGCAGACTTCAGCCAGCAGCATTCCTGCTGAGTACGCTTCCAAATGCCGTAATGCTCCGACGAACGCTGGACCAGCTTGAAATCGTCCCATACGGCCGAATCGTCCAGCAGGCCGAGGAAATACCGGTCCTCCTCCTCGTCGAACCGGACGCTTTCGCCGCGCGTCTGGCGCTCGAACAGCTCTCTGTATTTGCCTTTTGTCCGGCGCGTGTGCAGCGTCTTCGGAGACTCGCTGAACCAGCCGCCGTCTCCGGCTAATCTTACATGCCGATTATAAAGAGGCCCTTTCATCGGCACCGTGAACTGCATGCCGAGACCTTTGATGAAATCCTCGTTCGGATTGCCGTCGTAATGAAACGTATGCACGATGCGGATCGTTTCCAAACCGGCATAAACATAAATACGCAGGGAAAAAGGCAGCCATTCCTTCGATCCGTTTTCCAGGCGGTGCATGCCCTCCACCTTCACGACGGCCCGCACCGGGCCGCTCTGCTCGATGACGGCATGACGGATCCGGCAAGCAAACGGCTCCTCCTTGGTAACGGTCGTCCCGGTCAGGCGGCTTCGGGTTTCTTTAATCGAAATCAGCCTTGCGCCGCTGCACTGCAGGGAACCGCCTCGCGAAATGCCCGCAATAAGCTCTTGACCCCGCTTGCCGATCACGATCTGCATAACGCCCGTATCCAGCTTAATCGCCGTTTCCGTTTCCTCGGCGGTAACCTGGTGCCGGGCGGGCGCGCCCGTCCCCTTCGCAACCTTCAGGCCGCTCCGGCCAGAAGGATTTGCAACGGCGGAATGAGCCGACCATTTGATGCTGCCGTCAGGCCAAAAGGCTGTCGGCCAGCTCTGCATGGCTACCGGTTCGCCGCTGTCCGCTTCCTGCAAGGTCAGCTCCTCGCCGCGCAGCAGCTCGCCTTCCTTCCACGGGATCCCCCACGTTATGCCGGCCTTTTCTGCGGCCGGCTCCTTCAACCAGCGAAGCATAACGGATTGTTCAACTGTCAATGAATTAGCCTCCTCTAGGGTAAAGTTCATGGTGATGAATACGTTTATCCTAGAGCGGCTCCGGCTTGCCTGCAACCAGACTTTTTTGCGCCCCGGAAGCCGGGGCTTTGCACATTTTTAACCGTTTTGCACTATATTGCGCGGCCTCTAATCCGCTTGACTAAGCTCGCGGTAGCGGGTTGGGGTCATCCCCTCCAGCTTTTTGAATATGCGGTTGAAATAGCTGTGCTGGTAGCCGACCTGCTCGGCCACGTCGTTAATTTTCATAGTAGACTCGCGCAGCAGCTCTTTGGCTTTATCCATTCTGATTCCGGTCAAATAGTCGATGAAGTTTTTCCCGGTTACCTGCTTGAACGTTTTGCTCAAATAAAACGGGTTGGTCCCGATATGGTCCGCGCAATGGTCGAGCGAAATGTCATTCATATAATGCTGCTGCAAATAAATCATCGCCTGCTCGATCAGGCGCTTCGCTCCCGTATCCGAGCGTGCGCCAAGCTCCTGCAGGAACGGCTCGCAAACGCGTTCGCGGAACCAGACCAAAATCAGCTCCGGCTCCCGGATTTGCGACAGCTGCTCGTACATGTTGACGCATTTGAACAGGCGCGTCGGCTGGATGCCGGACACCATCATCGCATGCTGCACGCTGCCAAGCAGATGGAGCATGCCCTGCTGCACGTCGACCGCTTTCGCCCCCTTGCAGGACAGCGCCTCCAGGAAAGCCTGAAGCAGCTCGTACGCCGTCGATTCCTGTCCGGTCCTTAGCGCCTGCAGCAGCTCCCGCTCCAGCGTAAACGGATACTGAGGCTCGTCCGCGCCTTCGCCGGCCGAGTGAAGCCGCCCGATATCGATCCATTGATTCTCGTTGCCGAATTCGCGCTGGTTCGCCGCATGTTTCGCTTCCTCGAAGGACAGCGGAATTTGCGATATGGAGGCCGTCGGCTCGCCTACCGCAATCGTCAGCTTCATCTTAAGGATCAGATTCACCGCGAGTGTCAGCTCCTCGCCGAACGCTTCAAGCGCCTCATTCCCGCTGCCGTCGTCGGGAGCCGCGATCAGCAGGCCGGCCGAAAGATCGTGGAAATTGATCGTTTGGCTTTGCTCGAAATGCTTGCCGGCAAACTCCTCGATCATATTGACGGCCGCAAAGGTGACCAGCCCTTCGTCGCCGTATTTGAATTTGCCTTCGAGACTGGTCATTCCCGTCAGCTGCATGTAGAGCACGGTAAACCGCTGCCCGGTCACCTTCCATTTGTAGCGCTCCATCCGCGACAGCAGCTCTTCCTCCGAGTAGGCGTACAAATAACCCTGCAGCAGCTGATGCAGAAAGCTCTCGTTCACGTAAGGGAGCTGCTCCGTCAGCTTCGTATGCAGCTCCGAGCTTTCCCTGTTCAAGTGATGCCACTGCCGCTCGATCAGAGTGAATTCGTCTTCCTTCGCCTCCTCGTACGATTTGTCCGCCATCAGCACCGTCATCAGACGCCCGATCGGCGAATAGATCCGCTGCGAGGCAAACCACGCGAGCAGCGCGGCAACCAGCAGGGCGCTCAGACTGACGCCGAAAATAATTTTGGAGATAAAGACGACCGGCGCCGTTATGCTCGAGATCGGCGAAGCGGTCACGTAGGTCCAGCTGTCTGCAATCCGCGAAAATTTGCCGTACGTAACCGTATAGGTGACCCCGTCGTACTCGAAGAAAAACGAGCCTGCATTCGCTTCGCGGCCCGCGATCTTTTCCCGTAAATCGGCCGTGAAGGTCGAATCGGCGCCTTTCCCGTTCGTCGAAGCGAATAACGCCCCTCCGTCCTGCATAAAGAAGGTTTCTCCTCCGTCATACGGGGTCATCGTACGCAGCATATCGCCTACCCGCTCGTTGTCGAGGCGGATGAACAGCACGCCGAAAGGTTGGAGGCTGCCTCCCGGAACTTGATGAACCAGCGTCAGCTCCTTCTCCTGCGGCCGGCTCGGATCGAACGCCGCCTTGGTCCAGTACGTCATTTGCCCCGGCTGCAGCAGCCCTTCGTACACGGCCTGCTCCTCCTGCGAGGCGATCGTCCCGTATTCCGGCTCGAACAGGACCGAAGGTCCGCCCTTCACATAAAGACCGACGACCTTATTCATCGTATTGGAGCCCTGCATCACGAGCAGCGTCTTGGTAATGTCATGGGCGATCGGGAAGTCCTTCTTGAAATCGCGATTTCCCAGACTGTAATCGAATTTGCTGTCGAAAGCCCAGTGGGAAAGCATAAGCTCCAGATTCGTCAGCTGCGAATCAATGTTGCGCGCCCGCTGCTCGATTTGGCTTTTATGAAGCTGCAGCAGCTCCTTTTCCAGCTTGCCGCCAGCCATGCTGTATACAAGCATCCCCGTAATCAATCCGGGAATGCTGGAAACGATAAGAAGCGTAACCAAGCTTTTTCTATAAAATTTGCCTTTTGTGCCCGGCTTTTCTTTTCTCCACTGCAGCACTGCCTTCTTCATTGCGTTTAGCATATTCTCACCAACCGAATTCGAAATGGATTTGTTTACCTATATCATATAACTGTAACCGCATTCAATTCTATTGTCCAAGAATATAACGCGTCCGGCAAATGAACAAGCCTTTTTTCCTGGCATTTACCCGATTTCGAAGGATAGAACCCAAGCGTAAACGACTTCGCCGTCCTTTGGCGGCGAAGCTTCGTTTCGCGAAGAATTCTAAGCGGATATGAGTGTGAAACTTATAAATTCTTAGAATTGCAAAAAACAGAGTCCCGCCATGGTCCGGCGGGCTCTGCTTATGCATGCTGCAGCTTACTTGCTTGCCGCGTAAAGCTCGTTCATTTCCTTAATCAGATCGTTGCCGCCGCTGCTCTTCCACAGCTCGAGAGCCGCTTTGTAGCCGGCTTCGTCGATTTGTCCGACGATAAATTTAATCCGCGCGTCGTTCAGAATGTTATCCAGCTGTGCGCCCTTCTCGGTGTATACCTTCGAGATGAACGGCTCGGCCGGGTTCGTCACGATATACTTCTCGTTTTCCTTTTGCAGCTCGGTTTGCTTGATGCGCAGCGGAGTCTGCTTCACTTTCTTCGCCCGGTCCTCCGGAATGAAGGTCAGCATCTGGTTCAGGCCTTCCACCTCGGATTCCATCAGAACCGAATCTTTGCTGACGACAACCGCATCCCCTTCAAGCGTATGGTGCTTGCCTTCCAGGCCGTAGCCCAGCATCGTCTGCAGCTCCGGCTCGTTAATCTGGTCGATGAACGCAAGCACCCGCTTCAGCTCGTCCTCCGTCTTAACGGCAGACTTCGGTACGGCGAGCATGCCGGCGAAGCCGGAGGTCGGAAGCGTATGAAGCTCTCCGTCCGCGCCCTTCACGCCGCCGAACACATCCATGTAGTGAACGTCCGGCTGGTCTTTGCCTACCGCAGCAAGAGCGGCATGGATTTTATCGTCGGCGCGCGCAGCTCCGTCAACGACGTCGATAATGACGCCGGCTTGGTTATTTACGATCGGATCGGTCCATTTCGCCGAATCCATGACCGCGAAGTCCTGATTGATCAGCTGCTCGTCATAAAGCTTTTTCATAAATTTCAGCGCTTCCAAATATTCCGGCGTCAGATGCTCAGGCACGAGCTGGCCGTCGACATCGCCCCATTTGTTCGGCGCTCCGAACCACAGCTTGATTGTATCGAAGCCGCTGGCCCATCCGCCCGTCCATTTGACAAGCACCATTCCGTACGTGTCGTTTTTGCCGTTTTTGTCCGGATCCTTCTCTTTAAACGCCTTCAGCATATTATAAAATTCATCGACCGTAGTCGGCACCGTAAGGCCTACGTTATCCAGCCAGTCCTTGCGGAAATATACGCCGTTACGTCCAAGCGCGCGGCCGCGGTAAATGCCGTAGTTTTTGCCTTCGATCGACGAGTTGTTCAGGATGACCGGGTTGGCGCCGCTCAAGTTTTTGAAGTCCTTCAGGTAAGGACCGATTTCCCAGAACGCTCCGGACCTCGCTGCGTTCACGAAGCTTGGCGATTTGACGTCGGGAACGTACATAATCGTCGGCAGCTTGCCGGAAGCAAGCGTAATATTGAACTTATCGTTATAAGAAGCGTTCGGCACCCATTCGAAATGAATATCCGTATTCGTTGCTTTCTCCAGCTCCGCGGCAACCGGGCTGTCGTCCTTCGGATAATTCGTTTTGAAAATCGGCAGCATAATGTTGATCGGAAGCTTGCCTTCCGTTTTCCCGCCGGCATTATTCGCTGTGGCATCAGGGGATGCGGCTCCTGCGTTTCCATTGTTTCCGCCGGTGCCCTGCTGCGAGCAGCCGATCAAAGTACCTGCGGTAAGTGTGCCAACGAGCAGCAGCGAAGCCCATTTTTTGTTTCTGTTTCGATTTCCTTTCATGAAAGTACCTCCCTTAGTTATTTGTATTATATCGTAAAATCGTCCGCCGGCGGACAAGCACTCCGCAGACCTGTACGAATGTTACCGGGATCAGCCTTTGATCGAGCCGATGAGCACGCCTTTGGCAAAGTGCTTTTGCAGAAACGGGTAGACGAGCAGGATCGGCACGGTGCCGACTACGATAACCGCCATTTTGATCGATTGGTCCGGAGGCTTCACGAAATTGGGATCCATCGAGTTCAAATCGCCGGCCGCCGCTTGCGACAGCAGCACGATTTGGCGGAGCAGCACTTGAAGCGGCCATTTGGCAGGATCGTTAATATAGAGAAGCGCTGCGAAAAAATCGTTCCAATGGCCTACTGCATAAAACAAGGTGAACGTAGCAAGCACCGGCTTCGAAAGCGGCAGCACGATCCGCCACAGCAGTCCAAGCTCCGAGCAGCCGTCGATTCTGGCGGCTTCCTCGAGTCCGGGCGGGAGCTCCTGGAAAAAGTTTTTTACGATAATCAGGTTGAAAGCGCTGATCGCGCCGGGCAAAATAAGAGCCCAATAAGAATCGAGCAAATTCAGCTCGCGGATAACGAGATAAGTAGGGATCATCCCGCCGCCGAACAGCATGGAGAAGATGACCAGATTGAGGACGACGTTGCGTCCCATCAAGCCCCGCCTAGCCAGCGGATACGCCATCGTTACGGTGAAGAACAGGTTAACGATCGTACCGAAAACCGTAACGTACATGGATACGCCGATGCCTTTCAAAATCGTATCCGTCGAAAAAATAAACTCATAAGCGGCTAACGAGAAGGTTTCGGGTATGAGGAATACCGCCCGTCTCGTAATTTCCGCATCCGTCGCAAACGAGCCGGAAATGACGTAAATGAACGGCAGCACCGCCGCAATTGCAAATACTGTCAAAAAGATATAATTGATGACGTCAAACGTGGTGCCGGACACTGTCCGGTAGGTTCTGGCCATAGTCTGGTTCTCCTTTCTCTTTACGTCCAGCCCTTAGTAGAGACCGGATTGTCCGAATCGTTTTGCCAAATAGTTGCTTCCGAGTACGAGAATGACGCCAACGATCGATTTGAACAAGCCGACCGCCGTACTGTAGCTGAACGCTCCCTGCGTAATCCCCATCATGTATACGTAAGTATCGAACACTTCCGCCACCTCGCGGTTAAGCGGGTTCAGCATCAAATAGATTTGCTCAAAACCGTTTTCAAGCACGTTCCCCATCCGCAAAATAAGCAAAATAATGATCGTGCTGCTAATGGAAGGCAGCGTAATATGCCACATCTGCTTCCAACGGTTCGCTCCGTCCATGATGGCCGCCTCGTATTGCTCCACGTCCACCGCGGCAAGCGCCGCCAGGAAAATAATCGTGCCCCAGCCGCATTCCTTCCAAATCGTTTGAATGATGATTAGCGGCCTGAACCAGTCGGGACTGGCCAAAAACTCGATTTTTTTGCCTGTGTAAGCAAAGAGCAGCTCGTTGACCGGACCGCCCGCCGTCGTCAGGAATACATAGGTCATACTGGCGACGATAACCATTGAGATAAAGTGCGGAATGTAGATCAGCGTCTGGATCGACCGTTTGAAAATAGCAATTCTGATCTCATTCAGCAGGATGGCCAAAATGATCGGCGCCGGAAAGAAAAAGACAAGATTATAAAAGGATAAGAGCAGCGTGTTGCGCAAGAGCATAAAAAACTCCGGGTTCGAGAAAAACAATCGGAAATGCTCCACTCCTACCCATTCGCTGTTCCAAAACCCCGTATAGGGCTGATAGTTTTTGAAGGCGAGCAGCACGCCCCACATCGGAACATATTTGAACAACAAAAAGTAAAGCAAACCAGGCATCAGCAAAATGTATAACCATTTATCTTTGATTAGCCTCCGCAGCACGCTCGGCCGGTAATCGGCTGCCGTCTGTTTAAGTTTAGGGACTGCAACCTGCTTCATAAACATTCACCTCCGGATGTCGTTAACCGCCTCATCGACGTTTGTAGCCTTAGTATGGCGTCGGCGTTTTTTTCCGGCAATCGGACATTTTTGACCGCATAACAGCGGGCTTTTCCGGCGTTTGTTCAAGAAAGTCCAAACTGCGTCAAAACTGTCGCAAGCGCTTTCAATCAGGCGGATAATCAATAAATCACTAATGATAGGCGCTCCGCTGTTGATGAATACGGGAACTTTTGAACCTGACGGTTTAGAGGTTTGAGCTCGGGGAGATGCCCGGTGCAAGCGATCCGAACGATGTGGAAAGCCGGGTTACGAGATGGTTAAGGGAAGTGCATGAAGGGTCTTGGACGTACTTATGGGGGCGTGAAAGGAAGTTTCCGTTAGGCGAGGTTAATCTTGGCGGCAGGTCCATCGCAGTTTGATCACAAATGGATTTGATGTATATATTTTCGATTAATTAGTCCTTGCTCTTGGATTAACTGTAATCGCTGTATCTAAATCCGCGAAAAATGGGCTGAAGCTTCTCTCTTTCCGGATATAGATACAAGGAATACAGTTATTTCCACCAATAAAGCTCATGCAGCTTGAATAGATTCGTTGAATCCACTTAATTCGTATATAAATCATACATCTAATCATCGGTCGTCTGACCACTGAGCAGCCATCAGCTACATCAAATGCAATTATGAAGCCAAGCAGCCAACCGCTTAGAAGGTCAGAGCAGCGCCTCCCTCTATTACTCCGCCAGCTCGCCGCGCAGCACCGTTACCGCCTGGCCCGTCAAGTGAACGCGGCTGCCTTCGGGACGGACTCCGACGAATCCGCCGCGCTTCGAGGCCTGATAGCCGGTTAGCTCGGATTTCCTGAGCCTTTTGGCCCAATAAGGAGCGAGCGCGCAATGAGCCGAGCCTGTTACGGGATCCTCGCCAACACCAACTCCCGGATAAAAGGCGCGGGACACAAAATCGTAAGCCGGGCTGGAGGACCGGCTCGTCACGATGACGCCGCGTGCCGGCAGCCGGGCGAGCAGGCCGAAATCCGGGCGAAGCGTCCGGACCGTCTCCTCGCTGTCCACCTCGACGAAATAATCCATCCGGTTGCGGCCGGCAAACCGAGGGATCAGCCCAAGGCCTTGCAGCAGCTCTTCCGGAGCAACGTCAGCCTGCGGCGGCTCGGCCGGAAAATCCATAACGATTCCGCCATCCGTAAACTTTGCGGTTAACAAGCCGCTCTTCGTATGGAAACGCGCCGCTTCACTTTCGTCCAATACGCCGCATTCCCATAGTACATGCGCGGCCGCAAGCGTCGCATGCCCGCACAGCTCAACCTCCGCCTCCGGCGTGAACCACCGCAGATCATAACCTTCCACAGCCGGTACGACAAAGGCGGTTTCCGACAAATTCATTTCCGCCGCCACCTGCTGCATCCAGCCCTCCGCACGGGGCGCGTCAAGCAGGCAGACCGCCGCCGGATTTCCTTTAAAGCTTTCCTTCGTAAACGCATCCACGATAAACAATCGAGTACTCATTTTATTCAACGCCTTTCTTCAACCAGTATTTTCCAAACAGAGCAAGCGTTAGCCCGTAAACGAGATGGCCGGCCATCCACATGGCCAGGGCTCTCCAATCCTGAAGGGCAGGCACTCGCTCCGACAGCTGCGTCAGCGGGATCCATGTGCAGGCGGCCATTGCGCCGCCCATCCAGAGGCCCAGCCCAAGCGGTGCCCACCAAACGGATAAAAGAGACCAATAGACGATCCCGAGCGGCAGCGACACGAGCAGATGCAGCGCAAATTCGGCCGGCTCCGGCATCGCAGCCGGCAGCCAGGGAACAAATTCCACGCTGAGCAAGAGCCGATAAACGCTCTTCCCGGACGCAAGCTCCAGAAGCTTCATGGCAAGGCCCAGCACGATGCCGCTCACGGCGCCGGCCGCCAGCCCTGCGTAAGCCAAGCCGCCCCTTATGCGCAGCATGTACGTTCCCCTCCCCGCAAAATAAAAAAACTTGCCTTCGCAAAACGAATCGTAAAGACGGCCCGGCGTCTTTATCTGATTCGTTTGCGTGCAAGCGTTGTGTATACATTAATCCTTCAGAGGGATAAGCAGCTCTACCGGCTCTTCCTCCAAATGATGTTCGTCGATATAAAACAATTCCAGCGATACGGCATTTTCCTGTCTCTCAAGCCGCATCTCGTTCATCCAGGCATGGAGCTGCTCGTAGCCTTCGCCGATCCGTTTGTTCGAGCATGCAGCCATCGCGTACCGGTGGGCCGGAATCGTAAACTGCACCATGCCCGGCGGCACCTCCTCCAGATGCTGTACCTCGTAGCAGGCCCAGTAGGTCGCGAACGCTTCGTTGCCAAAGTAGGGGCTGTAAAGCACCGTCGATTTCATTTGGCCGTTAAGCTCATGCTTACGTGTCAAAAACTCGGTTTGCAGCCTGATGGCTTCGTCCGGGAAGGTTGAATACGGGCCGCAATAGCTGATTCCCGCCAAGTGGAGCGCAGGCTTTGTAACGATTGAGCAGTTTTCCACGCCATTTCCTCCTTTAGGTCTGTCAGGACTTGTGCGCAAGGATGAGCTTTTCTACTCCAACAGTTTAACATGTTTTACCGCCGGATGGATACCCGTTTCGAAAATCTGTGCCGAAACGTTTCCCCGGGATTACTCGAGCTCCAGCCGCTTCATAAATTCCTCGACCGCGCTGTAGCCCTGCTGGCGAAGATACCAGTTGTTGGCGGCCGCCTCGATCAGACCCGCCGCGTCCCTGCCCGGCTGCAGCTGAATTTCGAAATGAGGGATTCGAACGCCCATATATTCCGTAAATTTAGGCTCCAGCTCCAGCTCGTTATTAAGCTCGTTGTCCCGCCACTTCGTGAGCTCGATATCCAGCGCAATCCGCGTCTCGTCCTGAAACGCCTTGCGGCCGTACAGCCGTACGACGTTGACGAGCCCGACGCTGCGCAGCGCGAGAAATTCCTTTGTCTTCTCGTTATGGCTGCCGAGCAGCGTCTGCGAGCTGAGCTTTTTGAGCACGACGATGTCGTCTGCGACAAGCCGGTGGCCGCGCCTGATCAGCGTATGCGCGGTTTCGCTTTTGCCTACGCCCGATTTGCCGCGCAGCAAAATGCCGATGCCCGATACGTTCAGGCAAACGCCGTGCACGGACATTTCCGGGGCAAGCGCCTTCAGGAGGAAAGCGTCCAGCATACCCAGAAACGCAGCCGTCAGCACGTTCGTGCGCAGCAGCGGAATACCCTCCTCCTCGCAATATTTTGTCAAATATTTAAGCCCTTCCTGTCCGGACGTCACGACGAAGCAGGGCGGATGGTATTTTACAATGTTCCCGATATGATGATTGCGTTCTTTCTCCGTCAAGGAGTGCAGGTAGGTGATCTCCTTTTTCCCGAGTATCTGCACATGCTCCTGCGGAAAAAAATCAAAATAGCCGACAAATTCCAGGCCCGGGCGGTAAACTCTGGCCTTCATAATTTTCCGGTCCAGCTTGTCCCGTCCCGCCAGCACCTCTAACGAAAATTTGTCCACTAGCTCTCTAACCTCTATCGATTTCACAGCGCTGCTCCTTCCGTTCATGTGTAAGAAAGATCGGGTATCCATGGTACTATTCCACAAAGCCCGGGAATTCCCTGCCTCTGCGGCGAAAATGCCGGCCTTTCCAAGTCCGCTTACGACCCGGTGGACCGGTAATGCCGGACGCCGAGCCGCCAGACAAGCAGGCACGGAATGATGAAGGCAATGCCGGCCAGCGGCGACAGCAGGCTCATCAGCCCATTGCCGTTCCCTTTGTCCAAAATATACAGCAGAGGTATATAATTGACACAGCCGAACGGGATGACGAACGTGAAGAAACGTGTCACCCATTTTTTATAAATATTGAGCGGATACTGCGCCATCTCCCGTCCGCCGTCGGTAAAAATGTTGGCGATCTCGAGCCCCTGGATCGTCCAGAAACACATCGTCGCCGCCAGCATAAAAATGCCCGAAAAAATGAATACGCCGCTGACGATCATCAGCACCAGAACAAGCGCCTTAAGCACGCTCCATTCGGCGGAAAGCCGGCTGACCGCCCATGCCAGCACCAAGGTGCTTTGCACGAGCCGGCCGATGCGGCTGAATTCGAATTTGGAGCCCAGTACCTGGACGATCGTGCCGCGCGGACGGACCAGAAGGCGGTCGAAATCCCCGCCTGCTACAAGCGTCGAGAAGCTGTCGAAGCCGCGGGCGAAGCACTCGCTGACCGCAAACGCCATATGAATGACGGCGAAGCAAAGCGCGACCTCGTCGAACGCCCAGCCTCTTATTTGCCCGAACCGCTCGAACATGAAATAAAGCCCGGCAAACGCCGAGAACGGCACAAGAAACTGGCCCAGCGTCAGAAGCCAAAACGAAGTACGGTACTGCATTTGCGATTTGAATAAAATAGCGACATATTTCCAGAACAAAACCATCGAATGTTCAGCCTCCTTGTACGACGACTTTACGCAGCACCTTCGTCATCGCCGATTTGCCCAGCCACAATAGCCCCATGAGCCAAAGCAGCTGAATCCCGATGCCGGCAACCGCCTCCTGCAGCGGAATATGGCCCGAATAAACCCGAAACGGAAAATCCGCCGTCCAGCGGAACGGCAGCACGTAAACAATTTGCTGCAGCCAATCCGGCATAAGCGGCACCGGGATGATCATGCCGGCCAGAAATTCGCCCAATACGCCGAACATCAGCAGAGAGCCGGAGGGCGACAGCGTCACGAATACGGATATGTACATCAGCATGGACAGCGATACGATCATCAGCAATCCGATCAGCAGCGCAGCTCCAAACAGCAGAAAAGCAAGCCAGTCGTGCGGAAGCGGCATCCTGTAAGGCTCCGGCAGAAACAAGGCCACCGCCAAAATCGGCAGACTTCTCAGAATCGCGCTGGACAACCGCTGCGCCAGCAGCTTTGCGAACCATAAGCCGTAAAGTCCGCTCGGCCGGCACAGCTCGTACGCGATATTGCCGCTTGTGATGAGCTGGAACAGCTCGTTGTCGCGGAACCAGAGCATAATGAATGCGAGAAACGCCTGCTGCAGCCACACATAGCTGATTAACTGCTTCAAGGAAATCGGCGGTGTTCCTGACGCGTGGCTGTAGAACGCCTCGAACACCATAATAATGAGGAAGCCCCAGAAAAACTGGGTGGCGCAGCCCGCGACCGCCGCCGTCCGGTACTGCATGCCAAGGTTCAATCGCAGCTTGAAAACGGATAAATAAGCTCTCATTAGATTTGATGCTCCTTATACAATTGAACGATCATTTCTTCGATCGGCTGTGACTCGATTTCCACATCGAGCAGCTCCACCCGGCCCGACAGCTGCAGCAGAACTTCGGAAATGTTCAAGCTTGCCGTATCGATTCGCCATACGGCGCGTTCGGGCGACCATGACAGCAGCTCGGCTCCCGGCACCTTCAGCGGCTGCGCATGATGACGGTACACGACCGTTAACGTTTTGTGCGTGCCGAACCGGCTTCGGATCCGGTCGATGCCTCCGTCGAACAGCAGCCTGCCCTTGCCGATCAGGATGATCCGCTGCGCCAAAGCCTCGATATCGTTCATGTCATGCGTCGTCAATATGACCGTCACGCCCTTCTCCTCGTTGATCGTGCGGATGAACCGCCGGACCGCGATTTTGGACACCGCATCCAGCCCGATCGTCGGCTCGTCCAGGAAGAGCAGGCTTGGACTGTGCAGCAGCGACGCCGCGATCTCACAGCGCATCCGCTGCCCGAGGCTCAGCTGCCTGACCGGCATTTGGATAATCTCCTTCAGCTCCAGCGTTTCCGTAAGCAGCTCGAGATTGTCCCTGTACTCACGTTCGGGCACCTTGTAAATGTCGCGCAGCAGCTCAAAGGAATCGAGAACCGGCACGTCCCACCACAGCTGCGACCGCTGGCCGAAGACGACGCCGATATTTTTGACGTATTGCGTCCGGTCCTTCCACGGCGTATAGCCCATTATCGAGCAGGTGCCGCTGTCAGGCACAAGAATGCCGCTCATCACCTTGATCGTCGTGGATTTCCCGGCCCCGTTCGGCCCGATATAACCGACGATCTCCCCCGGCCGGATCGAAAAGCTGATATCCTGCAGCGCTTCCACAGCCGTGTACTCTCTGCGGAACAGTGATTTGAACGCTTGTCCGACTCCCGCATTCCGCTTGGCGACATGAAACGTTTTGTTTAAACCTTGAATGGTAATCATTTCATTTCCTCCTTTTTGTGCAAAACGAAAATCGCCCTCTTCCGGCTTAAGGCCGAATGGAGAGCGATCCTGCTGTTGCTTGCTATAGTTAATGTTTAAAAGTTAAATACAAAGTCCTCGTCGTTCAGCGGCTCTACGTGAATCGTGCGTACGTAGCCGTTTCCTTTTTTGGAGAAGAAGTCATGCTGCTTCGTGTGCGTGCTGATGCCGTTAAACACGATCGGGTTGACCGGCTCTTCCGGGAAATACGGCTCAAAGCCCAAATTCATCAGTGCCTTGTTCGCATTGTAGCGGACGTAGGCGTTAACCTCTTCCGTCAAGCCAAGCGGCGTGTACAAATGCTCGGTGTACGTAATTTCATTCTCGTACAGCTCGTTCAGCAAAGCATAAACCTCGGTTTGCAGCTGGGCTTGCTCCTCCGGACTGAACGTCTGGTACAGCTCCTGCGCCAGCACGCCCACGTACAAGCCATGGATGCTTTCGTCGCGGAGAATCAGGTCGATAATCTCGCCGCTGCTCGTCATTTTGCCCTGTCCGGCAAGGTAAAGCGGATAGAAGAAGCCGCTGTAGAACAGATAGCTTTCCAGAAATACCGAAGCCGCCATCGCTTTGTACAGCTCTTTCGGTCCCGTAATGCTCGTGTACCACGAGGAAATCAACGTCGCTTTCTTCTGCAGCTGCTCGTTCTGCTCCACCCATTTGAAAATCCCGTCGATCTCTTCGCCGGATGCGAGCGTTGTGAAAATGCTGCTGTAAGACTTCGCGTGGATTTGCTCCATCATCGACATGAACGACAGCACCGCTTTACGCTGCAGGCCGTCGACATGCTCCAAAATTTTCGGCATGCCGATGCCGCCCTGAATCGTATCGAGCAGAGTCAAGCCGCCGAGGACGTTTTTGTAAAGCGTGCGCTCGGCGTCCGTCATCTCCATCCAGTCCATTTTATCGTCGGATAGAGGTATTTCTTCGTCCGTCCAAAATTGCATGACGTTTTGCTGCCAAAACGTTAAGGTAAAATCGTCGTCCGGGCGGTTCCAGTTCACAGCTTTCATCAGATGTGCTCCTTTTTTGTTGCTTTTAACTTCATTATTAAAATTATACGGCGCAGCTGGTGCATTCCTCGACGGAAAGGCGCTTCGTTCTCGTGTAATAAAGCGATTTGAGACCTTTTTGCGCAGCATATACGTAGAAGCGTGCAAGCTCGCGCGTCGTCACGTTGCTGTTCACGTGCAGAACCGAAGAAATGCCCTGGTCGACGTGCTGCTGAATTTCCGCAATCAGATCGATCAGCTTGAACTGGTCGATGTTGTAAGCCGATTTATAGTAGAAGTAATTGTCCTGAGCCAAATAAGGCATCGGGTAATACGTCGTCGAATTCGCATAGGTGCGCGTTTCGATGTGCTCGACGATCGGCATAACGCTGGACGTCGCATTCTGGATGTACGAAATGCTCTGCGTCGGAGCGATTGCAAGACGGTACGCATGGTACAAGCCGTGTTGCTGAACCTTCTCCTTCAGCTCCGCCCAATCCTGCGGCGACGGGATATGCATCCCCTCAAACAACTCCTTCACGCGTTCCGTCTTCGGACGGAAGTCGTTCTCCACATAACGCGTGAAATACGTTCCTTTGGCGTACTCGGAGCGCTCGAAATCCTTGAACGTAATGCCGCGCTCTTTGGCGATTTCCATGCTCTGCTCAATGGAGTAGTAGTTCATCATCATGAAAAATACGCTAGCAAAATCCTTCGCTTCGTCGCTTTCGTAAGCGATCTTGTTCTTCGCGAGATATCCGTTCAGGTTCATGGCGCCAAGGCCGACGGAATGCAGCTCCTCGTTCGCTTTGCGGACGCCCGGAGCGTTGTCGATTTTGGAAAGGTCACTGACCGTCGTCAGCGCTTCGATGCCGACATGGACCGATTCCTTCACCTTCTTGCGCTCCATGACGTTCACGATGTTAAGCGACGCCAGGTTGCAGCTGATATCTCGACGGATAATGTCCTCGTGGCCGTAGTCCTTGATTTCGGACGTCTCCTGCAGCTGGAAAATTTCCGTGCACAGGTTGGACATTTTGATCGAGCCGATATCCTTCAATGCATGAATGCTGTTTGCATTCGATTTGTTCATGATGTATGGGTAACCCGATTCCAGCTGAATCGAGGCGATTTTCGTAAGCATGTCGCGTGCATTCATAACCTTCTTCTTCGTCACTTGCTCGTTGGCGAGCAAATCCTCGTACATCAGATCCATATCCATGTCGTCCAGATGCTGTCCGTAGGCTTTGTGTACGGAGTGCGGGCCGAATACGTAAAGTGGTTTGTTCTGCGCAGCCAGCTCGTAAAACTTGTTAGGAATGATAAGGCCGATGGACAAGGTTTTAATTCTAGCCTTCTCGTCCGCATTAATTTTTTTGCAATCCAGGAACTCGATAATATCCCAGCCGAAAATATTATAGTAGCCTGCGCCGGAGCCTTTGCGCTGGCCCATTTGGTCCGCATACGAGAATGCGTCCTCCATAAGCTTCAGAACGGGCATAATGCCTTTGGCCGCGCCTTCGACGCCCTTGATCGGCTCTCCGCGTCCGCGAAGCTTCGACAGGTTGACGGCTACGCCGCCGCCGATTTTGGACAGCTGCATGCAGGTGCCGAGCACATAGTTAATGGAATTCAGGGAATCGTCCATCTCGAGAAGGAAACAGGAAACCATTTCGCCGCGGCGGCTCTTGCCGGCGTTCAGGAAGGTCGGTGTCGCAGGCTGCAGGCGCTGCTCGATCATCGCTTCGGCAATGCGGAGTGCGCGGGCCGCGTCTCCTTCGCCCAGGTGCAGCGCGACGATCGCAACGCGGTCGGAGTACTGCTCGAGGTATTGCGATTTGTTGTTCGTCTTCATGGCGTAGTCTTTGTAAAACTTCGATGCGGCCATATACGACTGGAATTCGAAGCCTGCGCTTGCCGTCAGCTGAAACACGGCTTCAATCTGCTCATATGTATACGTCTCGTACACATTATCGTAATAGTCGTTCCCGATCAAATAATCCAGCTTCTGGCGAAGCGAATCGAACTTGACGCTCTTCTCTTCCACTTCTTCCATAAATGCGGCTACCGCCTCTTTATCTTTATCCAGCTGGTAAAAACCGTCCGCGCCGCGCTGCATTAATTCGTTATTGAGTTCAATATGCTTCAATGGTTCGCACCCTTTCGACAAAATGTTGCGTATCCTGAGTCGTGCCCGACAACTCGAATTTCAAAATTACAGGGACATCATACATAGCAGATATAGTGTCCGCGCTTTTCGCGAACCCTGCTCCCCAGTTCCGGTTTCCGCTCGCGGAAACGCCCCGGAGCATGTCCGAGTTGCTCTTCAGAAACGAAGCAACCTTCTCCGGAACCTGTCCAAATCCTGTGGTGTACGTGACCAGCACGAACGGCTCTTCGATCTCTGTCTTCTCATCAATAGGCATGGCTCGCATATTCAATTTGTTGATAAAACGCTTGACATTACCTGTTTTGGAATCATAGACGACTAGCATAATTCGTTCGCTCCCCTGCTAAAATTAAGGCATTAAACAGCGCCTACGACTAGCAATCCGGTCGGCTGCGCTTATTTGCGATTACCAGCAGGTAATCATTGAAAGATCCTATGTACATCAATATGTAGTTGATGTTTTTGATTCTACATCAATATATAGGTTCCGTCAATGAAAATTATGGAGATTCTATGAATCCGTTATTTTGGCGCACTCGACTATTTTACCAGAAGCGGATATGATGGGATAGTGACATTTTATTGATATTTTGAAAGGCGTGATGCAAGTGGAAGATACCCGGGGGCAAATGCGGGATTTAATCGGCAAGCTGTTCAGAGACGCGGGGTACGAGGTGCCGGAGCTGCTGGATTACATAGATAAGCTGGAGGAAGACAACGCCGCTCTGGCGGAGAACGCCAGAAAGTGGCGGCTGGAGGCGGCGCGCCGATCCGGGCCGGGGACAGGCATGAACAGCCGTCTGCGTGACGCTCTGCGCGAATAGAGGCCGCAGGGGCGACCACTAGATATAGATACGGCCGTTCGTTTCGGGCTTGCTTCCTCCGTCAGGTGAAAACGGATACGCGTCCGCCGCAATTTCGACAAAATTCGTATATTTCGACAATACACGGCATCCAAGCCGTTCGCTGGCCGGGGCAGAGCGCCGGGCGGGCGCCCGCCACGTTCCCATTTCCGGTTCCGAACGGCAAAACGGGCTATCCCCTCAGGCAAACAGCCTTCCGGGATAGCCCGTTTCATTGTATAAACGATTTATTTGAGTGCGGCGAAGAACAATCGCTCCGATTCGCGGCTGGCCGGCTTCAGCTCGAAATCGGCAAACCGCTCGACCGTCCGGAACCCCGCCCTCCGCAAGGCGCCTTCGATCCAGTCGGGGTCGTAAGCCCGCTGAATATGCGATTCCTCGAACCGGTAAAACTTCGAATCCTTATCCCGCGCAAAAATCGTCAGATGATGCTCGATTTCGCAGCGCTCCTGTTCCAGCTCGCAGGTCCAAATATAGGCCACTTCCCGCTCGTCCAGCACGAAAGGCTGCTCCTGCGCATAACGGATCAGCTGCTTCGGCGGATGCACGTCAAACAGGAACGAGCCTCCGTTCCGGAGACCGTTATAAGTTGCCCGGAACGCCGCTTCGATATCGGCTTCCTCCGTCAGATAGTTCAAGCAATCGCAGAAAGAGATGACCGTATCCACGGGCTCCTGGAGCCCCCATTCCCGCATATCCTGCTGCAGCCATCTGATTGTGCCCTGACGCGGCCTGGTGACCGTCTGGGCCGTCTCGTCCCATTTGCTGCGCGCGACGGTAAGCATGTCCGAGGACAGGTCGAGCCCGTACACGTCAAAGCCCGAGCGGGCCAGCGGGATGGCAATGCTGCCGGTGCCGCAGCCGAGATCCACGACCGTGGCCGGCATATTGCCGTAGCGGGACCAGCATTCCCTGGCGAAGCCCAGCCAATCCGCGTAAGGCATCTCCTCCATCAGCAGGTCGTATACCGTTGCAAACTGCCCGTACGAGCGCATCATAGCTTTTCCGTCCCTTCGTTTACGGAAGCATCCGCCCCTGCAGCCGGGGTTTCGCTTTCGGACGTCAAGTGCGTCCAGCTCCCTTTTTGCGTTACCAGCCCTTCTCTCATCAGCTTCCCGATTGCACGCTTGAAAGCGCCTTTGCTGATGCCGAATTTATGCTTGATGATGTCTGCTTCCGTTTCGTCGGAATAAGGCATGGCTCCGTTTGGCCGCTCCTTCAAAAAGGCAAGAATGCGGTCGGCATCCTCAAGCCGCCCGACCTCCTTGCGCTGCGCCATCGAGAGGTTCACTCTCCCGTCCTCCCGGATATACGTGACGCGGGCCCTTACCCGTTCTCCAAGCCGGAGCGGCCGGATACGTTCGGAGCTTGGGATCAGCCCGTACACCCCGAAGCCGACGACCCCGCCGTCCAAAATGACGAAGGAGCCAAGCTGAAGCGTCTTCGTCACCCAGCCTTCGACCCACTGGTTGTTCCAGATCGCCGGAGCTGGAAATACGAGCTTCGACAGCTCTTCCTCGAAAGCCAGCTTCGCAACAAGTCTGCCGATCTTGTCATGCTGCATAACGACGAAAACTTCGTCCCCCGGCAGCGGCCTGTAATCGATGCTCTCCGGCAGCTCCGAGAGCGGCAGCAGCAGCTGCCGGCCAAGGCCCATCTCGAGAAAGCAGCCGAGACGGGGATGAACGTCGGCCACTTTCAGCCGGGCGAGCTCTCCGAGCTGCAGCAGCGGCTTCTTCATCGTGGCGGCCGGCCGGTCTTCCGAATCGTAAAACAGAAACGCTTCGACTTCGCTGCCGATGTTCGGCTTGGAGCCTACCAGCTCGGTATAGTGCAGCAGAATCTCCGATTCGCCGTCGCTCAGGAAATAGCCGTAAGGCGACACCTCGCGCGCCACCTTGAGCGTCTGCGTCGTACCTGCGACAAAGCTCATGCGAATTCCACAACCTTCGCATCGGACCAGAGCCGCTCAATATTGTAATAATCGCGTTCGTCGCGGTGAAAGACGTGTACGATCACGTCACCGAGATCGATCAGCACCCATCTGGCCGTATCCATGCCTTCGATGCCGCGGACGCGGGTGCCGTTCTTCTCCGCCTGCTTCCTGATTTCCGTAGCGATCGCCTGCACCTGCGTATCCGAATTACCGCTGCAGATGACGAAATAATCCGCTACCAATGATATTTCTTTTAAATTTAAGGCAACGACCCGCACCGCTTTTTTGTCCTCGGCGGCCGCGACCGTTATTTGAAGCAATTGATCCGACTGTAGTGTCATAGACTCAACCTCCTGTGATAGATGATTCCAATAAAGAGTTCCGTGCCTCCACCGTCAGCGGAAAAATACGTTTTCCTTTCTCCAGAAGAAAGGAAATTGTAGAGTTAAAGCCCGCTAGCAGCGCTTCGTCCAGCCGCTCCCGGCTCAGCTCCCTGATCCGGTCCACGCCGGGAAAGTCCCGGCCAGGCTCCATGTAGTCGGCCAGGCACACGATTTTTTCCAGACGGGACATGCCTTTCCTGCCGGAGGTATGGTACCTGATCGCATCCAGCACGCCGGTGTCGGTTACGCCGTATTCGTGCTCGGCAACCCATGCCCCTACCGGTGCGTGCCACAGCTCTTTGTCGTACAGCAGAAGCTCGGCAGGCAGGCTCTGCTCCCTGATAATACCGGCCATCCGCTCGGTCGGCCAATATTTTGCCACGTCATGCAAAATCGCCGCCAGCTCTGCCCGCTCCGGATCTTCTCCGAAACGCTGCGCGAGCTGAACGGACGTCTCCATGACTCCTTGCGTGTGCAGCCATCTGCGCTCCGGCATTTCCGCTTTTACCTTCTCGATCATTTGCTCACGATTCATATAAGCCGTACCTCCTTATATAGCTAAGTACGGAATCAGGCACGAGGTAGCGGACGGAGCCGTCAGCCTTTAGCTTGCCCCTGATCGCCGTGGAAGATATCTCGATCGCCGGCATCCGGATCAGCCGGATCCGGCTTCTCAAATAATCGGGCAGCTCCTCCAGAAGGATCGGCTCGTTCGGCCGTTCGAGCCCGATAAAGGAGACGGCCTCGGCCAACAGCTCGATCTTATGCCACTGCGGAAGGTCGTTAATCCTGTCGGACCCGATAATATACGAGAACTGAAGCTCCGGATAACGGGACTTCAGTTCCATGACGGTATCGTACGAATAGCTGACTCCGCCTCTTTGCAGCTCGATGTCCAGCACGCGGAAGAAAGGATTGTCCTCCGCCGCGGAGCAGGCCATTTCATAGCGGTGCCGGCTGCTTACGCCGGGCTCATTCGCTTTAAGCGGGGGCCCGTAGGACGGGATGAACCACACCTCGTGAAGGCCGCACTGCTCGCGCGCCGTCTCCGCGGCAATCATATGACCCATGTGGATCGGATCGAAGGTGCCGCCCATGATGCCTATATTTCTCACGTGTTGCACCTCCTCTAGGGAAGCTCGATTTGCTTGTTGTCTCTGGACTCCTTATAGAGAACGATCGTCTTGCCGATCACCTGAACGAGCTCGGCGCCCGCTGCAGCCGCAACCTCCGCGCCGATCTCGCGAGGATCGTCCAGACAGTTGTTCAGGACGGATACCTTGATCAGCTCGCGGGTCTCGATCGCCTCCTCAATATGGCGTACGAGCTGGTCGTTCGTGCCGCCCTTGCCGACCTGGAAAATCGGAGTCAAGTGATGCGCCAGCGATCTTAAATAACGTTTTTGTTTGCCTGTAAGCATAGTAAGTGTTCCTTCTTTCATCTCGATCAATCGATATTGTTAATAAGCATAAATAATTCATCATGCGGGTTTATTGCTGCAGTCATTCAGCAATAAGAGAATCTTCTTTATTCGTTCGTCAGCCGGTCAGTAATAAAGGCATTTCTACAGTTATTTTACCCAAAAATAACCGTTTATCTCATATAACTGGAAAAACTCCCGCTAATTTCGGCAGAATTTCGGTTTGATGACACATTGGCAGCGTTAACGGGAGTAAATCCAGTTATTCAACTCGAATTCGTAAATGCAGTGAATTTAACCGCAGAAAATCCTTTTAACCCCATTCGCCTGCCACGAACTTAAACGGATGCCTACCCCTGCAGCGAGTCCAGCACCGTTTCGCGCATCGCTTCGACCGGGGCCGGCCGGCCTGTCCAGTACTCGAAAGCATAGGCGCCCTGGTATATGAACATCCCGAGCCCGCCGTGCACACGGCAGCCCTGCCGCTCCGCCTGCTGCAAAAAGGTTGTTTTCAGCGGATTGTAGATCAGATCGCTTGCAACTGCGCCGGGCTGCAGCCAAGCGCCGTCGATCGGCGTATCCTCCGTATTCGGGTACATGCCGACGGAAGTCGTATTGATAACGATGTCCGCTTGCCGGCAAGCCTCCTTCAAGCTTTCCACCGCTGCTGCTTCGATGTCCGCTTGCGAACGGAATGCCTTCGCCAGCTCCTCCGCGCGCTCCACAGAACGGTTCACGATCGTAATCCGCTCCGGGCTCTCCTTCGTCAAGGCGTAGACGATGCCCCGCGCGGCCCCGCCGGCTCCGAGCACAACCATTTTCTTGCCTGCGAGCTCCGGCTCCGCTTCTTCCTTCAACGACCGGACGTAGCCGATCCCGTCGGTGTTATAGCCGATCAGGCGGCCGTCGTCGTTCACGATCGTATTGACGGCGCCGATCGCCTCCGCACCCGCATCGATCTCATCCAATAATGACATAATATCCAGCTTATGCGGAATCGTGACGTTCACTCCGCGAATGCCCATCGCCCTTACTCCCGCAGCAAAATCGGCCAGCCGCTCGCTTGTTACGTGGAATGCGGCATACGCCCCGTTAATTCCCGTTTCGCGGAAAGCCCGGTTCATCATAATCGGAGATTTCGAATGCCGGATTGGATTGCCGATTACCCCGTATAATACCGTATGGCTGTCCATACGGCTTCCTTCGACGCCAATCGTCACAGTGAGCTCCCCTTCCAAGCCTTATGTTAAATCATCGATTCGCGGAGCATAACCTTGACGCCCTTAGGGGCATAAATGTCAATTTGCGCTCCGCCCGTTCCGTTCACCTGAATCCAGCCGAGGCCTGAAATGAATACGTCCTTGTTCTCTCCGCGTCTGACGCGGAGAGAATGCCTGGTCCAGGCCGGCATGCTCTCCAGCTCCTCCAGCGACGGACCTCCCAGCAGCTGGCCGCGGTGATCCGCATAAAGCGCCTCCGCGCGCTCCAGCTTCGTCCTGTGCACGTTAAGCGCATTCGAAATATAGAACGTAAAAGACTGGCGGTCTCCTTCGACAAAATCAAACCGTACCAGACTGCCGATAAACAGCGTCTGCCCCGAATTGAGCTGATAGACGAGCGGCTTGATCGGTTTGTCCGGAAGCAGGGCGCCGAGGAAGCTGCGCGGCACGATTTCCGTCATCCTGGATTCGTAGACAATGCCCGGCGTGTCAATAATGGCCTTGCCGTCGTCGAGCGGGATATGGACCGCATCGAGCGTCGTCCCCGGATAACGGGAAGTCGTCAGCTCGCGTTCCATATCGCTGTAATCGCGGATCAGACGGTTGATCAGCGTGGATTTGCCCACGTTTGTCGCACCTACGACGTATACATCGCGTCCGTCCCTGTATTTCTCAAGGGCGTCGATCACATGCTCAAAGCCCATATTCCGTTTGGCGCTGCATAATACGACATCGACGGTCCTCAGTCCTTCCGCCTTTGCCTGTCTTTGAACCCAATTGCGCAGGCGGTTGACGTTCATCGACTTCGGCAGCAAATCGATTTTGTTGACGACCAGAAGGACAGGGTTGTTACCGACAAAACGCTGCAGGCCCGAGATCAGGCTGCCTTCAAAATCATATAGATCGACGATATGTACAACCAGACTGTCCGTAGAACCGATGCTGCCGAGGAGCCGCAAAAAATCGTCCTGATCGACGGCAACCGACGCTGCCTCGTTATAATTCCGGATACGGAAGCAGCGCTGGCAAATGACCGGCTCGCGTCCGGCCGCAGCAGGCGGCAAATATCCGGGAAGCTCCGGCTTTTCGGACTGCAGCTGCACGCCGCAGCCTGCACAGGCAGGCGATGCCTGACTCAGATGTTGTTCTCTCACTTCGTTTCCCCCTCGTACCATAACCCTTTTTTCCTTAGCCGCACCAATGCAAATCGTTCGATCCTCCGGTTTACGCGCGTCATGATGCCTTCATCGGCAGGCGCAATCGGCGTAACAAGAATCGTATACAAGCCCATCCGGTTGCCTCCAAGAACATCCGTAAGCATCTGGTCGCCGATAACGACCGTATTCTCCGCAGCCATGCCGAGGACGCGGAGCGCCTTGCGGAACGCTTTGCCGGCCGGCTTGCGCGCAGCGTGAATATAAGGAATGTTAAGCGGAGCGGCAAACTTGCCGACGCGCGTCGCGTTGTTGTTGGAGACGATGACGACCTGAAAGCCTCGCGAGCGGACGTAGTCCAGCCACTGAACCAGCTCGGGCGTCGCCAAAGCTTCCTTGGCGCCTACTAGCGTATTGTCCAAATCCGTAATGATGCCGCGAACGCCGCGCGAATGCAGCTCATCTAAATTAATTTCATATACCGTATTAACTCGCATATGCGGCAACAGCCGTTCAAACATAGTCGATATCCCTCTGCTTTCTGCCTGCTTTCTTACGAAACTATACCATACAAACCAAATTTGTTGCAAAAAAAACCGCCCCCTTTTTCATTAGAGGACGGCTAAAGCTGTTCCGGGCATATTTATTATAGAAGGATTGCACTTATTTTAATTCGTCGATCAGGGCCCGAACCTTATGGACGAACCTTTCCGCATCCTCGGAGGTAACGGAGACTTTGCTGTATTTCGCCTGCTCGAAGCCGTCGAGCACGAACCGGAATTCGCCCTGCAGCCGCTTCTGGGCTTGCGACCAGCGAAGCACCGCTTCCCTCAGCGTCTCATGCTCCTGCCGCACTAGACCCCGCTTCTTGCATATTCGAAGCAGCCGCTGCGTCTCCAGCACGATCCGGTCATTCGCCGTGTAGGAGCCGTGTCTCAACTTAAGCCAATATGCGATCATTTGCTTGCGGCGCACGAACGCCCAAGCCGCTCCGGCAACAACGATCAGGGAAACCGAAATCCAGGCCCAAAGTTCAGCATGATTCGTTTTTGGAGCCGCTTCGGGCGCTGCCGGCGTCGTCTCGCTCGAGTCCGCATCCGGCAAAGGCGCGGCTTCCTCTTCCGCTACCGTGTACGGGAACGAGAACCCCGATGTAGGCTCAAACGGCACCCAGCCAAAGCCTTCAAAATAAATTTCTACCCAGGAGTGGGCATCGGAATTGCGGACCGTATACGTCCCTGCGCCCGACGGGTTAAGATTCTCCTCCATATATTCTTCCGGCGTGACAAACGAGCCTGCCGGCAGAACGCCCGGAGCAAACCCTTTGACCCAGCGTGCCGGAAGTCCGAGACTTCTTGCCATAACGGCCATTGACGTGGAGAAATAATCGCAGTAGCCCTCCTGGAGCTCGAACAGAAATTGATCGACAAAATCGACGCTCTCGCCGGTCAGCTTGCTTATATCCGGCTTGTTGTTATACGTATAATTGAGCCGCAAATACTCCTCGAGCAGGCGAGCCTTGTCATAGTCGCTCTCCGCCTCCTTCGTCACGTCTTCGGCCAGCTCCCTCACCCTCGCGGGTAAAGTATCCGGCAATTGCAAATACATCGCATTTCGCACGGAATTCGCCCCCGACCAGCCGGCGCGGGTTTCACGCAAGGCAGTCTCGTCCAGCACAGGGACGGAAGACGTGATCGAATAGGTTTCCGGGTATTTCCGGTTTCTGCTCGGCCAATTCAGCAGCCTCAGCTCGAGAGATTCGGGCAGCCAAACGAATCCGCTCGGCAGCACCCCATCTTCGCTGCCGATCCAATTCACCGTGGAAGCCGGCGAAGCCGAGAACAGGACCGGATAGCTGTCCTTGCGGATCATCGTGACGATTTGATTGACCTCAATCGTTCCTGCTGCGGGTGGCTCGTTAAGGCTGGCAAGCTCGGCGCCCTTCTGGATCGCGTATACCTGCTCATCCCGGGCCGTTTCGCTGTCCTCCCAGCCTTCGCCCGTATACAAGGCTTTGGATTCCCCGCGCCAGTAGCTCCGGTGCGAGGTCGTTACCGTCATCATCGGGGAATAATCGAAATCAAAGCCGCCGCCCAGCGCCTCGTCGCTGCGGCTGTAGCCCGAGCTGGCGTTGCCGTTGCCGTCTGAAGTGACAGGATCATTACCTTTGTCGCCCAGAAAAACCTGGACGGTCTGACCCTTCGATTCCTTCCAAATCGTGTAAGGATCCTGCAAAATCGGCGAAAGCGACGGCATGTTCAGGCCGGTAGCCATCAGTACCGTAAGCACGAAAGCGATCGGCATTATTAATTGAAACGGATATTCAAGCAGCTCCCGCCAGCTTCTCGGATGCTCCCGCTGCAGGCGGGACAGATGGCTTGCGACCAGCCAGAGCAGCCCGACGAATACGACCATGCCGACCTCGTCCCAAAGCCAGATCGGCGTGAACGAATCCGCGATCGTCAGAATAAGCAGACTGACGCCGATCAGGCCGAACATCCGCGTCCGTGTCGTCGTCCATACGCTGAATAAAACATGCAGCAGAAGAAGGGCAATACTTACCCAAATGAACGGATTAAGCTGAGCGGCATGCGCCTGCAGCCACCAGACCCACTCCTGCCAGCGCTCCGGCCTCGCGATCAGCCAGTCCATTCGGGCAAGCTGGATCGTAACGACCGCTGCTCCGCAAAGCTTGATCACCAGCTTGAGAAACCGCATGCGGTAAGGCAGCAGAAAATCGATGCCCGCAGCGATGAACAGCGTCCAATAAGCGATCCGGTACGTTTCGTCCCACCAAAACCCCTCGAATATCGCGATCGCATTCGCTATGACGATGGCGACAAACCAGCTGGTAAGCTTCTCGTACCAATCGGCGGTCAAATAGCCGAATATCGTTTTGATCATCATTTTCATGCGATTCCACTCCCCTCCAGAACGCCAGGGAGCTCCTGCAGCTGGCGGATTTCGAATACCGGCCATCCCCGCTCCCGGAGCACGCTCTTCCAGGCGGAAGCCTGCGGGTTATGCTTCTCCGAGGATGAACGAATGTGAAGGAGGCATGGAACGATCCCCTTTCGCGAAAGCCATTCCATGCTCCGGATGACGCCTGCGCCTGCCGCCGGCGTCACGATGACGGCGAAGCTGCCGGGCTCCAGCGCGTGCTCGGCACGCTGCATGGATGCATAAAGCGGCTGATGGGCGTCCGCATCGACAAAGGTCAAATGCTTCATCACCAGATTGTGCTGGTCATGGCCCGATTTCGGAGGCAGCACCGTCGTGCTCTCTCCAACGGAAACAAGCCCCATCGCCGTATCCTCCTTCAGTCCGTTCTCAAGCAGCGATGCCGCAGCCGAGACGGCCAGCTCGAAGCTTGCCCCTTGCTCATCCTTATAGGCACTTGCATCCCTGTCCAAAATAACGAGCGTACGCGGCAGAGATTCCCGCTCGAACGCTTTCGATTTCCACTGGCCGGTCTTGGCCGTGGCGTTCCAATGCACGCGCGACAGCCGGTCGCCGTACAAATATTCGCGGACTCCGTTGATCTGGGTCGTCTCCTTCGCCGACCGCGATGCGATCGCATGCGAATATGGCCCGCGGATGCCGCGCTGGACGCCGTTCCACTGCCGGAGCGGTACCGTTTGCGGAAGCACGCTGAAGACGGATTCCGAGCCGAACCGGCCCTTATGCTCGAACAAACCGAAGATGTCATACGAGATGCATTCCGTATCCGTAAACCGGTATTCGCCGCGCTGCAGCGGCGGCGTCTGATAAGCGACCTGACCGCTGCGCTTCCAATTGGGGACGAACGACGTCTCGAACGCAAGCTTCTGGCCGTTGTGGCGCTGCAGCTGGTCTCTAACGATCACGTACGGCAGCGGATAATAACCTGGAATTTTGAGGTTCAGGCTGACGTCAAGCGTGCTTCCCGCCGACAAGGACTGCTCAAGCGGCGCCGCGCCGGAGCTCGCATAAGCTCTGCTGCCGTTCACCTTGTGAATGCCGCTCCACCTGCCAAGCAGCAAATAACCGATCAGCAGATTCAAAATCATAAACAGCATGAATGCCGTTTTGCCGCCTTGAAAGAGAAAATAAAAAAGACAGGTCGTATAAATAACTGCGACAAGCTGCCAGCGCAGCTTAGTTGATTTGAGCGCCTTCATCGCATCAGCGCTCCAGCCGGACCGGCACTTTCGTCAATTGAATGACCTGCTGGATAATGTCCTCCGCCTTGAGTCCGTTCATTCTGGCTTCCGTTCTGAGCAGCAGGCGGTGAGCCAGCACGAATGGAGCCAGCTCCTTGACGTCGTCCGGCGTCACGAATTGACGCTGGCGAATGTACGCGCACGCCTTCGCCGCTCTTGCCAGAGCGAGCGCCGCACGCGGGCTTGCCCCGAGCATGACGCCGGCATGCTCCCTCGTGCCGCGGACCAGGCTGACCAAATACTTACCGACTGCGTCATCGATATGTACCTGCTGTGCCTGCTCCTGGAAACGAAGCATATCATGAATCTGAATCATCGGCACCACGCGGTCGGACGGATGTATTCCTTCATTAGATACGACCATGAGATGCTCGTCGTCTTCGGTCGGATAGCCGAGCGACAGCTTCATCATGAAACGGTCGAGCTGCGCCTCCGGCAGCGTATAGGTGCCCTCGAATTCGATCGGGTTCTGCGTTGCCAGCAGCACGAAAGGACTTGGCAGCTCGAACGTATCTCCGTCTACCGTCACATGGCCTTCCTCCATCGCCTCCAGCAGAGCGGATTGCGTCTTTGTCGTGGCGCGGTTAATTTCATCCGCCAGCAATATATTGGCCATGACGGGGCCGGGCCTGAATATAAAGGCTTCCTGCTTCGGGTGGTAAATGGATACGCCGGTAATATCGGTCGGAAGCAGGTCGGGATTGCACTGGATCCGGCGAAATTGTCCGCCGATCGTTTTTGCCAACGCTTTCACCAATTGCGTTTTGCCGGTGCCCGGAACGTCCTCGAGCAGAACGTGCCCTCCTGCGACAACGGCTATCAGCAGCCTTTGGATTTCTTCCTGTTTTCCTAATATACAAGATTCTAAGCTTCGTAGAATGGCAGCGCATAATTGCATGTCCGCAGGACGAATATCCATATGATTACCTCCCGAAAGTAGCATTAAAATGAGTCTCCAATACTACTATTTTACAGTACATTCTTTCGGGAGCACAAATTTTTTCACTCCAAAAAAAATTGGAAGATCCCACAGGATCCTCCAACCTCCGGCAACGCGTTACCCTTTGGGCCTGACAATCAAAGCGGCCAAAAACGAGAAGATGATCGCCGCCGATATGCCGGCGCTCGTTACTTTGAAGATGCCCGATATGACGCCGATCCATCCCGAATCGTGAAGCTCGGTCAGTGCTCCGTGAACGAGCGCGTTGCCGAAGCTCGTAATCGGCACCGTTGCCCCCGCTCCGGCGAATTTGACCAAAGGCTCGTATAAACCAACGCCATCCACAATTGCGCCGACCACGACGAGCGTGGACATTGTATGCGCCGGCGTCAGCTTGAATACGTCGAACATCAGCTGGCCCAATACGCAAATGCCTCCCCCGACCAAAAAAGCCCATAAAAAGATCATGCTCACTTCTCCTTTCCTGCACTAATGGCAACCGCATGGGCGATGCACGGAATGCTCTCGCCCTGCTGGAAAGACAATGGCGACAGCAGCGCGCCGGTCGCTACGACCAGAATTCTGCCCAGCTCGCCCTGTTTGATCCGTTTCAACAAGTGGCCGTACGTAACGACAGCCGAACAGCCGCAGCCGCTCCCGCCGGCCTGTACCTTCTGCTTGTTCACATCGAAAACCATCAGGCCGCAATCCCCGAACACCGTGTCCTTCATTGGGACACCGTTCTGAAGAAGCAGCTCGTTAGCAATCGGATGGCCGACCCCGGCCAAATCGCCCGTCACGATCAAATCGTAGTCGCCCGGCTTGCGGCCCGTATCGTTGAAATGAGCCTGTATCGTGTCGACGGCTGCAGGCGCCATCGCCGCCCCCATATTGAACGGATCCTTAATGCCCAGATCGACGATTTTGCCGATGGTAGCGCATTCCACGACAGGCCCGTCGCCTGACGCGGCGATGACGGCCGCTCCGGCCCCGGTAACGGTGTACTGTGCGGTAGGCGGTTTCTGCGAGCCGTATTCGGTCGGATACCGGAACTGCTTCTCAGCCGTGCAGTTATGGCTGCACGTCCCCGCCAATACATGATCCGCCGCTCCTGAATCGACCAGCTGCGAAGCAAGCGCCAGCGTTTCCATCGAGGTTGAGCATGCGCCGAATACACCGAGATACGGCACGCCCAAGGAGCGGGCCGCAAAGCTGTTGCTGATAATCTGGTTCATCAAATCTCCGCCGATATAGAACTGAAGCTGGTCTCGCTCGATCCGGGCGTTCTGGATCGCAAACTCGGAGGCCTGCTCCAGCAGCAGCCTCTCCGCCTTCTCCCAGCTCTTCTGCTGCATGTCCAGCTCAGGGTGAACGAGATCGAAATCGGCCGCAAGCGGCCCTTCCCCTTCGTCAGGACCTACAACGGTCGCCGCGCCGACAATAACCGGCCGGTTCTCGAACCACCACGATTGTTTCCCGCGCAGCATGTTATTGTCCCCCAGTTCCGAGAATGAGATGGATGATGCCTACAAAAAACGCGGCGACGGTACCGAATACAATAACGGAGCCCGCCAGCTTGAACATATTGCCGCCGACGCCAAGCACGAGACCTTCGCTGCGGTGCTCAAGCGCCGCGGAGCACATGGAGTTGGCGAATCCGGTTACCGGCACCGCGGAGCCAGCTCCGGCCCACTGCGCGATTTTATCGTAAACGCCAAGGCTCGTTAAAATAACGGATATTAAAATAAGCGTCGCGACCGTCGGATCGCCGGCATCCTCCCGGGTCATGCCCATCAGATGTACGTACAGCTCCGTAATTACCTGTCCGATGACGCAGACGACGCCGCCGAACAAAAATGCTTTTATACAATTGGCGAATACCGACCGCTGCGGCTCCATCGTTTTGGCGAACGATTGATATTCCTTAGGCGACATGGACATTTTTTTGTAGCGTTGACCGCCCTTGCTTTTGGTTGCCAAATGCTGCACTCTCCTTCTCTGCCGCGGTTCTTCGCTTATGAGGGCGACAATTCCCGCATCGCATCTGAATGTTCTTTTTCATTATCTGTAATTCGAGTTGGCATTATCCGAGCAAAAAAAAGGATTGCTCCATACGGCCGGGGCCGGCTTTAGAGCAATCCTTTTTCATATAAAAACAGCCATTAACAGTATAACAAGCAGCACATACAGCACAAGCACCAGTACGCCTATGCGGCCGCTCCGGCGTCTCATTCCCGCGTTCATGTCGAACCTCCCGTACCGGGCATTTGCCACCAGTATATGCGCGGAACCCGGTACAGGAGCTATTCCAAACTAACGGCATTTATGGCCATGGCCGCGTTATTCCTCGATAATCATTACACCTTTGGCGGACAGGCGGTACGTTCCGCTCACCAGCTCGCCTGTAAGCAAGTCGCGGCGCGGCTCTGCCTGAAGCTGCAGCTCGCTCGCCTCCGCGTTATGGTTCAAAATAAACGTAAAGCGCCCTCCGAATGAATCAGATCGCACAGAATGCCGCAAGCATACGTTCCGCTCAGTTCGCCTTCCGCCTTTTTCATGACAATCCGGTTTTGCAGGCCGGGCAGCAGAGCGTCGATTTCCTCCGTCCAAATGCCGAGCACCTTTCTCAGCTTGCCGGGGTATCCGCCGGTCGTCACGATGTCCGTCTCGTTCACGATGCCGCTGAAAACCGTCGTCAGGTACGTGCCTCCTCGCTCCACGAACGCCTCTACCTTCTTGGCAAAGCCCGGCTTGATCATATACATGACCGGGGAGTTGACCAGATCGTACCGGTCAAGGCTTTCTTCCACGCTTATCAGATCGGTTTGAATATTTTGCCCGAACAGGGCGTCATAATACTTATGCACTTCGTCGACGTATTTCAGCGCGATGCTCGGACCGCTCGACAGCTCCACCGCCCAGCGGTTTTCCCAATCGTATAGAATAGCAGCCTTCGCAAATTAGGCGGAACGATCTCGTCCCAATCGTAGAAGGTATGGCCCCAGAAAAACTTGTATTCCATGCCTTGTTCAGCTGTCCGACCGACCTTCAAACGTTCATTTTGCTTGGAACACGGGAAAAGAGCCCATCGAATGAGCCCTCTCCCCTTCATGCCTGTATGCTCTTATTTGGACCAAAGCGCTACGCGGTCTTTAACCATTTTCGTAAACTCTTCGTTCAGCTTCGCAACGCCTGCATCCTCCAGATCCTTCAGGAAGGCATCGTAAATTTTGTCGAAGTCTTCCGGCTTCGCAAGGATCGCTTCCGGAATGCGCTTCTTCATAATATCCTGCGTTTTTTGGAAAATAACATTCGCCTGAGAGCCCGTTTCGAACGGAAGCGTCCATGCCGCGCCGTATTTGCGCTCAGGGAATGCGTCGTCCTTAGGCCACAGATCCTTGTACGTCGTTGCGCCGTAAGCTTTCAGCGTCTTTTTGTCCTCTTCGGAGTAGCTCGTTTGAATTTGCTCAGGGAACGTCGTCGTGTAGTAGTTGCCGGACGGATCCTTAACACCGTCGCCGTAACGGGCGGACAGAAGGTAGTTGCCGATGCCGGTCGTTTTCTTGAACGTATTGTTGTCGTTCGATTTCATCGCTTGCACATCTTCAGGAATCACGCGTTTGCCGTCTACTACGTTGTAATGCTTGCCTTCGATCCCCCAGTTGACGAGCACTTGACCTTCGTCGGAAGCCAGGTAGTCCAGGAATTTGATCAGACGGACCGGATCCTGAGCGCTCTTCGTAATGCCGATGCCGAAGCCGCCCAGGTAACCTGTTCCTTGGAAGGAGTGATCCTGGTACGATTCATTCAAAGTAACAGGGAAGCGAGCATAAGTCGCGCCGAATTTGCCTTCGGCTTTCAAGGCGTTTTGAGCATCGGCATAATCCCAATCCTGGTCGATCAGACCAAGAACGCGGCCGGATGCGATTTTTGCTTTGTATTGGTCGTATTTTTGTACGAAGCTTTCTTTGTCAAGCAGACCGATGTCGTTCATGTGGTTCAGCCAGCGGAAATATTCTCTTTCTTCCGGGCGCTGGTAGTGCATAATCGCTTCATGCGTTTCTTGATCGACATAGAATTCGCCGTCGTCCGGTGCGCCGGTTGCGTAGAACGCCGGATTCGTAACGGAAATCAGGATTTGCCATTCGCCGCCGTTCAGCGACATGCCGATCGTAGGCTGGCCGTCGGCCGTTTTCGGATTTTTCTCGATGTACGCTTTGATAGCATTTTCGTAGTCTTGAACGGTTTTAATTTCCGGATAACCTGCCGCTTCAAGCACTTGGTGCTGCAGCTGGAAGCCGCCGCCTGCTTCAAAGTACGTTTGATTTACGCCTGCTTGCGGCAAAATGTAGATCGCATCGTCATCTTCGCTCCAGCGGAGACGGTTGAAATATTCGCCGTAAACCTTCTTGAGGTTAGGGCCGTATTCTTCGATCAAAGGACGAAGATCGACCAGGGCGCCAGCGTCAACCAGCTTGCCTGCGTTGCCCTTCGGCATAACGAGGTCGGGATAATCGTCGCTCGCTACCATAAGAGCGAACATGTCGGCATCCGAGCCCCCTACCGGAAATTCCTGTTTAATCGTAATCCCGGTTTTTTCTTGAATCGCCTTGCCGACTTCCGATTGCATATCATCCCAGTTCGCGTTGTTGTCGCCGGACGCGAGACGGATCGTCATTGGCTCAGTAGATTCGCCTTCATTCGCCGTTCCGTTGTTTGAACCGGTGTTAGTCCCTTCGTTGTTCGAACCGCTGCATGCCGTGACGAATACGAATACAAGTGCGAGCAACAAACTGAGGAACGTTTGCATCTTTCTTTTCATTGCTGTATTGCCTCCCTTTTTGTTTGCGTGAAGAGCTTATATAACAACAGGATACCTGCCATTACCAAAATTAACTTTTAACCGCGCCAAGCGTCATGCCTTTGACGAAATACTTTTGAAGGAACGGATACACGAGCAGGATCGGTACGGTTACGACGATAGTAATCGCCATTTTAATCGATTCCGGCGATACGGACGCGATCGCTTGCTGGGCGTTCGGGTCGCGGTAATTGCTGCCCGTCTGCGTCGAGAGCAGCACCTTCATCAATTCGTACTGGAGCGTCGTATTTTCCGCGTTCCGGTTGTTGAACAGGTACGTATCGAACCAGGCATTCCAGTGGCCGACCGCAATGAACAGCGCAATCGTTGCAAGCACGGGCTGGCAGAGCGGCAAAATAATTTTCCAGAAAATCGTCCAGTCGTTCGCGCCGTCGATCTTCGCCGATTCCTGAAGCGCATATGGAAGTCCGTCAATGTAGGAGCGGACGACGAACACGTTCCAGACGCTCAGGATAGCAGGAATGATATACACCGCGAAGGTGCCGACCAGACCAAGGCTTTTCATCAGAAGGAAGCCCGGAATCAGACCGCCTGAGAAGTACATCGTCAGAGCGAACACGACCGACATCCATCGTCTGGCCTGGAAATCGGGACGGCTTAGCGTGTACGCCATCATCGAAGCGGATATGACCCCGATTGCCGTACCAAGAACCGTCCGGATGACGGAGTTTTGGAAGCCGGTAAGCAGCCCGTCGAAGCCGAATATCGTCTCATAGTTTTTCAGCGTGAACTCACGCGGATAGATGGTCAATCCGCCTCTTACCGTATCGACCGAATCGTTGAACGAAATGGCAAGTACGTTCAGGAACGGATATAAAGTCACAATCGTGACGATAATCATGAATACATAAATGCAAAAATCGAATATTTTATCGCCGGTTTGTCTTTTTAGAGCGCCCTGCATATGCCGTACCTCCTAAATGATCGATTCTTTGGTGACCCGCTTGTAGATTCCGTTCGCAATGAAGACAAGCAGAATGCTGACGACGGAGTTAAATATCCCGATGGCCGTTCCGTAGGAATACCGGCTCATTTGAATACCGTACTTTAGCGCGTACAGATCGAGCACCTCAGAGTAATCGGAGACTAGCGGATTGCCGAGCAGGAACTGCTTCTCAAAGCCGATGCTGACCAGGTGCCCGATAGACAGAATGAACAGCACCATGAAGGTTGTCCGGATACCCGGAAGCGTAATATGCCACATTTTGCGGAATCTGCCTGCTCCGTCAACCGTCGAAGCCTCGTAAAGCTCGGGATCGATGCCGGCCATCGCCGCCAGGAAAATAATCGAATTCCAGCCCATTTCCTTCCACAAGTCCGACAAGGTGACGATGCCCCAGAACAGCTCCCCTTTGGCCATGAACTGTACCGGCGCGTCGATTACGCCAAGCCACATCAGCAATTGGTTGACCGCGCCTCCGTCCGTCGACAGCATTTTGGATACGAGACCCGCAACGACAACCCAGGACACGAAATGCGGAAGGTAGGAGATCGTTTGTACCGAACGCTTGAAAAGCTGCCCTCTCATCTCATTCAGCAATAAGGCGAAAACAACCGGAATCGTAAATCCGACGATCAATCCCATCGTGCTCATCGCCAGCGTATTCCGCAATACGATATAAAACCGTTCATCCTGAAACAGCTCGATAAAATTCTCAAGCCCGACCCATTTCTGATTTAGAATCGAATCCTTCGGCTTGTAATTTTGAAATGCCGTCAACCAGCCCCATACGGGCACATAACTGAAAATAAAAATCCAAATGACGAACGGCAGGGACATCATGTACAGGTAACGCTGCTGGAACGCCTTCGTCCAGAACCGGCTGCTCTGATTGACCGCCCCTGCCTTCGGGGCGTTTTCTGTTAGCGGTTTCATCTGTGCTCCTCCTAGTCTTTTCTGCTCCGGCAAATCGGGCACGCCGACTCTCTCTTTTTCCATCCGTGTAGCTTGCCCTCGCTTAACTGTCCTTATCATAAACGATTGCCGCCTTGTGATTACACCCGGTAAATTAGACTTAAAATCATATGAAAATACGCTCTTTCAAAGTGAATCAAGCGCTTTCATTTAACAAATGGACAAAAAAACCGCCGCAGCCCCTTCCGTCGCTAGAAACGGAAGGAGCTGCGGCGCCTATGGCGGCACTGTGCGGCTGGTTACTCGCCGCCGGATTTCCCCGGCGAGGTCTTATACGAGGAAGGCGATACGCCTTTATACTTTTTGAACTTGGCGTGAAAGTAATCCACGTTTGCGTAGCCAACCCGCTCGGATACCTGATGCACCTTGAGCCCTTCCTGCAGCAGCTCGATCGCATGCCGGATCCGAACCTGGTCCAGGTACGTATTGAAGTGCTCGCCGGTGTGGTTTTTGAACATTTTGCCGAGATAACCGCTGTTATAGTTAAACAACTCCGCCAGTGTCTCCAGCTTAATATTCTCGCTGTAGTGGCGTTCGATAAAATCCGTCATCTGCTTCATGACCGACGAGCTGTCCGCTTTTCCGATCCGCTCGGCCAAGGAGACCAGCTTCCGCTTTACTTGCTCCAGCATTTCGTCGTAGTGATGCGCCAAGTAGACGGCCGTCACGACGTTCAGATCGTCCTGGACGGAAAATTGCGGATTGAAGGTTGCCGCTTTGTTCAGGACGATGGTAAGCAGCTGCGCCCAACTCGATTTGACCGACTGCTCGGCTTCATTGTGCCTGCCGATCTGTTCGGAAGCTTCCTCCAGCGTCTTCGCGACGCCTTCCTTGCTGCCGATGTCGATCATATAGTAGAGCTTTTGCGCAAGCGAATCGATGGACGGCTCATCCCGCAGCTCCTCGCCGGTGCTATTATCCTGCCCGGACACCCGGGCCATATGAATTTGCTGGCCTTGCAGCATAAAACGTTTCTTCAGCAGCCCGCGCACCGCCTCGGCCGATGATAGCAGCTCCTCCGGCTCGCGTACGGGCTCGCTTGCGGCTGCGGCAAACCGGATCCTCTCGCCGCAGCATTCCTCGATCCACTGCCTCATCTGTTCCCGTGACCCGCTTTGCAGCACAAAATCCTTAAGAAGCACCCCAATAAACGGCTCCGCCGAAAAGACCCAACCGAGCTGCCTGCTCTCCACGACCTCGGACAGCTTCTTCCTCAGCATGGCGTTCATCGTCAGCGAATGCTCCCTGCTGTAAAGCTCGATGAGCAGCAGCTGGTATACCTTCGCAGGACTTCCGAGCAGCTCCTTCATTCCCTGCTTCTCCTGGTACCGCCCCTCCAGCCTGCCCGCCGCCAGCTGTTGAAGCAGCTCCTCGCGCAGCAGGCTTGCCGTCTGCTCCGAGCTTAACAGAAGATCGGATTGCTTCTTCAGCTGAACGCCGATTCGTTCCACGTAGCTTTCTAGCTCATCCTCGTCAATCGGCTTCAGAATATAGCCGTCCACGCTGTGGGCGATCGCCTGCTTTGCGTAGTTAAAGTCCGCGTATCCGCTCAAAATCAGAATATGGCAGGCTTTATCCGTCTTTCTGATTTCCTCGATCGCCTGCAGTCCGTCCATCACGGGCATGCGGATATCGATCAAGATCAGGTCGGGTTTCAGCTCCTGCCGTTTCTCGACCGCTTCTTTGCCGTTCGCGGCAGTTCCCGCAACCGTAAAGCCATGCTTCTCCCAGTCGACGAGCGTCGTTAACCCGTTTCGAATCATCGGCTCGTCGTCTACGATCATAACTTTATGCATATGGATGACCCCCTGTCGGAATTTCAAACGTAATTCTCGTCCCGGACCCGACGGTGCTGTCAATGACAAGACCGGAGCCTTCCCCGTAAATCATGACGAGCCGCTGATGGACGTTGCGCAGACCGATCCGGTATTCCTCTTCTTCCTCCATATCGCCCAGCGCTTCGCTGATTTCACGGATTTTCTCCTCGCTGATCCCTATCCCGTTATCGGCGACCTCCACCCAAAGACGGCTGCCGTCCACTTTTGTCGTTAACGAGACGAAGCCGCCTTCTGCGACATTCTCCAGCCCATGGACAACCGCATTCTCAATGAGCGGTTGTATGATAAGAGGGGGGACCTCCAGCCCGTTACCCGCTTCGTCAATATCGAGCCGGAAGGTGAGCCGGTCGTTGCCGTATCTGAATTTCTGGATTTCCAGGTAACAGCGGACGATTTCAAGTTCGTCCTTCAGCGCGATTTTGCGCGAGCCGACCTCCAGATTTCGGCGGATCATTTTACCGAGCATCCGAACGACTGTAGAAATTTCCTTCTCGCCTTTCAAATGCGCCTTCATCCGGATCGATTCAAGCGCGTTAAACAGAAAGTGCGGGTTAATCTGGCTGGCCATCATTTTCAGCTTGATCTCTTTCTGTCTCAGCTGAAGCTGGGCCTTCTGCTGCTGCGATTCCTTGACCTCGTCCATCAGGCCGCGGATGCTGACGACCATGTTGTTGAACTGTTTGGACAAAATGCCGAGCTCATCGTTGCCCGTAACGTTCGAAATAACGTTCAGGTCGCCCATCGCCACTTTATTCAAATCTTTGTTCAGTACAAGCATCCTCTTGGACAATATGTCGGAAAGAAAATAGATCAGGATGACGGCGATTAGCAGACTCAGCATCATAATGCCGAAGCCGAGCAGGCTGATCCGGTTTGCTCCGCTTACGATACTGTCGATCGTAAACACCGACACGATCTTGAGACCGTTGCGGCTGGAAGACGGAATGAGATTTTCGACGACGATTTTGGACGGTTTGCCGTCAAATTTGAATTCATAAGTGCCCTCGGCGATATCCGTGAGCTGATTGGCGAAATCCAGCTCGGACGTATGTCGGCCGACCCAGTCGGGATTTTTGGCGGCCACGATCGAGCCTTTATCGTCTATGATCATCGTGTCGAACGGCTCCTGGCTGATCATTGCGTTCAGCTCGCTTTGATCGACGCTGATGACGAGCACTCCGCTTGTACGGTAGGCCGGGAACGATATTTTGCGGATCAGGCTTAACGCTTTTGCATGGCCTTTCGTTTCGTCGGCTATGTACTCCCAGTGAATGCCGTCTTCCTCCATGGCCGCCTTGTGCCAATCCGTACCGGTGATCGCGTCCGTTACCTTCAGAAACTCCCAGTTATCCAGAATCGTCATATTCGTCGTATAAAACCGGATATTGAATATTTCGCTGTACAGGCGGACGTAATCCCGAAAATCGCGGTAATCCCAAAACGCCTTCACCACATCGAAGGTGGATTTGTACTGGGTATTGACGACGTTCGTCAGCCTGCTGTCGACCAGCAGCTTATCGGAAATTTCGATCGGCATGCGGATGGTGTCCGTCGTTTGTTTTTTGATCCGTTCGACGTTATTCGTAATTTGCTGCGTAGCCTGGTCCAGCACGTTTTGCCGGAAAGCCGCCGTCAAAAAAATGCCTACGATAAGGACCGGCACAAAAACAACAAGCACAAAGGAGATGATCAGCTTGTTTTTGATGCGGATATTGTTCATTTTTCGGGTAAGACTTCCGATAACTCCGAGCATGAGGCTGCCACTCTCCCTAACAGGTAAGCGTTTTCTTTGTCATTTAAAAAGCAACCTATATTATAAACGGAACGGCCTTATAAACATACATGGTCAATCGGATTTTTTTTCATATGAAAATCAGAGATGCGCGCCTTCCGGGAATCCGCTCCGTCTAGAGCGGAATCCGGTAGGAAGAATGCTGTTCGATAATATGCTCGCCTTTATTGTATATCCATTTGAAAACGAAATCGCTGCCGGTATACCCGGTTCGGCTTCGGATGTCGGGGAGGATGACGGATTCGAAGTTGGTTAGGATGACCGATTGAAGCTCCTTCAGCCGGTCCTCGTTTTGAACGCTCAGCGACTGCGCCTCTTCCTCGTCCTTCGCCGTTTGCATGAAATAAGCCAGCGCCGCTTCGCTGTCGCTGAGTCCGGCGGGCAGCGGATGGCCGGAGCCCCGGAATACTTCCTTTACCGTATCGATCCAGTCGCGGTATAAATCCATTTGAATAGCTGCCATTGTCTGTCCCTCGCTTTGTTCGTTCATTTGCCATCCTCAAGGATAACGGCGGCCATCAAAAAAATCAACTGGTGCGGATGACGATAAAAAGCCGTTCCGCCCGCAGCAGCGGGCAAAGAACGGCTTTTATTTATTTCATATGGAAATGGCTTAGCTTCACGCTTCCGCTGAGGCCGATATACAAATCTCCGTCAGGCTCGGCGCCGGTCAGCTCGATCCGTATCGTCCGCCATTCCTGTACACCTCCCGGTTCAACCGTGCAGGAGCCGATCGTGGCGCCGGACGCGCTGCCTGCGGACAAGGCAACTGCGCCGCCGGCTGCTCCTCCGGCAATACGGGCTTCGAACAAGGAAGAGCCTTTCGACCAATCGATATCGGCGAACCGGAGCCAGCCTTCGGAGCCGGACAAGCATACCGCCGTTCCGCCTTCCTTGCATTCATCCAAATAAACGCCGCTGTAATCGTCGTAATTTTCTCCGCGCGTTAGTTCAGATAAATTGCGGGCCGGTATCGTCTCGCCTGTTATGGCGATCGATGCCGTTACGCGTATATCCGCTGACGAGCCGCCTGCCGTAAATGTATATTCCGCCGACTCCAGACAGAATCGGTCACGCGTCACGTCCCAAATTGCCAGCTCTTCCGCGGGAACGTCCAGCTCGACGGTTCCGGTTTCGCCGGGCTGCAGGCTGATGCGGGCAAAGCCGACCAGCTTTTTGAGCGGACGCTGTACCCGCGACCCTTCGGTGCTCACGTACAGCTGAACGACCTCGTCAGCTGCCATTTCAGCTTCATTCGTCACCTGAAGCTTTGCAAGAACGCTGCCCGACAGTCCGTCCGTACAATTCGTCAATTCAAGCCCGCTGTAACGGAATTGCGCATAGCTGAGCCCGTGGCCGAACGGATAAAGCGGCTCCCCGTCGAAGTACAAGTACGTCCGCTTCCCCTTCCGGATATCGTAGTCCATCATGCCGGTCAGCTGCTCTTCCGACTTGTACCAGGTCATATTGAGTCTTCCGGCAGGCGAATAATCGCCGAACAGCACGTCCGCAAGCGCATGACCGAGCTCCTGGCCGGCATGCGATAAATATACGATCGCCGGAATTTGCGCATTGGCTTCATTAAGGGCGAACGGATAACTTCCGATCACGACGACGACCGTATTCGGATTGGCGGCATAAACGGTGCTGATCAGCTCGTTTTGCGCAGCTGCGAGCTCAAGTCCAGGACGGTCGATTTCCTCTTTGCCGTTAATCAGCGGGTTGTTGCCAACGACAACGACCGCCGTATCCGATGCTTTCGCGGCAGCTACAGCTTCCTCGATGCCGTCTGTAACAACCTCCCTCGTGAACAGTTCCCGGCTTCCGACATGATCGTCTTCCTTGATCTGCAGCGAGGCCGCTTCCCCTTCCGGCAGCGTCACCAGCTTGCCGTTCCATGTCCGGATCGCGAACGTTCCGGCATCCTGCGCGTCAAGCTTGAATACCTCCTTGACGTACCAGCCGAACGCTTCGGCTGCGGAAGCCGCCACCGATACGTCGTCGGCGCTGGACAGCAGCTTGCCGCTTGTCTTGCTCTCCAGCGTAAAGCTTCCCCAGCCCCAGTCGGTTACCTCGAACACTTCGCCTTCCGCGCCCGCTCCGGCGGGCTGTAAACGGGCCTCTTCGCCGGAGGAGGCGTTCAACGGCTGCCCGGTTGCCGCGGATTTCAAAATGATACGGTCATTGCCGCTGGCGAAACGGACGGTCTTGCCTTCCAACCGGCTGCTGATGCCGCCCAGCGGAGTCACCTTGTAAGGCAGCGAGCCGGAATACCAGTCGCGGTAGACGACGTCGGCAAGCGGTCCGATGACCGCAACGCTGCCGAGCTTAGAGCTATCGAGCGGCAAAGCCCGATTCTCGTTTTTAAGCAGGACGATCGATTCCTTTGCCGCTTTTCGCGACAGCTCTGCATGCTCGGGCGCACACAGCTTGGACTCCGGCGTATCGGAGTACGGCACCTGTTCAGCCGGATCGAATTCGCCGAGGCGGAACCGGACGCGGAACGTATTGATCAGCGCCTTATCCAAATCCGACTCCGCCAGCAGCCCTTCGGCAAGCGCTTCACGGATCGCCTGGCACGATTTATCCTTGTCGTCGGTAATGCTGTCGATGCCGGCCTTGATACTGTTAGCCACTGCTTCCTTGTAAGTGTCGTAATACTTGTGGTCGTTCACGATGCCAAGCAGATCCCCCGCGTCGCTGACGATAAAGCCGTTCATGCCCCATTCGCCTTTAACGACCTTGTTGACGTCCTCATGCAAAATCGTCGGCGTTCCGTTCACCGAGTTGTACGAGGTCATCATCGATTGGGCTCCGCCCTTCACGAAAGCCGGCTTGAAAGCTGCCTGATAATATTCCTTCATATTGCGGGGGTCGATGCTTGCCGAGCAGCTGCCGCGTTCAATCTCGTTATTGTTGCCGATAAAATGCTTCAAGGTGGCCACCGCTTTATAATAACGCGGGTGGTCTCCTTGAATGCCCTGCACGAGCGCCGCCGTCAGCTCGCCCGTCAGCTTCGGATCCTCGCCGTACGCTTCCTCTGTCCGTCCCCAGCGCGGATCGCGCTCCATGTCGACGGTCGGCGCCCAAAGCGTCAAGCCGTTGATCGCGGGATTGCGCTGGTAATAGACGCGCGCTTCGTCTCCGATGACGGAACCGATTTCCTTCATTAATTCCGGATTCCAGGTGCACCCGAGCCCGATCGGCTGCGGGAATGTCGTCGCTTCGCCAAGCCATGCCATGCCGTGCGCCGCTTCGGTTCCATGTTTGTAAGGCTTGACGCCGAGCCTTTCGATTTCAGGCTGATACTGCACCATCGATTCGATTTTTTCGTCAAGCGTAAAGCGGGAAACAAGATCGGCTACCCGCTCTTCAAGCGGAAGCTCTATATTTTGAAAGGGAAATTTCGTATGGATCGTCATTGTTCTGTTCTCTCCTCATCATGAAATGTTGTGACGGTGTACCATGCGCCCGCAGTAGTCCGGAATGGCCGGGAAGCGTCGACCGTCCGGCCGTCCTCGGCTCTGACGATGAGCTTCTCATGGCTGCGCAGGCTGCAAAGTGAGCCATGCGTCGACCGGATGCATGCTTCCGTCAGCTTCCCTGTCTTCCAATGCAGATCGACGATAAACCCGCCTCTCGCTTTCAAGCCTTTGGCAAAACCGTCCGGCCAAGCGGCAGGAAGCGCAGGCAGCAGTTCGATGCCGCCTGAATGGCTTTGCAGCAGCAGCTCGGATATGCCCGCCGCGCCTCCGAAATTACCGTCAATCTGAAACGGCGGATGATCGTCGAACAAATTCGGGTGGGTCGATCGCGCCAGCAGCGTCCGGATAAAGCCGTAGGAAGCTTCCGCATCGAGCAGCCTGGCGTACAAGTTGATCAGCCAGGCGCAGCTCCAGCCCGTATGGCCTCCGCCGCTCTTGATCCGGCTTTCAAGCGACCGTCTGGCAGCTTCGACCAGCTCCGGCGTATGTTGGCGGTTGATCGAAGTCCCCGGATACAAACCGTACAGATGCGATACATGCCGATGGCCGGGCTCATGCTCGCCGAACGGCTCCAGCCATTCCTGAAGCATGCCGTCCTTCGAAATTTGCAGCGGAGCAAGCTTCCCGAGAGCCGTCTTCAGCTCCGTCGCAAACCCGCCATCCGTCTGCAGCAGCTCCGCCGCCTCGATGCATTGCAGAAACAGCTCCCGGATCAGCGTCATGTCCATCGCAGACGCCGCTGCTGTACTGCTTACGCTGCCGTCCTCCGCGATAAATTTATTTTCCGGCGACGTTGACGGCGAGGTAATGAGACTCCCTTCCGTATCCTCATGCAGCCAGTCCAGGCAGAACAAGGCGGCCCCCTTCATGAGCGGATAGGCCTGCCCGCGCAGGAAAGCTTCGTCCGGATTGTACAAATAATGCTCCCACAGGTGCTGAGTCAGCCACACGCCCCCCATCGGCCAGAACGCCCAGCTCGGATGTCCCGCCGTCGGCGTCGACGTGCGCCACAAGTCAACGTTATGATGCGCCGTCCACCCGCGGCAGTCATAATGAATCGCCGCCGTGCGGCTGCCGTTCGCGCTCAGCTCCCCGATCATCCGCAGCAGCGGCTCGTGGCATTCGCTCAGGTTGCCGGTCTCCGCCGGCCAGTAGTTCATTTGCGTATTAATATTCGTCGTATAATCGCTGTTCCAGGGCGGCTGCACCCGGTCGTTCCAAATGCCTTGCAGGTTGGCAGGCTGCGTCCCCGGACGCGAGCTGGCCATGAGCAAATAACGACCGAACTGAAAATACAGTGCCTCCAGCTGCGGATCTCGTTCGCCCCGCTTGTACGCTTCGAGGCGCTTATCCGTCGGCAGCTGCCCGTTCGGCGATTGGCCAAGCTCCAAGCTGACGCGCCGGAAGAGACTGCGGTGATCCGCTGTATGGCGTTCGCGCAGTTCTTCGTAGCCGCGGGCGAATGCCGCCTTCAAAATCGCCTCGTTCCGTACGTTCAGCTCCTCCGCCGGCACCGCAGGCTGAACGTCATACCCTTGGAAGCTGGTCGCAGCGCTGAGCAGCAGTAAGACGCACCGCGCCCCTCGGATGTGAAGGCGCGACTCACCGTCCACGCTCGCCGATCCTCCGTCCAGCTCCGCCCTTATCATCGTCTCATACGTAATGCCGCGATCCGACTCGTATCTGACCGCATGGGGGTGATCCCCCAAATAATTGTCTGCGACATGACTCGGGCAGCGGCCAAACAGCTGCAGGGTGCGGCTGTCATCCGAGGACAGCACGAACCGGACCTCCGCTTTCATAGACAGAGTCAACTCGAGCGTATGCTCGCCTTCCGCAAGGTATCGGATGGCCAGCACCTGATCGACTGCGCTGACGAACGTTTCCCGGATGTAGCGCGTACCGCCGGCATTGAAGCTGACCGATGCCAAACCGGCGTCGATATCAAGCTGACGGACATAGTTTTCGATGGAACCGGAACTGCCTTCATCGGAAGCTTTCCCATCGCCGCCCAGCTGCACTGCGTCTCTTGCGCTTGCCGTTCCGAAATGCTGCTCGATGTACAAGTCAGCCATCGGCTGGTAAGCCTCAACATTCGTACCGAGCATCTTGTCCTGTACCAGCTTCTCCGCTTCCGCGTAGTTTTTATCCGCAATGAGCTCGCGCGAACGCTTCAAATAACGTAAAGCCTCATAATTGTTCGTATCCCGCGGAAAACCCGACCATAACGTATCTTCATTTAATTGAAACCGTTCCTTGCCGATGCCGCCGAACACCATCGCGCCCAGCCTGCCGTTGCCGACCGGCAGCGCTTCTTCCCACTTGGCGGCCGGCTGCTTATACCATAAAATCAAAGAATGCTCCTTCGTTTCCGATTGTCCCATTCGTCCATTCTCCTGTTATCGTTTTCATGGTTTGGTTAGAAAACGTCATAATTCATCATAAGACACAGCTTCCCCCTACAGTACCCTGTAGATTTCGTGAAAATTCATATGGAAATTAGCGGTCGTTGGCGGAATGAACGGGATGGAATTCACAATAACTTCAACTCCGATGCATCTTCCCTTCCAGCTTCCTGATGTACTTCGTACATCAGAAATACAATCAGGAGGGGATCAGTTCCTCTCTGATGCACTTCATGCAGCAGAATCTCATGAGATGTTCACAAAAACGGCATCTGTCCCCTATTTAAGTTAAATCTGCTGTAGAAAGTGCTTCAGAGATGTGATGGGATATGGTCGTGCGAGGTTTCTGATGTAAAAACTGCAGTGGAAGGTGTTCGGATTCGTTAGGATTAGTACCAGAATGTCAAAAAACGCGAATCCGATAGATTCGCGTTTTCATTATATAGTTTGTTTTCCGCTACAAACCGGCCGCGCCAAACACCTTGTCAAAGCCCGCTTTCGAGCGAAGCGCCAGCTCCTCCGGCGATTGGTTCGGCGGCTCCGCCGTCAAAATTTCTTGAGATACGGCGCCCTTGTAACCGATGTTGTTCAGCCCGCGCAGGAAACCTGCCAAGTCGATGACGCCTTCGCCCGGATATATGCGGCCGTTGTCAAGCGCCTGCTCAACCGGCACGTCCGGCGCATCGTTAATGTGAACGTGTACGATCTGCTCCGCGCTAAGCGCCTCGATATCGGCGACCGTTAGCCCGTTCGTGTACCAGTGATAGGCGTCGAACAGCAGTCCGACGTTGCTTTCGCCGATTGCTCCGATCCAATCGAGCGTTTCTTCGAGCGTCCAGATGAACGGGTTCGCCCAGCGTGTGCGCAGATGATGCGGACCTACAAACTCCAAACCGAGCCGGATGCCGTAGGCGCTCAATATTTGCGCGCAAGTACGGAGCCTGCGTGTCGCAAGCGCCATGAAATGCGCGGCCTTCAAATCCGTCGAAGGCAAAATGTACGTGCAGCAGCTCGTGCAGCCAAGCGCCGCAGCTGCTGCCGCGGCGGGAACCAGTCGCTCCAGGCCTTCCAGGAACGCTTCCTCTGTCGTTCTCCATTCTACCGGCAGGCCGATCGAACCGATCACCACGCGATGACTGTCCAGCAGTTCGCGGGCCCCCTCGACTCCATGGCGTTCAATAAGTCCGGCTGCGTCCAGATCGACGGCTTGAAAGCCGTGCTCCGAAGCCAGCTTGATCAGCTGCTCATCGCTTTCGAGCCGACCCAAGCCTGCACCTGTCAACCCTCTTAGCATAACCTTCACCTCTTCTATGGTTTCGTCTTAATTGAGATTCCAATCCAGCTTCACTTCGCTGCCGGTACGGGAAGACTCGTAAATCGCATCCAGTACCAGATTGTTCGTAAGTCCCGTAAGAGCCGACGTAAGCGGCTGTTTTCCTTCACGGATACACTCGAGGAAATGACGGCTGAGGCGCGTACGCTCGCTTTCGTCATGCTCCGGCTTCACAAGCTCGGTTTCGATCGGCTGGTCGAATTTCTCTGTCAGCAGTTTGCCCTTGGCGCCGCGGTAGCTTGCGCCGCCTTCGGAGCCCATCACATGGATGAACGGCGTATTGTCCGTATCCATATGGACCGCCCAGCTCACTTCAAGCGACAGCGTGCTGCCGTCCTCCATTTTAATAAGCGCGGTTGCCAAATCCTCGACGTCGTATTCGCCGTTCCAGTCCGGCTTGCCCCAAGTGCCGATCCCTTTGCGTTTTGGCCCGAACTCCGCATAGGTCGCGCCGTATACCGATACCGGCTTCGGATTGCCCATCAAATAAAGAGCCAAATCCAGCATGTGGACGCCGATATCGATCAGAGGGCCGCCGCCCGACTGGTCCATGCGGGTAAACCAGGTTCCCCAGCCCGGTATGCCTTTGCGGCGGAACCAGCCTGTTTTGGCCGTATAGATTTTGCCCAGCTCGCCGCGGTCGATCTGCTCCTTGATTTGCATCGGAACCGATTCCCAGCGCATCTGATGGGCCACCATCACCACGCGGTCCGATGCCCGGCTAGCTCTATAAATTTGTCTGGCCGCATCTCCGTTAATGCCCATCGGCTTCTCAAGCAGCACGTGCTTGCCCGCTTCGATCGCCTGTATCGCCAGCGGCGCGTGGTGCTGGTTCGGCACCCCGATCACGACGGCATCCACATCGGAACGCTGAATCAGCTCCTCCGGCGACGCTGTCACGTGCGGAATATCGTACTGCTTGGCGCGCTCTTCCGCAACCGGCAAATATGTGTCTGTTATCGCTGTAATTTCGCATTGGTCCTTCAAAAGGGAAAATTGGCTGGCGTGAACGCCGCCGATATTGCCGGCTCCGATAATGCCGATTCTGATTTTATTTGGTGCTGTCAATGTCATTCCTCCTTGGCTGTGTGCTTTCCATAAGCCCGATCCCGATATTTATGTTAAAATAAACGGGACAAGAAATCGTGCTTGTTTTTCGGAAAAAGTCTCAGTTTTTCGGAGGAATCGATTATTACATGACCTATATTCCCGACTACTTGAAAACGTATCCAAACATGAATACGTCTTCTCCTCTTCATATTAGCTTAAACCGGCTGTACCACGGCTTCCGTCCGCACCGCCACGATTTTTTGGAGTTTTCCTTCGTCGTGGACGGAATCGGCTCCGAATCGATTAACAATGTCAATCATCCGATGGTTCCGGGCACCTTCACCTTCGTGCTGCCGTACCAGGTGCATGAGCTGTTCACAGAGCCCGGCAGCACGCTCGTCTTATACAACTGTATGTTCAGCATGGACCTGCTGATGGAGTCCGGGCAGGAAGAAGGACTGATGGACTTGATCGGCCAAAATGCCCTGCCGCCGTTCGTCCATATGAGCGGGGCGGACAAAGATAGAATGAATTTTTTAATTAAAGATATGTATCACGAATATATAGGGCAAGAGCCTTGGCGGCGTACGATGCTTAAGATCAGGCTGAAGGAAATATTGGCCTGCTTTGACCGTTACCGGAGGAAGCATGCTCCCGCCCCCGAGCATACGCAACATGCGGCAAATCCGAAGGCAAGCGCGGCCGTGTGGCCGATCATCCACTACATCCACCGGAACTACCAGGAAGAGCTTGCGCTATCCGATCTGGCCTCCCGCTTCTCGCTCAGCGTCTCGCGCATCAGTGAGGTGATCAAGCAGACCACCGGCCAAACCTTCGTTCATTTTCTGAACGATCTTCGCCTTCGGCATGCCTGCAGCCTGCTCGTATCGACGGATATGAGCGTCGCCGATATTGCGCTGGAGGTCGGCTACGGCTCGTACAAAACCTTTTCTCGAATTTTTCGCGAGACAAAGGGCGTCGTTCCGAAGGACTACCGGAAGATGAAGCTGCAGCAATCCCCAGAGGATGCGGCCGCCCGTTAAAAAGGAAGCAGACCTGCACAAATTGAAGTGCGGCTGCTTCCTTTTCTCATGCTCATGCGTATGTGTTCAATCAAAAACCGATAAAATAACGAATAATACGGCAAGCAAGATGTAAATGACTAGCGATATGATCATTAAAGTCCGCTTATTCACAGCGCTGCTCCCCTTCCGGCACCGATTGGGCTATTTACCCTATTGTATGTGCCCGGGGACAACGCGGAAATTGTCCGATGGAGAAAAATCGCCGAAGCCGCGGAGGAACGAATGATGAGAATGTTATTGTTATTTATCGTTATCAGCCTGGCGGCTGCGGGATATCCCGCAGGTTTGCGGTGCGAAGCGTATGCAGCGGGTGCTGCGCCGGCCGGCCGCGCATCGCTCAGCCAAACTGCCGGACTGGCTGTCGCCCATGCCGTCCCGCTCCGTTCTCCCGATAAACGTGTCAGCTATTCGGAGGACTCCGTCCTTGTTCAGCTGGACGGATTGCAAAATCGGGATGCGCAAGCCAAAATCAACTCCGCCCTTCAGGCTCACGCTAAGGAAGAGCTTGCCGAGGCTTTGGCTGCCGTAGAGCAAAATTTGACGGAGAGGCAGGCGGACAAAGACCGGTGGGCGGAGCTTTACGGCGCGGAGGACGAAACCTTTTTCTACGGGACGATAGTCAACCGGTATCAAGTAACTTACTTGAATCCGCATATCGTCAGCATCGTGTCGGACGGCTTCTTCAGCATGATGCCGCAGGCGCATCCGATTAAGAAACGCGCTGCTTTCGTTTTTGATCTGCGCACGGGCGAGCGGCTGCGCGTGAAGGATGCGCTGCGCGCCGGACCGGATACGGAGGAGAAGCTAAGCCGGATTGTACGGGAGCAGATCGCGAAAGGCCGGCTCAGGCCCGAAGGGACCGGGGAAACTCTCCACGAACCAGGCTCATTTATGAGCGAACCGGATTCGGTGCAGTTCTGGGTCCGGGAAACGGAAGACGGAAAGGCGCTGACTTTGTTCCGGGATGCCATATACGCCATCGGCTTTTACGAACTCGACCTTCCGGAAGCCGTGCTGGGGGAGCTGGCCGATCCGCAATCGCCGATATGGCGGAAGTAAAAAGGCTGTGTCCGCAGGTCGATTCAACCCGCGGGCACAGCCCAAAGCCGATTATTCCGTCGGCTCGCTTTCATAATAACGTCCAAGCTCAATGATCAACGCCCCCATGCGCTCCAGCTCCGGAACGATGATCCGCTTCACTCCGCAATCCTGCAGCGCCTGTGCCGTTACTTTACCTACCGCTCCAGCGAGCACGGGTCCTTCGAACGCTTGCAGCAGCATCTTCTCCTGGCCCGTTTCCTTCGCACGCCTGAACAAATAGAGCACTTGCACGGCCGTCGTGAAACAAACCGCGTCTACGGCTGCAGTCTGCAGCTCGTCGATGAATTTGCGGAGGGTGCTTTCTTCGGGAGGCACATGCCGGTAAGGCAAAACCGGCTCCACGTGAGCAGCCCCTTTTTCCTTCAGAAAACGCTCCAGCTCCGGTGCCGGCTCGCCGTGAAGCTGAATCCATACCCGCTTCCCTTCGAAGTCGAGCGAAGACAGATTCTCGATCAGCCCGTTCATCGTTCCGTCATCGTCGCTGACGGCGGCCTGCAGCCCCATCCGCTTGATGAAAGCGGACGTCTTGTACCCTCTTGTCGCAATTTGAGCACCCGCCAATGCCTTAAGCACCTCATCCTTGATGCCCAGCTTCTCAGCCGCATTTACCAGGCTGTCCGAGCCCATGCCCGTCGTCAATATGATCCAATCGGCTCCTTGCTCGGCCAGCCGCCGCAATGGCTCCTCAAGCGACTCTTCATCAAACATCGTCAGTCCTTGCAAGGACCGGATCAGGGGTTCTCCGCCTTGTTTCTCCACGATTAAAGACATTTCATCCGTTTTTCGCGAGCCCGCGATTACGATCCTTTTATCCTTCAAGGCCGGGATTCCCATCGTATGCCACCGTACTTTCCGTTATTATCTAAGCTTGTGTAATATAATGTGACATCATTATACCAAAAGAGGGCGTTTTGCACACCCCTATTAAGCATTTTCCCAATGTTCCCTGAAAAACAGCTCGTAAAGCTTAAGCCAGACGATCTTGATCGTCATGTAGACGGGAATAATAAGCAGGATGCCAAGAATTCCAGCCATATCTCCGCCGACCAGCACCAGGACGATCGTCGTGAACGGATGGATATCCAGCTGCTTCCCGAACACATACGGCGCAATCAGATTGTCCTGAATCTGCTGGGCCGCGGTAATGATGACGACCGACCAGAGCGCCATGGACGGAGATTCGATAAATGCGATAATGACGACGGGAACCGACGACAGAAACGCCCCGATAAAAGGAATAAAGTTCAGTACGACGGCTACTGCCGTCAAAAGCAGCGCATACGGCAGGTCGATCAGAACAAATCCGACGTACATCAGCACCCCGAGCGCCAGATTGACGACGACCCGTCCCACGATAAAGCTGCCGATCGCATGGTCGATATCGATCAGCACTTCCCTCGCATCGCTCCTGAACCGTTTTGGGGTAAATGCAACAATATTATCCCCAAATTTCCCGCCTTCCTTCAGCATATAAAACAGCAAGATCGGAAAGGTCACCATCGCGATTGCAAAATTCGAGAAAAACGTAAATAATCCTGACACGTACTCGGACAGCACGGAAAAGCCCCTGTTCAAATAATCCGTCAGCTTGGTTAGCGGATTCACATCCTCAGGGAGAAACGAAGACAGAAATCCCTTCTGCTCCAGCTCCATTACCTGCTGACTTAACGTCTCAAACAGGTCGGGGGCGTTTTCCGCCAAATTCATGACCTGATTCCGCAGCGACGGCCAGATCCCGATGCTGAAGACGGCTGCGATAGCCGCGAATGCCACATAAAGCAGCACGATGGCCAGCGTCCGGTGCAGCTTGTGCTCCTCCAGCCAATCGACGACCGGACGCAGCAAATAATACAAAAACCCGGCAAGCATCAGCGGTACGATAATGAGGCTGAACAACGACAGCAGCGGCCTGAAAATATAATCGACCTGCCTGCACAGGTACAAGATGATCAGCACCAATATGATGGCGAAGCACCATTTGATGAAGGTGGACAAGCTCCCTCTGCGGCCCTTCCGGTCTTTTCGGATATTCGTCATTCCATCGCCCCGTTTCCGGTCTTTATCACTGTAGTACCCGGGGCCGGATGGATAGAAACAGCATGTACGCGACAAGCTGCGCCGAAAAATTCGGGGTCAGCGGAATTTTTTTAACAGGATGACCGCGTTATGGCCGCCGAAGCCAAACGAGTTGGACATGCCGATTTCCAGCTTCGCCTCGCGTGCGGCATTCGGGACATAGTCGAGATCGCATTCGGGATCGCGCTCTTCCTGGTTAATGGTCGGAGGGATCAGCCCCTCCTGGAGGCTCTTGACCAGTGCGATCGCCTCCGCGCCTCCGGCCGCGCCGAGCATATGCCCGGTCATCGACTTGTTTGCCGTAACCGGAACCCGGTAGGCCTGCTCGCCGAACAGCCTCTTGATCGCGGCCGTTTCCGACCGGTCCCCGATTTCCGTGCCGGTCGCATGAGCGCTGATCACGTCGATGTCGGCGGGCGCAAGGTTCGCTTCGCGCAATGCCTGCCGCATCGCCAGGTAAGCGCCCTTTCCCTCTGGATGCGTCGCTACCATATGATAAGCGTCCGAGCTGGCGCCATAGCCGATCACCTCGGCGTGAATAGGCGCGCCCCGGCGCAGTGCATGAGATAAAGCTTCCATGACGACAATGCCCGCGCCTTCGGCCATCACAAATCCGTCTCGTCCGGCATCGAACGGCCGGCTCGCCCTCTCCGGCTCCGCATTGCGCGCCGATATGGAGGTCGCGTTGCCGAAGCTTGCCAGCGAGATGCCGGTAACCGCAGCCTCCGCCCCGCCCGCTATAACGGCGTCCGCTCCGCCCGAGCGGATCAATCTCCATGCCTCGCCGATCGACGTGTTGCCGATGGAACAAGCCGTTACCGGAGACATCGTCGGTCCCTGCGCCCCGAAATGAATGCTGATCGTCGCAGCCGCCATATTCGAGATCATCATCGGCACCAGCGTCGGACTTACGCGTGAAGGGCCTTTTTCTTGCAGGACTGACGCCTGCTCCATCAGCGTCTGGATCCCGCCGATGCCGGAGCCGACATAAACTCCCAGTCGTTCGGGGTCCATCCGGTCCGGCTGTAACCCCGAATGGCGGACCGCCTGCATGGCGGCTGCGAGCGCATATTGGGTGAAGAGGTCCATACGCCTCGCTTCCTTGCGCCCGAACAGCGCCTCCGAATCAAATTCCCGGACAAGTCCGGCGATTTTTGTTTTATGCTGCGCCGTATCGAAACGATCTATGGGCGTAATGCCCGACTGCCCGTCCGACAGCCGTTTCCAGAACGTCTCTACCTCGTTGCCCAAAGGCGAGATGACACCCATCCCCGTAATAACAACCCTCTCCATCGTAAGCTCTCCTTTTTTGTCTGCTAGGATGATTAGAGTTTGTCACAGGTGTTATCCTATTACAAGTTGTCGTTTATTATAGTATAATGACTACCAGTTTAATCGAACGGAACGGAGGCGTTTGCGGATGAAGCGAGATGCACGTTTGAAGGCGCTGTCGGAGTTTCTGAGGTCCAAACGGGCTGAGATCGATCCTGTCTCCGCCGGTTTTACGGCCGGAAGCCGCAGGAGGACGCCCGGCTTGCGCAGAGAGGAGGTTGCCCAGCTGGCGGGAGTCAGCCCGACCTGGTACACGTGGCTTGAGCAGGGGCGCGACATTTCCGTTTCCGCCTCCGTGCTGGATTGCGTAGCGGCGGCTCTTCGGCTTAACGAGGACGAGCGCAAGTACATTCATTCCCTTGCCAAGGAAAGCGGACCGGCAGCGGCTCCCCTAAAGGATTTCAGCGCGGAGATGACGCCCTCTCTCCAAAAAATCGTACAAGAGCTGCGATTTTGCCCCTGTATCATTTCCGACCGCCGATGCCGGATCGTGGGCTGGAACGATGCGGCGTCTCTTGTGTTTATGGACTTTGAGCGCATTCCGGCGGAGCAGCGGAACATTATCGAGCTATTGTTCGAGCGCAAGGAGTTTCGGAGATTGTCTGTCAATTGGGAGCAATTTGCAGGAGGCTTTCTCGCTATCTTCAGGGCCTATTACGGTCAATATGCGCAGGATGACTGGTATGAAGGGTTTATCGGAGAAATGAAAGCGCGTCATCCGGAATTCCGGCGGCTGTGGGAGCAAAGCCAGGTCAGCACCGCCCCCGACGTGCTGCTGGAATTCCGGCATGCCAAAGCCGGCAAAATGCTGTTTCATTTGACCTCGCTGCAGGTTCAAGGCGAAAGCGATTTGCGCTGCAGCATCTATACGCCGGCTCCCGATACCGCCACGGAATCGAAGCTTAGAAAGCGGATGGAAAAAAACGGGGAATAGCATACTCTCCTATTCCCCGAACGGGATCGACCGGTCGCAAATCCGGCTGACGAGGGGACGGTCGTGGCTGATTACGAGCAGGCCGATTTGACGCTCGCGGACGATGTCCAGCATTGCGTGCCATATTTGCGCCTGCGTAACGGCATCCAGCATCGTTGTCATTTCATCGGCGACGATAAAGCGCGTCTCCGGGCCGAGCGCACGCGCAATGCAGCAGCGCTGCAGCTCGCCTCCCGACAGCTCGCTTGGATATCTGCTCAGCCATGCAGGCCGGATGCCGAGCGCCTCCAGCAGGCCGGGCTCCGGCACAAAGCCTTCCTTCACCGTTTTCTCAAGGCGCCAGCGGGGATTGACGGCCCGCTCCGGATGCTGGAAAACCATCTGCACGGGGTCGTGTGCGTTTCCGCCGGGCGATCTGCCCTGGACCGACACAGTCCCCTCGGCCGGCTGCATATAACCGGCCAGCAGACGGCCAAGCGTCGTTTTTCCGCTTCCGCTTGGTCCCGTCAAACCGACGACTTCGCCCGCCCGCACCGTTAAGTCCACATTCCGGAACAGCCAGTCGCCCTTGTCATATCGCCAGCCCACATGATTCGCTTCAAGAAGCATGTACGCACCTCACCCATCCGCCGCGCAGCTCGCGAGGCTCGGGTTTTCCTTCGGCGCAGCGTCCCGTTGCCGATCCGCAGCAGCTCCCGAACGGGCAGCCCAATTCCACGGCCGGCCCGGACGCCTGGCCAGCCCCTTTCAGCGGCTCGAAGCCGTTTTGCGGCAGCGCCCGCCACAGCGCTTTCGTATACGGATGTCTGAGCTGCTCTCCGCTGCCTGAAAAATCCTCCGCCCGGGCGATTTCCACCGCCGTTCCCGCATAAAAGACGGCGATACGGTCCGCTATCCGAAGCGCCGCCTCGATATCGTGCGTGATCAGCAGCACGCCGCAGCCTTTCTCGGCAAGCGACTTAAAGCGCGCGAGCGCCTCGCGGACATCCGACTCGTGCATGCCCGGCGTCGGCTCGTCGGCAATGATCAGACGCGTTCTGGCAACAGCTGCGGTCGAGAACAGCACTTTTCTGGCCATCCCTCCTGACAGCTGGAATGGGAACAGCTTCTCCGTCTGCCGGCTCAGCTTCAGCTTCTGAAACAGCGTCCGGCGCTCGGCAGCCTGTTCCCTGCCGTCCGCCGGAGCATGCAGCTGCTCGCCCACCTTCATCAGCGGATCGAGAAACGCGACGGATTGCGGAACAAGCGCGATTTCCGTGCCCCTGTACCGTTTCAGGCGAGCGGCATCCAGCCGCTCGCCTTTGTAGCTCACGTCGCCGGATACGAGGACGTTCTTCGGAAGGATGCCCATAACGGCATGGGCGAGCAGGCTTTTGCCCGAGCCGCTGGCCCCGACGACCGCCACGATCTCGCCCTCATGAACCTCGAGGTCCAGGCCGTCCACGACATTCGTCTTGTCCCGGCGGCTGCCCTTCGCATAGTGCAGGAAGGAAATCGATAGATCTTTGACTTCCAACAACGTCATATGAATCTCCTCCTTTTTCCGCAGCACTTTTGTTCTTATAAGCGAACGCTTCCGGGATCGGTCAGCCTCCGCAAATGGCCGCCGATCCGGTCGAACGCCCAAACCGCAAGCAGCAGCCCCGCCCCCGGGAAGACGGCGAGCCACCACATGCCTGTCGACAGATAACGCATCGATTCGGATAAAATAATGCCGATAGCCGGCTGATGCGGCGACATGCCGAGACCCAGAAACGTAATCGCCGCTTCATGCAGCACCGCATGCGGAAACAGCATAAGAAATCCGACCAGCAGCTGCGGCCCGATATGCGGCGCCAAGTGACGCGAAGCAATCCACATCCGCGATCTCCCGAGCTTTCGGGACACGAGGACAAAATCCGCGGACATCAGCTGCAGCGCCTCCGCCCTGACGACGCGGGCCAGGCTCGGCCAGTGCGTCAGCATTATGCCGATCGCAACGCCCTTCATGCCGCCTCCGCAGACGAAGGCGATCAGAATGAGCATGACCAGATGAGGGACGCTCAAGCTGACATCGATCAGCCAGCTGATGCACCGGTCCGCAGCTCTGCCAAGCGTCGCGGCCGCCAGGCCCATAACCGCCGCGATCAATGTGCTGCAGGCGGCGCCGAGAAGCCCGACTTGAATGCTTAACGCAAGACCCTTCACCGTCCGGGAAAGCATATCCCGGCCCAGCCAGTCCGTCCCGAACAGATGGGCTGGAGACGGCGCCATATTCCGTTCCTCCAGTGAAACGGCAAGCCCTTCGCTGCCCATCAGCCGGCTGCCCAGCATAATAACGGCCAATAAGGCGATCGCGCCCGAGACGGATATAGCGGTACGTATCCGGCCGTTCCAGCGCGGAATGCCCGTATTCATTCCCGCTGCCTGCAGCATATGCCTCCGGATCATCGGATCATCCCCTTTCCGGCCCTCATCCGTGGATCGACGATCCGGTACAGGAAATCGGCCAAAGTATTGCCGGTAAACACGAACAGCGTGCTGCACAGGACAAGCCCCATCAGCAGCGGCACGTCTCCGCGAAGTCCCGCCTCTACCGTCGCCTGACCGAGTCCGGGATAAGAGAACACCTGCTCCGCCAGCACTGCCCCTCCGAACAGCTCCCCGAAAGAAGCGAACTGCAGCGTCAAGGCGGGCAGCGCAATATTGCGAAGTCCATGCCTTCTGATCAAAGCCAGCCCGCTCACCCCCCTGGCTCTGGCAAACAAAATATAGTCGCTTTCCAGCACGTCGGCCAGCTTCTGGCGCGTATGCAGCGCGATCGGCGCGATGCCGGCCACGCTAAGCGTAACAGCCGGCAAAATAAGATGACGGAGCCGGTCCAGAAGGATGACCTCATCCGCCAGTACGCCTGCCGGTACGCTAAGTCCGACAGGAAGCCAGCCCAGCCACACGCTGAATAACATCATGAGCAGCAGGCCGATCCAAAAAGCCGGCGTCGAAGCTAGCGTGTAGCAGAAGCCTTTAATAAGCCTGTCGATCCAGCTGTCCTTTCGCATCGCAGCCGCGATACCGGCCGCAAAGCCGATAACGCCGGAAAACGTCCAGGCGAGCGCCATCAGCCACACGGAGGAGAGAAAACGTTCTCCGATCACCTTCACAACCGGCTCGCGGTAGATCATCGAAGTTCCCATATCTCCATGCAGCAGAGCGTTTGCCCATTTCAGAAAGCGCTCCGGAAAAGGCCGGTCAAGCCCCCAATAGGCGGCGATTTCCGCTCTCTGCTCCGGGCCGACCCGCATGACGTCCGCGCCGATATACGCCTGCACCGGATCAACCGGAGACGCATTGACCAGCGCGAAGCTGATGACGCTGACCGCAGCCAGAAGGGTGAGCAGACGGATCGCTTTTTTTCCGATAAATCCGGCAATTAAACGTAACATAGTATACCTCTCCCGCTACTCTCTCCAAGCCCAGTCTTCAATGTTGTCCGTAATCGGCCAACCGTGGCCGTGCGGCTGAATACGCTGCTCGCCGATGTCCAGCTTATCATTGACAAGATACAGGTGATCGATATTGACCAGCCACGCCCAAGGCGCATCGCCCTTGGCACTGAGGCCCGTTTGCCCGTCCCACTGCGCTTTTTTCCAAAACTCCAGCGATTGCTGTTCCGATCTTGCATCAAGTGCCTTATCCATCCATTTATCTACCGATTCGTTTGCATAGAAGCCGGTATTATAGTAGTCGACACCGCCGTAAATGCTGCTGTACAGATTATACATTTCGAGCGGATCGTGGCTTCCCCAGCCGAGCAGCACCGCATTCGAGTGCATCAGCTTCTCGATTTCGTCCCAGCTTTTCCCCTCGACGTTCATGCGGATGCCGGCGGCCTGCACCATCTCCGAGGCGGCCAGCGCAAGCGCCTGACGGGTCATGTCGCCCGACGGGTACAGCAGCGTAAACACTGCCTCCAGGCCGCCTTTATCAACGATTCCGTCGTTATTCGTATCCTTCCAGCCTGCATCCGCCAGCATTTGCTTGGCGGCCGCGGCATCGCCGTCCTCTATGACCGATTGCTCGTTCCACCAAGGCAAGCCGTCGACAGCCGTATAGGCAGGCGAACCGTAGCCCTCCAAAATGCCGTCCACCAGCCGCTGACGGTCGATGACCGTATTGATCGCCTTGCGGATCGTTTCATCCGCCGTTACGTCGTTGCCGATCGGATAACCTTCGTCCGTCTTCGCGCCTGCCTTCACGTAAGGAAACGCAATGCCGCGGTTATCGACGGTTTTGATATCCTCCAGCCGCATGCCTTTGACCGCCTGGCTGCTGAAGGTAGAGGGGATGTATGCAACGTCGACGCTTCCGGCCTTCGCTGCCGCGAACGCCGCATCTTCTTGAAGAAACAAAAACGTCAGCCGCTTGAAGGATGGCTTGTCCCCGTAGTAATTCGGATTTGCCTGGACGATCAGCTGCTGGCCTTTGTCCCATTGCACGAACGTATACGGCCCGGAGCCAACGGGATGTTCAGCATAACCGTCTGAATAAGCGTGCTCCGGAACGATGCCTGTCGTAATCAGATGGTACACAAAGGTAGACTGCGGTTTTTTCAGCTTAAACTTTACTTGTCCTTCCGCCGCTTCGACGCTTTCCAGATTCGTCAAATCGATCGAAGAACCTCCGCTTGCCGCCGTATCGAACGTAAATTTGACATCGTCTGAGGTCAGCTTCTCCCCATCGGAAAATACCGCATCCCCCCGCAGCTTAACCGTCCACGTAAGTCCGTCTCCGCTGACCTTGTAGCCCGTCGCCAAATCGTTCACAATTTTCAGCTGATCGTCGCGCTTCAGCAAAGTGCTCTGAAAGAGCGGAGAGCCATAGCGGCCCCAGCCTTTAACCGGATCGAATCCCGTTTCCGGCTCCGAGCCGACCGCCAGCACCAGCCCATCCTGCGCTGCTTGCTCCTCCGACCCAGGCTCGTCCCTGCCTTCTGCGCATCCCGTCGCTATTGTGACTAATAAAAGTGCTGATATGAATCCCAGTACGCTTCTCCTCAAGCTCCCTCATCCTCTATTGTTCTTTTGTGACACGATTATGGAATATTGTAACACGGCCTGCCTGTTCTTACACGTTATTTTACCTCCTCCCAAACGCAACAAACCGCCCAAGAGCGGACTCTTGAGCGGTTCTATTGTTCAGGAGGCGTTTACGGATGCCCGTGATCGTGGTGATGCGTATCGTCACCATGCCTATCGGCGTACGTAACGGACAGCTCGGCATAGGTGACGCCTTTCTGCGTCTGAATTTGCTGGTGCAGCTCCCGCAGCCCGGACAGCTGTCCGCGAACCACGATCACCTCCAGGCACTGGGCATGGTTTAAATGAACATGCATGTTGGAGATAATCGCATGATGATAACGATGCTGGATCTCCATCAGCACGACAGGCAGATCGGTCACATGATGGTCGAAGACGATAACGATCGTGCCGGCTACATATTCCTGACCGTTCATTCTGGACGGCTCCAGCAAAGAACGCCGCGCCAAATCCCTGATCGCTTCCGAACGGTTCGTATACCCCTGCTCGTCGATGTACCGGTCGAACTGCTCGATGAGCGGAGCCGGGAACGAAACGCCGAAACGGACCAGCTCTTCTTTCGCATCAGCCACGCTTATGCACCTCGTGTACGGGATAATCCACAACGATCACATTGTCGATCAAGCCGTCCAGCAATCGGACAAAAGCCTGGTGGGCCGGGTGCGGACCGTAATCCAGCAGCGCCTGGCGGTGGGCGAACGTTACTCTGAGGCCTAGCGTATAGCCTTGAATATTATCGGTCTCGGGAGTCTGATTCGCTCCGGCCGTAAGCTCCACGATTCCCGGGACAGCTTCTTTCAATGCGTGCAGGGCGTCCAGCAGCTCGCGCTCCTTGCCCTGATCAAGCGGTTCGCGAAATTTAAAGGATACCAGGTGCTCGTACAACTTCTCTCATCCCCTGTCGGTTCATAATCATACTTTCTATACTATATTGAAATCCCCTCCCCCACAACTGCCTCCGAAGGCATAAAAAAACAGCCCCTCGTTCGAGGAAGAGCTGCGGACCTCTTGGCTCTAATACGACTCTTGTCTCATCTCGGTAAAATAAAACAAGCCGATCGTATGCTTCGAGCTTCGTATATGATCAATGACCGTACAAATATACTCCATGGAATCCGCATCCTTGGTTGACGAAGCGACCTGAAACAGCGTGCTCAGGCTGCCTAAGGCGTTATCCTTATTGACGGCTCCGTTTTTCAAATTGCTCAGTACCCGCTCAACTTCACTGTGAATGAACCAGACGACCCTTTTTTTCAGCGTTGAATTAATCATGAACGACCTCCGATGTCTATGAATAACTTCCGAATTAAGTATAACTTCTTCCGTTTTCAAAGTTTGTCGAATCGCGAAGTCGAAAAATATTTTTTACGAAAGGAAAATAAAGGAAAGGAACGCCTGCCGCAGCAGGCGTCCCTTTATCGTACTATTTATTATGGCGTGCTGGAACCGGTTCCTTCTCCTGCCGCCGAATCGTCGTCAGATGGAGTATCGGTAGAGCCAGAAGCGTCGTTCCCTCCGCCTGTCGCCGCGTCCGAATTATCGGCAGAAGAAGCGTCATTCCCCCCGCCTGTTCCTGCGTCCGAATTGTTATTCGTATCCACATCGGTCATGACATCCGTGTTGCCGTTGTCGTTTTCATTGTTGTTGCAAGCAGCCGCGGAAAAGACGAGCACGGCGCTCATGATGGCGATCATTAGCAGCTTGGCGGCGTTTCTTTTTTTCGGCGTGTTCTTCATGGTTATTTTCCCCTTTCAGGCTCGTGGTTGATGTTGCTACCTGTTATTTAACCGATGAATCAACGATGAAACAGAAACGCCGATGAGAAAAATCTCAGATTTACCGCAAGCGGCTCCTTCCTTCCGTCGACCTTACTCGTTAAACGACGAAATCATCGTCCAATCGGTATCGGTAAGCTGGTTGATCTGCCACAACGCCGCTCCCCGCAAGCCCAAATCCCGCGCCAGCCGCAGCTTTGCTTCGATGCTTTTCGCGTCCTCATACCAAAGCAGGTGCGAGCCCCTGTTATCCGTGAACGTCAAGCGGTTCAAAAAGAAAGGCAGCGGCATATCCGACTTCGTCCCCGGATCGGCGATCCGGCTTTCAACCGCCGCGATAGCCGGCGAACGGAAGAAATCGACCGTACCGTCCGGCTTCGTCGTCCATTGGTTGGCCTGCTTCGAAATGCCAAGCATGAGCTTATCCGCCGGAACGTGCTCCAAAATGTCCCGCACCGAGTCTCCGACTAGCGTGAGCGGAGCCGACGGCAGCCCGCTGGCTGCGTGCGTGAAATCGTAGGCCATCAGGATGACGCGGTCCGCCAGCCCGCCGATCTGCTCGTAGTCAAAACCATCGTAATAATTAGACGGCGGAACCGCTACAGATAAGGCGATATCGTCTCCGAGCGCGAACTTCACCGTACGGAGCAGCTCGATGAAAGGCTCCCGGTAGGAGTCCGGGATCAGGCCCTCGAAATCGATAGTGACGCCATCGAAGCCGTAGGCCGGATCGGCGGCCAGGCTGCCGAGAGAGTCCGCGAACGCTTGATGCGCTTCCCGGTCCATAACAAATTCGCCAAGCTTCTGGCTTATCGTATTCCCGAACACCATCAGCGTCTTGGACGCTCCGCCCGCCTCCGCTGCGCTCAGTGCCTGCTTGTAATCGGCCGGCAGCTTCAAGGCGGCGGTTGCATGGCCTGCACCTTCATAATTCAGGTTCGCCCAATCGAATATCATTTCGTCCGCAGAGGCGAAGCGGCCGTAATTTTTGTACGGGCCTCCTGCGGAATCAAACGCGGACAGCTCAAGAATCCGGCCGTCGCTTTGATGCCCGGTCAGCCGGTCGATCGTGACGGCCGCTTCGCGGCGGGTCAGTGTTTTCGCCGGCAGGAAGTTGCCCTTAGTATCCCCCAGCATAATCGATTCGGAATAGGCTTTCATGACATAAGGAGCGAGCTTCGCATCCGCGCTTCCCATATCGCCGAAATCGGCTTGTTCGCGCGCTTCCAGCCAGCCCTTCTCGAACCAGAGCCGCTTCTCCTCTTCGGATTCGTTCTGCAGCAGCGCATGGGCGATCAAGGCAGCCACTTCCTCGCGCTTGATGCTTTGAGCCGGCTTAAATTTGCCGCCCGCCGTAAGCGCGTCAAGCCAACCCGCGTCATAGGCTTTTTTGATCGGCTCATAAGACCAGCGGTCCTTGGCCACGTCCTGGAGGGCGGCAGCCTTCTCCTTCCCGGCTGCAGGCTCTACCGATTGTACGAGCAGCTTGACGAACGCCTCTCTTGTCAGAGCGTCGCCCGGCCGGTATGTATTATCCCCATAGCCGTCGATCACGCCGAGCGCGGACAAGCGGTACACCGACTCCGCCGCCCAGTCCTTCTCCGGCACGTCCTTGTACAGGCTGAGCCGGGCGTCGTAAGCGAAGGCCTGCAGCGCCGAGCTAAGGAGCAGCAGCGTAACGGCCCCTGCGATCAGCGTTGTTTTCCCCATCAACTTCAACTTCATCCTACTCTTCAAACCGTTTCCTCTCCCTTGTTCCTTCATTTGTTGCGGGAATCATCTCTCCCCTTGGTCTCCGCAGGCACAAAAAAAAGCAGCCCGCCAATAATGACGAGCCGCCCTTCAATTAAGTTGCACAAAAGGTGGGACGAACCGGCCGTTAGCCCCTGCCCTTGATCGGTTCGAGCGAAGGCACCGCATGGCCGTACCGCGGATAATCGCGCTTCACGGGCGCGGCCCAGCCGATCGCGTTGGCGATTACTTTTCTGACGTCCGCATTGTAGTATGTCGGGTGCGTCTCATGGCCCGGACGGAAATAGAACACCTTACCCGCTCCGCGCGTATAGCAGCAGCCGCTTCTGAACACTTCGCCGCCTTCGAACCAGCTGACCATGACCAGCTCGTCCGGCTGCGGAATGTCGAAATGCTCCCCGTACATTTCCTCCTCCTGCAGCTCGATGTATTCCCCGATGCCGTCCACGATCGGATGTCCCGGATTGACGACCCAGATACGCTCCTTCTCGTTCGCTTCGCGCCATTTCAGGTCGCAGGACGTTCCCATCAGCTTCTTGAAAATTTTCGAGAAATGCCCGGAATGCAGGACGATCAGTCCCATTCCTTTCAATACGCGGTTGTAGACGCGCTCCACGATCTCGTCACTGACGTCGCCGTGCGCCATATGTCCCCACCACAGCAGCACATCCGTCTTGTTCAGCACCTCTTCGGACAAGCCGTGCTCCGGATCGTCCAGTACGGCATACGTAATATTGTGGCGTGAGTCGAGGCCTTCCCCGATTGCCGCGTGAATTCCGTTCGGATAAATTTCTCTTACCTTATCGTTTGTTTTCTCATGCCGGTATTCGTTCCAAATCGTTACGTTTATCGTTTCTGCCATCGTTTTCACGTCCTTATGCGATTTTTACTTCGATCTTCTACATTGTAGTCAATATTTATACGGCTACCAATACCATAATCCATCTAATTATTACGCTATTCTGTTGTATAATAAATAAAAACGATTCGACAGGAGACGCTATGTATCCCGAAATGCATCATGAAAAGGTCATCTACCAAAATCCGCTGCTTGCGCTCCGAATCTGGCAAATCATCTCACAGGACCTTACCCCTGAAGAGATTCAGCGCCAAACCGAGACCGACTGGACCCAGAAAAAATTTGTCCAATGGCATTACCATAAAGAAATCGAGTTTATTCTCATTACCGATGGCCAGTTAACGGCATTCTGTCCTGACGAGAAGCTCGTATTAAATAAGGGAGATATCGCCCTCTTCGGCTCGCACGAGCCCCACAAGACGCTGCCGACGGACCGGAAGCTAAGCTATTACGTCTTTCAGGTCGATCTGCAAAACTATTGGGACCAGAGCAGCATGGGCAGCATGAAACGTTTTTCGGAAATGATTCGCCCGCTGAGCGCCCTGAATTATATTTTTCAGGAAAACCCGTCCGTTCGGGCTGCGTGCGGACAGCTAATCCGGGATATACACGAAGAAATGCAGCAAGGGCAGGAAGGCTACGATCTGGCCGTGTCGGCCCGATTTAAGGAAATGCTGCTGCTGCTCCTCCGCCACGACCGGAGGGGAAAGCTGCACTACAGCGACGACGCCATGCTCCGCCGCATGCAGCCTGTGCTCGATTACGTTGAAGCCCATCTCAGCGACAAAATCGCCGTGCCCGACCTTTGCCGCCAAATCAACCTCAGCTACACCTATTTCATCAAGCAGTTCAAAAAGACGGTCGGGATGTCCTTCACGGATTTTGTATCGTTCAAGCGGATCAAAAAAGCGGAGCAGCTGCTGCTCACGAACAACATGAGCATCGCCGAAGTAGCCGAGGCCGTCGGCATGACGAATATGGGCCACTTCTATTCCATGTTCAGGCGGTACAACGATTGTTCACCGGGACAGTTCAAGGAGCGGCTGTCGGGGCCGTTCTGATCAGGCGGATGACATCAAAATCTATGCTTGTTAGACAATCATCCATACAAAGTACAGACTCCCCTCATATACCTAATTAATATCCCGTTTATGGAGGCGTTTGTACTTTGAATGAGAAAAATCAAAAAATCATCATACAAGCTTAACGGCTTCAAACCCGTTAGACCCCATCATCGACAACGGTTCATTGGTCCAGCTTGGCATAAATCCGGAAGGGAATTTGATTGTACCCGGAGGTAATCCTTCCCCTCCTCCGAGTGGAATAACGGATGTAGGTTTGCGATATATCCCGACTATTGAGACGAGCGGCGGAGAAGCTCTCGCAGCTGGTGCCCCGGACGAAGGCTGGGGGGTAGCAAACGCCGATTCTTTGCCTTTACCAGAAGAGCCGGCGCCAACCTGATCGCGAATAAGGCGGCTGCCCCTGATCCGGTAAGAGTCGGGCAAATTCTTCATTATACCGTGACAGTGGATAACACGGGACCGTCGGATGCGACCGGCGTGACCGTTACGGATACGCTGCCAGCCGGCGTCAGCTTTCTTTCGGCCACCTCCTCTCAAGGCAGCTGTGCGGTAGCAGGCGGTATTGTCACGTGCAGCTTGGGCACTTTACCGAACGGCGCTACCGCTACCGTCGAGATCATGGTCATTCCGATTAAAACGGGAAGAATTACGAACACGGTAACCGCGACGTCGACAACCTTCGATGACGATCCCGATAACAACACCGCCACAATAAGCTCCACTGTTCTGCCTTCCCGCAAATAAGCCTAACGAAATGTTGCTAATTCATTAAGAAAAGGAGGTGGAGAAGTTGAAGCTGAAATGGCTGAACGGAAAAAAAGCTTCCTGCCTCTCTTTTTCCAGCGCGAATGTATCTGGCTACGGGACGGTTCCGAGCAAGGTTTGGCTGCATTTAGGCAAGCTTGAAATCGAAATGGAGGTGGAAGTCGATCCTCTGCTGCCTGCCAATACGATTGGGATATCGACCGCTGCATTTAAGCCTTTTGCCATCCCCAGGCACCTTCCTTACCGGATCAGAATAAAAGAAAACCATATTTATATTGGTCCCGTCATTGGAATGATCGTTCCCGCTGTCCGGCGGCTGGAGCGTTATGAGGATTATTTGCGCGACTATGAACATATCGGCGGACTCATTTGTTTGTTCTCTCCCAAAGACATCAATGCTGCCGATCGAACCATCCGCGCCTGTTACTACGCGCCCCCTGCAAACGGCAAACCGCCGGTCTGGAAGGAAATTGTCATCCCCTACCCGGATATCGTCTACCGAAGAGCGTTCGGCCATGATATTCCCCATGAGTTCGTAAACGAGATGGGTGAAAAGCTTTTTAATCCTACGGTTTTCGACGATAAGTGGAAATTATGGCGTGTCCTCTTTGAGGATTCCGACGTCTGCTCGCATCTGCCGCATACGCAAAAATTGAACAGCATACACGACCTGGACGCCATGCTGCGAACCCACTCCTCCGTCTATGTCAAAAGGAGCCAAACCCTGCAATCGCTCGGATTGTTCATGGTACAAAAAACGGCGGACGGGTATCTGTTCATTGACAGGGACCGGAACCGAATAACGCTTCAAAGCCGCGACGCTCCTGCATTCATCAAAAATCTGGCTGAAAGCTACCTCTATCACGTGCAGCAGGCCGTTCCGCTGAAATATTACGGCCGCCACGTCGACTTCAGGGTTATTATGCAAAAAGGCCGGACTAGAAAATGGGCCTGTACGGGAATATTCGCTAGGTTCGGGGCGTTGGACAGCGTGACGACCAACTTCACGGAGGAAGGTAAGCTGGAGGCTGCCAAGCCGGCTTTGCAGCGGATATTCCGGCTCAACAGCAAGCAGGCATCGGCAAAGCTGCAGGAAATCGCTCGTGTTTGCCTCAAATGCTGCAGGAGGATCGACCAATTCGGCACCTTTGGCGATGTAGGCTTCGATGTCATCGTAGATCCAAAAATGAATATATGGATTTTGGAGATCAATAAGTTTCCGCAAAACAATTTGCCCTTGTATATTCGTGGCCAGCGCGAGCTGTATTACCATATGATGCGGCAGCCGTTCGAATATGCGAAATCGCTGGCGGGTTTTGAATCAGGGTAAAACGGAAGACGCCGCTCCATCGAAGGAGAGGTGTCTTTGTTTTGCCTATTACGGGAAAGAGATATCGCTTTGTAAAAAATGCTGCCGACTAGACAAACGACTATACAGATTGCGGGCTGCCCTCATATACCTATGTAGTATCCTGATTATGGAGGCGTTTGTCCAGTGAGTGAGAGAAATCAGAAATGTAAAAATAAACGAAGAATAGCTTCAAGCCCGTCGCTCGATCCGATCATCGACAACGGCTCTTTGATCCAGCTTGGTATTAATCCGGAAGGGAATTTGAACGTTCCCGGCGGTGTGCCTACCCCTCCGGAAGATACAACGGATGTAGGTTTGCGATATATCCCGAATATCCTGACGACCGGCGGTGAGGCGACCGCAAATGGCTGCCTGTGCGAAGGCTGGGGGGTCGCCAATGCCGATGCCGCTACCGGCATTTTTACTGCTTCTGCGAATTTAGACTTTGGCATTGACAATCTGGTCGTGCTGCCAGGAACCGGAGTGACAAATAACAGCGGTCAAAGCCAGCCGGATTCCGTAGGAAGCGCCTTTCGATCCGTCGTGCGGGACGGCGACAGCCGTGTCGAAGTGACGCATGATTTCAATCCTTCGGCGGTAACTGCTAACTTGTATGCAGTCACGGTTACAATCCGCAACACCGGGACGGATCCGATCGGGGACCTTCGCTACCGCCGGGTCATGGACTGGGATGTCCCTCCTACAATTTTCAATGAATGGGTTAGAATTCATGTCGGTAATGCGGCCGGACTCATGCTTGCCACTACGGACGGGTTTGAGTCCGCTGACCCTTTGTCATCCCCGGGTCCCGACAATGTTGGCAGTCCCCCGACTACCCTGACCCCCGGAAGTCCCGATTACTTTGGCGGTCCTGACGACCAGGGCGCACTCTTTGATTTTGCGTTCGGCTCTCTCGCGCCTGGCAGAGCATTGCGCTTTACGATATTTTACGGCGCTGCGGCCAACGAGTCGGAGGCATTTTTGACGCTCTCTTTAGTCGAAGCTGAGGTATACAGCCTTGGATATCCGACAGATGCCAACGATCAACCCGCGACAAATGGACCTAACGTATTTATTTTTGCCTTTACCGGAATAACGGGTGCCGATCTGGTCGTGAATAAGGCGGCTGCCCCCGACCCGGTAAGAGTCGGGCAAATTCTCCATTATACCGTGACGGTGGATAACACGGGCCCATCGGATGCAACCGACGTGATCGTTACGGATACGCTGCCGGCCGGCGTCAGCTTCCTTTCGGCCGCCTCCTCTCAAGGAGCCTGTACGGAAGCGGACGGTGTCGTCACATGCAGCCTGGGCACTTTACCGAACGGCGCTACCGCTACCATTGAGATGATGGTCATTCCGAATAAGAAGGGAAAAATCACGAATACGGTAACGGCGACGACGACGACCTTTAATGACGATCCCGATAACAACACCGCCACGATAACTTCCACCGTGCTGCCTTCCCGCAAATAAATCCATCGGCTTACCTTCGCGGGCTTTTGAACAGAAGACGCCGCTCCACCCATGGAGCGGCGTCTTTATTTTGCCTGATACGGAATTCAGCCTTTGACCGAGCCGGCCGTAATTCCTTCAATAATATGTTTTTGCAAAAACAGGAAAAACAGAATAATCGGAATCATGCTGAGCGTCAGCGCCGCCATCGCCAGATCCCATTTCCGCAAGTACTGACCGAAAAACTTCTGAACCGCCAGCGGAATCGTCGTCATATTATCGTTGATAACGAGCACCGGAAGCAGATAGTCGTTCCATATCCACAGCACGTTCAAAATGACGACGGTAACTGAGATCGGCTTCAGCAGCGGGAATACGATGCGCCAGAACACGCCGTACGGCGAGCAGCCGTCCACGACGGCAGCCTCCTCGATTTCCAGCGGCACCGACTTGATGAAGCCGTGATAAAGAAACATGGATAACGAAATGCCGAACCCCATATAACAGATGACGATCCCGTAAAATTGCCCTCTCAGCTCAAACATGGACGTAATTTTCATCAGCGGCAGCATGACGGACTGAAACGGGATAATCATCGCCGCTACAAGCACCGTCAGCAGCAGCTTATTGAAGGCTGTCGGACGCCGCACCAGCCGGTAAGCCATCATAGAGCTGATAACGACGAGCATCAGCACGCTCACAGATGTGACGAGGAACGAATTCATGAACACCTTCGGAAAATCGATCGCGACCCAGGCCCGTCTGAAATTGTCCAGACCGATCGCCTCCGGCAGCGATGCCGCGTTCAGCAGTATATCTCCGAGTTTTTTAAACGAATTCACGAGCAAAAAATAAAACGGCGTCAAAAACAGGAGCGCCAGTGCGAGACCGGCCGCCTCCAGAGCCAGAAGGCCCGGCGTATAACGCTGCTTACTCTCCATCAGGCCTCAACCTCCTTCTTCTTGGTGAACCATACCTGCGTAATCGTTATGAGCGCTACGCCGAAGAAGAAAATCATCGCTTTCGCCGTCCCCAGCCCGTACCGGTTGTTGACAAGACCTTCCCTGTATATGTTCAGCGCAATCGATTCCGTAGAGTTGCCTGGCCCGCCGGCCGTCAACGATAAGTTCAGGTCGAACATCTTGAAGGCGTTGGACGTCGTCAGAAACAGGCAGATCGTAATGGCCGGCATGATGAGCGGAACGACAATCGAGCGCAGCGTCTGCCATTTGCCGGCTCCGTCGATTTTGGCCGCCTCGGCGAGCTCCTTCGGTATGCCGACCATCGCCGCAATGTAAATGATCATCATATAACCGGCCGTCTGCCAGACGAAAACGATCACGATACCCCAAAAGCCCGTGTTCGGCGTCCCGAGCCACTGCCAATTAAAAAATCCGATGCCGGTCGCTTCTCCGACTGCACGAAAGCCGCGGACAAAAATGAAATACCAGATATAGCCGAGCAGCAGGCCGCCGATCACGTTCGGCAGGAAGAAAATCGTCCGCAGCAGGCTGCGGGTTTTGAGCCGGCTTGTCAGCAGCAGCGCCAGCAGGAAAGCGGTCGCATTCGTGAATGCAACGGCCGCAACCGTAAATTTCGTCGTAAACCAGAACGCCTGCCAAAAGCGCGGGTCATCGCCGAAGATGCGTGAGATGTTGCTAAACCCGACCCACTTCGCATGATTCAGATCCATTCCGTTCCACTCGGTAAACGTGTAGTAAAATCCCATCACGAAAGGAGCCAATACGATTAATACGAATGCGGCGAGCCCGGGTCCGACGAATACCGTCTGCTGCAGCCATTCGCTCCATTTGATTCGCTTCGACATGATTTTGTTAGTCCCCCTTCTCTTCCCCTAATGACTTTGTGTCCCTCAATGTTCACAGTATAAAACCGCATACCCGATTAAACCACAGAGGAAAATGATGAGGTGGGTGGACTATATTGACCATTCGGCACCACTTCGGTTAGTGTATAGGCAAACGAATCAAGCGGAAGGGCGGGCGAGACGACGGATGAAGGCGCTCATTATCGACGACGAGAAGCATGTAAGGGAGGCGATCCGGCTGCTCGTGCCTTGGCAGAGCTACGGCATTGGGGAGATTCTGGAAGCACAGGACGGACAAGCCGCGACGCGGCTGATTCAGGAGCAGCGGCCGGAGATCATTTTCACCGATATGATGATGCCCAATATGGACGGGACGGCACTGCTGGAATGGGCGGCCGAGCATGCTCCCGCCTGCAAAATCATCGTCATCAGCGGACACGACGATTTCAGCTTCGTCAGGCATGCTTTGAAATACGGCGGCGTCGACTACATTCTGAAGCCGATCGACGCCGGGCAGCTGACCGGCGCCTTGACAAAGGCGGTGGAGGCCTTGAAGGAAGAAGAACGGAGAAGAAGCCAAAGCCGCACGATGAGCATGGAGCTGAATCAGCTTAAGCCGTTGTATTTGGAGCAGTATGTATCGAAAATGATCGCCGAGCCCGGCGCGTATCCCGCCTTCGGGGATATCATATGCCGCGAGCTGGGCGTGACGGAGCCGGTCCGGCGCGTCCGGATGGCCGTATTGAATTTAGAGCTGCTTCCGCCGGCGGTAAGGGAAAAGTTTGCGTCGGGGCTGGACTTGCTGCTGTTCTCGGTTACCAATGTTTGCAATGAGCTGTTAAAGGACCGGGGGCTCGGTTACGCGCTTCGCCACTGGGGCAAGGAGCATGAAATCGTGCTGTTGTTCTGGGGAGAAGGCGGACAGGCGCCCGGGCTGCTTGCCGACATAAACGAGGCGATTTTTGTGGCTTTGAAGACAAAATTCCATATCGGACTGGGACGGGCGGAATGCTTTCCGCAGGCGGCCGGGCCTGCCTATGAGCAAGCCCGCGCCGCACTTAATCAGCACAACTTGTTCGACAAGGACGCGTATATTCACTGCTTTGACCCGGAGCTCTTCCGCCAGACCGGCAGGCAGCCGGCCTTCCAGGAGTATGAGGAGCAAATCCGGTTTGCGGTGCAAGGCGGGCACAAGGATCAAATCGCCCGTGCGTTGAAGCCATGGTTCGAGGAGCTCAGCCGGCGGGACTATCTGAGCGTGGATGCGCTGAAGCTCGCCATGCAGCAATATGCCTTGGCCGAAACGGCCTGGACGGCGGCGCAGCCAGGCGGAGAAAAAAGCGGCGGCTCTGCCGCCGTCAGCCTCGCTTCGTACCGCATCCCGGTCGACGCGAATGGCCACTTCGATATTGAGGCATGGGAGTCTTCGGTTTACGAGGCGGCCTGCGCAGCTGCGGCCAAAATCGCCGGTCAGGATAAAGGCCGGAGCATCATTCAGGAGATCGCAAGCTACATCGAGCAGCATCCTCAGGAGGACATTACGCTGCAGGACATTTCCGAGCGGTTTTTCTTAAGCCGTGAATACATTTCCCGCAAATTCAAGCAGGAGACAAACGGTAATCTGTCGGACTTTATCGCGAGCGTCCGCATCAACCGGGCCAAGGAGCTGCTCGGCAACGGACAGCTGAGAATCGCCCAGGTCGCGGAGCTGGTCGGCTTTCAGGACGAAAAGTACTTTAGCCGGGTATTCAAAAAATGGACAGGCTGCTCCCCGAACGATTACCGGAAGCATCACTATATCGGGGACAGCTAGAAGTCTGCAGAGCCTCGGGGCTGGTCCGGCTGGGCAGCCCTCCCCCCCCTCCCTGTTACCTGTAGTAGCTGCGGATAACGATATCCTGATCGTAGTTGCCAAAGCCCTTGCCGAACAGCGTCAAGCCGCCTCGTCCCCTGCCGGTATCCTCGGCGCTGATCCGGAACGTCCACTGCTTCTGCTCCTCCTGCAAATCCCCGAGCTTCACATCCGACATTTGCCGGCCGTCGATGAACGTTCCCGCTTTGTTAATCCGCAGCACCTTCATCAAACCGAACTGGTTCACGTCTTCATGCCACCAGTCCGGTGTCAGCTTGCCTCTCGTTCCCCCAAAATCGCCGGGGCTTGTCCAAACCCCGAGCAGCCTGCCGTTAAGCGTAAATTGGATATCCGACGGCCACTCATCGCTTACATGCGGCGCTTCGGAGCCGATTTCCAGCGAAATTTCGATTTCCTCGATGGACTGATCCTTAAACAAATAATTGGGAATCTTATATTCGACATAGCCGCGGGCAAACCAAAGAATGCCGGCGTTCACCCGCTCCGGATCCAGGAAATAGGTCGGATTATCGTAGTGGCCGATCAGCTTCTCGGCCGTTGCGATGCCGCATGTCGGCGAAACCTCAAAATCGGTATAGTGGCCGACCGGGATGGCAACCTCTACGAATTTTCTTGCCAGGCTCTGTGCCGGCGACAGCTTGATTTGCAAATATTCCGAGCTCATCGAGCAGTATTTGTACGTTCCGCCATTCACCCTCTTCATCCGGCAGGTGACCAGCCCTGCCTGCTGCAGCTTGTTCACATGGGTGCTCACGATGGCGCTGCTCAAATAAAGCTCGGAAGCCAGCTCCTTAATATTCATTTCCTTGAGAAACAGCTTGTCGATGATTTGCAGCCGTACCTCGCTGGCGAGAGCCTCGTACACGCGCAGCGAGCCGGCGTCCGTCGTTAAGAACATAGGGTCGACTCCTTCTTGGCAGTATGGCGAAAAGGTCGGCTGCGCTTTCCGGACTGAAACGCCCCTCACCGCTTGTCATTCCATACATTTTGTATGCTTGTTGAAATAAATGGATCTGATGGATCTATATTCAGCAGATAACCTCTTTTTCGCGAAATAGTTGGATTTACTGCATATAAATCTCGGAAAATGGCTGATGTAAGGTGGATAGTCGATTTTAGATGGATCAAATCCATTTATTTCGTAAAAAGTTGAGCATCTAAAAATAAAAGACATATATAATCCAGTTATTCAAACTCCAGTTCCAGACAAACATTCATTCAGTGGAAATATATCTCATTATAGAATAAGCAATTTAGTTAATTCTAAAATCGCATATTGATCATTTAACCCGTTCAGTATTAATATTTAGTATATCACGAGATAATCAGAATTAACATATTAACGAATTCTTTAGAGGAGGCATTTTCTCATGTCCATTAAATCCACTATGCTGATCGATAAAAATTTCACCGTCTCCGAGGTGGATCCACGCCTGTACGGCTCATTTATTGAGCATCTCGGCCGTGCTGTTTACGGCGGCATTTACGAGCCCGGCCATCCGACTGCTGATGAGAACGGCTTCCGCCGTGATGCGCTGGATGCGATCCGCGCTTTAAACGTTCCCATTATCCGCTATCCGGGCGGCAATTTTGTATCCGGCTATAACTGGGAGGACGGCGTAGGACCGAAGTCGGAACGTAAACGTCTGCTGGAGCTGGCCTGGTGGACGACCGAAACAAACGAAATCGGCACGAACGAATTCGCCGATTGGGCCAAGCTTGTCGGTGCCGAGGTCATGATGGCCGTCAATCTCGGTACGAGAGGCATCGACGCAGCCCGCAATCTTGTCGAGTACTGCAATCATCCTTCGGGCTCCTACTGGAGCGATTTGCGTATTTCGCACGGCTACAAGGAGCCGCACCGGTTCAAAACCTGGTGTCTCGGCAATGAAATGGACGGGCCGTGGCAAATCGGCGCGAAGACGGCCGTGGAGTACGGAAGGCTCGCCAATGAAACCGCCAAAGCGATGCGCTGGGTAGATCCTTCGCTGGAGCTTGTCGCCTGCGGCAGCTCATCGAGCGGCATGAGCACATTTGCGGATTGGGAGGCGACCGTTCTTGACCTGACCTACGATCAGGTAGACTTTCTTTCCCTCCACACTTATTACAATAACAACAGCAATGACACGCCAAACTTCCTGGCGCGTTCGCTCGATATGGATCAATTTATCGACAGCGTGGCTTCCATTTGCGATTACGTCAAAGCAAAAAAACGCAGCAAAAAGAAGCTAATGCTCTCCCTCGACGAATGGAATGTGTGGAATTCCATCGGCAGCAGCCGCGCGGAAGAACGCTGGCAGATCGCTCCGCCGGAATTCGAGGACGTCTACACGCTTGAGGATGCGCTTGCGGTCGGCTGCTTCCTGATTACGCTGCTGAAACATGCGGACCGTGTGAAAATGGCCTGCATCGCGCAGCTCATTAATGTCATCGCTCCAATTACGACGGAGAATGGCGGACCGCTTTGGCTGCAGACGACTTATTATCCTTACCTGCATGCGTCGCTGTACGGCAGAGGCACGGTGCTGCAGCCTATCGTCTCGTCGCCAAAATACGACGCCAAAGATTTCACGGACGTCCCTTACCTGGAAGCGATCGCCGTGCACAACGAGGAGCAGGGTCAGGTGACCGTATTTGCCGTAAACCGCCACTTGAGCGAGGACATGGAGCTTAAGGTCGATGTCCGCAGCTTCGGCGAGCTGAGGCTGATCGAGCATCTCGTGCTCGAAAACGACGACCTCAAAGCGATCAACACAAAAGCCAATCCGAACAACGTCGTTCCGCGGGCGGGCGGCCAATCCGTCATCGACGGCGGTCAGGTCAGCGCACGTCTCGGCAAGGCGTCGTGGAACGTCATCCGCCTTCAGGTTGCGGGATCAAGAGGTTAACGATCGGCGAGTGCCGACACAAAAAAGGTATGCTCCCCGCACGGACAGGCGTCCGTGCAGGGGCATACCTTAATTTTTTAGCCGGCTTTTCCGACCAGTCCGGACCGTGCCGCCGGCTGTCTGCGGTTGACCAGATAGATGCTGACGACAATACAAACCAGGCCGATCAGCAGGGTTGACGTGAACGGCTCGTCGAGGAAGATCGTGCCCGCCCATATGGCGACGAGAGGAATGAGGAACGTGTAGGAGGCCACCTTGCCCGCTTCGCCCGAATCGATCAGCTTATAGAATACAAGCCAGCCAATCGCGATGACGAAGATTGAAATAAACAGGAGGCTCGCGATAAAAGCCGGATTCCACTGCACGTCCCGCCAGCTCTCCACCCCGCTGCCCGCGGCCGTCATCGCCAAACCGCCTGCGATCAGCTGGAGCGTAACGAGCCAAATCGGATCGACACGGGGGCCGACGCGCTTCACGTATACCGTCCCTAATGCCCAGCTGAGCGCGGATCCGAGCGCAAGCAGCACGCCTTCTACGGAAATGTGTCCGGAAAGCCCGCCGGCGCCGCTGCTGATTACTCCAACCCCGACAAAGCCGAGCAGCAGGCCGGCAATTTTCATGCCGTTCATCGATTCCCCCAGCCACAGCCATGAAAAGATGCCGACCAGCACCGGCTGCAGGAAGACGATCGCCGAGAACAGCCCCGACGGCAAATCGTTCAGCCCCACCGTTTGCAGGCCATAATATAAGACGACGTTCACCACGGCGGAGATCAGATAAATCGGCCATGTTTTTCCAAGGTTCAGCTTCTTGTACCGCGGGATCGCGATGACAAGCAAAAGAAGGCCGCCAAGCAGCGTCCTTGTTCCCGAGAACAGCACGGGCGGCATATAGGCAAGCGCGAATTTGGACAACGGCCAGTTGATTCCCCACACGATAACCAGAAACAGGATCAGCAGAAACGACTGTAATTTCGATAATTTTGACATGATGAAAACTCCTTGCTGTCTAAATGGCTTAAAGAATATGAACATGTTCATCATACTCCTCTTAATTTAAGTAATCAACTTACAAATTATCGAAATCAACCGGCTATCGTCTTGCCTTCGCCATGCAGTCGGCCGATTTCGGGGCCCCGTCCGGCACAAATAAAACAGCGCCGCAACCGGTCGTATTGCCCCGGTGCAGCGCTGCTTTGCGTCGATTCTCCCGAATCCGGAATTATGACTCCGTTTTTTTCCGAATCTGCTTATCGCGGTTTTCTCCCCACTCCTTGGCTTGCGAGGTCGCGATCGCAATGGCCCGCCCTTCCTCATAGCCGTCCTCCAGCAAGGCGTTGGCGATTTCAACGGCCTTGTTGCGTATGGGAGCGGTAAAGTTTTTCAGCGAATCCGGGTAGTCGTCTTTGGTCCAGGGCATGGTCCTCACTCCAATCAAAGGAATTACTAACCCTTTAACCCGAAGACAAGCGCGGTAAACATTTGACTTTCGAAAGACCGCTCAGCACCGTCGAATTCCACAGCCGATGAAAGCTATGCATTTCATAACCCGGAAATTGTGTCCTTTTCGAACTATCGTTTACGTATTCGAACCGACCATCAAGCCCAGCGTAACGATTTCGCACGGACCCGTCTGCAGTTCAAGCCGGCTGCTGCCGCCCGCATCGATGCGCTCGCCCCGCTTCTCGAGGATCGTCGTTTTGTAGATGCCGCAGTCCAGAAGCGGCGTGCTCAGCTTCAGCTCCGCTGCTTCCGGAGTCAGGTTGAACCAGCGCAGCATAACGTCGCCGCTTGCTTCGTCCAGCTTCATGGAGGAGAAGGCGAGCTGCCGGCCTTCCCAAGCCAGAGGTGCCCCATGCGGAGCTATCTCTCCGTCATGCAAATCCGTTTGCGCCGTTGTCCATGGCGTCTGGAACTGATAGGCCTCCGTATACGCTCCCGCTTCCACGCCGCCGCCGGCATGAGGAATGATCATGAATTCCGCCTGATGCTCGCCGAGGCACTGCGCTTCCGGTGTCGGGAATACGCCCCAATCGCCAAGCTCGGCGACCGAACGGAGCAGCGTCACCGCGATCGTATTTCGGCCGTCACGCAAAATTTCATATTCGTTCAAGCCGAGATTCGTTATCGTGAGACCGGCTTCGCCGCTCTCGTCCGTAACATCGGCAAAAGCCTGCTGATGCTGACAATTGCTCGGATTTTGCCATTCGGCTGCCGGTTCGTTATTCCTGACGGCCACCTCGAAAATCGCATCCGCTTGATGCGTGGATGTTTCGAGATCCGTCGGGAAGAGCACGCGTACCCGGTGGTCCTTCGCCTGGTTGTTGAAAGAGGTCCGCACCAGCACGCCTTTGCCGTTCCTCGTCAGGCTGACAACCGTTTCAATCGTAAGCGGAACCATGCGGCTCACCCGCTGTGCCTTTCGCTGAGGGAAATAAACGGCTTCCTGCTTTTCGCGCTCGAACAGCTCGTCCGCCGAAGCCGGCACTTCCCACTCGTGGACGATCCGGAACGCCGTCCGGTAAGGGGTATTTTCAACAAGCTCGATTGATGCGCTAAGCCCTTTTGTCGTTCGGGCCTGCTCGCCGTCCGGCTGCTTGTACATATATTCGTTGCCGATATCTCCGGAATCCTCATAGACGCACAGATCGCGGAACACCCTTCCGCTTTGCTTCTCCGTCACCGTCAGCGAACCGTCATCGGCCAGCTCGACCCGGATATAATCATTTTCCATGATGCGGTCGCCTGCGAGCAGGGACGCCTCCTGCGCGGGAGCGGCGGCTCCGGTGACGTATGCGTATGCCGATAAGCCAAGAGCCGGAATGTCTACCGCTTCGAACGTCAATCTAACCCTGCGGCACATATAAGGCTGGCGGAATTGGTCGTCCGGCAGATCGTAGCCGAATTGCAGACCCAAATCTTCGACCCCGAAAGCGACCGGAGTTCCGTCATGCGCAACGAGCGTCCGGCCCGAAATATCAAGCTCGCGCATTTGGCGGTTCATCTCCTCGAGCGTAAAGCCCTCCCGGAAATAAACGCGCCGGATATCCAGCTCGACGGCGACTACGCCGCTGCGCGTCCAGCCCGTCGTATTAAAGACGACTAGCGGCAGCGCATCCCCGCCATAGCCGGAAAAACCGGAGGTGCGTACGGCCGATGCGATCCATCTCTTGCTGTCGTCCGCGATCGCTTCCGCGACGTGGCGGCTTTTATCGAACCGGGTCACCATCTCGCGGTGCACCTCGTCGACGCTGCAGCCGCAAATGCTGTCATGCGGATGGTTCTGCATCAGCGTTTTCCACGCGTACGTGAACAGATGATGCGGATATTCCGCACCGAGCAGGGACGCATAGGCAGCAAGAGGCTCGGCGACCTTCTCCAGCATCGCTTGTCCGAGCTGATTCATCTGCTTCAAATAAACGCGAGCCGAAGCCGTGTTGACTAGCGTCGACCAGCCGTCGGTGCGCTGGCTGCGCAGCTCTCCCTTTACGACCGACAATTCGCGGTCAAGCGCTCCGTTCACCGATTCCAGGTAATCCGCGAAATTGGAATGGATAAATTCCGTATCCGGATACAGCTCTCGCGCCGTGCGCAGCGCTTCGGACAAATCCTGCTGAATCGGCTGGTGATCGCAGCCGTTCATGTACAGCAGCTGACCCGTAGAAGCATACTTCTCCGCATCCGCCAGCTTGCGGTCCCAGTATTCCTTGGCCTCCGCTTCGCCCGCCGGTATTTCGTTGCCGTTGCTGTACCAGTTCGCAAACAGGATGCCGAGCACCTGCGAGCCGTCCGGACCTTCCCACAGCAGCTCCGAAAACGAGGATTCATAATCGGAGTCCGAAACGGTATTATTGAAGCCGGTCGGCTTTACGCCGCGCCCGAACACGGCATTGTCGATGCCCGACTGGCGCATCAGCTGCGGAGCCTGCCCGATATTGCCGAAGGTGTCCGGAAAGTAGCCGACCTTGGCGATCGTGCCGTAAGCTTCCGCATCCTTATGCCCGATCTGCATGTTGCGTACGTTCGCTTCGCTGCTCGTCAGGAAGGCGTCCTGCAAAATATACCAAGGTCCGATAAAGATACGCCCGTCCCGGATATATTTTTCAAGCTTGGCCCGCTTCTCCGGCCGCACCTGCAAATAATCCTCCAAAATGATCGTTTGGCCGTCCAAATAAAAGCTGCGGTACTCCTCATCCTTCTCGAGCGTATCCAGCAGCGTATCCATCAGCTTCACGAGAAGCACATGATGTTTCTCGTAAGGCAAATACCATTCCCGGTCCCAGTGGGTATGGGAAATAATGTGCGCGGTGCGCTTCTTCGTCATGGCGAAGCCTCCCTTATTATGATTGACCCAAGATGTCGATCTTCACCTGTCCGTCGCGGTATACCGCATACACGTTCCCGAGCGGATCGGCCGCGAACAGCACGGAGCGTTCCTTCTCCAGCAGGAAGGAGTACGCTTGCCCGGTCGTCCGGTCCTTCACCTTCACTTCTGCGTCCATGCCGTACTCGGATACGAAGACGAATAGGGAGCCTCCTTCAAACGTAAGCTTCCGTCCGTAAACGCCCGGCAGCTCGCCTCCTTGCAGCCATTCCAGCTCGCTTCGGCAGTCCGCCGCCGCAAGCGCATAATTGTACAGCGCGGCTATCGAACCGGTGCGCTCGTTCAGCTCGACCGGCAGCGGACTCCAGATCAGGCGCCCCTTGCCCAGCGGCATGTCCACGACCGCGTCGCCTGCTGCGCCGGAAACCCCGCCTTGCATCGTGCGTACTTCCTTGGAAACCTCGGCGATCCGTCTCGCGCCGAACGACAGCGGAAGCAGCTTGCCTTCCAGCTTAAGCGCCTCCTCCCGGCATACGTTGCGGATGTCCGAAGTGCCGAGCTCGTTTTCCAGCCTGGCGGTTGTCCGCCAATATTCGTCCAGTCCGAGCGGTCCGGTGACGAGCAGCGTCGCGCCGTCCTCCCTTACTGCCGCCATCAGCTTCTCAAAAGCCTGATTGTCGACATTATGCGCGCTCGGCAAAATAATCAGCTTCGCAGGCTGCTCCTTCAGCGCGTCCAGCTGGTATTCGCCGATGCCGCGGAACGGCTGGTTCAGCTCGTAGGCCAGCACGCGGGTCGCTTTCGTCGTTGCGTCGAATGCCAGCTTCCGGTTCGAGAAGTCGTTGGAATAAGGGAAGACGACAACCGTGTCCTCGAGCTCACGCCCGGCGAACAAATCGCGGATCTGCTCCATAAACCGGCCAAAGTCATACGATACGTCGGCTTCCGGCTTCTCCGTACCATCGGCACGCAGCGCTCCGATATGCGATTCGTTGGCATTGTCCATGTAAAAATTCGTATTCCAAATCCATTGAACCGCCCCGGCGCCTCCCGTCGAGAACGCATAGGCGTATTTCCGCTCCAGCATGCTGCGAAGCTCCGACTCCGACCGCTTGGCGCGTCCCTCCGGCGTTTCCACGTACATGATGCCCGTTTCCTGGATCAGGTTAGGCTTAAACGGCGTTTTGGCAAAAATGCCGTCCCATACCAGATGGTCGTTCAGCCACCAGGAGTGGACCGTCGTGTAATCCGATGCCTGCTCGTAGAAAAACGGCGAAGGCCTTTGCGCGCCAAGCGCCTCGTCCTGGCCGACCGCCACCAGCTGGTCCGGGTTGATATCCTTGATGGCCTCCGTCAGCTGCTTCGCCCATTCGTTGTGCATATCCATCGAGAACAGCGCATAATCGAGCCAGCGCGTCCCTTTTTTGCCTTGGTGCATATCCTGTACATCGAAGTTGATTTCCTCCGGCTCCGGCGGCACCGCCGCGCCAAAGTCCGGCAGCTGCTCAGGCGTCATATTCCATTTGGCCTGCAGCTCCATGATCGACCCGTGCCGTTTCTCAAGCCAAGCGGCGAAGGCCGCCCGCTCGAACGGATCGCGGCATGATCTCGGCCCGTCCGAGAAAATCCGCGGCGGATCGAACATCGAAGGCTCGTTGATCAGATCCCAATCCACATGCGTCGAGGTACGGTGCCGGGACACGATCGAGCGTACGAACCGTTTCTGCGCTTCCACGCTGCGCGGATCCAGATACGGATTAAGTCCTTCCCAAGGCTCCGGCGTAAAGGAAAAGAACGTAAAGGTCACCTGCAGATCATGTTTCTTTGCCGTCAGCAGGAAGGCGTCGATCGAACGAAGCACCTCCTCCGAGGCATGCCCGTCCACCTGCATTATGTTGCGGTACGCGGTCCAAATTCCGGTGCGGATCCAGTTGATGCCCGCCTTGCGCATTTGCGCCATGTCGCGGTCCCAGACGGCTGCGTTCGGCAAAAACAAAAATTTCCGCGCAACGTCCGAGGTCATATAGGTCATCCCCACTACAGGCAGCGGGCGCCCGTCCTTCACGAAATAATCCCGTTCACATGCGACCGGGCTTCCCTCGGCAAGCAGCTTCGCGTCAAATCCCCAGAAGCCCTGGCGCAGCAGACGAAGCTCTCCGTCCGCCGATACGGCACGGCATTCCACGCGGTAGAAACCGGCGGTCAGCTCCAGATCGACCGGGAAACGCACGATTTCCAGCTGGCTGTCCGCTTCGAGCGAGGCTTCCGTGCTCCAGCCGGCATTCGGCTCGCCATCCTTCGTCACGCTGATCGCAAACGACCATCCTACGCGCTTCGCCGTGTCCCTGCCAAGCCTTTGCGCCTGCAGCGTCAGCAGCGCCCGCTCGCCCGCCTCGTAGGAGGCATAACCCGGCTTCAGCCAAAGCTCCGTTACCCCGGCCGCGCAATAAGCTGCAAGCCGACCGATTTCGGCCGCTCCTCCGCGGGACCAGAACGCCTCCGTAATCGGCTGGTTAATAAACAGCCATCGGCCTCCCGCAAAAGCGCCCTTCGTATTTTCCCACAGCAGCACCGGCGCCGCGACTTCGCGTCCGCTGTCTGAAATCCCCTTCACGAGCGGATACAGATGCGCGTCCATCGGGCCCGCCGAACCCATCTGATGCGGCAGGTCGCTGCTCTTCGACACATGCGGCACCAAATTCCACGTACCGCCAGCCTCAAACAGGGCTTCCCTGCCCTCCAGCAGCGGAATTTCGGCCGATGCGGACAAATGCCCGACCGGCGTACCGTCCACCGGCAGCGTCTCATGAATAAGCAGCTCACGGTGATAAGCCGTCTGCTCCGCTTCCGCCTGCCAAGCCCCGTCCTCGAACCGGACCGGACGTTTAAAAGGCGCTCCGCCCGCGCTGATCAGTCCGCCGCCCCGCTTCAGAAACGACAGAATGTCCGTCCAGGCCTCCTTCGGAAAATAAGGAGCATGCAGATTGACGAACACGTCGCCAGCCGTACAGTCCCTCAATGCTTCAGCCAAGCCTGCGGCCTGAACGACAACGCCGGCCCCGGCCAGCTCCTCCGCCGTCACCAATATCGGCTTCCCGCCGATCGGAAACGACGGATCGTAGAAGATGATTAATTTGCTCATAGGATGCCATCCTTCATCGCGCGGTAAACAAGCTGCGAGAACAGGCTGTTCGACCAGGCGAACCATTTGCGCGTAAAGATCGAAGGATCGTCAGAATGGAAGCCTTCGTGCATGAATCCGGTGTCGGCGTCGGTCGCCTCCAGCACGCGGATCACCTCCAGCTGCTCTTCCTTATGATCGGCCGTCAGTCCCTGCATGGACAAAGCCATATGCCAAATGTACCCCGGAGGCGTATGCGGGCTTCCGATGCCTTTGGCCGCTTTGCCTTCGTAATAAAACGGATTTTGCTTGCTGAGCGCAAATCTTCTCGTGTTCTGATAAATCGGGTCGTCAGGCGTCGTGTAGCCCAAATAAGTAATCGAAAGCAGTCCCGGCGTTCCAGCATCGTCCATCAGGCAATAGTTGCCGAAGCCGTCCGTCTCATAGGCGTAAATAGGGCCAAATTCCGGATGGCGGTAAATACCGTACAATTGGATGCCGTGATCGACGTCCTGTTCAAGCTTCTTAAGCTCCTTCACGAAGTCCGTATCGCGGAATACCCACTCGGCGATTTCGCCCATCTGGCGCAGCGTGACGACGGCGAACATGTTGTCCGGGATATTGTAATGGAAATCGCAGGCGTCGTCGCTCGGGCGGAAGCCCGACCAGATCATGCCCGTATAGTTGACCGGCATGCCAAGGCCGTCTCCGCGCAGCGAATCGGTCGGAATGCCGTTGTCGCGGACGAAACGGTACGGCGAACGCTCGGCGTGGCGCTGCTCGGTTTTCCACAGCTCCACGGCCTTGCGCATCGCGGCTTTAAAGCCCGAGTCGAAAATGTCGGTCAGCTCGGTCTCCTTCCAGTACGCATAAGCAAGCCGCATCGAGAAGCAGATGGAGTCCAGCTCGAATTTGCGCTCCCATACCCATGGCGACATCTCGGTCTCGTCGGCCGTATTCCAATGCCAATCGTTATCCGTTTCGTTGAAGGCGTTCGCGTAAGGATCGATTTGGATCATCGCCATATGCCGTTTGATCAGCCCGCCGATGATGCGCTGCAGGTCCTTGTCTTCTTTGGCAAACGGCACATAATGGATAACCTGCTCCACCGAGTCGCGCAGCCACATTGCAGGAATGTCGCCCGTAATGACAAAGGTCGTCCCGTCCTCCATCAGCTTGGTCGTCGTTTCGAGCGTATTCGGAAAGCAGTTTTTGAACAGCTGCAGCAGCTTCGGCCGGTGAGCCAGCTTCTCCTCGGCTTCGGCCAGCACCTCTTGAACCGCGCGCGGCAGCTCCAGCTTCGACATCGGAATTTTCGGCAGTCTAAATTGTTCCATGGCGATATTGATCCTCCGTTTATATAAAAGTCTTGTTTATAGTCAAGGTTAGGCGCAATGCCGTTATTCCTTCACGGCTCCGATCGTCAGCCCCTGCACGAAGTACCGCTGGAAAAACGGATAAGCGAAAATAATCGGCAGCGTAGCGAGCACGACCATCGCCATCCGCGACGTATCCTGCGGCATCGATTGCAGCAGTCCCGTGCTGATCGAAGCGTTCTGGGCGTTCTGCAAAATAAACTGCATGCTGTTCTCGATCCGCATCAGCATCGACTGGAGCGGCACAAGGTTCGGATCGTCGATGTAAAGCAGCGCGTTAAACCAGTCGTTCCAATAGCCGAGCACGCTGAATAAGGAAATCGTGGCCAGGCCGGGCAGCGACAGCGGCAGCACCAGCTTGAAGAAAATGCCGAATTCGCCCGCCCCGTCTATTTTGCCCGATTCAATAATCGCGTCCGGCACCATCGTCGAGAAGAAAGTTCTCATGATCATAATGTAAAAGGCATTGACCGCAAGCGGCAAAATAAGCGCCCACAGCGTATCCTTCATGCCGAGCAGCTGCGTAACGACGATATAAGTCGGCACGAGCCCTCCGTTGAACAGCATTGTAAAAAAGGCGAAAAAAGCAAAGAAATTGCGGTATTTAAAGCTTTTGCGCGAGATGGCGTATGCGAACAAGGCGATGGAAACGACACCGATCGCCGTCCCGATTACAGTGATCAGAATCGTCACCCCGTAGGAGCGCAGCAGCTGGTCGCCGGCTTTGAAAATATAGCGGTAAGCGTCAAAGCTCCACTGCTCCGGGATGAGCCTGTAGCCGTTTCTGGCCAGCGATTTCTCGTCCGTAAACGAGATGACCGCCACGAACAGAAACGGAAACACGCATAAAAAAGCGAAGATGCCTGCAAATAAATTAAATAAGACGTTCCATGCCGGAGTTAACTGCTGGAAGTCGCGACTTCGTTTGGTTAGAGCGGACACAGCCATTTCTCCCTTCCTGAAAGCTTAGAACAAAGCGTTATCTTTATTGAATCTTCTGACGACAGCATTAGAAGTAATAACGAGAATAAATCCGATGAACGACTGATAAAGGCCTGCGGCCGTGCTCATCCCGATTTCGCCGGTCGTTTTGAGTCCTCTGTACACATACGTATCGATGACGTTCGTAACCGGGTACAGCGAGCCCGAATCTCTCGGCACCTGATAGAACAGGCCGAAATCCGCGTAAAAGATTTTTCCGATCGCAAGCAGCGTCAAAATCGTCATAAGCGGAGTAAGCATCGGAATCGTAATGTTGCGGATTTGCTGCCACTTGTTCGCACCGTCGATCATCGCCGCTTCATACAGCGATTTGTCGATGCCCATGATCGCCGCCAAATAGACGACGCTGTTGTAGCCGACCGACTTCCACAAGAAAACGACGACGATAATGACCGGCCAATACGCCGGATTCGTGTACCAGCTGACCGGATCAAAGCCAAGCCAAGCGAAAATCTGGTTCACCATGCCGCGGTCAACGCTCAGAAAGCTGAACGCAAAATAACCGACGATAACCCAGGACAGAAAGTAAGGCAAAAACATGCCCGTCTGATACAGTTTCGCAAGTCTCTTATTGACGATCTCAGACAGCACGATCGCCATCAGCACGGCAAGCGCCAAGCCAAGGACGATAAACACAGCGTTATACAGCACCGTATTCCTCGTAATAATATAGGCGTCGTTCGTGCTGAACAGAAACTTGAAGTTTTGCAGCCCGACCCACTTGCTCTCCAGTATGCTGGCAAGAAATCCGTCGCGGCTGTACCGGTATTCCTTAAATGCGATAACCATCCCCGCCATCGGCAGGTACGAGAAGAAAATAAACCACAGCGTTGCCGGCAATACCATCAGCAGCATCATTTTGTTTCTGCCGATATCCTTCATAAACCGCCCTACGGCTTTCACGCGATCACCCCTTATTTCCCCTTATTTAAAAAGAGGGCGAATGTCACCATCCGCCCCCTGTCCCAGTTTCTTACTTCGATGCTTTCCACTCATCGATTTGGCGCTGCGCTTCCTCGATGATTTTGTCCAGGCCGGCCGCTTTGAATTTGTCGTTCGCGCGGGTCAAATATTCCTCAGGGTCGACGGTTCCCGTCATGAGCGCCGCCCAAAATTCTTCCTTCACGTTCTGAACCGCCGCGATTTCGGTCGTCACCTTCGAGGTGTCAAAGTTGAAGCCCAGCAGAGGCGCTTCGACGCCTGCGTCGTTGAAGGTTTTGAAGCCTTCCCATTTGTCGGCGGGATCGGTTTCGTTCAAATGCGTAATGAACAGATTACCAAGAGAGAACGTCGGCATATCGTAGTTTTTGGAATTATCGAGGTTTTTCATCACATTGTCGCCGACCATCTCATAGTGAGTGCCCTCGATACCGGAGTCGACCATGTTGCGAAGCACCGGATCGGTGTTCAGCAGGTTCAAAAATTCCATCGCTTTTTCCGGATATTTCGAATTGGCGGAAATCGCCTGCATCGAACCCATAACCGACCAGTTGTAGATGAGCGCCTCGCTTGCCGGCGTCGATACGACAGGATAACCGTAGCTTGCGGACCACAGGTTGTCGGCGAAAGGCTGGCTTGTTGCGCGGTCCATGAACCATTTGCCGGTTGCCTGAACGTCCGTCAGCGAATCCAGGCTTGCCGCTTCCGTAGGAATGTAGCCTGCTTTGTAGTACTTGTGCATCGTGTTAAGCGCCGCTTTCATTTCAGGCGTTTCAAGCACGTTGACGACCTTCAGCCCGCTGTCCTTAAGCGATACCGCCATCGGCAGCTTTTCGATCACATAATCGTAAGGCACATATGGAGCCTGGTTTTTGTCAACGGCCAGCGGATAAACGTCCGGCTCGTTTTCTTTGATCGTTTTGAGCAGCGGCTCGAGGCTGTCGAGCGAATAGATGCCTTCCGTGCCCAGTTTATATTTGTCAAGCAGCTGCTTGTTGAAGCGCCATACCTCTTGAGCAGGAAGCTCTTTGTTGGCCGGAATGCCGTAATTGTGGCCGTCTACCTTGGAGCCTTCCAGGAAAGCGGGATCAAGCGCGTCGACTATGCCTTGTCCGTATTTCGGCAGCAGCTCGTCGATCTCCATAAATGCGCCTTTTCTTGCGTTTTGAACATAATCGAAAGCCCACGAAGATGTGAACATCATATCGATCGGCTCGCCGGACGCCGTAGCGACCTGCAGCTTTTGCGCGTAATCGCCCCAATCGACCATTGTCATTTTAACGGTGACGCCGATTTTCTCAGCCGTATATTTGCTTACTTCCTCCATGACTGCGTTAACGTCCTTCTGAGGCGTGCCGATCGTGTACCAGATCAGCTCGACCGGTTTTTCGGCCGTCCCTTCAGCTCCCGAGCCGCTTTCTTTGCTTCCGCATGCACTCAGGACTAGCGATACCAGCATGATCGCGGCCAGCAAGGGCAGCCATCTTTTTTTCGTAGTGTTCATTTTTCGTCCTCCCCTTACGTGTTGTCATAACTAAAAATACAGGATGTAACGATTTTCAAATAGGCCATAAACTAAAGTTATGATGTACAAATTAAAGAAAAAAAAGACCGCCTAATATTGAATTAGTGCAGTCCCTTATAATCTGTAGGCGAAATGCCCACGTACTTTTTGAATTGCTTGTAGAAATAACCGGATTCGTAATAGCCGACCTTGGCCGCGATTTCATGCACCTTCAGGCTCGTTTCCTTCAGCATTTCCTTGGCCTTGTCGATCCTGTATTTGTTGATATACTCCGTAAAGGATTCATTCGTTTCCTTACTGAACAAATGCCCCAGGTAAACGGGATGAATGTTGTACTGCTGGCTCAGCGCCTTGAGCGAAAGCGCCTCGTTATAATGCTCGTGCACGAAGGAAAGCACCTGGGCGATGACCGGGCTCTTCACGTCGCGGAGCAGCGCGTCGACCGTCACCTCGGCCGCCTCCTTGACCAGCGCCGCCAGCTCCTCCATCGTGTCCGCCTTCAGCACTCTTTCGAAGCCTTCCCGGTACAGCTCGGGCTGATCGGCCTGCTTGATTTCCTTCAGCTCCATCTTGAAGCGGATCATCAGCTCGACGGCCATGCTCTGAATCATCGCGGGCGTGACGCCTTCGAGCCTTTGGGCGCGCCTGAACGTTTCTTCGACCCTGTCAAGCAGCGCTTCCTTGTTTCTCGACGCGATCAGCCGCGCAAATTCCTGCCATTCGCCCGTCATATCCGGTTCCTCGGCTTTGTTTCCCGTCCCGAGCTGCTCGTAATCCATCAGGTCCGGCGGATCGAGCACGAGAAAATATTCCTGGGCCTTCTTGGCGTTGGAATAGCTTCTCTGCGCGCCGGATTCCAGCTCCTCCACGCTGCCGAGCGATATTCTGATTTTGCCGGACGCTACGCGCTCCCGCAGGCCGGAGAACGTCTCGAGCGCCTTGATTTTCCCTTCCTCCGGCTTATCCAGCAAAATCAGGATGACGAGGTCGCCGTCCGGGTCCAGGAACGGAATCAGGCCGGGGATTTGCTCCGACAGCCGCTCGGCAGCCTGGCTGACCTCCGCGATCATCCCGCCCGTCCTCACGACCGCGGTAAGCAAGTACGGCTTGTCCAGCTTAAGCTGCAGCAGCGCCGCCCTCTCCGCAAGCTCGGCTGGCGCGATCCTCCCGCTCAGCCATCGGGAGAGGATGTTGTCGCGCAGGATGCGGTTGTCGTGGGCGCGGAACAGCCGGTCGGCATCCTCCGCGTTCAGCTTCTCCACCGTGCCCGCCAGCGTCTCCTGCAGCTCGTCGAAATTGATCGGCTTCAGCAAATAATTTTCGATGCCGAGCCGAAGTCCCTCTTTGATGTAGTCAAACTCGTTAAAGCCGCTGAGGACGATAAACTTCAGGCCGGGCTTTATTCCGCGAAGCTCCCGGATCAGCTCCAGACCGGTCATTTCCGGCATGGAAATGTCGGTAATCACAATGTCGGCCGGCGTATCGCGCAGCGCCTCGAGCGCCTCCAGCCCGTTCTCGGCCGACCCTGTAATTTCAAGTCCGAATGCAGCCCAATCAACGACATCGTACAACCCGTCGATAATAAACGGCTCATCGTCAACGATAAACACTCTATACATCGCTTCCCTGTCCTTCCTTCGTATCGGGTAATGTAACGGTAACCGTCGTCCAGGCTCCCTGCTCGCTATCCACTTCGATGCCGTACTCGCTACCGTACAACAGCCGCAGCCGCTCGTGCACGCTTCGAAGGCCGAACGATTCCCCCGCTTCCTCGGGCAGCTGCAGCGTTCTGCGGATTTCCTCAAGCTTATGCGGGGGGATGCCGCTGCCGTTATCCTTCACCACAATACGGATATGCCCGTCCTCCCTAGTGACGGCAACTGCAATAAAATGATCGTCTCTGCGGCCCTTCAAGCCGTGCACGATGTAATTCTCGATTAGCGGCTGAAGCGTCATGCGCGGCAGCTCCCGGTCCTTCAGCTCCTCGTCGCAGCATATCTCATATGCGAATCTATCCTTATAGCGGATGCGGAACAGCTCGAGATACAGTCTGCTGTTTTCCAGCTCGTCCTTTATTGTATGGACTGTCTTCGGCTGGACGTAGCTCTTGAACAGCACGGACAAGCTGTAGATCATCTCCCCGACGTCCTTGGCTCCTTGCGACATCGCCCTCATCCGGATCACCTCAAGCGTATTGTACAGAAAATGCGGGTTGACGCGCGCCTGCAGCGCCGCAAGCTCGGTATGTTTTTGTTTGATTTCCGCTTTGTACACGCTGTCGATATATTTGGTCAGCTCATCCAGCATTTCGTTGAAGCTGCGCGAAATTTGCCCGAGCTCGTCCTCCCGTTCATCCTGAATGCGCGCTCCGAGATCCCCTGTTTCCACCTTTCTCATGAACCGGATAATTTTATTCGTCCGCTTGGCGAAATTCATGACAAAGACGGTCGGAATGACAAGCGCCACGACGATACAGATCGCGCTGATCAGCAGGATCGTCCGCTTTAGTCCTTCATAAGCGGCCGCCACCTCGCGGACAGGCGCCACCCCCACAACCGTATAGCCCGCCTGTGTCTGGGTCAAATTCGTGACGTAGGATTCCTCCTCCAGCATGGCCGTTTCATGCAGCGTGTCGATGCGATCCATATACGGATACGGTTTGCCGTAATAGCGGTTCGAGGAGTCGAAGATGACCTGCCCGTCCGGGCTGAGCACGACGATGTAGCCCTTCATCTCGCTGCGGTAGCTGGCAAGCGCGCGCTCGATGCCTTCGGACTGGTAATAGACGAGCAGCAGCCCGATATTTTTCAGCGTCGTTTTGTCGTTAACCGGCGAACGGACCGAATACAGCTTCGGATCGCCCTGCTCAATCGCCTTGCGCACCCACAGGTTCGGGACCGATACGTTGCCGTTTTCCATCGTCATCGCCATCGCATCGGGAATGTAGGACTGCGCGGCGTTGGAGGCAATCAGCTTGGAAACGTTATGTTTCTTGAAGACGTACAAATGCTGCTTGTCCGTGCTGTACAGGATCAAATTCGCAATGTCCGGGTCATCGTCCATTTTGTTCTCGAAATATTCGAGGCCTTTCGGCGAGCCGGTGCCTCCCGTCTCCACGTATTGGTCAAGACGGTTTTTCACGTAATCCTCAAACGGATGGCTGAAAAAATAAGAAATGTTCGTCTGAAGCGACGGATCCCGGTACACATCAAGCACATAGGATTGCACCGCCAAATATTTTTGATTCAAATAGGCGCTGACGCCTTCCATCGCTTTTTTCTGGTTATCCAGCTCATTGCGCACGATCGACCCGGACATGACGTCGAACATAATATACGAGAAGGTGACGATCGTCGCGATTGTGATAACGGCGAACAGCAGTATCATCTTCATAAACAGGTTGTTTTTAAAATAAGTACGGTACAGTTTTCCGGCCCTCATGCTGCATGCTTCCTCCCGATGCAGGTTGTTTGCTTCGCATTATAGCATGAATGGAAAACTCAAAAAAATTTTTTGAAAATTTTAATTTGTTATTGTATAAACCTGTAAGCCATATCACATAATAACCTCACATCCCAAGAAGGAGTGAACATACATGAGCAGAAGAAATTCAAATCAATTAGTTGTCCAACAAGCTAGAGGCGCACTGGATCAAATGAAAACTGAGGCTGCACAACAACTTGGCGTGCAATTCTCGCAAGACGGCTACAATGGCAACCTTTCCACTCGCGACGCAGGTTCTATCGGAGGCTACATCACGAAGAAGCTGGTTCAAATCGCTGAGCAGCAACTGGGCGGTCAAGGCCGTTTCTAAAAAAATAGATGAAGCGCCGGCGCCTGCACCGCTTGACGGCGGCAAAGGCGGGGCGCTTCATAGCAAAAACGAAAACCTCCGCTCTCTTAACGAGATTGGAGGTTTTTTGTATTGGTCATGGCATTCGTCAGGGCGGTCGAAAGCTGATCGACCGTGTCCCACTCGATTTGTCTGATCGAATCGAACGGAGCAGCCTGGTCCGGCTCCATCCGGTCGCTCTTCACCGTCCAAAGCAGCGGGATGTCAAGCGCGTGGCCGTAGCCGGCTGCGCAGTAGACCTCCGGCGACCTTCTCGTTGCATCGGCGATAATGAGCTTGCTCTCGGCGATGAGGGCCGTCGGGCAGCTGTCCTGCTTTCCTTGATCGGAATAGTTGATCACGCATGGCTCATAGCCGTACTGCTCGACCTTCGGCAAAATCACCTTCGACCATTCCAGGCCGTACTCTTCAACCGACGAAATCAGAATCAGGCATTTCTTCAGCTTCTTGCCGCCTTGACGGGCGACGGCTTCCTTCCAGCCTTCCTCCGTCAGCCTCAAGGTCCCGCCTTCACGGGTAATGAACTGGACATCCCTGAGTTTCTCGATGATGTAGACAAACTCCTGCAGATTCGGGGAATAAGTCAGGTTAAAATGCTGGGATAGCGGCTGGAGAGTAACCGGATCGCCGGCTCCTTCGCTGTGCCTATATAAAAACTGAAGCAGCTTTGCTTCTTTTTCCTCTATCGTAGCCGGGATTTTCGGAGAACTCTCGATCGCATCCACTTCCTCAAGCGTCAGCGACACCTTTTCTTCGCAATCGGTCAGCTCGCGGATGTAGCCCGACACGATGGGGAACAACCCGCGTTTTTTCGCGTATGGGAACGACTGGATAGCCGCATAGCTATCTTTGAATAAAGTATAGCTGCCGCCCGGGGCGCAGAAACAGCCGTTAAACCGCTCGTATCTGCCGACCGTATCGATAGCGGCAAGCTCGCCGCAGAACAAACAATTCTTTTTCTGTATCATGATCCATCACCTCTTATAAAACATTCGGCGAATGATCCGATTATCGGGGGATTCCCCGCTTGGTAAAATAAGTAAGGGACGCCAGCAGCAAAGGGATAGCCGCCATCGGGATCAACGTGGAAAAAGGAGCGATGGTCAGGTTATAAAGCGTTAGATCGTTAATATTGGGAAAGCTTTTTTGCGCTATAACAAAAAAGAACAAGCCGACCGGAAAAATAAAGGCCTGCGTTTTGTTTAATCCAAACAGATGTCCGACGATCTTCGTGAACACATACTGCAGCACAATGACCTCAAACAATGTGAACATGGTCCATATGCCAATGATCATAATTTCGATTCTTTCCAAATACTCGCCGAATTTTACCAACTGGATCGCCGAGAAAAAAGGAAACGAAGCGTCAGTAGACAATTGCATGCCCAGCGAACCGAAGGTCAAATAGGTGGCTGCGCACAAATAGACGCCCGACAGGACGACCGCAGTCATCGAACCGGCATACAGCCTCTCCTTCCGGGTCACATGCGACAGCAGAAAACAAAAAACAACGCTTTTGCCAAAGGGAAAATAAAACGAGAGGAGCCCGCCGTACGCCATTTCCGGCAGCCGGTGCCGGAACATAGGCAGAAAGGGATTACTGTCTACATTTTTCAAAATAAACAAGCTGATAATCACAATCGCAACGATAAAAAACGGCATAGTAACCTGCACTGTCCGGACAATCGTGCCCAGTCCGAGATAAGCTGCGTACGTAGTGGACAACACAATGAGCAGCAAAATATGGTCCGGCGACGTATTGGGAAGCACGACTGTGTTGTAGAACGTCGTTAATGCCTGCATCGCCGCCGCTTGAATCTCAAGAATATAGACCAAATAAACCGCCAGCAGAAGTTTTGCGGCCCATCTGCCCAGCAGTCTGTCGAATACTTCAAACATGGACAGGTGCGGATGCTGTCTCTGCACGTAGCAAAGCAGCCACAGCATACCGCCCGACAGCGCGATGCCAAGAAGATAGGATACCCAGACATCCTGTTTGACCATCTTGGCTTCCATTAAAAACAAAGTGGAAAAACCGGACAAAAAACTGAACAGCAGACAGCCCAGCTGTCCTGGCGAGATGAGATCCGGATGCGGCTTCATGTGTCCTCCCAATTGATCCCGAATAGATGCTGCACATATTCGGAGACAGGTCTATAAACAATTTTGTACACGCCTTCCACCGTAGGCAACGAATCGCCTAAGCCCGGCAGGCAATAGACGGCAATCGTTCCGCAAAGCAGCAGCAGCACGAAAGCGTCCCGATTCTCCTTCGTCCTGCGAAATCGGATAAATGCCGCCACTCCGTAACTGAAGGCTGCGACGCCAATCGCTAGATTCAACATCCTAATCTACCCCTGTATATTTGACCATGCCCATTTTTTCAACCTTTACCTTCGCATGTACGCTGACGGGCATTACCGGATACACGCTTCCCCACTCCTTTTGCAGCATCTCCCAATCATCAGGATAATATTGGGCAAATCGTTCGGAAAATCCGAGAATATCCGATTTCAGCACCTTTTGATAATAGGCGACACTTTCCCTGACCAGCTTCTCGATTTCATCGGACGCGGCCTGCTCCAGTTTCACTATCGTCTCAGGATTGCCCAGCGGCAGTTGGTGATCGATTTCGCCCATCGTCGCACTTAACGTCAACCGGATATCGATTTCAGGCTTGCCTTCCCTGCAGCGGCTATCGATCCGTTGATGCTCCACTCTAAAAAACAGGCTGACCTGCGAGGACTGGAATTCGAAGCTTCTTGCAAACTCCAGCATTCCCCATTTACTCTTATCCGATAACAGCTGGACGGCAATAACCCGCTCGCCATCAAGCCATGCCTTAAATTTCCCTTTATCAATGACAGCGCCGCCGTTTAGCACCAGAGCATCCCGCGAACCGTCCGGCAGCTTCGAGATACCGATCCTTCCCGTTACGAATCCTCTATAAGGGTTGGGATACCAATTGGCAATATCCTGGAGGATTTGACTGACGCTTTTCCCCCATTCCTTCTCGTTCCGAACTTTTCCCAGCAGATCGTTAGAGAGCAAATCCTCTGTTTCTACGTTATCGTTAAGCTTGTCAATCGCCTTTCCTTCGCTGACAAGCAAATAGCTGGTCATCCGGATTTGCCGGTTCCGGTTAAGAAAATCAACGATTTCGAAAAATGCGCGGCGCGCCGCTGTTTCTCCAACCAGAACGAATTTGTTGTGCTGCCAGATCAAGATTCTTCCGGAGCGGCTGCGCAGGTTTTTGGACGCCTCCAATATCGAATCGCCCTTAGCACTGATGACCCATTCCGATAGTTTTCCGGAATCCTTGGCGCTTAACGCGGAAGGAACGACACTATAGGACGTAACCGTATACTTGCGGCTTTCGGTATCGTAATCGATTCCGAAGGCCATCACCATCGCGATTTCGCTGATTTCGGTCATGTCCGGCGAGCAACCCGAGAGGCACACGGCCAGCGATATCATCGCAATCAAGCCTTTAAATTTCGTTCTACCCGTCATTGCGCCCTTCAGGTAAAACACCTCCCATGCTCCGCTTGGCAGCCGCGTCGCCGGACGGTTCATTTGCCGACCTGCGGAATTTGACCGGGAGAAGAATGTATTTCTTGACCGTGTCTTTGAAACGGCCGAGATCCACGGGCTCCAGAAAGGGTATTCCGCATGAATGCAAGGAGCATAAATGCGATAAGAGAATAAGCAGGCCTAAAGATAACCCCAGCACACCGCTCCACGCGGCAAGCAGCATCATCGGAAAGCGGAGCATTCGAAACGCAATGGCCGTGCTGTAGGAAGGAATCGTGAAGGAGGCGATCCCGGTCATCGCCACGACAATGACCATCGGACGGGAAACGATGCCCGACTGCACGGCGGCTTCCCCGATAATGAGCGCCCCGACGATGCTGACGGATTGGCCAACGGCCCGGGGCAGCCGCAAGCTGGCCTCCCGCAGCACCTCGAAGGCCACCTCCATGATGATCGCTTCGACAAAAGTTGGAAACGGAATGCCGGCTTTCGCCGAAATAAAAGCCAGCATGAGCGGGGTTGGGATCATTTCCAGATGAAACGTCGTCAAGGCGATATACAGCGCGGGCCCAAACAATGAAATAAACAACGTAAGCACGCGAATGATACGCAAAAAGTTGGCAAAATAAAACCTTTCATACAAGTCCTCGCTGGGATGCAGCATTTCGAAGAAGGTCGTAGGCGTAAGAAGCGCGATGGGTGTACCGTCCGTCAAAATGGCGATTTTCCCTCTGTTTAAGGCGGTCACGACACGATCGGGTCTTTCCGTATTGAACAATTGAGGAAAAGGGGAATAGGTACTATCCTGAATCAGCTCCTCAATCTGAGTGTTGACAATCAGAATATCCAGACTGATCGCTTCTAATCTGCGCTGAACTTCTTGCACCACCTGAGAGTCCGTCCGGCTTTCCAGGTACAGCAGCATCACCCTCGTACGGCTTTGGGAGCCGATGATGTAAGGCTTGGCTTTTAAATCGGGCGTTTTCAATTTGCGAATAATCATGCTCAAATTCGTATTTAAATCCTCGATAAAGCTTTCTCTCGGCCCTCTTACGTTCACCTCGATTTTGGGCTCGTCGATTGAACGGGTTTCATAGCCCGGAAACATGAATCCGAATGCCTCCGACAGGCCTTCTATGAAGACGGCGGCACCCGCATCCAAGATCAGATCGGCGGCCGTCTCCATATGCCGCAGCTCTTTGCCGCCTCCCAGCGAGTCCAGCGATGTTATCAAGTTGACGTCCCGGTGCCCGGTCATCTGATGAAGATCTTCGTTAATTTTCCGGATGAACTGCTGAATGACGTTTTTCTCGTCTACAAGGATATTGTGGTAAGCAACAGCCCCAACGATTGTTTCATTGTTATCTTTCACGAGGCGGACGGTCAGAAACTCGCTGCCGGCGAACAAGCATTGAAGCCTTTCGGCATTTAATAAAGCGGAAGGATGTATGGGAGTGAGGGATTGTTCCAAAGCCTGGCCTCCTTGAACCGATTTCCGGCTGTTCCGTTTTGAACCAATGCACCATATTATTGGAACTTTCGGTTGCAAGTATGCATCCCTGATTGAGAACGGGACACGGCTAACGGCTGAATGCTTCGCAGCCCAGACAGGGAATGCCGGCAAGGCAATGCAAAAAGGGCCGTACCTGCGTACGACCCCAAAACCTTTATCGTCACCCGTTATCGCAGCCGTTTAACGAAGCTGCTTGTCACGGCCCAGAAAACGCCAGAAATTCCGGTTCAGCATATCGTCCAAATCGCGCTGAATCTCCTCTTCCGTCACGTTCCAGCCGCTTTGCCGCAGCCTTTCGTACTTCTCCGCAAGAACGTTTGCGATGATTTTTCTGGAATGCTCCCATTTATAGACCAGCTGCTCGAACACCCGGCAGTCGGAATGCTGAGGAATCATGGAGGTGCCCAGAAGCTCGATGCGGAACCTCGTCATTTCCTCGACCATGGATTCGATATGCAAAAACCACCAGCATCCGAAAATCATCAGATTCCGGAACTTTCGCGCGAGAACGGTCAGCTCGTGCTGGTTTTCCCGCGCCAGCATCGTAATGAGAAACTTCTGTTCCGGGTAGCGGCGGCACAGCTCCTCGACGGCCGAGACGTCGGAGCGCATGCTCATGTCGCCTGCCAGCCTGAGTGACGGATTGACCTTTCTTCTGACGCCGATCATCAGCGCAAATGGAATGTTCGTCTCCCGGCACACCGGCACCATGACGTCGTCGATCATCCGGCTGCGGTGATCCTCGGCCGGATACGTGAAATCGCCCGGCATCGATACCGCAAGGTAGAGGGCATCCATACGCGTAATCCACTCCGTCAGAAACCGGCGGGTTTCCTGCTGCGTTTTGCCGCTCCATTCCTCGCTGACATCATAGCCCAAACCTTGCAGCTCCTTCACGGCAAGCGGCCAGTCATTCAGCAGCGTATCGACGCGAAGGGCGGCGTAGAAGCGGGAGTCCGCGTTTCCGCTGCCGGAGAGCCAAACCTTCCGTTCCACGGCATCGAACGGATCGTTTGTCATGACGATTTTTTCGATTCCCGCAATTTGCATGACCGCATCGACCTGCTCCTCCACCGAGCGCTTGGCGAACGCCTCCCGATAGTCGTCCAAATTACGCGAGGATACGTCGAGTCCAAGGCGCTGCAAAATCGTAATGAAGCCGCTCGCCGCCTCGCTGACCGGCGAATGGTCGATAAACAGCAGCTTCCAGATGAGGTCGGCCTGCTCCCGCTTCGACAGCGACCAGAAATGCTCATACTCCTCGTCCGACCATCTGAAGGATTCGGAAATCAAATAATGATAAGTCAGCAGCTCGTCGATGCCCCACAGCAGGAGCTCCCCGAATTCCGGCGCGTACAAATGGGTATGCATATCGGTGACCCGCGTTTCCATTGCAAGACGCTCCACCGTTTGACGCAAATCGGACTTGCTTACAGCCGTTTGAACCGTCATTTCTCTATCTCCCTTTCATTCCTACACTCTCTTAAAACCGAACCTTACAACCGTTTAAATACTTCCCGGTAAATCGCCTCAAGCGGCATGCCGCTCCGTCTGGCCGCCTGGGCAGCATCCTCATACTCCGGGGCCTGGCGTATAATTCTCTCCCCGTCCAATGCCTGCTTGACCCGGATCTCTCCGAATGGCGTATCCACTTGAATCCAACGGCGTCCGAGCGCCCGCCGGCTCCATTCGCTGCGGCGGACGCCGAAGGTGGACGTTTCCGCAAGCAGCGTGTCTTCGCAGCGGTCCGCAGCGATCGGGCGGCAAAGGACGGTAATTAGGACGCCGGGCCGGCTTTTTTTCATAAAAACAGGCGTGTGGTAGACATCGAGCGCCCCGGCTTCGAACAGCTTCTCCATGGCGTATCCGAGCGTTTCCCCGGTGGAATCGTCCACCTGCGCTTCGAGTACGACGACGTGCTCCCTGGCCGCTTCCGCCCGCTCCGGCTCATAAAGCACCGCACGCAGCACATTGGGATGCTCGAAATTTTTGGTGCCTGCACCGTAGCCGATCCGGTCGATCGTGCCGGCCGGCATCGGGCCGAAGCCGGAGGCCAGCGCCTTCACGATGCCGGCGCCGGTCGGCGTCGTCAACTCCCCTTTGGCCGTGAAGGCCGACAGCGGGACTCCGCGCAGCAGCTCGGCTGTCGCCGGCGCCGGAATCGGGTACAGGCCGTGGGCCATCCGAAGCTTGCCCGTTCCGGTCGGCACGGGCGAGACGACGATATGCCCGGCGTCAAGGCTCTCCAGCGCAAGACATACGCCGATGACGTCCAAAATCGAATCCATTGCGCCCACTTCATGGAAATGAACATCGGCCGGGTCCATGCCGTGAATTTTACCCTCGGCCTCGGCGATCAGGCGGAAGATCGACAGGCTGCGCTCCTTAACTCGCTCGGGCAGAGCTGAACTCTCGATCATTTGCAAAATGTCGGATGCCTTCCGGTGCTCATGCGGATGGTGGTGCTCATGATGGTGCTCATGCTCGTGGTGATGCTCGTGCGCATGCTGATGCTCATGTGCATGCTGATGCTCATGATCATGATAGTGCCCGTGTGCATGCTGATGCTCTTGATCATGATTGTGCTCGTGATTATGATGGTGCTCGTGATTATGATGGTGCCCGTGCACATGATTGTGCTCGTTCGCATGACTATGCCCATGCTCATGATTGTGCTCGTGCGCATGCTGATGATCATGTGCATGATGATGCTTATGCGAATGGCTCGTCTCGCCTCCCCCCGCATTTGCGACGTCAAAGCTCAGCTGGAGCCATTTTGCCGTCATTCCCCGCCGGTCGACCTGCACGAATTCCATCGTGAACGGATCGATCGGCAGCTTCTTCAAGTGTCCGATAATATAATCGGGATCCGCCCCAAGGTCTACAAGCGCCGACAGCGCCATATCCCCCGCGATTCCCGACATGCAGTCCAAATATACCGTTCGCATGCTATACGCCCTCCGCTACCAGCTGCAAAATCATCGCGGCTTGAAAGCCGGCACCGAAGCCGTTGTCGATGTTGACGACCGTGACGCCGGAAGCGCAGGAGGTCATCATCGCAAGCAGCGTCGTCAGTCCTTGCAGGTTAGCTCCGTAGCCGATGGAAGTCGGCACCGCAATAACCGGCCTGCGCACCAGCCCTCCGACTACGCTGACCAGAGCGCCCTCCATGCCGGCGACACCGATGACGACCGATGCTTCCCGGATACGGTCCTTATGGCTCAGCAGCCGGTCGATCCCGGCCACTCCTACATCGTAGATGCGGTCAACCTCGCAGCCCATCCATTCCGCCGTCCCGGCCGCTTCCTCGGCAACCGGGATGTCCGACGTTCCTCCCGTCAGCACGGCCACTTTGCCGGGCAGCCTTCGCGCCGATTCGCCGAAGGAGATCAGTCTGGACACCTCATCGAATTTTGCCCCTGGAAATTTCGGCAGCACCCGCTCCGCCATTTCCGCGGTCGCCCGGGTCACGAGCGCTCTGCCATGCACCTCTACCAAGCGGGAAAAGATAGCTTCCACATGGTCGGCCGTCTTGCCAAGACCGAAGACGATCTCCGGATGCCCGGTCCGCTCATAGCGGTCCACATCCAGCTTGCAAAAGCCGAGGTCCTCGAAACCGCTCATTTTACCGCGCCTCCCTGCTCAAGCACTTTATTCATGCTACCGCTGCGGTAGCCGGAAAGATCCATCGACACATAAATAAACCCAAGCTCTTTCAATTTATCCGAAATGCCCGCTCCGTTCTCGATCAGACGCTGCATCGCATCCTTCTCCACTTCGATCCGCGCGATATCGCCGTGGCTTCTTACCCGGACCTGACCAAAGCCAAGCGAACGGATATACCGTTCCGCTTCGCCTACACGTCCCAGCTTCTCGACCGTAATCGTTTCCCCATAGGCGATACGGGACGACAGACAAGCGAACGAGGGCTTGTTCCAGGTCGGCAGCCCGTGCTCGCGGGACAAATCCCGGATTTCTTCCTTAAACAGCCCCGCTTCCTGCAGCGGGCCGCGCACGCCGCGCTCCTTCGCCGCCTGAACGCCGGGCCGGTGCTCGTTCATATCGTCTGCGATAAGCCCGTAGACGACCTGTTTGTAGGCACCGTCCGCCACGAACGGCTCCAGATGCTCGAACAGGCTTTTTTTGCAAAAATAGCAGCGGTTCCCCGTATTCTCCTTGTATCCCGGAATGGCGAGCTCGGACGTTTCGATGACCTTATGGACGGCTCCGAGCCGCTTCGCCAGGTTGATAGCTTCCTCCAGCTCCTCGGTCGGATACGTTTCCGAATCGGCCGTGACGGCGAGCACCCGATCCCTGCCGAGCGTCTTGATCGCCGCGTCCAGAAGAAACGTGCTGTCCACGCCGCCGGAGAACGCCACAACAACGGATTCCATGTCGACCAAAATCGCTTGCAGCCTGGTATATTTATCATGCATGTTAACGGTCTCTCCTCCTGATGTGCTTATTCCGCATGCGCAGCCAGCAGCTCCTCCGCTTCCCGCATCGGCTCTTTCAATCGGTCATACAAGCTTAAATAAAGCGGCAAAATACGCCGGTACAGCCTGTGATTCTCCTCATTCGGCACATATTGCTTTCCGTCCCCGCGCGCCCATCTCAGAAGCGGACCCTCACAGCCATTCATCGCATAAAGGCCCAGCTGAGCGGCTCCCAGACCGGAGCTTTCAACGGAGTCGGGGATGCGGACAGGCACGCCCAGCATATCGGCCATCATCTGGCACCATAGGCCGGATCGGGCGAAACCGCCGGAAGCCCTTACCTCCCTCGGCTTGCCTCCGGTCCGCTCCATGAACGACGCGATCGCCGTAATCTGGAACAGAACGCCCTCCATCGCGGCCCGCAGCATCTCCTTCTCCGAATGCGCCAGCGTCAGACCGAACATAACGCCTTTGGCCTGGGCATCCCAGAAAGGAGCGCGCTCTCCGGACAGCAAAGGCAGAAACAACAGTCCGTTTGCGCCAGGCGGAACCTCGGCGGCGAGCGGAAGCACCTCCTCCACCGCTTTCCCCGGGAACAGCCGGTCGGTCGTCCACTGGGCGACAATCGCGCCGTTGTTGGACGGTCCGCCGACAATCCAGCAGTCCTCCGTCAGAGCGTAACAGAACAATCGGCCTTCAGGGTCGAAGGCGGGGCGGCTCACGGCGGCTCGTACGGCTCCGCTCGTTCCGATCGTGACTGCCAATACCCCTTCCTCTACGGCGCCTATGCCGAGATTCGCAAGCACGCCGTCTTGAGCCCCGGCGATGAACGGCGTATCCGGGCGCAGTCCCATGCGGCGCGCCGCCTCCGGCTTCAGCCCGGAGATCCGCTCCGTCGTCGGCACGAGTCGGGGAAGCTGCTCCTCTCGGACGCCTGCCAGCCGCAGCGCTTCCGGATCCCAAATCAGCTTCTCCAAATTAAACATGCCGGTGGCGCTTGCCATCGAATAGTCCGTCACCATCCGGCCGAACAGCCGAAGCAGCACGTACTCCTTAATCCCGACGAAATGCTTGGCCCTGCGGAACAAATCCGGGCGCTCTTCACGCATCCAGATCAGCTTGACGAGCGGCGACATCGGATGGATCGGCGTTCCCGTCCGCGAGTAGACGGACAAGCCCGTCCCGTCCTTGAGCAGACGCTCCGCCTGAGCCGCGCTCCGCAAATCGGCCCAAGTGATGCTCGGTGTCAGCGGGTGTTCGTTCTCATCCAACAGGATCAGGCTGTGGTTGGCCGAGCTGAAGGACGCGCATAACACATCTTCTCCCGTCCAGCCCCCCAGCTTCATAATGTTCGCCGCGCCCTCGATTACCGCCTCGCAAATAACAGCCGGATCCTGCTCGGCATACCCCGGCGCAGGCGTATGCAGCGGATACGGCACCGAATGGCTGGCCAAAATGCCGCCCGTCTGATCGACCGCCAGCGTCTTCGTACTCGTCGTGCCGATATCGATCGCCAGAATGATTCGGTTGTCCCCGGTCATTTCGGCAAATAACCTTCCTCGTCAAACTGCCACTCATAAGGCCCTTCCAATATTTCAATGCGCGGGTTGGCCTTCGCCTCCTCTAGCAGCGATTCTGAAATTTCGATAACGCCGAGATGCAGCGTATCGCGGATGCGGACCAGCCGGCAGGTTTCGTAGTCGAGAATATTGCAGGTTTTGACCGCTGCCTTGATGGCGTCCCGGTCGTTATCGAGCGTAGTCGCCTGCTTGGTCGGCGCGCAAACTGTAGAAGTCAGGCCGTTCGCATACGTCCCCGGCCAGTCGGTTTTGCTTACCAGGCGGCTCGTCGTGAAGTCGGCCGTACCGACCCCGTTCGCGTTGCCCTTGGATTCCGGCGTCAGGTCGAGCACGACCATCTTGTTCACCTCGGGACCGCCGGTAGCGTACGGAGTCGGATATCTGCCCGTAATGTTCGGATCGGCGCCGTCTCCGCTAATATTTTTGCCGATGTAGTCGATGACGAGCACGTCCAGCTCCTTGAAAAAAATTTGCGGCAGCCGGCTCTTCGCCTCCAGCAGCAGCTCCTGCTCCCGGTCCTCCATTTGTGCGGAACCGAGAACCTCTATCCGGCAAATTTGGTCGTAAGCGTTCTCCACGACAGCCACGCCGAACCGGATCGGCAGCTTCTCCAGCATGACGCGCGCCATCGCCGGGACGTTCACGGCCATATATTTAAAGCCGAGCTGATGGCAGGCTTCCGCGCCTTTCTGTTTGCCGAGGCCGATGGCCACCATCTTAAGCAGTCCGCTTTCGATCGGGCCGCGGAAGGCGGTATGCGGCTTTATGCGGTTGATGACGACGATCGCATCGGCTTCCGTTGCCGCGATTTTGTCGCAGTAGATCGGCAAACCGTTCGGCAGGCGGTCCAGCTCGATCACTTCCATCGAGGAGCGGACCGGACATCCCATTCTTGCTTCATCGATGCCGAGATGAGCGAGTACCGCCGCCTGCCCTTCCGCGGTCGCGCTGCCATGGCTTCCCATACATGGGACGATGAACGGCTCTGCTCCGATTCTTTTCAGCTCGTCGATCACGGTTTTCGTTAATTCGTCAATGCGGGAGATGCCGCGGCTTCCTACAGCCACCGCCACCCTCTGTCCGGCGGAAACGCCGTGCATTGCGCCTTCTGCGCGCAGCAGAGCCGAAAGATCTCCAATCGGATCGGCCAATTTCGTATCGTCGAACGACTGCCGGATTTTCACCATTTTCGGAATCGGCGTGTTTTCTACCAGTTTTGTTAATAATCCGCTCATATCGTCATCGCTCCAAATCCGCCGTCAACCCGCAGCAACGCTCCCGTTACGAAGGAAGATGCTTTAGGCGAAGCCAAATAAACGACCGTACCCTTCAGCTCCTCCGGCTCGCCGAAACGGTTCATCGGGGTGTGGCGCATAATCGATTCAACCCGGTCGGGAGACAAAATCTTCTTGTTCTGCTCCGCCGGAAAAAAGCCCGGAATAATCGCATTGACCCTTACGCGGTGCGGGGCGAATTCCCTGGCCAAAAATTTCGTCACACTGTTCACGCCGGCCTTCGAAGCCGAGTAAGTGAACACCCGGGACAACGGCGGCTCAGACGAAACGGACGAAATGTTGATGATCGAGCCTCCTTCTCCCTGTTCGATCATCCTTTTGCCAAACACCTGGCTGGCGAGCACGACACTCTTCAGGTTCACGTCCATAATCCGGTCCCACTCGTCCATTTCCAGTTCGAAAAATGGCGTCGCGCTGTTCGTTCCGGAAGCGTTCACCAGCGTATCGACACGACCGCCCCACTGCAGCACCTGCTCCAGGGCAGCCTCTAGCTCCTCTTTCTTCGTGGCGTCCGCTTTCACCGCTGTCGCCCGACCGCCGGCGCTTTCGATCTGCCTGCACACGAGGTCTGCCTTCTCCATATCGCGGCCGATAATGGCGACCTTGGAGCCCGCTTCGGCCAGCGCGGCGGCCATGGCGCTGCCCAGCACACCGTTCCCGCCGATGACGGCGGACACGGAATTATCTAAAGTAAACATCAAAGTCACTCCCCAATGATAATAACAACGTTGTTATTTTTATCTTAATCGATTATGCTTAAGCTGTCCACTCGAATTTACTTCTGCAAAATATGTGTATGATGATGATAAGAATGACTTGCGGCCGATCCCGCAATCCTTGCTTCGGAGGGAATTTTCATGGTAACGATAAAAGACATCGCAGAGAAGGCGGGCGTCAGCTTCTCCACCGTGTCCAAAGCCTTACGGGACAGCCCCCTGGTCAAGCCCAAAACGAAACAGCATATTCTGGAAATCGCTGCCAAGCTAGGGTATCAGCCCAATCTCGCGGCGCGCAGCCTCGTCTCCCGGAAAAGCGGAGCAATCGGCGTCGTATGGCCGTCCATCGAGCGAGCCGCCCTTTCCTCTCTTATTACGAGACTTAACGGCGAGCTCGAAAAGCACGGCTACGTCACCTTGCTTTCGATTAGCCATATCGAGGCGGCGATCGAAACGTTCCGAAAATATCAGGTCGACGCGATTCTCGTCTTCGGCGACCGGGACGATTCGCGCGGAGAGACCGGCTCGCAGCTCCAACAAATTCCTATTCTCACCTACGGCGCTGCCGGTTATACGTCACATTCGGCAGTCGACGTCAACCGGGGCCAGTCCGTCCGGCTGGCCATCCGGCATTTGGCCGAGCTCGGCCATCAAGCGGTCGCTTATATCGGGGAGCCCCGAACGCACGATCCGCTCCAGGCCGTGAAGATTCAAGCTTTTTATGAAGAAATTTCACAGCTGGGCCTGCACCCGGACGGATGTCCCGTGCTCCCGATGGAAGGCCTGGAATTTCATGACGGCTACACGGCTGCACGTGCGATGCTGGACAGGGAAATCCGTCCGACGGCCGTCATCAGCGGCGGCATCGATTTGACCCGCGGCATCGTCCGTGCGATACAGGAACGCGGGCTCTCCGTGCCGCAGGATATTTCGGTCGTCAGCTACGACAATCTTCCCGAGATGGCCGAGCTGGAAATTCCGATGACCTCTGTCGGCGTAGCGATTTCCGATATCACATCCGTCATCGCGTCGACGATCTTGGAGCTCATCGACGAGCCCGAAGCCGTCAAAACGGTCCATCTGGAGCCCGAGCTCGTCGTCCGCGACTCGACCTGTGCTCCTTCGAAGAAAGGTGAAAGCGGCTGACCTGCCCATACAAAGAGGCTGTCGCTATCGGTCATAAAATGATCAAAGAGGCAGCCCTTTTTTTATGGTATAGTCTGTCTCCGATTAGCGGCAGATCCCATCATTCAGTTTGTGCGCCGGAAGCGGAGGTGCCGGTCAACTTTTTATGGACAAAAACAACACATAGACCTCCAATTGTGCGACTTCCACATTCTAACGGTCATCTCAGTACTTTACAGCCATTCTCCTAAAGTAAACACACCTCCAACCAACCTAAACGACTCTCCTGTCCGTTAGCCGCAGACACTTAATGTATCGTCATTACAAGCGGCGTTTATGTCCATTACCTTACCAGGAGCGGCAATAGACCAGTTCCTCCATATTACAGGGACCTTCTGATTTTAAAAAACGAATCATCACTTCGGTGCTTCTATATAGACCGATACTCTGGCTTTCAGTATTTCGATAAGTTCTTCATCCATATAACCATAATCGTCAGGTATGTCTAAGTTCCAGATCGCCTTATGATTAAGCATTGATCCAAATTTTTGTTTGAGCCGGCTTAAATGCTTTTTTTCCATTACGAATATGAGCTCTGCCCAACCAATGTGTCCGCTTGTTACTTTGATCCTGGCACCATTTTCTGTCCCGGCAGATCTGACATCATAGCCATTATAATTATGAAATATTTTTTCTGCCGTTGGACTCCGCCACTTGTTTCTGCTGCATATAAACAGAATTTTTATTTTATCATCCCCTCCTCACTCAACTTCCGTTTGGTAGATCACAGAGTTAACCGGTTTATATTTTAAAGCCGCTTTAAACGAACCATTGGCCTCATAAACGGAAAATTGACGAACAAATTGTACATAAAATCGTTCCTTGCCAAGAGAAAAAACCGTTGAGTCCGAAAATCCGCATTCAAAGAGCAATCCCGACACTACCTCACGATCATCATTGCCAACCTCTACTTTTGAAAATGCTTTGAACACTTCCCATATCTTTGCCATATCAAAATCCCCACCAAGTTCATCTTCGAGGGATTTTTTATAATATCCTTCTGCTCCCTGTAATTGAATTACTTTTTTATTTCCATCTTCTGTAATCAATCTTTTATTTTCGGCTGGTTCGTTTTGTTCGTTTATGCAGCCCGACAAAACTGTCATCAATGCAAGGAGTAAAACACACATACGCCATTCACTTCACAGTTCCCCTATCTCGCGAGCATAAGAAAAGCACCATCGAAGGATGATGCTGATTTAAGCAGGGAAATTAATTTGTTTCCGTTAATCACCTGAATTGCATCAGGCTTTCTTTTTCAGAAATATTTATTACTTTTTTTACCTGAATGACCTTAATTCCATTGTCGGGTCTATCAATTAAAGTGAAAATAATTCGATCATATGAAGGAGCATGATGTCCTGCATAATTCAGTGCACTTGCTGTAACTAGATACCTTCGTTCTAAAAAATCAAGGCAAGGAACTCTAAACCAAACTATCAGATTTTTTTTACAGGGAATCTTAATACCGTTTTTAACTTTGACCTTTCAGTCTTACGTGGATCTGACAAGTAAATTTCCCGATGAATTTTACTTGAACGGATAAACCCTTGTTCTATACAAAACACTTCCATTCGCGCAAAGCTTTCCGGCTCCTCGTCAAAACTTCCCATATGCATCATCTGACAACTCAATCCATCTTCGACCTGTTCAAATCGAATTTTCTCAAGAAACGGATTTGTTTTTTTTCTTTTCGACTGTTCCAAAAACCGCAAGAAAATTTCTTCAGTCACAAAATCGGGTTGGCGTATCATAATCGTATACTTAAAATTGCTTTTGTCTGTTGCAGGCTTTGAGCGATCAAGCAAGTCCCATTCACCCTCAAGTGGAAAAACCGTATATTCATAGTATCCAAACGGCACTATTTCACTTTTGTAAGACATTCTCACCGCATAACTCATACTGTACAAAGCTCCTGTCGCCATGGCGAATTCCTCGCCGTTAGGGTCCCCGGAACCGCTGACCAGAAAAAATGGCATCCTCGGCACTACCACAATTTCCGGTAAAGTTTTTGGCAAATAGAGTTCCTTAAAATCTTTTTTATAATCTACCTTTTTGTCCAAAGCCGATATCTCCTTTTGTACGATTAGCCTCTTGTCCGAACCAGGATGTTACCTCAATTATAGAACATATGTTCGCAAAAATCAACAATTCGGTTTAACTTAGCCTAAAACTAAAGGTTACATAAGAACGGCAACGTAAGTTTTGTTACTTCTGAAATCAAGCTGCCGAAACTCTTCCACTGTACAAATTACATCAAAAAACTCACATGAAGCTGAGCTAAACCGCCTACCCTGCAGAAATGCAGCGGAAATTGAGCAACGTCGGCTAATATTGCCCCGCTGGCACGATTCTGATGCATAATGTACAGCACAGCAGCCAAAAGCTCTTGCACTCCCGATTCTGATGCATAAATTACATCTGGAGATACACAGAGACGGGGGAGTAAAGTGTGCTAACGTCATCCTAATCAATCCCGTGCTCATGGCTGCCACGCTTACAAAAAAAAGGACGCCCCGTTAAACACGGGAGCGTCCATCTATATCCGTCACGCCATCATCCCACCGCCGCAGCTAAGCAGCTTAGGCTACACCTTCATTTCCTCCGGCTTCATCGCCTTCAGCTGCTGTTCGTACAGCTTGCGGTAAAGTCCTCCTGCGCGAAGGAGCGCGCCGTGGCTGCCTCGCTGCACGATCCTTCCGTCATCGATGACGAGAATTTGATTGGCGCGGACGACCGTCGCGAGGCGGTGAGCGATGACGAATGTCGTCCTGCCCGCCATCAGGCGCTCCAAAGCCTCCGTGACGAGCGCTTCCGACTCGGAATCGAGGGCGGAGGTCGCTTCGTCCAAAATTAATATTTTGGGATCCTTCAGAATCGCTCTCGCAATGGCCAGCCTTTGCTTCTGTCCGCCGGAGAGGCGCATCCCCCTCTCGCCGATGACGGATTCATAGCCGTCCTTAAACTCCATGATGAAATCATGTGCATTTGCCGCCTTCGCCGCGGCGAACAACTCCTCCTCGGTCGCGCCCGGGCGGCCGTAGATCAGGTTTTCTTTTATCGTTCCGGAAAAAAGAATGTTATCCTGAAGCACCAGCGCGATATGCCGCCGCAAATCGTCCATGCAGTACTCTTTTACATCGTTGCCGTCTATATAGACCGACCCTTGGCCTGGATCGTAAAACCTCGGAATCAAATTGATCAGCGTCGATTTTCCCGCGCCGCTCGGTCCGACCAGCGCAATGACCTCCCCCGGACGAGCCTCGAACGAAATGTCCTTGATCCCCTGCCGAACCTCGAGCGTGACGTCCGGCGGTTCCGGCTGCAAATTGACCGGCTTCCAGAAAAAACGTTTCGGCGCCTTCTCCCGTTCAATCAAATCGGGATGGATACCGCCGCCCGCAGTCATCTTTGGAACTACATTGCGTGTCGTATAGCTGTAAGTTACGTTCTCGAATACGACATGGCCGGCGCATACCGGCATAGGCAGCGGATTTTCATTTTCTACGATTGCAGGCTGCTCGTCGAGCACCTCGAACACCCGCTCAATATTCGTAACGGAGTTTTGAATCGTCACATTCACGTCCGCAAACCGCTGAATCGGACCGTATAAAGTGCCAAGTAGCATCTGAAATGCGATAATCTCACCGGCGCTCATTTTACCTGCAAGCACCAGACTGCCGCCGACGAGCCAAATGACGATACCCCCGATATGGGCAAACGTCTCGCTCAGCCTGCCAAGCACGTTGGAAAAGATATGCGCGGAAATCGTATGCTTGTAGTGCTGCTTGATTTGCCTGGCAAACCGCACCTGCTCCTGCCGTTCCCCGTTAAACGCCTGCACGATCCGTATGCCGGCCATCCGCTCCACCAGCGTCCCCGAAATCCGTTCCATTTGCCTGTGAACCGAACGCCACGCCAGACGGATGTGCACGTTCATATTCGTAAAGGACAAATAGTATAACGGAAGGATGGCAAGCGACAGCACCGCCAAGGAAACATTCATCCGGAACAGCAGGAAGGCCGCGAACAAAACCATAAAAAGATCCAGAACGAGATTGATGATGCCGCCGCCGATCAAGTTTTGCGCCCCGCCGATGTCATGGATGACTCTTGACGAAATACCCCCTACCTGCCGCTGATCGTAAAAGCTGACGGGCATTTTCTGCAGATGGTTGTACAGCTGGTCGCGAAGGTCGAGCATCATTCGGTTGCCTAGAATCGCGGAAAAATAATTGCGGAAAAAGCTGACGATGACCCCGGCGAGCAGAACGGCGGACATGATTCCAATAATTTGAAACAATCCCCAGCCGCCTTTGCCTGCCAGGACGTCGTCGATTAGGATTTGCGTGTAAATCGGGGTCGAAAGTGGCGCGATGAATTGGAAGATGCCTAGAAAAATAATAAACGCGATCCTCCACCAATACGGTTTTGCCCATAACAGATATCGCCGGACGGGATGAATCTTGATCACCTCAGATCTTTGTTTTCTGAAACCCCTCCTATCTTAGTCCAAGATGTAAGGGATTACAAAGACCGTTTGCCTGAGGAAACCAAAGGAAATACAGGAAATCCGGAGAAACCGCTGGCTGCAATAGCTATGGCGGAAGATGCGCGAGCAATCCTTGGCAGAATGCTGAAAAATTAGAAACGTCTAAGTTTACACCATTTTCAAAATGTTGTTTAATTAAAGGTTGCGTTCGCCACCGCCGTCGAGCCTCTAACGATCAGCTCCGTCCGCAGCTCGATTCGCTCCTTTGCGGGCTGCGCCTGCTCGAACTCTTTGATCAGCAGGTCGACGGCCCCCGCCCCCAGCAGCTCGATCGGCTGCGCGACCGAGGTGAGCGGAGGATCCGTCACCGATGCCAGTATCGTATTGTCAAAGCTGACGACCGACAGCTCCTCGGGCACCCGGATCCCCGCCTCCTTGGCTGCTTGAAGCGCTCCTGCGGCCAGAAGGTCGTTGCAGCAAAAGACGGCGGTCGGCCGCTCAACGCGGCTCAGCAAGCCAGCCGCTACCCGCTTGCCGTCCTCCATCCGGTGCCGGCACAGCAGCACGTCGCGCTCCGGCAGCGAAATTCCGCTGTCTTCGAGCGCCTGCTTAAATCCGCGGACCCGATCGCGGCTGCTGCTGATCGTCTCGTCCTCGGCCAATACGGCCATTCGCCGGTGACCGAGCTGCAGCAGATGCCGGGCAGCCAGCCCGCCGCCGCCGAAGTCTCCCGCGACAACGGTGTGGGCCGGAAAATCGGGCACCTCGCGGCCCAGCACTACGGTCGGCATCGCGGCGCTGATGTCGCGAAGCAAGTCCATATTGGTCATGCCGGTCCCGATCATCAGGCCGTCGACCTGCTTTTGCTTCAGCATCGACACATATTGGCCGATCCGGTCATCCTGGTTGTCGGTGCTGCAGATGATGACGCTGTAGCCCAGCTGATGCCCCCGGTCCTCCACGGACCGCGCCAGCTCGGCAAAGAACGGATTCGCGATGTCCGGGATGAGCAGCCCGAGCGTATACGTATGCTTGCCTGTCAGCGCGGAGGCGATGACGCTCGGACGGTATTGCAGCCTTTCCATGATCGCGAATATTTCCCGGCGCCGCTCCTCGCTTATTTTCCCTTTTTCGTTGATGACCTTCGAAACGGTCGCGATCGAAACGCCGGCTTCCCGGGCCACGTCGTAAATAGTCGCTTTCATCAGGCATCCTCCCCGTCCGCTTTATTCTTAACCTCCATTATCCTAAAAAAGGGAAGGATTTGGCAATGCCCATTCCCGTGTGGGGTCGATAGCTTGACCAGTTGCACCTAAGGGTGTAACTGTATTTCGTGTATCTATTTACAGAGATTCATCCGATAAGGCAAATATAGATGGATTTCATGAAGTTAAATTTCCGAAAAACAGCTCGTTCACCCAAAACAGTCCATTTATATACATAAAATACAGCTATTTCAGCATCAGGCTTGTTCCTTAAATAATATAAGGGTAAAAATTCCAGTTACTTAAGATCCCTGCGCTTCAACCGGCTGATCTCCACGCCTGCCAGCATCATAATGCCGATGCCGTGATTATCGTTCACGACCGTGCGCAAATCGTACATGTAATAGTCGGGAGCAAAAGAGTACCGCGACCCGCTGCATACGCCGTGAACGTTGCCGCCCCGGTCGATCGCATGGCCTGTTAAGCCCCTCCATGCCGCCAATGCGGCCTCCGAATATTTCTCCGTGTCTTGCAGCCAGCCGAACCGCACCCCTCTGGCGAAAGCATACGCGAACATCGCCGTACACGAAGCTTCCTCATAAGCATCCGGTTCGTTAAGCACCTGACGCCACAGGCCGGAGTCCGCCTGCAAAGCAGCCACTCCCGCACACAAATCACGGAACATCGCAAGAAGAGCTTCGCGATCCTTATGCTGTTCAGGCAGCTTCTCCAGCAGCTCCGACAGCGAGAACAGAACCCAGCCGTTGCCCCGGCCCCAAGGCACGCGCGTCGCCTGACCGTATTTGAAGTCGTATACATGCGACATCACATTCTCCGGCTCCATCAGCAAATACCGCTTGAACAATAAAAATTGCCGCGCCGCCTCATCCAGCGCCTCGGGGCATTCGGCCGCCGATGCATATCTCGTCAAAAACGGTGCGCTCATGTACAGATCGTCGGCCCACATCGTGTCGGCCGAATATTCGCCGGGACATAGCCGGTAAAACGCGCCGTCCTCCCTCCGCTCCAGCCTGCGGAGCATGAAGTCGGCAATCCCGTCGGCAATCCGGAGAAAACGATCCTCCCCCGTCATTGAATAAGCCTCAAGCATGGCTGAGCCGAAGGAGCCGCAGTTATCGAGCATCTTGATCAGCACAAGCTGGTGGTTAACGGATGGAAAACCGTATTGATCCCGGTCCCATATGGAATAATCGTACATCTCCGTGCAGCTGCGGATATGGCCCAGCGCATAGTCGGCCAAATCCGGCCGATTCAGCTCGCGCGAGGTTCTCAGCAGGCCGTACATCGTCACGCCGAGCGGATAATCCCACCTTGCATAGTTGGTTGCGCTTCCTGTCGTCCATTTGTTGCTGAGCATCGCGTTCTCGTAATAAGGCCTGACCATCGTATCCGGCGCGCCGGTCATCCAATACGTGCTGCCGGCAGGACGGCCTTCCAAATCCGCCGAAGGCAGAAGCATCGTGAGCGTGCATACCGATGCCGGCTCCGGCAGCGCCGTCTGCGGATGAAGCGGACCCGCGTACAGCCAAGCCTCCCCGCTGCCGTGAATCGGCGCCGGCGGCTCGAATGCCAGCGGCTTGCCGCCTGCACTTGCTTTGAGGGAAAAACCCCAGCCGTTCGGGCCGCTTACGCTTCGAACAAGCAGCTGATGAATTCCAGCCTCCGCTCGTACCGTCAGCTGAAAGCCGCCTTCCTCGGTCAGCTCGACAACGGGACGGCCGTCCAGCCACACCGTCGTCGGCCCAAAAGCTGTGCCTTCGAGCATCAGCGACGCGCCGTCGGCCTCAGCAGGGACGGACAATCGGTTCCAGCCGAGGGCCGCCGCCGGACGCGAGGGCCGGCCGAACAGCCGCTCGAACACCGGCAAAGCAGCCTCCTCTTCCTTCCAGCTCGTCCGGGGCAGCCAGGCTTGGCCGCTGTCCTCTTCCGGCTTTGCATAATCGGGAAAACGGAGTTCCACGCCGTACAACGGTTTAGACGAAGGACCGGCATACACCCAGCCCGCATATCCCGAACGGCCGGCAAAGGGAGAAAGCACCTGCATGATGCGCACCTTCGCCTCGTCCGCTCCGAAGCGGCAGCCGAAGCCTGCGGGCGTCCTGCGCGTTTCGACCAGAAAGCTGTTCCAGCCTTTGCGCAGCAGGAGCGGAATGACGGCTCTCGTATCCGGCTTCAGCTCCTCCGCTGCCGACGACCTGTATAGTCGCTCTTCGTTGACATATAAGCTGACAGGGCCGAGCGGCTCCATAATGCCGTCGATCGAGCGCTCATCGTCGCTCCATACGAGACCAAAGGCGTAAGCGTAATCGCCGTTAGCCGCTTGCGGCAGCCTATCGGCGAAATCCATCTCGTAAAGGCCTTCCCGGTTTTGTAAAATGCCCGACTTGGCAAAGGATCGAAGCGCGAACGGGATTGGAGGGTTTGCTCCCACATAACGGTTAGCGAGCACCTCCAGCACACGCTGCTCATCATCGCCGAACCAGTACCTCGAGCTGTCCCGCTGCTCCATATAAACGGTCATCGGATCGCCTCCCCGTTAACAACTTCCTCCGGGTTCGCGGCATCTGCTGCGCTGCCCGCGCCATCGCCGTCCGCCGGCGATAGCCGGATTTCGAACGTCCGGTCGAACGGCGTCAGCAGGTTGACAAGCAGCGTCTGGCAGTTCGCCGGATAGCTCACCTGGTTCAGCCCTTTCGCGAGATGCTCCTGCACACCGCCCCGAAGCTCGATCCAATCGCCGCCCGAAGTGAGCCGGGCCGGGCCGCCCGACCAGAACATGGTTCCTTCGCCTGCCTGTGCCAGTCCCTCCCCGGACAGCTCGCCTTCGCTGCCAAGGATGAACGAAAGCTGAGCCATCATCGGCTCCGGCCGGTCGCTCCATACGCGGATCCTCCAGCCATGTCCCGTTTCCGTCAGCTCGGCCTGCACCTGCTGGCGCTGCTCATGCGTAATCTCCCGCAAATGATGCGGCAGCAAATACCAAGGGCTGACTTCTCCCTTTGCCGATTCCGGCAGCTGCTCCGCCCGGACCGGACCGTAATAGCCCTTGCTTTCTTCGCCTTCCAAGCGGTAGCCGCCCTCCAGCTGCTCCATCCGCTTCATCTTGACGAAGCCTGGCTCGAAGGACGTGCCGACCTGTACGGCGAGCAGCCTGGCAGCACCATGCCGCAGCGCGAAAAACGAGTTCGTCTCCGTCATGACCGTAACGCTCGTCGGACCGCTCCGCTGGCGTGCGACCGGAGCCCCGAAATCGGGATGCAGGCGGCTGTGATAAATGCGTCCGCCGTGTCCCGCCGACTCCATCCCGGCCAAATAACGATCCCGCGGAAAATCGCCGTGCAGAAGCACCCGGTACTGGTCCGGAAGTTTTCCCGGCTCCGCCGATTGCCTGCGCAGCTCCGGATAACGGAGCAGTCCGAGCAGCGGCTGATTAGGCAGAAAGCCTTGATGGGACAACGAGCGCTCCGCAAGCTCCGCCATGGCGGCGAACAGAGGATCGCGGTCCTTATGCGCCATCAGCTTCGCGACGAGGAAATAGCCTCCCATGTCAAATTTGATTCCGAAATCCTGGCGTCCGGAATAGTCGGTGACGATATCGCCGTCCGGATGGATCATATAGGCCATCATCCGCAAATTGCGGCGGACAGGCTCCAGCAAATCCGGACGGTCGAACAGCTCGGCCGCGTAATAAAGCACGATATCGCTTACCGTGTTATAAATGCCGTTGCTGCGCTCCGTCCACTCCCCGTCCGCCGTGCAATCGATGCCTTCCGCAAGCCACTGCTCCGCCCGCGCTTTCAATTCGGGACGCCCGGTCAGCTTATACATAAACCCAAGCGCAGCCGTGATCACCCAGCGGTGGTTCGGGGTATGACAGCCGCCGGTGAGCAGCGCCGGAACGGTCCGCTCCAGAAACAGGAGAATGTCGGCTGCCGCACTGCGCAGCGGCTCCCAGCCGTCGGCCTCGAGCAGCTCGTACGCCTGGGCAAGTCCGCTTACGACGAACGCGGTATCCGGCGGCGAATGCATATTCGTCCAAGGAGGCGAAATGGTGCCGTCGTCGTGCTGGCACTCCAGCATAAATTGTGCGGCGAGCTCAAGCCGCGACAGCAGCTCTTCGTCACGGTAAAATCCTGAATCTTTGTTGACTAACGCAGCCGCCCATACGGCCATCTCCATCGGCGTACCGCCATGGCTAGGCCATGGAATGCCGTTTGCGGGATCGGCAACGCCTCCGTAAAACCGGCTGCCGCTTTCGAGCACCTGCCGGCTCATGCCGTCCCTCACCCAACCGTCGTTCATCGAAACCAGCTTCTCGTATATCGTCATCCTTTTCCTCTCTCTTTCCCCGCCGTCAGGCTTTGATTGGCAATATCCTCCCCGAGCCTCAAGGCTGCAAGCTTGGAAACCAGCATCTTGTGACTTTGCTCGATTTCCTGCGGCGTGCAGGCGGCCTTCAGCTCATAGACCTTCACCGGCGCCTCCCGGATGACCGACAGAAATCTGTCGAAATAGTCGTTGTCGCCGCTGTGCACATACGGGCACCAATGGTCGGACAGTTCAACCGTTTCATGGATATGGACGCCGGCGATGCTGCCTCTGATCAGCTCCATCTCCTGCGCGTTGTCGTAAAGCCCCATCCTCTCCATCATCATGCCATGGCCGAAATCATACCAAAGCCCGACCGGCGCGCCCTTCAGCCCATCCATTATCGACCTGGCCTCCCGGAGGGTCGGCAGCTGATAACATCTCGAGCGCGTTTCGATGCCGATTTGGACAGCCCATCCTTTGGCGGCAATCCGGTCGCAAGCTTCCTCCAGGCTGTCGCGGATGCGGCGCAAATAATGGCCTGCCAGCGCTTCGCGCCGCTCCGTCATTTCCTTCCACAGCTTCGCATACGCCTCCGAATCGAGCCCCTGTTCCCGGTATATCTTCTTCAGCTCAGCGTCAATGTTGGAATCGAACGGCACTTCTCCCGGATGCACGACAACCGCCTTTGCTCCGTATCGGGTTGCGTATTCGGCGGATTGAACGAGCAATCCGATCGCACGTTTCCGTTTGTCCTCATCTTCAAAGCCGAGCAGCACGGAATCGGTTCCGTAATCGGGATCGGCCGTATGCGGAAACGTGTTATGCACGCTGGAAACGCCGATTTCCCCCCGCTCGATCATCGGTTCGATCGTCGCGAGCATTTCTTTTGTCACGTTATAATTGAGCTCCACACGGCTGAAGCCGAGCGAGCGGATTTCCTCGATCATGTCGCTTCCGACTGTATGCCGTTTAATATTCCAGCACGTCGAGAACGAATACTCTCCTTTTGGTGTTCCCATTCGTCTCTGCGCCCTCCGTTATCCTTTGACCGCCCCAAGCATTACGCCGCTTACAAAGAAGCGTTGAAGCCAAGGATACACGATCAGAATAGGTACGGTTGCGAAAATAACGCTCGCCGCTTTCAGGCTTTCCGGCACGACGGTCGCCATCTGCGCTCCTTCATTTTGCAGCAGGTCAGTAATCATATTGTTCTGAATGAGCTGGTACAGCTTCAGCTGCAGCGGGTAAAGCTCGGGACTCGTAATATACATCAGCGTATCGGTGAAGCCGTTCCAGCGCCCTACCGCGTAGAAGAGGCTGAGCGTCGCGATAACCGGCATCGACAATGGCAGCATAATGCTGAGCAAGGTGCGGAAATGGCTGCTTCCGTCGATTTCCGCCGACTCCTCCAGACTTTCCGGAATGTTGTTGAAGAACGTAATCAGAATAATCAGATAAAAGGGATTAATGAGTCCCGGCAGCACGAGCGCCCAAATCGAGTCGAGCAAATGCAGGTTCCGGATCAAAATATATTCCGGGATGATGCCGCCGCTGAAAAACATCGTAATGACGACGACGATCATAATCGCTTTGCGGCCCTTGAGCTTCTTTTTGGCTAAAGGATATCCGATTGCAACTGTCATCACCATGCATAACAAGGTGAACAGGGAAGTCAGCAGCACCGTAAAGCCGAGCGACTTGATCATCGAAATGTCCGAAAACACTTTTACATACGCTTCGAAATTCAGTTCGACCGGAAATAAGGTAACCTCTCCCGAAATGATCGGCCTTACCGAGCTGAGAGAAATGGCCGCTATGTGAAGAAACGGTGCCAGACAAACGACCGTGCAAACGAATAATAAGACAAAGTTGACGGTATCGAACACGCGGTTTGCGGTTTGCTCTTTCAAAGCCGTCCGCCCCTTTCCTAATAATCAAAGTTATCCTTGCGACTGACCTTATGTTATTTTAGAGAATGCTTTCGTCGGTCAGTTTTTTGGAAGCATAGTTCGCTCCAAGAACGAATACGAGACCTACCACTGCCTGGAACAAGCCGACGACCGTCGCCAGCGTGTATTGGCCGGATTCAAGGCCGATTCTGTATACGAATGTGCTGAGCACCTCGGAATAATCACGGACCGCCAAATTGCCGATCACGTAAGGACGTTCGAAGCCGATGGAAATCATATGGCCCAAATTCATGATGAGCAGCATCACGATTGTCGGTTTTAATCCCGGGAGCGTAATGTGCCAGATTTTTTTCAGCCTGCCCGCGCCGTCAATGCCTGCCGCCTCAAACAGCTCTTTGTTAATTCCGGTAAGGGCAGCCAAATAAATGATCGTCCCCCAGCCGGCGCTTTGCCATACGCCTACGAGCAAATAAGTAACGAGCCATGCGGATTTGTCCGTCAGAAACGGAATCGCTTCCAGACCTAGACCAGTGATCACATTATTAATCATGCCGGACTGCGTGCCGAACACCTGGTAGACGATACCGCCGATAATGACCCAGGAGATAAAATGCGGAATGTACAAAATCGTTTGGGAAAGCTTTTTAAACCACGCGCTTTTCAATTCATACAGCATAATCGCCATAATAAGCGGCGCCGGGAACGAAACGAGCAAATCGAGAAAATTAAGCATCAGCGTATTGCGCAGCGTCAAATAAAAGTCCTTCATCCCGAAAACTTCTTTGAAAGCCTCGAAGCCGATCCACTCGCTGCCGCCAATGCCTTGGAAAAAGTTAAAATCTTTAAATGCGATTTGGATGCCATACATCGGTCCGTACTTGAAAATGATGAAATAAGCCAACGGCAGCACGAGCAGCGCGTATAGCTGCCAGTATCTGCGGAAATAGGCGTTCATGCTCACAGCGGTTCCTCCTTATTCGGAAGGTTCGGACGAAGGGGCCAAATCCGGCCCCTCCGTGAACCTGCCTGATAACGTCTATTTCGCCTGCATTTCTTTGTATGCTTCTTTGCGCTCGTCCAGAATGGCTTGACCGCCGCTGGACATGTAGTCCTTCATCATCGATTCGTATACGGCATCGAACTGATCGGGCTTCGCCATCGTCGTTTTGACGATCATTTCGTTAAATTTATCCAGCAAAGTCGTGCCGTATTTCGTTTGCGCCTCGATCGGCCTGTTCATCAGCACCGGCGCAATAACGTCCGTATTCGCGATTTCTTGAGCTTTTTCCACCTGTTCAAGGAGCTGCTTCGGCATTTGCAGCGCTCTGGCCTTCAAGTTTTTCTCCATGCTGCCAAGCTGCTTGCCGTTCGAGATAATCGTCATGTCGCCGCCGTTGAACAGACGATTTAACGCTTCCTCCGTCGGGTTCTCAACCGCTACCGGAATATCGTCGACCATCGTGTAGTTCTCGCCTTCAATACCGTTTTGCATTTGGAACAGGTTGTCGCCGGTTGCCATCCATTCCAAATATTTGATCGCCTCGACCGAGCGCTCGCTCGATTTCGGAATCATAATGTACATGCCGTTCGGCGCATACATCGGCTTCGCATGTTTGCCTTCCTCATTCGTAAATACGTCTACGGAATGGAGCAGCGCTCCCGGAACGTTTTTCTGAAGCGTTTCGACAGAGCCATTTTCATAGAACGGGTTGATGTCGTCCTCGCTGTAGAAGCCGACCTTGCCTGTCGCCACATCCTCGCCCAGCTTCTTCTTGTCCTTGTCGAGGCCGAAATCCTTGCTGATCAGCCCTTCGTTGTACAGCGTATTCATGAACTTCAGCCCGTCCTTGAAGCCCGGAAGAAGCGTCGGATAGTCGTTGGAGCCGAGCTGCTGCGTCAGCGTGTACTGCTCTTCCTCTGTCAGCGGCTTAATGAAAGACCACAAGAGCGGCTCATATTGAGCGGAAGCAATCGTCATGCCCATCGGAATAACCTGGCCGCCCGTCTCGCCCGGATCCTTTTCCTTAAACGCTTTCAACGTGTCATACAATTCATCGGTCGTTTGCGGCACCGGCAGGCCTAATTTGTCCAGCCAGTCCTGACGGATAAAAGAAGCGTACTTGCCCACGTTGGAACGTTTTGCCGGAACGGCGAACTGGGTACCTTCGAATTGGCCGTAGCCCAATACTTCTTCACCGAGGAAAGCCTTCAGGTTAGGAGCGTGCTCATCAAGCAGCGGACCTACATCGGTCAAACCGCCCTGCTTCGCATAACGGTTAAACGTATTCGGGTCGTAAGTGAAGACGATGTCAGGCACGTTGCTGCCGCTCGCCATAAGTACGTTAAGCTTCTCAACCTCTTCGGAGCGCGGTACCGGGACGAACTCGACATCGATATTGTTCGGATCGCCAAACTTTTCCTGTACGAATTTCGTCAAATAGTTGTCCGTAATCGTCATGCCGTCCGGCGAGTTGCCGCGATCGAACACCTCAACCTTCAGCGTGACGCGCTTGCCTGAAGTGGCGCCGTCCGTTTCGCCTCCCGAGCTTGGCGCTTTATCCGCCGAGCAGGCGGTAAATAATAAGGAGCAAGCCGTCGCAAGCACCACTAAAGATTTTTTCGAGCCATTCGAGCCCGGAATTCCATTTCGTCTCTTGTTTCCAAACATCGTTCCAACCCCTTCTATGATTTGGATAGGTTCCAGGCGTGCCGCTACAGCATCATGTTAACGCTTTCGTTTGACACTGCCGCAGCCGTTACCGGAATGACCACAGTATGGCATGTCATCCGAAACGGCTGCAATAAACTAGATTCCGACCGATAAACCTGAGGTTATTTTCCCATATTTTGTATAGATAAACCGTAGTCACGCAATAAACCTTTTTCAAAAATCGTTGAATTGGCTCGCATTTCCGGGCTTCATCTTCAGTTTGCGGAAGTCGCCCGGCGTTACGCCGACGACCCGCTTGAATACTCGGCCGAACGTGATCGAGTTCGCGTAGCCGACCTTCAAGGCGATGCTCTGGATCGGTTCCTCCGTCCCCGCCAGCAGCTCCTCCGCTCGCTCGATGCGCAGCTGAACGATAAAATCGACGAACTTCATATTAAATTCTTCCTTGAATAAGTAGCTGGCATATTTGCCCGATATTTGAAAACGGTCGCTCAGATGCTTTAATGACAAATCCGGATTTTCGAAATGCTCTTCGATATAAGCTTTCATTTCGTTAATCATGGCGCGGTGGTTTTTCGTTTCGCTGTAAGCGACGTAAGTCCGGTAAATTTCCGTAAAATCGTCAAGATAAACCGATTTCAACTGCTCGAGCGACACCGTCTCCTCTGCCACCTTTTTTCTTGCCTCTGCCTGCTCACCGGCGAAATGCTCGCGCATCTGCTCCGAGACCGAGCTCAGCTCGCTTCCCAGCATGTCCGTCATCGTCTGCAGCAGCGTCCGGATATCCTCATCCTTCAGGCGGTCGGCTTCCAGCTGCGCGAAAAAAGCATCCAGATGAACGCGCCATTCACCGGTAATGAGCCTGAATTCCTTGACGAGCTCGCCGCACATCTGCACGTACTTGTACCATTTGCGCCCTTCGCCGGCCGGCAGATCCTCGCTCATAATGACGGCTTCCTTACCGAGCGACATTTTATGCTCCAGCGCCTTAACCGCAGCTTTGTATGATTGTCCGAGACGCTGCCAATCGTCCGTTACGAAGCCGACGCCGAACAGCAGCGACATGCGCAAATGCTCGGTCACCCAGCCTCGTCCTGTGTCGGCAAAGCTGCGGATCCGCTCCTTCGCATCCTGCTCCCCGCCGCTTACGTTGACGATGATGCCCATCCGGTTCTCGGCAATCCATTCCGCCCAGCCGAACATCCCGCCCGCCTGCGCCAGCTCCTGAAGAACGTTCGTCAACGCAAATTTCAGCGTATTTTGATCCCCCAGTGAAAATCCGCTGCGGAAATCGCCGTACTGCCCGATTTCGACGACGACAAATGCCGGCCGGTCGAGCGTCGTCCCTTCCGGAAGCAATCTTAGCTTCATGAGTCTTTCTTCCACCGCTTCCAGCCGCTCTCCTTGAATAATGTCATGGAACAGCTGCCGCCGTCCGACCAGCAAATTTTCGCGCTGCTGCTTCTCGTAATCCGCGCTTTGCTTGATCAGGGTCTCCAGCGTCATATCGATCATGGACAGCTCGTCGAGCTTCGTCCCGAATTCTCCCTTGCTGAGCTGGATCGATTCGATCCGGTTCATCATAAGCCTGATCGGCTTATAGTTTTTGCGAGTGATGTAGATCATATAAATAATCGCGAATAATACCGTAATAATCCCAATGACGACCCATACATAAGAAATAACGGAAAGCCAGACGAACAGCTGGCCCGTATTGCTGCCGCTCTCGAACGTCCAGCCGAGCAGGTCTGACGGTACCCGGTTCAGCACGCTGCCGCCCGGCTCGCCGCTCTCCCCCGTGCCGGCAGCTTGTGTGGAGAAGATCATTTTGCCCTGCCCGTCACGGACGTTCAGAAAGGACACCTCATCATTGTTCATGGACCGGATCATCCGCTCAACCGCATACATATCAACATTGATGACGATAATCCCGTCCGTTCCAAATGGCAGCGGCCATCTCTTGAACATGGAAATAACGCGCTTGTCCGTTTCTATGCTGAATTCCCGATACGTTCGGATCGAGGACCAGACCCGGTTATCCGGATTGTCCAGCGCCTGTTCGATATAAGCTTTGTCCGCAAATCCGCTCCATTCGACCATGCCGCTGCGGGTCAGCACCTGCTTGTCCTTGTTCCGGTAAATATAGATCGAATCGATCAAGGTGTCGCTTGCAATGAGCGAACGCATGCTGTCGACGACATCGAACAGCGCTTCGCGGTCATTGCCGCTCTGCCCGGCATCGAGAAAATCGCTGTATATGTCGTTCTTCTCGACTTCCTCCAATACGTCCATTTCGATTCCCTTAAGCGAACGGGACAGCCTGTCCACGATATAACCCGTCGTCATCCGGTCCGCCTTTGCGGTTTCTTTATGTGAAATATCGTTTAAAGCGATAAAGGATAAAAAGACAAGAATTGTCACGGTAAACAAAAAGATCGGAAAATAGGATAGCAGCAATTTGCGGTACCAGTTCTTTTTCATTTCATCACTCCTCGGTATAGAAGCGCACATGGCGGGAGAAAGCCAGGGAAAGCGCTTACCCCTCCATTTTAAGAGATATCGGCCTCTCTTTCAATCTTTGTTTGCGAAGAAGCTGCAAACAAAGCAAAGACCGTCCCGGACGTCCGGGACGGTCTTTGTAACGATCGGTATGATGCTAGTCGAATTCCTTCAAGCCTGCACGGCTCTCTTCGCAGCCTTCCGAGCATTGTCCGTAGAAGCGTTTCACGCGATTAGTCGGCAGGGTAGCGATTAACTTGCTGCAATGTCTGCAAATCACGTAGCCCAGTTCCAGACGCTCCTGCTTATCGTCGATTCTTTCGATTGCAACGCTTTGGCTCTCCATTCCAACATCGCCTCCTGAAATATGTTTTACGCTCTTATATAGTACATCATAATTATAATATGATGTGTATTATATAGCAAGGTGTTTCAGGGATATTTAATAAAATCGGATAATTAATTAACTCTAATGATAAATAGTATGTCACAAAAGCTCGACCTACGTCATTTCATGAGTCTCAGTTCCTATAAATTTCTGCGGTATTGCCCCCCCGCTTCAAACAAAACGGACGTAATCTGGCCAAGCGATGCAAATTTTACGGTTTCCATCAGCTCCTCGAACAGATTGCCGCCGCCGAGGGCAGCCCGCTTCAGCCGCTCCAGCGCTTCCGGGCAGCAGCTTTCGTGCTGACGCTGGAAAGCCTGCAGATTGGCAAGCTGGGTTTGCTTCTCCTCCTCCGTGGAACGGGCCAGCTCCATATCGTAAGCCGCTTCATCCGGCTGCGGGTTGATGAAGGTGTTCACGCCGATAATCGGGAGCTGTCCGGAATGCTTCATATGCTCGTAATGCAGCGACTGCTCCTGAATTTTTCCGCGCTGATATTGGGTTTCCATGGCGCCGAGCACGCCGCCGCGGTCATGGATGCGCTCGAATTCCGCCAATACCGCTTCCTCTACAAGATCGGTCAGTTCCTCTACAATAAAGGAGCCCTGCAGCGGATTTTCGTTTTTGGCGAGACCGAGCTCCCTGTTAATAATCAGCTGGATGGCCATCGCCCGCCTGACCGAGTTTTCGGTCGGCGTGGTCACCGCCTCGTCGTAAGCGTTCGTATGCAGCGAGTTGCAGTTGTCGTAAATAGCAATTAGAGCCTGCAGCGTCGTGCGGATATCGTTAAAATCCATTTCCTGGGCGTGCAGCGAGCGGCCGGATGTTTGGATATGGTATTTCAGCTTTTGACTCCGCTCGTTACCCTTGTATTTATACTTGATGACGGTCGACCAGATACGGCGCGCCACCCTGCCCATGACCGTATATTCGGCGTCCAGCCCGTTGCTGAAGAAAAAAGAAAGGTTTGGCGCAAAATCGTCGATTGCCATCCCGCGGCTCAAATAATACTCCACGTAAGTGAAGCCGTTCGCCAGCGTGAACGCCAGTTGGGCAATCGGATTGGCGCCGGCCTCGGCAATATGATACCCGCTGATGCTGACGGAATAATAATTCCGAACCTTATGATCGATGAAATATTGCTGGATGTCGCCCATCATTTTGAGCGCGAACTCCGTTGAGAAAATGCAGGTGTTCTGCCCCTGATCCTCCTTTAATATATCCGCCTGCACGGTTCCGCGCACCGCCTGAAGTGTATAAGCTTTTATTTCACCATATTCGTTATCGTCCGGCTGCCGGCCGTTTGCCGCCGCGAACCTGTCAGTCTGCTGGCAGATGGCTGCGTTCAAATACATGGCGAGAATGACCGGCGCCGGTCCGTTGATCGTCATCGACACGCTCGTCGACGGATGGCAAAGGTCAAAGCCGTCGAACAGCCTTTTCATATCGTCCAGCGTACAGACGCTCACGCCGCTGTTGCCGATTTTGCCGTAAATATCCGGACGGAGATCGGGATCCTGCCCGTAAAGCGTAACACTGTCGAATGCGGTGGATAAACGTTTGGCCTCCTCGCTCCGGCACAAATAATGAAACCGCCGGTTCGTTCTCTCCGGCGTCCCTTCCCCGGCGAATTGGCGCTTCGGCTCTTCGTTTGTCCGTTTGAACGGAAATACGCCCGCCGTATAAGGATAGGAGCCGGGTATGTTTTCCGTAAGCAGCCAGCGGAGAATTTCACCCTCATCCTCCCAGCCTGGCAGGCTGACCCGCGGTATCCGGCTGCCGGACAGCGTTTCCGTAAATAAATCCGTCACCTGCTCCTTGCCGCGGATAACGGTAACCAGCCGCTCCTGCTTATAGGCCGCCTTCAGCTTTGGCCATACTTCCAGCAGTTTACGGCTCTCGGGATGCAGCTTGGCCTCGTAGATTTGTGCCAGCTCCTCCAGTCTGGACGCGGCAATCCGGGCATCGGCCTCGGGTACGGAGCCGTCCGTCTCCAGCCGCAGCAGACCGGCAGCGCCGCGAAGCTTGGAGAGGCTGCGGGCGGCAGCAACCTGCTCCTCGATGATCTTTTTTTGCTGCCTGACCGTTTGGACGATTTCCCCCAGATACCCGGTTCTGCCGCGGGGAATAATCGTAATCTCCTCCTGTGCGCCGGCCATTCCTTCCTTATAGGCTGCAGGCCAGCTGCCGCCGGTTTTCCGCTCAACGAGCTTCATCAGGCGGGCAAACATAACATCGGTCCCCGGGTCATTAAATCTGCTAGCCACCGTTCCGAACACGGGCAGCTCGGAGTCGGCTGCGTCGAACAGCATCCGGCTTCTTCTGAACTGCCGGCGTACATCTCTCAGCGCATCCTCGGAGCCTCTGCGGTCGAACTTATTGATCACGACAAGGTCGGCAAAATCGATCATATCGATTTTCTCCAGCTGGGACGCAGCGCCGAATTCGCTTGTCATGACGTACATCGCAACGTCGCACAGCTCGACAATCCGGGAATCGCCCTGGCCGATGCCGCTCGTCTCCACGATCACGAAGTCATAACCGGCTTCTTTGACGATGTTGACCGCTTCCTCCGCCGCTTCGCTCAGCTCGGACTTCGAGCCTCGCGTCGCCATGCTGCGCATGTAGACGCGGGAGCCGCCGACCGCATTCATCCGGATCCGGTCGCCCAGCAGCGCTCCGCCGGTTTTCAGCTTGGACGGATCTACGGAAATGATCGCAATCGTGCGGTCCGGGTAGGAGAGCAGGTAGCGGCGTACAATTTCATCCGTCAGCGTGCTTTTGCCCGCTCCGCCCGTGCCGGTCACACCTAAGACGGGAATGACGGGTTTTTCCGTTTGCGGCGGCCCTGAAGAAGGCGCTTGCAAAGTGTTATCCGCCCGCTCCTCCGCAGGCGTCGCTTCTTCCGCCAGCGTAATTCGTTTGGCGATGGCACTCCAGCTGCCCGGGCTCAGGCCTTCCGGATCCAGCTGCTTTGGCGTCCGGAAATCGGACTGCCGCAGCATTTCGTTGATCATGCCCTGCAGGCCCAGCTCGCGCCCGTCGTCAGGCGAGAAAATCCGGGCGATGCCGTAATCGGTCAGCTCCTTGATTTCCGAAGGGATGATGACGCCTCCCCCGCCGGCAAAAATCCGAATATGCCCCGCCCCCTTCGAGCGAAGCAAATCATACATATACTTCAAGTATTCAACATGACCGCCCTGGTACGAGCTGACGGCAATCGCCTGCACGTCCTCCTGCACGGCCGCATTCACCACCTCCTCCACCGAGCGGTTATGCCCGAGATGCACAACCTCTGCACCGGAAGCCTGGAGAAGCCTCCTGATAATATTAATAGAAGCATCATGGCCGTCGAACAAGGCGGCGGCCGTTACAAAACGCACATGACATGCCGGACGATATACCTCCGTTTCCAACCCGCATCCCGCCTTTCACTTCTGTTAGCTGCGAACCTTATCTGCTGTCCCGGCGCACGAATTCATTCGTTTTTAAACTCTACGTGTATGGACTGCAGATTATGTTCGGCGGACGACGCCTCCCGCAAGGATCGGCAAACGAATTTGGCTGCAAATAAAAAAGCGGCTGTCTCGGATGTACGAACTGCAGTAGAAACCTCACATGGAGGAGCTTTGTTATCGTTAGCCTGCACTTCTGCAGCAGAATAAGCCCATAGGAGCCTCAATCGGCCGTTCGGTCTGGAATCTGCTGCAGAAACTGCAGCGAAATAGCGGTCAATAATTGCAGATTGCTTTTTTGCTGCAGAAACTGCAACGGATTCGCAGTTTACCATCGTAGAGCGCTTCGAGGCCTGGCAAAGGTAAACCTGGAGGTCGGGTGGCTTTCGCTCGCAACTTGCTCAAGAGGGCGGCAATAGACCAAAAGCCGGAAATGGCGAAGCAGGGAAAGCATCCCTGGCACCGCCATTTCCGGCTTTTGGAAAGTCTTATTGATAAAGTGAATCATCTATGTGGGGAGCCAACTTACTTATGAGACAGCCCGCACCTGTAAATCGATTATTCGACTTCATTAGTATCTGCTGCGCCAGAGCAGCCTTCAGCGCCGCGGGGGTCATAACCCGGCTCGGCCATCTTGCCGGAACGCACGTCGTCCAGCATGTCGTTCAGCCAGTCCAGCTCCGTTTCGCTGAACCGGATAATCCCTTGGATCATATGAATGGCACCGCGGGGAAGATAGGCATGCTTCATTTCCAGTACCGCGCTGAGCTTCGCGATCCGGGCCTCGCAGTCAGCAAGCTGCTTCTCCATCAGCTCCGCCACTTTCTCCATCTCTCCGCGGCGGACGAAAGGAAGACCGGGAAACAGCGGATGGAAAGGGACCGCCGTCTGCCCGAACTGGGCGTAAAGCAGATCCAGAAACGCTTCATTGCCCTTTTCGGTAATCCGGTAAATTCTTTTGTCCGGACGGTTGTCGCCCTGCGACGGGATAATTTCCGCAGCCTCGATTAGGCCGTCTTGTCGCAGCTGGTCGACCGCGTAATACAAAGATCCGTCCCGTACCTTGAAGGCGACATGCCAATTTCGCTCCTTCATCGTCTGCCGTATCTCGTAAGGGTGCCGGTCGCGTTCCATCAGCAGACCAAGAATGAGCAGCTTGATGGCCACGAGCGGTCACCCCCTGTTGAAGGATGGATCCTGCTTCACCGCGGCGTCTCCCTGCACGTTAGAATGGCCGTGCCGGCCCTGCTGGCCTGTCTCCAAACGGGCTCGTCCCATCAGGATGACGAAAATAATCGCGACGACCGGCAGCAGAACGGACCACTGATATAAGAAAACGATGGAATCCGCGAGCTTTCCGATCAGATTGTTGACAATTTCCGGCGTGAGGCCCATCCGCGCCTGTACGGCCGGATCGAGCAGCGCTTGCCCGCCTTTGATTTGCTCGACCACTTGCGGCGGAAGATTGGTCCCTTCCGTAATTCCTTCCTGAAAAGTATGCTTCTGCAGCGCCCCGAATACGGTAACGCCTAACGCAGAGCCGATTGTGCGGAAAAACGTGATAAGCGACGAAGCCGAGCCCTTATACTGCGGCGGAACGGCGCTGAGCGTAGAAATGTTAAGCAGGGAAAACGAGACGCCGATGCCCAGGCCGACTATGACCATATACAGCGTAATCAGGCCGCGGCTCGTCGACGTATCCATGGCGAAGCCGAGCAGGCTCGTGCCGATGACGAGAACGAGCGCCGAAATCATCATGACGTTACGGTACGCGAATTTGATGGCAACCCGTCCTCCCAGCTGCGCACTTACGACAACCCCGAGCATCATCGGAATGAGGACCGTGCTCGTCTCCGTAGCGCTAATATGGAAGACGCCTTGAATGAAAATCGGAATATAGGTGGCGCATGCGATCATGATCCCGCCATACAGAAGACTGATCATCATGCTGCTTGTAAATAACCGTTCCTTGAACAGGCTCAGCTTGATGATCGGGTCCTTCGCCAGCCTCTCCGCCACCAGGAAGCCGATCAGAAACACGGCGGAGCCGACAAATAAGGAAACCGTTTTGAACGAGCTCCAGGCCCATCCTTCCGAGCCGCCGAGCTCCAGGCCAAACATCAGGCACAGGATGGCCGCAGTCAGCAGAACAGCTCCGGTCCAGTCGATATGCTGCTTCTTTTTGTTGGGCGTTTCATGATATGCCCTCAAAATGAACAGGATCGCAACGATTCCGATCGGCACGTTGATGTAAAAAATCCAGCGCCAGCTGATATTGTCCGTAATGGCGCCGCCCAAAATCGGACCAAAAACGCTCGATATGCCGAACACGGCGCCGAACAAGCCCATCATTTTGCCGCGTTTCTCAGGCGGGAACATATCGAAAATAATCGTAAACGCAATCGGCATCAAAGCGCCGCCGCCGATGCCCTGTATGGCCCGATACACGATCAACTGGTCCATATTTTGCGCCATGCCGCACATAACGGAGCCGGCAATAAACAACACTAAGCCGAGCAGGAAAAACCGTTTGCGCCCGTACATATCCGACAGCTTGCCCAAGATCGGCGTCGACACGACCATTGCGATCATATAGGCGGAATAAACCCAAATAAAGCTTTCCATGCCCCCAAGCTTCTTGATAATCGTAGTCATGGCCGTCGAGACGATCGTCTGGTCCAGCGCGGACATGAACAAGCCGAGCAAAAGTCCCGCCACGACGAGCTTGACGTTGCTTTTCGCTGTATCCATATGTAACACCTCACTACTCAAATTTGAATAACCATTTCTGATTATAATCAAATTTGAGTAAGATTCAAGGCCGGTGAAAACAGCAGCCTGAGAATTCATTTCTCAAGCACCCGCCTCTTCTGCGCAACGATACCGTCACCTTATATTCGTATCCGCCGGTTTAATGAACCGCAGCGCTAACATGACAAAGAGCAGCTCCGCCGCCATGCCGGCCGACTGCGCCCAAGCCCCGATCGACCCATTCCATTCCGGCGCCGTCCATAGGCAGAGAATCAGCGTCGTCAACGTTATACTAAGATTCGAGAGCTGCGAGCCGATAATCAGCTTTGTTTGCCCGCGCACGAGGACAAGCCCGTTCATCACATCCAGCCATGGCATCACCAGCGCAAACAGGACAAAGCCCCGCAGCACCCGCATGCTCTCCTCCTGCAGCCGGCCGTGAACTCCGATCACGTGCTCAAGCAGCAGCGCCCCCACCGGCGTAAAGGCGATAATACCCATTAAAATCGCAGGCACAAAGCCGAGCATCAACGTAAATTTCCGCACCGCGGACGGATCGATCCGGTAAAAGTTAAGGACGATTTGATGAAAATAGCTGAAAAAGCTGCTCAGCAGCATAATCAGACTGGCCGCGATCGCAAAGGATGAGATAGACAAATGCGCATCCCACGTTTTCCCGAGAACGGCATTGATGGCCGGACCGATCCATACCGATATGAACGAAGAGAACAGAAGCGGACGGTAAAAGGAAAACACATGCCGCTTTCTTTCGATGTCATGGCTCTCGAGCTTGTCCGGCATTTGGCGCACGAGCAGGCGCCCCTCCGCGAAGCTGACCGCAGCCTCGATCATCATGCCGAACAGAAAAATAACGGCCCCGACAACCGCGCTGTGAACGCCCGTATTGATGAAATACAAGGACATGGCATACATCCCGGCCAGCCGGATCACCATGCCGATCGTCAGCCATTTGGTACGCAGGTTATAAATGATAACGCCTTGGTAGAAGCAGCGGATTCCGGAGAAAATGCTGACGAACATCAGCACTTGATAGACGCGGATGACGTCCCGGACGCTGTCTTCGCCGACTCCGAATATCCCTTTGAATACAAGCGTGCCGAGCGGGGTATAGCTGATAATCAGTCCCATCGCCAAAATGCTTGTGAATACGAGCTGCGCAACCGTCAGCGTCGCCTGAAAGGAACGCTTGTCCCGGACGAGCGCGGAGCAGGTTTGCCGCAGCAGCACGGCCGGCCGCTCCGTAATCGCCAGCAGGCTCATCGCGACAGCGTAGCTGGAGATAATGCGTTCAGGGTCGGCAGACCGGCTTAACGTACCGTTAATGATGACATGCGAAATCGTGACCAAGCTTGCCGAAATACCTAGCGGAAGAAAAAACGACCATAGCTTCATCATGCTGACCGGCTGCTGCTTTGTCTGTGATAATGGCTGGCTCATTGCATGGACTCCTTCATTGCTGACATGAACGTGATTTGATTTCTTGTTCAATTATAGCCCCATCAAGGCGGTATGCCTACACCTGCAGCAGTGTTCATCGGCATCGCCGCAATAAAAAAACCGTTCAGCCGGAAAGGGCGGAACGGTTTGGCGATTCGATTAGCTATTTGCACCGACAAGCGGCTTTGCGTTAACGGCGCATACTTTGAAGCCCGGCATTCTGCACGTCGGATCCAGCGCCTGGTTCGTAATTTTGTTAACATTTTGGATATCGCCCCAATGCATAGGCACGAATACCGTATCTTCGCGGATTTCCCTCGTCAGCTTGCTGCGGACGACGATGCTTCCCCGCTTCGATTCCAGCCGGATTAACGAGTCGTCCTCGATCCGGTATTTTTTCGCCGTCTTCGGATGGATTTCCATAAAGGATTCGAAGCTGCGGGCGGCCAGCGTATGGCTCCTTCTCGTTTGAACACCCGTCAAATAGTGCGAGAGCACGCGGCCGGTCGTCAAATACAGCGGAAACTCCCCGCTTACCTGCTCATCAGGGAAGTGATTGTCTACCGCAATCATTTCCGCCCTGCCGTCCGGATGAGCGAACGACGTCTCGAACAGCCTTTTCTCCCCCGGATGATCCGGACTTGGACAAGGCCAATAAACTCCTTCTTCCCGCCGCAGCCGGTCATAGGTGATGCCGTAATAATCGGCGATGCCGCCCCGGCTTGCCACACGAAGCTCCTCGAAAATTTGCTCGGCCGACGTAAATGGAAAATAAGCTTCCTTGCCGAGCGTACCGGCAATGGCGCACAGAATTTCCCAGTCGTTCTTCGCCTCTCCCGCCGGCGGCCGGCTTGCTTCCCTTAAGAGGACGCGGCCTTCGAGGTTCGTCAATGTGCCTTCATTTTCCAAATATGAAGTCGTCGGCAAAATCAAATCCGCAAGTTTAGCCGTTTCCGATAAGAACATATCCGCAACGACCAGAAACTGCAGCTTGCGCAAGCCCTCTTCCACGAAGTTGGCATTAGGATTGGAGACGATCGGGTTGGAGCCCATGACAAACAGGGCGCGAATTTCCTCTTCATGTACCTTCTCCATCATTTCATAAGCGGAAACGCCTTTGCCCGGCAAGTCTTCCGGCTGCACGCCCCAAACCTCAGCGATATAAGCGCGATCGGCCGGATTTTCAATCAAACGGTAGCCCGGAAGTTGATCGGCCTTTTGCCCGTGCTCCCTGCCCCCTTGCCCGTTGCCTTGGCCGGTAACCGCGCCGTAGCCGCAGCCTTCCTTCCCGATTTTACCGGTTATCAGTACCATGTTGAGGAAGTTTCGAACGGCCATATATCCGTCCGTCTGCTGCTCCACGCCCCTTGCGGTAAACACCATACCGGTCGCCGCTTTGCCGAACGCTTCGGCAGCCTCGCGGATTTGCGCCAGCGGGACGCCCGTTATTTCCGAGACTTCGTCCAAGTCGATCGCTGCCAGATGCGCCTTCAGCTCGTCATAGCCTCTCGTGCGGCTGCGGATAAACGCTTCGTCCGCAAACCCGCCGTCCAGCAGCACCTTCAGCATGCCGTTAACCAATGCGGCGTCCATACCCGGCTTCACCTTCAAATGCAGATCGGCCATCTCCGTCGTGCCCGTATTTCTTGGGTCGATAGCAATGATGAAAGCGCCGTTTTCCTTGGCTCCCGTAAAATACGGCATCAGCGTCGGCTGGCACTCCGCAATGTTCGTCCCCGCCAATATGATGCACTTCGCCGCAGCAATATCCGACAGCCGGTTCGTCAGGCCGCGGTCGATGCCAAATGCCTTGTTGCCGGCCGACGCTGCCGCCGACATGCAAAACCGGCCGTTGTAATCGATATACTTGGTCCGCAGCGCGACCCTGGCGAACTTCCCGAGCAAATAGGCGGATTCGTTCGTTAACGACCCGCCGCCGTACACGCCCACCGCATCGCTTCCGAAATCCTGCCGGATTTGCGAGAACCGGGATTGAATGAGCCGATAAGCTTCCTCCCAGCTGACGCGGACGAACTCCCCGTCCACCTTGGCCATCGGGTAAGCGATCCGCTCTCCGCTGAGGGCATGCTGGTACGCGTTCATCCCCTTGATGCACAAACGCCCTTCCGAAGCCGCGTTTGGCTTCGGAAGAACGGTATACGTGCTGCGAGTTTCGCCGGCATGCTCGATGACCTGCATTTTACACTGCACGCTGCAAAAAGGACATTGCGTATCCATGATAAGGTCATGCTCCGGAGAAGCTGCCGCTTTTTGGGTAAGTACCGATAATGGTTTCATCTGATCACCTTGTCACCACAGCCGACGGCTGCTGATTTGCTTGCTCCGGCAAAGCGGACGACGCGGTTTCCGCGCGGCTTTCCAATAAGCTCAGAACATAAGGGTCGAATAGCGCTTCTCTGATCTGCAGCAGTCCCATCCGTTCGATCCACTGCGGCAGACGCTCCGCGTAATACCCCGTCTCCCTGTAATACTGAAGGAATGCAGCCGCAAGCGTCAGCAGCTCCCCGTCCGTTGCAGCCGTGCAAAGCAGCTGGCCTTGCTTCACGATGCGATCGCCGCTGCCGCCTACATACAGCTCCCAGCCGCCCGGCGCCCCTACGATTCCGATATCCTTCGTCAGAGATCCTGCCTCGTTTAGCGGACTGGCGGATACGCCGATTTTGATTTCATACGGCAGCTGCATCCGCTCCAGCCTTTTCTCCAGAGAAATGCCGAGCGGGATGGAATCCTGCATTGCATCCGCGGCATAACCGATTCCGCTGCATGTTCCGACCGAGCTCACCGGTTTGCCATGGACCGGCCCGACAAGCGGCATATTCAATTCCGTAAGGACAGCTTCGACATCCGCTTCCGGCACGCCGAGCAAGCCAAGCCGCGGTCCTTCCAGCAGCTTCACAAGCGGAATTGCAAATTTCTCGGCCGTATCCGCAATATGCCTCAGCTGCTCGGGAGTCGTAACGCCGCCATACAGCTTAGGCATAACAGCGTATGTACCGTCGTTCAGCCTGCCTGCTTGCACATCCGTTTGTGCGCTTGGGCCAGCCGCCGCAGCAGTACCGTGAACACCCAAATAATAAGACAATGCGGGACGGCATCCCTCGCAGCCTGCTTCGGTTTGCCAATCCAATGCGGCCATAATTTCGCCCGTATCGGCAAACCGGCGGTTCTGGATTTCCAGCATAAGTTCGTCATGGCTGAGCGTCGTGCAGGCGCAAACCGTTTCTTTCTCGGCCGTCTGCCCGAAGCCGTGAAGATGCACATAATCCAAAATGCTGCCGACCAACGTTTTACAGCTTCCGCAGGAGCTGGAGGCTTTCGTACACTTTTTCACTTCATCGACCGTTTGCAAGCCGTGCTCCTGAATGGCCTGAACGATCGTTCCTTTAGACACGCCGTTACAGGAGCAGACCAGCTCCTTGTCTGACATCGCCGCGATTGCGGCTTCCGCCGACTCCTGGCCGCCTGCTCCAGCGTTCATTTCCTTCTCGTAGACGGAAATATCCGTCTGCTGCTTGATCATATTAAGGAGCTTATTTCCTTCGCTGATATCGCCGAATAATACTGCGCCAACGATTTTATTGTCGCGGACGACGATTTTCTTGTACTTGCCGCGGATTCCGTCAACCCATTTCAGCGACTTCACTTCGTCGCTGTCCATGAATTCGCCGGCCGAGAAGACGTCCACGCCCGAAACCTTCAGCTGAGTGGCCAGCACCGAACCGTGATACCCTTCGTTCTCCACTCCGCACAGCGTTTTGGCGAGCACCTTTCCTTGCTCGTAAAGCGGTGCGACGAGGCCGTACACAATGCCGCGGTGCTCCGCGCATTCCCCGACCGCATAGACGTTCGGCACGCCGGACTGCATATAGTCGTTCACGACGATTGCGCGGTTGGTCTCGATTTGCGCATCCTTGGCCAGCTGCACGTTAGGCCTTACGCCTACTGCCATGACCAGCAGGTCGGCATCCGTCTTAGTACCGTCCTTAAACTTCAGCCCGACGATCCGGCTGCGGCCGATAATCTCTTCGGACTGCTTCTCGAGCAAGAAACGCATCCCCTGTTTTTCGAGCTCGGCTTGCAGCATTTTGGCCGCGGTCCGGTCCAGCTGTCTTTCCATGATGCTGTCGAAAATATGAACGACATCCACCTTCATGCCCAGGTTCAGCAAGCCGCGTGCCGCTTCGAGTCCCAGCAAGCCCCCGCCGATGACGACGGCCTTTTCATAGCTTTTGGACGCTTCTACCATCGTTTCGCAGTCGCGAATATCCCGGAAAGCGGTTACACCTTTTTTGTTTGCACCCGGGAGCGGCAGCATAAACGGCAAAGAACCGGTAGCGAAGATCAGCTCGTCGTATCGGACGGATCTGCCTGTCTCCGTAACGACTCTTTTGCGCTCCGTATCTACCTGCGTTACCGGTTCATTCGTGAACAGCTGGATATTGTTGTCCTTGTACCATTGCCAGTCATTAATCGTAATATCTTGGATGGTCGTATCGCCCTGCAGCACCTTCGATAATAAGATCCGGTTATAGTTAGGATGGGGCTCTTTGCCGAAAATCGTAATTTCAAAGGCGTCCCGGTCGAGGCTCAAAATCTCCTCGACACAGCGCACGCCCGCCATTCCGTTTCCGATCACAACCAATTTTCTCTTCGCCATCATGAAACCTCCATTTAAGTAGAAACGACTTGATCCGGCTGCTATGCCGTAGTCTCCACACCGTTCTGAAGTCCCGTCTGCTTCGGCCTCAGGGCGGAATAATTAATGATCAAGCATGCCAAGGCGAATACGACCATAAAAATAAATCCCAAACTGTACTCACCTGTCGCGTCTTTGACGATGCCGAGCACGATCGGCGGGAAAAATCCGCCGACGCCTCCTGCCGCGCCAACGATGCCCGTTACCGCTCCCGTGTTGCCGGAAGAAACCTCAGGCACCATTTTGAACACGGCGCCGTTGCCAAGACCGAGAAGCAAAGAAATCAGCAAGCAAAGCACCGTAAACGCAACGAAATGCTCGAGCGAAAACGACAGTCCAAGCGCGGCAGCCAATATACCGGTAAAAACGACCGATAACACCCGTTTGCTTCCGAACCGGTCCGCCAAGTATCCGCCCGCCGGACGGATCAGCGTAGCGGCGAGCACAAAGCCCGCAGTCCGCAATCCCGCATCAAATGCGTTAAGCTGAAACAAATCCTTCAGAAAGGTAGGCAAATATACGCTGAAAGCGACAAAGCCGCCGAAGGTCAGAAAATAGAAGATCGATAAATGCCAGGTCGCTTTCTCCTTCAGGACGGACAACGACTGCTTCAAGGTTTTCGGCTCGGCCGGCTTCGGCGGATCCTTCGTAAAGGAGTGGAACACCAAAGCCATTACCGCTACCATAATTGCCAGGCTAAAAAACACCCAAGGAATGCCGTACGCGGACGAAATGGACGGAATCAGGAAATTCGCCGCCGCACCTCCCAAATTGCCAAGACCCGCAATGCCCAATATAAATCCCTGGCTTTGAGGCGGGTACCATCTGGATACGAAGGTTAAAGATATCGCAAACGTGGTGCCCGCCATGCCGATAAATAAAGCGCAGATCAACATCCATGCATATGAATCGGCGAATCCGGCCGCCACCATCGGTAGAATCAAGAACAGCATCGTCAGCGTGAATACTTTTCTGCCGCCATGCCGGTCCGTCAAAATTCCCATTGGAATCCGCATGATCGAACCGAGCAGCACGGGGGTCGCGATGAGCACGCTTTTCTCAAGCGTGCTCAGCTGAAACAACTCCTGAATCTGCCCTGCAATTGGAGGAAACACCGACCAGATGATAAAGGATACGGTCATCGCGACCGTCGAGTAGATAAGTGCTTTAGTTGGATTCATGCCCTTTGGTCCCTTTCTTCCCGAACGTTATCCTTCTAGGATGCTTTATAGGCTTTATCTTCCATATACAAATACAGATCGCCGCTTTCGGAGTCGGCTTCTACCCGGAAGGAAACAACGCAGCCTTCGTCCGGCTCTTGCACCAATCCGTCATTCAAATTGATTTTCCAATCGTGCAGCGGACAAAACACATGATGGTCGCATAAAATCCCTTCGGAAAGCTTGCCGCCTTTGTGCGGGCATTTATTTTCGATGGCTTTGATTTCGCCGGTCGAGAGCTTGAACAACGCGATTTCCGTATCCTCGATTGTTATCACTCTTGAACGCATGCTTTCGATTTCTGAGATATGGCCGATTTTAATTTGCTTCATGCTGATGACTCCCTTTCTATTTCATTGCCGGTACAGGCATTTGTTCGAATGTTGTGCGAAGCTTGTCGGTTTCCGCGATTTCTTTCCAAGGATCCTGCGTCAGGCTGAGAGCAAGCTCGATGCGTTCGACAAGCGCGAGGCGGTCTTCCTTTTTCTCAAGCGCGGCTTTAATCGTATCCAGGCCGACTCTTTCCAGCCACTCCGCCGTACGTTCGTTATATTTTCCGGTTTCACGGTAATACTGCATGTACGCTCCCGTCCATTCCAGAACCTCTTCCTCCGTCTTTACCTTAACGAGCAGGTCAGTGACTCTAACTTTCGTACCGCCGTTTCCGCCGACATGAATTTCCCATCCGCCGTCGATTGCTACGACGCCCAAATCCTTGATCGTCGCTTCCGCACAGTTACGAGGGCAGCCGGATACGGCCATCTTAAATTTCGCCGGCGTGCTCAAACGTTCGAAGCGCTTCTCCATTTCGATTCCCATGGCCATCGAATCCTGCGTTCCGAATCTGCAGAACGTCGAGCCTACGCATGTTTTAACCGTACGAAGCGTTTTACCGTATGCGTAACCCGACGGCATGTCGAGATCCGTCCACATCGAAGGCAGGTCTTCCTTCTTAACGCCCAGAAGGTCGATCCTCTGTCCGCCTGTAATTTTTACTAGCGGCACTTCATATTTCACCGCTACATCGGCAATTTTCTTCAAATCCTGCGGTGTCGTTACTCCGCCGTATATTCTCGGAACAACGGAGTACGTGCCGTCCTTCTGAATATTGGCATGGTTTCTTTCGTTAACGAATCTGGATTCACGCTCATCCTCGTGCTCCTCCGGCCATACCATTCCGAGGTAGTAGTTCAAGGCAGGACGGCATTTGGAGCAGCCTTCCGGATTGTTCCAGCCCATGACGTTCATGACTTCCTTCGAAGTTGTCAGCTTCATCTCGCGAATGCCTGCAACTACTTCATCACGGCTAAGCGTCGTACAACCGCAAATGCCTTCCTTGACCGTTTTCACGCCGTCAGCGCCAAGTACATAGGTCAGAACGTCCGCAACGAGAGGCTTACAGCCGCCGCATGAAGCGGAAGCTTTCGTGCACGCTTTAATATCGTTAACGCTCGTGCAGCCTTTTTCATTGATCGCATTTACAACGTCAGCTTTGGAAACGCCGTTACATCCGCAAACAATCTCATCGTCGCTCATCGATGCAATCAGATCATGGTTGGAAGGGGCCGATCCGCCGGAGCCGAGCAAAATTTCTTTTTCTTTCCCCGTAACGTCTTCGCCGCTGCGGATCATGGAGAACAGGCGCGCGCCGTCGCTTATATCGCCGAACAATACGGCGCCGACAACCTTGCCGTCCCGGATGACGACTTTTTTGTATACGCCGCCGAATTCATCCTGCACACGAACAGCGCGTGTATCAGCCTCATCCCAGTACTGACCCGCCGAAAACACATCCACACCCGAAACCTTCAGCTTCGTAGAAACGACGGAGCCGGTATAGCCGTCCGTTTCCAAGCCGGCCAATTTCTTGGCAAGCACGGCGCCTTGCTCATACAACGGCGCGACAAGTCCGTACGAAATGCCGCGGTGCTCCACGCACTCGCCGACCGAATAAACATTTGGAATGCTCGTTTCCATGAAATCGTTGACGAGGATACCGCGGTTAACTTCAATGCCGCTCTTCTTAGCCATTGCCATGTTAGGCTTAATACCGATTGCCATAACAACCAGATCTGCAGTCTCTTCGGTACCGTCCGTAAATCTTAGACCCGTTACCCGCCCTTTTCCTAGAATCTTCTCTGTTTGTTTTCCGAGAAGGAATTTCATGCCTTGCTGCTGAAGCTCCTTCTGCAGCATCATCCCGCCCGTTTCATCCATCTGTCTGTTCATCAGAATTTTGTTGCTGTGAACGACGGACACTTCCATATTCAGATTCAGCAGTCCCCGGGCCGCTTCCAGTCCGAGCAAGCCGCCGCCGATAACAACCGCTTTTTTATATGTTTTCGCCGTCTCCATCATCGTTTCGCAATCTTTAATGTCGCGGAATGCGATAACGCCTTCTTTGTCCGCACCCGGAAGCGGAAGCATGAAAGGCAGCGAGCCGGTTGCAATAATGACTTCATCGTAAGGTGCTTTAATGCCGCTTTCCGTGCTGACGATCTTGCGTTTCGTGTCGATATTGTTTACCGTATGCCCAGCGTGGAGCATAATGTTGTTTTCTCTGTACCAGTCCCAACTATTGATGACAATATCGTTTATATCCGCATCGCCTGCGAGTACCGACGATAACATGATTCGATTGTAGTTCGGATGAGGTTCGCTGCCGAAGATGGTAATGTCATACCGGTTCGGGTCCAATTTCAAAATCTGCTCAATACAATTCACGCCCGCCATACCATTTCCAATCAAAACCAGCTTCTTCTTCATCCCATTCACACTCCTAAATAATTAAACGTTCGCTTATCTAACATTAGGTTTATTGGACAATCTCTCAAATCAGCGTCACATATACTGACATTCGCTTCTTGATTACTAATTTACATCATTTTCACGTATATAACAACCGTTTTTTGTGAGGAAATTTAACATTTGTAACAAAACGACGTATGAAATCTTTCAACCTCTTAAAATCGTTCGTTTTTTCGCGTGAAATCTATCAATTGGGTGCTGAAAATTTCCTATCGCTACCAGCTTCTTAAGTTGATTCAGGAATGTGATTTCGATTATGTCACCTTAAGTGACAACCACATCTATCAATTGGCAGCTATCGGGCGAACCGGGCCGGCGTACTCCCGTGGAGGACGGGTTATGTATTGCGTTGGATGTTGAGGGTTAATTTAGCTGAAGCCTTACTTCTTGCAGGAGTTACAGCATAATCAGCAGAGGCTGATTATGGGCCGGAATACATTCGATCGATTGAAAGCGCTTATCAGGGCGAAATAGTTGTGCGGCATGAAAAAAAGACGTCCCCCTGACCAGGAAACGCCTTTTCCCATTCTGCCGATTACACCTGCTTCCAGTAACGCTCGTCGCCGACAAAGGCTTCGTTAAACTTGCTCATGCAATCGTCTTCCACTTTACTATGATTAGCTACGTTCAGCATACCTACAATGATAAACAATAATTTCATCTCAATCGCTCCTTATCGCTTATTCGTTGATGCTTACTCGGCGTTAATTTACATGACACTTGGAAATTGGCAGTTTGTTTATGCGTTTTGTTTATATGTCAGATAATATAACACGAGAAGAAAACAGTCAATTGATGAGGAGCGGAAAAAGTATTTGGTTTACTTATAGACTTGTTCATTTATTCTAATAAAGCAGAAATTCGTTCGAAATGGGGATATTTTTTAACGTGTTACTTGTTAAGTCTCGAAGTGCTTATATCGTTCTTGAGGTGTGAATTCTTGATGCAGATTCGGTAACGCTAATTCCCTAACGGTAAAGGCGCTACAAATACTTGGGGCGCGGATTGAATGGTACTTTATGTGATGCTGTAGTTACACCTGATCGGCATTGAAATCCTTTTAAATTGAGATATATTTAACTATGTGATCGCTATTTGGTCACGTCATACGAACTCTAGATAGCAGGTCGTAAAGCATACGCCGCTCTGTTCCATTTTCACCCTGTGGGATGAATTTGTGTCGAAGCGGCTTTTTCTATTTTGAGGCCTATTTATGAAAGGATGCAGCTAGCGATGAGAAAATTTGACCAAGCTTATGAGGAATGGATACAGTCCTCTTGCACAAGAGAAAAATCACAGAAGACGCGAGCTTCTGGAGAAGGGGCTTGGTCATGGAACCGTTGAGTTTCTGCGCGCTGTTTGGTTTCCCGTCGTGAGAAATTTCAACCATCTGCATGCCGAGTGGGAGGTACGTGATTTTCACAATGGTTATCGGTATTTGGATTTGGCTTATCTGCCCGGCGGCGAAGCAAAAGGAGGGATCGAAATTCAAGGCTATGGTCCGCATGCCAGAAATCTCGATGGGAGACGCTTTAAGGATTTGTGCTGGCGTCATTGTTTATTATCTCTTGACGATTGGCTTTTATGCCGGTTGCTTATTTGTCCGTAACGGAAGAGACGAAACGCTGCCAGCAGTTAATTCTTTCGTTTATTCTTCACAAGCTGGTCGAACTCCAACATCTGTCGGTGGTCAGCGGCAAGCAGCGTTATCGCACATACGGCTTACGAACTCAGTAACTCTTATTTGCTCGAAACACACGGTTTTGGAAACCTTACGAACTCCACCGGCTTTGTTTGCTGTTTTGAAGCATTGTCTGGTCAGTAACTGGTACCATAAGGCCGATGGAGTTCGTTAGCCCAGAAAAGCTGCCGTTTTCGCTATGATAGGCATCGTGGGATTCGTTATAGTTTGTTTTAGAGTTCGTTTTGTTCTATTCCGCATCCCTTCTGTCCCGAAAAAAAACGGCCGGCTTCGTCTCCAAAACGAAGCCAACCGTTTTTCGTTTAATAAATCGTTCGACCCTGCTCATCCGCGATTCCGCTTTTGCGGTAGAAGTACGTATTAATGATATCGCGCCATTCCTTGGCATGCTCGGCTTGCCCGCGAAGTCTGGCTTCCGCCTGGACGTAAATCCTCTCATCGATCCGGCCGCGGAGCGTTTCCCATGTCCCTGCAAGCGCAGCCGCACGCTCCGCTCCTGCGAAGTGAGTGTCGTAAATATGTTGAATGACCGTTTTTCCCGACTTAAGAATATGCGTGTACGGCACATGATGGAAGAACAGCAGCAGCTCGTCCGGGCAGCGGTCAAGCGACTCATAAATTGCCGCGTTCTCGCCCAAATACTGGGAGGAATAGCCGGTTCCCGTTTTGACGGTCCGGTCCACGCCGATTCCGTCGCGGTCGGCAAAATGGTACGTTCCCCATTTGTCGTATTCGTAGCCGTCCACGTTAGGGCCGTAGTGATGATTCGGATTGACCATCCAGCCTACGCCAAGCGGTGCTGTGTAGGCTTCATAAATACCGAGCGATTCCATCAGCATGGAGCATATGAGGCCGACTGCGGCTTCGTCGGATCCGACGGCCTGAGCCGCCCATTCCTCCGCAATTCCTTCCGAGGTGAGCTCCGGATTCCAGGCGAGCCGCCCGTAGCCGTACAGATTCGCCTGAGCAAGCGGATGCCCGGTCCAGTTCATGTCGTCTCCTATATTGGATACGGCTGCGAAGCCCCCGTACCGCCTGCCGAAGACGCTTCCGTCCACAACCCGCTTGACCGGGGAGCTGTCCCCGAGCGCGTACGTTTCGAAGTCGAGAACCGTTTTCCACTGCGGCACCAGATAACAAAGATGACGCTGCTGGCCCGTGTACTCCTGTGTAATTTGGAATTCGAGAAGCTGGTTCGTCCGCTTCATCGCACCGAGCAGCGGAGATACGGGCTCCCGTACCTGGAAGTCCATCGGACCGTTCTTGATTTGTAAAATCACGTTATCCTTAAACGCCCCGTCAAGCGGCATAAAGTGGTCATACGCCGCTCTTGCGCGATCGGTGGACCGGTCCCGCCAATCCTGCTTGCAGTTGTAGACGAAGCAGCGCCAGATGACGAGACCTCCGTACGGCTCCAGCGCCTCGGCCAGCATATTGGCGCCGTCGGCGTGGTTCCGGTCGTAAGTGAAAGGACCCGGGCGGTTCTCGGAGTCCGCCTTCACGAGAAAACCTCCGAAATCCGGAATCGCCTCATAAATATCAGCCGCGCGCTCGCGCCACCACCGGCGGACCTCAGGCTCCAGCGGGTCAGCCGTCTCCAATCCGCCGACCTCGATCGGGCTCGCAAAGTTAATGCTGAGGTACAGCTTCACACCGTAAACGCGGAAAATGGAAGCCAGCTCCGCAATTTGCGGCAAATATTCGCCCGTCACAAACTTCGTCTCCAGCCGGTGCACGTTCACGTTGTTGATCGCGATCGCACTCAAGCCGACCGAAGCCAGCATCCGCGCATAATCCCGGATACGGTCCGGGCTGTACGAAATCTCGTCATCCCGGTAAAAAATCGACTGCCCCGCGTAGCCGCGTTCAATACTGCCGTCGATATTGTCCCATTGGTTCACCATCCGCAGTCCGTTCGCCGGATTTTCGATCATGTCAAGCCCGGAAGACCCTCGCCCGAGCGCAATCAGCCGCAGCAAATGGAATGCGCCGTACAGGACGCCGACAGAGGAATGCGCTCCGATGGCGGTCACACCGCCCGACGTCCGGAGGACGAAGCCTTCGGCATTCAGCTTGTCCGCCGCATCGCCGCAAATGTCGCGGATCCGTCCGTTTTCCTGAAACGTTCCAAGTATAATGCCGTTCTCCGGCAGCCCATTCTCCAGAACCGAAGGTTCCGCTCCGAGCATCGAGCCGATCCCGGCAATCAGCTCCGCTGCTGCCGCCTTTGCGGTTTCGTCACTGCCGGACGAAGCGATCCAGCCGTAGCGGGCCGCTTCCTTCTTCCTCAGAGCCTCGTTCCCGGGCGCATGATACGCAAGCCAGGCTTTGTAGCCCGGACTGTCCTTCGTAAAATGCTCGTGCATTTTCTCTCCTACCTTTCAAATCGGAACCAACCGAAGTCAAAATTACTTCCCGGCAGGAAGATGAAGGTTACGTTTTGAATGCCCTCCACTTTCTCCAGGCTGAATACCCGCTCTTCATATCCGTCCGATTGCGTAAATTCCAGAAGCTGATTGCTCTCGCCGTCCTGGTTCGCGAACCGGATATGGATCGTATTCTTATCGATCGGCGAACGGCCGCACACGACAAGTTTCGTTGCGCCCACGCCCGCAAAATCCAGCTGATCGAACACTAACGAAACGTTATTTCCGATTCCTTCAACGCGGCTGTCCCGGATCGCAAACGTATCCCCGTAGATGCGGTCGCAATCCGCGGCGTCGTTGCGCTCGAGGGCTCTGTTCTGAGACTGGAACGTGAAGCCTTTAATATGCACCTTCTTTTGAAGGACAAAGCAGATCGAAGTGATGCCGCGAAGCTTTCTGGACAGGCGGTACGTCTCCTCCTGGTAAACGTTCCATCTGGATTCCTTTTGGTAGATAACGTCGGCAAGCAATTCGCTGCCTTCCTCGTCCGGCATTCCTTCCCAAATTTGCAGCGAATACGGCTCGCTCGTCAAAGCGAAGATCGGCAGCGTAAGGAGATCGGAGCCGTACGGGCCGAAGTCGATGTCGCGGAAGCCGACCTGCGTTTCGCCGTCCCTGCTCGTCGCGACTCCCCGTTCGTTCCCGTTCCCGACTTCCCCTTTGCTGTAATCGTAAAGACCGGCGGAAATAAAGCCGTACGGATTCTTGTAAGCCGTGCCAAGGCCTTCGGCCGTAAATTCCAGCTGGGAGATCAGCTTCGTCTTGCCGGTGCCGTTTTTGCTTGTACAGCGAATCCGGAATTCTCCGTCGCCGAGTGCCGTAATCTTGGCCTCAAGTCCGGACGCCTCTACCTTGGCGATGCTCGACACGATGCCGGTATCGTTCACGGCGCTCCATTCCACTTCCTGATAAGAAGTATTTGCCGGCCATAACTTGGCCCGGACGGCAATCTCCTTTCTCGACGGATCGAACGACTGCCCCGAATCGCTGATGATCTCGATTTTGCGGAGGGGGATTTCATCAAGGCTTCCCGTCACGCAAGGCAGGTCTTCGTTTCTAGCTGCTGCGGATATTCCATCCAAAGCCGTCACCTCCGACGGCCGCGCCTCGAGCTCCAGCGTCCGGCTTCCCATGCCGGAAGAAGTCACCTCGATGCGCAGCTTGCCAGGCGTAAGCGTTGCCCCGACGATCGCCATCAGCTTGCCGCTGAACAGCCTTCTGCTCACGCCCTTATACGGATCGTAATCCGTGCTGTCGCCGTTATCCAGGCCAAGCAGCCGGCCTGCGCCGGTAACGTCCACGCGTACACGGTTATTCGCGTTCTCTACCGGATTGCCGGCTTCGTCCTCCATCGTAATTTCGACGAACAGCAGGTCCTCCCCGTTGGCGGTCAGATCGTTCTTGTCCGCCTGCAGGCAAATCCTCTTCGCGTCGCCAAACGATCTCCGCACATCCTGCGCAATGACTCGTCCTGCTTCGTCATAGGCGAACGCCTTTAATTCTCCCTCTTCATAAGGAAGCTTCCACCAGCCGGAAAGCTCCGTCCCGTGCAGGTGATCGATGTCGCGCACGCCAAGCGAAACGCCGTTGAACAGCAATTCGATTTTCGGCGCGTTCGAGCATACCCGCACATCGATCGTCTGGCCTTTGTTAAAGTCCCAATAAGGGAAAATATGAACCATCGGCTCGGTTCTGTAATCCGTCCAGGCCGCCTTATAGACGTAATAGGAATCCTTCTTGAACGTAGCCGTATCGATCTGTCCGAAATAAGAGTTTTTCGTATGATAAGGCGTAGGCTCGCCGATATAATCGAAGCCGGTCCATATAAATTGACCGAGGGAGAACGGCGTATCCCGTTCCGCGATGATGCACGCTTCCGCAGACTTCGCCCCCCAGCTCGTCGAGCTGTTGCCTAATGCGGAGCACTGCTCGTCGTCATCCGCTAAAATCGATTTTTCGAACGGAAAACGGTAAATGCCCCTGCTCTGCACGACCGAAGCCGTCTCGCTTCCGTAAATGACCCAGTCCGGATGCTCCTCATGATGCTTGCGGTAATATTTTTCAGCGTAATTATAGCCCGCCACCTTGACGATATCCGCGCACTGCTGCGCGTTTTCCCATGGCATATAGTTCGAACCGATCGTTATTCTGGCATTTTCATTCGGATCGTATTTCAACACTTCATCCATCAGCATTTTCGTAATGTCTTGCCCTCTGGCATCCGCATGCGTGTCATAAATTTCGTTTCCGATGCTCCACATCAGCAGGCTCGGATGATTCCGGTCCCGCTTGACCCAGCTTTTCACGTCGGCCGGAGCCCATTCCTTAAAAAATCTTGCGTAATCGTACGCCGTTTTTGGCCTTTCCCACATGTCGAAAGCTTCCGAGACGACCAGCATGCCCATCTCGTCCGCCAAATCCATCAATTCCTTGGCGGGCATGTTATGCGCCGTTCGAATGGCGTTTACGCCCATCTCTTTCAAAATAACGAACCTTCTTCTCAGCGCCTCTTTGTTAAACGCGGCACCGAGCGCTCCCAAGTCGTGATGCTCGCAAACCCCGTTCAGCTTCATTTTTTGCCCGTTCAGCAGGAAGCCGCGGTCGGGATGCAGCACGATCTCGCGGAAGCCGATCGTTTGTGCGTCAGCTTCGATGACGTCTCCGTCCTCCGAATCCTTGCGCAGTTCGGTCACGAGCCGGTAAAGCTCCGGATGGTCCGGATGCCACAGCAGCGGATTGTGCACGGTGAGCGTCTGACGATGCTTCGTTACCGGGCCGCCGTCCGCTTCGACACGAGCGGCAGTTAAGGCAACAACTTGGTCCTTGTACAGAATTGTATGAGCCAGATGAACGTCATGCTCAAGGCTCAGCTCCGTCTCGATTTCAACCTTCCAGCCGTCCTCTTCCTTTTTCGTGCTGACATAAATGCCGTCCGTCGCGATATGATTGCGGTCTCTTGCTTTCAGCCACACGCTGCGGTAAATCCCCGCGCCCGAATACCATCTGCTGTTCGGGCTCTTGTGCACGACCTTCAGCAAAATTTCGTTTTCCCCGTCCCGGACCGCGCTTGTAATGTCATGCTCGAAGGAGGAATAGCCGTATTTCCATTCTCCGATGTACCGATCGTTCACATAAAGGGTGGAATCCATATACACCCCGTCGAAGCAGAGCAGAAGCTGCCCGCCGTTAAGCGCATGCGTAAATCTTTTCCGGTACCAGCCGATGCTGTTCTCGTAAAGATTCAAGGTGTCATAAATAAGCCAGTCATGAGGAAGATCGACCTTTTCGAACGTCAATGCCTTGCTGTCCGCCGCCTCCAGACCGCTCTTGGCAAATTCCCAGCCGCCGTTAAACAATGTTTTCTTGTTCATGCCCGCATCATCCTTTCAAAGCCCCTACCATGACGCCCTTTACGAAATATTTTTGCAGGAAAGGGTACAGCAGCAGAATCGGTGCCGTCGTCACCATAATGGCCGCATATTTTAACGTTTCCGCCACGCTTTGGCTGTGCTGCAGCGTCGATGTGCCGATCATATTCGCATTGTCGTTCTCCAGCAAAATATTCCGGACGACAAGCTGAACCGGGAACAGCTCCTGATCCCTCAGGAAAATCATGGCGCTAAACCAGCTGTTCCAGTGTCCGACGCCGTAATACAGGATCATGACCGCGATAACGGGCATCGACAGCGGAATGAAAACGCTAAACAATATTTTATAATGACCGGCGCCGTCCAGGAAAGCGGATTCTTCCAGCTCCTTCGGAATCGACTGAAAGTACGTGCGCATGATGATCAAATTGAACGTGCTGACCGCCGACGGCAAAATAAGCGCCCATAACGAATTCAGCAGCCCGTATTCTTTGACGATCAGATAAAAAGGAACGAGTCCACCCTGGAAAAACATCGTGAATACGATCATAAACATGATCGGCTTGCCTAGCAGCACCCCGTCCCGGGAAAGGAAATAGGCGCCAAACGCCGTAAGAGACAGATTCACGGTCAAGCCCACGATGAGGACAAAAAAGGTGTTTTTGAACGCTTGCAGGAACGTCGCGTTGCTGAATACCGCCTTATAGCCGTCCAACGAGAACCCCTGTGGCCATAGCAGGATGCCGTCGAACGAGATTAACCGGTTGCCGTCGCTAAGCGAGGAGAACAAAATATACAGCATCGGATAAAGCGTCGCGACGATCAGCACCGTCATAACGGCCATATTCGTCCAATCGAAAAGTCGTTCACCTACAGATGTTTTGTTCAACGTACTCGACTCCTTACCATAAGCTGTTCTGACTTACACGTTTACTGAAATAGTTGGCCAGCAGCAGGATGCCGAAGTTGATGACGGAGTTGAATACCCCTACCGCGGTGCTGTAGCCGTAATCGAATTCCAAAATGCCTTTGCGGTAAACATAGGTCGAAATAACATCCGCCGTTTCATAAATGCTGGCGCTGTAAAGCAAAATGATCTTCTCAAAGCCGACGTTCATCAGATTTCCGAGCGCAAGAATAAGCATGATCATGACCGTAGGCAAAATGCCCGGCAGCGTAATATGCCAGATTTGCCGGAGCTTCGTCGCACCGTCTATTTTGGCGGCTTCATACTGCTGCTGGTCGATGCCCGAAATGGCCGCCAAATAAATGATCGTGCCCCAGCCGATCTGCTGCCAGATTTCGCTGATGACGTAAATCGCTCTGAACGATTCCGGCTGCTGGAGGAAGGCGATCCGCTCCCCGCCGAAAAAGGCGATGACATCATTGATCAAACCGTCCGAAAGCGTAAAGTAACGAATGATCCCGGCGACGACAACAAGCGTAATGAAGTGTGGCATATACGTAATCGTCTGGGTAATGCGGCGGAACACCGAGCTTTTCAGCTCGTTCAGCAGCAGTGCGAGTATAATCGGCGCCGGAAACCCGAACAGCAGGTTATACAGACTCAGCAAAACCGTGTTCTTGATCACCCTGAAAAAATAAATGCTCGAGAAAAAATCCTGAAAGTTTTCGAAGCCGATCCATTCGCTCCCCCAAATCCCCTTGGAGGGCACGTACTGCTTGAATGCGATAATCGCCCCGTACATCGGGACATAATGGAACATGACGTAATAGACGAGAACGGGCAGTATCATGAGGTACAGCCATTTATTTCGTATCAAATCTTTACCCAATCGGGTCTCGGACATCTAATGTCCCTCCTTCAATGCCGTTTTTGGCCGTGTTGAAGCAACCGCCGCCTGCGTATGGCAAGCGGCGGTTGTCAGACGGATTCGGATTAGCGCTTCAAATAACGATCGTAAGCCGCTTGCTGGATTTCGAGCGCACGCTCGATTCCGAGCCTTTTTAGCTGCTCAACGTATTTGTCGTAAGCGTCCACAGGCTCCGTGCCGATCATCATTTTCAGTTCCGCTTCCTTGACGAGCGCATTAACGTCGTTCATAATGCTTGCGAGCTCGTCCGCTTCCTCCGCCGTAGGCGTAACAGGAGGCAGAAGATGGCTTTCGTGATTCGTATTTTTCCAGATGTCAAGCGCTTCCGCCGTTTGCGGATATTTCGCCGGAAGGTTGTTGTCCCGTTGAATCATCGGGAAGTTCGTTCCATGCGCATACTGCATCATGACCTGGTCGCTGCCGAGACCGTCCGGATTTTTGACGACCAGATCGGTGTAAACCGGCTTGCCGTCCTTCAGCTCGTAAGTCGTTCCCTCGATGCCGAACGTGTTCAGCATGCTGCCTTCTTCGGTGTAGGCGTAATCCAGCCAGCGCATTGCGGCTTCGATGTTTTTTGTATTCGCAGAAATCGCGGCGGAGCTTGTACCTGCATAGGCGTTATCAAGCTGGCCGAATTCCGGCTTCGTTCCTTTTACAAGCGTCGGATACGGAGCCGCAACGAAATTGGCGTTCGGATCCGCCGCTTGCGCGGCCGAATTGTATTTCTCGATATAGAACTGCCAGCCGAAGGTGGCGCCGCTTACGTCCGAGCTCATTTTTTTGTCGACCGTCGCCGCGTCGATCGAAGCGAAGTCCTTATCGATCAGACCTTCCTTGTACCACTTGTTCATCAAAGCCAAATATTCCTTATACTTCGGCTCCAAATAACCGTACACGACCTTGCCGTCGTTCACATAGAAGTTGCCCATGACGCCGAAGGCGCCGGCGAAGCCGCCAGTGCGCTCGCCCAGGAACATCGTCCGGAACGTTACGGGAGCTGCGGCGTTTTTCTTCTCCTTGAACGCTTTCAGCACCGTATACCATTCGTCGATCGTTTCCGGAACGGCAAGTCCGAGCTCGTCCAGCCAGTCCTTGCGGATGATCGGGCCGCCGTAGACGCGTCCCGCTTCCGAGCGGATGAACGGGAAGGCGTAATACGTGCCGTCGTCCGTTTTGATCATTTTATCGATCTCCGGATTCTCTTCCAGCGCTTTCTTGAGGTTCGGCGCGTATTTGTCGATATAGTCGTTCAGCTTTAGGATATACCCTTGCTCGACCGCTTTCTCCGGTCCGCCCGGATACTGCAGCCAAGTGTTCAGGAAAATATCCGGCAGCTCGTTCGAGGCAAGCAGCAGGCTGAACTTCTGATCCGTCATCGGGGTACCGCCCAGATGCTTGATCTTGATCCCCGTGCGCTTCTCGTATTCGTCGTCGATCGGGAACCGGTCCGGAACGCTGCCGAGCGCTTCCGTCATATAGGTAAGCTCGACATTGCCGCTCATCGGATAGGAGAAAGCTGCGCCTTCCTGATTCGAGCCTGCGTTCTGAGCTTGCTCCTGTTCGTTCTGACCTTTGCCGGCATCGCTGCAGCCGGCAGCGAGAATCGACATCGCCATTATCGAAACTAAAGCCATCCGAAACTTATTTTTCGTCAACCGTTTCATCGTAACAATCAGACCTCCGTATTTATCTATTGTCAGCGTTCGGTGCGCCGCTACCCCAATGTAAGTCATCGGCACATCCGCGGCAATGCTCAAAATCGAAACTCCGTCTACGAAAAGTAAAATAGACGATAGATCGTTTGAATCTGATCGTCTATACGCCGTCTGGCGCGTGCGGCATGCCTATTATTGGATTGTTTTATATTTGCCGGGCGTAATGCCCTCGTATTTTTTGAATACCCGGATGAATGCGCTGCTGCTGGAGAACCCGACCTTGAGCGCCGTCTCGTCAATCGAAGCGCCGGTGTCCAGAAGCTGTTTGGCCTCGCCGACGCGGGTTTTGCTTATAAATTCGTGAAGCCCTTCTCCGGCATGCTCTTTAAACAGCTTGGAAACGTATTGCGGCGTAATGCCGAAATGCGATCCGATCAAAGAAACGCTGAGATTGATATCGGCATAGTGCTTCTTCACATATTCTTCGACTTGCTCTCCAAGCCGCGAATGGGATGCGGCCGACAGCTTTTCGTTCACCAGCTCGCACACCGCCAGAAGAATCTCCATCAGCTCCTGCCTGAATTCGCTTCGGGTCGTGCAGGACAGCAGCCGCTTGACCGGCCGCCGTTCCTCCCACAGCGCATTCGTTTGGGCCTCCTGCGGCACCATCTTCATCATCGTGCTCGCCAGGTCGATCAGGAAACATTTGACCATCTCAATCGATGCCTGCCGGTTAAAAATTTGGCCGATCATGTGGTCTACCATCTCGGATGCCTTCTCGAAATCCCCGCTTTTAATAATGTTATGGAGCACGAGCTCCTCATTGATCGAATAATAATAGTCGGTTTCGTCCAGCTTGATATCGCCGTACCAGACGAACTTCTCGTCCAGCATGACCCGGTATTCCTGGGCTTCAAGCGCTTGCAAAAACGCCTTGTGAATCCCCTCCAGAGAGTCGTTCCTGTCGCTTCCCGATACGGAGAACGTCAGTCCGTAACGCTGCTCAATAAACTCGTGAGCCTCCGAAATCGCCTCTTCGGTCTCTTCCTTCCACGTATCCATCCGATCCGGATGAATATTGACGATTGCCGCGAGCAGTCCGTCTACATCCGTAAAATGCACATTATGGCTCCGGTCGATGAGATCCTTCACGATATTGGAGACGATAAATTGGGACAGCGACAGCGGCAGCTCCTTTTTCTCAGACGGATCGAGGTAAAAGAGAAGCACCGCAAAATGCTCCGACTGCCAGTCCATCCGGTGGATGCTGGCCGCTTCCTCTACCGATGTCGCCTGCTCCGTCTGCCCCTTCAGCAGCTTGCCCAAATAATAGCTCTGAAGCACGCGCAGCTGCCGCGACTGGTGGCTGCTCATATCGTTCTTCTCCCGGATCGCGGTCATGACGCTTTGACGGATGAACGCGTATTCGTCCATTTCCTCTTTGCTGCCCTCGCGGCCCGCGGGAAAAATGCTCACCAACTCGCGCACCGGATTATAGTTCCTGCGGGCGAAATACGTCATGACCCCGCCGCCGATCAAGCAGCAGACCAGCAATCCGATCAGATTCATCATCCGGATTTCTCTGGCTTTCTCCCAGAAAACATCAGAAGGAAATACGCTTACATATCGCCAGCTCGTATTGTCCGAATCGATGGACGCAACCATGCTGTTTCTGTCGTTCAGCAGCTCTTCGTAGGACACGGCAGAGCCCGTCCCGCCGCTGTTATGAAACAGCACCTGGTTCTGATCGTCCACAATATATACCTTCCCTTTATTCACCCAGTCGACGTTCTCGAGCAAATGCTGAATTTTGTTGCCGTTCAGCGGCATCACCAGCGTACCGTTCACGACGCCCCCCGTCATCCCCGCCAGAGGTTTTGTGTAAACGACGGTTTTGTCGAATTTATCGTATTCGAGCATCGGTATCCACTGGTATTTGTTCAATTTCTGATTCCGCATATCCGACAGCCATTGTTCGTACGTGTAGGTTTCGGACTTATGATTCATTGAATAAAACAGCTTGCTGTCCGCATACGTCTCGTTCGTGAGCACTTTATCCAGCTTTGCGGAATAAATGTAGATGCCGTTGATAAAATCGTTCGCGGATTTATATTTGCCGAGCTCCTGCTCCGTTTTATAAATATCAAAGGAATAGGCCGACTCGTTCTGTTTGTCCAGCTTCAAAAATTTGAGCACTTCGGTATGAATAGACAGCTGCGTTCCGAGCTTCTCCGTCTGGTTCAGCTCGCTGTCCACAATAAATTTCACCTGCTTGAGCATCGCGCTGCTTGCCCGCTGAATTTCGTATTTGACGATTTGCGTCGTTTGCATATATACAATTAAGCTTACAAGAACCGGAATAAGCAAAATGACTGCATATGAAATTAACCATTTATTCGTTATGCTCTTGCCGAACCTGAATCGGTTTCGCAACATAACCTCTCCCCCATTAAATCTAGTCTCGTTGCCTGATCTACATTATACCCAATCGATCGGCTGAATCCATTCCGCAATACGTGGATTCTACCGATAATTTCGAATCAATTCAATCTACAATTTGAAACTGATCGCCATTATTTAAGGGCGGCGCGATAAAACAAGGATTATAAGCCCGAGCATCGAAGTGAATAGAGTAGGCGGACGAATTCGCCGCGGCGGAAAGGAAGAAAGAAATGACTCTGACAATCAAACAAGTGATCGATCGGCTGCGCTCATCCGTCCAGCCGATCGGGGATACGGTCGACGTGCTTGCGCCCGGCGATCCCGAAGCCGAGGTGCGCGGGATCGCGACGACGTTTATGGCTACGCACCAGGTCATCGAACAAGCCGTCTCCATGGGAGTGAATTTGCTGATTTCCCATGAGGCTCCCTTCTACAGCCATCGGATGACCGAAGGGCTGCTGACCGGCGATCCGGTGTATGGACGCAAAGAACAATCGCTCAGGGAATCCGGCATCGCCATTTACCGGCATCACGATTATTGCCACAGGCTGGAGCCCGATATCATTATGACCGGCTTGCTGCAAAGATTGAAATGGGAGTCTGACGTCGAGGAAATGCTGCCGACGGCTGCCGTGCTTCGGCTGCCCGAAAGGCGTTTGGCGGACATTGCGGCCTATGTCAAGGAAAAGCTGTCGATTCCTTACGCCCGGATCGCGGGCGACCCGGAAATGCTCTGCAGCCGCATCGGCATTCTGGTGGGCTACAGAGGCGGCGGCGCCAATGCCATCCCGCTTTACCGCGAGAAAGGACTCGACCTGGTCATTTGCGGAGAGGGGCCCGAGTGGGAAACTCCCGAATATGTAAGAGATTCCGCCTGGCAAGGCGTTTCGAAATCGCTGATCGTTATCGGGCATGCGGAGAGCGAAGAGCCCGGCATGCGCTCCCTGGCGCATCGGCTGCAGGAAGAGTACCCTGAGGTGCCCGTTCATTTTATTCCGGTAAATCCGGTATTTCGGGTCATTTGAGCGCGAATCGGCCGGGCGTGCATTCACATGTGCAGTACCTGACATTAATTATGCAGAAGGAGAGAAAGTAAATGAGCAAAATGAATGCAGCTATTATGGACAAACCGCTGTCAATTGCGGTTCAGCAGGTGGATATCCCCGTTCCAAAGGACAATGAGGCGCTCGTTAAAGTGTATTGCATCGGCGTGTGCGGCTCCGATGTCCATTATTACGAGCACGGTCAAATCGGACGATACGTCGTGAAGGAGCCGATTGTACTCGGCCACGAGCTGGCGGGCGAAGTCGTAGAGGTGGGCAAAGCGGTCACGCATTTGTCGCCGGGAGACCGGGTGGCGGTAGAGCCGGGCGCGACTTGCGGCCGCTGCGAATATTGCAAAGCGGGACGCTACAATTTGTGTCCGGATGTTGTTTTTCTCGCGACTCCTCCTGTAAACGGAGCCTGGGCGGAATATATCGTCATGCCTAGCGACTATCTGTTCAAGCTGCCCGATTCGATGAGCTACGAGGCGGGAGCGCTGCTGGAGCCGCTGTCGGTCGGCTTCCACGCGATGCAGCGCGGCAATGCAAAGCCGTTCGATCGCGTGCTGATTACCGGACTCGGTCCGATCGGCCTGCTGGCCGGTCAAGCGGCGAAGCTGTTCGGCATTACTGAAATTTATGGGACGGATACGGTCGCATACAGGCGCGAGCTGGCTCTTGAAATGGGCTTTAAGGCGGTATTCGACCCTGCGGCGGATCGGCTGGAGGAACGGCTGGATGAATTGACGGGAGGAGCCGGCATTACGCTTGTCGTCGAATCGTCGGGCAATGCCAGAGCGATGGCCGATACGGTGAAGCTTGTGAAGCGGGGCGGACGGATTGTGTACGTCGGGCTGCCTGCCGCAGGTACGGTGCCGATGGATATGGCCGCCCTGATCGACGGCGAAATCGACGCTTTTGGCGTATTCCGGTACGCCAACACGTATCCGGCGGCGATTCAGGCTCTGCAGAGCTCTTCCGTGGACATTGAATCGATTATTACGCACCGGTACGCACTGACGGATATTAAGGAAGCGGTAGAGACGGCCATGACGAAGAAGGACACCAGTATCAAAGTCATGATTTATCCGAATTTGCCTGAGTGACGGCTACGCCGTCCATTGGCTGCGATGCGCCCGCACGGATCCGTAAAGGACACCGGCGAGCGCATCGCCTTTTTTCCAGACGATTACGTGTTTGAACGTCAAGCCCAGCCCGCCCGTTTGAAAATCGCAACCGCTTTTTCCCGGTATTTCTCCATGACCGAAAAATCGAGCCGCTGCGCCTTGAAGGACCCCCATGACTTTAACGGCTCCGTTACTTCCGCCGCTTCATTCACCGGAAATTCAAAGCTTTCCTTCGCGAGCAGCGTCTGCCCTTCCTTGCCGGTTAAATACTCCACAAGCTTCAAAGCGTTGTCCGGGTTATGGGAATAACGGGCCAAGCCGATTCCGCTAATGTTAATATGGGTCCCGGTCGTTTCCTGGTTAGGAAAAAAAACGCCCAAGCTTTCCGCTGTCCGCACCTCCTCCGGGTCCTTGGAAGCGGCAAGCTGGCCTACATAATACGTATTCATGATCGCAACATCGCCTATACCGTCGGCAATCGCCTTGGCTTGATCGCGGTCGCCGCCCTCAGGAGCGCGTGCGAAGTTGTTCGCGATGCCCCTGGCCCACTGTTCGGCTTTCTCTTCTCCGTTCAGAGCGATAAAGGAGGCGAGCATGGACTGATTGTACAGATTGGAATAGGATCTGATCAGCACTCTCCCTTTCCACTTCTCGTCGGTCAAGCTTTCGTAAGTCGACAGCTCCTCCGGCTTCACCCGGTCCTTCGCATAGACGATAACCCGCGCCCGCGTAGCTACGCCCGTCCAGTAATAATCCGGATCTCGCCATCTGGCGGGCACCTGGTTATCCAGCGTGTCGGAGCGCAGCGGCTGGAGCACGTTTTCGCGCTTCGCAAAGTTCAATACGCCCCCGTCCACGGTAAAAAACAAATCCGCATCCGTGCGCTCTCCCTCCCGCTTCATCCTCGCGACCAGCTCCTCCGCGGTGCCCTTGATTTCGATCACCTCGATACCGGTCCGCTCCGTAAAGGCTTCGAACAAGACGGAATCCGCCTCGTAATGTCTTGCCGTATAGACCGTCACAGACCCGTTCTTCGCATCGGACTGTCGGGTATCCGGCTTGTCCGCACCGTTTTGCTCCGAATGGGCTCGAGGAGGCTCTCCGCCGGTTCCCGTTATGCTGCAGGCCGCGCAAACGATGGAAATAAATATGAAGATCAACAACCCTTTCACCCTTTACCCTCCTCGATCGGTGTCCGTAACCGGCTTCCCTTCTTTAGCCAAGCAGGGCAAGCTGACCGTAACCGTCGTGCCCGAAAGCTCCTTGGAACGGATGGACAGCTTACCCTGGTAACGTTCAGCGAGCCGCTTGGCGATCGCAAGGCCCAGCCCGTTGCCGCCAAGCTCCCGGCTTCTCGCTTTGTCGACCCGATAGAACCTGTCGGTCACAAACGGTAAATCCTTTTCGGGAATTCCCATTCCGTAATCGATAATGTCAATTTCGGCTTGTGTCCCGTTCACGGATGCTTTAACGGAAACCTCCTTAAGCTCTAAGGAGTATTTGACCGCATTATCCAAAATAATGAGCAAAATTTGCTCCAAATGCTCGATCGTGATTAGCAAGCTGACACCGCTCAGCCTCTGCAAATCGGTATCCAGCCGGAAATCAGGATGAATAAGCGCGAATCGTTCAACCATTTTCCCGGCCGCTTCAGCCGGATTCGTCAGCAGAGCTTCGGCATTCCGCGATTCCTTCTCAGCCCGGGTCAAGGCCAGCAGCTCGAGCACGAGCCGCTTTAACCGCGCAAACTCCTCCAGGGAGGCGTCCAGCGATTCGTTCAAAATGACGGGATCCTCCTTCCCCCATCTGCGCAGAAGCGCCAAATGCCCTTCGATAATGGCGATCGGCGTCCGCAGCTCGTGGGAGGCGTCCTCGACAAACCGGCTTTGCTGCCGAAAAGCGTCCTCGACCTGATCCATCATGCCGTTGAACATAACCATCAGCGTTGAGATTTCGTCTCCATTCAGGGATGGACGCATTCTTTCCTGCATCCCTTTATCCTTGATGTCTCTGATCGTCTCGGCCATCCCCTGCAGCGGCTTCAGCAAATTCCGCGTCAGCAGCCAGCCGACAAGTATGCTTAAAACGACCGCACCCAAAGCGAAAACATACATCACCTGCGAAATGGATTTTGTCAGACTCTCAAACTGGGCCAGACTCTTCACGATTTCCACCGTGCCGGTAAAATCGTGAATAATGAGCGGGCTTCTCAGAATAAGAAGGGAATAGCCGTCCACCTTGTAAATGCCGACCTGCCGACCGGGAACGGAGACCGTCTCCAGTCCCGCTTCCGGCACATTATCGGATATCGTCAGCATTGGGCGGTTGTCCGCCCCGAGAATCCGGATCCGCTGGTCGTCCCGGTTCATTTTACCCAAATACAGCCTGATCTTCGCCAGATTTTCCGGCCGGAACTCCTCCTCCTCTTCGAGGAAGTAGTTCAGGATGGAGTTCATGCTGTGCTGCACATTTTTTTTCTCACGGTGGATAATCCACTTTTCCATAAACATGTACTGCAGCGCATTATACCCGACGAACAGCACCATAATAAGCAAGGTTGACCAAAAGGTCAGCTTGAACTTGATCGGCATCCGAAAGTAAAAGCCCGTCCATTTTTTCAAGCTCATTTTCTCATCACGTATCCGATGCCTCTCATCGTCTGAATATAGCTGGCTTCACCGGGAGGGTCGATCTTGCGGCGCAAATACCGGACGTAGACGTCCACGACATTCGTATCGACGGCCACCTCAAAGCCCCACACTTTATCCAGCAGGGTCTCGCGGTCAAGCACCCGGTTCGCGTTGCTTAAAAACACCGTTAGCAGAGCATATTCGCGCTTGGTCAGCTCGATCGGCAGACCCGCCCGGCATACCTTTCTCGAATTCGGATCCAGGCTCAAATCCTGAAAGGAAAGGATAGGGAGAAGATCTTTCCCGTATTCCTTCTCCTCTGCCCGCTGCCTCCGGAATACGACCCGCATGCGCGCCAGCAGCTCTTCAATGGCGAACGGCTTGGGCAAATAATCGTCGGCTCCGCAATCGAGTCCGGATACGCGTTCGGAAACGCTGTCTCGGGCGCTTAACATGATGATCGGCGTAAATTTAAAGGAACGAACCCGCCTGCAAATCTCGAGTCCGTCCATTCCGGGCAGCATAATATCGAGAAGGATAATGTCCCAATCCTCGGACAGCGCTAATTGCAGCCCCGTGTTGCCATCGAAAGCAACGGTGACCGAAAACGACTCATGCTGAAGCTCAAGCTCGATAAAACGTGACATATTTTTCTCGTCTTCAATCAGCAAAACTTTTTTCACGACGCCTTTTCCCCCCGCAAGGCTAAAGCCATGCTTTTATGCCGGCCCTACTTACATGCATGCTGGATAATAAATGAAAATGATTATCATTATTGTGCATGAACCTATTTTATGCGATAACCGTACGCCAATCAATCGTTTTTCTTAAATTGTTCGTTTCTCGTGCGCAGCGCCTGCAGCAGCCCGACATTCAAGCCTTTCCCTGCGGCCTGATGCAGCATCGAATTCAAATCCTTGGGTAGACATTTCCCGCCAAAGCCGCGGTTTTCCTCGTATACAAAGGTATGGCTTCTTCCAATCCTCGGATCCTCCAGCCAAACCTCTCTTAATTCGGAGTAATCGACATCAAAGGCCTGCGCAATCTCGTAAAATTCGTTGCAGAACGTAACCTTCAGCGCCAAAAAACAATTTTCCATATATTTGGCCAGCTCTGCGGTGCGGGCATCCGTCATCACAAATTTGACCTCCGCATTGCAAACGCTCTGGTACGCCTTCACGGCAAGCTTCACATCCGGCTTTAATCCGCCAAAGGTCATCCAGCCTCTCGAAGTCAAGTCCGAGAACGGATGTGCGGCCGTTTCGCCGTAGTATTCGGGCTGAAATACGATCCGCTTTCCGGTCGCCCTGATCTGGCTGTCGGTGAAGCCGACCGGCACGGTGGAGCGGATCACGATGACCGACGCCTCGAGCCAGCTCAGCACCTCCTCGACGACCGACGTATCGCAGCTGCCGTCAGCGGCTTCGGGCGTAGGCACGCAGACGAAGGCCGCATCTAGACCGCCGAGCTCCTCCCGGCTCCCGATGCCAAGCGGCCCGTCGTAAACCGCCGCAGCCGGGAATTGTTTAAACATCGCTTTTCCTACATGTCCGTAACCGATAATTCCGATTTTCAACATTCTCTCTCCTTATTGCTGGTTTGCAGCCCGAATGTTTTCGCTCCGTTTTTTTTGCAATCCCAGCAGAATCACAATCATCAAATAGAAGGCCCAATACAGCAGAAATTCTTCTACGGACGGGTTTTGCGAATAACCGAGGAAGGCTTTGAAGAAAATACCGACCTGCCCGTTAATGAGCGGATGCTCGCCGGTGTCGCGGATATACTGGACTTCGTCGAGCGGATGCTCGGGCATAATCGCCGTCAGATTGTAAATCTCACCGATCTCGCCGCCCGGCGTCCGGAAGACCGAGCCGATCATGCCGATATCCTGCATGATGCCGACGGCTTGAACCAGAAGACCTCCCGCAATCATCATGAGAAACACGCCGGTGATGCGGAAAAACGTTTTAAGCTGAATTTTTTTCGTTCCTTTAAAAAACAAATATCCGACGATGACGGCGAGAATCAGACCGATCAACGCCCCCCAGCTTTGCAGCGCTTTCTGAATATCTCCGCCCGTAATCGCCGCGAAAAAAAACACGGTTTCTACGCCTTCCCTGACGACAACGAGGAAGGAATGGAGAATCATATTCAGCGCTCCGCCGACGGTAAGAATCGTTGAAATTTTGTGCTCGACCTTCCCCTGCAAATTGCGGCTTTGCTGGCTCATGAACAGCACCATATGCGAGAGAAGCCCGCAGGAGACGAGCATAATGCCGATTTTCAAATAATTTTGGCTGCCCATCGTTGAGAAGCCTGTCAACACCGTCTGAAAGACCAGAGCAACGCCATAGCTGGCGCCCAGCGCGAGAATTACCCCGACCCATACCCACTTGTTCCATTCCGTCTGACCGATTCTTTTCAAATATGTCAGAATGACGCCAACGATCAAAATCGCTTCGAGCGCCTCACGGAACGTAATCAGAAATGATTGTACATCCATATTTTGCCCCCCGTTCTGTAAGTTGAATACATGGCGGAAGACACCTGCGCATGATGCGCAGGCGTCTCCCGGAAATGGACAGTCGATTAGCGGAGGATAATGATTTCGTTTTTCTCGTAGAACACGCCTTTACCGAACAATTCGGCAACTGCGCGGAGCGGAATGAACGAGCTGCCTTTCACGATGATAAGCTGCTGGTCCAGCTTCACCGTTTCGTTCACCTTGCCGTCCTGCACGACTTTGTCGGAGCCCAGCTTCAGTTCGGTCTTTTTGCCGTCTTTGATAATGGAAACCGTCTTCGTCGAATTGTCGAAGCCTACCTCGGCACCGATTGCGTCGGCAATCAGGCGGACAGGAACGAGCGTACGGGAAGTCTTCGTGTTGATGAACGGCGCGCTAACCGCTGTGCGGGACTGTCCGTCTACTTTGTACGTTTTGTCGCCCACTTTGATTTGCGTTCCGTCTTTGGCAACCAGGTACTTCAGCATTTTAAAGGAAGCGGACCCGGCTGTACGAACATCCGACTTGTCGATCGCATCGGCGAACTGCTGCGCGTAAGCTGCCGCCGCCGCATATTCCTCCTTGGTGAAGAACACTTCCTGCGAGGACAAGAACATGTTGCCTTCCATCGCGTAACCGCGAGCGCCCTGCAAATCTCCGGCAGCCAGCTTCACAAATGCGTTTGTCACGTATTCGGATACTTTGCCGATCATCGTGCGCTGCATAGCCGCTTGAATTTTATCTTTATCGATTTTGCTCGCGTCTCCGGATGCAAATGCATTCAAAATGTAGTTGGCGTCCTCGACGCTTCCGCCTCTCAGGTAAGTATATACAGGCAGGAAGAGGAAGTAGCCTTCCGTAATTGCAGCAGGCTGATCGGCAGCCGGCTTCGTCGGAATAGTCGTTGCATAAGTCAGGGCAGCCAGCGCGTACGTTTTAATAATCGTTTTGTCCAGCACTTGACGGTGCACGTTAAAATCGTTGACGTTCTTTTCTTCAATGTCGGTCAACAGCTGCTCGATCGTGCCTTGCAAAATAGCGACCATATGCAATCCATACTTGTCGTCGCGTTTTTGAACAGTGCTTTGGATGACGCCTTCATAGATTTGTACTACCTTTTCAAATTCCGTTTTGGCCGTGTTATAATCTCCGCTTGCCAGTGCAGGTCTAACCTTGTTGCTGATCAGATCGCGCATGCTGAAGTAGAAATACCATTGAAGGCCTTTGTCTACCGCTTGTTTAGCTTGGCCTGCGTTAAGGTTTCCTTTGATCGCATTTTCGAGTACGAACGAAACATTCTCATCGATTTTCGGATCGTCGGGCTTGATCGTTGCGTCAATGCGTTTGACATCGGTCTGGAAATTTGTAACATAGAAGTCTTTAACGGCGTTCAGATCCGTATTCTCTGTGAACAAAGCTTTAATCTCCGCAAAAGCCGTAACCTTGGCGACGATATCCGCATCCTCGGTAATGCCGAATTTCGATTCAGCGCCGACTGCGGAAGCCAGCATGAAAAAGGAAGAAAAAACTAGGGCAAAGCTGATAACAATGGATAATAACTTACGCACTTTCATCTCTCCTCATATATGATTAAGATACGATTCAACTTCACTGTCACTTTGGAATTGTGAAATGGAATCTTACATAAAACCTTTTTTGCGTATAAACCAAAGTGCTCCGCCGCCGATTATGGCGACTCCCGCGATGACGGACACCGTAACGATCGGATTTGTCTTATCGGACCGCTCCATGGGTGCATGGCCCAGCGCCTGCTCCTCACCCGATGCGGGCTGTGCAGAAGCCTCGGTATCGGCTGCCGGCTCATCCGTCTGACTGCCGGTCGCGGCAGGCGGGGAAGCTTCGGCTGCGGCCGCCTCGTCCGTTGCGGACGGCTCCGGACTCGCCGATGCTTCAGGGCTCGCGGATGCCGATTCCTCCGGCTCGGTGCTTGGCGCCGGGGTCGGCGTCGCCGCTTCCGTCTCCTTCTCCGCATCGGCTGCGGCCGGCTTGGCGCTTGCTGCCGGCTTGCTTGTCGCGGCAGGCGCTTTGGTCGGCTTCGGCTGCGGCTTCGGCGTTGCAGTCGGCTGCTTGACCGGTTTTTCTGTGGCGGCCGGCTTCACATAGGCTTTGTAAGGAAAGCTTGGCTTTACTTTTCCGTAAATGAAATTGACCTTCTGCTTGAACAATTCCGGATCGGCGTCCTTCTGCCCGACTCCGAACAAGCCGGGATTGCCGAGCGCTTCCAGCGCGTCTTCGAAAGCCCGGTTCATGTCGTCCGTTCCGGAGGACATATACGGAGCAAGCGTATCGAAGGTAGCCTTCGCTTTGGCCAGAAGCAGCTTTGCTGCCGCGTAGTCCTCTACATCCTTCAGGGCGTATGTAAACCGCCGGTCCAGGTTCATGACGAGAACCGCTTTGTAATTGGCAATCAGCAGCTTGCTGTCCTTTGCTTCCAGATTTTTATCCAGCGTCAGCGCAACCGATTCGCCAAAATGCGATTTAATTTCCGAACGCCTTACCTGATGCGTGTCGGCAGCCGTTTTCCAATCCGGCTTGCTTCCGTTTAAGGCAGATGCGATTACTTTAAAAGTCTCGGCAACATCCTCCGTATTCGCATCTCCGTAAGAGTAAGCCGAAACGCCGGCCGGAGCGAGCCATAAAAAGAAGACAATCGCCGCCAGACCGCTTTTTAACCATCTAGACACTTGCACTCTCCCCTGTCTGTTCGTATGTTTCTATTTAGGTTCATCCTGTCTTTTCCACTCGTAAAGCGTAATCTCGGAATAGACCGGGTCTAATAACGGATCTGAGACAAAATGGGCGACAGGCACGACCTGCGATGCCGAAGCCTCATTTTGCTTCAAAAAACCGCTCAGCACATGATCCGTCAAAAATATCCGTCTGCCGGTATCCGCCTGTGCGAGCGAATAAAAATAATCGAACGTATACACCTTCCGGTGCTCATAATCCGTCTGCAAATATCCGAGCACCCGGGTTTCCTCCCATGTGTACAAAACAAGAGGCTCTTCTATTTCTTTCATATAATTATTGAGCTGATAGACGGCCGGCTGCTGTCCGGCTTGAAGCTCCAGCTGCTGCAGGCCGGTGATGACTTGAACGGCTGCGACCGCTGCGACGGACAGCTGAATCGCTGTCGCGGCAGCCCGATTCCATCGGGAGCGGCGGCTTTCCTCCGCAGGCCGCTTCAGCACCTGCGCCGTCCTCAGAGCCGCGGCGAACAACATGAGCAGCAGCGGTCCGGCGACCGGTGCGATATGGCGCGGTTTCTCGATATTTTGACCGAGCAATACCCATACCGCATATGCGGCCAAACAGATGAGCAGCCACCCGGCATACTTTGGAACGCTGAACGTCTGCCTCCCGCCGCCCCTCAGCCGGATGATTCCAAATCCTGTTGCGAAGATAAGCAAGCCGTAGCACGCTGCCAGCACGGCCGATCGGCTCAGCCATACGTCCCGGATCAGATGATCGGAAAATAACGTGACGAACCGCAGCCCGATCGGCATTTTCACCGAGACGATGCCCCCGCCCCATTCCGAGAAATGTCCGGCGACAAATGCCATCGACAGCTGCCAGAAGCCCTGCAGCGTCCCTTCGGACAGAACCAGCCCGCCGATCCAGACAAGCTGGGCTCCGGCTCCGGCCGCCAGTGCCAGGAGCAGTCTGCGCAGCCTTCCGCTTCCCTCCGGGGCGCTTCTATACTGGAAAATGAGCAGCAGAAGCAGCGCCATGCCGAACGGAAAGTACGACAAGCGAATTCCCATCAGTATGCTGAACAATAACAATGCGACCCCTAACCGGACGTTCGATCGAGGACGGTCCGCTGCGCAGCGCACGCTCCACAGGTACCACCAAAGCACGGCGATGCCCGCGCATTCGGACATGGGCCTTGAGCCCATCAGCCACAGGTACGGGAGCGACAGTACGCAAACCGGCACCCAGGCGGCAGCTCCAGCGACGATATACTTTCTGGCCAGCAGCGCGATCGGGACGGCTGCGCTGCCGGCAAGCGCCGCATTCCACACGATCAGCGACTGTACAGGATCCTCGAGCCAAAGATGGATCAGCTTAGCACCCGCAATAAAATACGGATATCCCGGAAAGTGGGGCTGCATCGCGAGCAGATCGAACCTGTCGACAGCGAGGACAAAATCCACTTCATCCCATGAACGTACAAACGGACTGGCGTAATGCAAATTCAGAACGAATAGCATCAATATGGCTATACAGGCAGCGCTAATCGAGAAGTAACGTATGAATACGGACCGCGACATGCTAACCTGACGTTTCCCTTACCTGTCTGCTTGAGACGAAGGAGCTGCGGCGGACAACCGGCCGCTTCATCTCCTTATAAATCGCCGGGATGACAGAGGTTACGTATTGACGGAACTTGATGAAGGATTGCCCCTGCGTCCTTACCTTGTAGGAGATTGGAACCTCTTCGAGGCGAAATCCTTGCCTTAGCAAATTCAAGGTCAGCACCTGAGCATAGTTGTAATCGTGAATAATTTCCGCACACTCCATCGCTTCGCGGGAAAAGCCGCGCATGCCGGACTGACCGTCATAGATCCATTTGCGCAGCAGGACGGACTGGAGAAGCGTAAACAAGTAATTCCCCAGCCGGCGGTGCACTCTCATTCCCGCAATGCTTCCTTTAAACCGCGAGCCGAATGTGTAGTCCGCCGACCTGTTCATGATCGGTGCGACGACATCGGGAATTTGCTCCGGCGGATATTCGTTGTCCGCATCGATCATCAATCCGATATCGGCATCGTGCATGCAGCACCTTGCCAAGCCTTCCCTGACGGCGGCTCCGAGCCCTCTGTTTTTCCCGAAGGAGTAGACATAATCGGCGCCGGCTTCCTTAGCCGCTTGGACCGTCCGGTCGGTCGAGCCGTCGTCGATTACGATCACCTGAACGTCGTAATCGGGATGGAAGCTTCTCGGGATGCGGGCAATGACGCTCTCAATGTTTCCTGCCTCGTTGTGAGCCGGTATGAATACGATAAGCTTCTTGTTGACTGAAGATTTCATGATTTACCTACTTTCATCACGCGATTCCTTTCAGGCCTGGTCATCACTTTTGAACGCCTCGGTCAGCACCGGTCCGCGGCTGGAGTTCGGATATGGCGCCCCGAGCAAGTAAGCGAGAGTCGGGGCAACCGAAACGAGCGAGTGTCTCTCATCGATTCTGCAGCCTTGCCGAACGGCAGGACCGTGCAGGAAGAAAGGCACAAACCGTTCTCCTTCGTCCAAATGCCCGTGACCGCCGATGCCGTCGGCTTGGCCGTGATCGGCGCAAAGGACGAGCGTCGTATTTTTCATCATGCCCTGGTCACGGAGCCAGCCTACAAATTCCTCAATCAGCCTGTCGGCCTCCGCGATTTTCTGCAAATACTCGTCGTACAGCACGCCCATGCTGTGGCCGGTCTGATCGACCGCGATCATCTGCACCACGAATAAATCCGGATTTTGCTCGGCCATGATCTTTTTGGCGCGCTCGATAATGTTGCGGTCCGCTTTGTCGTTATGCATAACCGCCGTTACGCTTTCCACATCGTCGCCCATCGAGTCGATCAGATGGGCGATGCCAAGCAGCCGCCCCTTCTTCCCGATCTTCCGCAGCGAATCAAAGATGCTCTCCACCCGGATGCCCAGCTTCCATACCATGTTGGAACGGATGCCGTGGTCCTTCGGGTAGGCTCCGGTGAACATCGACGAGAAGCAAACGACCGTTCTCGCCGGATATACCGTCTCCATCTGCGTATACTCGGTTCCTTCCTGCCTCAGCTTCTTGAGAAACGGCGCATCGGCCTCCTCGAACCGCTCCTTGCGCATGCCGTCGACTACAATTACAATAACCTTCTCGTTTACGGCTTTTCCTGCAGGGTCAGGCCCGTTTGTGAAACGCTCCGGCTCCTTAGGCTTCCAATCGAACAGATAACGATGCAAAATCCAGCTGTAGAGCCACAAACAGGCTGTGAATACAGCGAGTACGGTCACTTCATCCCCGAATGGCGCTGCGGTCCAGGAGCTTTCCGAAGACAGCAAGGAATAAAAATGATCCCAGAGAAACAGGAGCAGCAGCAGCTTCGGCAGCTGTTCCTGCGCATTGCCGCTTGTCGAGTCGCTGTTCTTGAGCACCAGCTTCCAGAACCTTCTAAAGTTCCACCAGGACGTGCCGATTCGCATCCGGTAATAGAACGTTCCCCAGAAGTAGATCGTGAAGAACAGATACAGGCCGATCGACAGCGCATGCAGAGGAAGATGGGCCGGCTCCCACAGCAGCAGCGCCGCTACTGCCGGAAACCACAAATAGTTTCTTAGAAACAACGGAAAATCATAATGATAAAATATAGCCAGCACCGGCAAAATCATAAGCAGGCTTAGGCCCGCGGCCGTCCAGAAGCCTCCGTTCAGCCACTGGTCATACCGGTACAGAAGGAAGACCGAAACGGTGAATATCGGCGTAAACGGCTTTCCTTCGTTCAGCAGATTCCAGCATCTTGCCGCCACAATCTCAAAAGATGATGCATGTTTCATTTGAATATCCTCTCGCTCGTTTGATTCGTTTGTAAGTCAGATTTCCGCGGCATGCGCAGCCATCCCCTTGCTTCCTGTAAGCCGATCGGCATTCGAAGTAAGGAATAGGCGCCAACAAGGAACGACACCGCGAATTTAAAAGCATGGGCCAGCAAAGCCGTTGCGTAGGCCTTCTCCCAGTCGACTCCCAGCAGCGCAAGCGTTCCGCTCATCGTGCTTTCGTAGGTGCCTATTCCGCCGGGCGTGACGTGAAAGAGCTGGCCTCCTATCGTTACGCTATTCGCCCAAATCGAGGCGGCAGCGCCAAGCCGGATGTCCGCCATTCGGGCAATCCCGTACAAAATAACCGCTTCAAGCACCCAGCTGGCGGCAACCAGAGCAAAAATATACGGCCCTTGCCTGGAGATCGCTACCGCCTTGAACTGCTCAGCATGACGGCTAACGAACGGCCAGCGCCGGATCGGCATAAGCTTCAATGCAGCTCCTAAAATAAGTGCCGCCGCAGCCGCCCCGGCTATCGTATACCACGAAACGGCCATCCCGAGCCCGAGCATGCCCGCTGCGGCAATCGTCCCTAAAACGAACAAGTCCGTCAACCGCATCATCACAACGGAATGAAGAGCGGTATCCCACCTCATCCGCGCTTTCTTCATTAACAGACCGGCGCGTACGAAATCACCGGCCTTAATCGGCAGCAGGTGATTGACAAGCAAGCTGTAAAATATGCCGTGAAGGTATAGCCCGAACGGATGCTCGCGTCCGGCATAGGCTTGCCAGGCCGCCGCTTTCAGTACAAAGGAAAGGAGGTAGACGACAAACATAAAAAACAGCCATCCGGGCTCGGCGAGCATGCCCCGCAGCTGCTCGACCAGAAGGTGAAGGTCGAACAGCTGCCAGCTTAACATCAGGAAAATGATCAAAAGTCCCAGACCGCCATACGCGGCTAACGATTTTCCCTTCATCTTACCCGGGCGCTAACGGACGGCTCAAGCTCAAGGGCGGTGCCGAGAGCCGATTGGCGCTCCAGCCACCTTTGCTTCTCCCGGTCGGCCTCCTTCCAGACCCGCATGCCGGTGTCCGTGACGGTCATTCGCTCACCGTTTGACTCATCCCTTGCGACTAAGCCGCTGACAGTTAAGCTTAGAGCCGCTTTTCTAACGGCGTGTATGGTCATCGACAGCTGAATCGCAAGCTCCCCAGTCGATAGCGGGCCGCTCTCGATCAGCTGCTGAAGGATCATGTATCTTCTCCGCTGCAATCGATCCCTGAATCCTGCGGTGCGTTTTCGATGGTAATGGACGGCCCGGTTTAAGGTTTGAGCGTTCACTCCCCCGCCTCCTTCCTGCTATGCTGACTGCACCGGATTCGATCCGAATGCAACTTGATAATGATTATCATTCCGAACTCTTAGGCAATTATAGCGAACGAAAATGAGAAAATGATGTGAAAAATAAATTTTTTTCACCTCAACAAAAAAAGGGCCGCGTCCGGAAACGCGGCCCTTCACCCTATATTTACGCCAGGCAGGCGTATACAATATTTCTCAAGCGAGGATGCACGTACGGCTCCTGGTTGTTCAGCATGTGCTGCGCATACATGACGGTCAGCTGCGAAGCCGGATCGATGACGGCCAAGCAGCCGGCGGCGCCGCTCCAGCCGAATTCTCCAAGCGGGCTGAGCGATCCGCTTACGGCTTTGGAAATATGTGTCCGGACGCCAAGTCCGTATCCGTAGCCCTTCAGCTGGTCCCAACCGTAATCGCTTCTCATCGGCTCGGTCAGCTGGTCCGTTCGCATCAAATCCATCGTCGCCGGCGACAAAATGCGTACGCCGTCCGGACTTGTTCCCTGATTCGTGAGCGCATTCAGAAAAAGAGCGTAGTCGCTCACGGTAGACAGAAGACCCGCCCCGCCGCTTTCAAATTCCGTTCCGACCCGGAAGCCGTTCCCGTCCTTGCGTACAGGCTTGCCAAGCTTATCGTTGTATTCATACTGCGGAGCGAGACGGCTTCTCTGCTCATCCGAAAGATCGAAGCCCGTGTCGCGCATGCCGAGCGGCCCGGTAATCTCATCTCGGATATACTCGCCGAAGCGCCTTCCGTCCACCGCCTCGACAAGAGCCGCAAGAACATCATGGCACAAGCTGTAATTCCACCTCGTGCCAGGCTCGAACAGCAGCGGCTCCTTCGCAAGCGCCGCGGCGAAGGCGCGGGTCGGCACCTTGCCGTCCGTGCTTCTCACGACTTCTTTAATGGAAGGCGCTCCAAAGTCATAGGAAAACCCGGCCGTCATCGTAAACAGATCGCGCACCGTAATCGGCCTCGTTGCCTTATCGAGTACGACTTCGCCGTCCGGCAGCTTTCTCTTTACGTTCATTTCGGCGTATTCCGGCAGATAGGCCGCTATCGGATCGTTCAGCAGCATCGCTCCCCTCTCAATGAGCTGAAGAGCTGCCGTACACGTCATGATTTTGGTCATCGAGTAAATATTGATGATCCGCCCCTCTTCGATCGGCGTTTTCTCTTCCAGGTCGGCAAAGCCGTTCCGGTAACGGAAAACCGTTTCGTTCCGGTGCATGACCAGCACCTCCGCCCATGGAATCCGCCAAGAGGTGATGCGGTCGATAAATTGAGACAATGGCTTAAAGTCCATTATTATTCATCCTTTACGCTGATTAGTCATGTTCATTCATAATCCATAACGACCATCTGATGGCACTCCAGCTTAGGTACCGTATAATGAACCGTCCGGTCCTCGCATTCGAAGGGAAGCGGCGACATCTGCGGCGCCAAATACACATTTTTTACGCGGTGTGAAGTCCGGACGGAAACCCCGACGTCGTACAGCGGGACGATATCCTCGATTACTTCAACGCCGTCTCCGCGGCGCACCGGGGAGGCGTACAGCAGATGGTTGACGAGCCGTTTCTCTTCCTTCTGCTCCTGCAGCGTGACGACGCCTTGCGCCGGCAGGCTGGTATGCAGCGCCTTGCCCGGCAGCAGGCGATTCAGTGCAAAGAGGACCGCTTCCTTCAAGATCAGGCTGCCCTTGGTCGCGTAATCTTCAAATACACTCCAGGCGATATAAATGCCGCTGCCGCTTTCCGCCATGCCCGGCCCGCCGTCGGCATAGCTGTTAGGGGTATGCTGGTGCGAGCAGAACGTAAATACGCCGCGGTTAAAATACGGGTTCTCGCGTCGTCCAAGCCCGGTTCCGCCGGCCAGCTCGATTTTCTGGCCTTGGGAATAGAAAATATAGGAGGCTTCTCCCAAGCTCCCGGGCTTGAACATCGGACGGAAATAATCGGGGCGGTACGGGTTTGCCCCCAGATGCCGCACGCCGAGGTCGATCGCAAACCGGCTGCCCTCCGGATCAAGTCCGGACCAGCCTGTCGCGAGAATTTTGCCGCCCTGCCGCAGGTACGGCTTCAGCTTGTCCCGCAGCTCGTCATCCACCGCCACATAATCCGGTAAAATCAGCACTTTATAGTCCGTAAAATCATGCTCCTTATCGATGACATCAAAAAGAAGCTTCCCTTCCAGCAGCATGCGCACAGCCCCTGCATCGGACTGGGGCGCATGCGCCTCCGCCTTCGGATGCACGCCGGTCGCTTCCAATGACAGAAGCGCCACATCCGCGACATTCGTCGCCTTCGCGCACCAGGCTTCCTTGTCCTCGACCTCGCGGTACGCTGCGCCGATCAGCGCATAGGTCGCCTCATCCATCCGGCCGTCCGGATGCAGCTGATCGCCGATCGAGCATTTGGCGCCGCTGGCGATGCTGAGCGCCGTTTCGTAACGGAGCGCATTCGGGTGCTTATAGCCGCCGAATTCTCCCCAGGACGTATGGAATTTGCCGGTCATGCCGAGGAAATCGACTCCAAGCGTCTGCGCGTACCTGGCCGACAGCGGGAAATGGTCATAGCCCCAGCCGCCTGTCGGCAGCGATTCCAGCTCCAAATGAGTGTTCATAAACGCCAAATCGCGGCGTCCGCGCATGATGTGCCCGCCGTTGTGGAAGATCGGCAGCCCCGGCTTGATCGATTCTACCGTTTCTTTCACCTTTGCCGTGTAATTGGCATAGGTTCTCTCCCAAAGCTTGCGCATCGCCTTCTCATCCCGCGGATCGTTCCCCTCCTGCCGGACGTTCTCTACACAGCTGTGGCAGTAGCATTTTCGCACCCCGACAATATCGAAGAAAAGGCCGTCCACCTCATACCGGGACACGACCTCGCGCGTTTGCTCGAGCAGAATATCCAGGTAAGGGGTGTTCAGGCAAAACTGGTGATAGCCCGGCTGCATAAAGCCTTTGACCCAATTCGTCTGATCGTTCTCGTCGCGGATAAGCCATTCCGGGTGGCGTCTGGCTAGCTTCTCATCCAGACCGGCCGACAGGTACACCGGTGTCTTCACGTTAATTTCATGGGCCGCCTCGATCATGGCCGCCAGCAAATCGAAGCCCAGTCCCGGATGAATCTCGTTTGCTTCAGAGGGATGATATGCCCAGCCGTGATGGCATTTGGAGAACACCGTAATGGAATCCACATGGCCTAGCTGCAGCATCTCCTGAAACTGCTTTTTGTCAAAACGGGCTCCGATCGGCGCTATCGCTTCGGAGGTGTGAAAATCGAGATGGACCTGACGAAATCGCATATTATCTCTTCCTTTCCGGATCATATAGGTTAAGTATATAAATCCCCGGCATGATCGGACAGGTTCATAAGCGACTTTTTATAGCACATTTTCTACCTTCCCGGATTTGACCGTGCTACAATAAGACAACGTTTACATAAAGGAGATGCAAGGCCCTATGAATTGCCTCGAGCTTATCATCCCCCCGCTGCCGCAGCTTGTCATGATCGGTCATGCTTTCTGGGCACCGGGACAGCAGCATTTTGACCGTTCATTTAATGTATACGACATGCTGTTCGTCACGAAGGGCGCCTTGTATATGACGGAAGACGATGTGCCCTACGAAATCAAAGAAGGCTCCATGCTCGTGCTCGAGCCGAACCGCATGCATTTCGGGCATCGCCCCTGCGAAGAAATAACGGAAATCTACTGGATCCATTTTGTCCATCCGGCACCGGTGCGGACGATCGAGAGCGGGCAAATCCCTTGGTCCTCCCCTTCTGCCAAAGGGACAAATTTCGATGTGGCCCCTCACAGTCAGGTTATGTATATTCCGAAATTCACCGGCCTGCATGTCCCCGATTTCCTTCCGTTTCTGCAGAGGATGCTGGAGCTGCATCACACTTTGTCGCCCGCCACCTCCCTGCAGCTGCAAACCGAGCTGGCGGGCTTGCTTGTCCACCTGCAAACGGCAGTCCGCACACAATTAGCCCCCCGCTCCAGGCTGCTCTGCGACCAAACGATTGTCTACCTGCAGCAGCATCTGACCCGCCCCTTTGACGCGAAGCATATGGAGCAGACGCTCCACTTCCATTTCGACTATCTTGCCAGATGCCTGAAAAAATACACAGGGATGAGCCCGCTGCAATACCTGCATTATCTGCAAATCAAGACGGCGAAATCGCTGCTGGAAAATACGGGGCTGACCGTGTCCGAAATCGGCCGGCAGGTCGGCATTGAAAATGCCAATTACTTCATCCGTCTCTTTCGTAAGCAGACGGGATTAACGCCGGGTCAGTACCGTACCGGAAGAATCGGAAGAGCATAACGATAACGGCTGCGACATTCTGAATTAGGGAGCGATCAATGACGTCCCCCCTCCCGCCGGGCAGCGCCATAATCGCAATATAGCTGTATTATAGCACAACCGAGCCTCATTAGACCGGCTTTATAATGGAGGCATTAACAGGAGGTGACTTATGCAGCGATATCATTATCGGGCGCAATGCCGCGACGGCATCGATCCAGAAGCGTACTTCCGCGGCGCCCTGCCCGTGCTTAGGGCCCGGATGGAGGAATACGGAGTCCGTCAGCTTAGTCTGTTCCGCAGCGGCGTCCGGCTGTTTCTCTATTATGAAAGCTTGACGAAGCAGGCTGATCCCCATGTCCTCTTCAGCCATTGCGAGGCTGCTCTGGAAGCCTGGCCCGGTGAGGACATGCCCAGAAGCTGGGTGCCGATGACCGACATCTTTCATTATCAGCAGCCTGTCAGCGAGGAGCATTGGCGGCGGCGGGACCCGGAGACCAAACCGTATGCCCGTATTGCAAAACTGAAGCCGGAGCAGGCGGCCAGCTATATTTTTTACCATTATCAGTACCAGGAAGAAAAGCCCGGCGACGGCGACAAATACGGGATCATCGCCCTTCACGAGAACCTGATGTTTTTCTACTCGGAAGCGCCGGCTTCCGTCGAACCGCCTCCATACAAAGGCAAGCTCTCCACCTCCAGCACTCCGCCGGACTGGATGTCCGTCATGGAGCCCCACTTCATCAAGTGGGACGAGGAGACGGAGCGCTCCCTGATCTGGCTGGAAATTCCCCTGGTTATCCAGGCCTAACGACAATCGCGATTAGAAGAGGAGCAAGCACGGATGAGAACAGCTTTTTGCTTGAACGGCGAATGGGATTTCATGCCTTTGTACGGTCACGGACCTGGCTTCGGGCTCCCTGCGGAGCTAGTCTATGAGGAATGTAAAATTACGGTTCCTTCCAGCTGGAGGGGATCGTACGAACGGCCGTCTGGGAAAATCTTCGGGGAAATAACCGAACACGGGTATTCCCCCTATGAGATATACGGTTACCCGAAGGAGTGGGCGCGCGCGGATGCGGGAGTGCTTCATCGGGTGTTCCGGCTCCCCGATTCGATGACGGGACAGGAGACGCGTATTTTCCTGCGTTTGGACGGAATCATGCAGAAGGCCGCCGTCTACCTGAACCGCCGCCTGCTCGCCCTTTGGGAGGACGGTTATTTGCCGTTTCTGGCAGATATAACGAAATGGGTCAAGGCGGGAGCCGAGCACGACCTGCATGTCGTTTGCGGCAGCTTCGACAAGGTAGCGCTGCCTTCCGGACAGCAAAAGATAACCGGACTTGCCGGCTCCTGGTTCGGCTCCGTCGCCAGAGGCATCTGGCAGGACGTCTACCTGGAAAGCCGGCCTGACATCTCGCTGTCGGATGTCGCGATCCGCACGTCGGTCCGGGAAAACCGGCTTGAGGTAGATGCTTCGGTAAGCCATCCTTTCACGAAGCTTGACGGGACGCCGTTTAGGCTTGAGTTGACCGTACGGGAGGATGGACGGCAGCATGCTTCCCCTATTCTCAGGGCCGAAGCCGGTGCCGATGAATGGGTCTTGCAGGAGTTTACAAGCTTTGCCGCCTTCCGTCTGGACTGGGCGGATGCCAAGCGGTGGGACCCGGACCGGCCGTTTCTCTATGTGCTGGAGCTCTTGCTGATGGACGGCGACCTTATCATCGACCGTGTGGAGGAAAGGTTCGGCTTCCGCGAAATATGGACCGAAGGGCCTCGCTTTATTCTTAACGGAATTCCCGTCAACCTGCGGGGCGATTCCTGGCATTTTCAGGGCGGGCTTCAGCAAACAAAGGAGTATGTCCGGAACTGGTATCGCATGTGCAAGGAGGCTGGGGTCAACTGCGTCCGGCTTCACGCAGAGCCGCACCCGGCCTATTATCTGGACATCGCCGACGAGGAAGGCATGCTGATTGTCGACGAAACCGCCATTTACGGCTCCGGCAAATCGATGCTGGCGGATCATCCCGATTTTATCGCCAACTGCAAAGCCCATGTCCGAAGACTGGTGGAACGGGACCGCAATCACCCGTCCGTCATCATGTGGAGCTTGCAGAACGAAATGCGCTGGGTGGATGGGCGCGACGGTTACAAGCAGCATATCCCGTCCATGATAGACAGCATCCGGGAGCTTGATCCTACCCGTCCCGTCATTGCGGAGGGCGACAACCGGCTTCTCCCCAAACATCTCACCGAGGTGGAAAGCCGGCATTACAATATCGACGGAACGATCGCCCAGTGGGACCGGAAGGTGCCTCTTGTGTTCGGCGAGCATGGCGGCTGGTGGTATATTTGCCCCCAGAACAGCAGCATGTACACGGGATTGGCGGCGTACCGGAGCACGGATGAAAGCGTGAAAGGATTGGCGGAAAAGGAGCGGCTGTTCGTGGAATATGCAAGGCGGCAAGGAGTAACCGGGATATCCGCCTTTAACTTCGCCCATTATTTTATGCGCGCCATGCCCGACCAAGATATTCCGCTGCAGGCGGCCGAACCGGATACGGCCTTTCCTAAACCGAAGGTCATTCCGCGATATTCCTTGACGCTGAACAACGGCCTCCTGCCGGAGGAATATCCGGCCTACCGGAAAAACCCGGCGTTCGATAGGATGGCGGCTTCCTTCAAGCCCGCCACGATGATACCGGCAGAATATAACGGCTCCTTCTTCAACGATAATCCGGTCGTCAGAAGCTTTGATGTGTATAACGACACGCTCCATACGCGCCGGATTCGGATTGAATGCAAAGTCCGGCAGGAAGGCAGGCTCATTCACGAGGAGCATCTGGAATTTGAACAAGAGCCGGCCGGCCGCAAAACCGTGACGTTCACCTGGATTTCAGAGCCTGTCGAAGCCGTGTCATCGCTGCACTTTCATGCCGACATGCTTCACGATAACAAGCCCGTGCACGAGCTGGACCTGAGCTATAAGCTGTATCCCTCCCGCTATAAAACCGACCCGGCAGCGGTCGGCAGACCGGTCGCCTATGTGGGCGGAGAGCGGGATTTCCGCATCATCGGCACGCTTGTCCCGGAATGCAGACACGTCTCTGCGGAGCAGATCGGACTGCTTTCGCCGGATCATCTGCTGGTTGCCGGCAGCAAGCTGGAGGAAGCGGACGGGCAGCTGGAGCAGGCTCTCAAACGATTTGTAGCCTCCGGAGGACGGGTTCTGCTGCTGGAGCAGCTTCATTTGTCGCTCGGGAAGCTTGCCATCTCAAGACAGGACTTCATTCGAGCCCATGCCGGAAGCTATGATCACCCTGTGCTTCTCGGCCTGGACAACGAGGATCTGATGCTCTGGCATGAAGAAGTTCGCGAGGAAGGCCCGCTTCCGATTATCCGGGCCGCCTTTGAGAAGCCCGTCAAAGGCAATTTCACCATGATCCTGGAATGCGGCTCCGGCGATTTCGGCGACGGCGGAGATTTGTGGTCGCCGCTTCTGGAGTACAGGAGCGGAAAAGGACTGTTTATCGCCAGCCAGCTTGAGCTGATGGACAATTTCCATCAAGTGCCCCAGGCATGCATCTTACTGCGTAATCTGCTTGCTTATGCGGGAAATACCAAAACGGTCAGCGTCAATACAGGGGCCATCGTACAGCCGGGAGGCAAAGCCGAAGCCTTCCTGAGGACGCTTGCCCTAAGGTTCGATATGCTGCTGGAGCCAAGCGGCCAAACGCTTGATGCCTATGGGCTCATTGCGGCCCAGCCGCACCTGCTTTCGGAGCCAGAAGCGGCTGCGGCCATCCGGGAATATGCGCAGGGCGGCGGCAAAGTCGTAATCCTGCCGGCGGAGCCCGGTCAAGAAAATATCTTGTCTCATTTGCTGAAGCGCGATGTGGCCATCCGGGAGCATGAAACCTACCATCTGGAGGCGGAATACTCCATGCCTGAGGTCCAAGGCTTAAGTCCGGTAGACCTGTTCGGCTTTGACAAGGTATTCCTCTCGCCCCGGGAAGCTGTGAACCGCCCTCTCGCTTTGTACAGCCTGGAGGCGGCCGGCACGGCTGCTCTTTGCACCGGCGTGGAAGGAACGGCTTGGAAGGATTATTTTTTAGGGCAGCATACGGATGAATACAGCAGGGTAGCGCTGGTGGAGCTGAATAAGGAGAAAGAACGGCCGCCAGGAACGTATGTGCTGGAGGCTGAATCGGGGGAAGGGCTCTACGTGCTCTCCCAGCTGCTTCTCGACCCGGACAATGATAAGTCTATTCGCCTGTACACGAAACTCTTGGCTAATTTGGGCGCTGTCTTCGACGACGGATTTTTATCCAGTGTCAAGGGGGACGGAGAGTGGGCCGTCGAGAAGGTGATGGCTATGCCTTGCCGTCCCTATGTGGATTACGAGGCTATGAAAGCCTATTACATCGACCCGGAATTTTCGCTTAACAACTTGGGCGAAGGACTTTACGGCTGGATGCAGAAGAAGGAACGCAGCGGCTCCGGCGGAACCTTCCATATCGGCAATCCGGGGGGTGACCGCTGGTTTCTGAGCTGCTTCGTGCATCTGCTTCGGCCGGCCGGCGATTCAGGCGATGAAGCGGTCAATGGACAGCTTCAAATAAACGCGAGCTGTGCCTATGAGATCTATATGAACGGACGAAGGGTTCCCGAGCCGGAGCGGCATATCGCTCTGCAAGCCGGGATCAACCGTCTGATCGCCATTGTACACAGCCCGGGGGAGGAAATCCGCTTCGGCATGGTGTTCAAGAATACGGACGGCACCTATATGCGAAACCTCCAATACCGCCTGACCCTTGATGAAGTGGAACCCAAATAAGAGCGGAAATCCGCAAAATAAGACTGGAAAGGATACCGAGCGCTTATGAATAACCCGACTGCAAGTGACCATCTTCTTAGACTCGCCGGCGAGAGCTTGTCGGTTCGCTGCCACGCCGTTCCGGTCTGGCATATTCCCGGTTTTTATTTCGATGCGGCCGGACATCAGGCAGCCAAGCGGCTCATGGAGGCGGATGCCCAAGCGGCCTACACAACTGCGCTTGCTTACCGGCTTACAGGCGAAGCAGCCTATGCCGATAAGGCAGCCGAGCTGATCGATGGCTGGGCTTCCGTCAATCGGGCACTTGCGGACAATGACGGTCCGCTCGTCTCCGCCTATCTGGGAACAGGGCTCATACGAGCGGCGGAGCTGCTCAAAGCCTATTCGGACTGGCGTACGGAGGCTCAAGAGAGGTTCGTCCGATGGATGACCGGGGTTTGCTTGCCGGAGTGGGATCGTATCCCGCTCCGGAACAACTGGTGGAGCTGGAGCTTGTATGCCCAACTGTCCCTGTTCCGTTTCCTCGACGACAAAGACCGCTTTGCGGAGGAAACCGCCAATCTGAAGGAGCAAATCGACCACTCTCTTGCGCCCGCGGGATTCATCCCGGAAGAGACAAACAGGGGAAAAAATTCGATCTGGTACCACTATTTCGCCCTGGCACCGCTAACGGCGGCCGCCAAGCAAATTATGGACGTTACCGGCGAAAACCTGTTCCGCTGGACCTCCCCCAGCGGAGCAAGCATCAAGAAATCGCTCGACACGTTAATGTATTATACCGATGGCCGCGCTGCGGAGTGGCCGTACGGCAAGGATCAGAACGTTCCTGCGCCGCTGTCTTCCGATACATGGCCTCTGGATTTATTCGGAGCCATGTCCGGCATTTACGGGGATCCCGAATATGAACGCTTTGTCTCCCCCTATCGTCCCATCATCGGCAATACCAATAAAAACAGCGGGTATTTTCAGTCATATGCTTGGGTGTATCCGGAGCTGCAGCTCGATTGACTAAGAAATTGAATAAGCAGCAAGAGTCTGTTTTACTTCCGAACTGGTCAAAATGGAAATAAAATCATTTTGATTCGATCGGAAAGGATCCTATGCCGAATTCAATACCTTATCTCATTCTCACTGCGTTCAGCGTGATCGCCATATCGGTACTGATGCTCCATAAACGCGCAGCTTGGCCGCTCATCCTGCTGCTCTCCTTCTCCGGCATGATCTACGTGTTTGAATTTTTTATTTATCTCTGGTTCGATAGCTACCGTTATTTTCCACGCCTTGTCGGTATTCCTTTTTATGACAGTACGCTCGGAGCCGTCGTCTCCAATCTGCTCGCAGTGCCGGTAGCTGCCGCTTATGTTGCCGTCTACCGATTGAGCTGGCGGTGGATCGTCTGCCTTGCGCTTATCTTCGCCGGAATAGAATGGTTGTTCCTTGAGCTCGGCATTTACGAGCAGTATTGGTGGAAAACGGCTTACACGCTAATAGCGCAGCTTTTTTTCTTCCGGCTCGCCCGGCAATGGCCGATTTGGTTAGCGGGACGCGGCCGTGTCATCCGGTTCGTTACACTTTTGATGATTTCGTGGAGCGTCGCAGCGACGCTTGTCTTCGTGTTGGCCTTGACGGGTATTCGCATTTTCCATATTGGCTATTTCGCAGATCCTTACCACGACGATCTCTTTATCTCGGCGATCTACAGCTTTCTCAAGGCGGTCGTGCTTGCCTCCTTCGTGACGGCTGGCCGACGGCCCTTGACCAAAGCAATTTCGCTGCTCGTCATCTTCGCTGCGCACATCGTCCTGATGCGGCTCGGAATCATAAAAATTATGATTCCGCTATGGCAATTTTGGCTCATCTATGCGCCTTGCTGCACTGCCGTGCTGTGCCTGATTGCCGTAATCCGCCACAAGCTGGAACGATTCGGGACGAAATCCTATACAAACAACCGATCCTTTTGAGGATCGGTTGTTTGTTTGATGAGGGTTCTTACAAATGCGAGCTGAACCCTCCCTGCCCTTCAACCGCTTTCGTCTCGTCAATCGCTTTGTTCATCTCTTCTTCGACGACCCTCAGTGCGGTCTGGGTGTCTTTGGATTCTTCGAAGATCAAGGGGTTAAATACATTGCGCACTTTAGGGTCGATGAACGTCAATCCGGGCTTGCGGGCAGCCGGCATCGCACTGTCAAGGGCAAAGAGCGACTGGAGCTGCTTTCCTTGCATCTCCGGAACGTTTTGCAAATACGCTTCCCGAACGGCCTCGCTCGTCAAAGGCGAACTGACGCCGAGCTTGGACCTTTCGATTTGGATTTCCTCCGAAAGAAGATAAGACAGAACCTCGAATGCAAGATCTTTTTTCTTGGACTGATTCGTAATAAACGCTCCGTATGAGTAAGGCTGATATTTGGAGTTCGGCGCTTCCGCAAATACCGGTACAGGCGCAATATCGAAATTCAGGTCTTTATAGTTTTTCGCATAATCGACGATACCCTGTTCGACATCGACCGCCATGGCGATTTGGCCTTTCGGAAAGTCCTTAACCGTCGTAAACTGATTGCCGGGAATGTCATAAAACCGCCTGAGATTGTTTACGATCTTGCCCCAATTGTCCGACAGCAAGGAAGCTTTGTCTTCGACCGGGTCGAGAGCGGGCTCCGAAAGCTGGTTTAACATCATATAATATTCAGGGTGCTGCTGGAATCCTTTATAAGTGATATCCCCGTCCTGACGCGTCAGCTTTTTGGCCATTTCATAAATTTGGTCATAGGTCATCCCCGGTTTAGGGTAATCCACGCCGAACTTATCGAAAATATCCTTGTTGTAATACAGCAGGTACTCGCTTCCTTCGAAGGGCAGGGAGTAAAGCTTGCCGTCCGACGCGTTTTCCGACATCTGCAGGAAGGCCGGATCCAGCTTTCCGGTATCAAAATTATGCTTTTTGATCAGTTCGCTCATATCATATTGCAGACCGTACCTTTCCACATACCGGTGCGTATTGCGGCGTACATCCTCAAGGATAATATCCGGATAGGTTCGTTTCGCTACCAGATCCTCGTAACGGTTGCCGTCGTCCCACTGAACATGCTTGATCACAATATCCGGAAACTTCTTTTTGATAAATTGGCCGATAAGCAGTTCAAAATTATCTTCATCCACGTAACGTTTGTTAAAAAGCTGGTCCCCCGTATAAATGAACAGCTCATTGTCATTTGTTGCGGCAGCTTCCTCATTGACATTGCCGGACTCTTCGGCGGGATCCTTCATCGCGTTGTCCGGTCCATCGGAGCTGTTCGGAGTACCCCCAGCTTCATTCGTACAGCCGATAATGGCCAACACGGCCATCATGATCAGAAGCATCATACTGATAGACTTTTTCACAATTAAATAACCTCCATTCGGATTCAATGTTCCAGACAGCAGAAGAGCGAATACTTCCATAAAAAGCGCTTACAAATATTCAGATCAGCTGCCGGCATACGGTCATTATTTCACCCCCCGTTCGTCACGAAAGTCTAAAGTGATGCTTCTAGGATGTGATTCTTTAAGCTGCTGTTCCAAACATAAAGGATTCGGCACTTACCCTCAACGGGGCATTTCCGCCCTGTTATAGGCTCATTTAACCAACAAAAAAACATCGCCCAAAACGGCGATGCCTTATCTTAATAAACCGCAAGACCATTATCAAGTCCGTTTTCGGCTGCGAGCCTTCAATTGGGACCACTGGTAATGAATAAAACAGCCGATACAAAATCCAAGTATGGCGATGAAAGCCGCCAGGCAGACCATCGCTGAAGCAGCATAACCGAAGACGGTCCAATGCATGATGTGACTGACTAGTGCAATCAGCAAAAAGATAACAGCCAGCAGCTGATTAAACCTCTGCTGCCCTTTATCTTCGGGAAGGTATGCGGAGGGATCTTTTTTAAGAAAACCATTTGCTATTCGCATGATGGGATTAAAATCAAAAACCAATCCCATCAATCCGGCAATCAATGGAACGGCCAAAATCCAATAGACGCCTGTGATCCAGGACAATAGGACGGACAATACAATGACCCATTGATTCGTTCTGACTAAAGGCCTCGGAATGGACGATGAGCTGTTGTTCACGTTTCCTATACCACCCTTCTTATCGAACTATCTCCATTATATATCCTACGCCTGATAAACAAAATCATAGAACGATATGTTTTATATCTTCTATATAGGGATAATGGCAAGCCCGGAAGCTGCATTTCCTACTTTTATCGTCTTAATCACCTTATTATCCCTGATTCTTATTACAGACACTGTATTTTCGCCAAAATTGGCAACATAGGCAAATCTGCTATCTTGAGTGATGGCTGCAATACCAGGTTTACTTCCCACTGGAACGGTAGCTATTACCTTATTATTTCTTAGTTTTATGACGGAAACCGTATTATCCCCTTCATTAGCGACGTAGGCAAATTTGTTGTCAGGGGTTATCGCTACGCCGATCGGTTTACGTCCGACTTTAATCTTTTTCAGGATCCTTCGGCTGCGAACACCTATAACCAAAACAACATTTTTATCCGTAGTGACATAAGCTAATTTGCCGTTCATCGTGAAAGCGATTTGATCCGGGCCGACGCCGGCTTTTATCGTATCGATAACCTTATTCTTTTTCACATCGAAAATAGAGATCGTATTGCTGTCATGATTACTTACAAATCCTATAGCTCTCAAAGCGCACTTGTTAGGAGTAACGGTTACTCCTACCGGGTTTTTTCCGACTTTTATCGTTGCAACGACTTTTTGTTTCTTTATACAAATGACTGAAACGGTACGGTCAGCCGAGTTCGTCACATAGACGAAATTTCGAGATGTGCCTACATCCGATGGAGCTTTTCCGACCCGAATGGTGCGGATAATTTTATTTGTTTTTCTGCTGATTACTTGAGCCGTGTTCTCGTTCTTATTGACAACGTAAGCAAACTTCCTATCCGGTGTAACCGCAATCTCAAAAGGTCCGCGACCGGTCTTGATAGTTGCCGCGACCTTTTTTGTTCGAGTATCAATTACCGATATCGTATCATCGTTAAAATTCGTGACATAAGCGAAATGAAATGATGGCGCAGGTCTGCAAGCGGTCAAAGCTTAACCCTCCTTTATATTATGGCTTAATCTATTCTATTAATCTGCTTAAAGGAGTGGCACGGCCATTTGATAGATCATGCTCCTGCGCTTGGGCATGACAAGAAGTGTCTATTAAAAAAACCGCCATTAGGCGGTTTTTTAATGGACTTTGTCACTCTAACTCACTCTGAATCCAAGCCCTGCAAAATATCACCCGCATCCCGCAGCAGATAAGCTGCGGCTTCAGCTTGAATATGCTTGCCGCTCTGCGCCTCAACATGATGGATGAACGCTTCCACTTGCCCTTGCTCCAATTGAGCCTTCAAACTGTCCGCGATGCCGGCATTGTCAATCCAGGACAGCTCCTCAAACCTTGCGACGAGCTCCGTTAACGAGCTGATGTCGGCGTAGGTGGAGAAGGTCACCGCAGCCTCCTTCGTATTCCCGGCATTGTCAGTGACGGATACGGTGAACGTGTGGGAGCCAAGTGCCAGCGTATACAGCGGAATCTCCGTTCCCTGCTCCACGATTTGGCCGTCCAGCCGGGCAGATGTCTTGCCGGGCTCCATGCCGGACACCGCATCGGCGGCCGTCCAGGACAAGGTCAGTGTTTCCGTATCGGCATAGGCTCTCGCAGCCACCCCTGTGACGGATAGTTCAGGAGCACCACGGTCCAGCTTGAAGCTTAGCGTTTTGGCGTCCTCCCTGTTTCCGGCCAAATCAACGGAGCGGTAAAGTACCGAATAGTGACCGTCTTCGCTGAACGTCACGGGGCCTTGGTATGGAATCCATGACCCGCCGCCATCGGTGCTGTATTCGGTTTTCGTAACGCCTGTGCCCGCATCCGTACCGTTCAGCTGAACGGTAACGGGCCCGGCATACCATTCGTTCGCACCGTCAGGCTGAGCCGGAGTCACGTCAGCCGAGGTTACGGGAGCGGTCCGGTCAATAAGCGTAAACTTGACGTCGTCGAACCAGAATTCGCTGAAGCCGCCGACGTAGAAGCCTACCGTTCCCGACGGATTATGCTTCGGATCGGAGCCCTCCAGCCTCAGCTCGCCGTTTACAAACACGCGGATGCTGGCGCCGTCAACCATAATCCGGAGGTTATATTCCGTATTCGCCTTCAAATCCTCGTACGGCAAATTTATCGTTTTTAGTACAGCCCAATTCGGATCGTACAAAATCCACTGCGAGGTGCCATCCGCAAATTTCTTGTAGCCGATCTTGCCCGAGCTGCCGGAGGCGGAGCGGTCATATACGTAGAACGTGCCCAGCTCCGGCATTTCGGCAGGCGTTTTCAGCCTGAAGCTCAAATCATAGCCGGTGAACAGCTTCGGATGAAGCGCAGAGGCTCCTTTCACAATTTTGTACATCTTGTTGCCGTTCACCGTCACAATGCTCCGGTTCGGGTCCACCGGCCAGCCGTTCGCTCCCGAATCAAAATCCGTGCTGTGCAGGATGTCCGACACAAGGATCCGGACGGAGGCGGAAGCAGCCGGATTGGCAATAGACGTGACAGTGACCACCGTCTCCCCTTTGGCCAAAGCGGTAATCGTACCGTTCTCGTCGACCGAGGCGATCTCCGGATGGGCGGACTGCCAGTCGACGGAACGGTTAGCGGCATCCGAAGGATCGAACTGAACCTGCAGCTGCTGCTTTTCGTCCACCACCATGTTGATGCTGGTCTTATCCAGCAGCAGTCCCGCCACATCCGTAGTCGGAACCGAGAACTTGATATCGTCGAACAGAAGATAGTCGAAGCCGCCTGAATAGAAACCTACTTTGCCAGAAGCGTTGAAGCCCGGGTCGGTTGCCTTCAGCTTAAGCTTGCCGTCGGCATAGACGCTGATCTCCGCTCCCTTGACGATAATTTTGACATTGTAAACGGTATTCGGCAGCAGTTCCTGGGCAGGCAGCGTATTTTGCTTGACGGTCGCCCAGGCCGAATTATACAAAATCCAGGAGGAGGTTCCGTCCGCAAACTTCCGGTACCCGATCCTGCCACCGCTGCCGCTTGGATTCAGCCTGTCAAACACGTAAAACGTAGCCAATTCCGGAATCGATGGCGGTGTTTTCAGCTTGAAGGACAGCTCATAATTGCTGTAGTCGTTCTCATTCAATGTCGTCGCGCCTTTAAGCAGCTTATACATGTGGTTGCCGCCGTCAGCCTCCACGATGCTCCGGTTCGGATCGCTCGGCCAGCTGTTCCGGCCGTTCTCGAAATTCGTAAAGTCCATAATCCCGTCACCAACCTCGACCGACACCTGAACCTCGTCCTTTATGAGCGGGTTGCCGGCGGAAACCGCCGTGACGACCGCGCTGCCCAAGTTAACTCCCTTCAGCTTGCCGTCCGCATCTACCTTGACGACGGATGGATCGCTGGACGTATACTGCAGTGCCGCGTTCGTAGCGTTCCAAGGAAGCACAGCCGAATACAAGGCATACGATTTGCCGATGCCGATCGTGACGTTATCTTCATACAGCTCGACTCCATGAACGGGAATCTCGTCCGGAGCCAGGTAAGGTCCGGCTTTGCCCACGATTCCCATCTCGCTGAACGGAATGGCCGGAAAACCGGGTATTTGCTGGAACACGGCCGCATCGGCCTTCAAATTCAAGTCGCCGCCCGCCAGGTTCACGAAGCCCGGATCCTGATTCGTCACCCAGTTGTTCGCATATTGCACGAGATTTAACTTGTCATAAGAGCCGTTTGCGTTTGTCGTGCTGCTTCTTGGCTTCGTCGGATTGTAGATGACGTTGCTCTGGAACGTATTCGTATCCGGATAATACCGGTTTTCCGTAAAATAGTCAGCCAGCTCGGGATATTTTGTCAAATGCGGCATCCCGGTGAAATTGTTGTATTTTTCGAACAAAGCATGCCATGGTCCCATATAATTTTTGGAAATTTGCTGTTCCGGTTTATCGCCCAAATACAAATCCGCATACTCATACGGCACCTTGGCATCGATAAAGAGATTGTTTTGCGTACGGATATGGGCGCCGCCGTTGTTCAGAATAGCGGAATTGCCCATCCGGTAAAAAATATTTTCTTCAATCGTAATTCCCATAGTGAAGTTGTCCGGGTAGACGCCTTGCACGCCTGCTTTGCCTTCCCCGATGTGATGGAAGTAATTCCTCCGGATCACCGAGCCCCGCTCCTGCGGCGAAGCGCCCAAATTCATATAGATGGCGCCGAGATCCGAGAACGTTTTGCACACGTCGTAGATGTTGTTATATTCCACCAGATGGTCGTTGCCGAAGATGAGGATGCCCGGGTGAGGTGCGTCGTGAATTTCGTTGTGTGAGATGCGGTTTCCGGCTCCCGTCAGGATGACGGCGGGGTTATACGCTTTGTGATAGTAGGCAAAATCATGGATGTGGCTGTTCTCCACCACATTGTTGCCAGGCTCCAGCGTCAGCCTGTCTCCCCCGTTCAGAATAACTCCCGTTCCTCCGATATGGTGAATATGAGAGCTGATGACGGCATGGTTTACCCCCGACGCCTTGGCGAAGTCGTCGTACAGCCAGCGGCTCTGGGCATTGATCCGTACGCCTCCTTCGGTGAAGTTGCGAATCTCGCAATGCACCAGACGGACGCTGCTGCCGCCCATGATGACCACCGCCGAATCCCGGCCGTTTTCTAGAATCAGGTCCTCGAAGGTCACATACGACGTGTTGACGGCATTGATCATCGGAGTTTTCAGCATGGATACGGTAATTTCAGGCGCTTCCGCCTGGAAGGCCGCTGTCGGCAAGAAATACAGGATACCTGCGCTCCGGTCAATATAATACTCTCCCGGCATGTCGATCTCTTCCAGCAGGTTTTGTGCGAAATGGAAGTCCGGGTACCAGTTTTTGAACAGACCGCTCATTTCCCCGTAAGCCAGGGTGATGGACTTGTTCTCTGTATCGATCGAGGCGATTTTGTTGTACGACCATTCCCAGCTGTAGCCGAAAATCCCGTCCAGCCATATATCGTCCGCCCCGCTCCAAAGCTCCGGCCGGTCATACGTATACGTAAAAGTGCCTCCCCGGGTCTGCAGATCGGCATCCTTGCGGGTCGGGCCCGGATCGAGAATGCTGCCCATCTGAACCGTACCGTTGTTGGGCCAGCGGGCAAGGGTCATGCCCTGGCCTTCAATGTACAGCTCCATAGGAGGCGTTTGGCTTACATCGTTCGCTTTGTAGTAGCCATGACGGCTCATAACGCCGTAATCGGTAATGCCGTGCCCGCGCAGGTCCGCCTGCACGACCTTGTCTCTGGCATCGGAGCTAATAATCCGGTTCAGAACCGACGCATCCGTCACCGGGGCAAACCAGCTTTTCTCCAGCTTTTGTCCGCCGGTCAGCCGCACTTCTTCGCCCGGATATGCCTTATAGGCAATCGGCTTGTCTGCCGTCCCCGAATCCTGCTCCCCGAGCAGGAAACTCCCGGTCCGGTTATATACACCGCCCCTCAGATAGACCGTTACGCCGCCGTCAGGCAGACCGGGGCCCTGCTTCAGCTGACGGATAACATCTCTTGCCTTCTCGAGCGTCTGGAAAGGCGATTCCTCCGTCCCGGAATTGGAATCGCTTCCATTTTCCGATACGAAATAGACCTCACCGGCACCGGTGCCCGGAGCGTCCTCTGCCTGCACCCCTGTGACCGGGAAGCCGCCCAGGATTAGGGCAAAGATCCATAATACAATGATCGGTTTTCTCTTCATGCGTCTTTAAAGCCTCCTTAGCGATTTGGATATCCGGAAGGGAACCGTAAGGTTCCAGGCATTTTAACCCTTCACCGAGCCTATCATCGTACCTTTCTCGAAATATTTCAGCAAAAACGGATACAGTACGAGCACCGGCAAGGAGCATACAATGACCGACGCCATCTTCAGGCTTTCCGGAGCCGGCGGGATTAAAGCCGTTGCCGTCGTAAACGGATCCAGCTTGTTCTCGATGAGAATTTGCCGCACCACCTGCTGCAGCACGAACTTCGACTGGTCGGTGACATACAGCAAATTGTCCATGAACGCGTTAATATGATGAACGAGCGACCAGAGTCCGATGGTGACCAGTGAAGGAATGGACAACGGAAGCATGATCCGGAACAAGATTCTCATGTCCCTTGCTCCGTCGATACGGGCCGCTTCGACCAGCGCATCCGGAATGGACCGGAAAAACGAAATCATAACCAGCACCTGGAAAGCGTTGGCCGCCGTCGGCAGCACATAAACCCAGATCGAGTTCAGCAAATGCAGCTCTTTGATGAGCAAATAGTTTGGCACGATACCCCCGTCGAAAATCATCGTGAACAACAGGAGCAGCACCAGAATTCGCTTCACGGGAAAATCGGGACGCGACAGCGGATAGGCTGCGCAGACGGTAACCAGCAGCGTCAGGCAAGTGCCTGCCGCCATCCGGAACAGCGTATTCAAATACCCCGACCAGATGAACGGATACTCCAGCAGCTCATGGTAAGCCCTCCATTCGAAATCCCGCGGAAAAAAATGGAATCCGCTCCTCAGCGCTTCCCCGCGGCCGCTGAAGGATACCGATACAACGTGGATGAACGGATACACGACGATCAGCGCAAGCGCCGATAAAACAACGTAAATCATAACGGGGGCGATACGATCCTGCCATTTTTTTGCCTTCATGACTGATTTCCTCCTGCATCTACCATAATCCGTTCTCCCCGCGGCTCAGCTTTCTCACGGTCAGATTCGCACCTAGAATTAGCAGAAGTCCCACCAGTGACTTGAACAGGCCGATGGCCGCCGTGTAGCTGTACTGGAACTGCTGCAGACCGACCCGGTAGACGTAAGTATCGATAACATCGCCGGTTTCATAGGTGACCGGGTTAAGCAGATTAATAATTTGTTCGAAATTCGCGCTTAAGAAGCCTCCCAGACTCAAAATGAACATGATCGCAATGGTAGGCATAATCGACGGAATGTTGATCCGGATGATCCGCTGCCAGCGGTTCGCCCCGTCGATGATGGCCGACTCCTGCAGCTCCGGATTAATTCCCGATAAAGCGGCGAAGTAGATAATCGAGCCCCAGCCCAAATCCTTCAGGATCGCAGAACCCACGACAATGGACCGGAAATACTCCTTCTTGCCCATGTAGAACACAGGCTCCTTTCCGAACCATCCCGCGATATCGGCTACAACCCCTGAAGTCGGCGATAAAAAGTAGATGATAAGGCCCGACATGATGACCCAGGATACAAAATGGGGCAAATACATCGTCGTCTGAACGAATCGCTGGAAATACCGCGACCGGACCTCGTTCAGCAGGAGCGCCAGAACGATCGGAGCCGGAAAGGCAAAGAGAAGCAGGTACAGGTTCAGAAGCAGGGTGTTTTTAAGAAGACGGTAAAATTCTCCGTTTTGAAACAATTCTTGAAAATGATGGAACCCAACCCACGGACTTCCCCATATTCCGTCCACAACCCGGAAATCCTTGAATGCAATGACGACCCCGTACAGCGGGCCGTATTTGAAGATGAAAAAAAATACAAAGGAAAACAGAAACAGCGTGAGCAGCTCTCCGTGCTTTCGTATGGTTTTCATGCTACACTTCCTTGAAATCCGGACCGGCGGCGCCGCAGCATCCTCCTTCGGACCTTACGGTGCCGCCGGAGCCGGATTATTTTTTGAATTGCGCCTCGTACATCTCATTGGCTTCCTTGGTCAGCTCGTCTCCGCCCTTGGCCTTCCACTCCGTTACAAATTTATCGAAATCGTCGAGAGGGATCTCGCCGCTGATAATCTGGGCGAAGTACTTCTGCATAAGCGAAGTCAGATCCGCCTTGTATTTCCCGTCGGAAGGCAGCGCCGAGAACAGCAGCGCATCGGTCCAGCGCGGAGCGGAGGATAAAGCTTTGATCGCTTCGTTCAGCTCCGGATTGGAATATTTCTGCCGGTACGCCTGCGTCGTAATGTTGCCGAGCGAGAAGAGACGGATGCCTTCCTGGTCGCGCTGCTCCTGCTTCTCGAAGCCGGTCAGGAACTTGGTGGCTCCGGAAGCCGCCCCGCTCTCGACAAAGTCCCAATGGGTTCCCTTCACGCCGAGGCTCGTCATGTTGATCGTTTCCTCATCGCTGCTCGCCGCCTGCAGAATCTCGAACAGCTTCTCGAGCTTCTCCGGCTGGTCCTTCACTTTGCTTCCGATGACGACAAAATTGCTCTTTACTCCCCAGTCCCACGAGCCGTCGCCGCCCGGACCTTGCGGATTGTTAGCGAGCACCAGCTTGGCATCGGGATTCAAGGCCTGCATTTCCGTCACGGTCGTAGAATCCGGGAGCGCGCCCTTGCTGATCTGCTCCTCGATGACGCCGATCCGGTTATTGTAAAGCTTCTTGCGGTACGAATCCTGCGTATCGGTAATGAATTCAGGATCAATGACCCCGTCGGCATACCACTGTCTCAGCTTGGCAAGTGCTTCCTTCGTCTCAGGCAGAACGGAGCCGTTCACAATTTGCCCGTTTTTCTCGTGCCACATCGTCGGCTCTACACCGAACGCTCCGAAGATCGAATAGAAGCCGGAGGACCAGGTGGAGGTTGCCGTGCCGGTCAAGCCGTACGTATCTTTTTTGCCGTTTTTGTCCGGATCCTTCTGCGCAAACGCATAAACCGCCTGCTCGAATTCATCCAGCGTCTCGGGATTTTTCGTAATGCCGACGTTATCCAGCCAATCCTTGCGCCAGAGCATCGCCAAATCGTAAGGCTTCAGGTCGATGAACATCGGGATGGCCCACAGACTGTTATCGAATGTAACCGTTTGGAACAGTGCGCTGTTTTTTTCTATATCCTTATAATACTCGGGCATCTTTTCCTTCAGCATGTTCGGATCGAGGCTCATCAGGACGCCTTGATTCTGGTAGGCCGCAACGTTGGCGGGATCGCCCAGCATAAAGATGTCCGGGATTTCTCCGGATGCGATGCTCGCATCGGTCACCTTGACCGGCTTGATCTTCACATTAAATTTCTCCTCCAGCCACTTCTGAACCGCGGAGTCGTTAACCACTCCGGCAGCCTGGAAGTGAATGCCCCATGTAATTTCCACGGGCTCGGATTTGACCGTTTCATTTGCGCCGGGGCTTGCGCTTGGGCTATTGCCCGGCTCTCCTGTATTATTCCCGCCGGAGCTGCAGCCGGCGAGCAGAGCAGCGAGCAGTCCAGCCGTCACGCTTGCCGATATAATCGTATTTGTTAATTTCTTGCGTCCCTTCTGCAAAACAATCTCCCCCTATTGACGTATGGTGGACCGCATCCTGACGCTTACTCCCGGCCGGGTTATGGGAGCGGTTACAACTCTTACGATAGCCTTCTTCTTGCCGGTTCACAATCCTTTCTTTCGATTCTTTTTTATGTTTTTGGCTCATTCAGCCGCTTAGAGCGCTTTATGTTATTCCGTTTTTCCTATGTTTTTCGGGCATCCTCTTTCCGGCAGACTCATCTGTGATATAATTTCCCTATTAGCGCGTCTGCAGGCCGCATGATTTTGTAAGCGTAACCATAGAGAAAGGGGGAGTGAATACGATGCCGGGATCCCGATCGGTCAAACATAATACGATGTTCGTCAAGCTGCTGCTTTCCTTGACCGCCATTGCCGTCATCACCGTCGTTCTCATCGCTACGGTCACTTACTCGATCTCGGCGGACAACAGCATTCAGAACTCCATCGAGTATAACGAATCCATCCTCGCCCAGCAGCAGCAGCTTATCCACAAGGAGCTGACCGCAATCCAAAATGCCGCCATCGGCATGATTATGACCCAATCGTATCTGTACCATACGAGAAACGGCAAATTAACCGTAAGCTCCTTAATTGATTTGTCCGACTTTGTGGAGGAGCAGAAAAAGATCAGTCCCTATATCGATTCCATCTATTTATATTACGACCCGCTCGAGCTTGTCCTGACGTCGCGTCCTGAGGTTAAGACCTCCCCTGTCTCCACCTTTGCGGACAGCTCTTGGCTGGACGTCTGGAAGCAGAAGACGGAATCCCGCACGGTGTGGGTCACCGGGCGTCCGAATGGCTTCGTGCCGGACCGTCCCGCCGCCAGCCTGCTCCAGAAAATGCCGCTCATCGGTCAGGTACAAGGCGCCATCGTCATCAATTTGAATCTGGATAAGCTGTTCGGCGACTATTTAAGCCATTATCATAATAAAAAAGGCGCCACCCTCGTGCTCGGACCGAGCTCCGAGAGGCTGTATTCCGAAGCGGCTGCAGAGGAGTCGCTGCCGCAGCAGGTAGACCTGAAACGTCTGCAGGCCGGAAGCGGCTCCTACATCGACGCTTCAGACCGGATCGTCTCCTATACGACCTCGGAGCTGACCGGCTGGAGGTTTGTTGACATTACCGAACGCTCCGTCCTTCTGGAAGGAATGGGCCGCATCAAAGTTATTGTATTAACCGTTGCGGTGACCTACATGGCGGCCGCTTTCGCCATCTCCTTCTATTTGTCGAGAAGATTGTACCGGCCGCTCCAAAGCGTGATCTCGTATATCGGCGCCACCGAGGCGGGCCGGCGGGACGAAGCAGGCGGCACCCCGCCTGCGGGTGACGAAGCAGGCTTCATTCGCCATATGTTCGAACAGCTCGTCCGCAATTGGGAGACGCTGGTAACGGAGAAGCGGAAGGTCGACTCCCTTCTTACCGATAACCGTACGGCGATTAAGGAGAAATATATGAACGATCTGATTCAAGGCGGAGGCGGATTCGCTCCAAACGGCGAAACGGAGCAGGCGGCTGAGCTTCTGGGGCTGCGGCTGGATTTTGCCCGGTTTGCCGTGCTGACCCTGGAGCTGGAGGAGCCTTATCCTTTGAAAGGGCCGGATGGCATCTTCCATTTCCACCTGTTCCGTTACGGGCTGATGGAAGAGCTTGGAGCCGATATCGACGGCGAGATCTTCGCCAAGGATGACAAGAGGACGGTGATCCTCCTCTCGGTTCCTCCGGATGAAGACGAATTCCCGCTGGAGCAGGCCAAGAAGCTGAAGCAGCATGTGCTCGCCAGGTACGGCATGTCCGTGACCATTGCCGTCAGCCGGATTTACGCCGGCGAGCAATCGGTCCGCGTCGCATTTGAGGATACGATTGAAGCGCTGAACCTGAAAATTTACATTGGAAAAGGTGAAATTTTACCGTACTCGATCCTGAATGACTGGAAAGCCGAGGAAGAAGCTTACTACTATCCGTATGAACTGGAAACGAAGCTGCAGCAGGCGCTGCTGCAGGCGGACGGCGAGGAATGCGCCGGGACGCTCCGGCAATTGACCCGAACCGTGATCGACAAAAAGCTGAGTAAGGCGAATATTCAGCAGCTGTATTTCCAGCTGAGCGGAGAAATTGTGAAGACATTGGTTCAAACGCGGGGCGATATGTCCGCGGTGTTCGGCGACCGCCCGGCTTACGCGGATGCGCTGGCGCGCGCCGAGACGCTTCCGGATATGGAGGCGTGCCTGCTGGACATGTGCGGCAGAATCGTCGCTTTCCACAAGGAGAAACGTACCAGGATGACGGATGTGACCCTCCAGCTGGCGACGGACTACATGGATGCGAATTTCAACAAAAATATTTCCGTCGATACGGTGGCGGAGCATGTGCAGCGCAGCTCCTCCTATTTAAGCCGCATCTTCAAGGAATCTACGGGAATGACCGTGGGCGATTATTTGATCCAGCTCCGCATCAGGCGGGCGATGGAGCTTCTGACGCAGCCGGGGCTTTCGATCGAGGAGATATGTGCGGATATCGGGTATGCCAACGTGAGCTACTTCAATAAAATCTTTAAAGCCCGAACCGGGCTAACCCCCGGGCAATACCGGCAGCAGCAAGCGGCCGATAAGCTTCTTGCCCAGGGCAGGGAACAAGCGTAAACGGCTATCGCTACGCACGAACCGTTAGCTGCATCTTTGCGCAGCTCGGTTCTGTGCCGTCATTTGGCGGCATTAGCTCACGTTTCGCGGTGAGATATAGGCGTCAGTATAGGAGTGAAACTTATACTTTCCTATAACTTAAACAAAAGAGACTCCCGCGGAACAGGAGTCTGCTTCATAATGCCTATCTAGGATTGCGCGGCATCCTCTATGCCGGATGGCAGCTCCGCCGCCGGCCGGTTCGACCGGTATTCGCCCGGGGTGACCCCTACTAGCTGCTTGAAGCGGCGTATAAAGCTGGACACATTGTAATAGCCGACCTCCTCGGCAACCGCTTTTAACTGCAGCTTGGTGGAGGTCAAGATGACTTTGGCTTTTTCCATTCTCATGCAGGTTGTATACTCCAGCAGCGTCTGCCCCGTCCGGTCCTTAAAAAATTGGCCCAGATTGGGCAGCGCAACTCCGAAATGCTCGGCCATGCCCTGGAGCGTAAAATCGCATCTATCGTAATGGGCCTGCATATATTCCAGAATCGCATCGAGCGAACGGGGATCGAGCGCGGCTCCCTTTGCTTCCGGCGCTTGCTGATTCTCGAAAGCATGGCACAGGTCGATACTGACGGCATTAATCAGATTTTCAAATTCATCGATCGTCTCCAGCCGCTCCAGGGAGAAGATGTCGGGATAACGGTCCGGCCCTTGCTCTTCCTGCAGCCCCAGCTCCCTCCATACTCCGTTGATCAGCCGGATCATCTCGAAGCACAGCCCTCTGGCTACAATGAGAGGCGGCTGCTTTTCTTTAATATAAGCCACGAGCACGGACAAATGGCTTTGGATTTTGACGGTACTGCCCTCCCGGATCGCTTTCTGCAGCTCTTCCATCTCCGAATGAGGATAATCATCCTGGTCATTGCGCATAGGGATGCGCTCGTAATGGATGACCCTGTTCACGCCCTGAACAAAGCGGTAGCCTAAAGCGGTTTGCGCCTCCAGATAGGACTGGGGGATGCCCGGAATTTCAACCCTCGAGCCTACACCGACCGTAACCGGCGCTTGCACCAGGGCGTTCAGCGATTCGCGGAATTGCTGCAGTCCGGTTTCCGTTTCCTCCTGCGTCACCCCGTCCGTCAGCATCATAAACACATATTTGTTCGCCTCGGAATGCTCCACGCCGTAAGCCCGGCAGCTGTCCGGAAAAAACCGCTCCATCTCTTCAATCTCAGGCAGCTTCTTCGCTCCCGAATCGGCCGGCAGCTCGACGATGGCGACACGCATCGTTGAGCTTAAAATCGGGAATCCGATCTCCTCCCCTTGCTCCAGTATTTCTCCAATCTCGTCGTAATCTCCCCGGAGCATCGTCAGAAACAGCTGGCTCCTCGCGGCGAAAGCCTGATTTTTAACCCGCTCGTCCAATTCTTGGTTATGAAGGGCGAGCCGGTTAAGTACATCGCGCACCGTATCGAGCTCGTTCAGGTTCCTTTCAAGGTGGGTAAAGACCCGGATGCTGTCCTTTCGGAGCTGATGAATCGGCTTATAGTTCAGCAGCATGCTGATATAAATCAAAGCCCCGCCGAGCAGCACCAAAGCCGCTACGCCGTAAATGTACCATTTCTGGGCTTGCTCGACCTTTTGAAGCACCTGATTGACGGGCAGCAGCGTTGCATACTTCCAGCCGGATTGCTTGGATTCCATGTAGAACAGATAATATTGTTTGCCTTCAACGGTCACCTTCTGGTCGTCCTTCAAAGACTCTTGCCCGACAAGCTCCGATACGGCTTGCTTCGAAGGTCCCTCCTCGGCCGCGATTCCCGTTACCAGCCTGTTGTTCTGATCGAACATCCACATCGACCCGGCCGCAGTGTCATAAGCGGACATAAGCCGGTGAATGGAATATTCGTCGATGAGGTAAACAAGCGTCCCGAAGGACTGCTTCCGGTTCGGGTACAGCGGAACGAACATGCGCAAATATTTTTTCCCCGTCATTTTGTCTGTCGTCGGCGGAAGAACGGTTGTTTCCACGACTTGGTTAAGATTGTCCGTTAATTGTTTTTCCGATAAATCGTCAAATGTATAGATTTGCTTCGCCAGAACCGGAATGGTATACACGCCGCTGCTGGTAAAAACAGAATTTTCATCTTTGTAGTAAAGCCAAATTTCATGGATAAACGGACTTAACCGTTGAAAGCGCTTAAGTTCGCGGGTAATCCCCCACGACTTATAGCCCCAATGATCGGATATCCGGTAAGGAGTCAAGCTGTTGTCTTCCGTGAGCAGCTGACGGGTCATATCTTCAATCCATTTCAGCTGATCGTCCATGGAATAACGCACTTTATCCAGACTGTTCAAATTGCCGGAGATCACTTCCTCCTGCAGCTTGTCTACAAACAAATTGTTGACGACAAGCGTCAATACGGTAATTGGAATCATAAGGATGATCAGGTAAGAAGCCAAATACTTTATAAAAAAACGGTATGCATTTGCCCGCATCTACATCCCCCTTGAACGTTCAAATGGGCACAGGCTGGAAACGTCATCCGTTCCCAACCTGCTTCGTTCATTTATCTATTCTGATAACGGTCATATGCTGCTTGGTAAATCTCGATCGCTCGTTCGATGTTCATTTTCTTTAAGGTTTCCGTATAAGTGCCGAAATTGTCCAGCGGCTCATTGCCCATAATGAATTTTAACAGCATTTCCTTCATATAGGTATCCGCTTCGCTCATAATTTTGCTAATTTCCTGGCTCTCTTCCCCTTTGAACAGGAGCGGCGGAAGCAGGAGAGTCTTGTCCGCATTGAACCAGCGCTCGTTCGCTTCGCCCGCTTCAGGATATTGCAGCTCGAAGGAAGCCCAAGCATCGTAGCTCATCACCTTCACCATACCGGAAGTCGGGTAGGCATAACGCGAAACCGCTACCCTCGCCTCATAGGTCGGGTCGTTCATCACGGCATCCGAAAATTTCTTTTTGCCGTTCTCTACGACATAGCTCTTGCCTTCGACCCCCCAGTTTTGCAGGTCGCTGCCTTCCGGACCGATCATATAATCGAGAAGCTTGATGACCGTTTCCAAATCCTTGGCCTGCGAGCTGACCACGGCTCCTTCAAGCGGAACGTATTGAGCCAATTGTCCCGCAGCGCTGTAGGATTTGCCTGCCGGCCCGACCGGAGGCGCGACGCCGACCAGTTTAAATTCCGGAATCGTGCTTTTCAGCTGGTTTTTGTACGTGTTGATCCCCGTAATCGTACCGCCGTAAGCGCCAACGATGTTGTTGGAGAACTTCGCCTCGAAGCCTTTTTTGTCCGTCGCGGCGAATTCGCTGTCGATAAGCCCTTCGTCATACCATTTACGCATCGTAGCAAGGTAATCCTTGAATACGGGATCGTAAGGGCCGTACGTAACCTTGCCGGTCTCCGGATGGATCTGGAACGTAGTCAGGAGACCGTACGCCGTACTGAATGAGGTAATGCTGCCCATTCCATTCTGATCGCCTAACGGAATTTCGTCGTCCTTGTTACCGTTACCGTTCATATCGTTGTCTTTGAACGCTTTGAGCGCCGTATACCATTCGTCAATGGTCGTCGGCATCTTCAGCCCTACTTGATCCAGCCAGTCCTGCCGGATCATCGTGCCGCTCCAGGCGTTCCGGCGAAGATCCAGATTAATCTGCGGGAACTTGGCGATGGTGCCGTCATCCAGCATAACCTGCTTCTTGATCTCGGGATGCTCCTCGAGAAGCTTCTTATAATTCGGCGCGTATTGATCGATCAGCTCGTTCAAGCGGATCGCGACGCCATCCTCCACCAGCTTGGCGACCCCGCCGGGATAGCCGCCCGGTACGTAGATAATATCCGGATACGTACCGGATGCGAGCATAATATTAAACTGGGACAAATTGCCGGTGTCATTATCCTGAAAGTCAATTTGGACATTCGTGCGTTTCTGAATTTCTTTGTAGGCTTCTACATCCCCGTACCCTTTCAGCTCGGGGATTTTGCTGCTGAATTTACCGTTCCAAAGGAAGCTCACTTTCTTCGTATCGGTACCGGTTGTCTCCGCGCTGCTCTCGGGCTGACCGGACGAATTGCTGCAGCCGGCGATAACCGACACGGCCAAAAGTCCGGCAAGTGATAGTTTAACATATTTTTTTATTCTCATGTCTCATTCCCCCATTGTTTCATCTTAAATGACATCCATTACCCTTTAAGCGCTCCGATCATGACACCTTTGGTAAAATATTTCTGGATGAACGGGTATAAGACCAAAATCGGTAAGGTAGCGACGATAATCGTGGCGTACTTTACCACTTCCCCGAGAAAAGGATCTCCTGTTGTCGTAGACAAATTGGTCGTATCGGCCGTGCTGTTCTCGATCAAAATCTCTCTTAATACTAGCTGCAGCGGAAAGAGCTCCCGGTCCCGCAAGTAAATCAGTGCGCCTGTCCATGAATTCCAGTGTCCGACCCCGTAGAACAGCACCATTACGGCAAGCAGCGGAACGGACAGAGGAAGAATAATTTGGGCAAACACCCGCAGCTCGGATGCTCCGTCCATTTTGGCGGCTTCCTCCAATTCATAGGGAATCGACTGAAACGAGGTTCGCATAATGATCAGGTTCCAGGTCGCAATCAGTCCCGGCACGATGAGAGCCCATCTTGTATCCAGCATGCCGAGGCTCTTGACGAGAATATATCCCGGAATCAATCCCCCGCTGAAGAACATGGTGACGACAACCATCATCATCATATGTTTTTTCCAGTACAAGTCTCTTCTGGACAAGACGAATGCAAACAGTGCTGTGAAAAAAACATTAAGCAGGGTGCCGACTACCACATAAAAAATCGTATTTTTATACCCGGAGATGATCATCGGGTTCTTTAGAACCAGCTTATAGGCATCCGTAAAGAAACCTTGCGGTCGCCATAAAATCCCGCTGTGCTTGACCAGCTCGGACGGAACGCTCAATGAAGCAAAGACGACATAAAGGAAGGGGTACAGCGTTACGACCATCAAACCACACAAAAACAAGATATTGGCTACATCAAAAAGTTTGTCACCCAAGCTGCGCTTGATCATACCGACCTTCCTTCCTTACCATAGACTTGTATCATTGACTTTCCTGCTGATCCGGTTGGCCAGAATAAGCAGCATAAAGTTAACGATCGAATTGAACAGATTGACTGCCGTGCTGTAGCTGTAGTTCGCCTCGAGCAGCCCCCTCCGGTAAACGAAGCTCGATATGACATCGGCCGTCTCGTAGGTTTGTGAGTTGTATAGCAGGATGACCTTCTCGAACCCGACGTCCATCATGCCTCCAATCCGCAAAATCAACAAGATGATAATCGTCGGCATAATACCCGGCAAGGTCACATGAAGCACCTGCTTCCACCGGTTCGCCCCGTCCACAGTGGCTGCGTCGTACAATTGGGTATCGATGCCCGACAAGGCGGCGAGATAGATGATAGAGCCCCAGCCTACTCCCTGCCAAATTCCCGAGCCGATGAAGATCGTCCGGAAGAGCGACGGATCGAGCAGCAAATTTTGCGCTTCCACGCCGAACCAGCCCAGGATCATATTGAACAGACCGGACTTCCGGGAAAAATCCACGATCATCCCGCAGATGACAACGATAGAGACGAAATGCGGCAGGTATGTAACCGTTTGCACGACTCTCTTAAAGTTTGCGTGTTTGAGCTCATTCAATAACAGCGCCAAAATAATAGGAGCGGGAAAAGCAAACAGAAGCTCATAAATGTTAATGAGTAGAGTGTTCCGCAGCAATCTCCAGAAATAGAAGCTTTGAAAAAACTCTGTAAAGTGGTGTAAGCCAACCCACGAGCTTCCCATGATTCCTTTCACCGGCGAGTAGTCCTTGAACGCGATAATAACGCCATACATCGGAGTGTAGCTAAAGATAAGGTAATAAGCAACTCCGAACAGACCCAAGAAGTACAAGTATTTGTTTTTCTTGAAATCCTTACGAAGCATAGCCAGGTATGCGGGTAAGGAAATCGTCCGTCCTATTCTTCTTGCTTTGACGGATAGATTCATCTCAGTCATTGATTGTGTTCACCTCCCATTTGGTGTTTTATGTTGCAAGCCGAATATAGCATCTGGAGGAAAGCGCCTTCAATGCCCAATACTTATGTGCAGAATTTATAACGTATACAACTAGCGATGCAGCAAGCTGATACCATGATTATGCCGGTATCAGCTTGCTGCATTGCTTAAACCCGTTACCTTGTGCTTAAAGCAGCTGCATGCTTCAGCAGGACGTCAGCCGCAATTTCGGACAGATGTTTGCCGCGCTGTGCCCTAACTTCATTCTCAAAGCTTGTCATGTTCCCATTTTCCAGTTTCTGTGTCAAACTGTTTGCGATACCCGCGCTGCTGATTTCTCCGCTGTTCAAAAATCTTTCGATCAGCGCAATCATATCGCTTATGCTGGTGAACGTCTTCGGAAGAACCGGCGTCATCGTCGGATCCCAGCCATCCGTTCCCTTCATCATCAATGGAATCGTGTACAGGTTCGCTTCCTCTGGTGTCAGCTGCTTTGACCAGGCCGCTCGGGCTTCGGCAGCCGCCCCCGGCCCGGAGTTGTTGAATTCGTAATACCTGGCGGTCTTTTCATTGTCCGGTCTTCCCCAGTTGTTCCAGCCTTTGTCGTGTACGATTCCCTCCATTTCCGTGTTCATGAAGAGAACCTGGGCGAACGGTCTCCATGGACGTCCCAAATATACGTCCCCGATTCCATCTGTACCCGTGATCTTACTGTTAATGAACAAAAATCCGTAGGTCTGGCTCTCCGGGGTGCTGGCTGCGGTAACGTACCCGCCGGAACGGACATTGTGAATAACGCTCCTGTCAAATACCGCGATTCCCGGCCCATAGATAAAATCTACGGCGCCTTCGATATAGCTGTTCTCCACATAAACCCTTTTACCGGAATTGTTCACAAAAAAAGTATCCTGATAGCCGATCATACGAACGTTGTTGAAATACGCCCGGTCTCCCTGGAGATCCAGCGCGACCGCCACGCCCTGCGACCCCGCTCCGTTCGCGAAAGTAAGGTTCTCGGCCGTAAAATCATCGGATTCGACGGCGGTAGCTCTTTCATTAAATCCGGTGCCTGTAATCCCGGTATAGGTGATGATCGTATCTTCCTTGCTCTCGCCGATAAAACTGATCGCTTGTTTCGTTTTCGGAACGGTAACCTGCTCCTCGTAGATTCCATTACGGATATAGATAACCTTTCTGTCCGTATTGCCCTCGGGGATGGAATCCACCGCCGCTTGAACGCTCGCAAACATGCCGGTGCCGTCCTTGGCGACAACGATCACTTCAGCAGGCGTTGCTCCCCGCGGATATGAGCCGACACCCGGACCATTTTTATTCACTGATTGAACCGAATAATAATAGGTTTTGCCGGTTTCGACATCGGTATCGGTGAATTCGGGCTGCCTCAGATCGGTGACGATGACGGCCCCTTCCCCGCTTCTAGATTTCGAACGCTTGATTTGGTAAGAAGATGCCCCTTCCACAGCAGACCAGGACAGCTCGACGCGGTCTTCTGCCGCGGATAATTGAAGATCAGTCGGTGCCTGTACCGTATTCGCCGGATACGGAATGACCTGAACGGAATAGGAATTCGCGCTGGAGGAGGTTTCGTTATGGGCGGAAACGACATAATAGTAGGCCGTCCCGTTCTCCAAGCCGCTATCCTCGTAGCTCAGTCCGGTTACCTGATCGGCAACTACCGTGTATGGGCCGCCATTCGTTGTGCTTCGCATGACGCGGTAGCTGGAAGCATCGGCAGCCGCATTCCACGAGATGAAAGCCGAAGCATCTCCGGGGCTCGCCTTGGCTCCCTGTGGGGACTGCAGCGGCGCAACGGGTCGCACTTGTATCACATCGGATTGCTCGCTTTCACCCGCGACGCTCGTAGCCGTCACGGTATAAAAATAGGTTTTTCCATTTACGAGATCCGTGTCCCTGAAAAAAGGTTCTTCCACGCTAGCTGCGTCAGCATAAGGTCCTTCCTCACTTTCGCTGCGCTTCACCGAGTAGCTTACCGCACGCTCCACCGGCTGCCAGGCAAGGTCGGCTTGCGTATGGCGGCCGAGTCCCGTAAGCCCCTTCGGCGCTTGAGGCTTCACTGCATTCACCGACGGCGTGACACGAACCTGATTGGAAGGATCGCTTTCGCCTAATTCACTGACGGCAGTAACCACATAGTAGTAGGTGGTTTCATTCATGACGGTCGTGTCCGTATACGTCGTACTGGACGCGCTCAGATCCGAAGCCACCGTCTCGTAAGGGCCCCCGTTTACCGTACTTCTTTTGACGGAATAGGTTAAAGCGCCGTTTGTCGAATTCCAGTCCAATTGAACCTTCCCGTTCCCTGGAATCGCCTGCAGTCCCTTGGGAGCGGCTGCGGGTTCTACGTACACCTTAATGTTGTCAAAATAATAAGTTCCCTTGCCGCTTCCGGGAGTCCGGCCAAACAAAGCGCTCCCCAGTCCCAATGTGCGCATATCGTCCTTGAATTCAACCCGCTCGGCAGCCAATACGTTGTCTACATAAATATCCATCGTGTTTGCCGCCGCGTTAGCAATGACCTTCAAATTGTACCAACGATTGTCTTTCGGCAGATTGGAAAGCTTCACGTCCTGACCGTTCTTGTTCTTATAGATCAGAGCGTACGAATCCTCCTGCACCGGCAATTGGGGCTTGCGAAACTCGAGAGCTATCGGCGTCTTCGTCCCGCCCGGATCCTTGATCTGGAGCAAAATCGAAGTGCCCGGGATCGCCGGAGACATAAAGTCGGTCTCCACCACGACCGTTCCCGTCTGCTTCGGGAAATTCAACGTAACCCCTGTGCTGCCCGCCGCATTATCGTAAATTTTCAAAGCCTTGGCGGACTCGTTTCCTGCGGAATTGTCAGGAACATTCTCAATGGTAACCGTATGGTCGACATCCTGTGGATCAGGGATCGCCGTGTAGCCGTCAGGCACCGAGCCGGCCTCCAATTTTTCGAAATCATCGTTCACATAATAAACGGTTTTCGGATTGTCATCGTTATTGGCTGTTAATTTCACGTTTGAAAATGTGGAGGTATTATATTTGTCCGTCTTGTTATTCACCTTGGCCGCATCTGCAGCCAAACCGACGTAAGCCTTCTCGGGCAGCTCTACGTTCACTGTCCCTACGGTTGTCCAGGCGATTCCATCCGGAGAGATCTGCGACGTGAATTGGTTGCCCTGGCGGACAAGCTTGATCCAATAAGGCAGCTGGAACTGCTGCTCCGGCTGAATTCTGGCCGTCTGTCCCCCATCGGCTGCGCGGCTAAGCGTAACGCCTCTTTTCCCTGTTCTGATGTATGGAACGACAAGGGAAGCAAACGCGGAATCGTCTTTCAGGCTCCCGCGGAACATGACGCCGGCTTCCGCTTCCTCATTGGTAGCGGTAACGCTTTCAACTTTTGCGATCATTTCGGCGTCTCCCGTTATTTCTTGATAGGCAAAATGGAAAGCATCCGACGTACCGCTCGTCCCGCCGATATCACCCGCGGACTTAACGGTCAGCTCTCCCGGAGCTTCGCCAAGCTGGGCATGACCCGGAATGCCCGGAATGCCAATATCGGCGGACTTCCAAGGCTTGATGCTTCCTTCGGTGTTCGCATGGACGACCACATTCGCCGAGAACGTCGAAGTGCCTGTGTCGTCAACAGCTTTTGCCGTCCAATAATGGGTCCCGTCCGCAATCTCCGTCCATTCGAAGCGGAACGGCGCGCTATCGTCTTCTCCAACCTTCTCTCCGTTACGATAAAACTCAACCTTTGTCACGGTCCCGTCTGCATCGGCAGCGGTTGCTTCGACCGTTACGTTCGAACCGGCCTTCACAATCGCGTTGTTAGCGGGCCCGGTAATGACAGCAGTTGGATTCGCCGAATCGTTTCCTGTGATGCCGTTTAGATACCGCTCCAGGTTCGTATATCCTTCCCCGTTTAACAGATTGCGGTCGCTGGGGTCATTTGGATCTAACCGCTGAGCGATTTCCCACTCATTAGGCATGCCGTCGTGATCGTCGTCTTCCGATAAAGATACAACAGGCTCTATAATCGGATATCCGCCTACCTCATTCTGGGAATTAATATGTGTTCCGGTCCCGTTGATGACATCGTTTACAACTTTAGCATCAATGGCATCCCTCTTCGGAAGGATGGCGCCGGCGCTCTGCATGACCGCTTCATAAGCCTGCCCGGCCGATTCGGTCGGCAGCGGATTGGGAAAAGGCACGGGAGAATCCAGCTTCACATAATCGGGATAGGTGTGAACGCCGGACCAATTATGCTCCGCCAGCTCCGGGTGCCCGTCCATTACATTGCCGTCGATATAGTAGCTCCCTGTCGTCTCGGCATTCATAAACCGGATGACTTCCGTTTCCGGGCCGGGTTTATAATAGTTGTTGATCATATTCGTAACGGCGCCCTTCCCCCCGTAAGAAGCGAAGAACCCCCAATTGTAGACGACATTGTTGCGGAAATCATGGGAGTTTCCGGCCGTGCTGTCAAATGCGGGGTTACGGCTGGAGTTATGAGCGATCAAGTTATGATGGAAACTGGTGTTTTTGCCGCCCCATATTCCGCCGTAGCCGTGTCTGCCTTTGACATGTCTGCTGATATGCATGGAGTTTGCGATGATGGACCACTGTACCGTAACATTTTCGTTGCCGTATGGGCTGAACACCTCGTCGACGGACCAGCCGAACGAGGAATGGTCGATGATGATGTCCTTCTTATACCGTCCGCCAAAGGAGTCCGCTTCGGTTATATTCAAATCTCCCAGACGAAACCTCATGTAGCGCATGATGAGATTGTTTCCTTCGAAGGTTGTCGGATATCCGATGACCGTAATCCCGTCCCCCGGGGCCGTTTGCCCCGCAATCGTCATATGATCCCCGATAATCTTCAAAGGAGATTTCAGCTCGATGACGCCGCCGACTTTAAAAACGACGGTCCGGTTCCCGGCACTGACAGCCTCGCGAAGCGAACCCGGACCGGAGTCGGCGAGCGTCGTCACTTCGTAGACATCGCCGCCCCGGCCGCCGGTCGTGTACTTTCCTCCGCCTTCAGCACCAGGAAACGCGGGCGTCTGCCGGGCATTCGCGGACTCCGTGTTCTCTGCAGCATAAGCCGCCCCGCCGCTGATGCTGGTGAACGCCATCGCGATAATAAGCATCTGCTTCAACCATTTTGCTCTTTTCAACTGCATGCCTCCTCATGAATTTGGTTTCGATACAACAGGTTGTAAATCGATCACCTCCTTTCATTTGTTTCCTTATGTCTTCAGCTGTGCATGATCACGGCATCGGCTTGTACAGGTACAATGATGTACGTTGCTCCTTGTTCGGTCGGAAACTCCAGGATATTGCCGCTGCGTTCCGCCGGCACGTCGCTTCCGTCCGATGACGTGATATGCAGCGGCTGCTCAGCATAAAGACGGAGCTGCTTCCCGCTCTCTGAAGTGATTTCTCCATTCGTGAGGCTGCTGCCGCTCCACTCGAGATCAATCCGGAAGCCCCCTCTGGCACGAAGCCCTGTTACGCGTCCTTCAGGCCATGCACCCGGCAGGGCCGGCAGCAGGTGGATATAGTCCAGATGGCTCTGCAGCAGCATCTCGGCGATTCCGGCCGTCCCTCCGAAGTTGCCGTCGATTTGGAACGGCGGATGGTTGTCGAACAAATTCGGTAGCGTTGATTTCCGCAGCAATTCCTTGGTGTGCGCGTAAGCCTGTTCGCCATCGAGCAGACGTGCCCAGAAATTGATTATCCAAGCGCGGCTCCAGCCTGTATGTCCGCCTCCGTTCTCCAGGCGCCGCACTAAAGCAACCCTGGCCCCTTCCGCCAGCTCCGGCGTCAAGCCCGGGCTGATCGTTGACCCCGGATGCAGGCCGAACAAATGGGAAATATGCCGGTGGCCCGGGTCCATTTCGTCGTAATCCGCCAGCCATTCCTGCAGCTGTCCGTGCTTCCCGAGCTTCATGGCCGGCAAACGGTCCAGGATGGTCTCCCATTCTTTGCGCAGCTCTTCATCCGTGTTTAATTGCGAGCTTGCTTCTATGCAGGCAGCTAGCAGCTCCGACAAAATTTGCGTATCCATGGCAGGCCCGTAGCATAACGTTCCGGATTCGCCGTTCGGCAGCCTGTACCGGTTCTCAGGCGAAACGGAAGGGTTCGTGACCAAATAACCCTCTGGGCTTTCCACCAAAAAATCCGTAAAAAACAGAGCGGATTCCCTCATCGTTTCATACGCCCTCTTTAAGCTGGTAAGATCCGGGTTAAATTTGTAGTGCTCCCAGAGATGAAGCGTCAGCCAAGCTCCCCCCATTACCCATTGAGTCGCAGGAGGATAAATATCCTGAGGCGCCGTATCCGCCCATATATCCGTGTTGTGATGAGCCACGAAGCCTCTGCAGCCGTACATCGACTGCGCTGTAACCCGCCCATTTTCTACCATTCGCTCAATAAGCTCGAATAAAGGCTCGTGGCATTCGGCCAGGTTGCAGGATTCCGCAGGCCAATAATTCATCTGCGTGTTAATGTTGATCGTATATTTGCTGTCCCAAGGCGGAGTCATCGAATCGTTCCAGATGCCTTGCAGGTTCGCCGGCAAGCCGCCGGGCCTGCTGCAGGAAATAAGCAAATATCTTCCGAATTGAAAATACAGCGTGTACAAGCCCGCATCGTCCGCCCCCTGCCGTACAAGCTCCAGCCGTTTTGATACCGGCCACTGGCTTTTCTCCGCATCGGACGCCTCGGCAAGCTCAAGCTTTACCCGATTGAACATTCGCTGATAATCCTGGATATGTCTATCCTTCAACGTCCCGTATGATTCGGCTGCCGCTTTCTCCAGCAAACCATAGCAATACCGCTCCGGGTCCGGATTTCGAAACGTGGTGGCAGCGGCCAGGATGAGCGTTACTTGATCAGCTTGCTCTACGCGTAAATGCTCACCGATTACACGAACCTTTCCTCCGGAAGGAATGGCCTTTACGACGGCCGTATACTTGCCTTCGTTTATCCCCCCGCAAGGATTGGCCATCACGACCGTATCCGTCCCATAGCGGTAGGAGAGCTCCATATGCCTGCCTTTCTTCCGCTCAAACCGCGTTGTGAAGGTCAAAGCGCCCGGGCGATCCGCTTCGAGCCGGATGACCATCACCTGATCGGGATAGCTGCAGAACACTTCCCGGCGGAAGTTGACGCCTCCATATTCGTAAGAAGTTACCGCAACCGCACGGTCCAAGTCCAGCTCCCGCCGGTATTCGCCAAGCTCCCCTTCGGGATGGTCGAATTTGATCATCAATTCACCGGCCGTCATGTAATGCCTTTGGCTGCGCGGTGTTCCGGAGAAAGCCGCTTCCGCCAGTTCATGCGCTTCCTTCAGCTTCCCTTCGAACAGCAGTTTTCTGACTGCAGGAAGGTGATCCCGCGCATCGGGGTTGTTACGGTTTCTCGGCCCGCCGGACCATACCGAATCCTCGTTGAACTGGATTTGCTCCTGCTGCACGGTTCCATACACCATACCTCCAAGCCGGCCGTTGCCGACCGGCAAAGCTTCATCCCAGGTTGCGGACGGCGCATCGTACCACATCTGTGTTTCAGAACGTAATGACATAACATTCTCCTCTTTCTTATCATGAAATTGCAGACGGCATCCAAAAACGAAAAGAAGCAGGTGTCCCTGCTCTTTCGGTATCCGATCTATGCAGATCGGCTGCAAAGCGACAATATCACGATTTGGAAAGGGCTTACAATAAACATTATTTATATGCAGAATTTATGTTGACGAGCCCGGTTAAAGGGCTTACGTTTACACCCGAAACAACAAGATCATACTTAGAATTAAAACGGACCGATAAGAGGGAGTAAAAATGTTTAATAAAATCATGCTTTGGGCGTTTCTCCTGCTGCCATGGCCGACTTTACTATTCCTGGGCAAGAAAAGCGTAAAGAGATATATGCCCGTAGCCGTCTTCGTATCTCTGTTAGTCACCATTCTGTTTGAAGTCGCTCATTCACTTAAATGGTGGGTATTAATCGATCAGATCGTCCCTTGGGGCTACATCACGAATGTATCCTTTGTTTATGGAATATTTTTAGTCGGGACGATTTGGATCTTCCACTATACGTACCGAAATTTTTGGCTGTATCTTTTGGTGAATGCAGTAATTGACGGGCTGTTCATGTTCGTGCTCAGCAACTTTTTCGAAGGCCGAATTTACAATTTAGTAAACTTTAATCAATTTCAGGTATTCTTATTGATGGTAGGGCTATCTTTGGTCATTTATGGTTATCAGAAATGGCAGGAAGAAGTTTTTAAATGGTGAACGGCAGCCTCCGCGATGCAAATGAAAAAGTGACCGCGAGCAGCGGTCACTTTCCTTTTCTTATGCCGTACATGCCGATTCCAGGCCGTGTACCTGCAGCTTATATTGCACTGACAATCTCCTTATTTTGAAGCAGAGCTACCAGATATGCCAACGTCAAACCTTGGCCCCAGCCTTGCACCCGCTTCTTGGAAATCACCTTGTAATCGTCGGCTGAATACATAACAGCCGTACCTGCAGATACATTCCGGACCGATCCGTCTTCATCAATGTTTGCCTTGATGCCTTCATAAGCTTTGGCCATATAGTTCTGATGCAGCGGATGCGCATAGGTTACCAGTGCAGCGGCAATACCGGCGGATGCTGAGGTTTCCTCGTAGGAGGTCTCATCATTCAGTACCGTACGCCACAGCCCGTCCGAAGATTGCAGCCTGACGAGGGCGCTTAATTGATCGCCGAGAGCGCCTCCGAGCTGCATCCACATCGGCATAAAAGGATTCAGCATTTTATAAGCTTTTGCCATCGTGTAGGCAGCCCATGCATTGGCTCTGCCCCAGTAAATACCGGACAGATGATCCTGTCTGACATTATCCCACGCGTGATAGAACAAATTTGTCTTCGTATCTTGTAAGTATTCTTCATGCCAGTAAAATTGATTCAGCGCGTCGTCAATGTATTCCTTATTATCCAGTTTAAATCCAAGTCTCAGCAGGAAATAAGCGGCCATGAACAACGTATCCGCCCATGCTTGCTCCGGAAAGTCATTTTTGGACGATACCGTATGCTGGAAAACGCCTTCTCCGAAACGGATCGCATCCTTGCGCAAATATTCGGCTTTCATCAGAGCCAGATCCATGTACTTGGAATCGCCCGTAGCTTCGTGCAGGGTCAGCATCGTATGACCCATGGCACAAGAATTGACCATCAAAGTCGGAAGTCCAAGCTCCAGGTACTCGTCCACCCATTTGACCAGAAAATCGATATATTCCTGATTTCCCGTTACTTCCCAGGCTTTGGAAATTCCGTAAAAAGCTACGCCGCAAGACCAATTCCAAGTGAAATCCATATTCATCGTTCTGCGGACTACCCGGTCTATAAGCTCTTTTACTTCGTTTTCGTCGCATACAAATTTTTTCATGATTACCTCCGCATATGATTGCTTGATTCAACACCGTACTTGCTCTGATTTTAAGATTAACATGAAAATAGGATTGATTTCCCCGCATTTATGCACAAATATACCCTAAACACCGCCGATATTGATATAATAGGTGCACGAACTCTTTTAGCCGTGAAAGGAGCACTCCATGTCTGTTCAATCGCTTCCGGATATGCTGCACTTCGGCTCGATGAACGAACCGCTGTGGATCGAATTCGACCGGAGAATCGGCCGTCATTCCATGAATAACACCCATTACCATAAATCGTATGAGATTTATTATTTGTTTCGCGGGGAAAGAAAATTCTTTATCCGGGACTCCGTTTACCAAGTCCACCCCGGCGACATGGTGTTCGTCGACTCCAACGCCGTTCACAAAACGTCCGAGCTGAGCGAGCCCAATCATGAAAAGGTCGTTCTTCATTTTGCTCCGGCATACTTGTCGGAATTGTCGCCTGAGGATACGGAGCTGCTGCTGGCCCCTTTCTCCGATGCACATCCGCTGATCAGGCTGAACCTTAAGGATCGGATGTATGTGGAAGAGCTTCTCGGCTCTCTGCTTGGCGAGCTGAGCGAACGCCCCCCGGGCTATCTGCTGCACATTCGAAATATGATGATTGAATTGCTTCTATTTACGGCTCGCCACACGTTAAAACGCAAGGCTTTGCCGGATGTCGAGCTTACGCCGGTCCAGCGGAAGGTAACGGATATTATCCGCCACATTAATCTGCATTTTAGGGAACCTCTTCATCTGGACGACTTTGCCAAACAATATTTCATTAGCAAGGGTCACCTGTGCCGCGTCTTCAAGGAAGTGACCGGCTTCGGCTTTACTCAATACATCAATATCACACGGGTCAAAGAGGCCGAACACCTCCTTCGGGAAACGGACTGGAGTGTCACTCAAGTGTCGGAGTACTGCGGATTTGATAATTTTTCCCACTTCGGCAAAGTGTTTAAAGCGCTGTCAGGCTTGTCTCCCCGCGCTTACCGGAAACTGGAGCAAACCGGGAAAAGTGATCCGGCGGCCGAACGATAGCCCTTTGGTGTGCAGAAATCATGTGTCTTAGCCATATACTGGATTGTACAGCTGCCAACGCCAAAAAAGCTGAATTCGGACTTCATCCGAATATCAGCTTTTTTCTCATGATGATAAAAATGCTCATTGTACAGCCAGCACCAATGCTCCGGCTGCGCCGAGCATAAGAACGATGAATTGGAACTGCGACTGCTTGACTCGCGGGATAATATAGACGCCTGCGCATATGCCCGCCGCAATAGCCGGAAGCATCCATAAGTTGATAAGCAAGGATTGCTCCGTAATCATGTCCAGCTTCACGAAGAACGGCAGCTTGATCAGATTGACGGTTAAATAGAACCATGCCCCGGTTCCGATAAATACTTCCTTGGGAAGCTTCTTCCCGAGCAGATACATCGACATGACGACCCCGGAGACGTTTCCCACCATGGTCGCAAACCCGGCAAGCGCACCCATGGATGCCGTAAACATGGCGGACTCGGGAACATGGAGCCTGAACCTTCCCTTCCCATATTCCTTCAGCAGCTGAATGACGGCCAGTGCGAGAAGCATACAGCCAAGGAAACGGCGGAGCATGGCATCATCGATGACCGACAGCAGCATGTATCCTCCTGCTAGGCCGGCAAGCACCCAAGGGAGCAGCGGAAGCAGATGCTTCCAGACAACATGCCGGCGGTAAACGATCACGGCCGCAATATCAGCCGCGATCAGCATCGGCAGAAGCATGCCGACCGACTCTTTGGCCGAGAACGCCTGCATCATAAGCACGGCGTTGAATACGCCGAGAGTCGCAATTCCGGTTTTGGCGAAGCCGCAGCAGAAGGCCGCGGCTATGACGATGATGATCTGCAATACGTTTAGTTCGCTCATCGTTTACGTTCAGGTTCCTATCCGTTTAAACCTCTGAACCTGCCCGGTGATGGCGATTTCCGTAGGCAGACGCTCCACGCTGGAAGCCCCGAAGAAGCCGGATACTCCCCTTGTTCGGCTAAGCACGTAAGCGGCGTCTTCGGGCTCGGAGATCGGTCCCCCGTGACAGATGACCAGCACGTCCGGATTGACCGATTTTCCTGCATCGCTGATTCTCTGAACGGCGTCCACCGCTTCATCCAGCGTCAATGCCGTTGAGGCTCCGATGGAGCCCTTCGTCGTAAGCCCCACGTGAGCGACAAGAACATCCGCGCCGGCTGCGGCCATCTTTCTCGCTTCGTCTTCATTAAATACGTACGGCGTCGTCAACAGACCCAGCTCATGGGCTTTGCCGATCATCTCTACTTCAAGGTCGTAGCCCATTCCCGTCTCCTCAAGATTTTGCCGGAAGATGCCGTCGCACAGCCCGACCGTCGGGAAATTTTGTACCCCGGTAAACCCCATTTCCTTCAGCTGCTTCAAGTACACGTCCATCACCCGGAACGGGTCGGTCCCGCACACGCCGGCAAGAACCGGCGTGTCCTTCACGATCGGCAGCACCTCGGCAGCCATCTCGACGACGATTTTGTTCGCGTCCCCGTAAGGCATCAGCCCTGCGAGCGAGCCGCGTCCCGCCATCCGGTAACGGCCGGAGTTATAAATAATGATCAGATCGGCTCCGCCCGCTTCCGCGCATTTTGCCGACAGCCCGGTGCCTGCACCCGCTCCGACCAGCGTTACGCCCTGCGATACCTGGCCCCTTAATCGTCTCAGCGATTCTTCTCTCGTTATCGCCATGGCTGCTCCTTATTCTCCGACCGTTTGCCGGTCGGCCGATGAATAGGCGATAATCATCCGGCATGGTTCCCAGCTCGTCACCTTTGCATTATGCGGAACGCCTCGCGGAATTCTAAGCATCATCCCGGGCTCGAGGCGGAACGTTTCGTCGCCGAGCGTATGGTCACATTCTCCGGAGAGGACAAAAATGATCTCCTCGCAATTCGGGTGTATATGCCGGTTATTTTCCTGGCCTGCGTCAATATATACCATGCCGAAAGTCATTTCCGCTTCAGGATCAATCTCCTTGCCGCAAAGCCACTGGATTTTGCCCCATCCCATATCCAGCACCCTGCTCTCATCTTGCTTGCGCAAACTAGTAATTGTAGCCATAGTCTCTCTCCTTTTTATTTGATTTTAGAGCTGCGGTTATTCAAAACTATGGATTGGTCAGCTTCAGCCTCGCCTTATACGCATCGTTGATTTCCTGTGTAATTTTCTTGTAATTCGGATCGTTCCGGATATCCGCGATCAGCTTATCCCAATCCTCGATCGACGCCTTGCCCATAATGACCTGTGTCTTCATATCCGCCATCTTTTTCGTATAGTCGGCGCCGAGCTTAAGATCCGTCTCCGACACGAGTCCAATCGCGACGTCCGGCTTGGCGACTTTGGACCGCTCGTCTATTACCTGTTTGTTGCGGTCGAAAATTTCCTTCGTCATGCCCGGCGCATACGCATACATGTAAGGATCATAGCGCATAAACAGCTTGCCGAAAGCGCCTACGCCAACGCTGTCGGCCACAGCCTGATCGGTCGCCACCTTCATGCCGTTCTCCTCGTTATAGTGAACGCCTTTGATGCCGTACAGGGACAAGGTACCGCCTTCCTCCGACGCCCCGAAGTCCAGCAGGGACAAAATTCTTTTAAGCTTCTCCTCCGAAACCTTCTTCGGAATGGCGAGTACGCCGATATAGCCGCGGTACTCCGGCGCGTAAGGTCCGTCTTTGTAGGAAAGCGAGGACATCGGCATCCAGTCGACCTTAGGGTCACGCTTCCACTGGTCGAACGTCCAGCGGAACTGCGCTTCGATCGTCTCCGCGGTCGCGCCGGCTCTGCCTGTCGTGGCCAGATCCCAGAACTGACTGTCCTTCATTACCGAAAAGTCAGGCGGAATGAGCCCTTCCTCATACAGCTTCCGCTTGAACAAAATAGCTTCGCGCATGCCGGGATCGAAGTTGGCATCGATCAATTCGCCGCCGACATCCTTCCAGCGCCCGTTCGAGTTGGTGAATACGCCATCCAGCACCTCGTGGCCGCGCATCGTATAGCCGTACGTGCCTTCTTTGCCGTCGGGCTTCTGTTCCTTGAAGGCTTTGAGCATATTGTAGAAATCGTCCACGGTCTTCGGCACCTCAAGCCCAAGCTTGTCGAGCCAGTCCTTGCGGATGTTGGTGAACACGAAGCCATTCAGCGGCCGCGCTACGGGAACGACATAATTTTTTCCGTCGATCGTCGTATTGTTCCATACCGACTCCGGATACGTCATCAGGTTCGGATACGATTTCAAATACGGCGTTAAATCCCAGAATACGCCCTGTTTGACCATCTGCTGAAACAGCGGATTGGTGACGTCGTTCAGCTTCAGAAGATCGGGCAGGTCGCCGGAGCTCAGCACCACATTCAGCCGATCGACGTAGTCGGTCCAGTTGGCCCCCGATACCCAAGTCATATCCAGCTTCGTATTCGTTTTCTTCTCAAATTCCTTGATGACCGGATTATCTGCAGACGGCGGCTGGGAAATGGTAAAATCCGACATGATCTTGATGGTGACCGGAGCTTCCTGTTTGGCCGAGCCGCCGCTGCCGGCGGAATTGCCGTCATCCTTAGAACCGCTCGTATTTCCTGTATTGCCCGAGCAGGCCGTCAGACTCGACCCGAGCGCAACGAATAGCGCCATGGCAGCCAGGGTGCTTTTTCTTTTCCTTGCTTGGAAAATTTCCATGATCGTCGACCCTCCGATTTGTTCGAATGCTTGAATCGCGATATGCCGGCACCCTGATGCTTACCCTTTCACGGAGCCGAGCATGACTCCTTTCGTGAAATGCTTTTGCAAAAACGGATAGAGACAAACAATGGGCAGCGTGGAAATGACGACGGCCGCCATTTTGATCGTCTGCGTCGGAATCTGCTGCTCCGATACCATTTCTACCGCGGCTGCTCCTCCCGTAGATGTCGAGGAGTCGACCAGCATATTGCGCAGCACGATTTGAAGCGGAACCTTCGCATAGTCGTTAATATAGAGAACGGCCGAGAAAAACGTGTTCCAGTAGGCAACCGCATAAAATAAACCGAATGCCACAAGAGCCGGCAGCGACAGCGGAAGAACGATGCGGAAGAAGGTTCCGATGTCCGAGCTGCCGTCGATCATAGCCGCTTCCTCGAGTTCAACCGGGATGTTGTCGAAAAAGCTTTTCATCAGGATGACATACCATCCGCTGGTCAACACGGGAATAATGAGCGACCAGACGCTGTTGATCAGTCCAAGCTCCTTGACGACGAGGTAAGGCGGGATAATGCCCGGATTAAAAAGCAGCGTAAGGACGACGGCAACGAGGATGAACTGTCTGCCGCGCAGCCTCTTGCGGGATAAGCTGAAAGCGATGGCCGCCGTAACAATAAGACTCAGAGCCGTGCCAATCGTCGCCAGAAAGGTGCTCACAGCCGCCGCATCGACAAAAGCCGAGGTGGAAAACAAATATTCGTAGGCCGCTGTCGACCAATTCGTCGGGAAGAGAATAAAGCCGTTTTTCTCCGCATACTCGCGCGAATCGGTGAACGATACGACAAGCACATAGTAGAGCGGGAACAACGTGACGATGCCGATTAATGAAAGCACCGCGTAGTTGGCTGCATGAAACAGCCGGCTCCCTATGCTTTGTTTCATACAAGACCCTCCTTTCCGATGCGCCGGCGGTTAATAAACGCCTTCCTCTCCAAGCTTCTTGGCCAGCTTATTGGCGGCAATGACAAGAATGAGACCGATGATAGATTTGAATAAGCCGACCGCGGTACTGTAGCTGAATTGGCCGTTCTGAATGCCGTTGCGATAAACGTACGTCTCGAACACGTCCGCAACATCGGTTACCGCCCCGTTCATCATGAGGAAAATTTGCTCGAAGCCGACGTCCATTATATGGCCCAGCCGCAAAATCAGCAGCACGATGATGACATTTCGGATCGCCGGAAGCGTAATGTGCCAGGTTTGACGAAGGCGGCTTGCTCCGTCGATTTTGGCCGCCTCGTACAGCTGCGGATCGACCGCCGTAATCGCGGCAAGGATAATGATCGTTCCCCATCCGGTCTCTTTCCATATATTTTGGAACGTAAGAAGCATCCAGAAGGTATCCTTATTGGTGAGAAAATCGTAGCTCGAGAAGCCTAACCACTGAAGGATCATGTTGACGATGCCGCTGGACTGTGACAGAAGCAGAAACGTGATGCCCACGATAATGACCCACGACAGGAAATGCGGCAGGTAGACGATGGATTGGATCGTCCGCTTGAACGCATGATGGGTAACTTCGTTGAGCAGCAGAGACAGCACAATCGGCAGCGGGAAGAAAAAAAGCAAATTCAGGAGGCTGATCATCATTGTGTTGCGAAACAGAATCATAAAGTCGGGATTGGAGAAAAACCGGACGAAGTGCTCGAAGCCCACCCATTTGCTTTGAAGCATTCCGAGGTAAGGCGAATAATCCTGGAAAGCAATGACGACGCCCCACATCGGCACATATTTAAAAACAATAAAGTACAGGATCCCCGGCAAAGCCAGCAAATAAAGATAACGGTCGCGTCTGATGTCCAGCCACAGCCTGTCGGTTTTCGGTTTGTCACTCATGCGAGTTTTTTTTCCCAGTTTAGCGATATGGGTGTTCACCGTCCGTCACCTCCTGCCGGCTTTATCCCGAGCCTCTTGCAAGCCTTGCTTCATAAAATCAAAACACTGCCGCATCCCTTCCTGAATGCCGCCGCCGCTTTCCTCATCCGCCGATACCCAACCGTCATACCGGATCGTGTTCATGGCTCGGAAAACAGGCTCAAAGTCGATGCCGCCCTCTCCTAATACCCGCCACTCGCCGTCCGCAAAGTCCTTCATATGGAAGTTGTCGATGTAAGGCGCGAAGCCGGTCACGATTTCAGCGATATCCGTAATGCCTGATTTAACCAAATGGGCCGTATCGACGGTTAAGCCGACGGTCCTCTCCGGCAGTCGATCGAAAAAGATATCAAAGTCCTCGCGGTACATAACGGGCTGATCGTAATGGTGATGAAGCGACAGCTGAATTCCCCGCTGCTGCGTCTCCTTGCCCAGCTCCGACAACAAGCCGGAGAAACGGCGGATATCGTCCGCCGTAACATGTTTCCGGGAGAGGCCGTGACAGAATACGATACGCTCGGCACCGATTCGTTCGGCGAAGGCAAGCAAGGGATCAAGACGCGCGCGGCTCTCCTCATCGACAACTCCGCCTGCGATTAGGGCCGACGCTGCCCCCGGCAGCATCCCCCATTCCTCCAGGAAGCGCTCCGGCTCCCCGATATAAGGCGCGTACTGGCCGTGCTTCAGCTGAAGTCCTTCATAGCCGGCGGAACGATACCCTCTGAATAGAAGGTCCCGTTCCTCATCCGATTGGGTCGGCCGAGAAAATGCAAATTTTACGCTCATACCAGCACACCCTGGTTTAACAGGATCGGACGCTGCTCCACAGCGGACCGGTAGGCCGCATCGAGCATGGCGACCGTTTTCAGATTATCCTGCGCGCTGTTCGGGGCCGCTTCTCCCGTTTCCAGCGAAGTAAGCAGGTGGTTCAAGCCTTCGTACGTTGCCGTTTCGCGCGAAACATCGTTGTCCCAGGCTTGCGCCGGCGCCTTGCCGCCTTGGCGGTAAAGCTCAACGCTGCGGTGCGTGCAGTACAGCGTACCCGTCTCGCCGATGACAATCATTTCCGTTCTCGGGAACGGGGAGGAGAAGCTTTGGACATATGTAGCGATTGCGCCGTTCTCGAAGGCAACCTGCACGGTAGCGTCGGTTTCGCCCGCACATTCGATCGCCGAGGAGGATCGCATAAGGCTTGCGACAGAAACGGCCTCCGATCCAAGAATTTGACGGAAACCGTCAAACCAGTGGATGCCCATAACGGACAAGGCATGCCGCTCACACTGCAGGCGCCAGCCGCTGTCCTGGCGGAAAAACAAATTGTTGAACACGATCGACGTTACGCTGCCGATGGTGTCCTTCGACACAATATCCTTCACGAGATCGAAGGTAAAATGACGGCGGAAATTCTGATTGACCGAAATCGGCACGCCGAGCAGCTCAGCTTTTCTCGTAATCTCAATCGCATCGGCCAGTGTATCGGAGAACGGCTTCTCGACAAAGAGCGGGAGCCCTGCTTCCAGCAGCGGATACACGACCTGCTTGCGGATTGAGGTCGGCGTACATACGATCGCAACGTCGACACCGCTGTTCTGAATAAAGTCATTCAAATCGGTAAATTGCTGCTGAATGCCGTATTTCTCCGCCTTGCGGGTGAGAATTTCCACATTCGGATCGCAAATGGCCGCCACCTCGATCCGGTCCCCATGACCTTTGTAGCCCTCCAGATGCAAATCCGTCACGCCGCCTGCACCGATAAGTCCGACTTTAAATGTTTTCATATACCGTTCTCCTCCTAAAATGAATGAGATTTAATCAGGCCAATTTCTCCGCTTGCGGCATTCCAGCCATCATTTCCATGAGCAGGTCGGCTGCCCGGTCCGCAAACACCGGATCATTGATATTGACATCCATTTCATAAACAGGAATATGGCCTTTAACATGCTTCCTTATCGCTTCGAAGCAGGCTTCGTCGGCCGCCGGATCCCAGAACGGCTGCCCGGGGCTGTCGAGGATCGATACCCCTCGAAGCGGAAGCAGAAATGCTGCCGGACCCGAGCTGGCATTGGCCTTCTCCGCCAAAATCCGGCCGATCCGGGCGTTCTCATCCGGCGTTGTGCGCATGAGCGTAATATTCGGATTCCACTCGTACAGCTTCCGCCCCGCGTAACGTTCCGGCACAGTTGCCCTGGCGTGGAAATTGACCATATCCACGCAGCCCGGAACGATGACTTGCGGTATCCCGCGTTTTGCCGCGGCGTCTCCCCTTTCGGCTCCCGCCGCAAACACGCCGCCCGCAATCTCATCGGCCCATTCGGTCGTTGTGATGTCGAGAATGCCGCCAAGCAAGCCGGCGTCAGCCAAACTTTCCATCGTCTGCCCGCCAACGCCCGTGCAGTGAAAGACGAGCACCTCCAGATTGTCGGTTTCAAGCCGCCCCTTCGCCCGTTCGACGCAGGCGGTCGTATTGCCGAACATGCTGGCGGCTATCATCTTCCTATCGCTCGCCGGGATGACGTCGGATTCCGTCATGCCGCAGATCGCACCGGCGGCCCGCGTGAAAATTTCCCTGCTGATCCGGTTGATTCCGGATACGTCTACAACGGCAGGAAGCATGACGATATCCTTCGTTCCGACGTAATCCCGGGTATTGCCCGCAGCGACGGTGGAGACGATCAGCTTCGGAAATCCGATCGGAAGCGACCGCATCGCGCTGCTCGCGACCGCCGTACCGGCGGTGCCACCCATGCCGATAAGGCCTTGAATTTCACCGCGGGATGCGGCCTGCGAGACGACCTTGGCAGCTCCCGCCGCCATGACCCTCATCGCCTTTCCCCTGTCGCCCAGCGCGATCAATTCGTCGATGGTCAAGCCTCCTTCAGCCGCAATGCAATCGCGGTTGACGTCAGGCTGCACGCCCGGCTCTCCGAGAACGCCCGTATCGAATACGTACACGCCAAAGCCTCTGCGTTCAATCTCCTGCTTCAGGAATGCAAATTCTGTACCCTTGGTGTCCATAGCGCCGATCATGCCGATTTTCCGCTGCACACTACCCCTCCTCTGGAACTAACCTCCTTTATGAACAAATCAACTAGATGTAGTTTTGGTTTACTTAATCAACATTTCTTCAACCTAGTTGAATTACCATCATCATACACCATACCCCATCCGTCTGCAACCGCTTTCTAAAAACTTTTTCAGATAAATTTTTAGAGCAGATTATTACGGTTAAACAGACATTTAACTTTGGTTCTTGATTATTCAACTAAGTTGAAGTATATTATACAAAAGTACAATTCTCTGAATAGAAGGAGGTAGCCATGGACCTAGGAAGACGAATTCGACTCATACGCAGAGAGCAAAAGAGGACTCAGGAGGAAGTAGCAGCCGTTTGCGGCTTCACCAAAAGCATGCTGTCGAAAATCGAAAGCGGCGGCGCGATGCCGGCCGTGTCTACCTTGATGAAAATCGCAAACGCCCTTGGAGTCAAGGTGTCCGACCTGCTTGAGGAGCAGTCCAGCAACGATACCGTCATGGTTACTGCGGGGCAATACGAGGATGTCGATAAATGGCTCAAGACGAACAAAGGGTATTCGTTTTTCGCCTTTGCTTCCACCCGGCACAACAAGATCATGCAGCCGTATATTTTTACCGCACGGCAAGGGGAGATTAACGAGCACACCTTTTCGCACGAGGGAGAAGAATTCATTTATGTCTTATCCGGCAGGATGAAATACCGCGTCGGAGGAACGGAATACGAGCTGAGCAGCGGAGACAGCTTATATTTTAACTCCTTGCAGGAGCATACCGTCGTGCCGCTTTCGGAAGAAGTCCGCTATTTGGCCGTGTTTACGGAGCATCAGTCCAAGCAACCGGACGGTAAAGGCTCGGAATGAGGGTCCTCTCTCCCTTCGGCTCAGGAAAAGAACAGCTTTTCCATTCCTGAGCCCTGAACGCCGGAAGAGGATGAAAAAAACCACAATGCAGCGGTTCGTCGCATTGTGGTCAATGACCGGTTTACTTAAGGAAATCCACGGCCGCTCTTTCGATAGCCAGTCCGCTTTTGTAACGATTCATAAAGGCTTCAAAGCCTTCTACATCCTTAGGTTCCGGCGAAATCGTCACACCGGTTTGTCCTGCAAAAACTTTCTGGTTCAAATATTCTTCCAGCGTTTCATTGTCCGTCTTGTTGATCATATACGATGCAAGCAGGGCGATCCCCCAAGCTCCGCCCTCTCCAGCCGTTTCCATAACGGAAACCGGAACATTAAGAGCGGCAGCCATGATGCTTTGTCCTACTCCTTTTGTCTTGAATAAGCCGCCGTGGCCCAAAATTTCATCCAGCTTTACTGCCTCTTGCTTAAGAAGAATATCCATGCCGATCTTCAGTGCGCCGAGTGCAGTGAACAAATGGACACGCATGAAGTTAGCCAGGTTAAAGTTGCTGTCGGAGGAACGTACAAAGAGCGGACGGCCTTCCTCGAAATGAGTCATATGTTCACCCGAGAGATATCCATACGCCAGCAAGCCGCCGCAATCCGGGTCCCCCTGCAGAGCAAGATTAAATAACGTTCCATATAGTTTGTTCATGTCCACATCCAGACCCATGGCCTTGCCAAACTCATCAAACAAACCGATCCATGCGTTCAAGTCGGAAGAGCAGTTGTTCGAATGAGCCATGGCGACAAGGCTGCCGGTAGGCGTTGTCACGAGGTCGATTTCACCATAAGCTTTGGATAATTCCTTCTCCAGGACAACCATGGCAAATACGGAGGTTCCTGCAGAGACGTTGCCGGTGCGCTTTGCTACGCTATTGGTCGCGACCATACCGGTTCCGGCATCGCCTTCCGGCGGACAAAGCGGAATGCCGGCCTGCAGCTCGCCGGTCACGTCGAGCAGCCTGGCTCCCTCTTCTGTAAGAATGCCGGCGTTTTCACCCGCCCCCAGAACGTTAGGCAAAATATCCTCAAGCTTCCAAGGCAGGCTGCGGCCTGCAATCAGCTCGTTGAATTGATTGATCATAGAAACGTTATAGTTTTTCGTATGGATATCGATCGGGAATACGCCGGACGCTTCGCCTACACCCAGAACCTTTTGCCCGGTCAGCTTCCAATGGATATATCCTGCCAAAGTGGTCTGGAAGCTAATCTTGGCAATATGCTCTTCCTGATTCAAGATCGCTTGATACAGATGCGCAATACTCCAGCGCTGTGGAATATGATAGTTAAACAATTCCGTCAGCGTTTCGGAAGCCTGCTCGGTTATATTGTTTCTCCATGTGCGGAAAGGGACCAAAAGCTCTCCGTCCGAATCGAATGCCATGTAGCCGTGCATCATGCCGCTGAAGCCGATCGCTCCAATGGTTTGCAGAGCTACTCCATATTGCTGCTTCACATCGTTAGCCATCTTTTGATAGCTGTCTTGAATGCCCTTCCAAATATTCTCCAGGCTGTAAGTCCAAATATTGTTCACATAGCTATTTTCCCAGTCATGGCTGCCGGATGCGATCGCCGTATGATCTTCACCGATGAGAACCGCTTTAATTCGAGTGGAGCCAAGCTCAATACCAAGTACTGTTTTACCGCTCTGGATCGCGTTTCTTACATCAAAACTCATGAATGTTCCTCCATCATAATCGTTAGTAGTTTCTAATTCGATTAACAAAAAGACTCATAACACTATCATACTATAGAATACAGGCCGGGATAAATGAAAAAGTACAAAAAATAGAAAATAAACCGATCACAGTCGAATGACTTTAACCGGTTTATTCCTTGGTAAGCATCTGCTTTCTGAATTCGGTTGGATTCATGCCTACGTTTTTCTTGAACTGCTTGGAGAAATAGAAGAGATCGCTAAAGCCGAGCTGCTCAGCGATTTCGCCGACCGAGCCCCGCGTGCTTATCAAAAGCTCCTTCGCCTTCGTAATTTTTTTGACCGTAATGTATTGAATGGGGGGTAAGCCTATCTGCTGTTTGAATAATCGGATCAAATAATTGGGATGCAGGAAGGCGATGCCCGCGAGTTCTTGGATCGTCATGTTTCTCTCGATGTTCGCATCGATATAGGAAATAACATGAGCAAGCTTCTCTACGTACGGCAAGTTGTGATAGGAGATCCGTTCCAAATCGGCGTTCATGAAAAAATAAGCAAACAGCTCCATCAGCTTGCTCTTCGCGAGCAGCTTGCCGTATACCGTCCCTGAGGTCGCGTGAGTAACCATGCTGCCGAATACGTCACCAATGTATGCCGGATCGGCCTTTACAGAATAATCGTTCAGCTCCAGTAAATTGAACAAATTCATATCACCGATTTTCGCACTGAAGTGACACCAATATTTGAAGTAGAGATTATCATTGATGCAGGAATATGACTGTTTAACGCCTTCCGGCATCAAGATCAGCTCTCCGGATTTCGGATGATATTCCGTGTCCCCGATCTTCAGCCATCCATCTCCCTCGCAGATGAAATAAAGTTTACTGTAATCCGGAATGTAGTCGATGTCTCTCCAACCCGCCGCAACCTTATTGACATTGACGGTGATCAAATCGATTGCGACATTAGACAAGTAGCCCGCAAGGAGCGCCTCTCGATCCATTGCCTGATCTCCTTTGAAGGTTATGCGGCGCGAAGTTCGGTATTTTCATCCATTGGGGACTTTATTCCATCCAGGCTCATTACAGCGAATGGTATTCTAGAAATATGTATATTCAAGGCTCTGATGAATACAATTATCACCTTGCAACGTACGGCGAGCACAAAAACTTCGGTTACAAGGACTTCATACCGATGTTCAAAGCTGAATACTTCGATGCCGACGAATGGGCGGTGCTGTTCAAACAGGCAGGCGCACGTTATGTCATGCCCGTTGCCGAGCATCATGACGGCTTCCAGATGTACCGAAGCTCCGTGTCTCATTATAACACATACGAGATGGGCCCAAAACGCGACCTTCTCGGAGAGATGAAAGCCTCGTTTGAAAATAACGGCCTCATCTTCTGTACATCCTCTCATCGCGCGGAGCATTGGTTTTTCATGTCTCACGGCAAGCAATTCGACTCCGATGTGAAGGAGCCTCTGGAATGCGGAGATTTCTATTGGCCTGCGATGCCCGAACCCGGCCATCACGATCTGTTCGGATCTCCTCCTGACCAACAATACCTGGAGGACTGGCTCGTTCGCTGCTGTGAACTCGTCGATAACTACCAGCCGCGCGTCTTTTATTTCGACTGGTGGATTCAAACCGCCGCTTTCAAGCCGTATCTCAAGAAATTCGCGGCTTATTATTATAACAAAGCAGCCGAGCTAGGTTATCCGGCGGCCATTAACTATAAACACGACGCCTTCATGCTCGGAACGGCCGTTCCCGACGTAGAGCGCGGGCAGTTCGCAGAGATGAAGCCGTATTTCTGGCAAACGGATACGGCTATTGCTAGAAATTCATGGTCTCATTCCGTCAACAACGTCTACAAACCGGCCGTAGAAATTATTCGGGACTTAATCGATATCGTAAGCAAAAACGGCAATTTGCTGCTCAATGTCGGACCGAAGGCGGATGGAACGATTTCGGACGAAGACCGCCATGTGCTGCTGCAGATCGGGGATTGGCTTAAAGTCAACGGAGAGGCAATCTACGACACGTCCCCTTGGCGCATATTCGGCGAAGGCCCTACCAAAATCGAGGAAGGCCAATTCACGGACGGCAAAGAAAAGGTGTTCACAAGCGAAGACATCCGGTTTACGGTCAAAGGAAGCTGTCTCTATGCGGCTGTGCTCCTTTTTCCGGACAACGGAATCGTTCAAATCCGCTCGCTGAAAGAGGGATCGATTCATTTTCACTCCATCATTAAAGACTTGACCGTTCTCGGCTTCGACGAGAAACCGGCCTGGGAACGTACGGGTGAAGCGCTACGTATTAAGACATCCTCTGTCCGGAGTCCGCATCCTGTTGTGTTCCGTATTGAAATTGATTAATTAGGACAAGAGCGTTCCCGGCCTTTAACTAAATAATAGGAACAACGATCTGACTTCATGCGCTGCACAAAACTAAAACGCCACCTCCATCGAGATGGCGTTTATTCCCGATATACGCGATTTCTCCGATGTGCGCTCATCTCCGCCGTGAAAGAACAAAGCGGCCGACGACGACTCCATCTCACGATTTAACATCTTGTCATTCCGGCATGGCGGGAGCAATCGCACGATCTAAAAACAAAGTCGAATTTATAACCAGATTCTCTTCAGGCCGGGTTCGTGCCAAAATCCGCCATCCCTGCTTATTCAACTGCAGCTCGTCAATCGCTTCATACATAATTTGCCTTATTCCCTCGGCTGTGCGGACAGCTACCAGAGGATTGGGGGATGTGCGGCTGATCCGTTCAAGCACCCCCGTTTTATTTCGAACGAGACTAGCCACAAAGATCCGGTTGCAGGAGCTGTAATCGAACTCTGATCCATTCTCCACCAAGACGGTCACATTCGAGCTTAATCCCAAGCGCTCGAGCAAAACGCATGATGCTTCATAGGCTGCCGAATCGATTTCCAGACAAATAACGTCCACATTACCGAATAGATGTAAAATAATGGGACTTAGCGGCAGCGGCCCGCTGCCCACAAAAACAATCGGGGACTTCGCAAGCTGATCATCCCGTCCAATAAACTGACGAAGTATGGACAGCTCCTCGCTAACCAGGGCCATGTAAATGTCCCAGTTAGGCAGTCTTGTAACGATATCCAAAACGGATTCGTCTGATTTAAAGGAAAGGTGACGAGAATCGCTTAGCTCTGCCAGAAACTCGGCTTCCGACAGCTTATCCTGCAAATTCCGTTGATTCCTTCGAATATACTCATTGCTTAGAACGGCCTGAATCTCCTCCGGCAGGTAGCGGGATCGCAATTGAAGGGATAGGCGTCTAATGATATTCGTAACCAGCTGATTCGCTGGGGACAGATCTGATTGTTGTTCAAGGAGCTCGTTTGTTTCACGGATCAAAGCGATGAAGTTGTCAACAGTTTGCGTTCTTGGTGTGTTGTGTTTGAGTATAATAGAGCCCGTAGAATCAACCTCCATTTGCCCGACTCCTCCCTCGTCTACAACTGATTCCTATTACGAAATATATTCAAGAGGTCTGGGATATAGACGATTTGCAAGTGAATTGGCGCTCCTATTCGGTCACGCCGTATCGAAATCCGGAACATTCAGCTGTCCCGTCTCCTGCCGCATACAGTCCAAGCCGCAGGCTCACGAATCCACCAAATGAATCCTCCTCCGAATATGAGCTTTCCGGAACCGTCCGTGATCCACATATTCGAAAAGGCAGGATTTCCTTAGTTAGCGGAGTTGCGTATTCCACATAAACATCGGACATATTGGTAGTACTAACTCTGTTTACAGATCAAGGATGGATTCGAAATAAAAGGTCCGACGGCGGAAAATACATTCGTGCATAAAAACAGGACGACATAAATAAAGCCACGGTATAAGCGCTTCTGTCCGCGTTAACCGTGTCTTTATCTGTGTCGAGCATCAAGCGGCCTTGACCGTTTTCGAATACTTGCACCTTGCGGATAATCCCAGCGCGGCGAGACATTTTCCAAATAAAACTTATGATAATGGCCTCATTGCAATCTTTGTATCAGCCAATAAAATGCCAGTACAAAAATAAGGCAAGACGTTGAGATCATCATTTTACGATACCAAGGGAACCTCCGCAGCCATAGCAAGAGGGGCAGCAGCAGGCATAGGATTATGAGCTGGCCCGCTTCCACGCCTAGATTAAACATCAAGAGTGATCCAAGCAGATTGCTCTTTGGAAGTCCCGTTTCAGCCAATGCTCCGGCGAAGCCCATTCCGTGAATCAGGCCAAATATGGCTGTCAGTATCCACCGCCATTTCGCCTTTCGAACAAACAGATTTTCCACGGCCACATAACAGATCGTCAGAGCAATCAAAGCTTCTACCCAAGACGGGACGACTTGAATGCGGCCAGACGCCACCAGGAACAACGTTATGCTATGGGCAATAGTAAAAGCAGTTACGATTTTCAACGCATCCTTGAAGCGAGAAGCGATTAATACTAAGGATAACAGAAATAGCAAATGATCATAGCCGCTTAAAATATGTTCGATTCCAAGTACAAAGTATTTCCATAAGACGGAGCCAATCTCGGACTGAGCAAACTCAGACTGAGGAAAGGTGATCTGAATTTCTGTTTTATTGCTATCAAGAATATCCTGATAAAAAAATTCCCCTGAATGAACCATGAGTACACTCGTATGATAAGGCGCATCTTCAAACACCAGATTATAATGAATATTAATTTGCTCGATCGCTTCATCGGCGGATAAACTTAATTGAAATACTACGCCTCTTGTGGAACCCTTTGTTTCCATGTTCATCGCAAGCAAGTCCATCGCCAAGGGTTTCGAATCCACATCTATTCGAAGATCTTTCTGTAAAAACGATTCGATTCCTTCCTTTTGAGAGAGCAGCTCTTCGTTCACAAGGTTATTATCCTTGTTGCTATCGAATTGCCCAAGCAAATCTCGTTGATCAAGAAATAGATGATAGTTTATCTCGTTCCCTTTCACGTATAAATCCGAGTAACCCATACTTTCGTTATGTGCAAATGAAGTTGTGGCAGTCCCCAAAAATAATACGATGATGAACAAGGAGAGGAAAGTTTTTGCATACATAGCTGCTGGACCTCTTTTAGTAAATTGTCCAAGCTGCTATGCAAGCCTATACCATAAACGGCACAGGCTTGCATAACAATCCTGGTTCCAAACGTGTTGAATCGAATGGATGCGGGCTCTGTTATGCTCTATTACGTCGCAGGTTGAACGACATGGAATGTCTTGCGATCCACTACCGTATAACCGTCATTGAGCAAAAAGAGTACATCATAAGTGCCAGGGGCCAGTCCATTGTTTAAACTAACTCTTCCGGATCCGGACTTTAAATAACTCCATACCAAAGATGCACCGGCACCTGGAGGAACAGCTCCGGTTCTGTAGATGCCGACCCAATCTTTCCCGTTTAACGCTGCCCCGGTATAGGATAGGGTAATGGCTTCCCCTTTGTTGTACTGGGATTTGTCAAGCGTTATTTGGCCGGCAGGTGCTCCAATTGCTTGAACAGTTACGTTAATGCTTGTTGTCAATGGAACGCTGTTCGGGTTTTCAACTCCGGAAGGCAGGGTTACGGTCCCTGGCACCGAGAAGGTCTGCACCGTCTTGATAGCCGGATCGTAGCTGACGCCGCTTAAATCCCAATTCACGTTTGCGTCCACATTTCCTCCATCGGTTGCAAGAATTACTATTGCGGGCAATCCAAGTGCTTCCGCTGTCTTGGCCGTTCCGTTGCTCGCAGATACCGATGCAGGCGCAGTAATACTATTTAATTTCGCACCCTCAGTTATGATGTCAATGTCCTGCGACGAACGGTTATACATGGAATCCGCAGCGAATACCCTGAGTAAATATGGCGTTTTCGGCAATAAACCTGTAATCTTATACTGCCTGTATACATCGAATGGTTTGTCTAGCGGCAGCGAAAGGCTGTTGAACGATTTGTCCACATCCCCGGTGAGCTTGTTAAGCAGCTCAACATTGTATTCCAAAACGCGTACATTATCTTCTGCTTGCTTCAACGTAAAATTAACTTCATTGCTGTTGATGGAATCGAGCGTAATCCCCTCATCAAACTGCGGAGCTATGAGTTCTCTTATATCGTTCCTGCTGTACGTAAAGGCATTTTTGCCTTCGCCGGCGTTTACTACACGAGGTATGCCTACGAATTCATTTGTACTTAAATTATACTGTTTGATGATAATTTTCGGACCGTAAACCTCTAAGAAATTCACGATGCGAGGCGTGGTTTTATATTGGATATACGCGCCTTCAATATACCCGCCGTACGGACCGGGATCAATATAACTAGAATAGGACGACGCACCGGAATCGAGAAACGTAGCCGAACCTTGATGGAGAGAACGTTCGTCGGTCGGGTCGTATTGCGTATGACCTGACATATAAAACACCTGCGACAAATTATTGTCGGCAATATATTTACCTACAGCATTACTTCCCGCACTGCTCCATCTCTCTGCCCACACAGTTCCGCTTATAGGGTAATGGGACATGACAAATATCGGTTTTGTTGGATCATAATCCTCTTCTTTTGTGATTGTGTTGAGGAAATTTTGGGTTTTTCCCACTGTATTTTGGTTGTTATAATTTGCGTCAAAACCTACGATATTATATCCTTTCACCTTGACCCGAAAAGCATCGTTAAAGAAATTGTTATCGTAAGAATTCGTAGATTCGTTCCACGCACCCGCCGAACCGATCGGTATTAATTTTTCGGAACCGCCCATATCATGGTTGCCTCTTACCATTAATAACTCGGTATTGTCAAACAAGCCCTCGTCTTGAAGTTTGTTGTATACTTTTGAAAGCTCACCCATCCACACATATTCACTGGCCTGGTTACCGCCGGTAACGTCACCGGGAATCAACATGACATCGGCCTGCGGGAATACGCTCATGGCTTTTCTGAAATCTTCTTCCACGCGCGCGATTGCTGCCGGATTACTGCTGATTTCCGTGTCACTGTTAATCGTTACATTTAAACCGGGTGGGGTTAATGTTTTATTGCTTTTTTGATAGATGAATATGGCGTTGTTTAGTTCACGTGTGTAATAATTGATAGTTTCCTGCGTATAAAATTTTACTTTTTGCGTTGCTGCAACCGTATTTTCATAATTCAAAACCTTTTTCAAATAATCAAAATCGGTTTTGCCGAAGCCGTTGCCGAGACCGCCATCTGTGATAGAATTTGCATCTGATATGGCGTCGTTTAGTGCGTTCAGATCTACTTTGTTTCCATTGTAACTATTATAATTAGCTTGAACCACATCACTGCTAAATACGCCTTTCCAAATCATCAAATCAGCGATATCGAATGAATTACCGCCGAGGCTGCCCAATCCGTCGCTGCCTATATTTAATGGATTCGGCGTATCTAAAGACCCGTGCCTCAGTGAAGTTTCAGCCATTTCGTAACCATCAATATACAACGACGCGAGCATTTTATCTCTGTCTACAACAAATGTCACGTAACGCCAATCGGAAGCATCAAACGTGTTTCGCCCAAAGGAAATGTTCTTTACTTTTGCGGTCGGGAATCCAAAATTCATGTTGATCGAATTGGCTTTTGTGTAAATCGCCCAGCCTGCGTTAGAGCCGTTACTAAAATCCTTGTTTGATAATATAACCTGATTATTGTTCGTGTCGCCCTTATACCAGAAGGATACGGTAAAACTGTCCTTACCATAATTCAAGCTATTCGTCGTACCGACATAATTACCGTTTCCGCTTTCTAAATGCAGAGCTTTGGTCAAAGGTAATATACCGTCTACATAACTATAATTTCCATTTGCTTTCAAATCTTTTTGATTTGCATCGTTCTTCAAATTATTATCAAATTTAATCGATGCAATAAGGGGGTTGGCATTTAGTACTGCGTTCGTCGGCAATGAAGTTTTACTGTCGCCATTTGCTGGTAAACCAACTACAACGCGCAATTTTTTACCAATATCATTTAACGTTACGGTGTAGCTCTTGGATGTGCCGCCCGATTTTACATTCCTATATTGATCGCTTGTACGTGATTCCTGTACTTGCCATTGAAATGTTAGATTTTTGGCCGTTGAAATATCACTCATGGGTACAGTGGCGGTGATCGTTTGACCGTAAACCGGATGCATATTGTCGATTTTGACGAAATTGGCATCCGATGCGTTTGTACCCGTTTTTGCGCCTGCGGTATTCGATAACATAACGAATATCATCATGAATACGAGGGAAAAAGATAAAATTCTTTTCATGACAGAAAACCTCCGTATTTTAAGTAGTTTAAGAGCCTGTTCAAAATCCGGCACCTTATTCGAATGGATGATCAGTGAATATCTGCTTGTTTTAATGAACGCTGCCGCTCGTTTTGAGACCGATGACGCCGATCACGATGAGCGACATCCAGAACACTTGATTCAGGTTGATCGATTCCTTAAACAGGACAAATCCGACCACCGTAATCAGAACAATGCCGACGCCCGACCAAATCGCATAAGCGATGCCGACATTCATGTAAGAAAGTGCAAAGTTAAGTAAAGTAAAGCTGCATCCATATAATACGAACATCCATACGGACGGCCATAGCTTGGAGAAGCCAGCGGACAGCTTCATGAAAGTGGTGCCGGATAATTCAAACAGAATGGCAAGCAGTAGAAACATCCATCCCCAACCGCTTTCAACTTTCATTTAATGTCTCCTCCAACTTAAGCTGGGCGTATGAGGAGACCGTCACCTTCGCATCTTGCAGCACACATTCTCCGGCAAGCCCCGACTCCGAGGGAAGTATTCCTATTGTCACGGCAACCCCGGCAGAATTCCCCATTTGCATATCGCTGTTCGTATCACCGATAACGGCCACATCTGCCGGTACCAGTCCAAGCTCCATACAAGCCTTCTCGACCATATCGGGATAAGGCTTGCCCCGTTCCACCTGGTCGTTGCCGATAATCGATTTGAAATATTGGCGGATGCCCATCCATTCCATATGCTTTACCGCTTCAGGCGTCTCATCAGCAGTTACGATGCCGATCGAGAGGCCTTGATCGCTGCAATGCTTCAGGAATGGAATCATACCAGGCAAAGGAAAGGCAGGCCGAACCCGTTCCATCTCCTTGTCAGCCAGTTGCTTGCTTTCCCGGACAAGCCGCATCGATTCGCCCCATGGAAGCCCGAGTCGATAGCCCTGCAAGGCCAATATCGCAAGAAGGTCACCTGTCGACCCCATCGCAAGCGGGCCGTTGCGTTTATAATCGATAATGCGGCCTGTATCGTCGTGAATCGTTCCCCACAGCTCCGGGAGGGAGCCGATTTTCCAGCCTGGAAGCAGATTTTCATAATGACTTTGCATCGATTCGCTCCATCTGCCCCATAGACGAATAAAATCCAGCAGCGTACCATCCTTGTCGAATAAAATTCCTTTGACAGGATAGCGTATTTTGTTGATGATCAATTCCGGCATTCCGATCTCTCCTGTATTAATATTGATACTAACCTTCTTTCCGGAGCAGAAGCCCTTCCGTTCTCTTACGCAGCTTTCCGGACAAACCCATAATCACCGTTCTAACCAACAGATTTGTCAGAATGATTATCGTTGACATTGCTGCCGCAGGAGCAATATCACCCGAATCCTCCAAATTAACGATAGCTACCGAGGCAGGCTTCAAGTCAGGCGCATACAGGAAGATAACCGCCGATACCGTCACCATGCTGTTGATGAAAAAGTAAATGAATATTTCCAAAATCGTCGGCAGTGAAAGCGGCACGGTTACCCGAAGCAGCGCCTGGTACCAAGGCACGTTCATCGATTCCGATGCAGCCTCAAATTCGCTGTCCAGCTTCTTCAGCGACGAAGTCATGGTCAGGAAGGAAACCGAATAGAAATGCACGATGTTGCATAGAATGACGATCCAGACGGTACCGTAAAGCCCGTTCAAGGGTTGATTCGGATTGTTGAAAAAGAAAACGTAAATGAGACCCAGCACCAGTCCCGGCAGAGCTAACGGCAGCATGGACAGAAAATAAGAGGTATGACGCACAACCGGACAGGCGCGCGATTTCTCAATGAGATACGCGAGCATAAAGGTAGCCAAAGTGCCGATTATGGCAGTGCCTAACGAAATGATCAGGCTGTTCGCGAACGGTCCCGCACCTTCGAATAATCCTTCATAGCGGGAGAAGGAAATAGACAGGCTATAAGGCCATACTTTCACCAGGGATCCGTAAACTGCGACGAGAAAAATTCCGAGAATGATCGCCGACACGGCGGAGCAAAGCGCATAGAACAAAGCATCTCTCCGCCTATTCCCTTCTATCCGGTAAGGCGTCGATTTTGCACTCAGCCACCCGCTTTGTTTGCGCTGGGAAATGCGGTCGACAACGAACGAAACAACGGCCGGAATAAGCAGCAGCACACCGACGGCGGCACCCATCTGCATATTTTGCTGACCGATAACCTGCTTGTACAAATCTGTCGCAAGGACGTTATACTGACCTCCCACGACCTTCGGAGCGCCGAAATCCGTAAACGTCAGAACAAAACAAACGAAGACGGTACTGATCAGCGTGAACTTCGTGCCGGGGACGGTTACCGTCCAAAACGTACGCCATTTGGAAGCGCCGAGCGACTCCGCCGCTTCATACAACCGGTAATCGGCGCTCTTAAGCGCAACCGCCAACATCAGGTACGCTTGCGGAAACGTAAATAGCACTTCCGAGAAAACAATACCTACCGGTCCGTAAAGCGGAATGCGAAGCTCAGGCAGCAATCCGAAGAAACCGGTCGAGATAAGCCCTTGATTGCCGAACAAATAGATCAGTGCAAGTCCGTGCAGCATGGATGGCGCGAAAAGCGGCAGCAGCGCAACGGACCTGAAAAACCATTTCCCCTGGATTCCGCTTCTCTCCAACGCATAGGCAAACCCGAAGCCGAGCGTCACGGCAATAAATGTCGTCATCGTCGATACTTTGATGGAATTCCATAGCGAAGCAACCAGGGCAGGCGTCGAAAAATAGTTGGCGAAGTGGGCCAGTCCGACAAACCCGCCTTCTTGGTCGGTGACCGCCTTCATCACAAGCTCCCCGAGCGGTAGAAGGATCGCGATCAGCAGCGCTGCTGTCATCGTGAGCATAACGATATTTTGACTCCAGGAGCCGGCATTCGGCCTGATTCGTTTTAACCAGATGTTCATATTCATTGGTCCCTTACTGAGCAGCTGCTAGATCGGCTGTAGAGTCAAACTGAATCACATGCTCGGGAGGGAAAGCGAAGAAAATCTTCTGGTTCATCCTGATCTTTAAGGAAATCATTGATTCTGCCGGCACATCGATGACAACGAACTGCTGAAGCGGCGCATCCTTCATACCCAGAAGCTCCGCAACGAGTCGATAATGAGCCCCCCGATACTCTAGCTCCCGCACGACACCTTGCTTTCCTTTCTCATGATCTTCGCGTACCAACTGGACATTCTCCGGACGGATTGCAAGCGCAGCGCCCCCGTGCTTATTTTTGTCCATCCCGATAAAGTTGACGGCACCGATAAAATCTGCGACGAACGGTGTTCTAGGATTTTCATACACTTCATTCGGTGTACCGACCTGAATAATACGCGACTTGTTCATGACCACAATGCGGTCGGCCATCGTCAGCGCCTCCTCCTGATCGTGCGTCACCATGATCGTCGTCATGCCGAACTGACGGTGCAGACGGCAAATTTCACGCCGCAGTTTGACGCGAACCTTGGCATCCAGCGCGGATAACGGCTCATCGAGCAGCAGACAATCCGGCGAGAACGCCAGCGCCCTTGCGAGAGCGACCCGCTGCTGCTGGCCTCCCGACAACTGTGCAGGAACTTTGTGACGCTGCTCGCCCAGCTCCACCAATCCAAGCAATTCCTCCACCCGGTCGGCTATTTGAGACTTGGACAGGCGGTTGCGCAGCCCGTAAGCAATGTTCTCTCCGACCGATAGGTTGGGAAATAGCGCATACGATTGAAACATCATGCCGAAGTTTCGTTTCCCTGCCGGTACGGCGGTAATATCTTTTCCTGAAATCTCCAATTTTCCGCGGTCTGCTTTTTCCAATCCCGCCAAGATACGCAGCAGCGTCGTTTTGCCGCAGCCGCTTGGTCCCAAGAGACAAATGAACTCGTGTTTTTTAATATCCAAATGAATGTCCTGCAGCGCCGTTTGCTTCCCGAAATGCTTGGCAATACCTCGCAGCGATAGATAACCTGGCTTCATAACAACTGCCCCTTTATTTTGGCTCCGCCTTGGATCCGTATTTCTTCTCCCATTCCGCAAGGATGGCATCGCGATCGCGGGCAGCTTGATACAAATCAAGCTTCGCCAGCTGGGATACCGGATCTTGGTTGTATCCTTCGGGCGGTTTACCGCCCTCCTGCTTGATGCTCAAGATCGCGTAATTTTTGTTGTATTCCTTCATCGGCTCGTCGCTGATCGCCCAATCGAGGAACAATTTCGCTTCCGGCTTGATTTCTCTTTTCTTCACAAGAGCGTTCGCTTCCATATCCCAGCCGGAGCCTTCCTTAGGGAAGATCACTTCGACCGGAGCTCCTTTTTTCTTCTCTACAATCCCGCTATATCCATAAGAAATGCCAATCGCAGCTTCACCGGATGCAGCCATCTTTGCAGGCTTAGAGCCGGAGTGCGTGTACACCATCATGTTTTCATGCAGCTTGTCCATGTACTGCCACGCCTTTTCCTTCCCGTAGAGCTGATTGAGCGCGTTGACCGTCAAATATCCGGTGCCGGAGGAGGCCGGATGCGGCATCGCGATCAAGCCTTTGTATTCCGGCTTTGCCAGCTCCTCGTAAGTCCGGGGAATCGTCAGCTTGCGTTTTTCCATCTCCGCCTTATTGACGATGATCGCCGTCTCCCAAATATCGATGCCAACCCATTTCGGCGGATTCGCTTTATCCTTGAACTCGGGCAGTACCCGCTCTACCCCTTTTGGGGCGTAGGGCTCCAACATTTTCTGATCATCCATGATTAGCAGACTCGTTGCAGCCAAACCCCAGATAACATCAGCTTGAGGATTATCCTTCTCAGCAATCAGCTTCGCGGTCATGATTCCTGTTGAATCGCGAACAATGTTGACCTTCACATTCGGGTACTCAGACTTGAAGGAAGTGAGATAAGTCTCGATCTGTTCCTCTTCCATCGCCGAATATACGTTGATTTCGGCCGGCTTACCGGCCACTGCACTTGGAGACGATCCCTCCTGCTTTGCGGCACCGCATCCTGCCAATAAGCCTGTAACGATCAGCATGGCCGCCACCGGTTTCCATTTAAAATTGATATTCACAGTCTGTTCTCCCTTTTTTTAAATTTATTATTCAAAATGAATTTAATTTACATATTTCCCTCCCCACTTTATAACCTCCAACATGAATCGTACAAAAAATATTGTACACTCAATTCAAAAGTGTAGTGTCAAATGACTGTAAACCGAACATAAATATTATGTAAAAGGCATGTTGACATCTTAAATCGCCTTCATTGCCGTCTTTTTGCTATAATAGAAAAATAGATTCAAAAAATACTGAACATAAGCATCGAGTTCTATATAGGTAAGGGGAGTGAACAAACCGTGTCCCAAAGCGAGGAAAGCGCTGAACGGCGGCTGCGCATCAGAAAAAATATGATCGAAGCCATAGCGGATACAATGGATTTATATGGAGCCACTCATTCGTCAGGTCAGTTGTACGGCATTATGTTCTTTGAGAACCGGCCGATGACACTCGACGAGATGAAAACTCATATGAATATGAGCAAAAGCAATATGAGCTACGCCGTAAGATCGCTCGTTGAATCCCGGATGGTCAACAAGCTTGACGAAAAGCAGGATCGAAAAGAGCTTTACGCCGCGGAAACCGATTTTTTTCGTGCGTTTCAGCACTTCTTCTCTCATAAGCTTCAGCGTGAAATCGATGTTATGACTGACGCTGTCGATCAGGCTTTTCCCGAGTTAACTGATCTCATCCTGGAGGAACATATTACCGACGAGGAACGGAAGCTTGCGCTTCAGGATCTGCATAAGCTCCGGCATGCGAAGAAGTATTACGAGTGGCTGCAGCAGTTTGTCGATGCCCTGCGCCAAGGCGAATTTTTCAAAGATGACCCGGCCTAATAAAAAGAGATCCGTTGCATAAAACAGAAACAGCAGTCCAAGGACTTTTTTCGTCCATGGCTGCTGTTGTTTCGTTGTTGAAGTCAACGATCTGTTTATACAGTTTTTCCATTTGAGTATGACCCTTCTCGCTTACAAATGCATCATCACTCGTTTGCCGGCTTTCGTTCATGAACGCGCAACTTCGAGCACGTCCCAATAGGACGGCTTTGGATTTTGCTCCTTGTCAAAAAGGAACGGCCAATTTTTCCTTCCTCTCACCGGAAAGTTATCCAGCCAGGTATAGTCGTCCGCCGCTCCCCAGAAGGTCACCGACGTAATATGTTCGCTGTATTCCTTAAACAACCGGAAAAACTGCTGATAGCGCTCGGTTTGCCTTACAATCATCTCCGGCGTCGGCGCCAGCAGATCGGTACGACGGTCCTCGTGCTTAAATACGGATACATCCAGCTCCGTAATATGCAGCTTCATGCCAAGGCTTGCGTATCTTTCGATCGCATTGCGAATGTCGTCCATGGACGGACGCTCCAAATTCCAATGCGCCTGCAGCCCGATCCCGTGAATCGGCACGCCTTTTTCCTTCAACGATTTTGCCAAAGCATAAATTTTTTCCCTTTTTTCGGGCACGGACTCGTTATAGTCGTTATAAAACAGCAGCGCATTCGGATCCGCTTCATGCGCATATTCAAACGCTTTGGCAATAAATTCCTCGCCTGCGATGTCGAGCCACTTGGACGGACGCAGCAGCTCGCCGCCGGCGTCGGACACCGCTTCGTTCACGACATCCCAGGCATAAATCTTTCCCTTATACCGTGTAACTACCGTTTCAATATGGGACTTCATCCGCGATAATAGCGTTTCGCGGTCGACGGAGCCGCCGGAGCTGTCCTCGAACACCCAAGCCGGCGTTTGATTGTGCCAGACAAGCGTGTGGCCCCTGACCGCCATTCCGTTTTCATCCGCAAACGCCATCAAGCGGTCCGCATTCTCAAACGTATACTTGTCTTCGGCAGGATGCAGACGTTCGAACTTCATTTCGTTTTCGGCCGTTACACTGTTGAAATGATGCACTAATAGCTCGCGCTGCGTAACCAGAGTAGTAGGATTTACTGCCGCCCCTATCAAAAAATGCTCTTTGAACGCATCATGCAGACTAGCAGATTCATCAAAGCGGGAATTGACCATTTCTTCGTTAGCCTCCTCTTCCTATGCCTCGCTATAAGGTTAAAGCAGTTATCGATAGCTCTTCTTTATACCAAGTGTAGTGCTTCCAAGCATGGGTAACAACCTGTCTAATTATAGAATATACCTAGCAAATTATACTTTTCCTCATCCGGGGAAGAGCTTTTAACGACTATTCCAAAGCCTCATATTGAAACCAGTCAAAATGAGCCGGCGATTCGCACTTGGCGCCGTTGCCCGTCGCGTACAGGGCGAACATAACGCCTGTGAAGCCGCCCGCCACTTCCGTCGCGAGAAGCGATGTCTCGCCGCTTCCGAACCAGAACGGCGTTCCGATGCCGTTTGAGAACCCGAACGTATACTGTTCCCGGACCGCTTTCACGTGCAGCACGATCGAATCGGAAGTCCAGGGGGCTTCATTCTCGATCTTCTGCAGGCTGCCGATTTTTCTCCGGAAAATAATCTTACGTTCGCCGGCGATACGGGTCACCGCAAGCTCGTAATGGAAGCGGTCGTTCATGTAAACCGCAATTCCGGCTTCTTCGCCGTCCCGCTGAGGCTCAAACATCATATGTGCAGACACGTCGCAATTAAAATGCTGCTGTCTTCTCGCGACAAACGCAGGCGCTCCAATCTCATTCAAGGTCGTCTCGCTGCCGCGCAGCGTCAGGCAGCTCTCCTTCTCGCCAAGCGACCACAGCTCCGGATCCGATCGTCGCATCGTATTCCAGCACGGAGCGAGAGCCGCCCCGTCAAAGTCGTCCTTAGACGGAGGCGGCGCCGCGGGCTGCAGCGGAAGATTGCCTGTCGGCATCGTCTCGCTGACGGTACCGTTATCGCCGATCGTCGGCCAGCCGTCTTCCGTCCAGGTGACAGGCGCAAGAAACGTTTCTCTGCCGATGTGGTGGCGCTTCGGATAGCCGTGAGGCCGGATGCCCAAAAATACGGCCCACCAATCGCCGTCCGGCGTCTGGACGAGATCGGCATGACCGGTCGCATGAATGGACTTGAGCAGGCTGCGGTGGGTCAGAATCGGATTGTGCGGGCAGCTCTCGAACGGCCCGTCCGGACGCTCGCTCCTTGCTATCGTCTCCATGTGGCCATATTCGGTGCCGCCTTCGGCCATCATCAAATAATACCATTTGCCAATCCGGTAAATATGCGGAGCCTCCGGGTACTGGCCGCCGGTCCCTGACCACAGGAAGGTTACGTCAGTGACCCGTTTGCCCGTCTTTAAGTCGATCCGGCTCTGATAAATGCCGGGACCGCTGTCGCCGTTAGCGGACGATGTGAAATAAACCGTACCGTCTTCATCGAAGAACAGGTCGGGATCGATGCCCGGATGGTCGACGAAGAACGGGTCGGACCATTCCCCGCACGGATCATTCGTATGCACGAAGAAATTGCCTCCGGCCGTGACGTTCGTGGTCACCATATAAAACGTTCCCTGATGCTCACGGATCGTCGGCGCGAATATGCCGCCGGAGCTTGGCGCGCGGCTTAGATCGAGCTGCTCAGGCCGTGTCAGGACATGGCCAAGCTGCGTCCAGTTCACAAGATCCTTGCTGTGAAAGAGCGGAACGCCGGGAAAATACTCGAAGGAGCTGGTTACCAGGTAATAGTCGTCTCCTGCCCGGCATACGCTCGGGTCCGGGTGGAATCCGCTGATCACCGGATTTTTGTAATTCATTGTCAGCACACTCTCCTCAGCATCACATATGGCATCAGACAAGCTTTTCATAACGGAAGTAGTCGAAATCGGCATATCCGCCCGTTTGCTTCGTGGCATAATTGTAAAGCCCGAACCGGTAGCCCATAAAATGCTCCAGCTTATATTGCAGATGCAGCGGCTCGCCGATCGAATGCCAGACTTCGCCATCCGAGGAATAACGGAAACGGGCAATGTCTTCCCGGTCGCCGTTATCGAATTGGAACTCGATTTGTAAATAAATCCGATCGCCCTCATACCGGAAGCGCTCAACTGCGATTTCGCCTTCGCCGCCTTCCGCTCTTCCGTTCACGCACATCGCTACGTACCGGCCGCCGTCATCCTCGACTTGAATGCAGACCGAGCCGAATACATACTGCAGCGCCGCCAGCCCTGCACGGTCGCCCGGCTTCATATTGGAAATTTCCATAACCGTCGTTCCGGCGCATGCCGGACCTTCCGTGCGCTGGGTCAGCGTATTGCGGGCAAATTCGACGCTATGAGTCACATGCGATGTCGTTAGGCGCAAATGCCCCGGACGCTCCGTGACCGACCATTTTGTGTTGTCCGGGTTATGATTCCATTGCCAGTTAAGCGCAAGTCGATTCGTTTTATAATCGAATTCGTCGCTAATAACAAGCGGCTTCGGCGTCGTGCCTGGCAGCCTTACTTCAAAGGCCTTCGGCGCTTTTCCTTCGGCGCCGAACACCGGCCAACCGTCCTCCCATGCAACCGGAAGTACGCAAGGAATGCGGCCGACGGCTCCGTGATCCTGGAACAGCATGGCATACCAATCGCCGTCCGGCGTATCGAAGATGCCGCCCTGCGCAACACCGTTGTTGCGGTAATCCATCCGGTCATCGAGCACGATTTTGTGCTCATAAGGGCCAAGCAGATGACGCGAACGGTAGCACAGCTGTCTGCGGCGCTTATTGCCAACGCGCGGCCAATCGATGAAGAACAAATAATAGTAGCCGTTTATTTTGTAAGCATGACAGCCTTCGGCTCGCAGCATAATCCCGTCCCTGTCCGTCTCTAGCAGCAGCTGATTGATGCCGTCCGGCTTCAGGGCTGTTGCGTCTGCCGTCAGCTCCGTGATACGAATGTCGCCGTTGCCGTGAATCACGTAGACGCGTCCGTCGTCGAACAGCATGCTCGGATCGTGCTGCAGCCCCCCGATCACGAACCGCTCCCATTTTCCATTTTCGATATCTTCCGTCCTGTAGACGTAGAACCGCTTCATATCGTTACTGGAAAAACACACATAGAACAGGCCGTCATGATATCGCAAACTCGCGGCCCATGATCCCGCGCTGTAGATGCCTTTGCCGTTCAGCAAATTGTGCGCATCGTTATCCTCTAACTTATCGAATACATAGCTCACAAGCTCCCAATTCATCAGGTTCTCCGACTTCATAATCGGGCAGCCGGGCATCGAATGCATGCTTGTACTGACCATGTAGAAGGTTGTTCCTGCCCGGATGACGCTGGGATCCGGTACGTCCGCCCATATAATCGGATTTGTAATCGTCGTCGTATTCATCTTTCATTCCCCTTCCAAAGTCTAACCGACGATGCCTGTTCGCTCGATACTTTCGACAAAGTAACGCTGAACGAACAAATAAATAATAATGAGCGGTAAAATCGCGAGCAAAATCCCCGTATCCTGCACCATACTCATATAGAACGGATCAGCTTTGGACGCATCTCCGCCTTCGAGCTGTATCGCCAGATTGTACGGCAAGGACGACAGTTGTGTAGATATGACTTTACTCGAGGTTAAATAAGTCGTCGTAAAGAAGCTGTCGTTCCACTGCCATACGAACGAGAAAAGCGTCGTCGTAATGATGGCCGGCACCGCGTTCGGCAGCATGATGCGGGTGAACGTAGTCCCGACCCCGGCGCCGTCGATGTAAGCCGCTTCCTCGACCTCTTTTGGGATCCCTCTGAAAAATTGCCGGAAGATAAAAATATACAGTCCCGCTTTAAGCGAATTCGCCGTCAGCGACGTGAGAATAAACGGCCAGTAAGAGTTGAGCAAATTAACCGGCTTTCCGGCAAGAAGAGGAATCAGCCCCATTAAGGTGAAGTCCTTCAGATTCAAATAAATCGGGATGAGTATCGTCGTCGGCGGCACGAGTATCGTCAAAATAACGCCTGCAAACAGCAGGTTGCTTCCTTTGAATTTCAGCCGGGCAAATCCGTAACCGGCGAGCGCGCAGGAAACCGCAGTCAAAATCGTGGTCGTCGTCGAAAGCAGAAAGGTATTGACCAGCGTTTCCCAATAATCCATAATCCGGATCGCGTTCATGAAATTATCCAGCGTATAATGCTCGGGAATCCATACGACGATCGGCGAATAGAGATCCTTTTTGTCTTTAATGGCCGTCGAGATTTTCTGAAGGATCGGGTACAAGATTACGAACGATAATCCTGCGATCAGCGTCAGCCGGACGAATGACCAAAGCCAGCGCTTCCAGCTTTCTAACGATAACAATTGAGAAACGGGCATCGCTTGCACCCTCTTTCTATTCGTGATAAAAGACTTTTCTCGATACAAAATAAGTGCTGATCAGCAAAATGACGGTAATCGCGAGAAAGTAAATCCATGCCATCGCCGAGCTGAGGCCAAAGTTAAATTTGCTGAAGCCCGTCTCGCGGATCAGGTCCGTCAGCGCATTTCGCGAGAACGAATCGATAATCGTATAGATCATGTTAACCAGAATAAGCGGGCTGACCATCGGAAACGTAATTTTCCAGAAAGCTTCATAGCCGGTAGCCCCCTCCATTTTGGAGGCTTCATACAGCTGAGGGGAGATCGTCTGAATGCCGGCAAGGAAAATCAGAATTTGGACGCCGGACTGGCTGACGATCTGGTAGATTCGATCTACCGCCCCCGTCAAATAAAGCACGATGTTTTCGTTCACGCCGGCCTGCAGCATCATTCTCGCCAGCTCAAAGCTTCCGAAAGCGTTCATAAAGCCGGAGCCCGCATTTTGCTCATTAACGGCCTGGACCAGGCTGGTGCTCTCGAGCGTCATAATGATCCCCGAAGCCAGAATAACCGGCAAGAAAAAGATAGACCTGGCAACGGCTCTGCCAATAAACTTCTGGTTCAGCAGCACCGCCAGAAACAAGCTGAATATGACGATCAGCGGAACGTTAACGACCATATTCACAATCGATTCCGTCAGCGTTCGATTAAAGCTTGTGTTAACCGTCAAAGCTTCCAAATAATTCGCCCAGCCGATGAATGAAACCGTGATGCCTTGCGCATTGGCGGTAATGGAGCTGAAGCTGTACCGCAACGAAGTCAGTAACGGAATGAAGAAGAAAAATATAAATCCAAGCAGCCAAGGCAACACATAGGCAAAGCCCCACAGCGCCTTCTGCTCCGCATACGTCCTTTGCTTCATGACGAGCTTCGTTAAGGATTTCATGATTGTCCACCACCCGTTATATAGCTCTCGGCTTCGATCGTTTTGCCGTCCGCCGTCACTTGCGAACGGTTGTAATTCACAATGACGTACAAGCCGTTCTCATAAACCGTTTTGAACACGCCTTCGCTCAGCTTCTCGTGCCCGGCAATCCGCTCGCCCCGGACCTGCTTCAGAACGTCGTTCACTTCCTTATAGATCTCGGCTGCCTGATCGATCCACAGTTCGTAATTGACGGCATACAGAGTGTCATACTCCGAATCTTTCACCTTATGGTTAGGAGCATAGATCCACTCAAAGTACACGCCCGCTCCGTATTCCAGATTTTTAAGCACATACTGCTTCGCATTGGTATAAGTGGAAAGATTGTATGGCGCCCCTGTGTAATCAATAAACCCTCGAACAACCATTTGGTAAAAAGGAATTTCCTCATCCTCGATTTTAAATTTGCTGTTCGACATCGGCGCGTTCGTAATGTCCGTCAGGAATGGAAGCGCATAGGCATTTCCTCCGTCCGCCATCAGCTTGAGGTCCGCTTCGTGAAGCTTGTTCAGCGATTGGACGGAAATCCCCTGGGATTCCGCACGGTCGATTTGGTTGTTTTTGCGAAAGTCGCTGTTCAATTGACCCGCCAGGTCCCGCAGCGAAATGCCGCCGGTCTGGTAGCCGGCAAAGTCCTTCAGCACGGAATCGACGTATTTGCCTGCCGTTCTTGGCGATACGACATAGGACGGCGATGCGTCTCTGTCACGCCTGTTTATCGCCAGGTCAATCGGATAAAGCGCTGCCGGAACTTCTCTTAACGTCCGGGAAGCTTCCTTCTTCTCGTCGAATCCCGAGCTTGAAAGTGCGGTCAGAACGGCAACGTCGGGATAAAATGATATGCCCTGATTGCCCGCAAACGCTGCAAAGCTTCGCAAGCCTTTGCCGCCTCCGATCTCCCGGTCGACCGTCAGGTTATCCGGTACCTCGTGATCATACCCGTTATTAAACCAGCCGGAATACTTCAGCTTGATCTGCTTAATATCGCGCTGCTGCATTTGAGTCACAATGCTTTGCGCTTGCTTGAATGTCGTCAGCGGCTCAAGCGCCTGATACGGAACTCCCGCGAACAGCTTCTTCCTGCTGATGCTTCCGATCAGCTGCAGATAAAACGGGGTATCCCCAGAATCTTTAACAGCTTCGTGCTGAGGAAGACCGTTGTTTTGCTTCAAATATTGCTGATAGTACTTTGCCAAGCCTTGATAAGAAGCGTCTTCGCCGCCCAGAAAAGCATAACGGACCGTGAAGTCGGTTTTCATCGGATTTTCCTGGAACGCCGGCAGCGTGCGCTGCTGTCCGTTCGCATCCAGACTTAAATCGCCCTTGTTCAATACGGTAAAGCTAGGGTAGACGTAGTTGTAGCTGTTCAGCCTTCCGCTGACATCGGCGTTGATAGTCGCAACGGCTTCCCCTTCCTCAATAATGCCGAGAAACGCGCCGCCCTCGCGAATGATACCGAATACCGGCAGCCTGGCCTCTTGCGTTCTTACCGCATTTTCGGCCGTTTCCATCGTCAGATCCGTTCCGTATACCTGCTGCTGATAGGCCGGATATTTGGTTTTTCCATTGTTAAAGTGTATAAGCGCTCCCGAACCGTCCGGTACAAGAATCGAGCCCTTCGCATCCGTTCCGCCGGCTCCAAAGAAGCTCAGGAGCGAAATCGTGTTCACAGGGTATTCCTCGGGATAACGGATGCCGGATACCGGAACCTTGGCAACGAGGCTGTCCCCATCCAGCACATATTCAATCGAGGCCTGGAAAATCCGCGGCTCCGGCTTCGTCTGATCCAGATTGTTTTCGGCGATATCCGCGACCAGATCCTCCTCGGTATAGCCTGCGTCCTCGAACGCCTTGAGCGCCCTCTCAAGCTGTATTCCCTTCAGCGCGCCGTCGTTTCTTACATAAACCGAATTTTCTTTGTCCTCGGTATAGGCGATTTTTAAGGCACGTTTCCCCGTATTATCCAATTTGCTCAGCACATTTTGTTCAAAACGGGCTTTGCCGATCTTCATCGGCATGTCGTCCATCGTTTTGGCGCTCGTTCCGAACTGATAAGACACCTTTACGCCGTTTGGCATTTCCTCGAATTTCACTTGCTTGTGAACGACGCTGTCCGAATAGGAATTGACCGCATTTAGCTGACCGAACAAATTGTAAAAATCGAGCTTTAATTGAGAAGATAATACACCTTTGTTAACCCCTGCGGCTAACGGATCCGTATCCCGTTCAGGCGGATTGCTGTGCCATATTTCCCCGCTTTGCTTATGAATAACGGCAACCGAGCCCGTCTGCTCGTCAACGAACAATCGAAGGCTGTTATTCTCAGTGATCCCTTTCATGCCGGCCAAACGGGCATCCGTGAAGGAAACGTTCAAAGCCTTTCCTTGACTAAAAGCCTCGGCAAGCTCTTCGCCGTCAGCCGGTTGAATGGTCTTGCTTCCATCGGCGCATCCGGCAATAAGCAGCACGGCCATTAAACCTGCGATCAACGAAACGTATTTATGAGGTACGCTCATCTCTCTCCCCCTTTCCTAGTTCCTCATCACTAATTCCTGATAGATAATGTAAACGAAGGATATGATTTGCTGGACCAGGCTGAAAAACAATAAACCGATAAAAGCCATAAAGCCCATCGCAACAACCGTCAGAATGATAGTCCCGATCGTTTTGGACGGCGAAAATTGATGCACCGTCATATTGCCGACAAACAGCAGGAAGATCGACCAGGCGACGGCTAAGCTGTTCGAAAAATAATAAAAAGCGGACTCCTGCATGGAAATGACGTTGCTTAGCCAGATCCAAGGGAAATTGATCACAACGAGCGGGATTAAGGCAAAGCAGGTGGAAGTGAAGATTTCGGCAAATTTTCCTTCCCCGTCCATCAGCGTCGTGAGCGACCAGTTGGCTACGCACCAGAACAAGACCGGCACGACTACATACACGATTTCCATGAAGCTGTTCATGTAATCCGGATTAAACAAATTCACGACAAAGCCGCTGTATTGAGTGCCTAAAATATTGGTTAAAGCCAGCAAAAACAGGATGGCAAACGAAATGATCAGATTGAGCTTCTGACTGCGGTCATATTTCAGGTCCCAGTAGCCGTTAAAAGGATGGACGATGAGATTTAACGGGTATTTGACCAGCTCTTTATTCAATAGAAACACCCCTTTTTCTTCCCATCGTTTTCCGGTACTTTCTTACCGCCAGGGCGCCGGCTGCAAGGATGACGATAAGAGTCATGATCGTGGCGAAGTGCTCCCTGAGCACCTGCTTGCGGTAGAGCAGAAACGCCTTTGAATAATTTTTTTGATCCATGCTGCGTTTAAAATGCTTCATCGCCTCGGCGTAGTCCCCTTGCCTGAGCAATGCCTTGCCGATGCCTGCATAAGCGAATTCAAGATTCGCGTTCCTGTTAATCGTCTGATTAAACAATTGAAAAGCCTTCTCTTCCTCGCCTCTGTAATAGCTTCTGACCGCTTCGTTGAGCGTGCGGCCGTACTCCGTCGTCCGGAATACCGTAATCTCTCCGAGCGCTTTATCAAGGACAAGGAAATCGTCTCCAACCCGCTCGATCGCCGCCGGTGTTTTGAATTCGCCCAATTGGTTGCCCAGCCCGCCAAAAACATACATGAAGTGACCGTCTCCGCTGTAGGTGAAAATCCTTCCCCGCTTGGAATCCAGCACGGAGTACATTTCGCTGTCTGCAACATCGATATCGATAAGCCGGGACGGGCCAAGATCGATCGAAAAACGAATGTCGCCTTGCGGATTGAAATAGCCGGTTCTCCGTAAAATATCGTTGCCCTGCGCATTCAGCTTTTTAATGTTATTGCCGAAGGAATCGCCGTTCGTAGCGTAAATGAACCCTTCGTCATCCATATCAAGGTTAGTGAACTCCGTCGGCGTGAACATGACCATCTGGCTTCGCTGCGCCTTCGTCGACAGCCGCTTCCAGAAGTACTCGACCGGGTCGATAAAAACACGGTTAGCGCCGATAAAGGATGTAAACGCTCCGTCCGCGTTAAATTCCATGAAACCGTCGAATACGCCGGTTGCCATCACATAAATCCGCTGCGCCTTATCCATAATGACGCGGACGGGCTGAAACACAAAATTCTCCTTCAGCAGCTCGGATTCCGGCGCTTCAACGATTTTCACCAATTTGAAATTCCGGTCGAGGTGAACGACCCTTTTGTTGCCTGTATCGGCAACCAGCACCTGCTTGTCCTCCGTTACGAACAGGCCTTGCGGATTCAGGAACGTGTCCGCCTTCCCGTCCCTCTCAAACGAAGCGATCGTGGCGACCGGCCTCAGCTCCTCGTCCAGAACGACAATCCGGTTGTTGCCGGAGTCCAGTACATAGATCTGATGGTCAGGCGTAACATGAATATCGCTTGGCTCCTTTAAGGGGCCAATCCCAAGGTCGGGGCCGCTTAACAAATCCGTTGCCTGATAGGCTGCAGGGGAAGCGACGGTATCTCCCCAGAACGAATAATTATAGGAAGAGGCACCGTCTTCCGCATGGACCAGCGTTCCGCCCGCGCTTACGCCTATCAGACAGCAGAGCGACACCAGGAGGTGAGCTTTCATGTTTTGCAATCTTCTAAACATCGTGTACGGCTCCCTTCTATTCCTTCATCCCGGAAGTCGCCATCGTCTGAATGACGCTGCTCTGGGAGATGATAAAGAGCGATATGGGAACAATCATCAAGATCAGCGCGACTGCCGCCCCAACCCCTGCTCTGGCAATTCCCCCTAGCGTAATCTGACCGAGTGCATAGTGAAGCGTCTTGAGATTTTCGCTGTAGATAAAGCTGCCTCCGTCGGTTCCCCACAGCATCGGAAATTGCAGGATCATCAGCGTTAACCATGCAGGCTTCACGTTTGGCATGACAATGCTCCAGTAAATCCGGTATTCGTTCGCTCCGTCGATCTTGGCCGCTTCGAGCAAGGCGTCCGGGAGCTGCTCCATAAATTGCTTCATCAGAAACAGCCCGAGCGGAAACGCCAGCGACGGCACGATAATGGATGCATGCGTGTTAATCCAGCCGAGCCACGACATCACCATGTAATTGGGGATAGCTGTTACGTGCCCAGAAAACATCAGGGACAGAACGACGATGGAAAACAGCGTTTTCGAGCCCAGAAACCGGTATTTGGCCAGCGGATAAGCCGCCGCCGACGCCAATAAAATATGCCCGGCTGTCCCGACAACCGTAATCAGCAGCGTATTGGCGATATAACGCGAAAGCGGCACCCAGGAATTCCCCATCAAAGCCACCAGGTCGTAAAAGTTATCCAGGGTCGGATTGTTCACGAAAAACCTCGGCGGGAAAATGAACAATTCGTCGAGCGGCTTAAAAGCATTGTTCACCGCATAAATTAACGGCAAAGCCATAAACGAACCGAATAAGGCAAGGAGCGCGAACAGCAAAAAGCTGACGGTGAAGGAGCGATTGAGCTTTTTTGGCGTTCGAAAGGCCGCCATCATTTTCATGACCAACGTCACTCACCTACCTTTCTTAATGCTTTTTGCGTCAGCATGTTGGTTCCGATCATGATGCCGAAGAGCACTGTCGCAATAGCCGACGCATAGCCCATCTCGAAGCGGATCGTGCCGAAGTCCATCAGATGCGTTACCACCGTATGCGCAGCATAGTTAACGCTCGGGAAGCCCGCCAGCGCAATCGAAATATCGGCTACCGCAAACGATCCGGTAATTTGCATGACGGCGCCGAACAAAAGCTGCGGCCTCATGGAAGGCAGCGTAATGAACCATAGCTCCTGCCAGCGGTTTTTGATGCCGTCTACCGCCCCAGCTTCAATCAGCGACCGGTCGATCGTCTGAAGGCCGGCGATAAAGGCCAGGAAGCTGGTTCCGAGACTCAGCCAAAGCTGAACGATCATGACGATGGTTAAAATATATTTCTCGTCGAGCAGCCATTGAATCGGCTCCAATATAAACCCGGTTTTCATCAGGAAGCCGTTCAAATACCCGTATCTGTCACCGGAAAATACGATCAGCCAAATGAAAAACACGTTTCCCGAAATCGCCGGCGCGTAAAAAATCAGCGTCATGAACGCCCGGACCTTAGGCGCAAGCTCGTTGATAATCCAGGCAAATACGAAGCAGGCGATGTAGCTGACCGGGCCGGTAATGACCGCGAACATAAAGGTGTTTTTTAACGCAATCATAAAGATATCGTCGTTCAGAAACAGTCTTGAGTAGTTCTGCCAGCCGACAAACCGCGGAAATTCCAGCATATTAAAATAGAAGAAGCTTAGTCCTAACGAGAAGACTACCGGAATGACGGTAAACATAAAGAAAATAAGCATGTAAGGACTCATCAAAATATAATAATGCTTGTTTCGTTTCAGCTCGCCCATCACATAAGCCAATCGGGATTTCTTCCCCGGAAGAATGGAGCCCTTAATGGCTGGTGCGGTTGTTTCTGCTTGCATCGGCGTCCACCCCCTTACTAATACGGTAAATTAAATTCTTTCCGCTTGATCTCGATCTCATCGTTAATATAGAGGATGTAATCAGAGAAAGCTTCGCGGGGATTCTCGCTTGCGTTCACGACTTTCCTGAAGGCATTGTCCAGATGTCTGCCCGTGAAATAACCGCCGGGAACTTGCGGAATGCCTTTGACCCACTGCCACTGGCTTTCCAGATTGTTGTAGTCCTTGACCGGCCAAGGCAATTCCTTCAGCGCTTCAATATTTGCCGTAGGGTACCGCGCCGCCTCGCCCATCAGTCCTTCCATCTCGCGCCCGTAGGAAATTTGGGTATCCTTTTCCGTCCACCATTTCATAAATTCCCAAGCCGACTCTTTATCGGCCGAATTCTCAAGCATCATGGCCGCGGTCGTGTGGCTCGCCACTTCATTTTTGACCGTGCCGTCCGCCTGCTTCGTGCCCGGAACGATGGTGAAGTCCCATAAACCCTTAATTTCCGGAGCCATCACCGTCAGCATGTTATACGTCGTATAGTCGGCAATGCCGATCGGCATCTCGCCGGTTCTGAACCGGTTCGGGAAGTCGGCCTGCAGCGGGAATTTGTAGCTGGTATAAAATTGCGTCCATTTTTTGAAGGCATCCATTGAAATTTCGGAATCGAGCGCGCTTTTCTTATCGTCGTCCCGATAAAATTCGCCGCCGTTCTGATAAAGCAGCATCGAGAATGTTGCATTCGGAACCAGGCTCGCATTCGTCGCTTCAAGCGGCAAATAAAACTCCATATTGTGCTTTTGCAAAACCGAAATCATGTTATAAATGTCCTGCCATGTTTTGGGCGGGGTTAAATTCAGCTCCTTCAGAATATCCTTGCGGTAGAACAGCATCGGGAACGTTTGCTGCTCCGGAAGGGCGTACACTCCCTCGTCATACTTGTAAGGCGTAAGTCCGCTGTCGCGGAAGCGGGAAGCGACTTCACCGTAATCCGCGAATTGCGTCAAGTCGGCGGCAGCGCCCCTCATGGCATAGTTCACGGGAATGTCCTCGCCGATCTGCATGGCCACATCCGGGCCTTCGCCGGCTAGCGTTGCCGGGAGCAGAATGTTGCCCGGAACGAGCCGCAGCTTGACGGAAATATCCGTCTCCGGTGTAAAGGAATCGTCAATCAAGCTCTTCAGCACTTGCGCCTGATCGCGGCCGGTCGTCACCCAGACGGTGACCGAACGGTTTTTTTCTCCGGTGTTGCCGATGCTGTCATAATCCTCCGTATAAGAAGCCGCATAGGAGCCAAGCTCGTGACCGACCTCTTCCAGAAGGGTGGCCTCCGCTCTCGGAAGCTTCCGGTCCGGTGAAGAAACAACAAGATAGTCAAGCGTAAGCGGCTGTTCCCTTACGGTTAAAATCCACGTTCCCAGTCCTCCGACATTCACCTTGAACGCATCGAGGCGCTTCGCTACCGTCTCCGGATACTCCACCATATCCTTCAGCTGGCGGACCATGGAGTGAAGAACGGCTACCTTGTCGCTTCGCTCGCCTGTCGCCTGCTCCAGATAGTCCGCGACTTTTTGGATCGTTTCGGCTTGTTCGGAGAAAACCTTTGTCATGTCGGGAATCCGCTTCTCCAATTGATAATCGCGAAACGGATCGGGCGAATTTGACGTAATCATCAATATTTTCCGGTACATCTCGTTCAGCTGCAGCACGCTCGACTCGACCGTCTGAAGCAAAGGCGCGATTTCGCCGAGGGAAACCATCATGCGAATCCGGTGGGTGCCTTTGGTCAAATGATACAAATAAGGTTCATCGCCGCCCAGCACGTTCATCTGCCATTCCCTTGCAAAGTTAAAACGGATTCGTTTCATTTCCTCGAACGGATATTGGCCGTCGATCATTAAACTCCGCGTCGCATAGACGCCGCGAAGCTGGTTCTGCTTTTGTTTTAAAGCGATTTGATACAGACCGTCCTCCGCCGCCTCGAATTCCCACTCGATCCACTGCCCGGGCAGCTTCCAGTTCAGCCCTCCGATCGTGTTCATTCTGATCTTGGATACATCGTATGGAATAACCGTCGGGCTGGACCTGTCGGACACCGGATATAAAGTCGGAGAAGACTTGAGAGTTGCAGCCTCCGCTTGAATGACAATGGATTGGTCCTTTACAGGCTTTACACCTTCGGCTTCATATTCGCTCTTCAATTCCTCATAAGTTTTTAAATGCTGACTCTGGTACAGCTCAATATAGTCAATGGCCATCGGTTCCCTTAACGCTGTCAAAGATAGCTTTTGTGTGCCTTTGTCGAAATAGAAGGAATACGGCTCATCGTAATAACCATACCGGTCAATGAAAGCCGCGACTTGCCATGCCGGCTTCTCTACCTGTCTCGGACGCAGATCGTTGCCTCTATCGTCTCTCCTGATTTCCTCATCGCGATCTCCCCAAACACGGTCGAACAAAATAATATCGGCGCCTTTAAACGGGATCTCCTGATTAATAGAAAACTGCCTTTCGATGGCCGAGCTCTTCCCTTCTAACGGGTAATAATGAACTCTTACGTTGTACAGACCAGGCTGATCGATTTGAACGTCCCAGCCAATGGTCCCCGACTCCGGCGTCATGACGGCTTTTCCGTCCAGCCCGTAAAGCTGTTCTGCGACTTCAAAACCATCCCCTTCGGTTTCGGCATAATCCTCTCCCTCGATCCGGATGATCTCGTCCGGACGATTCGCAGTCGAATGAGCTTTCAAATAATTGTCATAGCTGCCTTCTGCGGTCGATTCCGTAATCGCTTCAAAATCGGTCATCGCCTGGACTTGCCCGCTGCCTGCCGAATTCGAAGGGTAGAACGCCCAAATGGACAAAAAAAATACGGCGAGAACCAGGATGATTATCACGTAGTTCTTCTTTCTGATGTTCAACGTTTCTCCCCTCCTGCTTCAAGAAGTTATTGATATCCAGTAACAGTCCCCATTTCAGAAAATTCCGAATGGGGACTGTCCGTCAACCTTTGGTTACGAGCCTCCGTACACTTCGTCAATCGCGGCCTGGAACACCGGCTTATACTTCTCGACGACGGTGGATACCGAAACCCCGCTGTTCAGCTCGCCTACGAAATCATAAAACTTCAGATTCGGAAATGTATTGTGATCGAGAACCAGCATGTTAGGCGCTACCATCTTGGCGTTATTAATGTCATCTTCATTCGTGAACAAAGTCTCATAGAAGCCTTGGTCCGGATAATCATAGACGGAATCGATGTCGTTGATTTTTTCCCAGATGTACATAAGCTGCTCCGGATTTTCTACCGCTTTTGGAATCGTCAAAGCCTGGAACAGCGCCTCGGCGGAATGGTAAGTCGTCGCATTCGGTCCCTTAGGGAACGGAACGAAACCGATCTCATAGTCCGGCATATCCGTCTGGATGCCGCCAAGCTCCCACAGAGCTCCCGCATACATAAGCGTGTTGCCTTGACGGAAAAATTGGCCGGGCTCCGTCCAGTCGCCGCCTTCCGTCGGTCTTGCAATTTGCTCGGTCGCCAGACGGGAAACGAAATTCAGCGCCTCGGTCGTAGCAGGATCCTCGAGATTTTGCTTATCCCCTTTGGTCAGGCCCGTATTGTTGGAATACAGGGCATGATCGATGAGCGATGAATTCGCAAGTCCCCAAGTATCCAGCTTGCCGTCATTATTCGTGTCTTTGTTGGCTTCCTTGGCTGCTTGAATAAACGAATCCCAATTCCAGTTGTCTTCGTTCACATAATCTTGAAGCGATTTCAAGCCAAGTTGATTCAAAAGCGTACGGTTGTAGAACACGCCTTGGACCAGATTCGCGTGACCTTCGCTGAACCCGTAACCTCTGCCCTCGTACGTGTAATATTCATTCGTGACCTTCTGGTTGAAAGCGACGGGATTTTTCGTATACTCGTCGATTGGCCACAGCAGGTCCTGCTTCACAAGCGTAGGAACCGTATACGTTTTGCCCATACGGACGATATCGCCGATCGGCTCGCCCGCCAGCAAGGAAGCCGTCACCTTCTCCTGATACTCGCCGTAGTCGATCGCGACATATTCGACTTTGAAGTTATGCTTCGCCATGAGAGCATCCAGATTTTTTTTGCGCTGAATGTTGTCCGGATTGTCTTCCGGAATCGTCATATCCCACCACGATACGATTTTGATCGTTTTGCCGCCAAGATCGAAATCCATCTCCGGCGTGCTGTATGCTTCCTCTTCGTTGTTGCCGGCCGCGTTGTCCGGTGTCTCGGCTGTGCCGTTGCCCGCGCCGTTGTTTGCGCCGGTATTGGCTCCGCTATTTGCCCCGGTGTTCGAGCCGCCGTTTGAGCCTCCGCTGCAAGCCGATAGTACAAAAACTAACGCGAATAACAGAACCATCATTTTACGAATCCGCATGCTGAATCCCCCTCATGAATTGTGAACACAACCAAAGTTTAGCGCTTACATTATTCATCAACAACCTGCCGAAAACGAGATTTTCCACCTGTCAAATGATAGGTTGTGCGTCCCTGTTTCGACTCCGCAGCCGCAAAAAAAGACAAGAAGTAAACATCTGCTAGCGAAATAAAGAAAAGCACATTGTTAATCAAATGCGATTTTTACATAATGAAAGCGTAATCTTTTTGCAGCATGAGGGGAACCGGCATGTAATGAATGCAGGTGGGGGGTATACATTGTGTATAGGGTACTGTTTGTTGAATTAAATCGTCATTCGGGCGAAAAGACACCGTATGAGCTGGATTGGAAAGATCTGGGGTTTGCTTTGGATGCTTGTGCGCGCGGTTCCGCAGACGCCATGTCGCTGCTTGCCGAGCAGCCATATTCACTAATCGTGATCGATATGTTTGGCGCGCACGACGAGGGTATGGAGCTGTGCGGGAAGCTCCGGAGTAAAAGCGGCATACCGATTATCCTTATCGGCGGCAGCAACGACTTTCAGCTTGCCAGAAAGGCGATGTCCTATCAAGTGAGCGACTACTTGCCCAATCCCTTGTCGGCCGATGATTTAAGGACAAGCTTGCTGACCGTAAAGCGGGCTCTTGTGTCCGTGCCTTCAGCGAATTATAAAATGCCGGCTCTATCTGTATCTGAAAGAGACTCTTCATCTGTGGCCAACGTGATCGATAAAGTGAAGGAGTATGTGGAGGAAGCTCTGCATCAGAACATTACGTTGAAACAAATCTCCCATATCCTTCACTTCAATTGCTCTTATCTGGGGCAAAAATTCAAGATTCATGAAAACATGACCTTCCTCGAATATCTGCTCCAGCAGCGTATGGAGAAAGCAAAGCATTTGCTCGAGCATACCGATATGAAAATTTATGAAATTGCCGGCGAAGTCGGATACACCGAAATGGATTGGTTCTACAAAAAATTCAAGTCGTACACCGGTGTAAGCGCTAACGAATACAGAAAGAGGATCTCGATTACGGCGTAATCCTTAATGGATAACGGTGATGTTCATGCCTAGGGACCTTCGCGCCGGGGATACGCATGAAATGGATTTTCTCCAGTTATTTTCACCGCTTTTCGTCATCTCGGAGTTATAACTGGATTTTGTGTAGTTAAATCCTTACTAATCCCGAGTTTCGCCGCAAAGCCGAAAAATAATTGTAGAAAATCCAGTTATTTCGCCACCCGCCGCCGATTGCTATAAATAGACGCATAAAATCCAGTTACTCCAAAACACACTCATCCCATACTTAGCATGCAGCAAGAAACAATCGAGATTAAAATAGAGAAATGGCGGTACAGGAAAACCCCGTACCGCTTTATTTCATGTTAATATCCATGTTTCCGGCGATCTTCCCTCTTTGGGGTCAGCCTCTGTTTATGTCTTCTATCGCGTCTGTTCAATGACTTGGAACAAGCTCCAATACCCCGATCCCGGTCATATTCATCCACGATAAACCCGACGTATCGTTCCAGATGGCGACGCTGTCGCGTACCCCGTCATCGTTCTCATCGTTGTTAACCTGGACGTCAAAGCCGATCAGGCTGCCGTCCTTCGGCGGCGTGCCCGTCCAGGCGATGGACGCTTCGATCACGTAGCCGTCAGCCGTACGCTTCGCAGCGGAAATCAATTTAGCCGTTGACGAGTCCGGGCTGACGGATTTTTCGTTATCGAAATTGATCCGGAACTGCCCGTCGTCCGGATCGTAAACGTCCGTTCTTGCATGGTTCTGGTCCAGGAAGATTTCGACCGAATCCTGCTCCCATACATTCGGGCTGCGCTTCGTCAGCAGCGAGTCGGTCACCTCGGCGAATACGTACAAGCTGCCGCCATCCCAGAGCGTCCGTACCTTGGCAGTCGATCCGGATGTTCCAATGACCCAGCGGTCAGCGGCCAGCTCCTGCGCATCGTTCCATACGGTATCCCTATTGCCGTCGATGACAGGCGTTCCTTTTACCGCTTTTGCGGTGCGGGGGCCTTCGACGAGCGTCAGCACGCCGAACCGGGAAGTATCCGTATCCTGACCGTTATGGATATCGTTCCATGACGTCTTTGCTTCGGCATCTCCTGAGCGGTCGACAATGCGCACATCAAAGCCGATCGTCTTGCCGAGCGCCGCATCGTCCACTGGAATCGACGCTTCGATCCGGTAGCCGGCTTCGGTCTTGACTGATTGGTACCGGGCCGGCTGATGCGGATTCGCCCCGCTGCGGCGGAAGGTATACTTCTTATCGTCCGACTCGTACGCAGCCGTTTTACCGTTATTTCCGTCGATATAGATTTCGACCGCATCATTGCCGTTCACTGTCGTATCCGGCACATCGACCCAGACATGCAGAAGACCTGCTTTCCATAGCGTTTTATAGCTCGCTGCGGTCTCGCCAGCCTTCTGGACGGATACTTGCTTCGCCCAATTCCATGCCATGTCCGGATTGCCGTCGGCCTTTACGCTGCCTTCGGCGGCCTTCGCCGATTTCGTCTCGACCGGCACCTTGATCGGGTCCACAAGAGCCCAGTAGGCATATTTCGCCTGAAGCCTTTCATCGAACAGAAGCGGCCAGTTGTTGCGTGCGACCGGGAAGGTTCGAAGCCAGGTGTTCCAATCGTCCTTGCCCCAGAAAATAACGGCTGTAATTTGATCGGCATGCTTTTTGAACACGTCGAATATAGCTCTGTAACGATTAGCTTGTTTAATCTGCAAGTCAAGAGGGAACGTTTCATAGGATTGCGAATCGTTTGTATATACACTCATGTCCAGCTCGGTAATTTGCTGCTCGATGCCGAGATCCCGGAACGCTTCGATCATATCGTCAAGCTCCTGTACAGCCGGATATTCGATGCCGATATGCGTCTGATGGCCGATGCCGTGCACCGGGATGCCCTTCGCCTGTAACCGCTTGATTAAATCGTACAAAAATTGCCGCTTGTCCGGAATATGCGTGTTATAGTCGTTAATGAACAGCTCCGCATCGGGATCCGCCGCATGCGCGTATTCGAACGCCTTCTCGATGAATTCTTCGCCCGCGATCTGGTACCAGAGGCTGTTCCGCAAGCCGTTCGGCTGGCGGTCTCCAGGCTCGATTACCTCGTTCACGACATCCCAAGCGTAAATTTTTCCTTTGTAACGTCCAACGACCTCATCGATATGCCGCTTCATTCTCGCGAACAGTAATTCCTTGCTTGCCAGATTGCCCTGCCCGTCGTAGAACACCCAATTCGGTGTCTGGGAATGCCAGATCAGCGTATGACCGCGGGAGGAAAGACCGTTTTCCTCGGCGAAACCAACGATTTTATCCGCACGGGTAAAGTCGAACTGGCCTTCCCTAGGCTCGGTCGCGTCCCATTTCAGTTCGTTGCCGGCCGTCAAGCTGTTAAAGTGCTTTTTGAGCAGCTGCGCATCCGGACCATCAGGATCTTCGATTTCGTTCACAAGCAAGGCCGAGCCAAGCAGAAATTCGTCGGCAAATACATCCTTCAGATTCGGAATGTCGTGCTGGATCTCGATTGGAACAGGGTCCGGCACGCGCTCGATTAGAAAATCGTCCACATAGAAGGAAAGCGTAGGGTTGTCGAACGATTCCAGGTATACGCCCGCGTTTGAAACGGGATTCTCCAGCGTATACTGGCCCGACAGCTTCACCCATCCGTCTGCCGACGCAGACTTGGACGTCACGGACTCATAGTATGGCTGGCCGTCCGTCGTCCGCTCTATAAGCATGGAAACGGCAGATGCGTTCGCGCCTGCCGGCAGACGAACCCAAGCGGATATGCCGTAGGTTTTGCCGACTTGCATAAAAGAAGTTACATCAAGCTTTGGTCCGTTCCAGCCCTGCGTCCTGCCTGTAACCTGCAAGCCGTAAGAACCCGTATGAGCTGCCTCGCCGACCGCCGTCAGCACCTCGTTGCCTCCCCGGCCACGCCAGCCTTGCACAGTCCCGTCCTCGAAATCGGTGGCGATTCTCTCGAAGTCGCCGGATGAGTCCGCATTTGCCGCTGTCTGTACGGAAGACGCGTCCTCCGCGCTCGTACGCTCCGCCATGGGGCCGACCGTTATAACGGTCAGCATCAGGATGACAGCCAAGCCGGCTGCCATCATTCGATACATGCCTTTCATTTTGTGAACAACACCTCTCCTTAGACAATATTCCATATCAAACTCCCCTTTCGGGGAAGCTGCATGGCAAGCTTTGGCCATCCGGAAATGTTGATGCGCTCCTGTTTTCTCTAGCTGACTTAAAAAGCGGGCTGAAGAGACGGCAGCCACTCCGGCCGATACGGTTATCCCGTCTTTAACCCTTCTGACGGGTAGAGGACAATACGGCCATCCTCCATCTCCACTCGGACTTTGTTGTTGTCCTTAAAGCCGTCTGCGTCAAGAAAGCCGGAAGGAATCTGCAGACGTCCCGCTTTGTCCAGCACGGCGTATTCCAGGTGGCTCTCGGCCTCTCGTGCTATGCTTTCCGCATCCAGCATGGCCATCTCTTCGGCGTACGAAATTTTTCGTATCATTTCCGCCGAGGTTTTGCCGTCCCGGATTTGGACGACCCGGTCCACCTTTCGGGCCAGCAGCGGATCATGGGTGACGATAACGATCGTAATGCCGACGGTCCGGTTCAGCGTCCGGAACAAATCCAGCACCTGATTCGACGTACTCGTATCGAGCGATCCCGTCGGCTCGTCGGCGAGCAGCAGCTTCGGTTCATTCGCGAGCGCGATGGCGATCGCCACCCGCTGCTGCTCCCCGCCGGACAGCTCGCTAAGCTTATTGTTTATGCGATGGCCTAAGCCTACCGCTTCCAGCAGCTCCATAGCGCGGGCCCGCCGGCGTTTGCCGCGCAGCAGCATGGGGAGCTCCACATTGGCAAGGGCTGTCAAGTAAGGAATCAGGTTTCGGGCGTTGTTCTGCCAGACGAAGCCGACCGTATCGCGTTTGTAGGCGACCAGCTCCTTTTCCCCGAACTTCAGCAAATCTTTGCCGTCTACGAGGAGCTTGCCGGCCGAAGGCTTGTCGAGGCCGCCAAGCATATTAAGCAGGGTCGACTTGCCGCTGCCGGAATTGCCGATAATCGCCATCAACTCCCCGTCCTCAACCTGCAAATCAAGTCCCTGTAAGGCGAATACCTCGAGATCCGCCATTTTATAAATTTTAACGAGTCCTTCGCATTGAATCATCGTTACTCCTCTCCCAGCTTCAGCGCTTGCGCAATCCGGATCCGCGATAAGCGGTATCCAAGTATAAGCAGTCCGGTCGTCAGCGTAAAACCGACAATCCCATACAGCTGCAAGTAATCGCCAAGCCGATGGACAATCTCGAACGGCGGCACTTGATCCGCAGTCGCAAAAGATATTTCAAACAGCGGCACGAACAAATCGCTGACCAGGTTGCCAATGACGACGCCGAGAATAACGGCTGCCCCGGAGGTGAAAAGCTGTTCGCTGACCAGCATGCCGATAATTTGCGGGAACGGAATGCCCATTGCCCGCAGCACGCCGTATTGGAGCGTCCTTCCGGATAAGGTCAGCACCCAGAAAAGCAGAAATCCGAAGAAGCTGATCAGCATCGAAATGACGAACCCAAGCGTCATGACGCCGTTAACCGCCAGCCGGAACGGATCGTTCTTGGACTCGATCAGCTCCTGTGTGGCATCGAGAAGGCCGGTAATCCGCAAATTTTTCTCCGCCAGCTGGTCGTAGATGGACTGACTGGCTGCGCCGTCCTTCAACTTCAGCCATACCTCATACGGTTCGACCGCCAGCCTGTTCTGAATCGTCCCCAGATGGCCGACGATCAGATGGGGAGCCTCGGCCTCTCCATTATCTCCGCCAGGCAGCGGATTCCAGCTCGGCCAGTAATCGATGATGCCGTACACGATGAACTGCGCCTGGTCGAGGCCGTCCCATGAAATACGGATGTAATCGCCCGGCTTCGCTTTCGCTTTTTCCGCTAGCGAACGGGAGATTAGAACCGCCTTCGGATCCGGCGCGATCAGGTTCAAATAGCCGTTGATCGGATGATCGAGCAGTCCGTCCTTCATCCAGGCCGTCTTGCCGAAATCCATCGTATCGATACCCATCAGCTCAGCCGTGCCGCTCGTGCCGCTGCCTGCCGTCACGAACCGCGCATTTTGTTTCCTGAATACCTTTGCGGATGCATCGACGCCTTCAAGCTCTTCGAACGGAAGGAACGGCGGCTCGGTATATTGGACGCGCCTCGTATCGGTTACTCCTTGACCGGCCTGTTCCTGCGGCGCTGAAGACCCGTTTACGGGCGGCGGAGCATCGCTTTCCCAGCGAGTCGAAATCGCCATATCGGCACCGACCGCGTATCGGATCTTGCTTTCCATGTTGTCGTTGATCGTCCTCGCCGCATTTGCGCTGAAGAGTCCCGTCGCTACGGTCATAATCAAAAACAGCTTGATCGTCTGGTACTGACCGGATGATCGGCTTATTTGAACAAGCGTATTATAAAGCGCAGGCGACCACCATTTGCGGCCGGCCAAATAAACGAGCCTGATGAACCAGGGATAAATCCGCAGCAGCAGCAAGCCTCCGCCAAGCGCGAACAGCGAGGGCATAAGGAACAGCATCGGGTCGAGCTGCAGGGCGTCCGAATCGAGCCCCAGCCGCTGCAGATCATCTTGTCTCTTATTGAAATTGTAAAGCAGATAGACCGACACGCCGACCAGAATCAGATCAAGTCCGGTTTTATGCCATAATGTCGGCTTGTTCAGCCGCGCATTCTGCTGCTTGTGGCTTACAATGCTGACACGCGTCGCCATAAATGCCGGTATCAAAATAAGGATGATGGCTGCGGCCACCGCCACTGCAGACACTTTGTACGCTCCGCTTGTCAGGCTGACCTCAAGCGCCGACCTTTGAACGAACTCCAAAAATCCGTTTGATGCGCCGAGCACCTTTGTGAAAGAAAGTCCGAGGAACGGCCCGACCGCCAGCGCGCTGAGCCCGAGAAACAGACTTTCAAGCGTATAGGCCGTCATAATCTGCAATCGGCTGGCCCCGCGGCTGCGAAGCACGGAAATTTCCGTCTTTTGCCGCTCAATAATCAGATTGGCAGCCATATAAAGGTAAAAAGCCAGCATCAGCATGACCGGCGAATATAACGACAGCATCATCAAGTCGAGCTTCTCCTGTTTGCCCTGATACGCAGATACGGTCGGGGCAGCCGGAATTTGGATCTCCTCGACTCCAATTCTCCCGCGGAAGTACCGCCGAATATCTTTATCGGCCTGTACGAAACCGTCGATCGCGTCGACGGACAGCTGTTCATAATCGAGAGCGAAGCGCCATTCCAGATTAGACAGCCTCGTCCTGCCGCCCTCCGTAAATTCGCGTTCGAACTGCTCATACGGAATAAGAAAGCCATCACTGTCTTCATTAGTCAGAAACGGTAAATACGGATCGGCGACCGGATCCGTCTCCATGATCCCGACCGGTATGATGCGAAACCTGGTCTCCTTGTCCGGCGACTCCGCAATCAGCTCTTCGCCGATATCCCGTTTCACGGCGATCAGAAATTTTTGCGTGACCAGCGCCTCCATGACATCGTCCGTTCGGTCAACCGGCATCCGGCCGTCGATCAGCTTCACCCGATTCCCCATTCCGGAGAGTGACTTGATGCTGCCGGCCGCCTTCTGGGACTGCCTCTCCTGCTCTGAAGCGTCGGCTCCATATACCTTCATCCGCTGTGTAGAGCGCTGCTGGTAGAACGACAACGCTTCGAGCCCCGTCCGTTCCGGAATCGAGCGGACGAACCGGTCTGCCTTCCTGATCGCCTCAATCGTTTTCTCGTCCTGCTTTTCAGCGGAGACGCTTGTGATGATCCGGACAAAACCGGGAAACACGCCGTCTTGATGCTGAACCGACTGAAGCTCTTTGAGCAATGTCCGCTGCAGGATGGCTTCGGAATACAGCGGCATGGAGCTGAATAAAGCCACACATACGGTAAGGCCGATCCATAAATTGAGCTGCAGCCACTTGTTATTTGCCATCTTGCGCAGAATCATCGTCCATAAGGCCATACATACACCCCATCCATGCACCCGGCCAAACCGGGCATTCATTGTTCGTTAATTGTTCAGAATGACCTGCTGGCCTTTCTCAAGTCCCTTGACGATCTCCGCCTCGGTCGGCGTAACCAATCCCAGCTCAACGTCAACCTCCTTGCGGCGTTCGCCGTCGGCAACCTGCACGTAGCTGCGGCCCATATAAGAACGGATTGCCGAACGCGGCAGCACAATAACATTCTCGCGTTTCTGAAGCTCGATCGTAAGCTCGGCGCTGTTTCCGATATGGATGCCATCCGGCTCATTGTCCATGCTCATATAAATCGTCACCGCATTGCGTTCGGCCTTTGCGTTGTCTGCTGCGGCAGGCACGTCGGATGGCGACTGCAGCACCTTGCCCGTATACGCCTTTCCTTTATATTTCAGGCTGACCGGCATACCGGCCTGTACGGCCTGCAGCTCCTTCGTCTCGGCGGCCACATACGTTAACCGCATACGGGAAGTATCCGCTATGGACACAACCGCTTGATAGGCATTGATCGGGTCGCCTGCGTTCAACGTCTCGACAAAGGTCACCGTCCCCGAAATGGTAGCGTACAGCCGCGATTTCTGAAGCCGGCTCTCCATCGCCTCAAGCGACATCGTCTCCCGTTCGAGGTCGATTTCCTTCAAGCGCAGATCGGTCGCGCTTGCGCCGGCATCGCGCGCCTGCTTATACAGCAGCTGCGCACGCTCCACATTAAGCCTCTGCAGGCCGGTCTGAAGCTGGAGATCCCCCATCTCCAATTCGGCCAACAGGTCACCCGCCTTCACCTCTTGGCCGACCGTAACGTTGATGGACTTCAGGCGTCCGCCCGAATCCTTAAATGAAAGATTTTCAGCGCTTGCGGATACAAAATGGGCCGTTCCTTTAAGCGAAGTCTGAATGCTCCCGAGGCCCGCCTCCACAATGTCCAATTGCTCCCGAGCCGGCTGTACGAGCGGCGGCTGAAGCGCTTCGTGCTCGGCCGGGAGCAGGCTGCATCCGGAGAGCGCCATCGTTAAGGCGAGCGCTGCGGCTGCTCGTCTCACACCGGGAAATCCTGACTTCCTTCCTTTAACCGTTGGTCGTATGCGAAACAATTTTTCCATCCTCCAATGCAATAACATGATCGACAAGCTCCATAATGCCAGGATCGTGCGTCGTCAGAATAACCGTCATACCGGATCGGGTCACAAGCTCGCGGAATACGCGCATGACCTGCAGCCCCATCCTGCTGTCGAGCTCCGCCGTCGGTTCATCGGCGATGAGCAGCACGGGCTCATGAGCGATGGCGCGGGCAATTGCCACACGCTGCTGTTCGCCGCCGGACAGCTCCGCCGGCCGGTGCTTCATCCTCTCCCGCATGCCGACCTGCTCCAGCGCGCGTTCGGCGGCGGCCCGGTTGCCTTTCACCGGCGTTCCCGCGACGCGCAGCCCGAACTCCACGTTCTCGTAAGCGGACATAAGCGGGATCAGGCCAAATGACTGAAACACCAGGCCGATCTCCTTACGCCGCAGCGCATTGCGTTCCTTGCCCGGCATGCCCGTGATTTCCCTTCCGCGGAAAATCACCTGTCCTTCGGTCGGCTCGTCAAGCGCGCTGAGCAGATTTAGAAGAGTCGTCTTGCCGGAGCCGGATCTTCCCTTAAGCGCCACCATCGAACCGGCCGGTATTTCCAGATGAACGTCCGACAAAGCGGTAACGGCTGCATGGCCTTTGCCGAACACCTTCTTCAGACCGGTCGCCTTCAGTATCGGTTTGCTGTCGTCTTCTATTACTCTCTCTGCCAACTCCGGCATGGCTATCCCTCCGTTCTTCAAGCGTCCAAAGCGCCGAATCAACTGTATCCTTTTCAATTTTAGCGCTTTCATTTGGCAAACAGTACCCGTTCGTTTCTTGTTTGTTCACCCTAGAAACGATAGATTAAGGCCCCCCTCCTAGCGTAAGAATGAAAAAAACTATATTTTTTCGAGCAAATACTGTATTTCCTTAAATGCCATTGATGATATGATGAAAGCGAATTCACTAGCATTGGAGGTTCATTGAAATGACAAGTGCAAAACAAGGTGCTTTTTATACGGGAGAATACCGAAACGTGTTCAAAGAGCTGGGCTATACGGAAGAAGCGGTCAGCGAAAAGCTTGAACAGGCATGGTCCGATTTGTTCGATGGAGATCCGGATGTACGAATCTACTATCCGCTCGGCGACGATATGGGCTATATTCTCGACACCGGCAATAGCGACGTTCGGACGGAAGGCATGTCGTATGGCATGATGATGGCCGTTCAAATGAACGAGAAGGACGTGTTCGACCGGCTCTGGAATTTCTCCAAAACCTTCATGCAGCATACGGAAGGCCGTTACCGGCATTACTTTGCCTGGCACTGCAAGCCTGACGGCACCCGCATTTCCCAAGGGCCTGCCCCCGATGGGGAGGAATTTTTTGCGATGGCGCTTTTCTTCGCCTCCAACCGGTGGGGAGACGGCGCCGAGCCGTACAATTATTCCGAGCAGGCGAGGATCATCCTGCGCGCCTGCGTGCACAAGGGCGAGCAAGGCGACGGCGATCCGATGTGGGATCCGGCAACGAAACTGATTAAATTTATACCGGAATCCCCGTTTAGCGATCCGTCCTATCATCTTCCTCATTTCTACGACTTGTTCGCCTTGCAGGCGGACGAGCAGGACCGTCCGTTCTGGAGGGACGCCGCCGCGGCCAGCCGGGCTTATCTGCATACCGCATGCCAACCGGACTCTCTCCCGAATATGCGAATTACGACGGAACGCCGGCAGAACCTCAGCGCCACGGTGATTACCGGCATTTCTTCAGCGACGCTTACCGGGTAGCCGCAAACATTGGTTTGGACTGGGAATGGTTCCGTGAGGACCCGTGGCAGGTCGGGCAGTCGAATCGTCTCCAGCACTTTTTCCGACATATTGAAGTGTCCGATTACCGGCGGTATACGATTGACGGCCAGCCGTTTGAGGAGCCGTCCCTGCATCCGATCGGGCTTCTGGCAACGAATGCCATGGCCTCGCTGGCCGCAGACGGCCCCGATGCCGGCCATTTCGTCCGCCTGTTCTGGAATACCCCGCTTCGCAGGGGCGTTCGCCGCTATTACGACAATTGCCTTTACTTTTTCAGCTTGCTTGGATTAAGCGGGAACTACAGAATTTATAAAGAAACGACGAACTAGAATTCGAGTGTAAGAAAAAAACTGCGCCATCATGGAAGGCGCAGTTTTTTCTACCATTATAGTTTTCAAACAATGGATATAGCAGCATCGCAGCTTCGGTGCGGCCCGCCGTGTCGGCAGGCTAGGGAAGCTGCGCCATTCTACTGCATTCAATACATCAGATTAGCAAGAACTAGAGACGGTTAGCCGTTCTGCTGCAGTTCATGCAGTGGAATCAAACCAAAACGGCTATAGGGGCTGTGAATAGAGAATTCTCCTGCAAAAGTGCAGCACAGCGCAGCCAGCCACCTTTCATGTAAGGTTCCTGATGCCATTTGTACAGCAGAACGGTGAAAGCTGATTAAAGCTGTTAATCACCGCTTTCCCTTCATTGACCAAACTGCCAGTAGTCGAGATCAAATAACGTTTGGTTCGGCTTTCCTTTAAACACAAAATAGAGATCGTGAACGCCTTCGGCTCCGACTACTGCCGTTTCCGCCCCGGCCCAATTGCTCCCGCCGCCCGTCGAAGGTACTTCAAGCACCCCGATCAGCTTGCCTTCCGGACTGTCCAGATGCAGCTCAATGCTGCCGCCTTCCTCTGCGCTCGACACTCCTGCCTGAAACGAGGTTGCCCCGCTGCCAAAGTCCACATTGGCAACCGCCATCCAATCTCCATCTTCAATACCGGTTACCGCCAGCTTCACAGGCGCGTGATCCGTGTCGTCCGTCTTGAGCGGCTGCACAGCAATCCCCGCATTCCAGGCCATCGTCTCCGCTTCGACCCGGATATACGGATCGAATAGCTTTACAGGCTCTACGCCTTTCATATCGGCGGAGATTTCCCCGACGGAGCCGTCTGCGTTAAAGAAAACCCGGTTCAGATGAGTCGAACGGTACCCTTTCGGAACGCCCATCGCTTTGGATAACGTTTGTGCGTGATAGGCCATGTACCAGGCGTTATGGAATTTAAACATGGCGTGGTGGTTATTGCCGCCGACCCCGAAGAAGTGCCCCGGATTTTTTAAGATTGTCCCCTGGTACGTCCACGGCCCCATCGGGCCGTCGCTCGTCATGTAGGCAATCTCGCCGGCCGGAGGACTTCCTTCCGGACGCTCTCCCTTGTAAAAATTGGAACAATAGGTAAAGTAATAAACGCCATTATATTTGTTAATGCCGGCATCCTCAAACATATAAGGAGCCGAAATTACCTCCGCCTCTCCGACAATGCTGATCATGTCGTCGCCAAGCCGGATTACGCGTGCGGTATTCGGCATCTCGTGCTCACCTTCCGGAACGCCCCCGCCATAATAGAGATAGCCTGTACCGTCGTCATCTACCAATACGGCAGGATCGAATAACCAGGTCACACCTGCAGCGGCCGGCATCGATCTTGAAATAAGCGGTTGTCCGATCGGATCGATCCACGGTCCGGCCGGACTGTCGCTCGTCAATACGCCGATGCCGCTGGCATTATTGGCGAAGTATAAGAAAAATTGGTCTTTGCCGTTAATGACCTTGTGAGCGGCTGCCGGAGCCCACGATTGTGTCGCCCATTTGGCTGCGCCTTCCGGACCTGCCGCGCGGATCTCGCCATGATCCGTCCAGTTCACCAGATCGTCGGAAGAAATAACCGACAGCTTGTTAATACTGCTGTACGTATTATCCTTGACGCTTCCGTCCTCGCCGTATTCCAGCACGTCGTTCGTCGTGTACAAATAGACGCGATCCCGGAATACGAGCGCATACGGATCCGCACCGAATCTATGAGAGACCAGCGGGTTGCCGTTTGGAGGAAGCTTGCCGATTGCGCCGGTTCCCTTTTTCAATTCTGCATTCATCTTGCTCAACTCCCGTTTCTATAATAATCTGGTAAATCGTATAGATTGTAACGCTTGCACCGTGCTGCAACAACCCGCCGATAGCTGATGAAATACCCGGCATTTGATAGGTTTTTCAACAAGAAGAAAATCCGGACATGCTCCCGCTCATCCGGTCATGTGTTTACGTATAATGACTATCGGTCAGCGACAGGGTGTCGCGGTATTCCTGAGGCGTCAGCCCGGTTGCTTTCTTGAAAAATCGCGTAAAAGAATGTGCAGCCTCGTAACCGACGAACGCCGCCACCTCCCGCACCTTCAAATCCGCATCTCCCAGCAGCTCCTTTGCCTTTCTAATCCGGCATTTATCGATGTACTCGGACAGATTGATTCCATGCTCCTGCTTGAAAAAGCGGGACAAATAAGACGGATTGAAATAATGGATTTCCGCCAGCCGCACCAAAGATAAATCCTCGCTCAAATGCTCCCCGATAAATTGGCAAATCCGCTCGATGATATGGGAGGCCCTGTCCCGCTCATCTTTGCTTTTGAAGGCAAATATCGATTCCGCGATTTGCTTCAAATAGTGGAAGCCTTCTTTCATTGAGGCATGATCGTCGAGGCGCATCAGCCTTCCGTGATCGTCGATTCGTCCGTGCAGCCCCAATCGGTTGATATAAGAGAGCAGAACAAGCGATACGGAATAATAAGCTTCAATCGTCCTTTGGGCGTTTCCGTAAGGAGTCAGCATAGACTGCGACAGCTCTTCCAGCTCCTCGAAAAATTCCCCCGCCCTTCCCGCTTCCAGATGGGCTTCCATGCTTCCGGCTTTATGACTCAGCACAAACCCCTCTTTCATCGGTGAGCTGTCGAATACTTCGGATCGGTCTACCTGAATGATAGAAATGCCGTCACCGATTTTCAGCTGCTGAAGCTGGCGAAGCCTCTCGTACTTCGGAGTGACTTCTCCCCATTCGCAAGAAGCTCCGCTGATCGTAAAGCCGATCATCAAGCCGAGCGAGGCCTGACAGGCTTCTTGAATAAGCTCCAGCGTCCCCTCCAAGAAACGCATGAAATGCAGATGGAACTTCTCTTCCGTGCCCTGCGAAGTCTGCAGAAACCATAAAATGTCCCCATGCTTGTCCGCGATCCCGATGCTGCGGGTCTGGTCCGTCATGAAGGAATTCCATATCATTCTGGCCGAAGCGAGCAGCTCGTTTTTTTCAGTGTATCCGCTTCCTTCCGGATAAGAGAGCCGGCCCAAAACCAGCACGACAGGCAGCTTCGGATCCAGAACAATCTTTAACGCCTCAAATTCCTTGACCAGCATTTCCTGATTTTTCGAAAAATGATGACTATCCAGCAGAAAATGCCTGAAATAATCCCCTTGTGCCATAAATTCAAGCGTAACCGACTGCTCGCGGGAACGCTCAACCAGTTGATTCATTTGAATGCCATGGTTTAATTCCTCTATGACCTCCTGCACGGTCTGGGTGACCTTTCCGTACCCTTCCGTTTTTAGCAGGTACCGGACGCCCGGCATTTGGATGGCTTTATAGGCATAATCGAATTCACTGTACCCGGTGAGGAAAATAATTTTGCATCTCGGCCAATAAGCTTGAATTTCTTCCGACAGCTCCATTCCGCTCATCCCGGGCATGCGGATATCGGTCAGCACGATATCGATCCGTGTACGCGACAGCCAGTTCAGCGCTTCCTTACCGGAATAGGCTCTGCAAATATCAAGCGCCTCCGGCATAAGCCGATGGAACACCTCGTATAGACTATCCGTAATAATTTCTTCATCGTCGACGATTAGCAGTCTATACATTCTGACTCTCCTCCCGCCTGATTCGAATCTCGGCCTTCAGCCCATTCAGCTCGCTTCTGGATAGAAACAACCCGCTTCCTTCCCCGAAGGTTAAAACAAGCCGCCGATGAATATTGATGATGCCCGTCATTTCATAAGCCTCATCCGTTCGAAGGAGCTTGTCCCTTAACCGGTCCATATCGGAATCGCTGATGCTGTCTCCATTATCCTCTACGATAATTCGAGTCTCGGCACGTTCCATTTCGAATGAAACGCGCAGCAAGCCTTCCTCCGTCATTTTCTCAAGACTATGCTCATAAGCATTCTCGATAATAGGCTGAAGAATCAATCTCGGCACCTTAATCGTTTCCATTTCCTTCGGCAACTCGTCAAATTGGACACGGATACGTCTGGAGAACCGGAGCTTCTGGATTTCCGTATACATGCGGGAATGTCTGACTTCCTCCGACAAAGACACATGGTCTTCCCCGTTCCGGGTAATAAACCTGAAATATTCGCCAAGCATATTCGTAAACTGCTCAATTCTGTCGATATCCCCGGTTTTGGCCAGAGAGTTTAGAATGAAAAAGCTGTTATACAGAAAATGCGGATTAATCTGGGACTGGAGCTGCTTAAGCTCCGCCTTTTGCATCATCATCTTTTGTTTGAAATCCTGGTCGATCAGGCTTTGCAATTTCGTAAGCATATGGTTAAACCTGGTATATAAATAGCCGAATTCGTCTTTTTGTTCATGTTCGATTTGAATGTTTAATGCGCCCCCTTCCATTCGTTTAAAGCTCTGCACAAGAAACAGCAGCGGTTTATGGATAATCGTGTAAGAAGAATAGGAAAAAATAACGACGGCAAATAAAGACGTCAAGGCGAACACCCAAGCCCATCTGTAAAAAATGGTCAGCGGTCTTTTCACCGTTTCTTCCGGCAAATACGTAGCGACGGAAAGCCCCAGCTTGTCGGAGGAGGTTTTGTCAATATGGTACGTTTTGCCGTCCATCTTCAACAAAGAAGTATGTTCACTTGCTGTAATCATTTCCTCCACGTAGTTCCGGATCGCCGAATCCGACTCCTCATGGCTCATTAAGGCGAACCCCGTCGTCTCCGAGATGAGAAAGGAGCCGCTCTCCGGATAAATGTTGATCTGATGCAAAGATTCCTTGAGCCTTTCCGTGTCCAGCTCGATTTGGACAAGAACTAGAGGCTTCTCTCCCTTTTTCCCGCTCTGCTTGGAGGCGCTGAGATGAAGCGTGTTATTCCAATTGTTTAGCCGGCTTTCCTTCTTATCTGCATTGGCGAGAAAATAATTGTACCTTCCCCAGTCAAAATCATAGACGGCTTTGGATGCGGAAACCGTTTTGCCGATCGGACGGATGTGCACATAGATATCTTTAATATAAGGGCTGCTATTTTGAAAGGAAGTAAGCCGGTGCAGCAGCCCGTTCAAGCTGGACCTTTTGTCTGCGTTGTCCATTGTCCCCCACATAGCGGCGAGCCGATTCAGCTCGCTATCCTTCAAGAGGTCGTACTGCTGAAGCTCCATCCAATCGACTTCGCGGTTTAAACCGTCCAAATAATAGGTCAATTGTTTAACGGTCGCTCTCGAAATATCCTGACTCGCATTTTTGTAGCTCCAGTTATACAAATAGACCCCTAGCAAGATAATGGGGAGTACGACAAAAAGATAAGTCGCGACCAAGCGGACGAAGATTGTATTACGCAAGGATATTGCCGGAATTTTAAGCAAGGTAACGCCTCCGTTGCTGCTTTAATGAATGAATGGTAGTGTATATGCCTGCTAGCAGACAAAGACGGAGAATGCCCTCCTTATCTTGACTCACTGACACTTTCAGCAGACCACCGGTTAACCTCGATTGTTATCTTCTCTCCTCCCAGCTTATGCCACTCTTCGACAAACCGGTCGAATTCATCGATTGACCTGCCTAAAATAATATCGATAAACGTATCGTGCTGCAGATCATCAAGCAACGATTTCTTCCCGATCATCGTTTCCGTTGGAGCTCCAACGAAGCTTTCGTACAATAGCTGATTCTTTTTTTCGTATCGATCAAGGATCGAAAAAGCTCCCGAAGGACCGTAGGTCCGCTCCCATCCCCATCCGGATTCGGCGTCCCCTTTACCGGACAAATAAGTATCGATATTTTTCTGTATCGCCTTTGCTTCATCCTTCAGCACCGAAGCATCACCGGTTCGGCGGGCTTCGTCGAGCTGGCGGTAGGCATCGAGATTTTTTCTCGCCGGATATGGGCTTACCGGAGAAAGCTGCCATACAGGGAACGGTGTGCTGTAGTAGGTTTCATATTCAGCCGTTTCGCCCCAATTTTTCTCGAGATGCAAATTAAAAAGCTTTACGATGGCTTCGGGATGTTCAAAGTCTTTTCTTACGGCAAAAAAATCGTTTGTGCTGAAACGTAACGGAACCTTTGGCGCTTTGCCTGTTGCGGAAACGATCGGAAAAGCCTGCCAGCTTGCTTCCGGGTCAGTCTCACGGCTCGCCTGAACGAGAAACGACGCCCACTGCTCGCCGTACAGCATGCCAATCTTCCCTGCGGCGACCTGCTCCTTTACTTTAAGTCCGTTCTTAAATCCGAATTCGCTGTCGATTTGACCGTTACGGTACATATCTTGCAGGGCTTTCAATGCCGTTTTCACTTCCGGCTGTACTCCCCCGAACACAAGCTTCCCCGAATCGTCTTTGATCCATAATCTCGGAAAGGCGTCATATCCGGCCATAAACGCCGTTAATCCCATCACGGGATCCCATAAATATTGAGTGACGGCAAGCCCTAACGTGTCTTTGGCACCGTTTTGGTCCGGATCATTTTGTGTAAACGCTTCCGAAATAGCCAGTACATCATTCATCGTCTCAGGCGGTTTCATGCCAAGGCGGTCCAGCCAATCCGTCCGGATCCATATATATTGGGCCCCTTCAATGGAAGAGGCCGTTTCCGGGATTCCCATCAGCTTGCCGTCGATCGTTGCCGTATCGAACGGTCCGCTCCCTTCCTGGCTAAGGATTTCCTTAGTCAGCGGAGTTGCATATTCCGCATAAACACCGGACAAATCCTGAATAAGTCCGGCATTGCTGAGCAATCTCAGCTGCTCCGCGTTGACTTTCACCACATCGGGAATATCTCCCGATGCAAGCGCAACGCCTAATTTTTGATAAAAAAGGTCGCCCTTGGCGGTCCATTCATACTTGATTTTTATTCCCAGCACCTGTTCGTAGAGACGTGTCCAGGTATTATCCTCGAAGGTTTGGCCGGGGAACTGGCTGACGAGGTCTTCCAAGCCGTCGCTTTTTTCCCGCACAAAGGTCACTTCAATCGGAGGGTTATATCGACTAAGCCCTCGTTCCTCATATACCATGCCGGTACCGGTCTGATCTGGAATTTGATTATTTGCACTGTTGCTTTGGCTGCAGGCCGACAGGAGTTGAACGGACAATGCTGCAGTCAGCAAAAGCTTGGTCTTATTCATTCTTGATATCCGCAACAGATGTGTCCCCACCCTCGCATTTCATGATATGGACCAGCTTTATTTATCATTATCCAAAGTAGTTTGCAAACTTGCAAGATGCAAATCTTTATTTCGTTACCTATTCTTTACGATCTGTAAATCATTCTTCAATAGCGATATTTGAAAGTCTAATAGAATGTAAAAGACCTTGCAAGCCGTTAGAAACACCGGCCAGCAAGAGTCTTTTATGAAACGTATCCAAAGCCCAGGATCGTAAACCGCTTGTTTTCATACCCGGACGCCATCCTTATTTCTATTTGATGTTCCTTGGAAACTTCCTCTTGATACAAAATCACCGCGTTGCAGTGCGTCCAGTTAACCTCATGCGGATCCGCAACCTTCGCCAAATGCCCGTCCACCCGGATTTCCGCGTTCCCGAACTCACTGCTTCCCGAATCCTTAAACACAAGGATGAGGCTTTTGCTGCAAACGGTCATCCGGAAGCTCTCGCTCCCTGTTCCGGCCGAATGCATCCAGTTGTGGGGAAACTGCTTCGACCCATAAGGATGGTCATCCATTTCCGCCATCTGCAGTTCGGAGTCCGTTTCCAGAAAACCTCCCGCTTCGATCTTGGCATAACCTTCACAATTGCTCCTATCCAGCAGACGCATGCCTACGAATTCATTCCCGATGACCGGAGCTTTCCCAGTGATGATGTCGTCCGGATTTTCAACCGATTGATCGGTTTCGGCGAACAAATGGCCGAGGCAATCCGCCATAACCGTATGTCCGTCATTGGTAGGGTGATAAATATCATAAAAAAATTGCCGTTTGGAGATGATGTTTCCTTCCGCTTTAGTCAACCGGAACTGCTCGACCACCGCATCCTTCACACTGACCATGGGGAGATTATAATGCAACCCTATAGGGGCAAGCCTGTCCTGCAAATTCCAATCATTCATGAAAACACTGAACAGTAAAATCACGGCCGGCTTGCTGGCGGCGGATAAAATGTTTAAGCACAGACTTTCGAAGCACTTGCCCTTCGTTTCGTCGCCGGCATCGTTGACGGCAAACTCGACGACTACGATATCCGGATCGACGGCGCCGTCTCTCAAAATATCCCGATCATACCGAACGATCCCCAGTTCGGACGGCGTCCCCCCCACTCCGCCTTTTATAAAGTGAATGTTGCTTCCGTCTTCCTTACCAAACATGTCCTTGAATAGGCTGTACGACTTGTAGGCGTAGCATTTCGTATGAAGTGGTTTAGCCCCCGCTCCTTGTGTAATAGAGCCGCCGATATAGGCGATGGTTACGTCTTCGCCTCTTTTCGCCTTTTCAATCGCCGCCTTCAACCTTTTATTGTTCCCTTTACACAGCAGAGACTTGGCAATCATCTCCCCATATTCGTTCGAGCCGAACGCTACCGGCGGTTCGATCGCAATCTCCGGCATACGGTACCTGTCATGAAGGTAGAAGATGACGGTGGCCGTCGCAAGTTCACCGGCTTGCTCGAATTCAAAAGCAAACTTTCCGGGAATATCGTCATCCGGGGACCAGGCATAATCCTCCAGCTTGATCAAGATTTCCGTTCCGTCACTTGGACAAGGAATCCGCAGCTTCGTGCCCGACTCGTATTTGTTCGTTTTTCCCCAATTTTGCAGAACAAAATCGACGGCTGGAGGAACCTCCTTATATGTCTTTACGGATACTCCGATACTGTGGACCAATTGACGTAATCCTCCGCAATTGCTCAGGAGCCCCAGAATTTCCTCATCTTTAACGCCGCCGGTAAATTGGGCGATATCCGCTAATCGCCCTTCCAGAAAAATGTCCTGCGAAGGCTTTCCGCCGCTTCGAGGCGATGCTTCCATGACTGACTCGAACATGATGAAGAAGCTGCTGCGCTTGGCAACGGGATCCTTTGGCGCCTCAGGTCCCGAATTCTTTTTCATTAAGCCCTTTTCTGCCATTCTACTATTCCTTTCCCTCGAACCGTAATGGTTGTCATACCTTCTCATTTAATTGAAGCTTTTTCACCGCCGGCTTCCGCCGCAAGCGTGCGCATGCCAGCTTCCAGCGTCCGGATGATACGGTCCGTGTCGTAGACGCAGCCCTGCCAAGTTCCGCCGCTAGCCGCCTGCAGCGCTGCCCATAGACGGGTATCGTCCGGGAGCTCCGGATCCTCCGCCAAAGAGGGATGCGGTTCTCTCGAGGCGAGGATCGCGGATCCCGCCTCCGGCGTGTCCGGCAGCTCGCCGCAGCCGACCATATGAATTGATCCTTCCAGCTTGCGCGTGTCGATGCGGATAACCACCCAATCTCCATCCCGCAAACGCCCGACAGGGCCGCCTGCAAGCGCTTCCGGCCCGATATGGCCGATGCACGCACCAGTCGACACGCCGGAGAACCGGGCGTCTGTCAAGAGCGACACATGCTTGCCGAAGGTCAGATGCTTCAGCGCAGAAGTCAGCTGGTACGTCTCCTCCATCCCGGTTCCCGACGGACCGCGTCCGATCAGCGCCAGAATGTCTCCAGCCGAGATGCCGCCTGTCTTGATCGCGCGGATCGCGTCACGCTCAGTCGTGTACACCTTGACCCGTCCGACATGCCGGAAGACGCCCTCGGCGTCAAGCACCGACGGGTCGATGGCCGTCGACTTGATGACGGAGCCTTCCGGCGCGAGATTGCCGGACGGGAACGTAACGGTCGGCGTTAAGCCGGCCGCCCGTGCTCGATCAGGGCTGAAGATGACCGTATCCGGGTCGATGCCTTCCCGCTCCGCAAGATAGGCGCGCATGCGATGCCGTCGCTCGGACGACTCCCACCAATCCAGCGTTTCGTCCAGCGTGACACCGGCCGCGGTGAGCACGCTTACATCAAGAGCGCCGATCCGCCGGAGATGGAGCATAACCTCCGGCACGCCCCCGGCAAGAAACACGCGGACTGTCGGATGAGGCACAGGTCCGTTCGGCAGTACGCTGACCAGCCGCGGAACGCTGCGGTTGACCGCTGCCCAATCCCCGGCGTTTGGCACCGATAGACCAGCCGCATGAGCGATCGCAGGAATGTGCAGCAGCAGGTTCGTCGAGCCGCCAAAGGCCGCATGAACCGCCATGGCGTTACGGACAGACGCGTCTGTTAGCAGGTCGCCAAGCGTGAGGCCCTTGCTTGCAAGTGCCATTGCCGCGCGGGCGGATTGGCGCGCCATCTCCGTCCACACCGGTTGGCCCGACGGGGCCAGAGCGGCGTGAGGCACGGTCATGCCGAGTGCCTCCGCCACGACCTGCGCCGTTCCCGCCGTTCCGAGGAACTGGCAGCCTCCGCCCGGCGTCGCACAGGCGCGGCAGCCGAGATCGGCAGCCTCCTCCAGCGACAGCTCGCCGTTCGCGTAACGGGCGCCGATCGTCTGGATTTTGCCGGCATCCTCCCCGTGCGTCGGCGGCAGCGTCACGCCGCCCGGTACGATAACGCCGGGAAGATTCTTCATTCCGGCAAGCGCCTGCATCATGGCCGGCAGTCCCTTGTCGCACGTAGCGACGCCCACAACTGCCGCACGAGTAGGCAGCGAGCGGATCAGCCGGCGCATCACCATTGCCGCGTCGTTGCGATAAGGCAATGAATCGAACATGCCCGGCGTACCCTGCGAGCGTCCGTCGCACGGATCGCTAACGTGCGCTGCGAACGGGATATTGCCGGCCCTGGAAATCTCTTCCGCCGCCGCCTTCATCAACAGGCCGATCTCCCAGTGGCCGGTGTGATAGCCAAGCGCGGCAGGCGTACCATCCTCGTTGCGGATACCGCCGAGCGTGCCCAGAATAAGCACCTCCCTGCCCTGCAAGCGGTCGGCCCGCCAGCCCATGCCGACGTTCTGGCTCCAGCCGAACAAATCGCCGCTTGGCGCGTTCAGCAGAAGCTCCGGCGTCAGCGGGAGCTTGCCTGACGGACCCGGCGCATGCGTTTCCACCTCGAAATAATCCCCGCCGTCCGGGCCCATTACGTTTGTTAACAGATCTTCCATCGCGCGTTTTCCCTCCCGGTTATGGCTTCATGAATACCGTTTTCACCGATGTGTAAAACTCGATAGCCGCCTGTCCCTGCTCACGCGAATGGGAGCTCGAACCTTTCATTCCTCCGAAAGGCGCCTGCAGTTCCACGCCCGCCGTCTCGGCGTTCACCCGGACAAGCCCTGCATCCGTTTCCTGAACGAACTTCAGAGCATTTCCCAGATTGCTCGTATAAAGTGAAGCGCTGAGCCCATATTCCGTATCGTTCGCGAGTTCAATCGCCTCATTAAGGTCGCGAGCCTCGATCAATGCCAGCACCGGCCCGAAAATTTCCTCGCGAGCAATGGACATCTTCGAGGTCACCCGGTCGAACACGGCCGGTGTGACGAAGTAGCCGTCTGCGAGCGACGGATCGTCCGGCCGCTTGCCGCCGACAAGCAGCTCTGCGCCTTCCTCCCGGCCCTTGCGAATGTAACCAAGCACGGTTTCGTACTGCTTCCGGCTGGCGCACGGGCCAAGCCAAGTCTCCGCGTTCAAGCCGTCGCCGACACGGAGCGTCTGGACCTTGTCGAGCAATTTTGCCCTGAACGTCTCGTAAACGTCGCGTACGACGATAACCCGGCTCGTTGCGGTACACTTCTGGCCGGTTGAGCGAAGCCCCCCGCTGATCGTCGCATCAACCGCCAGCTCCAGATCGGCGTCGGCGGCGATAATAATCGGATTTTTACCGCCCATCTCCAGCTGATACTTCGCCCCGCGAGCCAGAGCTGTCTGGCCCACACGCTTGCCGACCGCGTTCGAGCCCGTGAATGTTACGCCGTGAATGCCCGGGTGCTCCGCGATCCCCTGCCCAATGACGGCGCCGTCGCCGATGACCATATTCACTACGCCCGCCGGTAAACCGGCTTCATCGAAGCAAGCCATGATCAGCGAGGCGGTGACAGCCGTCTCGGCCGCCGGCTTCCAGACGACGGTGTTTCCGTAAACCAGAGCGGGCGCTATTTTCCAAACGGGAATCGCTACAGGAAAATTCCAGGGTGAAATGACTCCGACGACTCCGAGCGGAGCTCGGGTCGTGAACATCAACGCTTCCGCATCCGTTGCCGGAATCACGTCGCCGACCGGACGCATGCCCTCGCCTGCGTAATAGCGCAATATCGCCGCGCCGCGGGCTGTCTCCCCCTTCGCCTCGCCAAGCGTCTTGCCCATCTCCCGCGTCATCGCGAGGCCTATTTCGTCCATACGACTCTCCAGCAGATCGGCCGCTTTGTACAGCAGCGCGCCGCGCTGGGCGCCGGTCAGCTTGCGCCAGGCATGCCGGGCCGCCTCGGCGGATGCGACCGCTTTGTCAAGATCGGCGCGCTCGGAGTCGGGCGCATGGCCAACAATCTCACTGCTGCGGGCCGGATTGCAGCCAGGCTTACGCTTGCCGGAGATCGGCGGCTTCCATTCGCCGCCGATATAGTTATCGATTGCCGGAATTTCCGGGTTCGTTGTATGTTCGCTGAATGCCATTATTTTTTCCCCCTTAGGCGTGAATTGGAGCGGTGTTCAGCTCATCTGTGCAGATTACCGTGTTCACCAGCGTCCCGATGCCTTCGATTTCGATTTCGATCCGGTCGCCGGAGGCCAGCGTGAACTGGTTTGGCGGAACGAGGCAGGTACCGGTAAGCAGAACCGTCCCGTCGAACAGCTCGTTATCCCGCTTCAGGAAGCCGGCCAGATCCTCCAGCTTGCGCTTTAACAGGCCGGTATGAGCCGTTTCTTCAACGACCAGCGCTCCGTCCCGGTAAATGCGGCAGGCAATCGAGAGCGCGTACGGGTCAGCGACCGTCTCCGCCAGCCGGACGAACGGTCCGATCGAGCAGGAACGCTTCCAAATTTTAGCCTGCGGCAGGTAAAGAGGATTCTCTCCCTCGATGTCGCGGCAGCTCATGTCGTTGCCGGCCGTGTAGCCGACGATTACGCCTGAGCTGTCAAGGACAAGCCCAAGCTCCGCCTCCGGCACCTGCCATGTGGAGTCGCTCCGGAGGCATACCGGATCACCGGGGCCGACGGTACGGGCCGCTGTCGATTTCATAAACAGCTCCGGCCGCTCAGCCTCGTACACCTTGTCGTAGAACGTATCAGCGTCAAGCCGCCCCTCCGTCGCCTCATAATTACGCGCCTCTCGGCTGCGTTGATAGGTCACCCCGGCCGCCCATACCTCCGGTGCGTCCAGCGGAGTCGTCAGATTCAGCGTTTCTGCCGGAGAGCCGATCGGAGATAGGCTGCCGAGCAGCGTCTCAACATAGGCGGCGGTTGTCAATCCGGCTGTGCGGGCTTCCGCGACGAGCGTCATGAAGTCCGGCGAATTCAGCCGGTATGCCGCTCCGTCTTCTGTCATCACTCCCAAAAGGGGATGCGAGTTTTCCCGGTAACGAAAGATACGCATAATTACATGGCCTCCAGTATAATTGTTTTATATTATAAAACTATGTTCTTATATCATCATAAACGAAGACCCGGCCAGGATCTTTGCGTATAACCGCGTTATCTTGAACGGTGGCCGAGTCCGCGGGAAATCTGTTCTGAGGTCTCCTGTAAAAGATGGACAAAAGCCTCCAATTCCTCATCGCCGACGGTTGACGTCATCGTAGAGATGCTGATTGCCGCCGTAATGCGGCCGCTGTGGTCGTACACCGGCGCCGCGGCGCAGCGGACGCCCGCTTCATTCTCCTCTCGGTCGTAGGCAATGCCTGCGTTCCGTACGGAGCTCAGCTCCTTCAGAAAGGCCGGCTCGTTCGAGATCGTATGCTGCGTATGAATGGAATAGTCGTATCCCTCCAGCAGCCGCTTAAGCTCGGCCTCCGGCACGTAAGCCGTCAACATCTTGCCGACTGCGCTGCTGTGCAGCGGTACGCGCCGTCCGATCCGGGAATATCGGATCGCGGCTTTGGAGCCTTCAACCTTATCGATATAGACGCCTTCCGCTCCGTCCCGAATGACAAGGTGTACGGTCTGTCCTGTCTTCACGGACAGAGCTTCCATCGGTCCTCTTGCGATTTCCCGGATGTCAAAGCTCTGCAACAGCAGCTGCCCCTTTTCCAGCAGCCGCATACCGAGCCGGTACAGGCCGTTCTCGTCCTGTTCAATGTAGCGGTGATGCTGAAGCGTCTTAAGCAGAGAATGCACGGTACTCTTATGCAGGCCGACCCGGGCGCTGATCTCGGTTATTTTCAACACTCGGTTATGCTCGTCAAACAGATCCAGAATAGTAAGCGCCCGGTCGAGTGATTGAATGATCGGCATGTTTTGCGCCCTCCTTTCGTTTTATATTATAAAACCATGTTCTTATATATTGTACCAAACGACCGGCAAGGTCGTCTAGCTGGTTTTCGCCTTTGAAATTAAGGTGTCCCCCTCGCGGAATCACGATATTCCTGAGGTGACATCCCGGTTGCTTTCTTGAAAAAACGAGTGAAGGATTGCGGAGAATCGTAGCCGACCCGATTTCCAATCTCCTGGATCTTCATCTCCTCTGTAGCAAGAAGCTCTTTCGCTTTCTTAATTCGTACAACTTCGATGTACTCTGACACGTTCAAGCCCTTCTCCTGTTTAAAAAGGCGAGAGAGATAAGAAGGGTTAAAATGAACGAACTTTGCCAATCTGACAAGGGAGAGTTCTTCATCGATATGCATCTCTATATAAGAGCAGACTGCTTCCATGGCTTCAGCCGCTCTGTTGCTCTCGACATTTCGTCTGAGCGAGAACAGCAGTTCAGCCGTTCTGGAAAGGTATTCAAATCCTTCCTGCCAAGAGAAATGCGCATCAAAGCGCATCAATCCTGCTGTCGGAACTTGTTCGTTCAGCTGCCTGCGATTAACATACGACAAAAGCACCAATGCCAATGAATAGTAGAACTCCATAGCTTGAGCGCCTTCCGCCAGCCTTTCGTTGATAATGGGCTTATACAGCTCCTGCAGGAGCTCCATGAAAGCGTCTCTTCGCCCGCCTTCCAGATGGCCGGCAAGTTGTTCGAACTTCTCACTGCGCACCCTCTCTTTCATCTGCCCTGTTGAATGATTTTCTTCGATCTGAACAGTCATGATCATATTTGCACCATCGCCCGCTCGGTTATATTGCAATTGCCTGATCCGGTCATAGGCATCGGGTAACGTTTCCCATTCAACAATTGTCCCGCAAACGGTAAAAGCCGACTCTAATTGAAGCGATTCGAAACAAACCTCTTGGATATGCTCCAGCGTACCCTCAAGAAACCGTACAACTCTTTCATAAGCCTCAAACGATTCAACGGGCGAGCAGTCATCTTCCGGCTGAATCAGCCACAGCAGGTCGCCATACCTGTCGATCAGACCAACACATCGCGTTTTTTCTCTCAGATAGCTGTCTCCAAGAAACTTGACAGCTAGCGCCGCTTCCTGCCGCTCGGCAAACGACGGCAGTATCTTTGTCCGAATCAAACTGCCCAGAACGACTAGAATAGGCTTTTGCGGATCCAGCAAAATATTCAGCTTCCGGAAGTCTTCCGTTCTCGCTGACGACATGCCGTCTCCCGTTCCGAACAACACATGACGGAAATAATCGCCTTGTGCCAGTGTCTCAAGGGTATTGCGCTGCTCCCTCGCCTGCTGCAAAAGATGATCCGTCTTCCGCTCGCCTTCCAACTCGCGTATAACATCACGCACCTCGGCGATGACTTTGGCATTGCCTTCCGTTTTCAGTAAATAACGGACGCCCCATACCTGAATGGCCTTGTAGATGGATTCAAAGTCGTTATACCCCGTCAAAAAAATGATCCGGCATCTCGGCCAGTTTCGGCGAATGATATCCATCAGTTCCAACCCGCCGATTTCAGGCATACGAATGTCCGAGAGGACAATATCGATTCGGGTGTTATCCAGCCACTCAAGCGCTTCACTGCCCGAATATGCCTTATAAATTTCCAGATCCGGTATGCCCAGGTCGTTTAAAATTTCGGTTAATCCATCGGTAATAATCTCTTCGTCGTCCACAACCAGCAATCTATACATTCCGTTAATCCCCTTTCAGCGGCACTCGGATCGCTACCCGGATTCCTCCAAGCTCTCCTCGCGTGACATGCAGCCCGCTTCCCTCGCCGAAAGTAATAACGAGACGGCGATGAATATTGACCATTCCGGTTGTTTCGGAATTATCATCCTGATGTTCTATTAAACGGGAGATTCGCTCAAGCTCCACGTCGCTCAAACCGTTCCCGTTATCTTCAACAATGATACATGCCCAATTTTCTCTTTGTTCAAATTGAACCGATATGAGACCGTTTCGTGCCATCTTTTCCAGGCTGTGTTCGAACGCATTTTCGATAATAGGCTGCACAATTAAACGAGGTACCAGTACCTGCTCGAAAGCTGCAGGCAAATCGTCGAAGCGGACCTCGATCCGTCTGGAAAAGCGAAGCTTTTGAATTTCGGTATACATCCTTGCATGATGAATCTCTTGTTTCAGCGTCACTTCATCCGAAGCATTACGAGTCACAAATTGGAAATATTCGCCGAGCTGAACCGAAAACTGCTCGATCCGCTCATTGTCTCCCCTCTTGGCCATCGTGTTAATGATAAAAAAGCTGTTATAAAGAAAATGCGGATTGATCTGCGATTGAAGCTGCTTCAACTCCGAGCGCTGCGCCATTATTTTCTGGTTGTAGACTTGATCGATAAGTGTTCGCAAGCTCGCCACCATCTGATTGAAACGAGCATAAATATAACGGAACTCATCGTTCGTATTGTGAGCGATGGCAAGCTCGAGATCGCCGCTTTCCAGACGACGGAAGCCTCTCATCAGCTTTAGCAGCGGCTTATGAATAAACTTGTAGGTCGAGAAAGCATAAACCACGATGATGACAAGAGAGACAAACGCAAACAGCCAAGCCCATATATAAAACTTGTCCAGCGGTCTTCGTACGATCCGCTCGGGGATAAACCGGTAAATGGACATGTCAAGATGACTGGAATAGGCATGGGAAACAAAATATCGGCGGCCTCCCAGCTCCAGCGGCACCGATTTTCCATCAGCTATCCGGGAGAGCTTAACGCTCAGTTCCCGCATGCCGTTTGTCCGATCGATACCTTCTCCGCTCACAAGAACTAATCCGGTTTTACCGGAGATAAGCATAGCTGCGCTATTCGGATATATATTGAATTGCTGCAGCGCCTCTTTCAGCTTCATATTGTCGAGTTCAATTTCGACGATGAAGAGCGGGTCTCTTTCTCTCGATCCGCTAGGCTTGGCTGCAATAAGAAGGAGATTCTCTTCCCATCCCGTCAATTGTGTTTGATTTCTAAACTGATCATGAATGACGTAATACCGCTTCTCATCAAAATCTTTTACGCCCTTGACTGCAGAAATCGACTTAGCGATAGTCCGAATATGAACATTTACGTCCAAAATGTAGTTACTGCTGTTCTGTAAAGTAATGAGGCGATCCAGAACCGAATTGATCGATTCCATCCGCTCGATATCCCCCATGGTTTCCCAAATAATAGCAAGCTTGTTCAAATCGCCGTCTTCAAGAAATCCATACTGGAGAAGCTTCATACGCTCAATCTCATTCTCCAGATCGTTTAAATAAAAAGAGATTTGAGAGACGGCAGTCTTCGAGATGTCTTCACTCGCCGTCCGAATGCTCCAGTGATAAATATAAATGCCGAGCAGAACGACAGGTACCATAATCAGCAAGAAGGTTGCAATCAGTCGGATGAAGATCGTATTTCGAAATGAAAATTCGGGACGTTTGGCCAAGACGGTTTCCCCCTGCTCTTTTCCTCCAGTATACCCGATTTTGTATTATGCAAAATGACAGAATTCCATATTCGCAGGGTCTGTTGGCGCTAACCTTTTACGCTTCCAAGCACGATACCTTTGACGAAATACTTCTGCAAGAACGGATAAGCCGCGATAATTGGGAGCGATCCGAGAAAAATTTGCGACGCTTTTAAGGTTCTATCCGAAATCAGAGCCAAATTCAGCAGTTCGTCGCGCGACATCGAGCCGAAATTCATCTGGATGACGATCGTTTGCAAATAGCTCTGCAGCGGATAATGAACAGGATCACCCATCAATATGAGACCGTCGAACCAGCTGTTCCAGTGCTCCACCATCGAGAACAACGCAAGTGTAGCGATCGCCGGCTTGGATATCGGTACATAAATACGCCATAGGGTCGTCCACTGCCCCGCTCCGTCGATAATGGCGGATTCCTCCAGCTCTTTGGGTACCTCACGGAAAAAATTAAGCAGCAGCACGATGCTGAACACCGGAACCGCACCAGGTAACACCAGCGCCCAGATGGAATCGAGCAGTCCAAGCTGCTTTATAGTCACGTACCACGGGATTAGACCGCCGTTGAACAGCATTGTCACGAAGAAAATCCAGGCATACATAAGACGAAACCGGAAATGCTGCGTCTCTTTGGACAACGGATAGGCAACCAGAATCGTAAGCAAAAGATTCAGCGGAGTACCCATGGCGATCCGCTCCAGGGAGATCAGCATCGACCGCCAGAACCCTTCTCTTCCTGCCGTAAAATCGTACGAAGCCAGCGTAAAGTCCACCGGCCATAATTTCACATTTCCTGCGGACGCTGCGGCGCTGGAACTGAACGACAAGGCAATGATATGGATCAGCGGGAGTACACAAAGGAGAGCAATCACAATCAGGAAAGCAGCGTTAATGACGGCGAACCAGTCGAAACGTTTGCCGGTGCCGGGCGAACGGTACGTGACAGAAGAGGCCGATTTTGAAGAGTTACCTGACATGTTGGAACCTCCTAAAATATTCTGTATTTAGCAAAACGGTAGGCAAGGAAATATGAACCTGATATAAGGACGAGCGATACGATTGATTTAAAGAAGCCGACCGCCGTAGCTACGCCGTATTGCGCATCGAGAAGTCCGATCCGGTACACAAACGTATCGAGAATATCACCGCTCTCATACACCTGAGGGCTGTAGAGATTGAACACCTGATCAAAACCTGCATTCAACAGCTGGCCGAGACTTAGCACCGACAACAGCACGATGACCATTCGCATGCCGGGCAGCGTGATATGCCAGGCCTTCTTCCATCGATTCGCACCGTCGATGGTCGCCGCTTCATACAGGCCCGGATCGATTCCGGTAATAGCCGCCAAATAAACGATAGTGCCGTACCCGAAGGTTTTCCAGATATCCGAGACGACCAGCGTAGCCGGAAACCACTTGTTATCCCCCAGGAAAAAAATCGGCTCGATGGAAAGAGATTTCAGAAGCGCATTGACAATGCCTCCGGAAGGAGACAATAGGTCGATCAAAATGCCTCCAAGCACAACCCATGACAGGAAATAGGGAAGATAAATCGTTGTTTGGATGGACCGCTTGAGAGCCTCGTTCTTCAACTCATTCAGCAGGATCGCAAAGATCATCGGTACGAGCAGCCCCAGTACGAGTTTGAAGCTCGAAATGTAAAGCGTGTTCCAGAGCACCTGCCCAAAGCTCGGCAGATCCAATACATAGCTGAAATTGTCCCATCCCACCCATTTTTGCTGACCGAACAGCCCTTTTGCCGGAATAAATTTCTGGAAGGCAATCGTGATTCCAGCCATCGGGATATAAGAAAAGACCACGATAAACAATAAACCCGGTATTATCATTAAGTGAAAAGGAAGCTCTCTCCACATCCTAGCGCTCTTCATAGTATTCTCCTCCGTTGCATGGGCAAAATGAAGGGGAGAGCCACCTTGAAGATGCACCTCCCCTGTCTGCCGCTACTTATTGGATGCGTACCATTCATTTACTTCCTGTGTAATTTGATCGCCGCCGAGCTTCTTCCAATCCGCGACGAATTTATCGAACTCCTCGATCGGCTGGCCCAAGATGATCTTGATAAACACCTCGTTTTGCATCTTCTCCAGCGTTGTTTTGCGTTCAACCATCGTCGGCGTAGGTGCACCTACGAATTTATCAAGGAGAAACTGATTGTTCTTATCGTATTGATCGGTGATACCCATTGAGCCTTCCGGGCCATAGATACGTTCCCAGCCCCATACCGCAAACCCTTCTTCAGAGCCTGTATTGTAGAGCTCAATCTTCTCTTGAATCGTCTTGGCTTCGCCCTTAAGCGTCGACATATCACCGGCTTTGCGGGCAGCATCGATTTGACGGAACGCCTCAAGGTTTTTCTTAGGCGGAGCCGGGGTTACCGGAGACAATTGCCATACGCTTTCAGCATCCTTAGGCGCATAATATTTATCGAACTCAGCCGTGCTGCCCCAGTTTTTCTCCAAGTGCATATTGAAAAGCTTGATTACGGCTTCCGGATGCTCGGCTCCTTTTCTGACCGCGATAAATTTTGTGGTGCTGAACTTCTGAGGCACCTTCGGAGTTTCTCCATTCTCCGAGACGATCGGAAACGCCTTCCATTGAGCATTTTTATCGTTATCCTTGCTCAGCTGGAGAGGCCAGATGGAATTCCATTGTTCGCCATATTCCAATCCGATTTTTCCTGATGCAATCTGCTCTGCCACCTTGCCGCCGTCTTTGGTGCCGAACTCTTTGTCTATCTGCCCTTGCTTCACCATATCCTGCATCACCTGCAGAGCCTTTTTCACCTCGGGCTGGATACTGCCAAACTCAAGCTGGCCGGATTCGTTTTCAACCCAAATATTCGGGTATGCCTTGTATCCAGCCATAAATCCTTCCAGACCCATGGCTCCGCCCCAGAGACCTTTGGACATGCCGATGCCATAGGTATCCTTCTGTCCGTTCCCGTCCGGATCGTTTTCGGTGAACGCTTTCGAAATCTTCAGCACGTCCGCCATCGTCTTCGGAGGCTGGAGTCCGAGCTTGTCCAGCCAATCCGTGCGTATCCAGATGAACATGGAACGTTCAATTGACGGATCTACCTGCGGTATAGCCATCAGTTTGCCGTCGAAAGTTGCTGCGTCGAAAGGGCTTTTCCCTTCCTGCGAGAGAATGTCCTTCGTAAGCGGAGACGCGTATTTTTCGTACAGCTCGGTCATGTCTTCGATCTGGTCCGAATCCGCAAGCTGCTTCAGCTGAATAGCGTTAACCGGAATAATGTCGGGCAGATCCCCGGATGCGAGCGTGACGTTCATCTTCTGCAAGTATTGATCTGAATTATCAGATCCTTTGACGACCCAGTTGTATTTGATCTTGATGCCGAGCTGCTCCTCATACACCCGGGACCATCTGTTATCTTCCAACGTTTCATCTTTCAGAACGCCCAGCACGTTGTTCTCGACGACATCACTCAGGCTTCGTACGGTTGTCACCTCAATCGGCGGATCATACTTTCCTAACGGTTCCGCGACCGTGTCGTTTCCAACAACCGCACCATTGTTGGCATTTGACGAATTTGTATCTGCAGGATCGTTGTTGTTTCCTCCGTTATTGGCACTGCATGCTGAAAGCAGCATAACGGTTGCCAACGCCACCGTCATTCCCTTAGCATAATACTTCTGACGTTTTTTCCCGTTCATTTCCTTTCCCCCATTCTTTTTTGAGTAACCATTTCGTAAATGTTGTGTACGCTTTCATTATATAGACTCCGTATTATTCTTAACAATTTTCTTCTTTTTACTTTGTTAACCCGAATTTACAACATGCAAGCGCTTTCCGAATTTCATATCCAGCAACAAAATAAAAAAGGAAGCTCCAAGAGCTCCCTTCGCCTGTGACTAGCCTAATTCATTGTATTCTTAATAAATCATCCGTTGCTTGTCATCGGCTATGCCCGACTTTCGCAAGAAATAGGTGTTGATTATATCCCGCCATTCCTTGGCGTGCTCGGCTTGGATCCGAAGTTTTTCCATTACCTGATTATAGACACCTTCATCTAGTAGCCCTTCTGCCGTCCGCCAACTGGCCGCGAGCCCCTCGGCCCGCTCCGCCCCTTCGAAGTGCGTATCGTAGATATGCTGAATAACGGTTTTACCGGATTGGAGCCGGTGGGTATAAGGAACGTGGTGGAAAAACAGCAGAAGCTCGTCCGGACACTGCTCAAGCGATTCGTACCGGTCGGATTGCGGGGAATGATACTGTCCTGAATAACCCGTCCCCGTCCTTACAGTCCGGTCAACGCCGATTCCGCTGCAGTCGGCAAAATGATACGTCCCCCACTTCGAATATTCATATCCGTCGACATTGGGTCCGTAATGATGGTTCGGGTTCACCATCCAGCCTACGCCTAGCGGCGCATTGTAGGCTTCATAGATAGGCCATGATTCCATTAGCATGCCGCTAATCGTATCCACCAGCTTCTTATCGCCGCCGAATGTCCGGATCGTCCACTCCCTTGCCAGTTCTTCTGCCTCCAGCCCGGGATTCCAACACAATCGGCCGAAGCCATACAAGTTCGCTTGAGCCAGCGGATGGCCCGTCCAGTTGATGTCGTCGCCGATGTTGGACACGGCTGCGAAACCGCCGACCGGTCTTCCGAATGCTTTTCCGCTTGCGATATCCGCGACCGTCGTCCGATCATCGCTCAATGCACAGGTATTGAATTGAAGGACTTCCTTCCATTGCGGCACCAGATAGCAGAGATGCTTTTGCTGACCGGTATATTCCTGCGTAATCTGCAGCTCCAGCATTTGATTCGTTTGGGTCATGCCCCCGAACAGCGGCGAGACAGGTTCGCGCACCTGGAAATCCATCGGACCGTTTTTGATCTGAAGCAGAACGTTATCCTTAAAGCAGCCGTCCAGCGGCTTAAAATGATCATAGGCCGCCCGAGCTCGGTCGGTTTTGCGATCGCGCCAATCCTGCAGACAGTTATAAACGAAGCAGCGCCAGATGACCAGGCCCCCATGCGGCTCGAGCGCATCGGCCAGCATATTGGCTCCGTCCGCATGATCCCTGCCGTAAGTGAACGGCCCCGGCCTGAACTCCGAATCCGCCTTGACCAGGAAACCGCCAAAGTCGGGCACATGCCGGTAAATGATCTCAGCTTGCTGCCGCCACCAATTACGAACGCCTACATCAAGCGGATCCGCCGTCTCCAGGCCGCCAATCTGGCAAGGGCTCGCAAAGTTGATGCTGAGATAGATCCGTATGCCGTACGCTCTAAAGATATTTGCCACTTTGGCGACTTCCTGCAGCAGTTCCTCTGTAATCAACAGCGTCTCCCGTTCATGCACATTCACATTATTAATCGCAATGGCGTTAATGCCGACAGACGCAAGCAGCCGCGCGTAATCGCGAATACGGGTTTGGTCCGTGACGAATTTGCCATTCCGATAGAAGATGGATTGCCCTGCATACCCCCGTTCGATGCTGCCGTCCATGTTGTCCCATTGATTGATCATCCGAAGCCGGTTCCGGCTGTTCTCCTTGACATGCAGCGAATCGAGACGTTGTCCCGCCTGCATCAAACGCAGTAAATGAAAGATGCCGTACAAAATCCCTTGTTCGGACGGGCTTGTCAGCAAAAGCCGCATCCGCCCGGCTTCCCCCACCGAACGGATGCGATAGCCGTCCTCAAGCAATGGCTCCTCAACTTCTCCATTGTACAGGCTATCCAGCTCGGGCATATTTCCGATAACGCCAATCAGGATGCCAGCTTCCTTGAGATTGTCTTTTCCGATCCGCGGCCGGCTGCCTGTCATTATTCGAATGCCATGCTCCAGTTCTTTAATCGCCGTAATCATGATTTCAGAACCCGGCTGAACCCCTATTTGATCCGTACATTCTCTGTAATGCTCCAATAATTCAGTATCCTCGCACAACGCGTAACGCAGCCATGCCTCATACCCGGAATTCGATTTCATCGTGTGCCTCCCCGATTATCTTTGAATATAGTTGAAAATATTAAAAAGATTAGTCTATTATTTTCATAGAGGAGGCGAATCATTATGGAGCTTGAATTTCATCCACACCTTGTGCCAAATATTTTTTTGTTCGTCGATCGCAGATGTTATCCCGATTGGACGATCCAAAAGTCGAAAATCAGTTTCCACGATCTCACGTTTGTCGTCGAAGGCAAGGCCAACTACTTTATTAACGGAGAAAAATTCACTGCCGAGGCGGGCGATCTTGTCTACGTCCCGGGAGGCAGCGTTCGGGAGGCTCATACGTTCAAGGAGTTCCCGATGCATGCGTATCCGTTCAACTTCTATTGGGCTGAACCGCATAATCATATCCGTCTGCCGTTTGGAGTCGTAACGAAAAATGTGATCACCAAAGAGATTCTTGGCTATATTCGTGATTTTAACCAAGTGTGGATGAACAAACAGCCCTTCTATATGATTCATACGCGTGCTTTGTTCGAGCTCATCCTCTACCGTCTGCTCAGCAACTTTAACCGGCAATCGACGACGCAAACCGATCCGCGGATTACTAAACTGACGGCTTACATCGCGGAGCATTATTCGGAAAATATTACGATTGGCGATTTGGCGGAAAAGGTAAACCTTCACCCCGTTTACTTAGGCAAGTTATTTAAAAAAAACACCGGTTTAGCCTACAAAGAATACATGAACCGCATTCGCATCAATAATGCCGAAATGATGCTGTCGGCGGGCGATTTTACCGTGACGGAAGCCGCGGAACGCTGCGGTTTTTACGATATTTCGTATTTCAGCAATGTGTTCAAGGAAATTAAAGGGTACCCTCCATCTGCCGCCAAGAAACTATAAGATCAAACAGTCCCCGCTGCTGCATGGGGACTGTTTGTGAAACAAAATCATTACTTTTTCCAAATTTCATCAATCGACGCCTGAAACGGCTCTTTATATTTCTCAACGACTGTCGATACCGAAACGCCCTCCATTAATTCACCTGTAAATTCGTAAAAAGGCATAGACGGATACCCGTTATTTGTATCGATAACTTTGATACTTTCTCCGGCCATCTTTGCATTATTAATATCGTCCTCGTTGCTGAATAACGTTTCCAGTGACGCTTGTTTCGGATAGTCATAGATCGAATCAATATCGTTGATCTTCTCATAAAGGTATACCAGCTGCTCAGGGTGTTCGACCGCACTAGGAATCGTCAAGTAGTTAGGAATCGTGTTAGAAGAATGATATTGGGCAGCGCTAGGTCCTTTAGGGAATGGCAGGAAACCGACTTCATGATTCGGCATATCCTTTTTAAAAGCATCCATTTCATAATCCTGGCCTGCAACCATTAACGTGTTGCCTTGGCGGAAAAATTGCCCGGGCTCGGTCCAATCTCCGCCCTCCGTTGGTCTCGCGACAGCCTCGGTTGCGAGTTGTGACAAGAAGTTCAATACCTCCAGCGTTTTGGGATCCTCAAGATTCTGCTTATCCTCGATGACCAAATTCGCTTCATTCGATGCCATGGCCGGTACAAGAAGCGAAGCGGAAGCCAGCCCCCATGTATCCAGCTTGCCGTCGTTATTCGTATCCTTGTTGGCCTCTTTCGCGACCTGAGTGAACGTATCCCAATTCCAGTTGTCTTCATTTACATATTCCTGCAGCGGCTTCAAGCCCAATTGATTCATCAAAGTACGGTTATAGAAAATACCGCCCGAAGCGCCGTTGATACCTGTTCGGAACCCGTAGCCTCTGCCTTCGAACTGAGAGTATTCGTTCGTATACTGCTGTATAAACACTTTCTCGTTTTTCGTGTATTCATCGACCGGCGAGAATAACCCCTGATTAACCAGTGTCGGAATCATCCATGGTCTGGCTACTCGGATAATATCGCCGAGCGGCTCTCCCGCTACCAGCGAAGCCGTTACTTTATTCTGATACTCTCCGTAATCGACTACGACGTATTCCATTTTGAAATTGTGCTTCTGCATCAGGGCGTCCAGATTTTCTTTTTTCTTGATATTGTCCGGATTATCTTCCTTGATCGACTCATCGTACCAAGATACCCATTTGATCGTCCGGCCGCCCATATCGAAATCCATGTCAGGCGTACCGCTCGTTCCTTCTTCTCCTGTCGATTCGTTTCCTCCGTTTTCCGTTGAATTCGTAGCTGCAGGCGTGTTTTCGGCATGATTGCCCGATTCCTTTGTCCCTCCGCCTGCTCCACCGCTGCATGCCGCCATAAACACCAGAATCAAACTACAGAACAGCAGCATCGTCTTACGCTTCCACATATAAATCCCCCTTAGAAAATTGGCTGCAACAAAAAATGCAGCGCTTTCAAATTAGAAGATTGCCATCTGCGCGAATATGTTCCGGTCCTTGCTAGTCTGATGCGAGGCGGCAACTACATGGAAATCATATAATTACTCCTGAAAACAAACCATAGAGGATCTAAACAATATTTGTAATTATTCAAGATGGCTTTAAAAACTATGATTTCACAGGTATGCAGGAAGTAATCGACAGGTTGTTGTCTTGAAACGAAAGCGTTACACTAAAAAAGCGGTTTATCGTACCGGCATCTCCGGCATTTTTATTCGAATAACGGCCTTTAACCCGTTGATCCCGCTCCTTGTCACAAACAAACCGACGCCATCCCCAAACGTTAGGAGAATTCGACGGTGAATGTTAATCATGCCCGTCATTTTATCGAATTCGGCCGTTTGATCAAGCCTGTTTTTTAACGCTTCTATTTCGGAATCGCTGATTCTCCCGTTATCCTCAACAATAATTTGCGCTTCGTTCCGATCCATCTCGAAAGATACACGAAGCAATCCGTCTTCTGTCATTTTGTCAAAGCTATGCTCGTAAGCATTCTCAATGATCGGCTGAACGATCAGTCTTGGCACCGAAATCTGCTCCATTCCCTTCGGCAAATCATCAAATTCTAATCGGATCCGCCTCGAAAATCTGAGATTTTGAATCTCTGCATACCTTCGGCAGTGACTGATTTCTTCCGACAGCCATACATGGTCTTCCCCGTCACGGGTAATGAAACGAAAATACTCCCCAAGCATATTCGTAAATCGTTCGATTCTCTCGACGTCTCCGGTTTTCACCAATGAGTTTAAAATAAAAAAGCTGTTATACAGAAAGTGCGGGTTCATTTGGAATTGCAGCTGTTTAAGCTCCGCCTTACGAATCATCCGCTTTTGTCTTTCATTTTGATCGATAAGCGGTTGAAGGACAAACTTATAAGAAAAGTACGAATAGATGACAAATATGAAAACAGTCCAGTTATTAAAATATAAACTCAGAAAAATCATAGGAACCATTACGATCAGGCAGCTAAATAATAGTCTGGCTAGAATCAACAGGATTACAACTCCTCATTTATTCTATATAGCGGAAAGCCGGTCCGGAGGATGGCGGGGAAAAAAAGAAACCACAATGCGAATGTTCGTTGCATTGTGGCAGTTCAGGCAAAGGCTTCCGAAGTATATCGACTCCTGACTCCTCCTAGCGTTCAAATTCTTTCAGCAAATTCTTGATTGCTTGTACGGCAACGGCAAAACGCTTGGCTCCACCCGGCGGCAGGGTATAACCGGGGGAGTCGGGCTCAAGAGCAGAGAAGTCCGTATAATGCCCGAGATGGGGTTCGAGCGATAAAAAACCTTCGTAGCCCCGTTGATTCAATTCTTGAAGAATCTCTTTTACGTTACCGTCTCCCTCCCCTGCCGGAACAACGTGACCGTCGGCTCTTACGGCGTCTTTGACATGCACATACTCGATATAATTCTTAAGCAGCTCGTAAGCCGCCGGATAGTTTGTTTCCCCGCATTGTACAAAATTGGCGAAGTCGAATATGCCTCTCACGTGATCGGAATGCAAAGATGTCAGAAGATCCAGACATCGTTCAGCTGTATCTCCATATATGCCGGCTTCGTTTTCGTGCAGGAGAATAACGTTATTGTCTTCCGCTACCTTGGCAAATTTCGTCCATCTATCAATTACGTCGGCCCGATAGATGGACGGATCTTCTCCTTTTGGAATATAGAAACTGAACATCCTTATATACTTGCACTCCATGATTTTGGCAGCTTCTACTGTATGCTTGAAAAGCTCGAAGTGAGGTTCAAATTCATCCGTAATTTTGATTTTCCCGATTGGAGACCCTACAGCCGACAGCTGAAACCCTCTTGCGCTGATTTGCCGTTTTATTTCTTTTACTTCTCCCAAGTTATAGGAAACGAGCTGCTTCCCGTTAACCCCTCTCATTTCGATATATTTAATGCCATGCTGCTCCAATACATCCATCTGAGTTTTTAAGTCCGAGTCAATTTCGTCGGCAAATGCGGATAAAATAAATGTGCTCATCGAAACATCCCTCACGATTTCGTTTATATCTGCAATGATCGAAGCAAATTCGCTAATTCAGTCAAAACCCGCGCCTGTTGTTCCGTTAGCGCTTTTCCGCTCTGCGCGTTCACCTGATTGATAAACGCATCCAGCTGGCCTTGCATGGCATTCGTATTGCGTTGGCTTGCAGAATCTTTCGCTTGATTCAGCTTACTGACCAGAGCATGCTGGATGCCGGGATCGGAGCTCACAAACTTTTCCACAATTCCCGCCAAGCTGCCGAAGTCCACGGTTTCAAGCTCAGCCACAAAAGTTGTAACGCTCTGGGCAGGAAGCTCGGCTGTAAAGGCACCGTTCGATGCATCGATAGGCGCTCCGGCTGCAAGACTCCTGCTGCTGTCCGTCACCCATGAAGATACTGACGGTGCATACCCGTCCTGCAGAACAAAATCTTTGCTCACTGCGGAAGTCCCTTTGTTAATAGCGACTATAACTACTTTTTTATCGCCTTTATAGGCGGATACGTAAACCTCCGGATCGGGATTTTTAGTTGCTTCAACCCTTACATAGCCAGGACGAACAAATTTGGAGTAATGAGCCATGCTGTAACCGCGCTTGCTTATCGTGCCGTCCTCTTTCATAGGACCATAACCTCTGCGGATGTACCACCATACGTATGTCTGAAAATTGCCTTCGACCATGGCATTATACATATGTTCCGCAACGCCTAACGCCTCCGGCCAGCGATCTCCCGAAGTCATGTCGCTGTTCGGATAGTATACTTCCGTCATCCAAAGTTCTTTTCCCGCCCCTTTCTCTTCGAATAGCGGATAAGGGAAATCCTTATCATTCGTACCATACGTATGGGCGCCGAGAATATCCATATTGGCTAGAGCTTCCGGATCGTTCAGAATCGGGTCTGACATTTTTTTTACGTAAGAAAAGGACTCGGGAGCGATTACCCTGTTATTGATGGATCCGGCGTTTTCTTTCATGAAGCGAAGCATTTCTTCCGGACTCCACCATGTCCAATCATGGGCGTAGTCAGGCTCATTTTGAATCGAAATCGCATACAGCTCCACGCCATTGCTCTTCATGAAGGAATCGAATTCGTTCAGATACTGCGCATAATCATCGTACCTATCATGTTTAAGCCGTTTTGCCGTTGGATCCACAACATATGCGGTAAGTTGAATTTGATCGATATTCGGTCCTTCCGTACCGGTCGTTACCAGCTTTAACGTGTTATTGTTCCCGCTGGTCATAGGAATCTGGAACGATTTTTCGGCCCAGGTTTCCAGGCTTCCGGTTGCTTCAAAGGCCGCATGACTGATCACTTTTGTCCCGTTAACATACACATCAAGATAGCTGGTTCCCGTCTGCAGAGCATATCGGATTTTTACGTTTTTAGTTCCTGTACTGCCAATGATGACGTTATTCCACTGGATGGCCGCATCGGATGAGGCTTGAAAATCGATATATCCGGTTCCGGTGTAACCCGGATTGGTGCTTTGTACGGCAGCACCGGTCAAGGTTGTACCCGTCTCCGCTTGATAGGTGGTGCCGTTGCCGGAGCTCATATCAAGAGTGAAGGTCTCGACCATTTCACTTGGAGGATTCCAGGGAGAAGCAAACACGATTGCTCCATGTTCGATCGCTTTTTTTGCCGTTTCCACTTCTCTTTGCCAATTATTTTTATTTTCGTGTATCGGAATTCTTAACACAGAAAAGCCCAACTGGTTGTCTCCATTGCCAAAAGCTGTTTCTCTTTGTTCCGCGGTCAAATCACCAATCCAAACGGAATGGTTCATGCCTCCAAAACCGCGAATCACTTGTTTTTCTGCCGATAAATTAACGATGACATCATCGGCCGCCGGGGCGGCTATAGCTTCAGCAGATGCCGGTACGAAAAATAACGGCAGTGCAGTTAAACATGCCAATAAGGCACAAATCGGCTTTTTCACATTCGAAATCATATGGTATCATCTCCCTGGTTTTAATGCGGATAAACCGCCGTTACAACGAGTCGAACTACCTTTTTATTCGCATTACACATCTATGTAACCGTTTTCAAATTCTATTCTAACAACCTATCCTTTCATTCGTTTAAAAGCCTCTGCCTTATCCCCCCTCCTTTCAACATCTTTTCAAGCCGCAACGATTCACCGCAACCATTGCCTCCTTGTCGGTCAAAACGGCAGCCGAATGTCTGCCTAAATCATAATATCGAGTCACTTTTCGAGTCTATAGAATTACTAGACAATATTTGTAATTTTTAAGGACTACTTTCAACACCCCCTTAACTTTACTAGTTTTGCCTACAATGATAGATAGATAGAGTTAATCGGCAACATAGCAAAGCCCGACCGGATACAGATCATCCGGTACGGGCTTGAAATGCTGCAGTCAGCCGTATTTATAGGTAATGCCGTACCCTCCTTTTGGGTAAACCCAATCGATGTTGTCGTAGGGACATGCGATCCGGCATGTGCCGCATTCGATGCAGTTTTCATACGCGACGGTCGTCAGCTTCTGCTTTTTGTCCCAATCGTACACATCGGACGGGCAAAAATAATTGCAGTCCTTCTTGGTGCATTTCAGACAGTTGTCCCGTTCCTTAATGATTAAATGGGATACGTCGTCGCACTTGTAGCGGATCGTATACAGCTTGTCGGAAATGGAATCACTCATCCGTTCATCGCCCTCCAGCCTTTATAGCCCAATTTCAGTAAATTCATCGTCCCCCCGGCAGCGTCCTTAATTAATTTTACGGCCATTTTTTGTTTTTGTGCCTTGGAGACCCCGTCAACCAGAAACATCTGATAAGCGGCTTCATTGAGCGCCGACGGCAGCTTGTCGAACAGAAGCTCCGGATCTTGTTCCTTCAGCAGCTCGTGCATCCCTTTATATTTCTTCAAATCCTTCTCGATAAACGAGCTTCGGATCTTCCGGTCATACAGCTGCAGCGATTCTCGTGAAAAATCGTTTTTCAGTTTGGCCTCAACGATAGCCTCCCCTGCCAGCCTGCCTGACGTCATGGCAAGGTTCGTTCCCTCCCGGTGAACGAGATTGACCATCTGCGCTGCATCCCCCGCGATTACCCAGCCGTCTCCGGACAGCGGAGGCATCGAATGATAGCCGCCTTCGGGGATAAGATGCCCCGAGTATTCCAGCACCTCGCCGCCCTGAATCAATTTGCGGATCATCGGATGCTGTTTCGCAGCCTCCAGCACGGCGTACGGCTTGATCCGCTTCTCCCTCAGCTGGTCGACCATGACGCCGACGCCAAGCGAGATCGTTTCTTTGTTCGTATACAAAAATCCCATCCCTGCCATCCCTAAAGAGGTTTCTCCGATAAACTCGATCGTTACGCCCTCGTCGCCTTCCAGATTGAACCGGTCCTGAATTTTCTCCTTCGGAAGGGCGATCACCTCCTTCACCGCGAGCGATACCTCGTCAGGCCGCCATTCCTTATGCACGCCGAGCGATTTGCCGAGCAAGGAATTGACGCCGTCCGCAATGACTACGACATCGGCGTACAGATCGCCGTCGTCCCGATCCGTCTTCACGCCGACGACGCGGTCGTCTTTTCTAAGCAAATCTACCGCGACCGTTTGATAGACCGGGATGGCCCCGGCCTGAACCGCTTTGTCGGCAAACCACTGGTCGAACTTCACCCTGAGACCGGTGAAGCAGTTGTAAGGCGCCTTGTAAGCTTCGTTCCGGTGACCGAATGTCGTTACGGATTCCTTGCCCATCATCCATACCCGCTGCTCGACAATGTAGCGCTCCATCGGGAACCCTTTTTCCGTCCAAAATTCGGGGATCATGTCCTCTATCTGCTTCCGGTACAGCACTCCGCCGAAAATATTTTTCGCGCCGGGAAACTCCCCCCGCTCCAGCAGCACGACTCGCAGCCCGGCTCTGGCCATCGTCAGTGCGGCTGCCGCTCCGGCCGGTCCCGCGCCGACGACGACTGCGTCAAACTTTTCGTTCATAAGCCTTCACCTCTCCCCGTTTTTTCTTCACTTCAGCCGTGATGGCAGGGACGATTTTGAATAAATCCCCGACGATGCGGTAATGGGCGGTCTGAAAAATAGGCGCTTCCGGATCTTTATTAATCGCGACGATCACGTCCGAATTGGACATTCCGACGATGTGCTGAACCGCTCCGGATATGCCGATGGCAAAATAAAGCTTCGGCCTTACGGTGCAGCCGGTTTGCCCGACCTGATGCTCATGCTTGATCCAGCCCGCATCGACGGCTGCCCGGGAAGCGCCGACAATTCCCCCGAGAGCGTCGGCCAGCTCCTTCAGCATGACGAAAGGCTCCGGCCCACCCAGCCCCCGGCCGCCGGCAACGATGATTTCCGCTTCCTCCAGATTGATTTTGTCGCGTTCCTGAATGAAATCCAGCACCCGTGTCGCAATTTGCTCCTCGGTCATCGCGTTCTCGATGCGGATGACCTCGCCTTCGCGGGCGGCATCGCGCGGCAGCGACTGAAACACGCCAGCACGGGCCGTAGCCATCTGAGGCCGATACTGCTTGCACAAGATCGTAGCCATCATTTTCTCCGAAAAGGCGGGGCGGCTGGCGAGCAGCAGCCGCGACGGCGGAGGCTCGACGTCCAATTCGGTCGTATCGGCAGTCAGTCCGGTCGGCAGGTGGGTAGCGATCGCCCCCGCTAAATCCCTGCCGGTGCCCGTCGCGCCGAACAGACAAATTTCAGGCTTGGCCTCTCCGATGACCTTCATTGCGATCCGGCTGTAAGGCCTCGTCCGGTAAGCCTTCAGCTCGGGCGCCTCGCACAAGAACACTTTATCCGCACCGTAATAAATCGCTTCCTGCGCCAAATGCCCCACCTCGTGCCCGATGACGAGAGCGATCAGCTGGACATCCAGCTTTTCCGCGAGCTTTTTCCCCTCCCCCAGCAGCTGCCAGGAAACCTTCTTGGCTTCCCCGTCCCGCTGCTCCACGACAACGAGCACGCCCCGGTAATCCGACCAATCGGGCGTTTGTTCCGCATTTCTTGCAGCAGTCATCTGCATCCCCTCCTAAAGGTTACGTCCACCCGAATCTTTCCGGCAGATCGCTCTCCCACAGCTTGCCTACCAGCTCCCCGGCCACTTGCTCGGGGGATTCGCCGCTTACGATTTGGCCGTTTATTTTTCTGACTTCAGGCACCCAGGTTTTGCTGACGATCGTCGGCGATCCCTTCAAGCCGATCTTGGCGTTGTCCAGATCGGGAAAATCGGCCGTCGTCCATATGTACGGTTTGTATCCGGCAGCCCGGATCATGCCCGGCAGCGAGGCTCTGCGGACTTTGTTAAGCTCCTTAAGCGCGGTAATAAGCAGCGGCATCGAAGACTCGACGACCTCAAGCCCGTCCTCCAAATACCGGTGAACGGTTACGGTCCTTCTGACGGGGTTCACATCGACGACCTTTCCTACATACGTCAGCTGTTCCAGATCCAAACGGCACGCTATGCCGGGTCCGACCTGCCCGGTGTCCCCGTCCAACGTTTGCTTGCCGCAAAACACGATATCCGCCTTCCCCCACAGCTCCTCCACCTTACGGATCGTCCGCGCCACCACATAAGATGTCGCAAGCGTATCCGCGCCGGCAAACTTCCGGTCGGTAACTAGAACGGCCTCGTCAGCGCCGAGCGAAATACATTCTTTCAGCGACTTTTCGGCAGGAGGCGGCCCCATGGTAACGACCGTCACTCTGGCGTTATGCTCATCCTTGATGCGCAGCGCCTCTTCCAAGCCGTGCAGATCGTAGAAATTGACGATGCTCGGCACGCCCTGGCGGATTAACGTATTGTTGACGGGATCGATCCGGATTTCCCGGCTGTCGGGAACTTGCTTGATGCAAACGATAATATGAAGCACTCGCCTTACACCTCCTAAGGTTTACAAAAAGCATAAGTCAAATCTTCGCCCAGTCGTCCCAGTACGGATGAACGTACTTCTCGGTCAGCTCATCGTTGCGGGAGCTTGCTTTGATCGCTTCCGAAAGTCTCCAGGCTTTGTCAAAGGTGGAAGGGAACGTCGTGTAGAAGAGAGGAGGAACGAGCCAAAACACCCTCCCTTTCGCCACCGGGTAAACGACCGTTTTCCAGCCGGCGCCGAATTCATCCTCTTCCCACATCAAGGCGATAAGCCAGTTCACGAATGTATGGCGCTTCCCGTCATTGCCGATGTAGATATCGCTCAGCTGTTCCTTGTCGCGCTGCCCGATCGGAACATCCGGTCTTTGGAAAAAGCGCTCCAGATTCAGGAACTGGCCCATGCTTACAGCCCCCTCGCCCTTTTTATTACAAGCTTATCGATTAAGGCTATTAAACGCTTTCAAATTTACCATGGCGCGGTAAAGGTTACGGTTCATTATATGCGGGACACCGGAAATCTTTCTTTCGTTCTTCCATAACGTAAAAAAGACACCCGCAAAGGTGTCTTCCATAAAAGCTATGCATGCAATTCCAATACTTCCCAAAGGGGCGGCATCTGAATGAATGCTTCGTTAGGCCGCCCTTAACGTCTTGGAAATTCGAATGGACATGAGCGCAGCCAGCACGCAGACGAAGCCTGCGCCGATGAAAGGAATGGTATACGTTCCGAAGCCGTCGCGCAGCAGTCCCGCGCCATAAGCTGCGGTCGAGGCACCCAGCTGATGGGCCACGACGATCCAGCCGAAGATCATGCCCGCCTTCTCCTTCCCGAACGCCTGCGAGGTCAGCTTGACGGTCGGCGGAACGGTAGCGATCCAGTCGAGACCGTAAAATACGCTGAAGATCAACAGCTCGGTCGGACCTGCATTCAGCGCATACGGCAGGAATAAAAGAGATAAGCCGCGCAATCCGTAATACCAGAATAGCAGCCAGCGGCTGTCGAACCGGTCGGATAGCCAGCCCGAGAGCGTCGTGCCGACAAGGTCGAACAACCCCATTAGAGCGAGCAGGCCCGCAGCTACGAACGGCATAATGCCGGCGTCTCCGCATGCCGGAATCAAGTGGGTACCGATCAGGCCGTTGGTGGAAAAACCGCAAAAAAAGAACGTGCCGGCAAGCAGCCAAAAGGTTTTGCTTCGCATGCCGTCACGCAGCGCGATCAGCGGGGCCAGAAAGATATGGCCCCGAAATGGCGCTGGCTTGACAGGCTCCTCCCCGCCATACGGAGCGGCCCCTACTTCGTAAGGATGATCGCGCATCCAGAGAACGACGATCAAGAAGAGAACGGCGATCACTCCAACAGTGGCGTAGACGGCGGTTCTCCAGCCGATCTGTTCAGAGATGCGGGCGAAGAGAGGCAGAAACAGCAGCTGTCCCGTCGCCGCGCTAGCCGTAAGCATGCCGACGACCAGCCCCTTGCGCTTGGCGAACCAACGGTTCGCAACCGTTACGCCGAGTACGTTCGCCATCATTCCGGTGGAAAGCCCTGCGACAGCGCCCCACAGCAGCTCGAATTGCCATAATCTAGTCATAAGCGGTGTGATCGCTAGACCGACCGCCAGCACTGAGAGAGATACCGCGATCGTTTTACGGATGCCGAACCTTTCCAGCAGTGCGGCGGAGAAGGGGCCGACAAGTCCGTACAGGAAGATGCCGACGGAAACGACGCTTGAGATGCCGGCCCGGCTCCAGCCGAATTCGGCCTCGAACGGAAGCATGAGTACGCTCGGCATTGAGCGAATGCCTGCTGACGTTAGCAGCGTGATGAAGGTAATGAGTACGACAATCCAACCGTAATGCAGCTTGCTTCGAAACAAAGAAGCATTCATATCGAGGCACATCCCATTCTCTAATTTTGTTGTACATACAAAATATCGAATAATAAGCTTACGGCTTCTCCAGCCGTTCGCTTGCCGACTCTAATCGGACGGTTAGTTGTTCGGCTAAATCTTCTCCCAAGAGAGTGACATATCGCCGATGCAGGCTTTTCGAAGCCAAACGTAAGGCGTCCTCCAGGTCCGCCCCTTTTGAAGTAGGATAGATGAGGACCGTCTTTCCATGAACCTTGCGTTCAACAAGCCGCTTCGCCTCCAGCTTATCGATGAAGCGGGTGAGGGTGGACGGGGTGACGTACAGCTTTTCGGATAATTCCTTTTGGGATATGCCCGGCTCGCCGTTAGCCAACCGAATGATATAGCCGTACATAGGGGTCAATCCTGTTGGAGCAAATTCTTCTTCGGCCATCTTCGTAATGGCGCGGCTGAGTCGGTTTGTCGTGAAAAATAAGCAGTTGTGCAGGAAGCTCTGATCCATGAGGCGTCCCCCTCCCTCTATTTTGTATGTACAACGAATATAAGCCGGCCGAATGATTTTGTCAATCACCGTAAAAGAAAAAGCAGCCCCGTTAACGGTGAATGAGTCATTTATCTTCATAACGTACTACGCCGTAGTTCATAAAAATACTGCACAATTGGATGCTTTAACTTCATCTTCTCGCTCATATTTAAAATTCGTTTTTTTCCAACTCGTCTGTCCACCAAAGCTAGAATATTCAATAAGATATCATTGCTCTCGATGCTTTCCTCTATAGAAATAGATAAAAACTTATTAGCAATAACGATAAAATTTGATTTACTTAATGATGACTGTGCCGACAAAAGCTCCTTTGCATATTCTGATTTCTTTCTGCTGCTTGCAATTACTTTTAGACGATCCTCCGGAACTGTCCCCTTGGTATCTTTTCTGACTGCTTCAATTTCTTCGTTGTTAACAGGAATTTGGATATTCAAATCATTCTTAATTTCCAACTCCGTCTGATACCATCTGATTAAGTTAGTTGTATCACTCATATTAAATACGTTCTTTTTATCGACCGCAATATAGCAAAGCCCTGCTTTATCGGGTAAATAACGGTAGCTCGTTGCACGGTATTCGACCCTTCCATCTAACACAGGACAGAGAAAACTCTCCAGATTTTGTTTCAATTTGCTCCAGGCCATATATTACTCCTTGTTCTATATTAATAACTGCCTATTGCGGCAGTTGCTCTGCTATCCATAATACAATAACCAACACCCAATTCTCTATGCTTGCATGAAAATACAACTTTTTAGGATAGTTCAAAAAAAGCCTGCTTTCTCAGCAGACCTAGCTAGTTCAAGCAGTTAAACGGCCGGTTGAAGCAGGGTCGGAGTTTTTTTGCTTGTTCCTAAACGATTGGCGCACTCCTCTACCGCCACCTGCTTCCCCTCGACCGCCACCCCCGCATGATTGCGTGATTGACCGGCATTCACCTTGCTGATTAACTTCAGCAGCTGCTCGATTTTTAACGTCTACCCTTGCTTCACCAGGTTTTCCGCCGTGCGGAAAGCCAAGGCTAGAATCGTCAGCACCGGATTAACGCCGCCATTCGTCACATGCACAGACCCGTCGCTCACCCAGAGATTATCATAACCATGTATGCGGCCTAGAGGATCTGTTACGGATGTTGAAGGATCATTTCCCATACGCAGCGTACCCGCTTGATGCTGCCCGGCACTAAGCCCGGCGCCTGGCCGGGTTCGCCATACCTCACGCGCACCGGCGGCCCAAAGCCACTTTTCCGCTTGCTCAGCCAGCAGTGCCGAGGCTCGAAGTGACTCAGGATGGACACTTCCGGAGAGCTGAGCTGCAGGCATGCCAAAGCGGTCTTTGACCGTTGTCGATAACCTGACTCTGGACTCGGCGCTCGGGATCTCCTGGATCGGGCCTTGAATTTGGCTGGTGCGCAAGTAACTCTCGCGCATCGTTGCCTTGCCTGCGCTCCCCCATCGAGCCGCATCCGGTGCAAGTGCGCGATACCAGTGAATGAGCGGAAGCCTGGTGAATTCGTTAGCAAGCAGCCCTCCTCCGATTATTCCGCTTTCGCGGCTGTGCTCAAAACGGAAGGTGGCAATACTCACTCCCGGACCAAGGCCATCTTGAACCGGCTCATCAAAGAGACCGTATGCACCGGAATAGACATGGCCTTGAAGGTTTCTTCCTACTTGTCCGCTTCGATTGCCAATTCCATACGGTTCAATATCGGTTGCGGAGTTGAGAAGAAGCCGGGCGCTTTCGATGGCTCCTGCAGCAACCACAACGTGCCCGGCCCGCACCTGCCGCCGCTGGATAGAGCCTTCCAATTGCTGCACAAGACGAACTCCGGTGGCATGTTCTCCTCCCTCGGTATCGATGCGTTCCACCGTTGTATCGCAGATCAGATCGCAGTTGCCGGTAGCGATGGCCCTCACTAACATCGTATTATGCCCGCCATTTTTACTGTTCGTCGGGCAGGCGAATCCGACACACTGGCCGCACCGTCCACAAGCCGGTCGTCCATCCCGATCGATGGAGTTGATGAGGAGAGGTACCGGCCCGGCTTCCCATCCGAGTTTTTTTGCCGCCAGTGCCAATCGTTCAGCTTCCAGCGTACTTGGCAGCGCCGGCATTGGGTAAGAGCGTTGCCGCTTCCCGCGTTCAAGGTGGGCATTCCCGTCACCGGAGACGCCGACTTCCCACTCGGCCCGCATGTAATAAGGTTCGAGATCCTCATATCCAATCGGCCAATCGCTTAGCGAACTCCCTTCCGGCACCCCATAGCGACTCGCCATGCGGAAGTCATCCGGATGAAATCGCCATGCCTGCGCCCCGTAGATTCGAGTTCCTCCTCCGACCGTCATTGCGTTATTATGATAGTCGCCTTCAAAAGGCGCGGTGATCCGCTCTTCTCCGCCCTCCAATAGAATTGTACGAGGGTTACCTTCCAAATCTGGACCTGTATTATGGCCGTACTTGCTAAAACGATGGTTACGCAAATGATCGCTGCCTATCTGACTGTATCGAAGCCAGCTTCCGCGCTCAACGACAAGAACGCGAAGTCCGGATTCGGCTAATACAGCGGCCGCTGCAGAGCCTCCGGCTCCAGCCCCTGCGATAATCACATCATACTGGTCTCGAAGTTGATCGAAGCGTTTTTGCGGCAAATCTGTTTCTGGTGCCAGTGCATCGCTTTTGGACACGGGGCCCGGTCGAAAACCGATCATGTCCCATGACCTGCCCTCACGATTCCCGCCGGACTCAGGACTTCCATAGTAACCTTCTATGACGAGGCATAATAAAGTGTCAAAGAAGCGTTTAGACGAAACAGGCCAATCCCGAAAAGAATCGAGCTCGGCATCATGCAGCAGTCTATCTTTCTCATGATCCGGCAGTTCCGGGAATGGATGGCCATGGCGGGCTAATGCTTCCGCATTTGATGCGTGAAGTCCAGGTTCTATCACATCCGTCCAGACAGCGGCATCCTGAGAGGCTCTTCGTTTCAGGTAATTTAACACTCCTCCATCGGTCGCCGATGGCCACTCATCTTCCGGAATCATCCTGTCCGCAACCGCTTTCAAAATTTGGGTGATTTCGCCTGAAAAACACTCCTGATCGCTCGTCCTCATTTAACCTCCACCTCACATTAAGATTCTGCAGCTTCATATTGACTCATCCGCATGAAAACCCTTCCTTATTTCCAGCCCCAATCATCGTTTCCCCTCGGCATGCTCCTGCAGCTTCATGAACAAATCCCGAAAGATGGCGTTGCGGTTAACGAAATACGCGCATCGGATCAAATGGCGGCCAGGGTGGGTGCTCCATGTGATTTGATCCGTCAGCAGCGGGCTGTGAACCAGATCCGTCGGCACCAGCTCCGGTTCAATTATATAGGCGATAGCCGAGAGGTCCCAGATAACGCGTGAATAACCGATATGATCGTTACTGCAAGCTTCGTAGCGCTCAGCCAGGAAGTCGCCAATTTTCCCTTTCCCTTTTACGAAATGGTTGATCTCCGGCAGTGTCGTAATCAAATGGGAGGCAACGCCGAAACACGGGATCATGACAAAAGGTACGCCGCTGTCCAGCAACACGCGCACGGCATGAAGATCTTGCTGCAGGTTAAATTCGTTCGCGTCTCTCCAGGACAGCTGGTGTCCGCCCAGCCATACGACGACGATTTTGCGAACAATGGACGGCTCTATCAAAATGGCGGACGCTACATTTGTAATTGCTCCGATCGCTGCAACGTATAACGGCTCGTCGTCCGGCATGGCGAGCGCTTTGGCGATAAGGTCGCGCGCTGCTGCGCTGTCAACCGGCATATGCGGGCCGGGCAAATAGCTCTCCGAACCGCGGAACGCGTAGCCTTCAGACGGGATCTCGAATCGGTTCAAAATATGAATAATCTCTTTATAGCTTTTTTCCATGCCGTCTTTTGGTCCCGTCGATAACTCGTTAAAAAAAGGCGCGGCATATACGGCCTCCAGCTGAATGCGCTCGGGCGATAGAATCGCGTAGGATAGAGCGAACTGGTCGTCGATTTCATTAAATGTATCCGTATCCAGCACCATCCGGATTTTTCCGCTTCTGGGAGCAAGCCTTTCCAATCTGAACGTTTCACTAAGTTGAGGATATTGCATGCATGTGCCTCCTTAGAAATGAAATCTTTTTCCGATTCTCCCATTCGTTTTATGATTTGATTTTCAATTCGGCAGAAAAAACGGTTTCATTCCTATTTTAAGCTCTTTACAGCCCTAGCAGTTCTATCGAATTGGCTGACTTTATATACGTTTTGGCTGTCTATTTTTCACTTGGGTAATATAGATAAGGGGGATGTCTCCTTCCGAGTACCCTGTACCCGAAAGGGATGACTTCCCCCTTATACGACTCTGTTTGAGTTTGAATGCCGTCGCTATCCGGAAATGCAGCTTTCAATCAAGTTATAATGTTTTTTACAACGAGCATGTAGATTCCCTGATGATCAGCTCCGGCTGCATGACAATCCTTTGCTTGATTTCATCTGCATTCTCCACTTTGTGGATCAGCAAGTCGAATGCCAGCTTGACCATTTGGTTAATCGGCTGGGCGATCGTCGTAAGCTCCGGATTAGTCACAGTCGAAAGAATCGTGCCATCAAAGCCGATAATCGACAGCTGCTCCGGTACCTTTACTCTCGCATCTTTGGCGGCTTGCAATGCACCTACAGCCAGTAAATCGTTACAGCAAAATATGGCCGAAGGGCGATTGTCCCCGTGAATTAGTGCCGCGGCTGCACGTTTTCCATCTCTAATGCTGGAATCGCACGAAACGATATGTGACTCGTCTAACGTAATTCCCGCCTCGAACAAAGTGAAACGAAAACCTCGAACCCGCTCAAAGCTGCTGCTTACCTTTAAGTTTTCAGACAACACCGCAATCCGGCGATGCCCTCTGTCAATCAAATGCTCGGCGGCAAGTGCCCCGCCTTTGAAATCGTCCGTCAATACGCTGTGAACCGGCATTGTGGCGGCTTCTCTTGCAATCATAACGATAGATAGTGATTTTTCAGCGAGATGCCTTAATACATCCGCATTTTCCACACCGGTTCCGATCAAAATTCCGTCTACGCTTTTTTGCTCCAACAACCGAATATATTTCTCTATTCGGTCATCTTTGTTGTCCGTACTGCAGACGATGACGCTATAACCTTCGGAATGAGCCAAATCCTCTACAGAACGAGCAATCTCTGAGAAAAAAGGGTTTGAAACATCGGGAATAAGAAGCCCAATAGTGAACGTCTTCTTCCCCATCAAAGCAGAAGCGATCACGCTTGGCCGGTACTGGAGGCGTTCCATTACCCGAAATATTTCTTCGCGCTTTTTCTTGCTAACTTTTCCCTTGCCGTTTATTACATTGGAGACGGTTGCGATGGACACACCTGCCTCCTTGGCAACATCATATATTGTGCTCACGTTAATGCCCAACCTCATTATTATCGGATATTAGGAAGAGGGAATTAGCCCTCCCTACTCGGATATTATCCGATTTATCCGTGCGATTTGCAAACTATTTGCAGACAGGAATAGAGATTATGGCTGTTGCCTTGTTGCAATCCATGCATGATCCGGATCGTTGCGGAACTTCCAAATGCGCTTAGGACCCGCCATAACGTTGAGATAGTAGACTTGATAGCCCGGAGGCGCCGAAACGGGATGATACCCTTTCGGTACAAGCACAGCTTGTCCGTCTTTTACCGCCAAAGTCTCATCAAGCGAGCGGTCATCCGAATAGACGCGTTGGATCGCGAAGCCCTGCTCAGGCTTCACATGGTAATAGTAGGTTTCCTCCAGCAGCGACTCCTCGGGAAGCGCGTCGCGATCATGCTTGTGGGGCGGGTAGCTAGACCAATGTCCTTCCGGCGTAAACACTTCCACGACAAGCAGGCTGTCAGCAGGATCTTGCTCGGGCAAAATATTGTGAATATACCGTTGCGTCGTGCCCGTTCCCCGTACCTCGACCCCTACATCTTCCGGCGAAATCAGGCGTGCGGGATAATTCCCTTTGCCCGGTGCTTCGCATACGGCTAGTTCCACTTTCGTAAGCGCCTCCAGCTCATACCGGTCGTCATTAGGGACATAGACGGAATAGGGCGGCGTCTGCTTAAAGACGTTCATTCTTTGTCCAATACTTGTCCATGAGGATTTTGCCGTCGTCACGTTAGCTAAACCGCTAAGAAGCACAAGGCATACTTCGTTGTCCGCGGTTGCTCGGCTTAGCTTTTCTCCCGGATTCAATTGGTAAACTTTGAACCCTACATAGCTCCAGCCAGCCGATTCCGGAGTTACCGAAAGTACGGGATCCGCTCCTGAGGCTTGTAGCTCCGGACTCACAATCAGTTTGCTCATTTAATTACACCACCTCTATTAATTCATTCAGTTCAGACAATTTCACGCTGCGGTTATAACGAAGCGACAGCTTCGCAGCCAACGCAATTCTCTCGGCCTGGCAAGCATCCTCTCCGCTGACCGAAACGTCGCCGCCTTGAAGCAAAACATTGATAAACTGCTCGGTCTCATCAATATAGGCCGAATTATAACGCTCCAGGAAGAAATGAAGCGGCTTCTCACTGATGACGCCATCTTCCGTGCTAAGCACGGCCGTATTAGGGTGATCGTTCGTTGCTGCTGCGGAGCCTTTCGACCCAAATACTTCGGCGCGTTGGTCATAGCCGTAAACGGCTTTGCGACTGCAATCAATAACGCCAAGCGCACCGTTTGTGAAGCGGAGTGTTACGATCGCCGTATCGACATCGCCGTGTTTACCAAATACCGGATCGATCAGTACGCTGCCTTGTGCGTATACTTCTTCTACTTCACTGCCCGAGAGGAAACGAGCCATGTCGAAATCATGAATCATCATATCCATGAAGATACCGCCCGATACTTTAATGTAGGATTCCGGCGGCGGAGCAGGATCGCGGGAGGTAATCTTGATCAGATGAGTATCCCCGATCGCTCCGGCTTTCACATACTCGCGGATCCGCTTGAAGTTATGATCGAACCGGCGGTTGAAGCCGACTTGAAGCTGAACTCCGGCCCTGCGAACCTCTTCCAGCGCTTCCTCTGTCTGGCGAATGTCCATGCTAACCGGCTTTTCGCAAAAAATATGCTTGCCCTGCTGAGCCGCCCGCTTAATAAGCGGCACATGCGTATCCGTTGAAGAGCAAATGAATACGGCGTCTATATCCGGATTAGCCAATAGCTCGTCGGTGTCCTTTGTCACGATGGAAATGCCTCTTTCCTGCGCCCACTCTGCCAGCTCTGGACCGGCAAACAGATCACTGATTGCGACGATTTCCGCTTGCGGATGTCTTCTTAAATTGTCGGCATGGATTTTGCCGATTCTGCCTGCACCGATGATGCCAATTTTTATTTTTTTCATACACGTCCGCCTTTCTCTTGTCCCGAGCTTCCGAATATCCGCATTTTGTCTCTTACCGCAGCTCTGATCGCTTCGCGCGCCGGATTCAAATAATGTCTTGGATCATAGGTTTCAGTCATTTTGGATTACCATCCAAGTCAGGATTCGATTACCAGCGAGCGGTTACCATTTTTTTGCGGGTGTAGAACTCTACGCCGTCTGTGCCATTGGCATGAAGGTCGCCGTAGAATGATTTTTTCCAGCCCGAGAACGGGAAAAATGCCATTGGCGCGGGTACGCCAAGATTGATGCCAAGCATTCCTGCGTCAATCGTCTCGCGGAACTGCCTTACGCTGCTGCCGCTGCTTGTGAACAGACAAGCGCCGTTGGCGAATTCCGAACGGTTGGCGATCGCAATCGCCTCTTCCAGCGTTTCTGCTCGCATGACGGAGAGGACAGGAGCAAAAATCTCGTCTTTCCAGATTTTCATCTCGCAGCTGACTTGATCGAAAATGGTCGGTCCTACGAAATAACCGGAAGATTGAGCGGCAGCATCTTTGCGGCCGTCACGCACCAGCAAGCCGCCCTCGCTCTCGCCGGATTCAATGTAGCCAATCGTTCTTTCTTTATGCGGCTTGCGAATAACGGGACCAAGGAACGTTCCTTCATCCAGCCCGTTTCCGATCGTAATGTTGTCCGCCGCTTCGGACAATCTGCGTACCAGCTCATCGCCTGCTTCTCCGACAGCAATGACGACGGCACAAGCCATGCAGCGCTCGCCCGCCGAGCCGAATGCCGCGCTGACGATTTCTTTTACCGCGAGGTTAAGATCTGCGTCCGGCATGACGATCGAATGGTTTTTAGCGCCGGCCAGCGCTTGAACACGTTTGCCGTAAGAAGTGCCCGTTTTGTATACATATTCGGCAACAGGCTGCGAACCAACGAAAGAAATAGCCTGCACGTTCGGATGCTTCAAAATGCCGTTAACTACGTCATGTGCACCATGGACAATATTGAGCACGCCCGCAGGCAAACCTGCTTCATGGAATAGCTCGGCAAGGCGGTTAGCCAGCAGCGGCGTACGCTCAGAAGGCTTCAGCACGAAGGTGTTGCCGCAAGCGATCGCAAGCGGGAACATCCAGCAAGGAACCATCATTGGAAAATTGAACGGCGAAATGCCTCCAACAACACCGATCGGATAGCGGTACATACCGGATTCCAAATTCGTTGCAATATCAGGGAGCTGCTTGCCCATCATAAGTGTAGGAGCACCTGCTGCGAATTCAACGCATTCGATACCGCGAAGCACTTCGCCGTACGCTTCGGCATAGCTTTTGCCATTCTCTGCCGTAATGAGGCGTGCAAGCTCTTCCCAATGTTCAACAAGAAGCTGCTGGTATTTAAATAATACGCGGGCACGTTTAGGAACCGGCGTCTTGCTCCAGCTCTTGAAGGCAATTCCTGCCGTTTGAACGGCAGCATCCACGTCTGCTTCGGAAGAGAGCGGAACTAGTGCCAAGATTTCCTCGGTTGCAGGATTATATACGTTGTCATACTTCTCGGCAGAGGCCTCGACCCATTGTCCGCCAATCCAGTTTTTAAGTGTAGTCGTCATGTGATTCCCTCGTTTCTTCAAGTTGTACGTTCATATGTGATGACTCCGTAGTCTAACTTGCGATAATTTCACCACGATTGCAGCGTTCGATGTAATCCTTGACTTGCTCTGCCGTTGGCATCGCATCCGAGCAGCTGTGGCTGGAGATGACGATACAAGCTGCTGCGCTTCCGAACTCCATGCTTGTTTCAATCGTCATTCCTGACATCATTCCATAAATAAAGCCGGCCGCGTAGGAATCTCCCGCCCCGAAGGTTTTGACGACTTGGGCCGGGTACGATTTCGCCCGATGCTCCAAACCGTCCGTTGTATAGGCGATAGAACCTTCTTTACCATGCTTAATGATGACGATTTTTGCGAAATGGTTGAACCATTTGGAAGCAGTGAACCGGTCGCTGTTTTCCGCGTTTTGCTCGAACCGCTCCATGCTGTCAAACTCTTCACGTGTTCCAATGATAATGTCGCTTTTTTCAGCTGCCAGGTTGTAATAGACAGCCGTTTCTTCGGGTGTCACCCAGGTATAAGGACGGAAATCGATATCAAAAATAACGGTTGTACCATGCTTGCGGGCGTAATCCAACGCCAGAAACACGGCTTCGCGTGAAGGACTTGCCGCCAGCGCCGTGCCGGAAACGAGCAGCGCTTTACTGTTCGCGATGATCGACTCGCTCACTTCCAGCGGATTCAGCAGCAAATCGGCAGCGTTATCCCGGTACATGAGAATGCTGCATTCCGATGGGCTTTTGATCTCGGTAAACGCCAGGCCGGTAACGGCCCCTGTCTTGTCTGTTACGACATTGCTTGTGTCGATCCCCTCATTGTCGAGGTAGCTCCGGATAAATCTGCCCATCTGATCGTCCGCGATTTTGCCGATGAATGCTGTTTTGTTGCCCAGCCGGCTCATCCCGATTGCAATATTCGCCGGTGAACCGCCTACATATTTCGTAAACGTCATAGTCTGCTCCATCGGACGATTGATTTCATTCGCATTGAGATCGATACATAGACGGCCAATCGCTGTAAAATCGAACTTCCTATCGGAAGGAAAAGAAATGGCAGCCAACTTACGCACTCTCCTTCTCACCAATTAAAGAGCTAAGGTATTCAATAGCTTTTTCCGCATATTCGCGTGCCGGATGCTCACCTGGATCCTGCTCGCCCTCCAGTAATGCCCAGCCGTCGTATTTACGAGCTAGAAGCTCATTTAAGATAGGACGAAAATCGATATTCCCGTCACCCGGAACGGTGAACACGCCGTTGCGGATGCAAGTAACAAAATCGGCACCGGATGCTTTCGCTTCTTCAAGCCGATTTACACGTACATCCTTCAGGTGAATATAAGCGACCCGGTTATAATGCTTGCGAAGCAGCTCCGCTGGTTCCGCTCCGCCGTACAACGCATGGCCTGAATCAAACAGCAGAAAAACGGATTCCGGATCTGTTAATGCCATCAGCTTGTCGATTTCCTCCGGGCTTTCAATCACAGTCCCGCCATGATGGTGATACGTCAGCTTAAGCCCGTATTCCAGCGCGATTTTTCCGGCAGCATTCAAGCCTTCGGCCAGGCTCTCCCAGCCGGCTTCATCCAGACGGATCACTTCGGTCTCGTTCGGCGTTCGCCGGGGATCGAAATGCAGCGATCCGCCCACTTCGCAGGTACTGATGACCTTGCTTCCCATCTGCTGTAAAAACCCGGCATGCTTACGGAAAGCTTCCAGCTCCGATACCCGGTAAGCGGGATCGGAGAACAGCACTGACTTCCATTGGGAAACAAGCTGAATATTTCGTTTCGAAAGCTCTTTCTTAAGCAGCTCGATATCGTTCGGAAACTTTCTGCCCATCTCCGTCCCAGTCAAACCGAGTGCTTGAATGTCATCCAAAATTTGCTCGCAGGTCGTATGCTCGCCATGCTCCTTTACGTCCTCCCCGACCCAGTTGATCGGATGAATGCCTAATTGAAAAGGAAACAACGCCATCTATAACTCCTCCTAATAAGGTTTGGCCTGTGCCAGCTTGTTGTTCATTTCTTGATGCGCCGAAACGACCTTTGCGCTCTCCGACACGGCTGGAACGCCGACATTCCACCACGACTCGTATCCGCCTGTATTCGTACCGGCCAAAACGGGAATTTCGATTAGCGTTGAGCGCGTCTCTTCCTTAGCTTGCTTAAGCGCTTGGCGAAGCTCCTCCGCATTAGACGCTTTGTACGCGGCAAGCCCCAGACTGCGGGCATGTCCCGCAAAGTCAATGGGCAATGGCCTGCCGGTATAGTGGCCGGTCTCAGACTCGCGATAGCGGAATTCGTTGCCAAAGCCGTCGCTGCCATGTCCGCGCTGCAGATTATGAATGCATTGGTAACCGTGGTTATCGAACAGCAACACTGTCAGTTTCTTTCCTTCCTGCAAGCTCGTCACCAGCTCAGAGTGAAGCATCAAATAACTACCGTCTCCTACGAGGGCATAAACTTCACGGTCTTGTTCCGCCAGCGCTGCGCCGAACGCACCGCTCACCTCGTAACCCATGCAGGAAAATCCGTATTCCATATGGTATCCGCCTGGCGAACCAACCCGCCACAACCGTTGAAGATCACCCGGCAGGCTGCCTGCAGCGCAGACGATTACGGCATCTTCGTCTATCGTTTCATTAATTACACCAAGTGCCCGCGTTTGAGCAAAGCCATCTTCCCGTTCCAGCATATACAGCCGGTCTATTTCAGCATTCCACTCCGCATTGACGCCAGCAATCTCCCCGTCCTTATAGGCAGATGCATATCCCGCTTCCGCTAGCCCTTCGGTAAGCAGGCGGATCACTTCCTTCGCATCTCCGGCCAATGCCGTTCCTTCCAGCTTTGCCGCGTCCATACGATTGATGTTGATATTCAAAAATTGGACGTCCTGATGCGGGAACGCTGATTTGGAGGACGTCGTAAAGTCGGAATATCGCGTCCCTATACCTATAATCAGGTCTGCTTCTTTTGCCAGCGTGTTTGCAGCCAATCCTCCGGTTACGCCAATGCCCCCGACGTTTAACGGATGATTCCAAGGCAAGGAGCCCTTGCCCGCTTGCGTCTCGGCGACCGGAATGCCGAATTTTTCGGCGAAGGCGGCAAGCGTCTCCGTCGCGAAGGAATATTGCACGCCTCCGCCTGCTATGATTAAAGGTCTACGCTTCGAGGAAACGAGCCCGACCGCTCGTTTTATCGCATCAGTCGAAGGACGCAGGCGCTCCACGACATGTACCTTTTTCTCAAAGAACGATGTCGGGTAATCGTAAGCTTCCGCCTGCACATCCTGTGGCAGAGCAAGTGTCACTGTTCCAGTATCCGCCGGATCCGTTAACACCCGCATCGCTTGAAGAGCGGCACTCATCAATTGCTCCGGCCGCACGATGCGGTCCCAATATTTGCTCACTGGTTTAAAGCAGTCGGTTGCCGCAATCGTATAGTCATGTCCGGCTTCCAGTTGCTGCAATACCGGATCAGGCTGTCTGGATGCAAAGTTGTCTCCCGGGAGGAGCAACAGCGGAATGCGGTTAACCGTCGCCGTTCCGGCTGCAGTAACCATATTCAAAGCGCCTGGTCCGATTGAGGTCGTACATGCATAGATACTGGTGCGGTTCGTTTGCTTGGCATAAGCGGTCGCCGCGTGCGCCATTCCTTGTTCGTTTTTGCCTTGCACAAAAATCAGGCTGCCCGGGCTCCGTTCCAACGCTTCACCGATTCCCGTCACGTTGCCGTGGCCAAAAATCCCCATAACCCCTGCAACGAACTTTGATTCTACACCGTCAATGGAAATGTACTGGTTGTCTAAAAATTTCAGTAAGGCCTGTGACATTGTTAAACGGATTGTACTCATAGTATCCTCCTCGACTGACGTTAAGCGCTTTATTCTCTAATAAAAATATATAATATGATAATGCCATTAAAATAATTGGTGAAGCGCTTAACTACATCTTACAAATAAGTGCTAAGCAAATCAATCATTATTTTATGGATAAATTCTGAAGCAGCACAATTCGCAAAAAAGCAAAGAATCGCCGGAGGTTCAATTGATCGACTCGTAGAGCCCTTTCGGGGTAAGCTCAATGAACGACCGATAATGATTAGAACGCTCCGACGAAACCGTTTAGGGTATACTATTTAAGCAACGATTTATCCGACTACATCTTTTTTATTCGCACTCCCGTAAAAGAGCCTTTAATCGCACACCTGGATTGGCAAGTGCTGCCGGATCCGGATTCGCCCTCTTCTCGATCAGCATTTCTGCCAGCCTGATCTCTTTGGAAATCCCTCCGCCTGTACCCATACCGCTGGCTGCCGACAGTTGACCGTCAGCTGACAGGTGAAAGAACAATTTGTCTGATTCTCCCTGATCTCGTTCGATTAAAGAGACCGCGGCGTCTGCCAGCCCAGTCACCTGAAGCGTCATATCATACTGGTCAGACCAGAACCAATATCATTGTCGACCTCTAAGCCACAGGACTCCGCAAGCGACGTTTCCGGCACTGCGCCTATCCCTGAAGTAATCCGGCTGCCGTCAGCCAGAATGACCGCCACACCTTCTCCTTCAACTTCTACTTTTTACTCCCTCTTCCACGAACATTCGGATCGCTTGAACCGCTTCCTGGCATGTCATAACAGAGAAATGTAATCTGCTGTACGGATGGCCAGCGCCACGCGCAATCCGCTCAAGCTTCTCTTGTTAAGCAATGATCAATGCATTTTGTAGTGCTGCCGGTATTCGCTCGGCGTGACGCCGCAATATTTTTTGAAAACGCTGAAGAAGTGCCGAACGCTCTCGTATCCGACTTGCTCCGATATGCGGTGCATGGAATCCTCCGAATCGCCGAGTATCAATGCCTTAGCCTTCTTGATGCGGTAAAGGTGTAAATAATGGATCAGCGTAAGCCCCGTCTCCTTGCGAAAGAGCGAACTGATATAGTTCGGATGCAGGTATACATGCTCGGCAATTTGGTCCAGCGAAATATTTTCCGTATAATGCGTTTCGATATGGCGGATAATTTTTTTGACGTTTTTGGACATTTGATCGTAGTCGACGCCCGGGACCGATTCTTCCCAGTCCGAAGAAGTCCGGGAAAATACCTCCTCCTCGCCACCCAGCAGCTCAAGCGACAGATTCGACATTATGTCATAAAGCTCCGTCTTATTAATCGGCTTCAACAAATAATCGATCACTTTGCAGCGTATCGCTTGGTGCAGGTAGACGGGATCGTCGTATCCGGTCAAAATGATGAAGCGATTGCACAAGCCCCGCTCGCGCACTTTTCGAATCAGTTCCAGCCCATTCATCTCCGGCATCTGAATATCCGTAATAAGCAAATCGGGACGGTAGTTCTCCAGCTTCTCAAGCGCATCGATTCCATCGTGAGCGCTGACGATCTCCGAGCATGGCGTTTGCCCTTTCTCAATAATATTAATAAGCCCCTTTAGCATGAAGGGCTCGTCATCTACGATCATCAGGTTCAGCATGCTATAACCCTCCTTATCCGTTACGGCTGGTTGTTTCCGAAAGTCATCGTTTAGCTCAATCTGCAATTGCCAGCGTACGCGTTCCGCCGTTACTTCCTCCGCGCTCCACCACCAAAACGGCACCGGGCCGAAATCCGGATCCGGAGAAGCAAATCTCTCTCGCAGACGGTTGACATTCATGTAAGGTTCCTCCTAAATTTGTGCGGGAAATGGCCGAAATGCTTGAGCATTTCGGCCATGCCTGCGATCATCCCCTTTACGGCGACTGCCATCAATATACGATTAGAAATTTTTCTGATATTCCTTGTACTTCGCCGTAGCCCATTCTTCCAGCTTCGCGAGCCCAAGGCTTTCGGCCTTCTGCAGCAACGCTTCGTATTGAGCCCTCGCTTCTTCTTCGGACGCCGCCATATAGATTTTCAGCTCCTCGGTTGTGACCATGTTGCGAATTTGCGCTTCGATCGTTTGCTCTTCCGTATCCGGCTCTGTAGAGACGAGACCGAGAGCCGGGTTAAATTCGAGCGCCTCCCTGGCGGCCAGACCCCATTGCGTCATTTGAGAATCCGGGTTGTACCGCTGGAGCGCTTCGTTAACGCCGCTGCTGCCGATCAGCCCCCACCAAACGGCGCCCATTTGCGTTTGAATGTCAGTATTGTTGAAATCATATTTCATAACCGGATATTTCTCCGCGTCATTCCATTCCCAATCTTCGCCCTCGATGCCGTAAAGTCCGAGCTTTTGCCCTTCCTCGCTGTACATGTACTGCAGAAATTTGATCGCCGCTTCCGGATTTTTGTTGTTTTTCGTAATATACATGCCTGCCCAGCCGGAGCCGCCCATCGGAATACCTGCCTTGCCGCTCAGCAGCTTCGTCACCTGCATCATTTTGAACGGCTTTCCGAGCTCCTCCAATTGAGGATTGGTCATATCGGCGTTGCCGGCACCGTGGGCAAAGGCTTGTCCGTTCAATACGTATTGATCGTCCTGCTGCGCGTCCTTGAAGGTGAAGTTCTCGGCAAGCATGTAGCCTTCGCGGTACAGACGGTTCATGTACAGGTAGTAATCCAAATAATTCTCGTCTTTCAGGTAATAGCGCGCTGCGCCGTCGATGTCCACGAAGCCGTTGCTTTTCTTCAAGCCGAAGTTGATGCGCAGATTTTGGCCGATTTGATCTTTGTCCCAAACGAGCGGCACCATATCCGGGTACTTCGCTTTCACCGAGGCCAGTATCGAAATGAGATCCTCCAAGTTGTTCAGCTCCGGGTTGCCCAGCTCCTCCATAATGTCTTGACGTAACGTCATGCCGTTCGCGCCCGGCAGCGCTTTCGGATTATCAATCCATTCCTGCTCCGTGGAGAATGCATTGCGTATCGTATAGAAGTTGCCGTCAGGCATTGTGTTGACGCCGATGCGCTCTTGGCTGATTTTGAAATCCGGCACATACTTCTCGATTAATTCGCCGAGCGGATAGGAAACATCGGGATCGGCCATGCGCGTCAGATCGGTAGCCGTGTACACCAAATCAGGCAGGTCGCCTGAAGCGATCAGAAGCGGAAGCTGCTTATCGTCGGCTGCAACCTGGATGTTCAGCTTAACGCCCGTTTTCTTTGTAATTTCTTCCGGTATTTTGCCGCTCCAGTCCTTCAGAGGCCACCATGACATATTAACGAATAAGTCCAGCTCTACGATTTCTTGTTCGGTGGAATCATCGACAGGCTTTACGTCGTTTTCAGTTCCTGAGCTGGCAGCGTTAGTCGCTTGGCCCCCTTGTTTACCGTTATTGCTCGCCGAGCAGGCTGTCAGCAACAGCATCAATGCAAGCGCTAACAACCATGTCGATTTCATCACCTTGATCATTGAAATTGCCTCCTTTTGTTGTTGCTGCATCTCATTCATGCGAAAACGGAAAACGGAATATAACGCGCTTGAAATTTCGGTTATTTCCGTGCTCCACCAGCGTAATATGCAAGGTGCCGGCAACTCTGCCGTTTAACCCTTTACAGAGCCGATCATAATCCCTTGCACGAAATACTTTTGCAAAAAAGGATACACGAGAAGAATCGGTATGACCGCAATCACCATCGCCGTAACCTGTATCGAGAATGTCGTTACGCCTGTAATGGCCGCAGCCCGCTCCGCAGATGCGAGGTCAGTCGGAATCATGCCTTGATTGATAACCTCCATCATCCGGTAGGTTAACGTGCGAAGCGAGTCTTTGTTGACGAAGTAAGCCGAATCCATCCATGAATTCCATTGGCCTACGCCTATGAACAATCCCATTGCCGCAATGAGCGGTTTAGAGACCGGCAGGATCATTTTGAAGAAAATGGTTAAATCCGATGCCCCGTCGATTCGCGCCGACTCCTCCATCTCCGCCGGTATTTCGCGGAAGAACGAGACCGCAATGATCAAGAAGAAGATCGTCACCGCGCCGGGAACAATATAGACCGCAAACGAATTGAGCAATCCTAAGCTGCGCAATACGACGTAATAAGGGATAAGTCCGCCTGACATGTACATGGCAACGATAAAAAACGAAAAGTAAAATTTGTGAAACACCAGATTGCGATACGCCAGACCGTATGCCGTCAAGCATGTAAAAAAGATCGTGACAGCCGCGCCTACAGCCGTCCTCAGCCCTGAGACGCCAAAGGCCATCAGCCACTTCGGATCGCTCAGAAACTTCGCGTAATTGTTAAGCGTAAAGTCTCTTGGCCAAAAATAGATGCCGCCGAGCGACGTGTCAAGTCCGTTATTGAACGAAACAATAATCAGATAAAAAAAGGGGTACATCGTAACGAGCGCAATGATGACAAGCAAGCTGATATTTAACGTATCCACGATGCGGTCCTCGACGGTTCTGCGATGCATAAGCGACTCCTTTCCGCTGCTAGAACAAGCTGTTTTTCGTTATTTTTTTGGATAAATAATTGCTTCCGAATACGAGAATGATCGCGATGATCGATTGAAGCAGATCGATTGCCGTCGCGTACGCGTATCTCCCTTGGGCCAAGCCCATCTTAAAGGCGTACGTTTGCAAAATCTCGGATCGTTCGCTGTTCATCGCGTTGCCGAGCAAGTACGATTGCTCGAAGTTGGATCCCACAAGACCCCCGCCAAGCAGGCTTCCGACAGCCAGTATGAGAACGACGACGATCGTGCCGCGGATGCCCGGCAGCGTAATATGCCAGATGCGGCGCAGGCGGCCCGCCCCGTCCATCTCCGCCGCGTCATACAGCGAAGGATTGAGACCGCTGATCGCCGCGAGGAATATAATCGCCCACCAGCCCGCCTCCTTCCACATCGCAGTCGTAACGGCCAGTCCCCAAAAGTAGTTCGGACTCGACAGGAAAGGAAGCGATTTTTCGGTAAGGCCCAACCCCTTCAGTAAATCGTTTACAATTCCGGAGTTTGTGGATAAGAAGATAACGAGCAAGCCGGAAACGACGACCCACGAAATAAAATGCGGAAAGTAGCTGACGGTCTGCGCGAAACGCTTAAAGAGCTGATGCCGGACTTCGTTGAACATGATGGCCAATAAAATTGGCATCGGGAAGGTGAAGAGCAGCTTCAATAGGCTGATTGCCAGCGTATTCGTTACAATGAGATTAAAATTGTAAGCGCTAACAAATTCCTTAAAATATTTGAGCCCTACCCATTCGCTCGTAAAAATCCCTTTAATGCCGCTCGAGATGGAATAATCCTCGAATGCCATCAGTATGCCGAACATCGGTAAGTAATGGAACACGAAGACGATCAGCATTCCCGTTAAAATGAACATATGAGCATATTTCTGCTTTACAATTTCACGCCAGATCGATCGTTTTACCGCAGGGAGCCGCTTCGTCTCCTCTAATGCGTTTATTTCCGTTAGCTGCTCCAAACTATGTTCACTCCTCCCTCTTCTCCTTGGGTAAAATTGTATAGTAGATGGCTTAGCCTGGATAGTGTTGAAAACTTAAAAAACAGCGATCGATTTTAAGAACTTTGAAAGCGCAACCATTTTGTGAGTTATCCGAATATTCCATCTTCCAGCGCTGAAGCCGGCAGACAGAGAGACTCCCGCAAAAAGAGAGTCCCATTCTATCAATCTCTTCCTTTTAATCTTTACTATGTCTTCTCTCCGGCATCGCAAGCTTCAACGTAAATGCTGCGCCTTCTCCTTCACGGCTATCGATAAGCAATCGCGTCTGTCCGCCGTAGAATGCGCGAATCCGCTCGTTGACATTGTACAAGCCATAACCGGAATTTTCGCTTTGCAGATCCTGCCGATCCCGCTCGTTGCCGAGCACGTCTCGAATCAAGACCAGACGATCTTGCGGGATGCCCGGTCCATTGTCGGCGATCACGATTAGAAGCTCTCTGTTTTCCCGTTTGATGACGATATCGATTACCCCGGGCTTGCGGCTGCGCCCGATGCCGTGCTGGATGCAGTTTTCCACGAGCGGCTGCAAGATGAATCGCGGACAGCGAAAATCGTCGATGTTCGTCATGACCTGAATGGAGAAGCTTAGACGGTCCAGCATGCGCAGCTTATGCATCTCCAAATAGTGCCGAACATTATCGATTTCGTGCCGCAGCTCCGTCTCATTTTCGCCGGCATTCAGCGTATAGCGAAGCAGCCGGCCGAACGTATAGGTCGCGTCGACCACTTCCTGGTCGTTATTGATCTCGGCCAGCATGCGGATCGATTCGAGCGTATTGTATAGAAAATGAGGTTTGATCTGCGCTTGCAGCACCAGATAGTCCGCTTCCTTCTTCATAAGCTCGGCTTTATGCACCGTATTGAGCAGCTCGTCGATGCGGCTCACAAGCGAATTGTAGGAACGCGTCAGAAAGTCGATTTCGTCGTTGGATTTCCCGACCTTATAATAGGTAAGCTTGCTTTCGTCCACATGCCGCATATGCTTTGCCAAACCAAGAATCCGGCGAACGAGGGACGAGGCCGTCGCGTAATAGATCCCCGTTAGCACAACCAGCGATACTAGCAGCGTGAGCCCGAGCACAATGACCTTCGTCCGGATATCCACGAATACTTCGTCCATCTGACTGAAGAAGTAGAACGTAGTGGACAGCTCGGGGACCGACAACGAGTTCACGAGCATCCTCTGCTTGCGCAAGTATGCGTAGCCTTGTTCGCTTTCATCGGCCATAGCCAGCAAAGCTTCCGTCTGCTCGTCGTCCAGCAGGTTCCCTTCGTTCCGGTACACGGTCTCGCCGTCTTGCACGATTAGCATTTGCATATTCCGATTGACGTCGACCGCCTTCAGAAAATTGTGCAGCAATGAATCGTTTGTATTAATCTCCAGCACGGCCAACGGTTTCGTATAGCTGTTGTTATACACATATTGATAATAGCTCAAGCTTGGAAGCGCCGAGGTTTCGGCTCCTCTATGGCGCAGCCATACGCCTTCGTCTACGTTGACTTCGCTAAGCAGAGCCAGCGGTTTCCCGTCCATTTGATTCAAGTCCTCGAGCTCGCCCTTGACCGAATGGACTTTGGGAAGCGTTTTGTACAGTTTAATAGATGAGATCCCGTTATCGCGCGATTGCGCGTAAATAAACAGCGGACGAATGTCTTTGAGATAGTTGTACACATGCTGCAGCTCCGTACGATAATAGCCGCTGAGATATTCGATTAGCTGCTGATTGTTCAGGAGCAGGGCATGAAGCGATTCCACCTGATTCAAACTCGAACGGAACCCTTCGCCGGCTTGAACGACCAGCTTCTGCTTTCCTTCCGAATACTCCGACATGACGTCCATATAAAACTGATTGTACAAGTAGCCGCCGAACACAATAATCGGCAAAAGCACGAGCAGCAAGTAACCTAGCGCCATTTTCTGGACGATCCTCATATTCTTCATTGCAACAGCCTTCCTTCGCAGCGGGCAGCTTCGTTTTGAAGCGGTTCCATTATTGTTGCAACCATTATACGAGCGAACTTCGGCAGCAGACAATATGTGTTTCGATAGATTATGCTGCTTCGCTATGGCCGACGGCCTTCGCTTTTGCCGTCTTCTCCTCTTATGTTTGGAGTGAATTCTATCCTTTTATAAGCTACTTACCATCAAAAATTTCGCAAATGCTCTGCTTCACTTCATCTGATATCCCTTCCGCCCCTGTTCTTAACCGTCTGAGGAGGGACGCCGTAATGCTTCTTGAACTGATGGGAGAAAGTATACGGATCGCTGTATCCTAGCCCCTCGGCCGCCTGGGCCACAGACATACCGTATTCCACCAGTGATCTATAGGCCTTGTCCATCTGAACGGACAGATGATATTCCTTGGGCGAATAGCCCACCTCGGCCCTGAACATCTTCTGCAAGTATCTGACCGACACGCCTACCTGATCGGCAATTTCCTGCATGTTGATCTTCTTGTCCGCATGAGCCTCGATATATTGTTTGGCTAATTGAGCTTTGGTGGCCGACTTCATCTTGGCAATATTCGTCCCTGAAAGGAGCAAATAGAGCTCATTTATCAACTGGTGCACATAAACCGCCGTCATCTGCTTGATTTCCGGTTCGTAATCCCCGTGATAGATCGAGTGAAGCTTGTCGGAAATTGCTTCAAAGTAGGGATAATCGCAGCCCGCTTTTCCAACCCGGATAGAGGCAAACCTGTAGCTTCCATGCAGCCGGATCGAATGCTTTACAGGTACAAGATGAATAATTTCCTTTAGTCCTTGAATAGCGGATTCATTCATCAACAGCAATCGACAACCCCTTTCATTTGTTCGCATTATAATATGATTATCTCCTAATATAGCATGTTATTTAGCAACTTAATTGAATAATATAAGAGTTGTAACACACAAAATTAGTGCGTAATTTCGATGTTCCGGGGAGTGGACAAGGGATGAAAACGATAATGATCATGTTTGATTCGTTAATCGGCTGATGATGCCTAACTACGGCTGCGACTGGGTAAAAGCGCCCAATTTCCGAAGGCTGTCCGAAAAATCGGTCACCTTCGATACGGCCTACATTGGCAGCATGGCTTGTATGCCGGCCAGAAGAGAGCTTCATACAAGCAGGCATAATTTTCTGCATCGAAGCTGGGGACCGATTGAACCGTTCGATGATTCCATGCCGGAGCTATTAAAGACGAATGGAGTTTATACCCATTTAGTGACCGATCGAAACGGAGAACGGTATCGACGCCGAGCTGGCGCTTCGGCATGTAGACCCCGATCTAATTCTTTGCGACATTCGCATGCCCGGCATGGACGGGCTCACCTTCCTTGAGCAAATCCATAAGGATCACGGCAAGCGGATGCTGTTTGTATTCATATCGGGTTATTCATTTCGATTATGCCCGCAAGGCACTTCGCTGGGGCGCCTTCGACTACTTAACTAAGCCGCTGGACGACGCGGAGTTCCGTGCTTGTCTGGATAAAGTACGCGAGCAGCTGCAGCTTCATGACCAACAGGCGAAGGATGAAGAAGCCGCCGCTCCGGCCGCTCCGCAAACCGTGCTGCAGGTCAGCATTCAGTGGGTAACCGACAATCTGGAGGAGGCTTCGCTCGAGCGCGCCGCCGAAATCGCGAACATGCATCCCGTCTCATTCAGCCGCAAGTTCCGCGCCGAAACCGGACAAACGTTCATCCATTTCATTACAGAGCAGCGCATGGAACAGGCCAAGCGGCTTCTGCGAAATCCGGTGCTGAAGGTGCATGAGATTGGTCGCATGGTCGTCTACTTGGACAATCGCCACTTCTCCGAAACGTTCAAGCGCCATGTCGGCCTAAGGCCCTCGGAATATCGTGACCTATAAGGGCTCTTCGCGATACCTGCGCCGATATTCCGACGGCGACATCGCAAAGTATTTGGTAAACGCTCGCGAGAAGGTGTACAAATTCGGATACCCTAAAGAAAACGCGACTTCCGTAATAGAGGCCTCCTCACCGATCAGCAGCTCCTTGGCGCGGTTCATCCGTACCTTGTAGATGTATTCGGCCGGAGGCATGCCGAACGTATTGGTAAATTTGGTGGAGAAATATGTTCGGTTATGACCCGCCATTCGCGCCACCTGCTGCACGGTAATGCCCTCCGCGGCGTGACGCTCCATGTACTCCGCCCATAATCGGACCGAACCGGCGGGCTCCGTCGCTTCCGGCTCGCCGTGCTGCCTGATTAATAAGGCAAAAAGCAGATACAAACGGCCCCTCAAATCCAAATGTCCGTAGACCGTCATGAACTGCCGTTCGCGAAGCATTTTATAAATTTCGTTCAGCCCCTCTTCGACCTGATCACTCCAACCGCCGCGCACAATCGGATGCTGCGGGTGGAAGCCGGACAATTTCAGCATCAATTCCGCTTCCGAACCGTCGACCGCAAGCCAGCACAGCTTAAGAGGATCCGCGTCCTCCTCTTTCGGTCGGTAATAAGTGTAAGCAACGTTCGGATACAGACAGAACAAATCCCCTGCCTCGAGACGCAGGCGCTGATCCTTGAATTCGAGAACCAAGCTCCCCTGACGAACAAAATGTATACTGATGCATTCAATCCTTTTGGGTCCCGAACGGTAGTTGTATTTAGCGTCGCTGATTCCGCCACGTACGATCCGTATCGGATTTTCTTTATCTGAAATGGGTGAAGTCGCATACAAATATTCCGCATATTCATACTCATACTCTTTCATGCTGCCGGTTTCCATCCATATCCCCTCCTTAAAACGAACAAATCGTTAAAATCATCATACACGAAGCTATTCATCTGCGATACCTGCAAGCTTATAATGGGTGAAAAAGGAGGCGAGCGAATGAACAAACCGAATATTTTGCTCATTACAAGCGACCAGCAGCACTGGAACACGATCGGAGCCTTTAATAAAGAAATTCATACGCCTAATTTAGACCGTCTCGTCAAGGAAGGCACGACTTTCAACCGCGCCTACTGCCCGAATCCAACCTGCACGCCTAGCCGCGCCTCGATGATTACGGGCATGTACCCGAGTCAGCATGGCGCATGGACGCTTGGAACGAAACTGCTTGAAGACCGACACACGGTAGGTGAGGACTTTCAACAAGCCGGTTACCGAACGTCGCTAGTCGGCAAAGCCCATTTCCAGCCGCTGCGGTCTGCCGAGGGATACCCTTCGTTGGAATCCTATCCGGTATTACAGGATCTGGATTTCTGGCGCAGCTTCAACGGTCCTTTCTACGGCTTTGAGCATATCGAGATTACGCGCAACCATACGAACGAAGCCCATGTCGGGCAGCATTACGCGCTATGGATGGAAGAAAAGGGGTGCAGCAACTGGCGCGACTATTTCCTTCCACCGACAGGTAACATGGACCGCTCCATCACTTACAAATGGCCGATACCCGAGGAGTACCACTACAACACCTGGATTGCCGAGCGGACAAACGATCAGCTGGAGCAATATGCGAAGAAGGGTGAAAGCTTCTTCCACTGGGCCAGCTTCTTCGATCCGCATCCGGAATATTTGGTGCCGGAGCCTTGGGATTCGATGTACGATCCGGATCTTCTGACCATTCCGTCGATCGTACCGGGCGAGCATGACCAGAACCCGCCGCACTTCGGCATGACCCAGGAGGAAAACCCTGACTTTTCGGCTTGGAGCGAAACCGGAGAAGGTATCCACGGCTACCGCTCGCACCATTACTACGAGTACGGGGAACGCAAAAGGCTGACCGATTACGACAAGAAAAAGCTTGTCGGCGTTTATTACGGCATGGTCAGCATGATGGACAAATATATCGGACGCATTCTCGACAAGCTGGACGAGCTGGACATAGCCGACAACACGATTGTTGTGTTCACGACAGACCACGGCCATTTCTTCGGCCAGCATGGCTTGCAGGCGAAGGGCGGCTTCCACTACGAGGATTTGCTCAAACTGCCGTTCATCGTGCGTTATCCGGGACAGGTTCCGGCGAACAGCACGTCGGAGGCGATTCAATCACTTGTCGATTTGGCGCCAACTTTCTTGTCGTTCTGCGACCTTCCGATTCCAAGCGCCATGACCGGCGTCGACCAAAAGGACGTGTGGCGCGGAACGAAGTTCAGCGCCCGCGACCATGCGATCTGCGAATTCCGTCACGAGCCGACGACGATTCATCAGAAAACGTACGTCGATGCGAGATACAAAATAACGGTGTACTACAACCAAACGTACGGAGAGCTGTTCGATCTGCAGGAGGACCCGAAGGAGCTCCGTAATTTATGGAACGACCCGGCCAGCGCAGGCCTGAAATCCCAGCTTCTGCTCAAGTACATTTGGGCCGAGCTTGGCAAGGAATCGCTGGCAATGCCGCGTATTACCGGCGCTTAAATAAAGAGGCAAAATAAAGAGAGCTTGATTGCGCTCTCTTTATTTTGCCTCAAATTGTTTCGGAAATGGGTGTACTTCTCCACCATTGGGAAAGATGCGTATTTCTTCGCCCACTCCCTTGAGATTTCTTACGTTTATCACAGTCTCAGAAGTATCCCGGCTATCCGTTCAACCGCACGTACGCTTTCGTTTCATTGGACCGAATCACCGCGTCGAGCACTTCCTGATTACGATACGCACGCAAAATGTTGCGGCCCGCGTCCTGGAGAAACCGTGCTTCGCAATCGGTTGCTTCAGAAGAGCGGGGAGAAACAAAAAGTCGTATCCCTTGCCGATTGTCAGTGACTCCAGGTATTTCCGCCTTGCTAACGGCAAGCCTTCCTTCATGTATTCGGCCATCTTGTTCCATTCCGTCAGCTGCCTCGACTCCCGAGTGATGTCAGCGATGCATCGGCTGACAACTTCGAGCAGCTGGTCTTCATAAATCGGCTTCAGCAAATAATCGTATGCGCCGTATTTAACCGCTTTCTGGGCATATTCGAAATCTCGATAAGCGCTAATGATGATGACGCGTGTGGAAATGTCCAAACGTTCCAATTCGGCGAGCAGCGTGATTCCATCCATTTGGGGCATTTGAATGTCTGCCATTACGATGTCCGGGCGCACACGCTGGATCAACTCAAGCGCGCCGACGCCATCCTCCGCCTCGCCGGCCAGTTCAATGCCAATGGTTTCCCAATCTACGACCGTTCTGAAAACGAGATCCGGTTCTGCGAGAGTATGTGCTTTAACCTGATCGATAATCTGATGGATACAGTCTAACGTTTGTTGGTACCAATACTGTTTTATATGAACGTATCACATCTGAGAGTCGGTAAAAAATTAAACTTTAAGCGTAGGTGATTGTGAGATATTAAGAACGTTTAACGCAGGAGGAGTCTGCATGAAATTATTTTCAATCGTGGCGTCCGAAAACATCCGCTTCATCTTCTCGATTGCTGGTTAAGAGACCAAGGAGCGCTCCCTCGTTAACCGGAAAAAGAAGCGCTCCCGATCCGATTGACCGCAGCCAGCAAACAGATTAAACTCATTTTCACCAAAATCTGTCCTAAAATTAACCATGTATGAATTTATTCTTGTCCTCAACCTTCTCTTACAGTCCGAACCAGTGCGATAATATCCGTCACGAGGCCCGCTCCCGGTCGCAACAAGATCTCGTATTTTCGCTGTGCATACGTTGCGTATACATGCTGGCAAAGCTATGATAGATATAGGAAACGGAGGTTACCCCATGATCTTTCCTCCCATACGCATGGACCATATGGACGTGAAGATCCCTTTCGGCGATCTTATGTTGAACATCCTTTACGTACGCTTCGGCTATTTCTATTGTTCGATGCAGGAGCATGTGCATAGCAATAAAAGCTACGAGATGCATTTCATTCCGCAAGGGCAAGGCACCTTGGTCGCAAACGGCAAGCGTTATCCGATATCGGCTAACACCCTATTCATGACCGGTCCAGATGTGGCCCACGAGCAGATTACAAATCCTGAAGACCCTATGGCCGAATATTGCATTTGCTTCGAAGTAATTGGAAACATCGCCAGCATGGCGGACAAGACCGCGAAGGGCCAAGACCTCGCCCACCTGGCGGGAATATTAACCCGGACGCCTTTTTGGATCGGACAAGATACCCAGCAAATGCTGCCGTTATTCGAGCAGCTTGCGCATGAAACTAAATATCAATATATAGGGTATTATTCGATCATAGCCGGGATCATTGAGCAGATCATTATTAAGCTGGTCCGTAATTATACCAGCAATCAGCCTTCGATTCATCCCGTAAACCTAAAAACACTCGACGATAACCGGCTTGTGATTATCGAGAGCAGTTTTCTAGGTGATTACGCATCGATTACGCTTCATTCGCTAGCTGATAAGCTTGGTCTCAGCGTGAGGCAGACGGAACGAACGTTACAAAGCCACTACGGGGTCTCTTTTACGAAGAAGCGGCAGCAGGCTAGAATGAGTGCAGCAGCTTATTTTCTAGTAACAACCCAGATGTCCGTAAGTCGTATTGCAGAGCAAACAGGTTTTAAGACGCTTGAACACTTCAATCAAACTTTTAAAAAGCATTACGGTATAACCCCAACTGCATATAGGGATCATCAAAACCCTTCATAATCATCATCTATAGGCTGTGTTGGCCGAATGCCCGCCCTATACTCCCCGGGTGTCTGGCCAACATATTTGCGGAATACTTTATAAAACGTGCGGCGGTTTTCGAAGCCTACGCAAGCTGCGATCTTCTCGAGAGTGACTTGGTTTTTGCCAGCAAGCAATTCTTTTGCTTTGTCAATGCGGCATTGATTAATATAGTGCACAAATGAATTGCCCGTCTCCTTCTTAAATAATTGGCCGGTGTAAGCCGGATGTAGATTTAAATAAGCCGCGGCGTCAGAAAGCGAAATATCTTTCATAAAGTTATTGTGAATGTAGTCCTTTAGCATTTTAACATGCTCGCTAGTGGAATCTTGCTCTTCACCCGGTTCCTGCCCGCTAATGGTTGCTGCAAGGGTATGCTGCTGTTCAATAATCTCAAGTGCCATACGCTTCAATAGTGCAATGAGCTGCCTCTCGTCAATCGGCTTCAGCAAATATTCCGCAACTTGTAAACGTATAGCATCCTGCGCGTATTGAAAAACGTCATAGCCCGAAAGAATGATGAAGCGCGTAACATGATTAGCTTTTGCATGGCGAATAAAAGTGAGCCCGTCCATATCGGGCATCTGGATGTCGGTAATAATTAAATCCGGACGAAAATAAGCCAACTTATCCATCGCTTCTGTTCCGTCGCAAGCTGTTACAATTCTTGTAAATGCCGTATTCGCTTGCTCGACCATATCTCGTATCCCCGACAGAATAATAGGCTCGTCATCTACAATCATCAGTCTGAGCATGGCCATTTTCCTCCAACATCAGTTTAAGTGAGCATTTCGTCCATTCACCAGCCTTGCTTTCGATAGACATTCCAGATTCTTGGCCGAAATAGGCTTTGACTCTTTCCGTAACATTGTTAAGCCCTATACCTGTACCTTTATGAGTTAAAGCTGCAGCCGCTTCTCCATCTATCATTCTTCTCAACAGCAAGAGATGATCCTGTTCAAGGCCTTTCCCGTTGTCCCATACCTCAATGACCGCGCAACCTTTGCCTTGCTTCAACCTGACGACGATTTCTTTTCCGCCTTTTTTGCCGGACACTCCATGGAGCAAAGCATTTTCCACAAGCGGCTGCAAAATAAATCTCGGACATCGAATCGTTAACAGACGATCATCCGACTCGAATGCAAACCTCAAATCCTGCATCCGGATTTGGTGAATCGCGATATACGAGCGGATATGTTCCACCTCTTCCATCAGTGTCGTATCGTTATTTTTGGATAAGCTGTACCTCAGAAGATTTCCTAGTGAAAAGGCCATCTCCGCAACCTTATGATCCCGATTAGACCTGGCCAGCATTCGCATCGTTTCTAATGTATTATACAGAAAATGGGGCTGAATTTGCGCTTGAAGCATTTTAAAATCCGCTTCCTTCTTCAGTAGTTCCACCTTCTGGACACGGTTGACCAGTTCATCAATTCGGCCGATCATCGCGTTATAGTTCGAAATAAGGAATCCGATCTCATCCTTGCCGGGTTTGCCGGCATAGGGGTTGCCGAGAAAATCCTGTCCGACCCTTCTCATGTGCCGGGACAATAACAAGATCCGTTTCGTCAATGACGATAAAAGTACATAATAAAAAACAGACAGTACAATGAGCAATGAAGCTCCCGCTCCTGCCCACCACAGCTTCGTCCACATCGATTGAAATAAGATGTCCTGCCGGTTCACCTCAACGATGGTTAGATCAAGACGCGGAGCCTGCACTGAATTCACCAACAGATTTCCGTGGTCTGCCCTGAACAACTTCTCTTTCCCTTGCATAACAGTCGATTGAATATCCACTAGCTGCCCGGAGCTTAGCAGCCTGTCCCTAACTTTGTAGACAATTGCACCTTCAGAGTCGATCATTAAAATCGTATTATTCGGATGCATGGCGCTAAGCGCTTGAATAAACTCCTCGATGATTGCTGGTTTCACCATCATTTGGAGGATTCCGAGCTCGCTGCTATACGTATCGCTGTAAAGCTTGTGGTAATAGGTCAGAGAGGGACCGGACGCCGAGTCGAACGATTTCTTCCACAATCCTTTGGCAGGACGGAGCTTTGCCATCTCCTCTGTGCTTAGTACGCCGTTAAGCTCCGAATAATCCCCAAACTCAGGTACGGCAAGCAGGCGCTTCTCGGTTTTCGTGTACGCAATAATTTGTTTAACCATCGGCTCGCCGAGAGCTGCGAAGGAGAAAGCGGGACTAATTTCTTTCAAAAACGAATAAATAAGCTCTCGATCATCCGCATAATCGCCGCGCAAAAATTCAATTAACGCGGTATTGTTCTGGTAAATGGAATACAACGATTCGATTTTAGCCATGCCTTCTTCGAGGTTTGCAACCTGCTGCTCCATATTTTGCTGATTGGTTAGTTGATACTGCGTCATTAATCGTTCATGCAGTTGATAATAAATAAATAACGCAAAGGCAAGAAACGGGAGCACGACGAGAAAAAGATAGCCGATGATCATTTTGGTTCCGATGCGCACGTACTGTCACTCCCTTGACGAATAGGTATAAAATTGAAGGAGCTCATAGGAAAGCAGCCCTCAAACGGGATTGCTTCTCCTATGAGCTTAAAAGGCAGTCTCTACTTCGTTAAAGCATCATACTTTTCTTTTAACGGACCGTATTGCTCGGTCGCCCATGACTCCAGCTTAACCATGCCAATTTTTTCTGCTTTCTCCAGCATGTCCGCATAAGCTTTCAAAGCTTCCTCCTCCGTCGGAGCCAAATACACCTTCGTTATCTCGGTCTTTACCATATTGTCGATGTTAGTCCGAATGATCTGCTCGGGTGAATCGGTATCCGGATTAATCATCCCGATTGCCGGGTTAAAAGTCGTAATTCTAGAGTAGGCCTCCCCTTGGCGCGTCGTCTCCGATCCGCTTTTATAAGAACCGAGAGCCATACCGACGCCGGTTTCCGTCGGCACACCCCACCAATAAACGCCTTTCTGCTTTAGAACTTCCAGATCCTGAACATTATAATTGAACTCCGGATATCCCGCTTCATTCCACGTCCAGTCTTTCCCCTCTATTCCCCATTCCGCTAGCCGCCAGCCTTCCTCCGAATACAAATACTCCAGGAACTTAACCGTCGCCTCCACGTCCTTGTTATCCTTTGTCACATAAACGCCGAGTCCGCCAGTTCCCGTACTGATGACAGATGCCTTATCGCCGAGCGGTTCTGCCAGCTGCACGAACTCAAGGCCGCTGTCCTTTCCACTTGCGTTCAATCGATCCGCGCCTGAATACGTCCATGTATAAGCAAAACCCTTGCCGGACAACATCATTTGCTCAGTTTCCGATTCATTTTTGTAGGCAAAATTCTCGGATGTAACAAAACCGTTGCGATACAAGCTGTTCATATAGAGCATTGAATCGCGAGTGTCATCCTGCCTGAGGTAATATTCGATTTTGCCGTCCTTGTCGACAAAACCTCCCGCAGCGCCGAATTGAGTATCAAAGTATGGGCGCTGCCAGTTTGGGTTCAAAATAAGCGGCACCATATCGGGATGCTTCTCCTTCACTGCGGCGAACACGTTATCAAGTTCCTCAAGCGTCTTGATTGACGGGTTTCCCAGCTCCTCCAAAATGTCCTTTCGCATCGTAAGTCCCGGCACCATCATGTGGGCGTAAGGATTCGCCTTCCACTCCGCTTCGGAAGAGAAATCATTTCGGATTGCGTAATAATTGCCGTCGCTCACGGTGTTGACTAGCTCTTTGACCGGGTCAAACTTCACGTTTGGTGCATATTTCGGAAAGATTTCATTATAGGGCAAGCTCAAATTGCCGTCCGACATCAGCTTGAAGTTAAAGGAAACGACAATGTCGGGCAAATCTCCCGAGGCGACCATCAATGCGAGCTGTTTATCGTCGGTAGCCACTGTCACCTTTGGCTTGACGCCGGTCGCCTTCGTAATCGCTTCCGGTATTTCGCCCGTCCAGTCCTGGAATGGATACCAGCTGGCATCCACGAACATCGACAGCTCAACAGGAGCCTTGGAGCCGTTGCTGCTCCCATTCCCTGCTGCGCTATCCTCTCCGCTATTGGCCGAGCCGTTGTTGGCAGGCGCATTGCCGCCGCTGCATGCCGACAGAACCAACGATAATGCCGCGACCAGAATAATAAGCAATCTAGAGCTTTTGTTCATTTTTATTCCCCCACGATATTTATTATTTTAAGGATGCCGGCTGATTTCCACCGGACAACCCAAAAATCGGAATCAAAAACATATCAACCTTTGACCGAACCGAGCATCATGCCGGATACAAAATATTTTTGCAAAAACGGATAAACACCAAGGATCGGGACTATGGAAACAACCATGGCCGTCGCCTGAATGGAAAAGGGCGTAACACTGGACCTGGACATCGCTGCCGACTGGGCTTCGCCCGACGGAACCATCGACTGATTAATCACTTGCATCATGCGGTAGGTTAGCGTTCTCAGTCCTTCCTCTTGGACGAAATAAGCGGAATCGAGCCATGCGTTCCATTGCCCGGAGCCAATGAACAAACTCATCGTCGCCAGAAGCGGCATGGAGACAGGTAAAATGATTTTTACGAAAATGCGAACCTCCGAGGCTCCGTCAATCCTTGCCGATTCACCCAGCTCCTCAGGAATGTCAGTGAAGAACGTAATCGCAATCAATAGGAAAAACAAGTTAAGCATGCCAGGAATGACATAGACGCCGAACGTATTAATTAAGCCCAAGCTTTTCAGCACGACATAGAATGCAATGAGCCCACCGGAGAAATTCATCGCCACAACGACGATCATGAAGTAGCTTTTACGGAAGATCAAATCGCGCTTGGACAATCCATAGGCAACAATACCTGTGAACAGGACGCCAAGCACGGTACCTGTGATTGTTCGCAGTACCGAAACGCCGAATGAGCTGATCCACTTGGGATCCTCAAGAAAATATAAATAGTTACCAAGTGTGAACTGCCGCGGCCACAAATACATGCCGCCGGCCGCGGTGTCGGTACCCGCGTTAAACGTAATCAATAGAATATAATAGAAAGGATAGAGCGTCGCGAAGACAACGATAAAAAGAATAACGGAAATAATCGCGTCCAGTATTCGGTCTTCGGTCGTTTTTTTACGGCGCATGATGGTTTCTCACTCTCCTGTTTCTTATGATGCTAGAACAACCCGGTTCCCGAAACGCGCTTCGCAATGGCGTTGCTAGTGAAGATCAAGAAAACGGAGATGACAGATTGCATGAGATCAATGGCAGTCGCAAAGGAGAAACGTCCTTGCGCTAAGCCAATTGTAAACGCATAGGTCTGAATGATCTGCGATGTTTCGCTGTTTAAGGCATTCCCCAGCAGCATGGACTGCTCAAAGTTCGATCCGACCAGCCCGCCGCCCAGCATGCTTCCGATCGTCAAAATCAACACGACGATGCTTGCGCCCTTCAGCCCTGGCAGCGTGATGTGGTAAATACGCCTGAGCCGGCTTGCACCGTCCATCTCCGCCGCCTCGTACAGGGAAGGATCGATACCGGCAAGCGCCGCCAGGAAAATAATCGTCCACCACCCTGCTTCCTTCCAGATCGCAGTCGTTACCGCGAGCCCCCAGAACGAGTCCGGATCTGTCAATAGATTGAGAGGCTCCTTGATCAGGTTCAAAGACAACAGCAGATCGTTAAAGATACCAAACCCTGATGAAAAAAAAGCATACGAGATGCCGGTTACGACAACCCAAGAGATGAAATGAGGCAAATAACTGACGGTTTGGACAAACCGCTTTAGGAACATGTGTCTCACTTCGCTAAGCAGGATGGCGAACAAAATTGGTATCGGGTACGAAAAAACAATTTTCAATAGGCTCAAAACGAGCGTATTGCGTACCAGCATCGGGAAGTTATAATCGTTGATCAGTTCTTTGAAGTGCGCCAGCCCTGCCCAAGAGCTGGTAAATATGCCGTCGATGCCGGTCGAGATTTTATAATTTTTAAATGCAATAATGATCCCGAACATCGGAATGTAACTGAAAACCAGCAGAAACGCGAGTCCGGCCCATACAAACAGCTGGAAGGGAAGCTGTTTTTGAAACCGCTTTATAAATAGATTGTTTTGAATAAATCCCACCTCATCTTTCGATCTTTTTAGATATGCTGCGTCTGCCGCCTTCCTAACTCACATTATAAAAGCGCATACAATTCGAAAAAACGGTTCATTTCGCAGGTTTTGGTGTCCTTTTTCAAGATGGTTCTACTTTATCTTTTTCAATTCAAAGAGCCCTTGCTGCCGGAATTCCAGAGCTGGGCTCTTTTAGAGATACGTATGACTTCACAAAGGTTTAAGTCAGATGAAATATAACGGTCTCTCTGGGATGGTTGGAAGGAAAGTTAAACCACATATTTTGAGAGCGTAATTTCCTTTTCTGTACATACGTGTATTTTGCATCACAGAAAACAAAATGGTTATCCCCCTAATCTGTTAGATGTGGTCTATAAACATAATCATATAAATACAAACGTCCGTATGCTATGTGTAAAGACGACTAATGAATAGTAATAGATGTCGTATTTTCGCAGAGAGAACGCTTAATCTTTAACACCTAGACCGCTTCAGCATAACGATGCTAACGGAGATTTTCTCTAGTACCCCGTTAAGTAAATAGTAGTTGAAACGAATTGGTTTTGATATCAGCTGTATTCATAAAAGGCCAACTGGAATTAAGATTTTGGACTGATCCGTTTTCAGATGGACCGATTAGTTTTATGATCTGCCTATATTTCGTCGTATCCTAGAACGTAACCGACGTTAAACCTGTATCGATGAATGTTGGATAATTTGTAATATACCCAACTTAATCCCTGATAAAAGTGAGTAAATCAGATCTTCAGCGATGCGAAAGGTGTAAGCTGCAGAAACGAATTTTAATATGATTTTTGGTTCATTTTTTGTTCTATTATCTGTAAGGTCGGACGGTTAAAATAAATTTGATACCGCTTTCTTAGGTGGTGAGTGAAAAACTACATTGAAGCCTGTTACATGTGTCGCTACCTAAGACAGGAGTATCTTTATGGTAAAGTCTACTTCAAAAATCGCGGTGCAAACTTTGCAGGTAGTAAGGTGATCCTGGCTTTCCGGAAACGATCGGCTTGAGCCAAACTTTTCAAACCCTCGGACTTTCAAAAGCGGCCAACACTTTAATTCCTACCCATCGCATCCTTCAGTATCTCGTTATCGGATGGCTAATCGGCTGAGAACGTCGCTTTCGTTTTAAATCGCTCGTAATGATGTTCGTCCGCTAGTATTGCCGACGTTACTTACGAATAACCCGCAAGAGCATGTGGATTCGCTTGCAAGCACGATTTCTGGTCTGAACGATCCGAATTTGATCGCCGCCATTCATTATTACGGCTTCTGGCCGTTCAGCGTAAACTTTGCGGGTTTCCCGAAGCTTGAAGATCGTTAGCCGGATTCGTTTCGGGGATGAAAGAGTCCTGCCTTGCGCCCGTGCGTAGGGCAGGACTCCCTTCTTACTTCCAAAAAATATCCAATAACGAAAGGAAAAGCAACATGAATCCAAGACGCCAAAAGATTTTGTTTCAAGGCGATTCCATTACCGATGGCAACCGTGACCGCAACGAGGATCCGAACCACATTTTGGGGCACGGCTACGCATTTACCATTGCCAGCAAGCTCGGCTTCGAACTGGCCTCCTACCGGCCGCATTTCATCAACAGAGGCGTAAGCGGTAATCGGGTAGCGGATTTGTACGCCCGCTGGGACGAGGACGCAATTAACTTGAACCCGGATCTGATCAGTATCATGATCGGAGTCAATGATGTTTGGAGGAATATAACAGGTCAATCGGGCGACCGTTTCGAGAGAGCGTACCGGCATTTGCTTGCGGAAACGAAGGATATGTTGCCTTCCGCGGGGTTGGTGTTATGCGAGCCGTTTATATTGAAAGCCGGGGTCACTGAGGAAAAATGGGAGGAGTGGCGAAAAAGGATCGATGACTACAGCCGTATTGTTCGCCAGTTGGCCGAGGATTACGATGCGGTATTCGTTCCCTTGCAGGATGCGTTCGACAAGGTCTCATCCGGCATGGATGCCGCCTATTGGATATGGGACGGCGTTCATCCGACGGCTGTCGGCCATAAACTCATTGCCCTCGAATGGCTGTCCGTCGTCCAGAACAGTCCCTTGGCTATTCGTTGAAGCAGGGTCAGCCGTTTTGCCGCAAAGCCTCCGGGATAATAGATAATAATATACTAGAGGAAGTTAGGATTTTACTTTCAACTGTTTGCTACAATAAAAGCTATATTCAATAAACAGGAGGCCAATTATACATGGTTAAAGCGCAAATCGCCAAGGGTCCTTTCGAACCCACATTTGAATCGCTCTGGAAATTCGAGTGTCCGGATTGGTTCCGCGACGCGAAGCTGGGCATATGGTCGCACTGGGGCGCACAATCGGTTCCGATGTACGGGGACTGGTACGCCAGGAACATGTATTGCGAGGATTCCGAGCAATACCGGTACCATATTCGCCATTACGGACATCCGTCGAAATTCGGCTATAAAGATATCGTTCAGCTGTGGAAAGCGGAAAAGTTCGATCCGGAATCGCTTATGGATTTGTACGTGGCTGCAGGCGCCAAGTATTTCGTCGCGCAGGCGATGCACCACGACAACTTCTTTAACTACGATTCGAAAATCCACCGCTGGAACTCGGTCAACATGGGACCGAAAAAAGATATTGTAGCGCTATGGAAAGCCGCCGCATCCAGTCGGGGACTTCCTTTCGGGCTAACCGAGCATATGGGAGCAACGTTCAGCTGGTATAAATTCAATAAAGGTCAGGACAAGGAAGGCCCTTACGCGGGCATCCCTTATGACGGCAACGACCCTGCATTCGAAGATTTGTATTTGCCGAACCACGAGCATTACGACCCAAATAATCTGTCGTCTGAGCTAAAGCCTTGGTATACGGATAATACTTGGTGGCATCAGCGCTGGTTCGACGTGATGAAGGAAGTCATCGATCTGTATCAGCCGGATCTGCTGTACTCCGACGGCGGGCTGCCGTTCGCCAGCGCATGGGATAGAGCGTGGGCTCCCCTGGATGACCCTCAGTTCTCAGCCGGACTGCAAGCGGTCGCGCATCTGTACAATACAAATGCAGCGGCAAACGGCGGGGTGAATCGTGCGATTTATAACCAGAAGGACCGCAGGCAGGACGTTTACCGCATCGGAATCCTTGACATTGAGCGCAGCCAGGAGCCTGACATCAAGCCTGAGCCGTGGCAGACGGATACTTGTGTCGGGGATTGGTTCTACCATGTAAAAACCGAATACAAGAAACCGGGGCACGTCATCGAAATTCTGGTCGATATCATTGCCAAGAACGGCAACCTGCTCCTCAATATTCCGCAGAAGCCGGACGGTACGATTGATGACGAATGCAAGCATATCCTGCAAGAGATGGCCAAGTGGATTAGGGTTTGCGAGGAAGGCGTATACGGCACAAGGCCGTTCCGCGTATCGGGCGAAGGTCTTTCCCGCGTCGTCATCGACCATTTCACCGAGGACAGGGTAGCTTGGAATGCCGGCGACTTCCGTTTCACACAAAAAGGAAATACTCTGTATGCTTTCCAAATGCGGTGGCCTGAAGATCATCGCGCCGTCATTCGCACGTTGACTCCGGCAGACCAAGTGAAGTCCGTCCGGCTGCTTGGAGCGGGTGAAGTTCCATTCGAACAGTCGTACGGAGCACTGATCGTCTCGCTGCCGGACAGTCGCCCGACGCCGTACGTTAACTGCTTGGCGATTGAATTAAATGGTTAATCTTAATTTACAAGCAAAGCCGGCTGGCGTTATCCACGCAACCGGCTTTGTTGTTCATTTATCGATGTTAGCTTTCAGTCCTATTATAACTCAGGTCTTCTTATCGATTGGACAAAATCAATACAACTTTAACGTTCATACCGGCATTCAGCGGTATACGAAGATATTTGCCAAATTCATCGTCATGTACCTCAGCTTCCTTCCCGTTCACCATTCCTTTTATCCAAAGAAGACCGGCTTTCACTTTAATTTCGTTATGGTCCGAAGCGGATTGCAAGGTAAATGTTACGGTGTTGTTGTCCCAAATCAGCTCTTTAACCTCCACCCCGGCCCTTGCCATCAGTCCGTTGATCGACCCCGATTTCCATTCGGAAGGCAGCGCCGGAAGAACCTCGATTTCACCGGTATTCGAGAAAAGCAGCGCTTCATTTACGGCTCCTAATGTGCCAAATAAGGTATCCGTGCAATAGCAGTCGTTTCTTCTGTTCGTGTCATGGTCTGTCATCAAGGATGAGTAATAGCCGGAATCCGTCATCATCGGCAGAAGGGAAGAGACAACACCATCGCCGTCCTTTAATCTGGCGCAGACCAATGCCTTGTGCATCCAGCCGTGACCCGCTGTCGCGTCCGATGTATTGTATTTATTCCTATTCTCTACAGCGTTAATTGCAGCCTTCCTCAATTCCAAATTGTTCTGCGTTTCATACGCAGGCCATGCCGGGTAGAGATGGCTCAAATGGCGGTGATCGTTGTTTTCCGTATACTCATTCATTGCCCACTCGCGCAGCGCGCCGTCCTTGTCTACCTTATAATCCGGCAGCAGCGCCAGCAAAGTCTCCCATTTGGCAACCGCAGCTTCATAGCCTTCGCGTTTTATCGCTTTTTCTATGGCGATGACCATATGCAGTCCATCCCGGGCTGCTGAAATATCCATGGTGGCATTAGCCGTGATCGTACTATTGTAACCGATCGGGTGATTTTCCGGCGAATAGGTAGGGATCAACAAATATTTTTCGCCTGGCTTCAGCGCTGTTTTGCCTTTCTCATAACATGCATTGCCGCTTGGATCCGTGTAGTACTCCGGCATACAAAGCTGTTCCCAGAAATTGGCCTGCTTTGTAAGCAGCGGCAGCAAAATATCCTGCTCCAAATCCAGATATCCCTTGCCTACCAACTGTGTGAATTCCTCATCCGTCAGTCCCCCGTCCCTTACGCTAAGAATCTTCTTCAAATCTTGAATCCTCATATTGGGTTGAATCGGAATTTGCCGGTTGCCGTAACATTGCCAATACTCGAAGATCGGAAGCAGGCACCAGCTTGCCCCGGCATTCCAATATTGGAAAGGATAGGCATTGTCGTATTCCACTTGCATCCCGCGGTCGCCGTCCGAGTTGACCGACACCTGAATCGCATCATGCATCCCATAAGACATTCGCGCATTGTATTCGAAATCCAATGTGTTCCTTAGGAAGAATGCGATATACCCAAGCTGCGCGAATGTGAGATGGCCCGTGTTCATAGGAGAAACCTGCAAATTCACGTTGGCATCCAGCGTATAAATCGCACGCCAGCCGGGGTTCCACTCTCCGGTCCACATCCCATACAACCGCGGCGCGCTTGAACCGCTGCAGCAAATCAAGGCATATCGTCCCTGATTGTATATCTGCTCCATAAAAGCATGATTGATTCTGGATTTCGATGTCTTCTGCGCGTTGATAAGCGCCTCGTTGTCCGCGCCCTTGAAATCCTCGTCGCCTTCAAGCGTAAAACGTACGGCGTTAAATTCTGCGGCATGCTTCACGGCATGCGGCGCGAGGGCGGCGTCATAATCGAATTGACCGGAAGAATCCTTATATTTCTCGGCTGCGGCATTCGTATTTTTGAAAAGTTCGTGAATTAGCGCGTATTGCGTCATTCCGGCAAAATCTTCGATCTTCCCCATATCGAATGTCCTGTTCGATTGCGTGATGAGATAGACGGCGTCGGCGCAGGCCACTTCAATGGCCGGGTTCTGTACCGCGCCGACGTTCATCGGTTCATTCGTGTCAGCGAGCTGCACCCGCTTCTTGCTTCCATTAACGACAATAACCTGCGTAAGACCTGCGTATCCTCCGTCGATCAGCTCGCTGCCCGGATAAGACGGATAATGGGCAACCTGTGCGATATAGTCGGCATTCGGGTCCACCAGCTTTTTGTATTGGAGCGCCGTGATCTCAGACATCCCGTCCTGGGCTTTGTACATGCTCGAAATGTCATCGATAGAAATCGTCATGTTAAGCTTAGCGCCGGCAGAGGATCGTTCAATCTTCATAATCGAGATATTGTCTTCTCTGGAAGTAAATGAAGTTCGAATCCACTCGCCGAATTCGTCGGCATAACGCACACCAGTCTCGGCCGTCTCATAATTCGTCCATCGCTCATATTCGGTTACGGTGCCTTTATTCGTCATGTTTAGTCTGAGTTGATGACCCGGATGATAGCCATAGAAGAAGGTTCTCCGCCTTGTCCTTCCGTCCGCGTGGGTTATCTTCCATTGATCGTTCAGCTGAAATACATTTTGTCTCGCATCGGCAAGCTGTCCCGTCAATTCTTCCGGGATCTCCCTTGGATCCGGGGACGGGAAGTTGAACCACATAAATTGGAAAATAATGCTATCCGTATACGGCGATCCTGACATGATGTAACCATTCTCGCCGTTTCCGCTAACCATCCCTTCCCGCCATGCCCGTCCGGGATCTGAGCTTGGCACCTCTGTATAGGTACGAGAATAATTTCCTTTATCGTACACTCGTTTAACATCAGCCGCTTTAGCCATTCCACTACTCCCCTATCTGAAATTAATAGCTTTGGACCTAATTATATCCGGCGGCAGTAGGTTCATGAATCGTTCAAAGCGACATCATAAACAGCAAGATGTCGCAATCGCGCAGGCGTCGTATTGCGTTAAGAATATAACACCTTTAATATGAAAATAAATGAATAAAACCAACAATATCGAATGGGGGAAAGCCCGAATGGAGCTCCCAAAAATAAATGTTGAAAACATGAATGTCAAGCTTTCTTTAGGCGGTTTATTATTAAATGTTTTGTATGTCCATTACGGGTACTTCCATCAATCCTATGTGGAACACAGCCACAGCATGAAAAGCTACGAGCTGCATTATATTCCTTGCGGCCAGGGAATCCTTGCAGCAAACGGCCATAAATATCCGATCTTGCCCGGCACGCTTTACATGACCGGTCCAGATATTGTTCATGAGCAAATTACGGATCTCTCCGACCCAATGGCAGAATACTGTATTTGCTTTGAAGTGCTGGCCCATACGGCTGGCGATGATCCGGATCTTTCCTACATTGCAGAACAATTCGTTCATACGAGCTTCTGGTTCGGTCAGGACAAGCAGAATTTGCTGCAGCTGTTCGAACAGCTCTCCAGCGAAACCTCCAACCGGTATATCGGCTGGTATAGGACCGTTCAGAATATTATCGAACAGATCGTCATCAAGCTGGTCAGAAACTATACGAATAATTATCCGACAACCACTATCATGCCGCTAAAAACGCTAGATGACGAGAGAGTCGTCATCATTGAAAACAGCTTTCGGACCGGTTTTCATGATATAACCGTTCGGACACTCGCGCAGAAGCTTGGCCTAAGCGTGAGACAGACGGAGAGAATCATTCATCATTATTTTGGCATGTCGTTTACACAGATGCTGACAAAGGCTAGAATGACGGCTGCTGCCCATCTTCTTCATACGACCTCCATGTCCGTTAGTGAAATCGCGGAGCATGCCGGCTTTTCTTCATTGGAATCTTTTTGTAACGCGTTCAAGAAGTACCACAGCGTCTCGGCAGGGGATTTTCGCACCTTAAATCGAGGCTAACTTTGTCAGACCTCTAAGTGCGTGTTCAAAAAAGCCGGAATTTCAGGACCGAGAACCGAGAAAGTTCCGAGAAGGCGAAGAAGGATGAGCGGAGTTTAAGCAAACGCGGTCCATTAAATTACCTTTATGAGATAGGTTTGCCTGCCTCCGAGGAACTGACACCGGGTGAATTCAGAAGAAATCATACGGCCCTCGATCGATAGTCTATAGTGTACGCACTTTCTCCTTTGGTTTATAGATTGAGCCGCTGAACTTGGTCAACACAAAAACCAGCCTCGCTCCGATAACGTTCGAAGCTAAGGCCGATTAATGAAGGTTTATATTTGATTGCTATGGTGCTCTTCAAGCATCCTCCACTTCTGCCAAATCACGAGGGTTTGTGGAGCTCAGTTGCCGTCCTGCAAAATACTTCTTCACAACGGAATAAGCCAGCTTCGGTCTGCGGTACCGGTCGACGATCCCCTTGCTGTTCTGCGTTCCCGCGCGGGTCAGCAGCCACCCCGTACCTTCCGTTACCCTGCAATCGCAAAATTGCCAGATCAGCATGCCGGACAAGAACGGGACGGACGTATACGCCGCCAAATTGCTTTCGATAATATCGGCATGACGCTCCTCGGTTCCTTTCACCCGGCTCGGGTCGCGATAACCGTAATAGCCGTCACCGCCGAATTCGCTCATAATCATCGGCTTTCCAAATCCGCCGGCCTCATCCGCCCAAAGTCTCGCCTGCTTGACAAGCTCCAGCGGATCCTCATCTCCGTACCAGAGCGGATACAAGTTGAACGAGACGATATCCGCAAGATCGAAGCAAAGCTCGCGATCGCGGTGATGCGAAGCAAAGCTTAGCAGCCTTGACGAATCCATCGCCCGGATTTGCTCAAGCTGCGTCCGGTACATCTCCCGGCCTTCCGGCGAATCGCTTGCACATTCGTTCAGTATAGCCCAGATGATGATGCTCGGATGGTTGAAATGGTTCTCCACCATCTCCCGGTTGCAATCCTCGCATTGCTTGGCGAACAAAGGATGCTTCATTTGCTCCAGACTTAGGCCCCGCGCATGATTTTCTTCCCATACGAACAAGCCCCGCTCATCGCACAAATCAAGAAACCGTTCGTCGTTCGGATAGTGGCTGGTCCGTACGGTGTTGGCTCCCATGTCCAGCATCAATTCGATGTCGTGCACCATAAGCTGGTAAGGAATAGCGGCTCCTGCCAGCGCATGATCCTCGTGCCGGTTGAAGCCCTTCAGAACAACGTCCTCGCCGTTAACCTGGATGCGCCCGCTCTCCGTTGTCACCGTGCGAAATCCGACCCGCTCTATCAAATCATCCACGGGAGCTTCCTCCCCTTCTTCATACAGACGCACCTTCAGCAGATAAAGCTTAGGATCACCCGCCGACCACGGAGTAACGCCAGGGAACGGTTCCGTAATCGGAATCTCGACAGTTTCACCCGGCATCACGCTTGCCTCGCCTGCGGCAATGTCCCAACCCGCCAGACTGAGCTGCAGCCGTGCGCGGCGAGCTCGTTGTCCGATATTCCGTACATAGAGGCTGATCGAGCCCTGCCAGCCATCAGCCGAACGAATCGGCGTAAACGCGATTCGTTCGATGAACAACTCTTGCAGCAGCTCAATGGCCGCAGGGCGGATCAAGCCGCCATACGTATAATAATCGTTCGGAACATGGAGCGCGGATGATTCGCCGAACGAATTGTCCACGATCACTGCAACCTCATGCGTTCCCGGTTCGACATCCGGAATGACAACGGCAAACGGCGTATAGGCATTATAATGGTCCCCTACCGGAATTCCGTCAAAGAATACGTTAGCTGTATGGCTCACGCCTTTGAAAACAAGCCGAATGGGGCCTTTCCGCGATATTTCTACGGTGCGCCGGTATACGCCTTTCCCCTGATAGGTCGCAAACTGTGGATGCATCTCCCAACACCCGGGCACGGGCATCCGGTATTCGTAGCACGACGGCAATCCCTCAATTCCGTTAATCGGTTGGAAATCCCAATCGCCTTCCAGTTCCTGAACATCGCGTATTTCATTCGTTCTAAACAGTCGCAGCATTGGATATTCCTCCAAACTCTTGATCTAACTCAACGATTTCAACCGCATAGGGGTCCATGCATAAATCAGGACCAACGCTTGTCTCCTGCAGAAGGCTCCTATACGTGCCCTTCAGCTCAACTGTTTGCTGCTTTTGCGTCAAATTCAACAGGAACAAATAATTCGAGTTTCCTTTCCGGCGAATCGAAATTTGCACGCCCTCCGGCAAACCGGTAAGTCGGGATAGACCCGCGCTATCCGCAGCCTTCCCGAACAACTCCAGGTAGAAGCTTTCCTCGGCAACGATACCCATATAGTATACTTTGCCCTTCCCATAGGAATGAACCGTCACAGCCGGTTTACCCGCATAGAAATCGTCCTCATACCAAGCAACCGTCTCAGCGCCCGCAGGCTCCAGAACATCGCACCATTGACTGCACGAATACGTCTTTCCGTCCAGCATGCGGATCGTATGCACGTCATGGCCGACGGGGTCGTATTCCGATACGGTTACGCCCGCAGCCTCGGCTAGATGAGCAGGCAGCGGATGAATCCAACATACGTTGCTCATATTTTTTACGCCGGTACGATTCGTCAAAATTAAGGTGGCTCCGTTCTTCACGCAATTCTTCAGCTTATCCGCCAGTTTTTCATCCATCAAATAGAGCGACGGCGCAACAATAAGGCGATACTTGTCCAGATCGTCCGTTGTATTCACCACATCCGTCAGAATGCCCGATTTGGTCAGAGCCCGGTGATAAAGCTTCAGATTGTCGAAATAATTCATGCCTTCTGCCTGAGGTTGAATCTCGAACGCATTGTACAAATCATGCGAATGGAGAACGGCAGCCTCGCCGAGCACCTCTGATTCAGCCAGGACAGGAGAAAGCCGGTTCACTTCATCGCATAACATCCGGTATTCCTCGAATCGTCTGCCGGGTACATTGCTATGGTCGATTAATCCGTGCCAAAACTGTTCGGCGCCAAACGGAGCGCTTCGCCAACGGAAATGGACGAGCGTGTCGGCGCCGCGGGCCAAACATTGCCAAGCGAAGGCCCGAATAAATCCGGGCTGCGGGGTCCGCCACATCGGAAACCAGCATCCGGGAGGACCGCTTATCGTTTCCATGATCCAGAAATTTTGTCTCTTGATACCCCGGGTTAAATCGAGCGTTAATGCGCCGTTGTATCCGCCTGAAACCGCTTTCTCCGGGCTCGTGCCCGGGTAATAATCAAGGGAAGCAAAGTCCAATTCCTCGCAAAGCTTGTAATAGTCGAGAGACATCGGATAGCTCCAAATATTATGCGTGACAAAATGGTCCGGGCAATATTTTCGCAGAATATTTAATTGCAATCGTTGAAATTCCACTACGGATTCGGTTTCGAACCGCTTCCAGTCGAGCAAAAAAGACGGATTCCTGAATTTTGTGCCGCCAAGCGGTGTAGTGATTTGCTCCCAGGAGCTATATTCACCGCTCCAGACAACCGTACCCCAATCCTGATTCAAGGCATCCAAAGTACCGTACTTCTTCGACAGCCATTCGCGAAACCGGTTGTTGCAATTCTCGCAATGACACTCGTTCAGGCTGAACTCATTATCGATCTGCCAACCGATCACCGCCGGGTGATTGGCATAATGAGAGGCCAGCTTCTCCACGATTTTCGCCGAAAATAAACGCATGGAAGGACTGTTGTAGCAGCGATGACCGCGAATGCCCGGATAACGCGAATTCAGCATAGCGTCGCGGGGAAGCACATCCGGAAAGCGCTCCACGAGCCAATTAGGAGGCGTGCAGGATGGCGTGCCGATGACGACATGGATACCGTATTTATAGAAGACATCGATTGCATCATCGAGCCAGCCGAACTCATACCGGCCTTCCTCCGGCTCCAGACGTGACCAAGCGAATTCGGCCACACGAATCAGGCTGACTCCCGTCTCCCGCATCAGCCTTGCATCCTGCTTCCACATCGAGCGCTCCCAGTGCTCCGGATAATAGTCAACACCCATTCTCAATTCATATCCACCCCTATATCCCAATACTTTCACATCAAATTATAGAGCACTGGATCATAATGAACCATCATTTTCAGGTCATGGAATAGCATGATATAGCCTCTATGATGTAGAGCGCCGAATTGAAGGAAACCGTCAAATAATTTGACGGTTTCGTAATTTTCTACCGTTTGACAGCCATAAGCTGCTCAAGCAGCACCTTATCATTCATTTCAGATATATCTCGGTTGTAAAATACATTTGTAACATCCCATAGAACCGGGGTAATTCCTCGGGAATAAGCGGCCTCGTTCACCGACGTGAGATAGAGCCGTATCATTTCTTGCGTCTTATTTTTTGTAGCTACACCAAACTCCCCCATAATAACGGGGATGCCTTCGTCGATGAAACGTGTTTTCACCATGTCCATGAGCTTGTTCAGCTCGGCGAAGTCTTCATTCGTCCCCCATTCCGGATCCGCTTTTCCCCAATCCGCATCCTCATCCAGGATGGCGAATGTTGGAGGCGTGTAATAATGGATCGATACCGCACTGCGATTTTGGGGATCGTTTGGCATCTTATAAAGTTCATCAACGGTCTTCTCGATATCCGTTATATAACCGGCAATCAACAGGTGGCGTCGGTTATTGTTGCCTCCGGAACCGCGCACAATATCTACAAATGTCTGATTGATCTCATTCACCAGCGAATAAGCTTCTTCTTTGCCGTTAGTGCCGGCGTAATAATTCCATAAATTAAGCCAATTACCTTCCTCATTGAAAGACTCGAGCATCAGATAATCGTCATAGCTTTTAAATGAATCCGCCAGCTGTGTCCATATACGTGTATATCTGTACATCGATTCTTCTTTTTCTGTCGGAAATTTCTCAAACCAGCCGCCGTCCCAGTGAAGATTCAGTATAATATACAAACCGCTGTCCAGTGCCCAATCTACAACTTCTTTTACCCGGGCCAGATAGTCGGGATGGATCGTGTAATCCTCGCCCATCATATTGGACCACGAAACGGGAATTCGAAGGACGCCAAAACCTTCGTTGGCATAACCTTTAATCATTTCCTCCGTAATAATGGGACTTCCCCAGGCCGTTTCATAACTTGTAACACTGATGCCGCTAATCCAGTCGCCTGTGGACTCAAACGTGTTGCCCAAATTAATGCCGATTCCCATTTCCTTGACAAGCTCCATTGTTGTGATCTCCCGCATTGGCGCGCCTTGTTCATCCTTGGAGCAAGCCGCTAGCATTGAAAGCACTGTAATTAATAGAATGATTAAATTCTTTTTCATTTGCACTCCTTTTCCCCAACTTTTTTTAAAATTATAATATACGTCGTTTGTAAGCCCGATAGCTAAACGCGCATATTAGGGTATCATTTTCTGCAAACCTATGAATTTATAATGCCTATCATTGTTGCTTTTGACTAAGTTCGTCATAGCGGAACGTGCAAATCGATGTTATGCTAAATAAATAGGATGAAAGGAAGCAGATTTCATGGAATTACACGTAATCGGATATAATCATTCCCATGACAAAACCTTTGCGATCGATCGCCCAAATGGCATTGGAAGCTGTTGGATTCTATTACTAATCAAAACGCCAGCCGTCTTTATGCAAAACGATAAAGAAGTAATCACGAAGGAAAATTCCTTTATTCTGTATACCGGCGATGCCCCCCAGCATTATCGTACATATGGTGATAAGTACGTGGACGACTGGTTCTATTTCAGTGTTGACGACGAGGATAAGGAATTTATCGGCAAACTTAATATTCCCTACAACACGATTACGTGGTTAGGGGATATTTCTGAGATATCATCAATTGTACAGAAAATGACTTATGAATTTTATACGGCGGGTCCTTACAGTATGGATGCTGTCAAGCATTATTTGAATATTTTCTTTATTATGCTCAGCCGCAAACTTCATATGGGGCTTCACTTTCCATCGGTAAAGATTTCTGCAAAATATACAAATATGATTAACGTTCGCATCCGAATTCGCAGCAACCCTGTGTCAATCCCCTCTGTAAAAGAGTTGGCTTATGAACTATCCATGAGCTTGTCGAGTTTCCAGCACACCTACAAAAAAATGTTCGGCGTCAATGTGATGACCGACATTATTCATAGCCGCCTTCAATGTGCCAAAGCTCTGCTGGCAACAACAGATTTAACGCTGGACTCGATTGCTGTGCAAAGCGGATACAGCAATGCCTTCCATCTTATGAGACAATTTAAAGAGAAATTCGGGCTTACACCAACAGAATATAGGAAGCAGCACAAATAAGCCCCGTCAATTTGACGGGGCTTTTTTCAGCACCATTCATTCATAGTTATTTATGGACTGTTGAAAGAATTCTTGTTCTCTCCATTGTGTGGGAGTCATATTAAAGTGTTTTTTAAACAGCTTCGAAAATTCCATCTGATTGTCATATCCGACACTACCCGCAACTTCTTTAATGGTCATACTGCTTTTTTTGAGTGACTGTGAAGCCGTCTCCATTTTAAGAGAAATGATAAACTGCTGTGTGCTTATGCCGCAAATGCTTTTGAAGATACGTGCCAGATGGCTGCGGTCTATGTTTAAAAAATGTGCAATTTCAAAAACGGATATCCTTTTGTGAACATTGCTTCTTATATAGTTTTTTGCATTCGAGACATATGTTTCTGCCGTATTCTCATCTTTCTTTAATAATTTACCCTTCGTAAGTGCCGCAATAAATGGCCAAAAATGGCTCATGATTGTTTCAAAATCAGACCAGCCTAAATCGATTATATTTTTAAGTGCGTTTCCGACGCCATTATCGTCATTTATAACGTGGTTTTCGTGTGAGAAACCTGTCACAGCCATTATCTTTTCCGAAAAGCTGCCGTCAAACTCAATCCAGCGATACAGCCACGGCTCATTGTCATCCGCCTTATAATAGGCCGTTTGTTTCGGATAAATCAGAAAAAACTGTCCTGCATGTACTTTATAAGCTTTGTTATTAATATGCAATTCGCCTTGCCCGCTGTATATGTAATGGATTAAATAGAAGTTACGCACTGCAGGTCCGAAGGAATATCCGTTATCACACTGCTGTTCACCATATTGCATGGGATAAATATCGGATGAGATTAAAGGGCTTTTTGCATAATAGAGTTTCATTGAAATCAGCTCCCGAAGATAATATATCACATTTCCCCATAATCACTCGATAAAAACATATTTATTAACACATTAATTTGTCCTATCATAACAATCAAAATGCGACTTACGAGGAGGATTTCTTATGGTAAAAGTATCGGCTAGAGCTACATCAAGGACTGCGCCGGACGAGATCACGGATCCTGACTATATGTTTCCGGCGTTCTCAAACGGTAAGGTGCTTTTAAATAAAAAGCAGGGACGCCTTCCTGCCATGGGCTGGAACAGTTGGAACGCTTTTGGCAGCAAGAACAACGAGGCACTTACAAAGGCAATGGCAGAAGCAATGGTTGATTTGGGACTTGCGGATCTGGGATACAAGTATGTCGTGCTCGATGACGGCTGCTATAAGTCCGAACGCGTAAACGGATTGCTTTCTAATGAAACGATTAAATTTCCAAGCGGCTTTAAGGCATTATCCGATTTCATCCGCAGCAAGGGACTTAAATTCGGCATGTACAACGATATAGGTACTCATCTTTGTGCAGGCTCTGCGGTAGGCACTTGCGGCTTTGAGGATGTCGACACGAGGTCTTATATAGACTGGGGGGTTGACTTTATAAAGGTTGATAACTGCTACTACCTTTGGGACAATGCAACGTTCTCAGACTCAACAAATGCCAAATATTCCTATGCCCCGAATATCAGAAGCATAACGGTTACGGGTGAAGAACTGGAGATAACATTAAGTGCTGTAAAGGACGGTGTGCTTCGAGGCCAGGGCGCATCAAAAAACAGGGGCGACTATGTGACAAATATCGGTACATTCGACGGAACAAACGTGGGTACAACACCTGTGGGCGACCGCTGGAGCGAGCTTGAGTTTACCGTGAACGCGCCGGCAAGCGGAAAATACGCCATAACCGTAAATTACGCAAGCGGTGAGGAGAATGGCACTGGACGCTGGCTTCAGCTTGCCGTAGGAAACGCAGATCATGAAACCCGATATTTTGATAATCTGCTCCCTCTTACCCAAAGTACAGCTGCCTTTGCAGATTCGGAAGAAATAACGGTATTCTTAAATGAGGGAGAAAATATCATACGTCTTATGAACCACAGAAGGCAGGAAAATACCCTTAATTCCTATGCGGCTTTGCTCGAGGGCTTGAACATGGCTGACCCTAATCATGATATTGTTTTCTCAATCTGTGAATGGGGTAAAACGCAGCCTCATAACTGGGGATATAAGGTTGGAGACTCCTGGCGTATTCTTAATGATATAACCTTCAGTGTCGGCTCCGATGGCAATCCGGGCTCCGCCGAATGGAGTTCAAACCATACCGCAAGCATTACCTCGCAGTACAGCAAGGCGGTTATTATGGACGAGTTTGCCGGACTTGACAAGGGGTGGAACGATCCCGATATGCTCGTAATCGGTATGAACGGAATTACAACTACCATGAGTAAAACGCATATGACGATGTGGTGTATGATGAATTCTCCGATTATGCTAGGAATGGATTTAAGACGGGTTGCAAAGGGTGACGAGCTATGGATGATTATTGCGAACAAAGATGTAATCGCATTGAATCAGGATCCCCTTGGTATTCAGGCCAAAAGAATTTACTGCTCTATCGATAATACTAATCCCGATACGGCCTATATTGCCAATACCAACCGTATTGATATTCTTGTCAAGCCCCTTGCGAACGGAGATATTGCCATATCCTTTATTAATCTCAGCGACTCAAGAGATACGAAGGAGCATTCCGTTGATGTAAGCCGCATTATCGATTATGTTGGGCATAAAATGATGGATGCCGAAAAATTTAAAAATGCTGCAAGCTATCGCTTAAAGGATTTGTGGACAGGCGAGATTACAACGAGCATTTCAAAGACCTTCTCTGTTACAGGCATTGACGCCTATGACAATGTTACCATAAGAGTTACTCCTGTATAACCTGAGAACTTCACCCGAATAATAGGAGAAAAGGAATGGAAACAGTAGACTTTGATGCGGAAGCCAAACCTCATCCCGAGGATCCTATTACTACTGAACAGTTTGTGACCATGGTCATTAGAAGCAATAAAGGCCATATAGAGCCAACGCGCGGCAGCTGGTCATCAGGGTATATGGATTACGCGTTGCATAAGGGAATAATCGAGGACTATGATCTAACAAACATAAGCAAACCCATTGAGCGCCGTTCCGCTGCAAGAATCGTTCATGAGGCGCTTTTAACAGAATTCGGAGAAAGAGATGAGTACGAATGGTCGGCGGCAGAACATCTTAGGGACTTATATTCCTGCCATACCTGCGTTATGCATATAGCGCAGGTGTATGTGAAAGGGATAATGCTTGGGCGTGACCCTAACCTGTTCGATGTTGTGGGCGGCTTAACTCATGCGGAAGCTGCAGCAGTTGTTGTAAGAATGCTTGATAGGGAGCAGCGTATTCCTCAGAAGGAGGGCAGAGTATTTCAAAGTAAATGTCTGACCCCCGATGAAGCATGGGCGCTGATGGTAAATGATCCTGCTGCCATGCTAATAGATGTGCGGACTCATGAGGATTACCAAACAGGGCATATCCAGGATAGCATTTGTATACCGGTACAGGACATCTCCAATAACCCGTTCTCGGTATGTGCGAGAAAGGCTACTCCATTAATCCTTTACTGTCAAAAGGGGTATAAGAGTTCTTTAGCGGCACAAACCCTTATAGATGCAGGCTATAGCAGAATCTACACGATTCCAGGTATAGAGCGGTATCCGTATACAATCTGTCGAGTACAAGAATAACATCCATCGTAATAGCCCCCATCTTGATGACAAGGTGGGGGCTGGTTTGACGTTCACGCGAATCCACATAGCATTTCTTGAATCGTCGTCAGCTAGCCCAGTTTTGAAATAATCAACTTTAAATTGACTTTGACCAGCAATGCGTCTTGTGCTACTCATCCATGCATTAATGCTATTGCAGGAACTGTAATGTTTTTTAGCTCCCAAATAGTACACCTCCTGAAGCTTTAAGCTTCTTCCCATTTCATATAAACATTAAAGTTACCATAGATCGTTGTTCCGCCGTTTTCCTCATATACATCGGCGAAATAAGTCTATAATATGCTAAAGGATGGCTAGATAATCAAGGCGGGTTCTAACTGATCACGATTATAATTTGAATTGCGCAGTATTGAAAACGCTTACCGAAAGCGGTTGCTAGAGCGTTCTGTAGAAGCGAATTAGGAGGCGATTGGCGAAGTGTTATTCTTTTCCAACTATATAAAAATAAAGAGGTGATTTAATGTCAAAATTTACGTTCAAGTCCGGCAAATTATTAATGATTGCATTTGTTTTTATGTTTACAACCGTTTTTACAAGCTTGGGTTCTGTAGCATCTGCGGCTAATATGACATGGGATTTCACACAATATAGCGCCACTCAGATTACTTCGGCAATGGGTGCAGGATGGAATTTAGGAAACGCATTGGATGCTAATATTAACGGTGTTCCTAACGAAACATCTTGGGGTAATCCCGTTATCACAAAAGCGTTAATTCAAAAGGTAAAAGCAGCAGGGTTTAAATCCATTAGGATCCCGGTTACGTATATGAAAAAAATCGGTCCTGCACCGAATTACACCATTGATTCTGCGTATCTGGCCAGAGTGAAAGAAGTTGTTGATTATGCTTACAGCGAGGGCCTGTTTGTCATTCTCAATATTCACCATGATGGCGCTCACTCTACAACCCCCAATACCCCGTCAGATAATTGGTTGTTACCGAATGCAAGCGATCAGAATACGATTCGAGACAAATATAAAAAGGTTTGGCAGCAGATTGCCAATACATTCGTCGATTACAACGAGCATTTGATCTTCGAATCTATGAACGAAGTATTCGATGGGGTGAATTATAGCGGGTCACAGCCTAACCTTACGGTTTATTCAAACATTAATACGTTGAATCAAATCTTTGTGGACACCGTGAGACTGACCGGCGGAAACAATGCGGCAAGATGGCTGTTGATTCCAGGTTGGAATACGAACATTGATTACACGGCAGGCAACAATGGTTACACGGGCTTTGTGCTTCCAACAGACAATAACAGATCAAGTACAGTTCCTAGCTCGGAGAAGAGGATCATGATTTCTGTACATTATTACGATCCTTACTTCTTCTCTTTAGTAGAAAACGAAGGCGCTACCCAATGGGGAGCAACAGCCGACCCTGCCAAAAAAGACTCTGGGGGACAGGAAGCTCACTTGGAATCACAATTCAAATCCATGTACGATAAGTTCGTAACACAAGGGTATGCTGTAGTCATCGGAGAATACGGCGCAATCGATAAGTCGGCTCTTGACTCGTCCAACAATACCTATCGTGCAATTTGGACAAAAGCAGTTGTCTCAACAGCGAAGAAGTATAGCTTAGTTCCTGTATGGTGGGATAATGGATCCAATTTTGGATTGATTAACAGAAATAACCTCACAATAATACAGCAAGGAATCATCGATGGCATCATGAGCGGAATAGGTAATTATTATAGGATCGTCAACCGCAATAGCGGCAAGGTTCTGGATGTATCTGGCTACTCAACTGCTGATGGCGCCGCTGTAAATCAGTATACGTATTCTGGCGGCTACAATCAGCAATGGGAATTGCTTAATGTCGGACTTAACAATTATCAACTTATAAATCGTAATAGCGGCAAGGTTCTGGAAATCGGGGGTTGGTCTTCTTCTGACGGAGCTACAGCTCAACAATGGGCACATTCCGGTCTTGGCGGCTATAATCAACAGTGGCAGATGATTGATGTAGGCGGTGGTTATTTCGAATTTAAAAATGCTGCAAGCGGCAAGTATCTGGAAGTATTAGGTTGGTCTACTAATGATAGTGCACCCGTTGGTCAATGGTCATTAGGCAATCAGTATAACTTTAATCAGCAATGGCAGTTGGTTCCGATTAACTAAATAAAACCCAAAGAAACGTAAAAACAACGAGTGTGGAAGCGGTAGTGAACGTAAGAGTCAAATAGCTCCCATTGCTAGGCTAGGTGGGGGCTATTTCGTATTATTAGGTCAGCCTGAGATTTCTGGTTGGCCTATTTTTATGGCTGTTCTATAGTGGCGATGGCCGGGGGAACGTAGGGCTATTAGGGGCATTGACTCCGTACGTCAAACTGTTCTCCCACTATCACCAATAAACCATATTTAACCAAAAACCCTCCATTGCCATGGAGGTTATTAGTCATTCCAAGACATTAAGCTTGACAAGTATTAGCTGGTTTGACGCTTACTTGCTTCGCCCTTGTTCAACGGTGTTTTGTCCGGGTGAAATCGAAAAAGGCACCAGGGCTTCATAATGAAGCGACCCGGTACCTTACCAAGATTTTTGTTATATTTAGAAAACTATCACTTGCTATCGCAGCCTCTTCGTTTCGCCTGCCGCAATACGGACGGCTTCTCCGTCTGCGCTAAACCAAACCTCAAGGGCATTCGGATTATGCACCATGCTTCGATCAACCGTGAAGCGGAGCGATTTGAGCGCATTTTGATAGGATACAATGTCCGTCATCGACGCTTTCCAGATCGACTTCTCGCCGCCGAGCAGTTCGCCTGCCCTGTCCACCAGCTCCCAGTTATCATCGTTGTCGAATTCGTAGCTGTGGCCCCAGATGAACAATAGCTCCATGCGGCTAAACCAGCTATTAGAAGCCAGCAACTGTTCGATTTTCTCCAACATGTCCTTGTGGTGGCAGGTCGGATGCCATCTCAGCGGATCATCCGGCATGTGGAAGCCGCCATGGCTCTGGACGGTGCGGGCATATTCGATACCGATCGCCGGCAGCGAACGCACAACGCGGTCGTTCCAGGAATGGATGCGTGACGGTATGGGCCGAAATCTCGTGGCCGCGAAATAAGTCCGCCGCTTCTTCGGCACTGATGTATCCTTCCTGGCCTAATTTGCCGGAATTCAGATGGAACGTTCCTTTGAGGCCATATCGGTTAAATGCCTGCACCAGCCTCCTGTCTTGCTCGCGGCCATCGTCAAAACTAAACACGACCGCCTTGCCAAGCCCTCCCGGAAACCGGTCAAATCCAATGCTCACGTTTCCCACTATGAATCCTCCTCGAGCGAGTACTGCATTACAACGATAATAACACACTACCAATAGTAGACCTTGATTTTCAAGACATGAAATAGCATGATATAGACATTTCACCCGAAATACCTCCGGACCATTCCGGCCGGAGGTATCACGGTTTAAGGTATAGCAGCCTAGTTCATTACTTTGCGAATCATGACAGCAGCTTGCGCGCGTGTCAGCAGCTGATTTGGATGGAGGTAGCCATCATATCCGCGGATAACTCCCGCTTCCACCAATGCAGCGACGCCGTCCTTAGCATAGGATGAAATGTCCTGGCTATCGCGGAATTGCATGTTTGCCGCATCGCCCGGCGGCAATTCAATACCTGCTGCCGCCATTGCCCGCTGCGCCATTACGATCGCTTCCTGACGCGTTATAGAATCATCCGGGCGGAACCGATTGTTCAGGTCGCCTTTCACGATCCCAAGCGCTTTCGCCAACGCAAGCGCTTCGCTGTAATACGACTCCGTATTCGTATCTACGAATGCCGCCGCTGTTGCCTCTTGGCCCTCTGCAGCGTTATCCAGCTCCAGGGCGCGCATCAGCATCAGCAAATAA
>NZ_JAHMHW010000019.1 GCF_020169515.1 Paenibacillus vietnamensis | reverse complement strand
TTTTCATTTGAGATGTACTTACATATTTTAAAAACGAAAGTTTTTCAGTGCCCTCTTACAGTACGGGGGTCATCTTTTTTTCAGTATTTCCAACAATACCCGTTTCTTGACGTGGACTGAGCCAGCCATTCCACGCATTTAGTTTACATAATTATTGTTATGTATTCTAAAAGTCGAAAACGGGTACTTCCACTAATTGGATCACGTAGATCTCGATCATTTGTTTACATAACTATTATTATGTAGACTTATTTTTGAGGAAGGACGGAATTTTCCCCGAAATGTTATTCATCGCCGTCCGCAGCTGCTGATTATCGATATGGGTATAAATTTGCGTCGTCTCGATGCTTGCGTGGCCAAGCAGCTCCTGCAGCGTCCGGATATCCGTACCGCTCCGGATCTGCATTGTCGCAAATGAATGGCGGAGCTTATGGCTCGATAGCCGCTTATTGGACAGCGACGGCATTTGTTCCTTTAGCAGCTTGATCATTTCATCGGCGATCGTCTGGATCATCCGGATAGACAGTCTTCTGCCAAATTGGGAAACGAAAAACGGCTGCTCCTTTCCCTGCCGCGCCTCCCTCCGCTCCGCGAGCGACTCCTGCAGCACCTCATTGATCGGTTCGGGAAGCGGAATGACGCGCCATTTCCGGCCTTTGCCCAAAATATGAATCGAGCCGTCCCGCCGCAGATCATGTACATTCATCCGGTGAATCTCGCCGACGCGAAGACCGGCATAAGCCATTAACAGCACGATTGCCGCATTGCGCCGATAATATTTTCCCTGGATGCCCTCTAACAGCGCCTCCAGCTCATTTTCCTCCAAATACACAGGTATTTTGTTTTTTTCCTGCTTCGATTTTGCAATGAGCGCCGCCGGATTCGTATCCTGGTGCTCCATTTCGATGAGTGCCTTGAAGAAGGACCGCAGCGCCGAAAGCTTGCGGTTGCGGGTTTCATCCCCGGCGCCCCGCTCCCGGCAATCGGACAGAAAACGCATGACGTCGAGCTTCGTCAGCTGCCTCGTAGACGCAGGATAGACTGTATGCAGAAAATGAGCAGCGTCGTTCATATACGCCTGATGCGTCGACTTCGTCATCCCTTTGTTTTTCATCCATATCGAAAAAAGTCCAAGCTCCTCGCCGTAATGCTCGGACACTTCATGCCGCCTTTGAGCCATACCACACCCCCAAATCCTTCCATTTCATCATCAAAAACATTCAGCCCAAGCTCCTACATCATAGCTGAAAAGAAGCTTAAAACGCAAATTGCGTGAAATATGTATTTCACGCAATTTATTGATCGCGAAAAAAGCCATCTCGGCAGCAATTTTCCCGCGCCTTAATGGCTTTTCTCCGTTCCCGTTTCCGTTATGTTTAACTTGACCGAATAGGTAATCGGAATGTCGGCAAAACGCTCATCCCAATTTTCCTTCATCTGCTTCCACAGTCTGGGATGCTCAATATGCAAGCGGGTTCCGAAGCCGACGACGTCCGTTTTGTAGTTCTTCTGAATTTTTGCCAGCGCCTGCTTAATCAGCTTCGACACCATTTCACTCCCCGATTGCTCGACTCGTTCGATAAACGCCTCGTCGATCGGAGAGCTGTTCATGCTCCAGTCCTCGATAATCCGGCCTTCCGTCTCGATTTGAACGTCAAAGCTGATCTGATTTCCGGCCACCTTCGAACGGATTTTGCTTTTCATCGATTTCAGCTCGTATGTAACCGGTAGATTCGTTTCCGGGTCTGTGCATTTGATAAGACCGCCCTTTCCGTCCCCTCTTAGCCATGTAATGCCAAGCAGCTCGGCTTCATTTAACGTTCCTTTGAATTTTTGCGTTTTTCCGTCAATGACCGCCGCTCCCGACATATGGACCTCTCCCTCCGCCGCCGTCACATTCTGAAGCAGATAACTGGCTCTGGCATGCATTTTCGCTTCCAAATGATAGAGTCTTACAGGAGGAATAATTTTGAGAGTCCGGTAGCGGTTATCCATCATGCCCAGCAGCCTGAAAGCAGGAACGATCGTATTCCCTTTTGCCTCCATTGTGTTGCGCGCCAAGCCGTTTGACATAAACACGGCGCAATTTTGCCTGATATCGTTATCCCTTAAGAAAAAGTCAAGCAGCTGCGGTAAACTATAACGGCGAGCCAACTGTTCGTTGATTACGATGACCTTCAGATGATGGCCGACGACCGGACGCTCCAGCTGCGTCGCATAATCCCGCATCATTTCAAAGATGGAATTTCCCGTCTGGGAAATATTCAAATATGCTTTTTTACTGGGGTCCCTCATACTCCCTTGGCTTTGGCCTTTGTCTTCATTTTGCTTGTCTACGACTTGCACGGTCAGCGTAAGTATATTTTCTTTCTCTTTTCTTATAGAGAATTTATCGAGCTTATGCTCGAGCTTCGTTTTATGCTCTTCGTCCAGAGCTAGCCCGACATAGAGACTAAGATCCTCGATTTCATCCTTGCTCCAGCAGCCCGTTAGCAGCAGCAGACTGACGATGGACAAGACGATTAGCAGCCGGCGGAATCCGTTTTTTTCGTATTTCATCCGCTTTTTCCTTTCCTCACCCGTGTAATCAACAATAAAAAGAAAGGTATCAATCCGAAAATAAAAGCGGAGCTCTGTCCGAGCAAATCTCCAAAAGCAAAGCATGCCGTCAAATCCTTTGGCGTGACTGATATGATGAACACGATCGGCAGCAATCCGTAAAGGCACTGCGCAACAGGGCGGTTAAAGAGCTGGGCAAGACCCAAAGCCGCGGCATAAAAAGAAATCGTGTAGGTGGAATAAATCTGCATAATCCATATAACCAAAAATAAAGATTCAAACCTCTCGAAGATAAGACCGGTGTATTCGAAGCTGCGAATTAAATCGAGCGTCGGCCACGTCCTGGTCACAACCCCGTCAACGCTTAGCGCTCCGATGACGACAACGACTGTAATTAAATACAATGCCATCGGGACAGCAACTCCGTACACAACCGCTTTTACAGCTTGCTCGGACCGTTTCATGAACGCAGTCAAGATGAGAATCGTTTCAACGCCCAGAAAAGATAATGCAGTCGATTTAATTCCTTTCCAAACAGGTGCAATTCCATCTCCGAGCACCGGTCTAAGATTATTAACCTCGACAATATTTAATGCCATTAACATAACGAGCAAATAAATAAGGATCGTAACCGGCAAAATCATTTCGAACAGCCTGGCTATCGGATTGATCCCGCCCGTCATCAAATAAAGGCTGACCCACATAAACACCATAATGATTGCCCAGTTAGGCGTCCCTTCCAGCAAAAACAAACTTGTTACCTCTGTGACGATCCGAACCTGGTAGGCAGCCGTCATAAAGAAATAAACGACGAACATCAAACTGACCAATGCGCCGATCCATTTCCCTAAAATGCGTCCGTTAAACTGAAACACCGTTTGTCCGGGATACCGCTTCGCCAAAACGGCCATCACGACTCCGGCGATCATAGCAAGCAGACCTCCGAGCAATACGGAAATCCACACGTCAGGCGTTTGAACGAGCGTGGCCGAGGATCTGGGCAGCGTAAGAATTCCGGAGCCGAGCATGGCATTTACAACGATAACGGCAACCTGAATCGTCGTAATTTGATCCTTTTCGTTTATCATCGCCGCCCGCTCCTTTTCTAACGTGATTCATTTCCTTGCCGTTTTTTGTTCTTACTCCCTAACAGCTTAGGTCTTGTTCTCATCATGGATAACGGTGCCCGGACAAAAAAGTCCTTCCAGTCACCGGGACGGTACGGCACGGCCGGACTTGCGTACGGGACTCCGAAGCTTTTCAGCTTAACAAGATGTGCGCAAAGGAAAAGAACAAACAGGATGACGCCGTACATGCCGAACATTGCGGCACAGAACATCGCGACGAATCGCAGCATCCTCAGCGAAATTCCGGCATTGTATTGAGGGATGGCGAACGAAGAAATGGCCGTCACCGCTACGACGATAACAAGAATCGGACTGACGATTCCGGCCTGTACCGCGGCCTCGCCGATAATCAGGCCTCCGACGATGCCCATCGCCGGTCCGATCGGCTTAGGTAGCCGCAAGCCTGCTTCCCGCAAAATCTCAATCGAAACCTCCATTATGAGAGCCTCGACCAATGAGGAGAAGGGAACGCCCACTCTGGCCCCGACGATCGTTATCGCAAGCTTTGTCGGAATGAGGCCCGGATGAAACGAAATAAACGATACGTACAACGCCGGCGCCAGCAAGGAAACGAATGCCGCGAGAAAACGAAGCATCCGCAGCAGGGTGCCGGCAATCCAGCGATCGTAATAATCCTCCGGAGACTGCAGCAGCATGCTGAAGGTAACCGGAGCGATTAAAGCAAACGGCGTGCCGTCCAGTAAAATGGCGACCCTTCCCTCCATCAACGCCCCCATGACGCGGTCAGGCCGCTCCGTGCTTTGGACTTGAGGAAACGGACTCAAATAGTGATCCTCGATTAATTGCTCCACATAGCCGGATTCCGCTACGTTATCGATATTTATTTTTTCGACCCGTCTGCGCACTTCGGCAACCAGCTCGGGATTCGCAATATCCATCATGTAGGCGATGATCAGACTTTTTTTCGCCTGCTTGCCTACTTGAAGCTTGATGAGGGACAAGCCAGGATTTTCTCCCTGGCTCCTCAGCAGTGAAACATTATCGGACAACGATTCGTTAAAGCCTGCCCGCGGGCCTCTGACGAGCGCCTCGGATATCGGCTCCTCAATGCTTCTGGTTTTGCTCGTTGTTGTCCCGATCAGGAAAGCTTCAGTCATGCCATCGACCAGTATAGCGGTGCAGCCCGTCAATACCTTGGACAAAAGCTGCTCTGCCGTATCGGTTACCGACAGCTGGCTGACAGCGAGCACCCGGTTTTGCAAATAATGCTTCGTCACTTCGGAAGGTCCGGCCGAAATCGACATTAACGGTCTCATAATATGCTGTTCGATCAAGTCCCTATCCGCGAGCGGAGTTACAAACACAATTGCCGCAGCTACTCCGGAGCTGCCAAGCGCAAACTCGCGGATGACCATATCCGCGTATGGCTCCGTAAGCGGTCTCAGCCGGTCTAGATTAATGGCAAGGCTGCCGTTCAAGTTGATCACTCTTTTCCGGGTTTATTGATCCAATGAAAAACCCAGGTAAGCGCCAAAGGGACCGCCAGCGTTACAATGGCCTGGAGAACGACGGACCAGTCTGGCCTATTTAACATATCGGAAATCATCAAAAGTAACGCCCCTTCATTGGCAGAATCATGTAGAACGATGTCGAATAATTCCTATTTTTGCCGAAAGCGACAAGCTCTAAACCACAACCATAGTGAATGAAAGATATCATCAGAGTAACAGATCAAAAAAAAGAAGAAGGGGGTCCTCCCCTTCTTCTCACACAGATCTGTTTTAAAGCTTGTCCATCGTTACGTATTCCGGCAATAGGCCGGCGATTTGAGCACGAACCTCCGCATCGTTTAGCCGCTCCCCGAAAATCGCGACCGTGCCGCTGTCCTCCCGGGTCCGGATTAATCGTCCGATTCCCTGCCTTAACCGAAGCAGCATGTAAGGCATATCGACCTGCTCGAAAGGCGAGCTTGCGTCCTGCCTTCTGGCCGCAAACACCGGGTCGTTTGGCGGAAACGGAAGCTCCCATACGATGACCTGCGACAGGGAAGGTCCCGGAATGTCCAAGCCCTCCCATAGCGTTACCGCGCACAACACGCTTTCCTCCTCGGTCTGAAACCGTTCGATCAAATGGCTGATTTCGCCCGATCCTTCATAATAGAACGTAAGCCCGGCCGACTCCGGTACATTTTCCCATGCACTTCTGAACGCTTCGAGCTGCTCCATGGCCGGAAACAAAATTAACGACCTGCCGCCGTTTTGCTTCAGCAGCCTGCCGATTTCCGACAGCTTCTCATCCGTGTTCAGCCGCCTACCCTCTTCCGGGGCAAGCACCCGCATTTGATCCTTGTAGTCGTAGGGGGAAGCGACAGAGAAACTCAAAGCGTTTTCCATGCCCAAAATATCCATCATATAACGGAACGAGCCTTCGACCGACAAAGTAGCGGAAGAAAAAACGATCGGCATTTTCCGGGAGAAAACCTGCTCCTTCAGCACTTCCTTTACCCACTTCGGCATAATGACGAGAGAAAGGCTGTCCTGCTCCTGCGATACCCACGTAATCGGCTTGTCCTCTCTCTTGTACAAGGAAAGCGCAAATTGGATCATTTCCAAATGCTCCTCGACGATTTTGAGCTGGTAGGTGTCAATCGTGTACAGGCCGCTCTCAAATACGAGCTCTTCTTCGATGACGGACAAGCAGTCCTGCAGCCTGTTAATTTCGCGCAGCAGCTCGTCGCTCCAACGGAGCTCCTTGCGGCTCGAGCCGGGCACGCTTATGCTTTGCCTGCCAATGAGGCGGAACAAATATTCGCTTTGCGTAATCGCATCCTCTACGGCTAACGCTAGCGATTCACGGATTTCATCCTGCAGCAGCCTCGCCACGATACCTTCGAATACGTTATGGTTCAGCTTGTAGGTCAGCGCCTGCTGCGCAGCCGTTTCGAGCAAATGTCCTTCGTCGAACACGACGGAGCTGTGCTCGGGCAGCAGCGGAAGCTGCCCTTCGCGCTTACGGGCCTCATAGGTCCAGACATGCTCCATATAGAAATCGTGGGAGCAAATAATAATGTCTGCCGCCTTGCGGTAATGATCGCGGGATAACGTCTGTCCGCAGCGGTGCCTGCGGTCGCAGACGAGGCAGTCCTGGAATACGTCCCAGCCGACGCGGCTCCACTGCTCGTCGGTCAGGCTCGGATAATCCTTGCGGTTGCCGTAAGGATAAAAGCTTTGCAGCGAGTCCGGCCGGTTAACGAAGCCGGGCAGCTCGCGGGAAATGCGGTCATACAGCTCTGCATCGTCAAGACCGGCACGCGCATCGTCGAGCTTGTTCAAGCACAAATATTGATCGGCGGATTTGCCCATCCGCGCATCGATGACCAGATCGAGGTGGCGGGCCAGCTTCGCGACATCGCCTTCCGGCTTGACGAGCTGCTCGATCAGGGACTCGTCCGCGCAAGCGATGATCGCCGGCTTTCTCGTATAACGCGCATAACAGATCGCGTACAGCAAATAGACAAGCGTCTTGCCCGTTCCTACGCCCGCTTCCGCGAAAATCGTCTGCTTCTCGGCGAATGCCCGCTCCAGTTGAAAGGCCATGTAGATTTGCTCGTCACGCACTTCGAAGCCGGCTTCCGGCAGCTTCTCATAAAAAACGTCCGCGATCCAATCGCTCGCCTGCTGAATAAATGATTGCTTCGGGTCAAACTCAAACGGATAATTGTTCACTCTCGCTTGCCTCCATATAACAGGCACAAACGACTGCGTGCAAGCACGCAGCCGTTTGTGCAGATCCTCTACTAAGCATACACTCAAATATATCATTTCGAGTAGTCATAAGTCAAAGAATTGGAGGTTATCTTTCAATCATTTTGGTCCAGAAGCCGCCCTTAAAATGCCTCGGCTCATGGGAGATGACGAAAGCGCGCGGAGCTTCCAGCGCAATGCTGTCCAGCAGCTTCTTTTCATTGCTTCTTTTTACAAGCACCTGCATGACGAGGCGTTTGCCGTCCCGTCCTTCCCCTGCCCAGGAGGTAACGCCATAACCATGGCTTCTGAGCTTGTCCGGGAGCTTCGTTTCAACGGAGTCGGCGATCACCTGTACGACCGAATACCCTAGCGCCATATATTCCTCGATCCGGCTGCCCAAATAGACGCCGGCCCCAAAGCCCAAGCAATAAGCCAGCATATTCAGAGGATTGGACAGGTTTTGAAGGACAAGATTCAAGCCGGCCAAATAAATGAACACCTCCAGCATGGCCAATAAGGAGGCTGCGCCTCTTCTTCCCTTAATGGAGAAGATGAGACGCAGCGTAAACAGGGATACATATGCAATATTGATTCCAATAATAGAAGCGATCAGCAGAAGTGCATTCATTCGTTACTCCCGGGTCGCAATATACCGTGGTCTTGGCTGTTGGCCGGAATACGGCGGCTGCAGCCGGTTCTCGACGCTGTTGTATACGAGGAACACATTGCTTCTCGGGTCGGGAGTAATGTTGCTGTTCGAGCCGTGCATCGTATTGCAGTCAAAAATGACAATCGAGCCGGCCTTCCCGACAATCGTTTCGATCCCGCCTTCCTTGCTCAGCCGCTCCAGGCTTTCCGGATCCGGCACCCCGTACTCTTGACGCCGCAGCGATTGCTTGAAATGATTATCCGGCGTTTTTCCGACACAGGATATAAATTGATTATGCGAGCCTGGTATGACCATTAACGGTCCGTTATGCACAAAATTGTCTTCGAGCGCGATCGAGCAGCTGAACGCCCGCATGGAAGGCATCCCGTCCTCAACATGCCAGGTTTCGAAATCGGAATGCCAGTAAAATTCTTTGCCCGTAAAGCCTGGCTTGTAATTAATGCGGGATTGATGGACGTAGACCTCGGAGCCTAGAAGGTAAGCGGCGATCGACTTCAGTCTGGGATGATTGGCCAGCCGCTTGAACACTTCGTTATGAGCGTGAATGGCGAAGATGGAACGGACCTCCCTGCTGCCCGGTTCAAGGATGACGTGCTCAGCCTCATCCAGGCGATGGACCTCGTTAAGTCGTCTTAGCTCCGTTCGCCATTCGGCAATTTCGTCTTCGGAGAAAAAACGGTCCAGCACCAGGTATCCGTTTTTCTCATAAAATTCGGATTGCTCCTTGCTCAGCGGACTCTCCTCCGACCATCTCGTATACAGCACGGGGTCCTTCCGTTCTATAAATGCAGGTTGTTCGCTTACCCGGGACGGATACTTATCGGCGGAATTCGTTTTAACGGTCATATCGGTATTCATCATCGGATTCATCGGCTATCTCTCCTTGTTCTATGAATTGGATTCCACAAGCGGATATACGCCATCTGCATCGTGAACTTCAGCGCCCGTAAGAGGCGGATTAAATACGCAGACCATTCTCATTTGGCGGTTTGCCCGCAGCAGGTGCTTCTCATGTCCATCCAGCGCATACAAGGTGCCTGCCGTAATCGGGTAGGTAGGTCCGCCGATCACTTCAATTTCGCCGTCGCCCTCGATGCAATAAACGGCCTCGACATGGTTCCGGTACCAAATCAGCGTTTCCGTCCCGGCTTTAATGACGGTATCATGCAAGGAAAATCCCATGCCGTCCTTCTTCAGCAACAATCGTCTGGCGTTCCAGGTTTTGGTATCGATATCGTCCTTCGAATGAATCACGTCGGTCAAATGTTTAACGATCAAGCTATTCACCTTCCGTTTCAACTAGATTTGGACAACCTTCGTCAAGAAACTTGAGCCCCCGCCTTTACTAACTCCGCTGGCTTTTCGAGCTTCTCCCGCTTCAACACGTTTCCAAGCGACTGTTCCAATATCGCCAGACCCTGCTTCAGCGCGTTCTGATCAATCGTGAGCGGCGGCATCAGCTTCGCCACCTCGTCGTGCGCACCGGACGTTTCCATGATCAACCCGTTTTTAAAAGCTTCCTTGCACAGCAGGGCAGCATGCTCCGGAGTACGGAAAGCAAGTCCTTGAATGAAGCCTTTCCCTTTCCGTTCGGCGATGGCCTCCGGGTGCTCCGCAGCCAGCCTGCTTAAACACGCATGAATGATGGCGGACTTCTTCTTGATCTCATCTTGAAACGCTGCGGACTCCCAATAGCGGAGCGCTTCGGTTGCGGCAACAAAAGCCAAATTGTTTCCGCGGAACGTTCCGTTATGCTCGCCAGGGCTCCAAACGTCAAATTCCGGCTTGATCAAGGTTAAGGCTAACGGAAGGCCGTAACCGCCGATCGACTTGGATAAACATACGATATCCGGTTGAATGCCGGAGGTTTCGAAGCTGAAAAAAGTGCCGGTTCGGCCGCAGCCCATCTGAACATCGTCGACGATCAGCAAGATTTGACGCTTGCGGCAAATCGCTTCCACCTTCCTTAACCAATCCTCGGAAGCAACGTTTAATCCGCCTTCGCCTTGAAGCGTCTCCAGCAGGACGGCCGCCGGAAGATCAACGCCGCTGCCGGGATCGTCCAGAAGCTTTTCGAGCATGTCGGAGGTGTCGATCCCGGGTCCGAAATAACGGTCGTAGGGCATAAACGTCGTTCCGGCTAAAGGCATACCCGCTCCGCTTCGTTTAAACCGGTTGCCTGTTGCCGATAACGATCCAAGCGACATGCCGTGAAACGCGTTCGTAAAGCAGATGACATTCGTCCTCCCCGTTACTTTGCGGGCCGTCTTCAGAGCGCTTTCCACCGAATTGGTACCGGTCGGTCCCGGAAACATGATCTTATATCGCAGCCCTCGCGGCTCTAAAATCGTGCGGGAAAACGCCAGAAGAAAAGTCTCCTTCGCTTTCGTAGCCATATCCAGGCTGTGGGCGACGCCGTCGGCCATTAAATATTCGACGAGCTTCATGCGAATGCGGTCATTGTTATGCCCGTAGTTCAGCGCTCCCGCACCGGCAAAAAAATCGATATAGCTTTTGCCATGGACATCGCGGATCACAGCGTTTTTTGCTGTTGCGAATACCGTTTGAAAGCTGCGGCAGTAGCTCCGCACCTCGGATTCCAGCTGGTTAAACACATGCATGCCGTCCGGTTTGTTCATCGATTCATTCACAGCAATACCTCCCTATTTTATATTCGCGTTTCTTCTCTCCTCATGGGCCCGATCCGAAACATCAGTTCAGGCTCATGAGAAGCGCCGGAAGGAAACAGCTCCGGCCCGTATTTCTCCGTTATGCGGCACTGTGCCCCCTTGTCGGCCGCAAAACCCGAGAAAAGCCTTCTCGACGCCGTATTGGCAGGACCGATCGTCGCCTCAACATACTTGACGGCTTGCTGCTCCTCCCGGTTCAAAAGTTCGTTCAGCATCGCTTTGGCTATCCCGCGCCCCCTTGCTTTCCGATGGACGGCCACCTGCCAAATGAACAGCGTATCCGGCCGGTCCGGTCTGCGGTAGCCCGACATAAATCCGACCAGCTCCTCGCCGATGACGGCCGCAGCGCACGTATCCCGGAAAATATCGCAAAGCATAATGTAGCAATACGGCGAGTTCACATCGAGCGTACCGGCTTCCTTGACGAGCTGCCAAACGGCCGATCCGTCTTTGGCTTCGGCAGACCGAATTTCCAAACGGTCCGTAAAATGGACCTTCATTGTCTTCACCTCCCGATGTCTGAACTCCAAGCGCACCGGCCTTTTAAAGAAATCGTTGTAAAAAAGCCTGAAGCCGTTCGCTCCGGGGATTCGTAAAAATTTGCTCCGGTTTGCCTTCCTCCACGATCAGCCCTTCCGCACCGAAAATGACGCGATCCGCCACCTCTCTTGCAAATTCCATCTCGTGGGTAATCAGCAGCATCGCCATTTGACCTTCCTTGGCGATTTCTTTGATGACGCTCAGTACTTCGCCGACAAGCTCCGGGTCGAGCGCCGAGGTTACCTCGTCGAACACCATAATTTTAGGCTGCATCACCAATGCCCGGGCGATTGCCACCCGTTGTTTTTGCCCTCCGGACAGCTGGGAAGGATACACATGCAGCTTATCTTCAAGACCTACCTTCCGCAGCATGGCGACCGCAAGCTCCTCCGCCTCTTCCTTGGACAGCTTCAAGACGGAGCGCGGAGCGAGGGTTACGTTTTTCAGCACGCTCATGTGCGGGAATAAATGAAAGTGCTGAAAAACCATCCCCACTTTGCCTCGCATTTTTTGCAAATGCTTTTCGTTCGCACGGACCGGTTTTCCGTTCTTCTCCATCGCCCACAAGGGTTCGCCATCGATCAGAATCGTTCCTGCCGTCGGCTCCTCCAACGTCATCAGCATCCGGCCCAGCGTTGTTTTTCCAGAGCCGCTCGGACCGATCAAAGCGATTTTCTCGCCCGGATAAATATCCAGATCTATTCCTTTCAGAACAGGCAGCTCTCCGAAGCTTTTGCGGACCGAGCGGAAGCGTACGATCGGCTTCCCTCCAGCCGGCCTGAGGCTTGGCGACAATGCATGGCCTGCTTCATTTTCGGCAGATTCGTCGTACCATTGCTTCTCGATTTGAGTGATCACCGTAGTCCTCCCTTCTCATTCTCTCGTCCAAATGACCATTTTTTCTCCAACCTGCGAATCCCTAGCGAAAAGATTAAGCTAACCGCCAAAAACAGCAGACCCACAATCGTATAAGGCTCGAATACGCGATAGGTCGCCGAAGCCTCCGTCTTGGCCGTCAGCAGCAGCTCGACAAGCGTAATAGCCATCAGAGTCGGCGTCTCTTTAAAAATGACGATCAAATAATTGCCCATCACCGGAATGACCGGAGGAATCGCCTGCGGCAAAATAACGGAAATCCATGTTTTTCGTTTTGATAAGTGCAGGGCTGTCGATGCCTCCCATTGTCCGCGCGGGACCGCGTCGATTCCGGAACGGAATACTTCGGACATATAGGTCCCGTAATGGAGTCCGAGTGCCAATACGCCTGTTGCAAAAGCCGGCATGGCAACCGGGGTAAGCATCGGTACGCTGTAATAGAGAAAGAAGGCTTGCACCAGAAGCGGGGTGCTTCGGATAAATTCGACGACGGACCGCGAAGCCCATCTGACCGGCGCCGCAGCAGAGCGTCCCGCTATGGCAAACAGCAGACCGAACAGCACCGCGAGCATGAAGCCCGTAATCGTCGCGCCGATCGTAACGGCAAAAGCCGGCAAAAAAGCTGGCAGAAGCTGGGCGGCGTATTCGGAGTCCCACATGACTTTTGATTCACCTCCAAACGGCCAGCCTGCGCTCAAGCAAGCGGGATACGAGTGAGATGCAGGAGGAAATCAAAAAATAGATCAACAGAAGCAGGCCGAAAATATAAGGCGTCCAGACGTAATAATTGTTCCGAAGCACCATCGCTTCGTAGGTCAGATCGGATAGCGTAATGAAGTATACAAGTGACGTCGATTTCAGCAGCTCGATCATCAGATTGCCGAAGGGCGGAACCATCCTCACGGCTGCCTGAGGCAAGATAACGCGAAGCATACGCTGCGTTCCCGATAAATTCAGGGCGATGCCCGCTTCACGCTGACCGCCGGACACCGCCGAAACCGAGCTTCTGACAATTTCCGCTCCGTACGCCCCGATATTCAATCCGATAGCCAGTACGCCCGCCATCAGCTTGGATAGCTCGATCTGCAGAAAAGGCAGTGCAAAATAAACCCAAAACAGCAGAACAAGCAAGGAGCAGGCACGAAAAAGCTCCACATAGGCTCTTGAAATCAACCGGACGACGGCATATCGGGACAAGCTGCCTAATCCTGCCAACGCAGATAAAACAATCGACACGACTGCCGATAATAAAGCGACCTGGATCGTAATGAGGGTTCCGTCCAGCAGCATAGGCAGCCAATCGAGCCAAGGAGCGTTCATCTTATCCACCGCAAAGCTGTTCGGCCGTGGCGTCCTGCGGCAGCTCCTGCTCCGTAAAGCCGAATTGCTGTAAAATGTCCAGCAGCTCGCCCGATTCCTTCATTTTGCTTAGCTCGGCATTGTACGCCGCCTGAAAGGCTTCGTCGGATAAGCGGAAAGCGGTAGCGCCATACCCCCGTACGCTCTTCCCCTCCACCAGCGGCTGTTCGAATTCGGCAACTCGCTCCAGACTGCTGTCGCCCGCCGCTTCAAGTCTCGACTGCAAGGCGGGACCGGTCATCGTCATCGCATCCGCCCTGCCGGATTGCAGCGCGCTGACCGCCGCATCCTGATCGGGAACCTGCAGCATTTGCTCTTCCTTTACACCGGACGCCTTCAAATAATCGACTTCAACTGCGCCAGCCATGACGGCTACCTTCACTTCCGGCTGACCGGCAATCGCAGTATAACTTGTTAAACCGAGCGGATTACCCGCTTTTACGGCCAGCGCTTCTCCGATGCTGTATTCCGGATCCGCGAATTTGACGGCCTTGCATCGATCTTCGTTTATAAACATCCCGGCTGTTATCATGTCGAACCTCTCCGCCTGCAGCCCGGCAATAAGCGAGGTGAACTCCGTCAGCTCTCCTTTTACCTCCTTTACGCCCAGCCTTTCCAATATGACCTTTGCGATTTCGACGGCTTCGCCGGTCAAATTCCCGTTCTCATCCTTGTACGCATACGGTCTTTCATTCGCAAATCCTACGGTTATGTACCCCTGTTTTTTTGCTTGCGTTAACGTATCTGTATCTCCCCCGTTGTTTCCGCATGCCGATGCCAGCAGCATTGGCACTGCCACCAATACGGCAAAAGCTTTCCTCACGTATTCCCATCTCCTTTCGTTTCGTTTTGTTTTGGAACACTTATAAGGCTAACATCTATTCCCATCGAGGTCATTTCCAGAATTGAATGATAATTCAGCAAATAAAAGGCTCACATAGGCAGAGAGGGGGTGACCGGGACTATTCATTTAAATCCTCCCATATCCTCCCATATCGTAGGCAATTAAGCGGTTTATGCTCCGCACTCGATATGTTATATAAGATTTATTTATAAAATGCGGCAAGCGAATTTCCATCACTTTAGTTCGTGTTGATTTTATTTGTTTTTTCAAAATTGGTCTCATATAGCATGTCATTTTCGACATATTTATTAATATCCGTTATAAATAATTCGTCGACTTGAACGCCGTCGAAATTCATCCGCAGCTGTCGAATGCAGGGGCGTTCTCCAATATTATTGAGAGTATACCGCCCTCCCGGTTGACCGCCGCATATGCCATAAAATATAATAAATAAGATTAAACGGCGATGGAGTTCGCCATAACCGCGTAAATACGCTAATGACTCCTACCAGTCTTTTTTGTGCTGGTAGGAGTCTTTTGTTTGCGCGTATAAAGGAGAGATTTTATTGACGGGACTGCTCAAATTTTCATCCAAATGGCTTCTTATCGCAGGCGTCACAGGTATTTTGGCGGGCTCGGCCTCCGCTTTGTTTTTGGCCGGTCTGGAATGGGTGACGGCAGCGCGCGTCGCGCATCCATGGCTGCTCTGGCTGCTGCCCGCCGGAGGAGCGCTTGTCAGCTTCATCTATCTGAAAGCCGGCAAAGAAGCCGGCCGCGGAAACAATCTCATCATTGAACAAATTCATAACGGCGGCGGCGCCATCCCGCTTCGCATGGCGCCATTCGTTCTGTCCGGCACGTTAGTGACGCATTTGCTCGGAGGCTCTGCAGGCCGCGAAGGTACGGCGGTGCAAATGGGCGGCAGTCTGGCCGAGGCCGCCGGCAAGGCGTTCCGGCTTGCTGCCCCCGACCGGAAAATCATTTTGATGTGCGGCATCAGCGCAGGCTTCGGCTCCGTCTTCGGTACGCCGCTCGCCGGAACGCTGTTCGGACTGGAGGTGCTGGCGATAGGACTGCTCAGCTATGAAGCGCTGCTGCCCTGCTTTATCGCCAGTTATACGGGCCATCTCGTTACGACTGCGTGGGGCATCAGGCATATCCATTATTCGATGGAGCAGATTCCGCCGCTCAGCGTTTCCTTGCTCGTCAAATTGATTCTGGCATCGATCCTGTTCGGACTGGCCGCCATGCTGTTCGTGCAGCTCACACGGCGGCTGAAGGCGTGGTTCGGCCGGTGGCTCGTATCGCCTCCGCTTAGAAGCGCAGCCGGCGGCGTCATCATTATCGCGCTCGTCTATTTGCTTGGAACAAGGGATTATTTGGGATTAAGCCTGCCTCTTCTGCAGCATTCCTTTCAGGAAGCGGCTTCGCCGCTTGACTTTCTGCTCAAGACAATATTCACGTCTATCACGCTTGGAGCCGGCTTTCAGGGCGGCGAGGTCACGCCGTTATTCGTCATCGGCGCAGCGCTCGGAAGCGCGCTTGGCGGCTTGCTTTCCGTTTCCGTGCCGCTGCTCGCGGCGGTCGGTCTCGTTGCCGTGTTCGGCGGAGCGGCGAAAACTCCAATCGCCTGCTTTGTTATGGGCATTGAGCTGTTCGGAGCGGACGGAGCGGTATACCTGTTTCTCGGCTGCATCGTCAGCTTTCTATTCTCAGGCCGGGCCGGCATTTACGAGTCGCAAAAACGGGGTGCCGCCGGTTAGGCAGCCGCATATGCTGTTGTAGGCACTTTTCAACAAAGAAAGGATGATTCTGCATGCTGACCCCAGCCCCCGGCCCGCTTCCATCGGCCGATCCGATCGGACAAATGGCCGGATATTACATCGGCCGTCCGGTAGGCGTCTCGCTGCGCAACGGCCAAGGCGTATCCGGCGTTCTGTGCAGCGTCGACAACGGACAAATTTTTCTGCTTCAATACTTGTACGGTAGCCAATTTGCCACCTTCCATTACACCTTTGGCGAAATTGCGAACATCATGCCCTACCCTCCCTGCCGGTAAAACAGCAAAACGGCCCGCATCCGTCAAGGATACAGGCCGTTTTCTTTTTTAAAAATAAACGATATAGATAATGGCGGCAAGCACGATCCGGTATATCGCAAAAGGGACCAGTTTGATTTTGTTGATCAGCTTCAGGAAGAAGCGGATAGAAATGATGGCAAAAACAAAGGCGCTAACAAATCCCGCAATAAAAAACGGCAAATCCTCCAGCGTGAAATACTCCCAATTTTTCAGAAGCGAGAGCGTACTCGCTCCGGCCATAATCGGAACGGCCATAATGAAAGTAAAGTCGGCCGCCGCGCGATGGCTCATGCCGAGCAGGACGCCGCCGGAAATCGTCGAGCCCGACCGGGAGAAGCCCGGCCATAAGGACAAGCATTGAAAGAGGCCAATGCTCAGCGCCTGCTTATATGTAATCTGATCCACCGATTCCGTCTTCGGCTTGGCCGGTCTCAGCCTGTCCGCGACGATCATGAGCACCGCTCCGATGACAAGACCGATTAATACGGTCTGAACCGAGAATAGATGCTCGTCTATGAAGTCTTCGAACAGCAAGCCGAACACCCCCGCAGGAAGAAGGCCGACCAGCACATGGGTAAGCTTGAGCTTTTTGCCTGACGTAGCGCCGGCGGCATCCGCCGTCTTCCGGCCGAAGTTGAGTCCGAGCAGCTCAATGAACCGGTTCCGGAACAAAATGATGACGGCCAGAATCGAGCCCAGCTGGATGACGATTTTGAACGTATTCGCCACATACTTGCCCAGGAACTGCTCCGATTTCAGCCACATACCGTCGACGATAACCATATGTCCGGTCGAGGAGACGGGCGCGAACTCGGTCAGACCTTCCACCAAGCCCAAAATAATCGCTTTTAACATTGTTAAAAAATCCATAAGTCGCTTCCTCTCCTATCTACTGGAATGATAGATTTATATATTTCCAGCTCGTCTCAAATCATATCACAAAACCCCTGAACCGACAAAATTCGCGGCAGGGGTTTATTTGCAAGCGGCTCTTCGCTTCAGCCGAAACGCTGGCGGTAGCCGCATTTGCGGCACAGCTCCTCGACCGCGACCCGCCTCGAGAAGCCCTCGTACAGCTTCGTCGACCTTTCGTTCTCAATAATATCGGAGAAATGGTCGTGATGGATGTTGCCAAGGTTAATGACGCCCTCCCCATCCAGGCAGCACGGAATGACCGTGCCGTCGATCAGGATGCCGGCCTGATTGCGCAGCGCGTAGCAGAAGCCTTTGCCGTCGTCCTCGGGCTCCTTCAAATCCGGCCATTTAAATTCGGGATCCTGGTTCAAATAGATGCGGTCCGCGATTTTGACGCCAGAGCCCGGGATAAATTTCTCATCGATTTTGTAGTCGAGGCCGAAGGCCTCCTCGATCATGCCGAGCAGCTCCCGGTTTTTTTGTCTCTGCTGGTTCGTTTCGTTATCCATGTCGAGGTTCCACAGCCGGAACGAAATAATAATGTTCGAAGAAGCGACCGCTTCATTCACAAACGACAGGATGTCAGCCAAATATCCCGCTTTATCCTCCGAGCCCGGGTGGCCGTCAAAGCTGTGCAGCGAAAAATTCATTTGGCGAAGCGCAGGCTTGTTCAGAAGCTTGGTTTTGTTTTTCGAGATCAGCGTGCCGTTGGAGGTGATATTCACCTTAAAGCCCTTCTCGTGGCTAATATCCAGCAGCTCGTCGATTTTAGGATGCAGCAGCGGTTCGCCCTTGACGTGAAAATAAATATAGTCGGTATGAGGCTTCACCTGATCCAGCGTTTTTTTGAAATCCTCGATGCTGATAAACCCTTTCGCGCGCTGTGTCGGCGGGCAGAAGGTACAGGAAAGATTGCAGATGCTGGTCGTCTCTATATAAAACTTTTTAAATTTTTTCATCGCGTCGTATGCTCCGTTTCCTCATGCGGCTGTCCGGTGAGAGGGCCATCGTGTTCGGTCCACTTTCCGGCATTAAATTCTATTATACAACGCGGCTATGAAAACTGACAAAAAGGAATATCCGGCAGCACCCGGTTATTCTCTCCTCTCCTCCCTGAGAGGCTTAATGCCTATCGGTATCGCTTCTTGCTTCACGGGGATAAAATCGGCTTGAAAGACGCCTTCGTATCGAAACACCGGACCGAGAATCGGGCTTTGCACATCAACCGTAATTTTATACCGCTCCTCATGCTCGTCGTACCATTCATGTACATCCGCACTGCCGGTCAGCAGCCTTGGGAACCGGAATTGAAGGAACCCCTCATAGAAGCGCTGTTCGCCCGAACGGATCCGAATTCCGCCTTCCGGAGACGCGCTTACTTCAAGATCGACCGCTAAATGCTGCTTGTTGCCCAAATAATCGACGATCCGCTCCCGTTCCTCGCTGTAGATCATCGTAGCATCAAAATGGCGCACCGCACCGGGAAATTTAAACTTCCGGATCCAGCTGACCGTTTCGCGGCCGAAGCGGTCCCGGTAGGCGTAATTTTCGATTGAAAACGGGATATTGCCGCCCCTTTGCGGAAACATGATATGACGGAACGTCCCGATATACAAGGGAACGGCCGCCAGCTTGTTGTACCAGATCCGCTGCATCTCGCCGCAGCCGACGGAGGCAATCCCATCCCCGCTGCTAATTCCGAAGCGCTGCCGGATGCGGGGATGAAGCTTAGCGAAGTCCTGACCGAGCATCCGCTCGTAAATCGATGCCATGCGGTATGCCTCCTTTCTTTCTTTTTTCCGGTTTACGCTTGCATCTCCCGGCATCCGGCAAATGTCGGCAGGTGAGACGGGCGATTGCGATAAAGCCAAGCATCGGAACGGCCAGCGTGACCGGGTTAAAAGGAGCCCGGAGCAGCTCCGGGGCAAATAGCAGCGCAGGCAGCGTCAGAAGCAGCAGTGCCGCCGCCTGAAGCGCGGCCATCAGGCCGCTCCGATGCAAAAATGCACTCAGAATGCCGATCACGATCTCCGCGCAGCCAAGCAGACGAAGCATTCCAAGCTCATTCCCGCCAATCCAGCTTACTCGCCGCAATAACGTCAGCTCGCCTGCTTCGGGAAACATCAGCTTCGGCACCAAGCCCTGATAGCACCACAGCAGTGCGAGCGCCAGGACACAGGCGTAATGAACCAGCGCCCTTTCAGCAATTACGGCCGGTGGAATCCGGTGCTCAAGCCAAATGCGCAGCCTGTCAAAGCTCCAAGCCGTCGCATAGCCGAACAGCGGCCTGAATACGAGCCGGTCGAGCAGCCGCCCCGCCAATCCAAAGCGCGTCCGATAATCGAATACGGTTAAAAAAGAAATCCCGCTTCCGTTCTGCACGTATTTCCAGAAGCCGCTGCCCTCGCGGATCAGGGAAATCGGCTGCTTCGAATCGAAGGCTAACACGGATAATTTTTCGGACGTTTTTTGCAGCCTCGGGGTAAACGTCTTCCCGGTGCCGGCGACCGACAAGCCGAAGCCGATCCGGGTTTTATACTGAAAGGATTGCGGCTCCTGTGCGCCTGTACGCGGTAAGTAACGGATTTCCGAAAACCTTAAATCCCAGCGCTCGTGAAGCTGCGGATTTTGCGTATGCTCCCAAAGCTCGGGAAGAGTCGTTTTCATGTCCAGTTCGACATAGATGGGCTTCTGTCTCATCGGTCTTGTCCTCCTATTACCACTCTTTAATGTCCGCCGTTAAGGAAACGTGCCCTGATATCGGGTCCCGGAAGCAAGCATTCCTCAGACCTGCCGAACAAGCGGTTCCGGTTGTAAGCGATCGCGTCATAAACCCGGTTTCTCCAGGAAACCGGAACCGCCCTGCAGGCGTAGAGGAGCGGCCAAAATCCTTTCAGCTTGCGGAACACACGGAGCGCAGCTTCCGATTTCAAATAATACTGCCCGTCTTCCACCATGACGAATGTATGAAAATCGTCTTGAGGCAGGTTGCCTTCCAGCAGCAGCTTCTGTCCGGCCTCCGATTGCAGTGCAGCGAACCGGAAGCGTGCGTGCGGGTCTCTTTTTATTACAAACTGGGTAATACCGCTGCACAGCATGCAATGGCCGTCGATCAGCAACACGGCGGGCTCCCCGTTCACCTTCGGACTGTCGTTCATTTCAACCTCCCCTTTATCTACCTGCATTTTACCTCCGAAAGGCGCACTTCCGTCAGTTCCAACTTTTATGGGACAAAAGGAAGAGGGGGTACTACGCGTTGTAGTACCCCCCTCTTCCTCAAGCCGTTTTTTACTTATCCTCGTCTGGGTGGAACAGTCCCCTTCGCCTGACCTTCTCTACCGCTTCTTTGCTGCTTTTGACGCCGAATTTTTTCAGCATTTTGTTGATCTGATTTTTGAGCGTGCTTTCGGCCTTATGCAGCTTACGCTCGATTTGCGATTGCGTATGGCCATCTTCGATCAATTCGAACACCTCCCGCTCGGCGGCCGTCAGTTCCTTAAGCTGCTCCTCGCGCTTCAGCCGGGCAAGCTCCTTAAGCAGCGCTTCCATCGGCGCAGGGTGGTGATAGGCGCTGCGAATCGTCTGGGGCAGCTCCCGAAACCGCGATTTCTCCAAATATTGGACGGCGCCGGCCGTAAAGGATTCCGTCATCGACCGCTCGTCGTTAAGCGAAGTCAGCATAATAATTTTGGCGGATGATTGCTCCTGCAGCAGCATGGCCGTATGAATGCCGTCCAGCCTGCTGCCTTCCAGCTGGATATCCATCAGGACCACGTCGAACGAAAGCGAGCCCGCAAAGCTGAGCGCCTCGTTCGAGTTCGCGGCCGTTCCGACGACCAGCAGGTCCTCCTCGCGATTCAAAAAGGCGGTTAGCGCCTTAATCCAGTCCGCATCGTCTTCGACGATAAACACTTTGATATGGCTCATCCCGGTTCCTCCTTTTATCACGGCATCGTTTTAGCCTTCGGCCAGAGCAGCGAGGCTCTCGCTCCGCCCTCCGGCCGGTTCCGCAGCTCCGCCTTGCCTCCGCTTCTGCGCATGACGTTGTACACATACGATAAGCCCAAGCCGAAATTCCGGCCGGACTTCCCGCCGCTTACGAACGGCTCGAACACATGAGCGAGCAGGCTTTCCGGAATGCCGGGTCCGGTATCTTCGATCGCCAGGCTTACGCCGCCTTTATGCTTATCCAGCACGGCGTCGATCGAACCGCCTGCCGTCATCGCTTCAGCAGCGTTCAAGATCAAATTTCCGACGGCTTCTTTGACGTGGATCGGATCGCAAATGACGGTCGGCCTAACCCGATAGACTGTCCTGAGCTCGATACCGCTGCCCGCCAATCGGTCCCTGTGACCCAAAACGCATTGTTCGAGCAGCAGATCGAGCCTTACCGGCTCCTCCTTCAGCAAAATATCCTTCGTCCGGCTGTGCATCCGGTCCACCATCTCCAGCAAGTGCCGGGAAGAATTGGCGATCACCTGCAATTGCTCCTGCTGCAGCACGTCAGATTCGGCAATGGACGCTTTCACGTTATCCGCGCTTAACGCGATTTTGCCGATCTCGTTTTTGATCGTATGGTTTAACAAGCTTGTGCCCAGATTGACGGCCTTCATCGCCCCTTCGAGGGGATCCCGCTCAAAGCGCACCTTCACGCCGAGCACTCCGTAAATAAAGGCGCACAATACGGCAATGCCAAGCGAATAAGCCATAAACACCGAAATATAACGGAAAAACTCAAATTCCGGAACGAATACCTTCGCCGCGTAAATAAAAATGACGACGCCGAGCAGCGTCGGCACAATGATGACGGTCGTTATAATCCGGCTGCGCTTGAACGCCGGCTCCCGCTCCCTCCAGCAGGAGACGATCAGCAAATAACATGAAATCAAATAATAGGGTGCGCACCAGCTCAGCAATGCGATAAAAAACGTTTTCTCCGGGACAGCCGTTCCGGGAGCATACGCCAGTAATGCCATCAGCAGCATCGGCAGCAGCAGCGCGAGCTTTATTTTCCTTTTGGCGCTTCTGCTCATTGGATGCCTCGTATACAAAATACAAAACAGCAGCACCGCGCAAGGAGTGAATGTATAATTTAAAAATTGCAGGGCCTCCGGCAGCCGTTCAAAGCCGCGCCCAGCCAGCACATGGCTAAGGCCGCCAACCGAAGCGCCCGCTAAAAAATAGGCCGCCCAGCGGTTGGCTTCGTTCCCGCGGTTGTTGGCCAGCACGATGACCGCTGCAGTCAGCAGCGCAGTAAAATAAACGAACATCCAGGGCAACCGTCCTGTCTTGTTAGGATATCTATATCCTACCATATCGGAAACGGGCGTGACCCCGTTACAGCGCAAAAAATCCCAACCGCAAACTAGCTGCGAATTGGGATTTCATGCTAAAAATCGGATTTCGGCTTTCTAGGCTGGCGCTTCGGCTTATTCTGAACGGCAGGCAAATGCCGCATGCTTCTGAGCATAGGGCCTTTGCAGATCGGACAGGCTTGCTCCTCGGCGGCAAATTCGTCCCGTACCCAAGCTTTGCATTCCGGATTTTTGCATTTGAAAATTTTCGTTGCGATCAGTTTCGGTTTATCGTCTTCGTTAGTGGCCACGCTTCTGTATTCCCCTCTTCATTACATAGCTTATGAATAATTAAATATAAACCGGAACCAGACACACCGGCTTCGACACGCGAACCTGCCGGCCGGTATAAGCCAGCTTTCCGCTTTCGCGGTCTACGGTGAAGGTGACGATATTGTCGGAATCGCGGTTCGCCGCGAGCAGGTACCGTCCGTTCGGCGTCAGCGCGAAATGGCGCGGATGGCCGCCTTCGGTGGAAATATGCTGGACAAGCGTCAATCGTCCGGACTGTCCGTCCACCGCAAAGACGACGATGCTGTCATGTCCGCGATTGGAGCCGTACAAAAATTGCCCGTCCGAAGAAATGGCGATTTCGGCACAGGAGTTTTCCTCTTGTAAGCCTTCCGGCAGCGTACTTACCGTTTCGACCTCCGTCAATTGACCGTTGTCCGAATCGTATGTAAACGAAGTAATCGTCGAATCCACCTCATTAATGACAAAAACAAATTTGCCGTTCGGGTGGAATGTCAGATGGCGCGGACCTGCGCCCGGATGCAGCACGGCCTCGCTGCGCTTCACAAGCTGCAGCTTCTCTTCGTCCACGGAATACGTGACGACACGGTCGAGACCAAGGTCTGATACGAGCAAATAGCGTCCGTCAGGACTGTAGAACGAGGAATGCGGATGAGGCCGGTCCTGCCGTTCGGGATGCCGGCTGCTACCTTCATGCTGACGGACGTCAAGCAGCTCGCCTACGCCGCCGTCCTCTCCGATCCCGAGCAAGCCGATCATTCCGCCATGATAGCTGGTCACCGTCAAGTAACGGCTTGCAGCGTCACGCTGGATATGACAGGTTGTCGATTCGACGGTAACCTTACGGTTAAGGAGCCTCAGCTTCCCGTTTGCGGCATCGATAGCGAAAGCCGCCGCCTCTCCTACTTTCTTGCCTTCCGGGCTAACCGTCTCCGAAATGGAATACAGCAGACTACGCTCCGTATCCACGTTCAGGAATGTCGGATTTTTGAGCCCGGAGAACTCATCCGTCAAAGTTAATGTACCCGTTTGTTCGTCAAAAGAATACACATAAACGCCGTTGTCTTCCGCTTCGGCATAAGAGCCCGCGAATATGAGAAGACGCTGTTGTTCAACTGCCACGATCAGTACCCCCTCCAAAGCCATGCAAAATACGGTACCCCTGCATAAGGATACCGTTTATTATTATAATTCCTCTATTCGTTTCGTACAAATCAAAAAAACAAAGCCGTCATTTCGGCTGGTTCGCATCCGGAGCGCATACGCCGTCGGAGCACACGGCGCCTGGATCGCCTTCGTTCACACGGATCAAGGACGGATGCTTTTCTTCCCAAGCCTTGTTCAGCGTGTCGAGAAACACCTCGGAGGCCTGTGCGCCGGATACCGCATATTTGCGGTCGATGACGTAAAACGGCACGCCTCTGATGCCAAGCCGGCTGCCTTCTTCTTCTTCGGCTCTGACAACCTCCGAATAATCGCCGGAATTCAGCATTTCCGTCACTGCCTTCTCATCCAGGCCAACCTCGGCTGCAAGTCCGGTTAGACGCGACCTTTCGCCAATGTTCACGACTTCCGTGAAATAGGCCTTGAATAAACGTTCCGACATTTGTTTTCCCTTGCCCTGAACGGCTGCGAATTGAACCAGCCGATGCGAATCGAACGTGTTCGTCTCGACCATTCCTTCAAATTGAAAATCAAGCCCGACGGCCGCGGCCTGCTGTGCCACACCTGCGGTCGTTTGCTTCGCCTGCTCAAGGCTCATTCCGTATTTGGACGCCAGCATGCTGTATGTGCTTCTTCCCGCATTCGCGTCTGCACCCGGATCGAGCTCGAAGCTGCGGAATACCGTCTCAATTTGATCCTTGTGAGCGAATTTCTCAAGCGCGAGCTCAAATTTTCTTTTGCCTATATAACAAAACGGACAAACATAATCCGACCATATTTCAACTTTCACGATGATAGCACCTCCGAAAAAATAAGTAACTTAATTTCTATACCCTATTGTATCACCTTATATATAAATAAAAAAGGCGCTTCCTAATCCAAAGTGCCGGGCACCTTGATAAGAAACGCTTTCCATTATTACACGGCAAAAACATGCCTTCCGATTTTCAATGTCTGCTTGCGCGACCAAATCCATTTCGACGTAGCCGTTTCCGGATTGAAGTAGTACAGCGCTCCGTTCGTCGGATCGATTCCTCGTACAGCTTCCATGGCAGCCTGGTAAGCCGTTTCATTCGGCTTCAGCTTGTACTGCCCGTCATCGACCGCCGTAAAAGCTCTCGGCTGCTCGATTACGCCTTTAATCGTATCCGGGAAGCTGGATGACTCGACCCGGTTCAAGACGACAGCGCCTACCGCAACCTGTCCCTCATACGGCTCTCCACGCGATTCGGCGTAGATAATTCTGGCAAGCATGTTCAGCTCGGCTTGGCTGACGGACACCTTTTTGAGCTCCGTCCACGTTTTTTCTCCCGCGACGCCGTCGGCCTCGAGGCCGTGGTCTTTCTGGAAGCGGGTGAGCGATTCCAGCGTTTTTGTCCCGAAATAATCCGTCAGGTCGTCGCTGAAATAACCGAGCGTCTTCAGGCGGTATTGCAAATCAGGCACATCGGCGCCTTTGCTGCCCAGCTTCAGCGTTGCCGGCGGAGCGGCCTGTACAGCTTCAAACGGCACCGCGAACACCAGCAAAAAAACGAGTAATACGGTCATGCTATGTTGTAGTACCTTTACGTTCATTTAATCAATGAACCTCCCTTTTTACAATTGCGCGTGCACGATCCTTCGCAAATTGGTATAAGTTTGGTAACCTGTTGACCGGTCTGTTCGAGTTTAGCACAGTTACTATCGAAATGTAACCGGGATACAGGAATTACATACATTTACTAATTTACATTTCCCCGTAAATGTGAATTCTCCGCCCGAAATAACCGCTTGCCGTTGAGGCTGAAAAGGGAACTTGCTACAATAAAGAAATGAGCCGTATACCGCAGAACAAGCGAGGTGAAACGCTATAAACCTTTTAAAAGAAAAAGACCGTCAAGAGCTGGAGAAACGGCTTCCAGGCATGCCTTGGTACATCGAGAAATTCATTAATTTCAAGCTTCCGGATTTATCGCCCTCATCCCTTCTCGAATACATACGCGACTACGACACGTTTCTGAAATGGCTGATGGCCGAAGGGCTGTCGGAAGCGTCCTCGGTAAAAGATGTGACGCTGCTCGAGCTTGAACGGCTTCATATGGACAGCATCGACGGCTTCCGGATGTTTTTGTCGACGTACAAGGAAGAACGGAACAGCAAGACGACGATTTCCCGCAAGCTTTCCTCCCTTCGCTCCTTATTTCACTATTTGAGCCAGATTGCGGAGGACGAGCAGTTTTACCCGCTCTTGAAACGGAACGTGATGGCCAAGGTGACCATTAAAAGGACGCATAAACCGAAGGACACGGCTGCCAAGCTGGAAGGCAAGCTGCTGCAGGAGGAAGAAATAACGGAGTTTTTAAACTACGTCAAGCAGGATTACGGCGCGGAAATCGGAGTCAATAAGCAGGCGCTTTACGCATACGAGCTGAACCGGATTCGGGACGCATGCATTATCAGCTTTATTTTGCATTCCGGCCTGCGCGTTTCGGAGCTGGTGAATTTGAACGTAGAAGATATCGATTTGAAGAAGAGGCTGTCTTATGTGTTCCGTAAAGGGAAAAACGACGACGCCTTTAAGACGCCCGTCTACTTCCGGCAGGAAGCGGTGGAGGATTTGCAGGCGTATCTAACGCTGCGAGAGGTTCGCTATAAAGCGCCTAAACGGGAGAAAGCGCTGTTTCTTGCGCTTGCGAACGGCAAGAGCGAGGGCTCCCGCATGACGAAGCGCGCCATTCAGGAGATGGTGATCAAATATGCCAAGCGGTTCGGAAAGCCTTACCTTTCCGTCCATAAGCTCCGGCACTCGTTCGCTACTGACTATTATTTGCGCAATGATATTTACAAGACACAGGAGCAGCTGGGGCATGCATCGCCCGAAACGACGCAAATTTACGCGCATTTGACGGATAAAACGATGGCGCAAGCGATTGACCGCACCAAGGAATAACGGCTGCCGCCGCTATCGACAACAAAAGAGGACGAGCCCAAGCGGCGTTTATCCGCCGATCAGCCCGTCCTCTTTGTATTTGACGGTTATCAGAACCGGTCCTGCTCGTCGTACAAAGCCAATTCGCTCGCCGAAATGCCTTCCTCCACCGCGAATTCAAAGTCCTCGATGTCGTACACTTGAACGGGAACCTCCGCTTCGATCAGCTTATCCTGAAATTCAAACTGATCGGACAGCAGCGGTACCCCTAGCTTGAGCCCGGTCAGAAGCAGCTCCGTTTCGATCGGATCGAACAGCTCTCCGTAATGGGCGTTATCGACGGCGTGGATGACCGTAAACTGGATTTTGTCGTTCAACAGAAGCGGCGAGCTTGCCCTCCATGGAACCTGCATTGCTTTTTCGATTTTTTTGCGGTTAAGAGAATCTTCAAAAAAGGTAATCAGTTCGTTTATTTTCATTTTCACGTGCACGTCGTCTTCAGGGTCGTCCATGACCGGATCGGCCCCGTCTCTCATCTCGTAAAGCTCAGCTATAGACGAATAAGGCACGACATAGTCGATAGGACGGCTGGGTACGAGAAGATGACCGTACGTTGCTACCATTACCGCTTCGATGACAAAACGTCTCCGCATGCGATCTATCTCCTCCTCGTTGGAATGTAGGTTACTAGATTGTAAAAAACGATTCCACATTATTATACAATATTCCTTTGGTTGAACAAGAGAGTCAAAAATCCAAATTTGCATCTCATTGTTTCACGCAGTAAAATGAGCGAGAACTTATTATCCATAATACTACTCAAATTGCCGCTTGGGAGGGAACTATTTCGTGCATGTAGAGGAAGCGATCATTATCGGCGCGGGCCCCTGCGGCCTGGCCGCCGCCATCGAGCTGCAGCGGATCGGACTGCGGCCGCTCGTCATTGAAAAAAGAAATCTCGTCCATTCCATTTCGCAGTATCCGACATACATGCATTTTTTCAGCACTCCGGAATTGTTAGAAATCGGAGGGATTCCGTTTACGACGGCGAACGACAAGCCTTCTCGGCTTGAAGCATTAAATTATTACCGGACGGCAGCGCAGCGCCATCAGCTTCGCATCCGGCCTTACACGGCGATTACCCGCATCGTCAAGCAGAGCGGAGGTTTTCTTCTGGAGGGAGAGGACCGGTTTGGACAGCCATGCTCGTTCTATACCCGATATGTCGTCATCGCTACAGGCTATTTCGACCATCCGAACGAGCTCGGCATTTCCGGCGAGCAGCTGGCCAAGGTCAGCCATTTTTTCCGCGAGGCCCATCCGTATGCCGGAATGAAGGTGGCTATCATCGGCGGCAGCAATTCGGCGATCGATGCGGCTCTCGAGCTCGAGCGGGTCGGTGCCGAGGTTACCGTTGTATACCGCGGGGATCATTATTCCTCCAGCATCAAACCTTGGGTGAGGCCGGGCTTTGAAAGCAAGGTCGCCAAAGGGGTAATCTCGATGCTGTTTCGCTCGACCGTCACACATATCGGAAACGACGACATTACTGTACACGGCCCTAAAGGGGAGCAGCAAATCGCCAACGATTTTGTGCTGGCGCTGACCGGCTTTCATCCCGACCGGAATTTTCTGGCCGAAACGGGCGTTACGATAGAAGCAGAAGGTTATCCGACGTTCAACGAGGATACGATGGAGACGAACGTGCCGGGCGTCTATTTGGCAGGAGTCGTCGCTTCGCGTCACGAGGCGAATGAAATCTTCATCGAATCCGGCCGTTATCACGGGCATAAAATCGCGGCGCATCTGACGCAAAAAAAAGACATGACGGCAACATGAGGAGGCCGCTGAAGAACTTACGATTTTCCTTAATTGGCATGCACCAATTACAAAAAGAAGACATCCATTTCCCATTTTTGGGACGGATGTCTTCTTTTTTAAACCCTACACAAATGAGATTTTCGGATTTATTAATCCGTTAGCTTCAATATCCGTTTTAGATTTACAGCGAATATCGTCATTGCGCCTTGCAATTGCATGCCAAGCAAACCCGAGGATGTGGCTACATCATACCCGTGTCCATGTTTGAGTTCACTGTTCTTTGCTTCAATTTTGTAACGTTCCCTGGACTTTTCCTTGAAATATTCTGTCTCTTGGAATGCTATCTGTTCCGAGTGTTCTTCGGATTTAATCGAAACGGAATAAGTCTTGCTTTTAGCACCTTCTTTGTAGCAACCTTCCTTGAGTGGACAACGCTTGCATTGCTCCACTTCAAAAAAGTATGTGTTTTTTTGGTTTGTACCGACACCTTTCTTGCCTTGCCGAGCTTTACGGATGGCCATATGACCAGCTGGGCAAACGTACATGCCTGCATCCTTGTTGAACAGAAATTCATCTTCCTTCTTACGGTTACCTTGCGTAATGAGTGGATTGAGTTTCGCTACAAGTTCAATCTCATTACTCTTCGTGTATGAAATATTATCCTTTTCGGAGTAAGCTGTATCTCCAATGACGGTCTTGATCTGCATGCGGCGACGAGTTTTTGGCAATACTCGATTTCGTCTTCGAGTACATCGGTAGTGTTCTTGGCTGGCATCTTGGATTTAGCCGACTCATCCATGGTATACACGGCTTTACGCAATTTCCGCGCACGATCTTGCAGGATTTCTTGCGGTGACTTCTGATTGTAGCGCGCTTTCGTATGCGTAGCGTCAACGATGATGGAGTTGCTCTTCAGAATATTCTGCTCGATAGCAAGAGCCACCGTCTTACCAATGAGCATGTCCAATAAATTCATATCTTTCAACCGCAGTTTGCGGAATTTTGTCAGGGAGCTCGGGTTGATAACGGGATCCTCCGGAGCCATGCCGAGGAAGTATTTGAACGACATGTCGTACTTAGAGCGTTCGACAATGTCTACGTCCGACAATTCAAAGATCGTTTTCAGCAGCAAATATTTAAACATGCGAATGGGATCAATGGCGTTACGTCCATTGTCCAAACAATATTTCGCCTCTAGTTCTTCATAAATGAAATTGAAGTCTACCAGTTCGTTGATTTGACGGAGCATATTGTCCTTCGGAACGACGATGTCATACAGTGCCGCATAAGGACTCAAAACAAAAGTTTGTTGTTGCCGAATCATCCGCTCTCACCCGCTTTTCGTGATGACTCCATTAAACGGTAAAAAGGTACAGCCTCTTCAATTTTCTTGAAGAACTGTACCTTTTACTAAATGGCGAACTTTTTCAGTGGCCTCCAACATGAGCCGCTATGTCTTTTTTGCTTCAAAAGGCCGGCGTCAGCCGTTGGCGCCGGGTTTATCCCCGAGCAGCTGATTCTTGAATTGCTCCGCCTGTCCGGAGCCCGGTTGTTTCTCGCCGTAGCGTACGCGTTCGTATACGCCAATAAACGTTTCAATCGTTTGTTTGTCTCCCCCGCCGCTACCGGCATCGGCAAGCCGCTGCCCGACTTCGCGCGGTGTATGATTGGCAGGCGCGCCGTGCCCTCTTTCAGCCTGTTTCCTCAGCAAACGGGCGTAAATGAACCTGATTTTGTCCGCATCGCTCGCAAGCTCCTTCCAGCCCTTATCCCGGCCGGACTTTTGCGGCAGCAGACTTTTTAATTGTCCGCGTATCTGCTTGCCGAGCTTAGTTAACGACATAAAATGTTCGATCTCATCCGTGTAACCGGCATCGTTTTCCTTCCGGTCCGCCTCTCTTTCGAGCAGCCTTGCCATAAGCTTTTTTGCCGCTCCATACAGCTTGCGAAGGAGGATCGTCAGCAAGAATACAGCTCCGGCAGCTAACAAGACGATGGCGGCGACTTTCAACAGCTGCTCCAGTACCGTCATCCACTCCGGAGGAGGCCCCGTCTCCTCGGCGCCGGGTATAACGGGAGGCGCCTGCTCAGGCGGCTGTTCCGGGACGGGAGGCTCCTTCGGCGGCCGGTTCAACCAATCCGCCAGGCGCTCAAACAGCGAACGAAACCAGCCTTCAACAGCCTGCTGGATTTGCCGGAATAAGGCTAGGACGACCATGATGGCCGAAAGAATGAACACGAGGATACGGTTTTGCCGTTTGAAGGCTGCGGTAGCCGGCGTTGCGGCCGTGTCCACGGTTTCGCTGTCGAGATGCCTCTCATTCGCCAGGAAGAAAAACAGGACGACAGCTGCAATCCCGCATATAACCAATAAAGGGTTATAAGCGGCCGCTTTTTGCAGCATAAACAGTTTTAGCGGCTGAAAGACTGCGTAGGAGGCAATGCCGGACAGAAAAGCCAGATTCGGAAACGACATGGTCCAGCCGTGCAAAACCATCGAAGCTCCCCTACTGGCGGCTAAGGCTCCAATGCCAAAGGTTATGATCAGAGAATAAAGCTTCTGGTCCGATGACCACATGCCGTAAAGCAGGAGCGCATGAACGGCCCCGATACCGAGAGTTAGAGCGTACCGTCCGATCAATCGTATTTGCGTTAACTTTGCAATCATGAGCGCCGCCGCCCCGTAACACAGCGGCAAGGTGGCAATCCATGCCCATACCTGCGACGTCGGCAGCACATAGACGGCAGCGGCAAGCAGAACAGGCAAGAAATAAAACACTTCGAGCATCCCTTTTAGCAGAGGAATAAGCGGCGATTCCGAACGTACGCGGCTCATGCGCCCGCCTCTTCCCTGCCGGAGAAATGCCGGCGCGCCTTGTCCGTAAGCAGCCATACCGCCACCGCATTCCCGTTCCAGCGCAGCCTTTCGGCCTGCTTCTCCAGCGCGTCGTTCCAATAGCTCGAAATGACGAGAACGTCCCGCTCGCGGAATCCGCTGTCCGCCTCGGCCTGCAGCAGCTGGTGAAACAGCTCGGTACGCTCGATTTGAAGCATAGCCATACATTCGAACAGCCCGATCAGCTGCTCGTGACCGCCGCGCGGCTCGATCCGGACGCTCTCACGCGAGCCCGAGAGTGGCATATTGGCGGCGAAGCCGACATCCATCCCTTGTCCGATAACCGCTTCCGCTGCGCCTGCCGCCCATTCGATGCCGTGCTCGATGAGCGCCTCGTCCGTTACGCTGCGCCACATCCCTTCAGCATCATCCACATTCAAATAGATCATAAGCCTTCGGTCCGCTGTAAAATCATGCTGATGCACCTGCATCCGCCCGGTTTTGGCCGTCGCCTTCCAATTGATCTGCTTGTACGTGTCTCCCGCCTGATAGTCCCTAACGCCCGCAATCACGAACGGGTCGTTAATAATCCAGCGCCGCACGGACCGGTCGCCCTGCCAGCTGTGATACGGCAGCTCGCTTATCGGAACCTCGGCCGGGCGCGGATAAACGAGCATCCGGCTCTCGAGCGGGATCTGCTTTGTCGCATTTGTAAGGCCGAGCGGATCCCCGCCTGTCAGCGTAACCGTGTGCAGCTGGTACCAGCCTCTTTTGGCGCATGTAATTTTATGCTTGCGGGTAATTTTCGTGTAAGGCGGCAAGCTGAAGAAACTTTTATGATTCTGGTAAAGCTGTCCGCTGCTCACCTGAAAGTTTTCCTGCTTTTGAAAATGAAGATGGGAGGACAGCTGCGATTCCACTCGGAGCCAGGGAACCGGCAGCCACTTCGCATTCGATATTTTCTCGACCAGCTCGACCTGATCGCCGCGGAAGCAGGCTTTGCTCTGAAAATGACGCCTGTACTCGATTTGGCGGAGCACGCGGCTCTTAAACAGCTTGCTCTGCGCCAGCAGGATGGCGGCTGCGGCGACGATAAACCAGAATAAAATCATCGCGGCGGCGCCTAACCGACGGTCATGCCTGCTTCAGCAGGCACGGCCGTGCGGTTCACAATTTGCTCGATGATGCCGTCGGCGCTGCCTGTATTCCGCGCCATCCCGCGCAGCGCCAGCCGGTGAGCAAGAACAGGAACCGCCATCGCCTTGACATCGTCCGGCGTCACGAAATCGCGGCCCCTCAAAATCGCGTGGACCTGACACGCACGAAGCAGAGCCTGGCTGCCTCGCGGGCTTACGCCAACCGATACCTCCTCACACAATCTCGTTTGTTCGACGATTTGCAGCATATAACGAAGGACGTCATCCGTCACCTTTACCCCGGCATAAGCCTGCTGTGCCTTTAGAATGTCATTCATTCCGGCCACCGGCTCAAGCCGGGCAAGCGGATCGTTGTCCTTAAAGCGCTTCAGCAGCAGCATCCCCTCTTCGGTCGATGGATATCCCATTTTGATTTTGAACAGGAAGCGGTCAAGCTGAGCTTCGGGCAAAGGAAAGGTGCCTTGGTGCTCGACCGGATTTTGTGTTGCGATAACCATAAACGGTTTTTGAAGCTGCTTCGTTTCGCCGTCAAGGCTGATTTGCCTTTCCTCCATACACTCGAGGAGGCTCGATTGCGTTCGCGGCGTCGCACGGTTAATCTCGTCGGCTAACAGCAAATTCGTAAAGAGAGGCCCGGCCCGAAATTCGAATTCGCCAAGCTTCTGATTATAAAAATGAATGCCGCTAAGATCCGACGGCAGCAAATCCGGCGTGAATTGTATGCGCTTAAACGACAATGAAACCGATTTGGCAAGCGATTTCGCAAGCAGCGTCTTTCCCGTTCCCGGAACATCCTCCAGCAGCACATGACCGGAGGTAATTAACCCGATTAACAAAAAATCGACAACCTCTTCCTTCCCTACGATCACCTTGCCGATATTGGCCTTCACTTGCTCGGCAAGCGACATGACAGCTTCAAATGACATTTACGAGCAGCTCCTTTTTCGTTAGTTCGGATGACCGCTGCGGCCATGCTGCAGCCTCTGCAGCTCGCCCCAGCGGATAAGGCGGATGTTCTCCTCCTGCAAAGTACGGCGAATGTCTTCGTCGCGGAACAGCTCCAGCTCCATGCCGCGCTTCTCCGGCTGTCCGTGGAAGGCACGGAGCTCTTCGGTGACATGCGAAGGATGAATGATGATTTCCGTCACTCCCGGGCGAAGCCCCCGAAGCAGACGCTTCATCTCTTCCTTCAGGCTGCCGTAAGTTTCGCCAGCCTGCAGCGAAAACGGCAGGCCGGCCAAATAATCTAGGATAACGACGCCCATCGAGTCTGCCAGGCTTGCAAGCTGCCTTGCCTGCTCCTCCAGCTCGGGAGGCGCCACCACCCCGTTATCCTGCTGCAAGTAACGCGGCAGCCGGAACGGCAGGCCGAATTTAGCGCATACCTCGAGCACCTGCGGCAGGAAGTTGCGGCCGGTAGCCAGCCCATAAAGGCTGCCCATATGGTTATCCGCATGCGTAGGCTTCATCCCGAGCGATAAAGCCATTTCGATTTGGGCGGTCATTTCCTCTTTCACCTGATCCGGGTCGGCCTGACGCTCGAAGCTGGCGCTGTCTTTCGGGAAATAACCTTCTTTATCCGTTAATGATGAGGTGACGCCGTTCCGATTGACAGGTCCCCACTTATAGCTGTCCCATTCGCTCGTAAAGGTCAAATGAATCCCTACGTCCGCCTGCGGATAGCTGGCGCTCCATAACGCCGCCTCTCTCGCCCAGCCGCATGGCATCATAATCGTCGCCGAGCTGACCGCGCCTTCCAGCAGCAGCTGCTGGATCCCCGTATTCGTCGAATGGCATAAGCCGTAATCGTCCGCATTTACAATAAGCAGCCGGTCCTTTTCTCCGTAACCAAGCGAAGCTGCCAGGCTCATAGCTCCATCTCCTCCCAATGTTCGTTGATCCAGGTACAACCGTAGTCGGATGAGTCGATAATGCCGCAGAGAACGTCGGTGCCGTCAAGGCCGTCCCGCAAACGCACCGCGAAGTGGAGCGCGACGTCCAGAAATCTGAGCTTCATCAGCAACGGCAGGCTGACAAGCTCCTCTTCCGGCAATGGAAACGATTGCAAATAGCCGCGGAGCAGCGTTTTTACCTTTTCTGCAAAGGAAGGGTTCTCCGCTTTGATCAAATCGGCCGCGATGACCGCAAGCTCCATCGGCCTGACATCGACGGTGGTGAACTCAAAGTCGAGCACACCTGCGATTTCGTCGCCCCTGACCACCGTATTGTTAAGCACGAGATCGCCGTGGATCCACTGCTTGGGCAGCCGGGATAGCGCTTCGCATTCCTCCAGCAGCTTTCTCCGCTCCGCTTGGAGCCGGTCAAAGCCTTTACGCCTCGCCTTCAGCTCCTCCGTGCGATCGGACAGGCTCAGAAAGGCCGCTTCGTCCATCTCCGAATACGTGGTTTCCAATTCGTAATACGGGCTGTAAAGCGGCTTCCCTTCAGGCGAAATCCGGCTGAGAGCGGAAGTAAGCTGCGCGGCCGCCCTGCCCAGCGATAATAGTTGCGCCGGATTGCCGGCGCTGGGGCGTTCGCCTTCAATGTAACGGAACAGCGCAGAAAGCGTGCCGTCCTCCGCTATGCTGACCGTCTCTCCAAGCATGTTCCGGACGGGCACCGGCACCTGAAACGGGAGCTCCTGCCGGCTCAGCTGCCCCAGCACCTCATGCTCCAGCCTGGCGATGTCCGCATCCTTATGGTTGTTATAGATCCGCAGCACATAACGGCCGTTCCCCGACTTGATCATACGCGTCGTATTGTTCATTCCGCTCTCTCTATGTTCTACCTCACAGGGAGCTTCGAACGTGTATTGTGCCAAATAAGAATCAAAATCCGTATGCACTTTCAAAGGTGAAGCCTCCTCGGTCTAACTTCGTATTACTGCTCCAGACGCTGCAGCCGGCTGCCCAGCTGGTCCTGCCAGCTTTGCGCCAGTTCCTTGACCTCCAGCAGCGAGCGCAAGCCTTCTATGTCTTCTTTATCGATATACATCAGCCGATTGGCCTCCGCAATCGTTTTTCCCGCCGGATGCCTTTGCTTCAGCCGAAGCTTCGTGCCGGCTGTCATGCTGCCTTCCTTCAGTACGCGGAAATAAAAACCGGTATAGCCCCGGCTCTGTACCATGGCAGGCAAATCAGGCAGCCCGTGGCGCAGACCCAGCTTGTAGCAAGGCTGACGGGGCTGGCTGACCTGCAAAAGCACGTCCCCCGCCTCCACGATATCGCCGATGCACAGGTCGTCCTCCGTCCAGTCCGAGAGCGTAAAATTTTCGCCGAAAGCGCCGTATTCGAACGGCAAGTTCAATATTTCCCGCCAATAAGGATAGCGAGTGCCGAAATAAGCGCAAACCGCCTTATCGGGACCGCCGTGATGAACCGTATCTCCTTGGCCGTCCCCGCTCAGTCCGGTGAACGTTAGCGTATGGGATGTATCGGATGAGTATTTGTAAATACCGGAAAAAATCTCTTTCGCGCCGTGAGCCAGCGCCGCAGGCTTTCCGACATTTAAGGATAAGAGGCGTGCCGCCTCGAGTTGCTGCGCCATTGCGGATTCAGGCCTCCCTACCGATTTGATCTTTTCATTATAATCCCCCGAGGGAGAAGTTGGCAAAGCGGCCCCGCTTTTTATATCGATAATGCCTTTAAACAAGCGGAGTTTCGACAGGTTTTCGGATTTCTCCCGGTGCGATTGTCGAATCGGTCGGGTTTGTGTTGCATTCTGCGCTTCCCCGGGAAATGTTTTCGCAATTGTTAGAATATTTCCTAAATTGCCGAATCCCATTTCCCGGCGCATACAAGTTTAAGCGGCTGATGTCGTCCCCTGTAAGCACTCCCATCGTGTCGCGAGGAGTCCGAACACCATTCGGTTAAGCTTCTTTTTCGATTAGAAGTCAAAAAAATAAGCTCCGCATCCTCTCGGATGGAAGCTAAACCGGATAACGCCGGCGTTCTGCAGCCTTAATCGTTGACAAGCATCGGGCCAAGCGGGCCTTCTTCGTTCACGATATCCTGCAGCTCGTAGACCGATATCGGGAAATATAGAAACCCGTAAACATAAGCCGCAAGCTCATACAGCTGAAAATAGATCACGAGCGAGCGGTCGGCAACGTAAAAATCCTGATCCGGGCGGATCTCCTTGAAAGGCTCCAGCGTATCGATCGCTCTGGCCGCAATTTGGGCGCTGACAATCGCGCTGATCCGTTTCACGTAATCGGAGCCGGGCTTGAAGAGCTGGGCCAGCGTATAGGTTTGGCCCGTCGACTGCTTAAATGTAAGCGATTCCTGGAGCGTAAGCCCATGGGCGCCGCCGGTGTATGCGTAGTTGAACAACGATAGGCTGAGCACATCCTTTTCGTTGGTCTTCTGTTCAAAATGCCCAAGCATCTCCGCACGCGGGTCCTCAAGCGAGCCTTGACTGTTGACGAGCTTCTGAACGGTTGCATGGATTTTCGCGTTTATCGTCCGGTCCGCAGCGCTGCTGGGGCCTCCGCTTACGTGCGGCATGTACAGCTCCGCTTTCGGAAAAGCGGCTTTGGTCGTCTGGATGACGACGGGTGCTTGAAACGGCATGACGAAGGCACCTTCCTATTCGGTCAGATGCTCCATCTTATGCAGACTCCGGCTCATTTCATACCATTCGATTCCACCGTGAGCGGAAGACGATACGCCGTGCAGGCTGAATTTCTCCGCTTCATAAAAAGGAATCAAATGCTTCTCGCACATCAAAATGATTCTTTCAAGGCCGTAAGCCTCGCATTGGCTGACGAGCATGCGTAAAAGCCGGGCACCGATCCCCCGGCCTCTCCATTCCGGATCAACGGCCACCGTCAGCACGCAAAAGCCGCTGCCGCTGCCGTCGTCCGTTTGCTCGCCCTTCATTTCGTCGCCGCAGGACGTTTGGTCGGTCCGAATCCCGTTGGCGATGCCGATCAAACGCTCACCTGACCAGGCGCTCCAGAAAAACGGACCGTACTTCCGAAACCGGTGAACGAAGCCGGCAAGTTCAGCGGCTGCCTCCGGCGGATAGCAGCGCTGCTCGAGCGCGATCGCAGATTCCAGCTCCTGTTCTTGAATCGGGCGCAATTCTATGACCTCGTTCACAGCAGCGACTTCTCCCGCTCGGTCAGACGTCTGCCTCGAACGTCCAGCACGAGCTTCCCTTTGTTCAGACCGAGTATTCGATCGGCAAACCGCTCGGCCCAGTCGCCCTGATGCATGACTGCGATTACGATAACCCCTTGCTCCTTGCACAGCGCTTTCAAATCGCTCAAAACCTGATCGGCGGTATGCGGGTCCAGCCCTGCAACCGGCTCGTCGGCCGCGATCACCTTGGCTCCGTGGACGAGCGCTCTTGCAACCGCCATCCGCTGCTTCTCCCCGCCGCTCAGCGTGCTGGCCTTTTGATGCGCTTTGTCGATCAGGCCGCGCTTCTCGATCATATCCATAGCTCCCATATAATCGTCGCTGCGCATCATCCCCGTCCATCTGCGCCAGGCCGGCGTCTGCGATACGGAGCCGATGATGACATTTTTCAATCCCGATTTGTTCGGGAACAAAAACGGCTTTTCCTCTATGTAGGCTACCTGTTGCTTGAGCTTGAATCTGCCCTTTAAGCCTTCCTTAAACACATCCTTGCCTTCAAACTGGTAAGTGCCGGAGGTCCATTTTTCCTGAAGGGCGAGACATTTCAGCAGCATCGACTTGCCGCTTCCGCTGTCTCCCTTTATCGCGATAAAGTCGCCGGGATAAGCCTCGAAGGAAATGTCGTCCAGCACCTTCGGCCCTCCCGGAATCCGTTTGGTTAAGCCTTTTATTCTGATCATATTCCGCGCTCCTTCTGTTAGCAGCAATCGATTCTATGAATCTAGTTTACGTGAAACAAAAAACAGTTTCCATACGAACAAATGTTTGCTATAATAAAAACAAGAACAAACGTTCCCTATGAACAATAATTCACCCTATTTAAGGAGGCTTGATCACCATGAATATGAGCTGCGAAAATTTCCGTTACGTAGAGAAAGTACGCCCTTGGCGGGACCTGACCTTCAAGTTTTACTCTGACGGCCGGCTCGTTATTATCGACAATGTTGCGGAGGAGGTGATCACTCCAAAGGATTTGAAGGGCGACAGCAAGGACTTTTATGTACGCAAGCGGATTGCTTTCATTAAGAATCAATTAAACGCAACGCGTCTCAAATATGCATAAGGGAGAGGGGAGACCCTCTCCTCATTCATTTCGAACAGCCGCTACTGCTGCTGTTTGTCGATTTCATTCAAGCTCGGCGGCCGCTTCGCGAATTTTTCGGCTGACAGAGTCCTAACGTGCTCGCTGACGCTTGTATGATTGCGATGACCCCCGGATTTTCCGCTTTTATCCTTTGCCATTCTAATCACCTCCACATTAACAGTATGCGGATTAGGCGGTACCGCTATGTAATTCTGCGCAGTCACATTTTCGCCACATTGACTCGGCCCCTTCTTTTGCGGTAGATTGATCATACAGATTTCACTTCCGTAAAAGGAGACATGACTATGAAGCAGCAAATCATGTTCGATTTGGACGACACCCTCATTCACTGCAACAAGTACTTCTACATGGTCGTCGATCAGTTTGTAGATGCGATGACAACTTGGTTTGGCGGCAACGCCCTCGTTACCGAGAAAGCCATCCGTGACAAGCAGACGGAAATTGATATCGCGGGAGTTGCTGTGTTCGGATTCAAGAGCGAGCATTTTCCACAATCTTTTGTCGATACGTACATTTACTTCTCCGATCTCACCGGACGCAAACGCTCCGTCACCGAAGAAAACTTCTTATGGAAGCTCGGGTTAAGCGTCTATGAGCATGATACGGAGCCTTACCCGAACATGGAACAGACACTGTATTCGCTTGCAGAGGCAGGACATGAGCTTCATTTATATACAGGCGGCGAATTGCCGATTCAGCGGCGCAAGATCGAGAAGCTGCAGCTGGAACGATACTTCGATTCTCGGATCTATATCCGGCGGCTGAAGAACAACGAAGCGCTGGAGGACATTTTGTCGAGCGGGACTTTTAAGCGCGACATGACCTGGATGATCGGCAACTCGATCCGTACGGACGTCGTTCCTGCTCTTACGGCCGGCATTCACGCCATACACATGCGCGCTCAAACGGAATGGGAATACAATGTGGTTCAGATCGATGTGGAGCCGAAAGGCGCATTTTTTACTCTGGATCACTTGAAGGACGTTCCTGATACGATTCATCAATACGTGAATCGTTGAGCGGCTGCCTAGCAAATAGGGGCAGTCCCGAAAGCATCTTGGCTGATGCTCGGGACTGCCCCTTCGTTATTGCTCAACGGCAAGCTCGCCGGTTTCGATATTTTTTACAACGATTTTGCCTTCGGTCGGATTGCCGTCCTCTAACACGAGCTTGAGCTTCGCGGTTTTCCCTTTTTCTGCCAGCGCCTTTACCTGCGAATCCGTCAAGCTTCGTCCGAAGCTTTGTTTCCAAATGACAAATTTGCAGCCTTCTTTATAATTGGAGCAGCCGTAGCCTTTACGCCCCATGAATAATGATCCTCCGCAGCCGGGACGCGGACAGGCTGCAAGCAGCACGGGTCCATCCGTATCTGCTGCAGCTGCGCTCTGTTTGGTCTTTGCAGCCGCAGGCAATTTAGACCTGGGAGATTTGCTTCCAGTAGCGGCGGATGCTTTTGCCTGCCCGGATTTCCCCTTTGACGGGGAGTCGGATTCAAACGAAGTTTTGTCGGCGCGCTGCTGCAGGCGGACTTTGTCGACGATCATAGTTGCAAATTTTTTGACGTTGTCCATAAACTGCTCGTTCGAAGCCGCACCTCTTGCGATTTCGTTCAAGCGGCGCTCCCAGAGGCCGGTCATTTCCGGCGAAGTAAGCAAATCGATGCCCGCTCTGCGGATCAGCTCGATCGCTGTTCGCCCTTTCTGCGTAATCATGATTTTTTTACCCTGCATTTCCACGTAGCCGACGTTTTTCAGCCTTTCGATTGTAGCGGCCCGCGTGGCAGGCGTACCCAGGCCGGAATCCTTCATGGCATCGCGCAAATCCTCGTCTTCAATTTGCTTTCCGGCGCTTTCCATCGCTTTCAGAAGTGTTCCTTCCGTATAATGCTTCGGAGGCTGGGTATCCTTTTCTTTGACGGCCGCATCCGAGCATACCACACCTTCGCTCGCAAGAATGGAGAATGGCTCGCTGACTTCTTCCTCTTCTTCCTCAGCATCCTCTTTCTCTTTGCTTTTGACGGAAGACTTCGGCTTCTCCTTCTTCTGATCCGCGTAAATGACTTTCCAGCCCAAGCTTAGCAGCTCTTTGACGGTCGTTTTGAACAGCTCTTCCTCTACTTCCGTCATGACCGTATGCACCTTATACTCAGCAGCCGGATAAAACTGCGACAGAAACCGTCTCACAATCAAATCGTACAGCTTCTGTTCATCGGCGCTGAGCCCGCTTGCTTTGCGGTTGGTCGGCAGAATCGCATGGTGATCCTCTACCTTGGCCGGGTTGCAGACAAACTTGTTTCCTTTATGCACGAGTCCTCTGCTTGCGCCTTTCACGAACTCATCATATGACGTGCCCTGCAAAGCTTGCAAAGTACGGTGCATTTCCGGGATGTTCTGCTCGGTTACGTAATTGGAGTTCGTTCTCGGGTACGAGATGACTTTGTGCTTTTCATATAGCGCTTGTGCGGTATCCAGCGTTTTTTTCGCTGAAAAACCGAATTTTCCATTCGCTTCGCGCTGAAGAAGCGTCAAATCGTAAAGTTTAAACGGATATTCCTTCGTATCCTTTATTTCATAAGATGCAATCCGTCCGGCTTTTCCTTTCACCTTGGCGGCCAGAGCATTTGCCTTTTCCGGATCGGTCATGCGCTCCCCTTGCCACATGCCGCGATAAGTGACCTCACCCTGTGTAAAATGCCCCTCCAGCTCAAAAAACTTGAGCGAAGAGAACGCTTCAATCTGCTTCTGCCGGTCATAAATCAGCGCCAGCACCGGTGTCTGCACCCGGCCTACCGACAGCAAAACATTATGCTTCGTCGTAAAAGCGCGGGAACCGTTCATCCCGATCAGCCAATCCGCTTCGCTTCGTGCGGTAGCGGCACGAGTCAGGTTGTCATAATCCGCACCTTCCCGCAGCTCGTCAAACCCCTTGCGGATCGTCTCCGGCGTCAGATCGGAAATCCAAAGCCGCTTGACCGGTTGACTCAGCTTCAGATGACGCTGAATAAGCGAAAATATATATTGGCCTTCGCGCCCGGCATCGCATGAATTGACAAGCAGACTGCACCGCTTTGCCAATTCTTTAATGACCTTAAGCTGTTCCAGCGTCTTCGGGTTAGGCACGAGCTTAAATTGCGAGGGAATAATCGGGAGATCATTTATGTTCCATTTTTTGTATTTATTGTCATAAGCGTCCGGCTCGGCCAAGCCGATCAAATGGCCGATCGCCCACGTAATAATATAATTTTCCCCTTCTAGATAGGAACGGTGATTTTTTGCTTTAGGATCGATTGCGGCAGCAATATTTCGCCCCATGTCCGGTTTTTCCGCAATGATTAACGTCTTCAAAAGATAATCGCCCCTTCAAAAGATTAATGCCATTAATCAGTCCCCTGCCGTGAAGCAAAACAAAGGGCTGAATTCGTCTATTCATGAGTGCCGGGCTTCTCCAAATAAGCCGTTATGGCTTTGAAAATCGAACGTACCCCGTCCGCCCAATTCGGGTCTTCCGCGTATTTGCGGTTAATCCATGTGAACGGGTCCGTATCCTCGGGTCTGCCTTTGCTTAAGTTCACGATCGTTCTGGCCGCGATTTCGGACGATTGCCCGATCGTCGTATTAAATTCTCTCCAGCTGTGGAACACGTTAAAAGGATTATTCGCAATTTTCTTGTGCAGCTTGTTCGACTTCGGGACGAATGCCTGCTCCTGTCCGGTGATGGCAAACAACAGGGCCGGGTGAATATCAAAGGCCGCCGCAGCATCCACGATAGATGCAAAATAAGGCGACTCCGCAAGAGCGGACGATCTTTTCTCCAAATATCCGTTCAGCCTGACCAGGTCAACCTCGCGGTATCTAAGCTCCGCAGGAAGTCCTTCCACACTCGGCTCCGGAGCTTTCGTTTGTTTCAGCATAACCGGCGGCTGAAGAATAGACACGGAGGGCTTCCCGAGCGACCAGCCGTACAGCAAGTTAGACGATAATAGGCTCAAACCCAGAATACCGTAGGCGATCGTCAAGTTTCGTCCGCTTTTCTTTGCCCGGGCAGAGCGCATTCGAAACTCGTACAGCTTCACCGCTGCGGTGGTATCCGATGCTTCGACTTTGTCCGGTTGCATACCCTCGGCCTCCAGCAGCGCTCTCAGCTGCCCCCAGAGGCTCTCGGGATTTTCACCCACTTCCGACTTTCCAGATTGAAGCTTGTCCATAAGACGGCGCATCACAGGCTTCTGGCAGCGTATTTGCAGATGCTCCTCCACCCATTCGTGCAGTGCATCAAAAATGTCGGGCCGCGTTCGATCCAGCTGCAAGCATTCGGCGAGCAGATCCTCCGATCTGACGGGCCTCTGCTGTTCAAGAACGGATCTTCGGACAATTGCGTTAGTAATGCTTCTACTTTCGTCGGTGCCGAAATCCGGAAGCCGCTTGTGAATGATCCGGCTCAGAGCATCGGCGACGATTTCCGCAAGCAGCTCCTGCGGCATTCCGGCATATTTGTACTGTATGTAGCTGCGGATATTTCGGACGTCAGACGGTGACAAAACGTAAGATTCCCCGGTTGCCATGACGATTCTCCCCTTCCGTCATCTCAATCCGATTTTACCACAAGCTTCCTTATGTTGAGGAGCTCTGTTTTTCGATCTCCGCTTGGATGTCTGGCCGGTTAATGTATGCGGCGATCTGCTCCTTTTCTCCAACCGTAAACTGATATTCGCAATCGCAGCCTTCGTCCTGAGGCACGATTTGGGCGATTGTTCCGCTCAGCGTACAGATGACAAGCGCCGTAAAGTCAATTAGATCCGAAGGCGCCTCCGTACCCGGAGCAAGCTTGAAGCGAAGCGTAATGTCAATCCACTGCTCGTCCCTGCGTTCGATCTTCGAATCAATCGATTCGAACTTAAGCTCGGTCACGCGATCCAACCCGTATTTAATCATGGATGAACTCCTCCTCCGATTAGGGATTCCTTTGCTTTTTCAGCAAGAAAAGCGCCCGTAGGCGCTTCTCTGCATGCTTTGCTGACTGTTCTTATTCGATTAAGGGAGCATCGAGCTGCCCATCAGATACTTGTCAACCTCGCGAGCTGCTTCGCGTCCTTCGTTGATCGCCCAGACGACCAAGCTTTGTCCGCGGCGCATGTCGCCGGCAGCAAACACTTTGTCGACGTTTGTCGTGTATTTGCCGTAAGTCGCCTTCACGTTCGAGCGGCGGTCCTGCTCGAGCCCCATCTGCTGAATCAGGCCTGCTTCCGGCCCTTCGAAGCCGACAGCGATAAATACGAGATCCGCAGGCCATACTTTTTCCGTACCCGGAATTTCTTTATAAATTTTGCGGCCGGTTTCGTCAACCGTACGCTCGATTTGAACGGTGTGGAGCTCCTTCAGGTTGCCGTTCTCGTCGCCGACGAATTTCTTCGTAAGCACGGAGAAGGCACGTGGATCTTCGCCGAACAATGCTTTTGCTTCTTCTTGCGCATAATCAAGCGTATAAACGTTCGGGAATTGCGGCCAAGGGTTGTTCACGTTGTCGCGGACAAGCGGCGCTTTCGCGTGCGTACCGAATTGAGTAACGGATTTGCAGCCGTGGCGAAGAGCCGTAGCGACGCAGTCCGTACCTGTATCGCCGCCGCCGATGACGATGACGTCTTTGTCTTTAGCCGAAATATAATTGCCGTCCTCCAGATTGGAGTCGAGGTAGCTTTTGATCGTACCGTTCAAGTAGTCCATCGCCATATGAACGCCGTTCAGATGGCGGCCTTCGATCTCGACGTCACGGGCTTTCGTTGCGCCGCCGCAGAGAACGACAGCATCGAAATTATCAACGAGCTCTTGGCCCGAAATATCCTTGCCGATTTCAGTATTGGTAACAAAATCGATGCCCTCGGCCGTCAGCAAATCCACGCGGCGCTGTACGACATGCTTCTCAAGCTTCATCGTCGGGATGCCGTAAGTAAGCAGGCCGCCGATCCGGTCCGCACGCTCGTAAACCGTTACGGAATGCCCAGCCTTGTTCAGCTGTGCGGCTGCCGCCATACCTGCAGGGCCGGAGCCGACAACGGCAACGCGCTTGCCTGTGCGAACTTTAGGCGGCTGCGGTACGACCCAGCCTTCTTCGAAGCCGCGGTCGATGATGGCTTGTTCGATCGTCTTGATCGTAACCGGATCGCCGATCAGGCCGACTGTACATGAGCCTTCGCAAGGAGCAGGACATACACGTCCCGTAAACTCCGGGAAATTGTTCGTTTTATGAAGACGGTCAAGCGCTTCGCGCCATAATCCGCGGTAAATCAAATTATTCCATTCCGGAATCAGATTGTTCACCGGACAGCCGGAAACAGAACCTGCAAGTTCCATGCCGGTATGACAGTAAGGCGTTCCGCAATCCATGCAGCGCGCTCCCTGCGTCTTCAGCTGTTCGTCGGAAAAATGCTTATGAAATTCTTGCCAATCCTTGATCCGCTCGAGCGGGTCGCGATCGGCCGGCAATTCGCGTTGATATTCCATAAAACCTGTAGGTGTAGACATGATCGCATTTCCTCCATCCATATTTCCCGTATACCATTCAACCATACTCATACCAAACTATATCGGGAATCCTTCAAATATTCAATAACAATCTTTATCCTAAACATACAAATTGTTCGGATTACTCGTATACTATTTTATAACATCCTAGCATTCCTGTCTTAAAACCGTTAATGGATTTTCCGCACAATCATTTGCACTTTATGACTAATCGTTCGTCAAATGTTCGTATGCTTCGGATCTAACCGATCGTACGCCGCTTAAAGGTTTGAAAGGTAAATGCATATGCGTTTTTCTCATCGGCTTCCCGCTTCTCGCTCTCCGCAAGCTCCCACTCTGTATCGGAAAAATCCGGAAAATAAGCGTCGCCGCCTTTGACCTCCGCATCCACCGCCGTCAAATAAATCATATCCGCGAAGGGTAAAAACTGTGCATAGATTTCCGCTCCGCCGATCACCATCAGCTCCTCATCCTTAAAGAGGCGCAGGGCTTCTTCAATGGAGTGCACAATTTCGCAGCCTTCGGGCCGATAATCCGGACGCTTCGTCAAAACGACATTTCTGCGGTCCTTCAGCGGCTTTGGAAGCGACTCGAACGTTTTACGGCCCATGATGACGGTTTTGCCAAGCGTATTCCGGGTAAAATACGCCATCTCCGCCGGCAGCCTCCAAGGCAGCTTATTGCCGGCGCCGATCGTTCGGTTCCTGTCCATCGCGGCTATTAAAGTAATTGACATCTTCGTACTCACCTTTCAATATATGAAGCTTTCGTTAAACGGCAACCGGCGCTTTGATAGCCGGATGAGGATCATATTGCTCGACGCTCAAATCGGCAACCTCAAAATCGAAAATCGATTTTTTGTCTGCGTTCAGAACAAGCTTCGGAAGCGCCTTCGGCTCCCTGCCTAGCTGTTCTTCGATCTGCTCTAAATGATTCAAGTAAATATGAGCGTCCCCGAGCGTATGGACGAAATCACCGGCTTGCAGGCCGCACTCATGCGCAACCATATGGGTTAATAAAGCATAGCTGGCAATGTTGAATGGAATCCCTAGAAAAATATCCCCGCTGCGCTGATAAAGCTGACAGGACAGTTTCCCTTCCGACACATAAAACTGGAACATCGTGTGGCATGGAGGCAGCGCCATATTGGTCGGAACGTCTTCGGGATTCCACGCGGAGACGATTAGCCTTCTCGAATCCGGATTCCGCTTGATCGTGTCTACGACGTCCTTCAGCTGGTCAATCGTTTCGCCGCGCGACGTCTTCCATTCGCGCCACTGCTTGCCATACACGTTGCCAAGCTCGCCGAATTCCGCGGCAAAGCCGTCGTCGTTCAAAATCTGCTGCTTGAACAGCTCCATCTGCTTCTCGTACTCGGCAGCGAATGCTCCGTCCCGCTGCGCCCTCAGCCCAAACTCGGTCATATCTGGGCCTGAATAGGAAGGGCTTTCCACCCATTTCTTAAATGCCCATTCATTCCAAATATTATTATGATGCTGAAGAAGAAACCGGATGTTCGAATCTCCCTTTATGAACCATATCAATTCGCTGGCGACAAGGCGGAACGGGACCCGTTTCGTCGTCAGAAGCGGGAAACCCTCGCTAAGATCGAAGCGCATTTGGTAACCGAAGGTCGATATCGTACCCGTACCCGTACGGTCTTCCTTCCTGGTACCGCTGCGCATGACGTGTCTGATCAGCTCCAAATAGGTTTGTTCGCTTTTGCTCATTTTGCTTACGCCCCCAAAATCGACAAAATATCCTCTATTATATCATCAATCGAGCTTTCTGTCGTCCTTTCGTTTCGTCCTGAGCGAATGCCGCTCAGGTGCCGATGCGTGCAGCCCGATTTCCGCTTCCGTCTCCGGGATAACGGCGGGCACCTTGGCCGGTTTGCCGAAATCATCGAGGGCTACGAACGTAAAAAATGCCGTCACGGTTTTCTTTTTCTCACCGGTATACAAATTTTCGGAAACGACGGAAACATAAACCTCCATGGAGCTGCGCTTCGTCCAAGTAACATAAGCCTCGACTTCAATAACCTCGCCGACGCGGATCGGCGCCAAAAAATCCAGACTGTCCGTCGATGCGGTTACGACCTGCATCCTCGCATGCCTCATGGCGGCGATGGCCGCCACTTTATCCATGTATTCCATCAGCTTGCCGCCAAACATCGTATGGTGATGATTCGTATCCAGCGGAAAAATAAGCTGCGTCATAATCGTCCTTGATTCTTTAACCGGCTTTGCCTCCCGCTGCTGTCCCCTATCCATCTGCGCAACTCCTTATATGTATGATTGCGATACGAAAAGAGGCCCCGCAGCTATAGGCTGCGTGACCTCTGATACCGCTAAACTGCATCGATAAGAGCAGATTATTTAATGAAGGTGTGAATCGGGTGGCCGAGAGCAACCTCAGCGGCGTCAAGCACGATTTCGCCAAGCGTCGGATGCGCATGGATCGTAAGCGCGATATCCTCGAGCGTAGCGCCCATTTCGATAGCAAGAGCAAGCTCAGCGATCATATTCGACGCTTCCAGACCGATAATTTGCGCGCCAAGCACCAAGCCGGAATCGGCGTCGGATACAAGCTTGACGAAGCCTTCGTTTGCATTAAGCGACATAGCGCGTCCATTGATCGCGAACGGGAATTTGCCGACCTTTACGTTATGGCCTTTATCCTTCGCTTCTTTCTCGCTCAGGCCCACGCTTGCGCATTCCGGATCGGAGAAGCAAACCGCCGGCACGCATTTGTAGTCGATAATGCTCGGTTGACCTGCAATCGCTTCGGCAGCGACACGTCCTTCGTACATCGCTTTGTGAGCGAGCGCTGGACCTGCGATGATGTCGCCGATCGCGAAAATATGCGGAATGTTCGTACGGCATTGCTCGTCAACTTCAACGAGGCCGCGGTCGGACAGCTTGATGTTGATCAGGTCAAGGCCAAGCTCACCGTCGGTATTTGGACGGCGTCCAACCGTAACGAGCAGGTAGTCTGCCGTTACCTTTTCTTCTTTGTCGCCAACCGAGTATGTTACCGTAACATCCTTGTCGGTTTGCTCGGCGCCTTTCGCTTGCGCACCTGTAATAATGTCAACGTTCGTGCTTTTCAGCTTCTTCGCAACGATGTTGGACATATCTTTATCAAAGCCTGGCAGGATCGAGTCGGAACCTTCGATAACCGTTACCTTCGTTCCGAATTTCGAGTACATTTGGCCAAGCTCGATTCCGATATAACCGCCGCCGATTACGACGAGGCTTTTCGGAATTTCAGGCAGGGACAACGCACCTGTGGAAGATACGATACGGCCGCCGTAAGGGAAAGCCTTCAGCTCGATCGGACGGGATCCCGTTGCGATGATGCAGTTTTTGAAACGGTAACGCGGCGCTTCCTGATCGTTGAAGACACGAGCTTCGTTCTCGTTGATGAACATGACTTCGCCTTGGAAGTATTGAACTTTGTTCGCTTTCAGAAGGGAAGCAACGCCGCCTGTCAGTTTCTTGACGATGCCGTTTTTGAATTCCTGAACCTTGCTGAAATCGACCTTCGCTTCGCCCACTTCGATACCGAAGGAAGAAGCGTGGCTGATCGATTCGTATTGATGAGATGCGGAAATGAGTGCTTTCGATGGGATACAGCCCACGTTCAAGCAAACGCCGCCTACATATTCTTTATCCACGATAAGTACGTTTTGGCCAAGCTGGGCGGCGCGGATTGCCGCGACGTAACCGCCGGGACCCGCACCAATGACTAGAGTATCGATATCGAGAGAAGCATCGCCTACGACCATTTCTTATACCTCCATTATGAACAATTCAGGCTGCGCCAGAAGTGTTTTGATGAAATTCATAAAGTTTTGTGCCGTTGCTCCGTCAATCAGACGGTGGTCAAAGCTGAGCGACAGAGCCATCACAGGAGCCGCTACGATTTCCCCGTTCCGAACGATCGCTTTCTCCGTAATTCTGCCTGTACCAAGAATGGCAACCTCAGGGAAGTTAATGACCGGTGTGAAGAACATGCCTCCGGCCGATCCGATGTTCGAGATCGAGATCGTGCTGCCCTTAAGCTCGTTCGGCGCAAGCTTGCCGTCGCGGCCGCGGGCTGCCAGGTCACGGATCGAATCCGCGATTTTGAACAGATTTTTGCGGTCCGCGTCTTCAATAACCGGTACGATCAGTCCGTTGTCCGTATCCGTCGCAATACCGATATTGTAGAATTTGCGAAGTACAATTTCCTGGTTTGCTTCGTCGAGCGTCGCGTTCAGGATCGGGAACTCGCGGCACGCTGCCACAAGAGCTTTGACGATAAACGGCAGGTACGTAAGCTTGGAGCCTTTTTTCTCGGCATAAGGCTTATACTTAGCGCGTAGTGCTACCAGCTCGGTTACGTCAACCTCATCCATAATTGTAACGTGAGGCGCCGTATATACCGATTTGGACATCGCGTTTGCGATTATTTTGCGAATGCCTTTGAAAGGAACGCGCTCTTCCGGACGGTAAGGCGTGCCGGCAGCAGCCGGTGCAGCCTTCGCTTCGCTTGCGGCAGGAGCGTCCGTCTGTTCGGCAGCAGGAGCCGCTTCGGCTTGTGCAGCAGCGGCAGCGGCAGGAGCGCCGCCAAAGCCGTTTACGTCGTCGCGGGTAATGCGGCCGTTTTTGCCCGTACCGTTCACTAGAGTCAGGTCTACGCCCTTCTCACGCGCAAATTTGCGTACGCTTGGCGTAGCCAGTACCGGACCTGCGTCTGCTTTCGGTGCAGCAGCAGGAGCCGCTTCAGCTTGTGCAGCAGCCGGTGCCGGTGCCGATTCTGCAGCGGCTGGCGCTTCAGCTTTAGACGCTTCTGCAGCAGGAGCTGCCTGCTCAGGAAGCTCGCCTTCGGCGTCGATGATCGCGACAACTTCGCCCACGTGGCAAACCTGTCCGTCCTTTACAAGCACCTCGAGCACTTTTCCGTTTACAGGGCAAGGCACCTCGACGATCGCTTTGTCGTTTTGCACTTCCATAATTACATCATCATCCGTTACCGTGTCGCCGACTTTGACATGCACTTTAATAATTTCGCCTTCGTGCAAGCCTTCGCCGAGCTCAGGGAAACGATATTCGAATTTAGCCACCGCTAGTATCCTCCTTTAAAAGTTCAGTACTTTTTGAACCGCTGCAGAGATACGAGCTACGGAAGGAAGCCACGCATCTTCAATTTGTGCGAACGGATAAACCGTATCCGGACCAGCAACGCGAAGTACAGGAGCTTCCAGATGCAAAATCGCTTTTTCGTTAATTTGCGCAATAACCTCTGCGGCTACGCCGGAAGTCTTTTGAGCTTCCTGAACGACGATTGCGCGGTTCGTTTTTTGGATCGAAGCAACGATCGTATCGATATCAAGCGGAAGCAGGGTGCGAAGATCGATAACCTCTGCTTTTACGCCGGTTTTTTCGAGCTCTTCCGCCGCCTTTACAGCTGTGTGCACCATCATGCCATATGCAATGATCGTAACGTCGCTGCCCTCGCGGACAACGTTCGCTTTGCCGATCTCAACCGTATATTCGCCTTCCGGAACGTCAGCTTTGAATGCGCGGTACAGATTCAAGTGTTCCATGAAGAAGACAGGGTCATTGTCGCGGATTGCGGAAATCATCAAGCCTTTTGCATCGTATGGATTGGAAGGGATGATTACTTTAATGCCCGGAGTCTGAACGGCAAGGCCTTCCAGGGAGTCGGTGTGCAGCTCCGCTGCCTTTACGCCGCCGCCGAATGGCGTACGGAATACGATAGGCGAATTGTAACGGCCGCCCGAACGGTAACGCATGCGGGCCGCTTGGATGAACATTTGGTCAAGCGCCTCATAGATAAAACCTACGAACTGGATTTCGGCGATCGGACGGAAGCCTTGTAAGCCCATCCCGACGGCCAAGCCGGCAATCGCAGACTCGGCAAGCGGCGTATCGAATATACGGTCCTCGCCGAATTCTTCCTGCAAACCTTCTGTCACGCGGAATACACCGCCGACCTTACCTGCGTCCTCACCGAAGATGAGCACGTTCGAATCACGCTTAAGCTCGACCCGCATCGCATCGCGAATCGCTTCCAACATATTCATTTGAGCCATGATCGTCTTATCCTCCTCTACTATTGAAAATCGGCCTTTTGCTCTTCCAAATGCTGCGGCGTCGTCTCGAACATCGAATCAATCAGGCCGGCAACCGTCATTTTCTCGACTGCTTCCGCTTTTTTGATATGCTCGTTAACCGTCGCTTTCGCTTCTTCCTTCACGCGGTTTGTATCTTCTTCCGACCAGAGGCCTTTACTCTCCAAAAACTTGCCGAAACGGATAAGAGGATCCTTCAAAGCCCATTCCGCTTCTTCGTCCTTCGTACGGTATTTGGTCGCATCGTCCGCCATCGAATGCGGGCGGAAACGGTATGTCAGCAATTCGATCAAGGTTGCTCCCTCGCCATTGCGTCCGCGTTCAGCCGCTTCCTGTACCGCTTTAATAACCGCAAGCACGTCCATGCCGTCGACTTGTACGCCGCGGATGCCGGCAGCAACCGCTTTGTGGGCGATCGAAAGAGCGGCTGTTTGCTTCGAGAACGGTGTCGTAATCGCATAACCGTTGTTTTGAACCGCATAAATAACAGGCAGCTTGTAAACGCCCGCAAAATTGAGGCCTTCATAGAAATCGCCTTCCGAAGAACCGCCGTCGCCTGTGTAAGTAATCGCTACGCGCTTCTCGTTCTTCTTCTTGAACGCCATAGCAACGCCCGTCGCGTGCAAAATTTGCGCGCCGATAATGATTTGCGGCATGAGAACATGTACGTCCTCCGGAATTTGTCCGCCGTGCTGATGTCCGCGCGAATACAGAAACGCCTGGTACAGCGGCAAGCCGTGCCATACGAGCTGTGGCATATCGCGGTAGCCCGGGCAGATGAAATCGTCTTTATTGAGCGCGAACTCGCTTCCGATCATCGAAGCTTCCTGTCCGGATACCGGAGCGTAGAAGCCAAGGCGCCCTTGGCGGCCTAGATTTACGGCGCGCTCATCCCATGTACGGGTAAATACCATGCGGTACATTACTTCTCTTAATTGTTCGTCCGTCAATTCCGGCATTAAGTCCGGGTTTACCACTTCGCCCTCAAGAGAAAGGACGGATAACGGTGTAACCGGTTCCGTTTGAACTTCGTATGGCAATTTGCTCATCTTGAACGTTCACCTCAATCGAAATATTTGAAAATCATGGACCTCTGTTATAGAATTATTATAAACCTGTTTAGCGAAAATGGTCAAAGTAAAAAACAAAAAAACCGTTGTTTTTTCGCTGATTGTCTTCATTCTTTTAAGAAATTGTATATGCAACAGTTATATTTTATCACTGTAACAGCATAATACAATACATCAAAATCAGAAGGGCTTGGTTCGTGCGTAGCGCCAGCCGTTTACGCTTGCATACCTTTCTATTGTTTTCCCACTTGCGCATCATTCCATTCAACCATTCAAATCTTAAGGAGATAAAGAAATGACCGATGAGAGATACTTAAAGAGAACGATCGTCAAGGAAACGGTCGAAAGCCGCTATTTGCCCGAGCAAAGCCGGAGCTTAAGAGTTTTTTTGCCGCCGGGCTACAATGAAGTGCTAAGCTATCCGGTCGTATACTGCCAGGACGGGGAGGATTTTTTTAATTTCGGACGGATCGCCACGATCGCGACCAGATTAATATTGGACGACGGGCTGGAGCCTTTCGTCATTGTCGGCGTCGATGTGGACAAGAAGCAGCGCACGGAAGAATATGCTCCTGACGGCAGCCGGCATGCCGGCTATGCCCGCTTTTTTGCAGAGGAGCTGCTGCCTTTCGTCGAAGAGCGTTATTCCGTCAGACGCGATCCTCAGCACAGAGTGCTCGCAGGGGATTCGCTAGGCGGCTCTGTTTCGCTGCATCTGGCGATGGCGTATCCCGAATTGTTCACGAGGGTGATGTCGCTGTCGGGAGCTTTTTACGGCGTATCGCAAAATATCATTTCCGCGCAGGAGGATTTGAGCTGGCTGGACATTTACATGATCGTCGGACTGCAGGAGGATGCGTACGAAACGGACCGAGGGGTTTACGACTTTGTCGCCTTAAACCGGAATGCCAAAGCTTTATTGGAGCTGAAAAACGCGAAGGTTTATTATGAGGAGAAGGATGGCAAGCATCAGTGGGGCTTTTGGCAAAAAGAGCTTGACCGGGCGCTTTCTTACTTTATCGAGGCGGAATAAACGCATAAAAAAGACGGAAGGCTGCCCGGCAGGTCGATGACCCGGGCAGCCTTCCGCTTATTCGGATAACTTCAAATCGTTACGGATTCGCATCAGCAGCTGTGCGCAGCCTTTGTCGACGAGCTCGTAAACGAACGGAAAATTACCGTCGTAATAAGGATCGGGCACATCCGCGATGCCCTGCTCCGGCAGCAGCTCCATGAAGGTAAAGAGCTTGACGTTCCGTGCGTCTTCAGCCTTGCCGATCAGCTTGCGCACGTCGCGCAAATTGTTCGAGTCCATGCAGACGATGTAATCGAATGAATGAAAATCGTTTTTGGTAACGAGCCTTGCTTTCATGCCTTCGTACGAAATCCGGTGCTCGTCAAGCAGCTTGCGGGTCCCTTCATGCGGCGGATGGCCAAGATGCCAATCGCCCGTCCCGGCCGAATCCACTTCAATCAAATGGCCCAGTCCCGCCTGCTTCACCTGATGGCGCATCACGGCTTCCGCCATCGGGGAGCGGCAAATATTGCCCAGACAAACGAATAATACGCGTACTTTCATACAGCTTCCCCTTTCGTATGCTGCTCCGCCGGTGCCGGCTTCAGCGAACGGCGCGGAAGCTTCCAGTTGAAATACACGGACAGCATGCGGAATGTAATGACGACAACAAACAAAAACAACAGCTCCAGCGTAGACTTAAACCAGCCCAGTGCGATAACGAGTCCGGCCAGCATCGCCCATACGGCATAAATTTCATCCTTCAGGACGAGCGGCTTGCGTCCCGCCAGCACGTCGCGGATAATGCCGCCTCCGATACCCGTCAGCATTGCGGCTACGAGCACCGCGCTGAGCGGATGCTTCATTTGGGTTGCGTACAAGGCCCCCTGTATCGCAAACGCAGACAGTCCGATCGCATCGAAAAAAGCCTCGCTTCGCCTCCAGCGCTGAATCCAGTCCGCCGGCAGGATGAATGCAATCGTCATGGCGATCATCGCTATTTTGAACAAATGCCCTTGATTCCATAACGAGGTGACCGGCATGCCGATCAGCAAGTTGCGCACCACGCCTCCGCCAAATGCCGTAACGAGCCCGAGCACGAAGACGCCAAGAATGTCGTATTCTTCCTCCATAGCCACGATCGCTCCGCTGACCGCGAAGGCAATGGTGCCGATAATACTAAAAATTGAAAATATATCCATTTCCACCGCTGCCGCTCCTCGCTTTCCTGCCTTGCGCCGGCTGCTCCGCCGGCACTATATCCTAAATCATTTTAGCCGGGAGCACCCCGCTCGCGCAACGACAATTTTCGCGTCTTTCGGCATATTTTTCATGAACCGGCACTTTAACCTAGTTTTTCATCCTATACAAGCTTTATACTGTAAAGATGAATCCGAATCAACTAAGAAAGGCGGCTTTTTCATGCAACCCCGCGTCATTATTTGCTCAGGCGGGAAATTAGGCGCTTGGGCGATTGAACATATACAAGAAGGAGATCTGTTAATCGGCGCCGACAGCGGCGCCCGCTTCCTCGTCGGCCATGGCTTCCGGCCGGATATTGCTATCGGCGACTTCGATTCCGTATCCGTTGAGGAACTGAACCTGATCCGGGAGAGCAGCGGGCAGGTTATCGCCTGCGATCCGGTTGACAAGGATTATACCGATACGGAAATGGCGTTCCGTCTGGCTCTTGATTTAAAGCCTTCGGAAATCCTCCTGCTCGGAGCTCTGGGCACCCGATTCGACCATTCCCTGGCTAACGTTCATCTGCTTGCTTTAGCCGGTGAGCAAGACATAGACGCCTCAATCATCGATGAGCATAACAAAATCAGCTTATTGCGTCGCCGCAGCGGCATTCGGAAGCTGAACTATCCGAATGTTTCACTTCTCCCGTTGTCAAAGACAGTAACGGGGATTACCTTAACCGGCTTCCGATATCCGCTGCATGAATCGACACTGAGTATCGGCCAATCGCTCGGAATCAGCAATATTCTGCTGGAGGACAGCGGAACGATCGATTTGCGCGAGGGCCTGCTGCTGGTCATCCAAAGCAGAGATTAATGCTTGGCTTCCGATTCGACTCAGGCCGGTCACTCAAATAAATCTTCTTTTGGGGTTTCGATGCAAACCCCTTCGACATGCTTCCGGCTCATCTGCTTGCGCAGCTTCCGGTTCTGCTTCGATTCGAAGACGATATCCAGATCGTATTCTGCGTCCGGATAGAGCTCGGACCTTTCGATATACAGCTTCAGTCTTTTCTGATTAAAGCTGAGTTTTTGCCCCTGTACCTGCACGATTACCGTTCCTCTTTCATCTGCAGCCCGATAGACGATGCCTTGCCGCCGGAGCGGATAGATCCAGACGGCGTCTCCTTTCTCCAGCGGCCGCTTCTTCGTTTTTTCCGGTACGGCAGCTGCTTCCGCCGCAGCTTTTTCCGCAGTGTCAGGTTGAGTCACGCTATAAGCCGCGTTCCCCTCCGGATCTTTGAGCCCAGTCTCCGGTTCGGCATCCCTTCCGTTTTTTCGGACAAGAAGCTGCTCCGCACGCTGCATAACCTCTTCCGGCAAGCCGTATCGTCTGGCGATGGCGAACGCATGACTTTCTCCCGCTTCCCCCATCTCCAGACGGTATAACGGTTTCAAGGTTATCGGGTCAAAAGCCATCTTCCCGTTTTGACACCCGGGGGTCCTGGATGCATAAGTTTTGATTTCGTTAAAATGTGTCGTTGCCACCGTTAGCGCTCCACGCTGCAGCAGCTTTTCCAGCAGGGCTATCGACAAGGCGATCCCTTCCGCGGGATCGGTGCCCGCAGCAAGCTCATCGAGCAGCAGCAGCGCCCGGGGAGAGGCGCGATCCAGCATTTCCTTCAGCACGGTAATGTGCGAGGAGAAAGTGCTGAGTGATTGCTCCAGGCTCTGTCCGTCGCCGACATCGGCGATAACATGGTCGAACGTGCCGATTTCGCTGCCTTCCGCCGCGGGAACGAGAAGTCCGGATTGTACCATCAGCACGAACAATCCGATCGTTTTGAGCGTAACGGTTTTCCCGCCCGTATTCGGGCCGGTAATGATCAGCTGCTTCCACGAATAACCGAGCTCGACGTTGAGCGGCACCCCTTCTCCGCCCAGCAGCGGGTGCCTTGCTCCTTCCAGCCGGATGACCGGCCGGTCGGACAGTCCGATCCGGATTCCGTCATAGGAGCGTGACAGCTTGGCTCTTGCCAAAATGAAATCAAAGGAAGCCATCGCTTCCACATTGCGGTGCAGCTCACCGGAATAGGCTTCGGCAAGCTCCGACAGCCTCGCAAGCACGGCCGTTCGCTCCCGTTCTTCCTCCGCCTTCCACTGCTGAAGCTCCGCCTGCAGCTCCGCTACGTCGATCGGCTCGACGAACAGCGTTTGTCCGCTTGATGATTCGTCCCAAACCGTCCCGGGTACCTGCTTGCGCAGCTCCCGCTTTACCGCTATGACAAACCGGTCCCTCCGTTTGCTGATTACCGTTTCCTGAAGTGAAGTACGGTATTTATGCAGCGACTGCTCGAGCTTACGCTGGATTCTGTCCTCGGATGCGTAAATGTGACGGCGGATAAATGCAAGATCCGGGCTTGCCTGATCCGTTATTAAACCATAACGAATGCAGCGCTGCAGCTCTTCCCGCAGCTCGGGACAATCGTACATGGAATCCGCATACGATGCGATGGTCGGCGCGATTTGGCGTTTGGCGGCCATGTACTTTTTCATCTGAGCCACGGAGGTCAGCCAGACGGACAGCTGCTCCAGCTCCGTCTCGTTATAGATCCGGCCTTTGCCGAGCAGGACCAGAAACGCATCGATGCCTTCCATCGCGGATAACGGGACGCTGGCGCCGCTAGCAAGCAGCCTGGCAGCCTCCTCCGTTTCCCGAAGCCATGCGTCGACCTGCCGCAGCTTCGGGCTCGGCTGAAGCCGGTCTGCCAGCTGCCTGCCCGCTGGTGATACCGTAAATCCGAGCAGCAGCTCTTTTATTTTGTTAAATTCCAGTTTGCTGTAAGTCGTTTCGTTCATCTTTGTAAGCCTCCTAAAAATGGGAATAAAAAAGACAGAAACAGAACGCGAGCGCGTTCCATTCCTGTCTTATCCGGCAACGGCCATTCGATATCCCCGTCTTCGGACTATACGTAACGGAATCGATACGTATAGCCAAAAAAGGGTATAAAAAAACCGTGCTGAAGAGCACGGTGATTTGGCCGATGTCAAACTGCAATCAGGCGGAAATCCTCATGTCCAGAACTCTTGGCGTCAGATCACTAAATAAACCTTGACATTCGGCACATGCGCACCGGACAGGTCTATCCCATCGTATCTGACTATATCCAATTAAGAGTTATGGACACCGGCAAACATTAAAATTTCCCCTTTAAACAGCAATTGTCAAAACAGCTTACTTCCTTAATGTACATAAAGGACAAGTATAATGTCAAGCAGAAAACTAAAGTAATAAGCTTCCCTATATCTCTATCGTCATGCCGGTTCGTGCGAACGATATTTCCGGAGGCAGCTCATAATCCCTCTGCAAATCAATGTCGTGGGACATATGCGTAAGCAAAGTGCGCTTTACTCCCCATGTACGCGTAAGCTCGACAGCCTCCGTCACGTCGTAGACGGACCTTGTCTCATAAGCGTACGGCTCCTTGTAGAAGCTCGTTCCGAATACGAGAAGATCCAAGCCGTACAAAGGCTCCTGCTGCTGCTCCGTTAAGCCTATCGAATCGGAGCAGTACGCCCATTTGTAACCGCTGCGGATATGCTCGAAACGGAAGGCATAAGCGTATCCGTTCTTGCCGTGGTTGACGCGCCAGCTCGATACCTTCCACTTGCCAATGACGATCGGCTGATCGAAGGACTGAAAATCAATGTGGCCGCTCAGCCATGGAAAGCGGGCCAATACGTCCCGAATGACTTCAGAGGGAGCATAGGCGCTACCCCGTTCCTTCCGCCAGCGGCAGGCGTCGGCCCACTCAACCAAACCTCCAATATGATCGAAATGCGCATGCGTAATCAGCATCGAATCGACGGTCCGGATAGCGGCCGCTTCCATTTGCGAGCCCCAATCCGGCCCGCAGTCGATCCATATCGTCCCCGCATCCGGGTCCTCGATTTGCAGCGAGGAACGCAATCGCCTGTTGACGCCGGTCCGTCTCGCCTCTTCGCAAACCTCACAGTCGCAGTAAACACGCGGCACACCCATCGAATCCCCGGTTCCCCTGAAAATCAGTTTTGTCATAACGGCAGCAGCCCGATCGAACTTGCCGCGCGGATCCGGCCCATCATGCCGTGCCATTCCGCAGGCTTATTCGGCAAGGCGGCATAATACGTTTCGAGAAACTCGGCGACGAGCGAGGAATCAAGAGAAACCATCTCCTCGTCCTTTGGCAAAAAGCATAAATCCAGCTCGGATACGGCCTGTCCTTCATGGTCCCACGAAGGATGCACGTAGGTCAGATTCAGCCTCTTGTAGCCAATGTGCGACAACACCTCGCGCCGCACGTACGGGCTCATTGGGGTTACGCCGCCAAATTCGTGCCCGCCCGCCCGGTAAGGGTCGTATACCTCCGCGAACATCCCGATCGGTTCGGTTCCCGATTCTGCGGCGAGCCTTTGCAAATCGCGCTCCCGGTTGCGGAGCAGAAACCTTCCGATGCCGAGCGAAGGCTTCCCGATGATCGTAAAATCGGTCATCGCAACGCGCATGGAAGGATAATAGCGGTATTCCGTCGACCCGACGACTTCTCCCTCATGAATAGCGGCATAAACATGGATGGAAGGATCCTCAAGCGGCTCCTTCCACAGCTCATAAGCCAAAACCTCCTCAGACGGAAAAATGGTCTGAAGCAGCTGATGCAGCGAGCCGAAATAAGGATCATCAATCGAAGTAATGCGGTGATAAATTAACATATATGTATCAGGCTCCTTTATTTAAACGGATTTCTCCATTCCATAATGACGGCGCAATTGCGGGATTGCTCATCCTCCAAATATTGATGGGCGACGGTGACCGGCATGCGTCCGCAGCGCAGCAGAAACGAGATAACCGGATCCTTCAGCTCTCCCATTACCACCTTGTCCAAATATTGCTCGGCGCTCAGCTCGTCGGCATAAGCCTCGTAGCCCGGCATTCTTCCGCCTCCGAGCAGCCTGTCCAATCCCAAATATACGACCGTATCGTACATCGCCTGCATAAGCCACTTGCCGATTCCAGACTTCCTGTACTCCGGAATAACGCAAATGTCAACGACATACAAGGTTTCGCCTGCCGGATTATGGTTGCGGATAAAGCCGTTTCCCGTTATCGATTCCCAGCTGTGCGCATCGCCGTAATCCCCCATGCTGACGATAAGCCCGGTCATCGATCCGATGATCCTGCCGTCCGCTTCGGCGCATAAAGCGCCTTCCGGGAAACGGGTCACATGCTCGAGCAGCTGTTCTTTGCTCCAAAGCAGCTCCTCCGGAAATGGCGGCGGGAAGCTGGCCCGCTGCACATCGATTAAAGCCTCGAAATCCTGCTGGTCGTAATTGCGGATAACGGTTTTCCGCGGCTTGCCTTCCACATACAAATATAGCTCTTTATGCATGAGCTTTCATCGCCTCCCTGGGCCGCGAGTCCGATTGTACATTAGCTCCAATCCGGGTACAAGTCCGTCCGGCGGTCGCGCCAGGTCGTAACCGATCCGCTTGCCCGCACATCCTCCAGCAGCGTCAGGTCGAGATCCGCGACAACAAGCATATCGTCGTTAAAGACCCCTTCGGTCATGATGCCGGCCGGAGGAAAAGGAATATCGTTCGGGGTTATGACCGCAGCTTGTCCGAAGTTCGCTCTCATGAAGTCGACGCTGCGCAGCGCCCCTACCGTTCCCGTCGTCACGATATAGACCTGATTCTCTACCGCTCTTGCATGGCAGCAATACCTCACGCGGTAAAAGCCGTGACGGTCGTCAGTGCAGGAAGGACAGAAAATAACGTCCGCTCCCTTGGCACGGGCCATACGTACGATTTCGGGAAATTCAATGTCATAGCAGGTGAGCATCGCGATTTTCCCGAATGCCGTCTCGAAAACCTCAAGCCCTTCGCCCGGAGACATGTTCCATTCGCTTACTTCGGTCGGCGTGAGATGGATTTTATGCTGAACGTCTATGCGGCCGTTCGGGTGAAACAAGTGAGCGGCATTACGTCTTTTTCCGTCTTCCACCTCGATGACATGAGTGCCTCCCACGATATACATGCCGTACTCGGCTGCTAGCGACTGGAACAAGGCCAAGTAGCCGGCCGTAAATTCCGGCAATCGTTCAATTGGAAGCGCGGCACCTTGCTCATCGCCGATCGACAGCAGCTGCGTCGTCAAAAATTCCGGAAACAACAGAAATTGTACGCCGTATTCCGAAGCGTTGCGGACATAATGCCTCACCTGAGCGGCAAACTGCTCGAACGAGCTGATATCCTCCAAACGGTACTGTACCGCCGCCGTCCGGTATTTCATAGCTTCTTCCTCCCTCATGTCAGTTACGACTTCCGCTGCTTGAACTGAATTGTAATGGTTGTGCCCAAATCCGGTTTGCTAAACACATCGACCTTGCCTTCGTGCAAATCAATGATCCGTTTGGCGATCGACAAGCCGAGGCCGACGCCTCCCGTCGTCCGGCTTCTCGCCCCGTCCACGCGGTAAAAGCGTTCGAACAAATGCGGGATCTCGTTTTCCGGAATGCCGATCCCTCGATCCTTAACCTCAATCTTCACGATATGTCTGGTAAGCGAAATCGTAATATCGATCGGTTCCTTCGAGTATTTGATGGCGTTATCGAGCAGGATGACAAGCAGCTGCCTGATTTTGTCCTTGTCGCCGACCATCCGTACTACCTTCGACATCGCTTTTACGCGGATCGGCCTCCCGAATGTCGTTTGCAGCATCGTGGCGAGCTCGTCAACGACCTGTACGACATCGAACAGCTCTTGGCGGAGCCAATCCTCTTGCTCCGCTTCCGCCAGCATGAGCATGGATTTCGTTAAGTTTTGCAGACGGTTCGCTTCCTTGTCGATAGCCTCGATCGCTTCGTCCCGCAAGCTTTCGTCATCGCGTCCCCAGCGCTTCAGCATGCCCGCGTAGCTGCTGATAACCGTCAGCGGCGTTTTCAGCTCATGCGAAGCGTCGGCAACAAACTGCTTCTGCTTGGCAAATGTACGGTCGAGCCGCTCGATCATCTGATTGAAGGCGCGGACGAGCTGCAGCAGCTCCGCCGACTCTTCCTTCGTGCTCAGCTCGATTTGCCGCAGCTTCCCGCTCCGGTCGATTTCCCGCATCGTATTGACCATCTGCTGGATCGGCGCGGTCAGCCTTGAGGTGAACCAGTACGTGCCGAATATGGCGAACAGGATGGCGCCTGCGCTCGTTACGCTTAGCGCGGCCACCAGAACCTGCAGGTAATTGTCCAGCTCGTCCAGAATCCGGTTCACCTCGAGCATCGCAATTACCCGGTTGCCCTCGTACAGAGGTACGCGCATGAACAGGATCCGCTCTCCGCTCTTCGTAATCATGCCCGTATGGTGCTGTATCTCGAAGGTTGCGGGCAGCTGAAGCAGCAGAGGATCTGTTCCTGTAATATTGACAACCCGGTTGTTCGGATCGATAATCCGGATCATTTCGTTCACATTGTAATACTCGTTAAGCAGCTCAGGCGTATTAAGCCCTCTGCCGCTTTGGATTCGAGGATTTTCAAGCATCAGATTGACCTTATTGACGATCACTTCTTCTTCGCTTTCGGTCGTAATCTTGATCACGTAAAAATAAACGAAAATATTAAACAATATTAAAATAAAGATAAGCCAGAAAATCGTAAAAAGAGTGAATCTTTTGCGCAGCGTCATGCATCGGGCTCCTTAATCATGTAGCCGACGCCTCTTACCGTATGAATAAGCTTATGACGGTAACCCTTGTCCAGCTTTTGCCGCAAATATCGGATATAAACATCTACGAGATTCGTTTCCCCGATAAAATCGTAGCCCCATACCTCGGATAAAATATCTTCCCTCGATTTTTCATCGTTTTTATTCTCCACGAGATAAACGAGCAGCTCGAACTCGCGGGGCGTCAGCTCGATCAGGATATCCTTGCGGAACACCTTTCGGCTTCTGAGCTCGATAGTCAGATCGCCTACCTTGATCATGTCAGAGCCTTCCGCTTCTCTAGGATGCTGCTGGAAGATGCGCAAAATGTTACGAACCCTTGCAAGCAGCTCCTCCATCGCAAAAGGTTTGGTTATATAGTCGTTCGCGCCGTGCTCAAACCCGCTGACCTTGTCCGGCACGGTATCTCTTGCTGTTAATAGAATGATAGGGACCGGATTGCCTGCCTGCCGCAGCAGCCTAAGCACCTCGATTCCGCTCATTTCGGGGAGCATGACGTCGAGCAGCACAAGCTGCCATTCGCCCGTCGATGCCATTTCGTAGCCCGTGCGTCCGTCGGCAGCCGTCCCGACCGTATAGCCTTCGTGCTCCAGCTCCAGCTGCAAAATACGGGAAATGCCCGCTTCGTCTTCCACAACGAGAATTCGCTCTTTCATCTTAGAGGTTCACCTGCTTCCGGTTGTCATAAAAACGGATAATCATTTTAATCATAATGAAGGTTAATCGCAAAATCAAGCAAGCCGGCCTACGGGAACGCAGGCCGGCTTGCGCGGGAAATGTTAGCCTCGGGAGGACCAGGCTTCCACATCCCAAATCTTCGTCACCCAATCCTCATAAAATTCCGGCTCGTGCGAGACGAGCACGACCGTGCCTTTATAAGCCTTCAAGGCGCGCTGAAGCTCCGCCTTCGCAACGATGTCCAAATGGTTCGTCGGCTCGTCGAACAAAATCCAGTTGCTCTCTCGCATCATTAGCTTGCAAAGCCTGACCTTCGCCTGCTCGCCGCCGCTAAGCTGGTTTAGCGAACGTGTAATATGCTCGTTCTTCAGCCCGCACCGAGCCAAAGCGGCTCGCACCTCGTGCTGATTCATGTAGGAAAACTCGTTCCATACATCATCCAGCGGCGTCATGGACGGCGCCTTAACCTCCTGCTCGAAATATGCTGGGCTCAAATAATCCCCGGTGTACAATTTGCCCTCTAGAGGGGGAATGACGCCCAATATCGTTTTCAACAAGGTGGATTTGCCTACACCGTTGCAGCCTACGATCGCAATTTTGTCGCCGCGCTCGATCAGCACGTCCATCTTCGGCAGCAGCGGCCTGCTGTAGCCGATCGACATCCCTTCGGCTTCAAAAACGGTTTTGCCGCTCGTTCTCGATTCTTTGAAGTTGAAGGTCGGCTTTGCCGCCTCCTCCGGCCGGTCGATGCGCTCGATGCGGTCCAGCTGCTTCTCGCGGCTTTTGGCCCGGCCTGAGGTCGACGCTCTGGCTTTATTGCGCTGGATAAAATCCTCCTGCTTCTTGATATAATCCTGCTGCTTCTCATACGCTTCCAGGTGCTGCGCCTTGTTCATGTCGGCCATCTCGACGAACTTTTCGTAATTTGCCGAATACCGGGTCAGCTTCGAAAATTCCAGATGATAAATGACATTAACCACCTGATTCATAAATCCCGTTTCGTGCGAAATGAGAACGAAGGCATACGGATAGTTTTTTAAATAATTCGTCAGCCAGTTAATATGCTCTTCGTCTAAATAGTTCGTAGGCTCGTCGAGCAATAGGACGGTCGGCTTCTCCAGCAGCAGCTTCGCCAGCAGTACCTTCGTCCTCTGTCCGCCGCTCAGCGACGTGACGTCGCGGTCCAGTCCGATGGCGTTCAAACCGAGGCCGTTCGCCATCTCCTCCACCTTCACGTCAATCAAATAAAAATCGCCGATCTCCAGCTCTTCCTGAATTTCGCCCATTCGCACCAGCAAAAGCTCCAGTATCTCGGGATCGGCATCGCCCATCTGCATGGCGATATCGCCCAGCTCCCGCTCCAGTACGAGTAGTGGCGCGAAAGCTTCCTTCAGGACGTCTCTGATCGTTTTTCCGGCTTCCAGCTTCGTATGCTGGTCCAAATAGCCATATCGGACGCGAGGCGTCCATTCCACCTTGCCCTCATCCTTCAGCTGCTTGCCTGTCATAATATTCATCAGCGTCGATTTGCCGGTCCCGTTCGCTCCGACCAGACCGACGCGCTCGCCGGCCATCAGACGGAAATTAACGTTTTTAAATAAAACCCGGTCGCCGAATGTATGCGATAATTGCTCAACCGTCAACAAGCTCATTTCCCGTATCTCCAATCCTGGAATGCCTATAAAATAAGTGCGCCAGCCCGAAGGCTGAGCCCGTCTTATTGTACCACAATTACTGTGCGGATGCGCTTCTTTCGCGGCCGATCCGTTTCATCAAAGGGCGGAGCGCCTTGCTCAGCCGATCTTTCAGCCTCATATCCTCGAAAGGCAGCCGCCCTTCCCAATTGGCCTGCACGATTAAATGACTTGGCAGCCCCGGTATAACCGCTGCCGGCGGAGAAGGAAACATCGAAAGCCATTCGCTTCGCCCCCGAAATTCCGTGTCTTTGTTCGCAATCCATAGCAAGGCGCCGCCGCGGCTACGCAATTTCTCATCCAGGTGCTGAAGCTGCAGCAGCTCTTCCGCCTGCCATTTGTAGGCGGACGGGTCTGCAACCGCCAGCACGTAGCGGGATGCCATCATCGGCTCGGCGGCCTGCACGCTGCGCCAGCTGCCGGACAGGTCCAGGAGCGTAACGGGAGTTGGAAGCTGTCCCATCAGCCGGTCAAAGGTTTGCTTCAGGCGCTTCGCCAACAAATGATTTCCAGGGCGAAGGGACAGCCAGATCAGCCCGTCACTCGAATGATCGCCTAGCATATACCGCTCATCAAGCGGGTATGGACGTAAGCCGGACGGCCGATCCGGTCGCCCCGGACGCGAAAGCAGCGCGTGCCATTCAGGCGCAAGCTCATCATATTCGACCGCAGTGACCGGCCTATGCGGATCGGCCAGGCATTGCGCGAGGGCAAGCGTCAGAAAAGTCGCGCCTGCTCCGGGTGTGAGCGATAAAACGCTAATCGTTGTCCTTTGCCGGCCGCGAAAGGCTGAAGCTTCTTCAGCCGCATTAAAATCAGGGACACCCACGTGTTGGCTCCGCAGCCTCTGCAGCTTAAGCTCAACCTCTTCCATCGACTGACAGCGCCCGGACGGATCCGGCTGCAGCATATTTTCCAGCAGGGAAATAAAAGCGCGTGGAACGCTACCGCGAATCAGGCCGAACGGAATTTTTCCTCCCTTAATGCTCATGTGAGGAAAAAAGGCGGAGCTTCCGACCGCCATTGAACAGAGGACGGCACCCAAGCCGTAAATATCCGTTCGGACATCGGTTTGACCGCCGTTATTTTGCTCGGGGGCTGCGAAGCCGGCCGTGCCAAGCTGTTCGGTCTGCTGCTGACCTTCCGAACCGTAATGCCCGGAGATGCCGAAATCAATGAGCTTCGCGTTGCCGGAGCGGTCAAGCATAATGTTGGACGGCTTTAAATCCCGGTGTACGATCGGCGGCTTTTGTGCGTGCAAATATTTAAGAGCAGAGCAAAGCTGCAGCGCGATATGCAAAATAAAAGCGTAAGAAAAGCTCCTATTTCCTGAGTCCAGGCAGGCTTTGAGCGTTTGACCGTCAAAATAATCCATAACAAGCGCCCCTGCGCCCGGCAAGCTTAATTCGAAGCAGTCAATAATTTGAGGCAAATGAGGATGGTTCAGCTTCATCAGCATCGCTGCCTCCTCCGGGTATTGGCCGTTATTCTGTTGAAAGCCTGCCGTCACCTTGACCGCTCTCAGCATATGGCCAAGGTTCAAATCATGAGCGGCGTAGACGACGCCCATCCCTCCGCTTCCGATCGTCCCCGCGATCCGGTAACGGCCCCCGATGACATCCCCTGTTTTTATGAAATCCGCCGGTATGAAGCTTCTGCTCACTGCTAATACATCCCCTTCCTAGCACGAAAAAAAAGCATCCCGACGACGCTTGCCATTGGCAAGACTCGCCGGGATGCTTTCCCGTTTGCGATTTGAATATCTATACGGTAGCATATCCAAAGCAGACAAGCAACTATTTTAAACCGCTTGTGCTGATCCCTTCCACGATATATTTCTGGAAGGCGAAAAAGATAGCCATAACCGGAAGCAAGCTGACGATTGACATCGCGAACATCGCACCCCAGTTGGACACCGTATCGCTGTCCAGGAACATTTTGAGCCCCATGGACACCGGATACAAGCTAGGCCGGTTCAAGTATAGAACGGGACCGAGCAGATCCTCCCAGCGCCAGTAGAAGGAGAAGATTGAAGCTGTTGCCAGGGCAGGCACGACAAGCGGCAAAATAATGCGGAAGAACAAACGGAACTTGCCGCAACCGTCAATCGTTGCCGCTTCGTCCATCTCGTTAGGAATCGTCCGGATGAACTGGATGAGCAAGAAAATAAAGAACGGAATGCCGAAGTATTGCGGAATAACGATCGGTTTGATCGAGTTTAACCAATCGATTTTGGCAAACAAAATGTATTGAGGGACAAGCACGACATCATGCGGCAGCATAAGCGTCACCATCATAACACCAAACCAGAACGTTTTACCTACAAAATTTAACCTCGCAAAGCCGAAAGCGATAAAAGCTGACGAAAGTACGGCGCCGATCGTCGACAGCACGACGATTTCAAGCGAGTTCATAATAAAGGTGCCGAACGATTGACCGGCGATGCCGATCCAGCCGATTTTGTAGTTTTCCCAAATCCAGGGCTGCGGAATGAGCGAGTCGGCTGTTGCAAAGATGAGATTGCTTTGTTTAAAAGAGCTCATAAGCAGCCACAAGAGCGGATAAATCATAACCAGGGCCATCGCGCCTACAAAAATGTGGTAGATGGGCCATTTCAGCTTTTTGAGAGTCATATTAGTGCCCACCTTTCGATTCGTAATGAACCCATTTTTTTGAAGTGGCAAAAAGAATGGCCGTCAAAATCGCGATAATGATCAGCATAACCCAAGCCATCGCGGATGCGTAGCCCATATCGAAATAAACAAACGCTTGGCGGAACAGATAAAGCGAGTAAAGCAGTGTACCGTCGAGCGGACCGCCTTCGCCTTTCGAAATAATGTACGCAGGCACGAAGGTCATGAAAGCGCCGATTGTTTGCATGATCGTATTGAACAAAATGATCGGGCTAAGCATTGGAATCGTAATTTTGAAAAACCGGGTAACCGGACCGGCGCCGTCTACATTAGACGCTTCATAAAGCTCAGGAGGAATATTTTTTAAGCCGGCCAGGAAAATTAGCATCGACGAACCGAACTGCCATACCGACAAGGTAATGAGCATCCAAAGAGCTGCAGCAGGTTCCGCAAACCATCTCACGCTATCTAAACCGAGTGCGTTCAGGAAATGGTTGATTACCCCTTCGTCTCCAAACAGGTTACGCCACATGATCGATACCGCGACGCTGCCGCCGATAATGGAAGGAAGATAATAAACCGTCCGATACAACCCGATTGCTTTCGAAGCTGTGTTAAGAATCATGGCAACGAACAAAGCGAATGCCAGTCGGAGCGGTACTCCGATGAAAACGTACAGAAAGGTTACTTTTAGAGAAGCATAAAATTTCGAATCGTCTGTGAACATTGATGTATAGTTTTCTAAACCGATAAAGGAAGGCGTAGATAACAGATCATAATCCGTTACCGAAAAATATAACGAAGCTACTGCGGGAATTAATGTAAAGATCAAAAACCCGATTACAAAAGGACCGATAAACGTATAGCCGATAAGGTTGTTTTTGAGTAAAGACGATTTCATCTTATCCAACTCCTATAACGAAGTCTAACATGCCACTTAGGAAGTGCGATGGCCGATCTGCGAACGGCCACCGCGTTTGCGTTATTCCCGATTACTTGTTTTTCTTAAGAATGGCGGTTGCTTCGTCTCTAAATTTCTTAGCTGCTTCTTCTGGCGAAATTTTGCCGTAGTTCATTTGCTCTGCAAGGCTTGTCAACGATTTGAATACTTCGGCGGAACCGATCGGATCAGCCGGATCCATTGGTGTGCTGTGCTCTTCAGCCCAAGCGACATAATCATAAACCTGAACTTGCGCTTCCGTTGATACTTCTTTAAGAGCATCTTTTACTTTTGAAGAAACCGGTACGCCGCGGTCGCCGAGGATCAGCTTGTTCGCTTCGATGTCGTTGACGAAGAAGTTGATGAATTTAGCCGCTTCTTCTTTTGCTTTCGAGTTCTCGGAGACCGAGAAGAACATGCTCGGCTTCAGGAACAAACCTTTCTCCATGTTCGGACCAGGCATTGGAGCCAGAGCCATCGGACGGTTTGCAACCTGCTGCAAGCCTACATATTGATTCGACCATTGCCATACGCCGATACCTTGATTCAAAACAAGATGGCTGTCTTCCGCGCCTTTGATTTGAGCAAGCACGTCAGGAGAAGGTACCGCTCCGTCTTTCACCAGATTAGCCAGCATGCTGAAGAAATCGACGAACATTTTGTCGTCCTCATAACCAAGTCCTGTACCTTCTGCGTTAAACAACGTTTTGTCAAATGTACGGAGGTAGTAAGCGAAGAAGACTTCCGCACGCATGCCGCTATCGAAGAACAAGCCGGCTTCTTTCGCTTTTTTCGCCATCGCTACGTAGTCATCCCAAGTAAAGTTTTCAGGGATGGATTCGATGCCGGCTTTTTTCAGAAGCGCCGGATCGTAGTTGAAGCCGAGGGCGTTAACACCGAGATTAAAGCCGTACAGGCCGTCGCCCAATTTGCCGCCGTCAATCGCGTTTTGGCTGATATCGGTAACGTCGATTTCTTTGCCGATATAAGGCGTCAGGTCAGCCAGCTGATTGCGGCCGGCGTATTGCGAGAAGTTTTGCGTATCGATTTGAATGATATCCGGAAGCTCGTTTGCTGCCGCCTGCGGCGCAAGCTTCTTCCAGTAATCGTCATAGTTTGCGTATTCCATTTCGATTTTTACATTCGGGTTTTTCTCTTTGTACATTTCGATGACTTTCATCGTGTAATCGTGACGAGGCTGCCCGCCCCACCAAGCGATGCGCAGCGTGACCGGCTTCGCTTCGCCAGAGCCGCCGTTTTCCGTGCCGGGATTATTGGTTGCGTTATTTCCTGCGTTATTGCCTCCGCAAGCGCTTACGAGCACCATAGCTGCAGTCATAAGCGTCAAAAGCATTTTTTTAGGTGCTTTCATTTGTGTTACGCCCCTTCCAGACTCTTAAATGTTGTTTACATGATTCATTATAGGATTTTTGTCGAATCATCGGAATTTAAAAAACCGCTTTCTTTGTTAAAAAAACAGAGATCGCCATTATGGCGACCTCATATATTCCGATGGAGTAAATCCGGTATACTTTTTAAATACTTGACTGAAATATTGAGGATTGTCGCCGAAGCCCAGTTTCTCCGCAAGCTCAAAAACCTTCACGTCGCCCGTTTTTTCGATTTCCTCGATCGCCCGTTCCATCCGGAGCCGGACAACATAGTTGGAAAACTTCTCGCCGGTCTCCTTCTTGAACAGTTTGCCCAGGTAATCGGCGTTCATGTACAGAATTTCGCTGGCGACCCAGTTCAGTGACAGCTCCGGGTTGGCGATCTGTTCCTCAATAACTTCAATCATTTTATGAATGATGAACGAATGCTTTTTCGTATGAGACTGATAATTGTCCATGCAGATTCGTTCCGCGTTTTCCGTCACGAACTGCTCGATCGAACGGAGTGTCGATAATTGGTCGAAACTGGCGATTTTCTGCAAATAATCGTTAATCCGCTCGGGATTGCTCTGCCTAACGATTGAAATATAGAGCGGAATAACATAGGACTTGGACAAATAGGTGTCCATTCTGCTTTCGGCGATCAGCGAAAAATAGTGGCCAAGCTCCGCTTTAACAAAATCCCAGTCTCCGGACTTTACATGCATACATAAGGGCTCTTCGTCATAAATAAAAGGCTTCGGAGAACCGTCGTCTTCTTGCTCGATGTCCTTCTTCGTAATGATGCTGCCTTCCCCTAAATAAAACTGGTAATTGAGACATTCCAGCGTCTCTCTGTACATTTTGCGCGCTTCGACGATCTGGCCGCTTCCGCTGACCGCAACCGTGGTGTCAAGCTTGTAATACGACGTGAACGTTTGCTTGATCTGTTGAAGCTTCCGGAACAACGGCTCCGCTTCTTCCGTTGCCTTGATGAGCAGCAGAACATGCTTACCGATCGTTGTGCTAAGGAGTACGACCTCGTTTCCGAGAACGTCCTGCGCGATGTTTTTGACGGCGAACAAATGCTCAAATTCGTATTCCCCTTCGATTTGAAACAGGAGGAGCTGCACATTACCGTTCTCCAGAGAAAGACGGAACAGCCGGCCGTAATCATCCCATTCGCGCTGCCCGTACGTTTTGTTCGTCACAAGCTCCTTCAAAAACTGCTCCTTCGCATGGGGGAGCACCTTAGACAGCTCCTTCTGTATATTTTGCATAAACGTTTCCTGGGAATGATGCTTTTCAAGTTCCTCAATCACTTCGGTTAACGCCTGTGTTATGGCGTTTTCGTTGCACGGCTTGAGCAAATAATGTTTGACGCCGAACTGCATCGCCGTCCGTGCATAATCGAATTCGCTGAAGCCGGACAACAAAATAAACGCGATATGCGGATACTGCTCATACACCTTTTCCACCAGCTGCAAGCCGTTCATTCCGGGCATTTTAATATCGGAAATAACGATGTCGGGCATATGCGTCTCTATGAAGGACAAAGCCTCGATCCCGTTCCGTGCCGTACCGATCAGCTCGGTACTGTACGCCTGCCAATCTACGGTTAACGATATTCCTTCCACAATAATTCGTTCGTCATCGACCAGCAGTACCTTATACATGGTTATCCCTCATTTCATAAGGAAGCATCAAAGTGACCTTCGTGCCTCCGTTTGGTTCGCTTTCCACGGTCAGTCCGTAAGCTTCGCCATACAGAAGCTTGATGCGTTCCTCGATGTTTTTCAGTCCGAGTCCGGAGCCCTTCGTTTTGACCTGCCCGTTTAACAATTGGGAAACGAATTGAGGCTCCATTCCCGGTCCGTTGTCCTCTACCGTTACGAATAGGTGACCGTCTTCATCATAGGCGTGAATCTTAATCCTGCAGGTGTCGATCATTTGCTCAAGCCCGTAATTGACCGCATTCTCGACGAGCGGCTGCAGAGACAGCTTGGGAATGCCGCAGGCTTGCAGCTTGTCCGGAACATCCGTTTGAAAATCAAGCCGTTCCTCAAAGCGGTATTTCTGGATAGTCACGTAATGGTTGATGATATCCAGCTCTTTGCCGAGCGGAATAATCGGTTCCTTCAGATTGATCGACGTGCGAAGCAGTGATCCCAGCGCTTCGACCATTTGCGAAATGTTCGTTTGCTTGCTCAGCTTGGCCATCCAGTTGATCGATTCTAGCGTGTTGTAAAGAAAATGCGGATTGATCTGCGCCTGCAGCGCTTTGAATTCCGTGTCGCGAATCGTGAGCTGCTTGACATAGTTTTCCTGGATTAGCTCATTGATCCTCTCGACCATAATCCTGAAATTACGATGCATTTGCCCCGCTTCATCCATAGCCAACGCTCCGGAATGAGGCTCGTCCACATAATCGAAATGACCGAGTTGTACCCTCTTCATTTTCGCATTCAGACGCTCGATCGGATCGGTGATACTGTTGGCGAACCCGACAGCGATAATAATAATCGCAATAAACAAAATTGCTGCAATCAGCAAAATCGTATTTTTCACCCTGACGATCCTCTCGAAAATATCGTCGAACGGAATAAGCGTGAAATAGGTCCAATCGGTATTTTCGGATGCCATGTAAGTCACAAAGTACTTTTTGCCGTTGGAATTTAAAATTTTATAACCTTCATCACCAGTAAACTGAGCCAGCTGATCGACCGTAAAATCGGGAATTTCCGCGTACAGTTCCTCTTTCCCCTGCATAATAATGAGCTTGGCATCATTGCTGTTCATTCCTTTGGCGAAATCGCTGAACAGCTTATTCATGTCGATGCGGATGAGAAGCGTACCGATATAATCCAGCTGCAGCTGGGCGAAGGAACGAACCTCACGGGCGGCGATCAATGAGCTGCCGGTGTTGTCGGGCGGGATCCAGGTGTTCCCTCCTTTGTTGGCAGCCGTAAGCTTCATAATATCGAAAAGACGGGTATGGCTTAACGTAATCGGATTGTAGCCTACGGTATATCCATTGTTCTGGACATCATAGAGCTGTGCGGACATGACGTATTTATCGAGGGCGCCGATATTGACCATCCTCTCGAGCACGGTTTGTCTGACCACATAATCGTCATATTCGGACAATTCGCTTTTGATCGAGCGCATCTGGCTTTGAATGGTGGGATCCGTTGCAATCATGTACGTGAGCTTCTCCATTTTTTTAAGCTCGTTCTCGATATTGGTCGTGGATAAGGTGAGCGCTTTCGACGATTGCTTATAAATTTCCCGATCATAGATATCGAAAGCATACTGCTGTACGGTGAATCCGAGCACGGCGAGGACGATCATAATAACCGAGATCAGGACAAACATTTTGTGCTTGATTCGCAGGTTCATATAAAGCGTTTTCAGGTCGAACACTTGGTATCGCCTCCGTCATGCTTCACTAGATGTCGAAAATGAAGAGCGCCCTTCGGAGAAGGCCGCTCTGGGGGTTATTTTTTCGTTAGATGCAGCGTAATTTCTTCGCGGTTATGGAAGAGCTGCTTGGCTTTTTGAAGCACAAACTCCGTAGAAAGCCTGGATACGACGTCCCGTATCGTTTGCAGTGGCTTGCGGTGCATGAGCTTTACGGTAATGATCGCCGTTGCGCCTTTTTTCAAAGCCGACTCCAGATCGAGAATCAGTCTGCACATCTGCATCGGACTCCAGCTCATATCGCAGACGAGCAGATCGTAAGTATCATCCTTCAGCTTAGCGTCGGATGCATTGCTTTTCAAATAAGTCAGAGTAGGGTAAGCGAATAAAGAAGGATGAAGCTCCGCCGGATCGACGGCCGTTACCCTCAGTCCCCGCTCCAGCAGCAATGAGGTCCATCCACCCGGCGCCGCGCCGATGTCGAGCGCCTGCTGATGCTTCGCATATTGAAGACCGAAGGTCCTCTCCGCCTCGAGCAGCTTGAATTTGGCCCGCGATATTTGCCCTTCCTCGCGCTGAAAGCGGACGGAGCCGCCCGGCCAATCGGACAGCATGTCCCGCGGCGTGCCGAAGCCGATATACAGCTCTTTGTCAGCCGCGTAAATCGCGATTATGACTTCCGGATCCTGAACGACGGGTTCTGCGTCTATCTCTTCAAGGACGGCATCGAGTACGGCTTTCGTATCGGCGGCCGAATAAACGAATGCCGTCTTTGAAGTTCTCCGCACATGCACCGCCGTCCGTTTATACTCGAACGTCAGCACCGCATGCCTGACCATGTCCGATAACCGTTCCAAATCGGAGGCATTCCCCTCAATTTCGATCGTACGGTCGACGGGCTGCACATGCCGCAAAAATATCGGTTCGTTCCGGTGAATGGTCTGAAGCGTTTCCTCCCGGCCAAGAGGGCTATTCATTAAAAACACTTCTCCGGGGGCCAGCTGCGTGAATCCCGCTCCTTCGAGCAGCCTCCGCAGCTCCTCCATTGCATATGGCGCATATTGCTGATTAGCCGTTCCAATCCATTGACTCACTATTCAATGCCTCTTTCAATTTAAAGTATATAAGGTCGATCTATTATAACACTAACATACATGGTTATGAATGATTGGCTATCTCCATTAACAAGGAGTCAGGCATCGGACCGTTAAACAACTTTGTACTTTCCGGTGCGTTTGCTGCCAAAGTATGATACATTTGAATCCGGCCGGAGTAGCTCGATGTATGGAAATAAATACGTTCCGGGTAGCGGCCGGTTTCTACGATATGTCTGACGACCTCGTAGCCGGTCGGCTGAGCCCAGCCAAGATCGAAATCCAGGGATAAAATATCCACCTTCTCGTGATCAATCAGCTGCTTGCATTCCTCCGCATTGCTCGCTAATACGAATCCTCTCGGACAGTCGCGGTAATCATCCAAATAAACATGAATCATCCAGAATCCCCCGTTCATTAGTAAGATTCAAAGGCAACTGCTCAGGTCCCAATGACACATGTCTTGCAGCCGTTAATCGGGCTGGCATTTCCGCCGCCGGACCGCTCCGGCGCATTCATTTCATCAGCTCTTCTGATATTCCGGACAGTAATATGCAGCACGTCCCGACACATCGATTTTCTCGACCACTGCGCCCGATTCGGAGCATGTCTGGCCTTCGCGGTTATACACATGAAGCCGAGCAGCATACCCTCCGGTCACCGTATCGTCTGCGCTGAAGGGATGCTCACCCGTACCGCCAAATGAAACCGCTTCCTTTAATATTTTATGCACCGAATTATACAATCCTTCCCATTGCTCACGGCTCAGATCGGGAATTTTTGTATCGGGCCGGACGGCGGCGGAATAACAAATCTCATCCGAATAGACGGTTCCGATGCCCGTAATGACCGACTGATCCATCAATGCCGATTTGATCGGCCCGCGTTTTCTGGCGAAACGTTCGATGAATCGGTCCAGTGTTAATTGCTTATGGAACGGATCGGGACTATGGGTGGCCAGCTGCTCTTCAACCTCCCTGGCCGAGAGAAGCTGCAGATCGTTTAGCCGAAGCCCGATAAAATACAAGATCCGGCTTCCAAAACGGATTTGGACCTGCGCAGCTTTACCCGGCCGCTCCTCCTCGCTGCCGCTGTAAAGGTAGGCGCCTTGATGCAATGAAAGGCGAAGACGTCTGCCGTTATCCAGATGAAACAGCAAATATTTGGAACGGCGTTCAATATACCATACGATGGAACCGATTAGCTCCCTCGTTATTGTTTCTTCGCTGACTTGGAACGCTTTTTCATTCCTGATATCGATTGCGGTTATTTGTGCACCGGAAAAATTGTCCGCCAATAAATTCCGGTAATGGTCCAGTTCAGGTAGTTCCTGCATGAAATAATTCTTCCTTCCTCTAGCTCCCGGTTCGTTCCGCCTATATTCCTCTGCGATCGGAAATATAGGAACGCAGCTCGTCTAATTGATGACATATCATATCCGGTTCGCAGCCGGCTTGCTTCATATAGTTATCTATATTCTTCAAGGTGGTCAGACCCGTTAAGACAAGAACCGTTCCGCAGCCGGCGGATTTGCCGAAGGCAATGTCCGTTGCCATATTGTCCCCGACGACCCAAGTCTCGCCGGCTGTAAGTCCGATGCTTTTTAACGAGTAATCCATTAAAATTTGCGAAGGTTTGCCGATCAGAACGGGCTCCTTGCCTCCCGCCGCAGTCAACATGGCCCCGATTGAGCCCGCCCCCGGAATAAGACCGTCTGTCGATGGCAGCAGCAAATCCGGATTAGTCAATACGTATGCCGCACCCTCATGAATATGACGGACAGCCTTGGCCAATCGCTCGTAAGTGAAGAACCGGTCTATTCCCTGCAGGACAAAATCCGGCTTCTCCTCCGTCAGTGTGAGGCCTGCACCCCGCACGGCTTCCAGCAGCCCTTTCTCGCCTATCGCAAATACGGATGCGCCGGGGCGCTTCCCCGCAATGTATCCGGAGGCCGCCTGCGCAGAGGTGCATACCTCTGCCGGCTCTGCGGAAATGCCCATATCGGCAAGCCGCTTCGCAACCTCTTCAGGCGTGGCGGAGGAATTATTCGTCACGAACCGAAACGGCAGCTCCGTTTCCCGCAAATAAGTAATTAGAGTATCGGCACCCTCGATCCGTTTCGTACCATGGTAAAGCGTGCCGTCCAAATCAATAAGCAAACCGCGCATCGCGGGCAATTGTATCGACATTGCTGCATCTCCCCTGCGCTCTAATCTGACGTAAATATTATGTGAACAGCTTTACGATTACCTTATAAAAGCTGCTTTTCCCGCTTGCGGTTTAACCGGGCCATCCGGTTTCTAAGCGCATCCAGCTCGGACCGTTTCTTCGAGTCCAAACGGGTGAGCCTTGAGGATTGCTGAATATGCTCGAACGCCGTGCTGGCATAGGCCAGCGCCGCCCCGTAATCCTTAAGCTTATGTTCGTAATACATGGCGAGCTCAATGCTCGCTTCCAGCGCAGAAGCGCCGAAATGCTGATTCGAGCGCAAAACGGCCTTCTGCCACAATAACACAGCCCGATTCCAATTTCCAGCTTTCTTGTCCCGGGCGGCCAGCATCAGCAGCGTCGACGGCTTTGCCGCTTCCGAATTTTCCGCTAAATGGTACAGGTTTCCGGTCAGCTCATATCTGCCCATTTTCTCCAGCCAAATTCCCGTCCGAACCAGCTCTTCGGGCTCTTCAGGCAGCGGAATGTAACTGCTGATCGTGCCGTTTAATAAATGCCCGAACCGGATCGCCAGGCAGGCAAGCGACAGCATATCCGTTTCGTTGTGACGGAATACGCCTTCAAGCGGTGCCGGATTGCCGTCCGCCAAAAATTGAAAATAAAGCTGCGGCGCCAAGGAGCCCGGCACGTCGTCCTCGCGGCGAATGCCAAGCCTCTCCTCCTCGACGTGACTGAGTCTGCAGGAGGCGAGTGTGTTGCGCCAAATTGAGCGGGCAGGATGGAGAAAGTCAAGATGCTTGGGCTCCCAAATGTTGCGGCCGAGCCCGTTCATAATGAGCCTGCTTTGGACAAGCGGCCAGTCGAAGGTTTTGCCGTTATAGGTCGCCAGGTATTCAAAGTCTGTGAGCTTTTCCGTTAAATAAGCGAGCATCGCTCTTTCTTCGGCCGGATGCCGAATAATCGTCTGTTCAATGACGTATTGACCGTTCTTCACATATCCGATACCGATCATGAAAGGCACATTTCCCGCCCCTACACCAAGTCCGGTCGTCTCCAGATCAAGGAATAAAATCCGCTCTGAAGCTGCTCCATTCGGTGCACCGGGGTGAAAAGAGGCCAAGCCCGCTGAAGCGGCGTCGAGCTCGCCCAGCGCATGCAAGCCGTGATAATGATCGGCCTGATAGACGGTTTTGCGGATCAGGAAGCTTCCTATCTCATGAACGTGAAGCTTCACGCCGATCTCTTCCCAATCGGGGGACAGCCTTTCGGACTCCGCGATTTCCATTGCAGGCTCTTCAACTGCTGAAAGGTTTTGAACCGGCGGAGTATCCTTGGCTGAAGCTTCGCCCCGCAGACGGTTCATCCTGTCCCTTAAGCCGCTCATCGCACTCCCTCCGCTTCTTTAAGCAGCTCTAGAGCCTGCTGCTTTCCGAGCAGACCGACCTCCTCGATCGGCCCGACGCAAGCCGGACAGCCGCTAAGGCAGCTGCAGGACCGGATATGCGATTTCGCCTGCTGGAGCAGCTCGTCATGCACCTCGAACAAACGCTCGCTGAGTCCGATCCCCCCGGGATACCTGTCATAAAAGTAGATAGTCGGCTTTTGAGTATGGACCGCCTTAACCTGCGGGACGACGCGGATGTCAAACGGATCGCACATCAGATACAACGGCGCGATATGAACAAGGACGTTTGCAATGCCGAGCAGCGCGAACTGCATTTCGTTTTTGCTCTTTCGCGCGGCGGCTTCTTCGCTGAACGAGAACCAATACCCGCTTGTATGCAGTTCTTCCTCCGGCAGGTGAATCGGGCCTGAGCCGATATTCTCATGGGTCCGAAGCTTTATTTTTTTGAAAATCGTCGGTTTTGCGTTAACGGTCAGCTCGCCGTACTGCCTGACAATTTCGCCGGATTCCCGTTCCTTGTCGACATGGAGCACCTTCAGCTCCACGGCAAGATTCGCATCGGTGTAATAATCGACGCTAACTTCACGCACGTAAGCTTTCTTTTCCGGGTAATCCAGCTTTTCCACCTGGTACTGTACGCCCTCGTGCAGGTAGATCGCTTCCTCATGGATCAGCGTCGGTGCGCCGAAGCGGTCGACCTCGCCAAGCACGCGGCTGCCGTTTGTCAGGTCGATAATGACGAAGTTTTCCTGTGCGGCCGTCCGGAGCGAAATGTTATGGGCGGGAAAGGATTGCTCCATCCAATACCATCTTCCTCCGGCCCGGTGAAGGACCTTCTCCTCGACGAGAAATTCCATCATGTCCTCCAGCGGCTCGGACCCGAATTGCTCTCCTTGCTCGAAAGGAAGCTCGTAGGCGGCGCATTTGACATGATCGATCAAGACGAGGAGATTGTCAGGGTGAATCAGTGCCCGCTCGGGCGGCCGGTTAAAGAAGAAATCCGGATTTTGAATCATATATTGGTCAAGCGGATTGCTGCTTGCCACCATAAAGGTGACCGAGCTCTCCTGTCGCCTCCCCGCCCTTCCGGACTGCTGCCACGTGCTCGCGATCGTTCCCGGATAACCGTTCAGGACGCATGCCTGCAGTTGGCCGATGTCGATACCGAGCTCAAGCGCGTTTGTGCTGACGACGCCTCGGATTTCTCCGCTTCTGAGTCCCCGCTCGATTTCGCGGCGCAGCTTCGGCAAGTATCCGCCGCGGTAGCCGCGGATCGTCTTGTCATTCACCTTATCGCGGTTAAGCTCCTGCAAATAGGTAAGCAGAAGCTCTACCCGCACTCTGCTCCTTGCAAACACGATCGTCTGCACTCCCTGCTTCAGAAGCATGGCGGCCAGCTTTCTCGTCTCGAGCACGCTGCTTCTGCGAATTCCCAGCTGCTTGTTGACGACGGGCGGATTATAAAAAACGAAATGCTTCTCTCCCATCGGCGCGCCGTTGTTATCGACCAGCGCAACCTTTTCGCCGATCAGCCTTTCCGCATGCTCCCGGGGATTATCGATGGTCGCTGAAGCGCAAATGAATTGCGGCTTCGAGCCGTAAAACCGGCAAATGCGCTTCAGCCGGCGGATGACGTTGGCGACATGGCTCCCGAACACCCCCCGGTAAGCATGCACCTCATCGATCACGATAAACTTAATATTCTCAAACAGCTTGACCCACTTCGTATGATGCGGCAAAATGGCGGAATGAAGCATATCGGGATTCGTAACGACGATATGCCCCGCATTTCTGATCGCCGTTCTAACCGTAGGCGGCGTGTCTCCGTCATACGTATGGGTCTTGATTCCCGCGTCCATCAAATCGGCTAGCGCCTGCAGCTCGGCCACCTGGTCCTGTGCGAGCGCCTTGGTCGGGAACAAATAAAGGGCGCGCCCCTCTTCGTTCTCCAGCAGCGATTGCATAACGGGCAAATTATAGCAAAGCGTCTTCCCGGAGGCCGTAGGCGTCACAGCAACGACGTGATTCCCTTCACGCGCCGCGCGGTAAGCCGCCGCTTGATGCGTATATAATTCGCTGATTCCTCTTGAATGCAGCGCTTCCTTCCAAGCCGGGTGCAGTCCGTCAGGCAGCGGGACGGCCATTGCTTCCCGCGGCGGAATAGTCCGCCAGTGCGTGACGTTATTCATAATCTCGGGATCAGCCTTCAAATACTCCAGCCATTCCGCAAGTCCGGAGGTTTTACCCGTAAACCGGTTCATTGTCCTCCCCCTCCAATCCACGTTCCTCTCTTTCATTCTACAGAATACATGTTCGGTCTGCAATTCATTTATCATCCGCAAAATCAAAAAAACGCGGCATGCGCATGCCGCGTTTTCGTTCACTACTTCGTGGTTTCCCGCGTAATTTCGATCATCATCAAGTCGGCAGCGGCCGTTACTTCTTCAAACCGGCTCGCAGCCTCCCGCTCCAGCATGGCAAGGTCCTCGCTGCCGTACCGGCCGCTGAAATGCGTCATCACCAAACGCCCGACTTTAGCTGCAGCCGCCGCAGCCGCCGCCTCATGGGTCGTGCTGTGACCGAATTCATGCGCCTTTTCCTCCAGCCCTGCGGCAAAAGTTGCCTCGTGCACCAGCAGGCTTGCGTTTTCGGCAAGCTTCACCGCATTACCGCACGGCTTTGTATCTCCTAGAATCGTCACGATTCGGCCCGGCAAATGTGCACCGGTCACCTCTTCCGGACGAATCAGCCTTCCATCCGGCAGCGTGACGGCCTGCCCGTTTTTTAACTGCCCATAGACAGGGCCCGGCTGAACGCCCAGCTCCCTGAGCTTTACAGCATCCAGCTTCCCCGGCTGATCCCGCTCCGTCAGACGATAGCCGAAGCAGGTCACCCGGTGCTCAAGCGGCTTTGCTTCGACCGATACCAGTCCGTTATCGAACACGCTGCCTTCATGCTCAGCCGGAAGCTCGTGAATCGTCAGCTCATAATCAAGCTGAGTGCCGCTGACCGCGAATATCGTCTCCATATAATGTTTAATTCCCGGCGGCCCGATCAAAGCAACTGGAGTGACGCCACCGTCAAAGGAGCGGCTGCTCAGCAGGCCTGGCAGGCCGTAAATATGATCGCCGTGCAGATGGGTCACGAATACCGCCTCCAGCTTGCTTAGCTTAAGCGGCGTGCGCATAAGCTGGTGCTGTGTCGCTTCTCCTGCATCGAACAGCCACCAGCCGCAGCCCGGCTCCGGCAGCTGCAGAGCAATTCCCGTCACGTTCCGATGTTTGGAAGGCCTGCCCGCCCCCGTTCCCAAAAACCATATTTTCATCGTTAACCGACTTCCTTCCCGGAATCCGACTCGGCGGCTCCGATTATGAAACGAAGAGCCCTCTCTAGCTCGATGGTCCGAATGCTGGAGGGCTCTGCATATCCTTTATTATTATACTTTTTCTACGTTAAAATATTGCGCCTCAGGATGCGCGAAGACCATCGCGGATACGGATGCTTCCGGCTCCATCATGTAACCTTCCGTAAGCTCTACCCCGATATCCTGCGGTCGCATCAGATCGAACAACGGCTCCTGATCCTCCAAATTCGGGCAGGCCGGATAGCCGAACGATACGCGGATGCCTTGATAACGCGCGCCAAGCCGCTGCTTCATCGTCATTTCGGCCGGATCCGGGTAACCGCAAATATCGCGCATCATATGGTGGATGCGTTCGGCAAGACCTTCCGCAACCTCCAGCGCAACCGATTGAAGCGCATGCGACCTCAAATAATCGCCGCTGTCCTTCCATTCGTTCGCCAGATCCCGGATTCCTTGTCCGGCTGTAACAACCAGGAAACCGACATAGTCCATGACGCCGCTGTCTACCGATTTCAAATAATCGGCCAGGCACAAATACGGCTCTACCTGCTGGCGAGGGAACGTAAACCTTTTAATCTCCTGTTTCGGATCGGCCGGATTATAAATAATAACATCGTTGCCGGACGACTGTGCAGGGAAAAACCGGTACATCGCATGAGCTTTAATGTAGCCTTCCGCACTTCCCTCCTGCAAAATCCGGTCGACGGTCGCCTTCAATTGAAGCGCTTTTTCGTTACCTTCCTTCAGAAGGTTGTCTATATTGCCCTTCAAGCCGAGATGGTGGCCGAGCAGCATCTGCATATTCACGTACGGTATAATGTGCGGAATCGGCACGTCGCGAAGCACGTGACGTTCCAGATCCGGCGGCGTAAACACCGGCGCGTCCGGCGAAATTTTCGAACGGACCGCCCTGCTGAGCTCAGGCAGCTGCTTTTTATCCTCTTCCTCCGCACCTCCGGAAGCTTTATAAGCGGCCATTTCCTCTTCCATGCGCGCCCGGTGTTCAGAATCCATCAGCTTATTCGCAATATCCAGTCCGTCCATCGCGTCCTTCGCATACAGGACGAGACCGTCGTATTCCGGACCGATCCGTGTCTTCGTGAACTTTCGGGTCAACGCCGCCCCGCCGACAAGAATAGGCACGTCAATGCCCGCGGTACGCAAATCCTGCGCCGTGATCACCATTTGCTGCGCCGATTTGACGAGCAGACCCGATAAGCCGATTGCATCGACCTTCTCATTGCGGTAAGCCTCGATCAACTGCTCCGGCGGTACTTTAATGCCGAGATTGATAATCTTATAGCCGTTGTTGGACAAAATGATTTCGACGAGATTTTTGCCGATATCATGGACATCGCCTTTAACCGTCGCCAAAATAATTTTGCCTTTCACCGAGGACTCGTTTTTCTCCATAAACTGCTCCAGATAACTTACGGACGCCTTCATAACCTCCGCGCTTTGAAGCACTTCCGCCACGATGAGCTCGTTGTTGTTAAACAGGCGGCCTACTTCCTCCATACCCTTCATTAGCGGTCCGTTAATGACCTCCAGCGGCGAGTATTTCTTAAGCGCTTCGTCAAGATCGGGAATGAGGCCTTCTTTCGTGCCTTCCACGACGTAAGAAGCAAGACGTTCCTCCAGCGTGAGGTTGGAAATTTTCTCCTTCTTCTCGACCTTTTTATTGCGGAAAGCGGCGACAAACGCGGCCAGCGTATCGTCATTCGTATTATAGATGAGCTCCTCAGCCAGCTTCCGCTCATCTTCCGGAATCGACGCATAGCGTTCGAGCTTCTCCGTGTTCACGATCGCGTAATCGAGACCCGCCTTAGTCGCATGGTACAAATAAACCGAATTCAGCACCTCGCGTCCTGCGTCAGGCAAGCCGAAGGAAATATTGCTGAGACCTAATATCGTTTTGGCAAGCGGATATTTTTCCTTGATCATCCGAATACCCTCCAGCGTCTCCACAGCCGAGCCGATATATTGCGGATCGCCGGAGCCGACCGGGAACATGTTCGGGTCAAAAATAATATCCTCTGGATTCATGCCATATTTATTGACGAGGAGATCGTAGGACCGGCCTGCCACCTCCATCTTGGCTTCGCGCGACACCGCCTGTCCGCGCTCATCGATCAGAATCATAACGACGGCCGCCCCGTAGCGGTGAATTAGCGGCAATATTTTCTCGAACTTCGATTCCCCGTCCTCCAGGTTAATCGAGTTAATGATCGCCTTGCCCTGCGAATATTTCAACCCGAGCTCAATAATATGATCGTAAGTGGAGTCGAGCATAAGCGGAGCTTTAATTTTCTTTACGACCTGCGGCAAAAACTGATGAACGGCGTACGCCTCGTCAATGTCCGTATCCTGAAGATTGATGTCAATGACATGCGCCCCGCCCTTCACTTGGGCTCTTGCAATTTCCGACGCCTCGTCGAACTTCTCTTCCTTAATCAAACGCTTGAATTTCCGCGATCCGGATATGTTTGTTCTCTCACCGATCATAATCGGACGGTTCTCCGGCTCGATATAAACCGTGTCAATGCCGGAAACCGCATTCGGATGGTCGCCAAGCTTCGTGCGCGGCTCGTAATTGGCCATTGTCTCCGCCATGACGCGAATATGCTCAGGCGTCGTGCCGCAGCAGCCGCCGGCAATATTCAGCCAGCCCTGCTCAGCGAAAGAGGCGATTTTCTTGGCCAGCGATTCCGGTGATTCGTGATAATGACCGTTCTCGTCCGGCAAACCCGCATTCGGGTAACAGCTGATCGCCGCCTTGGAAATATCGTTGAGCGAACGGATATGGTCACGCATGAACTCCGGCCCCGTCGCACAGTTTAATCCGATCGAAATCGGCTTCAAATGCTCGAGTGAAATATAAAACGATTCGATCGTCTGTCCCGCAAGCGTCGTTCCCATCGGTTCAATCGTACCGGAAATCATAATCGGAAGCTCGCGTCCGAGCGTGTCGAAGGCGTTCCGGATACCGATGCTGCCGGCTTTTACGTTCAGCGTATCCTGCGAGGTTTCAAGCAGAAGCGCGTCTGCGCCGGCTTCAATTAAGGCAAGCGCCTGCTCGTAATAGCTCTCTACGAGCTCGTCAAACGTTACGCCGCCTGTTACGGACAACGTTTTGGTCGTCGGGCCCAATGCGCCCGCGACGAATCGCGGCTTGTCCGGCGTACTGTACTTGTCGCAGGCTTCCCTTGCCAGCTTTACCGCAGCCAGATTGATTTCCCGCGCTTTTTCCGGAATATCGTAATCGGCCAAAACGATGCTAGTCGCGCCGAATGTGTTCGTTTCCAAAATATCCGCTCCGGCTTCCAGATACTGCTCATGGATCGAGCGGATCACGTCCGGCCGTGTCAATACGAGCATTTCGTTGCATCCGTCCAGCTCAGGACCGCCAAAGTCATCTTCATTCAAATTCGCTTGCTGAATCATCGTACCCATTGCGCCGTCCAAAATAAGGATACGCTCTTGAAGCAATTGTTGTATGGTCGGTTTCGACAAATTACTACACCCTTCCCGCAAATCATTAACCCATAGTTTATCAGAATACCTTGTGTGTGAAAAGGTACATCCATCGACATTCGGTTGGTTTTGTTTTATAATGATTATATCATTTAATCTCTATAGGAAAAGAGGGAATGTTCTTGGCTGAAATAAGAATTCGCAATACGGAGGAACGGATTCAAGGGGAAGATAATGTCCGCGCCTTTCTAGAGAAGCAAGAAGTGCTTTACGAGCATTGGGATCCGAAGAAGCTTGAGGCTGGGCTGCAAGAAAAATTTGTCCTCTCCGACGAAGAGAAACAGCAAATTTTGGCAACATTCGACGAGGAAATCCGCGATTTGGCCGAACGCCGCGGCTACAAAACCTGGGACATCATCTCTTTATCCGATGCAACACCGAATTTGGACGAATTGCTTAAGAAATTCGAGAACGTGCATACGCATACGGAAGACGAAGTGCGCGCCATTACAGCCGGCAAAGGCATTTTTATTATAAAAGGCACCGATGATGTCGGATACTTCGACGTCGAGCTTGAAGCAGGCGACGTCATTTCCGTACCGGAATATAAACCGCATTTCTTTACGCTGATGGAAAACCGCCAAATCGTTGCCGTAAGATTATTCATCGAAACCGAAGGCTGGATCGCTCATCCGTACGCGGATGAATCTTTCGGATCGAAGCAAGCGTAAACGGCCATCCCCGTCCTTCGGCGGCATTAGCTTACGTTTCGCGGTGAGATTTAGACGTCAGTATAGGAGCTAAACTAATACTTTTTTTTACAAAGCAAACCCCTCGATACAAGCAAATCTGATATCGAGGGGTTTTTGTCATGCAATTAAGCTTCCAGAATCGTAAGAAGCTCCTCTAAATGCTTAATCTCATGGGTCGGAATAATATCGTCGTTCCGAACTGCGCCGTGTCGGTTAACCCATACGGAGGTCATCCCGATCGTATTCGCACCCAGAATATCGGTAGTCAGCTTATCGCCCACCATAATACCATGATCCGGCTCGATACCGAGACGATCCAGCGCATGCTTAAAGATCGAAGCAGCCGGTTTTCCTTCCCCGAACTCACCCGATATAATAATATGATCGAAATAAGGAATAAGCTCGGGCACGCCAGCCAGCTTCTCCCGCTGTAAGTCGGGTGAACCGTTCGTAAGCAACAGCAGCTTATACTTGCCTTTCAAGGCATCCAGAAGCCGGAACGTTTCTTCATATACGATCGGACGTGCACGTCTTTCGGCAGGAAATTGCTCGGCCAGTTTAGCCCCCAGCTCTTCATCGTCCACGCCTACCGCTTTCAATCCTTGCGTCCATGCCGCCTTGCGGTAGCCCGGTGCCAGCCGCTCCAGCTTGCGGAACTCTTCCTGTTCACCTTCGAGGAACGGAGCCCAAAGTGCCTCGAACGGATTGATTCCGATCATTTTGGTAAACGGAAAGGTTTCGTAGGACTCGTACAGCGTCCTGGCCTCGCGGCGAACCGCTTCCTCCAACTCCGCCGGGTCTACGCCGGTTTCCTTTGCTGCCGTTTGGCAGGTTGCTTCAAACGCTTCCTTTACGCTGCGGTCGTCCCACAGCAGCGTATCATCCAGATCAAATAATACTGCTTGTTTTGCCATCGTTGTTCGTACTCTCCTGCCTATTTATTTTTGCTCAAAAGAGATGCCGTTCGCTTGCGCAAACAGCTTCAGCTTATCGCCGATTTCATCGGTCGGGTACCGGTTCAGCAACTTGGAAAACACCCAGTTCGCTCCTTTATGCTGTTCAATGATAACATACCCCGGCTGTACGCTAATTGCCTTAATATTGGACGCGGGCAGCCGCTTGTCTCCCGTCATCCGGCGGGTTTGGACATAATCCTTGCCTATCGTTATGTAAGGTCTGCGGAAATAAAACACAGCGGCAAGCAAGATATAACAGCCGACCGTTATCCAAAACATTGTGTCCATTTGAAACTCGGTTGAGCTTTGCATCAAGATTACGTATAGCGCAATAAACAATAATAGAAGAATAGGCGCGATGTAGTTGCGGCCTACGATTTTCTCCGATTTCTCGGCATTAAAAACAAGTTGACCGGTCCCTTGCTTCTTGCGCTGTTTGTTGATGTTGCTCATGTTTTTGCGCACCTTGCGCTCCCAAGAACGTGACAAGCTGTCATTCCTCCTGAATCGGTATTCTATTCGAACGGCCTGCGGAATTTATGAATAAACCGGTTTGGGTAATCATCCGGCAATGCGCTTGCTTCATCCAGGCGGCTCCACAGCTCCGCAGGAAGCTCCCAGCCGATTGCACCGATATTATCTTCAAACTGCTCAAGCCTGCTCGCCCCGAAAATCGGAGAAGTAATTCCTTCACGCTGCAGCAGCCATCTTAACGCGACCTGAGCCGGCGTTTTGCCCGCTTCCTCCGATACCGAAAGCAGCTCATCCAGGATCGCGAAGTTTTCGTCCGAGGCACGATTCACCCAAGCGCTCTCGCCTACCTTCGAGGTTAAGCGGCCCTCCTCCGGCATTTGCCTGTTATACCTGCCCGTCAGAAAACCTCCGCCAAGCGGAGCCCATGGAATGACGCCAACCTTCTCTTCCAGACATAGAGACATCATTTCACGGTCCATTTGTCTGCTGACCAGACTGTATTGCGGCTGAATCGACACAAACCTAACGTAACGGTTCGCATCGCTATAAGCTAACGATTTCATCAGCTGCCATGCAAAAAAATTGGAGCAGCCTATGTACCGGACTTTGCCCGAGGAGACAAGATCGTCGAGCGTTCGCAGCGTTTCCTCGATCGGGGTTGCATGATCCCAGACGTGTACCTGGTACAAGTCGATGTAATCCGTCTGCAGCCGTCTTAAGCTCGCTTCGACGCCGTCCATAATGTGCTTGCGCGAAAGCCCGACGCCATTAATGTTTCCTGAGGTCGACATTCTTACCTTCGTCGCCAGCACGATATCCGATCGTTTGTCCTTAATCGCCTTGCCCGCGATTTCTTCCGACCGGCCGTTTACGTAAACGTCGGCCGTGTCCAGAAAATTACCCCCATGCTCTACGAACCGGTTAATCATTTCGATGGAATCCGTTTCGCTTGTCGTATTGCCGAAAGTCATCGTCCCGAGACACAGCTCGGATACAGCCAGACCGCTCTTGCCTAATAGATTGTATTTCATCTCATCACTCTCCCATGGATTATAAATGAGTTGCCACACGTTACGCTAATGCTTGATTCCTTCCTCGTCGTCCCCGTCAACGATCTTAATGTTATCCAGCTGCTGCCGGAAATTGCGTTTGAAATTGTCCAAATATTGACGACGCAGCTCGTCCCGTTCGGTCGTTTCCGCATCGGTAAGCCCTACGGTTTTGTTCTTGCGGGACAGCTCGTTAATTCGGGCGATTAATTTGTCGATATCCATATTCCGCTCTCCCCCTTTCATGATGACAAAAAAAGCTCTACTCTTTACTTTTACATTTCAAAGGACAGATGTCAAGGTAACGAAGCCTAACCCTAAAATAAAAAACTTTCCGGTATCGAACGATAATCGGCCGACAATTCCGGAAAGCTTAAACATGATGGGTGTATTCTATTATATAGAAGGTATGATCAGCTTCTGGCCAGGCTTTATGTTCGCATCCTTCAACTCATTACGTTTTTTAATCATATAAATAACGAACCGGGTATCGTCTTTGCCTTCGACATATCTCTTCGCAATATCCCAAAGAGTGTCACCTGAGCTTACCGTAACAATTTGCTCAGCCGGCGAGGCTGCAGCAGGCCCGTTGCCCGAAGCATCGGTGCCGATCATCAGAAAGCTCGTAAACAGAAGAATAAAAACGAGCATACTTACTGTAAGCTTAACGGCATGCCGTTTCAAGACCTTAGCCAAAACCACTTTCCATTTCTTCGCGCCGCTCGGATTCTCTTTATGGATCGTTCTATAAAAACTTGGACTGGTCATCATCATCTCTCAACACCCCAAACGTTTGTTCTGTTATTGATATCAGAATACACGAACAAGCGTTTGGTGTCAACGCAAAAATACGAACTTTTGTACGGAGAACTTATGTTTGTGCGAACTCCGGTTCTATGTTATAATTTTCTACAAATCTACTAATGGAGTGATCGCAGTGTCGAAGATTTCGAACCGGCAACATTCGATTCTAGAGTTCATAAAGAATGAAGTCCGGGAGAAAGGCTATCCGCCGTCCGTAAGAGAAATCGGCGAAGCTGTAGGACTATTGTCAAGCTCTACCGTGCACGGGCATTTGGACCGTTTAGAGAAAAAAGGCCTTATCCGCCGCGACCCGACCAAGCCGCGCGCGATTGAGATTTTGGATCAGGATCAGGAAGGCGCGGACAACGTCATTCCGTTCGCAGTCTCCAAGGTGCCGATCGTAGGTAAAGTTACAGCCGGCGTTCCGATTACGGCAACGGAGAACATCGAGGAATATTTTCCGCTTCCGTCACACTTTGTCGGAGATAACAGCGTGTTCATCCTGAATGTCATCGGTGACAGCATGATTGAAGCCGGCATACACAGCGGAGATTATGTTATTGTTCGCCAGCAGCAGACGGCCAACAACGGCGAGATCGTCGTCGCAATGACCGAAGATGACGAAGCGACGGTCAAGACGTTTTATAAAGAGAAGAATCACTTCCGTCTGCAGCCGGAGAATTCCACGATGGAGCCGATCATTCTCCAGAACGTTACGATCCTCGGCAAAGTGATCGGTTTGTTCCGCGACATCCATTAATTTTAAACAAGCGCAATACATGAGAATCGAGTAGGCCTATGCGCATGCGCATAGGCCTCTCTCAGATCCGGACGTGCGG
>NZ_JAHMHW010000018.1 GCF_020169515.1 Paenibacillus vietnamensis | reverse complement strand
TGTATTAGGCACGCCGCCAGCGTTCGTCCTGAGCCAGGATCAAACTCTCCATAAAGGTGTGTGTTTGATTTGCTCATTACTTAACTAGCTATTTAACATATCGCTCATTGTTCAGTTTTCAAGGAACAAACTTTATTTTTTCTTATTTCGCACCGTTTTTAGCGGCAAGAAATATCTTATCACAGATTAATTCCGAAAAGCAACACTTTTTTTTCGAATTGATAAATCAAGGCCAACTTAGTGTTCGTCATTCTCCATATCTACATCAGGATAGCGGGAAAAAACTGCTTAGTTTAACGTTGAGTTCCGAAAGAACTGCGGGTTTGATCCTGACTAGCTCGTACTACAGCGCGCTTAATCTAAGAATAGCCGTGTACGTTCCGTCCTGGCATAAAGAAATTGTCATTCGACTCAGTGAATCTTTACTTCTAATCAAATTGTGATTACGGACGGGTCCGTCATTCATAAAGGAGTAAGTACAGAAATCATTAAGGGTCCTTGCACCGTGGATACCCCTCTAAAATGAATTGAATCCTAACTAAAATATGGCGTGTTCCTTTTTGGGAACGAATTTTTTGAGATCACTCTAAGAAATCAATTGCAGAAAATTTTTGAGCTAATGGGGCCACCTGCTTATCATCCGCGGTGGCCCCATGATTTGTTTTCTGCGCTATCGTAATCCGTTAAAGTTTTTTAAAATATAGTCGGTACCATTCCACCATCCATTCGGATTGGCGAGCCTTTGAACGCAGAGGCAAAAGGACTACAGACGAATGCGGCTAACCGGCCGATCTCCATCGGTCTTATGAACCGCTGGATTTCGGATTGCGGCAAGTTCTTAGCCATAAATTCCTTCTCTTTCGCCTCGAAGGTCATCTCTTCGTTAGAATAAATACTTTCGATGATCATTTGAACATTCTCGGAAAGGGTTGGCCCGGGCATGATCGTGTTCACCGTGACCTCCGATCCCTTGGTCAGCTTAGACAAACTCCTGGATAACGAGAGGAGCATCGATTTGGTCACGGCGTAATGAGGCATCTGACCCGAAGGCATAATGGCTTCCTCACTCGCGATAAAGAGGACGCGTCCATAATCGCCGCACAACATGGAAGGCAGATAGAACTTAGTCAGACTGTTCGCAGCGAGCACGTTCGTGCGGAAGTACTTCTCAAATACGGTATCGTCTACATTGTCATAGGACATGATCTCGTAGATGCCCATGCTATTGACCAGAATATCGACTTGGGGGAACTTCTCGAGCAAAGCTTCTCTTTGCTGCGCATTAACGAGATCGGCTGCGGCATTCCGAGGCCGAGTGTCCGGAAATTTCGCCTGAATCTCCCTCACCGTGAGTTCAACCTCTTCGTTGCTCCTACCATTTATGAGAACATGAACGCCTTCTCTCGCAAGTTCTATGGCAATCGCTTTGCCGATCCCTTTAGTAGAACCCGTTACTAATGCCGTCTTATTTTTCAATCCCATATCCACCTGTCCGCACTCCTTATGTTCAGCATATGGATAATGATAGCTCGTTCTGTCTACTTGGTAACTAGCGAGGAACGCCAATGATCTTGCGCGGCGCGCCAATTGGCGGGAGTCTCCCCTTCCCACGAGCGGAATGCGCGGTAAAATGAATTCTGATCTTCGTAGCCTACGAGAAAAGCTATCTCTTTGATCTCCAGCGTCGGGTCCGCTAAATATGCGAGCGCCTGCTCATGCCTGGTTTGCGCCAACAACTGCTTAAAGCTTGCTCCTTCTGCCGACAAGCGGCGCTGCAAGGTGCGATCGCTTAATCCCATCTCGTTGGCTACTGTTTGAATGTCGATACGCCCGCGTGAAAGACAACCCGACAGAATCCATTTCACATTATTGCTAATCTTGCGTTTGCTCCTTTGTTTATCTAAAGAACGATCCAAGGCGGGAGTCAGAATATCGAGTAGTTCTTCATTATAAGAAATGAAAGGACGGTCCAGATCACTGCCGTGCAGCGTAAGCCGGTTGCTAAACGCACCTACCCGAACGGAGCAGCCGAAATAAACTTCTAGAACTTCCGTGTTGCCCATATTGTGGACGAACTCTACAGAATGAGCCGTGAGCGGCTGACCGGTTCCTCGTCGTCCCAGCTCTAAGAGATAGGCGAGCGTCATGCCTACCAGCACTGGTGGTCCGTGCTTCGCGGCGTGCTGCCAATCCAGTTCGACGACTCCATGCTCGCCTTCTTCACGTAAACACAAGCTTTCGGGAGGACACATTTGCTTATAACGAGTCATTCGCGTAAGAGCATCTCGGAAATCCCTGGCATGAAAGGTCGCTAAGGCGGCCGGCGGATATTGCGCCGTCTCGAATGCGGTAGCCAACTTGACGATTCCCGTTGCGGCATCGCCGACAAGTTCGGCATAGGCCTGCCAGATCGCGTAGTATTGGGCGGTCGTGACGGCTGGGTCGTCGATGACGGTCAGGGGCAGACGGGCATGGCGCGCTACTTCTTGGGGGGATATCCCTAATAGGCGCAAGCTGGACCAGAACCCTGGCGCGAGCTTCACGCGATCGGCGACTATAGCTTTCATAATGGTTAACCTCCCGGGGCAATGTCCAATGTCAAAAATGGCCCACGATACCGCGGACCATTAAATTATAGCTTAACCATCAATCAGCGTCATTTGTTCTTCCATGTATCGAGAGCCTTGGGCAATGGATTCGCTTCGTTCCTGGGATCGGTAGCGCCCCGTTGGCGATCGTCCAGGCGACGGCCAATTGGGATGGAGAACAATTTTTCTCAATCGCGATCTCCTTGATCTTGTCGACGATCTCCCGTCTCGGGGAGGGTGAAAAATGATCACCCCCAGGACGGAAATTGTTGATGCCCCTTTCGCAAAAAATTGATACATAAATAGCAAAACAATCCACAAAGTAACTTCACATCCAAATAAGGAGTGACATAGATGAGCAGAAAAAGCACGACTCGTGATGCAGGTACGATTGGTGGAAACATCACAAGAGCTGTAATTAAAATTGCAGAGCAATCCCTGAGCTCAGGGATGCGAAAGGGATCGCCCCCATTTCTGACAGTCTTCCTAAAGAAATATTCCTTTTTTATGTCTTTATTAGGCTCCTGGCATTGGAGTGGCTCTGAATGCATTTACAGTCTTGTCCATAACAACCTGTGCATCACTTCCCGAATCAAGAATCGTATTTTGAAGCGATTCTTTTTCTACCAATACTGTTGTTACGGTAAGCGGCTCCGATGCTTCAGTAGTCAACAAAGCGTCTACTTGCGCAGAGAAACAAGAATCACTTATCTTGGCATGAACCTCCGTGGCAACAACATGATTATTAGAAATATAATTTCCATTACCCGAAACAATACGTATGATTACAGGTGTTGCACCTACCGGCTTGATGTTCTGAGTATTAATTCCTTCAGAAAAGTGATTAGCAATTACAGAATTATTATTGCCACTAATATATAGGAGTCCATACAAATCATCTAAACCATTGTCTATTCCCAAAAAAGGAGTCCAAGGTTCATGGTCACGTAAAAAGTGATTTGAAGAAACCAAGTTTTCCGAACAATTTTCCCTGAATACCACCATTCCTGGATAAAATGAATGAAGTCTATTATTTGTGATACTGGAACGTGTCACACCATCAAAATAGATACTGCTCGCACCTCGTGGAAAAACATTATTCGCTGTAATCAAAAGTCCACCAAAATTTTGAGCGTAAATTGAATATCCTTTAAAACCGGCTCCTATCAAGTTATCGGTTATTTTTGAAGCCTGTCCCCAACCTCGTAGTTCTATACAGTTACCACATTCAGCTATGAAATTATCATGTACAGTCAGTGCATCTGCATGATAAATAGTCATTCCATGCTCTAAATACACAAACCCCATGCCTGTAATCCGAAATGAGTCACAAGCACTTGCAACATAAATACCCGTTTTCCCGTTAGTGTATGTGTTTTCCGGATTTGTTTCTCCTGAACCATCTTCAATAAAATGCAAACCATCAATACAAAAGTCAGAAAACTCTACCGAGCTTATTCGGGGATTTCCACTTCGTTCAACATAAAATGCAGCTCCTTTATATTCCTCGTCATTTACTTCTACGGGAATATCTACGAGTATGCGACTTCCTCCCGGCCACAATTCATGCAAATCCGCCCATTCATTCTCAGAAGTATTAAAACGAATACTCGAAGATGTAAACCCGTGTCCAGAACCCATAATTTTAAGATAACTGATGTCTATAACGACTTGACTGCCAAGATGATAATCTCCCGGTGGAATATAGATAACCGCACCCGGCTTTCCGCCTTTATTCACATCAGTGTCCGTTTGCCTACTTTTAATATCTGCTATAATGCTATTGATTACCTCACCAATATCCTCATACGGATTACCGACAGGCCACTCTGTTACGTCGTAATAATTTTTACTAGCCATAAATAAATTCTCCTATCAATGAATTCAACTCATTCTTTTACAGCACCCATGGTCATACCGCGAACGATGTAATTTTGCATAAAAAATGAAAACAGCATAACAGGCAGACTAAATAATGTTGCCGCCGCCGTCATAGGTCCCAGGTCCATATTGTAAGCGGTTAAAAACTCCGATATTCCTACAGGAACCGTTTTGGCAGAAGTGCTTGTGAACAGCAATCCGAATAAAAAATCATTCCAAGACAGCATAAAACTAAATATTGCTGTCGTTGCCAGTCCCGGCAGTGAAATTGGCAAAATAATGCGGATAAAAGCCCCTAACATCCCGCATCCGTCTACACGTGCAGATTCATCCAACTCTTTAGGCAGGCTGTCGAAAAAACCGAGCATCATCCAAATGACAAAAGGGATATTGATACTTGTATAAATCAATGTTAAAGCAAGTTTGGTGTCCATTAATCCTACTTCACCGATAATGCGGTACAAAGGTATGGCAACGCTGATCAGCGGAATCAGCCGAACGCCCAAAGTGAATATCAGAAACAAATTCCCCAGCTTGGATGAAAATCTTGTTAATCCGTATGCGGCCAAGGCGCCCAGTAAAACGCTTAACAGCGTAGCGAAAGCGGCGGTGACCAGACTGTTGCCAAAATATTTGCCGATCGATAATTGATTAAACATGGCAAGGTAGTTGTCTAATGTAAATTGGGACGGGAGAAATGCAGGGGTAGACGATATGACTTCTCTCGGCGGCTTGAATGAACTAAGCATCAAGTAAAGATAGGGAAATAAAAACAGGGACAAAAAGCCGCATGTAAGGAGCAGATAGAAAAAATGGCTAAGTTTGATCTTCTGTCTCAATGTGGGTGCCATGTACTTCTGTTTGATTGTGTTTGCAATCACGTCGGTAATCCCCTTCCTATTAGGCTGCTTTCTTGGCCGAACTCCAGAAATGTTTCATGAAGAAGGAACAAAGCCCCAATAAGATGATCATGAAGATAATGGCCATGGCGCTTGAATACCCTTCCTGATTGTATCTGGCAATCGCTTTATAAATGTCGGTGCTGACCAAAGAAGAAGCGTTGTTCGGGCCTCCTTGGGTCATCACCCAGATAATATCAAAGGATCTTGCGGCATCTATCATTCGAATAGCGACAGCCACAAGAATCACGGGTTTTAAGCTCGGCAGCGTAATATGCCAGAAGCTCTGAACCTTGTTCGTTCCGTCAATACGAGCAGCTTCGTACAAACTTTCCGGAATGCCCTGAATACCAGCCAACAACACCAGCATCATAAAGGGAGTTGTAAGCCAAATATCGGCGATCATACAGGATAATAATGCGTATTTGCTGTCGGATAACCACAGAATACTTTGAGGTGATGATATTAATCCGAGCTTATACAGAAAGCTGTTCAGAATACCGAACTGGTCGTTCAACATGAATTTCCAGATCAACCCTGCAACCAACGGCGAAATCATAAGCGGGCTTAAAAGCAAAGTGCGAATGTAATTGCTGCCTTTGAATCCGGTGCTTAACAAGAGGGCCAGAACCATTCCGAGCAACAGTTCAACGGTTACGGCTCCGATGACAAATTCAAACGTGTTCAGTAATGACCGATAGAAGGTTTGTGATGTCAACGCGTTGCTGTAATGTTCGAAGCCGACAAAACCGTAGGGCTGATCGTCTTCCAAAAAACTATTTTTGAACAACAGAAACATCGGGTAAACAAAGAACAAGATCATAAAAACTGCGGCCGGCAAAAAAAATACTATGGATAGCCTGCGATCCTTTTTAGTCATCGTACTTCACCCTTTAAACAAGTATTGAAATGAATCAGAGGATAGGCGATCCTATCCTCTGCTGTTTCGGCAATCGATTGCCTTTGCCTCTTACTTGCCTTGAATTTCATTAATGGTCGCCGCCGCTTTGGTCAATGCAGATTGCGGCGATTCCTTTCCGGACAGAGCTGCCTGGATAGCCGTAACAAGAGCTTCGCTTTCGATTTGATTCCAGCGGGCCAAAATCGGACGGTTTTGAGTCTGAAGGGACTCCAATGTAGTTTGCAGTGCATGAAGGTGCGCATATTCCGGCTGCTTGCCATACTTTTCAAACACCGATTTGCGCGCAGCCACTCCCAATGCCTTCATGAAAAGCTCGTTTTTCTCATAAATGAACTGCACATATTGTTTGGCGATATCCTTCTGCTTCGAAGAGTCCGGTATGACTTGATACCAGGGACCAGGTACTACGCCTATTCCGGCATCTCCCCCTATCATAGGCGCTACTCCTACCTTCCCAGCCACCTTCGACTTCGCTGGATCATTGGACGGTACGAAGAAATGTCCCCATGCAAGCATCATAGCCAATTTGCCGTTCCAGAACATTTCGGAGGTTTCGGAAGAGGCCATATTCAATGCACCTTCAGGTGCGGATTTGTCCTTGTTCAAAATTGTTGTCAGAAAATCCAACGCTTTCACATAGGGCTCCGTGTTGACCAAGGCTTTATTGTCTTTGCCGACGACCAAAGGTTTTGCCCCCGCTTGAGCCGCATGATCCAACCAGCTGGCGACAGAATCGCCGTTATTCATCCCGAACACACTTGTCCCGTAGATATCCATGACACTATCGTTATTGGTATCGCGAGTAAAGAACTTGGCTACGTCTCTGTACTGCTGCCAATTTGCAGGCGGCTTCAAATCATATCCATAGTTGGCCTTGAAAGCTTCCTGTTCCTTGGGATCATTAAATAAATCGGATCGATACAAAAGCACCTTCGAGTTCGTCCATACCGGCATGCCAAGAACTTTACCGTCTATCGTACCGCCATCGATCAAGCTGGGGAATAGATCTTTCTTCACGTTATCCGACATCAAATCATCCATCGAAGTCAAACCTTCAGCCAAAGCGGGGAACCACAAAATATCAATTGTTGCAACATCATAGGAGCCTTTGTTAGCACGTATATCCGCATTCAATTTGTCATAGACGCCGATATAAGGGACCGTCTCGATCTTTACCTCATAACCGGTCTTCTGCTTAAATTCTGCCGCCGTTTGTGCCGCAACCGTGTTAGCCGGGCTTCCGCCCTCCACCAATACAGTCAAGGACTTGTCGGAGGATTTGTAGGTATTGCTTGAACAACCGGCCAAAACCATCGAAAAAACCATACAACCAGCAAGAATACCAGACCATAATTTCCCTTGCACTTTCATGAAGCGATACCCCCTTAGTAAAATATTCTATCCCTTATTCAAGTACAGATCATGATGCTATATTAGCGGTCCCACAAACCGTGCTCCGGCCATCTGCGAGGCAATCTCTTTTTCACAGGCGGGAGTTTAATGACGGCATTGCTTTTCTTATCAATAATTTCGGATCAGTGGAAGCGCTTCACTCACTATATATATATGTTATAATGCATTTATGGATTTGTATTTAGGAAGGATTATTGATTATTTGTCATATATTGCTTTGAAAAATATTCAGAAGGGAAAGACCTGATATGAACATTCAACAGTTATCGCCGTACATCCGGATAGCAATGGATAGTTATATCCCATTCCCTTGGTATTTAGAGGAGAGAGTTTTATTTGACTATGAGTTACTTTACGTTAAGGAAGGCAGAATACAAGTAACCATCGAGAATGATGTTTTTATCGGAGAACCGGGGGACCTCTTTCTTTTTCGTCCAAAGCAACGACACTCTATTAGAAAGTTAGGAACAGAATTAGTACGACAACCTCATTTGCATTTTGATTTGTTCTATAAGGAGGATAGTCCGGATGTGAAAGTTTCCTTTAAAAAACTTGAAGATATGACTGCGGATGAAATAAAATGGTTTCGAAACGACGATCTTGACCAAATTACCCCTCAGATTTCCAGTCACATTCGGTTAAGGAATACCTTGGTTATCGAAAGATTGATCTTTGAAATCATAAAAGAATTTCAAATGACGTTACCCTTTTATGAAATGAATATAAAAGGATTGTTTTTGCAATTATTGAATGTACTTTTACGTGAAAACTACTGGAACTGTAATCCACATCTAGTAACCAATATGGAAGAAATGGAGCAGCTGCGGATCTACTTGAAACACAATATCGACCGAAAGGTAACCTTAGATGAACTTTCCAAAATTTCGGGAATTAGCAAATACTATATGATTTCATTATTCAAACAATCATTCGGGATGAGCCCAATCCAATATCATCTTTTACAAAGAATAGAAAAGGCGAAGGAAATGATTCAGTTCACTAATGACCCGTTAATGCTCATAGCCGAAAGTATCGGTTTTCCGGATATTCATTCCTTTAGTAAAGCCTTTAAAAAAATAGATGGGGTTAATCCTTCCTTTTATCGTAAAAAGAAAATCCATAAACATGAACATGAAGATTAGAAAAGAAAGATATAATGATTCTGATTCACGATTTAGTTGAGACTTATGCGATGATACATTTACTTAAACTCTAATGGGGGAGAAAAATAAAAGGTTTCACCATAAAAAAGGAGTTGCCGCAGCAACCCCCTTTTTATATCTCAAGCACCTGTTAGAGCGAAGCATGTCCCTTGATGCTGAAAACTATCCTCTTAAGTTTACCGCCACTCAACAATCTCATCGAGAGGTTGTCTTGCTTTTGGACGTTTGGGATCCGCTTGCCGATATCCGAAAGCGGCCATACAGGCTACACCGAAATCTTCGCCGTTAATGATACCCTCATCTTTTAAAATAGCGGTCACCTGCTTTTTATTAAAACCTTCGATCGGACAGGAATCAATCCCGAGTTGAGCCGCGGCTGTCATCATGTTGCCCAATGCGATATAGGTTTGTTTGCTCGCCCATTCAAAAATAAGACGGTCATTATCTTCGAGCTCTGTTTCGACGAAGGATTTGTAGAAGGCGGAAAAACCTTGCACAACTTCTTCAGGCATTTGATGAATGTCTTTCATCATTTTGATTACGTGAGCCGAATCATGCCTTAAGCCTTCTTGTTTTCTGGCCAATATCACTACAAAATGGCTGGCAGTGGGCAGTTGTCCTTGAGCACCGCCGGATGCAGGTTTTAATTTTTCGCGAAGCGCTGCATCCTGGATCACGACAAACTTCCACGGCTCGAAGCCAAATGAACTCGGAGACAATCTCCCTATCTCCAAAATAAAACGGAAATCTTCATCCGAAATCTTTTTGTCGGCATCGAATACTTTGCAAGCATGTCTAAACTGGAAAGCATTTAAAATTTCTTGTTTTTTATTCTCCGTTTCAATCATGCGGATCAGCCTTCCTTTCTATTTGTAAACCGATTTTTCGGACAATCGCCGATTTGTATGTAGTCTCTTTGATCTGCTGTTATCATAACCATTTTTTGGATCGATGTCCATGAATCTCATTGACTAGCTTTCTTCTTGATTCAATAAATCAGGAAGTGGGTAAACATATGATAAGTGGGAAGTGGTATTGAAGAACAGCGAAAAACGGGAATAAATTTTAGTTTCCGAAAGGTTGTTGATTCGCCATGAAAACACGAAGAAGGAGATTTTTGCTTCGATACTTTTTGAGTAAGACCTAGCTTTAGAAGTGTGTTTTTGAAATGAACCGCTTCCCACTGTAAGAGGGCTCTGCGATATCATTCGCGGGGTCCTCGCTTTTATTTAGCATAAGAATCTTAAAGCCGGTTAAATTTCGGGCCATCGGTCTTGTTAATATCATCGATTAAAGGTAAGGACCCGCTGCCGCCTTGCCATCGCGGAAACAGAAGACGCAGCGTACGATTGTTGTTATTTTCGCTCATGAAAAATGCTCCTCTCGTTCAACAATTCCACATTCGCTTTAAACTCACGTACTTCCTTCGGAGACTTTAAAATGATTATTTCCTTTTCATTGGATAACTGTCGGAGTTTCTCTAAGATCTTCGGCTTTTGTTTCTCGGGAAATTCCCAGACCCATTTCAGAAATTCCAGTCTGACTCTTTCTTCGCAGCCTTCAGCCATATCCGTTCTTTTCTTGTTGCGATACTGGAATCTTCTCTTCAGCACGCGGATCAAGCAGATCCACCTCGACAGGTCAATAAATATAATCGTATCAGCCGCCTGCAGCCTGATGTCAATTGTTCCTCCATAATTGCCGTCGATGATCCAACTTGTACCACTTACGAGCTCCTCTTGAATATCTTTTTGCTCGTTTTTGGGCGTGCTAATCCAGCCGGGTTTCCAAAAGATTGCGTCAAGATGATGAACTTCAATTGTTAAAATCCTGCTCAGCTCACGAGCTAACATTGATTTGCCCGAGCCTCCAGAACCAATAAGTACAATCTTGTTCATAGTAAACCCCATCAGTCGAATTTTAATTTCATTTTCTTACCCGTTAATGGCTCGGTTACTTTCAAGTGCTTATATGACTTTAAAGTGCGTACTTCTCTATAACTCTCTTCTATATCACAATGACATCAGGTAAAAGCCGAGGAGGAGAAAAACTTTATGGAACCAGATCAAACCGAAACAACAAGTAAAACCGCTCTAGTCGTTGGAGCCAACGGCGTAATCGGACGGAATCTCATCAATCATCTGCTGACGCTTCCCGATTGGAATGTCATTGGAGTGTCACGACGCGGCGGAGAAGACACACGTGGGTTAAAGTATGTAGCGGTCGATTTGCTTAATGAAAAAGAAACGTACGAGAAACTGGGCAATTTGAGCGAAGTCACTCATATCTTCTTCGCTGCTTATCAAGACCGCCCTACATGGGCCGAACTGGTTCAGCCAAACCTGGCTATGCTCGTGAACGTGGTCAACACGATCGAACCGATCGCTTCTAACCTGCAGCATATCAGTCTTATGCAAGGTTACAAGGTCTACGGCGCGCATCTTGGTCCTTTCAAGACGCCCGCACGGGAAACCGATGCCTATCATATGCCGCCTGAATTCAACGTCGACCAACAACAATTCCTCGAACAACGGCAACCGGGAAGCACCTGGACTTGGTCGGCTCTTCGTCCGTCGGTCGTTTGCGGGTTTGCACTGGGCAACCCGATGAACCTTGCGATGGTGATCGCGATTTACGCATCCATGTCGAAGGAACTCGGCTTGCCGCTCCGTTTTCCCGGGAAGCCGGGGGCTTACAATAGCCTGCTGGAAATGACTGATGCCGGCTTGCTGGCTCGTGCAACGGTTTGGGCGGCAACAGATGAACGCTGCGCCAATCAAGCTTTTAATATCACAAACGGCGACCTGTTCCGATGGAACGAGCTTTGGCCGAAGATCGCCGCCTTTTTCGAACTCGAGACTGCCCCTCCGTTACCAATGTCATTAGAGGTGATCATGTCCGATAAGGAAACGCTGTGGAATTGTATGGTGAAGAAGTATGGCCTGGAGAATAATAGCTATAAGGACGTTTCTTCCTGGCGGTTTGGGGATTTCGTATTTTCGTGGGATTACGACTTTTTTGCCGATGGCTCGAAAGCACGTCGTTTCGGGTTTCATGACTTCATCGATACGGAGAGGATGTTTATGGACATCTTTGAAGACTTCCGCCGGCGCAAGGTAATCCCGTAATATAAAAAATATACTACGAACGATACCGGCTCCTCATAATCAGGGACCGGTATCTTCGCTTAGGTGTCCGAATGAGGCGGTTTGAAACGGATACTTGCTCTATTGCCATACACCATTTCAATATGCGTATCTCCCCATCTGCACATGAGATGAAGAATATCTTTTAAGTTCCAGCCGTAATCCGTCAACTCGTATTCGACCTTTGGCGGCACCTGGTTGTAAGAAATTCGGGCCACGATTCCATCCTCCACCAGTTCCCCTAGCTGCTGGGTCAACACTTTTTGCGTTACATCAGGAATCAGGCGCATCAGCTCGCCATTACGCTTTTTGCCAAACGTGAGGTGGAAAAGAATGACCGGCTTCCATTTGCCTCCAATCACTTCAAGAAATGCTTCAACCGCTGTGTTGTAGGTTTTAATCGGTTCCTGCATGGACTCAACTCCCCCTCTTACATCTTGAAAATTATACCACAAAAAAGGCGCCACTCACGTCCGGAACAGACGTAAACGGCACCGCTTCAAAGAAACAAGGCTCCCTTCTATTGCTTCAAGATCCAATCGTTAAGTTCAAAATTGTTGTCAGCCAGCTTCTCGTCCACAAGGAATTGCTTCGTTCCATCGAGAAGTTTCAGACCTGCGTCGGTAAAAGGAACATCCTTGATCAGACTGATCGGGGCTGTCTTCTTAATCAGCTCGGGTGTCGTGTCTCCGATCTCCGCCGCGAACTTGTAATATTCATCCTCATGCTGCTTGAGGTCCTCCAGCGCCTTTAACCGGATCTCGTTCCATATCTTCGGAAAATCGGGGAACTTCTTCAAATAGTCCTCGGATACGACGGTTACACTCGATCCGTAAAGATCCGGATGACTCGTCGCATCGTTCAGTTTCGTGAACCCTTGGTCGATCAGCTTAAGCGCATTGACACCGCTGTTCGTTGTCGCATCCACCTCGCCCCGAGCAAGCGCTGCCTCGGCGTCCGGGCGAAGCAGATGAACCAGCTTGTAATCCGTTACGCCCTCCTCCTTCAGTAGTCCGACTATATAACGGTGCATAAAAGAGCCTTTTTGGATAGCAATCGTCTTGCCTTGGAGGTCCTTTACCGTCTTGGGACCGTTATTCTTGCTGATCAAATAGCCTATTAAGTCGGTCGAGACCTGCGTGATCACCCGGGTTTTCGCCCCGGACGAGCGGGCCAGAATGGCTGGCGTATCGCCCAGGCCGCCAAAATCGAGCCTGCCGCTGATGAGCGCTTCGCTTTGGTCAGGTCCGTTCGGAAAGCCGGTCAGCTTCACTTCGGTGATGCCGTATTTTTTCAATTCCGCTTGAATGATGCCTTTATAAAATCCCCAGCCTTCCGCGCCGGAAGGCAGATTCAGCTTGTTCGAGCCAATATAGCCATAGTTCAGAACAGCGGGAACATCACGCTTGGCATCGCCGGAAGCAGCAGTCACGCCAGTGTTTCCGCTTGCTGCATTGCCAGCGTCTCCGCTATTATTTCCGCATGCCTGAATGAAAAGCAGTATACATGCAAGCGCAAGAATGGCAGTGAAACGTAATGCTTTATGGCCCCCTCTTTTCCTCGTTGTCATCTCTGTTTCTCTCCTCTCCAGTCTCCGCACACGTTCGTTAAAATCTTGTTTTCACAGCCAATTGATACATATATTCATGACTGGACACAGGCTTTCTTCCCGGTCCCCAGCCGACCTTCTCCCGGTAGCCGCCTAGCAGCCCCTGCTGCTCAACCTCCTTCTCGCTTATTTGAATGGCAGCTTCCGCATCCGGCGACACATAGAGCGCATCTACCGGGCAATACAGCTCGCACATAAAGCAGGTTTGGCAGTCGCTTTGCCGCGCGATGACCGGGATGCCGTTCTCTACGCGGTCAAAAACATTCGTAGGGCATACATGAACACACTGGTTACAAGAGACGCATTTGGATTCGCTGATGATTTCAATCAATGGATGACGGCCTCCTTCTGAACTTCCTGCGGCTTGACCCATACCTGATCCAGCCCGCCGCTGACCAACCGGTGATGCTGCTCATTGTCCAATTGCGGGAAGTCTTCCCGTTTGTGCATTCCTCTCGTTTCGGTACGAACGCGTGCCGAATGATACATCCAACGCGCGGTCGCGGTCATGGCCGCCGCTTCGCGGGTTTTGACCCCATCGGAATCCAGGGTTACGGCTTTGCTGCGCAGCTCGTTCCAGATCCCGTCGAGGCGTTCGATCGAACCATCCAGCCCTTTCTCCGTTCTGAACAGGTTGCGATCGTACGGCATCACTTCCTCCTGGACGGAACGAACGTATTCCTCCGTCTTGCGTGATGCGGATTGATCCGCCGCTTTGGCGGAAAGCGGAGAGGAGGATAAGCCTTTCAAACGGCGGAATTCCTTTTTCAAGCCGAGGTTTAGAGCATAGACGGCCGCCCCTTCACCTGCGAACGATCCCGATGACATTGCCCAAGCCGCATTATGGCTTCCGCCGCCGGTGAAGCCGCCGCAGATCAGCTCGCGTGTTGCGGCGTCGCCGGCGGCATATAATCCGGGCACTTTGGTGGCGCAGTGCTCGCCGGCGATATGAATGCCTCCGGTACCCCGTACGGTTCCTTCCAAACGGAGCGTGACCGGGAACTTGTCTTTGAACGGATCGATGCCGAGCCGGTCGAACGGCAGGAAGAAGTTGGTCTGCCCGACGCGCAGCAGCGGCTGAATATCTTCCGGAGCCTGATCGAGTCTCGCATATACTTGCCTTCCTTGCTGTAAGTTGCGGGCGATAATCGAACGGCCCTTCTGCGATCCCGCTCCTTCCACAACCGAACCGTCCTCATAATAGAAGCTGGCGTATTTGTAATAGGCCGTTTTGGTCACCGACGAGAATGTGGGTGAAATCGCGTAAGCATTCGAAAATTCCATTCCCGAAAGCTCCGCTCCGGCTTCCGCGGCGAGCAAGTATCCGTCTCCCGTCAGTACGTTGCAGCCAAGCGCCTTGCTGAGGAAGGCGCATCCGCCGGAGGCGATAACGACCGCCCCTGCGTGCACGGTCCAGGTGCCCCCCGCTTGCGTACGGACGCCGGTCGCTCCGCCAACGCCATGCTCATCCGCCAGCAGTTCGAGCGCGGGACTGTGGTCCAAAATTTTAACGCCGGATTTCTGCGCCTTTTTGCGCATCAGCTTCATATATTCCGGCCCTTGAAGCCCCCTCCGGTATTGGGTGCCGTTCTCATCATTCGGAAACGGATAACCCCATTCAGCGATTTTGTTCATGTTCTCGTAGGTCCGGTCGAGCACCCGATCCATCCAGCTATTTTCCGCCAGATGGCCTCCCAGCCCGAAACGGCTTTGCTTTGCCTCTTCACGCAGCTCTGCGTCCGGCTTGACGTACCACACCCCCGTACCCGAAGGCGCCGTGGCGCCGCTCGATCCGCAGTATCCTTTATCCACAAGCACTACCTTCGCACCTTTGGATGCCGCCGTAATCGCCGCCCACGTGCCCGCAGGTCCCCCGCCAATGACCAATACATCGGCAACCAACTGAAGATCGGCCGCCTTTACACTCGCTACACTCATTCTCCTTGCCTCCTATTTTTTCATTATTGATCTATGGAGCACATCTGCCTCTTCGGCAAACGGAACCAGCCCGGCTTATCCCTTGTAACTGTCCCTCCAGTGCAGCCAGCGCCGTTCCAACAACCGCACGAAGGAATCGAACAGCTTGCCGACGATTGCGAAAATAAGGACCCCGACAAAAATAACTTCCGTCGTCGAGTTCTGCTTGCCGATGTTGATCAGAAATCCGATACCCGATTGCGAACCGATCAACTCGGCGACAACGAGGCCGAGCCATGAGACGGCCAGGGAAAGCCTCACTCCGAGCAGGATATTCGGCAAAGCGGCGGGTAAGATGAGACGTGTAATTTGTTTAAACCGGCTGAATTCCAGCACGCCCGCGACGTCGAAGAGGCGGTTATCTACGCTGCGTATTCCCGCGAACGTGTTGATATACATCGGGAAGAACGCCCCGTTTGCGATAATGAACACTTTGGACGTCTCACCGAATCCGAACCATAAAATGATGAGCGGCGCAAGCGCCAGATGCGGCACCATTCGCAGCATTTGGAAGCTTGGATCGAGCGTATGCTCCGCTTTCCGGGAAAATCCGACGAGCAGGCCGAACAGCAGGCCCAAGCTGCCCCCTATGGCGAAGCCGGCTGCCGCCCGCTGTATGCTGATGCTCAAATTGACGGCTAATTCGCCTGACAGGATCATCTCTTTAAATGACTCCAGAATCATGGCCGGCGTGGGAAGGAAGAAGGTTGAAATCAGCCCGAGCTTGCCCGCAAGCTGCCAGACCATCACTATCATTACAGGAAGAATCGCTCCGATCATAGAATCATTTAATCTAGCTTTCCATTTCAAGCCGGACCAAGAGGATTTCCGTTCCTTTGTTCTTCTTATCGGCTGGACAAGCATTTCCGCCCGGTTGCTCATAACGATGCATTCCTCCTAGCCTTGATAATTGTCGCGCCACTTCAGCCACCTGCGTTCCATCAGACGGACGAGTGAATCGGCCAGCTTCCCCACGACTGCGAAAATGATAATGCCGACAAACACGACCGGCGTCTTGCTGAACTGCCTCGCATCCGACATCAGGTAGCCGATTCCCGAGGTAGAGGCCATGAGCTCCGCTACAACCAGTCCGAGCCAAGAGATTCCGACCGAGAGGCGCACACCCAGAAGGATGTTCGGCAGCGCCGCCGGAATGACAAGCCGGATCAGCTGCTTAAGCCGGCTGAAGCCGAGCACCCTCGCCACTTCAAACAGCTTGTTGTCTACATTGCGGATACCGAGAAAGGCATTGATATACAGCGGAAAAAAGGCGCCTTTGGCAATAAGCAGCACTTTCGATTCTTCCCCGATTCCGAACCAGATGACGAACAGCGGCGCTACCGCCAGGCTCGGAACCATCCGAAGCATCTGTATGGTTGGATCGAATGCCCGCTCCGTCCGGCGGAACAGTCCTGCAAGAATACCGCACAGAAGCCCGAACCCGCCGCCAAGAATAAAACCAAGCGCCGCGCGGGCAACGCTGATCCGGAAGTGCTCCCACAGCTCACCTGTGGCGGCAAGCTTGCCGAAAGCTTTGGCAATCGTTACAGGCGTAGGGAACAACAAGGTCGAGATAACCCCAAGTCCGCCCAGCACCTGCCAGAAAACAAGAAGCGCGAGGGGGAGAATCGAACCCAGCAGAAAAACCGTCGTTCGCTTGTAGCCTCCGGGCTTCGTCATATCGGTCGATGCGCTCATTCCAGTACCTCCCTTTCTTTTGGCCGCTAGATGCCTGCGCCATTGTCGACCAGCTCCAGTTCCTCGATTTTCTCGAATTCGCCGATTACCTTAAATCGCAGCTCCTGAAAGGCGGCACTCGATTTTTTACGGGGAAACAACAGCTCCACGGGGACAATTTTCTGAACGGTTCCGGGACGCGGCTTTAAAATAACGATCCGGTTGGCCAGAAATACCGCTTCGTCAATGTCATGAGTGACAAAAATCATCGTCGTTTTGTTCTGCTGCCAAATATCGAGAAGCACCTCCTGCATATGCGCTCTCGTGAAGGCGTCAAGCGCGCCGAAGGGCTCATCGAGCAGCAATACCTTCGGATTGCGGAGCAGCGCCCGGGCTATAGCTACCCTTTGGGCCATCCCTCCGGACAGCTCGCGCGGATACGATTTTTCGAATCCCTTCAAACGTACAAGCTCGATCAGCTCATCCACCTTTTTACGGATTTCCGGTTTATGCAGGGACAAATCGGCAGCGATGTTTTTCTCGACCGTCAGCCAAGGGAACAAGCGGGGCTCTTGAAAAATAAATCCCTTCTCAATGCCCGGCCCGGTCACATCCCGGTCATTCAGCTTCACGCTGCCGTCATATTCGACGTCGAGACCGGCTACGATTTTGAGCAGCGTGCTTTTTCCGCAGCCGCTCGGGCCGATGACGGTGATGAATTCCCCTTCTTTCACCGCCAGATTGATATTTTGAAGAGCCGAAACGGAGCCTTTGCCTGAATGAAAAGTTTTGCTGAGCTGCCGGATGTCGAGTAACGTGCTCATAAGCTTCATCCTTTCTCTCGTCCATTAAATAGGAACAAAAAAAGGCATTCTCATGGTGTGAGAATGCCTCCGTCGGAACGGTCGACCTTACGTAATGGGGTCAATATCGTTATTCCGTATATTCACAGTATATTAGTTGGCATTAACATAACAAGAAAGCGCGATGCTGTCAATGTGTTTTTTACAAAAGCATATAGCAATCGAGAAGAAACAACGCCGTCCTTGCGGCTATGATATTTTAAACGTAAGGCCAGTCCAAAACCTAAATAAGAAAGGATGTTTGCAAATGGGAGCGTTGAAGCCGTATCTCATGTCGGAGGATGCAAGAAACAAGCGGAGTTTTATGTGAATGCGCTAGGAGGCGAAATTGTTTCCGTCATTACCCATGAAGAGGCAATGGGAGCGCAGAACGAGTACAAGGACAAAATCATGCATATGTGTGTGGCCCTGCCCGGCAGCAGCAACATCTTTATGGCCGATGCAATAGAACCGTTTCAGCATGGAACCGGCGTGTATCTGTCTCTCGAATTTCAGTCCGAAGCCGAGGGCGCAAAGCGTTCTTGAATCTCGCTGAAGCCGGCCAAGTGAAATATCCGTTCGAATTTCAGCCGTTCGGTATCTTCTTGGGCGAGCTTAAGGATCGATTCGGCGTACTATGGATGATTACGGCGGAACCGAAAGCGGAATAAGGCGAACGGTCCGAGCGAACCGTTAAAACCGTCAAAAGAAACGGCCAAATCAATTTATGAGGTCATTTAAAACTTTCAGGTCGACCTCCTAATACGATTTGGCAGTTTTTCGCGGAGGTCCTTAATGGAAATATTCCTGGATTTCTATGGCACCCTTGTTTATGAAGATGATGAAATGATCCCTATTGTTTGTGAGCATGTAAGATCGTCATCAAAAACAATCTGCGAGGTCAAGGATATTGGGGATTATTGGTGGAAAGTATTGTCGGCAGCATTTCGCAATAGTTATGGCGATACTTTCAAAACACAGCGAAACCTGGGAATTTCCTCCCTTTCAGAGACCATACAGAACTACAATTCAAGCTGTGTTGCGGAAGACATTATACAGATCCAATTCGACCATTGGCAAAAGCCTGAAATTTTCGACGACACAAAACCTTTTTTACAATCGTTACATGGACTAACGACAGTTATCCTCTCTAACATAGATACCAAGGACATCCATGAAGCAAAAAGATACCATGGTATCCATGTTAATGATGTAATAACCAGTGAGGACGTTAAGTCCTACAAACCTAATCCGGAGTTATTTCAAGAAGCTCTACGAAGATTTAATTTAAATTCAAACGAGGTTATTCATATTGGAGATTCTCTATCAAGTGATGTAAGCGGGGCACAGAATGTGGGGATCAAAGCGATTTGGCTGAATAGGTTCCATAAAAGAACGCCTGATGGTATAATCCCGGACTACATATGCAAGGACTTGTTTGAAGTGAGGGATGTTTTGAACAATTTATTACGGGCATGCAACAACCCTATGTACAAAATCGTCTATTAAAGTAGGCTTCGCAAAGCTAAACACTAAACAAAAATGTAATTACAAATATTTTTTGAAATTACAAAAAAAGCAGGTGGTGACGGCATGACAATGGCAGAGCAGCGGTCCTCACGAATAATGAAGCTGCGTAGAATCTTTGGTTATGGTGCCGCCATAGCGGTGACGCCGTATCTGCTGATCAAAATTATCTGGACAATCGGTCTCTTCCTTCCGACCGAGCAAATGGGCGAAGCCAGTTGGCGCGCGATCAACGCAGCAACCGCGGTTGTCGCTGCGGTCGGTATCCTGCTGGCGTTGGCGTTCAGCAGGCCGTGGGGTGAGCGGCTGCCCGCGTGGCTGGTGGCCCTGCCCGTGTGGTTGGGCACCGGACTGCTCGTCCCCATGTTGTTGCTGGCGCCGGTGCTCGGCCCGGCCGCCATAAACCGGGACAAGGGAGCAGGCGCCGCCGACTTCTGGGCATACGAGCAGATCTTCGTCATCATCTCGCTGGTTGGAGTCGGCATTTGCCTGCCGCTTGCCCTGGCAGGGTACGCCAAGGCGCGGTGGCCCGAGGCGCTGGGCGGTCCGACCGACTACGCGGAACTGCCGGGACACACCCGGCAGTTACAAATCACTCTAGCCAGACTCGTTGCGGTCGGCTGCATTCTGCTCGGCCTCATCAAGGTATTCTGGGCGGCGGGCGCCACCACACATCCCGGACATGCTGGATGACCGGGATGTGTGGTGGCGCCTGCTGACGTTGAGTACCGGCGTTTGGGCCTTCGTGGGGGCGTGGGGCCTGCTGGTGCTTGCATTCCGCCGTGGATCGCGGAGGTTCCTGCCTCCCCTGGCGGCGGCATGGATCTCGTCGGGAATGCTCTTCTCTTACAACCTCTTTTCCGCCATTCGCCCGGATTCGCAATACTCCCCGGAGTACCCGCTGGCACGGGTCTTGACCACGGAGGCCGGCATAATTTTGGGTTTGATGATGGGGATAATAATCCTGCTAGTGCTGCATGACCGCCGGCGCGCTTTGCGCGGCGAGTTGATTTGAAGTGACTAAGAGGTGACAACGTGAAGCTGCGGGTATTATTCGTGTTCGTATTTTGTTTGACCGCAATCATCCCTTCGGCACTCGGGCTCAGGCTTTGTCCTGTGTAAAGATCGGAGGTCCCCATGAGCAATTGGATTATTTTGATGGAGCAGTTTTCGGCGTTGTTAAGAATGTCAAGAGTGACATTAAGCAAGAGGGTTTTATAGGAACGAAAGAACACGTTAGAAACATTCTCATCGAAGTAAAACAAAGCTGGAAAATGGAGTTAAATTCCCAAATCATTGTGTCGACCGATTACACCTGGGGATTTGATTTTCAGGAAGGGAAATCTTATTTAATTTACGTGTATGAGGATGAGGACAAAGGGAGTCTATTCAGCAGTCCTTGCAGTGCGACCTATCAAATGGATGATGTGTCTGAAGCAACGAAGCTGCTCGGGTCCGGCGGTCTCCAACCGGGAAAAGAAGTTAATCTGGATTATAAAATGTGGTTTATGACAGATAAAGATTTTGATATTTATATTGTTGCGGGGGCAGCTTCGCTTGTGGCTGGAATGGCGGTTTATTTGGTGAGAAGAAGAAAACGGCCAAGGAGCACATAACTGGAGTTAGCGGCCGAAACAGCAGCGGCCGAATAAGACTTTATTTTCACGTCTTATTCGGCCGCTGTTTCTTTTATTGAACAGTCAAAAACATTATTAAATACTTGCCGATCCTATACGACTTTTCTGCGTGTCTTTACTCACTTGCCGTCATCGGCCGAAGGACCGTAGGCGCCCGGCACCGGAATATCGAGAAGCCGCAAATAAACCCCAAGCTGCGCCCGGTGGTGGACCATGTGGCTTAATCCGAAGGTGCGAAGCGCGATCGCCCGCGGCTGGCGCAGGATGATATGGTCGCCGTTCCGCAAGGTCCATTCCTCGCCGAGGGTTTTCTCGTCAGATTCGGCGATCAGCTTTCCAAGCTTGTCGACGTTCGCATCGAATTCCTTCAACACGTCTTCGCGTCTTTCCAAAGCTTCCCGGCGTTGAGGCACGGTCGAAAGATCGAATTCCGGGTAAAGAAAAATCGCAGCTTGCCAGTTTAACAGGTTGATCAGGTGCGTGACCAACCCGCCCAACGTCATCGATTTCACATGCGGCTTCCACGTCATATGCTCCTCGGGCAAGCGCTCCAGGATGCGGCGCGTAGTGTTCAGTTCATGCATGGCGTCTCCGACGATCAGTTGTTTCATAATTAGCTCCTCTCTCATTCTTATTTGAAATGTGCTCTATTCTATACTAGCATATATTCCCAATTATGAGGTGCTTTGACCCGAAAAAATCGTTCTAAAGTTTTATCATTTATTTAATGAAATCCACTGTAAAATTTAACTAAAATGTGTTACATCAGATAAAGGTAATTGTATATAGTAAATGATGTTAAATGATTTTGACCCTTGCTCTTTTGGTATCATGAGGCGCTAAGAAAACCGGGTTCCGATCCCATAAAATAACCCCGCCGCGCAAGACGCGAAAACAAACCAGGCTTCTCTAAGAGAGTCCTGATTTGTTTTCGTGTCTGAGTATGATAGAAACGGACAACAAGCTGTCTGCTCCCCCCGAACCTTCCTCCTCGGCCAGACAAGTAACTGGATTTAGTGTATTTATTTCGTAGAATTCGTAGATTTCAAGAGAATAACTGGATTATATGTGTCTAATTAGGACGGATGGCCTCGAATTAGCCCTTACGCCTTGATTTAGATACCGGAAATCCAGTTATTTCGCAGGAAAACAAGTTTCCGCCGAATTTAGATACATAAAATCCAGTTACGCGCGGCGGGCGTACCTGTGAGGATTGTGCGAATTAACGCGCAAGCGAGAATAAACGCCTATGACGACCTTTAACTGCCCGCGCCTCCACATCCTCCCAGCCATCCCCCTCACTCATCCCTGCACACGTCTTCCTGAGCAAAGGGGATAATGGACCCTTTTTCAAAATACCCATTCACTCCAGCGTTCACGCACGCTCCCTGCAGAGCCTTCTTCCAGCCCGAGCCAAAGAAGCTCCTCCTTTAAAAAATACCCCTAAGCTCGTCCAAACCGAGCTCGGCCTTCGGATCGAAGTCGTCCGATTTCATATATTCGGTCACGCTGTGCAGAAACTGCCTGCCCTCCGGCGTCGTCACGAATTGTTCGTAGTCCAGCGCACTCACGAGCGCCCGGCCGTTCAAGACGCGGCATTCGAACAGAAGGCCGAGCTTATGGTTACGCTCAAAGTTGTCGATCGTCTGCACGATCGGCTCCAAACTCCGCGGCATATCGTCCATAATAATCGAGCTGGAGTTCGATACGATGCTCCACCAAGGATAAGTGGAGTGCGCCTCACTCGGGAAGGACTTGAACACAGGATGCCCCTTATCGATCAGCAAGCCCATCGTCCCGATCGGCACCGGCTTGTTCATACTCTCCGAAATGGAACGGAACATCGGATAACACCAGAAGTCCGTACAATAGGTTCCCTCAATAGAACGGGATACACGGTCCGGCCTCGGCAGAAGCAGAATATCCTTTCCCTCCTCAAGCAAGGAAACCGCTTCGTCCGTCAGCTCCGTGAACAGGGAAATGCCTTTCAAATCGGCCGATACTCCCTGCGGATAGATCCAGATGTCGTACGTCTTCCAAATGTCCGTACCGGCGATCGACAAAGACAGAACGGCTTTTGTCATCGCGGCGACGTTCGGCATACTCACCCGGATGTCGCAAATCCCGATATGATTGTCGCCAGCACTTGCCGGAGGAATTGCCGCCTCTCCACGCGCAAATAGCTCCTCCCCGCTGCGCAGCTCCCAATGAAGCTCGCTCGCCACAAGAGGCTCTTCCCTAAATAAGCTTAATTCGACACGCGCTTCAAACCGCTCACCGGCTTCGTAATTATACTTCTCGAACCGGGCCAGCAGCACGGCATCCGAACAGAAGCTGCGCCACTCCTCCGGCGATACGAAGCCTTTCGAATCCATGAAAGCATCCAGAATGCCGACCAGCGCCGTCCCCTGCCCGCTGAAATCCTGAAGGTCCAGCAGTTGAAAGCCTGCAAGCCGCCGCGACCGGAATGCAGCCTCCAGCTCTTCCTTATAGCAGGCGACCGCGAGCCTGCCCGTGCTCTTGAAAAACTTGCCCGCCAAATGCCCCATCCCTTTCGCTTCAAGGCGCTCACGGAACGCCGCCAAGTTCCTCGCCTTCAAGGGACCCGTATATTTGGCGGTCTCATCGAAATTCGGGTAGAACGCATATTGCCCGATTTCATGCGAAAGGACCGGAATGTGCGGAACCAGCTCCTCGCCGACGGCCGCCGCTTTGACGGACCTTGCCTCGGTGCCGTATTGGATCTGGATGACCTCCTCGGCGCCATCCGCAGCCTCTTCCCGCCGCAGCGTCGCAACAGGCACGATCTGCCCGTCATAATCCTTCATCGTGCCCGGCCGGTCGGTCTGCACATGCCCCTGCGGCGCATCGCACATCGCATAGGAGCCTCTGAACAGACGATCCTTCGAGAACCGGACGCCGCAGAAGAAATCCTCCTGCTCCAGAATTTCCGGAACGAACTGGAAATTATTTGATCCCTGCGTATACAAATGCCTGTCGTCGAACGCTTTATATGTTTTCAAAATATGATTAAGTCTGGATTTGCTCCCCCACAGCTCGTTCCCGAGCGACATCATCACGAAGGAAGGATGGTTCCCGAAGGCCTTCAGCATTGCGTAACCCTCGCCGATCAGGTAATCCTGCTCCTCCTGATTGTGATTCTCGTAGGTTTCGTCGGTAACCGTTCCCCAAAACGGCAGCTCCGGCTCCATATAGACCCCTAGCATGTCCGCGGCGATAAAAGCGGCTTCGGGAGGGCAGCAGGTATGAAAGCGGTAATGATTAATGCCGTAAGATTTTGAGATTCCGAGAACCCGGAGCCACTCCTCCACATCGGTCGGCGCATAGCCGGTAAGCGGGAAAATCAGGCCGTCATGCTTGCCGCGCAGCAGCGTCTTCGTTCCGTTGATCGTAAACTTGTCTCCCGCCGCTTTGAACTCCCGCAAACCGACAATTAACTCTTCGGTATCCATCCGCTCTCCTTCTTCCCCGATCAAGCTGATCTTCAGCTTGTACAGGCTCGGATGCTCGTCGCTCCACAGCAGCGCATCCTGACCCATTGCGAACGTCACCTCGACCGTTTCCGCAGTCACCTCGAATACCTGTTCTTCAATCGCATGTACCTGCCCGCCGCCGCTCGCGCTTTCAGCTGAAACGGCTACCCGCTTCCCGCCGACGTCCCCAACCAGGTCCGCTTTAATAACCATTGCCCGATCCGCAAGCTTCGGATAAGCTTGTACATGATCGAGATAGGTGTCGGCATAAAACTGAAGCTCCATCCGCCCGGTAATGCCGTTCCAATTCGTTTGCGTGTCGCCCGAGGTGAGATGGCCGCCTTTGGTCGGATAGCCGGTGTTGTCCACACGAATCGTCAGCCTCTGCCGTCCTTTGCCAAGCCGGCCCGTCAGCTCATAGCGATGAGGAGTGCTCAAGCTGTTCTGCGTGCCCATTTCCTCCTCGCCGACCCATACGGTCGTGATCCGCGTGCGCTCCAGAAATAAATAACAAGGCTTGCCCGCGAGATGCTCCGGAATGTCAATTTCTCTTGAAAACCAGGCATACCCTTCGAACGCATACTCATCCGTCAATGCGCCCAGCTTTACAGCCTCGTTCTTTTCCCCTTTTCCCGCATGCGACGTCGTATTCGGCAAATCGATCGTATCCCAGTACGGGAGCTGCAGTCCCCGTTTTTCGCCGTCCAATTGCAATTTCCACTTTCCGTCAAGACTGATCCTCTCAAGCATATGCCAGCAACCTCTTTCTTTTATTTGCCATAGTGATAATCCCGGTATTCCTGAGGCGCGAAGCCCGTTACCTTCTTGAACAAATACGAGAAATACGCCGTCGTCTGAAAGCCTACCTGCTCCGCCACCTCGTACACTTTAATATTCGGGTCCTTCAGCAGCTCTTTGGCTTTGTTCATGCGTGTCTCTTGAACGAAATCGGAGATGGTGTGGCCGGTTTCTTTTTTGAACAGAACGCTCAAATAGCTCGCATTCAATTGAAATTGCTCCGCCAGCTGCTTCACGGTCACGTTGTCCCGCAGACGGTCCTCGATATACCGCTCGATTCTGGAAATGAGATGGTGCTGCTGTGCAGCTTGCTCCTTCCGCCCAAGCCGGCCGTAACGGTCAAAATATTCGAGAACGACCTCCCGAACCTCGGACGAGCCGCTACAGTCGATCAGCCTCTGCCACATCTGGACCGTCATATCGCCGTCCGAATCCTTCGACCGCTTGAACTTCCTCGCCAGCTCGCTGATGAGCCCCATGCCGAACGCCTGCACGTAGGAGAAGGAAGCCGAATTCTGAAGCAGCAGCATGTCAAAAATATGGTTAAAATGCGCAACTGCCTGATCGCCGCTCCCCTCCTCCAGAAGACGGACAATTTCCGGAATATCCTCCTGATTCAGTTGAAATTCGCGATAATCCGTCGCCTCGGTATGGTCGAAATAATGAACGAGTCCTCCGCCTGCCAATCTCGCTTTTGTCACCATATGCTTCACTTCCTTGTACAAAAGCGAAACCTCTTCCCATCCGCTGCACGCCCTGCTGACCCCGATCGTAACCGATACCTCGAAGCGTTCCCGTACGACATCCTGTATGAACGAAAACTGCTTCTCCGTCTTGGCCCTGTCGCTTGGCTCGGCGTTCAAATGAATGACGGCCACCTCGTCCGCCCCGGTTCTTCCGATGTACATGTTCGCGAATTCGGCCATGCCTACCTTAACGGCCCGCATCAGCCCGTCGCTGAGCATAATCCGCTGCCTGGCATCCTGGAGATGCGAGTCGGGAAGACGATCGCAGCTCAGCAGGAACAGGCGAATATGGCATTCCTCCCGCTCCGCCGAAGGCAAATCCAGCAAACGGCTCCACGAGCCTTCGAACTCCTCGATTTGCGCGCGCCCTTCTACAAGATCGTTCACGAAGCGGTCCTGCAGCACGTCGAGGCTGCCGGTCACCTTCTCCTTCAGAGCCAGCGTCTCCCGTTCGATCTGGTTTTTCTTCTCGATGGCCGTCCGGAAGGACTGCAGCTTCTCCTCCATCTCATCGGTTTTGATCGGCTTTAGCACATAGGCTTTGGCCCCGAGATGGATCGCTTCCTGAACGAACTCGAACTCGTCGTAGCCGCTGATCATCAGCGTCTGGAGCGATCCGAGACGCGGATAATCCGACTTCAGCCGGGCCAGCAGCTCGATTCCCGACATCCCCGGCATCGAGACGTCGGTGATCAGAACGTCGACCGGCTTGCCCGTAAGAACGGCGAGCGCATCCTCCCCCGATTCGGCCGTGAGGGGAGGCGCATAGCCGAGCTTCCCCCAATCGATATGGCGGATAAGCCCCTGAATCTGCATCGGTTCGTCATCGACAATTAACGCCTGAATCATCCTTCTTCACCTCGTATTCTCTCGGGACGATCCTCGCAAACGGGAATTTGGATCGAGACGACCGTCCACTCGTTCTCTGCGCTATCGATTTCAAAGCGGGCATCCGTGCCAAAATACAGCTTCAGCCTATCGCGGATATTGTTCATGCCAAACCCGTTTTTGGTTCCGTTATACCGTCCTTCGCGAATGTGCTCCAGCGCCTCCGGCGCGATCCCCTTGCCGTTATCGTGGATCTCGAAATGGACGTTATTGTCCAATTGGAACACAATCACACGGATGACGGCATCCGGCGTCCGCATAATATTGCCGTGCAAATAGCAGTTCTCGACGATCGGCTGCAGCAGCAGCTTGATTGTGTACAGCTCCATCACGTCGGGCTCCACCTGCCAGTCGACCGTTACCCGGTCCGGATAACGCAGCTGCTGAATCTCGACGTAAGCCTTCAGATGCTCGATCTCCTCGCGGATCTTCGTTATGTTATCCCTGTTGTTCAGCGCCAGCCGGTAAAAGGTGGTCATCGCATCGATGATACGAACCTGCGTCATATCCTGCATATCCATCGCCCGCCAGCGCACCAGACTAAGCGAATTATAGATAAAGTGGGGATTAATCTGCGCCTGCAGCGCCATGAACGACTGCTCGCGCTCCTTCAGATTCGCCTGCGTAATTTCCCCCACCAGCTTGCCCAGCCGGCCCGACATGTCATTGAACAGCACCTCGAGCTCGCCCAGCTCGTCGCGGTCCCTGTTCTTGACCGTCACTTCGAAATCCCCTTGCGAGATATCGGTCATCCGGGTGCCCAGCTTGCGGATGCGCCATACAATATTTTTCAAAACGGTCATGATTAAAAAAGTGGATAACAGCAAGAAAAAGGTGATTCCTATTCCCACCATAAGGAAAATCCGTCTCGACTGCTCCTCCATTTGGTCCAGGTGAACAAGCGCCGCAACGGTCCAGCCGGAATTTAGCTCGGCCGTCAGAAGCAGCTTGCCGCCTACTGCCTTCTCTGCCGCATTCGGATTGTCCCAGTAGCGCTGCAAGGAAGAGTCGGCGAGCCGCTCGCCGATCTCGCCCGGCTCTGACGAGGCGATGATGCGCTTGCCCGCATCCACGATATACAGCTCGCCCGCGCCTCCAAACGGATTGTTGAACGGCTCGGCGAAAACGTCGTTATAGTCCAGCAGCATATACACGACGCCGTAGCTGTCTCCGTATTTGCTTAAAATTTTTTGCGTGACGACGAGCTTTCGCTTATCATCCTCGGCATTCGACCAGCTTAATATGTCAGGCGATGCAACCGTCCGGTCAAACCACGCCTGCACTTCCGGCCCGGACAGCTCGGGTTTCCATAACAAACCGCCGTCCTGAACGAGCGTAGGGTTCGCATGATAAATCCGGAAATCCTCGATTCCCGGCAAATATCTGGCCGTATTTTCGAAGGAGCGGTCTACGTACTGCACGGTTTCAAGCGTCTCTTCCATGTTCGTGTAGTCGCGCGACAGCCTCGAGATCAGCTCGCCGTCGGTGGCCGTCCGGGTGGCGAGCAAGTCGTAGCTTTGCTTCTTGAAGGAGATGCTTTGGGCGCTTTGCCGCACCGCTTCTTCGATCGTCAGCATATAATTCGCCCGGGCGCTATGAAGCGCCACATAACCTGCCCCTACAGCCAGCAGGGCGGTAGGGATAAAAACGATGAGACCGTAAAGGAGAACGAATTTCCCCTTCAGGTTCATGGTGCGGGTCATGCGTATGATCCATTTCTCCAGCTGTTGTTTTAGCTTCATAACTGCCTCCCGTCCATGAACCTGTAGCTGTTGCTTCGGCCTTATCGAACAACAAACGGAGCAACCCCTTTTAGAGGGGCTGCTCCTTCATATTCCTTAAAACTCGCCATTCGCCTGAATGTCCGCCTGATAAGACTCGTGCCATTCCTGCTTCAGCTCGCTCCAGTGGCCGCGCTTCTCAAGCGCGTCCCTGAACGCCTTCCAGGCAGCCTCGAACGCCGCGTCGTCCTTGGCCATCAGAAGCTTGGCCCGGTATTCTTTGCGGATGTTTTCCAGCTCCGGCGTGTACTTCTCCCAAAGCCCGCCCTGCTTCGCCGGAACCAGATCGTAGGAATGCGCCGTGCGCACGCCGCCCATTTGGCCGATCGCTTCCGTGAACTTGGTCGTCTTGGCCGCCCCGGCCTTTCCTCCATCCGCCGTATTCCACCAAGGATACCACGTATTGCTGTAAGACGAAATCATGTACAGCTCCGGAGTAACCATGGACTTCCGGGCGGCATCGCCCGAATTCCGGTCCTTCTCGTACGCCTCATCGGTAAATTTCCATTTGCCGAGCGGCTGGTCCACCCAGTCCCAATACAGGCCGGCGGGACCTTCGTTAACGACCTGCTGCTGCTCAGGCTTCGGCTGCAAGGCATAGTCGAAAAAGGTAAGGATTTCTTCCAGATTTTTTGTTTCTTTGTTGATGTAAACGTCATACCCCGGATACGGATTAACGACTTGATTCACGCCGATCGCTTCAACGCCCTCCACTTTCGGGAACGGGATAACCTCATAATACCAAGCCGGTTCGGTCGGGCCGTCCAACGTTTCCCAGCTGCCGGGAGGAATGTTCCAGAAGGCTCCTGCATTAAGCGCGATCCGCCCACTTTTGTTTCTTTCCTGATATTGCTCTTTCTTGTTCGTTACAACCTCGGGGTCAATCAGCTGCTCGCGATACATCTTGTTCATCCATTGATACGCAGTCTTATAGTTAGGATCGTCGTAGGCAAATACGAACTCGTCGCCTTTCTTCGCGATACCAGCTCCGCCGGTCGTTACGCCAAATGCGCTCAGAACCGCGTTCTCGTCGTTATAGCTGAGCGAATCGTTCGGGTCCATGAGGAACGAGAGCGGCTGAAGCGGCTTGCCGGACTCGTCCTTCAGCTCGGCCGCCTTCCTGAGGAAGGTCTCAACGCCTTCGAGCGTCGCCAAATCCTCCAGCTTCATGCCGGCTTTCTCAACGATGTCCGTCCGTACCGTCCATGTCGTCGCGGACCAGCCCGGCCACGGATCGTCCGGGTTCTGGTCGAACCAGGTCGGAATGGACCAAATATGACCGTCCGCATCCTTCATGCGCTCCAGGTACTGCTTCGGAATCGAGGCCAGACCCGGATATTTGTCCGGCATATCGAAATATTGCTCAAGCGGCATGATGAGCTTGGAACGGCCCATCGCGCTTTTGACCGTTTCGCTCCTGTTGAAGATTGCCGCGTCCTTGAAGCCGCCCGTGTTGATCCGCAGGTTGAGCGCAGTCATTGCATCGCCTTGCGTCGCTTCGAGCTTGACGTCCACGCCGGGCTCCTTTTCTCTCCAATATTTTTGAACCAGGCTGTCGTTGTTGATTGTCGCCGACCATCCGAGCCACAGCTCGAACGCTTTCGAGCCTCCGCCGGTCTGCGAGCCCGCTCCCGATTCATTGTTTGCGGCGTTCGAATTCCCGTTGCTGCCGGATTGCGAGCACCCCGCCATAACAGCCAGCATAATCGCAAGTGTTAAGGCGATCCAGCTATTTCCCCTTTTTTTGAAGCCCATTTTACTACTCCCCTGTCTGTTCTGTATTTGGTATATCAGTATTGCCTTATACCCTGGCTGAGCTTACGTCACCTGCCGAATCACCCTTTGACCGAGCCGACAAGCACACCTTTCACAAAATACTTCTGAAGAAACGGATACACGCACAGAATCGGCAGCGCGCTGACCATGACGACCGCCATCTTGATCGACATCAGCGTAATATTTTGCATTTGCGAGCTTCTCGCCAGTGCCTCCTGATTCGTATTGGAGCCCAGGACAGCCGATATATCCGAAGCCGACAGCAGCTGCTGCAGGAAGGTTTGCACCGGAATGAGCGACTGATCGGTTACAAAGAAAGCGCCGGCGAACCAGTCGTTCCAATGCCCTACTGCCGTGAACAGCCCCAAAGCCGCCAGCATCGGCTTCGATAAAGGGATGATGATCTGCATCAGCGTGCGCACCGGCCCCGCTCCGTCAAGCTCGGCGGATTCGATCAGCGCCTCCGGTATGCCTTGGATAAACTTCAGCATGACGAACATGTTCCAGACCGAAAACAGTCCCGGCAGGACAAAAACCCAAAACGTATTGAGCAGCCCCAGATTGTTCAATTGAATGTAGAACGGGACAAGTCCGCCGTTGAACAGCATCGTAATCAGAATGTAAGTCAGAATCGATCCTCTGAGCGGCAGACTTTTGTAGGACAAGCCAAACGCGACAAGCAGCGTCACGAACAGTCCGGCGATCGTCCCTACTACCGTTCTGGCTATCGTAATCAGATAGGAATGCCGGATGACCTCATTTCCGAGCACGATCTCATAGTTAATGAGGGTAAAGGCACGCGGAATGATGTACACGCCGCCTTTGGCCGCATCCGCGCCCTCGTTGAGCGAAATGGCCAGCATATACAGGAACGGATATAGCACGGAAACGCATAGCAGAGCCAGAAGGGTGACGATAACGGTTTGTATGATTTTTTCAGATGCGGATAGTTTCATGCTCGATCACCATAATCCCTCGCCGTTTATTTTTCTGGACAGCTGGTTCGTCGTGAGCACCAGCAGCAGGCTGAGCACCGACGACAACAGGCCGATGGCCGTCGCCATTCCAAAGTACCCCTGCTGAAGTCCGCTGCGCAATACGTACGTGTCCAGCACATCCGCCACCTCCATGTTCGCCGAATTCATGAGCGGATAAATTTGATCCATTCCGACCGTAATCAGGCTCGGTATGCTGAGAATCAGCACGATCGAAATCGTCGGCAGGATGCCCGGCAGCGTAATGTGGCGGATTTGAGCCATTTTACCGGCACCTTCAACCTTCGCCGCTTCATAAAGCTGCGGATCGATCGTCGTAATGGCCGCCAGGTACAGGATCGTGTTCCAGCCGGTCTCCTTCCACAAGCCGCTGGAGATGACCATCGGCCTGAACCATTCCGTTGAGCCGAGGAAAAAAATCGGTTCGTTGCCTGTCTTTTCGACGAACTGATTGACAAGTCCGCCATCCATCGTCAGGAACGACTGCAAAATGTAGGCCACTACGATCCAGGAGAAAAAGTGAGGCAAATAGCTGACCGACTGAACGAACCGCTTGAAGGACGAGCTCATCACCTCGTTGATCATGAGCGCCAGCAGGATCGGTGCCGGAAATCCGAAAATAAATTTAAGCACGGAAATATACAAGGTGTTCTTAACGACCGTCCAAAATTGCGGCTCCTGCAAAAACGCAAAATTGTCCATTCCGATCCATGGGCTGTTCCATATGGAGGTCCCGATTTGAAAATCCCGGAACGCGACCTGGATGCCCGCCATCGGAATGTAACTGAATAAGAATAGCAGGACGACGCCCGGTAAAATCATCAGGTACTGATATCGGTATTTATAAAGCTTCGCGTACATATTCATCCTCCTCGTGTTTTCATGATAAAGGATAGCGAGGGGATTCAACCATATAACAACGATTGGTTTTATTTCGTTTTGATTAGGTGAGGTCGGATTGTTTAATTGCTGAGGCGCCCTCATAATCCTCTTTCATCTTGGAAACCATAACGTCGATCGAAAAATTGAGGGTGAGGAGGAGATCCCGAATGTCGCGTCAAGACACAAAAAAGAAAAAAGGCCCCGGGAACAATAAAGATTCCGAGGTCGCCGGCTCGAACAAGGATTCGAAGTAATTAGCGGGCTTGATGTTCAGCTGTATAAAATACAGCTGAGCTCTGGCAAGGTTACTGGTCGCTGGACATGTTGGACGTGGCGTCATACGTTGGCAGCATGGATGCTGGACCGTGGCGTCGTGGATGTTGGACATCGGCAGCATGGATGCTGAACCGTGGCAATGGATGCTGGACCGGTGGCGTAATGGATGCGGGACGTTGGCATCTTGGATGCCGTTCCACTGTATAAAATACAGCAGAAACCTGACATAGTTAGAGTGTCAGGTGCTTCTGCTGCAGTTTTTACAGTAGAGTGCGTTTAAAGTGACTAGTTTTAGGTGGTGTCAGGCGCTTCGGCCGGATTCTGCTGCATGAAGTGCAGCAGAATTAAGAGCAGTATGAGTTTTAGCCCAATCCGCTGTACAAAGTGCATTCTGCGCAGCAAGGACCTGAGCCAAAGCCTTCGGATAAGATCGGCTAAGCTCAGGTCCCTTTACTTCGCAATGCACTTGTGCCGCCTATCAATTTTGTTCTTAACTCACACTCAGCTTATCGTTTAGCTAATAAGACCCCTTTTGGTATCCTGCAGCACTCATGCCGCAAAAGCGGGTTCTTTTGAAGCCGGTTCTTTTGAAATTGATTCTTTTTTGAGAACCCTACGCCATTTAGAGCTACTTATTGTTCAAATTACGCAGCACCATCGGCATGTTTTTCTCCTCTTTTTTCGCAGCTTTGCCCTTCGGCTTCTGATCCGGATTGCCGGAATTAAACCTCGCCGCATCCATTCCGTCCATGATGTTCATCGTCAACCCTCCTTGTTTACTGCTATTGTCCCCCTGTTCCTATATAATAATGGGTACCAAATCATTACATCACACTGCCGCTTTGCCGCTCTTGGCCGGGTACGGGAATCCGCTAAAGGAGTGTCAAAGCTTGCGCCGTCTCATATCCTATCAGAGATAGGTTCATACCTCTGCGGAGAGGAGCTGGGATGATGATCATCGGAGTGGTTGGTGCGGGTGCCATAGGCGGATACTGCGGGGCGGTGCTGAGCCGGGCGGGTCACGATGTTATTTTTGCGGCGAGAGGCAAGCATTTGGAAGCGATGAAGGAGCGCGGCCTGCTTGTTCATAACGATGCCGGCACTTTCCGCGTGGACGGACATTTTACGGCAGATTTGAAGGAGATGAGCCGGGCGGAGCTGATTCTGTTTACGGTCAGCTCGACGGATACGCTCGTTGCGGGCAGGGAGCTTCTGCCTTGGCTGAAGAAGGATGCCGGCATTTTGACCCTGCAAAACGGGGTGGATAACGAAGAGATTTTGGCCGGACTATTCGGCAAGAACCGGGTGCTCTCGGGCGTCGCTTATTTGACCGTCATCCTGGAAGCGCCGGGCGTCCTTCGTCAGAAAAAGCTGCAGTCCCTTCTGATCGGCGCTTTGGATGAAAGCGGCAGGATTCGGGCCGAATCGGCCTGCCGGATGTTTCAGGCAGCCGGAATGGAATGTGAACTGTCGGAACAAATCATGGTCGAAAAATGGAGCAAGCTGCTCATCAATTCCGTTTTCAACCCGATAGCGGCGTTTAATCGGGTAACCGTCGGCGAAATTTTGGACGATGAGAATCTTCGAGCGACCGCCGAACGCTCGCTCACGGAAGCTGTGCAGATTGGCTCGGCGCTCGGCATTCCGGTAAAGCAGGAGCTGATCGACGGCTTCTTCGAGGAAGCGGAGTCTGCAAGGAAGCATCGGCCGTCGATGCTGCAGCACCGGGAGCAGGGAAAGCAGATGGAAGTCGAATCTCTCTGCGGTTATTTTGTACGTAAGGGGCAAGCGCTGGGCATCGATACCCCTTCTTTCAGCACGCTTTATGAGGCTCTATCGAAGATTAACGCCGAAAACAGAAAAAAGGGCTGAATGTGGTGGATCTTTCCAGTAACTTTTGCCAATCTGCCCTCTTTCCATGTTTGATTTTTCCGGCAATCTTGCCTAACGATGCCACTTTCAGCGCTCTATGCTGGACTTTTCCGGAAATTTTGCCCGGCAGCACCCCCGTCGACGCTCTATTCAGGATTTCCCCAGTAACTTTGCCCGGGCAACGCCCCTTTCAGCGCTCTACTCGCCCGTAAACCGCGGCGGCCGTTTCTCGCGGAACGCTTCCAGCGCCTCCTGCCGGTCTTTGGTCGTTAAGGTCGCTTCATAGGCGGCCCATTCCAGCGTCATCCCCGTCTGCAAATCGGTATCCAAGCCGCGGTCGATCGCAGACTTCGCCTGATAGACCGCGAGCGGGGCGTTCGCAAGCATTTCAGCGGCCAGCCTCCCGCAGCTGCTCTCCAGCTGAGCGAGATCATCCGCCACTCCGTTCAACAGCCCGATTTCGCAGGCCTTGTCTGCGGATATTTTGCGTGCGGTCAAAATCAGCTCCTTCGCTTTGCCCGGTCCGAGAAGACGCGGCAACCGCTGCGTGCCTCCCGCACCGGGAATGATGCCAAGCCCCGTCTCCGTCAGCCCGAGCTGCGCCCCGCGGACCGCAAAACGAAAATCGCAGCATAACGCAAGCTCCAGTCCGCCCCCGAATGCGAAGCCGTTGATGGCCGCGATGGTCGGCTGCGGCAGCCGTTCGATCGCGGCGAGCACCTCCCTGATCCGGCTGACGCTGCTCCGGACCTGCCCTTCGTCCATCGTTCTGCGCTCCTTCAAATCCGCGCCTGCGCAGAAGGCCCTGCCTTCGCCGGATATGATCACCGTACGGATTTCGCGCGTGCTTTGGCCGATCGCTTCGACAATCCCGCCAAGCGCAGCCAGCATATCGCCGCTCAGCGCATTCAGACTCTCCGGCCGGTTCAGCCGGATATAGCCGACATGCCCCCGCCGCTCCCACAGCACCGGATCACTCATGCCCGTCACCTCCGTGCCACCGCATGCCCCCCGCTAATACCGTTTGCGAACAGCAGCTGCGGATACGCAATTTAGCTGACCGTCCGCAAAATCGCCTCTCCTTTTCCGCTACACCGGATAAACGGGATGCTTCCGCTCCGCATTCGGAACAATTCTCCCCGAATAAACGCCGAACCGCTTGATCAGCTCGCCGCGCAGCTCGTTCGCCGGAACGATCCCGTCGATAACCATTTCCGAGGCCAGGCTGTAGATGTCGATGTCCTTGTTGTATTCCTCCCGCTTGCCGGCGATGAAGCCGTCTCTTTCCCCCTCGGGGAGCTCCGCGATTTTGTTCGCGTACACCGCATTGATTGCCGCCTCGGCCCCCATTACGGCGATTTGGGCTGAAGGCAGCGCGAGGCAGCAGTCCGGCTCGAACGCCGGTCCGGCCATCGCATACAACCCGGCCCCGTACGCTTTGCGCACGATGACCGAAATTTTGGGTACGGTCGCCTCCGATACGGCCGTTATCATTTTTGCGCCATGCCGGATGATGCCCGCCTGCTCCACCCGCGTACCGACCATAAAGCCCGGAACGTCCGCCAGAAACAGAAGCGGAATATGATAGGCGTCGCATAAGCAGATGAATTTGGCCGCTTTGTCGGCCGAGTCGTGGAACAGAATGCCCCCCTTCGTCCGGGGCTGATTCGCGATAATGCCGACCGGCCTGCCTGCAAACCGGCCAAAACCCGTAATGAGCTCCTTGGCGAACAGCTTCTTGATCTCAAGAAACGAGTCCTCGTCGACAATCCGTTCGATGAAATCGTACATGTCGAAAGCTGCGTACTGGTTGCCGGGGACGATGTCCTCCAGCGTTTGTTCGAGCTCTACGGCAGGCTTCGCTTCCATAACGGCCGGCCTTTCCGCACAATTGGCCGGAAAAAAACCAAGATAATCCCGCGCGAACGCAATCGCCTCTTCTTCGCTGGAAGCGAGCACGTCGCCGCATCCCGATATGGAGCAATGCATGCGGGCTCCGCCCAGCTGCTCCAGTGTCGATTTTTCCCCGGTTACGATTTCGACAATCCGCGGGGAGCCTAGGTACATCGAGGCATTGCCGTCCACCATGATCACGATGTCGCAGAAGGCGGGAATGTACGCCCCGCCCGCTGCCGACGGGCCGAATAACAGGCAGACCTGAGGGACCTTCCCCGACAGCTTCACCTGATTGTAAAAAATTTTCCCCGCGCCGCGCCGACCCGGGTACATCTCCACCTGGTCCGTAATCCGCGCACCAGCCGAATCGACCAGATACAGAAGCGGAACCCGCATTTTATCCGCGGTTTCCTGCATCCGGATCATTTTCTCAACCGTCCGTGCTCCCCACGAACCGGCCTTGACGGTCGAATCGTTGGCGATGACGCAGACGGTTTGCCCGTTAATTTTGCCTATCGCCGTCACGACGCCGTCAGCCGGCAGGTCCGGCTGCGCGCAGTTGGCGAACAAAGCGTCCTCCAGCTCGAAATCCGGATCGAACAGCAGCTTCAGCCGGTCGCGGACGAACAGCTTTCCCTGCTCGGCGTTTTTCTCGTGGTAGCGGGCGGCGCCTCCCTGCTTGATCCGCTCGATTCGCTCCTGCAGCCCCCCGTTCCCCGATTCGCATCTGTCCGGCATTTCCCATCCTCCTCTCTACGCGCCGGGCTCCAGCGGACCGCTGCCTGTCAGCATCCGATCTGCCCCGCAATCACCATCCGCTGAATTTCCGACGTTCCCTCGCCGATTTCGAGCAGCTTGGCATCGCGCATGAAGCGCTCCACCTCGTACTCCCTCATGTAGCCGTAGCCGCCGTGAATTTGCACCGCCTGATCGCAGACCTTCATGCACATTTCCGAGGCGAACAGTTTGGCCATCGCCGCTTCCTTCTTAAAGCCCCGTCCCTGGTCCTTCAGCCAAGCCGCCTTGTAGACCATATTCCTTGCCGCTTCAATGTTCATCGCCATATCCGCCAGCTTGAACCGGATCGCCTGAAAGGCGGACAGCGGCTGCCCGAACTGCTTTCTTTGCTTCGCGTAGCCAAGCGCTTTGTCGAATGCGCCCTGCGCAAGGCCGACGGCCATCGCGCCGATTCCGATCCGGCCCCCGTCCAGCACCGCCAAAAACTGCTTATAGCCGCTGCCTTCGACACCCAGCAAATTTTCCTCCGGCACGGTTACCTGATCAAGTACAAGCTCGGTCGTATTCGACGCATGCAGCCCCATTTTCTCGTAGCGCTCCGACACCGCAAAGCCCGGCGCATCCGTAGGCACGATAAACGCACTAATGCCGTTCGTCCCCTTGGAGCGGTCAGTGACTGCGGTCAGCACGAGATTGCGGGCATAGCTGGCATTCGTAATAAAACACTTAGTGCCGTTAATGATCCACCGGTCCCCGTCCCGAACGGCAGCCGTCCGCGTACCGCCTGCATCGGAGCCGGCATCCGGCTCGGTCAGCCCGAAGGCTCCGAGGTACTCCCCGCTGCATATCGGCGTTAAATACTTCGCTTTCTGCTCCTCCGTTCCAAACCGGTCCAGCGGTGCGCCGCCTAACGAAATATGTGCGGAATACGTAATGCCCGTCGACGCGCAAACCCTGCTCAGCTCCTCCACGACGATCGCGAAGCTTACCGTATCCGCTCCTCCGCCCCCGTATTTTTCCGAAAAAGGCAGCCCCATGAGCCCGAGCTTTGCCAGCTTTTCGAAAATTTCAACCGGAAAAACGCCCGTGCGGTCCCGTTCAACCGCCCCCGGCGCCACTTCGGCATCCGCAAAATCGCGGATCAAATCCCTGATCATCGCCTGCTCTGCCGTCAAATCGAAATGCATATCCCACACCCTCCTTTGCTTATGTCTGGGAGAGCTCTAATCCGTCGCCTATTTCGATTTCCATCCTCATAAAATTTGCCGCATAACACTTGCCGAGATTATCCATCCGCATCGTCGCCGAGCCTCCGCCGCCAAGCGCCCCTCTGCACACGAAATTCATCGCCAGCAGCTTCGGCACTTTGTGCCGAGTCACCTCTCCGCTTACCCATCCGGCAAAATGTTCCTTTACCCGCTCCGCAGTCACCTCCCGCACCAGAGCTTCGTAGATAGCGGCGTTCGGAGCGAACACCGCAATATTCACCGTATTTCCCTTATCGCCGGAACGCGCCTGCACGAGATGACGCAGCTGGACAAGGGCCATCGCCTACACCTCCACTACGCTGACTTGAATTTTGCTTTCGACAATTTCCCGGGCAATAAGACAGGACCACATGCCGAGCAGCTCGCGCGGCTTCAGCATTCCCAAAAATCCGCCCATCGCGGGAGGCCCGCTAAGCATAAGCGGAGGAACCAGCCTGCCCAGCTTATCGGCTTCCTCTTTGCTCTCCGCACGGACCGCCATTCGCAAATACACCTCGTTCAGCTCCTCCGCCGGCTCCTTCGCCAGCGGTCCGTGAAGCGAGTTCACCCCAAGAAAATCGGTGCGGACCTCCTGAAACCGCAAGCCTTTCCGCTTCATTTGAATGCGGATAATCCGGTCCGCGGCTTTCGCCTTCGCCAAAGCGTCCGGCCACGAATAACCCCATATTGCCTGCCCAAGCCAGCCGTCCTCGTAGCCCATGACCACCTTCAGCGTATCGGGGCGCTTTGTTCCCCGGGCGCCGGTCACTCTAACCCGGTTCACTCCCGCCTCCTGCAGTCGAACCTCCGTCAAATCGACGACAACATCCGGCGTCACATAAGCCGACGGATCGTGAATCTCATAAAGCAGCTGTTCTTTTACCGTCTCAACCGACACCAATCCGCCCGTTCCTTCCGTTTTCGTCAGCACGAATTCGCCGTCCTCCCGGACCTCCGCTACCGGAAAGCCGATAGCGTCCAAATCCGGAACGGACTGCCAATCCCCGCTGAAATTGCCTCCCGACGCCTGCCCGGAGCACTCCATGAGATGGCCCATCAGCAGCCCTTGCGCAAGACGGTCCCAATCCTCCGCCTGCCACCCGAATTCATGGATGAGCGGAGCCAGAAACAAGGCCGAATCGGCCACCCGCCCGGTAACGATAATGTCGGCGCCTTGTCGAAGCGCTTCCACAAGCGGTCCCGCCCCCAAATAGGCATTGGCGAAAACAATACGGCTCCGCACCGCCCCCGCATCTCTTCCGTCCTCCATATGATTCAGAGACAATCCGCCTTTTTCCCACTCTTCCAGCTGTCCCAGCACGTCGTCGCCTGAGACGGCCGCCACCTTCAGCCCTGTAATGCCCAGCTCGCCCGCGACGCGCAGCACCTCCTGCCGGGCACCCAGCGGGTTCATACCGCCCGCATTCGTGAGCAGCTTAATTCCCTTCTCCTTGGCAAGCGGAAGCAGCTCCCTCATCGCGGCGGAAATGTCCTTTGCGTAGCCCAAAGCCGGATCTCTCCGCCGGTCCTTCTGAAGAATGGCCAGCGTTAATTCGGCAAGGCTGTCGAAGCACAAATACTGGACATGGCCCCGTTTTGCCGTCTCCAATGCAGGCGCGAAGGAATCCCCATAGAAGCCCTGGCCTGCCCCAATCCGCACCGTCTTCATCCCATCCCCCCATCTCCGACAAGACAACCTCCGACACGATTTTCCCTCATCACCATTGTATGGCTGAGCCGTATTCCCTATTCGACTTTCCTCGGCGGGTGAGCAACATCTTTTGCGCTTAAGCGTCCGGCCCGGGCTGCTCCTTGTTTCGGTGCGGTTGCTTGCATTCTCCACTTTGTTTCTCCCATCAGTACAATTGATGGAATTCATGTATCTAATTTTTCCAATTAACCGTTTCCTTGTAAAACAACTGGATTTTGTCCATCTATTCCATCAAAAAAGTAGCCGATTCCAATTGGAGAGTAGATTTATAGACATGAAATCCAGATATTTTCCCAGGAAATCTCAATCTCCCAAAAGTAAACACATTAAATCCAGTTACCATCGGTCAAACAAAAATCATGCAGAGGTTAACGCAATCACCTCCCTACCATCCGTACTCGTTCGTAACAACGACGCAGAGCAGAACACATCGGCACTTTCTCTTGCATCATCAACGGGATAAACCGTTAATGCAATAAAAAAGAACGCCGGGAATTTTAAAAATTCCCAACGTTCTTTTCTTGAGGCGTCATCGTGACCTGAAGACGGCTACTTCGCATCCACGCTGATCGCTCCTACGCCTGTAGATGCTTCCAGGAGCACGCCGCCCGAGCCGATCGTACCGGCTTTCTCGTTCGAGGCGTTCACCTTGTAATCTGCATCCCCCAAATTCGCCGTCACTTCACCAACGTCGCTTTGGAGAAGGAATTCCGCGTCCTTCGGTGCCTCGAGCAGATGGATTTTGATTTCGCCCGCATCCGTTTTGGCAGTAACATGATGATCCAGCCGAATGCCTCCGACTTCAATCTCGCCGGCAGCCGCCTCCAGATCCAGCTCTCCCGCAACCCCGTCCAGCCGAATCGCGCCAGCGTCAAGCTTGATCTCCACTTGATCGGCTTCGACTCCCGAGGCTTCCACCCGTCCGAACGCATTCCTGATTTTCAGCTTCTTATATTGTTTTTCCGGAAGGGAGATCAGGAGCTTTCGCTCTCCCTTTTGTCCGTCCGGATTAAAATTGAACGACTTCGACTCTTCCTCCACTTGGGCCTCCAGCACTCCGTCCCGAATGTCCGCTTCAAAGGTAAAGCGGTTCCCGATATCTTCGTCCGTCAGCAGCTCAACTTCCGCCTGCTCCGCGGAGCTTTCCGTTACGAAAATTTCCATCGCCGTCGCGGTCACCTCGACGCTTTCGAATTCATCCGCATCGAACGACTCTTTACCTTTGGAGACTAAGCTGCCCGAACCGGAGCCTTCCCCGATCAAGTCCGTCTCCATGTCCGCCGTCAACGCGAGGCTGGAGCTCGAGCATCCCGTTATTGCAGCCGCTAATACGACGATCGCTGCTAGTTTAGCCGTATTTTTATATTTTTTCATTCCATTGTCCCCCTAGTTAACCTTCATTTTCAACCTCACACTTTCATTATAGGCGGCCTCCCGCACCTTCAAAACCGACCCGAGGCCAAAAGCCGAACCGGACCTTGGTCGAGGCCTTTCTGCATCTGCGGTCTTCCTCACGCTGCCGGCTGCCAAAGGCGGTATAACCGGAATACAGTTCAATCCATCCGCTGCCGCTCACAACATATTGGCCCTTCTGAAGCTCTCCACCTGCTCCTACTTCAAATCACTTATTATCCAGCCGCTCCAACTCCGTAGTTACTTATTACCCTGATAGTCTCCCGCCGCTTCAACTTCAAATACACTTATTACTGTGACAGTCTCCAGCCGCTCCAAATCCAAACTTGTTTCCTTGACTCTCACCAACCGCTTCTGCCTGTACCCGCACATCCTAACGCCTGCTGCACTTGATACATCAGAACGGTCACATTTCCGCCTCAGTACTGATTACACGGTACATTGTGCAGCAGAATCAGCCAAAAGCGGGAATATAAGACGTATCTCCTTTATTCTGATGCAAGAACTGCAGCAGATCTCCCAATTACTCCCCAATCGAGCCGATTCTGATGTAAATGTGCAGCAGTAGCCGAGGCGGAAGCATATGCAGACGCGAAGGCGAAGGCGGAGGCGAAGGCGGAGGCGAAGGCGGAGACACAGGTAGTCAGAAGCACCCCGACAAAACAAAAAAGCCCAAGCTCCCCTACAATGGGAAACTCAGGCTATTCTCTTAACGCCAATCCGGATAGTCCGTAATGATTCCGTCCGTGCCGAGACGCTTCATGCGCGCCATATCCCGCTTCTTCCGGATCGTCCACGCCATGACCTTGCCGCCCTGCTCGTGAATCCGGCGGACTAGAGCCGCATCGAGCAGATCGTAGCTGCAATTGATATAGTCTGCAAAAGAGGCAAGCTCGGCCAGCGTCTCGTCCGAGAGCGGGTGCCGGTCCGCATGCACCAGAACGCCGACCGGAATATCCGGAAGCAGCCGATGGACCCGGTACATCGATGCGAAGTTGAAGGACTGGATGATGACGCCTGCCCGAAACCGGCTCTCCCGGGGCATGAACAGCTCTCTCGCGAGCAGCTCCTCCTGCACGCCGGCCGGAGCTCCGAACAAGCCGGCCGGAGCTCCTGCCGCGCCGCCTAACCCGGCGCCGTAGCCGAGCTCCTCAATCATCTGAAGCAGCTCATGCCGGCGAAGCGCCTCCGCAAGCTTCTCCTCGATTCCCGGATAAAGCTGCGGATCCTTTACCTCGATAAGAAGTCCGATCCGCCCGTAAAACCGCGTCAGCACGTCCTCCAAGGACAGCAGCTTCTGCTCCGCAAACGCTTGGCCGTAATAGCTTCCCGAATCCATGCCCTGAAGCTCCTCCAGCGTGTAATCCCCGACGTCGCCTGTATGGCCCGTAATCCGGTCTACCGTCTTGTCGTGGATAACGACGAGCTCCCCGTCTTTGCTCAGCCGCACGTCCAGCTCGATAAAGTCGGCTTCCATCCGCTCCGCCAGCTCAAAGGCCGCCATCGTATTCTCCGGAGCATGACCGGACGCCCCGCGGTGGGCAATGATAAGCGGCCCTTCCGCGGCGGCCGGCAATGCCTCCGGCAAAGCTGCCGATATAGTCAATGCCGCGCTGCACAGCACAGCGGCCAGCAGCCCCAGCCTGCGCCGCACAGCCTTTTTGCGTATCCTCCTGAACATCGTCCCCACCTCCGTGCGATATTGCGCTATGGTGCCATCGTTCAAGTTTGAAGGTTGGAGCGTCTAAGTCCGTCCGGGCCGTTTCCCGCCATCCGTTTACTTAACCTCGAGGTCCGGTTTCTAAACCCGCGCGCCCGCTCCCCGCACAATCCGCAGCACCCGATCCGGAAAATTCGTCGTAATCCGCAGGTCGGGATATTTGCCGATCAAATCCTCGAGCGCCTCCGAATCGTCGACCGTCCACACGCCGAGATCGATGCCTTCGGCAGCCATCACCTCTACCAGCTCGCGCGTGACGAACGCGTAGTGCAGGGACGCTCCGCTTGCTCCCGCATAACGCAGCTGCTCCAGCAGCAGAACAGGCTTGCCGAGGTAGATCAGCGCGGTGCGGACTGAGGGATCGAGCTCGTGCACCCGCTTCATGGAATCATGGTCGAAGGAGGAAAGCACGACCTGTTCCTTCATGCCGCAGCGCTCCAGACAGAGCAGCACTTCCTCCTCGATGCCCGGATAGCAGCCGCCCATCGTCTTCAGCTCGACATGCAGGCCGATCCGGCCCTTGGCAAGCAGCAGCACCTCCTCCAGCGTCGGAATGCTTTCGCCCGCAAAGCGCTCTGCGAACCAGCTTCCCGCATCCAGTCCGCGCAGCTCCTCCAGCGTGTGTTCGCTTACCCGTCCCGAGCCGTTCGTCGTCCGGTCCAACGTATGGTCGTGAATGACGACCGGAACGCCGTCCTGTGACAAATGAACGTCAAGCTCGATAAAAGCGATGTCCGGATCCGACATGGCCAGCCTGAATGCCGCCATCGTATTCTCAGGCGCTTCGCCCGACCAGCCGCGGTGTGCAACGATTGTTACCATAGTATCCCAATCCCTTCACGTAATTATTATTTAACGCCGTTATAGACAAACGCCTTGATGATCTGGCGCTGCGACAGGAAGAAAACGACCAGAATCGGAGCGACCAAAATCAAATTGCCGGCCATCAGCACATTCCATGTTGCAACGCCTTCGACTTCCCGGATTTTGGCGATGCCGAGCGGCAGCGTCCGCGCCGTTTCGTTCGTCGTCATGACGAGCGGCCAGAAATAATCGTTCCAATGGGCGATGAAGCTGAACAAAGCGAAGGTGACGAGCACCGGCTTCACCATCGGCACCATGATTTGCAGGATGATTTTCCACTCGGCCGCCTGGTCGAGCCTTGCCGCTTCCAGCAGCTCCTCCGGAATCTGCATAAACGCCTGCCTGAGCAAAAAGATTCCGAATGCGCTTGAAGCGAAAGGCAGGATCAGCCCCAAATGCGTATTCAGCAGCTTCAACGTGCTAAGCTCCAAATACACCGGCAGGAAGATCAGCTGGGCGGGAATCATCAGCGTAACCATGACGATGCCGAACAGAAAGCCCGAGCCCTTGAACGTATAACGAGCGAAAGCGTAGGACGCCGGAATAATCGTGAGCATTTGCAGCACTAGAATGCCGACAGCGATGACGACGCTGTTCACGAAATAATTCAGAAACGGCCCCGTATTCCAGGCGTCGGCATAGTTCTGCCAGACGAAATTCCCGGGAATCCACTGCGGCGGAAAAATCATCGTCTCCGGCAGCGTCTTCAGCGATGTGGAGAGCATCCAGACGAACGGCATCGCGAATATCGTCACCAGCGTCAGCAGGCCGGCAGCGTTCACGACCTGCAGCGCCGCCTTCCACGCCCGTCTCCATACAAGCCGCCTCCCCAGCAGGCCCGCCCGCTGCTCGCGGCCCTCCGGAGCCGCGACGGCCGGGCCGCCGATCGTATCGTTTGCAGCTTTCAAACCTTTCACCTCTTTCTAACGGTAGTGGACGCGCCTCGACAGCAGCTTGAAATAGACGATCGTCAGCACGCCCACGATGAACAGCAGAATGACGCCCGCCGCCGAAGCATAGCCGATCTTGAAGTAGCGGAAGCCGTATTCGTAAATGTAATACACGAGCGTATTGGTCGAGTTGACCGGGCCGCCCTGCGTCATGATCGCAATCGTCTCGAATACCTGGAACGACCCGATCAGATTAATGATGACGAGGAAAAAAATCGTCGGCGACAGCATCGGCAGGGTCAGCTTCATGAACGTCGTCCACGGCTTCGAGCGGTCCAGCTCGGCCGCTTCGTAGATCTCGGCCGGAATGCTCTGCAGCCCCGCGATGAACACAAGAGCGTTGTAGCCGAGCCCTTTCCAGACGGCAACCAGCACGAGCGAGACCAGCGCCGTGCTCGGATGCGACAGCCACTGCAGCGGGTCGAAGCCGGCCAGGCCGATCACCCAGTTCAGGAGCCCGTACTCCGGATCCATCAGCCAGCTCCACAGCAGTGAGATCGAGACGAGCGAAATAATATGCGGGCTGAAGACCGCCCCCTGCACGAAGCCGTGGAACAAGCTTTTGCGGTTCAGCCACAGCGCGAGCAGCAGGGCAAGCCCCGTCGTCAGCGACACCGTAAGCGCCGTATACACCGTCGTATTGGACAGCACCTTCAGGAAATCGGGCTCGGCCAGCAGATCCCTGAAATTTTGGAGGCCTACGAACGTCTTGGTCGGACTGACGAAATTCCAGTCGAACATGCTTAAATAGATCATGTAGAAAATCGGATAGATAAAAAACATGGAAAAGATTACGATAGCCGGGGCGACCATCCCGTAAGGGCGCAGCTTCTGCCAGACCGTCATGCTTTCGCCCCTCCGGCAGCCGGCTGCAGCGGCCGCGCTTCGATGCCGCGCAGCCTCTCACCGTCCGCACCAAAAAAGTACAGCTGTCCGCAAGGAATCGTCACCTGTACGCGGTCCTCGGACACAAGCGGCGCAAGGAACGCCTTGACGAAGAAGACGCCCATCCGCGAACGGATTTGGTAAATTTGCTCCGAGCCCAGGCTCTCGCGCGTCATGATTTCTCCGTCGATGACCCAACCCTCAACTTCCGGTCCGGCGCCGATCAGCGCCTGCTCCGGCCTGAAGCCGACATAGCCGGCAGCGGAGCCGTCCGGAACATCAAGCCCGCTCAATTCCGACCGTTTCATCACATTCATCGCCGGCGTCCCGATAAACTCCGCCGTGAACAGGTTCGCCGGATCGTGATACAGCCTCATCGGGGAGTCGGCCTGCTGAATGACCCCTTTGTTCATAACGACGATCTCGTCGCCCATCGACATCGCCTCCACCTGGTCGTGCGTCACGTAGACGAAGGTCGTGCCAAGCCGCTTGTGCAGCTGGATCAGCTCCGTCCTCATCTGGCCGCGCAGCTTCGCGTCCAGATTGGACAGCGGCTCGTCGAGGATGAACACCTTCGGCTGCTTCACCATCGCCCGGGCAAGGGCAACGCGCTGGCGCTGCCCTCCGGATAAGCTCTGCGGCTTTTTGTCCAGATGCGGCGTGAGCCCGACGATTTCGGAGATGTCCTTGATCAGCTTCTCCCGCTCCGACTTTGCCACGCCTCTATTTTTCAGCCCGAATTCAATATTGCCGCGCACGGTCATCGTCGGGTAAAGCGCATAGTTCTGGAACACCATCGCTACGTCCCGCATGCCGGACGGCGTATCGTTCACGCATTTCCCGTCGATCAGAATGTCGCCGCCGGATTGCTTCTCAAGTCCTGCGATCATTCGCAGCGTCGTCGATTTCCCGCAGCCGGAAGGCCCGACCAGCACCGTGAACGAGCCGTCCTTGATCGTCAGGTTCAAATTGTCGATCACGGTCTCGTCCTTGAACCGTTTGCTTATGTTCGTCAGCTCGATTTTTGCCATGATGCGGTCCTCCTATTTGCTCAGCAGCTTGTTCGCCTTCTCGGCCGCTCCGTTCAGCGCGTCCTGAGGAGAAGTGCCCGGATCGAGAATCGCCTTTTCGATCGCTTCTTTAATGATTTTGGCAATCTCCGGATAGGCGTTTTCCATTGGGCGCGGCCTTGCATATTCCAGCTGGTCGACAGCCACTTTGAACTGCGGATACTGCTCGAAATGCTGCTTCAGCTCGTCGCTTTCCACCGCCGACATCCGGGTCGGCAAATAACCTACGTGCTTATGCTGGTAAATCGTGTTCTCTTTGGAGGTCATCCATTTGATAAAAGTCCATGCCGCTTCCTTCTCTTCGGCCGTGCTCTTCGACGTCATCACCAGCTGGCAGCCGCCTGTCGGAACGCCGTAGCTTTCATTTGCCGGCATAAAAGAGGTCTCGAGCTCGAAGCCGTTGCCCTTGGCGATTTCGAGACTGGCCGTCACGCCCGCCGTGGATGCGAACTTGAAGGCCGACAGCTGATTCGCCCAGTCCTTATCCGCCGTTGCGCCGGCCTCGTCCCCTACCGGCATTTTGATCAGCCCTTCGCTTGCAAGCCTCTTCCAGAACTCGACCGGAGCTGCGCCTGCGGCAGAGTTGAACATAGCCGTTTTGCCGTCCTCGCTCAGCATTTGGCCGCCGCTTTGCGCGACAAGCGCCTCATAAAACCAGATGTCGACCGGAACCGTCATGCCAAGCTTGCCCTTCTCCTTCAGCACGCGCGAATACTCCTCAAGCTCCTCCCACGATTTCGGCCCTGCCGGATCGAGGCCCGCGTCCTTCAGCATCGTCACGTTTTTGTACAAAATCGGCGTGCTTCTCATGAAAGGAAGCCCGAACAGCTTGCCGTCCACGTACGCGTTGCCCATCAGGCCCGGATTAAAATCGTCCAGCTTCAGCTCGTCCTTATCCCGCTCCGCGAAAGACGTCAGCTCCTCAAGCATGCCGGAACGCGCGAACACGCCGGTCGAGGCGATTTCGAGATCGGTAACCGCCGGAGCGTTCCCGGCCGCAAACGCCGCCTGCACCTTCGCGTGCAGATCGTCGTAGCCGCCCTGGTGCTCGGCAATGACCTCGATTTTGTCCTGCGATTCGTTAAATTCGTTGACCATATGGAGCTTCGCCTCTTCGATCTTGTCGCCGAAGGCGTACCAGTATTTGATTGTGATCTTATCTGCGGACCCGGAATTCCCGCTGCTGTCCGCGCTTCCCGCCGCCGCACCGTTACCTGCGCCGCCTGCGCCGTTCGTTCCGCATGCTGCCAGCAGGGTCAAAATAATTACCGCGTGCGCGAATGCCGTCAACCTCTTGAACATCGTTCCATCTCCACCTTTTCATTGTTTAAACCGTGCGCTGGCCATGCAAAAAAGAGAAACCTTAATCCTGCCGCGGACATTAGCGTCCACAGCGGATAAGGTTTCTCCATTGCTCCAACCGTCGGCTATTTACTTTTCGTCTTTAAGATTAAAGGACAACTGTTAAAGCTATGTTATCCGCTTGCTAAGATTATGTGAATACGTGCCCTTCCACAGCTCGGGGCTGGAAGACGAGATTGCAGCCGCCCCGCAGCGCAGGCATTCCTCGGCCTGGCTCTGCTCGTACAGCAGCCCCCCTGTAATAATCGGCAAATTGCTCAGCGCCTTGACCTTGCCGATCACCTCGGGCATGCGCGCCGGCATGATCTCGATCACGTCGGGCTCGATTTGGCGCAGGCTCTTTGCGATATTGTCCAGTCCTTCGCTGTCGACGAGGAAAAAACGCTGAATCGCGGTCAGGCCCATCTTCTTCGCCGTCTTCACCACATTCGTTTTCGTCGAAATGATGCCGGTCGGCTTCACCGCTTTCGCCAAATAATCGAGGCCATAGCTGTCCGTGCTCAGCCCGCCGATCTTCTCCAGATGCAGAAACACCGGCAGCTCGTGCTTTTTGAACACATCTACGTACCCTTTGACGACGCCGATATGGCCGGTCAGCAGAAAGACGCCGCTTAACCTCCCGCGCAGCGATAGCGCAGTCTCGATATGCCTCGGGTCCTTGACGGATGCGATCATCCGGCTGTCGGCGAGCCCGTCGAGAAAGGTTTTGCGCAGCCGGCTGCCGGCCAGCTCCCTTGCCACCACCCTCACAGCCTCGCCGCGGCGCGCAGAGACACGACGCATTCGCGGTCCGAATCGAGTCCTCTTGCGACCGGATTCGGCGTAAAATGCTGCATATGCCGGTGAAGCAGCGGAATATGCGCGGTTACCTCTTCACCGTCCACATCAACCGCCGTGATGCGAAGCTCCTCCTCCATCAGCTCGAGACACCGGTAGGCCGGCTGGTCCAGGCAAGCCGAAACCTGCACAAAGGTCCAATTATCCCGGGACACGATCGAATCCACATGCGTATGCCCGTTGAAATACACGCCTACGCCCTGCTTCTGGCCCAGCACCCGCCATATTTCGTTAAACGGATGAATCGAGCCCTTCGGCTTCTCCGATCTGGCCGTCGTCTTATAAAGTGGATGATGGCCGAAGACGAGCATCGGCTTCGTTCCCGAAGCTTCGACCTCGGCTTCCAGCCACTTCAGCTGCTCGTCATCGACCCAGCCGCCCCAATCGGCGAAATCCTGCTCCTTGGCCGTATCCAGAAACACGAGCACCGCTTCCTCCGTCTCGATGGCGTGATAGCGCTGCTGCCCGGTCTGCTTCAGCACCTCGCTTCTCGTCTGCGCATACAGGTCGTGATTGCCGAGCACATGGACGAACGTCCGGCCCGGCCGTGCAAGCAAGGCGTAAACCCCCTGCAGCTCCGTGGCTTCCCCGTAATTCGTCAAATCGCCCAGCGATATATGCAAATCCGCTTCTTCATCCATAAACCGTCCCAGCAGGGCGCCGTAAAAAGCGTCCCGCGCCTCTGCAAGACCCGGAACCGCAGCATCGATATCGTGGTAATGCAAGTCTCCCATCAGAATCAATTTCATCATTATAATCCTCCCCGCTTTAACGAAATTGGCATTCCCGCCTTCATCGTAAAGGCCAAGTATTGCGTCTCCGTTAAATAGGGAAGTAGTTTTTGTAAATTTTCGTCTATCTCCAGTCACCCTGCACAAGCCGGAATTCGTCCACGTATTTCTCGTAATCCCAGGCATCCAAAAATCTCTTCGCCGTTTCCTGCCCGGATTGGAATAAAAAATCCCGGTCGTCGGCCGTCAGATCGAACTGGGTCGTCGTAACGCTGCCGGTCGGGATAAATATCGTACGTCTTCTCGCGTGCTTGTCGACATGCCGCTGATCATGAGCCCTGAGCATCGTCTGGAACATCGCGCGGAACATCGAGAAAGGACCGTTAATATCGTAAAAAGGCGTTATCGGCTGCTCGCCGAGCAGGCGGAAGCCGAAGGTCGGCCAGCGCGGCCTGCCCTCCACATCGAAGATCCAGATCGGATAATTACTGAGAAGCCCGCCATCCAGAATATAAAACGGCTTTCTTCTCACCTTCGTTTTCCAGCGGTACGGTTGAAAAAAATAAGGGATCGTCGTGCTCATTCGAACGGCGGCGGCAATCGGGAATTTGTCGGGGGAAATGTGATACCGCGGCAGATCGTCGGGCAGGATGAGCATTTTTCCGCTGCTGATATCGGAGGCGATGATTTTGAGCTTGCCCTTAGGCAAATCTCCGAAGGTGGTCACGCCTTTTTGCTTCATCCAGAACGTCATACGCTCCTCAAGCGGCGTGTTGAGATAAATGCCCGAGTGGAGCAGCAGCGGAATCGCCTTTCCGATCAGCGGCAAATGATGAAGCCACGTCTTGCCGAGAAGACGGGCGTAGTCCAGCGAATTCATGATCCGGATCAATTCCTCGGCGTTGTAGCCGCATGCCAGCAGCGAAGCGACGACCGAGCCCGCAGAGGTGCCGGCCACACGCTCCCAGCGGTAGCCCTGCCTCTCCAATTCCTGAATCGCCCCGATGAACGCAATTCCCCTTACCCCTCCGCCTTCAAATACAGCATCCGCTTTCATGAACGTCCCTCCCTTCCGCCCTGAACGGGCGAGTCGTACGCATTTGGGGATACTATATAGATATGGCGGAGGCGGTTCTTATGTTCTCTGCTATTGAACCGTCCGGTTGATTAGAAGCGAATGGCTGGTTCTCATCCCGAGTCGGGCTACTAAAGTATAATGAAAAACAGCACTTTACAGCATTCCGAGTTGGTTTATTTAACAGAGACGTATGAAAATTTCTATAAAATTCACGCAAAAGTAATTATAAAATGTCCATACCAATATCCAATACTCTCGTATAAACCATAAAAAAACGCACCCATTCCCGCTGTAAATGCGGGACGGATGCGCCGGCGCTGCCAGTTCCGTTATGTATAATCCGGTTAGTCCTGTTTGTAAACGATCTTCATGCCTGCCTGTTTATACTTATTCGCGATATCTTCATTGATCGAGGAATCGGTAATAATCATATCCACCTTCTCCAGCGGGCATATATTCAAGTAGGATACCTTCTCAAATTTGCTGGAGTCGGCTGCCGCATTGATTTGACGCGCACTGGTCATCATCGCTTTTATAATATCGACTTCATGAATCCGAAAATCGGTCAAGCCTTTGTCCACCGAGATTGCGTTAATGGAGAGGAACACCTGATCGATATTGTAGCCGCTAATATCCTCTTCGCATTTCTTGCCGTACAGCGCATATTCCTGCTGATCCAGAATCCCCCCGGGCACAATGACCGTGAAGCCCGGCTTAGCGGAGAAATGCTCGATAATGCGCAAGCCGTTCGAAATAACCGTAAGCCGCTCGAAGTTTTCCGAAAGCTTCTTTGCGATTTCCAGATTCGTCGTCCCCGCATTTAACGCGATCGCCTGCCCTTCCGACACTAACTCGCATGCCAGCTGAGCCAGCTCGATCTTCTTTTCTTTGTTCTTATGCTCTCTATGGGAAAAAACGTTCTGATCGCCGTGCTCCTCGGCAAGAATGGCTCCGCCGTGCACGCGCTTGAGCAGCTTTTTCGCTTCCATATTCTCCAAATCGCGTCTGACCGTATCGATTGAAACGTTTAGAACATGGACCAGCTCTGTCACTCTGACGGAATCATGTTGCTTTAAGATTTCCTGGATTTTTTTGTATCGCTCTTCCTGCAGCATTTCCCCACCCGCTTCCCGTTCGATAGCCCTTGCAACAACATAAGTATACAATTGAAAAAGCATGCTCTCAAGGGCACTTTTCCATCAAAAATCATAGTTTACCCTCCTTTTTGCATCATCTCTTTGCCCGGCGAACTCCATTCAGGCTCATCCTTAGTTTAATTCGCGATTTATTTTGCGTTATTTCACTGCATTTATACTGAAATATTATCAACATTTCACGCTAAAGACATCATAAAAGCGCCTTTTTTCCCTCTTTTTTCTCGGATAGATAATAGTGGAATCAAGTCGAAAGATGCGGAGAAGCCGCAAGTAAAAGAAAATCGGGAGAGGGAGAAGAGGAGGAATGGAGAGTGAAAATGTCAATTATTGGGTTAGACAGTAAGGAAAAGAGCCGTCCGCAGCGGACAGCTCTCCTAAATGACTTCAATTGCACGAGGCTCTTCCATCATCGCCTGCCTCTGCTTCAGCAGCTCTCCGGCTAACGAACCGCTCCATGCCGCAGCAGCCGGCCGATGACTTTTTCGTTCCCGCGCTGCTCCGCGAGCTCCAGTGCCGTTACTCCGCCCTCCGCCTTTGCATTCACCTGAGCTCCGTGCCCGATCAACAGCTCGATCAGCGCTTCGTTATCGTCGTGGAAGGCCGCGCTGTGCAGGCAGGTATGGCTGTTGCTGTCGAATACATCCGTTTTCGCCCCGCTCGCGAGCAGCAATCCGATGACCTCCATGCTGCGTTCCCCCGCAATAGCCGCGTGCAGCGCCGTATTGGACGGGATGTAAGACAGCTTGGAATGGGAAACCGCGTTAACATCTGCCCCGAAATCAAGTAGCGTTTGTACGACAGCCTGATTGCCGAAATGCGCCGCATAGCCAAGTGGCGTCAAGCCGTCCCGGTTTTCCTCGCTGGCCAGTCCCGGGTTTGCCTCAAGAAGCAGCTTCAGCCGCTGTGCATCCCCGGACTGGGCCGCTTGAAACACTTCATCGATCGTTTGCATGATTTCCATTCCTGTAACCTCCAGTAAGGGATAAACATCCTTTTTAAGCCGTGCGTCAGAATGAATCTGCTGCAATTAGGCGTCCGTATTTAGGGGAACATAAACCTCGGCTTCGTCAGGCCAAACCGGATTCCGGAAAGCGTAAATTTCCAGCGACAGCGCCCCGCTGTCGTTTTGCAGCCCGTTGCGGTTCAAATAGTCATGGATCGTCCGGTAAGGGTCCCCCTTCGTCTTAACTTTCGCGTAACGATGCGGCGGAACCGTAAAACCGAGCATGCCTTCGGGGATGTCCGACAGCGAGGAGACCTCCATGCAGATCAAATACGTGAACAAAACGTCCGACGAAAAGTGCGGGCTCAAATAACGCTCCGGATGAATGGCGTGCCGGATTTCATCCTTTCGGCTGTGAAACTGCCGCTTCATCGCTTCCACAACCTCCGGCTCATGCCTCTCAAAGGCCGACGTAACGGAAAATCCGACAAGATACATTTCCTCCATCTCGACAATCTCGACTAGCTGAATTTCGTTTTCCGGCTGCATAATTGCTCCTCTCCTTCGCTGCGCTGATTTAATCAATCACCCTATGCCCGTTATGTATATTCTCTTGATGAGCTTTGTCCGCTGTCGCAATGCATGTTGTCCTATCAATTATAGCATTTTATACCAAAAGCAGCCTTGCCTTCTTCGATTGACCCGCATAAAAAAAGACGCCGTTTCCTCAGAAACCGGCGCCCTTTTTCCCTATTCTCTTGGACCAGTGAACCCGTATGCGAGTCCTTGCGCTGACCGCGCTTTTTCTTAAAAGATAAGAATTTATAAGTTTGAGCGTATAAATGTCTTATCTTTCATCGCGATGGCGAGCTTTTGCCGCCAAAGGACGGCACAGAACCGAGCTGCGCAAACATGCAGCTAACGGTTCGTGCGTAGCACCAGCCGTTTACACTTGTTGCTCGTCCTTCATCTCTTCTGCAAATCCGGCGATGCTTTGCTTGCGGCGTTCGTTCTTCGCTTGGATGACCTGCTTCTCGTCCGGCGAAATCTCGTCGGCATGCTCGTCCAGGTACTCCTCTGCCTCATGCAAATTTTCTACAGTGTCGTTGATATGCTGCTGCAAGTGAGCCGCATTATCCGCACGATTATCTGGCTTAGCCACTACGATCCCTCCTCTCCAGTCCAAACTGCCTGATTAGGTTGACCCGGAAGGAAAAGGATTATGCGCAAAAGCTAAAATTCGCCATTAGTCCCATGTACCGGCTATAGTTAACTGGATTTGTTGTATCAATTTCCAGCGTTTCTCTCCGACCCGAGGTAATAACTGGATTCCTTGTAGATAAATCCGTGAAAATCCGCAAAAACGTGCGCAATCGTCATTTTACATGTATAAAATCCCGTTATTTTCTGTGCAGCTGGCGGCCGCCTTAAAATAAGTGTATGAAATCCAGTTACTCATCAAGCCTTCCCCGAACAGTACCGGGACGAAGCAAGCACAGTCCAAAAACTCCCTTACCGCTCGTCCCGGCCTCCTTCCTTCCTGCCTTGTCCAACGTTCCAGCTTAGGTATATTTCTCGTGAACAGGCCCGTCGGAAATTTCATCCGGAAACAAGCTCCCCGCCTCTTCCACACTGCCGCGATAGCTCAACTTCCCGTCCTCCATACATAAGAGGCTGTTGTCTTCCGACGGGTCCATTTCCTCCAGCAAATGCGTGCTCATAACCACAATGCTGTGGAAAGCAAGCCGGTTGATCGTACGTTTGAAAAATAGCTTCTCCACGCTGTCCAACCCTTCGAACGGTTCATCCAATACGCATATCCGGGGGTGATTCATCACCGCCTGCAGGAATCCGACCTTCCGTAATTGCCCGCCGGAAAGTGAGCGCAGCTTTCTGCCTTTCAGTTCCGCAAGACCGCTCTCCGTCAGCCATTTCTCCAGCGAGGGCTTGACCAGGCGGCGGGGAATTCCTTTGTGAAGAGCCATATACTTCAAATACTTTTCTACCGTCATATCCGTTTGGCCCGTAAAATGCTGGGGCATGTAACCGAGCATCCCCCTTACTTCCTCGACGCCGAGCTGTTTTCTGTACATGCCCGCTCCGTCCTCGTTTATCAGCCTCGTATAAACCACGCTCCCGCGATCGGGTACGGCCGCCGTAGCGATCAGCTTTAGCAGCGTGCTTTTTCCCGCTCCGTTTTTGCCGATGACATAAGTAATCCCCGTCGACATCGCGCACGAAGCGCCGGTAATGAGCTTGGTTTTTCCGCTCGAATATTCAACGTCGCTTAACACAATTCTTACCGTCATTTTAAGTCCCTCTTCAACCGGAATCTCAGCATCACGCTTCCCAGCATTAAGCAGCATAAAGCCGCAATGCCCGCCGTTACTCCCCACCATTGACCGCTCCAAGGCAGCCGAAACACAGAGAGTGCATGATGCCGCTGATCGAGCAGCAATTGGCCAAACCAGACCAGCAGAGTCATGAGCACGCCCGCCTTGGGACCGAACCACATCGCGCTTGTAAATCCGACAGCCCCAAAGAAAATAACCGGCACAAAAGAACCCAGCAAATACGGGATGGAGACTTCATCCCCTAAGATCAGAAGACTTAAGAATAGCGACAAGACAACTTGCAGCACGGTAACGATGACATATCTTGCAAACATTTGCTGGATGAGCGGATAGCAGCTCAGCTTTTCAAGGACATCATTCCCGTCGTTTGCCGGGCGGAACGCCAAGCCCATGGCGGCGACGGTTGCGAGCGAAATCCATTTCATCCATGCATGAATACCGTCCATTTCATTTTGCGCTCCTGCAGTGACCGCAACGGTTACTGCAAGCATAACAAGCCCTGTCGGCAGCCAGCTCTTCAACCCGTACAAATTCCACTGGGATAAAAATAAGCCCGCCAGCCTGGACAATGCCGATTCAGCCGATTGGGCGGCCTCCAGCTCCGCACGCAAATCCGCCGGCTTTCCTTCAGCCGATCGTTTAATGCCCTCGATCAGCCGCAAAGTTTGCTCTGCCGCCGGTTCGGGGGAAGTATAACGGTCAAACCGGCTTTTCCACTTTTGCTCCAAACGGGATAATTCCCGGTCTTCACTCATTTGCGCCCGCCCCTTTCCGGTCGTCTTCTGTTAAGATGCCTTCCAAATATTTTAATCCGCGCGCAATCCGGCCTTTGACGGTGTTGAGGGGGAGATCCAGCGTCAACGCAATTTCGGCATACTTCAAATCCTGATAAAACCGCAAATAAAGAACGGAACGGTATTCGAACGAAAGCCGGTTCAAGGAATCGATCATCCACCTTCTCTCGAGCTGGCGGTCGAGGAGATGGTGAAGCTCCCCCTTTTCCTGCACGTCCCGATCCGTAAACCGCTCCCGCTGCGTCGATGCCTTTCTCCAATAGTCTTTGCAGCCGTTCGTTGCGATTTTGTACATCCACGGCTTGAACTGGTCGGGAACATAACCTTTTTTCCCTTGCTGGTAGATTTTCAGAAACGTTTCCTGAACGATGTCCTCCGCCAGCTTCTCGTCCTGCAGCAGCCGGTAGGCGTAACCGTATAACAGCTTATGGTAACGGAAAACCAGCGTGTCCAGTGCCGAATCGCTGCCGTAAGACAGCTGTCTCATGTAGTCCTCATCCTTCATGCCGTCCTTCCCCCTCCTTTCCCTGCCGGCCTCATCCCGATCTCCGGTTAAATAGTAAAACCGCAGCACCCGACAGCAGAATGCCCGCTCCCGCATAACCTAACCGGTTATATAAAATCCATGGTTCGGCACTTCGGAACACGCCGCTCAAAGATAAAAACCAGAAAACCAAACCTGAGCACAACCCGCCAAGCGAATGATTTCCGATCACCGTCGCCAAAACAAAAACCCCGGTCATTCCGATATATACGGGTACCGAAAACAGCATCCCCTTCCAAACAAAGCCGCCTGCAAAAGGCGTCAGCCCAAGCGTAGTCAGACCTAACAGCACAGCAAAAAGAATCGAGGCCAGCAGCGCCCGCTCCATGAGGAGCCTCCACCGCGCCATCGGGTACATAAGCAAGTGGCCGGCAAATTTCGAATCGAAGTCGATAGCGAAGCACCACTGCAAAAGAAAAAGGAAGAGGAGCATGGCCGTTTTTTCATAAAACAGGCTTGTAAACGACTCGATCCTGTATGGCATAAAACGATACATGGCATACGCCGCTGCCGGAAACAGCACCATGAGAATACCGGCAGGCAGCGACGCCCGCCACAGCTTCATCCAAAGAGCCAGCCTGACCAAAAATCCGCTCATCGGCTTTCCGCTCCCTCATACCGGTCCAGCGTTTCTTCCAGACGGAAATCGTCCTTCTCATCAAGCTCGTATTGGGTGAACACATATTTGACTGCCTGCCGGAATGCTTCTTCTCCCTTTTCGTCATATCGGTTCAGCAGCTCGACTCGTTCCGTCACCTCCGCAGGAATATCGAACGGCCATTCCTGCGCATACCATTCGGCAAAGTCCTTATTGCCGCTGTCCATATGCAATTGCCTCATTAATCCCCAAGTGATGGCGCGCTGCAGCACATCCGCGTCTTCTCCCATCGGCGGATAACCGTGAGTGAGATCCCTTGCCAGCGAGGAGACCGCAAACGTAGGATCAATATCCTTCATATCGTAGACGTCCCAAGCGCGGTAATCCCGTCTAGGCGCAGATTGTATCGGATAGCTGTGATGTTTGTCCAATACATAGATCACCCGCGGCGCCACAGGTACGCCAAGCCACTCCTCCAGTGCATTCCAATAAGTAAAATAAGTCTCGGCCGCTTGGCGCGCACTCTGCATCACCTCGGGATGCGCGACGATCCTGGTCGTACCGACCGTACTTTCCTCGAAATGGCCTCCGATAAGGGACAGGCCATATTGCGTCGTTCCTTTGTACATTCCGTCCGGTTCGCGGGGGATCGTCAATGCGACAGGCAATCCGGCAGGCTTGTCCGCGATTGTAACGGTAAAAGCGGTCGGATAGTCTTCAACCAGCCCTCCGTTTGTAATTTCAAAGGCTGCGTAGGTATAATCGGGATCGCTCTGGGCCAATGCGCGTTCGCCGATTAACGGGTACCAGCCGGCCTCTTTAGGAAGATAAATCCGGTCCGCCTCGGCAAAGGATTGCTGCCGCAAGGCGTCGGAACGGTATTGCCTGACATTTCCTTCATAGCGCAAGCTCAACTGGAGCGGTTCGTTCGGCTGCATTCCGCCAGGAACCTGCACGAGAATGAGATCGCCCGTCCGCGAGCAAGTCAGCTTCACACTGCCGCTGCATGCCGTAATCTCCAATTGGTGCTGCAAGGTTAGGGAGAACTCATTGACCGGCGCCGGCGTTTCCCCTCTGTAAGTGACGGACAAGACACTGTCGGCTTTAATCCGGTTTTCCGAAGGAAATTGTACGTTTAACTGCGCTTGATCCATCGAAAAAGGGTAGCGGGGACGTTCTGTCATCGCATCGATAAATCCCCCTTTATCCCCCATGCTTTCAGACAAATATTGCTTGCCGGTATCAATGTATTGTTCTAGTGCGCTGTCGTACTGTGCAACGCGGATACCTCCGGCCAGAACAGCCGGTACGAGCATGATGACCGCAAAAGCCGACCACAAGCCCTTTTCCCTTCTGCTGCTGCGATAGGGACGAAACAACAGGAACGCGACGGCCAGCAAAATCGCACTAATGAACATGACGGCCAGCTGATGAAGCATCGCGCCTTCGAACACGCTGCCGAGTCCCCATATACTCTCATATGGAGTAAAGACGTACATCGAGTCGAAAGGGGTCAACAGGTTCAGCCGCGGATTGACGTAAGCGAATCCGTAGCTGTTCATGTGGGACAAGAGGGTGAGCCCGAGCAAGGCAGCCATCCCCATATAGGCAAGCATATGCTTAATGCCAATTCCCAGCAAAAACCCGGAGGTGACAAGAACAAAGCAAGCCCCTTCCATCTGGGCGAAAACATAGATCAGGCTTTGAACCCGTTCTTCTGTTCCCATACTGCCGCCCAGAAACCAAATCCCCTGTACAAGCAGCGTTACCAGGGTGAAGCAGAAAGCGTACGTTTGGGCAACAAGCCATTTTCCTATCACCCATTCCGTATTGTTCACCTTATAAGTGGCCGCCAACAATTCGAAGCCGCTTTCTCTATCCTTGGCGGCCATATAAACGGCGAATAAGCCGATCAGCAGCAGATTCACCAGCATGATCCATTGAAAGCTGCCGTAAAATACGGCGGCTATTTCCTCATAGTGAACCGGTTGACTCTCGTATGGAATAATGACAAAGCCCCAACAAATCAGTTGAATGGCAAACGGAAGCGCCAAAAACGGATTGCGGCATAATAGACGCATTTCATGTCGGTAAACGAGTGCGAGCATGCTCATCGGTTCACCCCGCTAATTGCGGCCATATAACCGTCTTCAATGGTCGGGGGCACAGCAGCGGCATCCTGATGCGGGGGCTGCTCGTTCGCGATGACACGGAAGACGGCATGGTTCGTTTCCCTTCTGCTGGAAATGATCGTATACTCTTGTTCCACCTTGTCATACTCGGCATACGGCACCTGAAGCTCCCATGTGCGTCCGGCTGCTTGGTTCGCCAAGCCTGCAGTCGTCCCTTGGTAGAGAAGCTTCCCTCTGTTCAAGACCGCGACCTTCTCGCAGCTGGCTTCGATATCGCCGATGATGTGGGTGGACAATACAATTGTACAATCTTTGGCCAGCCTCTCCAGCACGTTACGGAAACGGATCCGCTCGGCGGGATCGAGTCCCGCGGTAGGCTCGTCCAGTATGATGAGCTTGGGGCTTCCGAGCAGCGCCTGCGCGATGCCGAGCCGCCTCGCCATGCCTCCCGAGTACCGTTTTATTTTTTTATCGGCATGCGGCTGAAGATTCACCTCGGTGAGCAGCCGTTCCACTTGCTCGTTTCTTTCGCGGCGATCCTTCAGTCCCTTCATCGAGCCTGCATAGTGCAGAAACTCCCGTCCGGTAAACTGCGCAGGCGCAAAGAAGTGCTGCGGCAAATAACCGAGCAGCCCCCGGATCTGATCCCCTTCCTTGGCCAAATCATAGCCATAGATCGACACCTGCCCTTTCTCGTAAGGAAGAAGGGTGCTCAGGATTTTCATCAGCGTCGTTTTGCCGGCCCCGTTCGGACCAAGCAATCCGAATAATCCGGCTTCCAGCTGCAGTTGAATATCCGATAAGGCAGATACGCTTCGATAGGTTTTGTTTAACCCGTTAATTTCGACCGTGCTCATTCGTTTCTCTCCCCAACCTTCGATTTTCTCACCTTAACACGAATGGGGAAGCGAAATGGTTACATCGGCGCAAAAAAAATCAAGCCGGTAAGCGGCTTGATTTCAACTGCTGCCTTATCCATCAAAGCGTCATCTCCTGCCCGTAACTGGTCAAATACGCTTCCTTGTCTTTATAGTTCGGCATGATGCTTCCCACGCGTCTCCAGAACGACCGGTCATGGTTCATATGCGTAAGATGGCAAAGCTCGTGGATGACCACATAATCGATCACGTCAAGCGGAGCCATGGCCAGGCGGTAATTGAACGTCAAATGCTTATCCGAGCTGCAGCTTCCCCACTTCGTTCTGGACTCCACGACTTCCACGCTTTTGGGCTTAACTTTCAGCTGCGCCTGATAAATTTTGAGCCGTTCCCCTACGATCTTCTTGCAGCTGGCAAAATAAAATTTTTTCAGGCGGTTTTTCAGCTCTTCCTCGTCCGCCCCCGCGGTCTCTATTAATTCATCCAGAAAACAGTACCGGCCAAGATGAAGAAACTTGCCTGCTTCCTGGTACTCTCTTGTTTTCGGAGTGTCCCGTGCCGCCGCAATGGCGCCCAGCCTCTCCTCTATTTGTTTCCCGTGATGGGCAACAACGCTCCTGACCGTATCTTCGCCGGTTCCGTTAGGAGCTTTCACCGTGACGCGTCCCAAATAATCGATATGAATCGAAATTTTCTTTCTGCTGCCGTACAAGACCTGACAGTCGATCGTTTGATGTTCGAGTTGTATTTTCATTGGCTCCGCCGTCCGTAAAGTATAATTGAATGATACTGAATTTTTTCCGTTTTTAAAAGCAAAAAAGTCCACAGCTGTTACCGTGGACTTCAGATTCGCGCTTACTATGGCTTAATAGGTAATCCTTGCTTATCCTTAAACTTGCCTACGATAATGATCACCAAATCAATAATCGACCAGATCCCCAGGCCTCCCAATGTGATCAGCTGAAGAATACCTGTTCCAATTTTACCAACGTAGAAACGGTGCACACCTAATCCGCCAAGAAAAAAACATAATAATAACGCTGCTACAAACGACTTATCACTTTTTCCCACGATGTTCGATCCTCTCTGATGTAAACATTAACTCCATTTGCCATTATAAACTAGATCCTGCTGCTGAAGCATTAGTAATAAGTGGTAACAAGGACGATTCCTTCTACCAAAACGGGATGGTTTTCTTTCAAACGGATCTTTGATAAGATAAGGAAAATAACGCTGCAGGTGACTGGCGAAAAAAGTGGAATCGACCACGAGGGAGCCTGCAGCCGGAACGTACCGTTCGCCTGGGAAAAAGTATCTGAGCGCTCGCAATTGACGAGCCGCCTCAGATGCTTTTTTTCGTTCTATGAACCTTTAAGGGAGGTAATCGAAATGACAATGCTCATGAAAGCAAAAGAGGCAGCAGATCAAGTCTATGATTCGATCAGAACGAAAGTGAAGGATTTGAAGCAAAAAGGTCTTCAGCCTCATCTGGCCGTTATTTTGGTTGAGGGAGACCCGGCATCCGCCTATTACGCTCGAGCCAAACAAAAGATCGCCGAAAAGCTTGGGGTAACGTTTCATCTCCATTCGTTCCAGGCAGATGTCACGGAAGAATCGATTGTTCAACTGATTGTCCGACTGAATGATGATCCGTCCGTCCACGGCATTATGCTGGAGCTGCCCTTGCCTCTGCACCTTTCAGCCGGAAAAATTGAAAAAATGATCTCACCACTGAAAGATATTGACGGAGTGACTCCCGGCAATAAGCTTGCTGTTGTTACAGGCGATGCGGGTCTTTATCCGGCCACTCCACAAGCGTGCATAAAGCTCCTTAAGCATTACGGTCATCCTCTCGAAGGCAAGAACGTAACTCTGGTGGGACGTGGCCAAACGGTCGGACTGCCGCTCTTTCATATGCTGCAGCGGGAAAATGCAACCGTTACGGTATGTCATTCCCGCACACCGGACATCGCTTCCCATCTGGCCCATGCTGAAATCGCATTTGTTGCGGTTGGCCGTCCGAATATCATTCGCGGAAATATGGTTCATTCGAGCCTGACCGTCATCGATGCAGGAATAAATGAAGTAGAGGGCGGAAAAATCGTAGGCGACACAGCCCTTGACGTTCGCGATCATGCAGCAGCGGTATCCCCTGTTCCCGGCGGAGTCGGAACTTTGACGACTGCGATCCTGTACGAGAACCTCTTGAAGGCTATAGCCTTTCAACTCGGGGAGGTACACTCAAGATGAGTACAATTACATGGGATGATTCCATTCGAATCTTTTTGCAAGAAGCCGGCAGTTCGAAGCCTACACCGGGCGGAGGGAGCGTCGCCGCTCTTGTCGCCGCGCTCGGCGCCTCCATGACATCGATGGTCGGAAGTTTATCTCAAGGGGAGAAGTTCGCTCATATCCGACCTCAGATCACTGAAGTGATCGAGAGGATGAACGGCTTAACCGAACAATGTGAAAAATTGCTGCATGCCGATATCACATCATTCGACAAATATATGGATGCATGGAGGCTTCCGAAGGGGACGGATGAAGAAAAGCTCAACCGCGTAAAGGCGATCCAAGAAGCGACGATCCGTGCAATCGAGGTCCCGCTCCGTCTCATTGAGGTTTGTAAGGCTGGTATGATATGCACGCACAGCATTGCTGAAGCTTCTAATAAGAACGTGATCTCCGATCTTGGAATTGGAGCCATTTTGTTCGAAGCCGCCGCACAGTCCGCCTTGCTGACCATTGAAATCAACTTAGCGTCATTAAGAGATTTGGAGTCGAGACGTCAGTATACGGAGAGACTCTCCCTATTGATCGGCGAGATCGATGAGCTGAAAAGCAAGACGTTACAAACGACACGAAACCGGATCATGCAGTAGTTACAAAGAAACCCCAATCTTAAGATTGGGGTTTCTCCATCTGCACTCGTACGGCTTCGGCATGAATATTGGTTTGCATCTCCTGGCTGCCGGCTGCAGCCTCCCGAACCGCAGCGACAGGGTTAAGCACATTATAGATTAGCTCGATATTTGTGCTCATACTCATGGATTGGCCCGCCTGATAACGATCTAAATAGGCTTGTGCTTGTCCAATGATTTCTTTCAAATTTCTCTTAATAATGTCGGAAATGGTTATATAGTACGGATCGCCCATGGTGTGGAATTTCTCAAGGAAGGGCTTTTTAATAGGAAACATCTTCACATAATGTAAGCCGTGAATACGGCTGGTGCGCGTTGTCGGCCTTGGGGGCAAAGGAAAATACTGCTCTTTAGGTATGTAGCTTGCTATATTTGACCGAAAAGGGATCGCAAAATCATGTCGTTTTCCTTTGTACTTCAGCCTAAGAATGATCAAATACGGCCGGTTGTCGTCTTTTTCCAAAATCTCCGGGTCGAGCGGACGGAAGGTTTGGAAAAAACGATCCGAAATCGATGTTAATTTCATTTTACCTCCCCATGAAAGAAAAAATCCCTCCGCGTAAACAGAACAGAGGGATTTTCCTACATACACGTGAGTAATATTCTCGATTTAACCTCTCCGTTACTCTCGGGGAGGAGACATACAAGTGGATGATATTCTACCTATTAACGTCCCTGTCATCCGCAGAGGACCGACATACAAGTGAGCAATATTCGATCCGTTACTCTCGGTACACTTCTAATTTTAAAATGCCCGCCCGTCAAAGTCAACGCATCTATCGATATTTTCCCTGAAAAATGACGAATTTACCAGGTTATTTCTACAGGATTCTTCAGCATGCCCGAATCAGCGAAAACCGCCGTCAATCTGACGGCGGCATTCTAGCAATTGAACCTATTTTATAATCGGCATCACTGTGAAGTTATCGATGAAGCTTTCACCGTTGAAGCTTCTAACCCCTACTTTTCCATGTATGAAAGCCTTCTCACTACGATCCGTGAAATCAATAAGCGGTTTCTCCATATCGCCGACGTAAACCTTGATCCTGCTGCCGGCTGCAACTACCTTCATATGCTGCCAGCTCCCGACGGCTCCAGTGAACGCCGTACCGGTTAAATGCTGGAAGTTATAGTTAAATTTACCCAAGTGCACGCCGTCAGCAGTCAAATAGGCCAGGTACCCTTGGAAGAAATCATCCCGATTCTGTCCGTACTCTGTTCCGTCAGCGGGATTATTGACGCGCAATAGAATCCCGGCATTCCCTCCGCCTTGCGTATTGGAGCCGAGCTTGATATCCGTCTCTACGATATAGTCCGACCAATCGCTGTCTCCGATGACCGATTTCGGATATCCTTTCGGCTGAGATTTGTAAACACCTTGTATCGGAACAATCGGGTCGTTATGAAAACGGAAGCTGTAAAAGTCGAATTCACCGGTTACTACCTCCACCTTAATGGTATGTTGGCCTGCCGGAAGAAAGACTCCTTCTTTCGTTAAGTTCATCCACTCATGAAACCCTCCCGTATTCGGAACATTGATGATTCCGGTAAGGTCGGTCGTATCATCCAGCCAAAGCCGGACTTGAGCGCCGTTCAAGCCCGTAGCTACCCTCATATCGAGCCTGGATGTGTTCTCGGTAACATTCACGCTATATTTCAGCCACTCGCCTGTCTGGTTCCAGCCTGTCGTGAACCCTTCCGGAAGCAATCGAATATCGACATCATCTGTACGGTATAGTCCGCGTATGTTATCCGGCGTGTTATCATGATACGCTACTCCTTCCCCTCCAATCATGTAATCCACGGCATGAACGGTTCCGGGAATAGTCTGGGCATTGTTTAACGGATGGAAGGAGAGGCTTTCCAAATCATATTCTCCCTGAACGATTTCAAGCTTCAGGGTGTGGTTGCCTTCCGGCAGCGTTATGTCTCCCAGTTTTACGTTCTTCCAGCTATTCCATCCGCCCGTTGCAGGGATGTCCACGACACCGGTTAAATCGGTCGTATCGTTAAGCCACAGCCGGATTTTCCCGCCGTTAAGCGCCGTCGCAAGCCTCACACTCAGCTCATAAACGGCGGAATCTGCAACGTTCACGTTATACTTGAGCCACTCACCGGTCTGGTTCCAGCCGACGTTCCAGCCGCCTTTCGGATTGACGCGAATGTCAACCCCGTCATCGCGGTATTGTCCGCCGAGATTCGCGGGAGCATTATCGTGGTAACCGATCCCCTCGCCGCCTGAGTTATAATGAACGGCCTCTATAATACCCGGAACCGGTTTGGGCGTATCAAAGGATACGAATTCGAGCCTTGCAAAATCATATTCGCCCTTCACGGTCTCGAAGGTAATCGTATGCTGCCCTTCCGGCAGATAGAAGCCCGGGGAAAGCGTCGTCTGCCAATTGTTCCACGCTCCAGTGGCCGGTATATTCATCGCACCGGTCAGATCCGTCGTACCATTCAGCCATACACGCGCCTGATTATCAGAGAACGTGGTTGCCGCCGTCACTTCGACTCTGTATATTCCAGCATGCTTTACGTCGATATTGTATTTGAGCCATTCGCCGGCTTGATTCCAGCCCACATTTAACCCGTTGAAATTCGTGTTCGTCCGGATATCGACGGAGTCTCCCCTATAGGCTCCCCCGATGTTATCCGGAGTATTGTCATGATAGGCGACCCCTTCGCCCCCCGTGTTATAGTAAGGAGCTTCGACAATTCCGGGCACCGGCTTGGGTTGGTCGAACGAAGGTGCGCTTCCCGTGTCTACCCGCCAGCCTTGTTCGAATTTCGTCCAGCCCAGATCGTCTCCGTCATTGAAATCATCAGATACAGGCGTCGTTTCTTCAGATCGGTTAAACTTTATGGAAGAGAATTCGAACGACGCTCCTCCGAGCGCAACTACCTTGAGCTGATGAAGTCCTTTCGGCAGCTCGATGTCCTGAATCAACACATTGTCCCATTGAGCAGAGCTGCCCGTCGAAAGCAGCTGTACGATGTCCGTAAGCTCCTTCGAATCGTCCAGCTCCAGCTTTAACCGTGCATCGTCTGCCGCAGCATACCTGATGAGGACATCGTAGGTTCCCGCTTCGGATACATTAACGTTATATTGCACATTTCCCTGCTGAAACGAAGTAAGATAATAGCTGCCATCCGGAGCTTCAGCGAAGCTTGTTTGTTGGTTACCGCGTTCAGACCCGCTATTTCCTTTCCTGTTGAAATGAACGGCCTCGATATCCCCCGGAATCGGCTTGTAGACCGAATCTCCGCTATTTCCGCCCACCTTGTTGCTGAACGCGACATAACCGAAATCCGCTTGCGTATCTTGGGTCATGTAGCCGATTTTGCCCTTCCCGAGTTGTTCGACAGATCGGGTTTGCTTGAGCATGCCGTCTACATAAATGCGGTAGTCGGAGCCCTCCTTCTCCACGCGGATCTGATGCCATTTGGTATAATCATACCCTTCCGGCAGCGGGGTAAAGATCCGTTCCGTCTCCTTGCCGTCAATACGGAAATAGGTCTCTAATCGGTTATGGTTGCGGCTAAGTACGGCAGCCCCATAATTGTTCTCATTCGTGTAGGAAAAGACGGCACCTATGAGCGGGTTCCCGCTATCTCCCTGCGCTGATTGCTTCAAGTTAAACTCCGCTGTGAAGCTGTCTTCCGTTGCTTTCCGGGATAGCAGCATATGGGATTGTTCCGGTTCTCCTGGTGCGTCTTGATATAACGTACTGCCGTCCCGAATCCCCCAATTTCCTCCGCCGACAGCCTTCCATTCGCCGCCCAATGCATTCCTTTGGAATCTGTCACTGAAGTCGGGCATAGCCGGATCGGGCTGTTCGGAGGTTGTAGGACCTAACACAAGCATCTTGTCCCCATTCCATAGGATCCGATCGAGATTCAGATGTCTTCCGGGATTTGCATGGCTGTGATAAACGATGTAATCGGAATCGAGATCGGGACCGCGCACGATGGAGTTATGCCCAAGTCCGACATGATCGCCTTCCGCATCGAGCAGAATCGGATTCTGGGAGACAGCCGGAACAAAGCCCGTTACCGGATTCGAGCTGCTCGCATAATCCACACGGTACGCATCGCTCCAGATATGATTACCGGTGTACGTCATATAATATTTCCCATTGCGTTTGATGACCGTCGGCCCCTCCGTCCAGCCCTTCATCGCAGCGCCGGTATTCGTCTTCTCTCCGAACGTGTAAGGATCGGACATCGGGCGAACGTCGATATTGCCGTTACCTGTGCTGTAAAAATACCATTTGCCGTCATCGTCGATGAAGACGTGACCGTCAATGCCGTTGACCATGTTGCCCGTCTGGGCCGTGAACGGGCCCGTAGGGCTGGAGCTCTTCAGCACGCGGTGACCTCGCTGCGTCGTACTGGGGTCGTCCCGGAGCAAAGCCGTATACATATAGAAGTCGCCGTTCCAGTACACCACCTCCGGAGCATATGCTCCCTTCGTAACCGGTTCTTCAGCAGCCAGTCCGCGGTATTCCCAGTTCACCAGATCTTCCGAAGACCATACCTTCACGCCCGGCTTATCGTCCACCGTACTGGTGTAAAGGTAGTAGACTCCGTTGAATTTCAAGATATACGGATCGCCTTCCCCGTAAAAATTGCCGTTATTCCACTGCCAGGAGTCAGGCACGATCTGAGGATTGCTGTAAGAGAAGCCCGATACCGGAAAAGACAGAATCAAAAGTATAGCAAATAGTCCCGTCAACCATTGCTTCATTGAATATCAGCTCCTAATGGAAGATTAGGCCAGATTAATCTCCCTGATTGTATCGATCGTTATTTTCGGCTCCCGCTCCTCGGTCAAAAGTCCGTTCACCTCTTGCTGCACGTCGGTAATTTGCGTATAACAATATCCGACAATGTAATCCGTCTGCTTGATCGCTTCGTGAATGCCGCGGAACCGTTCCAGGAACGCTTCCTCCGAAGCAACCTGCTTCCCATAGCCCCAGCCTTTGTCCGAATTGAAAGCGATGCCTCCGAATTCGCTCACGATAATCGGCTGCCCCTTGTAGCTGTAGCCGTCTGCGAACGCATATTTCCATTGGTTGAACGTCTTCTCGTTGTTCACAATCTCATCCTTGCTTGCATATTTCTTAAGGAACTGTTCCTTCGTTTCCACATAATCATGAAGCGTCAATATATCGGACACCGTATGCTCCCAGCCGTCATTCACGATGACAGGGCGGTTCGGATCGAACGCTTTCGTTAAGTGATAAATCGCTTCCGTAAATTTCTGCTGCCGGCCATCCTTGAAAATATTCATGATCCCCCACGACTCGTTAAACGGAACCCAGGTGATAATGGATGGATGGTTGTACTGCTGGCGAACGATTTCCATCCACTCTGCCGTGAACTTTTGAACCGCGTTATCGTTAAATTCGAAGGCTGCCGCCATCTCGGACCATACGAGTACGCCTAATACATCACACCAATACAAGAACCGGGCATCCTCTACCTTCATGTGCTTGCGAACGCCGTTATATCCCATCTTCTTCAGGAGCTCGATATCCTTGATTAGCGCATCTTCGGAAGGCGGCGTCAGATGAGTGTCCGGCCAATAGCCTTGATCCAGCAGCAGCCGCTGGTAGACCGGCACATTGTTCAGCAGCACCCTGCCTTTCTCGATCGATATCTTTCTCATGCCGAAGTAGGAATAGACGCGGTCAACAACAACATCGTCACGGTACAAAATAAATTCCACATCGTACAAGTTCGGATGTGCAGGCGACCAATAACGACGCTTCCAGGGTCCGTTCATTTCGTGGACCAGATCAACCTCCAGCTGCAGCCACGGCCGGTCAATGGCCAGACTGGCCTGCTTAACCTGGCGGTCCTGCATGGAGATGATCGTCTCCAGACGAAGCTTACCGCCGGCGCATACATCGCCTTTGACCTGATAATCGAACCGGACGGTACTGGCATCGAGATCCGGCGTGATTTTTACCGAATCGATATAATCCGGCCGGACATACTCCAGCCACACGGACTGCCATATGCCTGTCGTCTGCACATAGAAGCATTCAAAGCTGTCGTCCACCCACCGCTGCTTGCCTCGCGGCTGGGTGGCGTCCTTGCTGTCTTCCACTTGAACGGTAAGCTCGTTGGAAGACCCGAATTGCACGTATGGAGTAATGTCGAAGGAAAAGGCCGAATATCCGCCCTGATGCCTTCCCACGTATTCGCCGTTCATCCAGACCCTGGCGATATAGTCAACCGCCTGAAAATGTAGAAGCACCCGATTACCCTCGGCATCCGAAGGAATGTCAAGCCGCCTGTTATACCATACGAAAGGATGATGGGCTTCTTCCCCTATCCCGCCGGCTTTCGTCTCGTAAGTGAAGGGAACCGTAATCCGGCGGTCTCCTCCGAAGCTTCGGTGCCATCCCTGCGCTTCCCCTGCGTTGTCATCATCAAAGCCGAACCGCCACTCGCCGTTCAAGTCCATCCAATTGGCTCTCACGAATTGCGGTCTCGGATAATTTTTCACATATTTTTTAGTCGTCATAGCGTTCCTTCCTGTTCTCGCAAATTTCCAAAACGTATACGGATGTCGCCCTGAGCTGACAAATCACTTGGCCGCTCGAATAGGACAGCTCATGTGTTTGATAATCTACGAAATTCGGCTGGTGCACATTATTGATAGCTTCATAATCGTCGGCCGTTAATTCGAGCAGCCGGACCGTACCCGATTCGGCGAATCCGTCCAGCTGTACCTCGGTTATCATACTTTCGAGACTCCGATTCACCATGAAGATCGTCAACTGGTCTCCGGCGGCATTCGTACAAGCAACGACGTCCAGCTTCGGCAAATCGTCCAGCTTCGGAGAAGCAGGCACCTGACTGTGGACGTTGAAGCTGCCGCATTCGGTATGGCTCTGAACCACATAGCCCAAGTCCCGGTTTGCGTACATTTTCATAACGTAATAAGTCGGCGTGCCGTATACGGTTGAAGATTTCCCACTCCAGCCGGGCAGTTTCCCGCGAAACTGATCCGCATAGTAATCGCCCACCCGAATACAACCGCCGAGCCAGCCATTGACAAGGTCGGAAAAGCTGCCAATCTGAACCAGGTCGCTATTCCGGATCAATTCATTCAAATTCGCAGCGTTCGCAACCGCCGCTTCCAGGGTATGCTCATTCGGAAGGCCTTTCCGGATCGTATTCGGATAGTACATCGTGTTATATTCGGTAACCGCCAGCTTCAGATGAGCATAACGCCCGGAGGCTTCGAACATTTGCCTTAACTCCTGTATCGTGTTCCCCGTCCATTCCGGATAAGAGACCATCGCTTTATAACGCTCCTCTTTCGGCGTACGTTCATTCATTCCGAACCGGTTGTACCCATGGTACAAATGCAGGGTTACGTAGTCGATATGCTCGGCGGCCCGTTCGATCAACGTTTGGTTCCATTCCATCTTGACATCCCCGCATGCGAGCAGCTTAATCCCGGGGTCCGCGGCTTTCATGGCTCGGGCAAATTGCAAATACCGCTCTGCGAACTGCTCTGCGCTGCAATGGCCGACCTGCCATGGTCCCCAGACCTCGTTGCCGATTTCCCAATACTTCACGCCATACGGCTCGACATGCCCGTTAGCGGCTCTCAGCTCCCCCATGGGCGTATCGGCATCCCCGTTGCAATATTCAATCCATTCGGCCGCTTCTTCCGGTGTGCCGGATCCATCGTTCACACAAATAAGCGGCTCCACCTTCAGCTCACGGCAAAATTGAATAAACTCATCCGTACCGAAATACTTGTTCGTCCAGCCACCCCACGCTTCATTCACAACACAAGGGCGTTCATAGACGGGACCGATGGCCTGCCGCCAATGATAGGCACTAATATAATTCCCTGCAAGCCGCATCATACCGGCGTTTAAGTCCCTGGTCATATCCAATACTTCTTTACGGACATTGCCCACACTATCGGAAGGCAGCAGCGAAATATGATCCAGCCATAGCATTCCCGTGGACACATGATCCAGCCATCGCTCATGCTCCGAAGGCACATATAGCCTGAACTCCGCATGCTCGCAGTCCCTTTGTACCGGCAGACGCGATTCATAATGCATCCAGTTATGGCTGACAAGATCGATTCGCGTCGACCCAACCACTTCTCCGCTCATCGTATCTACAATCTCTGCAGCTACATATTTAATCTCTACGGAAGCCCTTGCATATATCGCCAAAGCATAGCCGTCCCGATCCTCCTTCACGGCAACGGCTTGGGAGATGCCGGCATACGCATCGTCCGCGCTGTAAACCCGAACCATCTGACTATGCCCGGAATGCAGCGCAGCTGCAGCTTCAAGGGCATATCGGGTACTCTTTCCGTTCGTATAAGGACGCCAGCTTCCCGAAAGCCCCCGGTACGTCTCATCCATACTTTCAAAATCCATATCCTTAAGAGGATAGGCCAGCATCGCATCCATATGATCGCGAATATCCTCCACAAAATGTCCGAACAGATACGGATTTATTTGATCCCGGCCTTTTCTGCTCGAATTCAGACTGATCCTAGCTCTCGATTGCACCATGACAGCAACTCATCCTTCCTCCGATTATCCTTTTAAAGAACCGATCATAACGCCTTTTACAAAATGCTTCTGCACAAACGGATACATCACCAGTACCGGCAAGCTGGAAATGATAATGACCACGTATTTGATGCTCTCGGCCAGCAGCACCTTCGACTCCAGGCCCACGTTGCTGTCGACCGCGTCCGACTGGCTGACCATAAGCACTTCACGCAGCACCAGCTGCAGCGGATAAAGCTCCTCCGAGCGAATGTAAATCAACGCATTGAAGTAGGAATTCCAGTGACCGACCGCGTAAAACAGAACCATAACCGCCAAAATCGGCTTGGAAAGCGGCAGAATGACATAAGTAAGCAGCTTCCAGTTCGAGCAGCCGTCAATATGCGCCGCCTCCTGGATTTCCCACGGTATGCTGGATTGAAAATAAGTTCTCATGACAATCAAGTTATAGGTGGCGACAGCACCCGGAACGATCAACGCCCACATCGTATCCACCATGCCTAAGCTTTTCACGAGAAGATACGATGGAATCAGCCCGCCGCTGATGAACATCGTCAGCGTGATGATGAACATGAAGACTCCACGCCCGGGCAGATCGGGTCTTGAAAGCGGATATGCCGCTAACGTCGTCATGATCAAATTGACCGACGTTCCGATCGCCGTGTATACCATGGTATTGGCATATCCGTTCCAGATTTGATCGTTATCGAATACGTTCCGGTACGCCTCCAACGTTATTTGTTTTGGCAGCAGCAGCACTTCTCCATTCAGGACCAAAGCCGGATCGCTGAAGGAGGCGCTAACGATAAAAATCAACGGATACAGAACCGCTGCCAATATAAGAGCAGCCAGCGTGTTCACGACGGCATCGAATATTTTGTCATTCGACCTTGATCTCTTTAACCTTAGTTCCTTCACCTTTAGGGCCCTCCTCACCATAAGCTTGTCTCGGCCTTTTTACGGGCAAAGCGATTAACAAGGATCAGCAGTGCCAGGTTAATAACGGAATTAAACAAGCCGATGGCCGCCGTGTAGCTGTATTCTCCTTTTAGAATGCCGGTTGTATAAACGAACGTGGAGATCACATCGCTGGATTCCAGATTCAAATTGTTTTGCATCAGCAATATTTTCTCAAAACCGACATTCATGAAATGCCCCACATCAAGAATAAGAAGGATCACGATAACAGGGAGAATGCCCGGAAGAGATACATGCCATATTCGCCGCAGCCGGCTTGCTCCATCCATCTTGGCCGCTTCATAAAGCTGCGGGTTTACCCCGCTCAGGGCCGCAATATAGATAATCGATTGCCAGCCCATATTTTGCCATATGTTGGAGCTGATAAAGATCGTCTTAAACCAGGCCGCCGAATCCAGGAATCGAACGGGCTCTCCGCCTAACGCTTCAATGATGGCATTCACAGGTCCGCCGCGCGGGGATAAAAACAGCATCAGCATGCCGACCATGACAACAATCGAAATAAAATGGGGAATATACGTCACGTTTTGCACGATTTTACTAAATGCCTTGCTGCGGATTTCGTTAATAAGCAGCGCCAGCAGGATCGGAATCGGGAAAGCAAACAATAAGGAAAACAGGTTAATGGAAACGGTGTTCCACAGCAGTCTCCAGAAGTAGTAGGATTCTACAAACCGCTCGAAATGCTCCAAGCCCACCCAACTGCTTTCAAAGATCCCTTTGGCCGGGCTGAAGTTTTTGAACGCGATCTGCAAGCCGTACAAGGGTCCATAATGAAACACCAGGTACCATACGATAGGGATGAGCAGCATCAGGTAGAGATCGTATCGGCTGCTCATGGATTTCAGGAGGCGGGAGCGTCCCGATCGAGATCGGGACGCTGCGCCTGTTGTAGTTGCTGTACTCTTCATCTGTAGCCCTCCAATTATCATGGGGTGCTTATTATTGGTTTTTGATGTTATCGTAAGCTTCCTGATACAGCTTCTGGAGCTCGTCGATATTCATTTTTTTGAGTGTCGCCTGGAACTCTTCCCACTTATCGAAGCTGAGGGTTCCCGCGATAAACTTGGTGCTCTGCTCTTCGTAATATTTATCGATATCGTTTCGGAGCACATTTATTTGCTGCGCGGTTTGCTCATCGAACATCGGTGCCGCGTAGCGAATCTCCGGCATGTACGGATCCAGCTTCTTCTGCGCCTCCTGTACCTGAGGCGGATTAATGTAGGACGCAACCTTCTCGCTGATCAGATGCGGCGCCCCGCCTCCGGCGTATGGGGTGAGCTTGGATTGATTCCCCGTCGCCAAGAAAGCATCGGTGTAGTAAGGAATGCCGTCCCGCAATTCATAATGCTCGTTCAGCCGGCCGAAGCGCAGCAAGGTGGAGCCTTCGTCGCCGTAGAAATAATCCACCCAGCGCATGGTTGCTTCCGGATGCTTGTTGACCGAAGTAATGGCGAAGGCGCCGAAATCCCGGGGTACCGGAGCAGCCAGCTGCAGCCGGTCGCCGTGCGGTCCTTCGACCGGTGAAATCCCGATATATTGATCCGCCACTTTCGTATCCAGCATAGGATTATTCGTCTGGTCAAAGAAGAAGCCGGTATTTCCCGACCCTTGCTTGGCAAGATATTGGGCTTCCTTATGAGTGAACAGCTCGTTGTCCAGCAGCTTTTCCGTATAGAGCTTGTTCAAATACATTAACAGCTCTTTATTCCGTTCGCTTCCCATCCAAATATCGACTTTGTCATTCTCCAGGTTGATGTTATAACCCAGCTGGAAGTCCAATCCGAAGGAGCCGCCCATGATCGGCACAATGCTCAAGCCGTTACGTGCCGTCATCGGAAGCTCGTCCTGTTTGCCGTTGCCGTTAGGATCCTGATCCCGGAAAGCCTTCAGCACCTCGTATAGCTCTTCCGTTGTCTCCGGCTCCTTCAGGTTCAGTTTCTTCAGCCAGGTCTGATTCATCCATCTCTTGTCGGTTCTGGCCGCATTGACGGTCACAATGCCGGGAATCGCATAGATATGGCCTTCGGGCGTCGTAATGGCCGAACGGATTTCCGGATACGTATCCATCAGCAGTTTAAGGTTTGGAGCGTGGGATTCAATCAAGTCTTCCAGCGGAATCAATTGCCCCCCTGCACCGTAGCGGGTTGCCTCTAACGGAGTAAGGCCCGAGCGGTACAACGCATCCGGAAGCTCATTCGAGGCAAAAAGCAGATTCTTTTTCTCGTTAAAGCCATCCGTTGGGGCCTCGGTAAATTCCACTTGAATATTGCTCATTTTTTCATAATCCTGAAACACCGGCATGTCCTTGAACGGACCGTTGGTCGGGGCGATTCTCGTGAACATCTCCAGCTTAATCGGTTCTTCGACAATGGGAAAACCTTCTGCAGACACGCTTTTCGTATTATTTGCTGTATCGGACGGATCCCCTTTGTCATCACTTGGTGTACCCGAGCTGCACGCGGTCAGCGTCATACCGGAAACGACCAAGGTGGAAAGCAATAACGTCCCCCAATTTCTTTTCATTCTTTCGTCCTCCGATCAAATGGTTTGCCTCCAAGAAAGCGTTTTCCAAAAGGGCTACTCTCATTATAGAAAATGGATTTCACCGGAAGATTTAAAATATATGACTTTCCATTCTACTTATTTGACTCTTTTAGCTGATCCATATAGGCCTGCGGCGTCATCCCCGTTATCGTTTTGAAAACTTTAAAAAAGTAAGTATAATTGGCAAAACCGACCTGGCTGCTGATCTGTTTGAAGGAACAAACGCCGGATTCCATCAGGCTGCAGCTTGCTTTTATGCGGATTCGATTCAAATACTCTGTGAACGTCATCTGCGTTTCTTCCTTGAACAATCTGCTGAAGTAAGACGGGTTCAAATTCAGAGCGCTCGCTGTGGTATCCAAAGAAATGTCGGAGGCATGATGATCCATAATAAATTGAACGGCTTTCGATATATGCCGCGAGAAGTTCCCTCCTGCATACTGCTTCTTCATCGCCTCCATAATACGCGTGAAGTATCCGATCAGCCAACGCTCAAGCTCGGCTGCCTTCTCCATTCGACCAAACTCGCTCCGGGCAGGTGTCAGCTTATGATCTTCTATAAACCCATTAGGAAGATGCCGCTTCATTGATATATCCGCCATATGAAGCATTTGGCTTACAATGCCTTGTATCGTCGCGGAGTACACGGGCAGACCCGGCAGCGATGCAAAAATGGATGAGATGACGCCTTTCATCCTCTCCTCATCCAGCTGCTCCAGATAAAGCAGCAGCTGCTTCTGCTCTTCCATAAACAAAGCTTCTCTCTTGGCGGCTGTGCTCATGCCCGGATTGAGGAGGTCATTTATCTCTTTATTGGCTTTGCCGTAGCTGAGGCCAAGCTGCCTTAAGCTCCCGCATAACGTCCCTATGGCATAAACACATTTCAAGTTAAGAAACTTTTCGACCGAATGAGCTAGATTGCTCAAGGCCTGTTTGATTTGGGATACAGCGGTGTGCTCACTTCGATCCGCCGAAGAGAAGAGGACAATGAAGCGTCCCTCCCCCACATAGGCTACCGTCTGTTTGTGTATATCGCCGATTGCCATTTGCATCACATCCATGGCCCGCTGCACGAACCGGTTCTTCTGTACATCGGTCAAGGCTTCCGTCAGCAGCTGAAAAGGAACGATCTGTACAGCCGCGGCGGCATAATTCATACATTGGACGTACAGCTGATTATCCCGTGCATAAGTCTCCAGCTCTTCTCCGGTTCCACTTTCATCTCTTGTCAGATTAGCCGCATACTCGCGATGAATGACCGGACTCAAACGTTCGAGCATCCTGGTCTGAGCGCTGCGCGTCTCATTCTCCTTCTCTTCCTCTTTCAAATCCTGAACCGCTTTATTCAGAAGCGCCAATAGAGCAGCAGAGTTCAAGCGATGTTTTAGCAAGTAGTCCATCGCACCGTTCTTTAGACAAGCCCGGACATAATCATAGTCGTCAAAGCTGCTCAGCATAATCATCTTTACCTTGGGAAACCGATCCCGAATGATGCCGCTTAATTCCAGCCCGTTCATGGTCGGCATACTGACATCCAGGATCGCGATATGCGGAGCCTGCCGCTCCATGAAGGACAGCGCGATCACCCCGTTTTGCGCTTCACCGCATATGGTGAACCCGTGCTTTTCCCAATCCAGCATGCTTTTAATATCGTTGCGGGCCAAGGCCTCGTCATCAACCAATAAGACTTGAAACATCCTTCATTCCTCCTGTTGCTTTTGATCCGTGCTTGGCAGCAATGGAAATCTGATCTGTACATTGGTATAGGAATCAGGCTCGCTATAAACAAACACACCATAAGACTCTCCGTACAGCCGAACGATACGTTCATGCACATTGCGGACGCCCATGCCGCTGAAACGCGAGTAAGCTTGTCCTTTATTCTCTTCGAACATCGCCTCGATCTGTTCCTTCGTCATGCCTTTGCCGTTATCCCTAACCTCGATCCTCAGTTCGCTGTTCTCCTCGTACACCCGAATCAAGACCATCCCCCCCTGCCCCGCGGAAGCAATTCCATGAATAATCGCATTTTCCACCAAGGGCTGCAGCATCAGCTTGAGTACGCCGCAGCTCAGCAGCTCTCCATCCTCAATTTCAAAGGTTACCTGAAGAGGCTCCACATATTTGTACTTTTCAATATTGACGTAGCTGCGAACATACTGAAGCTCCTCTTGTAACGTGAGAAACTCATTCGAATTCCCCAGAACCCCCCGCATAAGCTCGATCAACGATTCCGATACCTCTACAATGTTCGGCACCCCGTTAAGCTTGGCCAAATACTTGACCGTATTCAGCGCGTTATAGAGAAAATGGGGACGGATTTGAGCCTGCAGCACGGCCAGCTCCGCTTCACGCTTCTCCCTCTCCTTGGTCACAATCCCCTCAAGTAAGCGCTTTAATTCTTCCACCATACTTTTGAATACCTGATAGAGCTGGCCAATTTCATCCTTTGAGTGAATTTCCGAGGCGGGCAGCGTCATATTGCCATCCATCACACGTATCATCATGGACCGGAGCCTGCGGATATTTCTAGTAATTCTCGAAGAAACCTGCAACGTACCGATGACAATAAGAACAAACACAATGATGGCCACTTGAGCCAAAACATTACGGATCCGTACGGTTTCTTTCAATAACGATTCCATAGGAACGAGTGCAAGCGTAGTCCATCCGGTATAATCCGATTTTCGGCTGATAACAAGGTAAGACTTCTTATCGATGATCCGTTCGGCAGAGATATCGGATACAGCCAGCTCCTGATTTACCTTCAGGATAGTCTCCTTGTCAAAGACGCTTTGATCAGGCTGATAAATAAATTCGTTTTTCTCGTCGATCACATACAGCATACTGTCCGATGTAGGCTTGACATCATAGGCCTTCTTAATAAATCCATCGTTAAGATCAAACATGACAATACCGATGACATTCCGGTTATACCGGAGCTCGCGGCCCGTAACAATGGAGTCGCTGACCCCGGTTTGATGATAATAAGCGCGCTCCGAGCCATGCTCAAGCAAATAATCCATCATCGTCGTCTTTATGACACTCTTGTCAAGCCACGGAGACCCGACAAAAAACACTTTTTCGTTCAACCCGATAACAGCCACACGCGAGATATAAGGCTTATAGGCAATCACCGCGGATAAAAATTCTTCGACCCGCTTCTGCTCCTGGAACCATTCGTAGCTTGGTTCCTCCGAAGCGCTTAGCAAGGTGTTAATCACGGTTTTATTGGTCACGACAACCGTATTTAATTGACCGATTTCCTCTAATCGGAGATTAACGGATTCGTCAGCTTGCCGTATGCTGTCCATGACGGAAGTAAATGCATTATCCTTGACGTTTTCTCTCATATAGAGATAAACAATGCTTGTTACTGCAACGATTCCTAGCAATGTAACTAAACTAAACGCAACAAAGATTTTCCCCTGTATGCTTACACTGGGGGAAAGCAGCTTTTTGACGGAGAAAAACTTCATCGGGCATGCACCTCCATCTGCGAAATACTAGAAAAAAACATGAATCCAGCCCGGCCGGGAGCTTGATTCATGTTTTTATATTAAATGGAACAAGGCTCTATGTTAAGGATAAAAATAAGACGCTGGAATATGTCGTCGCTCCTAGCGTCAATCCCTTATCCGAATATAGTGTAATTTCATCATTACAACTTTTTTTGCAAAATCCATATACTCCATACCAAAAAAGCCAATGACGAACATGTACATATATAGTATCCGTAATAATCTATCAACCTCGATTCTAATTCTCATGCACCAAAGCGTCCATGCCAAAATCATTTCAGTAACGCGGTTCTTCATCATTTACACTTGACGGGATTTCCGCCACTGAGTCGGGGTAGTGCCTATATACCTTTTGAATACGGTAGCGAAATGTTGGCTGGATGGATATCCTAGGCGAAACGCAATATCCGTTATTGAATTTCGGGATGTCTCCAGCTGCCGGCAAGCTTCTTTCACTCGAAGCCTCTCCGCGAAGGTGATCGGCGGTTCGCCCGTATATTCCTGGAACGTCCGGTAGAAATGAGAGGCGCTGACTCCGGCGAAGGATGCCAATTCATCGACGGATGGACGCCACTCCGGCTCCGTCCCCAATCTTTCGATCAGTCGATCGAACCGCTGCCTCAAATCGGCAGCAATTTCGTGCAAACCGGCATCCAAATCTATACAAGCGAGCAACAAGTCCAGCAGGGCGGCGCGCACAGTTATGCCTCGAAGCTGACTTTTTGAAAGCAGCGCGTCCTTCAGTCTCTTGAACTTCTCTACCGGCGGCAGTCCTACGTGCTTAACTCGAGGCAGTCTCGCAAGCGCTTCTTGAACGGACAAGCATTCCTCCGCGGGTAAGCGTAACCAGCCATCGTGTATTGGCGCTTGCATGATCACCCACCAAAACTTGCAGGGCTCGATGACGTTGAAGCTGCCGCGGTGCTTCTCGCCGGGGCGGGAATGAAATAAATGTCCTGCCGGCGTTTCGTATTGCTCCCCTTCCAACTCCCACCCTGCCTTCCCGCGTTCGATGAGAACAAACTCATAGCATCCAGGATGTTCATGTTCGAAGAGCGGCAGCGCTTTGCGCAATTCATCACTGCCGAGCATAACAAGCTCGGGTACCTGACAAATCGGCGGATCGACGGCGGTATCGTAAGTCCACCGTGTATTGCGGGAATATGACGAGAGCGGCATAGTTTCATTCAATATCGGTTTGCTTTCGTCCGGATCGTAAGTTGTCATTTTAACCTCTCTGTTTCTATTTCTGTTTCATGTTTCTAATCCTACTCCCCAATTTCACGAACGTCAATCGGAGCAGAGATAAGTTATGATGAGGGCAATCTTAAACGAGGAGGATGTACAGATGAACCTGCAAGCCGAAAGAACGTACAAAATTACAGCAAAGGACAAAGAGGTATTCAACCGGGACGGCTATTGGATCAGTCCCAAATTGATCGATGATGATCAAATCGAGTGGTTGCGCCACGCGCATGAGCGAATCTGGTCGGGCGATTATGACGGAGACGGAGTTCCGATGAACGGCCTCCGGCTTAGCGACAATCCGAACGCGCTGCGGAAATTGGATAACGGCTGGTGGATTAACGACGAGATACGCAAGGTCGTAACGGATCCGTTCATTGGGGAATTGGCGGCCGATTTGCTGGAGTCAGATGAAATCCGGCTGTGGCACGACCAGGTCATCTACAAACCGGGGATCGGCACGAACAAATCAAAGGATGGCAATGTAGGCTGGCACCAGGATTACGGTTATTGGCAATGCTCGGATTCATCCGACATGATCACCGTCTGGATCGCTCTGCAGGATACCGATTTGACGAACGGCGCCATGATGACGATACTTGGATCTCATAAGTGGGGACTCCTCAAAGGAAGCGACTCCTTTTTCAATCCGAACATGGAGGAATTGAAGGAAAAGCACGCGGGGGGACGCGAGTGGGTAGAAGAGCCATGCATTCTGAAAGCGGGACAAGCCAGCTTCCATCACGGCCTCACGTTCCATGGATCCGGCCCGAACCAGACCTTTGATCCGCGGCTTTCCGTCGTGGCGCATGTGATGAAAGGCGGTACCCGTTACCGCGCCGGCATCCAGCGGCATGACAACATTCGTCTGCTCGGTCCCCGCCCTGTCGACGGGCAGGCTTTCGATAACGATTATTTCCCGGTGCTGTTCAAGCGCTAATGCGGTGCCCATATTCGACGAATGGAGGGCTTATTTTCCGAGAAGGAAAGATGAAACACATCGGGATTGGATAAAGATTCCCACTCCTTAAATCCAATACGGTCATCAAAATGCTTAAGCAGCAGAGATATCAAATTTCCATGAGAAACGAATACAATGTTTTTGTACTCACTATTCAGTACCTCCATAACTACACTAATGGCACGGCCCATGGCCGTGCTGCTGGATTCCCCGCCTTCGTAACGTAAGTCTAGGTCATCATATGTCTTGCGAAGCATATCGCGCCAATCAGGATGATTTTTGCTTGATAGAATCCTCTCAGCCAATCTATCATCCAATACAACCTCTACACCTATTTGTTCAGCCAATGGCGCTATGGTACGGAAAGCCCTTTCAAAAGGACTTGAAACGATAGATTCAATATCTTTATCCAAGAGAAATTCGGCAAGATTCTCAGCTTGTTGGATTCCTGGTTCAGTCAGCTTAGCATCAGGCTCCTGACCCTCTGCTTTGCAATGCCGTACAACATAAACATGTTTGATCATTATTTTTATCTCCTTGCCAGCGCCGCTCTTCTTATACTCTCTTTTGTCCAAGGAGGCGCTTGGGGATGATTCATTATTTCATCGCAGGTCATCCAATGTACGGCTTCAACCTCGTCAGGACTCTTGCTATGTACGGAACCACTGTCGTATTCGCATAGGAAAACCATGTTTATAACGTTGCATCCATCATCTGTCACAAAAGAGGAACTGTATACAAAAGTAACAGCATCTTTTATCCCGATGCCGACTTCTTCATAAAGCTCTCGTTTTACGGTTCGTTCCAGGATTTCGAGCGTGTTCCCTTCAACGTCGACTTTTCCTCCCACAAGAGACAGAGTACCCCCCGCATGTTCTTCTTTGGTGCTTCGTGTAATAACAAGCCATTTATCATCCCTGCAGATTGCACCTTCTACGTTAACTATGAACACGCTATCTTGCTCCTTTCTCAAAAGATTTTACTAAAGCAACTTTAACATTATTCCCCTGGAGTTGGAACCTTCTGTACCGCCTGAACTATTTTCAAAAATGTTCGCCGAACGCAAATAACCGCCCCTAAAGGGCGGCTAGAAAAGTCAACGTTCAATTAACAAACCTAACGTTATTTTTTGCATATTCCAAAGCTGTGTTCACTTACCTCATTCCTTGAGCGATTGCTTTCGTTTCATGAACGGTACCAAATGGATGCTCAGGCGGGGCATAAATAACGTAAACTTTAAGAGGGCGATCACCTGTATTGGTTACATTGTGCCATTTTCCTGCAGGTATCATAATGGCATAATCATCGTACGCCATGACTTGAAAATCCAAGTTATCTCTGCTATCCCCCATTTGAACAAGTCCCTGGCCATCTTCGATCCGTATGAATTGGTCAGTTGTCGGATGAACTTCCAAACCTATGTCTTCACCAACATTAATACTCATCAAAGTTACTTGAAAATATTTACCTGTCCATAAAGCGGTGCGGTAATTGTTGTTTTGCTTGGCGGCTTGGTCAATATTCACTACAAATGGTCTTGTACCATAATCCTGTAATGTAATGTCTCTGTAATAAGGACTAAAGTTGCAATTGTTCCAATTGTAATAATGGGGATTCCAATCATTATTCCATTGGTTATTCCGGTGGAATTGCATTTGATTATACCATTGATAATAATTGCCTGATTCAGGGTACATATTCATGCTCCTCTCGGTGATTTTTTTTATCGACCGTTTATCCTATGCAACTGCCTAGTTAAAGGAAAGCAATTCGGATAATCCCCCTGTAAATTACAATGATGAAAAAAGAGGGGCTCTCCGCCCCTCTTTGCTATTTCCGGCCATACATATCTGATTTAATTGTCTTTCCTAACCAACAAAGAACAGCACTCCACATGTGTCGTCCAAGGGAACATATCCACCGGAGTTACTTCAACCGTCCGGTAACCGCCGTCCTCGAGCACGCGAAGATCACGAGCCAATGTCGACGGGTTGCAGCTCACGTATACGACGCGCTTAGGCTCCATCGCAAGAATCGTCTCCAGCAGCGCCTGGTCGCAGCCCTTGCGCGGTGGGTCGACGACGATGATGTCGGCCGTGACGCCTTCCTCGCGCCAGCGCGGAATGACGACCTCCGCCGGACCCGCTTCGAACGTCGCATTTTTAATGCCGTTAAGCTCTGCGTTGCGAGCCGCGTCTTCGATCGCCTCCGGCACGATTTCGACGCCGTACACCCTGCCCGCCTTGCGGGCCAGAAACAGCGAGATCGTTCCGATGCCGCAATACGCGTCGATGACATCCTCCGTACCGGTCAAGCCCGCGTATTCGACCGCCTTGCGGTAAAGCTTCACCGTCTGCAGCGGATTCACCTGATAAAACGATCTGGCCGAAATCGCGAAGCGAATGCCGTCCAGCTCGTCGTAAATGACCTCGCTGCCCCACAGCACGCGGGTTTCGTCGCCGAAGATTACGTTTGTTTTCCGCTCGTTCACATTCTGGACGATGCTCTTCACTGCCGGCATCTCCTCGCGGATGCGCTCGACCCAGCGGTCCGCGGAAGGCAGCTTCCGGCTGTTCGTCACGAGCACGACCATGATCTCGCCGGTCACGACGCCCGTCCGAGCCATCACATGACGAAGCACGCCGCGGCCTGTTTCTTCGTCGTACGGTGATACTTCGAGCTCCCGGCCGATCCGCTTCACTACACGAATGACTTCGTCGTTAAGCTCATGCTGGATAAGGCAATCGTCCATGTCGATGATCCGGTGGCTGCCGCGGGCATAAAAGCCGGCCTGCAGCCCTTCTCCCTCTGCGCCTCGTCCGACCGGAACCGCCGCTTTGTTGCGATAGCGCCAAGGCTCGTCCATGCCGATCGTCGGGTGTACGATAATCGCGTCCGTGCCGCCTGCGCGATTACCGTGTTCAGCGTCATCCTCAGCTTTCCCGGCTCCCCCGCGCTCCTCTTCCCCGGCTACGCGCAGCTTGCCGATCCGCACCAGATTGTCCACGACATGCTGCCGTTTCCATTCGAGCTGCGGATCGTAATCGAAATGCTGCAGCTGGCAGCCGCCGCATTCCTTATAAATACCGCATGAAACGTCAATGCGCGACGGACTTGCCTCAAGAATCTCTTCCAGACGAGCATAGCCGTACTGCTTCTTCACCTTCATGACCTTCGCGCGAACGCGTTCTCCAGGCAGCGCCCCCTGAATAAAAAGGGTAAAACCGTCTGCGCGGCCCACCCCTTCCCCGTCATGCGTCAGCCCGATAATATCGGCGGTGACCAGTTCGTTTTTCCGGTAAGGCGCATCGACCAAATCCGGAGCCGGAGCCCCCGCTTTGCCGGCGCCGCGCTTGCCGCCTCTGCTTTTTCCTTTATGCATAAGCTCTCTCCGCTCTACTTTCCTGATGAAATCTTCTATTGATACGTCGACTCGCCCGTTTCGTCCGCAAAAATATGCAAATGCGACGGAAGCACCGAGAACGTGCACGGAAGCACCCCGCCATACTCGCCGTCCAGATTAATTTGTACGTAATCCGGCGTCGTGACCCGCAGCTCTTTCGTCCGGAAATGCAGCACATGCGGGTCGCTCAAATGCTCGCCGCGCACCGCAAGCGATACCAGCTTGATAAACTCCGGCAGGTTGCACTTGCGGATAAGCAGTACGTCGAGCAGGCCGTCGTCCAGCTTGGAATCCGGCGCCAGCCGCTCGAAGCCGCCTACCGAGTTGCTGTTGCAGATCAGAAACATCATGAACTCGTCATGGAATTCGCCGACGCCGGCTGCCTGAAATTTCAATTCGGTCGGGCGCAGGCGGGTCATTTTCTCCAGGCCCTTCATATAATAAGCGAGCTGCCCGATCATCGTCTTCAGCTTGCTCGGCACATCATAGGTCAGCTCCGTAAGAGAGCCGCCGCCCGCAATGTTAATAAAATAACGCTCATTCGCCTTGCCGACGTCAATCGGGCGCGAATACTGCTGGACGATCAAGTCGACGGCATATTCCCAAGCCTTCGGAATGCCCATCGCCCTCGCGAAATCGTTGGTTGTGCCGACCGGCAAAATACCGAGCGGAGGACGATTCTCCTTGCCCGTCAAGCCGTTGATCACTTCATACAGCGTGCCGTCGCCGCCCGCCGCGATAATCATATCGTAGCCGCGGTCCGCCGCGTTCGCCGCAGCCAGCGTCGCATCGCCCTCGCCGATCGTCATATGGCAGCTCGTCTCAATGCCGCCGCGCTCCAGCCGCTGCAAAATATCAGGCAGTCTCTTTCTCATTTCTTCTCTGCCTGACGTCGGGTTATAAATAAGTCTCGCCCGTTTGGTTGCCATTACCTTTCACTCCCAACAATCCATTCAACCTATTTATAGGGTGTTTCCATCGTTTCTATACGACCTGCCCGCCCTCGAGCCACTGCTCCATTTGCCGCACCAGCCACCGCTCGACAGCCGGATGGGGAAGCATCGCCTGACCGTTGTACCGGTAATCCAGCCCTTCCAGCCGGGACGGCACAACCTGATTTGTAAAATAACCCCGGCTCAAAAACAGCGGAACGACGATTACCGCTTCCTCCGGGTGCTCCGTCTGCATCGCCTTCAGCTTCGCGGCCGCCTGATCCGGCAGCAGCATCGCGGACTCCGCTCTGGCATAGCCGCCCAGCGCGCGAAGCCGCTCGCCAAGCCGCGTGAGGCCGGCTTGCCAGCGCTCGTGAAACACCTTTTCTTTGCTTCCGTGGCCGATAAGCAGCAAAGCTTCTTTGCCAGGCTCCTCGGAAAGCCCGGCAATATTGCCGGCCAGCAGCTCCGCGATTTCCGGATCGTCATCGATCGGCCGGCCGTAACGGACCTTCGCGTTCACGCGGAACGTTCCCAAATCGCCCTCGAGGTCCGACACCCAAGGCTCGCCGAACGCCTGTCCGATTTCATCCACATGCGTGCTGCCGGAGGAAATGAAAAGCGGAATAACGAGCATATCCGTGACCCCCTGCCGTTCCAGCTCGTCAATGCCATCCTGAATAAGCCGTCCCTCCACGATCTCAAGGAAGGACGACACGACCGGAATAGGCTTTAAACGCGGCGAAGAAGCCGCTGCCGATACGGCATCGTCCACGAGCCGGACCCACGCGGCCTCTCTTGAACCGTGACTAATGACAAGAATGCCGGGCTTCATCGGACGCTTTACCTTCCGAGGCGCTCCAGCGCCATTTTGTAGCCGTCGTTACCGTAATTCAAACAGCGCTTCACCCGCGAAATCGTAGCCGTGCTCGCCCCCGTCTCGGCTTCAATCGCGTTATAGGTGCTGCCCTTGCCGAGCATCCGTGCCACCTCAAGCCGCTGCGACAACGACTGAATTTCGTTCACCGTGCACAAATCGTCGAAGAAGATGTAACATTCCTCGACCGATTTTAAGGTAAGAACCGCTTCGAACAGTTGATCTATCGCTTTATCGTTCAGCTTCTTAAGCTGCATGCGCATCCACTCCCAAGTAAAAAACTAATGCTTTTATTGTAGCTTTTTTAGCTCTTTTTTTCAAACGTTACCGTATTCACGCTTTACAGGACGGAAGAGCTTTGGCGCTTCGGGAAGCCCAAGCATTCGCATAAATACGGGCGTTTATCCATAAAAATGTTCCGCAACCGGGACATTCGTCCAATCCTTATGTTTGCCTACTCCATAGACTAATAAAAAAAAGGGTTGTGATCCGTGTGAATTATCGCAATAACCCCGGTACCGGCAACCACCAATACGACTGGAATGAACCGCCGCGGCAGGGCCATCCCTCCAAATCGTTCGGCTCCAAGTCGGGCGGCTTCAGCCTCGGCGGGGATTTGCCCGTGATGCCTCCGGCAGCGCCTCACGCTCCGGCGCAGGATATCCTGCCCGTCGTCATTCCGGAAACAGCTGCCGAATTAGTGGATACGACCGCCCCTGCCAAATCAGGCGGCTTCTCTCTCGCCAGCCTTGGCGAGATAAAAGGCTTCGTTGACCGCATGGGCGGGCTCGACGGCATACTGACGACCGTGACAAAGGTGCAGAAGGTGGTGTCCAGCGTTTCGCAAATGGCTCCGCTTGTTAAAGTGCTGCTTGGTTCGTTCAAGAAACCGGCGGATCAGCCTTCGGATTCGGACGACAGCAGTGAGCCAAAGCGCAGGAGGCGCAGAAGAACCGGAAGCGGCAACGGCGGTGGACGGCGCAGACCCGCCAAGAAACGCCGCTAGACCGGATCCCGCCACCCGGGATACCTCTGGTCGAACAGACGCCCGGACTGCACAGAAAATTCTGTGCGGACCGGGCGTTTTCTCTTTGAAGCCGGCACAACCTATTTAATCCCGTTTATTATTTATGCACATTTTCACACAATCTGCTTTACTATTATACGGCTGTGGATAACCGTTTTTCTCTCATTATCCACAGTTTTGTCCTCAATTCCGTCTTTACAAAACAAATTTCCTCAATGAAATTGTGCACAAACGCAACCTTCGACAAACTTAATCGCCCTGCCCCGCTCGTTCATCCACGCCTGTGGCTTCAATGTGCATATGTTCATTCGCCGAAGCCTCCTGTTGTGTACAACCAGGCAGTTATTCAGGCCATTCATACACAGCTGTGAGTAGAATTGTGAACATGCGCAAATTTCGAGTTTTTTCGCCAAAAGGTTGTCCACAATCCAATGCTGTCTCCCGCTCCTGCCCCACTTCAAGCGAATCGGACGAAAAAAAGTGAGGCCTCCCTCATCCCCCATGAGATCGAGCTCATGGCGAGTGAGGAAAACCCCACAACCGGTTGTTCAAATTACTTTATGAAAAACAAATCGATCAGCCAGTAGAAAAGCATCGCCATCAGCACCGTGATCGGTATTGTGATGACCCATGCGATCAGAATCCGTCCGGCTACGCCCCACTTCACGGCCGAGAAGCGCTTCGCGCTGCCGACGCCGAGAATCGACGACGTAATAACATGCGTCGTGCTGACCGGAAGGTGAATCATCGTCGCCGACAAAATGACGGCTGCGGAGCCGATATCGGCGGCAAAGCCGTTAATCGGTTCGATTTTGAAAATTTTCGTGCCCATCGTCTTGATGATTTTCCAGCCGCCGACCGAAGTTCCGAGCGCCATAGCGGTCGCCGCGGAAATTTTAACCCACATCGGAACGTCCATCGTATCTTGAAGACCCGCCGCTACAAGGCCGAACACGATGATCCCCATCGCCTTCTGCGCGTCATTCGTACCGTGCGAGAACGATTGGAACGCCGCCGTCAAAATTTGGCCGAAGCGGAAGCCCTTATTCACCTGATGCGGGCTCGACTTGGCGAAAATGAGCTTTAGAATCCACATAATGATAAAACCTGCGGAAAACGCAATCAGCGGGGAGAAAATCAACGCTTGTACGATTTTGATCAAGCCTTCGGAGTTGATAGCGCCAATCCCCGCTCCTCCGATTACCGCCCCTGCAAGCGAGCCGATCAAGGCATGCGAGGAGGAGGACGGAATGCCGAACCACCAGGTGATCAAGTTCCATGCGATTGCCGACAATAAAGCGGCGATAACGATCTCGACGCCGTTTGCCAGCTCCGCCGGATTCGCTACGCCCTTGCCGATCGTCGCCGCAACGCCCGTAAAGGTAATTGCCCCGATGAAGTTCATGGCAGCAGCCAACAGAATGGCGACCCGCGGCTTCAAAGCGCGCGTCGATACCGATGTGGCGATGGCATTCGCCGTATCGTGAAAGCCGTTGATGAAATCAAATGCCAACGCCAGAAACACTACGATCCATAAAACGATCAGTTCCATTTGTATAACTCCTACTCCTTAGGTTAGCTGTTGCGCATAATGATCGATTCCAGCGTATCCGCAACATCTTCGCAGCAGTCGGTCGTTAGCTCCAGCATTTCGTAAATCTCTTTGCGCTTCATCAGCTCGATCGGGTCGGTTACGTTCGAGAACAGGCTCTTAATGCCTACCCGCAGAAGATCGTCGGCTTGATTCTCAAGCTCGTTGAGCGCGATATTCGGCTCGCGGATCGCAAGCAGCTTCTTCTCCGTCAGCAAGTAAATCGCCTTCTTGATTTGGTGAGCTGAACGGACAAGGATGTCGCCGAACAGCGTAATATACTCATCCTTCTCGGTAATGTTGTACATCTCAAACCTCGAAGCGCAGGCCTCAATGCCGTCAAGCACATCATCCAATGAAGTCGTCAGCGCCATAATATCATCGCGCTCGATCGGGGTAATGAACGTTTTGTTCAGTTCCTTAAGGATCGTATGCGTGTATTTGTCGCATTTGCTTTCGTATTCCTTCATCGTTTTGGCGAAGACCGTTACGTCCGACAAGTCGGTTAGCCCTTTGCCGAAATACTCGACAGCCTCCACGATGGTATCAGCCATTTCTTCAAACGTCTTAAAGAAAATATCCTTCTTCTTGAACATCGTAAATCCCCTTTACTGACTTGGATGTTTTTAGGCTATTGCTGTAAGCCCACAATATCTTAACACAGTTTACAGCCTAATTGTTAAGAGAATGTAAACATACGCGAAAAATTTTAACATTTTCATGCATGAAGCACAAAAAGGACGCAAACCCGTCACAGATTTGCGTCCTTTTGCCCGCTGGAAGCTATCCGTTAACGACAGTTAACAGTATTTCCAACGTGCTACGATTGTACCCATGCCACATGGCTTTCAAACGAAGGGCTGTTCGGTACGATATGAAAAAACGTTTTGCCCGGCACAAGCGGAAGCTCCGCTCCGTTCAGCACGATCCGGATCATGCCGTCCGGCGCGCGCACCCATTCCGCCTCAATCGCTTTGCCCTTCTGGAACAGAACGGCAGGTCCCCCGTCCGTCAGATTGACGGCAAGCCGGCCCTCATTGTCCAAAGTTCTATGATTTGCGCCGATCACGACTACATTCGTCCCCGTCAGCTGCTCCCCATTATTCAAATCGATATGCGGCTTTTCATTTATGGAACGCTTGTATAGTCCGGCAGCCGCATCGTAGCTGTATCCAACCTTGTAATCCTTCAATAAAAAAGAAACCGTAATGCCTGTAGCCGGAACTCCCGGCTCCGCCGCTCCTTCGTCCGCGAAGGTATACGCCGGCACCGTTACGTCCGTCTTATATTTTTTCTTGTCCGCGCCCTCGCGCAGCTTCTCAAGGCTCGTATACAAATTATGCGGCGCCTTGCGGTCCTTGCTTCTCCAGAACGAGCCGCCCGCATTCGAAATTTCGTCCAAGTACGGCTTGCCTTGCTTCTGCAAAACCGCGTAACCGTCCGTACTTGCCCCGGCATGGCCGAGCACTGCGCCATAGCTGTCTCCGATGTCGATCAAATAAGGCCTGATGCTGCGGACCGGTCCGACCGTATCGGTTGCGGCGTCCGTGCTTTGGAACACGGCGATGAGACGGGTAATTCCGCCCTCCGCAAGCACCTCCCAAATGACGTCCGCATTCGTAAGTCCGGATTGCGGGCGCGCTGCGGCAAAATTGTTGATCATAACCGCTATCGGTCTTGCTTTCGCTTCGGTTGCTTGCTTGATGCCGGTTAGCGGCGCCGTATACGGCAGCGGCTCGGGCGTTGGCGGCGGCGCTTCGCTTGCAGTTGGCTGGACAATGACCTCAGTCGCCTCAGGAACCGCATTCCCGCCATTTCCATTTCCGCCGCTGCATGCCGTGGCCAGCAGAATAAGCGGCACTAGCAGCGCTGCTGCCGAAATTCGCATTCGTTTGTCCATGAGCATCCCTGCCTTTTCCCCCATATTGTTAAGCTTGAATACGGTTACAGCTAATTTCCATTTAATCATATTTCCAGACGGTTGTCTCGCAAAATGAGAAAACCTCCATCCAGGCAAAAAAAGCGGCCGCCCGAAATTCCGGGCAGCCGCTTGCCGCTTAAAGCTGCTTGATGAATTATATGCTCCAATGATGCCATTCCGCCTGCTGCTTGTCGAGCCCGTTCAGCCAGTCGGCCGTCACTCGGATCGCTTCCTCTTGGTGAGGGCGGGACGAATACGTATGATTGGCCTGAAAAATAATTTCCTTATCGCACAAGCCCTCGCTGCGGGTCCAGAACACCTTTTGGTACAGAAAGCTGTAATCGACCGGAATCAGCTCGTCGCCCGTGCCGTGAACAAGCAGAACCTCTCCGCCGAACCTTGTCGCCGATTGGAACGGCTGATGCTGAAGCAGGGAGTCGAAGAAAGCCGGCTGCAGCGTGTAGCCCTGGTGATCGGTGCTTCCTTTCGTGACGGCTTCGTCATATCCGCTGCGGCCGACAATGCGTACGATATCGTTGAACGGATAAGCTACCGGCGACCATAGGACGAGACGCTTCACGCGCCGGTCCTTCACGGAGGTCATAATCGCGACCGCTCCTCCAAGACTGTGCCCCAGCAGCACGATCCGCCGCGGATCGACGCATTCCATGCCGGCGATATAATCGATCGCCGTTCTCGTCTGGTCGACCATCGAATCGAAGCCAAGCGCGCCGTAATCGCCGCTGCTTTCGCCGCAGCCTCCGTAATCAAAACGCAGGACGTAGGAGCCTTGCGCAGCCAGCGCCCGCGCCGTTTTCACGAACAGCCGGTCTACGCCCACACGCGAGCCGATAAAACCATGGCAAATAATGATCGCCTGCTTCTTCTCCAAATCATTTCTGTTTCTGTCCGTCGGATAATGAAGCGTAGCTGTAAGCTCAAGCCCGTCATGCCGCAGCGTCAATTGCTTTTCCATACCGATAACCTCCTGATGCATCCATATATAATAATTCCTACCCGTATACTATGAATTAATGTTAACTCATAATATCACCGATTACATTATTCTGTCAATGTTTTAATGCCTCCAAACCTCATAATCGGAATTGCGGCGTTTTCCCTTTGAAAGGTTAATAATAGCGGTCTTGCACGGGTATCTTAAGCGGAGAAGACGGAGGGACTCGGATCATCGTCACCCGTCATTGCATCAGGAGGTGCTGTAACTATGCCGTTATGGATTGAATGGCTTCGCGATCACTGGCTGTCCTTCGCGCTTTTGGTAGGCGCCGCTATTGCCGTTGTTTACGTAATCGCAAAGCGGAAGCTGCTGTTTTACAAAGAATAACGATCCGAAATGCCGCCCGGCTACGCTTCATGCATAAGCGGCATTCGAATCGTCACGACCGTGCCGGCTCCGCGTTCGCTGTCAACCGTTAGCTGACCGCCGTGGAGCTCTATAATTTCCTTGCAGATGGCGAGACCGAGGCCGGATCCGCCTTGTCCCGTGTTCGCCTTATAAAACTTCTCCGTTACATGAGGAAGATCCTCGGCTGCAATTCCGGAGCCCGTATCGGCTACGGTCAGCAGCGCATGCTCCGCCTCAGCCGTTACGGCAACGCGTATCGTCCCTCCTGCCGGAGTAAACTTGAACGCATTGTCGAGCAAATTAATCATAACCTGCTTCAGCCGGTTTGCATCGCCCTTTACGATAACCGGTTCTTTGCCATACACGGCGAGCAGCCTGACCTTCATCTTCTCTTCACGGACCGCCAGCTGATTCACCGTTTCCCTTACCGGTCCCGTCAAATCGAGCACCTCGGTGTGCAGCTCCATCGTCCGTGCGGACAGCTTCGAGAAATCGAGCAAGTCCTCCACGAGCCCCGACAATCTCTCCGTTTCCTTGCTGATAATCGATAATCCCAGCTTCACCTCTTCGTCATCCTCGGTCGGCTTGCTTTCCTTCAGCGTCTCGCTCCAGCCCTTAATTGACGTCAGCGGCGTACGGAGCTCATGGGAAATCGAGGATATAAAATCGTTTTTCAGCTTTTCCCGTTTGCTCAGCTCAATAACCATCGTATTAAACGTTTCCGCCAGCTGGCCGATTTCATCATCATTGCGCTTCAGCGCCCGCCGGGTCCAATCTCCTTCCGCCATATAACGCGCCGCTCTCGTCAGCTCGCGGATCGGCATTACGATGCGCTGGGCCAGAAACAGGCTCAGCCCGAGAAACAGCAGCACGACCCCGATTCCCGCCGCGGCGGCCATCCGGATCAACAAACTGACCATGGCGTCCACCTGCTGCAAGGAAGCGGAATACCTCAACATCGAAACGACGCGCGCGCCGTTCCAGATCGGAATCGTAACCGAGGTGACGCGTTCGCCGAAATAAGGATCTACGCCGCGCCAGGTGCCGGTCGTTCCCGCTTTGGCAATTTTGACGTCGGGCGTCGTATAACGGACATCCGCCGCGAAGCCGTCCGAATCGATGCGGATCTGCCCGGTGCTGTCGAGCAGCTGCAGCCGCGTGCCGCCATCGACCATATTCTGCAGCATGTAGTCGGCCTGATCCTGCACCGTCAGCGAAGATAACGAGCGGCTATGCAGATTCAGGGCGGACTCCGCCCTTTGCTTGACCGAGCTTTGAGCGCTTCCGTAATAATAGTTCCACATCAATGCGGCGAATGCGCCGCCCAGTACGCCGACGACGAGCACGATCAGCAGCAAATAGCTCCACACCATTCGCGTCTGGACGCTTTTCATCCGTTACCGCCCCGTTTCCAGCGGTAGCCATAACCCCATACCGTCTCGATGAAGGCGGGGTCGGACGGATTTTTCTCAATCTTTTGCCGGATTCTCCGGATGTTGACGTCGACGACCTTCAAGTCCCCCACGTAATATCTTCCCCACACCTCGGTCAAAATACGGTCGCGGCTCACGCTCTCGCCGACTCGCTCCATCAGCAGCCTGACCAGCGCCCATTCCGTCGGCGTCAAAATAATTTCCTTTCCATCCTTCCACAGCTTGCGCTCCGTAATGGAAAGCCGGAATGGAGCCACCTGCAGCTCATAAGCGCTAGCCGCATTCGCGGCCGCCGCCTGCTCCGAATGTCCCGTCAGCTGTCTGAGAGCCTCTGCTTCCGCCATAGTCCCTGGCACATCCGACACACTGTTATGCTCGTCTATTTTCTCTTGCCCCTGCAGCAAGCCGGTTTGCACGTCTACCTTCCTTGGCCCGTGCTGCAACTTGTCCGGCGCTTCCGCCTGCGATACGCCGGCTGACTCATCTGCAGCGTCAAGCGCTGGCTTCATCCGCCTGTATAGCGCTTTGATCCGCGCGATCAGCTCGCCCGGGCTGAACGGCTTCTGCACATAATCGTCCGCTCCCAGCTCCAGACCATAAATTTTGTCCTCTTCTTGGGATTTGGCGGTTAGCATAATAATCCCCATCCGAGGATAGAGCTCGCGCAGCTTTGCGCAAACCTCAAACCCGCTGATCGTCGGCAGCATGACATCCAGCAGCGCGATGTCGAAAGGCCCTTCCGTTCGGGCGTAATCAAGCGCAGCCTCCCCGGTTTCCGCTTCCACGACATCCATCCCGTTGCGCTTCAGATTAATGCGGACAAAGCCGCGGATGGACTCCTCGTCCTCTAGCAATAATATTCGCATACTCACCGCCCGCCCCTTCTCTAAAAATCATGGCGAATCCGCAAACCGGAAGCAAGCTCGTCCCGGGCTTCCAGCATTTCGCCGAATGCCTGCCGCTCGTACGCCGGCCAGCCGTCCGGCGCTTGCTCCGCATAGGAAATCGCGATGACATTGCCGCTGTCCGTCAGCAGCCGCCGGTAGGAACGGGATTTGTCCTTCCAGCGTTCCTGAATTTCCTCCCACTGCTGAACGGGGACGGCATATAAAGCGGCCAGCTCGGAGGTATACCGCGATCCTGCATTCCAGTAATCGATAGCCACGACCGCATAAGCATCACGAACCGGGTTGCGCAGCGTATAGCGTCCGAACCAGCTCTCGGGAATGCGCAGCTGAATGCCGTACCGGTAATCGCTGAACTCCTCCCGGATTTTATCGAAGCTCTCTTTTCCATCCCACTGCATCCACTCGTCAATCCATTTGGAATCGGAATAAGGGACATTCCCGTAGCCTGGAGCCTCCCTCGTCCACTGCAGCTCCAAAATGCCGTCATTATTTTGGTCGCCGCTCATGACCGGCCTGCCGCTTACCCCGTTCCGCTTGTCTCCTTCAGCAGGATAGATCAGGCGCAGCCTGCCGCTCTCCCACGCATACATCGCGGTATAGGTCGCATGCGCCCCGGTCGACGCCTCCAAAATCAAACCATGATGTCGAGGAGAAATGCGGCCGATCAATAATCGGTCATAATGGTTTACGCCGTCTTGCAGTTTCACCTCATTCAACTGCTTAAGACTGCCTTTCTCCCAGCTGTACGTCGTCAAATAAAAATCCGGCAGCGCAACCTCCTGGTTGGCAATCGACTCCGTCACAACCGCTAATTCCGGCTTGCCGTCAAGGTTTAGCTGCCCGGTTTCCGCGTATGAATAGGGCATAGATACGGATGGCTTCAGCGCGAGCTTGCCCGCATCGTTGCGCACCGGCGTCGTCCCGAATGAATAGATTTCCAGCATATTCGGACTGTCAAAGCCGCCGACCCAGCCCAGAATCAGCTCCAATTCGCCGTCCAGATCCAGATCCTCCAGCTTGAGCCAGGCGATCTGCCTGGCAAGCGGCTGCTGGATAAGCACCCAAGGCGTCCATGTGCCGGAAGTATAGTTAAACAACATAAGCTCTGGCGTATTGTACTCATTATAATAAGAAACGATCGCTTCCTTCTCCCCGTCGCTGTCCACATCGATCAGACGGACCGCCTCCATATGATCTTCCCGGAGCGGGAGCGTCAGCTTACTGTAGGCCGGCAGCGTCTCCTCGATCGCCTTAACGATCGCCTGCTTGTCCGGCGCGATCTTCGGCTTCTGCAGCAAATCTGCAGGAGCCGCCGTATAACGGCAGCCTGCCGTCAGAAATAGGAGCGGCAGTAAAGCTGCCAGCCGACAAACAGCCTGCAGCTTACCGCCGCGCCTTTTCGCAGCCTCTCCATTGCTTGCGTCATTCAACGATGCAGCCCCCTCTTGCCTGTGTCCCTACTTCTTCTTGCCAGCCGTGACGAGCGAATAACCCATGTCCTCCAAATCGTCTATAATGCCGGGAAGCGCCTTTACCGTGTTTTTGATATGCTTGCCTCCAAAAGAATGCATTAATATTATACCACCGGGCTTCGCCTCGTTCCGGATCATTTTGCGCATATCGCTTACGGATGTGCCGGCCCAGTCTCTCGTATCCACGTTCCAGCCGATTAGCTCGCGATTCATGCTTTTCAAAACTTTTTTGAGGGTATCCGATACCGCCCCGTAAGGAGCACGGAAAAGCGTCGGCGTGAAGCCTACGGCCTCATTAATCGTCTCATCCGCCTCCGTTATTTCGTCCAAAATTCCCTTTTCGCTCAGCTTGCTCAAATCCTTATGCTGGTTCGTATGATTGCCGATAGCATGCCCCTCGTCCACGATCCGTTTCATGATCTCCGGGTATTTGGCCGCCTGAGTGCCAACGACGAAAAAGGTAGCCTTCACCCCTTTTTCCTTCAGGATATCCAATATTTCCGTCGTGTAACGCGCGTCCGGGCCATCATCGAACGTTAGGGCAATCACCTTCTGCTTGTCCTGCTTATCCGCATCCGGGGTCGGCTTTGCCGGCTCCTCCGCATCCGCTTGGCCATCCTTTGCAGATTCCGTTGCAGTCGGCGACGGCGTCCCCGGCTTCTGATCATTTGCCGGTTTAGACGTTGGAGTAGGCGTCGGAGTAGACGTCGGTGTAAACGTCGGTGCTGGGGTTGATGTCGGCGTTATTGACGCTGCCGGTGTAGATGTCGGTGCAGCAGCGGAGGCCGGTGTCGGGAATGAAGTTTCTTTGACAATGCTGCCGCCTCCCGAGCTTTGCAGATCCGACAAGTCTTCTAAATTTCCATGCGTAATGCCGCCGCCGGCCGTTCCTCCCGTTTGGCCTGCTACGACAATTTCCTCCCGGGCGCCTGTGCCTGCGCCTGCCTCCGTCAAAGGCCCTTTCCCCCCTGTACCTTCCACGATAGAGTCTCTTCCGGCCGACACCCAAGTCGACACGCTCAAAGGCAAACCAGCCGAACATCCCGCCATCCATACCATTACCACCGCCAAAATAACCAGAACAAACAACCTCCGCCTTGCCCTATCCATTTCGCTCACCTTCTATTCCTCGCTGATAGATTCATCTTAAAGGAATAGCAGATTCAGAGAGTTACAAATTAGTAACATGGTTCGGGAGATCATGACAACTTGCTGCCAATCCAGGCGGCCATCCATAGCGAAAACGCAAAAAAACCGCCGAAAGGCGGTTTCATTCCAAAGATGAGCTTTGCGCTCTGAAAACTGGATGCAAAACTGGCATAGTATTCCTTTGTTGGTGTCTGCCGGTTGTATGGACCAAGCAAACGTTATAGGATAAGCCCTCGACCGATTAGTATTCGTCAGCTCCACACATTGCTGTGCTTCCACCCCGAACCTATCAACCTCGTCGTCTTCAAGGGGTCTTACATACTGGGAAATCTCATCTTGAGGGGGGCTTCACGCTTAGATGCTTTCAGCGCTTATCCCGTCCGTACTTGGCTACCCAGCGGTGCTCCTGGCGGAACAACTGGTACACCAGCGGTACGTCCATCCCGGTCCTCTCGTACTAAGGACAGCTCCTCTCAAATTTCCTGCGCCCGCGACAGATAGGGACCGAACTGTCTCACGACGTTCTGAACCCAGCTCGCGTACCGCTTTAATGGGCGAACAGCCCAACCCTTGGGACCTACTTCAGCCCCAGGATGCGATGAGCCGACATCGAGGTGCCAAACCTCCCCGTCGATGTGGACTCTTGGGGGAGATAAGCCTGTTATCCCCAGGGTAGCTTTTATCCGTTGAGCGATGGCCCTTCCATGCGGTACCACCGGATCACTAAGCCCGACTTTCGTCCCTGCTCGACTTGTAGGTCTCGCAGTCAAGCTCCCTTATGCCTTTGCACTCTTCGAATGATTTCCAACCATTCTGAGGGAACCTTTGGGCGCCTCCGTTACATTTTAGGAGGCGACCGCCCCAGTCAAACTGCCCGCCTGACACGGTCCCCGAACCGGTTTCACGGTTCCAGGTTAGAACTCCGATACGATCAGGGTGGTATCCCAACGGCGCCTCCACCGAAGCTGGCGCTCCGGCTTCCTAGGCTCCCACCTATCCTGTACAGATCGTACCAAAGTCCAATATCAAGCTGCAGTAAAGCTCCATGGGGTCTTTCCGTCTTGTCGCGGGTAACCTGCATCTTCACAGGTATTAAAATTTCACCGGATCTCTCGTTGAGACAGCGCCCAAGTCGTTACGCCATTCGTGCGGGTCAGAATTTACCTGACAAGGAATTTCGCTACCTTAGGACCGTTATAGTTACGGCCGCCGTTTACTGGGGCTTCGGTTCACAGCTTCGGGTTGCCCCTAACCGCTCCCCTTAACCTTCCAGCACCGGGCAGGCGTCAGCCCGTATACTTCGCCTTACGGCTTCGCACAGACCTGTGTTTTTGCTAAACAGTCGCTTGGGCCTTTTCACTGCGGCCCCCTCGGGCTATTCACCCTACCGAGGCACCCCTTCTCCCGAAGTTACGGGGTCATTTTGCCGAGTTCCTTAACGAGAGTTCTTCCGCGCGCCTTAGCATGCTCTGCTCGCCTACCTGTGTCGGTTTGCGGTACGGGCACCTAGATCTAACTAGAGGCTTTTCTTGACAGCCGGAGTACATGACCTTCGCTACTGTAATTTTCGCTCCCCATCACAGCCCAGCCTA
>NZ_JAHMHW010000017.1 GCF_020169515.1 Paenibacillus vietnamensis | reverse complement strand
CACATTCTGCTGCATTTCCTGCAGCAGAATGAGCCAAAAGCTGGGCTGACTAGCGATCTGCTGCACTTTCTGCAGCAGATCTACATCGCCGATTCGCGCCCATATGGGCGATTTCCGCCGTGCACGGCCTTTACTTCTGCACTTCCTGCAACAGAACTGCGGAAAAGTGCTCCTGCTCAGCATTCTACTGCACTATCTGCAGCCGAATAATGCCCCCGCCGGAAGATACGGAGGCTGGAAATCAGTTACCCGCAAGTCAGCAGCAATTATAGCGAAATTGTCCAGCTTGTGACTGCGCATTTATGTCTAGACACACTGTGCAGCGGGAAAGCCAAGAAATTATACGCACTTGAATAAATCCGCGATGAAATTCACATACTTGCCGAGAAGGAGTGAGTCATGTGAACGACAAAAACAAGCCTTACCGCCCCGACATCACCAACTACGATTTCGTCTGGGGAAGCGATCAGGATGAGTATGTGAAAGAGGAAAACCCGCAAGCCGCTTCTTCCGTGCAGGAGCAAGCCGAGGAACGGGAACAGCTGGACGACGAATAAACGCAAAAAGGGCCGGTGCATGCCTGAAGCATGCATCGGCCCTGTCTATTTTACTCCACCAATTACAACGGTCTGGCAACAGAGCTCTGCCGCTGCAAGGAAATTTTCGGCTCGTGCTGCCGGACGATTTGACTTATGTATTTCGCGTCGCGGTGCACCCAGCCGATCAAAGCCGAGCCTCTGCATGATTGCCAGGGCAGCCCGACAAAATACAGACCGCGCACCGGGCTTACTCCGCGATCATGAACAGGCGTCCCGCCAGTGCCGAAAGCATCCGGAATGTCAATCCAGCTGTAGTCCGGCTTAAAACCCGTTGCCCAGACGACGGCGTCGACCTCGATATCGGCTCCGCCCTCCAAAAGCAGCCTGCGTTCCTTCGCCCCAATCGTCCGCGGCAGCAAATCAACCTCGCCCCGGTCGATCGCCTCCTTCAGCTCGTAGCCGTACAGAGGATCTTTTTTCGCCGCCAGTTTTTTGCCAATCCGGCTGTCCGGACCTTTCCGCAGCAAACCGATCCGCTCATACCACCAGAACAGGCTTCTACCCAAGAAGCGGTAAGGCATGTAATTGATCGCATGGGAGGCCGACAAATAAACCTTTTTCTTCGCCGACAGCTCCAGCGCGATTTGAGCGCCCGAATTACCGGCACCTACGACGAGAACACGTTCGCCCGGCAGCTGCTCCGGATTTTTATAGTCCGCCGTATGGAGCTGGGTCACCGCCGAGCCAAGCGCGCTGCCAAACTCCGGGCAATACGGGCGCTGGAACGGTCCGGTCGACACGATGACCTGTCTCGCTTCGAGCTCTCCTTTACTGGTGGCGATCCAGAACCTGCCATCTCGGGCAGTCAGTGACGTCACATCCGTTAGCAGCTGAACGGGCAGCGCATACTTGCTCTGGTACTCCGCCAAATAATCGGCGATTTCGTCCTTATGCGGGTAGCCCCAGCGCTTCCCCTTCATAGGCAATCCCGGCAGCGCGCTGTACCTGCGGGGCGTGAACAGCCGGAGCGAATCGTACCGGCTTCTCCAGCTTTCGCCGATAAAGCTCCCCTTGTCGAGCAGCAGAAAATCCCGATTCGCCCGCTGCAGCTCGTAACCGGCGGCCAAGCCGGCCTGGCCGGCGCCGATCACTACAATATCCACGCTTAACAAAAGCGATTCCTCCCTAACAGAAACATTGAAAAGAGTGCGGCTGTGTCTGCTCCATCTGCTTCCAGCAGGATGGATGGTGCCAGGCGTACACAGGCAGCAGATGCGTCCGGCCCTTGCCGGAACCGGAATAAGGCTCCGCAAGAAAGCCTGACAAGTAACATTCGCCCGCCGCCGCCAGCAGCGCTTTCCTTGTCCGGCCGATTCCGGAAGCGTCATGCCCGGACGGCCCCCGGCCCCGCACCTGGCGATCGGTGTCCATGTTTGCGGGCGAGCGGGCTCCGATGCGGATCCGTATTCGGGCATCGCCTCGTGCAAACGTTTGATCAATTGCGCCGACTAATTTGCCGCTAGTTATACCGGCAGTTTTACCGGCAATTTCGCCTGCAGATTCACCGGCAATTTTGCCTACAGATTCACCAACAGTTCCACCTGCAGTTCCACCAGCGAATTCACCTGCAAATTCACCGGCAATTCCACCTGCAGTTCCACCAGCGAATTCACCTGCAGTTCCACCAGCGAATTCACCTGCACATTCATCGGCAATTCCACCGGCAGATTCGCCACCTGCTTCGCCCGGCGCTGCATCCCCGTCCAGAACCAGCAGCCTTACTGCCTTCTCCAGTGTAATTGTACCATTGATCACGTCTGCCGCAATCGCCCCCGTACCTTCTCCCTCGGCATGCGCAGGCTTGATTCCCCATTCACGCAGCTGCTGTGCGAAGGCGTACTGCCAGGCAAACGTTTGAACGGCAGGACGGCGAGCTTCATCCTCCCGGCCGGAGATGCCCTGCATCCGGGCAAGCAAACTAACGATATGCAGCGATTGCTGAAAAACCGGGAATTCAAGCAGCTCTTCTTCCTCGACTTGTCCGGCGGCCTCACCGGTAAAATAAAACACGCACTCCGGATCCCCGGATGCGGCAGACCCCGCTTTCACACCTTCGAGCTCTTCCCCCGCCAAAAACGCTGCCAGTCCTTCGGCAAGCTCCCCGAAAGAGGAAGCGGAAATCGCCAAACGCTGAACATGATGCTGACGGCCGTTCCACAAGCCGGCGCAAATGCCGCTTAAGCTAAGCCCATACCGCCTCTCGGCTCCGTCCCGGATAAAAGACAAATACCGTTCCGCCAGCCGGGTAAGCCCTTCCTTCGTACGGGCGGATAACGCGAACAGCTCCGGCCGGCCGCCCAAGGCCGCCGCCTGTGCTCCATCGACCCGCACCGGACCCGGCCCAAGCACCGTATGAACATTAGTGCCTCCGAAGCCGAACGAGCTGACGCCTGCGAACGCCCCTTCCGGCAGCCTCTCGCATTGAAGCGGCACCCGCACCACGAACTCCTCGTGAGGAATTTCACCGTTCCAGCTGTTAAAATGCAAATTCGGCGGGATCACCCCATGCTTCAGCACCAAAGCCGTCTTGATCAGCCCGGCAATGCCGGCCGCCGATTCCAGATGGCCGATATTCGTTTTGGCAGCGCCCAGAAACAGCGGTTCAGCCTGCGTTCTTCCAGCAGACAAGACGCTGCCCAGCGCCTTCACCTCAATCGGATCGCCCAAAAAAGTTCCCGTGCCGTGGCATTCTACATAACGAACACTAGCCGCCGAAATGCCGGCGCTCCGGTAAGCCGAACGGAGCAGCGCTTCCTGCGCGCTTTGATTCGGCGCGGTCAGTCCGTTGCTCCGGCCGTCCTGATTCAAGGCGCCGCCATGGATTACCGCATAGATGTCGTCGCCGTCTGCGACTGCCTTGGACATAGGCTTAAGGATGACGATCCCGCAGCCTTCGCCCCTTACATAGCCGTCCGCCGACGCATCGAACGTTTTGCAGCGGTCGTTCGCCGCCAGCATGCCGGCATTAGCAAGGCCCGTCGTAATTCCGTCCGACAGGATCAGATTGACGCCGCCGGCAACCGCATGGATCGAGTCTCCCGACCAGATGCTCTGGCAGGCCATATGCACCGCTGCAAGCGACGAAGAGCAGGCGGTATCGACCGCGACGCTAGGCCCGTGCAAATTGTATAGATAGGAGACCCGGTTCGCCGCAATGCACAAGGCATTCCCCGTTATCGAGTAAATGTGCGGCTCTTCCGCGAGCAGGTCTTCCCTGCCGTAATCGTTGCCCGATATGCCGATGAATACTCCGCCGGCCGTGTTCGCCCATTCTGCAGGAGGTATGCCCGCATCCTCGAATGCTTCCCATACCACCTCGAGCAGCATGCGGTGCTGGGGGTCCATACGGATCGCTTCCCGGTAGGACAGGTTAAAAAACGGATAATCAAAGCCGTCGATTCCTTCGATATAGCCGCCCTCGCGCCGGACCGTTTGCTTCACCAGCTTCAGCCGGTCCGCCGGATAGGCGCCCGCCGCATCCTTCCCGCCGGCAAGCAGCTCCCAATATTCGTTAAGACCCGGCGCTCCCGGAAATCGGCAGCCCATGCCGACGATCGCGATCGGCTCACGCTTCATGCTCCCGCCATGCAGGCCCTTTTCCTTCGTACCGGCCGTCTCTTTCGGACTCCCCGATTCAAGTGCCGAGGCCAGCTCATGGATAGTCGCGAACTCCCAGAACAGTGTCGGTGAGACGGTCCGCTGAAGCCGCTGCCCCAGCTCGCCGGAGAGCATCATAATTTTAGCGGAATCAAGCCCCAAGCTGTTGAACGGCATATGAATGTCGACCTCGCGCCCATCCATCCGGAGCAGCTCCGCTATTTCCGAGGTCAGCCATTCCCGGATCAGGCCGGATTCCTTCGTTCTGTTCATGTCCGCTCCCCTCACCATATTAGTAGTAATTGCTCTTCGTACATGCTTTTGGTCAACCGCCTCTGGATTTTGCCGCTGGACGTCTTCGGTATCGTACCGGTCTTGATCAGCACAACGTCGTCCAGCATAAGCTCATGCGCCTCGGCCACCGCCGTACGCGCAGCCGCAAGCACCTCTTTACGGAGCAGAGCCAGATCGTCCTGCCGCTTCGTGCGCTGCCGATGCTCCCGGTTCAGCTCCGCCACGGCCACAACGATTTCCCGATCGTCCTTGACGGTCTGGAACACGGCGATATACTCGTTACGTATGGCCGGATGGCTGCTCTGGATCGTAAGCTCGAGATCCTGCGGGTAATGGTTGCGGCCGGCGACGATAAGCACATCCTTGATCCGGCCCGTCACGAACAGCTCGGATTGGCGGATAAAGCCCAAATCCCCCGTGCGCAGAAACGTTCTTCCCTCAGGCGAATCCGCTGCCGGCACCGCTCCGAAATCCTCCTCCGAAGCCTCGGGATTGCGCCAATAGCCTTGAGCGACACTCGGACCGCTGACCCATATTTCCCCGACCTCCATCTCTCCGCACGGGATATGCGTTTGCGGATCGACGATGATCGTGCGCTGCTCCGGAACGATGATCCCGCAGGCGACCATCGGTCTCGCCCCGGGAGCTCCGGCAGCCGTCTCGACCGCCTTGTTTTGTTCCAGCTGGTCGGACTTCAGCCAGATTGCCGTGTACGGCTCCTCTTTCTTGCAGCCGGAGACGTAAAGCGTCCCTTCCGCCAAACCGTAGGATGGGGCCAGGCTGTTCGCCCTGAAGCCGTACGGAGCAAAGGTGTCCACAAACTTCCGCAGCGTCTCTTCCCTGACCGGCTCGGCGCCGTTAAAGGCAAGCTCCCATGAACTAAGATCGATATCTCCGTCCGTTTCGGGGTTAAATTTGCTCACGCACAGCTCATAAGCAAAGTTTGGCGCACCGCTGTAAGTGGCGCCGTACTTCGTGATCGCCTTCAGCCAGCGGATCGGCTTCTGAATGAAATTGACCGGCGACATAAACGCGAGCTCGCACCCGAGCATAAGCGACATCAGCAATTGTCCGATCAGTCCCATGTCATGGTAAGCCGGCAGCCAGTTCACGATTTTCGTTTGCGGCGACAGCCGGAAATACTTGGCAATCAGCCCCATATTGTGCAGAAGATTGCCGTGGGTGACCATCACCCCCTTCGGATTGCCCGTCGAGCCCGACGTATATTGCAGAAACGCGAGCTGTCCGCCCGAGCACGGCTCGCAGGCGTAATGGCCGGCGGCCTTCAGCCGGTCTACCGCTATCAGACGCAGCGTGGTAATCCGCGAGGTCTGGTCCAGCTGGCCCGCGATATCCGCCATCATCTGTCCCGTCGTTAACGCAACCGTCGTTCCCGAGCTGTGGATGATGCTGTCCAGTCTCGGGGTCGGGCGCCGGAAATGCGGCGGGTACGCCGGTATCGCGATCACTCCTGCATAGAGGCAGCCCATAAAGCCGGCAATAAAATCGAGCCCCGGCGGGAAAAGCAGCAGCGCGGTTTCCGGTTTCTGCTCGAGCCCCTTGAGCTCCGCCGCGGCGCTCATCGCCCTCCTGTTCAGCTCCGCCGCGGTAATCGAGACCTCCTCGTCCTCCCCGTCCGTCAGGTACGTGTACAGCTTAAGCTCCGGCTGCACGACGGCTCTGTACTGCAATAAATCGACCAAATTGGTAAACATTCTGTTTTGCATCAATTCCACGCTCATTCGTTATTCACCCTACCCCGCGTAACGTTCGGCCAGCAGCTCGGCCACATATGCCGCCAATGTATGGACGGATGCAAAATGCGGCCTCAGCTGATGAAGCTTCGTCCTGTCGATTTTGACGCCGAAGCATTCCTGAATGCCGCCGGCGATATAGAAGGCGTCAACGGATTCCAGCCCGAGCCCCTCGCCGAACAGCGGCGCGTCGTGGCCGATATCCTCCGGCGTTACGCCGTGAAGCTGCAAATTTCCGATGAGGACGTTCACCTTCAAAATTTGTATAATTTCCGCTTTCGAAAAAACGTTAGATTGCGTTTGCATGACCATGCTCCTTCCGATTAATCGATCAAACCGGCATCAGACGGCAGAAATGCTCCATCGCCTGCTCCATCGCTTCCAGAAATCCGACGATATCCGACCGTTTCGTATATTTCCCCATGCTGATCCGGACGGAGGATTGAATTTCCGCATCCTGAAGTCCGATGGCCTTCAGCACGCCGGACAGCTTCTTCTCCCGGTTGGAGCTGCAAGCCGAACCTACCGACAGCGCGATACCGAAGCGGTGATCCAAATAAGCCGCCAGCGCTTCGCCCCGGATATGCGGAATTTGAATATTCATCGTACCCGCCAAGGTCCGGGAAGCATCCCTCCCGCCGTTCTGCTTGATTTGCGGCGACAAGGCGGTCAGTCCGGCGGCAAGCAGCCGCTTGAATTCGTCCAGCCTCAGCGCCGTTTCCTCCATTTCCTCGCGGGCAAGCCGGCAGGCTTCGCCGAGACCGACGAGCGCAAGCACGTTTTCCGTTCCGCTGCGCAGCCCGGATTCCTGGCCGCCCCCGTGTACGAGCGGCTCAAGGGCGCGGCCCTCTTTCAAGTAGAGGCCGCCGATTCCTTTCGGCCCGTAAAATTTGTGGGCCGAGAAGGAGAGCGCGTCAACCCCGAGCTCCTGTACGTCCACATTTATTTTACCGACCGCCTGCACCGCGTCCGTGTGCATGAAGACGCCGCTTGCGCGGGCGATCCGGGCGATGTCCCGGATGGGCTGAAGCGTGCCGAGCTCGTTATTCGCCAGCATGATGCTGATCAGCTTCGTTTCGGGCCTCAACGCCTCGGCCACCGCTTCGGCGGACAGGAAGCCGTCGCCGTCGACCGGAAGCCAGGTGACGGACGCCTCCCACTCCCGCATGGCGTAACGAATCGCCTCCTGAACCGAAGGATGCTCGATTGACGAAGTAATAATATGCGGCCGCCTCCCCTTCCATTGCGAGAGCCAGCCTTTAATCGCCCAGTTATTGCTTTCGCTGCCTCCGGAGGTGAAGATAAGCTCCGATTGCCCGCAGTTCAGCAGATCCGCGGCATGCGACCTTGCCTGCCGCACCGATTGCTTGGCCGTTTTCCCGGCCCGGTGGGTGCTGGACGGATTTCCGTATTCGGACAGATGCTCCATCATTGCAGCAGCCACGGCGGGATCGATCGGCGTTGTCGCGTTATAATCGAAATACCGGCCGTCCATTGTCTACACCTCTTTAACCGTACCCAATGATTGGAACAGCTCGGACAAAATGTCCAGGCAATGCATCTGATTCGGCTCCAGCTCGCCCAGCATCGCTTCCATATCCTCGGATGAGGTTTTCCTTATTTCGCTTACCGACTTGCCTATGGCAAATTCGCTGAACACGCTGACCGTCGCGATCGAGGTCGCGCAGCCGTACGCTTTGTATTTCATATCGGCAATCCGGCCGTCCTTGAATGCCACGCCGAGATGAATCGTATCCCCGCAGATCGGGTTCCCGATACTGATCCGCTCGTCCGGATGCTCAAGCTCCCCGATATTGCGGGGATTCATAAAATGCTCGGCAATAATGTCGTTGTACATGTTCTCTCCATCCTTCTCCCTACGCGGCGGACTAGCCGATCGGGCATTGAGTTACTCTCGCTTCTTTATCCGACATATATTTTTCCAGATTGATCGCACAGCAGCCCACCTCGGCCCCTTTGATCCGGTACATATAATTGACGGTTTGCCCGTGCCGGCCGCATGCGCACGGCTCCTTATCGAGATAGACCAGATCCTCGGTCATAATAAAGCCGGGATAAGCGAGCGACGACGGATCGTACACCGCCAGCCGTCCCGGCTCGCCGGGCTCGACCTCGCGCTCCGGATCGTCAAGGTCCCGTATCGAAAAATACACCCAAGGCGGGACGTGCTTCGCATGCTCCCCGCATTCGACGGCCATGAAATTCGTCTCCACAAGCCCGAACATATCGCGGACCTGATCCTCCCTTACGCCGAATACCTCCGCGGTTGCCTTATAAAATTCGAACCGGTCGATCTCCCGCCCCGTAAAGCTCTTCCAGCCTCCAAGCGTAATGATGCGGGTCTGGCGGTCCAGCAGCACCTTCGTTTCGCGCTCGGCCGCGGCGGCTGCGAGCCGCTCGACGAGAAACGGGGGACCGATAATATGGCGGGTATGGACATGCTTCCATTTCTCCAGCTGGTCCAGCACCTCGCCGGGATCGAAGGAGGAGTCGTGCACAAAAAATTTGCTTGAATCCAGAAGCCCGGAGAACATATTGATCAGCTTCACAAGCCCCATCTCTGGCATATCTTCCGCGGACGGCGCGAGGAAAACGGCTCCGCCTCCGAAGAAGCCGAACATTTCGCGGAACATCGCGTAGATGCTGTGCACGCTTCGGGTCAGCGACTGCTCGTCGCGCCGGGAAATGCTCGGAATCCCGCTTGTGCCGGTGCTCCGCAGCTCATGCTGCAGCTCGGTTATCGGCATCGTCAGCAGCAGGTGGGCGTTGACGTCTTTAAATTTCGAGATTTCAATCAGCGGAATACGAGCAACGTCGCGCAGCTCGCGGATATCGTCCGGCGCCACCTGTTTCTCGCCGCAAACCTTCCGGTACAATTCATTGTGCTTGTAATGATAAGCAAAGCTTTCTTGGATCAGTTGAAGCTTGATTTCGTTTTGCGCGCCCGGTTCAAGCCGGAATACCGGTTTCGCGGACGCGATGATCATGCCTACCGGATCAAGCCCAAGCTCGGACCCGGATTTCAGAATCGTGGAATAAGTCGACATAATAGCCTCCTAATCAGGAATGAATCGGATTGCTTCCGGACGCTTCCCGCTTCCTCTTGCGCAGCAGCAGCAGAGACAGCATGAACAACACCGAGAGGACGGCGCCTCCCAGGTATGCGTTGCGTATGCCGAGCGCCTCGTACCGCATCCGTTCGGATTCGTAGATCCGCTGCATCGTCCCGGCTTCTCCGGCACCTGCCTCTTGAATGGCAGCCGCATCTCCGCCCGCCGGCTTCCCAAGCTCCCCTCCGGCCTCCTTCATTTCTTGCAGAAACGAGGCTTTAGCCGTCTCGGAAACCTCCGCTTGGTCCAGCTTTTGCACCACGTCCCGCTCAAGAGCGGGCGCATTGATGTTCATCGAGGTCATCGTGATCGAAATAAAAATAACGACGCCGAGCGCGCCCCCCAAATTTCGGAACATCGCGAAAATGCCCGAGGCGGTCGCCAGCTTATCCAGCGGAACCGTCGATGTGCTGAGGGTCAGGCTGGCGATCGCGATCGTCCCGATGCCGATTCCCGCTCCCGTCAGCAGGAGGACCAGCCATACGGTCGGCGTATCGCTGCGGAGCAGGCCGAAGGCGGAAAAGCCGGCTATAGCGAGCAAATAACCGATGAACAGCGGCCGGCGGCTGCCGAACCTGTCGATTAATTTGCCGATGAAGGGTGCTGCTACAAGTAATGTTGCGGACATTGGCGTCAAAATGAGAGAAGCCTTAAGCGTGGTAAAATGTTTGATCTGAGTCAAATAAAGCGGAGAAATAATCATCGTACCCATTAGCAGGATGCCTCCAAGCATGTTGGAAAGCACTCCCGTAACATAATTTTTGTCCTGGAAAATGCCGAGCTCGATCAACGGCTCGCGGGCGGTTCGCTGCCTCCAGACAAAAAAACAGAGAAGAATGAGGGCGGCAGCGGCCTCGGCTGCCGTCGCTCCGGTCATCCTGCCGTTATCCTGCGCCTGCAGCAGAGCATGGATCAGACCGAACAGACCCGCGCTCAGCAGCAGCGTTCCGGCCATATCGAGCCGTCCGCGGGTCCGACGGTCGGCGTGCGCCCGCAGTGAAATCCGGGTCAGAAGACCGGCGGCCAATATAATCGGCACATTAATATAAAATACCGAACGCCAGCCGAAGCTTTCGGTCAGAACGCCGCCGAGGCCCGGACCGGCCGCGATCGCGAGGGCGCCGACGGCGCTCCAGATGCCCATCGCAGCGCCTGCCTTTTCCTGCGGCACAACCGTCCGGACAAGCGTCATGCTGGCGGGAATCGCCATCGCTCCGCCGATTCCCTGCAGCACCCTGCCGGCCAGCATCGTTGCCACGTTTGGCGCCATTGCACACATTAGCGAGCTGGCCATAAACAGCAACAGCCCGCATTCATATATCTTCTTCTTGCCCGCCAAATCCGCAATCTTCCCCATGAACACGAGCAAAATCGCCACCGACATCGTATAAGCGTTAATAATCCAGGAAGCCGTGCTGAGCGTAATCCCGAATTGCTCCACCATGCTCGGCAGCGCAATGTTGACGACCGTGCTGTCCAGGAAAATGACGAACAAGCCTAAACTGATTACAAAAACCTGCCTCATCCCCGCCGAGGGGGATGGTTGTCGCGCTGTCAAAGGTTGCATCCGGCACCCGCTTTCCGTTACATGGGCTTAAGCACCCTTTATCTGTTCCGCCGCTTACGGGCGAAATTCGCCACCACGAGCACGCAGCAGCATACGAGAACGCAGCCCAGAACGATTGCCAGCGTCGTATTCATAATCAATATCCCTCCTCTGCCCTAAGCGTTAATTGCCTTATCGGCTCGGCGCCGCCTCGAAATCATACGCGTTCAAGGCGTTAATTCCGTGTGTCAGCACGTATCCGGCGTTCGCGACCCCTCCTACGAGCAGCCCTTCGACAAGCTCTTCCTGTGTCCCGCCGAGCTGCTTGAACTTCTTCGTATGGACCTCGATGCTGTAAGCGCAGCCGTTGACGTGGGAGATGACAACTGCAATCAGCTCCTTCGTCTTGCTGTCGATCGCGCCGGAAGCCATTGCCGAAGCCTGAAATTGACCGAATGCCTCGAACGCCTCAGGTTTCATGTCCTCCACCAGCTCCATCAGCTCCAGGTTATCCAGCCTGTACAGCTCGCCGTCCGCTTTCTCATGGAACGAATTCCAGGAATTCACGCTGTGGTAAAGCACCGTTTCCGCGTTGACGGCGCCGGCAACCAGGATCGCTTCGACGATCTCCTCCGGAGAGCCTTCCAGCTTCTTGAACTTTCCGGTATGGACGTCGATGCAATAAGGACAGCCGGTAACATGGGTGACGGCTACTGCGATCAGCTCTTTCGTACGGGAAGAAATGGCTTTCTCGCTGAACGCTTCTCCCATAAACTGAAAAAACGCCTTGGACCCTTCAGGCACCAGCTTCGATAACTCCGGCACCCGGGCCAAGTTTTTACGATCGTACAAGGAGCTTGAATGATTTGTACTCATTACCACATTCCTCCATTTCTTCTACTTTCATTCGTTATGATATCAAAGCAAAATTTGGCTGTCAATATGTTTTATATCTAACTATCCGAATAGGAAAAAACCTCTTATTTCAAGGAATGTAAGCATTCCCTTAAACATAAGAGGTTAAATACTTAAACAATAAGTTTTCGTAAATAATTAGATATATAACTATTAACTTAAAATAAACAGCAGCTTGCCGCTATTTATTAAAGTTGTTCTCCGCCCGCTTCATCCAGGATAGAAACAAAGCAATCTCCTCCTTCGAGAACCCTTGGCGCACGATCGCTTCTCCCTCTTCCACGATAGCAAGGCATGGCTCCTTCAAGGACAAGCCTTTCTCGGTCAGATAAATGCGGTTAATTCTCGTATCCTGCTTATCCTGCTCGCGCCTGATCAATTTTTTTTCTTCAAGCCCTCTTAGCAGAAAGGTCATCGAAGCAGGCTGAATGCCTAATGTCTGAACCATATCCTTCTGCGTAAGGCCTTCCTTCTCCCACAAAATGATCAACACGCCCAGCTGCGAGTTCGTTACGTTGTGTTCCGCCAACCGCTGGTCCAGAAAATTGCATACGTTCCGGTAATTTTTCTTGAACCAGAAACCGATGGAGCCGTGCAGCGTCGAATTCATCCCTTCACCCTCATTCGCCCAATGTTAGTCCGTATCTCACCATTATACACGATCGCTGCTTCGGTTGGTATGACCGGACGGGCGGACCGCGGCGGCTTGCGTTAACTTCAACTTCTCAGCGACTTCAGCTTCTGCACGCCGAACCAGATCCAGCCGCCGACGTAGCAGATCATGCATCCGAAAAATTTGGGTTTCTGGATCGTCCCGTTCCGGTTAACCGAACATGATTTCATCGATATCACCTCCTTTCCTTCCTAATATTTCGATCTCTAACTAAATTGTATGCACCGATTTTGCAGAATGTCAATATTTACATAAAAAGTATATTCAAATATATTTCTCAAGGCGTCTCCGGAAGCACAGCCAGTCCTCGTCCGGGATGATCGCCCGCGCAGGATAGGCGACCGAGCAGACGAATTCCCCGATCACGAAGGACACGGCCCGGTATTGGGGAAAGCCTTCATAGGAGCAGAGAATGAACCCTTCTCTTGCTTCGCAGACCTGAAGCTCCAGCAGCTCGAACCGGATGAGCAGGCCGGTTTTTAATATTTTCGACAGCGCCTCCTTAGCCGTCCACAGCACCATGAGCTTCGCAGGCCCGTCATACGGCAGCTCCCGCACCGCTTCCAGCTCGCCTGCCGTCATATGCGCTTCCAGCGACCGGCTTTGGCGGGGGTCCGCCTTCTCCAAATCGATGCCGAGCGGCATCGCCTCAGGAAATGCGATGGAAATCCCGATGTCGCCGCAATGCGTAATGCTTACCTGGATGTTCGCGCTGCCGGCATGCACGACGATCGGCTGGGTAAAAATGCCCCGGTCGATCACAATTTTATCCGCATCCTCCTCGCCCAGCCACAACGCCGACGCCCGCTTTGCCGTATACCTGCCCAGCAAGTAGCTTCGCTGCCTTCTCTCCGCCCTCAGCGTCCGGTAATAGTCCATTTCCGGCGGCTGCAGCTCGTTTACGATCTCGTTATACGTTTCAATCATCGGAATCCGGCAAAGGCTCACGCAAGCCTTGTAAGCTCTTCCCGGTTCATCCTTCGCCGTAAACCGGAATGTCTCGGTTTGCTTTCCGTAGATGCTGGTCATGCGGCCTGTCTGCTCCTCTCTCCATGAGATCGTTGCCCGCCACCCCATTGTAGCTTTGCAACTACCTGGATGTAATTAGGAGATTGGAACGAGATTCCTTCTGTTTTTTCGCGAAAAAAAGCCGGATATTCATCGAAGATTATTCGATAACTATCCGGCCCGCCATTATTTTATTAAGAATTCAGTACTTTTCTCGAAATATAACCAAGGTCCCAAAGCCCGATATCGCCGTCGCCGTTAAGGTCCGCCTTATTGACGGCATCCCAGTCGCCGCTTGCCGCCGTCTTGCCGTAATGATAGGCGATAACGCCGAGGTCTCCAATATCGTAGCCTTTGACGGTATTGAGGATGGCTGGATCCAAAGTCACGGATTTTCCTTCCGCCTCCGACTGGTAAACCTCGCCGCTGCCGTCGGACAATTTTACATCGGCTAGTTCAATCGTACCTGTTCCGGTTTTAACCTTTGATTTAAACGTCAGCTTCAGCACATCCGCGTCCCCGCTGATGGAATGACCGGCCCCGAGGCTCGCAAGCAGCAATCTCACCGTGCCTGCGGAGGATACGGTTTCTTCCACTTCCGTTCCTTCGACCAGCGATTCGGCCCCAACAAACTCGAAACGCTCCTGGTCGTAACGGATCGTAAGATCCTGAGCCGATATTTGATCTACGCCATCGAGCCGGTAAGTGAAGCCGATCGTATCGTTCTCGCCCGCCCGGTTCGGCCCCTTCAAGCTCGCTTTGCCGGTATAATCCAAAACGGACCTGAATCGATAGCTTCCGGATTGAAGCTCGTAAACGGCTTTGCCGTTCTTATATTCTACAAACCGGATTCCGGACGCTCCGGCGGCAGGCTTCCCGCTTTCGGTCACCTGAGTGGCCGATACGGCCGGAATGTACAGCGTAGCCGTTGTGTTTGCAGGAACGACAGCCTCATAGCTGAAAACTTTTTTGTTGCCGGTCAGTTTCCAGCTGCTCTCAATGACACCGTGAACGGAATCGTATTCGCCCTTCGCATAGGTCACATTTCCGCCGTACATCGGCTGAAGAATAAAATGCTTGAATCCCGGATGATTGTCATCGCGCTGAATACCGAGAGAATAGTTGTACATCCAGCTTCCTACTGCTCCCAATGCGTAATGGTTGAAGGAGTTCATCCCGTTATTGCCGCCGAATCCGTTCTCATGGGTGTACGAGTTCCACCGCTCCCAGATCGAGGTGGAGCCGTTCACTACCGGATACAGCCAGGACGGATACTTGGTAGATTCTAGCAGCTTATAGGCATCCTCGATATACCCGTTTTCGGACAAAGCGGGATTCATTGGAGCCGTTCCGATGAAGCCGGTCGTAATGATATAATCCGATTCCCTCGTTACTTCCGCCAGACGCGCAGCGGCATGAGGAACATGCTCTTCTGCAAACACGCCGTACGCTAATGGAAGCGAGTACGAGGTCTGCGTATCCTGCACCGCACCTGCCGCGTTTCTCGTTTTATGCGTTTCAGGGTCGACAAATACGCCGTTCCATTCACTCTTGATATTATCAAACAGCTGCTGATAGAATAGAGCGTCTTCCGTTTCTCCAATCGCCTCGGCCGCTTTCGACAGCAGCTTGACGGTATACGCGTAGGTCGCGTTGATCAGAAGCGGTCCATCCGTAGTGACCAGAGAAAGGTGATCCGACAGGCCTCCTGAGGAGGTCAAATACTGCCGCCCGCTCATTTTCCCGCCGTTTCTATAGCCGTCTACATATTTCTTCATTGAAGCGTAGTGCTCCTCCAGCAATCGGGTATCTCCATACTGCTGGTAAGTTTCCCAAGGAACGATCATGCCCGCCGCTCCCCAAACCAGCCAACCTCCACTCGCCGGATTGATATTAAACGATGGAGCGTAGATCGGAAATCCGCCGTTCTGTGCCTGGCTGTCTCTGAGAATCTCGGTATATCTCTCAAAAAATTGCTGAACGTCGGCGTTAAAAACAGCCGTCCGCACGAACACCTGCGCATCTCCCGCCCAGCCCATTCTCTCGTCGCGGGCAGGCGTATCCGTCGGAATGCTCAGAAAATTGCCAATTTGTCCGCGGGTAATATTTTTGTACAGCTGATTGATAAGCGGATTCGACGTTTCATAGCTGCCCGTTAATTCCGTAATCGAGGACAGAACAATCCCTTTCACGTTCTCCAGCGGCAGCGGTGCCTCCAGGCCGGTAATTTCAAGATAACGGTACCCGTGGAAGGTAAAACGGGGCCGGTACGTCTCGCCGTCCGGATCGCCTTTCAGCGTATACCGGTCATCGGTGAGCGCCGCTCTCATATTTTCCGTCAAAATCATACCTACCATGCTCGCCCCGTTCATATTCCGGTATTCCGGCAAATCGGGGTACAGCATCTCGGCCGTCCGCATCTCGACGACCCGGCCTCTTTCGCCTGTCAGTTGAATCTGCGGCACGCCGACCATATTAACTCCCATATCGTACACGTACACGCCTTCGCGCGGATTGCTTACGGATTTGGCCGTCAGCTCTTCAAACACTTTAACATTGTCCCCGACCTGGGAGACAATTTCCGGGTTCGCAAATTCCGGAAGCGGCGTAATAATTGCCGATGATGTCCAGCCGCTGTCATCGAAGCCAGCTTCATTCCAGCCCTGGACCGCTTCCTCGCGTGCTGCGTCATAATTTTCTCCGTTAAACAACCCTGCATAAGTGACCGGACCTTCGCCAAAATACTTCCAGCTGTCCGGGTCCGTCACGATCGTCTCGCTCGTGCCGTCCGCATAAGTAAGGACAAGCTTCGCATACAACGACGGACGGTCTCCATAATAATTGTAGTTCGACAGGTTGAAGGTCATCTGGTCGCTCCAGAAGCCCGAGGCGAGCATGACGCCTACGGCGTTCTCACCGGACTGCAGCAAATCCGTAATATCGTAGGTCTGATACATCAGACGCTTGTTGTATTGGGTGTGGCCCGGATTAAAATAATCCTCTCCTACCCTTTCGCCGTTGATATGAAATTCATAAATGCCGCGCGCTGTCGCATAAAGCCTGGCGTTCGCGATTTCTTTGGCTGCCGTAAATTCGGTCCTCAGCATAGGAGTGGAAGTGTGGCTCGGATTTCGATAGACAAGCAGGCCTTCACTGCCGCCGGAAATCGTGAAACCGCCATTTTCTGCTTTTACAAGAGTGCCGTCTACCGCATTTTTGAAGATGCCGTCATATTGTTCGCCAACCGTTTCTTCGAATACGACCGCTTTCGGGGCTCTGACGTTGCTGATCTTCATATTGCTGATCGCAGCCGTCTGGCCGGCATCCGCGGAGAAGCCGATTTCATTCAGCCGGGGATACGTCGGCACATCCTGAACCGCATTTAGCGGATTAAGCGTCAGGCGGTTGTTGGCCGCTTCAGCCGGGTAGGCCGTCCGGCTCATCGGTACAGCGGTATCGTTCACCGTCGTTGCCGCCGCGTTGCCGCTTACGCTAATAAGGACATGATGCTTGTTACGCAGGTTTGCCTCCGTAATCGATCCGATCGTTCCCGATGCAATCGGAGCCGATTCGTCCAGATTGCCGATGCCCTTCTCCGGCCCGTAGCCTTTGCGGTAAACGTTAAGCTTGGCCGCCCCTGTACCCGCCGCAAGCTCGCTCAAGTCCAATTCGTACTTGATATAGTTTTCGCCTGCAATGCTGTAGTTGTTCTTATTCGCATTCCCAAGCCGCGGATCGTTGGCGCCGAATATAAAGCTTGCTTTCGTGCTGCCGTCAGGAATCTGAATATCGTATTCGATATTAAACACCGGCATGGATTCCGCATCCAGTTGAAGCTCCGGCGCGCCGATCCACTCGGCTCCCGACCAGCCCGTTCCCATTAATCCGGTCTCGAACCACGCCTGCCCGGAAGGCTGAATCAGCTCCCCGTCTTTGTCCCAGACATTAACCGTCCAATAATACCGGGTCGCCGCAGCCAGAGTCTCTCCCTCGTACTCCACATGATTTGATACGTCCGACTCGATTCTGCCGCTGTCCCAAACGTCCCCGGTTCCTGCTTCAAGGTTAGCCGGGCTGGAAGAGACGATCACTTGATAGGCCGATTGTTTCTGTCCCCGGACGCCGGATTCCATAATCCAGCTGAACCGGGGGGCATCGGCATCGATCCCGATTGGATTGATTGCGCTTTCAACTTTAAGTCTGGAAACCTTCGTCTCTTCAGCCGCCGGAGCGGCCGAAGCAATCCCGGAAAATAAACCGGCAAGCATAGAAACGATCAATAATACCGAATAGACGGTTTTGATTTTAATAGAACGTTTATGAACGAGCCTCAAATTTAGGTTCCTCATATTCTGCTCCTTTGCTTTTTGATAGGAGAGCCGTTACTTCGTACTTACGAGGTTGAGATTGAACAGCCTGTAGATCATAACCGCCGCCTGCGCCCGGGTAGCTTGGCCTTTCGGCTCAAAGCTGCCGTCCGCCATCCCGTTCACGATACCTGCTTTGGCCATCGCTTCTACGGCTTCAGCAGCATACGGCGCTACAGACGTCATATCTTTGAAGCGAATGCCGCTCTGTTCCGTGCTTAAATCCGCCCCGATGATGCCGGCCGCCCGGTGAACGATAACGGCAATCTCTTGACGCGTAATCGGATCATGAACTCCGAAAGTACCGTCTGGCTTTCCATTGACGATGCCCAGCTTCTCGGCCGCCGCAATCGAGCTGTAGTACCAGGCGCCTGCCTTCACGTCCTTAAGCAAGGATACGGCAGAGGGATCGGCCAAATCGAATGCCTGCATCAAAATTTTGATAAATTCCGCTCTCGTAACGCTGCTGTTCGGCTTGAAGCTGCCGTCTCCAACTCCGTCGATCACCTCTCTGGCCGCCAGAGCTTCGATGCTCTCTTGTGCCCATGGCAGGCTGGCGATATCCTTAAAGGTCACATCTTGATAGACTGCCGCGTATTTGCTGAAATGCTTGGGACGGAACGTTACGGTACCGGTTGCGGCGTCGTATTTGCCGTTTTTCACGATTTCCAAATTTCCGTTGTCATTCATATAGTAGACGACTACTTTTGCACCGCTTTTACCCGCTTCAAGGTCATAGGCGTAGGAAACCTTTACGTCATTCCCGTTAAAGCTGCTGATCTTGGACCCATCGGCTTTCAACGTAAAATCCAATACCCGATTGCTGCCGATAACCCCGCTCGCCGATGCCGGAAGCGTCGAAGGATCAGCCTCGGCAATTGCAAGCTCAATAGCGGAAGCCATTGCACCGTTATTCGTTTTGAACAGACCGGTGGACAAAGTGACCGTTGCGAGTCCTGCATCTATTTCAATGGCCCGAATATCCTTTCCGGCTGCCGCGATCGATTGCAGCGGGAGGTTGACGGTAATCAGCTTGATGCCTTCCACCGCTTTTATCTGGATTTTCACAATTCCGCCTTTGGCATTATCGATTGCCGCCTGCATGACGGTATCTGTAATAGCTGCCGATGCATGACCGTCCGCATCAATGTCCGCCTGAACGACAATCGGACCGCCGCCGCCGTTATTGCCGTTATTTCCGTTGTTGCCGTTATTTCCGCCGCCAGGATTAGCCGCATCATTGACTGACACGGTTACCGTACTGTCAATCGTGTGAGCAGACTCTATCAAGTCATGATTGAGAAGCTTGACCGTTTTCAAGGAAACCATGGCTTCGCCTTTCACTTTTGCTTTGAACGTCAGCGTACTCAAGATGATGCTGCCGTTCTCCGAAGGAGCGCTGCCGAGCTTGGCGAATGCCATGACGATTTCATTGCCATTCACTTTCGCAGGCACCGTAAAGCCGCCTTGAATACCCGTTACAGCACTCACCAGCTCCAGCTTCTCCATCTCGGCTTCCAGACGAACCTCAAACCCGTCCATCCGATCAACGCCTTGTGCACCTACCGTTACAGAAAACAGTTCTCCGGTCTGCACATTGGAACGGGATGCACTGAAGGTAAACGATGACGGATCGGCAGCGAAAGCGGAGCCTGCAGCATTCATATTCGCCAGTAACATAACCGCTAGTACGATATAAATCTTGATTTTCGTTCTCATATTTTGCACCCCCGCCGTTATATTCGCGCTCTGGCGCCGGCTCAAGCAGGGGGAGAAATTCTCCCCCGTGTTCCTGTTACCCATAAAACTATTTCAAAATTTTTCTGGCGATATAGCCAAGATCGGAAAGACCGACTACGCCGTCTCCGTTAAGATCCGCCTTTTTGATGGCATCCCAAGCGGCGTCGGCAGCCGTTTTGCCGTAGTTGAACGCAATGACACCGAGGTCGCCGATGTCGTAGCCGCGTACACTGTTCAGAATATTGGCGTCAAGGGTGACCGTTTTGCCGGAAGCTTCTGTCTGGAATACTTCCCCGTCGCCATTGGAAACTTTAACTTCGCTCAAGGTAATGTTTCCTGTTCCCGATGCTTTCTTCGATTTAAAGGTGAGCTTCATCACGTCTGCATCTCCGCTGATTGAACGGTCCGCTCCCAGACTTGCAACAATCAATCGCACGCTTCCTCCGGACGTGTCGTTTTTCGTTTCTTCAATTTGCGTGTCAGCGATCAACGATTCTGCGCCGACAAATTCAAAACGGGTTTTATCGTAGTCAATCGTAACATCCTGTGCGGAGATGCTCTCCACGCCGGCCAAACGATAGGTGAGGCTGAAGCTCTCATCCTCCCCTGCCAGGCTAGGGCCTGCCAGACTTGCTTTACCTTTGGAGTTAACAAAGCCATCCATCAGCTCGGCACGAACCATGCCATTTTTTACGCTGAACTGATAGCCGCCGGATTGCAATTCGAATTTGGCTACCTGGACGCCATACCGCTCCAGATTCTCAATATGCTTGATGCCAGGCGTTCCTTTAACGCGTACAGCGGCATCATCAATCGGCAAATAAAGCGTTGCCGTCGTATTGGCCGGAACAATGGCTTCATAAGAACCGAGTGTACCATCCTCCGATTCCCAATTGGAGACGATCGTCCCGTAATAGGAATCAAGCTTTCCTTTTACGGATCGGATACGTGCCTGGTCATTATATTGGTCGCCGGTGTCCAAGGTAGGCTGCAAAATAAAATGTTTAAATCCGGCATTTTGTTCGTCGCTCTGAATGCCCGCCATGTACTTGGTCATCCATTCGACTACTGCGCCATATGCGTAATGGTTAAAGGAGTTCATGCCGTTGTCGTCAAAGCCGTATTCGCTCGTATACGCGTTCCAGCGCTCCCATGTGGTCGTTGCTCCTTGCTTGACCTCGTACAGCCAGGACGGCATTTCATCCTGAAGCAGCAGGTCGTAGGCTTTGGCGGAAAGCTCGTTTTCCGTAAGCACGGGCAGCAGCTCATTCACGCCGAGGAAGCCTGTCGACAACGTGTTTTCGCCCGAGTTGGATCTTTCCGATTTATTCTCATTGGCAATATTGAGCAGCAGGTTTTCAATAAATTTCCGTTTCTGCTCTTCCGATTCGTACATCCCCATCTTCAGCGCCCAAAGAATGCTCGTCTGCGAGTTATCCTTGAACAAATTAATCAGGAAGCCCCTCGTAAAATTGTCAGCGGTTACAGAAAGGATGTTGTCGTTTTCGTCCACATATTTGTCGTAAGCCAAATCGATGACGCGCTCCGACTCTGCCGTATACATCGCCGCATCGTCGTCATGCCCCAGCAGGGTCGCGATCTTGGCCATCGTCACAGCGTCCAATGCCTGGTACATGGCAGCCATAAATTGAGGCGCGGTCCCTTGCATGGCCACCCAGTCTCCATAGCCGGCTCTCATTCCGTTAGCCATTACATTCCCCATATAAACCTTCATAATATCGTAGGTATCTCTCAAGATGGAGATGTCGCCCGTATGCATGTAGAGATCCCAAGGCAATGTAATGATGACATCCGACCAGCCCGCGTTCGTTGTCGTCGCTTTGCTGATCGTAGGCAGGTAGTCGGCAATATAACCGTTGTTTTGCTCCGCATAGTCCTTGAGAATGCCGACGAAATTTTCAAGAAACGCGACCGAATCGAAGTTATAAAGTGCCGTTTCGCCGAATACCTGAATGTCGCCGGTCCAGCCGAGCCGCTCCGAACGTCCCGGCGTATCGGTCGGAATCGACAAGAAGTTGCTTCTTTGGCTCCAAAGCACATTGCTGAACAATTGGTTGAGATCCTCGTTATTCGTCTCTAGCGACAACGTGTTCTCCACCGCGGAGGTAATGGCCTGCCCATACACATCGCGGACCACGACATCCTCCGTCGCCGTGATCTCCAAATAACGGAACCCGTGGAACGTGAACCTTGGGCTGTACGACTGGACCGGCTGATCGTTCAGAATATAATGATCCGTGTACCACGTCTGGTCTTTGGCTCTTCCTCTTGTCAGACCGGACCAGTAGAGCGTCCCTTTCGGACCGTCGCTGCCGAAAGTGCTTTTCTCATGGTCTCTTCCGTCATTGAGCATTTCGGCTCCCCGCATATGGACGGTTGTGCCTTCGGCGCCCGAAACGGAGATGCCCGGTACGCCCGCGATATTTTGACCGAGATCGATCATCAGCGATTTCCCTTTCGGAAGCTCGATCGTTCCGGTCGGATCAACTGGAGTTCGTTTCACTTCGCCCAGTGTCAAACTGGAGTCGGAGTAATCAATGTCGGCCGGATCAAAAATAAACGTATCCTCTCCCGGAACCGGGTGAATCTTGTTCTCCTCCAGCACATAGGCGGCAGCCCCGCGGCTGGCTGCCAGCCTGCCGTCATATTGGAACTCCGCCGCCCCGTTCCATCCGGAGTCGTCAAATCCGGCATTGTTCCAGCCCGCTACCTGGTCCTCAAGCCGCGCGTCGTAGACTTCTCCGACAAACAGATCGTGGAGGCGTACGGGGCCGTCTGTCGTCACTTTCCAATCTTCGTTATTGGTGCCGATGATCTCTTGCGTTCCATCCTCGTACGTGACCACAAGCTTGGCCAGGAGCGCCAATTCTCTCTCCAGCTCGTCGCCGATTTTATAATACAGATTTCCTCCGCCGTTGCTGCCGGCTTCTCCTCCGTACCAGCCCGCGCCTACAGCAACCCCAAGCGCCACATGGTCTCCGCTAATGTAGTCCGTTACATCATAGGACTGGTAATTGGTGTAGCTGTAATAATCCGTCCAGCCGGGATTAAGCGTATCGTCCAATTTTGTGCCGTCCTCTTGCAAAACCTGGACCTCTTGGCCGTTTATGTAGGCGTCGTATGCGCCCAGGGACGTAATATACAGCCTTGCCGAAGCGATGTCGCCGCTTCCCTGGAGTTCTTGTTCGGTGCGGAACATCGGCAGCGCATTCGTATCCTCCGTATAAACGACGGGGGCTCCATTAAACGTCTTCTGATAAGCGGTGGCGCCTTCCAGCGTCCATACGCCGGATTCGTTCGCAACGGCCCCGTCGAATTCCGTCACCTGTTCCTCCGCATCGTCTACCGTCAGCTCCACATGCTCGAAGCTCGCCTTTTGGGCAGGCGTATTTCTGGAAGAAGGGCTTGCGGTCACCGCAATGAAAGGCCCTTCAATCGAATGGCTTTTGGCGATCGTATTAACCGCCGTACCGTTAATGGCGGTTATGATCTGATCCGAGTCAGCCGATATTTCCAGCTCGAAGGCTTCATTCAAGGCGACCTTGCCGCTTAGGTCGGCGGTTCCCAGCTGTACGGTCACGCCGTTCTTCGTCACGCTTTGCGTAAGCGTCGTGCCGTTAAAGCTCCAAATATAGCCGTTCGTTTTGTTCTTCATGCCCCAATTCAAGCTGAATCCGCCCTGAATGATCGTGGCATCGAGTGAAACCGTCATCTTATCCGTATAGTAATCTGCAGCCGTTTCTTTATTGGAAATCCACTCGGCTTGTTCAAAATTCGTTCCCGTTTCAAAATAAGCAGGCTGCGACCGGACGTTTTTCCCGTTCGAGAGCGTCGTCTCGACAGACCACGTATAACGCGATTCCAGCTGGAGATCCGGACCCTCGTATGGAATGCCGACGGATTTGGCATCCTCGATCAGTCCGCTGTTCCATACTTCTTCCCCTTGCGGGTTTTTAACCGCAATCCGATACGCTTTCTGGCTTAGTCCGACAACGTTGGATGCGAGCATCCAGCTGAAGCTGATGGAATCCGATTCAATGCCAATCGGGTTTTTCTGGTAGTTCACCTTTAGATTCTCGACTTTGGTCGATTCCGTACTGATTTGAGCAGTTGCAGTACCATCTGCATGCACCGGCAATGCGGTTGTAAATAAAAGCGAAGCCATCATCGTGTAGCAAAGCCATTTAAACGGAGATTTTCCAGCCATCCTTGTATTCATCCTCCTCATATGATTTTGCAATTTGAATTAATAGACTTCCTTCCACTCCGCAATATTGGAAGAATCGAATTTAAACGGATCGCCGAGCATAATTTGCGTGCCGTCTCCATCCGCAATCACTTCTTTATCCCCAAGAGTTCCGGCCTTGAAGGTGTCGCCGGCCGCGCCGGCAATCGTTCCGTTCACAAGCGCATCGGCCGTGTAGCCCGCCAAGTAGCCTACATCGCTCGGATTCCACAGGTACATCCACTCGCTGACACCGCTTTCAATGTATTCCGCCATTTCGCTTGGCAGGCCGAGACCGGTCAGGTGCACTTTTCCTTTCAATCCTTTATCCGTCAGCACCTTGCCGGCTGCCGCAATTCCCACCGTTGTCGGTGCGATAATGCCCTTCAGGTTCGGGTACGACTTGAGCAGCGCTTCGGTCTCGGATACGCTCTTATCCCGCAGGTCGTCGCCGTACGCAACCTTAACCAGCTTGACCTTGCTGTACTCCGGCTTCTCCAGCTCTTTCTTCATCCACTCAATCCATGCATTCTGGTTCGTAGCTTGCGAGGTTGCGCTTAAAATCGCGATTTCCCCTTCTCCGCCGATCATTTCGGATACGCCTTGAATCAAGGTGCGGCCGATTCGCTCCGGATCCGCCTGATTCACGTGGACCATGCGGCTCGCCGCGTTTACCGCCGAATCCAGCGACAGCACTTCAATTCCTGCATTTTTAGCTTTTACCAGGGCTGGCTGCAGCGCATCGGGGTCGTTGGCTGCGATGGCGATCGAGTCGACCTTCTGGGAAATCAGCTCTTCGATCATTTGAATTTGCGCTTCTGCCGTCGGCTGGTCAGGCGCTTTAATAATCGCCTCATGCCCCAATTCTTCCACGGCGGCTTTGAAGCCCTCCATCATTTTCTCGCCGTACGGGTTCCCTGTATTTTTGAAAATGATGGCGTACTTCTTCGCCGCTTCGCCGCCGGCTGTGCCCGAGCCTGCGTTCGAGCCGGCGGTGCTGCCTCCGCTGCCGCCGTTATCCGGAGCGGAACTTCCTCCCTGGTTGCCGTTGCCGCCGCAAGCGGACAAGAGAGATAAGGATAAAACTGCGGTCAGACAGGTGAGTAAAAAGCGGTTTCTTTTCATAGATATCCTCCCTTTTTTTAACTGCATCAAGCTTTATATACAAACAGCCTTTGCGGCTGTATTGTATCGACGGCTACATTTTTTTGGCCGGAAGCTTCGCCCGTTTCAGCTGCGGAACGGCTACGGCGAATATTAACAGCAGTCCGATAATGATAAGCAGCACTTGGGCCTGAACGTTAACCAGACCTAAGCCGTATCGCAGGAAGCCGATCAGGAAAACGGCGATGATGGCCCCGATCATTCTCCCTTTGCCGCCCGATGTGCTGATTCCGCCGAGAACGACCATGGCAATTACGTCCAGCTCATAGCCCGTCGCCACATTCGGACGCGTACTGCCCATTCGGGACGTAAGAAACAAAGCGGTGACGGCCGCCATCAATCCGGCGAGAGTAAATACGATGATTTTGATCCGGTCAACCTTTACCCCGGAGAAGCGTGCTGCCGTGCCGTTATTGCCGATGGCGTACAGCTGCCGGCCGAACACCGTTTTGTGCAGCAGAACACCGAATAAAACCGCAAACAGGATAAAGGCAATCAGAATAAAAGGAATGGACCCGACATACCCCCAGCCCAGAAAGCTGAACCAGTCCGGGAAAGATCCGGCCGCCTGGTCTTCCAGGATCATGTAAGCAATGCCGCGATAAATAATCATCGTTGCGAGCGTAATGATGACCGAGGACAGCTCCTTGAATTTGACGATCAGCATCCCGTTCACCCATCCGCATAACGTGCCGACAGCGAGACAAATGATCATCGCAAGCGGCATCGGCACCCCCATCGTATACAAATCCGCCATAATAACCGATGAAAGAGCGACAATAGAGGCGACGGAAATGTCGATGTCCGCCAGCAGGATGACGAATACCATAGGAAGCACGATAAACGCTTTATCCAAAAATCCCATCGTCGCATCCCGCAAATTGGCGTAATCCCAAAAATACTCCGAAAGATTAACATTCATAACTATGACGGCGAGCAGCAGCACCACGAGCATCCATTCCCACTGCAGAAAGAAACGTTTAAACGAAAACTCAAGCTTGTTCGTTATCATTCTTGGTTGCATGGCGTCAAATTTTCCTCCTCATCAGATGGTTTCGGTCCACGCCCCGCTTCACGACCGCATTCACGAGTACCGCTGCCAGAATAATCGAGCCTTGTATGCCCGTCTGCCAGAAGGGGGACACATCGATGAGCGGCAGCGCATTGTTCAAGATGCCAAGGAGAATGGAGCCCAGAATGACGCCGGAAATTTTCCCCACGCCCCCTGCAATGCTAACCCCGCCGAGAACGCAAGCCGCGATGACGCTCAGCTCGTAGCCCGATGCCGTATCCCCTTGCGCGGATGCAAACTTCGATACCCAGAGCACCCCCGCCATACCGGAAAGGCTCCCCATAATCGCATACACAAGCCATAAAATTTTATCTGTGCTAATCCCGCTGATTGCAGCCGATTCCGGATTGCTTCCCACCGCATAAATCCGGCGGCCCGTCCGGGTATGATTAACGAAGCAGTAAGCGGCAATATAGATGAGGACGGCGATAAAAATCAAATTGTTGATTCCGAGCGTCGTGCCCGTTGCCAGCGCTTTAAAGCTGTCCGGCATCTGATGGGCGCTGATCCACTTGCCTCCGCTCGTTACATAGGTGAAGCCGCGAAAAACATTCATCATGCCCAGCGTCGCGATGATCGGAAGAATGCCCGCCTTGGAGACCAGCCAGCCGACTGCCGTACCGCATAGAAGACCTACTGCTGTGCCAAGCAATAAAGCCGCCATCGGCGGGAGCTCCGGATAAGCGGTCACCGTCTGTGCCGCAATCATGCCGGATAAGGCCAAAATCGCTCCAATCGAAAGGTCGATTCCCCTTGTTACGATGACAAGCATCATGCCAACCGCCAAAATACCGAGGATGGCCGTGTTGGTCATCATGTCGTTCACATTTTCCCAGGTTAGAAAGCTTGGATTGCGCAGCTGAACGCCGATGGAAAGCAAAATAATAAAGCCGAGCAAGCCCAATTCCCTGAACTTGGCGATTTTGACGCCTAACGAGGGCTTCGTCCGCGCTTCGGCGGGCGCTTCAATCACGGCTCCTGCCGTGCTGTATCCTCTTTGCTGCATGAGCTACAACCACCTCTTATCTTTGATGAGCTATCAAGCATTAATTGGCCATCGACGCTTGGAGAATCGCTTCCTGCGAGATGGATTGCCGATCCAGGAATGCATGGATCCGCCCTTCGCGCATGACGGCCACCCGGTCGCACATCCCGATAATCTCGGGCATTTCGGATGAGACAAGCAGGATTCCGTAGCCTTGGCAGGCCAGGCTGCTGATAATCTCGTAAATCGCCGATTTGGCCCCGACATCCACCCCTTTGGTCGGTTCATCGAGAATCAGGACATCCAGATCCGCCGTCAGCAGCTTCGCAAATACAACCTTCTGCTGATTGCCGCCGGAGAGAGAGCTCGCCAGGTCGAAAATGCTGTTCGCCTTGACGTTCACCTTCTCCGCCAGCCGCTTCGCAATCTCCGCTTCCTTCGCGGCATTCAGCGCTCCTTTGCTTGACACCTTATCCAGCGAGGACAACGTAATATTGCGCCCGATCCCCCACTGCAGCACCAAGCCCTGCTTCTGCCTGTCTTCGGGCAAATAGCCGATGCCAAGTCGCATGGCCTCGAGCGGATCCCGAATGTTTACCTTATCCCCCTTCAAATAAATGCCGCCTTTATCGTATGGAGAGGCTCCGAAGATGCTTTGGCATACTTCCGAACGTCCGGCGCCGACAAGCCCCGTCAGCCCCATAATCTCTCCCCGTTTAAGAGAGAACGACACATCCGCAAAATAACCGGTTCTCCCCAGCCCCTCGACCCGCAGCAATTCTTCCCCGATTTCGGCTTCCTTCTTGGGAAACAATTGATGGATTTCGCGGCCGACCATCGCAATGATCAAATCGTGGTTCGTTATTTCATCGACAGCCCAGGTTCCGATATATTTGGAATCCCGGAACACCGTGACCTTACCGGCCAGACGGTACATATCCTCAAAGCGGTGGGATATAAAAATGATCGCGGTCCCTTTGTCCCGGAGCCGCTCGGCAATCCGGTACAGCTCCTCGCTCTCGCGGCTGCTTAGCGCCGCCGTCGGCTCGTCCATAATAATGACCTTCGCATCCGTCGACAGCGCCTTGGCGATCTCGACGATCTGCTGCTCGGCCACGCTGAGCGCGCCCATCAGCGTCTTTGGGCTGAAGGCCGCTCCAAGCTCGCGCAGCAGCCGTTCCGCTTCCTTATGCATGTCGTACCACAAAATTCGTTTCGTCCGCTTCCCGATTTTTTCATGCCCCATAAAAATATTTTCGGTGACGCTCAAATCCGGATAACACGTGACATGCTGATAGATGGCTGCTATGCCCAGCTTTTTGGCATCGGTCGGATTATCGAATTTCACCTTTTTCCCGTCAAAGAAAATTTCGCCTCCGTCCGGCGAATGCACCCCGGTAATCACTTTGATAAAGGTCGATTTTCCCGCTCCATTCTCTCCCATCAACGCATGTATTTCACCGGGCCTCAGCTTGAAATAGACATTGTCCAGCGCTTTGACGCCGGGAAACCTTTTCGTAATCCCGTTTAATTCCAGAATGTACTCAGCCAAAGTCAGTTCCCTCCATTCCTTACGTATGCTTGCCCTGTCTCTGTCTTTACTTTAACCTGCCGCCTCATTTGCCGGAAGGAGACTACTGTGACCTCCATGGGGGAGAATATTTGCTTTCATCCTAACGGTTGAAAAAAAGGTTCCCGCCCAATAAGGGCAAGAACCTTCTCTTCTACTGCAGCTGCTCCCGGTATTTGGAAGGCGTCTCGCCAACCGTTTGTTTAAATAAGCGGCTAAAATATTTCACATCCTGGTACCCGATCTGCGTACTGATATCGTACAGCTTTAAATTGGGATTGCTTAGCAGCTCCTTTGCCTTCGTCATCCGCAGCCCCGTAATGTAATCCAGAAGAGTCTGACCGGTTTGCGCTTTAAAATGTCTGCAAAAGTAAGACGGATTCATATGAACGTAATCGGCAATCGCTTTTATAGTCAGCTCATCGTGCAAATGCGCCGAAATCCATGCTTTCGCCAGTTCAATAACCTCCATGCTGCCGCTTTTCCTGGCTTCCCTTAACAGATGGATCAGCTCTTTCACCCGAACGTCAATCTCTTCCTTCAGCTCCGGCAAACGGGACGCTTGATTCAATCGCTGAAGTCCCTTCTCCAAAGCGGCGGTCACAGGAATGCCTTCGCGCTCGATGCCCGCAGAATGAATGAGAATATAGACATTTTTAACGATTTGCCTGATCGCCTGCGGAGAGGATTCCTTTCCCAGCAGCTCAAAAAACGTCCTCGAAAGCTCAGCCGCCTCGGCGTCGTTTACCTGTTCCACCGCCTGTCTCAGACGGACCGAGAGCTGGACAAAAGGCTCCTCCAGCATGTCCCCCGCCGGCCACACTCCCATACGAAGCTCATCCGCGCCGTACAGGCGGTCGCCGCCATGGAGCAGCCGGTAGTGCAGCAGAATTTCGGCCTGCTCTTTGGCATCGGGCAGCAAATATAAATCTTCAATAGGGCTTCCGCAAGCAACCGAAACGGTAAAAGGAGTATAAGCCGAAACCGAGGAGCGAATCCGGCGGGACAGCTCTTTTATAACCGTATTCGGCGGCTCGTTCTCTTCCGTGTTCGGCTTACCCAAATACAGCAGCACCCAATAGTTGGAATCGCCTCCCCTCCAGCACCAGCTGCACCCATTCAACTGCCCGGAATAGGTATCCGCCACTTCCGAGATCATATTTTCCAGCACATAGCCGTAAGCTGCCCAATCCTTAGAGGTGTAGCTCCCCGCTGCCGCGGACGGAGTGTCGAGGCTGACATGCAGCATGATGTACAGCCCCTTCGGAAATTCCTCCACCCAATAACCAAGGCGCGAAATATCGAGTCCCGCTGAAGTTACGTAGCTTAACAACTGGATTTGCCTTGTTGCTTTCAATTTTTCCGAAGTATGCTCCATTTCGCTCCATCTTTTGTCCTTTAACCGTTCCGCCATAATCGAAGTCCGAATTTCAGCTAACCGTTTGCGGAATTCCTCCCGGTCAATCGGCTTGAGCAAATAGTCGATCGCCCCTTCGCGAAGCGCCGTCTGTACGTACCGGAATTCATCATATCCGCTGATGACGAGAGCCCGAAAGGAATGCAGCTTCTTTCCTTCCGTAATTAAAGTTAATCCGTCCATCTCCGGCATTTTGACGTCGGTAATCAGGAGATCGATTCCTTCCTCAGAGCCGCTTAAATAATCCAATGCCTCCTTGCCGTCGGAAAGCGTGGCGACAACCTCCCATTCTTCCCCGCAACCGGTCAGAAGCCGGGCAATTCCATTCCGGAGCATTTCCTCGTCATCGACGATTAACGTTCTGATTTTTTGCATCTGTCCAAGCCTCCTTCAGACGTTCATTTCATTTCGCCGGGCCCGATGGCCGGGATGCGGATCGTAACCTCCGTCCCTATCCCATCGATACTGTGCAACTGAATCCCATATTCTTCCCCAAGCATGATCGCGATGCGGGCGTTCACGTTGCTGAGGCCGAAGCCGGAGTCCTTGTGAATGACCGATTCCGAATGAAACGAGTCCTCCATCTGCTTCAAGCGGTCGTGGTCGATGCCGGGACCGTTATCCCTGATCCGGAAGACGATATCCTCGCGCCCCGAGCGGGCGCCGAACTCCCTGGTGACGCCGATCCGGATATCCAGTGCTTTGCGGCTTTCCAAGCCGTACTTGACAGCGTTTTCAACAATCGGCTGCAAAATAAATTTAGGCGTATACAGCCGTTCGATATCCGTTTTGATAACAATCTCAAACGTTAACCGGTCCTTGAAGCGGAATTGCTGAATCGTCAAATAATTGCCGGCATGGCGCACTTCATCGGTTATGGAGACGAATTTGGATTTATTGCCGACCGAAAACCTGAGCATTTTCCCGAGCAGCGTCACCATATTCACGACCATATTCGACCGTCCTTCTTCGACCGCCATATTAATCGTTTCCAGCGTATTGTACAAAAAATGCGGATTGATCTGCGATTGGAGCGCGTACAGCTCCGCTTCCTTCTGGCGGATTTTAATATCGAAATTATTTTCGATCAGCTCGCGGATGGTGGCGACCATGGAATTAAAGCTGCGTGCCAGCATGCCGATTTCATCCTCGCTCCGAAGCCTTAAGTCCACCTGGAGCTTCCCCATCTCTACATCCTTCATCAGCTTGGACAGCGTCTTGATCGGCCGGGTCACCCTGAGCGCAAAGACGATCGAGATCACCGAGGTGATCAGCACAAAGCAAACAAAGACGACAATCGTGACATTCCTGACGAAGTCCGTTCTCTCCGTTAAATATCTTAGGGGAATACTATGGACGAGAATCCAATTATAGGCGTCATCCTGGCTTAAGCTGTAGATGATGGTCCCCGCTCCCTTGCCTTTCCGGAAGCTGCCGTTCCAAACGGGATATTTGGTTATGCTGTTGTCCCGTTTTCCAATAAGCTCCTGATTCGTGTGATAAATGATTTCCCCTTCGCCGTTCATGAGCCACAAATCCGCCTTGTTATTGCTTTCAAACTCACGCAGGATGCCGTCGATAAAATTCAGCTTTACGGCAACCAGCATCGTCGCCAGGCTTCTCCGGTTGTCCGCATCGTTAATTTGCTGCATGATCAGCAGGAACGGTTCCTTCGTCTCGAAGGAAAGATTAATCTCACTCGGAAGAATGATCCTGACTTCGCCCCGCAAATCCAGATTTTGGCCGTACGGCAGCGTGCTGTCTTCGGCATAAAGGCCGGAATACTTGACCCTTGTGCTGGAGAACAACCGGTTTTTGGAAAGAATGAATACGCCAAGAACGTCCGGGTTGCCGGTATTCAGATAGGTTCTGGCCAAGTAACTGTTTACCGCATACTGGTCCTTATTCAACGCAGACTGATTCTGGTAAGCATCCCGCCTGAGAATAGCCATCATAGAATCCGAATTGAACATGAGCGAAGGGAATTCCGTAAACTCGCGCATATGCATGTTGATGCTGGAATTGGCCTGAGACAGGAACCTCGGCATATATTCCCCGATCTGCTCCTCGATCGACTTCGTATACTGCCAATAAGACAAGACACCTAACAAGGACATGGGAATGACCGTAAGCACAAAATAAACCAGGATAAGCTTCGCGCTAAACCGGTATTTCCAAAAGCATAACCGCTCCCGCCATTTAAAAATCATATTGATCCACATTCTCCGCCGTAAAATTTAAAGGCTCCCCCATAATGACGGAGTCCCCGTACACCCGGATATTCCCTACGCTGTCAATGTTCTGGCCGTCCTCGGGACGCTTGCCTTCGAGCAGATTTTTAGCCAGTACAACCGTTAAATAACCAAGCTTCTTCGGACTCCATAGCGTTGCCATTTGTGCGGAGCCGTCATTCAAGTAATCCCGCATGAGATCCGGCGTAGATAAACCGACGACCTTCACCGCTCCGGCCCTGTCCGCCTCTCTTACGGCCTGGGCGGCTGCCGGGGGCCCGACGGATGAGATTCCGATAATCCCTGCGAGATCGGGATGATCGTTCAGGAGCTTTTGGGCGAGCGCATACGCCTTCCGGGGATCGTCGTCATTCGCCGCAATCTCTACGAGCCTCATTTTAGGGTAAAATTCGCTCTGCTGAATCTGAATCCATTTCGACCATTCATTCAGATTGGAAGCGGACAAGGCTCCCGTCATAATGGCGAATTCTCCGCGTTCGTCCGTGTGCGATGCCAGCGTGTCCATCAAGTGGCGGCCCAGCGTTTCCGGATCGACCATATTTACGAAAAACTCTCTGGCCTCCGGCACTGTATCCGCATCCCAAGTAATGACCTTTATTCCTTGTGCTCTGGCCTCCTTAAGAATCGGAAGCAGCTTCTCGGGATCGTTGGCGGATACCGCAATCGCATCCACGTTCTGTTTGATGAGCTGCCCGATGATTTCGATCTGCTTGTTCACATCGGCGATTAGAGGTCCCTCGTAGATCACCTCAACGCCTAAATCCTCTGCCGCCTCCATCGCCCCGTCCTCCGCCACGTTAAAATAAGAGATTTCAATCACCTTCGGTACGACAGCGATCGTGTACTCCTTCATTTGAGGCTGGTCCTCTTCTGACGGGGAGCTGTTAGGATCGGAGAAAATGACCCTGTATTCATCGTGAGAGCTGCCGGAGCACGCGGTCATGGCCGCAGCCAGCAGCAGCAACGCCATAAGCGGCAAACGCCATTCTTTTCTCTTGCTTATCTTGCATCCCCCCCAAACAACGATTATCTATATTTAAGCAAGTCTAACCCAGGACTATAATATCCTTTTTAAAGAAAAGACTGACCGAATCTCAGCTTATCGTTTTGAGGTTTATGATATGATAGACTTCATAACAAACGTTCTCAGGTTAGCGGGTGATGCAATGGATTCGAGCCAATTAAGATCGTTATTGCGGGAATATACGGATAAAGAAAAAGAGCTGCTGCTCAATCCGGACCTGGCATCCAATACGGACAACCATCCGTCGATCATTACAGAAGCTATATTTAGAAACGAAGAACATATCAAGATCATCAAGCACCCCCGTATAGGCAAAACACGGGAGCACCGCCATCAATATATCGAGATGATTTATGTTTTTTCCGGGCAGTGTACGCAGAGGATCCATGCTCAAGATGTCGTTATGCATGAAGGCGATATTTGCCTGCTGGATACCAATGTGACCCATTCTATTCTTCCGGTGGGAGAAAACGATATTATCATCAATATTCTGATGAGAAAGAGATATTTTAACGAGTCGCTGCTAGGCAGGCTGTCGGGCAACGATCTTCTGTCCAGCTTCCTCATCAATTCGGTTTACCAAAGCAAGGTTGAACACAATTACATTCTGTCGAGGCATGGGAAAAATTCAAAAGTCCATCAATGGGTAACCGAACTGCTGTGCGAATATTACGATAAATCGTTGTGCTCGGATGAGATAATCGACTGCTATATTATTCTTATTTTCTCGGAAATCCTTCGTGCGTACCGCTCTGCGGACTCTCATTCGGGACTTCAGAGAAACAAAGGCGTTAATATATCGGACATTCTCGCCTTCATGGAAGACCACGCGACGGATGCTTCCTTGACAGCCGCCGCCGCGCATTTCAATCTGCATCCTAACTACCTGAGCACGTTATTAAAGACGCAAACGGGTAAAACCTTTCTTTCCCACATGCAGGATATGAAAATGAAAAAGGCCTGTCTGCTGCTCAAAAATACGGATCTGAGCATTGAAGCCGTCATCAAGGAAGCCGGATACGAGAACCAGACGTTTTTTTACAAAAAATTTAAAGCCAGATTCAGCTTAACGCCGCTGGAGTACAGAAACGCACCGTTTCCCGTCAAGCATTACTTATAACATACCGATCCTCCCGCAGTACGGGAAGTAGTCCGTTCTTACTTTCATGGGGGAGAGAATTGACCTGTTGGATTAACCGGCATCAGCGTCCCTAAGCTGCCGGACGATATGATCGGCCGTGCGCATAGCCAACGCGGCGGTCGTCAAGGTGGGATTTACTGCGCCTAAAGTGGGCAAGACACTATTGTCCGCTGCATAAAGACCGGTTATGCCGTGAATTTGACCGTACCGGTCCGTTGCCGAATTGGCCGGGTCGCTGCCCATGCGGCATGTCCCCGCTTCATGGTAGTCCGCTCCGGGCGGTTGGATACAAATCGCCGGCATGCTCGCGGTGGGCGCCAACGCTCCTCCAATCGTAGAGGCTATTTGTTTAGCCTCATCGGCCAATCGGCCAATGACCGATTGGTCTTTGCTGCTGTAGGAGAAATCGACCTGAATGCCCGGAACTCCGTATTCATCCCTCCTTGAGTAGTCTAAAGTAACACGATTCTCAAATCGGGGCTCGACTCTGCCGAACATATCGCAAAGATAATCCGTTCCTCCGAACAGATACATTTGTACCTGATAAGGCCGGTTCCCGGATTGCGGAATAAGGATCGAGCCGCCCTCTTCCGGCAAAGCGTCCGTCACCTTTCCGGGCGACTTCATAAAAGAATGATTGATCAGATAATGCCCGATCGCTCTGCCCGGAATGCCGGAATTCAAAAGCAGTCGCGGAGTCTCGAGTGCGCCTCCGGAAACGACCACATGCCTGGCCTTGAGAAAATAGGTTGTTTTATCCGGCGACATCACCTTTACGCCGGCAGCTTTTCCATTCTCGGTCGTGACTTGAACGGCTCTCGCTTTGACGGCCAGATCGTATGGCCGGTGGCGCAATGCCTCTCCCAAAAATACGATGGAGCTGAACTGCCCGCGGCCAATCGCCTGGGGAAGAACGCTCGCTTCCGGGTAACCGCCTTCCCAGAGCCGGCCCAGAACGATTTGACTGCTCGGGGCCGGCGGTCCGAATTTATTAACGGCCATCACTTGCTCGGCGATGTTGTAATACGTCTCAAGCTCCTTATAAGAGATCGGCCAACCCGCTAATTCAAAGGACGGGAAACGAGGCGTAGTCGCTCCCCAGAACAGCGTTCTTCCTCCGAGGGCGTAAACGAGCCTGGCGCCGGAATATTCCGGCAATAATTTGCCGATTGGCGTCGATATTTTCGGATTTAAGAAATACTCCAGCATTTTGGACCAATCCCAAAACGTCGGGACGTTCAGGGCATGCGTCGGCAGAAGCAAATCCCCCCGTTCGATAACGCCGATTCGCATCGGGGTATTGCCGAGCTGCTCGCACAGCCTCCAGAGCGCAGCCCCTCCTCCTCCCCCCGTTCCGACGATTAGGACATCGTATTCCTTGTCCGCCATTTCCGTTAGAGGCGTAAGCGGGATCCATTGATCGATTAACCGGGCAGGTATTTCGGGAGGGCAGGAAGGGATAGCCGTTTGGTTTCGGAGGCTTGCCGTCTTATCCGGGATATGCACGTTCATACCGGCGATATTCGAGTCCGGATCGGAAATATGCCGGTTCATCAAGATCAGAGCGGACCATTCAACCCCGTATGCCTGCGCTATTTTCCAAAGACTGTCTCCGGCTGCAGCGACATGAATTTTCATCCTCCATCACTCATTTCCCAAGGCTTTGTTACATGAATATGCGGCTACCGCTTGGCAGTAAAACAAAGAACGCCTTCATCCTATTCATTAAGGTGAAGGCGGTTCACTGTTCTGCTATTGGATTTTATGTTCGGCTCAGGCTCAAATCGCCTGCATCTCTTTCTGTGCGAACTGGCTGCCGTGCAGCTCCGCATAGAAGCCCTTCCGCTCCAGAAGCTCCGCATGGGTGCCCTGCTCGATAATCTCTCCCTGATTCATGACCAGAATAAGATCGGCATTCTTGATGGTGGAGAGACGATGGGCGATCACAAAGCTCGTTCTGCCGCGCGTCATTTCCTTCATCGCATTCTGAATATTCATTTCCGTACGCGTATCTACGCTGCTCGTCGCCTCATCCAGAATAAGGATCAGCGGATCGGACAAGATGGCGCGGGCGATCGTCAGCAGCTGCCGCTGGCCTTGGGAAATGTTCGATGCATCCTCGCCAAGCACGGTATCGTACCCGTCCGGGAGCGTCCGTATGAAATCGTCGGCGTACGCAAGGCGTGCAGCGTGAACGATTTCTTCATCCGAAGCGCCTTCCTTGCCGTAGGCGATATTGTCCCGGATCGTGCCGCTGAACAGCCATGTATCCTGTAAAACCATCGCATAGCGGCTGCGAACCTGTTCGCGGGTCAGCTCCCGATAGTCGGTCCCGCCCAGCTCCAGCCGGCCTCCGTTAATCTCGTAAAAGCGCATGAGCAGGTTGATCATCGTCGTTTTGCCCGCTCCGGTAGGCCCGACGATCGCGATCGTTTGCCCTTCCTTCACATTCAGGTTCAAGCCTTTAATGATCGGTTTGCCATCCTCATAACCGAAGCTTACATCGCGAAACACGACATCGCCCTTTAAGGCTGCCAGGTCCGCGGAATTCGGCCGTTCCTCCGCCTCTTCTTCTTCATCGAGCAGAAGAAACACCCGCTCAGCCGATGCCAGCGCCGTCTGGATCATGTTCGCAATACTCGCGGCCTGAATCATCGGATGATTCAGCTGCTGAGTATATTGAATGAAAGCCTGGATATCGCCGATCCGGATGCTCCCGTTCAGGGCGAGCACGCTTCCGGCAATCGTAACGAGCACATAGCTGATATTGCCGATAAACGTCATCATCGGCATCATCAAGCCGGAAATGAACTGCGCTTTCCAGCCGGCCTGATACAGCCGGTCATTCATCCCGTCAAAGTCATCGATCGACTTCTGCTCGTAACCGTATGCTTTGACTACCTGATGGCCGCTGTACATCTCTTCGATATGTCCGTTAACCCGGCCCAGCTCCGCCTGCTGATTGATGAAATACTTCTGGCTCCTGGTCATGATGAAGCGGATCACGAGCCCGCTTAACGGAAGGCTCACGCAAACGACCAAGGTAAGCAGCGGGCTGATGACCAGCATCATTATAATCGTGCCGAGAATGGTGACCGTTGAGGTGATCAGCTGCATCAAGCCCTGCTGAAGCGAATTGTTGATGTTGTCAATATCGTTGACCGCCCTGCTGAGCAGCTCGCCGTGCGGATGGCGGTCAAAGTAGCGGAGCGGTAGACGGCTCAGCTTCTCATTCACTTCGCGCCGCATGCCCGCAATCGTACGCTGGGCTATGCCGGCCATCGTATACTGCTGCAAGTAGGAGAACATCGCAGATAACAAATAAAGTCCAACCAGCCATAAAAGCAATTTGCCCAATTGATCGAACTCCACCCTCGTTCCGTTCATGAAGCTGTCGAACAGCGACGATGTCGCATCTCCGAGCAGCTTGGGGCTAATGATGCTGAACAAGGTGCCCAGCAGCGCCATAACGGCAACCGCGATCAGCTTCATTCGCTGCGGCTTCAAATAGCCAAGCAGGCGAAGCAGCGTTTTTTTGAACTCCTTCGGCTTTTCCCTCATCGCCGGGCCCTTCTTCTGGTTGATCATGCGCTTTCCTCCTCAGTCTGCTGGGAAGCAGCAATTTCCTGGTACACCTTGTTTGTCGCCAGCAGCTCGTCGTGCGTGCCTTTTCCGACAACGCGCCCTTCGTCCAGCACGATGATCTGATCCGCATGGACAACCGAGCTGACACGCTGGGCTACCATAACAACGGCTGCATGGCGGGACGCTTCCTTCAATGCTTCACGCAGCCTTGCATCGGTCTTGTAATCCAGCGCCGAGAAGCTGTCGTCGAACAGATAGAGGGCCGGCTTGCGTGCAAGCGCCCGCGCAATGGACAGCCTCTGCTTCTGGCCGCCCGACAAATTGCTTCCCGCCTGGCTGATTTCCGACTCTGCGCCGCGCTCCATCGCGTTAACGAAATCCTTCGCCTGGGAGATGCGAAGCGCATCCTCCAGCACCTGGTCATCCACAGGACCGTTTCCGAATCTGATATTTTGCGCAATCGTACCGCGGAACAGCATCGCCTTCTGCGGCACATAGCCGATGAGGTCTCTTAGCTCCTTCTGCGGCCACTGCCGGACATCCCTTCCGTTCACCAGCACCGAGCCGGTCTCGGCATCGTAGAAACGGGGGACCAGCTGCAGCAGCGTCGTTTTTCCGGCTCCGGTACTTCCGATAATAGCCGTCGTCTCTCCCTTGTTCACCCGGAAGGACACCCGCTCCACGGCCGCTTTTTCAGCTCCGGTATAACGGAATGCAACATCCTTGAATTCCAGGATGGGAGCCGCTTCGGAAGCCGTTTGGTCCTGATTGCCGCCGCTTGGAGAATCTTGAATCGACGAGCTCACCTGCAGCACCTCGTTAATTCTTCGCGCCGAAGCCTGAGCCCGCGGAATCATAACCATCGCCATGGACAGCATAATCAGGGAAAAAAGTATCATACCCGCATATTGCAGGAAAGCCATCAGATTGCCGACCTGCATTTCCCCTTGATCCAGACGCACGGCGCCGAACCATACGATCGAGACGTTCGTGAAATTCATAACCAGCATCATAATCGGGAATAATACCGCCATAATTTTGTTCACCTTGATGCCGGTATCCCGGTAATCCTCGTTCGCCTCATGAAAGCGCCGCTTCTCGAATTCGCCCCGGTTAAACGCCCGGATCACACGCGTGCCGATCAGCGCTTCGCGAAGCAGCAAATTGAGCCGGTCGGTCTTGGCCTGAAGCGAGCCGAATAAAGGAATCGCAACACGTACGATTAGAAAAATAGCGAGAGCCAGAACAGGCAGCGAGGCCAGAAAAATGAGCGACAGCTTGGCGTCCCGCGACACGGCGAGAATTATGCCTCCCAGCAGCATCATCGGCGCCCTCGTCATCATGCCTAGCATCATATTCACGACATCCTGCACCTGCCGGATATCGTTCGTCGTGCGAGTAATCAGTGAAGAAGTGCCGAACCGGTCAAACTCCTGCAGCGACAACCCCTCCGCCTTGACGAACAGCTTCCGGCGGACATCCCGGCCAAAGCCTGCCGACACCCGCGAGGTCAGGTAGGAAACGACGATCGTCAGCCCGGCGGCGAGCAGCGCGCATACCAGCATCCAACCGCCGGTGCGGAGAATGTAGGGCATATCCTCTCCGGCGATGCCGGTATCGACAAGGTCCGCCATCAACGTCGGCAGATAGAGCTCCAGCATGATTCCGGCCAGCATAAGCGTGACAATGAGCACAATCGATCCCCGGTACGGTCCTAATTGCTTGAGTAAAGTTTTCAACTCTCAGCTCTCCTTATTTGAACATTTTCTCTTCGAAATAATCCATGGCAAGGTTCATCAGCTTCGCCAGCTGACGGCTGTCTTCCTCGCCTAACCGGTCAGCCAGTCCCTCATAAAATTTGTGGATATGGCGCTCAATATTTTCCGCATCCTTCATGCCTTTCTCCGTCAGCGTAATATGAACGCTTCTGCGGTCCTGGTCGTTTTTGTTACGAAAAATAAGCCCGCTTTCCTCCATGCTGTTGAGCAGCTGCGTCACGAACGGCGAAGAGACTCTGAGCAAGTTGCTCAAATCGCGGACCATCATTCCCTCCGGTTGAGCGCTCTTCAAAATCAGCAGCGTCCGGGCCTCGTTCATCTTGTGATCGGAATAAGCCTTCTCTTCGTACTCCTTGCGGTGAAGCCGGTGGAACACCTCGATCAATTCCTGTACATCTGTGCGCATATCGCTTGCTCCCTTTCAGCGGTTAAATAGATAAGTAATTTACTTATCTAAATTATAAAGCAATCGCACATCGTTTTTCAAGGGCAAAAAAAACAGACGACCGCTCGGATCGTCTGTTCTTCATTGCATCTGGTATTACTCGGCTGACGCCGCTTTCTCGATTTTGATCCAGCTGATCATCGGCTTGGAGCCGCCGGCTTTGACCGCTTTTACTGCCAGCTCGCCGCCGCTCACGCTGATGTTATCGAACACCTTTGCTTCCCGGCTGGAGCCGATGACGTATCCGGACAGCTTCGTTTCACCGTTGACCGTCACGTTCATCACCCGGTCGCTTGCCTTCCACGGATCGAAAAATCCGACCGTTACCTTATAGGTACCATCAGGCACCTGAAAACGATAACCGATGCCTTTGCCATTCTCGTTCCCGTCATACTGCCGGATCGTTTCGTAGGCATCCGTAGGACTTGTATGCGCCCATGTCTGATTGCCGTCAGCTTCATAACCCCACATCATTCCCGTAACGGGATCGCTGCCATACGGCTGCTCCTCGAGAGACTGGTACGCTCCGAGCTCCTCCCCGTTCTCGGTCTGCTGAGGCGTTCCGTCTCCGGCATCCACGTAATAGAGGACCTGCCCCAAGCTTCCGCGCGGTGTCGCCTCGACTGGAGACGACTCCGCTCTTCCGCCGCTTCTGACCGCAATGACTTTGAAGGAATAAGTGACATCGTTATCAAGTCCTGTCACCATCGTCGTTCTGGCGCCCGCTGCCATTTCCACCGCATCGGATTCGTCTCCGCCCGCAGCCGAGTATCGGATCAAGTAGGAGTCCGCTCCGTCTACTTCGCTATACTGCAGCGCTACCGAACGATCGCCTTCCTTTACCTGATAAATTTCCGGCTTGCTGCTTAATTGACTCGCATCACGCGACACCTTCAAATAAGAGAATTCCGCGTCCGCCCAGCTGTGCAGACCGATGCGGCCGCTCGTATAAACCGTGTCCGTCAGGTCGAAAATCTTTTTGTCGTCGATAAATGCCTGAATGCGCTTCCCGTTCAGCCGGACCTCCAGCTTGTACAGCTCGCCCAGCTTCGCCGAGAATGGAACAGGGGAAGCCAGATTTTGGCCGTCTCTGCGGATGACCAGCGCACCGTTCTCAAATCCGAACCAATATCCGTTCGAATGGCTGCTGCCGCGGAAAGCGATGCCCCAGTCGGCTCCCGCCGTCGCGTGCTTGGCCGCTGCCGTAAGGGTGCCGTCGACGATCCGAGCCTGATCGACGCTCAGCTCCCCTTGCGCATCCCCGCCGGAGGCATGCTTCAGAAGTCCGTCTTCGATCAGCCATTTGCCTACATTTTGCTGATAGCGGGTCATGTCATTTTTGCTGAAATCATCCTCCAAAAGAACTTCCTCGCCGTTCGGCGTAACCATAACTTCCGTATAAGCGGTCCCGGCTCCGCCTTTGCCTACCGTGGCAACGCGGACGACAAGCGGTGTGCCATTCGTTAATCCCGTCAGATCGGCCTCATTAGTGTCGACTTGAATTGCAGCGTGGCTCAAAGCACCGGAAACCGCTGTAACGGTATATCCGGCTGCCCCTTCCACCGCAAAAAATTCAAGGTGCGCCCTTTGATCTCCCGGTATGACCATAATTTTACCTGGAGCCGGAACATCGGCCATGACCTCGAACGGCTGCGAAGGGGAGCTGATTTCGCTGCCGTCCACCGCTTCGACGACTCCGTAGTAGGTCGTCCCGTTCACGAGCCCGTCCACTTGAATCACGCCGCCGGCAGCCGTCTGCTCGCCGGTATACTGTCCGGGCTGGACACCGTAGCGAACGCGATAGGCGGGAACGCCGGCCTCGGCCGTGAAGTTTACCGTAAAGCCGCCATCTGTGCCGACTGCCGCTGCATCGGATGGCGCCAGCAGCTGCGGCGCCGCATTTACGCGTTTCGACGGCGGCCCGAACCCGTTCAGGTTGCCGGCCCGAATGGTGATCGCGTAGCTTTTGCCGTTTTCCAGACCGTCAAGCACAAACGAATCTTCCGGCATATTCGCGAAGACGCGCTCCTCGGTTTTACTGCCTGTCTTGTAGCTTACTTCATACTCCGCCGCTCCCTTCGGAGCGTCAAATTCGATTTTCAGCGCTTTATTAAGCGGGGTGACAGCCTTTACTTCCGGAGCCTCCGGCTTTTTGTTCGACTTCACCAAATCGCCGTTCAGCGTCACGACGGAGCGTGCGGGAACGACCGTTTCGAACGTTCCGTCCGCTTGGACCGCTGTATCCTGGCCTCTTGCGAGATCCTTATCGGCGGAAGTGATATACGGCTTCATGACACTGACGCTTTCCTGTTTGCCGATTCCGTCCAGCTGAACCTGAATGAGCTTGTCCTCCGTGCTGTCGTTGACCAGGACGGCTGTGACGGTCTTTTCTCCATCGTGCTTGTAAGCCGATCCGAGCAGTCCGCTTCGCGCTTGCTCATCCAGCCCCGTTAAGGCGATGCGATCGGCACCCGGACGGATGAATTTGCTGTAATTTCCGAGCGCCCACAGCATTTTGGATGGCAGAATGTTTTGATCGTCCCCCGGTTGATTAAAGTCCGTATAGATCAGGCCGTCCTTATAATCCTCCTTGGAAACCGCCGTCCACCATTGCCATGCCGAAGCGTTGGCCCGTGCCAGATCGAAGTGAATCGTTCTGGCGACGACAAGCGCGGGATCGATGCCGAGATCGCGGCCCGGCCCGTAGGCACCTAGAATGCAGTACTCGCTCATCCAATAGATGACGTCTTCGCCGTACTTTTTCAGATTGGCGCTCAGCAAATCCCGCAGCAGACCGAGACGGTCGTCGCCCGGATTGCTGTAATCGGACCAGTAGGAATGGGAAGCTATTTTATTGCCGATCGCTTCCTTGAGCTCCGGGTCTCCGAGCAAATCCTTAATATATTCGCGGTACTTGCCAACCCCCAGGCTGTTCGCGCCGCCGTTGTACCGGTCCTGGTTAGAGAACGTCTTAAAAACTTCGTCATCCAGAAGCGCGGTGATCTCCACTCCGTCCGGTGCGCTGATTTTCGACGAAAGTCCTTTTTCCTGCAGCTGCCGGTAAAGCTCCAATACAACCCGTTTAATATCGTCGTTATTATAGCGGTTGCCTTCTTGTCCGGCTTTGTTCCAATCCCAGGTCGGTTCGTTGATCGGGCTGATATAATCGAACCCAAGGCCTTCATTCTCGAAATGCGCCAGCACATCCGTCAAATAGGCTGCAAATTCGTCCTCGTAGCCTTCTTTCAGGTTCGTGGAGCCGACGGTAGAATCCGGCTGGGCATGACCGTTCTTCGTCATCCATACCGGCGGGCTGTTCACGAAGCCGATCAGCGTGTCGACGCCTCTGTCCTTGGCTGCCTGCAGAAACCACTGCTGTCCCGCCTGCTTGCTCCAATCGTAGGCCCCGTCTTCCGTCTGTTTGAACGCTTCCGCGCGCCGCCAAGGGTTCGTAATAATGTCTTGATCCGTTTCCGTGGAGCCCGCTCCGATATTGAAGCGCCAGGCGGACAAGCCGATTCCTTTATCTCTGGAAAATAAAAGGTCCGCGACTTTCGCTTTATTTTCCTGCGTCCAATACTTGCCAAGCTGCTCCATCGACCAGGCGTCGGATGCGCCGAAGTTATCAATTTTCTGGAATTTCTCAGATGCGTCGATCGTAATGACGGCGTCATAGGTCTTGCTTTCCGTCGCCTCCGAAGCTGCGAAAGCCGTACTGCCGTATAGAGAAATCGAAAGCATGCTTGCGAGAACCGCGGCTGTGTATTTTTTCATCAAGGCACGTTTCAATGGGTGTTGCCTCCTTCTAGAGGGATAGTTTTGGTCAAAATGCGATAAGCTGACGGACACCTCCTCTCGAACCATCCAAGCGGGAATTTTTTGTTGTAAAGGGTTTCATGAAACCGGTTACTTAATAGGCCAAAAAAAGAGGATACGCCTTCCTCAATGTTTTCTGAAAGGGTTCCGCTTTTTGATTTTACTTTACTCTATATGAACTCTGCATCCTACTTTTCTCCTAAAATGGTTCATCCGCACTCATTAATATTGTCTCATTCTGTCACCGGCTTCGACAAACAGGATCGATTTGTACGATATGTACATGAAAAAGAAAGGAAGAGAACGAATATGCAACTGTCCGCTCCAAAAACGGACCCCAGAATTATACGCAGCAAAACGGCGCTAAGGGAGGCGCTGCTCCGGCTTATGGCCCAGATATCATTCTCCGCCGTTACGGTCACCGATATTGTTGATCTTTCACTGGATAGAGAGCGGTTACGCACACTCTCCGGCTTACATGCAGGAGCAGCTGGTGAAGATCCTGTTTCAACGGCCGTCGAGCGCGAAGCTGACCATTAAAACAAACACTTAGATCTGCGATGAAATAAGTCATTCATACGCATACTTATATTTGGGCATAGCCCTTGATATTGTCGGCATGGGACTCATCGGTTTGCTTCTTCCCGGCTTCATAACCGCGGAACGGTTTCTTCGTGTACCGGTTGGAGACGGAGGAGGCTACGATAGCTTCAGGTTTAACTCTTGCCTCCATTCCCATCGCTTCGATCCGCCCGACCATATCCGCCACAAATGCCGCCGTGACGTTTCGTTTTATATCGGTGCCCGCATCGATGTCGATATACATGTTTAACTCTGCGCCTTGATAAACATACGGCATGACGATATCCTCCAGCACCGCTCGTTTCGTATGATCAAAATACATCGCGATCTCCTGGCTCAGTGACGTCTCCATGCTGAGCTTCTCATGCACCGATTCGATTTTGCGGGGAATGATGACCTGGCGGTAACAGAACCAGGCGCCGCGGCCGGGCCGGATAATCACGATCGACGTAATGAATTTCGTATGGCCGGCGTGTACCTGAGCGTCCGTGCCGATGACCAGCTGAAACGCCGCGCGGGGATCCTTGCTCATGAAGCTTTGTATCCGAGCGAACACCTCTTCAAGCGCCATATTCTGTTCGGAAACATTTCGAAACACATTCTCATGAATCAGGGGGATTGATCGTCTTTTCATAAGGTTCACCTGCCAAAATCGGCTTCATCCTTCCTTTTATCATTTGACTGCACAGATAGGTTTCCAAGCGTAAACGGCTGTCGCCGTCCTTTGGCGGCAAAAGCAAAGAGCTATCTGCCCGCCTTTCCCTCATGCAGTCATGTGAAGGGAATGTGCGGTGGAACAGATAGCTCCTTGAACGCATATAGGCAAATCTTCGTACCAATGCTACAGGAATCGTTACCGGCATCCCGCCGCTCCGAAGACCGAACCTCTAATTTCAATAATCGGCTATCCATTCGTATCACTCCTTGCTGCATCTCCACGTTTCTCCAATACCTTTCAAGCATATGTCTATTGTCCCTCATCTTATTCACCCCGCGGTAAAATGGATTGTATTTTAGCCCCGGCTTTCGGATCTTTTTCGGCACAAAAAAAACGCAGCCGGAAACGGCTGCGTTTTCTAAGATTTCTGCGATTAACGGAATTGGCCCGCGTCGATCGCTGCTTGCTTCTCGTCAAGAATTTCTTGATAGCCCGCTTCCAGGTACGTCTTCTTCGCCGCCTCGTAAGTCGCATCGAACTCCGCTTCCGGAGCGAGAACGATCTTCACGTACAGCTCCTGGAACAGCGAGTTCAAGTCGGCTTTGTACTCGTTCACCTTCTCGAGAACGATGCTGAACAGGGCGTCCGGCGTACGGAATTCCGCCGTCTTCTCGTAGTTGGCCACAAGCTCCTCGGCCAAATACTCGTAGCCTGGAGGACTCCAGTTGCGCAGATTAGCCTTGAGAGTAAGGGCCGGATCGCCATATTCCGCGATTTCGGTCACAAGCGCCCAGTAGTCCTTGTTGTTGTTCTGAGCGAGAACGGATTCGCCTTTGAAATCCGGATTTTTCAGAGCGATGCCTTCGGCGTCAAGCGTATAGTTCTGGCCTTCGACGCCATTTTGCAGGAAGAACAGGTTTTCCGGCTGGCTCATCCATTCGAGATACATCCAGACGGCTGCACGCTCCATGTCGGAAGACTCGTAATTGATGCCCATAATAAATCCGAACGGCCAGTAAGCGCGCCCTTGCGGTTTATTTCCTTCCGGAACCCCGGCCCCGATCGGCATCACGGCAAATTCCGCTTCCGGGTTGTTTTTCAGCGTCGCGGAGAACAGATCCGTATTGTTGGTGAGATACAGCCCGTAAGTGCCGGTTTTGCCCGCAACGAACTCGGCTTTCACCTTGTTGTCGTCGTCGCGAAGATAAAATTCCTTGTCGATCAAGCCGTTATTGTACTGGTAGTTCAAATTGCGCAAGAAACGTTCGCTATCGGCGCTTGTCAAATCCGCTACCCCGAGATCGGAATAAAGCGCGCGGTATTTCGGATCTACCGGCCATTCGCGGAACGCATAGTTAAAGTTGTAGTTGTTTTTGAGCAAGGAAGATCCCGCAGTACCGAGTCCGGCTTCCTTCCATTTGGCGAGCATTTCGTTATACTTCTCAAGGGAGGTCAGATCCTCCATCTTCATGCCGACCTTCTCAACCCAGTCCTTGCGGATCAGCGACACGTAGTTGTCTGCATTCGGACGCGCCGCGAAGAAAAATGTGTTTTTGCCGTCTACCGTACCGTACTGCTTCATCGTATCGCCCATTTTGCCCCAGTAAGTTGGCGCATAGTTGGCGATTTCCTCCCAGTCCAGCTCCTGCATGACGTCTTCGCCGTAGTAGTTCAGCGCTTGCGGCATATCGTAATGGAAGATGATGTCCGGCGCTTTACCCGAAGCCAGCAACTGCTCAAAGTCCGTTACTTCGCTGCTGCGCGTAATCGGCACAAATTTGACGGTGACGTTGTGCTTGTCGCCAAATTCCTTCTGAATCCAGCGGGTATAGAAGTTGTCGGTGACGTTCCACCCTTCAAAGGCACGCTCGTAAACCGGGATCTCGAGGGTAACGTTTTCATGGAAGCCGCCCGAGTAGTCCGGATACCCGTCCTTCTGGCTTTCGGCTCCGGTACTGTTGCCGGACGAAGTCGGCTGCGCGGAGCTTTGTTCATTATTTCCGTTGCCGTTATTGCTCGTGCAGCCGGACAGAATGCCGCCGACGATGAATAAAGCCGTTAAAGCGGATAAGATTCTCTTTTTGCCCATCGCTTTTTTCCCCCAAATAAGTATTTTCGTTTTCCTTGTTATTCCTTGACGGCCCCCAGCATAACACCCTGGACAAAATACTTCTGGATGAACGGATATACGCAGAGGATCGGAAGCGTCGCGAATACGACGCATGATGCTTTGAGTACCTCGGGATTGCTCAGCTGAACCTGCGTAGCCTCGAGCTGAAAGCTTTCGCTCGCCTGAATAACCAGGTAATACAGCTTAAGCTGCAGCGGCCGCAGATCTACCTGCTGCTTGATATAGAACAGCGCGTCCTGGTACGTATTCCAGCGTCCTACCGCGTAGAATAGCGATAAGGTTGCGATGATCGGCTTGGAGAGCGGAATGACGATGTTCCACAAAATGCGGAAGTGTCCCGCCCCGTCAATTCGGGCCGATTCCTCCAGGCTCACCGGAATGCTGCTGGAAAGCGCAGTTTTCATAATCAGCAGATTAAACGCGCTGAATGCCGACGGCAAAATAAGCGACCATATGGTATCGAGCAAGCCTAGATTGTTCACGAGCATGTATTCGGGAATAATGCCGCCGCCGAAGTACATTGTGAACATAAAGATGATCGTCAGCGTCGTTCTGCCCTTTAACTGCTTGCGGGATAAGGGATAGGCGGCGCATATCGTGATCACCATGCCCAAAATCGTAAACAGGACCGTCACGATGACCGATACATACAAGGATCGCAAAATGCTGTCATCGGCTAGAATCTTGTGATAGGCCTCCAAATTGAAACCTACCGGCCAAAGAAATACTTTGTTAGCGATTACATAAGCGTCCTCGCTAAGCGATTTCGAAACCACGTGAATGAACGGCAGCAAGCAAGCCAGCGAAGCGACAAGTACAGTGAGGTGGATCAGCACATCCCAACCATCAAAGCGCTGTCTACGCCTAACGGCAAGATTGCCGGTGGATGCTTTCATGGTACACCTCCTTTCTAAATCAATCCGTCTTCTCCAAGTCTCTTGGCAATCCGATCGGCCATGATCACCAGCACAAGCCCGATAACGGCCTGGAACAGTCCGAGCGCGGTCGCGCTGCTGAAGTTCCCGCTTTCGATCCCCCACCGGTAGACAAGAACCGGAATGGTCGTCGTATACTCCGTGGTAGCCTTGTTCTGCAATGCGAATACCCGCTCGAACGAGCCCTCCATGATTTTGCCGAGGTTCATGATCAGGAGCGTCACGATCGTCACCCGAATCGAAGGCAGCGTGACATTCCACACCTTCCTCCAGCGCCCCGCACCGTCGACAATTGCAGCTTCGTACAGCTCCGGATTAATGCTGCTGATCGATGCAAGGTAGATGATCGTCCCCCATCCCATGCTCTGCCAAACGCCAATGGCAAGGTAGCTGACCAGCCAATGGGCATCCTTCTGCAGGAACGGCACCCGATTTCCGCCCATCATTTCAATGAGATTATTGACCGCGCCGTTGCCTAAGCTGAGCAGCTGGTAGGCAATCGCGCCAATTATGATCCACGACAGAAAGTGCGGCAAATAAAGCAGTGTCTGATTGGCGCGCTTGAATTTGACGCTTTTGATCTCATTAAGCAGCAGCGCAACCACGATCGGCATCGTGAAGCTGAATACCAGGTCAAGGCCGTTCAGCAGAAGCGTGTTGCGTACCGCCCGGATGAAATCGTGTCTGGCGAAAATTTCCTGAAACACTTCAAAGCCGACCCAATCGCTGCCCCAGAACCCCCTTGCGATTTTGTAATCCTTAAAAGCGAGCACGAGCCCGGTCATCGGAGCGTATTTGAATGCCAGCACAAAAGATAAAGGCAGCATCAACAACAGATAAAGCTGCCAGTCCCGCCGCAAAAAATACGCCGTACCGCGCTTCGCCGCTTCTGCTTTTTTCACGCCCGTTATAGAAATTTTTCTTTGATTTGAAGCGCTTTCAACTTTCACATTCTCACCTCCTGGCGATTGACTTCCTCGGACTGTTTAGCGGCACCGGACCATCGGCGAGGATGTGCTCATCTTACCCCGGCTTCCTCCGAAACGTAAATCGTGACTATTGATTACTCCCGTCATTTTTGATTAAAAGCCCGCCGTTTTGCGGTTTTTCCACTACATTTAATCAATTTTGAATGCATGGAGCAAAAATAAAGCTGCCTCAAGCTCCGAATGGCCTGGACAGCTTTGCAAGCGTTTACGAGGTTCGGGACTTCAACGCCTTGTAGCTGCTCGGAGGCATTCCCTCATACTTGCGGAAAAACCGGTTAAGACTCTGTACGTTGAAATAACCGACCTCGGAGGCGATCTGCATAATCGTCCGGTCCGAATTCAGCAGCAGCTGTTTCGCCTTCTGGATTCGCAGATGATTGGTGTAGTCGATCAAGCTTTTGCCCGTTAAGTCGAATACGATCTTGCGCATATAGGAATAACTGATGCCGATCTCCTTCGCCATCTCTTCGAACACGATCTCCTCGCAGAAATGCTCTTCCAGATACCGGATGATCCGCTCCCCATGGTTGATTTCTACAGGATGCCGCACCAGGTACTGCACAATCTCGCTAAAAAATTCGCGCAAATAATCCTCGAGCTCGTCTAGCGTGTCCAGGGAAGCGATGGCCGAATAAATATTTCCCCGCCCCGCAAAAATACGCGATGTACTGACGTTTTTCTCTCTCAGATGCTTAATGGTGACGCCTGCCAATTGGTTATAGATGAACAAAATATTATCGTAAGAAATAGATTCGACGGAATGAATCTCGCTTCGGATGTTATCCAGCTCTTGAAAAATGCTGTCCAGATCGACGAGATCCAGGAAATTCATAATTTTGCTTTCGCTGTGGGCCGGATAAATATATTTTTTGTCGCGGTCGATCTCCTCCTTCGAGAAAAAGATGCACCCGCTGCCTTCGATCATGCGCCGCTTGATAACTTCCGTGGCTTCCGCCAATTGCTCCGAAACCATGGAGCCCGATTCGCCCCGGCCGCTTACGCCGATGGTTACGGAATGGCCAAGCCATTCCAAGGCAGCGTCTCTGATCTGTACGAAAGCTCCATTCATTCCGTCGAATCCTTTCTCAAGCTCGGCTTGCCCGAAATTGATGACGATTGCGAAGCTGCCCTCGCCCTGATAAACGCACCGCGCCGCAATGCCGTCCGGGAATGAGCTCTCGCATTTGGAGGTAAGGAGGTATCGGTGATAGCTGCGCGTTTCCGGATTACTCTTGCTTACGTATTGCCTGTAACGGTCAATGGAGACGACAGCAACGGTGTAATAGCGTTCCGGAAGCATCTCGGCGATTTCTTTCGCGACCTCCCCTCTCAGCAATCGATGGATTGCGAGGCTGCGGGCATCCTGCTGGCGTTCTTGCAGAAGGGCGTACAAGCCTTCCTCCTCTTCCTGCATTCTCCTGAACGCGGCATCCAGGAACACGAGCTCATTTTGGTTCGTCACGCTCAAGCTGCCGCGCTCGCGCACGGCCCGGACAAGCTTACGCAGCGGTTTGGACAACCAGGTTGCGAGGAAGACGGAAAGTACGGTCCCCGCGAAAATAATAATAGCGGTAATCCAGAAAATGCTGCGCTGCATCGTGTGAGTTTTGGTCATCAGCTCGTCCATCGAGTAGATGTTTATGTTCCACCACCCGAACGCACGCGAGCGGGTCCATGTATATAACAGGCGCTCCCCCTCGAGCTCATGAAACGCATACCCCTCCTTTGACGGGCTTTGCAGGATCCCTTGAAGGTGAGGCAGTTCGCTGCCGTTCGTCAGCAGAAGCGCCTTGTCGTTATGCGAGATGATAGTTCCGTCCGGCTTCATAAGCATATAGCCTTGTTCGCCTTGTTTGGAAGAACGCAAGTAATTTCCGATCTGGCTCTCCTGCACATTCACAACGATCGTACCGCGCGTCGTCGTCGACAACCGGTTTAAAGGGAGGACGTACGAGATGACATGGACCCCCGAGCTCATCCTGCGGGGATACCAGACGCCGCCGATTCCTCTTCGTCCGGTAAGCGCTTCCTCGATCCATCCGGTCGGCTCGTACCGCTCCAGCTTGGTAATGCCTTTGTCGGTCGAAACGACGTAATCCCCGCCTTCCAGCAAGAAGTAGGAGGAGTATACTCCGTCTCCCCGGCGGTTCAGGTTTACGAGCTCCCTTAATACCGACAATGCGGTGCTCATATCGTTATAGTCGGCACTGAGCTTGGCATACGTTTCGAAATTGCGGATCCGGTCAAAAATTTTGCTTGCGGTCAGCCTCACCACATCCTGGGCAAGGCTGTTAAGTGCTTTTTCGTTCAGCTCGCGGCTTGCGTTCAGTCCCGCTAGTGAAGACTCGCCAATGGCACTTTCCGAATTCGTCATGATTTCCTTACCGCTGTACCAGGTGAGTATAGCCGTCGGGACGGCCATTACACAGAACAGGATAAGCGTCAGCTGCAGCATCATCGGATATCGTTTCATAGGGCCCCTTCTCTCTCTTCGCAGATGGACAATTTGAATCGAATCTAAGCTGGATTACATGGCCGCATAGTAAGCCGCCGGCAGGTTGAAAGCGCTTTTATTTCATCGTAGAGCCGTGCTCAAAAAAGGAGTCAGCGTCGTATCGATTATACACCGATTCCATTTTTAGGAACCATTAAAAATCCGACTTGTTACCACAATAATCCGACTTTTCGGATGCTCCAATCCTTACTGAAAAAAAAGCTCTGATCATCAAGGTTCACTTGACGATCAGAGCTGACGACCGGGGGATCGCCCCTTCCGGGAAAAGACTACCGTATTATTTCAGCAATGCGTTTGCGTCGCGCAGCAGGTAGTTCGCCGCTTCTGTTGTAATATGCTCGCCGCTTTGATCCATCACTTGGTTGATGAACGGCTGCAGATTATTGTTGTTCAGCTTTTGCTGCAGGCTGTTGACGATTCCGTCGTTGTCGATCCAGCCCTTGGAGGCGAAGTATGACACCAGCTGTTTCAGCCCGTCGATGCTTGCTTTGGTCTCGAAAGTGAATGTCCGGCTCGCTTGATTTCCTGCCAGATCACTTGCGGTTACCACCAGGGTATGGCTGCCAAGCGGTAGTGTATAAAGCGCAATCGCTTCTCCGGGCAGATAATTCTGCGAATCCAGTGTCGCCTTTGTCTGGCTTGCATCGACGCCGGATCCGGAATCGGTCACCGAAGCCGAAAGCAAGAACTGAAGCGCGTCGCTATAGGAATGAATATTAGCACTGCCAGTCACAGCTTCGTTGTAAAGATTGGAGACCGTGCTGTTCACCGCAATCGCAGGAGCCGTTTTGTCGATTTGAATGCTTGCTGTTTTGGCTTCCTCTGCATTCCCTTCGTTGTCTGTCGAGCGATAGCTGATGGTATGCTGCCCGTCCTGGCTGAGAACGACCGGTGCCGTATACGCCTGCCAGGTGACGCCATCCAGGCTGTACTCCGTTTGAGCCACGCCCGACAGATCGTCATGCGCATCCAGGCTTACCGTTACATCCTGCCGGTACCATCCGTTTGCCCCATCCGGCTCTGCCGGGGTAACAACAGCAGTTGTCACCGGCGCTGTCTCGTCGAGGCGGACATAGGCGGAAAGAGGAATATTGAGCTCTTTCACAAGCCTTGCCACCAGCTCGGATACCTTGATCGCGCCGTTCATCTGCAAGTGCGTGTTGTCTTCTTTTCCGTCTACCCACATGAAAATATTTTTGGTTCCTTCCGGACCAAGCTCCTGGAAATGCTCCCAGCTCGCCTGATTCAGATCAATGAGCAGAGTTCCGGTTTCCTGTGCAGTTTCTTTCATCGCCTGCACGTATTCCGGGAAGCTTTTGTTCAAGGTTTCGCCGTTGAAGTCACGTCTGTTCACCGGCGTGACCAGAACCGGAATCGCGCCTCTTTGTACCGCGCCGTCAATGTACGTTTTCAAATACACTTTGAATTGCTCCGGCGTGAGATAACGCTCCGGACGCGACGGCGTGGAATCGTTATGAGACCACTGCATGAACAGATAATCTCCTTCATGAATATCGAGCAGAAGGTCGTTCAAATACCCGCCTACGAGGAACGTTTTGCTGCTGAGCCCGCCGACCGCACGGTTGTCGATGCCGACCTGTTCCAGATTGAAGAAGCCGCCCAGCGTTTCTCCCCATCCGGCCTGCGGACGATAACCTTCCGCATAATTGGCCACCGTGGAATCGCTCGCCAAATAAATAACCGGTTTTTCGCCCGTACCGTTTCCAGACAGACGTTCAATCTTCAAAGCGTTGATTTTCGGCGTGTTGCCCGAAAAGTCAAAGTTAAATGCACCGTCAATGAGAGCAATGTCATACGTGATTTCCTTGAATTCGCCGGCCGGTACGGTTGTAACCGGCAATTTGGTCATTTGCTCTACCGTAACACCTGCATTCGTGGCTTCCTGCGCATCGCCAATCGTCATCGTTACGCGGTAATTGGCCGGCTTCATTTCCACCAGGAAGGAGGTTCCGCTCAAGCGGGTGAAGTCCTCCGTAAGCGCATTTCCGGTTTCGCGGTTTTCATCCTCTACAAGCGAGGTATCGGCAAACCCGTAGCCGTTTCCTTCTACGTAAGCTCGATTAGCGACAACCTTGGTATAACCATCAGCTGCGTTTCCGGAGCCAAAATCAAATTTGTATTCGCTTATATCGCCTGCTGGTACGCTTGTCAGCGATTCCTTCGCAACCGTCAGCATGTTGAACACATGGTCCACCTGAGCCTGAGTGGCTTCCGTACCGATCAGCGCCTCGGCAGCCGCCAAAGCTTTGTTCAGCACCGCTTTCGATTGATCGGTATAGGCCGACAGATCGAGCGCCTTCAACTCGTCATGCAGCGCAATCAATGCGGTCTGATCGCCTGAAGCCGGCGGAAGCTTCGTGCCTTCGATGCGTACGTTATCGATCTGGGTTGTCCAACTGAGCGTGCCGCCGCCGCCCTTTCTCGTCCCCAGGAAGCGCATCGCTCTAACGTTATCGGCATAAGCGGTGCCTGCGCTCATCGGAATATCCTCGATCGTCTGCGTGACGCTTGGGTTAGCCAAGCTCGTCAAGGTCAAGTCGATCTTCTTCTCGGCAAAGTTAATCGTCGCATCCACGTTGACCCACTGGTTTTTCGTGATGTTTGTGGCAATTCCGCCAGGAATGGCCGTGCTGCCCGTACCGTAGTCAGGAGCATAATGACCCGGGAAATAACCGATTCGCGTGTTGGTGCCGCTGGTCGTATACAGGGTCAATATCAAGTTCTCGTTCGCGTCTTGCAGCGACAAATGTCCTTCCGATGGGAACGCGCCCACATTGCCCGTATTCCAGTCGAATTTCACTTTGACAATATCGCCGTTAACCGCATCGAACATACGAAACACTTTCGCACGATTACCGGATCCTGAGCCGACAACGTTCAGCAGCTTGTTGCCGTTTTGCTCCACAACCGTTCCCGTCATCGTTCCGCCAATACCTGTAGCGTTCACCATTGCGTATTGAATGGCGGCAGGATCGCCCTCGAAGTTCTCCTCATAGAGCTGGCTCTCCGGTTCCGGCTCCGGTTCGGCGACGTCCGGGTCGATGACGAACGGCGAAATGCTTACATTCAGGTCTTTAACCGCTCCCGCAACCAATCCGGCAATGGCCCGCGCACCGAAATCGCTGAAATGCGTGTTGTCGTTAATGCCGTTCGGGTATTTCGGATATTGGCCGGGATACGCGTACAGGAAAATCTTCTCCGTAGCGGCCAGGCCTACTTTGTTGTAATGCGCGATGCTGAGCTGGCTCAAATCGATCAGCTCCACGTCAAGCTCCTCCGCCACTTCCTTGGCAGCCTGTACATATTCAGGGAAGCTTACGTTAAATTCCTGGGTAATGAGATTGAAATCCCGGCGTCCTACCGGCGTCAGCAGCACAGGCGTCGCGCCGCGCTGTTTGGCGCCGTTCACGTAGCGGGCCAAATACGTTTTGTAATCCTCCGGAGACGCATAACGTTCCGGAATGCCTGCGCTGGCATCGTTATGTCCAAAGGAGATGAAGAAGAAATCTCCCGGCTTGATCTCGCGCAGTACCGTATCCAATCGGCCGTCGACCATAAAGGATTTGCTGCTTCTGCCGCCGATCGAATGGTTTTCGACCACGACGCCATCCGAGAAATAACGGCCGAACTGCTGGCCCCAGCCTTGCTGCGGAGCTTGCATGGCGCTGTAAGACTGCATCGTCGAATCGCCGGCCATATAGATCGTCTTCGAGATGCCCGGCGTTTTATCCGGATACTTCTCAATGATGATTTCCTGGACATGAATAGCCGTGCCGGAGAAATCAAATTCCAGCTGACCGTCTACCAGCGCGATGTCGTAGGAATAAACCAGAGGCGCGCCCTTCGTCACATTGGTCACAGCCAATTTTTGAACGAATTCGGATTTGACGCCCACGCTTCCATCCTGCGCATCATCGCCGAGCTTGACCGTCACTTTATAATTGGCATTCGGAAGGTCTACTGCGAATTTGGCGTTTGCCGGCAGGGTAACGTTGCTTGCGCCTACGTTGATGCCGGTTACGTTGTCAAACCCGTATCCCGTTTCTGCCGTATAAAGCGTGTTCTGTACAGCGGTAGTATTCGCAGCCGTTTCCGTACCGAAATCAAAATGATACTTTTGCTCCAGCGCTTCGGGTCCGCCGGTGAGAGCGAGATCCGCTTTAGGGAACGCCGTCGCTTCCGTGCCGATATAAAAACTCGTGTGCGGAGGCTGGTTGTAGCCAACGTTCTGCCAAGCCACGCCCAGACGGTATACAGGATCCTGCATCAGTGTCGGAATCCGGTAAGCCGTAGGAATTGTCGTCGTATACAGCCTGTATTCAGTGCTGTCTTCACTCCGCAGCAGGATTTCTTCGCGCCAGTCTCCGAGAATATCCGCCTGAAGCGCCGGATTTCCTTTCGTATGATTGTTGGTCAAAGTGCCTGTCGCTCTGAAGATTTCATTCAGCTTCTTGTTTTCATAATCCCACTTGTATACGAGCGGAATCCCTTTCGCTGCGCTGTTGTCCCATTGATGATCGAACAGCTCGCGCTGAAGGTCTCCGTCCCACCAGATCGCAAAGTTCGCGCTCTTCGGAGCTTCGGCCCCTTCATAAATCACTTCGCCGGTCGACGAATAGACTCGGGTAACGGGTTCCATTTGGCCGTCGACAATGGTGGAGGCCCATGATTCGTAGCCCGGGTAATTCGGATCGATATCCGCCGACATGCCGCGTCCGGTGTCTATGCCCGTATACTCGCCCCAGATGATTTCGCCCGTTGCGGCATCGCGCATCTCAATACCGTATTCGGCGTTCGTATGTTCATGCACGCTTACAACCTGGTAGCCTTCCCGGTTCGGGTCCAGCTTGCCGGCATGCATCGCATCGCCGTGGCCGAGTCCGGTGCTGTACAAGACGGTTCCGTCGTCGTCGATTGCCAAGGCGCCGTACATAATTTCATCTTTTCCGTCAGCGTCGACATCCAGTACGCTGAGCCCGTGGTTGCCTTGTCCTTCATACTGTTCGCCGGCTACATCCGAATCGAATGTCCAACGCTTCACCAGCTCGCCGCCAACATAGTCAAAGGCAGCCAGCACGGTGCGCGTATAATAGCCGCGAGTCATCACAACGCTAGGCTTCTCACCGTCCAAGTAAGCGATGGCAGCCAAGAAGCGGTCCACCCGGTTGCCGTAACCGTCGCCCCACGCGCTTACGTCGCCTCTTGGAGGATCGTAATTCACGGTGGAAACGGCTGCACCGGTTTCGCCGTCGAACAGCGTGAGGTATTCCGGTCCCGACAGAATATAGCCGCTGTCGTTGCGGTAATCCTTGGTGCCGTCGCCGATCACTTGGCCTTTGCCATCCTTCGTGCCGTCCGCCGTTTTGACGACGACTTCGGCTTTGCCGTCGCCGTCCATGTCGTACACCATAAACGCCGTATAATGCGCCCCTGCGCGGATGTTGACGCCCAGGTCGATTCGCCAAAGCTTTGTTCCATCGAGCTCAATCGCTTCGATATACACATTGCCAGTATAACCGGCATGGGAATTGTCCTTCGCGTTGCTCGGGTTCCACAGAAAGACGATTTCATACTCCCCGTCGCCGTCCACATCCGCCACGGATGCGTCACTGGCTATGTAGGAGTAGGTGCCGCCGTCCTTCGTTCTTGCGTCGGCCGGCTTATCCAGCGGAATGGGCAAATAATCGTTATGCCAGACCGAAACCGTCTCCGGCTGCATTTCTTCTTTACCGGCTATAACGGTTGAAATCTGGTATAGGGAGCTATCCGCTCCGGTCGAATCTACATAATTCGTAGAATCGCTAATTGGCGCCGCATTTACCTTATTTCCGTTTTTATAAACGTTGAAAGCGATCTCATCGGGATCCGTATTCAAATAGCGCCAGCTCAGGAAGACGCCGTTATCTGTCAGGACCGCAACCAAACCACGTTTCAGATACTCCGCCTGACGGGCCGGCAAGGTGCTCGAGGCATCCGCATAACTCGGTGCAAACGGGATTGCCACTGAAAAAACCATTAGAAAAGTCAATAAAATTGCGCAAATCGATTTCATAGGGGATACAGCTTTTGTACCCATGACCATGAACTCACTCCTCACGATTTTTCACTTTATGACATACTCGTGACTGGACCTGATGTATCTAAATTTCTCCCCCCTTCAAATCTGTTTCCGGTTCCAACTATTACAGAAGCACGATTGTAAAATTATAAGAAAGCGTTTCCATATCAAGGCGCTTTCCATTAGAAAAATTTTCACCTCCCAGCATTGAACCTCCTTAGTGTTTTTGGGGACTCCATGTACGGGAAACTGTGCTCATATTACCCTTTCGTCCTCGGATCGGTAAACCATGAATATTGATTATCCCGGTCACTTTTGACATTTGCGCCCGATTCGACGGGATATTTATGCGGCAGCTTCATTATTAAACAGTAGAAGCAAAAATGAAGCTTCCCGAATCATAGGAAACGTATATCGCCGGCTTCCCTTTTGCGCAGGACTGCCCGGCGATTCATCTAGTACTTTTTTTGTTACCATACTAGCAATCTAAAAGAAATGTCCTATCCATCCATATGATAAAATCAAAGAAGGTAAGCCACTTCCAAAGGAGGAAATAACATGAGTGATGCCAAGATTGGCCTTAAGCACCCCATCACCCCGCATTTATGGTTTGATAAGGAAGCGAAAGAAGCCGCGGAGTTCTATTGCTCCGTATTCCCGGATTCCAAAATCACAAGCGCGACAACCTTACACGATACGCCCTCCGGTGATTGCGATCTCGTGTCGTTCAACGTGTGGGGACATCCGTTTATGTCCATCTCTGCAGGGCCGATATTTAAGCTCAATCCTTCGATTTCGTTTATGGTTAATTTCGATCCGTCCCGGGAAAAGAACGCAAGAGAAATGATTGATGAGGTGTGGAATAAGCTATCTGATGGCGGAACCGCATTAATGGCGCTTGATAAGTATCCATTCAGCGAACGTTATGGCTGGATCCAGGACAAGTTCGGCGTCTCCTGGCAGCTCATTCTGACGAATCCGGACGGAGAACCGCGTCCTGCCATTATTCCCTCCTTGTTGTTCGTGGGCAGCAATTGCGGCAAAGCCGAAAAGGCACGCGAGTTCTATCTTTCGGTGTTCCGAAATACCGAACCCGGCGCTCTCGTCCATTATCCCCCAAGCCCGGAATCTGACAATGAAAAGCTCGTTATGTTCAGCGACTTCATGCTGGAGAACACCTGGTTTACGGCAATGGACAGCCCTTTGGAACACGCATTCCAATTCAACGAGGCTATTTCTCTATTGATCCATTGTGAGACGCAGGAGGAAATTGACTACTACTGGGAAAAGCTTTCCTATTTACCCGAGGCTGAACAATGCGGCTGGCTGAAAGACAAATACGGTGTTTCCTGGCAGATTTCCCCCGCAGTACTGGATGAAATGATGTCCAAGGGCACGCCCGAGCAGCGTAATCGGGTCACACAGTCGTTCATGAAGATGAAGAAGTTTGACATTGCGGAATTGCAAGCTGCATTTCTGGGGAAATAACGATGGTCATCTAACGTTCTAGATATAGAAAGCGGAACCGAACATGTTCGGCTCCGCTTTTTTGATTTAAAAATTGCAGGTTATCCGGCGTTGAATCGTCGTCGACGTCGATCGACAAATTTATTCTATTGTTATATTGTTAATTGTAGCTCCCATGAAAAAAGCCAACAATCTAATGATTTTAAGCATAATATTAAAATATTAAGGTGATCTCGATGACAAAAAGATACATTCCGCTTATTACGGAGTCGGATAAGGAGCTTCCCTATTTTCTGGTAAATGCCGGACAGCATTGGAATCAGGAGCATGTCGTACGCCCCAATGGATACTTGTATCAGTGGATTCAGTGCGTAGAAGGCGAAGGAGAGGTGCTGCTTGACGGAAAAGCCTATCGGGTGAAAGAAGGAATGGCCATGCTCTTGTTCAAGGGAACCGCTCATGAATATTATGCCGTAAGCTCTTCCTGGATCGTGGACTGGGTCGTCTTTGACGGCCATCAGGTCGATGCCTTCTTGAAGCGTTCTGCCGGTATCGCGGCATCAGGCGTTTATTACGTGTCCCGGCCTGATATTCTGTTGGCCAGAATTCATAACGTTCTGGATATCGGACAATCGGACAGCGCACTCAAGGGGATTCAATGCTCCAGCGTGATTTACGCCCTGCTTACGGATATCGTGCAGTATACGTCCGAGCTCCCGAACAATAGCGCCACCAGCCTGAATTTCAAGCTCAAGCCTTTGTTCGATTATATTGAACAGAATTACAACCGTCCTCTCTCTCTGGAAAGCCTGGCCGAGGTCACCGGGGTTACGCCGCATCATTTATGTAACTTGTTTAAAAAAACAACCAATATTCGAATTTTCCAATATATCAATTCCATCAGAATCAAGAAAAGCAAGGAGCTTCTCCTGCAGAATCCCCAAATGCAAGTGAAGGAAATTGCCTGTTTGTCCGGATTTGAGGATGCCAACTACTTCTGCTCCGTCTTCAAAAAGCATGAGCAGCTCAGTCCTAACCAATTTAGAAAAATTCATTATTGAAAACCTATCATACAAAAAGCCCTGATCCATCAAGACTGTCTTGACGATCAGGGCTCCATATTTGTCTAGTTTAAAATTGACCGGATTAATGTTCTGCCCCGCGATTATAATCATATCCGACCGCTTGCAGGAAAGCGCGCGCGAGTACGGCATGTCCCGCCATGTTCGGATGTACGCGGTCCCAAGCTAGAGTTGCCGGATAAATATGAGCCATAACCCGGTTAAAGGCAGCCTGGGTATCGACGAACCGGGCGTCATACTTGGCAGCCAAGCTTTTGACGACCTTGCCGTATTGATCCATCGTGCTGCGCATCGGATCCGCCCCATTCGGCTCGATATAGAACGGAGTCATCAGCACAAGCCCTTGCAATTGAGGCCTCGTGCGTGCGATCAGCTGCTCCAGCGTTTGTTCATACTCTTCGATATAGACATGCTGCTCGGTCTGCGCCGGCAGATCATATTGCCGCCAGACATCGTTGATGCCGATCATGACCGACAGCCAGTCCGGTTTCAGATCCAGCACATCCGATTGCCAGCGCGCCGACAGATCACGCACCGTATTTCCGCTCGTTCCCATATTCACAACGCGGATTCCGAGCTCCGGATAAGCCGCCGTCAGCAGCGCATCCACTAGCGAAACATATCCTTTCCCGATTGCCCCAAAAAGTCCTTCCCCGTAAGGTCTAGCCCGTTCGCAGTCCGTAATGGAGTCGCCGATCATGACCAGCTTCGATTTTGGTTCCAACAGCATCGTTTTGGATGACCTCCTGTAAGTGTGTTAACTATAAGTACGAATCTATTTTAGCATATCATATGACAATTTGATCCGTTGCATCTGTTACTTGAAGGACATTATTAAAGTTATGATATATACTATAACAAAATTGACTTTTTAAAATAGAGAGATTGGTGATATAGGTTCATGTTTAGACCCGTTTCCTATGCATTTCGTAACGATGACCGCTCCATATTAACGCTAGATTCCATTGGATACCATAAAATTGACAATCCGGCTTACAGCTTCTCGGGTGACGCCCGTCCCGATATCGGACATGTCATTTTTCAATATACGCTCAGCGGTCAAGGCTATCTTGAATACGAGCAGCAGCTCTTCCCCCTGCCAAAGGGAACGGGCTTTCTTGTAAAAGTTCCGAGCCAACACCGTTATTACTTCCGCAATACGGAGGAGCCTTGGGAATTCATCTGGCTAAACATACGAGGGGAAGAAGCAAACCGAATCTGGGATCATGTCATCGCCCAGGAGGGGCCTATTATTCGCAGAGAGCTTGACTCCCCCCTGCTCTCCAGTTTCTGGAGCATCCTGCGTATGATTTCGGAAGAGAAGGTCACCGACAAATTCCAGCTATCCGTTCAAGTGTACGAGTGGATGGTGACGCTGGTCCGAACGAGCAATCATCTTGGCGGGGAAAGCGCCAAGCCGATGATTGAAAAGGCAAAACGGTTCATGAAAGAGCATTATAACCGTCCGATTACGTTAGATCTATTAGCCGAGCATTGCGGGATTAACAAACATCATTTATGCAGACTATTTCAGAGACTGGAACACACCTCGCCTCTGGCTTACTTGCGAAACCGAAGGGTTGAAGCCGCCATTACCTTGCTCCGGACAACGGATCTGCCCGTTCAGCTGATCGGCCAACAATGCGGCTTTGATAGTCCGAGCTACTTCGGCAAAGTATTTCGGGAATATATGGCGATGACACCGAAGGAGTACAGAACAAAAAAGCTGGAGTTTCCTTATGACGCTATTTATTATGAGTAAACATGGAGAAGGACTGCCCAGACTACAAAAATAGCGGAGTCTGGGACGAAATTATAGGTCCGTACCTTTTCGTAAATCGCTTTGGCGATTCGCACAGCGGATTATATCGGTCACAAACAAAAAAGTCCTGATCAGTCAAGACTGGCTTGACGATCAGGACTAATTTTGTTTTGCCTAAAGTAACTTAAAACTCATAGACGACTTGCCTATTACCTGCTAAACCGCCGCTGCCGCAAAGCCTCATACAGCAGCACCGTCCCCGCCATCGCCACGTTCAGCGACTCCGCCTGTCCGATCATCGGGATAATGACCGATTCGTCGACCTGCTCCCTGACGGCTTGCGACAAGCCCTCCGACTCGTTGCCGAGCAGCAGCCAGGTGCTCTGGGTCCAATCATAGCCGTAGCAGGTATGCTGCGCTTGAAGGCTTGTTCCGACCAGCTTCACACTCTCCACCTTCGCCTCCGGCAGCAGCTCCGCCAGATCCGCTTCGACAATCGGCAGATGGAACAGGGAGCCCATCGTCGACCGCACTGTCTTCGGGTTATACAGATCGACGCAGCCCTTGCCGAGCACAACCGCGTCAGCGCCGACCGCATCCGCGCTGCGGATGATCGTGCCCGCGTTCCCGGGATCGCGGACGCCGTCCAGCACGACGACGATTCCGCCGTCCCGGAACAAAGCCGACCGGTCCGTCTTCAGCTTCGGCAGCACCGCGAAGACGGGCGGCGGCGTATCCGTGCCCGTGCATTTGCTCATGACGGCCGGCGACGCCTGCACCCATTCGGGGCCCGATACCGCGATACCGGCTGCCCGCTCTTGCTTAAGCTCGGCCGGAAGGCCGCGCTCCGCGTCATAGACGATCGTCGTCACGCCCGCTCCGCCCTTCAACGCCTCAAGCACGAGATGTACGCCCTCGATCAGAAATTGGCCGGAACGGTCGCGGAATTTTTTGTCCAGCAGCGATGCCCACTGCTTGACTCTGTCATTTTGAACCGAAGACAGCACGGAATCGAATTTTTCATTTATCATTGCCGTTAACCTTCCGAATAAGCGATTTCAAGATTATTTAAGTCCGAGTTTTTTCCTACGATAACAATGACGTCGTCACTTCCGATCAGATCGTCCGCATACGGGGCGATATTCATATGTGCGCCCGATTTAATCGCCATTACATTGCATTTATATTTGGCCCGAATGTCCAATTGCTTCAAACTTTTGCCCACCATCCGCTCGGGCGCTTTAATCTCGATGATGCTGTAATCATCGGAAATTTCGATGTAATCAAGGATGTTCGGCGAAACGAGATGATGCGCGACCCTGAGGCCCATGTCCCGCTCCGGAAACACGACTTTATCCGCGCCGATTTTGTGAACGACCTTGCCGTGCAGCTCGTTTTGAGCCTTGACGATCAGCGTCTTCACGCCGAGATCCTTCAGAATAAGCGTAGTCAGAATGCTTGCTTGTATATCCTGTCCGATCGCTACGACAACGACGTCGAAGTTTCGGATTCCAAGGGCACGCAGCGCCTCTTCATCCGTTGAATCCGCCGCCACCGCGTGTGTCACCGTATTGACGACTTCCTGTACGCGCTGCTCGCTCGAATCGATCGCCAGCACCTCGAAGCCCATATCCGTGAGCGACTTGGCGACGCTGGAGCCGAAGCGGCCCATGCCGATAATCGCGTATTGTTTTTTGGCCATATTTACGAAAGCCTCCTTGCAGGATGATTGCCGCAGTCATCTTCTAAGTATAGCACACCCTGCATCCATGGATGAAAAGGGCGGCGCATGGGAACAGTAAGTAAGCAAAAAAATGAATATCGGCAGGAGGTCATACAGATTGCAAACTATTGATTTGCGTCAAGCTATCGTTATGCGCGTCCAGGACAACTCGGCCCAGGAACTTTCCGAAGTGATCCAGGACTCCGTCGGTGCCGACGAACGTGCGCTTCCGGGACTCGGCGTGCTGTTCGAAATGATCTGGCAGCAATCGTCCGAACCGGAGCAGAGCCGGATGGTGGATTCTCTTTATAAGCATTTGCACGAGTCTACACCCGGAAATCCGACTTAATACCGCACGTCCGCGCTGTACACGAGCTTCCCGCCTACAATCGTTTGTGTCACCCACGGGAGGCTGCCGTAACGGTCTGCCACAATAAGATCGGCCGCTTTGCCAAGCCCGATGGAGCCAAGCTCGGAATCTGCGCCTAGAGCCTGCGCGGGATTCAGCGTGATCATCCTGACCGCTTCCGGCAGATCGGCCGTTCCTTCGTCATACAGCTTGAAGGCAGCGGCCAGCATCGAAGACGGGTGGTAATCGGAGCATAAAATATCCGCGGCTCCCGCCTTGATCGCATCGACCGCACGCAAATTTTTGTCATGCGAGACGCCCCGCACCACGTTCGGAGCCCCGACGCATACCCTGAGTCCAAGCGAAGCCGCATGCCTTGCGGTTTCCAGATTGATCGGGAATTCGCATACGGATACGCCTAGCCGCGCTGATTGCTCCGCTTTATCTGCTGAATCGTCATCGTGCGAAGCGATCGCGATGCCATTGTCCGCAGCAAGCCTGCCCAGCCGCGACAGCATGTCCGCGTCGACCTGCTGCCTTCGCTCCATCAGCTCCTCGACGATGACACGCACTTCATCCAGGCTGACGCCCTGATTTTTCATGACATATCGCTCGAAGGAGCCCGGCTCGCGATATTGTCCTTGCCCCGGGGAATGATCCATGAAGGATAAATAATCGATTGTTTTTTCCCGCAAATACCGTTCGACGATCGGCAATCCGGCCAGATGCGACACCTCGAAACGAAGGTGAATCCGGTTGCGTATCATCGCGCGTCTTTGGCCATAAGCCCGAATATGGTCGACCATCCCGGTCAGCAGATGATCGCCGCGCAGACTGAGCCCGACTCCGAGCGACAAGGAATGGTACATTGTCGTAATGCCATGCACCGGCAGCTTCCTCTCAAATTCCAGCAAAGCCATGTCCAGCGGGAACAGGGTATTCGGCCGCGGCTGAACCTCCTTCTCGATTGCGTCGCAATGAATATCGATAATGCCCGGCAGCACATAACGGCCCTGCGCGTCGATGACTTTGGCCTCCGGGTGTCTGCTCAGCCACTCTTCGACCTGTCCCTCATTCGCCGGCAAAGCTTCGATCAAGCCGTCAATTACCGTTATGGCCGCATCCTTTACTTCGTCCGGAAGCACGAGCTTCCCGTTTATTACGATTAACGAATTGCAGCCAGGCCTAAGTTGATCACTCATCCATCGGTCGTCCCCTATCCTGTTATTGTACCCATAAGCTTACCACAACCCTCGCCCGGAAATCATCCGCCGCCGGTATAAACAAAGGCCTAAACGCGGGAAGCGCCTAGGCCTTTATTTTGCATGCATCGCCGCTTACTCTTCCTTCGGTATGAACCGGTAAATGTCCCCGGTCTCGAACGAATCGATCAGCCGCTCCAGCCATTTGTAGTAGTTTAACGCATCGTAGATTTTACTTTCGTCGTTATCCAGTATCGCTAGAAAAGCGGTATCTTCCGCATACTGCTCCCTAAGCGAGCCGATCTCCTTAAGGGAACGCGACAACGCGCTCATGTTCTGCTCGACCGCCTTCCGCCATTTAATGCTGAAGAAGTCGGCGAAGTTCTGGTGCCAGTCCGGCTCCACCTCATATAAATCCTTGCGCGAGCCCTTGCCCCACACTTTATTGATCATTTTCAAATCGTGAAGCGTCCGCATACCCGTACTCATCGAGGTTTTGCTCATCCCCATCGTTGCGCTCATTTCGTCAAGGGTGACGGGCTCCCGGTTAAAATACATATTTCCATATAAATGGCCGATGGATAACGTAATGCCGTATAAATCCATGTTTTTGCCGATTGATTCGATCACGCGTCTTCGTGCTTGCTGCAGCTTCGCCCGCTGCTCGTCCGTTAAGGCTTCCAGTTCATTCATGTCGTTCCTCCCAAGGAGTGTCTTGCCGCCTATCCATGCTACACAAGTATTGTAAACAAATGCCCGTCCGGATGTAAAGAATGCTTTTGGATCGAAAAAGGGAGTTATCCGGAGAATACGGTACATAAAGTTCGTAAAGTTAAAACTGTACAAAGTATACGGTGGCTGACGCCTTTTGACCGTTACAAACATAACCATCTAGACTTATGGGAGTCGAAATATTCCACAAGGGGGCACAACATGGCAATTATAGAGGCCAAGAGGCTAACTAAAATTTTCGGACCCGATCCGAAAAAGGCGATCCCGCTGCTGGATAAAGGATGGTCGAAGGAAAAGATTTTCGCGGACACGAAGCTGACGGTTGGGGTCAACCAGGCCGAATTCACGATTGAAGAAGGTCAAATTTTCGTCATTATGGGCTTGTCCGGCAGCGGCAAGTCGACGCTCGTGCGTCTGCTGAACCGGCTGATCGAGCCGACGCTCGGCCAGGTGCTGTTCAAGGGCAAGGACGTGCTGCGCATGACACCCGAGCAGCTTCGGCAGTTCAGAAGAAAAAACGTAGGCATGGTTTTCCAAAAGTTTGCGCTGTTTCCGCACCGCACCGTGCTTCAAAATATCGAGTACGGCCTCGAGGTGCAGGGCGTTAAGAAAAAAGAACGCAGAGAAATGGCGATGCAATCGCTCGAGCTGGTCGGTTTAAAAGGCTGGGAGAACAGCTACCCGGAGCAGCTCAGCGGCGGCATGCAGCAGCGCGTCGGACTCGCAAGAGGACTTGCGAACGATCCCGATGTGCTGCTGATGGACGAGGCATTCAGCGCGCTTGACCCGCTGATCCGCAAGGATATGCAGGATGAGCTGCTCGAGCTCCAGTCCAAAATGAAAAAAACGATCGTGTTTATTACCCACGATTTGAACGAAGCATTACGGATCGGCGACCAGATCGCCTTAATGAAGGATGGCAGCATCGTCCAAATCGGCTCGCCCGAAGAAATACTGATGCAGCCGGCTAACAAATACGTGGAAAGATTCGTCGAGGACGTCGATCTGTCCAAGGTGCTGACCGCATCCCACGTCATGGTGAAGGCCGAGACGATCACGCTCGAGAAAGGCCCTCGCGTCGCGCTTCAATTTATGCGGGACCGCGGAGTGTCCAGCCTTTACGTGGTCGATAAGTCGATGCGACTGCTCGGCGTCATTACGGCCGACGACGCGTCGAATGCGATCAAGAACGGGCTGAAGCTCGAGGAGGCGATGGACCGGGAGGCTCCGACGGCCGGACCGGACACGCTGCTCCATGAATTGTTCGATTCGATGAGCAGCACCCGGGTTCCCGTTTCGATTACCGATGAGGCCGGACGGTTAAAAGGAATCGTCATCAAGGGCGCCGTGCTTGCGGCCTTGTCCGGAAACGCCGTGCCCGAAGCAGGAGGTGAACGCCATGAATCTGCCTAAGCTGCCGCTTGCGGACTGGATCGAATGGCTGGAGGCGTGGCTGGAAACGAGCTTCGACCCGCTGTTCGGCTTCATTAAGCTGATCGTAGGCGAAACGGTTGACGGCTTGGAAACGGCGTTAAATGCGCTGCCTGCCGTTGTCGTTATTCTCGCATTCGCCGCGCTGGCATGGCGGATCGGAAAATGGAAAATGGGCGTCTTCACTTTAATCGGCCTGCTGATTATCGAGAATCTGGGCTTATGGAGCCAGACGATGCAGACGCTGGCGCTCGTGCTGACGGCGGCTATCATCTCCGTCGTCATCGGTATTCCAGTCGGCATCTTATGCGCCGGAAGCCGCAGCATTCAGAAAATCGTCACGCCGGTGCTCGATTTCATGCAGACGATGCCCGCCTTCGTCTATCTGCTGCCTGCGGTCACCTTTTTCTCGCTTGGCGTCGTTCCAGGCGTCATCTCTTCCATTATATTTGCGATTCCGCCGACGATCCGGCTGACGAACCTCGGCATCCGCCAGGTGCCTTCCGAGCTCGTGGAAGCGGCGGACGCATTCGGCTCGACACCGGCACAGAAGCTTTTCAAGCTGCAGCTCCCGATTGCGCTGCCGACGATTATGGCCGGCATTAATCAGACGATTATGCTGTCGTTATCGATGGTTGTCATCGCGTCCATGATCGGAGCTCAGGGCGTCGGCGCTTCCGTTTATCGGGCGGTTACGCAGGGCAACACGGGAGTCGGCTTTGAAGCCGGGCTCGCGATCGTCATTTTGGCTATTATTTTGGACCGTCTGACCCAACAAGTAATCCGCAAATCGAAAACGAGCTGATGTGACCGAAGCTTCCGCTTAGGTTCAGGCTTTTAACGTTTAAGGAGTGATTGATTTTGAAAAGGAACAAATATATCGTTATTGCTGCATTGGTGATGGCCTTTGCGCTTCTGGCAGGCTGCGGCGCAGGCAAAGGAAGAACAGATGCAGGTGCAAGTCCGGACGCTGGCGGAAAGGGCTCCGGTGACAAAAAGCTGACGCTCGCCTATGTCGCATGGGATTCGGAAATCGCCAGCACCTTCGTCGTGAAAGAGGTGCTCGAGCAGAAGCTGGGCTACAGCGTCGAGATGCTGCAGGTTGATGCGGGTCCGATGTGGGCCGGTATTTCCGACGGCAGCGCCGATGCGATGGTTGCCGCCTGGCTGCCGACGACGCATGCTTCCTATACAGAGAAGTATAAAGGCAAATACGAGGATTTGGGGCCGAATCTTGACGGCACCAAGATCGGGCTTGTCGTGCCATCCTACATGGATCTTGCAAGCATAGAGGATTTGGCGGCGGATGAAGCCGGCAAGCAGGTCGACCACACCATCATCGGCATCGAGCCGGGAGCCGGCCTCATGATGTCTACCGAAAAAGCGCTCGACGAGTACGGGCTCCGCAGCGATTGGACGCTGCTTGAAAGCTCCTCGGCCGCCATGACGACACAGCTCGAGAAAGCTTACGAGAACAAAGAGCCGATTATCGTGACGGGCTGGACGCCGCACTGGATGTTCGCCAAGATGGATCTGAAATATTTGGAGGATCCCAAAAACGTTTACGGCGGCGACGAGCAGATCCACACCATTGCCCGCCAAGGCTTAAAGGAGGATCAGCCGGAGGCCTACTCCTTCCTGGACAGCTTTAACTGGACGCCGGACGATATGGCCGCGGTTATGGTCCGGATTGCGGACGGCGAAACGCCGGAAGCGGCGGCTAAAGCCTGGGTCGAGCAAAACGCGGATAAAGTGGACGCCTGGCTGCAATAGCAGTTACGCGCGAGGGAGCAGACCGGATGTCCGGTCTGCTCCTTTTTTTGCCCGGCCGGCTTACGATCAGGCATAAAGCCCCCTCCCCGGCATTAAAGTAGGAATAGAATAGCTGACCGTACCTCAAGCAGGACTGGAGGGAGAGCACTTGAAAATATGGATTTCCGGCAGCAACGAAACACTCCGAAGCATTGCGGGCAAAAATCATCTGTCCATTGAGGATCTCCTGTCGCTTAATCCGCATGTCGGGCATCCCGATCAGGTTCTGGCCGGCCAGCCGGTCAAGCTTCCGTTCCCCTTGCCGGCTGACGGCGGAATCGAGCCAAGGGCGGATTCGTTGGGCGCACAGCCGATGTCCGGTGCAGTGCCGATGGGCGGTTCATCGCCTATGTCCGGTGCAGTGCCGATGGGCGGCGCACTGCCGGTTTGTCAGGCTGCGCCGGGGCCGACGCTTAATAACTGGATTCCTCTGACGCCGATCGAGCAGATGGCGCAGAGGGAATACGATGTTCTGATTATCGGCACCGGGGCAGGCGGCGGAGCCGTGCTATGGCGTTTGTGCGAGAAATGGAGGAGGGAAGGAAAACGGATCGGAATCATTGAACGTGGGGACCAGTACATTCCGACGCATGCGCGAAATTTATCGACGATGAACCAGGAGAGGCTGACCGCTTATTTTAGTTACTTATCCAAGCCTTTGCCGGGTTCATTGCCCGAATATCCGGGAGCGAGGCAGCTTTTTGCACTGGGGGGCCGAACTTTATTCTGGTATGCCTTTTCGCCACGGCTGCACGAATTCGACCTGGTGAAGTGGCCGATACCTGCCAGTGAAATGGAAAGCTACTATGGCGTGGCGGAAGAGGTTATGAAAGTCACGGATTCTTTTGCGGAAGGCAGTACCTTCACGGAGATTTTACTGGAGCGGTTATGGATGCGCGGATATTCCAAGGCGGCCCCCCTTCCGGTAGCAGCCGATATCGTGCCCCATTCGTTCGGACAGATTCATACTGACATGTTTACGAGCTCGATATCTCTGCTCGCCAGAGCGCTGAATCAAAGACCGTATGATTTGGCAATCAATTCTCGTGCCGTACAGGTACTTCAAACGGACGGAAAAGTGTCCGGCGTGCAAGTCATGTCTCCGGATAAAACCTCTTATACGCTAAGAGCCAAAACCGTCGTATTGAGCGCAAGCACCTTTGAAACGCCCCGCTTGCTGCTGAATTCGGGCTTCCGGCATCCGGCTCTTGGACATTACCTCACGAATCAATCCTTCGTGCAAGCGACGGGAATCATCAGCACGGCCGATTTCCCGATCCCTTGGGGACCGCTGAACATCATGATCCCTCAAAAGCCGGAAACGCCATACTCCGTGCTGATGACCGGTCCAGAAGCGTTCTACTGGTATCCTGTCGCCTATGAAAGACCGCTGAACGGTGAAACGCTGGTCAACTTCTATGGTTACGGAAAAGTGGAGCCCCGCTACGAAAACCGGATTACACTGAATCCGGACAAATTAGACGAGTTTGGCTTCCCCGAAATCAAGGTGCATTTCTCCTTCAGCGAGCGCGATTGGGACGTAGTCGGCCAAATGACGGAAGGAATAAGGCGCATTGCCAGAGATGCGGGCGTTCGTCTCGCCCCCCGAAACGGCAATCCGGCCATTTGCCTCACCCCGCTCGGCGATCTGCACCATGACTCCGGCACCTGCCGCATCGGCAACGACCCTGTCACGTCGGTCGCCGACACGTCCGGGCAAATCCGCGGCATTTCCGGTCTCTATGTCGCCGATAACAGCGCATTGCCGTACATCGGAGCCGAGAATCAGACCTTAACCACAGTCGCCTTGGCCATTCGGACGGCCGATAACATTATCCGGAGGCACAGCTGATAAGAACACAAAAAAACTGCCAAGGAAGCCAAGGGTCAGTCCCCCTTCGTTCCCGGCAGTTTTTTTATTTCGTCCTAATCCAGGCAGAACGGCTGCAAGCCAAGCGGCAGAGGAGCCGGACGCTCGCAGGTGCTCTTCATCACATAATGAACGCCTTGCTCGGAGGCGTCATGGAAGCCGTGCATCGCCTCCAGCACATGGTACGCCAGCTCGCCGTTCGCGCGGTGTTTGCGGCCGGTTTGGATCGCTTTGGCCATATCGGCCGCGCCGACGCCGCGGGCGTTCTCGGCATAGCCGTAAGCAAGCGGAATATCCGACCATTCCTTCGAGCCTGCACGGCAAATTTTAATTCCGCCGCCGAAGGTGTTCGGATCCGGAACCTGCAGCGTACCTGCGCTTCCGTATACCTCAATGCGAGGCAGCATAGAGCCGCCCTTCACGTCGAAGCTTGTCAGCAGCGTGCCGATCGGGCCGGACGCGAAGTCGATAACGCCGGCGATATGCGTAGGCACCTCGACCGCAACCTTTTGGCCGTATTTCGGCTGGCTCGTAATCGTTCTCTCCGGATAGGAAATCCGCGCCGAGCCCGTCACGCGCGCGATCGGACCGAGCATGGCGACCATCGCGGTCAAATAGTACGGCCCCATATCGAACATCGGGCCGCCGCCCTTCTGGTAATAAAATTCGGGAGCCGGATGCCAGGACTCATGTCCGCCGCCTACCATAAACGCGGTAGCGCCGATCGGCGTGCCGATCCAGCCGTCCTCAATCAGCTTAATGCTCGTCTGGATGCCGCCGCCAAGGAACGTGTCCGGCGCGCTGCCCACGAGAAGGCCCTTCTTCTCGGCGAGCGCCAGCACCTCTTGAGCCTCTTCGCGCGTAACCGCAAACGGCTTCTCGACGTAAACGTGCTTGCCCGCTTCCAGCGCTCTCAAGCATACGGAGGCATGAGCCTGAGGAATCGTCAAATTGATGATCAGCTGTACTTCCGGATCGGCGAGAAGCTCGTCCACGGAGCAGCCGCGAACGCCGTACTGCTCTCCCTTTGCCTTGGCGCGCTCGACGTCCAAATCGGCGCAAGCCACGACCTGAAGCGCATCGAAGCGATTGCCGTTCTCAAAATAAATGCCGCTGATATTGCCGGTACCGATAATGCCTGCTTTTATTTTTTCCATGACTGCCAGTCCCTCGTCCCATAACGTAGATTATAATTCAAGTGCTTTTCTTTACAGCTGATTATCCGCCATGCCGCTGTACGCAGCCGCTCCTGCGCCCGCTTCCGCGGCCAGCGTCTTGCCTTCCGCGCACCACAGGAAGCCGCGGCGCATGAGCTCCTTCACGACCGGAATGTCGATGATGTTCGCCTGATGGCCGAGCGAGTTGTAATACACGCGGCCTACGCCCCAGCGCTTCGTCCATACGACCGGCATATCGACCGCCTTGTTCAGGGAATGCGGCCCCGGCGTCAGCGGGAACCGGGTCGTTGCAAGCACCTCGACGGCCGGGTCGACGTGCAGGTAGTACTGCTCGGACTTCACCGTGAAATCCTCGATCCCCGCGGTCAGCGGGCTTGACGAATAGTTAATGTTCACCGTGTATTCCACACCGTCGTTGCCCGGATGAGCGACCCACTGTCCGCCCGTCATAAACTGCCAGTCCACGTTTTCGCGGAACGCGTCGCACATGCCGCCGTGGCAGCCCGCCAGTCCTACGCCGCTTTGAACGGCCTCGGAGACGTTATTCACCAGCTTCTGCTCGATGCGCGCCATCGTCCATACCGGCACGATAAGGTCGAGCCCTTTCAGCTTTTCCGCATCGGCAAAAGCTTCGAGCGTATCCGATACTTCAACCTCGAAATCCTCCGCGGTCAGCACCTGACGAAAAATTTCGGCTACCTCTTTAGGCTGATGGCCGTCCCAGCCGCCCCATACGATCAATGCCTTTTTCATCGTTTAACCGCCTCTCAACCGCTCTATTGTAGGTCTCTTCCTTGTACAACAATTAAGCCAATTCGCTGATCGCAACCCAGCGGCGCTCCTCGATCGAGCGTTCTACCGCCTCCAGCACCTCTTGGCACTTCACGCCGTCTACGAAGTTCGGAACCGGCTGGCGGTCCTCCGCGAACGCCTGCATCAGCTCATGCACCTCGTGCGTAAACGTGTGCTCGTAGCCGATCGTATGGCCTGCAGGCCACCAGGCATCCATATAGGCATGCGCGGGATCCGTCGCCAGCACGCGGCGGAAGCCCTGAACGTCCTCGGCATCGTCTGTAAAATAAACCTGCAGCTCGTTCATCCGCTCGAAATCGAACTTGATGCTGCCCTTGCTTCCGTTAATTTCGAAGCCGTTCGTACAGCGGTGCCCTGCCGCGAAGCGAGTCGCCTCGAAGCTTCCCAGAGCGCCGTTTGCGAAGCGTGTCATGAACAGAGTCGCATCGTCGACCGTTACCTCGCCGCGCGGCGCATCGTCGCTGCCCTTCGCGCTCAGTCCGGTCATAGCCGAAGCGATCGGGCGTTCCTTGATGAACGTTTCGCTCATGCCGATGACCTCGTTAAATTCGCCGACCAGGAAACGCGCCATATCGATCAGATGTGCGCCGAGATCGCCGTGCGAGCCCGAGCCCGCAATTTCCTTCTGCAGCCGCCATACAAGCGGGAAGTTCGGATCGATGATCCAATCCTGCAGGAACACGGCGCGGAAATGATAGATTTTGCCGATGCGGCCGTCTTCTACGAGCTTCTTCGCCAGCTGAACCGCCGGTGCGAAACGGTAGTTGAAGCCGACCATATGCTTCACGCCGGCTTTCTCGGCCGCCTCGAGCATTTCGCGGGAATCCTGCAGCGTAAGCGCAAGCGGCTTTTCGCAGAACAGATGCTTGCCGGCAGCCGCCGCTTCGATCGCAATCGCTTTATGCGCGTCGCTCGGCGCATTAATGTCGATCAAATCGATATCGTCGCGCGCGATCAGCTTCTTCCAGTCGGTTTCCGAGCTCTCCCATCCGAATTGCGAGCGGGCCTGCTCCAGGCCGACGGGATCGCGTCCGCAAATCGCTTTCATTTCCGGCTTGACCGAATCCGGGAAAAACATTGGCAGCGCCCGATAAGCGTTGCTGTGCGCTTTCCCCATAAACTTATAACCAACCATGCCTACTCTTACTTTCTCCATTGAACAGCCGCCTCTCCTGAAATTATGATGTTTCCCTTTGCACAAAGCTCACGGGGAGCGTACCCGGCGGGGCCGGTTCCGCCTGTTCCCTTTGCTCCGCATCAAGCAGCCTCGCCGCGGCAAGGCGTCCCATTTCGTAAAAAGGAACCGCCACCGTCGACAGCCTCGGGCTTACAATCCTTGAGCCGTCGGAATCGTCGTAGCCGACCAGCGAATAATGCAGGCCGGGCTCCAGTCCCGCCTCGCGCAGCCCGTTCATAAGCCCGATCGCCATCCGGTCGTTCGCCGCGAACACCGCGTCGATCGTGCCCGTCCGGATCGGGCCGGCCATATCCGCGGAGAGCTCGTAGCCGCTTTTCCGGCTGTAATTGCCGGCATACACGAGCTCCTGCCGGAACGGAATGCCCGCCTCCGCCAGCGCCGCCCGGTAGCCCTCCAGCCGGTCCCCGCTGCTCGAATACTGCTCCGGGCCGTTCACAAAGGCAATGCTCCGCTTCCCTTGTTCAAGCAGATGGCGCACCGCTTCCATGCTTCCGGTCACGTGGTCGGCATCGACCGTATCGAACCCTTCGCCCTCGAACCGCTGATTCACGAGGCAGAACGGGTAGCCTTCCCGCTTTAGCTCCGCAAGCGCAGCCCGCTCCTCCGGCACATCCTGCGAACCCAGCATAACGCAGGCATCGATCTTCTGCGTACGGAACAGCTTCACGTAATCCCTCGCCCCGTCCGGCTCCCTGAAAATAAGCAGCAAATCGTAGCCGAAGCGCTTCGCAGACTCTCCGATTCCGCTTAATATTTCCGAAAAATAGTAGGTGGAGAACAAATGAACCTTCGGCACAAACGGCAAAATGACGCCGATATTCCCGCTTCTCCTCCTGGCAAACTGCTGGGCGAGAGCATTCGGAACGTAACCGAGCTCCTTCGCGGCCTGAAGCACGCGCTCCCGCGTCTCTTCCTTGATCGGACCGACGTTGTTGAGCACCCTGGACACGGTTGCTTCCGAGACGCCGGCCAGCTTCGCCACTTCTTTCCTGCTAATCGTAAAAGGCCTCCCATTATGCTATTTTCTTTGATGTTTCTTCATCTTCGTTGATAGGATTACGGTCCATTTTCCGGTGCAAAAGTTCCTTCACCGAATTCAATGTACACGCGTACATTATGACATGGAACCGTTTTACCGTCAACAGCCAATTCATCTTCTGCTGGCGTCTAGTAAAAAGCCCATAAACGTCCGAAAAAAAAGGACCGTCTCAGCGAGACAGCCCTCTTCCTATCGCCCGCATCCGCGGACTATTTCTTCGCCACTTCCATTATCCAATCGTACACGGCGCCAAGCGCGTTGGCTTCCTTCGTGCGGCTCATCGTATCGATATAGACCTGCCGCTTCCCGTACAGCTGCTCCACTTCCCGGACAAGGGAATCCGCCGTCAGCTTTTCCTCGTACAGCACTTCGCAGTATCCCGATTTCTCGAACGACTGTGCATTTAAAATCTGGTCTCCCCTGCTCTGCTCCTTCGTAAGCGGAATAAGCAGCATCGGCTTCTTGAGCGCCAGAAACTCGTAGATCGAATTGGAGCCCGCGCGCGACACGACGATATCGGTCATCGCAAGCACATCCGGCAGCTCTTCGTTGACATACTCGAATTGCTTGTAACCGGAGATGTTCAGCGACGGATCCACCTGGTTTTTGCCGCATAAATGAACGATCTGAAATTGCTTGGTCAGCTTCGTCAGCGCCTGCCTGACCGTTTGGTTGATTTTCCGCGCGCCAAGGCTGCCGCCCATCACAAGAATGACGGGCTTGCTCCGCGTAAAGCCGCAATAAGCTCTGCCGCGCTCGGCATCGCCTTTCCTGACTTCTTCGCGAACAACCGCCCCTACATGGCGGCTCTTGTTCCCCCGCAGCATGCTTCCCGTTTCCGGGAAGGTCGTGCAGACGCCCGTCGCAAAAGGAATCGAGATCCGGTTCGCAAGCCCCGGCGTCAAATCGGATTCGTGAATCAGCACCGGTACCTTATTGAGCCAGGCGCCGATTACGACAGGCACGGATACGAAGCCGCCCTTCGAGAAAATAACGTTAGGCTTATTCGACTTGATCAGCCGGTATGCTTGAAAAAGACCTTTGACCACCTTGAACGGATCCTTCACATTTTGAATATCCATATACCTTCTCAGCTTGCCGGTCGAGATCGGGTAATACGTGACCTCGGAGATCGGGGCGATCAGCTTTCGCTCGATGCCGGCCTCCGAGCCTATGTAGCCTACCGACCAGCCTTCCTCCAGAAAACGGGGAATCAGCGCCAGGTTGACGGTCACATGCCCGGCCGAGCCGCCTCCGGTAAACATAATTTTTTTCATGAATGCTTAGCCACCTATTCTTCATTTATCCCTTCATTATACGGGCAAAATGATCATTTAGCACCCTTCCGCCCCGCCGCATGCAAAAGGCACCCCCTGCCGCAAGCGCGATTTCGCTTTAGCAGAGGATGCCGGGGGTTTGATTTATAATGGCCCTGCCCTTAAGGAGCGGTTTCCAAAAACTTGGACGTCGGATTTTTGTCCATGGCCGTCCTCATCGCGTACTCATTCTCGAACAGAACGACATAATTGCCCTTCTTATCCTTCACGAGCGTCGTATTGATCCGGAATTTGCTCGGGTCGATCTTGTCGTCGACGATCCAGCGGGCGAACTGGAACTGCATCCGGTGGAGCTGAATGTCCACGCCGTATTCCGCCTTCATCCGGTGCTCGAATACCTCGAACTGCAAATGCCCGACAACGCCGAGAATCGTCTCGTCAAAGTTGCCCGTGGAGTGGAACACTTGGATCGTGCCCTCCTCCGTCAGCTGGTCGATCCCCTTCTGATACTGCTTATGCTTCAGCGCGTTTTTCACGGTCACCTTGGCGAAAATTTCAGGAGAGAACGTCGGCAGCTCATCGAATACGATTTCCGAGCCCTGCGACAGCGAATCTCCTATGCGGAAAATGCCCGGATCGAACAAGCCGATAATATCGCCCGGATAAGCCGTATCGACGATGTCGCGGTCCTGCGCCAGAAACTGCTGCGGCTGCGCCAGCTTGATGTCCTTGCCGTTGCGCACGTGCCGCACGCTCATGCCGCGCTCGAAGCGGCCGGAGCAAATGCGGAGAAACGCGATCCGGTCGCGGTGAGCCGGGTTCATGTTCGCCTGGATTTTGAATACGTAGCCGCTGAACTTCTCGTCCGTCGGCTCGACCACGCCGGTCGTGCTGACGCGCGACGTCGGCTTCGGGGCGAGCTGCAGGAAGTTTTCGAGGAACGTCTGAACCCCGAAATTGTTCACGGCGCTGCCGAAGAACACCGGCGTCAGCTCGCCCGCGCGCACCTTGTCGAAATCGAATGGGTCGCCTGCTACGTCAAGCAATTCCAAGTCGCCGATCAGCTGATCGGTCAAATAATCGCCTGCCATTTCGCGGATGACCGGATCGTTATAATCGTCTACCTTGCGCACTTCGATCGTCGAATGATCGTTGCCCTGGAACAGCTCCACCTGGTTTTTCATCCGGTCATACACGCCGCAAAGCTCGCGGCCCATACCGATCGGCCAGTTCATCGGCACCGAACGGATGCCGAGCACCCGCTCCAGCTCCTCCATGAGCTCGAACGGACTTTGACCTTCGCGGTCCAGCTTGTTAATGAACGTAAAAATCGGAATACCGCGCTTGCGGCAAACCTGGAACAGCTTGATCGTCTGCGCCTCGACGCCTTTGGCTACGTCGATCAGCATGACCGCGCTGTCCGCGGCGGTCAGCGTGCGGTACGTATCTTCGCTGAAATCCTGGTGACCAGGCGTATCCAGGATGTTGACCCGATGCCCCAGATAATCGAACTGCATCACGCTGGACGTAACCGAAATGCCGCGCTGCTTCTCGATTTCCATCCAGTCGGAGGTCGCGTGGCGGCTCGCTTTACGAGCTTTAACGGACCCGGCAAGCCGAATGGCTCCCCCGAACAGGAGGAGCTTCTCGGTCAGGGTCGTTTTCCCTGCGTCCGGGTGGGAGATGATGGCGAACGTACGCCGCTTGTCTACTTCCTCTTTGATTTCTTCACGTAATGATTGGCTCATGCTTGCCTTCCCTTCGTTAAACAGGACAAACAGCGGCTTACTTGCCGCTGTTCGATACCCAAATCACATTATCTTCCTCTTGGCCGTTAACCGGCCACCAGTGGAAGCCATCCTCTTGCAGCAGCTCTTCCGCCGCCTTTGGTCCCCACGAGCCTGCCGGATACTGCTGCAGGTCGCTCTTATCCTCGCGCCATGCCTGCGCGATGCGGTCCACGAACGCCCACGCCTGCGAAACCTCGTCCCAGCGCGTGAAGTATGTGGAATCGCCGCGCGCCGCATCATGAATCAGGCGCTCGTACGCTTCCGGCGTATTAATGCCGATTTGGCAGCTTTGGCAGAACTCCATCGCAACCGGCTGCACGGAATTGTTTTCTCCCGGCGTTTTTGCATTCACTTTAATATATATGCCTTCAAGCGGGTTGACGCGAATAACGAGCAGGTTCGGGCCCAAGTCATGCTTCTGAGCGAACAGCACGTTCTGCGGCATCGATTTAAACTCGATTACGACCTCGGTCGTTTTGACCGGAAGACGCTTGCCCGTTCGAATGTAGAACGGAACGCCCGCCCAGCGGAAATTATCGACAAACACTTTTGCCGCAAAATAAGTTTCCGTCGTCGATTCCTCGTTAACGGATTCCTCCTGTCGGTAGCCGGGAAGCTCCTTGCCCCGCAGGCTGCCCTCGGTATATTGGCCGCGCACGACCTTCGTGCGGACGTCGTCGCTGGACGTGTAATTGCGAAGCGAGCGAAGAACCTTCACCTTCTCGTCGCGGATATCTTCGCCGTGCAGGCGGCTAGGCGGCTCCATCGCAATCATCGTGAGCATTTGCAGCATATGGTTCTGGCCCATATCGCGCAGCGCGCCCGATTTGTCGTAATAACCGCCGCGGTCCTCTACGCCTACCGTTTCCGACAGCGTGATCTGAACGTTGGCGATATGGTTGTTGTTCCACAGCGGTTCGAAGAAGGCATTCGCAAAGCGGATCACCTGAATGTTCTGGACCATTTCCTTGCCCAGGTAGTGGTCGATCCGGTAAATCTCTTCTTCTTTGAACACTTGGTTGATCTGTTCGTTCAGCTTCTGCGCCGAAGGAAGATCGTACCCGAACGGCTTCTCGATCACGACGCGGTGCCAGCCGGGGGATTCCAGCAGGCCTCCATCGCGCAAATTGAACGACACCGGCCCGAACAAGGAAGGAGCTAGCGCCAAATAGAAAAGACGGTTGCCCGGAATTGCGAACTTCGCGTCCAGCTGAGCCGTTAAGCGGCTGAGCTCGCGGAAGCCCTCGACATCGTTAATGTCCAGGGACATATAAACGAAATGCTCGGCGAACCGGTTCCAAAGCTCGGCATCGTCCGCCTTGTACCGACAAAATTCAACGATCGACTCGTACAGGTCCTCGCGGAACTGCTCGTTCGTGCGCGGACGGCGGGCCAGGCCGACTACCGCAAAGTTTTCCGAAAGCTTGCCTTCTTTATATAAACTGAATAGGGCTGGGAACAGCTTGCGCCGGGCCAAATCGCCTGTCGCGCCGAACAGGTAATAAACGGCGCCTTCTGCGGAGACGGAATCAAGGTTATGGTTATAGGTCATTTGCCTCATTCTTTCCTATGAATTTTTTTCGCGAAATGCAGCTTCACATGTTATGTAGTTTAGCATATCCAACCCTAATTCGCTATTCAACCTTTCATAAAAATTACTAATAACGATCGTAATTTCTTCTGATCAGAGCCTTTGCCGCTAACGGCTTTCGGCCGCAGCGGCGCTGTAATCGCCGGTAATTACCGGTATGCCGATCGTCAATGCGGTTTGCTCGGAATTTGTCTCTTTATGCAGAGCAATCTGCAGATTCGCCATTTTTCCGCCCCCCGTGTCGACGGATGAACGCAGCTTGCCCGAGAACAGCGTGGCGCTGACAGTGCCGTCTTCCTCATAGCGGTCGACCGGCTTTGCGTTCGCGCGTTTCATCAGCTCCTCCACGGGCTTCTTTTTTGCCGCCAGCCCTTGAACCTTCAGGCTGCTTGTAAAATCGGCGCCGGCATCCGTAAGCTCTTCCGAAATCGCTGCCGCCGCCTTTAGCAGGCCGTTCCGATTTAAAGCGCCGCCGCCGGCCGAGTCGAAGGTCAGCATCAGCTGCTCCAAGCTTCCATCCGTTTCCAGGAGACTGACCGATATCCGTCCGCCCAGCTGCCCGGACTGTGCCGCGATCGTTTTGCCTTCGTTTTGCACGACTTTGTCAAGAGACTCTCCGTCCTCGCCGGTAAACAGTTTTGCGGACAGCTTATCCATCGTTCCTGCCCCACCCGTCGCATTCCATCGGATCGCCCAAGCGCCGTTTTCAGAGCCTGTCTTCAGCTGCTCGTCGCTCCATTCCCATAAAACCTGCAAATCATGCCGAAGCCGCGCTTCGGAAGCAGGGAGCTCCTCGGCAGCGTTATTCGCTTCCCATATTCCCCAGGCGGCGCCGATTACGATCACGAACACGGCAAGCCATATGCCTGCCTTCGTCCGCTGCTCTTTCTGCCGTTTTGTTAATCGCCTGGCGGCAGGGCGTTTATTGCTCGGAATGTACATGAATACCACTCTCCTATTCTCTCTGAACGGGTATACATCCATACACATTGCCTGTAGGCGAATACATGAGCTGCAGAGGGTTTCGGGAGATGTCAGGGCGGTATGGATCAAGGAGGAGACGCAGAATACGAAGAAAAAGTTTAAGGCTGCAGTCAAAAGAAGAGGTGAGGCGCAGTAAGGATTTGCTTAGCGCTGACAGCTTTCGCCAGCTTTTTCGAACGTGCCGTTGTAAGCTGGCGGTATAGATGTCTTTTAGAACCGCTGATGGGAGGCGCTGAACGCTATGAGCTCATCTATCCGCTCGATCCGCGGCTTGGAACGGACCAGGGCTTATTTTCCGGTACAAGCCTTAACCTCTTACGGCAGCTTTCCCTTCAGGGACCGCGAAGCGCGCCTTGCTCCCGAGCTTATGCAGGCCGGCAGCCGCCGTTTCAAGCTGGCGGCGGACAGCGCTGCAGAATGGCTGGCTGCGACCCGCGAGGCTCAATCCCGACTCGGGCAACTGCTCCAGCTCGTTGGAAGGCAACTCCATGAAAGGACGGATATCGTGGCCAGCCTCCGGTCGCTGTCTGATCTGCTGAACGACTTGGAAGCAGCGTTTATCCGGCATGCCGGCCAACTGAAGCCGGAGCTGTGGGAGGCCGTCGAGCACGCCTTGCTCCATCCGGGCGCCGCTGAAATCGGGCTCCGCAGGGAGGCGAACGGCCTGCTCTGGCAAATTGATCCGGACGCCGCTAAAATCGGCCTCCGCAAGGAGGCGAGCGGCCTGCTCTGGCAGGTCGATCCGGTCGGTGTCAACCGCTGCGATGCTGCCCGTCGCGACGCTGACCGGAACGAAAACCCTCTGCCCTCTGACTCGCTGACAGGCGCAATGGAGCGTCCGGCTTGCGGGAACACCTGTGCCAAGCAAGCTCAGCCTCCTTTAGAGCCGGCTGAGGTTCAGCGGCTGAAGCGGCTACTGCTCGGAGCGGATGGCCTGCTTCATACCGTCCGGCAAGCTGTTGCTTACGGCGACCGGCTAAAGACAATCGAGCTGCTGCAGCTGCATGTGCCGACCCCTCTGCCCTATGCCGCCTATTACGAATCGATGCACGACTGCCGGCCGCTTCCGTACTGCGGGATCATTTTGAATCGATACATCTGAACATAATGCGGATCGTTTATCGAACAGACAGCTGTGTGCTTTCTGCTGCAAGGCTCGAAGTAAGAAAATTCCGTATTTTCCTAATATTCGTCCAACGGAAAGCGTTCTCCTGCCGGACGCCCAAGTAAATCTTCCGTCAACAAAATGACGCGCAACCGGGAGAAGCGCTGTCTTGAAACATTTCCCGACTAACATCGAGTCCGTATGCGTCCCCTGCATAAAATACAGCAGAAACCTTGCATAAGCCGCCTTTTATGAACTCTGCTGCACTTAATACATCTAAGACCTTACATGAGTCACCATTCATGAACTTCTGCTGCACTTAATACATCTAAGACCTTCATGAGTCACCATTCATGAACTTCTGCTGCACTTTTTACAGCAGCTATCGTCCGCTTTCGGCCGCCAACTCTCCCAATCATCGAATTTTGGCCTTATGAAAAGAACCGGCTTGCTAAGCTGCTGCATAAAGTGCAGGCTAACCGTGAAAGCAGTTAGTTTAGGAGCATTCTGCTGCAAGAAATGCAGCGGAATGCTGCACTCCAGCGCACTCGTCAGACTTGGCCACACGAACTACGCTATGCCAGAGACGTTATGGAATCAAAATAACCTCGATCAGCTCGCCCGCTTCCGCGCCCCTCGAGCCTGACGGAATTACGGCCAAGCCGTCGGAATCCGCGATCGAAGCCATCATACTGGACTTGTTGAAGGCTAACGGATCGGCATACAGGCGGCCGTCCTTTTTATTGATCAACTTTGTGCGAATGTAACGGGTATGCGGACTTGGCTTGGATACATCGTTAAGCAGCTCGGCCGTTACGGTTTGGGGCAGCGCCTCCGTCGTTCCCTGCAGGCGAAGCAGCGCCGGACGGACAAATAGCTCGAAGCCTACGAAGCAGGCTCCGGGATTGCCCGATAGGGCAAACAGCAGCTTGCCGTCAAGCAACGCCGCGGACGTTGGACTGCCCGGCCTCATGGCGACCCGGTCGAACAGCACGAGACAGTCTGCCGGTTGTTCCTTGGCCGGTTGTTCCTTGGCCGGTTGCTCCCCGGCTTCACCCTTCAGCGGATTCTGTGACGCCGGCATATCGTGCATCTCCCCGGTTTGAAGGCCCGCTGCTTCACCCGGCTGCCTCTCCGGTACAGTCGGCGCATCGTTCACTGCCTCCGCCTGCATGTCCTGCCGGTCCGGCTGAGCAGCTGCAGCAGCCTTTTTCATCCCCTGCCACTCGCCGGTTTTAACCGTACGGATCAGGTCGGTCATGACATCGTAATCCCCGACAGATACGCCGCCGGTCGTGACGATCACATCCGCGCTGTCCCATACTCGCGCAAAAGCGGCCGCGACCGCCAGCGGCTCGTCAGGCAAGGTGCCGCACAGCAGCGGCATGGCGCCGCTCTGCTCCACCATGGCCGCGACCATACAGCTGTTGCTGTCGCGGATCTGCCCCGGCGCGAGCGCCGCCTCGACCGGCAGCAATTCGCTGCCGGTCGCGAACACCGCTACGCGCGGCTGCCTGTGCACCGGCACCTCGGCATAGCCGAAGGTGCCGAGCACCGCAGCGTGGCCCGGCCGCAGAACCGTGCCGGGCCGAGCCAATGCATCCCCGAGGCGGAATTCCTCGCCCCGGGGCGCAATGTTCTGGCCGGGCACGGCGGCGCGCTTGACCAGCACCGCCGCCGTGCCGTCGGCCGGAGAGGCTTCCGCGGTCTGCTCGAGCATGACGACCGCGTCCGCCCCCTCCGGCACTGACGCACCCGTCATAATGCGCGCGGCCGTGCCGGGCACCACGGGCGCGGGGGCAAGCTTGCCCGCCGCGACCGATGCAATGACGCGCAGCTGCGCCGGGTTATCCGGCGCCGCATGCGCGACGTCCGCGGCGCGCACGGCATAGCCGTCGAGGCCCGAGCGCGCGAAGGGCGGCCAGTCGCTCGTCGCGGCAAGCGACTGCGCCAGCCTACGGCCGCCGATCTCCCGCAGCGGCACAAGCTCGCACCCGAGCCGCTGTCCGTCCGCAGCATCAAGCACTCTCTGCTGCGCCTCGCTCACCGGCACAGCCTTCCGCGCAAAACGCCCATCCCCTGTCCTTATCACTCCAGCACTGTTCGCCGCCAGGGGCCCATCCCCTGTCTTCATCTCTTCCGCTCCGTTCCCCGCCAGGGGCCCATCCCCTGTCTTCATCTCTTCCGCTCCGTTCCCCGCCAGGGACCCATCCCCTGTCCTTATCACTCCAGCACTGTTCGCCGCCAGGGGCTCATCCCCTGACTTCATCTCTCCCGCGCCGTTCCCCGCCAGAGACCTGTCCCCTGCCTTTATCGCTCCCTTGCTATGCTCCGCCAGGGCCCCGTCCCCCGTCCACTTCTCGCCAGCGCCGATCGTATCCATAGCTCCATCCCCCTTCCCCGCTCCGCTTCCGTTCCCGCCATCCGCGCCTAATCCCTCATACCTTCCGCTATCCATCCGACTCACTCCCGCAGCTTCAGCTTATTTCAGGCTCCTTAAGCATCCATTGTACATGTTGTGTTAAACTATTGGCAACGAAAGAAGCCGTCCTGACGGCAAAGGAGCCGAACATGCCATCTTCTGAACCGCAAGGACAATGGATTGTCCAAATCGTCGGATACAAAAATACCGGCAAAACCACGATGGTTTGCCGGTTAACGGAACGCTTCAAGCAAGCGGGCTATAAGGTTGCAACGGTGAAGCGCGATGCGCATGATTTCCAAATGGACACGCCGGGAACCGACACCTGGAAGCACCAGGAGGCGGGGGCCGACTTTACGGCCATCACCTCGAGCGCTCGGACCGCCATCCTGAAGCAGCATCCCGAAACCCTGCAGCAGCTCATCGGACAGCTTGCGGAAGCCGACGTTATTCTGGTCGAAGGCTTCAAGACGGAGCCTTACCCGAAAATCATCATGCTCCGCACCGAAGCCGATCTGGAGCTGCTCCGGCAATGCTCCCATGCGATAGCCGTCGCCGCGTGGCCGGAAGCCGCCGCGCTTGCTTCCGAACGGACGGACTTGCCAGTCCTCCAGATCGACCAGACCACAGAGCTCTACGACACGCTGCTGGAGCGGTTTTCGCGCTGACATCGCTGCCAACCAGCCAACATACAGCAGCCTTAATCCGCAATGCCCTGTTTATGGGCATAGATGGCCGCCTGCGTGCGGTCCTCGACCTCAAGCTTATTAAAAATATTCGTAATATGAAACTTAACCGTTTTGACGCCAATAAACAGCTGGTCTGCAATTTCCTGATTGGAGAGACCCTGCGCGACGCGCTTGAGTACATCCATCTCGCGGTCTGTCAGGTCCTCATGCAGCGGTGCTTGCTCCTGCTGCTTCGGCTGGCGGAAACGGTTCATCATTTTGGCCGCCACCTGCGACTCCAGCACCGACTGCCCCCGCGCCGCGGCCCGGATCGCGTCGGCGATTTCCGTTGCGCGCGAGGTTTTCAGCAAATAGCTGAACGCGCCCGCTTCGATAACCGGATACAGCTTGCTGTCATCCAGGTAGCTTGTAAGGACGATGACCTTGCAATCGGGATACAGCTCCAGCAGCTTGGCCGTCGTCTCCACCCCGTCCATTCCGTCCATGACCAAATCCATGAGCACAACGTCCGGCTTATAAGCCTGCGCCAAACGTATGCCGTCCATCCCGTTGCTTGCCTCTCCGACAACCTCGATTCCTTCTTCCGTATCCAGCACCGCCGCTAGCCCGATTCTCACCATCTCGTGATCGTCAACCAGCAGCACCTTGACCGGCTGACCCAGCTCCAATCCTTCCACTGCCTTACACCGTCCTTATTCTGAAAATAATCTATTATATGGCGTTGCCCCGCCGTCTATTTCACCATGCCATCCATCGGCACCCAAATTTCAATCGCCGTGCCTTCTCCGACCTTCGATCTCATCTGCAGCGAGCCGCCCATCTCGATGACCCGCTCCTCAATCGTCAAGAGGCCGTAAGAGGTTTGCTTCTTCGCCTCCAGATCGAAGCCGATGCCGCTGTCCGTCAAGCTCATATGCGCTTGGTTACCGCTTCTCTCCAGCTTGATTTCCATTCTTTCCGCCTTCGAGTGCCGAAGCGTGTTGGACAGCGCCTCCTGCGCGATCCGGAACAAATGGTCCTCCGCCTGCGGCTGCAGCACGATCGTCTCGTCGACCTCCAGCACAATCGTCATCGGCACCTTTTGCTTCAGCTCATCGACCAGCAGCGAGAGAGCTTGTCCCAGGCTTTTGCCGTCCAGATGCACCGGCCTTAAATGAAGCAGCAAAGCGCGCATTTCCGACTGCGCGACGGCCGCCATCTCCTCGATCAGCTGCACCTGCCGCTTCGCCCGCTCCCAGTCTCTTTCGATCGTGCGGCTGACGGCAGTCGCCGTCATCGAAATCGCGAACAGCTGCTGACTGACCGCATCATGCAGCTCCCGCGCCAGGCGCTGCCGCTCCTCGATCACCGCAGTAAACTTTACCTTCTCGGTCCACTCCGGATCCGCCTGCACTTGATCCCCGCCCTCGTCGACTGCAGTCCCGCCGTTGTCGAGCGTTACCGCATAACGGCGGTTCCTCTGCTGCTCCGACAGCCGCTTCAGCGCTTCCTTCAGACGAGAGTTTTGCAAATAGCCGTTCAAAGCGGCAGCCGCCATACCCGCACCGACGATCGAGAGCCCGACGACGGCCCATTTTCCTTGCAGCGTGAACAGTTCTACATACCCGATCCCTTGCAGGACAATGACGACCAAACTTATGATAATGATCAGCCACAAAATCGTCTCGTTAATATTCCGTCTGCGGGCCGCATGATTCGGCTCATGACCCGGCTTGCCTTGTTCCATACGGCTCTCCCCTTTGTATGTATTCATATAAGGTCAAACGCATGAAGAGCAGACCGCATAGCGGTCCGCTTCTTTTGGCGTTAAATGTTATTCTTCTTCCGAAACCTTCGTCAGCGAAGGTCCGCCGTTCAGCTTGTTCTTAAGCGCTTGAAGCTGTTCGTCCACCTTCAGCTGCTTTTCGGCGTCAGCCGGATTAAAGCTGCTTGCCGTGCCGCTGTGCGAGTAAGGCGTGCGAAGCACTTGGGCTTCCGCCTCCATTTGCATAATTTTTTCTTCCATGCGGTAGAAGCCGCGCGATGCGGAACCGCTGTCGATCGTATGGTTAGACGAAATTTGCGCCATTTGCTTTTGCGCTTTTGCAATCTGAGCCCGGGAAGCAAGCTCGTTGCGCTTGTTGCGCAGCTGGTAGAACTCTTCCTTCATGCCGTGCAGCTGCTGCATAAGCTCTTCCGCCTGCGTTTTTGCCTGGGCGTGCAGCTCCGCGTACTCGTTCGTCTTCTGGTCAAAATACAGCTTTTCCTCCAGCAGCTTGCGAGCAAGCTCCTCGTGGCCGGATCTCAGTGCCGCCTCGGCCTTCGATTCGCGTTCCGCCGTGCTGCGTGCCGCTTCATCCAGGCGCTGCTTCATGCGGCGTTCGTTCGCCATTTGCTTCGCAACCGTTACTTCCGCCTGATGAATTTCGGATTCCATATCGCGAAGATATTGATTCAGCATGACTATCGGATCCTCAAGTTTGTCCAATGCTTCATTAACCGATGCTTTTGTCATGTCCTTCATGCGTTTGAAAATTCCCATATTAAAAATCTCCCTTCTCGTATTTGGCAAGTTTAGCTTTCAGTTCTTCGATTTCGCGGCGCAGCGCCTTCTTCTCCAGGTCATCCATCATGCTGTCGAACTGGGACGGAGTCGTGTGCACGGCTTCCGGCTGAGGGCTGCCCCAAGCTCCCGGCGCCTGCGGCGGGTTTTTGTAAGGTCCGCCGAATTGCGGCTGCGCAGGCTGTCCATAGCCGGGATTGTAGCCCCCGCCATATCCCCCTCCATAGCTTTGAGGGCCAAAGCCCGAATATAACGGCGGCTCCTTCGGAACGACCAGGCCGGCAATGATATAAATCAGGATAACGGCTCCGCTCGTGAAAATCGTAACGACGATAAGCAATATTCTCAGCAGTGTCGCATCTACGTTAAACATTTCCGCCAGTCCGCCGCAAAGGCCGAACAGCTTCTTGTCTCGCGAGGAACGATACAGTTTTTTCAAGACGACCAACCTTCCTTCTCAAGTTTGCGCTTCAATTGCTCAAGCTCTCTTTCTATAACCGATTGTACGGTATTGCCCGCTTCGGATACGAATTCCTGGCCCATTCTGCGGATATCGCGCAGGCTTTTCGCTTCGTGCTCGAGCCCGCTGATGCGGTCTTCCAGCCTTCTGAATACGGCGCCGGGCTGAACGCCCTGTTCGCCGAAGCCGCCGCTCAAGCGGCTGTTCATGCGCTGCTGCAGCCGGAGCGATTCCATCCGGGCCGCATAATATTCGCGCTTGTCATACACCTGCTGATATTCGCTTCGCATCTCCCGCAGCTGATCCTCAAGATCAAGCGTGTTTTGCCTGCTTTGCTCGTACAGCTCGCGGTATTGATTCGAACGCTCCTCACAGCTTGCCTTCTCGTGCAGGGCGATCCGCGCCAGCTGCTCCTCGCCTGCCTTCAGCGCCGTCAGCGCCTGGCTCTCGCGGCGTTCCTTCTGCTGCTCGGCCTGCAGCCATTGCACTTTCAGGTGATTGCTGTGAGCCGCATACTGCTGGTACAGCTTCTCAGCCTGAATGATATCTTCCCTCGTCGACCAGAGGAACTGATCGATCATTCTTACCGGATCTTCTGACTTCTCAAGTCTTTCGTTTAATGTAGCGACAGTGATGTCGCGCACTCGTTTCATAAGGCTCATCCCATGTCCTCCGATCTATATTCTCTCGCGGCTATTAGTAAGCTCTGCGTTTGTCCTTTTTGAAAAGGGCTACTCCCGCCACGATCAGCCCGATCGCCAGCAGCAGCATGACGAATCCCCCGAGCTTGCCAAGCAGCATCATCCCACCGATTACAGTAAGTATACCACCGATCCATTTCTTGTTGTTCATCCAACCGACAATACCAAAGCCGATCAGAATGAACGGAAGCAGAAATCCGAAAATCGCCCCGAAATGAATGCCCAAAAATTTAAGTACCGCGATGCCGCCAACGATGACCAGCAGCACACCTAATGCGCTTTTTCCGTTCATGACCTCACTCCACTCCTTTCAATATTCGTTTGTTTTCGCCTTGCCGGTTATGCTTCGCTTGCTTATGTACTTAGTTTAGAGCAATTTCACAATAGCTAAAACGGACCTTCGGCGGTTTTCGCACTAGACCTAGGTCGAGTCGCTTGCCCGTCCGCAAGGGCCCTCCCTGCTTTACGGCCCCTATTTTGCGGCATCCGGTCCTTTTTCTTAACGCAAGAAAGGTGCCGCCCGGCGATTTACGCCGTGCCAGCACCCCTAAGCTTGTTTATTTGTCAGCGAGAAACCGGTCGAACTGCTTCTGCTTCTCCGCGACGATTTTATCGATTCCGGCAGCCTTCAGCCTCTCGATATACTCCGGCAGCACTTTATCGACGTCCACCGAGCCCGTCTCCAGCGCAATCTGATATTGACGGTCCACATTCACGACGGCAGCGATTTCGGCTTTGACCGCTTCGCCGTCGAATACGAAGCCGAGCCCCGGCGAAAGCTTTGCATTCCGATTGAACGCTTTAAAGCTGCTCCATTTGTCCGGATCCTCGGTTTCCCAGACGTAGTTGAGAAACTGATTGCCAAACATCCAGTTGGTGCCGGGATTATATTGCGGCGTCTGCGCGGTCGGCCTGATGACCGTATCCGTTACTTTGACGTAATGCTTGCCTTCGATGCCGTAGTTGATCAGATTATTCAAATATTTGTCGGTATGCAGCAAATTGATGAACATCATCGCCCTGGCGGGGTCCTGAGAGGTCGAGGAAATTCCAAGCATCGCCCCCGCCGTCTCGGAGGTCGCGATCGTTTTCTCGCTCAGCTCCAGCTGCGCCAGCTTTCCCGTCAGCCCCGTTTGCATAGCCAATTCATCGGCTTTACCCGGCTTCAAGGCGGACGTGATCGAGAATACTTCGCCCGACTGCAGCGCCGCATTGTTCATCGTTTGATTGGTGGCCGCATCCTTATTTATATATCCCTTTTTATAATAATCCCGCGTAATCTGCAACGTCTCCACATACCGTTCGACCTCGTAGCCCGGCTTAATCTCCGTTCCGTCGCTGTCCTTCAGAATAATTCCCGGTATGGAAGTATCGCCAAGGGCGTCATAATTGCCCAAATAATGAGAATTAAACGTTTCGCCCAGCTTCATATAGATCGGAATCATGCCCGGCTTTTTCTCCAGGATCGTCCGGTATACCCCGTCCAGGTCTCCGATCGACTTCACGGCCGACATATCGATCCCCAGCTCCTCGGCAATATCGGAGCGGTAGACGATTCCTCCCTGGGCCGCTATTTCCTTATTCGTCGGCACCGCATAGTTTTTGCCGTCGATTCTGGAGCCTTCGAGAAATACCGGATCCAGCGACTGCAAAATGCCCTGTCCGTATTGCTCCAGCAGATCGTCCAGCGGCAAAAAAGCCCCCTTCGACACATTCACCGCATGTTTGTTCCATTGGGCCGTAAACATAATGTCCACCTTTTCACGCGAGGCGATCATCAGGTTGATTTTGTCGCCCCACGGTCCCCAATCGACCGGAATCAGATCGATCCTCGCGTTCAGCTTGTCCGCCAAATAATCGTTCATCGCTTCCTCGACCGCTTGCTCATCCGGCTGCGTCGCTCCGGTATATACGAATTTGATCGTGTAAGGCTCCAGCTGTCCGGTCCCGGTCTTTGTTCCATCCGAGGATCCTTTGTTAGCATCTTTTCCATTACCCGGCTGTTCGATTGTGCCCGGCGGAGCCTTCCTGCCTTCATCTTCCTGGCTGCCCGTGCACGAGCATAACAGCAGCAAACAGGCCAGGAACAGCGGTCTTGCTTGAAACAGCCTGCCCGTCATTTGGCGCATCATCGGATTGCCTCCCCGCCCGCTTAAGATGAACAGCATCTTCGATAGTTTCATTGTAGAATATCCGTTCAAAAATGCAACCGTTAACATTCCCCGCTTCCGTTACTCTTCGATGCAAGCGTAAACGGCTGTCGCCGTCCTTTGGCGGCAAATGCTCGTTTCGCGATGAAAGATAAGACATTGATACGCCCAAACTTATAAATTCTTATTTTTCATGCAAAAAACCCGCTCCTCCGGAAGGAGGCGCGGGTTTTAGCGTGTTATTTTTTGCCGGCCAGAAACTCGTCAAACTGCTTTTGCTTCTCGGCTACGACTTTCTCGACGCCGGCGTCCTTCAGCTTCGCTTTATATTCCGCAAGGGTCTTCTCTACGTCTACGGAGCCGCTTTCCAGCGCGCGCTGATATTGGCGGATGACGTTGGCAATGGCGCCGACTTCCGCTTTTACCGGCTCGCTGTTGAAAACAAAGCCAAGTGCGGGCGATACCTTTGCGTTCTCGTTAAATTCCTTGAACTTCGCCCATTTGTCCGGATCCTCGGTATCCCATACATAGTTGAGGAACTGGCTGCCGAACATCCAAGCCGAGCCCGGATTGTAATTCGCAGTATTTCCGGTTGCGGAAATGATTTCACCGTTGCGTGTATAGTGATCCCCTTCGATGCCGAAGTTGAGCAGGTTATTGATTTCTTTGTCCGTATGCAGCAGGTTGATCAGCATCATCGCGCGGGCCGGATCCTTGGAGGTGGAGGAGATGCCCAGCATCGAGCCTGCCGTTTCCGAGGTCGCAACCGTCTTTTCGGTCATAATGATTTGGGCCAGCTTGCCCGTCAAACCTGCGGCGCTGGCAATTTCCGCATCCTTGCCCGGCTTCATCGGTTCGACCGTAGAGAATACGGTGCCCGCTTTCCATGCGTCGGAGGAGGATACTTGAGTCGTCGCTGCGTCTGCGTTAATGTATCCTTTCTTGAAGTAATCGCGGGTCAATTGAACAAGCTCCTTGTACCGGTCGATCTGCTCGACAGGCATTACCTTCGTTCCGTCCTGATCCTTCAGGATAGCTCCTGGAATGGTGGAGTCGCCCAGGAAGTCGTAATTGGCGAAGAAGTGAGAGTTAAACACGCCCCCTGTCGTATACAGCGGCGTCAGATCGGGACGCTTTTCCTTCACTGCCGCATATACGGCATCAAGATCCTGCGGCGTTTTTACATGGCTCATATCGATGCCGAGCTCGTCGGTGACATCCTTCCGGTAGACGATCCCTCCTGCCGCTGCCAGCTCCTTGTTCGTTGGTACGCCGTAGTTTTTGCCGTTGATTTTGGCGCCCTCCAGAAAGGCGGGATCCAGCGAATCTAAAATTCCTTTGCCGTATTGCTCGATCAACTCGCCCAGCTCGATAAACGCTCCTTTGGCCACATTGTTCGCATGCCCGTTCCATTGGGCGGTGAAGATGATGTCGACTTCCTCCCGCGAGGCGATCATCAAATTGATTTTATCGTCCCAGGCACCCCAATCAATCGGCATCAGATCAATCGTTGCATTTATTTTCTCCGTAAGCAGCTTGTTAAGAGCTTCCTCGACCTTTTTCTCATCCGTTTGCGGGGCTCCCGGATAAACCATCGTAATCTTGTACGGCTTCAAATCCGTCTCCGATGCTGCCCCATCCGTTGCCGCAGGCTTGTCCGACGAAGAATTGCCGTTTGCCGTTTCCTCGCCGTTATTGCCCTTACTGCCGGAGCAGGCGGAAACGACGAGTACGGCAGCGAGCATCAGCAGCAGAAGCATCGTTCTTTTTTGTTTAACTGGCTTCATAGCGGGTGGACCTCCCTAATAAATTTGGATTTTATATGCTTAGGCCGGCGTCGCCGGTTACAGCCCATATGCCGATGCCGCCTCAGCCCTTCACGGCGCCTACGGTAAGCCCTTTCACAAAATACTTTTGAAAAAATGGGTAAGCAAAAATAATCGGACCGATGCCTACGACCACCATTGCCATCCGTACGGTTTCGCTCGGAAACTTGAAGGTGCCTCCCGCCGCCGTAATTGCGGCCGCAGCCGTGCTGTTGTTCGACAGAAACTGAATGTTCAGCATCGTCTTGTACATCAGGTACTGCACCGTTATGTTTGCATCCTTTGTGATGAACACCAGGCTGAGGAACCAATCGTTCCAATAGGTCAGCGTCTGGAAGAGCGCAACCGTAGCCAGCACCGGCAGGGAAAGCGGCAGCACGATTTTTGTGAATATGGTCAGCTCGCCCGCCCCGTCGATTTTCGCCGATTCCACCACCGCGGCCGGAATCGTCGTCTGGAAAAACGTGCGGATGATGAGCACGAAGAAAGCGGCCACAAGCAGCGGCATGATGAGCGCCAGCATCGTATTTTTCAGTTCAAGCATTCGCACGTAGACCAGGTACCAGGGAACAAGCCCGCCGGAGAACAGCATGGTGAAGAAGACAAAAAACGTAAAGAACTTGGCATGAGGAAAGTCCTGTCTCGATATCGGATACGCATACAGCGCCATGATGATCAGGCTAAGCGCCGTACCTGCGATCGTCACCAGGATCGAAATGCTGTAGGACCGGATTATTTGAGTGGCATCCTCGAACAGAAAGCGGTAAGCGGCCAAATCCAGCTTGGAGGGAATAAATTGATAGCCTTCCTTGATTACCGTGCTTTCGTCCGAAATGGACACCATCACGATCAGAATCAATGGAATGACGCAGAGAAGCGAATAGATGATAAAGAACACGTTTATGCCCAGCGATGCCGGCAGGGACAGCCTGTTTTGCGGATTGGAGCCGGACAGTGCTTTCGGGGCTGCTTCCATTGGTTCACCTCCTAAAATAGGGCGTTTTCTTTATTGATTCGCCGAACAACCCAATTCGACAGGAAGACAAGCGCAAATCCGACAACCGACTGAAGCAGTCCGGCCGCTGACGATAAACCGATGTCTCCGACCGTAAGGAAGGTCCGGTACACATAAGTATCGATGACGTTCGTTACCGGAAACAGCACGCCCGATTCCCTAGGCACCTGGAAGAACAAGCCGAAGTCCGCATTGAAAATTTTGCCGATCTGCAGCAGCGTCATAATGGTGATGACCGGCATGATGAGCGGAACCGTAATCCGGGTCATCTGCTTCCACTTGCTTGCTCCGTCGATCGTCGCGGCTTCGTAATATTCGTCGTCGATGCCGATAATCGCAGCCATGTAGATGACGGTGAAGTAGCCCATGCTTTTCCACGTATTGACGATCGGCAGGATATAGGGCCATACCTCTTTGGTGAAATACCACTGAACCGGTTCAATTCCAAACGCCGGCAGCAGGGAGCTGTTCAAATAGCCATGCTCGTCGCTCATGAAGCCGAATACGAGATAGCTGATCACGACCATCGACAAGAAATACGGGAGAAACATAATCGTCTGATGAACCTTGGCTGCGAATCGGCTTTTGATTTCACCCAGCATTATCGCGAAAGCGAGCGGGAACACCAGGTTAAGGACGATAAACGCCGAATTATATAACAGCGTGTTCCGGGTAATAATCCAGGCGTCCGACGTTTTGAACAAATATTCGAAATTTCTCAGACCGCTCCATTCGCTCCCCAGTATGCCGTCCGCGTAATTGATGTTTTTGAAGGCAATCATGATTCCGAACATCGGAATATAATTATTCACCACCAGCAGCACGATGGCAGGCAGCATCATCACGTAGAACATCCAATATTTGCGGAAAACGTTCAGCTGCGGCTTTACTTTTGCGATTGCTTTTACACGCGGCACCTTTGCGGCTGTAACCGCTTCCGCGATTTGGTTAGCCATCGCTTTCCTCCTCCTCTTGTCAGCGTTTCAACGCGTTTTCTTGCTTTTATTGTATAAAAAAAAGACGCCGACAACTGTCGGCGCCGTGACCGTATTAACGGTCTTGTGACTTTACGTTTGAAATATTCTGATATTTCTTCCGGTATTCCTGCGGCGTAAGGCCCGTCATCTTCTTAAACAGCTTGGAAAAATGAGAAAAGTTCGCGTACCCGACGGCCAATGCGATATCGCTGATCCGTTCATTTGTTTTTTCGAGCCCGATTCTTGCCCGGTCGATCCTCAGCCGCACCAGATAATCGGTAAGCGAGAAGCCCGTTTCCCTTCGGAACAGCCTGGATAAGTAAGCCGGGTTCAAAAATACCTGCTCCGCGATTTCCTCCCGGCTGAACTCCTCCCCGAGATGCTCTTCCATGTACCGCTGTACCTTCCCTATAACTTGAGAGACATCCTTTCCGTTCCGGCTCGCATACTCCGTCGCCTGAAGGCTCAGCTGCTGCGTCCAGGCTCTCATCCTCGTCAACGATTTAAGGACCTGTTCGTTGACCTCCCATTCCCTCTTGGTGAAAACCTCGGTAATTTGCAGGGATTTCTTGTTCAGCCAGCGGAAGAGCATATCCATGTAGCCGTAATAAAAAGAGGCCATATACGTGTAATCGATCTTGCATACCTGCAGCTGATCGAAGCATTCGTCGATTCGCAGGGACAGCTCCCTTTGCTTGCCGGATTCCAGCAGCAGCTCCCAGTCCGCGAAGCGAGCTTGCGGCGGAGCGCTGAATTCGGGCAGCGCCTTGTTATCCTTCTCCTTGATCACCGAGCAGGTATGACTGAGGTTAATGCGCTCCAGCTCCAGCAGCCTCTCAGCGGATGAACGGATTTGCCAGACCATCGCCTGCTCGCCGATATAACAGGACAAATGACAGTTCAGAAACTCCTTGCACTGCAAAATAAATGCGCGGCAGCGCTCCTCCACTTTGTCGGTGGAAAGCTCCTCCGCCTCTTCAAACCCGCCGTAAAACAAAACGTAAATCAAGCCGTTGCCGTCCTGCACGATATGCCCGGGCATGTCTTGCAGAATCAGCTCCTCCGACGCGTTTTTTACGCCGTATGTCATAATTTCTTCATCCCGTGCGGACCATTCCTGTCTCCACTGCTCGATGCTGATAAGCACGAGCCGGAGCGGACTTTCCGCTGAAATCGGAAGACCGTAATTTTGAAGCTCCACGTCCAGCTGCTTCGGCGCTGCCGATTGCCGGTAATGCAAAACGTCCTGCCACAGACGCTCGATAAGGACGGGACGCTGCTTGTTCCACTGCTCGTAAAACAGCTCATAAGTCGAACGAACCTCCTGCAGCTGCTCGGCTTCCCGCACCTTCTCCAGCGCTTTAATCACGCACTCTTTCAGAGCGTTATGGTCGATCGGCTTCAGCAGGTACTCGAAACAATCGAGCTGAACCGCCTGCTGAGCATATTTGAAATCGGCATGTCCCGTCAGAAAAATTGTGACACTATGAGGCGAATGCTCATTGACCCATTCGAGCAGCTCGATCCCGCTCTGATTCGGCATGTCGATATCCGACAGCACGATATGAACCGTATGCTCCTTCAGGATGCCCTGCGCTTCCTCTGCATCGTATGCCGTGTGGATCGAAGAGATCGGCAGCTCCGACCAATCGATCCCTTGTACGATGCCTCTTACTGCAATATCTTCATCATCGACGACCAGTAAGCTATACAATCGCCTTCGCTCCCTCCATAGGCTTTGGAAATACAATTTTAATAACAGCCCCTGTTCCCTCTATTTGATGATTACCGAACGTAATTGAGGCCCTCTCGCCGTAAAGCAGCTGCAGCCTATGAATGACGTTCATAATCCCGAGACTGCTCGTCTCTCCTTGCTCCAGCGGCTCGTTACGCTGCAGCTTCGATAAAATTTCCGCCCGGAAGCCGATACCATTGTCGCTGATCGTGATTACGAATTGATCCATGCTTAGCAGCTCAGCGGTTATCTGAATCCGAAAAGGCTGCCTCCGGTTTTTGAAGCCGTGTATAATGGCATTTTCTATAAAGGGCTGGACGGTTAAAGCCGCAATCGGATAATGATGAAACGGCTCCAGTCCCTCAAAGGTGCAGTAGAGCTTGTCCGGAAAACGTATTTTTTGAATCGTCATGTAGTTTTCAATATGGTTCAGCTCTTCCTTCAGCGAGATCGTATCGCGGTTCGCTTTCATAATGAATCGGAAATAATCAGCCAAATGCAGCGACATCTTTTTGACGGATTCGGTATCTCCGAGCGCTGCGAAGTTATAGATGATATTTAAGCTGTTCATGTAGAAATGGGGGTTGATCTGAGCCTGCAGCTGCTTGAGCTCCCCCTGCTTGACCCGGAGCTGCTCCTCGTAAACATCAATTTTTAAGGTTTTGATCTGCTCCGCCATAACGTTAAACGTATTGCCGAGAAACTCGAATTCGATTGTCTTGTTTTTCTTCAGCCTGACATCAAGCATTCCCAAAGAGATTTTCTTCATAGCCAGAATAAGCTCGTGGAGCGGCTTAAACAGCATATTGCGCATAAAAAACAAATATATGATCAAGATGGCCACAAATCCAAGCGGAGCGATTAAAGTCGCATTTCGGAAAAAGATCAGATTCCGCAGCAGCATCTCCTCAGGGATAACGATCCGGTAGGCGATGTCGGCCATTTCGCTTGTCCGGTTCATCACCAGAAAGTCTTTTCCCGTCTCTTTATCCTTTGTGGAAATGTAGGCTCCATCCGTTATATGGTCCTCCGTTCCAAGCGGCCCGTCATTGCCCGTCAAAGATTGAGCAAGCCTGTTCCCTTCCCGCAAGTAAATGCCGTTATATCCGATATCGCCGTCGCTCCATTGAATGGACAACAGCGTATTAATGTCCTTAATTTTAATCATCGCACCGACATAAAGCCCTTCCGACACTTGAATAAAATTGATCAGGAAGTATCGTCCCGGCATCCGGTCATCTTCTCTGACTTCCCAGGTATGCTGGTCGTTTGGCTTTAACCCGGCTTGCTCCGTTAAAATTTCCATATGGCTTGCGATCATATTTCTCGTTTCGTTGTAGCTGCTGTCCGTACCAAAGATAATATCGTTCTTATGGTACAAAAAAACGGCATCGATCAAATTATATACGCCAACGTCCCGGTTCAGCTTCGCATCGATTCGGATTTTCGTAAGCGTGTAGCCGTCACTGTCCATCGGAAAAGACATCAGAAGGCCTACATCGGAATCGAGCACCGACATTTTGTACAAATAATCGTTAATCTGCGACAGATTATTGTCCGTCTGCCCGACAAAAATATCGAGCGTGTTCCGGTACGTTTCGGACACCTTCTCTCTTACGATATCGCGGGAATAGCTGTTATTAATGAGCATATAGACGATAACCGGCAGCATTACCGCCATAAAGCCGATAATAAGCCTCGTTCTGATCGATTTGCCGAACATCATCTGCCTCCCCGCTGTTTACTTGTTCTTTAATCATACTAACATTTAAAGCGCTTTCCTGGCATCATAAAAGTTAAGTTGTGCGGCCGCCATTTCGCCATTTTTAAGCTTATGTAAATTTTATTGTCCCTCTGCGTATAAACCTGCCCTAATCGGTGCATTATAGTTTATGACGGTGTGAAGAGAGGTGTGGTTCCCTTGGACCATTTGGTGCTTGAACTGCAGGAGGTTTTGATCTAATCACTCTTAACTACCATGGAAGCGAGGGGTTGTGTCGCAGAGCATCTCTGAAACACACACGCTAAGTAACGATCCCTTAAAACAGGATTGTGAAGAAGCGGTGCCCAGATTTCTGAAGAAGTGAAATGTGATTTTGAAAAGAAACTCATTCGATCAAACACCGTCGGAAAGAGAGCCTGTAACAAGGCTCTCTTTTTATTATTCCTTCAGTTCCTTGGCATGATCATTTCATTTCTTTGATGCTTCCTCTATGCCTTTTTTTCTAAAAAATCGAATTCGGCGTATGTATAGTTCAGGGCGAAACTGCGCAATATAGATGTGACGGTGTGAAGAGAGGTGTGGTTACCTTGGACCATTTGGTGCTTGGACTGCAGGAGGATTTGATCTAATCACTCTTAACTACCATGGAAGCGAGGGGTTGTGTCGCAGAGCATCTCTGAAACACACACGCTAAGTAACGATCCCTTAAAACAGGATTGTGAAGAAGCGGTGCCCAGATTTCTGAAGAAGTGAAATGTGATTTTGAAAAGAAACTCATTCGATCATACACCGTCGGAAGGAGAGCCTGTAACAGGGCTCTTCTTTTATTGTGATGTTTACAAAGCACAAAAAAACGTTAACCGCCTCTAACTCGCAGTCAACGTCATCATGTTTGTTTTTGGTGCCGGTGAGAGGACTCGAACCTCCACGGTTTCCCTCACGATTTTGAGTCGCGCGCGTCTGCCATTCCGCCACACCGGCATTCAGAAGAAATATGGCGTGCCCTAAGAGATTCGAACTCCTGACCTTTTGATTCGTAGTCAAACGCTCTATCCAGCTGAGCTAAGGGCACATATATTCTTTTGATAAAACAATTGTGGAGGCGCCACCCAGACTCGAACTGGGGGTAGAGCTTTTGCAGAGCTCTGCCTTACCACTTGGCTATGGCGCCAAAACATTGGAGCGGAAGACGGGAATCGAACCCGCGACCCTCGCCTTGGCAAGGCGATGCTC
>NZ_JAHMHW010000016.1 GCF_020169515.1 Paenibacillus vietnamensis | reverse complement strand
ACTGCGAAAACGTCAAATTGACGGTGGGAGACTCCAGAATTAAGGGGCCTAGCCGTTTTTAAATTCAGAACATGTTTAAATTTGCCTTGTGATTAGTTAATTATTCCGAAAGATGAGGCTACAGAACAAACACCCAATCAAACCACTCAAACGGCGCATAACCTACAACGTATCAAGACATTTGGAGGTGTATGGATTAATGAGTTGCGGTAATAACGTAGGCGGCGCATTTAATAATAATATTGGTTTCATTCTGGTACTGTTCATCTTGCTGGTTATCATCTCTTGCAGCTGTGGTTTCTTTGGCGGCGGCTACGGCGGAAACGTCGGTGGGGTAGGCGCTGGCCCTTACGGTAAAGGTTATTAATTACACCATAATATCGAATAAAACTCATAAAGCCCTGATAAAGGGCTTTATGAGTATTTATATCTCTCCAGACTTCTAAACCTTATAAGCCTTCATTGCCTTCCTAAGCTCTTTCCAGCTTGGGCGCTTGCCGTACATAAGCACGCCGGTGCGGTAAATTTTTGCGGAAATCCATACGGCGACGTAGATCGTTACGAGCAGGATGCCGATAGAAGTAATCACCTGCCATACCGGCGGATCGGTGAGACCGAGCCTCAGCATCATGACGAACGGCGAGAAAAACGGGATGAACGACGTCACCTTCACAAGCGTGCTGTCCGGGGTGCTGATGCTGAATATGGAAATATAAAAGCCCGCCAGCGACAAAATCGTAATCGGCATGACCGCCTGGCCCAAATCCTCCGTGCGGCTGACAAGCGAGCCGACCGCCGCGAACAGTGTAGCGAAGAGGAAAAATCCCGTCAGGAAGAAGAGTACCGCATAGGCGAGCAAAGCCGGATCGATGTTGCTCAGATCAATGTTGAGATTTCCGAGCGCCATATTGTTGTGCGGCATCGATATGTTCCCGATGATGACGACGACGTAAATCGCGATTTGGAGCACGACCACTACGAACATGCCGAATATTTTACCGAACATTTGCTTAAGCGGCGATACGCTCGTAATGAGAATTTCCATGACGCGCGAGCTTTTTTCGGCCGTTATTTCCGAGGCAATCATCTGCCCCGAAATCATGACCGCCATGAACAGAAGGATGATAATAAAATAGATAAGCCCCATATTCACAGCCTGCTCTTCCGGCGATTTTCCGTCCCCAAGGCTGCCTGCACCTTCCGCCGCCGAAATTTGCACCGTATCGATGTCGATCGGGGCATTAAGCAGCGCCAGCTGCTCTTCCGTCAGCCCTGCGTTCTGCAGTATTGTCGATTGGCGGATCATTTGAAGCGCGCCCTGCAGCGAGCTCGTCATTTCGAATTCCATGAGCTTCTCCGATTTGTAGGTCATTTCCGGGAAGCCGCTGACCGACATCTCGCCAAATTCCAGGTAACCTTTAATCTGTTTATCCGCTATGGCTTTCTTCAGCTGCTGCTCGTTCGCTCCTGCCGAACCCTTATCCTCGAACGGGACCAGCATCAGGCCTGGATTTTCCTGCGCTTCGAAAAACGCCTTCAACTGATCGCCCGTTGCCGAGCCCTGCGCCAGCTCCGCCTGCTTCGACTGAATGTAACCGATATTCGTTACTTTATCGCCGCCTCCGAACTGCGAGAAAATATACGGAAGATTAATGCCGATACTCATAATAAGTGCGATAATAATGGTCGTGATCAGGAATGCTTTGCCCCGCAGCTTGTTTTTTACCGTGAATCCGACTACCGTCCAAAAGCTATTCATGACTGTCACCGCCTACCGTTTTAATAAAAATTTCGTTTAACGTCGGTTCCTTGATCTCGAAGCGGGTAATCGCCGACTGCTCTATCGCGTGACGCAAAATATCGCCGCCTGCCGCCTCGTTTGCAATGCCTAGCTCATAGCCGTACTCATGCCGGATCACGTTCGTAACGCCGGAGATCCGCTCAAGCCCCAATACTTCACTTTCCGTGCTGAGAATGATGCGTTCCTTCGGAAATTGTTTCTTGATTTCCTTGATATTCCCTTTCAAAACAACGTTCGACCGGTGCAAAATCGTAATGTTGCGGCAAAGCTCCTCCACATGCTCCATCCGATGCGTGGAGAACAGGATGCTTGTGCCGGAATCGCGGAGCTCTTTGACCGTCGACTTCAACAGCTCGACGTTGACCGGATCAAGACCGCTGAACGCTTCGTCCAGGATGATGATTTTCGGCGCGTTAATGACGGAGGCAATAAACTGGATCTTCTGCTGATTGCCCTTGGACAGCTCTTCGACCTTCTTGTTGTAATATTCCGGCACCTCGAACCGCTCGAGCCAGCGCTTCAGGCTGGCATCCGCATCCCTCTTCGACATGCCGCGCAGCTGCGCCAGATAGATCAGCTGGTCGCTTACGCGCACCTTCGGATATAAGCCTCTTTCTTCCGGCAAATATCCGAGATTTTTCAGCTGGTCGCTGCTGTAGGCTTTGCCATGATACAAAATTTGACCTTCATCCGGATATATGAGGCCGAGTACCATCCGCATCGTCGTTGTTTTGCCTGCGCCATTCGCGCCGAGCAGCCCGTAAATTTCCCCTTCGCCAACCTCGAAGCTGATGCCGTTTACTGCCGTTTTCTCCCCGTATTGCTTGACGATTCGATCTACCTTCAATGGATTCATGATTTTGCTCCCTTCATCGTTACGATCTGTTGCTCAGCCGGTCCTGAAGCATTAAGGCGCTCATAATCTCATCCAGCTCCAAAGCCTGCCTTCCTATTAGCTGCAAGCCTTCCCGCAAGCACCAGGCTTCCGTTTCGGCTGCCTTGCTAGTCGTGATGCGGTAGGTCGAACCGCCGGCATGCTCGACTCCGCATTGCCCCGGAGCAGCGGCCGCCAGCTTTGCCGTCAGCTGCTCCCCGCTTACGAAAAACGTGAACCAGCTGCCAAACAGCTCATCCTTCTCGTACATGCCAAGCACTCTGCCCTGCGCCATAAATACGATAAAATCGGCAAGCCGTTTCACTTCTTCAATAATATGGGAGGACATCAGAATCGTCCGGTCGCCTGGCTCCATATAGCGATGCAAAATATCGATCATCGTTTTCCAGGCCAGCGGATCCAGCCCGGAGGAGGGCTCATCAAGCAGCAGCAGCTCCGGCCCGTGCGCCAGCGCCAAAGCAAATTCGAATTTGCGCCGCATTCCCTTCGACATTTTCCCAAGCGCCTGATGATCGTCAACGCCCAATATTTGCAGCAGCTCGCGGTACCGGTTCACGTCCCAACTTTCGTACCAGAAGCGGTGAAAATCGGCTTTTTCCGTCCCCTTCATGCCATCCTCGTGGGGGAACGGCTCATCGGCCAAATAACCGATCCGCTTCTTCAGCTCCGTTTCATCGCCCCGGCCGACCGGCGCGCCAAGCACCTCGATCGTGCCTTCCCCGGCTTTATTCAAATCCAGCATGAGCCGGAAGGTCGAGCTTTTCCCGCTGCCGTTCGGACCGACAATCGCCGTGATATAACCTTTAGGTACCATTAAATCCAGCGGTCCAAGCCGAAAGTTCGGCCTCTTCTGTATAACGCCTGTCAGCTGAATGGCTGTTTCCCCGAACATGGGCTCCCCTCCCCTTTATTCGTAATGCTTGCTTATCGTGTCATCGAACAAGGACCTCAGCTCTTCCTCCGGGCACTGCACCCGCTTTGCCGCGGCGATCGCCTGCTCCAGCGCTTCGATGACCGCGGCGAGTCGGTGCTTGTCGCGCTCCTGCTCCTCGACCTTCGCCACGTAAGTGCCTGTGCCCTGCCGTGTACGCAGCAGTCCTTCCTGCTCCAGATCGTTATATACTCTCTTCACCGTAATAACGCTGCATTTGACGGTTTGCGCAAGCTCTCTGATCGAAGGAAGCAGCGTGCCCTCCTCCAATTGCCCGCTAACGATCAACGCCCGCAGCTGCACTTCGATCTGATGATAGAGCGGTTCGGCGCTTTGCTCGTTAATTTGTATGGGCAGCCGCATGGCCTCACCTTCTTTCCTGCTAATTCATGTAATTGCGTTCCGTAAGCCGCTTCTCGATCCGGTTTGCCCCGACGAACAAAGCAAGCGCCCCGACAGCCGCCGATGGAAACACGATCCACCAATCGCCGTTCTCGATCAGCCGGAGCGACGTCATCACAATGTTGCCCGCATGCAGCAGCGTCAGCCCGATGGATAAGCCGAGCAGCACCGCCAGATACACGCAACTGTACACAAAATACATTTTGCCGGAATGCCCCGTTTCCCAATACGCATAGATGACCGCAATGACGAGCGAGTAGCAGAACCAGCATAAAGCATGTACCGCGAAATGCACGCCCGCCAGCTCCGTTCCCGTCATCCGGATAATCACATACTGCAAGGTGAAAAAGAGAAGCTGCAAGGAAAACAGAGTAATTGTCATTTGGATCAGCCTGCCGACTGCGATCTGCTTCGGCGAAATCGGCAAGGTACGCCATTGGGCCAGCTTTCTCGAATAAGAATCCAGCTTCCAGTAGCTCATCATCGTTTTATTGAACACAAACCCAAGCAAGGGGAGCAAGGACATAAATATAAAATCCGTCGCCCAGCCAATCCACGGACTATCCTCGCCTTCGATTCGCTGATTGTATAACGGAGCCGTAAACAGCAGCAGGTAAGCAACAAATCCAATCGAAAAAAGCGTCTTCCACCGGTCCCTTTTCATTTCATGCTTGGCGAGGAACCAAGCTCCCTTCCAGTTGCTCACGGCATTTGCTCCCTTCGGCTGTACAGTGAATATACTGTATATATCTTTATACACAGTATATTCACTGGATACACCTTTGTCAACGGCTGGAAAACAAAAAAACCGCTGCCCGCAAAAGAGTAAACTCTTCTGCGAGCAGCGGCTCCCTATCCCTATTACCAGCCTAATATAGCGTCCAGCATCGGCTTCGTATGACCGCCTGGATACATAAGATAAAGCAGCACATACACCGTTACCCCAGTTATCGCCGTAAAAAACCAGACGATCGAGGTCACCCTTCCTATCTTGCGGTGCTTCGCGAACTTTTTCTTATAGCCCAGCGTAAGCGTTGTGATGCCGAATACGGCTCCAGCTGTAGCTAGCGTAATGTGGAACAGCAGAAACGTAACATAGAACGGCTTCAGACTGTCGGGACCGCCCCATGAAGTATTGCCGGAAATAAGCGTCCTCGACGAATAGATGATAAAAAACAATATCGCGGTCACGGCCGCCCAAAACATCATCCGCTGATGCTCCTCCAGCCGCCTCATCACCGCAAGCCTCCAGCCGATCGCAACGAGAATCGCGCTGATTACGATGAGCGACGTGCTGATCGTCGGCATTAACGTGTAAATATCCAATGGTACCCCACCCAGTCCAAAATAAGGTTTACATCCGCTAAGCGGTTCCGGTATTCGGGTTCGTATTCGGCAGCTCATCCTCGGTATGCTCGCGCTTGAACCACTGCTTGAAGATATACGCAAGAATGATACCGTACATCAGCTCCTGCACGAGCTTCATGACGATCCCCCCGAGCTGCTGATCTTCGACAACGTCCATTAAGTTGAAAAACTGCGGACCGCTGAAGCTTTCCAGCAGCCGGCTCGGATCGCCGGTCACGCAATACCCCATCGCCGTCACCCATACGTTCGGATCGCTGTATATGGCATACATCGAACTTTTGGCAAAAATAATGAGAGCGCATGCCGGCGACAGCAGCATCCCGTTGGCGAACACGTACGCCATCTTCTTCAAATCGGTAAGCCTGTTCCACTCGGGCACGGGGCAAGCGATTTGCCACCACATGATGAAAGCGGTGATAAAGAGCACCAAATAATAAAGACGATGCACCGTGAAGTGCGTCATCACATAGTCATGTACAATTGGAATATGGTAGATCGAGAATAGCATATTAAAAAGCACAAGCGCCGCAATCGGATGCATCAGCCAGCTTAGCTTTTTCCAGAAAGAGGCCTCGAACATTTTTCGCCAAATAAAAGCCGGCACGCCAAGGAGCACCATAGGCGGCACAATCAAATACGAGATCGACATATTCACCATATGAAAAGTGAACATCATATGGCCTAGCAGGTTTAGAGGCCCCCCATGCACCAAATAAACCAGAACGGCAGCGGACACAAAAAGTGTCTTCTGCTTAACCGTTGCAGCCGGCTCCTGAGGGAAATGCTTCTCTTTCCATGGACCGATCAGATAGAAATATAGAATGACAATCGCAGCCATTCCAAAGAAAAACAACGGGGTCCACAATTCTTCGAAGCGGAAATACTGTAAGCCAAGCATCGTGGAAGCTCCTTTCAACTGCAATTCGAAGCGTAATGATACGTTACATAACTTTGAAAAAAGGAGGGACCCAAACCAAAGGGACCCTCCTCCAACATTACGACAAAGCGATTACCACCAAGCCCAATACTCAGCCATGATAACGCAAGTAAATACGATGAACACGCCGGATAAAATTCCAATGATCGCATAAGTGTGACCGCGATCCTTCATATGCATCCAGAACGCCATTTGCACGAATACCTGCAAAATAGCCAAACCTACCAAGATAATGTAGGTAAAATCTTTGTTGATTTCTCCGCTGATTACGGTCGCAAATGCGATGAACGTAAGCAGGACGGAGAAAATAAACGCGATAACATGCTTCTTCGGTCCTTCGACCTTATGCTTCTTGGTGTTTTGCTCTGTGGCGGAATGATTGCTTGCCATCGATTAAACCACCTTTCCCATCAAGTAAACGACGGTGAAAATGAATACCCAGACAACGTCGATAAAGTGCCAGTACATGCTGGCTACGTATACCTTCGGAGCGGTTGTTGTATTAAGGCCTTTCTTGAACAGCTGCGCGATAATAAGCGAGATCCACAGAATACCGAACGCAACGTGCGCGCCGTGGAAGCCGACAAGCGTGTAGAACGAGGAGCTGAATGCGCTCGTCGTAAAGCCGTGGCCTTCGTGCACATAGTGGTAGAACTCGTAAATCTCGAGGCCAAGGAAGCCTGCACCCAAAATTACGGTTACGATCAGCCAGTTAATCATAGCCTTCAGGTTATGCGTATGAAGGGCATGAACCGCGAATACGCTCGTCAAGCTGGATGTTAAAAGCAAAGCTGTTGCGATCGCTACGATCGAAAGCTTGAACAGCTCGTTTTCCGTAGGACCGTCGAGCACTTGATGGCGAAGTGCCAGGAACGCTGAGAACAACGTTCCGAACAGCACCGTTTCGCCGCCAAGGAATAGCCAGAAACCTAATACTTTATTGCGTCCCTCGAGGGTCGCCTTCTCGGGCTCATGAGGCAATTGCCCTTCTACATGCGAATGCGCGCTCATGCTTTACCCCCCTTATCTCTGAGGATTTCTTCTTCTTCAATATGGAAGCCGTGGTCGTCATAAACGGACCGCAGGAACATACAAGCGAACACGATAAGCAAACCTGCACCGGCAATGATGTAGCCCGTATTGATCGAGCCGACCATGCCCCAATCCTGCGCGTACATAAATCCGAAGCCGGCGATGAAGAAGCCCAGACCCATGAAGAACGGCAAAATCGAAGGAGACGGCATATGGATCGGACCGATTGGCTCAGCAGGCGTCATGCCGCTGTGTCCGTCCATTTTTTCTTTCCAGTAAGCGTCATAACCGCGGACAAGCGGCGTTTGAGCAAAGTTGTATTCAGGCGGCGGCGATGGAATCGTCCACTCCAGCGTACGGCCGTCTTCCCACGGATCCGCTGCTGCGTTTTTCGGTTTGGCGGATGTTACGATCACGTTCAGAATGAAGAAGATCGTGCCAAGACCCATCAAGAGCGCGCCTACCGTACTGATTGCGTTCATTTCGTTAAAGCCCAGACCGTCCAGGTACGTCCAAATACGGCGCGGCATACCGAGCAAGCCCAAGAAATGCTGAATGAAGAATGTCAAATGGAAGCCGATGAAGAACGTCCAGAACGTCAATTTGCCAAGACTTTCGTTCAGCATGCGTCCGAACATTTTAGGCCACCAGTAATGCAAGCCTGAGAAAATACCAAGAATCAAGCCGCCTACGATAACGTAGTGGAAATGCGCTACGACGAAGTACGAGTCATGGTACTGGAAGTCGGCCGGAGCCGCCGCCAGCATAACGCCGGTAACGCCGCCCATTACGAACGTCGGGATAAAGCCTACCGCGAACAAATTCGCTGTAGTAAATTTAATTGAGCCGCCCCACATGGTGAACAGCCAGTTAAAGATTTTGATACCGGTCGGTACTGCGATAAGCATCGTCGCAATCGAGAACAAAGCGTTCGCAACCGGACCGAGACCTGTTGTGAACATGTGATGCGCCCAAACCATGAAGCCCAGGAAACCGATCAGGATGGTCGCAAATACCATGGAGCTGTAACCGAACAAGCGCTTGCGCGAGAATGTGCTTATTACCTCGGAAATAACGCCGAAGGCCGGCAGGATGAGGATATAAACCTCAGGATGCCCGAAAATCCAGAAAATATGCTCCCAAAGTACGGAGTTGCCTCCGCCCGATGGATCAAAGAAGTTAGCGTCGAAGATCCGGTCGAACATAAGCGCCGCGAGACCGACAGTCAGAGCCGGGAACGCGAACAGAATCAAAGCGGATGTAATGAAAGCCGTCCAGGTGAACAGCGGCATCCGCATAAAGGTCATGCCCGGAGCGCGCATGTTAATGATCGTAACCAGGAAGTTGATACCGCCGATCAGCGTACCGATACCGGCGATCTGCAAGCCTAGTACATAATAATCCATGCCGTGCGTACTGCTGTATGTCGTTCCCGCAAGCGGAGCGTAAGCCGTCCAGCCCGCATCGGGAGCGCCTCCTGTGAACCAGCTTACGTTAAGCAAAACGCCGCCGAACAAGAATGTCCAGAAGCCCAGCGAGTTAACGAAAGGGAAAGCAACGTCGCGTGCCCCGATTTGAAGCGGCACGACCGCGTTCATTAGCGCGAACAAGAGCGGCATCGCTGCAAGGAAGATCATCGTCGTTCCGTGCATCGTCAGAAGCTCGTTGTATGTATCCGCGCTTACGAAATCATTCATCGGCTTCCACAATTGAATCCGAATAAGAATAGCTTCGAGTCCGCCGACCAGGAAGAAAAATCCGCCGGCGATCAGATACAATATTCCAATTTTTTTATGGTCAACCGTCGTCAGCCAGTCCATTAACCCGCTGTAACGTTTGACCGTATGCGAATGCGCATGAGCCAAAGTAGGTACCTCCTTCAATCACCGATAAATTATTGTTCGTAGTTAAGCTTAAGTTCGGATAAATATTTTGCAATACCTTCGATTTCCTGTTCAGTCAAATCATAAGCGCCTGTCATTTGGTTGCCCGGCTTAACCTCTTCCGGATTGCTGATCCATTTGTGCAGGTTGTCGTAAACTGAACCTTCGTTCTCGTATTGCGGATCATCGGTGTTAACAAGTATACCTGCAACGGATTGTCTCGAGCCGATGCCAGTCAGGTTAGGATATGCCGGTCCGCCCTTGTCGCCTACAGCGTGGCAGGAAAGGCATTTGCTTTCGAATGCAGCCGCGATAGCAGGATCGCTTGGAAGAGCAACCGGCTCTTGAATAGCCGCTACCCAACGGTCGAAGGAGGACTCGTCCACCGCTTTTACTTTAAAGTCCATCAATCCGTGGGAAGGTCCGCACAGCTCGGCGCACTTGCCGAGGTAAACGCCTTCTTTAGGAGCTGAGAAATGCATGAAGTTTACGTTCGCGCCGGGATTTGTATCGATCTTGCCGGCAAGCGACGGAATCCAGAACGAGTGAAGAACATCTGCGGATTTCGCTTCGATTGAAATCGTTTTGCCCGTAGGAATAATTAGCTCCTGAGCAGTCTTGATGCCGTATTCCGGATACTCGAATTCCCACCAGTATTGATGTGAAGTCACGACAACCTTAACCGCTTCCGGATCCTGGCTGTAGTCTTTCGACAGGTTAAATACGGATTGTACGGTCGGAACGCCAAGAATGATAAGCAAGATGATCGGAATAACCGTCCAAATGATCTCCAGCTTGTGGCTTCCTTCGACTTGCTTCGGAATCGTTTTGTCTCCCGGACGTCTGCGGAAACGAATAATGACATAGAAAGATATCGCAAATACGATAATGACGACGAATGCCATGATCGTAATTGCCAGCTTCATCAGTCCGAATTGTTCTTCCGCTACAGGTCCCTGGGGATTCAGCGTCGACAAGTCAGCCCGTCCGCATGCCGCTAGCACTAATACCATGAAGGCCATTAGCGGTGCAAGCCGTTTTACAAATTGCCACCGTTTCATAATTAATCAACCCCACTTTTGACGTTTTCGCAGCTGCCTTATATCACGTGGCAAGCGGCCGGCTGCGTGTTTCACAGATGTTATTACAACTCCTGCAACTTAAATCACTTTATTAAATATAAAGTTGAAGACCCTATTTGTCAATGTTCCACAGAGAGTTCACAAATTGTTCTCAAAGCTGTCAAATCCGCATCACTCCGGCGTTTTTGCGAGTCTCTTCCGCCTTCATCGCGCAGGCTCCTGCCGCTGCCTTCCTCCCCTACATTGTGCACCAAACCCATGGTCAATTATGTATGTGGACCAAAACGTATATTTAAACGGTCCGGGCAAAAACTAAAGTCATTATCCGAAGAATGGGGGTCGTTTCTTTATGGTCAAACGAATGGCCGCTCTGCTTCTGACAGCGGCTGTGCTGTCGGCGGCAGCCGGCTGCAATTATGAAGAGCTTGCCCAACAAAGCGATACGGACTACGGCAGCCGTCAGGCGAATGATCCGAAGATGCTTGGCGAAAGAGCTTACGGTCCGATGACGAATAATCCGCATCAGCATGACAATGCCTTTTTCGAATACAGCTCCGCCATTTCCAATAAAGTATCGACTTTGAATGGCGTCGCCTCGGCCATCGTTATGCTTACCGACAAAAATGCTTACGTCGGCCTCATGCTGGACTGGTCGGCGGTAGGCACCAAGAACAACGGCGGCACGAACGAGCAGGACAATACAGGCACGAACGAAGGCGTATATAATGTAGATACGGGAAGTCCGTACGGCAACAGCAGAGCTCTTGTCTATCCTTACAATTCCTATTTCTCTGTCAATGACGTGAACGATTTGTCCAACGAGCTGAAACAAACGGTCGCCAAGCAAGTGCGCCAGCTTGCACCTAATGTAGAGGAAGTGCACATTTCCGCCAATATGGAGCTCGTGAACTATTTCAATGAATTCGCCAAGGAAGCATGGGGCGGCCGTTCTCTGATGCCTTGGATCGATACGTTCAATACCGTCATCAAATACCATTTTGCCGGAGGCAAAATTATGCCGCCGCCTCTTACACAGCCGGGCACCGTTAGCCCTTCGGAATCCCAAATGGAGCGTTAATCTAAGGCGTTCGACGCGGTTAAAAAAATCGCTTCTATTATATATATACGTTTTAAGAGCCGATTCTAAACGGCGGTTATTCACATAAAAAAGGTACCCCCTCGTTCAGCTCAGCCGCTGACCGTTTCCTTGGGAGTACCTTTTTTTAAACCTTACCGCATCGGAGCAAATCCGCTTACCTCTGCCAAAATCGCTTCCGTCCGGGCAAGCACGTCATCCGATAGCGTCAGTTCAATCGCTTTTACGTTCTCCTCGATTTGCTGAGGCCGGCTCGATCCGATAATGGCCGAGCTTACATTCGGCTGGCGCAGCACCCAAGCCAAGGCGAACTGCGACAGAGTTGCGCCCTGCTCCGCTGCAAGCCGCTCCAGCTTAGCCGCCACCTCGAGCACATCCTCGCGCATATAGCTGTTGATAACGCCGTTCGTCCGTTCGTTCGCCGCGCGGCTGTCTGCCGGAGCCGCTTGGCCCGGTTTATATTTGCCCGTCAGCACGCCTTGTGCCAGCGGGGAAAAGACGACTTGTCCCATGCCAGCAGATTCGCATGCCTGGATGACTCCGCGCTCGATATAACGCTCGAACATATTGTAAATCGGCTGATTCGATACGAGCTGCCTGAGGCCCAGGCGGCTGACCGTCGCAGCTGCGTCCGCAATTTGCCCCTCCGACCACTCGCTGATGCCTGCGTACAAAATTTTCCCTTGTGCCGTTAAATCGTCCAGCGCCCGAAGAGTTTCTTCGACCGGCGTTTCCGCATCGAAGCGATGACACTGGTAGAGATCGATATAGTCCGTGCCAAGCCGCTTCAGGCTCGCCTCGCACTGCTCGACAATATGCTTGCGCGACAGCCCGCGGTCATTCGGGCCTTTTCCCATCGGGAAGAACACCTTGGTGGCCAGCACGTAGCTGCTTCTCGGATACGCTTTCAAAGCGTCACCCATCACAATCTCCGCTTCGCCGTTATTATAAGCGTTAGCAGTATCGAAAAAATTGATGCCCAAATCGTAAGCCTTATGAATGCAGGACTTTGCCGTTTCTTCCGCCGTCGCGGTTCCATAAGTCAGCCAGCTGCCCAGTCCGATCTCGCTTACCTTCAGACCGCTTCTTCCCAATCTTCTATATTGCATCGTTTCAGCTCTCCTCTTCCCATTCAGCTTCCTTCCATAGTAGTGTAAAGCAGTTTGTCCGCTTTTAAAAGTACGGAATGATTTTTCATTTTATAATCTATTGTATATATACTATACTTAAGATTAGCATTAGATTATCGATAATAGAGAGGAGCTGTCAGAATGAGCGCACACAATTATATACCGAAGGAACCGGAATACATCGAATGCAATATCGAGAGGACGCTTGACGTTATCGGCGGAAAATGGGCCTTTCTCGTACTCAGGGAGTTGTTTTGCGGCACAAGGAGATTCGGGGAATTGCAGAGGCTGATTCCGGCCGTCAGTCCGAGGGCATTGACAAGCACGCTCCGCCATCTTGAAGACAAGGGCGTGCTTGAACGCCACGTATTTCCCACGGTTCCCGTTACGGTCGAATATACGTTAACACCTAAAGGCAAGGATTTGCACCATATTCTAAAAGAAATGAAGCTTTGGTCCGCCAGATGGACATAATCATTCCTGTAATTGATCCTGCAGGTGACCCATGCCCGCTTGGAACCTTTCCAGCGCCGACTCATACACGCGCCGGTCGCTTTCATTGCGGGCCAGACCTCCCAAGCGGATCAGCTCCGCCTCAAATTGCTCGGTCAGCATAGCGACTCTGTCTCGCGGCTTCGGGTGCGCTTTGCTTTCCGGGTATTGGCGCAAATCTCCTGTCTGCACCGATAAACGCCCATTGCCGTCTATTTGGCCCACGAATACATCCTGCAGGCGCACGTTTTTCCGCTTAAGCTCATGAAGAAGCTGCTCTTTGCTGCAGTCGGTTTTCTCCAGCGCGTCGGCTTCGATCTCGCCGTCCATGATAACGGTTTGGGCCACGTGCTCCTTGCCGACCTTCCAGCCCAGCAGCTCGGGGGTAATCGGCTTATGCTCCTTCTTCAGCATCACATTGATTTCCCCGCTCGGCTCCATCACCGCGAACTCGACGTCCGCCATGCGGAAGACGTCTTTTTTGCGCAGCTGCTCGAGCAGCTCGTCCACCGTCAATCTTTCCTTAAACAGCTTCTGCTTATCCAGCTTTCCATTCTCGATCAGAACGGTTGCGTTGCCGTCAACGATGTCGCGGACCCTCTTGCTTCTCATCGTCAAAAACTCCATGCCGACCGATATGGATACCCATACCGCAAGGGATACGATTCCGAGATACCAAAGATTATCCAGATCGAGCGATACATAGGCGGCAATGTTGCCGATCGAAATGCCCGTTATGTATTCGAACAGAGACAGCTGGGAAATTTGCCGTTTGCCCAGCACTTTCGTAAGAATAAATAGAATGGTGATAGCGGCAAGCGTACGGACGATAATTTCTAACCAATCCGGCATGTTCATTTCCCCTTTCCATACCTATAGTGTCCAGAAAGGATAAAGTCATGCGCAAACCGGTCAACAGCGCAAACCGGTCAACAGTTGCATTGTCCCAGGAAATGAAGTATAATGATCAAATATGTGATATTTAACCTCAGCAATCCTCCATAAGATTTAATGATTTCCTCGAATTATGATGTCTTTCGTTAATTCCCAGAACCTGTTTCGCAATGGATTTCTGATTCACACTGGAGCGGTCATCGGAGCCGCGAGGACGGAAGAGAGGCAGGGCTTCCGTTGTTTTGGAAAACGAGTGTTTGGCAACTTGGTATACATGTTGTTGGCTGTTAACAAGAGGATTCCAAACGGCCTTTTATTCCTGAGGGATAAAGAAAGGTCCGGTTAAATATTAGATGCTATAAGGGCTGCTCTCCGGCGCAAATTGTGCTGGATGGGCAGCCCGTCCAATTTTCAGGGATAGATGTTTTATTCGTTAGGACACCCGCTTGCGGCAAAATGTCCCGAGCGTTCCACCTTCGTCTCCAAATACTTCCGGTTATGCTCCGAACGATCCCCCCACAGCGGAATACGGTCCGTCACGTCGAGTCCTGCCGCCTGCAGCGCGTCCAGCTTCTTCGGGTTGTTCGTTATTAGAGACACCTGCTTCTTCCTAAGCGTCTTCAGCACCCGGATCGCATCCCCGTAATTACGGGCATCGTCCGCAAAGCCAAGCTTCACGTTCGCATCCACCGTATCGTAGCCCTGCTCCTGCAGCAGATAGGCCATCGCCTTGCTGAACAAACCGATTCCTCTGCCCTCATGGTTCGCCAAATAAAACAATGCTCCCGCACCTTTGCGCGCGATCATCCGCATCGACTCGTGCAGCTGAAAGCCGCAGTCGCAGCGTTTGCTTCCGAAAATGTCGCCCGTATGGCAAATGCTGTGCATCCGGATCCACGCCTCGTCCGCTCCGGCGAAATCCCCGTACACCAGCACGCTGGACTGCTGCATTTCCGCCAAATTAACGGCCGACAGCTTCGCGATGATTTGCCCGGCATCCTCCAGCTTCTCCTTACAGAGCAGCCAGCAATACCAGCCGAAAATCAGCTCCTCTCCATCCAGCTGAACCGGCAGCCTGATCGGGCCAACCAAATAGATGATACCTTCCTTCGCTTCGATAACCTGGATTTTGTGATCCACGATAGACACGGCTTCCGTATGCATAGTCGCTTGCTCCTACTCATATAGACTTTGGGATATTATGTTCCCGCCGGCCGTCCGCTATGCCCTCTCGAATGGCGAAGTAGGAGGGATCGGAAGGCGAAGCAGGAGGGATCGGAAGGCGAAGCAGGTCGGGAATATGGAAAGGTGATCGACGATAACTGGATTTTGTACATCTGTTCGTCCGGAATCACCTTATACAAGGAAAATAAATGGATTTGATGTGTCTAATTTGCTTCATATCCCCCCGATTCAAGCCGATTTTATGAATTTATATACAGGGAATCCAGTTATTTCACTACTTTCTGCTGAATACTGAAAAATAACTACATCTAATCCATCTATCATCCTGAGTTGACCGGAACAACTACTCTGGCAGTTACCTTCTTGACCGATACCCTATTCCTCGTAAATCATTTTCCGCGTCATTCCGCCGTCGACCGTTATGTGCGTGCCGGTCACGAAGTCATTTGCCGGATCGGTTAAATAGAAGCAGGCACGTACGATATCCTCCGGCCTGCCGACACGCTGCGCCGGATGCTGCAAATGATCCTCATCGCGCAGCTTTCCGTAGTCCCCGGTTTCGATCCAGCCCGGGCATATCGCGTTGACGGTAATGCGGTCGGGACCGAGCGACACCGCCATCGCATGAGTAAGGGACAGGATGCCCCCCTTCGAAGCGGCGTACGCTTCCGAATCCGTCTCCGACATCATCGCGCGCGTCGACGAGATATTCACGATCGAGCCGCCTCTCCCTTTCCGCATCAGCTTTGCCGCTTCGCGGGAGCAGACGAACGTCCCCCGCAGGTTTGTATTCACGACGCTGTCCCACTCATCGATTGTCAGATCGTAAGGCGACTTCCAAGTACCGAAGCCGGCGTTGTTGACGAGAATGTCCAGCCCTCCCGCCTCCGCTTTCACTTTTCCTAGCAGCTCTACAATCTCGTCCGGATTGCTCATATCCGTCTTCTGCGTAACCGGATCATAACCGACTTCCCTCAGAAGCTCCGCCGTTTTTTCCAGGCCATCCGGATTTTTATCCGCGATGACGACAGTCGCTCCCTCCCGCGCATAAGCGAGCGCCAGCGTCCTGCCGATGCCAGCTCCGGCTCCTGTGATCAGTACGGTCATGCCTTCAAACCTTTTGAACATAATCTTCCCCTCTTCATCCCATTTTTCCTTATTGTACCTGATAAAGAGTGGCAAAGTACAACCGGCGTAAGCGGCTGAACGCCGTTCTTTGGGCGGCCAAATCGCGTTTCGCGTAGAAATAGAAGTCGAAGTCAGTTATATGACTCAAAAAAACAAACAGCCTCAGCCAAAATGGCTAAAGCTGCTTGTCCTGTTCATCAATGCGAATCGCGGCATAACAGGCGGCACGCGCCCTCGGAGGTCCATTCGTCAGGCGAAGCGGACCTCATGCTCCTTCATACGAGGGAATAACGAACCGGACGGGATTACCCGGCTTTTTGTTCGTTTGGCGAACCGGAACCGGGTTCGGACTCAGGCTCCGGCTTGCGCACGGCGCTGTGACGGCCGTCGATGCTCACCGGTACAACTCCGTCCACCGTTACGCGGCGCACGACTCTGTGCTGATCGCCGTAATCGTTAATCGCGTAATGCTGGGTCGCCCGGTTATCCCAAATCGCGACATCCCCTGCCTGCCATCTCCAGCGCACCGTATTTTCGAGACGCGTCACATGCGATTGCAGCAGCGAGAGCAGCTGGGCGGAATCCGATTTGGACAGCCCGACGATTCGCTTGGCGAAATGGCCCAAAATGAGCGACCGTTCCCCCGTCTCCGGATGAACGTGAACGATCGGATGCTCGGTCTCGTACAGCGTCGAAGTGAATACATCCCTGTAATGGCGCGAATCTCTCTCGGAAATTTGGTTGCGGTGAGCCGCATAGTCGTATTCGTTGGAGTGAACGGCCCATAGGCCGTCCACCAGGCTGCGGAGAGTTTCCGGCAGGTGGTCGTAAGCCGCCGCCGTATTCGCCCATACCGTGTCTCCGCCCGCTGCCGGCACTTCCACAGCCCGCAAAATCGAGAAAGCCGGATACGCAGCCACAAAAGTAACGTCCGTATGCCAGGAGTCGGCGCGGCCGCCGTGCTGCGAATCGAGCTCAAGCACATAACGGCTGCCGTCCTTGATCGGCACAGTCGGATGGGCAACCGCGCTGCCGAACAGCCGCGCAAGCTCCTCTTGACCCGCATCATTCAGCTGATGCTGCCCGCGGAAAAACACAACCTTGTATTTCAGCAGAGCTTCGCGGATCGAATCGACCGTTGACTGGTCCAAGTCCGCACCGAGGTTTACTCCTTTAATTTTTGCGCCAATGCGGCCTGCAATGGGATGTACCTCCACGCTGCCGTGCTCCTTCTGTTCTTGTCCCTGTCTCAGCTGCTGTGCTCCTTCCGTTACGACGCCTTGTTCGTTTTGACTCATGGCAATACCTCCTCGAATGGTTTGGCTGCCGCTGCATCCGCAGCGGGCAATGATTTATTGTTAGGACGGGAAAGCCCGTAATGACCTCGAAGCGTGTCACTCTCGTACTCCGTCCGGAACAATCCTCTCCGCTGAAGCTCCGGCACGACCTGCTGCGCGAATTCCTCCAGCCCTCCCGGCAAATAAGGAGGCATAACGTTGAAGCCGTCGGCTGCTCCATTCGTGAACCATTCCTCCAGCTGATCCGCCACCTGCACCGCCGTTCCGGCGAATACCCGGTGTCCGCGCCCTCCGGCGAGCCGGTAGGTCAACTGTCGTATCGACAAGTTTTCTCTCCTGGCCAGATCGGCGACCAGTTGATAACGGCTTTTGTTCCCGTTGATCGCCTCCAAAGGCGGCAGCTCCGGAAGAGGGCCGTCTATCGGATATTGGAACAGGTCGATGCCGACCATCTGAGACAGCTGATTCACGCCGTATGCCGGCACGGTCAGCTCGTTAAGCTGCTGCTCCTTCTCCTTGGCCTCCGACTCCGTCGGCGCAATAATCGGGCAAATGCCCGGAAGAATTTTTAATTGCTCCGGCTGTCGGCCGTACATGGCCAAACGTCCTTTCACATCCGCATAAAACTGCTGACCTTCCTCCAGCGTCTGCTGTGCGGTGAAGATTGCCTCCGCATACTGAGCCGCAAACGCCTTGCCGTCCTCCGAGGAGCCGGCCTGCACGAGCACCGGATAGCCTTGCGGCGTCCGCGGCACATTGAGAGGCCCTCGCACATGAAACCATTCTCCCTGGTGGTCGATCGTTTTCACCTTGCTGTCATCGGCGAATATTCCCGCATCTCGGTCGATGACAATGGCATCGTCCTGCCAGCTGTCCCACAGCTTCACGGCCACCTCGAGAAACTCCTTCGCACGCTCATATCGTTTGGCATGCTCAAGGTGACTTTTACCGTGAAAATTCGCGGCTTCAAAATCGCTGCCCGACGTCACGATATTCCAGCCCGCCCGCCCGTTGCTGATATGGTCCAGCGAAGCGAACTTGCGTGCGACATGGAACGGCTCGTTGAACGTCGTGGACACGGTGCCGATCAAGCCGATCCGTTCGGTGACGGCGGCGAGCGCCGACAGCAGCGTGAACGGCTCAAGGCCGGACATTGTGCCGTGACGGATGTTTCTGCCGATCGCTAGACCGTCGGCCAGAAACAATGAATCAAACTTGGCTTGCTCGGCAATTTGCGCAAGCTTCGTGAAATAGCGGATATCCGTCACCCTGTGCGGCTCCGTATCCTTGCGGCGCCATGCGGCCTCGTGATGGCCGACGCTCATCAGAAATACATTCAGATGCAGCTTCCTTGCGTTTTTCCCCATAAATTAAGCGCCCCTCTCGTTGTTTGAGTCCATTAATGGTCTCCGATCGCCTGCTTCCATGCCGTCAGCTTGCGCTCAACGAACACCAGCACATAATTCAGCACAAGTCCGATGAAGGAGATCGTAATAATTCCCGCATACATCTCTTTAATCTGAAAGCTGAACTGCGTGTACTGGATCAAATAACCGAGACCTTCCTTCGCTCCGACCATCTCGGCCGCTACCAGGACGAGGATGGACGATGCGGCCGACTGCCTCACGCCGACGAAAATCGTCGGAATCGAAGCCGGAATAATCACTTTTCGGAATAAAAGAACCGGAGAAAGTCCCATCGAGCGCGCCGACTTGATCAGAAGCGGATCTACGTTCCGCACGCCGCTGATCGTGTTAAGCAGAAGCGGAAATACGCAGGCATAAAACACGATCGCGATTTTTGAGGTTTCGCCCAGCCCCAGCAGCAAGATGAAGACCGGCAAAATGGCGAGTGCAGCCGTATTGCGGAACAATTCCAGCAAGGGATTTAGCAGCTCGGACACTCTCTTCCACCAGCCGATGGCAAGCCCGATCGGGATACTGAACACCAGCGCCAGAGCAAAGCCTCCGAAGGAGCGCGTCAAGCTGGCCGCCGCGTGATCCGTCAGATCACCGGACAGGAGCAGCTCCCACCAGGTCTGAAGGATCGCTGAGAGCGGAGGCAAAAAGGTGTTGTCTTGCAGGCCGTAGCGAGGAATCAACTCCCACAGCAGCAAGAAAGCTCCAATAGAGACACTGTTGCGAAGGATAATATACAGCCTGCGCGACAGAAGCAGTCCCCACCCCCGCAGTTCTCCTCTCCGTTTGCCCGCTTCATTCAAGCTGCCTTGAAACGATTTGCTTACCGTTGTAGATTCCGCCATGTTATACCGCTCCTTTCGAATGCCTTCTGCCGCTCTCGGCCGAAAGGCTTTTCTCCAGCTCCTGCTCCTGAGCCCGGTGGACCTCATCCTTCAGCAGCTCCCAAATTTCATGGCGCAGCCGACCGAATTCGGGATGAGAACGAAGATCTCCCTCGGAAGTCCGTGCAAGAAAAGGAATGTCGATAATCCGTTTGATTCTGCCGGGCCGCGACGTCATGACCGCTACCCGCTGTCCCAAATAAACCGCTTCGTCGATTCCGTGCGTGATGAAAACGATCGTTTTTTTTGTCGCTTCCCAGATACGCAGAAGCTCGGCCTGCAGTGTTTCTCTCGTCTGGGCGTCCAGCGCGGCAAACGGTTCATCCATCAGCAGCACTTCCGGATTGTAGGCCAGACTGCGGGCGATGGCGATCCTTTGCTTCATGCCTCCGGACAGCTCATGCGGGAAGCGGTTCTCGAACCCCGACAAGCCGACCAGGTTGATGTATTCCTTGGCGATTTCCCTCCGCTCCTTGCGGCCTACCCCTTTCGTCTCAAGCCCGAACTCTACGTTGGCAAGCGCCGTCTTCCAAGAGAAAAGCGCATACTGCTGAAATACGATGCCGCGGTCCAGGTCGGGCCCCGTAATCGGTTTGCCGTCCAGCAGGATCCGGCCGCGGTCCGGCTTCGTCAATCCGGCAAGCAGATCCAGCAGCGTCGATTTGCCGCAGCCGCTCGGCCCGACGATGACCATAAATTCGCCCTGGGCGACCTCCAGATGAATATCCTGCAGCGCCGATACCGGCTGCTGCTCCTCGCGCAAATGATTTAAATTACGTTTGACTTTAAACGACTTATGAACGTGCTCGATTGTGATTTTGGCCGTCATGCCGCCCGCTCCTTTCGCGTACCCGTTATTTGGACTCCTCGTTATTGTACGGATTGAATTCGTTCGTAAAAAGCGTCCTGCTGTCCAGCTCGCCTTCCTTCAGCAGTCCGTCCTTTTCCAGCCAATTTACCCATGTGGCAAACTCGCTTTCCTGAATGACTCCGCCTTTAGCGGAAATTCCGGTGCTCTTCCAATACTTGACGATGCTGGTGTCTTCCTTACGCCCCCGCTTCTCGATAATAGCCTCGAAACGCTGACGAACCTCTTCCGCAGGCGTCGTCCTCGCCCACTCGATCGCTTTGCTGACCGCTTCAACGAACTTCCGCGTTGTGTCCGGATTTTTCTTAATAAAATCGTTTCGAAGCACGTACGAGCCTGCGCTGAAATCGCCGAACAAATCGCGGTCCTTGAACAGCGGTCGAATGCCGCCGCGCTCAAGCGCTTTGTCCCGAAGCAGCCCGCCCAGCGTCGCCACGTCGATCTGTCCGGCGCGCAGCGTCTGCTCCCCCGTCACCGGCGGGACGACGACTAGCGTAACCTGCTTGATCTCATCCTCCGTCAGCCCTTCCCTGCGAAGATATTCTTTGATGACGAACTCGTGGTGGGCGCCAAGCGTGTTGACGGCAATTTTTTTGCCGATCAGATCTCTGGCGGATTTAATCGGGCTGTCCTCCAGAACGTAGTACCCGGTCCATGTGTTCTCGTCGACGCCGTAGTAGGAAATGACCGGAGTGATGGGGGCTTTCGCCGCAATCAGCTTCAGGATGGCCCCGTTAAAAGCGCCGCCGAAATCGGTATCTCCCGTAACCGTCGCTTGAATGTCCTGCGGGCCGCTAATCGTCGTGCCGATGAAATTAAGCTTGATAGGGGCAAGGTAACCGAGGTCCTCAGCGAGCTCGGGATACGTTACCGTGCCTACGCCGCCCTGATAGTTAAGCTCAAGCACTTCCGGCTCGCCGTCTCCGCTTGCGGCCCCGGCTTCGGCTCCCGCCGTCTCCGTTTTGTTACCGCCGCATCCGGAAAGCAGCAGGGAGGCTGCGAGCGTGACGATCAGTCCGGTTAGCGTAAAATTTTTAGAAAATTCAGTTTTCTTCATATAAACCCCTCCGATTGCCGTAAAAATGAATGGAAATCTTATCACCGAAGATAAAAAAAGAGACCATGCATCATCTTCCATGCTGGTCTCCGGTGGTCCGGTAGACAATTTATTGTTTTCCAATCAACTTACTATGATTTAAAGCAATATTACATTCTCGGCCGGACGCTGTCAACCCTATTTTTGACATTTCAGAATTTTCACATTTCGTTTGATTTTCTTGGGGAATAGCCCTTGCCATATGGTCGGAAAAGGAATATGATATAAGCATCAGATGATTGTGAATGTTTTCACACAGTAACCGGATATGTGAATTTTTTCACACAATTAGGAGGAGTTAGACATGACCATGAAAATTGCCGTTGTAGGCTGCACCCACGCCGGAACCGCCGCCATTACCCAAATGGCGAAGCTTTATCCGGAAGCGCGGATTACCGTATATGAACGGAACGACAACATCTCGTTTCTCTCGTGCGGCATCGCCCTTCATGTAGGAGGGGTTGTCAAGGATGCCGGACAGCTGTTCTACTCGACCCCCGGACAGCTCGCCGAGCTTGGCGTCGTCACGCACATGCGGCATGATGTTCTCGAGATCGATACGGATATGAAGATGCTGCGGGTCCGCAATCTGGCGACCGGCATTACGTTTGCCGATACGTTCGACAAGCTCGTCATGACGACCGGCTCGTGGCCGATTATTCCGCAGATGGAAGGCATCGGGCTGGAAAATGTCGTGCTTTGCAAAAACTATAACCATGCGCAGACGATCATCGAAAAAGCGGTGCACGCGGAACGGATCGCCGTGATCGGAGCCGGCTATATCGGCATCGAGCTCGTCGAAGCGTTCGAGCAGTTGGGCAAGAAAGTAACCTTGATCGATAATATGGAGCGTATTTTATGCAAATACTTGGACCGGGAGTTTACGGACCTGACGGAGCAAGCGCTGGGGGACAAAGGCATCGAGATCGTAACCGGCCAGACCGTCACATCGTTCGCCGGCAAGGAGGGCCGAGTGACAACCGTCATCACAACTGCGGGCGAATACAAGGCCGATCTGGTCGTCCTCTGCATCGGCTTCCGGCCGAATACCGGACTGCTGGAGGGTCAGGTCGACATGCTGCCGAACGGCGCCATTATCGTCGACGAATATATGAGGACCAGCAAGCCGGATGTGTTCGCCGCCGGAGACAGCTGCGCCGTCCGCTATAACCCGACCGGGCAAAACGCCTACATTCCGCTGGCGACGAACGCCGTCCGGATGGGAACGCTGGTTGCGAAAAACCTGTTGCGGCCGACCGTCCGCCATTTGGGCACGCAGGGAACGTCGGGCATCAAAATCTACGACTATAACATCGCTTCGACCGGGATGACGGAAGCGGCCGCTCTTGCAGCGGGGATGATTGTGAAAAATGTCACAATCACAGAGCACGACCGCCCCGAATTTATGCCGACCTTTGACGATGTTTTGCTGAAGGTTGTGTACGAGGCCGATACCCGCCGGATCGTCGGCGCCCAGGTGCTGTCGAAGGCCGACCTGACGCAGTCGATCAATACGCTGTCGGTATGCATACAGAACGGCATGACGATGGACGAACTGAGCTACGTCGACTTTTTCTTCCAGCCGCACTATAACAAACCTTGGAACCTGCTGAACCAGGCCGGCCTTCAGGCGGTGTAGCCTCTGGAGGTTGGTAGGTCGGGATCATGGTGGGTGCGCGGAGATGTCCGATGTCCGAATACAAGTAACTGGATTTCATGCTGTTATTTTATGACATATGCAGGCAAAACGAAAATAACTGGATTCATTGTATCTAAATACGGGATTGTCCGGGAAAATCGGGATTTCCTTAGTATTAGATACATGTTTTCCAGTTATTTTTCTGCATTTTCATTAACAGACGATTTTACCTGTATCAAATCCACTTATACAGTTTGTCAGCTCAACCTTTTACCTATAAAATAGATAAAATAGCACTATAATTAACTTAATAACCTTTTTGTTATGATCGGAAATACCTCAGATGAGCGGAGTGAACCTATGAATATCGATATTTCGGCAGCCCATCTGCCGGTTTACGAGGCGCTGGCCAGCGACGTCAGGCTCAGGATCATCCAGCTGCTTGCCCAGCAGGAAATGAATATCAAGGATCTCGCCCAGGCGCTTGAGCTCAGCAGCCCTATTATGACCATGCACGTCAAGAAGCTAGAGAAGGCAGGCCTGATCAGCTCGGAGATGGTGCCCGGCAGCGGCGGGACTAAAAAAATGTGCAAGCTGATCACCGACAGCATCGAGATCGCCTTTCCGTCACGGAACCGCCAGGCGAACCGCATGTATCACGAATCGGTCGTCTCCATCGGCCACTACACCGATTTCGAGGCGGAGCCGACCTGCGGTCTCGCGACGACTACCAAAGTGATCGGCATGTTCGATGAGCCGCGTTTTTTTCTCGACCCGGAGCGGATCAACGCGAAAATTCTCTGGTTCAGCAGCGGCTTCATCGAGTACAAGACAGCGAATTTTTTGCTCAAAAACGAAACGCCGACCGAACTCGAAATCTCGCTAGAAATCTCGTCCGAAGCGCCGTTTACCAATGAAAACTGGCCTTCCGACATCTCCTTTTACCTGAACGATACGAAGCTCGGCATCTGGACAAGCCCCGGCGACTTCGGCGGAAAACGCGGCAAATATACGCCGGATTGGTGGTGGGACGAAATTAACCAGTACGGCTTGCTCAAGGTGATCAAGATTACAAACGGCGGAACCTTCATTGACGGCCACAAAATATCCGATGTGACACTGGGTGAGGTAGACGTCCTGAGCAAGCAGTGGAAATTCCGCATCGCTGTGGAACCGGATGCCGAGAATGTCGGCGGTCTCACTCTGTTCGGTGCAGGCTTCGGCAATTACAATCAGGATATCGTGTTCAAGCTGTATTACGAGAGAAGCGAGTAGGCGTGAGCGGGCCGCCGCCCGTTTTCGCCCTTAACTACCGCACACCCCACGCTGCTTCAATACTCGGATTCGCATCCCTGCTGTATTTTTTACAGCAGAAACCTCATATCGAGCGCATGGCCACCGCTTCCGATGTACATATGCAGCAGATTTCCAGGGTTAAACGCCTATCGACCTTAATAGCCCCATCTGCTGCATAATCTGCAGCTGAACCGCAAGTTAGTTACTCAAAGAACCGTTCCGCTGCATAAAGTACATTCTACGAATGAGCAAGTTCGAGGCCTTTCGAGCATGTTGAGCCGGTTAAGCTTTTAGCTACTCAATCTCCACGGTGAAAGGTACGATAAACGTTTTGCCTTCACGCTGGAACTGTCCCCATACTTTATAAAGACCGGCATCAGGGAAAATGGTGGCGAACTCGGCTGTCGGTCCCGTACCGTTCCCTTCGAGAGGGTGCACATGCAAATAGCGGTTTACATCCTCATTAATGATAACCACATGACCGATCGCCCCCAAATAAGGCTCAAGATCCGTCACATCCGCCTTCGTGGACGCATCCTTGAACGAGAAGGTGAGATTCGCGTTCTCGCCGGCTTTCAGCGTTGACAGCTTCAATGACACTTCGATGCCGTTTTCGGCCTTGGTCAGACTCTCATCCTTTCGAAGCGGATTGGACGCTTCCGCCGCGCCGTTCACCTTTACCTGCGACTCGGCCGTTATCTGGGATGCTCCCTGCGGAATAAAATCGGCGAACAGCTTGTACGTTCCGCTTTTCCCGAACGCAGCCTCTACCTCGAACTTGCCGTTCCCTTTGAACTCCGGATGAATGTGCATAAAATCCGATAGATCGCCGCTCACCAAAATGAGATGCAGCAGCTTCTCATGGCTTACTTCAAACTCTTTGATCGGCTTGCCGCTTTTGTCGGAAATGAAGAGCTCGATTTTCGTTTGTTTGCCCGGCTCCGGATTCGCCGGCGTATAGTTCCACTCCAGCTTTACGTCCTCCGCGCCCATGCCGTCCCCGTGCGCCGATTCCGCGTGCTCTTCCTCGCCGTTCGAAGCCCCGGCTCCATGGCCGGAATGTCCGTTCTCCGTTCCGGCTTCGGCTCCCTCGTGTCCGCTATGTCCGCCTGCAGCCGCATTCCCGGCAGCCGTCGGCTCAACCTGCGCATCATGTCCTGCATGCTCGTCTCCTGCACCGCAGCCCGCGGCAATCAGGCTGAGCATAAGCAATGCGGCCGCCGCTCTGCGGCTCCGGTTAATCCCTTTGCGTCTTTCTTCCCTCATCATCTCTGCTTTCATCCTTTCCTCATTCGTTGGAGCCTGAGCGCATTTAGCACGACCGAAACCGAGCTTAGCGCCATAGCCGCCCCCGCAAGCCACGGCGCAAGAAATCCCGCGGCCGCGACCGGTATGCCGATGACATTGTAAGCAAGCGCCCAAAATAAATTTTGCCGGATATTCGACATCGTCGCACGGCTCATCTCGACCGCATCCGCGATGCTGTTCAAATCGCCGCGCATAAGCGTAATATCAGCCGCTTCGATAGCAATGTCCGTTCCGCCGCCGACCGCCATGCCGATATCGGCCGCCGCCAGAGCGGGAGCGTCATTGATGCCGTCGCCGACCATGGCCACCTTCCGGCCTTCCGCCTGCAGCTCCTGCACCGCCTTAGCCTTTTGCTCGGGCAGCACCTCAGCCATCACCCGGGCAATCCCGACCTTGCCGGCAATCGCTTTTGCCGTCCGCTCGTTGTCTCCCGTGATCATGATGACCTCAAGCCCCATCTGTTTCAACCGGGCTATTGCGGCCGCCGACGTTTCCTTCACCGTATCCGCCACAGCCGCCATGCCCGCATACTCGCCGTCCACAGCAATGAGCATGACCGTTTTGCCTTCCGCTTCGAGCTTTTCCTGCTGCAGCCGGGCGTCTTCGATGTTCACGCCTTGGCGCTCCATCAGCCTGTGCGTTCCTATCCATAATTCATGCCCATCTACCGCCGCTCCGATACCGTAGCCGGGTATCGCTTCAAACTGCCGGGCTTCGGAAATCCGAAGCCCTCTCGCGGCGGCTTCCGCGACGAGCGCCTCGGCAACCGGATGCTCCGAGCTTCGTTCGGCGGCGGCAGCCCATGTGATTACGTCCGCTTCGGGGTAATGTCCCGTTACGATAACGTCTGTCAGCTCGGGTTTTCCTTTGGTGACCGTGCCGGTTTTATCCAGCACGACCGTATCGATCCGGTGCGTGCTCTCCAGATGCTCGCCGCCCTTGAACAGGACGCCAAGCTCGGCGGCGCGGCCGGAGCCGGCCATAATCGAAGTAGGCGTAGCAAGGCCAAGTGCGCAAGGGCAGGCAATAACGAGCACGGCAATCGCCTTCTCGAGCGAGCTGCCGAAGCTGCCCGGCTCGACGAAGAAATACCAGAGCAGGAACGTAACAAACGCGATTCCCGTTACGATCGGCACGAAAATACCGGAAATCCGGTCGGCCACCCGCTGGATCGGCGCCTTCGACCCTTGCGCCTCCTCGACGACCCGGATAATTTGGGCGAGCGCGGTATCTTTTCCTATTTTGTCCGCCCGCATCCGAAGCGCCCCGTTCCGGTTCACCGTCGCACCGATCAGCGTATCGCCCGCCCGCTTCACCACCGGCATACTCTCTCCGGTCAGCATCGATTCGTCGACGGACGATTCACCCTCCAGCACCGTGCCGTCAACCGGGATTTTGTCGCCCGGCTTCACGACCAGCACATCGCCCGCCTGCACCTCTTCGATCGGAACCGCCCTTTCGACGCCGTCCTTGATAAGCAAAGCGGTTCTCGCCTGCAAGCCCATCAAGCTCTTGATCGCCTCCGAGGAGCGGCCCTTCGCCAAAGCCTCAAGCAGCTTCCCGAGCACGATCAATGTGATAAGCACAGCACTCGTTTCATAATACAGCTGTACCTCGTGAGCCTCGTGGCCGGATACGCCAAGCGTCCGAAGCGTCAAGTACAGGCTGTAGAAAAAAGCGGCCGACGTCCCGAGCGCGACGAGCACATCCATATTCGCTCCGCCGCTGCGCAGCGCCTTATACGCTCCCCGGTAGAACGGCCAGCCGATCACGAATTGCACGGGCGCGGCTAACGCCAGCTGAAACCATGCATTCATGAACAGCTCCGGAACCGGCACAAAATCCGTCCATGCAAAATGCCCGGCCATCGCCCAAAGCAAAGGCAAGGACAGCAGCACCGAAACGGCCAATCTGAGCTGCTGCCGCTTCAGTTCCCTGCGCTTGTAGGCATCCGGCGCTTCGCCATCAGCCGTTCCGGCTTCCGCCGGCTGCTTCACGACTCCGTAGCCGAGATCGATTATTTTCTGCTCCAGCTTGCTGTCATCGGCCGTCTGCGGATCGTACGTAACCGAGGCGCGTTCCAGAGCCAAATTGACGTTTGCCTGCACACCTTCCAGCCGGTTAAGCCCCTTCTCGATCCGGTTCGCGCAGGCCGCGCAGGTCATGCCGGTTATTTGAATCGTCGTTTGCTTTGTTTCCATCCTTGCTCACCGCCCTGCATACCCTTATGGGGTATATATAATTGTAAAAAAAGGGAGGCTGAAATCAGCCTCTGCCGTCTATAGTTGCCTTGCGCCGTCAGACGACGTCGTAGCCTTGATCCTCGATCGCCGCCTTGACTGCCTCAAGAGATACCTTCGATTCATCGTAATCGACTGTCACTTTTTTGCCTGCCAAATCAACCTTGCCCACAGCTCCTGCTCCGCTGACCGCCTTCTCCACCGCGCTGACGCAATGCCCGCAGCTCATACCTTCCACTTTCAATACAACGTTTGCCATTTGCAAAAACCCCTCTCATCATATGTGTAACATTTACCCGCTACCACTCTGTCCAATCACTTAATGGATTTATTGTCTTTATTAGATAAGCGATACCATCATTCCAAAAAATAACTGGAATCCATGTAGATAAATCAAACATCCTGCTCTGAATCCGGCATTTCCCATACTATTGATACAAAAAATCCATTTATTTCGCAAAAAAGTAGCACTTGGCCGAAAATAGATACACAATATCCATTTATCGCACAACCTGCTCCTATTTCATCAGCTTATTTACCGTAACCAGAAGCTCGTCGATCACCTCGCTCTCGCCCGCTTGAATGCGCTCAATGACGCAGCTTTTCATATGCCCCTCCAGAAGCAGTTTCCCTACGCTGTTCAGCGCGGACTGCACGGCGGCAATCTGATTGAGCACATCGTCGCAGTACGTATCCTTTTCGATCATCGCTTTGACACCTCGAATTTGACCTTCTATCCGGTTCAGGCGCTTCGTCAAATTGTCCTTCATCTGATCCGAATGATGGCTCTTGCGCGGTGCGTCGGCCCCGCAGCAGTCATCCGCAGCATGCGTGTGCGACGCCTTGTTGCCCGTATCGTTATGCATCCGACATACCTCCAGGGGGTATTTGTTTCTAAAGCCATCTTAGCATACCCCCAAGGGGTATGTAAAGCCCGATTTCCAAATTCCTATTCCGATCGTCTGCGTTCGCTTTTAATATGATTTCCGATGTGCTACTATCCACATAGAAAGTAAAAATTTGTCGGAGGAATGACACCGATATGGACTATTATGCGCATGTCAAATGGTTCACAGACGTCGCAGCAGAGAAGGAATCGCTAGCAGCCGTGTTATCTCCTTTTTTCATGACGCTTGCGATATTCGCTGCCGTACTGCTGGCCGTGCTTACACAGCTGCTTCCCTCCATCTCAAAATCCAGACTGTCCGTGCGGATGGATGCCGGGCTTGACCGGCTAAGACCGTACTCGCCTCCCATCCTCAAATACGGAACAGCCGCGGCACTGCTGATTCAGGCGCTGACCGGCACGCTTTTTGCGCTGGAATTCGAGCTGACCGGCGGCTGGCAGACGGCGCTGATGTGGACGGCCGTGGTCCTGCTGCTCGTTCCGCACCTTTATGCGACTAAAATTGGCGCGCTCGCGATGCTCGTCCTGTTCGTCGACACAGGCATAGAAGCCGGGCTGTTCCATATGCTTGACTATGGCTTCTATTTAGCCATTATCGGTGTCCTGCTGCTGGAGCGCACGAAGGAATCGAAATGGGGCTTTCCGCTCCTGTATCTCGGCACCGGTCTTTCGCTCTGCTGGGTAGCCGTCGAGAAATGGATCTTTCCGTCCATGGCCGAGGACATTATCGCAGGCCACAACGTCCCAACCTTCGGCTTCGCTCCCGAGCTGTTCATCGTGATGACCGGCTTCATCGAGTTTGTCGTCGGCTATTTGCTTGTCGTCGGCATTTTGAACCGGCTGCTTTCTTTTGTCCTAACGCTGATCTTTATCTCCACAACCATGCTGTTCGGCATGTCGGAGCTTGTCGGCCATTTCATGATCCACATCGTGCTGATCCTGTTCATCATCGAAGGCGTCAGCTTCTACAAGCCTCCGGTCACAATGCACCGCACCGTTATCGACCAAATGGTGTTCGTCTCGCTTAACTTTATATTTGTGCTGGCGACCTTCGTGCTCATTTATTATCGTTTTGCTTAACTATGACCGCTTCGGAGAGGAGAAACGACAAATGAGGAAGACGATTAACTTTGCACACCGCGGCGCCAGCGGCCACTGCCCGGAAAACACGCTATCCGCCTTCTCGAAAGCGCTTGTGCTCGGCGCTACCGGCATCGAAACGGACGTCCAGCTATCCGCCGACGGTCGCGCCGTCCTGATCCACGACGAATCGCTGGCCCGGACGGCCGGGCTGAACAAGCTCGTGAAGGATACCGATTTTGCGGAGCTGCAGACGCTGGATGCCGGAAGCTGGTACTCGCCGGCCTTCGACTCCGAGCGAATCCCGACGCTTGAGCAGCTGCTGGAGCTTGCCAAGCCTGCGGATACAATCCTGAATCTCGAGCTGAAAAACGGCATCGTCCCTTACCCCGGACTCGAGCAAAAGGTTATCGGACTCGTTCGCGATTACGGGCTGGCGGACCGGGTCATTCTCTCGAGCTTCAATCATTATTCATTAGTGCTCTGCAAGGAGCTGGCTCCGGAGATCCGCACCGGGGTGCTGTACATGGAAGGCCTTTACCGTCCTTGGGAATATGCCAAGTCGATTCAGGCAGATGCCCTGCACGCGTTCAAGCTGGCCGTCACCCCGGAATGGGTAGCCGAGGCAAAAAGCTGCGGCATTGCCTATCATCCGTTTACGGTCAATGAGGAGTCAGAACTGGAAGCGCTTGCGGAAGCTGGGGTGGACGGCATCATTACCGATTATCCGGATCGGCTGGCTGAGGTGCTGGCAAAGAGAGGAGCGAACCCGATATGAAAAAAACTTGGCTGCTGGGCTTCGGCTTTTTCAGCATCAGCGTGACCTGGGCGCTTTACAACGCATTTGTACCCTTTTTTCTTGAAAAATTTATTACGAGCACCGCATTGATCGGCTTCATGATGACGATTGACAATTATTTTGCCATGCTGCTTCAGCCGTGGATCGGAAGCCGCAGCGACAGGACGAATACGAGGTTCGGACGAAGGATGCCTTACCTGCTGATCGGCATGCCGCTAGCAGCCGTGTTCGGCACCTTGATTCCATGGCATACCGGCTTGCTGACGCTGATTTTGTTCATGGTCCTGATGAACCTGTCGATGAGCCTGTACCGGTCCCCGACCGTTGCGCTCATGCCCGACATTACGGAGGACAGCAAACGCACGCAAGCCAACGGCATCATTAACTTCATGGGCGGCGTCGGCTCGATTATCGCATTTGCGGGCGGCGCCTATCTTTATGAGAAGCATTCGTCTCTTCCGTTTCTATCCGCAGCGATCCTGACGCTCATTTGTATGGCGATTCTGATCTTCGCGATCAAGGAGCGGCGAGATGCCATTGCCTATACACCAGCCCCCGGGAGGGAATCCTTCTCGTCGTTCAAGAAGGAATGGAACCGCCCGACGCTCTTCCTGCTTGGCGCGATCTTCTTCTGGTTTTTGTCCTATCAGGGCGTTGAGGCGCTGTTCACGCTGTACGGCAAAAACCATCTTCAGCTGACCGAAGGGGAAGCCTCCTTCTCGCTTGCTTTCTTCTCCTTGGCATTCGTGCTGGGGGCGATCCCGAGCGGCCTGCTCGGAAAACGTTTCGGCAAAAAGCCGGTCATCGCAGTTGGCATCGTCGGTTTAATCGTTATTTTTGCGGCGATCTCCTTCGTTAGCTCCCTGCTGCCGCTGCGCGTGCTGCTTATTGTCGGCGGCCTGTTCTGGGCGATGATCAACATTAACTCCTACCCGTTCATCGTCGCTCTCGGGAAGGAGGAGAGCATCGGAACGCGTACCGGCATCTATTATTTGATCTCTTCCCTGGCCGCCATTACGTCTCCGCCGCTGCTGGGAGCGATGATCGATTGGTTCGGCTACTCCGTCCTGTTCTACATCGCTTCAGGCAGCATGGTTGTAGCGCTTCTGTTCCTGCTCGGCGTCAGCGACAAAGGCTTGTCGAAATCGTCCGCGGCGCAGGAGGCTTCAATGTAAAGGATCAGTTCTTACTTCAGTCGGAGTATTAACAAATGATTGTCTTCACGTAACGAGGCTGCCCGGTTGTAACCGCGGCAGCCTCGTGTTTGTAATTATCCACATATAATTAATTCAATATCTTGTAATCTTGCCTGCCACTACTTGCGGCGGGTCAGAATCCATGACATGATACAGCTTTTGTCCATCCATTTCAAACATTTTAGGCTCTACGCTTACCCTCTCGCCAACATTAAGGTCTTCATACAAATTTGGATCTTCTACGTGATAATACATTAAATCAGTCTCGTCTTTTCTATAATCAGAAATGGTTTTTTTCTTTTTTGATTCTTTTTCTGAAATATTCTTCGCAACCAATATCATTGAGACATTACCGTTTTGTTCTTTCCCGATGATGTAATCGCCCTTTTTTGACTGATTACTGCATCCAATTAACAATCCAAATCCGACAACAAAAATAAGAAATACGAGGAGTGTTCTTTTCATCTTGGCTCCTCCTTTTATGATAGGAATGCTATGCTATCTTACCGGGGGATTTAATTATATTTAAGACACTTCGTTTACTTGAACAACCACACTCCCAAAAAGCTCATCTCCTACGTATGCATCTAGTTTCCATAACCCGATTGTAGGAAGAGTCATATTGGAAGGGACATGAGCGTCAGCACCATTCACAGGTCCCCCTAATTCTGGAGCTTCAAAGACCTTTACTTGGTCACCATATCCTGACTAGTACCAATAATCTTTAGTGATTGTCCTTTCAGTGTGCTCGACTCATCCCAAAAATGAGTGAAAGTGCCTGAATGAAATAAAGAACTCACTTCCCATTCATCGTTTTTGTTTTCAGGTTTGGATTGCGTTTGGCATGCAGTTAAGAGAAGCAAAAAAATAACAAAGCTTATAACGATTCGCATATACTCCTCCTTGAATGGATTGAATTAATTAATCAATGTTGTCTATAAACCCAACAATATCGTTATAAAATCTTTCTTTGTCTTGCCCCTTTAAACTGTGGCCTGAAGCCGAATATTCCTTGATCGTTAATTTTGGGCACATACTCTTGTAACGATCAATATCAGTGTCAGTAACCAATGAGCCTTCAAGTAGACCTCTTGCAACTAAAACAGGCATATCAAAATTTCCTTTAATATCAATTTGCCGTGACTCCTTTTGGATCCCTCTAACTGCTGCCGGTCTAATTTGCCCAGTCCGGTTAAATGGAACCAGATAATTATTGATGTAATCTTCCGGCCACTCTGTTTCCATTGCCCTGTGCTCCGGCGGATATTCCCCAGCGATAATGGATTTAACTTTTGACTTATGCTTTAAAGCATACCCCAATGCATAAGAAACGCCGCGTGAGTAGCTGAATAAATGAAATTGATTGAGTCCGGCATCCCGCACAACTGCTTCGATATCAGAGATATGCTCGTCGAGGCTATAACCTGAGCTAGGTGTCCCACTTTCTCCTCGCCCCCGGAACGAAAGGATAACGCTCCTTCTAGGCTGCACAAGTTTAAGTAAATCAAGATACTCATCGGCGGTTTCAGATAACCCCGGGCAAACCACTAATGCCGTCTTTGAAGGATCAGATCTGGCTACCGAGTCAAAATAATGGATAGCTGTCTCCCCATTTTTCATATGCTTTGATAGGTACACACCCACTTCCTCCTCTTCTCAACCACTTTGTCTGGTTCCGTTCCAGAACAAAGAAGCAAGCAATATTCCTGCACAAAAGCCGGTGATCGGCGCTACAACCAGCATTCCGATAATATTGCCTCCCGAGTCCAGCAGTAATTTACCTCCTGTCATGAAGACTGCGAACACCGCGGCGAAGCCCCAATAAAAGCATTTTTGCTTGTAACTGATGCTCGGGATCTTTTTCGTATAAGGCACTGTTTTGTAAAGAACGGCTCCGATCGTGATGACTAAAGCCGTCATCCCGATCAACGACAGACTGTGCTGTAAAATTTTGTGCACCGGCAGGTCCAGCATGACGATCGACTGTAAAACGGGAAGCTGCCGAACCATGTATCCGCCCTCATGCGTGAATGCATCGACCGCAACATGGGAGAGGAATCCGATGGAGACGGACACGAGGTAGACCATCCAGTCACGAATGGATCGCAGACCCCATAAGCCTAAAAGGTTGTACGCCCTCCGGTTTAAGTTAAAAACGGATGGCAGATGCAGGACGAGCGATTCTTTAACAAAATAGTGGAAAAGAAACGCAAAAAGAACACATAGCGGAATCACCTGGACAACTAAACCCAAGAACGAGTGACCGATCGTCCGATGCGGTTCCAAAGCGAGAAAATATTCAAAATCAGGGGCCATACTCCCCAGCACGAGTCCAGTTACGCTGAACCATCGCGGGCTGATGAATTTTATGGGAAAAGCATAAGCCGGATGCGCGAAGGTAAAGGGCATCTTTTACCTCCTTTTTTCTATAGACGAGCTTGGATGGATGGGGATGGATCAGCGGCCCTCCATAGCGCTAGCGATTTCTGGAATGATCAGTTGCGAAACGTACATCAGCAGACCCATCAGCGCTGCCTTATGCTTAATAATGTAATTGGGCTTCGGTTTTCGGAAGTACAGCCAATAGACGGCAATCGGATGTCGTTCAGTGAAAATGTAAACCCGCCAAGCAGCGAATAGCCGACAAGCTTCCACGCCAGTCCGTTCTCCGGCTCCGAGCGATTGCGGTAAAACACCACCAACATGACAATGATGAACGCCGTAACAAGGCTAGCCGACCAGAACGCTGCATAATCTCCCGGAAGTTTTTGATAGTTATATAAATAGTAGCCCGTATAACGTATGTTAGCCCCATTCGCAAACTTCTTGCGGTCCGCATCATTGATGGCCAAAATGGATACATTCCCTGGTCCCTCGCCTCCGCCGAAGCCGTCTTCAAGCAGGTTATTCTCTGCCTTATCGGTAACTTGCCACCCGCCGTTTGCGCTCGCAATTGAACCGTCCAAAAGAAGCGAAGTCGATAATAGCTGACCGGATGATCGATTCGGATAGGAAACGGCATTTAGTTGGATATAGAAGTCCTTCTTTCTCTTCGCGACCTTTTCCAAAATAATCTTCGTACCGAACTTCTCCTCGATTACAAGATTCAGCCTTTTCTCTTCCCCTTCCCTTTCCGGGATCCATTCCGGCTTCAAGAAGAATTCTGCTGCGATACCTTCATCCACAAGTGATAACGTATATCCGTCTTGTTGAATGATTCGTTCATAAACCGCTGCTCTGCGGTTCAGATAGATCCAGCTTGCCACGATCAGGATGAGGACTAGCAAAATAACGGACCAGAGCTTCCAATTAGCCCATCTCAAACCATACTCCTCCTCTTTAAGCCGAGCCGCATAATTATAGCCCTATCTATAGAGTGCAAGCCGACATTTTATCCTGATCTTACCATTATGGCTTTAGGTAGAAAATGGGAACCAGGTCCTTTCCTTGTTTGACTGCGATGAAACGAGCCTAAACGTAACGAACACTAGAATTCTTATCGACTCGAAATAAAGCGTTTTTGATTTCTTACAAGCCGAGAAGATGCTATTGCTTGAAAATCCGGGCTGATTTGAGGTTTTACGACTCGATAACGATGGTGGAGTTCGTTGGGATTGAAAAGTTAGTCAAAACGCCCATATAGAGTGTGTGCGGTTCGTTAGTGCGAGCTCCATTAAATACAAGCCTGGATCCCGGCCTGCCTGCTCGCAAAAAAAGCATGCTCCGAGCGCATTCATGCGCCGGGCATACTTTTTTGACTTTGAGTCGGGACAGCTTCATCCGGGCACTCTCTCCGCACCGGCCGGGACAAAAAATCGCCGCGGCGTCACCCGATGTACACGACGGCCCCGTCCCGTTGCAGCGCCCGCGGCAGCTCCTTCTCCAGCAGCTCGATCCTGCTCGCCAGCTTGGCCATTCTCTCCCCGCCGGACTGGCTCAAAGCCCACTGCTTCAATCGGGCCAATTCTTCCAGCACGGCAGGCAAGTCCTCCTTCATGACGTCGATGCCGGTGGAGAAAATAGGCACCCACTTCAGGCCGAGCGCTTCTGCGCCGGGCTCCCAGCATTCCGAGAAGAAAGCCTCGGCCGCGACCGGAATGTTAAATTGCCGTTCGAAATCGTCGGCGGGCTCAGGTATATATGCGCTAATAGACATTAAGGCTTCCCTCCATACTTAACGTTAAAGGTGTAATCAGGAAATTCCGATCTCAGCTTGTTCAAGCTGTTCTCGACGGCGTTACGAAGCTCCGGCGTGTCGCCGTCCAGCCGGAAGACGAAGTCGCGGATCGACTTGATCTCATCCAAATCGGGCACCTCGGGAGAGCCGTTCGCAGTCGGCCGGGTAGAGGCGGCTTTTTCCAGCAGATTATTAATACGCGTCCTCGTCTTCCCGAGTATTTGCTTATCGGCGAACTGCTGCGGCGTCTGCGCAGGCTGCCCCGTCCTAGGATTAATGCGGTCCAGCCCCTTGGCCGTCTTGTCTTCGTAGAATACCCCGTTATCAAGATCGATTTCGTCAAATTCACCGAGCGGATTTCCCCGGTGATCTACAATTTCGACCTCGTTGTACTGCTTCCCTGCGACCGGCGATTCATCGTCCTCCCCATCATCGTCTTTGTCCTTGTCGGGCTTCTCCTCATCCGGCTTGTCAGGCTTGTCTGGATCACTCGGCTCGTCTTGTTTGTTCGGCTTGTCGTTCTCATCATGTTTGTCCGACTTGTCCTGCTCATCCGGCTTGCCCGGCTCGTCCTGCGGCTTGCCGGCACCCGCGCCGCCTTCGTTCGGCGGCCGATCCGGAGCGTCGGCATCCGGCTTCCGGCCGCCCAGCTTGTCGAGAAGCTTGCGGACATAGCCGCGTCCCTTCTTCGCCAGCCACTCGGCCGCTCTGCCGAACGGAATCCGGCTCAGTATAATGCCGACGATAGCCGCAAGCGCATTCTCGGGAGTCAGCAGCTTCTTCGGATCGCGGATATAACCCGCAATCGTGTGGCCGCTGCCGGCGATGCCCGCGGCGGACAGCGCTATGCCGACTGCCGGCCAGAACCCGACGAACAGCAGCGACAGTGCCAGTGCGCCCAGCACAATCGCTCCTTGCTCGTACCATTCGAGCCGGTCCCACCAATTTTGCAGGGAGTCGAACAAACAAGCGAAGCAGGCCGATTCGTCCGCGGCAGGCTCGACCGCCATGCCGGCAAGCAGACCGGCCAGCAGAAGAACGGCCCCGAGCGCGAGCAGCGCCCGGAACAGAGCCAGCATCCGCTCCTGCACCTGCTCCCGCTTGCCCGCCGCCTCATCGTTGCCGTACAGCAGGCTGAACCCCAGCTCCCGCCGCTCCCGGCAGAAGCCGAGCAAATAAGCGAATTTGCCGCGGTTCTTGAACAGGGCGGAAGCCATTCTCCACAGCTCGGAGATCGGATCGATGAAAAATTCATTCGGAAGCGCGGGCAGGCGGTTCCGTACTTTATTGAGCGACCAGTAATCGGCGATCAACGCCCCCGCCAGCATCAGAAGAAATGCCGGCTGCGTCTTATAGCCGTCGCCGGCCCACTCGTGAATGACAAACACCCAGTCCGGCAGCTTGTATTGGCCATTATAGGCGGCGTGATCCAATATCGCCCAAAGCAGTATCAGCACGGGGAACAGGTACACCCATTCCGTCAGCCTGGTCCGCAGCCGCCAAGCGATGCCCCAAGCGAGTGCGATCATGGCGGTGTGCACGGGATGGGAGACGCACATCATCGTCGGAATGAAGCTTTCCTCGAAGCGGCCCGGAAATAGCGCGAACAAATCCCAGTGGATCGTCTCGCCGCCCAGGAACGTATGACTGTAGCCGTACAAATCGTCGAGAATGCCCGAATTAAGCCAGCGGCGGGAAAGCTCCTCCATCAGTTGGAAGCCGACTCCCGTCGCTGCGCCGATGAGTGTGAAATCGCTAAGGCTGAGCGCGGAAGCGCGGCGCGAGAACAGCAGGAAGACGCCAAGCGGAAGGAGCTTCCACACTTCCTCGAGGATCGGCGTCAGGACGGCGACGGACCAGGTGTCGGACGTTTCCCCTCCGAAGAGCCCATGGACCGCGCCCACCGTCAGCGTCGTGAACGGAACGACAAAAAAGACGCCAGACAGCACGAAAAGAACGACAAGCTTCCACGGCAGCGTTTTGCTGCGGCACAGAAACCAGAACTGCAGCAGCACATAAAAGGACCATAAATATTGAACCAGCATCGTGCGCGAATCCTCGAAGAAAAACAGGCTCAGCACAAACGCGGCCAGCGAAAACCAGGAAAAAACCGTATAAGCCCGTCTAATCAGCGGATATTTTGCGATCCATGCCTGGCACAGACGGTAAGCGGCCTCAAGCCGGTCCCGGATCCCGGTGCGTATGAACCAAATCTTATTCGTTACGGTCGCCTCCTCTTAACAAGCGGCCCCTCCGGAGCTGCAATGTCCAATAACGTTGACTTCACATAACCCGCAATATTGCTCCACTTTATCATGGATGCAAAACTGGAAACACCGGACAATATTCCCATAAAAATAGGACGCGAAGACGCGAACGGGAGCTCCTTGCACACACAAAACCGATTCAGCCGCCATATTGCGACCCAGGTCCCGAAAAGCGCAGGGTAGCAGCCCAAAAGAAAACGGCTGACGCCTCGTCGTAAGGGTCAGCCGCTTCGCAATGAAGCTCAAACTTATAAAGTCTTAGATTTGTACAAAAAAAGGAGAGGATGCATGCCCTCCCCTTCAATAATCGTTTATCAATGGATGCTTCCTTTGCTGAAGCCTCCGCCCATCACGTCGGAAACGTGCTCAACCGCGATAAAAGCCTTCTCGTCGATCGACTGCACGATCGCCTTCAGCTTCGCCAGCTCTAGACGGGACACCACGCAATAGATCATCATCGTATCTTCCTTGGAATAGCCGCCGCGCGCCTGGATAAAGGTCGTCGTCCGACCCAAGCGGTCGATAATAGCCTGGGAAATTTCTTCGTACTCGCCCGAAATGATCGTCACCGACTTGGATTCGTCCAAGCCCTCTACGACGATATCGATCAATTTGATCGCAATATAGTATGTAAACATCGAATACATCGCGGAATCCCATTCAAAGACGAAGCCCGCTACAATAAAGATCACTACGTTGAAAATCATGATGATCTGGCCGACCGGCATCCGCAGTTTCTTGGAAATGAGAATCGACACGATTTCTACGCCGTCCAGAGAACCGCCAAACCGGATGGTGAGGCCGACGCCGGCTCCCAGAATCAGGCCTCCGAACAGTACGGCGAGCAGCTTTTCCTCCGTAAAAGCTTCTACATGATGCAGCATGGAAGTCGTGACGGACATGACGATAATGCCGTAAAGCGTGGAAATCGCGAAAGTTTTGCCGATTTGCTTGTAGCCGAGTATTAGAAAAGGAACGTTCACGATAAATAAGTACAGGCCGAGAGGCAGCGGTGTCAGATGGGCAAGCATAATCGATACGCCGGCGATTCCACCGTCGATAATGCTGTTTGGAACGAGGAACAGCTCGAGCGCCACGCCCATCATTACCGAGCCGATTGTAATGAATATAAACCTTTTGAATATTTCCAAGCCGGATAACCCTTTGTGCGTTTTTGCCAACTGCTTGACCCCCGTTTTTATCAAAATTCACCCTAAAACTTTACCATAAAAAGGGGAGTATTTCAAAACCGCTGTATTCGGTCCAGGCCTGAACTGTGTACTGGCGTTTAATCCTGCAGATGAATGTGACACTGGACGGTTGCTGTGACCATACGCAGGTGATTGCAGATGACCTGTTTCCGAGCGTCCCCAATTGTTGGGGGAAATTCGTGATCGACTGAACCTGAAGCTGACCGGGACCAAACCTTTCGGCTCTGGCACCGTGATGCTCCGCTACACACCTGTTCGTTGACTGCTTGGTGATAACCGCGGCTTGGCACTGCCACACGTATAATACGAGCACAAGATGCAGCCGGCAAACATTTGTCGGCTGCATCGTTTATATGGTTCCAACGAGACCAAGGCCTGCTTGTTCTGCCAATCCAGATGGTGTGCTTAAATAATGCTCGGTTTAGTCGATGTAACCGGCCAAGCCCTTGTCCATCAAATAGTCCATTTCGGCTTCCAAAATCGATTCAACGGCCAGCTCATTCGATTTCACGTCGGGGCGGCTCAAAATATAATCCACCAGCTCGTCGCCATCGATGTCGACCTCTCCGTTTTTGTCTTCCTTTGCATTGTTAATAAATGCCTGCTCGTGCTTCAGCACTAGCTTGATCAGCTTCTCGTCCGCATCCGTTTCATCGGCTATATACGCGATAAGCTCCCGCTCATTGATTTGCTCGCTCATAATTTGTCATCTCCTAATCGTAATCTTCGTCTCATTGTATCATAAGGCATGCAGAGCGCATAATCTGGATGTGACTAATGTAACATAACCTAACATAAAACGAGTTTTTTTCACAAAAAATTATTATATCAACTTTTTCACTTAATTTTGTGTTAGGTATATTGACATAGAGCCAAAAGGAACTTATAGTAATTCCATAAGCAATGCGCCACAATGGGGTGACGCATCCTGGCAACGAGGCCGATCAGCGGAAGACGCATATTTGCGTTTCTGTTCGTCGGCCTTTTTATGTGCAGTGACGTTGAGATTACCGGAAGCTAGGGGGAGTACACAGAAACAGCAGAAGCAGTGGAGAGATAAGTTTTACCGCAAGAAAGCCCGGAGCATCGCGGTTTCACGATGCCGGGATGTGAAGGTTCGACAATTAAAGGAGGCAGAAAAAATGGATGCAAAAGGATTCCGCAAGGCAGGTCACTTCCCTAGTTTATTGTCAGCTTTTCTCTATTTCGATGTAAGCTTTATGATTTGGGTGTTTTGCGGAGCGTTATCGCTCTACATTACGAAGGATTTCGGACTAACGGATGCGCAGAAAGCGACCATGGTCGCCATTCCGATCCTCGGCGGTTCTATCTTCCGGATTCCGATGGGCATTCTGGCCGACCGGATAGGAAGTAAGAAGGCCGGCTTAATCGGGATGCTGCTTACGATCATCCCTCTCACTTGGGGCTGGCTCGGCGGCACGACCTACCTTGAAATGAGATCGATCGGATTTTTGCTCGGTATCGCGGGCGCAAGCTTTGCCGTTGCGCTGTCGCTTGCCAGCCGCTGGTATCCGCCCCAATATCAAGGCCTTGCAATGGGCATTGCCGGCGCAGGCAACAGCGGTACCGCACTGGCCACCTTCTTCGGTCCGCAGCTGGCGGAAGCATACGGATGGCATAACGTTTTCGGACTCGCACTCATTCCTTTGGTTATTATCATTGTTATCTTTGCCATTTTGGCGAAGGACGCCCCGAACGCTCCGGCGCCTAAGACATTAGCGGATTACCTCAGCGTATTTAAATATGCGGAAACCTGGTGGTTCTCCATTTTCTATTCCATTACATTCGGCGGCTTTGTCGGCTTTGCGAGCTATTTCAGCATTTTCTTCTACGACGTCTACGGTGATGCGACGAATGCAGGCGGCTTGACCAAAGTTCAAGTCGGCTATCTGGTTACCTTGACTGTTATCGCGGGCAGCTTCCTGCGTCCGGTAGGCGGATGGATTGCGGATCGAATCGGCGGCATGCGTTTCCTGGTCATCCTGTTCAGCGTCATTTCCATCTGCGCGTTCCTGGTTGCCACAATGCCAAGCTCTTTCCTTGTCATGCTTTTCTATACAAGTCTCATGATGGCCTGTCTCGGCATGGGCAACGGCTCGGTGTTCCAAATCGTTCCGCAGCGCTTCTCCAAGGAAATCGGAGTCGTTACCGGTATCGTCGGCGCCGCCGGCGGTCTCGGAGGATTCCTGCTTCCTAAGTACATTCTTGGCCCGTTAAAAGAATCGACCGGCTCGCACGTTACCGGATTCCTGGTTGTCGGCGCGATCGTACTGGTCGGAACACTCGTTTTCTATGCCGTATCGCGCTCCTGGAGAAAGTCCTGGGCGACGGCGGAATCCGGCGTTAACTTCTAAGCCTGATTCCGTCCATGTGGTAACGGTCATAAATGCTTCTTAGAAGGATAAGGCAGTAAGTGTCGGCGGTTAACGGACAGTGGTTTGTTCAGGTCGGAATCAACGTTTACTTTTTTTAGAGACAGAGCTTTAAGGCGCTGTGATGACCGTTACAATGTGAAATTCGCACAATATGCTGTCTATGTATCATTTTGTCCATTAAAAGATAACGGGCTGTCTCCGGTCACTGTGTGACCTTTGAGACAGCCCATTGTTTCGTGAGGCCGTTTAAGGATTCTCTCGCTTGTACTCAAGCGCGGCGAGCAGCAGCGCAACGGCCTCCGCCCGCTTGGCCTCCGTTTGAGGAGCAAAGAGGCTGCCTCCTACTCCTTTGATCAAGCCGGCTTCCCAAGCTGCCGCTATATACGGCCGCGCCCATAGCGGAATGTCGCCAGCGTCCGCAAACGGGATATCTGCAGTCGGATCCAGCTCGATGCCCAGCGCCCGAACGAGAAAGACAGTCATTTCCGTTCTCGTTAGAGGGCTGTCAGGACGGAGCGTACCGTCCTCGTAGCCGGCGATCACTTCGTCCGCTGCCAGCTTGGCGAAAAAGCCGCGAGCCCAGGCCGGCACGTCACCGGCATCCGCAAAATCGAGTTCTTCGTCGGCCGCCTCAAGCTCCAGCGTTCTTCCGAGAATCGTCACGAATTCTGCGCGGGTCGCCGCTTCCTCCGGACGGAAGGTTCCGTCTCCGTAGCCGAAAACGATTCCCGCGAGGACCGCCTCTTCAATCAGCCTCGCAGCCCAGTGGCTACCCACATCCGAAAACTCTGCTTCGGGGGCAGGTTCCGGCGAAGGAGACGGCTCCGTCGGTGTTGGCGTTGCTGTTGGAGCCGGCGTCGATGTCGGTGTTGATGTCGGTGTTGATGTCGGTGTTGATGTCGGCGTTGGCGTTGGCGTCGGTGTCGAAGTTGGTGTTGGTGTCGTATTGCCTTGCAGGTCGGTAATCCGGCCCTCCGGCCCTATTTTGACCGTACCTACCGAGTCCAATTGCTCCCAGAATACTTCATAATCCACAATGTTCATTTCATGCTGGCGGCCATCGTCCTTCGCCGCTTTCATGGAGCGGTAGAAGTCGCCTCCGCCCGCCATAAAGGAATTCGTGGCTACGAAATAGTAACCGTCCGGATCGATTGCGCTGTAGGTGCCGTCTGCATTTTTAACCTCCACCTTGACGATCCGCTCTCCCGTTTGCGTAACATTGCCTGACGTATCCTGGATTTCCGGCTTTTTCGACGAGTCGTATACATACCGCATTCCCGATACATGAGGGAATCTGCCTTGGCCGGTTTCAACGCCGCTTACCCCATTTTCAAGCGCTAGAGTAATTTCCCGTCCCGTCATCCGCAGCGCGGTGAGATTGTTGCCAAACGGCATCATCGTCAGCAGCTCTCCAAGCGTAATGTCGCCATCCGCTTTGCCTTCCGCCGTCTTTGGGATCGAAGCGCGGATGCCGCCGCCGTTTTGGATCGCCACAAAACCTTTGATGCCCTCCATCGCCCGGAACTCGGGAATGCTCTTCACTTTAGCCAGCATGCCGTCGGTCATCAGGTTGCCGAGATTCGTTTCCTTCGAGCGGACATTGTTACGCTCTCCGTCCAGGAATACGTCCGTTCGGCCGATCACCTGCGCTTTAATGCCGGCAACGCCGTCATTATAAGGCGCAAGCATGGCAAGCGCTTCTTCGTCAGCCGCATATTTTGACGTATCCAGCAGCTCGCCGTCCCACCCTGTCAGCACGCCGTACTGATCAAACTCCAGGTCTGCGCGTCCGAGAAATTTGCCGTAATCCTCCGCCTGCACAATAATCGTCGGAACGCCGTCGTTCAAAATTTCGGCCGGTTCCGGCAGCTTGGTATGGCTGTGGCCGCCGACGATGACGTCAATGCCTTCCACTTCGCCGGCCAGAGTGCGGTCGAACTCATATCCTAGATGCGTCACAGCGATGATTTTGTTAACTCCCGCCTCAGTCAGCTCGGCGACAGCCGTCTCCGCTTCTTCGAGGTAGTTTCCGAATGAGACATTCTCTCCAGGCGATGACAGAAACTTCGTATCCTCGGTCGTCAAGCCGAAGATGCCGACCTTTTCTCCGCCAACCTCGAGGACGATCGTTTCGTGAATTTTGCCGTCTGCGGGCGGCCCGTCTTCCATCTGCTCGGCAACCAAGCCGCTCAGCGCAGGCTCCTTACTGAAATCGATGTTCGCGCTGACGAACGGGAATTTTGCAGCTTTGACGAAATCCGCCAGCACGCCCGGACCTTTATCGAACTCGTGATTGCCGAAAGTCATCGCGTCAAAGCCGATTGCATTCATGAACGCGAGATCCGCCTGACCCAAATATTTATTGAAGTACAGTGTGCCCGAGAAGACGTCGCCGGCATCGAGCAAAATGCTGTTCTCCTCTTCCGCTCGAACCTCCTTGATCGCGGTTATGCGCTGAGCTACATTCTCGAGGTGGGCATGCGTATCGTTCACATGCATCAGCGTCATGGAGAACGGCGGCGCTTTTTTACCCGCCAGATCAAGCTGCGCCACTAACGGATCGTGGTCGCTGACCCGTCCCTGCTCCGCACTGAAATCGGCGTTAATATGAACGATATCAAACTTGGAAAATTGCGCCAGCTTCTTGTCTGCCAGAATATGATCCAGCGTCTGGGAAACGCCTTGATAGATATAAGAATAACGCTCGTTAACCGGCAGCGTATCCACAAGATTTGTCAAGCTGCTGCCCTTCGTCAGCTCCAGCGTTTTCGAGAACGGAAAGTCGTTCAGATCGCCTAGCACAACAACGTTCGCATCCTCATTTTGCTCGAAAATAGACTGTACGAAGCCGTTTACGACACCCGCGATTTGATGACGCTGCACCTCGCTGCCAAGCGTCTCCGGAAGCGGCTGTACCGAGCCGAACGGAGCTTCGTCTCCGCCCTTGGAGTTGAAATGGCCGGCAATGACGACAAGCCTTTCGCCTTCGAATTCGAACTCCGCGGCAAGCGGCTTGCGGGAATCTTTGAACGCTTCATTCTGCGGATCGATCCGTCCCGGATTATGCGACAGCCCGTCCGATTCATATTGGACCGCCGTAGTCGCTGTCCCTTTTCCGGCCGCTTTCTCAACCAGACTGACGCGAGCCTCGTTATACAGGTACCCTACGCGGATATTGCCTCCGGCTTCTCCGCCGTCTTTATTGTTTTCCGGAGCAATGTCCGTGTAGCTGTATTCCGGGCCTCCGTTCGCTGTAATGGCGGCTATCAAGGCCGAATAACTCCCGGATGCGTCCGTTACGCCGCTGTTCGCCGCTCCGTCGTTGTCCTGAACCTCCACCAGCGCTACAATGTCGGGACTATGCAGATGTTCGACTATCGCTTTCGCGATATTGTTTTTGCGGGCCTGTTCGGCGCCGCTTGGGTTGTTCCAGAAGTTTTCGATATTAAAAGTTGCGACCGTAAGCTTGTCCTCATCCGGCTCCAGAGAGGAGATCTCCCTTTGGCCATCGCCGTTTTCTACAGCAGGCAAGCTGTCCGGGAGGATCTTGTAGTTACTGTAATCATAGGACATCACGCCGATTACGGGGGCCGTGAACCGGTCTCCGGTCTTCACCTGCTGCGAAGGCTCTTTAGCAATCAGGATCCGCTGAGCAGGATATCCATCACCCGTCAGGATAATGCCTCCTGCAGGCGTCTTCGCCTCCTCATCAAGCAAAGCGCCGCCCGGTGCGACCGGAACTTCATAACTGAACGGGCCGACGATTTGCGCATCGTTTACCTGCACCCGCATCCCTTCAAGGCTTTCATAAAAATCAAGTGCGTCCTCGTCCGGATCGAAAGCCGACATGCCGTCGTTATCGATAACGTTTGCCGGCGCAATGCGTTGTTCCCCGATGATAACCGGCTGCGGAAGCGCTTGGCCGCTCGAGGCCACGGTGACGGAAGAAGCGGCGATTTGCGTCGTCGTCAAATCCTTGGCATCCGCATAACCATCTTCCTTCACCTCCTGGACGGTGCCCGTTACCGTAACCCGGTCTCCCGGGCTCACGGCTGCAGCCGCCTTCGGCTCCACCAGAATGGCTTCCGATGTGGCGTCGTTATCGTCCCAATCCGCCTCGGCCGCCTGCATGTACCATTTGCCGTCGCTGCGCTTTGCCGTTACGATTCCCTCTATGGCCGTTACGGCATGGCCTTCATATGGAGAGATATGCGCCGCTGCCTGGATTTCGTAGATTTTTAGCCCGTTATAGGATTGCTGAAGCTTGTAGCTGAAGGTGAACGTTTCGCTGACCTGCCCGTCCGCCGCTGCGATCGCTTTGATGACGGTGTCTTCGGTTATGGCAATCGGTGCCGTATAAGCGTACATTTCCGCGGCGGAAGGTTCGGTTCCATCCGTCGTAAAATAAATGCTTCCGCCTGCGGCCGGTGTGCTCAAAGTAACCTCTGCGCCGGGCTGCAGCAAACCTTCAGGCGTCGGATCGGCCTTTACGGACAATACCTTCTCCGCAATGTCGAATGCAGAACGCGGAACGATCATATAACGTCCGAAGGCATAGGTCACAACGCCGCTGATCCGCTCATACGTCTTGCCCGTCTCGAGAAGCGGCGATTTGATGACGAAGCTTCCTGCAGCGTCCGTCACGTTAAACTCGCTATACTGATTACCCGCCCCTGCCGTCACTTGGCTGACGGATACAAGCTCGGCTTCGACATTTTCTCCAACGTCCGTGCTTTGAATCGGCTGCGGCTCAGGCACACCTGCATTCGCCAGCTTAATCGTAACCCCGCCTGAGCCGACTAGAAGCTGTGCGAGATCGAAATACGGCTGCACCGTTCCGGCTGCAGATATGATATCGCCAGCCTCGGCTGTAAGGCCCGCCCCCCTTACAACAATGCCTGCCGTGTCGTCCTGAACGTACAAATTCACCTGCCCGCCTGCCGCTTCTTTATAAGTAACCTTCCCTTCAATGAGAGCGGCCGTGCCGCCGGCAAGAACTCTGGCTTCGGCGATCGGCAGCCTTTCGCTGACTGCGCCCCCGAACGCGGAATTGCGCGGCGACGGAACGCCCGTCGTAAAATCGGAGCCGTTATCGTCCGTATCCAGCCCGCGGTCCGTTAAAGTCAACGACTTGCGGATCGCAGCCGTCACATTGGTTAATGCGGTGCCCGTTGGACCGGCGCCTTCATACGCAGATGCAGCACCGTACCCTACCATGTCAATCGTCGTTTGATTTCCGTCAACAAGCCTAACCTTGCCGCTTGCCCCTCCCATGCTGAAGAGGCCGATCGCATCAGGCTGAGGCAGCTCCGGTGCAGTCGTATCGTTTCCTGCAGCCTGCCCGGTCAAATAATAGTCGCCGGCGCCGATCGTACCGGACAACGCCATCACGTTGTTTCCGCTTTCCGGCCAATCACCGTCCGCGGAAGCATACATCAGCTTAAGACCGTTTAGCGAAATATCCTGAGCCGTCGGATTATAAAGCTCGATAAAATCCTGCCTGAATGAAGCCCCCGTCCCGTTTCCACCGGCCCCGTACACCTGCGAAATGACCAGATGATCGTTCGCCGGTGATGCGTGAACGGCAACGCCGATCCCTTGCAGCACTCCGCTAACGGCCAATAAAGCTGCCAGCAGTGTTCCAAGCTGCCTACGTAGAAAGCCCTTTCGTCTTTGCAGAAAGCCATTTTGCCTCTCTAATCGTCCTATCCCATACTCCATCCAAGCCTCTCTCCTCTCTCATCTTCAAGAAAGTAAGTGCGACCAACAACGCTTGCTTCTAATAGAGTAGTAAAAAAATGTAATCCGTCTATCAATCCGAAGTAAAAATCTGGTAAATAGGGGTGTAAATAAGAACGCATGCAAAAACAAAAAAATCCCCCCTTCATGAGCATGCGCGCCATCCGGTAACCGGATGGTTCGCAGCTTTGAAGGTAGGGATTGGAACGATGAGACAGGCCATGGAACAGCTCAGTATGTCGTCCTGCTGCACATTCTGCAGCAGAGCGGAAAGCGAACCGACGTCGCTTGATTCCGCTGCACAAACTGCAGCAGAACAGCAGGCAAACTCGACGTCGCTTGATTCCGCTGCACAATCTGCAGCAGAACTTTAAGCAGCTAAAATGAGATCCAACCTGCTGTAGTTTCTGCAGCAGCCACCCAAGTTACTTAACCAATCACCACGCTCATGCCCCTTTCTGCAGCTGATACATTTTGAAATACCTGCCGCCCAGCGCCATCAGCGATTCATGCGTGCCCCGCTCGACGATCTCCCCGCGGTGGAGCACGAGAATCTGGTCGGCCTCGCGGATCGTGGACAGCCGGTGCGCGATGACGAGCGTCGTCCGCCCTTCGCTGACGACCCGCAGCGCCTGTTGGATCAGCCCTTCCGTCTCGCTGTCCACACTCGCCGTCGCCTCGTCCAGTATAAGAATCGCCGGGTTGAACGCCAGCGCCCGTGCGAACGAAATGAGCTGGCGCTGGCCCGAGGACAGCGTGCTGCCCCTCTCGATAACCGGCTCGTCATAGCCGCCGGGGAGCTGCTCGACGAACGGGGCCGCCCCTACCTCCTTAAGCGCCTGCTTCACCTTGTCGAGCGTAATCTCCTTGTTGTACAAACTGACATTCGATTTAATGTCGCCTGCAAACAAATACGGATCCTGCAGCACGATCCCCATATGCTTTCGCAGCGCCTGCTTGGATAAGGACGTCACATCGCGCCCGTCTATCGTAATGAGGCCTTCGTCCGCTTCGTAGAAGCCGAGCAGCAGATTCATGATCGAGCTTTTGCCCGAGCCGGTGTGGCCTACGAGCGCCACGGTTTCCCCGCGCCTTGCCTCGAATGAGATCCCCTTCAGGACAGGGTCGCCCTCCTTGTACGAGAAGGTGACGTTATCGAACGTCACGACGCCCTCCGGCCGCGGCACCCCTGCCGCATCCTCCACCTCCCGGCCTTCCATATCCAAAATAGCAAATACCTTTTCCGCGGACACAAAAGCCCTCTGAGCGTTCGTCAGCTGGTCAAAAATGCCGATAATCGGGTGGAAAATGCGCCCCAAATAATCGATGAACGCATAAAAGACGCCGAATAATATCGCATCCTGCAGCGACGCCCTGCCGAAGTACCAGATCACCAGCGCCGTCACAAGGCTGCCGATCGTCCCGACGATATTGCGGGAGGACAGCGAGAATACCCGGAACTGCTTGATCTGATGCACATAGCGGTCCACGTTCAATGTCTCGAATTCATCGATCGTCACCTTCTCGCGCCGAAACGCCTGTATAATCGGCATCACCGAAATCGATTCATTGATCATCGCATTCATATCGCTTAAGCGGGCCCGCATAACCGCGATGTATCCCTTCGAATATTTCAAGTGGACGTACATGATCAGCGCGAACAGCGGCGGCAGCAGCAGACAGAGCAGGGCAAGACGCACATCGAGCAGGAACAGCGCCGTAAAAATGCCGATCAGCTGCACGAAGCTGACCACGAACGTCGCCATAAAGCTCATGAACAGATCCCGCACCGCCTCCGTATCATTGGCGATCCGCGAAACGATTTGGCCGATCGGCGTGTTATCGAAATAACGGAGTGGAATCCGTTGGATATGCCGCATCAGATCCATACGCATGTTTTTGATAATTTGCAGCGCGGTCGATTGCAGCAGGTACGATTGTGTAAAATTGCCGATTCCCGCTAGCACCAGCAGGCCGATATACAACGCCAGCAGCCGCAATACCGGAGCAAGCTCCCCCGCGCCCGCATCCAAATGCTTATCGATAATCGTCTTGATGATGAAAGGCCCGCCGAGCTCCGCGCCGACCGCGCAGCAAAGCACGAGCAGCGCCCCGATAATCCTGTATTTGTAGACGAGGGCATATGCAAGCAGCCTCCCCGCCGTTGATTGCTTTTGCACCAGTGGCTCCTCCTTATTCGTCCAAGCTCGCTTCCATCTGCTGACGCTCCCATTGTGTCTTGTACCATCCGCCAAAAAGCATCAGCTCGTCATGAGTGCCTTCCTCGACCACTCTGCCTTCATGAAGCACAAGAATCCAATCCGCATGACTGACGGCGGAAAGACGGTGTGTCGAGATCAAGGTTGTCTTCCCTGCACGTTCCTGACGGATGTTGTGCAGGATGCGGCTTTCCGTACGCGCATCGACGGCGGACAAGGAATCGTCCAGCAGCAAAATTTCCGAATCCAGAAGCAGCGCCCTCGCAATGGCCAGCCGCTGCTTCTGGCCGCCCGAAAGCATGACGCCGTTCTCGCCGACAACCGTATTCAGGCCTTCGGGCATTTGGGCGATATCCTCGGCGAAGGAAGCCATCCGCACCGCGCGGTCGATTTCGTCCCGGGAGGCGTCCGGCTTGCCCAAGGCGATATTATCCCGGATCGTCTTGGACAGCAGCAAATGCTCCTGCGGCACGTAAGCGACCCATCGCTTGATTTGATCGATGGAGATGCGCTCGATCGGCACGCCGGCAATGAGCACCCGGTTATCCTCCAACTTATACTGGCGTAGCAGCTGCTTCAGCAGCGTGCTCTTGCCGCTTCCCGTTTTGCCGACGACGCCGAGTGTCTGCCCCCGCTCCAGCCGGAACGATACGCCGGCGAGACTCGGCTGGGAGGCGATCGGATATGTGAACGACAGACCGTTCATCTCGATGCTCGCCGGCACCTCCACCTCCACCGGCTTGTCCGGCTCGGTCAACTCCGGCTTCTGCGACCACGCCTCTTCGAGCCGATCCGCCGAAGCGCTGCCGCGCTGCAGCACGTTAATAAATTCCCCGAACGAAATCATCGGCCAGATCAGCATGCCCAAATAAATATTGAAGGAGATCAGCTGCCCAAGCGATATTTCGTCCCGAAACACCAGGAAGGAGCCGTAGCCGATCCCGATCGTATAGCTGACGCCTACAATAATCGATATCGTAGGCTGGAATAAAGCGTTCAAAATCGATACGCGCTTGTTCTTGTGCATAACCTCCGAGGTAACCCGGTCGAACGCCGCCAAATCGTCCCGCTCCTGCACATAGGACCGGATGACCCGGATGCCGGAAATCGACTCCAGCGCGTGATCGTTCATTTTGCCGAAGGAGGCCTGGGCGTCCAGAAAGCGCGTGCGGACCCTTTGACCGAGCTTGCTGATAACAACCGCCAGCAGCGGCAGCGGAATCAGAGCCGCCAGCATCAGCTTGTAGCTAACCAGCGACACCATCATCACGACGACGACCGAGGCTCCGACCAGCGTGTTCACGAGCGTCATGACGCCGTAGCCCGCCGTTTGGCCGATCGCAAGAATGTCGTTGGTAGCAAGCGCCATCAATTGGCCCGTGCTGTTGCGCTGGAAAAAAGCAGGCGTCATCCTCGTCAGCTGCTCCAGCAGCCGTCCTCTCAGCACCTTCTCGATCAGGGCGGAATTGCCGAACAGCGTCGTGATCCATACATAAACCATGACATAGAGCAGCAGCGCCAACCCGACGAGAATGAGCACCGTCTCCGTCAAGCCGGCTTCCGTCATCTGCCCGTCCTTGATGCGGTCCACCGTTTTGCCTATCAAATTCGGCGGAATCGTCGACAGCAGGCTGACCAGAGCCATGACTCCGATGGCAAGCGCGTAGCTGCCCCATCTGTCTTTAAAAAACCATTTTAAACGCCTGACGAATGACAAAACTCTCCCCTTCTTCCTCCTGGCAAAAACGCCAGCCTGATCACGGACAGTTATCCGCTACTTGTTTAAGTATAGGATATCTTGGGTGCGGTTGCACGTCCGGATCTGACGGGTCTAAAACTATTAATCCGATCATATGATATTAATATAAAAGCGCTTACAAAAGAAGGAGTTGATCGCATGTTCAACCCTGAAGAATGGACCAAGCTGTTCACGACGATCCAAGGCAAATCCAAGATTATTTACGTCAACGAACATACGGGCCTGTCTAAGCTGCGAGCCACTTTTACGAGAGAGCAGCAATTGGCGCTGGACCGCAAAGGAGCCGATACCGGCGGTCCTCTCATGCAGAACAAAGGCGAATAATCCAATAGAGTTGCGGGCAGGCAGTCCTTATTCGGGTCACCCCGGGGGCTGCCTTTATTTGCGTTAAGCGGATTTGCAACAAAAATTGCCGGAGGTAACGAACCCAGGAAGTCATTATTTGTTCCATATTGTACAATTTTGATTTCTTACGAACTGAGATCATGTTATCGCTCGAAAATAAGCGATTAACTTCCATTTTACCCCCAATAACGGTAATAGAGTTCGTCAGAGGTGAACCTCCCGCGACCTGAAGAGGTCGGGGCTTCTGAACAGCGAAGAATAGCCGGCCGCCAGTTGCTCGAGTGAGCAAGCTGCAATATGCAGGGGTACCGTTTTCCTCGTCGATTCAGCAACACGCTAAGAGACCGCGGCCCGGTTCAGGGCTTCTACTACTTCCTGCTTCGGCTACCCTAGGCCGTCCGTAGATACTTTTGCTCGGTAATGACCGGCACGACCGTGCGAATGTCACCGTACAGCCGCCGGGAGAGAATCCCGCAGCTGCCATGCACATCCCGGTGCCTGCTATACCCGCAGCGGCAGCGATAGATTCTGCCGGAAGGTTTATGCTTCCGGTTGCAGACAGGACATGTCTGCGTACTGCCGTGTTCCTCCTGCTTCCGAATCTGAATGCCTTTTGCCTCCAGCTTGTAGGCCAAGTAAGCGTACTGTTTGCCGAAGGTCCACTGGCTCATACGCTGATTATGCTTCCGGGAACGCACGCGTTTTCCGTTCTTGCGACGTTTTCGGCCGGAACGATTGCGCTGGACGCCTTCGACATCGCCCACCGCGACCTCTTTCACCTGGTGCTCCAAGCACCAGTCCACAAAGGCGCGCGTCGTCTTGTGCAGGGCATCCCGAATTTGGCGTTCGCTCCTCGAAAGCACGAACTGGAGCGCCCGACGGTACTTCTTCCATTGGCGGCTGCCTTTTTTGCACCTTGCCAAATGGCGATACAGTTCCTTCATTTTCAAGTTCCGAAGACGCTTGATGCTGCGCAGCTTTCGTCCGGTGATGATCACCGCATGCCCATCTTCCGTGACGGCTGTTATTGCGTGAACTTCACCGGGATCGACGGCGGCCAGCTGATTCCCGCTTGCCGGCTCGGCGGGGACGCCATCGTCATAGGTAATGACAAGTTGTAACCCACGATCATAGATGAGTTCGATTTCCTTTACCGTACCCACCGGCATGCGGGCGATGGAAACGACAATCGGCTTCTGTCGCTTCCCTTGATGAAGGCCCAGGCTGAGATGAATCTTCCCGTTCTCATGCAAAGTAAAGCCCTGAGCCGCCCACTTCGTCGAAAAATGTTTTTTCTGCTTGTACGGGTAGCGGATGTGGTCGAAGCCTTTCCGTTTTGCTCTTTTGGCACTCTCCCTGGCCTGCAAATATTTATGACAGACCGCCTGAATGCTCTGACTATGCAGCGAATAGTTTCTTTTTGTAGCTTTTTGAAGCAGGGTCTGATCGATCCACTTGCCGTGTTCCTGATGATAGGCGCGCGCTATCCCCAGGCTGTCGTTCCAAACGTCTGCCGAAATACGATTGCACGCAAACAAGCGATCTACATCCGCCTTGCTGGTGCTAAAGGTCGTTTTGTGTACCCGTATCAACCGTTTCACCCACTTTCGATCATCGAATAGTTGGTACCCGAATCTATCGGATTTCCCCAAGAAGTTACAGACATTATACCAAACATATGTTCCTATTGGGAAGTGGTGAATGAAATTCCGTTGAACGTTTGATCAAAGCGGGCTGCGATTCATCTCGCCACCTGAAGAGGATGGGAGACTTCTCGCAGCAACTCGTTAAAAGGCAGGCCAAATCGCCCGGATAGAGACTATGAAGTTCGTTAACCACTAAGACAAACAGCAGCTTGGGAATACTCCCTATTTTATAAGGGCAACCTAAACGCATATGTAAGGGATGGGTAAGGTGGAGGGATATGGACGGAAATAGAGTGATGAAGCTGCCTTCAAAAAAAGAAGGCTTGTACAAGGGCTATTTTATTATTACGGGATACCATACCTTGGATGAAAGCTTTACGGTAGGCCTGAGCATGGACGATGAAGTCCAGCCGGTCGGAGCTTTTACGGGCGGAATGAGCCGGGAAGAGAAACAATCGTTGAAGGAAACGATCATGGCCAATCCTCTGCGGAACCGGCATCCTATGGTTTGGGTCAACCCCGGCATTTGCGTCGAATTGACGTTTGAATCGATGGAACAAGGCCGGCTTATGAATCCCTCCTTTCAAGCCTTCCGCTTCTCCATGGATTGGAGGGAGTGTACGTGGAATAAACTGATTGTCTTGAACGCATCCGATCCGCATCAGGTCAAACTTACGCACCCCGATAAAATCATATGGGAGCATCCCCGGATCGATAAAGAAGGCTTTGTTGCCTATCTCATACAAGTCTCGCCGTACATGCTGCCTTTTTTGCGTAAAAGGGTCCTGACGACGATACGTTATCCCCACGGCGTACCCGGAGAATCCTTCTACCAGAAGAATAGCCCGGATTATGCACCGGATTTTATTAAAACGGCGGAATGGAACGGAAATATCGTATGTAATGATTTGTCCGCGCTGATCTGGCTGGGCAACCAGCTGGCCGTCGAATACCATATCCCTTTCCAGACGGTCGAGACGGAACTGCCCCTGGAAATCGTTATCGATCTGGACCCGCCGGGCAGGGAACGTTTCCCGCTTGCCGTGAAGGCGGCTTTGGAATTGAAGGCGGTGTTCGACAGCTTCGGCATCGTCAGCTTCCCTAAGCTGTCGGGCGGGAAAGGGCTGCAAATCCATATCCCGATTCCCGGGGACGCCTCCCTCACCTACGAAGACACAAGAATCTTGACGTCTTTTCTGGCCGACTATTTGGTGCAGAAGCATCCGGACGATTTTACGGTTGAACGATTGAAAAAAAACCGGGGCGAGAGGCTTTATGTCGACTACATTCAACATGCGGCAGGGAAAACGATCGTTTGCCCTTACTCCGCAAGGGGAAATGAAGAAGCGACGGTTGCCGCCCCGCTGTATTGGCATGAAGTAAACGGACAATTAACCGCCAAAACCTTCAACATTCCTTTTGTTCTGGACCGGCTTGCAGGCGGGGAATGTCCGATGCGTCATTTTTTCCAAACCGATAACCGCTCCTTGCTGACGGTCCTTTCGATGCTGAAAGAGAAGAAACGAAAGAAATGACAACCGTAAATTTTATTGCTGTTCTTAATTGAGAATGTGTTATGATGAAGGAACAAGCAAGCTGCAAAAGAAAGCCTAGAAAATTGCCGGCGAGGTGGGGTTATGGGCTGTGCCGTTAGCGTAATCGTCCCGATTTATAACGCGGAGAAATGGCTCTCCGGATGCATCGACAGCATATTGCGCCAGTCCTTTTCCGATTTTGAGCTGCTGCTCGTGAACGACGGATCGGCCGATAACAGCGGAGCCGTATGCGCGTTATATGCCGCAAGGGACCGGCGGGTCCGCGTGCTGCACCAGCCGAACGCCGGGGCGGGCAGCGCCAAAAATGCCGGCATCGACGCCGCAGCCGGCAAATACATCGCGTTTGTAGATGCGGATGACAGTATAGAGGAGTCGTTTCTGGAGAGGCTGCATGCCGCAGCCGAGGAGCATGAATGCGAGGCCGTGGTCGGAGGCTTCCGGACAAGGCCGGGCGGCAAAGCCGTCAGTCCGGGATTCGCGCGGCATCGGCTTTTAAGCGGACAGGATTTTATCTTGAGCTCGCCCGCCGTCCATTCCGGCAACGATTTGTGCTTCGTCTGGAGAAGCTTATACAAGCGCAGCCTCATCGTGCAATCCGGCATCCGGTTCCGCAAAGAGCTAACCGTCGGAGAAGATACGATTTTTAACCTTGAGCTTTACCTCGAATGCGAACGAATCTATGCGATTCCGGACGCGCTTTACAATTATAACGTGAACAATCCCGACAGCCTGATGAGCTCCGCTTACCTTCCCGGCCTCGAGGAGAATCTCCGTCTGCAATACCGGCTCAGAAAGTCCGTTTCCGAGGCATATGGCTTAATGCAGTCGAAGCGCTACCGGCGTGACATGGCCGAATATTACCTCAAAGCGATGCTTGGCATGCTGATCCGCAATCTCCGCAGCTCCCCCTGCGGCATCCGGAAAGCGGATTTGGACGCGATTCTGCGTTCCGACATGATTGCGTACAGCGCAAGGGAGCTTGGCTTCGCCTACCCCTGCGGAAGCTTGAAGGAGTATTTGTATTTTCTGGCCGTCAAATTCAAGCTGACGAATGTCCTGTACGACAAGGAGCTCAAGCTCAGTACTTCGCAGCCCCCCGCCGGCTACCCGGCCATACCCGAATAAGGCGCAGAGCAAAAGGCTGCCGCCCTCCTATGGAGAGCAACAGCCTCTTTCCGGTTAGTCGGCCGCATCCGCAGCCACCGTTATTTTACCGTTTTCTTCCCGCACTTCAAGGAAAATCGGGCGCTCATCAGGCGTTCGGTTCGGCGTATGGATCGTCAGCAGCAGCCGCCCGTCAAACGTGCGGAACACCATGCCGTGTCCCCCGTCGTTCTGGTACAGCGCCTTCTCCTCGTGCACCCATGGGCCCAGCACCCCGCCCGACACGGATTTCGCCAAGCCCAGCGCATACTGATTGCGGATAAATCCCGCCCATAGCATGTACAGCTCGCCGGCGCCGCCGCGGAACAAATAAGGACCGTCCGTCACATAATTGTCCTGGCCGGGATAACGCTCGGCGATGAACGGAGTCGTCCAAGGCGCCTCCGAAGCGCGGAACAGCACGGCCGGCTCGCCGACCGCCCGCTTCAAATCCGCGCTCAGCCTTACCGCACACACTTCGCCGTCCGCGACCTGCTGCCACTCGTGACAGAACACCATCCACGGCTGTCCTTCCCCGTCCACATGCAGGCTGCCGTCGAGCGAGCTCCAATCCGCCGGAGTGACGGGACCGTCGCTGTGCAGCTTGAACGGGCCGAACGGGTTATCTCCGACCAGCACAGCTGTCCCCAGAAGGCTGTTGTCCTTGCGCCTGAACGTCGCGAACATGTAGAAGGCGCCCTGGTAGTTATATACCTCCGGAGCCCAAAAGTTCGTATCGGAGAAAAAATCGTCCCCCGGACGAAACACGGGATGCGGCCCGTCCCATTGCTCGAGATCTTCGCTTACGTAAGCGTCGAAGCCCGTCCCTTTTCCCCAAATATTCGCATCGGTGCTGCCGAACAGATAATACTTCCCCTCCGCCTCGATCGGAAGCACAAACGGATCTCGGATCTGAATATCGCGTGTCGCTTTCATTTTCGTAACCCCTTTCCTTGCTCAGCTGTATGCCGGATAAACGATGCCGATATCGTGCACCTGCACGAAGCCGCCATCCTCGTAACGCAGCAGCTCGTTGCCCTTCACCGAAAACGCCAGCTCCCTGCCTTCGTAACGCAGCGTACCGGAAACGGTACGAACGCTCATGCCGACGATACCGGACAAACGTCCCTTGCGGTCCGTGATGACGCGGATACCGCTAGGAAACCTCAGTTTTTCCGCACCGTCCCGGTAAACCGCCGATTCCTCCCGCGTGTTCACAAGCTCGAACCGGATCCCGTCCACCGTCCGGGCATATGCGGTATCCCCGGCAGGCCTTTCCCCATGATCCATCGCATACGGAAGCAGGCCCGTGAACCAGAGCGTGCCCTCCGGCGTCGGCAAAATGCCGCACATGCGCTCCACGAAATCAAGCACGGCCAATATGGCGGGAGAATAAGTTTCGGTGTAGCCCTCTTCACCCGTCCACGGGCTGAGCGCCTGTGAGAATCGCGTCATATTCGCCATGGCCGACAGCAGCGGAACCATCACCCACGTCAGCTCCACGTAGCGGTGATGCTTCTCGAAGGCATGCGCCGTACGGATGATGCTCAGGAAATTGGTCGCCCCGCCCCAGCTGTTATACGTGGAGAACGGATCGAACCGCGGGTCGTCCATCGCCAGCGAAGTAAACGGATATTTGGCAAAAAACTTTCTCGTATTCAGCAAATAACGCTTCAGCATCGTATCGAAAAACGGGCGGTCGCCGACCTCGCACGCCATCACGCGAAGCAGCACATCCGACTGTACGCGGACGAGCTGCTCATTGCGGTCACGGTCATAGAAGAAATGATCCTCCTCGTCGAAGCAGTACCGGTACAGGCTTTCAAGAGACTTCTCCGCTTTCTCTCTCCAGCCGTCCGCTGAAAGCCCGAGTTCCTCCGCCATTGCGGCAAGATACATCCGCTGGCAATAGACGTTTGCCGTCAAATCGGGCGCCAGAAACGGCAGCACCGGCGAGTCCGGGTGATACTTTGCGGCATCGTCCAAATGCGGCGTATCCGGCACATGCCAAAACCGCGGCGACAGGTCGTGCCCGGTATCGAACGTGCTGAAAGCCTCGACGCAGCCCGTTCCGCGGGTGTCGCGGAAGGCGGCCAGCCAGCCGTCATACCGCACCATCGCCTCGTACATCGGTTGCAAAAACGCCTTGCTGCGGCCGTGCAGGCAGTAATGGTTCCAGACGCTTCGCGCCAGCGGCGTTACGAGCTGGATTTGCCGGTATGCCGGCCCGTGCTCCGTCACCTTGTACGGCAGCAGGCCGTCCTCGCGCTGGTAGCGGGCGAAGGAGCGGAACGTCGATTCCGATACGGACGGTACGAAGCGGGAAAGCAGCTCCGCGTTGATCGTGCCCGTGCTCTCCAGCCAGCAGCCCAAGTACACGCCGCCTTCGTGCAAGATCGGCTCCGGGTTTTCCCCCGTCGGCACGATGCAGTCGAGCAGCCTGCGCATCGCCTCCCAATAAACGCTTTCGAGCTTGCCGGCCGACGATACAAACTTGACGCCGGACTGCTCCCAATCGCTCATCACGGCCTCGTCGGATGCTTTTTTTCCTTCCCCGAACGGCTGTCCGGCCGATACGGCCCTCAGCTTGTCCAGCAATGCTTCACTCATAAGTTCTACCTCGCTTTCTATAAAAAAAGTATAAGTCCAGCGTTGTGTGCCCCGCCGACAGAAACAGGCTGCCCTGCGGCAGCCTGTCCGTTAAGCGAAAGCGGCTGTCTCCGCCATCCGGCGTCAAGTCCGCCGAACGGCTTATTGGTTGCTTTCGAATATGGTGAGCGTTCCGTTATAGAAATCTTTAACCGCCTGCTCGACCTTTTTGCGGCCGAAGCCGATCTCCTGAACGGTCGTCTCCGCCAGCTTGGAAAATTCCGCGAAGCCCGGAGGGTTGTAGCTGACCGAGAACGGCTCCGTTTTGGTCGCTTCGGATACGCGGCTCGTATAATCGTAGACGATTTTGTCCACGTCGCTTGCTTCCCCTTCGAGCAGGGCGCGGTTTTTGGACGTCACCGGCACGCCGCGGTCATTGCCCAATATTTTTGCAGCCTCCGAATCGTTAATGAAGAAGTTGATCAGCATCGCGACTTCCTTCGGATGCTTCGTCTTCGCATAACCCGACAAGCCTTGGCTCGATTCGAACACGACGCCCGTCCCCTTCGGACCGCGCGGCAGCTGAACCATCGTCAGCGGATCCTCCGTCAGGCTTTGATGAGCGGCAAGCTGATTCGAAGGAATTAGGCTCATCGCGACTTTGCCGGTAACGATCAGCGATTTGCTCGGGTCGCCCGGCGGATTCGAAACGGCAAGCTCCGGCGTAACGACGCCGCCCGATGCGGTTGTGCTCTCCCAATATTTGAACCACTTCAGCGCATCAGCTTCCTGGAAGCCCGGCTTGCCTTCTTCCATGTTATAAAGCTGCGCTCCGTTCTGCTTCAATGCGATATCCATGCCGTCTACCGTAAAATTGTACGTGCCGTACACGCCTTTGCCGAGCTTCCCGGACAGCTCCTTGCTAATCCGCGCGTAATCGTCCCAGTTCCAGCCGTCTTGAGGCACCGGAATGCCGGCCTGCTCGAACAGCTTCGTATTGACGACGATGCCCCTCGCGTTAGCGCCGGCCGATACGTGAAGCAGTTTACCGCCGAGCGTACCGTACTTCACCATCGTCTCGTCCATGTCCGACAAATCCAGCTCCTTGCCGACGTACGGATCAAGCTCAAGCAATACTCCCTTATTCGCGTAATCTACGACGTTGCCGCCGAGGAAGAAAATATCGGCCGCCGTCCCCGAAGCCAGCTGGGTGTTCAGCTTATCGAAATAACCCGTAGCCGGAGCGAACTCGCCCATAACCTTAATGTTCGGATATTTTTTGGTAAACAGCTCCAGCACCTGATTCGTCCGGTCGGCGCGCTTCTGGTCGCCCCACCACATGACGCGCAGCTCGACCTGCTCCGAAGAGGTGTTGTCTCCCTCATTCTCCCCAGTGCTGCCCGTTCCGCCGTTCGTGCCGCCCGTTCCCGGGGCACCGGTACCGGTGCCGCCCGAGCAAGCCGTCGCGACGAGCATCAATGCCGCCAGCAATATAACCAACATACGTTTTTTCATGCTTCTTTCCCCCAATTCCCTTAATGTGTTGCGCTTACATGGCCATCTTACTTGAAAGCCGGATCGTGTAACATTTCATTCCTTCGGCAGTTCGATATCAATTTTTTCGGATCTGGCTTCTGCTGGGCTTCGGCGCTATTTCAAGCCCGTCGTCGCGATGCCTTCCAGGAAATAACGCTGGAACGCCAGAAATACCGCCGTGATCGGCAGAAGCGACAGAGTCGACATCGCCAGCAAAGCGCCCCAGTCGGATGAGCCGGACGGATCGAACAGCGCGCGGATGCCGAGCTGAACGGTGAACAGCCTGATATCGCTCAAATAGATCATTTGGCTGAAGAAATCGTCCCATGTCCAAATAAAGGTGAAGATCGACGTCGTAATGAGCGCCGGCACCAGCAGCGGCAAAATCATCCGGAAATAAATCTGCTTTTGGCTGCAGCCGTCGATCGTCGCGCTCTCGTCCAGCTCCCGCGGAATGCCGCGGATAAATTGGACCATCAGCAGAATGAAGAAGGAATCCGTCGCCAGCCATTTCGGCAGAACAAGCGGGTAATACGTGTTGATCCACTGCAGCTCGTTGAAAATAACGTACTGCGGAACGAGGGTCACATGATAAGGAAGCATGATCGTAACCAGCATCAAAGCGAACCATATTTTGCTGAATTTGAAGGTCAGCCGCGCGAACGCGAAGGCGGCCAGCGAGCAGGTAATGACGTTGCCGAGCACGCTGAGGACCGAAATCGCAAACGAGTTGGCGAAAAACCGGCTGAAGCTGATGCCTTGAAAGCCCCGCCAGCCATTGACGTAATTGTCCAGCGTGAACGCGCTTGGCCAAAGGCCCGGCTCCGAGAAGATCAGCTGATTCGGCTTAAAGGAGCTGCTGACCAGCCACAGCACCGGATAAATCATGAGCAGGCCAAGCACAATGATCGGCACATGCTTGAACGCTTGTCCATATTTTGCGTGATTCACCATCGTTTACACCTACCTTCCGTCTTTATTATCGCCGTAGAACACCCAATATTTGGAGGTGACAAAGATCACGGCGGTAAGCACTCCGATAATAAGCAGCATGATCCAGGCAAGAGCGGAGGCATAACCCATATCGAAGAAGGAGAATCCCTTAAGATACAAATAAAGCGTATAAAACATCGTCGCGTCCAGCGGGCCGCCGCGCCCGTCCCCGATTACGAAAGCCGGCGTAAACGCCTGGAACGAATGAATGACGCTCATAATCAGGTTGAAGAAAATGACCGGAGAAAGCATCGGAAGCGTAATACTGAAAAATTGATTCCGCTTTCGGGCGCCATCCACCTCAGCCGCTTCGTACAGGTCAGCCGGAATTTGCTTCAAGCCGGCCAGGAAAATGACCATCGCAGACCCGAACTGCCACACCGACAGGGTGACGATCGTATGAACGATATAATCCGGATGCGAGATCCAGGAAGGGCCCTGGATACCGAACAAGGACAAGGCCTTGTTGACGACGCCGGTGCCGTCGAAAATTTGCCGCCATACGATCGCGATCGCCACGCTTCCGCCCAGAAGGGAAGGAATGTAGTAGATGGTCCGGTAGATGCCCAGAGCCCGGATCCCTTTATTCAGCGCAACGGCTACCAGCAGCGCAAACGCCAGCCTGAGCGGGACCGAGATGAACACGTATTTGAAGGTCAGCATGAGCGAGCCGCTGAACGTATCGTCCTGCGTAAAAATTTGCACGTAATTGTCCAGTCCGAGCCAGGTCGGCGGCGACAGCAGATTGTATTTGGTCAAGGACAAATAAAGCGAGCCCAGCATCGGGCCGGCCGTCAGGCAGAAAAATCCGATCAGCCACGGCAGCAGAAACAAATATGCGGTTGCATTCTGCTCTCGGGCCAAGGATTTGCGGGATGTTCCCATAGCGAATAAACCTCCTTATGATTGATGTGACCGTCTAAGATGTCGTACATCAATCATAAGCAGGTTACCTGAAGGAGAACATATCATTTCTTCGGGTGTTCGCTTTCATTTTTTCCAGATGGCTGCTGCCTGTAATCCGAAGGGGTAATCCCGTACATCCGCTTGAATTTCGAAGAGAAATAGCTGGCGTTCGAGAAGCCGGTAAGCTCGGAGATGTCCCATAAGCTGAGCGACGTGCCCTTCAACAGCCGGGTCGCATGCTCCATCCGCACCTCCGTCAAGTATTGAATAAACGTTTTGCCTACCTTGGCCTTAAACAGCTCCGAAAAATACGAGGGATTATAATTATACTTCTCGGCCAGCATCGTCAAGTTCAGATCGTACATGTAATTCTCGGCGATGAACTGCCGGGAGGACCGGATGACGGAATAGTCGGCGTCCTCCCCGCCGCCGCTAAGTTTGCCGTGAATCGTCTCGGCCAAGCGGAGCAGGTAGCCGGCGGCTTTCTCTACCGTATTCAGATTTAATGCCGTCTCCGGACGAATCCACAGCTGCTCGCCGCCTTCAAAACTTACCTTCGATTCTCGGGCCAGCGCCTCCAACATCAGATTAAATTCGAATATCGCCTTCACGAAACGGACTCGCGAGGACGCGAAGGCTTCTTCCAGCTCGCGCTCGATCGTCTTTGCCAGCTGCTGCATCTCGCCCCGCACAAGCAGCTTCCCGATAATGCTGGCGCTGTCCCCTGGCAGGAGCGGCGGCTCTTCCTCCGCGCGCTCCCCATGCCTGAGGCCGGCATCCGCGACATGCCAGGCAACCAGGGACGACATGCAGCCTTCCTTCCACTGCCTGAAGCCGATGACGGGCTGCCCAATGCTGATCGTGGGCTCGAAGCCGATATGCTCCTTCACGATATCCCGCAGCCGGCCGGCGAACTCGTCCGGACCGCCTTCCGTATCGCGAAAAGCTGCATGCATGAGCCCGGGAACGTTCGTATCGCGGAACGTTTGCGGCGAGCCCGGAAATTGCTCCGCCAGCTCGCGGCACATCATCTCGAAGGGCAGGCGGAACTGCTCCGGCGCCCGCTCCGGCTTCCGGTCGCTCTCCCGCAGGCCGGCCGTTACGAAGCTTACCTTCTGCTCGCCCCATTGCTCCAGTCCGAACAGCTTCGCGCGTTCGGCAAGCGTATCCTCCCGTTCCACCTCCCCCTTCGCCAGCTGGACGAGGAAATGCTCCTTCATCTCCTTGTAATACTGCGAAAGCCGCCACCTGATGCCTTCGGATTGCCGGTAGCTTTCGTATTCCTTGTCCAGCTCCAGCTTCACCTTCGTCAGCGCCTCCGTCAGCTCATCCCTTGCAACCGGCTTCAGCAAATAATTGCGCGCCTGATGGCGGACCGCCGCATGGGCATATCCGAAATCCTCGTAGCCGGTAATAACGATAAGCCGGATATCCGGGTACTGCTTGCGGCATTCCTCCAGAAAGGAAAGCCCGTCCATGACCGGCATATTCATGTCGGTGATTACGATATCGTACGCTTCCTCCTCGAGCCGCCGCATCGCTTCCGTGCCGTTTGCGGCTTCGCCTGCAATCCGCAGGCCGAGCTCCTCCCAATCAACCTTCAGCCGCAGCCCTTGGCGGATTTCCGGTTCGTCGTCCACGATCAATACTTTATACACGCTCCCGCTCCTCCCTTGCCGGCAGAACAAGCTCGATCAGCGTTCCGCCCCGTTCGCTTTGTTTGATCCGGAATTCATGCAAATCCCCGTAATAAAGCCTGCAGCGCGCCATGACATTAACGAGCCCGATTTGCCGGCTCCGGCTTGTCAGAACGTCATCCATCCTGGCGGCGGAGGACCTCTCGAGCAGCCTGCTCACCGCCTCGCTTCCGATCCCCGGACCGTTGTCGGCAATCCGGATGATGACGGACTCGTCCGCCCGCTGCACCGAAATATCCACATAAGCCTCCGGCTGGTGGAGAAAGCTGTATTTGACGGCGTTTTCGATGAGCGGCTGCAAGACGAATTTAATAATCGTGAGCCTCTCCAGCTGCCCTTCCCGGCGCAAATCGATATGGATCCGCTCTCCAAAACGAACCTGCAATATCGCGATATAATCCCTCACATACTTAAGCTCCTCTTCAAGAGAAACGAGATCGTCGCTCATCCTGAGGGAGAAACGCAGCATTTTGCCGAGCGATTCGATCACCTTAACCGTGTCGTCGGTTCTCTTCTGCATGGCAAGGCTGCTCATCAACTCCAGCGTGTTGAACAGAAAATGCGGGTTGATCTGCATAAGCAGCGCCTTGTATTCCGCCTGCTGGCGGAGCAGCTTCAGCTCGAATTCGGTTTTAATATGCCGCCTCAGCTGGCTGACCATGTTGCGGAACGTAAAGGTGACGAAGCCTACCTCGCTCTGCAGGCTGATCTGCGGCGGCAGGCGCATTTCGGCCTGGTTGAAATCGCCGCGCTGCACATGCCGCATCGCCGATACTAGGCGCGAAAGTGGCTTTGAAATGCCGTGCGAAAGCCAGATCGCCAGAAAAACCGACAGCACCAGCAGCACCGACGCAAAGGCGACGATGCTCTTGCGAAGCCGGAACAGCTCCGAGTACAGATCCTGCTCCGATACGAATCCGACGAGCATCCAGCCCGATCTCTGCAGCTTTTTGAACACGACGATATCGGTCGTCCCTTCATCGTTCCGGGAGTAGATAACGCCCTGCTTGCGCCGGTCGCCCCGTATTTGCTCCATCACCGGCAGGCTGCCCGCCCGGGCGTTGTATTCCGTCTGCGACAGCAGCGGCTCGCCCTCCTGGTCCAGCAGATAGATCGTCCCGCTCCGGCCGAGATGAATCCGGCTCAGCGGCTGGAGGAAATAATCGGAGCTCACGTTAACCTTCATGACGGTTTTCGCATGCGCCTGGTCAAAGCTGCCGACCGGCATCAGCATGCTGATCACGGACTTGGTATTGTTGTACGTTTCCTCGACCGGATCCTTGTGGCTGGCTAACCAATGGGCTCCCATCGCTTTGTAATCCCGGTACCAGCTTTCCTCCAGGAAAGCCGCATCCGTCACCACCCGGTTATCGCCGCTGATCCACATGCCGTTCTCCCGGTATAACGTGACGCGCGAGACGCTTGAATAGCTGTTCGCGGCCTGGGTCAGAAAGCCGCTGAGCTTGATGCTCGACAGCATCTTCTCCCCCGCGGGGAGCGCGGGATCGGATAAAGCTCTGTCCCAGCTCTTGGTCGTCTCGCTGTTGAATACCAGGGATGCAAGGTCGTAGATCTGAATCTGCACCATATCGACGTAAGAGCCGTACTCCTCCATTTTCTCCAGCGCCGAAGCTTCGATGTAGGAGCGGATGATCGCCCTGGATTCGTTGAACAGCACGATCGACATCGCTCCGAACGACAGCACGAATAAAAGAATAAAGGCGGTAATCAAGCGGCTTTTGAGCGAATAAAACATGGCTTGTCCCCACTTTCGAGCCTAACGGTCTTGTAAATTCTTATATTCTAACATAACCTGTCAAGCCTCAAAATTTACATACGTGGACACAGAAAGAGCCGCCGGGCATGCCCGGCGGCTCTAGTTAAGTATATGCTGACGCTGACGCTCAGCCCTGACAGGACAGCACGCCTTCGCTGCGCATGACGTTCCGCCATTTGCTGTAAAGCTCCCACGCAGCCCCGCTGTCGAGCAGGTCTTTGCAGGTATAAACGCCTTCTTCGATGGAATCGACCTTCGCCGCCAGCTGGAGTCTGGCAGCTCCGTTCAACAGCACCTGATTCGTGAACGCAAGATGGCCGCGGCCCTGAAGCACCGCTTCCGCGGCGCGCAGCTGTTCGGCCGGCGTCCAGGCCGCTTCGGGCACCTGCGTTTCCAGACCGTAAGCGTCGGGATCGATCACATGCAGCCTCGCTTCGCCGTTCTCCACGATATAAGTGCGCGACGGCCTGTCAATGTGCAGATCCTCCGAGCCGTCCGCTCCCTGCACGATAAGCGCTTTGCTGTATCCGAGATTTTGGGATAGCTTCGCCATCCTCTCAAATACCGTATTGTGATACACGCCGAACACCAAAAATGGAGAATGCCCGTAGTCGATCAGCTTCTCCGCGGTATTCAGCACCGTGCGCATGCCCAGTTCCTCGCGGATCGGGCGGAGCGCCTTCAGCGGAGGGCACCATTCTTCGGCAGGCACGTACAGCACGCCCGTTTCGGCCGCGGCGTTCACGATCTGCTCGCGTGACAGGAGATGAGGCGCAATGTCCGCCTCAAGCAGCAGATCATGCAGCGTTATGCCCCATTTCGGCGGCAGAGAGGCAGCCCCGTGCAGCGTAACCGGCAAACCTGCCGATGCGAGCAGAAACGAGGTCGGGAACGTGGCGATAAACGATTTGCTGCGTCCGTCGTACGGGCCCGCGCAGTCGAGTCCCCGATGGACCGGTGCGCGGTAGGCATGCTTGCGGCACACCTCCACGAACGCTTCAAGCTCCTCCACGCTCTCCATCTTGATCCGTTCGGCAATAAAAAAAGCACCGATCTGCGCCGGCGTCGCCTTCATTTCGAGTATGGACTCGGCTGCCAGCAGCGCTTCCTCATAGCTTAAGTCGCGAGCCCCGCGCTTGCCGCGGCCGACTTCCTTTAATAGGTTCGTTATCATCGCAAGGCCCCCTTATTTTTGCTCTTGAAGGATTTGGTACACCTTCACTATCGACGTTGCGACATCAACCATGCGCTTGCGCTCGTTCATGGCCTGCTTGCGCAGCACCTCATAGGCTTCGGCTTCGGAAATATTTTTGATTTTGCATAAAATGCCCTTGGCCATGTCGATCCACTTCCGCTCCTCGAGCCGCGCTTCCAGCTGCTTGCGCTCGTTCAGCCATTGCCGGCGCTCGAAGCATTGCTTGGATGCGAAATGCAGCGCCCAATGCAGCTCATGCTCGCTCATGGACGGCGTCAGAATCCCGTCGACCGGCACGTCATCGTCACAGAAGGAGGCGGACGAGGCGGCAGCCTCCGCGCTGCACCACCAGACGACCGGGGCCGTCTTCTGCTTGAGCAGCTTCTTGGCCAATGCTTTTACTTCATTTAATGGAGTATGAAAAATAACAGCGTCGGCACTCCCCATCTGCAGCTCTGCCGTCTTCTCATCCTTAGCGTAGAGAACCTGGTAACCGTAAGTCTTCAATATATACTGCGGCGTCTCTTCCTTTGAAAGCGGCTCCGGCCGAGGGCCCGCGTTTGCTGCTTTATCCGCCTGATGATCGACTACTAACATAGAACGCATGTAGAAGCGCCCCCTCCTATTCGACTTTTCGAAAAAAACACGACTCAAGCCGATACCTTTGTAACTATATATTACATAGAATAAATAAGATTGTCATTACCCAACTTTTTTCACCAAATATGATGTCAAGTATATTGACATGAGCTCAAATGGCATTGTATAGTTAGGATATTAATCATCATATATTCACGGATACAACGGTGTGTTCGTATGTAGCGGCAAAGAAGCCTGCTTTCGCGTTATGGAGGACGTATGTCCCCTTCGCGCGAGGCAGGCTTTATTTTTTTGCCGCAGACAGAGTTCGAGAGGAGAGAAACACAATGTCTACGACTAAGAAGCTTGTATTAATCGGTAACGGCATGGCAGGGGTACGGGCCATCGAGCATCTTCTTAAGCTTTCTCCCGATAGCTACGAAATTACGATCTTCGGCGCCGAGCCGCATCCTAACTATAACCGGATCATGCTGTCATCCGTTCTTGCGGGCGGCGCGGATATGCAGGAAATCGTGATCAACGACTGGAACTGGTACAAAGAGAACAACATTACGCTGCACGCCGGACACAAAGTAACGAAGATCGATACAGAACGCAAGAAAGTCATTTCCCATCTGGGCGTTGAGGCCGACTATGACGCCATTATTATCGCGACGGGCTCGAACCCGTTCATGCTTCCGCTCCCGGGCGCGGACAAGGAAGGCGTTATCGCTTTCCGCGATATTCACGATTGCGAGGTTATGATCGATGCCTCCAAGCAGTACAAGAAGGCGGTCGTCATCGGCGGCGGCTTGCTCGGTCTTGAAGCCGCAAGGGGCCTTCTGCACCTCGGTATGGAAGTGAACGTCGTCCACATTTTCAACAATTTGATGGAGCGCCAATTAGACGAGCCGGCAGCTAAGATGCTCCAGCGGGAGCTGGAAGCGCAAGGCATGCAGTTCCTTCTGCAGAAGAGCACCGTTTCGATCAAGGGCAAGAAACGCGCGACCGGGCTCGTATTCGCGGACGGCACCGAAGTCGACGGCGACCTGGTCGTCATGGCGGTTGGGATCAAACCTAACATCGAGCTGGCCAAAGCGACCGGCATCGAAGTGAACCGCGGCATCGTCGTCGACGACTTTATGCAAACGAGCATCCCCGGCATCTACGCGGTCGGCGAATGTGCGGAGCACCGCGGCATCGCTTACGGACTCGTTGCCCCGTTGTACGAGCAAGGCGCCGTGCTTGCCAAACATCTGGCAGACGTAGAGACGGAAGGCTACGCCGGATCGGTTACGTCCACGAAGCTGAAGGTTTCGGGCGTTGACGTGTTCTCGGCGGGACGGTTCGATGAAGCTCCGGGAACGCGTTCGCTGAAGATTCAGGACGATGTAGCCGGCACGTACAAGAAAATCGTCATTCAGGACGGCAAGCTGGTCGGGGCCGTACTCTTCGGGGATACGACGGACGGTTCGGAGCTGTTCGCCTCCATTAAGAAAGGCGAGTCCGTTGCCGGTCGCGAGAAGGAAATTCTGCTCGGCATCTCCTCCGACCTGCTTGGCCAGGGCGGCGGCAGCAGCCGCCTCGAATCGATGGCCGACGATGAAATTATTTGCGGCTGTAACGGCGTATCGAAAGGTACGATCGCGGATGCAATTTTGAATAAAGGCTGCAATACCGTCAGCGCGATCAAGAGCTGCACGAAAGCTTCCGGTTCATGCGGCGGCTGTAAGCCTCAAGTAGAAGGACTGCTTCATCTGTATGCCGGCGATGCGGTGGGTGAAGTGAAGGAAGGCATCTGCGGGTGCACAACGCTTGGAAGAGACGAGATCGTAGCGGAAATTCAAAGAATGAGGCTGATGAGCACCGCCGAAGTTATGAACGTTCTCGACTGGAAGAACCCTGAGGGCTGCTCGAAATGCCGTCCTGCCCTTAACTACTACCTCGGCATGCTTTATCCGGAGGAGTATGTGGACGAGAACGAATCGCGCATCACGAACGAGCGCTTCCACGCTAACATTCAGAAGGACGGCACGTTCTCCGTCGTTCCGCGTATTTACGGCGGAGTAACGTCTCCAGCCGAATTGAAGAAAATTGTTGAGGTTGCGGAGAAATTCCAGGTGCCTCTCGTTAAATTCACCGGCGGGCAGCGGCTCGATTTGCTCGGCGTTAAGAAAGAAGATCTTCCGAAGATGTGGGAAGAGCTCGATATGCCGTCCGGCCACGCCTACGGCAAGACGCTTAGAACGGTCAAAACGTGCGTAGGCAACACGTTCTGCCGCTTCGGCACCCAGGATTCCATGAGCATGGGCATCCGGATGGAGAAAGCGTTCGAGCGGCTTAACACGCCGGCCAAAGTGAAGCTTGCCGTATCCGGCTGCCCGCGCAACTGCGCGGAAGCGACGATCAAGGACTTCGGCGTCGTCGCCATCGACGGCGGCTGGGAGCTTCATGTTGCCGGCAACGGCGGCGTTAAGGTCCGCGCTACCGATCTGCTGTGCATCGTCAAAACCGAAGACGAGGTTATGGAATGGTCCTCCGCCTTCCTGCAGCTTTACCGCGAGCAGGCGCAATGGAACGAACGTACGGCGCAATGGGTGGAGCGCGTCGGACTCGATCACGTTAAGAAAGCTCTCGAGAAGCAGGAAGACCGACTTGCCCTTATGGAACGGATTCAGAAGACGCTCAGCCTGACGACCGATCCTTGGAAGCAAATCGTAGAAACCGACGAGCTGCGCAAAAATTTCGAGCAATTGAACGGCGTTCAGCCTGTTCAAATATAGGAGGGGCCAATCATGACAACAAAGCTGCTTGTAGCCAACCTATCCGACATTACAATAAAAGGCTCCCGCCGCATTAAAGTGAACGATCTTGAAATTGCGGTTTTCCGCTTGAGCGACGACAGTGTGCTGGCCGTGGAGAACAGCTGCCCGCATAAAGGCGGTACCCTCGCGGAGGGTATCGTCTGCGGCACGGCCGTCCACTGCCCGCTCCATGATTGGAAGATCGATCTTCGCACCGGACGCGTTCAGGAGCCGGATGAAGGCTGCGTGACGACGTTCGCAACCGAGGTCGACAAAGCCAGCGGCTCCATTTATATCACGATCTAGAAGACAGATATAGAAAGAACAACAGCGACTAGGACTGGATCATATATAGGATTTACATTGAAGTCACAATTAAACAGGTGGCCATGACCGCCGGAAGGAGCAGCCCATGAAAAAATCGGCGACAGGTACGGTATATATTGTCGGTGCAGGCCCGGGGGACCCGGAGCTCATTACGGTCAAAGCGATGCGCCGCATTCAGCTCGCCGATGTCATTCTGTACGACCGGCTTGTGAACGAGGAGCTGCTCAGCTATGCGAGGTCCGACGCGGAGCTCGTATACTGCGGCAAGGCGCCTGGCGCTCATGCAATGCCACAGCCTATTATCAACAAAACGTTAGTCGATTACGCTTTGCAAGGAAAACAGGTTGTCCGACTCAAGGGCGGCGACCCCTTCGTCTTCGGCAGAGGCGGCGAGGAGGCGCTTGAGCTTGCGGAATGGGGCATTCCCTACGAGATCGTACCGGGAATCACCTCCGCGATCGGCGCCGCGGCCGCTGCCGGCATTCCGGTTACGCATCGCGGCTACGCCGCATCCTTTGCCTGCGTGACCGGCCACCGCTGCCACGGGGACAATTCGCCGATCCGCTGGGATCTGCTTGCCCACGGTGTGGACACACTCGCTATTTATATGGGTGTCAGCCAGCTGCCGGCGATCCGCGAGGAGCTTCTGAAGCACGGCAAATCCGCTGCTACGCCGGTTGCCGTCATCGAACGCGGCACAACCGCGCGCCAGCGCACGATTGTCGGCACGCTTGCGGATATCCATTCGCTTGCGGTCACCATGAAGATCAGCAATCCGTCGCTTATTATTATAGGGGAAGTCGTACGTGTACGCGATCAGCTTATCCATGCCGAACAGCAGGCTCTCGCGATGATCGGCTGATCTCCTTTTGAAGTGAATATGGAATCATACAAAAAAATGAACCGGCAGGCTCTTGCCTGCTCGGTTCGTTTTTTTCTTGTTTACATTCTTAAAAAGCTATGCTATCTTATTTCTACAAATATAGAAATAACAACTGCTGAAAAAGGTGAATGCTCCATGGTAGAAGACAATACAGACCTTCGTCAAGCCGTCAAAGTATATAAAGCGTTAGGAGAGCCGACCAGGCTTAAAATCGCGATGCTGCTTTCAGCGCAGTCTACTTTGTGTTGCTCCGATATCGGATCCAAGCTGGAATCCGTTGCCGGCTCAACTCTCTCCCATCACTTGAAGCAGCTTACGGAAAGCGGTCTGCTTGAGCTCCGGAAGGACGGAACGTATATTTATTACAGCGTGAACCGCGAAATCGCGAAAAAGTACGCTCCTTATTTGCTGGAGTAATTTTTTTTAGGAACAATTTCTATATATTTAGAAATATAAAATCATGCAATGGAGAGAGGAGCTTTACAGGAATGTCGAACACGTGGAAAATTTATATGCTGGCCATCATCAGCTTTCTCGTCGGAACTTCCGAATTTATTATTGCAGGCATTTTGGATAAGGTTGCTGCGGACGTCGGCGTTTCCGTCTCTGCGGCAGGACAGCTGATCACCGTTTTTTCGCTGGCTTACGCGTTTGGTACGCCTGTACTCATGGCTTTGACCGCGCGGATGGAGAGACGCCGTCTGCTCCTCTACTCGCTTGGTCTATTCGCGATCGGCAACCTGATCGCCGTTGCTTTGCCCGGCTTTGCCTTTTTGATCTTATCCAGAATCGTTCTTGCACTTAGCACCGGCGTGTTCGTCGTTACCGCGCTGACGGTCGCATCCAAGCTGGCACCTCCCGGCAAACAGGGGAGCGCCATCGCTACGCTTGTTATGGGCTTCAGCACCTCGCTGATCATCGGCGTACCGATTGGCCGGGTTGCGGCTTCCGCCTACGATTGGCCGCTTATTTTCGGAGCTATTGGCCTGTTAGGGCTGCTCGCTATGCTCATCATCGTATTCGCCGTCCCTCAAACGGATGGCGAGGAGCCGATCCCGCTGCGCGATCAAGTTAAATTGCTCAAGCAGCCGAAAATTGCGGTCGCCTTGGCGATTACCTTCCTTTGGATCGGCGGTTACTCCATCGTGAACACGTACATTTCGCCTTTTCTGCGTACGGTAACGGAATTGAGCGAGCAAGGCGTCAGCGCAGCCCTGTTCGCCTTTGGCATCGCCAGTCTGATCGGTTCCAAAATCGGGGGCTTCAGCACCGATAAATGGGGCGTCCCCCGTACTTTAATCAGCGGCATGCTGTTCCATTCGATTGCTCTTGTTCTGCTCTCGCTGACCGGCCATTCCGCGGTTATTGTATTCCCGTTAATGATGCTTTGGGCGTTTACCGCGTGGTCATCCGGCCCTACTCAGCAATATTATTTGATGTCTCTCGCTCCGGGAGCTTCCGGCATCATGCTGAGCCTGAACAGCTCGGTGCTGCAGCTAGGCATGGCTGCCGGCGCAGGCCTCGGCGGCGTTGTCGCCGAGCAGGCATCGCTGAGCTCGATCGGCTGGATCGGAGCAACCGGAGTCATTCTGGCCGCGGCCACCGCCACGGCGTCGTTCGGCATCTCCCGCAAGCACGCTCTCCGCAAAGAGGCTGAAGTCAGAATTGTGGAGACAGGCGCGTAAGTGAATTGGCTATACCCGGGAAAGGACGCAATCCGTGCGAAGCCGCGGTTGCGTTCTTTTTTTGTTGAACTTAGTCATGATGTTTGCTCAGCATCAAAGTCAGCTGCTTGGCTAAAAATTGCGGCGTATAGGGCATATCGTTTCGAACCCAAGACACGATCGTGCCGATCAAGGCTGACGCGCCGTACCATATCGCAATATCCTTTTGAATGCCGGCATTTAAAATATAAGCTTGGTCGTTCTCCAGCCTGTACTTAACGGACTCCGACAACATTTTTAGCAAACGGTCCGTAAAAACCGGCGTCCGTCTCGATCCTAAAATCACTTTATAAAATTTAGCATGTTCTGCTATGTGTTCAAGCAAACTAACGATATCCCACGAAAACGTCTCTTCAACGGAATTTTGATGAATCGGCTTGCGGGTCAAGGCATTTTTAATGTCCTCAATCATCTCATCGGCCATTTTATCCATCATATCCGGGATATCGCGATAATGCAGATAAAAGGTTACCCGGTTGATGGTTGCGCGCTCCGAGATCCGGTTCACCGATATTTTCTCGATCTCCATTTCCTGCAATAAATCAATAAAAGCATCCTTCAGCAGCTGGCGAGTCCGAAGGATTCTCGGGTCGGTTCGAGGCTTGTCATGGTTCATGCGGGCAGTTCCTTTCCATTTTAATTTACATTTTCATCATTCTTGTCTTTTAAGTTTGACTTAAGCCACATAACGCGTAATCAATGATGGTTACTTTACATTTTGGCTCATATCGTCGCTTGAAAGAAACGTCATTCTGCTTATAATTTAATTTATACAGTGTTAATTATCTAACATATTGTAAATTAAGTCTATAGAGATATAGAGTTATGGAGAGGATGGAGAAATATTGAGTAAAGGTAAGGAGCCGACGATCAGCAATTCCGTCAAACGAGGCCCCATTTTATTTGTCATGATTTTGGGTGCTTTCCTCGCGACGCTGAATCAAACCATTATGAGTGTTGCGACTCCGGAGCTAATGACCGATTTTAGCATTTCCGCAACAACCGCCCAGTGGCTTACGACGGGTTATATGTTAGTCAACGGTGTGCTGATTCCGATCACGGCCTACTTTATGCAGCGTTTCAGCACCAGACAGCTTTTTCAAGCTTCGATGATTATTTTCCTGATAGGAACGATTGTCTCCGCGCTCGCAACGGACTTCCCGGTTCTGCTCACCGGACGTATGATCCAGGCAGCTGGCGCAGGTATTATCATGCCTCTTCTTACGAACGTTATTTTGGTGCTGTTCCCGCCTGAAAAAAGAGGAGCTGCAATGGGAATGATGGGTCTTGCCATTATTTTTGCTCCGGCGATTGGACCGACGCTTGCCGGTTACATTCTGGAAAACTATGCTTGGGAAACGATGTTTTACGGCATGATTCCGCTCGCCATCATTGTTATTGCCTGCGGATTCATTTATTTGAGAAATGTATCGGAACGTGTGAAAACGGAGCTCGATATTCTCGGTGTCGTCTTGTCCACCATCGGCTTCGGTACTCTGCTATATGGATTCAGCCGGGCGGGCAGCGAAGGCTGGTCGAGCTTAGAGGTGCTTTTTTCCATTGCAGCAGGTGTCGCCTCCCTTTCCCTGTTTGCATGGCGTCAGTTGATTTCCGGTTCTCCCCTGCTCGATCTGCGGGCATTCAAGTATAGTATGTTTTCCTTGACAACGATTATCAACATTGCGGTAACGATGGTCATGTATGCGGATATGATGCTGCTGCCTCTTTATTTGCAAAATACACGCGGATATACAGCCTTGGAATCCGGATTCCTGATGCTTCCCGGCGCGCTGGTGATGGGCTTCCTGATGCCGGTTACCGGCAAGCTGTTCGACCGCTTCGGCGCAAAATGGTTATCCATCATCGGCATGGTCGTTACGATTGTAACTACGTTAGGCTTCATTAACTTAACGGATTCCACAAGCTATACCTATTTGCTTCTTATGTCTACTGCGCGCCGCATCGGCATGGCCTTGCTTCTGATGCCGATCCAGACGGCAGGCTTGAATCAGCTGCCAAACCGGCTCAATGCGCACGGTACCGCAATCTCTAATACGATTCGTCAAGTTGCCGGAGCTGTGGGCACTTCGCTTCTCGTAACCGTCATGACCGGCCGGACAGAAACTCATATGCTGGAAATAGCGGCTTCCGGTGGAATGGAGGGCGCCACTCAAGCACAAATCGTCACGGAAGCAACGATACAGGGGATTAACGATGCTTACCTTGTTATTGTCGGGATCGGTGTGGTCGGATTATTGCTCACGTTCTTTATTAAACGTGTCAAACAAGCGGTCGAGGAGCCGTCCGCAAGTGCTCCTAAAATGGAAAAGTCCGGCTTGCTTCGGGCAAATTAAAAGCTTCATAGGGTCAAAAACAAAGCAGGCTGCCATCGATAGCAGCCTGCTTTGTTTTATACAGCCTAGCAGTACCCGTTCAGCTCCAGCCAAGAAGCGCAGGCGCCCGTCCAGCCTGCCGTATGCTGCTCATCCTCGGCAAGGCCCAGGCCGTGGCGGCCTTTCGCATAGACGTGAAGATCAAACAGAACGTTATGCTTGCTGAGCGCGGAGGCGAACAGCAGGCTGTTCTCGACCGGTACGCCCCCGTCGTTCGATGTATGCCACAGGAAGGTCGGCGGCGTATCCTCCGTTACGTTAAGTTCGTTGCTCATCCGTTCGATGCTGCCCTGCTCCGGCTCTTTGCCGAGCAAATTGTTGCGGGAGCCTTGGTGAGTGAACGGATCGGTCATCGTAATGACCGGATAACATAAGATAAGCAAATCCGGGCGGCTGGACTGCCTTTCTATCGGATCGTCCGCGTCCTCATTGCCCTTGTCGTAGCTTGTCCCTGCGTTTGCCGTCAAATGGCCGCCGGCGGAAAAGCCCAGCAGTCCGATTTTATCAGGATCGACCCTAAACTCCTTCGCCTCCTGGCGTACCAATCGGATCGCTCTTTGCGCATCCAGCAATGCGCACGGATATTGATACGGCGCTACGCGGTACCTCAGCACAAAGGCGGATATGCCAAGCCCGTTCAGCCACTGGGCAACCGGCTCGCCTTCATGATAGGCACGCGTGCCATAACCACCGCCCGGGCATACGATAACCGCAGGATTATTCTCGCCTTCTACAAGATACGGCGTAATCGCCGGACGGTCCTCGTCCGTTTCCCCTTGGCAATAAGGAGCTCCTTCAGGCCATAACAACAACACGCTCATTTTCCTGTCCCCCTCGAATCCTGTGCATACAAATTGTTATTCTCAACCATTATATAACTATTGGCTGACAAAAAAACAGACTTGTGCGAACATTCGCCCAAGCCTGTTCAATCATAATCCGGTCTTAACATTTTGATGACGACAGCGCCCCGACAAAACCAATGCAAGCGCCCAGCACGGCTCCGGCGGTTACCTCGATCGGCTGATGGCCAAGAGATTCCTTGAGCCGCTCCCGCTTCTGTTTGTGGAAGAGGCCCGGATGCTCGCCGGCCAGCTTCTCAACCTCTACGTCCAGATCGTTGACCTGAACGGCTATTTCGCCGGCATGCCTGCGGATATTCATCGCATCATACATAACGATAATGCCGAGCATAGCCGATACCGCGAATAACGGCGTCTTGACGCCGTATTTTGTTGCCGTATAAGCAGCAAGCGCCGTGACGCCGCTCGAATGCGAGCTGGGCATGCCGCCCGAGCCGATCGCTTTGCTCAAGTCCCATTTTCCGGTATCTGCATGATGCAGAGGTACCTTTAACAGCTGTGCCGCGGCGACAGCCGTCATCGCCGTGATCAATCCTCTATTTGCCACTAAAGCTCAACCTCCCGTCAACGTTCTCCCGTCATTTTGCCCACCCATGGGTAAATTCATGCCGCCGGTTCTCCGGAGGATCCGCAGCCTTTTCAACAGCGCTGGGCAGGTTTATATAAGGAGTATGGAGGTTAGAACATGATTGGATTGATCTATTCGCTAATCGCCGGCGTACTGGTCGGCATTCAAGGCGTATTCAATACGCGCATGAGCGAAAAAGCCGGCTTCTGGCTCACGAATACGTGGGTCCACGGCACCGGCTTTCTTCTATCTGTTGTTATTTTGCTGCTGTCTAGGGAAGAAGGCGGCTTATCCAAGCTGAACGGTGTAAGCAAGCTGTACTGGCTAGGCGGAGCGATCGGCGTCATGATCATATTCAGCGTCATAAAAAGCATCGATTCGCTCGGACCTGCCTACTCGATTGCCATTCTGCTCATCACCCAGCTTATTGTCGCCCTTCTGATCGACAGCCTCGGCTTGTTCGGCGTCGAACGGGTGCCTCTGTCCGCCAACAGGCTAATCGGCATCGGCATCATGATCGCCGGGGTCGTCGTGTTTAAGCTTAAGTAACTTTAATGAGCCGTAACTCTATTCTGAGCCAAGCCGTCTTCCGTCTGAGGCGGCACAGCACGCTTCAGCAAGAACGAAGCGAGCCATGCGATAACGACCAGGCCGAAGGCCAGCAGAAAAGCGTTCTTCATGCCAGCGACCATGGCCATAATCTGTACAGTCGCAGCATCTCCGCCTGCGCCGGCCGTCTCCAGGTAACGGGCACTGCCGCTCGTCATAATCGCGACCAGCAGCGCAGTGCCTACCGCGCCCGATACCTGCTGCAGCGTGCTGATAATCGCCGTGCCGTGAGCATATAGCGGCGGCGGCAGCTCGTTCAGCGCGTTGGTCATCACCGGCATCATCAGCATGGAGATGCCGAGCATGAGCAGCGTGTTCAGGATCATGATGAGCATATAAGAAGTGTCGGGCGTAATATGCGCGAATTGCCATAGCGTGTTGCCCATGAGCGCGAGACCGACGACGGCCAGCCATTTCGCCCCGAACTTATCGAACAATCTGCCTGTAATCGGGGACATAATGCCCATCATAATTCCGCCGGGCAGCATAACAAATCCCGCCTCCAGCGGAGTGTAATCCAGTGCGTTTTGAAGGAAGATCGGCAGCAGCATCATCGCGGAGAACATCGACATCATCACGATCATCATAATAAACGTCGACAGCCTGAACACGCGGTATTTGAAAGCTCTCAGCTCAAGGAGCGGCTCGGCAATCGACAGCTGCCTCCACGTGAACAGAAGAAGCGATACGATACCGATCGCCATCGGAACCAGAACCGTTGCGCTGGCCCAGCCCCCATGGCCTTCCCCGGCGCTGCTGAAGCCGAAGACGATACCGCCGAAGCCGCACGTCGATAAAATAAGCGAAAGCACGTCGATACGCGGATTCGTTGTTTCGGTCACATTCTTCAGCTTGACCGCCGCAAAAGCGATTACGAACAGCGCGATCGGCAGGACGCTGTAGAACAGCACCCTCCAGCTGAAATGCTCGACGATAATGCCGGACAACGTAGGTCCGATTGCCGGAGCGAAGGTGATAACGATCCCGATCGTCCCCATCGCAGAGCCGCGCTTCTCAATCGGCACCATGGCGAACACCACATTCGTCAGAAGGGGGAAGAGCAGTCCCGTACCCGACGCTTGCAGTACCCTTCCGATCAGAAGAAAGGCGAAGCCCGGAGCAACGGCCGCGAGCAGCGTACCGAACGTAAACAAGACCATCGCCGACAGGAATAAAGTCCTTGTCGTGAACCGCTGGATCAAATAAGCGGTAACCGGGATGAGTACGCCGATTACGAGCAAATATCCGGTTGACAGCCATTGGGCCGTGCTTGGACTTATTCCGATGTCTTCCATGATTTTGGTTAAAGCGACGTTAAGCAGCGTCTCGTTCAGAATCGCAACGAAGACGCCGAGAATCATTACCATAATGACTAGAAAATTGCCTTTGCCTCCGAAAGTCCCGCCGCTTTCGCGGGATTGCTTTACAGTTTCCACAACCTTGCCCCTCTCTTTGTCTCTGCCAATAAGGCCGCATGCATGAACGTCCATGGCATTTTGTATGACAGGCTTTTATTATAGCATGCCGTATTTTAAATGATTTCTTTTCGATTGCTATCCTTATTTGAAATAAACAAACCTTTCCCCGGGAGCGAACATATGGAATTTTTGCGCAGGATAATGGCGGTATAAGTAATCGACGAAATAAGCCGGATTCTCGTCATTATGCGCGAATAAACCGTAATGCATCGGAATAAGGAGATCCGCGCCGGCCTGCACCGCGATCTCGGCCGCTTCCCGGTAATTGCAGTTGCCGACGATTCCCTGCCCGCCCCTGACGAAATCCCGCCCGTTTATCGGCAGCAGCGCGATATCGATCTTCTTCGCCTGCAGCCAGGCGACCAGCTCGGTAAAGCCTACGGTATCCCCCGCGTGGTACAGCTGAATGCCGCCAAAGGAAGCCGTGTAGCCCAGAAACTTATGCTCGCCCGCCTCATCCTGCTCGAACTGCTCATGCTTCGCTGCGAACGCTTCAAGCCGGATGCCGGTTTCCAGCTCGATTGACTGCCCATGGGACATGCCGATAAGCTGTCCGTCGGCAAAGCCCCATTCCTTCATGAGCGGCAGATGCGCCTTCGGAACGATAAATGTAGTGGCTGCCGATTCCCGCATCGCCTGCAAAGTCTGCCCGTCCATATGGTCCTCGTGGTGATGCGAGACGACGACGTAGTCCACATCCCGGCACTGCTCAGGCGACAGCGGCGGCTCGAACGCTCTGGACCAAGGCGGACCGGCCTGCTCATAGACGGAATTCGTCAAGTACGGATCGAACAGCATCGTTTTTTTCATCCATTTTACGAGAAAACCCTCCTGGCCGAGCGCCCACAGCGCCAGCGCCTGCTCCGGAAGGAGCGTCGCCGAAATTTGCTCCTTCAGCTCCGCCCCGTTCTTGTATACCTTCACTTGTTCATCATCCTTTTTCTTTTATCGGTTGAAGCTGCAAATCTTTCGTAAACCACAGCCGGTAGCTCAGCAAGTTTAGAATGATGCTCGTAACCGCCGCCGAGCTTGTAAAAGCGAAAACAATCAGAATCTGATAGCGGACCGCCTCGACCGGGTTGGCTCCCGCGATGATCATCCCCGTCATCATGCCCGGGAGCTGGACGAGCCCCACCGTCTTCATTCCGTCGATCGTCGGGATCATGCTCGCTTTGACCGAACGCTTCATCGCGTCCTGTACGGCCTGCCTGGCAGTTGCGCCCAAGGAGAGCAGCAGCTCGATTTCCCCGCGGGAGGACTCGACCTCTCTTCTCATCTGATTGAGCAGCAGGCCCGCCACGACCATTGCGTTGCCGATCGTCATCCCGCTGATCGGAATGATATATTGCGGAGTCGCCTCGATAATGCCGAAGCCGAGCAGCAGCCCCATCATCAGCAGCTCGGTGGCGGTGATCGCCAGCGCGATTTTCCACAGCACGCCCGCAAGCCCTTTGCCCCGTTTGGCCGCATTTATTGAAGCGACCGTGATCATGACGATCAGAATCAGAACGATCAGCACGGGATTGCGCATATTGAAAATAAACTGAAGCACATAACCGACGAGCAAAAGCTGCACCGCGGAGCGGACTGTGCCGATGGCGATGTCCCGCTCCAGCCCGAGCTTCTGCCATACCGATATAAGCATCGTTATCATGACGAACAGCAGCGTAAAGCTTAATGCCAGAATGGACATAAGTCTACTCCTTCTGCTCCGGCGATTTGATGTAGCCTTGAGCAAGCTCCGTGGCGGGACGCTCGAAAAACGAATTCGTCGTGCTGTTCTCCAGCAGCGTTCCTTCGCCCATAAACCAGACCGTGCCGCTTACTTCTTTCGCCTGCTCCAAATCATGGGTCACCCAGATCATGGCCGTCCCTTCCTTGCGATGCCATTCCTGCAGGGCACGCTCCACCTTTTCCTTGCTGCCCCGGTCCAGCGAAGCCGTAACCTCGTCGAGCAGCAGCACCTGCGGCCGAAGCATAAGCGACCTCAGCAGCGACACTCTCTGCTTCTCGCCGCCGGACAAATCCTGCGCGTGCTTCCCCGGCTCCAGGTGCTCCAGCCCGAGCTCGCCCATCAGCCTTTCCGCAAGCTTCTTGTCATACGGCGTCCGGTGGAGCAGGCTGACCGTCTTTAAGTTATGCTCGATGCTTCCGCCAAGCATGACCGGCTGCTGGGCGACGTAGCATACCTTCATTCTCCATTCTCTGGGATCCATTTGATGCTGAGAAGCGCCCTGCATCGCGATTTCCCCTTCATCCGCCCGGGTGAGCGAGGCCAGAATGCGGAGCAGCGTGCTTTTTCCCTGTCCGGACACGCCCAGGAGCGCGATCATTTCGGGCTCCGCGATCTCCGCATTTACGTTCGAGAATAACGGGGACTTGTCCGCGTCGTCGCGGTTTTTGCGCACCTGCTTGATTTGTAGCAAAGGCAACACGGTTTTGTCCTCCATTTCCTTTTTATCATTATAGCTTTAATGCCCGCGGGAAAAACAGAAAAAATGGCTATAAAAGAAAAAAACCGGCAGTACGCCGCCGCTTATGCGGAAGCTTACTGTCAGCTTTTCATTCGTTTAACAGGGCGGCTCCGCGTTCGCTTCCAGCTTTTATCATGCCCCGTTTCTGCCGATTCACTATTAAAGTAATGAGCACGATCACCGCCGTAAGGAAAGCGAGACCGCTTCCGATGCCGTACGCCGCTTTGGCGCCGAACTGCTCGAACGCGTAACCTCCGCCGATGCTTCCAAGCATCCCGCCCAGACCGCCGAACGTGACGGCAAACGCAGCTTGTCCGCTGGCTCTGAGCTCTCCGGGAACGATGTTCATCAAATGCTGGATCGATGCGACAAGGAACAACGGGAACGTAACGCTGTGCAAAGCCTGTGCTGCGATAAGAACGATCGGATCATCCGCCATGCCGTATACAGCCCACCTGACCGAATAGGCAAGCACGGCCATAACCAGAACGGTCATCGCGTTCCACCTCTTCACCAGCCTGCCCACTAACAGCAGAGCCGGCACCGTGCTGAACGTCGCTACGACCCAAGCGTATCCGAACATGGATTTGGGCGCTCCGAGTTCCGTGAAGTATAAAGAGAGCAGGATATCATTCATTCGATGGGGAATGCTGACGGTCATAATAAGCGCCAGAAAACAGAGGAGCTTCGGCTGCATAAACAGCTTTCCAAGCGCCTTGAAATTAACGGGGACCGGCGTTGATGCGGAATCCTTCAGCGTATTGATCATGACTAGAGCTGCGGCAAGCAAGCTGCTGTAAATGATCCACATATACCCCAGACCCAGACGGTCGATTACAACGCCGAGCATCAGTGCGGATAACCCGACGCCAACCTCGCCCCACAGCCGGACTTTGCCATATTCGATTTTGTGCACATGCGTATAGGAGATAACCAACGTCTCCGTCAGTGCTCCGGTAGCGCTATTGAAAAACATAAAAATCGTAAAGAACACAGCTATCGTAACAAAATGCTCCATCGAGAAAAAGCCTGAAACGGCTATAAAGTTTCCGCAAATTAAAAGGATCAGCACATTTTTAACGGTTTTCCTTCGGTCGCTGACAAACCCCCAGAACGGCTGCGCGATAATGGAGATCACGGCCCCGCAAGCCATTACCATTCCGATCTGGATAGAGTCCAATCCTTTACTTTGCAAATACGGGGGCAGAAAAAAGCCGACGATAGGAAACGTGGAAAACATTAAACAAATATAAGCCGATATGCGTACCATCCTTGCCTCCCACCGCCTCTTTAAAATCAAACCGTTTCAGCACTCTATTATCGAAAACGCTTTATTTTTATCATATTCCTTTTATGATTGCCGCACAATGCGAAGAATTTATACGGTAATCTTCTAATTCCCGACTGCGGCTCGGGGTTTCGGACGGAAAACAAACCCCGCCGCAAGGCAGAAACTGCCCGGCGGCGGGGTTGTCCCGCTACAGCTCGACCATCGCCTTGATCACCTTCGACTCCGGCTTCAGCCAGCTGTCGAAATGGGCGATCATCTCCTCGAATGGTGCTCTGTGCGTTATGAAGCTGTCAACGTCGATGCTGCCGGCCCTTACGGCCGCCTGGACGGCCGCAAAATCCTCCAGCGTAGCGTTCCGGCTTCCCATCAGTGTCAGCTCCCGCTTGTGGAAATCCGGATCGTGGAACGTCAAATCCGCTTTCACGAGGCCGACATAAACGAGCCGGCCGCCGTGTGCAGCATAACCGAACGCGTCCGTCATCGACCGCGCGTTGCCCGTCGCGTCAAAGACCGCCGTCGGAAGCTCGCCGTCCGTAAGCGCCATAAGCTGCTCTAACGCACCGCTCCGCGCATTTACGGTTTCGTCCGCCCTTGCCCACTTCCGGCAAAATGCAAGCCGCTCCTCCTGGATATCCATCGCAATGACGCGGGCTCCGCGATGCTTCGCGAACGCCATGACGCCAAGCCCGATCGGCCCCGAGCCGATAACGAGCGCCGTCTCGCCCGCTTCCAATCCGCTGCGGCGCACCGCATGCGCCCCGATGCTCAGCGGCTCGAGCACCGCCGCCTGATCGAGCGTCAGCTCGTTCGTTACGAGCAGATGCGTCACCGGAACGGCGATTCTCTCCCGCATGCCGCCGTCGATATGGACGCCCAGCACCTTCATGTCCATGCAGCAATTCGTCTTCCCGTTGCGGCAGGCAATACACGTCCCGCAATGCATATAAGGGACGATGCTGACCTGGTCGCCGGCCTTGATCCGGCCGCTCGGATCGTCGGCCTGCTCCACCACGCCGGACAGCTCATGGCCAAGCACACGGGGGTACGAAAAAAACGGCTGATTCCCCTTATATGCATGCAGGTCTGTGCCGCATATCCCGATTCGGCGGATGCGCACGATTGCCGTGCCCGGCCCTGCCGCAGGCTCCTCCTGCTCGACCAGCCGAAGCCGGTCCACTTGTTCACATACGATCGCTTTCACCCGTCAACCTCTCCCGTAGCCGCAGCCGAACAGCCGCGGTATATTTTGTGAGTATCGCCCCGCAAGTCCAATCTCAGGTGCCCGTCCGCCCCCGGCGGATCGTCCAAGAGCCTGACAGAGCGCTACAGCTTAAGGTTCTCGTTGTATTCCGGCATACCGCTTACCCAAGTCCGGTTATGGACCGGAGCGAGAATATCCAGCACTTCGCCAAGCAGCTCCTCATCCATCGCTTCTCCGGCCCATTCCACGTTTCTGCGGATGTTGTCCGGATTGGCCGTGCTCACGAGCGTTGTCGGAATGCGTTCGTTCGCGGTAGAATACTGAATCGCCAGCTTGGCGATCTCCGTTCCACGCGCTGCGCAATGCTCCGCCGCCTTCTTGCATGCGGCGGCGAGCTCGGCATCCGCCGGATGCCAGTCCGCCACAGGCCGAGTGCTAAGCAGACCCATCGACAGCGGCGACGCGTTCACAAGACCGACTTGCTTCTCCTCCAGGAGCGGCAACATATCGAGCAGGGACGTATCGTTCAGCGAATAATGGCAGTACGAAAGCACCGAATCCGCGTCCCGGTAAGCAAGAGACTTCTCGAATACCGCAAGCGGAAGCCCGGACACACCGGAGAAACGGATTTTTCCCTGCCGCTTCAGCTTGTCGAGCGCCTCGTACGCCCCTTCGGCCACCTGCTCGAACGGAACGAATTCAATGTCGTGCAAATATAAAATATCGATATAATCCGTGTTCAGACGGCGCAGGCTTTCCTCCACGCTTTGCACAATGCGCTTCTCGGAAAAATCAAACTCGTCCACGCCATAGCGACCGGCCTTCGTCGATAAATAGAAACGGTCCCGCGGAATTTCCGCAATCGCCTTGCCGAGCACCGTTTCCGCTTTTGTCAGCCCGTAATACGGGGAAACGTCGATGAGATTGATGCCCATATCAACCGCCGTATGCACCGTCCGCACGCTTTCGGACTCGTCCGTCTCCCGGAATACCGAGCCGAGCGACGACGCTCCGAAGCTGAGCACGGACACGTCCAGGCCCGTTTTTCCCAGTGTTCTGTATTTCACCGCACCACTGCTCCTTATCAAATTCTGATGTTACAGGATAACCCCGTCTTTGAAAATTGCGATTTCCTTGAAGCCGTTTCGTTCATTGTTCGTCCGGATTTCCCCGGAGGCAAGACGGATCAGCTGCTCCCACAGCTCGTCGGTCAGCGTCTCCATGCTCTTGTCCTCGAGCAGCTGGCCGGCGTTGAAGTCGATCCAGTTCTTCTTGCGACCTGCGAGCTCGCTGTTCGTGGCGATTTTGACCGTCGGAACGGGACCGCCGAACGGCGTGCCTCTGCCGGTCGTGAACAGCACGATGTGCGCTCCGCCCGCGGACAGCGCGGTTACCGACACAAGATCGTTGCCCGGCGCCTCCAGCAGATTAAGGCCTGTGCTCGTAATCCGCTCGCCGTAAGGCACGACGTCGCGCACGATCGCGTGGCCGCCCTTCTGCGTGCAGCCGAGCGATTTTTCCTCGAGCGTGCTGATGCCGCCCGCTTTGTTGCCCGGCGAAGGATTCTCGTAAATTTCCTGGTCGTGCTTAATGAAATACTGCTTGAAGTCGTTGATCAGATGCACGATTTTGCCGAATACCTGCTCGTTCGCCGCGCGGTTCATCAGAATTGTCTCGGCCCCGAACATTTCCGGCACCTCGGTCAGGATCGCCGTACCGCCCTCTGCGATCAGCCGGTCGGATACGGCACCGACCAGCGGGTTCGCCGTGATGCCGGACAAGCCGTCCGAGCCCCCGCATTTCAGCCCGAGCTTCAGCTTCGCAACCGGTACGGTCTCGCGCTTGAAGCGTTCCGCATAAGCGACCAGCTCGTCGATCAGCTCCAGCGCTTCCCCGATTTCATCCTCGGAATCCTGCGACTTCAGAAACTTGATACGCTCCGGGCTGTGCTCTCCGATCGCCTGCTTGAACGCATCGATCTGGTTGTTCTCGCAGCCGAGCCCGATAACGAGCACGCCGGCCGCATTCGGGTGGTTAACCAGCGACGACAGCAGCTTCTGCGTATGCACCAGATCGTCGCCAAGCTGCGAGCAGCCGAACGGATGCGCGAAATGGAATACCCCGTCCACGCGACCCGCATACATCGTGTCGGCTTTTCTTGCTACGATTTCACACGTCTTGTTAATGCAGCCGACCGTGTTGATAATCCAGATCTCGTTGCGGATGCCGACATCGCCGTTCTCGCGGACGTAACCCTGGAAGGTTCGGGCACCGGAAGCCGCCGGCTTCTCCGCAGCCGCGTCCGGCTCGTACGTATAGTCGAGGAAGCCCTTCAGCCCCGTCCCCATATTGTGCGTATGCACCCAGCTGCCGGGAGCGATATCTTCCTTCGCAACGCCGATGGAATAACCGAACTTGAGCACATGCTCGCCTTCCCGCACCGGACGCGTCAATATTTTGTGCCCCTTCGGCACGTCGTCCAGCAGCTCCAGCTCTGTGCCGTCGCCTAACGGCAGCCGATCCCCTTTCGAAAAAGGCTGCAGCGCGATAACGACATGATCGTTGTCATTCAGTCTGACCCAGCTATTCATTTGCTTCACGCTCCATTTTCTCGATGCTTTCGGCAATCGCTGCCGTTAACTCCGGCCACACCGCCGCCAGATCGAGGCCCCATACCGCCTCCAGTCCAAGCAATGCCGCTACCGTTTCCTTAAGACCCTCCGCTCGCTCCTGAGCACCCGACCATACTCCGGCGATCGTCTCCAGCAGCGCCGCGTCGTCGCGGACGACATAGGATGCGCCGGTCAGCGTCGTTCCTTCAAAACCCGCTTCCGTCCGGTTCACTTTGTAATACCGCAGCAGGCCTGCGAACCCGAGAGCCAGCCCTTCAGGCACGGGTTTGCCGTTCTCCAGATAAGTAAGCAGCGAAGGCAGCAGGCGAACCTTGAATTTGCTCAGGCTGTTCATCGCAATGTCCGCCAGGCGGTGCCGGATGAACGGATTGAGGAACCGCTCGTATACGTCGGCCGCATACTGCCGGAGCTCCTGCTCCGCAATCGGCAGCGCAGGGATGATTTCCCTCTCGACCGTATCGCGTACGAGCCGTCCGACCGCCGGATCCTCCATCGCCTCGCGCACCTGCTCGATTCCGTGAATAATCCCGAGCGGTGTCATCAGCGTATGCGCACCGTTCAGAATGCGGACCTTCCGCAGCTGGAACGGCTTCAAATCGTCTACCCAATGCACGTTCAAGCCCGCCTGGCGCAGCGGCAGCAGACGCTCAAGCTCCTGCTCTCCCTCGATCGCCCATAGATGGTACGGCTCCGCCGTCGTCAGCATCGGATCGTTGTAGCCCCACTCGCCGAACCAGGCCTCGGCCTGCTCCGCTTCCGGATAGCCGGTCACAATCCGGTCCACAAGCGAGTTCAAAAAGCGGTTATGCTCCAGCACCCATTGCTTGAACGCCTCGGGATATCCCCAATCGTCGCTGTAGCGGAGCACGCAGGCGCGAAGCTCATCGCCGTTGCGCTCGAGCAGCTCGCAAGGCAGGCATACGAGTCCGCGCTCCGGATCGCCGCCGAAAGCCGTAAATCTGCGGTACAGCAGGTGCGTCAGCTTGCCGGGATAAGATTGGATCGGCTGGCCAGGGACCAGCTCTTCCGGCCGATATACCAATCCCGCTTCCGTCGTGTTGGAGACGACGACCTGCAAATGCGGATTTTCAGCGAGCGCCAGAAATGCATCCCAATTGGAATACGGATCGAACGCCTGCCCGAACACCGAAATAACCTCCGTCCGCTGCACGCTTTCCCCGTTTTCCAGGCCGCGGATGACGAGCGTATACAGCCCGTCTTGAGCAGCCAGCGCATCGATCTTCGGTTTGCCGCCCGGACGAGGCTGCGTCACCGCGACACTGCCCGCGAACAGCCCCTGCTTGCGGCATTCGTGCAGCATCCAGTCGGCAAAGCCTCGTAAAAAGTTCCCTTCGCCGATCTGCAGCACCGTCACCGGAGCTTCCTTCATTGATTTATAGAGAGTGTTTTGTTCCTCATTCAACACTTGTGCGTTTAAAGTTGTCATATGCGGTAAAACTCCTTTGCGTTTAGTCCGTACAGACGATCCCGGTCTCCGGCGGTCCAGCCGTCCGGCAGCGCTTCCTCCAGCACATTCACAACCTCGTCGTAGCTTGCGGCCAGCAGGCACACCGGCCAGTCGCTGCCGAACATGACGCGCCTCGGTCCGAAGGCATCCAGCGCGTGCCTGATATAAGCCTTGAAATCATCCGGCCGCCAGCTGCGGTGATCCGCCTCGGTCACCATGCCGGACAGCTTGCAGTAAATGTTCGGGTGAGCGGCGATGCGGCTGAGTTGGCTCTTCCAAGGCTCCAGCACCCTGTCCCTGATGTTCGGCTTGGCGATATGGTCGATGACCGCATGCAGGCCGGGCACCTTGGCGATCAGCTCCGCCGCCGGCTCCAGTTGATCCGACGTCAGCAGCAAATCGACGGGCGTCCCTTTTCCGGCAAAATAAGTGAGCGCTTCCACAAAAGCCGGCTCGAGCACCGCATTTGCGTCCTCCATCTCCTGAATCATGACCCGAAAGCCGACGAGCTTCGGATGCTTCTCAAATCGCTCGTAATGCAGCCTGCAATCCGGATCGGCAAGATCCAGCCAGGCCACAACGCCTTTGACCGACGGCTCGTTCTCGCTCAGCTTCAGCAAAAAATCCGTTTCGGCCAGCGTTGGCGCGGCTTGCACGACGATCGAGCCGTCCAGCTCGTGCTTCTTCAAGGCCGGAGCCAAATCCCCGGGCAAGAAGTCTCTATACAAGACCGGAAGCTCCGGCGTTATCCAACCGTAATCTCCGCGCTCGATGCTCCAGTAATGCTGATGCGCATCCAATCTCAACACGATCGCCCCTTCCTTGTCCCTTGCATTTCAAAAGCTTGTTTTCTCTATTATAAAAAACAATAACCGGCCATGAAATGATCTAATCCGGCATATTTGTACTCTTTTTTGATATTTGCTACAATCAGGCTGATCCCAATCCGCATGAGGAGGCCGCTTCCATGAATCCGTACCGCAAACGCTTTGACGCCGGAGTAGCGTTCCCGTTCGAATGCGTATACCGGGATACAAAAACCGCGCAAAACGAGCTGCCCGACCATATCCACGACTGGTACGAGCTCGTTTATTTGTACAGCGGAAAAGGCACTTTTTTTATCGATCAGACGATCTACTCCGCCGTGGCGGGCGACATTTTTCTTATACCCGGCAACACGATTCACCGTTCGTTCCCCGATCCGGACAATCCCAAAACCGCGACCGCGCTGTTCTTCAGTCCGACGCTCGTGCACAGCGCGCCGCTGGGCGAGCCGTTCACCTTCCTGCGCTGCTTCGAGCAGGCGAAACGCACCAAAACGTACAAGCTGCGGGCAACCGAGAACGAGAAACGGCAGCTCGAGGCGCTGATCGACGCCATCCATGCCGAGGAGCGGAACAGGCTGCCGGGCAGCCGGCAGGCGGTGCTGCTGCACCTGCAGCACATTTTGCTGATGCTCAGCCGGAGCGCTTACGCTCCCGAATCGCCGCAGCCCGCCACAGCCGCCGCTCCCGGGTGGATGACGAGCATCCTGACCTACATCGACGAGCATCCCGGCGACGCGCTCGGCTTATCGGAGCTGGCCAGGCTCGCGTCGGTTACGCCCGCCCATTTCTCCCGCGTCTTCAAGAAGCTGACCGGCATGAACGTGACGGAATACGTTACGACCAAACGCATCATACGGGCGAAGGAGCTGCTGATCGAAACCGAAGACAGCATAGCGGACATCGCCGGACGGTGCGGCTTCGAGAGCGTCCCCCATTTTCACCGCATGTTCAAAAAGCTGACCGGCATGACGCCGGCCCATTACAAGAAAAACGGCTGAAAATGATAGAATCGCCTCTATCGGCAGCGGACACGGGCTCTATGAATCTATCATATGTTATATGGTAGATTAACCTGCTGATAGGGGAGGAACAGAAATGGTTCGTTCGAGCGTCAAAACCTTCAAGTACCGTGTAGGCAAAAATCAGTTTCTGGTCATCAATATTTTTCAGTCCGCAGCGGCAAATGCCGATACCGGCAATGCGCTTGCAAGCAATGCGGCTACAGTGAAAATTTTCAAAAAAGACAAGCGCCGTTAGTTTCCCGCCCCTTCATCGCACCGCTTCGGCATTACGCTTGAAAGGGGGTGAGAAACATGGCATACGGTTACGGCTTTGGCAAACCATCCAAAAAGTCCAAAAAAACGAACAACGTAAAATGGGACAACTCCAAAACCTTCGTCAACGTCAAACAAGGCGCCAGCGCTAAAATCAACCAAGGCGGCAACGCATTCGCAATCAACGCTTCAGACATCGGCGTCGTCCGCGTTCGTCCCGGTCAGGAAGGCTAATCTCATAAGCCAAAAAAAGGATCCGCTCGGACTGTCCCGAACGGATCCTTTTTTATGCGTGAAGCCGATAGCTGACAAAGGCCAGCCGGCTGCTGTCCGGCGACCACGAATTGACATTAATCGTGCCCTGACCGCCGAACAGCTTGGCTAAAGTCCGGTACGGACCGCCTTCGCTGTCCATTAATCGAATCTCGGCGTTTTTATTCGCGGGGCGGTCTCCCGGGGCGATATCTCCCTTGCGATAGGCCAGGTAAGCAACCAGGACTCCGTCCGGCGATTTCATCCCTCTACCATCCTTTCAACATTTGCTGCGCGTAACGTCCGCGTCGATCGTTCTTCTCTTCCTACAGCCTTCGGCATGACTCCCGTACAACAAGCGTGCAATCCTGGGTAATTTGTTCAGCTTCTTCGCCCGGCTGCTCGATTTTGCCGATCAGGGCGGACGTCAGTTGCGCCAGCATGCCGCCGAAATCGACCCGGACGGTCGTCAGCGCCGGATGATGCCTCTCGCTTAATGCGTGGTCGTCAAAGCCGACGACGGAGATGTCCTCTGGCACGGTCAGACCGAGCTCCCTCAATGCACGGATCGCGCCAAATGCAACGCTGTCGTTCGCCGCAATGATGGCGGTGGGCCTTTCGGCCTTTTTGCCGAGAAAAGCTTGAATCGCTTCGTACCCGCTATCCTCATGAAAGCTGCCGTCCAGCACCCAATCCGGATTCACCTGCAAGCCGCAGGCTTGCATTGCCTTCAGGAAACCCTCGTATTTCGCAGGGCCCGACAGGCGCTTCATATCCCCGTTAATAACGCCGATTCGGGTGTGGCCGAGTCCCGCCAAATAAGAGACGGCCTGCTTCATGCCCGACTCGTTGTCGAAACGGACGGCGATCCGGTTCGGCTGAGGCTCGTCCGGCTGCTCCTGGTCGACCACGCCGACGATGAAGCCTTCCGCGATCAGCTCCTCGATGAACGGCTCGCGATTGTCCGCGCCGATAAAGATGCCCCCGTCAATCCGGCGCTGGTAAAAAATCTCCCGCACGCTCTTCACCGTATCCGTGTCCCCGGCGTCGCGGATAATATGCGTCAGCACGTAATAGCCGTGTGCGGACGCATTCTCGATCACGCTGACCATGAGCATGTTGGTGAGGATATCGCCGGATACGTGGCCGGGCGCGATCAGGAACAGCCCGAGCGTGCGCGCTTTCTTGCCCGCCAGCACCTGCGCCGATACGTTAGGCACATAATTGTACTCCCGGATGACGTTCATTACCTTCTCGCGCGTCTCTGCCGGTACGTTGGCGTAATTGTTGATCACCCTGCTGACCGTGCTTCGGGACACGCCGGCCAGACGGGCGATTTCGATGCTTTTGATGTCTCCCTTTTTCAAATCAGGCTCAACCTCTTTCAATGAACACGCGTTTATTGGTTTATCATACATAATTCTTGAAATCGCTGTCAATATTTTTCAGGGCGGTCGGAGGCTGATGCCGGTATGCTCGCGGGTCGCCAGAACGGGCTTGCATAAACGCGCGTTTATGGTATACTTTGCCCATCAAACGCTTAACGCTTTCATGCTTATCCATTACCATTCGAATAAAGGAAGGGATCAAAGATGAGGCTTGGAGGACAGGTATTTCTGGAGGACAAAAATCCGGACAGCTGGTCGTATGCGCTTAAGGCTGCAGGCTTCCGCGCTGCGACTTGCCCGGTCGACGGAGACGACTCAGGGGAGTTGGACGATTATTTGAAAGCGGCCCGCAAGCACGATATTCTCATCTCCGAGGTCGGGGCTTGGAGCAACCCGATCAGCCGGAACGACGAGGTGCGGAAAGCCGCCATCGCCTACTGCATCAAAAGGCTCGAGGTGGCCGAGACGATCGGCGCCCAGTGCTGCGTGAACATCGCCGGCTCGCGCGGCGAGCAATGGGACGGGCCGGACCCGGACAATTTCAGCAGCGGCACCTTCGAGCTGATCGTAGAAACGACGCGCGAAATTATTGATGCCGTCCGGCCGGAGCGCACCGTATTTGCTCTGGAGATGATGCCTTGGGTTTTCCCGGATTCCGCCGATTCCTATCTCGCGCTTATCAAAGCCATAGACCGTAAGGGGTTCGGCGTTCATTTCGATCCGGTCAATATCGTCAGCAGTCCCCGCGCGTATTACCGCACAGGCGAGATGATCCGTGATTTTTTCGCCAAGCTGGGGCCCTATATCCGCAATTGTCATGCCAAGGACATTCTGCTTAGAGGCAAATTGACCGTTCACCTGGACGAGGTCATTCCCGGACAGGGCATATTGGATTACCGGACCTATCTCTTGGAGCTCAACAAGCTGCACCCGGATACGACACTGATCATCGAGCATCTGTCTACGAATGAAGAATATAAGCAAGCTGCGGATTACATACGCAGGACTGCCGCAGAAATCGGAATTGCTCTTTGACGGAAGGCGATGCGGCGTCGTATAGACCTTAGCCCCAATTCGGCAGCATATCGGGACCATACCGGGTTCCTTCGGCATAAAAAGGGGTGGTTTCAACGCGTCGGAAGTTGAGGTGACGTACGTCTAAGGGACAACAGAGACACTTAGATCCCCTATTAAGTGATTTCCACATGCTAACGGTCACCTCAGCACTTTAAAGCCATGCTGCTAATGAGTACAAATCTTCCATCCGACCTAAGCTGCTCTACTGTCCGTTAGCCGCCGACACTCGCTGCATTGTTACTCTAATCGGCGTTTTTGTCCGTTGTCGGACAAGCCGAAGGAGAGGCTTTGGGGTCGAACCGGTTTCGCTGCTAAATTGTATAACTTGAGCTTATAACTAACTTCTATTTCTAAGCGATGACGAGCTTCAGCCGCCAAAGGACGGCACAGAACCGGGCTGCGCAAAGACGCAGCTAACGGTTCGTGCACAATGCCGGGCTGCCGTGCACAGTACCCGTCGTTTACGCTTGAACGGTAATCTCTTCCTTCCGCTGTACGAGCGATTTCCTTTGCCACGCCTTGCTGCGCCAGCGCATAAACAGGATGAGCCCTCGGAACCATTCGTCCATAATAAACGCCGCCCACATGCCGATCAGGCCGTATCCCATATGAATGCCGAGCAAGTAGATCATCGGCACGCTGAACAGCCAGCTGACGGATACGGCTCCGATCATTGCGAACCGCGCATCGCCCGCAGCGGCAAGCGAGCGTTCGAGTATAATGTTGAAATTGCGGCCCGGCTCAAGCAGCAGCCCGAGCAGCAGCAGTACCGCTCCCATTTCGACGATCGAAGCGTCCCCCGTGAACAGCTTCAGCAGCGGCACGCGGAACAGTGCCAGCACAGCCGCAGCGGACAGCGTGATCAGCATGCTGATGCGCAGGTTGCGGTACACCGTCCGGTTAGCCTCCTCCCGCTCTCCGGCTCCGATCAGATGGCCGATCAGAATCTGTCCGCCCCTCCCGATCGAAATCGCAAGAATCATAACCAGAAAAACGAGATTCATCGTATAAATACGGGTCGTCAGCGCCGTCGTCCCGAGCGTGGCGATCATTGCAGTCGTGACGAATTGGCTCGCGGAGTAAGAACAGTTGTTGACGGAGGACGGAAATCCGACGCTCAGCACCTTTTGCACATGCTCCTTCGACCACCTCGTCAGATGCCTCCAAGTAAGCGCGACACCCGCCGTTTTCCTTAGAATATACAAATTGACGGCAAGCCCGATCAGCTGGGCGGCCGCCGTGGAGAATGCGACGCCGGTCACGCCGAGCTTCGGGAAGCCGAATGGACCGTAAATGACCAGATAATTGCCGCACAAATTCAGCACGTTCATGCCGATCGTGACCATCATCGTATGGCGGGTGTAGCCGTGGGACTGGATGATCGCGGTGACGGCGGTCAGCACGCCTTGAATGACAAGCGCCGCACCCGAAATATGGAGGAAGCGCTGCGACAGACCGAATACTTCAGGGTCCAGCTCGAATATGCCGAGCAGCGGCTTCGCAAAGCTGACGACAATGACGCTGACCAGTACGCCGAACAAAAAGTTGATCGCCACGGAGGAGGATGCCAGCCTCCCGATCTCGTCAAAGCGGCGCGCTCCGAGGTATTGCGTAATGACGACCGCCGATCCGACGGCAATGACGTTAAACATCAGCACGACAAAAATAAGAATTTGGTTGGCGACGCCGACGGCCGCAACCGCCTCGTCCGACACCTTGCTCAGCATGAAGGTATCGGAAATCCTCAGAAACATCTGCAGCGCCGATTCCACGTAGATCGGCCAAGTCAGCGCAAACAGCGATAAAGTAACGCCTGCCTTGCTCCCCTTAGCCATCGCTTTATACGGAAGCCGCGACCGAATAGGCGGCTATCGCTTTCTTCAGCCCGTGCCTTGCGATGTCCAGCGCGGATCTGCCCCCAAAATCGCTGATGAACAGCTCGAGCGACAAATAGCCGCGGTAGCCGGAGTCATACAGCAGCTTGGCGATACGGGCGGAAGGCGCTATGCCGTCCCCTGGGAACAGGCGGTCCTTGTCGGCAATGTCCGCCCGCGGCGGTACGGCTGGATAGTCGTTCACGTGCACGATGCCGATGCGGTTCCCCTGCAGGAAGCCGATCCCTTCCGTATCGCTTCCTCCGGTGTACATGTGGAACGGATCGAGCAGCAGCTTGGCGTCCTTCACACCGCTTTGCATCGCGACATAGACGGCTTCGCTAAGCTTGTTCAGCCTGCTTGCCCGGCCCCAGAACTCCAGATACGGCTCGACGCCGAGCCCCCGCGACAGCTCGGCCAGCTTCGCGAACTGCTCGGCCATGTCGCCGAGCTCCGTTCCGGCAACGCTGCCGAACGGGGGCGCGGCCGCCGCGGCGCAGCCAAGCTCGGCGAGCAGCTCCAGCTCGCGCTTCGCATGCTCGAAGCCTTGGCGGCGAGCAGCCGGCTCCGAATCGGCCCATGTCCAGAAGGCGATCGCATTCACCGCTTCGATGCCCGCCTCTTCGAGCCTGCGCCGCAAAGCCGGCAGCCTGCCTCCCGCTTCCAAATACGCATCGATATCGCGTACCCACAGCTCGATGCCGGCATAGCCGGCTTCCGCCGCCACGGCGATATGCTCCTCCACACCCAGCTTGTAAGGAAACAGCGTCGAAGTATTAAGGGATAGCTTGAATGGAAAAGTCATGGTTCAGGCCTTCTTTCTATCGTTTGGTTCATTCAGGTAGTTTGGTTCATTCAGGTAGTTTGGTTCATTCAGGTAGTTTTGTTCAGTCTGCTCCTTGCCCCGTTACACCTCCATTTTGGGAGGCGGAAATGAGGGCGATATGGAAGTAACTGTATTTGATACAACTAATTTCAGCCCTTTAACTCATGAAACTAAATTAACTGTATTTCGTGTATCTATATCCCGACCCGGCTGACATTTTTGGAAAAACCATTGGATTACCTGCATAAAACACAGTTATTTTCCTGAATGAGAATACTTCGTGCAAAATAACAGCATCAAATACAGCTGCTGATCGCAGCACACGACACCCGGTGTACTCATTGGACATACCGGCATACCGAAGCCCGCACCACAGCACTTACTATGCCGTTACAACTCATCTCCGCAATACAAACCCGTTCTTCAGGCCATGTCCACGAACCAATGCGAGACCTGCGCCGATGCACCTTACTATGGCAAGACCTGCCCAGCGCTGCATCGCACTATGGCGAGACCTGCGCCGCTGCACCTCACTATGGCGAGACCTGCGCCGCTGCACCTCACTATGGCAAGACTGCCCCGCGCTGCACCGCACTACGGCGCTACCTCCAGCGTCCGCCCCTCGCGGGCGCTCTGCAAGCCGAGCTCGACGAGCCGCACCGCGATGCGCGCTTCCTCGGGCTTCACCGCCAGCTCCGCCGTGCCGGCAATCGCTCCGGCCACATTCCGGTAATACTCCTGGTAATTACCCGGCAGCGTCCGAACCTTGCCGCTGAAGCGCAAGCCGCCCGCCTCCGTCTCCAGCGTGCCCCAGCCGCTCTCCGGCTCCGCGCCCCAGCCGGGCGTTCCCGGTAGTTGGCCGGCTTTGAGCGCGTTTTCCTGAGGATCCTCGCCGAATTTCACGAACGAGCCGCCCGTGCCGTGCAGCGTATAGCGCGGCCCCGGCTGCCTGGCCAGCAGCATCGAGCGGAGCGCAACCCGCAGGCCGTTCCCGTAGCCCAGCGTAACGTCGAACGCATCGTCCGACAAAGCTCCTTCCCGGACCGTCCGGATATCCGCGCTGATGGTTCGGGGCGTACCGAACAGCGACAGCGCCTGGTCGAGGAAGTGAATGCCCAGATCGTAAAACACGCCGCTGCCCGGACCTCCCGCATTGCGCCAGCGCCCCGGGTCAGCGACAGGGCTAAACCGCTCCCAGCGGAATTCCGCATCCGTTAGCCGGCCGAGCACGCCTTGACTCACCAGCTGCTTAACGGTAAGGAAATCGCCGTCCCAGCGGCGGTTATGAAACACGCTGAGCACCAGCCCCCTGCCGCGGGCCAGCGCAATCAGCTCGTCCGCCTCGGCGGCCGCCGCCGTAAACGGCTTCTCGACGACAACGTGTTTGCCTGCCAGCAGCGCAGCCTTGGCGAAGGAATAATGATCCGTGCTCGGCGTCGTCACAACGACCAGCCCGATGGACGGATCGGCATACAGCGCCTCCGTGTCCCGGTAAATCCGCGCCGACGGGTATTTTTCCAATACGGAATCCCCGCTCCGCTGCACGACGGCCGCAAGCCGAAGCCCCGGCACCGAAGCGATAACAGGCGCATGAAAGGTCCTGCCGGCATAGCCGTAACCGATCAGCCCGACGCCAAGCGTTTTCTCCATCTTGAACTCCCCCTGTCAATCCGCTTGAATATTATAGAGAATCCGGTTAGGCGGATACAGCGAATCTCCGTCGCTAACCGGCACCAGATCCTTGTAGATCGGGTTAGAGTGTTTTTTCCGATACTCGCTTGCCGTAATGCCCTTGACCGACTTGAACACCCGGGAAAAATAATTTTCGTCCGCAAAGCCCACCGCATAAGCCGCCTCCTTCACGCTCCGCTCTTCAAAGAGCAGCAGCTGGCAAGCACGCTCGATTCGCTTGTGAATCAAAGCTTCGCGCGGCGTCCGTCCGAGATGCTTCACAAACGAACGGGAAAAATGCTCATGCGTCCAGCCCGACCTCTGCGCCAGCGCCTCCACCGACAGAGGCTCCGACAGGTGCTTGTCCATATACTCAAGCGCTCTGACCAGCTGCGGCGGAATCCGCGCCATTCGTGCCGCTATCGGATTGTCGGTCACGATGCCGTCGATTTCGTGCAGCAGCGTAAGCAGAAGCATGCCGCATCGCTGCTGCATGCGCTCCGGCTTGGAATAGGCGAGGAACAGAATCTGCTTCATCATGCCGACCAGCAGCTCGCCGCCGCCGGTTATGCAAGAAGGCCCGCCCGGCTTCATAATATCCAGATCGGGCAGCGAGGAAGGATTGCGCTCAAAGCCGAAATGAATAAACAAATGACGCGAAGGCTGATGGCGGTCATATTCGTAGCTGTGCAGCTCCCCGGGCCGGGTCACGATAAAGCTGGGCTCGGTCAGCGCAAAAGCTTTATCTCCAACCCGGTAGACGCTGTCCGTGCCGTCCGGAAATAACAGCAGCTCGTAATCTTCGATGAGGCGCGGTCCGAGGCCGGTTCCGGCTTTTTTGACAACATCGCCTGCAAAATGGATCAATGGCAAATGATCGTTCACATTCACGGATACCGGCCTCCTTTTTTATGGCTGAAGCTGCATGATGCCCAGCTTCTTCAAATTTTCGAAGCTGATGCGCAAGCTTTCGAACGGATCGCGCCGGCACCGGTCCTGCTCTACGACAAGCCACTGCACTCCGATTTCCTCCGCGGCGCCTGCAATTTCCTTAAAGTCGAGCACACCCTCCCCGATTTCGGCGAAAAATTGCTCTTCTCCCTTCTCCACATCCTTAATATGAAGAAGCGGAGCGCGGCCTTTCAGCTTGCGCAGGTAGGCTGCCGGATCCTCGCCGCCCTTCTTGATCCAGTAGGTGTCGAGCTCCGTCTGAACCAGCGCCGGATCGGTTTCGCGCAGCAAAATATCAAGCGCATATTCGCCGCCGAACTTCTCGAACTCCCAATCGTGATTGTGATAAAGAAACGTGATGCCGCGCTCCTTGAAAGCGGCGCCAGCTTTGTTCATTTTCTCCGCCTTTTGCAAGACGTCCTCGCGCGAGGAGAAGCGCAGCGAGATAGCGGCATACCGGCCGCCGCCCACTCCGTCCAAATATGCTGCAATCGCATCCGGATCAAAGTCGAACGTATCGAAGCCGACATGCGTGCCGATGACCGTAAGCCCCAGCCGGTCAAGCAGCTCCTTTTGGCGAGCGATCGTTATGCCTTGCGGCGGACGCCCAAGCTCTATGCCTCTGTAGCCGATCGCGGCCACTCTCTCCAGCGCGCCCTCATAATCCTGCGACAGCGCCTCCCGAATCGTATACGGCTGCACGGCAATCGGAAATGTCTTCATCTATGGCTTCACCGATCCTTTCTGCTAGGCGTCCAGCCTGTTATATTTGAGCCCGAGCGGAAGCGGCTGCGGACGTTCGACCGCGGATTCGAGATAAATATGCCTGTCCGCAGCCGACGCTTCGAAAATGCCGAGCGAAATATCGAGCACGTGGCGCGCCAGGCGGCCGCTTGCGCGGTTTGCCCGTCCGGACAGGATCGCATAGGCCATGTCGGCGACGCCCATGCCGCGTCCTTCCTCGGCGAAGGGATGCGAATGCGGCATTTCCTTCGCCTCGCCGTTCGCGAATTTGATGAAGATGCTGCCGCCAAAAAAATTCGGATCCGGCACCGTCAGATTGCCCTCCGTTCCGAATATTTCAAGGCGCGGCGCGTATCCGAAGCTTTCCTTCGCCGCCTGGAGGCTGGCGACGGCGCCGTTTGCGAAATCCAGCACGGCCGTCACGTTCGTCGGTGCCTCCACCGGCACCGTCTGCCCGAAGGCAGGCGACTTCGGATTAAGGATCGTCAGTTCCTTGTTCAGCTGCTGCGCGGAGCCTGTGACGCGGCGCACCGGGCCAAGCAGCGCGATGAGCGCGGTCAGGTAATACGGCCCCATGTCCATCAGCGGATCTCCGCCAAGCTTCAGGAAGTTCCGGAAGTTCGGGTGCATGCCGCCCGAGGCGTTGCCCATGATGATCGTCCCGTTCGCGGCGTAAGGCTTCCCGATCCAGCCGTCGTCGATCAGCTTGATGCAGGTCTGAATGCCGGCGCCAAGAAACGTATCCGGAGCGCAGCCTACCAGCAGCCCCTTCTGCTCCGCCAAGGCGAGCACCTCATCCGCATCCTCGCGGGTGAGTGCGAACGGCTTTTCCGTATACACATGCTTGCCTGCATGAAGCGCTTTCAAGTTGAGCGGCGCATGCGCCGCCGGTGCGGTCAAATTCAGTACGATCTCGATTTCCGGATCCGCCAGCAGCTCGTCCACCGTGTAAGCATGCGGAACGTTAAATTCCTCCGCCCGCTTGCGCGCAAGCTCGGGCACCAGATCTGCAATCGCCTTGACCTCCACAATGTGATCGAACATGCCCGTACAATTTTTCAAATAAATACCGCTGATGACGCCCGCTCCGATGATTCCGATCTTAATTCTGCGAATAAAAATCTTCCTCTCTGTCCAAGCGCAAACGGTGCTCTCGCCGCCCTCTGACGGTAAGCCCGTTTTGCGATGAAATATTGACTTGCTTACTCTTATTATCGCGTACGGGCAGGCGCAACTCAATGGAGAATCCCGAATAAAAACTGGATGTATTTGATATCCGCTCCGTCATGCACACGCTTTCATGAACGGAATAACTATTATTCCATAAAAAAAACATGACTTATTTGACATCCCGAAGGAGGCACGGGAGGCACAGTCATGCTTTATCTGAAGGCGGAGGTGCGCGGTGTCTCTAATCTGAAGGCGGAGGCGCGCGGTGTCTATTTTTCTGTTGGACAAAAAAGACGTTTAGACGGCATCGTGTACTAGTTTTCCGTTATAACGGTCAAATTAGGGCTTTACAGCAAGTCATGAAAAGAAAACTATGCTCCAAAGCGGACTAAGCTGCTCTCCTGTCCGTTAGTTGCCTGCGTTTGCTCCTATATCACTCTAAGCTGCATATATGTCCGTTGCCGCCACATACATCTATGCGCCGAACAACCGCATCAGCAGAATGCCGGCAAAAGCAAGCGAAATCCCCGCGATCTCGATTTTCTTGAACTTTTCCTTGACGACGAACCGCGTATAGAGCAGCACGATCAGCACGTTCAGCGCCGTAACGGCGGAGACGAGACCCGCCTTGCCGAGATCGAATGCGGTTACGATCAGCATCATGCCTACCGCGTTTGTCGTCCCGATGGCCATGCCGACGAGAAAGTTCCGTTTGGCGCTCCAGGCCGCAGGCGGCTGATCGGCTGGCGACCGGTGCGGCATTTGCGACGACGCTATGCGAGCCGTGCCTCCGGAGGCTCCCGCAGTCGATAGAGCGGCTAAGCCTCGTTCCGCGCTCAGCTTTCTCAAATCCCGCAGCCACCAAATGCAGAAACAGGAGGCTCCCGTCACGAACATGAAGAACATCGTCGGAAACAGGTCCGCCTTCATGATCGTCGACCATTTGCCCGACAAATCGTTGGCGGCGAACAGCAGCATGGCAATCAGGCCCCACTGCGCGCCCTGCAGATTGCGGAGCGAAATGTCGTTGGACAGGCGGACAAGCAGCGCGCCTCCTACAATAATAAGAAAAGCGACCAGCTGCATCGCGTGCAATTTTTCGTTCCACAGCCCGAATGCGACAATAACGACCACCACCGAAGGCAGCGCCGTCAAGATCGCGACGATCGATGCTTTGCCTACCGCAAAGCCCTTGAACATACTGGCATTCGCACCGAACGAGAACAGCCCCATCTGGATGCCGATCAGCGTGGCGGCCGACCAATGGGAGGAAAGCGCAAGCGCGCACAAGCCGCTAATGAGAGCCCCCATGCTGAAGGTGCCGCACAAGAGCAGGTTACGGTTGACCGGCTTCTGGCTGGTCCAGTGATAGAGAATGCCCCGCAGTCCGAAAGCGAAGGCGGCAAGTATCGAATAGGTTAACCACATCGTCCGAATGCTCCTCTTCATCTATGAAAGCTAAAAATTTAAGTGGTATGCCAAAAGCCGCATAACGTAACCTATCATATCAAGCACAGCCGATTTTGTCTGCCCCTTCCGGTTCGGCCGCCTCTTAATCCGCTGCGGCGCCTTGGCCGTAAATGGCCCTGTACATCTTTGGAGACACCTTCTCCGATGCGCGGAACACTTTAATAAAATAACTCGCCTGCGCAAACCCGCAGCGGGCCGCAATCTCCGTCACGGATAAGCTCGTTGTCGACAACAGCAGCTTGGCTGCATCGATCCGGCATTCCGTGACATAACGATTCGGCGTTTTGGCCATAACCTGCCGGAACAGCCGCAGGAAATGGTAGCTGCTGTAGCCCGCCAGCTCAGCCATCCTCTCCAGGCTCCACGGCTCCTCGCAGCGGTAACGGATCTGGTCCGCCGCGAGCCGGATTGCATTTTGCTTCTCCAGCGCCAAAGCACCTTCCAGCCGCTCCGAATGCTGCGCCAGCTCCATTAATATCTCATATAGCAATGCAGATATCCTCGGCTCGTTGCTTGTCTCGAACGGATTGCAAAGCTCGTACATCTCCTCCGTCAAACTCCGGAACCTGTCCCGGTTCGAGAATGTGAACAGCCAGCACCCGAAATCGTCGGCCTCCCGCAGCATCGGCAGCGCCATATGCGTATCGAAATGGATCCAGCGGACATCCCATGGATCGTGGCTGCTCGAGCCGTACTGCTGAAAGGCGTCCTTGGCGAACAGAAAACCGTCCCCCGCCTTCAGCTGCAGCTTCTCTCCCCCGCTTCCGTTCACCACGTACCCGCTTCCTTCAAAAATAAGATGAAGGTTATACTGCTTCATCTGTCCCCGTTCCCTCCGCTCGGCATGCTGCGGAAACTCGTTGAATCGCCCGATGATATCGGGATAACAGACGTAATGAGAAAAGGAAGATTTCGGTACAATATAATAGCTTAGCATCTTCATGATCCTCCCGAACCAAGTCCGCAATATTGTAGCATGAATAGCAGGATTTTGCGATTTACCTCCCGTGTTGCCGAATTTAGAATAAAAAAAGGCTGTTCTATGTCGCAATATCTTTTTATTTTAACTTTTCCCGCTAAGGAGGAGCACACATTGAAGCATAAGGATGCGCTTGACGAATTTAGACTGGGCGTCTGTTATTATCCGGAGCACTGGCCGGAGGAGCTTTGGGACGACGATTTCCGCCGCATGAAGGAGCTGGGCTTCTCGGTCGTACGCGTTGCCGAATTCGCGTGGTCGATCTTCGAGCCGGTCGAAGGCGAATTTCAATTCGGCCTGTTCGACCGCGCGCTCGCGCTGGCCGACAAGCACGGCTTGAAGGTTATTATCGGAACGCCGACCGCTACGCCGCCGGCCTGGCTGACGCACAAATATCCCGAGGTGCTGAACGTGACGCAGGAAGGCGTCATGCTCCGCCACGGGCTGCGCCGCCATTACAATTACAACAGCAAAAAATACCACGAGCTGTCCGCGATCATCACCCGCAAGCTGGCCGAGCATTTCAAGGATCATCCGGCCGTCATCGGCTGGCAGATCGACAATGAATTCAACTGCGAGATCGGCGAGTTTTATTCGCAGGCCGACCATGACGCCTTCCGCGAATGGTGCAGGAACAAATACGGCACGCTGGACAAGCTGAACGAAGCATGGGGCACCGTCTTCTGGAGCCAAACCTACAGCGATTGGGAGCAGGTATTTTTGCCGCGCCCTACGCCGGCCCACAAGCAGTTCAACCCGCATCTGGTGCTGGACGAGAAGCGGTTCATCTCCGACAGCACCATTGCCTACGCCAAAATCCAGGCCGATATTTTGCGGGAGGTCGTGCCCCATCACTGGCTGACGACCAACGGCCTCTTCGGCCATTTGGACAGCCACCGGCTGACGGACGACTTGCTCGATTTTTTCAGCTATGACTCTTATCCGCAGTTCTCGACGATTCATTACGACCCGAATGAAGAGAATCGCCTCGCGGACCGGGGCTCGAGCCAGACGCTCAGCGCGATCCGCTCGATCTCGCCTTCCTTCTGCATCATGGAGCAGCAGTCAGGGCCGGGCGGCTGGGTGAACCGGATGGATATGCCGTCGCCGAAGCCGGGACAAATGCGGCTCTGGACGTACCAGTCGATCGCCCACGGAGCCAACATGGTTCTTTATTTCCGCTGGAGAACAGCGACTGTAGGCACGGAAATCTACTGGCACGGAATCAACGATTATCACAACCGCCCGAACCGCCGCGTCCGCGAAGCCGGGCAGATTGGCGCGGAGCTTGCGCAGGCCGGCGGCTGGATCACCTCCACGCGTTATGCCGCGGACATCGCTTTGCTTCGCGATTACGATAACGAATGGGACGGCGAATACGACGTTTGGCACGGGCCGTTCTCCTGGCAGAGCGGAAAAGCCTGGTTCAAAGCGCTGACCCGCCGCCATATCCCGAGCGACACGCTCTTTATGCGCCCGGAAACGACGCTTTCCGATTTGGAGCGTTACAAGGTTCTCGTTTACCCTCATCCGGCCATCATGCGCGACGAAACGGCATCGCTGCTGGAGCAATACGTCCGCGGCGGCGGCATTGTCATCTTCGGCTGCCGGACGGGCTATAAGGATGAGCGCGGACACTGCTACATGCGTCCGTTCCCGGGAGCGGCGGCGGAGCTGACCGGCATTTCCGTCGAGGAGTTTACGATGGTGAAGGGCTCGCGCCCGGCCACCTCGATGAAATGGGAAGGCGAAGAAGATGCGGTAACCAGGGCGGATTCGTTTAATGACGTACTTCTGCCGGAGCGCGATACGGTCGAAGTCGTCGCACGCTACGCTTCGGACTATTACGCGGGCAAGCCGGCCGTCACCAGAAACAAGGTCGGCTCGGGCGAGGCGTGGTATTTCGGCGCCGTGTTCAACGAGGCTTCGGCCGGGCAAATTATCAAGCGGCTTGGCTTGGAATCGCCGGCTGCGGGTTTGCTCGAGCTGCCCGAGCAGGTGGAGCTTGCCGTCCGCCGGGATGATGAAGGCTCGCTTTACTTCCTGCTCAACTTCAGCGAGGAGCCTGTCGTCATTACCGTCGAAGGCGAGAAAAGCGATCTTCTCACCGGCGCCAAGCTAAGCGGAGCCATATCGCTCGAGGGCTTTGGCGTACTCGTACTTAGCTGACGAGCTTAATAGATGGGCTGTCTCAAAGGTCATGAAATGACCGGGGACAGCCCTGTTTTTTTGGGGTCGGCGTGTCCGCTAGAGGCAGATCCCGAGATTAAGAAGGCGCACCGGAGGTAGGAGCGACAGTCGTCTTTTTTAATGGACACCGAAGACACTTAGACCCCAATTTGTGCGATTTCCACATGCTGACGGACACCTCAGCACTTTAAAGTCATGCTGCTAATGCGTACAATCCCTCCATCCGGCCTAAACCACTCTCCTGTCCGTTAGCCGCCGACACTTGCTGCATTGTCACTCTAATCGGCGTTTTTGTCCGTTACATACTGCCAAAAACCTAAGCGGCTTCTGCCGTCCACTCCGTATGCTTATTCCCTCCTCCCCCGCCGTCCGTCTTAGCCGCTCCCCGCCTAAAGCCCAGTTCTGCGAATGGACCGGGGACCGTTACGACGCGCGCGCAGACCGCCTACAATAGAGACATAGATGAGCGACAAGGAAGGATGAATGAATATGAAAAAATTATTTCGTTCCACAACGGACAGCAAATTGACAGGACTTTGCGGCGGCATCGGGCAGTGGCTGAACATCGATTCCACCATTATCCGACTGCTCTTCGTCATCGCCGCTTTCTTCAGCTTCGGCACGGTCATTCTGGTGTACTTTATCGCAACGCTGTTCGTGCCGAAAAGCCCATACAGCGAGCTTAGGCCGATTGACCACTACTAATTCGAAAAGGATTTATTTTGAGGAGCTACGACAACTAACGAAATTCGGGGAGAGATGAGAACATGGGAATTTTACAACGGATGGTCAGCTTGACGAAAGCAGCGGCAAACGAGATGCTCGACAAAATCGAAAATCCGGTTATGATGATGAACCACTATTTGAGGGATCTCGACGACGAGATCGGCGGCGCGGAGCGCGGGCTTCTGCAGCAGCAAGCGCGGGAGCGCGTACTGCAAGCGAAGCTTGACGAGCTGAGCGGGCATGCGAAGCACTACGAGGGCAAGGCGGAGGAAGCCGCCGCCGCGGGACGCGAAGCCGAAGCGCGGACGGCGCTGGAGGCGAAGCTGCTGTATTCGGAGCAGGCCGCGGAAACCGGGAGGCTGCTCCAGCTTGCGAAGCAAGCGGCCGCCGAGCTTCAGCTGCGGCTCGAGTCGCTGAAGGAAGAGAAGGCGCAGCTGCAGGCGAAGCGCACGGAGCTGACCGCGCGGGTGCAGCGGGCATCGGCCGGCGCATACGGCTCGTCCGAGCCGAGTGTGCTGCACGGCAGCCAGGCGTCGCGGGGCTTTGATCGGATCGAGCAGAAGGTGCTCGAATGGGAAGCCCGGACGGAGCTGGCTAAGGCCTCAGGCGGCTCAGGCTATCGAGGAAGCGACGCGCTCGACCGGCAAGCCAAGGAACGCAGCGCGCTCGTAGAGGAGCAACTCAAGCGGCTGCTGGACAAAGGCGGCCATAATATTTAAGAAAGACGCGCTCCCTGACGGCAGGGATGCGCGTCTCTTTTTGATTTGAAAACATCCGAACCCGAACGGTATAAGCTTACCGCGATATCGAAGCTGCTCAATACTTTGTCGAGGTATTCAAATAAGAATTATGGTCATAAGCAGCAATTGACGACGATTTTCTTCCCAATCGTCTCACTGACACGAAGCTGCTCGCAAGCAGCACGAATGCACCAAACAGATAAGGCAAATCGATATGGATATCGTATAGAATGCCTGCTAACATCGGTCCAAATATCATACCGAGACTCGTAAAGGCATTATTCATTCCTGCGACGAATCCTTGTTCCTCCCCAGCCTCTTTGGACAGCAGGGTATTGACCATCGGACGCAAAATATTATTGAACGTAAAGAATAGCATCGTTACGAACATGACGTAAAAGAAATTGCCCGAGAATAACAAGAATACGAGTGATATAGCCGATAACAAAAGCATGACACCGATGATCTTTTTTTCCCCGAACCGACGTGAAATCCGATCGGTCAGTACAACTTGATTAAACGTTCCGATTAACGAACATACAGTAAGCAGAATGGCGATTTGAAGCGTCGTGAATCCGTAGCCCTGAACGACAAAAAGCGGAAAAATCGCTTCAAAATGGGTCAAACCAAATGTCATGGCGAAAACAATAAGCAAAAGGATGAAATAGCGAGATCGAACCGAAAGCACGATTTGACTAAACACATTATCCTTCTTCTCCTTCGATTGCCGGCGCATCTTGCGAGTTTCCGGCGACAGCGATTCAGGCAGCCGCCACAGACTGCAGATCATCGCCATCAGCCCTACAACATGAAGATGCGTAGAATGGCGTCTTGATGCCCCATTCTGCAAGCAACCCTCCGACACCTGGCCCGATAATAAACCCCGATGTCATGGATGCTCCTAACCACGACATGGCCTTGCTGCGCTGATCATCTGCTGTAATGTCGGCAATATACGCGATAATGGCCGGGATCAAGGCAGCCGAGCCCATGCCTCCTATCAGTCGCGACACGAATAATAAAGTAAATATGAATAACATATACGTTACGAAGCATTTTCATATACATGATGGATCATGAATAATTAGATCGTACTCTTCTGCAGCGGATACGTCCGCAGCATCCAATGTGCAAGACATGCAAAAGAGGCGGTCGTTGTTACACTTCCCGCCTCTTTTGCCCTACTTCCTATAAAGAAGATTCCATTAGACTTGAATGACTAGCCCGTCATAAGCGACATGGATGTCCGCCGGACCGAAAGCGCTCTCCCAATCGTCATGCAGCATTCCCGAGTTATGCGTAAAGTGGGTGGCATAAAGCTTACAGTCCGCGTCGATGACGCCTTGCTCCCGCCATTTGCGCTGAACTTCAAGTACCGTCTCGACGTTCATATGGCCCGAATTCCGGTTGTTGCCCGTATACCCGTGCGTGCAGTCCAAGATGGCAAGATCGATCTTTTTGTCCTTCAGCCACTCCCATGTCTCCTCCGGGAACCAGCCCGTATCGTGTCCATAAAACAGCCGCTTTCCCCCGCGCTCCATGTAGTATAGAAGGCAGGTTTCCAGCCGATCATGATCGGCGGGCAAGGGGGTGACGACCGTATCGCCTAAAGCAAACGGACAAAACGGACGGACCCTCTGGAAGGCGAGCCGGATTCCGCCGTATATGCTTAGCTCGGCATAGCTGCGCGTGATAGCGGCGTCGTTTCCGTATATCGTCAGGGGCACTTCCAGTCCGTGTGCATACCCCTCCACCCGGCAGAACAGATCCTCCGGAATAAAGTGGTCGCAATGCGTATGCGTGAACAGCAAATGTTCGATCGAACCCAGATTGACGTTGTCCCGAAGCGCCTGCATGCTGGAATCCGGCGAATAATCGAACTTGATGATGTCGTCGACGATGACGGAGCTCCTTGTTCTAATATTTTTTCCGCCCAGCTTTCGCGCTTCGAGGCAGGCATCGCATCTGCAAAATACGTTCGGAAATCCTTCGGCCGCAGCCGTCCCCAAAAAGTGCACCTTCATGCCTGACGTCCTCCCGGATATTTTATCTCATCCTGTTTTTCGTCTTGCCAATCCATGCTGCCGTCCGCCGGTCACAGCCATAATTCGAACTGCCTCTCTCCCTCCGCGGAAAACCTTGCTTGCCGTAAGTATTAAACTTCCGTTATTTCGCGGCATAGCGCTGCAGTATTGGAAAGTCTTGCAGCAGAACTTCCGGAGCGTCGCAGCCGTGCAGTTCGAACAGCACCAGCTCGTTCGAGCCCCGCTTCAGCAGCGGACCCGGGATGTACAGCGTTCCCTGCGGGCCGACTTCCCAGTAACGGCCCAGGTTAAAGCCGTTGATGTAAGCAACGCCTTTCTTCCAGCCTTCCACGTTCAGGAACGTATCAGCGGGCTCGTCGACCTGGAATTGTCCGCGGAAGAAGGTTGGCTCATTGGCGGCAACGATAGATGAATTGTTATACGTGAGGCCGGACAAGTCTTCGAGCGGAAGGGAATGAATCGTCCAATCGTACAGGAACTGCTGGCCGAAACGCACTCCTTCCGTAATGCCTTTCGGATCTTTCAAGTACGGGCCGTAATTGACGCGGCCCATATTCTCGACCAGCAGCGTAAGCGCGACGCCTTCCTTCGGAATGGCGAACTTGACCTCAGACGCCGGATTCCAGCGTTCGATGACGCCTTGGTACGCACCGTCCACGAATACCATTGCCCTGTCTCGCACTTCCTGGATGTTCAGCTTCATCTCGGTGCGAGGTCCGGAAATGCGTGTCGAATAAACGATAAATCCGTTGTTCTGACCGAGAAGCTCCATTGGCTCCGGACAAGCGCTGCGAACCGGCGTAGATAGCGCCCCCAGGGAATCGAACAGCTTGGCCGCACGTTCCATGCTCACCTTGCCGTAGCTTCTCCGGGTTATCGGCTCGGGCAGCTCCAGCGGCGGCAGCTCCGTATATTTGCCGATCACTTCGCGCACCGCATAGAATTTCCCGGTAATGTCGCCGCTTTCACCGATCGGCACGTCGTAATCGTAACTCGTAATCGTCGGCTCATATGTATCAAAATAGTTGGCTCCGCTCCAGAATCCGAAGTTCGTGCCTCCGTGGAACATATAGAAGTTGACAGAAGCGCCTTCCGCCAGCATCTCGTCCAGTACCTTCGCGACGTCATCCGCCGGTCGCGTGTGATGCGTCTCGTGCCAATGGTCGAACCATCCGTTCCAATATTCCATGCACATGAACGGCCGGTTAGGCTGGTATTCGTCCAGCTTTCGGAACGCTTCCGGGGAACGGGAACCGAAGTTGACCGTCTCCCATACGCCCTTTACCATGCCGCCTTGCAGCATAAAGTCCTCCGGTCCGTCAGAGGTGAACAGCAGCACATCCACTCCGCGCTTGATCAGCGCCTCCTTCAAGTGATTGAGATACGCCTTGTCGTTGCCGTAGCTGCCGTATTCGTTCTCGATCTGCATCGCGATGACCGGTCCGCCGTTCGTCGACAATAGCGGTACCAGACGAGGAATCAGCTCGTCGTAATACGCGTCGACCTTGTCCAGGAACGGCTTGTAATAACAGCGAAGCCTCATGCCGGGATCCGCGAGCAGCCATGCCGGCAGGCCGCCGAATTCCCACTCCGCACAAATATATGGGCTCGGACGAACGATGACATGCAGGTCCAAATCTCCGGCAATGCGGATAAAGCGCTCTAGATCGGCCATGCCATCGAATTGGAATTGCCCCTCATGCGGCTCATGGAAGTTCCAAGGCACGTAAGTTTCCACCGTATTGAAGCCGCAAGCTTTCAGCTTCAGCAGACGGTCCTCCCAATATTCGGGCACTACGCGGAAATAATGGATCGCTCCTGAGATCAAACGGATCGGTGCATCCCCCAGCATCAAGCGGTTTTCTTGAATCGTAAGTGCGATCATTGTACAATCCTCCTTCGTTGTCATGTTTTTTTGCTTCTAGACGGGGAATATTCTTTATGTCCGGAAACGATGGGTAAAGCTTGTTAGATCGATGATTCTCCCATCTATTCTAGATTGCTCTGCGGCAAAAGCCATGAAGTGGCTCTGAACCGACCGATCCGCCGATGTAAGACCTTGACACTTGCCATCCTCTCTTACCAGCCTCAAGAAATCCTTGATTAACCCCATATCACCGCCGCCGTGACCAACATGGCCGCCCATATCCACCAAAGAGATCCGCTCCGCCTTGCCGCTGTCAAAATCTATAACTTCGATCTCGTTTTTCTCCATAGCTCCGTGAATTTCACCCTTGGTTCCCATCAGTTTGATCGTACGGCTGACGTCTCTGGTAAACGCGCTCATCGTAAATGCGGCAGTGACAGAATTAGCGAACTCCAGATTCACGACTTGATGATCGACGACATCGTTATCGCAATGATAGACGCATCTGCCATAGGGTCCTTCTTGCAGCGCCTTATAGCGGGCATTATAGCTCAAATCATCGCTAATCGCCGATGTAGGCCAATTCGTGTCGTCCGTTAAATAGTGCTTTGGGGTATAGTACAGACACTCATCCGACACCGGACATCCGTCCAAACAACGTAACGGCGCCCCTTCCGGAGCTTGATCGGACGTAAAATGAGAAAGCGATCCGAAGGAGGACACACGCGTGCAATCCGATCCCGCCAGCCAGAGCAGAATATCGAGATCGTGACAGGACTTGGCCAGTATCATCGGACTGGAATCCTCTTTTCGGCGCCAATTCCCTCTGACGAAGCTATGCGCTTGATGCCAATAACCTACATTTTCGTTATGATCGATGGACATCAGCTTGCCGATCGTACCATTATCCAACAGACTTTTTATGGTAGAGAAGAAATGCGTATACCGGAGAACGTGGCATATCGAGAAAACACGATTGACTCGCGACGCCATCTCCCCCATAAGGATACATTCCTTGGCATCCGGCGACATCGGTTTCTCGAGAAGGACATGATATCCAGCCTCAAGCGCCTTCATGGTCGGATCAAAATGCTGTTTGTCCTGCGTACAAATGAGAACGGCATCTGCGAGTTTGGGAACCGCAAAAAATTCGTCCCAGCTATCGAAACATTTTTCATCTTCCAATCCATGCCTCGATTTGAAGCTATCTCTCCGTTCGGCTTTCGGCTCTGCAACGGCAACGACTTGCAGCTCATCAGGATGCTGAAGAGCATACTCCAAATAATTAACTCCCCGTAATCCCGCTCCAATTAATGCAACGGTAACCTTTTTCATCGATCACCCTTCTCCCTGGTATACATGTTACGGTTATTCCTTGACGCTTCCTACTGTCATTCCTTTGACAAAATACTTTTGCAAGAACGGATACACGAGCATAATCGGCAAGGCGCCCATAAAGATTTGCGCGGTTTTGAGAGACTTCTCGCTGAGGTTCTCCATGACTTTGAGCTGCTCGAGCGACATCGACGACAACTGGGCGTTTATGGACATAATCAGTGTGGATAGGTAGGTTTGAAGCGGATATTTTTCCGGCGAATTCAAGTACAAAATCCCGTCGAACCAAGAGTTCCAGTGACCGACAATGGTGAACAACCCAATCGTTGCGATCGACGGAAGGGACACTGGCAAATAGATTTGCCAAAGCACTCGCAAATGGCCTGCACCGTCAATCGTAGCCGCTTCTTCCAATTCTCTCGGAATGGATCTGAAAAAATTCAGCATCAGAACCATGTTCCATACGCTTAATGCCCCAGGTAAAATGAGTGCCCAGATGGAATTAATTAATCCCGTTTCTTTCACTACGATATAAGTCGGAATAAGCCCGCCGCCAAAAAACAAGGTGATCGCAAAAAACCAGACATAGGGCGTTCTAAACTTAAACTGATCATTCGATTTGGATAATGGGTAAGCCGTAATAAATACAAGCAGCATATTGACAGCCGTACCGAGTAAGACCCGCTCAATAGAAACCCGGAACGATCGGAAAAACTCTACTTTCTCGCCTAGATAGACATAAGAATCCAAGGTAAACCCGACAGGCCAAAGCTTCACTTCTCCAGCCATGGCTGCTGTATTGGAACTAAGCGAAATCGCGAGCAGGTGGATGAACGGGATAATACCGAGCATTGTAATAAGAGTCAACAACAACGAATTCAATACCACAAAAAGTTTCCTGCTGATTGTCTGCTTGTGTGCCACGGCGTTTCCTCCCGCCTAAAATATTCGATAATTGTTATATTTGTAAGCAGCGTAGTAGGTCAGCGATACCAGCGCTAACGAAATCACGGATTTAAAGAGACCGACCGCTGCAGCCGGTCCGAATTGTTGGCTGAACATCCCCAGTCGATAGACGAATGTATCAATAATATCCGCTCCCTCATACACGGTGGGGTTATACATGATCAAGATTTGTTCGAAGCCCGCGTTGAGAATACCGCCTAAGCTTAATACGCTCAGCAAAATAAGAATCGGAGCCATGCCCGGCAGCGTAATATGAATCATCTGCTTCCACTTCCCGGCTCCATCCACCTCAGCGGCTTCATAAAGCGTAGCATTGATTCCCGTTATCGCAGCCAGCATGACGACCATATTGTAACCCATGCCCTTCCAGACATCCGATCCGATGATAATCCCTCTAAACCATTCATTATCCAGCATGAACATGATAGGCTCCATACCCAATGCCGTTATTAGGCTATTAACAGGTCCGTTTAAAGAAAACAGCTCGATAATGACGCCTCCAAGCACAGTCCATGACAGAAAGAAGGGCAGAAAAATAGCGGACTGGATGAAGCGTGAAAACCATCTTCTCGTTACTTCATTCAACAATAGCGCGAGAATGAGAGGAACAAGCAAAAACAACACCATTTTGAAAATCGAGATGATAACCGTATTCCAAAGAACTTGATTGAAATCCGGCAGATTAAATACATAGCTGAAGTTGTCGAGGCCGACAAACTCCGATTCGATAAACCCGGACAGCGGTTCGAACTGTTGAAATGACATGATCAGACCGGCCATTGGACCGTATGCATAAATCAATGTAACGATAACGCCGGGCAATAACATCAGGTGCAACAGATATTCTTTTTTCAGCGTCCTCATAGGGTCTCCTTATCATCGCTAAGTTGAAAAGGGGAGGCATCGTCGATCTGCGACTCCACGCTCCCGCTTTACGATCAGGATTATTTAGGCTGTTTGCTGTACCATCCATTTACTTCTTTCGTAATTTCGTCGCCGCCTAGCGTCTTCCAGCTTGCAACGAACTTATCGAATTCGGCAAGATCCCCGCCCATGATGATTTTTGTAAAGGACTCTTGCATCAATTTGTCAAGTTGACCGCCCTTCTCTACCTGTGTCGAAGTAGGCAGGCCAAAGAATTCATTATTAACGAAGGCTTGGCTTTCTTTAATGTTCCGGGTCATTCCCCATCCGCCTTCTTTGGCGGCTCGGCTATAATAGTGGCCCCAATTTACGCCTTTTGAATAGGTCTCCGTATTTCCGGTAAGGAAATCTTTTGTTGCTTTGAAGACTTCCGTTACTTTAACGTAATTCTCATCCTCTAATGTGATTTCGGTCTGATTCCCGTCCAGGGCTCTATTCACTTCGGTATAGATCGTTTCAATCTGGGCAGGATTATAGACCCGCGGATTATACCAATTATATACATATCCATCCTCGGGCTTTTTCTGGTCCATATATTTCTTATTGCCGATTTCAATGTAGTAGTTCATCATCTTAATGATCGCATCCGGATGTTTGAAGCCCTTTTTCACGGCGTAAACTTTTCCGGCGCGAATTTTAGGAACAAGCGATTTGCCCGGTCCGTCAAATCCAGGAATTTGAACGGCGATCCACTCCGCCTTCGGATCCTTATCTACATTTAAATTAAGCGGCCAATTCGGATACCACCATTCTCCGTAGGAAATACCCACCTTGCCTGATGTAATATCCTCTACCACTTTGTTCTCATCCTTCAGAGCGAACTCTTTGTTGATAATTCCCTTCTCGTACCAGGACTGCAGTTTGCCAAGCGCCGTCTTTACTTCAGGTTGAATCAGACCCGGGATAAGCTTCCCGTCGCTGTCTTTGATCCAGGCGGACTGGGCATCGCCAACGGATGGATAAGCGCCGAATCCATTAAAGAACCCTCTGACGTCAAAGCCCCAGAAGAACAGGGTTTTCTGCAAGGCAACGCCGTAAGTGTCGTTTTCGCCATTTTTGTCGGGGTCATTGTTAACAAACGCTTCAGCAACCTTCTCCAGCTCATCTATCGTTCTCGGCGCCTGGAGATTCAGGTTGTTAAGCCAGTCTTTCCGAATCCAAAGCAGCTGCGTGGAGAGGAACGGATCCTCGAAAACGGGAATGCCAAGCTGTTTGCCGTCTGAATTGAATGTCTTCATCGAGAATCCGCCGTCGGACTCCATATACTTCTTTAGAGCCGGAGATGCATATTGTTCAAAGGCTTCCGATAAATCGGCCAGCATATCTTGCTGTTTCAGCTTCTCGAAATTTTTCGGATCCAGCTCGAGAAGATCAGGGAGATCGCCCGACGCCATCGCGAGCGAAAACTTTTGCTCATATTGGTTGGAAGGAACCATCCATTTAAATTTCACATCGATATTCATCGTCTCTTTGAGATCTTTGAGGTATGCATTTTTATCGGGTGTCATTCCTTTTGGGATCCTGGAGTCTTCCGGCGGATTATACCCGATCACTTGATTCACGGTTACGGTCTCGTGATATTTGCCGAATGGATCTGGTGCGGCTGCTTCGGTTCCTGCATTGCCGGAAGGCGGTTGTGTCGTAGACGGTTGGTCTTTGTTAGAGCCCTGATTCGAACATGCTGTAACGATCGAAAGCAGCAGCGTTGACGCCAAAACCCATTTCATTGTTCTGTACTTTTTCATTGAAGCGCTTCCCCCTTTATTGTAATAACGGTTTAGCAATGTTGCTTCATTTGTAATTGTAAGATGGGTAGAAAGCGGTTACAATCTCAAGATCCGTACTTCGCTTTTACTTTGTTTACTTATCGGGAATTCCGATACTCCTGAGGCGAAAATCCCGTCATTTTTTTGAAAAAAGTCGTAAAGTAAGAAGGGGAGTCGAACCCTGCCTTGGCTGCAATTTCATTTAATTTTAAAGATGTCGTCATCATCAAGTTAATGGCGACATTCATTTTCGCAGATTGAATATAATCGAACAAATTGTGCCCCGTGATCTGTTTGTAATAACGCGATAGATAGGAGGGGTTAAAATGCATTTCGTCGGCAATAGCCGTTAGAGACACATCGCCGGATAGATGCTCATGAATATAATGGTGGATTTGTTCGATCAGCGATTTCCTGCTGTCGTCTTGCCGCATTCCTCCGCCTATGTATCGTGCCGCTTCAGATCCGTCCGACTTTTCAAGGTCAACGATCACGACTTTCTGACCGAGTAGAATCCGGTTTTGGATCATTGCGCGAACAGCTTCCACCAGGAGATGAATGTTGTCCTGCTTCCCTAACAGATTTCCGGAAATGCCGAATGAAACAGAAGTCTCCAGCACGTCTTCGCATTCGTTTTGGATGAGCTCGAGTATTCCTTTCATATACGAAACAAAGCCATGCTCTTCCGCTTTCGCACCGGAAGGATCACCGCCAAACCGCTTCAACAATTCCTCTGCCGGTTGAAGAAGCCACACCAGTACGCTGCCGTCGTAGATCACTTTCTCATTCGCGATAGAAGCAGGCAAATGAGTGTCCACAATCCGTTGCACGGATTGCAATGCCTTTATTTTATGGACTTCAAGCCGGTCCACTTGTCCAACAAGGAAGAAGAAGGAACGGTCCGTCGAAATTTGAAAGTCCAGCTCCGCATAACGCGTTTGGCTGAGCAGGGATGTTATCGGCTCTCCGCTCAGCATGCTCTCCATCAATTCTTTTTTCATAAAAGGTTCCGCCAATTGAAGATGCATCTGCGCCTTTTCTTGATGGAGCCTATTACGGTTATCTTCCTCTAATTTTGAAATGGCCTTCTTTACCTCATGAAACACAGGTTCGATGCCTTCCGTTTTCAGAATATAATTTTGTACATTTTTTCTGATCGCCTCAAATACGTAGTCAAACTCGCTATAGCCCGTAAGAAAAATGACTCGGCATGAAGGCCAATAATAAATAATTTCGTCCACTAATTGCAGGCCGTCCATCAGAGGCATGCGAATATCGCTGATCAAAATATCCAATTTTGTTTTTCTCGCGATTTCAATCGCTTCATTCGACGAATAGGCTTTGCATACATCCAGCTCCATTTCCTTATTTTCCCGAAAAAGCTGTACCAAGCCATTTACAATGGCGGGCTCGTCATCCACGATTAACAATCGATACATCATGATGCCCCTTTCTGCTGAACATGTATAATAAGCTCAACCTTTAATCCTCCGTAACGGCTTCGGGATACGAATAAACCGCTGTCCGCGCCATACGTTAATTCAAGTCGATTGCAAACGTTAATTAAACCGGTTTTTTCGATCTGCAAGGAGCTCGTCGCCAGCTGCTCCTGCAATTGCCCGATCTTGGCATCCGTTAACAATTGACCGTTGTCTTCTACCGTTATGCGCACGGTTTCGTCCATGTAACTGGCCCCGATATAGATTACTCTGTCCGGCGCGCCGTCTCCAAAGGCGTGATCGAATACATTCTCAACGATCGGTTGAATGATGAGTCTAGGTACGTAAACGGTTTGCAGCCGATGTGGTATTTCTGTGTACTCATACGAGACCCGATTAGAGAAGCGAATGCATTGAATCTCGCAATAATCCAGCGCATGCTGGAATTCTTTGCTCAAAAGCACTTCATTGGCGCCGCTCCTTGTAATGTATTGATAATAACTGCCTAACTTTTGAGATAGATTCGCGGCGCTGTCGGAATCCCCCACTTTACACATCATATAAATATTAAAGAAGCTGTTATATAGAAAATGGGGGTTGATCTGGGACTGCAATTGCTTTAATTCCGAATGCTGCAGCGCTATTTTTTGCCCATAGTTCTCCTCTATGGAACGTTTCAGTCTATGCGCCATGCGATTAAAGCTATGAAATAAATAATGAAATTCATCATTTCTCTTGGACTCAACGACCAAGTTCAGATTGTCGGTCTCGATCTTGTGGAATGCCTTGACCAGCTTCGACAGCGGCCGATGGATCATGAGATTCACAGAGAACGAATATAGCACGAGCACAATAAAGGCAATGCCGAATAAGAAGTAGAACAATAGATTAAATTGACTCAATTGTTTTGTAATTTCGTTTTGATTCACATACATGATTAAAACTAGATTTAAAGAACTGATATTGTGATGCGCAACAAAATAACGGATGCCGGCTACATTCTTCATTTCGGAATCATTCTCATCAAGGCCGCTCAGTTCTTGAAGCAGCTGATGCTCTATGGCCATTGTCTGGTCGTTTTGGGCCGTGGATATTAAACTTCCAAAACGTTCGTTCCCCAGGAATACTTCGGAATCCCGGGATATGGCTGCCGTTTGGCGCAGCGCGTCCAACAGCTTCGATTTGGAAATCTCAATATACGACCAGATGCCGGCATTATTCGCGGTCTCAATAAAAAAGATGCTCCCTCCCACCGAATAGAAAGAGGGCTTGGGCGAGATGACGGATAACGAAGAAATAAGCTCATATTCCCCATTAGGTGTATTCGTAATGCCGCTAATATTTGAGATGGTTTTGCCTATCGACGCAATATAAACCCCCGCGTTGGTTACATATTCACTGGACTCCAGAATCGGAATGAGCCGGTCCTTTACCTGCTGAATTAATAAAACCTCCTCATACCCCTTAAGGCTTCCGCCCAGAAAGCTAAGCTTCTGCAAATCGCTGTCATTCAGAAATTGCAGCTGCTGATTGCGAATAAAATACAACTCCTTATCCAACTGATTGGCATAAAAGGATAGTCCGGACATGGCGGAATCAATGATCGTATTCTTCGAAAAAGATATGGCCTTGAAATTCACCCATATGTTTATCGAAAATAGAGGAATAAGAAGAACAACGAATACAACGACAATTTTCTGGTAGACGAACCATTTCGCTTTGCCTGCAGCTTGCAGCTTCATAGGCCCCCCTTATGATCATAATGGTAAGTTTATAAAAATGTTTCGAGCCATGCACCAAACTCTCCACTGCTTAACCAATTGTTTCAGATGAGTTTCTTTAATGTCAATAAACTTCGCGGAAAAGAGGCCGAATTCGATGCATTCGGCCTCTTTTATGCTCTTTTGTTTCATCAATCCAAACGCGCCGTTCGTTAATAGATTATTTGCCGAGAAGAGATTCCGCGTCGCGGAGCAAGTATTGGGCGGCATTGTCGGAAATGTGCTTTCCGGCCTGCGCTTCTACTTGATGAATAAAGCTTTTCAAATCTTGTTTTTCCAATTTGGACAATAAACTGTCGGCAATCCCTTTATTGTCAATCAAGCCTTTGTCTGAGAAGGATTTAACCAATTGTTTCAGCGCAGCGAGACTCGTCATAACCTGAAAGGTAACGGTTTGACTGGTCGTATTACCTGCTAAATCGCTGGCTGTAATCATGAAGGTATGAGTTCCAAGCTCTAATGTGTATAGCGGAATCGAATCTCCGTCCATGACAACATGGCCATCCAGCGTCATGACTGTTTTCGTATGGTCGACACCCGACAACTCATCAACAACCGTAAACTGCGGTTTGAAATCCCCTGTATTGTCTTCTGTCGTCGTGACCGATTCGACCGTAATGACCGGGGCGTTCCGATCAACAACCGTATTGTTCTCCAGAATCAGTTCATTAAGCGCGATGTTCCCCCATTGCCGGTTCCCATTGTTGACCTTTAGCCGGATTTTACCTGCCGTAATGGTTGGAAACTCAATGGACTGACGCTCTTTGGTACTGTCGTTTAGCTTCCAATCAATTGAGGCATTGGATAAAGCCGTTACCCATTCGGTGCCGTCGAAGTATTCCACATCGACATTGGTAATGCCTTGGCCTATTCCGAAATGCGTGACCAAGGTGATCTTGTTGACCGCAATGGGGTTGTTCCCGTAGTCTAAGGCGAAATAGCCCGGGAATGTAATGTCGGTAGAGCTGCCCCACGTTGAGGAGACGTTGTTATCAATAATGTTGGCAATCTCTCCTCCCCCCGTAGGAAACGTTGTGCTAGCGATATCGGTTGCCTCGAAGTACAACTCCAGCTCGTTTAGCGTAATATTGCCCCGTTGCAGGTTTCCATCGTTTATCTTCATTCTGATTTTTTTGAACATCGTAGAAGGGAATTTCACCGTTTGGATCTCGTCTGCACCGGTATCCGAATTCCATGTCACATGGATGCCCGATTGAATGGGGACCCAAACTGAACCATCGAAATATTCGAGATCGAAGTCCGTTATTCCCTGGCTTTGTCCGAATGACGCGTTAAGTTTCAAAATGTTGGAAGTCACCTGGGTTGAGCCGAAATCGAGAGTTATGTAGTTGGGGAATGCTGGCGACATTTCGCTCATCCAAGCGGTTTCGTAATAATTATCGTTGATATTTGCAATAGCCGAATCGGTCTGGAACGTCGTGCTTGCGGTCGCCATTGGCGCCAAATTGTCGGTTGGCGTACTTGGCAAGTGAATCGGCGTAATGACGATAGGATCCGGCATATCTCCAGCCGGAGGCACGCTGCCCGCATATTCGTGGGCGCCGATGTCGGGAGCGCCGTTGTATACCGGATTGCCGAAATAATCCCGTCCCCCGTTATCCGTAATGCGAATGCCCGCGCCAATCAACGGAGAGTCCGATTGCAATTGGTATCCTCCAACTGTATTCATACCTATGCCGCCGCTTCCGGGATTTACAAATTTCGGATCGCCGATTACCTTATTGGCGTCATCCTGCACCAGCGTGTTCCCGCCGAAATAGGCGTTGTAATCAAACGTTTGTCCGGTTAGGTTCCATCCTCGATCTCCGACGCTATAATATGCATTGTTGTAGTTCTTAATGTTGACCGGGGAACCCGAAGCCTTAGTGAAATAATCGCTCATGACCGGATTTCCGGACGCTTCTCCCACATAAATCGAATTATTGTAGTTATAGACCGTATCAATCGATCCGCTGTACCGGAAAATGCTTTTCCTGTCGTTTTGGCTAATGTTATACCTGACAATCGTGTTGATTGTGTAGTAAGTGTCATTGACAAACAGCATGAAGCCTCCCGCATTATCATGGCTGTAGTTATATTGGACGATCGAACCGAGGTTTCCCGCGTCCACGTCAAATCCGTGGCCGTCTTCAGCCCCGTTAACGCTCTCGAATGATTCGTTGAATTGAACAAGGTTGTTGTCTGCATAAGCCCACCATATCGAAGCGTTAGTAGCCAGATAAGTAGCTTGTTGAACCGTGTTATGTTCGACAATCGCGCCATCGGTTACGTTCCACGCAATCCCGCCTGTGGCCGCCCTGATGACTGAATTGTTGGAAATTTTCACATGGGTAGAAGGGGTCCACGGTCCGTACGGCTTCTGTACCCAAGGCCATAAGTCGTTCATTCCATAGCGCAGAATACAATTGGAACCGATGTAAATGCCATAAGCATCTACATCCGTCAGCGTATTGCCGTCAATGAGAATGCCATCAAACGCGCTTGGAGTGACCGAGCCGACGGAATCGAATATAATGCCTCCGGAGCGAGTCGTGTAAGAGCCGTCAACATCATGGATCGTTAAGTTTTTCACTTGTATGTGATGCAGGATGCCGGCTTCTTCATTCAAAATGTAGACGCCCCGACGCTGACCGCGAGGATTTTGCCAATCCCGGTCAAAAGGCAAAGGTGACCGGTTTGTGATTTCCAGATTGCTGATTTCCCAGTACTCCTGGTTTTTCAAAAAAACCGCTTCCAATTCGGATGTAACGCCGGCGATCAGAGGTTTGCTGCCGGAGCCGTATTGGTCTATGACGATTGGACTTCCGGCAGCTCCCGAGCCTTTGGGCCAAAGTCTGCCGTTCCAGCTTCCCCCTGCTTTGAATAAAATTTTGTCGCCGGGTGCGAATGTCGTGGCATTGACTTTGTCAAGCGATTTCCAAGCGCTGCCGGGACTTGTCCCGTTATTGCCGTCATCCCCGCCGATATTATCGATGTAGTAGGTAGTTCCAGCTGCTTTGACGACTGACGGGGCTGCGATCACCATGCTGACAAGCATGGCCATGGCAGACACGATTGCGGTGAGTCTCATTGATAGCCGTTTGAGCAATTTCATCATCCTTTACTTTGATTTATGTCAGGCTTCAATCGGGCCCTATTGAAGCGTTAACATCAATCTGTTGGAAACTCCCTCTTTTGATAGGCGCGATACTCGGTCTCGTTCAATACAATTTGCGCTTCTGAAACGCGCTTATTGACATACTCCTCATAATTGTAGTCGGCATAATCTTTGAGCACTTGATCTTTGATACTATCGAAATCCAGGAAGCCTGATCCCTCTTTTTGGTTTTCAATACCTTTAATCAGATAGAAACGTCCGTTCTCTTCAATAATGCCGCTTATTTCATCCATCGAAAGCTTTTCGGCGGCCTGTGCGACAGGACTTCTGGAATTGTTCCTGACATTACTCGAGTTAAAGATCTTCTCCATCATTTGGACATCCAAATCTAATGCCTTCACAATATCCTCGAAATCGGTCCCGGAAGCCGCTATGGACAGCGCCTTTTCCATCTGTTTCTTGGCATCCTCCTTGAGCGCTTCGTCAACGGTCTGATTTGAATTCAGAAACGATAATGTTAAAAGCTTTACTTTCACCGATCCGTGCGACATGTACAATTGATTTTTCTGCAAGTCGTAAAACCGTTTTAATTTTTGGCCATCCGGCTTCCATTCTTCCTTCATCAACTGATTTTTGACAGACCGGGTCGTATTGCTCAATACATATTCGAAATAGGCGTTCTCCTCGTATTGGCGGGGTCCGTAGATGACCTCACGGTTGCGGATAGCTCTCTGCCTTCTCTTGTTTTCCTCATTTAACTGCCGTATAAAGCCTTCATAACTGATGTTCTGCAGCACACCCTGTTCTTGCGCAATCCGTTGCCGAATTTTGATCTTGACGCTGTCTTCCAGCGCCTTTTTCATAATGGATTCCGCTGGTACTTCGCCCTCAAATGACGTCGTCCAGAATCCGGCTGTCTGTTCGGCGCCGTATTTGTTGTAGAAGTAATCGATGATTTGGGCTTTGTTGGCTGCGATCGCGTTATCAAATTCTTTTGTCCTTATTGGAAAGCCGTTTACGAGAGCCATGTAACTGTCAGCCGTATCATGTTTAGAAATGATGCGGTTTAAGATAATGGCTCCCGGCACGAAGATCAGAATCAATAGGACGACTATAATCCGTCTTCCCATACTGGTGTGCTTAATTTTTGCAAAGTTCCTCAATCTTTATCGCACCTTTCTGATCTTCGAAGTTGCCGCCTCGTGCAGCTCAGAGCATAGTTGCATGTAAATATTGTAATCCCAACAAGAAAACGCTTGCAATTTAAACCTGTTTACATGACTTTCATTATTTTTACGAATGCGCCAAGGGAACGCCCGTTATTTCAATGACGGGATGAGAGTGGCG
>NZ_JAHMHW010000015.1 GCF_020169515.1 Paenibacillus vietnamensis | reverse complement strand
TTTCTTTCTCGCCGTCCGCGTGTTTCTCTCGGCCGGAATTAGAATATACCATGCACCCGCCCATTATTGCAAGTCTTTTTTTAAAAAAAAGTATTACTTACGTATAAAATTAAAAAAGCTTGATCACGGATGCAGTTAGGTTTGATGGAACAGCAGCAGACCATCGCTTGGCATAGCGATGGTCGCGGGTTCAATTACCGTCTAAGCACGAGCCGCCTCTCCTTTGCCCTCTACTCGGAATGACGCCTCCGTTCGGCTGTACTTTTTGCATCAGAAACTTGACATAAGACGCAGCTGTGTGTGTTCTAATGTACTTTTTACAGCGGATTTCCTCAAACCTTCCGATCAGGATCGGTTTCACCCGATTCCACTGCAAAAAATGCAGCCGAGTTGATAGTCACATCGAGCGGTATGGCATCAAATGCACTTTTTGCAGCAGAACTGAAAGGGTAAACATGTCTCGGTTTATCCTCCCTATGATATGCTCCCTACCCTTTAACCGATCCCGCCGTCAATCCGCGGATAAAGCTTTTGGACCCGATCGCGAACAAGAGAAGCACCGGAACCGTCCCCAGCGTCAAACCTAATATTTGTGCAGCCAAATCCGTGCGGTAAGCGTCACCCAGCGCCGTTATGCCAAGCGGTATCGTAAACAGCTCCGGTTCGTTGACGATAATGAGAGGAAGCAAATAATTGTTCCATGACCACAGGAACACAAGAAGCGAAAGCGTCGTGATCGCCGGGTAAATGAAGGCGACGACAATTCGGAAAAACACTCCGATATCCGAGCAGCCGTCGATCCGTGCGCTTTCGAGCACTTCGTTCGGAACCGCGCTTTTGATAAACTGCGTCATCCAATAAACGCCGAACGCATTCGCTACCCAAGGCAAAATGAGCGGAAGCAGCGTTCCCGACAAGCTGAGATAACGCATCTCAATGACATACGCGACCAGACCGAGCTGGCCGGGAATCATCATGGTGAGCAGGACGGCTGCAAAAATCTTGTTTTTGTACTTAAACTCGTGCTTCGCGAAAGCAAAGCCTGCAAAGGCGCTAACTAATACGGACAGCACCGTGCTTGCCAGCGAAACGACCAGACTGTTCCAATAAACGAGGTCGAACCGGCTGGCCGCCACCGTTTTGAAATTTTCCAATAAATACGTACCCGGCAAAAGAACAATCTTCGTAAACAAGTCCTCGTTCTGATAGGTTCCCATAATCGTCATAATATAGAAGGGCAGCAGCGCAAATATGGACAGCAGGGCGATCGCGGAGGTCGCCATCGTCGTTCGGATGTTGTGGCTCATTCATGATCCCCCCTATAAAATCTGGCGCCGATAAATGAGAAGAACGCAATAATGATGCAAAGGCCGTACGCGATAGCGGCTCCAAGCCCGTAACGGTTCATGCTGCCGTAGGCAGTATCGTACATATTCCATACGGTCGTCAGGCAGCATCTGTCCGGGCCGCCGATAACCGCCGTGCTGGAGCCCATTCCGGAGCCTCCGAGCAGCAGCATCGGTTCTTCAAGCAGCTGAAAGCCGCCGATGATACCGGTAATGACGATAAAAACGGTGACCGGCTTAAGCAATGGAAGCGTAATGGACATAAACGTCCGATACCCGGTTGCTCCGTCCACTTGTGCAGCTTCGTTCAGATCCTTCGGTATGTTGGCAAGCCCGGCCAGATAAAAAATCATCGTATATCCGAAGCCCTTCCAGAACAGCATCAAGATGATAACGATCCGGGCATACAGCGGGTCACCCAGCCAATAGATGCCCTCGTCGATAAGACCGAGCTGAAGCAGTATTTTATTAATAAAGCCTGCCTGCCAGTCAAATAGTAGATTGAACATAAGCCCCACCGCGACCGGCGTTACGATATAGGGGAGAAAGTTGATCAATTGAAAGAAGCTTTTCCACTTCACCCAGCGGCTGTAAAGCAGCGTGGCAATGATCAAGCCGAAAATAATTTGCATAGGGAGCGTAAAAAGAACAAACAGCAGCGTATTGCCGACCGATTTGAAAAAATACGAGTCCGGATTAAACAGAAACTTGTAGTTGTCCAATCCGATGAACGTTTTTTCGCCGATCCCGTTCCAGCTCGTCAAGCTAACATACAATGAGAACACCATTGGGATCAGGCCGAAAGCCAAGTAGAACAAAATATAAGGAGAGAGGAAAAAATAAGGCACCCATCTTCTTTTTAAGGCAACCATCGCTTACACTCCCTGCTATCCGACATGTTGTAGGCGGCCGAAGATAAGGCAAGCCGCCTATTGTTATATTGTTATGGCCCGTATGTTACTCCCAAACGATATTTGGCGCTTTTGCTTTCAGTTCCTTTTGAATTCTTCCCATTGCCTGATTGAGGCCGAACGAATCGTCTTTAGCAAGCGTCTGAAGCACAATATTCATCACTTCATCCAGCACCAGGTCATTGATATTTTCCGGCATGTCCTTTGTTGTCTCCGAAATGTCGACGAAAAACTTTTCCCCGATATCCTGGCTGCCAAAGTTTCTCCATGTCCAGTTCGTGAACGATTGATCCTCGTAAGCTTTTTTGAAGTGCGTGAATACGCCGTCCGTTTTTTGCGCTACCGCTCCTTCTTGCGACATTGACGTAAATTCGATCCATTTCCAGGCCAGCTCGGCGTTTTTCGCCCCTTTCGGAATGCCGTGCGAGGAGCCCCCTCTAATGAAGCCGCCGCCTGGAGGCACCATCAGCGCCCAACGGTCGTCCTTCTTATCGTTAGGACCGATGACATACTGCGGCATCCATACGGGAGACATGGCGAATATATACTTGTCCCCGCCAAACGTCGCATTCCATGCCGGCGTCCACTGATCAAGCTTGTCGATAATGCCCGAGTCCCTAAACTTGACCAGCTCGGCAACGGTATTTTCGAGCATCCTAACGTTCAGCTTGTCCCCGTCAAAATACGGCTCGGCACGCTGGCCTTTCAGCGTCTGATGCACGTCGCCGAGGCTCGGGAACATCCTCACCTTGCCCCCGCTCTTATGCAGAACCTCTTTCCCTTTCTCAACGAACGCATCCCAATCGGTAAAAATAGCTTCCATTTCCTCCGGGTTGTCCGTCCCGAAATATTCCTTCGCAAGCGATTTAATATAAGCGATGCCCGCCACGCTCATATCGTCCGGGATGGCGATCATATGATCATCCTTGGAGAAAGCGGCGATATCATAGTCGAACAGAAGCGATTTGTCGGCATTATACGGCGGCGCTTCGAGATTTTCGAGAATATCCATATCGAATATTTTCGCCTTTTGCCCGCGCTCGATCCGGATGACATCCGGCAATTCTCCGCCTGATGCGATTGTTGTCTGCAGCTTTTTCGAAACATCCTCTGCGGCAACGTTAACGCGCTTCACTTTAATATTCGGATATTTCTCGTGAAAGGCGGCCAAAGCCGTAGCATGCTCAGGCTCCCAGGTCCACAGGACAAACTCGCCTTTGTAGTCTTCGTTGCCTTTGACGGCCGATCCGGCATTGCCGCTCTCAGGAGTGACCTTATCGTTCGTGCCGGCCGCATCCGTGTTATTCCCGGAGCTTCCCCCGCCGCAAGCTGTGAGCAGGACTGCCAGCATCATGACGGAGGTCAGCAGGCTGATCCGTTTGTTCCAAAATCGCTTTAGCATCGAATAATCTCTCCCTTTTCATTGGATAATCTCTGCGTTTTCAATATACCCCGCCGTAAATGTAAGCGTAAACATTGCGATTCTACACTTTTGGTTGCATTCCTACACTCCCCTTGCTTCAAGGGCCCTGATGTACGTTATAATCATCCATACAGCAAATCAAGCGGAGGTTGAGGCGATGAAGATCATATTGGTCGATGACGAACGTATTGCACTCGAGCATATCAAAAGTGTTCTGCCATGGCACGAATACGGCTACGAAATCGCAGCAACCGCGACGAACGGAAAAAGTGCCTTGCGTCTATGCGGGGAAATTCAGCCTCAAATTATGATCGTCGATATCCGTATGCCTGTCATGGACGGCCTGGAGCTCATCCGGGCGGTTTCCGAGCTCAAATTAGGCGTAAAATTCATTGTCATGAGCGCTCATCAGGATTTCGAGTACGCCAGGCAAGCCATATCCTTCGGCAGCGTATCCAGCTATTTGATCAAGCATGAGGTTGACCGGGACAAGCTGCTCCACGAGCTGGACAAGGCACGGAAAAGCTGGGAAGAGGGCGAAAAACAAAGAAGGCAGCAGCGGTCGGAGCAGCTCGTGGAAATCGTCACGGGAGCGGAGCTGCCGAACGTTATGAAGGAGCTCCAGGCTGCGCCTCCTTTCGCCATGATGCTCATCCAGGGAGACTCGCCGTTCACGGCTGTACCGTCTGCAGCCGGTAGAAGCGACACTCTTCAGCCGCTCAAATGGACCTCCTGCGAAATAAGCTTGTGCTCCGGTCAGCCGGATTGGCAGCTCGTCGGGGAGTTTGCGCTTAACCGCAGCCAGCGCATCGCCTTGTTCTCCCAAAAAAATAAATCGGCAGCTCTCATGCGGGACGCCTTCCGGAAGCTTGCGGCAGCCATTCATGCTTCTATCAACCGGCATAACGAGCGGAGCTATTCCTTATATTACTCTTTCCAAAGCAGCGATCTCTCCCTGCTTCCCCATACTTTGCGCAAGGTCGAAGCTGCGGCACGACACGCGGTATTTTGCGGAAAGGAAACGATTGTCTGTGCGGATGACCTCCCGCTTCCGCCTCAAGACGGCGCAGCTTATTTGCCGGCGGCCCGGACTTTTCGACTGGAGGAGCTGCTGGAGGGCATGGACCAAAATGATCCCAAACGAATTGAAAACGCTATCCAAAAACAATTTCATTCCTTGTGCCATCCTGGGTGGGATCTGTCCGGCTTATACGAAACGATTCATACCCTGACCGGACTTATGAATCAGCGTCTTTCCGGCAAAGGCTTGCCGGAAACCGATCTGATGATGGCGGAAGATGAGCCCGTCTACCATATCGATCAGATCATGAACAAATTTAACGAGACGATTCAAAAGCTGTGCTCCAGCTCAAATGAATACGACCGCATTTCCAATAAACTGCTAAAGGCTTTGGACTATATCCATGCTCATTATCATGAGGATATTAATATTGAGGATGTATCCCGTTCGACGGGAATCAGCGCCTCCTACCTCCATCAGCTATTTAAGCGGGAGCTTGAACGTACGTTTCTTGATTATTTGACGGAGCACCGGATCAATCAGGCCAAACGTATCTTAAGCCGGGAAGACGCCAAAATGACCGAGGTGTCCGCCCGGGTCGGGTATCGCTCGTCCCAGCATTTCAGTCAGGTTTTCAAAAAAACGACAGGCATGCTTCCCCATCAATACCGGCATGGAGGCTACGCCCAGTGAAAAGCATCCGTTCCGTTATTTTGCAGCGAATCGTCATGGTGGCCATTATCAGCTTCCTGCTGTCAGCGGCATTCACCTATTATTATTATCAGTCCATCGTCGTGAAGCAGATCATACATGAAGATGAAACCAAGCTCAGCCAAACGGTCAGACAGCTTGAATACATGACGGATGATATCGCTCAATTTTCATTCTCGCTTATCATTTCCAATCAGCTGCAATCGTTTTATAAAACCTACGACCAACTGGATACGTTCAGCCAATTTGCGCTTTTGTCCGACACGCTTGATTATTTGGATGAAAATAAAGGGCTGCGGAAGGAAGTAAGCAGCTTCGCCCTGGTCCTGCCGGATCGCCGCGTATTTTGGAGCGAAGCGAGGAACGACCGGTACTTTAGCGAACGGCTGAAAGAGGATTGGTACCGGAATCATATCCGGTCCGGTCAGCAGCATTCTTTTACCGAGCCGCATGAAATGATCCTGAACAGCAATACCGTGGAGAAAGGCAGGATCATCAGTTTTATCGTAACGGTAAAAGATATCGAACAGCCGGGGCGCACGATCGGAGAGCTGATCCTTAACCTCGATTACGAAAGCTTCGAGTCCTTGCTTGACTTCGGCAGCGACGATTTTGAAGATTTGCTTTGGACGAATCAAGCGGGGTATTTGTTATATGGAAAAAAGAAGCAGGAAGCCGGACATCCGCTTACGCGCTCCCTTCTTCTAACCGCTTCCGAGAAGCAGCCTGAAGGGATTTCTTCCGTCAAAGGGGGGTATATGCTGATCGACCGGTTCGAGAGCAACAATTGGAAGCTTGTGACTTTTATTTCACAAGCCTCCCTGATGGAACGGGGCAAGATCGTCATCTACCTGCTCGGATTTTTTTCGATGACCAGTACGATCTTGATTCTGCTTCTTATGATGCCGGCCATCTTCCGCATAACCAGGCCGATAATGCGCCTATATCACGCGATGAATGCCGTCTCAAGCGGAAATCTGAATACGTCCGTTCATATTAGAACCGGAGACGAGCTGGAGAAGCTCGGCCTCGGCTTTAACCGTATGACCGACCAGCTTAAGGTGCATTTGGAGGAATCGATTCAGCACGAGAAAGATAAACGCGAGCTGGAGCTCGAGCTTTTGCTGTCCCGATTGAATCCGCATTTCGTCTACAATACTTTGAACGCGGTCATCTATATGGCTCAAAAGCAAGGAAATGACGACATTGTCCGTATGGTCGGAGCCTTTATTCGAATTTTGCAGGATGCGGTCAAAATGGACGGGGCCGGAGCCCTGATCCCGCTGCGTGAAGAAATCCGTCTGCTGCGCGACTATATCGCCATTCAATCTTACCGCTATATCGATATGTTTGACGTTGTATGGGATATCCGGCATGAGGCCGATGACTGCCTGGTTCCGCGGAACCTGATCCAGCCTTTTGTGGAAAACGCGATATTTCACGGCATTTGCCCCAAGGATGCGGCAGGCACGATACGCATTTCCGCAGCCGTCACCAGGCAAACTCTTGTCATTCAGATCGAAGATGACGGAATCGGCATTGAACCGGAGCAGCTGCAAACGATTTGGGAGATGGGGGAGCGGAAAAAAAACTCCGGTCTCAGGCATATCGGATTATCCCATACCCGGAAACGGGTCGAGCATTTATTCGGCGGTCAGGCTTCGATGCGGATGGCAAGCAGACCGGGACAGGGAAGCACCGTCACCGTGGAGCTGCCGAAGCTTCTCCCTAACAGCCGGCAATTGTCCCGCGAAAGCGCCTCTAGGGCACTATGACAGGCTATAGCGTTCAAATCGTTGAGCTTCCAAAATAGCGGGCAAATCGACAAGACGGCCGGCATCCGATGAAGCCAGCGCCCATTCCAGCAGCGCTTCATACTGGTGCCGGCCGGTTATTCCGCCCAGCCATATTTGCCCCTGCGGGGTTAGAATGGAAATGACGTTCGTCAAATCGCATGGCCCGAGACAGCCGCTAATCGTCAGCTGGATCGATCGCAGCAGTCCCGCCTGCTTCCAGCTGCTCTTCAGCCACTCTTCCGGAATGGCCGGTTTCCCTTTATCCGTCCGGCCGCAGCAGCAGCCTGAGCAGATCACGACCTGGCCGAGCACCCGGCGTTTTGTACTGACGGACTGGTTTGACATTTCAGCAGCCCCTTCCTGGTTGTCATAGCTGCTTTGCAGGTTCACAGCCATGTCGTTTTCTCCGAAAACGGCGTACGTTTCGTAACCGGCGCTTCAGCCTGGGAGTAGCCGATAAAAATCGTCCCGATCACCTTTTTATTGTCCGGGCTGCCGATAAACCGGTTCAGCCTTTCGTCGCGGACAAGCCCGACTCCCCGCGTTCTCCATACCATGCCGAGCCCGAGCTCCCGGGCCGCAAGCCACATCGAATGGATGGAGCAGCATACGGCATACTCGTTATCCTCCGAGGAAGCTTCGTCGCCGGGAACGATATCGGCAGTCACCACAATGATCAGAGGCGTATTTTGCAGAACGGTCATCGACTCTTTCACGAGATTGGGTTTCGAAGGAAACCTTTCTTCCAAATACTCCTGCGCCATCTCTTGATACCGCCGTTTGGTAACACCTCGTATGACATAGTAATGCCAAGGCTCGCGCAAACGGTCGTTCGGCGCCCAGGTAGCCGCTTCAAGCAATGCGGCAATCTTGCCCTCTTCTACCTCGCGGGGCTCATAATGGCGTTCCGCCCTGCGGCTTTTCAATGCTTCAAGGATTGACATCTATTTTTACAGCTCCTTTAATATTCAATGCCTAATACGGCAGGGACGCCTTCGTTGTAATAGTGCTTGACGACCTGTACTTCAGAAACCAGATCGGCTTTTTCGATAATTTCCTGTTTGGCGTTTCTGCCCGTCAGGACGAGATGCAAATGGCCGGGCCGTCGTTCGATCAGCTCCAGCACTTCATGAAGAGGCAGAACATCGCCGACCGGGAACTTATCGATGGCGAGCGCATTGTGGATCTCATCCAAAATGACGACATCCCAGTCGCCGTTCATAACCTCCTGCTTCGCAATCGACCATGCGGTTTGCAGAGCGGCCCGGTGCTCCTCCGGCGTTTTGGTCCAGGTGAAGCCTACGCCCAGCTGCCGGATATCGACACCAAGCTTGGATAACGCGATATGCTCGCCGTAAGTACGCTGCGGGGATTTGATAAATTGCAAAATAAGCACTTTAAAGCCCCGTCCTGTCGCACGAACGGCCAGCCCTAGCGATGCGGTTGTTTTCCCTTTACCGTCGCCCGTATACACGAGAGTGTATCCTTTGCGATTCTTTCTTCTATCAGACTGTTCCATGATCTGCGCCTCTCTTTCTGCGATAGTTCCCGCAGCCGGCGATAAACCGGTCCGCCGCCTTCGGGTTTGATGCAAAATGAACATGCGTGTAGCCGGCCATTATATTTTCCGTAAAATATCCCTCTCGTCCGGCGCCGCGCAGCCCTTTCGTTTCATAGACATATGGGTAATCGTCCCGCTCCGCCGTTAACGTTGAATAATGAAATTCATGCCCGCGAATGATTTCATCCCGTTCCATAAGAATACAGTCGCCTAAAGCTCTTGCTTCCCGGTAACCTAAGGCAGCCAGCTTGTTTTGCATCTTCACCTCGGCAGGAATGACACCGACCATTTCATGCCTGGCGCCTGCACGGTCCGTTATCGAACGGGTAAGATACATATAACCTCCGCACTCTGCGAACACGGGAAGCCCTTCGCCGATACGCGTTTTTAAATCCGCTTTGACAGGCTCATGAGCGGCAAGCTCCGCTGCGAATTCCTCCGGAAAACCGCCGCCGATATAAAGCCCGTCCGCGTCGGCAGGCACTTTCTCGCCGGCCAGCGGACTAAAGTAAAGGAGCTTGGCCCCCTTTTGCTCCAGCAGTTCAAGATTTTCGGGGTAATAAAAATTGAACGCCGCGTCACGCGCAACCGCAATGCCCGGACCGTCGCCCGGTTTGGACTTGGCGGCAAACAGCCGCGTCACCGGCCAGGCTAGCTCACCGGCTCCCTCCGCCAAGGAAACAACGGCTTCGAGATCGATCCCCTTCTCGATCAAATCAGCGGCACGCTCCAAAAAAGGCGTTAGCTCGCCGCGTTCGATCGCGGGGATCAAACCGAGATGGCGCTCGGGAATTTCCAGCTGCTCGTCGCGTCCCAGCCAGCCGATAACCGGAATGTTACATTCCTGCTCGATGGCTGATTTTACAAGCTGATAGTGTCCATGGCTGCCGCATTTGTTGACGATGACAGCGGCGATGCGGACCCGCTCGTCCAGCTTTTGATAACCTAAGACGACAGCGGCTGCGCTTCGCGCCATACTCTGCGCGTTGACGATCAGGATAACGGGGCTGTCGAGAAGCATGGCGATTTCGGCTGTGGAGCCCGTGTTCGCCAAAGGGCTTTTCCCGTCGTAAAGGCCCATGACCCCTTCAATTACCGAAATATCCGCCCCCTCGGAGCCTCTTAGGAAAATTTCCCGCATCGTATCGTGGGACAGCATCCACGTGTCCAGATTCCGCGATGTTCGGCCGGTGACGGCTGTATGATAGGTAGGATCGATATAATCCGGTCCGCATTTAAAGCCCTGCACGTTTAATCCACGGCGCTTCAAGGCTCCCATGAGTCCGATCGTAATCGTTGTTTTACCGACGCCGCTGCCCGTACCTGCAATGACAATCCGTTTTCTAGCGTCATTCACGGCGTCACCCCGGCAGCAGGGACGTTAGGTATGCGGGCGACGGAAATCGTTACATTGCCGCTCTTGCGCTTTTCCAGCAGCCAGTCCGATGCGCCCGATGAAAGGAGTGCGGCAGGCTCGCTCACTCCATAAGCGCCTGTATACTTATACACGGTGTCGGACGGATTTTTGACCGGCACCCGGTTCAGCTCTTCCGGCGTATACGTGTCCAGCCTCCATTTGAATTTCCCGCAAACGTCAAGCAGCCCTTGCTCATCTTTTTTAAGATCAATGGTCGCGACATTGCGCACGCTTTTGACCGATAATTGAAGCTCGTTCAGCGTATCCGATATGGTCTGCTCGATCTCCTCGGCGGGCGTGCCTCTGTTGCAGCCGATGCCCAGCACAATCGTTTTCGGGCGGTACATGACGCCGTTTCCGAGCAGCGCGGCGGCTTCCTGCGCATTCAATAACCGGTCCGTTACGACTAACGCCGCATCAAACTCCGTTTCCATCGCTTCGCTAGCGCTTGAATAAGTGCGGATATGCGATGGAAGAGGCCTGTCATACGTCCACCAATTCGTCTCGCCCGCTTCTTGTACGACCGCTATCCGTTCCTCGTTCACGACGGAAGCACTTACGGGAGTCGCTCGATCAAAGCTGTCAATCTCCCATCCGAAAGTGCGGCCGAATAAATCGACCGGTATCGTCTGCTGCACATCGGAAGCGGTCGTAATGACGGGACGCGCCCCGATCGTCCGGGCCACTTCGCGGGTCAGCTCGTTCGCTCCGCCAAGATGGCCGGACAGAACACTGATCACATGCTCACCGCGGTCGTCAATGACGACGACGGCGGGATCTTTTTTCTTGTCCTCCAATATCGGCGCGATCATGCGCACGACGGCTCCAAGGGAAATGATGATGATCAGTCCGCTGTATTGCTTGAACAAATCCGGCAGGATCAGCTTGACAGAGCCCTCGAACAGCTGATATCCCTTTTCCTGCTCGTCGCCTCTTGCAAATTTGCTCATATAATAGAGATCGGTTCCCGGAAAATGCTCAGCCAGATCGCGGGCCAGTTCAACTCCGTGCTTCGTAATAGCGACGGTTACGTACGGCTTCGTCATTTGGAGGTAACCCCTTTCCTGTACCCGTGCGTAAACGACTTGTCGTACAGCTTGGACCGGTGCTCGTCGCGATCCACCAGTGAAGGGTCAAGCGCCCTGCCGGCCAAAATCATGGCATGCATACGGATGCCGGCCTCACGCAAAGCCTGGTCGAGGCCCGCAAGCGTAGTGCGTACGATTTTCTGGTCAGGCCATGTCGCTCTCTGCACGACAGCTACCGGAGTATCCTCCGACCAGCCGGCGGCGAGAAATTCCTTAACGACCTTCTTGGCAAGCGTAGCGCTTAAGAAAAGAGCGACGGTGCAATGATGCGAAGCCAGATCGCGCAGCTTCTCCCTCTCGGGAACCGGGGTCCGCCCTTCCGCACGGGTCAGGATGACCGTCTGGGTCAAATCGGGCACCGTTAATTCGGCTCCGAGCGCCGCCGCCGATGCAAAGACGGAGCTGACGCCGGGAACGATCTCATAGGAAATCCCGCGCTGCTTAAGCAGCACCATTTGCTCCAAAATAGCCCCGTACATCGAAGGGTCGCCTGTGTGAACCCGCGCCACGCTTTTTCCTTCGGCTGCCGCCGCTGCCATAAGATCAACCATTTCTTCCAGGTCCATGCCGGAGCTCTGCAGCACCTGAGTATGCTCGCCGGCACGGGCAATCAGATCTTCATTCACAAGCGAATCCGTATACAGTATGACATCTGCCTGCTGTATGATTTTCAAGCCTTTAACCGTAATGAGATCGGGGTCTCCCGGACCGGCCCCGACAATATAAACCTTCGCTTCCATTTCCATTATTTTCTCACCGCCATCAACGTTAAATATTCCAGCTCCTGGCCCTTTAGCTCGCGCACGTTACGCCAGATCAGCTCTTGGGGAGAGGTTACTTTCGTAACAACGGACGCCTTGTCCGCCAGATCCAACTCTTCCAATAGATCGATCATCATGTCGATCACCTTGGCCACCTTAATAAAAATAACCGTATCGTGCTCGATAATTGCTTTTTTCATCGCATCGCGGTCTTCCGTTGCAGGAACGATCGCAACCTGTTCATCTCCATCCGCCAAATGAATGCCAAGGCGAGCCGCCGCTCCCAGGAAAGAAGAAATGCCCGGAACGGAACGGATCGGCACCTCCGGATGCAGCTCCTGCATCAGTCGGGCCATATGAATAAAGGTGCTGTACAGGTTCGGGTCACCTTCCGTTACAAACACAATATCGCGGCCTTCCTTCAAATGCTCGTAGCAGAGGGTTACGGTCTTGTTCCACTCCCTGTCGAGCGCCGCCTTATCCTTGGTCATGGGAAAAACAAGGCCGAGCATCTCCTTCTCGTTCGTATTCACATAAAGCTCGACGATTTCCAATGCGTACGATTTGCCTCCCATACGCTTCCTCGGATAAGCGATCACCGCACATTCCTTCATCAGACGGAAGGCTTTGACGGTAATCAGCTCCGGATCTCCGGGACCGACGCCTACCCCATAAAGAGTCCCTGTTTTCACCGCTGTTGCTTCCATTATTCATTCCGCTCCTTTCCGGTAATGGGTTCGGAACCGCGATAACCGACGATCACATAAATCGGATTCAGTCCCTCGAACCGGGTCATATCGAGAATCGGCTTGCTTCTGGCGATCTGCACAAGCAAAATGCGGACGGCGAAGCCTTCCTCTGCCAGCGCCTGCTGGCTCGCCGTCAACGTTTCGATGGTCGCCGCATTAATGACGATTCGGCCCTCTTCTTTGAGCCGGGTACAGCATAGACGGATAAGCTCGCGCAATTCCCCGCCGCTGCCGCCGATAAACACGGCATCCGGATCGGGCAATGCATCGAGGCCTTCGGGAGCCTTTGCATGGATCGCCGTAAAATCGGTGCGGAACTTTTTACGGTTCAATTCGATATTCGCCATGTCCCCCTCGTTTTTCTCAAGGGCAAACACTTGGCCGTAAGGCGCCAGCCGCGCGCATTCGACCGCGACCGAGCCCGACCCGGCGCCGATATCCCACACCACGCTGTCGTTTTTCAATTTAAGCTCGGACAGGCTGAGCACCCGGACTTCTTTTTTGGTAATTAAACCTTTTTCGGGCTTTCGCTGATGGAATTGATCGTCCTCGATCCCAAACCCGCGAAGCGGTTCGGGGGCATCCGGCTTGCGCCTCAGAATAACGACATTTAACGGCGAAAATTCGGCTTGAGCCATTTCCTCCAAAGTCCAGAAGCCGTATCGTTCTTGTTCGCCGCCGAGATTTTCCGCCACAAACCCTTCATACTCATTCATTTCAAACTCCAGTAAATAACGGGCGATCGCCGCAGGGCTGTTCTCCTCGTCCGTAAGAATCGCAATCTTCGCCTTGCCGTCGATCCTTTGCGCAAGCCCCTTCACCGGCCGGCCATGAACGCTTTCAAAAGCCGCATCCTGCCAGCTGTCGCCCATTCTTGCAAAGGCCAGCTGCAGCGAGCTCAAATGCGGATGAATGACTACCGCGTGCGAGCCTAATTTTTTGGCTATGTAGCTGGCAATGCCGTAAAACAAAGGATCGCCTGACGCTAATACGACGATTTTCCGGTGATGGCGAAGCTCGTCCAGCTGCTCGATAACCGCGGCCAGACCGCCTTTTAATACTTTTCGTTGTCCGCTGTATTCCGTAAAAAAAGAAAGATGCCTTTCGCCGCCGACCAGCATGTCCGACTCTTGTATCCATTGAAGATACAGGGGGGATAAATCCCGCGTGCCATTGTCGCCGATCCCGATAATTTTGATTCGATTATCCATTGATTTCCGCCCTTCCGAGTACGTCGCCTTTCATGGTGACCAGCACGGTCTCGATCGCCAAGCCTCCGCCGATATGCTCCAGGGAATGCCGGCATGCATATTCGCACAGCTTATCGAAAAACGCCCGAATTCCGGCTTCAATAACAAGATCCGATACATGAGATCCCGTATTGGCTTCCAAAATGGCCGTCTGCAGCTGTTCCGGCGCGCCCGCTTCTTTAGCCACTCCGGCCAGGAAACCGAAATCGACGGCCGCGCTTTTGGAATGCACCATCATGACGCCTTGCGCAACCTTGGAGAATTTGCCCATCATTCCGACCAAACTGATTTTGCTCATGCCGAGCCGCTTGGCATGCTTTAACGAGAAGCCGACGAAGTCTCCCATTTGGATAAAAGACTCCTCTTTCAGCTCCGGATTTAATTTCATCGCATATTTTTCGCTGCTGCCTCCGGTCGTGAGCACAAGGTGACGGCACTCCGCCGCCTTGGCCACCTGAATGGCCTGCACGACACTGGCTTTATACGCGGAAGTCGAAAAAGGCACCACGATTCCGCGCGTGCCCAAAATCGAAATGCCTCCGATAATGCCAAGCCTTGCATTTAACGTCTTTTTCGCCATTTCCTCGCCGTCCGGCACCGCGATAACAACTCGAAGGCCCCTGTCCACGCCATATTCGTTCAGCACCTGTTCAACCTCATGGAGGATCATTTTCCGGGGAACGGGGTTGATCGCCGCTTCTCCGACAGGCACCGGAAGCCCGGGCTTCGTTACACGCCCGACCCCTGTGCCACCGTCAAGCTCGATGCCTGTGCCTTGAGTCCACGTTACGGTTGCTACGATTTTCGCCTTATGCGTCGCATCCGGATCGTCGCCGGCATCCTTAATGGTTGCGCACACCGCCATATCCGCCGTAAACTCGCTTTCTATCAAATCAAAAACATGGAAAAAACCCGCAGGAAGCCAAATCTCCGATCGATAGACGGATTGCCCGGTGATCAGCATGGTGACAGCGCCTTTGGCCGCGGCGGCTGCGCAAGCGCCGGTCGTATAGCCATGTCGCATCTCTTTGGGATCTTTATCCGGAGTTTTCAAATCACTCATGCGATCACCTTCCAATCAGTTCAGTTTTGGTTTTGAGCCATAATCGACAAGGCGTTTACGGCTGCGACGACGACCGTGCTTCCGCCTTTGCGGCCGATATTCGTAATGAACGGGACGTCGAGCTTCCGGAGCTCATCCTTGGATTCCGCTGCGGATACGAAGCCGACCGGCATGCCGATGACAAGGCCCGGCTTCGTCGCTCCTTCCTTCACGAGACGAATTAATTCCAGCAAAGCCGTAGGAGCGTTCCCGATCGCATAAATGCCTCCTTCGGCTTCCTTGATCGCTTTGCGGATGGAAATGATCGCACGGGTCGTGTTCAGCCTTTTCGCTTCCTCGATCACGTCGGGATCCGAAATATAGACGCTCACATCCCCGCCGAACCGCTGGATGCGGTCTTTGCTTATCCCGACTTGGACCATCTGAACGTCGGCGACGATTTTTTTGCCGCTGCGGATCGCTTCGATGCCCGCCTCAATCGCTCTCGGATGAAACACAAGGCTGCGGCCAAGCTCAAAATCCGCCGAAGCATGGATGACCCGCTGCACGACCGGATATTGGTCAGCCGTAAACGGATGCTCCCCGAGCTCTTCCGTAATCATTTCGAAGCTTTTGCCCTCGATTTCCTGGGGCTGTACCGTAAGCGGCTTAAATTCCGTTTTAAAATCCATATCGATTCCCTCCCTGGATGCGGCGCCTATTCGTTAATAGCTGCCTTTAGCTGGCCAATCACGCCGTCAAAATCGGTAAATACCGTTCCAAATTCAATTTCGGGCCTTGAAATTAATACGACTTCAATTCCCATCTGCAGAGCCGTCTCTACTTTTTCGTCTACCGAACCGGTTTTACCGCTCTCTTTGGTGACCATCACCGTTGTTCCGTACTGACGGTAGAGCGCCTCATTCATTTCCCGTGAAAAAGGGCCCTGCATCGCTATAATATTTTTTTGCTCGACGCCGAGCTCTTCGCATTTTTCCATGTTATCGCGTCTTGGAAGCATGCGGGCAACAAGCCGTATGTGCGGATCTCCGACCAAATGTTTCGCAAAAATATGCAGCGTTTTGCTGCCGGTCGTCAGCATGACCGAGCCCTGGCGCCGCTTGGCCTCGAGTGCCGCCTCCTCATAAGAGGAGACGACGGTAAGCTTCGGGTGGCCTCCATAAACGAGCGATGCACGCTCAAAACGAATGTAGGGCACCCCTGCCCTTTGAGAGGCTTCGATGGCGTTCCGGTGAGCCTCTTCGGCAAAAGGATGGCTCGCGTCGACAATCGCCTCAAAGCCTTCTTGCCGGATCAGGCCGGCCATCTCTTCTGCCGTAAGCCGTCCCATACGGACCGGCAGTCCCGCTTCCTCCAGGCTTTTGGCCGCAGACTCGGTAACGACGGAGGTTCTGACCGAATAACCGTTGTCTCTGATTCTTACAGCAAGCTCCCTGGCATCGCTTGTCCCGCATAACATAAAAATCATATGGCCGCCTCCCGATTAACCTTTTACTTCCGACAGCTTCGCAGGATGGTGATCATGGTCATGATGGTGATCATGATGGTGATCATGATGGTGATGATCGTGACCGTGATCGTGATGGTCGTGATGATGGTCGTGGCCGTGATCATGATGGTGATGGTGATGGTGATGGTGATGGTGATGATGATCGTGACTGTGATCATGAGTATGGTCGTGACCGTGATCGTGATGGCCCGCAGCATCCCTGCTGTGCTTGCACATCTCGCAGCTTGTAAACGGCTCTCCGCAGGCAGCCTCCTTCACCCGGTCCAGCAGAACCTCCACCAGCAGCGGATGAAATCCGAAATATCCGGCCAGCTTTATGTCCGCTTCCGGATGCGAAGCGGCAAAATCGGCTGTCATCTGCTCGATCCGTTTGATTAATACACCTGTAAACAAAAAGTAAGGAAGAACGTAAATGTTGCTGGCGCCCAGTCGTAAACAGCGCTCCAGGCCCTCCGGGAAAGAAGGCGCGGTAACGCCGATGAAGCTGCTCTCCACCCATTTCACCGGAACCTGCTCCCACAGCAGCCGGGTCATTTTAAACAAATCGCCGTTGGCTTCGGCATCGCTGCTGCCTCTTCCGAGTACAAGGACGGCAGTTTTCCCTGTCCGCATAATTGCCTCTTTGCCGCAGGCCCTGTCTTGGGATGATGAAGCTTGCTCGGCTGTGCTCTCAGCCGCAAAGCCTGCTTCAGCCAGGCGGGACTGCAAAATGTCAATGACCTTATGATGAATGCCGATCGGACTGCCGTATGTAAACTCAATGTGCGGGTACCGCTGCTTTCCGCTGCAGATTTCGGCCGGAATATGAAGCTTCGCATGGCCTGCCGCAAACAAAGTAATCGGAACTACGACGATGCGATGGGCTCCGAGCTCCACACAGCGGTCAATGCCTGCTGCAATGCCCGGCGCCTCAAACTCCAAAAAGCAAGCTTCGATCGCGTACTGCGGAGCCTGCTGCCGCACTGTATCCGCAAACCGGAGCAGCTCCGCGTTTCCTTCCGGATCCCGGCTGCCGTGCCCGACTAATAAAATGGCTTCCATTGTTTGACCTCCTGAAATTTAGAAATTGCCGTCCTTAATCGCCGCATAAGGGATCAACCTCAACGAGCTGAGCTTGCTCACGGTACTTATAGCCAAGAACCTCTCCCTTGCGCTTAAAGAACTTATGGAACCGCTCGTTCGGATGGCCCTTTTCAGCATACTCCCGAAAAATGCTCTCCACCGTACTCACAATCCGGTCGCCCGGTATGCCTTCCGCGACCAATTGGGCGGGATGGGCATTGCGGCCGATCGTTTTTCCGCCAAGGAACAAATCGTATGCTCCTCTGCGAAACACGATGCCGATATCCTCAAGGGCGGCTCCGTAACAAGCCATCCCGCAGCCGTTAAAGCCGACCTTCAGCTCTTTGGGCGCCTTCAATCCGCCGATCGCATGGTGCAGCTCCTCCGCAACGGGAATCGATTCGTCCTTCTCCAGGTTACAGAAATCGCAGGCTTTGACTTGAGCAATGTCGCCGATCGGGAAAACCAGCAGCTTTTCCCCCTTAAGCCTTGTGACTATTTCTTCGGGATCCTCCGTCGGTACGCGTAAAATAATCTGGTGATGCGGCGTATACTCCAGCTCGCCTTCTTCTCCGGCGATTTGAGCCAAAAGCGTCATCTGGCGCGCGGTAAACTTCTTACTCGCGATGCCAGGAGCGACGCCGATTTCAAAAATCAGCGTCTCCTTTTTTCGAAGCGTATCGGAAGGAGGAGCCGCGCCTGAGGCTAAATAGCCCCCTGATATGACGCCTTTAGCCTCGAGCATTCCCAGCGCCTCCAGCGCAAGCTCAGCCGGATGAACCGGCTTGCTTGGGGCGACAGGCTGAGCGGAATCCTCCGGAAGCGTAGCGTCCGGACTGTCTGCCGGAGCCTCCGCGGCCGCCGCTTCCTCTTCGAAATCAGCTTCTTCGTCTTCGCTTTCCCAGCCGTCTCCCATCGCATTAAGCGACCAAGGCTCGGCTTCCGTTTGCAGCCGCTGATGCGGCCTTAGACGCTGCTCCGCCGAATCCAGCGTATATTTCCGCTGATATCCTCTTGGGGTAATCATTTGGCCGTCATACAAAAAGGTGGTCGAATTGCCGATGATGACCGTTGTCAGCATGCCGATATCGTGCTCCAGCATCCGTTCCAGCGTCGTAATTTCCACTTGCTGCCGGTCCCGGTAGGCGCTTTTGACAAGCCCTACAGGCGTATCCGGCGAACGGTATTTCAACAAAATGCGCTGGCTTTCCACGATTTGCCGCGTGCGTCTGCCGCTTCTCGGATTATACAAAGCGATGACGAAATCCGCGGAAGCCGCCGCTTCCACCCGTTTGGCGATAACCGTCCAGGGAGTCAAATGATCGCTCAAGCTGATCGTGCAAGCGTCGTGCATAACCGGAGCTCCAAGCAAGGAAGCGCAGGAGTTGATGGCGGATATGCCGGGAATGATCTCGATTTCAACTCCGTCAGCCGACTTCCAGCCTTTGCCGATCAATACCTCGTATACGAGTCCGGCCATGCCATAGACCCCGGCATCGCCGCTGGAGATGACGGCTACCTTTTTGCCCATTTCCGCCTGCCGGACAGCCTCCTGGGCGCGGCTTACCTCCTCCGTCATCCCCGTTCTTACAATTTCCTGGCCGGTCAGCAGCTCACGGATCAGATCCACGTAAGTGTTGTAGCCGATGACGACTTCACTTTCCTGAATGGCATTCCGTGCCCGTTCCGTTATATGTTCAAAAGCTCCCGGTCCAAATCCGATGACAAGCAGCTTTCCTCTTTTCTCATCCATCATGCCGCCTCCAATTCCGTCATTAACATAGCTCTACTGCCGCAGCCTGTGACTGCACGGCTTGCCAGGCTTCTTCAATGGAATGCACCCATATGAACCGAAGCCCGTCAGGAAGCTCCGTCCTGCGATTGCCTGCCGGCGCGATCAGCGTCCGTATGCCTAAATGCCGGGCCGCCGCTGCCGCAGTATCGAAATGACGGATTTCCTTCACCAGCCCAAGCACGTTAATCGTCCCGCACACTGCTGTATGCTCAGGCCATGTCCTTCCGTGCGCCGCCGATAAAGCGGACAGGGCAATTGCCAAAGTATAATGATTAAAGCTGCCGTCCGGCTCCGCCCCCTCGATTTCAATGAAGTAGGTACCGGGAAGCGCATAGCGGTTTAAAACGGCTTCGACCGGCAGAAGCTCCGATTTGCCGCCGGCCCCTCCGTCCGATGATTTGATTTCAACTGCTGCAGAGGGCTGGAAATCCGTCCAGCATTGCACCATCGTTCCAAATGCGTCCCGTCCGCCGTCAAACGCCTTTACCCTGCCGCAGCAGGAATCGGCCCGCAGAAGCTCCAGGCTTCCGTATTTCCGCAAGCCTATTTGCTGTTCCAGAGACATCGCGGCTTGCAGCGCCTTCCAAACATGCTCTGCATGAACAAGCTCCGAGCCCGACTGGACGGCCGCATCTCCGGCGGCCCGGATCAAGCCGCCGAGCTCACGAAATCGGGAGGTCAAATGTCCGGCCCGATCGGCCCTCTGACCGGCCCTGCGGATCACTTCATTGACGGCTGCAGCGGTAAAATGCGGGATTTTTCCGTCCCGCTGAACCTCCTGAGCTACGAATTGAACGAGCTTAAACCGGTTTTCAGCCGTATCGGGCATCGTCTCATTCAAATAAACCTCGTACCCGTAACCGCGTATCCTTGACCGCAAAGCGGGGTGAATGCTCTCCACATCCTGCATATTTCCGGCGAGCACCATAATAAAATCGCTCGGCACGGGCTCGGTGCGGATCATCCTTCCGCTGGAACCGGGGGTACGCCCTGTGATGGCCATCTTTTTATCCTGAAACGCAGTAAGCAGGGCTTGTTGGGATTCGATAGACAGTGTCGAAACCTCATCGATATACAGCACGCCTTGATCGGCTAAATGAATGGCCCCCGGTTCAACCAGATGATGAGGCGAAGTCTCCATCCCGCCCGATTGATAAGGGTCATGTCTTATATCGCCAAGCAGCGCGCCGGCATGCAAGCCGGTCGCATCAATAAAAGGGGGATTGTCGTTGCCTGTACGGTTAATCAGATACTTAGGCGTTTTAGTCGAACGAGAGACTTTTAATGTTTTTCCAAACCAGTACAGCACGAACAGGCTCGAAAGGCCGATCAGCATATAGACCGGGTTGTCCCGGGTGAAGGAGTAGAACACCGCTACAAATAAACCGGTAAAAGCCGCAAATCCCAATATCCAGCGCAAGGAAGCGGCATTCGAACGATGCGCGCGCTCATGCGCCCTGATCACCCGCTCCCCTTCGCCTGCCGGCAGCAGCCGGATCGCCGGGACGCTGCTCTCTCTTGTCCCCGGTTCAGCTAAAACATCCGTCGGAGGGGTTCCATGCAGCATTTCAGCCATCGCTTGCCCGAGCATGCTTTTTCCCGTTCCCGGCTCGCCAATGAGCAGCACCGATCTTCTCTGCAAGGCGGCGAGGCGAATGACGGATACCGCTTCGTCCTGGCCGACAACCCGGTCAATCGTCTTCTCCGGTACGGGAATATCGGCTGTTGTGGCATAGCCGCATCGCAGCGCGTCTGCAGGGCTTCGTTCCTCCAGCAGCGGAGCGACGTAGTTGTCAAAGACGGCTTTCACCTTCACCGAACGGTCGCGGCGGATTTTCTCCGCTTCAAGCTGCAGCCTGCCGGTCAATTCCGGCAGCTTGAGCAGGGCGATAAGCGTCATCGCCGCCGTTTGACGCACTTCATCGGAAGGATCGTCAAACGCCTTTTGCCAAAACGGCCATACTTGATCAAAGCGGGCCTCCGCCGATTGAACGATCCCTTTGGCAATCCCTTCGCGGACATAGAGGGAAGGATCGCCGGCAAGACGCAATGCCGTATCCGCTGCCAGCACGGGATCATGAACGAGCAGCCGTTCAATCTCCCGCCCAGCCAAATAGCGCAAAATCCAGCGCGGATCGGAGGAAAATCGTTGTAGAGCTTCCACCCATTGCTGCGGCTGTTTCTCGATAAGGCGGACGATCATCGCGATCGTCCTTTCCACTGCCTGAACCTTGCCTGTCCGGGCAAAACGATCGAGCGCCGAGGCATATAAACGAATGACAAAACGGTTCAAAGCAAAAACCACCTTAATGGCACGGAATAAACATCAAAGCATGCCGCAATTCGTGAAGGGTATCATGCACCGGCGCGTAAGTGGAGAATAATGCCGTGTAAAGGACAACGCCTGCCAGTGCCGTGATTGCGGTGAGCTGGAACGTAAGAGAATTCAGTATTTTCTTAAAGCCATGGCCCTTCCGGTGCTCGTATTTATTTAACATTCAACACGTCTCCTTTTGCATATCGCGTTCTCTTGCCCAGCTTGCTGACCCCGACGCCCGCTGCCATTCCCGCTGCAATGACGGCGAGCAGGAAAGCAAAGGTCTTGAATTTCACTGCGGCGGGCGGGTTAAACGCTTGTACGTCTACAAAAAATTTCTGCTCGGCGATGACGGTGCCGCTTGCCGCATCGACGGCCTCGACCGTCACTTCATGCTCCGCCCCGTCGAAAAATTGCATGCCGAACTTGTAGGCCCCGTCTTCCGACGAGCTTTGCATAGATAAAATGTTTGCCCCATCCTCGAGCCTTACGGCTTTAAACGTGACGGCAACCGGAGCGTTCCCGAGCTGCTCGAATTTCCCTTCCACATAAGCGAGCTCCCCCACTTTGGCGTGAATATCGGCCTCCGAGTGCTCCGATTGTTCCGAACCGTGCGCGAACACGGCCGCCTGCATCATCAGCATTAGAATTAGAATCAAACCTGCAACTCTACTAAACCGCACCCTAGTCTCCTCCTCCGTTTCGAAAAGATCCAGCCGCACAGCAAACCAAATGCTGCCAATAGACTAATGAATAGTACCGCGTTCCGAACCTCATTCGGGTTCTCATGGATGTTGATCGTCAGCTCCTGAGTGCCGACCGCTTGGCCGGCTTCGTCCAAGATGTCCAGCGTCATCGCATATTCCCCGCGAATCGGAAACATATACTCGAATGCCGCCCTTCCGTCCTTAATCGTGACGGTTGAATCGATAAGCGGAGTCCCTTCTACCCACGGAAAGTCCGTCGGGGAGTAAAAGTCGGCCTCCGGGCTGTTCAGCCGGATATGGGCGGAGCCGTTCGTCACCTCCTGAAAGCTTAGCTCCACAACAGGCGTATCCAAATCCGGACGAACGGATGCCAGCACGTTCCCGTTCACCTCTACGGCCGCCGCATCCTTCGCCGCAGCCGAAGCCAGCATAACCGCTCCAAACACAAAAAGGGCCAAAAACGCCGCGCTTAACCACTTCTTCATCACTGCTCTGCTCCTTTATTCCTGATTTTTGAAAACAAAAAAACACCTCTACCCCAAAATAGGCATAGAAGTGTTTTAAAAAACGCAAAAGTAAACGGCTGTATACCGCCCTCCGGCGGCAAAAGCTCGCTATAGCATTGCGCGATCTATACACTTCCCTATCCTCGTAGGTCTCTTAGTGTTCAAAAGAATAGGCAGGTCTCCTGGCTGATGGATCAAACGCAAGAAGCCGAATCATAAATCGATTCGGCCGCATAAGCCTTCCCGTTATTCACAGTGGCTTATGCATGCTCTCCATTTACAGTGGCGGGACCGCGACGGACTTGCACCGTTCTTCCCTTTTAAGAAACGCCTCAGCGTTCCACCTATTCCTGAATATTTTCAGTTATCGTTAAAAGACTAGCTTAGTATAATAGGGATTTATGAAAATGTCTAACGATAATTAGTCAAAGGGATAAATCCAGAAGCGCTCCGTTCCAAACCGCTTCCTGATTTCCTCATCGTCCAGCTGTTTGCTGCCTACCAATTCAGCCGCCTGGAACTGGGAGCGATGAGCTTGTATCGACGCCATTTTTTGCTGCAAAAAAGGTGTAACGTCGTTTACAAGCTGCGGCTTGCCGATAGCCTGTTGATGGTTTTTGGCAAAAGCAGAGCAATACACAACCGGTCTTTCAGCATTAGGAAGCCTGCCGATCGTGCGAATAACGGCCCTGCCGCATGCATCATGGTCGGGGTGCACGCTGTAGCCCGGATAAAACGTATAGACGATCGAAGGGAAAAGCTCTTTCATGAGCGCGCCAATCCGCCCGTCCAGCTGCTCCTGATCCTCAAATTCAATCATTTTGTCATGGAAGCCCATCATCCGAAGATCCTGTATGCCGATGGCGCGGCACGAATCCTCGAGCTCAAGCTTTCGTATTGCCGGAAGCGTAACGCGGTTGGCGAAAGGCGGAATCCCCATATTCCGCCCCATCTCCCCAAGCGTCAAGCAAGCGTATGTAACGTGGTCGCCATCTTGTATATGCTTAGCCAGCGTTCCCGAAACGGTGAAGGCCTCGTCATCGGGATGCGGCAGTATCACCAGTATATTTTGTCTCATAGACACTCTCGTCTCCTCTCTCACCCGAAGGGCACCCGGCTTAATTGAAGCGAAACGATCAGCTTGCCTTGGCTGTCATGTCCCGCCAGCAGCAGCCTTTCCGTCTCATTCTCCTCCCAGTGCGTAAGCCCTTCCGAGTAAATCCAGCCCTGTACCATTTTCAAGCCGACCCGATATTGCCCGCTGCCTGCAATTGATCCATGAGAATAACGGATGACAGCATTCGAAATGAAGTTTGCCGCCTGATGCTTCGAGCTGTCGAGATGGGCTGCATAGGCTCCCGTTGTCATTTCAAGATGAATATAGACATCCTCGTTCTTCAAGCTGTCGATTATTTGCTGCACCTTTTCTTGATTAATAAGCTGCATCTTTAACCCTCCCTGTACCGGCACGGCCCATAAAAGCAGTTTCTAATATCATGATCATTCTAACATACTTAAACTGAACAAGTGTGTGTAAACGAGCTGCCGCCGTCCTTTGGCGGCAACAGCCCCTAAAGCGCAGGAAAGCGACGACCCCACATCGTTGGAAATCGTCGCTTTTGTCATAATTTTATCCAATTCGTTTCCTGAACTTTCGCAATATCGATGTATATTTTATATCTTATTCAATTGCTTCATTACCCTAGATTCGTAGTCGTCTTGACAAGGCTCCCGGCTGTCCCCGCTGCCGGAAGCACGCTGTTATCAGCCGTTTCAGCCGTTTCCGGCTCCTTATCCGGATGGAACTCATTTTCCATTTTAGCGACGACAACCGTAGCTACGCCGTTGCCGATCAGGTTCGTAATCGCACGGGCTTCCGACATGAAGCGGTCGACCCCGAGCAGGAGAGCCATTCCTGCAACCGGAATACTCGGAAACGCCGCCAGCGTTGCCGCCAGCGTAATAAAGCCGGAGCCTGTTACGCCCGCTGCTCCCTTGGAGGTAAGCATGAGTACGCCGAGCAGCGTCAACTGCTGCCATAGCGTCATCTCTACGCCGGAGGCTTGCGCCACGAACAGCGCAGCCATCGACAAGTAAATCGAAGTGCCATCCAGATTAAACGAATAGCCGGTCGGAACGACAAGGCCTACAACCGACTTGGAGCAGCCGTATTTCTCCAGCTTATCCATCAGTCTCGGCAGGGCGGATTCCGAAGAAGAGGTGCCGAGCACAAGCAAAATTTCTTCCTTAATGTACCGGATAAACTTAAATATGCTGAAACCGTAAACACGGGTGATCGTGCCAAGAACTACGATGATAAAGAAAGCCATTGTAATGTATACCGAGCCCATCAGTTTACCTAGCGACAGCAGGGAACCGACTCCGAATTTGCCGATCGTGTAGGACATTGCGCCGAAAGCGGCGATCGGAGACACCTTCATGATCATATTCACGATACCGAAGAAAGCATACGCCAGCTTATCAAACAAGGCGGTTACCGGCCTAGCCTTCTCGCCCATTGCCGTTAAAGAAAGCCCGAATAAGATCGCAAAGAGCAAAATCGGCAGCAGCTCGCCTTTTGCCATCGCACTAACTACATTATCCGGAATGATGCCGAGCAGAAAATCTTTTATGCCGTGGCTCGATTCCGCCGCCGCTTCCGTGTACTTGGAAATATCGCCGCTCGCAGCGCTGGCATCAATTCCCGCTCCCGGTTTGACCAGATTGACGACAATCAGGCCGATTGCGAGTGCAGCCGTCGTAACGATCTCGAAATACAGCAGTGCCTTGCCGCCGATCCGTCCGACTTTTTTCATGTCGCCCATATTGGCAATGCCGTTTACTACCGTGAAAAACACAATCGGGGCAATGACCATTTTAATCAGCTTGATAAAAGCGTCACCAAGTACTTTCATTTGTTCCCCGTATGCCGGAAAATAATGTCCGAACAATATACCTAGAATAATGGCAATCACGACTTGTACGGTAAGGTTTCTAAAATTAAGCTTAAATCGCATGAGGGCAGCCTCGCTTTCGTTATTTTTAAAATATAAGAAAGTATAATTTTGAGCTTATACTGACTTATATTTCTACGCGAAACGAGCTTAAGCCGCCAAAGGACGGCGACAGCCGTTTACGCTGTGAAAACGCTTTTACATTGCATTTGCCCTCATCATAGAAGAGAAACCGTTTCCAAACAAGCATGCGGTCATATTGTTTATTTTGGTTATTTTGGTCTTCCGATTTCACTCATAAGCCCCGTGCCGATAATCTGCTCATATTGGTCGTACAGCGGCTCAAGCTTGCGAATCCACTGCTGTCTTTCCTTTGCCGTGAGCTTATGAATCGTGAAGCCGTCGATTTCCTCCAGCTCGCGCAGCTGCTTCTCGTGCATCGAAGCGGACTCTTGCTGGAGCCAAACGGTCGTCTCCTCCAGCGCTTGCTGCAGCAGCCGTTGCACATCCGGAGGAAGATCCGCCCAGAATTTTTGATTGAACAGCACCACATAGCCCAAATAACCGTGATTGCTGACCGTCATATAATTTTGTACCTGATACAATCGCTTGGTCGCAATATTCGATATCGTATTCTCCTGACCGTCCGCAGCGTTGTCCTTCAGCAAACCGTATGTCTCGTTGAACGGAATTTTGACGGTCGATGCGCCAAGCGCCTGGAATTGGCTGACAAGCATCTGGCTCGGCTGGATGCGGAACGTCTGGTTGCGGAAATCGTCCGGAACCCGAAGCGGCCGCACGCTGCTCGTCATCTGCTTGAACCCGTTTGCCCAGAAGGCTTCTCCCCGCACCTTGTGAGCGTTAAGCGTTCCAAGCAAACGCCGCCCAAGCTCGCCATGCAGTGCAGCGTATACAGCCTGCTGATCCGAGAAAGCAAACGGCAAATCCATCACTAGCCAAGTCGGATCGATCTCGCTCATGTTCGAGAACGAAGGAGCTATTATTTGAACGGCACCGCTCTGCAGGGCAGCAAATTCCGTATCCCCGGAATAAAGCAGCCCGTTCGGAAACACCTGGATTTCCACCCGGTCATCGCTCAGCTCCTTCACGAGTCTTGCAAAATGCGCGGCGGCGAGGCCTTTGGGTGTATTTTCGGCCACGACATGGCTGAATTTAATAACGATACGATCCTTCAGCCCCATCTGCTCGTCATCTATCGGCAGCGACTCTGCAAAATGCGGGCGGAACCCGATCACGAAAGCCGCAAACATCCCGAGCACAATAAACAAGCCAATGCCTATCCACGTCTTCACCATATACCTCCCAGTTGCTATTTTACGATCATTATTTCACAATAGAGTCAAATCGTAAACTCAGGCCCGGAAGGAGAGAAGAGATCCTTGAACCAGCTGCGCATTTATTGGAAAATAATCATTTTATCATTCGGATTGGTGCTCTTCTCCCTTCTGATCGGCGGTATCGTCGTAATCGGCAGCGTAACCAGAATCAAGGAGGACGAGCTGCGGCAGCGTCTGATGATTACGGCACGAACCGTCGCCAATTTGCCTAACATTAAAGAGAATATTGTCAAGCAAAGCGGTTCGCTGCAGATCGCTCCGGTTGCGGATAACATTCGGATCATTAACAACGTTTCCTATATCGTTGTGCTTGATATGAACCGGAAGAGGCTTTCCCATCCGCTCTCGGAGAGGATCGGGGGCACCTATACCGCGACCGATGCGGATGCCGCTTTTGCGGAGCACACGTATGTATCGAAGGTAACCGGGGAGGCCGGCGTCGGTTTGCGCGCATACGTTCCGATCATGAACGAGCAGCATATGCAGATTGGCGTCGTCGTCGCAGGCGGCTTGCTGCCCGGGCTCAAAGAGCTTGTCGCGGAAGAACGGCAGGCGATCGCGCTTACCGCCCTGCTCTCCTTGCTGTTCGGCATATTCGGTTCCGCTCTGCTTGCCCGCCATATCAAGAAGCAGATGTACAATCTGGAGCCGCAGGAGATCGCCCGCATGTACCGGGAGCGAAGCGCCGCCTTTCAGGCCATGCACGAAGGGGTAATCGCGATCGACCTCAGCGAGAAGATCACGATCTTTAACGAGCGGGCCAAACAAATTTTCGGCGTAGAGCAAGACGCCGTAGGCTGTTTCATCCGGGATGTGCTGCCGGATACCCGGCTGCCTGAGGTACTCGAGCTGGAGCGTCCCGTGCTCAATCAAGAGCTGCGGATCGGCAACACGCTTATATGGAGCAACCGTATTCAAATTCGCGAGCAGGGAACGACCGTTGGCGCCATTGCGATTTTTCAGGACCGCACAGAGGTGGCACGGATGGCGGAGGAGCTGACCGGGGTGCGCGAATTCGTCGATGCGCTCCGGGTTCAAAATCATGAGCACAGCAACAAGCTGCACACCATCGCCGGACTGCTTCAGCTGGACAAAAAAGATCAAGCGCTTCAATATGTGTACGATATCGCCGGGCAGCAGGAAGGGATGACGCGGTTTATGCAGGAAAATATTGCAGATGACAGCCTGGCCGGTCTGCTGCTCGGCAAGATCAGCCGCGGCAAGGAGCTCGGCATACATGTCCAGATCGATCCGCACAGCGAGCTGAAACGTTTTCCTCCGCTGCTTGATCGTCACGATTTCGTTCTGCTGCTGGGCAACTTGATCGAAAATGCTTTTGATGCTTTGTCTGATGTATTGCGTGAGCGCAAAGAAGTATTTGTCAGCGTGGAGCAAAATGACGAGCTGCTCTCCGTCCTTGTGGAGGATAACGGCTGCGGCATGACTGAAGATACAAAAGCAAGGATGCTGGAGCGCGGCTTCACCACCAAGGAGAGCAAAAACCGCGGGATCGGGCTTCATTTGATGCAGGGCATCGTCAGAAAAGGCAGAGGCCGGCTAAGATGCGAATCAGAGCCGGGCCACGGCACTTCAATGGAGATTTCGTTTCCGATGACAGGAGGGCTTCAACATGGCATCGAACATTGAAACGGTATTCAAAGTTGTATTGATCGAAGACGATCCGATGGTTCAAGAGGTGAACAGACAGTTCATCGAGCAGGTGAACGGCTTTCAAGTCGTCGGTATCGCAGGAAACGGAAATGACGGGCTGCAGCTTGTCCGCGAGCTGTCGCCGAACCTCGTCTTCCTCGATGTGTTCATGCCTTCGCTCGGCGGTATCGAAACGCTGCAGCGGCTGCGAACCATGGCGCTGCCGGTCGATGTGGTCGCCGTCACGGCGGCCAAGGATGCGGAAACGATACGTACCATGCTCAGGCACGGCGTATTCGATTATATTATAAAGCCGTTTAAACTGGAGCGGGTGAAGCAAACATTGGAGCGCTACCGCTTGCAGCATACGGCCTGGACGGAAGTCCCTCCGGTCACGCAGGACGATTTGGACCGCTTGCTGCTTACCGCGGGCGCATCTGAAAATACCGTCCATACGGGAGCCCCTCGCCAGCATAGCGGTCAGGATGATTTGCCAAAAGGCTTAAACGCCATTACGCTGAATCAGGTACTGCAAGCCCTGCGGCTGCAAGGCGGAGGTTTATCGGCGGAGGAGGCGGCGGCAGCGGTCGGAATTGCCCGCGTTACCGCCAGGCGTTACTTGGACTATCTTGAGAAGACCGGGCTCGTCAATCTGGAAGTCAATTACGGCGGCGTCGGCCGGCCCGTTAACCGTTACGTGGAAAAGCGATGAACGAAATGAACAAAAATAACTATATGGCCAAAAACTTCTCACTTCCTAATGAAAACGATAACATGAAGGAATCAATTATAATACCGTTGAACGGGAGTGTGGCCAACATGGCAATGCCGGCATCTGCAAGCACCAATATCGTACTTCGTTTGGAAATGGACAAAGACAGCACGACATTCGGACGAATCGCCACTGCGATTGGCGCGTCCGGAGGCGACATCGTCGCCGTCGACGTTAGCGGTACGAGCAAGACGACGACGATTCGGGATTTGACCGTCAATATTTCCGAAACGCTTCGCAAAGAGTTAATTGTAAGCGCATTAAATAAACTGCCCGGCGTGCGTGTGCTGCAGGTGTCCGACCAGACGTTTCTTATGCATCTGGGCGGAAAAATCGAAGTGACGCCTAAGCTCGCCATTAAGACGCGTGACGATCTTTCTCGCGTCTATACGCCTGGTGTAGCGAACGTCAGCATGGCTATCCATGAAGATCCCGGCCGTGCGCATACCTTGACGATAAAACGGAATACCGTTGCCGTCGTATCGGACGGCACCGCGGTGCTCGGGCTCGGCAATATCGGCCCTCTTGCGGCTATGCCGGTCATGGAAGGAAAAGCGATGCTGTTCAAGCAATTGGCAGGCGTCGACGCTTTCCCGATTTGCCTCGACACGCAGGACACGGAGGAGATTATCGCTACGATCAAACGGATTGCGCCGGCGTTCGGCGGCATTAATCTGGAGGACATTTCCGCCCCGCGCTGCTTTGAAATTGAGCAGCGGCTGATCGAGGAGCTCGACATCCCGGTTTTCCATGACGATCAGCATGGAACAGCCGTCGTGCTGCTGGCCGGCATCCTGAATGCGGTGAAGCTTGCCGGAAAGAGGCTTCAGGAGTGCAAAATCGTGCTTAACGGCGTCGGTGCGGCCGGAACCGCCTGCACCAAAATTTTGCTAGCAGCAGGAGTCAAGAACATTATTGGCGTCGATCGCGCCGGCGCGCTTGTAAGTTCCCGGGAATATGAGCATGAAGCATGGAATTGGTATGCCCGGAATACGAACCCGAATCGCGAGTACGGAGCGCTATCCGACGTCATTGCGGGAGCCGACATTTTCATCGGCGTTTCCGCGCCAGGCGTCTTGAAAGCGGACGATATTCGCAGGATGGCGAAGGATCCGATCGTCTTTGCTATGGCAAACCCGACACCGGAGATTTCGCCCGAAGAGGCCGAAGGGCTTGTACGCGTCATGGCGACCGGACGTTCGGATTATCCGAATCAGATCAACAACGTCCTTTGCTTCCCGGGATTGTTCCGCGGGGTGCTGGACTGCCGCGCCTCCCGCGTCACCGAGGAGATGAAGCTGGCTGCCGCCCATGCCATTGCTTCGGTCGTTACCGAGGACGAGCTGAATGAATATTACATTATACCAAGTGTATTCAATCCCCATGTCGCCGAGAAAGTGAAGGAAGCGGTCATTCAAGCCGCATATGCTTCAGGCGTCGCAAGGAGACGGGAACGGGGACTGCAGCCCGCTGCAGTCAAGGTTCCAAGCACACAAACGTAAACGGCTTGCGCCTTCCCTGGCAGCAAAATAAGCTGTCCCAACGGCCATACACCTGGGACAGCTTATTTTGTCACATCAATTCCCCTCTACATTTTTGTCTTCTCTACTAACCAAATCAACCGATGCCGCTAGCCGCTCCGCCACATCACCTCAATCCGGTTCCCTTCCGGATCGCTGAAGCGGAAGGAGACACCCTCGTCCCTGACCGTCATTTCCGCCGCCGGAATTCCGGCCTTTCTCACCTTTCGCCAATGCTCCTGGAGACTGGCAAGCGAATCCGTATAAAAGGTCATATGCACCTGGTTCGGATGGCCGACCACGCTGAGATCATGAGAGCCGGCTTCCGGATCGAAGGCCAGCAGCGACACGTCCGAGCGGTCGTCCGCTGCAAGCAGCTTCATTTCGAACATCGTCTGGTAAAACACCTGCAGCCTCTTTCTGTCGCGGGCGTACAGCGCCGCTTGTCCCAACTGGAAATGACCTCTCATCGTGCATCCCCCTCTTTCCTTTTTTCGTGCTGTCTTTGAGCTATCTTCATGCTATCACCGTAACGCGCGGCGCATAAGTATCTGAAGAGATGACGAAAGGGTATTCAAAAGGATACCCCTGAAAGTAAAATAGAAATAATAGGAAGCCAAAATGGAAAAAGCGGAGGATAACAGGATGTACGAAGAGCAAGCCGGGGATTGGGACAGCGAGTCGCTTGTCGGCAGGCAGCGGGAGCTCGCCCTTTTCCTGAAGGAAAGAAACGAAGCCGGGCAATCGCTCCGGATCATCAGCGTCTACGGCACGTCAGGCGTCGGCAAAAGCAGTCTGCTGGACGAATTTCAGCGTTTGGCGCGGGACCGGGACGACCTGTGCATCACGGTGGACAGCGAAGGCTTCGTCAAAACGCCCGAGGCTTTCTGCAAGCATGTGCTGGATGCCGTCGAGCCCGGGCAACCGGCGGAACGGGAGGCTGCGGAGCTGCCGGCTGCATGCGTGCAGGCGGTTGCCCGGCTTGCCGGTGAGCGGCGCATATGCCTGTTCATCGATGCTTACGAGCAGATGGAGAGCATGGACCAGTGGCTGCGGGAGTTTTTTCTGAAGCGGCTGGGACGAGGTGTTCTTGTTGTGCTTGCCGGCAGATATCCGCTATCGGAAGCTTGGCTGCTCTCCCCGGCCTGGAGGCGCCTGATTACGCGAATCCCGCTTGCCGAGCTCGATTTCACTGCCGTAACGCGCTTTGCCGATTACATGCATATCCGAAACCCGGAAGCCGTGCAAAAAATATGGCGTTATTCCCGCGGTCACCCGCTGACCATGTCGCTGATCGCTTTCCTGCTCGGCCAGGACGGGCAGTGGCTGCGCGATGACGAGCCGGACAGCTATGATACGCTTGCCTTTATCGTCAACCAATGGATGCGCGAGGTGCCGGGCGAGCATATGCGACCTCTCATCGAAGCCGCCTGCGTGCTGCGCCGCTTCAACCAGGAAAGCTTGTCCAGCGTGCTGGGCAGGGAGATGAGCGCATCGGAATTTTACCAGCTGATCCGTTTCTCCTTCATCCGCAAGGCGGATCAGGGCTGGGCCGTGCACAGCCTGATGAGGGAGCTCGCCTGCCGGGAGCTGCTGTCGAGAACGCCGCAGCAGTATGAGCAGCTGCGCGCCGGCGCGCTTCGCTACCATTATGGCAGGCTGGCTTCATCGGGCTCCGGAACGGCCGAGCAGCATGAGGCGGTCGAGCTGATGTATTACATCGGAGACGCTCTTATCCGGGCGTTCATGAACTGGTTCGAGCTTGCCCCGCCCCATTTCGAGACGGCGCAGGAGCAGCAGAAGGACGAGCTGAAGGCGTATGCGGCAAGAAGATTGGCCGAAGCGAAGGACAGCACCATCGAGATGTACGATCCGTATTCGAACCGGCGGTTTACCTTTCGGCTGACGGCCAAGGAGAGCCGCTATACGGTGCTGAAGCTGGATTTTGACGCGCTGTTCGCGCTCGGCTACGATGTCGTACGGATCATGAAGGATCCCGCCGGTAACATAATCGGCTTCGCCGTCATCATTCCGATCAACGAGGATACGCTGCCGTACCTTGAGCAAGCGCCGCGCTCGAAGCCTTACTTCGGCAGCCTGCCGCCTGAGATGCGCCGGCGTCTCGCCGCAGCGCCGCACAGCCGCTCCGGCTGGTTTATCGAGACGATCGACACGGCCGATTTGGGCGATGTGCTGCAGCAGACCGCGATGGCTTATTTGCTGCATGACTTGATTTTTACGGGGGAGCTGCTGATCGAGTCTCCGGCTCCGACCGAATATTTTACGGAAGCGCATAAAAGCCTCGGCTTTACGGTCGCGGAGCATGGCCGGCATTTCAACTACGACGAAGAAAGGGAAGCCGTCACCTTCGTTCTGGACCGCCAAGGCGGGCATGGGCTCAGCTATATCCGGCATATGCTCGGCATTACCGGTCAGGCACATCTAATCGAGGACGGCAGCGTGGCGCGGGAGCAGACGGAGCCGGCCGGGCATGCCGGGCAGCCGCCGATGCAGCCGCCTCCGGCGGAGAGCAACGAGGAGCGCATCATGGGCCGAAACGGACTGACCCCGCGCGAGAAGGAAGTGGCCTTGCTGCTGGAGAAGGGCTCCACGAACGCGGAAATCGCCAAAGCGCTCTACTTGAGCGAGGTAACGGTGAAGAAACATCTGAGGTCGATGATGGAGAAGCTGGATGCCTCGAACCGGACGCAGCTTCTAAGGCGGTTGTTGGAGTAATGTCGCCGATAACAGCATCCCTCCACTCCCTGCCATACGGGCTCAAGCCTACTTCAGCTACGACAAATAGACTCTGCCGTCACCTGACGGCGGAGCCTTTTTGTTATTATTTGAGGTGCTGCCTGCGGCAGGAGCGATAAATTTTATCGCTTTTGCGGCAGTAACTGGTTGGTTTGGTGGCCATTGCGAAAGTTTCTAGCGTTGTGGGGAACGGTCAAGGCTCGTTTGGTGGTGGAAGGCGGCGGGAGCGGCGGAATTGCGATAAATTTTATCGCTGTTGGGGGAGTAACTAGTTGATTTGACGGCTAGAGCGATAGTTTCTAGCGCTGTGGGGGAACGCTCGAGGCTCGGATGGTGGTGGAAGGCAGCCGGGCGGCGAGGCAGTTAAAACTTGGGCGGAGAAATATCAAAAAAACCGTTGACCTTCACGCTGCGTCAAGGTGTACGATGTTTTTGCCGGGAGGTGAGCAAGTGGAATATACGATTCAAAAGCTGGGGCAGCTTGCGGGTGTAAGCACCCGGACGCTCCGGTACTACGACGAAATCGGCATGCTGAAGCCGGCGAGAATCAACTCGTCCGGTTACCGGATTTACGGGCAGGCCGAGGTCGATCTGCTGCAGCAAATTTTATTTTACAGGGAGCTGGGCATCAGTCTGGAGGACATCAAAGGCATCGTAACATCGCCGACCTTCGACGGCTACGCCGCTCTGAAGGAGCACCGGAAGCAGCTGATTGAACGGCGGGAACAGCTGGACATCCTGATTGCGAACGTCGACAAAACGATTTCAGAAAAGGAAGGGATGATCGAAATGACGAACAAAGAAAAATTCGAAGGCTTCAAGCGGAAGCTGATCGACGACAACGAAAAGAAATACGGCGAGGAAATTCGCGCGAAGTACGGCGAGGAGCAGGTGAACCGCTCTTACAAGCAGATCAAGAACATGACCGAGGAGCAGTACAAGGAGGCCGAGAAGCTCGGCGAGGAGGTGCTGTCTACGCTGGCGGCCGCTTTTGCGACGGGGGATCCTGCGGGAGAGCTCGCTCAAAAAACGGCGGACCTGCACCGTCAATGGCTCACCTTCTTCTGGGGCAGCTACACGAAGGAAGCCCATGCCGGCGTTGCGCAAATGTACGTCGACGACGAGCGGTTCACGGCTTACTACGATAAGGAGCAGCCGGGCTCGGCCGAATTTTTGCGCGATGCGGTGCGGATCTACACTGGAGTGAACGGCAGTCCGGACGACAGCGCCTCAGCCGGAGAATAGACACCCTGTATGCATACGTCCGCTTGGAGCATAAGAGAGCCCGGCCGGTCCCACACAGGGAACCGGCCGGGCTCTTTTTGCATTTTTTTGGCAATATAAAAGCTAAACCGTAACGGCAGGCACCGGACCCGCCTCGAAAACGACAGGCTGCGCCCCGCTTGTCATGCGCACCGTATAACAGCCCGGCCCAAGCGGGGACGGCTGTACGCTTTCACCGCTAATGCGGCATGCTCCCACCCATTCGGGCAGCTTGACGACGGTATCGGTGTCCCTGTCCGCGGTCAGCTCGGCCCGGAACGATCCGGCCTCCCCGTCCCACTCTACGGACACCCTTCCCGTATGGAACCGCCAATCGGTCAGTCTCCCCTTGCTCCAGCGGCCGGGAAGCGCAGGCAGCAGCTTGACGAGACCCGGCGATACCTGCAGCAGCTGCTCCTGAACGGCGTTCACCCAGCCGAGATTGGCGTCAAGCTGAACCGGCGCCGCCGGCATGCGCATCGAAACGCCCATTCCCCGCCAATCGTTATGAAGCGTCATGAAATTCGGCAGCAAGCAGGAGCGGGCCAAAATATCCAGGCATTCCAGGGAGCTGTCGCCGTCGCCGAGCCGCGCGTAGACGGCTGCCATATGGGCCAGCGACCAGCCGCTCTGGGCCCCGATCTCGCGTTTTCGCACCGCCGTCTCGAAAGCGGCGAACCATTCCGGCTCGCGCTCCTTCGTGACCTCGTGCCCGGGAAATACCGGGTACAGATGAGATAAATGCCGGTGCGCGTAACGGTCCTCGAAGTCCGGATGAAGCCATTCGCAAACGGCTCCATCCTTGTTGATCCGGTATTCCGGCAGCTTCCCCAGCATGCGGGCCCAGTATAGGATCTCCTCCGGCTCAGCCTCTACAGCCTGAAGGGCTTCGATATAATGGCAAAGCAGCTCCTTCAAAATCGCAACGTCCATCGTCGCGTCGATCGCGGTCGGCATCGGATGCGCGAGCGGCTTGCCGTCCGCCGGCATGAAATTAAGCGGCGTATTTTCCGGAGACACGGACGGATACAGGCGGTAGCGCCCCTCCTCGTCCGTTACCAGAAAATCCTCGTAAAACCGCAGCGCCTCGCGCATAAACGGCATCGCCCGCTCCCGCAGAAACGCCATATCACCGGTGTACCGGAAATGCCCGTCAAAATGGCTGGCAAGCCAGCCGGCCGCTCCCGTCCAGTTCATAATAACCGGAACGATCTGGTTCGGGACGCCGATCCCCGGCGTGGAGCCCGCAGGAATATAGATGCCCCTGCAGCCGTACAGCTTGCGCGCATTGTCGCGAAAATCGCCCATAAGCCCTTCGTAATAACGGAACAACGTCGGAACCAGCTCGCCGAGACCGCCGGCATGCGCATGCCAATACATCATTTGGACATTCTCATTCGCCATATTATGGCTCCAGACGAGCCGGTAATCCCCGCCCCACAGTCCGTAAAGACCAAAGGGCTCCGCTTCTTCGGAGGCGGAAGTGCCGCTGATGAACAGATACCGCCCGTAAGCCCACAGCTTCCGGACGAGCGCAGGAGAGGCTTCTCCTTCATACGCCTCCAGCAGCAGCCGCTCGTTGCTGCTCGGCTCCGCCTCCGCATCGTCCAGCTCCAGAGAGGCCGAGCGGTACAGCGGAAGATGCAGCGCCAAATGGCGCTCAAGCAGCGTTTCGTAAGTGCTGCCAAGGGCTAGATCAGAGAGCTCCGTCTTCAGCCGTTCCCAGCCGGAGGCACGCTCTTCCCTGACGAACAGCTTGACCAGCACGAGGACGCTTCCGGCCCCTTCAAAGCGAAGCGCACCGGCATCTGCCGTGAGGCTTCCGCCTTCCGGAAGGACCAGCATAACGGCTCCGTAATCGGTGCCGTCATCGTTCGTGCCGGCAAACCAGGCAAAGCCGGACTCCGCACCTGCAGAGGCCCCGGTCTCCACGGAACGCTCCAGCTCCTGAAATTCGGGCGAATCCGCCCACCGGTCGCTCGGGTGAAGCACGAGTCCAAGCTCGCCCGCAACCGCCGCACCCCCTTCGCCTTCGCCGTCCAGCCTGTAGACGACCGCATCGTCCGCACGAGAGACGAACAGCTGCCGCCGGAACCGATGCCCGCCATCCGTCCAAGCGACGCTTACCTCACCGCTGTCCATAGACAGCGTCCGGCTGTAGCCGCGAAAGGCGGAGCGGCAGGGCATCTCCAGCCGGATCGCCGCAAGCGGAAACCTCGACGCCAGCTTCGTTCCGTAGCCGCGCTCCTTCAGCGTGTCCGCAAGCAGCCAGCTCGCTTCGCCGTAACGCCGCTCGTCCATCAGGCTCCGCGTCCTCGCCAGCGTGCCGCTGACATCCGGCAGCTCATCCCGCCGCCCCCAATGCCAGAGTCGGGCATGATTCAGCAGCACCGTCTCCTCCTGCACGCCTCCGAACACCGAAGCGCCAATAACCCCGTTGCCCGAAGGGAGCGCCTCGCGCCACATATTGCGCCACCAGGAGGCGGGATAGCTCATGATCAGCTTATCCCTGTCCCGTTCTTCTGTATGCTCGACCGGCATTCTGCGGCCTCCCTTCTTTAGCCGTTATCCTGCGCGCGCAGCCGCTCAAGCTCGATGCTGGCCAGCAGCAGAGGCGCGACGCCCATCATGACGTCGCTGACGACAGCTTCGCTCATGTAATATTCATAGGAGCCGTCGCGGTATTTGCGTCCGCCCAGTCCGGCGCCGTGGCAAATGGAGTGCAGATGTACTCCTTCCTCGTCCTCGGTGACGAACCGGCTCAAAATGCCGTCATACGCCCGTTCCACGGCCTTCCTGTCGATTTCCGCCAAGTAACGGAGCCTGATTCCTTTGGCCAGCGCATAAGTCAGCATGCAGGAGCCCGACGCTTCCAAATAATTGCCTTCGCGGCCGTTGCAATCCATCAGCTGGTACCATACGCCGCTTTCCTGATCCTGCACCCGCAGCACCGCATTTGCCATCCGCTCGAAAATGCCCATCAGCTGCCCGCGCTTCGGATGGTTGACCGGGAAATGCTCGAGCGAATCGACAAGCGCCATCGCATACCAGCCCATCGCCCTGCCCCACACGAAGCGCGAGCGTCCCGTCGTGCCGTCGCACCACCGCTGCTCGCGGCTCTCGTCCCAAGCATGATGCAGAAGGCCCGTCCGCGGGTCGCGCGTGCGTTTCTCGATCAGCAGCAGCTGATGAGCCGCTTCGTCGAACCAGGCGCTCTCGCCTGAGGTTTTGGCGAACTCCGCCATGAACGGAGACGACATGTAAAGGCCGTCCAGCCACATTTGGAAAGGATAAATTTTCTTATGCCAGAAGCCGCCCTCCTCTGTCCGAGGCTGGCCGGTAAGCTGTGCGGCAAGCAGCCGGGCCGCCTGCTCGTACTTGGACTCGCCGGTTTCCCTCCAGAGGCGAAGCAGATTTTTTCCCTTGTTGATGTGATCCAGGTTGTAATCCTCAAGCGTATAGCCGCGGATGGATCCGTCTTCCTGAACGAATACGTCCATGTGTTTTTTTACGATGGCATGGTATTCGTCATTCCCCGTCCAATCGCCGAGCCGGCCGAACGCCGTCAGCATCATGCCCGCCACATACCCCCATACGTTGATGATATTCGGGTGATACCCGTCCTTGCGTTTCGATAATACCGTGTCCGCCACCTTGACGGACAATTTGCCTTCGTGAACTGTGCTAATTGAAGCAGCTGTCATCTTCATTCTCCTCTCTCAACTAGATATCAAGCGGCGGAAGCGAATGAAAATCTTCCGGAATATCGATTACATACAAGTTTCCATAACCGTTCTTGTCGCTGGTGAACAGCAAGCGTTTGCCGTCCGCCGTAAACCGCGGATGCGCATGCACCTTCTGCGAATGGAAGCTGCAGCGCAGCTCGCAGAGGATGCGGGGGCCTTCGTAGACTCCGTCTATTTTGCGCCATAGGCTTAACGACTTGACCGCGCCTTTCCCGTCCACCACTGCCTGTCCCAAGCCGTCCGCATATCCATGCCACGTGTCGAAGCCGAACTCGGTCTCCTCCATGCCGGTGTTGTCGTAACGGATGCTCCCGAAAAAATTGGTGCCGTCCACGCGGAAGCCATGATAACCGACCGTAACCCCGTCCGGGTAAAAAAACTCGTGACCGACCTTTTCGCCCGGCTCGAGACGCTCCCGGATTTTCCAGGCTTCCCCGGTGCGCAGATCCAGCCCCCAAATGCGGTGATCGACCAGATGCCAAGGTCCCTCGTGACAAAATGTCATCAGCCAAGGCTCCTTCGGCGATGTGTTGATATGGGTAATGAAGCGGTTCGCCTCATATACCTTCACCGCCCCGCCCGTGTGCGCATCTATGCGCACGATCATGCTGTGGGGCGCGGCTTCCATCAGCTCCCGGTGGCCGACGTACCCGTTGCCGAGGTCGAGCCGGATCCGGCGCGACAAATCCTCCTGTACGCAGGTCATGATAAACCTGCCGTCGGCCGTCGCGCTTGCGTTGCCAAGCAGATACCCTTCCGGCGCCTCGTACCGAAGCTCCTCCACCAGCGTTCGCAGGTCAAGACGGATCAGCTTGCGTCCGACCTTGACGAAAGCGGCGCTTCCGTCCGGCAGCAGACAAGCGTCGAGCGCGTCATTCCCCGGGTAATCGGTCAGCTGCATCATGAGGCCGCTCTCCGCCTCCAGGCTGTACAAGTTTGTGCTGCCGCCCCTGTCCGATACCATCAGCAGCCGCCGGTCCCCGTCATACCAGCCGTTTTCGGTAAAATACAAATGATGGCTGTGCGCCTTATAATCCGTCAGCTGCGTAACTTCGAGCCCCGTCAGGCGGTCGATGAGCGTCTTGCGCTCGGAGGGCCATAAGGCCCCTTTTGAACACATAGGATTGCCTCCCATATGCGCTCCGGAAGGGCGGCGGCAGCGAATCAGCTTATGCGGCATTCGGTACGTAATACGTAACCCGTGCCTTGCGCGCGCCGCAGCTCCCGGGGGCAAAATTTGTGTAATAAATGGATTCGTTGCAGCTATTATCAGCGTAATGCCACTTTTTCGCGAAATAAATGGATTCTCTGTATCTATTACAATGAAAAAAGTAGATTCAGAGCCGGTTGCTCAAAATTAAATGCATCAAATCCCGTTATTCGAGGAAAGGCAGCTCACGCTTCAAAAATAATGACATCAAATACAGTTACTGCTGGTTATCGGCGTTTAGTGGTGCTGTTACCGGTATTCAGTCTTCGGTGTTCAGTCTTCGGTGTTCAGTCTTCGGTGTTCAGTCTTCGGTGTTCAGTCATCGGTGTTCAGTTAAGGTTCAGGTAATCGGCGTTCGGTCACCGCTCCTTTAAATCGGGCCTACAGCCAAGGCTTCAAGCCCTCCCACTTCACCGACCAGCTGCCGTCCTGCGGGAAGCCGGGATTAACCGCGCCGCCTTGCAAACTTGAGCCGCCGCCCTGACCGTCCTGCCAGCCGGCCGCCATCATCGCTACGGCAGCCAGCAGTCCTCCATTGCCCGGCAGATAGGCCGACAAGCCCGGACGCTGGTAGTTATGTCCGCTCGTCAAATACGTGTTTTTGGTCGCATCCATCAGCAAAAAGTCGACTGCGAGCTCCGGCTCGCCAAGCCTTGCCGCCGTCATGGCGCACATCGGGAAATCCCAGCCCCAGGCGGAATCCCACATCCAGACTTCCTTCACCTTATGCAGCGTCGCGCGCATCACCGCAGGGTCGATCTTCGTGCCCGGCAGCATGCCGAGCGCGCCCAGCATCGAAGGATGGTCGCGGTTTTTCGTCTGGAACGTTTCCGGGCACAGCTCATGCGCAAGATAGACGCCGTCCGCCTGCGGAGGCTCCGCCATCGCGGCCGCCGTCACGCCCCAGGCCGGGTTCCCCGGCTCACCGAGCCGCTCCGCCCAGCGCACGGCGATTTCCAGTCCGTGCTTCCAGTATTCCAGCTCGTATGGCGGGTTTTTGCTGCCCTGCATCGGATGGCATTCCTGGGCCGGAATGAGCGGAGGTCCAAGATCGTAGGCTTTCGTCTCTTCATTCCAATGAGCGAACGAGACCATGAAATCGGCCCCTTCAAACACGATATCCCGGAACCGCTCCAGCGTAGCCCGAGACGGATCCGCCTGGTAGCACAGCTCTGCAAGCGTCATCGGATGCGGCTGCTGCCAGATCAAGCCGTTGGCAACCGCGGACGGGCATGGCTTGCCGTCGAAGCCGACCATTTTCGGCCAGCGCGCCCCTTCATAGCCCTGGGACTTCGCCAAATCGCGCGCGACCGGCAAAATACGGCTGTACCAATCCATACTGTTCAGCAAAAAGCTCTCCCTTCCCCAAAGCGGGAAGTGGACGGCATGCCACCAGTGCATTTCCAGATGCGCTTTGCCGAACCAGCTGTTATACATCAAGCCCGTCTCCTGCGGCGGCAGCGAGCCTCCGCTGTGCAGCGCGAGCAAAAATTGAGAAAGCACGACACGCCGTTCCAGCTCGTAGGCACGCGGATCGGAGCTTCCCGAGAAGTCGATGGCGGCGCCGTTCGTCCAGAACGCTTCCCACTTGCGGCTGCTGGAAGCCAAGGTCTCTTCAAATCCGGCCGTCACAGGCGACTGCTGCGCAAAGCCGACTGAAAATTCAAGCAATTCCCCGCGCGAATCCGGGATGAGCGTAAACTCATGTACGCCTGTGCGCTCCAGACGGCCTGCGCTCCACGACCAGGCAACCTCATAGCCGTCCTCGTCCATGCTTCTTGCCAGCACCGCATGATTGCCGTTCGATTCCTTAAGCTCCGTTAGATGCCTGCCGTCGTTTTCCAGGTCCGGGAACACCGCTTTCGCCCATTGCGTCGACACCATATCCGGCGCCGGAAAACGGATGAACACCTGCAGCCTGCCCTCGGAGATCAGCGCCGAGCTTACCCGCACGCCGACGGTATCGGTTTCCGCGCGGCAGACCGTCGTAACGCTGACCGGTACCCCCTGCACGCAAAACTCGCTGCTCAAAATGCCTGTCCATAAATCCAGCTTCTGGCGGATATCCGTTATATCTGCCGCAGCCGCTTCGCCGCCCGATTCGCTCAGGAACCGGAACGAGAGACGGCCCAGCTGAAGGCGGTGCGGATTTTGCCGCAGCCAGTGGTAAGCCTCGGGTTTATCGCCCGGCTTAAAGGCATACCCGACCTCGCGGCCATACGTATCATAAGGCTGATAGGCGGCGTCGCTTTCGCTGAACCGCCCGTGTCCCCCCGTGAAATGCCAGCCCCAATTGGACTGCGTGCCAAGCGGCACCTCGTACTGCCCGGGAAAAGACTGCAGGCCCGTAATGTCAGCCGTAAAAGCGAACTCCCCGTTGCCTACCGAAAATGGGGACAACGGGTCCCATTTGTTCAGCTCAGGCTGATGTCGTTCCACGATTTTTTTTCTATCCATAGCTATGGCTCCTCCCATATGAGGGAACCCGGAGGTCCGCCATTTCCGCCGGTCACTCGAGCGCGGCGTCCAGCCGGGTCCTCATCATTTCCCGGTACTTGCCCGGCGTTATATCTTTAAATTTGCGAAAGCTTCGTATAAAACTGTTCTCGTGCTGATAGCCGACCATCTGCGCGATGTCCGAAATGCGGTCGTCCGACTTCAGCAGCAGCTCGCCCGCCCGGTCCATCCGGAGCTTGGTCAAATAGTTGTAGATCGTCTCGCCCGTCTCCTGCTTGAACAGCTGGCTCGCCAGACTGCTGCTGATGCCGATCGATTCGGATATTTCCGGTATGCCGATCGGCTCTCCCAAATGCTGCTTCATATATTCGATCATACGGTGGCACATGACAAAATCCTTGCTCTCCGCCTGCTTCCGGAAACGCTGGACGAGCTCCGTCACCTTGGCCGAAAGCTCGCCTCGGATCTCGTCCATGGGCAACGTGCCGAACCAGTCGTACGAATCCCGCGAAGCGTTTCCGCCTGCCGGGCGGAGCTGGTCGATGCGGCCGGCGGCCTCCTGCAGAAAGGCAACGGCCTCGGAAGGATAGCCGTATTCGCTTTCGATATTGCCGGTCATCCGCTCCACCGCCTCGACCGCGCCCTCCATATCGCCCGATTCGATCAGCCCCGTGAGCTGCTCAAGCGTTGCCTCGTTGCGGTTCGGCTCCCGCGGCTCGCGCACTTCGTGCCCGGATACCTCAGAGAACGGTATCACCTGGCCGCAGCCTTTATACAAGCGGTAGGTGAGCGCGTTCTCGGCCTCGAGCATCGCTTGCTTCAGCCTCGTTACGTCCGCATGAGGGCTGCTGATACCGGCCGATACGCTGAACTTAAGCAGCCGTGACACGACCTCGAGCGACTCCTCCAGCCTTTTCCCTGCCGACAGCCCTTCGGAACGCGGCTGCAGCAGAAGTGCCGTCTTGTCCTTGCCGAAGTCGGCGCAAGCAATGCGCCATTCCGGATCGAACAGCTCGGCCGCGATGTTGGCAAGCGCAAATTTCAGCAGCGAATGATCCCCGCCGGTGAACGTGCGCGACCACTGATCGTACCGGTCGATCGACAGAACGGCTACGGTAAGCGGCGCATCCGTCCATCCGCCGAAGTAGCGGCTCCATTTCTCCTCCAAATCCCTTTTGCCGCTGATGTGGCCCAAGTAGATATCGTTAAGCAGCTTCGAGGACGCCTCGGTCATCGTCTCGCGCACAAGCTGTGACAAATGCGCGTGGTTGGTCAGCAGCTCGCCGGTCAGCTTCTCCAAATCGATGCCATCCGCCTCGCTTGCCTTGCGGTCATGAAGGCTGAACAGCTGCTTCAGCCTGCGGACCGGCCGGAACGCCGCCTTGTTCATGTAGAATATTGTAGCCGCGCCAAGCGCAAGCGCCGCAATCGATACGAGCAGCACGGCAGTGGCGACCCGCTTGGATTTCGCGAGCAGGCTGTCCTGCTCGACGATCGATACGTACCGCCAGCCGGTTACCGGCGATACGAGCTGATTGACGAGCAGCTCCCGGGTTTGCAGCGTCGCATCCCCTTCCTCCTGCTCCAGCTCGGCCAGCGCCTCGCTGAGCGCTCCCTCGTTGAACTTATAATTCGAATGAGAATATAAAAATGCGTTCTGCTTGTCAATAATATAGCGCGTCCGGTTCAGATTGTTCATGACCGGCGGATTCAGCTTGGCGAACAGCTCCTCATCCTTCAGGTTGACGGCAACGATTCCTTTAAACTTGCCTTGGATCGCGATTTTGCGGAACAGCGTCACGTCCGAGCCTTTGCCGCCCGCTCCTTCGGGCACCTCGCGTTTTTTGATGACCATCGTTTTGTCTCCGAATTCGGATTCTACGCTTGTCCATTCGGAATCGGCGAAGTTCTTCTTGCTCGAGCTGTAGCCCTGCGGGATCGCCAAAAAGCTGTCCCGTTCCAGGTCGTGAATATAGATGCTCTTGATATACTTGGAATTGCTGATCAAGGTTGTCAGAAACTGATAGGCTTGCGATACGTTCGAATACGAACCTTGCACTTCACTGGTCAAAAATTTATAGACATGATCGTTCAAAGCTACCTGGATGGCCGCCTGGTCGCTTTCCCGGATCGATTCGTCGATCACATTCATATTGAGCTGAAGCATCTGCAGCTGCAGCTCGCTGAGCTCTTCCTGCATAACGGACTTGGACGTATAATACGAAGTCAGGCTCACGGCCAAAATAATCAGAAAAACGGAAAAGGTCAAAATCAGCACCAGCCGGATTTGTGTGTTTGCCAGATTGTACTTCAACCATTGCTTGACGGATTGCGCCACGAAAAATCCCACCTTTTGCCGAGAATCCTTTCATTATACCGCGATCCCGACTTCTTTACACGCTCCCGGCTTCCGCCTGCCTTAGTCCCGGCAGTTGACGGCGGCCTTCGCCCGCCAGCGCCTCCTTCATCCGCTGCGCTTCGATGCCGGCGAGCAGTACGATGCCGATGCCGTGCGTATCGTTCAAGTTCCAGCCCAGATCATGCTTGTAATAAGAATGGGAATAAGACCAGCTGGAGCCCTTGCAGACGCCGTACAGATTGCCCCGCTTATCGATGGCCCGGCTGCATAATCCGTCCCAGCCGGACAAGACGGCGCGTGTATAGCTCTCCGGCTCCTCGAGCCAGTCGCAGCGTACGCCGAGGGCGAAGCCGTAAATAAACATGGAGGTGCACGAAGATTCCTCGTACGACTCCGGATCGGTCAGCACCTGATGCCATAAGCCGTTTTTGCCCTGAAGCCGGAGATAGCCTTCCGCCAGCTCGCGGTAAAACGAAATGATTTTCGGATAATCGGCATGGGTCTCGGGCAGCACGCCGAGCAGAACGGCCAGCGAGAAGAACACCCAGCCGTTGCCTCTTCCCCATGCGGTGCGGGACTGCTTCCCCTTAGCGACATCGAACACGTGGGACATGATCTGCCGCTCCGGCATATACAAATAGTTTTTGTAAAGCAGCAGCTGGCGAGCGGCTTCGTCCACGTACCGGGCGTCGCCCGTAAGCTCGGCGTACCGGCACAGGAAAGGTACGCTCATGTACATGTCGTCGCACCACATCGTGTTATGCATGCTCGGCGAGACGCCGATCTGGCGGTATAACGCGCCATCCTCCATACGGTCCTGCACCTGCATAATATAATGAGCGATATCGTCCGCCGCCGCGCTCGCCCCTTTCAGCGTATGCCCGCGGCCGGCAAGGATGGCCAGCGCTCCAAAAGAGCCGCAGTCGTCCAGGCTGTCGATATCCGACAGCTGGTTGTTGATTCCCGCGGCGCCGAAGCGTTCGCGGTCCCACAGCGAATATGCATATACGGAGGTCGCGAATGAAACGTGGCGCCGGACGTAATCGCCAAGCTCGCCCTGACCGAGCAGGCGCCCCGTCTCCAGCAGGCCGGTCATCGTCACGCCGAGAGGGTAGTTCCAGCGGCCGAACAGCTCATTTTCGAGGAAAGGCCGGACATGAGCTCCTGGCTCAACGGTCGTCCAGAAGAACGATTCCGTCCCTGCGTCGGCAACCGTGTCCAGCGACAGGTAATCCGCGATTTCGACTGCCGATTCCGGCGGAAACGGACCGAGATGAAGCCATTCGCCTGCGTATCCGTGAACCTTCCGGGGCGCCGCCAGCTCCGCTTCAGGCGGGAGCTCCCGCAGCTGAAAGCCCCAGCCGTGCCCGTCGCATTCGCTCTGAACGATCAAGTCGCCCGCTCCCGGAGGAGCCTCAAGCTCAAAGAAAAATTCACCCGGCTTATAGGAGGCATATACCTCCACGCCGAGCCAGAGAAACCGCACGGGCCCGAAAGCGGTACCCGCAAGCTTTATCTTTCGGCTTGTTGCTGTCCGGTTCGCGACCTTCGACCAGGCATAAGCGGTATAAGCCGGCTTCATGCCGTACAGCCGCTCCAGCCTGCCGTCCTCCCGAACATCTCCGCCTTTTGCTGGGAACCACTCCGCACCCGTCGCCGTTTCCGGACCGTCCGAGCCGGGAATGCGCTCAAGCGGACGGTCGAGGGGCGCCGTATACACCCAGCCCTCTTCTCCTTCCCGTTCTGCAGACGGAGCGAGGAAGTGGTAAGGCTTATTTTTGCGATTGCCCGTGCCGAAGGCCGCTCCGCAGCCTCCATTAGCGCCGACGCCCAGCTCCAGCACAAAATGGTTCCAGCCGCGCGACAAGTCAAGCTTCACCTTCAGCTGAGGCGCCGCTTCGCCAGGCCCTGCCGCTTCCTCCTCCGGAGAGGAGCCGAAGCATTTCTCTCCATTGTGGTAAAGCTTCACCTCTCCGCCGCAGCGAAGCGCGAAAATAAAGTCATGCGGCTGTTCAATCCACAACTTCGCCCATGCATAGACGCGCTGGCCGGTCCGCATGTCCGGGAACATGCTTCGTACCGGAAATTCATAAGCGTGGTCCCGCCCCTTGCGGATTGCGTTCTCCCGCGTCACCCGGTACACCGGGCCGTGCGGCGGATGCTCGCCGACGTAGCGCCGGGCCATGACCTCCAGCACATGCGGAATGCTTCCGCCCTGCGTTTGTGCGGCCATGCTTTCGGCCGGCCCGAAATACGGGGCTCCCTGAACCGTCATGACGCTTCGCCTCCTTTGCCGCTGAGAGCGGCCGTGCCCGATACCGATCCGGCACTGCCTCCGCCGCCGAGCACTTCCTCGATCGTTACGGGGCGATGCTCCTTCACGGAACGCCATACCGCTTCGCCGGTCGCCACCGAATACGCACCGTCCGCCGCGCCCGAGAGGATGCGGTAAGGACGCCTTTTATCCTCGCCCATGAACAAATCCTCCAGCAGCAGCGGGTCGCCTCCGCCGTGTCCGCCTTCCCGGTGCACGACATGGATCGTCTCCTTGGAACCGAACAGCGGGAAATAATCGATCGTCTGCACCGGAACCGGGAACGGCGTTCGTCCGGGCATATGATACTCCACCGTTTCGAGCCTGCCCTTCGTTCCGTTAATCGCGAGCCGATAGCCTTCGTAAGGAAGAGAGAAGTTGACCGAGTAGCTGAGCAGCGCGCCGCCGTTATATTTGACGGTTGCGGTATACGTATCCTCGATTTCAATTTCCGAGTCGAAAATGCACCGGTCAGGCCGGTAATCCGAGTAAGGAAACGCCGCCGACTTGCCGGCTTCAAGCGAGCCGAGATGATCGTCCGGCACGCTGAGCCTGCGGCTGCGCGCGTTCCAGCGCGAGTAGTACGAGCAGTCTTCGGTTAACGTGCAGGTGCCGCAATGGCGGCCGTCCTCTTTCGCCGGATTCGCTTCCGCATCCGCGCCGTAATAATTCAATGCGCCGTACGCGAATACCTCAACCGGCTTCTGATCGATCCACCAGTTCACCAGATCGAAGTGATGCGTGCTCTTGTGCACCGACAACCCGCCGGACAAGCTGCGGTCGCGGTTCCACCGCTTGAAGTAGCTGGAGCCGTGATGCGTATCCAGATACCAGTTCAAATCGATCGACGTAATCCGGCCGAGCTTCCCTTCCATGACGATTTCCTTGATCTTCGTATGAATCGGGGCGTAGCGGTAATTGAACGTTACCGTGACTTTGCCCTTGCTCGCTTTCTCCGCCTCCATCACCTTCCGGCTGTCCTCGCCGGTCGTCACCATCGGCTTCTCCGTAATGACGTCCAGATCCCGCTGCAGCGCGGCGATCAAATAACGCGCATGCGTGTCGTCGCGGCCTGCGACGATGATCACGTCCGGTTTGGTCTCGTCGACCATCCGGTCGAACTCATGCTCGCCGTATGTGGCGATTCCCGTATGCTCCGGGTACCTCGACCGGTACAGCTCGAAACGCGCGGGATCGCGGTCCAGCAGGCCGACCAGCTCGCAGCTTCCCGCGAACAAGGTGTGGATCGGCTTCGCAAACATGCCGAGCGCCCTGCCGCTGACTCCGCAGATCGCATATCTTTTTTTCATCAATGACAGTCCTTTCTTGCGTCCGCGCGCCTGCAGGCGGCGGAGAAGCCGGCATGAACGATGCCGGCTCCGCCTTTTGGCCGTTTATTTTTGCACTTTGGCGTACCATTCCTGAACACGCTTGGTGACCGTTTCCCCGCCGGCTTTATTCCATTTGTCTACGAACTCGTCGAACTTCTCCAGCGGCCATTCGCCGATTACGATTTTGGTCAAATATTCCTGGAACAGCTTATGCGATTGAATGTCCGGGAAGCCCTCGTATACGGTGGCCGGCATGCCGTCGCCTGCAATCCGGCGCGCATCCGCCGTGCTCACCGCAAAGATATCCTGAACCATCTTCTGCATGCCTTCCGGAATCGTCTCCTTGATGCGGTTGTCCATATCTTCCTTCGTCGTCAAGTTGCGCATGCCGAGCGCGATCGGCCGGCTGTCCTCCGGCGGCAGCAGCACCTTCTTGCCGTCGACCACCTCATGCTGCTGGCCCTCGATGCCCCAGCGGACAAACTCGTCATTTTCTTTGTTGTAGAAGAAATCGAGCAGCTTCAGGGAAGCTTCCGCTTTGTCCTTGGCCGCCGCCGGAATCAGCCATTCCGGCTCGCCCATGCTCTTCTGCGTAACGAAGCCTTCGAAGCCTTCAACCGCCGGCATCGGCATGCCGGCTACGTAAGCGTCAGGCGCCGTTTTCTGCATAGCCGTCACACGATCGCGAAGGTTGGCTGGAAGATGGTACCAGCTGCCGACCTGGTTATTGTTGATTTTTGCCATCCATACGTCGCCTTTGTTAAGGAACGTCTCGTTGTCGAGCAGCTTTTCCTCATAAAGCTCGCGGATAAAGGCGATGGCTGCCTTCATGTTTTTCGTCACGCCCGCATATTGAATCTGTCCGTCGTAAATATCCCACTCCGGAACGCCTTCCCACATCGCTACGCCGTACATGCCGAACAGGTGATCCATCCATTTGCCGAACTCCCGTCCGGTCGTCGGAAGCTCGTCCGGCTGCCCGTTGCCGTTCGGATCCTTGTCGCGGAAAGCGCGCAGCACTTCCTTGTATTCCTCGATCGTCTTCGGCATTTCCAGGCCGACCTTGTCCAGCCAGTCCTGGCGGATCATCGGAGCGCGCTCCGGCACAAGGAACACCTTAGGCACATAATAAATGTGGCCGTCCGGAGAAGCGGAGCGTACGATATCCCAAGCTTCCTGCGGGATGTTCTTCCACACGTTAGGCGCGTATTGCGGCAGCAGATCGTCCAGCGGCAAAGCGCCGCCCTGCTTGATCAGCGTCTGCTCGATGCCTCCGATCGGACGGAGAATGTCCGGCAGATCGTCGGATGCGATCATCAAATTCAAAAATTCCGTCGGCTCCGAGCCGGGAGGCGTCGTCACCAATTCGTACACGACACCGGTCTTCTCTTCGACATACTTGACATGATCGTTATTGCGGTCCGGGATTGTCCCCACTCCCATATGGCTCTTGAACACCTTGACGGTGACGGAGCCGGACTCGGTCTCTTTCCCGCTTTCCGCTTCAGGCGTTTTCCCCGAGCTCGAGCAGCCCGTAAACACCGTAACGGCAACCAGCGACACCAGTGCGGCCGTTTTGGCCGGTTTTGCAATCCATTGTCTCAACATGCGTGATGCCTCCCCTTTTTTGTTAAAAGCGATATATTAAGCCGGCATGCCGGCTTCATACCCTGCGGCGCATTCCGCCCGGCCGCTACTCCTTAAGCGATCCGAGCATCGAGCCTTTCACGAAATATTTCTGCAAGTAAGGATAAACCAGAATAATCGGAATCGTGGCGAACAGAATAGTTGCCGCTTTCAACGTTGTCGTATTGAAATCGTAATCCCCTAGCACGAGATTGACTGCAGCCAATTCCTCCGGCGACGTCAAGTAAGCCCGCAGCTTCGTCTGCAGCGGCCATTTCTCCGGATCGCGGATAAAGAGCACCGCCCGCTGAAACGTATTCCAATACCCTACCGCATAAAACAAGCTGACTGTCGCAAGCACCGGCTTCGAAAGCGGCAGATAAATCCGGAATAGGATGCCGAAGTCGCTGCAGCCGTCTATTTTGGCCGAATCGTCCAGCTCCTTCGGCAAGCCCATGAAGAAGGTCCGGATAATAATCATGTTAAACGTTCCGATCGCCCCAGGCAAAATCAGCGACCAAAGCGAGTTCATCATGCCCAGCTCGCGTACGGTCAGGAAGAACGGAATCATCGGAGCGTTAAAAATCATCGTAATGACAATGCCCAGCATAACCGGCTTGCGGAGAAGAAACTCCTTATGCGCCAGCGGATAGGCCGTCAGCACCGAGAACAGCATGCTGACGAGCGTGCCCGCCACCGTAATGTACACTGTAATGCCGAAGGCGGTCCATAGCCCTTCATTCCCTAAAATGTGCGTCCAGGAAGCGGTCGTGAACTCGACCGGCAGCAGGAACACCCGCTTGGAATCGGCCGCGACCGGCGAGCTGAGGGACACGGCCAGCAGCTGCAGCAAGGGCAGCAGCATCGTGGCCGCAGCCGCGAATAGAAAGACGTAGTTGAACAGCTGGAATGTTTTTTCGCCGTTTGTCTGCTTCATTTACCACAACCCCTGTTCCGACTTACGCGCCATCCGGTTAAAGATCCACAGCAGCGCGAACCCGATCACCGACTGGAACAAGCCGATCGCCGTCGTTACGCTGTATTGTCCCTGCAGAACCCCTGCCCGGTACACGTATGTCTCGATGATATCCCCGACCGAGTAGGTCATCGGAGTGAGCAAGTTGTAAATCTGGTCGAAGCCGAGCTCCAGGAAGTTGCCGATATTAAGCAGAAACAGCACGAGAATAGTCGGAAACATCGTCGGCAGCGTAATATGCAGCGTCTGCTTCCACCGGTTCGCGCCGTCCATGACGGCCGCTTCGTACAAATTCGGGTTAATGCCGGCAATCGCGGCCAAATAGATGATCGTCCCCCAGCCCACATCCTTCCAGATCGCCGAAATGACGACGATGGACCGGAAATACCGCTGCTCCTGCATAAACAGAATCGGCTCCATCCCGAGCCAGCCCCTGATCATATTGAAGGCGCCTTCACTTGCCAGCAGCTCGAACACGATGCCGCCGACAACGACCCAGGACAGGAAGTGCGGCAGATAAAACAAGCTTTGCACGACCCGCTTGGCCAGCATCAGTCTGACTTCATTGAACAGAAGCGCGAGAATGATCGGCGCCGGAAATCCGAATACGAGATGGTACAGCGCGATCGTCGCGGTGTTTCTTAATACAAGGTAAAAATCCTGATACGTAAAAATAAACTTGAAATTGTCCAGCCCGACCCAGGGGCTGCTCATCATGCCCTTCATGATCTGAAAATCCTGAAACGCGATTGCGCTTCCTGCCAGCGGAACGTATTTGAAAACAAGATAATAAATGATGCCGGGCAGGATCATGATATAAAGCATCCAATGCTTGCGCATATTAGCGAGATAAAGATTCTCTTTCGCTTTGGGGATTCGGACGGATGCCGGTGTGGTGCCTTTACTTAATTGATCGAGCGTATCTGCCATCGCTGCGCCCCTCCTTCGTTTCTTGTACCGCCATCTTACCTTCCGGAGCGACGGCCGTTCAATTGTCCATTCCTCCATAGCATGCACAAATACGCGATCCAGCCGTTTTCTGGACGAATCGCTTGTGCCTGACAGGTTTGGATTGAGGTTCGCGGCTTTGAAGCATATGAACGCAAAAAAGCCGCAACTATGCGGCTTTGGCGGATTTGTTAGCTCCGCGGAGGATCGGTTTGTGGTCAAAAATGAGTCCAAAGGTGCGCGATTGCGGATCTGTGGTCCGCAAACCGGTTATAAACATACTTTTTCCACGAAATAACGGAACTACAGTCCGGTGGTCCGGTGAGCATGCTCAAATTACTTACTCTCCTCGGTCTGCAGGCCGGCCGGCAGCTTCAGGGTAAACAAGCTGCCCTTGCCCTTCTCGCTTGCGAGGGTCAGATCCCCGCCAAGCAGCCTGGCCAGCTGCAGGCTGATCGCAAGCCCAAGTCCGGTCCCTTCGTATTTCCGGCTGACGGCGCCGTCCTCCTGCTGGAACGCCTCGAATACCAGCTGCCGGTTCGCTTCGTCGATGCCGATGCCGGTATCCTCCACCTCAAACAGAAACCAGCCGGTCGTTTGGTCCATGGACAGCTTTAAGGAGACGCTGCCCTGTTCGGTAAATTTTACCGCGTTGGATAACAGGTTGCGCAAAATTTGAGCGAGCCGGAGACCGTCCGTATAAATAACCTCGGGCACCTCCTGACCGATCTCTACCACGAAGGCGAGCCCCTTCTTCGCCGCTATCGGGTACAACTGATGATAAAGCAGCTGAGTCAGGTCTCGGGTGGCGGCTTGCCCCCATTCGATGTCCATTTTGCCCGCCTCAACCTTGGAAAGATCCAGAATGTCATTGATGATGCGCAGCAGCTCGGTGCTCGACGTATGAATGATATCCGCGTATTGGCCGTTCTCGCTGAGCTCCTCCCGCTCCCACTCGTTCTCGCGGATCAGCTGGGATAACAGAATGATGCTGTTCAAAGGCGTTCTCAGCTCATGCGACATATTGTACATAAAATCCGATTTGTACTGGGAAGCCTTCGCCAGCTGCCGCGCGCGTTCCTCCAGCTCCCGCTTCGCCTCCAGCAGCTCCAACGTCTGCAGGATGAGCGTCCGGTTCATGTCGCGCAGTTCCTGCGCGCGCAGCTGCTCCTTGTAGAAATCGTGGATAATAAACAGAAAAAAAGCGCCCAGCAGCACGGCTAAAGGCAGCGTGTACGGCATAATTTGAGTGAGATAGACGTCGCGCCGGAGCGCTCCGAACAAAGCGATGCCGGTAACTTGGACAATATTGACGGAGAGCAAGGATATCGTTGCCTTCAGCCTATAGGTCCAAAGCTTCTTTCGCTTGTAAAGAGCAATCAATCCCGCGGCAATTATGCCCATTATGGCGATGTTGATCGATCCGGTCATTGCGTTAGCCGTCATGCCGTTGACGGCAAAGCGGGAAGCTGCGATGCCAAGCCCGATCATCAGAGCATACCGCGGCTTGTTGAACAAAAGCGACGCTACGATAATCGGAACCGCCCGCAAGTCGAAGACCGGGCCGTCCGGCAGCTGCACACCGAATATCATCGCCAGCCAGCCCGTGAAAATAAACGTGACCACTAGCAGAAGCTGCTTCGTTATGTAAGATGCATTTTTGAGAATATGTTTATAGACGAGATTAAAAAGATAGGCGCAGGTAATGAGCATACTGACATTCATAATAAACGTGATATAAAAGTGCATCTCGGAGCCTCCTCTCGCCTAGCCTTATTGTACACGATAAGCTAGCGGCCGATCAAAGAAAGGCAGGCTCGGCCCTCGCCGCCTCTGCTGCAATTTGTGAAGCGGATACCTGGCATGGCGCGCTGTCCGGCTGCTTCCGCTGCACTTTATGCATCGGATTGCTCCTATCGTCTGGAAATGCTGCAATTTTTCCGGTTTTTGCTGTAAAAGCTGCAGCAGAGCACGCCTTCTCCTCAAGCTCCATTCATTCCGATGTGTAAAGTACATTCCAGACAAATGGATCACGGATATTCGTACCGGCACCTCATTCCATTTCGCTCCGATTCCGGTATACTTGAGGAGTTGATCTCGCTTGGAAGAAAGGTTGTGTGCTTGTTGCGCGGGTTCGGGTTGAATGCCGTTGTGAAGTATGCGCTGAGGGGAATCGCCTTTATTGTATACATGCCGTTTTATTTGCCGGTTCGTCTGCTGGACTTGGTCTGGTCCAACATCATCTCGCCTCCGGTCGTCTGGCTGTGGAAGCATGCAGCCGAGCCCTTCATCCGTTTTATCGTCGAATACGTAGTAGCTCCGCTTTGGCGCTGCTTAATCTATTACCCAGCGAGTCTGCTGTGGAAACGGATATTGCGGCCTTGTCTGCAGTTTCTTTGGGGAAGCCTTCTTGTACCCGCCGGCCGTTTCGTGTGGTAGTATGTGCTTTGGTAAGGTAACGGTCATAATCGCCGCTTGGAATGACGAAGCAGCAAGTATCGGTTGCTATCGGACAGCAGTGTCGTTTAGGTCAGGTGGAAGGGTGCGCTTTCTTTATGAGCATGGCTTTAAAGCGCCGTGATGACCGTTTGAATGTGGAAATTGCGCAATAGAGGCTCTAAGCCTCGTTCTTGTCCATTAAAAAAGCCTCCACTTCCGGCGCACGGGCTGAAACATGGAATTTGCCGCATTTGGACCCGCCAGACCATAAAAAACGGAGCCGACTCCCCGGTCGCTTCATGACCTTTGAGACAGCCCCGGCTTCGCTTCTATTTCCATCTATGTTTTCTATTTAGAAAAAACGCTGCGACGGCGAACATTCCAAATACAGCAGCCACTTCGATTAGATAGTGATACCAAACAAACTGATAATGAATGACGACAAAATAATTGTTTGAATTTATGGAATCGAAATCATCAGGGGTCTGCAGCATTAGAAGCGCCCCTAGAACTGCAAATAGTCCCAAATCCAATGCAGCAGCAATAACGAGAGAGCAAATTGTACTGTAAATCACTTGTTTCTTTGTCATTCCCGAATACACTCCTGGCTCAATGATGTAGTACGGCGGTTAATATCATTTTGTTGCTACCGCGGCGAAGTAGACGGGAAACAAACCGAATACCCCGCGCCTCGGCTCCGTATGCAGCTGTATCTCGCTGAAGCCCGCCTGCCGCAGCGAAGCCTCCAAGCCCCGCATCGTCAAAAAACGCGACTGCGAGCGGAGAAAAGGGGCAGCCGGCCTTTGCCGCGCGGATAGCTTATGCGCCAAAAAGGCATACGTTTTTAGACGGAACAGTCCCTTGCGCGCCAGCATGTAATCCAGCCCGTAACCCGAACCGTGGACGAGCAGAAACAGCTTTCCCTGCGGAGCCAGAATACGGTGCATTTCGGCCAGTGCCCGTCCGACGTCCAAGTATTGCAGCGCCGTCCGGCATACCGCCATGTCAAAGGCCGCGTCTCCCCAGGGCAATTGGTGGGCGTCGCCCGTTATCGCAGACACCCGGCCCTTTTCAGCCGCCCCTTCGCCAATCAATGCTTGAAGCAAGCCATTCTGAGCTTGAACAGCTTCTTTTCCGCTGACGAGCACCTGCGATCCACGGCCTAACAACTCTTGGAGCAAGCCGATTTGAGCTTCGCTCTCGTCGATTCCGCTGACGAGCTCCCTCTCTTCGCCGCCAATCAGCGCATGGATCGTGGCTCCTCCACCGCAGCAGATGTCGGCTATTTTGACCCGGCCTTCGGCTTCCCGCAGCAGCAAAACGTCAAAGAAGCCCGGTGCATGCAGCTGCCGGTAATATTCGTAACAGGTATACCCGAACGCCGTATCCGCAAGCCGCCGCTCCGGCGTAACCGCTCCACCCGCCGCGAGCCCTTCCCAAACTTCTTCATCCGGAGCCTGCCATCCATCCAGCTTCACGCCCGCTTCTTGTCCGAACAGGTAAGCGGCACCCTCGAGCAGCCGGCGGCTCCGCACGATTTCGGCTTTCATTCGCATGCGGCCAGCTCCCCTATGTGCGGATATTGGCGGCGGATCGACGTACAGGAGTAGTCGGACAGCAGCCGCCCGAGCTTGCGGTTTGTATCGCCCAAGCCGTAATACCTTCTAATGACGTTAGCCCAAGTCGTTCCGAGCTTGCGGGGCTGATCGCGATCGAGGTCATACGGATGGATATAGAAGACGAAGGAGCCATTTTGACGCATCAGCTTCTCCGCCCCGGTGCGAAAGAGACGATACGGATACAGGCGAAAATACCCTCCCCCGCCCCACGGAATTTTCATTCCGCCTGCGCGATACGAAGGAAGCGGGATCTCCCACAGGCTTTTGTCGATTGGAAAAGAAGGCGGTGCATCCTTGGTCAGCTCGACTCTTGAACCGTCCGGATTAAACGAATTCGGCATGATGCTGGAATCGTAAGCGAAGCCTTCCTCCCCCAGCAGCTCGAGCCCCCAATCCGTCATCGAGAAGCATGGCGCCCGGTAGCCGCGGACCTCGGTTCCCGTCAGCTGCTCCAGCATCTCCTTCGAATGTTTGATATCCTGCTTGAATTCCTGCGGGGTTTGCCGGTGAACCAGCCGATGGGCGTAGCCGTGCGAGGCGATTTCATGCCCTCTTCTGTGGATCTCCTTGACCAGCTCAGGCCTTTTCTCCGCGATCCATCCGAGCACGAAGAAGGTTCCCTCCGCTCCATGTTCGTCCAGCAGATCCAGCAGCCGGTGCGTCGGCCTCTCCAGCCGGATCGGGCAAGTCTCCCATTCCGAAAGCGGCAGATCCGGGCTGCAAAACCAATCCTCTACATCAACCGTGAACAACATTTTCAACATGGATCGCCTCCCGCAGGTTATTGGAATATTCTGAGTCCATTATAAATGTATGGAAGCAGGATCGACAAAGAAAAAATTTCCAAAAACCGGTGCAGAAGGTAATAAAAAAGAGGCGCACAAGGCCGTTCGCCCTGTAACACCTCTCTTTCTGACCGATTTTATCCGAGCAGCTTGTCCGTCCGCTGAGGCTCAGCCTGCTCCTGCCGCACCTCGTCCAGGTAAAGCGTATATCGCGAATCGCCGCTGTACGAAATATGCAGCCACTCCAGCGCGCGGGTCATGGCGACATAGAACAGCGATACCTCGCGCTCCTCCACCTCTTCCAGCGAAAAAGGCATGTTCTCGGCATTAACGATGAACACCGCCCGGAAATCGAGCCCCTTCGCTCCCTCGATCTCCGACACGTTAAGCGCACCGATGGAGGTCAGCTCATTCTGAGCCGTGCCGCTCTCTTCGGTGAGCCACTGAAACGGAAGCCCCTGAGCGTTCAGCGCCCTGCGGATCCCGTCGGCAAAGGAAGAATGGTAATTGTCTTTGACCCGGTACAAAATCGCCATATCGGAAAACGGCACCTTATGCTCATTATGCAAATATTCGATTTGCCGGATGACGCCGCGCAGCTCTTCCTGGAAGCTGCCGCAGCGCAAGACCGAAGGCTCCGGACCGTTTCTCTTCGCGCTTTGAGGGGGAATAATTTCCATCCCCTTTACCGAGCCGTACAGCACCCTGCCCTGCATAAGGGAATGCTTCCGGTAAAAATCCCACGCGAACCGGGCGATCTGGGCGGTATTGCGGTAGTTCACCGAGAGGACGCGCGACCTTCCCCGGAAATCCAGGCCCGTTTCCTTCAGCAGGCTCGATTTCCGCTTCATGTACGACTGCGCCCGGTCCTCCACCAGCAGCAGATTTTGCGTAGACGGGTTGAGCAGCAGACTAAGCAGCTTCAGCCAGCCCGGCTGAAAATCCTGGCCCTCGTCGATCAGAATCGCTTCGTAGGCCGGAAGAATCGCTTCCTTCCGCTCCAGCTTGCCGATCAGCATCGGAATGTCCGTATCCCGCGCGTTCAGCGCTTTCCTCAGCCATTCATGGAAGTTGTACACCTCCACGTTGTTCTTCAGTGGTTTTCCTTCCTTCTGCTCCGCCAGCCTGATCCAGTCCAGCAGATCCTCCGGCTCGTCCATCATCCGGCCGATCGTCTGCTTGAGGCTTTGCGACAACGGGATGCTGCTGCATAACACGAGAATGCGCCAATCCGGATAATGCTTCGCGAGCATATTCGCACGGGTGGCCAGCACAAGCGTTTTGCCGCTGCCGGCGACGCCGCGGATCAGGCGATGGCGGTCGCCGAGCTGCTTCGCAATCGTTTCCTGATGCAGATCGAGCTCCTTAACCGGCTGCATCGACAAGACGAGCTGCTCCTGCCCGCCCGCCGGACGCCGGAATTCGGTGCTCAGCCGAACCTCGGGCACGAGGTGGCTGCGGACCGCCGAAATATCTTCCTTCGTTAAAATATACCGCGTGCGCCGCCACGACTCGAACATGCCATGGATCCTCTCGATAAGCGCATCGGCGGAAAATCCGTCCTCCTCGGGATCGATCTCGTCGCGGCACAGCACGAAGGCCTCCGGGATCACCTCGTACAGATCCGCTTCGCGAAAGTCTTTCCGCTTCATCCTTGGGAATACCGTCCCGAAGCCGTGCGGGAACTTCAGCTGCCCTTGGAGCTTGCCCTTCGCCAGCGTGAGCCGCTCATCCCGCTTAAGCCGGTCCGCAACATGCCGTACGCTTGCTCTTGCCTGCCGGTACGGGTTCATGACGGCTTCCAGCTGTCCGGCCGCCGTGTATACCTGCCATTCCTCACGGCCGGCTTCGATGAGTGCGGACCTCGTATAGTCCAGCACCTCCAGAACGACCAAGCCCAGATCGGGACCTATAATGACGAACGAAGGCCGTTCTCCGTCGATTTCCGGCTCGAAATAGACGACATAATCGCTTGGCAAATGCTCCTTCAGCGCCCGGTACAATAACCGTTCCCCCGCCGCCGCGCTCGTCCGGATCGCCTCCGGTACCATGTATGCCATCGTTCCCCACCTCAATTTCAGCCGTATTTGCTTCAACGCTTTTCTTACATTATAGCACGGGTCCGGGGAATATTGGCGCCGGTCAGCAATCGTGCGGTTCGGAAAAAAAGGAATAATCCGGCGCTTCCGTGGGAAAATACTGGTTATACCTGTAGCCAAGGCGGACATTGATCATGTACAAATTCATGAAGCGGTTAGCAAAAAAACGGGAGTATCCGCAGCAGCATGCGCAAACGGACCTTCTGCTGCCGGAGAAGCTTTCGGCAAGCCTCGTGCAAAATACGGAAACCATTGCATCGCTGACGGGCAACAGCTCGGATTTCACCGTTCGAAGCTTTCACGGGCTCGGCGGCATGACGTTCGCCGTCGTGTTCATCGACGGCCTGACGGATTCTTTTATCGTCAATGAAAATATCGTAAAGCCGTTAATGCAGGAGGCGGATGCGGCGGCAGCCGGACAACCGGGCGGCATCGATTCTTTCGCCTTCGTCAAGGACCGGGTTTTGACCGTCGGAAGCACAAACACCATACATACCTTTACGGACTTAATGTCCACCTTATACGGCGGGCATACCGTCATTCTCGCCGAAGGCTGGCAGCACGGCATTTCCGCAAGCTCCTCCAAATGGGAGCAAAGAGGCGTCGAAGAGCCGGCGACCCAAACCGTTATCCGCGGTCCAAAGGAAGGGTTTACCGAAAATATCGGCACCAACGTAGCCCTTCTCCGGCGAAAAATCAAAAGCCCCCGTCTATGGAAAATCGACCGCAAAATCGGACGCATCACCCGGACCGACGTCAGCGTCATGTACATTAACGGAATCGCCGACGATACCGTGGTGGGCGAGGTGCTGGAACGGCTTGACCGCATCGACACGGACAGCATATTGGAGAGCGGCTACCTGGAGGAATTCATCCAGGATAAAACCTTCACTCCGTTTCCGACGATGATTAATACGGAGCGTCCGGACAGCGTCGCGGCCGCCCTGCTGGAAGGCCAGGTTGCCCTGTTAGTGGACGGGACGCCGTTTGTGCTGCTGCTTCCGATTACCTTTTTTAAATTTTTTATTGCCAGCGAGGACTATTATCAACGATTTGATATTTCTTCCTTTTTGAGAATTTTGCGCATATGCGCCTTTACGATCTCGATGGTGCTTCCGTCCATTTATATTGCCGTCACAACTTATCATCAGGAAATGATCCCGACGACCCTTCTGGTCAGCCTTGCGGCGCAAAGGGAAGGCATTCCTTTTCCCGCCTTCTTCGAAGCGTTAATGATGGAAGTCACCTTTGAGGTGCTTAGGGAAGCCGGAGTCCGGCTGCCAAGGGCAATCGGTTCTGCGATCTCGATTGTAGGGGCACTCGTTCTGGGGCAGGCGGCCGTGGAAGCAGGCCTCGTATCGGCGGCAATGGTTATTGTAGTAGCTTTTACGGCGATATCCAGCTTCGTCGTACCGGCGTTTAATATCGCAATCGCTGCACGGCTGATTCGTTTCGTGCTGATGTTTCTGGCGGCGACGATGGGTTTTTTCGGCATTATGTCCGGACTGCTGTTTCTGATCATCCATATGCTGAGCATCCGCTCCTTCGGCGTTCCATACCTCGCTCCGGTGGCTCCGCTTGTGCCCGGCAATTTAAAAGACAGCGTATTCCGGGCCCCGTGGTGGATGATGATCACCAGACCCCGGCTCATCTCAAAAAAAGGCAGCATCGTCCGGCAAAAACCGAAGCCGCGGCCTGACCGGTCCGGCGACGAAAGCGAAAGGAAGACCTGACTGCTTAAAGGAGAGAGGAAATGAAGCGACTCGGAATACTGCTCTTATGCTTCCTCGTTTCCATGCTTGCCGGCGGCTGCTGGAACCAGACCGAGCTGAACCGGTTAGGCATCGTAAGCGCGGTCGCTTATGATTTGGACGAAGCCAATCAGTGGACGGTCACTTACCAGGTCATCATCCCGCGGACGTCGCAGGGAGCGTCAGGCGGAGGCGGCAGCGAAGCGCCGGTTACCGTCTTCTCGTCGAAAGGAAGGACGATCGGGGAAGCCAGCCAGAAGAAGGATTTCGAAACGCCCCGCCGCCTCTTCTTCGCCCATACCCGCGTCATCATCCTGGGCAGGCGTGCCGCTACTTACGGAGTCGATCAAATTCTGGACACATATCTGAGAAGCAATGAAACGAGGGAAAATGCATATATTCTCGTCACGGAGGGACAAGGGCAGGACGTCCTGGAGGTGCTGACGACGATGGATCCCGTTCCTGGCATTTTGATCTCCAGCCTGCTGAGCGGACAGGGCGGCCGGCAATCGAATCTGGCCCCGTCGAGGCTACACGAATTTATTTCCTCCGTCACCAATCCTTCGCAAAGCGCCACCTTGTCGGAAATTAAAGTTTCGGGAGTGCAGGAAAATCAAAAATCTCTGGACGCGCTTAAGAAAACACGAAGCTCCGCCGTCCTGAAGTTAAGCAGAATCGGCGTATTTAAGCAGAACCGGTTCACGGGCTGGTTAAGCCTGAAGGAAAGCTTCGGCATTGCCTGGATGACAAACCGCATGAAAAACACGATCGTAACTTTCCCCTGCAAAGGGGACGGCGCGGACGGGCAGCTCTCTTCTTTTTTCGTGGAAAGCTCCCGGACGAAGCTGAAGCCGAGCTTGTCGAACGGCCAGCTAACGATGTCCGTCGAGATCGAGGCGAAAGGCAGCTTATACGAAACGCCTTGCAGCCTGGATTTAAAAAAGCCTGAAACGATCAAGGAATTAAACGGATATATCCAGCAGAAGATCAAAGCCGATGTCGAGCAATCGTATCGGGCCGTCGCGGGGATGCAGGCAGACGTTCTCGGCTTCGGCGACGCCTTCCACCGCAAATATCCGCAAGAATGGAAGCAGCTGGGGAAGAGCTGGGAGCAGGAATTCGCGAAGATCAAATTGGATGTTGGGGTACGGGTAGCTATTCGCCGGACCGGCATGATCAATGACTCGTTCTCGAAAATTTCAGCTAGCGTAAACGACTGACGCCGTCTTTGCGGCATAAGTTCGTTTCGCGGTGAAATATAAGCATCGTATAAGGGTTAAAATTTATACTTTCTTATATTTGAACATAAGATTGAGACTGGAGGCAGGAACATGGAGAGAATCAGCAAGCATCAATTGGCCGCGATGATTATCCTGTTTCAAATCGGGAGCACTCCTTTATTTGAAATCGGCATCAGGACCGGGCAGAACGCCTGGATCGTCGTGATCTGCAATATGCTGCTCGGCTGCTTGCTGCTCCTGATGTTTTTGGCCATTCATCGAAAGGAACCGGACAAAAACTTAAATGAGCTGTTTATCCACTATTTCGGTACGGTTGCCGGAAAAGCGCTGGCCCTGTTTTATGTGCTTCTGTTTATTTACGAGTCCATGCGGAATTTGCGGGACTTTGGGGATCTGACCGTCCTGACCATTCTTCCCCGGACCCCGATTTCCCTTATTATGCTCGTGATGGTCGCGCTCTCCGTATATGCGCTAAAGAAAGGAATCGAGATTTTTTTCCGGCTGGCGGAGTTTATCGTGGCAGGCGTTTTATTCTTCTACTTGATATTGATCGCCATGACCTTCGTCTCCGGGCTCGTCCACTGGAAGCGCCTGCTCCCCGTTATGGAAAACGGGGTCCGTCCGATCCTGCTGGAAAGCTCGGAGTCGCTCTGGTTCCCTTTTGGCCAAATGATGATCTTTCTTATCTTCTGGAAATATGCAGCGGACAAGGCAGGCGTATCAAAAGCTTCGTTACGGGCCTATTTTACGGCAGGCTTTGTTATCCTGATCACCAGCGTGATCAATATTTCGGTGCTGGGGCATCAATTTACAGACATCAGCACCGTTCCGCTGCTGCAAACCGTTCAGCTGATCCAGATTGCGGACGTCTTCGAACGGTTCGATACGCTTGTCATTATGCTGTTTTATGCGGGAATCTACATGAAAGCTACGTTATGGCTGCTGGCCGCAGTTCTCGGCTTATCCCAAATCTTCCCTGTGGGCTACCGGACGTTTTTGCTGCCTGTCGGGGGCGTTATTTATGCAACGGCATTTTTGCCCCCGAGCTGGCAGGCTCATTTGGAATTCGGGGAGACCGTGGCAACGCGTTTCATGATGAATCCGATTTTTCTCGGGATTATTCCGGCCGTTTTGTATGCGGTCATGCTCCTCAAAATCCGATTCCCGCCCCGCCGTCGATACGCAAATCCACGCCCGTGACAAAACGCGCCGCCGGCGAGCATAAATAGACGGCCGCGTTGCCGATGTCTTCGGGGCTGCCGAGACGGCCCATCGGGGTCCGGGAGAGAATTTTTCTGGCCCGCTCCGGATCGCCGGCGAACGCCTTGTTCGTCATATCGCTCTCGATCCAACCCGGAACGATGGCATTTACCCTTACTCCGTGAGGGGAAAGCTCGCTGGCGAGGCCCCTCACCATGCCGCTTATCGCCGTTTTGGCCGCGGTATAGGCGATGACGTTCGGAACACCCATAATGGCTGCCATGGAGCTCACGAACAGAATCGCTCCCGACTGCCGAGCAACCATTCGGCCTGCAAACTCCCGCGTCAGGGCGAACCCTCCCTGCACATGGGTCATCAGCACCTCCGCGAAGCCTTCGTCGCTCGTTTCCGCCACGCTTTTCTTCAAATGATTGCCCGCATTGTTGATCAGGATATCGACCGGTCCGAACCGTTCCTCCATCTCGCTGACGAGTCCGGGGATCGTGTCCAAACGAGTAATATCATGTTGAATGCAGGAAGCGGCGGAGCCGAGCTCCTCGCAAGCGAACCGCAGCTGTTCCTCCCGCCTTCCTGTCAGCACGACTTTCCCGCCGGCGTTCACGATGGCGCGGGCCATTCCCATGCCAAGACCCGTCCCGCCGCCGGTAATGAGCGCCAGCTTTCCGGTTAATTCAAACGGACTTCCCATCTAACCTTCGCCTCCCTGTTCCTCTATGATTTTATAGGACACGCATTGCCGGTGAATGAGCTCCCAATCCAGCTCCGCTCCGACTCCGGGCGCTTCCGGCACCGTGATCATGCCCTGCGCGTCAATCGGCAGCTGCCCTTTCATCGGAAACCGGAATTGCTCCTCCGGCACAAAATATTCGAAGTACTCGCAGTTGCGGATCGCGCAAGACACATGAAGATTAACGAGATCCATATAATTCATCGTCGTCGTATGGATCTCGCACCGCAAGCCGAAAGCCTCCGCGAGATGGGCGATCTTCAGCGTGCCCGTAATCCCGTTTTTCCAGGACACGTCCGCCCTGACGATATCCGCGGCGTCATTGGCGATCGATTGCGCGACACCCCAATGGCAGCCCCTGGTCGTCTCCGTCGCGGCAACGGGAATGTCCAGCGCGGCGCACAATTGCCTGTACTTGTTCACTTCAAAATCCCGGAACGGCTCCTCGAACCACAGGTAGTTCAGCCTCTCCAGCTGGCGTCCGACTTTTATCGCCTCGTCCAGGCTGTATTCCGCAACCGGGTCCGTTAGGAGCACATGCTCGTCTCCCAAGGCGTCCCTTAACGCTTGATGAATTTTCATATCCAGCTGATAAGGGCCGGGAGGATGCGCCTTATAGGCGTTGATCCCGAGCGATTTGTAATGCAGCGCCTCATCGACATATTGCTGGACGGTCTCGTGGAACAGCCCGCTCGCGTATACCGGAAGCTGCGTCCGGCAGGCGCCCATATATTTGTAGAGCGGCAATCCGGCCGCCTTGGCCGCGATATCCCACAGTGCGACGTCGACCGGACCAGGCAAATAGACGGGAAAAAAGCCGAGATGGCGGTCGACATTCCACAGCTCGTGCCAGATCGCCTCCCGGTCGTAAGGATCCCGCCCCATAAGAATGGGACCGATATTGTCCTGTAGATATGCTTCCGTCACAGCCCCCGAACGCGCGGCCAGCGCCGTGGCGATCCCCTCGATGCCGTTATCCGTCGTCAGCTTGACGACGACGACGTCCCAGGGCATTTGGCTTTTGCCTTGCCGCTTTCCGTCAAATAAACATTCGTTCCGCTGCACCCACCAGGTTTCGAATTTGACGATCCTCATAAAGGCCTCCTACAAAATCCCGTACTTTTGAAAAGCCTCGGTGCTGGACATGCCGTTTTCGATCTCTCTGCGGACGACCTTCTCTCCCCGGACCTTCTCCAGCGCTTGCGTAATCACTTCCTCCTCCAGCTCCTGCGGAATGATCAGCACGCCGTCCAGATCTGCAAATACAAGATCGCCTGGATTGATCCATACGCCGCCGACTTCGATCCGGCACCGGTAGTCTGCTACCTGCGTACGGACGGAGGAATCCTGCGCGAATCTCCCCCTCGAGAATACAGGCCAGTTCTGTTCCAGAACCATCGGCGTATCCCGGTGAAAGCCGTTGATGATCGCGCCCGCTGCGCCTCTTTTTTTGGCGGTGGCCGTCAGCAGCTCCCCCCAATACGCGCATCTCATCTCCCCGCCGGAAGCGATATATACCTCGCCGGGACGCAGCTGATCCAGCGCTTCGGTCAGCAGGCCGAACGGCTTCTTCTGCTCGCCGAACACGTCGATCATCAGGACGGGCATCGCTCTTCCTACGACGACCATCTGCTCCTTCAGCGGCTGAACCGGCTGCGGAAGGAACTGATGGTAGCGGCCTTTTACATCCAAAATATCTCCTACGACCGGCGTATACAGCTCGGCTTTGATCAGCTCGAATAATTGCTCGTCAGACGTCCATGTTTGCATAATGGCATAAGTCTCCTTTAATGTTTATTTGCTTCCGCCGGCAAAGGTGTTCCGCAGCGCCGCGGGGTCGAGCAGATGCTTCTGTAAAGCGTCCCGGTCAAAAACGATGCCGTGTCCGGGAAGCTCGGAAGGAACGCCCATGCCGCCGCGCACCTCGATCGGGATTTCAAGCAAGCCCAGCTCGGTCAGCGAACCTCCGACGACATTTTCGAGCATGTAGCTGTTCGGTACGCCGCACAGCAAATGAAGGGATAGCTCCATCATGAAGTGCGGTGCGACGGGCTTGCCGAACGCGTCCGCGAGATGTGCGATCTTTAACCACTCGGTAATGCCGCCTACGAACGCGACGTCCGCCTGCACGATATCTACCGCGTCCGCCTTCAAATATTCGAGAAATTGCTGCTTGCTGTACATGCTTTCCCCCAGCGCGATGGGCGTGCGGATCGCCTGCTTCAATTGGCGGTGACCCTGAATGTCCTGATACAGCATCGGTTCTTCGATCCAGCCGAGATTAAGCTTGTCCAGGCGCGTGCCTTTCTGTATCGCCTCCGCGGCGCTCCACTTCTGATTCAAGTCGACGAGCACGGTGCCGCCGGGTCCGAGCAATTCCTGAACCTTCGCGATTCTTTCGATATCCTCCTCGAGCTCCGGCTTGCCGATTTTGATCTTAACCGTCCGGTAGCCTTGTCCGATATAACCCTTCACCCGGTCGGTCAACTGGTCGATCGTTCCGTCGCTTCTCAGATCGATTTCGCTAATATAGGCCGGGATCCGGTCGCGCGCTCCGCCAAGCAGCTTATAGAGCGGCTGATTGTGAATTTTGCCGATAAGATCCCATATCGCGGTATCGATTGCGGCAATCGCCATCGAATTGACGCCCAGGCCGAGCCGCCGGGATTGCCTTTGCACATGCTGCCAGATCCGCTCGTAGTCCAGCGGGTTCATGCCGATGATCAGATTGGCCAAATAGTCCTCGATCAGCGTCTTGATAACCGTTCCGCCGATATCGACCGTGTAGCTGATCCCGGTCCCGGTCATTCCGTTGTCCGCCGTCACTTCCACGACGATGAACTCCAGCCCGTCCACTTTGTTCGTTGCATCTTCCCAGGGCACGCTGGGGGGCAGCCGATACACATTTGCATGAATATTCACAACTTTCACTTCATAGTCCTCCTGAGGATCGATCTGCGAAATCGCTTGAATCGATAGATTTATGGATCATCGAAGATTGATGTCGATGACAATAAATGGATTTAATGTCCATATTTATTCCGATATCACCGTTGAGCGTAAATAAATGGATTTGACGTATCTAATTCCGCCTCAATGAACCAATCCACGGCTTCCGATAAGATTTATATACATTCATTCCAGTTATTTAATCCAGATCGGCCGGCTATCCGAAAATACATACAGGAAATCCAGCTATTCCACGCTTTATACCTCTGTCCGGGTTCAGCCATGTCGCGAAAGCTAGATTATAGCAGTTCAAATAAAACGGAAGACAAAACTAGTTTAATAACCGTTTTGTCTCCCGTTCCAAGGAAGCAAATTTAAAACTAGCTGTCCCTAGCTGAATAAAAATTTTACTACAAAGCGACAAAGTATATATAGGCGGATGCCCCCCTGTATTAGGGGGATATGGACTCATTTATCAAAGGAGTCCCACAAAGGATTATTTGCCGCTCAAGTAGCTGTCCTTCATCTCCTTCAATATGTTCTGGTAATCTCTCGACCCGGTTACACCCTTTACATATTGATTCCACTCTTCAATCGTCATTTTGCCCATAACGACCTTGATCCGATTATCGTTCAAATCCTTCGTCAAAAAGCCCCACTTGCTGACATACGTGGGAGATTCAACGGACCATTGCGGCTGTCCGAGTCCCGCTTCCTTCGTCTTCGACTCGGAAATCTCGCCCATTTCCTTCATGCGTGCCAGATCCTTCTCGCTCACTCCAAGCCCCTTCGCTTCCACCAGCAGCAATTGCGCAGTTTCCAGCTGGTTCTGGAACATGACATACCAATGACCGACGGCATCGGCGTCCAGCTTCTCATGATTCGGCACAATCTTGCCGTCCTTCACTTCATGGTGGATGCCTTCAATCCCGTTATTGGACAGCTCGCTGTGCTCCTGCGAGGCGGCATAATCAAACAGCTGAAGAATGTGAGGGATATCCTCCTTCTTCACTTTGGAGCTGATGAGCGCCGGACGATTGAACGGTTTGATCGTCGTCGTATAAGCCTTCGGACCTTGAACAGGCAGCAGCCCCCACGCTCTCGCGTCCGGGTTTTTCGCACGCATTTCATCGCTGAAAGGAGACTCGTCCGGACCTTGCTTCCAGTTCCACCAGACGTGGACCATCGCCGCCGAATTGCCGTCACTGAACTTGGAGCCTCCTTGCTCCAGCGAGAATTCGGGATCGATCGCTTTCGCATCGTACAATTTTTTCATCCAGAGCAAGAAATCGTTGTACTCCGGCATAAACGATTGGTACATGAAGTTGCCTTCCGAATCGACGCCCCAATCCTGAACGCCCGTGAAAGCGACCGCAAGCGGCTTGTAATTGTCGTGATCCAAATTTTTGGTCGCGGTCTGCATGCCGTAGACGCCGGTTTCCTGCGAAATCTTGATCAGGAAGTCGCCCAGCTCCTCGATCGTCTTCGGCTCCTCCGTCAATCCGGCCTTCTTCATCAGATCCTCGCGCATGATAATTGCACTGTTCGCCGCAATCGGCTGCAAATAACGCGGCATCGCATAGATTTTTCCTTCAAACCTGAGCATGTCCCATACGCTTTTGTCGTAAGCCGCCAGGTTCGGATATTTCTTGTCAAATTCGGGGTCTTCAATATAAGATGTCAAGTCGTGGAAAATGCCGGCTTTGATACCTTTGAGCACCTGCTGGGAAAACAATTGTCCGGTCGGCATAACGGTCGCCATAATATCCGGAATTTCGCCGGAAGCAAGCTGTACGTTAAAACGATCCTCATAATCGGCATAATTGATCCAGTCGACGGTCAAATCCGTATTCGTCCGTTTCTCGATTTCCTGCAGCACGGGGCCGTCGCCGGGCACATTCGAGCCCCAGCCCTCCAGCTGCACGGTCAGCTTGAGCGGCCCTTGCGTTTCCGCGCTCCCTTCGCCCGTCTGCTGCGGAGCGTTCCCGGCGTTGTCCGGCCGGTCCGATCCGGAGCAAGCGGAGACTGTTGTCAGCGCCGCAGCCATCAGAACGTACCATCCTTTTTTATACAAATGCTTCATGTTCATTGCGATTTCCCCCTAGATTTATGAGATCCCTATATGTTAAGAGAATGGCACTCCCAAAACCTGATCCGGCAATCAGCCTTTCACGGAACCGATCATGACGCCTTTGGCAAAATGCTTCTGAAGAAACGGATATACGACAATGATAGGTACGGTCGCTACCACGACGGCGGCCATCTTGATAATCTCCGCCGGCACCTCCTGCTTGAACGATTGCATCACCGACGCTTCTATGAATTCGCCCATGCTAGACGACATGACGACCTGCTGCAGAAACACCTGCAACGGCCACTTTGCCGAATTCGATATATACAGAATGGCGTTAAAGTACGTGTTCCAGAAACCTACCGCAGCGAACAGCGAGAACGCGGCCAGCATCGCCTTCGACAGAGGCAGGACGATCCGGAAGAACACCGCGTATTCGCCGCAGCCGTCGATTTTGGCCGATTCGATGACCTCGTGAGGGATATTCTGAAAGAAGCTCTTCATAACGAGCAGCGTCCAGGCGTTGGCTGTTGCGGGCAAGATGAGCGCCCACCAGCTGTTCAGCAAATCCAGCTCCTTGATCAGCAAATAGTTCGGGATCAGCCCCGGGCTGAACAGCATTGTGAACACGATGAGATTCAGCATCACCTTGCGGCCGGGCAGCGTCCGCTTGGCCAGCATGTAAGCCGTCGAACAGCTGACCATGACGGAAATCGGCGTCCCGACCACGGTCAGGAACAAGGACGAATTCAACGCGTTCAGAAAGCCGTCGCCGGCAAAAATAAGGCGGTAGGCGTCCATGGACCAAGCGGACGGCCAAAAGCTGAGCGCATTCGGCTCGTAGGCGGCAGCGTCCGTGAAGGAGATCACCGCGATATAGAGGAATGGAAATAACATCGTGAAAGAGACGAACAGCAGGAGCGTCCCGATTGTCAGCTGATACATACGTTCCCGTAATCTCATGCCCATTGCGTCTTGCCCCCTTTACCAAATACCTTCATGCCCTCTTCGGCTGGCTAATTTATTCGCAGCAACGATGAGCGCGAGCCCGACAACCGATTTGAAAATGCCGATCGCTGTGGAATAGCTATACTCGCCGCCGCCAACTCCCACCTTGAACACATAGGTTTCGAACACTTCCGAAATATGCGTGTTCAGCGGATTTTGCATCAGCCAGATTTGCTCGAAGTTGACGTCGAGCGTGCTGCCAAGCTGCAGGATGAACAGGATGACGATGGTCGGCATAATCGACGGAATCGTGACGTTCCAAATCTGCCTCAGTCTGCCCGCTCCGTCCATCTTGGCTGCGTCGTACAGGGAAGTGTCGACACCGGCGATCGCCGCCATGTAAATGATGGACCCCCATCCGATGCTGCGCCAGAGATCCTGTGACATAATTAGCGGATAAAAATATTTGTTTTCAAAAAGGAAGTTGATCTTCTCCCCTCCCAGAGCCAGCAACAGCTTGTTGATCAAGCCGATCTCGGAGGAGAGGAAAATATAAGTCAAGCTCACGACGATTACCCATGATACGAAATGGGGCAAATAAATAACGGTCTGCACCATCCGTTTGTACAATTCGCTGCGCAGCTCATTAAGCAGAAGTGCCAGCAGGATCGGGGCCGGGAACAGGCAAATCCCGAGCAAGCTGAGGAACAGCGCATTGCGAAGGATCATGAAAAAATCCGGATCCGTAAACAGACGGATAAAGTGGTCGAAGCCGACCCAATCGCTCTTCATGACGCCAGCAAACGGATTATAATCCTGGAAAGCGATCAAAATGCCATACATCGGGAAATATTTGAAGATGATGAAACTCAGGATGCCGGGCAGACCGAGCAAATAGAACTGTCTGTGCCGGACAATCGACCGCAATACGGGATGCTCCTTCCGGGCTTTGGGCCTGTCCGCGACCGCTATTCGTTCCGCTGCTGTCTGTTTCAATCCTTTATCCCCCCTCTAAAAGTCCGTTGTAAGCGCTTTCCCAAAGCTTACTAAGAAACCGATTCATAGGTTCGGTCTAGACAGACGAAAATTTGAATCGGTTCTTGTAAGCGTTCGTTCTATTCTTCTCACATTATACGAACTTCACTATTGAGATACTCTAGCGAATATTGCTTAATAGTTAAAAGATTTTGCTCTCAGCAGAGGATCAATGGATTGCGTCGTCAGGTTCGCTCCTCCTGCGCAGAAACACATTCAATCGTTCCGAGAATAACAGCATGGCGGCAGCCGATATGACGATGTAGAGCGGGAATATGCCGATCGTCGAGAACCCGGCAAGCAGCCCGAGAAGCGGCGGCATCAACGTGCTTCCCGTATAGGCAACCGCCATCTGGTAACCCATAATCCGCCCGGCATGCGCTTCGCCGAACCGGACAGGCGTCTCATGCAGCATGCATGGGAAAATCGGGGCGAGTCCCAGTCCCGAGATCAGCAAGCCGGTCAGCGCGAAGCCGGTCGGAAGCGGCAGCAGCAAAAGCAGCGTACCGGCAAGCGCCGTAATCTGGCCCCCTCGAATGAGCAGCCGATTGCTCAGCTTGAACGTGACGAATCCGGTGACCAGCCTTCCGATCGTGATTCCCGCAAAATAAATCGAAACCCAAAAAGCGGCTTCGTCGGCGTGAAGTTCCCTCATTTTCACCAAATAACTGCTCCCCCACAAGCCCACCGTTGTTTCGACCCCGCAGTAGAATAAAAACGAAGCCAAGGCATATTTGACACCCTTCATATGCTGCGGTTTATGCGTTCCGGCGTTATCAAGCGGCGATTCCGCCTCCGCTTGCTCTGTGCCAATGCCAGCGCTTTGTATCCCAGCCGGCTTCTTCCACAACGGGAGCGTTACAAAAAGCAAGATCACTAAGCCGAACTGAATGCCGGCTACGGCCAAATACCCGTCTCTCCAAGACGCATTCCCCGACAAAAACGCGGCCATAATCATGGGACCGGCCGTCGCACCGACGCCCCAGAAGCAATGCAGCCAGCTCATGTGATGGGCTTTGTAACGGGCAGCTACGTAATGGTTGAGTGCCGCATCGACGGCCCCTCCGCCGAGCCCGAGCGGGATGGCACAGACGATCAGCCAAACGAGCGATGGCGCATACGAAAATCCCAGCAGAGCGCCGGCCGTCATCATACAGCTTGCCAGCGTGACGCGTCCCGTGCCGAACCGGCGCACAACGGCTCCGCTTACCAAGCTGGATACAATCGTGCCGACGGTAACCGTCATCGATAGCGCCCCTGCCATCCCGATTGGTACTCCCAAATCCGGCCGCATTACGGGCCATGACGCACCGAGCAAGGAATCGGGCAGCCCGAGGCTGATAAAGGCCAAATAAATGATCAATAGTAAAATCGTACCCATAAATGTGTGCTCCCCATTTTCAGATTCAATCGCCGCTCGCGGATATCATCAGATTCAGCCCCATCTTCTTCAATCCGTGCAAGTAATCTTCTTTCCAGTCGCTCGCCGTAAGCTTAGGCAAATGCTCCTTCGCAATATAGGACGCACTTCTTACTGCGATGGCCTCCAGAAGGTCCTCTGTTACTTCGTCGCTGCAAAAGATCACTTCACTCGGGTTCAAAATCGCCGCAAACGCGGTGACCAGCCGGCTTACGGCATCGGCCCCGACGGCCCCGTGCGTAACAGTGACCTTTCCCTCTGCGTCCGTGATCGCTTGTTGAAAGTTTTGACCGTCATACAGCGGAACGAACGATACTTCACCCGAAAATGACGTACTTCCCCGAACAACGCTGCCGCCCGCCAATATACCGGCGCCCGGTCCGTTTTGGCCAAAATACAGGTAGACCAGAGATTGGTTCTCACGGTAGTCCATCTTATCGTAATAGCCCAAAACAGCCGCGTTCATATCGTTCTCCACGACAACAGGCAGCGCAAATCGTGCTTCGATATAACCTTTAAGGTCAAAATTTTGAAACTTCTCGTATCCCGGAATATAGATGATCCGCCCGTCATTGACCGATCCAGGGACACCGAAAGCAAGCGAACGTATCCTGGGGTAACGCTCGATCAAAGACTCGATTTGCTTAACCAGCGTCTCGATTCCGTCCTGAAGAAAACCGGAGGAGCTCCCTTTCTCCTTCACTTCGCCCAAAACGTTATAGATCGTGTATTGCGTTTCCGTGTTCTCCAAAAACAGCGTGGCGCCCAGCTGATAATCCGGATTATACGAATACCGCTGAGCTCTTCTTCCTCCGCTCGAGTCGTCGAGACCCACCGACATAAGTTCGCCTGTCTTCTCCATCTGGGTAATAAACTTGCTGATTGTCGGAAAACTGATCCCCAGCTTTTCACTTAGCTCGACCTTCGTAGCGCTTCCGGAAGCTAACAGGACTGTACGAATGCCCATCAGCATCACTTTCTTCATTTCTTTCGGCGTTGAAAGCTTTTCGCTCAAAAAACATCACCTCGATTTCGGACACCTATCAACGGACTTATTAAACATCTTTAATAAGTGTTTATCATAGCAGGATTTTGTTGGAATAGGAAGTCGCCCGGGAATAAAAAAGGCAGCCGCGCTCGACGACTGCTGTCCGCTATATCCGTATATGACCGACTCGAGCCGCTAATCGACCGTGTCTCGGTTAAACTATCGACCTATTTTTAACTTTCTCTATCATTTTATCAACCGATAAACCGATGAAATACCAAAAACCAATAGCCAATAGAACCGTGATTATCCTGAAATTGTAGTTCACGATATCATCATATCCAAGAAAAAGCTTAATAAAAAATTCGATATTACTGACAAGATTGGCCCATATTTGATTTTCTCCCTCACCGAGACCATGATTGAAGCTCTTGTCTACTATTAGTGCCACAATACTTAAAAATGCTTGGATACATGGCAGTATTAATTTTAATCTCAAGTTGCTACGCATAGCACTCCACCAATCCGCCGGTATTTTGACTGCTATAATAGACATCCAAACAAAAGAAATGTTGCAGCAAACTGCTATTTACCGGCAAGTTAAAGCTGCGGTTTAGCGAAGTACGGAAAGTGATCATACAAAAAATGAACTAATGCGTTGTTCAAGTCTCTGTGCTCACTTAGATATTGCAGCATGATGGCAGGGGTGAGCACAGTTTCGAAGTCCCCGATACGAATCGTCCATGACGGCAGCTCCGCAGGGTTGAAGCTAGTTTCCCTTACTATTCCGTATGCTGCGTCTAAATTTAGTTCATCAATCGTCCTGAGTAGAATATGATCTATTTCTTCTTTCTTTTGGGCGATCTCCTCACACCAGTCGTCCACGACAAATCGACCTCCATGTGGCTATCAATGGGCGTCTAAATAACCGTACCCTGTCAAAACCACTTCTTGAACTTTTCTTAGCGAGTTATCATTTATTTTACTCAAATTAAAAAGGGCGATGCAGCAACATCGCCTTTAATATGCGGCAGAGAATGATGTGAGATGATCTTGGCATCTTGTCCACCATCCTCTCATTTATAGCGTATGTGGTTAACCTCAAAATTCTTGGACTTAAACAGCTATATCCAATCCTTAGTAGATAGGTTTTACCTTCTTCAACTCTTTAGCCCGTTACATTCCTGTAGGTGTTAGTCGATTCGATTTGCCGAAATGATGCTCTAGTCCATCGGCTGGTTCGCGTCCCATCCAAGAGCCGAGAGGTTGAACACCTTAATTATCAGGCTTTTTTGCTGCCGCCAATCTTGGCCGCCAGCTCATTCAAGTCATTACCCTTTAGCGCGCCCTCTACCAGCTCAGGCAGGAGATCCGGTGTACAGCCGAAGCAGGGAATGCCCATCTTCGCCAGCCGCTTTGCAACCCCTTCGTCGTAGGAAGGCACGCCGGTGTCCGATAAAGCGAGCAAGCTGATCACCTTCACACCTGATTCGACCAGGGCTTCCATCCGGCGAAGCAATTGGGCCTGGTTGCCGCCTTCGTACAAATCGGATATGAGGATAAACAAGGTTTTCCTAGGCTCCACAATGTACTGCTCGCAATAGGCCACAGACTTGTTAATATCCGTTCCTCCGCCCAGCTGCACGCCGAACAGCATATCGACCGGATCGTTCGCGCATTGCTCGCTCAGATCCACAACCTCCGTATCGAACAAGACAACCCGGGTATCCAGAGAAGGCAGGCTGGCAAATATAGATCCGGTTACCGAAGCATAAATGACGGAATCAGCCATCGATCCGCTCTGGTCGATATCGAGAATAACTGTCCATTCCTTGCTTCGCCTTGCGCGATCGAAGAAGTAGAAACGCTCGGGAATAAGTATCCCACGCTCCTGATTATAATGCTTTAAATTGCGTCTAATGGTCGTCTTCCAGTCCGTGCCGGCCAACGAAGGCAGCGGCGAATGCTTCCTCCTGTTAAGGGCGCCGGTGACGGCACGCCGGATGTCGTTTTCCAGCCGCTTCTTAATCTCCTCAACAACAGCGCTAACCAGCTGCCTTGCCGTATCCTTCGTCTTCTCCGGGATTCTGCCTTTCAGCGACATCAGCGTTGCGACCATACGGATATCCGGCTTCACCTGCGCTAGCGTCTCCGGCTCGTACAGCAGCTGCGTCAGTCCTTTGCGTTCGATTGCATCGGCCTGGATGACGGACACGACGTCAGTCGGGAAGAACCTTCGAATATCTCCCAGCCACTTGGCTAGCCTTGGTGCAGATGGCCCGAGGCCAGCACCACGCCTTCCGCTTTCGACCTCAATACCGCCAGCTGTATCATCATATATGGCTGCCAGCGCCTCGTCCATTAGGCGAAGCTCGTCGTCCAGTAAGCTGCCGGCGGCCGTTCCGCTCATCCCTTCGAGTTGCTGCTCCGCCGATTGGCCAAGTATCAGACGCCAGCGCGTCAGTTCCTGCTTACGATTATTAGATATCGTCATCGCTAAAGGTCTCCAAAATCGAATTCGTTAAGCGCATCCAGCTTCTCCTTTTCATCTTCGCTGAGCTCCCGCTGCAGCAGATCGCCCGTCTCCAGGCCGCCGATCCCCCAGATCTCTCCAAGCGTCTCGGCAATCAGGTTCTTCTCGCTGGCCTGAAACGAGCCGAACGCCCGCCTCAGGAAAACAACCGATCGTTTGAACTGCTCGTCATCCAAGGATTGAATGTATTCATCAAGCAGACGCCACAGCTCCGCACGGGAGAGCAGCGCGTACCGGTTGCGCATCGATAATCCTTCGAACCAGCCTGCTCCCAAGTCCGCAGGGATGCCCGGTGACAGCCTGCGGGAGACTTCCTGCGACAGCCGAGTCGGCTCAATCAGATTGCGCTCCATCAACAGCGCGAATGCATAACCGGACAGCCGCGCATTGCGGTCGTCCCGGAAGGCAAGCTCACGAAGCTGCCGCGTCCAGCGTTCGTCGTCAATACGTTCGTAGTGGTCCTGTGAGATCGCATGCAGATCCTGAATCGCTGCGATCATCTCCGTGGCAGCTTCATCGCTGCAAGCGGCCGCTTCTATGAGCAATAAGGTGCCGCGCAGGAACAACTGCTGTACGATCGGCTCAAGCATTCCGGTGTCCAGCTTCCTGATATCCCCGAAGTTGAGTAGCACCGAAAGCTCCCGGGCAGCACCGGCAATCTGCGGAACATTGCCGGTATCCACTGCCATCTGCTGCAGCGTTCGGCGCGCATCCTCCATCGCGTCCGGCAGCCCGCACTCCCACGCGTTCCGGATTACTTTTGCCGCCTCTCGGATATCGGCACTATCCTCCAGCTGCTCACGAATCCGGTATGCAGCAGCCACTTCCACCGTCTCACCAAGCAGAGTCGACTCGACGATCTCAATCTCTGCCTCAGGCGTCCACCGCAACACCCAGTGCTCAGACCAGACCGCCTCGTTCAGATCCTTTTGCTTGCGGGCGAAGCTGATGCCCATCAAACGCAACCGGCTGAGGAAGACGGAACGCCGAAGATCCAGGAACGCAGCGTCCTCCGACTTCACGCGCCGATTCTCCCGCAGGTCCAGCTGCAGATCGGCCGCAACGGTCGTCTTATATTTCTCCAGCTTCAGCTGCTTCAAATTTCGGTTCATGTCGTCCTGAATGGGCGTCTGGCTAACGCCCTCCGGCAAAAAACCGATCGCTGTCCCGACATCCGCTCTGGCCAGCGGTTCCGCTACGGCGGACAGCTCACCAAAGCCGAGCGTTACAATGGCCGCGTCGCGCATGTCCCTCCAGACAGGCTTCCTTGAACCCCTTAGCGAAGCGAGTGATTCCGCAAGGCGTACCCCTTCAATTACCGAGGCAGTCGAACGAAAAGTGCCGCCCTCCCGCATATAGGAGACCACACTCGATAAATATCTGGCCGGGAGCGCTTCAAGCTCGCCCTTTTGCAGACACTGCCAGAATAATTCAAAATACGCTGGAGCCAGGTTGCCTGCCCCATAGCCCGACATGTTAGAGAGCTTGTAGTAGGTATACGGCATAAGCGTCAGCTTCGTACTTACTGCGGGAAGAGCAGTAAGCTCTTCATCTTCCAGGCATGGGAGTGATAAGTCCATCGCTGACGTATGATGGGCGCCCGTTACGACGACGATCTTGTGTGCCGGGATGCCTCGCTCCAGTGCATCTCGGATCTTCCTGCGCATATAGGCCTCGCGCAGTTCGTTGTAAGCTGCCTCTGCCGGGTCGTGTTCAAGCTCCTCCGCCTCCGTAAGCGCCCTCATCTCCGCTGACAAAGTGTGAATTGCACTGCTGTAGGCCTCAGGCCGAGCCGTATGCTCGTAGTTTCGTTCCCAATAGCTCTCGTAATCGGTCTCGCCTGAGAGAAGTGCGATCTCATCAAAGATAGCGTTCTGCCTGCGGCGAAATGCAGCGAATTGAATCCGACGCTCGCTCCCTTCCTCTTCCTGTTCGCATGACAGCGACCGTCTCGCCTCGTTCAACAGGATAGAAGCACCGGAAGGCAGGTCGAAGAACCTCGCTTCGACGCCATGCTCCGTTGCCCATTGAAAGGCCTGGTACTCAGGAGAATAAGAGGCCAGCGGAAAAACGATCGTCCGTACCGGCAGGCTGTCGGTGTAGGCCATGATCGCAATCGGAGGAACAACCTTTGGCAGCATGATCTGGCTGATCAGCTCTGATGCATCGGAAGGGCCTTCAACCAGAATAAGCTGCGGATGAACCTGGTCAAGAACACGACACAGGTGATATGCACCTGCCGGCGACAGATGCCTTACGCCGAACCGATGGAGGCCGGCCGCCGCCGCAGCGGGCGCACTCACGGGTTCATCTCCCGGCAGGCATGATAGAGACCGCGCCATTCCGAGCCGCGCTTCTTCATGACATTCTCCAAATACTCTTTCCAGACGATTGCGTCCTTCTCATCATCCTTGACGATCGCCCCTTGCAGTCCGGCGGCAACGTCTACATCCTGCACGGAACCGCTGCCAAAGCTGGCGGCCAGCGCCATGCTGTTCGTAAGCAGCGAGATGGCTTCCGCCGTCGAGATTACGCTTCCCGGTGGCTTTACCTTTTCTTTGCTATCCAGCGTCATGCCGCTGCGAAGCTCACGAAAGATCGTGACGACCTTGCGCATGGTATCTTCTTCCGGTATCTCGGCACCGAGCTCGTAGCTGGCAGCCAGCTCGCTAATGCGTTTGCGCACGATTTCGACCTCGGACTCCAGATCGGCCGGTGAAGGAAGTACGAGAATATTGAAGCGGCGCTTCAAGGCGGCAGACATCTCATTGACACCCCGGTCACGCGTATTCGCGGTGGCGATCACGGAGAAGCCGCGTGCGGCTGAGACCTCCTTCCCCAGCTCCGGAATTGAGATGGTTTTTTCCGAAAGAATCGAGATAAGCGCATCCTGTACCTCGGAGGCACACCGAGAAATTTCTTCGAAGCGCGCAATGCCCCCTGTCTCCATAGCGCGATAGATCGGGCTGCGAATCAGCGCTGCATCAGAAGGGCCATGCGCGAGCAGCATCGCATAATTCCAGGAATACCGGATCTGTTCTTCGCTCGTGCCGGCTGTCCCTTGAATGACTTTCGAGGAATCACCGTGGATTGCCGCCGTCAGATTTTCCGACAGCCACGACTTCGCAGTTCCCGGCTCGCCGATTAGCAGCAATGCTCGGTCGGTAAGCAGCGTCGCAATCGCGATCTCGACGAGGCGCGTATGACCGATATACTTCGGCGTAATGGCCATATCGCCAGCTCTTCCGCCTGTTATGTAGGTAAGTACGGCCTTCGGTGACAGTTGCCACCCGGCTGGGCGGGCATCCTTGTCAACAGCCTTTAGTGCTTCGATTTCGTTCGAGTATAGCTGCTCGGCCGGCAGCCTTAAGACATTAAGCTTTGAATCCATGCAATCCATCCCGCTCCTTTGTTTTCATTCTCTTCAATCGGTTTCATGGCGACTTTGTCCGCCAGACTTTGTATCTCATCCTTGAAGGATGTATAGGTGAATCGTTCAGCCAGTTTGCGCAGTCTATCCGCGTAACTGCTCGGCAGCTGCAAAATCAGAACGCGAAGCTCCTCAGTCACATAGTAGAACTGCTGCGGCGAAGCCTGCTCCAGTAAGTTCATTAGGAGCTCTGGCGCATCCCTGTAGTCCAGCTTGAACAACGTCATCACGATCATCATCTGATCGCCTATTCTTGCCTTCGGCTTATGAAGCCGACCGAGTAAATAGTCAATAACGAGCTTATCCGGATGCTCGGCCAAGCTGCACACGAGGTCGGTTTCTTCTAATTCTATGAAAAGCTGTACCCAGCGAGGGTCCCAATCGTACTCCGGACGCTGCTCAAACTCTTGATCGTTCACAAACTCGTGCAGTGCTATCGTTACCGGAATAGCGATGTCATGGCAGGCTCGCAGCAGCGCTTTGCCTGCTGCAGACTGCTTCTTGGCCAAATATCCATGATAGTGATCGTATACAGCTTCTCGCGGCAAGGAACGCAGCGCTGCCCGGAATGCATATTCGAGTATGTTGGTTCGTCCCCGAAGACCATGAAGCATCTCAAAGGCGGTCGGCGTACCGAACTCCAGCAGCAGGTGAGCCGCGCAGGCTTGCATCGATTCCGTCTCTTTCATGATAAATGCCTGGTTCTGCAGCAGCTTGACCAGGAACTCTTCTATGGCGGGATCACACTTCCCTTCCATCGCGTTAAGCACGGCCATCATTCGCTCCACGCTCGCAGCATCCAGCTGGCCGCCGATGAGAATATCGCACAGTACCGAAGCTTCCTCGACCAGCCTTTGGCCCACGTACGAATGATTGCAGCGTCTCAGAGGCTCCACTGCGATCTCGGCATCCTTGCTCTTTAGAGCCTCGAATAGACGTTCCACCGCGCGGTCAGATCCATTTTTGGCCACGGCAAGCAGTGCCGCGGCGCGGACTTCTTTTTTACGATCGTAAGAGATTTCATGCAGCAGGTCTTCCAGGTCAGGATTACCCGTACCGGCCCCTATGGCAGCGAGCTTAACTGGGATAGCGCCTTCCATCATCGCTTTCGCGATCAAGTCATGCGATGCTTGTGCGGAGAGCTTATGGATGATTATCAACTTCCTTGCGTCAGCCTGCCCGCCTTGCAGGTTAAGCTTAGCGTGGAGGATTGGCAGCACGCACGTCCCCATCGACGGGATCACGACATCCGTCATATAGTCCGCGATCTCGGAGTAGGGATCCCCCAATGCAATGACAGCAGGCACATAAGTGCGAATATCAGCGAAAATATTATCCTCGTAAGCCTGCTTAATCACCTCATGCCGACCAGGCCCCCGATCCGTCAGCGCGTCGATCAAAGGCTTCAGCCGTCGATAAGGAATGGTTGGAACATCTTTATTGCCATTGGTCACGGTATGAGTTTCGATCGGTTCCAATGTCCCCGCTGCGTCAGTCTGTCCTTGTGTGTATAGAATCGCATGGAGCAATAAGGCGAGTTCCAGCAGCGCATCCGCCGCCATCTCGGCATTGCCTTCTCCCACGCGCGATGCCGCTTCCGCCACCCGCTTGAATACCGGCGCGCTCTGTCCCAGCTGCTCCAGCTGGGGCAGCTTCCGTTTGATCCTGATATCTCCGCTTGATACGGCACTCCCTGCGATGAATAAACGTCTGACATCCTGGTGCAAATCATACAACACTTCTATACTCATGAACGATACCCCCTCTCTTCTCCAATTAGTAAAGTAGCCGAATGACCGCATCGTCCGTGACAAAGGCAAGCGGCTGTGCCGTTAGGCGTCTGCTCCCCATTTGATGCTCGAACATGACAAGTACTTCCTGATCGGCGAACAGCTTTGCATCCAGCATCGGCAGCAGCTGCAGCGTCGGATGCGAGATGGCGTCAATATTGCCCAGTACAAGCCGCTTGCCTTGCTCATCCTCCAGCACATATGTATCCTCAATCTTGCCCAGCTTCGCGTAGTGGAGCAGTACGACCGGATTTTTGTCCGCGAGAGGACTCTTCAGCTGATTCTTCACCAGCTTGATAACGTCGGAAAAGGACCGCTTGGCTGCGGAGTAGGCTAATGCGTAATCCTTCGCTTCGATCTCGCGACTCGTCATGTCTTCCCAGCGAACACGCGGATTCAGGTCGCCTGGATATATGGCGAGCTCTCTTGTCTGCACGATCGCGAAGCAGGAATCGTCCTCGCGGATATGTTTGGCAGCGCGGAACGGGCGATAATGCCTCGTGACGACGATCTCGACAGCGGCTTCGGAGCCGAGCGGAAGCCAGAAGCCTTCGTCCACGTACTCCCCTCGCGCTTCATCCGTATAAGATCGGAACGACAGCTGCATCAACTCTGCGTTGGTCCGCATGAGGCCCAGTTCGCGCATCTCCGCCAGTTGCCAGGCGTGTCCGATCCATTCCTCAAGGCGGGAACCCGTGTCCATAGTTCCCTCATTATCTTTTCTTGCCGTCAAATACTCACGGCTGCGCTTAATTAAGGTATGTAAGATGGTCAATTGATCCATCATGGCGGTGTACAGCTGCTCTTGGTCACCTTTGGCGCGTACGAGAAGCAGAAGCTCGCGAAACGCTGCCTGCATGCCTGGAATGTAATAGCCACCCAACTGCTTGGCTTGATCCTCGAGCATAATGGCGGTTTTGGCATCCAGCGCGGCTAGCCCCCCTTGTATCACCTGCTTCACGAGCTTATCCATGAGGTCGATCCCCTCTAGCTGGGCGTTCATCTTTTTGATCAGCGCACTGCGGTTCGTCTTCCGTCTACTTGCGACTCCCGGCTCGTCACCGGCAGCAGCGGCTTCCTTTTTGCGTTCCTCGCGTTTCTCCGCCTTGTCCCGCTTGTCTGCGATATCCTGAGGGATCTCTTCCATCTGGAAAGGAACCCCGGATACGTAGGCATAGAGTAGACCCAGATTATGTTTACATGGGAACTGCCGGCTCGGGCAGCTGCAGCGGAAGGTCGGACTATCCGACTTAACGAAATCGGCCGAGCAACTATACGGCTCTTTGCCGCTCCCCTTGCATTCTCCAAAGATCAACGTTCCGTCTTCCGTTCGGCAAAGCCGCTGAAAGCTGTTCTTCCTTACCAAATCCCGCCCGTTCTTGATGGCTGCTGCATTGGGCGCCAATGCATCGATGTAGGCTTCCGTGATCTGTGCCATAATCCGTTATCGTTCACTCCTATTATCTGGAATTGTAGACCATACCTAAACATGCAAGAAAGCGTCGGAGTCCCCGTAAATCGAATAGTTTATTCGTCCCGTCCAGCAAACCTGCTGATTCGCATCGCCGATCATGCTCATATCGAGCAGAGATCATTCATATGTGTTATATCTTATTCGACCTAGACTATAGAACCCCTTCCAACGAGAAGATTGTACGGGTTAATGCCACTCCGTTAGTACCCTCTAGCACAATAATGTTTTTGCTTGTTGTACCATTCAAATAGCTTAATAAAAACAATACGGAGCAGTTGCCGCGGCGGCAAACTGCTCCTCATGGTTGAACCAAAGTACTCGTTTTAAAGTTACTGCTGCGCTATCTGAATAAGGTTGCCGCATGTATCGTCGAACACAGCAATTGTGACTTCGCCCATTTTTGTCGGCTCTATAGTAAACTTCACGCCGTTTTCCAATAATCGTTTGTGCTCTTTATAAATATCTGCAACGCCAAACATGGTTGCGGGGATGCCATCGGCAAATATCCTCTTTTGGTACTCTTTGGCGGCAGGATGGTTATCCGGTTCGAGTAAAAGCTCGGTACCGCCTTGCTCATCGGGAGAAACAAGCGTAATCCACCTGAATTCACCGACGGGAACGTCTTGCTTTTTTACAAAACCCAGCGTTTCTGTATAAAACTTCAATGCCTTGTCTTGATCTTGAACGAATATGCTTGTAACAATGATTTTCATAATGTGATTGCCTCCTTTTTATATTAGCGAGAATTACTCTATCCATCCTTCTAGCAAATTTTTAAGCGGTTCGTTGTTGAATATAATTACTCGATATTTCCCCTTTTTTTGGGATATAACAAGCCCTGCATCTTCCAATGCAGCAAGATGTTTAGCTATTGCCTGACGTGAAATGGAGAGGTCGTGCTTCATAATGAGACGCACCGTAAGTTCATACAACGTCATCTCGTTGCGTTCGGATAATTCGTCTAAAATAAGCCGCCGAGTCGAGTCTCCAAGTGCTTTGAATATAGCGTCTTTATCCCAATTCATATATCGAGTATAAGCAACCATTCGGTTGCTTGTCAAGCATAGGCAGCTTCAGGATTGCGTGATAAAGAGACGTATCATGCATTACTGACTCGTTCAAAAAAGCAGTGGCGGTGTAGAAACCACCCCCAAAAAACCATCGTTTATTGACTTCCGACTACCAACGGAGTAATATAATTCCTACAACTATGTATGCGCTTACACCTACAAGTATCGAAGAAAGGAGTTCGAACGGCTTAAATTATCTGAAAATTCTATCTATTTAAAATGAACGGTGGAGATTTCTCACAGAAGGGAGAGAGCCGAGTGCAGAAACAAGAGTGTGTAGCGATGCTGCTTGCAGGCGGTGAAGGCAAACGATTAAGCCATCTCACCACAAAGCTGGCAAAACCCGCTGTGCCCTTCGGCGGCAAATACCGGATCATTGATTTTACTTTGAGCAATTGCAGCAATTCAGGCATTCACACGGTTGGGGTGCTGACCCAATACCAGCCGATGGTACTGAACTCCTACATAGGAATCGGCAGCTCATGGGATTTGGATCGTAAACACGGCGGAGTCACGGTTCTGCCTCCTTTCATGGAACAAACAGGAGGCAGTTGGTATAAAGGAACGGCGCATGCCATCTATCAAAATATTCATTATCTTGAACAATACGATCCCGAATATGTACTTGTCATTTCCGGTGACCATGTATACAAAATGAATTACGCCCTCATGCTTGAGCAGCATAAAGAAACAAAAGCCGACGCAACCATCGCGGTTATCGAAGTGCCGATCCAGGAAGCCAGCAGATTCGGAATCATGGATGTGGACAAAGACGACCGGATTACCCAGTTCGAGGAAAAACCGAAGCAGCCGAAAAACAATCTTGCTTCCATGGGCATTTACATTTTTACCTGGGACGTATTGAAAAAGAAGCTAATCGACGATGCACAAGATCCCATGTCCAGCAATGACTTCGGCAAAGACATTATTCCGTCGATGCTGGATAGCGATAATCCGATTTATGCCTACCGCTTTGAAGGGTACTGGAAGGATGTCGGAACCGTTGAAAGCTTGTGGGAGGCGCATATGGACCTGCTTCTGGAAGATCCGCCGTTTACGCTGCATGACCCCAAATGGCGGATTTATGCCAAAAACCCCAACAAGCCGCCCCATCATATCGCCTCTACCGGCAAAGTTACCGGCTCGCTAGTGAATGAAGGATGTATGGTATTCGGGAAAGTTGACCATTCCGTATTGTTTTATGGTGTTCATGTCGGTAAAGGCAGCATCATAAAAGATTCGGTTATTATGCCCTACGCCCAAATCGGGGACAACGTTACGATCCATAAAGCCATAATCGGCTCGGGTACCGTCATCCAGGACGGCGCATCTGTCGGAAGCCCGGATGAATCGGCGGAAATCACTTTAATCGGCGAGAACATGGTCATTTCTTCTCAATTAATATTGGAGTGATTGCGATGAATAATGTGTTAGGCGTCATCAATCTCAGCATCAACCAGCCGCTCTTACATGAGCTGACGTACTCGCGGGCAACGGCAACGGTTCCCTTCGGCGGCAGGTACCGCTTAATTGACTTTGTATTATCCAATATGGTGAATTCAGGGATTAACAATGTGGCGGTACTCGCCCACAACAGTTACCGTTCCATTATCGATCATTTGGGGTCAGGAAAAGAATGGGACCTGGATCGAAAACACCGGGGACTGTTCATTCTGCCTCCCAACAACAGCCATGCCCCGGGCTTTAACGGCGATTTGCAAAATTTTTACGGCTCCCTTGAATATTTTGACCGCAGCAATGAGCAGTACGTTGTCGTTTCAAGCAGCCATATGATCTGCAATATCGACTATACCGATGCGATAGAAAACCACCGGAGAACAAAAGCGGATATTACCGTCATTTACAAGGAAGTGGATGAGGACAGCGAGGATTTTGCTAATCTGATTACGCTTGATTTAGCAGACGATGGACGGGTCGTACGAATGACAGAAAACCAGCAGACTAAAAGAAGCAACAAGGTATACATGCGTATGATCATTATTGAGAAGGAACTGCTCATGGATCTGGTCAAAAAAAGCGTGAACCAAAACTACTACGATCTGGTGCGGCATGTCATTATCCGCAATCTGAATACATTGAAGGTGTACAGCTATGAATACAAAGGATATTTGGCTATCATCAATTCCGTCCAAAACTATTATAAATACAGCAGAGAGCTATTAAACCCCGATGTTTGGAAATCGCTTTTCTACCAGCCCGGATTGATCTATACCAAAATTAAGGACGAACCTCCCGCCAGATATGCAAATAGCGCTATCGTTACGAATTCACAGGTGGCTAACGGATGTATTATAGAAGGAACGGTAGAGAACAGCATTTTGTTCCGGGGAGTCCGCATCGGGAAAGGAGCGGTCGTCAGAAACAGCATACTGATGCAGAAATGCGTGATCGAAGAGGACTCTACTTTGGACCATGTCATACTCGATAAAGAAGTATATGTTACGCGAGGAAATAAGCTGGCTGGAGAAGAAACGTCGCCAACGGTTTTTACTAAGAAGAGTATCATTTAAACCTCGATTAAAGCCTAAACATCATTCGGCGGCGAATTGTGGAAGGATGCTGCAATTCGCCGCGCGCGGTGAAGCCTTAACTCCCCTTTCTTATATTCCAAAAAAACGCTCCAAATACCACATCATACCGAATATAAAAATACCTGCCGTTGCCGTTCCATGTACAATCTTACTCCACTTGTATTTTCGGATCGCCAGCAGCAATGGAAACAGCAGCACAATGACAAGGATCTGTCCCGCCTCGACTCCAAGATTAAAGGAAAGAATGGACACAAACGCTTTCCATGACAGATCACCGGTCAAATTAAGCGCGCCGGCAAACCCGACACCATGAAACAAGCCGAACACAAAAACGACGGCCAGCCGGAACCTGGGGGCAGGAAACAATATATTTTCGATAGCCACGTAGGCGATGCTAAGTGCGATGAGCGGCTCGACAATCTCTGCCGGAATCCGGATCAAATCAAGCGCTGTAAGTCCTAAGGTCACGCTGTGAGCCAGTGTAAACACCGTCACTACTTTTAGCATATCGGATATTTTCCTTGCTCCCAGCATAAGCGCAACTACAAACAAAATATGATCATAACCGATGAGAATATGGTGAAAGCCCAGCTGCAGGAACCGGAATACCTGCCCAAGCAGCGTCCCGTTGCCGGCCTTAAATTCCCTTTCGTTCGCCTGCAGGACGAATTGCTCCTGACTATCTCCTGAGCCGTAGGTTAATATATTTCGATGCATCTCGTCGTTATCGTCAAAAAATACACTGTAACGGATCACAACAGCCGCCGATTCCATGCTCGATGCAGGATAATTCAAAAGGATTTGGGCATAATCGCGGTCATTATTCCATTTCGCGACACTTGTATCCGCCAGCTCGCCGGAAATTTCCACGCCGTCGGCAATGATCTTCAAATGTTCGTTCAAATAGCCGGAAACGGGCCCCGCGTTCTTCCTCAAAGCCGCGTTCAGCTGCTCGTCCGAAGCGCCGGGATTCACCCCCAGGTCAATGACGCGCGCCAATTCAAAATAATCGATATATAGCTCATAACGCAGGCCGTCCTCTTCTAAAATCACGTTCGAGTAGCCTTCGCTGTTCTCCGTATGCGCGAAAACGGCAGACGACAAATAAACCGCGTTTATCCAGAAGCATAGAAGGAAAACCGTACAACGGAAAGCCCATTTTTTCACTGCTGCGCCACACCTCTGCTCATTGAATTCATCTTTCGTCTTGAATACAGAACGGCCCTCTACCCCAAACCGGATAAAGGGCCATTTCTATTACTGCTGATTGTACAGCTCGGAAAGCACGGCAAACGGGTCCTCCGAGGCGCTGCCCGGCACCGCTGCGATGCGCCTCACGAGCGTATAGCTTCCGCCTGCCGGAAGCTCGGCCTGTATGCGGCTCATCATCCAGTTGCCGTTCCCGTATGCGGTCATTCCGCTCATATCGCCGTCATATATCAGTCCGTAGACTTGCCCGTCGTTGCCGCTCATCCCGATCCACGGCTGGGAAGGCGTATAAGGCTGAGGCTCGGAATACGGCGTAGTGATCACCTCGTGACCGGAGACTCCGCTTTTTTGCCCCGCGCCGTCATAATCGATCGCGTCGCCGATCCACACCGATTTAGGCTCTGCAGCCGAATTGTTGATGACGGTCTCTGCCGTAACCCACTCTTCATCTGCCTTTAAGGTATACGTCGTTTCCACCGAGATCCCGGGATCTTCTGCAAAAACGCCTGCAGTTCTTACTTTTGCATAGGCATCCGTCACTTCAAGCACCTGTACCTGGCTGTTCTTTACCGATAGCTGCTGCCACGCCTCGGTTCCTGCAGGCAGCGTCAGTGATAGATACGGAAGATTGAACCAGTCGGTTTGATCCTGCTGGCCTTTGACCGCGATGTCGATGGGCTTGCCCTTCGTCGCACCGGACAGCTGCGGATCCTCACTGACAGCGGCGATCGCCATCGTCAGCTTCCGGTTTTCCATAATAATGTCTTGCAGCGTTCCTTCGGATGTGGGACCCTCTATCTTCTTGCCGGTGCCGGCATCTACCAGGACCGGCTTCATGGACATGTCCAGTCGGGCCGTCTTTCCTTCCAGGATTCCGATAGAGCCGGCTGCTGCGCTGTAGGACAGTTTTGTTGCTTTAAGCGTATACGCTCCCGGCGGCAATACGATAGAATAACGGCCCTCGGCATCAGTCGATCCGCTTCCGATGGATGATCCGTTCCCGCCGATTGCCTCCACGTTTGCTCCTTGAACCGGCAAGCCTGTCTCGGCATCGGTCACGATGCCTTCAGCGCGTGATTGATCTTCGACTTCATCATCAAGCACGTCCAGACGGGACGCCCACTTGGCAATATTGGCCGTTACATCGCTGCCGGCGGCGGGATAATCGGTGATATGGTACCAGCTGACCGAGCGCTTTCCGCCGGCCGGGACGCTTGCGTCAAACCAAACTCCGAATATATAACCGAATGCAGACAGTCCTGCCGGTTGTTCTTCCGTCCAAGCGATCGCGTGAGCGGGGCTTTTCACGGCCGATTTCGGACCGTCATAAACGTAGTTCCCCTTCCAGCCCGCAGTCACAAATCCCGGATTTTCCTTGACTAATCCCGGTACATAAGCGGTATCGTCCGAGCTGTCCGGATCGAGCAAATACTGAAAGTATCCTTTAAAATCAGATGTACCCGTATTCTCAAGCTCGAGGGTCATCTTGACGACCGGGGCATCGGGCAGCGTTTTGTAGGAGACGGCAGCTTTCAGGGAAGCATCGATCTGCGCCGTCCCGGAGGCGCGCACCGTATCGCCGTCTGCCTGTATATCGTTAAGCGTGAGCCATTCCCCTTTCCGGTTCCAAGGAACCTTCGGATCGTTCATCCTCGCGGAAAGAATAAGCTCGCTCCAATCGATCGTCTCAAGCGCCGCGTCATCCAGGAGAGCGACATCGGCAAGCCATCCGGGCTGGAACGTGCCGGCTGTGTTATTGGCCCCGATTTTACCGGACACGTTCGACTGTATCCGGTTGTTCATCGCATAGTGGAACGTATCCCCGTCTTCTACGTCCAGCCTTGGACTGGCGGAATTAAAGTCCGGAAGCTCAGCCGATACGCCGGCAATCGGATGATCAATCCGGGTTATTTTCAAATCGAGCTGCCGAGGCTTACCGTCATCGGCAAGCTCCAGCGTGCTTGCGGGACTGTCCATATACCCCCTGCCCTCGGCTTTCAGAGTATACGTTCCCGGAAGCAATCCGATCGTATATGCTCCGTCGGAATTCGCAGCAACCGTCTTGCTTTCCCCGTTCTGGCCGACGGCTACGATCTTGGCACCGCCAACCGGCTCCCCTGTCGACGACTCGGTGATGTGACCGGTAACTCTTGGCCATCTCTTTGCGGATTCGCCGCCGGACGTGAAGGCGTACAGATTACCGTCAAAAGCGCCGACGACAAGCGCATTCCCGGAAACAGCCGGCGAAGAAGCGACCCAAGCCCCAATCTCATATTGCGATAAAGGCTGTCCGGTCGTTCTGTCGATTGAATACAGGTTGCCGTCGTTGGAGCCGATGAACACCGTATCTCCGCTGACTGCAGCCGATGAAATAATTCCGCCCTGCGTACGGTAGCTCCATAGCAGCGTACCTTTAACCGCGTCGAGTGCGACGACATTCCCGTCCGGCATACCCATATAGACGGTATTGTCAGCTATTGCAGGTGAAGAACCGGTAGCATTGCCCGGTATATAAGAAGTGTCGGGGCTGCGGTAGCGCCACAGCTCTTCGCCGGTCGCCGCGTCGAGCGCAACGAGGATGCCTCCCTGATAGCCCATATATACGCGGCCGTCCTTAACGGCCGGCATCGAATGCATCCAGCCGCCGGCCGGCTGCTTACGCCACAATTCGGAGCCGGTCTTCGCATCCAGCACGATCAGCCATCCTCCGTCTGCGCCGACGTATACCTTTCCGTCTTCGTAAACCGGTGAATTTTCCGCAATCCAGCCGCCCGCAAGCGGCTTGCTCCATAATTCGGCGCCTGTCTTTGCGTCAAGCGCCATGATCGCGCTGCCGCCGCCGGTGCTGTATGCCTGGTAGAGCACGTCTTCCGCCACTGTAGGAGAGTAGTACATCCACGCTCTGCTTACGTCCGCTGTTCCGACCGTTTTTTCCCAAAGCTTCTCTCCGCTTCGTTCATCCAGAGCATAAAGCGTGCCTCGAATCGACGATGCGTAGACGATGCCTTTTGCGACGGCGGGAGAGGACTGGATCTGGGCATCGGACTTGAAATACCAAAGCTTATTTCCTGTCTCCAGATCGACCGCATGAACGCCTTGATGCTCCGCTCCGTTCTCGTCCCTGGTTCCAATAAATACCCGGCCGTCCACGATCGCCGGCGAGGAAGTCAATATGCTGCCGGGAGTTCTGTAGCTCCATGCCAGCCGCAGACCGGGCTCTATAAGATCCGCTGCTTGTCCGGTATGCTGCGCATTGCCGTGGAACATCGGCCAATCGCTGCCTCCATGGATGACAGGCAGGCTGGATTTGCCTACAACCTCAAATGCATTGGTTCGACTCCAGCTTTTTCCGGCCGTATCGGTCACTTTGACCTCAATCCGATGATTGCCCGCCGCTTCATTCTTAAAATCAGCTTCGTCCGTCCACGAAAAATCGCTGGATGGCTTCAGCTTTTTCCAAGCGCCGCCGTCAATCCGGTATTCGACCTCTCGTACCTCTCTAGAGGTATCGTAAGCGTTAACGAGCACCTCGGCTTTGTCCTGGCCGATTTTGCTGCCGTTCGCAGGATGAACGATGGTTAGGCTCTGATCCACGTTGTACATTTTGAACGGCGTTTGCGCCTCTCCGCCCTTAAACGACACATGACGGAAACCGTTCGGCGTCTGGTCGATGGTATAGGAGCTGGAGTTGGTTGTAATATGCGCGGCGCCGGGAATCGTGTCAATCGCCACATCATTCACATGCGTGTGTCCCATTAATACAAGAACCGTGTTATAATGCCCCAGCAGGTCGATATAGGCTTTAGCCCCGTTTGGCGTCTGCGGCGTGTTCAGTGGCTTGTGTACGATCACGACCACTTCTTTGTCTCCCGCGTTCAACTCCAGGTCCTGGCGCAGCCATTCCAGCTGATCTTTCTCGCCGAAGCCCAGATTGTTCTCTAACGTGACAAAATGCCGGTTGCCGTAATCGAATGAATACCATTCCGGCCCCAAATAGCTGCGGTACCGCTCTAATCGGACGCCGTAGCTTGTTCCCGCCGCGACATCATGATTGCCTACGGCCGGATATACCGGAATGCCGGAGGTTGACGCAGCCGCCGTATAATCCTGGAATTCCGCATCCGTCGCGCGGTTCGTCAAATCGCCGCTTACCGCTATAAATGCCGGTTGTTCGGTTAAAGCATTCACCTGAGAGAGCTGTCCGGAGAACCGCTCCAGGTTGTTCGTCGTCCCTTTCTCGACATGAACGTCCGCCAGGTTAGCGAATGTAAAGTTCGGATTAGAGCTCTCCGGCGTTTTCAGAAGGGCGAAATCCTGGTTACGCTGCTCGCCGGGCTTCACATCGCCCAGCTGCTTATAAAACTGGGGAGTCCGGTCCTTGTTTGCCGGCACACCATAACCGCTCGGCACGGTGACGAACACGATATCTCCCGTCCTTCTCTGCGTGTCGATCTTCAGGCTATAGCTGCCCGAATCATCCGTCTTGTCCAACACTTGGCCGTCAGAGACGCCCACTCCGGCAATTCCCGGCTCGTTCGCATCCTGTATGCCGTCGGCGTCCCGGTCCGCAAACACGACTCCCGTTATAACCGCATCGTTGTCATGCGCGAGAACGGGCTTGATCACAACCAGCAAGGCTAATCCAGCCATCAGCGCGAGAACGAAATAACGCGATTTTACGCGAAACCGTTCGGCACCATTTAACAAAGCGCTCATTCCTTCACTCCTCGGATTATTTGATTTCTAGCGGATTCGTGCTGAAAAAAATCGCCTGTTCGCCTCCTGTCCTTTTTTTGTCCTTGCTACCTTACCAAAGCTTTGTTAATGGAACAGCAGAGGGAATTAAAAGTATTGTGAACTGCCATAAAACAAAAGCCACCATACGGATGAACCGCATGGTGGCCGGAAATGGCGAAGAGCTTGCCGTCTCTTAAGGACGGGATAAAAACAAAGTGCTGCAGAATCGTGTATAATAGAAGAATTAATTTTACTTTAGAACACATTGAACAAGGAGAACACATGAAAACTCACGATTTTTTTCCGATTATACTTGGAAGCGATGAAAATGCATATGGAAACGTAAGGCTCATCCATGAGGCTTACCAGATCAAGCCGCTGCTGCTCTGCACCCGGCTGTTAATCCCAACGATGAACAGCAAACTATTTGATCTCATTCAAATCGATCAATTTGACCATGATCAAGTATTTCCGGGCGCTCTGCTTGCTATATTGGAAAAATACGCCGAGCCGAACAGAAAAATAGTCGTCATTCCTTGCTCGGATTATTATGCATCCTTGTTGTCGCGGCATTATGACAAATTCAAAGGACTTATTGCGAACCATTTTATATCAGAGGCTTTGCTTAATACGCTTGATACAAAAGATAAATTTTATAAACTATGCGAAAAACATGGACTGGATTATCCGAAAACAATCGTTTGTGAGCCGCATGAGCGCGATAGGGCGCTGGAGCAAATGGATTTTCAGTTTCCAATCGTCGTAAAGCCCGAAAACAGCAACGCCTACGAGTATTTGCACTGTCATTTTGAGGGCAAAAAGAAGGTGTTTTTCTTTAAGTCCAAGGATGAATATTTAACTATGGTCAGAAACATAAATACTTCCGATTATAAAGGAAAGTTAATTATACAGGAATTTATTCCTGGCGGAGACAGCTCGATGCGTGTCATCAACAGCTTCTCCGACGACAACGGGAAAGTGAAAATGATGTGTCTCGGCCAGCCGGTGCTTGAGGAATATGCGCCAAAAACACTTGGCAACTACGCTGCGATTATTAGCCGGTCCGATATGGGCATTTATAAGAAAGTACAAGCCTTTCTTGAAGAGATCGGTTATGTCGGTTTTTCCAATATCGATATGAAATATGACATCCGAACAGGAAAATATATGTTGTTCGAAATTAATCCGAGACTTGGCAGAAGCAGTTTTTTTGTCAGGGCTGCAGGGCTTAACATGATCGCTGCGCTGATCGACCGTGTCGTTTATAACAAGGACAATGACTGCGTATACAGCGACAAAACAGCCCTTTGGACACATGTGCCAAAAGCCGTGCTGCAAAAATATGTAACGGATCCGGCATTATCCGCTGAAATTAAAGAGCTGTTCCAACAGAAAAAGGCGATCAAAACCCTTTGGTATAAAGAGGACTTGAACTTAAAACGCATTTTGAGAATCACACGGTATTACTACAGCCATGTAAACAATTACCGACAACATTATTTTAACAAGGAACAAGCGGTATCCACCGAATTGAGAGCAGGTGCCGGCCAAAATTGATGCTGCATAATGAGGCGATTAACCTCAAATAAAAACGGGAGACAAAACGATCTGGATAACCGTTTTGTCTCCCGTTTCTAAGTTTTAGGGGTGCCGAGACGACTCTGTACCGAAGGAGCGCTAAAGGCTTACAAGTAGCGGTCACTGATGCAGCTTAGACCAGGTAAATGGCAGGTTTGAGAATGTGACGGACATGAGAGAGGCTTAGCCAGCTAAGCCCACTAACAAATTCCCTTTACCTGCCTTTAAGGTGCTGTGATGACTGTTAAATTAGAAAAATAGCTCTCTTCTTCGTTTAAGCTAATTATTTGACCGTTACAGTTCATTCAACAAACCCGCCGTGAGCAGCTGTATGGGTGAATGCTGAAAAATGCACCCCGGATTCAGACCTTTTTGCCGGCAAGCCCCTCCCACCTCTCAAACAGCCGCTCCACCCGCGAGCCGATTTCCTGACCGGAAACGGTGAGGAGCTTGCCGTCTCTTAAGACGGGACGGCCGCCAATGACGGAGTGAGTGACCGCACCCGGCTGCATGGAATAGACCATGTTTGCGAACAGCTCGCGCTTCGGAGCCAGAGACAGATCCCCCAGTTCCAGCGCAATGAAATCCGCCGCTTTCCCGGCCTCGAGCGAGCCGGTCTGCAGCCTCAACGCTGCGGCGCCGTTCGAGGTCCCCATGCGGAACACCTCGTCCGCCGACACGCATGTGCCGTCGAGGCGGGTTACCTTTTGCAGCAGAGCGCACATCCGCATTTCCTCGAACACGCTGATCCGGTTGTTGCTGCAGGCTCCGTCCGTGCCCAAGGCGATCCGCACGCCGGCCTTCATCAGATCCGGAATCCGGGTCACCCCGTCCGCCAAAAACATATTGCTCGAAGGGCAATAAGCCAGCGAGCCGCCGCGGCTGCCGATCAGACGCACTTCCGAGTCGTCCAGCCATACCAGGTGTATAGCAATCATCCGCTCATCGAGAACGCCCAGCGAATCCAGGTAATGAATCGGCCGGAGGCCGTAATCCCTGAGCGTCTCCTCGACCTCGAACATTTCTTCTGCAACATGGATATGAAACGGAGTGTCCAGCTCCTGGGCAAGACGGTGGCCGGCCTTAATCATTTCCGGGGAAGCGGCGTGCGGACTGTGCGGCGCCGGATGCACCGCGACCATCGGATCTCCCTGGTATTTGACGGCCAGCTGCCGGGTCCGATTCACCGCCTCCTGAACCTTTTCCCTGTAAGCCAAGGGAGCGCCGCACCAATCGTACATCGTTCTGGCAAAGACAAGCCGGATGCCCAGCTCCTTCGCCGCCTGAATCACCGCCTCATCGTACGCCGTACCGCCGTTGTGGACGTAAAAAAAATCGCCGACGGACGTCACGCCGTACCGCATCATTTCCCCAAACGCCAGCAGCGCTCCCGTATACACCGCTTCCTCGTCAAGCAAAGGGGTGTACCGGTACAGCGCCTGATCCCGCCATTCCAGAAACGGCTTATCGATGGCGATGCCGCGCAGCAAGCTTTGAAAGGAATGGTTATGCGCATTCACCGTCCCCGGCACGATCGCTTTGCCGTCCCAGCGGATCAGATCGGCGCCGGGAAACGAAGCGGCAACGGCCGCGGCAGGCCCCGCCTCCAAAATAACGCCGTTTTCCTCCACAAGAGCATAGTCCTTCCGGAACGCACCGCCGGCAAACACGAAATCCGCCGAATAAATTTTCTGCATGCTGCCGCTCCCCCTCCTTAACGACTTAACTGCTCATCCAGCGCCAAAATAGCATGCAGCAAAACGTTGCCGGCCTTCTCGATATCCTGGGTCCGGCTCTCCTCTTCCGGGCAATGGCTTTTGCCGCCCAGGCTGGGCACGAACAGCATGCCCGACCGCGTAAGCGAAGCCATATGCGCCGCGTCATGGCCGGCCATGCTCCCAAGCCGGCAGCAAGCATAACCAAGCTTCTCCGCCTGCATGACACAGGTTTCGATGACAAGAGGATCCATCGCCGCCGGATGCTGATCCAATAGCAGCCGACGCTCGATATGCACGCCTCTCTCCAAGTCGATGCGGGCAAGCTGCCGCTCCCATGCGTCGATGGTTTCCTGAATGTCGTCCCTCGTTTTCCCGCGTATCTCCAGATGAAACCTCACCTTGCCGGGAATGATATTCGCGGCGTTCGGCTCGTTCACCAGCTTGCCGACCGTTCCCACCGTCTCGTCCGCCGGGTGCTCCCGGCACGCCCGCTCCAGCGCTAGAATCGCTTCGGCCGCCGCCGTCAGCGCGTCGGTACGATCCCGCATCAGCGTCGTCCCCGCGTGATTCGGCACGCCGGTGACCGTCACCTCCTCGCGGTAAATGCCCGTGATCGCCGTCACAATGCCGACCGGAACGCCGCGGTCCAGCAGCCGCCTGCCCTGCTCGATATGCACCTCGAGAAAAGCGGCCAGCTCCTCCGGCTTCCGGCGCGCCTGCCCGAACCGGTCCGGATCCCCTCCAGCCAGGCGCAGCGCATCGGTCAGGAGCGTTCCGCTGTCGTCTCTGACATCTTCCCAGTCGCGCCTGGTCAGCTTCCCGGCCGCACTTCGGCTGCCGAACGTCGACAGTCCGAACGGATTCGGCTCCTCCGCGCTGAACGACACGAGCGCCAGCGGATGCCGGGTCGCTATGCCCTGCTCCTCCAGCACACGCATGACCTCCAGGGCCGACAGGACTCCGAGCGCCCCGTCATACTTGCCTCCGTTCGGCACCGTGTCCACATGCGAGCCAAACGCGATAAGCGGGAGCTTGCCGTTCCCGCCCGGCCGGACCGCCCAAATATTGGCCGCCTCATCCACTCGGACGTCCAGCCCAAGCTCCGCCAGCCTCGCCTTCAGCCACTCTCTCGCAGCCAGCTCCGCCGGAGTGAACGTCGTCCGGTTGAGGCCGCCCTGCCCGTTCAGGCCGATTCGCCCCAGCTCGCGGATATCCTTCTCCAGTCTGGCCGCATCGATCCGCAGCCCCTTCATGCGTAAACCCTCTTCCCCTGCAAAATAACCGGCACTCCGTTCTTGATGACGGTTTCCGTCAAGTTAACGGCGTAATGATACTGCAGGTAATCGACATTCGGAGCGTCAAAAATAACCAGGTCGGCCTGCTTGCCCGCCTCGATGCTGCCGATCCGGTCCGCGCGCCCGATGGCATGCGCCGCGTTGATCGTGCAGGCGGTCAGCGCCTCGGCCGGCGACATCCGCATCGTCAGGCAGGCCAGGTTCATGATGAAAGGCAGCGATTCCGTCGGGCTCGAACCCGGGTTGCGGTCGGTCGACAGGGCGACCGGAACGCCGGCATCGATCATTTTCCGGGCGTCGGCGGGCTTCGTCATCAGAAAAAATGCCGTACCGGGCAGAAGAACTGCGATGACGCCTTTCGCCGCCATCGCGCGGATGCCCTCATCCGACGTGTGCAGCAAATGCTCGGCCGACACCGCCCCGACCTCCGCCGCCAGCTCCGCGCCGCCGTATGGGACGATTTCGTCGGCGTGGATTTTCGGCTTCAGCCCCCATTTGATGCCCGCTTCCAATATCCGTCTCGATTGCTCCGGCGTGAACACGCCCTCCTCGCAAAACACGTCGCAATATTCGGCCAGACCCGCCTTTGCGACAGCCGGAATCATCTCCTCCGTGACGATCTTGACGTACGCTTCGGGATCGGCCTTGTGCTCCTGCGGCACCGCATGGGCGCCCATAAACGTCGACACGAGATCGACGGGATGCTCCAGATGAAGGGTCCGCGCCGCGCGCAGCTGCTTGAGCTCATCCTCTAGCCGCAGCCCGTAGCCGCTTTTGGCCTCGATCGTCGTCACGCCGTGGGCAAGAAAGCGGTCCAGCCGCTTCCGCGTTTCTTCTATTAATTGCACTTCCGAAGCCGCTCTGGTTTTTGCCGCAGAATTCAGAATACCGCCGCCCGCCTGCAAAATCTCCATATACGTGGCGCCCCTGAGGCGAAGCGGAAGCTCATGCTCCCGCGATCCGGCGAACACGGCATGCGTATGCGGATCGATCAGCCCCGGGGTGACGAGCTTCCCTTCCGCCGGAAGAACGGTAATGTCCTTGCCGCTTCCATGCACCGCGACATATTCCTCAGCCTCGCGGTCGGTACCGACAAAAGCAATCACGCCGCCTTCCGCAACGACGCCGCCGCTTTCGATAACGTTCAGCCGCTCCATTCCGGCTCCCGTCTTGGGCGCCTGGCTTCCTCCGCTGACGGTTACAACCTGCGCGGCCCCTTTAATATAAAGCATGCGCTCACTCCTCCCCGCCGAGCATCGGCATCCGGATTCCGTGCCGCTTCGCCGCTTCGACGGCCTGCTTGTAGCCCGCATCCGCGTGGCGCACGACGCCCATGCCCGGATCCGTCGTCAGGACGCGTTCCAGACGGGCCTCCGCCTCCTTGGTCCCGTCGGCGACGACGACCATGCCGGCATGGATGGAATATCCCATGCCTACGCCTCCGCCATGGTGCAGCGACACCCAGCTCGCCCCGGCCGCCGTATTCAGCAGCGCGTTCAGGATCGGCCAGTCGGCGACCGCGTCGCTGCCGTCGAGCATCGCTTCCGTCTCGCGGTTCGGAGAGGCGACGGAGCCGGCGTCCAAATGGTCGCGCCCGATTACGATCGGCGCCGACAATTCGCCGGATGCGACCATGTCGTTAAGAATGCGGCCGAACCGGGCCCGCTCGCCGTAGCCGAGCCAGCAAATCCGCGCCGGAAGCCCCTGAAAGGCGATGCTCGCCTGCGCCATGCGGATCCACTGGCACAAGCGCTCGTTATCCGCGAACTCCTTCAAAATGGCTTCATCGGTTTTGCGGATATCCTCGGGATCGCCGGATAACGCCGCCCAGCGGAACGGCCCCCTTCCTTCGCAAAATTGCGGGCGGATGTAGGCCGGAACGAAGCCCGGTATATCAAAAGCGTCCTTCACTCCCTCGTCATACGCCACTTGGCGGATATTATTGCCGTAGTCGAAGGCGATGGCTCCCCGCCGTTTCATCTCCAGCATGGCGCTCATATGCACGGCCATGCCCGCCTTGGCCAGCCTGACATAGGCTTCGGGATCGTCCGTACGCAGCTTCCCGCCTTCCTCCAGCGTAAGACCCAGCGGCAAATAACCGTTCAGCGGGTCATGAGCCGAGGTCTGGTCGGTGACGATATCCGGGATGAAGCCGCGGCGGACCATTTCCGGCAGCACCTCGGCCGCGTTGCCGACAAGTCCGATCGACAGCGCCCTCCCCTCCGTCTTCGCCTGCAGGGCAAGAGCCAGAGCTTCATCCAGGCTTTCCGACACCGTATCGCAATAACGCGAGCGGATGCGCTTGTCGATCCTCGCCTTGTCGGCTTCGACTCCGATCAGCACGCCTCCGTTCATCGTGACCGCCAGCGGCTGTGCGCCTCCCATCCCGCCGAGGCCCGCCGTTACGGTAACCGTTCCCTTCAAGCTGCCGCCAAAGTGCTGCTTCGCGCATTCCGCGAACGTTTCGTAGGTGCCCTGCACGATGCCTTGGCTGCCGATATAAATCCAGCTGCCGGCGGTCATCTGGCCGTACATCATCAGCCCCTTCCGGTCCAGCTCGTGAAACGTATTCCAGTCCGCCCACGCAGGCACCAGGTTCGAGTTGGCCAACAGCACGCGCGGCGCGTCCTTAGTGGTCCGGAACACCGCAACCGGCTTCCCCGACTGCACGAGCAGCGTTTCGTCCTCCTCCAGCTGCTTAAGGGTATCCGCGATCGCGTCGAAGCTTTCCCAATTTCGCGCCGCTTTGCCGATTCCTCCGTACACCACCAGCTTGTCGGGATATTCGGCCACGTCCGGGTCCAGATTGTTCATCAGCATCCGCAGCGCCGCCTCCTGAACCCAGCCTTTCGCCTGCAGCGCACTTCCCCGCGGCGCGCGAACGACCCGTTCCTTCATCAATCATCCACCTCCTGTTAGTCGAGCGGGACGATAGCGGCGATCGCCTGCCGCACATCCGTCCGTCTCATCCAATCGGCGACAGTCCGTATATCGCCGGACAATACCCGGTCCTCGCCGGCAAAGGCCGCATGCTCGCGGCACCGGTCATAAATCCATTTTGTGCCCTTTCCTAGCCGGTCAGGTCCCCGGAAGTCGGCCGCCTGCGCGGCGCACAGCAGCTCGATGGCAAGCACCGAATAGGCGTTGCTCACGATTTGTGAAGCTTTGCGGGCCGCAATCGTCCCCATGCTGACATGATCCTCCTGGTTGCCCGAAGACGGGATGGAGTCTACGCTTGCCGGATGAGCGAGCGATTTATTTTCCGAAACGACCGAAGCGGCCGTGTACTGGGCGATCATGAAGCCCGACTGCACGCCCCCGTCCTGCGCCAGAAACGGAGGAAGCTTCTCGTTCAGAAAAGGATTCACCAGCCGCTCGATGCGCCGCTCCGATATGCTCGCAAGCTCGGCGGCGCTGACGGAGAGATGGTCCATCGCAAGCGCCACCGGCTGGCCGTGAAAGTTGCCGCCCGAAATGACGCGGTCCTCCTCGGCAAAAATAAGCGGATTGTCCGTCGCCGCATTCATCTCGATCTCCAGCTTTTCCCGGATATAGCGCAGCGCGTCCCGGCTTGCCCCATGCACCTGCGGCGCGCAGCGAACGGAGTAAGCGTCCTGTACGCGCAGCTCTCCTTGAACGGTCATCAGCCGGCTCCCCTGCGTCAACCGCCGGATATTCGCCGCCGATAAACCCTGCCCCGGATGGGGCCGGATCGCATGGGTGTGCGGCTCGAAGGCGTCGCGGATGCCGCGAAGCGCCTCGGCCGTCAGCGCGGCCGCGCAGTCCGCCCAGCCGGTTAAATTGAAGGCGTCCTGGCAGGCAAGCGCTCCGATGCCCGTCATGACCTGCGTTCCGTTAATGAGCGCAAGCCCCTCCTTCGCCTCAAGCGCAATCGGCCGCAGGCCGGCCTTGGCCAGCGCCTTGCCGCCGGGCAGACGCTCGCCTTTGTAATCGGCCACTCCTTCGCCGATAAGCACGAGCGCGAGATGAGAGAGAGGCGCCAGATCCCCGCTTGCGCCTAGCGACCCCTGCTCCGGGATGACCGGCGTTACTCCCGCGTTCAGCATGTCGGCGAGCAGCCGGACGACTCTCGGCCGGATGCCGGAGTAGCCGAGCGACAAGGCGCCCGCGCGCAGCAGCATCGTCGCCCTGACGGCTTCTTCCGGCAGCGGCTTGCCAATCCCGCAGGCGTGGCTGCGGATCAGATTCAGCTGCATGCGCTTCGCATCCTCCGCCGGAATATACGTGTCGCTGAATTTTCCGAAGCCGGTCGTAAGCCCGTACACCACCCGTTTCTCGCGGAGCAGCCGCTTTACGTAGGCACGGCTTTTTCTCATTTTGACGATGCTGTCGCTGCTGATTTGCACCTTCTCCCGGTTGCGGGCTACGCGCATCACCTGCTCAAGCGTCATCGCTCCTCCGCCCACCGGCACAAACGTTTCGTCCATAGGCTGCATGCCCCCCCACCCGCCTTTCATACGATCGACTAAAAGCCAATACCCGGGGTAAGGTATCGGCTTCTCATAACCGGAAACGAAACGGCCGTCGGCTGCAGACCCGGGCTTGTTCGCTGCTTTGGTTTGTTTTATGGTCTTGTTGAATGCTGCGCTCCTGTTTCATCCTATGCTTCCGGCCGCTTCTTCATTCGCCTATGCGGAAGCGACGGTGCGCCTTATGAGCTGTGATGCGGGGGCTGCGGCGGCTGGGTGCGAGGGGGAGCGCCAGGGAATTTCGTCTCGCGGCGTGAACTGCGGCGGGGGCTGATTGAACCTTAGGGGATTGCGCCCAACGGTGGAAGGAGTAGCTGGATTTTATACAGGTAATTTTTTCGGGGTGGGCCCCTGTTGAAAAATTCCTGTATTTTGTGTATCTAAATCGGCCGGGATAGCTGGAATGGAGCGATTTGACGCAATTTAGATACATGTAATCCAGTTATTTCTCCTAAATCGGAAGAATCGTTGAAATTAGATACACGGAATCCAGTTATGAAACTAACTTTCCATATGGCGAGTGGAAAAAGTGCAGACTTTATCTGAAAATAGCAGGCAGGTGGGAGGAACGGGGTTGGGAGAGTAACTATAGCTGCGGGTGGCGAAACGGGTTGGGGGTGTACCTTTAGCTGCGGGAGGCGACGGGTTGGAGGTGTACCTTTAGCTGCGGGTGGCGAAACGGGTTGGGGGTGTACCTTAGCTGCGGGTGGCGACGGGTTGGGAGAGTGAGTAACCGATAGGTTGTGGAGCAATTAAGGAGAAAATGCGGGGACACAAGTTAAGTTCTAATGAAACGTGAGGTTATGACCAATTCATGCAAAACGCAAACGCAACACGCGAAAGGCGACCAAGCCGCCTCTCCCGCCTGACTCTATTACTTGGCAAAAACATGATTGCCGATGATGACAGTTGTTTTTTTGCTGCGTACCCACTTGTTGTCGGTTTTGTCCGGGTTATAAAACACAATCGCGCCCTTGCTCGGGTCTTCCCCGTTCAAGGCAGCCTGCACCGCTTTTTTCGTTTCGGCGCTTGGGGTTACCGCGTAAATCCGTTTGTCGAGCACCGGCGAGTATTGATAATAAGATACGCCGTTATACTTGGTGACTTGGAAGATTGTATCTTGAATGGTCTTCGGCCATTCCGGATGCTTCACCCGATTCAGGATCGTTGCGGCCACCGCGACTTTCCCTTTGTAGCTCTCGCCGCCCGCTTCCGCTTCGGTCACCTGGTTCAGCCACATCAGATCCTCCTGTGTAACCGACCCTATGCCGGCGGCGGATGCCGCGACGCTTTGGGCAAGCAGCTGGTTCGAGCCGCTCGTGCTGATCGTCGTTCTTTTAGTGCGGGCGTCGAAATGAACGCTGAGCCCCAGCTTTTTAGCCGTATAGGCCAGCGGGACAAATACCCTGCCTCCGACGTTCGTTGATTTCGTCATTAAATGATCACGCTTCCATTGTCCAGCCTGCGACAGCGTATAATCCGCAACTCTTGCGCCGGAAGGGAAACCGATCGTGATCTTGCTTTTGCTGACTACGGCCGAGCGGTATGTCGGGCTCCAGCCTACGCTGGCCTTCACGCTTCTGAAAAATGCGGCAGGCACCATTTGACGGTCGTTTTGCACCATCATCGATGTCGTCACCGGCTTACCGTCCACGTAAATCGTAGTTTTGGACGCGCCTGCGGCTTGCAGCCCGGTTGGCAGCATAAGCATGCCCGCCAGGCAGGCCGCCAGTAATTTTCCGGATAATTTCACCATCTATTCTATCGCCTCCTACCTGTCCTACTCTACTACAGACCAAATAGTAGATTCCATGGTAATAAGCGGAAATCGCGGTCAAACTCACGTTAAGTGCCTTATAGATTAGGGTAAAATCATCCGTTCCGACTACCTATTAAAAAGTTGGAAGCAAGCTTAATTTCCGCTCCAGCTCGCGTACCTCCGCCTCGGTCAAATCCAGCTGCGGAGCCTTCATGAACCCGGCGTCGATGCCTCTGAGCTTCAGCGCCTCCTTGAAATAGGACATGTTGGCGCCGCTTCTCAGCACCTCACAGTACTGGATCGCGATCCGCTGCAGCTCCCTTGCTTTGTCCAGGTCCTTCTCCAGATATGCGTTGTACACGGCGACGAAAGGCTCGGGATAAACGCAGGATACGCCGGAAATGACGCCGTCGCAGCCCATGGCCAGCGCCGGAAGAAACAACCGGTCCGCCCCCTGCATGACGGAAAACTCACCGCCGTTAATGCTCAAATACTCATTCGTTCTCAGGAAGTCGGGGTAGCTGTATTTGATGCCGACGACGTTTTTGCATGCCGCCTGCACCCGCTCCGCCACCTCCGTCTTGAGATCGTTGGAGGCGCACTGCGGAATATTGTACAAATAGACCGGAAAGTCGTCCGGCAGCGCGGAAGCGACGGTCACGTAATACCGCTCCAGCTCCAAATCGTTCGCCCCGAGGAAAAACGGGGTGACGACGCCAACCCCGTCTGCGCCTACGGCATGAGCATGCTGCGCAAGCTCGACCGTATCCTCCAGCGTCGCCGCGCCGGCATGAATGAACACCGTCACCCGGCCCGACGCCGTCCGTACGACCGTTTCCGCAACAGATTTGCGCTCTGCCACCGACAATCTGACCATTTCGCCCGTCGTTCCCAGCGGGAACAGACCGTGTACGCCTTTGCCGATCAGAAACTCCGTTAATTGCTGCACCTTGTCCAAATTCACTTGTCCATCCTTATCGAACGGAGTAACCATCGCCGTCGTAACTCCATATAAACGCTTCATCCCGGTTCACCTTGCCTCTCTGCATACAAGCGTAAACGGCTGTCGCCGTCCTCTGACGGCAAAAGCTCGTTTCGCGATGAAATAGAAGTCATTTATAGACACAATCATATAAACTCTTATATTTTAAAAACCTATCAACCTCATCCCGCGCCGGAAGCGAGCTTTGCGCTCCGCGCCTCGTCACGGTAATCGCCGCGGCCGTTATCGCCAGCCCGATCGCTTTGCGGACGTCCCGTTCTTCCGCATAACCGGCCGCAAAGCCGCCGATAAAGCTGTCACCCGCAGCCGTCGTATCCAGCGGCACCACCTTGTGCGCTGCGAAAAATTCGCTTTCCCGTCCGTCCGTATAGAAGCAGCCTTTTTCCCCGAGCGTAACGATGACGGCCCGCGCCCCTTTCCCAAGCAATATGGCGGAAGCTTCCGGAACACCAGCCTCATCCAGCTCCGCCCTCCCTGTCAGGACCCGCAGCTCATGCTCGTTCGGGATCAGAAAATCGACATACTGCAAAAGCTCCTCGTCCAGCCTCCGGGCCGGCGCCGGGTTCAGCACGGTCGTCTTGCCAAGCTCCTTTGCCAGCCGGAGCGTATAAACTACCGTTTCCAGCGGAATTTCCAGCTGCAGGACGACGATATCGCATTGCTCAAGCGTCTGCCTGTGCAGCTCGATATCGGCTGCGGAGAGCTCGCCGTTCGCGCCGGACACGACAATAATATGATTGCGCCCCGCTCCGTCAACCGTGATATAAGCAAGCCCGGTAGCGCGCTTCGACATCCGGACGGCCCTCGTATCTACGCCGGCCTGACGGAGGGATGCCAGCAGCCCCCCGCCGTTCGCATCCGCTCCGACCAGCCCGATCATCGCTACCTGCGTACCCAGCTTCCCAAGAGCAGCCGCTTGATTGGCGCCTTTCCCGCCGGGCGCCTCATAGACACCGGAGCCATGCACCGTCTCCCCTTCCTCCGGCAGACGCTCCACATTTACGACAATATCCATATTCAAACTGCCTACAACGGCAACCTTTCCACTCACCGAAACGCCAACGCCCCTCTCCATCCGGCTATTCCCGCAGCAGATTCGCAGGGTCTTTCCCGGCAAATACATCGAGCAGAGCCTGCGCCGTCACCAGTCCGACCCGGCGGTACGTTTCAGCCGTTTCGGCAGCCGTATGCGGCGTAGCCAGCAAGGTGTCGAGACCCAACAAAGGGTTGTCCGCGGACACGGGCTCGACCTCGAACACGTCGATCGCCGCACCAGCGATAACACGATCATTCAATGCTTGATATAGAGCTTCTTCATTTACGAGAGCCCCTCTCGCCGTATTGACGAAATAAGCCGAAGGCTTCATCATCGCAAACTGTTCGTGACTCATCATATGGCGCGTTTCCTTCAGGCTGGGCAGATGCATGCTGACGACGTCGCTTTGGCGAAGCGCCTCATCCGAGGAGACCAGCTCGACGCCGAGCTCGGAGGCCTTCGCCTCATTCGGATATTTATCGAACGCGATCAGCCTGACCTCGAAGCCCTGCAGCTTTCTGGCGACCATCTGCGCGATATGCCCGAAGCCGAGCAGCCCGACCGTCTTGCCCGCCAGCTCCTCGCCGACGCGCCGGTCCCAATATCCCCGCTTCGCGGACTGCTGCAGCGCCGGGATGTTGCGAAGCATCGACAGGATCAGGCCGACGGCAAGCTCGGCCACCGCGTTCGCATTCCCGCCCGGCACGTTGGACACCTTGATGCCCAGCTCCGCCGCCTTTGCCAAATCGATGTTGTCGACGCCTACGCCGAAGCGCGCAATCGCTTTCAAATTCGGAGCGAGCTTAAACACCTCTTCGTCCCATTTATCCACCCCGGCGACGACGCCGTCAATATCGGCTACGAGCGGGATCAGCTCCTCGTACGTATGCGGGCGGCCGAGCCTGTTCTCGACGATCTCGCAGCCCGCTTCCTCCAGCAGCTGCTTGGCCTCCGCGCAAAGCGCCGAGTAGTTCGTCGCCGTCACCAGCACTTTATTCGTTGTTTTCATTATTTAACGCCTCCGACGGTCATGCCGCTGACCATATATTTTGACGTGAACAAATACATGATGATTACTGGAATGGAAGCGATAATTGAGCCGCCCATCAGCGGGCCCCACGCAAACACGTCGCCGACGATCATTTCAGATAGGCCCAGCGTAATTGTCTTGTCGGCGCTTTTGGTGACGACGACAAGCGCGTACAGGTACTCGCTCCAGCAAAGCGTGAAGGAGAAGATGAAGGTCGCCGCAAGCCCGGGAGCCGCAAGCGGGAAAATAATGCTGCGCAGCGTGCGCCCCCTGCTGCAGCCGTCGATCATCGCAGCTTCTTCAATCTCGACCGGAATCGATTTGAAGTACGAGATCAGCATCCAGGTCGCGTAAGGAATCGTAATGGTCGGGTAGATCAGCATGAGCCCGTAGACGGAATTGTTCACGCCGATCGCGGAAACCAGCATGTACAAAGGAATGAACAGCACCGCTCTCGGCATCAGATAGGCGTACAAAATGCCCCGCGAAATGAAGCTTCTGCCCTTGAAGTTCAGCTTGGATATCGCGTACGCCGCAAACATGCTGACGGAAATCGAGAATACGGAGACGGCAAGCGATACGAGCAGGCTGTTCCTGACGTTGCCGAGAAACCCTTTTTCCGTGATCAGCTTGTCATACGCCTCCCACCCGAAATCCTTGGGCCAAAAGGTCGGCGTCAAATTGTAAATCTCGCCCTGCGATTTGAACGAGGTGTTCAGCATCCAGTACAGCGGGAACAGGGCGAATACGAGCATGACCGCAAGCGTTCCGTAGACGAGAATTTGTCTGCCTGTTGATTTATGTTCCATCGTGCATCACCTAATCTCCGGATGTAAGCGAACGTTTTGTCACGTAGTTGATCAGAAGGATCAACGGCGGCATCGTCATAATGGCGATGGCGATCGCTTTTCCAAGGCTCATATTCAAAAATCCGATCGTATAGCTGAGCGTCGACAGCACCTGCGTTCCGTTGGAAGGCCCGCCGCGCGTCAGCAGCCAGATAATCTCGAAATCGTTCAGCGTCCAGATCGTCGTCATGACGGCGGCCATAATCGTTACTTCCCTTACGGAAGGAAGCGTCATATGGATAAACCGTTTGACCGCTCCGGCGCCGTCCAGCATCGCAGCTTCGTAGATGTCCTTCGATATCGTCTGCAGGCCGGCCAATATCGCAATGCCCATGAAAGGGATGCCTCGCCACACGTTAACGAGAATAACCGAGAACATCGCAAGATCAGGGGTGGCCAGCCAGCCGAGCGGCCTGTCTGTCAAATGCAGCTTGAGAAGCAGGAAGTTCAGCACACCGCCCACGTCCGAGTAGATCCACTGCCAGGTGAACACCGACACGATGGTCGGAATCGTCCACGGAAGAAAGAGAAGGACGCGGAACAGGTTGCGGAAAATAATGTTTTCGTTCAGCACCAATCCCATAATCATGCCGAACACGGTTTTGAAGAAGACGGCCGCCGCCGTAAAGATAAGCGTGTTCCACGCGGCCTTCCAGAACAGGGAGTCCTGCACCAATTCCGCATAGTTCTTCAAGCCTGTAAATACCGCAGGCATGCCGACGACCTTGTTCGTAAAGCTCAGGTACAGCGCCCAGCCGAACGGCAGCACCATCACGGCGAGCAGATAGACGAGGACGGGGCTCATCAGCAGGTAAGCAAGCTTGTTATCGGATGCCGTTCTCATGACGTTTTCCCGTATACCTCTTGAATCTTTGCGCTGAGTTCCTTAACCGCCGTCTCAGGCGTATAGCCGGACTCCAGCATGAGCTTCTGGAACATGTCGTTGACGATCCGCAGGTTGAACACTTCGCCCGCCTTCGGATTGTATTCGCCCGGGCGGCCGAGGAAGTAGAAGCCAGATACCGATTCGACGAACGCTTTGTTTTTCTCGTCCTGCCAGACCGGCTCCTTCGCAAGCTCGGTGTATACCGGCGCGGTCAGCGGTGCGCCTTTCTCGATCCAGGACTTGTACCAGTCGGCATCAAGCATATACTCGATCAGCTCTTTGGCGAGCTCCTTGTTTTTGGAATCCTTGAAGATGCCCAGGTAATTGCTGATGCCCGGAATGAACTGTCCCTTAGGTCCCGCCGGATAAGGCGCGATGCCCGTTTTTTCGTACAGGTCGGGGTTGTCCTTCTTGATCGAAGCCAGTACGCTGCCCGTATTAAAAATCATCGCGGCTTGACCGCTCAGGTAAGCCTTGTTGTTGCCGCTGTCGTCCCAGCCGAGCGCGCTTGGAGGCGTGCTTTTGTCCGTCATGAAAATATCGCGGATAAACGATGCCGCTTGCACCGTTTCCGGGGAGTCGGCGATGACGGTTTTGCCGTCCTTAGTGTCAACCGAGCCGCCGTACGACCAAATGATGCCCCTCGTCAAAAACTCCGCGTCCGAGTTGCCTTTACCGTAGCCCATGCCCGCGCCGTACAGCCCTTTGCTCGTATCGGTCAGCGCCTTGGCCATTTCCCTGAATTCCTCCCACGTCGCGGGAGGCGCGGAGAAGCCGGCCGCTTCCAGCAGATCCTTGCGGTAATAGAGCACCTGCGTTTCCGTCCAGAACGGCACGCCGTATTGCTTGCCTTCAAACGTAACCGCCTTTTTCGTATTGGCGACGACTTCGCCGTTTGCCGTCTCCAGCTTGCCGACGGAATCGCTCACGTTCTCCAGCACGTTCTTCCCGTAAAATTGCCCTACCTCCTGATAGCCGAAAAATGATACGTCAGGCACCGACTTCGACTCGATCGCGGCTGTCCACTTCGGATAAAAGTCCTCGTAGGCGATAATTTCCACATTCACGTTCACATTGTTCTCTTCGCCGAACTGCTTGGCACGCTCCGTAATCATCGTGTTCTGATCCTCAAAGAGCTGCTTCTTCATCCATAATGTCAAGGTCGGCTTCCCGCCTCCGCCGGCTCCGGCATCGGCTCCCGCATTCGTATTCCCGCCCGTCTCTCCGCCGTTTCCGCCGCTGCAGCCCGCAGCCAGCACCGTCAGAAGTGAAACCGCTACCGATTTTTTCAACCATGTTTTCATAAGCAGGTGACCTCCGTTTTGAGTTATCGTTGATGCGTGAATGACTTGCCTTACGTTTATCTTAAAGCGAATTTCGCCCTGATAACATGGCAACAATTTAATCCGGATGATACTAATTTAACAAGATTGCCGGCGCGTTAAAACGGGGCGGTCCCAAAAGGTTATCGAGTGACCAGGGGGCGTCTTTCTAATGGACAAAAAAACACTTAGATAGCCAATTGTGCGATCTCTACATGGTAACGGTCATCTCAGAGCTTTAAAGACATGCCTCTCAAGAAAACAAACCTTCAATCCGCTCTAAACGACTCTCCTGTCCGATAACCGCCGACACTTGCTGCGTAGTCGTTCTAAGCGTAGTTTATGTCCTTTACAAAACAACAAATGGCGGTGCAGGGATAGATAGTCCCCGGGCACCACCATTTTTCAACGATTTTTCATCAATCGAGCTGTTTATCAAGTGAACAGATTTACTTTTGAGACAGCCCTGGGCGTCTTACCCGCCTATGTCTCCGCCGTCCAGCTTTTGGCGGTACTCCTGCGGGGTCAGCGAATAATATTTTTTGAACACTTTATTAAAATAATTCGGGTTCTGATAGCCGAGCCGCAGCGCGATTTCATAGCTTTTCAAAGAGGGGTCGGCCAGCAGCGAGACGGCCAGCTCCATCTTGAGGCGCAGCACGTAATCGCTCAGGTTATCTCCGGTTTCCAGCTTAAAAATGCGGGACACGTGAACGGGATGCATGTACATGTAATCCGCGATGGACTGCAGGGAAACATCGTCCACGAGATGCTTCCGTACGTATTGCTTGATTTTTCGGACGGTGAGCTCGCGGTCGTTCCTCGTTTCGTTCTCCATGCACTGCCTCAGCATTTGGAAGGACTGAAACATCCATTGATGCAGAGCGGCGGCCGAGCGGGTGGGCGTCAAGCCGGAGACGTCGGACAAGGCGGAGCCGATCACATCGGCAAGCTCGCGGCCGTTCTTATGCGCGAAGGAGCTGAAGGACGCATACACGGAGAAAAAAACCTCCAGCAGATGCTCCGGCGAATCCGCCCATCTCCGGTTCAATTCCTCCCAGATGGCCGTCAGCTTCTCCTCCACCGGCTCGAAATTGCCCGACTCCAGCAAATGGACGAGCTGCGGCGGCTCGTACAGCCTTTGCAGCGAATGGACCTGCGGCTGCTCGGCCTCGCCGGATACCTGCACGAACAGCTCGCTCTGGCTGCCTACTTGCCTGCGCAGCGCCAGCAGAACATCCTCGTAAAGCCTCGTAATGTCATGCGGGAAAGATCCCCATTTGTTGATCAGCACGGAAACCGAGCCTTTCAGGTAATGGCTGACGCTCAGCTGGAGCTGGGCGGCCTTCTGCTGCAGCTCGTCGGCGATCGCCTGCGAGAACTGCTCCTGAGAGGCGAATGAGACGCGCTTCTCCTCCGGCACCGTGACAACGAACACCAGATACCCGTGAACGCTCTTGCACGACCAGAGCCGGAACCAATCCTCGAACAGCTCCTCCGCCATATTCGCGACGGCGTATTCCATCAGGGACAGGCTGTAGAAATCAAGCTTCGGCAAATGGCCTTCCAGGCGCACCAGCATCATGGCGAAGCTTTCGCCGTGCGCCATGTTTATTTTCAGCGACTCGAGCTTGTCCGTCAGCCGCTCCGGCGCATATTTCAGCCCCTGCAGCAGCTCGTTCAGCAGCTCGCCCCGCAGCTTCGGCAAGCTTTCCTGAAACGCCTGTGCGATCCGCTGCCGGAACCGCGTCTCGTCGCGTTCCTCTCTTAACGCTGTTGCCGCGCCGCCGACCTTCGACAGCAGCTCTTCGTCGCTAGCCGGCTTCAGCAGGTAATCGTACGTTTCATGGGCGATCGCCTGCTGCGCGTAGGCGAAGTCGGCATGGCCGGACAGCAGAATGCATTTGATTTTTTTCCAGCTCCGCCTTACGCGGGACAGAAGCTCCAGCCCTGTCATTCCCGGCATCCGGATGTCGGAGATTAGAATATCGACCGGATTCGTCCGCAATATTTCCAGCGCCTCAAAGCCCGAATAAGCTTTGAATACTTTCGTAATCCCAATGTCCCGCCAAGGCAGCGTATCGGCAAGGCTGTCGACCACGCTTGCTTCGTCGTCGACCAGCAGCAATTGGAGCTCTCCTTGTTGATCACTCATGGATTAACCCTCCTTCTGTTCCCAAACCAATTCCGCACGGAAGCCGTTTAATGGAGAATCCGGGAAAGAGAGTCCGGAATTCCCTTCATACAGATGAATCAGCCGCTGGTGAATATTCCACAGGCCGCAGCCCGATTGCGCATCCATCGGAATCGCCACCCTCTTCTGCAGCTCATACCGCTCCTGCTGGGATAGTCCGGGCCCGTTATCGTCAACGGTAATGCGGTGAACGCCGTCCCTGGATTCACCTTTAATCAGGATGACACCGAACTGCAGCGAGTTCTCCACTCCGTGAATGACGGCATTTTCGGCCAGAGGCTGAAGCAGCAGCCGCGGAATTTCGAGCGCCAGCATCGGCTCCGGCACGTCGATTTCGAAGCGGAAGCGCTGGATGCGCAGCGCCTGGATGTTCAGGTAGTTTTCGATGAGCGCAAGCTCCTCCTTCAAGGTCGTCATCGGATTTTCCAGGCGGGTCGTGTACCGGTAATACTGTCCCAAATTGAGCGCCATGGCCGCCACCGCTTCCTTGTCGCCCAGATTGGCCATATTTTTAATGTAGAACAGGCAATTGTAAAGGAAATGCGGGTTGATCTGCGACTGCAGCTGCTTGAGCGTCGCTTCCTTCGAGCGGAGCGTTTCCTTGTACACCTTATCGATCAGCTCCTCGATCTGCTCGGCCATTTCGTTAAAGCTGTCGAACAAATACTCGAACTCGTTATGAGGCCGTTGCTTCAGCCGTGCCGAGAACTGCCCGTCCTTCAAGCGCTGGACGCCCCGCAACAGCAGCTGGATCGGCCGCTGGACGTTGCGGTAGAGCAGCAGCGTCGCCAGCACGCTTAGCGACATCAGCAGCCCGATGGAGGTATAAAACAGATTCCGGCTCGTATGGATGGGAGCAAAAACGCTTTCAAGCGGCACGACATCGACCAGATACCACCCGATGGTCTGCGAGCGGATGTAATTAACGATATATTGCTGACCTGCAAGCGTCATGTTTAAGCTGCCGCTTCCGGGCAGCTGCCTGCGGTCCAGCTCGGCCGCAGCTTGGGTGACGAGCTTGTAGTCGGCGTTATAATTAATAATCGGCTCTTGTCCGGGCTGATAGAGGAACGGCTCTCTTGCCTCCCCCTGCTGCAGGGAGCTCAGCATATTTTTCAAATTGACGTCATTGAACCTGACCTCAACGAGCAGGTTAGGCATAGTGGATGGCTGAATGGCCGAAAAAAGCGTATCCTTGATGCCGAACGTCATCGTGCTTTCATGCGTCCATTTGCCCAGCTCGCGGGCGCTGACTTTCTCTTCGTCATACACGGCCGAATAATCCGTCGAGATGACTTCCTTGGAATCGCGCAAATACAAAATGATCTGATTGCTCCACGCGCTCGTCGTCGTCTGCATGTTCAGCATGTCGACGATCCGGACATGGCGCTGCAGCTGGGTAAGAGGCTCGCTGCTGCCGCGGCCGTTCATATATTCCATAATGCTGTAGTCCCGGCTGGCCGTTATCGAATGCTTCATGAGCTGATCGATCATCATATCCATTTGGCTCATGGAGAAGGCGAGCCGGTTCCGGTTCTGGTCCTCAATCGTCGCTTTCACGACGTTAATGCTCACTTGATTGGAATAACCGTACAGCAAAATAATCGGAATAAGCAAAGCGATAATGAGGGCGATTACTTTCCGGTATGTCGTCATTTTCATACTGGCTGCTCCCCCAAGGTGAAATTAACTCTTAAGATAGCTTTTTATCGCAGACTGCACAAGCGTTAATTGCTGGTCCGCCCGGAAACAAAAAGACAACCCCTAACCCTGTTAACAGGGAATAGGGGTCAGCTATGAAGGGAATACATAAATTATGGAAAAAGATGTAAAGGGGGCACTCCTATGGATGAAATGATAAAGCATGAAACCAAATTATCAGACATGGTGATGGACCATTGGCTTCAGGACGATTTGTTTACTTGGAGATGGTGGCTCCTTCTTGGAGCAGGCCTGCTCGCTATCATTGTTTTTTACAAAGCTCTGGACCGGTCCAGAAAAGCGGAAATCATGCTGTATGGCTTTTTCATAGCCTTGCTGGCCACTTTTCTTGATATTTTGGGCTGGAATCTGCATTTGTGGGCTTATCCGCATAAACTGCTGCCGATGTGCACTCCCCTGCTTCCGGTGGATTATGTTGTTCTGCCTATTTTTTATATGTTGATTTATCAGCGCTTCCGCTCCTGGAAGTCGTTTTTCTGGGCCAGTGTAGTTCTGGCTTTTGTTATGTCTTTTATTTTAGAACCGGTCTTTATTTGGATAGAAATTTATAAGCCTCTGGCCTGGAAGCACGTGTACTCCTTTCCAATCTACATTGCAAACGGCTTGTTAGGGAAATGGGTCATCGCGAAGCTTACAAAATAAAAGCGGCTCGCGGACAAGCCGCAAGCCGCCAAGCTAAGCACGCAGCCGCTCCAGCGCTCCGTACCGTTCCCTCAATACCTCATATAACCGCTTGTATTGACGGTAGCCTTCTTCATATACCCTGCGGCCCTCGGAATCCGGCAAAGTGGTTTGCAGGTCGCGGCGCAGCTTGGCGGCGGCGTCGCTGTAGTCCTCGTACATGCCGGCGGCGATGCCCGCCGACATGGCCGCGCCGAGCGACGTCGCTTCCCCCGTCTGCGAAGGCACCGCGATCGGCTTGCCGAGCGCCGAGGCCAGCACGCTGCGCCACACGGCGCTGCGCATGCCGCCGCCGATGACCGTGTACCGGTCAATCGGGGCGGACGGCTCCAGCGCTTCGGCGATGCTGAGCAGCGCGTAGCTGATTCCTTCCATGACGGCGCGCAGCATGTCGAAGCGGGTATGGCCGATCCCAAGGCCAAAAAACGTGCCTCGAGCATCCTTGTCCCAAACCGGCGACCTCTCACCCATCAAGTACGGATGAAACAGTAACCCGTTCGCGCCCCATGGCAGTCCCCGTAGCTCCCGCTCCGCGGCTTCGTAAGGCGAAATTCCGCCTTCGCGCCCGGCTTCGGCGTCCGCCAGCTCCTTGGCGGCGAAGCTGCGCACGGCCCATTCGTACGCGGCCCCCGCCGTCTGCATCGTGCCAAGCGCGTTATAGCTGTGCGCCTCCGGGCCGCACATGTTGAAGATGCGCCGCTCTTCGTCAATGACGGGCTCTGCCGTCGTACGCGAAACCCAGGCGGTCGTGCCCAGGTACACGTAAGCGTCGCCGGGGCGGACGGCGCCTGCTCCGAGCGCGGCGCACGACCCGTCGCCGCCGCCGATGACGACCGGGGTGCCGGCGAGCAGTCCGGTCGCTGCGGCCGCTTCCGGTATCACACGGCCCGCAAGCTCCGAGGACGGCAGGATGTCCGGCAGCCGGTCGCGCGGGACCGCGAATTCGGCAAGCAGGTCATCCGCCCATCGGCATGCGCGAATATCGAACAAGCCGGTCAGCGATGCGTCGGAGTAATCGGTCGTGCCGAGGCGGCCGGTCATCCGGAAGACAAGGTAATCCTTCGCCTGGATGAAATAAGCCGCCCTCCGGTAGACGTCCGGCCGGTTCTCGCGCAGCCACAGCAGCTTCGGCAGCGGGTAATGGCTGTCGATCCGGTTGCCCGTCAATGCATACAGCTGCTGCTCTCCAATCCGCTCGAACATAGCGGGCTCAAGTGCCGCGCTCCGTGTATCCGCATGTATTAACGCGGGATGCAGCACTTCGCCGCAGCCGTCAACCGCCACGACGCCCATCATATGGGCGCCGAATGCAACGGCCTGAACCGACGCGGCGTCAACCTGCTCCAGCACCTGTCGGGTCGTGCGGACGACGGCGTCCCACCAGTCCGCCGGCTGCTGCTCGGCCTCGCCGCCGCTGCGGAGCTGCGTCGGGTACACGGCTGCCGCTGCCGCCACAAGCCTCCCTTCCGCATCGAATACGGAGCACTTGTGGCTGGACGTGCCCAAATCGTGGGCCATCAGATAAGCGGACATCTTCCGTCCTCCTTTGTTGGCAATAGTTAGCTGGAAAGCACGGTGTTGGTGAAAACAGTTTAGTTTAGCGATGCAAGACTTGGTGCGTGAACCAATAACTAACTAGTTAGAAAATAGATGGATTCCTTGTAGTTATATCCTCCATAACTTCTCTTTTCCGCCATATAGCTGGATTTACTACATCTAAAACAAGGATCTTAGCTGGTTCCGCGCACATTGGGCGGATTTATCTGTACCTGTTCCAGTTATTTCTTCGGATTTTGTGTGTTCCATCGAAATACCTGCATAAAATCCAGTTACTTTAGTCTGCGAACGTTGTCCGGTTAACCAACGGTGTCAAACAACCGGAGCACTCCCCCTACACGTTCATCTCCATACGCTTAGATCCCCGCATCCTGCCAATCCTGGAGGAACCGGTTCAGTCCGATTTCAGTCATCGGATGGTTCAGCATCGCCTCGAGCACCGGATACGCCATCGTCACCGCATCGACGCCGACGCGGAACATGTCCAGCACCTGGCGCGGACCGCGGATGCTGGCGGCGATGACCTTCGTGCTCAGCCCCAAATCCTTGTACGCCTGCACGATATCGCCGATCAGGGCCTCGCCCGACCAGCCTGCGTCGTCCACCCTGCCAAGGTACGGGCTTACGTAAGCGACGCCCGCTTTGGCGGCGATAATCGCCTGCGGCACCGAATATACCAGCGTCATATTCGTCTCGATTCCTTCCTTGGACAACCGGCTTGCCGCCTTGACGCCCTCTGCTCCCATCGGCAGCTTCACGACGACGCGCGGCGCCCAGGCCTGCATCTCCTTCGCCTCCGCCACCATCGTATCCGCGTCCGTCCCGATTACCTCGCACCATACCTTGCCCGGCGCCGGCACGAGCTCGGCGATGCCGCCGATCGTTTCCCGGAAAGGGCGCTTCTGCTTGGCGATAATCGAAGGGTTCGTCGTAACCCCGTCAAGAATGCCGAGCGCGACCGCTTCTCTAATTTGAGTCAAATCGGCTGTATCCACATAAAGCTCCATCTGCTCTCTCTCCTTTATAAAAAGAAAAGCGAGCCGCATTCACCCGCTTTTCTTCATCGTTTGATTTACTCGTACAGAACCGCCTTGATCTCTTCGCTGTCGATATTCGTTTTGTCGTACCAGAAGAAGCCGGTATCGATGCTTGCTTCGACGGACTCGCCTTTCACGGCGGCTACGGCAGCTTTTACCGTCTCATAGCCGATGCCGATCGGATTTTGGGTAATGGCGCCCGCCATCGCGCCGCTCTTGATCGCGTCGATCTGCTGCTTGCCGGAGTCGTAGCCGATAACCGTAATTTTGCCTTCCATGCCAAGCTCGGATACCGCGTTGATGACGCCGATCGCAGAGCCTTCGTTAGCGCCGAAGAAGCCTTTCAGATCCGGGTGAGCCTGCAAAATTGCCTTCGCCAGGTCGGTCGATTTCAGGTGGTCGCCGCCGCCGTATTGGATGTCGACGATTTCGATGTCCGGATATTTTTCTTTGATTTTATTCACAAAACCGTCGCGGCGGTCGACGCCGGTGCGGCTCGTTTGGTCATGCACGATCAGCGCGACTTTGCCTTTGCCGCCGATCAGCTCCGCCATTTTGTCGGCTGCGAGGCCGGCTGCCGCGATGTTGTCGGTCGAAGCCGTTGCGACCGGGATGTCGCTTTCTACGCCGGAGTCAAAGGCGATGACCGGGATGTTCGCGTCCTTCGCCTGCTGCAGCAGCGGAATCGACGCCTGGCTGTCGAGCGCCGCGAAGCCGATGGCGCTAGGTTTTTTGTCCAGCGCGGCCTGCAGCATTTCAATTTGTTTATCCACCTGCGATTCGGTTTCCGGACCTTCGAACGTGATTTCCACGCCGAGCTCGCCCGCCGCTTTTTCGGCGCCCGTCTTGACCGCCTGCCAGAATTGATGCTGGAAGCCCTTCGAGACGATGGGAATATACAGCTTATCTCCGCCTGCGTCCGGCTCTGCGTTCGCGTTCTGCGTACCTTCTCCGGCATTGCCTCCGCTGCTGCTATTGCCGCCGCAAGCGCTCAGGACGGTAACTGCAACAAGAAGCATCATGAGTAGAACGGACATCTTTTTCATACCGAAAATCTCCCCTTCTTATCGTTTATAGGATGGAAACTCCCGCCGCAGCGGGAGGCACTGCCGATTACTTTTTGCGGCGGCGCAGGATATCCGCGTATACCGCCAGCAGGATAACGAAGCCGACGACGACCGTCTGCCACTCCTGCGGGACGGACATGATGCGCAGCCCGTTGGTGAGGACGCTCATGATGAGCGCGCCGATGACGGTGCCGACGATCGTGCCTTTGCCGCCGCTGAGCGAGGTGCCGCCGATGACGACGGCCGCAATCGCTTCCAGCTCATAGCCCATACCGAGCGCGGGCTGTGCGGAATTGAGGCGCGATGCCATCAGTACGCCGGCAAGGCCGGTGAACACGCCGGTGATCGTGTAGATGACGATTTTCCATTTGTCGACGTTCACGCCGGACAGGCGCGTCGCCTCTTCGTTGCTGCCAAGCGCAAAATTGTAGCGACCGACGATCGTTTTCGCCAGCAAAACGGCGCCTACAATCGCGGCAAGGAAAAACACGAGCACGGCGTTCGGGATTTTGAAGCCAGGAATGATCGAATTCAGCAAGGAGCCGAGTGCAATTTCCCGGAATACCGGCGAGTCGTTGAAGTAAATCGGCTTTGTGCCGGAGATGACGAGCGCAAGCCCTTTGGCGATCATCATCATGGCCAGCGTGGCGATGAATGGCGGTATTTTCAGCTTGGCGATGCTTAGTCCCGATAAAAGTCCGCAGAACGCGCCGGTCAAAATCCCGCCCAGGATGCCCAGCGGCACCGGCACGCCCCAGAAGGTGATGAATACGCCGGTCATGACCGCGCTGAGCGTCATTACCGTGCCGACGGACAAATCGATGCCCCCGGTAATGATGACGAACGTCGAGCCGAGCGCCAGTACGCCGATAACCGCCGTCGAGAGCAGAATGCCTACGATATTGGAGAACCCGAAGAAATTGCTGGATGAGAGAGAGAAAAAGACGACCAGCACGACCAGACTTGTAAACGCCAGAAGTTGCTGCAGAGCGCCTGATTTGAGCTGAACCGGATTGCCTGCTTTATCTGCTTTACTGCCTGCTAAGGTAAGCTTCATTTACATGACCTCCTTCAATACTCGCTTGGTGGCAAGCTCCATGATACGCTCCTGCGTCGCTTCCGACCGCGAAAGCTCGCCGGTAATGCGGCCTTCGCACATGACGAGGATGCGGTGGCTCATCCGGAGAATTTCCGGCAGCTCGGAGGAGATCATAATGATCGATTTCCCCTGCTCCGCAAGCTCGTCGAGGAGCTTATAGATCTCACTTTTGGCACCGACGTCGATGCCGCGGGTCGGCTCGTCGAAGATGAGAATGTCGCAGTCGCGCGTCAGCCATTTGCCGATGACGACCTTCTGCTGGTTGCCGCCGGACAAAAACTTCACGGTCTGGCCGACGCCAGGCGTTTTCACCCTCAGCGTTTCGACGATCTTCTCCGATGCCACCTGGATGGCTCCGTCCTTCATGAAGCCGAACGGCCCCGAAAAAGCGCCATAGCTCGCAACCGCGACATTCGTCTTCACGTCCATATCGACCATACAGCCGAACTGCTTGCGGTCCTCCGACAGATAGCCGATGCCGTGCTTAACCGCGTCGTATGGGCTGCGGATCAAGGCCTTGCGGCCATGAACGGCGATTTCGCCCGAATCGACCGGATCGGCTCCGAACACCGCCCGCGCCATTTCGGTGCGGCCCGCTCCGACAAGTCCGGCAACTCCGAGAATTTCGCCTTTGCGGAGCGAAAACCCGATATTTTTTAAAGCGCTGCCCCGGTTGACGCCTTTGACCTCCAGCACGACCTGTTCGCTCGCCGCCTTGGCGTCGGGCACCGATTCGTGGTAAACGGCTCTGCCGACCATCATCGAGATGATCTGATCGGTCGTTACCTCGCCCGTCCGCACCGTGTCGATATAGGTGCCGTCGCGCATGACGGTGATCCGGTCGGTAATCCGTTTCAGCTCATCCATGCGGTGCGAAATGTAGACGATGCCGACTCCGTTTCTTTTCAGCTCCTCAATGATGACGAACAAATCCTCGATCTCGCTGTCGCTCAGCGCCGCCGTCGGTTCGTCCATGATGAGCACACGGGCGTTGAAGGAGAGCGCCTTGGCGATCTCTACCATCTGCTGCTTGGCGACCGTCAGCTCCGACACCAGCTTGCGCGGGTCCAGCTGCAGGTTCATGCGCCTGAACAGCTCCATCACCTTCTCGTGCAGCTTCTTCTCGTCGAGGAACAGCTTGAACGCCCGGCGCGGCTCCCGTCCGATAAAAATGTTTTGAGCGACCGTCAAATCCGGAGCCAGGTTCAGCTCCTGGTGGATCATGCTGATGCCGAGGTCCTGTGCCGTTCTCGTGTCGGGAATTTCGGTGTCCTTGCCGAGGTAAGCGATCCGCCCTTCATCCTTTTGATACACGCCGGTCAGCACCTTCATCATCGTCGATTTGCCTGCCCCGTTCTCGCCGACCAGCGCGTGCACCTCTCCGGCCAGCAGCTCAAAACGGCAGCTATTAAGCGCTTTCACACCAGGGAATGATTTAGTGATTCCCTCCATCAAAATCAGCTGTTTTCCGTTCATCCTCTTCCACCCCGCTTGCGTTTCTTTGTTATGCCCCTATTGTAAAAGATGGGCGGAAGAGGCGGAATTGAATATCTTCCTCAAAAAGGTCACTATTTTATGATTCCGGTTTCAGGCACCTTAAACTGGCAGCAGTTCGACCAATAGCTGCATAGAGATCAGACGGACTAACGTTCCTCTTTGTGCCGCACGGTGATCAGACGGACTTCAGTTCCTCTATTCGAGGTAAAAGCGGTCATTTTGAGCTTGCGCGGACTACCGTTCCGTTATTTAGCTGAAAGGAGCACGATTCTCCAGACTACCTAAGCGGGTCTACGGTCTGTGCGAACACAAAAAAAGCAGGACAGAGAACCGTCCCGCTTTTTCAGCCGGTTCCCATCCTGCTTTTTCCTTTTCTAACACACTCCCAAGCTTCAATCCCCGTTCATCCCGATGAACGGAAACAGCAGCTTCTGGTGCTCCTCCTCGTAAATGTTGTCCTTCGTGACAACGACCGAGCCGGTATCGACACGCGCCGGAACCTTCTCGCCCCGCAGCACCTCTACCGCGGTCTTGACGGCGAGATAGCCCATGTTGAACGGCCGCTGCACAACCGTTGCCTTCATGACGCCCTCCTCCAGCAGGCGCACCTCGTCGACCGAGCTGTCGAAGCCGACGAGCGTCACCCGGCCAACCGCCTCTAAATCTCGAATCGCCCGGCCCGCGCCGACCGTGGAAGGCTCGTTCAGACCAACGATGCCGGTGAGATCGGGATGCTGTTGGATAAGCGACTTCGTGATTTCGTAAGCTTTTGTCTCATCTCCGCCGCTGTAATAAGTGTCCAAAATTTCGAACCTCTCATCCGCCTTCAGCACAGCCCGCACGCCCTGCTCGCGCTCTATCTGGGACGCCGTGTCCCGGACGTAGCTGATAATGGCGATCTTCGACCGGCCGCCGCCGGACAGCTCCGCCAGCTTGCGGCCGACCTTGCTCCCCGCCTCGACGTTGTCCGTGGCGATGTAGCTTCGCGGAGCGGTGCTGTTGACCGCCGAGTCGACGGTAATGAGCGGAATGCCCGCTTCTTTGATCCGGTCGGCGTAAGGAGCCAGCCGGTTAAAATCGGTAGCCGCCAGCACGATTGCGTCCGGCTTGTCCGCAAGCGCCTTTTCGACCAGCCCGATCTGCTGATCCACGTCCGTCTCCCGCTCAGGCCCGACGATTTCAACCTCTACGTCGAACTCCTTCGCCGCTTCAAGGACTCCGTCCTTCAATACGCCCCAGAACTCCATGCCCGTTGCCGTCGATTTGACCATGACGATGACATGAGGCCGTTCCGCCGGGCCGCCACGCAGCGCGTCCGCCAAATTATAGATCAGCGCCGCCAGCAAAGCAGCCGCTCCCAGCAGGAAGAGCCATTTGATCGTCATTCCCCTTCCCGTCATCGTTCAGCCGCCTCCTTTCGCGCCGCTTCCTCCGGAAGCACCACCGGAATCGCCACCGTTACGGTCGTGCCCGCGTCCGGCTCACTTTCCACCGTCAGCCCGTACTCATGGCCAAAATAAAGCCGGATCCGCTCATGCACATTAGTCATGCCGACCCCTTTCCCCTCGCGGTACTCCCCGCCGCTGTCCGGCGCAAGCAGCCGCTCCCGCGTTGCAGCATCCATGCCGACGCCGTTGTCCGCGACCCGCAGCAAAATCCGGTCCCCATGCCTCTCTCCGGTAATCCGGATCGTGCCCGTCCCGTATTTGTTTTTGATCCCGTGATAAATCGCGTTCTCCACGAGCGGCTGCAGCGTTACCTTAAGCGTCATGCACGAAAGGATCGCAGGATCAACCTCCACTTGAAAATCGAGCTTGTCCCGGTAGCGCATCTGCTGAATCGTCAAATAGTTTTTAATATGCTCGATTTCCGTCCGGATCGGGACGAGCTCCTTCCCTTTGCTGAGCGAAGCGCGGAACAGCCGGGCAAGCGAGGACGTCATGAGGACGACCTCCTCCGACTTTTTCTCCTCGGCCATCCAGATGATCGAATCCAGCGTGTTGTACAGAAAATGAGGATTGATCTGCGCCTGCAGCGCGTTCAGCTCGCTTTTCCGCTTGAATTCCTGCTCCTTCACGACCTGCCCCATCAGCTCCCGAATCTGGAACACCATCAGATTGAAGGTGCGGGCCAGCCTGCCGATTTCCTTCGTCCGGTCCACCGGCACCTGGATGTTGAAATTGCCCTTCTCCACTTCCTTCATATGCTCGTGCAGCTGTTGGATCGGCTTCGACAGATTGCGGGACAGCAGCACGGATATCAAAATCGCCGCAATGAGGCTGAACACGCCAAGCGCAACGAACGACAGCTTCATCTGGCGGCGGTTGCCGATCAGCTCGTCCGCATAGGAAACGCCGACGATTTTCCAGCCGTATTCCGAATCCTGGACGGTGTACATTTTGCGCTGGCCCGCTTCGCTTGTCATAAACGTGCCGCTTCCCACGCTCAGCACCTTGTCGATCGCTTCCGTCTTCAGGCTGCTGTAGATCAGCTGCTGCTGCGGGTGGTACACGATATTGCCTTCGTCGTTGACGATGAACACGTAGCCCCGCTTGCCGAGATCGATCTTGCTCACAATGTCGTTAATAACGCTGAAGTTCAGATCGACAAGCAGCACGCCAAGCCCCCTCGTATTGTCGGCGCTCCGGATTTCCCGACTAAGGGATACGACCCACCGGTACTCGTCGTCGAACACCGGCTGTACATGAGGCGCCGACACGACCGTGCGGCCTCCGGCCGCCTTCGCTTCCTTAAACCAGGTCTGATCGGCAACCTTCACATACGGATTCAGCCTGGCGTCTCTCCGGTCGGACGCGAACCGCTCGCCCTCATAGCTGAATGCGCCGATCGAAGCGATATCCTTGCGGGAAATCATAATCGTGCGGAAAAATTCCGAGATGCTCCCGCCGTCCCCGGCATCCCCCGACAAATATTCGCGGACGGGCCGATGGTTCAGGACGAGCAGCGAAATATTTTCCATATTGGTCACGTAGGATTGGATGTTGGCGTTCACCTGCTTCACGATCTCTCCCGTAAAATCCTTCGCCGTATCCCGGACCGCCACGGCCGACAGCTGGTAGGAGATCACGCCCATGAACACGGCGGTCAGCAGGATGAGCACGGCGAACGCCGCTGCGATATTCAATTGAATGCTTTTGAAGCGGAACAGGTTCACGGCTTCTCCACCGCCGTCTTCTGCCGGTATTCGGACGGAGTCTCGCCGGTCGTCTTCTTGAACAGAACGCTAAAATAATGCGGATCCGCATATCCCGCCCTCGCCGCGATTTCGTACGTTTTGAGGTCGGTGAACTTGAGCAGCTCCTTCGCTTTCTCCAGACGGACGGCGGTCAAATATTCGACGAACGTCCGTCCCGTCTGCTGCTTGAACAGGGCGCTGAAATAGCTGCTGCTCATATGGACCTCCTGGCAAATCGTCTTCAGCGTCAACTCCTGCTGCTGATAATTTTCCTTGATGTACGCCTCCGCCCGGCCGATCTGCGATTCGGCCAAATCGTTGCGGGCCTCCGCGATCCGGCCTATCGCCCGCAGGCAGGTATCGTGCAGCCAGCCTTCGATCTCCTCGAGCGTCTTGAACGTGTAGATATCCGTGAGCGGATTCGCGCCATCGCCGAACGGCTCCGCCTCTCCTCCCAGCTCGTCCAGGGCGTGCATAAGAGAAATGAGTATTTTCTGGATGCGGAGGTAGCACTGGGAGATCGACAAATTCGACGTTTTCAAATGGCTGACGATATTCGTAATCGCCTTGCGCACCTCCTCGCGCGTTCCGGTCTTGATGCCGACGAGCAGCTCCTTCTCCCATGCCGAAGGCAGCGCCTCTCCGCTCTCGCGGCGGCCCTCTATGTCCATAATGCTGATCACCCGGTTGCCGCCGAGCATGAACCGGTAATCAAGAGCGGCTAGTGCAGAGCGTCCGGATGAGCGGATCCCCTTCAAGCCCGTTTCCGGCATGCCGATGCCGAGCGTCACGGTGAAGCGCAAATAGGATTCCACCGCCCGGCGGATTTCCTCGGCCAGCTGCTGCGCACGTTCAAGCAGGGGGTCGCCGCCCTGGCCGGAAAGGATGCAGACGATCTTCTCCTCGCGCGTGCGGAACACAGCCGCTCCGGTTTCCTGCCCCGCGATTTCCTGCATAATGTTGTAGATGGCAAACCGCAGCAGCTCGTGGTCGGTCTCTGCATGCGATTCGGCGAAACGATCGACGTCGGCGGCAAACACAAGAAAATCCGGACCGGCCAGCGGCAGCCCGAAATAGGCAAGCCGCTCCTCCGCCTCGCGCTGCCCGATATCCGCGCTGACGAGCCGCTCGAGAAACCGCTCCTTGAGCAAGGGCAGGCTCTCGTGAAGCTGGCGCTTCAGCAGGTCGAAATCCTCGCGCCGAAGCTTTTCCGCGTCGAGCTCGCCGCGCACCTTTTGCAGGACCGCTGTCAGCTCGCTTGATGTAATCGGTTTCAAAATAAAATCCATCACCTTCAGCTTCACGGCCTTCTGGGCGTAATCGAAGTCGTCGTAGCCGGTCAGGATGATGACCTTCGCATGCGGGCACCGCTCGGCGAGCCGACGGGTCAGCTCCAGCCCGTCCATGAACGGCATATTAATGTCCGTCAGCACGACGTCCGGCATCAGCCGCTCCGCCGCTTCAAGCGCTTCGAAGCCGTTCTCGCAATCCCCCACGCAATCGAAGCCGTGCTCCTCCCAGGCGATCCTCCTCCGGATGCTTTCGCGGACACCCGCTTCGTCGTCTACGAGCAATATTTTGTACATGGACATCCCTCCGTCCCGGTTTTGTGCGGTGCGCTCTCCTGGCTCATACCGCATACGCATAGGCTCATTTAGTAAGGCGATTTTACCACAGGTGGGAGGGGCATGTCTTTGCCCGAAATTGGAATTTGTTCCTACGCCTTAATCGCCAAACGTTAAGATGCTCACCGTTCTGCTGCAATTTATGCAGCGGAACGACGAGAACTCGAGGCCGCTTACGCTCCTGCTGCAATTTATGCAGTAGAACGGCAAAGCCTCAGCAAAGCTCGAGGCCGCTTACGTTTCAGCTGCAGTATGTACAGCAGAACGGCGAAAACTCGAGACAGCTTGCGATTCTGATGCAGTTTATGCAGCAGAATCAAGACAAACTAGCTAGTTTGGGAGATGGGAGGCGGCTTCTGCTGCAAAAGTGCAGCACAGCTCAGCCGCCCACCGTTCGTGTAAGGTTTCTGATGCAGTTTCTGCAGCAGAACGGCGAGGCCTCATATGAGCTCGAAGCAGCTTACGGTTCTGCTGCAATTTAT
>NZ_JAHMHW010000014.1 GCF_020169515.1 Paenibacillus vietnamensis | reverse complement strand
CTTGGTGAGCCGTTACCTCACCAACTAGCTAATGCGCCGCAGGTCCATCTGTAAGCGACAGATTGCTCCGTCTTTCCCGAACGAGTCATGCGACCCATTCGCGTATCCGGTATTAGCATTCGTTTCCGAATGTTATCCCAGTCTTACAGGCAGGTTACCTACGTGTTACTCACCCGTCCGCCGCTAATCTTGTCCCGAAGGACAAGATCCGCTCGACTTGCATGTATTAGGCACGCCGCCAGCGTTCGTCCTGAGCCAGGATCAAACTCTCCATAAAAGTGTTTGACTTGCTCATTACTTAACTAGCTATTTAAATCATTGTCGGATTTTGACGTGATCCATTTGTTCAGTTTTCAAAGAACTTGCCGTCACTTTTTGTCGTGACAAGGAAATACTTTATCATCTTCATTCGACATTGTCAACAACTTATTTTTCATATTAATGAAGGAATATTTCGTTGTTGCGTCCGCCTCAGAAGCGACAAGAAATAATATATCATGTCGATTCATGCATTGCAAGCAAAAAATAAAAAAAATTATACTTTAACGAATGCATGCCAATCCGACAATCTTCTTCATCAAAATAAAGCCTCGTGCGAGTACGCACGAGGCTCTCTATTTCTGTAAGCTGACCGGATTATCCGGAAGCTTCTCCAAGCAGACGAAGCAGCTCCGCTTCGTCTTCAATAACGGTAATGCCCAGCTCGCGCGCCTTAGTCAGCTTGCTTCCCGCGCTCTCTCCGGCAATGACGTAGTCGGTTTTTTTGGACACGCTGCCCGATACCTTGGCGCCGCAGGCTTCCAGCTTTTTAGCCGCCTCGTCTCTAGACATCGTCGGAAGCGTTCCCGTCAGCACGACGGTTTTGCCGCTGAACACGCTATCCTGTCTGACTACCGGAGCCCGCTCCGCTTCGGCCTTGACGCCAAGCGCCCGCATGCGTGCAATGCTGTCCACGATGACAGGATCGTTGAAAAAGCCGACGATGCTTTCCGCCACAATGCCTCCGACGTCGGGAAGAGCGATCAGCTCGTCCGCTTGCGCCGCCATAATTGCATCCAGACTTCCGAAGTGGTCGGCGAGCATTTTGGTCGTCGCTTTTCCCGTATTCGGAATGCCGAGAGCGAACAAGAATGCGGCCAGCTCGCGGTCCTTGGATTTCTCGAAAGCATCAAGCAGCTTGCGCGCTTTTTTCTCGCCGAAACGCTCCAGCTTGATCAGATCCTCATAAGTCAGCGCATAGAGATCAGCCGGGTCGCGAACCTCGCAATCCCTGTAAAGCTGGTCAGCCGTCATCACGCTGAAGGTGTCGATATCCATGGCGTCGCGCGAAGCAAAATGAGTAATGCGCCCGATAATTTGCGGCTGGCAGCCCAGCTTATTGTTGCAGAACAAGTGGGCGCCGCGCTGCTCCAGCTCCGTGCCGCAGGAAGGACAGACGGTCGGGTATACGATTTCTGCGCCCGGCTCTTCGTCCGCCTTGCCCAAAATCTCGGGAATCACGTCGTTGGAGCGCCGGATCGTCACATGCGTGCCTAAAGCGAATTTCAGGTTTTTACGCTCAATGTCGCCGATATTGTTGAGTGTACAATTTTGGACCGTAACCCCTGCAAGCTCCACCGCTTCTACCCGGGCTACCGGCGTGATTTTGCCTGTGCGGCCTACCTCCCACGATACCGATTCCAGCACCGTCGTCGTCTCCTCGGCTTCGAACTTGAAGGCTACCGCCCAGCGCGGAAATTTATCCGTATAGCCGAGCGCTTCGCGCGTCCGGAAATCGACGACCTTCACGACAGCGCCGTCAATGAGATAGTCCAGCTGCGAACGCTGCTCCGTCACGTGTATCAGCTCGGTCAGCACTTCTTCTATCGTATCTTTATAGATGACATACGGGTTGACTTTGAAGCGGTTGTCGCGCAGAAATTGCTGCATTTCACGGTGGTCCGCAAAAGATACACCATCGGCATAACCGATATTATAAATGAACGCATCAAGCTTACGCTCCGCCGTAACCTTCGGATTCAGGTTGCGAAGCGCGCCTGCAGCCGCATTTCGTGCGTTTTTGAGAGGCTCCGCAGCCGTCTCGTTATACCGCGCCAGCACGGAGAGCTGCATGATGCCTTCCCCTTGCACCTCGATAATCCCGTTTGTAAAAGGAATCGACAACGGTACGGAGCGAATGGTGCGCACCTGCTCCAGAATGCCCTCCCCGACCGTACCGTTGCCGCGCGTCGCCGCCTGGACGAGCTGACCGTCCTCATAGGTCAGATTCAGCGTCAGCCCGTCGAATTTCAGTTCGATGACGTAGGACGGCTGAGGCAAAGGCTCCTCGTCGGGATGCTTCGCGTTATAGTCAGCGACAGCCTTGAGGAGCCGGGTGTTCCACGCCAACAAGTCCTCCGCGTCCTGAGCCTTGTCCAAGCTCCAAAGCCTGGCGCGGTGCCTGTACGGCTCAAAGCCCGTCAGCAGCTCGCCCCCGACCCTGCGTGTCGGCGAATCCGGCAATACGGTTCCGCTCGCCGCCTCCAGGGCGACAAGCTCATCATAGAGCTTGTCGTAATCCGCATCGTTTATTTCAGGCTGATCCAGCGTGTAGTAGCGGTAATTGTGCTCCGTTATCATCGCAGCAAGCTGCTGCATCCGTTCCAATTGAGCGTTCACGGGAGGCTCCTCCTTTGATATCGTTCAGGCGTGCAAGTACGTTCATTTATTAGTTCATTTATGCCCCGGAATTAGCGGATGATACCGTTACTTCAAGGATCGGCAAACGATCCGCAACGAATTCCAATCGCAAAAGAACACCATCATTCGAAAAAAATTCAATCATTCGAAAGATGCAATCATTCCACTTTCGTGATCGGAGCGAATGCAGCAAGCAGCGGCTTGATGCCGACAGGCGCCGGAAACGCCACGTTCACCTGCATATCCTTGCCCGTTCCCTTGACGGACACGATCACGCCAATGCCCCACTTGCCGTGCGACACCCGGTCTCCGGCAGCAAAATCGCGGGACGCGGCGGCATCTCCTCCAGCCGCCGCACCGCTGCCCGCCGCCCGGGCGGCATCCTGCATCGGCGTGCTCACCCGCACGCCTCCGCTTCTGCCGCCCGCCGCGGCCAGGCCCGTTCCCGATGGCATTCCGCCCGGGGAACGGCCGCCCGCGCCGGGCGCGCCGCTTGCAGGCGCGCGCCCGGCGCCAAACCGGCCGGCGGCGCCCTGCGGAGCGGCGCCGACGCCGGCTCGGCCGATCGGTCGGGAGTACCCCCCGCCTCCGCCGGCCGACGCGCTTTCCCTCACGCTTTCCGGTATTTCCTGGAGGAAGCGCGAGGGCATGTTGCTGCTGGTGCGGCCGAACAGCGTCCGCGTCCGCGCGCACGTCAGGTACAAGCGCTTCTCCGCGCGCGTGATGCCGACATACGCGAGACGGCGCTCCTCTTCGAGCTCCTCGTTGTCCATAAGCGCCCGGCTGTGCGGGAATACGCCCTCCTCCATGCCGATGACGAACACGACCGGAAACTCCAGCCCCTTCGCGCTGTGCATCGTCATAAGCACGACCGCTTCCTTGTTCTTATCGGCATCGTCGTCTTTTTTATCCATCGAGTCGATATCCGCGATCAGAGCAAGGTCCGTCAGGAAGGATACGAGCGTACGGTCCTCGTTCCGCTTCTCGAAGTCCATCGTCACGGACAGAAACTCCTCGATATTTTCCAGGCGGGCCTTCGATTCCAGCGTATTCTCCTGATGCAGCTCCATCCGGTACTGCGACAGCTCGAGCACCTTCTCGGTCAGCTCCGTCACCGACAGGTACTCGACCATTCTCGTCAGATTGTCGATCATATCATGGAACTCGCGAAGCAGCGTCCGCGTGCGGCCGTTCACCTCAACGTCGCCCAAATCGTTCATGACCCGGAAAATGGAAGTTCCCCGTCTTGCCGCCTCGTCCGCGAGCTTGCCGACCGTCGTATCGCCGATCCCCCGCTTCGGCACGTTAATGATGCGCTGCAGGCTGATATCGTCGTCCGGATTGGAAACCAGCTTCAAATATCCGAGCAGATCCTTAATCTCTTTGCGGTCGTAGAACTTGATGCCGCCGACGATTTGATAAGGGATGTCCGATTTGATCAAAATTTCCTCGATCACCCGCGACTGGGCGTTCGTCCGGTACAAAATCGCATGATCGGAGTAATTGTAGCCTTTGTTCGTGTTTTTACGGATCTCGCCCGTTACGTAATACCCTTCCTCATGCTCCGTATCCGCCTGGTAAAGCGCGATCAGGTCACCTGCGCCGCTGTCCGTCCACAGCTTCTTCGGCTTGCGGCCCGTGTTCAGCTTGATGACGGCGTTGGCCGCTTCCAGAATGTTGGCGGTCGAACGGTAGTTCTGCTCCAGCATGATCGTGCGCGCTTCCGGATAATCGCTCTCGAAGTTCAGAATGTTCGTAATGTCGGCGCCGCGCCAGCGGTAGATCGACTGGTCGCTGTCACCCACGACACAAATGTTGTGGTGCTTGTCCGCCAGCATCCGCGTCAGCATGTATTGCGCTCTGTTCGTATCCTGATACTCGTCAACGTGGATATAACGGAACTTGTTCTGATAAAAATCAAGCACCTCCGGCACATCCTTGAACAGCTGGATCGTCATCATAATCAGGTCGTCGAAATCAAGCGAGTTGTTGCTTCTGAGACGCTTCTGGTACTTGGCAAACACCTGGGCGACGATCCCTTCAAAATAATCCCCGACCTTCTGCTCATACTGCTCCGGAGTGACCAGCTCGTTCTTCGCGCCGCTGATGGCGGCCTGAACCGCCTTCGGCTCGAATTTTTTCGTATCGATGTTCATATCCTTCATGCAGTTCCGGATAACCGACAGCTGATCGGACGAGTCCAAAATCGAAAAGCTTGAAGTAAAACCGATCCGGTCGATATCCCTCCGCAAAATCCGCACGCACATCGAGTGAAAGGTGGATACCCAAATATCCCGTCCGGACGGGCCGACGAGCGCACTGACCCGGTCCTGCATTTCCCTCGATGCTTTATTCGTAAAGGTGATGGCCAAAATGCTCCAAGGCGCTACACGCTTCTTCTCTATTAAATATGCAATCCGGTGCGTCAGCACGCGCGTCTTGCCGCTGCCCGCTCCCGCCATGATCAAGAGCGGCCCGTCCGTCGTCAGAACGGCCTCCCTCTGCGGCGGATTTAGCTTCTGCACCGCCTGCTCGATGCCTATTTGATTAAACATGCTCCGACTCCTTTGTTCGCATTTGTTCCCATATTTCCAGTGTAGACAACAGCTACCGGACTGTCAATTTCCAACTGCGTTCTTCGAGCGGAAAACAGCAGAAGCTGCACCGTCTTTTAAGCCGCAAAAAAAACAGCCCATTCATAATATAGGTTCATCCCACATGATGATGTGCTGCGTCACTGCTATATGGCTAGCCGGCCGTCAGACCGTCTGCCGAAACTTCTTTTACTGCTGCGACCGTTGAAAGCGCCGCCTCCAAATCCGCATAGATGACATTGCCGACGACGACGGTATGAGCCGCCTCCGCCGCCTGCCGGGCTTTCTCCGCATTGTCGACGCCCCCGCCGTAGAACAGCCTCGCCCCTGAAACCGCCGAGCGCGCCCGTTTCACAAGCCTCATATCTCCGAAGCGCCCGCTGAATTCCAGATAGACGACCGGAAGCCGCATCAAGCGGTCCGCCATCCGCACGTGCGCAACCAGCTCGTCCTCGCTGAGCTCCGTCTTCGCCCCGGTGAGCTTCGCCGCCGTTGCGTCTTCGTTCAATATAATATATCCCTGAGCAGCCGTCTCCTCCCAGGGAACGAAGGAGCCGTATTCGATCAGTCCCTCGGTCTGCCGCCCGTTGATCCACTCCGCCCGGTCCGTGTTCAGCACCAGGGGAATGAAATAGCCGTCAAAGCCGGGAACCGCCCCTTCCAGGGTCGACACCTCCAGCGCGCAGTCCACCGAATATCTGCGGATGCGCGACATCAAATCCACCGTGTTCTCGAACGTAACGCCGCTGGAGCCTCCGACGATAATCGCATCCGTCCCCGACGAGCAAACCGCGTCAAGCGTTTCATCGGAAATCTCCCGATCCGGGTCCAGCTTAAACACATGCCTCCAACCCGCATACCATGCCTCATTCATGAATGACAACGCCTCACTTTTTTCCGCAAAAAGATACAAGCGCGCCGGAGCAGCCTCCCTCAGCGGCAGCTGCTCCGGCGCGCGTTTCCAGCTCAAGCCTTCATATCAGCCCTGCGCGCTTAGACGCCGAGAGCTTACTTCACAAGCTGTCCGCGCGTAACGCCAAGCTGATTGATCGCCTTCAGGCTGCGCCATACTTGCGTTCCGCTGATGCGTCCGTCAAGGGCGTCGCGGTACAGCGATAGCACTTCCAGCACCTTCTCCGGCGTCTCTTCCAGAAATTCGACGCGGAAATTCGATACGCCGAGACCGACGAAGTTGCGGATATATTCCGCACCCGACTGTTCGATCGCATTATACACGGTGTTGCGGCAGCCCTCGTCGACCCGTACCGGATGCGCCATGCCGATCCGGTCCTGCAGAGATGCCCGCTGCTCTTCGCAAGGCCGCCCGCAGTTCGTAAAGTCGGTGCCTTCGCTCATAAACGTGCAATAAACGCAATGCTCGGTATGGAACATCGGCAGATGCTGGTGAATAACAACCTCCAGCAGGGACGTGTCGGAGTTCTCGAGCAGATCGATCATTTGCTGGATGTTCAGGTCGTAGGATGGCGTAATAAGATCAAGCCCCGCCTCCTCGAACAGCTTCACAGCCTTATGGTTCGCCACGTTCAGCGAGAAATCGCCGATCAGCTTCGGGAACGGCTGATCCGGGTTCGCCGCCCGGGCGCGCAAATAATAATAAAGGGCGCCCGTATTGCGGACCAGCACCGCATCCGGCTTCAGCTTCAATATATTGGCGTGATAGCCGTTTTCGCCCGGCATATGGATGCGCGGCGTCGCAAGCGCGATCGGCTTGCCCGCTTCGCGGGCGGCCGACACCGCAGCCGGGAACTGCTTGATAAACTCAAAGTCGGCATAAATGTACGATACATCCGTTGTCACGGCAGCCTGAACCTGCTCCAGGCTGCGGCAAAGCGCCGTCAGCTTGGCGTCCTTGCCGCTGCGCGGAGCTACCAGCGCTTTGCCGCCCTCGTGGGCGTCCGCATGGGCATCGACCGCCCGTTTCACGTATACCGGCGGCTTCGGTCGCTCGCCGGCCAGCCGCTCGACCGCTTCGCGGCGAAGCCGGTTCAGCTCGCGGATCGGCACGATCAGGTCGCCCTGCAGCTGTACCTCAAGCTTGTCCAGCTGATACACCGTGCCGCCGAGGCGACCAAGTTGATCTTCCAGAAGCGCAAAGTCCATCGGCCGTTTCTGCGCCTGCTCCAGCGGAAGCTCGGAGGCAACCTCCACGGTCGTTCCTTTCTGCACGTCCGTCCACCAGGTGCGGAGCGGCTCGCCCAGCGCGCCCGTTACGCGGACATGCAGCGGAAACACGCGGTACGGCTTTTCCGTTTCGAATGTCGCTCTCAGCCGCTTGTCCAGCGCCGGATCGCTTGTTTTCCAGACGCGGTCGCCGACATGCACCTTGCGCAGATCAACGTCGTTCCGCCCGGCGACCAGCTCGATCAGCGTGCCTTCCTGCGCCTCGCCTTCGATCTTGACGCCTTGCCGGCGGATATCATAGACGCGGCCGCCTTCTTCCTTCTTGGTCGGATCGCCCGCGTCAAATACGATGCCGTCGCCGCGCTTCAATGGCGCCTCGATGCGCAGCGTCACGGCGTCGCGCATAATGCGCTCCACGCGGCCGAGGTAGACGCCCCGGCTTTTCGGGAATGTGCCCTCCACGAGCTGCTTGTTGTTCGTCCCCTTCAGAAAACCGTGCGTGAAGCCGCGCGAGAAGCTTTGCTGCAGCTCGCGCACGTCCTCCGCCGACGGCTTCGACAGATCGCCGTCGAAGTACTTATCGATCGCGCGGCGGTACTTGCTCACGACATTAGCGACATATTCCGGGCTTTTGAGACGGCCCTCGATTTTAAACGACGTCACTCCCGCTTCGATGAGCTCCGGCACGATATCGATCGCCGCCAAATCCTTTGGCGACAGCAAATACGCGATGTCTCCCATCGGCTTCACTTCGCCGTCGACCATCAGATCGTACGGCAGCCTGCACGCCTGCGCGCATTCGCCGCGGTTCGCGGACCGTCCTCCCCACATTTCCGAGGTGAGGCATTGGCCCGAATACGATACGCATAAAGCCCCGTGCACGAACACTTCCATCGGAAGCTTCGCCTGCTCGCCGATCGTCCTGATTTGCTTCAGATTATTTTCGCGTCCAAGCACAACCCGCTCAAGGCCGAAAGGCTTTGTGAACTCGACCGCCTCCGGGGAGGTGATCGTCATTTGCGTCGAGCCGTGGATCGGGAAGTCCGGCGACAGCTCACGGATGAGCTTCACTAACCCCAAATCCTGCACGATGACCGCATCCACGCCTGCATCGATACACATTTCAATCAGCTTCTGCGCATCTCTCAGCTCGTCCTCGAAGACGAGAATGTTGAACGTCAGAAACCCTTTTACGCCGTACGTGTGCAAAAAGGCCATAATTTCCGGCAGCTCCTCGCTGCGGAAATTGTTCGCGCGGGCGCGGGCATTAAACTTCTCCACGCCAAAAAATATCGCATCCGCTCCGTTGGCCACAGCCGCCCTCATGCAATCCCAATCGCCTGCCGGGGCGAGCAGCTCTATATCCGATCTTACTAATGTATTTGCCATTTAACTCTAATCCCTCTCATTCTTAAAGCCTGCTTCTTCTATCTTAACAAACCGCGGACGCCGATACCACTACACAATACTGGCACAGCAACATATATGCGGATATGATAGTTTCAATCGTTTAAAGGATAGGATCGGACGCGAGCCTCCGAGGCCGCTACTCCCCTTTTGTTTAGTTATTATGTGATTTTGCCAAATGTCGTTTCGGGCATGTGAACGGGCGGCAGAAGTGGTATACTAGCTCTGAAAAACGAAATCAATCCATGCCATGGATTCGGGAGGTAACCAGCGAATGAAATTAGGAGTATTCAGCGTTCTATTTGCACAAAAGCCATTTGAGGAAGCTTTGGACTATATCGCCTCCAAAGGGCTTCAAGCGATCGAGATCGGAACCGGCGGTTATCCGGGCAATGCGCATTGCGACCTGGACGGGCTGCTTGCCGACGAAGGCAAACTGAAAGCGTTTAAACAAGCGGTTGAATCTCGCGGTCTGATGATCAGTGCGCTTAGCTGCCACGCGAATCCGCTGCATCCGCAAAAAGCGATCTCCTCAGAGCATGATTCGGTCATCCGCAAAACGATCGAGCTTGCTAACCGGCTGGGCGTTTCCGTTGTCAACACCTTCTCCGGCTGTCCCGGCGACCACGAGGATGCCAAATATCCGAACTGGCCGGTTGCTCCTTGGCCGAACGATTATCAGGACATTCTGAAATGGCAATGGGAAGCGAAGGTAATTCCTTATTGGACCGAAATCGGCAAACTGGCTGAAGCGAGCGGCGTCAAAATCGGCCTCGAGCTGCACGGCGGCTTCTCCGTTCACAGCCCGGCTACGATGCTTCGCCTCCGCGAAGCGGCAGGCAATGCCATCGGCGCCAACCTTGACCCGAGCCATATGTGGTGGCAAGGCATCGATCCTGTACAAGCCGTACATATTCTCGGACGGGCCGGCGCGATTCACCACTTCCACGCGAAGGATACGACGATCGATCCGGTCAACGTCAACCATCACGGCGTAACCGATATGCAATCCTACGCGCTTATGCTTGACCGCGCATGGCAATTCCGTACAGTCGGCTACGGCCATGATTTGAAAACTTGGGCTGACATCCTCAGCGCGCTTCGTCTCGTCGGCTATGATTATGTCGTCAGCATCGAGCACGAAGACGGCCTGATGTCCGTGGACGAGGGTTTTACAAAAGCGGTACAAAACCTGCAGCAAATTTTGATCCGCGAGCCGCTTGGCGAAATGTGGTGGGTATAAACATCAAAAAAGAAAGGTCTGACGGACTTGTCCGCCAGACCTTTCTTTTGTTTGCTTCCGATTCTGTATCCGGAATCCCTACGCCATCCAAACCTTTGTGATCATAATGAAGTCGATCAACAAGAACAATGCGAGCGAAACTGCCGTAAAGGCAATCGCAAAATAGTTTTTCTTTGGACGGACACTCAACAGCCGGACAAAACCGATTGCGATCAAAACGGTAAATGCCAGCATGAACCAGTCGAACGTAGCAATTTTGCTTGCTTCTTTTACTGCTTCTTCTGCCAAAAACATGAAGGGGACCTCCTTTTAGTTCGCACGTAGCCTATATTACTCTATGTTAGCTTCAAGTTGCCGCGGGCGCAAGTACGTAAGCGGAATCGTAACAACTTTGTCACGATTTCCGTAGCATCTCTTTTATCAAGCTTTCATCCACCATGTTATGACAAAAACCGACTTGTAAGCGTGAAACAATCGTTGTCGGCTTTCTTAAAATATGATACCATCAACCTAGCCTATTCATACCCCTGATTCCCCGGAATTCGGCGATATGAATATCATCATGAGGGGGATTGTTTTCATGGCTTACGAAGCCGTTTGGATGAACGAAACTTCCAAACTTAATAAATTCGAATTTGTCAAAATGGAAAAAGACGGACTGGACGTCATCCGCACCATTATAGAGAAGTATGCCAAAGAGGGATATGCTTCCATACCCGAGGACGATATGAACCGTTTCAAATGGGCCGGCGTGTACGAGCAAAAGCCGCGCGACGGTCATTTTATGATGCGCGTACGCATCAACGGCGGAATCATGACGAGCAAGCAGGCGCGTATGCTGGCCTCAATCGCCCGTGATTACGGGCGCGGTCTCGTGGACGTAACGACCCGTCAAGCCATCCAGTACCACTGGCTGCAAGTCGAGAACCTGCCGGACATCTTTGAGCGTCTGGAGCAGGTCGGCCTGTACAGCTATGAGGCTTGCGGCGACTGCCCGCGCGTAATCGTCGGCAACCCGCTTGCCGGCATCGATAAGGACGAGCTGATGGACACAAGGGCGCTTGTTAATGAAGTGAACGATTTTTATTTAATGAATCGCGATTTCTCGAATCTGCCCCGCAAATATAAAATGTCCATCTCTTCCAATATCTATAACAACGCGAATGCCGAAATTAACGACCTTGCTTTCTTGCCTGCGGTCAAAACGATCGACGGGGAAGAAGTCATCGGCTTCCATGTGCTTGTCGGCGGCGGTTTGTCGGCGAAGCCTCATCTGGCGAAGCCGCTTGACCTGTTCGTCCGTCCGGAAGAGGTGCTTAAGGTATCCGTTGGGGTTACGACGATTTTCCGCGATTACGGCTATCGCGAGAAGCGTCATCAAGCCCGTCTTAAGTTTCTCGTTGCCGACTGGGGTCCTGAGAAATTTTTGGAGAAGCTCACCGAAATTATCGGCGAAATGCCATCGCGCGGCGAGGACAAAACCGTCGGTTGGCAAGCCGCATACTATGACGGCGTTCATGCCCAGAAGCAAGCCGGCCTGAACTACATCGGCCTGAACATCCCGGTTGGCCGCACCAATGCGGACGAGCTGGAGCAGCTTGCCGATATCGCCGACAATTACGGAGACGGAATCCTGCGTACCACAATGTCCCAGAACATTCTGATCTCCGGCGTGCCTGACGACAAGGTCGAAGAAGCGCTGAAGGCTCCCGTTCTGGAGCGTCTGACGCCGAATGCAAAACGGTTTATGAGCCGTACCGTTTCCTGTACGGGCAACGAGTTCTGCAATCTCGCCGTCGTGGAAACGAAAGAGCGCGCCCGCAGCGTAGCTCAATATCTGGATGAAAACGTCCAGCTGGACGAGAAAATCCGCATTCACTTCATCGGATGCCCGAATGCATGCGGTCAGAAGCATATTGCGGATATCGGCCTTCAAGGCTCCCTGATCAAAACGCCGGAAGGCATGGTCGACGCATTCGACATCGCCGTCGGCGGTATTCTCGGACCGAACGCCAAGTTGAATACACCGCTTAAAGGCCGTGTGAAAGGCGATCAGGTAGGAGAAGTGCTGAAGCAGATGATCGAGTTTTACCAAGGCGAACGCGAAGCGGACGATACGTTCCACTCCTTCGTTAATCGCGTGGGCGTGCCTGCATTCCAGGAAAAGCTTACTGCCATTTTAACTGTATCCGTATAGATTGTTTCGATAATTATATAAGTCGACTTTTTAACTATTTAACCACAACCTTCCAAAACAAAAAACCGTTATTTATTTGGCATCGGCCCGAATAACTAACGGTTTTTTTGCTTATTTGCAACCAATCCTGCCGATTCACTTCTACACCTCTCTCGATTTTCACTCGTTTCTGCGGCACAACCTACTTGTCTGGAATTTACGATTAATATCGCATTCTATATTTGCACAAAAACAACCAGGCAATTCTTCTAAAGAATGGCCTGGTTTCCTTATTCCTTATGGTTATCTCAACTAATATCAAAAACTTTATTTAACTGTTTCCACAGTTTCAGATTCCGCCTCGGCTGCAGCCCGCTGCCTCTTGATCGTCCGTTCGCGGTCGCGCTCCAGGATCGGCTTCAAATACTTGCCCGTATAGGACTGGTCCACCTTGATGAGCTGCTCCGGCGTACCGGTTCCGACGATCGTGCCGCCGCCGCTTCCGCCTTCCGGACCCAGATCGATCAGGTAATCCGCAGTCTTGATCACGTCCAGGTTATGCTCGATGACCAGTACCGATTCCCCGGAATCGACCAGCCGGTGAAGCACATTCAGAAGCCGGTCAATATCATGTACGTGCAAGCCGGTCGTCGGCTCATCCAAAATATACAGCGTCTTGCCCGTCGAACGGCGGTACAGCTCCGCCGCAAGCTTAACGCGCTGCGCTTCGCCGCCAGACAAAGTCGTCGCAGGCTGGCCAAGCTTCATATAGCCAAGACCGACGTCGAGAAGCGTCTGCACCTTGCGGTGAATACGAGGAATGTTCTCGAAAAACGAGCAGCCGTCCTCAATCGTCATTTCCAGCACTTCGGCAATATTTTTGCCTTTGTACTTTACTTCAAGCGTCTCGCGGTTGTAGCGTTTGCCCTTGCAAATTTCGCATGGCACGTAGACGTCCGGCAGGAAGTGCATCTCGATCTTGATAATGCCGTCGCCCCGGCAGGCTTCGCAGCGGCCGCCCTTCACGTTAAAGCTGAAGCGGCCTTTCTTGTAGCCGCGCACCTTCGCTTCGTTCGTGCTCGCATACAAATCGCGGATATCGTCGAATACGCCGGTATAAGTGGCGGGATTGGAACGCGGCGTCCGGCCGATCGGAGACTGGTCGATGTCAATGACCTTCTCCAAATGCTCAATGCCTCGCATTTCCTTATACTGCCCGGGACGTGTCTTCGCTTTGTTTAAATCTCTAGCCAGCGTCTTATATAAAATCTCGTTCACGAACGTAGATTTGCCGGAGCCCGAAACGCCCGTTACGGCAGTGAATACGCCTAACGGAATTTTGACGTTAACGTTTCTGAGGTTATTCTCTTTCGCACCGCGCACCTCGAGCCACTTCTCATTCGTCGCACGGCGCTCCAGCGGCACCTCGATAAACTTGCGACCGCTTAAATATTGGCCGGTCAACGATTTCTCGTCGGCCATCACTTCCTTAGGCGTACCTTGGGAAATGACCGTCCCGCCGTGAATGCCCGCGCCCGGACCGATATCGATAATATAATCGGCGGCCAGCATCGTATCCTCGTCATGCTCGACGACGATCAGCGTGTTGCCCAAATTACGCATATGCTCCAGCGTCTGGATCAAGCGGTCGTTATCCCGCTGATGCAGCCCGATGCTTGGCTCGTCCAAAATATATAATACTCCCATCAGGCTGGATCCGATTTGAGTCGCGAGCCGGATCCGCTGCGCCTCGCCGCCGGACAACGTACCCGCTGCACGACTTAAGGTCAGGTATTCCAAACCTACGTTCACCAGAAAGCCAAGCCGGCTGTTAATTTCCTTCATGACCAGATTGGCGATCTTCATTTCTTTCTCGCTAAGATGAAGCGAATCAAAATACCGCTTCGCGTCACCGATCGAAAAGGACGTTACCTGCGCGATATTATGCGAGCCGATCGTTACCGCAAGGCTCTCCTTGCGCAGACGCTGTCCCTTGCAGCCTCCGCACGGCTTGGCGCTCATGTAATTCTCAATATGCTCGCGCATCATATCCGAAGCCGTCTCCCTGTAGCGGCGTTCCAGATTGTGAACGATGCCTTCAAACGGCACATACGCTTCCTTGCGGTGACCGAAGTCGTTCTCGTACAGGAAACGGACCCGTTCGCCGCCCGTTCCGTAAAGCAGCTTCTTCATCTGCTCCGCAGACAGCTCCGATACAGGCACGTTCTTAGGGATGTCGTAATGGTCGCAAACCGCGCCCAAAAATTGCGGATAATAATTCGAGGTGCTGCCCGCCCAAGCGAGAAAAGCACCGTCCTGAATCGATACGTTCGCATCCGGCACAAGCAGGTCCGGGTCAACGATCATCTTCATGCCGAGCCCGTCGCAATCCGGGCAGGCGCCGTATGGGCTGTTAAACGAGAACATCCGCGGCGCCAGCTCTTCAATGCTGAAGCCGCATTCCGGACACGCCAGGTTGGAGCTGAACAGCAGCTCCTCCTGCCCCATCACATCGACAAGCACTCGCCCTTCGGCAAGGTTCAGCGCCGTTTCCAGCGAATCGGCCAGCCTGCTGTGCACATCCGATTTGACGACAATCCGGTCGACAACAACTTCGATGCTGTGCTTCTTATTCTTCTCCAGCTCGATCTTCTCGCTGAGCTCTCTAAGCTCCCCGTTCACGCGAACGCGCACGAAGCCCTGCTTCTGGATATCGGCAAGCAGCTTCGTATGCTCGCCCTTGCGTCCTGAAATAATCGGCGCCAATATTTGCAGCTTGGTTTTCTCCGGATATTCCATTATGCGGTCGACCATCTGCTCGACCGTTTGTGACGAAATCTCGATGCCGTGCTCCGGACAATGCGGCTTGCCGATGCGCGCGAACAAAAGCCGCAAATAGTCGTAAATCTCGGTTACCGTACCTACCGTCGAGCGCGGGTTACGGCTTGTCGTTTTCTGGTCAATGGAAATAGCCGGAGAAAGACCGTCGATCGAATCGACATCCGGCTTCTCCATTTGGCCGAGAAACTGTCGGGCGTAGGCGGACAAAGATTCGACATATCTCCGCTGCCCTTCCGCATAGATGGTATCGAAGGCGAGCGAGGATTTGCCCGATCCGCTCAGCCCCGTAAGCACGACAAACTTATCGCGCGGAATCGTGACGTCTATATTTTTGAGATTATGGGCTCTCGCGCCCTTAATGACGATTTTGTCGCTACCCAATCCGTTCTCCTCCTACTTATCCCAACTCGGCGCGAAGCTCAAGCAATGCATCGCGAAGCTCCGCGGCCCTCTCGAATTGCAGGCTCTTCGCCGCTTCCTTCATTTCGGCTTCCAGCCTTTCGACTAATGCAAGCCGATCCTTCTTGGACATCTTCTCGGCACCCGCACCCGTCAGGTAATCCGCCTTCTGCTCCGCTACCTTGGTTGCCTCTATAACATCGTGAACCTTCTTGCGGATCGTTTGCGGAGTGACGCCGTGTTTCTCGTTATAAGAAATCTGGATCGAACGCCGGCGCTCGGTTTCCTTCATCGCCCTGTCCATGGAATCCGTTACTTTATCGCCGTACATGATGACGCGGCCTTCGCTGTTGCGGGCCGCACGGCCGATCGTCTGGATAAGAGAGCGGTCGGAGCGGAGGAAACCTTCCTTGTCCGCATCGAGTATCGCCACCAAAGACACCTCGGGCAGATCCAGTCCTTCCCGGAGCAGGTTGATGCCGACCAGGACATGGAATACGCCAAGCCGCAAATCCCGCAAAATCGCGAGCCGCTCCAGCGTTTTAATATCGGAATGGAGATATCTGACCTTAATGCCGATTTCCTTCATGTAATCGGTCAGATCCTCCGACATCTTCTTCGTTAATGTCGTCACGAGCACACGTTCGTCTTTGGCGATCCGGTCACGGATTTCATTCAGCAAATCGTCGATCTGGCCTTTTGTCGGCCGCAGGTCGATAATCGGATCGAGCAAGCCGGTCGGCCGGATAATCTGCTCTGTCATTGTATCGCAATGCTCCAGCTCGTAAGGTCCAGGAGTCGCCGAAACGTAAATAAGCTGCTTCGCTTTCTCCTCGAACTCCTCAAAGCGCAGCGGGCGGTTATCCATCGCAGATGGAAGACGGAAGCCGTGATTGACGAGCATTTCCTTCCGCGCGCGGTCGCCGTTGAACATGGCCCTGATTTGCGGCAGGGAAACGTGGGATTCGTCGATCACGATCAGCATATCGTCCGGGAAATAATCGAGCAGCGTATAAGGGGTAGCTCCCCTCTCCCTGAAGGTTAGCGGACCCGAATAGTTCTCGATGCCCGAGCAGAAGCCCATTTCCGCCATCATCTCCAGGTCGTAGCGCGTCCTCTGCTCCAGGCGCTGCGCCTCCAGCAGCTTCCCTACGCCGCGGAGCTCGGCAAGCCTCTCTTCAAGCTCGCGTTCGATATTGACCAGGGCGAGCTTCATCGTGTCCTCATGGGTAACGAAGTGAGAAGCCGGGAAAATGGCGATATGCTCGCGTTCGCCCATAATTTCGCCGGTGAGAACGTCGATTTCGGTAATGCGTTCGATCTCGTCGCCGAACAGCTCGACACGGATTGCCCGCTCGTTGTTCGCGACGGGGAAAATTTCGACAATGTCGCCGCGTACCCGGAACGTACCACGCGTAAAGCTAATATCGTTGCGCTGGTATTGGATGTCGACGAGCTTATGCAAAATCGCGTCACGCGGCTTCTCCATCCCGACACGAAGCGACAGCACGAGGCTGCCGTACTCCGAGGGCGAACCCAAGCCGTAAATGCAGGATACGCTCGCTACGATAATGACGTCCCTGCGTTCGAACAGTGCGCTCGTCGCCGAGTGCCGCAGCTTGTCGATCTCGTCGTTTATGCTGGAATCCTTCTCTATGAAAGTGTCGGTAGAAGGGATATAGGCCTCCGGCTGGTAGTAGTCGTAGTAGCTGACGAAGTATTCCACGGCATTATCGGGGAAAAAAGCTTTAAACTCGCTGCAAAGCTGCGCGGCAAGCGTCTTGTTGTGCGCAATGACAAGCGTCGGCCGGTTCAGCTTCGCCACCGTATTGGCGATCGTGTACGTCTTGCCGGTCCCCGTTGCGCCGAGCAGCGTCTGGTGCCTCTTGCCCGCCAGCACTCCCTCGACCAGCTCCTCGATCGCTTTAGGCTGATCCCCCTGCGGCGTATAATCCGATTGTAATACAAAACCCTTTGAATCCTTCACTATTCCGCTCACGCCAGTCCTCCACCTCCGTCTTTCCGAATCTATATATCAGTATAGTCAACTATAATGGATAGTTATCAGCAAATGCAAAAATAAGAATGTTTGTTCCCGTCTATTATATCGTTATCCCGCGCCGGAAGCAATGCAAAAAAGGGATCCCGGCAAAGCCTTCATGGCCGGGATCCCTCTTTGATAGGAGCAACTATAGTTAGCCGCTGGATTTAACTGATCTAACCCTCAAAACTCTCCGTTTGCGGGCCGCGCCGGCTCGAGGCGCGGGTGCCGCGCAGCAGCTCGAGCAGCGAAGCCGGTCCGGCGGTCGTGTAATAAAGGGCTTGGTCGTCCGGCGCGAGAATAACTCCCAGCTGATGATGCTCGCCCTCAAAGCGCGCGCGCTGCGCAAACTTCAGCTCTCCGTCGTGGTTCAGCACTTCCAGCTTGCAAAAAGCTGAATTTTGCACCAATGCCTCGTACAGCTCTTCTTTCGTTTTGACGCGCAGTCCGTTCACCTTATGCAAAACCTCGCCGGCCATCAGCCCCATAGCGGCTGCCGGCGTCCCCGGCACGATGCCCAAAATTCGCAGTCCCCTTGCATCATGGACATACAACGGCGAACGCGCCTCTTCCTTCGCCCGGCTCCGCCAGATGATCGCCTCATGCAGCAAGAATGAGACGAGCGCCGCAACCGGAAGCAGCGCAGGCTGCCGCCATGCCAGAACAGCAGCCGCAGCGAGGCACAGGCTGTAAAGCACCAGCCCCCGGGCCGCATATTCCGCTTTTACCTTGGGCAGCATGGAACGGGTCATTTCCGTAAAGCCGATAATCATCGGCAGCGCAACGACCGTCCACCCCTGCGACCAATCCGTGCCGAATAACGGCGTCCAAGGCAAAGCCGCCGTAGAGCTTCCTCCACCGGCCGCCGGCACAAGCATCAGCACCGGCACCGGCCAGAACCCCTGCAGCATATAGCCGCCTATAAGCTTGCCTCGCTTGCCCTCCAGAAATAGAGGCGTTGCCAGTTTGTCGCCTTGCCACCTGACTAGCACCGCTTCGGCCAGATGCAGCAGCGCCACCAGCATGAGCAGGCCAGCCGCATCGATAGCTGCAAGCGAGGACGCCAGCGAGCCAATCCAATCCGTTCTTTCGGGCATCGGCGTCCAGCCGATCGCCCATTGCAGCAGCGCGATTACTCCTGCGCTGTAAGCAAAGCATAGATAGCGGATACGCACCAGCATGAGCAGTGCCGCTACCGCCCACAGCCAGAGCACCGACTCCGCGGTCAATGCCGCGCCTACGAACGCTCCGGCCGCCGATACGGCCGCGCCAATCGCAAGGCCGGCAAGCATTGCCCGGAATACCAGCCCCGGCCAATGATGCAGCTTGACGGCGAAAAGCTGCCGCTCCACCCGGATTTGTCTCATGTACTGAAGCACGATAATCAGAACCGCAATATAATAAAAAGGCTGCGAAACCAAACGCAGCGCTGCTTGTCCAAACGTCTCCAGCACGACTGCCGCCGTTTCCAAAGCATCCCCCCCCTTTGCACCAGCTGGATTATATTCCTGAAAATAAGCAAGTCCGCATGGCGCATAACAAGCGCAAACGGCTGGCGCTGCGCTCGAACCGTTAGCTGTATCTTTGCACAGCTCGGTTTTGTGCCGTTCTCTGCGGTAACAAATAAAAAGGCCGGCTCCGACGAGGAGCCAACCTCTTATTAATTCGACATGGCCGCCCTATTTCCTGCCTACGGCCTGAATTGCCGTGTCAAGCTGCGTATCATGCTTCTTGTCTTGAATCCAGGCTATGACCGCTTTTTCCAGCGCTTCGCCGGTCGTTTTATCCATCTGGCCCGTTACCGGAAGGCCATGCCCGGCCTGGAATTTCTTGACGGCCTCCGCGGTTTCGGCGCTGAAGTAGCCGTCTTCGCGCTTCGGCTCGTACCCCAGACCGTGCAGCATGATCTGCATGCTTTTCACCTGCTCGCCGATCATATCCTGCTTCAGCGTTTCGGTTAACGACAGCCGCGCAACGGTATACATATCCGGCGGCAGCACTTCGATATCCGGCTTAATGCCGGTTTCGTGAATCCAATTGCCGTCCGGCGTCAGCCATTTGGCAATCGTCATCTTCACAAGGCTTCCGTCGCCGAGCGTCTTGTTGTAGCTGACCTGAACCGTGCCCTTGCCAAAGGTCGTTTCCCCGATCAGCTTTACGCCGGCCCCTTCCTGCAGCGCACCGGCCAAAATTTCGGAGGCGCTGGCGCTTCCTTTATTCATGAGCACGGCAACCGGGTACGTTTTGCTCTGACCTTCGGACAGCGTCTTTTCCCGATTTCCTTCCCGGTCCTCCACCTGGACGACCGTCGCGCCCTTCGGCAGGAAGCTTTCGGCTATGTCTACGACAACCGGCAGCACGCCGCCCGGATTATTGCGCACATCGATCACGAGCCCCTTCATGCCCTTCTGCTCCAGCGCAGCAAGCTCCTCCTTGAACCGCTCGGCCGTATGCAGCGAGAACTGGCGGATTTCGATAATGCCTGTCCCGTCTTGGCGCAGCGTGCTGTACACTGTTTCCACATCGATATCGTCACGAATCAGAACGAGCTGGATCGGATCCGAAAATCCGGCCCGCTGCACCATGATTTTTGCCTTCGTCCCTTTCGGCCCGCGGATTTTCGCCACGGCGTCCTGAAGATTCAGTCCGTCAAGCTTGACGCCGTTCACCGAAAGCAATACGTCCTTGGCCAGCAGGCCGGAGCGTTCCGCCGGCGAGCCTTTAATCGGGGAGACGACGACAACCCGCCCGTTCTCTAACGTAACTTCCGCCCCGATTCCCGTAAACGACCCTTCGATCGATTCGGAGAAATGAGTTGCGGCATCCCTTTCCATATAGACCGAATAAGGATCCTCCAGCGACTCCATCATGCCGCTGACCGCCCCGTCAACCAGCTCCTCGCGGTCGACCTTCTGATAATATTTGGTCTGGATCAATTCCAGCACCGCGTTAAGCTTCGACAGCTCGTTCTCCTTCAGGCCGAACCGTCCGCCCTCGCCGGCCGCAGCGGCCGTAAGCGCAGGAGCCGCCGCCTGCTCGTCCAGCTTCAGAATCCGGTCCGCCACCGTTAAAGTGACGAGCACGGACGCGATCATCGTGAGCAGAATGAACGCGAATACTGTGCGTCCTTTGAATTGCACCTGTCTACACCACCTTCTCATCTTGCACGGTCTTTGATTGAAGACCACCCTAGTATATGACAACTGGCCTTCAATTATTTGTCTGGGCAGGGTAAATTTGCGCAGGAGGGCGATCCGCTCTGCAAACAAGGCAGCCACGCGGGCTGCCTCGGAATTTATTGATATATGTCGATTCCTATAATATCTATTTCAAATAGCTGCTCGGATTAACCGGCACTTCGTTCTGCCGCACCTCAAAGTGCAAATGCGGTCCGGTCGAGTTGCCCGTGCTGCCGATTTCGGCAATTTTCTCGCCTCTTTTGACGGAATCGCCTTGGCTGACCATAATGCCGCCGTTGCGGATATGCGCGTACAGCGTCCAAAGCCCGTTGCCGTGGTCGATAATGACGCAGTTGCCGTAGCCGCTCATCGTTTGGGCTACAATAACGACGCCGTCTTCGGCCGCATAAATGGACGTGCCTTGCGGCGCGGCGAAGTCGATGCCCGTGTGGGTATGCCTCTGTCCCGTGATCGGATGGATCCGCGTCCCGAAATTGGAAGTGAGCCTGTAGCTGTCTTTAACAGGTATGCCAAGCTTACCGCCGCTGTAAGGGTTCTTTATCCGTTTTTGCTCGGCAAGCAGCTTGGATTCCCTGGAAGCGATCGAAACCAGGAGCTGTTCCTGCTCTGCGTTGATATCCTCGTAATGCTCCGCCATTTCATCGTACTGCGCGATCTTGACGTCGAGCTTTTTCACATTGCTGTTAAGGCTCGCAATCGCGACTTCCTTCTCCTTCTCCTTTTGCACGAGATGGAGCTCGTAATCTTTAATTTCCTCGTACTTGACCTCTACCTCAGCCAACTGCACTTCCTGATCTTTTTTCTTCTGGACGACAAGCTCCTTCTCCTTCTTTTGCTCCTCCAGAATATCGCGGTCCTGCGACAAAATCGACTGCAAAGCATCGAACCGGTCAATAAAATCAGAGAAGCTTGTAGCGCTCATCAATACGTCCATATAGGATACGAAGCCGTTCGTATACATCAGACGCATCCTTGATTGAAGCAGCTTATCACGTTCGACGACACGTTTTTCCGCTTGCTCGAGATCCTTCGTCGTCTGTAGCAGTTCCGCTTCCTTCTTGTCGAGGTCCGCCTGCAGCTTCATTTTGTTCAAAACCGTAGTATCTATTTCATCCATTAGTTTGGCGATTGCAGCTTCTTCTTGCTTGATCAAAACCTGAAGATCCGCCTTCTCGTTAGCGGCATTGTTCATATTTTTCTTCGCATCGGCCGCCATCTGCTGAGCATTGGCCGCTTTTCTCTCCGCCTCGCGCCTCTCCTGCTTTGCCGCTTCGAGCTGCTTCTTAATGTCGGAAAGGCTTGCCGCCTCGCTTCCGGTCGGTTGTACTACAAATACGAACAGCATCGATAAGACAATGAACCATAACCATTTTCTCTTCTGCACCCTATCGTTCACCTACACTTTCAAATACTTTCGTATCGAAATCGTACTGCCCCATACTCCGATCACCGTACCGAGCCCAATAATGAGGCCCGCTGTTTGCCAGCCCGACTCTTGCAGCGTAACAAGCTTTATCATCATCAGCGACAGCTCCATCTGGGTGAACTCGACCAGCTTCGCATATCCGAGAAGAACCAGAACCGTCGTAACAATCGAACTGATAATGCCGATAAGCGCCCCTTCGATAAAAAACGGCCAACGGATAAACGCATTTGTCGCACCGACCAGCTTCATGATGCCGATCTCGCGGCGTCTGGCGAGAATCGTCATTTTGATCGTGTTGGAAATCAGGAACATCGCGGTTACGCCGAGACCGATTACGATGACAAGACCGATGTACCGCAGGGCGTTTGTCACTTTAAACAGCGTTTCTACCGTGCCTTGGCCGTATTTGACTCTCTCGATCGGCTGCTGCTCGTCCGCCTGATTGATTTTGTTGATCTCTTCGACCGCAAGCCCGACAGATTGCGGATTGTATACCTCGACGGTAAACGAATCCGGCAGCGGGTTTTTGTCGTTCTCGTAGCCAGCGAGCAGATCCTTGTTTTCTTCGCCCAGGTTTTTACGCAGCAGCTCAAGTCCTTCCTCCTTCGAGACGAAGGTAACTTTGCTGACCTCGGTAAGGTTGCCGATTTTGTTTTGCAAATCCGTAATCTTCTCCTGCTTGACATTCAGATTAAGAAAAACGCGAATTTGGACCTGGCTTTCGATTTGGTCGGCCATATGGTTGACATTCATGGCAAGCAGCATAAAAACGCCTAAGACGAATAGAGAAATAAAAATCGAGCTCATTGAAGCGAACGACATCCAGCCGTTTCTAATGATGTTTTTAGTGCCTTCGCGGAAATGGCGGAGAATCGTGCTAAGCTTCATAGCCGTACTCCCCTCTAACCTCGTCACGAACGATATTGCCATTCTCGATAGCGATGACACGTTTGCGAATATTGTTCACGATGTCCTTGTTGTGAGTAGCCATAATGATCGTCGCGCCGCGGAAATTAATTTCCTCAAGCAAATTCATGATGCCGGTCGACGTTTCCGGATCCAGATTCCCTGTCGGCTCGTCCGCTACGATAACGGACGGATTGTTTACGATCGCCCGCGCGATCGATACCCTCTGCTGCTCGCCGCCGGACAGCTGGGCAGGGAGGCTCGAATGCTTGTGCTTCAAACCGACGAGCTCGAGCACCTCCATCGTTCTTTTTTTGATGACGCGGCGCGGGGCTTCAATAACTTCCATGGCGAAAGCGACATTTTCGTAAACGGTCAGCTTGGGAAGCAGCCTGAAATCCTGGAAAATAACTCCGATATTTCGACGGACAAACGGGATTTTACGCGGCTTCAGCTTGCCTATGTTAAATCCGTTGACCGAAATTTGCCCTTTTGTCGGGACTTCCTCGCGATATATCAGCTTCATGAAGGTCGATTTCCCCGCTCCCGAGGGGCCGACCAAATAAACGAACTCATTACGATCTATCTTCACGGAGACGCCTCTTAACGCATGTGTGCCGTCTATGTACGTCTTCCAAATGTCTTGCATTTCAATCACATTATCACATCCTGTTAATAGTCAGTTGTATTATTTCGACAGATTGCGTTGAATTCCTTCATAAGGGGCTCGCTTTCTGCATTTTTCACAAATCTCATAATTATTGCCAATGTCGAATCGGTCCTCGATAAGTCGGATGACAAGTAATGAACGCAAGCCGCATATACATTTAGAACTGTCTTGTTCATTCATCGCGAAACGTTGCTGAGCCTTCAAAGGATGGCACAGAACCGAGCTTCGCAAAGTTGCAGCTTACGGTTCGTGCGCAGCTTCAGCCGTTTACGCTTGGAAGGGAGTGATCGCCATTTTAAAAAGAATCCATATCGGCGTAATCGTCATCTCCTCTCTGCTGCTGCTGGCTGCAATAGGCTGGGGGATTGTCTGGAATTACGCGCTGCAAAAAACCGTTCCCGCGGAGGTCACGGCAGGCGGTCTGCCCATTGGGGGCATGCCGGTCAATGATGCCTTAGCGATGCTGGAGCAGATTGAGAATACGCTGCAGGAACGCACGGTTACCGTTCATGCCTCTGCTGCGGCGGGGGACAGCAAGCAGTGGAAGGTACCCGAATTCGGCTATAAAGCCGATTTCTCGGGCGCCCGCACAGCGATCCTTAAATTGAAAGAAGGCAGCACCTGGGACAGGGCCGTATACCGGTACAATTTTGCGAAAAACTACCCTCTCCTGCAGAGCTGGAACCGCGACTCTTTTGACGCCGCCATCCGCAAGCAGTGGAGCTGGCTTGAAAAAAGCGAAACGAAAAACGCGGAACGAATCATCACGGAGCAGGACGAGGTGCGGTACGAGCCGCATGTCGACGCCTACCGTTTGGAGCCGGGCAAGCTGATCGAAGACGTGGAAAAGTGGATCATCGTAAAGGAGGAGCAGCTTCGGACCTCAGTCGAGAGGCATTTTGAAGGGGAGCTGACCGTCGCCGTCATTCATCCCGACGTTACGCTTGAGAAGCTGAAGGCGGAAGGTGTCGAACGGAAAATTATCGAGTTTTCGACGGATTTCAGCACGAACGCGGAAGGCAGAGCTTACAATGTGACCGTTACGGCGGATGCGCTGAACGACTGGCATCTGGCGCCGGACGAAACTTTCGATTACGGGAAGCTGATCGCACGCGCCGAGGAGCTGTATGAGTACCGCGAGGCGCCGGTCATCCTGAACGGCAAGCTTGTTCCAGGCATTGGCGGCGGCATCTGCCAGGTATCCAGCACACTGTATAATGCCGCAGTGCGGGCCGGTCTTGAAATCGTGGAGCGGCGCAACCACTCCCTGCCGGTCGCCTACCTGCCGCTTGGCCAAGATGCCACCTATGCGGGCGGAGCGATTAATTTCCGGTTCAAGAACACGACTGGCAAGCATCTGCTGATACGTACCGAGGTGAAGGACCGAAAGCTGACGGTTAAGCTTTTCGGCACGATGGATGAAAATGTGCAGTATGGCATGGAATCCGTCACCCTGAAGACGGTTCAGCCAGTTGTGCAGGAGAAAGTGAATTCGGAGCTCTCCCCGGGGCAAAAAGTGACCGTCGATAAAGGCAAGCCCGGTTACTTGGTCGATACGTACCGCACTACGATCAAAGACGGCAAAGTCATCGCGCGCGACAAAATATCCCATGACACGTACAGGGCCCAGCCAACGATCGTCGAGGTCGGCCCGATGACCGGCGGTCCGGCGCCAACTCCAGTACCGGAGCCGATCGACCCGATTTTGGAGGATGGGATTTAATCCAATTCCCTATCGGCCTTGGATGACTGAATCCCTGCTTTAGCATCACTCATTTCTACATCTTTCATATTTGAACTTGATACCCTCTTCCTTTACTGCGTCCGCCTGCTTTTACTTCTTTGCTCCACTATCCCTTCGGCTCAGGAAATTCTATTGCGAACACATTCGGGGCTCAGCGCTTGGATTGTTTCCTGAGCTGCGGGGGGAATGAACAAAAGGAATTTTTTGGGACTAGATGCCGGACGTTTCACCTTCACAACTAACATATTTGCATCCAGCCGACGATCGTCAAATTCCAAACAAAAAGCCCAGCTGTCTGCCTGTTTAGGCATCTGCTGGGCTGATGTGCTATTTACCACTAAATTGCCGCGCTATCGGTTATCTGATGCGCTATTGGTTATCTGATGCGCTATTGGTTATCTGCTGCGCTCGAGGTACTCCGCTACCCAAGCCGCTGTCTCTGCCAGTGCCGCGTCGGCGCGGCCGATCGCGTCCTGTACCTGGGATTTGGCCGTACCGCCGTATACGTTGCGGGCGTTAACCACCTGCTCGGGCTGAAGCACTGCATAGATGCGATCGTCGAACAGCGTGGAGAACTGCTTGAATTCTTCCAGCGTAAGGTCCAGCAGGTACTTGTTCTGCTCGATGCAGTACAAGACCGTTTTGCCGATGACTTCATGCGCTTGACGGAATGGGAGTCCCTTGTTGACAAGGAAGTCGGCAATATCCGTCGCATTCGAGAAGTCCTGGTTGACCGCTTGGCGCATCCGGTCCTTGTTCACCTTCATGGTCGCAATCATCGGCGCGAACAATTGCAGCGCGCCTTGCAGCGTCTTCACCGTATCGAACATACCTTCTTTGTCTTCCTGCATGTCCTTGTTGTACGCCAGCGGGAGCGACTTCAGCACCGTGAGCAAGCCGGCGAGATTGCCGTAGACGCGGCCCGTTTTGCCGCGGACGAGCTCCGGAACGTCCGGGTTTTTCTTCTGCGGCATAATGCTGCTGCCCGTGCAGAACGCGTCGTCAAGCTCAACGAAATGGAACTCCGTGCTCGACCACATGATTAGCTCTTCGCTGAGGCGCGACAAATGCATCATGATGATCGAAGCATCCGCAAGAAACTCCAAAATGAAGTCGCGGTCGCTTACCGCATCGAGGCTGTTCTCGTAAACGCGGTCGAATTTGAGCTGGTTCGCCACAAAATGACGGTCAATCGGGAACGTTGTGCCCGCCAAAGCGCCGGCTCCGAGCGGCAATACGTTGATGCGTTTGTAGCTGTCCTGCAAACGCTCGATGTCGCGCCCGAACATGGACACATACGCCATCAGATGGTGCGCAAACAGGATCGGCTGCGCCCGCTGCAGATGCGTGTAGCCCGGCACAATCGTATCGATGTTCGCTTTTGCCTGCTCTACAAGCGCCGCTTGCAGCTTATGGAGCATGTCGACGAATTCGACTACGCGCTTGCGAAGCCACAGGTGCATATCCGTCGCCACCTGGTCGTTGCGGCTGCGTCCTGTGTGCAGCTTGCCGCCGACAGGGCCGACATCGTCGATCAGCGTTTTCTCGATATTCATATGAATGTCTTCGTCGCCGATCGAGAATTCGATATCGTCGCGTTTAATACGCTGAAGGACGCGGTGCAGGCCGTCCTTGATCTTTTCTACGTCGCCAGCAGGCAGAATGCCCTGTTTGCCTAGCATCGTCACGTGCGCAAGACTGCCTTGGATATCCTCTTCGGCCAGCTCTTTGTCGAACATGATCGATGCCGTATATTCCTCTACCAATTGGTCCGTTTTCTTCGTAAACCGACCGCCCCATAATTTACTCACGGTTCTAACACTCCCTTGTCAAGCTTACTTGTTCGTTACTGCGGATGACACCTTCAGGCGCAAAGCGTTCAGGCGGATGAAGCCCGTAGCGTCGCCTTGATCGTAAGCCTGGGAAGGATCGGCTTCCATTGTCGCGATATCAGGATTGTACAGGCTGACAGGGCTTTTCACGCCGGCCCCGATCACATTGCCTTTGTACAGCTTAAGGCGAACGACGCCGCTGACATTCTTTTGCGATTCGGTGACAAGTGCTTGCAAAGCGAGACGCTCTGGCGCGAACCAGAAGCCGTTGTATACGAGCTGGCTGTACTTGGCGATAAGCGAATCGCGAAGGTGCATAACTTCACGGTCCATCGTCAGCGATTCCATCTTGCGGTGCGCCGTGAACAAAATCGTGCCGCCCGGCGTCTCGTATACGCCGCGGCTCTTCATGCCGACGAAGCGGTTTTCTACCATGTCCACTCGTCCGATGCCGTGCTTGCCGCCAAGCTCGTTCAGGGTTTCCATGACTTCCAGCGGGCTAAGCTCCGTTCCGTTGATCGCCGTACAGTTGCCCTCCGTGAAAGTAAGTTCCACGTATTCCGCTTGGTCGGGAGCTCTCTCAGGGGAAACGCTCAGCACGTACATGCTTTCGTTCTCCTCCGAGCTCGGATCGAACCAAGGATCCTCAAGCATGCCGCTTTCGAAGCTGATGTGCAGCAGGTTGCGGTCCGTCGAATAAGGTTTCGCTGCGGATGCCGTTACCGGAATACCGTGCTTCTCGGCGTAGGCGATCATTTCGGCGCGGCCCGGGAACTGCTCGCGGAACGCTTCCAGACGCCAAGGCGCGATAACGGAAATCTCTGGCGCAAGCGCCGCTGCCGTCAGCTCGAAGCGCACCTGGTCGTTGCCTTTGCCCGTAGCGCCGTGAGCGATCGCCGTAGCGCCTTCCGCACGGGCGATATCGACCATGCGCTTAGCGATAAGCGGACGCGCGATGGACGTGCCGAGCAGGTATTGGCCCTCGTACAGCGTGCCGGCCTGGAACATCGGATAGATGAAGTCCTTCGCGAACTCGTCGCGCAGGTCGTCGATATATACTTTCGAAGCGCCGGTCGCGAGCGCTTTTGCCTCGAGGCCGTCCAGCTCGTCCTTCTGTCCGATATCCGCGGTAAAAGCGATAATTTCCGCGTCATATGTTTCTTTCAGCCATTTCAGGATAACCGACGTATCCAGGCCTCCCGAATAGGCCAATACGATTTTTTCTTTTGCCATAATTCTGTATATCTTCCCTTCAAAATGTATTTGCTATTTAATATAACCGTGTCATTAGGACATAATTGCTGCCATGATTGCCTTTTGTGCATGCAGCCGGTTCTCCGCCTGGTCGAAAATAATCGAATGAGCGCCGTCGATGACGCCTTCGCTTACTTCCTCCCCGCGGTGCGCAGGCAAGCAATGCATGAACAGATAGTCCTTCTTCGCATATTTCGCCAAGTCTTCGTTTATCTGGTAAGCGGAAAACGCGATTTCGCGCTCCTTCTGTTCCGCTTCCTGGCCCATGCTCGCCCATACGTCCGTATATACGATATCCGCATCGGCGATCGCTTCCTTCGGATCGCGGCAAATATGAAGACTCGCGCCAGTTTCCGATGCATTGTCCTTAGTCTGCTGGACAATGTTGGCGTCCGGCTCGTAACCCTCCGGCGTAGCAACCGACATATGCATGCCGAGCTTGGCCGCGCCCATCATAAGCGAATGCACGACATTGTTGCCGTCGCCGATGTAGGCGATTTTCAGCCCTTCCAGACGGCCTTTGTGCTCGAGTACGGTCTGGTAATCGGCAAGCGCCTGGCAAGGGTGTGAAAGATCAGTCAGGCCGTTAATGACAGGAATCGTCGCTCCGCGGGCCAGCTCGACTACTTTGCGGTGCTCGAACGTGCGGATCATAATGCCGTCCAGGTAGCGCGACAGCACCTGTGCCGTATCCCAGATCGGCTCTCCGCGGCCGATTTGCAGGTCGCTTCCGCTCAGGAATAGGCCTTGCCCGCCCAGCTGATAGATGCCGACCTCGAAGGATACGCGCGTGCGGGTCGACGATTTTTCGAAAATCATGCCCAGTGTTTTGTTTTTTAGCAGCTGATGGGGCTCTCCCGCCTTTTGCTTCTGCTTCAAGTCAATCGCCAGATCGATCAGGTAGCGGACCTCCTCCGGCTTGAAATCAACCAGCATCAGAAAGTCGCGTCCTTTCAGGCTTAGCGCCAATTCCTCGTTCAATGTCCCTTGCATGGTAAAGCCCTCCTTCGGGTTGAAGCTGTATAATTAAATCGGCTGCTTGGCTGACAATAGCTCCGCCAAAATAGCGACAGCCGTATCGATTTCTTCCTTCGTAACGAGCAGGTTCGGCAGCAGCCGGATCACGTTCGGCCCGGCGGAGATCGCGATCAAGCCGCGCTCCTGTGCTTCGTTCAGTATGCCGGCGATCGGCTCCGCGCACTCTATTCCGACGAGCAAGCCAAGACCGCGTACCTCTTTCACAAAAGAGTTGCCCGCAAGCTTCTCGCGAAGCTGGGCCATCAAATATTCCCCTTGCTCCGCCGCACGAGCCGGCAAGCCTTCGCCGACGATCGTCTCGAGCGTAGCCTTCACGACGGCGGTCGCAATCGGCGTGCCGCCAAATGTAGAGCCGTGACTGCCGGCCGTGAAGCCCTCGCGCAGTTTCTCCTTCGCCGCCATCGCCCCGACCGGAAAGCCGCTTCCGAGACCTTTGGCCATCGTGAAAATATCCGGTTCGATGCCAAAATGCTCATACGCGAACAGCTTGCCCGTACGGCCCATTCCGGTCTGGATTTCATCGGCGATCAGCAGAATGCCCTGCTTCTCGCATAGGGCGGCAACTGCCTGGATATAATCCCGATCGACCGGGAAAATGCCGCCCTCAGCCTGTATCATCTCCAGCATAATGGCAGCCGTCTTGTCGCTTACGGCCGCTTCAAGCGCCGACAGATCGTTCAGCGGAATCGTCTTGAAACCCTCCGGAAGCGGAGCGAAGCCTTCCTTGACCTTCGCTTGGCCGGTAGCCGTCAAGGTAGCCAGCGTCCGACCGTGGAACGATTGCTCGAACGTGATGATTTCGTAGCGGCCGTTGTTCAGCACCTTCTGGTTGTACCGGCGGGCCAGCTTAATTGCCGCTTCATTCGCTTCAGCGCCCGAATTGCAGAAAAATACCGCATCCGCGCAGCTGTTGTCGGTAATGAGCTTAGCCGCTTCCGCCTGATTCGGGATGCGGAACAAGTTAGACACATGCCACAGCTCGTCCAGCTGCTTCACGAGCGCTTCTTTGATTTGCTTTGGCGCGTGGCCGAGATTCGTTACGGCGATTCCGCTCATGAAATCAAGATATTTGTTCCCTTTGTCGTCCCACAGCCAGCTTCCTTCGCCCTTGACCAGTGCCAACGGATACCGTGCATATGTAGGAAAAAGCGATTGTTCGGCGTTCGCCGCCGTTTGCGTCTCGCTCATGGTTATCACACCCGCCCTTCGTTCGTCTGGACAATACGCGTGCCGATGCCGCCTTCGCGGACCGCTCTGGTCAGCACGCCCGGCTCCTCGCCGCTTACGATCACGACCTCGCGCACCCGGCCCTGAATGCACTGGATGGCGGCCCGTACCTTCGGAATCATACCCCCGTAAATTTCGCCGCTCTCGATCATCGCCTCGATGTCTTCGACCGTCACAACAGGAAGCACCCGCTTCTCGCCGTCCACCGTCTTCAAAATGCCCGGAACGTCCGTCACGACGATCATCCGCTCCACGCCGAGATGCGACGCGACCGCGCCGGCGGCCGTATCCGCGTTAATGTTATAACGCTGTCCCGCGGCATCGATACCGATCGGCGCAACGACCGGAATGTACCCCATCTGCATCACGCCTTCGATGATCGCGGCGTTCACATCCGTCACGTCGCCTACGAAGCCGATCTCATCGGCATTCGATACAGGCTTCGCCTGGATCAGCATGCCGTCGACGCCGGACAAACCAAGCGCCTTCGCGCCATTGATTTGGATTTTGCGGACGATCTCCTTATTGATGCGCCCCGCAAGCACCATCTCTACAACGTCCAGCACCGCGTCGTTCGTTACGCGCAGGCCGTTTACGAAGCCCGTTTCGATCCCGAGCTTGCCCAGCGTCTCCGAGATAGCGGGGCCTCCGCCATGCACGATGACCGGACGGACGCCGCCCTGCTGCAGCACCCGCAGCTCATCAAAAAAACTGTCCGGAAGAGCCGCCAGCGTGCTTCCTCCGCATTTCATCACAAACCGCTGTTCCGTCACTGTTCCATACCCTCCAGCACTTTATGTCCGATACGCCGCATTAATGCGGACATAGTCATAGGTCAAATCGCAGCCCCAAGCCGTAGCCTCTCCATTGCCGTTATGCAGATCAACGCTGATGACAACCGTGTCGCCCTTCAAATATTCGAGGGCAATCTCCTCGTCGAATACGACGGGACGGGACTGCTCCAGCGTCAAAATATCGCCGAGGCGAATATCCACCGTCTCCGGATTTACCGGCTGGCCTGCGCGGCCGACCGCCGCAATGATCCGTCCCCAGTTCGCGTCTGCGCCGAACACGGCCGATTTCACAAGCGAAGACCCGATAACCGTCTTCGCGATCGCTTGTGCGGACTCGTCGCTGACCGCGCCCCTCACCTGCACCTCGACCAGCTTCGTTGCGCCTTCTCCGTCGCGAGCAATCGCTTTCGCGAGCACCTCGCACACGTAACGCAGTGCGGCCGCAAACGCCGCCCAGCCCTCGTGCTGCGGCGTCAGCTCGCGGTTGCCCGCCAATCCGCTCGCCATTGCTACGAGCATGTCGTTCGTGCTTGTATCGCCGTCTACTGTGATCATATTAAACGACAGGTCGGTCGCTTCGCGCAGCAGCTGCTGCAGCGGTTCGCTGCCGATCGCGGCATCCGTCGTCACGAAGCCGAGCATCGTCGCCATATTCGGATGAATCATGCCCGAGCCCTTGGCCGCGCCTGCGACGTAAACCTTCTTGCCGTCCAGCTCCAGCTCGACGCAGACCATCTTTTGCACCAAATCCGTCGTGAGGATCGCTTGGCAGAAGTCGTCGGCGCCCGCGCGGTTTCCTTCAAGCCGGGAAGGAAGCTCGTCGATCCCGCCGCGGACTTTGTCCATTTTCAGCAGCTCGCCAATAACGCCTGTCGAAGCTACCGCAACATGGTCGGCATTTACGCCGATGGATTCGGCGAAACGAGCGCGCATCTCATAGGCGTCAGCTTCCCCTTGCTTGCCCGTGCATGCATTGGCGTTGCCGCTGTTCACGAGCACCGCGCGCAGCACGCCGCCCGCTCCGATGCTCTCGCGCGTCACCTGAAGCGGCGCCGCCTGGAACACATTCGTCGTATACACGCCGGCCGCCGAAGCCGGCACCTCGCACACGATCGCGCCCAGATCGTGACGCGTCGTTTTTTTCAGACCGCAATGCAGTCCGCCCGCTTTAAAGCCCTGTGGCGTTGTAATCGAGCCGTCTCCGACGACGGAGAACGCCACTGCCGTATTTTCCAGTCCCATCGTAAAATCGTGTCCCCTTCACGTGTATAAGTATAGGTTAAAATTACGGATAAGCCGGAACAAACTGCAACCCAAGCGTCTCGTCCCAGCCCATCATTAAATTCAAATTTTGTATCGCTTGGCCTGCAGCGCCTTTGACAAGGTTGTCGATGACCGACACGATCGTCACGCGGCCTGTCCGGGCGTCCACCGCGAACCCGATATCGCAATAGTTCGAGCCCCATACTTCCTTCGTCGTCGGCCATTGCCCTTCCGGACGGATTCTCACGAAGCGGCGGCCCTCATAGTAAGAACGGTACAAGTCAATGAAATCCTGCGTTGTCCGTCCGCCCACTACGTTCGCGTACATCGTCGACATAATCCCCCGCGTCATCGGCACAAGATGCGTCGAGAACGTCGTCACGACCGGCTGCCCTGCCGCATCGGAGAGCACCATCTCGATTTCCGGAATATGCTGATGCTGATTAAGCTTATAAGCTTTAAAATTCTCGTTCAGCTCCGAGTAGTGCGTACCGAGCGAAGCGCCGCGGCCGGCCCCTGACACGCCGGATTTCGCATCGATAATAATCGTCGCAGGATCGATCCAGCCTTCTTTGACCGCCGGAACCAAACCAAGCAGCGTAGCCGTAGGATAACAGCCCGGGTTCGACACGAACGGCACGTCCGTCACGCGGTCCCCGTAAATTTCGGCAAGACCGAATACCGCTTTCTGCAGGTACTCCTCGCCGGCTGCCGGCTTTTTATACCACTGCTCATATAAAGCAGGAGATTTCAGTCGGAAGTCTCCCGATAAATCTATGATTTTAAGACCCGCTTCAAGCAGCTGCGGCACAAGCTTGGCCGCTACGCCCGCAGGCGTCGCCAAAAAGACAACGTCCGCTTTCGCTTTAATCGCCGCAGGCTCCACATCGTCCAGCAGCTCCTCGCGAATGCTCGTCAAGTGCGGGTAGCCTTCGGTAATCGGCGTTCCTGCGCTGGATGACGAAATGACCGAGGTCACCTCCGCCAGCGGATGGGAAGCGAGCAATCGGATTAACTCTACTCCGCCGTAGCCGGTAGAGCCGATAATCGCAACTTTCACCTTTGTCGTCATGTTAATCTCTCCCCCAAAACCGGATGCCGCTCTCGTTGGCTCCGCCTGCCTGACAAAACCGCAGCAGCTCCGTCTAATTGCTCTTTCCGCGGGGCGGAAAGGCAGTCCGTTTGTTCAACGATGAGCCTTTATAAGTATCTCACCTGGAAAAAACTTATCATCCATCGCGAAACGAAAGCCGCGCCTCCAGGGACGGCGTATGCCGTTTACGCTTGAACTAATTTATTGTACATCATTCGGCAGTTGATGGAAATAAGCATATGATTCCGTATTATTATACATTCCAATTCATATTAATACAATGAACTTTTAGAGGGAAAATTTGAGCGATTTCTTACTTTTATGCTCCTCAGCGTGCATTCCAGAGGGAATATTTCATCTTGATTCCTAAATCGACTTCACTTCCCTTCCAAGTATATCCTATGTTACACCAAAAGGGAACATTTGTTCTTATTTTTATGACGGGAGTGATGACTTGCCTAATAACGAAGTTCCGGACCGACCGCCGCACACGCCGCACGATGAAGCATTCAAGAAGCTTCTTCAAACCTTTTTTGCAGAATTTCTCGAGCTCTTTTTCCCCGAAGTCAACCGCTTGCTCGATCATACCCGCACGAAGCTGCTGATGCAGGAGCTCCTTGTTGATATCGTTGGTGAAGAAAGGCGAAGTTTGGATCTATTGCTTGAAACCAGGTACAAGTCACTTGATGCATATGTATTGGTTCATCTGGAGGCTCAATCATACAGAGAAACAGACTTTCACGAACGGATGTTTATTTATTTCAGTCGCCTCTTCGAGAGACATCGGAAGGAACACAAGCTCATCATTCCCATCGCTATTTTCACCTCAGACTCGGCCCATGACGAGCAAGACACGCTTTCAATGGAAATCCCCGGTCATTCGATCCTTTACTTTCACTTTCTCAAGCTGGAGCTGCGAAATCAAAACTGGCGGCTTTTTATTGACTCCGATAACCCTGTTGCTGCGGCGCTTTTAGCCAAAATGGGTTATAATGAGGAGGAGAAGCGCGCCGTTAGACTCGAATATTTGCGTATGATTCTTAAGCTGCAAAAGAACTTGGATCAGGCGCGTCTTTCGCTCATTATGTCGGTAGCCGATTTGTATTTTAAGCCTGATAGAGATCAGGATCTTTCCATTTTGCGCGAATTAAGCCTACAATATCCGGAAGATGAGGTGACCATTATGGAGCTGATGCCTGCATGGAAGCGCTGGGGGTATGAAGAGGGTAAGGAACTTGGAAAAGAAGAAGGAAAAGAAGAAATCATCCGTAAGCTTTTAGCTAACGGCTTCCATCCTGACAAGCTTGCAGAAATGCTTGATCTCCCGCCTCAAGAAATTCAAAAAATCGCCAAATCATAAAATGATCCTACGGATACAAGCCAACATGCGATCTGTGTTGCTTGTATCCTTTTTTCCTCCGTCCCCTTCAACTCTCCAGCTTAAACCCCTGCCCAAGCACCTCGGCCGTATTGCTGATAATGACAAACGCCCCAGGATCGATCGACCGCACCAACTGCTTCAGCTTTGAAACCTCGTTTTGCCCGACGACCACCATCAGCACCGTCCGGCCTGCGCCCGTATACCCGCCGTGGCCGTCCAGCCGAGTCAAGCCTCGGTCCAAATCGTGCAAAATGGCTGCCGCCACTTCTTCAGAATGATCGCTTATAATAAATGCTACCTTTGAAAGCTGCAGCCCGTTCTGCACGAAGTCGATCGTTTTGCTCGTTACGAACAGACCGATCAGCGCATAAAGTGCCACCTCCGGCGAGATAATCAGCCCCGCAGCCGCAATCACACAGCCGTCAAAACATACAACCGCCAGACTAAGCGGAAGCCCCGTATACCTGTGCAAAATTTGCGCCGCCAAATCGACGCCCCCCGTCGAGCCGCCGCCGCGGAACACCAAGCCGAGACCGAGCCCTACCCCGATTCCGCCATAAATGGCGGCGAGCAGCGGGTTGTCCGTCGGCGAAGCTACGTGTGCTGTCAGCAGCACGAATAACGGCAGCAAAATCGAACCAAGCGCCGTTTTTAACGCAAAGCGCCTGCCGAGCAGCCACACCCCCGCGACGAACAACGGAATGTTGATCGCCCACTGCGTAACCGCCGGCATCACTCCCGCAAGCCGCTGGACCAAAATCGACACGCCCGACACCCCGCCGGAAGCGATGCCGTTCGGCACCAGGAACATATTAAAGCTGACGGCCACGATTACCGAGCCGAGCAGCAGCTGAACGACGCTCCACACCGACTGCGTCCTCGGGCTCAGCGGCCTCCCTCCTTTTCTTCTTTTGGCAGTGGAGCCAGTACCGGTATCCGCCATGCCGTTCATCCCCCTAGTCTCATTTGCCGCAAAAAAGAAGAGTCCCACACTTCTTCAGTGTTGGAACTCTTCGCCAAAGCTATGCATGTTCTAACGATATCATGCTTTATTCATGTCGAATCTGGCTGCGCAGATAACCGTCGATAAAAGCGTCCAAATCGCCGTCCATGACCGCACCGACATTGCCCGTCTCGACGGATGTGCGGTGGTCCTTCACCATGCTGTACGGGTGAAACACATAGGAACGGATCTGGCTCCCCCAGGCGATATCCGATTGCTCGCCGCGGATTTCCGCCAGCTCCTTCATTTGCTCCTCGATGCGCCGTTCATACAGCTTGGAGCGAAGCATATTCATCGCCCGTTCGCGGTTCTGGATTTGCGACCGCTCCTGCTGGCAGGCTACGACGATGCCTGTCGGGATATGCGTTATCCGGATGGCCGACTCCGTCTTATTGACGTGCTGGCCGCCCGCGCCGCTGGCGCGGTACGTATCGATTTTCAAATCCTCACTTCGGATCTCGATCTCGATGCTGTCATCGATTTCGGGCACCACGTCGACGGAAGCAAAAGACGTATGGCGACGCCCGGCCGAATCGAACGGCGAGATGCGCACCAGCCGGTGCACGCCTTTCTCCGCCTTCAAGTAACCGTAAGCGTTGTACCCTTTGATAAGCATCGTTACGCTCTTAATGCCCGCTTCATCCCCAGGCTGATAGTCCAGCAGCTCCACCTTGAAGCCGCGCTTCTCCGCCCAGCGCGTGTACATCCGGTACAGCATAAGCCCCCAGTCCTGGGACTCCGTGCCGCCCGCACCCGGATGCAGCTCGAAAATCGCATTCAGCTTGTCGTAAGGCTGATTCAGCAGCAGCTGAAGCTCAAACTCGCTTACTTTGCTTACCAAGGCCTGCACGCCTTCCACGACCTCGGCTTCCAGCGATTCGTCGCTTTCTTCCTCCGCCAGCTCCAGCATCATCTGCAGGTCTTCCAGATCGGCGTTCAGCCGGCCGTACTGCTCGACGACCGATTTGACCGCGTTGAGCTCGGAAATGATGCTCTGCGCTTTGTCGTTATCGTCCCAAAAGTCGGGCATCGTCATTTTTTCCTCGAAGTTCGCGATCATCTCTTGCTTAATATCTAAGTCAAAGAGACCCCCTGAGCTCTTGGAGACGCCCCGCCATTTCACGCAGGTCTTGCTTCACCGTTATATCTATCATAGCGTACGCTTCACCTCAAAATCATTTTTCCCTATCGTATGCTTAGGCGGCTAAAAGTGTGGCCGGCGCAGCCCGAATCCCTCATTCCCTGACTACGCTCGCTCGCCGCTCTCCTAAAGCTTTTACTGCGCACCGTGGCACTGCTTGTACTTTTTGCCGCTGCCGCATGGACAAGCGTCATTCCGCCCTACCATATCTTTGCGCTTGGCCGGGCGCTTCTCGGACGATTCTCCGCCGCCGCTGGTCGTCGACGTCTGGCCTTTCGCCACCTCTTGACGCTCCAGATTGCTCTCTACGCGGGCTTTCATAATATATTTCGCGACTTCCTCCTGAATGCTCTCGATCATTTCCTTGAACATTTCGAAGCCTTCGAACTGGTACTCGCGGAGCGGATCCGTACCGCCGTAAGCGCGCAAGTGAATGCCTTGGCGCAGCTGGTCCATCGCGTCGATGTGATCCATCCATTTGCTGTCTACAGCGCGAAGCACAACGACCTTCTCAAACTCGCGCATCGTTTCCGGCCCAAGCGCCGCTTCGCGCTCATCGTAGCTTGCGGAAACTTCATTGTAGATATATTCGATCATTTCGTCTTTCTCTTTACCCCACAGCTCGTCCTTCGAGAGCGCACCTTCCTCCAGGAAGTTGGCGTGAGCGTAATCGACGATTGCCTGAAGATCCCACTCCTCCGGAATGTCCTCCGAGCAATGAGCTTCGACGATCCGTTCGATGACCGGCTTGATCATATCCATAACCTCTTGACGGATATTCTCCGAGCCTAGTATTTCGCGGCGCTGCTTGTAAATAACCTCACGCTGCTGGTTCATCACATCGTCATACTGAAGAACGACTTTCCGGATATCGAAGTTGTTGCCCTCTACGCGCTTTTGCGCGGATTCGATCGCTCTGGAAATCATGCGGCTTTCGATCGGCTGATCCTCATCCAAACCGAGACGGTCCATCATGCCCATAATATTCTCGGAACCGAAACGGCGCATCAACTCGTCTTCAAGCGACAAGTAGAACTGCGACGAGCCCGGGTCGCCTTGACGGCCGGCACGTCCGCGCAGCTGATTATCGATCCGGCGGCTTTCATGGCGCTCCGTACCGATAATATGCAGGCCGCCCAGTTCCGCAACTGTCTCACCCAGCAAAATATCCGTACCGCGTCCGGCCATGTTCGTCGCGATCGTCACCGCACCGGCTTGTCCCGCGCGGGATATAATTTCCGCTTCCTCCGCATGGAACTTCGCATTCAGTACCTTATGTGCGACGCCTTTGCGTTTCAGCAGCTCCGACAGCTTCTCGGAATTTTCGATCGAGATCGTACCGACCAGCACCGGTTGATTATTCGCGTGGCGTTTGACAATCTCCTCGACTACCGCATTAAATTTGCCCTTCTCGGTTTTGTATACCACGTCAGCGATATCCTTACGGATCATCGCACGGTTCGTAGGCACCTGAATAACGTCCAGACCGTAAATCCGTTTGAATTCCTCTTCCTCGGTTTTCGCCGTACCGGTCATGCCGGACAGCTTGCGGTACATCCGGAAATAGTTCTGGAACGTAATCGTCGCGAGCGTCATGCTCTCGTTCTGAACCTTCAGTTGCTCCTTCGCCTCGATCGCCTGGTGCAAGCCGTCGCTGTAACGGCGGCCTTGCATGAGACGGCCCGTAAATTCATCGACGATGACAACCTCGTCGTCCTGGACGACGTAATCGACGTCGCGCTTCATAATAACGTTCGCCTTGAGCGCCTGCTGAATATGGTGGTTAAGCAGCACGTTCGCATGGTCGAACAGATTCTCGATATGGAATGCTTTTTCAGCTTTCTCCACGCCGGACTCCGTCAGCATAACGCTGCGAAGCTTGATATCGATCGTGTAGTCTTCCTCTTCGTTCAACCGGCCGACAAACCGGTCAGCTGCAAAATACAGCTCCGTCGATTTCGCAGCCTGGCCGGAAATAATAAGCGGCGTACGCGCTTCGTCGACCAGAATCGAGTCCACCTCGTCAATGATGGAGTAATAGAGAGGGCGCTGAACCATTTGTTCCTTGTACAGCACCATATTGTCGCGTAAGTAGTCAAAGCCGAACTCGTTGTTCGTTCCGTACGTAATGTCGCAGGCGTAAGCCGCTTGCTTCTCGTCATGCGACAGGCCGTGCAGGTTGCAGCCTACCGACATGCCGAGGAAGTTGTACAGCTTGCCCATAATCTCGCTGTCGCGCTGAGCCAGGTAGCCGTTCACCGTAATGACGTGAACGCCTTTGCCGAGCAGCGCATTCAGATAAGTCGGGAGCGTAGCGACGAGCGTCTTACCTTCACCGGTTCTCATCTCCGCGATTTTGCCTTCGTGCAGCACCATGCCGCCCATCAGCTGAACGTCAAAATGACGCATGCCAAGCGTCCGCTTCGAAGCTTCTCTTACTGTTGCAAAAGCTTCCGGGAGCAGCTTGTCCAGCGTCTCGCCTTTTTCGATTCTCGCTTTGAATTCTTCGGTTTTGGCGCAAAGCGCTTCATCCGACAGACTTGTAAAATTAGATTCCATTGCATTTATCTCATCTACCGTCCGTTGGAGCCGTTTTACTTCGCGCTCGTTTTGGTCACCGAATATCTTTTTCACTATTCCGAGCATAAGTTTCCCCTTTCGTAATGACGCCTCAATTCCTTAAATTGTATCAGTTTGTCGACCTTGCCGCAACGAGGGTTGCTGGAAATAAAAAAGCCTCTCTCCCCTTAAGGAGAAAAGGCTCTTCATGAATTAAGTAATGAGTGCGTTTAGCCTTGCTCGATTAATCCGTACTTCCCGTCGCTCCGTTTATAGACAACGCTTACTTCTTTGCTGTCGACATTAGAGAACACGAAGAAGTTATGTCCAACCATATTCATCTGTAAAATCGCTTCCTCCACGTCCATCGGCTTCAAAGCGAAGCGTTTGGTCCGAACCAGCTCCAGGTCCTCTTCTTCCTGCTCGAGAACGCCGACTGCCGAGCCTTCTTCCTTGAACAAAGCGCGTACCCCGCTGCCCTGTCGGAACTTGCGATTTACTTTCGTCTTATGTTTGCGTATTTGCCGTTCGAGTTTGTCCACAACAAGATCAATTGAAGCGTACATATCCTCGCTCTTCTCCTCGGCCCGAAGCATGACGCCGGTGAGAGGAATCGTAACCTCGACGGTATGTTTACCTTTGGTTACGGATAAGGTAACGGTGATTTCGGAGGCGATTGGTTCTTCAAAAAACTTTTCCAATCGGCTGAGTTTCTTTTCGGTGTACTCTCTCAAAGCATCAGTAACTTGAAAGCGTTGACCTCGAATGTTGTAATTCATGGGGAACTCCTCCTTTACATGCCCTTATTATAACATATGCACAGGCGCGGAGTAAAATTGTTTTTAGTTTATTTCGAATTTTCAGATAAAAAAATTTTAAGATTCGTAGAGTTTCGGCAGCGCTTCCAATATTACGACAGCATGCCTGCCACAGAACAGAAAAAAGCCCCGGATGAACCGGAGCTTGTGTAGGTCACTTTGTAAGTTGATCCCTATAGTTTGGCTGATCAGCCAATAATTACAGTTTTACAACGTTAGCAGCTTGTGGGCCACGAGCGCCTTCAACGATATCGAATTCAACCGATTGGCCTTCTTCGAGCGTTTTGAAACCTTCGGTTTGGATTGCGGAGAAGTGAACAAATACGTCGCCGCCTTGCTCAGTCTCGATAAATCCATAACCCTTCTCTGCGTTGAACCATTTTACTTTACCTTGCATCTGCAAACATTCCCTTCATCTTCAAATACTGTGAGGCATCTCAATGTATAACCCACAAATTGACTATAACACCCACTTCACGGAATTGTCAAACTATTTCTTGTAAGCGAATTCATATTAGACAGGACAAGGGTTTTCGGTTGGCGGATCGTGTCGAAATGTCGGATTAATTATTTGTAAAAGGTACCTTTTCGACAAAAGGAAAAGCCGCCCTTGGGCGGCTATACATGCTGCATCAAAATTGCGGATTATCGCTTGGTATCGAAGAACAAGCTTTCGTCTCCGTATGGGCCGGAATCGTACATCGCTTTTGTTCTTTTGGACCTGCTGAGCTTGTTCAGCTCCCGGTTCGCTTCATCGCGCAGATTCATCATTCTGCCGGTGATGACGCGATCCATTTGGATCATGCTGGCCACGAGCTCCCGATTCTGATGAGCCGATGCTGAATCTGGAGTGAACTGCTTAAGCCGCACGAAGATCCGTCCCCTCTCCTCCATGTAGGCTTCGATCTCCTCCATCCCGCATCCGTCCAGGTTCCGGACCAGCTCAGACGACAGTTGAACGAGTCGCTGCAAATGCTGCTGCATTAGGTTGCCCTGCCAGTAGATTGGATTGTTTTGCCGTTTGAATCCAGGTTTCTTTAAGATCGATCAGATAGCCAAGCACTTCCTCGGCTGACTCCACGTCCTTCTTCATATTGGCTTCAATCAAGCGCAGATTAAAATATTCATAGAGTCTGATCAAGTTTTCGGATATGGGGGAGGAACGATCTATCGTAATAATGAATTCGCTGATAATGTTCTGAACTTTGAGCAAGTTCGTATTCGCATCGGCGTAATTCTGTTCTTTAATCGCTTCAATTCCTCTGCGGCAAAAACGAATGGCGCCGTCGTACAGCATAATAAGCAATTGAGCCGGCGAAGCGGTCTGAACCGTCGTTTCCAAATACTTATTTCTTTGCTGCTGCAGTTGCATGTGTTAGCCTCCTAGGAGCTGAATTGTTGGTACAGCCAGTCGCTTTGGGAATTCATTTGGCTGATATATTTTTCCATTGCGGTGAATTGCTTGTAGTAGCGGTTTTCCAGGTCCAGAAGTCTCGCTTCGAGTCGGGACATTTGCTCGGTTATCTGCTTGTTTTCTTTGCCCATCAAAAATTGCGTATCTACAGAAGTGGTTGTTCCTGCTTTATCGGTAATTTGCTTAAACAAAGCGGAGGCTTTGTCGTACAAACGGGTAGCAATGCCGTCATTGGAATCGCTGGCGCCGTCCGTCGTAAATAGCGCCATTACTTCTTCGGGGTTATCCGTTAGAGCTTTTTTCAGCTTGGTTTCGTCGATGTACAGCTTTCCGCGGTCCGAATAGGATCCTGTAATGCCTCCCCCGCTTATATTACTGTTGGAAATCCCGATTTCAGCCAAGCTCTTCAGTTGTCCTGCAGGCAGTCCATTCACCGAGTCAGATAAGGCGCGGCGCAGAGAATTAAGGCCATTCGATAACAAATTATCATTGGTCAGCATCCCGCTTCTCGCGCGTTCTTCCCACTTTTTGATCTCGTCTTCGTCCATTTCTTCTCGCTGAGCATCGGTCAACGGTTGGAAATCCCTGTAGCGCTTCTCCGACAATTCTTTGTTGACTTCATCAATGAGCGAATTGTATTTTTCGACAAATGTTTTAATCGTCTCAACAATTTTATCGGTATCCTGCGTGACCCCAATATCGACAGTGCTGCCGCCCTCTTGCTTGGCTGTAAAAGTCATCCCTACAATCGTGAATGTATTGGATTCGTATTCCGCCTCAATTCCGTTGAAGAAGACCTTTGCATTTGTGCCTGCGACGCTGGTAGTCGAATTACTCAAAGGCGTGAGGCCGGTATCAATACCTAACGCTTCCACAACTGAAGAATCAGGCTGATCATCCGAAAAAGCAAGCGCTTTGGAATCACGATTATAGAAGGATAGTTTTCCGCTGCTGTTTAGTGACACATCAAGCCCATCATCACTTAATTCATCATTTATTTGATCGACTAATTCCTGGACAGTCGTTGTGTTCGTGACATCAAAATTGTATGCTGCACCATCGTAGGTAACCGTGAACTGTGCAGTGCCGACGAGACTTCCGTTTACTAATGAATTTTTAGACAAAGCTCCATTCGTGCCTAAAGTACCCTGATTCACCTCTGGGGCAAGGATATCATTCATATTTTGACCGTTTGTTAATTCTAGTTCGATGATCGAAGACTCCCCTGTTTTGGAGGAGGTGAAAAACAGCCGATCCATCGTAGAATCGTAAGTGGCTTTGACACCCGTAGAAGCGGTTTGTTGATTGATTGCCGAAACCAATTGGTCAATGGTATCGGTTGTTTTGATATCGATCGTTTTGGCGCCCTTATCTCCCGTAATTTGGAGCTGTGTATCGCTGTCTAATCCCAAATAACCAACTGTCTTCGAACCGCCGGCAGCGCCTCTCAAATCTCCGGAAGTTAAAGATGCGGACTTAGCTAATTTATCGATCTGGATCGTATATTGACCTTCACTAGCCGATGCAGAGCTTGTTACAGAGACAATGCTTTCTTGTGATGATGATACCTTCTTCGTTAAATAACCTGATTGCAGCTTCATATCGAAAGCGGCATTTCGAAACTCCAGAATCTTGTTATTCAATGTCCGGTAATCATCGCGTTTCCACTCTAACAGTTGTTTTTTCTGTGCCAGCTTATCCAGCGGGATTCGCTGTGCATCCATCATTTGTTTTACAAGAGCATCGGTATCCATTCCCGAAGCCAAACCGCCAATTCTCATGCTTTGCACTCCTCTCTATTATAGTAGCTATCTTTTTTCATCTATTAAAATGCCGGCCATTTCCCACAGCTTGGCTACAAAATCGAGTGATTTTTCAGGAGGAATTTCTCGTATGATTTCCCCCGACTCGCTATCGAGCACCTTGACCGCAATCAGTTTTGTTTTCTCGTGGATGGAGAACTCCAAATTGGTAGCTTTCCCTTGCATAGCCTTAATTGCTCGTTCAATTGCTTTTACTAGCTGCTCATCGCTTACTGAATAATTTTCGCCGCTTAATTCAGCTTTTTTGAGATCATCTATGTTGGTGAATGAAGAAACTGATCTGTTTGAAGGGGTTGTAGGAACAAAAGCCGGATCAACTGCCGTTTCCTCAGATTTACTAACCGGAATAGGGCGGTCTGCAGGACCGCTCATGCCTGCAGTCGATGCGTTAATGTTCATACCAATCAATCCTCCAAATTTTATTTATTATATATATCGGCCAAGGTATATGGATTAATTAGCTATTTTAAAAGAATTGCTGGTAATCCTATAGATCTCATGAAAAGAGATCCTAGAAGGTCTAGGATCTCTTTATCATTTTTATTTCTGTACTTTGACTGTAGTTTGGCCAATAATCAGCTGCCCGTTAACATAACCGCGGAACTCCAAAGTTACGCTTGGATTCGTCCAGTTAAAATCGGAACGTTCAAATTTGAACTGACCATTTTTAGCTTGATTATAGTATCCGTTATTGCTGTTTAGAGCTTTCACACCGTTAAGCTGTACGGTTTCAAGATCAATACTTGAACCGGCGTACTCGTTCGGGATTTCAACTCGCACGGTAAATACACCATTATTTCCTTTAATAACATTTGGTGTCACTTCTATTTTTGCCGGAATATATACCACGAATTGTTTTTGAATCGTTGAGGTTAAACCTGCAGCATTGGTTGCCTTAACGGATACCGTGTACATACCCGGTTTGTCGAGTTTGATTTCAGTACCATTCGTCAACGCTAAGGTTCCATTCGGGCCAGTAATTGTCATACTTTCAGATCCGATACCCGACAGGTTATCTTTAGCCTCATAATTCAATTGAATTGTCGTATCCAACATGAATTCTTTATTTAAGCTCATTGCGATGACCGGCGCAGTTCGGTCGATTTTTACGTCTACAGTTTGCATCTGCTCCATATTACTCGCTTGGTCTACCGAGTAGTAGGAAATCCGGTTAACTCCCTCTTGCTCCACTGTTATTTCCGTACCCTCCACAAACTCGGCTCCGTTTAATGAGTAAAGAGTCTTCGCCAACCCGCTTTGTTCATCTGCAGAGGAGAGATTAACAGTAACGGTTTTGTTCGACCACATTGCCGGTGCGTCGGACGTTGTTACGGGAGCTGTACGGTCAATCTTTACTTCCACCTTCTGTACCTGCTCCGTGTTGCCCGCTTGGTCCACCGAGTAGAAGGAAATTTCATTGATTCCTTCTTGCGTTACTGTCACGCTGCTTCCTTCCAGATATTCAGCTCCATTTACAGAGTACAGTGTTTTAGCTACACCGCTCTTTGCATCTGCAGCATTCAGCTTAACCTCTACGTCCTCTTTCACCCATGTAGATAATGCATTAGCCGTTGTCACTGGAGCAGTACGGTCAATCTTTACTTCCATCTTCTGTACCTGCTCCGTGTTGCCCGCTTTGTCCACCGAGTAGTAGGAAACTTCATTAATTCCTTCTTGCGTCACTGTCACGCTGTTTCCTTCCATATATTCGGATCCGTTCACCGAGTACAGAGTTTTCGCTACACCGCTCAGAGCATCCGTCGCCGATAAGCTTAATGTCGCTGTGTCGGACCATTCGTTGACTTCACTTGAAGTCGTTACCGGTGCCGTCTTATCTACTTTTACGTATGAAGTTTTGATCTCTTCCTTATTACCCACACGGTCTACCGAGTAATAAGTGACTTTATTTATGCCTTCTTGAGTGACTGTAAAAGTGGCTCCCTCAACCATTTCCTGATCGTTTACAGAGTAATAACTTTTCGCTACACCAGTCTCGTTGTCAGTAGCCGATAAAGCAACAACCGCATCCTGATTTACCCATCCAACCGGAATGTCTGCCGATGTAATCGGTGGTTCCGTATCTACAATTAACTTTGCCTCAACTTCATTAGACGGGGTTGATTCGCCAAACGAATTACTGTACGAGGTTACGTAGTAGTAATGGTTCGCATAGGATAAGTCGGAAACTGTATAGGACAAGTTATTCAGATTTTTCACAAGCAGTACCGGTTTACCATCGATGATCTCGTACACGTTATACCCGTTGGCGTAGGTGATAAAGTTCCACACAATCCGTGCGCTCGTATCGCTCAACAATGTTAAGCTTGCAACCGGAGCTTGCATCTCCGGATATATGATTTCTTGCGTTATCCGATTGGATGATACCGATTCACCAAAGCGATTACTAGAAGCAGTCAATTCATACTCATGGGTGGATTCCGACAAATTATATACTTTAGTTGTCAGCGCCGTCCCATTATAGATGAGTTGACGTGTGGCACCTGTAACTTTGTAGAGACGATACTCATTCGCCCATGGAACCGCCTGCCAAGTGAACGTCATGTTATTTGCGTTAAAAACGGTTGCCGCAAGCACAGGAGGCTGTACCACCGGCCATTCCAACGTAAATGCCACTCCTCCGAATGCCGGAGATTCCCCGAATCGATCGCTAAAGGAATAGACCTCATATTTGTAATCATCCTGCACCATGTTCGTAAACGTAACCGATGTACCAGTCTGTGTCTTAACCAGTACCCTTCCGTTATCCGTAACCTGATACACTTTATAAGCTGTAGCGTAAGTAACGCCGCCCCACCTTAAAGTAAAGTCATTACCATTCGTGATGCTTTGTGTAACATTACCAGGCGCTTGCATCGTTGGATGCGTCAAATGAAAGTTGACCGGACTGCCTTCTGCCGATTCGCCGAAACGATTGCTATAGGCATGAGCGATGTATTGGTAATCATCCTCCGGCATATTCAGGTATTTGATGCTGGTTGCGGCCTGTGTTTTTATCAGCACTTTTTGCCCGTCAATGATCTGGTAAAGGTTATATGCAGTAGCGTAAGTGGAAGTATCCCATTTCAATGTAAGGTCATTTCCGTTTGTAATGGTGGATGTCAAAGTACCAGGGGCTTGCATGACAGGAAACGCAAGCTCGAATGATACTTTTGCCCCTTCCGGTGATTCGCCAAAACGTGTGCTTCCTGAATGGATCACAAATTGATAATTGCCTTCAGGCATATTCGTAAACGTAGTGGTCAAGGAAGTAGACTTGGCTTTAAACACCTTTTGCCCGTCGACCACTTGATACACATTGTAGTAAGATGCATAGTCGACGCTTCCCCACTGCAGCTTGATATCATTGCCGTTTGATATGCTTTGCGTCACCTGTTCCGGAGCCTCCATCACCCACTGTTCAAGGTTAAAAGACAGAGAGCTTCCCTCCGGTGACTCACCGAAACGGCTGTTTATCGAATGTACAATATAGGTATGCTCACCGGATGGAACGTTGCTGAAAGTGACGGTGAGGCCGGATACCGTATTTTTCAAAACTTTTTCTCCATTAATAAGCTCATACACCTTATAACTAGTCGCATATTGAGCCGCGGTCCAGCTTAACACAATATCGTTGCCGTTTTGAACCTTGTATGCAAGGCTGCCCGGAGCAGCCATGGTCGGTAAAACGACACTTATTTGAACTTCCGCTCCTTCCGGAGATTCGCCAAAATACGTGGAAACGGAATGAACCTCGTAGAAATAATCGCCTGCAGGCATATTGCTGTACGTTGCAGTCAGGCCGGTTACGGTGCTTTTTAAGACCTTTTGTCCATCAATAACTTGATAAACTTTATAACTCGTTGCATAGGGTACAGCAGTCCAGTTCAATACGATATCGTTTACGTTTGCCAATCTGTAAGTCAGGCTTTCAGGAGCATCCATCGTTTGGCCGTTAAGCGTGAATGTCAGCTCGGTTCCATCTGACGACTCTCCAAAACGGGATGAATAAGTGTGAACCGTATACGTATACTCTCCGGGCTGCATGCCGGTAAAAGATACCGTAGTACCGGTTACCGTTTTTTTCAGTACCTTTTGTCCGTTAACGATCTGATACACTCTATAGTTTGTTGCATAGTCAGCCGCTGCCCAATTTAATGAAAAATCAGTAGCATTTTTAATGGATTGGATTACATTTTGCGGCGGCAGTATGGTCGGGTGAGTCAATGTAAAGGAAAGTTCACCGCCTTCCGGTGATTCACCGTAACGGGTTGAATTAGAATGAACTTCATAGCTATACTCTCCCGCCGGCATGTTCGCAAATGTTACGCTTGTACCGGTTACAGTGCTTTTCAATACAGGCTGTCCGTTAACCTTTTGATAGATTTTATAGTTCGTAGCATTTGCGGCAGCATCCCATGTTAATAAAATATCGTTACCGTTTTGAACCTTGTATGCAAGATTAACGGGCGCATCCATAATAACGGCTTCCATCGTAAAGGAAACTCGGCTGCCTTCCTGGGATTCACCGTAACGTGTGGAAGTCGAATAAACCTCGTAGATGTAATCCCCTGCAGGCAGGTTGGTGTACGTTACCGTCAACCCGGTAACGGTGCTTTTCAATATTTTTTGGCCATCGGCAATTTGATAGACCTTATAACCCGTTGCATTCGGCGCTGCTTCCCAGGTTAATACGGCATCATTCACATTTTGAATCTTGTAAGCTGCGTTGCCGGGGGCAGCCATGACAACAGCATCTACCGTCAAAGTGACTTTGCTGCCTTCTGCCGACTCACCGAAACGATTGCTATACGAGTAAACTTCATACGTATAGTCCCCTGCCGGCACGTTCGTATAGGTCACTGTTGTTCCGGTCACGGTGCTTTTTAATACTTTTTGACCATCTATTATTTGATAGACCTTATAGGAATTTGCATTTGAAGCCGTACTCCATGATAAAACAATATCCGTAAGGTTCTGGATTTTGTATATAAAATTGCTTGGCGCACTCATCGTTACAGCATCTACTGTGAGAACAACCTGGCTGCCTTCCGCTGACTCTCCAAAGAGGTCGCTAAAAGAATACACTTCATAAATGTACTCTCCGGCAGGCTGGTTCGTATAGGTCACCGTTGTACCGGTCTGGGTGCTTATTAAAACCTTTTGACCGTCCACAATTTGATAGATTTTATATGAGTTCGCGTAGGGAACACTTCCCCACGTCAGAACAACGTCATTCACATTTTGAAATTTGTATGTAAGGTTGCTAGGCGCGTCCATGGTTACCTTACTGACAACTGCGGTAACCTGGCTGCCTTCTGTTGATTCTCCAAAACGGTCACTGTATGAATGAATTTCGTAAAAATATTCTCCATCCGTTAAGCCGCTGTATTTAACAGTCGTTGTTGTTACCGTGCTCTTCAAAACCTTTTGTCCATCGACAAGCTGGTAGACCTTGTAGTTTGTCGCATAGTTTACAGCATTCCATTTTAATGTAACGTCCGTTGCGTTCGTAACCGTAAATGTTGCTCCGCTTGGTGCCGACATAGCCGGATGATCTACCGCAACTTGTACAGATGTTGAGAGCGGGGATTCTCCATATTTGGAGTTGGAAGCGGACACTGCATATGTAAATGTCCCTTCTGGTGCATTGTTCATCGTATATGTTCTTTTGGTTCCGGATTGAAGTAAAATCTGTTGTTCGCCTTCTACAATTTGATATAAATTGTATTCTTGAGCGTACAAAGAGGTGCCCCAGTTTAAGACAATGTTATTGCCGTTCTGAATCGTGTACGTCAAGGTAGCCGGTGCAGCCATGTCGGGGTAAACGACATCTACTTTAATTGGAGCGCCAGGACCTGATTCGCCGTCTGCGCCTAAAGTCGAAACGACATAACTATACGACCCCTCAGGGAGATCATTCATGGTGTACGATGCGGTTGAAGTTGTCCCTGCCAATAGAATCTGTCCATCAACAATGCTGTACACATTATAACCGCTTGCTCCAAATACAGGACTCCAGGAGAGTTTGACATTTTCCGGAGCCAGAAATTGCGAAGTTACATTACTTGGCGGCAGCATACTGTTTGTTTCAGCCATTGCGCTCGCTGCAGGAAAAAGAAGCTGAAGCACTAGCATTAACGTTAATAGAGCGGACAATTTGTTACTGCGTTTGGGCATGATTTTGATCCTTTCATTCTAGTTTAGTAGGATATTAACCAATAAAAAAAGAACCTCAAAACAAGGTTCATAGGAATGGTCTATGACTCCTTGTGGCAACCGGCTGCCATCCATCGAACTAGTTCCAATGGTTCAGGCCCTTAGCTTTGCGTCTTACGGTTTCCCGTAATTTGCCTTTTTCACTTGGTTAATTGTTCTTATTAGCAGTTTATGTCTAAAATATCATCAAGCCAAATCGTTTAAATAACAAAAGAGACCCTAGGAGGTCTAGAGTCTCTTTTCGGTTTGCTAAGATTAACGCAGCAATTGCAGAACGCCTTGTGGCTGTTGATTCGCTTGAGCAAGCATCGCTTGCGAAGCTTGAGCGAGAATAGAGTTTTTAGTTTGCTCCATCATTTCCTTCGCCATATCTACGTCGCGAATACGGGATTCAGCGGCAGTCAGGTTTTCGGAAGAAGTGTTCAAGTTATTAATAGTATGCTCCAAACGGTTTTGATAAGCACCAAGTTTCGAACGTTCACGAGATACTGTATCAATAGCAGTTTGAATTGTATCCATAGCTGTTCTTGCGTTAGCTGCAGATGTAACATCAATTGAAGCAGTATTTAAAGAACCAGCAGTGCTATCAATTTTAGCAATTGTAACGCCTAGTCTTTGAGATACATCATTCTCGGAACCAATTTGGATATTCTTCGCTGCATCCGCAGTTGTAATTACAGTACCTGCACCGCCACCACCGTTGTTAGCAGCTGCTAATCCCGCAGCAGTCCATGTTCCATTTACTGTAATTTTCACGCCTAGTTTATCAAAATTCAATGTACCTGCTGTTCCATCAACCGCCGCGATTTCCTGTATATTACCATTTCCGTCATCCAATGCTACCGTACCCGCACCACCACTACCTACCGCAATTGTGTATGTAGTAGATGCATCAGTGCCTCCAATATCTATGGAAACAACTCCATCACTCCCAGCTTCCAAACCAGATGTCGCATCTAGTTGAACACCAAATGTTCCGTCTAAAAGAGTTTCTCCATTAAACTTTGTCGAAGTTGAAATACGGTCGATCTCAGAGTTTAATTGTGTGATCTCGTCAGCAATCGAATTTCTGTCATTCGTGGACAATGTTTCATTTGCAGCTTGTGTCGCAAGCTCATTCATACGTTGAAGAATAGAATGTGTTTCGTTCAATGCACCCTCAGCAGTTTGAATCAACGAGATGCCATCTTGAGCGTTACGGGATGCTTGATCCAGACCACGGATCTGCCCACGCATTTTTTCAGAGATTGCAAGACCAGCCGCATCGTCGCCAGCGCGGTTGATGCGAAGACCAGAAGACAATTTCTCGATGGATTTAGATTGATTTGCTGTGTTTACACCCAACTGACGGTGAGTGTTTAGAGCACCAATGTTGTGATTAATACGCATGGATATTTCCTCCCTGAAATGTCGAATTTCCGCATCCTTGCGGAAGCTTGCGAAAGTAGGTCGGCCGCCCTATCTTCCGTGCTACTATATATATCGGCGGGAGAAATTGATTTTTAATAGTAAATTTATTTTTAGAACACTATTTTTTAAAAAGTTTTGATACCTCGTCGATCGATATCCTTTTAGCTGCAGCTGCCCGATTCTCTTCCTGAATGATACTGTAGATCTCTTTTCTATGAATCTCAACCTCTCTAGGAGCCCGAATGCCTAATTTGACATTATCCCCTTCCACGCCGAGCACAATAATCTCAATATTTCCTCCAATCATGATGGATTCATTCGTTTTACGTGATAGGACTAACATAGCTTTACCTCCTTATGCAGGAATGAGCGGAGCTCGCGAGCTGTAGTTTTCATCGTGAAGGATAATCTGTTTGCCTAATCTTTCGCGTACATTGAATACAAGAGGGGCCATTAAATTTATTGTCGCAAGTTCAGGATCAGTCGGAACGGTAATGACGGACCAAACTTCAATATCTGCTTCCGATTGGATTGATAATTCTTGTTTAGCCGAATCCGATAAATCCCATTCATAATCCGGGTATATAAAAAACGGATTTGCTAAAAAAAGTGTAATGTCGTCTTCTTTAGACTTCATAATTTTCAAGGGTATTTCTCCATCTAAGTCCAATAACTCAAATTGATGTAAATGCTCGAATCCTGGAATTCCGTTTTCAAAATAAAAAACTTGGGATTCATTATTCAATATTAAAACCTCCAGTTATGTATCTCAGTAAAAAATAAAACTATAGACTCGGTCCCTGTTAGAACGACTCGTCTATAGTCTCCTCTATAAAACATATCAGATCAATTCATTAATTTGCGGCGGTATAATTTCCAGCTTTGGATATTGGCTCATGTAGATTTCAAGCTTTCCACGTTCATAGTGGTGGATAGGTTTGTTCACTTGCACATTCAGTTCGACCCGTCCCGGGGTCGTCTCAATCGTGAGTTCGCTAGGCGTATATGTTATATCCACATTATCAAATGAAGCTGCGCCACGAAAATCATATTCCGAATAGGTTCTCTGCCAATCTCCTGCCATTTCCGCAATTGGATTTCCTCCCCGATGAATTGCCGCCATCCGATTGCCTTGTTCCACTATACGTTCAAGTCCGCGAAGAGCCATGTCAGAAGCCATGGAATAAATTGTGCTCATGGTTTTCAAGTTGTCCCCAAGTGCCAATGCGTCCCAAGCCCGATCCTGATTAATTTCGAGTTGGGCTCTCGTAGTGTTCATATGCTGGACTGGCTCGATCTGTTCCATCTCTAGCTTTGCCTGGGGCTGCTCCAGCTCCTGCCTGCCGTTATCTGCATCGATATGGATTTTCCCATACTGCTGCCGGATTTGGATCTGAGGAATTTGCATAGTGCTATCCCCTATCTAAGGAAGTCAACCAAGCTCGGTCGAATCAACTGAGAGCCAACCGATAGAGAGGCTTGATAGACGTTCTCCTCCATCTTCATATTTGTAATGACCTTGGCCATATCCGCATCCTCTGTCTTAGACTGGAGGGTCTGAAGATTAATATCCAAATCGCTAAGTCGGTTTTGAATCAGCTCTACTCGATTCATTCGCGCACCGACTTCTGACCTCATGGTCAACATTTTATTCATCCGTGTGTCAAATTGTCCAATCAAAGCAGAAATACCATCGTGATCTCCGGTAGCCAACATATCATGAGCACGACGCAACAATTGAAAGACATTATCGCTTGTCGTATCTGTATCATTAGCCACGGCTTCTCCAAACACTTCGTTACCCGTCACATTAACTGCCATGCTCATGTTAGCTGAAAGCTCATATTTAACTGATCCAGTGTCAGTCGAAAGATGATATGCCTTATAAATGGGCGGTGTTGCAAGAGGATCTGCGGTATCTTCAAGCGTCAAAGTTGAATATGGTTTTTCTGTGGTATTTTCACCATTAAATACTTGTTGACCGTTAAATCTTGTATTGCCAATTTCTATCATTTGATTGTACAGCTGAGACATTTCAATTTTAATTGCATTCATATCAGTTTGATCCAATGTTCCATTAGCCCCTTTAACCAGCAACTCCCGAGCTCGCTGCATAATATCGCCTGCTTGACCAATCGTTGTATCTGTATATTGAAGAAACGATATCGCAGAGTTGACATTCTCCGTATATTGGGTGGTTGAGCTAAGCTCGCTTCTGTAACGAAGAGCAAAGGTGATGCCAATTGGATCGTCAGAGGGTTTGTTTATGATTTTCCCTGTAGAAAGCTGATTTTGCAGCGTATTCATTCGGCCGAGATTGTTTGTTAAATTCCGCATAAGCTGCGTATTCAGCATGGACTGTGTTACACGCAAAGACATGGAAGGTCACCCCTGCTTCTATAAATTAGAGGCCGACGCGGCCCATACCGTTTATTACTTTATCCAAAATTTCGTCAATCATCGTCATGTTGCGGGCAGCAGCGTTGTAGGCATGCTGGAATTTGATCATGTTGGACATCTCTTCGTCCAGTGAAACGCCGCTGACCGATTGTCTGCGTGAATCGACCTGCTCCACGATAATTTGCTGGTTCGCTTGCATCCGGGTCGCTTCCGCCGTTTGGACGCCTAGCTGACCAACAACCGAGCGGAAATAGGCATCAATCGTATTCTTACTCTCGCCGGTACCAGCATCGAAGTCGATACGGGTGTCCCGCATTTGGGAGAACAGCACAGCTAAAGAGTTGTTGCCGGTAATGACCGTCTCTGAGCCGTCGGCATTAATCGCAACCCGCATCGAGCTCGCAATGAGATTGGAATTAGCGACAATATCCGGATTCAGGGTAATGTTCGATGCCGTCAAACCTGCCGTGCCGCCGGAGCCGTCCGTAAAAAACGGAAGTCCCGGATCGTCACCGGCAAGATTATAGCCAAGCTGATGCAAACCATTGAGGCCTTTGACAGTCACGGTCGTATCCTCGGCAAGCGTCCGATTAGGCCCCGTGTACGTTACACCGTTCAACACCGTGCCTTCCGGGAGAACGGAGCCTTTTGGAAGGGTAACCTCAAACTCGCCGTTTGCCATCGTTTGGACCATTTTGTCGAGCTCGTTGATGTAGCCCTCCACAAAATGATCTCTGGAATGGATCGTTCCGTAAATCGCCCCGCTGTTAAGATTGCCGGAATTAAACGCCGCCGTAATCGAAGCCATATCTACGGTCCCAGCAGTCTGATTCTCGACCAGTTCAACGTTGCCCATCGTAATTCTGTAGCCGTTAGCCTGATCCTCTACACGAATGTTAACGAGTCCTGACAGCTGGTCAGTTAGCAGGTCGCGCTGGTCCCTCAGATCGTTGGCGCTGTCGCCGAGCCCTTCCACCCTGCGGATTTCGCCGTTCAGCTGAGCGATGCTCGCCGTCAGAGAGTTCACCGTATTGATGTTGATCTCGACATTCTCCGTCAAATCCGCCTTTAGATCGCTAAGCTGCTTGGCCGTATAGTTAAACGCATCTACCATCGCCAGCGTTTGTTCCATGACGACTTTGCGGCCGTCGGCGTTTTCGGGGTTTTTGCTGAGATCAGACCATGAATTCCAAAAATTCGAGATAACCGTTCGAAGCCCCGTTTCGCTCGGCTCATTTACGATCCCTTCGAGCTTGGTCAGCGTATCCAGCTGAACGGTGAAATTGCCATGCGATTTATATTCATTGCGGAATTGGTTATCCAGAAACTTCTCTCTAACGCGAGTAATCGAGCTGGCTTCGACACCGGTCCCCAGCTGGCCGGCCGCGACCGATTTGGAGTAGCCGACCGCATCGATCGGCCTGGAAGCCGTCATGTTCACCACCTGGCGCGAATATCCAGCCGTGTTGGCGTTTGCAATGTTGTGCCCGGTTGTATTCAAAGCGGATTGCGTCGTGAACAAGCTCCGCCGAGCCGTCTCTAATCCGTGAAATGTGGATGCCATCGTCGTATGCCCTCTTTCCTCACGTTCTTATGTTAAAACGGCCGTTCCGCTGCTGGGCCATACCTTGTACCGCCCTGTGATAGGTAACGTCCTCTTCCTCGGGACCGAGCAGTAAATCCTGCGTAAAATGCAAATATTCGAGCGTCATTTTGACTAATTGCTGATTGAATTCGTTAATATCCTGAAGCTCGGTAATGACGGCGTTCAGCTCTTTCCACATTCGCTGAAGCTGCTGCTTCTCTTCCGCCTGAAAAACCATCTGGATCAGCTTCTCCATCTTGAAAGAGCGCTGCTGGCCCGTCACCTTATGGGAGAGCATATACTTCCCCACAAGAAAAGCACGCTGCTGTTCAAGCTCCAATAACCGCTCGAGAATCTTCTTCTCTTTGTTCGAGATAAACGATATCGTCTCCACCTGATTATGCCGGATGGCTTCCGTCTTGGCTTTCCCGTACTCGACCAGCTGCCTGTGCTCATCCGTCAGCTCTTGCAGCACCGATAAAATTTGCTGAATATATTCGTTCATGAGTGGGCTACTCCTTCAGGTAAGGAAGCAGCTTCTCGGCGATTTTGCCGGCCTCCACATGATAAGTGCCGGATGCCACCTGCTGCTTGAGTTTCTCAATCTGCTTACTTCTCTCCGTGCCTTGCGTCTGGCTCGAGTTCAGCATTTCCTTGGCGGCAGCCGAAATTTGGACCTCGTCCTTCTGGCGTGGTTTGTTCGATTGGCTCAGCCTGGCTTCGTGCTGCTTCTGATACGGGTTGTGCGCGCCGATCCGGTTCGTTTCATTTATTTTCACAGTTGATCACCTCGTTATTTGACCGTAACTAAAAAAGCCGATTACCTTTACAAGTATTATCGGCTTCGGTTAAGGGATATGTTATAGACTCGGGAAGATTAGCTTCTTTTCATTATTTTCCTTTGTAGCGGTCTAATCCTTTGTATGCAGCTGCTTGGGTTTGAATTCGGCTGCGTGCATCCTTGTTGGCGAGGTCCTCAAACATCTGTTTCTTGTCCTTCTCCAATCGGGTGCGGCAAAGATCACAAATATGGTGCTCGCGGATTAAGGTGCCGCAGGATTCGCAAGGGTAAGACATGTTGGGCGCATTTACGAGAGAAATCCGGCCTTCGCGGATGAATTTTGTAATTTGCTTGATCGATACGCCGGTGGCCTCGGAAACGTCGGTTATAATCGCACCTTTAAATTCACGCAAATAGTTGGCGCAAAGCTCGTATTCCTTATCTATTTCCCGTAGACAATTCGGGCATACGTCTCTAAAGTTTTTGGCAAACAGCCTTCCGCAGCGAGGACAATTATCCAGGTTCATCGCGCTTAGCCCCCTTCGTTCGTCGAAATCATGCTATTAGTTTAATCGAAAGCTGTCATTTTTTCACTATTATTCTACTAATACAATTCGCAGAGAGATTTCCTATGACCTCGCCCAGGTCAGAATGTAGACTTCTATCGGAATGCCGGCGTTCAAAAGAAGCGTCTGAGAACACGCTTCAGCCGTGCTTCCCGTCGTGTAAATATCATCAATGAGCAAAATGCGGGGAGGGCGGGCTAGATGCTCTTGGAGCTTCGCCGCTTCATTAGGATTAACAATAAAAAGCTGCCTCGTATCCCGGAGCCGCTCTGCGCGGGTTTTGAAGCTTTGCTTTTCGGTGTGTCGGTCACGGACCAGCAGGTGCAGGAGAGGAATACCATATTGATTCGCAAGCTGTGAAGCGAGCTGCTCCGCCTGATTAAAGCCGCGGTCAGCCGCCCGCTGTTCGCTGATGGGGACATAGGTGACGGCGGACCAATGGTCGGCGAAAATCAACTTGTTGGGTCGGCCGTTTCGGCTCGGCCGATTTGACAATGGTGCCGATATCTCGGCGGTCAGAGCCTCGAAAACGGGCTGCAGCATGCCGCCGAGCAATGGAGCCAGCCGCTCGTTGCCGCGGTATTTGTACTGCGCGAGGACGCCGCGCATCATCTCGTTGTAGTGCACCGCGCTGCGGTTGCACACGAAGGATGGATGCGGACGGCGGATGCAGTCGTCGCATGGAATGCCGCGCCCGCATTTTGCGCAGCGGATGCGGGCGATCCACGGAATTGCGGAGAGGCACGCTCCGCAAACGGATTTCCGAAGCTGGGGCGGCAGCTTCGAATGGTTTTGGGCGGCCGCGCTGCGGGCGCTCTGCTGCGGCTTGCCGCAGAGCAGGCATGCGGCAGAGCCCGGGGCGAGCAGCTGCGCGGACGCGGTGAAGGCGGACAGGAGCCGCCGGAGCCAGGCTTCAGGGGATCTGCTCATCGCGGCGAGCCTCCTTGGCCTTTAGGGTGCAGAAAGCCTTGCTTGCGCGCCATCTTGTTCATCGTGCGGATATGCCGCACGGCGGCGGTCTGCGGACGATTGCGCTCGCGGCTGCAAAAATATACCCGCCCAAACGGATCATCCCCGGAACGCCCCGCCCGTCCGGCCATTTGAACCAACGAAGCTTCGTCAAACAGCTTTCCGTCCGCATCGAGAATATAGACGTCGCTCATCGGAATCGTAACTCCCCTTTCGAGAATAGTAGTTGTAACCAGTACGCGAATTTCTCTGGAACGGAAACGATGTACCTTGTCCGAACGTTCCGCATCCTGCGAGGACGTTGCCGCAACGTCCGAATGCCGGAGCACAGCCCTCAACAGCTCGGCCATCGGTTCGGTTTGCGCAATTCGCTGCACAAAAACAAATAACTGCGCTCCGCGTTCGAGAGACTGCCGTAAGGCAGCCAGCAGCTTGCCGGGAAGCTTGCGCCGCTTCAGCATTTGATGCACGGCAGGCGTTTGGATCCATGCGGGAACAGGGAGCGGATGCCTGTGATAGCGGACCGGCACTCTGGCATGCGGCAGCCTGCCGTGCCGGGCATCTCGCTGCAGCTCGCTTGGCGGCGTAGCGGACAGAAGCAACCGTGGTGCACCGGGAGCACAGCTTTTGTCTGCAGCAAAATGAAGGATCGGATCGCCATGATAGGGGTAGGCATCGATCTCGTCGACAATCACAAGGTCAAATCCTTGATAAAACCGCAATAACTGATGCGTCGTAGCAAGCGTAATATCGCCGTTCTCCCATCTCTGCTCGCTGCCTCCATATAGCGTAACGACCGCAGCCTTCGGAAAAGCTCTCCGAATCCGCGGATCGAGCTCGGTAACCACATCTCGGCGCGGCGTCGCGATCAGCGCTCTGCCTCCTCGCAGCAGCACCGATTCTACAAGCGGAAAAATCATCTCCGTTTTCCCAGCGCCCGTCACCGCCCACAGCAAAAAATTGCGGATCTCCGCCTTGCTCCCGTCGGCAGATGGATGCTGACCAGGCTTCGCCTCGACCTCGCTGGCAGACAAATGCTTCCCAAGTTTCACATCGTTGCCTTCGGCAGATAAACGTTGTCCGGGTTTTGCCAGCCCCTTTTCCACAAAGCGGAGCGCCTTGCCTGCCGCGGCCGTCTGAGCCGGACTTAGCTTCCACGCAGCCAGGCGCCTTTCTATGGGCGCCAATGACCGACCGCCCATACCCACGCCCACCGCTCGCTGTCCCGTCACCAGCAGCTCGCATTCCCGACTCCGCCCCATGCCAATGCATGCCGTGCAATAGGCGCATACCCGCCCGCACGCCGCGCATGCCGTGCGGGCCAGCAGCGCCTCGCCGCTCCCGCAGCGCAGACACCTGCGCTCGCGCCTGCGGCGCCCCCGGGCGTCCGCCCGCCTGCCATAGGCGGCGACCGATCCGCCCAGGCGCACGCGCCCGAGCAGCGCTGCAAGCTGGAGCATGGCGCTCCAGCTTGCGCCCGCCGCCGGGACGCCGGCGCCCAAGAGCAGGTCGTGCGCTTCGCCGCGCAGCAGCGCACGTCCCTCAAGAGCATCGGCGGCGCGCTTCGCCCCCGCCGCCAGCTCCCCGAGCCGGGCATCGCTGAACGCTCGCCCGCCCTCTCTTTGCTCGCTCCCAGCCCCAGCTCGCTCCGCCCCTCCATGCTCACCGCCCACTTTCGCTCTCCTACATCCTACTTCTCCCGCCAGCTCTGCTCCCTCACGCCTAACTCCATCCTTCACTCGCTCAGCATACCCGCCAAACTCCCCCTCCCACCGCTCCACTAACTCCAACACCATCTCCACATCCCGCCTGTCATGGTTTACCTTTCCCCTGCCCCCAAACCAACGGCTCCACCAGCTCACTTCCCGCTGACCACTCCCACCGCGCTCCGCAGCCTCCCGCTTCGCCGCCTCTACGCAAGCTTGCAAACGCAGCAGCACCTCTCTTTCCTTCTCTCTTTCCTTCTCTCTTTCCCCTTTCATTTTCATTTCCCGTTCTATTTCCCATTCTCCCTCCCTTTTCTCATTTCGTAACAGTACCGCCTTCCTCCCCAATCCACTCCCCCTACTCCTCCTCTCCCCACCCGCTTTCTCCCAAATCTCCACCGCCCTGCAAGCATCCCCCAGAGGCAGTGCCTCCCGCCAAAGCCATCCCATTCTGGCTTTACTTGCATTCAACCTCCCAGCCGAACCGAACCGCCCTTCCAGCCAAAAATGCTTGTCCACTAACGGATCGATCGTCATGCGAGCCTGCCAGAGGCCTTCCACTTCAACAGCATAAAAAAATCCCTTCATTAATATATCCGCCTCTCTTCTGTTGTCTTCTTGAATTCGCTCATGTAATACCGCCCTTCATCTTCCAAATCCCGAGCCAATCGTTCCCAAAGATCCCTCCTCATCAGTCAGCCTCGTCATTTGCACCCTAACCTTCTTTTACCCACACAAAAAAAGCACACCCAAGGCGCCCCAAGCGCCTAAAGTGTGCTTCACTTTTAACTATTCAACTAGCTCCAGTATATCCTAGAACGGCATTTTCGACAAATCCGCCGGATTTTGCAAATCGATCAGCACCGCATGATCCGCCTGGGATACGACGCCCTCCGCCTCCAGCATCCAGAGCAGCTGCGTGCCGTCCGTTTTTTTCGGCTGGGAACGTTTCTCGTCCTTCTTCCCGGATACCGAAGCCTCTTCTTTGGCATGCAGCTTCAAATCGTTGCCGCCCCTGGCCAGCCGGTCGACGATCGACCTTGATTCCTCGGTCAAGCCCTGATCGACAATCGTTACCTTAACCTCCGTCCCCATCCACCGCGAAAAAGAAAACATCGAACGCACATACCATTCTAACCGATGCTGATTTTCATCCGCTACCAGCACGTAATGCTTGCCGGTCCGGTCGTTATCTTTTCGAAACCGATAAGCAAGATGCACCGACAATGCACACAAGACATAGATGCCGATAACCAGTAACAAAATCCCCCACATGGCGGCCACCTCCTCTTTGTGACACTATATGCCATGGAGAGCCCAGTGGTTCCGCCGGGTAAGGACAAGTCGACAAAATGTGCTATTTTTCCTACCTCTCACCCATATGCAATCGCTGTCATAGGTCCAAAAGCCGACAAAGAAACACTCTTGAACAAATCCCAGGATATGCTATCATTTAAATGCTATTCCACGCATATGTACTATATGTACATTATAGGAAGCGGGGGGATATGGTCACTATACATAGGGAGGCGATGAGGTATTTTTTTGAAGCGGACACTTAGGTTGTATGGGACCAGCAGTGTGACCGGCCTCTTAGACCCTACAACCTGACTAAAAGGAGAGTGAATGATGAGATATGTGAAAAAACCATTGTCCTTCAGCCTGGCCATCCTAATTTTTCTTTCATTATTGTTGAGCTCGCTGGTTATGGCCGCGGGGAATGATGATGAGGATCCCGTAGAGGAAACGCAGACTGCCGCCTGCTCCAGTTACTCCAATGACCGTGACTTCATTAAAATGCTGGGCAAAATCGAAAATCACGTCAATGTCCATCACGGCATCGTCGACAATAAGGACGGTACCGCAACGGCCTATTTCAAAACAACACAGGACTGTGTCCGAGTCAGCTTCTCTTCCTATGCATACCCGGACGGTACGATTCCAGACAGCAACGGAAGGCCCTTTGAAGTCCAAACTCACTTTGACGGCAAATCGATCGGATTCCCAACAGCCGGCAACCACGAGGTTACCATTAACGTTCCGAAATGCGCTCCCTTCCAAGTGGACGTATACAGCGGAGAGTTATTACTGACGATCGGCACAGGCGGTCATGCAGGAGCTTACGTTTATGCCCTGGTCAACCAGCAAGGCAACCAGAACGACTGCGCAACTCCTACACCTACAACTCCACCGACGGAATCGCCGACTCCTACACCTACGAATCCACCTACAGAATCACCAACTCCTACACCTACAACTCCGCCGACAGAATCACCAACTCCTACACCTACGAATCCACCGACAGAATCGCCAACTCCTACACCTACGAATCCGCCGACAGAATCGCCAACTCCTACACCTACGAATCCGCCGACAGAACCGCCAACCTCTACACCTACGACTCCACCTAGCGATACACCAACCCTATCACCGGAGCCGACAACAATCATTGAAGTTGATGAGGAAGAGATCCCTCGGGGTGGTGGTGACGATGACGGTGGGACGCCAGGAGGCGTTACCGAAAATACGGACGAAACCGTGCCAATCGACAAGCTTCCGAAAACCGGAGATACTAATCCGATGCCGTACTACTTTATCGGGTCGTTCGTTATAACGGCCGGACTGTTAACCTTGCGAAGCAGCCTGAAACGGCGGAATCAATCCTGATTCCATAGCAGCTGAACTCGTAGCAACTATCCCCATTATGCAAAAAAGGGCTATCTCAAATGGTCATAAAACGACCGGAGAGATGGCCCAGTTTTTGTGGCTTGCTGGAGTCAGGCCGTTCTTTGTAACGGACAAAAAAGATACCTAGACCCCATATTGTGCGATTCCTTCATTCTGACGGTCACCACGACGCTTTAAAGGCATGCTCACCTAGAAAGCAAACCGTCCGTCCGCCCTAAAAGACTTCCCTGTCCGTCAGCCGCCGACACTTGCTGCTTTGTCATTCTAAGCAGTGTTTATGTCCGTTACTTTACCTGAGCTTCTCTGCAACAGCCCGCAGCCCTGCCCTCCGCATTGCATTATCGCAATAATCCGCACCCTTACCCTCCAACGCCATTGCAATCCCGCAGCCTTGCCCCGTTGCAGGCTTCCCGGCATTGCTCCGTTGCAATGCTCTCCCGCAAAAGCTATTTTACTTCCTGCGTTACCCGGTTCAGCCGGTGGCGCAGCCAACCGATTTCCCCCTTCAGCGTCTGCAGCGGATCGGCGCCGAACCACTCCAGGGAGGCGAACTTGCCCGTCCTCCCGATCCGGTCGATAATCCTGCGGTAATCGACCGCACCGTCCGTCAGAGGAACCATCCCCTGCCGGCTGCCGCTCGCGGCATAGACCTGGTGGGGCTGAAACACGCTGCAATGGGCGAGAGAGATGACATTTTTTAGATGAAAATGCTCCACCCACGGCTCCAGTTTCTCGTAGCTTTCGAGCGGGTCATCCCCCGCTTCCCATAAATGAAGGAAATCCATATTCAGCTTAACCGCTTCGTGATCGACCTCCGTCATCAGCCGGAGAGCGGCCGCAAGGCTGTCGGCCAGCGTCCCCGGATGCGTCTCCACGAGCAGCTCGACGCCGCGGGCCAGGCACAGGTCGCCAAGGACGCGCAGCTGCCACACCGTCGTCTCAAACTCTCCTTCGCCCGCCTCCTTGCTGCCGCGCATGCCCGCAAAAGTACGGAGCTTGCCCGCTCCGAGCCAGCGCGCATACGTCAGCAGCTCCTCGCAGCGGGTAATCGTATCGGGAAAGTTGACCCCGCTTCCCACGTCCAAATAATCGCTGACCATCGACACGGCAAGACCAGCATCCGCCGGCATGCGCAGTCTGCCGTTCTTATGCTGCTCATACAAATTGCGGGCGTGAATGCCCCACACCTCCATGCCGTCGAAAGCATGCAGCCGGGCGAAATCGATCAGCTGGTCGAAGGAAATGAGCATATGGCGGAAGGAAATGGTGCACAGCGAACACTGCAAAAAACGGGAATCAGGCATCGATCAACCGCTCCTCCCGCGTTCCGGCATACCGGGCGGACCACAGTACAAGCTCCCGCTCCAATTCGAGCTTGATCCCTCGTTCGATCGCCTCCGCCTTATCCAGCGTGTCCAGCAGCGAAGGAAGCAGATCGGCTCGTCCGGTCAGCGATATTTTGACGGCGGTAAACTGCACGGTGTTGAAGGCCTGCACCAAATCGCGGATTTGCTGCGCCCAGTGCTCATAATTGTCCCGCGGCAGCTCCAGCTCGTCATGGAAAAACATCAGCGCATAATCGTACCCGTATTTCCGGATCACAATGACGTGCAGCTGCTTGAGCGCTTCCGCGAGCTGAGGCAGCCTCTCCGGCTGAGCGGCCATACGGACGGCGAGCTTGCGCAGGCCCGCGACGAGCTCGTTTTTTTCCGGGTCATGCCTGTCGTAAAAATACGCAGCCACCGCTTCCGGCGCCGGTGCCCGAACGGAATCCGCTTCGATATAAAAGCCGTCCGGATACCGGTTTTGGACGAACGCCTGAAGCACTTGCTCCCGGCTGACGATCCCTTCCCATTTCATGTCCGCGTCGAGCATGTACCATTCGTCCGACCGGCCGGTCGCATAGACCAGCACATAATGGGGGAACGGACTCAGATTATACTTGTTTTCCCGCTCCGGCATGAACGACATGTCGATCTGCACGACGACGTGCCGGTGCTTTGGAGCATTTTCGACAAGCTCTGCCAATCTATCCGCATTGGCGGCCGGGTCCCTCGCCGGGTCATGCCACTGAACCGTCCGGATGCCGAACAGCCGCTCGTACCAATCCATCGGCACGCCATGACCGGCCTCTTCGGCATAATACGACAAGCCCGAGTCCGTTACAGAAAAGTCCGAGTCCCACACATGGAAATAAAAAGGGCGGTAATCGACGTCGCTATGCCTTTTGATCACCTCGCACAGGCAGCTTACTACGCAGTGAACTTTAATCCGCTGTTCCTTCCACCCGAACATCATTTCCCCACCTCCTGAATTGCTCATGTTCTATACGGGACCGACCGGGGCAAGCCCCTCCATAAAGTCGAGCAGCGAGCCGACCGTGCCGAACACCCGCGGGTCGACCTCCTCCTCCGGTATGCGGAGCCCGAATTCCGCCTCGATCCACACCAGCAGCTGCAGCATCATCAGCGAATCGATGCGAAGGTCCTCGTTCAGCCTGTGCGATTCCTCAAGCGGCGGCAAACCCGCCAGCTGCAGCTTCGTTTCCATGAGCGTTCTAAGCTCCGATATTTTATCAACTCTACTCATTGGCTCAGGTTCGCCTCCTCCAGCAGTTTGCGGCTGATTTTGCCCGTTGCGGTTCTCGGCAGCTTGTCCACGCATTCGACCTTGGCCGGCACCTTGTAGGGAGGCAGCTTCGCCAGGCACCATGCGCGGACCTCGTCCGGCGTCACCTTTCCGTCGACTGCGACCATGCAGCAAACGATCTCTCCCATTACCGGATGCCGCCCCCGGTAGACGACGCATTCGCGGATGCCTTCGAGCGCGGAAATGATATTTTCCACCTCGGCAGGGTACACCTTGAGGCCGGCTACGTTGATGACATCGTCCACTCTGGCCAGCAGCTTCAGCTCGCCTGACTCCATGTATCCGAGATCCCCGGTTCGGATCATGCTGCCACCGGTTTCAATAACAATTTCCTTCGGCGAATCGTGAGCCGTTCCGGCTTCCAAGATTCGAATATGGCCAAGCGGCCTGCCGATATCTCCGCTCGCCTGCAGGTATCCGTTGATGCTGATGCAGCCCGCTTCAGAACAGCCGTACTGCTGCAGTACACGGTCCGCGAGCTTCGTCAGGTTGTCCAAAAGTCCTTGAGGCATCGGAGCACCCGAGCTCATCAGACGGTTAAACCGGAAGCCGGATGCCAGCGATGTCAGCACATGCAGCGTCAGCGGCACGCCGTACACGATATGATTCGGCGTATCCCGCAGCAGCGCCAGCGTAAGCTTCGGATTCGTGTAAGTTGCGATATGCGGAACCGCCTTCCGTTCCATGGCGGACAGCACGCCGGCGATCAAGCCGTAGGCATGGCTGACCGGCGAGATGACGACCGGCGTAACCCCTGCGTCAAGGCCGATCGCCTCGTTATAGGCTGCAATTTCCTCGGCTGCGGACGACCAAGATCGGCTGATCAGCTTTGGCTTGCCGGACGTGCCGGAGCTGAACAAGCAGAGCGAAGCTGCCTCTCCGGTCACATAAGCTTGCTCCGCGAGCGGCCAATAGCCGCCCTCAGCCGCATGAAAGACGAGGCCTTTGCAGCCTGCCTCCTGGGCCAGAGCTTTGGCCGTCTCGAGCGGCGTTTCGCCATGAAGCAGCAGCACCGATGCCCCCGCTTCCCGCAAATACAGCACCAAAGCGATCAGCTCGGCCGCGTCCGACATGACGACCGCGATCCGGCTTCCCGTCTGCCCGGCCTCCCGAAAAGGCGCGATGCCGCTATATTTTTTCCAAGCCGTATCCAGCTCCTGCTGCCCGTAAAACGTCTGATTGACGGCAAACAGCTTATTGTTCACAAGCGGATCTCCTCTCTGCTCTTAAGCGTTCGGTTCGGATGGAAGGCCGACAAAGGATTGGGCACCTCATGCGACAAACCTTTTGTCTGTGCGGCCAGCCGTTTGTAGGTCAGCTGCTCCACCCGGGTCGTCGGGGCGAACAAATCCAAAGCTTCAAACCGTGCTTTCCATTGTCCGTTCCTTTCTTGATGACTATGTATGCATTCGGACGTTAACCGCCAAAACCGTTCTTCCTCAAAGCCGTACTTGTCCTCCAGCAGCATCGCGAGCTCTCCGAGATTAACGAACAGCAGCGCCCCCAATGTCAAATAACGCAGCGGGTGGACGCTTTCGGCCTCGAAATTTGCCCGCTCCTCCTGAAGCTCGTAAAGCTCGTGAACAAGCGGCAAATCCGGACACAGCTCCGGCTGCCCGAGAAAAGAACGGCAGTACAGCACATCCTCGTGAAAATCCTTGAGTGCCAGCCGCTCGGGCAGCCCGTTCCGGTGCACCATCACCATATTTTGAGCGTGGGCTTCCAAAGCGACGCCGTGAACGGCGGCCATATGGGCAACGGGCAGCACGCATTTCTCTAATAGCCGGCTCAGCCAAGGCTCGATGCCATAGGTCTGCAGCCATGGATCGATAAACGGCGTGCCGTCCAGCTCTTCGGCAAACAAAGCGTAGAACGGTGTCGTTTCCTCGCTCTGCCGCAAATAACGATGCACGCTCTCCCGCCAAATGCAGCCTGCCGCCGCATACAGCGGGTGCTTGGCGGGGACGGGCTTGTGCCCCGAGCCTGCTTTACTGCCGTCTGACGGATGCGGATGGTGGTGCTGGCTTAACGGTTTCTCCTGTCTTTCGCGATGTACAGGCGGATCATACGTCACAGCCGCCGCTTCGCGCAGCAGAATCAGCCCCGCCTCCTCCTTCAAATAAGGGTCCCCGTCCACCAAAGCCTGCAGCCAGGCGGACAGCACCGGCGCCGTGACTGTATAGTGCGGCAGCAGCTGCCGGGAGCTCGACGTGTTGAGCAAATTCATCGACAGCTTCATATACGCCTTGCGCGGCTCCGTCCGGTTGGCCAGCGTGCGGATCGACTGCTGGGCGCGATAAACGTCAGTCGCGGCCCCGAGCATGACGATGCGCTTCAAGCGCAGCTCCTCGGCGCATGCCGGTGCGATCGCCCGGCGCCATTGCCAGGGATGCACGGGCAGCAGCAAGTAATCGGCCGGGTCGCATCCCTCGCCCCGCAAAACATCGTGCAGCGCCTGCACGCCTTCGGCGCCAAGCTCCCCGGACATATAGCCATCCAGCGTCATGTCCGGCAGCACGGCCGCCCGACTGTCCTCCTTATGGACGGCCAGCCACAAAGGCGTCAAGTCCCGGGCAAATTCCGGGCCGTAGGCGAGATGGTCGGCATGATCGAATCCGATCCGCGATTTGTAGCTCGGGTGGTAGCGGTGGCCGTCCATGACGGCCGATTCCAGCTCATCCCCGCCAAGCCCCCGAAGAACAGCACCGTTCTGAGCGCGAGCATATTGGGCGACGGCATCCTTCAAAAAGGTCTGCTCCAGCTCCTCCGCAAACGCGGCCAGCTTGGCCGGATCGGCGCCCGGGACATTCAGCGCCTCCCAGACGAACTGCCGGAGCGAAGAAGCCTCCGCCTCACTCTCATCATCTATTCGTATAATCGGGAAGTCAGCGAGTAACCGGATTCTTCCAAAGGTCAGCCTCCTGCGGCCGATGCACCGGTAGATAACCCTGCGGCCTTCGGCATCCCTTCCTTGCAGACTGAATATCGTATTTTGTCCATCCGTTTCCGTCTGCGGCGTCACGATGCCCTCATATAGGACCGATTCGGCCAGCTGCCGGAAAATTCTCCGGCGCACCCGCAGGCCGGCCTCCGATTGCATAGCGCGGGCGGCCATCAAATCTTGCTGCCAGACAGGTTCCATTTTGTTGCCTCCTTCGGCGCTTTGTAGATGTGGGACCATTTGAACAACAGGCCGTTAACCAGGCACAGCATGGAGGCGGCCAGCAGAGGCGCACCAAGTCCGGCCCGGATAGACAGGAATGAGGCGATCAGCGGAGACAGCAGCTCTCCCGCCGTCTGGAACGATACCATAACGCTGAACACCAGCGCCGCCTTCGCTCCTTGTTCCTTTTCGAACAAAATGACGTCAAGCACTGCCATCGTAATGGCCAGAAACATGCCGTACAGCATCCGCCCGATGATCAGGCCGGCAACGCCGTCCGTCAAAGCCTGCAGCATTAAACCCGCTGCCATCGCTCCGACGCCCGACAGGTAGACCGTATGCAGCCGGCCAGGCCTGCATATCCGTCCAAGGACGGGCAGAAGCAGCAAAGCAAAAGCGTGAGGCAGCAGATATAACAGCCCCGCAATATCCGTAGTCAGCCGGAAGGCCTCCTCTGCGTAAGGAGTGAAAAACGGCCGGACGATCTGGTTTGCTACCGTCAACGAGAAAAACAGCATGCCCAGCGTAAGGACATAACGACTCAGCAATGGTTTGCCGAGCGTGCTCTTCGGCTGCGCAGGCTCTCCTCCGGGCTCCAGCCCGGACTTCCAGCCCCGGAGCACCGCGATGCATACAAGCAGCTGTACGACGTCCGCTGCCGCTGCCCCGTAAAACAGCGTTAAAGGCTTCTCCATTGTGAGCATATGGGCTCCGGCGAGCGACGCCAGCAGGATGGCGGTATGGTGCACGGCATGGAATTTGGCCGCCGAGCCCGCCCGGCCGCCTTGATCGCCCAGCTCCATGACGATCGGATAGATGAGCATGTAGCTGCTTTTGAACAGCAGCAGCAGCACCGTCAGTACGATAAACTCCGTCGCGCTGCCCGCCGAAGCCAGCAAAGCCGTCGCGAGCGCCGTGCCGGCCTGCCCGGCCAGCAGCAGACGCTTCGCCTCCGCCTTACGGGCGAGCCAGCCCCAGACCGGGGAGCAAAGCACGACGGTCAACCGGCAAACAAACAAATAAAAGCCGGTATAGCTGTAATCCTCGATCCCAAACACCTGGCTGAAAAACTGCGTGTAATACGGCGAAAGCAGCATTTCCGTGAACAGGCCAAGAAAGACGCAGCCCAGAAGAGCAGCCTGCATGCGGCCTTTGGACCGCAGCGCCGGGGTTCCGCCAGCCTGTATCATAGGCCTGCTCCGAACTGCTGAAAGATGTTCTTTTCCCTGACCGGATACACCTCGCGGCCCGCAAGCCGGTTAATAATGACGCTGTTCCGGTGGGCGCCGAGGCCGAGATCGGGAGCGCCGACGCCATGCGTATGCAGCTCGCCGTTCTGAATATAAATGCGGTTGTTCCCGCCGGTACGCAGCTTCAGCTCGTAATCTCCGGTAATGTCATATCGCCCCTTGGCATCCCTTTGGATGTAAGGCTCGAGCGCACTTAGGCAAGCCGGTTCAGCCTGCTCGTAGCCGGTCGCCAAAATAACGATATCGCTGTCATGCTCAAACGCGGCATCCTGCTGCAGCTGCCGGCATTGCAGACGGAACTCTTCGCCCCCGTCCCCGGTCGGGATTAGCCGCTCCACTTCCGTGCAGGCCATCAGCCGCACGCGTAGGTTTTCCGCCCCGCCAGCTCCGGCATCGTACAAGGCGTCGTAAATATCGGCAATCGTCCGCGCGCTGATCCCTTTGTACAGCAGGTTTTGCCCGGCACGAATTTCGTCCTTGCTCTCCTGCGGCAGCCCGTAGAAGTAGCGCGTATAATCGGGTGAAAAATGCTCGAGTCCCAGCTTCGAATATTCCATCGGAAAAAATCCCGCCGACCGCGTAAACCAGTCCAGCCGATAGCCGTGCTCCTGCTGTGATTTCAGCAGATCCAGCGCAATTTCCGCCGCGCTCTGCCCGGAGCCGACCACCGTCACCGAGCGGGCCTTCAGGCAGCGTTCCCTGTTCGGCAAATAATCGGCCGAGTGGAACACATTGGCCCCGACCGGCGTTCTGAGCCGTTCGGGAATACGCGGACGGCTGCCGACGCCGAGCACCAGATGACGGCTGTAACACCGGAGCGTTCGCCCTGTCCCCGGCTCCCGTGCTTCTACCGCGAACCGCGCTCCAGTGCGGTCTTCCTCCAGCCGTACGTCGGCTGCCTCCCAGCCGAAGCGGCAGGAGGCCAGCCTTTCGGCCGCCCACTGGCAGTAATGGTTGTACTCGCTCCGCGGAATATGAAACTTTTCCAAAAAGTAAAAATGATAAAGCCTGCCATGCTCGTGCAAATAGTTTAAAAAGCTGAGCGGATGCGTCGGGTCGGCCATCGTCACCAGATCCGCAAAAAACGGTACCTGAAGCGTCGTACCCTCGATCATCATCCCGGCATGCCAGTCGAACCGCGGCTTGCGTTCGAGAAAAACAGCTTCCATCTCCGGAACGCGTTCCAGCAGTGCGGCAAGCCCCAGATTAAACGGGCCGATCCCGACTCCCAGCACGTCAAGCGTTTCCGGGACACCGGCAGCGGCGTCATACTTCGACATTCGTCTTCTCCCTCTCTCTATCCAATGCTTCAAACGTTTCTCGCTCGCACAGCATCAAGGCCGCCGTCTTGTCCGGCAAATGAACCTCGCGCTGAAAGCGGAAGCCGCATTTTTCGAAAATATGGCGCATCTTCGCATTCCGGATATCCGGCTCTGCAACAATCCGTCTCGTTTCCTCATGCAGGAACTGTACTCGCATCAGCGCCATCAGCAGCGGCTGCGCATAGCCCTGCCCAAGATACTCCGGCGGACCGATCAGCAGATGAACCCCCTGGTCCCCTTCCTCCACGTCGTAATAGCGGCCGATAATGTCCGATTCCGACCAATACGATTCGAAATAGCTCATGGGGACGCCGTCCAGCTCGCCCATGCATAACGTATGATGCGTGTCGGCCAAGAACCGTTCCAAATGGCTGCGGTAAGCGTCCAGCGGAAGGTTAAGCTGCCAGAACGGTACGACGTGCGGCTCCTGATGCCAGGCATGCAGCCGCAGCAAATCGTCCTTCATCGTCACCGGACGGAAGGAAATCGTTTTGCCTATGGTCGGATCCTTGAAGGATGCCAGCCCTGGAGCCTCGAACAGCTGCCGCACATTACGAATCGTGACGCCCGGCATGCTCCTGCACCTCCACGACAAGCGGATTGTCTACCGTCACGTACACCGACTGGTTTTCCAGCGAGCCGACCAGCTCGTCCAAGTCGTACAGGCGGGTAAGCAGGTTCGCTTTGCAAGGCAGCTTTTCTTCGGTCAGCAAGCTTTCGAGGAAAACGGAAGGCTCGCGGTTGAGCGGAAGGAAGCTTTCCAGCGCCGAGCGCAGCTCTTGCAGCAGCAGCCTTTCGTCCGCCAGCCCTGCCGTGCCGAAGCCGTTAATCAGCCCGAACATATGATTAAAAATGAGATAATAGCGGAAACGCTCGTCAGCGATCGAGTCGTCGCAGAACGTCTGGCTTTTGACGCCGATGCCCGGCAGCTCTGCGTTCAAATGCTCCAGCAAGGAATTGCAGAAATAATAGCCTTGATTGTCGCGGTAATAGTACCGCTCCGGATAACCCCCGCTCAGCTGAACGACGCTGTTCTGCTGATGCGCCTCGAGCGCGATGCCGTGCGTCAGATAGAGCCAGACCATCGGCTTCAGCGACATGTCCAAATAGCGGCGGAACCAGTCGAGGCTGACCGCCTCCGTCGTGCGTCCCTCCCGTTCCGCCAAGATGCGGACGATGGTGCCAAGGCGCGACTCGGAGCCCGGTATCGGATCCTGAACGAGCGATGCGACAAGCGATGCTTGATTCGCTTTTTCACCCTGAAACGGATTGGCGCGCAGCACAACCTCAAAGCCCGATTCCTCTTCGCCTTCGAGCGCAACCGACACGAATGCCGGATCCTGCACGATGGCAAACGCCGGATAACGGGTCGATACCTCACCGATGCTCGTTTTCAAAAGACGGGAAACCTCCACGCCCCGCTCCAGCTCCTTGTGCTTGTTCACCCGCAGCGAGTTTGTAATCCGGACCGGCACCGAGCCCTTGGCCATCCACGGCGATTCTGAATGATATACCGTACGGAAGGAAGAGGTTGCTGCGAATTCCCGGCCCATTGGACCCAAATCCTGAAGCAAGCCTGCTTCGAGCAGCTTCTGTACCTGCGGCTTGGCAAGCACCTCCGCCGCCTGCAGCGGGTGGAGAGGAATAAGTGTATAATTGTCGGCTTCGGTATATTCGGATGCAAGATGCGGCTCTGCTTGGGCGGCATGTCTCAGCTCCGACTTAATCCATTCCGTAGCCGTTATCCCGTCAAGCGAGGAATCCTCAAGCACGATCGAGCGGTGCGCCCGGAAGTAATGCAGCTGGAACTGCCCTTTAAGCTCCGGAGAATAAACGGACTGCAAATGCTCGGGCACCCCTTCCCGGCTTTTGGGAGTCGGATGAAGCAAATGCCCGAACAGCAGCGACTGCTCGGCGGACAGGAAATCCCCGTCAAAGCCGTACAGCTGCTCGCGGTCCGCTTGACGCGCCGCAACGAATTGCTCAATGCGGGAGCGACTCTCCTTGATGCGAAGCAGCAGCTCCTCCGTCCGCTCCGGCGTCCCGTCCTTGACCAGCCGTCCCAGCTCCAGGACAAGCTTCTCCGCGATCGACTCCTCGCTCCCGATGGCAGCTCCGCGGCCTTCGCCGCCGTTCCAGTGCATCGGGAAATGAAACAGATGCCGGCCCGTCGCCGACTTATGCTTCACCGAAACAAGCAGGGTTCCCGCTTGTCCCGCCAGCGGAACATGCAGCTCCCAGCCGGCTTCGGTAGCATGCCACTCCCCAAGTCCCGTCTCCCGCAAAAAAGCGTTCAGCAAGCTTTGCAGCGTAGCTCTTGCCGCAACCGTATGCGAAGCTCCCCCTTTCTCGATTACCGTTTCCGTATGCTCCAGCGTTTGTTCACGGATCATGTTGAAGCCCCTTTCCGAGCATTTTGCTCCGTTACAATTTGTTGTTCCAATTCCTTGCCGATTCGTATGATCTGCCGCAAAATATCGCCCGTATCCCGTACAGTCGCGAGCGGATTGAGCAGCGTAAATTTCAGGAAAGCCTTCCCTCCGGCTTTCGTCCGTGCAACCACTGCGATGCCGCCGTCAAGCAGCCGGTCGCGGATGCGTTGATTCAGCTCGTCCGCCCGGCCTTCGCCAGTGGAGGGCACATAACGGAAAACAACCGCGTTAATGGTCGGCTCCGCCGCCAATTCCAGCTCCTCCGTCCGCTTGATCAGCTCCGCCGTTTCCTCCGCCAGCTGCATTGTATGATCGATCATCGCGGCAAACCGTTCGTGCCCGATATGCTGCAGCGACATGTACAGCTTAAGCGCGTCGAACCGTCTCGTCGTTTGAATCGACTTGCCTACCAGATTAGGCACCCCGGCCAAGTCGTCTTCAATGGGATTGAGATAATCCGCATGGAGCCGCAAGTAGCGGTAATGCTGCCGGTTCCGCAGCAGAAAAGCGCCGCAGCTGATCGGCTGATAAAACAGCTTGTGGAAATCGACGGTGATCGAATCCGACAAGGCGATACCCTGCAGCAAGCCCGCATGCCGGTCGCTCAGCGCAAGCGCGCCGCCATAAGCCGCATCGGTATGTAGCCATAGGCCGTGTCTGCGGGCCGCATCCCCCAGCTCCGGAAGCGGATCGATGCTGCCGAAGTCCGTCGTGCCGGCTGTCGCTACAAGCGCGAACGGGAGCAAGCCGTCCTGTTTTAATCTCGTAATGGCGCTCTCCAGCAGATCGCACCGCATTTGCCCATGCGAGTCAGTCGGAATCGCGACCACGGACTGCTGTCCAAGCCCCAATATGGCGGCTGACTGCCTGACCGTAAAATGCGCCGCCTCCGAGCAAAGCACCCGCAGCCGGTCCGACTGCGGCGGCAAGCCCTGCTGCTGCACGTTCCAGCCCCACCGCTCAAAGCAGTAATGATCTCTGGCGAGCAGCAGCCCCATGAAATTGGACTGCGTTCCCCCGCTTGTAAACACGCCGTCACCTTCGCCGCCGGCATATCCGAACAGCCCGAACAGCCACTTGATTACTTCCTGCTCCACCATCGTGGCCGACATGCTTTGATCCCAGGAATCCATGGATGGATTTGCCGCCGACAGCAGCGTCTCCGCCACGACCGACGCCTGAAGCGGCGGACAGTGAAGATGCGCCATGCACGCCGGGTGATGGACGACGGCCGAATGTTTCAAAATCCCGGTCCCGACAAAATCCAGCAGCTCCTGCATATCCACGCCCTGCTCCGGGCAAATCGGCCGCTGCCGGAAGGCTTGCGCCAGCTCGCCCGGCTGAGCTCCGCTGTACGGCCGGCCTGCACTTGCGAAATCCCGGAGCAGAATCGCTATGGCCTCGCTCATCCGGTTACGGAAGGCTGCCTGGCTCTCCGGGGATGGATGCAAAAAATCTGTCGTAAACGCGTTACTCATCCCAGCAGCATCTCCTGACGACCAAGGCTGTGTCGCTCGGCCGACAAAACCGCCTCATGGAAGATTTCGGCGACCCGGTCAATCTCCGCATCCGTGATAATGAGCGGAGGCAGAAAACGAACGACGCTGCCGTGACGGCCGCCAAGCTCCAGGATCAGGCCCCGCTCGAAGCATTGGCGCTGAATTTCCCGGGCCAGATTTCCGTTCGCCGGATAGCTCCCCAGCCTGTCCGTCGGCTGCTCGCAATCGACAATCTCCGCACCGATCATCAGCCCTTTGCCTCTCACTTGCCCGATGCATCTAACCGCTGTCCGTGTTTGCTCCAAATGCTGCATGAGCCGCTGGCCCATCCGGTCCGCATGCTCGATAAGCCGCTGCTCCTTGATATACTGCAGGGTAGCCGTGCCCGCCGCCATCGCCAGCTGATTGCCGCGGAACGTGCCCGCATGAGCTCCCGGCTCCCAGCGGTCAAGCTCCTCGCGATACACAATAACTGACAGCGGAAGGCTTCCCCCTATCGCTTTTGAGATGACGATGACATCCGGCGTAATGCCCGAATGCTCAAAGGCGAACATGCGCCCGGTCCGTCCGATTCCCGCCTGCACTTCGTCGATGATGAGCGGAATCTCTTTGGATGCCGTAATCCGTCTAATCTCCCTTGCCCAAGCGTCGGGCGCCGGTATGACGCCTCCCTCTCCCTGCACCATTTCCATGATCATCCCGGCAGGCGGCAGAACGCCGCTTTCCGGATCGTCCAGCAAATGCTCGATATATCGGCTGCCGATCTGATGACCTTGCTCCCCTCCAACTCCGAAGGGGCAGCGGTACTCGTACGGATAAGGCAAAAAATGCGTGCCCGGCATCAAAGCGCCAATTTGGCGTTTGGGATGCAGATTGCCCGTCAGACTAAGCGCTCCGGCGCTCATGCCGTGGTAGCCGCCATGATAGGACATCATCCCGCTGCGTCCCGTTGCCGTCTTGACCAGCTTGACCGACGCCTCTACCGCATCGGCTCCCGTCGGGCCGCAAAACTGGATCCGCGCCTTCCGCGCAAAATCCGCCGGCAGCGCCCCGAATAGCTCATCGACGAACCGCTCCTTCACCGGCGTTGTCAGATCCAGCGTGTGCAGCGGAAGGCCGGAGTCCAAAACGCCTTTTATGGCCTCTATGACGACCGGGTGATTATGCCCAAGCGCAAGCGTCCCCGCTCCCGCTAGACAGTCGTAATAGGCTCGTCCGTCTGCGTCTATCACCTGCACGCCCCGCGCTTCCGCAATGGCGATCGGCAGCTTGCGCGGATACGTGCGGGCATTCGATTCCCGGCGCTGCTGACTATCCAGGTATGCCGCATTGCCCTCTATCATTTCGTTTCCTCCTCAGAGAAGTGTTAATATCAAGAAATAATTGACTATCTTTAACATGGGAATATTATGCATTCTCAACGCCGAATATTGTAAATGATTATCATTATCATTGCAACCTTTTTTTATCGTCCGATTTTACGGCAATCCGCTGCGGATCCCACCTACTTTGGATAAAATATGTCAAAAAGATCCTCCCCATTGTAATTCGGTTTTCCTTCGCATGTCAATGATTATGATTCTCATTTTCAAATAGATAGTGTTCACGCCCCACTTTTACCCCCGAATACCCGGGCCTTATTTGGGTAAAAAGTCGGATGTCGCGTATGGAATCGGCTGTCGTTCGAAAAGCGCCGCCACGACAAAAATCCCGCATCAATCGATGCGGGATCTGTCGAATATGTATAGCGCAGCATGGCCCTTTTGAGGCGCATACCGCATGGCATGACGGCTATTTTGCTATGGGCCCCATACGCAAAAAAGGCCGCTACAAAGTAACCCAACCGTATTTGATCGATTGAATAACGGCTTGCGTGCGGTCATCTACTTCCATTTTCTGCAAAATACTGCTGACGTGGTTTTTAACGGTTTTCTCGCTAATGAACAAAAATTCGCCGATGAGCTTGTTGCTCTTGCCTTCGGCCATCAAGCGCAGCACCTCGGCCTCGCGGCGGGTTAACGGACTTTCGTCCCCTGCGACAAATTTCACGCCTGGCTCCTGAGCCGCGGCGGCGCCCGAAACGATGCCCATTTCGTCCAAATAGGTCATACGGCGCAGCTGGTTGATCAGCTTGCCCGTTACTTTCGGATGAATATACGCATGACCCTGCACGACGGAACGAATCGCGTTAATAAGCGACTCCGCTTCCATATCCTTCAGCAAATAACCTGTCGCACCCTTGCGCAGCGTCTCAAATACGTAGCTCTCGTCGTCGTGAATCGACAAAATAATAACCTTCACTTCCGGGAACATAATTTTCAAGCGCTCGGTCGTGACAACACCATTCTCAATGGGCATGTTAATGTCCATGAGGACGATTTCAGGCAGCGTATGATTGCAAAATTCCATCACCTGAATGCCGTCACCGCATTCGCCAATCACTTCCAGATCGTCTTCCATATTCAAAATTCGCTTAAGCCCTTCACGAAACAGCTGGTGGTCGTCTGCAAGCAAAATTTTAATCGTATGTGAATTATTTGCTGGTTTCTGCATCATCATTATCTTACTCCTTTCTAGATTCGGCAGTTGTTGGAATATCTATCATAATCTTCGTTCCCTGACCGGGTTTTGAGTCTATATCCATCCTTCCTTCAATCAGCTCGATGCGTTCCCTCATCCCGACAAGTCCGAAATTCGCATTCCGGCCTGCATCTTGCTCGATTTTCTCGCTGAGGAAGCCAACGCCGTTATCTTGTATGACAAGCGAAATTTGATGGGGCTGAAAATTAATTTCAAGCAGCACGTGGGATGCGCTTGCATGCTTGTAGGCATTGGAGAAGGCTTCCTGTACCAAACGGAAGATAGCCGCTTCCATAGCAGACGGCATGCGAGTTTCCTTGCCGACCAGCTCGAAGACGGTACGTATCTTTGTTTTCTCCTCAAAGTCCTGGGTGAACTTGCGGAGCGTCGGTACAAGTCCCAGATCGTCCAAAGCCATCGGCCGCAAATTAAAAATAATCTGTCGGATTTCCTCCAGTCCGGTCCGCACCTGAACCTTCAAATCTATTAATTCTTCCTGCACCATGACAAATTCCTGCTTGTTTAGCATTCGTTCTGCAATTTCCGTGCGAAGCACGATATTGGCGAGCGATTGCGCCGGCCCGTCATGAATTTCCCTGGCGATCCGTTTGCGCTCATCCTCCTGCGCCAAAATAATTTTCAAGCCCAGCAGCTGCCTCATCTTGGCCGATTCCACGATTCTTGTCACCTGATTGAGATCGCCCGACAAATATTCAAGCACGACGTTAATTTGCGAGGCGATCGTCTCGGCCCGTTCGATGGAATTCTCGACATTGCGGACACGCTTCTGCAAATCGTCACGCCGCGCCTTCAGGTACGACTCCTTCTCGCGGTAGACCATCAGATCCAGCTGAATTTGCGTCGCTTTCTCATAAGCCGCCTTGATGTCCTCTTCCTTATACCTTACAAAATCGCGGCTCACTTCAGTCAAGCGAACGCGCGCGCGGCGGTAGTCCTGCTCGAGCTGGTCCACCTTGTCGATCGTCTTCATCGTCTCCTGAAGAACGTGCTCGAGCTCCTGCTCCAGCGATTCCAGCTCCGTGCGCGCGGATTCGCATATTTCGTATATCTGGTATTTGCTGTCTTCCATAACGACGGTGGCGTTCTTGATCACTCGGTTAATATCTACGGTAAGGTGGTCCACTAGAGATCGGCAACCTCTCTTTGTTAAAGGTTAATCTACTCTATCATACCACACATTGGATACTAGGAGTCTATCGTTAATCGATGGTAATCTTTTTCGTCGTGCCGTCGTAGTCGACTTTGAACCCTAGTCTTTCCGAAACCATGCGGATCGGCACCAGCGTCCGGTTGTTTCGGATAATCGGAGCTACTTCCGCAGATAACAGCACACCGTTCAGATTTATCGCCTTTTGCCCAATGACCATCTCCAGCAGCGTATCGCCGCGAAGCAGCGTCACCCTGCCCAGCTTGTAGTCGTACAGCAGCCTGCCGCCCATGGCGTCCGTGATGAACCGGATCGGCACATAAGTGACACCGTTCAGCAAAATCGGCGCCGCGTCCATTTTCAGCGGTTTGCCGTCTACGGTCGCCGTCGTTTTGGAAATTTGCATTTCCATCGTTGCATCCGTCGTAATGGCGGCCGAAGGCGTATACTGCAGCAGCATGTTGTCGATCGCGATCGCGCCCGCCAAAGCGCGGGAATCCTGGTCCTCTTCAATCGACACGACATACACGCGCTTAAGCTTCACCGGGAATTTCATGCCGGCCTCGGCCAAATTCACTTTTACGGTTTTCCAGCCGCTCCAGTCCAGCTTCTTGGCCAATTCCAGCAGATGCGACTTGCCTGCCGCATCGACAAATTCGGCGCGCACCCAGTTTTGGCTGTTGTCGCTGAACAAATCGACCGTCATCGATACCGGTGCGCCGGACAAGCCGACTCCCGTGGAGCCGAACATCGCGTAAGATGCCTTTGTGCCCGCAGCTTTTGTAAAGTCATATTCGATTTTAAGCGCCCGCGGCGAAGGCTGCTCCGGCAGGTCCGACACCAGCTTGACCCGGCCTATCGTCTCTGCAGGCGTCACCTGGGAGGTAATCGCATATCTCGATATCTCGAAGTCCTCTAACGTTGCGACCTTCTCGCCCTGCGTGAATGGAATCATCGCCGCAAAACCGTCGTAACGGGCAATCGCGTAACCCGTGCTGACGCCCTCGCCGATCGACTGGACCGTCACATTGTCGCCCGATTGTACCGCTTTGAAGCCGATAAACTCCCATTTGACGGAGTCTCCGGTCAGTTTATACGAATTGCCGTTTTTCAGCTTGATGGTCAGCGGAACCGAAGTGGTGGCGCCAACCGCCAGCGATCCGGTCGGGTTATTGATCGACAACGCGGCAACCTGGTCCTTGCCGACCACTTCAACCTCGTAGGCCGTCGTAATGGCGCCGGATTTGACGTTAAGCGACGTTTTTCCGGTTTTGGTCGGTGTAAAAACATTGCCCGAGAACGTGCCGATCGCATTCGAGCTGCTCCAAACCGCCGAAGTGTTATCGACCGCAATCGGATTATAGTAAGTATCATAGCCTTTCAGCGAGAACGATGCCGGCTGGCCTAAGAATAGCAGCTCGGGGCCGCTTACCGAAATGCCCTTCAGGCTGCCCTGCGGAGCAGAGGTGAACACGCCGATGCCGTTCGCTACCAAACGCTGTGTCGTTCCGGTTTGCGTCGAGTGCGCAAGCTGCAGAGTCGTCGTCCCAAGCGGACGCTCGATCATCGTCGTAGAGCCTCCGCCGTCCAGGTTAACGCCTTTGTCGACGCCAAGCTGCACCATAATCTGTTGGAGCTCCTTCAATGTAAGGCCGGTATTAGTGCCGTACCGCTCGCTAGTGATCAAATAGACTTTCTTTCCGTCCTTGGAATAGCCGACACCGGATCGAGACGTATAAGAATAACCGCTCACGCCCGAGACATCGCGGGAAAACGCGCTGGCCGCCCCATTGTTGACGAGCAGCGTATGCCCGCCGACCAGAAAATCCAGAGTCGATGGATCTACCTTCGCTTTGGTCGTTTGCGATACGAGAGAGTAGTCCGCCGTAACCGGCTCTCCCACCTTCAGATGCTCTTGCACATAGGCAGCCGCCTTGCCGTGCGTCCGCAAAATATAACCGTCCGCAGGCACCGGACCCGGAAGCGCCGCGTTCACCGAAATCGCTTCGATGATGCCGCCGCGTACCAGCACTTCCGTCGGTTTTGTCGCGGAAGCGACCGGGCGCTCGGCCCCGCCCCATACGCTTGTGTATATGTACATTTTATCGACGTGACTGTACGTTGCGTCATACGTTTCCGGATTGTAGGCCGATTCGTTCAGTCCCTGGATCGGAAAGGTTGTGCCGTCTGCTGCCGTTACCGTTCCGTCAAACGTATACAGATCGATGGACGGCTTCCGGTCCTTCGTGACGGAGAAGGCGTACATGCCCTTCAGGCTCGCCGGACTCGACATAATAACGCCGCGGGACACCTGCGCCCCCATCGGCGCCCCTTCCTTGTCCATGACAAAAACGTCCGCATTGATTGCGGCTACCGCGCCGTTCACCTTTGACATATTCAAAATGCTGTCGCGCTGCCCGATCGTGTTATTTTTACCGCTCATGACATTTAGCGACACATAAGGATTCGTTAGATCCACTTCTATGACATGCACATCGGTCTGAATTCTCGAGGTTCCCCGAGTCGCGTGCCAGACATAATCAAGCCGCTTCGCCCCCGACGTTATGTACGATTGCTCCTTCAGCTTAAGCACATTTGCGGTGGCCGCCTCCGCCGTCTCCACAAGGGCCGTTTGCCAGCTTGCCGGAGTCAGTGCCGATATCGGCTGTATGAGCAATGCCCCTCCTAACGCCACAATAATTACCTTTTTACCGAAGCTTCCCGTCTGACGGCCGATGCCGCCTTGAACCATACCCATTTCTACTACAACTCTCCCATCTCATAATCTACTAGTAATAGACTACAAAATTGATAGAAAAGTTACGGTCCAGAATAAAGAACGGTTAATTTTTCCTAATTATTGTCGATTCTCTATGCCAATTAGCCCAAAAAATCTCTATTCACGCCCGTTTTGGTGCGAATAGAGATTTTGAGACTTCGTGTAGGGTTTTGGCATAATAACTGGAATTGGTGCAGCTAAATCGTGTGAAATGCCTATTTTCCGGGAAATAACGGGATTTCCTACATCAATTTGTCGGGCATATGCCCGTTTCAAGGGAAACTGCAAATTTAACTGTAGCCAATCCCGTTATTTTCTCTAAAGCCACCCAATCTCCAAAAATAGCTGTACCCTATCCAGTTACCACAATCACCACACGCGACCCTACGGCGATAAAAACTTTGCTTTCTGCAGCAGCCGCATCAGCATAATCGTGCCTTCTGCCCTCGTCGCATTCGTAAGCGGACTGATCGTCGTTTCGGTGATGCCGTTAATGACGCCGAGATGGACTGCCTTCGCCATATCCGCCTGTGCGTAAGAGCTGATTTTGCCGCGGTCGGTGTACTTCTGCAAATAGGAGGACGCCGATTGCGGCAGATCCGTAGACAGCTCCGCCACTTTGGCCGCGCGGATCAGCATGACCGCCATATCCTGGCGGGTGATCGGGCTGTCCGGCTTGAAGGTGCCGTCGGTGCTGCCGAGCACGATCCCGGCGGACGATGCCGCCCCGATATACGCGCCCATAGCCGTGTTCGCCTTCACGTCCTTGAAGGACGCCGCTGCCGCCTTGCTGCCGCCAAGCCCCAGTCCCTTCGCAATATAGGACGCAAACTCGCCGCGCGTAATCGGCAGCTGAAGTTCAAATTTCGTGCCGCTTTTCGCTTCGACAATGAACTTCCGCGACATGAGATGAATGGTGCCGGCCGCCCAATGATTGCCGAGGTCCGAGAAGCTTGACGCATTTCGGATAAGCGCGTACGCGCTGTTTCCTTTGCGTTTGAACGTGGTGACCGTCCTGCCTGCGCTTGTCGAAAATTCCGTCGGCACGTACGAAAGGCCGCCCGTCTCCGGATCCAGCCACACGACGGCCGTCCGGGACGCATCCACCGTCTGATAGTTCTGGATCGTCCGCGACACGTAGCCGTCGAATTCATCTAATTCCCTCAGAACCGAGCCGCTGGCAACCGCCACGTCAAAATGATAAGGACCCGCGAGCAGCTGGGAGCCGGAGCTATTGATCTTGGTGCTTAAGCTGCCTGTCAGCGAGGAGATACCCGTGTCGATCCGGATCAGCAGCTGCCCCGCAGCACTGCTGCCGCCCAGCAAACCGTTAATTCTCGTAAAATCCGCCGCGCTCAGCTGCAGCTCGTAGGTCGTGTCCCCGTACTGCACGGCAAACACGAAATCGGAGTTAAGCCGATACGCCGAGTCCAGCGTGCCGACCGATACCGCGACAATAGCCGCGCGCTCCGTGGACGGCACTTTAAACACGACGCGCGGATTCGCGAGTCCTGCCGTCTTCATGGTCTGGTACGCCGTCAAGACGCGGTCGCTCATGACCGTGTACCGGCTCGCCTGCACCCCTGCCGGCGATACGTCTATCGTTGTTTCGGCCGCCGTCGTTTTCAGGCCGATGCCGCCGCCGTCCGCCGCTTCGTAATCGCCAGACAAGCCGTCCAGCACCGTCGTCTGGTTCGCCGCGGCGACATTCGTGAAGCTGTTAACCGTAACCCCGCCAAGCGTCCGTAGTCCCGTCACCGACGAATAATACGTGACGTACACCGGAACGCCGATTGATACCGGAGAAGACAGCACGAGAGTCACGGAATTTCCGCTTACGGACACGCCAGATACCGGCTTTGAAGCTCCGCCTGCCACCACCGCAAATTGGGCCGTCGAAGGAATGTAGCCGCCGTTTAAGCTATCGCCGAAGTTCAGCGTCACCAGGCTTCCCTTTGCAATCGCTCCGTAAAGGCTGCCGGTCTGGCCGCCTCCGCTTCCGCCGTTTCCTCCCGAGGTGCTTCCTGAGGAGACGTTGTTAAAGGACGGAGCCGGATTGCCCGCCAAATCCGTCACAAGCGCAATCGAAGCAAGATAGGATACGGTCGCAACCTGTCCCGGAGAAACGGCGGAGGACAACGTCAAATATACCCCGTTGCCGGATACCTGAACTTGCACGACCGCTCGTGCGACATTGTCGACAAGCACGCTGTATTGGCCGGTTGACGGCACACTCGCCGGATTCAGCGTTTTGTTGTAGGTCAGCGTAACGACCGAACCGCTAGCTGTGATCGACTGCAGCACCGGCGCTGTCGTATCCGGCACACTGTACAAATTAAAATGGTTGATCGTATTCAAATAATTGCCGGCCGTATCCCGCAGCGCATAAGCGCCCGGCGCGTAAGACACCCGCACGTTCTGATAATTCTGGATCGTGCCGCTTACCGTCAGAAGCACCGTGCTGCCCGTGCTCGAGATCGAGGTCGCGCTGTAAGCCACGCCACCGACCGTCACGGTAAACTGCAAATAAGCGTTGCTGTTCACAGCCGCCAGCTCCTTGCTGAAAACAAGCGTAACTGCACTTCCGGAAGCGGTCCCGCTTACCAGGCTCGGCAGCGTCGTATCCAGCGCACCCGTTACATCCTGGTACCCGATGCTCAGCGCCTCGTTGCCGGAAAGATCCTGAAGACGGCCCATCGGCGACTCCTTCGTATACGCCAGCTTCACCGTCTGGCCGGACACGATCGGACTTGTCAGCGTCAGCAGCACCGATTCTCCCCTGATCTCCACATGGCTGACCGGACGCGAAGCGCCGTTCACAGTGACATAGAAGCTTCCTGCAGACGGAACCGACTCCGGATTCAGCGTTTCGTTATAGATAACGGAGATAGTCGAACCGCTCCACTGCAGCTTGCTAAGCGAAGGCGCCGTCGTATCGGAGCCGAACGTACGAAACGTCCACTGATATTCGTTCAGAATGCCCGCAAAAGAATTGCCGGCCAAATCCGTCACCGCGCCAGCTTCGATATAGACATAATAGACCGTATTGCTGACCAAGGCCGAAGCCGGCGTAATGTTGATTTTCCGGTTATTCGCACTGTCCACGGTAAAAGAACCCGCAACCTCCGTCGCGATGCTTCCGCTTGCCGGCTTGAAGGTGATCGCCCCGCCGCCCGGCAGCACCGGCTCGCTGAACGTCGCCGAGAACGTGCCGTTCACGCTGACGAGTGTCGCATTGTTCAGCGGGCTAAGCAGCGCAAGCGTCGGACGGACCGTATCCTGCGTCACGGTAAAGGTCCACGCCCCTGACGAAGAAAAGCCCGCGTAATAGTTGCCTGCCGCATCGCGGATCGTCCGGTTCCCCATCGTCACGTAGTATCTCGTGTTGTTGACGAACGCTTTTGCCGCTTCTCCCGTAATCGCTTTGTTCGGATCAATCGTAATCTGATACGTTCCGCCGCCCGTCACGCGCTCCGAGGTGAGCGGGATCGAGCGGAATAAGGCGCCGGTCCCCGATTCCCTGATCTCAATCATGCCGCCGCTCGGAAACACCGGCTCGTTAAACGTAAGCTGCAGCTGCGAATTCGTGCTCGTTACGACAGCGTTATTCGCAGGCGAAAATGCCGTCACGGCCGGGGCCGTCGTATCATTCCCGTAATCCGTGCTGAAATTCCACACCGTTGCGCTTGCAATGCCGTGATACCATTTGTCCCCGTTCGGATCCTGCTGCGTAAATGCTCCCGCATCGATCAGCACATAATAAGCCGTATTGGCTTCCAGGTTCGAGCTTGGCGAAATCCGAACCGAATTTCCCGTCACGACAACGCGCGAGGAAGTCGCTGCAAAACGCTCAAACGTCGTGTTATTGCTCACCCGCCTAATTTCGATGGATTTTCCCGCCCGCGCCTGCACATTGGTGTCGAAAGTAATCGTAAGCGGACTGTTAACCGCTACGGACGTTGCATTATCCGCAGGCGACAGAGGCCCGCTACTATTCACGGGAGCCACATCGGTGTGGAAGGTCCAGCTGGTCCCGTTATAAAGATTGCCCGACGCGTCCTGGAACGCCGTGCCCGGAATCGTCACCGTATACGTGGTGTCCGGCTGCAGCGCCGCAGCAGGCGTTACGGTAATCGTCGACGTCCCGCTGCCCGTCACGGCGCTCGAAGTAACCGCAACCGTCCGATTGTCCTCGGTCGAGCTGATCTGGATATTGCCGCTGGCGGCAAATACCGGCTCATCGAACGTCAGGACGATCGGAGCCGTAATATCCGCGGCATTGCCGGTCGGGAGCCTGGTCAGATGCGCAGGACGTGTCGAATCCACCTGCGCAACCGTGCGGAAGTTCCAGCTGCTTGCATTCTGGATTCCCGCATAAGCCGCACCGTTCGACACGTTGACAAAAGCTCCCGCGTCTACCAGCACGTAATAATCCGTGTTCAACTCCAGTTTTCTGCTTGCCGTCGACTTGTCGAGGACGATTCTGGCGCTGCGCTGCGAATCCTCCAGCACGATCCGGCTCGAGGACACGCTGATGCTTTCCAGCACCCGGTTCGTCCCGTATTCCACAACCGATACGGCCGCGGAGCTGGTCCCTTTGCTCACGCTTTCGTCGAACGTTATTTTTAAATCGGTATTAAGGGGTACATTAATCAAATCATCCGCCGGACTAAGTCCGAGAACAGACGGACCTGCTGGTGCGGCTTCCGCATGGCGCGGCGCTGCAGGCAGGCCGATCAAGCTCAGCTGGAGCAGCAGCATTATAGCGACGAATAAGGACAGCTTGCCGGTACGATTCATTTTCCATTCACTCCTCAACAAGCGTAAACGGCTGTCGCCGTCCTCTGGCGGTAAAAGCTCGTTTCGCGATGAAATATAAGTCATTTATAAGCTCAAACTTATAAATTCTTATATTTAAAATACAAACCCGTACCTTATTTGTCGGCTTGCCGCCATGAAAAATTTAGGTTAAACCGCTTTTTTGTACCGCTTTAGCCCATAAAAAAAAGCCCCGGTTCCAAAGGAACCGAAGCTTTTGAATCGCTATTAAACGCCGCTTTGAACGCCGGCTTGAGCTTTAAGCTGCTCAGCTTTGTCGACGCGCTCCCAAGGGAGATCCACGTCGGTACGGCCGAAGTGGCCGTATGCTGCCGTTTGAGCGTAAATCGGACGGCGAAGGTCGAGCATTTTGATAATGCCGGCCGGACGAAGGTCAAAGTTGCTGTTGATCAGCTCAACGAGCTTCTCTTCGGCGATTTTGCCTGTGCCGTAAGTGTCGACATTGATCGAAACCGGTCTAGCTACGCCGATCGCGTAAGCCAGCTGGATTTCACATTTGTCCGCAAGGCCTGCAGCGACGATGTTCTTCGCCACGTAACGAGCGGCATAAGCTGCCGAACGGTCAACCTTTGTTGGATCCTTGCCGGAGAATGCGCCGCCGCCATGACGAGCGTAGCCGCCATACGTGTCGACGATGATTTTACGGCCTGTAAGACCGGCATCGCCTTGAGGTCCGCCGATAACGAAACGGCCCGTAGGGTTGATGAAATATTTTGTTTGCTCATCCAGCCATTCCACTGGAACAACCGGCTTGATGACATGCTCAAGAATATCCTTCTGGATTTGCTCCAGCGTAATTTCCTCAGCGTGCTGAGTCGATACAACGATTGTATCTACGCGTACAGGCTTGCCGTCTACGTATTCGATCGTTACTTGCGTTTTACCATCCGGACGGAGGTAACCCAGCGTGTCGTTTTTACGCACTTCCGACAAGCGGCGCGCGATGCGATGCGACAAGGCGATCGGAAGCGGCATAAGCTCAGGAGTCTCGTTCGTTGCGAAACCAAACATCAAGCCTTGGTCCCCTGCGCCGATATCTTCGTTTTCCTTCTTCATGTCTTTGCCTTCGCGGGACTCAAGCGCAGCGTTAACGCCTTGCGCAATGTCAGCCGACTGCTCGTTGAGCGATGTCAGAACCGCGCATGTCGTGGAGTCGAAGCCGTATTTTGCACGGGTATAACCAATTTCCTTAATCTTACGGCGCGCAATCGCAGAAATATCAACGTAATCCGCGCTGCTGCTAATTTCACCAATTACCAAAACAAGACCTGTTGCTACAGAAACTTCACAAGCGACACGCGCATATGGATCTGCTTCGAGGAATGCATCCAAGACAGCATCAGAAATTTGGTCGCAAATCTTATCGGGATGGCCTTCAGTAACCGATTCCGATGTGAACAAGTGGCGTCCTTTAACCGACATCCGTATCAACCTCCTACAACCTTAGTATGTTATAAGTGCAAACTTTCTACACAAAAAATGAACCTTTCCCCGGAGGAAAAGGTTGTTAGACAACTCTTCTAAAACATAATGATACCGAAAATGTCGCTTAGTGTCAATGGATGCCGGATTTTTGGGCTAGAGCTGGAAGCCGTTCATGACGCTTTCGGCCTGGGCTACGAGCCTTCTTGTGATTTCCCCGCCGACCGAGCCCGCTTGGCGTGTCGACAATGTAGACCAATGCACGCTATTTCCTCCGCCAGCGCCGCCTGTAGCGCCCAACTCGCCTGCAAACTCCGCATCCGCTCCACCGGCATATCCGCCGGAAGTCAAACCAAATTCTGCAGCAATTTCATACTTCATTTGATTTAATGCCGATTTGCAAGTCGGCACGACCACTTTATTCGAAGAACGACGACTCATTGTGAAGCACCTCCAAATGAATGTTAGATCACACTTGTATTGTGCATCCATCCATCCATTTTGAAGCGTATAACCTATTGTCAGTTCGGGTAAAATGTACTAACCGAGTCACATTACTGGATCGTGTAGCTGCCTCTTACCAAAACCGTCAGCCCGTTCGTCTGCGCCGGATCCGGCAAAATGCCGCGGCCCGCGCGCGGGAACAAAATCAGGTGATTTTTTGTAATGGCCGTGCCATTCTTCAAATCCTCACCGCCCGTGAGATCCGCGATCCCGTTGGAATCGGAGCTGTACACAATAGCCTTTCCTACACGGACGATTACTTCCGTCCCCTGACCAGCCATTAGCGTCTTCCCTGAGGGAACGGTCACCACTTCAAGCGCAGTCTCCCCCACAGTCCCTGAATCGCCTCCTGAGGAACCCTCGTTCAGCTTAGCCAGTTGCTCGTCAACGTAACTCTTCGTCACGACAGGGTCTTCTATGGAGCCTGGGGTTAAAGCTGTATCTGCACTGCTAGAATTAGATGTAAAAATGCCCACACCTATACCAAAAGCCAAAATGGCTGCACCAAACGCTACTTTTTTCAATCCTTTATTCACTATATTACTCCTTTCAAAGAAAAAATCGGATACCTTATCTATATAAGATACCCGATTTGAGAGGGTTAGGCTACCTATTCTGTTATATCTATCTGCCTATTACTAGCTTTCAACAACAAACCATTTCATTTCTTTCGTTGCCACTAAGATTTTCGAGCCTTGGAAAACATCATAAATATTAAGAACATAGTTCTCATATTTTTGAATTTTCATTTGTACCTCCGGGTCCTCGAAAACAAAACTCATAGCTGAATCCTTAGCTTCTTTCAGCAGTGTTTCGCCTGTTTCAGCCGTTCCGATTGCATACTGTTTGGTGTAAGTCGTTTTTCCGGTTCCTTGATCAACCCACTCAAACTGCAGCTTGTGATCACCCGCGATATAGTCGTAGTTTGGATCTTTAACCAAATCATAATTAAATGCAAGCTTAACGCCTGTTACTGTGTAAAGACCTTCTACATTCAGAGTAGACTGAACGTTTCTCATGCTGAAAGAATAACCTGCAAATGGTATATTCGTCAGCGTTTTCTGCGTATTTGTTGATCCGTCGAATGTCATTTTGTAACTAACTGGATTTACGACCACGGCGTCGGAAGTTTCACCGGCATTTCCGCTGGCTTTAGTTACCGCTCGACCAACGATGAAATCGAAGCTCGAAGGATCAAAGTTTTTAGAAACTTTCGTCCATGCGGATAAAAGAACCTTACCATTACTCATAACCTTTTGGTCAAACTTTGCAAACGTAACCGGTACGGTTTCTCCCAATGAATCTTTGATATACCCGGCAAGTGGAGTGATCACATTTGCTCTCGCTTCTTTGTTAACCACTTCAAATTCCGTGTAGAAGTAGTTCCCGCTATCTCCTTCAAACATAACAGAACGTCTCAAAGTGGCGTCCGTCAAGCTTCCTTTATTCAAAATCTGATAAGGTTTGTCGGTCGATTGGTTCGGCACTTCGCTAACTTTTGGAGCATTAAATTGATAAAGAAGCTTTGTTGTACTGCTAGCATCCGAACCTGTCGTTTCCGTTAAGGCAAATGAAACATTATTTATTGCAGTTGTAAACGGAACATTAGCGTAAACAGCAATGTTATAAGTCTCATTAGGCGCAATCGTAATCGAATTGTCCAGGGCTATTTTAGTAGTATCAACTGCCAGCTTTACGCCATTTACAAGGAAGTATCCGCTTAAATTTGGAATACTTTTACTGGAAGCAGCTTTGTTTGTAATAGCCAATTCCGCAACAAGTACATCACTGTTTGTAGCAGCCGTTCGGTTAATGCTTTTAAGAGAAACGCTATAATCATTGAGCTTGTAGGAAGAACCGATTGTACCCTGCTGACTTTGCTGCGACTTTAATAAGTAATTACCAATAACGTAGCCTGAAGAGTTTTCCTTAACCCCTGAACGCACGATAAGCTGCGCTTTATCTAATTTGACCGTTGACGGCACTTGACCGGTAAGGGAAAGTACCTCTCTAATTTGCGGCAACAGCTTAGTTGCAGATTCATCCTTCGTGAATGTTAAAGGGTAGGAAATCCCATCAGCTGTGTATAAATAGAAGGTTAACTCAGGATAAGCTAATGCTTCCGTACCTACATTACGCATTGCATATTGAAGAGATACCTCCGTTTTACCTGAAACGGTTTCTCCCACCATTGCCGTATCCACAAAAGTATTGATCGGTTGGCCGCTCATCAAAACAGATCTGGACTTTGCAACTGGGGTAGGAGCCGGAGTCTTAATTGCTGGAATAGCTAATGCGGCTACTGGAATATACATTTTAGATGATTCGTTGGATGACGCAGCTATGAGCGATAGTGACTTACCCAGTACTCCTAATGGCAAAACAGTCTGGAGAGTAACGATCTTCCTCTCTCCTGCTGCAAGGGACATGCCTGATAAGAAAGAAGTATCTACTTTATAGACCGCAAGGCCTGAAGTTTGGATGAATAAATTCAAATTGGTAAGATCCGTTGCATTCAATCCTGTATTCTCTAGTAAGTAATTAATGGTTAAGTAAACATTATTTTGGTCTTTTGTTACAGCATACGTTTTAATAGCAGATTTTATCTTGGCAGATTGGAAGAGCATGTAATCAGGTGCAAAAACCTTTGTCATGTCAGAAGCACCGACAGGATACTGTATGGTCCCTAATCGCCGTTCATATCCTGCAACGGAAAAATCCCATTTGATGATTTCGAATTTAAAATCAGAAAGTTTTGTGGTTTTATCTACGATTGCATAGTATGTAACAGTTTGAGAGGAACCCGGTGCTACGCTTTTTTTCGTTTTGTCCGCTTCTAATAAATTAATCGTGTACGATTTGCCGGAAACCGTTTTGAGTCTGATCCAATAATCATTTAAAGACAAAGATGATTTCCCGTTATTTTTAATATTGACTCTGAATGATAGAACTCTTCCTTGATCCTGCATCAAGAACTGAGCATCCTCTACAACGAGTGTACTCGTAATGCTAAGCTTAACAACCTGCTTGGCAACCGATACCGTCGTAGCCGCCTCTACTGTTGGTGTAATCGCGGTCGTTAATCCGCTTTGCACTAACAAGGCTCCAGTTGTCAAAACGACTATGCCCGCCTTTGCCCATTTTGAGCTCACATTCATTCCCCCTGTACGTTAGCTATATATCATTAGACGAAATATAAATGTTATTTGTTTCGCCGATTTCACTTTTAGTACGAGGATCCTAAATTCATTTACTAATCAAGGTAATTCTAAATATCGAAGTTTGGCTATAAATATTGTTTATCAAAAATAAAAAAAAGCCTGGCACAAGGCCAGACTTTTTTGTTCGTTATTACTCGTAAGTAACAACAGTTGTTGCAACAAGACCGTTAGCAGATACGAAAGTAATAGTTACTTCGCCATCTTTTACTCTTTCAACAAGTCCTGCTTGAGATACTGTTGCGATTGTGTTATCAGAAGAAGAGTAAGTACCAGTTTTAGCAATATCTACACCGTACTGGTCTTTTACTTCCAATAGAGCAGCTGCATCAACATCAGCATCGTTAGTTACTGTTACAGAAGCTTCTGTGAACTTAACTGTGCTAATTACAGGTTTAACATCGGAAATAGTTACAGTAGTTTCAGCAAGCTTAGTAGCACCATTCCATACAGTAATTGTGGAAGTGCCTTTTGCTTGACCTACAACTTTACCGCCAACGATTGTAGCAACAGACAGGTCAGAGCTTGTAATCGATGTGTAGTAACGAACTTGATCGATTGCAACTTCTGTACCAGAAGCTGTTTTACCAACCAATGTTACAGCTTTTTGGTGGCCAGCAAGTGCATCAGCTGCACCATAAAGTGTTCCAATTGAAGAAATTGTAAATGTTTTAATGTCAGCATCAGCGATAACTGCGAATTCGATATCGATCGATGTACCAGCATCAACTGTTGCGTCAGCATCAGGACCTTCGATACCTACAGAAACTTTCTCATTACCTGCAGCATTACCTGCAGTAATTTCGTTCGCTGCATAAGATACAGCATTTGCAGGAGTAGCGGATTCAGTAACTACAAGAGAAAAGCCAGTAGGAAGTGCTGTTAATACACGGCCATAGTTATCAACCAAAGTCAATTGATCGACACCAAGGGCAGTTTTAGCACCGATACCAAGTGTCGTTTTCAGGTTAGCTTTCTTACCAGTAACTTTAACAGTGGATACTGCCGCTTTAACATCTACAGTAATTTGGGAAGCAATTTGACCGTTAACCCAAACGAATACAGTAGTTGTGCCAGAGCCAGTGAATTGCAGAGACAATTCGCCTTTAGAATTCCAAGTTCTTGCTACTGTTACTGCTGGGTTGGACGAAGTAATGTTGAAGTTACCACCCAAATTAGCTACAGCCGCAGGTACATCTTTAGCTGCGATTGGGGCGCTGAAAGAATCAGCTGCTGCGTACGGGAACTTAATTTCTTCACCTGCAACAACCAATACACCTGGGTTACTGATTTGGAATGTTTTCAAAGCTGCTACTTCTTCAACTTTTACAGCGATGGAAGAAGAAGCACCAGTTTTGCTGTTAACAGCTGTAATTACAGCAGTACCAGCAGTTGCACCAGTATTGAATGTCAATTTACCATCAGCGTCAACCGCAAAAGTAGATGCGGAAATAATGTTTTCATTGTTAACAACGAAATTAATGTCGCCAATTGTTACGTTTTTAGTTGCAGCTCCACCAACAGCAGATGTTTGTGGCAACTTCACTGCGCCACCGTATTGATCAACCAATGTGTATGGAAGAACAAAACCAGTTTCACCAGTAGAGATGCGAACTTTATCTTTCAAAGGAGCTACGGCAGACAATTGAATTACTGCTGCGGAACTAGCTTCAACAGCTTTGAAAGTTTTTGTTACCGACAAACCAGTAGTCGGATGAACAACTGTCACAACTACAGACTCATCTTTAACTACGCCTTCAGCTGCAAAGTCATATTTACCATTTTCGTCAGCTGCAATAACACCTTGAGTTGCAGCATAAACGTTAACAGTGAAGCCTGCGTTAGCTACTTCTTCATCAAATTGGTTCTTTGCTTTTACAGCAAGATCAAAGTTATTTGCAACTTGAACTGTTGTAGCGCCAATTTCCAATTTCGATACTTTCTCTTCTGCTACTACAACTGTTTTAGCATCAAAGCCCTTAACAGTTACAGTATACTCACCTGCAGGCAAGAAAGAAGATTCAAGAGCTACGGACTTGTTACCTTCTGCCCATTTAGAAGTAACAACATATGGTACAAGGCCGTTCTTCACTTCAAATGTAAGATCAGCTTTTTCTTCAGCAGTTACTTCTCTGTTGAAGTTTACAGTGATTTTCTTAGCACCGGATTGTGCAACAGTACCAAGAGCAAGCTCAGCTACTTCGAATCCAGGAAGACCAAGTTTGTTACCCAAAGTTTGGCCAGTGCCTGGGATTACAGTGTTCAGTGCAGTTACAAGAACGCCGTAAGTTGCGCCGCGAGTTGCTACTGCGTCGAAGTTAGTGCCTGCAGGTACGATACCAGCTTCTACAGCAAGTGCTGGAACGTTAGCGTAGTTGTCGCCAGTTGTGTCGATGCCAAGAGCACGAAGAACAACTGCTGCGAATTGCTTGTAAGTAATATCATCATCGAAACCGAAGTCAGTTGCGGAGTTACCTTCCATCAGGCCTTCAGCTTTAGCCCAAGTAAGGAAACCGTCGTAGTATGTGCCTTTAACGTCTTTGTAAGTATGGCCTTTTGCAGTCGCTTTTGCTTCTGCTTCTTTACCAAGCAAACGGGAGATCAGAACTGCTACGTCTTCACGATCCCAGTTAGCTTCTTCCATCAAGTCGCCGTTTTGGTCGCCTTTGATGATTTCCAAACCTTGAAGGTATTTACCTGGATCCGTTTCAGTTGCTGCTGCGAATGCTGGAACTGTCATGGAAAGAACCATGGAAGATGACAATACGAATGCTGCTAATTTTTTCTTCATAACCTTTGTTACTCCTCCTCTAAATTGCTTGCTTTGTTGAGAGTTTTGTTTGTTCTCTTTAGTTAAGAATAAATCGCTCTTTTCCCTCATAGCCGATTCACCCCCTTTCCAGAGTTGAGCAGAAATTTAATATAAAAAAATGTCTACTATCATGATAACCCTTATATGTAACATCATGAAGCAGAAACTTGTAAACATTTGGTGAAAATTGATAGAGTACCTGCACCACTTTAACATTATACAATGGGCATTCCCTAGCGTAAAGAGGAACTTGTGAAATCATTCCAATTGCTATCTTATGTACAAGTTTTGGCGATTCATGGCGCCGTGTGATGCGACTTCATGTTATTAAACGCACTGGATTCTAAAAAGTTGCGATGTTTCGAAAAAAGTTTTTAATTTTTTTAATGCGACTCTTTAGTACCGTTTAAGCAAACGTTTAAATCTGACACCTTTGATAGTATATCTTGTTTTCATAGAGCTCGTATATGCGTAAAGTTTTCCATGGATAATGTTTCCCGCTGCGGGCCGTAAACCGAGTTACAGCCCGTCTTTATGCGGTTTATTGAGATTAGCCGATTTCGGGCAGACGCTTCAAATCTGCCAATATGCGGGCAACGATAATCGCCGCATCCGAGCGCAAAAGGTTCGAACGGGGCTCGAATACGGAGCCTGCTTTCGGGTTAGCCGGATCGACCGGAGCGCCTAAAATATACTTTTTCTTGGCGATCGCCAGAACCGAGCTCTTCGCGTAGAAGTTGACGCTTGTCGCATCCTTGAACGTCTTCTCCAAATCTTTGTTGATTTTGTCGGAATCCGTCTGCAGCTTCATATCGAGCGCGCGCGCAATAATGACCGAAGCTTCCTCGCGCGTCAGGTTGGAGCTTGGCTGGAACGTCCTAGGCAAAGTACCGCGGATAATGCCCTCGCGTGCAGCGGTTTCTACGTAGCGGTAATCCCATAGGGCGTCCGGGTTAATGATGGCCGGCACATCGTCGAAGTGAGGTTTGCTCAGCTCATAGTTGAGCGGGATGTCCAGCGCTTTGACCATCATTTTGGCAAATTCGCCTCTGGAAATGAACATGTTGGCGCCAAAATCGTCGAAGCCCGCCGCATTCATGATTCCTTTGGCATAGATTGCTTCAAGGAAGTTCCGCGCGTAAGGATGCGTCGTCATGTCGTTGAAGGAATACGCCATCTTGCCGACGACATAATAACCGAACTTCGTGAACGGAACCGTAACGATGTTCTTCTTCACGTCGACCTTTCCGCCCATGTTCTCCCAATACTTCGCCTTGACGTCGTAGCGGTACACGGTAATGATCGTTCCGATGCTGTCTTTCATGTTCGGGTCGAAGGCCAGCGTCAGCTCCGCCGTCTTGGACGTGATCAGCTCTCGATTATCCGGACGTTCGTCGTAGGTAGGGATTTTCGTGCCGCCTGCTCCGGTCGCATTCGGGAACTGGTACGGATCTACGCCCCTCGTCAGCGGATCGTATGCTGTTGTGCCCGGATCGTCCGCCATACCTGCATCAATCCAGTAGACCGGGCTGGCTTTCGTGAATCGAGTCGGATACGACAGCCTGAACCTTGTGCCGAAGCTGTCCATAACGATATTGAAGTTCGGAGGCCATGCCTCCAGCTCGCGGCGGTCCACGACGCCGTCTTCCGGGTTGGCGATCGCAAATAGCAGGTTATGTCCGCTGAACACCTGGTTTTTCAGGTCGGCCGGAACGTTGAAGTCGGTCCGGATCAGCGTCGTGCCTTTCTGAAACTTCAGGTTCACCGCATTTTCAAACACCTTGTGATTGCTCGCCATCGGCTCCAAATATTGAGCTCCCGGAATGTTCGTCGGTGCGTACGTGATGTCGAAGCTGCTTTCCACCTCGTCGTTGGCGCTCGTAATGACGAATTCAATCTCGTTTTTGCCGACCCTCAGCTTGTTTACGAATACGCGGTATGTATTTTTGTAGAGCTGCTCGATCGTCGCCGGATTGTTATCCGAATCGTAGTCGATCTTCTCCGCCGCCTGATCGTTAATCGTGATCGAATCGGCGCCAGGAGCGTCAATAATGACCTCGATGAAATTTTGGTTCACAATCGCTTTGTTCGGAAGAATCGGACGCAAAATCGTATACGGCAGCGAAGTAGGGTCGACCTCCAGCCTGTAGGAGGCTTTTGGCCCCGTCTCGCCGTTGTTGAATACCGTGAATGTATAAACGCTCGAGCTTCCGTCCGCATTCAGCGCTTGCGAGCTCAAAATAAACGAGAAGGTTTTGGTCGAAATATCGTAGCGAACCGCCAGGTTTGCCACATCGTTATTCGCCGTGTTATTGACAGTGCCTATAACCTCCGCGCCTTTCATGATGACGAGCTGCTTGCTTAAGTTCCAATAGACCGGATTCGTGCCCACCGTGCTTTCGATTTTCAGGATGTACTTCTCCGGGCTCGTCAGGCCGTTGGCAGCCACCTTCATTTGGTCGATCTTCTGCTGGATGTTGTTAACGATATCCGTATTCGTCAAGCCTGCCGCAACAAAATCGATAAAATCGAACGTGCCGAACACATTCATATTCGCTTCGTTTGTCGTGTAGATGCCGCCCCGGTCCACAAAGCTCGGATCGTTCGGAAGCGGCTCCGTATATTTGCTGCCGTAAGGATAAATTTTGGTGCCTTCTACCGGAACGACCGGCAGGTTCGTTGGAATGACGTACAGCTTGATCGTTTTTTCGTACGAGTTTTTGCTGCCCTGGAAGACGAACTTGATCTCGTTCTCGCCGCTGAAGAGCGCGTTAAATGCCTTCTCGCGCTCGTTAATGTCGGTCAAATCGGCCGTGTCGTCCAAAATTTTAAAGCTCGTCACCGGGCTGCCGGAAACCTGCTGAAGCTTGATCGGCGTATTGTTCACGTAGAAAAAGACGGTTTGCGCCTTGTTGTTGGCAAAATCGTACCGGATTTCGGACGTGTTGTTGATATTGTTCAATACGCCCCTGAAATTGCTGAGCGCCGTCGTCACGACTTCCGTGATGCGGTCGCTCTTGATTTTGTTCGTGTCGTCGTACACGGTCATGTTGTCATATAGGCTTGTGTAACTGACGTACGGGCCGAACAGCATCGTGAACTTGACTGTCTTCGTCGCACCTCCGCTGCCGCCGACTCTAAGCGTGACCGTCTGCGTGCCTTCGAACGGAAGCTTTTTGAAAACGAGAATTTCGCGCTTGTAGATCTTTCCGTTGATGTTGACGAATTTATTGGCGAGACTGCTCGATACGTTCTCGATATTATTCGTGTCGCTATAGGTGTAGTTCGTCGCGGAAGCATTGGAAACGTTTTTGATATCCGTAACATCGACCAGGTTCGCCGTGACCGACAGGTTCGGATTGCCTACGAGCACTTCCATCGCGAACGGCACGGTGTACAGATTGGCGCCCTCGAGCGGCGTACCTTCGAGTGATTCGCCGGTACCGGAGCGATAGCCGTTCAAATAGCTGATCGTTTCGATAAACTGCTTGCCCGCGTCCTGGAGCGCAAAGCCAAGCAGGCCCGTTCCTTCGTCGTCCGGCTGGCCGAGCGCTGTTTTTCTCGCATTTTTGGCTGTCAGCTGGATGTTGTAGATTTTATCAAATACGAGGGCATGATTCGTTCCGATCGGAGCCGTAAACTCATAAATAAAAAATGCCTCTTGACCCGTGTACGTGCCAACCGGCGTTGCATACTGGCCAGCGGGCTGAGAGAAATTGACGCCGGTGCCCGTAATCGTATATTTGAGCGGAATGCCTCCGGCCGGTACGCCGCCCGCTGCAGGAGCGTTAGGGTCCGGGTGAGGCTCAAGCGTTCCGTCCGCCGGCTGCGTGTCGTCCTTCAGGTAGTTCGGGACGATGACTTTACCGGTGATGATTGTGGAGTTCGTGTTCGTAACCAGCAGGTTCGGGTTGTACTCAAGCGGCTCGCTCGACACTGCCGTACCGTTCATTCCGTTCAGATTGACATCGTAAAACGTAACCTCGCCGTTATAGAAGGCGACTTCGCGCGTCGTCTCGACCGTCTGGTTTGCGTTCTGCACCTTTAAGGTGACAAGGTTCTTTCCTTTGTTCAACGTAATCGGCGAAGCCGCGAACTGATAGTTGTTCGAGCTGTTGACGGAATAGGTTTTGCTGCTGCCGTTCACGTCGATCGTCACCTGCTGCGCATTCGGAGCGAAGCCGGTAATGCTGATGTCGGCGGACTGGCGGCCTGCGGAAGCGGCGGAATGCACGACCGTCGTGCCCGATTCCTGGATATTGAATTTCATGCCGTCCAGCTGGGCGACCAGATCATAAAAGACAGGGCCATTATGATATTCGATATAAATCGAGTTCGTTACCTCGCCGCCGCCCTGTACGCCTCTAAACGTTATGCGGTTCAGGCCGGGAAACAGCTCGACGTTATAAACCTGGATCGAGAAGCCGTTGATGTAAATGTTGCTCGTAATGTTCTCGCGCTTGGAGCCGAGCTGGTCGTCTGCAGGGTCGTCGTTGCCCTTGTTGTTAATGACCTGGACGACGCTGTAAGAAACCGAGGTCGGATCTACGCCCGTAATCGAGCCTGTCAGCGTAAGGCTTGGTTCCGTCGTGACTCTGGCCTGCGTGGACAAGTCGTTTTCCGCCGGGAAATTGAAATTGCCCTCAGCGGCCGAGGCGATCCCGGAAGCGCCGAATGACGGCAGCAGCGTGATCAGCAGAGCCAGCGTAAGAACGAGTGATACGATTCTTTTCAAAACGATGTTCCTCCTTTATGTATGTATCGTGCATAGCCAGGGCCGCAGAAAAGTACTGTACTTTTTTTATCGGTCAGGGAGAGTCGTTTTTTTAGGAAAAAAGGAGAATTAAATCGGAAGGCCGCGGAGGAAGATTTCCTGAGCTGAGGGGATAGTGGAGCAAAGAACGTTAAGAGCATGTGTATCGGATAAAAAATAGATTTAGCGGAGGCAGCTATACTTACTCGTGAGGAAGATCGTAGCGTTGGGCGGACGTGTCCCATCCTGAGCTAATGGGAGAGTGAGCAAAAGGAGTTTTACCCTCATCGTGTCTCTAAATATCAGCATTCGAAGCATTAAAAAAGCTCTTCTCCCTGAACGTTCCGGGAAAAGAGCTTTTGAGATTATTTCGAGCGGGACTGCGCATCCACCTTCTGGCGGAGCACGATCCGGTTCAAGAAGTTAATGAGCGGCCTGCGCGTCTTATCGACGATGCCGGTCACCTCGGCGCCGATCTGCAGGAAGAACATCAGCATGCATATGACGGCGAAGGTGATCCAGTTCGCTGCGCTGGACTGCACGACAGCCGACTGAATGATGGCCAGTACGCCGAATACGGCGGCAACGGCCCAGATGATAAGCACGGTGCGGCGGTGGCTGAAGCCAAGGTCGCGCAGCCGGTGATGCAAATGGCCTTTGTCAGGCGCAAAGATCGGACGTTTGTTCACCCAGCGGCGTACGATCGCGAAGAACGTATCCGACAGCGGCACTCCGATGATCAGCAGCGGCGTTACGAAGGAGACGATCGTCACCTGTTTGAAGCCGAGCATGGACAGAGTGGCCAAGCTGAAACCAAGGAACAGAGACCCCGAGTCGCCCATAAAAATCTTAGCCGGATGGAAATTGAATACGAGAAATCCGACGATCCCTCCGAGCAGCAGCGTGCTCAGCAGAATAACCGGCTGGAAGCCCATGAGCGAGGCCATCACGACGATCGTCGCGATCGAGATGCCGGATACGCCGGCGGCCAAACCGTCCAGACCGTCAATCAGGTTGATGGCGTTTGTCACACCCACGATCCAAAGTATAGTCAGCGGAATACTGATCCAGCCGGCAATCGGCTGCATCGTTTCGCCGAACGGAACGTTCAAAAGGTCGATTTTGACACCGAAGCCGAAAACGACTACGCACGCCGCCGCGATTTGACCGAGCAGCTTCACCTTTGCGGAAAGCTCGAAGCGGTCGTCTAGCGCGCCGAGTATGATGATGATCGTGCCGCCGACGAGCAGCGCGTTGATCATGTTGACATCCTGCGCACGGAGCAGATTGTCCGGAATAAATGGCGAGAGCATAAAGTACGCGCCGACGAATGCGATATAAATAGCCAAACCGCCCAGACGCGGCATAATCCGCGTATGTACCTTGCGGTGATTAGGTTTGTCGATTGCGCCGACTTTAAATGCGAATTTCTTCACGAGCGGCGTCATAGCTAATGCAATAATGAGTGCAATAATAAATCCTACAGTATACAGCAATGATGCTGACATGGTTGCAACTCCCCTTTTCTTTCTACCGAAGTGAATTATACTCCGATTGAAAAAGAAACTCCAATCCCGTTTTCATCCGATTTTCACGGTTTTCGCGAGATTATTACGGTGTAGCCCGAGGTTTTGTCACTTTTTCTTTGTCGCGAACCACTTTCACGACGAATTTCGGCAAAACAAGCATTCTTTTGTACCTTTTCGGCTCCTGCAGCAGCCTGTAAAACCATTCCAGGCGCAGCTTTTGGAAAATGATAGGGGCGCGCTTCAGCTTGCCCGATACGACGTCGAAGCTGCCTCCGACTCCCATAATGAGCGGAACGCCGAGCTTCTGCTTATACTTGACGATCCATGGCTCCTGCGTGTCCGCGCCGCGCGCTACAAACAGGAGGTCCGGCGACGTTTGCCGGATGGCTTCGATGACTTCCGCATCCTGCTCCGGACCGAAGAAGCCGTTGCGGCTGCCGACGATCCGCACCTGCGGATACTGCAGCTGCAGCTTCTCCGCCGCAGCGTCAATAACCTCCTGCGAGGTTCCAAGAAGGTAGGCTTTCCACCTGCGCTTCTCGCCCTCTTCGAAAAGGCGATGCATAAGATCGAATCCGGTTACGCGTTCCGCGACCGGCTGGCCGACATACTTGGCCGCCCAGACGACACCGGCCCCGTCCGGCACGATGAGGTCCGCCCGCTTCAGCATGGCGCCGTACTTCGCATCCTCGACGGCGGCCATGATCATGATCGGGTTGGCAGTCACGACATGAGTTGTGCGCTTTTCTTCTATGGCTTTCGTTAAATACTGTACCGTCTCATCCATGTTCAGCTTGGAGAACGGTATGCCGTAAATCGGCACGGTCGGTATATTCTTCGACAAGAGGAAGTCACCTCGATAATGTTTGACGCAGCAATCGAACGATTTGTTGCGCAGGTTTTTGCGATTGTTGTTTTAGCAGGTCGACGGCAGGCTTGTGTTCGGCCTGCCAGGCGTCTTTGTTCGAGAGCAGCGATACCGCTGCGTCCGCAAAGGCTTCGGCATCGAGCCGCTCCGTGGTGCCGACGGCCTTGATTCCGAGCCGAAGGAGAAACTGATCGATCTTCGGGTCGTAGGACAAGCCAAGCATGGGCACCATTTGGTTGGCGGCATAGATGAGCGCATGGAGGCGCATGCCGAACAAAGCGTCGCACCGGCTGACCTCCAGCAGCATTTGCTGGGGGTCGTCGCCGGGCGCGACCAGCTCGGCGGAGGATCCGCCGCCGAGCCGGCCGCGCAGCCGTTCCAGCACCTGCTCAGACGTTTCCGCGTCGGAGGGGGTGTGGAACGGCAGGAAGCGCAGCCGGACGGGCATGCGCTTCGACAGCGCGACCAGCGCTTCGGCGGCGCGGGCGAGGTCGGCGCCGTCGTTGCGCCAGCGGCGCAGCGAGACGCCGACCAGCGGCGGCTCCTCCGCGCGGAGCGCGAGCGCGCTGCCGGCGGCTGCCGAGCCGGACGGCAGCGGCAGGCCCATGACCGGATCGGGAACAACCTCGATCCGGTCATGGGGAACGCCGATCCGCGCGAGCAGGGCCGCGGACTCGTTGTCCCTCACCGATACGTAAGCGCTGCGTTTCATAGCGCTGCGTATGAGCGGGTCCATCGCGCGTTTATTTACCGGGCCGATGCCCTGCGAGTAAATGAACGTGGGCTTGCCTAACCATTGAGCCAGCTTGATGATGCCCGTATAGTACGGGATCGTCAGCGAGCCTGTCGCATCCTGCAGCAAGCTGCCTCCGCCGCTGATGAGCCCGTCGCAGCCGCGCAGCGTGCGGAGCAGGTCGGACGGATGCATCCGCCGCACCGACTCCACGCCGTACATGCTCGTCGTCCAGGCCGGATCGGCCGAAAGCACGACCGGCTCGATCCGAATGCCCTGAGCCTTCCCCTGTTCCTCAAGCGCTAGCAGAATCGACCTTAACACCGCTTCGTCGCCGCTGTTGCGAAAGCCATAGTAGCCTGAAATTACGATTCGACGAACTTCCGTTTTACCGACGGTGCCCATTTACGAAATGCTCCTTCCACCAGCTGCCAGCCCAAAATGAGAATACAGCCGATTATAATACCAGTACCCAACCCAAGCGCCACCCGAATCATGGAAATATATAGCGGCGTATGAAGATGGGCGAACGTGTCGACCATCGACAGCTGTCCGATCGAGCCGACGATCACGAGCAGCCAAGCTGCCCGGTAACGCAGCGACAGGAACAGACCCAGCAGCAATAGCGGATGCGCAAGCAAAAATTCCTTAAACCGCGGACGCACGCCGAAGGTCGTTTCCAAAAAGCGGCGGATCACGAGCTCAACGGCAGATACTTGGCCGCTGTTGCCGGTACGCGACAAATAATAAAAGCCTGCGGCACCGATGACTACGGCAATAATGATCCACAAAACCGTAATCGGCTTCGCGAGCAAAGCGCGAACCTTTCCTACGGTGAGCGGGCTGCTGTATAACAGAACATAAATCGCCACCAGCCCTATAGGTGCCAAGTGCAGCAGGCTGACGCCGCGGAACTGCTCCAGTACATAGCTGTACGTAATATTGTTCAGCAAGCCAAACACGATCGGTACAGCCGACAGCGAAATCAAGGATGCAGCGATCATCCAATTAAGAGCAAGGCCGAAGCGGCGCCCGACCGACAGAGCAGGGAACATCCATTTCACCTGCTCGCCGTTCTCGGAAACAGCGCCCGGCTGCTTCGCAGCCGTAACGGAAGCTTGACTGCGTCCGACCGTCCAATCGGACCCGCCGACAATTCTGCGGTCTCCGATGGTCCGGGAGTAAATCCGGTTCATGACCCACACCAGGCCAAGCGTCGGCGCAGCGATGCCAGCCCCAAGCGCCAGCGCTTGCTCCATGATCGAGCTGTTCAGAACATAAAGCCCTGCGCTGCCGGCAAGACCGAGCAGGAAAACAGGGATATAGACGCCGGGAACAAAAGCGCCGATCAGCAAAGTGATCAAGGCGATCGCCCCGATCGCCACGACGCCGCGCAGCGGCTTCGACCAGGATGGCTGCTCGTAATCGAACGACTTTGCCGTACCCGCCGGGAAGCCGGCATCCGCAAGCCGCTGTACGACGCCGTTCTCACCGGTCATCGTCTCGCTGAGCTTGTCCAGAGACTGAACGAGCTTCACTTTATCCGGGTCGACTTTGGCCGCCCCGTTGAGGAAGAACATCCGGATATTCCGGTCCTTTGCAGCCAGCAGAAAGCGGTCTGTTATGCCGCCGGCCGTCATCTCCAGACCGTCGGCCTCAGACAACGAATATAAGCGCACAATATTATAATTCGTAGTATAGGCTAAATTATTGATCCCTTTTTGAGGTTTTTTCAAATTTTCGATGGCGGCAATGCCCATTTCATGCTTGGCCAGCAGCTCGCCGAACGCTTTCAGGCTGGCCGGCTCGGAAGCGCCTTTCACTTTATCGCCTTCGAACAGCACGCGGCTGACGCCAAGCTCCTTCAAGCCCGCTAGCTGTGCGTCTACCTGTGCGGGGTCGAGCGGCTGAACGCGGTCCGAGAACCTGGCAAGAATGCGGAAGCCGGCATCATGGATCGTCTGCAGCGACATCGGATCGAAGTCCATGGTCATGATAACCGTCGCGGCGGTCGGGAGCTCGACAACCAGACCGCTGCGGCCGTCGAAGGTCCAGCTGCGGTAAACCGCTCCCTCGCGGTCCAGCGCCTGCTTGACGATCGGCTCGATCATCCGCTCTTCTTCGGGACCGGTGAACAAGATATAAGTAAAGTTCTCCCCTGCAGGCTCAAGCTTTCCTTGCAGGAGAGCCGCATCCCTCGAGCTGTAATACGTTAACCGGCCCGCCTGGGAGAGCTCCTTCAAGGAGCTCTCGTATACGGCCATCGTCGTTATGCCCGAAGCCTTCATCTTTGCCAGCCGCTCCGACAAAAACTGCTGCGGCTTCGGCTGAAGATCGGACACCTCGACGATATCCCGGTAATCAAATACGTATTCCACCTCTTTAGAGGTTTTTTCCATTTCCATCCGGACGGCGCCGAGCGGCAGCGCCGCCGCGACTCCGATCATGGCGATGACCCAAAGCACCGCCCTCGCCCGTCTATTCCATTGATGCCAACGTAAAAACACGTCATTCCTCCGTTCTTAACAGGCTCTTTCTAGTCTATTCGCTCCGGTCCACCCGTTCCATCACGGCCGTTTTTAACGTTTGCAGCGCCGAAGCGGCGGCTTCCTTGCTCTCGCCCTTCACGGCAAAATAAACCTTGATCTTCGGCTCTGTGCCCGATGGGCGCAGGCAGAACCACGAGCCGTCCGCAAGCAAATATTTCAGCACGTTTTCCGGACGCAGGCCATCATGTCCGCGTTCGTAATCCAGCACCTGCTCCACTGCAACGCCGCTGATTTCAGCCGGCGGATTTTGGCGCCAGTCTTCCATGATCGCGCCGATTTTCTGAACGCCGTCAAACCCTTTAAGCGTCCGCGATTCCAGGCCTTCCAGATAGAAGCCGTGCTCGGCGTAAAGCTCCAGCAATACGTCGTACAAGGTTTTGCCTTGGCTGCTGTAGTAAGCGGCCGCTTCGCAGATGAGCAGGGAAGCGACAATCGCGTCCTTGTCACGTGCATAGGTGCCCGTCAGATAACCGTAGCTCTCCTCGTAACCGAACAGGAACGAACGCTCGCCGGTTTTCTCGTAGCGGGTCATTTTTTCTCCGATATATTTAAAGCCGGTCAGCGTGTTCTCGACTTCCGCGCCGAAGGAACGCGCGATGGCCGCGCCGAGCTCGCTCGTTACGATCGTCTTGATCACAACGCCGTTCGCCGGCAGCTCTCCGCGCTGCTTCAGCTGGCTAAGCACATAATGAACCATAAGCGCACCCGACTGATTGCCGGTGAGAACGACATATTCGCCTTCGTTGTTCTTCACGACGGCACCCATCCGGTCGGCATCCGGATCCGTTCCGATAATGATGTCTGCGCCTACCTGTTGTGCAAGCCCGATCGCCAGCGTGAACGCCTCGCGCTCCTCCGGGTTCGGCGATTTCACCGTGCTGAAGTAGCCGTCCGGCTGCTCCTGTTCTTTAACGATATGCACGTTATTGAAGCCTACCTTCTTCAGCACCTCGCGCACCGGCATGTTGCCCGTTCCGTGAAGCGGCGTGAACACCACTTTGAAGGATTCACCGATGCCGCCTTTGATCAGCTCCGAATTCAAGCTTTGCGACGCAACGGTATTGATAAAGCTTTCGTCCGCTTCCGCGCCCAGCCATACGAGAAGGCCTTGCGCTTCCGCTTCTTCGCGGCTAACCCGCTTCACCTCGCCGAAGCCGTTGACCCGGCCGATCGCCGCGATCACCTGCTCCGCATCCTCCGGAATGAGCTGGCATCCGTCGGAGCCGTAAGCCTTGTACCCGTTATACTCCGGCGGGTTATGGCTTGCCGTAATGACGATACCGCTCGATGCCTTCAATTCACGGACGGCGAAGGACAGCTGCGGCGTCGGACGAAGGGATTCGAACAGGTAAGCCGTAATGCCGTTGCCTGCCAGCACAAGAGCGGCGTCGAGCGCGAATTCGGGAGAATTATTGCGGGAATCATGCGCGATGACGACGGATGGGCGGGCGCCCGCAGCCGCGTTTTGCAGAAGCCAATTTGCCAGCCCCTGAGTAGCTTTTCCAACAGTGTAAGCGTTCAAACGGTTTGTCCCCGCGCCCATAACGCCGCGAAGGCCGCCAGTGCCGAATTCAAGATCGCGATAGAAGCGGTCGGTAATTTCCTTGTCTTGTCCCGCAATGCCGCGGAGCTCTTCCTTTGTCGCCCCGTCAATCAGCGGATCGTTCAGCCAAGCCTCGTATTTTGCGATAACCGTTTCATTCAATGGATTCGTCATATTCAGCAGCCTCTCTCTTTTATATATTTATATATGGAATCGAGATTAGGAAGGGTCGGACAAAGCAAACATAAGCTCGCCTTCTGCTACAACCTGATCGCCTACCCTGGCGGTAGCTTGTCCTTTGCCGATTGGCCCTTTTAATCTCGTTATTTGCACTTCAAGCGTCAGCGTATCGCCCGGCTTGACTTGACCGCGGAAGCGGAAGCCGTCAATGCCGGCGAAAAAGCCCAGCTTGCCGCGGTTCGCATCCACCATAAGCATCGCGACCGAGCCTACCTGCGCCAGCGCCTCGACGATCAGCACTCCGGGCATTACCGGATAGCCCGGAAAATGACCGACGAAAAACGGCTCGTTCATCGTGACGTTCTTGATGCCGACTGCCCGAACGCCCGGCTCTACCTCCAAAATGCGGTCGATGAGCAAAAACGGGGGACGGTGCGGTATAATTTCTTGAATTTGGTTAATATCCAGCATGTCAATGAACTCCTTTTCCAAAATTTAATGGTATAAAAAGCAGGTTTATGTACAAAACTATACTTATCCTTCGTGAAACTGCAGTTCATGAAGGTTAAGATAAGGGGCTTGGCACGGGGACCCGAAGCGTCCCCGGCCAAGCCTCTTTGTTCATGTTAGTTATGCCGCCGACGCTAATGGCCGGGCGGGGTTTCTGCAAGCGGCTTGTTAAGTGATCTGAACAGAACGATATACATAATGGAAGTAACGAACGAAAAAGCGATAACCGCCCACAAATACACATGGGCATTCGGAACCTCGAAAAAGATCAGCATAATCGCCGCATAAAAAAGAACCGTCGTCAGCTTTCCCATCCAGTTGGCCGGAACCGTCCTTTTCCCCCGGAAATGTGAATACAGCCCTCCCGCTATCATGCCAATGTCGCGTACAAACATTGCGGCTGCCGCCGTCCATGAAATATGTCCGGAAATCAGCAGCGACACGATCACCGTGATCATCATCAGCTTATCGGCCAGCGGATCGAGCATCATGCCGGCCGTCGTCACCTGCCCGCTGCGACGCGCGATGTAGCCGTCGAGCACGTCGGTAATGCCGGCGGCGACCATGATCAGAAACGCGGGAATCATATGTCCTTTCACAAAAACCATTATGTAAACGGGGATCAGTACAAAACGCAATGATGTTAAGAGATTCGGCAGATTCAACCCTTCACGCTCCTCTACCTGGTGCTGACTGTCCATCATGGTTCCCAACTATTATACAACTACCTTCCAGAAAAATAAAACCGTCCGCTTGAAGGATTGTGATTCAAAATCGCTGCGCCCGAACCGACATTATTAATAGAAGAAAGTTACTTTAAAGATGAAAGGACAAGAATGCCGTGAATTTCGTTTACGGAAAATGATGCCGTTTAAGCCTGCGCGCAGGCTTACGGCCTTCCTGCTTGTGCTTGCGCTTGCCATAACCTCGGCTGCAGTCCCGGCCGCAGCGGCGGAGGATTCCGTCACCGGCCTGGAATTCGATTATGATTATGTGTATGACACCGTAACGCCCATGCAGAACAGCCGGCGGCTTCGCGGGGCGCAGCAAAAAAGCGGAACCCGGCATGGTTCCGCTTCTTTCTTTTTACCAACAAGACTTCCTTACGATTCAGCAAAAATCAGGTCATATAAATGCCGCCAGGTCGACCAGCTGAACACGTCTCCCGTGGGTCCGTGCCCGATAACAACGTACCCGGCATACAATCCGGCTATAAGCATGATAATCATAATGAGCGGCACAATGCTTCTGCGCAAAATCCACAGCAGCACATTCGCCCATTTGGGCCGTTGCTTCTGCTTCGAGCTCCCTTCAGCCTTCGCGCGTACGACGCGCTTCCTGCTTCCCGTACCGCTCTCCTCAGGTTGACTACCGATTCCGCCGATTTCTTCGCGGTCGATTCGTTCATCGGCCATACTCATTTTCATCATCCTATCCTTACGCGCGCAATCCGTTTGCCAGGCCCATCATCGTATCGCTTGAGGATAACGCTCTTGCCGCCAGTTGATAAGCGCGCTGCACATTAATAAGCTCGGTCATCTCATCCGTTAGCACGACGTTGGATTGCTCCAGGAATCCTTGGCGAAGCGAAATAAGATTTTCCGAATCCGGTATTACCTCTTGAACGACATCTCCAACATTAATGCCGCCGGCAACTACAAACAGGTTATCAGAAACCGCCGTAAGTGCGGCAGGCCGCGACGACTGCAGCAGCTTAATGCTGCCCAGCCCGATCGTCCGGAGCGACGATACTCCCAGCACAGAGCCGTCCGGATTCACCCGCAGCTCATAGCCCTGCGGGACAACGATATGGCCTTCCGCGACATTTCCCGTTACGGGATCCGTTACGTTAGCCACTACCGGGTAGCCGTCTTCCGTTGCCAAAATGGTATCACCGTTTTCCCCTACCGTCAACTGAAACGCCCCGTTTCGCGTATAGCCGCGGTTGCCGGCATCGTCGACCTCAACCTCAAACAGCGCATTTCCCTCGATCGCAATATCGGTCGTTTTGTCGGTGCCCTGCAGCGGACCCTGAGACAAATTAGGCTGCACCATCGTCATTCTGGCACCCCAGCCTTGCATGAAGTCGAGCGGCGTCCGGCGTCCGGGCTGGCTGAATTCCCCCGGTTGGCTTCTTACATTGTTCAGCAGGTCCTCGAAGGTCGCTTCCTTACGCTTGTAGCCTACCGTGTTCACGTTCGCAATGTTATCGGCCAGCAAATCCAGCTTCTGCTGAAGACCGTTCATCGACACCATTGCGTTGATCATCGAGCTGTTCATCCCGCAGCACCTCCTTAATCTCCGTCTCCGCTAGATGCGCCCGACATCGTTCACGGCCTTGTTCAAGCTTTGGTCATAAAATTGGATGACCTTCTGATTCGCTTCATACGCGCGCAGCGCCGACATCAGATCGACGGCCGCCTGAGCGGCGTCCACGTTGGAGCGCTCGACATAGCCCTGCTTGACTTCAACGCGCTCGTCCGCTGCGATCGGCACCGCTTCCCCGTCCTCCGTCGCAAACCGGAAATTCCCGTTCCCTTCGCGCACAAGCTGATTCGGATTATCGATCCGGCTGATCAGCAGCTGTACCCCGATATCCGTACCGTCCGAGTCCACGAACCGCTGGTCGTCCGTCAGCAGCAGGCGGTCAAGCCCTACCCCTTCTGGCATCCGTATAGGCTGTCCATCCGTACCGAGCACGCTGGAGCCGTCGCCGGACATTAGAAACCCCTGCTCAGTCAGCGAAAATTTGCCGCCCCTCGTGAAGCGCTGCTCTCCGTTCTGATCCTGGAGGGTAAAGAAGGCCTGCGGCTGATACGTGACCTCGCCGTCCGGCGCCACATATTTGCCCGATGCGTCAAACGCAATTCCGTCCAGGTCAATATTGGAAATCAGCGCAAAATCCGAGGAGTTGTTCGTCTGCATCAAATCGCCCTGCAGATGGATAGACAAGCTCTCCTCGGCGAATATGCCGCTCGTTAACTTGCCTATCGTCTTGGCATTCTCCGGCCCCGCTCCGGTCAGGGACAAAAGCATCTCCGGAAACGACCGCGTAACCGCGTTCGTCTGCTTATAGCCCGGCGTATTGATGTTGGAAATATTGTTCGTTACCGTATCGTGCCGCCGCTGCTGGGCGATCATGCCCGATGCTGCGGTATATAAACCTCTTAGCATTGCTGTAACCTCCCGGTCCGCTTCCAATCGTACTTGCTTTATATATTATCGGTTGAAAGCAAGGCTGCCTTTATAGCATGTCCATGCGACCTGCGACTTACCTGCGCCTCGGCTTCGCCCCCCTATGGCTCCCTACCCGCGCAGTTAAGCTGATTACAGCAGACGCCGTCCTCCTTACTTCTTCCTGAGCTTGTCCAAGTGATCCAGCAGGATGCCCGTCCCTTTCACTACGCAGTGCATCGGGTCCTCGGCGATCAGCACGGGAACCTTCAGCTCCTCCGCGAGCAGGGCATCAAGCCCGTCCAGCAGCGCTCCGCCGCCGGTCAGAATAACGCCGCGGTCGATAATGTCCGACGACAGCTCCGGCGGCGTTTGCTCCAGGACCGCTTTGGCCGTAGAGACGATCGACATGATCGGATCCCACACCGCTTCGCGCACCTCGTCCGAACGGATCGTAACCGTGAGCGGAAGACCGGACACCATGTCCCGTCCGCGGATGTCGATCTCCTCCCGGCGTCCGTTCTCAATGACCGTTCCGATCTTGATCTTGATTTCCTCGCTCGTTCTTTCGCCGATCAGGAGCTTGTACTTATTTTTGATAAACTTCATAATCGCGTCGTCGAACTTGTCCCCCGCGATCTTAATAGAAGAGGCGGTGACGACGTCGCCCATCGAAATAACGGCAACATCCGTCGTGCCTCCGCCAATGTCTACGACCATATTGCCGCTGGGCTGGAAAATATCCATTCCAGCCCCGATCGCGGCTGCCTTCGGTTCATCCTCAAGAAAAACTTCCTTCGCGCCGCTTCGTTCCGCGGCCTCGCGAATGGCCTTCTGTTCTACCGAGGTAATATTCGTTGGTGCGCAAATCAACATGCGGGGACGGCTTAACCACTTTCTCCCTTCAACACGGTCGATGAAGGCTTTGAGCATAATTTCCGTAATTTCAAAATCCGCGATGACCCCGTCCCGCAAAGGACGGATAGCCACAATATTGCCCGGCGTGCGCCCGACCATGCGGTGCGCTTCCTCGCCGACGGCCAGCACTCTCTTCGAATCGCTTTCAATCGCAACGACCGAAGGCTCATCGAGAACAACGCCTCTTCCTTTCACGTGAATAGATACATTAGCCGTACCTAAATCGATGCCGATATCCTTGCTTAACATAAGCCTTAAGTCCCCCAACGAATAATGATTACGTAACGTACAAATAGCTCCCTTGACTTGGAAACCGTTGCCGTATATTATTCGCCAAAAAAGACCAATTTCCTCTATAATTCGCGAAAAAATCTCATACTTTACCTGCCGCCAGCACTTCCCGTTTCTTCGAGCTCGTTTTCTTGTACTTGATCTTGGTCGCTTCTCCTCCCCTCAAATGCCTGATCGATTTGTGGTACTCGAGAATGTGCTTAACCTGATCGGCCAGATCGGGGTTTATCTCAGGAAGCCGCTCAGTGAGGTCCTTGTGCACCGTACTTTTAGATACGCCGAATTCTTTGGCGATCGTACGCACCGTATGCTTCGTTTCCACGATGCAGCGGCCTATTTTTATGGTTCGCTCCTTAATGTAATCGTGCACGTTCCCGCCTCCCTACTCGAGATAGTTTGGTACATTATATGAGTCGAGTGGGTATATATTCGTTATGGCCAAGCCTGACAGGCAGGAATGTGAATAATTTTTCAGAAAAATGAAAAACAGGCAGGGGTTTCGCCCCTGCCTGTAAGACTTTAGACCTATTTTCTCATGTACACTCGCTTGCCTGGAACATTTACTCCTTGATGAGCGAGCTCGGATTGATCGCCTTGCCGTCCTTAAGCGTCTCATAATGAAGGTGGATGCCCAGATCGCGTCCGACGTCGCTGCGGCCGGCAATCGCGATTTTTGTGCCTTGCAGCACATCGTCGCCTTCCGCAACTTGAACCTCGGCTACGCTTTGGTATACCGTCACGAGACCGTCGGCATGAGTAATCTCGATTACGTTGCCGTTCGTCGCGTGCTGCTCCACATGCGTAACTTTACCCGACAAGGCTGCCAGTACATCGAAGGTGTCGCCGGAAGGGCTGACGATATCGATTCCCGTGTTCGGCACAAATTCGTTGCCCACTTGCACGAGAGCCGCTTCCTGTTCCGATTCCGGTGCGTTTACGTCGAAGTACGGACGCTCTACCTTGAGAGCGGCAATGTCGACAACCGGCCATTTGACCGCTTCGTCTCCTGCCGAGACCACCGGCGTTTCATCATTTTGACCTTGCGCTGCAGTACCTTCATCCCCTTGCGAAACATCAGTGATATCGGCCGGTCCCGTCGTAGGACTCGATTGATCCGCTCCCTGATAGATCCACATTAAGGTTACGATAATTGCTGCCGCGGCCATGAAGATTGCTGGAGATACCCATCTCTTTGCAAACAGGTTCTTCAGTCCACTGCTAGATTTGGCGGCAGACGTTTCTCCCAGGACATTGTTTTTGGGAGTTTCTTCTGGTCTTTGCTTTGGTTTGTTTTGATCATTCATTTGCTATCACCTCACTAGCCATTGTTGCCAGAACTGCTAGGTTTATACGTGAGATGATATACATTTTTAAGAGTTTTCTCAGATTGGAAGCTTCGAAGCTTGTTCGACCTTCGTTCCGGTATAGTAATAGCGCAAAATATCCTCCGCCTGCTTGCCGTCCTGCGCCATTCCGTTTGCGCCCCATTGGCTCATGCCGACGCCGTGGCCGTACCCGTAGGTGGTGATCGTGACGGCATCCTTCTTGACCGACCAAGCGAATTGGGAGGAAGCCAGGCCGAGACGCTCGCGAACCTCTCTGCCGCTGAACGGTTCTCCATTGATGGTAAGCGATTTGATGCGGTTGCCGTCCGTCCTGTCGGTCACTTTAATAGAAAGCTTTGCGGACGCTTTTTTGCCGGTTAGACCCATTTTTGCATAAAACTGCTCCTTTGTGATCGTCACGGTTTCCTTATAGCGCGGGGAAATATCCGCATCCCACGGGCTCGCTACGCTTCGCAAATACGGAAGCGGCTGATCCCAGTATTCCTCGGAATTTTCCGTATATCCGTTGCTGGTAGAGAAGAAAGCCGCCTGGATCGGCTCACCCCCGTAGGTGATGACAAGCCCTCTCGTCTCCTCTACAGCCCGCTTCAGCTTTGCGAGATTAGCCTTCTCCTGATCGCCTGTCCACTTGCGCGCAAGCTGAGCGACCGGCACGTACACCTGATGCTCGATCGTATCCGTCACGTCGGCCTTGTCCGTATTCATCCCGCTCCGGTCCCCGAGCGACAAACGCCGGACGATATACGTCCGCGCCGCGATCGCCTGCGCCTTCAGCGCCTCCAGCTCGAAGTCTATCGGCATTTCCCCGGCCAGAACGCCCTGCACGTACGTCTCCAGCGGCACGGTTTCAATGCGGTTTTCCTCCGTCAAATAAATCCGGACGCTAATCCGGTCGAGAGCTCCTTCAGCTTCAGTTTCCTCTTTCGTCCCGCCCTTGCCGCCGCCGCTGGCCGCCCGGCCGGAATCGTCCCCCCGCGCGGGCTTGGCCGATCCGGTACCGGCTTGTCCCTTCAGACCCGCCTGATCCGGCACGGTCCGCGCGGAGTCCGCCGTACCGGCGCCAAAAGCGGGCAGCTGCGACACATCCCTGCCGGCGGAAATTTCCGTCACGGACAGCCGGATGAAGACGACTGTCGCGCCCAGCAGCATCCCTACTCCAAACCATTGCCATATGCGTCCTACAAACGGGTGATTCGAGCGCCATGGCGGCCGCCCTATTCTTCTTCTCATGCCTACCCCTTCCCATCCTGGCCGGACGGCTGTAAGCACTGAATATTGAACTTACGCCACTCTCTTAATCCAGCCTTGATGGTTTTATTCTATGAGTCCGAATAGTAGGGTAGAACCCGCCGGAATAGGGCGGCCTTTCGCATCAATCGTGCCTGAGCGCCTCTACGGGCCTCAGTCCGGCGGCTTTGTTGGCAGGAAAAATACCGAAAATAACGCCGACAACCGCCGAAAATACGAAAGCTGCAAGCACCATATCCGTCGATACGGCCGTCTCGGTATCCATCACTCTGCCGATGACGATGGAAGCGGCGTATCCCAGCAAGATGCCCAGCACCCCGCCAAAGCCGCTGATCGTCACGGCTTCTACCAAAAACTGAAAGAGAATGTCCCGGCGCTTCGCGCCCAGCGATTTCCGGATGCCGATCTCCCTCGTACGCTCCGTGACGGAAACGAGCATGATGTTCATAATGCCGATGCCGCCGACGACCAGCGAAATCGCCGCGACGCCGACCAGCATCGTGTTCATCGTTTCGTTAACCGAGCTTAACGTTTCCATGGCGTCTTCCTGATTAAAGATGCGGTAACTTTCGGAATCTCCGCGGAATTTCTCGGTCAGCCGGACCTCGAGGAGCGCCATGACAGCATCCATCAGATCCATATCCGTCACCTGGATATACACCTGGCGCACGCCGACGCTCTGGAAAATCCTTTGCGCCGTGGACAGCGGAATCAATATTTTCTCGTCGTTGGAGCCCGTAAGCGAGCTGCCCTTGGCCTCGAGCAAGCCGACAACCGTAAATCTCAGCCCGTTGATCAAAATGATTTTGCCTACCGGATCGTCCGTTCCGAACAAATCGTTTGCCGTCGTTACGCCGATAAGAGCAACCTTCTGGGTGTTCCTTTCATCTATAGAAGCAATGTAGCGGCCCGACTGCACGCTAAAATCGTTGACAGCTTCATATTCCGGCGTGATGCCCTCGACCGTTACAGTAGCGCTCGTTTTCTCGTATTTGACTGAGGACGAGCTGCTCACGACAGGAGATATGCCGGCGACGTTCGGAATGTCGGCGAATTCCATCGCTTCTTCCTTCGACAGCGTCGTCTCCGTCCCTCTGCCGGTGATGGTGACGGACAGCATATTCGTGCCCAGCGTCGCCACCTGCTCCTCCACCTGCCGCGAGGAGCCTTCGCCCATTGCGACAAGCGCGATGACGGTGGCGACTCCGATCAGAATGCCGAGCATGGACAGCGCCGTCCTAAGCTTGTTCGACAAGACGCTTTTCAAAGCCATCCGGAAGCCTTGCGTCAGCTTCATCGCCCTCACTCCTTTGCTCGCTGAGCACGCCGTCCCTCATAATGACGGTCCGTTTCGCTCGGTTTGCCACATCCATATCGTGGGTGATCAGCACGATGGTATGCCCTTCCCGGTTCAAATCCTCGATCAGCGCGAGCACCTCTTGTCCGGTTTTCGTATCCAGCGCTCCGGTCGGCTCATCGGCCAGCAAAATCGGCGGATGCGTCGCCAGCGCCCGCGCGATCGCCACGCGCTGCTGCTGTCCGCCGGATAGCTCGCTCGGCCGGTGGTGCATGCGCTGCTCGAGGCCGACCTGGCTTAGCGCCTTGAGCGCCCGCTCTTTCCTCGCTTTGGCTGAAAGCCCTCCATAGATGAGCGGGAGCTCTACATTTTCGAAAGCCGTAAGCCTCGGCAGCAAATGAAAGCCCTGAAAAATAAACCCGATTTTGCGGTTCCGGATTTCTGCAAGCTTATTGTCGCTTAAGCCCCTTACCTCGGTCCCGTCAAGCCTGTAGCTTCCTTCCGAAGGAGAGTCCAGACAGCCGATCACGTTCATGAGCGTGGATTTGCCCGACCCGGAGGGCCCGACAATCGCCATAAAATCCCCCTGCCTGACTTGAAGCGATACCTGCTTCAGAACCGTGACCACCTCGCGCCCCATCACATACGACTTGGACAGCTCCCGAATATCGATTAAGACGGCCGATTCCCGCTCGCTCATTGTCCACCGCCTTGCGTTCTGACGGCTCCGCCGGTGCCGCCGCGTACGCCTCCGCCGCCCATGCCGCCGCCCGGGAATTGTCCTCCCATGCCGCCGAAGCCGCCAGGCGCCATGATTTGCGTTTGCGTCTGGGCCGCAGCCGTACCGACCGTTCCCTGGGGCAGCGGAACGAGCACGGAATCGCCCTCCTTCAGCCCCGAAACGATTTCTACATAAGTTTCATCGCTTATGCCGACCTCAACCGCGACCAACTGCCCTTCCATCTGCATGCCGCCTGCCCGGGCCGTATTGCCCCCGGCCGCAGCGCCATTGGTCCGCTGGCCGCCGGCCGCGCCCTGGGCGCCCGTTGCTCCCTGCCGCGTTCCGCCGGCAGCACCTTGCGCGCCCGCTGCGCCCTGCTGCGCTCCGCCGGCAGCGCCTTGCGCGCCCGCAGTGCCCTGCTGCGCTCCGTCGGCAGCGCCTTGCGCGCCCGCTGCGCCAGGCACCCGCACGTAGGTGGCGCCGCGCATCTCTACCACCGCATCGGCGGGCACGACAACAACGTCCTGCTTGGATTCGATGACGATATCGATCGAGCCCGACATCCCCGCGATAATTCCGTCGATATCGGTTAGAGAAACCGTAACGTCATAAGCCGCAACCCCATTCGAAGCCGTCCCTTCCTTCGCGATGTCTACAACTTTGCCTTCATAAACCTTGTCCGGCAATGCGTTCAAATGAACCTTCGCGGTCTGATCGAGCTTTAAATCAGGGATATCCAACTCGTCCACCTGAACGACAAAGGTAAGGGCTTCGTAATTTACAATTTCAGCTATGACCGCGCTCCCCTGCACCTCGTCGCCGGCTTCGATATCGCTCGCCGTCACGGTACCGTCGATCGGGGCGACGACCTGCAGCGTCTCCTCCTGCTGCTCGTACAAATCGTCCAACGATTGCCGGTTTTGCTCGATGTCCAGCTTTAACAGCTCCATGCTGTTCGTCAGCGACTGCTTCGTCTCCGCTTCGTTCTCGGTTCCCGTCGCTTCTTTATACTGGGTTTCGTACTGCGTCATCTGCAGCTCCTGCTTTTTCATATTAAGCTCCAGCTGCCTGATCTGGATGCTTACATCCTCCATTTCAAACGCCGCCAGAACTTGTCCCTTTTTAACCTTGTCTCCCGCCTTAAAACCAAGCTTCTCGATCGTGCCGTTCGTCCCGGCAGTCACCGTAGCCCTGGAATCGGCGTTCACCGTCCCGCTTCCGCTTATTTTCACCTCGATATCGCTTCTGCCGGCCTGTACCGTCCGCGAGGTTGACGTTTGCACCGCAGCAGCCTCGCCGCGCATAAAATAATAATAGTACACTCCTGACCCCGCGGCGGCCAGCACGATTACGACCCCGATCCATAATGCCCATCTCTTCATGTACGCCATTCCACCTTCCATCGGTCTTGGTTCACGCCCACTATAGCACCGGAAAATGAACGCAGCATGAACATCCTGACGGGCGGAAGCAGCTATATTTCCAAAAACACAAAAAAGGCACCCCCGGGCTTGCCGATCGGTGAAAGTCAGTTGCCTGACCTGTCACTCGGCTTAATCCGCGAGGGTGCCGTTCATGAAAGTTCCGTTCCAAATCCAAATGAGCCCCTATAAAATGAAAGCTCTCTTACTGGTCTAATCTAATATCCCACTTCTTAAAGGAAACAACCGTGCAGGCGCCTTCCGAAAAAACCTGTATCCCCTGGGATTGGGGACCCGGGTAAATACGGCCGGTCATTACCTTCTCCCCGCCTTGAATAAATACTTCAACGGAAGATTTGTCGACGAATATCCGAAGAGCCAGATGACCTTCCTGCAGCTCGACCTTGGTTCTGCGTTCGCCTCCGAGGCCGATGCCGGAACGATCCCGGTTAAAGCGAACAAGGCACTCCTCAGGACGGTAAGCGATAAGCGTTTCTTCCTCTCCGCCGGTTCGAAGCTTTAAACCGAACTCCTTCGCTTCTTCTGCGCGGAATACAACTTCAAGCTCGTAACAATCTCCGCATACTCTCATGTCCCGCAAGCCGTCCAAACTCAAATTCGACGCCTTAAAGCCATTGCTGCGGAAAGCCTTCGTTTCTTCCAGCGGCTGAAACAGCAATTGATCTCCGCGCATCGTTACTTCACGGGGCATCGACATGGCGCCCGCCCAGTAATGTCCGAGCTGAGTCGGAATTTCCGTCTCCCACGTCTCCATCCAGCCCATGACGATCCGTCTGCCTTTATCGTCAATCGTCGTCTGAGGTGCATAGAAGTCAAAGCCGCAATCCACCTGCTCGTACCGGTCGTAATGAAAGCGGCCCGACTCCGTATCCAGACGTCCGATCATATAAGCCGTTGAATGGAGGTTTTGATAATCATCGCCTTGTGCGGGCATCCGCTGCGGAGACAGCATCAGCACATCGTATCCGTCCAATTCAAACACATCCGGACATTCCCAGTTGTCGCCCATTTGGCCGTCGCTCCGCGCGACCTCGCCCACGTAATCCCATTTGAGGAGATCAAGCGAGCGATACAATAAAATCAAACCTTTGCTCTCGCCGTCATTCGAGCCAAGCACCGCATAATAAATGCCCTCGCGCTCGAAAACCTTCGGGTCACGAAAGTCCTTCGGACTTGCGCCCGCCGGAATTTGCTCCGGGCCGAGTACGGGGTTGTTTGCCAGCTTCTCAAAACGGATGCCGTCCGTTGAAACGGCAAGATTCTGATTTTGCTGATAGTCCCGATCTTTGTCCGGCCCTGTCACGATATGGCCTGTATACATTAAATACAGCTTCCCGCCCATCTGAACGGCACTGCCGGAGAAGCATCCGTCGCGGTCATAGTCTTGGTCCGGAGCAAGCGCCACCGGCTGGTATGTCCAATTCATCAAATCGCTGCTCACCGCATGCCCCCAGTGCATCGGTCCCCATACGGGCTGAAACGGGTAATGCTGGTAGAACATATGATATCGGCCGTTGTAGAAAATAAATCCGTTCGGATCGTTCATCCAGCCGAACTCGCCCATCAAATGATAAGCAAGCCGGTATTGGTCGTTCAGCAAATATTTTCTTTCGGCAATAAACTGGTCGGCATTCTCTCTTGTGTACAGAATAAAGCATCCAACCCTTACTTTTTATTTAATGGAACCTTGCATAACACCTTGAATGATATACTTCTGTGCGAATAAATAAACGATTAACACGGGCAATATGGTAAGCATGAGCCCCGCCATCAACGGGCCGTAGTCAACGGTGTACGTGCCGAAAAAGTAAAAAGTCGACAGCGGCAGCGTCCGCTCTTCAGGCGCAATTAGTACCAGCGACGGCAGAAGGAAGTCATTCCAGATCCACAGCACATTCAAAATCGCGATCGTCACCGTAGTCGGCGTCAGCACCGGAAAGACGATACGGAAAAAGGTTTGTGTCCGGGTACAGCCGTCCATTAGAGCCGCTTCCTCCAGCTCTGCCGGAATGCTTTTAACGAAGCCGTGATAAATGAACACCGCAAGCGGACTGCCAAATCCGATGTACATATAAATCAATGCCCACTTGCTGTCCAGAAAACCGATGGAACCGTAAATTTTGACAAGCGGAATCATAATCGCCTGAAACGGGATAATCATGGCGGCAACCATCAGGAAAAACGTGTATTGATTAAGCCTGGACTGATTTCGAACAAAATAATGAGCGGTCATCGCCGCTAACAAAGAAATCAGCAAAACGCTGAGCACGGTGATTACAATGGAATTCGTAAACCCCGATACGTAATCCATTCTTTCGAATGCATCCGAGTAGTTGGAGATATTTAAGCTCTTCGGCAGCGAAAGCGGACTTGACGTAATCGCCTTGTTTTCTTTGAAGGAATTGACAAGCAGCAGCAGAAACGGAAAAACAAACAGAAGCAAGCCGATCAGGAGGGCGCCGAATTTGGTCCAGTCGAGCGCGGCATTCGATTTATGCATTACGCCTCTACCTCCATTTTTTTGCTGAAGTACACCTGTGCAATCGTAATGATCGCGACCAGCAGGAACAGGACAAACGCTTCCGCTTGGCCTACGCCGTAATCCCTCGAAAGAAACGCCTTTTCGTAAACATGCATCGAGACCATCTCCGTGCTTTTGAAAGGACCGCCCTTTGTCAGGGAAATGTTCAGGTCATAAACCATGAAGCCCCTTTGCAGGGAGAGAAAAATACAGACGATAAAAGAAGGCACCATGAGCGGCAAAACCATTTTGCGCAGTTTCGTCAGCAGGCTTGCACCGTCGATGCTTGCCGCCTCCATAATGTCGTTCGGTACGTTCATCAGTCCGGCTACATAAATAACCATCATATAACCCGCATACTGCCATACCGTGACGATAATCATCGCCCAGAACGCTTTATTCGGGTCAGCCAGCCATGAATCGCCGAATAATGGAAAGCTCAGCTCCTTGCCCAAATACACCAGAACGTTGGAGAAAATGAACTGCCAGACAAATCCGAGCACAATGCCGCCGACCAGATTCGGAATAAAAAAACCGGCCCGGAACAAGCTTTGTCCCTTTAACCCGCTCGTCAAAGCATAAGCAAGCAAAAAAGCAAACGCATTAATCAGAACGACGGTAACGAATACATATTTGAGCGTTAACAAAAAGGATTTCCAGAACACCGTATCCTGAAAAACGGAAAAATAATTTTCAACTCCGACAAAAGTGCTTGTCGTAGAAATGCCGTCCCAATTCGTAAAGGTCAAGTAGATCCCGTACAGGAATGGAACGATCATTACAGCAAGAAAAGCGAATAAAGTAGGACCGGTAAAGAGCAGCCGCAGTCTCAAACGATCCCACAGCCCTTTTTCCGTCGTCATCATGATCCCCCGCATTCATTTAAGTTTTGCCGGTTCACCGGCGTTAAAGATAAGACCGGCCTGCCCCGCTATCCGGCAGGGCAAGCCGGCGTTCGTATCCCTTCCTTATTTAACCGTCTTCCAATAATCCTGAATTTCCGTCAGCAGCGTTGCACGGTCGGCCGCTCCCGCCAAATATTTTTGCATGGAAGCTCCGATTTTCGCCCAGTGGTCGGCCGGCAGCGTGCTCATCGACTCCTCTGATTTTCCTTTCGCAATATAGTCGGAAATCGATTTGGCAAGCGGATCCTTCGCTTCGAGCTTAATGTTCTTGAATGCGGGAATGATGTTCGCCTGATTGACCAGGAAATCCTGACCCTTCTCGCTGTATACCATCCACTCCAGGAACGTTTTGGCCGCGGCTTGCTGCTCTGCCGTATTCTTTTCTTTGTCGAGAACGAGACGTTTCGATACCGCGGAAGAGATTTGGGTGTTGCCAAAATCGTCCGCATTGTTGCTGACCGGTACAGGCAGGAAGCCGTATTGGCCGCTTGCCGTATCAAAGCTGCTGATTTGCGGCCATGCCCAGTTGCCCTGGAACCAGATGCCCACTTCCCCTTTGCCCAGTACCTCAGGGCCTCTCTCATAAGTGCCGGACAAAGGCGATTTCTTATCAATGTTGTACTTTGCCATCAAATCAAACGTATCCAGCAATCCGTTAAACACACTGTTGCTTGCAAGATCAACTTTGCCTGCCTTCAGATCCTCCACGAACCGTGCCACTGCGGCCGGATCGCTGGATTGGCCGGCATAGGCCAGCGGCAAGTAGTGGGCGCCAAGCGACCAGTCCATCGGCGAAACGATGAGCGGAGCTTTTCCTGACGCTTCGATTTTCTGGAAGAGCTGCTCGAGCGCATCGGTCGTCGTAATCGTTGCCGGGTCAAAGGAGCCTCCTACCGCCTGATCGACAACGGCTTTGTTATAAATAAAGCCATAACCTTCAATGGCGAGCGGGAATGCATAATTTTTGCCGTCAAACGTCGTGAGCGAGGTGCTGCGGTCAACCGCATCCGCCATCCACTTCTCTCCGCTTAAGTCCAGGATCCGGTCCTTAAACTTCTCCACATCGCCGGTATCGAGCATCGTTATCGTAGCCGGGTTACCGGACGCGTACAACGCGGACGCCTTTTCAAACGGGGATTGGCCGGCCGGTACCGGGATAATTTCCAGCGTAATATCCGGATAGTCCTCTTTGAAGGCCGCTGCCGCCGCCTCCAGCTGGGATTGAATTTCGCCTTTTGAATTCAGCAGCGTAATCTTTACTCCGGAACCGCTTTCCTGCTGCTCATTTTTTCCGCAAGCAGCAACAAACATCATAACTGCAAGAGACAACGCCAGAACCTTCATCCATTTCATCGTTTTCATGTAAATACCCCCCGATATTTCATAGGTTTAGACGATACGACTCAAATCATTCATAAACCGCTTACATTCCGTATTATATAGCTGTCACCTTCGTATGTCAAACGTTTGACATATCAACCGTTTGACATAATATTGGAAACATAAAAAAACCCTTGATTATCAAGGGTTTTCTCAGCCAAATATTATGTTGTTGCCCGCTCGATTAACGATACCGGGAGAACATTTTCGGGCCGGTACTCCTCTTCGTTCATTTGCTGCAAAATCAGGTCTACGGCCATTTGCGCCATTTGTTCGATCGGCTGCTTAATCGTCGTGATCGGCGGCATCATCCAGCTGGCTGCATTAATGTCGTCATAGCCGATGATTTTGACATCCTCCGGGACACGTTTGCCGATTGCCGCGCATTCCTTAATGACAAAGGCGGCGATAATATCGCTGGTCGCAAACAAACCGTCAATATCCGGATGCTCCTCGAAAAGCCGGCGTATGATCCTTCCGTACTGCAGCTGCTGAAAGACGTCTATATCCGTTTGTACGACAACCGGCTCCATACCGTTCTCCTTCATGACTTCAAGAAACGCTTCGGTCCGCCGGTTCGCTAGCAGCTGGAGCTCCAGGTTGCCGCATATATGAGCGATTTTCCGGCAGCCTTGCGCGAGCAGCAGCTTGGCCGCCATGCTCCCGCCCATCCGGTTATCCGAGGAAATATAGGGAATATCCGTTCCGATCTGCCGGTCGATCGTTACGATCGGCGAGTTCAGATGGATATATTCCTCAACTTGCAAGGTATGGCTTCCCATGATGATGCCATCGACGCGATTGCGCTTCAGCATATCGATATAATCCTTTTCCTTGACCGGATCGAGCTGTGAATTGCACAGCAGCATTTTAAAGCCTTTCCCGTATGCGTAATTTTCCACGTGGTTCGCGAATTCTCCGAAAAACGGATGAGCGACATTAGGAATAATAAGTCCGATCACGTTCGACTGCTTTCTTAGCAGGGAACGCGCAATTTCATTCGGCTGATAATTCAGCTGCTCCATAACCTTGAAAACCTTCGCTCTCGTCGCCTCGCTTATGTAGCCCCGGTTATTCAGAACGCGGGAAACCGTCGTCACGGATACTTTGGCTTTTTTCGCCACATCGTGAATCGTTGCCATGTTTGCCGCTCCTTTTCTCATTCTCTATAAGAGCATATCATGCGAAGCCTATAAAGGCCTAAAAATTCAAAAAAACTGTTGCAAACGAGCCGGATGGGGCTGGTTTGCAACAGCTTTTTCGATGGTCGCTTTATGGCTTATGCCCAGGTAGGCTGAATCTTCAGTACGGCCACTTCTTTCTCGCGTTTGTAGGAAGCCGATTCACTGTCTGCCGCTGCCGAAGCGGCTACGGCTACAGGTACGAGCTTGGCTGAAGCTGCAGCCGCAGACGCTTTTGCCGGAACGGTCGTAACCGCCGCCGGAACGCCGTCGCCCTCCGCTTCCACGCGGATAATGTTCGCGCCAAGCGCCGCCAGCTTGCCGGTAATATTGACATAACCGCGGTCGACATGGTGCAGGCCGGTAACTTCAGTCTCGCCTTCGGCGCGAAGCGCCGCACAGATCAAGGCTGCGCCGGCGCGCAAATCGGTTGCGCATACCTTTGCGCCGGTAAGCGGCAAACCGCCGCTAACGATCGCCGATCGCCCTTCCACCTTGATTTGCGCATTCATCTTCTGGAATTCGTCAACATGCATGAACCGGTTTTCGAATACCGTTTCGGTCACTACGCTGGTCCCTTGGGATACAAGCAGCAGCGCCATCATTTGCGATTGCATATCCGTCGGGAAGCCCGGATGCGGGAGCGTTTTGACATCGACTGATTTCAGAACGTCGCCGGAGCGGACGCGAAGACCGTTGTCGCTTTCGGTAATTTCTACGCCCATCTCTTGAAGCTTCGAAATGACCGGAGTCAAGTGATCGGCAATGGCGCCTTCCACGAACACGTCCCCGCCCGTAATGGCCGCCGCAATCATATAAGTACCCGCTTCTACGCGGTCAGGTATAACATTATGCTTTGCTCCATGCATGCGGTCCACGCCCTCGATGCGGATCACTCCGGTGCCCGCGCCGCGAACCTTGCCGCCCATGGCGTTGATGTAATTAGCCAGGTCTACGATTTCCGGTTCCTTGGCTGCATTTTCAAGAATGGTTGTGCCTTCGGCCAGAGCCGCAGCCATCATAATATTCTCCGTTGCGCCTACGCTGGCAACGTCCAAATAAATTTTTGCGCCTTTGAGACGGGTTTTTGTCTTGGCTTCAATAAAACCTTGCCCCAATGTAATTTCCGCGCCCATCGCCTCAAAGCCCTTCAAATGCTGGTCGATCGGACGTGTCCCGATCGCGCAGCCGCCCGGCAAGGAAATCCGGACTCTGCCTATGCGCGCAAGCAGCGGCCCCATCACAAGGAAGGATGCCCGCATTTTGCGGATGAGCTCGTAAGGCGCTTCGTAAGAAGAAATCACCGGAACCGAGATTTTCATCGTTTCGTTGTTATAGGATAATTGCGCTCCTAAAGAAGCAAGCACCTTCTGGATCGTCATAACGTCGTCGAGGAGGGGAACGTCACAGATGACGCTGTCTCCTTCTGTCGCCAATAATGAGGCAGCCAAGATGGGAAGTACTGCATTTTTTGCTCCGCTGACACGGACCGTTCCCTTTAAACGCTGGCCCCCGCGGACGATAATTTTAGTCATCTTTTGGTTCCCTCCGCGAACTGCAAATTCGATTACCTAAATCGTGAATAAATTGGTACACTACGCCAAACTCAAACTACATCTTATCAACATTTACACCAATCGACAAGCTTAAAATATTTGCCACTTTTTGAATGCGCTTTACTCGACAGAGTCCTGCTCAAACTCTTGAAAATCGGCATTTTTCGGGGACAAAAATGCGTTTTCAAAGCAAACTGGGTCCCAATAAATACCTATTCGTAAGCCGGTCGCATTTTCATACCGTCATGTATTACCATTGTTGACATGTTTCGCATTTGTTATTCGACAAAAGCCCGTAGAAGTACGGTATATCCCCAATATTCAAGCATAAATTTTGCAAGCAAATGGCCGATGACGATGGCCGCGATAACTTGAAAAATTCGGGCCTTCGGACTTCGCGGAAATTTGAAAATGGCCTCCCACTTCACTTCCTGAAGCACGACCCACACAATGATAATTGAAAGAATGACAATGACGATCGAGAACAATCCGGTTATGCCGGAGTAGTTCTGCAGATCGGCGTAAACCCCGTTATCCGCGTTCATGAATCCTCCCGTAACTGTTACGTAATAATCCGGTGCAGCAGCACCGTAAAATCGGCCCGGCTTGCCTTCTGATTTGGCTTAAACAAACCGTCTTCGATGCCTTCGATGATCCCGCTCTGCTTCATTGCGAACAGCATCGGCGCCGACCAGGCCGAACGCTTCACATCGTCAAACGGATTGACGACGGGCAGCTTCGGCTTTATGCCGTCCGCATAGCCGATAATAAATGCCATTTCCGCGCGCGTAACGGGCTGATCCGGCTTGAAGCTTCCGTCCGGGTAGCCTTTGACCCAGCCCTGCTGCACGGCTCTCTTAATCGCATCCGATGCCCAGTGGCCCGCTTTGACATCCTTGAACGTCTTGGCCTGCGCCGGCCCGCTAGCGGGCGGCTTGTAGGCCTTAACAACCATGGCTACCGCTTCGGCTCTCGTTATCGCCCTCTTCGGCTCGAATCGGCTTTCTCCCGTTCCGCTTATGATACCCCTTTTGTTTAACTCAACAATTTCGTTCTCGGCCCAGTGATTTTTAATATCACGGTAGCCGGCCACGAGCTCCTCCGATTTGATTTTTAGCCGGTAATACTGCTTGTCGAAGGGCGCGTCGGCCGCCAGCTTCACGTAATAGACATCGGCACCGAGCCTCAGTTCTTCCGTTTGAAGCTTGCCGCTGGCGCCGGTGGATGCCGTCGTCAGCTGTTTCATACGTTTGTCGTAGACGGTCAGCTTCAAATTCCGGTCAGCCGGAACTCCGGTAATGGCTAAACTGACAATGCTTTGGGCGGCTGTACGGTACTGAAACCAGTCGGTGTCGCTGTAGCTGCCGATTACACCTACATACTCGGTGCCCGGCTTCGCCAAAAACGCTTCGTAAGACTTATCATTCGGTTCGTTCGGATCGTCATAGATCGGTGTATAATCCATTTCCAGCTTGTAAGTGCCGATGGTGGGACTCGCCTCCGATGAAATCGCATTGTGAACACGAATATAATATTTACCTGGCGTGACAGTTATGACTGGTGAGTTTTCCGTCTCTCCCTCCCCTTCGTCGTCGTAAAGAGTCAGCTGCTGTCCCGCTTTTTGAACGGCGAGACCCGGGTCGATTCTGGCCGTATTGGCGCTTAAGGTCAAGCTTAACTTGCCGCCCTGCTTGAACGTTACCGCGAACCAGTCCCGATCGGCCGTTTGATGGAAGTTGCCCGTTACGGACTGCGTCCGGGGCTGAAGCGTAGTCGCTTCATAGGACTTGTCGTTCTGCTCGTAATCGTCCGCTTTCATCGTAAAGCTGGAGGTCAGCTTGTACGGAAGCGGCGAAGCGGCGCTTTGATTGAGAAGCGCCAGTTTGATGAGCTGCTTGCCTTTTTTGACTTTGAAATCCATAGAGCGGCTGGCCAGCTTCGTATCGGAGAAAGCTTGCTGCTTCCCGTTTGCAAAATGCGTCGTTCTCACCGGAGGCACTGCCTTGCCGCTTGGAACGAGCCCTTCGTACCGGATCGTTAAAGTCCCGTCGTAGGGGACCTCGATTGCGTACCAATCCTGATCCGAAGCGCCGTTCAGCACGGCGGAAAGCTGCGTTTGAAGAGGGAATCCGGACGCCGTCCCGGATGTGCCGTTCGGCTCGAAGCGGTCCGGCTTCAAGGAAGCGCGAACGGCCTGATCAACCTGAAGCACGCCATAGCCCGAGCTGCGGTCCACGCCCGCAGCGCCGATGTCCTTAGCGGTCTGGCGCAGCAGTTCGCGGATTTGGTACGGCTTTAGCGATTTGTGGCTCGCCCATACCAATGCCGCGGCGGCCGCCGCTTGCGGAGCAGCCATCGAGGTCCCTTCTTCTTTCTTATATAAACCGCCGACAGCGGTTGTAAACACGTTCCACGGTGCGGCCAAATCCAGCTCGCTGCCCGGGTTTGAGCGCGGATCCGCCGTATTGTTCGCCTTCACTCCCCCGACGGCGAGCACCGTCGGATAAGCTGCCGGGTATTTGACGGCCGCTTTGGACCCGAGGGACTGCCCGTCATTGCCGGCGGCAGCGACGAGCAGCACTCCCTTGCTTTCGGCATATTCCACGATATCCAGCATATAAGGCGAATACCGGTGCAGACCGACGGAGAGCACGACGATTTTGGCCCCGTTTCTCACCGCGTACAAAATCCCTTCGCCAAGCTCCTGCTCGGTGCCGTCCCCGCGGTCATCCAGTGCTTTGATCGGCATAATCTTCGCATTCCAAAGAATGCCCGCTATGCCGAGCTTATTGTTGCCTACTGCTCCGATGATCCCTGCCACGCTTGTCCCGTGTCCGTTGTCGTCTTCGGGCGGGGCTTCAGGGTCGACCAGATTTTTGCCGGGCACCAAGTTCCCCTTTAGATCCGGATGGTCAAGGTCCACGCCCGTATCGACGATCGCAATGGTCAGCCCCGTCTGATTGCGTGCGGTCTGCCAGGCTTTGGGTACGCCGATCTGGTTCAGGTAAAGCTGCTTCGGCAGCTCGGGGTCGTTCGCCTTGATCGTTGCGGCTGTTGACGCTGCCGCAATCTGCGACGAATCGGACGACGCTGGTGCGGCCGAGCCGGCGGACGCTGCAACCTCTGGCGCGTATGCGGTTTTGGACGCGCCTGAGGCGTCGGATGCCGCGCTGTCAGGTGCGGCCGGGTCGGAGGAGGCGGTGGTTTGCGCCTGATTCGCAGCTTGCGCGGATTCCCCAGAGCCGGCGGCTGCAGCGTCGGTCGCTGCGCTTTCAGTCGCGGCAGATTTGGAGCTATCAGGCGCGGCGGCTTCAGCGTTCTGCGCCGATGCGTCAGAACGCAAGATGTGCACCCCGAAATTCGGGTGCACATATTCCACGCCCGGCGTGCTCCGCAGCCGGGCCAGCCATGCTTCTGCGTCAGCGCCGTCGGCGGCTGGACGCACGAGCATAACCGCCGCCTCATCTTGGCGGCGGAGCACTTGCGTCCCGCGCAGCTCGGTTGCGAGCGCGGGGTCGCGCCATTTGAGCAGCCAGCTTTGCGGCTGCTCTGCGGCTTCGGCGGCGGCGGGCGCAGCCGCAGCCGCTCGCGCCACAGGCGCCTGCGGCGCAAGCGCGGCGGAGCCGTTACCCGCCGCGGCGGCACAGCAAAAAACGAGCAGCACTTTTTGAAGCTGCCTTTTTATGGATATAGTAAATTGGCTACGTTTCAACATCGAACTTCTGCTTTTATGTATCTTTTTCATAAAGTTTTAAATTCTAGCCTCTTGCAGCAATCCCTTGTTCCGCCGCCACAAAAGGCCCAAAGGCCTACATTAACACGCGTTAATCCCCATAATTTCCAGCTTTAAAACATCATAAGGCATATTGACATGATCATCAGGAAATCAAACTCGAATCGCGCTTGCCAAACGGCAACCGATATCGTTGGCTGTTGTTTACTATCACTTATTTCAAGGGAATCATCAGGCTACGGTTTCTTTTAGCCACTCTCCCCTCAGCTCAGGATGGAGAAGAAGATCTTTTTCCTGAGCTAAGGGGAGAATGAAGCAAAAAAGTTCAGGAGACGTTCAGGAGTCGGGA
>NZ_JAHMHW010000013.1 GCF_020169515.1 Paenibacillus vietnamensis | reverse complement strand
TGTTAAATTCCAAAGAAAACTGTACGATTTGCTTCGCTAATTTTCGGTTGTAGTCGGTCATCCATCGTCTTTCCTTTTGACCTATGCGCTTTAGGGCTCGCAGAGCCTTCTTCTTACCTAAGGACTGGCGCAGGGAACGGAAATGTCGACGTATATAACCCACTTGTTTACCGGAAAAGAATTGGCGTTTGCCTGACTGGGGTTCACTGACTACAGCGATTGCTTTTAGTCCAAGATCGATTCCGATCTCCGTTTGAGGTTCATACGCACTTATCTGCCACTCGCAAGACACCTCTACAGGGATGGCTGCATACCAGGCTGAGCCTTTTCGGAGAAGCTGCATGGTGCCTCGGAAGGAGCGATTCACATCTCTACGATCTTGTTTCTCAAAGTATGGAAAGTAGGTCCGAACGATATCATTTTCAACGACTGGAACATAGACCTTGCCGGCATTGCTTGTGAAGCCGATATACCATCGATCATTATTTTGGCGTGTATCCCAGTTTTGATTATTGATGGAAAGGGGGAGAGAAGATTTGAAAACAGGAATACGCCTGCTTCTCCCTTTTTTAAAGTCTGAAACGGCCTTGTTCGCACGGCGTATGGCCTCATTTTTAATGGCTGACTTTAAGGGGAACGGAACTTTAGCCGAAGAAAGTTTCTCTCCTTCTCGAATACGTTCCACACACCAGTTTATACACTGTGCGTATTGCTGTTGATCCGTTTGCCACCCGGCTCTCTTCTTTTTGCTTGGATTTTTCAATCGAACGAGAATGCTAATCACCGACAATATCGCTCACTTCCCTCATTTGAAACATAAGATCGTACAATACAATTATAACGAACATATGTTCTTATTTCAAGTGATTAAACATTTTAAGATATTCGATAACAAGCGAGAAGTCGCCACTCTCATCCCGTCATTGAAATAACGGGCGTTCCCTTGGCGCATTCGTAAATTAGGCATTCGTCTCAATCAACAAAGGCCTAGAGCACATACACTGATCTCGGTAAAGGATTCTTTTACTGGGAGGAAAATTTCATGAATTATATCGTGCAGCCCGGCGATACGCTGTGGTCTATCGCATCGAGATTCGGAACGACCGTGCAAGCGATCATGCAGGCGAACGGCCTGACCAATCCTAATTTCATATATGCCGGATTAAGGCTGTACATCCCTGTACCCGGTCCGCCGCCGTTTCCACCTGGTCCGCCTGGTCCACCGTTCCCGCCTGCCCCGCCGCTGCCGCCTGGCCCGGATAATATAGACCGCAGGGTCACGCGTTTGGAGCGCCAAGTAGAGCGTCTTTCCAATGAAGTCGACCGCCTTCGCAGGCGCGTAGAACGTCTGGAACAAGGCTAGTCAGAATTAAAGATCCTTCATTACCCCCTGAAAATAATTCCCGCCCTCGTATAGTGTTAGTGCAGCTGCAGCTACTACAATCATACAAAGGCGGGAATCAGGATGAAGCAAAACGGTTCTATGAAAACAAAACACTTTAACGTGCTTACGAAATGCGCTTTGTTAACAACACTTGTATTCAGTACGACAGGCAGCGTACTCGTTTCTGCGGATAATAAACTCGAAACGACACAAGAGACGACAACAACTGCTGTAACGGATGCAGCAACAACTTCTGCAATGGAGACAACAACGACTGATGCAACGGATGCAGCAGCGAGCTCAGAGGTTACTGAAACGGAAACGAAAGAACCAAGCTTATTGCCAGGGGACTTCTTCTATTTTATAAAAACGATCTATGAAAATATTAGACTGCTCGTGACGACTGACAATATTAAAGAGGCCAAGCTGTATGCCGAATTCGCCCAAGAGCGTTTGTCGGAAGCTAACGCCCTGTACAAGGCCGGGGAAACGGAAAAAGCGCAAGAGCTTCTTCAGAAGTCTTTGGAAAATCAGCAGCAGGCGTTAAAAATCGCTGCAGACGACTCTAAGGTGGAGTATGAGAAGGCTGCGGACGACACTACGGTCGAGGATGAGAAGGCTGCAGACGACTCTGCGGTAGAGGATGAGAAGGCTGCAGACGACTCTGCGGTAGAGGATGAGAAAGCTGCGGACGACTCCAAGGTGGAGGATGAGAAGGCTGCAGACGACTCCAAGGTGGAGGATGAGAAAGAGGAGCAGGATGCTGATCTAACGGTAAAATCCGATCTGCAGCACAATATTATTGCTCTGACTGCCGCTCTTGAGAATAAGAAAAATCCGCAAGCCCAACAGTCTCTTTTGAAAAATATTATTAAAGCGTTCGGCCATTTGGAGAAGAAGCTTGCCAAGCTGGAGAAAAAAGCCGAGAAGAAAACAGAATCGCCGGCTCCAACCGACGAGGCTACGGCTTCTGAGACAACTGAGCAGACTGAGCAAGCTGAGACTACTGAAGCAGTCGAGACCGCTGATCCGGTTGTTCAACCGGCTCCGACATCCGATGTAAGCTCGGACGAGGATGAAGCTAAAGCCGTTCAAGCAGGCGCTTCTGACCGTGCAGAAAAGAAAGCAGCAAAAGAATTAACTAAAAATACAAAGCCGGAAAAAGCTGAGCAGCACGTTAATAAGGAAAAGACTGAAAAAGAAAAGAATGAAAAAGAAAAGACTGAAAAAACCGAAAAGGTTCATCCGTCTGCCGGTGAAAAAAAGAATTCTCAAAATAAAGGGAATTCCGATAAAAATCAAGGCAACAACGACAAGTAAGGGACTAGCTCAAAAGATCAATTGTCAGTTTTACCTCTCTTCTTAGAAAAAATTTACCTACCAAAAAGGACCTCATCTTCCGCTTCTCAGTGGAGATTGAGGTCCTTTACTTTTCACGCTTAACTTACAAACTCATCGCTTTGCCTCTATGGTCGATGAATAACGCATCCGCAGGCGCTTCCGTTTTTCTCTCGATCAAATCGAGGATGCCCTTCGCCGACTCGCGCGCGTCGCCGGGCGCCCGCTCCCCGCCCATATCGGTTTTGATCCAGCCCGGATGGACGGCATGCACGAGAATGCCCGCCGGAGCAAGCTCACGCCGAAGCTGCGCCGAGAACATATTAAGCGCCGATTTGGATAGGGCATACGAATAATCCCCGCCGTAAGCGCCCGAGAAGCTTCCGGCCTCCGAGCTGATGTTGATTACGCTTTGCCGTTCTCCCCTGCGCAGCAGCGGCAGGAAATGTTTAAGTACGGCCATCGGACCGTACAAATTCGTTTGGAACGTTTCCTCCATTTGTCCGAAATCCAGCTGCTCCAGCTTTTGGTCGCGTCCCCGCAGTATCGCTGCGCTGTTAATGACCGCATCCAGGCTGCCGATCCGGCTTGACGCTTGCTCATAAGCGTAGCGTACCGAATTTTCGTCGGTGACATCCAGCGGCAGAACCGTCACCTGTTCGGGAAATTGCTCCACAAGCTGCTGCAGGCCGTCCGCCGACGAGCCGGGTCCCCTTACACCCGCCAGAACTTTATGCCCCCGCGAGCAGGCTTCCTCCGCCAGTGCCAGCCCTAATCCGCGGTTCGCCCCTGTAATCAGTATAAGCATGCTTCCTCTTCCTCCTATCGGTTATCATTCCCTGCTATTTATCGTTTTCGAGCAGCTCCAGCATAACCTTAAGCTGCTTGAACGTATCCATATAAGCATAACGGCCGCCTGTGTATTCGCCTTTCTGGATAAGCGGCATGCCTCTGTCCTCCATCAATGCCACCTTCTCCTTCATGCCGTCCACCACAAAAGCGATATGATGAGGGCCCTCCCCGTGCCTGTCAAGATGCTCCCTCCATGTGCTAGGATGCTCATCCGGCTCGATCAGCTCCAGCTGCAGCGAGCCCATGTCGAAGAAGGCCAGTTTAGCGCGGGCAACCGTCGACTCGCCGTTATACTCCGTTTGAGCCTTATCTACCGTATCCGTCCAGAACCAGGCAGGCTTATCGACGCCGAAAAAATCGGCATACGCCTGCGAGGTTTCTTCAATATCATTAACCAAAAGACCGATTTGCGTGATCGTTCGCGTTCCCAGCACGTTGTTTGCCATCGATATCGTCTCCTTAGGCCCGTTAGCGGGTATCGTATAAGTTCCGTCGTACCGAAATAAGAGATTCATGCAGGTACATAAGCATCAAGCGGATATTATAGAATTGCGTCAATCGTTGCCGCGGTTCTATTCCCGCATCCCTCCCTCCAGGCTTGAAAGCATCGGAATCGTTAACACGCGTTAACACTCTTGAACTATGTACGGCTGCAGCTTAAGAGAGCTGCTGAAGAAGCGCTTTCACACAAGCGGCTTCAGTGAACGCGCGTTCATGAGATCATGTTACCAACGAAAACACCGGCTGTCAATCGCAAAAGCTGCGTCAAAAATAGCCGGCTTTTTTGGGCCTCCCTCTACTAATAAACGTATAAAGCAGTATGTAATCTCTCCAGATAAAATCCGATCTGCAATCAAAAAAGCAGCCTTCAAGCCGATGCCTGAAACCTGCTTTTAAAGAACCCTACATTGCCTTACTTGACGCTGCTATCTCATTTCCTTATGGACGTTTACCCGCTTCCATCAGCTCATCTGCCGCCTTAGGAAAAGCATCCCCGAGCAAGCTCCAGTCCTGCTCCAGCTCGCCGTCCGTAAGCAGGCAGCCGTCAAGGGCCTCCGTCAGCTGCCCCCGATCCATCTCTATGCCGATGAACACGACCTTGTTTATCCGGTCTCCATAACGCTCATGCCAGGCTTCAGCCAGCTCGGGGGTTTCCTGCAGCAGCGCCTCCCGCTCCGCCTCCGGCAGTGCAGCGGCCCAAAGCCCCGCAGGTCCGAACTGAATGGACGGCCCGGCTTGGCTTAAGGTCTGAGCGTAATCATTACGACTAGCAAGCCAAACAATGCCTTTGGCGCGGACAATTTCCTCCGGCCAATTTTCCATCCATGCCATGAGCCGCTCCGGATGAAACGGCTTCGCCCGCTCATAAACGAAGGAGGCAATCCCGTACTCCTCGGTTTCCGGCGTATGGGCAGGAGCTTCCATTTCCCTGATCCAACCCGCCGAGCGGCTCGCTGCTTCGAAATCGAACAACGAAGTGTTCAAAATTTCCTTCGGATCGATCCGCCCTCTCGACGTGCGTATGAATTTGGCGCGCGGCTGCAGCGTTCGGAGTACGCCCTCAAGCTCCGCCAACTCCTCCTCGGCAACCAGATCGCATTTATTCAGCAGCAGCACGTCGCAAAACTCGATCTGATCGATCAGCAAATCCGCCACCTCGCGTGTATCGTCCGTCCCGACGGCCTGCCGGCGGTCAAGAAGCGTCTCGCCCGACGCATAGTCATGCCAGAAGCGGTAAGCGTCCACCACGGTAACCATGCAGTCCAGCCTGCAAAATTGCGATAGATCGATGCCCTGATCCTCGTCTATGTATGTAAAGGTCTGCGCGACCGGCACCGGCTCCCCGACTCCCGTCGACTCGATCAGGATATAATCGAAGCGGTTTTCCTTCGCCAGCTTTTCCACTTCCTTCAGCAGGTCCTCTCTAAGCGTGCAGCAGATGCAGCCGTTCGACATTTCCACCAGCTTCTCCTCTGTCCTGGAAAGCCCGCCGCCATCCTGAATGAGGCCCGCATCGATATTAAGCTCGCTCAAATCATTTACGATTACGGCCACCTTTAAACCGTCTTTATTGTTCAAAACATGATTCATGACCGTTGTTTTGCCGGCTCCCAAATAGCCGCTCAGCACGGTTACCGGAATTTTGTTCTCTTTCATTTGCGACACCTCTGTCCTTATTTAAAATCTCAAAACGTAATAATTACGATTAATACAGAAAAACAAAAACGCCATTTAACATAAATCGTAATAGTTACGTTTAAAGGAAGTATAACAAGCCTTTCCCGCTTCGTCAATGTCTTACAAATTTAAAAAGGCGCCCCGCAAAGGAGCGCCCCATCTAATCCAATTGCTTCTATTGTCCAAACGCCAATCCGCTACTCCACCTTCGCCGCATGCTTCTGCGCAAGCAGCGACAGCTCCGCCGCTTTGAACGTATGCTCCTGCGTCATTGCGTTTTCCGTTCCGTCCAGGCAGTCCAGAATCAGCTGTCCGAAGTACGGATAGCCGACCTTGCCGCGCAGCTTCATATGCTGCTCGCCGTCGGCATTCACCAAATACAGCTGATCGCCCTCCTGCTCGCGGGCAATGTCGATATACTTGCGCAGCTCGATATATCCCTCCGTGCCCAGAATAAGCATACGTCCGTCGCCCCAGGTACCGAGACCCGACGGAGTCAGCCAGTCCACCCGGAAGTAACCCGTCGCCCCATTCTCTCCGACCAGCGTCATATCGCCGAAATCCTCGAGCTCTGGATAATCCTTGTTCGCGTAATTGGCAACCTTGCTGTTTACGACCGTGGCATTCGTATTGCCTGTGAAATACAGAAACTGCTCGACTTGATGAGAGCCGATATCGCACAGGATGCCGCCGTATTTCTCTTTCTCGAAAAACCATTCCGGCCTTGCCGGAGCATTCAGCCTGTGCGGACCGAGGCCCATCACCTGCACGACGCGACCGATCGCTCCCTGCTCGATCAGCTGCCCGGCGAATATCGCGCTTTCCACATGCAGCCGCTCGCTGTAATAGACCGCATATTTTTTGCCGGTTTCCGCGTACGCCCTGCGAGCTTCCTCCAGCTGCTCGAGCGTCGTGAACGGCGCCTTGTCCGTAAAATAATGTTTTCCGCTGCGCATCACGCGGACGCCAAGCGGCCCGCGCAGCGACGTGATGGCCGCAGCCGCGACCAGCTGCACCTCGGGGTCGCCAAGCACCTGCTCCAGCGACTCCGCCGCCTGTACCTGCGGATACTTCTCTACGAATGCTTCCACCTTCGCCGGATCGGGATCATAAACCCATTTCAAGGTTGCTCCCGCTTCAACCAGGCCATTGCACATTCCGTAGATATGACCGTGATCAAGGCTGACTGCGGCAATGACGAACTGGTCGTCCTCCACCACTTTGTTCGGCTTGCCCTTCGGCGCATATTTCATTCCGTCCGCATTGCTCATTTCGTTACAGCCTCCTTTTGATACGTCGAGCTTTCGATCCGTTTCTGCAATTGCTCATAGAATAGATCTTCGTCGATCGGCAGATCCACCCAGTTATCCGTCCAGGTGGACAGCAGCATCGCGTTGGAGAGCATGAGCCCCTTAATGCCTTCCTCGCCCGGAGCGATCAGAGGTTCGTTATGCAGGATCGCATTCACGAAGTTTTGCGTAATGCCTTTATGATCCTGATACGTGCCTTTCACCGGAATTTCGATTTTCCAGCATTCCGGCGATCCGAAGCCGCCTTTGAAGTTCCGGTTGAACTCCGGCTCCGGCGTGCGAAGTCTATAGAACGTAAGCGAATCGTTCTCGATGACGATTTTTCCGTTATCGCCGCTGATTTCCAGTCGATTCGTGCCAGGTGCCTCGCCGGTCGACGTAACGAATACGCCGGTTGCGCCGTTCTCATACTCGACGAATGCCGTAACGTCATCCTCGACTTCAATATTCCGATGTTTGCCAAAATAGCAGAACGCCCGTACGCGCTTCGGCATCATGCTGATCGTCCACTGCCACAGATCCAGCTGATGCGGATCCTGGTTTAGCAGTACGCCGCCGCCTTCGCCGGCCCAGGTCGCGCGCCAGGTGCCCGAATCGTAATAGCTTTGCGAACGGTACCAGTTCGTAATAATCCAGTTCGTCCGTCTTACCTCGCCCAGCTCTCCGGAATCGATCAGCTCCTTCAGCTTCACGTAAAGCGGGTTCGTCCGCTGGTTGTACATCATGCTGAACTTGACGCTCGCTTTCGCTCCCGCCTCGTTCATTTCGCGCACCTGCTTCGTATAGACGCCAGCCGGCTTTTCACATAATACATGCAGGCCGCGTTCGAAGGCGGCGATCGCCAGCTCCGGGTGGGAATAGTGCGGAGTCGCGATCAGAACCGCGTCGATTAATCCGGAATCCATCATTTCAAGCGGACTCGTGAATAAGCCGACTTGCTCGCCGAGCTTTTCCTTCGCCCATTGCAAACTGTCCGCCACGCTGTCGCTGACCGCTGTGACGACGACGCCGCTAACCTCTCCCTTAGCCAGATAACCGATGTGCCCCTTGCCCATGTTGCCGAGTCCAATAATGCCCAAACGAACGGTTTGCATCTTACATTTCGCCCCTTTTATGCATAATGACAATCAACTTTATTGTAAACGCTAGCATGTTAATATCGTACCACCAGGCAGCCTTTCAGGCTTCATCCGCGTTAACCTGTTTGCGCTTTTATTTGACTGTGGTTGGTGTATAATGAAGGGGATTGAAAGAAGGGAGTGCGGGTCATGCCCACGCGACACGTCATCGATTCGCCGTTTACGATCGGCACGAGCTCGTCCTATTTATCCCAAATTCCATATCACAGCCATTCCCATTACGAAATTTATTATTTCCGCAGCGGCAAAGCCAACTATATTATTAACGACCGGATCCATGTACTGGAGCCGGGCGACCTTATCGTGATGCATGGAATGACGCTGCACCGCGCCTATGTCGATCCCAGCGTTCCGTACCACCGGACAACGATTCATTTCGACCCCGTTTATTTCAAGCAATTGATTCAGCCCGCTTATGCGGACGATCTTCTGCTGCCTTTCGAGAAGCTGCAGAACGTAAGGCTTCAGCTGCGCGGCGACCGGAAGCTGGAGGCGGAAGCGTCACTGGAGAAGCTGGAGAAGCTGTACATGGAGAACGACCCGTTCTCGAAGCAGCGGGCTCATGCTCTTCTTCTCGACTTCATGATCTTGCTGAACCAGCTGTGCGAGCAGCCGCTCAAGGAGAAAATCTCCTTTCCGTCCTCCAAGGAGCATCATGTGCAAACGGTTATTTCCTACATCGACATGCATTTTAACGAGGAGATCACGCTCGAAGGCATTCAGGACGAACTGCATTTGAGCAAATACTATTTGGCCAAAACGTTTAAAGAAGTGACCGGCACAACGATTTTTCAGTTTCTCATGCAGCGGCGCGTTTATCAGGCCAAAATCGAGCTGCTCGATTCCAGCCGGCCGATTACGGAAATCGGCTACGATGTCGGCTTCAAGCATCCTTCCCATTTCAGCCGTACCTTTAAGCTCCAGACCGGATATACTCCCGAGCAATACCGCAAGCGCCAGCGGCTTGATACCTAGAATCCAATGTGCAAGTCATGTACCCTCTTCCACAAAAAAACGGCGGGAGCCGTTGACCCATTTAGTTGATAAGCGTATTATTGTTATAACAACTAAATTAGAAATGCAGGTGAATCGTATGGAATTAAACGACTCGGTCGGCTACTTGATCAGCAATACGGGCCGGAGGCTTAACCAGCGGCTTGGGCAGCTCTTTCAGGAGTACGACATTACGCCGGAGCAATGGTCGGTGCTCGTCTCCCTGGATGAACAGGACGGCATCAGCCACAAGGATCTGGCTCAACGAACGGAGAAGGACCCCGCCAACATTACCCGCCTGCTCGATCAGCTGGAGCGCAAACAGCTCGTACGGCGCGCCGTCAATCCGAATGACCGCAGGTCGCAGCTGCTCTACGTCAGCGATCAGGGAAGAAACATGGCGCGCACGCTGGCTCCGATTGAAGCAGCGTTCGTCAATCATCTGTTAACGGACGTGTCCGAAGACGAAATCGATGCGTTCAAACGTTTTATCGCCAAAATCAACCGCAACGCGCTGCAATTTCCGTAAGATCGAGCCGCGGCACCAATTTCATCGAGAGGGGAACATCAGAGTGAATCAACGGACGACATTATGGAGCGCGAGCTTCATCAAAATTTGTTTAAGCAGCTTTTTTCTGTTTTTTGCTTTCTATATGCTGGCTACGGCCCTTTCGACTTATGTGACGAACGATCTACATGGCACGAATACACAAGCAGGCTTGGCCATGACCGTATTTATCATCGCGGCCGTTCTGCTTCGTCCATTCGCCGGACAGCTTATGGGCAGCTTCGGGGAACGAAAGATCGTTACGATCTCCTTGCTTCTTTATTTATTGTTTTCCTTCGCTTATTTCGGAGTATTCGGCTATGCGGCGCTGCTGCTCGTCCGCTTCCTGCACGGAGGTTCGTTTGCCGTTGCGACGACCGCTACGAATACGGCTGCAATCGGCATTATGCCTGAAAGCCGCAAAGGCGAAGGAATCAGCTACTTCAGCTTGTTTATGAGCCTTGCGATGGTCATCGGGCCGTTCGCCGGCTTAACGATTACGACGGAATGGGGCTTCACGGCAATGTTCGTGCTGTGTGCAGCCTGCTCGCTGCTTGCCTTTCTTCTTGGCGTCTCGGCTAAAACTCCATCCAGCAGACAAGTGGAACATGACGCCCGGCCAAAACTCGCAAAACCCGCGGCAAAGCTCAGTTGGCGCGAGCTTATCGAACGCAAAGCGGTGCCGATCGCCCTGAGCGGCTTTGTCGTTGCGTTTGCGTACAGCGGATTGGTGACGTTCATGTCGGTATATGCGCATGAACAGGCCATTGATCAATACGCGAGCTATTTCTTTGTCTGCTTCGGCGTTATGATCGTACTGCCGAGGCCCATTATCGGCAGGCTGCTCGACCGCGTTTCGGAACATCTGATCGTATATCCGAGTATCGCGGTGTTCGCGGCCGGCATGCTGCTGCTCAGCCAGGCGGATACGCCGGCCCTGCTGCTGGTATCGGGAGCCGTCATCGGGCTCGGCTATGGCGCGCTGCTGCCTTGCTTTCAGACGATTGCCGTATTGGCTGCTCCTGCGGAGCGGCGAGGACTGGCTACGGCAACCTTTTACCTGCTGTTCGATTTGGGCTACGGTATCGGCTCTTATTCGCTCGGCGCGCTGGCCTCCGGGTACGGCTACAATGTGATGTATATGCTTTGCGCCGCCATTATCGCTCTGTCTTCGGTCATTTATTTTGTGTTGCACCATAGACGGAAACGGCTGGCTGTCGCCGCCGGCGAACCGTCCGTCCTGTCTGCTTCTTGATCCATGTCAAAGATTAGTTTGCTCCGATACGGGCAGCTTTATTTCAACGACAGTCCCATGACCGGGGTGGCTGCTTATGTGAAGGGTGCCCCGGTGAGCTTCGATAATGCGCGTACTGATCATGAGCCCGAGTCCCGTTCCCTTCTCCTTCGTGGTTACAAACGGCTCACCGATCTTCTTGATCAGCTCCTCCGGTATGCCGGGTCCCATGTCGTGTATCGAAATGAGAATTTCCCCGTCATCCGTCATCTCCGCCGCGATCGTCAGCTCACCGCCTTCCGGCATCGCTTCGATCCCGTTTTTGATGACGTTCAAGAACACCTGCTTTAACTGGTTTTCGTTGCAGTGCACATACGGCAGCTGCACTTCGTGCCGGAAATGAATCGTGACGTTCATCAAGATGGCCTGAGTTTCTAAAATATTAATGACGCTTTGCAGAATCGGCTCCAGATGAGCGGAATTAAATTCGGCAAAATGCGGCTTCGCAAGCGTCATAAACTCGTTGACGATGAGCGCGATTCGATCGATTTCATTGGCCATAATCTCAAAATAATGCTCCTGCTCCGGATATTTGTTCCTGAGAAGCTGCGTGAAGCCCTTCAGCGCGGTAAGCGGATTGCGGATTTCATGCGCCACTCCCGCAGCCAGCTGGCCGATGACCGACAGCTTCTCGGAGCGGACAAGCATTTCCTCCGCCCGCTTCCGTTCAGTCAAATCACGGATAACGCTCAGCATAACATCCTTGCCCAAATAGTTGTTGATCCGGATGCTTGAAATCTCCACATCCAGCAGCCCCCCGTCGGGACAGACGATGACCCTTTCCTGATACGGCGTCGGCTCCTCCGATCTCATCACATGCCGCATCGCCTGAATCGTATCTTCATGATAACTGACATGGATAAATTCAAATACGCTTTTTCCGATCACTTCGGATGCTTCTATGGCGCCAACCATTTGCATAGCCAGTTTATTCGCATAAACGATCACCCCGGCATCGCTGATGATGATCGGCTCGGGCACGAATTTAATCATTTTTTGATAGAGCTTGGCGCTGTCCCGCAGCACGCGCTCCTGTTCATGCTTAAACGTAACATCCTGCACAGTGCCAAGCAGCGACAAATGTCCGTCGAACATAATGAGCGTGCTGTTGCCCTCCAAATAGAGCGAGCTTCCGTCCTTGCGGATTCCTTTGCATTTAAACGAAAACTGCTTCATTCCGCTCAACATCGAATTAATGATGCCTTTATGGATGATTTTAAAGTCGGTCTCATCCAGCAGCTTGTTAGGCGATAGCTTCAACATTTCCTCAACCGAATAACCGTACATTTCGGCCAAATAGGGATTCGCGTATACGATACTGCTGCCATGGATGACGAATACGCCCGCGACTACGCTTTCGACGAGGCTTTTGTACAAATGGTTCTTTTCGTCAAGCGTAGCCTCCATTTTCTTCCTGTCGGTAATGTCGCGGATAATCAGCTGTACGGCGGACCTGCCGTCATATTTGACTGCAACCGCTCTCATTTCAATATCTACGGTATCTCCGCAACTTTTGACCAGCTTATTATATATGTAGTCAGCCGGCTGCGAACTCTTCAACAAATACTGAATATGAGCCGGCAAATCCTTGGAATAGCTTGGGTGCACATAACGGTAAAACGATTGGCCGAGCATCTCCTCTTGCCGATGGACCCCTACCAGCTTCAAAGCGGAAGCGTTGGCGAAAGCGATCCGATCATCAATAAGAACGATTAAGGCATCGGGCAGCAATTGAACAAGATGCTGGTACCTTTCCTCGCTTTCCTTTAATTGTACTTCGTTACGGTCTACTTTCATCCAGTTCCCACCTCATTCGTACAATCGCTCCCTTTTTATTTTCAACGCGCTTCCCCGTCTTCCTGCATCATTATACGCTTTTATAGCAAAAAAACCATATAATCGCCAAAAGAATAATCGTTTAGCGACATACGGTTTGTAATTATTGACATTTATTTGAATTTATTCGTTCTTTATTCCCATTCGGCGTCCCAAGCATACTGGAAGCCTTTATTCGCGGAATACTGCGGCTTCGGCTGCTCCCGCTTTGTCTTGAAGGCATACTCCGTACCTAGAAACTGGGCAAAATGTTTGCTTTCCTGCCTCCGGATTTTCCGCGCTTCCTTGCGCTCGGGAGCCGTTTCGTTCAGCAACCGCTCCTCCGCCGTCTCCGGAATAACGCCCGGCACCTCAGCCGGCTTGCCGTCTTCGCCAAGCGCAACAAAAGTAAGAAACGACGTAGCGCACACCTTGCGTACACCCGTGAGCAGATCCTCCGTCACGACGCGGACAAATACCTCCATCGACGTTTTGTGGGACCAGGTCACGAATGCAGCCAAGCTGACGCCATCGTCTTTCTTGACGGGATGAAGGAAGTCGACGGAATCCGTAGACGCGGTTACGACGGGAAGGCGGGCGTGCTTCGTTGCGGCCATTGTCGCTACGTCATCGATATAAGCCATCAATTTCCCGCCGAAAATCGTACCGTGATGATTCGTATCCGGCGGCAGCACGATGGAGTCTTTTATGGTAAGAGAGTCCGAAGCGGCTCTTGCTTTTATTGGAAGTACGGACATTTTTTCTTGCAGCATGTTAACACCTTTTTTCTTGATAGATTTATAGATTTATAACATCGATTAGTTTACACCCTCAGGACCTATAGGTAAAATACATATATCGAATAGATTACATTCCTTTTCACTATACTTGTAAGGCGTAACAATACCAAGGTTCCGGATTCGGACGAAGGAGTTCAGCGATGGATCTGAAGCATTTGACTTATTTTGTTGCGGTCGCGGAAGCCGGCAGCTTCACCCAGGCCGCCCGCAACCTTCATATTACCCAGCCCTCATTATCCAAAATGGTAAGGCTTCTCGAAGAAGAGCTGGGCGTACAGCTGCTGGACCGCTCCTCCAAGCAGATCGTCCTGACGGACGCAGGCATAACCATCCTCCGTTCGGCTAAAGCGGTCATCGATTCGGTCGAGCATATGTCGAGCGAGCTGGAGGAAGTCGTCAAATTAAAAAAAGGAACGCTCCGGCTGGGCATTCCTCCAATGGTCGGCGGTTATTTTCTTCCTTCCATCATTGAAAAATTTCTGACGCAGTATCCTCAGATTCGGCTGCAGATGTTCGAGCAGGGCGGCAAAAGCCTTGAGCAGGACCTGCTGCAGGGGGAACTGGATTTCAGCATGGTCATCCTCCCTGTGAAGGATCAGGACAAATTTCATCTCCTTCCCTGCAGCAATCAGGATCTGCGGCTCGTCGTGCATGCAGGCCACCGGCTCGCTTCCTCGGTTTCCGTCCGGCTTCATCAACTGGAGGAAGAGCCGTTCATCATGTTCCGAAAGGACTTCACGCTTCACCATCTGATCCGGGAGCACTGCGCAGCTGCCGGCTTCGAGCCTAAAATCGTATTCGAAAGCTCTCAATGGGATTTCATGACGGAAATGGTAGCAGCCAAATACGGGATCACCCTCCTGCCCGAAAAAGTATGCCTGCAGCTTGACCCGAAGCGGTTCGCTTCCGTCAAGGTTGTTCAGCCGTCGATTTCATGGAAGCTTTCGATGATATGGCGCAAGGAAAAATACTTATCCTTTGCCGCGCGAGAGTGGATACGGATGATGGAAGCGGAGGTTAAAGTTAATTCGTGAAGAAAAAAAGCTGCCCGTCAGGCAGAAGCGTCAGCCTCTGCCTTCAGGACAGCTTTTTATATACAGCCGGCTTCGATTAGCCTTGCAGCAGCAGCTGCTCAGGATCCTCAAGAAGCTCTTTAACGGTAACGAGGAAACGAACCGCTTCGCTGCCGTCTACGATCCGGTGATCGTACGAAAGCGCGATGTACATCATCGGACGGTTTTCCATGCGCTCGTTGTCGATCGCTACCGGACGGATTTGAATTTTGTGCATGCCGAGAATGCCGACCTGCGGAGTGTTCAAAATTGGCGTGGACAGCAGGGAGCCGAATACGCCGCCGTTCGTAATTGTGAAGCTGCCTCCTTGAAGATCGGAGATCGACAGCGTGTTTGCTCTTGCTTTTGTAGCAAGGTCAACGATATTTTTCTCGATTTCTGCGAAACTCAGGCGATCCGCATCGCGTACGACCGGAACGACAAGGCCTTCCTTAGCCGATACGGCAATGCCGATATCGAAAAACTTCTTCACGACGATTTCTTCGCCGTCGATTTCCGCATTCAGAAGAGGGAAGGCTTTCAAAGCTCCAACGACCGCTTTTGTGAAGAAAGACATAAAGCCGAGGTTAACGTCGTTTTTCTCAAAGAACGATTGCTTGCGGCGTTTACGCAGGTCAAGAATGGCCGTCATATCGACTTCGTTGAACGTCGTCAGCATTGCTGCCGTGCGCTGCGCTTCAACGAGACGGTTCGCGATCGTAATCCGGCGGCGCGACATGCGCTTGCGCTCAGTCGGCTTCGCGTCCTTGCTTGCTTCAACAGGCGCGGCTTGCGTAAGCGGAGCGGACGATACCGGCGTAGCTACCGAAGGTGCCGGCGCGGCTTGTCCGGTCGCTTGCGTCAGATCGATGCCTTGCTCGCGGGCACGTTTGCGCGCAGCAGGGGAACCGACAACGACTGAAGGGCCTTCGCTGGCAGCCGCTGCTGGCTGAGCCGCAGCAGGTGCCGGCGCAGCGGCAGGTGCGGCTGCCGGTGCAGCAGGAGCTGCTGCCGCAGGCTCTGGAGCAGGTGCCGCAGGTGCGGACGCTCCGCCGGCTGCAGACGCTCCGATCGAACCGATCGCTTCGCCGACCAGGACGACTTCGCCGTCCTGCTTCGCGATTTTGGAAACGACACCGCTGTTGTCAGCGCTAATTTCGATGTTTACTTTATCCGTTTCAAGCTCCAGAAGGACATCCCCCTGGTTTACTGTGTCGCCTTCTTTTACAAACCATTTCGTGATTGTGCCCTCTGAGATGGACTCGCCTAGTTCCGGTACGATAATTTCAGCCATTTTGTTGCTACCCCCTAATCAAACTTGTTTCAACCGGCTTGCCGTTCAAAGCCGTCGAAATGATCAATTTTTGTTCTGTGGCGTGCACGTCTTGGTGTCCGCTTGCCGTACTCGAACGATCCGGTCTGCCTACATAACGTACGGCTGCCTTCTTAGGCGCCAATTCGCGCAGACGCGGCTCCATAAAGAACCACGAGCCTTGGTTTTTCGGCTCTTCCTGTACCCATACGATCTCTTCCAGCTTGTCGAACTGCTTCACGATCCGCTCTACTTCCGCGCGCGGGAACGGATACAGCTGCTCAACTCTAGCTACCCGCAGCCATTCGAAATCCTCGGCGTTCGTGGATGAGAGCGCCTCTTCGATATCGACGGCCACTTTGCCCGTGCAGAGCACCAGACGTTTCACTTTGTCCTTCTGCTCCTTCGTCTCCGTCAGGCTGAATTGCGGCAGCACCGGCTTGAACGAACCTTCGCTGAGCTCCACGCCGTGCGACGCGACGCGCGGATTGCGGATCAGACTCTTCGGCGCCATCAGCACGAGAGGTCTCATGTGGTCGGTGCCAAGCAGTGACGCCTGCTTGCGGAGCAGGTGGAAATACTGCGCGGAAGACGTCAAATTGGCAACCGTCCAGTTATTATCGGCCGACAGCTGAAGGAAACGCTCCAGCCTTGCGCTCGAGTGCTCCGGTCCTTGGCCTTCGTAGCCGTGCGGCAGCAAGATGACGACGCCGGACTTCTGCGACCATTTTGCGCGTCCCGCCGAAATGAACTGGTCGAAAATAACCTGTGCAACGTTGGCAAAGTCGCCGTACTGCGCTTCCCAAATGACGAACGTTTCCGGCGCGAACACATTGTAGCCATATTCAAAGCCAAGCACGGCCGTTTCCGACAGCGGGCTGTTATGAACGGCGAAGGATGCTTTCGCTTGCGGCAGCATGTGCAGAGGCGAGAACTTATCCGCATTGGCGTTGTCGTTCAGCATAATGTGGCGGTGCGCAAACGTTCCGCGCTCCGAATCCTGTCCGCTGAGACGGATCGGCGTGCCGTCCGCCAAGATTGTCGCGAACGCAAGCGCCTCGGCATGCGCCCAATCGATCTTCTCGCCGTCGTTCAACCCGGAAGCTCGGCGCTGCAAGATCCGTTGAAGCTTCGTATATTCCGTGAAGCCCTCCGGACGGTTCAGAAGCTCCAGGTTGATTTCGCGCAGCGTTTCCAGAGGTACTGCCGTGCGGGCTTCCTCCGCTGCAGGGACAATGTTCTGCTGCAGTTCGACGCGAACCTGCGGATTGCCTTCGTTCGCCTTCATTGCGTCATAAGCGGCTTGAAGCTTGCCGTTCACCCGGTCGCGCAGCTCGGAGACTTGCTCCTCGGATAACGCCTTCTCGCCTTTCAGCTTTTCGCTGTAGAGCGTGCTGACCGTAGGGTGCTTCTTCACCTTGGCGTACATAAGCGGCTGCGTTACTTCCGGGTCGTCCATCTCGTTGTGGCCGAAGCGGCGGTAGCCGATCAGATCGATGACAAAACCTTTATTGAAGCGCAGACGGTATTCGCAGGCGAGACGGACAGCGGCAAGGCATGCTTCCGGCTCATCCGCATTCACGTGCACAATCGGAATGTCAAAACCTTTGGCCAGGTCGCTTGCGTAATGCGTCGAACGGGAGTCGACGCTGTTCGTCGTAAAGCCCAGGCGGTTGTTGGCAATAATGTGCAGAGTGCCGCCGTTGCGGTAGCCCTGCAGCTTGTTGAAGTTCAGCGTTTCGGCTACGATGCCTTCGCCGATAAAAGCAGCGTCCCCGTGGATGCAGATTGTAACGGCTTTGGCCAAATCCTGCACAGGCATGCCCGGCTTGCTGCGATCCTCTTGTGCCGCGCGGGTAAAGCCCTCTACGATCGGATTTACGAATTCAAGGTGGCTCGGGTTGTTCGCAAGCGTCAGTCTTGCGCGGACCGTTTCGCCTTCCTTCACGGCGCGGTCTGCGCCGAGATGGTATTTCACATCTCCCGTCCAGCCGTAGTTAATGCCCATGGAGCCTTCCGAAGGAATCAGCTCTTTGTTAGGCGCGTGGTGGAACTCGGAGAAAATTTTCTCGTACGGCTTGCCGAGCACGTGGGCCAGCACGTTCAAACGGCCGCGGTGAGCCATGCCCATCAGAATGTGGCTTGCCCCATCATGCGCGACTGCGCGGACGATCTCGTCCAGAACCGGAACAAGCATGTCGACGCCCTCGATGGAGAAGCGCTTCTGGCCGACAAATGTACGGTGCAGGAAGTTTTCGAAAAATTCGACTTCCATGAGCCGCTCAAGCAGCGCGGAGCGCTCCCTTGCCGAAAGCGGGGCAGGGAACGAACCGGATTCCGCTTGGCGGTGAAGCCAGTTGCGCTCGTTCTCGTCATGGATGTGCGTGAATTCGTAAGCGGCGGAACGCGAATAGATTTCTCTCAGACGGGAAATCGCTTCCCAGCCGTTCGAGATCGATGCCGGAGCATTTTCCCAAATAAGCGATGCCGGAATAGACGTCAAATCCGCCTGCGTCAGGCCGAAGGTTTCCGGCTCCAGCAGCTTCGTATCCGCCTCGGGGCTTAAGCCAAGCGGGTCTATATCCGCAGCTAAATGGCCGTATCTGCGGATGTTCAGCATGAGCTGATGGGCAGCTACGACCTTCTTCAACATATTTGCATCAATTGAACCGGTTACGGCTGCAGCCGCAGCAGGCTGTGCGCTCGGCTTGCTTGCAGCTCCCTTTCCGACCGTATCGGAAGGAGGTGCGCCAAACCGTACGAAAAGCTCGCGAAGCGATGCTTCCACCGAATTCGGATCAGTCAAAAAGCGTTCGTATTGCTCCTGCACATACCCCAGATTGGGACCATAGTAGCTTTGCCAAGGCGAATAATTTCGCTCATCATGGATGCTCATTGCAGAAAATTCCACCCTCTCTATTCATTGCCATCCTATTATTTTCTAAGGCGCGCCTGCTCATACATGCGCCGTCTTGCCTGTTGCCCTATTCAAAAAATCTTTTGGCTCCATAACTTCTTTTTATTTTAGTACATATCATGCTTGCCTTCTATAATCATATTGGCATCGAATTCATCCATTTCAAGCATTGATTGCCGTTCTCAAATTTGTGCTTGCTTTAATCAGTATAACCCCATTTTCGAAGGAAGGCGTCATTGGACTTGCGGTTTTCTGCAAAAAAATAACGCCGCCGCATCCAAGCGGCGGCGGCGCGAAACGCGCATTTGCCGTCAGCAAATGCACGTTTTTTTCTTGACGCCTGTTTTGCCCATCTTCACGGCTTTGCCGATGTACTCGGCCGCAAGCGGCACTTTGCAAGCGGTATCGCCTACGTCCACATGCACCTTGCCGATTCTTTCGGCGACCGCTTCCGCTGTCTCGCGAAGCGCATCGATATAGATGCCTGCCGCAATGACAAAACCGTTCATCGTATACCGGACCCGGTTCCTCTCTTGATGAACCGTTTCCTTCACCCGTCTCAGCAGGCCGCCGATTTCCTCTAAATCCAGCTCTTCGTCCGGGGTGACCGATAAATAATTCGCATAGGTGCTCCAGCCGCAGGCCGCCTTCATCTCATCGGGCGAATCGATCCATTCCAGCGCCAGCTCCCGCGCATACCGGCTTTCGCCGGCCACGCCCGCGACGGTATATTCGGCGAGCATATACCAGTACGCCCGGTCGGCCCATTGCCGGAGCGTTTCCTTCGATACCGTTTTGGGATTGATCGTCAGACCGGCCAAGTACATCGCATCGCTGTTTCCGGACTCGTACAGGCTCAGCGCCAGCTCCTGATCCTTTTTGACCGGCTTCACGAGCTTCTTCAAATCGCCGACCCGCACACCGAAGAACGGCTCCATCGCCCCGTGGCGAATAAAGGTCATCTTCGTCTGCTCCGTGCCGAGACGCTCGAGCTCCTGCATCACTTCCTCGTATGTCATGAACAGCTCCTCCGATTCTCAAATCTGCTTAAGCGCTGCGCCTTCCGCGGCCGCAGTAATGACGCCCCGGCCGTCGTCCGGACTTACTCCCGATGCAATACCAGCTCGGCCAGCGTACGGACCATAACGCCCGTGGCCCCCTTCGGTTCCCAGCCCCTGGAGGAATCCAGAAACGCCGTGCCGGCGATATCCAGATGCACCCAAGGCAGCCCTTCGGCAAAATGACCGATAAACAGCCCTCCGGTAATCGTCCCCGCATAGCGGCCCCCGCTGTTTTTCAGATCCGCCGCATCGCTCCGGATCAGCTTCTTGTACTCCGGATAAGCAGGAAGCGGCCAAATGCGCTCTCCGGAACGTTCGGAAGCCCCGAGCACCTGCTTCAGAAGATCGTCGTTATTCGTAACGGCGCCGGTCGCCTCTACTCCGAGCGCAACCATGACCGCTCCGGTCAGCGTTGCAACGTCTACAAGCTTAGTCGCGCCGCGGGTAATCGCCGTCGTCAGCCCGTCGGCAAGCACCAGCCTGCCCTCCGCATCGGTATTGACGACCTCGACCGTATGCCCGCTCATCGTCCGCAGCACGTCTCCCGGCTTAAGCGCCCGGTCGGACGGCATATTCTCGGCTGTCGGAACGACCGCAACCACGTTGACTGCGGGCTTCGCCGAAGCAATAATCCGCATTGCCCCGAGTACAGCGGCAGCCCCGCCCATATCCGAAATCATTTCCTGCATCCCCTCGGCACGCTTCAAAGAGATGCCTCCGGTATCAAAGGTAATCCCCTTGCCGATCAGGCCCCATGTTTCCTCCGAATTCGGGTTTCCTTTATAATGAATGACAATCATCCTCGGCGGATTGATGCTGCCTTGACCTACGCCGAGCAAGCCGCCCATCTGCTGCTCCGCCGCGCTCCACTCGTCGACAACTTCGATTTCCAGGTCAAGCTCATGCGCAAGCTCCTCTGCGTGGAACGCCAGCCGCTCGGGCGTGAGGTCATTCCCCGGCAGATTGGTCAAATCCCTTGCGAAGCTGACGCCTTCCGCATACAGTTGTCCTTTTGCTATTCCGCTTTCCCACGCGGCTTGATCGCCGGCGGACGCCCCTTGCGGCACAAAAGCTACCTCCTGCAGCGAAAAACGTTCCTTCTGCTCCCGCTTAAGCGGCTGTCTGGTATGAACGGCCAGCAGCAGACCTTCCGTTAACGCCTGTGCAGCCCGCTCCGCACCGATACCGCCGTTGATATCACGGATCAGCTGCTCCGGCAAAAGAACTTGAACCGTGCCCGCACGCAGCTTTTTCAACGCCTTCGCCGCCGCGGCAGCGGCAAGGCGAAGGCCGGTCGCTCCGCCTTCCTGACCGATCCCCGCAAAGACGATATGAGCAGCGGGATATAGCCCTAGTGTGGAAACGGTTTCCGTTTGCTCCGTTTCCCCTTTAAACAGACCTCTGGCATACAAACCGCGAACAGCTTCGTCGATTTGCGGCTGCACGATCGGCGCCGCCGCCGGGCCGCCGGCACCAAGCTCTTCTATGCCTACAAACCGCACGACGGCATCCGGCACCGCCTGCTCGGCAGCCCGGGCTCCGTATGTAAATAGTACGCTCATCGCTAGCAACTCCTCACTGTACCCATGATGAAAAAAAAGAATCGGGTTGTTTTTACCCCGATTCTAATCCTTTATTCGGCTAATGGCAAATAAATAATAAACTCCGTTCCTACGCCCGCTTGACTGTCTACCCGGATCGTTCCATTATGATTGCGCACGATCCGGTAGCTGACGGACAGCCCCAAGCCCGTTCCGGCTTGCTTCGTCGTAAAAAACGGATCAAACAGCCTGTTCATCGTCGATTTCTCCATGCCTTTGCCGTTGTCCTTAATTAAAATGCCAACAAACTGCCCTTCGCGCCTAATCGTAATTTCGATCAGGCCTCTGCGTTCTCCCTGGATTTCCTCGATGGCATCCAGCGAGTTCTTGACGATGTTCAGAATAACCTGCTTCACCTGCTTGACGTCAATCGATACGAGATTATCCGGGCAATAGCTTTCCACCTTGATCTCGCAATTGCGCATTAACGCTTCGCTTTCCGTCAGCAGTACGACTTCCTTGATAATGTGGTCGATGCGCACCAGCTGCTTCATAGGCGCCGACGGCTTCGACGAATTCAGAAACTCGTAGATGATATCATTGGCCCGGTCGATTTCCGTCAAAATAATACGCGCATACTCTTCTTTCCCTACCTCAAGCAAATAAGGGCGCAACAGCTGGATGAATCCCCTTATGCTTGTAAGCGGGTTCCGGATTTCGTGCGCGATCGCCGCCGCGATTTTGCCAAGCATCGCAAGCTTATCGTTCTGGAGCGCGGTCTGCTCGATTTGCTTGTATTCCGATACGTCCTTGACGCTAAATAAAAAATCCCCGTCCAATTGATCCCCGTATGTAACCGTAACAAGCAGATGCTTGCCGTCCTTATGCTGGAACTCGTAGTACTTGCTGTGCATAAGGAACATTTCCTTATAAAGCCGGAGCAGTGTCCGTTTTGTGCTTCGGGATAGCTGCGGATGCCGAAGAATTTCCCTGATGTTACAGCCGATCAAGGTTTTGCGGGGAATGTCGAGCAGCTTAGCCATCTGCACGTTGATGAACGATAATATGCCGTCGCTGTCGAATAATGCAATACCGCTGTCCATATGCTGCAGAACATTTTCATATTTATTCTTGACCATTTCGAACGAACGGTTGGATCGAAACAGCATTTCCCGCATTTCCGTAAATCTTTGGTCGGCAGACTGCTCAGGGTCCAAACGAAACCGGCAGGCCACCATAATTTCCATTAAAAAAACAAAAGAACGATTATACAGCCTAATCGCTTCATCCGAATCGACATTGGCTGCCAGCGACTGTATACATTCTTCGTGAACCGCGATAATTTCCTCCGGATTTATACCGTACAGCTCTTTGCCAAGCTCGCTTGCATGAAACAGGGACGCTTCCTTTCCACTTCGAACATACTCGGCAAGCGCCGGGAAATAGCGCTTTCGAATGACCTGCATCATGTACTCCTCCCCGGCAACATCTATAGACAAACGGCAATAGTTACTACTAATCATAGGGGGAGTTTACAAGCACTGTCAATCGGAAATACTGTCGAAATTTGTACGGGATTTAGGCTTAAAGACATCCGTGCGGCCGTCTAGTGCTGCGGCCCCATACTCACGAAGTTGTACGTACAAGCGCTTACCGAACCGTTTTTTTCTTTTATCTAATCGTCACGCTTTTCCCGGCTATTCTTTTCTCCTTTGTCGCTTTTGTCGCTGTGCGGATTTCCGTTATCCCCGGAGTCACGTTTTTTTTTATCATCGTCCTTTCCATCGTCCTTGTTCTGGTCGCTGTCATTATCGTTACTATTGTCATTATTGTCGTCATCGCGATCTTCATCGCTCTGTTTATCATCTTTGCGGTCGTCATCGTTACCGTTGTTGTTGCTGAGGTACCATTTCCGCCATTCAGACCATCGTTTAAGCCAATCGTCGTCCTGTATCTTGTCCTTCCAGCCGTCGTTATCGTCTTCGTCATCGGACTTGAAGCGGTCCTTCCACTTCTCCTTTTCGTCCTTCTTGTCGTCCTGCTTCGATCCCGCAGCCGGCTTACTTGTAACGGACGGCTTGGCTGTACCTTTTCCGTTATTCGTCTTGACGGAATTGCTGACAGCCGTTTTCTCAGGCTTCTCCGTCTTCACCGGCTTGGTCGCCGCAGTAGCCTCGGGAGTCGCCTTGCCGGCATCCCCATTCCCGTTCTGCCAGCTCGATTGCTTCTCTTTTTCGACAAGCTCCTTCAGCTTTTCTTTGCTAGTATACTCCGCTTGCTCCACGATCGCCTTCACCCCGCCGATCGGTTCGGTCACCTTCGTGATCGATTGCTGCTGGATCTGCTCGAGCTCAAGCATGTAGCCCTCCGCTTTCGCCATCAGATACAGGGCCATTTTCCCTGACGATATTCCATTCGCGGCTGCGGCATCGCGCACCTCGTATGGTACGGACAAGGTCGTTACATTAGCGCTGGCAGCTTCACCGGAAAGCTTCGCCAGCAGGCTGCGGATCGCTTCGTCGACTTTTTTCGCCAAAATCGATTCATAGTCAAGGGTCAACCCGGTTTGGCCGTTTAGGATCACGCTAGTAATAAAGATCTCTTTATTGGGCGTATCCAAATAATGCGAGACGTTCGCCCGCTGAAGGATCGATGCCGCCACAACCTCTACCTTCATCCCTTTATAATCCAGGCCTTGAATGATTTTCTCGCCGTCTTCATTCAGTGCATGAAGCTCTCTTACCTTATCCTCTTCGTCTACCCCGATCTCGACGCTCGGATTAATATCCATGCTAAGGTAAGCAACCACCGGAGGAGCATCCCGTCCGATATAAAGCAGCAAAGGAAGCATAAGCAGCAGTACGATGGCCGCGGCGCCCGAATACCGGTAAACCGGTTTAAAGATTCGGGCAGGCTTATATTCCTCATCGAACGTGAGCTCTTCGCCAATTTGCGTCTTTCCGGAAATCGGGGCTCGCAAAAATTGGCCATCCGCCGTCATAACAATTGCATGCTGCTTATTAACGCTCATAACGACACCGCGTTTCATTTGCTCGCCTCCCTCTTCCTTTCAAATTGGTCATCTGCTGCGATTTGCAGATAATCGTGCATAAACGGGTAAGATCCCGATATGATCAGTGCGATTGCGATGATGTATTTCCGGTTTCTCTCCACCGTCTTGCGCGAAACTCCGCAGCTCTCGGTCAGATCCTTTACCGGCAGCTTGGACGTCTCCCTTAAAGCCGTTAACATTTCCCCATTTCCCGACAGCGTCTTTGCGATGCCGATAAGCAGTGCTCTCGAGTCCGCGTGCTTGGGGGACTGCTCCACCAGCTCCGTAAACGTAATGCCGAATTTCAGCAGCTCCTGATTCAGCTCCACGATCTCAAGCTTTCGTTCATCCTCCGTCTGCTGAATCTCGAACGCTGTGAGCGCCTGCCTCGTTTCAACGGAATTATATTGAGGCTGCTCATCGTCCTCCGAGTCGAACATACTGTAAGGCACGACCTGCGTATGCCTTTGCTCTTTCCGGACATAGTCAATAAGCCGGCGGCGGATGACGGTTTCTGCAAATCCGATAAATGATTTTCCAGCGCTGCTGTTGAATTGGTCGATCGCTTCGTTAAAAGCGAGCAGCGATATGCTGAATTCGTCATCCCTCATCGGATCGATGTACCGTTTGCAAAAGCGGCTTGTCACTTTCAGAATATAGGGTCTGTAATCGGAAATAAATTGCTCGCGCAGCTGATCGTCACCTTGACGGATCAGTTCAATACATTGTTCGGGAGCGAGCTTCTGTTCGTTCTCTTCTGCCTTCGAGGAAGCGGATTTCCTCAAGAAACGCTTGAACAATACAAGTAACAACCGCTTCACCTCACTACTAGTAGGATTCGTTTCTGTTATTTCGGTTAAGGGGGTGCTCTTCACGGAACTTTTTAACTGCACCGACAATAAAAAAAGCCCCCGAAAAGGAGGCTACATTCGTTGTAAAAAGCTTAAACGATTGTACGGCGCTGCAGCAGCTTATTCCTTCTGCCGCCTAGCATGACCAGCCGTTTCTTCAAAGCCTGCTGCCACTCCGTATCCTCAATTTGCTTCGCAAAGCTAAGCAGGTCCAGCGCCATGTCAATTTGATTGCGGACTACCTCCATCGGGTCCTCATTCTCATGGTTTACGCAGTTTTCCAACAGCGCCTTTCCTTCCTGCTCGACATACTCCTGGAAATCAACCTCGGCGGCTCCGTCGCCATGCGCATATTCGGCTAATATTTCGTATTCATTTTCAATGAGATAATGAATGTCCACGCGGTGACAAACCGGGCAGAACATAATTGGCACATTATGGATGTGTGTGCGGAAATGCTTCAACGTCCCTTTGGTTCCAATCATACTAGCTCCACAGCAAAAACTCATGGCGGATCGCCTCCTGCTTCGTAAGCATATGCTTAAGTTTTGGATACAACCTGCTTGCCAAACGCTTTTATACGCTCAAAGGCATAAATTCTTATCTTGATAAGTTATTCGCCTTACATACCCGAAATTCCTGCTTTTCAAACAGACAATCGTTGGCAAATGCCGAAAATACAAAAACCCGCACCAAAATTGGCGCGGGTTTTTTAAAAGTAAGCAATTATTATTTAGCAACCAGATGGCTTTGGCCTGGTTTCCAGTTGATCGGGCACAAGCCGCCGGATTGCAAAGCTTGCAGTACGCGAAGCGTTTCTTCCACGCTGCGGCCTACGTTGTTGTGGTTAACAACTTGGTATTGTACTTCGCCTTCAGGGTTGATGATGAACAGGCCGCGAAGCGCGATGCCTTCTTCTTCGATCAATACGCCGTAATCACGAGCAACGCTCTTCGTGATGTCGGCAGCAAGAGGGAATTCCAATTGGCCAAGGCCGTTATCGTTCACCGGCGTGTTGATCCAAGCGCGGTGGCTATGTTTGCTGTCTACGCTTACGCCAAGAATTTCTGTATCAAGCTTCTTGAACTCTGCTGCTGCAGCGCTCAAAGCTGTAATTTCAGTCGGGCAAACAAAAGTGAAATCCAGTGGATAGAAGAACAATACCAACCATTTGCCTTTGTAATCCGAAAGGGATGCCGTACCGAAATCTTGACCGTTGCCTGTTGCCGTTTCCATCGTGAAATCCGGAGCCGGGCGGCCTACCAAACGTTCTGCCATTACAGAAAACCTCCTTGACCTATCCGAAATATTTTTTAAATACAAGAGGCTTATAAATTTTGAACTTATAACCGGCTTGTATTTCTGCGCGAAACGAGCTATTGCCCCAAGAGGACGGCAAATTAGCCGTTTACGCCTGTGTCACCTTATCTGTGTGACTTACCTAGTAAATAGTATCACTAGTCTAGAATGAAGTCAATATTATAACGAATATTATTTTATAATCATTATAATCTAGACATTATTTTCTGATCGCAGCTACAATCAAATCGCCCATCTCGGTCGTTCCGATCGCTGTGCTCTTATCGACTGCGATATCGCCCGTACGGTGTCCGGCATCGAGCACTTCCTTCACAGCCGCTTCGATCGCTGCAGCAGCTTCATGGTAGCCGAATGTCAGGCGGAACATAAGCGCAACGGAAAGGATCGTAGCGATCGGGTTGGAGATGCCTTGGCCTGCAATATCAGGTGCAGAGCCGTGTACCGGCTCGTACAATCCGAAGCTGCCTTCGCCAAGCGATGCGGAGGACAGCATGCCGATCGAGCCCGTAAGCATCGCTGCTTCGTCGCTCAGAATGTCGCCGAACATATTTTCCGTAACGATAACGTCAAAGCTCGACGGACGGCGCAGCAACTGCATCGCGCAGTTGTCAACCAGCACATGCTCAAGCTCGACTTCCGGATATTCCGGAGCGATCCGGTTCACGACTTCACGCCACAGGCGCGAGGTTTCAAGCACGTTAGCTTTGTCGACCGAAGCCAGACGCTTGCTGCGGGTCATGGCGATATCGAACGCTTGACGGACGATACGCTCTACCTCTTGCACATTGTATACGCAAGTATCAACCGCTTCTTCGCCGTTAGCGCCTTCGCGGCGGAACTTCTCGCCGAAATAGATGCCGCCGGTCAATTCGCGCACGACGATCAGGTCCGTGCCTTCAAGCACTTCAGGCTTCAGCGTCGAAGCTTCCTTCAGGCAATCGAAAACGTTTGCCGGACGGATGTTGGAGAACAAGCCAAGCGCCTTGCGAATGCCGAGAAGGCCGGTTTCCGGACGGAGCTCCTTTGAATTGTTGTCCCATTTCGGGCCGCCGACCGCACCCAAAAGCACAGCATCGGCGCGTTTGCACATGTCAAGCGTCTCCTGCGGAAGCGGTGTGCCTTTCTCGTCGATCGCAATGCCGCCGAACAAGCCGTGCTCCGTTTCGAATTGGTAGCCGAACAGCTCCTCGGTTTTTTTGAGCACCTTAAGCGCTTCGCCTACGACCTCTGGACCGATGCCGTCGCCGGCGATGACTGCGATTTTTTTTACGTCTGCCATAATAAAAGTAACACTCCTCTTCATTCTCAAGCTATTATCATTTGTACCATAAATCGGGGGCGATTACAAAGATATAAAATCTATTGACTCTATAGGCGGCGGCTATAGAGGCATTAAATTTTATATGGCAAGTTGAAGGGGCAGCCTCTCTAGGCGTAAAATATAATTACTTCCAAAAGATGCAATAAAATTACATTCACGAAAGGAGCTTCCGCCATGTCGCTTGCGAGACCGCCCAGTTAAGGTTGAACGCGTACGCGTGCTCCCCCTTTTATTCGGTTGAAACACGAAATAACCGAATAAACGGGAGGAGTATGATACGTGAATTACATGAATAATGTTTGGAAGCTGTATGCAATCCGTTTTTTTCAAAGCCTTATCCCTGCTTACGTGATCGAACGGCTGTTTTGGGAAGCGCGCGGCATGTCGATCCAGGAGGTCGTGTATACGGAAATTATTTTTGCCGTTACGATCATCCTGCTGGAAATCCCGACCGGCGTGCTGGCGGACAAGTGGAGCCGGAAGCGCCTGCTCGTGCTTGGAGCCGTATTGGCCTGCTCCGAGTTTGCCATTCTGCTCTTTGCAACCGAGTTTTGGCATTTTGCCGCCGTCGTCTGCCTGGCCGGCCTCGGCAATACGTTTGTCAGCGGCTCGGAAACGGCGCTTCTGTACGACTCGCTGCAGGCGCACGGCAAGGAGAACCGCTTCGAGAAAGTGATAGGCCGCTTGAATGCCTTCGATGCAGTGTCCGCCACGCTTGCGGCTTTAGGCGGCAGCCTGCTGGCTCACCGATTCGGGTACGAGCTGAACTATATCCTGTCGTTGGCGAGTGCGGCTGTCGCCCTGCTTGCTGCGCTGACGCTGCAAGAGCCCCCGTTCAAGAAAGAAGACGCCGAAGCTGCGGTCCCCATGTCTGAGTATGTCCGGGCATCGCTGCTTTTCTTCAGACACAACCCCGGCGTTAGTCTGGTCGTGCTGACCGGCATGGTGACCGGCTCCGCCATCGGCTTCATCGACGAGTTTTGGCAAATCTACGCAGAGCGGCTGGGTGTCCCCGTGCTTTACTTCGGGTTATTGTCCGCGGCTTTCCTGTTTCTAAGGCTTCCCGGCAACTTGCTTGCCCATGCGCTGCTGCGCCGGTTCAGCTACCGGGCCTTGTTTTTGTGCGTGAGCGCGGTTTTCACTTTAGGTTTTTTCTTAATATCGATATGGCAGAGCTACGCGGGACTGGCGGCGATACTCGTGGTCTTTCTGTTTTCCGGCATCGTAGACCCGCTTGCCTCCGGGTACTTGCATCATCGCATCGATTCGTCCATGCGGGCCACGATGGACTCGTTCCAGTCGCTCGGCCTCTACGGTGTGCACAGCCTGATCGGGCTCGGATTCGGGTATTACTCCTCGAAGCTGGATATCTTCGGCGGATTTGGCTTTATTGCCGTCCTCTGCGGAGCGTTTTTCGCCTATTTCTGGTTTGCTTCCAAAGCGGCAGCAGTACGATAGATCATACGTATTGTATGGATTTTTAACGAAATAGGGGTTGTTCGAGAGAGTCCTGACCGGACTCTCCGAACAACCCCTATTCTGTTAAATCAAGCTCATCTTATCGCGGCGGCCCGGCGACTTGCGTTTTTCGATCAGGCGGTTCAGCGCGTCAATATAAGCGCGAGCGCTCGCTTCAAGGATATCCGTGCTAAGGCCGCGTCCCGTCGCGGACACTTCGTCCTGCTTCAGCACGACATGCACCTCGCCCTGCGCGTCCTTGCCCTGCGATACCGATTTGATCGAATAATCCTCAAGCTCAACCGGCTCCTGCGTCACCTTATCGATCGCGTTGTAGATCGCGTCTACCGAACCGTTGCCGATGGCGACTTCCTCCACAACCGCGCCTTCGGCTTTGCGGATGCGAACCGATGCGCTCGGCGTCGATTGATTGCCGTAGCTTACCTGAATCGCTTCCAAGGCAAATACCTCCGGCGAGTCGATCAGCTTTTCCTCCAGCATCGCGTACAGATCCTCGTCGCTGACGTTTTTCTTGCGGTCAGCCAAATCCTTGAACTTGGCGAACGCCGCGTTCAGCGCCTCGTCCTCCAGCTCATAGCCGAGATCGATCAGCTTCTCGCGGAACGCATGGCGGCCGGAGTGCTTGCCGAGCACCAGCTTCGATTCCTTCAGACCGATCGTATCAGGTGAAATGATCTCATAAGTCGTTTTCTCCTTCAGCATGCCGTCCTGATGGATACCGGATTCATGGGCGAACGCATTTGCACCGACGATCGCTTTATTGCCCGGAACGACCATCCCTGTCAGCTTGCTGACCAGACGGCTCGTCTTCGCGATTTCCTTCAGGTTCAGCGTCGTTTGGGCGCCGAAGAAGTCCGGACGGGTAGCAAGCGCCATTGCGATTTCCTCGATCGCCGTGTTGCCCGCGCGCTCGCCGATTCCGTTGATCGTGCCTTCAACCTGGTCCGCGCCGTTCAAAATCGCCGCAAGCGCATTGGCCGTCGCCATGCCCAAATCATCGTGGCAGTGCGCGCTGAGCTGAATCGTCTCGATGTTCGGGACGTTTTCCTTCAGCGTCTTGAAGATGTTGCCGAATTCCTGAGGGTTCATATAGCCGACCGTATCCGGAATGTTGACGACCGTAGCGCCTGCTTTGATCGCCATATCCGTCACCTGACAAAGGAAGTCAAGCTCGGTTCGGCCTGCATCCTCAGGAGAAAATTCGATTTTATCAAAATATTGCTTCGCGTAACGAATTGCGCGCTCCGCCGTTTCCAGCACCTGCTCCTTCTCCATCCGCAGCTTATGCTTGCGGTGAATCGGGCTTGTCGCCAGGAACAAGTGGATGCACGGATCCTGCGCGCCCTGCAGCGCTTCGCGCACAGCGTCGATATCCTGCTCGCGCGAGCGGGACAGGCCGATGATCGTAGCGTTCTTAACCGCGCGTGCAACGGCATTCACGGCTGCAAGATCGCCTGGCGATGCGGCAGGGAAGCCGGCTTCGATCCGGTCTACGCCAAGCTTCTCGAGCTGAAGCGCGATTTCCACCTTTTCCTTCGTGTTCAGATTAACGCCCGGCGATTGTTCACCGTCGCGAAGCGTAGTATCGAAAATATAAATTTTCCGCATGTTTGCCTTCCACCTCCGGTCGTTCACCAACAAAATCATCCCGGTGCGCATCGAACGCGTGACGGACGTACTCGACGCTTTGTCACGCGCTGCCCGCGAACCGGGATACAAAGTTTTTTTAAAACTATTACGTTGTTGCGGGTTTTATTACTTCTTGATCCAGTGCATCAGTTCACGAAGCTGAGCGCCCGTTTGCTCGATCGGGTGAGCTGCTTCGTTGCGGCGTGTAGCCGTAAGCATTGCGCGGTTCGATTGGTTCTCAAGGATGAAGTCGCGCGCGAAACGACCGGATTGGATATCTTCCAATACGCGTTTCATTTCTTTTTTCGTTTCTTCGGTAACGATACGCGGGCCCGTTACATAGTCGCCGTACTCGGCTGTGTTGGAGATGGAATCGCGCATAGTCGCAAGTCCGCCTTCGTACATCAGGTCGACGATCAGCTTCAGCTCGTGCAAGCACTCGAAGTAAGCCATTTCAGGAGCGTAGCCTGCTTCTACAAGCGTTTCAAAGCCGGCTTTTACAAGCGCGGAAGCGCCGCCGCAAAGAACCGCTTGTTCACCGAACAAATCGGTTTCCGTCTCTTCCTTGAAGGAAGTTTCGATAACGCCCGCACGCGTACAGCCGATGCCTTTTGCATAAGCGAGGCCAAGAGCTTTTGCGTTGCCTGTTGCGTCTTGGTAAATCGCGATCAGGCCAGGAACGCCGAAGCCTTCTTGGTACGTACGGCGAACCATGTGACCAGGGGATTTCGGAGCAACCAGGAATACGTCTGTATCTTTGCTAGGCACGATTTGGCCGTAGTGGATGTTGAAGCCATGGGAGAACATAAGAGCCGCACCGGATTTCAGGTTCGGTTCGATTTCTTCCGCGTATACTTTCGCTTGCGTTTCGTCCGGAAGAAGGATTTGAACGACGTCAGCCACTTTAGTAGCTTCGGCTACTGTAAGCACTTCGAAGCCGTCTTTCTTAGCTACGTCTGCGGATTTGCCCGGACGAAGGCCGATAACGACTTTCAGGCCGCTGTCGCGAAGGTTTTGCGCTTGCGCGTGGCCTTGGCTGCCGTAACCGATTACTGCGATTGTTTTGCCTTGAAGCACGCCTTGGTCGGCGTCTTTTTCATAATACAATGTAACTGCCATTTTAATAATTGCCTCCTTTAATTTAACCCTTTTGAACGGGTGTTTAAGCGGAGAATGGCGCATGTGCAGCGGTTCTCCCCTTAAACTCCCGCTCAAAGCGGGATGTTTACCTTTTGTTGCTGCCGTTACTTGCTGTTGCCGCGGTTAAGGGCAGTCGCGCCAGTCCGCGAAAGCTCGCGGATGCCGTACGGCTTAAGCAGCTCGACCATTGCGTCGATTTTCTCGGTGTCGCCGACAACTTGTACGATAAGGGAATGAGTGCCGATATCGACGACCGCGGCGCGGAACGTTTCGACGACGCCGAGAATTTCAGGACGGGATGCCGGCTCCGCGCTCACTTTGATGAGCGCAAGCTCGCGTGCAACCATCGGATTCGAGCTGAGATCGACGACCTTGATGACGTCGATCAGCTTGTACAATTGCTTGGTCACTTGCTCCAGCGTATGGTCATCGCCTGTAGTGACGATAACCATACGCGACAAGCCGGCTTCCTCGCTGGAGCCTACCGTGATGCTTTCAATATTGAAGCCGCGGCGTCCGAACAAGCCGGATACGCGCTGCAGAACGCCGGGCTGATCGTTGACGATTACTGCGATCGTGTGCTTTTTCATTCTGCATCCCCCATGATCATTTGGTCGATTGTGCTTCCTTGGGCTACCATCGGATACACGTTCTCATTCTTGCGAACGACGAATTCAACGACCGCAGGACCTGGATGGTTCAGCGCCTCTTCCCAAACGGCACGGGCATCTTCTTTGTTTGTAGCGCGGAAACCTTTAACGCCATAGGCCTCGGCTAGCTTAACGAAGTCCGGGCTGCCTGCCAGGTCGATATGGCTGAAGCGGTTCTCGTGAATCAGCTCCTGCCATTGGCGGACCATGCCGAGCACCTGGTTGTTGAGAATGACAACCTTAACCGGAATGTTGTTGATGGCGCAAATCGCAAGCTCCTGAGCGCACATCTGCATGCCGCCGTCGCCGTTGATCGAAACGACAACCCTGTCAGGGTTGGCCATTTGCGCGCCGATAGCGGACGGAAAGCCGAAGCCCATCGTGCCGAGGCCGCCGGAGGTTACCCAGGAACGCGGCTTATTGAATTTGTAGTACTGGGCCGCCCACATTTGGTGCTGGCCTACGTCGGTCGTTACGATTGCGTCGCCGTTCGTCGTTTCGTGGATCAGCTCAACAACCCATTGCGGCTTCAGCTCGTCTTCGGAATCCGTGTAGCTGAACGGATACTCGGCAGAGGATGCTTTCAGCTGCGCACGCCAAGCGTCCGCTTTGGCAGCCGGCTTCGCCAGCTGGTTAGCAACCTGAAGAACCGTCTTAACGTCGCCTACGATCGGAATGTCGGTCGGCACGTTTTTGCCGATCTCAGCCGGATCGATATCGATATGGACGATCTTCGCGAGCGGAGCGAAGCCGGACAGCTTGCCCGTGACGCGGTCGTCAAAGCGTGCGCCGATATTGATCAGCAGATCCGCGTTTTGGATGGACGTATTCGCCGTATACGTACCGTGCATGCCCGGCATTCCGAGCCACAAATCGTTGCCGCTCGGGAACGCCCCAAGGCCAAGCAGAGTAGTCGTAATCGGAATTTGCGTCTTCGTGACGAATTCCAGCAGCTCTTCATGCGCCCCGGAGTAAACGACGCCGCCGCCGGCGAGAATAATCGGGCGTTCCGCCTGCTCGATCGCTTTGATCAGCTTATCCACCTGATTTTTGTTAGGCGATACGGTCGGATTGTAGCCTCTGATGCTTACTTCCTTAACCGGCTTGAACAGCGTTTTGGCTGCCGATACGTCTTTCGGAATATCGATCAAAACCGGGCCTTTGCGGCCTGTATTGGCAATGTGGAAGGCTTCATGAATGACGCGCGGCAGATCCGCTACGTCGCGAACCAAATAGCTGTGCTTCGTAATCGGCATCGTGATGCCCGTAATGTCGGCCTCCTGGAAAGCGTCGCTTCCGATCAGGGTCGAAATGACGTTGCCCGTAATGACGACCAACGGGACGGAATCCATGTAAGCCGTGGCGATGCCCGTCACCAGATTCGTTGCCCCAGGACCCGAAGTTGCGATACATACGCCAACTTTGCCGCTTGCGCGGGCATAGCCGTCCGCTGCGTGAATCGCTCCCTGCTCGTGGCGCGTCAGGACGTGGTTAAAATCCGGATTGTCGTGCATCGCGTCGTAAATGTACAATACCGCTCCGCCCGGGTAGCCGAATACGCAATCGACGTCCTCCAGCAGCAAGCTGCGTAGCAGGATCTCCGAACCAGATATGACCTCAGGCTTCGAGAGCCTTTCCTTCAATTCTTCTTTTGACTTCCGTGTTGCGTCTTGCGTTACCATTAGTCATCCTCCTCTCAAAAAAAACAAAAAAACCTTTCGTTCCTCCCGCTTCTACTTGAAGCGAAGAGGGACGAAAGGTTGATCTTCCGTGGTACCACCCAAATTCGTTACGCATCTCCCGATGCATAACCTCAACAGGTAAGAACGCGTGCACGATCGTTCATTACCGTTGGCACTGTAACGCTTGCCCTGCGATTCCCCCTAATACGCAACAGCATTCGTTGTTGCTTTTCAAGGGAACAGCTCCGAGGTGAGCTCGTAGAAAAGGGATTTTGGCGACAGTTGCAGCTAATCTGTCCGCTCTCTGATCAAAAGAGCCCTTAGCACTTCGTCCTCATCATTGCCGATTGTGTATTTACCACATGACGCTTTAACCGGTACGTGGTAGATAAGACTTCTTTTATTATATGCCCAGAATTCAGGTTCGTCAAGGACCATAAACAACTCTTCCTCAAAAAGGAAGCAGGCGCAAGCGGCGCCCTTGGCACATATACTAGTTTAGCCCCTTTTCGGCAAATTCATGCAGCGTTATTTTGCTATGCGCCGCAGAAACGGAATGATGACATGATCCGATTGTACGATCCAAGGTACGACCAGGCCGAGCTGCTCCGCCTGATCCGGACCGAGCTGATCCCGCTTTCCCATACCGTGCATCAGCATGACGCCCAGACGATCCGCGAGCTGCCGAAGCGGTTCAGGCGAGGCGTCACTTATGTAGCAGCCTTGTCCAAAAAAAGCGCGCCGGTCTCCTTCCTCCATTTCGAAGTGATGGGCGAGGTGCTGTATCTCGATATGATGGTTACGCACCCCGCACATAGAAACCGAGGCTGGGGCAAAAAACTAATGGCCTATAGCGAGGCCTACGGACAAGCGAGCCACTGCAAAGTCGCAAGGCTGTTCGTGGATGAAGTTAACGGCAAAGCGCATCAGCTGTACAACAAGCTTGGTTACCAAACCGTCCGTTATGTCCCGGAGCTTCGCTGCTACGAGCTGCTTAAGCCGCTGGCCCCGCTATAATAGCCGAGTAGAAATCCGGCACCCGCCATTAGTTAATTAATAAAAGTCCCCGTAGCCTCCGCCATAGCCGCCGTAACCTCCGCCGTAGCCGCCGTAGCCGCCCTTGAAGCATTTGCCGATTGGAGCGCCGCAGCCGCAGCCGCAGAATCCGCCACCAAAGCCGCCTCCGAAGCCGCCGCAGCAGCCGAAGCCGCCTCCCCAAAACGTGCCGATGGCCAGCAGGTCGAACAATACAAGCGGCAATATCGCATTTGTTTTAACGACCTTGCCTTTATCTTTTTTGAGCGGTGCCAGAACCAGTTTATTCCGGCTGATCCGAACAAGCTTTCCGGTAACGACAGAGCCGTCGCGGCGAACTGCATAAATGGATTTGCCGACCAGTTTCCGAACATCCTTTTTGGAAACGTTTCGCATGCAAAATCCCTCCTTTCCCGTTGTCCTACAGCATATTCGGGATCGTCGGGAGATGCCTGTTTGTTTGTACTCTATAAATATATTTGTGCGGTTACCGCATTGATAGGATGAGGTTCACTGCATGAAAACGCCGCAAGCCGTCAAACGCAAAAAAAGGGGCTGTCCCCAATGGGAACAGCCCCTGTCTTATAACGCCTAGGCGTTAACTTTTTCTTTGGCGATGCCTGCCAGCGAGTTGAACGAAGCGATATCGTTAACTGCAAGGTCAGCAAGGATTTTACGGTTTACTTCAACGCCGGCAAGTTTCAGGCCGTGCATCAATTTGCTGTACGAAAGACCGTTAGTGCGGGCAGCCGCGTTGATACGAACGATCCACAGTCTGCGGATGTCGCGTTTTTTGTTGCGACGGTCGCGGTAAGCGTACATAAGGGACTTGCCTACTTGCTCCTTCGCGGTTTTAAACAGGCGATGCTTCGAACCGAAATAACCTTTAGCCAGCTTTAGAATTCTTTTACGACGACGAGTGCGGACAAAGCCGCCTTTCACTCTTGCCATGTGTGGAAACCTCCTGTGGTTTGATTTTGTTTATAAATAACGAACTACTATTTCAAGTTAGCAAGGCCTTGCTGCAGACGGCGAACGTCGCCGGCAGCCATAAGCGGTTGGCCAGCAAGTACGCGTTTTTGACGGCCGGATTTGTGCGAAAGCAAGTGGTTACGGTAAGCTTTGTAACGTTTTACTTTACCAGTACCGGTAATTTTGAAGCGGTCTTTCAGACTGCTGTGAGTTTTCATCTTAGGCATAACAGTTATCCTCCTTAATAGTCGTAATCCAGTTGTTAGCTGTTTGTTTTCGGTGCCAAAATCATAATCATGCTCCGGCCTTCCAGCTTCGGAGCGCGCTCAACGCTGCATAATTCGGCAACCTCTTGCTGGAGACGGTCCAAAATCTTCTGTCCCAGCGATGCGTGGGCAATTTCACGGCCGCGGAAGCGGACGGAAGCTTTAACCTTGTCGCCTTCATTCAGAAACTTAACGACATTCCGGAATTTCGTCTGGTAGTCGTTCTCGTCGATGTTGGCGCGGAACCATACTTCCTTCACGTCGACAATTTTCTGGTTTTTGCGGGCTTCCTTCTCTTTCTTCTGCTGCTCGTAGCGGAATTTGCCATAGTCCATGATGCGGCATACCGGCGGCTTGGCCGTCGGAGCAACGTTCACCAGATCCAGATTAAGATCGATTGCAAGCTGCAGCGCTTCGCGAATCGGCTTGATGCCGATTTGCTCCCCTTCAGCTCCGACTAAACGTACTTCTCTGGCCCGGATTTCATCATTGATTTGATGTTCTCTGCTAATAACGTGCCACCTCCAAAATGGTCTGTTTCATGTACTCACACAATAAAAAAATGCGGGTTCGCAAGAACCCGCATCTCATAACCGTACATTTATGCCAAATCATTATTTCGTTTGAAACAATGGAATGACCAATCGATTATCGCGAACCAACCAGCCTGCGCCGGGAGGTGAGAAGCGGGTGCTTCTGCTTGTGCGTCATGAATTTTCAGTGAAATGTTACCGTGCTACTATACCATAGCCGCCAAAGCAGTGTCAACCGCCCACTCGCAATTTTATTCGGCGCCTGCCGGCGCTGAAGGCTGCGTCTTAAAGCTGCTTGCTTTGAACTTCTTCCAGGCGGATTACGCGGGTATGCTGCGTATGGCTCCACTTCTTGTTGTTTTGCGTGAAGAAAGCATGCACCGTGATCGGCCACCAGGACAAAGTGAACAGCAGGAACGTCGGGATCCGCAGATACAGCTTCCAGGACACCTTCGCCAAATACATCGAAAGCGGAATCTGCACCAGAATGTATGCCATGTAAGGTACGCTCAGCCATACCGGCAGCAGATTGTATACGGACGTTACGTTGTCTCCGCCCGACAAGGCGATGTCTCCCCAAATAATCGCCGCGATAAAAAAGCCGGCCAAATAATTATAGGCGTTGAATACGTACAAAGCCGCATCGATCTTCGTCCAGCTGCGTTCCTTGATGCCCTGCCACAGCACCGGCAGCATGTACTTGCGGGTGACGTCGAAATGCCCCTGCATCCAGCGCAGACGCTGGCGGGCGGAAGCCTGGAACGTGATCGGCTTCTCGTCGAACACCTTCGCTTCAAAGTTGAATTTCGGATAGATGCCTCTCTGAATGCAGCGAATCGTAAACTCCAGGTCCTCTACGAGGCTCGTCGCGCCCCATCCCATTTCCTTCAGCAGCTTTGCGTCGAAGCACATGCCGGTTCCGCCGAGGAAGTTGGCCAGCCCCAGATTCGTGCGCGGCAGCTGCCATAGCCGGTTGCAGAACCAGTAGTTGATCGCATTGGCCGAGCTGACCCAGGAGTCGTTCGGGTTTTTTGTATCCAGGTAACCTTGAATCACCTGATGCCCGTTAATCAAATCATTGTTCATGTACTGCAGGAAATCGGTGGCTACGAGGTTATCGGCATCAAAAATCGCAACGCCGTCGTAGCTTTTCGGCATTTTCCAAAGCTCTTTCAGCATCCACTCGACGGCATAGCCCTTGCCGCGCTGCGCCGGATTTTCACGGACGCAGGCGTAGACGCCCTCATAGCTTTTTACAACGTTAACCGTACCGTCCGTACAGTTATCGCAAATTACAAATATGTCATACAGCTCCCGCGGGTATTTCATTTTCAGCAAGTTTTCGATCAAAGCGCCGACGACCTGTTCTTCGTTATGGGCCGCGATCAGCAAGGCGAATGATTTTTTTGGCTTGTGGGAAAGATCCTCTTTTTTGCGGTGCCATCCGAAAAACGTCAAGAACAACTGGTACACGCCTAGTATGGCGAACAAAATCTGAACCACGAACATGATCGTATTGAACATGCGGTACTGCCCCCTTAAGACCCCATTTTTTTGCTTTCTTGTATATTCTCTCTTTGTATAAGCGCTTTTCTGGAAACGCCTTGCGAACATAACTGATTCTCCACGGAAAGTACCGCTTTGTCAAAAGCCCAATATGACTCGATTACGCTTAATCTTGGCAGAAAAACGCTTGCATGTCACAGGAATGGTCACCTTACCTCCTTTTACGGCTGTTCAGCCTTATTTTCAACCGTTTACTGAAAATTTAGAACTTACGTCCTTATTTACGATAAAAGGTTCGAATATGTTTCTACAAACAACGAGCATATATGTGACTCTTCAGAAATATGCCGGCTTGTCCGACATTATTCGTATTTTTGACAGTTCTGACGCGGGCTGCGCCGCCTTCTAACCGCCGCAAATGTTGTCCATTACAGTTTTACCATCATAGGCCAGTTATTAAACAAAAATTTTCGGGGCGGTGTTTCACTTCTTATAATGAGAAGAATTTAATGGACCCCTCTAATGAGAAGATTTTAATAACCGAAATTTTATATCGGGATTTTTGCGAGTTTACGTCCCCCTTACAATAAGGTGCTATGATGTTTAAAAGAAAATAAAAAAAGCAGCCACCCCGAGGAGGATGACAGCTATGGAGAGAATGATAGGCTGGCTAAAAACGAATGAGCAGAGGGTGCTCATATGGGCGAATCGGAGGCCTGTGGGGGGAAAGGGTCACCGGCTGCTGGGCCGGTGGTTCAGTACGGTCACACATATGGGAGGCGCAACTTTTACGCTGGCAACCGCTCTGCTGTATGCGCTTTTGGCGCCGGCTCCCTGGAGCATGACCGGCTGGCAGTGCCTGACCGCGGTCATTATAAGTCACCTGCCTGTGGCCATCGTAAAGAGAAAGTTCAAAAGATTGCGGCCGTATCAGGCCATGACTCACGTCCATACATGTCCTAAGCCTCTTGTGGACTCGTCCTTTCCTTCCGGACATACGACCGCGATTTTCGCCTGGCTGATGCCGATCCTGCTGACAAGCGGCGCCTTGTTTATGTTTTTACTCCCGCTTGGGCTTGTAATAGGCGTCTCGGTCGGCTGGTCGCGCATGTATTTGGGCCTGCATTATCCATCCGACGTGGTTGCAGGCGCCGTGATCGGGACGGCAACCGCGCTTGCGGTCCATTATTTCTGGATCGGCTCAGCGGCGGGCGTTAATTAGTCTAGTCTTCCGTGTCCTCGCTGCCGAAAGTCTCGGAGCCTGCCGCGGCTTCTTCCCTCAGCGATTTTTCCTGCTTCGCCTGGCGGTGCTGCCGGAGCGCCTCGGAGCCGATGACGGCTTCGACACGGTAAATATTTTGACCTTTCTCCATGAACTTCATCTCGTATTCCGTAAACACAAGGTCCTCCCGCGGCCCTTCTTTATGCAGATGAAGCGAAATGTTGCGCATAACGAGTTCCATCTCAGCAAAGCTGTTAAGCGAAAATTCGAACAACGACTGAGAGTCCGTCTTAAAATGAATCTCTCCGCGCTCATTCAGCAGCTCGATGTATTTGGCGACAAAACGCGGATGCGTCAGCCTGCGGCGGGCATGCTTTGCCTTCGGCCACGGGTCGCTAAAGTTCAAATGGATGCGCTCGAGCTCGCCAGGGGCGAACATTGTCTCGATGCCTTCAATATTGGCGCGCAGCAGCGCCAGATTCGGAGGGCTTGACTCGCCCTTCTGTTCCCATACCAGGCGTGCCTTTTCGCTTGCGCGGCGAATCAGCTCGTCATACATGTCGACGCCAATGAAATTGACGTTCGGGTAGCGGGCGCTCATTTGGCTGATGAAACGTCCCTTCCCCATGCCTAGCTCCACGTAGATCGGGTTATCGTTGCCGAAAAACTCGCGCCATTTCCCTTTATGGGGCTCGGCGTCGAGTACGACAAGCTCCTTCTGGGCCTCCAAGCTTTCACGGATTCCTTTTCTGCCTCTTAAACGCATAAGCTGTATTTCCTCCAATTCGTATACAAGAGAACGTATCTCTTCCTTTGCATGAACCAAACTAGTCCTTATTGTGCCCAAGAATGCCTTCAAAGTAAAGAGAAAAAAGCCGCGGCCATGTCCGGCTGCGGCTTTCTTCTTATGGATGGCAGTGCCGCTTAGCGTGAAACTAAGAAAGCAGCTGATATGGGATCGGGCCGTTATCGCGCTGATCGCGCTCATACGCTTCGAACAGCACCTCGTTGATCTTCTTGCGTGCGGACACTTCCACACTGTGGTTATTATGAAAACGCACACCTGTCAGCGCCATTAATTCCTTAACAGTCAGCTCAACTGTAATTCTTTCATCGCCATGCGGGATTTTTGCACTCGTATTCATCTCACATCACCTCATCGATTTATTTTAACAGTATTTCCATTTAATCGACGTTTCATGACTTCAGGTTCAAATGGGCTATGTCAGGTTTATTTGTTGTCTTGTCGCACTTTTAATATAACACCTCATGTCAGGTTACGCAAGCCCAAAAAGATAAAAAACAAAAATAATTTCCAGATGTAAGCGATTTCCGAACATTCCTGAGGTAAGACTGCGACAATCATGGCTTTTCGGCTTGTTTTTCGTTAAAATATAGGTGGCAAGTCTTAAAAGAAGGGGAAAACGATGATCGATCTTAAAGCATCGTCCAAGCCGCTGCTGTGGAGCGACAAAAGATTTCATACATGGAATTACGAAATGCGAAAGCAATTCGGCGGAAAAATATTCAAGGTCATGCTCGATGCCGGCTTCACCTGTCCGAACCGCGACGGCACCATCGCCAAGGGCGGCTGTACATTTTGCAGCGCGCGCGGATCGGGTGACTTTGCCGGAAGCAGGCGCGACGATCTCGTCACCCAGTTTAATACGATCCGCGACCGCCAGCACCGGAAATGGCCGGAAGCCGGTTATATCGGCTATTTTCAGGCCTATACGAATACGTACGCGCCCGTAGAGGAGCTGCGCGAATATTACGAGGTTATCCTTCAGCAGCCGGGAGTCGTCGGCCTGTCGGTCGCCACGCGCCCGGACTGCTTGCCGGACGACGTCGTCGACTATTTGGCGGAGCTGAACGAGCGGACCTATCTGTGGGTTGAAATGGGGCTGCAGACGATTCACGAGTCCACGTCGGAGCTCATCAACCGGGCCCACGATACCGATTGTTACCTCGATGCGGTACGCAGGCTCCGGGAGCGCGGCATCCGGGTATGCGCTCATATCATTTACGGTCTGCCGCAGGAAACGCATGAAATGATGCTGGCTACCGGACGAGCAGTATCGAGGATGGACGTTCAGGGCATTAAGATCCACCTGCTGCATCTCATGCGAAAAACGCCGATGGTCAAGCAATACGAAGCCGGCTTGCTCCGGTTCCTGGAGCAGGACGAATACGTAAAGCTGGTCGTTGACACGCTGGAGCTTTTGCCGCCGGAGATGGTCGTGCACCGGCTGACGGGGGATGCTCCCCGCGAGCTGCTCATCGGCCCGATGTGGAGCATGAGGAAGTGGGAAGTGCTCAACGCCTTCGATAACGAGCTTCGGCGCCGCGATACATGGCAGGGCAAGCTTTGGCGGGCGGAGGGGTAAAGATGGGCTTTTTATCCGTGCTCAGCATGGCTCACAAATGGATTGCCGAGCGCACCGCTCCGGGTGACACCGTCATTGACGCCACGGCCGGAGGCGGCGTAGATACTCTCGCCCTGGCAGGCATTGCCGGTGCAAATGGAACGGTCTATGCCTTCGATATCCAGCAGGAGGCGCTGGATAGGACCCGGGCAAGGCTTGACGCCGCAGCGCGCGAGGGAAAAAGCGGGCTGGCCGGGGTTAAGCTGGTGCTTCGGAATCATGCCCACATGGCAGAAGCGGTTGATGCAGATGCAGCCGGGCGCATCTCGGCGGTCATGTTCAATCTCGGCTACCTGCCTGGCGGCGGAGACCAGTCGGTCATTACCGAGCCTTCTTCTACGCTGGCTGCCTTGCAGGCTTCCCTGACGCTGCTTCGCCCCGGCGGTATCATCACCTGCGTGCTGTATCCCGGCCATCCGGGCGGTGCCGAGGAGGCTGCGGCCGTCGAAGCTTTTGCAGCGGCGCTGCCGCAAAAGCAGGCGCAAGCGGTTATTTACCGCCAGCTGCAGCGGGACACGGCGCCGTATCTGATCGCGATCGAGAAACGCGATGCCGGCGTTTGATGCCGTAATGATATAACCAGTCGCCTGGCGTCGAAGTTCGAATAGAGGTTCCATCCGCTAAACTTCGATCTTTTTCGGCAGCCGGCACAGACATCAGGTACATTATTTCGATCCATTTGCCTATTTCCAGATTTTACGGACAACAGATATTTTATTAGTAGGAAATCCGCCTCTAGTTTTAACGGAACGACGGTCCGGATACGAGTCGAATGATCAAGTACCTTGCTGTCCGGGCGGTCGCGCCGAATTATAAATATATATACATAGGAGAGATGACCATGACTGTTAAACCTTATCCATTACAATTCAAAGCGGAAATGAAAGAGAGAATCTGGGGAGGACGCGCGCTTGAGCGTTTTGGCCTGGAGCTGCCCGAAGGCTCGATCGGCGAAGGCTGGATGATCGGCGACCATCCGAACGGGACGACTAAAGTCGTTAACGGAGCGCTTGCCGGTCAAGGACTCGACCAAATCCGCGAAGCATACGGGCGCGAATGGTTTGGCTCGAAAGGCTTTTCCGAGAAAAACGGCCGTTTTCCGCTTCTGATCAAGCTGCTGGACTGCAACGACGATTTGTCCGTACAAGTGCATCCGACCGACGTTTACGAAGGGCTGCCTGAAGGAGAGCTAGGCAAAACGGAAATGTGGTATATCCTCGACGCCAAGCCGGGCGCAAAAATCATCTACGGCCTCAAAGACGGCGTCGACCGTGCAGCTATGGAAAGCGCGATCGCGGAAGGCCGCATTATGGACACGCTTCAGGAGGTTTCCGTCGAAGCCGGCGACGCATTCTACATTCCGGCAGGTACCGTGCATGCTCTGTGCTCGGGCGTCGTTGTGGCGGAAATACAGCAAAACTCCGATACGACCTACCGTTTGTATGACTATGACCGTCCGGGTCTGGACGGCAAGCTGCGCGAGCTCCATATCGAGGATTCGCTGAACGTTATCGCATATGAGGGTGCGGGCGCCCAGCGCATGAAAACCGATGGAGCGGCAGCCGGCGAATGGCTCACCATTGCTTCCTCCCCTTACTTTATCGTTGAAAAAGGCATCGTCGCCGCGCCTTGGCAGCTGGCAACGACGCCGGAGAGCTTTGTGATCCTCGTCGTCGCGGACGGCGAAGGACGCTTGAAATGGGCGGACGGCGAGCAGTCCGTAAAAGCCGGCGAATGCTTCCTGCTTCCGGCTACACTGGGCGGCTACGAGCTGTCCGGCAGCATGACCGTGCTTCGCAGCGTCGTGCCTGCTTAAGGCGAAGCAAGCCCGTCTTACAGGACCTGTAAATCGAAACACCCCTTAACCGGCCCGGTTGCAATTGCAAAATTGCCCGGAGCATGTTTAAGGGGTGTTTTATTTATTTTACAGGCTGACGGCTTCGCTTCCCGCCTCCAGCTTCAGCATGTACGGGCGTGCCTTCGGCTTGCCTCCTCCGGCCTCCGGCGCATACAGCACCGCAAGCAGCGTATGCTTGTCCTTGCGGATTTCCCCTGCTTCAAGGAAAGCCTGCAAATCAAACGGCAGCTTCTCGATGACCGAATGCTTCTGAAGCTCCTTCTCGCTTAAGCCAAGCGCGGCGAATTCCCCGGATACGTCATCCGGCCGTTCGGCCAGCCGGCGCATGCAGCCGGCCCACTCCGCTTTGTCCATCTCGAAATTCCACCAGGTTTTGCGCGGCTTGTAGTTGTGGTTCAAGAAATAATCGTATTTCATGAGCCCAAGCACAACGTCTGCGTCCAGCCGTTCCCCCGCCGAGGCGGTAATCGCCTCGTAAGAGTGACGCTCCGCATGCTCTCCGCCTTCCCGCGGCAGCGTCCCGAGAAAAGCCCACAACCGGGAGAACAGGTCCTCCAGCTGATGGCCGATCTTCTGCCAGCCGCTGGCTTCCCAGAAATCGCCGAACGACTGGAAGAAATCGAAGGGCGAAGGAAATACGCGGTCCGCCAAAAAATTAAGGGTATGGTCCATCCGGTGAGCATTCCAGTACTTCTCGAGCACATCCTCCACTCGTTTGATGCGGACGATATCGCCAAACGGCATCAGATCGTTGCCCAGCATTTCGTACGGCGCCCTATCCATATAAATATAACCCCATTTGTCCGCATCGCGGCGCAGCCCGGTGCCTCTCAGCATTTTCAGAAAGCCCAGCTGCAGCTCCTCGGGGCGAAGCTCGAACACATCGTTGAACGTTCCGCGGAACGTGTCGTAATTTTCAAGCGGCAAACCCGCGATGAGGTCGAGATGCTGGTCGATTTTGTGAGAATGCTTGACCTTCATGACCGTGCGGACCAGCTTCATCCAATTTTGCCTGCGCTGAACCGCTTCGTTGGTCGGATCGTTCGTCGACTGCACGCCGATTTCGAACCGGAAGATGCCGGGAGGCGCATGCTCCGCCAAATAATCAAGAACTTCCGGCCGCATAATATCAGCCGTTATTTCGAATTGAAAGACGCAGCCGCGGTGGTTCTCGATCAAAAACTGAAAAATTTCAAGCGCATAGTCTCGTTTGATGTTAAAGGTCCGGTCGACGAATTTGATCAGCTTCGCCCCCGCATCGATCAGGTACAAAATGTCGGATTTCGTACGCTCCATATCGAAATACCGGACGCCCACCTCGATGCTGGACAAGCAGAATTGGCAGCTGAACGGGCAGCCGCGGCTTGTCTCGAAGTAAACGACCCGGCTCCCGAGGTTCGGAATGTCCTCTTTAAAGCGGTGCGGAGAAGGCAGATCGTTCAGATTCAGCTTGGGGCGCGGAGGATTGATCAGCACCTCAGTATTCTCCTCCCTGCGCTTGCGGTAGGCGATACCGAACACCATATGGAATTTTCCGGCTCCCTCGATCTCGGTCAGCAGGTGATGGAACGTTTCCTCGCCCTCCCCGACGACGATAAAATCAACCTCCTGCACCCGGTCCATCCAGTCATCCACATCGTAGCTGACTTCCGGTCCGCCCAGCACGATTTTGATGTCGGGCATGATTTTGCGGAGCATATTAATGACCGTAATCGTCTCCTCGATGTTCCAGATGTAGCAGGAGAAGCCGACCACGTCGGGCTTGCGCGAAAAAATATCCGATACGATATTCATCGCCGGATCCTTGATTGTGTATTCTGCAATATCGATATCGAAGCGCTCGCCGCTGTAGGCCTTCAAGCAGCGCAGTGCGAGCGAGGTGTGGATAAACTTGGCATTTAACGTGGACAGAACCACTTTCATACGATAACCTCTCTAACTTTAACGGATGCCATCTATTGTACCGAAAAAAAAGGCAAAAAAGAAGAGGGACCCGCATGGCGCCATCAGCGCCGCGTATCCCTCTTCTGCTTAATCCCTTACTTTAATATGAAGCTGATCCTTGAGCTGCATGTCGATGACCGGATAGCGTACGCGCCATTTGCCGCCGTCAAGCGCCGTTACCTCACCCGGCTCGAGGCCTCTCGGCTCGAAGCCGTAGTCGCGCTCGAAGGAGATCAGCACTTGAATTTTATCGTCCGGCAGCAGGTCATGAAGCTCGTAGCCCATATTGATCGCCCACATCCGAAGCTCCTCGGCCGCAGACGGGCCGTAATACATATAGAACAGCGGATCGATGTCGGCCGTCAGCACAAGCCAGCCTCCGGCATCGCGTTCCGCCTTCCAGCCGGTGAACGAGGCTTCGCCGTCATTCGTTGCCAGCGTTGAAAAATGCTCCTCCATCACCTTCTCTACATCGCTCAAAGACGCACCAACGAGAGTATCCGGAAGCGTTGACGGCAGAAACTCCGCTTTCTTCGCCGCTTTTTCCTCGATGCCGTCGAGCAGCGAGTAGGCATGCAATACCGAAACCGCGAAATTAAGATCCGCATTCGTATCGGCGTAGCCCAGCGTCGTAATGCCGATCAGCTTGCCGTGTTCGTTGAACAAGGCTCCGCCGGAGCTTCCATGATCGATCGGCGCGCTCGTCTGCACGTAGCGGACGCCGCCTTCGGAGAAGATGTTGCTGATCAATCCGTCCGAAACGGTGTTTTGCAGTCCAAGCGGGCTTCCGATCGCTACAACCTTGTCGCCCTTTCTTGAGCTAAGGTCGTAATCGACTGCAACCTCGGCAAGCTGGAGCGGGTCCTTCGTCTTAATAACGGCCAGATCGACCGTTTCATCGTAGGCAACGACCCCTTCGACCTCAAGCTCGTCCCCGTAAAGCGTCAAAGCCGTTGCGGATGCCGCATCTTCGATTACATGGTAGTTCGTCAAAATAAGCTGCTCGCCGACAACGACGCCGCTCCCTTGGGCGCGGTTCGTCATAATCATCACGATGCTTTCGTCATACTTCTCGACAATTTCGGTTGTCGTGAATTTCGGCAGGTTTTCCTGCTCCTCCAGCCACTTCTCATATTCCTCAAGCTCGGCAGCCTCCGCCGACGTAATGCGGACCGCCTTCGCCTTGGCATCCCATGCCACCTTCGCGCCAAGCGATTCGGAAACAAACCGTACGGGCACGTAGGTTACCCCTCCGCGCAATACGGGTGCCGCGTCGAGCTTAACCGACTTGTTGTTGATGACCGCTTCCTTCTTGCCTGCTTTAAGAGAAATCGTAATATGGCCTTTGCGCCCGATCACCGTTTGCGTTTTGCTCTCCCAGGTTACGCTTGCCCCGAGCGCCTTGAAAATTTCCCGCATGGGCACGAACGTAACGCCCTTCTCGACAAAGGCGGGAGCGGATAAAGCCAGCTTCTTGCCGTCCACGAACACTTGATACTTTGCGGCCGCCGCGACGGATACCGCGGCCGTGCCGGATGCCGCCGATACGCTTTCGCTCGGGACCGGAAGCGGAGCGAGCAATAATCCCGCAGCCAGCAAAGGACATAGAAGCGACTGAATAAGTTTTGTTTTCACGACGTAGTTTCCCCCAACCATTTCCATAATCACCATAAGGTATGTATACCCTTCATCCTACCATTCCGGCGGACGCTTTGTCTATGAAAACGGGTTTCATAGAGCCGGTAGACTGCGCAGCAAAAGGAAGATTAGAACATCCGGCCTCGCTCATGGTATAGTAGGTGCATTGAAGCTAGGGGGTTATCAGCATGCAAAAAGGGAGAAAACGCCCGCTGCCGAAGGGGCAGGCACAGACGGACAGAAACAAAGCCTATACGGTTACAGAGCCGGCCGAGCTGCTGCCATTCCTCCTGAAGCACGTTACGGGCGCCGGCCGCAACGTCATTAAAAATATTTTGGCGCACGGACAGGTTGCCGTTAACGGCAAATCCACGACCGCTTACAATTATCAGCTGCAGCCGGGTCAGACCGTCACCGTCAGCAAGGAGCGCCCGAAGGAGAAGCTCCCCTTCGAGGGGCTTTCCATTCTGTTCGAGGACGAGCATCTGATCGTAATCCGGAAGGATTCGGGACTATTATCGGTCGCATCGGATACAGGTAAGGACAATGAGGTCACGGCCTATCGGCAGCTAATGGCGCATGTGCGCCTCGATGACCCGGGAAACCGGATCTTCATCGTACACCGGCTCGACCGCGATACGTCCGGCGTCATGCTTTTCGCCAAGAGCGAAGCCGTTCAGCAGCAGCTGCAGAACAACTGGCAGGATGCGGTCCGGGAGAGAAGCTACGTCGCACTTGTAGAGGGCATGGTCAAAAAGGAGCAGGGTTCGGTCAAGTCCTGGCTCAAAGAAAGCAAAACGCTCAAAATGTACTCCAGCTCCCGCCCGGAGGACGGCCTTCTTGCGGTCACCCATTACAAGGTGCTCCGCGCCGGCAAGGACTTTTCCCTGCTTGAGTTGCACCTCGAGACAGGACGGAAAAATCAAATCCGGGTTCATATGGAGGACATCGGGCACCCGATCGCCGGCGACAAAAAATACGGCGCGAGAACGCGTCCGATCGGGCGCCTCGGCCTGCACGCCCGCGTGCTTGCCTTCATCCATCCGGTGACGGGAAAGCTCGTCCGGTTCGAAACGGAAATACCGAAGCTGTTCTTGAAGCCGTTTCAAGGGCAGCTGCAGAACTAAAAGAAAAGGGGCTATTATTATGCCGCATTTAGTATTCCGGGGCCTCGGCGCCGAACCGCTGCGCTCCATAGCCGAGCCGCTCGCCCGCGAGCTGGCTGCGCTGTGCGGCTGCGGTACCGACAATTTCACGATGAACATCCTGGCGTCCGAGACCGTATTCGGCGCTGCCGGGAACGGTCCGGCCTTTATCTTTATTGAGGTAGGCTGGTTCGAGCGCGGCCGTGATACCCGCGATTCCTTCGCCAGACTGGTGACGGAATACGTCGGCAAGCTGGGAGACGCCGAAATCGAAATCGTCTTTCATGCTTACCGCGAGGACAGCTACTACATCGACGGGGAGCCCGTTCAAGCTTAAGTATAATACTGAAAGCGCATAATAATTAAATATGCAAAAAAGACGGAGACGCTTCATTTGGAGGCGTCTCCGTCTGCTATTACAACCGTGCAATGCTTGAAGCTTTTTATCTCGAAGCCGGGACCGGCTGCCGGAAGCGGCGCGCCGTTCGGGAAAATGTAAGCCGCCTCCTCCCCTTCCCGGATGCGCGGCTCCTCGAACACGTAGCGGCCGAACGACCGGACCTGCTGGAATTCGGCTCCCGGATTGGCGTATTGCACGGTGGACAGAAATTGCCGGGGATCGGTCCTCTCGTAGAACAACACATAAATATACGGCATATTCACTTGATCGGTCACATACACGCGGCCATCCGTTCCGTCCGATGCATATCGGGCCGCCTCTCCGAAAGACTCGTAAAAGAGCGGGCCGATCTGCCAAAAATGTTCGATTCGATCTCACCGCGCGTACCGACACGACATTCAGTCCGAACAGGTAAATGAAGGGCATCGAAAGATAGGCGTACAGCGCATTTTGCCCGCTCCCCCAAGCGACGAGATGAACCGGATAGGAATGGCCGCTGCGGTCGATGCCGTAATGCAGCAGAGAATACGCTTCATAGCCGATCGAAGCTTCGTCCTGGTTCATTCCGCCCGGAATCCCGTCGGCATATATGAGCCAGACGGCTGCACCGACGGCAAACAGCAGCACGAGCAGCCCGTTTTGCTTTAACCAACCGACGGCCCTGCTCATGCTTCCAGATCCTTTCCTGCGCCCGGCCGGCTAATGCCGCCGCGTATAGGATAAAGGTAGAAGAAAACAAGCGCGACGGCTAATGAAAGAAACGGAATGAAGCTAAGCATCGATCGGATGCCCCACACCGCGGCTTCGGCCTGAACCGCATCCTTGACGTAGCCGGTCGCCTCCAGAATGCCGCCAAGCACGACCGCCTGAAGCGAGACGCCCCATTTGACGATAAAGCCGTTCATGCCGAAATACATGCCCTCCCGGCGCACGCCCGTCCGATTCTCGTCCTCGTCGATAATTTCGGACAGCAGCACGTCCAGCAGCACGAGCAGGCCGGCCAGTCCGATACCGATTGCTGCGGCTGCGATAACCGCGGAGGCCGCGTTTGCGATAAACGCAAAAGGCAGCAAGGCAGCCGCATAAACGGATGCTGACGCCATGACGGCTGCGCGCGGCCCCCAGCGCTGCACCAGCCTGCCCCAAACGTACACGCACGGAATGGCGGTCAGGAAGATGGCGCCCAGCAGGTACGTATTTTTTTCCTCGGCGGCCCCAAGCACGTATTTGGTGTAAAAGGGAATCGCCGCCGGCAGCATCGCGAACGTGAACTGGACGAAAAAACTGCCGGTAACGTAAAACAAAAACGCACGGTTGGAGAAGGTAAGCTTCAGCGACTTCACAAAACCTGCCGCTGCCGCTTCGCGCGGGGCTGCCCCGTTCTCCCTGCTTGAGAGTGTCATAACGAGGAAGAACAGCAGCGCGATGCCGGCAAAGACGGCTCCCATCGGCCCCCAGCCCAGACGGCCGTATACGAGCGGCGGCAGCGCCACGCCGATAATCATCCCGATAATCCCGAACATTTGCCGCCAGGACGAGACTTCGGCACGCTCCTTTATCGTCGTGAACATCTCGGGAAACAAAGCCGAATAATTAAGCACCACCATAACGAACATGACATCATACAGCAGCACGACCGTCAGAAAATACCAGAACAACGTCTGTCCCGTCCCGACCGGGAACCAGACAGCCGTGAACAAGGCCCCAAGCGGCACCATGCCGAACAGCATATACGGAATGCGCCGGCCCCAGCGCGTGCTTGTCCTGTCGGAGAGATGACCGAAAAGAGGGTTAAGAGCCGCGCTTACGATCCCGTGGACGACCATGGCGGCGCTGATCAGCGCAGGCCTTACGCCAAGCACGTCGACATAATAAAAAACGATGTAGGACGCAAAAGCCTGGGCCAGCAAATTGACGGCCAAATTTCCCGAGCTGAATCCGAGTTTCGATTTGAAGCTGGCGGTGGACATAACGAACACGCTCCCGGCGACAAAAAAGTCATATTTTTCAATCTGGCAACTCTTTCATCTTACCGCAGCCATCCTGTTTATTCCATAATTAACTTTCATCCACCCGCTTTTTCATCCTCAAATACCGGCAGCCTCGAATGTCGAGGAAACCGTATTCAACGTAACCGAGCTTGCTGTATATCGAATAAGCCGACTTGTTGTCCTGCTCGACGATCAGCGACACCGTATCGTACCCTTCAAGCCTTCCTCTCCGCTCGAAGGCGGCGATCAGCGCTTTGGCGATCCCTTGTTTCCGGTATCGTTCTTCCACCGCGATGGCATCTAGATAATACTCGCCGGCCTCCGCCTCCACGGTAATCCCGCTTCCCGCGTACGTGTCGCCTTCCCTGCCTGGCCGCGCCGCCAGCGGCGCATCCAGCTCAGCCGCTCCGTCTCCCGGATAGCTGAGCAGCATCCCTGCGACGGTGCCTTCCTTTCTATAGACAAGCACATGCCGGTAGCTTAGCCGGTTATCCTCCCGGGCATAAAACTCGGCCAGCACCCGTGCCGCTTCCTCCTCGTTATCCGTGCCTGCAAGCGAAAATGCGATGTAGCCGATTGCGCTCAGCAGCAGCGGCAATACCTCCTTGACGTCTTCCTTCGATGCCGGTTCTATCATCCCATTATCCCCCTTTCCGTTAGTCATCTGATATACTTAATAGATCTATGTTTCCGAAGGTGATGAAATTGAGCAGTCAATATTATAAATTTCCGATCGGCGTCCGCGGCGTGGTGGTGCCCGAAGCGGAAAAGGCCGAAGCCGAGACCAGCCGCCGGCTTGTCGGCAAGGACGCGGCGGACGCCGGCTTTTTCCGCGCCCTGGAGCGGCACGGCATTGCGCTAAACCGGCCGCAGATCGCGGCCGTGCGCCATTTTACGGGCCCCGTCCTGACGCTTGCCGGCGCCGGCTCGGGCAAAACATCGGTGCTGGTATGCCGGACCGCCTACCTGCTTGCCGTGCAGAACGTGCGGCCTCAGCATATTTTGCTAATGACTTTTTCCAAAAAAGCGGCGGACGAGATGCGAAGCCGCATCCGCTCGCTGCCGGTATTGGATGCGCAAGCCGCAAACGGGGTAGAGGCGCGGACCTTTCATTCCTTCTGCCTGCAGCTTCTCCGGGGCCGCGGCTATAACCAGTCCATTCTCGGCGAGACCGGGCAGAAGCACGTCTTCCTGAAGCGGCTGATGCGCGAGCTGGCGCTTCAGCACGATCATGAGCCGGAGACGCTGCTCGCCCAGCTGTCCGCCCTGAAGCTGAGAATGGCGGATATCGGCAGCCTTCCCGAGACAACGTCTGAGGAAAGAGAGCAGAAGCTGCTGTTCAGCCGGTATGAGCAGTGGAAGAAGGAGCAGCACAAGCTGGATTATGATGATCTTCTGCTGGAAGCGTACAGATTGCTTCGCAGCGACGAGGAGCTGCTCGCTTCTCTGCAGCGCCGCTTCCAATTCATCATGATCGACGAATTCCAGGATACGAACCAGGTTCAATATGTGCTCGTCCAGATGCTGGCCGACAAGCACCGCAACCTGATGGTCGTCGGCGACGACGATCAGACGATCTATTCGTTCAACGGGGCGAGGAACGATTATATTTTGAACTTTGACCATCAATACCCGGGAGCGGAGACGATCGTGCTTCATATGAATTACCGCTCGACGAGCACCATCGTCGGGCTTGGCAACAGCATTATCCGATATAATAAGCAGCGCAAGTCAAAATCGCTCCTCGCCGCGAAAGGAAAGGGCGTCAGTCCCTCCTATGCGCGGCTCAAATCGACGCAGGAGGAAGCCCGGCTCGTCGCGGATACCATCGAAGCGCAGGCCGGCGAAGGCAAGCGCCCCTACGGCGATTTCGCCGTCCTCTTCCGTACGGCGAGCAGCAGCCGGGCGCTGGTCGAGCTGCTGCTGACGAGGCAGCTCCCTTTCACGGATTTCGGCGACGGTCAACTGTTTTACGACCAGTGGGCAGTGAAGCCGCTGCTCGCCCATTTGCGGCTTGTCTGCGACCGGCGCGATTTTGACGCAATCGAAGCTATGCTTCCTACTCTCTATGTGAACAGAGAGCAGGCGATGGCATTCATCTGGAACCAGGACAAGCAGAGGGCCAAAAAATGGCCGCTCATTCACCTGATGGATTATCCGCCGATGAAGGAATTTCAAAAGGACAAGCTGAAGGAGCGGATCACCCTCATCAAAGGCTTGTCCGGCTGTAAGCCTGCGGCGGCTATTCTCCAGCTTCGCCAAGCTTTTTACGATCAATTCCTGGAGACAAGCAAGCGCCATGAAGCGACCGAGCATAAAGAAGGCCTGAGGGAAACGCTGGACGAGTTCGCCGCCGCAGCGGCCGGGTATGACACGATCGAGGCTTTTGTGCAGTATATCGACGACATTACGGACAAGCACGCGGCCCGTAAGCGGGAGCAAAAGCATGAGCTAAGCCGTGGCGCGGTTTCGCTCATGTCCATCCACAAATCCAAGGGGCTGGAATTTCCCGTCGTATTCGTGATCGGGGCTTCGGAGGGGATTCTTCCCCACAGCTCCGCGCTCTCCGCCGACAAGCACAGCGACCGCGCCTCGCTCCAGACAGGGGACAATCCGCTTGCGGAAGCGCTGGAGGAGGAACGCAGGCTCGCTTACGTCGCCGTCACCCGGGCGCAGGAGGAGCTGTATATCAGCTCACCGGCCTCCTATCGCGGCAAACCTGCGGAGCTGTCAAGGTTCATCCGGTCGGCCTTCGCAAGCGAACCGGAAAGCGGCGGCAGCCAGGAGGGCGAAACGGCGCTCGCCTGGCTTTGCACAAGCGATTCCTGCCAGGTGTGGCAGCGGATTATCACCTATGAGGATTCGATGGCCGAGTCCCGGGATTGCCCGCTGTGCGGCTCGCCGATGGAGCAGGGCTCGAAGCTGCTTCCCGGCAGGAAGAGCTGAGCCCGGCTGCGGTCGACCAAACTCTCTAAGCGGCATAGCTGGAATTTATGTCGTTATTTGTTGGCGATATGACATATTCACATGAATAACGGGATTTCATGTATCTAATTCGAACGCCATGCTCCAAATCAACAATTTTCCATGGTTTAAATACACGAAACACAGTTAATTCTCTATCAAGGCTAAACCGCTGATATTAGATACATGAAATCCAGTTACCGCACGGATCGGTGATAGCAAGGCAGGGGCTAAGTTAACACGATTATAAAAAAAACGGCCCGGAAGTCATCGAACGATGGCTTCCGGGCCGTTTTTTCGCTTTTATGCGGCAGGCTTGTCCTACAGCGCAGGAGGCGTGAAGGAACGGGTCGCGAATTCCGCGTCCAGCATGTAAAAAGCATTGCTGTCCTTGTCAATCCGCTTCAGCTTGTGAATGATATTGTCGAACAGAGCTTCCTCTTCGACTTGCTCGTCGATGAACCACTTCAAAAAGTTGATCGTTGCGTGCTCGCGGTCGTCAATCGCCAGGTCGGACAATTTGTAGAACCGCTCCGTGTTTTGCTGTTCATGCTTGTAGCCATGTTCAAACGCATCGAGGATCGACGAATAGTCGTTATTCGGCTCGCCTAGAGCGGACAGCGTCGCGCGGCGTCCGCGGTCGTTCAGAAATTTGTATATTTTCATAGCGTGAAATCGTTCTTCCTCGGCCTGTACGATAAAGAAATTCGCGAAGCCGTCGAGGCTCTCTCCGGAGCAATACGCCGCCATCGCAAGATACACATGCGCCGAATAGAACTCAAAATTCATTTGCTCGTTTAATGCTGCCGCCAACCCGTCATTCATCGCTCGTGCACCTCTGCTTTCCTAGTTTGTACTTATTCTAACATAAAAAAAAGGAACGGCAAATGCCGCCCTTAGTAAAATCATCCAAATGGCTGATGTTATCCGATCATTTTCTTTAACCGTTTGTACAGCTGGTCCGGAGACGGCGCGCTTACCGTTTTGGACTTGATGACGACAAAGCATTCCAGCTTGCACGTCTTGCAATTCCCAAGGCAATCGCTCTTCTTCTGCTTGATGTCAGGATAACGGTCCTTCATCGCCCGATAAATCGGCTTTGCCCCGTTCTTTAAATTCCGTTTGCAATATTTGATCTTCTTCATCCGGTCCACCCCGCAGCGCAACGAAGTATTTGCTTCCTACTTGATGATAATGATTATCAACCTCGTTGTCAACAGCGAATTTTATTCATTTCATTCCAACATGAATACGGACGGACTTCCTGCGCCAAGCTTTCCTTTCCGATCCGGTCCTTACGATTAACCGGCTAACCCTTGCCTTTCAGCACCTCAAGCCCTTTCAGCAGCTGGCTGTCCTCGCGGTGCAGCTTCTCCCGGAGCAGCTCGAGCAGCCGGTAGCCGGTTTTGTCGTTGAACTCGCCGGTGACCTCCAGCTTCTCCGCCTTCTGGAAAGCCCGCACGGCCGCTTCCGTCCGTTCGTCGAACAAGCCCTCCTGCCCGGCCGGACCGTAGCCGAGCTCCTTCAGCATCTGCTGCAGCGTCTTCACATCCTCGCCATAGCTGCCTGCCGCCATATCCGTCCCGATCGCCAGCGGCCTCAGGTTCGTATAAGCGGGAAGCTCGACTGCATAATCCGGCATGACGCCTTCTTTGTTGATCCACGTTCCGCCCGGCGTCTTCCACTGCGCCTCCGTCAGGCTGAGAACGGACCCGTCGTCAAACTGGTTGAAGGCCTGGACGACTCCCTTGCCGTACGTCTTCTCTCCGATGACCGACGCGCCGGCCGATTCCTTCAGAGCTGCGGTCAGCACCTCGCTTGCGCTGGCGGACTGGCCGTTCACAAGCACCGCGACGGGCACGCTCCACTCCTTCTCCTGCTGCGATTTATACGTAATCGTCTGGCGTTCGTTTTTGTATACGACATTCAAAATCACTTTATCCTTCGGAATAAGCGTATTCGCGATTTTCAAGGTCGACTGGAGCAGCCCTCCCGGATTGGACCGCATATCGAGCAGCAAGCCTTTTATCTCCGCTTTGTCCCTCAGCTCCTTCAGCACGCTTTCGAATTCCTCCGCCGTCTTCTCCGCGAAACGGCTGATCGTCACGTGCGCGATGCCGTCCTCGAGCATTTCTCCGGTAACCGTATGAATCGGAATCGCTTCCCGCTTCAGCGTCAAAGCAATGAGCTCCGACTGGCCCGGCCTCCGGATTTGCAGGGAGACGCTGGTTCCTTCCTCTCCTCTAATAATGCCAAGCAGCTCCTGAAACGATTTGCCTGCAATTTCCTTACCGTCCACCGCAATGATCGTGTCGCCCGGCAGCAGCCCGCCGCGCTCGGCAGGCGCGCCCTTAGTCAGCCCGGAGATGACGTATTCGCCTTCCTCCTCCCGGATCTCCGCTCCTATGCCGTAAATTTCCCCTTCGTAGGATTGGGTGTAGGCGTCGCCCTTCTCCTCGGGAAGGTACCGGGAATACGGATCGTCGAGGGAGGCCACCATGCCTTCGGCCGCCCCGTTGATCAATTGCTTGGGCTCGGCCCCTTCCAAATAGTCATTCATAATCTTGTTGTAGGATACAGTGAACTGCTGAAAAGCCGGCTCGCCCAGCATCGGATAACGGTACCCCATCCACAGCAGCCCGAGTGCGAAGCCTGCCGCCAGAAACAATATCGAACCCAGAAAGCATAAAGTGAGAAAGCGCTGCTTGGCAGCCGCCGTCGCAAAAGTTTTCATCTGTTCATTTCCCCTTCGGATTTGCATTCGCAAAGTCTTGTATGTCCTGTGCTTTTTCGCTACAATCAACCTATTCTTACACTACAGAGAGACGGAGAGGAGCTTTTTATTCAAGCATGTACAAATTAATTGCCATCGATGTGGACGATACGCTGCTTACCGACGAAATTAAAGTGACCGAGGGCACGAAGCAAGCCATGGAGGCTGCCATTGCCAAAGGCGTTCTGGTGACGCTTGCGACAGGCCGCATGTTCGCATCCGCCCAAAAGATCGCCAAACAAATCGAGCTCAATGTTCCTATTATTACCTATCAGGGGGCGCTCGTCAAAACGCTGCTGGACGGTCAGGTGCTGTACGAAAGAAACGTGCCGGCGGACGCGGTCCGGGAGCTGCACGCCTTCTCGGAGGCGAACGGCCTTCATCTTCAGCTTTATGTAAACGACGAACTTTACGGCATGGAGGACAATGACAAAATCAAAGCCTACTCCAAGCTCTCCAATATTCCTTACAAAATAGAGCCTGATCTCAGCAAGCTGCTGGACTTCCCGATGAACAAGCTGCTGATGATCGACGAGCCCGCCCGCCTCGATCAGATCGCCGACCAGCTTCGGCCTTTGCTCGGCGACCGCGTTCACATTACGAAATCGAAGCCGCACTATCTCGAATTCATGCACAAGGAAGGCACGAAGGGGCATGCGCTCCGTTTCCTGGCCGAGCATATCGGATGCACGATGGAGCAGACGATTGCGATCGGCGACGCCTGGAACGACAATGAAATGATTCAGGCGGCCGGCCTCGGCGTCGCGATGGGCAACGCCATTCAATCGCTGAAGGACATCGCGGATTATGTGACCCTTACCAATAACGAGGAAGGCGTCCGCCACGTCATCGAAAAGTTCGTACTGAACGCAATCCAGGCATAAACGCCGGGCAGCCCCTCCGCCATTTGCGGAGGGGCTGCTTTTTCCCTGAGACGACATAAAGGAGCGGTTACCGATGAACCCGATGAACTGTCCGATTTGCGGCAAGCCGAACGGCTGCGCCGCGGAAACGAAGACGGCCCCGGCCGATTGCTGGTGCTTTCATGAACGATTTCCGGATGCCCTGCTGGACCGGGTGCCTGACGAATGGAGAGGGAAAGCCTGCATTTGCCGGGACTGCCTCGCCGAAGCTCAAGCGCAAGCAAACGAAAATCTTAAAAAATAAAGGATCGAATAATACCTGTTTTTTATCCGTTTCTAACGAGTCCCGCACGGGTCGGAGCGAAATACGCTCTCTCCATGTCGGCTGCCGAAAGCGGCTTGCTGAAGTAATAGCCTTGAATTTTGCCGCAGTCCTTATCCGTTAAAATGTCCAGCTGGTCCTTCGTTTCAATCCCCTCGGCGATGACGTCCATATTCAAATGCTGCGCCATTGCAATAATCGTCGCCACGATCGCCTTGTCGTTCTGATTTTCAGTAATATCGCGAATGAAAGAACGGTCAATCTTCAGCTTGTGGATCGGGAAAAGCTTCAAATAGCTTAACGAGCTGTAGCCGGTGCCAAAGTCGTCCAGACTGATCCGGATGCCGTGTTCGTTGAGCTCCTTTAATATTTCCGTCGATACGGCCGCATCCATCATCATGCCCTCCGTAATCTCCAGCTCCAAATATTCGGGCGGCAGCCCCGTCTCCTTCAAAATGTCCATCACGTATTCCGCCAGCCGACGCTGATGGAACTGCTGCGAGGATAAATTCACGGATACGGGAATGAGCGGGCCGCCCTCGTTATGCCATTGCCGCATTTGCCTGCAGGCTTCCCTGAGCACCCAAGTGCCGAGCTCGTAAATAAGCCCCGTCTCCTCCGCAATCGGAATGAACAGCCCCGGCGTCAGCGTGCCTCGCTCAGGATGCTCCCAGCGAACCAGCGCCTCAACGCCGACCATCGAATTGTCGGACGTCCGGATTTGCGGCTGGTAATGGAGAATAAGCTCCCCGCGCTCCAGCGCTTTTCTCAGATCGCCCTCCAGCTCGATTTTTTCCGCCAGCTATTTATCCAGCTTGCTCGAAAAATATTCGAAGCCGTTTTTGCCTTTTTTCTTTACCTCATACATGGCGCTATCCGCATTTTTCATCAGCTGGACGGCATCCGTGCCGTGTTCCGGAAAAATCGCGATGCCGATGCTTGCGGAAACAAAAAAATCGTTCTCCATCAGCCGGTACGGCACCTGAATCGCGGAGACGATCCGGCCAGCAAGCTCCGTTACGTCCGACTCCCGCCCGCAGCCGCGGCATAGCAGCGTGAATTCGTCGCCTCCCATCCGTGCGACCATCACGTCGCGTCCGGCTGTGCAGGCCTGAATCCTGGCACTGACCTCCTTCAGAAACTGATCGCCGTAAGTATGTCCGAGCGAATCGTTGATCACTTTGAACCGGTCGATATCCAGCACCAGTACCGCAAACGTTTCCCCCGTATCCCGGCTTTCCCCGATCGCTACGTCTATCGCCTGATTGAACAAACGGCGGTTCGGAAGCCCCGTCAGCTCATCGTGAAATGCCAGGTGGTTGATTTTTTGTTTGGCATTTTTCTCTTCCGTAATATTTCTGAAAATAATATAGCTGCCGGCAACCTGCCCGTCCACTGTAACCGGAACGTTCGTGACGCTGAGCTCAAGCTTCTGCCCGTCATGGCGGACAATAGCCGTTTCATGGCTCAGCGTCTCGCCTTGAAACGCCTTAATGAATATTTCGCCGGCCCGTTCCCGGTCCTCCGGCACAAGAAGCCCGCTCAGCATCCCGATTGGCTGCATATAAAGCTGCTTCTTCGTGCAGCCCGTTATCTCCAGCGCAATCGGATTGCAGCTGATGATCCGGCACTGCAGATCCACCGATATGATGCCGTCCTGATTGTTCTCGTACAGCGATTTGTACCATTTCTCGCTCTGCTCCAGCTCCGAATCCTTGCCCGCCAGCCTTTTGGCAAAATACATGCCGAAGATGGACAAGACCAGCGTGAACAGCGTGCCTCCGGCAATAAAATATGCGAGCCAGCTCTGATTGAGGACGATGCCGTAGAACAACGCTTCCTTAAAGGCATTATGAAAGCTGGCCGCGTGCATGCCCGTGTAATGCATCCCCGCTATTGCAGCTCCCATGATCGCGCCGCTGCCGAGCTTTTGCCAGAGCTCGCCCCGCTTGACGCCCTTGCGGAAGTAGACGGCCAGCCATAGGGCCGCTATCGACGCACCCAAAGCGATAATGATAGAAAGGGTAAAGATAACCGGATCGTATGTAATATGGATAAGCATCGCAGCCATGCCGACATAATGCATAACGGATACGCCCGCGGCAAGCAGCGCGCCGCCGGCGAGAAGCTGCAGCCCCGTCAGCTTGTCCCGTCCAACTGCGAACATGGCAACATAGGAAGCTCCTACGGCGGCCACCAGGGAGACGATGACCAGAATCACATCGTATACCGCCGGAACCGGAAGCGAGAAGGCAAGCATGCCGACAAAATGCATCGACCAAATGCCCATCCCCATAATGCAGGCTCCGAACAGCAGCCAACCCCGGCGCGCCCTCCCCTTCGCCGAGGTGACCCTGCCTGCCAGGTCGAGAGCCGTATACGACGCAGCCAACGCTATAATATAAGAAAAAACGACTAACGAACTGTCGTAGGTTCCATGGATATGCTCCATTATCGCCCCTCTTTTCCGCTTAAAGTAAATGAGCATTCCGCACTTTTCCAGTATACTATATCGAAATAAACAAATTCTGAAATTTTGCCGATGATCCATTTACAGAAAAATATTGATAGATCGCGAGGTTTAAGATGAGGACCATGGAAGCTATTTATCGTATATAAAAAATGCCCCCTGCTGCAGCTGCGCTGCGCCGGGGGCATTATTTACATGCGGATATGGACCGCAGCTGCGGTTTTTTTTGCGGCTAATTTCAGGACACGGCCTTGCGTTCCCGCTTGCAATCGCCTTTACTGCAATCCTGGTACCTGCCGATAAAATCAAGTCGGTGATCCGTCACCTTAAAGCCGTATTCGCGTTCAAGCCGCTCCTCCAGCTCGAGCAGCCAGTCCTCCTTGATCTCCACAAGCGAGCCGCATTCCTCGCAGATCAAATGATGATGCATATGCTCCTGCTCGTCGCCGCGAAGGTCGTAACGGGCAACGCCGTCTCCGAAATTCATTTTCTCGACAATGTTCAGATCCGCAAGCAGCTCCAGCGTACGATAGACGGTAGCCAGACCGATTTCGGAATACTTTTGCTTGACCAGCATGAACACGCCCTCGGCGCTCAGATGGTCCTTTTCGTTTTCGAGTAGAACGCGCAAAATAATTTCGCGCTGCGTCGTTAGTTTGTATCCGTTCGCCATTAGATGCCGGTTGATCCGATCCATTTCCGCCGTGATGCTCATTGTGTATGGATACCCCCTCATATCGGAAAGCCTGATACAATCGGATATGCGTTGTACCATGTAAAGGCTTACTTTTATAATTATTACAATCTAATGGTATTACATTTTTGAAAATTAATCAATCGCTCCCGCATTCCGCTACAAAACGGCTGAAATGCCGCCGTCAATATTGACCGACGTGCCCGTCACAAAGGATGCGGCATCCGATACGAGAAACCCGATGACATTGGCCGCTTCCTGCGCCCTCCCGATTCTGCCGAGCGGGATGCCGTGCCTCTGATCCGCCGCGAATTCATCCCAGGTCAGCTCAGGCGCCTTCGCCTGCCACATCCGCTCGATTTGCGCGCTCCTGATGAGCCCGATACATACCGCATTCACGCGTATTTGATCGGCCGCCAAATCCTTGCTCATCGCTTTCGTAAGCGCGAGACCGGCAGCACGGCTCACCGACGTCGGCAGCGACGAGGCTGACGGCGCTTTGCCGCCGATTGCCGTCACATTTACGATGGCGCCTCCGCCCGCTTTCCGCATATGAGGCAGCACCGCACGTGAAAATTGCACCGCTCCGAGCAGCTTAAGGTCAAGGTCGGCGGTCCAGGCATCCGTGTCTACCTGCTCAAACGGTTTCGCTGCGGAAGTGCCCGCGTTATTGACGAGGATGTCTACCCGCCCGAAGCGCCGTACCGTTTCTTCTACCACCCGGTCAGCTTCGCCGGATACCGACACGTCGGCGCTGACCGCCAGCACGTTTTTGCCCGTTTGCTCCCTGATTTTTCCGGCCGCTTCCTCCAGAGACTCCGGATCCCTGGCTACAATTGTCACCTCGGCCCCTTCTCCTGCCAGCAGCATCGCCGTTGCGAATCCGATCCCCTTGCTTCCTCCCGTCACGATCGCTGTTTTACCTGTAAGTCCCAGCTCCATTGTTTATTCCTCCTGCCTTTTATTTGTGCACCGCTTGGATGACCTTCTGCACTTCCTCATGAATATCGACGGTTGATTGAGTCGGCATATTAACAATAAAAATACCGCCGAAAACCTGCTCCGATTTTCCGCTCCATTCCAGGATTTTATTTTTTAACATGCGCAGCTCTATGGAATAAATAACCTCTTTGCTCAGCAGCCAGTTGTATCTCGTATATTCCGATTTTTTGACCGTCTCTATGTAAATAGCAACATCGTCCATCCATCTCACCCTAATGATGTCGCCGTATGCGATCTGTTCCGTGAACACAGGATTTTCCTCGATTTGAAACGTGTCCTTGCCCAGATGAGAAACGTCGATAATTTCGATTTCGCGGCCCGTACCGTCAAAGCTGAGCTGCAACGGTATGTAATCCTGCAAGTCCTTCATTCTGCTCACCTCTATTAAAAATATCCGAAACGGACGCTTCCCCTATCATAATACCGCCTCCTCCCGGGAAGCAACTTCAATCCGTTATCGGATTGGACCGACACCTAATAACGCCTCCGGAACCACTTATAAACATATTCGGTCAGCCAAACCGCTTTACCTTCTCCAGGCTCTAATTTCCGATATTAGGATAGGCGAAAAACCCCGCGATCGCATAAGCTTGCAATCGCGGGGCCGGTGTCAGAAGGAACTTCAAACCATGCTTATATTGTTCAGGGACGGTCTAGCTCCTTTTAATAGAGACTAGTCATTATCTTTACCGCGGCCTTTACCCCGGTCCTTATCTTTCTCCCTTTCCTTTTTTCTTTCCTTTTCCTGATTCTTCTCCTCCTTCTGCCGCTCCTTCCGTTCCTTCTTATCTTCCTTCTCTTCCTCGCGGTTATCCTGATCGTCGTCTTTTTCTTTTTTCTCTTTTTTGCCTTCATTGAGTTTCGCCTTGGAAAAAAAGCTCAGCTCCGCCGGAAACGGCATGACGGGTTCATCCTTCAATGCCCCTTCCATAACCGCTTGAAGCACAATGCCGGCCGCCTTCGAGCTTGTCGTCAAATAATGGTTTTGATCGCTTTTGTCATAGCCTAGCCAAACCGCTCCCGTAAGCTGCGGGGTATAGCCGACGAACCAGTTGTCCTTGGCGCCGTAGCCGGCCGTTCCCGGCATTTGAGTCGTACCCGATTTGGCGGCAAAAGGCCGTCCGGCTAAAGCGGCGGACGTTCCCGTCCCCTCCGTAATGACGCCCTGCAGCATGGAAGTCATCGTCTGGGCGATAGCGGGATCGATCACTTGTTTTCCCGTCTCTTCCTTAAACTCTGCCAGCAATTCCCCGTTTGCCGACTCGACTCGGGTAATCGCATGCCCCTTCATCTGCACGCCGTTATTTGCGAAGACGCCGTACGCCTCTGCCATATGGAGCGGCGATACGCCATTCTGCAGGCCTCCAAGCGCGAGTCCCAGCGTCCGGTCGCTGTCGCTGAGCGGAATGCCGAACCTTTCGGCAGCATCGAGCCCTTTGTCGATGCCGATTCCGTTCAATATTTTGACAGCAGGAATATTATAAGAATTGATTAGAGCCTCATACATCGTCACTTCCCCGTGAAAACGGCCGTCGGCGTTTTTCGGCTCATATCCGCCGATATTGATCGGCTCGTCAACCAGCCTGTCCGAAGGCTGCATACCCAGCTCCAGCGCGGGGGTGTAGACGGCGATCGGCTTGATCGTAGAGCCGGGCTGGCGCTGCAGCTGCGTCGCCCGGTTAAAGCCTCTGAACGGCTGCTTGCCCCGGCCTCCGACAAGCGCGCGGATCCCGCCGTCCCGCGGGTCCACCAGCACCGCAGCGCTTTGGATCAGCTGATCCGCCGCGCTCTGCGGGAACAGATCATCCTTCGCATAAACCGCCTCGGCCGCTTTCTGCATATCCGTATCCAGCTCCGTATAAATGCGCAGGCCGCCTTGCAGAACTTCATTTTCCGTCAGGCCATAGCTCTCCATCGCTTCACGGATAATCTCATCCACGTAATACGGATATAAAATATCATCTACCCGGTTAGGCTTCGAGCTCAGCAGCTTGATCGGCTCCGCGATCGCTTCACTGTATACCGCTTCGGTAATCAGCCCCTGCTCCTTCATCAGCTGCAGCACGACATCACGCCTCGCCTTCGCCTTGTCCATATGCTTATACGGCGTAAGCGCCGAAGGGGCCTTAACAAGGCCCGCCAGCAGGGCGGATTCCGCGACCGTCAGCTCCTTCACCTCTTTGCCGAAATAGGTGTACGCCGCCCGTTTGATCCCCCAAGCGCCTTCGCCGAAATAGATTTGGTTTAAGTACATTTCCATAATTTCCTGCTTGCTGTAGCTTTCTTCGATTTTTTTGGCAAGCAGCACCTCGTCCCATTTCCGGGACCAGGTCCTCTCGTGCGACAAAAACACGTTTTTCGCCAGCTGCTGCGTTACCGTGCTGCCGCCTTGAACCGTTCCTCCTGCCGTGAAGTTGGTAACCAGCGCTCTTCCGATCGCCTTCACATCCATGCCTTCATGCTCGAAAAATCGTCTGTCCTCTACGGCAACCACCGCATTGACCATATGGAGCGGAATATCGGCGTACCCGATCTCCTCGATCTTGTTGAACGAAATCCGCGTCGCCTCCTTGCCTTCACGGTCGTAGAGAACCGTAGCCGCGGGCAGCGGCTTATCCAGCAGGGCGACATCCTGCGCGCTTACCATCAGCCGGAAGGTTCCCCATCCGCCCAGAAGCGCAACGGCCGCCAAAATACAAAATGCCGCCAGCACATGCTTAAACTTGATTTTTTTCAGTTTTGATTTCTTTTTTCGTTTCATCTGATTTCCCCCATACCTGCATGCAGCCGTTCGTTACATGCGTCTCCGTCCTTATAATATTCGCAGCAAGTCTGCTTTTTTAGTGCGTAAGGCTCAAACCGGTTTATTAAAAAACAAAAAATGCCGGAAAGCAGCCGTCCGCTTCCTAGCATTTTTTTAGACCGTATGATGAGTGCCGAAACAGGTTCAGGCCTGCATTTCCGAATCCGGCAATTGGTCTTGGGGCTCCGCCGGGTGCGCCGTTAAGCCGGCCCGCTTCGCCCTGTATTGGCCATACTGGATTAAAGCGATTTCATCATCAGGATTCGACTCCAAATATTGCTCCAGCTCGACTAGCGTCTGTTCGACTTCCCGCAGCGCATCTTTTCCTGCATGCCTGGCATCGGCCAGCTTCCGTAAGTGCTTTAATGAATCGTTCATGCTGCTCTCCTCCTGTTGCCCCGTACTGTTATCCTGCAACCTCTACTCTTTCACGCTGTGATCAGATAGACCTGCAAAAAATGAGGGCTTCATTACTACTATATTCAGCCGTCTACAAACTAGAACGGCTTTAGCCGTCAAAAAGGCCGTTGCCATATCGGCCGCGGGAGCTTTCCGGCCATACGAAAGAACCGTCAGGAGCTCTGACGGTCCGTTGTCTTTCGAAGCTAATCCACGCCAAATAACGGGCGTCTGCTTTCTTGCCGTTAAGCTTTGAGCCGCTCCGCTATGTCAAGCAGCCGTTTTGTCTGCACCTTCACCGCATCCAGAACCAGGTCGTCGAACTTTCCGTCCTCGGTAACCGTTGCGCTTGCACCGTACGGATTTCCGCCTGCCTGGAAAATGACGGGGTCCGTATAACCGGGCGTTACGACGACCGCCCCCCAGTGATAGAACGTCGTATACAGATTCAGCAGCGTCGCTTCCTGGCCTCCATGCGGATTTTGCGCCGATGTAAATGCGGAAACCGCTTTGTCGGCAAGCTTGCCTTTAGCCCACAGCTTGCCGGTTGAATCGATAAACTGCCGAAGCTGCGCGGCCGGGCTGCCGAACCGGGTTGGAGTGCCAAAAAGGATGGCATCCGCCCATTCCAGATCTTCCGGAACCGCGAGCGGCACGTCTTCCGTTTCTTTGGCATGCGCCTCCCAAGCAGGATTGGATGCAACGGTCTCCTTGGACGCCACCTCGGCCGCCCGCACCAGCCTCACCTCCGCCCTGTGCTTTATCGCAGCATCCTCTGCCGCTCTCGCCATCCGGTAATTGGTACCGGTCTGGCTGTAATAGATGATCGCTAATTTAACAGTCATATGACTTCCTCCTCGCTCAATCGATAGTCACCGAACTAATACCCGTTATTGGCGGCTTTTAATCAGCCGGGTCAAGCAGACGCGGAAGGCCGGTTCTTCGGAACTGCGGACAAACTATTTCCCAAGAAATGAGCGGAATGCGCCGAAGTTGCCTGTTGATTCATTTTTTTCAGGGCAGGGTATTCATTGTTAACCAAACGAAAGGGAGTGGGTCATATGACAACTCATAATCGTAATTTGGAAATCGAGGAACGCCATGTAGAGAAAAAATCGGACTCCAGCATGGTCGCTTCCACCTTCATTAAATATGCTGCGTATCTCATTATTTTCTTCGGTGCGCTGTACTTCCTTGTCCGTTACGTGTTTCCTATATTTTAAATAACCGGATTTGGTGCAGAGAATACCAAAAACCCCTTCGGAATCATCCGAAGGGGCCTTCTGCGTGTCTATTATATTCCTGCGAGCACCTGGTACCAGACGCCTTTTTTCGAATAAAGCTCTTCCCTGACCGCCGGCCAACCGCCCAAATAAGAGATGTCGAACAAGTTACCCGGAACGGTAAAACGATCCCTCGTCTCCGCCGCAACCTTGTCGTCCATAGACCGGAAGCCGTGCTCCACGAACAAACGCTGTGCGGCCTCGCTGTGGAGATAATCGACAAATGCTTCCGCGACTTTGCGGGTGCCGTGCCGGTCAACGTTTTTGTCCACGACCGCAGCCGGATTCTCGATCAGAATCGTGCTGTCCGGAATGACAATCTCGTATTCGACGCCTTGTTTCACCCGGGCAAGCAGCTCGTTCTCGTACGTTACGATCACGTCGCCTACCCCGTACTCGAAAGCGGCCATCGACGCTCTGCCGCTCTTGTCGAGCGACTCCACGTTAGCGTGCACCGCCTTTAGAAAGCTTTTGGCATAAGCCCGATCTTTGGTTCCGCTCTTTTCCTCGGACTGCTTCAGACCGGCGCCATAGATCGCATTGATGTCCCACTGCGCGCCGCCGGACGTTTTCGGATTCGGATACAGCACCTTGATGCCTTCGCGCGTCAAATCGTTCCAATCTTTGATGCCAAGAGGATTCCCGGCGCGAGTTCCCAGTACGACGATCGAATTCGTAATGATGCCGCCGTTCGATTGAGCCTTCCAGTCATGCGTGATGAAGCCGGCATCCGCAATTTTGTCGAGATCGCCTTCCATGGCCAAAACCGCCACATCCGCCTCGAAGCCTCCCGCGATCGCCCGGGCCTGCGTGCCGGAAGCTTCATACGATTCCTGGAAGGTGACCTTCTGGCCCGTCTTCTCCAGCCAGTAAGCCTGAAACTCCGGAAGCAGCTCCGCGAAAGCGTCCTTCACAACCGAGTAAGCACCGATGACAAGCGTAACATCGCCGTCTTGTACGGAAGATTCAGCACCCTGCCCGCCTTCGTCCGCCTTTCCGCAGCCTGCCGCGACAAGCAGCATGGCAACGGCAAGAAGCAGCGCGAGCAGGCGCTGGCTTGTTGCACGATTTCTTAACATGTTCGCATACAACTCTTTCTGCTTCGATAGCTTAAATATGAATAGGCATCGGATCGACCTTCAGCGTATTTTCGGCAATCCAGCTGTCGTTGTCGTTAAAGAGATACGCCCGGTGAACCAGCACGCTTACTTTATCGCCCGGATGGAGCACTTCCTTCTCGAGCGAGCGGTACGTAATCAGCTTCGTGTCTCCGACCAGAAGCTCTACCATCCATTCGCTGCCGCGGAAGTGCAAATGCTTCACGATGCCCGGGAGCGTAGCGGATGCAAGCTTGATTTCGCCCGGTTTGCCGATCTCGATATATTCCGGACGAATCAGCGCCTTGGTGCCAGGACTGCTGGCCGCGTCCTCAAAGCCTTTGAACTCGCCGATATTGTCCACGATCGTCGATTCCCCGATAAAGCCGGCGACAAACGGAGTTTGCGGATTTTTATAAATGTCCCAAGGGCTGCCCTTCTGCTCGAGCCGGCCTTTGCTGATAATCATAATTTCGTCGGCAACCTCGATCGCTTCCTCCTGGTCATGCGTGACGAAGATGGAAGTAATGCCGACGCGTTCGATCATTTCCTTCAGCCATGTGCGGAGCTCCGTCCGAATCTTGGCGTCGATCGCTGCGAACGGCTCGTCGAGCAGCAGCAGCTGCGGCTCCGGTGCCAGCGCCCTAGCGAATGCAACGCGCTGGCGCTGTCCGCCGGACAGCTGATGAGCGTAACGGTGCTCGAAGCCCTTCAGCCCCGTAAGCTCTACCAGATACATAACCCGCTCGCGGATTTGCTCCTTCGACTGTTTCTTAACCTTTAGACCAAAAGCAATGTTATCGTAAACGGTCATATGCTTGAACAATGCATAGTTCTGAAACACGAAGCCGATGCCTCGCTCCTGCGGCGGCAGGTCGTTCACCCGTTTGCCGTGAAAAAGGATATCGCCGGAGGAAGGCGTCTCAAGCCCTGCAAGCATACGAAGTATGGACGTTTTACCGCCGCCGCTCGGTCCGAGCAAGCCGATCAAATGGCCTTTTTCAATCTCAAAGCTGACATCCCTTACTGCATGAAAATCGCCAAAGTTTTTGTTCAGATTCCGTACTTCAATATGCATGGCTTAATGCACTTCCTTTCTTTTCTTCGCCCATTCCATGAGCAGCAGCAGCCCCACGGAAAATGCCGCAAGGACAAGCGCTATTCCGTTGGCGGCTACCACGTTGAAATTCTCTACATCCTGATAGACGAGCGTTGTTGCCGTTTGAGTTTTGTTCATGATGTTGCCGGAAACGACGAGCACGGCTCCAAACTCACCAAGCGACCGGGCTACCGTCAGGACGACGCCGTAGATGACGCCCCAGCGGATCGACGGCCATGTCACCTTCCAGAAGGTGTACCAGGAATAAGCTCCAAGCGTAGAGGCCGCTTCCTCCTGCTGGGCTCCAATTTCCTGCAGCACCGGCATTACCTCGCGCACCATCAGCGGGAAAGTAACGAACAAGGTGGCAAGGATCATGCCCGGCAGCGCGTATACGATTTTGAAGCCCGCATCCTCGAACATAGCGCCGATAACCGTATTCGGTCCGAGGATAAGCACGATCATCAGACCGCCGATGACCGGCGATACTGCAAACGGCAGGTCGACCAGGCTGTTTAACAGCCGTTTCATTCTTGGGCTGATCCATTCGGCACGCACGAGATACAGGGCGAGCATCACCCCGAAAATCGTATTTAACGCGGTGACGACTACTACGATGATAGCTGTCATCATGAGCGCGTGCAGCGATTGAGGGCGCGTGATGGCTTCAACGAAGCCGTTCAGCCCATCCGCCCACGAACCGGTGAAAATTTTGACGAGCGGCGCAATCAGCAGCAAAGCAAATACGATATAAGTTAATGTAATCCACAGTCTTCTCATCATTGTCCCGTCCTCCTGGCTTGAATAAGGTTCACGGTCCAAAGGATGAGGAACGAAAGCGTCAGCAGCAATACCGATACGGCTGCGGCGCCCTGCGGATTATTGCTTTCAATTTCGCCGAAAATAAAAACGGATGCGATCAGGGTTTTGCCGGGAATGTTGCCTGCGACAAGCACGACCGCCCCGAACTCCGCAAGGCCGCGGGAGAAGGCGAGCATGGCGCCGCTCAGAATACCTGGCAGCATCGTCGGGAAAATGACGCTGAAGAACGTTTTGACGCGTGTAGCGCCCAGCGTGTAAGCTGCTTCTTCCTCCGATTTATCCATTTCCTCGAGCAGAGGCTGAATCGCGCGGATGACGAACGGAAACGTTACGAACAGCATTGCGACGACGATCGCCGGTTCATGAAATACGATCTCGATGCCCATCCCGCCTGCAAGGCCGCCTACAAAGCTGTTGGGACCAAGCAGCAGCAAAATCATAAGTCCGCCAACCGCGGTAGGAAGTGCGAATGGCAAGTCGACTAGGCTGTTCAGCAGCCGCCGTCCGGGAAACCGGTAGCGGATAAGCACCCAGCCGATCATCGTGCCGAGGAACATGTTGATCAGCGTTGCAATTACGGCCAATTTAATCGTAAGCAAAACGGCTTTCCATGCCAGCGGATCGGAGATGCTTTCCCAGAACGGGTTCCATCCGAGCGAGAACGATTGCGTGTAAATCCCTGCGATTGGTAAAATAATAAGGATGACGAAATAAAGCATAATGGCGCTCCGGAATCCGAAGCTCCACCCTTTTCCGCGAAACAAAGCATTCACTGTGACTTGACCTCCAAACCATCGGCGCGTGCCGCAGGTGTACCTTTGCGAATAAAATCATAATTCCTATTAATTTACTAGGTATTGATAATGTAGCATTCCAACCGCCATCAAGTCAATGGCAATTTTAGAAATTTTGATCGATTCGATAGCCTATTCTTATATCCTGTGTAATTACAAAAAGAGAGGAGATCGGCAGCATGGCCGAAGCTCCTCATCCTTTGTTCGCTAAGCGATATTCGCTTATTCGCCTTCAATATAATACACGTTCCCGCCTTCTGTAATTACGGCTTGTCCGCCGGTCATGTCGGTGATCCAGGCGATAAACGCATCGGCCTCATGCACTTCGGGCAAGCAGCGGACCGTAACGCGATCCGTAAAGTCGGTGCCGCCGACGCGCGTTCCCTTGCCGTGCAGCTCGTTCTCCAGCTTGCCGTACCACGTATAATCCACGTCGACGATGACCTCGCGATGCAGAACGTTGACGATTTCATCCGCGGCTTCTATTCCGGCTACCGCTCCGTCGGTGTAGGCGCGGACAAGTCCGCCCGCCCCCAGCATAATGCCTCCGAAATACCGCGTCACAACGACGGCGACATTTTTGAGTCCCTTATGCTTGATAACCTCCAGAATCGGCTTGCCCGCCGTTCCGCTCGGCTCACCGTCGTCGGACGCTTTCTGGAACTGGTCCCGCTCCCCGACGATGTAAGCCGAGCAATTATGCGTAGCCTGCTTATGAAGCTGCTTGATCTCCTGGATGAAGACGAGCGCTTCCTCCTCGGTTTCAACCGGTTTGGCGTGGCCGATGAAGCGCGACTTCTTGATGACAATCTCCGCGTTCGCCTGCCGCCTGACCGTTCTGTACTTGTCCAGCATCATAGCTGTTAGCTCCCGTAAAGCGGCCCGACCGGCCGATTACAGTCTGGCTTCCAGCTCGGCTTTTTCTTTCTCGAAGCCCGGTTTGCCAAGCAGTGCGAACATATTTTTCTTGTAAGCTTCTACGCCCGGCTGGTCGAACGGATTTACACCGAGCAGGTAGCCGCTGATTCCGCATGCTTTTTCGAAGAAGTACACAAGGTAGCCGAAGGAATACGGCGTCATGTCGGCGACGTTCACGATCAGGTTCGGCACTTGACCGTCCGTGTGTGCAAGCAGTGTGCCTTCGAACGCTTTTTTGTTTACAAAGTCCATCGTTTTGCCTGTCAGGAAGTTCAGTCCGTCCAAATCGGCTTCGTCGTGCTCGATCGTAATTTGCTCAGCTACTTCGTTCACTTGAATGACCGTTTCAAAAATGTTCCGGTTGCCTTCCTGGATAAATTGACCCATCGAGTGCAAATCCGTGGAGAAATCTACGGATGCAGGGTAAATGCCTTTATAGTCTTTGCCTTCGCTTTCGCCGAACAATTGCTTCCACCATTCGGACACGAAGTGCAGCGACGGTTCGTAGTTCACAAGGATTTCAGTCGCTTTGCCTTTGCGGTACAGCGCATTGCGGGCTGCCGCATATTGATAAGCTTCATTTTCCGCCAGGTTAGGGTTGCTGTACTCCTTGGATGCGTCGGCAGCGCCCTGCATCATCGACTCGATGTCGATTCCGGCAGCTGCGATCGGCAGCAGGCCTACGGCAGTAAGTACGGAGTAACGGCCGCCTACGTCGTCCGGAATTACAAACGATTCGTAGCCTTCTTCGTTCGACAGCTTCTTCAGAGCGCCTTTTTCACGGTCCGTCGTTGCATAGATACGTTGGCGCGCTTCCTCTTTGCCGTATTTTTTCTCAAGCGCCGCACGGAAAATACGGAATGCGATAGCCGGCTCGGTCGTCGTTCCCGATTTCGAGATGACGTTGATCGACCAGTCGCGGCCTTCAAGCAGCTGAAGAAGGTGAGTCACATAGGTGGAGCTGATGTTGTTGCCGGCAAACAGCACTTGCGGCGTTTTGCGCTGTTCTTTGGATTGGATATTGTAGAAGGAATTCGACAGCATTTCGATCGCGGCGCGGGCGCCGAGGTACGAGCCCCCGATGCCGATAACGATCAATACTTCGGAGTCGGATTTGATTTTTTCCGCGGCTTTCTGGATGCGGGCGAATTCCTCTTTGTCATAGTTGGTTGGCAGGTCGATCCAGCCAAGATAGTCCGAGCCTGCGCCCGTTCCGTTGTGCAGCTGCTCATGCGCGAGGCGTACGGAATCCGTCAAATAGTCGATTTCATGCTGGCCGACGAAGGTTAGCGCCTTGCTGTAGTCGAATTTTACTGTTTTGCTCATTTTAGAATAAAACCTCCTAATGAATTAGCTGCTTAAATGCCAGCTGTGATAACGTTTTTCAACTTAGAATCTACAATATCGGATTTATCTGACAAAAACAAGCATCGAGGGCATGAAACATCCATGAAGAAATTGTATAATCTTTATAAAAAAAAATTATGGCGGAGGAATTCACATGAAAAAAGTAGGATTTATCGGATTAGGCGTCATGGGATATGCGATGGCCTCCAATTTGCTGAAAAAGGGATTTTCGGTAACCGTCTATAACCGGACGCCCGGCAAAACAGATGGGCTTCGCGACCTAGGCGCTGTGGTGCTGGAGACGCCTGCAGCCATCGCGGAAGCTTCCGATATCGTCATCACGATGATCAGCAACGACGCGGCTATCCGCGAGGTTTATTGGGGAGAGAGCGGCATATTCGCAGGCGTTCGCAGCGGCCAGACGCTTATCGACAGCAGCACGATCTCGCCTGTGCTGGCCAAGGAGCTTGCCGCCGCCGCTGAAGCGCTTGGCGCAAGCTTTCTCGATGCACCCGTAACGGGCAGCAAGCCCGCAGCCGAAAGCGGCATGCTCGTGTTTATGGCCGGCGGACCCGCAGAGGCGCTGGACGGCGCCAAAGATGTGCTTCTGGCCATGGGGCGGAAGGTTATTCCGATGGGACCGAACGGCAGCGGAGCGGTCGCCAAGCTGGCTCATAACACGATTGTGGGCATTAACGTCGTGGCGCTGTCGGAGGGGATGGCAATTGCTGCCAGCGGCGGAATCGACGGCAGCGCGTTTCTGGAGCTTGTCCAATCCGGCGGCGCGGCAAGCAAGGCAGCCGAAATGAAAGGACCCAAGCTGCTTGAGAGCAATTACGACGTGCAATTTTCACTAGAGCTGATGCTCAAGGACTTGAAGCTGAGCTCCGTATTGTCGGACAGCCTGAAGGTGCCGACGCCGCTGCTGGAGGCGGCTAAGGGCCAGTTCCAGATCGGCGAAGCGCTCGGCTACTCCGAGCTTGACATGTCCAGCGTGGGCCAAGCCTATGAGCAGTGGATCGGCCGCCGATTCGGAGGCGGGAAGGCGTAGGCCGAAACTGACGATAGAGCGTCCGGCAAGCATCCTTGCCCGCAATAAACAAAACCGGTCAGGGGTTTCCCTGCCGGTTCTATTTTTAACGACCAGCCTAAGTCGGCTTAAGATTTCGATTTCATCAGCTCCTGCTTCTCGGGCTCGATCACGTCGTCCTTCGTATCGGAAACGAGCTCCTTCGCCGATGACTTAAATTCGTGAAGCGTCCGGCCGACCGCCCGGCCGAGCTCGGGAAGTTTAGAAGGACCGAATATAATAAGAACGACGACGAGAATCATAAGAATGCCAGGCAATCCCAAATTTTGCAGCATAGATGCACCTTCTCCTTTTTCGCTTGCGAATGGATACCTTTAATTTTGTTTGTGTCCTTTCGGATATACGGCCACCGCTTCGATTTCAATAAGCCAGTCCGGGTTGACCAGTCCCGCGACGCCGACGGTCGAACGGGCCGGCTTGACCGGATTGTCGTTCGTGTTGAAGAACTTCGCATAGGCGTTGAACCAGCCCTGGAAGTCGAATGCGCCTTTTTGGGCTGCGTCCGGCGTTACGTATACTCTGAGATACACGACGTCCTTCATCGACAGCCCCTGCTCCTTCAGCTGCTTCTCAATGTTCAGCAGTATGCCCTCGCCCTGCTTCTCGGTATTGCCGTAGCGCTCGTATACGTTCTTGCCGTCCTTGTTCAGAAGCGGCGGAACCGTACCGCTCGTCGAGAAGGTCGCGAGTCCCTCGGGAATGGCGACGCTGCTGGAAATGGACGAGCTCGCGCTGCCGTAAAATTCAGGCTCGTGGATCGGCGTCAACGGCAGTTTATTGGGCGTCAGCGCACCGGCGTAGACGGAAGCGCCGATAAAGCAGGACACCAGGGCGGTGCCGGCGATGATTTTTATATTGTTCCTCACATTCATGTACGGTTACCCTCCTATTATTCGTTTCATGCGCGCACAGCGCTTCTATTCTTTCATCACCCGCTGATGGATATCGGTGACGACGGCCCGGGCCGACTCGATGCCTCCCGCCATCCATGCCGTAATGTAGCTCATATGCTCGCCGGCCAGATAGACCCGCCTGTCGGGCTTGCATAACGTCGGATATACGGTCTGTCGCTGATCGCCGCTGTAGGACACCCATCCTCCGAGATTATATTTAATTTTTTTCCAGTCTACCGAAAACGATGTTTCAAATTCCTTATAGTATTGGGGATGGATCTTCGCGCCTTGACTCAGGGCATGCGCCTCGCGCTGCTGGGATGACATGGCTCCCAGCTTATCCGCCGCCGCTCCGAATGCGTAATAGCCCAGCAATAGCCCTTTCTGCTGCATGTAACCGGTAGGCGGGTAATAAATGGATGAAATATCCATATTGGTAAGCGTATTGCCTCCGTAGATCTGCTCGTCCTCTTCCCAGAAGCGTCGCTTGAACTGCAGGCCGATTTTGCCGGCCGAGGCGTAGCCGATGCTGTCGATCGCTTTTTTCATATCTGGCGAAAAGTCGGCTTTGATCGATTTCAGGACGGATAGCGGAATCGTGCAAATGCAGTAATCCGCCTCCGCCTTGTGTATCTCGCCCGTTCCCAGATGCTTGTAAAAAACGGCAACGCCGCTGTCGCTTTGCTTGATCTCCACAACCTCGGAATGAAACCGGATTTTGCCTTTGAGCCGTTTCTCGAAGGCGTTCGGGATCGCATCCATGCCTCCGATCGGATGAAACATCATCATTTGTTGATCGTAGCTATATTCGCTGCTTAAATAATTGCCGAAGCCGGAGTTGATAATAGCCTTCATGCTGAACGGATCGCGGATCACGCCGGCATCGAGCCTGGCCCCGGGCTCATCCTTGTAGCCTCCGCGCGAGGTGCCGCGGTAAAATAAATCCGCATCCAAGCCGCCTTCCGTTCGGAGATATGCGACCAGCTTCTCTTTTTCCTCGGCCGTAAGCGGCATATCGAGCGCCTGCTGGCTGACCGCCTTGGCCATCAGCTCGTTGACGTAGCCGCGGACGTCGGCCTTCGCCTCGCGTTTCCTGATCTTTCGGCCGGAGAGCTCACCTACATTTTCGTTATAATAATAAGCATGGTCATTCACATTATTGAACGGCTCGATCGGTATGCCGAACTTCCGAATATACTCCATCGTTACGTGGAACTGGGGTATCCGCATCGGTCCCGCATTTAAATATAAATCGTCGGCGAACCTGGCCACCTGCTTTGAAGCCCCGACCTCGGCGACCGTCGTCCCGCCGCGGACCGACCAGATGCGTCCTCCCGAACGGGCGCGGGCTTCGAGAATGGTGCAGTCGTAGCCGGCTTGTCCTAGCTCGTACGCGGAGGTTAAGCCTGCAATGCCGGCGCCTAGAATGACGACCTTTTTCCCGTTACGCTTACTCATGGACAGCTCATTCTTATCCGGCGGAACATAATCCGCCGCCTTTAACGTTTCCGGCGACAAGAGACCAAGAGTCCCCATGACGCTGAATACCGCTGCTCCTCCGCCAAGCTTCCCCACCGTGCTCAAGAACTGCCTCCTCGACATTTCGGAAGGCGATTTCGCAGAATTCATCCCAGCTCACTCCCATTCGTCAGCTTCGTTATGTAACCCACCGACAAGATATCATGGAAAGATTTAATGATTCTATTATTTTGTAAGGAAACCTAACATAAATATTTTTTGGAACAGAACCTCTTTTCGATAAATTTCCTCAATATGGGCATGAAAACCTATAATATTAGGATATTTTTTCCATATTTATAGTTTTGTAGTTCGACCCGACCATTGTTTTTTCATAAACGTCTTGATAAAATCACTTCCAAAGAGATGTTTATGTAAATTTATATCACATATACATTACATAACGCATCTTCTAACGTCTATTATTCTATCGTTCCAGGAGGCGGAGCTATGAGTCAAAAAGTAATGAGTATTGGAATCGTGCGCGAGTTAACCGGGTTGACGGAACGCCAGATCCGGTATTACGAGGACAAACAGCTGGTATTTCCCGGCCGTTCACCGGGCGGAGCGAGAAAGTTTTCATTCGAGGACGTCGAGCAGCTGAAGGAGATTCACTCGAAAATGAAAGACGGCTTTCATACGTTTGAATTACGCAAAACCATCGCGGGTCAGCAAACGCGCCATTAGTCACGCGAAAGGAGCTCTTTAGCATGGGCAAACAAACGGTCATGACGTTGCTGGAGCATATCGCCGAGCTTCGAAGGCAGCTTATTGCCATCATTGTCGTCTTTTTGGCAAGCGCGGCGATCGGCCTCATTACCTCTCCTTATATTTTGGACTATATGAAAACCACGCCGCCGGCTTCCGGCCTGGAATGGAACGTGTTCTCCCCCTTTGACGGCATTCGTATGTATATGAGCATTGCGCTCGCGTTCGCCTTCATCGTATCTCTTCCCGTGACGCTGTTTTTGTTGTGGAGCTTTGTGAAGCAGGGGCTGCATAAGCATGAAAGAGATGCGGCATTGCGCTATATTCCCTACAGCGCCTTATGCCTGCTGATCGGGCTCGCCTTCGGATATTACGTCGTGCTTCCGATGAGCTTCTCCTTCGTCAGGTCGATTTCAGAGAAAATGAATCTCGTTGAAACCTACGGCATTTCGCAATATTTCAGCTTTATGTTCAATATCGTATTACCGATCGCAGTTGCGTTCGAGTTGCCGATCGTCGTCATGTTCCTCACAAGAATCGGATTGCTGACGCCGAAGCGCCTTCAGAAATCGCGGCGGTATGCTTACCTCATTCTGGTCATTGCCGCCAACCTGTTATCGCCGCCGGACTTTGTTTCCGCCTTTATTATTTTAATACCACTCGTCGCACTCTTCGAAATCAGCATCTATCTTTCAGGTATCGTGCACCGCAAACGAATTACAGCCGTGGCTGCCCGGGAAGCGGCCGCTTGACAACATGCAAGCAAACAAGCCATTCCGGAAAGGAATGGCTTGTTTGGCGTTCCGCCGTATCCGGCCTCTAGTAGTATGGCGAGATCATCAAATACACAACGACCCCGGTAAAGCTCACGTAAAGCCAAATCGGCATCGTCCATCTGGCGATTTTCCGATGCTTCTCCACCTTCATTTGCAGGCCTCTGACGACGGAGATGAGCGCGAGCGGCACAACGGCGGCAGCCAGCACGATGTGCGTCAGCAGAACGAAAAAATAAATCGACCGAAGAATGCCCTCTCCGCCGTATTTCGTCGATTCCGTCAAGTAATGGTACGTGACATACGAGACAAGGAACAGCGTCGTTGAAGCGAATGCGGCTCCGATAAAACGGCGGTGAAGCTTCACGTTTTTTTTCAAGATCGCAACCAAAGCTATACTCAGCGCGATGAACGTAAAACAATTAAAAATCGCATTGAGAAGCGGTAAAATCTTTACATCAAATCCGATTTCTCCATCATAAGCCGGCAAAAAGAACAAAACCGTAATAACCGCAACCAGGACCAGCGTTAAGACCGCGATCAACGGCGTAAAATTTTTTTCCTTCAAGCAGTTTCCCTCCTGATTAAGCTGTCCGGGCGCCGACGCGATTGGAATCGCCGCCCTTCTCCTAACCTTAGCCGAATGACTGTCCGAAATCAATTTGTTTTAAGGCCGATTTGTAGCGAAAAACCGAACTCTATCCGAACGGCCGCCTTATACAAAAAAGAGCTTTCCCGCCGGCGGATCGTCGCCGCACTTCGGGAAAGCTCTTTATATCGGAAAATCTTACTCGTTAATGTACGAGCAGCAATAATCGGTTACTTCAGCAACCTGAAGCTTGAACTTCGTGTTCGCAGGCACTTTGAATTCGCCCTCGCCCTGGATATGGATCCATTCCGTTTCGCCCGGAAGCAGAACCTTCAAGTCGCCGGCCAAAATCTCCATGATTTCGAGGCAGTCCGTACCAAACTCATAATCGCCCGGCAGCATGATGCCGAGAGTTTTTTTCGTGCCGTCCGCGAACAGAACCGCGCGGCTTGTTACTTTGCCGTCGAAATAGACGTTAGCCTTTTTGACGACCGTTACGTTTTCGAATTGAGACATGTTGTGCGTGATCTCCTTTTTCTATCAAATGCAAAGTTGTGGCGCCGTTATTATAGCAAAGCTTTAACTTTGCTTACGACGTTCTCAACCGTAAAGCCGTATTCCTTGATGACGCGGTCGCCAGGTGCCGAAGCGCCGAAGCGGTCGATCGCAAGGATGTCGCCTTGGTCTCCCGTGTAACGCTCCCAGCCGAACGGATGAGCCATCTCGATTGCAAGGCGCGCTTTAACGTCAGGAAGAATGACGGAATTTTTGTATTCCTTGGATTGCTTCTCGAACAGATCCCAGCTTGGCATGCTGATAACGCGAACCTGGATGCCCTCTTCGGCAAGTGCCTTCTGAGCGGCAACAGCAAGCTGAACCTCGGAGCCGGTCGCCAGAATTTGCGCCTGCGGCTTGCCGTTTGCAGCGTCGGATACGACATACGCGCCTTTGCTGACGTTTTCTCTTGCGCCGGATACCGCACCTTCCAGAATCGGCAGATTTTGGCGCGTCAGAACGAGCGCTACAGGGTTGCCTGTGTTCTCTACCGCATACGCCCATGCAGCGGACGTTTCATTGGCGTCGGCAGGACGGATAACCGTAAGGTCAGGAATGATGCGGATCGAAGCCAGCTGCTCGATCGGCTCATGCGTAGGACCGTCTTCGCCGACCGCGATGCTGTCATGCGTCAGTACGTATACGACCGGCAGCTTCATCAAAGCGGCAAGGCGAACAGCCGGACGCAGGTAGTCCGTGAATACGAAGAACGTGCCGCCGAATACTTTCAAGCCGCTGTGCAGGGCAATGCCGTTCATCGCTGCGGCCATGCCGAACTCGCGGACGCCGAAGTAGATGTTGCGGCCGTCGTAGCTGCCCGGCTTGAATTGCGTCAAGCCTTTCAGGTGAGTCATAGTGGAGCTTTCCAAGTCTGCGGAGCCGCCGACAAGGTTAGGTACGTTTTTGGCCAGGCCGTTTAGCGCGTTGCCGGAAGCTACGCGGGTCGAAAGAGGCTTGTCTTCTGTCGTGTAGACGGGAAGATCCGCATCCCAGCCTGCAGGCAAAGCGCCGGAAATTGCGAGCTCGAACTGGGCAGCCAGCTCAGGGTATGCTTCTTTGTAGGACGCGAACGCCGCTTCCCACTCCGCATTGGCTTGCTCGCCTTGTTGCTTCACTTCGGCGAAGTGCGCACGTACCTCGTCCGGCACGTGGAACTGATGCTCCTCCGACCAGCCGTAAGCCTGCTTCGTCAATTTGGTTTCTTCAGCGCCGAGCGGGGAGCCGTGAGGGCCTGCATGTCCGCCTTTACCGCCTTTGTTCGGGCTGCCGTAGCCGATGATCGTCTTAACTTCAATTAATGTCGGCTTCGCCAGCTCCGCTTGAGCGGAAGCGATCGCTTTGGACAAAGCTTCGAGATCGTTGCCGTCTTCTACGCGCAGAACTTGCCAGCCGTAGCCTTCGAAGCGCTTTTGTACGGTTTCGGAATACGAAAGGCTCAGCTCGCCGTCAAGGGAAATGTCGTTCGAATCATAAAGGACAACCAGCTTGCCCAGGCCCAAGTGGCCCGCGAGGGAAGCGGCCTCGTGAGAGATGCCTTCCATCAGGTCGCCATCGCCGCAAATGGAATATGTGAAGTGATTGATAAGGTCATGGCCTTCTTTGTTATAAGTAGCGCCGAGCTGCGCTTCCGCAAGCGCCATGCCTACCGCCATTGCGATACCTTGTCCGAGCGGACCGGTCGTCGCGTCTACGCCCGCGGTGTGGCCGAATTCCGGATGACCCGGAGTCAGCGAGCCCCATTGGCGGAAGTTTTGCAGCTCTTCAAGCGGCAAATCGTAGCCGGAAAGGTGAAGCAGGCTGTAAAGAAGCATCGATCCGTGACCCGCGGACAATACGAAACGGTCGCGGTTAACCCAAGTCGGGTTCGAAGGGTTGTGCTTCATCGTTTTGCCGAATAGCTGATAGCCCATCGGTGCGGCACCCATAGGCATGCCAGGGTGACCGGATTTCGCTTTCTCGATCGCATCGATCGCAAGCGTGCGGATCGTATCGATGGAAAGCTGTTCAATCGATTTTTGTGTAACCGTCATTCCAATTTCCTCCTATTAATTCATCTTGTCTACATTTCGTCTCGTTATATGGTTTCTCGATAACGATTCAGCGTCATGCCAGTACGCGATAACTTTGAATATTGTATCATTGTGAATGCATGTTTTCCATCTTATTTACTAGAAATTATGCATAACAATACAGCTAGTTGAATACAACCGTCTTGTTCTGATGAACGAGCACCCGGTCCTCAATATGCCATTTTACCGCCCGCGCAAGCACGACCCTCTCGATCGTGCGGCCGATCCGCTTCAAGTCGTCGACATTGTCGCGGTGGCTGACCCTCTGCACGTCCTGCTCGATAATCGGCCCGCCGTCAAGCTCCTCGGTCACGTAATGAGCCGTCGCTCCGATAATTTTCACGCCGCGCGTGTAGGCTTGGGCATAAGGCTTGCCGCCGACAAACGCCGGAAGGAACGAGTGGTGGATATTGATGATGCGGTTCGGAAACTGCTCGATAAATTTTGGAGAAATGATTTGCATGTAACGGGCAAGCACAACGAGATCGGCTTTATCGGCGACCGCCTCCAGCTGCTTTCGCTCCGCTTCCGCCTTCGTGGAGGCTGTAACCGGAATGTGGTGGTAAGGAATCCCGAACGACTCTACGAGCTCCCGCATGTCCGGGTGATTGCTGATGACCATGGAAATATCGGCGTTAAGATCCCCCGCCTTCCACTGCCACAGCAGCTCGAGCAAGCAGTGGTCTTCCTTGGACACGAATATGGCAAGGCGCTTCTTGCGGCTGGCGCGGAACGTATGCCACTTCATGTCGAAGCGGTCGGCCACTCTGGCGAAATCCTCCACGAGAACCGGCAGCTCCTTCTCCAAATCGTTCAAATCGAATTCGAAGCGGATAAAAAACATGCCGCCCTCCGGATCCATCGTGTATTGATCCGACTGTACGATATTGGCTCCGTGCTCATACAAAAAATGCGACACGGCCGCCACGATGCCCGGCCGGTCCGGACAAGCGATGAGCATGCGCGCCCGTCCGCTCGTTTCTCCGGCTTCGATGATCCGGCCCGGCAGGTTGACTGTTGATGACATGAACGTTAACTTCCTTTCACTTCATTGTGCTTATTTTTGGGAACGTGTCCTTTTCCTATACATTAGCAAGCAGTTGTTTGCCGGCAAACCATGCCGTAATCCGCTGGTTAACCTGCTCCTCGGTCAGTCCGGAAGGCAGCGCCTCGCCCGCCATAACCAAATCGAACAAACGCTCCATCGGCTCCCGCGGATCCGCTTTCTTTGCTTTCGCATCCTTCAGCTGCTCCCAGGTACCTAATACGAAGATGACCGGATCGATCTCCTGCTTGCCGAAGAAATGATGCAGCCGCTCCACGTCCTCCAGAAACGGCTCGCCAAAGCGCTGCAGCGTATTGCCGCTGAGCAGTGCGATTTCCGCTTCGTACATCGGACGCTCCGTTTTGTCTTCCTTGCCGATCCACGGCGTTTCGAGAATGAACGGCCTTCCCTTCAGCAGCTCGTGATTCACGATTCGCGATACCGCTTCGTGGCCGAGCCAGCCGGAGCCGATCGGAGCATGGCGGTCCTTGCCCGCTCCGCGCGGGTTTTTGCTGTCGTTAACGTGGACGACCGCCACTCTGTCCAGCCCGACGATACGGTCGAACTCCGCAAGCACCCCGTCCAAATCGTTGATGAGATCGTAGCCGGCGTCATGCATGTGGCAAGTATCCATACAAACCGTGAGTCGGTGATTATCCTGAACTTTATCGATGATGGCCGCAATCTCCTCGAAGCTGCGTCCGATTTCCGTGCCTTTGCCCGCCATCGTCTCGAGCGCGATGTTCACGTTCGTCTCCTTCGTGCCCGCGAGCACTTCATTCAAGCCCTCCGCGATACGCGCGATGCCGTATTCGGCATCCTTATCGGTGTACGCCCCCGGATGCAGAACGATGTTCCGTACGCCGATGTAGTCGGTGCGGCGAATCTCCTCCTGCAGGAAGCCCACCGCAAGCTCGAACGTATCCGGCTTGTAAGAGCCTAAATTGACAATATATGGCGCGTGCACGACGATTTCGCCGATGCCCGCCTCCTCCATCAGCTGTTTTCCTTCTTCAATATATAACGAGTCAATTGGCTTTCTTCTCGTATTCTGAGGTGCGCCGGTATAAATCATGAACGTGCTGGAGCCGTACGATATCGCTTCCTTGGCAGCCGTTTGAAGCCCCTTGTCCGAAAATGATACGTGGGAACCTATTTTTAACATGAATTTACGCCCCTTTCGGTTGATCAAACCTTATTTTACAAGGAATGTCGAAATAAATCTAGGAATACGGTATAATTCATAGTTGAGGTGAATGATGCCAATGAACAATGCGCCGGATTGGTTTATGTATTTCATCGTTTTCTGGGCTATCGTCATGGTCGGGGCCATGTCGATCGGCGGTTTTTTTATGTTCCGCAAGTTTCTCAAGGTGCTTCCGATGCGGGACGGCAAATCCAAGCTCGACTGGCAGAACTATTGGGTTGAGCGAAGCCGCAGCATGTGGAACGAGGAGTCTAAAGCGCTGCTGGACGAGCTCGTTTCTCCGGTGCCAAGCGCTTTTCGCGATATAGCCAAGCATTCCATCGCCGCCAAGATCGGCCAAGTCGCGATCGAGCACGGCGCGTCGAAGGTCACGCGCGAGCACTGCATCGAGGGCTACATACGGGCCACTCCGAAACGGGATTACCGCAGCCTGGTCAGCTTTCTTGACCGCCAAGGCATTGACTACAGCCCCTATAAGCATCTCCTTAACAAATGAGTTTAGGCCGCTGCAGGCGGCTTAAACTCATTTGTGTTATGCTTCAATTGACTGGGCAGAGTTTAAAAATTAAGTGTAACCTTCCCCCAGTCCGATTCGTTAATAATTGCAGGAGGTGGTTCACATGATGAACACATCGAAGCGAAGAAGAAGCACGAAGGCAGCAGCGGCAGGCACAATTCTTCTGGCAGTAATGCTCGCCGCATCGGCATGCGGAAACGACGGTTCCGTTAACTTGAATAACGGTCAGCAGCAAGGAGCGGTAAGTCCGAGTCCGGAAGTCGATTTGCCTGACAGCAGCGGCGTGATCGAGCCTGACGTGTCGTCGCCGGAGCCTACCGAGGATGCTGCGAACGACAGCGGTACCGACAATAGCACCGACAATACGGATGAACAAGAAGTGAAATCCGGCGAAGGAACCTATACAGGGCTGATTGACGCCCATTCCATTGAAATCGTGACGGCAAACGGGGCGATGGCCTTTCAAATATCGGAAGACCAAATTCCTCTGCTCGACAGTATTCCGGCCGACGCCAAAGTAAAATTCAACTATACCGAGAAAGCGATCGAGGGCGAACCCGACGTGAAGCAGAATTGGCTGGTCAAAATCGAGGAAGAAAAATAATTGACCGACGGGGAGCGATGGCGGAATGCGTGTTGCAATAGCCGGGGGCAGCGGATTTATCGGAAGCGCGCTGACGAAGGCGCTGCTTGACAGAAAGGACGAGGTGTGGATTATTTCCCGCAGCGGACCGAAGGAGCGCCAGCCGTCCGGCATGCGCCACGTAACCTGGGAGGAGCTCGAGAAGACTCCGGTTCTTCTGGACGGAATGGATGCCATCGTCAATCTGGCGGGCGAAACGATCAATCAGCGATGGAGTGCCGCGGCCAAGCGGCGCGTAATGGAGTCGAGAATTTCTGCTGCCTCACGCATCGCAAAGCTAGTGGAGTCGCTCCGGCATAAGCCTTCCGTCGTCGTTAACGCTTCCGGGATTTCGGCTTACGGCATTTCCGCAGACGGGTTATTCGACGAATCCAGCAAGACGGCCGTCACCGACTTTTTGTCGGAGGTGGTGCAGAAATGGGAACAGGCGGCCGATGCCATTCCTGCCGAGCGGCTCGTCAAGCTGCGGGTCGGCGTCGTGCTGGACAAGAAAGGCGGCGCGTTTCCGCTTATGGCCTTGCCGTACCGCATGTTCGGGGGCGGCCGGATCGGCAGCGGGAAGCAGTGGCTCTCTTGGATCCATCTGGAGGATATCGTGAGGCTTATCTTATTCTGTCTGGACAACGGAGAGATTCGGGGGCCGGTCAACGCGTCGGCTCCCGACCCGGCCACGAACGATACGTTCGGACGGGCCATCGGCAAAGCGATGTACAGGCCCCATTGGTTTCCGGTTCCCGCCTTTGCCATGCGGTTACTGCTCGGCGAAATGTCGACTCTGCTGCTCGACGGGCAGCGCGCCGTTCCACGCAAAGCGCTTGAGCACGGCTTTGTTTTCCATTATCCTACCTTAGATGAAGCCATGAAGGAGCTTGCGGGCCGGTAAGCTTTACCTGCTTGGCGCTTTTGTTAGCCTGACTTAAGCTCGTATGAAGGGCCGTGCAGCCCGGCCAATTGGATGACGTCCCCGATTGCGAGCTTATATGCTTTGTAGGCGATCATGGCCTGCCCGTTCAACAGGCTTCCGTTCCGGGAGCCAAGATCCTTCGCAAGATGCTCCCCGTCCGCACATTCAATCTCCAAATGAAGGCGCGAAATGCCATTCGCGGTATCCGCATAGCTGATTTGCCCGCCCGTCCTCCCGATTTTGAGGCTTCCCTCCGCTATATCGATTCTCGAAAGCTGGCCTTCCCAGCTCCTTTGCAGCCACACCTCATGCCTGTTCTCAACGTGCTGCCGGTCGGCATGCCCTAGCATGACCGTAGGGTCCGACGGGGGGACAGGCTCTGATGGGGAAGCAACGAAAAGCGGATCGTATGAAGGCTGCGCAGCAGGTTCGTCATACGCCCGCACGAACGGATTCCTTCGGTCTCCGCTAAAACCATCCTCCTCTTCCTCATCCTCATCCTCCTGCTCGGTCTCCCATTTATTACGCTCGGCATCCTCGTTCCTCCAGACCCAAATAACAAGCGCGGCGGACAATAGCGTTAATCCCGTGCTGATCAGCAGGCTCCGGAGCGTATAAGCCTCCAAATAAATAAAGCGCCAGCCGCAAGCCGCAGCAACGGCGAGAACGGCCGTCGTCAGCCATTTTCTTATTGAAGGTTTACCTCCCGGTTCTTCCCCTATATATGGCATGTAAACATGATCGTCTGAAACATCGGCTAGACCGGCTTGAATTCCGATTTGCTCACGGGAGCGGTCCGGCTCCGGTTCAAACTCCGGCGAAAGCAATGGGGACGGAGCAGTGCGATTGGATTTCCGAATGGCCGGCCGTTCTTCTTCCGGCAACGGCCCCATCGGCATCATTCTCCCTTCGCCTCCGATCAGTTCAAGCAGCGAAGCCCGCAATTCGGTCAACGGCCATTTGCTGCCGGATAAATGTCCTAACAGCAGCTTGAGGCCGTTTCCGTCGATGTGTTCCACATAGGACGTAAACCGAACGATGATCGACATGAGATCGCCGGCTCCGAACGGCCGCTCACCGGCTCCGCTTTTTATCGGCAAGTAAACGAGCTTTACGTCATGAAGATGCTCGCCGACAAATATGAACTGCTCATGAAGGACGCAGCCCTCGGACCGCAGCATGTAATGCTTGCATTCGCCCAAAGCGTCCGTTATTCCAAGGATTAACGAATAATATTGGGCCATCGTAAGCGACTGCTGCTGAAGCCGGTGCGAGAGCATTTTCATGCCGTCCAGCTTGTAACGGAACGTTATTTTTCCGTCCAGCTCAAACCAATCGACCGGCAGCATATAAGGGACTTGCTGGCTGCTCAGCATCTGAAGCTCGATCTGGTCCAAGTCGTCCCGTTCAATCCCCGTCTCCCGGTCAATTATCATTTCATGACCGCGATTCATCGCAAAATCTACGCGATATCCTGACATTTCGCTATCTCCTTTCAATTCCCCATCAGTTCATGCTTGACCATACGGCGACGGCGGCAGGGGCCACAGCCAGCATAAACGGAAACCGTTTGCCCGAATTCGCCCACTGCAGCCATTGCCTTCTGCGCCAGCCTGCTACAGGTACGACCAATGCCGCGGCCTCGGCTGCGACCCTTTTCCCATACGAACGGTTCGCCAGCAGCAAACAAACGCCGATCGCGCCTGCAAATAAGATCGAATAAAAGATAAGGCTCAGCACCGGCCAAACGCCCGACCACGCTCCGATTGCGGCGAACAGCTTGACATCCCCGGCCCCGATCCCCCTGCAGAGATGGAGCACAAGCAGAGGAATAAAGCCCGCTGCCGCGCCGGCTGCCGCAGCGGCCAGACCCTTGAGGCCGTATACGGCCGCCTGATACAAGAAGGCGGACAGGAAAAAGGCCGCCGTTAACCGGTTCGGGATGATCTGCGATTTGACATCCGTTATAAAAGCGATGATAAGCAGCGCAGCAAGAGCTGCCGATTGATAGGGATCCATAGGCTTCTCCTTTCTGCCGGACTTGACGGTTAATGTGCCGAAGCTCGTTTCTCCACCAAAAAATGCATGGATTCCTTATGATTGGCGTCGCCGGTTTCCGACACGGTCAGCTCCCAAAGGCCCGGCGTCGTATTGCCGGATACGTGCCAGGTCCACGAAATATAACCATCCGCATCCGCTTCGGCTGCGCCGAGATGTTTGGCTTTGCTTGAGCCGCTTTTGTACTTGACATCGATCGATACCGATGCGCCCGGCGCCGTCTTCACGAGAACCGTTGCTTTAAGGCCGGGCCGAAGCGGCTTCGGCCTTATATCCACGATCTGCAGCGGAAGCCGCCCCGTTGCGTCATCGCCGCTCCCGTATCTGGCAGGCGCCGCATCGCTGATCCATGCCCGCTCCAAGGTCCGCCATTTCAAAACGATCGGTCTTCCGAGTAGAGGAAGCTTGACGGGAAACTCATATTCGGCGGCCACGGTCAAATAAGGCTTGCCGGCTGGCTCCATATCCGGCAGCATCAGCTCCGTCAGGCGCAGCCTTTCCGGCTCAATAACCGCCTCGTCTGCGAAATCCCGCAGGAGCGGCTCGACAACGCCGCGGCCCATCTCGGCTGCAGCCAAATTATGAAACGGCCGGAAATCCCCGCGCAGTGCGGAGGATGCGATATCGCCTGCAGGGCTCGGCAGCCAGCCGGCCGCTTCCGCCGCGATCTCCGACCAGGGTGCAAGCCCCGCCGCCCCCGGCAGCGAAGCTAAAGGGTTTGCCGCAGCGGCCTGCTGCAGGGCCAGCTCGGCGGGATGAATATGCGCCGCAAGCTGCTTTGCCGTCTGGGATACCGCCGATTGCAGCGCCATTTGGGCGGCGCATAATCGGACCAGAACAACAAAAACGAGCAGCACCAGCATCAAGAGCGGCATCGCCAGCGAAGCTTCAAGCACAATGGAGCCTTGTTCATCATTCCTTTTAGAGGCTTTAATAGGACCAGCCGATCGTATGCGTCGTCTCATAACGGTTGCCGACAACCCTTCCGTCCAATAATCCAAAGCGGCCCAATACCCTCATCAGTCCCGGTATAAACCACAGCTCCATCGACAAGCGAGCTTCTCCGGATACGCCAGTCGGAACGGCCGAAAGAACCGTACCGCTGTTTTGCTCGATAACCGCTATCATTCTTGCCGTCCTTCCGGCCGAACTCGCGTCGCTGATCAACAGAAACAGCCGCAAATAATCTTCGTAGCTCAGCTCCGTAGCAAGAAATCTGGATAGCGGAGCCGTCCCCCGCTCGCTGAAGGCAAGCATATCCTCCATTGTTTTCTCCAAGCCGTAGACAAGCGCAGCCGATAAGATAAGCAAGGGATGCCCAAGCGCCCGGTTATCGATTAATCCTTCCATCGTCCGAACCGCCAGCCGGGCGGCAAAAAGCTGACCGTAAGCCGCCGCAAGGTTGCCTGTAGGATTATGAAAGCCATAGAGCACATATTCGGCTTCCTGATTATTGAAAGCCGCCGCATGCGCCAGCTCCGTTAAATCTCCTCCCGTCAGCAAGCCTTTCAAATGCTGCGGAGCAAAGGCGGAGAAGCGGCCAGCCGCATATTCGGATTCATAAAGCGAATCGAGCGTACGCTCCAACACGCCCGCCATTCCCGTGAACAAGCTTCCGGACAGCGAGGCGGCCTGGTCCGCGGCAGCATAAGCATTACCGGCCTGCATATAGCCGGCCGATGCCGCAGCTGCCTCCGTATGACGATTAAATAACAGGTTGGCTTCATAGCGCTGCCGAACTTGCTCGAACAGCTCATCGTGCTCCTCCGTCTGGGGCAGAGCAGTCAAGCCGTGCAGCAAGCTTCGCGCCTGATCCCACAGGGCTCCCGCCTGCTGTTCCTGCTCCTTCAGCTTGGCCTTTACGTTACCGGATTCCAGCGACTGTCTCCTGGCGGCTAGGACGAGAGCGGGCCGGATATATTTCTCCTCGTACCCGCCATATGCGAGTCGAAGACTGGAAACCCCTTCCGCCAAATTGTTGTTCGCCGTTTCGCCGAAAGGGCCTGCTATTGCAGCCAAGCTGTTCGATTGAAAGGCGCCGGTCTCCATATGGATGGCCGAAGCCGCCTTGCCTTGCTCGTCAAGCTCCTGCTTATATGACGAAAACCAGCTGTCCTGAAGCAGCAGCTTGTCTGCCTCCTGCCGTACCTCGGCAAGCTCGTTCTCCGCGTCCGCCGGTACCCGGCTTCCCGCCGCCCCTTGCGCACCGCCTTCCTTTACCCGATCAAATCCGCGGGCCGAAGCCGCATGGTCTGCCTGCCGGGCGAGCCCCTGCATCTGCTCGTTCAGCAGCCTGGCAGCCTCCAGATCCTTCACGGCTTCAAGCATCAGCCTGTCATGGAGCCGCTGCATCTCCGAGCTCAACCGGCGCAGTTCCATGCCGACATCCCGAGCTTTCTGTTCGTAAGCCTGCGTTTCTGCCGAATAAAGCTTGTCACCCTCCGCAGCCGCAGACTGATCCTGCAGCATCTGGGCGGCGTAACGCCCATATTCGGCGGCGACGGCGAGCGCGTTGTTCCCGCCGCCTGCGGCAAGCTCGGCCGCGCGGACGGGAATCACCGCATCGATGCCGCTGCCGCTTACAGCCGACGCTGCCTGCTGCTGCAGCACCAGCACCCGGGCAATATGCGCCTCCCGCTGCTCGTAAAGCTTCCGCATGCTTTCCAGTAAGCCGACGGACGCCGCGGCTTCCTTCATTACGCCTGCGATCGGGGCGAACTTCGAAGCAAGATCAAGTGTAAAGCCGACAGGTGCTTTGTATTTCATTTCTTCCTGCACCTGCCTGGTGAAAATTTCATGCTTCCCTAAATATTCCGAGTCATGCAGGCCGGCAGCTTCAAGCCGCATCCGCACCAGCTGAAAGGCACCGTCCTCCGAAGCCGCGTTTCCTTTCGCGTTTTCCTCCAGAACCCCGGAGAACAGCTCCTGCCCGTCGGTTCCTCCCCGCCCGAACAACCCGTACCTCTCGTACAAAAACGAATCGTATGCGGACAAGACGGAACGAACGCCGGTTCTGGCCGCATCCTCGCTTAGCTTATGAAAAGCGGCAATTCTGGCATAATCGATCAGCAGCGAAAAAAATAGCAGCAGCGAGGATAATACGATGACCGAAAAGGTTGTCACGGCCCCGTCTGCCGCGAACAAAAGCCGATTACAGCGATAAGCCTCCGGTCCGCATTTTCCGCTGTTCAAGCTTCCGCTCACCTCCCTGCTCCCTGATAGGGGGAAATAATTTTTCCGGCCTGAGCCTGTCCGGCGCCGCCGCTGCCTGCAAACCGGCTGGAAAAATAGCGGACAAGATCCACGCTCCGGATAAACTCGACGGGATCGACAATGCCGGACGCCGTTACCGTCTTCGGCTCCTTGCTCCAATAGCCTTGCCCGCCTGCTCCGGCAGACAGCGGCTGCTTCAGCTTGACTTCGACGGCTCTTTTAACCAAATTGTTAGCATATTGGATCTGTCCTTCATAGGACTGACCGGTTCGCTCCAGCAGCTCTGCGGCCCCAAGCATTTTGCCAAGCGGCAGGTCCTCTTCGCCTTCTCTACTGTAGCCCGATTGCGGAAGGGTCAAGGACCGGGCCTTATCTCCTGATCCAAGTCCGAACAAGCCGCTTGCAATGCCGTCCTCTCCGAGGCGCCAATATAAGCCGTCGTACCGGGGCTCCGTCAGCATGCCGCTTCGGGGGTCCCGGTGGCTGTTATCCCAGCTGAATGCGGTTCGTTCAGCTGTCGAGGATGCGACGTAATAGAGCGTCACCTTTTGGTACATGTACATGCCGAAAACGATAAATATCAATACGAAAACGAGCAGAAGGGGAAAAACAATCGCGGACTCCAGCGTAAAGCTGCCCTGCTCCTGCCTCAGAAACTGCGGCAGCCTGTGTTTCCTTCTATGCAAGCTCATCGCACCGACCTTTAACTGAATATTTTGTCCGCCTCGTCGTCCGCTTTGCCCATCAAACGCTCGATTAACCCGACGATCCAATCTTTGAACAACAGCGCAATGATAATGACCACCGCGATTATCAAAATGATCTCCAGCGTCCCGAGACCTTCCTCCTCTTCCCAAAACGCACGAACGGCTTGTACGAAATTTTCCATTTTTCATCTTCCTTTCCCGAATTTGATTTATGACATAAGCAAAAAGGCCGGAGCGCCAACCAGAACCATCAGCACAAGCAAAATGCCTACCATCGGAAACACCAGCTTGGAGGAAGCCTGCTCGCCGCGCGTCCTCGCAATCGCCTTGCGCTTTTCCCAAAGCGTATAGGACAGCTCCCGAAGCGCCAGCACAAAATGCTCGCCTCCCCGCCGGTAATTAAGAAGCAGCACCGTCGTGAAGATCGATACCTCCTGCACCGCACACCGGCGGTTCAATTTCTCGATCGCCATATCGAACGGCATTCCGTTCCGCATCGACTCCGCAGCAAGCCTCCACTCCCGGTAAAGGGGATGCCCGTTCCGGTCCTTTCCGTTCAGACATCTAGCTATTGCTTGTTGAACGGTCTCACCGGCACCCACCAGCAGCATAAGCTGACTCAGCATATTCGGCAGCTCCATAATAATCTGCTGCTTTCTCAGCTCGACTCTTTTCCCCGTCTCGATAAAAGGGCGTACGACGAGCAGTACAGCGAATACAGCCCCCATGAGCAGCAGCAGCGGTTCCTGGACCGGCAAACTAAGCCAGGCGCAACTTGTAAAAGCAGCATATCCTTTGCCCGTGCAAGCGGCCGCTTCGGCCTTCGTCCTCTCCAATGTCCATTCGCTTCCGTTCAACACGACCAGCTTCATGTGATAGCTCCCGAGCGGCAGCTGAAAGGTATCGAATGCCTTGAGCCTCTCCAGCTGCCCGGCAAAAGCATCAATTATCAAGAGCCGCTTTAGCCAGTCTCCGGTGCCCGCGGCAGCCGCCAGCTCTTTTACATGCTTATGCCTCAGCTGTTTCAGAACGAGGCCCCCGGCCATATACAGCCAGCCTGCGGTCAGCGACAGCGCGGCTAACGCTTCAATCATCCGGCTCCCTCCTTGCTACATACGGATGCCCATCATCTTCACCATGAACCAAAAGCACAAAAGCAGCAGGATCAGAGCGGCGGTAAGCAGCAGATAACCGGCTCCTCCGTACAGAGGCGCCATATAGTCGGGGGCGGCCAAGCCCAGAAAAGCTAGAAACACGAAGGGAACCGCCATCATGATCCGTCCCTCGAATTTTTTCTGCGCGATCATGACCGATATTTCCTGCTCGGTATCCAGCTTCTCCCCGAGTATGGCCGATGTCCGTTTCATGACCTCGACCAAGTCGCCCCCGGAACGCTTGCATGCGGCGAGCGCATCGGTAAATTGAGTCATCTCCTCGATTTGCGCACGATCGGCCAGACTGCGGAGCGCAGACTCAAGCGGCTCGGCATTGTCCAGCCGGAAGCGGATGATCTGAAGCTCCAGCAGCAGCTCCGTGCGCGGATCGGGGTACAAGAGCCGCAAATCGTCGATCGCCGCCAAAAAGGCATTTTCAAGTGAACGGCCGGCTGCAAGCGAAGAGGTCAACGAGAACAGCGCCTCCTTGAATTGCAGCTTCAGCCGTTCCCTGCGCCGCTCAATCTGCTGCTTCCTCCGGAACCGCGGGACGATGATTCCAAGAGCTGCGGCCGCGCACGATACGGCTGCGGAATGATAGAACAGATACGCCGACACAAAAAACAACAGCGCACCGGAGGTTCCGGAGGCGGCAAACTCCCATCGGCTTAATGCATACGCCCCGTAATCCGTGAGCTTTCGCCCGCCGGACCGAGCTTTACCGTTCGCGGCAGCCGTTTCCCAGCCGAACCATTCCAGCCAGCCCCCTAATCCAAACTTCCTGCGTGCGGCCGGCCTGCCCGCTGCTTCTTCCCCGCTCGCCACCAACGTCTTCCTGCCAGCCGCCAATACCTGTCCGCTCACCCAAGCCCCCCTCCTATTCCACGGCCCGCACTTCTCAGCTTCCCGCTATGAATCAGAGCGTTCGCCGTTCGCTTCAGCCCGCCCAGCACCTTGCCGTTCCGCTCGCCTTCTTCCTCGAACAGGAATAACGGATTAAGCCGGATTTCCCCGCCCTCTACGCCGGCCACCTCGCAAATCTCCTTCACCCTGCGGGAGCGGTCCCGGAATCTGGCCAAGTGGATGACGATATCGATCGCCGAAGCAATCTGCTGCCGGATGACCTGTACCGGCAGCTCCGCGGCGCTAAGCACCATCGTTTCCAGCCTGGCGATCATGTCGCCTGCGCCGTTGCTGTGGCCAGTGCTCATTCCCGAATGCCCGGTATTGAGAGCTTGCAGCATGTCTAGCGCCTCACCGCCTCGCACCTCCCCGACGATAATCCGGTTCGGCCTCATGCGAAGCGAAGCCCGAATAAGATCGCGCATCGTAATTTCCCCTTTCCCTTCCGTATTGGCATTGCGCGTCTCCATGGAAACCAGATTAGGCAGCCTCCTGATTTGCAGCTCGGCCGAGTCTTCGATCGTGACGATCCGTTCGTCGGCCGGGACAAACTGAGTTAACGCGTTGATGAACGTCGTTTTTCCGGTACCCGTGCCGCCGCTGATGAACACATTGTATCCGGCCCCGATCAGGTCCTTCAGAAACGCGGCGGCTTCCGCCGTCAATGAGCCGAGCGACACCAACTGCTCCATCGACAGCGGCTGCTCGGGAAATTTCCTTATCGTCATGCAGGGCCCCTTAAGCGCGATAGGCGGCAGAACGACATGCACCCTTGAGCCGTCCTTCAGCCTTGCATCCACAATGGGGGACGATTCGTTCACCACACGGTTCACGCTTGCCACGACGGTCTGAATGAGGTCTTCCAGCCGCTCCCTGCTCTCGAAGGATACGGATAGAGGCGTCAAGCACCCCTGGCGCTCGACAAAAATTTCGGCATGATGGTTAATCATAATTTCGGTAACCGAAGGATCCTCCATCAGCGGCTGCAAAATATCCAAGCCCCGAAAAGAATGAAACAGCCTCTTAACCAAGCTCACCTTCTCCGTTGCCGTAAGCGGATGGCGCTCGCACCACTGAAAGACGACCTCCTCCGCAAGCTTCATCAAGCTTTCGTCGGTCAGTGCACCGCTGAAATCAATCTTGGAGCGTATCCGGTTCCGCAGCTCCAAAACGACCTCATCTGTCAGCACCTTTAGCCCCTCCCTCTTGGAATAAATAATTGGCGAGCTTCTCCGCCGACGCGCGGAACAGCGGAGACGTCAGCAAACCGGCTTCTCCTGCCCGCCATTCCTCCGCATCCGGAAAAAGGACGGGAACGGCGCTAGGTTCTGTTCGGCTGCGCACCCTGGACTCGGCTGCGGCATCGGTACGGTTCCTGACAATCAGGAATTTCCGGGATATTAAGCGGAACCGCTCGCCCCATTTTTGTTCGCCGTAACGCAGCTTCATCATCCGCTTTTCCGCTTCAGCGGCTTCGCCGTCCGAAACCCAAAGCACCTGCTGCGACAGCTCGAAAACCGCTGCATGAAGCTCGCCAAGCCCGTCGTCCAGATCGACGACAATCAGATCGTATTGGCCGCTGCGAGCAATCGCCCCGATCAGCCCCCGGGCATCGTCCGGGCTCAAAGTGAGCCGGTCCTCCATGTTCGTGCACGGAGCCACATAATCGCCTTTCAGCAGCGGATGGCGGATGCGATGCTCCAGCAGCCATTCGGCCGCTTGCTCGGGCTGCGCTTTCAGCTCGTACAGCAGCTCGGAAAGTCCTGCGGCCATGCCTCCTCCAGCCTCTCTCTTCGGCTTGCCGAGCCATCTCTCCGACGTATTCCACAGCTCTAAATTCAGATAAAAAACGCGGAGGCCGCCGGAGCCTGCGGCATGCGCCAAATGCAGCGCAATTGCGGTCTTCCCCGTTCCTCCGGACGCCGAGTACACCGCTGTCACTTTAGCCGCCTTAGCTCCGCCGCCGCCCCCGCTCACGGAAGGCGCCGCCGGGCCGGACGACTTCACGCCGCCTCTGGTCTGAAGCTCCGACAACCTCTGAAGTAGCAGGGGAATCGGCTGAAACTGAAGCAGCTCCGGCAATTCCCCGCGTCCGGTAAGCTCCTTCACCAGTACAGCCTTCGGAATGCCCGCCGACGCCTCCATCAGCTCCTCCATCAGCACCGGCTCAGCCGCCAAAAAATCAATCGCGTACCCTTGCTTCAAGTATTTCAGGCATGCCTCCGAGTTGGTGAAGGCAATGACCTGAAAGCAAGCGGAAAACGGGCTGTCGCGCACATAATCGGCCAGCCGCTTCGCATATTCCCGTTCGCCTGCCGCTACCGCAAGCTGATATTTTCCCATTGCAAGCCCCCTTCGCGGTCCAAACAAAAAAAGCACCCTATAAGGCGCAGCAAGCTGCGTCCTTATACGGTGCTTCCGTGTTTGAACGATATATTTTTATAAAATTTACCATATGCCTGTCCAATCCGTCAACAGCGGATTTCTTCCGGTCTTCCCGCTTATCTGAAGTATAGGTTAATTTCCCGTTCCGCATTCTCGTCGGAATCCGAGCCGTGAATAATATTGCTCGCCACGTCGATGGCGAAATCGCCGCGGATCGTGCCCGGCAGCGCATCGGAAGGATTCGTTGCCCCGATCAGCGCCCTTGCGTTTTTGACCGCATCCTTGCCTTCCCAGATCATTGCGAATACAGGTCCCGAAATAATAAAATCGACAAGCTCGTCAAAAAACGGCTTCGACCGCAAATGGTCGTAATGATGTTCGGCGAGCGTTCTTGTGAGCTGCATCACCTTCGCATCGGCCAGCTTGAAGCCTTTCTCCTCGAAACGGGCCACGATACGCCCGACCAGTCCTCTTTCGAAACCGTCGGGCTTAACCATTACAAACGTTTTATCCATGTGGATTCCCCCTGTCTCTAACGGTATAGTCATTTATTGGCTAAGCCATTCAATTATAATACCTGCTGTTTCCTCGATCGCCCTGTTCGTCACATCGATAACCGGGCATTCCAGCGATTTCATAATGCCTGCCGCGTAATCCAGCTCCTCCTGGATCCGCTCCGGCGAAGCATATTGCGCCGATGCGGGAAGGCCGAGCGCCTTCAGCCTCTCGGTGCGGATTTCGAGCAGCTGCTCCGGCTGCATCGTCAAGCCGATGACGAGCCTTCCCGGCAAAGGCCTAAGCTCCTCGGGCGGATTCACCTCGGGCATCAGCGGCAAATTCGCCGTCTTTATCCCCTTGTGGGACAAGAAAATGCTCAAAGGCGTCTTCGAGGTGCGGCTGACGCCGATCAGCACGACCTGCGCCTGCATAAAGCCCCGCGCGTCCTTGCCGTCGTCGTATTTGACCGCGAACTCGATAGCGTCCATCCGGCGGTGATAAGCATCATCGATGGAGTGAAGCAGGCCCGGCTCCCGCTTCGGAAAGTCGCCGAACGTATCGACATAAGCCTGCATCATCGGCCCCATCACATCGACGGCGCGGACGCCCGCTCTCATCGATTCTTCCTTCATCAGCTCGCGCAGCTCCGGCTGGACGAGCGTATAGCTGATAAAACCTCCCGTCGCCTGCGCTTCGGCAACAATACGGACAATCTCGTCCTCGGACTTTATATGTCCATAGCGTTTGATCTTTACTTGCTCGGATGCAAATTGCCGCAAGGTTGCCTTTGCTACCGCTTCCGCCGTTTCCCCGACGGCATCGGAGCATACGTAAATCGTTTGCTCTGTCATAAATCCGGCTCCCCCAATTCCCTATCCACTGCAATTTCCGCCAAAAGACGTATAATATTCGACTTCGAAACCCATCCGGTTACCTCCGGATCCGCCGCTTGCCCTTCCCGGGGCACAATGACTGGGAGGCAATCGACCTGGTGGAGCGACATTTTACGGATCGCGTCCATCACGGAGTCGTCGGGCATTAACGTCACGATATTCGGGTAGCGGGTCATCACCATGCTCACAGGAATCGAAGCGGATCCGGGATTGCCTAACGTAATTTTGAGCAAATCCTTGGGCGTTACAATGCCCACAAAACGTTTCTGTTCACCAATAACGAGGAGCGTATCCGCATTTTCCGTAAATAAGGTGATAACAGCGTCGTGCACGGACAAAGAATCAGGCACATTGACGGGAACGCCCTGCACCTCTCTTACCTTCATAGCATGAAACTGCTGCATAGGATCGCTGTTTGAACGATATGTATTGCCTAAAAAATAACCGACCTTAGGTTTCGCATCCAGTAAACCAAGCATGACGAGCAGCGACAAATCAGAGCGCAGCGTCGGCCTGCTGACTCCCAAATACTCCGCCAATTGTTCACCGGTAACCGGCGCATGCCTCTTCACCAGCTCAAGAAGCTCCAATTGCCGTGAGGATAGCTGAATCTTACTCCCCTCCAATCCTTATATGAGTCATAATCGCATATATAACACAATTAATCTTCCAATAATGTATCACAATAATGAAGCATGTACAATAATAGTCCTTTCTATTCTCCCAAAATAATCTTATAGAGCGCCTGTGTCCCGCTGTTTTCTTCGCCAAGCCCGATTAACCGCTCATAAAGGGAACGGGCCAAAGCAAGGCCCGGCAAAGAAAGTCCCAGCTCTTCTGCGGATTCGACCGCAATCCCGATGTCCTTTACAAAATGTTTAATATAAAAGCCCGGGGCGAAATCGCCGCCAATCATCCGCGGTCCGAGATTCGAAAGGGACCAGCTTCCCGCTGCCCCGGCCTCAATGCTCTTCAACACCAGGCGCTGGTCGAGCCCCGCCCGTTTGGCATAAACAAGCGCCTCGCTTACGCCGATCATATTCGAGGCGATCGCGATCTGGTTGCACATTTTCGTAAATTGGCCGGCTCCCGCTTCCCCTTGACGGACAATGTTAACGCCCATCAGCCGAAATACCGGCAAAGCCTCATCGAAGGCTTCGGGTGCTCCGCCTGCCATAATGGAAAGCCTCGCTTCCCTTGCCCCGACGTCCCCGCCCGATACGGGAGCATCCAGTGCGGAAAGGCCCCTTGCCTCGGCCTCCCTGGCGATCCGTTTGGCAAGCGAGGGGCTGGACGTAGTCATATCGATAAGCAGTGAGCCCGGAAGAGCCTGCTGCAGCAGCCCGTTTTCCCCGAAATAAATATGCTCGACGTCGGAAGGATAACCCAGCATCGTGATGATGATGCCAGATTGCTCCGCAGCCTCTTTAGGCGAGTCGCACCACAACGCTCCTTGCTCCAGCAGCGCTTGCGCCCTCGCCTTCGTCCGGTTGTACACGTTCACCCTGTATCCGCCTTTCAGCAGATGAGACGCCATACTTGCTCCCATAATTCCCGTTCCGATAAAGCCGATTGCCTTGTTCTGTGTGCCTGTTTGTGCAGTCATCCCGTAAATCCGCCTTCCATTAGTTTTTGAGCAGAATAGATGAATCCTGGAACATGTGATCAAGAGATAAATCTTTTGCTGTCACACCTGCCGTTCACGTCATCACTTTACTCCTCTGTGATGACATGAGCGGCAGTTATGACTGCTGCAGTATGTACAGCAGAATGGATGTGTGTCGGTGCGGCGTGCAGCCCTGCTGCAGTTTATGCAGCAGATTATTGCCTGAAAGGCTGTATGAGCCTGCATTCGGAAAATTCCGCTGCAAAAGTGCATGCTCACGCATAAAAGTTTCCTTCATGTCAGGTTACTGATGCATTTTGTACAGCGGAACGGAATATCACTCGCAGGCGAGCCGCCTCCGTTCCCGCACAAGACAACGACCCCCAAAGCTGCCGTTTTTTTCAGCAACTCTGAGGGTTTTGCTACTTCATTCTTCCGTATTCCGGATCGTTTCGATTTCACGTCCGATCGCTTCTTCCGCATTTCGGAGCGCCGTATTGACGTCAGCGCCGCCTACGGCGACCTGTTCGGCCGCTTCCGTCACAAACTTCGTCACCTGGTCCTCGTATCGGTGAATCTTATGATTTTTTTGCTGCTCGCCAACAAACACATTTTCTATATGCTTACCTTCAAGCACCGGCACATCGGCGCCGAACTCCTTCTCGAGCTCGGGATTGATGATAGCCGGCACGCGCGCGTTGCGCGAAAGAAGGCGCTGCACCTCATCCGAAAGAATATGCGTGATGGCCAAAAAAGCCTCTTCCTTATGCTTGCTCGTATTCGATATGACGAAGGAATGCACCTGCGCCTCCCGTGCTTTGCCCAGCCTGTCCTCGAAATTGGGCGTAGGCGCGATGTCCCAATTCATCTCCTCGCCCTGCTGCCGCAGCTCCTCCAGCGGACCGACCATATTGGCCAGATTCGCCACTCGGAGCGCCAGATTTTTATCCTTGATGAACGCATCGCGGCCATACGAGAACTCGTTATTTGGGCCTATGTATCCCGGCACCTCGTACGATTGCTGAAGGAACTGGAATATTTTCGTCCACTCCGGCAGCTTAGTCAGAAGCGGATCTCCCGTCTCGGAATCCAGCACCGGCAGCGCCAAATCCCGCATGAGCGCCGTAGGGCCGCCCGTATCGTAACCGATATAGCGTGCGCCGTCGTCGTCGGTTCTCGTCAGCTTCTTCCCGAGCTTCAGCACCTCTTCCAGCGTAAGCTGCTTGCCGTTAGGAGGGTACTCCACTCCGAATTTATCGAAAATATCTTTATTGTAATAGAGAATGGCCTGATTGGAATTAAACGGAAGCGAGACGATTTCTCCGATTTCCCCGAACTCCTTGATATGCTCGTAAAGAACCGGCTTCAAGCGGCTTTCGTCAAACTGATATTTATCAATCCAGGGACGGAGATCCTCCACCACATTCAATCGGATCAGCGGCTGCGGATTAATGATCAGCGTCAAGTCCGGAGCCGGCTTCGTCGTGAACACCTCCTGCACCGTCACGCCTTCCAGCGCTTCGATCCTCTCGATTGTAATATGCGGATATTTTTTGTTTACCGGCTCGGCAATCAGAGTTTTGAATTCCGTATTCGTCAGCGTAGGACCGGTCACGTACAAATATAGCTTCACGGGCTCGGGAGGCGGCGTTTCATCCGCGGAGCCCGCTTCCTTGCCGGCGGGCTCCGCGCAGGACGCCAGCAGCACGATGACAAGCAATGGAACGAACAGCTTAACTGCCTTCCTGCGAGTCAGGCCTTTCATCTTATAGCCCCGCCTTTAGGCCTGACTGGTGGCGGGTGTTCGCCGGACGCACGAGCCCGAGATTCTCGCGAAGCGTCGTCCCTTCGTAAGCCGTACGGAACAGGCCGCGGTTTTGCAGCTCCGGAACGACCTTATCCACGAACGCTTCAAGCCCGCTCGGATACAGCTGCGGCATAATATTGAAGCCTTCCGCGCCGCCGTTTTTGAACCAGCGCTCGATCACGTCCGCCAATTGGACCGGCGTTCCCGTGAATGTAATGTGACCGCGGGCTCCGGCCAATCTGCGCGTAAGCTCGCGGATCGTCAGATTTTCGCGCACTGCCAGATCCACCACCAGCTGATAGCGTCCCTTGCGCCCGTTAATGGCGTCGATGCCGGGCAGATCGTCGATCGGCAGCGGACCGTCAAGCGGATAAGCCGACAAATCGATGCCGACCCGGCCGGATAACCTCCGGACCGCCGAATCCAGGTTGACATAGCCGTTCAGCTCGTCCTCGATATCCCTTGCTTCCGCCTCCGTATCCGCAATAATCGGGCTTAAGCCCGGAAGGATATGCAGCTGATCCGGTGTACGCCCGTATTTGGCCAGCCTCGATTTAACGTCCGAGTAAAACGCCTGCGCCTCTTCCAGCGTCTGCTGCGCAGTGAACACAACCTCGGCCGTCTTGGCCGCCAGCTCCTTGCCCGTCTCCGACGAGCCCGCTTGCACGAGTACCGGATAACCCTGAGGCGGGCGCGGAATATTGAGCGGCCCTTTTACCGAATAGTACTCGCCCTTAAAGTTGATTTCATGCACCTTGCTGTCGTCGATCTGAACGCCGTTTGCCTTGTCGTATTTGACCGCGTCGTCCTCCCAGCTGTCCCACAGCTGCTTGGTCAGCTCAACGAATTCCTCGGCATATTCGTAACGGAGCGAATGCTCCGGATGGGCGTCGAGGCCGAAATTATATGCTGTCGATTCGGTTCCCGTCGTGACGATGTTCCAGCCCGCGCGGCCGTTGCTGATGTGGTCGAGGGATGCGAATTTTCGGGCGACGTGGAAGGGCTCGTAATAGGTCGTACCGACCGTGGCGATCAAGCCGATCCTCTCCGTAACGGCTGCCAAAGCAGCCAGCTGCGTGAACGGCTCCAGCTTGCCGGACGAACGTCCGGAATAGCCGTCGGCTACGAACAGCGAGTCGAGCAGCCCTCGCTCCGCAGTTTGGGCGATTTTCTGATAATGGCGGATGCTCAGCCCCTGCTCCGGCGTGCTGTCCGGATAGCGCCAGGCTGCCTCATGATGCCCTGTTCCCGATATAAAAGCGTTAAGGTGAAGCTTTCGTTGCTGGTTGCTCATTTCTTTTTTCCTCCAAGCGTTTGTAGTGTGGTATAAAAAAGAGACAAGCCTGATGGCCTGTCTCCGGTCGACCGGTCGATATCGGTTAAGTATCGTTGACGGAGGCTGCCTGCCTTTTTCTTGCCGAGCTTGTCGTCAAAAAGGCGCCCCCGATCAGAAACGCTCCGCTCACATAAAAAATCGCAATAATCCCGGACCAAGCCCCAACCATACCGAAAAATAACGGAGCAAGCATTTGGGACAGGCGGTTCGAAGCCATTCTGAGCCCCAGCACCTCGCCGGTTCTGTGCTTCGGGGAAGCATTGTACGTGGTCGTCATGGACAGCGGCTGGCCGCAGCCTAAGCCCGCTCCCATCAAAGCGCTTAGTAATCCGCATAGCAGCGTGTTCTGCGTCAGAGGAACAAGCAGAAAAGCTACGCCTGCGAGCACGATAGACGCCCAAAGAATAGGCTCTCTGCCGAAGCGTTCCGTCAGACGGGCCAAAAACAGCCTGACCAATACCATCGTTAATCCCTGTACGCCGATGATCCAGCCGATCGTCGAAGCCGACATCCCCCATTCGCTGGCGAACAGCGGAAAATAAGCCACATACACATCCCGCGAATACAAAACGAGCGCGCTAGAAGCCAGCGCCTTGCGCAGCGGCGGAATCCGGAGCAGCTCCAATGCGGAGCCCTTCGTCCCGGCATCCTCCTCCTGCTTGCGCTCCCGCCTCAAATGCGGCAGCAGCACGGAGAACGCCATCGGTACAAGGCCGGTCACCGCAGCGATTCCGAACGCGAACCCGTACGAGCCGAAATCTGCAAGCAGGCCGCCGAGTATGGGGCCGGCAATGCCCGAAAGCGCAACGGCCATGCTGAACAAGCCGAAATGGTGATCGCGGTTTTGGGAGTTTGACATGTTTCCGATCAGGTTTTGCAGCGAAATGCTTATAAAAATATGCGAAACGCCGATGAGGGCCTGGGAAGCGTACAACGACCATATTTCCGGAAACAAAAACGGCAGCGCAGTGCCCGCCATCATACCCGCAACGCCAATCCGGACCGGAGCCCGGTCGCCAATCGCATCGGCAGCCTTGCCGATCGGAATCGCGAACAGAAGCGGAAACAGCGCATACGCCGCCGTGATCGCCCCGATCCCGACCGCGTTGGCTCCGAGGCTGATGGCGTAGAGGGTGACGAGCGGCCTCGTTATGTTCATCATCAATTGAAAGCTGAAGGCAATCGCAATTACGGTGCTTAATCTCAAGTGACTGTCACCTGCCCTGCCCCACTCACTCCGAAGAGGCAAGCTTAGCCGCAAAGGAATTTTCCGGATAGGCAAGCCCCAGGTTCTCCCTCAGCGTGGAGCCTTCGTAAGCCGTGCGGAACAGGCCGCGGTTTTGCAGCTCCGGAACGACTTTATCGACAAAATCGTCGAGCCCCTGGGGATAAATCGGAGGCATCAGATTAAACCCGTCGGCAGTATGCGTTTGAATCCATTCCTCGATGACGTCGGCCACCTGGATCGGCGTACCCGTGAACGTAAGATGGCCGCGCGCGCCTGCCAAGCGGTTAACGACCTGGCGCAGCGTCAGCTGCGGATCGCTGCGCAGCATGTCGATGATAAGCTGATGCCGGCTTTTGCTACCGTTGACGGTATCGATGCCTTTCGGATCGACGATCGGCGGAATAGGTCCGTCGAGCGCATAACCCGTCAGGTCGATGCCGATCCTCTCCGACAGCTTGGCGACCGCATCGTTCGCGTCATGGAAGGCGTTCAGCTCATCCTCCAGCTCCTGCGCCTCCGCTGCCGTGTCGCCAATGATCGGACTGAAGCCCGGCAAAATCAGCAGCAGTTCGTGCGACCTTCCATATTTGGACAGCCTGCCTTTCACATCCGCATAAAAGGCCTGCCCCTCGTGAAGCGTCGGCTGCGCCGTAAATATTACCTCGGCCGTCCGTGCGGCAAGCTCCTTGCCGCTTTCGGAGGAGCCGGCCTGGACGAGCACCGGATAACCCTGAGGCGGGCGCGGTATGTTGAGCGGTCCTTTGACGGCATACACCGAGCCGCGGTAATTGATTTCATGCAGACGGCTTTCGTCAAACTGAACGCCGGACTGCTTGTCGAATACAAGAGCCTCCTCCTCCCAGCTGTCCCACAGCTGCTTCGTCACCTCGACAAATTCCTCCGCCCACCGGTAGCGCTCCGAATGCTCCAAATGGGACTCCTTGCCGAAATTAAAAGCGGTTGCGTCCGTATGGCCCGTTACGATATTCCAGCCGGAGCGCCCTCCGCTGATCCGGTCGAGCGATGCGAACTTGCGTGCGACGTGGAAGGGCTCGTTATACGTCGTTCCGACCGTGCCTATCAATCCGATATTCGAAGTGACCGAAGCCAGGGCCGACAGCAGCGTAAACGGCTCAAGCCTGCGCCCGGTGCCCACGTAGCCGTCCGCCATAAATACGGAATCGAGCAGCCCGCGCTCCGCTGTGAGCGCCAGCTTTTTATAGTACTCGAATTCAAAGCTTTGCTCGGGTGTCGTCTTCGGATGCCTCCATGCCGCCGCATGATGCCCCGCCGCTCTCAAAAATACATTCAAATGCACTTGCTTCCTCTGCTTGCTCATCGTTATGCCTCTTTCCGTTTGGGAATAACAAGCGCAAAAAAGCCGGAGACGAGCCAAACTGCTCTTGTCTCCGGCTATCCGGTCGATAAAAACTCATTATTCCTAGTCGTTTAATATGATTTATATGGATGTATAATAGCAACCTTCCTGGCGGTTGTCAAACCATTTTTAGCCGGCAGCCGCTTCCCGATCATGCGGGAGCCGGCTGCCGGCTGCAAACACGTGCGTTTATTCGTTCGTCATCTCAATAAACTGCTCCACATCGGCGGCCGTCAATGCTACCGCATCGCGCCAGAAGCCGATTTCCTCCACGTTCACGCCAAGATGCTCCTGCGCAAGCCGCTCCACGCTCATCCTGCCCGTATCCCGCAGCAGCGCGACGTAACGGTCCTTGAAGCCGGCCCCTTCCTTCAGAGACCTCGCGTACAGGCCGGCGCTGAACAAATAGCCAAACGTATAAGGGAAGTTGTAGAATGGCACATCGGTCAAGTAAAAATGAAGCTTCGATGCCCAGAAGTGCGGGTGAGCTTCCCCGAGCGCTCCGCAGTAAGCTTCACGCTGTGCGGCTTCCATCAGACCGTTCAGCTCCTCCACCGAAACAAGCCCTTCCTTGCGGCGTTCATAAAACCGGGTTTCGAACAGGAAGCGCGCATGAATGTTCATGAAAAAGGCGACGGAGCGCTGAATTTTATCCTCCAGCAGGCCAAGCTTCTCCTCGTCGCCCTCTGCCGCCTTCAGGGCGCAATCGGACACGATCATTTCCGCGAACGTGGATGCCGTCTCGGCAACGTTCATCGCATACTCCTGCGACAAAGCCGGGAGATCGTTCATCACATGCTGATGATAAGCGTGGCCGAGCTCATGCGCCAGCGTCGAGACATTCGAGGCCGTTCCCGAGTAGGTCATGAAAATGCGGGTTTGCCCGCTCTTCGGAAAGGCGGTGCAGAAGCCTCCGGGACGTTTGCCTGCACGGTCCTCCGCTTCGATCCAGGCATCCCGGAACGCCATTTCGGAAAACTCCGCCAGCTCCGGGCTGAACGTCCGGAATTGCTCGACGATAAAGGCGGCCGCGTCATCGTACGGAATCGTCCGCGTCGCGGAGCCGATCGGCGCCTCCACGTCGTGCCAGTCCAGCTTGCCGACGCCCAGCAGCTTCGCCTTGCGCTCCAAATAACGGACAAGCACGGGCTTGCTTTCCTCGATGGCCGCCCACATCGCCTGCAGCGTTGCCTCGCTCATCCGGTTCATCTGCAGCGGCTCCTGCAGCACCGACTGCCAACCGCGTTTCTCATACAGCTTCAGGCGGAAGCCCGAAATGCGGTTCAGCGTCTCGGCGCACAACTCCGCCTGTTCGCCCCATTCTCTTTCCCATTCCGCGAATGCCGCCTGCCGGACGGCCCGGTCGCCGTCAGACAGCCGGTTATGCATTTGCCCAGCGGACAGCGCCGTTTCTTCGCCGTCCTTCCCGGCCGCTTTAAATTTAGCCCGCGCTACGATGACGTTGTAGAAGTCCCCCCAGCCGTGATAGCCGTCTACCGCCAAATCTCCGGCAAGCGCCTCCAGCTCGGGCGGAAGCTTCTTCTTGGCCAGCTCCCGGCGCTCCTCCAGGTTGAAGGCGACTTCGGAAAGCCCCTCCCGCTTCAACAGACCGGCCCATTCCTCTTCGGTCAGCTCCCGCAGCCGGTTATCGAACCGGGTCAGCACCCCCAGAAATCTGGCACCGATGTTCTTCACTCTGTCATTCAGCGAGCCTGCGGCGGCATCCTTCACGTTCTGGGCCCATAAGCAGGAGACAAACGATTCCGATTGGCGCAGGCGCAGAAGCACGCTTTGCAGCAAGTCTACCGTTTTCTCGAGCCCTTCGGCGACGCTGCCGTCCAATGCGACGGACAGCGCGGATATATCCGTCTCGATCCCTTTCAATTCGGCGGCGAAAGCCGGAGAAGCCGAGCCTCCTTCGTAAATGACGTCCAAATCCCAGCGTTGCGGATATTGTTGATCCATCTGCATCCAATCTCCTCTCACAATGGAAAAGCCGGGCAAGGGCCGCGTTTTTATTTGCGCAAACCTTCCCGGCGGTGTATAACTTAATTATATCCAGATTGGAGGAAATACACCATGTCCAAACCGTTGCAAATCTCGGCTGAAACGGCCGTCAAGCTTTCCGAGCAGCTGGGCGTGCCGATCGAGCATCTGATGCATATGCCGCGCCATATCCTGCTGCAGAAGCTGGCGGAGCTGGCCAAAAACGAAAGCCCGGCCCCGTCCGGAGACGAAAAAAAGCCATGATCCCTTTCGAGAAAGCATGGCCTTATGACATCGTGATGGGCGACCTGTATGTCGCTTCCTGCCCGTTCTGCAAGACGGAGAACGTGCTGCTTCCCTTGAGTCCTTCCGAGCTGGAGGAGATCAAGGGCGGCATGAAGCGGCTGCTCGTCTTCCCCTGCTGCTACAACAAGGTTACCATCCTAGACTCGGACCGGGATTACTTTCTGACGGACCGCGTCCTCCGCTAAAGCGGCCGTCAAGCCGATGTCGAAATCGACTTCTCTTCCCCGTTGTCCGATTCCGGCAGGGCGGATTCGCCGGACGAGCCCAGCCGTCTGGCTTCCGCTTCCTCGCGAATGAGCTGCCATTGCTCCCTGCTTGCGCGTATCATCGCCGCGTCGACGATTTTCTTGTCGTTCACGACGCGGGAGAACCAACGGACGGCATCGTTCTCCTCGCCGATCCGCCTGTAAAGCTCCCCGATCAGATACATCAGCTTCGCATTGTTGAGGGAGACTCCCTCCGTCTCGTAGACACGTATGTAGGACTGCAGGGCGAAACGGAGAAATCTCTTTTCCTCATGCTGATTCGCTTCATACCGGTACAGCCAGGCTATATGATGCAGCAGGCCGGCAATAACGCGATCCTTCTCCCCTACGGCCTGGGCGGAAAGCAGCGCAAGCTTGTAACATCTCATCGCCTGCGTTACGCTGCGTTCGCCGCCGTATTCCTGTCGCTGCCAGCGCGAGCCGATCCTCTCATGATACTGTTTCTTCTGTAAATCGCTTAACCGCTCTAAACCGTTCTCGGTCGTAGCATAGCCGCAGCTCGGACAAACCCTGACAACGTAATAATCGGGATTAATCTCCGATTTATAGTAGCCGCAAAAATCGGAATCCGATTTCGTCGCTTTCTTGAAGCTGGGTCTGACGCGGGAGGTCGTGAATGTCATCTCGCAGCAAATGCATTCGATTTTCGATTGGTAGAGCGGTTCCATCTAAATCACGTCTCCTCGTTCGGTGTGTTCACGAAATGGTGCGCGGGACCCGAAAGCCTGTCCAGCACGATTCGCTGCAGCTGTTCGTCGAGACCGACCTCCTGCAGCGCCCTGCGCATGCAGTCAAGCCAAGCTTCCGCGCGCTCCGGGGTAATCGGGAAAGGCAAATGCCTCGCCCGCATCATCGGGTGTCCGTATTGATCGGAAAACAAAGACGGGCCTCCGAAAAATTGGGTCAAAAATTGATATTGCTTCTCCTTGACAGGATCGATATCTTGCGGAAATAAAGGGCCGAGCAGCGGATGCGCCTGTACTTTGGGATAAAAAGCTTCAACAATTAGTCTTAAAGTCTCAGGTCCGCCGATCGCTTCGTAAAGGCTAATATTCCTATTCATCGTCAGGATCATCTCCAATGTGTAGGTATTTAGTATTATATCACAATTTTTTTATGAAGGGACAAAAAAAAGCCCGCAGCGATGGATGCGAGCCTCGTCATATTGTACTATTACCCCTGCTATCCTTCATAATCCTCTTCACCGGGTGCCGAAAGAGATTCTCGAATGACATAGACAAAGGCGCATACCAGAATGCCAGCGATTATACTCATGATCATCACTCCAACCGTTTAAAGGTAATCCCATTGTACCATAAAAAAATCAGGAATTCAGCAATTTTTGTAACCGTTTTCTTTTAGGCTTGTTCAACTTTACTTGGCCCGTCCGGTGATGGACGACCCGGTTCGTACATATAACAGATTAGAAGGAGTTGTACCTTAGGCGGAAGGAGGCGGCTTATGTGCTTCGCGCATTCATTCACCCTTTAAGCGTCACCGCCATTGGAGCGGTGTTCATCGTTCTGCTGATGGCTGTCTATCCCGCGGAAACGCTGAATTCCTCTTTGCGGGGGCTTTCAATCTGGTGGGAGGTGCTGTTTCCCGCCCTGTTTCCGTTCTTCGTCATATCCGAACTGCTGCTCGGCTTCGGCATCGTCCATTTTTTCGGCAAGCTGCTGGACCCGCTTATGCGCCCCCTGTTCCGTCTCCCCGGCATCGGCGGCTTCGTCGTTACGATGGGCTACATCTCCGGTTACCCGGTCGGGGCGAGGCTTACGTCCCAGCTCTGGGAACAAAGGCTCGTGAACCGGGCCGAGGGGGAGAGGCTGGTCGCTTTTACGACGACGTCCGATCCGATTTTCCTGATCGGCGCCGTGTCGGTCGGTTTTTTCCAAAACGCGGCGCTCGCGCCCGTGCTTGCTGCGGCCCATTACGGAGGCGGCTTTCTTATCGGCCTTCTCATGCGCTTTCACGACCGACGCGCGCCGCATACCGACGAAGGGAAGCATGCCGGCGAAGACAGGCTTCACGGAATAAGACGCCGCTCGCGGCTGGCCGAAGCGATCCAAGCCATGCACGATGCGCGGCTGCTGGACGGCAGAGATCTCGGCAGGTTGCTTCAGGATTCCGTCCAATCGGCGCTCCGGCTCATGATCGTCGTCGGCGGGCTGGTCGTCTTTTTCTCCGTCGTTATGGAAATGCTGACGCATGCCGGCATCGTCGAAGCGCTCTCGGAAGCGCTGCGTTACCTGTTCGGCCTGGTCGGAATGCCTAAGCCGCTTGCCGATGCGAGTATTTTCGGCTTGTTCGAGGTGACGCTCGGCTCCCGGGCTGCCGGCACGGCCGGAACCGGTCTTATGCATCAAGCCGCAATCGCCGCCTGGGTGCTGTCTTGGGGTGGGCTGTCCGTCCACGCTCAGGTCGCAAGCCTGCTCAGCCGCACGGATTTGCGCTACAAGCCTTTTTTTCTCGCAAGACTGCTGCACAGCTTTATCGCCTTAGCCCTCGTCTATGCGCTGTGGGGCTGGCTCGGGCCGGAAGCATGAACGGGGGCCGAAACCGCGGCGGCCTCTCATTGAATTCCCGGCGGATTTCCGATAAAATCTTAACTACAAAGAGTTCGGAAGGAGATTTCCCTTGAAATATGCGGTTATCGACCGCGGCGATTCGTTATCCAAATCGCTTGCGGAGAAGTTTCACCAGCTGGCTGCGGAGCGCTGCTTCATCCGGAATGAAGAAACGCCGGAGTTCGTCATTTCCATTGGGGGGGACGGCACGCTGCTGCAGGCTTTCCATAAGTATGTGGACCAAATTACCAATGTTGCGTTTATCGGCATCCATACCGGCCATCTCGGCTTCTACGCCGACTGGCAGGCGGACGAGCTGGAGGAGCTCGTCGGCATGATGGGGACCGAAGCGCCCAGAATCGTAAGATACCCGCTGGCGGAAATCGAGCTTGAAACCGAGACGGAAAGCCGCCATTATTTGTCATTGAACGAATTTACGCTGAAAGGCGTAGACGGGACGCTCGTCGCTCAGATTAACGTGAATGACGAGCTGTTCGAAATGTTCCGCGGAGACGGAATCGTCATTTCCACCCCATCCGGAAGCACCGCCTACAACAAGAGCGTAGGAGGGGCCATCGTGCATCCGTCCATCGAATCGCTTCAAATAGCGGAAATCGCGTCGATCAACAACCGCGTGTTCCGGACGCTCGGCTCCTCGGTGCTGCTGCCGCAGCATCATCACTGCGACATTCTCTCAAAGAAGCAGCAGCGGATTCAGCTCACCGTCGACCACCTCAGCACGATGCATACCGACATCCGTTCAATACGCTGCAGCGTATCCAGCCGCAAAGTCAGTTTTGCACGCTACCGGCCGTTTACGTTCTGGAACCGGGTGAGGGAAGCCTTCCTTGGCTACGAGACCCAGTAAAAAATAATTATAAAAAAGAGACACCGTCCGCCCGTCAGGAGCGTTCGGTGTCTCTTTTCGCAGGGGCCTGCGCGACGGCCGAAGCCGCGGCCGCCTCGTTCGACGCAAGCCGGAACGGCTTCTTGTTCCGGTTATCTCCTCCGCGGTAGCCTTTGCCGCTGCGGTGCTGCTGGCTTCCTTCGCGCTTGCCGCTGCGATGCTCGCTGCGCTGGTCTCCGCCGGCATGCTTCTCGCTGCCGCGGGCATCTTCACCGCCGCTGCCGGAATCCTGGCTCTTGCGGCCCTCTCCGCCGCGGCGGTTCGAACCGCCATGCCGCTGATCGCTGCGGTGAGTACGGTGACTTCGCTCCGGATGCGCAGCCGCGCTTCCTTCTCGCGCGCTCGCAACCTCTTCACGGGCCGTCTCTCCTGCATCGGCTGTCTCCGTATACGACGAAGCCTCTACCGCCGCGCGAAGATCGGCTGCCTGCAGCCGCGGTCGCCCTTCATCGCCGTCCAGATCGTAGTCCTCGGGTTCCTTCTTCGTGCTGACCGTCTTCTCAAGAATGAAATAAGCGCAGCCGAAATTGCAATATTCGTTAATATAGTCCGACATGCCGGAAAAATTGCTGTCCTTGGTTGCCTTCTGATGATTGTCGCGGAAAAAGCCTTTCAGTCTCAGCTGATTGTAGCCCCAATCGCCGACAATGTAATCGTACCGCTCAAGCACCTCGCTGTATCGGTCGCGAAATGCCTCAGCGTTCCAGCCGTTCCGGTTCTCATGCAAAATTTCGTAAGATTTGCCGGCGATGTGAATCAATGCCATGTTCTCCACCTCATCTACGCGTCGGTTAGATGCCGCTCGAGCAAGCTCCGGAGGACATCCCGCGTTCAAAATCCATTGGTACAGGTTCAGCTGTGATAGCCGCATTCGCGGAGTCGGTTTGTTCGTGCGCATGATAAGAGCTGCGGACCAGCGGCGCGGATTCCACGTGTCTGAAGCCGCGCTTCAAGCCTTCTTCCTTCAGCTTGGCGAATTCGTCGGGATGCACATAACGGGAGATAGGCATATGCTTCGGCGTCGGCTGCAAATATTGGCCCAACGTCAATATGTTTACGTCAACGGCACGCAAATCATCCATCGTTTGCAAAATTTCATCCCATTCTTCGCCAACGCCAAGCATGATGCTCGACTTCGTCGGAATTTTCGGCTTCATCTCTTTTGCCCGGGCGAGCAGCTCTATCGTACGGCGGTATTTGGCGCGCGCGCGGACGCGGTCGGATAAGCGCTCCACCGTTTCGACGTTATGGTTCAATATATCCGGATTGGCATCCATTACGATTTGCAAGGAATCTCTGTTGCCGAGAAAGTCGGGAATCAGCACCTCTACGCGGCAAAACGGCATCCGCTTGCGGATCGCTTTGATCGTAGCCGCAAATATGGAGGCTCCTCCGTCCTTCAGATCGTCGCGGGCAACCGACGTAACGACGCAGTGCTGCAAATTCATCTGCTCGGCAGCCTCGGCTACGCGCTCCGGCTCGCCCAGATCCAGCTCCGTCGGCATGCCCGTCTTAACCGCGCAGAAGCGGCAGGCGCGGGTGCAAATATCGCCCAAAATCATAAACGTGGCCGTACGGTTCGACCAGCATTCGTAAATATTCGGACAACGCGCTTCCTCGCATACCGTATGCAAGGTTTTGGAGCGCATCATCTCCTTAATTTCGGCATAATTGCCGTCTGTTGCCAACCTTATGCGAAGCCAGTCCGGCTTTTTCAGCGTTTCCTTCTGTTTCACAAGGCATTACCTGCTTTCACAGTCATTTATAAGTCCGAAACTCATGGGTTTATTATAACAGATTTCGAATAAAAACCAATGATATGCGAAACATATCGTTATAACCGTCATGCTTTTGAAAGGGTGAGACGATTGAAATTGACCATTCCGCTAACCGCTGCATTAACCGCGGCTTCACTTCTATTCATCCAGCCGCTCGGCTCTGCGGCCGCCTCCCCTGCCCCGATTCAGCGGAAGGAAGCGGTCAAAGCTCAGGCTGCCGCACCAAATCCGTTCGATCAGCGAAGGGAGCTGTACGACAAGCTGAGCATCGTAACGCAGGTTCCGTGGCATTGGATCGCCGCCGTCGATCAATACGAGCGCACGATGTCCAAGGTCAAGCCGAAAGCGCGGCCGATGCTGGGCAGCACTGTCGGCGTATTCATCGAACAGGAGCAATGGGCCGGCATTCTGAACCCGGATGTCGAGGACAGCGCCCCTGTATCGATCCGATGGTTCAACGGCATGGGACGGGACGGCGACGGCAACGGACAAGCGGATCGGAAGAACGACTTCGACCTGCTTTATTCGCTTGTGAACCGGATCTCCTCCTACGGCAGCACGGATGAAGACTTCTCCATCGGCCTATGGGAGTATTACCAAAGCAGCCGCTCCGTGCAGCGCATTCAGCAATTTTCGCGGATTTATTCCGCATTCGGGCAGCTTGACCTGTTCGAGCATGCCTTCCCGGTGCCGCTTGGCGCCAACTACTCCTACCGTGATACGTGGGGGGCCGGACGCGGCTGGGGCGGCAGGCGCAGCCATGAAGGCACGGATATTTTCGCGGCGCATGGCGTTCCGGTTAGAAGCACCTGCTACGGGATCGTGGAGATCAAAGGCTGGAACCCGTTCGGCGGCTGGAGAATCGGCATTCGCGATTTGAACAACCACTATCACTATTACGCACATCTGTCCGGCTTCGACAAAGCGATCGGCGTCGGCGACGTCGTCAAGCCGGGGCAAGTCGTCGGCTGGGTCGGCAGCTCAGGCTACGGGAAGCCGGGTACACAAGGAAAATTCCCGCCCCACCTGCATTACGGGGTTTACAGCGACCGCGGGATGATCGAATGGGCTTTTGACCCGTATCCGATGCTCCGCAAGTGGGAGCAAACCGAGCGGGCGAAGAAGCGCTCGAAGAAATAATCAAAGAACCATTAGCATCGCAATAAGAAGCACGCCAAGCGTTTTTGCATAAATGGATTTCATGTATCTAAATCCTGCAGTATTTCGCTTCACCACAATATAGATGGATTTTGTACATGTAAATTACAGTGATCGTAAGAGTGAGAGCGAAATAGCCAAATTAGCTGTAGTAAATCCCGTAATTCGATTTGGACAGGTCGATTCGCAAAAAATAAAGACATCAAATACAGTTACTCGAAAGTCAGATGTTACTCAAACAAGCGAGCTGCCCAAGCGTAAACGGCTGACGCCGTCCTTTGGCGGCAAAAGCTCGTTTCGCGATAAAATATAAGTCAAGTATAAAGTGAAATTTATACTTTCTTATATTTTAAGGAAAAAACGACTTTATCCTTCCCCTGCAAGGGAAACCGGTAAAGTCGTTTTCGCGTTTTATTCGGCGGATCCGCCTCCGCCGTTGCCCGCCGCATCCGGCTCGGCTTGCCCGCCCGCTTCTCCGTCGCCGCCCGTTTCGGACGAACCGCCTGCGTCATGGCTGCCGGATGGCGAGCCGTCCTCTTCCGTATCGCTTCCGCTGTCCGGGCTCGACGTCACCCCTTCTCCCCCCTTGCCGAGTGGAACCGAAATGTTAGGCGCCTGCGCCGCGGATTCTCCGACCGGCTTACCGGTATTGTCATAGTAATACATCGGCACGTCGCCGACGACGAGAAGATAAGAAATCGGAATATCCGTCTCCACCAGCTCCGGCTCGGTATCGAACGGAATAATGATCGCCACCTCCGCTATAATGCGGATATACACCTCCACTAAAATCATGTTGATGCCGGCATCCCGCTGGCGGGTGCTCAAATCGACCTTCACCGCGCCGACCGGCTCGAATTTGACCGGCACGCGCGGGCCGAACGAGGAAATGATCGCGCTGTTGAGCGCATGGCCGATCGGAATATATTCCGGTATATGCTTCATTTCGCTCAAGGTCGTCTGCACCGTATCGATCGTCTGCGAGGTAATGTTCATATGCTCGGCGTAGTTCAGCATGAAGCCGGAAATTTTGCCGTCGCCGTTCATTTTCCAGTCAATAAGCTTCTCGGAATTCGAGTTTTTCGCCACCTGATCGGTAATCGCTTTATTAATGGCCTGCGTCGCGATCTGCTTCACCCTGACTTTGGCGACATTCATTAGCGGCGGCCGCAAATTCCGCTCCACGTAAACGAAGGACTGCACACCGAAGAACATAAACGCGATTAACGCGATAATGACAAACGTACGGCGCCTGATACGCGGCCTTGCGGGCCGTCCGCCCCAGGCGGAGCCGTTTCCGCTTCCTCCGCCCCCGCCTCCGCCGAACAGCGGCCGCGCCGTACGGCGGGAGCCCCATTTTACCTTCCCCGACGCCGGCCGTGCCCCAAGCTTAAAGACGGAAGACCCGGAGCCGCTTCCCCATTTCTTCGGAGCGGAGCCCGAGGACTGTGAGCTTCCCCGGCTCCCCCACTGCACAGACTTCACTCTGGAAAACGGACGGCCTGACCAAAACTGCATCCGGCTGCCGCCAAACGGCCGAAAGCGCCAGCCCTTCCTGCCCCATTTTGCCAAATCCATCCCCTCCTGCCGCATCCTGTCCGCTTCTCTTTCCATTCTTATGCGAAACCCGGACAAAAAAGAAGACGGCCTCCCTCAGGAGGCCGCCGCTTGCCGCGCTTACTGTACGGTCCGGCCGTTATTCGGCAGACCATTCAACCGTGATCGTATCGCCGGCAGCCCATAGGCCGGCCGGACTAAGCTGATAGATGATGCCCGGGACTAGCTTAGCTCCGTTCGCAAGCTCGAATACCCCAGTCGCTCCCTTGCGCGAAGTCAGCTTGTACGTCGCTTCAAACTTGCTGCCGTCCGGAGCCGTAAGCACGACGCCGCGCATCGCGAACAGCTCATCTTTCGGATCCTCGCTCAGCGTGACGGAGATGGAAGCTTCACTCAGCGCCTTAGCCGAAGCAATTTGAAGAGGAGCCTTCGCTTCGGCGACGAACGATGCGTCCGCCACATTCGCCCACGCCGACGTTACCGTATATTTAACGCCCGGCTCGAGCGTCTTCCCTGCCGGCAGACGGAACTTCGGCGCTTGGCGGCCGTCCGTCGCCTGAGTAAACATGACGTAAGCGGCCGTCATCGGCTCGCCGCCCTCCGGCGTAATCGTAACCTCCTTCGAGCGCATGGAAGAGAGGATCTCGTAGGTTTGGCCGTTATAGCTGTTGTTCTCGTCCAAAATAAACGCAAGCCCGGCGCGTCCGGCCGAGTAGGCGGAAATGACGTTACCGTAATCCGTAACCCCTTTGCTAAGCTCGGATACGATTTCGAACGTATCGTACGCGACTTGGCCGGCGCTGCTCATTTCAAGCTTCTCGCCGCTGCCGGTAAACGAGCCCTCCGCTTCGCCTTTGTAGGTCAACGTGTAAAAATTCCCGTCCTTTTGCGGCGTTGTCGGCACGATGTACGTTGCGATCGAGCCTGTTTTGAGCTGCGGCACGTTCAGCATCCGAAGTCCGCCGTCAAAAACGAACTGCTTCTGAGCCTGATCAAGGGCCGCATCTTCCGCCGTCAGCGGCGCGGAGAAGGTCACTTCCAGCGTAATGGTATTGAGCGCTTTTACCTTTACGGGCACCGCATCGGCCGACGGTTTAGCCTGACGGGCCGTCACAATCAAGCCCGCCAGCTCGCCCCGCGTCACGTGCTGCGGTTTGGCCGCTGCATGGTCCACCCAGTACTTGACGGAGGCGATGTCCCGCTTCAAAGCCTTGGCGATTACGTCCGCCAGCTCGTCCGCCGTCACCCTTGCATTCGGCTTCAGCTTTCCGTCTTCAGGCAGCATGATGCCCGAATTCGCCAGTACCGCCATATAACCGAAATACCATTTATCCGGATCCAGGTCCGTAATCTCATCCGGCGCTTCCTGGGCAGGCGTCAAGCCCAAAGCCTTCACGACCAGCTTGGCGAGCTCGGCGCGCGAGACCGGTGCGTTCGGCTTCACCGTTCCATTCTCGTAACCGTTCATAATGCCCAGCTTCGCAAGCGCTTCGATCGCCGCCGCGTGGCTGCCCGCATCTCCCAGATCGGCGAAGCCCGCCGAAGCGGCAGCCGTCCGGGCCGCGGCGCTTGCCCAGCCGTCCGCCGGCACCCCCGTTACCGCCGAAGCTCCGATTGCTGCGGCAATCGCAAGCGCCGCCATTTTATTGGATACATATTTCATCGTCATTTCCTCCTCATGGGTGCTGTTGTATGGCATAGACCCATGATAGAGCACAATGGTAAACCGCAAACAAACAAAACCTTAACAAAAGATAAACAGGGATGAAACTTTTTCGAAAGAGCTGCCGGCAGACGGTTTCACAGGTTTGAGAGGTTTACACGTTCAAACGGTAGCCCGCTCCCCAGACGGTTTCGATATACTGCGGATTCGACGGATCCGCTTCGATCTTCTCGCGCAGTCTGCGGATATGAACGGTTACCGTCGCGATATCGCCGACCGAATCCATGCCCCACAGCTGCTCGAACAGCTCCTGCTTGCTGAACACATGGTTCGGATTCAGCGCCAGAAAGGCGAGCAAATCAAATTCTTTGGCCGTAAACTGCACCTCCCGTTCATTCACGTAAACCCGGCGCGAGGAGGAATCGATGAGCAGGCCGCGAATTCTGGTTTTGCCGGACGTTTTGCTGTCCCGCTTGCCCGTCAGCCTTTGATAGCGCTGCATATGCGCCTTGGCGCGGGCGACCAGCTCGCTCGGGCTGAACGGCTTCGTCATATAATCGTCGGCCCCGAGGCTTAAGCCGCGTATTTTATCGATTTCCTCTTTCTTCGCGGACACGATCAGAATCGGGACCTCCTTCTCCGCGCGGATCCGGCGGCAAAGCTCATAGCCGTCCATGCCCGGCAGCTGCAGATCCAGCACGATCAGGCCGTAATCCCCCTCCTTCGCCGCCCGCAGGCCGTCATTCCCTGTCACACAAATATCGGCGGTAAAGCCGTGCAGCTCAAAATAATCCTTTTCGACCTCGGCGATCGAAATTTCATCTTCTATAATAAGCACCTTCGTCGTCATCGTTTCTCCTCCTGAGGCCGGATAAGCGGCAGCCTGATGATGATATCCGTCCCTTCTCCCGGAACGCTTCTGGCATCGATCGTCCCGCGGTGGCCTTCGACAATCTGCTTCGCGATTGCAAGGCCGAGCCCGCTTCCCCCGGTTTGCCTGCTTCTGGACGGATCCCCTCGGAAGAAACGTTCGAAAATGAAAGGCAGCGCCTCTCCCGGAATGCCCGGACCGTTATCGCGGACCGTCAAACGCGCATTCCCGTCCTCCCGCTGCAGAAGCACGCTGATTTTTCCTGTCCCGCCGCCTCTGTATTTCACGCTATTATCGACGATGTTGGCCAGCACGCGCTTCAGCTTGTCCCGGTCGGCATGCACGAGCGTTTCGTCCCCGAGCGTCATTTCCCATTCCAGCTCGAAGCCGCGTTCCTCCAGATCGAATTGCAGATCTTCCAGGTAATCCCGGATGTAACCGGCAAGGCTGACCTTCTCGAACGTAAACGGAAGCTGCTTCAAATCCAGCTTGGAGTACAGAAACAGCTCGTCGATCAGCCGGTCCATATCGTCGGCCTTCGTCAAAATCGTATTCACGTACCGCTCCATCTTCTGCTTCGTATCCGGCACGCCGTCCCGGATGCCCTCGATGCTCGCTTTAATCGACGTGATCGGCGTCTTGAGGTCATGCGTAATGCTCGCGAGCAGCTCCTTCCGGTTTTGCTCGTATTGCAGCTGCTTCTCGACCGACTGCTTCAGCTTGACCCGCATATCCTCAAACGCCTCGCTCAGCCGGGCGATTTCGCCTTGCCCCTCCGCCTTCAGCTCGAAGGCCAGGTTGCCTTCCTTGATCCGGTCGGCCGAGCGCCTCAGCAGATCGAGCGGCTGCACGATGCTTCTCGTCAGAAAGTAATAAAGCAGCGCATTCATAAGCAGCAGCACAACAAACAGCAGGCCGAGAATAATCGGCAGAAGCGTGCGCACGACTTCGGCGAACGGGCTCCTCTCCCGGATCACCATTACGCTTCCCTTCGTTTGGTCGGGAAAATAAAAGTCGAATTTCGAATACGAATAAAAATGGTCCCCGACCTGCAGCGTATTGCGGATCGCGTTGTTGGCCATCTCGTAATCGGGCAAGTGGTGAAGCAGCCCAGGCTGCTTCACCGACAGGGAGGAGTAGATCTGCACGTCTCCCTTCCGGATGAACAGCTCCGCCTGGACCGCCCGCAGCTTGAAGTTATATTCGTCCAGCAGCTGTTGATCCAGAAGCGATTCCGGTTCGTTTTTGGCCAAATATTTGAGATCGAGGAAAATGGATTCCTCTTGCTTGGACAGCGGATTAACCGAATAATGAATGCTGTAAAAATCCTTCAGGCTCCGCGCGTCCCCGGTCAGGGCGATCACGAACAGCAGGGCGGCGGCCACAAACAGCAGGATCGTCACGAGTAAAATGCAGGTATAGGACAGCAGCAGGCGAACCCGTATCGACATCTTTTGGTCTCCTTCGTAAAACGCTTGTTCGATGTCTACAATGTAACACAGGTGCTCCTCCGCGGACAAAGCGGACTTTGCAAGCCCGGGCATATGCGCTAGACTGTATAAAAAAAGTGAAGGAGCCTGCGCCATGGCCATTAACCGCCGTCTCGGCAGCGACCGGGACTTTGAAGAAATGATCGAGAAGCAGCTGCGCATCCGCGTATTTCAAAATAATCAGATCATCGATGCCGGCTCGGTCGTCGTCCGGTTCGATGACAACGTCATTGTCACGCAATCCGGAATCGGCGACATCTCGTATCACAGCCGTCAAGATTGCGAATTTTACGAGCTCAAGCGGCGATAAGGCAGCGGCGTTCCAATCGGCTAGTACCTGGTACTATAAGAAGTTGGTACTTTCAGGATACTTCTAAATCCGTAAACTTAAAGACATCAACGACAATACGGTTCTGGAGGCTAACCCGATGGAAAAAATGGAAACGACACACGTACGCAAGCCCGTCAGCTTTTACCGCCGCCGCAATACCCCTACCTATTCCTTCATGGCATGGGCCGCATTCCTTATCGCCTGCGGCTTTGAATTTGTAGGCATTTATACGCTTGAACAGCCGTTGTCCGTGCAGGGCTATTATGCGGTCACCGGCGTCCTGCTCATCATCACTTCCTTCCTGCTTCAGAAGGTTGCCCGCGATAACGACGAGGATAAATTTCTGAAAGAGTCCAACCCCGGCTACCGAAACCGCAACACTCCGGCATTCTCGTTTTTGGCCTGGGCCGGCTTTATCATTGCCGTGCTTGCGCAGTATATCGGCATTTACAATTTGCAGGAGCCTCTTTATGTCAAAGGCTACTACTCCATCGCCGGCGCCTTCCTGATCGTCGCGTGCCTTGTCCTGCAAAAAACGATCCGCGACAACGAAGAAGACCGCACCCACAGAAATGCGGCGGAGGAGTATGAGGGGTAGACGACGATTGCTTGCCGTTTGGCCGGGTGTAAGTTAAAATGGCTTAAAACGAGAGAGAGCGCGCAGCGCACAGGTGATCGGCATGATAGAGATTAAAATATCCAGACTAAGCAACGGGGAGTTCAACCGTGGAGTATTCGCCACCAGAGACTTCGCCAAGGGCGACCTGATCCATGAAGCTCCCGTCATTCCGTACCCGAACGAGGAGCATGAATTTATCGAGAAAACGATTCTTTCGGATTATGTCTTCGAGTACGGCGTCAACCATACGGCCATCCTGCTCGGCTACGGCAGCCTTTTTAATCATTCGTACAGTCCGAACGCGACCTATGACATCAATTTCGATAACCATACGTTCGACTTTTACGCTTTTACGGAAATTAAAGCAGGGGAAGAAATTTTGATCAACTATAACGGGGATGTCGATTGCGACGATCCGTTATGGTTCAATAAGCAGGATAAAGAGTAACTCCCTTAACTGGATTTGATGAATATATTTTCGAGATATGACGGCCTTTACGAAAATAACGGGATTGGATACATCTAAATCGACCAATCTGCCCTAAATCGGCTATTGATCCAGAATTAAATGTACATTTTCCAGTTATTTTACGAATCGGAGGCACGTTGCCGGAATTAGATACATGGAATCCATTTATATCACCATTCTGCTTATGCGGCAAAAAAAGACCGCCGAACGATTCCCCATTACGGGCCGTTCGGCGGTCTTCACCTTTCCTGCCTCTATCCGAGCGTAAACGGCTGGCGCTACGCACGAACCGTTAGCTGCATCTTTGCGCAGCTCGGTTCTGTGCCTGCTTATGGTAAAACTCGTTTCGCGATGAAATAGAAGTCATTTATACGCTCAAACTTAGAAAGCCTTATATTTCGAGCAAATCCTGTCTGAGCGGTGTGAACGTGTCCAGCAGCCTGCTCTTCCGCAGCGCACGGCAGCCATGCTCGGCGGAGCTTGGAATAAAAATCGTCTCTCCCTCCGAGATGACGATCTTCTCTCCATTTACCGTAAATTCCAGCTGCCCTTCCAGGCAATAAGAAAGCTGCTCATGCACATGGCTGTGCAAATACCCTTCAGCACCTTCCTCGAAATGGACCTCCATCATCATAATCGTCTGACCCGGGGCAAATATTTTCCGCTTGACGCCCGGTTCGGCATTTTCCCATACGTTCTCTCGGCTCACTGCTGCGTCCTCCCTTTCGATTTTTGTTCCCATTTCCTATACGTACTGAGTGCTGTTTTCGCTTCGGACGGCTGTCAGAGCATATCCGCCAGACGCCGACAGCGTGAGGCTTGCAGGATCGAAAGCGGGAGCAAGCTGCCGGCAGTGCGCTTTAAACTGCTCCAGGCTTTCGAATTCCGAGGCGGAGCCGCAGAGGCATAAATACGCCATCCTGCTTCCGTAAGCCCGGTATTCGCAGTTGAACAAACGGTCGTTGTGGGGAACCATCTCTTCGCTGCACCAAATCGCCGCATACCCTCCGTCCTTTTGCCCGAACAGCCATGGCCCCTCATAGGCAGCCGAATCAAACTTGCAGGCGGGAAAAAACAGATGGGTGAACGAAACCGGGTGATTGTCCCCGATGTCGTAAACGGATCCCAGCAAGCTGCCCTCTTGTTTGATTGCAGGCATGACGCCGTTTCCGTACCAGTAGCCGGGCCGCATGCCGCCGTCGTCCGCAAGCTCCCCCGGATGATTGGCAAACACGACCGTATCGTTATCAAGCGCTGCATACCACATATGCTGCTGATAGCCGAACACGCCCGGTTCAAAACGCGAGGTGCCGTGGAAGCGTTCATTAAAAGATTTAATATAAGGATTGGACTCCACGTCGGCGGATTCGTCAAAGCTGATATTGTCCCAAAAAACAGGCTTCTCATCGTACCTCGGAGACTGGACCGAGGTCAGCATGTAGTCCGGCTGTTTGTTAAGCTTAACATAAGCGTTTCCGGTCCGGTACTCCATTTCCATCGTCTCGTCCATCAAGCTTGCGAAGCGGTACGGAAGCCGGTACTTGCTGCCCATCAGGAAGACGATCCATTCGCTGTTGCCGGCCGGCACTTCCGGGTTCAGCAGATGCATCAAAGACTGGGCGGCCTGTGTAAAAGGAAGAATGACGGACCGGTAGATCCTCGCCTGCGGCGCTATAATCGAGCCCCGGAACGTATGGCAGGCAAACGACTTCAGCATCAGATCGACCAGCTTCGCCGCTCTGGCGGATTCTTCATCCTCCATAAAGTCGACGACATTCAGTAACGCGCCTAGCGTAACGCACATATAATCGGCGCTTAAAAACTCCTCGAAGCCGTATTCCTCCACATCCTCCAGCCATTGCCGGATCCGGTGCCCGGCCGTTTGGCTGACCTCCAGGCCGGTGCGGCCCGACCGGGGAAATCGTTTATCCGGATAACGGCTGCCCGCCATATACGCGCAAATATAGAACATCAGCGCATGATTTTCGCTCCAGAAGCACATGCCGTCCGAGCCTTCCTCCGTCATCCAGTACCTGTAATTCAGAATAACCCGCTCCGCCCTTTCGGCCAGATCGGACGGCAGGGAATAAAATTGCATCAGGCGGAGCAGTCCCGCCAGGAAAAAGTCCGAGCAATCCTCTCTTCGCTCGATCCGGTCCATCGCCTCTTTCAAATGAGCTTCATCGTGGACGGCCTTCTGCCCCAAATGCCAGCGCGCCAGCACATAGAACAAGCCGAAGCGCAGCGATTCGTACGTTGTGTTCGAGCCCATGGCGGCCAGCTCTTCATACATGGCCCGTCTGGCCTCGACCGCCGATACGCGGGAGCGGTAAACCGGCTTATTATTTTGCAGCAGCTCGATTTTTCGGACCAGCCTTTTATTCCCGATTTCCCCATATACGGCAGCCATAGCCGCGTCATCATCAACGTCGACATAGCTCCTGCCGGTGACATCTGCGCCAGTCTTGTCATCGCCGTATGCAAAATAAACCTTGCAGGGTGCATCGCCCGGAAAACAGATCCGGTTCCCCTTCATTTCAATGGCGGAAAGCCACCGGTCCAAAGCAAGGAACGGCTCTGCGTGCCCGGCATCCGGAAGTGCCGTCTCCACTTTGTCCGTATGCTCCAGCAATTGAATGCCGAATATGTTCCTGGTATCCCGGACCGCCAAATTTTGCATCCGGACCAGCAAAGCGTTATAGCCTTTTTTGAGGACGAGTTTCATTTCCTGCTTCTTCATCGGCTTGTAGACCGGCTCATGGACCGAACAGATTTTCCGCCCGTTCAGCCAGACGTCCGCGGCCGTATAAGTCCAGAGATTGGCGCGGATCTCCAGCTCCTCTTCCGCGATAAGCCCTGCCGCCGCGAGCAGCTCCACCTTTTTCGGGGTTACCGCAAATTGGCTGAAGTTCACAAATCCGCTGCACGGATAGTTATACTCCCATGGAAGCCCTAGCTCGCTAAGCCCGCCGATTCTGATCTCATCGGTTGGAGCGGGCTTGTCCCGCTCCGCTACGATGGACCGTAAATACTGCTCATAGCGTATCTGATTTTTGTCGGTTTTGTCGGCAATAAAATCGGTAAACAGCGGTCCCGATACCAGATACCGGGTAATGAATCCGCTCCGTTCCTCCATGTCTTGCACCTCCGTCTTCATCATTCAGGCATCTGAAACCGGGTAATCACTTCGGAACGGTCCATGCTCAGGGCGGGACGGCCGTGCTCATCCTCTCTGACGCTCCATTCCTCCGGCCGCAGGCTTCCGCTGCCGAGAAACGGCCTCAGCACCGTTATGAACCAAGCGCCGTCCTCCGAAGTTAACAGCCCCTGGAGCACCTTGAGAGGCTGCATCGTCATCGGATGAACCGATTCCCAGCCGTCCTCCACGTCAAACTCCATGGCGGCAGGCCCGAAAACAACCATTTCGCATCCCGGCTCCGAAGCTCCTCCCATTCCGCCGCCTTGCACAAAATACTTGGCATTCTGCTTCTCCTCCAGCTTCACCGGCTTCCAGTCCGGCAGCCTGCTGTGCAGCCGGTGCTGGTAAGTATGCTCTCCCGTACCTGTCAGGCGGTCATAGATCACCCATTCTCCGCTGTCCAGAAACCATACGGCACGCCTGTGCATGATGCCGCGGCCCGCGTATCCGTCATGCTCCGCACAAATCATCTGTCCTTCCGGAATCCAGGTTTTCAAAGCAACGCGAGCTTCAGGCACTCCCCACCTTTGCGTGCGCAAATATGGCGTTTGATCTTGCCCGTCCACGAGTACCGTGTTGTGCGCAGAAGTGCTCTTGAAGTAACGGCGCCAAGGGTTCTCCATATAGGTGTACGTTCCCGGATCCACAAATAAAGGTTCGCCGTATGCGCACAATTCGAAGGAAAGCGCATCCGCATGCCCGTGAGGCCCCCCCAAGGCGGCAGCGTCAAAAATCAGTTGCTGCCGGCTGTCGCCCAGTCCGTAATAGCCCGCCTCCGGAAAGGCGAAGGGCACCTTTTCATTCCCGGCTGCAGACTGGTGCATCAGGCCGTCATGATCGACAAGCATTTGCCCGATCCGGTCGGGGCCGACCGTCCAAAACTGTTCATGCAGCTGCTCGGCAAGCATCCAGTCCAGACGGTCATAGTAAAGAGCAGCTGCATTAAGATCCGGCGGATGGCTGGCATAGGAATCCGCAAACGGTGCCATTTTGCCGTCCTGTCTCGTCATGCAGCGCGCAAACCGCGCCATCCCGCGCAAAATCCGCTCGTACTCCTCCGAGAACGCAAGTCCGCGCTTTTTCAGCATAACCGCGCAGTCGACGAACAGCTCGAGCGATACCATATGATAGTGAGGGGTCAACTCGGCATGAACGCCGTCCGGCAAAACCTGCACGCGAATGCACTCCTCCAGCCTTCCGGCCGCCTTGCTGCTCCACTCCTTGCTCTCCTCCCACGAAGCGAATGTAAGCCCTGCGCTAAGCAGGCCGATCATATGCATGATGGAATGGTTGATTTCAATGCTTGCGGTATAGGCCGAAAGAAACCGCGCATGCTCCTTAACGGATTCGAAGAAACGCCGTTCCGAGTCTTCGGCCCAGCTTTCCGACCCGTGAAAAAAATGATAAGCGTACACCCATTGGCGAAGCCTGAGACCCGTCTCCAATAGCCGCCAAGGGCCAGGCCTTTGGAAATACGTCAATTCTTCCGCAGGCAATCCGCTCGGACAAGGCTGGGAGTCTATCCAACCCAAAATATGCTCAAGAGCTTTTTCCGCATATTTCTCCTCGCCGGTACAGGCGTAAGCCGTGCCCAAGGAGCGCAGATGCTTAAACCGGTTAATCCCCCATGTAAATTCCTTGTCTCCCGTCGGATTATGAAGCCAATCGATCGGAGTCCCCATGTCGATCTCCGTTTTTTTCCATATAAAGTGGTTTCGTTCACACCAGCGGTCAGCCTCCGCAATCGCTTCTGCCGCCTTCTCCGGAAAAAGCCGCTTAAAGCTCTTTCCCCATTCGCTTCTTTGCTCTGCATGAAAGAACAAATGATCAACCGAATTCACCGAATTCACTCTCCCCTGCACACCTGTTAGCAAATTTGCTTCTAAAAAAAGAGAGACCGCCCCTGCAGGGCAGCCCCTCCGCCGGCCGTATCTCTATTCGCCCAGGGATCCCTGAAGGCTCTTGGCGCTGAAGGACGGATCGGCCTTAATATTCGTCATTCCTTCCGTACGAGCCGCTGCGAGAGCCTTGCCGTATCTGGCGTTCAAATCCTCGATTGCGGCGTCCAGCTCTTGATTGCCCGTCAAAATATATTCGATAAAGACGTCGGTGAACTTCTTGCCCTCCAGCTTCGTCTCCGTGATCGACAAAGGAGTCGCCGGATAGATACCGTCATATTTGGTCGGAAGAAATCCTTCGATACCCGCCAGCTCCGGCTTGCCGGCCGCCTCGTTGACATAAGGCAGAACGGAAAGTCCAAGCCCTTTCTCCTGGTAATCGGATCGCAGCTCAACGTCGTATAAGTACTCTAAAAATTTCACGGCCGCCTCCTGCTTGTCCGATTTGGCGCTGATTGCGAGATAACCGCCCGCATTGACCCACGTCACGCCGTTTTTCTGTCCGTCCTTCGTAGGTACGAGCGCCGTAGCCCAGCGAATGTCCGTCGGGAACTGCGAGGTATACACCGCCGGCTCGCTGGAGTGGTTCACGTACATGCCGATTTTCCCTTGCGCGAACTGCGCGCGAAGCGGGTCGATGTCAAGCGATTCCGCCCCCGGGATCATGCTGCCGTCAGCTTTAATCTGGCGAAGCGCCTCTGCGATATCGCGGTACATGCCGAAATCGAATTCTCCCGTTTGAAAATTATAGCCCTCATGGCTGGTTTCCGAGCCGAGCGAGCCCGATGCAAATGCCGGACGCGTAAAGCCCGAGCCGTTCTTAAAATTGCTTGCAAAGCCGTAAACGCCTTCCGCCTTGCCTTGCTCCGTTATTTTTTTCGCCATTTCGACCATCTCGTCCAACGTTTGCGGAGGCTCGGTGTAGCCCGCCTTCTCCAGCAAATCCACATTGTACAGCAAACGCCAGAACTGGCCGGTGTTCGGAAGCGTGTAAACGTGGCCGTCCTTCGAGTAAATATCTTCAACCAAAAGTCCGTCAAACTTCGCCAGGAACTCTTTGCTTAGCAGCGTGTCAAGCTGGGCATAGTAGCCTTTGCTCAAATAGTTCTGGAAATCGCCGCTCTTGAAAATATCGGGGGCCTGGTTGCTCGCGAACGCCACCTCCAGCGCCTGATTGTAATTATCCGCCATCACTTTCATTTCAACTTCGATATTATCCGTATTGGTAGCATTATAGGTATCTACCTGCTGCTGCATATAATCCATATCGTGACGATCCATCGTCCAATAGGCAATTTTCGTCTTGGCCGTGCTGCTTCCGCCTTCTTCCGCTTCGGGTGCTGCCGCATTATCCGTGCCGGTACCCGCCGAGCATGCCGCCAGCATCATGGCAACAACCAGCAAATAACAGACTGAAAGCGTACTTTTCGTAAGGAACCATTTCTTCATCTTCTGTACCTCCCCTTTGTTTGGCAACCGGCGTCCGACGGCATGTACCGTACAGTTCACCCTGCTGACCTCATTGTAGCATTCCGCCATCTTCGCCCATGAAGGTCAATTACACGATCCTGGGAGGGTAAAATTACTCTGATTTTTATTCGGGCGACGATCTTTCGTACTTGGCCCGAAATTCGGACGGCGTCATCCCCGTATGCTTTTTGAACAGCTCGCTGAAGTACGGCCTGTCCTTGTATCCGAGCTCAAAGGTAATGTCCTGCACCTGCATGCCTTCCAGCAGCAGCTCCTTCGCCTTCTCCATCCGCTCGGACGTGACATACTGCATGAACGTCATTCCCGTTTCCTTCTTGAACAGGTTGGAAAAATAGCTCGGACTCAAATGCACGGAGCCTGCGCACTCCTGCACGGTGAGATCGCTGCTCAGCCGTCCTTTCACATAATTCAGCGCCTGGTGAATCAGCCGGCCGACATCGTTCCTCTGCTGCTTCTGCAGCCACTCGCAGCCGGTCAGCCCAAACTCCAGCACATCCCGGATCAGCTCGGAGGTTGAGAGATAGTTGCCCTTCTTCATGGCGCTCAAGCGCTCGTCCAGCCACGCGCGCTGTCCGGGCTCGGCTTTCTCGGCGATGACGCGGTACATCGAGAATGCCAGCCCATAGAACAGATTTGTCATGACGGCGGGATCGGGCGGCGCCGGATATCGCAGGCATTCCTCCGCTATGCTCTTCAGCAGCCGCTCCGCCGCCTCCCGGTTGCCCGACCGGAGACAGTAGAGCAGCTCCGTCTCCTTTTCCGGGGAGTAATGCGGCGTCACATGGCTCTGCCGCTCAATATCGCTATAGGAAATGATACAGCCGCTGCCGGAATAAAACTGGTAGCTGAGAGCCGTCTTGGCTTGCTCGTAGGAAAGCGGGATCTTCCCAATCCCTTCCACCCACATGCCGACGCCGATCGAAATATCCCGCTTCGCGTACTGATTGACATTTTGCATGCAAGCCTCCGCAATCGCGGCCACTTCGGCCTCCTCCTCCAGATTCAGCACGATGACGAAACAGCCCAAATGCTCGCGGAACACGATCCCTTTCGCCTGCTTTTTGATCGTTTCCTCCAATATGTTCTGTACGGCAAAACGGATGAGCTCCACTTCGCGAACGGGCAGCGGCGAACGCTCATTCATCAATCCGTCGATTTGCACGGCCATCGAAACGAATCCTCGGGTTCCCATATCGATGCCGAGAAACTCCCATTTTTCCAAAGCCCGCTCAGGCAGCTCGTCATGGCGGATCAGCAGGCGGAAATATTCCTGGCGCAAATAGGGCAGGCTCTCCCTGACCTTCCGTTCCAGTGCCATGCGGTCCGTCTCCTCCAGCCTTTGCGCCTCGATCCTGGCTTTAGCCCGAAGTACCACATCGACAATCTGCTGTGTTGTAAAAGGCTTGACCAAATAATCGAACGCCCCAAGCCGTACCGATTCCTGGGCATACGCGAAGTCGGAATAGCCGCTGAAAAAAATAACCTTCGACCATTGCTCTCCGCCTTCTTTCAGCTCCCGGACCATATCGATTCCGCTTCGCATCGGCATCCGGATGTCGGTCAGCACGATATCGGGGCGCTTGTCCCTGATCAATTGCAGGCCGTCCTTGCCGTTAAAAGCCGTGCCAACGATCTCGATGCCGTGCTCGGCCCACGGAATCTTCTTTATAATGCCGTCAATTACCGTTTTCACATCATCGATAATACACATCGTAATCCCGTTCATCCGTTTACCTCCTCTTGAATGGGAATAATCAGCTTAACGGCCGTTTGCACGCCCGGCTCGCTTTCAAGCTTCATGGAAGCCTTGTATCCGTAATAGAGCGATAGTCTGGCCCGCACATTGGCAAGCGCATAGCTGGTTCGATCCGCCTCCGGCCCGTTCAGCATCCTGTCGATACGGTCCGCATCCATCCCGCCGCCGTTGTCGGTGACGGTGAGCGTCAGCAAACCGCCCTCCGCCTCGGCCTCAATCCGGATCCGTCCGCGGTGTGAGAGCTCCTGGAAGCCATGCAAAATCGAATTTTCCGCGAGAGGCTGCAGCAATATTTTAAGAACGGGAATGCCCAGCAACTTCTCGTCCGCCTCCGGCATTTCATAATCGAACAAATCGGGATAACACTTCGCCTGCAGGCTCAAATATTGCTTCACATGCTCAAGCTCCTGCCCCAGCGTCGTAATTTCTCTGCCGTTGTTAAGCCCAAGCCGGAACAGCAGCGAAAGCGAAACAATCATCCCGCTTACGTCCTGATGCTCCTCCATTTCGCTTTTCCAATAAATCGTATTTAACGTGTTGTACAAAAAATGGGGATCGATCTGCGCCTGCAGCGCTTTGATCTCCGACTTCCGTTTCTCCTGCTCCGACGCCTTGACCTCTCCGATCAGCTCGCCGATCTGCTCGAGCATCCGGTTAAATTTATGGCCGACCTGGCTGATCTCATCCTCGAATACGCTCTCGAACCGGACGTCAAGCTGATTCTGCTCCACCTTAAACATAAGGTTGCGCAGCTTGAACAACGGCTTAAGCAGCAGCTCCGAAAGCATGCTCGACATAATGAGGGCCAGCACGACGCAGACGCCCATGATCGAAAGAATCGTCCAACGCATATGCTGGACGGGAGCGAGCAGCTTGGACTTGGATTGATAGCCGATAAGCACCCAATCGGCATTCATGCCCAGAGCCGCATAATTGACCAGATAAGGTCCGCCATTCTCCGGTTTATACTCAAAGTTGCCTCTGTCGCTGCCGCCGATTCTCTCGTCCAGCTGCAGCCCGTTCTCCGGCAGGACGGGCACGGAGGAAAATACGGCCCGGCTGCTGCGGTCTACGACGAGCTGCCGGAGGCTCCCCTCCTGCAAATGGGCCTGGATCAGCTCCTGCAGATGGTCTTCCCGGATATTCACGACGACATAGACGCCCGGCAGCGGCTTCTCGAACAATGGCTTAATAATTAAAGAAATGACCGGATTTCCTCTGCTGAACAACTCTTCGGCATGCCCCCGCACCCAAAGCGTGCTCCACCCCTCCTGCGTCCCCTGAATCGCGGCATGAAGCGTGGTGTCGGCGAAATCGACCGTCGTATTCCGCCAGCTCTCCGTCGGATAGAAATCGCCGATCGGCGTGTGCACCAGCACCGAATCAATCGACTGCTCGGCAAGCATCATTTGGGCGAAGGGCGTTTGCAGCTGAGATAACCGTTTATAATAATCCTTGCCGTTCCCCGCCTGAACATCAAGCATCGTATTCTGAAACGGCTCTCCCATCATGAGCGTGGAGACCGAAACGACGATATTGCGCAGGCGCTCATCGAACACCTGCGCCGTTTTGTTCAGCGTATCCTGGCTTGTCATCGTCGCCTGCGTTTCCATTTCACGAGAAAAAAACACGGAAACATAAGTTCCCGTGACTGAAATGCAAACGACGGTCAGCAAAACGAATGAGACCCAAAGCCGTTTTTTTAGCGACATTTTTCTTAATAAACGTTTCATGTTGTCCATCGCCTCAATAGATGTGATTGGACGGTCAGCCCTTGACGGAGCCGACCGTTACCTGCATGAAGGAGCGGTTTGCGAAAAGGTATACGAGAAGCAGCGGTAATATCGAGATGCACGCGCCTGCGAGCATCAGCTGATTTTCCATCGCCGCCCCGGCTCCGTACCTCAGGTTGGCCAAGCCGACAGGGAGCGTTTGCAAATCGGGCCGCGACAGCGAGAATACGAGCGGCAAAATATATTCGTTCCATGCGTTCCGGAAGGTGAACAGCGCTACGACAGCCAGCGCGGGCCGAAGAAGCGGCAAAATGATTCTCCAGAAGGTGGAGTAGAAATTGCAGCCGTCAATGAGCGCCGCTTCGTCCAAATCCTTCGGAATGCTGCGGAAAAAGCCGATCACCATGAAGAATGCGGTAGCGTGAGCGCTAATTAGAATGATTATGACACCCCATAATGATTTCTGCAATCCGATCGACACCATCAGATCGAATTGCGGACGCAGCACGACGGCGCCAATGGAAATGAACAGCGTAAACGATTGAAGAAAAACGAACAGCTTCTTTCCTCTAAAAGAGACGCGGTCAACGGCATAAGCCGCCATTGCGGATATGAGCAAGGTGCCTGCCGTCGCGAACACGGCTACATAAATGCTGTTAAACGTAAAGCTTGAAAAATCCGCCTGATTCCAGGCTTGCACATAATTTTTGAATTGCCACTTTTCCGGGAAAAACGTCGCTCCCGTCGTCAGCTCCAGGTTCGTCTTGAAGGAGCCGAGCAGCGCAACGACAATCGGGAACAGCATCAACGCCGCCGTTGCCAGCAGCAGCAGCCATACCGGCGTTCTGATCAGCATTTTACGAATCGTCATATTCCATCCCCCCAAAGCGTAAAATTCTTATCCTTTTAATAAACGTTGTTCAGCTTCTTCGACAGCCAGAAATACAGCCAGGTAACCAAGCCAACGATGACGGCGGTCGTAAAGCCGATCGCGCTGCCGTACCCGATGTTCTGAACGGAGGTACCCGTCGTCGTCAGCGGGAAAAACAGCTTGTACAGGTACAGGTACATGACCTCCGTTTTGCCGAAGGGACCGCCTTCCGTCAATACCATAATGCTCTCGTAGCCCTTAAGCGAGGTCGTAATGGCCAGCATAATGATCATCTGCAGCACGGGCCCCAGCATCGGAATCGTGATATACCACAACCGCTGGGCAGGATTTACGCCATCGAGCGACGCCGCCTCGTAGACATCCTCCGGAATGCTCTGAAGCCCGGCAATAAAAAGCAGCATATAGTTGCCGACGGCGCCCCAGACGGCGATGACAACGATGGTCAGCATCGCATAGGCTGCGCCGAGCCAGTCGATCGGACCGGATACCAATTTCAGCTTGAGCAGGTATTGATTGATGATGCCGTTGTAGGAGTTAAATACGATATAAAAGACGATGGACATAACCGATGCGCTGAAGATCGTCGGCAGAAAAAAGATCGCCCTGAAGGCATGCCGCCCGCGCAGCTTGCGGTTCAGAATGACGGCCAATATAAGCGATAACGGCAGCGTAATGATCAGCTTGCCGCCTGCATACACAAACGTGTTCGCAACCGACTGCCAAAACTCGGTATCCCGGAAGACCCTTGCAAAATTGCCGAGCCCGATAAATTTCGGGGTGCCGTATCCCTGATAATCGTAGAACATATATCGAAGCGCCCATAATACCGGATAAATGCCGAGAGCCATGGTCAGGAAAAAGCTGGGGAAGCTGAACAAATAGGCTCCGATTCGATTTTTATGCATGCTTATCTCTCCTCCCGTCTTGTAGCCTCATTGTAAAGGATGCCGTCAGACAGCCGGGATGGAGCAATCGATGAAGCTGGGGGGACGAAACCACTTTTGCAATAACGAACGGTTACAAGCAAAACGAAACGGCCTCAGTCCGATGGAATGTAGGACCAAGGCCGCTTAATTGATTTTTGTTATTTGCACTGTCTACCTGACGGGGTGCAGTTCATCGCATCGTCTGGGACTGCCGTTTGATTTTGATCAAGGGGAGAATTGCAGCAGCATGCACTTTGTACATCAGAACAGGGAGACGTTTAGCCGACTTCTCATTCTGCTGTATTTTTCACTCTAGAATCTGAGAAAATCCTCAGTTTGGGCCGGGAAGGTACGCGATCTGATGTAAAAGTACATTTTAAAGTATTTGCGGGCATCCTGTGTCAGGTTTCTGATGCATATAATACATCTGACTCGTATGCCGCCCCCTTCCTCACCTCTGCAGTGCGGCTTGTATCCCGTGCACCGTTCTCCAAAGCCCCTGCAAAGGGTCCCCCAGCGGAAAATATTCGAAGCCGACATATTTGCTGTAGCCCGTTTCGGCAATCGCTCTGAACACGTCGATGTAATTAATCTCGCCGATATAAAGCTCATGCCTTCCCGGATTGCCGGCGGCGTGGAAATGACCGATTTTATCGATGTTTTTCTGAATTCTCGCGATCAAATTCCCTTCCATAATCTGCTGATGATAGATGTCGTACAGCACTCTGACGTACGGGCTTCCGACTTCGTCGATGATCCGGAACGCCTCGTCCGAGCTGTACAAATAATACCCGGGATGGTCGACGACGGTATTAAGGGGCTCGACCACAAGCGTGATCCCCGCCTCCTCACAATAAAGAGCCGCCTGTTTCAGCCCTTCGACAATGCTTTGGTGCTGAACCGCTCTAGGTACTCCAGGAAGCTCGTTTCCGACCTGGCTGATCAGAGTAGGACAATTCATTCTTCTCGCCACGGCAATCGATTCCCGCAATCCTGCGATATACGCGCTTCGCTGCGCCGGATCGGCAAGGCTGATAAACCGGGTGGCAAACGCCGCCAGATCAAGTCCCAACGATTCCTTGGCGGCTTGAATGCGAACCAGATCCTTATCCCACCAGGACCAGAATTCGAAGGCGTTAATGCCGATCGACTTGATCGCTTCCATACTTTTGATAAAATCCCTGCCCGTGAATACCGCTTCCAAGCTGATCGATATTTTAAACATAGCTCCACTCCCCCGCATTGACTACTTCAATTGCTCGATGATGTAATCCGCCGTTCGAATGGATAGCGCCGCAATCGTAAGGAACGGATTGACCGCCCCGCTGGTCGGGATCAGACTGCTGCCGGCGACGTAGAGACCGGATACGCCGTGAATTTGGCCATACGGGTTCGCTCCCGAGATAGAGGGGTGTGTACCGATGCGGCAGGTGCCCATATCGTGCATAATTCGCCCGAGAGGCGGCATGCATACCCGGTCCAGCGTCACCTGCATCGCTTCCGCCGCCTGCCTGATGCCTTGCTCCATTCGGCGAATGACCTCCAGGTCCGCATCGCTGTAAGAGAAGCAGGCGACCGCCTTCGGCATACCGTATTCATCCGTATGGAGAGGAGTTAACGCCACCCGGTTCTCATACCTCGACTCTACTACTCCGGAACCGAGAATATCGAATTCTCTGCCGTACGGAGGGAAGCCGCGCATTTGCATTTGATACGGACGGTCGTTCGTACGCGGCGTATAAACGGCGAAAAGCCCCGGAATGCTCGGGTAGTCGCGGGGATCGATCTTTGCCAGCGCATCCACTCTGGAATGGCTGGTCAGGTAATGACCGACGGCCCCGCCGTTAATGCCCGAGTTCAGCAAAATTCGCGGCGTTTCGAAGGTGCTTGCTGCCAGTACAATGGCTTTGGCATGCAGGAAATAGGGTTTCCTGCTGCGGTCCATCACCCTGACACCGACCGCTTTTCCCTTTTCTGCGTATACTTGTACGGCCTTTGCTTTAATTGCCGTGTCATAGGGCCTCCTTTTCGCGGCATCTGCAAGCATCGCCATCGTACTGAACCGGGGAGGCACCGACCAGTATTCGCCCGGGGCAGCCGGCTGGACATTGATCGCTACCGGCGTTGTGTGCGCTTCGGGAAACCCGTCCCTGCGCAGCCGGTCAAGAAGAAACTCGGCTGCCTTATAGTAAGTCCGATTGACCTTCATGACATCTTCGGCGATGTTATAGTACATGTTCATTTCCGTGAAGGAAACGGGCCAGTCCGCAAGGTCGACCGGACTCATGCGGGGAGTAACCATCCCCCACAAGATCGACCTTCCGCCTAAAGCCATTAGCTGCTCAAACGGCCATCGGAGGGAATCATGTGCGTGAGGCCGGTCCGACGGAAAAGTCGGAAACGACTCCCAATGCAGCGGATTAGGAGGGTCAACATTGGCCGATAGAGGCGGCCAGTCCGGCAGATCGAATTTGTTGGCGGGCAATAAATAATCGCCGGCTTCGATCAGTCCGATTCGTTTCCCGTTATTTCCCCACTGCTGGGCGAGCCGCCACAGCACCGAGCCTCCGCCCGCGCCCGTTCCCACGATCAGCACATCGTAATCGGTTTTTTCCATCGTTTCGAGCGGCGTCCACGGATCAACGATGTCTGAGGAAGGAGGCGGGCAAACGGGAATAGCGTTAACCGGAAAGGCTGAAGCGAATTCCGCGGGCGGGCTGCCCGGTCTTCCATAATGATTCAATGGTACCGCTCCCTTTCGTCATAAAGCTTCTACCTAAATTTATGCGGAAGTTGAAGCGGTATTCTCGTCGTGGCTATGGCCATTGCTTCAATTCGGCCGTCATTTTTAATGGCCAGAAATGACGCCTAAACCCTGTATTGTGCGATTTTTACATTAGCAATAGATCAAAAGCAAAAAAAGACGGTGCAGGGACAGATCGTCCCTTCGCACCGCCATTTGCTTCCATTCCGATTTTCGTCACACCGGTTAGTCGTTAAACAAAGCGATCTTATCCTTCAGCAGCCCTTCGAACTGCTTCTCCAGCTCGTGCACGCCGGCCTTGTCCAGCTCGGCCTGGAACGAATCCCAAAGTCCGTCGAACTGCTCGGGCTTCGCCATGATCATCTCGGGCACTCTTTTTCTAAGCAGTTCGAGCGACTTCTGCATCGTAATGGCGCCGTCCGTATCCTGCGGAATGTTGATCTGCCACGCCGAGCCCCAAGGCTTGACCGGAAACTCGGATGACTGCGGATACAGATCCTTCCACATTTTGGCGCCGTAGCCTGCCAGCACTTCTTTTTCTACATCGGAATAAGAATCGATAATTTGCTGTTCGTTTTCGATTTTGTATGTTTGACCGGTTGCATCCGTTACGCCCGCTCCGTATTCAGGGAACGGATACAAATATACGCCAATGCCCGTTTTCTTGCCGTACTCCGGATCCGTTGTGCGCTTAGCCATCTCTTCCTTGGAGATGACGCGTTTTCCGTCCTGGATCGTGTAGTGGATCCCTTCGACGCCCCAGTTGTTCAAAATTTGCGCCTCGTCGGAGCACAGCCAGTCCAGGAACTTGATGGCGCGCACCGGATCCTTCGCGTCCTTGGATATCGCGACGCCTACGCCGCCGGAATAACCGGGGCTTTGGAAGTTTCTGTTCTGGAAGGTTTCATTCAGCGTGACCGGATACATGCCGTACGTTCTTTCGTCCTTGCCGGCCTGTCTGAGCGCCTGCATCGGCTCGCGGAACTGCCATTCGGAATCGATCAGGCCAAGCACGCGCCCGGAGGCGATTTTCGCTTTATATTGATCGTATTTCTGCACGAAGCTTTCCGGATCGATCAAGCCGGAATTGTACATATGGTTCAGCCATTTAAAATATTCCTTTTCCTCCGGGCGGGTAAAATGGACAACGGGCTTCTGAGTCGTTTCGTCGATATACCATTCCCCGTCATCGGAGCCGCCCGTCGAGAAGACGGCCGGGTTCGTCACGGATTGCGCAATGCGCCAGTCATCCGCCAGCAGCGAGAGGCCGATCGTCGGCTGCCCGTCGATCGTCGGGTGCTTCTCCAAATAAGCCCGAATGGCGTTTTCGAAATCCTTGACCGTTTTTATTTCCGGATAGCCGAGCTCCTTCACGACGTCATGCTGAAGCATGAAGCCGTCCTTCGGCTTCCACTGCACCTCGTTCACCCCGTACGCGCCGAGGAAGTAGATCGAAGGGTCGTCCTTGCTCCAGCGCAGCCGCTTCAAATAATCGCCGTAAAGCTTCTTGATATTCGGCCCATACTCCTCGATCAGCGGAGCCAGGTCGATGAGGCCGCCCGCTTCGACGAGCATATTCACCTCGTTTTTGGCAAAGATGAGATCCGGATATTCGTTGCTGGCCGCCATTAAGGAAATTTTCTGCTTCGGATCGCCGACCGGATAATCGATCTCCAGCTTGACGCCGGTCAATTCCGTAATTTTTTTGCCTACGTCGCTTTTCATGTTCTCGTAATTCGTGTTCATATCGGCCGAAAACATCGTGAGCGTAATCGGCTCCGGACTGCCGCCGTTTGCTCCGGCATTCGCCTCATTGCCCTCGGATGCATTTCCGCCCGAATTCGAGCCGGTACAGGCGGACAGGATGACCATTACACTTGCCATGGACAGTGCAAGAAGCTTGCTTTTTTTTCTCATGCATAACCCTCCTGAAATTTTTTATCTATGCAGCAACAGATGAACTGTTCATGCCGGGGACAGGCTAGCTTTTCACCGCGCCCAGCGTCAAGCCGCTGACGAAGTATTTTTGCAAAAACGGGTATATGGTCAATATCGGAAGGGTAGCTACGATCGTAATCGCCGCCCGGATCGACTCCGGCGACACGCGGGCCGCTACGGACGGATCGCCCGCCCTCGCCGCATCCGCGCTGCTTGCTCCCGCCGTCGTGTTCGCCAATATTTTCATCAGCTCATACTGCAGCGTCGATAAGTGCTGGGCGCTGCTGTTGTAAATGAACGTATCGAACCACGAATTCCATTGGCCTACCGCAACGAACAACGCGATCGTCGCAAGCACCGGCTTGCACAGCGGCAGGATGATCCGGAAGAAGATCGTCAGGTCGGATGCCCCGTCTATTTTGGCCGACTCCTGCAGGCTGTACGGAAGACCGTCCATATAGGAGCGGATGACGAAAATGTTCCACGCGTTCACGATGCCCGGCAGAATGTACACCCAGAAGCTGTTGATCAAATGAAGATCGCGCATCAGCATATACATCGGAATCAGCCCGCCGGAAAAATAAAGCGTCAGCACAAAAACCAGGGAAACCGGCTTTCTGGCGATAAAATCCTTGCGGCTTAGCACGTATGCGACCATCGCGGAGCTGAACACGCCGACGATCGTGCCGATCACGGTCCGGAGCACCGAATTTTGAAAGGCGACCAGCAGGTTGCTGTAGGTGAAGATTTGGCCGTAATTATCCCAGGTGAAGATTCGGGGCACCAGATAGATGCCGCCCCGCACCGAATCGGTCGAATCGTTGAGCGATATCGCCAGCACATTAAGAAACGGGTACAGCGTCGTAATTCCGACCACAATCATAAAGAGATATAATGCGGTTTCGAAGGCGAGCTCGCCGGGATTTATTTTTCGTTGCATTCTCATCATGGCGCCCCCTTATATTACGCTTTCGTTCGTGATCCGTTTGAATATCCGGTTCGACAGCAGCAGCAGCGTGATCGCCACCAGTGAATTGACGATGCCGATCGCCGTTCCGAACGAATACCGGCCCAAATTGATGCCGTAATTCAGAACGTACAAATCAAGCACTTCCGAGTAATCCTGCACCAGCGAGTTGCCGAGCAGGTACTGCTTCTCAAAGCCGATGCTCGTCAGCCAGCCGATCGATAAAATCAGCATAACCATCAGCGTCGGCCGTATTCCCGGAAGCGTAATATGCCACATCCGCCGGAGCCTGCTCGCCCCGTCCACCTTGGCGGCTTCGTACTGCTCGTTGTCGATGCCGGAAATGGCGGCCAGGAAAATAATCGAATTCCAGCCCATTTCCTTCCACAGGTCGGACATCGTCACGATGCCCCAGAACCATTCTCCCTTGGCCATAAACTGAATCGGCTGATCGATGAGGTTCAGAGCCAATAAAATTTCGTTCACGATACCCCCGTCCGTGGAAAGCATCTTCGTAATAATCCCCGCCACAACGACCCAGGACACAAAATGCGGCAGATAGGATATCGTTTGAATGCTGCGTTTAAACGGCGACCACCTGATCTCGTTCAGCAAAATGGCGAACACGACCGGAATCGTATAGCCGACCGCGAGCCCCATAAAGCTCATGGCCAGCGTATTGCGCAGCACCATGTAAAAATGAGGTTCCCGGAACAGCTGCACAAAATTGTCCAGCCCCACCCACTGCTGCTCGCCGAACGTTCTGCCCGGCTTAAATTTCTGAAACGCCATCGTCCAGCCCCAGAGGGGCAAATAACTGAAAACAAACAACCAGATGACGAACGGCAGCGACATGAGAAACAGATAGCGCTGCTCGAATGCGAGCCGCCACTTTGATCTTTTGCGGGCCGGAACGGCCGTGGCGGGCTGCAACAGGCTTAAATTTTCCATCCCCTTGTAACTCTCCTTTGCATTCGTTGTATTCGCTTACAGGGTTAACTATAAACGAGCGGAAGCGAATACAGTACCATACACAGAGGACATGAATCATGCAAAAAAAAGACATCATGCGCAGCCCGCATGACGTCGGCCGGTCAATTGCCCCATTGTTCGCGGTAGGAAGACGGGGATTGTCCCACATGCTTTTTGAATTTGAGATGAAAGTAGTCCACGCTTGCGTACCCGACCATGCCGGCCGTCTCGTATACTTTGGCTCCGCCCGCGAGCAGGCGCTTGGCTTTGTCCATCCGGACGCGGTCGAGATAGCTGCCGAACGATTCGCCCGTCTCCGACCTGAACTTTTTGCCCAAATACGATTTGTTGTAATGGAACAGTTCCGCCAGGCTTTCCAGCCCCAGATCGGAACCGCAATGCTCGGCGATATAGTCCAATATGGCCGAGAAGCCGTCGCTTTTGCGGCTGCTTCTCCACTCCTCCGCCAAATTTAACAGCTCCGCTTCTACGTATTGCCGGACATCCCGCAGCGTAGGCAAGCTCTCCGCCTGATGGACGACCTCGCCGACCGGCGTGTACAAGCCCTTCATCCGCTCGTCGATCGCCGTCAGACGGTTCATCATTTCGGTATACAAGGCGATCACGGCCGCTTTGACCCGCCGCTCTCCCCAGCCTGACCTGCGAAGCAGCCGCTCGGTACTATCCAGCAAACAGGCGATCGCCTCCAGGCTGCCGGATGCAACCGACTGCGCCGCCTCTTCCGCGCGCTGCTCCAGGAATAACAAATGCTGCGGCAGCTCAGCGCCCGCTTCCCGGCTCTCCCCGACAATAAGGCGGCCTGACCGGGAATAAAAAAACCGCTCGTTCATTCTCTCCAGCGCGGGCAAATAGCTGTCCGTCAGCCGGCCGAAATCAGAGACGGGTTCCCCTTCGGACAGTACAAGCTTCAGCCCGAATGTATCTTCCGCGCCGGCAAAGCATTCCTCAAGCTCGGATGCCTGGACCGGCTTGTCCGTCAGCACACATAAGCATGCCCCGCAAAGGAACGCCGTTCCCCGCAGCCCAAGCGAAGCCAGATGCCCCTTCAGGCTTGAGCTCAGCCCGGCTGCCGCAGCGGGCTCGATTCCATGCCTTTCGCCGCCAATCAGCACAATCCGGTATTCGTCCCATGGCAGCGCCAGCCCGGCTGCGAGCATGCCGGCGTCCTCCTCGCCCGAAGGCATACGTCCGGTTTGCAGCAGCTCCTGAAGGGCCTGCTCCGCCCGGATGCTCCGGAATTGCTGCCGGTGCTCCTTCTCGCGGCTCCTCTGCTCCCACTCCGTTCGCAGGCTGCCCAGCTTCGCTTCCAGCTCCTTCGGGTTAATCGGCTTAAGCAGAAAGGAGCGTACGCCGAACTCCATCGCTTTCTGGGCGTATGCGAATTCGGAAAAGCCGCTCAGCACAAGGAAATCGCATGTGATGCCGGCCTTTCTCGCTTCCTCGATCAGCTTTAATCCGTCCATGCCCGGCATCTTGATGTCCACGATGACGATATCCGGCTCAAGCTCCTCACATAACCGCAGGCCGTCAATGCCATTATCCGCCTCTCCGCCGAGCCGGATGCCGAATGCCTTCCAATCGACGATCGTGCGCAGGCCCAGCCGGATGATCGGCTCGTCGTCAATAATCAACAGCTTGTACATGCTCGTCCCCCTTTCGGATCGGCAGCCTCATGACGACCTTCGTCCCATGGCCTGCCCTGCTCGTTATCTCAATCCCGTATTCGGATCCGTAATGCAGCTTGATGCGGTGATGCACGTTTCGCAGGCCGATCCTCTGCTCGGTATGGTCATCCGCCTCGTTTAACGACGCTTCGACCGCCGCCAGCCGGTCCGGCTCGATCCCGCTGCCGTTATCGGACACCTGGATGGTCATGTGGGTCGATTCGCGGATCATTTTAATGTCCAGCTGCCCCTTCCCGAGCTTGCTCTCGATGCCGTGCACGATGGCGTTTTCCACGACCGGCTGCAGCAGCATCGGCAAAATATCGATCCCTTCCATGTCCTCATCTTCCGGAAGCGAATACGAGAGCCTGTCGCCGAACCGGAACTGCTGAATGTCCAAATACATGCGGACGAACTCCATTTCCCGCTGCAGAGGGACCGGCTGCCGGCCGATCTCGAGACTGTGCCTCAGCAGGTTCCCAAGCGCCATTAACGTATTCGCGATCTCATGCTCGTTCTGGCAGTGCGCTTTCATACGGACGGTCTCCAGCACATTGAACAAGAAATGGGGATTCACCTGGCTCACAAGCATGCGGAACTTCATCTCGTTGTGATTCAGCTGCAGCTCGTGGTTTTGCCTCTGCTCCTCTCCCAGCTGCCGGACGAGCGTCTCGATGCTGCTGACCATGAAGTTGAAATGGCGGGACAGCTGGCCGACCTCGTCACCTCCCCGGACGACGGACCGGAGCGTCAAATCGCCCATCGCCACCTTTCTCAAATCGCGGCTGAGCACATGGATCCGCTTGCTCAGCATGCCGGAAAAATAAAGAATCATCAGGGTAGACAGAATCAGGCTGCTGCCGATGATCGCGTACGCGATGTAGCTGATGTTTTTTGATTCCTTTAAAATCGACTCCAGCGGGATGACGCTTACGATGCTTAAGGAATCGTCGCTGTATTCCAGCCGGATGGAGCGGGAAATGATTTTGACCTTCTCCCCCATATAGCTTGCCGTCTCCGGTTCGGTCATCCCGGGCCCGATCGAATCGCTAAGGCCCAGCCTTTGAAGAGATTGCCCGGTCAAGGCCGGGTTCGTCGACACGATAATATCGCTGTGCTCCGTGACCAGCATCGTCTCGAAAGGCTCCCGGCTCAAGATCGACTGAAGTTTTCCCGGATTAACCGTCATCACCAGAATGCCGATCGGCTTCATGCTTTTGTTAAAAATTTGGCGGGACAAGCTTAAATAGTCGCCATCTCCTCTGGTCGGATCCGGCATATAATACCAGCCGACTCTCCCGCGGTTTGTTCGGGTCTCCTGAAACCAGGCTTCGGACCGGATCTTTTCGCTGATTTTGAAGATCGACCAGTTTTCGAGCAGCGTGTCATTGAACGCATATAACCGGATGCCGGCGATCTCTTTATACAGCTCCTGAAAATTCGTAAAATCGTCGTAACCCTCGTAGGCGTTGTAAACCTCCAGGTCCGATTCGTACTGCCGGTCGATAATATTCTTCAATTGCTGGTCAAAGTAAAGTGTGTTGGACACATCGTAAGGAATTTTCAGCGTTTCCTCAATTTGCTTCCGGATTTTTTCCACGTTGTTCGTGGACTGCATAACCGCATGCTCCACCGACTGCCCGCGCAAGGAATGCGTCAGCAGCAGCCCTACGGTAATGACGGGCAAAAAAACGACAAGCAGATAAGTCATGATCAGTTTGCTGCGGATTTGAATGTTGTTCGTGACGGAAGTGATGTATGAAGTTCCGGGCACTCGGTCAACCCCCTTAGAGGTAAGCGTATTCAATCAGGAAGCGGACGCTCGGGTGGAGCGGTCGAGCAGAGGCCGTCCATCAGATGTCATATCCATTATATAAAAAATTTCACCTGGGTCTATCCCCCCCAAAAAAAAGAGCCGAACGCCGGGGACTGGAAATCCCGGACATTCGGTTCCTATGGTTTTATTTTCGTTCCGGGTACAGGAGAATCCACCTTGCGTAGTCGTCCGCCACCCGGGTCTTGTCCGCCCGCACCACGTACGAAACCGGATCGACAGCGATGTACAACCCGTTGCTTAACGCACGAAGCGTTCCGTTTCCGTTGCCGGTTTCCGCATAAAGGAACGTCTCTCGATCACCGATTTCCGTCGCGTTGGCCAGGACGGTTCCATCCGGTTGTACGGATAAATATAACCCCGTAGCGCGGGAACGGAAAGCAAAGCGGTTCTCAACATTCCAATACACCGCTTCATACATGCTGGCCTCATTTTCATCCAGAGAGGAAACGGTTACCGGAGCATCCGCCTCCGGCGCGCTTAAGAACGTTCCTGTGGACGCGTCTTTCCTAAGCTTCCCTTCCGATCGGATCGAGACATTCATCTTGATAGGGGCCGGTGCGGGATGTTCCGCATCCAGCAAACCTCCATACGAAGGATGGTCCAAATAAAACACATCCAGCCGGTAGCGATCCAGCACCTCTTTTGTGTATTTTAATTCGGATACCGGCAGCTTCAATTTATCCCGATACAAGCTCCAGATTTGATGGTACATTGGTCGGAACTGCCCCCGATTGAGCGGGGAGACAACTTCGTTCGGCCACCATGGCTTTGTATATCCGATACCCGGAAGGGGCGTATACGGAACGTCATACCCGAGTCCGTACTGTGCCGCATATTCGGCTCCTTTCAGGAGCAGATAAGAATTGTCCGGATAGGATACCATATCGGCGCCGTACTCGCTCGCCTTCCTCTGGTTATAACCGATCTCGGCCGTCATCGAGAGCAGTCCGATTCCCAGCTGGGAATGGGCCTGGTCGCGGCCGCTCTCCTGGAGCTGGCCGTATCCGGTTTGAACATAATGAAGCAGCGAGCCGTTGCCTTCACCGTGCTTGAAATAATCTACAGCTTCCTTGTATAAGGATTCATCGTCCGCGAACACGCCGAGGCAGATAACGAACAGCGTATCTGCGGCGTCCCAGTTCCCGTTCGCCCAGCCTCCGTTCACTTGCCCGTACGTGCTGACGATCGGATAAAAGATCCCGTACATCATACCGGTAAAACGTACAATATCCGCCTCCGCCCACCCGGCATCCGTATGCCGGATAATTTCAGCTGCGTTGAGCAGCTTGTATCCGTACAAGCTGGCAGCTAATTGCGCATCACGTCCTTGTATTGAAGTCAAAACGTTCGACCAGCCGTTCAAAATCCGAATAGCGTTATCGGCATATACACGGTCGCCCGTTACGGCCCATTCGACCGCTTGCAGCAGAGCGGCCGACGCACTGTTTTGCAAGTCCCCGTTGCCTTTGCTTCCGTTCACAAGATCATTACGGTACACAATTTCATGAAAATTATTCCGGTATTCGGGCTTGGCCAGCGGGTTTGCTTGCAGCAAATTCCAAGAGCTGTACCACGGCTCCTTTTGTTCCGATACCATTCGCTTCATCCGGTCCAGCTCATCCTGCGGATACAGCATCCCCGGATGAAGGAAGGTTTCGCCCGCTTCGGCGGACACGGCTGGCGAAGACGCCGGTGCGAGCCATGTCAAAAACGATAGGATCATGGCGCAGCAAGCGGCCCATATGATCTTCTTGCTCCAAGGTAACATCATTTTTTACGATTAACCTCCTTATTTACAAATATTGGATGTTTTTTTGCGATCATGTCGGATAACAGTTTCAGGATAACGCTTTCAATCTTACGGTTTAACGGTCATCATAAGCTCCCCCTTCCGTGTCGCTGCTTCATAAAGATAAAATGCGGTTGCCTATTCCGAAAGTTCAATATGTAACGGAAGCATCGATATATAATGATCCGCAAAAAACAAACCCTGCCGCAGACGCGACGGGGAGGCTTTGGTACGACGGACGAAAAACACCCGGATGAAACGTTCGGTCCGGCACGCCTTTCGGGTGACCGGAGGTCGTCTTTTCATGGACAAAAAAGACACTTAGGCAGCCAATTGTGTGATTTCAATATTGTAACGGTTATCTCTGTGCTTTAAAGACATGCCACTCAAGAAAACAAACCCCCAATCCGTTCTAAACGACTCTCCTGTCCGATAGCCGCCGACACTTGCCGTTTAGCCGTTCTAAGCGGCGTTTATGTCCGTTGCAAAACAACAAATGGCGGTGCAGGGATCGTCCCTGGGCACCGCCATTTCTTCAAAGATTTTTCGTCACAGGAATGAATTCCGATTCCGATTCCGATTCAGTTTCGCACCTGGACCTGCCCGATGCTCCGCACCCCTTACTTCATCGGGATAGGCGCTTCGCCGACCTCGCGAACCAAGGCGGTCACCGCCTTTTGCCATCCGGTCAAGCATTTGTCCCTTGCGGACGGATCCATTTGCGGCTCATACGTGCGGGAGCTTCGGACGCTCGCTTCCAGCTCTTCCGCCGAGCTCCAGATGCCGGCCGCCATGCCGCCCAGGTAGACCGAGCCCATCGCGGACAGCTCCGCAACGCCTGCGCGGACGACTTTTTTGCCGAGCATATCCGATTGGAACTGCATTAGCAATGCGTTATCCGCCGCTCCTCCGTCCGCGCGCAGCTCTTCGAGGGCGACGCCCGACTCGGACTGAAGCAGCGAGACCGCATCATAGACCTGATAAGCAATGCTTTCGAGCGCAGCGCGAATCAAATGCGCCTTGCCTGTGCCGCGGTTCATCCCGGTGATCGAAGCCCTTGCGTTCGGCTGCCAATACGGGGCTCCAAGGCCGACGAAGGCGGGAACGAGGTATACCCCCTCATTGTCCGGTGCATCCTCCAGCAGACGTTCCATCTCCTCGAACGAGGAAAATAAACCTAAATTGTCGCGGAGCCACTTCAGACTGTCGCCGGAGGTACGGATTACCGCTTCGAGAGCATAGGTGACGATGCCTTCCCTGCCCCAGGCAATCGTCTGAACGAGTCCGCTGCCCGCGGGCGCGGGCCGGGCGCCGACGTTCATCAGCACGGAGGTACCCGTCCCGTAGGTCGCCTTCGCCATTCCTTCCTCGAGGCACAGGTTGCCGAACAACGCCGCCTGGGAGTCGCCGATGACGCCCGAGATCGGAACAGCCGTCTCCCCGAGCCAGCCTCCGGCCTCCGTATAGCCGAATACCTCGTCGGAGTACTTCACCTCAGGCAGCAGCGAGGACGGTACGCCGAATAACCTGCACATTTCTTCGTCCCACTCCAGCGTATGAATATTGAACAGCGAGGTTCTGCTCGCGTTCGTGTAATCGGTGGCATGCACCTTGCCGCCCGTCAGCTTCCAGACCAGCCAGCTGTCGATCGTGCCCGCAAGCAGCCTGCCATCGGCAAGCTTCTCCTGCGCGCCCGCGGCGTGCTCCAGCATCCAGCCCCATTTTGCCGCCGAAAAATAAGGGTCCAGCATCAGCCCGGTTTTCGCGGTGACGGCCGCCTCATGCCCCGCCGCCCGGTATTCCCCGCAGCGGTCGGCCGTCCGCTGGCACTGCCATACGATCGCGTTGCAGACCGGCTCGCCGGTGTTGCGGTCCCACAGAACCGCCGTTTCGCGCTGGTTGGTGATCGTAAGCACGGCGAGCTCAGCCGCAGATATGCCCGCCTGCCGCAAGACCGCTAACGCGCTCTTTTTCACATTTTCGTAAATTTCCAGCGGATCGTGCTCCACCCAGCCCGGCTTCGGATAATGCTGCTTATGCTCCTCGGAGCATCTGGCCAGCACCGTCCCATTCCGGTCCGTCAACAGCGCCTTCGTTCCCGAAGTGCTCTGGTCGATTGCCAAAATATACTTATTCATGCCAGCCATCCTATCTGCCCAGCAGCTCCAAGGCGATCCTCTTGATATTGTCCGCGCTGATTCCGTAATGCTCGAACACCTCGGACGTTTTGCCCGCGATCGCCGGCTCGTCCGGAATGCCCAGAATGCGCACCGGAACCGGGTGATTCTGTACGACTACCTCGGCGACAGCCGCTCCGAGCCCCCCGTGAACGCTGTGCTCCTCGACCGTAATGATCCGCCCGGTCTCGCGTGCGGCGTTTACGATCGCTTCCTCGTCAAGCGGCTTGATCGTATGCATGTTAATTACCCGTGCGGACACGCCCGCTTCCTGCAAAGCCGCCTCCGCATCCAGCGCGACCCGCACCGTTTCGCCTGCGGCGATGATCGTCACATCCGTGCCTTCGCGCATCGTCACCGCTTTGCCAAGCACGAACTCATACTCGTCGGATTCGTATACGTCTTCAACCGGGTTGCGTCCGATCCGAATATAAGCGCCGCCTTCGTAATCGACAAGCGCTTCGGTCATTTTTTTCGTCTCGTGGCGGTCTGCAGGCAGCACAACGGCAAGCCCCGGAATCGCCCGCATAACCGCCAGGTCCTGCACGGAATGATGCGACATGCCGAGCGCCCCGTAGCTGACGCCGCCGCTGATGCCGACAAGCTTCACGTTCGTCCCCGAATAAGCAACGTCGACCTTGATCTGCTCGATGCTGCGCATGCTCAGGAAGCATGCCGGCGACGTAACGAACGGCTTTTTGCCGCTGTGCGCAAGCCCTGCCGAGATGCCGACGATATTTTGCTCCGCGATGCCGACCTCTACGAATTGCTCCGGATACGTATTGGCAAAAGGCGCCATAGCCGCCGAGCCGCGGGAGTCGCTGGCCAGCACCATGATGTCGCGGTCTTCCTCCGCCAGCTTCAATAATGTATCGCAAATAACCTGCCGGTTTGGAATTTTGTTAGCCATGCCGGTTTACACCGTTCCTTTCTGCCCGTAGGATTCCTGAAGCGCCGTAAGCTCGGCAAGCGCAAGCTCCAGCTGCTCGTCGTTCGGCACGTGATGATGCCAATGCGCGACGTTCTCGGCAAACGATACGCCCTTGCCCTTGACGGTGTTCGCCATAATTAAAGTCGGCTTGCCGGGCGCTTCCGGTACGGCCTCGAACGCCTGCACGAGCGAATCCATATCGTTGCCGTCGATGGATACGACATGCCAGCCGAATGCCGCCCATTTGTCCTCCAGCGGGTCGAGCCCCATAACTTCCTCCGTCGAGCCGCTGATTTGCAGCCGGTTGCGGTCGATGATGCCGACGAGGTTCTCCAGCTTGTAATGGGCCCCGGCCATCGCCGCCTCCCAGACGGAGCCCTCGGCTTGCTCGCCGTCGCCCATCAGGCAAAATACGCGGTAGCTGCTGTGGTCCCGCTTGGCGGCAAGCGCCATGCCTACGGAAATCGCGAGTCCGTGGCCGAGCGCCCCCGTATTCATCTCGATGCCCGCCACCTTGTTGTTCGGATGGCCGATCAGGCGCGTGCCGAACGCGCTGAACGTCTTCAGCTCCTCCTTCGGGAAAAAGCCGAGATCGGCGAGAATGCACCATAACGATTCGACCGAATGCCCCTTGCTGGCGATAAAACGGTCGCGCTTTTCCCATTTCGGATTTTGCGGGTCGATCTTCATAACGTGGTAATACAAAGCGGTCAAAATATCCGTGTTGCTGAGCGAACCTCCGGTATGCCCCGTTTTTGCGCCATGGATCATCCGCAGCAGATCCATCCGGATTTGCGCCGCCTTCGCTTTCAGTGCTGTCGTCTCCATACTCCCATCCTCCTCTTTATAAACCTGCGCCGCGCAGCCAAGCCTGGATTTCTCTCTCCGTCGGATCGACCGGATCCGGAGTCAGGCCCGGAATATAGCTGCAGGCCTCATATAAAGCCGGGATAGCGTTCGCGTGAATGCCGACCGAATGATGAACGTAAGGCCCTTTAACGAGTTTTTCCTCCCACAGCGGCCAATCGTTCACCTCTACCCAAACATAGGAGCCGCGCGTGTAAGGCCCTTGAATGCCGCGGGCTTTGCCGAGGAATAGCTGGTATTCGCCGTGATCTCCGTCGAACCGCGCCAGCGTCATGTCGCCGCCCTTGATTTCCCCTTCATGCGTTCCCGGCGAATGATCGTCGAACAAAAAGTGCTTGCGCAGCTTCGGATTGCTCTCTACCGACAGCGACACCGGGAAGTTGCCGCAGTGGAACAGCAGCTCGCCGTTCGGATTTTCCGGGTGGCGGACGGTCAGATCCGCGAAAAACGTCGGGTGCTGGTTCATCGTCGCCGCCTGCACCATCACCGATGTAATCGCGCCGTGGATATCCGTTTCACAGGTAACCGGGATCTGCTCGTCGGTCAATATCGCGTTCGCAAGACAAGGCATAATGCCCATTGCATCCTGCAGAGAAGACCAGCATTGGATGGCAATGGCGGAGCTGCCTGTACGAAGCGCGTAAGACTTCATGGCCACCTTCAGCGCCGCGATGCGTCTCACGTCCTCCTCCGTTACCTCTGACCAGTCCAGTTTTTCCTTGATATAATCGATCGCTTCCGCCAGCTCGGAGCTGCTGCCGTTCTCGATCCGTTTCGTTTCCCTTTGAATGTCGACCAGTGTAATCGGATGAATCTCGATGCCGAAGCGCTCGAGCAGCTCGCCCTCGTTGCACATCATCGTCCAGAACGACGAGGGGCGCGGCCCGATCTGCAAAATGCGCAGGCTGCGGAACTGCTTCACCACATTCGCCGCCGCCGCAAAATTCGTGAATCCGCGTTCAAATACCGGATCGTCTACCCGGCTGTTCGTCACATATGTGAACGGAACGTTGAAGCGGCGGAGCACTTTGCCCGTCGCGAACAAGCCGCACTGCGTATCGCGAAGACGCATACCGTCCTCAAGCGGCGCCTCGTCCCTCGGTCCCCAGAGCAATACCGGCTTGCCGAGCGCCTTGCCGACTCTTGCGACCGTATCCTCCGTGCCGAAGTTGCAATGCGGGAAAAACACGGCGTCCACGTCTTCCTTCTTGAACCGCTCGATAATCAGATCCGCATTAATGTTGTCGTCGTACAGCAGGCCTTCGCTGTTAATTCCCTCCAGATCCACGATGTCGATCCCGAGGCCGAAGCTTTCGATTTTTTCTTTGATGAGCACCTTGTACTTGAACGCGTCCTCTGCGCTAAAAACGAACCGTCTCGTCGGCGCATATCCCAATTTGAGCTTTTTCATCGTTTGCTCTCCCCTAATGTCAACTTAACTTTCTAAACTAAAATGTTGTTGAAGTAAACTAAACATAATCCCTGTTAAGCTAATATATTGGCTTGTGACTTAATTTATCACCATTTTGGAGCGAGGTCAACGAGTTTATTTGAATTTTAGTTTAATATTTAGTTTTTTAGGCTAAACTATTAAGTGAAGTTAAGTGAATTCCTTGCACTTCGGGAACGATCCGTGTAAACTAAACCTACTAAACCACAGGGCTACAGGAATGGGGATACAGAGCAGTGAAAATGGAGGATATCGCAAGGCTGGCAGGAGTATCGAAAGCGGCCGTATCGCTTGCCTTAAATGGCAAACCGGGCATCGGCGCCGAAACCCGCGACCGCATTTTACAGATCGCGGAGGAGAACGGCTATACGCATAAAGCGAGAGCCTCGGTTCAGGAGCAGACGATGAAGTCGCTGACCTTCCTCGCCTTTGCAAACTCGGGGATCGTACTGGAGCAATACTATCAGCAGCCTTTTTTCCGGGAGCTGATTCATCATATTGAAGAAAGATGCAGATTGAGCGGATTTTCGCTTATTTATACCTCGATCGAGCAGGAGCATTTCAAGGAGAAAATCAAGGCGCTGGACGAAGAGAAGCGCAGCGACGGCGTCATTCTGCTCGGCACGAACCTGGACCAGGCGCAAATTGCGGCCGTAGCCGACAACATTTCCGTGCCGCTGGTCGTGCTGGACAACTGCTTTGAAACGCTGCCGGTCCATTTTGTCGCCATCAATAATGTGATGGGCGCTTATCAGGCCGGCTCGCATCTGTGCGCCGCTCAGCACCGGAACATCGGCTACATCGCATCGAACGTGCGCATTCACAATTTCGACGAGCGGAAGCGCGGCTTCGATGCCGCGCTGCGGGACAACGGCCTCCAGGTGAACGGCGATGCCGTGTTCTCCGTGGCGCCGACGATCCTGTCCTCGCAAGAGGCTTTGAAAAGTCAGCTTACGGCTTACCTCGAATCGGGCAGGACGCTGCCGACCGCCTTTTTCTGCGAATGCGATTATATCGCGATCAGCGCGATCAAGACGCTCGCCGAGCTCGGATACCGGATTCCCGAAGACGTATCGGTCATCGGCTTCGACAACATCTCGGAAGCGAGAATCGTATCGCCGGAGCTGAGCACCATCCATGTCGCGAAGGAGCGAATGGCTCATCTGGCCGTCGATTTGCTGCTCGAGGCCATTGCCTCCGACGACCCGGCCAAAACAAAAATTACCGTAGACACTCGTCTCGTAGAGCGTCATTCGACCGGCGTCCCGCTGATCGCTCTGGGCAGCTGAGCCCTGGGAGATTCGCGCCAATCGCGCCTTTTGGGTGATGTTCGCCGCGTGCAGGCTGCTCTGCTGCAGTTTCTGCAGCAGATCCACACCTATACGTGCCATTTTGGGCGATTTCCGCTGTGTACGGCCAGTTCTGCTGCAGTATTTCCGCCGCACACGGTTCATTCTGCTGCATTTCCTGCAGCAGAATGAGCCAAAAGCTGGGCTGACTAGCGTTCTGCTGCACTTCTTGCAGCAGATCTACACCTATACGTGCCATTTGGGGCGATTTCCGCCGCACACGGCACATTCTGCTGCATTTCCTGCAGCAGAATGAGCCAAAAGCTGGGCTGACTAGCGTT
>NZ_JAHMHW010000012.1 GCF_020169515.1 Paenibacillus vietnamensis | reverse complement strand
AAATAGTCTAATTTATTGTAGGGGAAGACTCCAGTTTAATTAGGGGGCTGTGGAGTTTGTACAGCAGGATGGAGGGAACTCGATACTATTTGCCATTCTGTTGCAGTTTGTACAGCAGGATGGCGGGAACTCGATACTATTCGCCGTTCTGCTGCAGTTTGTACAGCAGAATGGCGAGAACTCGATACTATTTGCCATTCTGCTGCAGTTTTTGCAGTAGAATCGCGCCATATCGGCCAATCGGAGCTGAGCGTTGAGCGATCTGATGCAAAAGTGCAGCACAGCTCGGCCAACTGCCGTTCATGTCAGGTTTCTGCTGCAGTTTGTACAGCAGATTGGCGGGCGCTCGATACTGGTTGCCGTTCTGCTGCAGTTTGTACAGCAGATTGGCGGGCGCTGAATTCTTTTCCCCGTTCTGCTGCAGATTGCACAACAGAATAGCTGCTCAACATCCAACTTAACGCTTCACATGAGCATAAGGAGCCTTATCCGCTACGAGATTCAGGACGACGCCGTGCTCAAGCAGCGCCTTCAGCCCGCAGAGCACGATCGTGTACCCGCCCATGTTGTCGGTCGCCTGAAGGACGAGCTCTTCCACACTGCCGCCAAACCCCGAGTACGTGATCGTGACAAAGGTTTCATCCTCCGACTGCTCAGTAAAGCTCCACTCCGTCTTCGTGCCGTCCGACCATTTGAGAACAATACGCCTGTCCTCTTCCAGTTCCAGAACATGAACCTCATCGGATACACCGTACATTTCCCACTCCCACCGTACTCGCTTGTCCGCCTCCAATCTGCCGCTGCTTTTCGTGAACCAGAATTTCGTCGTCACGGCCGGATCGACAAAAGCCTCATATACCTCATGCGCCGGCCTCTTAATCAGCATTTCCGCTTTCACAACAGGTACAAAGTTCTCCATCTTAACCGCTCCTCTCGTCATTAACGTTTAATCTCATTAGTAATACAAACCCTGCATCTTATAACGTTCTTTCCATCCTAACACATTCCATACGTTTACCTTTCTTACCAAATGCTCTATTAGCTTCGAAAAATCAATATACGAATGTGAAACTTATAAATTCTTATCCATAAAAAAAGCCAGCCGGCGTCCCGCAAGACGCACAGCTGGCTTCGTCAGTTCCGATAAGCGCCGAATACCGTCCGGCGGCGGCCGTTCACGCTGCGGAGCACCATCCGCATCCGCCTATTGACCGTTCTTCTTTTTCTCCGCAGTCCAAGCATCAAGCTGCTTCTGAAGCTCCGCCTGCACCTTCTCGGCGCCGGCTTTCTTCAGCTTATCGATATATTCGGGCAAATATTCGGCCGGATCGACCGTGCCCGTGAACAGCAGCGGCTCGTATTCGGCGCGGATGGCCGCTACGTTTGCGTTTTCCGCTTTCACCGCCGAATCGTCGAAGTTGAATCCAAACGTCGGCTGCACGACGGCGGATGCGTTCAGCTCCTTGGTCACTTCCCACGTATCCGGCGCCTGGCCTTCGATCAGATAACCGTTAAACACGTTGCCGAACACCCAGTTGGAAGCAATATACCCTCCGTTCGGATTCGTTTTTACGATATTATCGCTCAGCTTCTCATAATGCTTTCCTTCCATGCCGAAGCTGAGCAGGTTGAACAGCTCCCGGTCCGTATTGACCAGCTCAAGCAGCATCATGGCGCGCTCCGGATTTTTGGAGGTACGGCTGATGGCCGTCAGCGTTGCGATATTGGAGGTGCGGGTCGTCGTCACGTCCGTAAGCGGAATGCCGATAATTTCTCTTCCGCCGTTTTTCGCCTGAATTTCGGCTTCGTACCCCGGCTTCATCGTATATTCGATCGAGGCGGCGAATTTGCCGTTATGGCTGCTGTCGATCTGCTTGACCGTCGAAGCGTCCTCGTTAATATAACCTTTCTCGAACCAGCGGTGCATCAATTCGACGAATTGCTTGAATTCCGGCGATCCTTCCATAAAATTCGTCTTGTACGACTCGTCGCCGATTTTTACCCCGTAATCGTCGTACCCGTACAGGAACGGATGAAACTTCGTCAGCGGGCCCACGAGCATGAACGGAACGATGCCGGGTTCGTTTTGCTTCACCTGCTCAAGGAACGGCTCCAGATCCTCATAGCTTTTCACCTTGCCAGGATCGAGCCCATATTTGTCCGCATATTCTTTAATCACGTTAATGCCGTACCTTGAGATCACGGTTTGATAGTTAGGGACGGCATAAATTTGGCCCTGATGCTTTGTCGCGTCCCATGTAAAATCCGGAATCGACTTCTTCGTCTCGGGTGCATAAGTGTCGATCAAGTCGTCCAGCGGCAGAAATGCCCCCTTCTTCACGTTCTCGTCGTAGTTGAAAGCCCAGTTGGCCGTCCAGACCAGATCGAACTCCTCGCCGGCGGCGCTTGCCGTGTTCAGCTTCGTCGTATAGCTGCCGAAATCGATCGGCTTCAGCTTGACGGTCGCATTGATTTTGGGCTTGATGATTTTGTTGACCTCGTCTTCGATCAGCTGCTGATCCGGCGATACCTGAGCGACGCCGTAATACCAGGTAAGACTGACTTCAGGCAGCGTTCCGTCGCTTTCCCCGGAAGCCGGCGCCGGCGAACCGCCCCCGCCCGCAGGTGTATTGTTGTTTCCACTGCTGCACGCCGATGCGAATAACATCAAGCAAACCGTCAGAATGCCGACATATCTGGCCTTTTTCATGCCAAACCCCTCCATATGTTTATTTTATCATCAAAGGGGCTACCCCTTTAACGAACCTACCGTCATGCCCTGCACGAAATATTTTTGAAAAAAAGGAAAAACAAACATCATCGGTCCCGCCACCAAAATGACAAGCGCCATCCGCATCGATTCGTTGGGCAGCTGGCTCATATCCAGCCCCAGATTTTGAATATATTCGCTGTTGTTCCGGAGAAAATCGAGCGTGTTCATAATCCGGACGAGCAGCAGCTGCAGCGGGACAAGCTTGTCGTTGTCGATGAACAGCAGCGCGTTGAACCACTCGTTCCAGTAATTGAAGGCGATGAACAGCCCAAGTGTCGCCAGCGCCGGCGTCGACAGCGGCAGGATCATCCGGAAGAAGATGCGCCATTCGCTGGCCCCGTCGACCTTCGCGGATTCGATCAATTCGTGCGGTATTTTGCCCATGAAGCCTTTCATGATGAGCACGTAGAAGGGCGACAGCATGCCGGGAAGGATGATCGCCCACAGCGAGTCTTTCAAGTGCAGGTACTGCGTCATCAAAATATAGAACGGCACCAGACCGCCAGAGAACAGCATCGTAAAAAAGATATAAACCGTCAAAGGCACCCTCAGCCTGTAATCCCTTCTGGAAATGGTGTACGCGACCATGCTGGTAAACAGCAGACTCAGAAGAGTTCCGGTCACCGTTACGATAATCGTGTTGCCGTAAGCCCGCAGCAGCGCGGCCGGCGTCCGCAGGATAAAATCGTAAGCGACCAGACTGAAGCGGGACGGAAGAAACGAATATCCGAGCTCCATCAGCGATTTCTCGTCGGTCAAAGATACGGACACAATGAGCAGAAAGGGGGCCAGAATTCCGACCGACAAGAGGAGAAAAAACAAATGAATAATTGCGTTGCCCGTCCGATTGCGGGTTAAAGCGGTCTCGTTCATGGTTGCGCCGCCTCCTACCAAAGGGAATTTTCCTCGTTGATTTTTCTGACCGCATAGTTGGCCGCCACCACCAGCACGAATCCGACCAGCGACTGATAAAGCCCCACGGCGGCCGCCATCGACGTGTCTCCGCTGACGCTGAGCGCGCGATAGACAAACGTGTCGATAATATCGACCGAGTTGTACAGCAGCGGCGAATTGCCCGATACAAAAAAGTGAAGCCCGAAATCCCCGCGGAACATGCTGCCTATCGTCATGATCAACAGGATCGTGATGAGCGGGGCCAGCATCGGAATCGTAATTTTGCGCACCATCTGGAACCGGGTCGCCCCGTCGATCCGCGCAGCCTCGTAGTAGGACGGATCGATCGCGACAATGCCCGCATAATAGACGAGCGCCGAGAAGCCGATCGATTTCCACAGATGGGCGACGGTGAGGATGGCCGGCCAATTAGCCGGCTCCAGATACCAGCGTATCCGCTCCCCGCCGAGCGATTCCAGCAGCCGGTTGATAAAGCCGTAGTCATGATGCAGGAAGATTTCAGCCAAATACATAATGACGACCCAGGACACAAACGTCGGAAGAAACATAACGGTCTGATAATACTTGCTCCACTTCCGCGATATTTCGTTCAGCAGAATGGCGACGAGCAGTGCGCAAAACGTCGTTGCGATCCAAAACCAGACGTTGTAAAGAACGGTATTGCGGGTGACGATATACGCCTTCTCGGTCAGGAAAAAAAATTTGAAATTGTCGAGCCCGACCCACTCGCTTCCCCAGATCCCTTTGTCGTACCTGTAATTTTTGAATGCGATGATGACTCCGAACATCGTCAGATAGCTGAAGACGAAAATATAGATCGCCGCCGGCAGCGCGAGAAAGGTAAGCTCCTTGTCGCCGCTGCGGAACTTTCTGCGGGATTTTGTCTTGCCTTCGGCTTGGGCAGCGGTGACACGCCAGGCGGTTTTGGATGAATGCATGCGGTCTGTCCCCCTTTTGGATGTGATGGTTCGGATGCGCCGAGCGATCCGCACCATCATCATGGCATACCCGCAGGCGCTCTATAAATCTCAAAAAACGGATATCGTATCAATTTCGATCATCGGATTCGGCCTTTCCATCAAAATTCGCATTTATTTAAAAAAAGAAGCCGCCCGGCCTAACCTCCGGGCGACTCCGCAAAACGGCGTTACTTCCCTTTCACCTGCATCAGCCCGATTGCATTCCCGTCTCCGGCATAGTTGTATACGTTGAAGTAACCTTCGGCGGCGATCGGGTTGCTCGGGTCGGCATCCCATTCGTTCAGAATGATGCGGGAGCCCGATTTCAAAATGTAGCGTTCTCCGCTGGAGGAGCGGATGACGCCGATCTCCATCTCATACTCGCCTCCGGCTTTAAACTCGTCATTCGGGATGATTCTCACCATTTTTTGTCCCGGCTTCCATGTCTGGAACTCGATATGGTCCTCCTTGATGACGACCAGGTAACCTTTGTTGCCACCCACCCAGGTCGGATCGCCGGTGCGGTCGGAGCGCAGCGCGAAGCCGTACCAGCCTCCGTCGAACGCTCCGAGCTTCGCCTTGAACCGGAGAAGCGTGCTGCCGAACTTCTGTCCTTCGTAACCGAATACGCCTTCCCCGGCAATCTGGACGTTTCCTTTATTGAAATCGACCGCATCCGAAGCCGTCCAGCGCTTCTTGTCTTTTAGCGCCTTATTCAACGATTGAACCGGGTAGCCCGGCCATGGCTGCACTGTTACGGCCGCATCGGCCTTCAATTGTTCATTTTCGTCGGATACGGCCGTAATGACCGCCGAGCCGGACTTATGCGCTGTAACCAAGCCCGCGTCATCTACGCTTGCAACCGCAGAATCGCTGGATACCCACCGGACCTTCCGGTTGGACGCTTCCTGCGGAAATACGCTCGCCGTCAGCTGCCTTCTCTCACCCATTTCGAGCGACACCTCGCTCTGATCCAGCTCAATGCCCGTTACCGGCTCCCTGACGAGCGAAAGCTTCACTTCGTCAACCTGCATGTCCGTAAACCCTTCTACGTAAAATCCGACCTTGCCGCTCGGGCTGTAGGACGGATTCGCGCCCTGCAGGCGCTGCTCCCCGTCAACGTACAGGCTGACGTTCGGTCCTTGGACAACAAGCTTGATCGCATAGACCCGATCGGGCAAAAGATCGTCATGCGCCAGATCGACCTCCGCCAAAGTCTGCCATTTGGAATCGTAAAACGCCCATAAGGAGCCTTCTTCCGTCTTCTTGTAAAACACATACCCGCTGCCGTTTGCCCCGTTCCGCTCATACATCAGGAAGTTTGCGCCGACGGGCATCTCTGCCGGCGTCTTCAGCTTATATTCGAGCACGTAGTCGGCAAAGTCTCTCGGTGACTGAGCATTTGCTCCCCCAACCAGCCGATACCAATGATTGCCTTCCTCATCCTCGACGATGCTGCGATTGGCATCCACCGGCCAGCCGTTGCCGCCCGATTCGAAATCGGTGAAATGCATCACTCCATCGCCGCCTACGACCGTCACCTCGCAATCATCCGTCAATTCCGGATTCGCGGCCGACCGCGCCGTAATGACCGCCGTTCCCGGCGCAAGCGCCTGCACGCTGCCGTTCGCGTCCACGGATGCAACAGCCGGATTGCTGCTGCCGTAAATGACCGACGCATTTGCGGCGTTCCAAGGAATCGCTTCGGCCCGGACAGGCGCCGACTCGCCCAGCTCCAATGTTACGCTCGCATAAGGAAATGCGAGGTCGACTAGACCGACGGCATCCGGAACATGCGAAATCCCGATTTTCCCCTGCGTGCCGATCCTCTCGAACGGAATATCGACGAAGCCCGGAATTTGGCTGAATACCGGCGCATCTTCCCTCAGGCGCAAATCGCCGGAGGCCAAATTCTCAAAGCCCGGATCCTCGGCGGTCACCCAGTTGCCGGAATAATTCAGCAGATTGAGGACATCCCTCGCGCCATGAGAGTTGACATCCGCAGAACGCTTGACCGTCGGATTGTAAATGACGTTGTTCGTAAAGCCGTTGCTGTCCGGATAATAGCGGTTTTCTTCGAAAAAGCCGGCAAGCTCCGGATATTTGGTCAAGTAAGGGGTGCCGGCGAAGTTGTTGTTCCTCTCGAATAGCTCGTGCCATTGCGTCATATAGGCTTCATCGATCTTGTTGCCCGGCTGATCGCCCAGGAACATCTCCTGGTTGTCGTACGGAACGTAAGAGTCGATGAACACATTATTGTCCGCCGCGATGTACGAGCCGGCGTTGTTTTTGATCGCGGCATTTCCCATCTTGTAGAAAATGTTCTGCTCGATCGTCAGCCCCATCGTCAGGTTGTCGGGGTAAACTCCTTCCACGCCCGGCTTGCGCTCGCCGATATGGTGAAAATAATTGCGCCGGATGACCGTTCCCCGCTCCTGCGGAGTCGAGCCTGCGTTCATGTAGATGGCGCCGAGATCGGAGAACATTTTGCAAATGTCATAAATGTTGTTGTATTCGACAAGATGATCGTTGCCGAAAATCAGGATTCCCGGATGCGGCGCGTCGTGAATCTCGTTGCCGACCGCCCGGTTGCCGACTCCCCGCAGAACGACGCCGGGATTGTAAGCCTTGTTGTAGAAAGCGAAGTCATGAATATGGGAGTTCGTTACCCGGTTATTGCCGGGGGCCAACGTCGTCGCATTTCCGCCATTTAGCGTAACGGCGAGCGCTCCAATATGGTGGATATGGGTGCTGTCGATCGCATGGTCGACGCCGGTCAGAGCGCTGTCCGCGACCGGAGGCATGAACTTGCTCGGCACGTTGACGTATACGGCACTGCCCGTGAAGTTGCCGATATCGCAGTGCGAGATCGTCACGCTGCCGCCTCCGATGATCACCGCCGCCGTATCGCGGCCATATTCCAGCATGAGCTCTTCGAACCGGATATGCGAAGCTCCTACCGTCGTAATCATCGGCTCCTTCAGCGTCGTGACCGTGATGTCGCCTTGTCCGCTCAGGAAGGCTGCGTTCGGAAGCAAATACAGCACGCCTTTCGTCCGGTCGATGTAATATTCGCCTGGCGCGTCGATCTCTTCCAGCAAATTTTCGGCGAAATGGAAATCGGGGTACCAGTTTTTCTGAATGCCGGACATCTCGCCGTACTGCAGGGTAATCGTCTTGTTCGCGGTATCGATGCCCGCGACTTTGTTGTACGACCATTCCCAGCTGTAGCCGAAGATGCCATCCAGCCATATGTCGTCCGCTTGCGTCCAATGCCTTGGACGATCGTACCCGTATTTGAATGTCCCTCCCCGGGTCTGAAGATCCGGATCGTTCACCGTCGGCCCGGGATCGACGATATCCCCCATCTGAACCGTTCCCTCATTCGGCCAGCGGGCCAGCGTCATCCCTTGCCCGCCGACATACAGCTGCATCGGCGGCAGCAGGCTGATATCGCTCGCCTTCCAGTACCCGTGCCTGCTGATTTGCCCGTAGTCGGTCAAACCGTGAGCCGCCAGATCGAACCGGACGACCTTGCCGCGCGCATCCGGATCGATGATCCGCTGCAGCACGGCCGGGTCGGAGACCGCTTCAAAGCCGGCGCGGTCCAGGTCCGTACCGCCTGACAGCCGGACCGTCTCGCCGGGGTAAGCCCGATAGACGACCGGGGAATCTGCGGTGCCGGAATCCTCTTCCGTCAGCTTAAACGACTCGCTCCGGTTATAAGTTCCCTCTCTCAAGTAAACCGTTACGCCTCCGGCCGGCAATCCGCCGCCGCTCTTCAAGGCACGTATGGCGTCTCTCGCCGCCTCCAGCGTGCGGAACGGATCGTTTTGGCCGCCTGAATTGGAATCGCTTCCACCCGGCGCCACATAAAAGGCCTTTCCCTCTCCCTCCTGCGCTTGCCCGCTCGGGGCGGGCAGCCAGCCGAGCAGCAGCGCGGCCAGCACTAAGGCCGCCAAATACCGCTTGTTCATCACATCACGCCTTTCCTGCGATTTTGTGTGTCACTTGCGGTATTCATTCTGTCAAACTTGCGTCCGCATCAGCAATCCCAAAACAAAGACAATGTCACAAGACGAATAACGGGATTTGTATTTCGTATCAATTTTAGAGAGATTGGTCCAGCCGTCTCTCCTCCCCGAGCGCTACATTCATCCGGAATTCCTTCGGTGTCATGCCGTATTTCTTTTTGAACAGCGTGATGAAATAACTGGAATTGCTGAAGCCGAGGTAATCGGCGATTTCCTTTACGCTGTAGCTGCTGGCAAGCAGCATATCACGTGACTTCTCCAGCCGGTATCCGTTAATATAGTCGCCGACGGACACGTTTTCGTATTGCTTGAAGATGCGGCCGACGTAGGCCGACGACATTTTGAAATACGTCGCGACGGACTGCAGGCTCAAATTGATGTCGAGCGCATTTTTATCCACGAATTCCTTGATCGCGTCTACGACGATTTGGCTCCTGTCTTCCTTCTGTTCTTCCCTCTCCGCCTGGCAAACCTGCTCCAGAAAACGAGCGAGCTTCTCCTGCATCTCGGCCAGCGTATCGGACCGGATCACGCTGGTCCCGAGCGTCTGCATCGCAATCGAGTTGTAATGAGCCGAGAATACAGGCTCCCTGAGCACCTGCCGGATGACCAGCACGATCTGCTGCACCGCAAACGTCATATCGTCAAACGGAAACGCGGCAATCGCCGAAAACCACTTGTCCAGCACAGCGCGAATCGCCTTCACGTCGCGTGCCCGGATCGCTTCGCCCAGCTTCTTCTCCCACTCGATTGGAACTACCGCGTCCTGACGGGCGATGTTCCCCGCTACATCCTCCGGAGCGATGACGGAGCCCGGGCCGTACAGCAGCCGGTACATCAGCTGCTGCACCGCGGTGCGGTAAGCGGCGCTGACCTCTCTGCAATCGGACACGGGAGCGCTGACCGCCGCCGAAAACGTTCTCCGGTAATACTGCCGGCAGGTATCGACCGTTTCGCCGAGCAGCGTCCGGAGGGCATCCGAATCCCGTTCTGCAGCCGATATGCGCACGATGGCAATCAGGAAGTCATTTTTCATATCCAGAACGCGGACCGGATACGACCGGGCCAGCATCTCTTCCGTAATATTGCACACCGCAAACCGGAACAGCTGATCCTGCGCGGACGAACGGAAAGCCTGCGGCGGCGCGTCCAGCGCCAGCACGGCCACCGCCCAGACCGGTCCCGCTCCGTCTTCCTCAGGGAAAAGCCGCGGAAACGCAGACCGGCACTCCCCGAGCTCCTCCTCCGTCAGCGAGCCGCTGTCGGTCATCCATCGCCGCAAATAATAGTCGTTCACGATTTGCTGATTCCGATTTTCTTCCTGGCGGGCGAGCCGAAGCTTGTCCAGCGTAAGCTCGTAGACGCCGGAAATGTAGCTCAATTCATCCTGCGATTTGGGAGCCCCCGTCAAGGGGACGAGCGTATTCCGGTTGAACTGCTCGGTCAGCTTGCCGATCGGCCGGTACAGCCGGTTCGCAACCGCGGCGGAAAGCGCGATCGAAACCAATAGAGCCAATCCGACCAGAATAAAGGAAATATTGCGGAAAGACTCCACCCGCCCCATCACTTGATCATATGGCAGCAAGCTCATGATGCTCCATTCGTTCACCCCGACGCTCATTTCGGAAACCAAATATTTTTCCCCGTTAATCCTTCGCACCGTGAATTTTTCGGAATCCTCACCGGAACGGGCTGCAGAGCCCTGAACGGCATCCGCAAACGTCAGCGCGGCTTCGCTCGGATAGGCGAGAGCTTTCCCGTCCCGGTCGAGAAGGACGATTCCGTCCCGGCGTCCGCCAAGACTGTTAAGATTGTAAATATTCTCGAACACCCAGCGCGGCCTGATATTGACGACGACGGCATTCGGAGCCTCGCCGTTTGCCGAATGGCTCTCGAGGACGAAGAAGGAGAACAAGTCCACGTTCGCGCTTCCCTCATCCGTCTTCATCGGGATCAATCTTCCGCCGGTTGAGCCGCCTGGCTCCCTCAGGACGCGGAGAGTCATTTCCTCCAGCTCCTTCAAATGAGTGCGGGACCACGTTCCGGAGCCTCCGACGTACATCTGCTTGGCTGCGCCGCTGTAGACGGCGATCGAGTCGACGAAGGAGGTGGAGTCGGACACCGTATCCAGCATGCGCAGCGTCTGGAATTTCGTGAACGGATCCGGTTCCTTGGCGTTCATCAGATAAATGACGCTTTTATCGAAGCTCATCATAATCGCGATATTTTGTACAATTTCATGCAAATAGTTAATGTTGTAATTGATTTGGGACAATACTTTTTCATTGGCATCCTTTTGGGTTTGAAGGACGATGTTTTTAGAGTAGGCATAATAGGAAAAAGAAAAAATAACGAGCAGCCCGACAACGGACAGGTTGAAGTACAAAATGATTCGCTGCAAATATTTGCGGCTTTTGAGCAATCGGATGATACCTATCGCGGGCACCCCCTATTTCATGTTGACACTATCATTGATGGATTGCGATTTTGTGTCAATCTTAAAAATTGCGAATCATACAAATATAACGACTTGGCGGCGTTCCGGCTGCCCTGAATAGACGAAAGGCCCATGCAGCCTGCCGCATGAGCCTTCCTCTTATCTTATATCCTCAACGGGCCGCGCTGCCCGAAGCCTCAGGCGAGTTTGCTCCCGCCGGCGCTTCAGCAGCACGGACAAGCCCGCTCCCGCCATAATGGCCCCCGTCGCAACGAAAATCCAGTGAATGCTAAGCGCCAAGCCCAGCAGGCCGCCAATCAGCGGCCCCAGCATGGAGCCAAGCTGGTTGGCGCTCGTCGTAAGGCCGAACGACCGGCCCCTGAACTGCTCGTCCGTGTTTTGCACGACAAGCGTATTTACGATCGGCCCGATTCCTGCCATAAACAATCCGAATATAAATTGGACAATCGCGAACAGCCACAAATCCTGCACGAAAAACTGCATGCTGACAACCGTGCCCGCAGAAAGCAAGCAGACGGTAAGAATGCGGTAATACCCTTTCCGCTCCCCGAGCCTGCCCCAGACCGGCGAAGCCACAATGCCCGCGATCCCGATCAGCGACAAAATGAACCCGGCGGATAACACCGCACCCTGCAGGCCGCCCTGCAGCTCCGCAATATGTAGAGACATCAGCGGCTGAAACATGTTGACCGACAGCTGGAACAGAACCAGCAGAAGAAGCATGCTCATCAGCGCGCGGTTGCGGAACGCCATCCGGTAGGTAATCGGCTTCTCTTTTTTCACTGCCGCTTCCCCGTCCGCAGCCGGCTTGCCTTCCTTCACCCAAAAAATGACCGCCACCGACGCCGCCAAAATAATAATCGCCGAAGCGACGAACGATCTGCGCAGGCCGAACGCTTCCGCCAGCAGTCCGCCGAACAGCGGACCAAGAATGCCGCCGGTCATCGTGCCCGCCTGCATCATGCCGAGGCTCCAGCCAAGCTTCTCCTTTGGCGCAACTGAAGCCACGATCGACATCGAGGCCGGAACGAAGCCGCCGACAAAGCCGTGCAGCATCCGTACGCCCACCAGCTGCCAAGGCGTCTGCACGAAAGCGATCAGCGCGTAAATGACAGATAAGCTGAGCCCGGCCCTGATGACCATTTTGCGTTTGCCGTACTTGTCCGCCAGCAGCCCCCAAAGCGGGGCCATCACTGCGCCGACCATAAAAGCCGAGGAATGCACGATGCCCGCCCACAAATTAACAGAGTCTTTCTCTACGCCCAGATCGAAAAGGAAAAGCGGCAGGAAGGGCACCGACATCGTATAGCTGGAGCTGCAAAACAATACGCCAAACCAAAGAATCCACATCGTCCGTTGCCAGGATTGCATGCTTGTCCCCCTCCTTGTGCCTTAAGTCGCTTGCGTACTCCGTTTTACCGCACTCGGATTTCCGGTCTTCTGCCTGTCCCGCTGCAGCAGATACATCGCGAACAGGACGCCCGCTCCTCCGAGCACCTGATAAACCGTTACCGATTCGTGCAGCAGAAAATACCCCGCCACAGCCGCCGAGACCGGAAGCGTATAACCGTAAACGGAAGCCTTGAACGGCCCGAGCCGCGCCAGACTCCAGTTATGCACCGTAAAGCCGACCATCGTAGCCAGGAGCGACGTATAGACGAGGCTGATCCAGCCGCTGGCCGGAATGGCGGCGAAATAGGCGGCATCCGCCTTCCACAGCACGTATGGAAGCAGCGACACGGCGCCCGCAGTCATCTCCCAGGAAATAAGAAGCATAAGCGGGTAACGCGACGTCAGCCGGCTCATCAGGATGAGATAGATGGCGCCGAGCAGGCTCCGCAGCAGCAGCAGCCCGTCGCCGAGCAGCGTATCCTGTCCGAAATGCAGTCCCTGCCCGCCGCCGGCCACAATAAGGATAACGCTCGCAAAAGCAAACGGCAAACCGATCAATATCCGGTAAGACATCCGGATTTCCTTGAGGACAAGCGAAATGATGACCGTCAGAACGGGCATAAAGCCGCGGCCCAGTACGGAGCCGTTGGCCGCGTTCGAATACTGCAGCGCGAAGGACAGCAGCACCTCCATTCCGATCGCGGACAGGATGCCGAGAAACAGAATGCGGCCGAGATCGCGGCTTTCCATGCGGAGGCTGATGCCCTTTTTCCTGAAATGGGAATAGGTGAAGAGCCACAGCAGCGGGGCTATGGAAATATAGCGGAGACCGTTGAACATGACAGGATCCCACTCCTGTCCGCCGATTTTCATCGAGCTGATGTTAATGCCCCACAGCAGGTAGACGAGCAGAAAGCCGAGATGGGGTAAAATGCTTCGTTGGGACATTGGACAAAAATCCGCCTTTCCGTTGCCTTAGATATACCCCACTATACGCCTCATTTACCGATTGTTCAAAAAGTGTATACGGGAGCTTTTCCAAGAAAAAGCCGGAAAACCGCCGATTGACGAAGCGTAAGCGGTTTATATGCGCGGGGGGCGGTTAATTAACGTGATTACCGATTGTCCGGGAGGGAAGTTAGGGATATAATAAATATATAAACCGATTTACAAATAACTAAATTCAATACGTCGTTATTTCGATTGATACGTCATTTTTGACCTATTTTGCAAAAAAAGGAGCCGTACCTTCCATGGACACCTCAATTCACGTTAACGAGCAGCCTTCCAATTCTACGCCGGCTTATCCCAATCCGCTGATTCTGAACCGGGCGGACCCGTATATTTTGAAGCATACGGACGGGTATTACTATTTCACCGCATCCGTTCCGGAATACGACCGGATTATTTTGCGCCGCTCCCGCACGATCGCGGGTTTGGCGGACGCACAGGAAACCGTCATTTGGAGAAAGCATACCGCCGGGGAGATGGGCAATCATATTTGGGCTCCGGAGCTTCATCATATTGACGGCAAGTGGTACATCTATTTCGCGGCCGGGGAGGCCGAGAATAAATGGGCGATCCGCCAATACGTTCTGGAATGTGCGGAGGACAATCCCTGCGAGGGGACGTGGACGGAGAAAGGCAAAATCGTCATGAATTTCGAGAGCTTCACGCTCGATGCCACGACGTTCGAGCACCGCGGCGAGCGCTACCTCGTGTGGGCGCAAATCGATGAAGTATCCGATCTTTATATCGCCAAAATGTCGAATCCGTGGACCATCGCAGGCAAGCAGATCCGGATCGCAACTCCGAGCTACGAGTGGGAAAGGCATGGCCATAAAGTAAACGAAGGACCCGCCGTCCTGATCCGGAACGGGCGCGTCTTCATCGCCTATTCGGCAAGCGCGACCGACGACAGGTACTGCATGGGACTGCTGACGGCCGCCGAGGACAGCGATTTGCTCGATCCCGCTTCATGGACGAAATCGCCGGAGCCGATTTTCCGCAGCCGTCCGGAAGCCGAAGAATACGGACCGGGCCACAACAGCTTTACCCGCGACGAGACGGACAGCTGCGATGTTATTGTCTATCACGCGCGTTCCTACAAGGACATTCCCGGAGAACCTCTGTACGATCCGAACCGCCATACTCGCGTGAAGCGGATCCGCTGGAACGAAGACGGCACGCCGGATTTGGGCTTACCGGGCGACGGCTGGTAGTCGGCTGTTATCCGGCCGGCGGATCCCCGCGAATATAGCAAACAAAAAGAAATGCGGAGACGAAAGAAATGATACGATTAGGCCATGATAGTGAAGTTCAAAAAACGAAGGGATGATCTATAATGGCGAAGCTTACACCGTATATTTTTTCCGAGGACGCAAGAGCGCAGGCTGAATTTTACACGCAGGCGCTCGGCGGCGAGATCCTTTCCGTCCTGACCTTTGACCAAATGCCTGGCGGCAATGAGTCGCATAAGGACAAAGTGATGCACATGAGCTTCGTGGCGGGCGGCATCAACTTCTTCATGTCCGATTCTCCTTTCGAATCGATTAGCCGGGGGAGCGGCATGCATCTGAGCCTGGAGTTCGGCTCCGATGCGGAAGCTCATGAGGCGTTCGATAAGCTTGCCGCAGGCGGCAAGGTCATCGACCCCCTAAAGCAGCAGTTTTGGGGCTCTCTGTTCGGTGTAATCGAGGACAAATACGGCGTCCTGTGGCAGGTTACGACTGAGCACAAACAGGGTTAACGTTAAAAAGCCAGTCCTGCTGTCTTTCATGACAGCAGGACCGGCTTTTTGAGTTGTCATAACAGGCAGCCATCTATTCGTTCACCGTGATTTGGATGGATGCTTTAAGTTTTCTCTTCGTATCGTCATTAATTTCCTTGCTCAAGCTGTAATCCGCTACCGCCTCAATCGTGTATTCGCCCTTCGGAAGCGCTGCGGGGCGGGCCGTTTTATCGCTGTATCGGTCAAAATCATAAATGCCTTGTTTATAAGCGTTGTACGCGAGGAATTGCCTTGGACTCAAAATGGAGCTGTATTCGTCGCCCGGCTTAAACTTGCTTGTATGTAAATCGAGAGCGTACCATTGATTGCTTTCAAACCCGTCCTTGTCCTTGATGTTAAAGCCGACAAGCGGGCTGCCGTGGTACAGCGTGATCTCTTGCGTACTTGCATTCGATAGGCGAGCCCAGATCCGAATCGGCTCTCCGTAAGCGTAAACCGCTTTTTCCGATAAAATTTTGATCTCGAGCCCCTCTTCTTCGGTCGCGCTGTGAAGCTTCGATTGGACGGGCCAGCTATTCGGCTGGTCTACATAGACCGTCTTGCTTTTGGCATCGTACCCTACGGCATCGCCAAGTATAGTCGCGAACGCGCGGAGCGGCACATACACCCTATTATTATAGTTTAGCAGCGGAGTATCTTCGCCCCACTCTTTCAGTTGGTTATTTACGTAGATACTGCTTTTGAACAATGCGGCCTTGATCGCCTGCCCGGCTGCGTGAGCCGTTGCGGACATGAGCAGCAGCACGGCTGCGGCAACAAGCAGCGCCTTTACCTTTTTCAACCCTTTCACTCTCCCGTCTCTATTTAATCGCTTCATCAAAAGTATAATTTTCCCATTTAACACCTTATTTTGCAAACGTTTTTCTCGCACGGCTTGTCAGCCGAATGCCATTTATGGTACTATTCTCTATGTGCCTCAGGCACTTAGATATGAACGTGGAGCCGTGGTGTAGAGGCCTAACATGCCTGCCTGTCACGCAGGAGACCGCGGGTTCGAATCCCGTCGGCTCCGCCATATCCTATTTTACAACCTACATAAACGCAAGAAAACCGGGCAGATCAACAGGACTGCTCTTTTTTGTATTCTTCAAGGAGTGTGAACACCATGACGAGACGCGGACGCTTCGCCCCTTCGCCGACCGGGCAGCTGCATATCGGGAACGCCATAACCGCCCTCGCCGCCTGGCTGCAAATGCGCCAAACCGGCGGGGCGTTTGTTCTGCGCATAGAAGATATAGACAAGGCGCGCTCGCGGGACGCCTATGCCGAGCAGCTGCAGGACGACCTGCTCTGGCTCGGCCTCGACTGGGACGAGGGCCCCCGCGTCGGAGGGCCTTACGCCCCGTACGTGCAAAGCCTCCGAGAGCCGCTGTACGAGGAAGCGCTGGAGAAGCTGCGGCAGGACGGCCGGCTGTATCCTTGTTATTGCAGCCGGAGCGAGCTCGCCTCGATCGGCAGCGCGCCGCACGGACTCGCCTCCGAAGGAGCCGGCTATCCCGGTCTTTGCCGCCGGCTGAGCGAAGAAGAGAGGCTCGCAAAGGCAGCGAAAAAAACGCCCGCGCTGCGCTTCATCATGCCGGACCATGCGCTGCCTTTCGAGGACGCCTTCGCCGGACCGCAGCCGTCCGATGGGGATGACCGCAGCGACTTTGTCGTCAAGCGCGCGGACGGCATGTTCAGCTACCAGCTGGCCGTGACGGTCGACGATGCAGCTATGGGCATTACGGACGTGCTGCGCGGCGTCGATCTCCTGGATTCGACGCCAAGGCAGCTGGCGCTCTACGAGGCGCTTGGGCTTAAGCCCCCTGCGTTCGCGCATGTTCCGCTGCTCGTCGATCAAGAGGGCAAACGCCTGTCCAAGCGCGACCGCTCGATAACATTGGCCGGTCTGCGCAGCGCCGGCGTCGAGCCCGAGCAGCTGCTCGGCGCGCTCGCCCATCAAGCCGGCTGGATTGACCGGCCGGAGCGGTTGACCGCCCGCGAGCTCATTCCGTCCTTCGGACCGATCCGCCAGGCCGGCGAGCATCTCCTTCTGACGGAGCCGCTTCGCCGCTTGATCGGGGCCGGCTGACACGCCGCATCGCATGCCGGATCGGCTGGCGATAGCGGCGTGTCTGCCGTCGGCATGCGGCATGTTTGGACTAGAGCATGCGGCCTTCAGTGTGCGACATGTTGGTGATTGAGCATGCGGCCTTCAGTGTGCGAAACGTTGGAGCTTGGGCATGCTGCCGTCCACATGCGACGCTTCGAGGCACGAGCAAAATGGGGCTAACGCATCCAACGAACGCTAACTGCCTTCAAAGGAACAATTTTGAAACCTACGGAACTCAAATCACGTTATTGCTCGAAAATGGGCTCCTCTAGGTAACTTTACCCTACAATAACGACGGCCTGATTCGTTAGACATAAAATGTGCAGCAAATCGGCCGAATAAAGGGTGTGCAGTTCATTAGCTTGAGGGACCGGTGCCTGATGTGTAACAAATCTTCCAGTTTTCCCGTCTATACTTCAGAGGTGAAATGTTGGATGAAAAAAACGATCCTATATGTCTTATGTATAGCCATTCTGCTAAGTACTGCCATTCTTGCCAAGCCGGACTCCGCCTTTGCCTGCTCCTGCGCCTACCCCCCGGATCCCGAGCTGCAGGTGAAGAGCGCGCTTGAGCGCGATACTGTCATATTCGCAGGCACAGTGAAGGAGATTAAACAGCCTCACCGGAAGCTGTTCATGTCGACCGCAGACCTTGTCAAGGTTACGTTCGAGGTGTCCGAGGTGTGGAAGGGCGAGGCCGATAAGCAGATAAGCGTATACACAGCCATGAGCTCGGCGAGCTGCGGCTACGAGGACTTCAAGATCGGGACGGCGTATTTGGTGACAGCTTATTCGAACGGAGATAAGCAGCTGGAAACCGGCTTTTGCGAATTAACGAAGCCGCTTTCGTCCGCCAAGGAAGAAACCGCCCTTCTGGGAGACAGCTATCCGCCCTCTTCTGCAAGCGGCGGAGCTCCTGCAAACGGAAGCGTTTCCGCAAACGGCGTTGCTTCGGAAAGGATGATCGCCGCTGCCCCGGCCAGCCCTCCAGAGGAACAGACCGACGACCGGCAGCCGTCCGCAGGAGGGCCCTCCTTGATTACCCTCATCGCGGCATTCGCGATTCTGATCGCCGGAACGCTGCTGCTCTGGCTGGCGGACCGGCGCAAAAACCAGGTATAGTGGCGGCTGAACCTCCAATTGAAAGCGGCTGACGCCATCAGGCCCGGCATCATTCCGCTTCGCCTGATCTGGTGCCGTTCAAGGTACAGGCTTCAACGCCATACGGGATGAACGAAATAAAAAGAAGGCAATCTGCATTCGCATCAGCGAAGGGATTGCCTTTTTTCGTTTATCCGGCTATTTTGACGAACTGCTCCGCGAAATCCGCCATACGCTGCGCCCTCGGAACGGCGGCGTCGGCCTTCTGGTACACCGTCCTGATCTTGTCGAGCGACAAAATCAGCCACTTCAAATCCCGCTTGTTCGCTTCGATAATCAGCTTCTCCATATCGGACTGCGGCTGCACCTTCATCAAATCGTCCAGCAGCTTCTTCGCATCCGTATTCGTGCTTGCGTAAATATCCCGCCCATGCTTGGCACAATGCAGAATGTTGGTCAAGTTCTCGCGCGCAACCGTCCGGTAATCGTCGATAATCCGGTCATGAGCCTCTACGAAATCAGGGTCGCGTGACAGATACAGATGATCGATCGGATTAAGCCCCGGCAGCGGGTCCTCGGGCAGCTCGTCGATTTTGCGCAGCACCTGCTCCGTCATCGACACGTAGCTGTCCAGATTCATCTTCATGCCGGCGATCGCATCCGTCGCTTGGCTCGTATTTTTTACGGCGACAAGCACGATGGCCAAATATTCGAAATGCACCTTATGAAAGTTCAAAGCATAAGCAGCGACCGGCATGTCGATCAGCTTCACGATTCTTTTATGAATGAATTTGTATGCCTTGACCACCGTCTTCTGATTGACGACCGCCGCTTTATCCTTGTTCGCAAGCGCCTTGTCATGCTCGAGCCGATCCTTGTTCCGGTCGCTGAGCGTGAAGGTGAAATCCATCTTTCCGCCTCCTCCTATACGGTGACCGTCGCTTGCTCTTCCTCTTCCGCCGCGACCGGCTGCGGGTTAAGCAGCGCATACAGCTGAGCCGCCGCCTGATCCTTCGATTCGAGAATTTGCAGCGCCAGCTCCCTCATCCGGACCTCCGTCTGGAGCAGGTCGTTCTTCAGCTCCTTCTCCCTGACCGATTGCAGCTGCAGGTTGCTCGAATATTCGTCAAGCGCCTCGCCCTGGCCGAGCACCGCATCGACAACGATGCCGTCCGTCCGCAGGACGTGTTTGTTCGCGGCCATAATGATGCCTGGAACCTTGATCGTCGATCCGGATGCTTCATCGGCGTATTCGGAATAGTGGTCCTTCCTGACGCGCAGATAGTTCGACGCCGGAATAACGTTTCCGTTCGCATCCTTCAGCACCGCTTCCTCCACGAAGGAGTGGTGAATATCCTGGTAATCGAAAATGTTCATCAATTGGAACATGATCGTATTGCGAATTTCCTCGCGTTTCTCCGGCACGATAATTTCCGCAAGCAGCTTATTCAGCTCAGGCAGCGTAACCTCCTGGTAATAGCTGTTGCCCTGCCCTTCGATTTTCTCGTCGCGGTAGAAGCCGATCCGCACGTCGACCAAATGGAGCAGCGTAATAAATTCCTGATTCATCTGGCGGAAAACAAAATTTAGCGTTCTGCTCATATTGATATTTTCAATTTCGCGGACGATCGAAGTTTCGTCGGTTGTCGTCGTTTTTACCTCGTAGGTCGTATCGATCTGCATATCGCGGCGGGCGGACGCTTTGGATACGTGCTTCTGCGTCGAGTTGACTATGTTCTTCGTCAGCTGCTCCCGCGCCGCGTTCGTCGCGCCGCTCGTCGATGCGCTCGCCGACGCATTCAGCCAGCCGCCCCAGCTTACGCCTACGCTTGCTTCGAGCTTGTAATCGTTGCTGGATTCATAGCCGGTTTTGTTCGAGGTCTCATCCCCGATCGACAGCTCGAACTCGCTTGCGATATCGTCGGTCACGGAATCGAGAATCGTCGACGCGCTCTTCATCGTCTCTTCCTTTTGAGCATAGGTGCGGATGCTGATTTTGCTTTTCTCGCCCGGCAGCAGGGAGAAGGTTTTCAGCGTGCGTCCCGCGCCGTAGTTGGCCAGGAAGGAGGATAGGCGGTACGATTCGATCAAAATGATACGGTTTTTCCGCGAGCTGACCTCCGGCAAAATCGTCACGTTCACCTGTGTGCCCGCTTCCATCGTATTCCCGGACATGTCGGTGGCGCGGGCTTTAATGACGCATAGTCCCGGAAGATCAACCTTCACCGTCGCTTTCCACTGCGACCAGTCGCCAGGCGCTTTCTCCACCGCCCTCACGTAAACCGGGCTGTTGTTAAGCGATACTTCGACGACCTTCACGCCGCCTCCGTCGGAAGCCGAGCCGAACACTTCAATGACAGCGCCTTTCGTGTAGGTGCCGGCAATCGCCGCGTTCAGAGCCGGCGACGTAATGCTGATCGTCGGCGCAGTCGTATCCACGCTGACGTTCAGGCTGGCTTCTCCTTTTAAGCCCGCCGCATCGTAGCAGCGCGCCGTAATCGAATGGTTGCCGGCCGGAATCGACAGCGCCTTGCTCCAGGTCGCATAGTTGTTCGGAGTATCGACCGCAACCGGATTTTGCCCGTCAAGCAGCAGCTCTACCCTCGTTACGCCCCGGTTATCCCCCGCCGTTCCTTGAACGGTAATATTGGCAGCCGGACCGTTGTTGGTCGCCAGAACCGCACCGGCCGCAGGCGAAGTGATCCTGACCGTCGGCGGCGTTACGTCCGGCGCCTGCTCCAGCGCTACGTTAATTTTTCTCGTGGTAATGTAAGAGAGCACTTCGTTGGAGTGGTACGCATCCGCCTGCAAAGTGACTTGCCCCTGATCCGTTACGACAACGCCCGAAAGCACCCAGTTGTCACCGGAAAGCTGTGCCTGCTTCCATGGGCCCGAGCCTGCCTTCACCATGACTCTTGCTACCGTTCCCAGCACGGCCGTTGCCGTTCCTCTAATCTCGATAACTGCACCTGTGTGCGGACCGGTAATATTCGCATTTGCAGCTGGCGCGCTGATCGTAGCGGTCACGGATTCCTCGATAGGATCCTCTTCCGGCGGCCAATCATCGTCGTCGCGCATCTGTTCGTCAATAACGTCGTCGTTAATGATAGGAGGCGACTGGTCCGGGTCTTCCGTTGTCGGCAATGGAGCGAGTGCCGCTCTAAACGCTTGAGGCTCGCTATACTCGGGCGCTGCCGTCGCGGCATCGGCTGCGAACCGGTGCGACCATGCTCCCGTCATCGTCCGGAACAGGCTGAGCTTCTTCCCTTCCTTCGCCTGCTGCTCCACTTCCTCCTCCGTCAGCTCTGCAAGGCGCGTCGTCATCCGGTCGCCGGAGCGCTTCACCTTGCGCAGCTCCTCGATCGGAAGCTGAGGAGCCGGTGCAGCCGCTTGGAAGCTCATTGCCGCCGTCCCAAGCGCGGCCATCGTCTGGGTGCTGCCAGACTGCGGCGGCAAAAAGCAGTTATCCGCAATGTCCAGCTCGATATATGTGCGTCCGCTGTAGGTTGTAGGCTCCGGCACATTATAGTTAAGCACGGGCGCAGTATTGGCCGAGGCCATTCTTACTGAAGCATCGTTCGTTTGTTTCTGAACCATTATTCACCGTCTCCTTTGGATTCAACTCGAATCGTCCGCGGCGCCTTCAGCATTCCGCCGTCCGGCCCGTCGTTCACAATTCGGAGTATACAGCGGGGCCGGAGGGGCTGTGGAGGATGAATTTTTTTCACCCCTGTCTTAAGGCCGGGTGAAAAAAAATCACCCTACCGGACAGGGTGAGTGCTTGCTATACTATGTTTAACTTACCTGTACTAGCGGATGGGAGGAAGACAGATGGGCAGCATACGCGTCATGCTGGTGGAGGACGATCCGTTCTGGCAGCAAAATCTGAGCGCAGATTTGGCGGAGGAACCGGATATCGAGGTCGTTGCCGTCGCCGGCACGAAGGAAGAAGCCGTATCGGCCGCTTCGCGCCATCCGATCGATATTATTCTGATGGACATTAATTTGACCGGCAACAATCTCGACGGTCTTGAAGCGATGAAGGAAATTTTGACGGAGCTGGACGAGGATCGCGTAAAAGTCATTATGCTCACCTCCCTCACCGAGAGGGAAGTCATTATGAAATCGTTCAGGCTGGGAGCGCTCAATTACATTACGAAGCAGAGCTACAAGGACATCGTCCGCGCGATCCGGGAGGCGTACGAGGACCGGTCGACGATTCACGCGGACGCGGCCCGCATCATGCGCAGCGAAATCCAGCTCATGGAGCTGTCCCCGATGGAACGGGAGGTTTTCGAGCTGCGCAAAGAGGGGCTGAGCAAACAGCAAATTTCGGAGAAGCTGCATAAGTCGACGAACACGATCAAATCGCAGCTGAAAAGCATCAAAAACAAGCTGACGGGCTTTAAATCCGACTAGGTCGGCTGCTGTTGAACGGACGCTGTCTGGGAAGCGACCGCGGGGGCCGTGGCGGCAGGCTGCTTGTAGCGGCGAATCGGAAAATGCAGCATGACCGACGTTCCTTTTCCCGTTTCGGTATCCGCAATCTCCAGGCTGCCTCCGTGCTTCCTCATGACAGACATGCAGTAAGATAAGCCGAGGCCGTGATTGCTCGAGTTTTTCTTCGTCGTGTAGAAAGGCTCGAAAATTTTGCCAAGCTGCTCCTTCGGAATGCCGCAGCCCGTGTCTTTTACCTCAATGATGAAATGCCGCTTGGACTTCATTGCGCGGAGCGTAATCGTGCCGCCCTGCTCTTCCATGGCGTCTACCGCATTATGAACGAGATTGGACAGCGTCTCCTTCAGGTGCAGCAAATCGCAGGTCAGCTCGCCGCCTTCGTCCTGTATTTGCACGACCTCGACCGAGCGTCTCTCCAGGAGCGGCTGCATCGGCAGCAGCACTGCGGCGAACAGCTCCTTCACGCGGACGCTTCCTTCGCTGAGTACGATATCGTCCGCTTTTTCCTTGATTCTCCCCACCATATCGAGCAGATGCGCGGTCACCGAATGGATCTGGTCGATCGTGTGCAGCGACTTGTCGGTCTGGCCGGCATGTATGAAGCCCTGCGTCTTCTCCGTCAAATAGTTGATTTTCTGAATTTCGTTTTTGATGGAATGGTTCAGGATGGAGACGCCCATCGTCAGCGCCCGCATGGAATAATCCAGACGCTCGCGCTCGATTCTGAGCTTGATGCCGAGGAAGCCGTGTTTGATCGTATAATAAATGATGACCGCAATGAGCCCCAAAATAATGACCGCATTCAGTTTCCACGTTCCGTTGCTCACCAGATCGAATCTCCACTCCTCCATCGTCAGAGAAACAAAGCCGATGTAATCGGATACAAATGCCCACAGCGTGCCGAACGAGAACAGGATGGCCACCCGTTTCTTGTTTCGTCTCTCGTAACCGTCCTTCTCGCGTGCGAACGCGATATGGTAGAAGGCGTAACCCGATACGAAATACAAGCCGCTCCACCAGCGAAAGGTGCCGACATCGAAGGCGCTCCACGGCTCACGGAGAAGATGCAGGGTAAACAGCACAGCCGCGGGAACCGCCAGCAGAAGCGAAAGCAGCAGCCGTTTTTTGTCGGAGGGGAGCGCCCCGATCCACAGCCCGCCCATACATGCAGCGAATGGAAAAAAGTAAAAATACATGTTCATTGCCGCCGCGCTGAGCTCGAACAACGCGCCGCTCATGATCGGCGATAGCCAGCCGTAAGTCTGCAGGAAAGGAACGATAACCAAATGGATGGAGAAAGTGAAGCTCGACATTCCTCCAATGATCAGGGTCATGCCGATCCAGAAGTTCGTTTTAAAGCTGTAAACAAGAAAGACGATACCCATGGCCCACAGTGAAAGGAACATGAGAATATACAAGAGACCCACAAATAACCCCCTAACGGCCCAGGCTGGCGCTGCATAATAATCCCATTTTAGCACAATTCGTTATAACGGCATATTTTGTTTTTTTCGCAGTAGTTCTTTTGGAATAATTTCCAGCCGTTTGCGCAATCTAAAGGTATTGCCGTCTTCCGCACGGACAACCAGTACATAACAAACCAGACAAACGGGAGGATACCATGAAAAAAATGATGCTGTTAGCCGGTCTGCTGCTGGCTGGCCAATCTTTCGGGGCCGCAATGGCGGCGCAAGCAAGCTCCGAGGCGCCGATGGTGCTCGTGAGCATCGTCAACGGCCAGGGGGAGACGATCGGCAAAGCCCAGCTTACTGAGCAAGCCGGCAAGGTGCAGATTCATATCGAGGCGGAGAAGCTGGCGCCCGGAACACATGGCGTGCATTTTCATAATGTCGGCAAATGCGATACGCCGGATTTCACGACCGCCGGGGAACACTTCAATCCGCAAATGAAGCAGCACGGCTTCAATAATCCGAAGGGCTATCACAGCGGCGATCTGCCCAATATCGTAGTCGGAGAGGGCGGCAAAGTTTCGGCGGATTTGACGAGTGCCGACGTGACGCTGCTTCAAGGGCAGCCGAATTCCCTGCTGAAGGAAGGCGGAACGGCGCTTGTCATTCATGAAAAAGCGGACGATTACGTCACCGACCCGTCCGGAAATTCCGGCAGCCGCATCGCTTGCGGGGTAATCAAGTGATAAACCGAGGGCTGCTTCCATGCGTTAATGGCGGCAGCTTCTTTTTTTGTGCGGACGGTTACGCTGGTGGCTTCGGGGTGTGATATATGAAGCTGAAGGCGAACGGGTGTGCCGGGGTACGTAGAAGGATATGCGTATTTGGTTGGGGCATGTGGTTTACTGTGGGGATCATGGAGGAGGTGTAGCGGCTAGCTGGGGAATAATAACTTTAAGTGAGATGAAGTTGCGTTCGCGTGTGGTGCCTGTGCGGGATACATTTCTTACATAACTTACTTAGACTTAGCATACATAGCTGTATTTCATACAGTTAATCATTAAGGCTTTTAACTTTCCTGTTAAATACCTGTATTTGATGGATTTAAATTCACCCTAATGTCTAGATGAACAGAAATTACTAAAATTAACTACATTGAATCCTTTTATTTCACACAAATAGCGAAATGTCCTGATATTATCTACATAAAATCCAGTTATTACAGCAGCAGCAGCGATCTTATAGTTAAAGTGTCTCGAATTCCGCTAATTTTATGCAAAAACAAAAACAGCAAGCTCCCGAAAATTCGGGATGCCTGCTGTTTTTCATCCAGCCGTGCTTATTTCGCCTGAATATATCCTTCCGCTTTCAGCAGCTCGGCGATCAGAACCGCGCCGCCGGCCGCGCCGCGCAGCGTGTTGTGCGACAGCCCGACGAATTTGAAGTCGTACAGGGAATCCTCGCGCAGCCTGCCCGCGGATACGCCCATGCCGCGCTCGATGTCACGGTCAAGCTTCGTCTGCGGTCTGTTCTCTTCTTCAAAATAAGTGATAAACTGCTTAGGAGCGCTCGGCAGTTCAAGCTCTTGCGGACGTCCTTTGTAGTTTTTCCAGCGGTCGAGAATTTCTTCCTTCGAAGGTTTGTTCTCGAACGATACGAATACCGTAGCCAAATGTCCGTCCGTTACCGGTACGCGGATGCATTGCGTTGTAATATGCGGCGCGCTTGCTTTCACGATTTCGCCTTCGCTGACGCTGCCCCAGATCCGAAGCGGCTCTTGCTCGCTTTTCTCTTCCTCGCCGCCGATATACGGGATCACGTTATCCAGCATATCCGGCCAGTCGGTAAAGTTTTTGCCCGCACCGGAAATCGCCTGATACGTCGAAGCTACCACTGTTGTCGGATTGAACTCTTGCAGCGCGTGAAGCGCCGGCACATAGCTTTGAATGGAGCAGTTAGGCTTAACGGCAATAAAGCCGGTCGAAGTGCCGAGACGTTTTCTTTGCGCTTCGATCACTTCAAGATGACCGGGATTAATTTCCGGAATGACCATCGGAACGTCAGGCGTCCAGCGGTGAGCCGAGTTGTTGGAAACGACAGGCGTGCCTGTTTTGGCATAGGCTTCTTCCAGCGCCTTAATTTCCTCTTTTTTCATATCAACCGCGCAAAAAATAAAATCGACTCCGCCGGCAACCTCTTCCACTTTCGAAGCGTCTTGAACGACGATGCTTTTTACGTCTTCAGGGATCGGAGTGGACAGCTTCCATCTGCCTTTTACCGATTCTTCGTACGTTTTGCCTGCCGAACCGCTGCTCGCCGCAATGGCCGTTACCTGAAACCAAGGATGCTGATCCAGCAGCTGGACGAAACGCTGACCGACCATGCCCGTGCCGCCGACAATACCGACTTTCAACTTTTGTGTCATAAGAAGTTCAAATCCTTTCAGTAAGTTATAATGAATGGCTTTCTAATCGCTATACCGTATGCTGCTTCTGTGTTGTGTGTCCTGTCCTTCAATAAAAAAATCCCACCCCCAAGACTTTAATCAGCCTCAGGGACGAGATTTGTATGCTCGCGGTACCACCCCAAATTCGCCGACATGTCGCCATATCAGCCTCTTCAAGTACGGCATTACCGAGTAATGCTTATACTCTAGCTCTGTAACAGGAGCTCCTGTCGCACCATCCTCCTGTTACGGATTCCGACGCGCTGCTCTGAGTCTTTCTTCAATAAAGAACGCTTTGCTCCTTTCCAGCCAATCGGGAGCTCTCTGTGAAAGAATTCATTTATTTACTCGTCTCTTCATCGCATTATAATGTTGCGATTATATTAACAAATTACGGCGGCGAGGTAAACAAAATTTTTTTTGAAAATAAAGGGATCCTTCTTATCCTAACCGCAAGAACAGTTCAAGACCGGCTTGCGGGCTGCCGTCGTTTCGTCGAGCCTTCGAACGACCGTCGAATACGGTGCATTTAGGACCAGCTCCGGATTCATTTTCGCTTCCTCGGCAATTTGGATCATGGTTTCGATAAACGCATCCAGCGTCTCTTTACTCTCCGTCTCGGTCGGCTCGATCATCATACATTCCTCAACATTAAGCGGAAAATAAATCGTCGGCGGATGGTATCCGAAATCGAGCAGCCGCTTGGCAACGTCCAGCGTGCGTACGCCGTACGCCTTCAAGCCTCGCCCCGACATGACGAACTCGTGCTTGCACACGCCCGGATACGGGATCTCGTAATACGGCGCAAGCCGGTGCATCATGTAGTTGGCATTAAGCACGGCGCATTCGGATACATGCTTCAGCCCTTCCGGGCCGTACGTCCGGATGTAGGTATAGGCCCGCACCAGAATGCCGAAGTTGCCGTAAAACGCCTTAACCCGTCCGATCGAGTCGGGCCGCTCGTAATCGAAATAATACGTTCCGTCCCCGCGAAGGCCTACAACCGGCTTCGGCAGAAACGGAATGAGCTTGCTCTTCACGCCTACCGGACCGGCGCCGGGGCCCCCTCCTCCGTGCGGGGTGCTCATCGTTTTGTGCAAATTCAAATGAACGACGTCGAAGCCCATGTCGCCGGGACGTGTAATGCCCATGATGGCATTGGAATTGGCCCCGTCATAATACAACAGGCCGCCAGCTTCGTGAACGATCCGCGCAATCTCTACGATTTGCTCCTCGAACAGGCCGAGCGTGCTTGGGTTGGTCAGCATAAGCGCAGCGGTATCGCTGCCGACGGCCGCGCGCAAAGCATCGAGATCGACCATACCCCGTTCGTCCGATTTGATCGTAACGGTCTCGAAGCCGGCGACGGTCGCGCTGGCCGGATTGGTCCCATGCGAGGAGTCCGGCACGATGACCTTGGTACGCTTCTCGCCGCGGCTTTCATGGTAAGCCCCGATCATCATAAGCCCGGTCCATTCGCCATGGGCGCCCGCCGCCGGCTGAAGCGTCATTTGATCCATGCCGGTCAGCGCGGCCAGATCGTTTTGCAGCGTATGCATCAGCTCAAGGGCACCCTGGATGCTTTCCTCGGGCTGATACGGGTGAATGCCTGCAAAGCCGCTTAAGCGGGCCGTATCTTCGTTGATTTTGGGATTATATTTCATGGTACAGGAACCAAGCGGATAAAAGCCGTTGTCGACGCCGAAATTGCGGCGGGACAGCTCCGTATAATGGCGGATCACATCCACCTCGTATAATTCGGGCAGCTTGGCTGGCTCCTCCCGCAGCATGGCGGCAGGAATCAAGTCCTCGGGCGCCGCCTCGGGCACGTCGCAGGGCGGAAGCGAATAGGCGACCCGGCCCGGCTTGGACAATTCGAAAATAAGCGCTTTTTCCCTATGCGTCGCTGTCATCCGCAAGTTCCCCCAATCTGCCGGCAAAGGCATCGATTTCGGCTTTGGTCCGTTTCTCGGTGACGGCGATCAGCATATGCCCGCCAAGCTCCGGATACGCGAGTCCAAGGTCATAGCCACCGAGGAAGCCGTCCTTCAGTAGCTTCGAATTAATATCTTTCACGCTAGTTCCCGCCGGCAGCTGAATGACAAATTCGTTGAAGAAAGGTGCGGAGAAGGGGAGCGTAATTCCTTGCTGCCGCGCGATTTCGTTTGAGGCATAGTGGGCTTTCTGAAGATTGAGGCCCGCCGTTTCCCGCAAGCCCGTCTTGCCCATCGTCGACAAATAAATCGACGCGCACAGAGCGAGCAGAGCCTGATTGGAGCAAATGTTGGACGTCGCCTTCTCGCGCCGGATATGCTGTTCCCTTGCCTGTAGGGTCAATACGAAGCCGCGCTTGCCGTCCTTGTCGGTCGTCTGCCCGACGATCCGGCCCGGCATCCGGCGCATAAGCGGCTCGGCGACGGCGAAGAAGCCGCAGGTCGGGCCGCCGAGCGACTGGGGAATGCCGAGCGGCTGGGCATCGCCGACGACGATGTCGGCGCCGAGCCGGCCCGGCGGCTTCAGCAGCCCCATTGTGATGGGGTTCGTGCTGACGACGAGCAGGCCTTTAACGCCATGAATGATCGGCTCGATAGCCGCGAGATCCTCCAGAGCGCCGAAGAAATTCGGCGATTGGATCAGCACGGCCGCCGTATTCGCCGATACGGCCGCCTGAAGGGCGTCAAGATCCGTGACGCCGTTCGCATACCCGACCTCAATGATCTCGAGGCCTAATCCGCGGGCCATCGTTCCGAACATCTGCCGCGCTTCCGGATGAACCGTGCGGGAGATGACAAGCTGCTTGCGCTTCGTTGCCCCGGCCGCCAGAGCGCCGGCTTCGGACAGCGCCGTCACGCCGTCATACATGCTTGCATTGGCTACCGCCATGCCCGTGAGCTCGCATATATAGGATTGAAATTCGAAAATAGCCTGAAGCTCTCCTTGGCTGATTTCCGGCTGATACGGAGTATAGGCGGTATAAAACTCGGATCTCGAAATCAGATGCTGAATGACGACCGGAATATGGTGATCGTAAATTCCCGCACCCAAAAAGCTTGTATAGCTGTCCGATGCGGCGTTGCGGCCTGCCAGCTCCTTCATATGCGCAAGCAGCGACAGCTCGTCAAGCGCCGGCGAAACCGGCAGCGTGCCCCGGTATCGAATTTCCTCCGGAATATCCCGAAAGAGCTCTTCTATGGAAGCTGCGCCGATCGCACTCAGCATGTCGGTCCGGTCCTGCTCGGTCATGGGGATGTAGCGATGCAGGTTAGCCATACGGGTCACTCCTTTCGGGTCCTTTTGTAAAAGGGGGCTTTGACGACTTCGGCCTTGAGCCGTTTCCCGCGGATTTCCACCCAAAGCTCGGTGCCCGGCTCCGCGTAGCCCGCGTCAATCAAGGCGAGTCCGAGATTGCGCTTAAGCGTCGGAGATTGTGTGCCTGTCGTTACTTCGCCGATGGCTCTTCCGTCTGACGCATAAACCGGGTAATGGCAGCGCGGGATCCCGCGGTCAACCATCTCGATACCGACGAGCTTCCGCTTCAGGCCTTCGGTTTTTTGCTTCAGCAGCGCATCGCGCCCGATAAAATCCGGTTTGTCCAGCTTGACGAACATGCCAACCCCCGCTTCCAGCGGGCTTATCGCATGGGAAAGCTCCTGTCCGTATAGCGGAAGCCGCGCCTCGAACCTGAGCGTATCCCGGGCGCCAAGTCCGGCCGGCACAAGCCCGAACGGCTCCCCGGCGGCAAGAATTGTGCGCCACACATCGCCTGCCTTCTCTTTGGCGACATAAATTTCGAAGCCGTCCTCGCCGGTGTAGCCCGTGCGCGAGACAAGCGCTGTTGTCCCTGGAAAGGAAACGCCGTCCGCGAAGTGGAAGGGAAGAAGCCCGCATACGGCGGGATCTATATCCAGTGCGTGCAGAATCGCAGCTGCGCTCGGCCCCTGAAGGGCTAGAAGCGCCAGTTCGTCGGAAATATTTTCGACCGATACGTCCCCGATGACATGCTCCCGCAGCCAGTCGTAGTCTTTGTCGATATTCGAGGCGTTCACGACAAGCATAAACTGGTCGGCCGTCTGACGGTATACCAGCAAATCGTCGACCACTCCCCCGTCCGGCCGGCACATCAGCGTATATTGCGCCTGACCGTCGGACAGCCTCGACACATCGTTGGTCGTCATTTGCTGAAGAAACGCTTCGGCAAACTTCCCGGTCACTCTGAATTCCCCCATATGGGAAACGTCGAAAAGACCGGCTTGCTTCCGTACGGCATCATGCTCCTTCTGAATGCCCGAGAATTGGACAGGCAGCTCCCAGCCGCCGAAATCAATACACCGAACGCCTGGAAAATCCGCATAACAAGGGTACAGCGGTGTCCTCTTCAGTTCCGTCATCCTTCTCTCCTCCTTCGCGGGATATAGCACTCGGAAGCATACAAATAGGGACAAAAGCAAACAGGCCAACGTTCCCAGCAGCAATTCCGCCCCCGCGTCTCCTCTTCGCTCTGTCCCTTGTATCCGAGAGCATTTTTGAAATATAAGAATGACTAAGCTTGTAACTGACTTCTATTTCTATGCGAAACGGGCTTTTGCCGCCAGAGACGGTGTCGCCGGTTACGCTTAGCTATTAGTTTATTAATACATGAATAGGAAAGGAAGTGTCAATCAATTTCTACTTTTCTGACAATTCTCGGTCAAGGCTATTGACTTCGAAGTTTGATCTCCTTTACGCTAAAGGTCATTAGAGGATTTTTTTGCCCAGCAAATAATCGCATACCCGCCGTTTACCGCCATTACGGCATCATGAGCGCGGCTCTGCTGCAGTTTCTGCAGTAGAATGACTGTGAGCAAGTGCTGCGCGCGGCTCTGCTGCAGTTTCTGCAGCAGATTTGTGCCAATATGGCCGAATTAGGCTGTGTGCGGATGATTCTGCTGCAAAAGTGCATTCTGGTGCATGGAAGAGTGCTTCATGTCAGGTTTCTGCTGCAGTTTCTGCAGCGCAGCGTCAACAGTGGCGCAGGAGCAGGCTTAGCAGATGAAACGAGAAACATGCATTTGATCGCGGTTCACACCAGAAAGGATGATGAGCATGAGCGAGGTAAAAGCAGGCTATGGCTATTCGCAGACGCATGAATGGGTAAGAGGCAGCGGCAAAGTGGTTCAAATCGGGATTACCGATTTTGCGCAAAGCCAGTTGGGCGATATTGTGTTCGTTGAATTCCCGGAGATAGGCGCCTCGCTGGAAGCGGACGTGCCGATGGGCACGATCGAATCCGTCAAAACCGTATCCGACCTGGTTAGCCCGGTTACCGGCAAAGTAATCCGGGTGAACGAAGCCCTGCTTGATTCTCCGGAGAAGGTGAACGAGGATCCATACGGCGAAGGCTGGCTGATCGAAGCCGAAATCGCAGAAGACGCCGCAGACGCGGTGGCCGCGCTTCTCGGCCCTGAGCAATATAAGGACTTCACCCGAGTAAGATGAAAATGCCAAACTAAACATAAAACTGCCAAGCAAACAGCGGCAGCCTTGGGTGGAGCCTAATGCCCCGGGCTGCCGCTGTATATGTAAATTCAGAACATTTCGCATAACCTCAACAAAGCCCCATGCAGTCTGCTCGATTGCAGCCACTCCTCGTGTGAACTCCGGCTTCTCAGCTTCCCTCTATGAAAACACACTTTCTGCACTTAGAAACCGCGCTTACTGCACTTAGAAGATACTTTACTGCCCTTAGAAGACACTTTGCTGCCCTTAGAAGACACTTTGCTGCTCTCGGAAACCACACTTACTGCCTAGAAGACACACTTTACTGCCCCCGCAAGCTAACGAACTGAGCAATCGCTATGCTTTCAAAAAGTATATATCCAAAACCTAACGAACTCGGAACGCCGTATTGAGCGAAAATGAGGTTGAGTTGCTAGTTTTCAGCCAAATAAGGTGCGTGAAGTTCGTTGCGATTGTAAAGGCGGGTAAATTGGTCAAATAGAGTCAGCACGGTTCGTTAGGCTTGTAACGAACGACAAAGCAGGCTGCCGAATCCCATCCGGCAGCCCGCATCAATGCCGGACATTATCCCCTGGACGGGAATTCCCCCGACAATGCGATAATGTAGGTTACTCCCAAATAAGGCTGCCGGTTGTTATGGGAAGCGCCTCCCCCGGCCGGAGCTACGGCTTGCGGGCTCATTTGGACGCCGGTCGCTGGACCGTAGACAGGCGACGTGCTGCGCCCAGGGACGACCCCAGCCCAAATCGCTCCTTCCGGGGAGCCCGATGTGCCGGTTGCTGCGGCGGCAGGGATGTGCCGGTGCAGCGGCATTTCATTTACTGTCAGCGTAACGGTTGCCTCTCCACCCGCCTCGCCCTGAAAACGCGGGGATAATCCCGCTCCCGTCCCCTGCTGCATGGGCGTCCTGCCCATCAAATCCGGCAGGGCAAAATTCGTTTTGCCGTCCCCGCCGTACATCGTTCCAAGAAGTGAAAATAATGCCGTGTTCTGCGAGATCGGCAGCAGCTGGCCGTTGCACAGCGCCCAGCCTCTCGGAGCGAAGTTGCCCGCGAACGCGCGTATTTCACCAACATAAGGATCAGACATGCCATACCCTCCTCAATTTAATTAATTACGTGAAGGAAAAACGCCCATCAGGCAAATACAATAATTCATTGCCAAGTAGGGCTGCATATTGCCGTGAGCCTGAGAGGCTCCAGCAGCAGACAGGGCATTCGCATTCATCGCCGTATTCGCCCCGGCCGAAAAAACCGCAGCCCCGTTCGCCGCCGGCGTCCATGCCTGGCCGACAGGCGTATATTCGGTAGCGGGATTCCCACCCGCCGACACCGTATGGCTATGTACCGGCATTTCCTGAGCGGTCAGCGTATGCGCCTCTTCCCCGCCGGCTGCACCTAGTTGAACGCCATTTCCCGTATGGACCGGAGCTCTGCCTCTCAGGTCGGGAAGCGCAAAGGTCGTCACTCCGTCGCCTCCATAAGTCGTGCCCAAAATGGAGAACAACGCCTGGTTCTGGCTGATCGAAAGCAGCTGCCCCTGACACAAGGCCCAGCCCCTCGGCGCGAATTGAAAACCGAACAGCTTGATTTCACCGATATACGATTCGGACATTCCGCTTCCTCCTTAGTTTTGTGTTGGATAGATGCCAACCTTTGCAATAATAAAATTAACCGGCAAATACGGCATCATGTTGTCATGCGGCACGCTTCCGCCGGCTGCCGAAAGAAGCTGCGCATTCATTTGCCCGTCCGCCGCGGCGTTCGAGTACGTGTTCAAGGTACTGTTCCCCGCCCATACTTTCCCGGCAGGCGATGCCGCCGTACCCGGCTGGGCGCCGGCCTGTGCCGTATGAGTGTGACGCGGCAGCTGATCTTCAGTCAGCGTCACCGTTTCCGTGCCGCCTATCTGACCGATTGTGTAGCTCGTCCCGGTAGATGGAGCGGCGCCTTGGCCGATCGGTAGCCGCCCCGTTAGGTTAGGAACGGCAAAGGTCGTCACTCCGTCGCCTCCGTAAATCGTTCCAAGCAGCGAAAAAAGCGCGTCGTTCTGGGCAATCGGCAGCAGCGAGCCGTCGCACAGCGCCCAGCCTTCAGGTGCAAAATTGCCTCCGAATATCCGGATTTCCCCCAAATATGGTTCCATTTTTTCCGTGATCCCCTTTCTGGCCGGGCTGCCGCTGACGGCAGCCCTACGGCCATGTATCGTTAAATAAATTTTCCCGCTTTCAGCAGCCTGAACATGAGGGCAGCGAGCTGACCTCTTGTTAGAGGCTCATCCGGCAGAAGGCGATTGCCGCTTCCCTGCACGATCCCAAGCCGTACATTCAGCGCGGCGGCCGCCTCCGACCAGGCGCTCAAGGCATCGCGGTCCTCGAAGGCCGCAATAGAAGCACCCAGCTCAGCCTGCGTAATGCCCGGCACCAGCTCCATCAATCGGAAAGCGCGGGCCGTCACTACCATCGCCTCCTCGCGCGTAATCGGCGCATCAGGCCGGAATGTGCGGTCTTCGTACCCTGTAACAAGTCCATACCCGGCGGCGGCTGCAACTGCTCCGAAGAACCGGTCGCCCTCCCGTACGTCTGTAAAAAATGGCCCGTCTTCTTCGGCATGCAAGCCGAGGGCTCCCGTCAGAATGGCGGCAAACTCGGCCCTGGTGACGTTTCGATGCGGCTCGAACCTGCCCTCTCCCGTTCCCTGAATGATAAGCCGCGAGGCCAGCTCCTCGATATAGGGCTCAGCCCAGCCGGCAGTGTCGCTGAATGTCTTGTTATAAGAAACAAGTGCAAAAATACCGCCGGAGAAGCTCCTCGCCTGAATATCGAACGAAGCTTCGTTAGGCTGGATACGGGTCGGAACATGGACCGCTTCCCCGTTTGGCAGAAGCTGCACCACCGTTGCCGGCCGCTTGCCTTTCAGCGCTTCCAAACCATCGAAGGACAGCGTCCTGAATCCGCGAGTGCCGGTCAGCTCGGCGACGGATGCGCCGCGCTGAACGTACAGCTTGTAGCTCAGAGGAGCGGCAAGCAGCTCGAAGCCCTTCTCCGCAGCAAGCTCCGCCAGTCTGGCCGCCGAGTCATCGTCCGCCTTGCCTATCTCCATTTTCAATACCGTTTCCGTGCTATCCCAATCCTGGAAAAGTCCGCGAATGGCCGGTACGGATACGCCGTAGCTTGTTCCGTTAATGATGACGTTAAGCGTATCGCCGCCTTTGTTCAGTTGTTCGAGAAACGCATGATTCATTGAAAATACGGCATGGCCGGACTGAACGGCTGCCTGCACCGTAATTTCGCCATCGGCCGACCGGTCCATGACGTCCTTTAACCGGCCGCCGTCCAAGGATACCTCCAGGATCTGAACCCCATCCCTATAGGTAAGTACAGCTTGAACGCCGGCGAGACCGCGAAGTCCTTCGAATGTCACCTCAGGAATGCTGGGCACATACCCGCCGCCGCTGTCCGCCGGCCGTGCATTCGACACGGTCACCTTCGCCGTGTTCGAATCCGCCTGCCCGTCGTTTGCTTTATAAGTGAAGGTAACATCCTCATAATGGCCGGACTCCGGCGTGTAGCTGAACTTGCCCGTCGCCGGATCAAGCGTTAATGTTCCTTTGCTTGGCTGGTCCGCAATCGCATAGGTCAAAGCGTCCCGTTCCTTATCCGCCGCAGCAAGCTGCCCATCGAGCCTGACTCCCGCTGTCGTTTGGAGCTGCAGATCGTCCGCTGCGGGAGCGTCATTGACGCCTGCCAGCCGGATCGTCATGTCCGCAGGGACGGAAGCGCCGACCGGACCGGCCGATGCCGTCCAATCGAACGATGTTTCGCCGAACCAGTCCGCTTCGGAAACGAACCGGAGATTCGCAAGCTCGCCTGCGGCGATTGCATCGCCAGCCGCTATGTCAGTGCCTGCGAGTTGAAGCTTGCCATGCTCCGGCAGCGTCAGCACGGTTACGCTGTCCACAGGCGTCCCATCCGCATTTGCGTAAATGAAATCTGCCGCTTTAAAAGCCAAAGCTGTATCCTCCGTCCCGTCTGCCGTGCTGTCGCTGACGGCCGGAATGGACCGGTGCACGATCGTATCCGAGAAAATAGCCGTATTCCCGGCTTCGTCCTTCAGCTGTACGTACACCGTTTTCTCGCCGTAGCCGCCGGACAGCGTCCAGCCCGCTTCCGCAGCCGCGGGTTTCCAATCTGCGTCGTTCCAAACTCCGCTATCGTTCGAAAACCTCATCTGCACCGCATCGCCGAAGCCGACCGATAATTCCACATTGGCATCCGTCGTATAGGCGTCCCCTCCGTCGATTGATAACGTCCCGTCCGGAGGGACCGTGTCGAGAAGTATCGTGTCGCTTGCCTGAGACACATTGCCTGCTGCGTCTATCAGCTCCATATAAACGGTCTTTACACCGTCTCCCGCGCTTAACGTCCAGCCCTTGGAGACTGCGGCACTTTCCCAGCTGCTCCAATCGCCGGCCACGCCGGTATTGGAGAAACGCATCTGCACTGCATCGGCGGCGACAATCGTCAGCTGAATATCCGTCCGGTTGACGGAGGCACTTCCTCCCGCAAGGGTCAGGCTTCCGCTTGGCGCGGAAGCGTCGAGCGTTATCGCGGCGTTTTGAGCGGAGGATTCCAAGTCCGTGGCGTCCTTGGCTTTTATGTAGACGGTTTTGCCCCCGTCTCCTGCAGCCAGCGTCCAAGCGAGCGGTGAAACCGCATTCAGCTCGGTCCATACCGAGTTGTCGTTTGACAGCAGCAGCTTAGTAACGTTATTTTCCGGATCGGAGTAGGTCACGCTTACCGTTACCGCTTCATCGCGCGTATAAGCGGCGCCGCCGTTCACCTTGACTTCCGTAATAACGGGTTTCTCGGCGACGTCGGTCACATTTACGGAAAAATCTTTCGAATACTTGTTACCCGCGGAATCGGTCGCCTCGACGGTCAAGCTGTAGCTGCTCTGCAGCTCGAAATCCGGAACCCAGGTTGTTCTTAGCTCATTCCCGCTCACCGCAAAAAAAGCCGCCCCGCTGCCGGACAGCGAGTAGCTGTGCGTGTCGCCCGCATCCGGGTCACTCGCGGAGAACGTGCCGACAAGCGTATTAACGGCCGAATTTTCTGCTATGCCGCTGTTCGACAAACTGATATCCGTCGGCGTCTGGTTTGCGGCATATTTATATTCCAAATACGGCACGCCCGTTTGGCCGGGGTTATTTTCCCTTTCTTTAATATTAATGATGTTAATCCTTAAACCGCTTACATTAGAAACGTCGGCCACCGTAGGCCCGGCCAGCACGAACGACGCCTCCAAATCCTCCACCGCCGCCAGCTGCTCCCGAATAAACGGAGTCACGTCGAACCGCAGCACCATCGGCGTTGACGGACTTGACGCATAATAATCCTGGTAATACTGATATTCAAATTCTCCCTTTCCCAAATAATCGTCCGCTGCTTTATAAACAGGCAAATCTGCAAAAGTAGTTCCCGCTTCGCTCCAATTGTCCGTATCCGACCCGAACAGCTTGATATAAGGATTAACGTCCGACTGCGTACGCACGGCGTTGCCGTTCAGAATCGGAACGACCAGCTCCACCTTCTCCAGATTGCGGGTTTGATCAATATCCCCGAGCGTATAATGAAGATGCGTTGAATGCTGACCGTAATCGCTCCGGTAGCCGATATAGTTCAAGCCCGAATCCCCGTTCAAAACAACGTTTCCGTCGTCGAACTTATCCTTCGTCGGATAAATCGCCCCGCTCTCCCCGGCGTCCGCCGCATAAACCGCGGCCGGATAAGCCGCAGGCTGGATCAGCATAGCGGCAAGCGACGACAGCAGCAGCACAGCCAGCTTATTTCTCATGAGCCCCTCCCAACGATAATCTGTTAACCCACTACCGGAATCCCAAACGTCCTCCTTTCTCCCCATTTAAATGAAAACCCTTCCATATTTACCATAGCACAAATTCCCAATTGCACCAGCGACCAACGACTTATGCCGTCTATAAAATTGTAAAAAAAAGACGATGGAACAACAGGGCCCGCCTCCCGTTATTTCATCGTCTTTTGTGGATGCCGCGGCTTTTGAAGTACCGCCCATCCCGTTCCGTCCTACCGTTCAGAGCGTGCTTGACGCCTGTGTGAGAAGTCCGGCCAGCATGTCGTATTCCGGCGTCTGGCCTTCACGGATCTTGATCCACTTTCTTTCTTGCGGCCCCTCGAACTGGCCAGCAGGCAGCTCCAGACCGGCGACGTTAAAAATCATAAAGCTTATCGCATCCTTTGCCGGCGAAATGACAGCGGCGTAGGATCCATTTTTCAAAAAATGCGGCTTTTTGTATTGGATGCGCTCCGCAACGTCCGGTATCGCCTGATGGACCATTTCGCGAAGCCGGCTGCTAACCTCGACCTGCCATGGCTGTCCCAGGCCTTCAATAAAGTCCGTTACTTCCTGATTCATGGAATCACCCTCGTCTTCCTTAGCAATTTGCCTTCAACAGGCGCCTGTCTCTTGGAAAATTTTAGCATGTACGGCGAAGAACGGTTTCTTCTCGTTTGCTATTATCCCAGGGCGGTTATTATAAAATAAAACCATCCAAACGAAGGAGAGGATATTCCTTGTCAAAACTAACGGCCATCCCTTACAAATTCAACGATGACGGGCAAATTCCGAACAACCCGGACCTGCCGCTGCTTGTCTATCCGGGCGCGATGAAGGACGAACCTGGCCGGATCGAAGCCGTGTTCAACCGCAACAACTGGAGAAACAGCTGGACGAACGGCGTTTACGGCTACCATCACTACCACAGCAATTCGCACGAAGTACTCGGCGTGCAAAGCGGCTCCGCCGCCATCCAGGCCGGAGGCGAGCACGGCAAATCGATCGAGCTTGGGGCCGGAGATGTCATCGTGCTCCCGGCCGGCACCGGGCATAAGCTTCTTACGGCAAGCCCGGATTTTAAAGTGGTCGGGGCTTATCCGGACGGGATGGAATATAATCTGCTGCGAAGCGGCGAAGGAAAGCGGCCGGACGTTCTGGAGGAAATCCGCCGGGTTCCGCTGCCGGATACCGATCCTCTCTTCGGAGCTGACGGTCCGCTCATCGAATTATGGAAAAAAGGGTCCGCTTAAAAGCAGACTCCTTCCTTTTTAAATCTAGCTGGCAGCGCTGTTATTTCGACTTCCGTCCAGATCCGGCCTGGCCGCCTTGACCTTGAAGGTATCGCCCGTGTCCGTCATTTCATACAGCTTGCATCTGGAGTCGGGCATTTTGAACGGGGAATGCAAAATAAGCATCCATGCTCCCTCGAACGTCTGAAACAGCATGCCGTGCCCGCTGTCCTCGAACACGAGCGGCTCCAGCTGCTCCCACGGCCCTTCCAGCCGTCCCGATACGGAACGGGCGATCGTCTGCACGTAGCTTCCTGCTTCGTAAGTCGACCACAGCATGACCAGCCGGTTGCCGCTTGTCCGGTACAATTGACAGCCGTCCGTCACATACATGGAATTGGCGCCTCCGTCCGGATGCTCTCCATTGTCCCATGGCGCCTCGGAGCCGCTGAACAGATGAATCGGCTCCGACACCCGGCCGGTAAGGTCGTCCTTCAGCCTGATGGCTTCGATCGTGCCGTCGGCCGTCTGCACCCATTCATGGCAATAGACCATCCAGGGACCGCCTTCTTCATCTATGTACAGCGTACCGTCGAGCGTCATATGGTACTCGGGCGGAATCGGCTCGTCCTGCTTCACCAGCTCGAACGGCCCCTCAAGCGAGTCCGACACGGCAATAGCCGTTCCGCGCCATTGGAGCCGGAAGCCCCCATGCCCCTCTCCCTCCAGCGGCCTGTCGTTATTATGCAGCGTAACGAACAAGTAGTATCGTCCGCCATAGGCATGGACCTCCGGCGCCCATGCGCCATGCTTCGGGTTCGCCCAAGCGCCGTCCGGAATGGTGAAGACGACGTACGGTCCTTCCCAATTCGCGAGATCCCTGCTTTTGTAGACGAGCACGCCGTGGCGGTCCATCCCGTTAAACCTCGGTCCCCCGCCGGTGTAAAGATAATAAGTTCCTGTGATCTCGTCGGCCACCACAAACGGATCATGAGCCGGAATGTCGGCCAGCTTGTGGCCTGTGCCCGGATTCGCAATATCGGATGCGGCATTATAAACGTTCATGGAATCTTTTCCTCCTTGTATTCGATATGGAATCGTCCTCTTGCTTGACTGCTCGGCTCTTTCACTTTTGAAAGCGCCCTCAACATATAGTTCTCCGCGCAGCGGCTCATTCCTTGCCCCGTTCCTAAACAAGCTCCATCAGCTTTCGATCGATTTCCTGCACCTGCCCGATTTCGGAATAACCGTCCCACAGCAGAATCCGCTCCGCTTCTTCATTGGCCAGCTCCCGAATAACGCATTCTCAGGCCGATTCATCCAGCGAAGGCGTCATTGCTTAATTACACGGAATTGTCCAAAAATACACTTTTTACGCTAAAGCTTTTTGATCATAGAAGCGTTTAATATAAAAGCATTAAGAGATAATTTCACTTTTCATGTAAACACGGAATTAGCCAAACCGAAAAGGAGAGCAGCGCCGATGAAAAAAGGAATCAACATCTGGTCGTTCAAGGAAGGTACACCAATCGGAGAATGCATCCGGTTATCCAAAAAAGCCGGCTTCGACGGTATCGAGCTTGCCCTGAACGAGACCGGGGAGCTGGGACTTCAGGCAACCGATCGGGAGGTTCGCGAAATTAAGGCTCAGCTGGACGATGCGGAGCTGGAAATCGCGGGCCTCGCGACAGGGCTTTACTGGTCCTACTCGATGACGAGCAGCGATGCGGCCAAACGCCGCAAGGCGATCGACATTTGCAAGAAGCAGCTTGAGCTGGCAGCCGCCTTCGGCGTCGACGCGATTTTGGTCATACCCGGTGCGGTAGGCGTCGATTTCATTCCTGGCGGCGAAGTCGTCGACTATGAGCGGGCTTATGACTCTGCCTTGGAAGCGATAGCCGGGCTGGTGCCGTTCGCGGAATACGCCGGGGTGGCCATCGCCATCGAGAACGTATGGAACAAGTTTCTTTTGTCACCGCTGGAAATGCGTTCGTTCATCGATGCGCACGGCTCGGACTTCGTCGGTTCCTATTTTGACGTGGGAAACGTCCTCTATAGCGGCTATCCGGAGCATTGGATCCGGGTTTTAAAGCACCGCATCAAAAAGGTTCATTTCAAGGACTACCGCCGGCAGGCGGGCGGCTTGCACGGCTTCGTCGATTTGCTCGCGGGGGATGTCGACTTCCCTGCGGTTATGAATGCGCTGAAATCGGCCGGCTACGACAATTATGTTACGGCAGAGATGATCCCCCCGTACGCGCACCATTCCGAGCAAATCCTATTCAACACGTCGAGCTCGATGGACGCGATTCTAGGGCGGCAAGCCGCTAAATAACGAAAAAGGAGACATAAATCATGCTAAAGGTTGGCTTAATCGGATTCGGTTTTATGGGACGCATGCACTTTGACAATTATGTCCGACTGGCTGCGGAAGGCGCGCCGGTACAGCTCGTCTCGATTTGCGACCTGCGCATCGAGGAGCTGAAAAACGGTGCGGCATGGGGCAATATCGCCACCGGTCAAAGCATTTACGATTTGTCGCCTTACCGGCTTTATGACGATATTGCCACGATGCTTGAGCACGAGCAGCTCGATATCGTCGACATAGCCCTCCCTACTAAGCTTCATGCGGATTTAACTTGCAGTCTGCTTGAAAGAGGCATCCACGTGCTGTGCGAAAAGCCGGTCGCATTCACCTCGGAGGATGGCCGGCGGATGGCGGATACAGCGAAAAAAACCGGCAGCACGTTCATGGTCGCTCAATGCCTGCGATTCTGGCCGGCATACGAATATTTGAAGTCCTGCGTGGAGGACGGGCGCTACGGTGCAGTAACGTCCGGAAGCTTTTTCCGCGGCGGCGGATCGCCGCAAGGTTGGTTCCTTGACGGCGAACAAAGCGGCGGATGCATCCTTGATATGCATATACACGATGTAGATATGATCAATTGGTTGTTCGGCAAGCCGGATCGGGTATCGGCCATCGCGCGCAGCGTCATTCCGGGCAGCGGCTACGACATCGTCTCCGCGAACTATATGTATCCGGACGGCAAGGTGCTGAACGCGCAGGCGGACTGGACGCTGCAGGGCGATTTCGGCTTTGCGATGACGTTCCGGGTCAACTTCGAAGGCGGAAACCTGGTCTTCGAGAACAACCGGCTGAAGGTTAATCCGAACGGAGGTCCCGGCTTTTTCGCCGAGCTGCCGGAGGACATGGGCTACTACCGCGAGCTTAGATACTTCATCGAAGCGGTCGACAAGGGCAAGCCGGTGTCGGTATGTACGCCGGAAAGCGCAGTCGAATCGCTTGAAATCGTCGAAGCGGAAATCCGTTCTGCGGACGCGAATGGCGCGCTTGAGGCTCTGTAAGCGGCTGAGCCCCCAATATTTAACGGGATGAAACAAAGGCCCGGTACCTTGGAGGTATCGGGCTTCGTTTTTGAGGCATTGGGCTTATGGATGGAAAAGCGCACGAATTGCCGGCAGCTTGCATGCAAGCTTAACGGCGTTTCCGCGTCCTTGTATCTGCATTATGCAAGCTTAACGGCGTTTCCGTATCTTTGCATCTGCATTATAATAGCTTGTAAGAACTCTAGCCACGTAGAGCCCTCTCATAGAGACTCGGCAAATGCCGGACCGTCGATCCGCTATTCCGCGAAAAAACACGATAAAACCGCACTTCTGGACAATAGATGCTTTATTCGTTGAAACGAAGCCGCTCGCACGGCATTTTTTAGCCGATAACGGACCCTGTGTCCGCGGGACGCTTAAATGGCCTCTTTTGAGACAAATAACGGATCTCATGTCCGGGTTTCGGGCCCCATAGGAGGACAAACACAAACGATGAACCCCACTGCAACCAACTATCCGATACTCAAAACGGCTCCGTTTCGCGAATGGTCTCCCAGCATCCATTATGCTCAATTTCAGACGCTGCCCCAAGGCAAGCTGGAGCAGAGAAGAATTTACGACTTCGAGCTGATCTACGTATGCCACGGCGATGCGGCTACGACGATGAACGGGCAGCGTTACCTGCTAACGGCCGGTCAGCTGATCTTGCTTCCTGCGGGGGTCTATCACCAAAATGAAGTCGTATCGGCGCAGGGAGCCAAGCTTCTGGGCATTCATTTCGATTTTTTCGATGAGCTGGACATTCAGACGGAAGCGGATATCGTCGTCGGCGAAGAAGCCGTTCAATCGAATAAATTCGCTTCGGAAGCCGTTGCCGAAACGTTTGAACCATTATCCGAAAGCCCCGTCTATACACCGCCGCTAGCCTGCGTCAAGCTGATGGAGGAGCTCGTCCACGAATTTGCGATGCGTCCGGCCGGCTATGAGCTGGCTTGCAAGTCGCTGATGCTGAACATTCTCGCCCAGCTGCTTCGGACGCAAAGAACGCGCAGATTGGAGGACGCTTCCGTACATGGCGCCAAAATCGCAGCTCTTATGCATGGTATCGAAGCTGCGCCGGCCGAATCGTGGTCCAATAAAGAGCTCGCTGCGAAGCTTAGCATGAACGAGGATCATTTTGCCAAGCTGTTCAAGAAACATGCCGGGATGCCGCCGGGCGAATTCGTCAGCACCGTCCGGCACCGGGAAGCACGGAAGCTGCTGAGGGAAACGGAGCTGTCGGTCGAAGAAGTCGGAGGACAAGTCGGTTATCCGGACATCCATTACTTCAGCCGCATCTTCCGCAGGCATGAAGGCATCTCGCCGCGGGAATACCGTAAGCTGTCACGGATTTTATAAAGAAGAGACACTGACCTCAACGTCGTCAGAGTCTCTTGATGAATCGCAGCTCGACCTGCCCGGGCACCAGCTTCTCAGAATGCGCCCGAATAAGGATCGGACCCGTTCCCAAGGCTCGAACGATGGCCAGGCAGTCGCTGCATTGGAATCCATCGTTCCTCCCTTTCTTATGAACTTCCCAATGTATATGGTATGGCCATCGTTTCGATAAATAACTGAGGGTTACAGTCTCCGTGCCTCAATTCCTCTATCGGCTTATCCTAAAGCCTCCGCCTCTCTTCCGCCCTTCACAAATCTGCTGAACAGATACCGAACCAGCGGTCCTACCACGATAATTTGCAGCGGGAGTGCAAAGATAAAGTTTTAACGCAACATTCCCACTTTCAACCCGTCTAAGCTTAAAAGGAGGAAATGGGGTATGAAAAAAACTTTATTTATCCTCATTTTTATAGTCATCTTTTTATCAGTTTAGAGAAATACAACGCGACCCATTTCCAACCGCTGATGCCGTCCCCCCAAACGGATCTTTTGGTATGGGCAAAATACTCGTCTTTTATTACGATGGAAATACCACAATAACACAGAAGCTTAAAAAGGCATTTGAGATATTCGGAACGGAGTGAGAGAAATGGATGTACAAAATATTATTTCTAGCATTATTGATCGCCTTAAGCAGATCGATGGTGTCGATGCTTTGGTTCTAGGCGGTTCAAGAGCCAGGGGGACTGAAAATCCCACCTCCGATATTGATATTGGAATTTATTATAGCGCCGACAGCGGGTTAGACATTGCCCAGCTTCGCCGGGCAGCCTCCATGTTGGATGACGACCATAGAGACAACTTAATAACAGAAATCGGCGGCTGGGGACCATGGATTAACGGTGGCGGCTGGCTAAAAGTGAATCAAATACCGGTCGATTTTTTGTATCGTGATCTTAATCAAGTGTCAAAAGTAATTGACCAATGCCTCATGGGGAATATCACGATCGACTATCAGCCGGGGCATCCTCATGGTTTTATCAACTCAGTGTATGTAGCTGAAATAGCGTTGTGTAAGGTGTTATGGGATCCGTCAGGTCTAGTCGGAGCAATGAAGTCCAGAACAAATCCATACCCGCACGTTTTGCAAACAGCGATCATTCAAAAATTTCTATGGGAAGCAAATTTCTCTTTTGAGATTGGAAAAAAAGGGATTTATAAAAAAGATTTATCTTACATAGCTGGATGCTGGTTTAGGTCAGTTTCTTGTTTGAATCAGGTTTTGTTTGCACTTAACGAAACTTACTGGATGAATGAAAAAGGAGCTGCTGCCATCGCCGATTCATTTTGCATGGTGCCAGACAATTACTCCTATAGAATAAATAACATATTGACCTTGGTCACAGAAGATCAAACCGGTTTGGATCAGGCCTTGAACATGTTACGTGATCTCATTCATGAAACAGACAATCTGGTAAAAAATAAAGGTCTGTTGAACTAAGCGGAGCAGCGTCTGGACTAACGGAGATATAAGAAATGGGGGCAAGTGATGAATACAATCTATAACAAAATTATAATTGGTTTAGCTGCTGTCTTCATTATATTTTCTGCTTATGTGATATTCTCGTTCTTAACTGACGATTCAGAAAAAAAATTTATGGAAAGTCTTTCATTGCATCAGAAGATTAATGAACAGCAAATTGATAGCACTAAGATGAGCAAAGTCATATTGATTAATTCGACATATAAACATATTGATATAGATCTAGGTAAAGAACAGGCTGAAAGAATCATTAATATATATAATTCAATATCACCCGAATCAATAAAATCGATCAATACAGCAGATCCCAGCATAATTTCAGGAATTGTTATTAGATTAAAGGATAAATCAGAAGTGCGAATACAATATGATAGGAAGAACATTTATGTTACCAGATCAGAAATAAAATATATTATTGAAGACAGTGAACTGAAGAGTATATTCGAATATGAATTAGAAACAAATGATATATGAAATGAAAGAATGCAGGTGAAATATTGAACTTTGTTACCATTAAACGATTTTTAATAGTATCAGCAGGTCTTTTTATCATCTGGTTTATCATTCACACTACTTTCGTGATCATAGATGGGTTAAATGATGAATTGAAATCTGTCGATGCAGCTGTAGTTTTAGGAAATAAAGTAGAAGTTAATGGACAGCCTTCTGAGCGATTAAAAGCTAGATTAGATAGATCCGTAGAACTTTATAATCGAGGCTATTTTACTAATATCATTGTAAGCGGCGGTATTGGCAAGGAAGGTTTCGATGAGGCAACGGTTATGAAGTCTTACTTAATAGAAAAAGGAATACCGGAAGATAAAATTATAGAGGATAGTAACGGGTACAACTCCTACATGACCGCCCAAAATACCAGCAAGATTATGAATGAATTAAAAATAGATTCCGTTATGATTATTACCCAATATTTTCATGTATCCAGGACAAAATTAGCGTTTAGAAAAATGGATCTTGATGAAGTGTATTCAGCTCACGCCAAAATCTTTGAGTTTAGAGATATTTACTCCATAATACGGGAATTCCCGGCCTATTATAAATATCTCTTTAAATAGTGAAAAAATAAAATGACAATCTTAGAAGATCCTTGTTAGCGGTAGTCAGGACTGATGTTCACGTCCCTGGCTGCCGCTGTTTTTGCATTCGTCCAAACGGCTTTTTGTTTACTTCTAACCCGCGGACTGTTGCCATTATCGGCAGACGGACATACTGATAGAAAGCGCGGCGCTCCCCTTTTTAAAGCAATTTTTCTAAACTTTTTTTACACCGTGAAAAATAACGGCCTCCTCAATTGTATTACTAGTGAAAGGGGGACATTTGGTGATCGATTCATATGAGCTCAATGAATCCGTCCGCAAAGCCGTTGTCAACTATTCCGACAGCCTGATCAGGATAGCCTTCGCTTATCTCAAAAACGTTGCCGACGCGGAAGAAGTCGCACAGGAAGTATTCCTGGCCTATCTCCAGAAATCCCCCGTCTTCGCTAGCGCTGATCATGAGAAAGCCTGGTTAATCCGGACAACGATCAATAAATGCAAAAACCTGCTCAAAACGGGCTGGTTTAGAAGCCGTAATCCCATACCGGACAACCTGTCTTACCTGCCGGTGGACGACTATATGGTCATGCAGGCTGTATTATCACTGGATAAAAAATATCGGGTCCCGATCCATCTGCATTATTACGAGGGTTACTCATTGGAAGAAATAGCTGACATTCTTCATGCCAAACCGGCTACGGTAGGCACTTGGCTTGCTCGCGGGCGCAACCAGCTTAAAGAAGTTATAGGTGGTGATTTGTGAAGATGAAGAAATCGAGTTATCAATCGGCCATGTCCAAATTGAAAACGAGCGAAGACTTTCAAGAACGTACGCTTGAACGCTTAAACCTGGAAAGGCACAAACAAATAAATAACGATAAACGAAATGGAGAGATTTCTATGAAAACAGCTAATCCGGCGGTAAAGAAAAACAAGGTAGTCATCTGGGCAACGAGCTTTGCGGCTTGCGCGGTATTAACCTTGAGCATTTATGCGGTAAACCAGAATGGAAGCGGTACTGCCCCTGATCCGGCTACGAACAACCCAAGCGGCGGAGTTGTTGAAAATAACGGTCCGGGACCGGCCACTTCGGCTAAGCATCGGGTCAACATTGACGGTGTCATTGAAGAGGTAAGCGCCGACGGCCAAAGCTTCCGAATCGGCGAGCTGTGGGTGACGGTAACGGAAAATACGACTTACGGCATCACGGGCCCGACGGCTCCGGATCCTTCCGAGCAGCTGGTAAGCAAGGAATTTAAAGTCGGCAACACGGTATCCGGCTTCACCTCGGGAGACGTCACGAGCGGGAAAGTAACGGCCGACGTTATTTACAATAATTTTTAATAATGCTGTAAACAGACAAACCGCATTCTCATAAGAATGCGGTTTTTTTATGCTCAATAAAGCTAAAAGAAAAGCTGTACTAACACCATGTAGACGATCGTACCGCTTGAAATGGACAAGAGCGCTCCCGAATGTCTGTTTAATTTATTTATTGACGGTAATTCTTTTTCATCATTAAAACCGTAATTAGATTAAGAAATAAGAGACAAAAAAAGCTTACGCCATATATAGCCCCCTGTACCAATTGCGCCAATCCATCAGATACAGTAGACCAGAACCAAACCGTCCCTAATAGCAGACTAACCACATTAATTACTGATCCAGCTATCATTAATTTGGTGATGGTTTGACTCTTATTAAACTTCATACAATAAATCATCGATAACGTTAATGAAATCAACACAGGTACAAAAAGCTTTAGCAATCGATGCTCCTCCTTCACAGTCGCCCACCATTAAATTATAAGGCGACTCAAAGGAATGGAATAGTTCTATCCTTCTCTAGTACCTGCCGCTCCGCTATAAATCCAGCCTCAAGCAAGCCCTAAACTCCTGCGCCGCTTCCCCGTCAGGTTCAATGCCGCTGCTTTTGTCCGATGTAAAAGGCATCCACTGCCAATCCTCGTTGCCGACAAAAGCGATCTTCGACCATTTCTCGATAAAATCGTGAAAGCTGTCCCCCATTTTGTATCCGTGGCCGTCCCCATCGTCATTGCTGAGGTACACGACCGGAGGATCGTCGCTTCCGTTCCGGTCAAACGCCATGTAATCGCCGTTGCCTACAGCCAGAAAGGCCAATTTATCGTGCCAGACGGCGTCGTATTCATCTTCTTTATTCGAGAACACCTTGCTGGCCCAATTTCTTCTGTCCTCGTCCAGCAGCTGGAGCAAATGCAGCCCCCAATGAGGCGAACCTCCGCAAACTTTGCGGCATTTTCCAGATAACTTAAAGTCGTCAGGTAAAAACCAGCTGAAACTGAAATGGGAAGAAAACTCCAGCAGCGTGCTTCTAAAGCTTGTTGGCAGCGGGAAACCCAGCTTCCGTTCAACCTCCACAATTTGCGCTTCCGTTGCCGGCTCTTCGATAACGAGCTCATGAACCTGGCCGCCGATCTCTTGAATCCGAAGAGCGATCCGTTCGATCCGCCGCTTCCATTCCTCGTAATTCATAACGATACCTCCCTTTCTGATTTGGCCTTTCGGTAGCCTCCGCCTTCGTAGCGCGAAACCGCCTTGAGCTCGCCCTCCGTTGTCCATTCCGCGAACGCAACCGAACGAAAATCCGCATAACCGAGCGAGTTCAATTCCTGCACCAGCCACTTCTCGTCCCGGCCAATGACAGCCAGCCCGTCCGGCCGCAGTACCCCGTCCTCGACCAGAGCATGCGGCAGGCTTACGGCCGATGAAGGAAGCTCGAGATCGCTGCGCCGCACGGATTCAAAGTCCGATTTTTTCAAAATACTGAGTGCCCCGTTCGTCTCATACACCGCATACGCTACATCGCTCACGGAGAACACATCGCGCTGCCGAAGCATCATCCTCAGTTCGTCAAACGACATATTGTTACGGCGCAGCATAGCCATATCAATTTCGCCGTCCACAATCAGCAGCTCCGGCTTGCCTTCCAGATGCCTGCGAAATGACTTCCCGAATTCCAGCAATTTTTCGAATAAATAAGAGAGACCCGCCCAGACCGCCAGTGCAAAAATAAGCATCCATACCGATGCCTTCTCATCGTAAATCGTGTTGCCGACGAGATCGCCTAGCACCATAGCCGATATGAAGTCGAAGGGCGAAAGCTGCGAGATTTCCCTCTTTCCAAGCAGGCGCGTCATGCACCAAAGTCCGGCGAACGCCGTAGCCAGCTTTATGAATATGGCTCCATACGCCTCCATCTCAGCCACCTCGTCTGCTCTTTTTATACTATTTACCCTTATTTAAAAAATACTAACGATGCCATGCCTAAACGGCACCTCTTGCGTCACCTTCCCCCGTAAATGGGTAAGAACAAGAAAGCTCATTTCTGAAAGGGGAGTTCAAGATGCCGGATTTAACGCCAGCACAGCTGAAAGAGCTAAAGGAGCAGCTTATGGAGGAGAAAAAGGATCTGACGGCTCATTTCGAAAGAGATCAGGAATCCGAAGGGGAGCTTGGCGGCTCGCTTAAAGACACATCGGGCGAATTGTCTTCTTACGATAATCATCCTGCCGATCTTGGAACGGAAACGTTCGAGAAAGGCCGGGATATGGCGATCGATGCGTCGCTCGGCGAGCGGCTGGAGGAAGTCAACCAATCCCTGGAGCTTCTGAAAACGGACATTTACGGAAAATGCGAGGTATGCGGAGAAGATATCGAATTCGAGCGTCTGCAGGCGCTTCCTACGGCATCCCGCTGTATTGGGCATTCCGATGATACCGGGCCGTCAGACCATCGGCCGGTAGAAGAGCAGGTGATGACGCCTCCTCCTTCCGGACCGATAGGGAGAGAGGACAGCCGTTTCGACGAGGCGGATGCCTGGCGCTCTGTGAAGGAATACGGAAATGCGAGCGAAACGGTAAAACCCGATGCCAAGTAGCATCGGGTTTCTCATGTATTTATTGCCGGCATCCGGAGGCCAAGTCCGCAAGGACCTGCGCGAATTGCAGCGGCTCCGTCGCGCGGTTGTAGATGCCGAGGAATGCCTTCGTCGCTATCGGATCGGAGGCGATCAGGCGGTTAACGGCCATTTGCTCCGGGGTAAACGGCGCATTTTTTGTATATTGGCATGCCAGCTGGAAGTGAAACATCATTTTTTCTTCCATCAGCCTTTCATAGCTTGCCGCCATCTCCTTCCAGCTTCGGCTCCAATCGGGAAAGCTGGTCAGCACATCGGTCAAAATCCGGGCGCCGAAGAGCGCATCCTGCATGCCCTGCCCGACGGCCGGGTCTTTGAAGGAGAGGGCGTCTCCTGTAAGCGCCCACCCCGCTCCCATCCCTTCATGCCAGTCGTTATCGTAACCGAGCAGTCCTCGGACCCGCCCGACTAGTGATGCCTGGCGCATCCGCTCCTGGAGCGGGGAACCCGCAAAACCGCTCTCGATGCACTCCTGCATGGCCAGCTCCGGCGACTGCTTAAACCTCTCCACCCACTCGGCGCTGTCGAGTGGGAACATGACGCCCACTACATACAGATTGTCGCTAGTCGGGAATACAATGCTTAATTTGTCATTCATTTTGTAAAGCTCCGCGTGAAGCTCGCCGTTCTGGCTGTAGCCCTCGTAATATCCGACATAAGACGCATAATCGGTCGGAACGGCCAGCTTGCATTTGCTGTTCACCAAATCCCGGAGCGTAGAGCGGCGACCGTCCGCGCCTACGACCAGCTTCGCGTAAAACCGCTGTCTGATTCCGTTCCGGTCGATGCCCTCGATCCCCGTGACCGTCCCGCCGTCACGAATGACATCCGTCAAGCGAAAGCCTTCCATAGCGGTAACGCTCTGCTGCGAAGACGCATGCTTGAACATCAGATCGTCCAGATGGGTGCGCCTGATGCACAAGCACTCCGCCCTCCCGTCAGACTCCGGAAACTCTCCGTCAATGACGGCATCCTCGAACCGGATGACCGCCCGCTTGTAGGTCGGGGTGCCGGTCTGCAGCAGCTTAGGCAAAATCCCCATCTCCTCCAGCATCGCCAGCGAGTTTCCGTAAAAATTATGAGTCGAAAGCGTGTCGCTCGGGAATCGGCTTTTATCCAGCAGCAGTACCGAGTAGCCGGACCTCGACAGCTCGTAGGCAAGCGCCGAGCCCGCGACCCGCGCACCAACCACAATGATATCAAAATGTTGACTCATTCCGTCAATTCCCTCCTCCTATGCTGGAATTTTATTGAGGGCAGCCGTAAGGCGGCTTAGGCAAACCTAGGCGGTCCAAGTTGCCGCATACCGTGCTTTGCCAGTAGGCCAGCTGGTCATCCAGCTCTTTTGCAGAGTGCTGTTGGATAATCTCCATATAAGCGGTAGCTGCGGCCACTTCCGGGCTGAACGACCAGGACCAGTAATCCGTGCGGTCGTAACGGCCGATCCATTGTCCGTCTACACCGAATTTCTTCTGATCGGTTACGCCGATAACGGCACCGTCCGCTGTGCGAAGCAAAATGAATACTCCGCCGGTAAATCCGGTTAGTTTAACGTTGTTTTTTGTACGAGTCACGACATCCAGCTGGCCGGCAAGCGCTCCCGAGCGCTGCAGTGTAGCCCGTGTGTACATGTAGCGGCCGCCGTTGGAGCTTTGCCAAGTGGACTCTGCGGTTAAAGATGGAATCGTTAGAATCGTGGATGAAGACGAAGTGCTTCCTCCCGTGCTTCCTCCCGTTCCTCCGTCATAGCCTCCTCCGTCAATGATCGGATCCTCCGACATTCTCGCGAAAACCGAAGAAGAAGGAACAACAGATATTAGAGCAACAGCGGCAATCATCAGCGTTAACAACAAACCTTTCCAAGTTTTCATCATAAAACCCTCCGTATCATTCATTTCGTAACCCTCCAAATTTTTAATTTTGTGTGGTTGCAACCCTCCATCATTATGGATCGAGTATCGCTAACCAAAAAGTACCAACTTTGACTAGTACCGGACCGGGCATGGGATGGCCGGTACTTTATCCGCATTGTATTATTATGGGCAGCCGTAAGGCGGCTTCGGCAAACCTAGGCGGTCCAAGTTGCCGCATACCGTGCTTTGCCAGTAAGCCAGCTGGTCATCCAGCTCTTTTGCAGAGTGCTGTTGGATGATTTCCATATAAGCAGTAGCTGCGGCCACTTCCGGGCTGAACGACCAGGACCAGTAATCCGTGCGGTCGTAACGGCCGATCCATTGTCCGTCTACGCCGAATTTCTTCTGATCGGTTACGCCGATGACAGCACCGTCCGCTGTGCGAAGCAAAATGAACACTCCGCCGGTAAATCCGGTTAGTTTAACGTTGTTTTTTGTACGAGTCACGACATCCAGTTGGCCGGCAAGAGCTCCCGAACGCTGCAATGTAGCACGTGTGTACATGTAGCGGCCGCCGTTGGAGCTTTGCCAAGTAGACTCTGCGGTTAAAGATGGAATCGTTAGAATCGTGGATGAAGACGAAGTGCTTCCTCCCGTGCTTCCTCCCGTTCCTCCGTCATAGCCTCCTCCGTCAATGATCGGATCCTCCGACATTCTCGCGAAAACCGAAGAAGAAGGAACAACAGATATTAGAGCAACAGCGGCAATCATCAGCGTTAACAACAAACCTTTCCAAGTTTTCATCATAAAACCCTCCGTATCATTCATTTCGTAAACCCTCCAAATTTTTAATTTTGTGTGGTTGCAACCCTCCATCATTATGGATCGAATATGGATAACCAAAAAGTACCAACTTTGACTAGTACCGGTACAACAAAAACAGCGGCAGTCCGGGACGTGATTAATGCCCTGAATTGCCGCTGTATTATCTGCTTCATATTCTCCTAGATCCCTACCATATGCTGCAGAATTAACTCGTCAAGTTGCCGTGACTTTTCCAGCACATTCGGGTGGATTTCACCCAGAAGCGTACCCAGGTTGTTCAGTTCTATCCGGCAGCGTTCGATCTCGGCAGCTAGATTGGCCCGATCCATATCACGTACGTCCATCCAACTTTGCAGTTGCTCCTTTGCTGACTGGTACCGTTCTGTCGTTTTATGAATATTCATGCTGAAATGAAATTCCCCTTTCACCCTTGGCATAAAAGAACTGTTAACGGCTAAGACCATCGCTGGCAGGCGATGGCCTTAGCCGATTGGATACTAAAGAAACGAGGTTTTATTGTGAGGTGAAATAAAAAAGTTTACGAGCGTCCGCAATACCCGGAAGCGCTTACACTATCTATTGTGAATGTTTTCTTTTCTCGCCGATACCTGAATAATTAGTGGTAAATTCATATCTATTTTAGACATTTCCTTTCCTTTCGCAAAACGAGTTTACCGTATTGGGGATCATACCGGTTTCGTCCCATGATCCCCAATTGGGCAATTCGGCATGCTTCCAAGGAAAGTACTCCCCCATTCCTAGGACTTATAGTAGAACAAGCAGCCTATCTGGAATATTCCTTCCTAATTCCCATGTTTTGTTTATTTTTCTATGGGATACTACATTTGTTACATTACATCCGCCACAACACCCATTTCATCATCCTTCATCATTCTCCAGGTTAACCAATCCTTCAACAAGATGCTGCCCCACTTCCACCAAGCTGCCAGCGCAATACCACTCTGCACCAATCATATGTCCGGAAGCCCGGACAAGGAGGTTCGTTTCATGCCAAGTTCAATTGTTCACCTTATCGTGCAGCAGCGCCTCAGCAGGCCTCTCCTGAAGGAAAAGCCTGATTTGGCGGATTTGCTCCGCTCGGAGCCGTGCAATCCGTATGCCGCGTTCGGCAGCATCGGCCCGGATTTTCTGTTTTTCTCCCTAAAAGAATACGGTACGCCTCTCGATGAGCTCGTTAATTTTATTTTTGGCGTGTACGATGCCCTGGAGCCGATCCGGGACTTCTATGAAACGACGATCGAGCCGGTGGTCGATGACATTGAAGACGCCGTTGCAGCCGTGGACGAAGCGCTGTTTCAGGGGCTGTTCACCCAGATCAAAGCGACCGCCGGACTCGCCGCCGACACGCTTTTGAATGCAGCGGCCAAGGTGGCGACCGACAATATCGACTTTTTCTATCCGTTCTATCCCAAGGTACAGCAAGGAGCCCCCGAGGACGAATGGTACTGGTTCGACTTTCTGCATTACCGCCGGACCGGCCAATTTCTCTCTAATATGTGGGCGCTGGCGGAAGGCGACAAAGATTTGATGCGTTATTGCCTTGGCTATGCCAGCCATATCGGCACCGACGTGGTCGGACATCCCTTCGTCAACGCCATTACAGGGGGACCATTCCGCACCCATTGGCACCGACATAAGCTGGTCGAAAACTGGATCGACGCCTATGCGCGGCGCTTCTATACGGACAGCTCCAGCCTCAAAAAATGCCTGAACCTGACGGCTGACGACAAGTATGTCGCGAACGCCATCTCGGGCAGCTACTACTACAGACTGGTCGAATTTCCGGACGGCAAGCTTCCGGACAAGCTACAGGACCTTCTCGTCAAGGCGATGGAGAAAACGTATGGCGATATCAAGCACCCCACTTGGATGAATGGCGCCGACCTGGACTCGACCTACAGGCTCTGGCTAAAATGGTTCGAGCGTTCGACGACGATCAGCGACGCCCAGAAGCCGACCCCTGTACCTCCTCCTGGTAGCGCTACCATTAATCTCGTTAACGACTACACCAGCGGCTTCCCTTCTCCTCCGAGCGGCGGCGGCGGTGGCGGCGGGTTCAGCATAGGGGCGATTTTTGCGGCTATATTTGCTTTTGCCAAATGGCTGGCCGACGTCATCTCCTATACGATCACCTGGATTATCACACATGCGCACGAGATTATTAGTCTTCCGTTCGTCGAAGCGATCGGCCTGCTCAAATGGCTGATCTATCAGATTCAGAAAGGACTTTGGGAGATTTACGACAACCTCCGTTTCATGCTTGTGCTTGGCGGATATCTCTTCCCGGAGCCGCGCGACCTGGACAAAATGCCGTGGGGCAAGGCGCTGCTGAACACGTCGTTCGCCCACATGACAGGGGGCGGCTTCGCTAACTTCTCGCAATATCCGCGCAAGCAGGAGTCTCACGGTCTGTTCGGACCGACCAACCACCATCTGATCTACCCGGTCACGGCCCAGGAACAGCAGCATGCGGAGCCGGCTCCGATTCCGTTCCACGGCGTGTTTCCCGAAACCTTCATCAGCGGCAGCTTCCCGATCAATCCGGTTGTCGAGCTGCTGCATGACTGCGTGGAGGCGTATGGCCCGGGCATGACGTTCACGCATACGGTCGACCAGGAGACATGGCATACCGGACAATTCGGCAGTGCAATCAACTTCTGCGTCCGGCTGATCAGCGAGCGAATGGACAAGATGCCGGATTTCAATCTGGACGGCGACCGCGGCTACGGCTGGAAAACTTGGAAGGCCCTTAACGATCTGGAAACATCGAACCCTGTCAAGACGGAATACGTGACTTAGCTGTTGACAAGATTCGAAGCTTTTTGAACGATAAGATTCCGTCCGACAAGACGAAAGAGGAGGTCTGGCAACTATGGCTGAAATGCCAGGAAGCAATGCCAATACCGGCCATCCCGGCCGTGAAGACGACAAGAACCCTTTTGACGGCATTACCTATTTATATATAAGAACCCATCCCGCCGATAACGGCTCCGAGCCGCTCGCTGCGGGCCTTCCGTTCTGGGTAAGCCCGGATATTTCGATTATTAAGCCGGATGGCGTCGAGGGCGGCACAGCTGTAGCAGGGGATACGAATCAATTAAAAATAAAAGTGACCAACGCCGGCGGCATCGATGCCGTCGACGCCTACGTGGAAGGCTTCGTCGCCGATCCGTCGACCGCCTTCACGCCATTGACCGCCACGCCGATCGGCGCCGGCTTTCTTACGATCAGCGGCTACAGCCAGGCCGTCATCCAGTTCCCCTGGAATCCAAGCCCGGCCGATGCCGGTCACCGCTGCCTGCTCGCCCGGGTCAATTTGACGATTCCGCCGGACGGCTACAAGAATGGAGCTATCTTCGACGTCGTCGGCGACCGGCATGTCGCCCAGCGGAATATTAGCGTCGTTAATCTTCAGAAGATGCAGCTGAAGCAATTTTCTTTTGCCTTTGCACTGGTTAACCCCGAGCAGGAGCGTGCGGTATTCACGTTGAACGCAAGGCAGGTTTTGGCGGATGACGAGAGGCAGCTTGAATGGCTGCGCGGCGCGGTCGGCTGCGGCTTTGCGCAGTTCTCGCCCGTTAAGCTGCGGTCCGTCCGTGTGGACGTTGAGGAGCGAATCCCGGTCCGGGACGTCTCGGAGCCGGAGAAGCAGGACGGCCGGCCGCCGATGGGGCTTCTCGGGCAGGCGGTTGAACCGAAGCGTACGCGGCTCAAATCAGTCGGCATGGAGCCCGGGGAAGTACGAAGAGCGGTGCTTACCGTTTCGGCTGCCTCGACAGCCCGGCCCGGCGACCTGCAGGTCGTCGAGATCTCGCAGCTGAACGAGCGCCAGGAAGTCGTCGGCGGCCTTTGGATCGTGGTACAGAACTAAACGGGTAAAAGCATAAACCCGGAAGAAAGGCTCCTCTTGATTCGAAGGAGGCCCTGTCTTCCGGGTTTATTATTCCTACCAGAACAAGGTCTTGTGCTCTTGACCGTTCGTTTTTACGCGGTGGGCATTTGCAGTATTCCTGAAATATATCCATTCGCCTATTACATTAATATTAAAGGGATTGCTGACATCCGCCAGCTTCGTCATAGACGTGCCATTCAGCCTCATCTTATAGAGACCGTCCCACTTGCCGAAGTAGATCCAATCCCCGTGCACTTTAAATTTTTCGATGAAGTAAAGGTCATTAGGATTCATGGCGTTTTTGCTGATATTCGTTACTTTGGTTCCATTCATCTCCATGGAATACAGATCGATAGGCATGGAATCCTTACTGTCGTCTCTTAAATTTTCATGGAAACGGCTGTAGTAGATCTTGCCGTTGGCCAGCTGCATACTGACCGCATATTCCTTTGTATTCACAGCGCTCAAAGAGGTGCCATCCGGCTTCATCCGGTAGACCAGGCTGCACTCTTTGCCATAGCCGCAGAAGCTCTTTTTCAAGAAATAAAGGTAGCCTTGGCTCACTTGCACGTTCGTAATATAACCGTCCTTCAGCTGCTGGAGCACCTTTTTGCCTGAACCGTTTGTCTTCACCCGTTTTAAAATAGCCGTATTCGTGCTGTAATTGTTAGATACATAATAAATCCAGTCCCCACTGACGACAACTTCGTCAATCTGGTAGTCCGTAGTAATCGTAACCGGCGTTGAGCCCGTTTTTTTCACTTTTTTAATCGGATTCTTGCCGCCATAGGAGCCGGCCGTATTCGGAACGACATAATAAATCCAGTCCCCTGCAATATTCATGGACGATGTCGTATCTTGAGTGATGCGCTTCTTCTGCCCTTCCTGTCCGTATGTAAAAACAAATAAGCCTTTGCTCTTGTCAAATCCATCGTTATAATAAACCTTTTTATCCTGAAGCAGCACGGTACCCGGACCCGAAGTTTCCAGCATTACAGGGTACTTGTCCGGAAGAGGCGACGGCTTCGCCGGATCAGGCTTCTTCTCCACCTTCATCATGCTCAGAAGACCTTGGATCAAATCTTCATTGCCTTCTTTTGTTATAGGCCGATCACTTATCATAATGAGCCCGCTCTCCCAATAGACTTGTTTGCCCAATGCTTCGGCAATCGCCCGGAACGGGACATAGGTTCTGCCTAAAATCAATTCAGGTACCGCTCCCATTTCCTTGCCAAGACCGTTAATTCCCATCATTGATTCGCCCAAAAAAAGCTGAATCATCAATTCATCCCGTACAATCTCGACGCCGTTTTTAGCGGAATCCCATTCCACGGTTGCTCCAAAATTCTCCGATACAAACCGGACGGGCACCAAGGTCCTGCCTTGTTTCACAAGCGGAGCAATCCGGCCGTCTCCCGCATCTACGGGAATAAACTGATGGTTTACATAGGCTTTGGGATTATCCACATAGAGAACCATAACGCCATCCAGACGCGGATCACCTGTAACAGCCTCCGCCCGGACAACAGACGCGGACTGCAGTGGAAGCTGTGAGAACAAAATAACTGAAGCGAAAAAAAGTACCCCTAATAATCTGATGTTTCTCATTTTTCTCTCCTGGTCTATGAAGTTGATATGTATAGAAAAAAAGCCTGAAACAAGTTCAAGCTTTGAGCTGTTGGTAAACCCGATTCACATCTCTCGGAGAAAGTATCCTCTCGCTGCGGACCACTAGTAAAATTTCATTCAACATTGTCCCAAAATTTTCTCAAAAAAACAAGGCTAAACGTTTCCAGTTTATAGGACGCTTCCGGGATCAAGTTCTACAGTATTAAATATCAAATAAGCGCACCCAAAAGAATGCGCCATTACTTTTTTTCGCTCGAATATGCGCCACGCTTACTCCAACCATAAGACCTGCAGTTTTATTCATTCCTAAAAAAAGAAAACGATCATTTAGATCGTTTTACTTAAATAATTATGCAAGACGCTCTTATTCAGCAATTGCAAAGAACGAATTAGCGTTTCTGTGTACGATGCTGCCGTCCTTCATTCTAATTGCTGCTTGGCTGTAACCGGCAATTGTTGACACTGGTCTGATTTGCATTCCGCTTTGCATCACTTTAACGAAGGTTTCTTCTTTGATTGCATATTCAAAGTCTTTGTCAGTGATAATTTGTTGTTCCGATTGGATACGGCGTTCATTCATGTTATTGGACTCCTTTATGTTGTTTAAGCACAAGGAATAGAATAACCTATACTGGTGTTCTAAGTAAAACTTTTTTCGAAACAATTAAGAAAAAAGTGAAATCTTTATTATAAAATGAGGTAAAAGATGGTGTACCCAATCAACTATAACTTTTGCATATCTTACTATATGTTCTTCAAAGCTAGATTCAATATATTAATTGCTGCATTTTCGTCACGATCTGCCGTGTATCCACAAGAACATTGATGGACACGAACAGCGAGTGATTTGGGGACGATTTCACCACAATTTGAGCAACGTTGCGAGGTACGGTAAGGATTCACTTGAACAACCTGACGACCGGCGCTTTCAGCCTTATACGTCACGAATTGAACCAGCCCATTCCATCCGCTGTCTGCAATGCTTTTGGCCAGATGATGGTTTTTGACCATCCTTTGTATATTCAAATCTTCAAAAGCGAACAACCCATATTCATTGACCAGCTTTCGCGATACTTGATGAGCGTAATCCTTGCGCTGATTGGCTACCTTCTCATGAAGTCTGGCGAGTTCGCGCACCGCTTTGCGTCGGCGGTTAGAACCGCGTTTTTTCTTCGAGACGGCTCGCTGCTTTTGTTTCAGCTTGTCTTCGCTTTTACGTAGAAACTGCGGCGACTCAATCCGCTCTCCGTCTGATGTGACCGCAAGCCTCAAGATGCCAAGATCAATGCCGATCTGTTTTTCTGACGCGGGAAGAGGTACGTTCTCGACTTCACAAGAAAAGCAGGCGTAATACTTGCCGTTCTTGACCATGATCGTACAGGTCTTGATGTTGCCTTGCGGTTGTCGATGAAGTCGGATTCGCACATCGCCGATCTTGGAAAGCCGAAGATGCTTTCCCTCTATGGAAAATCCGCTTTGCGGGTAGGTAAAGGAGTTGTACCGACTTTCCGGTTTAAATCTCGGGAAGCCTGCTTTTTCGCCAGTTTTGATGCGGCGAAAAAAGGTCTGGTACGCCTTATCCAGCCGTTCCACCACATGTTGAAGAACCTGGGAGTGAACGTTTTTAAGCTCGGGTATGTACTTTTTTCTCTCTGGCAACGTTGCTTTTTGTTCGTAATAGGTCAAGCTCTGCCCTGTTTGCTTGTAGGCAGCGATTCGTTCGGCGAGCAAGCGATTGTAGAGGAGACGGCAGCGTTCCAGCGCAAAATGAATGTTCTCTTGCTCTTCTTTGGCCGGATATAAGCGGAATTTATAGGTTCTCTGCATCAGCCGTCCCCTTTCTTTTGTTTTTCGATGTACTGCTTTATCGCTTGTTCGGAGATCGAACCAATGGTTTCAATGAAAAAGCTGCTGTTCCAGAGATGCCCGCCCCATAATCTCTTTTTCAAATAGGGGAACTTCAGAAACCGTTTTCTTGCAGAGATACCTTTTAACATTTTAACGATGTAGGAGGGGCTATTTTGGAATGTGCAGACGCAAAAACATGAATATGGTCTTTTTCTCCCACCTCCATCATGACCACTTCAAATTCTTTTGCTTGTGCAATTTCTTGGAACAATTCTTTAAGATAAGCTTCGATCTCTGCTGACAATACCGATCGGCGATACTTAACCGACCAAACGATGTGATAATTGACGTTGTAGACGCATGTTCTAGCATGCTTTATATGATCTTTTGTCATACAGATAGTGTACTAGAAATGAGCACTTATTCAAATAGATACAATGATTTTGGAGATACAGATGGTGCAATATTTTACCCCTGATCCCCACAAGGGGGATTTGGGGCAAAGCGGACTTTCATCTGCCCCATTGAAATGGGGAGGATTCCCGTCCGCTCTTCCTAAAATATTTATCCATGAGTACTAAATCCTGCCTATTTATTCGGATTGAGGCTGTCCGCTTCATTGCATATAATGAAGGTACCACCCTTCGGGGAAATCGTAAAGGGAGGCCACGATGAACGAGACCGCATTTGACGAACCATTATTTGCAAGCTTGAAGCCGGGCTTAACCTCGTTCTGTTACCGAATGCTAGGTTCCATGGACGATGCGGACGATGCCGTTCAGGAGACGAGCATTCGGGTCTGGCAGAGCTGGAGCACGTTCAGACAGGATTCCTCGTTCAAAACTTGGGTCTATCGGATTGCCTCCAACCTGTGCTTGGACAAGCTGAGACAATCCAAACGCCGCGCACTTCCCGTTGACCTGTTCGACCCTGCCGTCGCCATCGTCGAGCCGCGCGACACGCTGCCCGACTCTGCCTGGATCTGGCCGTCTCCCGACTTTGGGGGCAATCCGGAGGATCGGCTCGTCCGCAGAGAAACCCTTCAACTGTGCTTCATCGCTCTCCTGCAGACCTTGCCTCCGCGGCAGCGCGCGGTACTCATTTTGAAGGATGTATTTGAATGGTCCTCCAAGCAGATCGCGGAAACGTTGGCGATGTCGTCGGCAGCGGTGAACAGCGCCTTGCAAAGAGCCCGAGAGACGATGGACCGGGCGCAGCTTCGCTCGGATGAGCTCAGCAGCATGGACGTTCAACCGGAGCAGCAGCTGCTGTCCCGGTATGTGGAGGCTTTCGAGCAATTCGATATTGCTGCACTCGTCGCGTTGTTCCACGAGGAAGGCTGCATGTCAATGCCGCCCTTCGAGATGTGGATCCGCGGCAAGGAAGATTTGTCCGCCTTCTATTCACTTACTCGCTGGCATTGCGAAGGTTCGCGATTTTTGCCCATTACGGTGAATGGCGGTTATCCGGCGTTGGCCCAGTATATGCCGGGCAAAGAGGGCTCTGGCCTGGTACCCTGGGGCATCCACGTCATCGAAACCAAAGAAAATCAAATCCTGCACGTTCAAAACTTCATTCATACGCCATTATTTTCGCGATTTGGGCTGCCTGAGCGAATTGACCGATGAATTTCGTCATTGGCTTACGTCTATATCATTGAGAATAACCAAACGACGAATATCATGAGAGAGGTGTCTATTTAAAATGGAAACGAATCAACCGACGAAAGTAACCGTGCAAACCGTCATTCAAGCCCCTGTCGAGAAGGTATGGCGCTATTGGACCGAGCCGTCCCACATCACGAAGTGGAATCAAGCGTCCGAGGACTGGCATGCGCCAAGAGCCGAAAACGATCTGCAGGTCGGCGGCAAGTTTCTGACACGGATGGAAGCGAAGGATGGCAGCATGGGCTTTGATTTTGGCGGCGTCTACGATGTCGTGAATCGGCATGAGGCGATCGGCTACACCATGGAAGACGGAAGAAGAGTGGATATTGCTTTCGTCGATCAAGGGAATGTGACGAAGGTCATTGAAACGTTCGACGCGGAAAGCTCCAATCCCGTCGAGTTCCAGCAAGCAGGCTGGCAAGCGATCATGGACAATTTCAAAGCCTATACCGAACAAAACTAATCATCGCGAAGAAGACGCCGGGGAAGATGCCCGGCGTCTTTCTCTTTGAACCTAGTACGAGGTGCTCTCCGTTAGCCTTAACCTTGTGCCGCATCCATGTTCATGTAGTTAATGGCCCACAGATGGCCGTCCAAGTCCACGAAGCCCCAATGATACATGAACCCATGATCTTCAGGTTCAGCGTGCAATTTCCCGCCCAAGGAGACCGCGGTATTCACGATTTCATTAACCTTTTCCCGGCTCTCGAAGGCCAATGCGATCGTCATCTGCGCATACTTGCTCGTATCGACGGATTCCTTCTCCGTGAGCGTATTAAAGAATGCTTGATTGATCAGCATGACCTGCAGGTTGTCGCCGATCACGATGGCTACCGAATTCTCGTTGTCGGGGAATTGCGGGTTGAGCTCGAATCCGAGTCCGGTGAAGAACGCTTTCGATTGTTCTACGTTTTTTACAGGCAGGTTGAAGCTCATGAATGCGGACGTTAATGCCATTTTCAAAACACCTCTTCGTCAAATTAGTTTGTGTTCATTTATGCCTTCGTTTATATAGACGACAGCCGATCCGGGAATTCATCGGTCTCATGGATTCGGAAGCATAAATTTTGAAAAATAACTTGGTATGGAGTTCGGATACCCGCCATTCCCATAAGTTTGCTTATTCTTATTGTGCAGGGATAAAGATTGTTTGCAATTTACTTAAAGAAAAGTACAGGCAAAAAATGACGGGCAGAACGAGCACAATTGTAAAAAGAATAGAATGTATCTATTTGCCAGCAACTAATACAGAAGAGTCAGCAAAATGGTATACTGATCACCTCGACTTAAAGCTGCCGAGACCTGCGCATGAGCACCAGGCACACCTAGGTGTCAGTCAAGAACAGGCAATATTTTTAATCAAGTCGAAAGAACCATCTAACGCTAATTACACGGAAATCAATGGTTCGGAGCAATGTATCCTGACCATGGAAGTTGAAAATTTCGATGAACTTCATACGAGTATGAGACAGAATGGAGTTCATATAACTTTTCAACAAACCCCGCCGACGTGGCTTCTGGCGGTCTTGTATAAATCGTTAAATATCGTTTATTGCAATGACGCAGCAGCCGTTCTAAATCTTGCTCCGTCACATCCGGCTGTTTCGCGAGTTCATTGGCAAAGGTATGGCGCAAATTATGCGGCCGCAAGGGTGAAAGGTGGCGCTCCGGATCTTTCATCTCTGCATCGTGCCATTTCCCGATTTGTTCCAAGATGCGGTTAATGGAGCGAGGATACAGCCGGCCATCTGCTTTACGCGCTGGTGTTCCTTTCGCACTCAAGAATAAAGCGAGCGTTTCATCCGAAGCATCCAGCTGACGCTCCTCTTCCAAATAATCGGCCAGGGCAGCCCTTGCATCGGCCGACAAGTACTCGGTTCCTTCCGTTTTCCCCTTTCCGCGTATCCGGACGATCTTTGCACTGCGAGCTGCACGCAGCTGCACGGGGTCACTAGGTTCGACTTGCTCCAAATTCAAATTCATCGCACTTCCGATCTCCTGTTATTTCCAACTCGAGGTAGCGGTCTTTCCAAAGTGTCAGCCGGTCCTCTTCCGGGTCATAAACCGAAAAATTCTTCCGTGTCGTGTTTTGTCATTCGTTCTTAAGGTTGGATTAAATTTCTGTAAGTGTGATAAAATGAATAATAGTAAGACGGATATGAGGACGGTGTGATATGGAACATAATATTAAATTGGAAAGCGAAATTCGGACGAAGTATCAGATTACGATTCCAGAGGAAATACGCGTGAAGGCGAAATTAGCAGTTGGCGATAAATTATTATGGCAGTATGACGAGGTTCGAGACGAAATCATTGTCATGCCAAAACCAAAGTCGTTCGCCGACAAACTTTGGGGACTTGGAAAAGAATTATGGATCGATGAACCCAGTCATGATTATGTTCGGAAGGAGCGAGAAAATTGGTGAACGCCTCCTCCCTCTCTTCGTTTAAGAAAATCGCGTTGGACACAAACATTTTTATTTATGTGATTGAGCAGCATCCTGAATTTGGTGAGAAAGCGAAGGGGCTGCTCGAGCAAATTGAGGAAGGGGCCTTTTCTGCCGTTGCTTCGACCATTTCATTGACCGAGATCTTCGTGAAACCAATTCGCGATGGAAACCTCGCTTTAGAAAAGCAGTACAAGCTCCTCTTTGCTCATTTTCCAAATCTTTCGGTTGTGTCCGTTGACCATGCAGTGGCCGAACGGGCCGCTTACCTACGAGGAAAATACGGAATGAAAACTCCGGATGCACTTGTGATCGCATCTGCCATCATTGCGCAAGCAGATGTTTTTGTTACAAATGATCTCCGATTGGAACAAGTAGAGGAAATCCCTTGTAAAAGTTTAAATCAAATATAAAGGTAAAAATAAAGGCTGGTTCCGCTAAACATGCAGAACCAGCCTGAGTTTATTTTTATATCCGTTAAAAGAGCCGCTTTTACACTTTATTCCTGTGTGGAAAACAAGAAGGTTAGGAGCTGCCCGTGAGAATACTCCAGGGATTTATGAATCCAGTCATTGATTTTGATATTTCCAAGGGAGAGCGCCAGACACAAGCTTTTTTAGACCGCGGGATACCCTACGGGAAGATCTTCAAGTTTAAGCATGATCTTGAGGATTAGCAGCCTTTCTCATCACGCCTGTCGTCGCGACAACTTGTCCCAAGAATAGAAATTTGCCGATAAATGAAATTTTTCATATGCTTTGCTCGCCTTCACCAAATAATAGGTGTTTAGCAAACCGTCCAACTTTTGCGACTGTTCCACCACTTGTGGAGCACTCAGGCTGTATCGCCCGGTTAATTGATGCATGTTGTGTCTCGCTTCCTCGATCTGCTTCAGAAGCTTGTCCATCCGTTTCTACCTCCCCTCCCTCATCGTTCACCAATTCAAAAACGTCCCCCTCTCCTCTTAGAGCGGTTACTTCATATCAAAAGTAATTCATCACATGAAAAACCGGACCCTCTACACTACAAGGAAATCCGGTTTTCGAGCGACAACAAACGGGTATAGCAGAAGTCAGCTGGTCGGAAAATACACCGATTCCGTCCAACTGGGAACCCCAAGATTAAGTATACCGACAAGCCATTACTGTCGATATCCGGTACCGGTACAGTCCGCACCGATGGAGTTTACTTCAGCGTTGGATATTATTGCACCTGTCTCCGCTTCATGAAGTCGTACCACCGTTATAATCAGCCATAAAGGTCGTAATACTTAATTCCCTTGTTAATTGCAACAATAACAACCTTATCGTCGCTTTTATATGCGGATGTGTAAACGTCAGTGTCGGGATTTTTTATTGCATCAACCCGAACATAACTAGGACGAACAAATTTTGAGAAATGAGCCATATTATAGCTGCACTTGCTTTTCGTACCGTCCTCTTTCATCGGGCCGTCCCCCCTGCGGATATACCACCATACATAGGACTGGAAATCTCCTTCGACCAAAACATTGTGCATATGATGGGAAACCTCCAATGCCTCAGGCCAGCGATCCGCCGAGTTGGTGTCACTATTTGGATGATATTTTTCCGTCATCCAGAGTTCTTTTCCCTCGCCTTTTTCTTTGACGGGACAGTGAAACCAGCGAATCATTGACCATTTTGCGCATCGTAATTCTTGATGTAATCGTCCAGTACGGCCTTTCCTCCCTGATCCATGAACTGTTGAACCGAGGATTTGTACAGACTCTCGAATTCGGCCGGCTTAGCAAAAATCAGTTTGGCAAGCAATTGAGCCGACAGACTCGTAAGCTGTGAGCGGTATTTCGATTCAGCTTCATTCGGCATCGAATAGTAGTAAGGTGCGTAATAGTCTTCCATCGATACCTTTAACGCGTTCTCCACCTCTTTCTCAAAACCCGGATATCCGGCAGAAACGGCTGCCGCATTCTTCTCCGGATCGCCGAGTTCGATACCATTCGAGAGGATATCGTAGTCGAGGTTGTTGGCCACCGTCATCATCTTATCGCCTGATGTTGTCGTTCCCGTCTGGACCGGAACGCCATTCACCATGTTGTAGTCCTCGCCTTCCTTACCATTCTGGAGGAAGAGGGTATTTTCAGGGTCGGCCATCCAGTTCAGGTACTGGATCGCGAGGTCAGCGTTCTTGCTGAATTTGGGCACAAAGATATATATGCCATTCGGGCTGTACCCTTGCTTAGGATGTTTACCTGCATCATTCTGCCACGGACCGATCGGAATAAGCTCTGCGTCCGGGACGTTTGCTTTGAGGTTGGTGTAGGTGCCGGGAGCGGTTCTATACGGGCCGTCCCAGTTCGTGTGAAACGCTCCGACTTTGCCGTTGGAAATATCGGCGTCGCTCTGTTTACCGTCCTTGTCGGTCGCGAAATACGGGCTTATCAACCCCTCGTGATACATCTTGTTCATATATAGGACGGCTTTATCATACCCCGGCAAATTCCACGGCGGTACAGACAAGTTTGACGCTTGAAGCGTAGCAAATTCTTTTTCCGTGAGGTTGGATGGTTTAAAGGATTCAAAAATATTGCCCACCCCCGGATTGGTAGAACTCAAGATATATGCATAAGGAATAACTCCGGATACGTTTCCAGGATTCTTCTCCTTAAATGCTACCATGGTGTCATAGAACTGTTCCGCTGTCGTGGGGACAGGGAGCCCCAGTTTATCGAGCCAATCTTTGCGTATAAAGGTATTAAAACCTGCGAGAAACGTCCTTTTTGCCGGTATGGCATATTGCTTGCCGTTAAATTGACCATACTTTAAAATATCGTCTCCAAGATAGTCTGTGAGAGCAGATCCATGTTGTTCGAGAACGGAACCCAGATCCGTCAACCCACCTTGCTGCACATATTTATGAACGGTTGCTGAGTCGTACGTGAATACAATGTCAGGCGCATCGCTGGATGCCATCAATACGTTCAGCTTTTCTACTTCCTGGGATCTGGGGACGGTAACGAACTTAACGGTGGCATTATACTGCTTGCCGAAATTATCGTTGATATACCTTGTCCAGTAGTTATTGTTCAAATCGGGCTGTCCGGGTTTGCCTCTGTCGAAAACTTCGACAGTTAACGTTCGATGTTCTTTTGGCGTACTGTCGCTTTCCGTACTCGGCGCGTTGCTTGACGCTTGTGTGTCGGTTGACGTGTTCTTGCCGTTTGATGAACAAGCAGCCAATGTCGACACGATCAAGAACGTTACCAAAGCAACAAGCAAAAATTTGGATGCTTTCACCTTCATGTAGACCTCTCCTTAAGAAATATTTATTTATATAAATGTGCGAAATGAATGGGACCCTTCATTCCACGCCATCTATATCAACCTTTAACGGCACCGATCATAATGCCGGATACAAAGTATTTCTGAAGCCATGGATACACCAGCAGAATCGGTATCGTGCCAAACATAATGGCTGCTGCCTTCAACGCTTCCGACGGCAAATTGACGACGACGTTTTCGCCAGCGAAACTCTGTGAAATATTGATCACGTTATATAGCTTAAGCTGGATCGGATAATACTTCTCGTCTGAGATGTAGAAAAGAGCATCCTGAAAATAGTTCCACCGGAAGACGGCGTACAGCAAACTCATGGTAGCAAGTGCCGGCTTGGAAAGAGGTAAGACGATCTTCAGCAGGATCTGAAGGTCGTTGCATCCGTCCAGGTGGGCGGCCTCCTCCAGGCTATCGGGCAAACTCTGAAAGAACGTTTTCATAATGATCATGTAATACACGCTCATCAGCCCCGGAAGAACCAGCGCCCATGGAGTGTTTAATAATTCCAGATTCTTTATATTCAAATAGTCCGGAATCAAACCGCCGCTAAAATACATGGTAAACAACATCATCAGGAGAAAAAACTCTCTGCCACGGAGTCTCTTTTTCGTCAGTGGGTAGGCGGCCAAGATGGTCGTAATCAATGCCAGTAGCACAAATCCAACCGTCAGAATGACCGAGTAGAATAAGGAATACAACATGCTGGTATCCGCAAAGACAACTTTATAAGCTTCAATATTGAAATCTATGGGATATATGGTCACAGATTGAGATACTATGGCTCTGTTAGAACTGAATGACTGCGATAAAATATAGAGAAAAGGTACCAGGCATAAGAAAACCGAAATTAAAATAACGAATGCAATGATATAGTCAGACATTCTCTTTTTTTTAAGTAACATGGTCGTCATCTCCTTACCAAATTCCGTTTTCGCCCAGTTTGCGGCTAATATAATTGGAACTTAACAAAAATATCAAACAAATAACGGACTGGAACAAGCCGACTGCCGTACCTAACGAAAAGTCCGCGGTTTGAATGCCGACTCGATAAACATAAGTGCTAATCACATCGCCGAAATCCATAACCAGGTTGTTTTGGATGTTGAAGGGACGATCGAAGTTAATCGCCATAATATTGCCGATTTGGAGAATCAAAAGAATGACGATGGTCGGGCGAATACCCGGCAACGTAATATGCCATATTTTTTTAAATCTTCCTGCACCATCTGCTTCAGCAGCTTCATATAATTGGTTGTCAATTCCCGTCATCGCTGCTAGATACAAAATAGTTCCCCACCCCGCATTCTGCCAGATGCCGACAAAAATATAAGTTCCAACCCATGCGTATTTATCCGTAAGGAACGGAAAGGTATGACCTCCCATATCGGCAATCAAGGAGTTGAGCATGCCCGTGGGAGAAAACAATTGGGCAACGATTCCGCCAATAATGACCCAGGAAAGGAAATGGGGCAGGTACAAGATGGTCTGGCTTGCCTTCTTAAACTTCGTCCATACCAGTTCATTGATTAAAATAGCCAAAATAATCGGCGCCGGAAATCCCACGATCAAATCCAAACCGTTTAGCACCAACGTGTTTCTTACCACTTGAAAGAATTGTTTCGAAGAAAAAATTTGCTTGAAGGTTTCAAAATGATTCCAGGGGCTGCTGTTCATGCCCTGAAAAATGTTGTAATCCTTAAAAGCGATCTGTATGCCATACATGGGGGCATATTTAAAAACCAAAAGATAAGCAACAGGGATAACCAACATCAAATAAAGGCGAAAATCATGTTTAATGTAGTAAAAGACCCCTTTTTTCACCATAAACTGCAACCTCCATCCAAAATCTCTAGGCTTGACGAATCTTCATTGACGAATGGCTATGATACGCCTTCAATGAATTGGGCATCGCGTTGCGCCACCAAGCGAAGCTCAGCCGCCTTAAAGGCGTGATCCTGAGTCATCGCAATCTCCGTACGGTTCAAACAGTCCAAAATCAGTTCCCCGAAGTACGGATATCCGATCTTACCGGATACGTCGAAATGAAACTCGCCCTCATGATTCACAAGGTAGACATGTCCACCGCTTTTCTCTCTGGCTATATCTACGTATTTCCGCAATTCGATATAACCGTCGGTACCCAGAATAATCGTCCGACCGTCTCCCCATGTGCTGAGACCATCCGGCGTAAACCAATCGACACGGAAGTATCCCGATGAACCGTTAGCGCCCACCATGTTGCAATCTCCGAAATCCTCGAACGTCGGATATTGCTTATGGTTATAATTAGCTACCTGGCTGTTCACTACTTTCGCGTCCTTGGAACCTGTGTAGAACAAAAATTGCTCGCATTGATGACTGCCGATATCGCAAAGAATGCCGCCAAATTGTTCTTTGTTAAAAAACCAATCCGGCCTTGACGGCGCGCTATCCGATGCGGACCAAATCCACTTACCTGCAGCACGCTCCCGATCGCGCCCCGATCGATCAATTGTCCTGCATAGACCGCGCTTTCCACGTGTATGCGCTTACTGTAATAAAGCGCGTACTTCATGCCGGTCTGCACTACTTTTTGCCTTGCTTGCTCCAGCTGCTTCAGCGTTGTAAAGGGGGCTTTGTCCGTAAAATAATCCTTGCCGTGCGACATGACGCGCAATCCCAGCGCACAACGTTCCGAGGTGATGGCAGCACCGGCAACCAATTTTACGGCCGAATCCTGCCGTACCTCCTGTTCGGATCTGCCGCCTTGACTTCAGGGTACATTTGAATGAATTTATCCACCTTGGCTCGGTCCGGGTCGTACACCCATTTCAGCTGTCCACCGGCTTCGATAAGCCCGTTGTACATGCCATAAATATGCCCGTGATCGAGTCCGATTGCCGCAAACGGAAAAGCTCCCTCTTCGCAAACCGGTGCAGGCTTTCCTTTTGGGGCGTAGTTCATGCCGTCTTTTGTATGCATCGCATTTATCTCCTTTTTCGAGTTATTTCGAATAATCACTGCCGAGCGTAATCGCATTCTCCAGAAGGAAACCACCGATGAGCTTCTCATAAAAGTGAGGAGCGTTCGCAAGCAAGCCGTTTCTCGAATAGAAGAGGCTGTCCTTCGCCATCAAAAGAGACACGTCGCCGATCGTCTGACCGGCGGCATCTATTGTTAATTGAGCTATCGTTCCCATTCGTAAACGGTTATGCATATTTGTCCGCTTTATTCCTTAACACTGCCAAGCTGCATGCCGTGCACAAAATACTTTTGTAAAAACGGATAGACAATAATAATAGGAACAGATGCAACGATGGTGATGGCCGCCCGAATGGAAGCCGGGGTTACAACCTCATGAGTCCCTTCCATTGCTGAACCACCGTTGGTGACAGCAGAGCTAGAATTCAAATTCATAGAGGATGATAAGAGCTTCATCAACTCGTATTGCAGCGTACTCAGTTCCTGTTTGGAGGAGGCATACAGGAAAGTATCAAACCACGAATTCCACTGGCTCACTGCAACAAACAGCGCCACCGTGGCAAGGACTGGCTGACATAGAGGAAGAATAATGGACATAAATGTTCGGAAGTCTCCTGCTCCGTCGATCTTGGCTGATTCAATGAGCCCTTCGGGCAGGGTTTGAATGTAGGTACGGATAATAATCATATTGTAGGCACTAACAAGGCCGGGTATAATGTACACCAAAAAGCTATTTACCAAATGCAGGTCTCTGATAAGGAAATAATGCGGAATAAGCCCCGCGCTGAAATACATTGTCATAATTACAATAATGGTCATGGGCTTACGGAATACATATTCCTTCCGGCTTAGCGAATAAGCCAGCATGGAGGTCACAAAGAGGGCTAGTACCGTGTGAAGTACGGTTCTGGCTACCGAAATCCAGAAAGCGTGCAAGAGTGTTCCGCCTGCAAATACCGCTCTGTAGTTCTGATCCGTCCACACCCGAGGCCATAAATAAATTCCTCCCCGGATGGTATCATTACCGGCATTTAATGATATTGCAATGGTGTTCAAAAAAGGATAAAGCGTTACAACCGCTATCAAAATCATAAACATTATGTTGAATGTTTGAAAAACAACCGGTTCTAACTGATATTTGTTCGTTCTCATCTGGTCCCTCCTTATACCAGTCTTTCTTCACCAAGCCGTTTAGATATTGCATTGGCCCCTGCAATCATGACGATGCTGACCACTGTCTTAAAGATTCCTGCAGCAGTTGCCAAGGAATAGTTGCCCACTTGTAAGCCGTATTTAAGTACGAATATATCAATGGTTTGCGACCAATCCACAACAACACCGTTGCCCAACAAATATTGAACCTCAAAACCCGCATTTAAAATCCAGCCCAGATTCATAATCAAAAGAATCACAATGATGGATTTGATGCCAGGCAAGGTAATATTCCACATTTTCTGATACCGGTTGGCTCCGTCTATGTCTGCCGCTTCGTATAAAGATGGGTCAATGGAGGTAATGGCTGCCAGATAGATAATGGTCCCCCATCCAAGGTCCTTCCATACATGTGAAGCCCCTACAATCGCCCAAAAATACTTGGGATTACTCAGCCACATAATAGGCTCATCAATAAAACCAAGCTTCATCAATACTACATTTAAAATGCCGTTATCTACAGTCAATACATTAGCTACAATACCTGTTACGATAATCCAAGATAAAAAGTGAGGCAAATAAGAAATCGTTTGAATGGACCGTTTAAACCATTTAACTTTTACCTCATTAAGCAAAAGTGCCAATATAATAGAGGTTACAAAGCCCAGCATCATGTTGATAAAGCTCATGGCAAGGGTATTGCGAAGTACAGTAAGGAAAACAGAGTCACTAAACAAAAACTTAAAATGCTTGAAACCAACCCAGGTTTGTTCTGTAAAATCCTTTATCGGGGTATAATCCTGAAATGCCATCGACCAACCCCAAATTGGATAATATGAAAATAATAGAACATAAGCAAGGACAGGCAGCGACATCAGTATCAACTGCTTTTGTCCGCTCATTCGCTTTAGTAAAGATGGTCTTGAATGAAAAAAAAATGCATCTTTTTCTGGTTGCGTGGCCATGGAAATGTCAGCCATGAAATTCTCTCCTCCTGTCCTTATTACGCCATTCTGTTAGATGGACTGTGGAAATCACGCTTCTGACCTCCACCAGTCCATCAGGCCCATATTCTAGCTATTTATTTGTTAGTCCAGTTCTCGATTCGCCATTGAATCTGTTCATTAATACGGTCCTCGTACGCCTTCACGTTAATTTTCTTGAAAGCGTTGACATATTCGTTCCAAGTGGATTCGAATTGATCTTGTTTGGACATAATCACTTTAGGCAAAAATTTGAGCGATGCATCATTCATTTGCTTGTTTGCGATAGCAGCTGGTGATCCGTCTAACAGAGAAATTTGCCAAGCCGGATAATAAACCGGGTTTTCCGGGGCAGGGGAGAAAAACTCCGTCCAGGATTTATAACCATATGCATCGAGCACTTCTTTATCCCATGGCTTCAATACCTCATAGAATTCTCCCGGCTGGCCGCCAGGAGAGGAAGCATTTCCGTCACTGTATGTGCCTTCCCATTTAGGCGCCTGAGCGAGGAACGCCTCTGCCTTGTTTGCTAGCTTCCAAGTCGGATCCGCCTGTTGTTCACGTTGCTCTTGTGTGCGATAAAACAAACCGTTTTCATCTACCTTGTAATCGATATCCTTTTCTCCCCAGTTCAGCAGTTTCTGCCAATCTTCCGTAATCAGGGTATCCAAGAACTTGATGATGCGAACTGGGTCTTTGGCATCCTTGGTTATGCCAAAGCCATTGTTCAGGTTAGCAACGCTGCGGTCACGATAATAATCCTTGATGTTCGAATCATAAACCAGTGGGATGCCTACATACGTTCGATTCCCCTTATTCTGGGCAACCAACGCTTCCGTCGCCTTGCTAAAATTCCATTGTTGGTCAAACATGCCAAGCACGCGGCCGGAGGAAAGCTTGGCCAAATATTGGTCATAGTTTTGTACGAAGGCTTCTTTGTCCAGCAGACCTTCATTGTACAGGGTATTCAGTTCCTTATAATACCGTTTGGAGATTTCTTTATCTGAAAATACGGTGGCGACACCATTATCCACAATCACGTTTCCATCATTGGGATAACCGGCCAGATGCTCCGGAGCATTGACAAGAGGGAACATCTTGGATTCTGAAGCAAATGTAGTGAATGGAATCGTTGGTTGACCGTCAATCTCGGGATGCTTTACGGCATAGTCGCGGATTAATTTCAAATAGTCATCCAGCGTCTTCAGCTTCGGGTAACCTGCTTCCTTCAAGACCTCCTTCTGGATCCAGAAGGCAGGGCCCGAATGCGTTGTGGCAGTCACCTCTCCGGTAAAAACACCGGTATTGGGCAACCAGTAGATATGGCCATCAGAGGAATCCTTCATCCGGTTCCAGCTTTTCTCGTAATGCTTCTTCAAGTTGGGAGCGTGCTGTTCAATTAAATCCTCCAGAGGAATGACCGCCTTTGCCCCAACCAGCTTCGTATCTCCTGTGATGATATCAGGATAATCTCCGCCGGCTATCATAACTCCGAGCTTCTGTTGAAGGTCCCCAACAAGAAACTCCATCTTAAGCGTGACGCCAAGCTCATCCTTGATTTTCTTGTAGATCCGATTGTCTGCAGTTGGCTGCTGATTTGCCGACTTAATAAATGCGGAAATTGTGATTGGTTCCAACTTTCCGCTGACTTCTCCCCCTGAATTGCCCGAAACGCTTCCTTGCTTATCTGCTCCGTTGTCATTACCGTTGCAACCGACTAGCGCCAAACTCAATGCCAGCACAAGCAGCCCGGAGCCTAAAAACTTTAATCTTGCCATTTATGCTCCTCCTTTAGTCCTTTAGTCTAGAAATATCTTGCTTCTTTACTATAAAAAAATGCAAGCGATTTCAACATACATAAATTCATGTTTAATCTCCCCCTAATTAAACTTTTGCTCCCTTTGCATATTATTGAGAGGAATGCGCCCTGTAATCTCCCGGTCTCATACCTGTTCTCCGTTCAAATTGCTTTAGAAAATATTGATAACGTTGGTACCCAATAGACTCTGCAATAGACGTTGAGGTCATTTCAGTCTCCCGCAAAAGCCGTTTCGCTTCCTCTATGCGAAGATTATGAAGATAATCCAGGATTCCAACCCCGTATCGGCGCAAGAAAGATTGACCTAAATAGGCAGGATTCATATGAAATCGTTCCGCAATATCCTTAATGGTAATGGGATCAGAATAATGAGAACGTAAAAATGCAGCAACTTTCTCCTGTGTACTGCCAGCATGCAGACTCTGTAATTGGGAGCAGAGCATCTGGCACTTCAAACAGTATTTCTCCAATAACGTAAAAGCATCATGTAGTCGTCTGTCGTAGGAAGAAACTGCTGCAGCCGCAAAATCATCCATCAGCATATTGGGTTTTCCACCCAGCTCTTTATAAACAGAAGCGCAGCGGAGCATGACCTGAGTAATGAAAATGCGGACCAATTCCGGCAATATCATACTTTCCTCAAAGAAATGAGACGTCTTCCGAACAACAGCGGACAACTCCTCTGGAGCCCCGTTTTCCATCATTTTTAAAATGGAATCAGTTATCTTGAGCACCTTAGGATCAGAAGATAGTAATTTATCCTTAATCTCCTCATAATAAACTAATCTATTCGGGCCAAAAAAAAGAAATTGTTCCGCTTCTTTCGCACAGTTGTATGACTGGAACAACAGCTCTAACTTATCCACGACACTCCCTACAGCTATTTCAATCTTGCCGGGTGCGATCATTTGCATGGTTTGAAGCAATTGCTCAGCAAAAGTTTGAACATCTGTATGTCCTTCCCCACTTAATCTAAGTACCATTCCAAAGGTCAATCGCTCCATATCAACCAGATAACAACAGTCTTTCTCCTCTGTAATGCGTCGTGCCACCTCTCTAGCCATAGAGTAATTCTCTGCCTCTGTTCCTATAAGGCAATAAACCCATTGAGATGCTTTAGCAGACAAGGAAGACAGAACATTTGATACAGTTTTGCGTTTATTCTCTCCATTATCAAATAACAGAACAGACAGTTCATGTTCAATCAAAAAACGATCTGCATGAATCTGGAGTAGCTTTTGCTGTTCCCGTTTTATAAACTCCTTTTGGAGCCGAAACAATACATCACCTACTTCGACACTGTCAATAGGTTTGGTCAAATATAAAGTCACCCCCAAATCCATAGCCTGAATGGCATAATCAAAATCATCATATCCACTCAAGATAACAAATTTGGTCCATTCATTGCCTTGTCCTCTGATCTCGCGGATGAGGCTGAGTCCATCCCTTACTGGCATACGAATGTCGGTAAACACAAGATCGGGCGTTACCTCCATAATAGAACGAAGTGCTTCTTCGCCATTATTGTACACAGAATGAATCTTAAATCCGTGTTTTTCCCAATCTACCATAAACTGCAGCCCTTCCAGGGCCAAAGGTTCGTCATCTACCAAAATAACCTTATACACGTTTTGCACCTCATTCTTTGTTTTTCCCTGACATTCCTGAAGTTAAAATACGAAAACCAACCTCCGTACCTTGACCAATTTCACTTCGAATAAAAAAATGAACACTGTCACCATAATAAAGTTCCAACCGGCGATATACATTGCGAATTCCCACATGATTGTCCGACTCTTTCCGAGAGCGGACATTTTCTGACAGTTGATGAAGCTTTTCCTTTGTCATACCTATACCATTGTCGCGGACAACAACTTCAAGTTCACGCTCGTTCCTACTCACCTTCACCACAATTTTCCGGCTCTCTCTCCGGTCGTTAAAACCATGCTTACAGGCATTCTCCACCAAGGGTTGGATGCTCATCTGAGGAATAGCCTGTCTTAACGCCTGTTCATCCATTTCAAATTCATAATCAAACTGTTCGCCAAAGCGAAATTTTTCGATTTGGAGATACATAGTGGTGAACTGGAGTTCTTCCTGAATCGGAATGAGACCATTCGCCTGCCTAAGCAATCGCCGCATAAGCATGGCCAGGCTTTTGATGACGTCAGCTATATCGGAATATCCCTTCTTCGTGCTTACAACAAGAAGGGCATTGAGGGTATTAAACAGGAAATGCGGATTCATCTGGCTTTGCAGCATATTAAGCTCAGCCCGTACTCTTTCCAGTTCCAGACTCTTTTGACGGATTTCCAGCTTATATACTTCATTAATTAAGGATGTAATTTTGGAAATCATGGAATTAAATGTTCGAATCAATGTACCAATCTCATCTCGACCTTCATAAATCTCAATTAGGGAGAATTTTTCGTTCTGAATCAAATGCATGTGCCTGTGCAATTTCTTCACGCGATAATGATAAGACTGAAATAGTATAAATATTAACAACGTGGGAATGATTATGCTGATCAGCGTAAGTCCCAAAATGGAACGTTTAGCAGCATTAAGCAGTTTGTCAATTTGCTGAGTGTTGGCGATCCCAACCAGTCTCCAACCTTTTACATAGCTCATATCTCCAATCAGATGCTCGAATACATATCCCGAGTTCTTTTCCACAGCCGAGGAGTGACCTTCAGATGTTTTTGCGTTCACTTCTGATGAATCATTGCTGGAGGAAATGATATGCCCCTTGTCATCTATCAGCTTGAGCATTAAATTTTCCCTTTCGCGATTTAAAATTGCATTGATTTTATCCTTGTTTAGATCAATTCGCATATATTTGGAATAGGCAGAATACATGGAATGATTATTCATTTTGCTGATGATACTGACACGCTCACCGGGATATAAACTGCTATGCTCATCAATAACCTCAATTGCAATATTTACATTAGAATATTTAAATGACTGTAGCCATTGATCGTCTTTATCGATCACATAATAATTGGATCCGGTCTGTATTGTTTGATTATCCGTATAAATCCGGATATCTTTTATATTGGGATAGACAGAAGAATATCGTTCCAATTTCCCCCGGAGAAAGTTATGATACTCTTCATAATACTCGATAACAGAACCGTAAGAAGTATCGAGTGAACGATAGAGGGCTGCGTCATCCGAAACGGACTGGGATAGCGCAACACCTTCGTCTATCAATGCCAATAGTTCAGCAGAAGCACGGTCGATGGATTTTCGCAGATTGTCTTCCTCACGAATTTTGATGTCCTCCGAGTTGCGCTGATAAAAATAAATGTTAATCGACATAATCGGAAGTAGCACACAGAGCAAGTAAATCAACAAAAACTTGTATTTCAGTGGAATGTCATTTAATGCATGGAATGTAACTTTTTTATTCCGCAAACCAATCACCCTTATACTTGTTTTTATAAGAAGAAGGCAACTCATTTGTAAACACTTTAAACTTTGATGTAAAGTATTCAGTACTGTGATAGTTCAAATATGAAGCGATCTCTGTCAGTTTCATATCGGTACGGCGCAACAAAATTTTTGCCTCGTCGATTCGAAGTGCATGAATATACTCATTCAGACTCATGCCCGTTTCCTTTCTAAATTGCTTCCCAAAATATACAGGGTTATAGTGAAACCGTTCAGCGAGTTCCTGGACTTGAATCTTCTCCCGATAATGGCTCTTCAGGTACTCAATGACTTCCATTGTAAAAGAGTGGTTTGAAGGGCTTGCAGGATGTCCAATCTTTACTTCTTTTGCAATCCGCAAACAAAGTATTTTTAGGGCATCGTTTGGAATCAGTTCCTTTTGGCTAAAGTAATTTTCGTGAAGGAGCTGTCCAAGCACGTCCTTATCCATTGCCGATATCGAATAATTATTCAACAATTCGCCGCGGATGTAATTTAAAGCATGCTGGATCCAAACCGTTTGGGAGCATGTTTGTCCAAACAATAAGATCAGATGATCTATGGAGCTGTTGATGCCCTTTTCATCATTGGTCTCTATAGATCGCAGCAATGAATCAGAACAGGTGATAATATCTTCCAGCTTCCACTCTTCAAAACCGGAATCATTTTGGTACAGATGAATACCGGATCGCCTGGAGAATAGGGAACTGTACCGCGTCTCTAATACTTGCCTGTATAGTTCTGGAAGGGCAGTCAGCCCTTTCCCTGCCTCGCTAACGTATAAGATAAGTTGCTGAAGTGGTTGCTCGACTTTCATAATAACCCCTTGTAATATAGCCATTAACTGCTCCTGATCCTGTTCATCTTCATGGCAGATAAGCAATCCTGTCCGGTTTGGCGCTTCTGTAAACAACCATGTCCGCAGTCCACCAAACCCAGTTTTTAAAAACTCTCTAAGCTGGCTATATTCATCCGTCCCTCCTTCCACGGCAGGACATTCTGCAATCACAAGTCGAATTAACGAGTCGGTTTTTAGACCCAATACCTCCGCAACCTCATCAGTGTTTACTTCATTTTCTTTTTTTAGCAAGCTGGTAATAGCGGCTGCAACAATAATTTCTTTGTTCTTATTGGCAGATTTCTCTGCCAGACGATTTTTTTCCAGGGTATGGCTTAGTTCAGCCAGCAATTCATAAATCTCATCCACAATGAGCGGTTTAAGGATATAATGATTCACTTGGTATCGGAGCGCTTGTTGCGCATACGCAAACTCCGAGTATCCGCTTACAATTACAAATTGAATGTGTAAGTTCATCTCTTCCTTAACGACCTTAATTAATTCAAGACCATCCATTATCGGCATCCTGACATCCGTCACAACAACTTCAGGTTTTATGAGCCGAATCAATTCCAGTGCTTCTTCTCCATCAGAGGCTGTACCAGATAATTCATATCCAAAGGCATTCCAATCGATCATCGTTCTCCAGCCTTCAATCATGAGAGGTTCATCATCTACTGCCAGCACTTTATACATATACCTTCTGTCCTTCCTATTCCAATTTCAAATTAATAATAAATTTTTTTTATTATACCTCAACCTATCATACCTTTTTTAAAATAGCCATTTTCTCCCTCACAACCAGAAGTCGTTCTCACCCCTCCCGCGTGCGGAATTCGAAGCATGCGGCTATGAACACGTAAGATCAACGGCTACAGCAAACTTGTTCTGGATGGCGACACACGTACTCGTCGTTCCCGTTACTGGCAGAGAAGGAGACCGGCCGGCGTTCGCATCAGCGCCCACTTCATCGAGCTAGCTACGTATAGAAATTCAAGATGCCCCCCTCAAATTAAAGGTGATTTGCTCCATCCATTGCTTCAAAAAATATGGAGATGCTATAATTTGTAAAAAATGAAAGGAGTGAAAATACTTAGGTATTTAGCTATAACCTAACATTTTGCAAGCGCTTTAAAAAGTATGATTTTTTGGGAGGAGTGCAATGAATGGGAAGTAAAGTAAAGAAGATCATCACTCTCTTGTTAGCGGCAGTGTTGCTTCTACCTACCTTTTGGCTGGCACCACCTGTTAATGCTGAAACGGTCACGAAGACGAGCACTGTGTTCCATGAGGTGTTCTCAAACGCCGAAAATGCAGCCAAGATTTCAGGCAGCGCATCTTTGACAACGGTTACGGACAAGATGTTTGACGGTAATGACGATGGTACGGCACTCTACGTAAGTAATCGTTCAAAAGATTATTACGGGGCTGACTTTTTTTACACCGATTTAGGTCTTAAGAACGGCGAAACTTATACGGTTACCTTGTCCGTCTATGTGGATGCGGGTGTGACAGTTCCGTCTGGATCGCAGTTTTACCTGCAGAATGTCGGTCCGAGTCACTGGGGTTTTCTCACTGGACGCACAATGGAAGCAGGAAAAGCAGTAACCTTGACCAAACAATTCACCGTAAATACAAGTGTGGATCATGCACTTCGTGTCCAGTCGAATGTTGCAGGCAGCAGTGTGCCGTTTTACATCGGAGACATCCTCGTGACTCAGGAGCACGATGAAGATGTTCAGCCTCCTCTCCCCCAGGATCCTAATTCGGTTCTGAACGTTACATTCGAGGATCAAACGGCCAACGGCTTCGGTCGCCGTGGAAGCACTGAAACCCTGACTGTTTCCAATGAAGCCAACCATACCGCTAGCGGAGCCTACGCATTGAAGGTAGAAAATCGGTCGGCCAACTGGCATGGTCCCTTTGTGCGGATCGATAATCTCGTGGATGTGAACACGTATTACGAAATATCCGCCTGGGTGAAGCTGATTTCCCCTGCAAGCGCTACCTTGAAACTGAGTACCCAGATTGCTAACGATGGCACAGCCAGATACCCCGATATCAACTCTAAAACGATCAATGCTAACGACGGATGGGTACAGCTTCACGGCACTTATATATATACAGATAAGGGCAACGATTATGTGACACTTTTCATACAGACGAATGACGCGACATCATCGTTCTATATTGATGACATTAGCATCGTAAACAAAGGTAAGCTCGAGATCGAGACTGATCTGATTGGGATTAAGGATGTCTACAAGGACGACTTCCTGATCGGCACTTCGGTTAACCCTGACATTCTCAGGGGTCAAAATCTCCAACTTTTAAAGCAGCATTACAACACGGTTACAGCGGGGAACTACATGAAGCCCGATTTCCTGCAAAAGAAAAAGGGAACGTTCACCTTTGAAAACGCCGATGAACTTGTCGCCAAGGCGATAAGTGAAGACATGAAGGTGCACGGGCATGTACTAGTTTGGCACGCTCAGTCACCGGACTGGTTAACCTCACAGACCGACAGCCAAGGCAACACGATAACGGATGAGCAGGGTAATAAGGTACCGCTATCCAGGGGAGAAGCGCTGCAGAACATGTGGGACTATACGAAAACCGTTATGGAGCACTTCGGCGATAAAGTGATTTCCTGGGACGTTGTCAATGAGGCTATGACCAGCAGCTCGGATCCGACAGATTGGCGGAGCGCCTTGCGACAATCCGGCTGGACCAGATCCGTTGGGGATGACTTCGTGGAGCAGGCGTTCCTGGCAGCCCGCGCCGTATTGGACGAACATCCGGAATGGAACATCAAGCTTTACTACAACGATTACAACCTGGATGACCAGAGTAAGGCAACAGCCGTGTATAGCATGGTCAGAGAAATCAATGAGAGGTATGCACAGACACATCCCGGCAAGTTGCTGATTGATGGCATTGGAATGCAAGGCCACTACAACCTCAAAACGAGTCCCCAAAATGTGGAGATGTCGCTGCAGAAATTCATCTCGCTTGGTGTCACGGTCAGCATCTCTGAGCTGGATATTAACGGAGGCTCCAACAGCAAGCAGACGGAAGCCGAGTCTATTCAGCAGGGATATCTTTATGCGAAACTGTTTCAGCTCTTCAAGAAATATGCAGATCACATCGAACGGGTAACGATATGGGGACTGCATGACGGCGTCAGTTGGAGAAAGGAAAACAGTCCGCTCCCCTTCAATACATTTATGCAAGCCAAACCGGGCTACTACGGGATTGTCGACCCAGAAGCCTACATCGCCGCCCACCCTCCGATTGTTAAGGAGCCTGAACAGGCTACAGCGAAATACGGGGCGCCAAATATTGACGGCACGGTTGATGACGTTTGGAGTGATGCCGAAGAACTCCCGGTCAACAAGTTCCAATTGGCATGGCAAGGCGCAACCGGCATAGCCAAAGCGCTCTGGGATGATCAGTATCTGTACGTGCTGGTGCAAGTCATCGACACCAAGCTTGACCAAAGCAGCTCTCGTGCCCATGAACAGGATTCGGTAGAGTTTTTCCTGGATCACAACAACGGGAAAACTACTTACTACGAAAAGGACGACGGGCAATACCGGGTTCGGTATGACAACGTTACCTCCTTTGGTTCCACGACGGACAAAAGCGGTTTCGTTTCGGCTACACAGGTGTCTGGAACGAACTACACAGTTGAAGCCAAATTTCCGCTTAAGGTAACGCCTTCCAACGGCAGCAAGCTGGGCTTTGATGTCCAGATCAACGATGCCAAGGACGGCTCACGGCAGAGCGTGGCTGCATGGAACGATACGAGTGGAGTGGCTTATAAAGATACCTCAGTCTACGGAGAATTGACCCTGACCGGTAAGGCGAGCGACAATACGCCACCTGTCACTGAAGCAACATATGACCCTGCAGCCCCGAACGGGCAAAACGGGTGGTATGTAAGCCCGGTTACGGTCAACCTGACGGTCGCGGATGCCGGATCCGGTGCGGCGAACAGCGTCTATAGTCTGGACGGTGGTGCAACATGGCAGACCTATTCTGCTCCGATCGTCATCAGTCAAGACGGACGGTATGATTTGAGATTCTATTCGGTTGATCAAGCAGGTAATGAAGAACCGGTTAAATCCTTAGGTTCCATTAATATTGACCAAACAGCGCCTAGCATTACAATCGACTCGTTACAGGAAGTTTATCCGAATGAGCAAATTGCGGTTGCGACGTATGCGGTATACGACGGCTTATCGAATGTAAATGAGGCTGCAACGGCGGCAACGCTGGATGGGCAGCCTGTTGTGAACGGAGCATCGCTTGAACTGTACAAGCTTCCGCTGGGCACGCATACGCTCACGGTGACTGCGGCAGATAACGCGGGCAACACCGCTTCGTCAAGCGTTACATTTACAACGGCAACGAGTCTTGAATCATTACAGGCGTTGGTCGGGATTTTCCAAGCCAACGGTTCGATAGACAATCACGGAATTGCAAACAGTTTGCAGAGCATGGTTAGCAAAAATAATCTGAAGCCATTCATCAACTTAGTGAATGCGCAGAAAGGCAAGTATATCTCCACAGAAGCCGCAACGATCCTGTTGAGAGACGCCCAGTCGCTGCTAAAGTAAGAGGCTATTGGTAAAGGTGAACTGAACAGGCTACGGCGAAATACGGGTCACCGAATATTAGATGACGTGTGGAGCATTGCCGAAGAGTTCCCGACCAACAAGATCAGGGTATGGCAAGGCCAAAATCGCTCTAGGATAATCAGAATCAGTACGTGCTAGTGCAAGTCAGCGACACCCAGCTTAACCAAAGCAGCTCTCGTTGCGCTGTTTTTAGGCGTTATTTTACACATCTAACTTAAGAAACCCAGCTACCTTCACATGAGAAGATTAGCTGGGTTTCTTAATTAATTTACATCAAATAAATAAGCTTGAAGCGATAATAACAGAAGTTATTGAAGCCACGCGGGACAGTGGTTATCAAACAAATCTTGGCCATCAAGACCCCCCTTTAGTCTATAAAACATCAGATTGTATGAATTAATACACTCTGAATAATAGACGTTTAAATAGACAGGAACATTGGCCAGTTTGGGGCATTTTACGCTAGTTTTACAGAGTCTATTAAACGATCGTTTTTTGGACTCTGTAAACAAACTTGTCGAAGGCCTAACCTTATTCAAAGATGGTTCTACAAACGCTTTCAGCTACCCACATGCGTTTTCACCCATTTAACAGATTGGTCATTTTGTTAATCAAATCCTGTAATTGTTGTTCCGATCTGTGACGGTTGTACTTCACTTGAACACAAAAAAAGATCCCGTGTATGCTTTCCCACAAGAATCTTTAATATAAAACTCTTCAATAACGGTTTTTACTAAGAAACGGCGAAAAAAACTGGTACTCGCCGTACAATGAGTTAGATTGGTGAACGCCGCTAACCAAGTTCGTTTTAATACATTTCTATAGAATTGCATGAACAAATTTCTAAATATGAAAATGAACATTTTTAGGAATTTGAAGAGTTTCATTTGATTGTTATCGAAAGGAGGATGTTCTTAAACATCCCTCTACAGGCAGAACCAATATGAGGGCAGCGCCAGCTAAGTGATGAAAATCCACGGCGTCCTGTGCGAATTCGATCATGGAATAAAATCCCGAATCGGTTTACATACTAACTTCGAATCACTAGGAGGGAGGAAAATCCGATTGGTACTGGGAGCCTATCTTGTTGCGACACTGCTTGCCGTCCTGATTTTCGCATTTCTTCCGAAACGGCTTCATTTACTCGAGCTATGGTTCAACGCCATCGTTCACGTTTACTTCTATACGTATCAGTTCAGTGTGCTTACTAATCTGAAATTCGTGGCACTGCCCGAAAGCCCTGATAAAGCAGTCGCATCCGTGGCGATCCGCTTCATCATGTTCCCCGTGATAGTCCTACTCTTCTTACAGCTTTATGATAAATGGATACAGCGGTCTTGGGCTGCAGGATTGGCGACAATCATCGTGACCGGTGCGTTGCTCGCACTTGTACAGCCGGTGCTCCAATGGACGGGCATCATTCGATACTCCAACGCCGGCATTTATTGGTCCGCTCTCGCCTGGTTCGTCCTCTTGGGGATCAATTCGGGCTGTATGATCGCATTCCGCCGTTTGATACGAAAGGAGTTACTTCTGCCGTGAATCCTCTGCCGTTTCCAAAGCGATTCGACGCTAACGAATGGTTCATCATCGCCGGTCTTGCAGCCGGTTATATTGCCGTTTTTCTGCCTAGAAGATTATTTCCTTTCCCGGTTAGCCTGTTGATTGTATTATTTGGCATTACTGTGCCGAAGCTGTTTGATGCAACACTTGCCGTTCCTCCGTTCGAGCTTTATGACATAAACGATTACTCAAAGCTCGAGCTGATGGATGTCGTCCTGCATCTAATCTACGGACCTTTCGCCTATTTCTTTACATATGGCTATGCGCGGTTCCAGATTCGGGGACCGGCGACTATCGCTTGGATTATCGGCTATTCCTTGCTTGGCGTCGGAATCGAATGGATTGGCACGTTAGTCGGCGTATATACGCATAAGAACTGGAACCTGCTTTATTCCTTCTTCGTTTACGGCTGCTTGCAAGGATTACTACTTGTCTTCTCTCGCCTATGGCTGCGAAGTTGGGAAGTTACGAAGAAGCAGGCATGAACGCTTCATATAATATCATGAGTGGATGTCTGTAACTTGTCCGCAGGGGTAATACCAGCGTAGATGACACCACCCTCAGGCAATCAGAAATCGGCTTATAAAGTCCGCTAAGGTTGTACAGAACGGAGGCGAATGCGTGTCCGCTAATGCTTAGCGTATAAAACCTTAAAAATGTTGGCTCTACCCCCATATAAAGTAATGGTTGAACTGAGGGAGTTGAATGACAACAGCGGCAGTCAAAAGTTCCAAAGCACTTATGCATAAATTCCACTGTGGTATATCATTCCGTGTGGTGGGAACCCATATACTAAAAATGCAATTTTTAACTTGGAGGTTTTTGCATGAATGACCACCTCATTATTTTGATTCGAAGTTTTTCAGCATTCATAATCCTAATGGTAATTGCGCGAGCACTAGGAAAACAAACCCTCTCCAACATGAACTTTCATGATTTCGTAACAGCAGTTATATTGGGAGCTATAGCAGCCAACTTTGCATTTAACGAAAAAATAGAGGTTGCCCACCTATTAATAGCCCTGTCTGTCTTTACTATTACTTCTTATATTTTATCCAAGCTTTTCTTGAAATTCAGAAAATTTAAGATGTGGACAGAAGGAACACCCACCGTTCTCATAGAAGGGGGGGTAATTCTGGAAGAGAATATGAAAAAAATAATATGACAATGGATTCTTTGAACGAACAGCTTCGGCAGAAAGAGATTTTTAATATAGAAGATGTGGAGTACGCTCTCCTTGAGATTAACGGTAAACTATCTGTTCAAAAGAAAAAGGAACTGCAAGCCGTGACATTAAAGGATCTACAGTTGAATGCAGGTAAAGCCACACAGTTCCCAATTGAACTTGTAATCGACGGGCAGCTTTTGAATGACACTTTAAAAAACAACCATATTCCCGAATCCCGGCTGCTGTCCCAACTAAAAGCACGCGGCAAAAAATTAGAGGACGTATTCTATGCCGTAAAAAGCAGCAACGGCCAACTTTACGTGGATGATTATAAGGATAATATTCAGCATCCAATTGATGTGGAATAGCAGACTTTCGGCAAACAGCTACTTGAGATTCAACGTAATCAGATAATTGTATTTTGCAGCGTGCTTAAGCTCATCCAATATGACACCATATACCGTATCTTTATAGATGCCAGCAGGCAATCCAAACCAGATGTTACGGTATCGCTCCACCGCACCCAACTCCCCCATCAAAGCACGCTGTAAACCTTCTGTATAGGATTGCACTTGCTCGTATTGTTCGCTACTGATGCCTGTAATTTCCGATTGATCAATTCATTGTAGAACAACTCATCGTTACGTTCCCCTTGCACCGCTTCTTTTATCATTTGAACTGCTTTCGGAAATCCTGTATTCCAGATAGGTACAAAATCGACCCGCATATAGTATGAATTTCCCCAGTAAGAAGGTACTTGATCGAACATTAGGGTAAAAATGACGCACTCCCTGTTGAATAACCGGTTGGTCCGGATAACACGTTCTGGATCAGCTTAGGGTAAGAAAAAACGCAAAGCTCGAAATGATCCAAGGCTTAGCGTATATTTTCGTTAAAATGTTGGTGGGACCCCTATACATAAAAAGCTGAGCCATCACCATAATGAAAGTTACCTGATACATAAAAAGCACTCACGAATGTGAGTGCTTAAGGTGATGCTATCTATGGGTACGTAATTATGATATCGCCGCTTTTGCTTTTCCGAATAAACTTGGACATAGCTTCTTTCGATTCAGCTGTATGACCACCCGGAACGGTTAAAATGCCAGTAGGATCAATGATCCGAGCATCTTTTAGTAAAATCTCACCAGCTCATGCATTCGCAGTTATTCGTTTATTTCATCTGCACAGGCAATACGCCTTGCGCCGTTAATTTTCCTAACAGCACTTTCGCGCCTGCCGCCATGTTAGGCTCCTGATTTCCGTATAACGCAAGGGCCGATTTTACATTTTGCAGATAGAGTATCTCATACGGGTTACCGAGCGATAGCAGCGTATAGTGCCTGTGCTTCCCGTTCAAGAAGTCGACGATGTCTTGGTAGGCAGCCCAGCCGAATTGACTCGCTACGTTGCGGAATTGATAGGAGGCAAGGATTACGTAATCCGCCTTGTCGATCGCTTGAGTCGTCTTCGCTTGACCGATTACCGCGACCTCCGTCGTTAGATACTGCGAAGGGATTGCTGCGATGAGTTGCTTCTCGAACTGCTTGCCCGTGTATTCGTCGGCAGCGGCGATCACAACATGATCGCCTTGGCGAATAGGTTCGATCGGACCGGCCAACGTCGTTACCCCGCGTTCAGCGATTTCTCGTTCGACCTGGCGATGTGCGGTCGAACCAATGACGGTCGGAAGAGAGGCTAACCTGGCTGGGAAGTCGTCGTTGCTATGATCGAACAAGCCGTACTTGGACTTGAGCTTCAGAATACGTCTCACCGACTCCTGGATTCGATCCGGCAAGATCGTTCCATTCTTGACCGCATTCACCAGCGTATCATGCGCGGCCTTCAAGTCTTTGGGCACCAGTATAATATCCACACCGGCGGAGACGGCGCGAACAATGGCATCCTGTTCCCCGAAATGTTCGGCGATCCCCTTCATCGTGAATGCATCGGAAGGCGCTATTATCCGAAACGGAGGACTTATCGGCACTTTGATGCACCAATAACAATCCTCCGGTTCTTTAGGCGATGAAAGGCAGCCCAAATCGTCCAAATAAAGATCGTGCAGTTCGTTAGTGCGCGCAAAAAAATACGGCAGCCAAGACATCGCAAATGTCCTGACTGCCGTCTCCTATGATCTATCTGGCAAAGGCGTGATGCCCGATTTTCTTGATGATGTCTAGGCTGTCCCAGAACGAGCCGTTCGATACTTGAGGGTTATAGAAGTAGAGCGCCTTCTCTACGTTGTTTTTGCCATTCAGCGCATCCTTGGCGGCGCGCAGCACGCTGGCATTCGGAATGCTCTTGTCCAGCAGGCCGTTGTGGGCCGGCGGGAACTGCTTGCCGGAATAGATCACGTCGCGAACCGAGTCCGGGAACCGGGAATCCTTAACGCGGTTAAGGATGACATTCGCCACTCCGAGCTGCCCCTCATAGGATTCATTGCCAGATTCCACTTGCGTAATCTTGGCCAGCAGCAAGTAATCCTTCTCCGTATACGCCTTCGCCTTCGGAATCGCGATCGCCTTGTCAGCCCCCTGTGCCTCTTCAAACTCTGCGGTCTGACTTTTGTTGTTCCAATCGACCGTCAGCTGAAGCAGCTCCGCCACATAACGCAGAGGAACATAAATCCTGCCTGATTTCAAAAACGGTTCCGCATCCATCAGATATCGCGTCCCGTTATAATAAACGACCGGCACGCCGTTGCCGAGTACGATCTTGTTACCGGCGGCCGTATGTATCGTTGCTTCGTCATTTACCCCATTCCAGCTGATCTTCTTTGCATCGAACAACTCGGCCGCCCGTGACGCAGGCATATACAGCCTTCCGTCCTTAATCCGGACCGGATCTTGCAGCTTGACGGCTTTGCCGTCCAGCTTAATCGTCACATTCGCCGCAACACCGGTTTGCGCAGACGCAGCCGCAACCGTAAAAGGAAATGCGCAAAGCACCAGTAACGACATGACAACTATTTTGTGAATCCACTTGTTCATTCGTTTGCTTTCTCTGTTCATGATTACCTCCATGCATCCAAAGAGAGATGAGAAAATTTTCCGATAATTTGATTCTTGGAAATTATAACACAGCTTCCTATGGACGCAGGATTAACCTTTTCACAGAATTGCTTTGCGCTTTCATAGATTCCTAACAAAAATTCCGTTGTTATCTAAGATATGCAGCTCTTAACAGCTATTCAAAGGAAGCGAGGGGATATGGGATGAAGGACCGTTTGCGGGGTTTTCGAGGGAAGGCTGCGATTACGAAGGCGGATATATCGATGGTAAGGTGATTCATTATTCTTTCTTACAACAAGCTGCAGACAAAGGCAGCGAACCGACACGCGCCTCCTTCGAAGGAGCTTTTGCCGCCTATTCTCTTATCCCCGAGCTTCAGGGGCTTGTTGATCGTATTCTCGCGCTGTTCGCCGGACGGCTCATCCTGGCGTATAACCGGATCTTGTTTCCGTGCCATAAATCGCTGATGTCGGCCTTGGAGAAGGCTCCGGATAAACCGGATTCCTATATGGAGCTGCAGCATGCGATGCTGACGAATCCGACAAAGGAAACGATAGGAGAGTTTGTTCAATGCATCGGCTCTTTTCACGCATGGGGGATCACGATGGAGGAGGCTGTCAGCCGGTTTGTGGAAAAATAACGAGTGGAACTGGATCGATGGGGAACCGCCAATCAGCGATCGTTAGCGGAAAGTCATTAGATCAAGCATCGTGGTTCGAGCAGTAGAATTTAACGGCATAAATAGTTAAGCTGCAGCGGCAGTCTATGACTTTATAGACCGCCGCTGTCTTGCAGCTTTCATGTGAAGCTCACAAACGGTCCAGCAGCTCCGGCAGATGTTCCCAATGCTCCTCAATCCAGTGTATTTCCTCAACGAACCGCCGAAGCAGCCCGACCAGCTCGCTTTTGGCACGCACATCCGTCCGCAGCCACCAGATCGATTCGACCAGATAGAGCATACGCATCGCGCGGCTAAGCGTGCCTTCCGGCAGCTCCGAATGCTCGCGATACCCTTCTGCAAAAGAACGCGCTTCCTCCATCTGCAGCCCTCCGTCCCGCAAAGCGCCGGACAAAAGTGCACGGGCCGCATCGATTTCCGGATACGCCATCGTCATGCGGTCGAAATCGACGATGCCGGCCACCGAGTCTCCCCGCAGCAAAATATTATCCGTCCACAAATCCCAGTGCAGCCACCCGGCGGGAGAAGCATCGAATTGCCCAAAATCCATAGCCGTTACGATGTCCCGCGAACGCCTCAGCCACTCCAAGACCGTCTCGTCACCCGCCGCTTGCGCCATCTCGAAGCTGCCCTGCCACTCTTTCAAATACTTCTCCCGGTCGGGCTCCCAAGCAGGCTTGTCCAGCGGAGGAACGTCCCGCAGCCATCGATGCATCCGACCGGCGGCTGCGCCCAGCGCATACATTTGTGCGGCGTTCATGTTCCCCGCTTCAGCGGAATGCCCGTCCACCCATTCCAGCAGCGCGTAACACAAACCGGACGGCGTCTCCTGAATGTACTGATCGTTGAAGGTGTGAACCTTAGGGCACGGTGTCCCGGCTTCGCTCAGTCCCTGCTGCAGACGAAGCGTCTGCGCAACCGCCCTTCTTCTCTCGGGTTTCGCGTGCAGCTTGTACCGCTCCGGGTGATAATATTTGACGAATACCGGTCCACGGTCGGTCATCATTCTCCATTTTACATTGAGCCAGCCCTTATCAATCGATAGCGCATCGCTCACGGCCAGCCCGAACCGCTCTTTCAGGTGCGCTGCGATTTCGGCCGCCCAGCTTTCGACTGCAGCTTGCGACATACGGAACCCCCGCCCTTTCCGCGATTATCTTCTCCCGAACTTGATCGGCTTCTCCAGCGAATGGAGATCATCCTCCAGGGAAACCATTTTTTCGCCGACAAGCTTGACCGCATCCTGGATCGCCTGGTTATAAATGACCGGTCCCAGCTCCTGGGTCATATAGTCCAGCAAAAACTCGGCCGCCAAATCTCCTATTTTCTCCCCTCTCTCATCCAGAAAGTATTCCTGCACGCGTCTAACCAGCGGTTCTTTTTGTTCTTTAGACAGTTTTACGGTCAGCATGTTCATCTTCTCCTTTTAGGGGGATTCTTCTATGATAACAAATACTATTTTAGTATTGGTGAAGAAATAAAAAACCGAACGAATTCAGGCCTAACCCCTGAATTCGCCCGGCTGATAACTCTACGCCGCACTGCGCACTACTTCTGCTCCAAATACCGCTCCACCTCAAGCGCCGCAAGAAGCAGCGGACCGACGCCCATAGGATGATCCGAGACGACCGCTTCGGAAATGTAATAGTCGAACGAGCCGTTGCGGTCATGGCTGAGGCCGGCCCCGTTGCAGATCTGGTGAAGATGAACGCCCTGCTCATCCTCGGTAACCAGCCGACCGATAATGCCTTCATAGCCTTTCAGCATCACGGAACGGAAGCCTGAGTTCAAGTACCCGAGCCGCAGTCCCTTCGCCATCGCATAAACGAACATGATCGAGCCCGTTGCCTCCAAATAATTGCCCTTCCGCTCGCCCTGATCAAGCACCTGATACCATAAGCCGCTCGATGGCTCCTGTACGCGCGCCAGAGCATGGCACATCCTCTCGAAGATGCCCATAATCGTCCCCCGCTTCGGATGTGTAACCGGAAGATGCTCAAGGGCGTCGACGACCGCCATCGAATACCAGCCCATCGCCCGGCTCCAGAAGTGCGAGGACAGTCCGGTCAGCGAGTCAGCCCACTCCTGCTCCTTCGATTCATCCCAGCCATGATAGAGCAGGCCGGTGCGTTTATCGCGGGTTTTCCGCTCGATGAGCAGAATCTGATGAGCCACCTCGTCCATCAGCTCCGGACGCTCGAACACTTTCGCATATTCCGCCAAAAACGGGGACGCCATATACAAGCCGTCCAGCCACATTTGGAACGGGTATCTTTTTTTGTGCCAGAAGCCGCCCTCCGACGTGCGGGGCTGGCTGATCAACTGAGCCGCTAACGTATGAGCCGCCTTGGCATAACGTTCGTCGCCAGTACCTTCATACTGCATGAACAGATTTTTGCCCTGATTGATCTGATCGAGATTGTATTCCTCCAGCGAATAGGTGCCGATCGTCCCGTCCTCTGCAATGAAATGATCCATATGACGCTGCATAAAAGAATAATAGCTCTCCTGCTTCAGCTGCTTGCCCGCGCGCGCCATCGCCATGAGCAGCATGCCGGGCACATAAGCCCACCTCTGAAGCGGATGCGGGTGAAAGCCGTCCTCCCTGCACTGCCCGATAATCGTATCGGCTACCTTCCGCGACCAGCCTTCCAGTTGAAGCTCTTTATTTTCCGATGTCATTGCGTTTCTCCTCCCATACTAACCGTAGGTACCGTCAATTGCTCCCGCAGCCACGCGAAAGCCGGCTCCCCGTGAATTTCATGTCCTCCCTCAAAAAAATCCGCCCGCACAGCGTCCGGAGCACCCGCCGCCGTATACAAGCTTTGCAGCTCGCCGTATGCCTTCACGGCCGGCCTGCGCGGGAATACGCGGTCCGTGTCCCCGCACTCCAGAAACAGTCCTCTTGGCGCGATCAGCCCGAGCAATTCGGGCATTTCGGCCTCTGGAAGGATGCCGGGAATGTAATTGTCCAGGCAGTGATTACGCGACAGAATGCTTTCCGCGAACAAGCTGGCGTACCCGCTGACGACCGCGCAGCGGATTCTTTCGTCCAATGCGGCCGTAAAACCCGCGACCAGCCCTCCGCCGGATATGCCCATAACCGCGATCCGGTCCGGATTCACGCCGGCCCGGCCCTGCAAATAATCTACCACCCTCGATGTCTCCCGGATGCGAAGGCCGGCAAGCGTCCGCCCGGTCAGAAGAAGATGCGCCGCCAGCCGCAAGCAGGAGCTCTTGCCCGGCGCATCTTCGATATCCTCCTTCAGCCTGCGCTCTCCAAAGCCGATAAGCTCCGGAGCTGCCACCACATATCCCTCATGCACGAGCGACACGGCAAAATCCTTATGCAGGCCGGGACGGCTCGAACGCTCCGAGCCGTCCGGCTCCAGCCCGACAATTTCCCGGCTGCCGTAGCCGTGACCGTGAAGGGCGATAACCGCCGGCGCCGGATCGGCAACCGGACGCTCCGGCACCAGCACATAGAGCTTCATCCTCAGTCCATCTAGCGTGGAGATTTCAATCTGCTCGCGCACATAGCCGTCGCATTCGCGCCGGTCCAGCAGCGTCAGATCGAGCTCCCGGTTGTTTTCCGGGAAATCGCCCAGCAGACGGCTGAAGGTCTCGACCAGTTGAACCCTCCGCTCTTCCCGGCCAATCGCTTTGCCGGCCTCTCTTCTGCTTGCCGCCTGCTGAATCAGCGAATCCAAATAACCTTCAAGGTTCAATGACACCGTTCCTCTCCCCTTCCTGCTAAGCGGGCATTAGTAGCCCTCGGGATGCCAGCCGTCAAAAATATGAATCACCCGGTATTCCGCCGCCTCTTCCGCGGACAGCTGGCGCGACCAGGACACCCGCTGCTCCGGCGCGGCTCCCGCTCCGGTGCTTGCAAATTCCTCGTAGCGGCTTGTCGTCTCCCGGTCCGGCTGCCCCCAGTTATGCCAGCCCTCCGGCGTGATCGATCCGTCAATGGCGGTGCGAATGAACGCCACATGGGCATAAGGCCGCCACGGCCTGCCCAAATAGACGTCGCGCACGCCTTCGCCGCCAGTAATCTCGCAATCCAGAAACACATAACCGAACGCCGTGCCTTCCGGTGTCGAGGCAGCCGTAATATAACCCCTCGACCGCTTGTTATGCAGCCTGCATCTGTCGAATACCGCAGTCGCCGCGCCAAAAATATAATCGACATCGCCTTCGATGTAGCATTCGTTGTAATACTGCTTTCCTTTGCCCGTATACAATGTATCCTGATCGCCCAGCAGCCTGACGCGGCGGAACACCGCCTGCCCGGCATCGACGAATGCGGCAACCGCTTGACCCGTTCCCGGACCGGAGGCGTTGCGGATCGTCACGTTCTCCGCCGTGAACGATTCGGCGAAGATGTTCAGCGTGCCCGAGCGGAACGTTCCGAGCGGCTTGCCGTCTTCCCCGAGCGTATGAGCGTTGTCCGACCAGGTCAAGATCGTCTTGTCCCGGTCCTCGCCAAGCAGAAGAATCGGCGGCGCGGAGGCCGGAACCGTCACCTTCTCCTCATAGATGCCCGGGCGTATGCGAATCGTGACCGTCTCCTCGTACCCTTCCGGGATCGAGTCGATCGCCTCCTGCAAACGGCTGTAATCGGGCTTATCTTCTTCATGTACAGATAGGGTAATCAGCATAAGGTTGTACTCCTTTCAAGTGTAGACGGAACGGAATCGGCAGCTTTTTCTTTATGATCGAGAGATTCATAGCTGAACCAGTCGAAGTCCGCATAATGCGTCCGGCCGGCCTCGCTGCATACGGCGTACATCCCCATGTAAGCGCCGGTGAAGCCTCCAGCCACATCCGTGCTCAAAATCGTGCCGTCGGCTTCCTCGGACAAAACTTGCCACAGCACCGATTCATTCGCGCGCCAGTAGAAGGCGTAACTCTGGCCATGCGCCTCCACTTTCAGCAGCAGGCTGTCGCCACCGTACGGAGCTGCCGCCAGCACTGACTCTTCTCCTCCCCTGCGCTCTGTAAGCCGGATTTCCGTAACGCCGTCGAAGCTTCCGTATTCCACGCGGAATTGATAGCCGGCGTTCTGCAGCAGCACCAGCCCCGCCTTGTCGCCCGCTTGCTCCGGCGCGAAGCGCAGCGCGGTTTCGGCTCGGAAGCTCATATGCTGCTGTCTCCGGCCTACGAAGGAAGGGTTCCCGTCGGCAGTGATAGATGCCTGCTTCAACGTAAGGCGCAGCGAGCCGGGATTGTCCGTCAAGCTCCAGAAATCGCCGCGCGGCGTACGGATAAAGTTCCAGACCGGCGCCAGCTCCGGCCGGTCGAAGTCATCGCGCGCGGGCTGCTCCGGCCACTTCGTCTCGGGCAGGTCCGGCGCATCCGCGATCTGCTCCACGAACCCTTTTCCGGGACTAACGACCGGCCACTCCTGCTCCCAGATAACAGGCACAAGGAAGGTTTCGCGGCCGAGGTTCCGGTAATAGCCGCCATATGGCCGCGAAGCGAGACAAATCATCCACCAGTCTCCCTTCTGCGTCTCGATCAGCTCGCCGTGGCCGACGTTGACGATCGGATAGCAGCGTCCCAGATGGCGGTGAGTGAGAATCGGATTGCCCTTATAACCCTCGTAAGGTCCTGCCGGCGACTCGCTGCGCGAGATCGTGATCGCATGCGTATGTCCCGTGCCGCCTTCGGCGATCATCAAATAATACCATTTGCCGATTTTGTACAGATGCGGCCCTTCCTGGGCGTGTCCGACCTTGAGCGCTCCTTGCCAGACGCTCGTCTTCGGTCCGATGAGCCTGCCGCTCGCCAAATCCAGCTCCTGCAGCCAGATGTCCATATGCTTCGGATACAGCTGCCCTTCCGGGGGAACCCGGTTGCCCGTGTAATAGACTTTGCCGTCGTCATCGAAAAACAGCGAAGGATCGATGCCCGGCGCATCCTCCAGCCATACCGGATCGGACCAGCTGCCGGCCGGATCGGTTGCCGTGACATAAAAGTTATGGCACTCCTTCTCGTTATCGACGAAGGTTGTAATCATATAATAGACGCCGTTATGGTAGCGAAGCGTCGGGGCCCATATCCCCCTTGAAGGGAGAATGCCGTCCAGATTAAGCTGAGACGGGCGGTCCAGCACATTGCCGATCTGCCGCCAATTCACGAGGTCCTTGCTGTGGAAAATCGGAACTCCCGGAAAATATTCAAAGCTGGACGTGACCAGATAATAATCTTCTCCGACGCGTACAGCGGATGGATCGGGATAAAAGCCCGGCAGCACCGGATTTTGAAACTTGCGCATGCTTCTGCCTCCCCGTACGAATTAAAAATGTAAGCCTATACAATTATAGTGCAAATAAAACATCATAATCTTGAATGATCCTTGCTTATTTTCCCGTTTTTTATATATCCATGCTATTTCGGTGCTCTCATTCTACTGAGAGGCAGTTAACTTCCTCCGAAAATATGTGTATAGTTAATACCGTAAAGGAGCGATAGCGATGAGGGGAGAAAGACAGCTGAAATTCCGTTTTTTTATGAGCCTGACCTTAATATCGGCCTGTTCGGTGCTTGTGCTGGCCAGCGCCTTGTTCTTCTGGTTCAGGGAAAAAACGGTCGATCATGTTAATCAGGTAAATGAAAGCGTTCTCCTAAACACAGAGACGGTGTTTACGAAATACATGGACATGGTTCAGAACTATACGATGGACTTTTACCGCAATCCGAATATTAACACGGTCATGCAAAGCGGGGACAACAACTGGAGCAATCAGCTGTACAGTGCGCTCAGCCAGATGCGCGGCACGATTACGGTTAATGCGTTTCTGGAAAACGCCTATATTATGGGCCAAGACGGTCCGGCGCTTATGTTCGAGAACAATCCGCTCAGCCCTTCGGCGAAGCGGGAGCTGTTCGAGCTCGTCCGCGACAGCGAGATCAAGCAGTCGCCGTTCGTCTGGAACGCGACGCTGAACAGCGGCGAACGGGAGAAGCTGATGACTCTCTTCTATAATGACCGCGCCTTTGGCAGCAGCGAGTACCACGGTGCAATCGCCATGACCGTCAATTTGCGGAAGCTTCAGGAAAATATATTCGGAAGCAGCGGCGACGGCGATACACGCTACGCGATTCTGGATGCCGGCGGCCTTCTTCTGATGCAAAGCGGGCTGCCGGGCGTCTCCTTCGACGAGGCCATGCTGCGGCATATCGCAAGCGGGACAAGCAAAGCCGGCACGCTGATCTGGAAGGACGGCAGCGGCGCCAGGAAGCTCGTCGCTTACCGGCAGGCGCAGCACGGCGGGCTCTGGTTTCTTTCGGAAACCTCCTACAAGAATAGCGTCCGCGACATTGCCAATGCCTTGAAGCTTATGATCGGTCTTAGTCTGGCGCTGATCGCCGCCGCCGCTGCCGCTGCCGCTTTCGTCTCGCACCGCATGTACAAGCCGATCGGCACCCTGTTCGGCAACATCCGCAGCTTGTCCGGCGACCGCCTCGCCTTCGCGAAAGGCGGAGGCTTCGACGAGGCGAACCGGGAGCTGGAGCGGATCGCCGGAGAATTCGGGGAGCTGAAGCGCGAGAAGGAGGACAGCGCCCTGCTGCGCTGGCTGACCTCGCCGTACCGCTCCGGCGATCAGCTCCCGTCCGCCCTTCCCCCCCTGCAGGATTCTTCCGGCAGCGCGGCATTTTGCGTGGCGGTTCTGCAGCTGAATCACGCCGGCACGGACAACGAAATGCCTGATGAGGAAAAAATAGAGAAAATCAAAAGCCTGCCTCAGCTGACCGAGCGGCTGTTTGACGGCAAGGCGGCGTGCCGCGGATTTTTCCCGCATCCGGATGCCGCCGTGCTCATTGTGAGCGAGACCGAATCGGGAAGCTTCGGCGATTACGGCCTCATCCGTGAACGATGGGAGCAGCTTGACGAGGAGCTCCGGTCTTGGTCCGGCACCGCCTGCTCGATCGGAGTCAGCCGCCTGTCCGCCGATACCGGACAACTGAAGCAGCTGTACGACGAGGCGAACGACAGCCTGCAGTACAGGAAGCTCCGTTCTAGTGCGGCCGTCATCTATGCGGACGATACGATTCACCTGAACGGCAGTCCGATGCCGGACAGCTCGCTCGAAGCCGTGCTGCAAATCGTGAGAAACCGGGAGCAGGAGCTGATACCCGGGGCAATCGAGCGTCTGCTGGCGGCAGCCGGCAGCTACCGGGCGGGGCAGGCGACGATCGCCTTGTCCAGGCTCGCTCTGGAGCTGGACAAAATAGGCGATACCGGTCTTGCGAACGGCATTGCTCGGCACTCGGATTTTCTCGTGCATTATCAGCGAATTTGGCGGATATCGGATTATGCGGAGCTTGGAGCATGGCTGGAGCAGCTTTGCCTGAACGCCTGCGAGAAGCTGAACGAGCTGAATACGGTGCAAACCCGCAGCGCAGCCGACGAAGCGATCGCCTATATCCGCAAGCATTATAACGATCCGACACTCTCCTTGAATGGCCTGGCGGATAAGCTGGCGATCAGCCCTCCTTATCTGAGCCGCATGATTACGGAAGCGACGGGCAGCAGCTTCCCGGACTTCGTCCATCTGGTCAGACTCGAGCATGCTCGCGCCTTGCTCATCAGCGATCCGGAGCTGGATATTCGTGAAATCGCGGAGAAGTCGGGCTACAGCAGCAGCACCTACTTCACCACGCTGTTCAAAAAGCGCTACGGCGTGACGCCGTCCAAATGGCGGTTGAACCATATTTTGCAGCAAAATGACTAAAATTAAGGTCCCTGGAAGTAGAGTTGTTGGATTTGCATTTGCTGTTGACTGCTCCCTTGTAACGTTCAACTTCTGTACCACGAGGGAACGTAGTTCAACGAGTACAGGGAGCTGCTGCCGTGTGAGCTGCTCCCTGTTTGGGTTGAACTACCTCGTCTCCGTTAGCTCATCGAATGCCGTTCACAACGTGTTTCCTTCAATGTACTGAAGTATTGAAAGCCTACTATTGTTCAGCAAACACACCTGCGATGTATATAAATCCCATTTTAACAAGCTTGCCATTTCACCGAGAGAACCGTATCATAAGTTACGTTGCTATTATCCAAAGAAATAGAAGAGCAGGAAGGATGACTGATATCATGAACATCACTGAAAAACAGATCGTCGTATCCTTGGAGCCCGATTATGAAACCGAATACTTGAAGCTTTTGAATGATTACTTTACGGCTTCCGAGCGAAATAGCCGGGCCTCCTCCATTCATGAAAAAAAACAGCTCATGGCGATAAAAGAGCAAATGGCGCTTTTGTGCAACCAGAATCCTCAAAAATTGAACATGCTGAAGTCCATCATCCGGGATGTGAGTGACAGAAGGGAAAAGGCGGTCGTCATCTCCAAATCGAATGCCGTCACCGCCCTTTTATTAGACGAGCTTTCTGCGGACGAGGAAATCAAGGGCATTTTTATTATTACGACACAGCTTTCCGTCCATGAGGTCAATGAGATGATTCACAGATTTAATAAAACCCCGGATTCCACCGTTCTGCTTATTACGGATTCCGTCAACACCGGCCTCGACGTGACGGCGGCAAATCATCTTGTCCACTATGATTATCCGGCCCGTAACTCTGATATACTGCAGCGCAACAACCGCATATCGCGACAAACTTCATATCATAAAGAAGCGACCATATATTATCTCCTGACGTCTGGCAAAATCGACGAGTTCGAATATCGGGAATGCCGAAACCCATAGTGTAACCCCGCAGTAAGGCTGCCAATTCATTCCGTGGCAGCCTTATGCTGTTTTTTCTGTCCTACTCAATCTTTCTTTGTTTATCCTCCTGTAAGGGAACAAATTGCCACAACAAAAACCAGTCCTTTAATGGACTGGTTCGCCGCGGCATTTATTGAGTTCTTTTCTGTTCCTAACTTAAAACGCCCTCAAGGTCCGCATCAAGCACCAGCTTTACGATTGTATCGATCGGATTGCCTCCCGATTCCGGAACGGATATGGTGATGCCGGAATCATTTTGCGAGAATGGTACTTGCTCCCCGTTTAGCAGAGTGCAGGATACAATGCTTTGCTTAAGTGCCGGAATCGTCTGCTTACCGAACTCGTCTAAGTTTAAGATATGAACGTAAACCGTGTTTTCACGGTAAGTCGCGCCGTACACGTTATCTACCGGCTGAAACGGGCCCCCGCGAGTGCCGTAAATGCTCTCGCCGTTTTCGCGCATCCATTCGCCAATTTTGCGGAACAGCTCGACTTGATCGTCCGGCACGACACCGTCCTTGTCCGGAGCCACATTGAGAAGCACGTTTCCGTCCCGGATGAATACGTTCAGGATTAAATCCATGACGCGCTCGAAAGGAAACGCTTGATTTTCCGGCTGCCATGCCCAGGAGCCGGCTACGCTGAAGTTTTTCTCCCATGCGAACGGAATGATGTTACCGTTAACATCGTGCGGGCCTTCATCGCAGAAAAAATCTCCTTCCCAACCGGAGCGCTCGTTAATGACAACCTTAGGGTTATGCTCACGCGCCATTTGATTCAGCTTCACCGGCTCCCACAGCCAAGCGCTGCCTGCGTCAGAGCCTTTATGAGCGAGCCAGGAGCCGTCATACCACAATATATCGATCGGACCGTAACGGGACATTAGCTCCCCTACTTGATCGTAGCATTGTTTTTTCATTAGCAGTGCGTTGTCGTATTTCTCCACCGGCTCGAAGTAGCCCGGGAATCTCCAATCCATCGGCGAGTAATAGACGCCCACCTTTAAACCTTTGCTGCGCGCCGCCTCCGCGTATTCTTTTACGAAATCGCGGTATGCGTCTGCCTGTATCGTCGTGTAGTTATCGTAGCTGCCCTCGCTATCCCATAAGGCAAAACCGTCATGATGCCGGGTTACCATAACCATGTAATTCATGCCAGCCGATTTAGCCAGCTCAGCCCAGTTGTTCGCGTCAAAATGCTGCGGGTTAAACGACATCGCGGTTTTCCGGTATTCTTCATAAGGAATTTGCTCCTTATTCATGACCCATTCGCCGCGTCCGATAATGGAGTAAGCTCCCCAGTGGATAAACATGCCGAACTTGGCGTCGCGCCACCACTGCATATCTTCTTCCGGCAGCTTTAGCTCCGCGCATTTGATGCCGTCCGTGCTTTTAAATCTGACGTTGCTTTTCAGCATCGAAGCCAGTTCCGCTCCGCTCATCGGAGCCGGATCGCCGTTTGTATAGCTTAATCCGAGTTTGGCGATTTTTCTTCGATTCAACTCATTTTGCATGAGCTTTTTTACTTCCTGCAGCGAGAACCAATACGTGTTCTCGGTCCGGTTCGGCACCGTTTTTTGGAATTGATTGATTTTATACGCGTAGTCCTCGATCTCTTCGTTTGAAAGCGAATCCAACAATTTGCGCTGCAATTCCGCCTTGTTTTCGTTAGACAGCTCCTGCTCGCCCTTGAACATAAACCGTTCTATCAAATCTATTTCTTGTTCTGCTAACAACGTTTTCTTCCCCTCCGATCATCGTCGTTTCGATTAAATACTAACATAACCATAAGGTTTTATGAAGAAAAGAACCGGCATTGGGAGCATATTGATATGAATACCCCTAAGCCGGCATGATTGCCCTATAAGCTGCGGGCAGCTCGTTTAAGTCATTAAGCTATCATCTTCTGTTAGCTTAAAAATCTAATCATGTGGTTTATTTTTTACCGATCCGATTAGAATTTTAAAGTCCATGGTGACTTGTTTCAGATTCAACTGAAGAAATTTTTCTATGCGCTCCTCAGAGGTCCCCCATGATAATGGCGTCATACCGAGCAATGGTTCGATTAATTGTTCACTCAAGTCCGCTTGATATCGGATGCTTTCAATATCTAATATATTGAAGTGTTTGTTAAAGTGGCTAATAGTAAGTGAATTTGAATAAGTCTGTTTATCAGACCCCTTGTAAAGGATTTCTCTTAATTCTTTTAGATAGTCCTGTTCGGGAACGACTTTAATCACCAACCCCTTATTACTTATTAATCTCCGGAATTCTGAATAATTGGCTGGTGAAAGAATGTTCAGAATGAATTTGAACCGTTGACTTGAAAATGGGCAGTTTGCAATGTCCGCGACACACCAGATCGCATTTGAATATCCTTCTGCAGCTAAACTTATTCCCTCTTTTGAAATATCGATTCCTGCAGCCAGTAGATCCATCGGTTTTTTTCGATTTATTTCAATTTGTATGTTATTTAAGTGCGACCCTTCCCCACAACCTGCATCTAGTATGCTTATAGGTTCATTGCTCGAGTGCCGATTCATTATAATCTGACTTACCGCGACATCTAAGGGATTAAATAAACTGCCTTTGCTGATTAATCTTCTGTACTCAAAGATTTTTTTATCATATTTCGTACTAATACCTCGAGACAATAAGTTTACATATCCATGCTTCGCTATATCAAAACAGTGCTGATTGCTGCAAACTAAGCTTTGTAAATGGATGACTTGCATCGGTTTTTTACATAATGGGCATCTAAATATCTCTTGATGCACCTCAAATGTCTCGGCACTAATTAACTTTTTACTTTTTTGGAACACAAAAAAGCACCCTCTCATTCGTAATAGGTGAATGAAAAAAGGCACAGTCAAATAAACCCTAGCTAATTTGTCGAAAATGCCGGGTTATGTGATCTGTACCTTCCATTACCTATAGCGAATGAATTGGATGATCATCGTCAAACTCTCCTTCATGAATTACCTTAAAGCCCTTTTAGTTTAACATGTTTCGCTTGTATGAAAAAGAATTGCGTTACTCTGCACGTTATCCCGAATGTACCCTTGACGAACAATCCTCTCTTACCTCAAATCATTCGGATTAACACTAATCAGTCAGTAATTTTTACGAGGAGTCCTTTTGTATACTTGTAATATTCCGATTTTTCTATCCCTAGTTCACCAATTTCAACAACAGGCAGATTGTCTTTGATTATTAAACGTGCGTAAGATTTGTCTGATATGCCGCTTTGCGCTGCTATTTCACTAAATTCTAAATGCCCGTTATTCCAGCGAACGATAGAAATATCTGGTGCATTAAGATGGGCTCCTTCGAACGTCGCAATCATTTCCTTAATCCCATCACCATCCAAATCGATCATTTGGGGACGGCCTATCGCTTCAAATCTCAACCATTTACTATGTTCTTCATCGTACGAAATGATGTCCCAACCGGTAAAAGTAGTGCCTATCCCAGCAAAGACCTTTATATTCTTTTTATCTGATAGAAACGATTGATTTACCGATTCAACCACTACATCGTCCAGACCGAAAGTGTCTGCAACGTCTCCGAACTCGAATAACTCTCCTTTATGTTCCAAAAAAGCATATGCACTGTTTTCGTTACCTGGTTCAACGTATAGATGAATGGAGACTTGTGCTGCATCCTGTTCTTCCAAACTAATTGACTTCACTTTTTCCCAAATTTTTTTAGGCTCACCTTGGGTGACGTCCATCATCGTTACTGGTTTAAATGTTAACTGAATCGATTGATTTTCATTTTGGTTTTTATTTTCCGTACTATGAGATTGAACCGGTTTTTGTTCAGTCTTCTCATTCGATTCTGCGTTTGTTAACGCGCAACCACTTAATATTAAAACCATAGTAAGACCAAGAAGGGACAATTTAACGGGACTCTTATTAAACGATTTAATCATAACGATTCTCCTCTTGAGTATATTTTTTACTCAGCGCCAACGAGATAGAACTCATCTTTTGCTATTATAATCATTTAGTTCATAAATCAATAAGAAAAACTGCCAATCTTAAAAAATGGCAGTTTTATATCTCTCCCTAATTACCATCCTGTCCCAAGTTGTGAATTGGAATACCAATTTACTGAACTTCTCGCATTTGTGCCATATGAACGAGCTGCCCATTTACTGGTATCATAACCTGTATCCGCAGTTAGCCAATGCCTGTACTCGGTTTTATTACCATAACGATCAGCTCTCCAATATATGTAAAATGGTAACGGAACTGGTTGAAGCGAGGAGGAGCCATTGTACGGGCTATAATACCAAGATCCTTGATGTCCTTGAACAACACTAGGATCATATTTATAACAGGACCAAGTAACAGAAGGAGCAGCTACATTATAGCAAGATCGGCTTACTAATCCACCACCACGTGCTACAGAAGTGTCGCGAGTAATACTGATGATATCTTTAGATGAACTATAAATAGAGTTATAAATAGTTTCACATTTCGAACCAGACGAACCACAACCGTACCAAGGTTTCCAGGCTGCTGCTCTTTTACCGGCACCAGTCGTTGCGGAAGAACTTTTGTACAATCTTGCCATTTCGGCGGCCACTAAATTTGAAGCGGTGTTACTAAGTACTGCATTATGGAAACTGATATTAGCGCCCAAACCAGCTGAATCTAGCTGCCACATCCCAACACCGGCACTCCAGTGTGCCCGTACGTATTTATAAGAGGAACTTACAACTCCATCTGCCCAAAGTTGTGAACCATTAGATGTACTAACATCCGCACGCCCAACAGTCATCGGGGAAGGTGTATAGTTTGTGTCGGCTCCAGTTACTTCAGCCCATGTAGGAGGGAAAATAATTGCAGCGAAATTATTTCTAGATAAACCTGTACCACTGTAATTAGATGTTGCTGAAGCTAAAACGTCGTCCGTCGGAACATCCCCAAATTTAACCGCAGCTTTCGCAAAATTATTTACAGCAAATGAAAACACAGTTAATGCAATGGTTAATATTGATACATAAAACTTTAATCTTATTTTCATTTCCCTACCACCCATAATGTATAAGGTATTTGGTTAAGCATTGGAGCAATTTCGCTGTCTTTCACAATAATATTTTGGAAAACTGCAGATCCGTCTTGAGGAACACCGTTACTAAAAGCGGGGTCAAGAGAAACGGTTTCAATCCATACAACTTTACCGGTTTCGTCTAACCAAGCTGCAACAATTTGTGCTTTCTTTATACCAATACTCAAATTGTCAAATGATGTTGCCAAAACATACGGATAGGGGGCATCATCCCGAGGAATTCCCATATAATTCGCCTGACCGAAAGGAAGTTCATAATTCACCATAATATTTGCTTCTCTTGAGATGTTTTTGCTTTCTCCGATATTTTTTGTACCAGTTATCCATTTAACTTCCGATACTTGAGATGCTGATATAATAGATTTAATTACAAAAGGTACCGGCTCTCCTGGACGGATATTCTTCACCATAGAATCAGTGATTACAGTATCTAATCCAGTTCCATCGCTGGATAAAAGTTGCGCTTCAACTGTAATGATCCCAACATTAGATTGTGTCTCATTTCGCACTAGACCCTTTACTTCCCAATTCCCCTCTATAGAAGTATTGAGGGAATTGTTTAGAATAACGGCATTTCGACCATTTACTTCTGTTACATAATTTGGTCCGACAAATCCTCTAAGTGATCGTACAATTGTAGGATTATTCTTCAACGATGGGTCTTCAATTGAACTGTTGTTCTCAACAACATTTGGTTGAAAATAATGACTCGTTCCATGGTGAATCTGACTCAGTACGTGCGAAAATCCGGCAATGCCGCATCCGATAAAGGATGACGGCAATGCCGGATTTCGGTTGATTAAGCCAACAGATTTCTCAATAGTTTGGTGATCATCATGGTTGCTTCCTGCCTCAGAAGCGGCTTTCTTGGCATATAATCGAAGGCGCCGCTGGCATCCTGCTCAACTTCCGGACCGTAAAAGCCTGATGCGACGACAAATTGGACCGCTTCGCTAGCCCATGGAGCAGGCTCCGAGCTTAGCTTCGCCTCAACAGGTGGCGCTCCGAGCACATAATGCACAATGCGCCAGATGATGGCCGCTGCCTCTTGGCGCGTCATCGCGCGATCCGGCTCGAACTTCATGCCCGGCATTCCAGTCACTAAGCCCAGCTCGGCAACCGTTTCAATTAATGCCGCCTGCGGGTGCCCTCGCAAGTCCTCGAATAAAACGGGGTTCGTCGACAGTTTCATACCGGAAAGTCTCGCGAGCATGCTGACGAAGTCTCCCCTCGTAATCGCCGATTGGGGGTGGAACGACTTCTCGCCCGGATCACTAAATATTTCGAGCGCGCGCAATAGATAAATAGAATCAGCGTAAGGGCTGTCAGCTGCTACGTCGTCGTAAAGGCCCGGATCGTCCATTTTCTCCGACATGCTGTCTGGCATTGTGTAATATAAGTACTTGATCTCACCGTGTTCATCGGCTTTGAAGGCCGCCGCAGCACCCTTGTCGTCCTCGAACAATAATGGACCAACCGGCTTCAGCGTATGGGAACCGTAACCGTCCTGCACGGTCAGCACGCCGTCTTCCGCCTTCACCTGCGAAGCGAACAAAGGCGTTCTCAAGTTGCGGTACGTGCCCTCGAACCGGGCCAATTCATCTTGCGAAAGGGAGATAACGGGCTTCGTCTCCTGCTTCTTCGGATAATAGTGATTCATGAATTCGGTGAAAAAATCATCCCTCACGCTCGCGCTTGCATCGCTGTTCACGATGACCATTCCGCCGACACGCTGCTCCGGAATCAGCCACAGCCAAGAGTGATAGCCGGGCAGGTCTCCGCCTTTGCCGATTACGAATTGCCCGTTATGCACTTGCTGAAAAAAAGACTCGAAGCCGTACGACATAATCGGGAAGCCCGGCGCCGCCTCGTAATGTGTCTGCTGCATGAGCTTCTTCGTCTTCTCTTCCAAGACGTGGGAGCTGCCCGGCTTTCCGCCGCCGAGGTGTGCCATGATGAATTGTGCCATATCCGAACCGCTGGACAGCATTCCGCCCTCTGGCGCGATCGTCGGTACGGTTGTATAAGCCGGATACGGCTCCTTGTCGATCGTATAGCCGGTTGCAAGCTGCGCCTTCGACTGATCGTTCAGCAGCATCGTCGTGTGCTTCATGCCGAGCGGGACGAAAATATGCCGGTCCACGTACTGCTCGAACGGAACGCCAGACACGTTCTGGACGATATAACCAAGCATCGTATAGCCGAGATTGTCATAGCGGTACACTTCGCCAGGCTCGCGTACGATCGTCGGCTCGTTCAGCTTCAGGAAGTCTTTCATTCCGATTATTTCTCTGCCCTCTCCGCTCTCATCCGTGTAATCGAAGCCCGCCGTATGCGTTAGAAAATGTTCGGCCGTCACCGGAACGCCAGTGTCGTTCTTGATACGGACATCCGGCATGTAGACGGCAACATCCTTCTGCAGGTCAAGCTTGCCTTGCTCGACGAGCTGCATCGCGGCAGTTGCCGTCACAGCTTTGGTGATCGAGGCCATCCGGAATAGCGTCGTCTCCGGGTCGATTAGTTTCTTGGATGCGACGTCGGCGTAGCCGTATCCTTCATTCAGCAGCACTTCTCCGTCCTTCACGACGACGACGAGCGCGCCGGCGAGATTGCCCGCGATCTCCGGCTTCGCGAAATAGCTGTCCGCAAACTTGCGTACTTCCGCGGGATCGAAAGCTTCGGGCGATGCCAGTGATGAAGTGCTCGGCACAACGGCCTGTCGGTCGAGAGACTGGGGTACAGAGAAGGGGGGACCTGGCTCGGCAAGCGGAGTTAAAGCCTGTGCCGCCACCCCGCTGACTACAGCTGGAGCCAGCAGAAGGGCGCCCGCTACAATTGCTGCCAGCGTAACTTTTGTCGTTCGCATTCGGTTTCGTCTATTAACTTTCATCGTTCCTCTCCTCACTACGATTAGGTATAATTCCCACTTAATGGTACCTAATAGAAAGAAAAGGATGAACCGCCTGTAGAACTAAAATTGCCCCGCCCTAAGTCCAGACGCAATTTAGATTCCGGAATGCTTGAGACGGTACGGCTGCCAACGGCGCGGGCAAGACGACGAATGTCAGAATCCTCACCACGCTGCTCACTCAAATTGCTTTTTCCATCCCGATCCCCTTTACTTTTTTTTATCCGCACCCTTTTTCATGGTCTTGTTACCTACTTGGATCAACAGATTCTTGATAGATGTCAGCGTAAGTTTTTGAATCTTTGATTAGATCGTCGCAGAAAGCCGCTACGTCACTGCCCGTCACTTCGAGCACGCCTTTCCCCAAGGCCGCGCCCTCTTCAAAAAGATCGATAATCCCCGAGAGCAAACCCGTCCCGTCGGTTAGCTCAACAGGGCCGACCTTAAAGAAATATTTTTGAATCTCTTTATAAACAATCTGATAATCTTGCGGGAGCGCTTTGACACGCGCCACATGCGCTCGCCACTCTTTTTTGCCTTGGATGATATCTTGTATTCTCATTTTATCCTCCTATTTACCTAATTTTTTAGCGATGTTATTGTTGAGCTGCTCGCGCCACTTGTCGCGGAAAGACTTTGCCCCTTCTTCGCCGGCCAGCGCTGAACAGAAGCCTTTGATATCGTCACCCAAAACCTCATGGACACGCTGACCGTCTGCCGCCGTTTCTTCGAGCAGGCCAAGCACACCGTCCAGAATTGGCATGAGGTTGCGACCGGTGAAATCGGAGTGCGGCCAAAGATGGGTATTAATTTTTTCCCATGCCGCTTGATAATCAACCGGCAGCTTTTTGGCTCGCGATTCAAAAGCTTTCAATTCTTTAGTCATATCGCTGCCGGTGATTTTTTCCCAAAAATCCATTATTTTTTCTCCTTTAACTCGTTAATTTTTGATGATACGAACTCCCATTTTTCCCAGAACCTCCGCAGCTCCTCACGCCCTGCGTCGTTGATCGCGAAAAACTTTCGCGGCGGTCCCATGTCGGAGGGCTTCTTGGTGATCTCCACCAGCTTGTTTTTTTCAAGTCGGATCAGGATGGTATATACCGTTCCCTCCACAACATCTGTGAAGCCGAGGGCGTTCAGCCGCCGCGTGATTTCGTAGCCGTAGGTTTCTTTGCGGCTTATAATTTCAAGGACGCAGCCCTCAAGCACGCCTTTGAGCATTTCCGTTAGGTTTTCCAGCACAATCGCCCCTTGCTATTCTGTATGACTGGTATGAAGTATCACTTACTACAGCTATAAAGTATCACTAAGTAGATGGTATGTCAATAGCAACTCTGACACTGATTTTGATGTTCAAACCAGAAATGCTTTCCCTTTCTCACACCCTCCTTTTATGCGCCCTCATCGCGAAGATGTATGCCACTAGCATAATTCCTACGCACCAGGCAAGCGCGATCCAGATGTCGTTGTTTAAGGGGTGATTTGAAAGCAATGCGCGGATGGATTCTACGATCGAGGTTACCGGCTGGTTTTCGGCAAAGACGCGAACGGCGGTCGGCATCGACTCGGTTGGCACAAATGCCGAACTGATAAATGGCAGGAAGATAAGGGGGTAGGAAAAGGCGCTGGCACCATCAACCGTTTTGGCGGACAGTCCGGCTATAGCTGCGACCCAGGTTAGGGCTAGCGTAAACAGAGCGAGGATTCCAGCTACGGCAAGCCATGGCAGCACTCCCGCGGTCGAACGAAAACCCATGAGCAGCGCTACGAGAATGATGACGACCACCGATATGGCGTTGGATACAAGCGAAGTCAGTACATGGCCCCAAAGCAAGGCGGAGCGTGAAATCGGCATGGTGTGAAAACGTTCGAATATGCCCCGCTGTACATCGGTAAACAAACGGAAAGCCGTGTAAGATATTCCGCTGGCAATCGCCATAAGGAGTATTCCCGGCAGCAGGTAATTTACATAGTTATCCGTGCCGGTTTGAATTGCTCCACCAAATACATAGACGAACAGCAGCATCATGGCGATCGGTGTGATGGTGACCGTGATGATGGTATCCATACTGCGGAAAATGTGGCGCATGGAACGTCCCAGCATAACGCTAATATCGGTAAAGAAATGCTTTTTTGCCGTTTCCATCTACTTTTCCTCCTTTTTACCGACGATTGCGAGGAAGATCTCCTCTAACGACGGTTGTTTCTCGATATACTCCACCTTTGCGGCAGGGAACATCGTCTTTAACTCCTGGAGCGTACCGCTGGCAATAATCCTGCCTTCGTGCAGAATCGCAATCCGGTCGGCAAGCTGCTCAGCTTCCTCCAAATACTGTGTAGTGAGAAGGACTGTCGTCCCTCCGTCGGCAAGCTCTTTGACAATCTTCCACACCTCGATCCGAGCCTCAGGGTCAAGCCCGGTGGTCGGCTCATCCAGAAAAATGATCTGCGGTTTTCCCACAAGGCTCAACGCGATGTCGAGCCTGCGGCGCATGCCCCCTGAGTAAGCAGACACTCTGCGGTCTGCTGCGTCCGTCAGGCCGAAGCGTTTTAACATGTCGTCCGCAATCTGGCGCGGGTTTTTGAGATATCTCAGCCTGGCGATCATGATCAAGTTTTCGCGGCCAGTCAATATTTCATCCACGGCGGCAAACTGTCCGGTCAGACTGATTGCCTGACGCACTTGATCGGGTTTGGAAGAAACATCGAATCCGTTTATGACTGCCGTCCCTCCGTCCGGTTCGAGCAGCGTGGTGAGAATTTTGACAACCGTCGTCTTTCCTGCCCCGTTAGAGCCGAGGAGAGCGAAAATACTGCCTTTTTCCACCTCGAAATCTACGCCCTTCAGCACTTGATGCTGCTTGTAGGATTTTTGCAGACCTTTTACTTGTATGGACTTGGTTGGCATGGGGTCCCCTCCCTTAAATAACGGTAACTTTCGACAAATCGGCATCCATGCCTTTGAGCAGCGCATAGGTCAGTTTATCCATCGTTGCTCCGTCAAAGCAGACGGTTTTGATCATGCGATAGTACTTCTTCGTCAAAGTGAACCCCGGCTGGAAGGAAACATTTTTAAAGGTAGCGCCCTTGAACGAAACTCCGGTTAATGCCGCTTTCTCAAACTTAACGCCGATAAACGTCTGTCCGTCAAAACACTGCCCGCTCAGATCGGAGTACTTGAAGTCGACCCCTTCAAATAAACAACCATCAAAATTCGTTTTTCTAAGATCGGTTATCGTTAACGTTACGTCGGTCAGCCTTGTGCCTGTGAATTGGACTCCGTCAAGCCCCGACTTGCTGAAATTGGTTCGTAAAAGGATGGACTTATTGAAGCTTGCATTTGTCAGGTCAAGCGCGGTGAAGCTGCAGTCTGTCAGATTCGCGCCGTCAAAAATAGCTTCGCGTACGTCGCTGCCCTTAAACGAACTGCCGGTCAAATCTGCGCCAGAAAAGTCGGAACCGTGCAGCGCGCTGCCTTTGAACTGGCCTTTATGGGCCGTAACGCCTGCAAAGTCGCTTTTCGCCAGGTTGCTTGCGTTAAAGTTTGTCAGCACTTGCCGTTCCAGCGAGCGGGAGAGGTTGACGACCTCCAGGATCGTTTGCTCGATGTCGCCGATACTCTCGATCGTCATTTTAAACGCTGTTTCATCGTCCTTGCCCTCCGCTCTGAGCTCACGGTACCGCTCTTGCAAATCGGAAAGCAGGTCGGCCTTTAATTCGGTGACGCTTTTCACCCCATCGTATGGCGTAAAAACACTGTTCAGATAATCCGTCAATTTTGGATTCGTCATTTCAAATCACTCCTCATAATAAGTTTTCTAACACGCGTTTTGCATACTCCCAGTTGCTTTTGTTGCGGGCGTATGTATCCTTGCCCTTTTCGGTTATCCTAAAATATTTGCGACGTCCGCCCTGTGATTCATCGCCCCAATACCACTCGATGTCGCCGTCTGCTTCTAGCCGACGGAAGCTGGAGTACATGGTGGCTTCCTTTAGTTCATACTCGCCGCCCGAGCGTTCGGCAATCAGCTTGACGATCTCGTAACCGTAACGATCAGCTTCGGACAAGAGCCGTAAAATCATCGTATCCGTATGTCCTCTCAGCAGGTCGGATGTGATCTTGTTCTCGCTCATACAATCACCTCCATATGTGCATGATAAGACATATTACTATGACTGTCAAGGTAATTTCTTGGTTATAATACTCAGACTCAAATAATTGGTGAATTCGTAACAAAAAAACCGCGCAGAGCGCGGTTTTCCAGGGGGTATGGGATATGTTCTCATTGCAATTCTTATTGCATATTTGGAGTCAGAAGTTTCGTGTATTCAATTAGCATTATGTTAGATTCATTTTTAGATTTATTACTTTCATTTCGAGTTGAATCGATTCTCAATGTTAATTTATCCAACCCAGAACTATCATGTTGTTGATTTGTTGGAACATCAACTTTAATCAACATAGATACTATATAACTCATGTTATTTTCAGCTACCTCACATTTTACTTCAGTTATACTTGGGTCATTCCAAGAAACATCATGCCCATAGTTATCGTTAACAAATTTACTGATTGATGGACGCAGCATATCAAATAATATTTCTTCTGATGTAGCATAAATTTTCTTCTTAAAATGAGCTTTATGCTCATCTGCGTAAATTGGATTTGAGAAACCCATAATCACCAGCACCACAATGGGAAAAAACCATATTTTTTTCAAATTCATCACCTCAAGGTTACTTTTCTTTGGACATGTAGAGTTACAATTAACTTTACGAGGCATCCGGTAGTTCCGCGGCTGCTCTTTATTGATCCTACACCATGGAATTCGCAATTTTGAGCATGTCTTCTGCTTTAAACTTCGCTTTTAACATTTTCTTGTTCCCAATCGCAAGCGTATACTGCATCCCGTTCTTTTGGAATCGAAGTTCATAGCCCCACTCGAAATTGGGCCAGTACAATGCTTTCGTACCGTCCTTTAGCAGATAATACACATCGTCCTTTCTTTTGTACCGCTCCAGTTCACCCACAATGGGAAATGCTTTGACACGGAAAAATCCGTTCAATTCATCGTTTCGATAAACGAATTCCAATGATTCGTTGTTATCGACGAAACCATTGAAATGAGTAATCTTGAACGGAAATTCTGTGGGTACCAGTACGTGCCGTTTGAACTTTAATTGATATTCCCGGAACAGCCGGCCCTCATCAACGAGCGGATTAGCTCCGTCGAACAGGACACGGATTCTGGTTATTCGGTCACCCTTTACGACCAGTTCCCAGATGAAGGCTAATCGTTCTCCCTTCAGTCCTTCATCATAAAAATTAGCCAGGAGGATTTTCACACCCTTCTCTGGGGATGGAACGAGTTGAATGCCTCTGATAGGTGAATTCTCCCTGATCTCAGGGATTTGGACGAAACTTTTATCTATATATTTTTGCGCCTCGTCAAAATCATTCCGCATTATGGCCTTTGCAAACTTTTGTGCTGGTTCGAGGCGGGTTTCGCCGCCATTGAGAGCCGCTACGGCTTTGGATGCCGCTATGTTTTGCGCTGTAACGCTGCCCGCCAACGAAAACAACGAAGGTAAACAGGCCACTGCAATCAACAGAAGAAATAGTGCCTTGAATTTCATAATTCCTCCTTTATAAAATCTTCTCGAGGTTATCCCGCAAATCTGAAGTAGTATAACCAAAGGCCGGAAAGATAATTTACAAAGGGCTGCCACGCGGCAGCCCTTTTGGTATTCAATTATTAACGTAACGTTGTACTCGTCTTTGGGAGGGTATTTTAATATCATAGATTCTGCTATAACCACAAGAGCCTCAACTGGTACTTTATCTTCACTTCTAAAGGTTACATTTTTTACCTTTGATTATTCCCATACTTTAAGGTATATAATAAGAACAAATGTTCTTATTCGGAGGGTGATCAACATGATTGAAAATTATATTAACCGGACCGTTCAGATTTTTTATCAGGACAAAAAACGCAATATATCCATTCGTCTTATAAGAGTCCAGGGTGTACAGAATGGGAAGGTCAAAGCTTTTTGTTATGAGGCGAACGCACCACGAATATTTAATCTCGATCAAATTATCGATGTAGAGCTGGTGAAGCGCCATGCTTGATGACGTAGCTCGCAAAGTCTTAACGATACTGTGGAACACCTACCGCAACGATCCATTTACAATTGATGTCGCGTATATTAGTCATCGAGCTCAGCGGACGGATGGCCGGGTAAAAATCGCAATCAATACATTGGTCAAAGAAGGATTTGTCCTTTGGGATAGACCGTCCAAAAATTTCCGTGTTCTTTACAACCACGAAGATGCAAAGCCGAAACGATGGAATGGATAAGTCCATGATGGCTCTGGCAAACAAAAAGGCAGCCGATCGTCACCAGTCGACTGCCCTCGTATCATAATTGAGCTCAATAGCAAACGTTTTTACAACTCGTTATTTCTCCCAAAGCTCGATCACCTTCAGGATCTTCAATCCAGATAAACTGTCCAAATTCACTAATCTCTTTTTTCTTTGCAAGAGGTACACCAATATGTTCAAGATGCTTAATTGTCTCATTTAGATTATCTAAAATTTAACATCACTTGTTGTTCTGTCGGAAAATAACCGTTCTAATTTCCAGGAAGTTGAATGCCGTACCAGCCGCTTACATCGCATTGGCCATATTCATTATCACCCACAGCAACCACCGTGCCGTCCGATTTAAGCCCAACGGTATGGGCACAACCAGCCGCTATCGCCACAATACCGTGCCAATCACTTACATCACATTGGCCATACTTATTCCAACCCGCAGCCGTCACCGTACCGTCCGATTTAAGGCAGACCGTATGATTACTACCCGCCGCTATCGCCACAATACCGCGCCAGCCGCTTACATCACATTGGCCGTGTTTATTCAAACCCGCAGCTATCACCGTACCGTCTGATTTAAGACCGATTGTATGAAGATAACCGGCCTTGACCTCCACAATATCGCACCAGCCGCTTACATTACATTGGCGATACCGATTGTTACCCACAGCCGTTACCGTGCCGTCCAATCTAAGACCGATGGTATGCCAGTCACCCGCCGCGACCTTCACAATATCATACCAGTCGCCTATATTACATTCACCGTCATTATTTCTTCCCACTGCTGCCACTGTGCCATCCGATTTAAGTCCAATAGTACGCCGCCACCCCGCCGCAACCGCTACAATATCGCGCCAGTCGTTTACATTGCATTGGTCATACTTATTCCAACCAACAGCCGCCACAGAACCGTCGGCTTTAAGACCGACTGTATGAGCATTACCCGTGTTCGCTGCCATATGAACATTACCAGCCGCGACCGCCACCATATCGCGCCATCCGCTTACATCACATTGGCCATATTTATTATCTCCTATAGCCGTCACCGTGCCGTCAGATTTAAGCCCAACGGTATGACGACGACCCGCCGCTATGGTATGTTTAGGCCACCGTTTCACCTTTAACATCGCATCTTTCGGTGAAATGTAATCCATGTTACCTCCTTGAACAGGACCTATTTTTATATAAATACTATCCTCTATTTAGCGTGGAAAAAGCACCCGATTGTTTTGGACAGCTGCCGGAATATCTTTTTTACTTTGCCATCGTTCCTTGCTTATAACAGGTGGAGTTAGCTCAATCAAAATGATACACTCTTGTACCATCTTTATTAAAACCAGTCAGAATAAACCCATCATAATATTTTTCAATGTATTTATCCTGTAAAGCGAACCATAGTCTGTTCCCATCGAATAATTTTATTATTTCTGCGTCTTTATCTATGTATTCTTCCGAGCCTTTGTGCTTGATATGAAGTGTGCTAATCTGCGTTTCTTTTATTACGCCATAGTAAAGCTGGTACTGCTTTTCTGCATCTTTTGCATTGGAATCTAGATTTACCCAGCCCCAAGTTACAGCTTCTTCAGTAGGGAAAGGCACTGTACCACCGCCAAATCCCCATTTATATTTGTCACCCAACTTATATACAATTCCTGCATCGATGCCTCCATTAGGATTTTCGTAGAAAACAATAATACCATTATTCACCTCATGCTGATGATAAATTTGTTTGTACTTTATCCCCCCGTGTTGAATGGCTTCTTCAATAGATTTGTATCCGTTATTTGTATATCCTGATATTACAAGCAATAAAAATACCAACAAAAGTATCTTATTCGCTTTTCTCAAAAGCGTCATAGTATATTCCCCCATCCTAATTTACAGCTCCCGGATCCCGCGCTGCCCGCGCCTGTCTCCTGTAACCGATCGAAAGTTTCCATAATAAAAACAGGAGCAGCTGCCTCAGCAAACCTACTCCTTACCAACTGTTTTGTGGAATTCTTTCCCTTGTTTAGCCCACAGTGAATTCGCGATGCTTAAATTTACGCTCGGATCCGCATGTTCAAGCACGTATTTAAGCACTTCGTTTCCCATGTTGATGTCTTGGAGGGTCAGACCTTTGAGACCCAGCACATTTTCCATTGCCTTCTTGGTCTCAGCATCAGCGCCGTTATAAGTCATGGCTAATGCGGTCTCAATGCTCAATGGTGAAATAACCTTGTTACCTTTGCCCATATCCGACATCAGCAACTCATGATATAAGATCATCCCGAACTTGTTATTTGCCTGCACCATTCTTTCGTCCACATCATTTGCCGTATACGTTAGGGTTGATGGAGCTGGAGTTGCCGCCTTTTTCATTCCGGACATCCCTCCGCATCCGGTCATTGTCAACATTGCTGCGATACAGCTGATCGTAAGCCATTTTTTCATAAAAATCTCCCATAAGCAATTTATCCTCCTAAACGAACAAAAATACAGCTATGTTGCAATGACGTGAAAACCTCTTCTCGCTCAATGCTTGTAATACTTTTCCGTTTACTCCCATCCCATTAATACCATATAATACTATAGAAACTATTACCAAAAAATTTCTAATGGGGTGTTAATGAACGTGCGCAGCAAGTTTGGTTTAGCGGTATTTATTCTGTTACTTATGATGTTCTTATTTCCATTAGCCATAGGGGCGGCTAGCGGAGAAAACAAGGTTTCCAAAGTTATTGGGCAGGTGCAGGCATCCTCCATTACTGCATCGGGGGCTGAACTCTCGGCAGTTGTCACCAAAGGCTATACACCAAAGCTTTATCTCGGAACGGATCCCGGGAATCTGGGTATTGGCACGGGCTACACTTCTCAATCCGGCAGCCAATATTGGTTTAAAGTTACCGGGTTAAAACCAGGAACCACCTACTACTACCAACTAGTAGCAACCTCGGGCAAAAAAATAGAAAAAAGCGGCGTACTGTCCTTCACGACATTGTCTGAGCCGCTGATCATCACAGATGTCCAAGCCTATTCTACCGGTGCCACCTTCACGAAATTCGAGTGGAGCACCAATCATAACGCCGCTTCGGCTTTGTATTTCGGTTTGGACCCTTTGAATCTGAATCAAACGTCCATGACGGTTGAGGACGGCGGCACTCTGCATCTCGCCTACGCCGATCAGCTGAAGGCGGGTACTACCTATTATTATCAAGTCGTGGCAAAGGACGATTACGGCAGTTACGTTAAGAGCGAGGTCTATAAGTTCACGACTCTGTCTCTGTCCGATCCGCTGATCCTCACAGGCGTACAAGCCTATTCTACCGGCACCACGTTCACGAAATTCGAGTGGAGCACCAATCATAACGCCGCTTCGGCTTTATATTTCGGTGTGGACCCCTTAAATCTGGATCAAACGGCCATAACGGTTGAGGACGGCGGCACTCTGCATCTTGCCTACGCTGACCAGCTAACGCCGGGTACTACCTATTATTATCAAGTCGTGGCAAAGGACGATTATGGCAACTACGTTAAGAGCGAGGTCTATAAGTTTACAACTCTTACCGAAAATAAATAGTGACTGGATCATTGTCATGCGAAAGCACCGAGTCCGTGAGTGTTCCCGGTTCGGTGCTTTCTTGTGCTTGGCAGCCTGACAGGTTTTTTAAGCAGATATTGTATTGTATTCATAGAACAGCCCGAAACCTAGTGGATGCCGCCATCATTTTTTCATAGGCTTCACTTGCTCGTTCTAATGGAGCGGATCGTGTTGTGTTGGGACCGTTCCAACAGCATGGCCCCTGTAGTGTACTGGGTGAATGTTTTTAAATTCAGTTCTTTAACAAGAGTAGTAATCGCACGCTCGTACTGCGGCCAGAACCATGTCGGTCCAAGATCAAAGCTGCCAAGATCTGCCCTGTTAAGGTCAGAAGTGCTCAAGACCCTGCCGCCTACCCGGTCTCTAGCCTCCAGGACCCTGCATGAGATGCCCTTTGCAGTAAGCAAGGAAGCAGCTCGTAGGCCGCTTAAGCCGGCTCCAACAATAACGACAGGATTGTTCATCTTATTTCCTCCTATATCTGGCGTCGCGAACTGCTTGCTTTCGATATATGAATTTACGATGTGATATGCGCTATCCGTTTTCTTTCTGTTGAGAACGAGACCATAATACAACTGGAATCAGCAATAGCGACAGAATTGCACCGGACATGGAAAGTGCCGCATAACTGGATTGCGCGACAACCATACCGGACAGCGCACCGCCCGAAGCACCTCCCAAAGCGATTAGGACATCTATGGTACCTTGTGTCTTCGCACGAACCCGAGGCGTTGTGGCATCCACGATTGCTGCAGTCCCGCTAATGAATCCAAAGTTCCAGCCTAGTCCAAGAAGGATAAGCGCCAGTACAAGGAGCGGCATTGAATCTCCAGGAACAATTGCAGCTAATAGACCGGAAAGCAATAACGTAAGTCCAGCCATGTACGACATCAAGATGCGGCCAAATTTATCAACAAGAAATCCGGTAATTGGAGATGGCAGATACATCGCTGCAACGTGTAAACCGATAACAATTCCTACCTCACTTAAGCTGTGACCATGATGCTTCATATGAACTGGGGTCATGGTCATAATGGCGATCATAACCACTTGGGTAAGAACCATGACGGCTGCTCCAACAGTAATCCCTTTAACATTGCCGCTTTGTTCTTGCACACGAGATTGATCATCTTGATGGCGAACACCAGCTATGCGCTGCTGCTCAGCTATAGCCTTGGCTACAATGAGAGGATCAGGACGCAAGAATAGCAATAAAACAAGTCCAGCTGCAAGATACGCTACTGCGGCTAACATGAAGGGCCCCGACAATGCCGGAGCACCTAACGATGTGGCAAAGTGCCCGGTTACATTCACAAGATTCGGGCCGGCAACAGCCCCGAAGGTTGTGAATACCATGGCCGTACTAATTGCTTTTGCCCGATGAGCGGGTAAAGCCAGATCCGTACCTGCATAACGCGCTTGAAGGTTTGTCGCCGTCCCTCCCCCGTAAATCAACATGGAAATAAAAAGTAACGGAACGCTGTCATAAATAGCTGCGAGGACCACGCCAATAGCCCCTATGCCGCCAGCGAGGAATCCAGCGGCTAAACCTGCCCGGCGACTCAACCGTTGAGAGAGACGGCCGACTAATAGAGCAGCAATAGCAGAGCCTAGCGTAAATAGTGCGGTGGGCACTCCAGAATAGCTTTCTGTGCCCAGCATGGCTTGTGCCAGCAACGCGCCTACCGTAATCCCTGCTGCCAATCCTGCTCCGCCAAACATCTGCGATAAAATAACCACTTTCAATGTTTTTGCATGCAGCTGACGCTGCTTCTCTGGTGAATTCACATATTCCATTACAGGATCTTCAATCATTCGTACGTTACCGCCAAGCTCTAACGGATTTTCAGCCATGATCTTCCTCGTCCTCTCGTTATTCAATTTCCGGTACAATTATCGCGGGTAAAAATCCTTACAAATTGGGCCTCCCCACTGATGTAGGGAGTATCTATGAATTAAGATTACAGACCAATTTGCCGATTAAAAAAACTCAACTATTCAATCGATTGATTGAATTATATGGCCGAATAGGAATGCTGTCAATAGATCACGTTTTGTAATCAATGGATTAATTGAATGGATTGATGTACACTATAACCAGAAATGAAAGCTGTAGAGACTGATCTTTCAGGTTTTATCCCTGAAAAGGCTATTCACTTTTTTATTTGAAAGAGGAATTGCGTATGAATGATATGTATGAGTCTGCAAATACCATTAAAGACGAACTATATAAACAAATAGCAAGAATCGGTAAATGTTTATCGAGCGACAAACGTTTAGAAATTTTGACGCTGCTATCACAAGGTTCTAAATCCGTTGAAAAATTAACGAACATTACGGGGATGAATTTTGCCAATGTCTCTCGTCATCTTCAAATTTTATTGGAAGCCAAGCTTGTAAAATTCACAAAAAGTAAAACTCATGTCATATACTCATTAGCTGATCCTGCCATTGTAGATTTGCTTACTTCCCTATGGCAGATTAGTGAGAAACAACTGCCAGATATCGCAAAACTTAAAAATGAATTCATGAATGAATTAGATGAAGTTCAAACCCTTTCGTTGGAAGAGGTTATTGAAAAGCTGGATACGCAGTCTATTCTGCTATTGGATGTACGTCCCAAAGAAGAATATGACATCGGCCATATTCCTGGCGCAATCTCCGTTCCAATGGAGGAATTGGAGAGCTTCATGCGTGAGCTGCCTAATAATATGGAGATTATTGCTTATTGTAGAGGGCCTTTATGTGTATATTCTGCCATAGCCGCGCAAAAATTGCAGGACAAAGGTTTCAAAGCCTATCGAATGGATGAGGGAATAAATGAATGGCAGCACCATTTTCATACTCATCACTAAAAAGCCATCGGTTCCGCAATGATGGCTAACGGGCAGGTCGAGATGAGCTATGACAACGTTGCTTTGAACGTTCATTTTACAAACACATGCAGCGGCTGCAACATAAGATGCACTTTCGAACCTCCTGCCATTCGATTTCAGACAACAAAATTGTTTGATTAAATCAGTCAATCCCGAAGCCAAGCTTCGGGATTTTTTTGTGTGGACCAGCTGGCCTTTAGGTCGCAAAAACAGCTAAAAATCAGTTTTTTTATGCGATTTCACTTATTTTAAGCCTGTCCAAACCCTGCATTTAAGCGATTTCATTTCTTTGTGATAGCGCCTTCATTCCCTCACGAGATAAGCTGAGTGCAAGCAAGAGCTACCGCCTCCTGCACCTCAAGCCCGGCGGAAGCCCCCATTATACAGAGATCCCGAAGGAGTGAATCATCTATGTCAGACGAAGCCTTACAGCGGTCCATACCGGCCGGCCGCAAGAGCCGGCTCCAGGCTTTGCGCAATGACAGCCCGCTGCTGCTGCTGGCGCTGCCCGGCGTTATCGTGCTGGTTCTGTTCGCCTACCTGCCCATGAGCGGCCTCATTCTCGTATTCAAAAATTACAATTACAACGGCGGCATCTTCGGCAGCCCTTGGGCCGGCTTCGATAATTTCGACTTCTTCTTCTCGAGCATGGACAGCGCAATCCGGGCCACGCGCAATACGGTCATGCTGAACGTGCTGTACATGCTGACCGGCACCTTCTTCTCGGTAGCGATCGCCATCATTTTGAACGAGCTGAGAAGCCGATCCTTCATTAAAATCACGCAAAGCGTCATGTTTTTTCCTTATTTTATTTCCTGGATCGTGATCGGCGCCATTCTGTTCTCTCTGCTCGACTTCGACAAAGGCCTGCTTAACCGCCTGTTCGAAACGGTCGGCATGCAGCCTGTCGACTGGTATTCGAATCCGTGGATGTTCGTCGTCATTCTGGTCGCCGCGAATATATGGAAGAGCGCGGGCTACGGCGCGATCATTTATTATGCGGTGCTGCAGGGCATCGACACCTCTTATTATGAAGCGGCCCGAATTGACGGCGCTTCCAGAGTACAGCTGATGACACGGATTACGCTGCCGCTGCTCATCCCGTCAATTATTATGCTTACCCTGCTCGGCATCGGCGGCATGCTCAAGGGCGATCTGAGCATGATTATGGGGGTTACGTTCCTGAATCCGCTGCTGCTTCCGACGACCGATATTATCGATGTCTATGTGTACCGCACGGCGATCCGTTCCGGCGAATTCGGCTTTGCTTCGGCGATTACGCTGTACCAGTCCGTCTTCGGCTTGCTGCTCGTCCTGATCGCGAACAAGCTGGCCGGCTGGTACGACAAGGAAAGTAAACTATTTTAGGAGACATGTGAAATGGCTAATCAAGAAAATCGGACGCTCATCGTTATTTTCTATTTCTGCATCGGCGTGTTTGCCCTGATCTGCCTGGCGCCGTTCGTGCTCGCCGTCTCCGGCTCGCTGTCGACGGAGGCGAAACTTGCGGCGGAAGGCTATTCCTTCCTGCCCCGCGGCTTCAGCCTGGACACGTACAAATTTATGTTCGACTCCAAGGCCGAGCAAATTATTCAGGCCTATCTGGTTTCCGTAGCCGTAACGATCATCGGAACGGCCAGCGCCGTTCTCGTAACGACGGCCTACGCCTATGTCATCACCGCAAAAGGCTTCCGCTACCGCAATTTTTTCGCCTTTCTGGCGTATTTCACGATGCTGTTCAGCGGGGGCACGCTGCCTTGGTATATTTTGAGCACCAAATATTATCATCTTGACGACACGCTCGCGGGACTGTTCGTTCCATACCTGCTCAATGTGTTCCTCATGTATTTGCAGGCCAACTATTTCAAGAGCATTCCGCATGAGGTGCTCGAGTCCGCCCAAATCGACGGCGCCGGCCACTTCCGCATCTTCTTCCGGATTATGCTGCCGCTCGGCCAGGTCGGTCTCGTCACGATCTCGCTGTTCTATGCGCTGCAGTTCTGGAACGACTTCTACCTGTCGCTGATGCTGATCTCGGACGAGAAGCTGTATACGATCCAATACATGATGTACTTCATGATGGCCAACATCCAGTATCTCGCATCGGGCAACAGCGCGCAGATCGGCGGCGTCGTCGTCGCCCCGCCGCTCGAGACGGCCAAGATGGCGATGACCTGCCTGACCGTTCTTCCTATCGCTATTTTGTATCCGTTCCTGCAGCGTTATTTTGTAAGAGGCATTATTGTCGGTTCGGTTAAAGGCTAGCCCCTGTTATCGCAGGTTGTACATGGTATGATGGAAGCGTGCGGTTTCTGAAGAGACCGGCCTTCCATCCGGCCATTGAACAATAAATAAACAGATCCATCACAGGAGGGTACACGCATGTCAAAGAAAAGGGTATGGGGAGTTCTGTTCCTCGCAACGACGCTTCTCCTCTCCGCCTGCAGCAAAGGCGAGTCCGGAGCTGCCACGGAGAATGCCGCCGGCGAAAATAATGAAAGCGCTGGCAGCGGGCTCAAGCCGGCCAAGCTGAAGATCGTTCTCTACGGAGACGAGTCGGCTCGGATGAAGGAGCTTGCGAAAACGGAGTTTAAGGACATCGTCAAGAAGGAGATCAACGCCGAGGTTGAGTTTCAATTCATCCCCTGGACCGAATACGGCGGCGGCAAAACCGACCTGATGCTGTCGACCGGCGAGGATTTCGCCACCTACACCGATACCAACTATATGGTCAAATCGGTGGCCAAAGGGCTGTACGCAGACTTGACCCCGTATATAGACAGCGCTGCGGCGGATATGAAAAAAACGGTGGACGAGCATTCGTTCAAAGCGTTCCAGCTCGGCGGCAAGCAGTATGCCGTCCCGGTCGGCAACAAGCCGAATTCCGGGGAATTCTACAGCGTGCTGGTACGCCAGGATCTGCTGGAGGAGGTTGGCATGAGCGGCGTTTCCTCGCTGGCGGAGCTGGAGCAATTTTACGATAAGGTGCATGCCGCCCATCCGGAGCTTGTCGGCTACGCCAGCACGGACGCCCGCAGGCTGCTGATGTACGAATATACGGACAAAAACCTCTACTGGCAGAACGACTTCCTCGCGCTCGACGAGTCGGCCAAGGACGATAAAATTATCAGCTGGTTTGAAAGTGAGGAATTCAAGGCCTATACTCAAATTATGAGAAGCTGGTACGTGAAGGGCATCATTCCGAAATATGCCGCGACGAATACGCCGCAGCTGCAATCCGACTGGAACTCGGGCAAAGCTATGTTCTGGGCGGGAACCGCCGCGCGACCGTTCGAAGGCGCCGCTACGATCTCGCAGGCCGTTCCGGACGCCAAGCTGACCAACTACTTCCTGAGTAAGGATCTGCCCAAGATCAGCCGCGGCACATACAGCACCGCCTGGTTCGTATCGGCAAGCGCCGCGGATCCGGAGCGTTATGTCATGTTCTTCAACCTGCTGCAAAAAAACCAGGAGCTGTACGATCTGTTCGCATACGGCATTCAGGATAAAGACTATACGGTCGACGAGAACGGCCGCCTGACGCGCCTGACGACCGATGCGCTCGTTCCCGATTGGCTGATGATGAACAAAAACTTTATGCGCTTCGACAAATCCGTACCCGACGATTTCATTAAGCAGTATAAAGCCTGGGACGATGAGGCGGTCATTTCCAAAGGCGCGGGCTTCAACTTCGACAATACGCCGGTCAAAAACGAGGAAACGAAGATTAACGGCGTTTTCTCCGAGTTTCTGGCCCCGATCGCCAGCGGCTTCCTCGACTACGACGAGAACTTCCCGCGGGCGCTGGAGAAGCTGAAGGCCGCAGGCTTTGACAAATATATCGCGGAATATCAGAAGCAATTTTCGGAATGGTACGCAGCGAAATAGCGTCGTAACGACAATGAGGCGAAACAGCAGCTTTCTTAAGCTCAGTTTCGCCTCTTGCCGCCCCGTAACCGCTGCATGATTTGCAGCCGGATGACCAAGGAGGTACCTGCCAGATGAACGACCTGATCGGAAAAAAACATACTCTTGAGGACGAAGCATTCGCCATCCAGCACATGCGCCGCTCCAGCTCCTCCGCCATGCCGCGCGCCCACTCGCATTCCTTCTATGAGCTGTACTGCTTGCTAGAAGGAGAGCGAGTCTACTTGATGAACGGCAAAGTGTATACCGCGCAAAAAGGCGATGTCGTCGTCGTGGTCCCCCACGACCTCCACTCCACCGCCAGCTCGCAGGTGGAGTATTTCGAGCGGGTGCTCATCCATTTCACCCCGGCCTTTCTTCGCGGAGAAGACGAACGCCTCCTGCAGCTGCCGCCCTTCCAGGAATCCACCCTGCTCCGGATTCCCGGCAAAGAGCAGCCGGAGATCGAACGCCTCCTTGTGCAAATGGTCGCGGAATGCAAGGAGGAGCAGCCGTTCAGCGATCAATATGTGCGCCATCTGCTTGCCGAGCTGCTGATCCGGCTGAACCGGATGCATGCGGTCAGCCCCGCAGCGCCCGGCTCGAACCATCCGATGCATCAGAAGGTGTCGGAAATTACGACCTATATCCATTCGCATTACCGCGAAGCTCTGACGCTGGAGCAGCTGGCGAAGCAGTTCTATATCAGCCCGGCTTACTTAAGCCGCGTCTTCCTGAGGCTGACGGGCATCCACATCGGCGAATATGTGCGGGTGGTCCGCATCCGTGAAGCGCAAAAGCTGCTGCGCACGACCCGATTGAAGGTTCACGTCATTGCCGAGCAGGTCGGCTTTGAGCATATTTCGCATTTTAACAAGACGTTCAAAAAAGTGGCAGGCATAGCGCCCGTCCGCTACAGGCAGACTCACAACTATTAGCTCAACTGAACCGCTTTAACGTCTGCGCCTGCGGTCGCCGTTACGTTCCGGAGCGAAGATGCCGTCTGAGGGTCGCGGCTTTCGATGCGCGCGGATAAATCCCCGGACACCGACAGCATCGTACCGCCCGGCTCCCCGCCTTCGCCGCCTAAACGGATCAGCTCGACGTCACGGCTTTGGTGAAGCTTCACTAGCGGCCCTTCGACCGTGTACAGGCGGACATCCTCCAGCGTCAGCCGCTTGACGTGATGGCAGATGACACCCTGCCGCGCTGCGGCGGTAAAGCCCCGCACCGTCACCCCTTCAAGCGGCATCTCCGCCAGTCCGTTGACGAGAAACGCCTTTTCAGCGCCGTCGCATGCGACATCCTCGATGCTGATGCCGCGGAACACCGGTGTCTCGACCGTGACCGGATAACGCTCGTCGCGTGCCGTTCCCGAACCTTCCACTCCTTCATAGAACAGGTGAAAGGAAATCGCCTCGCCGGCGATATCCGTCATGCGGATGCGCTCAATGACGATATCCTCGACGACGCCTCCCCGTCCTCTGGCGCTCTTGAACCGCAGCCCGATATCGGTGCCCATGAACGTGCAGTCGGTGACGTGCACGCGCCGGACGCCTCCGGACATCTCGCTGCCGATGACAAAACCCCCGTGACCATGATAGACCGTACAGTTCTTGACCGAAATATATTCACTCGGGATGCCAAGCGCTCGCCCCGCTTCGTCCTTCCCCGACTTTATGCAGATGGCGTCGTCGCCCACGTCGAACGAGCAGCCTTCCACGACGGCATAGCGGCAGGAATCGAGATCTAGCCCGTCGCCGTTCTGCCCGAACCACGGATTGCGCACCGTCACGTTCCGGATCGTAATATGCTCCGACGCCCACGGATGCAAATTCCACGCCGCCGAGTTCTGGAAGGTCGGCCCGTCCAGCAAAATGCGGCTGCATCTGCGGAAGCTCAGCAGGTTCGGACGCAGGTAGTCGCGGCAGGGCAGGAAATCCGCAGCCTCGCGCTTTCCTTCGCCAAGCAGCCGTTCGACCCGGCCGGCTCCTTCCATCGCCGCCGCGGTCGGCCACCACATGCCCTCCGCTTCATCGACGATTCCGCCGGAGCTGCGCAGGCGCTCCCACTGCTTCTCCGTCATTTTCCAGCGCTTCACGGGACGCCATGCCTCTCCCCCGCCGTCGAACACGCCTTTCCCCGTAATCGCCAGATGCTCCGCGCCTTCGGCGTCCAGAGGCGACTGGCAGCGGATCGACGGCTTCCCTTCGAACTGGGAAGCGATCAGCGGATAATCCTCGAACCGCTTGCTGAACCGTACGACCGCCCCGGCCTGCGCATGCAGCTCCAGCCGGCTCGTCAGCTTCAGCGGGCCGGTCAGCCAGATGCCCGCCGGGATGACCACCCGGCCTCCGCCTGCGCCGGCGACCGCTTCAATCGCCTGGCGGAAGGCTTCCGTATTGTCGGCCAGACCGCCCTCCACTGCGCCAAAATCCGTTATACTCACCGAATGCCGCGGAATTTCCGGCAGCAGCACCTCCGGCATCGTCCAATACAATCCTGTTATCGTTTCCTGCGGTTTCATGGCCTTCCCTTCCTATCCTATAAGTCTTGTAATTGCTTTTTTAGTATAAAGCAGCCTTTTTGAACCCTCTGCTTCGATTCTTGTCCTTTTCCGGCCGGATTGCACATTCTTGTTCAATTGCGGCCGGCGGCGCTTCCTTACTTGACTTCGTTCAGTGCATAAGACCAACCACAAATTCATATAATTCGGCATAACGAGATAGGGCAAATGATTGGAAAGGGGAATGGATTGCTATCGCAGAAGAAAGAGTCGCATGGACCCCGCCGATGGGCTGGAATAGCTGGGATTGCTATGGCGCCTCCGTAACAGAGGCGGAAGTGAAAGGAAATGCGGATTATATGGCGGCGTTTCTGAAGCCCTTTGGTTGGGAGTACGTCGTTGTAGACATCCAATGGTATGAACCCGGGGCGAATTCATCGCGTTATCGGAATTATGCGCCTCTCGAAATGGATGGCTGTTCCCGTCTGATTCCGGCTGTCAACAGGTTCCCATCATCAGCTGGAGGTATGGGCTTTACAGCTTTGGCCGATTATGTGCACCGGCTCGGATTAAAATTTGGAATCCATATCATGAGAGGCATTCCGCGTCAGGCGGTACATGCAAATACCCCTATTCTCGGGACAACCGTCCGTGCGAAAGACATTGCTCATCCGAACTCTATTTGTCCGTGGAATACCGACATGTACGGTGTGGATCCGGCCAAGCCGGGAGCCCGGGAATACTACAATTCGTTATTTGACATGTACGCAGATTGGGGAGTCGATTTCGTGAAAGTGGATGATATTGCCTCATCTACTCTTTACGGTTACCACCCGGAAGAAATCCTGATGATCCGTGAAGCGATTGACCAGTGCGGCCGTGCGATGGTACTAAGCCTCTCCCCGGGACCGGCACCTATCGAGCACGCCGATTTTTTCAAAGCGAACGCGAATATGTGGCGGATAACAAACGATTTCTGGGATTTGTGGCCTCATTTGGCCGGCATGTTCAAGCGATGCGAGCAATGGGCCGAGTATTCGGGACCGGGCCACTGGCCGGATTGCGACATGCTGCCGCTCGGGCGTATCGGGATCCGAAATATCGATGGAGGCGCAGGGGACCGCTGGACTCGGTTTAGTAAAGACGAGCAGATTACGATGATGACATTGTGGACGATCTTCCGCTCCCCGCTCATGTTCGGTGGAGAGCTCCGAAATCTCGATGAATGGACCTTGGGGCTGATGACAAATCCGGAGGTGCTCGCCATGCACCGGAACAGCCGCGGGGCCAGGCAGCTGTACCGGGAAAACGGTAAAATCGTTTGGACATCGGAGGACGATTGTGGAAACAGATATGCCGCCCTGTTTAACATAAGCTACTCGCCGGCCGTCGTAACCGTTTTTTTGCGGGATATAGACATTCACCAACCGGTAATGGTGCGGGATTTATGGCTGAGGAAGGATCTTGGGCTGCACAAGGAGCAGCTTGCAGCTTGCATTCCTCCTCATGGTGCTAAGCTATTCCGGTTGTTCGCCCCTGAAAGCTGAACCAGGTTCATGTATAATGAAACTAAACCTATGACAAAGCAGCATGCATACGAAAGGACGCGCCCTTATGGATTTCCGTCAGCTTATTTCCGTCATCCCATGCCTGGAGCATATCCAAGCCTATCGTTCCTCGCACCGGCTTGACTGCAGCCCGGGAATTCACTGCTTGCTTATTATAAGGAAGGGGCATGTCACTCTCGTCAACAAGGAGGGTGCTTCCTTCGTATGCTCGCAAGGCTTCGCATGCCACCCCGACCGGGAATGGTGCCGGATTGACGTCCCGCGGACGAAAGAAGCCGAATATGTCTTGCTTCAATACCGGATCATGCCGGAGAACTCCCCTTGGACCTTAAGCGGCCCCCTTAACACGTTCAGTGAAGAAAAAATTCATTATATGGTCGATGAGCTTCTGCGCCAACAGGATATCCAGGAGAAGGGCGGGCCCGCGGCCGGCGATTCGAACGAGGAGGCCGCTTACTTGTTCCGCAGGCGGCTGATGCTGGAGCGTATCTTGTATATCTACATGCAGGAATCGATTATGAAGCAGGCCGCGGCATCGTCTTCCACTTCCGTGGAAGAAACGATCTCCTATTTGAATGAACACTACATGCTGCCGCTTACCCTGCCCATGCTTGCCAGACGCGCAGGCGTGAGCGAAGGCCACTATACCGTCATCTTCAAACAAAATACCGGACTTACGATGACAGCTTATTTGCGCAGCCTGCGGATCGGCAAAGCCAGGCAGCTGTTCGAGCAAACCTCCCTCTCCGCCAAGGAGGTCGCAAGCAAGGTCGGCTTCTCAGACTATTTCTACTTCAGCAGGATGTTCAAGCATGAGACCGGAGTTTCACCTGCGTCATACAAAAGCTTGCATTCGCCAAAATCTTAAAATAAGACATGTCCAATCTAAAAATAAGATATGGTCGAACGATGCGCCGCCCGTTACAATAGGTTCAGTTGATAATAATTATCATAATCATTCATTGTTCGGGAGGAATCTATCACCTTGCTTCGACTTCAGCTCAAGAAACTAATAACACCGGTTTTGATTGGAATGCTCGCCCTCGCTCTTGCTGCCTGCGGCAGTTCCAATACCAATGCTCCGGCTTCGACCGGAGATTCCAATTCTACCCCAAGCTCCGCTCCATTCGAGCCTGTCGTCATCGAGCATGAACTTGGCAGCGTCAAGCTGGACAAAGCGCCGGAACGGATCGTCGTGATGGAATTCAGCTTTGCCGACGCTCTGGCAACACTCGGCGTCCAGCCGGTGGGCGTTGCCGATGACAGCGATCCAGGCCTTATTATGGACGAAGTAAAGGACAAGCTCGGCAGCTACACGTCGGTCGGATCGCGTTACGAGCCGAACATCGAGCTGATCAGCTCTCTCCAGCCCGATCTCATTATTGCCGACTTGAATCATCACAAAAATGTATACGAGCAGTTAAACGGCGTTGCTAAGACCATCGTGCTGAACGATCATCAAGCCGACTATAACACCATGCTTGCCAACTATGAGGTCATTGCCAAAGCCGTCGGCAAGGCGGAGGAAGGACAGAAACGCCTTGAAGAGCATAATCAAATCATTGAAGAGGCAAAAGGCAAGATTAAAAACGCAGACCTGTCGATTCTGCCTGCCGTCGTGAATCCGAAGGGCTTCTTCGCCCATTCCGATCACTCCTACGTCGGCTCGTTCCTGACATCGCTCGGCTTCAACGATCCGGTGAAGGACGAGACGCCTTATCCGCAGCTCAGTCTGGAGCAGCTGGTCGAGACAAATCCGCAAGCCGTCTTCCTGCTGCCTACGGAAGAAGTAACGATTGTGAACGAGTGGGAGAAAAATCCGCTTTGGGACAAAATTGACGCTGTCGCAAACGGCAAGGTCTTCACGGTCGAGCGCCGCAACTGGGCGTTGTCCCGCGGCCTGATCGGCTCCGAACGTATCGTTCAAGACCTGACTGCCAACTTGGGAGAGTAGACTCTTATGAGAGAAACGTCTCCGTATAAACCTGTTAAGCAGAAGCGCCAAGCGCTTCTGCTCTTCCTTTTTGCATTTCTGGCGCTCGCGCTCGGATTTTTCGGCAATTTGAAATGGGGCCAAGCTCACGTCTCGTTGCTCACTTTATATGAAGCCGTGACCTTTCAAGGAGAGGACAAAGCGCATCTCTATATCCAGACGCTTCGTCTCCCGCGTACGATAACGGCAGCTATCGTCGGCGTACACTTGGCGCTGGCCGGATTGCTGACGCAGCTTGCAACGCGCAACCCCCTTGCTTCCCCTCATATCTTCGGCATCAATGCCGGAGCTTCATTAGCGGTTGTTTCGGGGCTTGTGCTTGTGGACGGCCTGTCTTTGTTCGGCTCCGTCGCATTCGCGTTCGCAGGTGCGTCGCTCGGCGCCCTGCTCGTCTGGGCTTTGGCCGGATCGCAGCAGCAGAAGCAATATGTCCGGCTCGCGCTCGCCGGCATCGCCGTACATTTCCTTCTGTCGTCGCTCACGGAAGGCATGATTATTCTGAACCAGCATTCCACGGACAGCATGATGTTCTGGCTCGTGGGCTCGACCAGCGAGGCTGCTTGGGACGATGTTGCGGCTCTGCTCCCTTTTACCGCTGCCGGCCTTGCGGCGCTTACAGCGATGATTCCTTCCTTCCGGCTTCTTATTCTGGATGATGCCGTGGCGGCCGGTCTGGGAGGACGCGTTGCGCTTGTACGCAGTGTCGCCGTGCTGCTCGTGATCGCGCTGTCGGGTTCGGCGGTCGCCATCTGCGGTCCGATCGGCTTTCTCTGTCTGATCGTCCCGCATATCGCCCGGTACCTGATCGGCGAGAAGCTTACTCTGCTTGTTCCGTTAACCGCGCTGCTGGGAGCTTGTTTGCTCATCTACGCGGACCTGATCAGCAAGTTTATCGCATTCCCGTTTGAATCGCCAGTCGGCATCGTCACAGCGGCGATCGGAGGTCCATTCTTCATCTATTTGGCCCGCAAGCAAAGGAGGAACGCCGCATGAGAAAACGAATCGCCATTCTGCTCGCAGCGCTGCTGTTCCTTGTTCTTGCGTCGATATCGCTGCGGGTCGGCGCGGTGCCGGTCCCGCTTCGCGAGTTATGGGCCAGCCTGACACTGCAGGATTCTCCCGCTTCCTATATCGTGCTTCAATACCGGCTGCCGCGTGTAATCGTCGCCGCGCTCGCCGGATTCGGCCTTGCCGTCGCCGGCGTTATTTTGCAGAGCGTCATCCGCAATCCGCTTGCCAGTCCTGACGTCATCGGCATTACGAAGGGGGCGGGCTTCACCGCTGCCATTGTGATCTTCCTGTTTCCAGGAGCGCCAAGCTACGTCCTGCCTGCCGCCGCCTTCACCGGAGCCGTCGGCGCTTTGCTCATCCTCGTGCTGCTAAGCCGAAAAATGACGCTGCCGCCTTCGTCCTTCGCGCTTGTCGGCGTAGCCGTCGGCGCCGTATTCCAGGCCGGCATCCAATATCTTCTCGTGAAGCACCCTTCCGACGTCAATATGGCGCTACTGTGGATGTCCGGCAGTCTCTGGGGACGCGGCTGGGATCATGTCCGGCTTCTGCTGCCTTGGATCGCCGTCCTGCTTCCGGTCGCCTGGCTCGGCTATGCCAAGCTCAATGTTCTTCAGCTCGGCGACGAAGGCAGCGCCGCTCTCGGATTGAACGTCCCGAAGCAGCGCCTACTGCTGCTGCTTATTGCCATTGGCCTTACCGGCAGCTCCGTTGCCGCCGTCGGCTCGATCGGCTTCATCGGCTTGATCGCGCCGCATATGGCAAGGCTGCTAGTCGGCGGGCGCCATCAATGGCTCCTGCCGCTCGCAGCCCTGATCGGCGCCGATCTGATGCTTATCGGCGATATCGCAGGCCGCGTGCTCATTATTCCGCGCGAAGTACCCGTTGGTATTACGACGGCCGTTATCGGCGCGCCATATTTTATCTATTTGCTGAGGCGAGAAAGACTGAAAGCAGCATAGTTTGCTGAATGCACAAAGGCGGGTAACCCGATCAATCAGGTTAACCTGCCTTTTCTGCGATGCTGCTAATGGGATGATCGATCCCTTAATGTGCACAATCATAGCTTATTCTGTAACCAGCTTTTCCCGATTGATTGTTTCCGGAGGTTGCTCCATCCATCCATGATCGATCAAGATATTGGCACCATCTTCTGCGTATAATGAAACATCCAATTGACATTTTCCATACAAGACACTTAGATCCCTTCTTCCGCTAAGTGACGCGCCATAGGCATATTCTCTTATTTTCATGGAGAACATGTCAATTTTATGAAAAACCATTAGTTTTTCCGAGAAAGGAGGCACGGTAGAGGAGGTGACCAAATGATCTAAAAGGGATGGCGAGGGCAAGTTATCTTTAGTCAGCTTTTCCGAAAATTTTTCGATATGTTTTTGATTAAGCTGCTCCCCGCGTTCTAAGTACTTTTTGATTTTTTCATTTTTTGCTCCTTGGCGAAAACCAATAATAAGAGCTTTACTTGTGATATCGTTGTTAATGTTTCCGTACAGATGTGCAGTTTCTAACCCATTCAGTGATCTTACATCACCAAAAAAACCTTTCAAAAAGCTTTGATTGGTAACAAAATCGACACTCTTAGGGGGCTGGATAATAGGTGCATTCATTAGCGCGTCTTTCGCCATCAAGGCATCATTGACATCACTCATCAATTTGGCCGTAGCGTCAAGAGCACTCATAAAAAAATCCCTAACATCTTTCCTGGTCACCAAAGGGATAGCTACGCTATAAATGCTCATCCCCGCTTTGCCCAAATATTGCAAGTAATGAAGATAGAATTCATCCTGAAATAGTCTGGGTGCCTCCAGGTTAACATCGTCGTCAGTAAACCCGATGGGCACTGGAAAGTTCGCTTGGTTAAATATTGTTTCAACTTCTTGTATATAGGCTTTGCATAACCCCAAGGCATATTTTAAAACGTTTTTAATATCTCTGTCGTCTACCTGTTCAAGAAAGTAACTAAGCATACATTTGCCCATCGTGTTCCCGACATAAGCTGCCCAAAGCTTACCCATTTCCGCTGATGTCAGCTGTGATTTATCCGTTACCATTTCACACCCCGCATACTTATTGATAAAGTTACTTTACCCAGATGTAACTAAAAAAATAAAATAAACCCTCCCGAACGGGAAGGTTTTTTGAAGACTAAAAATTACAAAGCAGATTTTCTGGCTGTATCCGCCTTATGGCGGGTTGCCGTCTGATTGATAATGCTTGAAGATCGTTTCATAAAAAACAGGAACAACAGCAATGACATGCCGACCGACACGGCACTTGCCGTGAACAGGAGCGGATAGCCCGCATGCTGGGAAACCCAACCGAGGAGGATGGCCCCCATCCCGATGCCGAGGTCGGTAGCCGTTAATAAAGTGGCATTGGCCACCCCTCTCCTGTCCGGATGGGCCAGACGAATCGTTGCCGCTTGAAGAGCCGGCTGCGCCGAACCGAAGCCGATTCCGAACAGGAACGCCGCAGCAAGAACGCCGAGCAATCCGGTCGAAACGGCTAATACGAGCAAAGCGGCAATCGTAATCGCCAGGCCCGGTAAAATAACAAACGACTCACCGTACCGGTCCGAAAGCTTACCTGCTACCGGGCGAATCAGAGCAAGCGTTGCGGCATAGGCCAGGAAGAAAGCGCCGGAATTGACCCCGATCGAGCTTGCGAACAGCGGGACAAAGGCGGTGATGCCACCATAAGCGATGGTCAGCAAAAAGACCGATGAAGCCACAGGCATAACCGAAGCTTCGAAAAATTCAATTTTCCCCGCACGCGGCCGCGGACGGAAAGGCTGCTTTGCCCCAAACGCGAGGATCAGCGCCGTGACAGAGAAGCCGCAAGCAGCCAGAAATAAAGCTTTATACGACAGTTGCTCCGGCAAAAAGAAGCAGCCCCCAGACCATAAACGGGCGTCTGCCGAACCGGTCCAGCAGACCGCCGACAATCGGACGAATGACGACGGCCGACAGCATAAAGGCGCCTACCGCCATGCCAACCTCGGCTTCGCTGCCGCCGATCCGCTTGATGTACAGCGGCAGCGTCGGCAGAAGCAAATAAAAGCCTGTGAACAGGAACAGCATCCCCGCGGTCATCAGAATAAACGGCTTCGTCCAAAGGCGTTCCATTATTCCCTCATTCTTCCGGTTTTTGTAATGTTTTTTTCGCTGCGAGGATGGTTTGCTCGTATCGGTCGATTTTGTCATTCATGCGCTCCATCATTTTTTGCATCTCCTCGATCCGCAGCATCAGCTGATTCCGCTGCTCGATCAGGAGATCCTTCCTCGCCAGAACGGTTGCATCCCCTTGTTGAAACAGACTGACATATTCGATCAGCACCTCAACGGGAAGACCGGCGCTTCTCATGCATTTGATAAACTCGACCCATCTGCAGTCTTCCTCCGTGTAATCCCGGATGCCGCTTTTATTGCGGTTCACGCGGGGGATTAGCCCGACGCGTTCATAATAGCGGAGCGTATCTTGGGAAAGCTCAAATTTTCGGCTTACTTCCGCAATCGTGCACATAAGAGGCCTCCTTTCTTTGAAATTGAAAAATGGCGATTACTGGGGACCGACTACCCGGTGAGGGACATACGGTTCTTCCAGCGACGCAATCTCTTCAGGCGTCAGCTTAATCGAAAGAGCGGCAACCGCCTCATCAAGATGCGAATTTTTTGTAGCTCCGATGATAGGGGCTGTTACCGGCTCCTTCTGCAGCAGCCAGGCAAGCGCAATTTGAACGCGGGAAACGCCGTGCTGTTCTGCGATTGCCGCGACCCGCTCCACGATTAACCGGTCCGTATCTTCAGTCGCACCGTATTTTGATTTCGCAACCTGGTCGGTTTCGGAGCGATGCGTCGTTTCCTGCCAATCGCGCGTTAATCTTCCGCCGGCCAGCGGGCTGTACGGAATGACGCCGATTTTTTCTTCTTTGCACAAAGGCAGCATTTCTCTTTCCTCTTCCCGGTAGATCAGGTTTAAATGATTTTGCATCGATACGAACCGGGTCCATCCATGCTTCTCCGCCACATGCAGCGCCTTTAGAAACTGCCAGGCATACATGGCAGAAGCTCCGATGTATCTTGCCTTGCCCGCCTTCACCACATCATGCAGAGCTTCCATCGTCTCTTCAATAGGAGTATGGTAATCCCAGCGGTGAATTTGGTACAGATCGACATAATCGGTTCCCAGCCGCTTCAGACTTTTATCAATCTCGCTCATGATGGCCTTGCGGGAAAGTCCGGCGCCGTTAGGGCCTTGATGCATGCGGAAATGAACCTTCGTCGCGATGACGATTTCATCCCGGTTGGCATACTCCTTTAAAGCCCGTCCGACGATTTCCTCGCTTGTCCCGTCCGAATACACATTGGCCGTATCAAAAAAATTGATGCCCATCTCCAGAGCTTTTCGGATGACAGGGCGGCTGCGATCCTCATCGAGCACCCATGGATGAACCCAGCGCTCCGCTACGCCAAAGCCCATACAGCCGAGACAAAGCCGCGACACATCCAGGCCGGTATTTCCAAGCTTCACATATTCCATTTGTCATTCACTCCTTAGGCTTCTCTTTTCATCAGGCATGAAAGAAGTGTACCTCTTGGAGTTAACTCCAAGTCAACCCTCATTCTCAAATTTGTTTACCGCCACGGCCTTTCCTTCCGCAAAGTTTGTGGCTAATTGCAGTCTATTCCTGTAAAATTAAACGATAAAGGGTACATTGATTTGGAGGCACTATGAGATTTCAATCCCAGTCCTATTTATTGAAGCTTATGTTATTTTCGCTCCTGATCGGCACCCTGCCGGTCATTCTGCTCGGCACTTTTGCCTATTACAATTCCTCCCAAGCCATACAGGAGAAGGTTAACGAAGGCAATAAGCAGCTTATGCAGGAAATGCAGATGCGCGTCGAGCAAACGCTTAAGACGATTGACAATTCGGCCACGCAGCTGCTGCAGTCGCCCGTCGTCACCGGCGCATTCGATAAAGCGATAAGCAATCAGGATTTTGAAATGGTGCACGAGCTGTATAAAGGAATATCGCTAATTCAAACCTACGAGCTTGGCATCGAGGACGTTTTTCTGTTCAGCCTGAGCAAGAAATGGATGGTCTCGGGCACAGGATTGAACGAATACAGCTCCCCTGACTTCCTGCCGAAGCTGGAAACCTTCTCGGGCATCCCGCTCGGCTCCTTCTGGACAAGCGGACCGGAGGATGAGGCTAATTCGTACCAGTCCGTATATTTTGTGAAAAAATATCCTTTTAATGCCGTTAATCCAAAGGGAATCATCTGCATTGTGCTGTCGTCCGACCTCATGAAGGAGCTGGTCGCGTTTGAGAACGGGAAGCTCGGCAGCGCATTCATTTTGGACCGGAATTTCCATATCATCGATCATAGCGACCGATCACAGCTGGGAAGAAGCATGACGGAGCAGGCTTACTTAAAGCCCCTTCTCGAATCGAAGACCTCTTCCGGCCAATATGCCGCCAAGGTGGACGGCAAAACGGTGACCGTTACGTACCGCAAGTCCGCCTACAACGGCTGGAGCTATGTGTCCGTCGCTTCTGACGCACAAGTGAATGCACAAAATAAAATGATCGGCTGGATTACGCTGTTCGTATGTATGGGCATCATGCTGGTCACGCTCATTCTGGCCTGGTTCGGATCGAAGAAGATGTACAGTCCGATTCAATCCATCTATACCGCTCTCAACAGCATTCCCGCTGCGGAGGAGGATGAGAAGCCGCATGGCGAGCTTCAAGTGATCGGGGACCGGGTCAACTATTTGATCAAAAATCAATCCCTGATTTTGAATGAGCTCAAGGGACAGCAGGTTCAGCTCAAGGAATTTTTTATGCACAAATTGTTTAGCGGTGCCATCCCTCCTGCGGAATTCGAGGAGAAATTAGGCCTGTACGGGTTGGATAAGCCGTGGCCTTCCATGTGCGTGCTCGCGATCCAAATCGATACGTTGAAGGATACCCGATATGAAGAATCGAACCGGGACCTGCTTATGTTCGCCATCAGCAACATCGTCGGCGAGCTTGTGCTGGCCGAACAAAGGCTGGTGCCGATCGTCACTTCGGATTTCCAGGTGACGCTGATCGGCTCCTCGAAGGAAGAGAAGGACTTTAAGGAGCATATGTTCACCCTGTCCGACGAGATCCAATCGGCGGTATCCCAGTACCTGGAGATCAAAGTAAGCATCGGAATCAGCCGTCCGTTCAGCTCCTTGGCGGAAACCCAGCAGGCTCTGTATGAAGCCATGACCTCGCTCAAGTACAGGGCGGGACTTGGGCAGGAATCGATCTTGTTCATTGAGGACGTACAGCCGCAGAAGAGCAATTTCAATCATTTTCCGCATGAAGAAGAGCAGGCGCTGTTCGATGCGATCCGTGCAGGGGATGCCGGGCAATCGGAGCTGGCCTTGAAGCATTTCCTCGGCGAGCTGTTCCAGCCCCGCGCGCAGCAGCAGGACTATCAGTTGTCCCTGCTGCGGCTTCTGGTCGACTTTCTTAAATTCGGGCAGGAATTGTCTATTCCAATGGACCGGATCGCGGAGGATGAAGCCTCTTTCATTCAAGCTCTGTTCAAGCTCCGGAACGTGAAGGAGATGGAGCAGTGGTTCTGGTCGACCTTTGTTCTACCTTACACCCAAGAGCTGGGCAACCGCAGGGAGTCGCAATTCAAGCATATTTCGGAAGCGGTCATCGATATGATTCAGCGGGAATTTGATTCGGAGCTGACGCTGGAAAGCTGCTCGGCCCGCATTAATTATCATCCCCACTATGTGAGCCGCGTGTTCCGTCAGGAAACCGGCATCAACTTCGGGGACTATTTAACGCAGTATCGAATGGATATGGCGAGGAAATGGCTGAAGGAGACCGATATGAAAATTGCGGAAATCGCCGAGCGGTTACAGTACAATAACTCGGCCAACTTTATTCGCTCCTTCCGCAAAATTACGGGCATGACGCCCGGACAATACCGTGAAGAGGGGTAATGGGTGCGCGGTACAGCATATTGGAGGTATCGTGAAATGAATAAATTATGGTATTTATCGCAAATCAGTTTGTTCGAGGCATTGACCATGGAGGAATTGCAGGAAATTGAACGGATGACGCCGATGACCACAATCGGCCGGGGCGAGCTGATTCAAACTCCTTACACTTTCAGAGAAGGATTATTCCTATTAAAGGATGGTAAACTTAAGTTGTACAAAATAAAACCGGAAGGGAAGCAGTTTATCGTCAGTATTTTGGGCGCGGGGAACGTTTTCGGCGAAATTGATTCCTTCTCACTCGGAACCAATGATACGTTTATTGAAACGTATCATAAAATCGATATGCCGCTCAGTCATCAGGAAATTGCCAATATGATCGGCTCGACACGGGAAACAGTTACGACCGTATTAAACGAGTTGTCGAAAGACGGTGTGATCAAAACCGGCCGCATGTCCGTTCACATCAATCTGAATCATCGCTAAACAAGAAGCTCGTATTCCCGACAAGGGTAGTGCGAGCTTCTTGCATGATCGATTATGTTTTTTGGGCAACCATCTTGAAGGTGATGCCCGTATCAATCCATACAGGAGATGAATAGCAAGACTCATCAGCATCGCGGCTGAGCCGCCGGTGCCTGCATTTCCACAAGCGTTTGCAGTCCCGCAAGCGCCGGCGCCGCTTGTCAACATCGGCATAAGAACGAGCGGACCGATGACCCAGATAATAACACCGAAAATGGCTCCGGTGATTGCCGGATGGAACTTGATCAATCGACAAATACGGCAAATGCAACGCCAAAGATCAAGCTGATGATCATGTGAATGACGAATCCGACAAAGACTGAATGACTGCCGACCATAGATGCAATTCCGGACATTGACCCATCATCCCCATCGGAATGGCCATAATCAAACCGTCGACCAAACTTCCGATGATCCCCGCCTTGGAGCTGAACTTACGTTTTGTTTCTGTCATGAATTGGCCTCCCTGTTATAATTGATATCGACAAGGCAAGTATAACTGAGTCAAAAATCACAAGTATGTAAGATGGCTTACATAACGATTTTTTTAATTTTGATAGGATATGTGATAGGAAATGATGACAATGGAAGCGGCGGATAAGGAGCGTGTTAAGTCTTGAATTTAAAAAAAGTTTTTAGACGTTTGATTTTATTGGGGGGATCCTGCTTTATTGGGTTTGCAGGAGGTATGGCATCCGGCTCATGTTTATTTCGATGATAAGTTGTCAAGGCAGGCAGATTAGTGGCTTTTGCTGCATACCTTGCAGATGCCGTTATTTCCTTTGGTCGCCACAGCATAGTGGCTGATTCTGAAAGATGCTGACAGCATCCCGGCAAGCTTGAGCCGGATTGCGCTATGGATATTTGCCGTCACTTATACCGCATTCGATACAATTGCGGGAATTGGGACGGGAATCTTGTTCCGCTATGTTTCAGGATCAACCTGTTTGTGTTTGCGACTGAGCTGCGTGGCCGAGATGGAGGTCAGGCCGAGCTCACGCTGCAAGTCCTCACACAGCACATCATCTGCGATATAACGCAAGCCTTCGCAACCCTGCAATTGTGCAAGAAGAAACAGCTTCAAATAAGCGATAGTTGTCAGCTTTTTCGTGTATTTATCCTGCTGACATTCAGCCACGGCATTTGTGAACATTTTTGTACAAATGGGCGCTAGCCATTTACCAAATGAAGATAATAGAGTACGATTGTCCATACGTGTTATCCTTTCAATGGATTATGGACAGGTCTACCTCTCCTATCTATTGTAAAGGATTTTTTTTGCTCGAATGCAGATATGACAGAAAGTTATGAAGATTCCGAAAACATTAATGCAACGCTAGTGATCCTTGGCGATAATTGCAGCGATTTATCAGGAAATGAACCTAGATTATGTATTAGAATTTGAATTTCCGTTCCATCCGGGTACCCGCGATTGCGTAATGCAACGAAGCAAAATGCCCAATGGAATCGCATGAAATTTACGAGTCGCTTGGGCTTTTAGTGTGTGGTGGGGTTTCCCGGCAGATGAAAGATATCGTCTGATAAGGTCATACAGGACGATAGAAATTGCGAACTAATGCTAGAAATGTTATTGCTACCCCAAAAGAAAAGTCGTACAGCGGTATTAGCGCAGCACGACTTTGAGTTACAAAAATATGAAAGCTAGGATGAAGACGTGATTCAAAGATATTCTAAACGCATATTGGGATTCCTGCTTGTGTAGTAGTCCATTCCTTTGAAGTATTAACTGTTGTTGTCATTACCTTAATAAGTCCCACGCTTCCAACTGATAACCAGGAATCTACTTTAACAGTAGCTGTTAGTGCAACTTTAGCTCCGGAACTAGTAACTACAGCTCCGACATCTCTACTAGCAATTGTGAACGATGTAAAAAGATTATCATCGTTATCTATTACTTGAACGGTCGCATTATTTACCGAAGTAAATTTGTTCCATGAGTAGTTTGCAGCTACTTCATAAGATAATTCAAAAGATCCACCAAGATTAGTTGTATAATACAACATTTTCATTCCAGTACAAAATGCAGACGTAGCAGCAGTAGCAGCAAAAGGAGATATTGCACTAAGGTTTTCCTGTGATGTAACTTCTTTAGGTTCTTGTTTTAATTGATTTAGGGCTTGTTGCAATTCCCCCACAGTAACAGTAACGGAATCATCTGAAGAAGCATTCGCTTTTTTCAGAGCACTAGGATCTAATCCCAGATATTCAATAACTTGTTTAACATTCTTTTTAGTTACTATTGTGTCCGGTGATAATACTCCGCTTGCACTCACCGGTGCACTGACTGGAAAAATTAGAGCGACTGATAGACATAGAGCAGCACATAAACTAGTAACTTTTTTAAACATTCTACTACCTCCTTTTTTTACCATACCACCACACACAAAACATAATTTCCAATAATTATATATATCTATTTAAAAATAGTAACATTTTCCTATTTTTAATGACTTATGCAGTTCGCGAGATTAATTGAGAATTGTGGGAATCTATGCTTGAATAAACCGGCCACCAGGTCATAAAGAGCTGGGGTGGTCAGTAAGCCGAAATAAGACTTGCAAAGCGGCGCGCTTCTGTGTCGAAATCAATGTAGATTCGTTCAGATCCCTTGTGGTTTCTGCGGCGAACCTGATAACGAGTGTGGAAGAGGCCGCGTATCATTTCGCCGTGGGTGCAGCTTTCGTCACTCGTTTTTTCTTTGTTTACCTTCCATAAGGCATAAGCGAGAAGTGTCTCTGTGGTGAACAACAATTCCATATGTGCATGCTGGTGCGCTTCGGAAGTAGAATGGAAAGATTCAAAGCCAAGTTCCTGCTTGGCAGTCCGGAAAAATACTTCAATACGCCAGCGTTTCCCATAGACTTCAAGCGCTTGTTTAGGAACATCATAGCGGTTGCTAATGATCAAATAGGCGCCCTTGTAGGTGGCAAGGGAATCTTGACCCTCCTCGGCTGCTACGGTCAATTCTTCATCTTCTTTCAGACGAGTGGCAACAACAGCGGCAATCGGGACAAAGCGATGCTTCACAGTCGGTTGCCCTTTTCGCCCCGTGGCGGGATAGGGTAATTTCATATAAATATCGGCTAGCGCGATGGCCGTCAGTCCGGAGGATCCTTTGGCTACAAGGGATTTGTACGTCTCTTTGATCAATTGGCGTGCCGATACGGGAACATACCTGTCGCGTCGGCCCGGCTCCCTCACAATTCGGAACAGAGCAGTGTTTCGTTTCGCTTTAGTTACCCAGTCAAAGTTATTCGCCATGAGGAACACACAAAAATCTTTGCACAAGTACCAACGATCCATGGCAACCCATAAGCGACACGAGACATTCTCACGCAGCATCAGTAGCATTTGTTTGGCTAAATCAAGCTTGGAGAGTCCGTGCTCGCCTTCTTCCACTTTACGCCACATGCTGTAGTAGAGCGGATATTCAAGGCCATTTTGCAGCACGGCTTGCAATACAACCAGATTCATACACCAGCTATAAGCTTTCGTAGAGGAGTCCTTGAGCCAACAAAGGAATGGCAGGAATTTAGCAAACGGATGATTGCTATGGGTATCATCCAAATTAATAATGTCGCCTTCGCGTAATTGCATATCCTCGTCTCGCTGAAGACGTTCGACGCGTTTCTTCCCGAAGGTGCGCCAAGCAAAGGGTGTGGTAAACAGTCGGCTAAGCGTATTCTGCGCCAATTTAAAAGGTTTAAACATTTCTCGAAGAACGGCATCCTTGTCGGCTAAACTCGCCATTTGCGATACCGCGGTGCAGCCGGAAGTTAGTCCGATCACGTAGAGAAAACACAGCATCCATGCGGGTGTGCCGTTGCGTTTGGAGATGCCCGATTGCGATAGAAGAAATGAAAAATCGAATTTGTCCCACAGCGTACGTAAAATGGGAGCTCCTCCGCATTCGCTGAGCGGAAGATGACGGAAACGCGGTTTTTCCAGGTTTGACTCCAAAAAAATCACCCAATTTTTCAGAAGATATACCCTGACAGAAAAGGTATTCTTCGTGATTATTGTGGTGATTTCTAAAAGTTAATAGTTTTTCGGTGAAAAACAGCACACTTTTGCGTCTGCTTTTGAAATCCATTTGTTGGGATGAACTGCATAAGTCATGTGTGTAGATATTCTAGTGATGATCTTTATAATTGAGTCCGAGTGCATGCGAAATTCGCCATTTTCCTAGATATTGGATCAAAAGCGGATGTTTAGTATATAATGATAAATGAAAAGGAGGCGCTGTATCTAAATGGAATCTATAGAAACAGGACTAAGACTATTTGTGTTTATAATAGTTATTTCACTTTTCTTTGCTTTGATAGGATTCATAGTCAGAAAATATCTAATCAGTTTCTTTGAAGGTTTTGCTAAAAAGATAGTAAGAATTTTTAGGAAAACGGACTGACCATATTGTCGAGCGCAACTGAGTTGTTTTCGGGAGTAACCAGTATAAGAGGAAATTCCTTCTCGTCCGACTTTTAAATATCATTCTCTAACTAGTTCCCCCTAAAAAGTCCACTTCTGAGAACGCGGACTTTGGTGGGCTTTGGTTCTGGAGGGCCGATTCACCCCGTGCCCTCGTTTGCCTTATTTTTGGAGCATTTTTGCGGCTCTTTGCAGGTTGTGGGTCAGTATTCCAAAGCCGACCCAGCATTTTGAGCCAGCAAAGCCCCGGTACCTGCTGAGGTTCAAACCGTACTTGCGCTTGAGCAGGCTGATCTTTCCCTCTTCGGCTGTACGGTAACGCTGCAAGTCCTTAAACCATTTTTCGTTCTCGTATTCCGTTCGGGCAGCGCCTTTTTTACCCTTACGAGGTCACGCCGAGTTCGGTAATGGCTGTTTCATTTTTCTTGCTGGAGAAGCCGCGATCAGTAGCTACTGCCTGCGGCGCTTTGCCGAATTGCTTGATGTGAGCCTCGATGGCGGGAACGAGCAGTTCATCGTCGGAGGGGTTCCCCTGATTTGTTTTGGGGTACCGCCCCATACCCATCAAGTTTAGCTTGATCGGTATGGGGTCAGCCCATCCCTATTTCTCTGCCAGCTTGGCGTTTTCCGCATTCATTTCCTCAATGACCTTGCTTCCGCCGCTTTGCAGCCACTTCTCGACGGCCTTGTTCCATTCGGCTTCATTCGCCGAGCCCATAATGAATTTCACGGTCGCATCCGCAATAATCTTCGAAAGTTCTTTGCCTTTCTCGATCTCCGTATTGGAGATGAACGGTGCGGCCGGGTTAGCAACAGCAATGGTGGAGTTATCCTGGAACAGCTTGGTGCTGAGCTGCTCCAGCTCGGTTCCGTAGTTGACGACCTGATCCTGCAAAATCATAAACTGGTTGCCGTCCGTAATTTCGGCGCTCACCTTCGGATCCTGGTTTTTCACATAGCTGCCGTTCTCAAGCGTGAACTGCTTGCCTTCAATCCCGTACTTCATCATGTTCTGAATGTCCTTCTCGGACACTTTATCGAAGTAAGCCAGAATTTGCTTGAGCTCCTCTTCTGTCTTCACGCTTGTTTTCGGAATCATATACATGCCGAGGTAACCCGAACCGGCGCGGGTTCTATCGCCTTGAGGACCGGAGATACGGTTAAGCAGGTTAATTTTCGCATTCGGGTCTACCTTCTTGATGTTGTCCTCGATATTTTTGCCGTCCAGCATATTGTCGATCCAGAGCCCGGCTTGCCCTTTATACATAACGGACCGGCCGTCCTGAACGATCGCGAAGTCCTGGTTGATGATTTTTTCGTCATATAATTTCTTGTAAAACTTCAAGGTGTTCATGTAAGCTTCCGTCATATGAGCCGGAACGAGCTTGCCGTCCTTCAGCTCCCATTCGTTGGGGCCTCCCATATAGACCAGGATATCTTTAAAGCCGGCGATGTTATTTCCCTGCATCCCTACTGCAAGCCCTATCGTATCCTGTTTGCCGTTTTTGTCCGGATCCCCCGTTGCAAAGGCTTTCAGAACGGCATAAAGCTCGTCTACCGTCTTCGGCGCCTCGAGGCCAAGGTTCGTTAACCAGTCCTGACGGATCATCAAACCGAACCGGGCGAGATCCCGCTCCCGGTATACGCCGTAAACCTTGCCGTCGATCGAAATATTTTTCAGTACGAGGTCCGACATTTTGCTCAGGTTCGGGTAGCTTTCCAGATACGGTCCGACCTCCCAGAACATGCCGGTACGGGCGGCGTTAACGATGAAGGAGGCCTTCGGCTCAAGCGCGACGAACGTTTTCGGCAGCTCCCCGGATGCCACTGTTGCGCTTAGCTTATCCGTGTAGGTCGTAGACGGCACCCATGACACCGAGAGCTTCGTGCCTGTCTTCTCCTCAAGCGTTTTGAGCACCGAGCTGTCCGCGGGCATTTGCTCCGGATTGTAGGTCGGCAGCATCATCGTCAGCTGCAGCGGGCCGGCATTCGCACCCGCATTTCCGCTTCCTTGCCCTTCAGGCTGATCCTTCCCTCCGCAGGCGGTCATGACCAATGATAAAGCAGCAAGCACGGCCCCGGTTTTGACTAACGTTTTTTTCATCTTAAGATCCTCCCTTTTCCCCTGTTCTTATTATATCTTCAACCCTTGACCGATCCCAGCAATACCCCTTTGGCAAAATGCTTCTGCAAGAACGGGTATACGAGCAGAATAGGCAGAGTAGATACCACGATAACCGCCATTTTCACCGATTGCTCCGGCGGAGCGACATAATCCGCTTCCATTACGGTAGAATCCCCGATCCCGCCTGAAGCCAAAATGACAATCTGCCTCAAAAGCACTTGAATCGGCCATTTCGTATTGTCGTTGATATACAGCACCGCATTAAAAAACGTATTCCAGTGGCCTACCGCGTAAAATAACGAGAAGGTCGCGATCGCCGGCATGGACAGCGGAAGCACGATGCGGAAGAAAATGCCCAGATCGTTGCAGCCGTCGATCTTCGCGGCTTCCTCCAGGCCGTCCGGCAGCTGCTGAAAAAAGTTCCGCATAATAATCAGGTTGAAAGCGCTGATCGCCCCCGGAATGAGCAAGGACCAGTAGGTATCGATCATGCCCAGCTGCTTCACCACGAGGAAAGTCGGAATCATCCCCCCGCTGAACAGCATCGTGAACACGACCAGCATCAGGATCGGCTTGCGGAAATCCATATCTTTGCGGGCCAGCGGATACGCCATCAGGCAGGTAAAGAAAATGTTGATCAGCGTGCCTACTACAGTGATGTAGACGGTTACCAGCAAGCTTCTGACAAGCGTTTGGGTTGAGAAAATATATTTGTACGCATCCAAAGTAAACTCTGTCGGGAAAAGGATGAATCCCTTCTCCAGCAGCTCCTTCTGCGTGGCGAACGAACCGGCAATGGCATAAATGAACGGGATAACGGTAAGAACTGCGAATATAATCAACAACGTGGCGTTTACACTGTCGAAAATCCGGCTTCCCCAGCTTTGCTTGAGCGGCATAACGACTCAACGCTCCTTTTCTAGTAAATTCCTTCTTCTCCGAATTTTTTGGCCAAATAATTGGATACGACGACAAGGATCAGACCGATGATCGATTTGAAGAGGCCGACCGCCGTACTGAAGCTGTACTGTCCTTGACTGATACCGACCGAGTAAACGTAAGTATCGAATACTTCCCCAACCTCGCGGTTCATTGCATTCAGCATCAGGAAGATCTGTTCAAAGCCCGTATCGAGAAAATGTCCAAGCCGGAGGATCAGCAAAATGATGATCGTGCTGCGAATGGCCGGAAGCGTAATATGCCAAAGCTGGCGGAGACGGTTCGCGCCGTCCATCCGTGCCGCTTCATACAGCTGCGTGTCGACGCCGGCGAGTGCCGCAAGGAAGATGATCGTGCCCCAGCCCGTTTCCTTCCAAATGACCTCGGCCGTAATGAGCGTCCGGAACCATTCGTTGCTGACCAGGAAATTGATTTTTTCTCCGCCGTAGCGCTCCAGAAGTTCATTTACGATGCCGCCTTCCGTCGTCAGGAAGATGTAGGCAATCCCGACAACGACAACCCAAGACATAAAGTGTGGGATGTAAATAAGCGTTTGAATGGTCCGCTTCGTGAATTCATGCCTCAGCTCGTTCAGCATAAGCGCGATCAAGATCGGCAGCGGAAAGAAAAACAGTATATTGTAAGCGGCAAGAATGAGCGTATTCCGAAAGAGAACGAGAAAATTCGAATCGCCGAATAGTCGTTCGAAGTGCTTCAATCCGACAAACGGACTGTCCCAGAAGCCTAGAAACGGCTGAAAGTCTTTAAAGGCGATGAAGATTCCGTACATCGGCCAGTACTTAAAAATAAGAAAGTATAATAAACCGGGGAGGACCATAAAATACAGCCACCGGTTCCGCACCAGCCTGCCCATTAAAAGCTTCGACCTCGGAGCCGAAGACGCAGCGACTCGCGCTTCCAAACTTGTTTGCATGCTGCTTCCTTCCTTTCATTGTTCCAAGGCAATTGCCTGGACCTGTGAATTTGTAGCTTCAGCATAACGGGGGAACCGGATTGCCGTCGATAGTCCCTGCTTGATCAGATCGGCTGACAAACGCCGTCCTTATAGTAAAAAACCCGGGAATAGTCATTAGTTGCACTCGTTGTCACTGGTTGATTTTTGCCGGTTTCATGCGGATTTCTCGGGAAACGCAGCAATCCCCCGTCGACCAATCGACGGGGGATTGCCAGATACGTCTTGCGTGTTATTTCTAAGCGAAGCCTGCTTCTTTGAGATTATTATAGCTGATTCTCAGGCTGTCGAAAGCTTCCGTAGGACCGGCATCGCGTTCGACCAGGTACCACTTCACTCCCGCTTCCTCGCATGCGCGGAAAATATCAGGCCATGAAAGGTTGCCTTCCATAATCTCGGCCATGATTTGCTTCTCATCGATAATCGTCATATCTTTCAAGTGAATAGCCTCTATTCTTCCCTTCAGCTTGCGGATCCATGTGCCGGGATCTGCTCCCCCGGCTTGTACCCAGTACGTGTCCAGCGTAAACAAGAAGGTTTCCGGATTCGTTTTTTCCATGAGAATGTCCATGCCCAGCTTGCCGTCATGCTTCTGGAACTCGAACTGATGGTTATGGTAGCTGAATTTCAGGCCGTTTCTGCCCAGCTCATCGGCGATTTCCTTAAACTTCTTGGCAAAAGAATAATACCCTTCTTCATTCCGGTACGGAACCGGCAAACCTCCAATCCCTGCCAAACCGCAGCCAAGGGTGTGATGATCCTTGATGACCCCGTCCAGATCCTCCGTGAACCGGGCGTATGAAGTGTGCGTCAATACGATTTTTAATTCGTGCGAACGGGCAATGGCGGCCAATTCATCCGCCGGAATAGGACCGAGCCCCGAGGCCTGGATCGTTGTATACCCGATCTCTCTGAGCTTCCGGAACGATTCGTCGATCGCCTCCGGCGTTTTCACATGATCACGGATCGTGTATAGCTGTGCTCCTGCAATTTTGCTCATAGCTGTGTTCCTCCTTAATGAGTTCCCGTTACGTCGGCGACTTGATGAACGACATTTTTCTTGACCTTGGAATTGGCGATTTTCTCCTGAAGAAGCTCGTAATAATGATCGTGGTCAAACCGCTCCAGATCCACAAGGCTGTCCGTCCAGCTGGAATAATGGATCGCATTTGAAATAAGCAGGCCGTTAACGCCCTCTTCCCCCGGCGCCAGCAGCTTCTCCCCGTTCAGGATGGCATTCGTGAAGTTTTTCATAATGCCGATATGCTGTCCGCCGCTGTTCTTATCGGCGGGAATTTCACATTTCCAGCATTCCGCTCTGCCGAAAGGCTTGGTGTTGATCCGGTTATGCTCCCGCTCCGAGATCCGGTTCCGGTTGAAGGTTATCGTATTATTTTCCACGACGATTTTGCCCATATCCCCGGAGATTTCCAGCCGGTTCGTTCCCGGCAGTTCACCGGTGGAGGTAATATAGACGCCGCTTGCTCCGTTTGCGAATTCCATGTAGGCCGTTACATCGTCCTCGACTTCGATATTATAATATTTGCCGTAGCTGACGAAGGAACGCAGCGTCTTCGGCATGCCAAGGATCCACTGCAGCAGATCCAGATTATGCGGATTCTGGTTGATAAGCACCCCGCCGCCTTCGCCCTCCCAAGTGGAACGCCATGAGCCGGAATCGTGATAAGCCTGCGACCGGTACCAGTCGGTTACGATCCATACGACGCGCTTGATGCCGCCGAGCTCCCCGCTATGCACTAGATCTCTCAGCTTCTGGTAGACCGGGTTGGTCCGCTGATTGTACATAATTCCGAACAACTTATCGGATTTCTCTGCAGCAGCATTCATCTCAAGGACCTGCTTGGTATATACTCCGGCAGGCTTTTCCACCAGCACATGCAGCCCGTTTGCAAAAGCGTCTATGGCCAGCGACGGATGATCGTAGTGCGGAACCGCAATCAGTACGGCGTCGATCAAACCGCTTTTGTACATATCCTCAGCGTTCTCAAATACCGGTACCTCCGGCAGCTGATTGCGCGCCCACTTTCTGCGTTCTTCACTGATGTCGCACACGGCTCCAAGCTCCATCCCCGGAACCTTCTTAAGCACATGAATTTGCAAGGAATGGCTGGAGCCCATATTGCCAAGTCCGATGACACCCATTCTAACTTTTTCCTGTTCAATTGCCGGCATCCGTATCCCACCTCAGCTTTGATGTTTTTCCCCTTTTAATGTAACAGTTATGATTTAAAAGGTCTTGGCCATTTTTGATAGAAAGTTTGCAAATCTTGCGGTAATCAAACAAGCATGCTTACAATAACGCAACATATTGCACGATTTAAGCTAACAAACGGCGAGTACCATAGAAACCGCACAACGAAAACAAAAGGAGCTGAACGATTTTGAAACTGAAACGCAAGGCATTACCTATGCTGGCGGTTTCCGTACTGGCAACGACAGCGGTAGCGGCGCAGGGTCTGACTGGCGGGTTTATAGCGCCAACCGTAGAAGCAAAGCCGGATAAAAAGGAAGGCATCTGGCTCGCGGGCGATCATCATGTCCACAGCGAATGGAGTGTCGGCTGGAACAATGCCACGAACCCGCCAACCCCGATCCGCGGCGGCGATGCCATTTACCCGATTACCAAAAATGCGCAAATGGCGGATGCGTACGGACTGGATTGGATGGTATCAACCGACCATGGCGGCCCGAATCACTCGAAAGTAAACCTGGAGCAGGCTTATCCCGAAGTGCTCAAAGCACGTGAAGCCGTACCGGGCCTTACCTTGTTCTATGGCATGGAATTCGATACTCCGCAGGCCGATCACAGCTCGTTAATCATTCCGAAGAACGATCAGGAATCGCAGGTTCTTTATGATATCGAAAGCAAATTTAACAAGCGCGATCCGTTCCCTGCGGATCCGAGCCGGGATACCGAAGCCAACATGATTAATGCCCTGAACTATATGAAAAATTTGGCCGAGCCTCCGGTTCTGTTCGCGAACCACCCTGCCCGCTCCGCCAGCGGAGACGCAGCCTGGGGCCAGGATACTCCGCAAGAGTTCCGTAATTGGAACGATGCGGCGCCGAATGTATCCGTCGGCATGGAAGGAGCTCCGGGCCATCAAGCCGGCGCGCTCAATTCCGACGGCACCCTGGATCCGAATGGCAGCCGCGGCGGTTACGGCAGCTACGCTACGATGGGCGGCTTCGATCAAATGAGCGCCAAAGTGGGCGGTCTTTGGGACTCCATGTTGGGAGAGGGAAGACATTGGTGGATTACATCCACATCGGATTCCCATGTGAACTGGCGCGACGGCGGAAGCGACTTCTGGCCTGGCGAGTATTCGAGAACCTACGTGAAGGCGGAAAACACGCACGCGGATATTTTGGACGGACTGCGCAACGGCCGCGTATTTGTTACGACAGGCGAATTGGTCCATGAATTGGATGTCGAGCTGAAGTCGGGCGGCAACCGCGCAAACATCGGCGAAACCTTGTACGTCAAAGAGAGCGGCAACAGCGACGTAACGGTTACCATTACGCTCAAAGACCCAAGCACGAACAACAGCCATGGAGATAATCCGAAGGTAAACCGCGTCGATCTGATCGTAGGCGAAGTGACGGGGAAAGTCGCAGACCGTTCCACGGCCGTCAACCCGACGACGAAAGTCGTGGCAAGATTTGACGAAAGCGATTGGAAGCAAAAAGGCGAGTACATTACGATTACGTACAAGCTCAAGGATGTGGACAAGGACAGCTACATTCGCGTACGCGGAACGAATACCGCCGAAGCCGAGCCGAGCCTCGACCCGAAAGGCGAGGATCCGTGGAGCGACCTGTGGTTCTATTCCAACCCTATCTTCATGAATGTGAAGTAAGGGATGCAGCAGACGGGGAGTGATGGGTTCCATTTCTCCCTGTTTTTTCTTTTAAGCGAACATAAAGGATGTGTCTGATAAGTGAAGGGCAAATGGTTATTCCTGCTCCTATGCTTGCTTCTAGTCCTCTCGCCGGCTGCGGTCTCCGCACATACGAATAACAGCGAGGGGTATTCCGTGATAGACGTGCATGACAAGCAAATCGATTATCGCCTGCAGCTCGATCTCATCGAGCTAAGTCATGCAGTCGGGTTTGCCGTCGATGAGCAATCGGACGACCTTATGGCTATGACCGAAATCATCGCGCAAAATAAAGCCAAGCTTCAGCAATATATAGATACTCATCTTTTGATTTTTGCAAACAGCCATCCCGTCGAAGGGACGATCGGTCAAGCCGTTGTCAGCACGATTAATGACCGGCCGTTTGCCGAGCTTTCGATTTCCTACCCCGTAAGCGCGGAACCGGAAAATCTGATTGTGGACTACAACGCCTTTTTTGAGGAAAGCGACCCGAGCCATGCGAATATGGCAAAGATTATGATGGGCGGAAAGCAGCAGGAATTTATCTTTACCTATGAGGTTAGAGAATGGAATCTGGGCGAGATGAGCTTCATGACCCAAGCGAAGCAATTTCTTTCGTTAGGGCTGGAGCATATCTTCACAGGTTATGATCATATTTTGTTCGTCATCAGCTTGCTCATTGGCGCCACAACGATCCGGCACATCTTCTATTTAGTCACATCATTTACGGTTGCGCACAGCATCACGCTTGCCTTGGCGACGCTCGAGCTCGTGCAATTGCCCGGCAAGCTCATTGAATCGGCAATCGCGCTGAGTATCATTTATGTCGCGCTCAAAAATATTTTCCAGCCCGGCTCCAAGCACGCTCCGTGGATTGCCTTTGCTTTTGGCCTCATTCATGGCTTCGGCTTCGCGGGAATTTTGTCGGAGCTCCATTTGGGCGGAGCTCATTTAGCAGCGTCTCTCCTGTTTTTTAACCTGGGCATCGAATTGGGACAGATCCTGATCGTATCTCTTGTTTTCCCGCTGCTTCTCTTCATGAGCAAACGGTGGGCCAGCGTAAATAAGTGGGTGACGCCCGGCCTATCGGTCGCCGTACTGCTGTTTGGATTCATCTGGTTTGTTCAAAGAGCTTTCTGACCCCGATCTAAAAAAACAGCCTTGCGCCGGTAATCATACCTGACGCAAGGCTGTTCCTTTTCTATGATAAGCCCGTAAAATCAGTAAACTCGGAATAGTGGAGGAAAAATAATACAAAAGCGATAATGCCGAGAAGAAGGATCGGGAACAGCTGATTAAACGAATCCTTGGCACGAAGATGGGTCACTAAGCCGCCGATAGCCGTAACGCCAAGCAATAGAGCTCCTGCCGTCATCCAGCCCGGCTCCCAAAAGCCGTAAATCAGCGCGGCCGCACCGACTACTTCCACGAGACCCGTGACAACCCGGAACCATTGCGGAAGCCCCCAATGATTAAAGCCTTCTACGTGCATTTTGGCACCAAAAATTTTACCCAAGCCTGCCACCACAAACGCTAGAGCCAGCAAACTTTGCAAAACAATCGATAAAATTTCCATGGCGTTAACCCCTTTCATCGTGTTAATTATTTATATGCAGCCGGTAATGGCACATATTCGAAGGAATTAACGCCGTATGGAAAGTCGATTTAGGAAAAGGCCGCCAGTCTTTCCAGAGACTCGGACCTTGACCTTATAATCATCTAACAAAACTGCTCCAACCGGGGAGTTTAGGCTGCTAAAAAGACGAAGTCCTATCGACCTCGTCTTCGGTTAATTGTCCCGCTTCGTCATCGGAATCCATCAGCTTGATTCCCCATTTATCTCGTTCCATGTCGATTTTTTCATGGTCATTTAATTTCCCTGCCGACATGTAATACTCTGCAAGGATATTTAACGCAGGCAATTTGCATTCCCAGTTTGCATCCATGCCTTTTCTGATTAACGCAACGCCTTCGCTTTCCTTCTCTTCTTCCAAGTAGTAACTGCCCAAACGAACAAATGCCGGCGCTGTGTCTTTCGTTAACGGATGATTTTTCACCAGATTTTCGAAAATCGGAAGTGCCTTCTCGAAGCCCTCGTACCTCTCGGTTAGAGCAGCCAATTCCCAAAGCTCGGATTCCTTCAGGTCTTTCTTTACCTTCAACTCATTTAAGGTCTTTCTTTCATCGACTTGTTCCAGCCAATAAGCACCAACCGTATCTGTCAAATCCTCATCAAAGTTTTTGATTATGGCATTGCTGTCTGCAAAACATGGTTTGGAGCGCTGGAACCGTTACCGGTGCCGGAATGCTTATTTCACAACCGAGCGCGTTCACTCTTTCCGGCAGTTCATTTACAAGCTCTGAAAACTTTTTATACGGCGCAGGCAATTCTGCATTGTTCATCGTCTCTTCATGCAAGCTCTCTTGGAATGCCCCATAATAATGGCCTTTAATCGCAATCGTGTCAGCGCTTCGGCAGCCGTATTTGGGCTTGTTGCTTCTGCTGCTTTTTTATCGGCAAGGTATTCTGCGTTTCTTCTGAGCGGAAAGCTTTGATTGATGATAAACGGCGTATACCGCTTCCCGAACCATGTGAACAAAAATCTCAAACGATTATTATCCCGCTCAAGAGTGTCAATAATCTGGCTCCAGGTTTGGATCACGCGATTCGTGAATGCGCCATGCATAGTGTCCTTGTTGGAGATGTGTGCCAGTTCATGTGCCAGTACACTTTTAAACTGCATCTCGGTCAAGCCCATCATCAACGGAAGACCAACGACCAGAATGTTTTTGCTTGGCGTGAAAAAACCAAATTTAGTAAAGGAGGTTACGTACGCATTGTAGCTCTCATCGACAATGATGTGATGAATTTTCGGTGTTTTGATTTCCTTCCTTAGCTCCTCAACCAAACGTAACAAAGGTCCCGCTTCCGCTTCCGTGACGTACAAGCCGTTTGGCATCTCGTTCTTAACGAACAACGATTTAATGACTAAATAACCGACTACGACATTAATTAACGCCAGCTTTATCAACGCATAGGAGAGTCCGTTTTGAATGAGTTCCCAAACTAAAAAGCCAGACAAAGCCAGGAACAGGGCCACAAACAATACCACGTAACCGTACCCGACGAGCAGCAAAACTGTTGTTTTTAATTGATAAAGCTTTGGATTTCAACCAATTGTTTTTCCAATTTCTCTCGAAGCAATCTATCGCTCATGTCTTCGTTTATTTCTAGTCTCCTTAATATTATGGAAATTAAAGCAGTTAATAATATATCACATAGTCTGAGGACAAAATATAGGAAAAAAGCGCCGTTTCGGGCGCTCCTCCTCTCGTCTATTTTTCGTTAATTTGACCATACTGGTGATAGAGTTGAATGGTTTTACATCGCATTCAAAAGGAGGAGATCATCCATGTTTAACCCTGATGAATGGACCAAACGAGCCATGAAAATCCAAGGAAAATCTAAAATCGTCTATATCAACGAACATACGGGACTAGCAAAGCTGCGAGTCACCTTTACGAAAGAGCAGCAGGATGCACTTGATCGTAAAAGAATGGATTTTGTTCAGCCGTTCAATAATTCGTTCACGGAGTAAAGCCGCAGGAACAACTTGTCCTGCGGCTTTTTTCTTTTTTCGAGCCCATTATTATGATTGTATGGAGTGACGTATCATGTCTAGCTGAAAGTCATTTTCATATAGGCCAGGCTTTCCGGAAGCTCCGTTTCGGGATTGTTCACCGTACATTCAGCGGATATCATCCCCTTATACCCGGAAGCCTGCAAAGCGGCAGCGAAATCCCGGTATGGGTATCGCCCTGTCCCCGGTGAAAGCCGCCCCGAATCGGCCAAATGAATATGGGCGAGCCAATCCTTGTTCTGAACGAGCGTATGCAGCGGTTCTTTTTCTTCATCCATGTGATAAAAATCAGCTAAAACCCGAATAGACGGGTGATTCATCTGTTTCGCGAACATGACAGCTTCTGAAACACGATTGACGAAATTGGACTCTTTCGAATTCAGCGGCTCTATTGCTAATGCTACACCGGTACCGGATAATTCACTGGCAATCCATCCTAGCAGTTGAACAAACTGCTCCTCTGCAGCTTTCCGATCCCATCCGTCAGGGACATTGCGAGACCGTCCGCTTCCAAGAACAGCCGTTTTTGCTCCGATCTTGTTCAGAGCCGATGCGGCTTTATGGATATATCGCCGAACTCGTTCTTGATCGACTTCCGGGCCAATCACTTTCATATCGCCTGGAAAGAAGATATTGAATGCCAACACAGGGAGCGGACTATTTACATAAAGAGGAAACCTTTCATTAAAATGCACCTGATTTTCAAGTTCAAGAGATGCTAGCGCGCACTCGATATAATCGAACCCCATCCGCTTTAAAGTTCCCGCATCCTCGATTCCTTTACACCAACCAAATGAATACATATCTCACCTCTTGGCTTCAACTGTAAAGAACCATTCCCCTTTCATTATAGGTTATTAGCAATAAATCAAAATGGGTGAGAGTAAGATTGGCATGTCAGATAGTAAGGTTTTTGCGCCGCGGCGCGGCGACGGGTTCGACGTTTGGGTCGTCGTCAACATGGACGGCAAAGGCGGCTCCGTCACGCTTCCGCTCGCAGGCTTCGATGCGCTTACGCAGGAGCGGTTCGCCCCCGGCAGCAAGCTGGAGCTCGGCAGATACGAGCATAGAGTAATTCGATTTGCATGAAAAAAAGAGGTTATCTTAAAGCAGTGCTTGAAGATAACCTCTTTGTTATTGTGGTAATTATCTTTCACTTTTTAATCATCAGACAGGTAACTTAATATTAATTGCCTTAACTACTATTCCACCGTAACGCTCTTCGCCAAGTTCCGCGGCTTATCGACATCATGCTCCAAAGCAAGCGATGCATAATACGAAATCAGCTGCAGAGGGATAACCGACAAGGCTGGCGACAGGATCGGCAGCGTCTTCGGAATGGCGAACAGCTCATCCACGGATTTGCTTACCTCTTCCTCGGAGCCGATGTTCGCGATACCGAGAACGTGAGCGCCGCGCGCTTTTACTTCCTTGATATTGCTGAGCGTCTTCTCGTACAGCTCTTCCTGCGTCGCCAAGGCGATGACCGGAATGCCTTCCTCGATGAGGGCCAGCGTACCGTGCTTCAATTCACCAGCGGCGTAAGCTTCAGAGTGGATGTACGAAATTTCTTTCAGCTTCAGCGAGCCTTCTTGAGCAACGGCATAATCAATGCCGCGGCCGATAAAGAACAAATGTTTGTGGTGCGAGATCGACTCAGCCACCTGCTTCAGAACCGGAGCCTGCTCCAAAATTTTATCCACCTGCGCCGGCAGCTGATGCATGGATGCGATGATCTCCGAGATTTCGGCAGAATCCTTCGTGCCAAGCGTGTTCGCAAGATGCAGACCGAACAGATAGAATGCAATCAGCTGCGACGTGTAAGCTTTTGTCGATGCTACCGCGATTTCAAGGCCTGCCCAAGTAATCAGGACATGATCCGCTTCGCGGGCAACCGAGCTGCCCACTACGTTCGTAATCGCCAGTACGCGGGCACCATTGCGCTGAGCTTCGCGAAGCGCAGCGAGCGTGTCGGCTGTTTCACCCGATTGGCTGACGACGATAACAAGCGTATCCGGCGTGATGATCGGCGAGCGGTAACGATATTCCGAAGCGACATCCGTTTCTACCGGGATGCGTGCCAGCGTCTCGATAACCGATTTGCCGACAAGTCCAGCGTGGTAAGCCGTGCCGCAAGCTACGATCTGAACCTTACGGATCGACTTGATGTATTCGTCCGTCATTCCCAGCTCTTTCAGATCGACCGATTTGCCGTCTTCCGTAATGCGGCTCATCATCGTATCGCGGTAAGCTTTCGGCTGCTCATAAATTTCTTTCAGCATGAAGTGATCAAATCCGGCTTTCTCCGCCGTTACGAGATCCCAGTCGACATGAAATATTTCCTTGGAAATACTTTCGCCTTCAGTCGTCAGAAGTTCGACACTATCGCGTGTCAATACGGCCATTTCGCCGTCGTTCAAAATGTACACGTTGCGCGTATGCTCGAGAATCGCCGGAATATCCGAGCCGATGAAGTTCTCGCCTTCGCCAACACCGATTACAAGCGGGCTTGCAAAACGAACCGCAACGAGACGCTCAGGCTCGTGCTCCGTCAATACACCCAGCGCAAAAGCTCCGCGCATCCGCTTAACCGCGCGTTGAACGGCTTCTACGATATTCCCTTTATATTCATCGGCCACCAGGTGAGAAATAATCTCCGTATCCGTCTCCGATACGAATACATGTCCTTTCGCCGACAGTTCTTCTTTCAGGTTCAAATAGTTTTCGACAATCCCGTTATGCACGACCGAAAATTTCGCGGAATTGTCGGTATGAGGATGCGAATTCACATCCGAAGGCTTACCGTGAGTCGCCCAGCGCGTATGTCCGATTCCGACCGAGCCGTTCAGCGGCTCTTCGCGCAGCAATCCCTCAAGGTTAGCCAGACGCCCCTTGGATTTTGTAATTTCCAGACCGTTCTTCGTGAAGACAGCGATACCGGCGGAGTCATAACCCCGGTACTCCAGCTTCTTCAGACCTTCGATCAAAATATCCTGCGAGTCACGTTTCCCAATATATCCTACGATTCCACACATAATGAATAAGCCTCCGATTAGGTTATTTCCCGTCCCGACCGGATGCCTGCCAATGTGCGGCAAAGGCAATATGAAGTTGTCACAGATCCATCCTGTTCTAGCTGAAAATGTAACCCCTCTGCCCGTGCCCGCATCGTTTGCGGCCTCCTGGACATACGGGAGCAAATGATGAATAAATAACGCAGCCTGCCGCACGTTTGTCAGCCCGGTCGCCCGGACGTTTTGCGTTACGGCTGTCGGTTGGCTTGCCTGTACCGGAAGGTCCCCGCCGAATGTTTCGAACACCTTCACCTCGTCAGCTTCCCGTATGATTCCCGCTTCACAACCATCTTAATCAGCGTCTGTGAAAGCCGAATTCATCACGCAAGCTCTGGCGCTTAACTGTATTAAATAACCTCTACCCTCTCTTTCCTTCTAGAATCATACTACCTATCATATTCATTTTCCGCCCACTCTGCAACCTTAACCTTGAAAATTTCCGCTTGTTTCCACAAAAATGTGCAAAGAGGGCCTGTCGGATGCCCCATCCGACAAACCCTCGACAGCATTAGACAAACGAAAGACAAACGTTTAGCCGAGCTCGCTTTTTACGACTGCAGCGATTTGATCGACATAAGCCTCAACCTGCTCTTTGTCAGGACCTTCCGCCATAACGCGGATCAGCGATTCCGTTCCGGATGGACGCACCAGCACGCGGCCGTTGTCGCCAAGCTCGCCTTCCACCTGCTTCACCGCAGCTTCAATCGCCAGATTGCCTTGGTACAGGCTTTTGTCGGCAACTCGCACGTTCACAAGCTTCTGCGGATACTTGCGCATCAAGCCTTTCAGTTCGCCCAGCTTCTTGCCGGATGCCGCAACCGTATCCACCAGCTGCAGAGCGGTCAGAATGCCGTCACCCGTCGTGATATGATCCAGGAAAATCACATGACCGGATTGCTCGCCGCCCAGATTGAAGCCGCTGCGGCGCATTTCTTCCATGACATAGCGGTCGCCTACCGCGGTTTGCGCGGTTTTCAGGCCTATGCTCTCCGTTCCTTTGAAAAAGCCGATATTGGCCATGACTGTCGTAACGACCGTATCGTGCTTCAGCTTGCCTGCGCGCTTCATCGCATCGCCGATAATGCAAAGAATAAAGTCTCCGTCCACTTCTTCGCCGTTCTCGTCGATAGCGATCAGACGGTCCGCATCTCCGTCAAAGGACAAGCCGAGATCCGCGCCATGCTTCAGCACCTGTTCCCGCAAATATTCCGGATGCGTCGAACCGACTCCCGCATTGATGTTCAGGCCGTCCGGCTCAGCGCCTACCGTCAAAATTTCCGCCCCAAGCTCGCGGAATACGGCGGGAGCCAGCTCATATGCGGCGCCGTTCGCGCAGTCCAGCACGATTTTGAGGCCGCTGAAGCCGCCTTTGATGGTCGTTTTCAAGTAGTCGAGATAGCGCTGCTTCGCGCCTTCGTCGAACGAAACGGCACCGATCTCTCCGCCCTCCGGACGAGGCAGCGAATCGGTCTCAGCATCTATGAGCTGCTCGATTTCCAGCTCTGTTTCATCGGACAGCTTAAAGCCGTCGCCCGCAAAAAACTTAATGCCGTTATCTTCCACAGGATTATGCGATGCCGAAATCATGACGCCCGCATCCGCCCCAAGCTCCTTCGTAATATAAGCGACAGCCGGCGTTGACACAACGCCAAGGCGCACGACGCTCGCTCCAATCGATAATAAACCGGCTATAAGCGCGGATTCGAGCATCGGACCCGAAATACGCGTATCGAGGCCAATGACCACCTTAGGTTTGGCTGTTGCCGTTCTCGTTAACACATAACCGCCGCAGCGGCCGATTTTGTATGCCAGCTCAGGCGTAAGCTCGCGATTGGCTACGCCGCGCACGCCGTCCGTTCCGAAATATTTCCCCATTGTAAATAAGCTCCTTTGTCATCTGGTTCGTTTCTGGTTTCTCACTTCATTCAATGTAAACCGCGTTAATTACGTGCTTGCGTTCCCTGCTCCGGTATTGCCGCCGCTTTCTTCCTCCTCAGGCACAGCAGGCGTGCTGTCCGGGGTTTCGGTTGGCGTAGAGCCGGTTTCCTCCGTCTCCTCCTGCCCCGCTTCGGCCGTAGCGTTATCCACGATTTCAATCGTAGCCGCAAGCTTCTGCCCGTTGCCGAGCACGGTTTCCACGTAGGCCGGCACATCCACCTCAAGCGGCACAACGTGCGAGCCGGGCTCGAGCCCCTCCACGTTCGCCGTGATACGGATATCGCCCGCACTGAGCTCGGACAGCACGGTTTCCGCACCGCTTACGGTCAAGCTCATTTTGCCGTCCGATGGGGCCCGGATAAACGCCGACGTTCCGTCCTTCACGCCCTCAAGCTGGATGAGAAGCCCGTTAAACGTCCGCTTGACGATCGGAGCGACGACAACTTCCAGCGTGATCTCGCCGGGCTCCACTCCTTTAAGGCCGTTAACCGGCTCCGTCTTCACCTGCACGCTGCCCGACTCCTTCACCTTGGACAAGTCCAGCACAACGCCGTCGTATACCTGCAGCTCATCCAGCGTCTTCTGGTCGCCGTACACCGTGACCTCTTCGACTGCCGGCTTCACCGAGACCAGGCTCAAATTGTCCGGCAGGCTGCCTGTCGTCCTCACTTGCAGAGGAACCGATTTGAAAGGCGGCGTCACCTTCGCCTCGACGTGCACCGTTTCCGGCGACACGATCGCATTTGTCATCTCAATGCCGTCCGAGTCGTAGACGACCACCTTCGCCCTCTTGTTAACGACATTTTTGTCCGCGCCCTCTACATTGAGCTCCGCCGCGACGACGCCGACCCTGCTCATGTCGTCCTTCGGCAGCGTGACCTGCACGGCGGCGGCCGTCTCGGCCATCGTCGGCGTTCCTGCGATGTATCCGTCCGCCGGCTTCCCTGTCGTGAGCAGCTGAAGCTCAAACGGCTTTGTCAAAATCTCCTCGATCTGCACCGTCACCGTACGCGGCGACATCTGCACCAGATCGATGCCCTTAGGCAGATCTACGGTCAAAGGCAACTCCTGTATGCCCGGCTTTGCATCCTTCAAATCCACTTTCACGATATAATCATCGTCCGATGATGCCTTCATGAGGTCCGTCAGCCGTCCCTGCACGTCCAGACGTATGACGGTCGGCTCCATGGCGGACAACACATATTTATCCTCATCCAGGCCATCCGTCGTGATGACGGCCGCCTCGATCGTTTTTGTATCATAGCTGGAAGTGGCGGTCTGCGGCGACGTATCCGGATCGATATGTACAACGGCCCACAATAATAACCCGACAACAACCGAAATAATTTTGAGCGCATTCGGATGACTCAGCCATTTATCCATGTCCGCCTCCTTTCCGCCTCCACCACATCGACACGCCGGTTCGCTCCTTACTGCGTCCATTGGTCTTCGGCGTCAGCTCATCGAACAGCTTCGAGATAAGCGACTCTTCATTAATATCGCGCACGATCATGCCGCCCAGCGACAAGGAAACTTGCCCGGTTTCCTCCGATACCGTAACGGATACCGCATCCGTCACCTCGCTTACCCCAATGGCGGCGCGATGGCGCGTCCCCAGCTCCTTGCTGATAAAAGGGTTCTCGGACAGCGGCAGGTAGCAGCCTGCAGCCATAATCTGATTGCCCCGTATAATAACCGCTCCGTCGTGAAGCGGCGTATTCGGCGTAAAAATGTTAATCAGCAGCTCCGACGTGATTTTGGATTCCATGCGGATCCCCGATTCGACCAGCTCGCTGAGACCTGTACTTCTCTCAAATACGATGAGAGCCCCGATCTTCCTTTCGGACATGAACCGTACCGCTTTAATCACTCCGTCAATCTGCTCGCTCATGGCATCCCGGTCCAGCAAATACGAACGGGCGAACAGCTTGCCCCGTCCGAGCTGTTCCAGCACCCTTCTCAGCTCCGGCTGGAAAATGATCAGAACGGTCACGATCCCGAACGTAAACATCTGATTCATGAGCCATTTTAACGTATATAGATTAAACCAGGTGCTCAGCGCCCATACCGCCACCAGCACGAATATGCCCTTCAACAGCTGAACCGCTCTTGTCCCGCGGACTAGCAATATCATTTTATAAATAATAAAGCTTACGATGCCGACGTCGATAATGTCCTTTACATAATCATGCCAGGTTAAATCCGTGAAATAGCTCATATGCCAACCCCCAACAGACCAACGCTTGTCTCTATGTTCGTATTCCAACTTTATTATTTTCTAGATACGGGATTGGAAATCCTTTTTTTCAAAAAAACTTTCAAGAATGCTTTAAAAAAAACACCTCCCTGCACAAGGGAGGCTGGTAGCTTAACGCGAATCACCGCCAAAGGTTTGTGTCACTTTATACCAAAACCAGTCCAGCGCTTGATCGATGGTCCGGCTTTGTCCTGCTATATGACCGGTGGACGCCAAATTGAGGGTGCCGTCGATTACGGTCACGTTGCCGTCGATTTCACCCTTCACATCTGCAGTTCCGTTCTCCACCGTTAAGCTTCCGGTCAAATGCGCGCCTTCCGGCACGATTACGGTATTGCCCTCTATAACAACCTGCTGAAGATCCTCGCCCGATACAACCAGCTTCGTGTCCTCTTCCCACATCGTGAAGAAGCTGCCAAGCATGACGAGCGCGAATACGGCAGCTGCGGTTAAGCCGGGATACTTGTAGATGAACCTTACGATCCCGCTCCGCTGCTTGCTCTTCTGCTTCGGAAGCTGCTGCATGATGCGCTCGGTCAACTGCTCCGATGCTTTCTTGTCGTATTCCGCAGCCGGCTTAATCGCCTCTAAAGTTTGGAACGCCGCAGCGTCCGTCTTCTGGAGCTGTTCAAACCGTCCTCGGCAAGCCGGACAGGAAAGCAAATGTGCTTTCAACGTAGCTATATCATCACGTGGCAGCTCGCCGTCCAAATAGTCATGCATCCATACGATGGCGACGTTGCAATTCATAGCAGCCAGTCCTTTCTTTCACTTGCTCGCGCATTAGTTCTATTCTCGTATTAGGATACGTAGCTGGTCTCAGGGATGTTTCAAAAAAATTTTCCCAATTGGCCGATCCTTTATAATTTGTGCTCCAGCTTCTTGCGCAGAAATTCCCTTCCCCTATGTACGCGAGTTTTGATCGTCGTTACCGGCATGTCCAGCACGTCGCCAATTTCCTGCAAGGACATATCCTGCATATAACGAAGCGTCATAACCGTCTTATATTTCGGAGGCAGCGACGCGATCGCCGTGTGAACGATCCGCTGCGTGTCCGACAGCAGCAGCTCCGATTCCGGAGTCCGGTTATCGCTTGGAATCATCGAGTAGCCGTCCAGCCCTTCATGCTCCGTCGACTCCGCATCGAGCGAATACGAGGGCTTCCGTTTGCGCAGCCGGTCGATGCATAGATTGGTGGCAATCCGGTATATCCATGTCGAAAATTTCAGCGTGTCGTCGTACCGGTCCAAGTTTTTATAAACGCGAAGAAAAGTATCCTGAACGACGTCCTCCGCTTCCTGGCGGTTGTTCAGCATACGATAGGACATATGAAACAGCTTATCCTGATAAAGGTCGACAAGCTCGGCAAATGCCTGCTGATCGCCTCTCAGCGCCAACTTCGCAAGGCGTGCTTCCAATACATTCACCTTGACTCCTCCAACCCTTCCGTTCGTTCGGCATCGTCCTGAGTGTCCATCCATAAAAATGGTAATGCACCCGAACTCAAAATGCAAGACCGCCTCGCGAATTGCACATATACCTGCCCATTATAAACGTTTGGTAAAGGTACAGCAATCGACCTTAGGCTAGGTTTCGAAGCCGACCTTTGACCGGGAAAAGGACTTATGGCGCAAACATAAACGTCCGGCAATGAGCATGACCCGTTAGCTGCATCTTTGCGCAGCCTGTTTCTGTGCCACCCTCTGGGCGGCAAAGCTTTTTTCGCGTTCAAAAAGGCCCGGAAGCCCCTTTCCGGCTTCCAAGCCTATGCGAAAATCAGCTTCCTTCCTTCATGCGCATTACAGCGTATTCGTCTTCAGCTGCTCCAGCACCTTCGTAATCGTCGTAGTCGGAATTGCAAATCCGATGCCTTGCGCTTCCGCATTCACGGCCGTATTGATGCCGATCACTTCGCCTTCTTCATTCAGCAGCGGCCCGCCGGAGTTGCCTGGATTAATAGAGGCGTCCGTCTGCAGCAGATGCTCGTATTGGTACTCGCCCTGCTCATCCGAGATCGTAATCGGACGCTCCTTCGCGCTCAGCACGCCCATCGTCAGTGTCTGGTCGAAGCCGTACGGATTGCCGATCGCCATCACCCAATCCCCGATTTTCGTATCCTCCGAGCTGCCCAGCTTCAGAGCAGGAAACTCGTTGCCATCCGGGCTTTCAACCTTCAGTACCGCCAAATCCAGGTCATAGCTCGAGCCGAGCACTTCGGCCGTCAGCGGCTCGTCATAGCCCTGTACCGTTACCTTCACTTCCTTTGCGCCGGAAATGACATGTTCATTCGTCAAAATGTAGCCGTCCGACTCGAAGAAAAATCCCGTACCCGAACCTGTCAGCTCCAGCTCCGCTGCACTTTGCTCTTGCGTCTGCTGCTGCTCCTGCCCGCCTCGTCCACCCCCGAAAAACTGCCGGAAGGCCGGATCGTCGAACATCGAAGCGGAGCGCTGCGGCTCGGCGTACGTCTCGATTTTGACGACGGCGGGGCTTGCTTCCGCATACACATCCGCAATATCATCGCTGGTGTTGAAGGAAGCGGTGCTGATGCCGGCATCCTGCTGTGCGGAGCCGTCAGGCGCTTCGCCGGACGTCTGCTGGGTAACCGGCGCTTGTCCGGCGCTGAACAGATTGTTTTTGTCGGCCATGTAGGAGAATCCTCCGATCACCATCGCCCCGACGAGAAACGAAGCCAGCATCGTCCGTGCTGAGCCGGCGCCGGCGCGCTTCCTGCGGCCTCCTCCTCCCGATGCATTCATCAAGCCCATATGAATGCCAAGCTCTTTCTCGTAGGAGGCTTTCAAGTCTTTCGCCGAATTGGAGGATTCATAAATATAAGTAGTAGATGGTTTCTCTGCCGCAGTTGCCGATTTATGATCATTCGAATTAGGACCGACGGGTTCCGTGCGTTTATAATCATCGTTCATGGCGCTCATCCTTTCAAGGTGAAGTGTCTGTTCCTTATGTGTCTATCATGAAGGATGTACCTTAAACGAAACTTAAGCGAATTTAAATGCGGCATAAAAAAACCAGCCCCGGCATAAACGCCGGGACTGGCTTGCTTCTTCTATATCATTAGCCCGTATTCCGAAGGCCTGCGGCAATTCCGTTGATCGTCAGAAGCACCTCGCGGAGCAGCTCCTGATCATCCTCTTCCTTGTCCCGCAGTGCGCGAAGCTCGGTCAGCAGCTGAACCTGCATATAGCTGAGCGGATCGACGTACGGGTTGCGCAAGCGGATCGACTCCTGGATAACAGGAACATTATCCAAAATTTCCGATTGGCCCGTAATGCCCAGAATAAGCTCCGAAGTCAGCTTGTATTCCGTCTCGATTTGCTCGAAAATACGGTCGCGGATCGTTTTGTCCTTGATCATATCGGCATATTCCTTGGCGATCAGCAAATCCGCCTTCGCCAGTGCCATTTGAAGATTGTCGATGAGCTGACGGAAGAACGGGAATTGCTCGTACATCGTACGCAGCGTCTCCAGCTTGCCTTCGTCCTCGCCCACATACTGCTTCAGCGCCGTGCCGGCCGCATACCATGCCGGCAGCAGGTAACGGCTTTGCGTCCATGCAAATACCCATGGAATCGCACGCAAATCTTCGAAACGGTCACTGTTCTTCCGCTTCGACGGACGGGAGCCGATATTCAGCTCGCCTACCTCAGGCAGCGGTGTCGATTCCTTGAAATACGTCAAGAAATCCGGATCGCGGAAAATCAAATCCTGGTATTTCTTAAGCGCCGTCTCGGAAATCGAGCGGGCGATTTCATCCCATTGCGCTTCCGCTTGCGGAGCCTGCTCCGGATACTTCGCCAGGCGGGCCGCCGTAATCAGCGCCCAAGTCGCCTGCTCGAGGCTGCGGTATGCGATGCCCTGCATCGAATAACGCGAGGAGAGCACCTCGCCCTGCTCGGTAATCTTGATGCCTCCGCCAATCGTATGAGGCGGCTGCGCCAAAATGCTGCGGTTCAGCGGCATACCGCCGCGGCCGAGCGCACCTCCGCGGCCGTGGAAGAATTTCAGCTTCACGTCGTAATCTTTGCCGGCTGCCGTAATTTCGTTCAGAGCTACGCGCAGCTCCCAGTTCGCCGTAACAACGCCGCCGTCCTTGTTGCTGTCGGAGTAGCCGAGCATGATCTCATGCAGATTGCCTCTAGCTTCCACCGCTTGACGGTAAATCGGCAGCTCGAACAGCTCCTTCATGATGCCCGGAGCCGCATGCAGGTCGTCGATCGTCTCGAACAGAGGCACCGACTGCAGCGTGCAGCGGACCGTTCCGTCCGATTCCTTGCGGAACAGGCCGACTTCCTTCGCGAACACCATGACCTCAAGCATATCGCTTGCGGCCTGCGTCATGCTGATCAGGTAGCTCGAAATGCAGTTCACGCCGAATTCCTGCTGGGCGCGGTAAATCGTATGGTAAACGTCGAGACATTCGCGCGTCGAATCCGAATAATCCAAATGTCCGGAAGTGAGCGGACGCGGATCGTTCAGCAAACGGTGAAGCAGGTCCGTCTTCTCCGCTTCCGACAGCGAAGCGTAGTCCGAAACGATGTTCATCTTCGCCAAAATTTCAGCCATCGCATTCTCATGCTCCTGGCTGTGCTGACGTACGTCAAGCGTCATGAGATGGAAGCCGAACAGCTCGACCTGTCGAACGAGCTTCGCCACATCCGTATCCGCCACGTAGTCCGCATAATGCTGGCGCAGGCTGCGGTCGATCACGAGCAGATCCTCGCGCAGCTCGCTTGGATGGTTATAACGCATCAGGGAGCCCTTCAGCGACTCATCGCGCGTATTGGCGAGCTTCTCCAGCATGAAGCCAAGCTTGATGCGGTAAGGCTCCTTCGTATTTCTCCACAAATCCACACATTTCAGCTCGACATGCTCACGGTCGGAACGGATCGACTCGACAAGCTCATCGGATACCGTAACCAGATTCGTGCTGAAGCTGAGAAGGTCCATCAACTCGTGAAGCTTCTCTTCGTATTTGCGGATCGCCAGCTGGCGGTGCAGCGTCAGCGTCTCCCAAGTGACTTTGGCGGTAACCGAAGGGTTGCCGTCACGGTCTCCTCCGATCCAGGAGCCGAAGCGGAGATAGTCAGGCACATGCCAGTTCTCGTCCGGGTAATATTTGCTCAGGCAGCGCTCAAGCTCTTCATAGACGCTTGGGAGCACTTCGAATAAGGTTTCATCAAAATAATACAGGCCGTTACGCACTTCGTCGATGACGGTCGGCTTACGGTCGCGAAGCTCGTCCGTCTGCCATAGGATCAGAACTTCGTTCATGAGCTTCTCGCGCAGCTTCTCGCGCTCGCGGTAGGTCAGCGTCGGATTGTCCAGCTCCATCACGTCAACCGCAATCCGTTTGTGAATATCCAGCACCGCACGGCGTGTAGCCTCCGTCGGGTGAGCCGTCATGACAAGCTCGAGGGAAATGCCGTTCAAAATATCCTGAACGTCTTCAATACCGATGCCGCGTTCCTTCAAATCCTGGATCGCGCTCTCGACCGAGCCGCGCTGCACGGCTTCGCCTGCAGAAACCTCGTAATCGCGTTTCCGTCTAATCCGGTGATTTTGCTCGGCAATGTTAACAAGCTGAAAGTAGATCGCGAACGCCCTGATCACCTGGTGTCTGATTTCCGGGCTTAGCGACGATACGGTTTCCTTAAATTGCTCGAATAGCTCCGGCACGAATTCCGCACGAAGAGCCTTGCTTTGTTCACGAATGCGTTCTACGATTTCAAGCAGCTCGCGCCCGCCCTGATGGACAAGCACTTCGCCGAGAATATTGCCTAGAAAGCGGACGTCACGTCGAAGCAAGTTGTATGCTTGCGGCCGGCTTGTGGTCAAAGTTGATGCAGATTGATCCGACATACTGTTCCTCCTAAATACTTCTTGAACGTTTTTTGACTCCTAATATCATACTACAAAACGGGGCGTGGTTGAAGCCCTGAAGCATGAGATTAACTGGAGGAAATGTTATACAAAATAAAAAAGCCCTTGATTTCTCAAGGACTTGTCGTTTGTGGTTGGAGCGGGTGATGGGAATCGAACCCACGCCATCAGCTTGGAAGGCTGAGGTTCTACCATTGAACTACACCCGCACAAACAAAAATCTTAAATGGTCGGGATGACACGATTTGAACATGCGACCCCCTGGTCCCAAACCAGGTGCTCTAC
>NZ_JAHMHW010000011.1 GCF_020169515.1 Paenibacillus vietnamensis | reverse complement strand
TCTCAGTCTATCAAGGGAGAACCTCTGTCCAAGTGAGTCGCCCCCGTACTTCCACAAGGAAGCTCCTTATTTCAATGAGGAGAGGATGTCACTTAGCTCAAGACGTGTTTGTGAAAACAAGTCCTGTATCATCGCCAGACGGAAAATCTTTTATTGGACTTCATCCCATAAACGCCGTACATTTTCCATAGCGATTAAGGAGGCCGACTTGCACTCTTCCATGCCTTCAAACTCTACCGTAATATTTCCGTCATATCCGGATTGTTTAACAAGTTTAATGATTTTGCGTATGGGCAGATCACCGTGACCAACGATGGCCCCCCGCAAGTAATTTCCGTTAGCGGTTGTAAACCATTCACCGCCGCCGGGATACTCATCATATGGACGGAAATAAAAATCCTTGAAATGGATAAGCGATGCATATGGCAGGTTTTTCATCACGCCGATGACGGGGTCCTCATCCACGCACATAAAGTTGCCTATATCCAGAGTTGTTTTGAAGTTAGGACGGTCTACCGCATACAGAACCCGCTGAACGCGATCACTTGCTTGTACACTGAACCCATGATTCTCAATTGTCGTTGTAATTCCGTATTGCGCCGCATAATCAGCAATGATTCGGCTGCCTTTTACAATGAGCGGCAAGCTGTCCTCAAACCATGCAATGGTCATTTGTTCAGGTTTTATCGTAAATGCCGTGACATCATGGCGCATATGCTTCACACCGAGACGATTCACCATGTCAACGTGCTGCTTGATACGAGACATCTCGGCCTCAAAGGCTTGCTCCGTATGCTGTACAAAATTAGCCGGCATCGAATAATTCGATAAGGTTATGCCGACTTCCCGCGCTTTCTCTCTGACCTCGTCGGCTAACTGCGGATTGTCAACCAGGGTATAACCATACGGAACCATTTCCATATGCTCGCCGCCATGATCCGCAATCCACTGAATGACGTCCAAAATGGTCATCTCTTCAGCTTTAAGTGCCTTCAACAGACTATAAGAGCTTAATCCTACTTTCATCTGTTCTCACCTCTTCTTCTGAATAAAGGAAGCAAATGATCAAGGGGTTGATCGCTCACCGTTGCAAAACCTCCAAAATGTAATGAGGCCGCTCCGCTGACACTCTCTGTCTGCGGAGCGGCCTCTGCGTTTCGTTATTGGACGCCTAATGCCTTCTGATAAATCTCGATATACTTGCCAAGCTGCAGACCGTCGAAGCCCTTCACATAAGCGTCCCATTCCTTGCCGATGTCTTTGGAGCCCGTAATAAACTGAGCCATATTCGACTTCGTATAATCCACGATCGTCGTCTTCAGCTGCGCTGCGATTTCCGCATCTTCTTGGGCGATAAATACGCCGTTTGGATACATTTCTTTGGAATGGTAGGCCTCATATTTCTTTGATTCCGTATTCAAACGTGTGCCATAGCCGCCATCTGCAAGCGGATCCTGAATCGCCATCCAAGAGGAACGGTATTCATACGTGCGGAGGGAAGGTCCGATCTGCTCCCAACCATCGTTATGCGTTTGCTTCTTCTCCTGTTGAATATCAGCGTATTTAGCCTGCTTGCCGTCGATGTCCAATTCCCCATCCTTCGCCTTGCGCCAGCCCTTATTTTCAGGACCTTTCTCCTGCAGCACAATAGCTTCTTCCGTGTATAAATAATCAGCCAGTCGAATCGCCGCGATCTGCTGCTCTTCTGTTGCTTTGTTCGTAATCGCAAATTGCGATTTGCTGATGCCGGCAAAGTTAAGTGTCTGCTGTACGCCATTCGGTCCTTTAAGCGGTGGCAGCGTCACATAATCTTTGTGGCGAGGCTGCTCATCCGTCATATTATAGCCATAGCTAATGAGCGCCGTCGTCACGGCTCCCATAATGTTATCCTTTTCCCGATTCGCCAGCTGCTGAATCGCGTCCGCGTTTTGCGTAAATGCGGCCGGATCGATTAACCCTTCCTTGTACAATTTGTTCAAATATTCAAGTCCTTGCTTCCACTCGTCTTTGTTCGCCGAAAAGTCGACCTTGCCATCCTTCACGGATAAGAAGGTGCCGGCGTTCTTTTCGGTATAATCATCTACGATAAATGAATTCATTAAGAAAGCCGATACGTTCCCTGCCCACATTTCATCGGAGCCCGTTAGCGGAAGCTCATCCTGCTTTCCGTTGCCATTCGGGTCTTTTTCCTTAAATGCCTTCAGCACCTGATAGAACTCTTCCGTTGTCGTTGGCAGCTGGAGTCCAAGCTTGTCAAGCCAAGCCTTGTTCATCCACAGCTTTAAGCCGTTGTCACAATGGTAACATTCATTAATTTGCGGAAGCGCATAGATGTTTCCGTCCGGCGCCGTAATTGACGATTTCATATAAGGAATTTCTTCAAGCGCCTTTTTAATAGTAGGAGCATATTTTTCGATCAAATCATTCAAAGGGAGGAAAACGCCCTGCTTCCCGTACTTCATCTGTTCTTCTCTGGTCAGGTTGCCGTGCAGGATCACTTCCGGATAGTCGCCGCTTGCCAGCATTAGCTGTTTGCGGTCTTCAAGCGAATTGTTTGGAACGAGATCCCAAGCAATCTTTATGTTGGTCTTCTCTTCCAAATGCTTCGTGAATGCGTTGGTCTCCATGTTCTCGATCGTAGGAAACTGAGGGGCAAACATCTTAAGCGTCATCTGCTTATTCACAATCGGATACGAACCTACGGCCGTGAATACATCCTCTTGTACTTGATTGTTCTCTTTCTGACCGCTTTCCGTATTGCCATTCCCAGGCGCCTCCGTATCCTTGCTGCACGCAGAAAGGAACACGACACAGCTCAGTACGATGTACAATAAGATTGCACTTGATTTTTTCCATCCTTTTCTCATCGAACGACTCCTCCTTGTTATATCGTTGACACTCCCTGAGGCATGAAATCGTGTTAATTCTGAATCTGTATGACCGCCCCGGTCCCAAGGGCGCTCCATCCCCCCTTAACGGAATCATTCCTGTTTAGCCTTTCAACGAACCGATCATGACGCCTTTAACAAAATATTTCTGAACAAACGGATAGATAATGAGCACCGGACCGCTGGCAATGACGATCAATGAATATTTCAACAGGTCCTTTAATCCTTGCTGGGCCAGCATCTGATTCGCATTGGCAACCATGGACGCATCAATCGTATTCAGAATAAGCACGTTGCGCAGCACGATCTGTAATGGGAACAGATCCGGGGAACGCAGGAATATAAGAGCATCGAAATATGCATTCCAATGGCCTACCGCATACATTAGCGTCATAACGGCCAATATTGGTTTGGAAAGCGGTAACACGATACTGAATATAAAACGAATGTCGCTGCAGCCGTCCAAATCGGCAGCCTCGGACAGCTCATCGGGAATGGTCGACTGGAAGAAGGTTCTCGCTATAATGACTTGAAATACGGCCAGCGCTCCCGGCAAAATCATCGCCCACCGGGTATCCAGCAGATTCAGTTCCTTCACGACCAAATAATACGGAATAAGTCCTCCTTCGAACATCATGGTAATGACTAACAACACCATAAAGATATTCCGTCCGTGGAATGTCTTTCTTGCCAAGGGATAAGCAAGCATTACCGTCAGGACAACATTAATTAACGTGCCGACGACTGTGTAGAACAGAGAATTCAAAAATCCGCTGCCGATCTGCGGGTTGTTAAAAACGGCCTTATATCCGTCCAGCGTAAATTGGACCGGAAACAGCCATACTTTGCCCGAGACGACAGCCTGCGGCGAACTGAATGAAGAACTTACGATGTAGAGAAGCGGCAGCAGCACAACTAGCAGGACAAAGGTCAGAAACGCATAGACCAAAACCATGAACAAGCGGTCTCCGCCCGACTCTCGAATGGATACGGTTCTAGCCATCATGACTCCTTTCCGCCCGTAACCGGGCTTGGCGGGTTTGGATTAAGGATTTGGAGCCGTAACGCAAATTACCACAGGCTATTGTTGGACAGCTTTCTGGCTATAAAGTTAACGACAACAAGCAAAACCAGATTAATGACCGAGTTAAAGACTCCGATAGCCGCCGAAAAGCTGAAGCTCGAACCAAGCAGTCCCACTTTGTACACGTAAGTGGAAATGACCTCGGAAGTGGCCAGATTAAGCGGATTTTGCATCAGATATATTTTCTCGAAGCCGAGCTTCATCAGATTTCCCAGATTAAGAATGAGAAGAATGACAGATACCGGAATCAGGCTCGGAATATCGACGTTGATTATTTTTTGGATTCTCGATGCTCCGTCCACTTTTGCGGCTTCATATAACTCAGGATTGACACCCGCTAATGCCGCAATATAGATGATGGCCCCGTACCCGGTATGCTGCCATACATCAGACCAGACATAGATGGATTTAAACAATGACGGGATACCCATAAAGTTTGTATTTTCCACGCCGAGCATCTGGAACAGCTTGCTTACCATGCCTACATTCGGAGTCAAGTTCACAACAATAATGGATACCATAATAACTGTCGAAATGAAGTAAGGCGCATAAGAGACCAGCTGCACGCTTTTCTTGAACAGGCCATTGCGCACTTCATTGAGAGCAAGCGCCAGGATAATGGGAGCCGGAAACCCGACAAGCAAGCCGTAAAGGCTAATGCCCAGCGTGTTTTTCATGTACAGCCAGAAGTTAGGGGATTCGAAAAACTGATGAAAGTATTTCAGTCCGACCCATGAACTTCCCCAGATGCCTTTGACGACGTTATAGTCTTTGAAGGCGATCATAATGCCAGCCATAGGTACATATTTGAAAATAATGAGATAAGAAATAGGCAATAGGATGACAAGATACAGCTGCCAATGACGCAACATCTTGCGCAAGGCCTCTTTTCGTCTCGCTGCTTGCATGGGAAGCAGGGAGACGGGATGCATTTCATGATGAAGTTTGGACATGGGCTTACCTCCTTTTTTTCAGCCTCGTTATTGATTGCGCTTTCATGTGATCATTCTATAAGCTGCCCGCACAAAGCCGCAAGATACATTAATATCAAGCTTAATCTTTTTCGCAATCGCTGCCTCAGAAGAAACGGCAGCACCCGATACACAAGGTGCTGCCGCCATTATGCCATTCACTTTCCTATCAATTATTTAACAATTTTCTAGGGCTTAACCATTTTCGACTCCATCTTAACTCAACCGTTATGCTTCTTCAGCGACTCTGAACGGTATTCGCCAGGCGAAGATCCGACGACTTTCTTGAATACTCTGGTGAACGATATCGCGCTCGCGTAGCCTACGTCTTCCGCAATTTCCTGAACTGGCCGCCGCGTTTCGGCCAAAAGCCTTTTCGCTTCATTTAAGCGAATGTCTATTAAGAAATCGATGAACTTCTGTCCCGTTGTTTCCTTAAACAGCTTGCTCACATATTTCGCATTAATATTGAATTTCTCGCTTAAATATTCAAGGGACATGTTTGGATTCACGTATTCCGCTTCTATAAAGCTGCGCATTTCCTTAATAATTCCCGCATGCTGCCCGTTGTAGCGCATATCTGCAAGCGTATCCGCAAGCTCTGACATTTTAACGATTATAGCTTCACGCATATCCTCCAAAGAATTGCATTTATCCAGTTTATCCGTTAGAACCGGCAGGGCTTCGTTCTCCCATTCGTCCTGAAACTCCTTGCCGAGCCCCGACAATTCGCGTCCTAAACTGTAGATCAAGTAATTCATAATATTCATGATCTCGTCCTTGGTCAATAAGCCCTGCTTCAGCTGGCTAAACATATCGTCCAACAGCGCTTTCCAACTGTCTTCTGATTTACGGAAAGAATGTGCGGCAGAACGAATGATTCCGAGATAGGAGTATACTTCAACTTGGCCTTGACTCATCATATCTTCTCGAGTAATGAGGCGATTTTCTCCCAGAACCATCTTATAATCAAGCGCATCCAATGCTTGATGAAAGGATTTTGCGATATCGGATAAATGTAAGGACGGATCCCCCATCCCTATGCTAATTGTAAATTTCATATTCTGCTCCGTCCAACCGCGGATGCTGTCGCTTAGCTGAACCAGCCGTTTGCCGTCAACCTCGTCTCCATTCTCGAACAAAATGACGCTGAGGCGGGATGAGGCTGTCCATTCAGCCCAGCAGTCGTATCCGAACCGTGAAGACTGTTCATAAGTAATGCTGCGCAAGGCAAACTTCAGCAGATTTTGATCATGACGTGAATAGCTGCTGCAAAATTCTCCATACTTGTCTATTTCCAAGACGATAAGGGAATGAATCTTCGAAGGCGACGGCAGCTGCAGCCTTTCCGCTTCGCGCTGCCAAACCTCCAGCGTCAGCGCTGTTCCTTCTTCTATCAGCTGATGGAACAGGTTGCGAGTACGCAAATGAAGGTCCTCCTTGTATTGCTGCTGATACTGTTTGGCCTGCTCCGTCAAATTGTCAAGAGCGGATTCGATAAATACGAATTCATCAATTCGTCCGGCATTCGTTCTTCCTCCGGCAAGCGGCAGCATATACCCGCTAAAGCGTGAGACAATCTGTTCAACCGGCCTGGCATTACGCCTGGTTATATATATGATCCATAAGAGACCCGCGCCGATCATGATAAGTCCGATAACAAACCAAGCATTATAAAGTAAAGATACCGTTTGTATGAAAGTGCCCTGAACAAACCCGCTTATATAGGACCAATTCGAATAGCTCGACTTATAATTCGCAAATACGCGCATAGATTCTAAAGGCTCCGACTGTTTAAGCAGTCCGTTGCCAGCCCCGTCGTTAATCTGGATAAAGCTCACTTCCGAATCGTACAGCTCATTAACTAATCGCTGCAAGGAGTCCGTTGCCACATTCACGACAATCATGCCTTTTTTGTTCGTCATGAATGGGACACCCCTTACCAGACTGACAACCTTTTTGCCCTCCAAAACGGAAAATTGACGGAACGTCCGCGAGTCCGTCCACTTCTGAGAGATCGACATCCGGTTCTGCTCGATAAAGGATTTGTCCGGGTACGATCCGATATGCCCGTTCGTTGCATTACTTAACACAACCTGGTCATCGTAACGAACAAGATAGATGGAATCGATCAGCGGATAATAGGCAATCAGTTCTTTCATTTTCATAACAGCGCTTATGTTGACGTACGGATCTCCGCCCTCCTTGCTATTGAAAAAATCGATAAGCGGCTTGCTATTGATGGATTCATTCATAACCATATTATCGATAGCCCTTAAGGACGTGTCTATTAAACGCATCGCTTGCAATGACAACATACTGTTGGCATTGATAGCCTCTTTGCGGCCCTGTTCACTGATGAGTTGAAAAAAAACGAAAAAGGTAAAGGTGACCACGATAATAAATATCGGCATATAGGAAAGAAGAAGCCGGTTAAACCATGATTTGCTCATATTTTTGCCCTCACTCACTCCGGAATATTTGGAGCCATCGCTTTCTGTTTGGCAGCCACCCCTTATCTGAAATTTTAGTATCATTAAACAAACAATACAATACTTGAATAAAGAGGTCGCCGTGGCATTTCCCGGGCGATACAAATCGAAGAACCCCGATACCGATTCAGTATCGAGGCATGAATGCTTCATATGGTTCTACACTCGGCCTAAAGGACCGAAGACCGACAGCGAACGAATCTCCGGAGATTCAACTGACTCCAATACGCGCAGTCTGATTCGGCTCGTACGGACAGGCGGTTCGATACGGTCGATCTTCTTATGTCCAATTGCGCTGCCCCCGGCAACAGGTGCCCAATCGCCGGCCATCTCGGCTTCGACGATGTAATGCCTGACCCGCTCGCCATAAGCAATGTCTTCCATCGTCACGACATGATCGATCTCTTGTTCTTTCCCGCATTCAAGTATGATCTCATTGCCGCTGCCCCGCGTCTCGGACAATGGATTGCCGAATCGGTGCCGAATCTCCGCGCCTAATTCCAGCACCCGGCTTACATCTGCCTCCGGCAGCAGTCCCCGATTATCCGGAGACACATTCAGCAGCAGCGTCGTGCCGTGACCGACGGAACGGTAATACAAGTCCAATAGATGCTCGAGCGAATGCAGGCTCTGTTCATCATTCGGATGCCAGAACCAATGACGCTTGCGGATAGGCACGTCGCATTCGGCGGGGACCCATGCGGGCGTCTCTTCCATCCAAGTATTCATGTCGCTTGTGAACATGCTGACTCTGGCGCTTTCAGCGGTATTCCAGCACGGGTACGGAGCGACGCCATCCTCATTGCCGACCCAGCGAATCGTAGGCGCTCCCATGTTAAAGATCATCGCATCCGGTTGATGGCGTTTCACCAGCCCAATAATGCGCGCCCAGTCATACTTTCGCCCTTCCGACCCCGCCCCGTCGAACCAGACTTCAACCAGCGGACCATATCCCGTCAGCAATTCGGTTAATTGTTCGGCATAAAAGTCGTCATAGGCATCCGGATCGCCGTAGCAAAGAGCATTCCGGTCCCAAGGCGATACATAGAGTCCGAGCAGTATGTCCTCTTCACGGCAAGCATCTGCCACCTCGCGGACGACGTCGCCCTTTCCATCTTTCCAAGGGCTTGACTTCACGGAATAATCGGTCGTATTCGTCGGCCATAGACAGAAACCGTCATGATGCTTTGCCGTCAAGATCACATATTTAAAGCCGGCTTCCTTAGCCGTGCGTATCCATTGGCGGACATCAAGCTCCTTCGGATTGAACAGTTGCGGCGAATCCGTCCCTTCCCCCCATTCCTGATCGCAAAAGGTATTAATGCCAAAATGAAAGAACATACCCAGCTCCAAATCCTGCCATGCCATCTGCTGAGGCGTAGGCTGTGCGAGTTTCGTATTATGATTCATCCTGTTTCTCCTCTCATCGAATAAGTTGCCTCCATCTTTGGAGGAAGCGCTATCAAGATCACTAAACTTTTTTCGGCCTCCTGCATCTATCGCCTTAACCGGTCAACCCAGGCCGATGTTCGGGAAGTACGGCAACCGTGCCGTCATTCTGACGTATCCAGGTGTGGAAATCGCGTTCGCCGGCTTGCAAACGGATAACCCTTGCTCCTGTCGGAAACCAATCCTTCCGGATGCCGTCTACATAGCTTACATATCGAGTGGAACGGCCGTAACAGAGACGGATACCGTGAAGCATCCCGCAGAAATCGTTAGCATGATCATGGCCGGCGAACGTTCCCATGACGTCTCCCATTTCCACCATTGCGGCGAAAAATCCTGAATTGATTTGAGGCGAGCTGATCGGATCCTTGCAATGCCCATGACATACGTGATTATTCCAAACCTCGAAATATTCCGGTAACGGAATGTGAAAGAAAGCGAGAGCCGGCAAAGGTTTACCGCCGTTCGTCTCTGTCATTTTCCGGGATTCGGCGACATACCATTCGATCTGATCTCTGCGGATCCAGTCGTAACCGCCGAGCGAAGCGATCGGCGAATAATCTCCGCTGTCGAGAAAATACAGCGCCGCGGCAGGTTTGTCGTTCCGGCCCCGCAGTGTCACGATATAGTTTCCTGCACCGCTGACGTGAGGCGGATCCGCCTCGGCGACACAGTATTCATAAGCCAATTGTTCTTCATGCATCCGTTTACGCGGCACGCTTCCCTCTGAATCATGATTTCCGAAAACCGCTGCCCAAGGGATACGGCGCTCTTCCGCTGCGGCTACCGCCATCCGAAAGGATTGGATGGGATCCTTTCCCCTTGCGCTTGCGGTAACATCCCCCGCAAATACGATCAGGTCGGGCTTTTCGTGCTCGATGACACCTTCCATCGCAGCCCTCGTCATCAGATTTTGCTGGCGGGTTTCCGGGTTGTGGTCCTCTTCGTCAATAAACTCCACATCGGAAAATTGAACGATGACAAATGTGCCGTCATCACGAAACTTCATCGTTTTCCCCATCCGTCCCTCTCCTCATCCGGTTACCGGCACTGACATTGCCTTTATCGCTCGATTGATCCTCTCCCGGGTATGAAGCAGCCAGCCAGGATCTGAAGGGTATGTCTTGAAGGTCAATCCATCCTTCAGATTCTCTTCCAGCAGCGCCATCGCCTTCGTTCTTCCCGCCAGAGATTCAAACAATTCCAATGCGCGCAAATCCTGCAGCGCCTCACGGAATACCTCCCATCGAATCGAATCAATCGGTCCGTCCTGCCCGGGATAAACGACGAACGGATCCCCGGATGCAAAGGCGCAATCCGCGTCGGTGACCCGGAAAGGATCGATCGCTCTCGTCGCATATTGCGAGTACCAGAAATTATAGCCCCAGTGCAGAAACCCCTGGATGCCGAATTTATACAGCTGTACGCCCAATACCCGGTTTCGCGAGGACGGCATGCTGAAAAACCGGTTGGAAACCTCCCGATGCTGACCGCAGCAATAGTAGGTCCATAAAGGCTCGACGCCATGTTCGAGAAAGGGCTCGATATGATCGTTGGAGGGAATCGGGACCGGAACAAGGCCATGCTCGTAAAATTCGTAATCCGAAAGCGCCTCCAGGAACGCGAAATCGGATAAGTGGCTTTTTAAAATATCGCTTGCCTGCTTATAGCTGTCCAGTTGATGCGTAACCGGTTCATCCGAGACATGGAAATACACTTGCTTCTCCAAGCCGCGGGAGCGGATAAAACGCACGAGTTCAGGCAGGAATTGGTCCAGAAATTGCCGATACGGTTCGCCTGCCGCTTCCGTTTCCCATCCGAAGATCCGTTTCTCCTCGCCTTCCACAGCGGCCATGATCTTCGGCGCATGCTGCGCGCCCCATTGCGTGAACAGGTGGGAAAACTCAAAATACCGGATGCCCAGGTCCTTGCACATGGCAACCCAACGCTCCAGCCTGCTGAAGTCGAAACGATATTGATTATCGCCTGTTTGCTCAACGCCGACTAACTGGACCGTCAGACGCTCCCCTCCCACAGCCGTATCGAGCGGCGGGGTAAACAGAGGGGTAAGCAGCATATTGACCCCATGGTCTGCCGCATTGCGTATGTAACGGTCAATGAGCTGCCAATGCTCTTCGCTAAATACCTCGCAGCCGTAATGCGTCGCAATACAGTCGCAATGAAACCATTCCGTGTGAAGCAATTTTTGCTCAGGCAGCTCCGCCGGCATGACCTCCAAAGTAAAATGTTCCTCGCCCAAGAGGTTCCCGTCTGCGTCTGAAAACTGCAGATCGATCGTAAACAATGAGCTTGGACCTATTATTGCCGAATCGAAGTCTGCCTTAGAAGGCAAGGATATGGTAACCCATACTGCTCTCCATTGGCCGGGCATGGCACGAAGTCCCTCCGAAAGCGGATATAACGGATCCGGATATAAGCCCGGCGCCGTTCGCAGATAACCGGAGTCCGGATTGCTGTAAACCGGCAGCTCCGAAGGCGATAACCCGACCGTCCGGATAGAAAGATAGGGCAAGAGCCGGGAATCCACCTTGATCTGGAGAGGCTTGATTAATCTGGAGGAACGGTAAGCGACTTGGAAAGAATAAGTCTCCTTCCAAAGCGCCGTCCCTTCGCATACGGCAGAGTCTTGAAGCTCCGTATCGGCGAATACTTTACTCAGCGAGCTTACACAGCGTGTTTCGAATATGAGAGGCAATTTTGTCACCGTGCCAACTCCTCTGTCGATCGATTTCGTTTCCAGAAACCAACAGGCCATTTCGTAGAAAACGATTGTTTATGGCTCCATTCTAACAAAGCAAAAATACGTCAACAATCTGAATTTGTTAGCCAAACTATTACGATATTTACCTCTAATGGATTCGGCATTTCCAAACATTCGCTTATGCTCCGCCTGTTTATGATACAATTTACAATACAGGATTGATATTAGGAGGTATCCAAATGAATCACGGCGCCTTTGCGTTTCGGTATACCGAACCCATTCCCTATATGCTTCTCGACTCAATCGGCTGGCAGTCCACAAACTCGGAAAAATACGGGAATGACGGACTAACCAGAACCGATAACGGTCATGTGATCTTTCAGTATACGTTAAGCGGAGAAGGCAAGCTTGACCTGGATGGACATACCTACCCTTTGCGTGCAGGTACTGCTTTTCTGGTGAAAATTCCAAGCTCGCATCGCTACTACTACACCAATGAGACCGGAGAACCTTGGGAATTTATTTGGCTAAACGCCAAAGGGGAAGATGCGCTGCGAATGTGGGACCGAATCCTTGAAAGATACGGCCACATTCTAACTCTCCAGCCCAAATCTTTGCCGATATTTAGATTCTGGGAGCTTTACAGAGCGATATCGGAGGATCGTGTATCCGATCCCGCTGCTCTTTCATCCCTGCTTTATCATTTCTTGCTGACGATGCTGGCTCCCGATATCGCCTATGCCCCGGACCAGGAGTCACACCCGTTGATTCGAAAGGCCAAAAACTTTATGAAGGAAAATTATACATTAAATCTTTCATTGGAGGATATTGCCTCCCACTGCGGTATATCCCGAGCCTATCTTTGCCGTTTATTTCAGAAGAAGGAGCTGATTTCCCCTCTGGAATTTTTGCGCCGGAGAAGAATCGAGGCCGCCGTAACCATGCTGCGGATCACGGCTGTCAGCGTTAATGAGGTTGGAAAGCTGTGCGGATTCGATAGTCCAAGCTATTTTGGCAAAGTTTTCCGCCAATACCTCGGATTATCTCCGCGCGAATATCGAAGCCGTAAGATGGATTACCCGTTCCACACCGTCTTTCTGGAGTAGAAGCTTCTGTTTATTCTTGTGTTAACCTCCTCCTCCAGACCGAGCAAAAAGCATGCTCCGGACCCTCCCTCCCCTTACTTTTCCGGTATAAAATGGAGAAAATCTGATTTGGGAGGTACTCTAATGCCCGTATTGGAAGTTCGCGGCTTGCAGAAATCGTTCGGCCCGGTTACCGCAGTCGAAGATATCAGCTTCTCGGTCGAGGCCGGGGAGGTGTTCACCATTATCGGACCGAACGGCGCCGGCAAAACGACGACGCTCGAGATGATTGAAGGTCTCGTGACGCCCGACGGAGGCACGATCGGCTTCGGTCCGCTTACCTGGGCGAAGAACAGCGAGCAGATCAAAGTCACGATCGGCGTGCAGCCGCAATCGAGCGCTTTGTTCGACCTGCTGACCGTCGAGGAAAACCTCGATTTGTTCGCCACCTTTTACCCCAAATCCCGCCCGACCGCCGAGGTGCTCGAAATGATTAACCTGACCGATCAGCGGGATAAGCATGTGAAGAAGCTGTCCGGCGGTCAAAAGCAGCGGCTTGCCATCGGCCTTGCGATGATCAACGATCCGACGATGATTTTTCTCGACGAGCCGACGACCGGACTCGATCCGCAGGCCCGCCGGAACATTTGGGACATCATTCTGAAGCTGAAGGAGCTTGGCAAAACGACGATCCTCACCACCCACTATATGGAGGAAGCCGAGAAGCTGAGCGACCGCGTCTGTATCGTCGATTCCAGCAAGGTCGTCACGCTGGATACGCCGGCGGCGCTCATTGAACGGCTGACGAAGGAACGCGAGGTGCGGCTTGCCCTGCTTGATGGAGAGGCGGCGGCGATCGAGACGGAGAAGGTGGCGCAGATGCATGCCTCCGTCGTAAGAACGGAGCGGGACGGCTCCTCGCTGAAGCTATGGTCGACGCAGCCCGAGGATACGCTGTATGAGCTGTTCGGCTTTACGAAGGACAAAGGCTACCGGGTCGAGCAAATTTCCATCCGCGAAATGAGTCTGGAAGATGTGTTCATTGCCTTCACGGGCAAGGAATGGAGGGATTAGATGAATCATTCCAAGCAATTCTCCAACATGTTCGTCGCTCAGATCAAAATGATGTTCCGCGAAAAGCAGGTCTGGTTTTGGAATATTTTTTTCCCGGTGATTCTGATGGTGCTGTTCATGATCATTTTCGGGGGAAGCTCGAGCAGCGAATTCAAGGCAACGGTCGCCGTCGCCGATCCGCAGCCGAATGCCTCCTCCGCGATGATGCTGGAGCAGCTGAAGCAAATCCCGGTGTTCGAATTCAAGGAGGAGCAGCCGGTCAGCAAGGAGCAGGGCGCCGAATGGGTCGAGCAAAAGGACATTGATGCGCTCATCGTTCTTCCCGATTCGGAAAGCGGCGCCGCGCTGCAGGTCATCTTCAACAAGGAAAATGAGCAGGGCGCTTCGGCCCAGGCGATATCCGGCATCCTGGACAAATTCGTGCAGCAGGCGAATCTGGCCGCGGCCGGGGCGGAGCCGGCGTTCAGCCTGACGACGGAATCGGTGTCCTCGGGCGCGGACGATTTGAAATATGCGGATTTTCTGCTGACAGGCATGATCGGCCTCTCGGTCGCGCAAGGCGGACTGTTCGGCATGGTCGAGCTCGTCGATATGCGCAAGCGGGGGCTCATGAAACGGCTTCGCATGACGCCTGCCAACATGGGGCTCTACGGCCTGGCGGGCATGCTGGTGCGGCTGCTGCTCGGCATTATTCAAATCGTTATTTTAACGCTGATCGGCGTGCTCGGCTTCGGCGCCAATCTGCACATTAACGTATTCAGCCTTGTCGTCGCTTTCGTGGCCGGCGGTCTCGTCTTTAATGCGATGGGCTACCTGTTCTCCTCCCTGAGCAAGACGATGGAAGCTTACATGGGCATGGCCAATATCGCAAGCATGCTCATGATGTTCCTAAGCGGGGTGTTCTTCCCGATCGAAACGCTGCCGGCCTGGCTGCAGACGGTTCCGAAGGTGCTGCCGCTGACCTACTTCGTCGACGGCATGCGAGACGGGCTGATCTACGCATCGGGCGTCGCGTCGGCGAGCTTCTGGATCGGCATCGGCATCATGCTGCTGTGGGGCGTCGTCGCCTTCCTCGTCGGCTCGCAGGTGTACAAATCGAAATCGATCGCCGCGACGAGATAGGCACAGACGAAACGCCGGCAGCCTTGGGCAAAAATCAAGCCCTGGCTGCCGGCGTTTTATTTTGATGGAACATGCCTAAAATTGCTTTTTCAAGCTCGACTTCAATTGTTCGGAAATATAATCCGACGTACGGATGGCAAGAGCGATTGTGGATAAGGTCGGATTGGCTGTGCCGGATGTGGGGAGAACGCTGTTATCGGCGACAAAAAGTCCTGAAACGCCATGAACCTGGCCATAACGGCCGGTCACGGACGTCTCCGGATTTTCGCCCATCCGGCATGTCCCCGTTTCATGGAACTCCCGTCCGGGAATCCTCAAGCATACTTCTCCCTCCCCCGGAACCGGCAGACTCATTGCGGATGCCGCAAGCCTGGACAAAGCGGCCATTTGCCGGATAATCTCCAAATCTTCTTCACTGTAGGAGAAAGAAATTTGAACCTCGGGAAGCCCGTATTCATCCCTTCTCACCGGGTCAAGGGCAACTTTATTCTCATATCTGGATTGAACCTTTCCGTAAGCCCCCAACCAGATTTCCCATTCCTCGCTTAACGGCTTCGCTTTAAACGGCTGGTAGTAGTCCCCTGTCACAAGCTGAAACTGAAACGGACGATCCGCTGAACGGGGAATTAACACCCTAAGGATGCCGGAAACTTCTGCAAATTCGGACCGCCGAATCTTCAAGAAGGAATCGACGGTAGAATGATTGGCCAAATAATGGCCGACAGCTCTCCCGCCGACTCCGGACTGGAGCAAAATAGGTGGATTTCCGAACGTACCCGCCGACAGCACAACCGTCTTGGCCCTGAGCATATACGGCTTTTTGTCCCTGGAGATCGCTTCGATGCCGGACACATGCCCATTCTCAACAAGCACCCGGGTAGTCCGGGCATTGACCGCCAGATCAAACGGCTTCACATTTAAAGCTCTTGCGATAAGCAAAATGGAGCTGAAGAAAAAGCTGGAATTAATCCGTCCGTGTTGGGTCGCCGTGAAGTCGACGGCCGTTGGGGTATCGGTGGCCTCAGGGAACCCGTTCTCCCGAAGACGCTGAAGAATAACTTCCTGAATCGACGAACCGGCGGCAACCCGACGCGTGACGTTCATCATCCGTTCCGCTGTTTTATAATAAAAGTCCATATCCCCGATCGGGACCGGCCATTCCGCCAGGTCGACCGGATCCATGCGCACGCAGCTGTGGCCCCAATGGACCATTCCCCCGCCAAAAATAACCGGCTGGTGAAAATCGATCGGAATCGGAGCCGCATCATTCGAGGCATAGTTTGTCCGGTAATGCTTCACATATTTCGGACTTCTCCACATAAAGACTACATCGTCTACATTCACAGTCGGCAAGTTCTGGGTGTGCGTCGGCACAACCAAATCTCCCGCTTCGACGATCCCGATCCGTATTCGCTCTTTCGCCAATCGCTCGCATAACCGCCAAAGAACGGTGCCGCCCCCCGCTCCTGTACCTACAATTAGAATGTCATAGTCGTTTTGGGACATTTCCTCCAGGCTGATATGCCTGATCCAGGAGTTCATGAAGTCCAAGCTCTTCCCCCCTTGATGTTCCGGAATTTAGTCCATTTTTTCCACGATATCGTCTGCCGTCCGGATTGCGAGCGCAACCGTGGTGAGTGTCGGACTGGTCCCTCCGCTTGCAGGAAGGATGCTGTTATCGGCCACGTAGAGGCCGGACACGCCATGAACACGTCCGTATGGATCCGTTCCCGATGTATCCGGGTCAAAGCCCATTCTGCAGGTGCCCATGCTGTGGAATTCCTGCCCTGGAAATCCGTAGGGCAACTTTCCGCCGTTTACCGTTACAGCTGTTTTCATTGCCGATGCGGCATACTGTATTCCTTGGCTCATTTGAAGAATGACGGCTGTATCTTCCCGGCTGTAAGAAAATTGAACGAGAAGCCCGGGCAAACCGAACTCGTCTGTTTTTGACCGATCCAGCATCACCCGATTTTCGTATCGCGGCTGTACCTGGCCCGTAGCGTGCAAATAAATGTCCCAATGCTCCCGCAAAGGCACTTCTTTAAATTGATACCAGAAGTAGCTGCCCGGTCCTTGAATTTTAATTTGATAAGGTCTTGAATTAGCACTTGGAATTAAAATACCCGCCACTCCCAGATTTTCCGGGAACTCCTTCCGGCTTACGGTACCTGCTGCTGAAAGCATGGAATGATGAACAAGATAATGTCCGATCGCCCGGCCTTCGATATCCGAAGAAAGCAAAATCCGCGGAGTTTCAAAGGTGCCTGCCGCCAAAATAACGGTTTTGGCTTTAATCAAATGCAGCTGTTTATCCGCCGACATCACCTGAACGCCGACGGCCCTTTCCTTCTCAACTTCCACCCGGACCGCACGAGCGTTCACGGCCAAATCAATCTGCCGCCTGTTCATCGCCATCGCCAGGAAATGAAGCGAGCTGAAAAACACATTGGAATGGACTAACCCGTAATCGCTTCTATTCAAATCAACGGCCATCGGAAGATCCGCGGCATCGGGGAAGCCCTGCTTCTCCAGCCGGTGCAAAAGAATATCCTGCAGCTGCGATTCCCGGGCATACATCGCATTGACGCTCATGGTTTGTTCCGCGATATCGTAATATCGGGCCATTTCCTGAGCAGGCACCGGGAAGTGAAGCAAAACGGAATCGTCCATGCGCGGGCTGGTCGTTGCCCATATTAGCGACTGTCCGCCCAAAGCGATAAATTCGCTAAAGTAACCATCGACCAAAGATGCTTCAGGACCAGAAAATGAGCCCGCAATCGGAATTTTCTTTAAAAATAACGGATTATGCCAAAATTGTTCGAAGCGGGCGGTATTGAAGGTCGGGATATTCTGGCCGTGTGTCGGCAGAACAAGATCGCCGGCTTCCACAACGCCGATTCTTTTCTCGTTCTCTCCCCATTGTTCGCTTAACCTCCAGACAGCGGCTCCGCCGCCCGCACCGGTGCCGACGATCAAAACGTCGTACTCTGTTTGAGCCATATCCTCCAGAGAGGTTAACGGAATCCAATGCTCGGGATATTCCGTGTCCGGCACTGGACAAAGAGGCAGCGGCAGCTGCCGGCGAGGCGCGTTCGCCCGGGCCGGAAGCCGAACGTGTGTCCCGTCAATCCATTGATCGGGGTCCGTAATCCGCGAATTTAATGCTAGCAAAGCATGTACATCGGTTTCGTGCTTGGAGGCAATAGATCTAAGCGTATCGCCGTACCCGGCCACGTAAATTCTCAGACACATACACTCCTTTACACCGTTTGGCTTATATAATCTGCTGTCCGAAGCGCTAAAGCGACAGTCGTCAGCATCGGATTAGCCGGCCCGGTTAGACGGATAACGCTGGAATCGGCCACATACAAACCTGGAATGCCATGGATTTGACCATACGGATTAGTTGCGGAAGTATCGGGATCAAGCCCTATTCGGCAAGTACCGCATTCATGATTATCCTCCCCGGGCTCGATTAACCATGGCTCCTTATCGAAATCCAGCCCCATGCCATGAACCGCGGCACGCATCGTTCGGAATAATTCAGGAATTCTGGCCCGGTCCTGATTGCTGTGAGAGAAGCTGACCTGAAGTCGCGGGATGCCATATTCGTCTTCCGTGCCAGGCTCGAGAAACACATGGTTCTCATAGCGCTGCTCCACCGGTCCTGCACTGACCATTCTGAATTTCAGCTCACTCAGCAGCGGTTTCTGTTCATAGGCATACCAAAAATAATCAAAAGGGCTCGTTCCGAAGCCATACAAAATCCCCCATTTGTTTCCCGGTACCGGGACCCAAAGGCTGGCGACGCCCGCTGCTTCGCCGAATTGGCTCCGGGCTCCCTTAACATCCGCAAACACCTTCATGTGATTGGTCAAATAATGGCCGATAGCCCGCCCGGGAATGCCGGAATGAAGAAGCAGCCGCGGCGTCTCCCATGTCCCGCAGGAAAGGATAACCGTTTTGGCACGAATCGAATGGGTTTTAAAATCAGGGGTCATCACTTCGACGCCGGCGGTTTTTCCTTTGTCGATCAGCACTCGAACAGCCTGCGTCCGGACAGCCAAATCGAAAGGTCTCGTATTCAACGCATAGGCCAAAAAATCAATCGAGCTGAAGAAAACATTCGAGTGAACGCGTCCAAAACGGGTAGGTTCCAGGTCGGCCGCCAGGGGAGTATCGGTTGCGCCCGGGAATCCGTTAGAACGGAGACGTTCCAGTAAAATTTGCTGGATGGACGAGCCCGCAGCATATTTGGAAGTTACGTTCATCATTTGTTCGGCTGTTAAATAATAAGGAACAAGCTCGTCGTACGTAATCGGCCAGGTGTGGAAGTCTTCCGGATTTAATCGGGGGGATACCATATACCATTGAAGCGTTCTTCCCCCAAGCGCTTTTATCATTTTGGCGCCTGGATATTCCGGCCATGACTTTCCGATATATTCGGTATGCAACGGATTTTCAAAATACTTGGTGAATCGCTCCTCATTCATGGTCGCCATATTTCGTCCGTGTGTCGGTAATAAAAGCGGGCCCGATTCGATCAGTCCGATGCGCCGGCCGCTGTTTTTCCACTGCTGGCACAATCTCCAGAGCGCCGCCCCGCCTCCTGCTCCGCTGCCGACAATGATCACATCATATTCGGTTTGCGACATGTTCCGGGCCGTACTCAGAGGAATCCAATCATCCATGTTTTCATTGGCCGATTTGATCATGGATATCTCCCCCATCCCGATTACTCTTGAAAATATATTTATGAAAAATACAGGTCAATTATGAAGTAGATTAATCTGGCATATTCCCGTGCCCTACTTTTAGCTGTGCTCAATAAATTTATAACATCAAGTTTACCCTCGTCTAACACTCTCCTAGTAGGATGAACCTAGTAAACAAATCCTATCTCGGAGAGGAAGTTAATCATGTTCAAAAAATGGACTGACAAGCGGTGGGTTCGTACAAGCCTTCTGCTGTCTGCCGCTATTGTGGCCGTTCCAGCCGTCAATGTTGTGGCAGAGCAATTAGCAACGAAGATGCCGACTGCAGAAATCCATAAACCGTCCCTTCTACCCGACAGGGTCGTCCTGACGTGGGAAGGGGATACGGCGACGACTCAAGCTGTAACCTGGCGTACGGATGTTAACGTCAACACGCCTCAAGCCCAAATCGCAGTGGCAACCGACAATTCCGATTTTGAGGATACTGCAATGACCGTTCCAGCCGAGAGCACTTCCGAAGTTGCTACATACCTGGGCTACTCGCAGAAATATCATTCGGTCAACTTCGAAAATCTTACACCTGAAACAACCTACCTGTATCGCGTAGGCGACGGGGTTAACTGGAGCGAGTGGTTCGAATTTACCACCGCGTCCGACCAAGCAAAACCATTCTCGTTCCTGTACGTAGGCGATGCTCAGAACGATATTTTGGAGCACTGGTCCCGCGTCATCCGCAACGCTTACTCCGACCTGCCTGACGCGAGCTTTATCGTCCATGCCGGCGACCTGATCAATCATGGCGACGCGGACGATCAATGGGGCGAGTGGTTTAAAGCAGGCGGATGGCTGAACGGCATGGTGCCGAGCATCCCAACTCCGGGCAACCACGAATATGCCAGAATCTCGAGCAGTACTCCTGCCGGCCTCACTCCTTACTGGCGCCCGACGTTTGCACTTCCGGAAAACGGCCCGGATGAAGCCGTATTCAAAGAGAATGTGTATTACGTTGACTACCAAGGCATGCGCATTGTCTCGCTCGACACGAACCTCAGAGGCGTAAACCTGGACAAGCAAGTAGCATGGCTGGATAAAACGTTGGAAAACAATCCGAACGAATGGACGGTTCTCACGTTCCACCATCCGGTCTTCTCCAGCGCAGAGGGACGCGATAACGCGGAAGTCCGGAACAAGCTGCTTCCGATCATTCAAAAATATAACGTGGATCTGGTGCTCCAAGGTCACGATCACACGTATGCGCGCGGCCAGGTTGTGAACCAAAAGTCCGGCCAGAAGGTGGTCGATCCTGACAGCACTACGGTATTCGTGAACTCGGTTTCCGGTCCGAAAATGTACGAATCCTCTTCGGAAGTCTGGGATAAGAACGGTGCCCAGGTGGACAAAGCCATCGCAAATACCCAGCTGTACCAGCTGATTCATGTCGAAGGTGATGTTCTCCGGTACGATGCACGGACGGCAACCGGCAAACAATTCGACGAGTTCGAGATCGTCAAGCTTCCTAACGGTAAAAAGCAGATGATTGAAAAGAAAAACTAATTTTCGTCTAAAAAGCGAAAGCATAGAGATGGAGACGGCACTCTCCATCTCTATTGTTTTGCGCAAAGCATTAAGAATAGATAGACAAGAAAGGATTCGACTATGAAACGGATCAGAATATTCATTTGCGCTTTGTTTACAGCTCTTGCGCTGACGGGCCCGATTTTTATGCCGTTCCCCCAGCCCGTAAGCGCGCATGCGATGGACAACGGATACTTGGATGTGCAGATTGAACCAAATGAGGTATATGCAGAGCTGCTCCTGGACTTTAACGATCTTGCGAGCGTAGTTCCGCTGCCCGTTGATTTGATGTCTTCAACGTCCGTTGAAGAACTTCAACGAGCGCTTGACGACAGAACGGAGCCGCTGTTCGATTATGTAGCATCAGGGGTTAAAATATATCGTGACGAGGTGCCAACCGAGCCTGAGCTTGTCGGCACAAGCGTCGAGAGGGTTGACGGGATGCCGTTGGCCAGATTTCAATTGGTTTACTCCGGAGAAGGCGATTCCACCCGGATCAGCTATGATCTATTTATCAAAGACGTAAACAAGTCCCATACAAATATCGCTCAAATTAGCGGACCACAAGGGGATCAGGAGTTTATCTTCAGCATTACGAACCAGGAACTGGCGGTAGGCGAACGCAATTGGGTGCGTCAGGCGTGGCAGTTTATTCTCCTCGGTACGGAGCATATTTTTACCGGGTACGATCATATCCTATTCCTGCTTTGCCTGCTCCCGGCTGCCAGAAACCTGGCCGGTGTCGTTGAAGTGGTTACGGCGTTCACGCTCGGGCATAGCGTAACACTGGGATTGGCCACCTTCGGGGTGGTCCAAGTGCCTGGCCGATGGGTAGAATCAGCCATTGCCGCTAGCATCGTCTTTGTGGCGGCTCAAAATATATTCGACAAAAATCCGAAGCACCGTACGATCGTGACGCTGCTTTTCGGCCTTGTGCACGGATTAGGGTTTTCGGGCATTTTGCAGGATATGTCGCTCCCCCGCGAAAGCTTGTTATCTTCGTTGCTATTTTTTAATGCAGGAGTGGAAATCGGACAAATCATCATCATTTCTTTGGTTTTCCCGCTGCTGGTGCTGCTCCGGAATTACCGGACCTATCCCCGCGCCGTCTCGGTCGGCTCCGCCGCTGTGATCGCGGTAGGCCTTTTCTGGTTTGTTCAGCGGGTTATTGAGTTTTAATTTAAAAAAGCCGGTTCTCCTTTGAAGGGAGGACCGGCTTCTAGCTAGGGAGCCTATCGTTTATTTCACCTTTTCGATCTTGAAGGAAAAACTCCATGTCGCGGTTTCTCCGGAATATCTGCCCCGATTCTCGGTCACCGTTACGCTCAGCGATTTGTTCATGCTTTTTATTACGGAAGACGCTTTAACGGAAACATTCGCTTCGCCGTTGTCGGGATATTTGTCCTGTTCCGACACCTTGGCCTTAAGCTTGACCGAATCCGCCGGCTTCAAGGTCAGAACGAGCGATCCGCCCGCCTTCAGTTCCTTCCCGTTCACATATGCTCCGCTCCACCATTCGTTGCCGACATGATTGTTTTCCACCAGCTTGGCGCTTACGAAGGTAACCTTCAGTTTAACCGTTTTACCTGCGGCGGCCAGCGGCTGCACCGTAACGATCAGCAGCAGCACCATACAAAATAAAACCTTTGCCGTCTTCCACATTTTCATAGACCTTCCCTCATTATGATATATATTCCAATTGAATATATTATCACCAAGTCAGTTGGCGGTCTACGTTTGTTTGGGTGAGCGAATCATTGTTGAAAAACGGGTGCTTAAGTCCGAGGCGGCTGAGCCGGACGATCTCAAACCTTCAACTCCGCATGCTCGAGACCCGGCTTCTCGATCTGGATCGTCGAATGCTCGATATGGAAGTCGGCGGCGATTTGCCGGATCGCTTCGTTCAGCACCTGCTGGCAGTCGGTATGGTCCTCGACAAGCAAGTGGCAGCTTAGAGCGTCGAGCCCCGAAGTAATGGTCCAAATATGAAGATCGTGCACATCCTTAACGCCATCGATCCGGAGCAGTGCCGCTTTGACCCGGTCCGCGTCGACGCCAGGGGGAGTGCCCTCCATCAGAATATGGACCGTCGATTTGATGATGCCCCATGCGCTTTTTAGGATGAGCAGCGCAACCACGACGCTAATGATCGGATCCGCGATGTACCAGGAAAATAGAGACATAAGCACGCCCGCAAGGATCGCGCCGACGGATCCAAGTGCATCGCCCAGCACATGCAGGTATGCGCTTCGGACGTTAAGATTGTCTTTGACGTCAGCCTTCCTCATGAGAAACCACGCGCTTGTCAGATTGGCCGCCAAGCCGATGAACGCAATGATCATCATGGAACCGCTGGCGACAGTCGGCGGCTCCGCGAACCGCTGCACCGCTTCGGCTACGATGAAGGCGGCAATGACGAACAACGCAGCCCCGTTCAATAATGCCGACAAAATTTCAAAGCGGTGAAAGCCGTACGTCCGCACCTTCGAGGCAGGCCTTACCGCTACGTACATCGCGGCAAGACTGAGCGCCAATGCAGCTGTGTCGCTAAGCATATGGCCGGAATCCGACAGCAGCGCGAGCGAATTCGTCACAAGCCCGCCGAAAAACTCCAACAGCATAATACCGGTCGTAATGAGCAAGGCGATGAGCAGGCCTGCTTTGTTGTTCGGGCCGTGATGGTGATGACCGTGACCATGGCTGTGGCCGTGATGGTGATGGTGATGACCGTGGCTGTGATTGTGGCCATGAGCGTGGCTGACGTTATGGTTATGGTTATGGTTATGACTATGGTTGTGGCTGACGCTTTGGCTATGGCTATGACCATGGTCGTGACCATGGTCATGATCGTAATGTTCATGATTATGGTCATGCTTATGGTCGTGATCATGCTCCTGGTGGTCGTGTTTGCACGAATTTAATTTATGTTCACTCGTTTGCCCATCTGATGACGCTTTCGTGTGGTCCAGAGTGTGCCCAGCCGAATCACCTGTAACTTGCCCGTACACATGTTCCCCGTGATCATGTCCGAACGAATGCTCCTTGCGCTCATGGCTGGTGTCCGCTTTTTGAAGTTTGGCCTCGTCTTCACTTATCCTCTGATGAACCGTATGATTCCTGCGTTCTGAACTGCTCATCCTACACTCCCCCAGTCGGCCTTCGAAACTCATTACATATGCTGCACTGTCAGTTTCCCTTGTCATCTTTCAAGTATGATATGCCGGCTCCCTGTTCCACGCCCATTCTCCCGAGCTCAAACGACGGTAATCCATGCTTCATACATTTAAATGTATTTGATGCTCCTATTTCTCCCCATTTTGTTCAAAGTCGCATCTTAACTGGATTGGATACAGCTATTATCGCAGAAACGAGGCAATCCGCCAAAAAGTGCTGATTTTACTACATCAAATCCAGCTATTTTTCGCAATTGAGGTACATCACCTAATTTATATACAAAAAATACAGTAAAAACCAGATACAATATATGAACACATGCTCATATGTATTATATGTAACCTACGGCGCTTTTGCAAACCAAATTTAGGGATACTCGCAACCGGCATTCATTCATCCAAAAAAAAGAGCAACCTGTACGAAACGAAAACGCCGTTCCGTATAGGTTGCCTTCTCAAGCCTCTTCTTACCCTTCAAGAGGCTGAACCGCTTCCGCCAGCTTCCGCACCAGATCCGCCGTATACAACGAGCGCTGCTCCCCGCTCCAGCCAAGCTGATTCGCCATAGCGGCGATGACCGGCTCCTTCCATTTGCGAACCTCGGCAATACGGAAAAACAAATCGCCAGTTCGGCGGATGAAGAAATCGACCGGCTTCACCGCCATCTCCTGCTCGATCGCATACTTCAGCTGCACGGCCGCCAAGAGCGGCAGGCCATATTCGGCCTGCCAAGATTGGCACGCCTCCGCCAAGGCGAACAGCCTATCTGCATTGGAGCCATAGCGTCCCGCAAGAAAAGCCGCCTCCTCGCTTGTAAAACCAAATCGCGCACCCTCGCCGCTCTTGCGGCTGACAAACGCTTCAAACCCGTCTGAGCCGCCAACGTCTCCGCCGGACATCGTAATCGACTTCGTTCCGCTTGCCGCATACTGCTTGCCGCGTCCCTCCCCGGACAGCAGCTCGATTACTTTATCGACGACGGTTTCGGCCATTTTGCGGTAGCCCGTCAGCTTGCCTCCGGCAATCGATATAAGACCGGACTGCGATACGAATATTTCGTCGCGCCGAGAAATTTCCGAAGGGGACTTTCCTTCCTGCTGAATGAGCGGCCTCAGCCCCGCCCAGCTCGATTCGACGTCCGTCTCGGTCAGCTTCAGCCCCGGAAACATAAAGTTTGCCGCCTTCAGCAAATACGCTCTGTCCTCGTGCGTCATCGCCGGGTTTGCCGTATCTCCCTTGTAATTCGTATCCGTCGTGCCGAAATACGTTTTGCCTTCGCGTGGAATCGCGAACACCATGCGGCCGTCCGGCGTATCGAAATACACCGCCTGGCGCAGCGGGAACCGGCCCTGGTCGAACACGAGGTGAACGCCTTTCGTCAGGCGGAGCGTTTTCCCTTTTTTGGAGCCGTCGATTTCCCGAATATCGTCCACCCACGGACCTGTCGCGTTAATAACCTTCGCCGCTTTGATATCGTATGCAGCACCGCTGATCGTATCGCGAACGTGAACGCCGACCGTTTTGCCCGCTTGATCGTATAGCAGCTTTTCCACCTTCGCATAGTTAACCGCCAGCGCTCCGGTTTCCACCGCCTTCTTCATCACTTCGATCGTCAGGCGGGCATCATCCGTCCGGTATTCCACATAATAGCCGCCGCCCTTCATGTCTTCACGCTTCAGCAGCGGCTCCTTGGCAAGCGTTTCCGCCGAGCTTAGCATTTTGCGGCGCTCCTTCCGCTTCACCCCGGCGAGAAAATCGTACAACCGCAAACCGACCGAGGTCGAAAACTTCCCGAAAGAGCCTCCCTTGTAAAGAGGCAGCAGCATCCATTCCGGCGTCGTCACATGAGGCCCGTTCTCGTAAACGATCGCGCGCTCCTTGCCTACCTCTGCAACAACCCCGATTTCAAGCTGCTTCAAATAGCGAAGTCCTCCATGAACCAGCTTTGTCGAACGGCTGGAGGTACCCGCGGCAAAATCCTGCATCTCCACCAGCCCGACCTTCATCCCGCGCGATGCGGCATCAAGCGCGATGCCCGCTCCCGTAATTCCCCCGCCGATCACCAGCACATCAAGCGGCCCGCCCTGCATGCGGCCAAGCAGCTCCGCCCGGCTGCCGGCTCCAAACCCAGTCTGTTTTCCATTCCCTTTATCCGTCATTCGTAATGCCTCCCAGCTCTCTATTCTTATTAATGCCCGATGCTCGCCATTTGGTTACATCCGGGATCGTAATCACGCAAAAAAACCACTCAAACCGCTTCCTCATCCCCCAAAAAGGGACCGAAAGCGGCCTGCGTGGTTTCTCCGAATCTCCAACCGTTATTAACTTGTCATCAACTATACCATATTTATTGCGCAAAAGCCATGGCAGCTTTCACCGCACGCTGCCAGCCGGCGTATAAAACGTCTCTTTGCCCGGCATCCATAGCCGGCGAAAACACGCGGTCGATTTGCCGGAGAGCGGAAATCTGTTCGCGGCTTTCCCAGAAGCCTACGGCGAGCCCCGCCAAATAAGCGGCGCCCAGCGCCGTCGACTCGTTCACGACCGGCCGTTCGACCGGCACACCAAGCAGATCGCTCTGGAACTGCATCAGCAGGTTGTTCGCGACCGCGCCGCCGTCAACGGACAACGACTGCAGCGGCAGCCCCGCCTCCTCCTCCATTACGGCCAGTACGTCCTTCGTCTGATAAGCGAGCGATTCCAGCACTGCACGCACAAAATGCTCCTTCGAGGTTCCCCGCGTCAGGCCGAACACCGCTCCGCGGACGTCGCTGTTCCAATACGGCGTCCCAAGCCCAACGAATGCCGGCACGACATATACGCCTTCCGTCGATTCAACGCCGGCCGCATAGCTTTCCGTTTCTCCGGCCGATTCGATCAGCCGCAGCCCGTCCCGCAGCCATTGGATAGCGGCGCCCGCTACGAATACACTGCCTTCCAGCGCATATTCAAGCTTGCCGTTTACTTCCCACGCGATGGTGGTGAGCAGCCCTTTTTCCGACACGATCGCTTTCTCGCCCGTATTCATCAGCATGAAGCAGCCTGTGCCATAGGTGTTTTTCGTGCTGCCCTTCTCGAATGCCGTCTGGCCGAACAGCGCCGCCTGCTGGTCTCCTGCCGCCCCGCCGACCGGAATGCAGCAGCCGAACAGCTCCGCAGCCAGCTGCCCGTACACCTCCGAAGAGGAACGGACCTCGGGCAGCATCGCCTTCGGCACATCCAGAATCCGCAGCAGCTCGTCGTCCCAGCGGCGCTCGTGGATATTGAACATGAGCGTCCGCGATGCGTTCGAAACATCCGTCACATGAACGGCTCCGCCCGTCAGCTTCCAGATCAGCCACGAATCGATCGTGCCGAACAGCAGCTCGCCCCGTTCCGCTTTCTCCCTTGCGCCTTCGACATGTTCCAGCAGCCATTTGACCTTCGTACCGGAAAAATAAGCGTCGATCAGCAGCCCCGTTTTTTCGTGGAAAAGCTGCCCGTGTCCGTCATCCTTCAGCTTGTCGCAAATGCCGGCCGTTTGCCGGGATTGCCATACAATCGCCTTATGGATCGGCTCGCCGCTCGATTTGTCCCACACGACGGTCGTCTCGCGCTGATTCGTAATGCCGATGCCCGCAATCTGCTCGGCATTCGCGCCGGTCTTCTTCAGCACTTCTGCGATCACCCGCTTTGCCGACTCCCAAATAAACGCGCCGTCGGCCTCCACCCAGCCCGGGTGCGGATAATCGAGCGGCAGCTCCTCGCGCGCCATATCGACGATCTTCCCTTTGCGGTCAATGAGCAGCGCCCGCGTGCTTGTTGTTCCCTGGTCTAATGCCAGCATGTATGTCTCCTTCATCTATGTTTCCCCTCTCTCCTCAATCCTATATGCCCGGAGCCGCTTCCGCCTTCCACAGCTCTTTCCGCGACGTCGTAATAGCCGAAGCGCCCGCCTCGATCGCCTGGCTGACATGCTCCCGCGTCCGGATGAGGCCGCCGGCGATAATCGAAATGCCGCTGCGCTCCTTCACTTCCCGGATAATATCCGGAATAACCCCCGGCAGCACCTCGATATAATCGGGCCGCACTTTATCCAGCTGCGTGTAGCTTCGCTCCAGCGCGTCGGAATCGATCAGAAACAGGCGCTGAATCGCAATCAGTCCGTTCTGCTTCGTCCGGCCGATCACGCTGGCGCGGGTCGAAATAATGCCCGCGGGCCGAATCGACTGGCATAGAAACTCCGCCGCATATTCGTCGTTCTTCAGACCGTCGATGAGATCTGCGTGCAGCAGCACTTTTTTGCCGTGCCTGTCCGCCAGATCGACGATGTTTTTCAGCTGTCCCAGATGTCCGCCAAGCAGCACCATATACGTGAACCGGGAGGTCAGCACCGCCTCCACATCCTTGAGCTTATGCACGGCCGGGAGCACCTTCTGACCGTTCAATGCCAGTGACATTGCTAAACGCCTCCCCTTCCGGTAGCCTTCATTAACCAAACAAATAAGACTATTCTCCGGTCGCAACCTTTCGAAGTAGCCTTATTTTATCCTTATTCGTGCTTCAAATGCTGGAGCGTCAGCATAAAAATCTGTTCCACGTGATCGTCGTCGAGCGAATAAAAAACCGTCTTTCCCACCTTCCGGCGCTTCACGATACGCATGTTCCGAAGCAGCCGCAGCTGATGGGAGACAGCCGATTGGCCCATGGCAAGCACCTGGGTGAGATCGTGCACGCATAGCTCCGATTGCGCCAGCGCGTGGATCATCTTCACCCTCGTCGGATCGCCGAGCGCCTTGAACAGAGCCGCAAGGTCGACCGCCGTGTTTTCGCCGATCAGCTTGCTCCGCACTTCCTCAATATTCGCCTCGGAGCCCGCGCAATTATCGTCGCAGGCGGCGCTAACGCGGTTATCCATTGACATCCCACCAACTCTATTTGTCCGTCATGTGGCCTATTATAGCACGATAAGGGCCGGCGGGTGAACATGGGCGCTTGGGCGGCGAGCTCCTGTGGGGGCCGGAGGATAATTCTAACTGATGAGCGTTTCCTTTAAGGTATTAAATAAGGAGTCTCTTCGGATTCTTGAAAATTTTAATAACACAATCGTTTCTGGTGTGAGCAAATGGGTAACAGTTCTAGAAACGTCTTGATCCGTAAAACAATAGTGAATATCATCATGATTCATACCCAGTTTCATGGCATGTTTTCCAATTTCTATTGATTTTTCATCTGTAATGATTAATTTATCAATACCTGTTTCCATAACTCTTGTGGCCATATACTCATATTGCTGCTTGGCCGTATTGCTCTCTCCTAATCGCGGAAAATAGCCTAAAACAGCAATATTTTTCTTCCCATTCGAAATCTCTTTCAATACATTTAGTGCGGCTTCCATAGCGGGAGGGGTATTGTTCCAAGTATCATCAATAATTGAACATCCATTTATCCCGGAAAACGGTTCTAAATGAGAGTCAAGATGACGGAACTTTGATAATTTGTTTATGGACTTCTCTATATCCATACCAATTTGATAAACAGCAGCAATCGAGGCTAAAGCATTATAAACATTATGTCTTCCATACCCTGGTATAAATGCCGGGTACTCTACAGTTTTGTGAACAAGACTAAAGCTTATCCCTATATCCGTATATTGAATATTCTTTGCCATAAAATCAGCTTTTTCATTTATACCAATGTAAATTTTTTGTGTAACATGACTAACATCAATCTTTTTAATATTTGAACAATCGGCATTTAAAATGAGGATATCTTCAGGTTTGATCCTATCCAATATTTCAGCTTTTGCCTTAATATAATTTTCCATCGTTACACAGCCCTCAAGATGGTATACGCCAATATTTAACAATATTCTTATATTGGGCTGAAAGACCCTGCAAGTCTTTTGAAGATCACCGGGTTTTGCCAACCCCATTTCAATGACAGAGGCATCCGTTTTATCGGTAATCTCTAAAAGATACTGTAAATCTCTACTGGGTCCATTATTACTTCTATAAGTGGATTGAACATTTAATCCTTCCATTGTTAACACTTGTGATATCATTTCTTTTGTGGTTGTTTTCCCGCTAGTACCGGTTATTCCAAATACAGGTATCTTAAAAGACTCACGGTAATGGCAAATTAATCCCCAATAAGCAGCATGAATATTCCTTACCTTAATAACCAAATGACTTAACTGAGTGGTTTTAATGAATGTAGACTTTTCGGTAACAATAACTAAATTTTTATATTTTCTTAAACGTTTTAGACGATATCTTGAATTTAAATGAAAAAACAATGTATTTTTATTTCTGTCAATTTGACTATATCTGGTGGCAATATGATTAATCAATGGAGTCCCTTTACCCGATATAACGGTACCTTTTAAAATCTTTAATACGTCTTTTAACGGTAAAGAATTCAGTGGCGCCGCCTCCTTAACGTCCCTAGCCGTTTCATGATTAAAATTCAGCTAAACTTTTAGAATATAGCATAATTGTTTTTAAATACTCATGATACAGGGTCTTATCAAGGAGAAAGCCTTTCTGACCTGGGGAATTGAACTGTATTTCAATAATCCATACCTTCTTAGTGATATCGACTCCTATATCTACTCCTGTATTTGCAAAATGAACGCCTGATTTTTCTAAAGCTTTAACTGCTTTTATTGCTGCAGTCTGCATTGTATGCTCGATTTCATTTACTTCCTGGTCAGTCAGAAACAGTGTTTCTTTTAATAACTGAAGCCCTCTCCCGGCTACCCCTCCTCTATTAATATTACTAACAATCTCCCCCGGCATTCCTTCCTTGGAGAATGTTGTAATATACTTCCATTCTTTTGTGCTATCCTTTGTGAGGTAGATACGAAAATCAATAATACCAGCATTCTTTGTAACAAGATCCAGTGATTTTTGAACGATATATTTGCCTGGTATTAACCTTTGTCTAAAAAATCGATTCATCTCTTTTTGATTATTTAAATTTTTTTGAGTCACTTTACTTCGACCAAAGTATTTAACAAGTGCTCTGTTCTTCCCTAATCGATCTATTTTTATAATACCGTTCCCTCTTGAAGAATTTATGGGTTTCAGGTAGGCTGAGGAATTCCCTTTTAAGAAAGATAAAAGGTCAGAAGGCTTTGTATATAGAACGGTTTTAGGAACGTAATCGGTTAAATCAGGCGAATTCATCAAATGTTTGTGTATACTCCATTTATCAAAGTAAAAATTATTAAAAATTTTATTACCCATAAATGATTCGAAATGTTGCTGCCACTTTGGACCAAACCATTTAATACGCAAAAATAGGGAGGAAGGGTAAAGATAGATACCTTTTTCCCACTCTTTATTTGTCGGATTAAACATAAATCCTTGTATGGTTTGTTCTTCTGGTGTAACTTCATCTAAAGAAAAAACGATGATTGCTCCTCCAATTTGATCATAGTGATATACATAATCTGAAAAATTATTTAAATTTCCCTCTAATTCTTTTTTAGATAATGAAGCCAATATACCGATGAAAGGCCCAATCATAAGATTTTGCTGGTCATTAATAAATTCAAATTCACAGAATAAAGGAATCTTAAGATGCTTTAAAACATTTTCTGAGATGTATAATTCATTTTCTTTGTATTTTGCAGTAATTATTATGTTTATGGTACTTGCTTGGGTGCCGAATTTAAGTGTTCCCGTTCCTTCCTCAATTTTCATCCTTTCTGCCGTAATCGGATGCAAATATACCGTATCTTTTGAATGGTTATCTACTATTAAATAGATTTTCGAATTCACCTTCTCTTCCCCTCCCATATTCACCCTTATTATATGAAGTCTTATAGAGAGCGTTTGTTATAAACAACCAACTGAAATAAAAATAGTTCATTTAACTATGTCAGAATATTTTTTCATGAATATATTCAATTAAGGAAGGGTACAGTCAGAGGTCAGAGAGGGAATATGTAATGGAAATAAAACCAAGCGTTACACTTTATGATATCTATGGACCGGGGTACGTCTTTAATCAACGGGCATCTTATAGAAATATGCAATGGTTGCCTGACTCCGTTTCCCAACATTCTGATACGGGCAGATTATTGAGCATAGCCGGTAAAATGCCGATCTTATGCCATAGTGGTGTTATTGAGCCATCCTCTTTGTCGATTCTTAAGGAATCTGGATTGCAATTGGCAAATAAAATTCATACTTATTGTGATGAAAGAAGTTACTATAAGAAATTAAATGAATTTAATCATTCTAAAGATAAAGTAGTCGTTAATTTCCCGCATTTACTGGAGGAACTAAATTACAATAAGTATTGGATAGCTCCTGAATTAATTGCCTATTTAAATAACAAAGGCAACCTTAAAGACTTAGTCCCAAAACAAAACCTGGCAAGACGTAAAGTATTATCTATATCAGATTTTGCACAAGAGAAAAATTTCCCGTTTGGCTTACCTTTTGTAGCTAAAGCAGCAACGGATGAACCGCAAGGCGGAGGAATCGAAGTCGTTATTTGTAAAAACAATGCTGATCTTCAATATGCCAAACAACTTTTTAATTCATGTAATTTCGTAGTAATGGAAGAACAAATACCCATTCTGCGAAATTATTGTGTTCAATTTGTTCAAACCTATAAAGGAGATTTCATTTACCTTGGAGCAGCCGAACAGATTATAAATGAAGGAAAGTATACGGGGAATTGGGTAACACAAGAAGATAACCAACTTCCGGAGAAAGTCATACAATTAGGGGAACAAATTATGGAAAAAGCAGTTTCGCTGGGGTACTATGGAATTGCCGGGTTTGATATCGTAATTAGCGAAGATAATCGCATCATTGCGATTGATTTAAATTTTAGAATGAATGCTTCTACTGTAGCACTACTTTTAAAAGAAAGTATAATGGAGTCATTACAAGTTAATACACTAAAATTCAGGAATTTTAAAACATTTGTCAGCTTAAATAAGTTTGAACGTACAATTAAAACATTTATTCAACAAAAAAGGCTGGTGCCGCTTAGTATATATAACCCGTCCAATTTAAATTCTGATGAACCTATCATCCTCTACTCCATTCTGGTCGGTAACTCGAAAGAAGAAGTAAACAAGATAGAACAACAACTACTAAATCAATTAGAATGTTAAAGAAAAAAGGGACGGTTTTTCAACCCTCCCCTTCTCACGTCCGCTATTGCTTGGTCAGCTGTTCCTGAATCAGCTTATTGGCCGTCTCTTCGGCCCTTCGAAGCGCCGAATTGACATCGAGCTTGCCCTTCGCAATTTCGCGTACAATATCTGCATCGAAAGACTCCTCAATGACCAGTTCGTCAAATTGCGTCATGACCCGGCCTTTAGCGGGTGTTCCGTAATACAGCGCTTGAATGTTTTTCGAATCGGCAAAAGGATAGTCCGCGAACGCCGCATCCCTAACCGCTTGTGATAAAAGCGGCGTAATCATTCCCCGTTTGGAAATGAGGGTCTGATATTCTTCCGAGATTAAATATTTTAACACCTCCATGGCAAGGTCCTGCTGTTTGGAGGTTGCCGAGATCCCGGCGTAGGTAGCATAAGTCTGCGTGTTTATATCCGGATATTCTTTAAAAGTCGGCACGGCCGCAATATCCCAGTTTTCTGGGAGACTCGTATCCGCCGACATCATCCAGCCCGATTGGTAGATGTACATGCCGACTACGAAGTTTTTGTTAAAGTCCGCGTGCGACAGCCACTCTTTGTTAGCCCTTTGCTGAAAGCCCGGGTCCCGCGTAAAGTTATAAAAAATGTTATCAAAAATAAATTTCCACTGGTCGTTATTAACGGTCGCCTTGTTCGTCTCCGGATCGACCAGACCGGCCGAATTTTGCGCGACGCGGAAATAGTGCTTCGGCGACATCCACAAGCCTATGTACTGCTTGCCGCCTTCGTTTCGTGTGATCTGCTTGGACAGCGTGAGCGCGTCGTCCCAGGTCATGCCGTCCCACGGATATTTTACGCCGAACCGGTCGAACATGTCTTTGTTATAATACATGACGAACTTATTGTCGCTAACCGGCAGCAGATAAGGTTTGCCGTCAACCGTAACGGCATCCATATACGCCGGCTCGATTGCGCTAAGATCGACGCCGTGCTTTTCGATTAACGGACTGAGATCGAGTGCCATATTGGCCGGCATGTATTGCACACGGAGATCGTGCGCCGACGTCAGGTACATATCGATCTGCGTACCGGATGCGATGAGCTGCTCCAGTCTCTGTTCTTCCGTTTGGTTGATGTAGGTAAAGTTGATTTTCGGAAACTTCTGCTTCAGGAATTGACCGTACTGTTCCTCGAAGGTATCCGGGCTCGCGAGACCGAACCAGGTCAAATCGCCCTTCAGCTCGTCGGGCTGACTATCTGCTGGTGGAGCGGAAGTCTCTGGAGAAGAAGCCTGCGGAGCGGCGGATGTGCCGGTTTCCCCATTGCTTCCCGTATTGCTGCTGCACGCAGATAGGCCGGTAAATAGCATGATTGAGGCAAGCATCGTCGAAATCATTTTCCGTGGCACGATCATCGATTCCTCCCTTTGTCCTGTTAAAGTCCAATTCAAGGTTTGACACTGTAAGCGCTATCAATTATGCTAAATCCTATTATAGAGAGGATGTCGGAGCTTTAAGTAGGGCGATGCGATTTTTCTATAGGGGAAAGCTGCGAACTTTGTGCAAAAAAAACGAAACCCACCGCGTATGGCCGGACGCCTAACGGTGGGTTTCGTTTCGATCATTCTTTTATAAGACTACACAAGCTCGAGGGCGCTTTTCCGGCTCTGAACCTCGAAACGGTAGACACCGGACCCGACGCTCACTTTTACGGCAGCCCCCGATTGCTCCACCGTCAAAATACCCGGAGCCGCGTCAAGCGCCTGCCCTCCTTCGCTAACCTGACCGGCTTCAGACGTTCCCGGCAAAAGAATGTCCGCGCTCGTGCCCGGCGGAATCCGCACCTCCAAAGTGAATAATCCGTCGCCGGATTCGCTCCACTTCGAGCCGACCTCGCCGTACATCGTATCCAGGCGCCCTTCGGCCCATGTAATTCCTTCTCCCGGCTGTGGTGCGATCACGAAGTGCTTGTAGCCCGGTCCCGTCTCCGACGAACGGATGCCGGCCACCGCACGGTACATCCAATCGCCGATCGCTCCGTATGCGTAATGGTTGTACGAATTCATGTCCGCGCTCCAGAAGCTGCCGTCCTCCCGGATGCCGTCCCAATGCTCCCAGATCGTCGTCGCGCCTTTCGTTACGGGGTACAGCCAGGAAGGATAGGTTTGCTGAAGCAGCAGCTTGTAGGCTTCCCCGTTCATTCCATGGTCGCTCAGCACATGATTCAAATACGGAGTGCCGACAAAGCCGGTCGTCAGATGATGGTTGCTTGCCTCCAGCAGCTCCTTCAGCTTCGCGGCTGCGCGTTTCTCCGCCTTGCCGTCCAGCAGCCCGAACTTCAGCGCCAGCACATGAGCCGTCTGGGTCGGAGCCGCCAGCCTTCCTGTGGCCGTCACGAATTCTTGGCGGAACGCTTTGACGATATTCGCATGCAGCTCCGCCAGCTCAGCCGCATCCTCCTGCTTGCCAAGCACCTCCGCCGCTTTCTGGACCAAGGACGTCGAATACGCATAAAACGCCGTTGCGATGATGTCGTTTTCGGTCGCGCCCCGGTAATCCCCGGCTTTGGCATCCAGACCGAGCCAATCCCCGAAGTGGAAGCCGGAATTCCACAAATACTCCTGCTCCCCTTGGTTACGAATATACGTCACCCAGGCTTTCATGCTGTCGTACTGCTCCGCCAAAATCCGTTTGTCCCCATAGCTGACATAGAGTATCCACGGGCAAATAACGGCAGCGTCGCCCCATGCCGCGGACGAGTGGTCTTTCTCGCCAAGTATATGCGGCACGACGAACGGAATGCCTCCGTCCTCCGTTTGATCGGCCTTTACGTCCCGGAGCCATTTCGTGAAAAATGGCGCAACATTCATCAAATAGGATGCGGTTTGAATGAACATTTGGGCATCTCCCGTCCATCCGAGCCGCTCATCCCGCTGCGGACAATCGGTCGGCACGTCGAGAAAATTGCCTTTTAACCCCCATTTGATATTGTGCTGCAGCTGATTTACGAGCGGCTCCGAGCACGAGAACGTACCTGTTTCCTCCATGTCGGAATGCAGCACGACACCTTCAAAATCGTCGGGATTCACCGGAGCCGGGAAGCCCTCAAGCTTCACATAACGAAAGCCCTGGAACGTAAACCGCGGCTCGAACGTCTCGCGCTCCCCGCCTTTCAATACGTACGTGATCTGCTGTTTCGCCGCGCGAAGGTTGGCTGTATAGAAATTGCCGTCGCTGTCGAGCACTTCCGCGTGGTAAAGCTCCACCTTCGTCCCCGGTTGCCCCTGAATGCTGAAGCGGACCCAGCCGACCATATTTTGGCCAAAATCCAGCACGGTCTCGCCATTCGGCGTTGTAATGACCTCGATCGGCTTCAGATGCTCCTGCTTGCGAACCGGTTCGTTCACCTGCGGTGTCAGCATTTTTTTGCCGTGGTCCAGCCTGTCTACTCCTGTCCATTCCCCGTCATCGTAGCCGGCACGGCTCCAGCCGTCTCTCTCCAGACGTGCATCGTACGTTTCACCGTGGTAAATTTCCGACAGAAGAATCGGGCCGGCAGCCGCCTTCCAGCTCCGGTCCGAGACGATCCGCTCGGTATTCCCGTCCTCGTATTCGATGTGCAGCTGCATCAGCAGCGCCAGGCGGTCGCCATAGTGAAAGCGTTTATTGCCCCAAGCAAGATAACCTTTGTACCATCCGTTGCCGAGCAGTGCGCCGATGGCATTATCGCCCGGCTGGAGAAGCTCCGTCACGTCGTAGGTCTGCGTTTGCAAAGTATGGCGATAGCTGGTCCAGCCGGGCGTAAAATAGCTGTCCCCGACCCGCCGGCCGTTCAGCTCCAGCTCATATAAGCCCAGCGAGGTCGCATACAGTCTCGCCTTCTTCACCGTGCCGTTCAGGCTGAAGCTTCTGCGCAGCATCGGCGACGGTTCGGCATCGACCGGCAGCAGCTCTAACGGAGCGGATATCCATTCTCCCGTCCATTCCTCCGGAGTCAGCAAGCCCATTTCCCAATAAGCGGCCTCCGACCAGTCCGAGCTCTGACCAGCCTGGTCCCATGACTGAATGCGGTAATAATAGCGCTTGCAGGATTCAGCCGTAAAGTTGTCCAGCTCGACTAGGACGGACTGCTCCGACTCGATTTTTCCGGAGGCCCATATCACCTCAGAGAATGAAGCGTCTCCCCCTACCTCTATCTCGTACGCCGTTTGACGCGCTCCTCTTTCGTCCGATTCCAGCTTCCAGCTGATTCTCGGCTTTATGGTGCCGATGCCAATCGGATTTTTTTGATACTCGCACCTTAAATCCGTCACTTTAAACATAATCGTTAACCTCCTGCCGCTTGACTGGAATTTTGTTGTTCGCCTTCCTTGCCGCCTTGCCTTCCACTATAATTATAAAAAAGTACGGTTCTATGTTTGGGGGCGGCTCGGACATCTTCATGGGGTATTACGGACATCCGCGTTATCATAAAATCATAAAATGATCCGACAGGAGTGTGAGCCATGCAGCGTCCGACAGAAACATTCCGTGGAGACTACTTTTTCAAAGGCGATTCGCTGCTGTTCGTCAATCGGGCGTCCGAGGATTTCAACAGTCCCTTCCACGATCACGACTTCCTCGAAATCGTCTATATCGCGGAAGGCGCCGGCTTCCACCACGTCGGGGACGACATCCACAAGGTGCAAAAGGGGCATATCCTGTTCATCCCCATCGGCTTGTCCCATGTGTTTCGCCCGACATCGACGGACAAAGTCCGTCACCCGCTGAGCGTATACAACTGCGTGTTCTCGCCGCAGCTGCTGCGCAGGCTGGGCACAATCGCGGCCGATCCCCGAATCGCCGACTTTCTCGGCGCCATGGAGCAAGGCCTGCTGCCCTATTTCGTCTGCCAGGATCCGGATAACCGCGGCGAGCAGCTATTCCTTACGATGTACAAGGAATATCATCTGCCGCAGGCGGGTTCGCAGGATTACCTGCATGCGCTGCTGCTGCAGCTGATCATTCTGCTCCAGCGGCTGACGGAGCATCGCGGCGAGGAAACTGCCTCCCGGCAGACGGCCTTTTTCGAGCTGCTGGGCTTTGTTGAGCAAAACTTTGACCGTGAGCTTACGCTCGGCATTCTGGCCGATACGAGCGGCTGGAGCGAACGCCACCTGCAGCGTTTATTTCTGGAGCATACGCAGCAGACCTTTCACCGCTATTTGCAAAACGTGCGCATCCGCCAGAGCCAGGCGCTGCTGAGGGAAACCGAGCTGAAGGTCGGCCATATCGCGGAACGTGTCGGATACCGGGATATTCATTCTTTTAACGCCGTGTTCAAAAGATGCACAGGCATGACGCCCGGCGCCTACCGCAAAGCAGCCCGTCATGCTGTTACTCCCACTTAGAACGGAGGCTTAGGCGGCATGTTTACGTTGAAAGAAAAGCAGTATTTACTGCTGCTGCTGAAGCGGCAGAACCGGAGAAGCCTGCTCGGCTTCCGCAAGAAAGACCCTGTGCATGACCGGCTCGTGGAGAAGCTGGAGCAAATGATTCGCAACGAGCAGGTGAACTCGAAGCATCTTTGATGGGGATGTGTCAGCTGGAGGCTGGGCGGAGTGCGGGGAGGCCGGGCGGGCTGCTCTTGCCGCTGGGCTCCAGGCTCTGCTCGGGCTTAGGGCTCCCTGGAGCTCCGGTCTCCACTGCATAAAATGCAGCAGAGACCTCACATGAGGAGCTCGAATGTGCCGTCTGCTGCAGTTTTACAGCAGATTGCGCTCCCTTGCGGCCGAAAGTGCTCCTTTCCCGCCAATCTGCTGCAAAAAGTGCAGCGGAGTTAGCTAGTTGGCCAAAATTAGCTTATTCTGATGTACAAAGTACATTGGGGAGAGATTGTTGGAATCGAACTAGCGCATTCCGATGTACAAAGTGCAGTACAGTGAGCTGGCTGGGGTTGGTAGGGGTGGAAGGGTTGATCGTTCTCGAAGTAGAAGGTAAAGTGCAGCTGGTTAGTTTAAGTAACTTGGTCCTGAGATTCGCTGCATAAAATGCAGCAGAGACCTCACATGAGGAGCTCGAATGTGCCATCTGCTGCAGTTTTACAGCAGATTGCGCTCCCTTGCGGCCGAAAGTGCTCCTTTCCCGCCAATCTCCTGCAAATAGTGCAGCGGAGTGTGCCAGTTGGTGAAAATCAGTTCATTCTGATGTACAAAGTGCATTGGAGGAGAGTTAGTTGGAGTTAACCGCGCATTCCGATGTACAAAGTGCAGTACAGTGAGCTGGCTGGGATGGTAGGGCTATAACAAACAGTACTTTAAGTAACGAACACAGGAGGCAACATGACAGGTAAAACGCATTTGGCCATCGGGGCTGCCGTTGGAGCGGCTGCCGCCGCCTATTATACGGCCGATCTCGAACAAACCGGCTATTATGTCGGTATCGCGGCCTTCTCCGCGCTCAGCGCCGACCTTGACGGGCAGAGCATGCTCAGCGCAAAGCTGGGCAAAATATCCAAGTTCATCCGGGAATTCGCGCTGTATGGCGCTTTTTTGTTTTTGGCTATCGTCGCTTACTATTATTTTGCCGGTAAAACCTTGTCCCCCCTGGTCGTCGGAGCCTGCGGCGCCGCCGTATTGTCCGGTCTGGTCATGAAGGAGGGAGCCATCCGCAATGCGCTCGTCAGCGTCGTCGGCGCCGCGCTGATCTATGCCGGCTACAAGTACGGTATGAACTGGCTGATGGGCTTCGGCTTGTACGTCGCATGGGTGCCTTGGCTGAATCATCGCGGAATGACACATACCGTGTGGGCGATTCCGATCTGGGGCGCGATCGCATGGGGGCTGGAGCAGCAGCTGGAACTTGATGGCGTGACCATCGTCGCCATGCTCGGGTACCTGTCCCATTTAGTCGCGGACACGCTTACGCCGAGCGGCGTAAAGTGGCTTTACCCTCTCGTCAAAAAATCGTTTAAAATCCGCCTATAACTCAAAAATAACTTTATTCCACTAAACCCAAAGAAGCCGCGATTTACGCGGCTCTTAATGAGATAACGTTCATGTCAACTGACACATGACTGTAAAAGGTCAGGTTAAGAGATCCTAATGTACCTTTACGTATTATAAATATGTTGACATTCTTTCACGGTCGGTTGATAAAAACAGTGTTTCTTCCATCGTCCTACGAACGGCTGATCATACCAAGTTGGCGGACATGGCCCGGGATTTTCGAACGATCCTGGACGGAAATACCATAGGGAGAATTCGCCTGGCCAATTCCGCTCCCCATTCACGGCCCGTTGCGCCAGACGGCGTTCCCTCTCTCTTGCGCCTTGATAGTACATACCGTGTTGCAACGCTTCGAACGCATGCGGCTGGTTGATCATTTGGGGAATTGTCCGGAGATTTTTAAAATCGGAGCAATTCCCTCTTATTCGGTTAATGCCAACATTTCCAACTAGGAGCATGCCCATTTCGCCTTCGGCCTCGGCTTCAGCTCGAAGCAACCTTGCCAACATATCAATATCCTGTTTCCTGGCTTTTACGACTGCCATTGGCTCACCTCTTTAGATTTCTAGATTCATCATATTGTAGCTCAAGCGGATGTGTTACATTTGCAAAAGAGAGCGATAACAAATAACCGTTCCACCACACTCTTCTGGCCGTTATCTTAATGAGGCGAATGTTTCCCTCTACACTTGTTAAAAGAAACAAAAGAACGACTGCGGATGCAGCCGTTCTACTTAAACATGAAAAAGCAACAGATTATCGGATTATCCGTTCTCCTCCGCAGCAAAAGCATCCTTGTTAACCAAGTGCTCCGGAGGCTGCCCGGACAGCCCCTGCAGCAGATTGCGCGCCGCAAGCTCGGCCATCAGGGTTCTTGTCCGGATCGACGCGCTACCGATATGCGGGAGCGTGACTACGTTCGGAAGCGTCAGGAGAGGATGATCGAGCCGAACCGGCTCCTCCTCAAAGACATCCAGTCCGGCTCCCCAAATCGTGCCCTCCCGTAAAGCTTCATAGAGCGCCTGCTCGTCTACAATCCCGCCCCGGGCCGTGTTGATCAGAACGGCCGTCGGCTTCATAAGCTTCAACTCCCGCTTCCCGATCAGATGGCGCGTTTCCGGTGTCAGCGGCGTCATCAGACATACAAAATCGGCCAGTCCGAGCAGGCTGTCGAGCTCCGCATAAGCAAGCCCCATGCTTGCTTCGAGCTCCTGCTTGCGGCTGCGATTATAGTACAGGACACGCATATTGAAGCCTAGTGCCCGCCGGGCCAGTGCCTCCCCGATTCTTCCCATCCCGATAATGCCCAAGGTCGCCCCGTATATGTCCTGGCCGGTGAGCTGCATCGGTGACCAAGTCGTCCATTGTCCCGACCTCAAATATTCGGAGGCTTCGACGATTCGGCGCGAGGCAGCCATTAGCAGGGCAAACGTCAAGTCGGCGGTCGTTTCCGTCAGGACGCCCGGCGTATTCGTCACCATAATCCGTCTGCGGCTTGCTTCCGCGATATCGATGTTGTTGTAGCCGACCGCCATATTGCTGACGATCTTCAGCCTCGGAGCGGCGGACAGCAGCGTTGAATCGACTGACTCGGTGAGGAGACAAAACAAGCCGTCCGCGTCCTTTATTTTATCCTCCAGCACCTCGCGCGGCACCGGCACCGCTTCCTCCGGCCACATCTCTACATCGCAGCTTTCCTGCAGCTTTTGCAGCGCGGCATCGGGAATTTTTCTCGTAATATAGATTTTAGGCCTCACGCTTCCACGCCCTCTCCGTCTGTGTATAGCCCGTTAACGATTCATTGTATATAGGCGCATGATCTGTTCCGTACGCAATCTGGCCCATAACGAAGCGCCGGCCATGGCCTCCTCAAGCGTGCAGGGTCCCGGCACAATGGAGAAGGCTGCTGTCAGCCCCAGCTCGTCCATCTCTTCTGCTGTCAGATCCATTCTCCCGCATAAAGCAATGACGGGGATTTGATTCGCCCGCGCCTTACGGCAAATTCCCGCGATGACTTTTCCGGACAGGGTTTGCCGGTCGAGCCTGCCCTCTCCCGTTATGACCATGCTTGCACCTTGCAGCTTATCTTCAAAATCTACAGCCTCCATCACCAGATCGATGCCGGAGCCGCTCTCCGCCTGCAATACGGCGAGCAGCGCGGCGCCCATTCCCCCTGCGGCCCCGCTGCCCGGCATTTGGCGCACGTCTGTACCCGTGACCTGAAGCAGCACCTCTCCGTAGCGGTTCAACGCTTCATCCAAGCGGCGGACCATCTCTTCCGTTGCCCCTTTTTGCGGTCCGAACACGGACGACGCTCCGGAGGGCCCGCACAGCGGATTCGTGACGTCGCCTGCGATTCGAAAGGCCGATTCCCGTACGGCAGAATCAAGTCCCGACAAATCGATCGCCGATAGCTGCGCCAGCCCCGCACCGCCTTCGGGAATTTGCGCACCCGATTCATCCGTGAACGAGGCACCAAGCGCACGGAGCATGCCGGCACCGCCGTCGTTCGTCGCGCTTCCGCCAAGACCGACCACGAATTTGCGGTATCCGGCGCGCAAGGCACGGCGAATCAGTTCTCCCGTTCCATAGCTGGAGGTGATTAACGGATTCCGGTCGCTTTCCTGCAAAAGGGTTAAGCCTGATGCCTGCGCCATCTCAATCATGACCGTTTGCCCGTCTCCCATAATGCCATAAGAGGCTTTGACCGGTCTGCCGAGCGGATCCTTTACCTCGCATTCGCATTTCGTTCCTTTGGTCGCATAGATGAGCGCATCCAGCGTGCCCTCTCCTCCGTCCGCCATCGGCAGCTCCACCGCTTCGGCCGAAGGAACGACCGCCTCAATGCCGCCGCGGATCGATTCGCACAAATCCTGCGCCGAAATCGACCCTTTGAAGGAATCCGGCGCGATTATGATTTTCATGCTGCTCCTCCTTCTCTCCTGCACGATTCATGAAGATCCATCGTTTCCTTTTGCATATTCTCCCTCCGGGAGCCAATCTCCTTTGCCGGCATTCAGCCGATTAATCGACAACCGCGCCTAATGCCGCCGCCCTGACATAAGGCTGTCCGTCTAGACTTAGCATCTCTTGCGCTGTTCCCGTCACAACGACGCCCAGCAGCCGAATATCTGAAGCTTCAGGTTTAGCTTTATCCCCCTTCAGATAGTTATAAATTCGATTAAATTCATAGTGATAGCGCCCGTCCAGCCCTAGCTCCAGCGACTCAATAAAATCCACTTCCTTCACTTCCGGCCCGTCGAGATTGACGCCAAACCCGTATAACCAGTCTTCACCCAGCGGGACAGCATAGCTCATTTTTCCATTCCCATCCTTGTACGGTTCAAAATATTTTCTGTTATCGTAAGTATCTACCCAATACCACATCTGGGTCAGCTCCGCAGGAAGCATCGACCGTACCTCCGCAAGCGAATAAGGTTTATCGAACGAAACAGCCATTTCAACCAGTTGATCCTTGTCCATTTGCTCTACGGCAGGCAAGTCGTTTACAATTTTGCCGTTATAATCCACTTCCGGAATGTAAAACATCATCTCTCTTTGTCCGTTTTGCCCGTTATAGTTGCGATTATATTCAAAGTTTTGTTGACGAAAATCCGGATCGGGGAGAGATATCGAAGAGTCGCCACCTGCTAGACTAATAAAAGAAAACAAAGGAAACACGTTGTATGCCGTCTTTTTTGTGAGCCAAGGTATCGGCACGCCTTCAATGATCTTATACATTTCAAATTCTAACCTTCCTGATAAAAAACCACGTTCGTCCGTATAGTTCGAAAGATATTGATTGGGCCCACTGATGCTCTGGAGCGCGTATTCGTCTAACTGGGCATGCCGAGAACTTGAGTTAATAAGCTGAACATTCACGATCACTGCAACGAACAGCAAAAGCAGCGACACACAAAACGAAATTACAATATTCCGGATGATCGTATTTCTTTTCGCCCTTTTGATCGTTTTTGAAAGTTTGATAGGGTCTTCGTCTCCCCATGGAGCTGTCATCTTTCTTCACCTCTGTACCTTTTTTGAAATTGCTTGCGGGCATAATACAACGTTGATTTTACCTGCTCGATCTTCACTCCAAGCAGTTCGGCGATTTCCTGGTATGAAAGCTCTAATTCATATTTCATGATTAAAAGTTGCTTGTGGTGGGGAAGCAAATCATCGAGAACGGCTTCGATTTCCTCCCGCTTCTCCTTTTGCAGCAGCTTGTCCTCCGGCAGCTCCGAATCCGGGATGTCCACCGAATCGATCGGTACTTGAATCCATTTTTTTCGGCGGCATAAGTCATAGTAACGGTTGATCGCGACCTTGTATAACCACGCGCTGAATTTATTCGCTTCGATCGATCCAATGTACAGAAATGCTTTGTAGACGGTATCCTGTACGATATCCTCCGCGTCGGACGGAGCGGCTCCCAGACGGATCAGGTATTTTTTTATTTCGGTTAACTTGGGTTGGAGCAGTTGATGCAGCTGTCCGGGCTCCATTCTCCACCTCCTTCACCTATATAACGGACGACCAACTCGAATGTTAGAGTAACGGTAAAAGATTTTCCAGCCATGAAAAAAAAGCTTCCCGGATCTTCACCCAGAAAGCTTTCATCGTGCAGTCGCGATCTGCTTCCGTATAATTCATCAGAAATAAGCCTCCACATGCTCCTTCACCCGCAGCTGCTCTTCCTCCGTCAGCATGATGCTCCGAGATTCCTTCAGCTCATCAGGGACAAGAATGGTGGAAGGCTCCTGCAGCGTCTTCTTCCGCTCGTCTCCATCCAGCGAATGGAGGAGCTTGGACTTGTCGGACTTGGAATAAATAAGCTCTGTTTTCAAATAATCGCCTTTCAAATCGTAGTGATCCTCAATCATTTTTACCTCGGCATTCAAGTGATGCTTGCCCTCTTCGACGATCGTTATCGCGTTCACTTTCTTGTAACCTGTCTTGACGAACATCCCCTCGTCATTCTGTTCCATGGTTTCTATGATGAACGCTTCATAATTCATATGCCTCTCTGACGTGCCGCATGCACTGAGCACCAGAGCAAACACCGTCATCATATACAAAAACAGAACCCGGCGAGCATAAACCTTTTTCTTTCCGGTCAATTTATTCTCCTTTCCTGATTCTGTCTCTTTCCATCGCTTCCTTCACCACATCCCTGCTTGGGATCTTTTGATTGATATGCAGCAGCAAGCCGACGATGACAATGAGCAGCCCCGCAATGACGTAATCCATTTCGGCCTCCTACTCTACCTCAGCGATCGAAGGATCGACTCCGTCGTTTTCCAAATAATCCGCCGAAACCCACGCAAAATAAGTCAGCCCCAGACTTTCCGCAATCGTGTAGGCCGGCGGTTCGTCGAGCCCGAACATCTCTTCCTCATCCGTCTCGAACAATGCTTCAATTCCCTCGTCCGAATTTCCCTGCTCCCCAATCAGCTTCCGGATCAGCTCCAAGTCGTATGTAGGCTTCTCGATACGCAATTCTTCATTCCAATCTGCCGAATACTCGAAGACCGGCTCGTTTTTCTGAAAAATCCGCATCCCCCAGCCGTGGTCCTCTGCATAAATGTAATACACCAGCAATCCTGTATTAGCGGCGATAATCTCCTCATTTACTTCAAATACGTCGCCGCGGACGACAAAGGTGACCCAGCCGTTTTGCTCCGGGTAGACGTAGCCTTGATGCCCCGCATTTCGGATAAGAGCGATGGCCTCCTCCCGATCTCCTGCTTTCAAATGGTAGCTTGCGCTGAACTCGCTCATATTCGGTCTCCGTTCTTTTTTATGATTTGTCCCGCGTATGTTAAACTGTCAGCATTTACCTTTCTTCGACCATAAGTCAAAATCCTTTATTTTGAAAAAATAGGGCTCCAAAAGCGCTTGACTCTGACACTAATGTCAGACTTTATAATGGAGTAGAACCTTTTTCGATCAAGGGAACCCGGGGGAATGTTATGAAAATAGGGGAATTATCGGAAGCCACGGGGGTCAGCATCCGTTCGCTCCGATATTATGAAAAGCAAGGACTGATCGCGCCGGCCCGTTTGGCCAATGGGTACCGTGAATATTCGCCGCTGACGGTAGAGACGGTGGCCGCAATCAAGCTTTATTTGAATTTGGGGCTTACGACGGAGCAAATTGCCGGATTTTTATCCTGCGTATTGATGAATAAGGAAGCATTCTGCTCGCAGGTTTTGCCTGTTTACCGCCAGAAGCTGGAGGAGATCGAGCGGCAAATCGTGCAGCTGAGCCAAATCAGGAACAACCTGATCGACCGGATTGCTTCCGTGCAGGCTGAGATGACACAAACGATACAAAACGGGGAGGAAACGTAAATGACGATGATCAATGCGGAAAGTAACGCCGATTTGAAAAGCATGGTAAAAAAAGGGCTGACACTTGTCGATTACGGGGCGCCATGGTGTCCGCCTTGCAGAACGCTGCTGCCGATTCTCAAAGAGCTCGACCGGGATTTGAAAGGCCAAATCCCTATCGTGAAGGTGAACTGCGATGACCTGCCGGATGCCGCTTCGGAAGCCGGAGTGATGAGCATGCCTACCGTTATCGTCTACAAAAACGGTGAGCCGATGGAGAAGCTCGTCGGGCTGCGTCCAAAAAACGTCTATCGTCAAGTGCTCGACAAACATCGGTAATCCGAGGACACATGAAAAAAGGACAGTCTCTTTCGCAAAAGCCATCCTCGATGGCTTGCAGAGCTGCCCTTTTTTCCGTTTCCTATATGATTGACCGCGCATTAACCATACAGCATAAAAAAGCTCAGCTCATGCCCCGATTGCTTCAAGTAATTGTACAGCTGCGAGCGATGATGGAACGTATGCGTGACGACCTCGATCAGCCATTTGACCTGCACCATTCCATGATCCGAATAAAAAGCTTTCGTCGACTTGTTCAGCAGCTCATCCTCGCTCAAGGATACGATGTAATCACGGAACGTATCGTAGTTCGCTTGAAAACGTTTAACCAATTCCTCAGTTTCCCTTATATCCGACGCGGAATGCTCAACCTTATCGACCTCGGGCTGCGGCTTCTCCTGCAGAATGGCCAAATCGGAGGCCGGGATCGCGGTCAAATGGTGAACCAGCTGCAGCAGAGTACGCATATTGTCCTGCGGCCGGAAATCCCATTCCTCTTCCCTAATCAATTTAATCAGCGAGCAGCTTGTCTTAACGCCCAGTTGCAGCTCCTGCAGCAGGTGATCCCTAATTTGCATTGTACCGGTCACTTTTTTCGCTCCTTTGCGAATTTTATTGTCCATTCGACTGACTGATGCGCGTTTTGTCTGCGGTTTTCTATGAAGATCGTACATGAACTTTTCGGACTAATCAATACGAGTCTTTCCCTTCCACAATCACAGAGCCAAATAAGTCGTCGTTGATATAAACGTCGAGCTTCCAGAGGCCCAATTCGGTAAGCCTTATACTAGAGGGCGCCGAAGTAGTCGATCCCCGGACGGAAGCCCCTTTCGTGAGCCGCGTTTCGAAAAGAACCACTGTGTCTCCGGTCTCCGCACTTGTTCCCTCAATTCTAAGGTTCCCTTCCAGCACATCTTGGTCGCCCCAAAAATGCCACAACACCTTCTGAGGCGTTCCGACGATGAGCGGTGAGTCGATCATGCCCAGCTTATTTTCTATTCCTCTTAGCATCGTGATGATCGTATTCCCATCAGCGTCCTTTCCCTGTGTCTCGAAGAGCGGGCTCAGAGCCCAATCTTTGAAATCTCCATTCGCATCCGCCCTCAATGTAACAAGGTCTGAATCCGTTGGGTCATTTACGGTCTTGCTCCCTGTCATCGTCCCATCACCATCGTAAAGTTCAATCCGGTAAGGCACAGCGGCAGTCCGGGGGAGGGCGGCGAACCATATCGGCGTCTCCAGCCCTTCCCGAATAACGGTTGCTTGTTGCTCAACATCGTCGTTTTCTACAGCAACGGCGACCTGTTGAACCGAATCATCCAAGAGCTCCCCGAAGAAAATAGGAAACGGAACACTCAGACTTCCTTTCGAGTAAGGCATCGCCATAAAGCTTGCAGCCATTTTCTGTGATGCATCCTGTACGTAGCTGAAGCTAATGCTGTATCCCCCGCCCATTCCCCATTTCCAACCGAACCAGCTTTTACGCACAAACTCAAGCTGCAGGCCGCTTGTTTTCAGCTCATTTTCCTTTTTATAAAATAACAACATACCTCCGTCCACGCTCTCCCTATGAATGACCCTGCCCATTTGGCCCCCTCTAAACTTCTCGACCGCTTCTTCAGGAGTCCTTCCAAGCGGTATCTTGAGCGTTTCCTCCAAGCCGCTGGCCCCAGACAGTCGTTGATCCGAAAAGCCTCCCGGCATTTCGAATAAGAAAGCGATCGTCAGAAATAAAATGACGGAAGCGGCCGCGGCTCCAATTACCATCAGCAATCGTTTTGCTCTCTTATTTACTGCCGACTCCACGGCAACACGGTCATGAATGGCCCGCAAGCGTTCGACAGACGGTCTGCGCCGCTCTCGAAATGGTCCGCGGCGAAGCCTTTCATCCAGTGCCGAATCATTCTCTTGCATTCGTCTCCACATTTGTCTCCGCCTCCTCCATCATTTGTTTTAACATCGCTCGCGCCCGGTGAAGCCTGGATTTAATCGTACCTGCCGAAATTCCAAGCAGATCAACAAGCTCCGCATGAGTAAGACCATAGTGGGCATGAAGAATGATTATTTCCCGGTAACGTTTCGGCAGCGCAAGCACCGCCTCCCAAATTTCATCCGTTAGCATGTTATTAAAATAATGCGCTTCAGCTGAGAAAGAGGCTGTTTTGTCTTTTAGCAATCCGAATAAAGTAACTTTCCTGAAAAAAGCGGATTTCCGGTAGTTAAACGCAGTATTACGAGCGATCTTGAATAGCCAGGTTTTGACCGAGCATTCTCCCCGAAAGGAGCTTATTGACCGAAAAGCTTGAACAAAGGTGTCTTGAGCAATGTCTTCGGCCAACTGTTCATGCCGCGTGAGAAAAAACGCATACTGCCATATCTCATGCCAATAACGGTGCACCAATTCCTCTATCTCGGGAGCACCCAAGCTTATGGCTGTATTTAGATAGTTCTCCTCCATCAGCTTCCCTCCCCTACATGTATTAGACAACTAAAAAGGAAAAAGGTTCCCGTGTTCATATCTTTCAAAAAATTCATGTTACATAACTGGAATTTTCTGATAATATCAAAAGGACGTGCCATTATGATGGGAGGGTTCTTATGCAAACGATTTATCATCAGCCGACGATTGTGGATATCCCTGCTTTTACGGTAATTGGCGTAACCTATGATGCTAATCTGCAGCAAATTGTGGAGACGAATATCGGTACAAGCGCCTACAAATCGCTTATAAGCCGGAAGGATGAAATCGGCCCGCGGTTATCCGAGAATGTGCATCTGGTCCAAATTTATCCGATGAAGGAAAACTTCAATCCGCACGTGGATGCTTTTACGCAAATATTGGCCTTTGAAGTACCGGAAGGATCCGCTCCGCCCAAAGGCATGATCGTGCATAACCTCCCCGCCCGCAGCTACGTGACGATGACGCACATAGGACCCGAATCCGAGCTTGGACGTACTTACGACCTGTTGTATAACGATTGGATGCGGCAAAACGGCCGCCAACCCGACGGGTATGATTTCGAGGTTTGGGACGAGCGGTACAAACACGATCAAGAAGACAACGAGATTGACGTTTTTATTGCTTTGAAGGAATTATAAGCGGAAGCCGCAGAATAATTCATTTTCAATCAGGGAAGCTTAAACTCATCAAAAACTTTAACTTAAAGGAGAAATCACCACATGAAAAAAGTTTTTGCATTAGTTTTGGCTTTCACAATCGTCTCCTCTGCATTAACCATCCCTGCCTTTGCGGATAACCAAAATTACCGGACAAACGCTGCAGCAACCAATGATAACGATATGGATTGGAACTGGCTTGGTTTACTTGGCTTGGCTGGTTTACTTGGCTTAAGAGGCCGCAACCGGGAGCGCACCTAATCACTCCATTTCTGCTCTTTTGAGCAGATCTACATAATAATTAAGTTAAGGTGAAGCGATTATGAAATGTGTTCACTGTGAAAATGTTAAGAAAATAAAGGGTTTAAAACACATCTGCTACATTTGCGCGATCATCAGGAAGCACTAAGATTCTCGTGCCGGAAAACAACCTGCCGCAGTTCATGCGGCAGGTTGTTTATTCTAGGCGACCTCCAAAAAGAATCCCAAAATCCGTCAAACAGCTCATATGTTTTCCCTACGTATAGTTAACTATCCTCGTCCTTCGCTTAATTTACAGCCGCTTCCCCCAGCCGTCCTTCAACGGCACGATCCGGTTGAATACGGGACGTTCGCGGGTCGAGCTCTTCCGGTCGGCGCAGAAGTAACCATGGCGGAAAAATTGCAGCTTATCTTCCGCCCTGGCACCCAGCACAGCCGGCTCCGCAAGCGCATCCGCCACAGCAACACGCGAGTCCGGATTGATGAGCTCCATCCAGTCTCCTTCCTCCTCGGGAACGTCCTGCTCCAGCAGCAGCTTATCGTACAGATAAACGTCAGCTTTAACTGCATGCTCCGCCGAAACCCAGTGGATTGTCCCTTTTACCTTGCGCCCGGTAAAGCCGGAGCCGCTTTTCGTCTGCGGATCGTAGGTGCAGCGGAGCTCCGTAATTTCGCCCGTTGCCGGATCTTTGACCGCTTCCTCGCATTTGATGAAATACGCCCCCTTCAAACGGACCTCCGCGCCCGGACTCAAACGGTGATAGCCTTTAACCGGCTGCTCGAGAAAATCTTCCCGTTCGATATACAGGACTCGCGAAAAAGGAACCTCCCTCTTGCCCAGCGCATCGTTCTCGCTATTGTTTTCGATACTCAGCAGCTCTGTGCCGCCTTCGGGGTAATTGACAATGACAACCTTCAAAGGCTTAAGCACAACCATCACGCTGGTCGTCTCCGCCTTGAGATGCTGCCTTAACGAATGCTCTAGCATCGAAATGTCCACCGTGCTCTGCGTCCGGATGCTGCCGATCTCTTCAATGAAGCCGCGTATGCTTTCAGGCGTGAACCCTCTCCGTCTTAAGCCTTGGATCGTAGGCAGCCGCGGATCGTCCCAGCCGTCCACATAGCCGCCTTCCACCAGCTGCCGCAAAAACCGCTTGCTCGTCACGACCCCCGTCAAGCTCAGCCGGCCAAACTCCCTTTGCCGCGGCGGCTCCGGAATCTCAAGCTCTTGCAGCACCCAATCGTACAATGGGCGGTGATCCTTGAATTCGATCGAGCATAAGGAATACGTGATGCCCTCTATCGCGTCCTGAATCGGATGGGCAAAATCGTACATCGGATAGATGCACCATTCCCCGCCCGTCCGGTAATGCTCCGCATGGATGATCCGGTAAATGACGGGATCTCGCAGGTTCATATTCGGGGACGCCATGTCGATTTTGGCGCGGAGCACTTTGGAGGAGGACGGAAACGCGCCCTTTTTCATGTTGATGAACAGCTCCAGATTTTCTTCCGGCGTACGATTCCGGTAAGGGCTGTTTTTCCCCGGCTCCGTCAGCGTACCGCGGTAGCCCGCTACCTCCTCCGGCGTCAGGTCGCAAACGTAGGCTTTACCCTTCCGGATCAAGGCGACCGCCGCCTCGTAAATGCGCTCCGAATAATCCGAGCCGTAATAAATATACTCTCCCGGATCGTAGCCCAGCCATTTGATATCCTCGATAATCGCCTTAACATACGCGATATCTTCCTTCAGCGGATTTGTATCGTCAAAGCGCAGATGAAACGTCCCGCCGAACCTTTGCGCCATTGTATAATTCGTGTGTATCGCATAGGCGCTGCCGATATGAAGATAACCGTTCGGCTCGGGCGGAAACCGGGTGCACATGCTTCTGCCGAAGGGCTCCTCTTCAAGCTCTTTGCAGATTTGTTTATACAGAAAGCTGTCCGCTGTACGCTCTTTATCATGTTCCATGGCTTGTTCCTCCTAATAAAAATGGGATATGGCCGCCAAAAATAAAAAAGCTTCACCTCCAAGACTTTGCGTCTTGGGGACGAAGCTTTTGTTCGCGGTGCCACCCCAGATTCATTAGCATGTCGCCATACTAACCTCTTCAAGTACGGCATTGCAGGCAATGCTTATACTCTAGCCCTGTAACGGGAGCACCCGTCGCGCCATCCCCTCGAAAGTTCCGGCGCGCTGCTCGGAGGCTTGGTTCGGGGAGAGGCGCTTTGCTCCTTTTCAGCTGCCGGAGCTCTCTGCGAAAGCGTGCAATCCCTTACTCTTCTCGTCGTCGCGTTTGCATGATGCTTATATGGTATCAAATGATTCCCAATTTTGTAAACGGGCATTCCGCGCAAGCGGTAACCTTTCTCCGCTGTAATCCGGAACACACCGAATTCGAGCATTGCTGCTTAAATCCTTGCCAAAATGGGTAACTACATGTTAACCATAACGCGAGGAGGACATTGCCATAATGAAAAGAAATAAAATGCTGCTTAGCGCAATCGGAATGGGTGTTACCTATCTGATGAGGAATAAACACGCCCGCAACAAGGTGATCGGCACCGTAAAATCCTTTTTCAATAAACAGAAAACGAAGCCTCGAATGGAATAAATCTCTGCGCTGAAGCTTGCGATTCAGCTCGGAAATCAAGAGATAGCCGATTTATATAGAGAAGAACTGGGATCGCGCTGCTGCCCCAGTTCTTTTTTATTGTCACCGATCATTTGCGTTCCCCAAAGAAAAGCCGGGTCACTCGTTTAGTGAAGTCTTCTATTCCAAAATTCACCCTGTTAATACGGTTATACCAGTTCTTTATGGTTTCCAAGATCCATAAAGGCACCTGCACCTCGCGTATCAGAGGATAAACATGTTTATATGTCCATACCAAATGTTCCCACCGGCTATCGTTTCCTTCCTTGATATATTCCGAAACATCAAGAACTTTTCCTCTTCCCTCTTGCAAAAGAACATTTTTCAGATGAATATCCCTTGGGTTCAGCCCCTTTGTCCGGACAAATTCGCGGGCCTCCTCAACGTCTTGGATCACTTGCTCCGGAACACGGACACCTTGTACAAGACAATCATACAAAGTAATTCCCTGTTCGAAACTCAATACCAAATAGTTAGGTCCGGATCCATAACATTGGGGGAAATACGGCGATCCTTCTAAGCGTTTGTATATTTTTTCTTCCACTTCCTTCTTCTCTAATGCCTGAGCGGAATACACTTTATATGCGTAATCAGGGGTGTCCGGGTAATAAAAAACCGCAGCATCCGTTCCGATGCCGATGCAACGCAAATTTTCCAGAGAACCGATGACGGAAACAGGCATATTGTTTTTATGTCCAACGACTTCAATATCCCTCAGTGCCTCTTCAGCTTGTTTCCAATCCGAAATCACAATCCCTCCCGTTCTCTTTAGAAATATTTATTATTTATTCGAGCAACTGACTAAGCATACCTGCCCAATCGTAAAGCTTAATGGCGGAGATATGTATCTAACCTCTTATTTTATGAAAAAGCAAAAAGGAGCTGCTGCGGCAACCCCTTACCCCTTGATATCCCTCGTTGATTAATCATTCTCCACTGAAGAACAGCCCAAAACCAAACATCATAAAAATCATGGTTAAAAATCTTTTATTTTTATAGAGGCGCCGCTCCCGGATTATCGTCATGCTCGATTGGAGCATTTCGCAGACGCGATAAACGAAACGGCAGCCGGATCAGCAGCAGCTCCGCAACCAGCATGAAGAAGCCGATGAAAAGGAGCATGATCGCCCAGCTGTCTTCCATATTTAGCAGGAACGGATACAAGAAAAGCTGTGCGCAGAATAACGTCATATAAAACTTTAGCCTGAAGGTGAGGGCATCCCGCAGCTCCCGCGGGGCAATCGGTTCCGCGATCGCATGCAGACCGCGAAAAATGAAATAGACGAGCAAAGCATGCAGGATGGACGCTGCTTGCATGTAAACGTGCAAGCCGAGCGGCGCGGCGGCTAATTGATTGATATCAATGCTCGTTTTCGTAACAAGCTGCGGCAAGGACAACAAGATGAGAATTCCCGCCAGCAAGCTAGCCGCTTTGAATCCGCCGTCCACCGCTCCGAGCCGGCCTAAGGAGAACAGGATCATCACGTATCCGATAATGTCCGGGAAAATATCAAAGATGCCCAAGTGAAGATCGACAAGCGGAAACAGAAGGCCCCAGCCAAGCCTTCTTAATGCGCTTCGCATTGACGGATTCAAGACAGCTCACCTCCCGAGCGGACGAGACGCTTGAGTTGCTTCTCGTTCAAGTAGAGATTGAAGTTGATTGGCAAACTGCCGGTGACCGTTCTTCCGTCTTCTGTTTTGAAGGTGAGCAGCATATCCGTTTTGTACACCTCAAAGGCTTTCGCCGAATCATCCGGAATGGTCCATTGGTAGTTAAAAGTCAGCGGATCCCCGGCGGCAAGCTTCATAGGCAGCTGTGGAACCGGTTCATCCTGACCGGCGATTGACAAAGAGAACATAGAGCCCAGCCGTTCACTAAAACGATAATCGACTTGCTCCAAGGTAAGCGGCTGCTTCACGATCACACTGTAATGGCCGTCTCCGTTCGAGGAACCGCCGCTTGACGACATATCCAGCAAGCCTTCATCCTGCTCCCACACCAGATGAATTTCCCCGATATCAACGGTTTCGGGATGCCCCTCACTGTAATAGACCGTGGCTTCCTTAATCGTAAGCGGCACCTTCTCCAGCTGCCCGGCTTCATCGTGGCTCCACTCGGCATAAGCCTTTCCGAGCTGCTGATGCCTGTAGTCATCCGGGTACGGGTTAATCTGGAACCGGAGCATCGGAAGCTCCTCTAGCCGGACACCCGTCACCTTCCTGCCATTCTTTTTGTTCTCCAAAAAACTCAATTCGAGCAATTCGTTCTGAAAGCCGTTTATCGTAACGTAATGCTTCAGGAAAACCGGGTTTTCGAGCTGCATGACTTTGTAATACCAGACATTACCGACCCAGCTCGCCGCAATGATCAGCACAACAATCGGCCAAAGCAGCTTCCCGCCCCATTTCGAGCGTGGATTCGCGCTTGGGATCGAATGCATTCTCTATTCACCGCCCCTCCAATGAGATGAGAAGAGCTTACCACATTTGTGAACCTCTCCACCTAAACGCTAACGCGCTATAGATGGAGCTTCCATTATCTTAAATACGGTACTACACGAGCTGTGGAACCTTCGAAACAGATTCCTGCGCTTGTTGTAGACTAATTAATGAAGACAATGTTAATTGAGTCCTTTTTGCCAATTCAGGAGCTTTTGCCTGAAGAAACAACCATTTCTTTTCAGAAGTGGATTTTTGTATTTCTCGTATGAAATAACGAGCACCAATATTATACGAGGCGTTTAGGTCGGCATGATACTTTTTTCCGGTTGTGAACGTGCAAAGGTCCTTGCGGTCACTGCGAACAATTTCGCCGCTGCCGTCGAAAGCAAGAGCGCTGGTGTTCTTGGCATTTACTCGCGAAAATCGCATACCCAAATAATGCGCCATTTGCTCGACTTTCTTTTGAATGCGCATTTTTGCCCAGAATTGTAGTTTGTGTCGTAAACGACGTGCACCCCAGATCCCTTTCGGCATTTTCATTTTCCCAAGATATTCGAAAACGATGACATGAGCACCGTGTTTATTTGCGAATTTCACGATTTGGTGAGCAGTATCGTTTACAATTTGGTCTTGCAAACCATTAATGCGTCTCCAAAAGTTAGGTTTTGGACCTTTGCCGGATTCATGTTGTGCTTTTTTCAGTTTGTTTATCATGGTTGCAAAACGGTCTTTTTCTTTGGATTGGTTAATGAATTTTCTTGCCAAGACAGTTCCGTTCGAGTCCATGATGGAACAAACCGCAGATTTTGTGAGTCCAAGGTCCACATTGCAAGCTCTAATATTTTGAATTTTATCTTTCTTAAGTTTCACTTTCGACTCGTAAGAAATATGAAGGAAATACTTCTTTCCAACCTTAACAAGTGTAGGATTGTTTTCTTTCCAGTTCCAAACACCACGTTTGTAAAGGTCTTGTTTCTTAAATTCGATTTCTATCCAAACCCAATCGTTTTGATGAAAAACCTTAATTAAAGCTGTGGAGTCAGATGTTCTTTCGAACATGTTGTCTTTATAAAACACTGGAAATGCATTGTGTTTTAATTGTAACGAGGGTGCTTTTTTCTTGAAGAGCAGACCTTGAGAAAAAGCAATCTCTTTTTCATTTTCCCAATTTTGTAGATTCGAACGATAACTTTTTACAATACCAAAAGCTTGAGCGATTGTACTTCTACGAAGGTACGATGGGTATTTGTAAAACAAACTATCAAAATTTTTATATTTTGGGTTGGTGTTCGTCTTTGTAAAATGAATGAATGATTCCACTGCTGGCACCAACGATTTCGTTGATAAATGACCAATAGAATCGAATTCTTGGTCAATGACATAAATTATAAAACTAAGTGCTTCGTTATAAATTTCGATGGTTTTATCGAAAATTTTACTGTGATTTTTAATTTTATATGCTAATGTTTTGACCACTTCCACAAGGACTCACCTCCCAATATTTACTACCATCATAACAGAAACATATGTTCGGTTAAAGGGTATTGTAAATTAATTTTTGCGACTAACCCCCACCAATACGTAGTTTGGAAGGGGAATGCGTCGCTAGTTTTTGTTCAATTTAGAGGAACGCTTAAGATTTCCTGGTATTTCCTTCAACGTGCCGCACAAAAAAAAGATGGGCAGTCACCAGAATGAGCTGCCCACAATAAATTTGAATAATTAACGAAGATAAGTCCCTAAGCTTGGTCTACAGTTTCTCAATTTCCAAGCCCGTACCTTATTTAATATAATAAGTCCGTCTGCAAAAAATTCGATACCGGTTGAGCTTTCCTGAGGGTAAATTCTTGCGCTCATCACTTTCTCGCCGCGCTGAATAAAAATTTCCACAGATGAACGATCAATAAACAAACGAAGATGAAGCTCTCCCTCCACCAGATCCACCGGAACCTCGCGAATTCCGCCGGGACCTTTACCCGATTCGTTCCGGTTTAATGCAAGCATGCCCGTAAGCCTATCATAAGAAAGGATGGTTGCTTCTTTGCCGTGATCGTCGCATCTGAAGCGGATGCCAAAGATGAAAGCGGACTGTGCATCGATACATGCCTCAAGCTCCAAACAATCGCCCGATACGCCTTCCAGTTCAACCTTTCCTGACACGGGCACATGCTCCGCAGTCACTTCATCCTGGCGCAATTTTCGAAGCTCCCGGGCAGGAACGCTAATTATCTTATCGTCTTTCATTTTCAATTCGCGCGGAATCGTCATGGCTCCAGCCCATCCGTGCTGCTGCTCCGGCATTTCGCTTTCCCACATAGCCATCCATGCGATCATAATCCGTCTGCCTCTATCATCAAGAACGGTTTGCGGAGCATAGAAATCAAAACCGTAATCAAGAAGATTAAAATCCCAGTGATGAAACGTCCCTGTTTCGTCATCCAAACGTCCAAGCAGGTAACCGGACTGATGCAGGTTATGATAAAGATGCCCTTCCGGCTTCATGCCTTGAGGGGATAAGATCAATACGTCGTGATGCTCCAGAGAAAATAAATCCGGGCACTCCCACATAAAGCCCAATTTCGGATCTCCCCCGGCAATCACATTTACGAACTCCCATCGGATCAGATCGGCTGAACGGTACATCAGAACTTGACCGGCCTGATCGTTTGTCCTTGAGCCTAGAACGCAGTAATAGGCGTTGCCCCGTTTCCATACCTTCGGATCACGAAAGTGATTGGGATGAATATCTCCTTCAGGCGCCGCAGGGATAACTGGATTTTCGGCTATTTTATGAAAAGTGACGCCATCTTCGCTTACCGCGATACATTGAAATTGTTTTAAATCCGTATCATAATTGCTTCCGGTCCATTGGTTGCCTGTATACATTAGGTAAAGCATCCCATCCTTCTCAATGGCACTGCCGGAAAAACACCCGTCACGATCATACTCCATCTCCGGCGCGAGCGAAATCGGCAGGTGAGTCCAGTACGCGAGGTCGCTGCTTTTGACATGTCCCCAGTGAATGCTTCCCCACACCGACTCATATGGATTATGCTGATAAAACAGGTGATACTCTCCTTTATAATATACAAATCCGTTCGGATCATTCGTCCAGTTGGCCAGCGGCGATACGTGGTACTGAGGTTTCCAATAAGAAGCGTTCGCCGCGATTTGCGCCTTGTTGACCGAATTCATCGCCTTGTCGATCTCTTTCTGATGACGGTTCATTTTACCCCTCCATGCGGCAGCAAATACTTGCTAATCAAAGCCTCATAAGGCTTTAAAATACCTCGCTCATGCTCCATACTGTTAGATAAAATAATGGTGTCGGAATAGGAACCCTCAATAGGGATGCTTCTGTCCGTAAAGTTGCACAGCACCGTCCAGCGTTCTTCCCCGAGCGTGCGGCTGTACCCGCCGATTTCATCGGACTCCGCGTAAATTTCCTCATAATCGCCATAGACAAGCGCTTTGTTCGAGCGCCGGAGTTTAATCAATTGACGGTAAAATTGCAAGACGGACTGATCGTCAGATATAGAATTCTCCACATTGATATGAATGAAATTCGGATTCACCTTCAGCCACGGCTCTCCTGTCGTAAAGCCCGCCGCCGGCCCTGCATCCCACTGCATCGGAGTGCGCCCGTGGTCGCGGCTCCGTTTCGCCAAATACTCCATAATTTCCGGTTCCGCTCTACCGAGCTTCGTCTCTTCACGGTAAAAATTCAGGCTCATAATATCCGCATATTCGTCGATAGAATCGATCGGGCAATTCGTCATGCCGATTTCCTGGCCTTGATAAATAAAAGGTGTTCCCCGCATCATAAAATAATAAGCAGCCAGCATCTTCGCAGACTCGGTCCGATACTTTCCGTCATCACCGAACTTCGAGACGGAACGGACATGATCATGGTTCTCCAAATACAGCGCCATCCACCCGTATTTAGCCGTTTCAAGCTGCCATTTGGTAAGCGTTCGCTTGAATTCGGACAGCTTCCACGGATGATAGACGCCTCTTGCATCCGGTTTAATGTCAATATCGACATGGTCAAACTGAAAAATCATATTGAAAACGCCTGTTTCTTCATCCAAATAATCGGGAATCTGCTCGATCGGTACGCCGGGGGCTTCCGCCACGGTCATCATTTCACGAGGCATAAGCACTTTCTCCTTCATCTCTCTCAAAAAATCGAGAATTCCCGGCTGATTGAGACAAGCTTCGTTCAATGGCGCGTAAGGCCGATTGTCTTCCTTACCGAGCTGCGGAAAACGCTGGTCCTTCTTGATAAACGTAACTGCATCTACGCGAAATCCGGCTATCCCTTGATCAGCCCACCATTCCATCATATCGAATACAGCTTGGCGTACGTCTGGGTTCTCCCAGTTAAGATCCGGCTGCTTCTTCGAAAAGCAATGCAAATAATATTCACCGGTCGTTTCGTCCAACTCCCATGCTGATCCGCCGAATATCGATTCCCAGTTCGTCGGTTCCCCCCCGCCGGTACCTCCCTTCCAGATGTACCAGTCTCGTTTCGGATTGTCTTTCGACTTGCGCGATTCTGCAAACCAGGCATGCTCGTCGGAGGTATGATTGGCCACCAAATCCATGATGATCCGAATGCCATATTTCTTCGCTTCGCCGATCAACTCAAGCATGTCGTCCATCGTCCCGAATTCCTCAAGAATCGCGTGGTAATCGCGTATATCATAACCGTTGTCGTCATTCGGGGAATCATAAACCGGACAGATCCAAATGACATCGATTCCGAGGTATTGCAAATAATCAAGACGCTGTATAATTCCCTTTAAATCCCCCACTCCGTCACCGTTCGTATCCTGAAAGCTGCGCGGATAAATTTGATAAACGATGCTTTCCTTCCACCACGTGCTTGCCATCCTACGTTCTCCTTTGCGGACTCCCATCCGTATTTTCTTGTTATTTAATGGCTCCTTGCATTAAACCTTTTATGATAAACCTTTGACCGAACAAATAGACTATGAGAATAGGCAGCACCGTCATCAAAATCGCCGGCACCAGCAGCTCCCAATTGTTCATATAGGTTCCGTTAAACACTTTCATTTTGATTGGCATCGTGAAATTTTTCTCTTCGGTTAGAATAAGCGACGGAAGCAGGTAATCGTTCCAGATCCAAAGCACGTTCAAGATAGCAATGGTCATGGATGTCGGCGCCAGCATCGGCAGTACGATCTTGAAAAAGGTTTGCCTTCGGTTGCAGCCGTCCATTAACGCGGCTTCCTCCAATTCGAGAGGAATGGATTTGATGAAACCGTGATAAATAAAAACCGAAAAAGCGCTGCCGAACCCGATATATAAAACAATCAGCAAAGATACAGGCGCCGTATCGATGAAGTGCAGCTTTGCCCCGTAAATATAAATAAGAGGGATCATAATGGATTGGAATGGAATGATCATGGAAGCGACCAATACGGCAAAAAACGCGTTATTAAATGTTGTGCCGTTTCTAACGATGTAGTAGGCCGTCATGGCCGAAAAGACCAAGATCAAAATCACGCTTACCGCAGTAATAAGGAATGTATTTTTAAACGTGACCAGAAAATTCATTTTTTCAATGACATCCCCAAAATGGATGAAATTGACGCTTCCGGGCAACGAAAATGGATTTTCAAGAATTTCGCCATTGGTTTTAAACGAATTTACGATAAGAAGAAAAAAGGGGAATGTGAATATGGCAAACGCCAAGACCAGGAAAAAATAAAGGAGCGTTAACGATGTGACCCTGCTAGCTGCCATTAAGCCTCTACCTCCATTTTCTTGCTGAAATAAACCTGCAGGCCCGTCACGCTCGCCACAATAATGAACAGAACGATGGCCTCAGCCTGTCCAACGCCGTAATTCGTCTCCAGAAACGCTTTATTGACGACATGCATGGAAACCATCGTCGTGCTGCCATATGGCCCGCCTTCCGTTAAGGAGAAGTTGATATCGTAAACCATAAAGGCATTTTTCAAAGTTAAAAAAACTGTTACGACGAACGAAGGAACCATCGATGGAAGGATCATTTTGACCATCCGCTGCCATCCGTTTGCGCCGTCTATTGTCGACGCTTCGATAATGTCCTTCGGAACGCTGATTAACCCTGCAATAAAAATGATCATCATATATCCGGCCGATTGCCAGATCGTTACAATGACCAAAGCCCAAAAAGCCAGTTTCTCATCGCCCAGCCAGCCAAGTCGCAGAAAATCAATACCCCATTTCTCGCCAATGGCCGGAAGCGATTGTACAAAAACAAATTGCCAAATATAGCCGAGCACCAATCCGCCGATAAGGTTCGGAGTAAAGTAGGCCGTTCTGAAAAAATTTTGACTCCGAATATTCGAAGTAACCAAAAAGGCCAAAACAAAACCGAGCACATTGACGAATAGGACGGTTCCTGCCATATATTTGACCGTCAGCCACATGGAGGCCCAAAATTCCTTATCTTGAATTGCCGTAACATAGTTGTCGATTCCCGAAAATTCCAAGGGACTCGTAGGGGACGCCATTTTCATCAAAGTGAGATAAAAACCGTATGCAAAAGGGATTAAAAGGGCAATCGTAAAGGTAATCATCGTAGGCCCCGTGAAAAATAATTGATATCCAAATCGTTTCATTGAATTTTTTTCTTTTATCATGATCTTCTCCCACACCCCAAAAGGAAAATTCAAAGAGGCGAGTGATCGCTCACCCCATTGATCGGCCTGTATTCGTCTTATTTTTTACTTGTGAAATACGATTCAATCGCTTTGGCAAGCTCTTCGCGGGACTGTTTTTTGACGATATACTTTTGAACTTCCGGTCCGAGAATCGTATTCCAGTCTCCAGGGACAATATAATTAGTCGTAAACGGCATCGTCTTGCCTTGCTTGATTGCATCCTGAATAACTGCACCCAGCGGATTCGTAACCGTATAAGGATTATTTTTGAAAGCGGAGATCACTTGAGATTTGTTAACCAGGTAGTCTTGACCGGCCTTCTCATAAACAAGCCAATTCAAGTATTTTTTAGCCGCTTCTTGTTGAGCGGGGGTCGCTTCTTTGTTAATGACGTAAATGTTGGTCGGACCGGCGGCAATTTTATTGTTGAGAGGATTATCGGGATTATTATCTACAGGAACAGGCATAAGTCCGAAATTTTCTCCGGCGACAGCCTTAAGCGAATCGAACGCCCAGTTTCCGTTGAACAACAGGGCGGATTCGCCTTTGCCAACCGAGACGTGCGCATCATCATAGTATTTCCCCAGCGGACGCTCGCCATATTTGTTGTATTCTTGTGACGATAGCAGATCGAGCGTATCGTAATAGCCATTCCAGACTGCATTGCCCGCCAAATCGAATTGGCCTTCTTTCAATTGAGCAATAATTGTATTGGGATCGTTGGCTTGGTTTAAAAATTGCGAGCTGTAATGATTGCTGACAGACCAAGCTTCCGTTTGGTAAGCAACCGGATATTTCACGCCTGATGCTTTAATTTGGTCAAGCAGCCCTTTCAATTTATCACGCGTGTTGATGGAGAACGGGTCAAAAGCACCGCCGATCGCTTTTTCGACGACTTGCTTGTTATATACGAGTCCGAAACCTTCAATCGAGAATGGGAAGCCGACAATTTCACCTTTTGCGTTTTTGACTGCATCATTCGTTTCATTGACCCATTTTTCGCCCGAGAGATCGGTACCGAAGTCTTTATATTTCTCGACTACCGCGTTTGGCTCCATCATGGCAAGTGTAACGGTTTCGCCGGATGCGGATAGCTTGTCCAGGATGCTGAGCGTATCGCCAACCGCTCCGGTATGCTGCTCAACGATGATGTCCGGGTTCGCAGCCATAAAATCTTTTGCCGCTTGTTCATTTTGGGCAGCAATCTCACCTTTGCCGTTGGTGATGATGATGGTTACCTTCCCCTCGTCGGGCTGATTAGTCGCATCCGTTGAATCGGTTGCAGGCTCCTGGCTTGCTCCTCCACATGCCGCCATGGCAACGGAAAACAAAACTAGCAGGGTCGATACGAATTTTTTTCTCAAAAAAACCCCTCCAAATGTTGATTTAGTTTATGTTAGACCAATAAAGGTCTTCACATACGTAGTTGGGATCGGTTTCAATCAAGTGCAGCGTTCGAGATCGAATCTCAAACTGGCTGAGCTCAGTATAGCATCTCTTGATATCGGTTACAATAACCAAATTCTATCTAAATTATTGATTTTTCACTAAAAACGTTGATTTTATACGGTGAACAGTCGATGTTCTTCGCCTTTACGTAATTGAAATCAGTTCCAATGATTGATGTAAAAAGGAGCGAATCTGCGAGATCCGCTCCATACGATTACGTTGAATGAACTGCTGCCTCATAAAATCAAGTGGAATGCCGAACGACCAGTTCAAACGGCAGCTCATAGGTGACTGGCGCCGTATCCGGATTATTCAGCAGCTCGAGCAGTACCTCCATCGCCTTTTTACCTATTTGATCTATGGGCTGGCGTATGCTCGTTAATCCGGGATCGAGCAATTCAGCCAGCGGCTGATCATCGAAACCGATAATAGCCAGATCATCCGGGATAGTCAGATTATGCCTTTTCGCAGCGAACATTAACCCCGCAGCAACCTCATCGCTTCCAGTGAATACCGCTGTCGGGCGCTCCTTCATCTCAAGAATGAGCTTTAATACCCGTTTGCCGTCTTCAATCGTATGCTGGTTGACCAGAATCCAATTCGGATTAATTTTGATTCCGGCCTCTTCCAGAGCTCTTTGGTAGCCTTGATTGCGGTCTTTATCTTTACCAAACTCCGTAAATAAGCCGCCCGTGCAATAAGCGATTTTGCGGTGTCCTTTTTCAATTAAATGCTTTACCCCCATGTATGCGCCTTTATATTGATCCAGGCGAATGATGGGCACGGATTTCACATTTACATATTCGTTGCACAGAACGATAGGGCCGAATTGGGTAAACGGCTCAATGACTTCCCAATCATTCTCAATCGAAGTCATGATTAAACCGTCCGCCTGCTTCGTCTTCAGCAAATTCAGAAACGCCAATTCCTTTTCTTTATCTTCGTTGCTTTGGCAAATTAAGGTTTGATATCCGTTCTGATAGCCCACCTTCTCGATCGCATCGACCAGATAAGAGAAAAAAGGATTGACGATTCTTGGTACAATAACGCCGATCGTAGTCGATAATTGTCCTCTCAGTCTTCTAGCCGAAAGGTTTGGAGTATAACCAAGCTCCTCCATCGCTTTCAGCACCAGTTCTTTCTTTTCCTTTGAAATATGCGGATAATTATTGATAACGCGGGAAACGGTCGATTTCGACACGCCCGATAACCGGACTACGTCCGAGATATTAGCCATTTAACGTCACTCCAATAAATATAGAAACCAGTTTCAATCATTGTATCAGAAATAGAATCAGAAATCTATTGGAGCTGCTCACCTGGCGCTTAACAGAAAAAGACCCGGCCAACAATGGCCGGGCATGCGTTATTTTTTCATCCTTAAACCGTCTTTTGAGCCAAACTCATTTCCACGCACATCAGAATAAATGCGCCTGCTCCGTGCAGGTCGTTCTCGCTGGTTGGACGCGCAATATAGTGCGCATAATCTCCAATCCCCGTACCGATACAAATGTTGCCGATGACCACGTTGCCGTTCTCGTCGAACTTCAGCGTATCGATCACGCCTTGATATCCCTTCCAGGCATATTGCAGATAGCTGGCGTCCAAATAACCGAACCGAACCGCTTTCGCAATAGCATGAGCATACAAGGCGGTACAAGAGCTTTCCAGCCAGTTATCCGGCCGGTCGCCTTTGTCGACAACCTGGTACCATAAGCCGGCGGCCGGATCCTGGAATTTGATCAGAGCGGCGAGAAGGTCCTGAAGAATAGCGACCAGCTCCGCTTTGTCCTTATGATCCTCCGGAAGGTATTCGAACATTTCCAGCAAAGCGACAGGGTACCAGCCGATCGCGCGGCCCCAGAACTCCGGAGCGCAGCCGGTAACGGGATCGGCCCATTTCGCTTCTTTGGTCTCATCCCATCCATGATACAGCAAGCCGGTAACAGGATCCTTGGTATGCTTCTCCACCAGAAGCGCTTGATAGGTCATCATGTCAAAATATTCGCTTTCGCCGAACGTCTTGCCGAATTGAACGGCGATCGGCCCGCCCATGTAGAGCCCGTCCAGCCACATTTGATTCGGGTAGTGCTCCTTATGCCAGAACCCGCCCGACGGATTCGTCTTCCAGGACTTTAACAAAGGCACCAGCGTGTACAAAGCTTTTTTATAGCGCTCGTCACCCGTTTGCTCGTAGAGGTTATACAGCAGCACGCCCGGCTGGATATCGTCAAGCTCATCGGGCTTGAACTTCTTGATGCTGCCGTCGGCGAGCACCTGGCTGTCCACCCAGCCTTTGATGTAATCATAATATTTTTGATCCCCGGTCTCCCGCCAGCATTTCTCCATGCCAGACAGAAAAACGCCTTGATGGTAGTGGAAACGGTCCGGCGGCAGATTCTCCGGCTCAAATTTGGACATTAACGCCTCGCAAGCTTTTTCGGCCCACTGAATGGGGGTCAGCTCCTCTTGCAAGGTCTTCGTTGTATTCGGCTCTGAAGCATTCATCGTGTTAACTCCTCCTTCATTATTCATAAGCCTATATTATCACTGGAATGTGTACATTTTTTGCGGATATGGAGGAATTCTTCTTATATTTTGCGGAAAATAGACAGCGGCGTATAATAGTAGACACACCTGAATGAGAGGCGGAGCACGGAATGGGGGATATTCACTTCGATAACGGCGAGGGAACCTTTCTGGTGTCCCACCGGAAGGCGTTAAGCCATCATATGCCGATCGGGCATTTTCACAGCACGTACGAAATTTACTATTTGATGTCCGGCAAACGGGAATTTTTTATAAAGGATCGGACGGTGGTGATCAATGAAGGGGATGTCGTCATCATCTCTCCGAATATTTTGCATCGGACGACCAATGCCGAAATGCCGAAGCATGAGCGGCTCATCGTCAATATTCACGAGACGCAAATGGCTTCGGTGAACAGCTCCTGGATGGACACTTTGAAGCCGCTGCTCGAGAACGAATACATCATCGTAAACGGTACCCTGCATGACCGGCTGGCCATCGAGTCGCTTGCGCACAGCATCATACAGGAGATGCAGGAGAAAAAGCCCGGCTTCGAGCTGTATGCCCAGACTTTGGTGCTGCAGCTGCTCCTGATTTGCTGCCGGCATGTCCTGCAAAACATCGTGAAGCCGCCCGAAGCTCCGAGCCCCATGCATGAACGAATTTCGGAGGTTGTCCGGTATATTAACAGCCACTATATGGAGGAGCTATCGCTCCAGCTGCTTGCAGAGAATTTTTTTGTCAGCCAGTATTATTTGAGCCGTTTTTTCAAAGAAGCGACGGGCTTTACGTTTGTAGAGTATTTGAACAGCGTCCGGATCAAGGAGGCGAAGAAGCTTCTGGAGCATTCGTCCATGAAGGTAAGCTTGATCTCCAAAAAAGTAGGCTTTGGCAGCGTGACGCATTTCGGAAGAGTGTTCAAAGAGGTCACCGGATTTGTGCCGCTGTACTACAGGAAGGGGAGGCAGGTTCGTTAGCGCCAACACGAAGAAACGCGGCGGATCCAGGATCAGGATCCGCCGCGCTTCCTCCGTTATATTACTGCAAGGTCTTCCAAGCACCCGCCTGCCGCATCCAATCCGCGGTTTCCAAGCCCAGGTCGCCCTCGGCCACCAGCAGGTATTGCCCGTTGTCGATCGCATCGCCGCAGCTTCTCGCATGTTTGTCCGGGATGCCGATATCCTCCAGCACCTCATCCGTATCCGGCCCTTTCGTCGATCCGAAGGCGCCGACACCGACTACGACGCCCGGAGAACCGGTGCCCGCCACGGTGTTCGCTCCCGCATACCCGCCTGCTGTAAACGGGGCTACCCCCAGCGGAGCGTCATCGGCCGTTCCGTAGCCGCGCGCGTCGCGTATCGAGTAGACCTCCTCAACCGGAATGTCCGACTGGGCTGCCAGAATCGGAGCCGACTCCGCATTTTGCACCAGCAGCCTGACGCTGCTCGCCCTCGTACAGCCTTCCTTCAGGCGTTTCGCCGCATCCAGCACTCCCTCTTCATTATCAAAAAATCCGATGGTCACCGTCATGGTGAGCCCTCCTCCCGTACTTGAGCTAGTATGAGCTTACACGGATATTTACCCCGGGACTGCGGCTTTGAATCCGGAGGCCGGTGGAGGGCGGAACGTCAGCGCTGAAGCTGTTATTTATTTTTTCTCCGTCGCATAATAAATCATCGCAATGGCCGGTAAAGCTATTCCAATCCACATGGCCGCTTGCCAGCCGCCCGTCGCGTATGCCCACCCTCCAGCCGCAGAACCAATAGCACCGCCGGCAAAAAAGATGGCCATGTACAACCCGTTAAGCCGGCTTCGAATGTCCGCACCCAACGAGAAAATAGACCGTTGGCCAAGGACCAGATTGGCCGATACTCCCATGTCCAATAGAATCGCGGAAACTCCCAAGGTTATTAATGCGAAGGTGGAGCCTCCCTGGACGACAAGGGGTAACACGCAGGAAATGATGACAAAAGCTAACGCTAATCCTGTCGCCGGACGAATCCAGCCTCTATCGGCAAGACGGCCCGCTACAGGTGCGGCTGCGGCCCCCGATACTCCAACCAATGCAAAGAGCGCAACTTCTTTTTGCGATAAATGAAAAACCGGGCTGGTCAATAACAAAGGAACCGTCGTCCAAAACAAACTGAACGTTCCGAACACAAACGCATGGTAAATGGCTCTGCGCTGCAGAATTGGCGTTGTTTTGAGCAAATGCAGCATAGAACCGAGAAGCTCCCGGTATCTTATGGCTGTCGTCGGACGTCTTGCGGGAAGCGCCGCGGCGAGTACGAGCGCCAGCGCAAAAATGACAGCGGCGGATAAGTAGTATACGGCGCGCCAGCCCATCAGCTCCGTCACCATACTGGAAATGGGACGGGCAAGCATGATGCCGAGCAGCAAACCGCTCATGACATTCCCCACATTCCGTCCGCGCGAAGCCTCCGGCGAAAGATGCGCAGCGTATGGCACCAGTACCTGAGCCGCTACCGAGCCAAGGCCGATCAACAGGGCGGCGGTGAGAAAAAGGGCGGCACTTTCAATGAAGGCTGCGATCATCAATACGATTGCGGTAATCATCAGCGACGCTACGACGAGCTTACGGTTTTCAAGTATATCTCCCAAAGGCACGATGAATAATAATCCAATACCGTAACCGATTTGAGAAAGCGTAACGATTAGTCCGGCTGCCCCCGGAGATAACCCGAGCTCCGAGCTGATGGGTCCTACGAGAGGCTGCGCATAATAGAGATTAGCGGCAATGACTCCGCAAGCGGCGGCAAGAATAAAGATAAGCCACGGCGAAACCGACGGTTCACTTTTTTGAATTGCGATTGCATTCATGATCAGTTCTCCTTTACCTTTTTATCGGAACGTTCGTTCCAGAAATATTAAAAAAATTTATAGCATTTCAATTACGGCGTTTATCATGTCGTCAATCTTTTTGGGGTCGGGCTGTACCTTGGACATGATGCTGATGCTCTGATTAAGGTTAAGCAGCAGATGCGACAGAGATCTGATATCTTTGTTCGGGTCAATTTCTCCCGTCTGCTGTCCCTTGCTTAACAGGTCATAGAAATTTTGCTCCAGTTCCTCGAAACCTTCCCTTATTAGCTGGCGCAGTTCATCATCCGGCGAATCCAGGCCGATGGTTGCGTTCGTAATCAGGCATCCTTTCGGCAATTGCTCATCAAATACGGATGCGATATGCTGATCGAAATACTGCCGGATTCCAGTTTTGGCAGAGGCGGCATTGATTAAAAGATTTCTTTTCTTTTGCCTGATTTTCTTGTAATGACGGATGGCTTCAACATAAAGCGTCTGTTTATCCTCGAAGGTTTCGTACAGGCTTGATCGGCTTAATTCCATGGCTTTTAACAAATCCGGCATGCTTGCCGCTTCATAACCTTTTTCCCAAAAAACTAACATGGCTTTATGAAGGACATGCTCCTTATCAAACTCTTTTGTGCGTCCGATGGGAAATCCCTCCTTCTCTTTAGATTCAGTATACTCTTTCCGGAACGATTGGTCCAGTATTTTTTTGATGACCATGCAAAAAAGCCCGGAGCTCGCTGTCCGAGTCCGGGCTTATATTCAATTAGCTGAGGCTGTTGACCAGCTTCAACACGGCATCTCTCGTCAGCTTGTTGCCGCCAACCGAGATGAGATTAACGGTTGCGTGCGCCAGCTTAAGCGGAATTTTGCAAAAGTCGAGCGCAGGGCCGCCCCTGAGATCCTCGATGTAAGAGTCGGCGATCTTCAAATTGCGTCGGGTGTACTTCAGCATTTCCTTTGAGCCCCAGCCGTCCGGATAGAAGTCTACGCCTCTCTCCAAATCCTCCGTCCGGTTGCGCAAAATGTTGACGGCCTGCAGCCCGCGTCCGAACGCGACCGCCTTCTTCATGTCCGACTTCGTTCCGTCAAACCAGAACCAGATTTCGGACAGCATTTCTCCGACCATTCCTGCAACGCTGTACGTGTATCCGTCCAAATCCGCTTCCGTCCGGATCGTCCAGCCGGCATGGACCCATTCCGCCATCTGCTTCGCCATCTTGGCGATATACCGGTACACGACAGGAGTGACGGTTGGCGGACAATAGAGCGCCCATTCGTCCAGTCTCAACGAAACTTCAGGCAATAGCTCACGATGCGGAGCGAGCAGCTTTTGCGTTTGATTGATAGCATCCCCGGATTGAAAAGCATCGTGAACGCCCTGCAGCAGCCCAATCTTCAGCTCGTCCGCGAGCGTCTCATGATCCTCGATTTCATCAATTGCCCTCATACACAAATATGCGGAAGCAACCGCTTCCTTCAAGCCCGGTACCAAGCGGTTAATCGGTATAAAAAATGTGCGGCTCGTTTTTTGCAACATGCCCATCGCATCGATCACGATAAATGCCCCTTCCATAAAGCAGCTCAACTGTTTGCTTCTTTTACTCTTATCTTCCATGATAACATATCTGAATGATGAAGTGGACAGGCCGGGCGCTCCGGAATAAGGCTATTTGAAGAATAATACCCCGGTATTGCGCGGCTACTTGTTCGATTCCAGTTTTTCGAATGGATGGCAGCATGTATTTACCCCTCCTCGGAATCCTGTACATAAGCGATGAGCAATGCCGCCGTATTGACGATGGCGTCCATATGGGTGCGTTCCATTCCGTGGGAGGCATGGACGCCCGGCCCGAGCAGCGCTGCGCGGATATTGCCGCCGCCCCTGAGCGCCGCGGAAGCGTCCGAGCCGTAATGCGGATAAATATCGACTGCGTAAGGCAGCTGTTCACGCTTCGCCAATTCGATAAGGCGCGAGGTCATCAGGTAATCGTACGGCCCCGTCGAATCCTTGGCGCAGATGGACACATCGCGCTCGGTCGCGGACAGGTCATCTCCGATCGCCCCCATATCCACGGCTAGAAGCTCAGTAATGTCCTCGGGAATATGGGAGCTTCCATGCCCGACCTCCTCGTACGTGGAGAAAATAAGCTTCACCGTGTGGGCCGGCGTTTGCCCGCTGCGCTTCAGCTGCTCCAGCAGGCCAAGCACGGCCGCTACGCTCGCTTTATCGTCCAGATGGCGGGACTTGACCCAGCCGTTCGATAAAATCCGGGTTCGCGGCTCCCAAGAGATAAAATCTCCCACGGCTATGCCGAGCTTTTCCGTATCTTCCTTCGACTTCACCAGCTCGTCGATCCGTATTTCCATGTTTGCTTCCTCGCGCTTCCAGTCCCTTGCATCGGGATAGACATGGACGGAGGCTTTGGTCGACAGCACCGTTCCCTCATACTGCCGGCCGTCGCGCGTATGAATCAGGCAGTATTCGCCTTCGATCGTATGCATCGCATATCCGCCGATCGGGGTCATGCGGAGCATGCCGTTTGGCTTGATAGAGCGCACCATCGCGCCTAACGTATCGACATGCGAGGAAATGCCGATCACCTTGCCGGGGGCTTGTCCCGGAATCGTCACGATTCCGTTGCCTTTCGGCGTCGCTTCGAGCTTGAAGCCGAGCCGAGCCAGCTCCTCCCCCAAATGCTTCATGATCGCCATGCAGAAGCCGCTTGGGCTCGGTATGCCCAGCAGCTGTTCCAGCTGCTTGGTGATGTAATCCCGGTCAAGCTGATGATGCAGCGGTTCGGCCATGCCTCCAGCTCCTTCTTTCGGTAAATGGTTACTTTTTTCCAGTATATCATTATTGGCGGTTGAGTTTCATTGTGACCCGGGAACAATCAACGCCAAATATTAGCGTTATTGCCCTCGAAAGTTACTCCTGAGATAGCAGCAGCGATAGATTTTATCGTTGTTAGGCCCTGCGTGCGCCGAATATGGCCGAGTTGCTCCTGATGGAGCGTTACAGCGATAATTATTATAGCTATTACCCTCGAAAGCTACTCAAAAAACGGCATCAGCAATAGATTTTATCGTTGTTAGGCCCTGCGTGCGCCGAATGCGGCCGAGTTGCTCCTGATGGAGCAACCAAAAAGCCGCCCGCCCCGCGCTTCACGCGCATGGCGAACGGCTTGGTCGCTGCCCTGGTCAAAATCGCTCCGACACCACCTTGGCCTGTGTGAATAAAAGCAGATAGTCGCGTCCCCCCGCCTTCGAATCGGTACCCGACATATTGAAGCCGCCGAACGGATGAACGCCTACCAATGCACCCGTGCATTTCCGGTTAAAATAGAGGTTGCCGACATGAAACTCCTCCCGCGCCTGCTCCAGCCTGCTGCGGTTCCGCGAGATAACAGCACCCGTCAAGCCGTATTCGGTGTTGTTCGCGATATCGAGCGCCGCGTCGAAGTTCGCCGCCTTGATGAAGGCCAGCACCGGGCCGAAAATTTCCTCCTGCGAGATCCGGGCATATGGCGCGACGTCCTTAATAATCGTCGGCTCGATGAAATAGCCGCTGCTGTCGCCCGTTTTGCCGCCATGCACGATAACGCCTTCGCTCCGTCCAACCTCGATATATTTTAAAATGCTGATATACGCTCTCTCGTCGATGACCGGGCCGACCGCTGCCTGCTGCTCATGCGCTTTGCCGACACGCAGCTTCTTCGTCCGCTCGACCACCTTCTCGACCACCTCGTCGTAGACAAGCTCATGCACGACGGCGCGCGAGCAGGCCGAGCATTTCTGGCCGGCGTAGCCGAAAGCGGAAGCGGTGATCGCCTCTGCCGCCAGGTCGAGATCCGCGTCCTCATCGACGATAATCGTATCCTTGCCGCCCATTTCGGCGATGACTCGCTTGATCCATTTTTGGTCCTGCTGGATGGCCGCCGCCTTTTCGTTGATGCGCAGCCCGACCTCGCGGGATCCGGTAAAACAAATAAAACGCGTCAAAGGATGCTCTACGAGAAAATCGCCCACCTCGCTGCCCGCACCCGGCAAATAGTTCACTACGCCGTCGGGCAGACCCGCGTCCTCCAGCAGCTCAACGAACTTCGCCGCGATAACCGCCGTTGGGCTTGCCGGCTTCAGCACCACCGTATTGCCCGCGACGACCGCCGCCATCGTCATCCCCGCCATAATGGCAAGCGGAAAATTCCAAGGCGGAATGATCACGCCGACGCCAAGCGGGATATAGACCAGCTCGTTGTCCTCCCCAGCGATCGTCACAAGCGGCTGGCGGTCCGCCAGTCTTTCCATTTCCCGCCCGTAAAACTCGAGAAAATCAATCGCCTCAGCCGTATCGACGTCCGCCTCCACCCAGGTTTTACCCGCTTCATACACGAGCCACGCCGAAAATTCATGCCTGCGCCTCCGGAGCAGCGCCGCCGCTTTATAGAGCACCTTCGCTCTGGCCAAACCAGGCACCCGCTTCCAGCTGTCGAAAGCGGCCGCCGCCGCCTGTATCGCTTCATGCGCCAGCTCCGTGTCCGCCTGCGATACGATTCCGATTAGCTGCTGGACATGCGACGGATTTATCGATTTGCGTTTATTCGTCGTTTCAATGCGATTTGCCCCAATCTTCAGCATATACTCACGGCCAAGCTCCGACTCGACCTTCCGAAGCGCCTCTTGGAAATCGTTAATATTATCTGTAATGGAAAAATCGGTAAAAGTCTCGTTCGAAAATGGCTCCCGCATCTCGTCTCCCTCCTGTCATAACGGATTTTTTACTTCTGGCACTGTTACCGGCCGGCCGGGCTTCACAAAATTTGCTCTCCCAGCAGGGAGGCGATCAGATCGACGGCCAGCTTGGCGGTCTGGTTATTGTGGTCGAGGCTCGGATTTACCTCTACGAATTCAGCGGATGTGACCAATCCGGATTGATACAGCAGCTCCAGCGCCAGATGCGCTTCCCGGTAGCTGAGCCCGCCGATCACCGGCGTTCCCGTTCCTGGCGCCTCGCGCGGGTCGACGGAGTCGATATCGAAGCTGATATGCAAGCCGTCCGTCGACTGCCTCATATGATGAATCACTTTGTCCATAATGCGCGAAATGCCGATACGGTCGACGTCATGCATCGTATAGCATTTGATTCCGAGCGACCGGATGTACGACTTCTCGCCGGGATCCAGTGACCTGGCTCCGATAATCGCTACGTGCTCGGGTTTTATTTTTGGATAAATGCCTCTAAGGTTCGCCAGCAGCGGAATGCCCCGGCCCAGGCTGACGCCGAGCGACATGCCGTGAATGTTGCCCGACGGGCTCGTATTTTCCGTGTTCAAGTCGGAATGGGCATCGAACCAGATGACGCCGAGATTGGCATAATGCTCCGCAAGCCCGGCGATCGTGCCGATCGAGATGCTGTGGTCGCCGCCAAGCACCAGCGGAAAATCCCCCGCGGCCGTGATATCCGCGACGATGTCGCCAAGCTGACGTGTCACCTCATGCACTTCAGCCAAATATTTGGCGTTGCTCGTCTGGATGGTCGGCAAATATTGGGGAACTTGAATATCCTTCGCCATCTTATAGGAAATCTGAAGCTCGCTCAGTTTGCGGGTGAGACCGGAAGCCTGCAAAATATGACGCGGACCAAGCTCCGCCCCGGACACGCCCGCTCCTTTGCCGAAGGGGACGCTGACAATCGACACGCTCTGCTTGATCATCCCGGTCAACCTCCCGACTGCCCGACGTCTGCAAAGACAGCTTGTATCCGCTCAAAAGCCCAATCGATTTCCTCCTCCGTTATCGTCAGCGGCGGCGCCAGCCGGATCACGCACTCATGCGTCTCCTTGCACAGCAGCCCCAGCCCCATCAGCCTCTCGCAATAAGCCCGCGCAGGCGTAGAAAGCTCGATGGCGATAAACAGGCCGCGCCCTCTTATTTCCGTAATATCGGGATGCTTCAGAGCGGCCAGCTTCGCCATGAAATACGCTCCCAGCCGCTCGGATCTCTCCGCCAGCCGTTCCTCCTCGATAACGTCGAGCGCCGCCATCGCAACCGCGCAGCTGAGCGGGTTGCCGCCGAACGTCGAGCCGTGCGAGCCTGGCCCGAACACGTCCATGACAACGGCGTCCGCCGCGATTGCCGATACCGGCAGAACGCCTCCCCCTAGCGCCTTGCCCATTACATAAACATCGGGCGTTACCTGCTCCCAATCGCAAGCGAAGCGCCGTCCGGTCCGGCCGAAGCCGGTTTGAATTTCATCGGCGGCCAGCAAAACCCCGCGAGCCTTGCACAGCTGCGAGAGCCCCGCCAGGAAACCGTCCGGCGGAATGCGGATTCCCGCTTCCCCCTGAATCGGCTCCACGAGCACCGCGGCCGTATGCTCGCCTATCGCCGCCTCCGCCGCTGCCAGATCGCCGTAAGGGACGACGCGGAAACCGGGCGTAAACGGCCCGAAGCCTTCCTTATACTCCTCCGTGGACGAGAACGAGGTCACCGCCAGCGTCCGTCCGTGAAAATTACCCTCAAACGCGATCACTTCGGCCCGGCCCTCCGGAATCCCCTTCACGCGGTAACCCCAGCGCCTGACCGCCTTGATCGCCGTTTCCACCGCCTCGGCCCCCGTGTTCATCGGAAGCACCCGCTCCTTGCCCGTAAAAGAAGCCAGCTTTTCGCAAAAAGCTCCGAGCGCTTCGTTATGGAACGCGCGCGAGGTAAGCGTTACTTTATCTGCTTGCTCCTTCAAGGCCTGCAAAATCCGGGGATGGCGATGTCCCTGATTCAAAGCCGAATAGGCGCTGAGCATATCCATATACCGCACGCCTTCGGTATCCCGCACCCATACGCCCTCGGCCTGGCTGATGACGATCGGCAGGGGATGATAATTATGGGCGCCGTATAGATCCGCACGTTCGATTGCTTTTTGTCCCCTATTCATCGCCCGCTCCTTTCTGCACCCTGTGCAAAAAATAGCCCTTTTTGAATGTTATGCGAAAACGGGAAGACAAATAACAGCGGGATTTCAGAATACGTGATACACTGATGGGAGTTTGCGTTTTTTCCTGCAATGGTGCAGCGAAATCAAAAAGGGGAACGATCGAAGTGAAAAGCAAAAAAACGTTTTTATTCCTGCTCATCAGTCAAATTTTATTTGTGCTTGGTTCCGTGGCGTGGTTTTTCTTCGCGGTCATGTCGGTCATGATGTTCGATACGCCGGGCTCGGAAAATATCGTTTGGGCGCAGCTGCTGTTTCTCGCCATTTGGGTGTACCCGCTCGCGCTGCTCGGATCGGCTATCATCAGCTGGATACTCTACCACTATCAAAAAATGAAAACGGCGGTCGCCGTCGGACTTATTCCGGCGCTATGGCTGCTGCCGATCATTGGTTTTCTTTTGTACGCTAACCTTAGCTAACCGGTTACGGTCGGCATTTCCCACATGGAGACAGAGCACCATGCACAAGGCTGCCGGTTTACCGGTAGCCTTTTTGGCGTGCTGCGGCATCCAGGTAAGGATGAAGATCGAGAGTCAAAACAACAATAATATATTTAAATTCAGCATAAATTTATTGTAAAACGATAAACATTATGTTAAAGTCGAATTAAATTTAATCCTAAGTGGGGGGCTTTTTATGAACCGAGCGACAACACTCTTTTTGAAAGCAGCTGTTATTCTTATCGGAATCCCAGTTCTTGCTTTTTGCATTTTTGCAGTGCCCGAGGTCGCGAATTTTGCGGTGGAATTGTATCCGGATATGGCTTATTTGAAATACCTCTTTTTTATCGATTTTTATGCAGCGGCGATCCCTTTTTACATTGCTCTGTATCAAGCGTTTAAGCTTTTAAGCCATATTGATAAGAACGAAGCTTTCTCGGATTTGTCGGTACGGGCTTTAAAGAATATAAAAAACTGTGCAATCACAATCAGCATCATTTTTGCGGTCGGCATGCCGCTCTTCTATCTCATGGCGGAGAGAGACGATGCCCCAGGGGTCATCATCATCGGAATGGTCTTGATATTTGCCTCCATGGTGATTGCCGTTTTTGCTGCCGTGCTCCAAAGGCTTTTGAAAGAGGCTATTGATATCAAATCGGAAAATGATTTTACGGTCTGAGGTGACTAACATGGCGATTATAATCAATATTGACGTGATGCTGGCCAAAAGAAAAATGAGCGTAACCGAGCTTTCGGAGAGGGTTGGAATCACAATGGCTAACCTTTCGATATTGAAAAATGGAAAAGCAAAAGCGATCCGGTTATCCACCTTAGAGGCAATTTGTGCAGCTTTGGATTGTCAGCCTGGAGATATTTTGGAATATAAAAGGGACGAAGACCCCAGCATGTGAGTAGGGATCGTCCGTCGGGAATCCGTTTTATTGTATGATTGACAGTTCATTGGAATTGCGGTTATTATAGACACACGAAGTCCGTGATTAGAGCGGCTGATCAAGTTGCAATGCCCATTCCATCGAAGGGATGGGCATTTCGCAGCAGCGATTAATTAAAGACATAATATATCTTTAATATCTTTAATATAAAACGGAGGATAGAACTTATGAGCTACGATTGTGCCATTGTCGGGGGAGGGCCGGCGGGGTTAAATGCAGCGCTGGTGCTCGGCAGAGCAAGAAGAAGCGTTGCGCTGTTTGACAACAACCGGCCGAGAAACGGCGTGACGCACGCCTCACACGGATTCATTACGCGCGATGGAGTACAGCCGGCCGAGTTTCGGCGCATTGCCTACGAGGAGGTTCTCCATTATCCGTCGGTCCGGCATTGGCAAGCCGAGGTGGCAGATATAAAGAGGACGGAGCATGGCTTTTCCCTTCGCACAGCGTCTGGCGAGCACGTGCAGGCACGCAAAGTGATTTTGGCTGCCGGACTGAGGGAGGTGTTTCCCGAGATCGAGGGGCTTCGCGACTTTTACGGGAAAAGCTTGTTTAATTGCCCTTTCTGCGATGGCTGGGAGCTGAGAGATCAACCGCTTGTGGTCGTGTCGGAGCAGCCGGCAGTGTTCCATATGCTCAAGATGCTGCTGGCCTGGAGCCGGGACGTCGTTGTGTGCACAGGCGGCCGCGATATTTTGACTGCCGAACAGCGGCAGCAGCTGGCATCCAGGGGCGTGCGGATCATAGATACTCCAATCGCAAAATTTTCCGGGCAAAACGGCTTGCTGGAACGGGTGCATTTTACGGATGGCACGCATATTAAACGAAGCGGAGGATTCGTCGCTCCCTCCCTGATTCCCCATGTCAGCTTCGATGAAGAGCTGGGCTATGAAACCTCAGAGAATGGAGGAATCGTTACCGATGCCGTTGGCCGGACCTCAGCAGCCGGAGTATACGCAGCCGGGGATTCGGCTTATGTGATGCCTTCCCAATTGATTTATGCCGCGGCCTCCGGCAGCAAAGCGGCGATGGGCGTAGTGGCGGACTTGACGGAAGAGGACTGGCAGCGTTTCTAGCGAGAATTCGTTGTGAAAGGCTGCCATGCCGGCAGCCTCTTTACTCTTTAAAGCTGAAAGCGATCCTTTTATTAACCACACTGCATCTCGCAAATCACCCGATCAAAACGCAGCGCCTGAAGATCATCCTCATGGATCCAAAAATATATTCGGACTACGTCACCCCACATGATCCCTGTCTTCTTTTCCTCGGAATCGATTTGCAGGAGCAGGCGCCACTTTAAAGCCGAGTTCACCATCCGCTCGCGCAGCTCAGAGTTATAGCTGTCATCCCGGGGATATTGCCCATATGCCATTTCGCAGCATACCTGCATATCGCCCTGAATTTAATCGGGATGCCCCAGGAGACGGTTAATATAAACCTCTTCTCCCCATTGCTCCCTTAGCTCCGGCAAAAATACACTCCAATATTTCTCGAAATCCTCCGATAACGCGGCATGTATGAGGGTCACCGTAGAAGTCTTTGTCCTCGAACATCGGCTCTGCGGCGTAGAAAAAGGAAAGTAAGCCGCTTCCCGGAAGAGCCAGCTCCGACGGACATTCCTCCAGATTAATTTGAGCGATAAAAGTCATTTCGGAAACTTTCCATCTCGGCCAATTCACCTCTCCGGGAAGATCCGGGTTCCCTCCAACCTTGCTGCTTCCAACAGGGAGCGAATCATCCGGTACAGGCTCCAGCACCAATTTGGCCGACGGATAAATCCAAGATGCTATTGCCTGCTTATACGGTTCCAGACCCGCCTTTTCCAGCAATAATCGATTCTTTAGTCATCTTTTTTAGCTCCATTCTTCTTTGCTAGAAACAAAACGACTGCCTGAGGTTTATGTATAGTTCCGCCCTTCTTCTCAATGGCTTCTCCGATTTCTCCTAACAATCGACTTCGTATATCTTCCGGAAGTAACCGATGTCTGGAATTCGTATTTAACAACGAAACGTATTCGCGTGCCGAATAAGGGTCGTCCCATCTGTACTGTTTTACTTCAAGGTCCTTATATAGCCCCTCCTTCAAAATGGCATTCGATCGTTCCTCAATGATTTGCTGCATGGACGGGTTTGTTGAATCATCGAGCTGAGGAGCACACCTTCTATAGATGTCACGAATTTGGTTAGATAGGTTATCGTATGAGGGAACATGGACGGTCCAAAAAAACGCGATCGAGCCCTGGCTGCCGAGCAAGTCAAAAACCTTTCGGTAACCGTAATCTTGGGGCTGGATGAAATGAAACGCCGTTCCGGATATGGCCAAATGAAAGGAAGTCCCTTCATTCTGCCAGGTCTCAAACGGAGAATGAATGATTTTAACAGTTGGTATGTCTTTGAATTTTTCGCGAGTCAGGTCCGCCAAATGTTCGCCTAATTCAATGCCGGTTATATGACAATACCCGGATTGAACAAAGCCTTTCGTCGCCTGACCTGTGCCGCAGCCGATTTCGAGTATTTTGTCGTACGGGTTTAAAGAGGAATATTCCAATATGTCTGTAAAAAGCTGCTCCGGATAGTCGGGCCGGTACTTGTCGTACTCCCTGGCTATTTCATTAAAGGTGTTTTTTCGTTCCATGCGGCCCCTCCCCCTGTTTACTTTTGTGATAAAAATAAAACTCCCACCCGCAAGGGACGAGAGTTATACTTTTCAGGAAAATATTGGTTTGAAGAGATGTTATCACAGGGGAACGAATGAAGCAATACTTTTCAACACAATTTTTCAACACAATCGCCCCTAAACCCAACCCAACGCTAGCCAACGAACTCCATAATCGCTAATTGATCTCAGAACAACGCATTGGAATTTTACCGAACTCAGGCAGCGTTATTGCTCGAATAGGAGGGCTAAATGAACTCCGCTTCGGACACATGCTCCCCGCAAAACGCCAGAATCTGCTGCTCCTCTTCCTCATCCATCTCAAAATCGAGGTACTTGTTCGACGTGGTCGTCAAAAATTCGTATTTTGCGATGCGCCGGCTATCCTCTTCTACGACGTAAATGACGCGCAGCGACACGCCGTCCTCATGATGCAGCTCATCCTCTTCGTCCACGGCCAGATCGAGAATGAACTCGTATCTCGTTCCGCTTAATATTCCGAACGGGTCCTTCATCAGCTCCACGCTGTACTCGGTGATCTCAAACATCGGCAAACCTTCCTCCATAAAATGAAATAAAAGCAGCCCGGAGCTTGTAGCACAAGCCCGGACTGCCGATTTGCGAACGCTCGCCTCTTACAGGCTGCTGAGCGTTTCGGTCATAACTGGTACGATTTGCGATTTACGGGATACAACGCCTTTCAGAAGCGCTTGGTTGTTCTCCAGCGTTACGTTGTAAGCTTTCTCAACCGCCCCGGCTTGAGCGCCCAGCGCGAGGGCAACGGAATCGTTGTTCAGGATGTCCGTTACGACAAGCATGAACAGGTCAAGACCTTTTGTCGCGATGATGTCGTTAAGAGCCGCTTCCAGCTCCGCTTGGCGGGAAAGCACGTCGTTCACGTCAACCGCGTTCACTTGCGCGATTTCCACTTTGTAGCTGCCCATCGAGAATTCTTTGGCATCAAGCGAGATCAGCTGGGCGATCGTTTTGTCGCTCAGGTCGGCGCCTGCTTTGAGCATGTCCAATCCGTAGCTTTCAGCGTCTACGCCGGCGATGGCCGCAAGCTCGCGAGCTGCCGCAACGTCCTGCTCCGTGCAAGTAGGCGATTTGAACAGAAGGGAGTCGGAAATAATCGCGGAAAGCATCAGGCCGGCAATTTCCTTGCGGATTTCAACGCCGTTTTCTTTGTACAGCTTGTTCAGGATTGTAGCTGTGCAGCCAACAGGCTCAGCGCGGAAATAAAGCGGCGCGCTCGTCTCGAAGTTAGCGACGCGGTGGTGGTCGATAACCTCAAGAATTTGTACGCGGTCGATATCGTTAGCGCTTTGCTGGCGCTCATTGTGGTCAACCAGAATAACCGTATCAGTCTCGTCTGCTACGTTCTCGATCAGACGCGGCGCAGCAACGCCGAAGTAGTTAAGTGCATATTGCGTTTCGCCGTTAACATCGCCGAGGCGGATTGCTTCCACGTCAGCGCCCAGCTTGGTTTTCAGCTCTGCATATGCGATAGCCGATGTAATCGTGTCGGTGTCCGGGTTTTTGTGCCCGAAAATAAGCGTTTTAGTCATTTCGAGTACTCCTTATTCGTTTTATTTTTGACTAGAGTCATTATACACTAAAATCCATTATAACTTTAAGCGCACCTTATTCCTATACCTTTACAGTGATTTGACTTATCAATTTTGTGAATGAAACACGGCCTTCCGGCTTATACAATAAAGCGCTTATTCAGCTCCGTCAGCTCGTTTGACATCGTCCGCATCGATTCCGCCGAAGTGCTGACCTCGTCCATCGAAACGATTTGCGCTGCCGAATTCGACGCGATGCCTTCAAAGTGCAGGGCAGCCTGACGCGAGATCCGCTCCATCTCCTCGACAGAAGCCGCCACCTCCTCGGACTCCGCGGACACCTGCTCGGATGCGGCGGATACCTCCTGCAGCTGCTCGTTCACTTTCTCCAGTCCCGTCAGTATCGAATGGAAGGAGGCTCCTGCGTCCCTGACCAAGTGCAGGCCGGCGCTTATTTTCGCGCTGTTCGATTCCATACCGGAGGACAGCTGGGAAGTTTGCTCGAGCACTGTCGCGATCAGCTCGCCGATCTGCGCGGCCGATTCATGCGATTGCGTCGCGAGCTTCCGCACTTCAGCGGCTACGACCGCGAATCCTCTGCCGTGCTCGCCCGCATGTGAAGCCTCGATAGCCGCGTTCAGCGCGAGCAGGTTCGTTTGCTGCGCAATGGCGGAAAGCACGTTTGTAATTTCGCCGATTTCTCCGGACCGGCTCTCCAGCCTTTTCGTGGCCTTGAGCATATGAGCCGCCGTATCGTTCACCGTTTCCATCTCCGACATCGCTTGTTTGATCAAGGAATGTCCCTTCCCTGTCTGCTCCATCGTCTCCTGCGCCACATCGGCGACGATTGCCGTGGATTCGGTGATACGGAGCATACTGTCTGTCATGCCCTCGACCGCCTTCGTCATATCCGCAGAACGAAGCACCTGCGTATTGGCTCCGTCCGAAGCGTCCTGCATGCTTAACGCGATCAGGCGGCTCGCCTCCGTCGTGCTTCTCGCATGCTCCGAGACGCCCTCCGACGCCTTAAGCAGCCGCTCCGAGCTGTCCCGCATGCCGCGGATGACCGTTCGTGTGTTCGTAACCAGCTGCTGGAACGTTTGCGCCAAATGGCCGATTTCGTCCTTGCGCGTCATAGGAATGACGACTGTCATATCCCCTTCGCGCACCTTGGCGACCTGCGAGGTCAGCTGCAGCAGCGGCCTGGTCAAATAGTTTGCCAGCAGCACGACGAGCAAAATGCCGGCCGCGATAACGCCAAGAGTCACGTACAGAGTCGTTTTCCTGTTGCTGTCCATCAGCGCGTAAACGGCCGTTGCGTCAAAATCCGCTCCGACAACGCCGATCATCTTGCCGTCCGCGCCTGTCAGGGGCACGTACGCGGTTATCGTGGCGCCGTAGTCCGGATCGTTCGTCAGCTCGCCGGTTTGCGGCTTGCCCTCCTCGAACGCCTTCACCATGCCCGGGTACTCGTTCTCCTCCGGATCGCCCATCGCCGAAAAATCCTCACTGTCCACGTCAAGAGGCGCGCCATCCACCATATAGTAGTAGATAGATTTGCCGTCCTGTTCTTTTTTCGCCAGGGTGTACAAATATTTCAAGCCGTTCGTTTCACGGAGCTCATTAAGCTGGGCGCGGAGCTTCGAATAATATTCCGTTTCACCAGCCTCCACGCTGAGCTTCGCATATTCCTTGGGATCGATCAGCTTGGCCGCATTCTCGGCGACAAGCCGCGCCTGCGCTCCGAGCGAGCTCTCCACCAGCCCCGTCGACGACCGGTAAATCGTAATGCCAAGCACCGCCCCAGCCGCCAATATCAGACAGGAGAAAAATAAAACCATCCTCGTCAACAAACGATTCAACGCCATACCCCTTCCCATGTTAAGAAGCTTAACCTAGCATTATTTTACAAGATTCGACGGCGTTATGGCTATTCCCATTATGAAAAAAGTCCCACAATTCTAATGAAAAAAACCCCCTTTCGGAGGAGGCCGCTGAAAAAGTCCCTATGATGTAAAAAGGTACAGTTTTTTATACGAAATTCATGGAGGGAGCTCCGAAAACAACAAGTTCTTCAGCGGCCTCAATAAGGTGCTCCTCTCTTTGGGTGATGTTGTTCCGACAAACAGCATTCTACCAAAGATCAGGGCACTTTTTTATGTCTTTATAAGGCGTTACTTTCGTAATTCAGGGTAAACTCGACGATGTAAATGACCACAACAAAAATCCCGCACTCCAACAGCAAGAGGCGGGAATTAGATGTTTAGCACATTTATATTCAGCTCTTCTTTCACGAATTTCATATCGTGGTCTCTTGAAACAAGACATAAGTTTTCAATCACAGCCGAAGCAATAATAAGAGCATCGGGCGTTTTTAGTTTCCGTCCTTGCTCCCTTTGAGTCCTCCGTAAGGATCCGGCTGTTTTAGCAATTTCTGATGAAACTTCAATGACTCGCCCATTCCCAAATAACTTTGCTGCTCGTAAATGTTCGTCATCCTTTAGCCCTGCAAAAACCTCACACTCTGTTATGACCGAGAAATACATCTTCAATCGGTCACGTGAAGCCTGTTGAATAAACTCAATCACACGAGATTCGTTACTCAATATTGCAATGGCTATGTTCGTATCCAACAAGTATCCCTTCATCAATCCCATTCCTTACGAGCTCTATTCACATCACTCATTAATTCATTTGCCCGTTCTTGCGACAGTGTTCCTGCAGCCTCCAACAGATCTTCAATACCCATGTCATCTTCTTGTATTTCAAGCGTTTCATTTTGAAGATCAATTAGGACTTTTTGGTTACTGACATTTAGCTTTTTCAAAATACTTTTTAACTGGATGACTGTCTCATGGTCCATTTTTTTGGCCATAACCACCATCACTCCCTACTCGTTCTTCATCTCAGTATACCATATCTAATACAATGCAAAAAGAAGCCTGAGCAAAGAGGCCGCTGAAAAAGTCCCCATGATGTAAAAAGGTACAGTCCCTCAAAAAATAGGAGGAGGCTGTACCTTTTTCATTGTCTAATTAAGTCATCATAGGGAGATGGTGATTCGAATGATTCAACAGCAACAGACGCTGATCGTAAGTCCATACATAGAGCACTATCACTTAATTGTTCCACGTCGGAAATCGTAGAGCGAAATAGCGAAATGTGAGTCCGCCAAGTAGACACTCAAAGCACCGGCATCGCACACTTCAGCCGCAGCGCCTGTATCCGCCAGCTCTTTAATGGTTTGTGGTACGTTATGGCGCCGCAAACTGCGATGGACCGTAGTTCCGCTAATGCTGCGTACGAGGGCGAAAAACTCGGATCGACGGACAACAGATCCGTTATTCGGCGGAAAGTTAGTATCCAGAGAGTCAATTTCGGCGAATAAAGGAACGTGGGTCCGCAGAATGGTGAAATCGGCGATTTTGAGCGAGATAGCGGAACGCGAGTCCGCAAAGCCAGCCGACGCTCAACGCACTGGCATCTCCCATCAGCCGAGCGACCCTGTTCCGCCAACACATCAATGGTTTGCGGTACGTTACGGCAGCACCCCTACCCTCTAAACGCCTTCAGAAACTGAACCGCCTTGCGGATATCCGCCTCCGGATCGGTTCCGACCTCACGCTCGATCGTCAGGTAGCCCGTATAGCCGATGTCCTGAAGCGCGCGCAGGTAAGCCGGCCAGTCTACGCTGCCTTCGCCAAGCGGAACCTCGCGGAAGCCGGAGCCGGACTCCGCCATAGCCGCAATGTCGGCGTGATCCATCGATACTTCGTAGCCGTACTCGCCATAAACGTCCCGGGGATCGACGGGGCCGAGCTTGACGCCGTCCTTGGCGTGGGTATGCACGATATAATCCTTCAGCGTGTACACGCCCTGTACCGGATCGTCGCCCGTCACCATAACGAAGTTGGCCGGATCGTAGTTAACCGCAACCCCTTTTGTGCCAAGCCCGTCGAGGAAGGACCTCAGATGGGCGGCCGTCTCCGGTCCGGTCTCGATCGCGAAATAGGCGCCCATTTCATTCGCGAACCGGCTAAGCTCCTCACAGGCGTTATGCATCGTCTCGTAAATGCGGCTGCTGCTGTCGGCCGGCACGATACCGATATGCGTCGTAATAATGTTGGTCCCGAGCTCCATGCCGAGCTCCATAATACGCTTGGATTTATCGATTCTGGCGCGGTTTTGCTCCGGGTCCTGAAAGCCATGGCCGCCGGGGTCGCCGACGAGCGCGGATACCTCCAGCCCGAGCGAATCGATGTACGACTTCCATTCCTTTCGCGCAGCTGCACTCAGCCCGTCCGGATCCAGCTCCCCGTGCACGGCGTAAATTTGAACGCCTTCCGCTCCGACCTGCTTCGCCTTCAGCAGCCCTTCTTTGACCCCCGCTTGAAAACTGTCCGCGATGACGCCGATTTTATTCGATACGATTGGCAACGTCACATGATCCGCTCCTTTGTAGCTAAATTTCGTTCCACAAACGCTTTACATTTTCAAAGCCCAGCCTCGTGCCGGTCTTGCAGTTCTCCATCCCTTCGAACTCGATGGAAATATAACCGTCATAGCCGCTCTCCTTCACGATGCGCAGCACGCGCGGCATATCGATGTCGCCGTGTCCGGCGATGGCGCCGCGCAGCCAATTGCCGCCGGACGTGCCGAACCAGCCCTCTCCGAGTGTCGCCGTTCCCTTGCGGTAATAAAAATCCTTGACGTGCACCATGGATGCGATCCCGATGTTCGCCTGAACCGCAACGGCCGGATCCTCATCGACGCACAGAAAATTGCCGACATCCAGCGTTGTCCTGAAATTAGGCCGGTCCACAAGTCCGACGAGCGCCTGCACGCGGTCGCTGTGCTGGATATAATAGCCGTGATTCTCGACGCTGGTCGTAATGCCAAGCGGAGCCGCATAATCCGCGATGATCCGGCAGGCTTCCGCGAGCCGCGGCAGCTCCGAGAGAAAGCGGGCGATCGTGAGATCCGGCGACGAGGCGACGTCATGGCGCATTTTCTTCACGCCGAGCGCGGCCGCAATATCGACCTCCCGTTTCAACCGCTCGATCTCCGCCGCGAACTCCTCATCGGCAAGGCCGGAGAAATTGGCGCCGACAGCGTAGTTCGACAGCTCGATGCCGCTTTCCTCCGCCTGCTGCCTGATGACCCCGATCAGCTCGGGCTGCTCCGTCAGATTAAAGCCGAGCGGTACAATTTCCGCATGCTCGCCGCCGATCGATGCAATATACGAGATAACATCGCGGACCGACATCTCCCCCGACTGCAGCGCCTGATACAAACTGTACGTGCTGACCCCCAGCTTCATAGCCGCACCTCCGCCCCTTTGGCTGCCGATTCGTAAATGCCCGCCAATATTTTCATGATCTCGACTCCGTCCTCAACCGGGCTGATCGGCTGCTTGCCCTGCCGGATGCAATCGACGAAGTGGTCGATTTCGTTCTGGAAGGCGCCTGCAAAATGAAAGCCTTTATGATCGGTCTGCGGAAATACGTTCAATATCGTATCGTTCTGCTCCGTGACGATCACCGTCTCCGGATCGATCTCGAAGCCGCCTTTCTCGCCGTACAGCTTCACTGCCGTTTCGTCCGACTTCGCATGAAGCGTGAAGCTGACGTCCACGAGCAGCGACGCCCCGTTCTCGAAACGGACCAGCGCGTTCGCCATATCCTCGACCGTGTTATGCTCCGCATCGTAGTCCGCCGCTTTATAAAACGACAGGTTGCGGACATTCGAACGGTTGCCCAGCTTGCGGTAGGTGTTCGCGCTGACCGTAACCGGCTTCGGCCGGCCCATCATGTACCAGCACAAATCGATGACGTGTACGCCGATATCGATAAGCGGTCCGCCGCCGGAGCGCTCGATGTCGGAGAACCAGCCACCAGGATTCCCGAGGCGCCTGAGCGTAGAAGCTTTGGCGAAATAAATGCCGCCGAACTCCCCCCTGTCCGCCATCGCGCGCAGCAGCTGGGCATTCGCGTCATAACGGCGGACGAAGCCGACCTGCAGCAGCTTGCCGCTTTTTTCTACGGCTTCCTGCACCTTAAGAGCTTCCTCTACCGTACGGCAGAGCGGCTTTTCCACAAGAACGTGCTTGCCGGCTTCAAGGGCGGCGATGCTGATTTCCGCATGCGTATTATTCCACGTGCAGATGCTGACCGCTTCAACGCCCGGGTCTGCGAGCAGCTCCCGGTAATCTGTGTAAATGTGAGCGGCGCCGTATGCTTCGGCCGCTTTCGCCGCGCGTTCCCCGTTCAAATCGCAAACGGCATATATGTTTGCATTCGGGTTGTTCCGATAAGAATCCAAATGGCAAGACGAGATCGAGCCTGCTCCGATAACCGCAACCTGTACCGGCTTCATCAATAAATCTCTCCTTTGAGCGTTTTTGCGTCCCTGTACTTTCGTATTATAATGAATTCAAGCATCAGCTCCATGCAGACGTGTGCGGTTTGTTTGTACGATTGTGCTATCAGAGAGGAGGGGAGTTTGCTAACGTGGAAAAATACGAATCGCTTCGCGAGCCGATGGACATGCCCGATCCGCAATTTCCAATCAAGCTTCACCGCATCGGCTTCAGCCAGCAGGGAGGCGTTCTGTTTCCCCATCATTGGCACCGGCATCTTGAATTTTTGTTCTTCGTAAAAGGCGAAGCGCTCATCGAATGCGGCTCCGCTTCGATGAGCGCGTCGGCCGGCGACCTGATCGCGGTCAACAGCAACGAGCTGCATTACGGCGTAAGCGCGTCGCCCGAATTGTTTTACTATGCGCTCATCTTCGACGTCTCCCTGCTTCACAGCCAGTCGGCCGACGCTGCGGAGACGAAGTTCATCACCCCGCTTACGCAAAACCGGCTGCTGCTGCGCAATTATATCGGCAGCGACGAAAGTGCGGCGGCTTGCATGCATGCGATCATCCGGGAGCTGGAGCAGCGCGAAATCGGCTACGAGCTTGCGATCAAATCCGAGCTGTACCGGCTGCTTACCCTGCTGATCCGCGGGTACGTCGGCACCGTGCTGACGCAGGACGAGCATGCCGAGCGGATGAAAAACGTCGAGCGTTTCGCTCCGGTGTTCGACTATATCGACCGCCATTTCAAGGACGAGCTTTCGGTCGAGCAGCTGGCCGGCATAGCCGGACTCAGCCGCTTCCACTTCAGCCGGTTGTTCAAGGAGCTGTGCGGACGCACGGTGACGGAATACATTACGACGACGCGCCTGAACATAGCGGACGATCTGCTCCGGCGCAGTCCGCTCAGCGTTTCGGAGGTCGCGGCCGCTACCGGATTTAACGATATTTATTATTTCAGCCGGACGTTCAAAAAGCACAAGCATGTTTCACCTTCGTCGATACGGGGTAATCGATAAAAAAAGACCCCGTCCCAAAAGGAACGGAGCCTCGAAATTACAATACTCTACGCGCGCTTACATAACGGCCTGCCCAATAGCCGGAGGTCAGGCTGCTGATCGTTACACCGTCCACGGAAGGCGTGTTGTGGATGATTTTCCCGCCGCCCATGTAGATGCCGACATGGTTAATAACTTTGTTGTTCGAGCCGATCGTATCGAAGAAAACCAGATCCCCTTTGCGGAGATTGCTTTTGCTCACAGCCGTACCTTGGCTTTTCTGAAGCCTTGTCCCCCACTTCAAATCCACTCCGACCTTGGCGAAAATAAATTCCGTGAATGACGAGCAGTCAAAGATCAGGCGGCTCGTATTCCGCGTGCCGTAATCGTAGCTGACGCGCCCGATGTAGCTTTGGGCCAGGCTGATGACCTTATCCGCCTTCGTACTGCCGCTGGAAGGCACGCTAGTGCTTGGTGTGCTGCTTCCCGTGCTGCCGCTGTTGTAATTCGTATATTTGGAGCTTGCCGATATGTAGCCTGTCCGTCCGTCTTTAGTGCTGACCTTCAGCCAGTAGCTGTTCACCTTGGAAATGACGTTAATTTGTTCTCCCTTCGAGAGAAGGCGGATCTTCGTACCGCTTGTGCTTGCCGCGGCTCTCAGATTGACCCCGTAAATGACCGTCGTCTCATAGGTTACGGCAGCTTCCGCCTTGGAGGCGAACGGAACCGGCCCGATACTGAATGTCGATAGTCCAATCGTTACACAAATTCCAGCGATGATGACCTTTTTGCCCAGATGCGATAGACTCATATACTTGTTGACCTCCCATAGTTGAGTTGGTAACAAATATATCAGTTTTGGGCTTACCTAAATTATTCCTATGAGAATAAAAATCTAGTAATACTAGCCATTTGAGGTCTTTTATGAGAATATAATGAGAATTCTCTAATCCTAAATTATCCTCTATTAGCAGCTGGTTCCTCCGGCCCAAAAGATTACCTTCGTCACGCCCGCTCGTTCAGCCCCCGGTAAATGGCATCCAGCAGCCGGTGCGTCCTGTCGCAGCCGTATTCCCAGAACATGATGCCGGCAAGCCCGCTCTCCTTGACGTAGCTGCACTTGTGCAGCAGCGATTCCTCGTCATCATACGAGATGAAGCTGGAGCCGTTGTAGAGATACGGAGACTTGGCCTCGTTGTCCCAATGCCGTACATAACCGTTCTTATCGATGTAGTCCGACGCAAGCGCCGTGAAATCGGGCCCGTACCCGCCCGTGCTGCCCGCCATTTGGTGAAGCCCGCTGCTCCGGTCCGGAACCTGCTGCCAGATCCTCGAATAGAACGCCGCTCCGATGACGATTTTCTCCTTGGGTACGCCGGCGCGGACGAACAGATTGACGCTAGCGTCCGTGCTGATGCGGAACAAATCGCCGGTCGGCGTATACAAATTCGTATGATGCCCCGTCAAAATTTGAAACCCTCCGCGCATGTCGTAGGTCATCAGCTGGACGAAGTCCAGGTATTGCTGCACCTGATCCATCTCCGTGCCGTCCACGTAATACTGATCGGCTCCGGCCGCAATCGTAAGCAGATAATGCCGTCCGTCCTCCCCGCCTTTGCGGTCCAATGCTTCCCGCATCGCCTTCAAGAGCAGCGTAAAGTTAGTCTTGTCGTCCGGACTTGACGCGATGCCGGCTTCCCCGTAGCAAGGGTATTCCCAGTCCAGATCGATGCCGTCGAACGGAAGGTTGTTCAAGACGCGCACCGACGAAGCCGCCATCCGCGCTCTTCCCGCTTCGGTGGATGCCGCTTCGGAAAAACCTCCGGCGCTCCAGCCGCCGACGGACAACAGCAGCGTAAGATCAGGATGCTCGCGTTTGATCTCCCAAAGCCGCTCTTTATGCTTCAAATGCTCCGTCACAATCTCATCGCCGCGGACATGTCCGAAGGCGATATTCAGGTGCGTCAATTTCTCTAAATCTTCCCGTGTAATCTCGGCCAGATTAGCATCTGAGATGTAACCCGCCGCAATATATTTTGATTTCTCCATCAGCTATCGCTCCCCTCTTCCGTTTGCTGCCGGTATACACCGGCCAAAATTTGCAGCGCTTCCTTCCCCATGCCGATCTTATAGCCCGACGCCGCGTAACGAATTTGGTCCCGGCCGTCCAGCACGAGCAGATGCGGGAAGCCCGCTTCGTTAGCGGTGGGCCGTTCGAAAATGTCCGGCAGCGGAGCGGAGGCGGCATCTCTGACGCTTACCGTGCAAGATGGCAGCGCCGAATTGCCGGCCGCGTCAGAAGGCGCCGCCTTCTCAGACAGGCCTGCAATAAGAACGAGCGGAGCCCCGAGCTCCGAGTAGGACGAAGCCAGCTCGCCGAGCTCACGGAGCAAATGCTTGGTCGGCTCCCGTTCCGGCTCCATCCAGGCAACGACTGCTCCGCCCGCTCCCGTAAGCTCTCCGAGCGTTTTTACGGTTCCGTCCGGCAGCGTCAGCATACGGCCGCTATCGACGGAGCCAAGGACGGGAATGTCCGCCGCCGCCGCCCGGAAGGTCATCGGAACCTCCGTCAGTTCGCCGGCCCGGACCGTGAAATAAGTAAACCGCCCCAGAACCGTCCCGTCCTTCAGACGGATGCCCGAGGTCATCCGGTAGGAGCCCGGCTCGACTTCAAACGGTTCCTCATCGAGATCCGATTTGCCGTACGGGAACGTCAGCGTTTTATAAATCCCATTTTCCAGCCGGGCGAACGTAAAATTTTCGGAATACGAGGGTGCAGGCGCTTCCGCATCCGCTCCGGTATCCTTAAGCAAGCGCAGCGTGCCGCTCTTCTTCTTCTCCGCCGGCAGACCGGCTCCGCCCGCGAATACCGCCGTCTGCCAGCGCCCGTCCGTCATGTACTGCGGCGTCTGTTCGCTTGGATGCAGACGGGCCGGAATGCCGAAGCTGCGGCAAATCGCCACGAACAGAATGTCCAGGGACACGCGGTCCCCCTTCCCGAGCCTGAAGGTGCCAACCGGATTGCCCTTCCCTTTCAGATTCGGCAAATCCCCGCGCACCTCCCATTCCGTATCCAGCCTGCGGGCAAGCACAGCGGGATCCGCCCGGAACGCCGCGGCTTCCTCCGCAGTGAATGCCTCCTGGAAAAACTGCCGGTACGGCACGATCATCTCGTACAGCACGCGCGGACAGAGTAAATATGGGATGAATAGTTCATCCGGCAGCAAGCCGCGCTGCGACAGGGCTCCGGTCAGATGGTCGTCGAGCGCAGGACGGAACGTATCGATCAGATCCTTCTCGTTCAAGCTCTCCAGCAGCCGGAGCGGCCACTGTCCGTATTCGCCGGAGCGCTCCTGAAGAAACGCGGCGATTTCCCGGCCGTTCCCGCGCGCCTTGCGCAGCACGTCCCATACCCGCTCCTCCGGAAGGCCGGCGGTCCGGGCAAGCTCCGCAGCCTTTTCCTCGTTCAGGAAGGTCTGCTCGTACCCCGAACGGATTTTTGTTCCTTCCTCGAGACGGGCATGATGGAGCTGAAGCTTCTCCTCCGGAAGCGGCCCGGCAGCCGCTCCCTCCAGGCTTGGCGGCGGAACCATATCAAAGTCTGCGATCCCCGTCTGCTGCTCCGTCCGGTCCAGCACAATATCGATGCGCTCGCCGCCTTCCGCCGCAAGCTTCCGCTCTCCCCACCGTCCATCCTTCACCGCGCGGATCATCAGATCCCCGAACCCCGTCTTGAAGGCCGCCTCGCCTTGCCCGTTCGTCGGCAGCGTTGCAATCGGGTACATTTCGGCAAAATTGTACAGCTCAAAATGAACGTCGGCTCCGCTCACCGGCACTCCCTCTTCGTCCTTCACCGCAACAGTGACGGTACGCACAGGCGCATAGCCGGACAAAACATTGATTTCCGTAAACCATTCATCAGCCAGCGTAATGTCCTCGGGACCCGGATAATTGGCAAAGATCCGCGTGTTGATCAACATAGCGCGCCGGGCAGGCGGCGTAAACCAGCCTTGATTCAGCCGCGGCTCCGGCTCGCAGGCGCCGATATAATACCAGGTGCCGTCGGCCCAAGCCTCCACCCATGCGTGGTTATCGTCGCAATGCGCCCAGCGCGGCGTATACACCTGGCGGGCGGGAATGCCGATGCTGCGGAGCGCGGCAACCGTCAGCGTCGACTCCTCCCCGCAGCGGCCGCGCGCTGCGCGGATCATCGTAAGAGGCGAAGCCGTCCGCAAATCGCTTCCCGTATACGTCGCCTTCTCGTGGCACCAGTAGTTCGTCTCGAGGATGGCGTCCGCCATCGACAAATTCCTCGTGCGCTCTGCCAACTCCCGGTGCAAAATACCGCGCGAATCCTCGATATTTTCCGTATTGACCCGGTACGGCAGCACGAAATGCAAAAACAGGCGATCGGGCACCCGCTCCCCCCATGGAGCCTGCTTGCGGATGGCCAGCGTCTCGCGCACATGGCTCAAAAACAGCTCGCCGTCGTAATCGGCCAAATCGTTGACCGGCATAAAAGCAAACAAATATTTGAGCGCCCACATCTCTTCCTCGGTCAAAGGCTCCCGGAAAATGCCGAACAGCTCGTCCGCCCTCGCCTGAGCGATCTGCTGCTTCTCGCGGAATTTGCGCTCGATCAGCTCCATCGTTCCCTGATCCATTGAGAATACAGAGGTCCGTAACATTCGGCTTCACTCCCTCCACAGCTTGCCGTCTTCCCGGATGCAGAAGGTAGACCTTCCATCCGCCGACGGCGCTGAAATTTGAAATAACGTGCGTGTCGTCTCGATGACCGGCGTAATGCTCCACCGCTCGTCATCCTTCATCAGCCGTCCGGCGTCGCTCGTGAACTCGCCATGGCTTGCGAAGTAATTGCGCTCCCGGTAATAAAGCTTGCGCAGCTCCCACTTGATAAGCTCATCCGGCGGCAGCCCGAACGAATCCGGTCCTTCCGCATCCGCAAACACGACATAGCCCCACAGCTCCGGATAATGCATATTGATCAGGCCCATCGGGGACCATACCCAGTTATCCTCCGGGTAAGGCTTCCCCGTGTCCGGATTAACGACCTTGCGGTATTCGCCGTCCCGCTCCTCCACGCGCCATTCGACGCGGGAGAAGTTGACGCGCCAGAACTCTCCCGGCTCGGGACGGCGCCCTTCGGCCGCGCACTCGCGCAGGCTGCTCCAGGGCAATGCCGCCTCGACGGTCCACTTCCTATTCGCCGCCCCCGGCCGGTTCAGCTCGCCGTCAATGTGCACCGCCGTCTTCAGCCCGTTAATGTCCCATCCGTTCACCGGAGGCCCCCCGTCGCGGTAAGGCTTGACCAGCAGCAAATCCCAGACGGTGTTCAGCGCATTGATCTCAAACTCGTAATACTGATGCGAATCGCCGTCAGGATCGATAAAAATTTCAAAATCGTTATCGTAAAAAATAACCGAATCCCGCTCCGTAAGCGTCGCCCAAATCTGGTCCTCCATCAATTCCGCGGCAAAATAAAAATACTCGTCGTCCCAGAGCATCTTGACGCGGGTCCGCTTCACCGGCTTCGGCCGAAGGTCGCCTTCGATGTCGACGAATTCGTCCGTCCAGTCGGCCGCGGCCCAAAACGGCTTGTCGATGCGGCCGTCGATGACGGCCGGCCCTACGGCGCGCCGGCATATATAATGCTTCGGAGCGTATTCGATTACCGGCTCCGGCACTGCACTGTGCTTCATGTGATCCCCTCCAGCTAGTTATGCGTGACGACGGCGCCCGAGCCGCCGTACATGCTCAGCTCTTCGTCGAATTCGAGCTTGAGCACGGTGACCTGATTGTGCGCGTCCTCCGGCGTCATCTTAATCCATGTCGTTCCTGGAATTTGGAACCATGGCACGCCGCCGTGGATTTCATGGGTCAGCTCCTTGCCCGAATGGAGCGCGGTAATTTTTTGAATCGGATTATTGAGGCCTTTCAGGCATACGTTCTCTTTCGGATCGTCATAAACAAACAGATATAACGTCTTTCTGTCCTTCGAGACGGTGCTGCCGCCCGCGTAATAACGGGTCATGATGCCTTCGTCCGTACCGTAGACCGCTTCCGCATGCGTCCGGATCCACTCGCCGAGACCGAGCAAAATATCCTCCTGCCGCTTGTCGACCGTTCCGTCCTCCATCGGTCCGATGTCGAGCAGCATATTGCCGCCCATCGAGATGCAGTCGCAAAACATGCGGATAATCTGGTTCAGCGATTTGTATTTGTTGTCCGTCCCGACATAGCCCCATGAGCCGTTGATCGTCGTGCAGAACTCCCACGGCCCCTCCGGCCTCGTAATTGGAAGGCCCTGCTCCGGCGTCTTGTAATCCCCGTGGCCCTGCAGGCGAGAGTTGATGATGAGATCGGGATTAAAGGACCTGAGGTACTGCTTGAAATCCGGCAAATTCCACTGTGCGGCGCTCCGCTCCCAATCCCCGTCGAACCAAAGCAAGTCGACCTTCCCGTAGCCTGTCATGATTTCACGCAGCTGGTCGTTGTTGAACTGCAGAAACCTCTGCCATTTCGCTTCGTCCTGAACGCCGTCAACGGGACTCGAATACTTGTTGACCGTACTCAAATCCGCAGGCACCTTCCCGCCTTCGAATACGCTCGGATAATCGGGATGCGACCAGTCGATGAGCGAATAGTACATGCCGAGGCGAAGCCCTCTTGCCGTAACGGCTTCCGCGTATTCCTTCACGATATCGCGCTTTGCCGGCGTCCGCTTCACGACGTTCAGATCGCTGTACTGCGTATCCCACAGCGCCACCCCGTCATGATGCTTCGTCGTCAGCACCGCGTATTTCGCCCCTGACCTCTCGATTAGATCGGCCCAATGATCCGCATCGAAACGGGAAGCCGTGAAGCCTTCCAGCTGATTCATATAGTCCTCATAAGTGATTCGGCCGTTATAAAAGGACCAGGATTCGGCGACTCCGTCGACGGCATAAATGCCGTAGTGAATGAAAATGCCCAGCTTGGCATCCTCGAACCATTTTTGCATAACGCTTTTTGCTCCTCTCTTTTCTCCTATGTCCAAAAGATATTTTTCTGGTATGATAACAATCAAACAAAAAGACGAGCAGACTACAGGGGGCAGAAAACGTGAAGCGGAACTATTTCAAATCCAGGCTGTTTTTAAAATATATCTGGTCCTACTTGTTCATCCTGCTGATCCCGTTAATTCTGATGACGATCTTTATCTACCAAAACGCGGTTTCCAATCTCCGTTCCGAAATCGAGCAATCCCGGCTCAATCAGCTGACGCAGACCAAAACGATTATCGACGGCCGGATGAAGGAGCTGGGCGAAATCGCCTCGCGCGTCTCCTACGACCAGCGGCTTACTCCCTTCCGGGTTCACGATTCCTACTACAGCGGAGAAGCCATAGAGGCGCTCGACCAGTATAAAGCGACGAGCTCCATCATCGGCGAGATGTTTCTGTATTTCCACAAGGATCCGAACATCTATTCCGCGAAGGGCCTGTCGAGCCTGGACGTATTCGCAAGCAGCTTCAGCTTCCGGAGCTGGAGCAAGGATGATATCGTTCAACAGCTGAACGATGTCAAATTTCCGACGATGCGTCCGGCCGATACCGTCGTCCGAAGCTCCCATCTGGAGGAGACGATGCTGGCCTACCTTGTTCCGATCACGCCCAACAGCCCGAGTCCGCACGGCACGATTCTGTATTTGATCAAGGAGTCTGAGCTGTCGGGCTTGATCGATTCGGTGCTTGGCAATTACCAGGGCTTGACCTACATCCTGGACAACAAGGGGCAAATTCTCGTCGACAACCGGCAGGGAGAAGCTTTGACGAATGCCGAAGCGAAGTCGCTGTTCGGTCTCGCCCCCGGCATCCATGAGAAAATATTAAGCGGCAAGCCGCACTCGGTCGTATCCGTCACGTCGGAAAATAACGGCTGGACCTATGTGACCGTCATGCCGAGCTCGCAATTTTTCAGCAGCGTCGTGCATGTCCGCAGCTTCATCGTCCTGCTGTTCTGCGCGGTCGTGCTGGTCGGCGCGGCGATTGCCCTCGTGCTTGCCAGAATGCAGTACCAGCCGATCTCTACACTGGTGGAGTTTGCAGCCTCCAAAACGAAGCCGAAGCATCCGGAGGATACATCCGCCCCAGCCGGCAACGAGCTGGACCGGATCCGGACCGCGCTGACGGAATACAGCTCCCGCGTCGATCTGCAAGAGCCGTACGCCCGTAATCATTTTCTGTCCATGCTGCTCAAATACGGGAATGCGCAGAGCCTGACGCCGGATCTTCAGGAAGCGTTCGGCATCCGCTTCGACCGTTCTCACCACTTTGTCATGGTTATCGGATGGAGCGACAGCGGTGATTCGCAGGATGACATCCGGGAGCGTCAGGATATGATCGAGCTGCTGGCCCAGATCGAATTCCCGGAGCTGCATGCGCATGCCTACGGCGTCGAGCTGCCGCAGCCGGATCAGCTCGCGCTGATGGTCAGCTTCGATTCGGACGGGGCGGAGCCGGCGCACGCAGAGGTCCGTCAAATCGTCGAAGCCGTGCGCGGCAATTTGCTGGAAACGCATGACGCCACCCCCATGATCGGTGTCGGAACCTGCTACGACAGCCCGGATCAGCTCAACCAGTCGTTTATCGAAGCCTGCTCCGCATTCGAAATGCGCGCATCCGGCGGCCACGGCTCCGTTACGTATTTCGAGAAGCTGCTCCATACGCCGGACCATACGTTCTGGATTCCGAATAACACGCTGATGAAGCTATCCCAGAGCCTGAAGCTCGGCAGCTATGACGTAGCGGCGCAAATCATCGTTCCCGCCGTCAGGAGCCTGCAAACCGCGGAGGCGTCCGCCTTGCTCAAGCGCTGCATATGCTTCGACCTGCTGAACACGATGCTGAAAACCGCGTCCGAGCTCGGCATCCATAATCTGATTCAGGAAATGACTCCGAATATGATGTATACCCATTCGCTGGACGAGCTGGAAAGCGGCTTCCTGAATCTCGCTTCCCGCATTTGCAATCAAGTGGAACGCATCAACCGGAAGGAAGAGCAGTCCCAGATCGACCGGATCGTAGCTTATATCGATGACCGATACAGAGACCATACGCTCAGCCTCGAGGCGGTCGCCTTCGAATTCGCGATCTCGCCTTCGCATGTCAGCCGTTCCTTCAAGGAAAAGATGGGCCTCAACTTCATCCAGTATATTTGGCAAAAAAGGCTGGACGAGGTGATGCATCTGCTGAAAACGACGAACGACCCGCTAAAGGACATTATCGTTCGCGTCGGCTATCTCGACACGCCGAACTTTATCCGGAAATTCAAGAAGGAAACCGGCCATACGCCAGGCCAATACCGCAAGCTTTATTCGGAGAACGGCCAGCTTGATACGGCCGCCGCGGATCCGGACGAAGAAGCTTAAACCGGTTTTCGCCTTTCGCCGTCCCGCTTCGGCAAATCACGTTATACGTAGAACAGGCCAATCCCGGTCGCCATAGAGCATGACCGGGGTTGGCCTGCTTTCGCTCGATTTACCCCTGACGGGACGGGCTTATTTGCCCGTGTTCCAGCGGTCGTACGCGCCTTGATACAGCTCCACGATGCGGTCGCCGCCCATTTTTTTGATTTGGGCTGCGTACTTGTCCCAATTTGCCAGCGATTCCTGGCCGGTTACGAATTTCGCCTCCATCTGCTGAACATACGTATTCAGGTCGGACAGCAGAGCGGAAGCCTCGGTTTGCTCCTCGTTCGTCAAATACACGTTAGGGAACGGCGATTTGCCGATCGGCGCCAGCTTCTCCGCAGTTTCCTTCTCAATCCATGAGTCGAATTCGCTTCTTAGCCCTTTACTCAGCTCGCTGGAGTTGATGCCCGGCGTCAAAATGCCGTAGTTCGGCGTAATCGTGCCGCGGTACTCCTCGCGGTCGCCGCCGCCCGGTACCGGCAGCCATTCCTTCTCGTGCGTTTCCTTGTTTTTGTATTTCCAAAGCACGTTTTCCGGACCTTGATTGAACAGCGTAGCGCCTTCATAGCTGTACAGGTAGTCCACCCAGCGCATCGTCGCCTCCGGCGCCGGATTGCTGCTTGTGATCGCGAACGTGCCGTTCGCCGAAATGCCGGGATGCTTGCCGTATACCGGAGTATCCGGGATCTCGCTTTTCACCGGCGTCATAAGCGGATTGTCGCCGCTTGGCTCGCCGCCGAGGGTGAAGTAAGGGAAATAGTCGTTGAACACGGCGATTTGATTGTTTTTCCCTTTCGCTTTTTTCTGATCGTCCGTTTGCGAGAACGTCTCGTGGTCCAGCAGCTCTTCCTGCCATAGACGGTTCATGAAGGTCAGATAACCCTTGTAGCCTTCCTCCTGCGGCGAATAATGCACCTTCCCGGCTTTATCCACGTAGGTAACCGTGTCGTACATGCCCCAGAAACCGAAGAAGTACATGCGCAGGTCGTCCAGCTTCACGGAGGTGAGCGGAATTTCATCCGGCTTGCCGTTGCCGTTCGGGTCTTCCTCCTTCACCCGTTTCAGGAAGGCGTACAGCTCCTCCGTCGTTTTCGGCAGCTCCGTTACTCCGAGCGCTTTCAGGAATTTGCCGTTATACCACATCGGGCTGCGGTACCACACGGCGGCTTGGTCGATGTACGGCAAGGCGTAAATATGACCGTCAGGCGTCGTAAACGATTTGCGGATATCCGGATTTTCGTCAAAAATCTTTTTCAGGTTCGGTGCGTAACCTTCGTCGATATATTTTTCAAGAGGAATGAGTACACCTTGGGAGCCATAGGTGACCTGCTCGGCCGGCTTTAGATCCGCTGCATAAAACATGTCCGGCAAATCTCCGCTCGCGAACACGAGATTTTTCTTTGTGGCGAAGCTGTCGAGCGGCGCATTCTGAAATTGCAGCTTAATGCCCGTCAGCTTTTCCATCTCTTGCAGCACGGTCATTTTGTTCCAATCCGCGACGCCGACGTCCTGGCTCATCAGCTTTAGCGTGACCGGCTCGCTGACGATCGGAAAACCTTCCTTGCTGACTCCGGAAGCCCCGCTCTCAGCCGGTTCTGTGCCGTTCGTGCTGCCGCCGTTTGCATTCCCTTCGTCGTTCGGCGAGCCGCATGCCCCCAGCAGTGAAGCAAGAAGCGTGACACCGAGCAGTGCAGATGAGACTTTCTGTAGCTTTTTCATCCGAAAACCCTCTCCCTTTTTTAGATGGTTTATGAGCAAGATCAGCCCTTAACGGAACCGATCATGACACCTTGCACAAAATAACGCTGAAGGAACGGATAGATGGCGATAATAGGCGCCGTAGCCACGATAATGACGGCATATTTGACGAGCGCCGCGATTTCCGCTTTGTTGTTGAGAGCCGACGCCGTCGAAGCGTCGAGCGCTCCGCCGCCCTGGGCCGACATCTCCTGAAGGACAAGAATTTGCCTGAGGACGAGCTGCAGCGGATATTTGTCGGCTTCGTTCAAATAGATGAGCGCCGAGAAGTAGCTGTTCCAGTTGCCCACCCCGTAAAACAAAGCCATAACTGCGATAATCGGCATCGATAACGGCAGCACGATTCTTGCGAACAGCCGCATGTTGCTGCAGCCGTCGATCTGTGCGGCCTCCTGCAGCTCCTTCGGTATCGAGGACTGGAAAAACGTCCGGGATACGATAATGTTCCAGATCGAAGCCGCCGAAGGAATGACGATCGCCCACATCGTATTCACCATTCCGAGTTCTTTAACGAGCAAGTAAGTCGGCACCAGGCCGCCGCCGAAAAACATCGTCACCATGAACATGCCCATAAAAAAGTGTCGTCCGGCAAAATCCTTGCGGCTCAGCGCATACGCAGCCGGCAGCGTTACAAATAGATTAATCGCAGTTCCTACCACCGTATAAAGAATCGTGTTGCCATAACCCGTCCATATGCTCGAATTTTGGAACACGCGTTGATAGCCCTCGAACGTAATTCCCTTCGGCCAAAGCCACATTTCGCCGGAGCCCACCAGCTTAGGATCGCTGATCGAGGCGCTGATCATATAAATGACCGGATAGGCCACAATAATAAAGGCCAAAAATACGTATACATAATTGATAGTCAGAAATAGTTTATCCCGACCGGATTCTTTTACCGCGCTTATCATTTCTCCCGCCTCCTGCTACCACAAGCTGTTTTCATTGGTGCGCCTAACAATCTGATTCACGGCAACCAGAATGATCGCGTTGATCACGGAATTGAACAGGCCGATAGCCGTCGAGAAGCTGTACTGCGCATCTACCAGACCCGAACGGTAGACGAAGGTGGATATGACATCCGACGACTCCATGTTCAGCGAGTTTTGCAGCAATAGAATTTTCTCGAAGCCTACCCCAAGCAGACTGCCCATGCTCAAAATCAGGAGAATCGTCATCGTAGGGACAAGCGTCGGAATGTTTATATGGCGGACGCGCTGGAAGCGCGAGGCTCCGTCGATAATCGCCGCTTCATGCAAGCCCGGATCCACCGCGGACAGCGCCGCCAAATAAATGATGGTGCCCCAGCCCGCGCTTTGCCACACTCCCGAGAATACATACATCGTTTTGAACCACTTCGGATCCGTCAGGAAATCCGGCGCGTCGAAGCCCAGCCATTCGATCAAATGTACGACAATGCCTGTCGAGGGCGAAAGAAATGTAATGATCATCCCCGCCATGACGACGACGGAAATAAAATGCGGCGCGTACGTGACCGTCTGGGCCGTCTTTTTGAAGAAGCCGCTCTTCAGCTCGTTGAAGGCCAGCGCCAGAATGATCGGAATCGGAAATCCGACAGCCAATTCATACAGGCTAATGCTGAGCGTATTCCAAAGCAAGTCCCAGAAGTAATAGGATTCAAAAAACCTCACAAAATGATCGAATCCCGTCCACGGACTTCCCATGATCCCTTTGGTAGGAATGAAGTTCTTAAACGCGATTTGGATGCCATACATCGGACCGTACGAGAAAATAAGAAAATAAAAAAACGCAGGGGCAATGAACACATAAAGCTGCCAGTTTTGGAGCACCTTTCTTAAGCCGCGGCTCTTCACCCGTTCCGGCCTTGTCAGCGCGCTTCCCGTTAGTATACCTTTAATCTCCTGCATAGAATCCCCCTTTCCGGTTTCATAAATGACGCCTCGGCTGCTGCGAATGATTTCGATCGAGCCGGCGCTTACATCTACAACCATAGACCAAATATGAAAAAACCGTAAATATGTCATTTTCGTTCCGGGAATGAAAGCGCATTAATTATGGGCTAAATCGATGTAGTCGAACTAATCCGAGTTTTCTGACAACAAAGAAGATGTGTCATTTTTGTGCCGAAAACCCTGATATATCGCGGTCTGCAAAAGTTACCACTCCTGTTTTCCTTTTTCGTCCGGGCTCTTCGTGCGGGGAAAAAGGGGGAAAACAAAATCAACATGTATGCGTTTACATGAATGTTGATGGGTTGTCGCCGTGCATGCTGAGCCGTGCATGCTGAGTTGAAACCGATAGTGTCTTAGACTTGCCTCTGCGTGACCACGTGATCCGGCCAGCTCATAGCCTGGGAAATAACTGTACTAGGTACAGCTAATTGTGCCATTTATCCCCAAGTAACAAAAATAACTGGATTTGGTGTATCTAAAATCTCGGCAGAGTAACGATACTCGTCGTTCTGCTCGAATTAGATACATCCAATCCAGTTATTTTCATCATTTTGAGTTAAAGGCTGAAAATAGATACATGAATTACAGTTACTGAAAATCGGACTTACAAACAAACAAAGGCTGTGCAGGATTCCATCCCGTACAGCCTTTCGGTTTACATATAGAGTGCCGCAAGCAATATGCCCAGGCTCTTCTGGTAAATTTCCTCCAGCTGCGTCAGCGGCAGCGGATTAACGCCCCTGCCCACCTCAATCGTAAAGCCGGGCCGCCGCCAATCCTGAATAAACCAATCCTTCAGTCCAGCCGAGCTGTCCGCATATCTGATCGGCTGATAGCCGCTTACCCGGGCGAATTCATTTACGATCGGTTCCGCCTCGGGAGGCTCGAGCCCTTCAAAGCCCCAATAAATAACCTCGCCCTGCGTGTGAAATGCCAAGATCCGGCTGAAATTACTGTCGCGCACGAGCTCCGCCATCGCCTGCGATTCCGGTTCGGTAAGCGGCTCCGTTCCCGCGTAATCCCGGGGAGCAGGCGATCGCGGGCCGCGGGCCGCTTCCCGTTCCCATAGAGCAGGATATTGATTGTTTAAATCAACGCCGCGAATATTCGCCTTCCAGCCGCTAAAATCGTAGCTGCCGCCATTAATTTCCAGAACCTCGCTGCGGAAAGGCTCCGCAACCGGCACCCCGCCGACGACCAGATCCACCCCGTCCGGATTGACCATCGGGACAAGGGACAGCGTTGTCGTCAAATAAAAGGGATTCATCGCCAGTCCGCGAATGCTTCCGCCGCCTGTCAAAGCGATTAAATATTCGTTCAGAAACCGGATGAGCACCGGGGTCGTGATCCACTCGTTGCCGTGGTAGGAAGCATTCACATGCACCTGCTTGGGCCCCCGGCCGATCCGGATTTCCGGTATAGACTTTCCCATGACCGAAGAACCGATAGACTGCCGTCGCATAAAAGGATACAGATCGGCCAGCCGATTCAGATCTTCCACCATATCGGCGTAATCATACGGCCTTGCCGTCTGTACGACCAAGCCCGTCACGCGGCTCGGAATCTTGATGATCTGGCCGATGCGCAGAGCGTTCGGCTGCACATCGGGATTCAGCAGCATCAGCGAATCAACGGGAACGCCCTTCGTCCCGGCAATCCTCCACAGTGTATCCCCAGAGACGACCCGGTAGTCTGTCGTAACGTATCCCGGAATCTCTACCGTCTGTCCGGGCATTAATGCGCCCGGATTCAGGTCAGGATTGGAATCAATGACCAGCTGAACCGGCATCCGGAACAGCTGGCCGTATGCCCATAACGAATCTCCCCTCCGAACGGTAATGATCATAACCCCACCCCCAAAGCGTAAACGGCTGTCGCTGGTCACGAACCGTTAGCTGCAGCTTTGCGCAGCTCGGTTCTGTGCCGTCCTTTGGCAGCTACTGCTCGTTACATGCCTATTCGCCCATTTGATATAGTGTATGGCGGGGATGCGCCGATTGTTCTCGGAATATCGCTTATACCGGCACTTGTTCGAACACGCCTTCCAGATAAGCCTCCAGATCTACCTTAATCGGCATAAAATAAATATGATTGCCCGTTTGCTTCGTAAAAGCCAGCGCCCTTCTCGAAAATTCGATATTCCATTCCAAGGTAGGCGCGAAGTCTATCGGAAACACGACACGGTTTCTCGTTTCCCAATAACGCTGCGACTTTTCGGACACGACCGGCGATACGCCCCAAAATACTTCCGTGCCTGCCAGCATTTCAGCGTAAAGCTCCATCAAGCGCAAATCAAAAAACGGCTGCGTAAAAAATCCGTCGGCTCCGGCGTCCAGCTTCCTCTGTACATATTCGTATTCGTCACGGATGCTGCCGCGATACTGATCAATGGCCGCATATACCTTCAAATGCGGATGCTCCTTCTTCAGCTTCGCAATCAGATCGACACACGTTGTCGGATACACCGTCCGTCCGCCGTCTTTCGGCACATCCCCGGTGACGACAAGCAGCTCCTTGATCGCATACGCTTCCAAGGCATCGAGGAACGGAACCGTATCCGTGCAGTCAAAGTCCATGGCCCGTATATGCGGGATGCTATGATTGAAGAAGCTCTTCGCCATACAGGCGGCATCCCAGCTCCTCAGGTCAAATCTGGTCAAATCCGGTATATTAATCGTATTGATCGAGGGGAAGCCGCTCTTGATCAGCGACAGCTCCGACTTCAGCGCCTTCTCGTCTCTCGGTACGAGCTCTATTGAAATTCTCACTTGTTAGTCTCCTTACTCCGCTATGCATACTTGTATATAAATTCATAATAACGAATTTATATTCAATATACCAATAAGGATAATAGTGTCAACTTATTATTATTTCTTATAATTGAACAAAATATCCTCAGCTTCGCGGTTACTCCTCTCGCAAATCGCGGTTTTTACGCCGCCGAACATTTCGATGCGGAGCTTCTTGAGCTCTCCGTCATCTGTATAGGTAACCTTGCCTTCTACCCCGTTCGGATAAAATAAAAGAATGCCGGACTCTTCCCTATAAGGGAAAAGCTCAACTTTAAACCAAGTCCGCTGAGCCAAATACAGCTTCCCGTTCTCGTAAGACAAGCTGAACGGCGCATCCGGTGCGTCCGGTGACGAGTAGCTGCCGGCCGCCGCCTTTAGCACGCGGTCGTGCACTCGGATCGTTTCATAGCTTGGCGGCGGTGCAACCTCTTCGCCAAGCGCAATTCGGGCAAGAGCGGTGCATATCCTTCCAACCTCGTTGGAAGCGAGATTGGACAGCACGATAATCGTCAGGTCCTCGTCCCGGTAATGCTTCATTTCGGACATAAAGCCGTTAATGCCTCCGCCGTGCCCAGCGACCCTGCGGGATCTACCATTAATTTCTTCATTATATAGGAACAGACCGTAACCATAATGTTCCATGTAAGGGGTTGTCATGCGCACGTAGGTGGATTCCTTGATTAATCGATGAGTGTGTAGGGAAAGTCCCCAAATATACAGGTCTTCAATAGTGGAATAAAGGGCTCCCGCGCCGGACGGAATAGACATGTCGATAAATTCCGCATTAACGACGCTTCCCCATAATTCATAGCCGGAGGCCCGGTTCTTGACAAGCTTGCGGGCGGAGTCATGGCCGGACTGAATCATTCCGAGCGGCTTCAAAATCGTACGATAAATGTAATCCTCGTAAGACAGTTTCGAGACGCGTTCAATTATTCCGCTTAACAGGACGTATCCGGAATTGCTGTAATCGAACCTCTCACCGGGCTCGAACAGAAAGGGCTTGTCCGCGAAGGAGGCGATCGTCTCCTCGATGCCGGAAGCAAGCCTGATGTTGCTCCAATACGCTTCGGAGCTTGTAAAGTTCGGTATTCCGGAGGAGTGGGTGAGCAGATGATGGATCGTAATGCGGTCACCATCGGGAAATTCAGGCATATATTTGGATAAGGGATCATACAGGTCGAGCAGCTTCTGGTCATACATCATCAGGATAGCCATCGCCGTAAACTGCTTGGTTATGGAGCCAATGCGGAACGCCGTCCGGGGGGTGTTCGGGATGTCGTGCTCGAAATTAGCCATCCCGTATCCCTTGCATAAAGCAATTCTCCCTTCACTGGCTGCCAAGACGCAGCCGTTCAAATAGCCCTGCCGGGACAGCGTCGTACAGTAATCGTCCAGACGCCGGCTCAGCACTTCATTCGAGAGCAGACCCGCTTTATGCATCAAATCAACCTCCGTTATCCAAAAATTAACTTTTTGCAATTTCATCATACCGTACATATGTTCGGTTTGCAAACTTTTTTTGGACTCGGAGACTGCTTCCGGAATTTCCAGGCGCGTCCGCTTACGGCGCCGAACGGAAGCTTTCGATAAACTGCTTCGAGCGCGCCGGCAAGTAATGATCCTTTAGCCATAAAATGCCGACATCGGACTGAAAATCAGCGTCCTCGATGTCGAGCATTTTGACGACTGTCGTCGGGAAGGAAGACATGACCGACTTCGGGAAGACGGTCGCGCCGATTCCCCCGGCGATAAGCGACATGATGATCGCGACGCTCGAGCATTCGCAGACGATATTAGGCTCAAAGCCGTGGCGCTTGCATTCATTCACCACTTGCTCGTGCATGCGGGTCGTTTTGTCTGTCTTTAATGTAATAAAAGGGAAATCGGCCAGCTGCTTCATGCTGATCGCCTGCTTTCCGGAATACTCCGTCCACGAGCTCGGGATGACGGCGACGAACGGATCGGACGGCAGCGGCAGCACGCAATACTGCTGAGGATGCGTCTGCGCCTCGAAAGGCAGCCTTGCGACGATCAAGTCGATCGCCCGTTTTTCCAGCTGCTCGCCCAAATAAAAATGGTCGCCTTCGGATATTTTGAACGTGACCTGCGGATACTTTTCCCGAAACTGCTCGATGCGCTTCGGCAGCAGGGAGATGCAGGAGACGACGGAGCCGATCGACAGCACGCCGCGCACGCCCTCCTCCATTCCCTTTACTTCCCGCAGCGATTCGTCGAACTGCAGCAGCAGCGATTCGGCTTTTTGCTTGAGCAGCTCACCCGAGGCCGTCAGCGTCAGCCCTTTCCCTCCCCGGTCGAACAGCTTTACGCCGAGCTCTTCCTCCATCAGCTTAAGCTGTCTGCTGAGCGGCGGCTGCTCCATGTTAAGCAGCTTCGCGGCGCGTGTAACCTGTCCTTCCTGAGCAATCGTCAAAAAATATTTGAGCTGGCGCAAATCCATTCGCTTCACCCCGTTCATCCATACCGTAAAAGTATGACACTTCAATAAAATAGATATTTTAAATATAGCGCATGAAGTGTTAGCATTCAATTAAGGATAAGTAAAGGGAGATGAACCGCTTGCTTCAATCACTTACAATCGAACTGACCAAAACGAAAAAACAACAACCGCCGGCCGATCAGCTCGGATTCGGCAATTATTATACGGATCATATGTTTATTATGGATTATGAGGAAGGCAAAGGCTGGCATTCGCCGCGCATCGTGCCGTATCAGCCGATCGTGCTTGACCCTGCGGCAAAGGTTTTCCATTACGGGCAGACGATTTTTGAGGGCTTGAAAGCGTATAAAACGGATGACGGCCGGGTGCTGCTCTTCAGACCGCAAAAAAACTTCGAACGGATGAACCGCTCCAACGAACGCCTGAGCGTGCCCGAGCTTCCTGTCGATGACGCCATCGAAGCGCTGAAGCAGCTTCTGACGGTCGATCAGGACTGGATTCCGTCGGCGCCGGGGACATCGCTCTACATCCGTCCGTTCATCATCGCGACGCAGCCGCAGCTGGGCGTAGCTCCTTCGACGCATTACTATTTCATGATCATTATGTCGCCGGTCGGCGCTTATTACAAGGAAGGCGTCAATCCGGTCAAAATTTTCGTAGAATCGGATTACGTCCGGTCTGTAAAGGGCGGCGTCGGCGAGGCGAAAACCGCGGGCAACTACGCGGCCGGCCTTAAAGCGCAGGAAGTCGCTAAGGAAAAAGGTTATTCCCAGGTGCTGTGGCTCGACGGCGTGCACCGCAAATACATTGAGGAAGTCGGCAGCATGAACGTGTTCTTTAAAATCGCAGGAACGGTCTATACGCCGGCGTTGAACGGAAGCATTTTGGCCGGCGTGACACGCGGCTCCATCATTGAGCTTCTGAAGCACTGGAACATTCCTGTCGTGGAGCGTCCGATCACGATCGAAGAGCTCTACGAGGCGGACCGTAACGGCCAGCTCGAAGAGGCGTTCGGCACCGGCACCGCGGCTGTCATTTCGCCGATCGGCGAGCTCAACTGGAAGGATGACGTGCTGCTCATTAACGGCGGCAATACCGGCGAGCTGTCGAAGAAGCTTTACGACACGCTGACCGGCATTCAAGTGGGCAAGCTGCCGGACCCGCTCGGCTGGATGGTTGAAGCAACGGTCGTCCGCGCGTAGCTCGGAAGGCTCCGTATAGTTACCTTCTAATAATGAACGGTTACCATTGATGCCCGCTTATTCGAGCGCCGGCCTCGGGGTAGCCGTTTTTACATGTTTGTTACTTTCTGCTAATCTTGCAGCCATTTATACATCCATTTAGCTTGCAACCAGAGTGCACTTTGCACATCAGATCGACAGACTTCTATCTCTCTCAGCAACCAGACTGCACATCGTACATCAGAACGACAGACTTCTATCTTTCTCTGCAACCAGACTGCACTTCGTACATCAGAACGACAGACTTCTATCTTTCTCAGCAACCAGACTGCACTTTGTACATCAGAATTCCCGAATTTTCTCGCCCCCAACCTACTTTGGCCGAAATCCGATGTAAAAATGCACCAGAACTCGCGTCAGCCTCTCTCATGTCAGGTTTCCGCTGCACTATGTGCATCAGAAAACTAACTTCCCGTAACTCAACAGCTAGACAGCTTCATCAGAAAGATAGATTTTATCGTTGGACTGACATACAGCAGCATATAAAATTTACTCATCGAACTCATCCAGATTACCCGCTTCCCTCCTCAACCCCATGCTCAGCAGCTGCTTCTTCGCAATCTCAATCAATTCCCATTGATGATGAAAAAGTCCCATAGAGCGGAGATCCCGTATGAGCCCAAGAATCTCAATCTCCGAAGCCGTCGACATGTAGTCGCGGACATGCTCGGGAGCCGGATTCTTTTGGCGCTTAAGCGGAAACCGCTTCAATGACGTTGTATCCTCCGGGACACCTGCAATTCCGATTCCATCCCATGTATGAAAAACAACCTTTTTCAGTCTCCCTATATGTAAATCCCTCAAATAATCAAATACATCCCCAAACGGCTCCAGTCCAAACGCCTCGATCACCTTCTGCGCTACACCACGCCCTTGTTCGTAATAATAATCAGGCTTACCCGTAATTAATGACGGATACCTTTTCGCCAATGCCGTGAAATCGTTCTCGGATATGCCTGCGTGTGCCAATTCGATTGCGATCGGATAATAGCAAAGCAGCCGCAAAAAATCTTTAAAATCACGGGCTACGATTTTGACCGGGTCATCAAAACTCATTGGCTCGACTCTCACAATATAAGCTTCCTCCAATGAATCCGCCGTGCTGAAATCCGTCAAAAATGCGAAATGAATGCCGTCCGCCCCCGGCCAGGCAAAGGAAACCGCATCCAGAGGCGTATTTAAATAATGAATATCGTCATATCCGAAATATAAACCAAGAAAGTCCTTTCCTGCGCTAAAATCGATATACTCCGACTGTCTAGCCATTTCGGATACCCGTTCCAGCAAGAGCGGCTTACCATCATAAGTTTTACGTTTAAATGGCATTCAATCACTCCCCACATTTTCCCACGCTATACGTCCATCTTACTGAAATAATCTAACGTCGGAAACCGAGTAAAGTGAATTTTTTTTAGGCGGGGCGGCGGTACAATGGCAGAAGACTCTAACGAATCGGAGGAATTGCCATCATGAAAACCCGCTCTAAGCGCAACAGTACGATCCTGCTCTCATCCCTCATTCTCGCTATCGTCGCGGCGGCGGCCATTTTGACGGTGAATCGCGACCAAAGCGGGCAGCAAGGCGGAAGCGCCGCGCCCGAAGGCTTCGCCTATAATGCCGACCCGTCCTATTACACCGAAAAATACCGTCCGCAATACCATCTGTCGCCGGAAACCAAAAACATGAGCGATCCGAACGGCATGGTCTATTTTGAAGGGGAGTACCATCAGTTTTACCAGAGCAGCGGCCAGTGGGGGCATGCCGTAAGCAAAGACCTGCTGCACTGGGAGCATCTGCCGCTCGCCATCGTCAGGGATGAGCTGGGCGACGCTTGGTCCGGCAGCGCCGTCGTCGATTGGCAGGACACGACCGGCTTCTTCGGCGGGAAGCCCGGGCTTGTCGCGATTTTCACGTCTGTCAAAGACGGCATCCAGTCGCAAAGCCTGGCCTATAGCAGGGATAAAGGACGGACATGGATCAAATACGAAGGCAATCCGATCCTCCCGAATCCGAACGTCAAGGATTTCCGCGACCCGAAGGTGTTCTGGCACGAGCCCTCCGGAGCATGGGTGATGGTCGTTTCCGTCGACAAAAAGGTATGGTTCTACCGCTCGCCCGATCTGCTGCACTGGGAATGGAGCGGCGAATTCGGCCCGGGACACGGCTCCCACGCCGCCGTATGGGAATGCCCGGACCTGTTCGAGCTTGAGGTCGAAGGCACCGGCGAGAAGAAATGGGTGCTCACCGTCAGCATCGGCAACAATACGCAAACGAAGGGCTCCAAAGCCCAATATTTTATCGGCACCTTCGATGGCCAAACGTTCAAAAACGACAATCCGCCATATGAGAAGCTATGGACGGATCATGGCAAGGACTTTTACGCGGCTGTCTCCTATTCGGACATTCCCGCGGAGGACGGCCGCCGCATCTGGCTTGGCTGGATGTCGAACTGGCGTTATCCGTTCTCCCTGCCGACCGGGACGTGGAAAGGGAATATGTCGATCCCGCGCGAGCTGAAGCTTCGCAACACCGGCGCGGGCATCCGGCTCGTGCAGGAGCCGGTCAAGGAGCTCGAACGTCTGCGCGGAGCAGCCCGCAAGCTCAAAAAACAGACGCTAACCGCGGGTCATCATCCGCTGGAGGGGCTGAAAGGCACCTCGTTCGAAATGGAGCTGACATTTACTCCGCAAGACAATACGAAAGCGTTTGGCGTCAAGCTTCGGAAAGGGACCCGCGAGGAAACCCTCCTGCGCTACGACACGGCGAAGCAGGAGCTCGTGCTCGACCGTACGCGCTCGGGCGAAAGCTCGTTCGAGGCCGGCTTCGCGGAGCAAATGGCCGCCCCGCTCCCGCTTAAGGATGGAAAAATCAAGCTCCGGCTGTTCGTCGACGACAGCACGCTGGAGGTGTTCGCAGGTGAGGGCGAAGCGGTCATGACCGCCATCCTCTTCCCGAATCCGGTGAGCAGCGGGCTTGAGCTGTTCGCCGAAGGCGGGAAGGTAACGCTGGACAAAGGCGTTTACTACCCGATGCGTTCGGTTTGGCGGAATGAGAATCCGGACGGCAAAGCTCCGCTGCGCATTTTGTTAAGCCAGAACAAGCTGCATCTCGGTGAAGGAAAATCGCAAAGGCTTGAAGCCGACGTTCTGCCTTACGGAGCCAAGCAGCAGGTCGTTTGGAAAATAAGCGATGCCGGAGTAGCCGAGGTGATCCCAGACGGAGACAGCGCCGCTACCGTTACGGGCGTTAAGGAAGGCGCTGCCGAGCTCCAGGCGATGACGGCGGATGGTACGGTCATGAAAAGCATCAATCTTTTCGTGGAGAAATGAGAGAAAGTCCGGAACGCTTTGGCGGTCCGGGCTTTTTTTGGGTGACGAATATGGAAAAATGTTTGAGCGGTGGCGGAATCTGGGTAAATAGGGGGGACGACCATGAAAAGAGGTGAACGAGCATGAACGAATTCGAGAAGGACGCTGACCGGGCGGAGCGCAAGGGAAAAAGGGATCATCCCGAGCAGTATCCGACGGAGAAGGAAAGCCTGTTCGACATGTACAAAAGCCAGCAAACGGTCGATCCGATCCCGGTCGAGGATCTGAAGCTTCAAGTGGAGGACGAGAAAAACAAGGAAGAAACGAAACACCGGTCCTCAAGCGAGAACAAGTACAAAGGCGGACAGGAATAATCCGGCATGATGTTGGCAAACTAATTTGGTTCAATTTGTATTCAATGGAGGGATACTAAATGGGCGTTACAAAGGAAAAATCGCAAGAGTACGATCAAATGCTCCGCGTAAAAGATAAAGTCGCCGTCATCACCGGCGCGGGCTCCGGAATCGGACGCGCCGCCGCTCTGAGGCTCGCCAGCCATGGCGCCAAAATATGTCTGCTCGATCTGAACAACGACCGGACCGAGGACGTGGAGGAGCAAATCCGCGAGCTCGGCGGCGAATCCTTATTCGTGGACACGGATGTGTCCGATCCGGAGCGCGTCCGGCAGGCTTTTGAAGCCATTTCCGAAAAGTTCGGCCGCATCGACATCGTTTTTGCGAACGCGGGCATTAACGGCACGCTGTCCCCGATCGAGGATTTCCCGCCGGAGGAGTGGGACCAGACGCTGACGACCAATTTGAAGGGCACCTTCCTGACCGTCAAATATGCGATACCGCATATGAAGCAGTCCGGCGGCAGCATCATCATTACAAGCTCGATCAACGGCAACCGCAAGTTCGACGGCTTTGGCTTTGCCGCCTACAGCTCCTCCAAAGCCGGACAGACGGCCTTCGCCAAGATGGCTGCGCTTGAGCTGGCCCGCTACAAAATCCGGGTGAACGTCATCTGCCCCGGCGCCATCAAGACGAATATCGGGGAAAGCACAGAACCGACGCCTCAGCTGGACAAAATAAAAATACCGGTCGAATATCCCGAAGGCAGCCAGCCGCTCGAGCACGGGCCTGGGCAGCCCGAGAATGTCGCCGACCTGGTGCTGTTCCTCGCTTCGCGGGAATCCAGCCATATTACCGGCACCGAGATCTACATTGACGGAGCCGAGACGCTTCTATAAAACCCGTTCTTAGAATTTCAAAAAAAGGTATGCTCCCGGCGCGGACCATCAGGCTCCGCAGCCGGTGCATACCTTTTTATCATATCTCCATGCGTTGCCGCCGCTTAGCCGTAAAACGCGACAAGCTCGCGAACGACGGCTTCAAGCGATCCGTCGACGCGCGTCTGGCGCTGCGGCTTCTCGAACAAGGCCCGGATTTGTTCCGGGAAGGACTGCTCGATGCCGCACAGCTCGATCGCTTCATTGAACTTGGCAGGATGCGCTGTAGCCAGCGAAACCGTAAGATGCTGCCCGTCGCCGTATTTGTCGGCGGCCGCTACGCCGCATGCCGAATGCGGATCCAGCAAATAGCCGGTTTTTGCCTCGTAGCTCTTGATCGTGTCCAGGCATTCCGCCCCTTGAACGCCGTGCGCCCCGAATTCGGACTGCACTTTGCTCAGCGCTTCACCGGAAATGACAATTTGTCCTTCCGTCTTGAACTGCTCCATCAGGGTACGGATTTGCGCAGCGTCCTCGCCGAGCACGTAGTACAGATAACGCTCGAAGTTGCTCGCCACCTGAATATCCATCGACGGGCTGTAGGTCGTACGGAAGTCGCCCGGCTTGTAAACGCCCTCCAGAATGAAGCGCTCCAAAATATTGTTCTCGTTCGTTGCGAGGATCAGTTTGCCGACGGGAAGCCCCATACGCTTGGCCAGATAGCCTGCAAAAATGTCCCCGAAATTGCCGGTCGGCACGCTGAAGCTGACTTGCTTCGCGCCCGTTTGCTTCGCCACCTGGAAGTAAGCGTAGAAATAATAAACCGTCTGCGCCAAAATCCGCACGAAGTTAATCGAGTTAATCGCCGCAAGGTGGTGGCGTTCCTTAAAGTCAAGATCCGCGAACAGCTCCTTGATCATCCGCTGGCAATCGTCAAAGTTGCCGTCTACGGACAGGTTCAGCACGTTGTCCTCTTGTACGGTCGTCATCTGCAGCTCCTGCACCTTGCTTACCTTGCCGTGCGGATGCAGAATGCAGATTTTGATGCCATCCTTGCCCTTCACGCCCTCGATTGCGGATGCGCCGGTATCGCCGGAGGTCGCGCCGAGAATGTGGATTTTCTTATTTTGCTTCGCAGCTACGTACGTATATAGTTGGCCCATAAACTGCAGGGCGATATCCTTAAACGCAAAGGTCGGACCATGGAACAGCTCAAGCAAATACAAATCGTCCTTCAGCTTGCGGACCGGCGTTACCTCCGGATGGCGGAACGTCGAATAGCTCGCGTAGACCATGTCCTTCAAATCCTGTTCGGGAATTTCTCCGTTCGTGAAATACGAGAAGATCGCCAGCACCAGCTCCTGATAGCTGAGCTCCTGCCATTCCTTCAGCGTCGCTTCGGAAAATACGGGAATCTCATCCGGGACGAGCAGGCCGCCGTCATTGCCCAGCCCCATCATGAACGCGTCGATAAATCCGATTTTGCCAACGTTGCCTCTTGTACTAATGTACTCCATCTGTAAATAGCCTCCTACTTGCTAACAATTGATCATCGAATATAGTTAATTAAATCATAACATCGTTTCCGATAATAATCGAATGTTTTCCTATCAATATAACAATTTTCCATAAAAAACGTACCGTTCGAGGGCAATGGCCCTTGACCGGTACGTCGTGCCGCTATTTAAGCGAAAGACGCGACGATCGCCGCGATTTCCGCTCTAGTAATCGTTCCCTTCGGCCGCAGGGTGCCGTCTTCGTAGCCTTCGATGACGCCGGCTTCCGTGAGCGCCTCGATCGCTTCCTTCGCCCAGCCGGATACGCTTTCGGCGTCGGTAAAGCTGTCGGCTTCCCCTGCTTCCGGCAGCCGGTCCTTGACCGCACGGTACAAAATGACAAACGCCTCTTCCCTCGTCATCTCCCGGCTAGGTCCGAAGGTGCCGTCCGGGAAGCCGCTTACCAGGCCAAGCGCGTAAATGCCGTTTATATATTGGCTGTACCAGAGGTCGGACGGAGTATCCGTGAACGGTGCTTGTCCGCTGTCCGGCTCAAGCCCTAGCAGCCTGAATATAACGGCTGAAAATTCCGCCCGGCTCATCCGTTTGTCCGGCTTAAAGCTTCCGTCCGGGAAGCCGCCTAAAATGTTCTTTTCGGCCAGCTTGTTGATCGGTCCCAGCGCCCAGTGCCCGGAAATCTCGGCAAAAGCGGGCTCCTGCCCGGTTTCACCCGGACCGGTTGACGGCTCTTCTCCGCCTTCCCCTTCCTCTCCCTCATCCGGCGGGGTTACCGGTACCGTTACCGGACCGGTCGCCTTCGGTGGAACGGCGATCATGATCCAGCTGATCTGCGGATCGGAGCTCGAGGCGCCGGCGTCAGCCGACCGGTGCACCGTAAGCTCCAGCTGGCCCGCTTCGACGTTCACGCCGTCGTACGCCAGAACGTCGCGGGCATTCGTAAACACGTAGCTGGACGTCAGGGTCGTACCGTTCAGGATAATATCGGCCTTGCGGTTGCCGTTCGAGTACTGCGCCCATGGATCGTACAGGCCGACATAGACGTCGTACTCTCCGTTTTCAAGCTCGAATTTGTAAGTCAAATCGTCGCCGGAATTGCCTAGCAGATAACGCAGGGAACCGAATAAATCCCCGGAGCTCGTTCCCGAAGCATTCGTGCTGTCTCCGACATAACCCCAGGTTTGTCCGCTCGCCGGATCGTACTTCTGGTCGATCACATCGCCGTTAAGCACGTCCTCCTTTCCCATCAGACCGGTCATATCCAAATAATCCGCCGTCGCTGCGCCGCCGGCGTGAACGAAATACGCTTTGCCGTCCGGAACGACGTACAGACGATGGTCCAGTTTTTTATTCGCCAGCTCAGGCAGCACGCCGCTGATAAGCACAGGACCCGGCTTCAGGAAGCTCTCATCCGTCACGCTCCAGGTAACGGGCGTATCGATCGTCCGGCCATCCGACAGCGTTACGTTCAGCGAAGACGGCAGCTGCGGCGCTTCTCCAAGCTTCGCGCTGGCAGGCAGCTCCGTGTTGACGGTTACCCGTCCCATGCCGTCCAGCATGCCCAGCGTCCACTCGTCATGCCAGCGCAGGGCGATTTCATCGTTTTGGCCGAATTCGATCGGCAGCCATACGTAACGGGAGTCCGCCAAATCGCTGCTTTTCCACCGGTCGCCCATGTAGATGAACTTACCGGCTTCCGGATCTACCGGAATGACATTCGTGCTTTGCGAGCTGAAGGTCGTCGAGCTTCCGGGCGCCACCTCTCTCATTGTCTTCCAAGGCCCCATAATGTTATCCGCCACCGTATATTTGCCTACGTTCGGATCCCAGCCTGTCGCGCCGGAGGTGATTAGATAGTATTTGCCCTGGTATTTGAACATCGCCGGCGCCTCGCGCTGGGCAAGCGGGAAGACACGCACGTAGTCGGTGCCGTAAACGGCTTTGTATTCGCTGTCGCGCTTGCCGTCCCCGTCCTGGTCCCAGCCGACGACGTCGGTATACGATTCGTTCAGCTTGGAGATGTAGATCGTGAGGTTCTCCTCACTGGAATAGATCAGGTAAGCGGTGCCGTCGTCGTCCTTGAACAGCGTCATATCGCGGGCCATGCCCGGCTGGTTCGGCTGCCCGTCGTCCGTCGCTCCGGCCGGGACTCTGTCCATCCGATTGCTTTCCTGATAGACGAACGGCCCTGTCGGCGAATCGCTCAGCGCGTAGCCTGCCTCCGCTTTCGCGTAGTTGGCGTTTGACGTGGCGGACGGACCGTCCGTATGCATCCACATGACGTATTTTTTAGTCGTATCGTTATAAATGACCTTAGGACGCTCGATGATCCGGTTCGTCCCGATATCGTTCAAGATGTCCGCTTTGTCCTCTCTTCCGGCGTAAAGCCCGGAGATAAGCGGGTCGGTTTCAAAAGAGACCATCGACTCGATCGCGGTAAGCGCGAGCCCCTTATCCTCCCAGTTGTACAGATCCTTCGAAGCGTAAACCCGCACGCCCCGCGCCGGCAAGTAGCCGTTCGTTTTGTCTTCGCCGTACCAGTAATACGTTTCCGTTTTCTCATCGTACATGATGCCGGCCCCGTGAGCCTGGATGACAGCGCCGTTCGTGTCCCTCCACACTTCGCCCGGCTTGAAGGATGTATTCGGAACGTTAAGCGCCAGCGCTGCGATCGCTCCCGACAGCTTGCTGATCGCCGCGCGAATTTGCTCCTGAACCGCAGGCTCTGCGATATCGGCCCCGCTGTCTTCGAGCGACTTCAGCAGCTCATCTGCTTCAGCAATAGCCGCGTTCAAGACCGATACGCTGTAAGGCGTGTAACCCGTATTGCCGCTTTCCGTCCGGGCCTCCTCCAGCTTGCTTGCGAGCTCCGCCAGCGGTACGGTTCTATTCTGCCTGACGATCAAATAGTTAATAAGCGGGTCGTTGTGAACCGTAAGGGCGGCCGATTCCGGTCCCTGAATATGCACATTCAGCTCGCCGTCGCTGACTCCGATTTTCCGGTACGTTTTCTCGGTTAGTGTACCAGAACCGCCTATGGCGAGGTCGCCTCCCGATACGTTCGTTTCCTCCAAAAACAAGTTCACGCTTCGTCCGCTCCACGGATTCTGGAAGCCGAAGGTGATATCGTATTCTCCCGCCGGCAGCTCAAATTTATATTCAAGCGACTTTTCCCTGACTTGAGGGCCGTTATAATATCTTAAGCTTCCCGTTTTTGCGGACTGGTCGCTGACGCTCGCCGCGCTGGTCGCCGTTACCAGCCCCCATGCCTTCCCTGTCGCCGGATCGTCCGCATAGGCCTGCTCGGTCAGCGAAGCGTACAAGCCCAGCTTGTCTCCGGCTTCCGCCGTTGCCGGTGTAGAATCCCCTGCGTTAACGAAGTACAAAATGTAATCGTTAGCCTTCAGCTCCTGCTCCGTAAAATCGGCCTCGGCCGCTCCGCCTTCCTCCGCCGCAGCGTAGACCGGTGCGGCAGCGGTCAGGACGGATGCCGCGAGTGTGCAGCTCAGTGCTGTCGACATCCATTTTTTCATATTCAACAATCGTTTTCCTCCTCCAACATCGGTGATCGCCCATTTATGAATGCGTTTCCAAGGATGCTTGCGGAACGTCATCACGAATGATAATGGAGGTGGGATTATGTGGCAACTGAACAATATGAACATCGGTGAACTGGCCCGGATTACCCGCTTCCGCCACGGTTTCGGATCATAAATGTTCACTGTAGTTAAATTTTTGCATAGGCCCGGCGGTCCCGGATAACGGTATTTCCCGGTTGATACGGAAGCGGCCTTCTTTCGAAAGGGCATAAATCTTTAATGGTATTGATAATGACTTATCCTTTTCGCAGCTCTATAATGTGGTATAACGAAACTATGCGGACAATGGCGGGACCGAGACGGACGAGAATGAGATGGAGGTGCGGGTGCGCTATGCGGTACGAATTGACAATAGAGCAGCGGGACGAAATCATGGGACGGCTGACGGAGGAGCAGCGCCGCTTCATTCACCATGAGCTGGTGAGAGGCAGGCGGACGCTGTTCGCCCGCCAGCTGGCGCGCAAAAAATGCCAGTTCATCCCCGAGGAAGCGGAATTTGAGGACATTGAAGCTTTTATCGAGGAATGGGACTATATCGGCTTTACGGACAGCGGCGAGGTATCGCCCCTGACGAAATGCGAATGCGGGCGCTCGCTTCGCTACCAGCATCAGGTGATGCATATCCCGACGAATACGATGCGTTACTTCGGCATAGAGCATTTGCAGCTGCATACGGGCATCGACGCGAAGGCGATTTCGGCGATCATGAAGGGCTTTGACGTACTGGACGGGGAAATGAACGAAATATTGTACAAATACCGCGAAGGCTGGCAGCTCGGCCAGCATGTTTTCCTGCCGCTTCCGGACGGGCTGGATATCCCTGCGGACATTCAGGCCCATATCGACGCCGGTCTTCCGCTGCTCGACAGGCAGCTGCTCCGGCTGCGCGGCAGATTGCGGGAGCTAGACCAAGCGGACCGGCGCAGGCGTATCGCCGCTGCGATGTCCTTGAATGAGAGGAGCTCGGGCGATGAGACCGCCTTGTCCGGCAATGCTGCAGGTGCGGCGGATACCCATGACGATGAAGGCCAAGGGGCTTTCCTATTCAACAACGACGCTGACGGACAAGGCGCATTTGTGTTTGGCGATGAGGACAACGGACAAGGGGCATTCGACTTCGGTGACATGTCCGCTGCGAAACCCGCAAAAAGCGCGAAGACCAAACCGGCAGACAAGGATAGCGTTCCGTTTGCGGAGCTCGCTCACGGCCTGGATGCAGGTCGCGCAGGAGCCTCCGCCATATATGCGCCGAGGAGCTCCAACCCGTTCCACCTTCCCTCTTCCGCGCAAAAAGTAGCCGATAACGCGTTGAAATATGGCCGCATCAGCGCACTCGCCGTTTCGGAGTTTCTGATCGAGCAGAAGCTTGTGCAGGACGTGCGGATGACCACCGGCAAGCCGGACATTTATATAGCCGTCGCGGCTTATTTGGACAAGCTGGCTTCGGAAGGCAAATGCGAGCTCGTGGCCGCTGACTCGGAGGACCGTGTTTATTCCCCGCTTACTTAACGGCATTGATCCTTGCGGTTAGGAGATTCTGCCCTATATCTGCCTGGGGTTGGAAGCATAGGACATCCTACCCCGGCATAACATTTGCTTCGGCATCCTTTCAAGGAAGGCGGGCCTTTGCTGAGACGGGCGCCTGCCGGATGGGAGCCGATCCTGCTATGAAAGAGGTGTAGAGCTCTTGACTGGCCTGCTTATTTGCCGCATTCGACAAAACTGGTGTCCGTTATTATTTTGTGGAACAGGATATAAGCCCGAATCCGCTTGAAAGCGTAAAAATAAGCCTCGATTATTTGCGGTCCGCCGGTTTGGCTTGATCTCGCTCCTGATCGCGGCATCCTCCCGAATGTCCCGCTTTCGACAAAACGTCAACCTGACCTTCACCGAACGAAACCCTTTTGAAACGTACCCGCAGGAGCAAATTGAGAACACAAAACCTATAAGCCCTCACCAAGGCTGCGTGCTGTTCGACATGACGGAGCAAGCCGGCGAGCTCGTGAAGGAATGAGGGCTTTTTCGGCCGTTTCTTTATGGTAATTTATGGAATGACCTAATACATCTAAGCTAGCATTCACTATTGTTTCTGATGTTGATGGCATGTCCCCCTTTTTGTTTGTCGAGCTGCCTTTCCGGGAGTTTTCCGAGCTGAACCGCGATGGACTCGTTTCTGGACAACTGTCGCACCTGCAGGCCCATTTCAGCGTACTTGCGCCGAATCCGATCCAAATGTATTTGTCGAATAACCACATTATTTCCTAGGAAATGTATATTGCCGAAACCGACGAGAAAAAAAACAGCATCTATGACGAAAGCTTATTGACCTAAAAAGACAAATACCCCAACTTCCAAGGAGCATTCATGCACTTATGACGATTAACTGCAAGTTTTATGCGGGTTAGCTTGTTTGGACAAGCAGCTCATTATCAAACTACGCGCACATCCCGCTGCCCTTCCTGACGCAGCATATGGAAGACATCCATGTCACCGGTATACGCAGCTTTAACAGCAGCATTTGACGATGGGTGCAGAAGTCGCTATGAAACTCACACACAAAATTGTCAGGTGGATAGTCTACTGTAGTTTGTGCAGCAGAAGAGCGGGAACCCGGTGCTGGTTACCGTTCTGATGCAGGTTATGCAGCAGAACGGCGGGAGCCCGATGCTTCTTGCCAATCTGATGCAGTTTATGCAGCGAAATGGAGCTAAATCGGCTTAATGTGCATTAAGAGACGGATTTCTACTGCAATCATGCAGCACAGCACATTCAACCGCCGTTTATGTTAGGCTTCTGATGTAGAATGTACAGCAGAATAGCTTACCTTACCTTCCGTCAAAACAAATCCAGCTGCCGAGGAGGCAAAGGTCTTGTTTCCTGCCCAAGCAGCTCCATCAGCCGCCGCGCATTCGCGGCCGCATCGCCGCCCGAATTGTTGTTGAAGATGACGCAAATGTGACGGCTCCCTTCCTCCAGCTCCAGGAGCATGTCCCTCCACTCCCGCAATTCCTCGTCACTGTACCGGTAAAGGTAACGCACCTCCCGCCAATTGGGCGCTCCACTAGACATCCAGCCGGATGTGTTTCTGCCGTGGAAACGGACGATCGTCACCTCGTCATGCGTCGGCACAAGCACTGTCGGCACCGATCCGGGATGCACCTGCGGCTCGTCGCAGACGCTATGAATCCAGCCTTCCCTGCTCATGAACGCCAGCGTTTTATCCCGCAGTTCTTCGCTGAACCAGCTTTGATGGCGGAACTCCAGCGCAAGCGGAAGGTCCTCCATTCTTTCCTTGGCGACGCGCAGCAAATTGACGTTCTCCCGGGTGCAATCGAACCACGGCGGATATTGGAACAAAACCGCTTTGCACTTGCCCGCCTCCACGACAGGCTGGATCGATGCCTTAAATGCGCCGAACATGCTCTCCATGTCCTCATCCGAATATTTTTCGCGCGTATGTCCGGTCATGCCCTGATAGGCTTTGATCACAAACGCGAAGCTCTCTCCCGTATCCGCCGCCCAGCGCTCGAACAGCTCCGGCTTATGAATGGCGTAATAGGAGCTGTCGACTTCGACAACCGAAAAATATTTGCTGTACTGCTTGAGTCTATTCTGGGCCGTAACGCCCGTACCGTAAATGAGATCATGGTCGCCCCAGCCGGCGAGTCCGATTGATATCATAATTTTTCACCGCTTTTCTCGTTTTGAAGCTGTATGCTACTATTTTACCCGTTCAATTCCGGAGATGAAAGCGTGTGAAACGGCCAGTCAATTTACAGATGTGAAACTTAAATTTGTATCATTAACAAAAAGACCAAACCACCCCGGATGACAAAAAAGGGATGGTTTGACCTCTTCTTCTTACGGCCTCGACCACCTTCTTACGGACATAAACGCCGCTTAGAGGGATAATAGAAGCAAGCGCAGGCATCCAGCGGACAGGAAAGCAGCTTAGATCGCTTTGAAGCATCGGTTTCTTTTCATGACCTGCTGTAAAATCCCTAGATGACCATTAGGACGGAAACCAAGCACAATTTGCTGTCTAAGCTTCTGTTTTGTCCATTAGCCCATCAGAATCCCATGCCGTCTCCCGGAATCAGCCCTTAATGGAGCCGATCAATGCGCCTTTGGCAAAATGCTTCTGCAAAAACGGATACACCAGCAAAATCGGAACGGTTGCCACCACGATGACGGCCATCTTGATCGTCTGCTCCGGCGGCATCACATAATCGCTGCCAAATTCCGACGTATCGCCCGCCAGGCCGCTGGCCAGCACGACGATTTGCCGCAAAATAACCTGCACCGGCCACTTGGCCGAGTCGTCGAGATACAAGATCGCCGGCAGGTACGTATTCCAATACGTCACGGCATAGAACAGCGAAATGGTTGCGATCGCCGGCATCGACAGCGGAATGACAATTTTCGTAAAAATGCCCCAGTAGCCCGCTCCGTCGATTTTAGCCGATTCCTCGAGACCGTCCGGCAGGTTCTGAAAGAAATTGCGCATAATGACCAGATTAAACGCATTGATCGCCGACGGCATAATTAGCGCCGCATAGGAATCAATCAAGCCCAGCTCCTTGACGACGAGAAAGCTCGGAATGAGGCCCCCGCTGAACAGCATCGTAAAGACGACGAGGAACATGAGCTGCTTTCTTCCGTACAGATGAGGCTTGGACAACCCGTACGCCATCAGCGCGGTCAGCAGCATGCTGATCAGCGTGCCGAACAGGGTGACCCCCACCGATACTGCCAGCGCCTTGAAAACGACATTCGTTGAGAAAATAAACCGATACGCCTCGAGCGACCATACGGTCGGGATCAAGACGAACTGTTTCTGAGCAAGCTCGCCGACGGTCGTGAAGGAGCCCGCAATGACATGAATGAACGGCAGCATGGTCACCGCCGCAATCACGAACAGCAATGAATAATTTAAGACGTCAAATACCCGGCTTCCCGTCGATTTATCCTGCAGCATGGCTTAAACGTCCCCCTCTCTTTAGTAAACGCCTTCTTCTCCGGCTTTTTTGGCCAGCTTGTTCGCACCCATGATGAGCAGCAAGCCGACAAGCGATTTGAAAAATCCGACAGCCGTGCTGAAGCTGTACTGCCCCTGCTTTAAGCCCGCCGTGTACACATACGTATCGAAAATTTCCGCCACCTCACGGTTCATCGCGTTAAGCAGCAGGAAAATATGCTCGAAGCCAAGCTCCAGTACGTCCCCGATTTTCAGGATGAGCAAAATGATGATGACGCTGCGGATCGACGGAAGCGTAATATGCCAGATTTGACGCATGCGGCCTGCCCCGTCCATGCGCGCCGCCTCGTACAGCTGCGGATCGATGGCAGCCATTGCCGCCAAATAAATGATGGTGCCCCAGCCGGCTTCGCGCCAAATGATCTGCAGCACGTACATCGGCCTGAACCATTCGTTGCTCATCAGAAAGTTGATTTTTTCAAAGCCCATCCAGCTGAGCAGCTCGTTAATCATGCCGCGGTCCATCGACAGCATGATGAACGAAATCGACACAATGATGACCCATGACATGAAGTGAGGAATGTAAACAATCGTCTGCACGAAACGTTTAAAGAACGAATGTCTCACCTCGTTAAGCATTAACGCCAGCAAAATCGGCACCGGGAAAAAGAACACCAGATTCATCACAAACAAAATCAGCGTATTGCCGAGAATCATAAAAAACTCGGGATCCTGAAACAATCGTTCGAAATGGGCAAATCCCACCCACTCGCTGCCCGTTATTCCCTCGTAAGGCTTGTAATCCTGGAAGGCGATCAATAAGCCGCCCATCGGCACGTATTTGAAAATCAGGAAAAACAGGAGCCCCGGCAAAATCATCAGGTAGAGCGTCCTATCCTTCCAAATTTGCCCGGCTCTGCTTTTGCTCTTCTTCAAGGCGAACGCCGGGGCGGTCTTGGCCGTTGCTTCCTTCATATCTCATCCATCCTTTCTCTGCCGGGCGGGAGGGAGCGGCTTGCTGCCGCCCCCGCTTGCGCCGGCGCCTCGAGTCCCGCTGCCCGGCTTCTTTTTTAGCCTGCCGCGTTGAATTCGTCGATAATTTTTTGGCCGCCGTCCTTCAGCCATTTGTCGACTGCCTTCTGGAAGCCCGCTTCGTCAATGTCGCCCATCATATACTGATAAGTTGCGTTTTTGATCTGCTCCTGGAGACGTACGCCTTGCTCGATGAAAGTAACCGATTCAAGCGATGTCGTCGGGTCGTTGATCAGAATGCTTTCGTTGTCCAGAATCATCTCCTCGGACTTCGCTTTCACCGGCAGCTGGAACTCAGGGTCAAGCAGCTCCGGAATCGTGCTCTGGCCGCCGACCTGCAGCGACTGGTAAGGCTTCACTTCACGGTTCGTCAGCTTCGTATCCTCGTTTGGCACGACTTTTCCGTTATTGATCGTATGATGCTCCCCTTCAATGCCCCAATAGATCAGATTGGCGAGCTCCGGCGTCATCAGCTTGTCGAAGAAAGCAAGAATCTGCTTCAGCTCCTCCTCCGATTTCACGGCGCTCTTAGGGAACAGATATACCGTGCCGTAGCCGGCCGTCGACCAGATGCCCGTTCCTTTCGGCCCTTCGATCCGGTTCTGAAGGTCCAGCTCGCCTGCCGGGTTGACGTCCTTCACCTTATCCGACAAGCTTTGAACGTCGCCCAGCGCTCCGATGTACATACCGGCTTTGCCGCTTGCGAACAGGTTTTGCTGGTCGGTCTTGGAGGTAACCGGGAAATCCTGGTTGATCAGCCCCTCCTCGTGCAGCTTCTTGAAGAAGTTCATCGTATCGATATATTCCTGGAACATGAACTCCGGCAGCAGCTTGCCGTCCTTCTCGCCCCAGTTGTTCGGCGTTCCGAAATAGGAGCTTACCGTCTTGAAGGCGCCGAAGATCAAATCGCTGCGGTCGGTCAGGCCGATCGTGTCGTTTTTGCCGTTTTTGTCCGGATCGTTTTCCTTGAACGCTTTCAGCATCGCATAAAGCTCGTCGATGTTTTTGGGAGCGGAGAGTCCCAGATTATCCGCCCAGTCCTTGCGGAAAATAATGCCTTGACGCGATAACGCCACTTCCCTGTAGAGCGAATAGATTTTGCCTCCGACGGACGTGTTGTTCAGCACATCCTTATTGAGCTTGGCTAAATTCGGATATTGATCGATCAGATGGCCGACTTCCCAGAACTGTCCGTCCTTGATGGCGTCCCTGAACATTGTGAGCGAGGCCGCGTTTTTTAATTGAACGGCCTGCGGCAGCGAGCCGGTTGCGAACGAGGCGTTGATTTTATCGTCGTAGCTGCCGTCCGGCACCCATTGAATGCTGAGCTCCGTGTTCGTCTTTTGCTCGATCAGCTTTTCGATCTTATCCGAAGGAACCTCCGGCTCGTGCAGGTTGAGCATAAGAGACAGCTTGAACGGGGCTGCCGGCTTATCGGTCGCCGTACCGCTTCCTCCGTTAGCCGCCGGACTGGATGGATTGTTCGCGTTGCCTTCGTTGCCCGTACCGCACCCAGCCATTAAAACAATAGACAGCGCTGCCGCCATCATGACGCTTTTCTGTTTTTTTCTCATCGTTCGACCTCCGATTGGTTCGATGTTGGCCTTGCCCCATGAGCATAAGCCGCCGGCTGCCGTTTCGGAAATAATCCCTTGATTTGCCGCTGTTTTTCCTTGCTGCGGCGGGCTTAAATCCCGCTATCCAATCTGCGGATTATGCTGATTACATGGTAAGCAGGCAAAGCAAAAAGGCTTTGCAGTCCGCCTGATTACAGCGTCTGCAAAGCCTTTGCCGATATAGCCCGTTAGAGGGCCTTTCTCTGTTTGGATAAAGCCTCATTGAACTCCCGGATAATGCGATCGCCGCCTTCTTTTTTCCACCGCTCGACTTCGGCGCCGAATTCCTTCTCCGTCATCATCCCGATCATATAATGATAGGTCGCGTCCGTTATAATATCCTGCAGCCTTTCGCCGATATCGTTAAACGTCGCCGAATCGAGCGCGGCGGTCGGATCGTGGACAAGAATGCTTTCGTTATCCTTGACCAGCTTCTCCGACTTGAGCCGTACCGGCAGCGTCGAACCTGCCTCCAAAAAACCGGGAATGCTGCCTGGACCTCCCACTTGCATGGACAAATAAGGCCTGGACTCCTTGTTCAGCCGCTCGTAATCCGGCGATTGGACAACCTTTCCGTCTATCAGCTCGTAGTGCTCGCCGGGAATGCCCCAGTTAAGCATATTGGCCAGCTCCGGCTCCATCAGCTTATCGAAAAAAGCGAGCACTTCCATAAGCCGCTTATCGTCCGGAATCGCCGACTTCGGGAACAGCACGACCGCGCCGTAGCCCGGCGTCGACCAGACCCGCTCCCCTTCGGGGCCCGTTACCCGGTTATGCATGTCCAGCTTGGCATCCGGATTATTTTTCGTCAGCTTCGCGTGCAGGCTGACCACATCGCTAAGCGACCCGATGTAGACGCCGGCTTTTCCCTGAATGAACAGCTCCTGCTGGTCCGCTTTGCCCATGACGGGGAAATCCTCGTTAACCAGCCCCTCCTGATGAAGCTTCCGGACAAAATTCATCGCCGCAACATACTCGGGAAACATAAACTCGGGCTTCAGTTTGCCGCCCTCCTCTTCCCAGCCGTTGGGGACGCCAAAGTACGAGGCGATCGTCTTGAACGCTCCGTAGACGAGGTCGCTGCGGTCGGCAAGTCCGATCGTATCCTTGCGCCCGTTGCCGTCGGGATCGCCGTTCGTGAACCTCTCCAGCATCTCGTAGAGCTTGTCAAGCGAGCTCGGCGCGGACAGTCCGAGGCGTTCCGCCCAGTCGGCACGGTAAATAATGCCCTGACGCGATAACGGCCGCTCCTGGTATAACGAGTAAATGCGTCCGTCCACCGACGTATTGCGAAGCACCTCATCGCTGAGCCTGGCCAGATTGGGGAATTCGTCCAGGAGCGGCCCGATTTCCCAGAACTGCCCGTCGCGGATCGCTCCCCGAAACTGCATCAGCGAAGCGCTGTTCTTAAGAAATACCGCCTGCGGCAGCGTCTCGGTCGCCACTGCGGCGTTGACCCTCTCCTCATAGCTGCCGTCCGGCACCCACTGTATGTTAAGCTGCGTGCCCGTCGCTTCCTCCATTATTTTCTCGATCCGGTCGGAAGGCACTGTCGGGGTATGCAGGTTCGCGATGATCGAGATCGGAACGGTTTCCCCTTTGAGCTTCGTACGCGGAGCCGTACCGGTTTCCGGAGACGAGCAGGCGGCCGCCAGAAGCAGCATGGCGATAATCGGCACCAGCAGCGCGAACCGCTTTTTGTTTGTCATCGGCATATCCCTCCGCAAGCAATATTTGTAAGATACTTACAACTGCCCCTTAACCGTATTGTGCGCCCATCGTCTTTCCAGTAGAATGAAAGAATCATAAAGGGGAAAGGCTGATCCGTTTGAAAATGAATAGCCTTTACGCAAGGATGCTCTTGTTCGGCTGCCTCATCAGCATCGTTCCGCTTGCGGCGCTCGGTTATTTCTCGGCTGTGAAATCGTCGTCCTCCGTTCAAAGACATGTGAACGAGAGCAGCATCCAGATCATGAATCAGCTGAACGGCAATATGGAGCAGACGCTGCGAACCGTCGATTATACGCTGAATTACGTCATCAATACGAACCAGCTGCAGGAAGCGCTGTACCGCCCGATTACCTATAAGGATTTTCAGCTGTATAACCGCCTGAAAGAGGAGCTGAGCCTGCTTCAGTCTCCGGATACCCGCGTAACCGACGTTATCCTGGCCAATGCGGCTTCCGACTGGGTCATTAATAACCGGGGCCTGTACCGCTTTAATGAATACGCTTCCAAAGATGAGATTTTGACGTTAATGAACGAATCGGAAAAAAGCACGTTCTGGACCCTGCTCCCGTCGAATACGCTCGGCTCCAGCGATACGCAAAGCTACGGCTGCTCTTACACGGTTGCGCTGGTGAAAAAAATGCCTCTGCACACGTCCGAAAAACGCGGAGTAGCGATCGCTACGATGCCCAGCTGCAGCTTGTCCGCCATGCTGGAAGAGCCGAGCGCCGCTCGCGAGGTTATGCTGCTCGACGAGCAGTTCCGCATCATCGCCCATTCGGATCCGGGCAAAATCGGCACTTTCCTGAACGAGGGCGGTTATCTGGACGCCAAAGGATTGTCGCGCATGAACGGCCGGTCCGGCCAATTCAAGTACGAAGAAACCTCGATTACTTATGTGCGTTCGCCTTTTAACGGCTGGATTTACGCTTCGTTCACCGATCTGTCCGAATTTAACAAGGAAGCCAGGTCGATCGGCTGGTTCACTTTTTATATTTGCCTATTTATTATAGCAGTTACGATCGCGCTTGTCTGGCTTGGAAGCAGCAGGGTATATTCGCCAATCCGCTCGATCTTCCGGCAGATTGCCGGACGTCTGCCCGAAATTAACGCGCAGAACAAAACCGAGCTGCAAATTATCGACGAGCATATCCGCGGCCTGTTCGCTTCAAACGATAGCCTGAGACAGGAAATGAACCAGAACAGCCGGCAGGTGAGAACTTTTTTTCTGCATAAGCTGTTTCAGGGACAGCTCGGGGCTGGCGAGATCGAGGACAAAATGAAGCAGTTCGGCTATTCCGAGGCCGCGGCTTCTTGGGAGCGGATGGCGGTGCTGACGCTGCAGATCGATCAGCTCGGCGAAACGCGCTACGAACAGGAGGATCTCGACCTGCTTCTGTTCGCCGTTACGAATATTATTGAAGATATCGTTCCGCTGCCGAACCGGCTTCCCCCGGTCATTCTCGACCAGACGCAGGTCACACTGATCGGGAGCAGGCATGAGGAGGAAAGCGATTTTGTTAATGAGATCTACACGCTGACCGAAAGCATCCAAACCAGCATCAAGCAGTATCTGGATTTGCAGGCAAGCATCGGGATCAGCCTGCCCTTCCGCGGACTGAAGCATACGGGCCGGGCGTACCGCGAAGGGCTGGAGGCGCTAAAGCACCGGCTGAAGCTGGGCGAGGGGGTTATCATCCCCTACTCAAGCTTGAATGACGGGCATCATACGCGGGTGTATTTTTATCCGTCGCAGCTTCATAACGAGCTGATCGATGCGATCAAGCTGCCGGATGAGACCCGGGCGTTCGCCCTGCTTAAGGAATGGCTCAGCGAGGTATTGATGAAGGAACGTAGCCCGCGGGAGTACCAGATTTCCCTGGTCCGCCTGCTTAACGACCTGCTCACCGTGATGCAGGAAGCCGGCGTCCAGCTGGACAAGCTGAACGTGCGGGAAGCCTCCCCGTATGAGGAGCTGATGCAGCTGTACGTGGCCAAGGAAATCGAGGATTGGTTCAAAAACCGCATGATCAAACCTTTGATTAACGTGTTCAAAGAACGCCAGGAGTCGCAATACCATAACATTTCGGAGCAGATTATCGAAATTATCCACCGCGAGTTCGAGACGGCGGTTACGCTCGAGGATTGCGCGGCGCGGCTTCACTACAACGTCTTTTATCTGAGCAGCGTGTTTAAAAAGGAGACCGGCATGACCTTCAGCGACTACTTGTCGCAGTACCGGCTCAGCGTGGCGACCCGCTGGCTGACGGAAACCGATATGCCAATTAAGGAAATTGCGGAGCGGCTGGCTTTCACGAACTCCCAGAACTTCATCCGGGCTTTCCGCAAGCAGGAGGATATGACGCCTGGGCAATACCGGAGCAAGTACGCTCAGCAGAGCGATAAGCGGGAATAAGAATAGAAATGAATAAAACAGCGGCAGCCGTAGACGATAAAAAGGTCTACATTGCCGCTGTTTTATTGAAATAATGGGTCTGTTAGCGTTAATAAAATGTTTTAGCGTAGTTGGTTATTTTATCAGAGGTATTTATTACAATCGTTTTCTAAATCATTTATAATTTCCAACCAGGTCTTATAATCTTCCGACTCTTCCACTTCATTTTGAATGAACACCTGACCTTTCTATTATGAAAATAAAAAAAGCACTTGATCATTGATCAAATACTTTGCCCAGGCGTACGGCTATTATCTGTGTGCTCCCTCAACATGAAATGTCAGTTCTACAGCAAGCTGTTCCGCTAAACTCTGGTTAGTCAACGACTCATAAGATTAGTTATAATTTCGTTTGTAATTGGAATTTCAAGTTGCTCAAAAGCGTACAATATAGCTCCAATGACAGGTGGGAACTGTGAATCCATTATTTCAAAATATCTACCTGATTGTCCCTTTGAAAGCTTTTCTAGCCTAGATTGAAAGTATGGACTATTGACGACACTTCCAATGCAAGCTACCGATACCGGGGCCATAGAAAAGTTTCGACTAAGAATTTTTATGCCAACAATAATCTGATGAATGGCACGATTACAAACAAGTTGTGCCAACGCGCTTCCCTCCAAAGCCGCACTCGTGAGAGTAGGAGCAAATGAAGCGAATAATCGATTTCTTTCATGATCATCAGAGTGAAATCCAGTCAATCCCATTCGATTTAATTCATCCAGATCAGAAGTGCCCCAGTGCTTGAGCATAGCTTCTATAACCTTTTGGTCTGAATGATCAGTATGGCCCGCGAGAGTTTCATATACAGCGTCGTACGATAAAAAACGCGCAGCACTTGCCGCATAATGAAAGTAATCATAATTACGAATTGGTATGCCGGTTTCATCGATACCAAAAATGATTGAGCCTGTTCCCGAAATTACAACGATACCGGGCTTGGCCATAAGCGCGCCATAATGAGCTACGACTGCGTCGTTTACATGCCAACGAGGACACGAAAATTCCGTTAAGTCAGTGAGATCCTGAACCCAGTTTAAATCCTCGGCAGCATCAAAGCCTGCTATACCTGCTGCAACTCCACAAACATCAGTGAATGAACAACCAGCCTCTTCAAGTGCCAATTTTATAGCCATGTGAACATTATCTTTAGCCGCCTGATCTTTATAAAGTGAGGCAGCTTTTGGATATACATAATAAGCCAGAAGTTTCCCCATTGTGTTCGAAACTGCTACGCGAGTATTTGATCCGCCACCATCAATACCAATGACTAGGTTTTTGTTCCGCACCCTTTACTCCTCCCTTTCCTCAAAAAAATGTTCCTATTGATCAATGTGTTTAATATTTAATTTTAGCTTACAAAGGAGGGCCCAAATACCCCTAAAATTAGTAGAATAATCATATCTATTTTTGCAAAGGAATCACATTTCCGTTTCACCGAGCGAAGGCTGCCATATCTCCTTTATTTGTCCAAGTTATCGTCTCGGTCCCTCAGTTTCAGTTTTTGGATATGAGCCTCTAAGTTGGATTCAACAATAGACTGTAGCAGCTTTTATTAAGCTATCGTTATCCGTTTAACGGTCTGACCCTTATCCGATACAGATCTTACTAAAAAAGTTGTTTCGTTAAAATCAATCTGATAGGCATCATCATCCTGCTCGTCAAATTGTCTCGGCTGCTTCCAAAATATCGCTGTATAGCCGACGATGGTAATACATTCCAAACTGCAGCCCGCGTTCAATGTGGAGCCGGTTCGGCCCTTCGTAACATTTAGCGGCTAATTCATAAATTTCATTTGCATGAGTTATATCCAATGTTTCATGGTCTGTAAAATGGACAAGAGAATTTGGACTGCTGCTGAATTGTGCCGCTGCATAGCGTCCGACAATCGGAGAGACTCTCGCGACGATTTCTTCTATGATCCCCAAAGCGCTCAGCCCCTCGGGATAAGGATAATGCAGACACAAGTCGGTAACTGCACGATTATAGGCGATGACCGGGATGATTGGTTCCGAGGTTGTGATTTCCTCCTGTGCAATCCCTATTCCAAGCAGAAATTGTTTATACGTTTCCACATGAACGTAAGCCGGATTCATTTTCCCATGCTCTTCGAACAGATTTTCGACCAAGGGCATGCGCAGAGAGTAATCGGGAATATTGGTTAGGAGAGCAGAAATGAATCGAGGAAAATGGTCGACGACGTGATAAATCTGCAATGCCGCAAATTTGACCTGGGCAGAAGTGAACTTGTTTTCTTTAATTCTTAACATCAAAGGGTGAAGTTCAAACGGATGTTCTTGAAACATATGCTCAATAACCTTTTTTAGTTCGAGAAAAGTACTCATCTGTAACTATCAGCCTCCAAAGTTGTATTTCCATCTATACGAGGGTAAGCTCCCTATAATCAAAAGTTAAATCCGCCGGGTTTAGACCATAAGTATAAATCGTTGAAGAAAGCTGAAGTTTAAAGGGAGTCTTCCAAGCCGTGGCTTCCGATTCGGATAAACCCATAAAGACAAAGGTAAAGTTCAGTGGTGTATGGCGCGTAACGAAAGATAGAAAATCCCTCCGGTAATCGCCAGCCTTTGAAGCGTAATATGACAGATAACCGTGCCGAAAAATTTCACCTTTGGCCGGTAGCGGAGGGCAGCCTTTCCATGCACATAACGGATTCATAAGCAATCGATAGATCGGAAGCGTTTTGGCGGCAACCAGCTTGCGTGACTTCGTTTGATCGACAATCTTGCATACCGCGATTATCTCTCTTCCCTCTCGTATGCCTAGAAAATAGCCGTTAACCGCGCAAAAACGTTCGTAGTCAGCGGGGGCAAAATTGATGCCTCGCACCGTTTGGCTATATTCGTTCCATGCTTCGTCCGCCGTCAATCTTACCACTTGGCCTTGTGGAGAGTTTGGTCTTAAAGGGATAAACATCGGAATCCCGACATGCACCATTTTCCCCAACAGTGATACCGGAGGCAGCAGGCTCGTTTCTTTCGTCAATATCCTGGTGTTTCGGTTGCTGTCAAGTAACGTGACAAACACCCACTCCGTTTTCTCCCGGTAAATATGATAAACATGGTGCACTAGACGATAGTAGGCGATGGTGCTGAAATAATCCGGATGCAGCCTCAAATCATGCAAATAATAAACGTTTTGAGCAGAATCGCGAATAAATCTTGTTTGTCTGCTCACAGCTATGCAACCGATTAGCTTTTCTTCCCGCAGTAATCCGTAAGTTACAGTGTCCCCCATCTCCGAGGACAACGCAAAAAAGTCCGGCGCACGATCCACCCGAAATAAATCGCTGCCCGTACCCCCCGTATTTGTCAAGTTTAACAAATCCTGATTGTTTCTTTGATCCAAAACTTCAACAATATAACTCATTGTACTTCCCCCACGGTAATGTTCCGGTACATCATTGATCGTTCCTGCTCCAGGCAGCGGGCCGATAGAGCACCATCGATGTCATACCGGCTCATGATGAATTCCGGTAGAGGAGGGGCAGACAGCATATTTCGGTATAACAAGACCGCTTTCGGCGATTTGGCCTGCAGAACGCCCTTACATATCGCTTCACAGTCAGCGGCTCCCGCCCAGTCGAATACGTTGGAGAAATAAAAGGCGTCGATACGCTTCACATCCTGCAGGAAAGGTTGTAGGGGCTTGGCGACAATCACAAGTTTGTGTAAATTACGCTTCACCGTATCGTAACCTTCCCTGGTCAGGTAATAGGGCATTCCCTCAGGCCGGTCGTATATATAAGAAGAAAACAATAGCTGCGATAAAAAATAATTGCTGCCCATCGGCTTTGTGCGCACTTCTTTTTCAAATTGGCCTGCAAAAAAAGCGCCGAAATCGTTTTCTTCCGTATGTGTAAACATAAAAGCCGGAAAAAAAAGAAGATGAGTAGTCTTGCTCAGCAAAATATGAGCCGCTGTCTTCCATGCATCCGTCGTAAAATGCTTATCAAATAATGCATTCTGCTCATCTAAACTAGTGCAGGAAAACAAATCGTTCCAAACCTGATCCGGTACCGCATGATTGCGGATATTAGCGCCGACGAAGCGGTAAAACCGTTCCGTTACTCCGCATTGATTGATACCAGCATCGATCTCCTGTGGATGACGATCCCAGTAATCCTTGGCGTATGTCGGCAGTTGCCCGCGTATTTGCTTGAACATGAGCTGCCTGTCAGCATGTTGTTTTTCACCTATAAAGGCAAGATACTCTTCGCGGTTCAGCACCATCATAGCGGCCTTTTTTAACTCGACCAACGAGCATTGGGCAGGATTGAGATCTACGCTATACACAACGTCCACGGTATCATTCAGCAGGGAAAAAGAAGTGCAGCCGCCGGATGCGATTGATACAATTCTGAGTGGTTTCAATAAAGCAGATACCGTTCGTTCTACCGCATTGTCCTCCCGAATCTGGGAAAAATACAAATCAAGCATGAGCCGTCCTCTCCTTAAAACACTGCAGCATGATTCGCTTATATGTTTTCCACTGTTGAAGCTTCTTCAGCCCATCCTCAAAATCTTGAAGATGACGATGCCGATCTTCTTCATTTCCCAGCCAGCTAATTAACAGCATCTGGCTGTCGCCTTGTTCCAAATGAACTCCTCTCGAATGAAGCCAATTCATCACATCCTCGTAACCTTTGGAAACTTTGTATAACGTTTGATCGGAATGTGTGCTGAGAACCGTTTCATCGATACGCCCGATATGCGAAATGCGTTCAGCGTATATTTTCGCGATATAAACGGCCTTTTGCGGAATGTGGTCTTCCTTAACACGCGGAACAGTGATCCGCCAGAAAAGCGTTTTGAAAAAAAGAAATACTTCCGGGTTTTGGACTTCAGCCATAAGGTGAAAAACCCGGTTCCTGTATTTGGTGGTAAGACAGTTATAAAATTGAAGGAATAAGAACATAAATGCATACCCGCGCGAAAATAAAGGCCCGAGATAAATAAACGCATCACCGTTCACTTCAAATTGCTCGATAAATTGAAACGCCGCCAGGCCCTGACCGTCTTCGGCTAAAATGACAGAATGATACCTTTTTATTCGTGTATTTATATAATTCTTGGATGCCGGCTGAACTCGTTGTACCAGCATCAGCATTTCTTTTCGCCTCTGTTCAGACAGGTCAGGCAGTCGTTGCTCCATTACAAAGCGCAAATCTCTGCTGCCCTTCCACAGATCCAGCCCAGGTAGCTCGTTATTATTCAATGTCATCCCTCTCCCAGTTAATTATCAGCAAAGCTTCCTTATCAAAAATTTAAATCATTTGACTGAGTTAAACGAGTACTATCTTCTTCTAGTACCTGCTTTAATGCTTCAAAAATTTAGCGGGGCCATACCTTAAAAATATTGATTGCCTGAAACCGTTTCTCATGGTAGTATGTGTAAAATTAAAGGGAGGGCATCTAGGGATCCGATCCTGCGAGGGAGGCGAACCGATCGATGCCAGCTAAGGCACATAAGCCTGAGCCACACCGTAAGGAATAAAAGGCCAACGGACAAGTTCCGCCTGCTAGGGGCGAGACTGTCCGAGGTCTTTTTTGTATCCGCCCTAGCCGTACAAAAATAAAAAAGGGGGTTCGCATGTGTCATCCATCCGCGTCGAGCAATTAGGCAAAGCATTTCGCATTAAAAAAAAGCAGGAGGGCTTTGCCGGCAGCTTCAAATCGCTGCTGAAGCCTCTTTATGAAGACAAAACGGCCGTTGACGGCATTACGTTCTCGGCCCGGCAAGGCGAAACGGTCGCATTCCTTGGCCCGAACGGCGCTGGTAAATCGACGACGATCAAAATGCTCACCGGCATTCTCCATCCGACCATCGGCTTCGCCGAAGTGCTCGGCTGCTGCCCCTGGACGGAGCGGACGAAGCTGTCGTACCGGATCGGTTCCGTTTTCGGGCAAAAATCGCAGCTGTGGTACCATTTGCCGCCGATCGATACGTTCGAGCTGATGAGCCGTATTTACGAGCTGCGCCGCAGTGATTACTTGCAAAGGCGCGACGAAATGATTGAACGGTTCGAGCTCGCGCCCTATATGAACACGCCGGTGCGAAAGCTGTCTCTTGGCGAGCGCATGCGCTGCGAAATTGCGGCCTCCCTTCTGCATCGCCCCCAGGTGCTGTTTCTCGATGAGCCGACGATCGGATTGGATGTCGTCGTCAAGCAGCGTATCCGGCGGCTGATCCACGAGTTGAACGAACAGGAAGGCACGACGGTATTCCTTACCTCGCATGACGCCGGAGACATCGAGCAGTTGTGCGAGCGGGCCATCGTCATCAATTACGGGCGTATCGTATTCGACGACCGCGTCGAATTGATGAAGCTGCGGTATATGACACACAAGACGATCCGGCTTGTCGTTGCGGACGATCCCGGCGACATGGACATTCCCGGAGCGACGGTTGTCGAACGCAGCGAGACGAAAGTGGTGCTTTCCGTCGATACTTCGCTCACGACGATTGAAGCGGCGCTGACGAACGTGATGTCCAGCCGGCGGATCATAGACGTCACCATCGAAGATCCGCCGATGGAGGAAATCATTACGCGCATGTACGGCGATTTTGGAGAGGAGGACTGCTCGTCATGACCACCCTCGGAAAAATGGCAAAATACGCGTTTATCGGTAAAATAACGCTCAGAAACCAATTGGCCTATATCATTGATTTTCTTATCCGCTCCCTGTTCCTGCTGCTTATCCTGTATATATTTCTGCAGCTTTGGCAGGCGACGTTTCATGGCGAAGGGGACGCCTCCCTTATCGCCGGCTACAGTTTCAACCAAATAATGTGGTATCTGGTTATTACCGAAGCGATAACCCTTGCCTGTCCCAGCCTCTGCACCCGGATCGAGGAGGAAGTAAAAAACGGCGACGTCGGCTACCGTCTCGTTCGCCCGATTCATTTCGTCGTCTTTCATTACGTCGAGTATATGAGCGAGGCAGCCGTCCGTTTCGGCGTCAATGCCGTGCTGGGCGGTACGCTCGGGCTGCTGATCATCGGCCCGCCGGAGCTGAGCGCCGGCTTTCTGTGGCTGCCGCTTGCCGCGGCATTCGGCTTAACCGTCAATTTTATGTTGAACATGACGCTGGCGCTTTGCGCGTTCTGGGTAGAGGAGACGCGGGGAATCGAGTTCGTCTACAACAAGTTTTTGTTCACGATCGGCGGCATGCTGATGCCTCTGGAGCTGTTCCCCGATGCGCTGCAAGCGGTCGGTCGCTGGCTTCCGCTGCAGGCAGTCCTGTACATACCCGCCAAAACCGCAGTGGCGTTCGATGCATCCAGACTTGCCGGCATGCTGGCCGTGCAGGTGCTATGGATTGCCGTCATCGGATTGGCTGTTGCCTGGATCTACCGGAGAGGAGTGAAAAAACTGAATGTCAACGGAGGATAGAACAAACTCGGCAAGCTATTATTCCATCACTGAGCATGACCAGCCAGGCAAGCTGCGCCGTCAGCTGTCATTCGTTCTGCGCAGCTGGACGCTGAACCTTGCGGGAGCGATGGAGTTCCGGCTCAGCTTCCTGCTTACCGCCGGGATGATGATGATTAACAATATCGTCTGGATCGTATTCTGGGGGCTTTACTTCAACCGGTTCCAAGTGCTGAACGGCTGGGAGCTGCATGACGTCATGATGCTTTGGGCGGTGTCGGCAGGCGGCTTTGGCCTGATGGCAACCTTCTTCGGCAACGCGTCGCGAATCGCGAATATAATCGCAACGGGCCAGCTTGACGTGTACTTGGCCCAGCCAAAGCCGGTGCTTCTGCATGTGCTGATCAGCCGAATGTCCGTCAGCGCCATCGGCGATGTGCTGTTCGCGCTGCTCGTATTCGCCATATTCGGCGACAAATCGGCTGCGGGCATCGCCAAATTCGGACTGGCGATGGCCATTGCCGCCGTCATTTTCATCTTTTTTTCCGTTATCGTCAATTGCCTGGCGTTCTGGGTCGGGAACACGGAGGGCCTCAGCATACAGCTGTTCAATGCGCTCCTGACGTTTACGACGTATCCGACCAGCATATTCAAAAGCTGGGGCAAGCTTGTATTGTTCGCCGTCATCCCCGCGGGCTTCATCAGCTACTTGCCGATCGGACTTCTTCGCGAAATCAATCTTCCTTTTCTGATCGGTGCGCTGGCCGTTTCTGCGCTGTTCGTCGCCTGCGGAACGCTGCTGTTCTATAGAGGGCTGAAGCGATACACATCCGGCAATATGATGACACTGCGCCGATGATACAACTCTTTCAGTACGAATTCTGCTTCATTCAGGGGTAACGGAGGCCTATCGTAATCGGCTCGGCTGCTCCCCGCTCCTCCGCAGTCAGCTTGATTTCATACTGCGAACGCGGAGCAGCGCGATGAAAATGATTGCAAATGCAGCCAAAGCCAGCATCGGGATCGTGATAAAGCCGAACCAATTCAAATAGTCGCCCTGGCAAGGAACCGGCCCGCAGGCGGCGATCGCCGAGTCTTTGGGCAGCTTTTGCAAAATTGTGTGGTACAGCGAAAAGCAGCCTCCAACGACGACAAGCGGCAGCACATATACCGTGATTCCCGTGTCTACCTTCGCATAAGCTATGCCGAGCAGCAGCGCAAGCGGGTACATAAATATCCTCTGAAACCAGCATAAGCTGCAAGGGATAAAATGCATCACCTCGCTCAAATACAAGCTTCCTGCCGTAGCCATAACCGCTGTCGCCCAAGCGGCGAACAGCCAGAACGAACGTTTTTTCTCCAGCGTATCCAAACGACTCTCTCCTTTTTCACCGTTTCCTCCTATTGTCACCCGTATTGCCAGGTCTGGCATGACTCGAAAGGGCTATCGGCTGTGAAAAAAGTGAGATTAGTACTATTGCAGCTGCAAGCCGCGTCAGAAGGAGCCGCCGCAGGCCAGCCGGTTCCAGCCTTCGATTTCGGGGACGGAGCCGTCTTCCTGGCCGGACGGCGTAATGATGCAAATATACCCGGGCTTTGCTCCATAGGCGAAGGAGAGAATGGCCTCGACCTCCAGCGGCTTCCCGTCCACCTCGATCGTCAGGTCCGCATGGCCTGTGCAGTAACAGCCATCGTCGAATTCGGCCTTGACATGATCATAGGATAGCAGCTTAAAGCCCTTTTCCTCATGCAGCTTACGCATATCCGAGGTCCAGACCTCCTCTTCGATCGATCCGCCATAGAGCTTGGCCGCCCGCTCATAACCCTGCTGCTGGACGGCATTAAGGAAGGCCTCCGTTTTGCGCTCGGCAGCGCCTCCATTCCACATCAAAGTAACGCGGTAAATGATAAATACGGCTAACCATAAACCAACGAAAGCACACACTATATTAAGTGAAAGCCTCCTTCTTCGCATCTCGGTGACCGCCCTTTCCGCTCACGGCAATTAGTCCGGTGCTGCTGCTGACAAAGCAGACCTTCGTTCAACAGGCTGCGTCTCTTATATCCGCAACATTAATTGACCATAATATTCCATATAGCAGTTATGACGTTAGTCTTGTCCATCATGTTGCAAACCACTCCCTTGGAAGCGAAAAAATGTTAAAATAACAATGGTCCATACCATTAACAGTTAAAACATTGCTCTTATGAAATAATCTTTATCCAATGAGAAAGGCGGACAAGCGATGATACATGCGTTTGCGATCAAGCCCGTTGCGTATACGGCGTTCGGCAACGAGGCGGAGCAGCTTGAGAAATGCAAGGAATGGGGGCTTCTTTCCGAGAAAGCTGTCAAAACCAAAACCTTCTACTACAAAGGCAACGGCATGAATGTGCCCTGCGCCATCATAGGATTTGCCGATAAAATGACGGCCGTCATCCAGTTCGATAACGGGGAACTGCACTGCATCCATCCCTCATTTCTAAAGGAAATGCAGGCGGCCAGCTACGGTGCGAAGGCTGCCGCTGCAGCGGTAGCGGAGGAGACTGCTGCTCCCGAATCTACGGTCGAATCTGCTGAAGCTCAGGTGAAAGAAACGGTTGAAAAGTTGCAGGTGGAGCCGGGTTCGGCGGAGGAAGTTAAGTCGGAAGACAGTACTGCTGAAGAGGCTGCATCGAAGACGCCGGCAGCTCTGGAGGAAGCATCGGTTGAAGCGCCGGCTGAGAAGCCGAAGAAAGGCAAGGGCAAGAAGGAGAAGCTGCAGCTGCCGGAGGAGAAGGTCAAAATGACGGCAACGGTTCAGGAATTTACGACCGTGCCGAACAACTTCTCCGACAACGACGACGAGGTTATCATCTATGAGGCCGTGTCTATTCTTGAACCTGCGCTTGAGCTCGGCGTTGCCTGGTCCAGCCACAGCGCCACCCTCAAGAAGCTGGAGCTTGCGATCGGAGATACGATTACGTTCGACGCGAAGGTTGTGGCCAAAAAGCTGACGAAGCACCCTGTCCCGTACAAAATCAACAATCCGGCCAAAATTCAAAAGGGCTGATCGCCGCGCGGTTTGTACGGCGGCATAGTGAAACTCGACGCTGCTCGGCTCTCTGCTGCAGATTATGCAGCAGATTGGCTGAACCTCGATGCTGATTACCGTTCTACTGCATTTTATGCAGCAGGTTAGCTCATTCTCGATGAAAATTGCCGTTCTGCCGCACTTTGTGCAGCAAGTTAACTAATTCCCGACGCCGAGCTCGATTCCGCTGCAGTATCTGCACCAGAATCGAGCCAAACTAACTAGTTTCGAAGGCGGGAGGCGGCTTCTACTGCAAAAGTGCAGCACAGCTCGGCCGCCTCCCGCTCATGTCAGGTTTCTGATGCAGTTTCTGCCGCAGACGCAGACGCCGCAGACGCCACATGCCGGGAGAAGCGCAGGCGCTGTAGAGTAGCTACTTCTCGTAGCTGATTGCTGTTCTGTGCTGCAGCTGCTTCTCGATGATGATTGCCATTCTGCTGCACTTTGTGCAGCAGGTTAACTAATTCCCGACGCCGAGCTCGATTCCGCTGCAGTATCTGCACCAGAATCGAGCCAAACTAACTAGTTTCGAAGATGGGAGGCTGCTTCTGCTGCAAAAGTGCAGCACAGCTCAGCCTCCTCCCGTTCATGTCAGGTTTCTGATGCAGTTTCTGCAGCAGACGCCGTATCCGCCACATTTGTAGACGAGAATAAGCTTATATTCCGTCCTCTCCCAGCAGCTCCCTAAGCCGATTGGCCTCCTCCACCGGAATCTCGTAGCCTTGCGTCGTATCAAATAGCGGTACAAGCAAGCCTGATTGATTCCTGTCTGTCCCTAACGAAAGATGGAAATCCCGTTTGGTTAAATCATGAAAAGTTACCGTCATCAAATACTCCGCTACGTAATTGAGCATACCGGGCATTTTTTCCGCCCGATGAACCGCCTGCCGAAACCGCTCAACCGCTGAGGAATCCGCAAACTTGCGATTTTCGCATGGCTTTTTCCCGAAATTCGGCTGGCAGGTCAAAGTAATCGACTCAATCTCCTTCGTCAGCCACTCTTCCTGCTTCTCCATACTCATCCGCAAGCCTTCCACCGCACGCGCCACACGTTCGTCCCTATCGGAGACATCGGTAACATAGAAATGCAATATATTCGCGACGAAATAAAGGTCGTACGAAGTAACATCCGCCGCTGCCGTCTGCCGCTCAAAATCCTTGATTCCCTTCGCTGGCCCCCTGCTGCTTTCGTAAACATAAATGCTGAGCAGCTGACTCCCGCCTACTAAATAGGTGTCCGGCTTGACTCCGTTCAACTCTTTTTTGAATACACTGTCCGGATGCAACTCTTTCGCCTCCGACAGCTCGAAGCCGGATCGGCTGAACGCATCCAGCACCTGTGCCGCCGTAAGTGTCTTACCGGCTCCTCCGACAGAGCATCCCGCGACCATCGCGATAAAACAAATGAATGCCAGCACTATATTTAATCGCCTCAAACCGCTACCCCCTTTCCCTAACTGACGAGCAGCGACGGCATTAGGTTACGGCTTGCCGGCTGCAGGTTCTACAAAAGATAGAACTACTGCGACATGCCAAACCAGGGGTATGATGAAGAACAGATACGCAAGCTGACTTGAACCGGAAAAAGGGGAGCTGGATATGAATAGGATGCTGTTTTACGGGGCGGTTGCGGTGAGCAGCTATTTTGCGGGATTGCTGGCTTATTTGGGTTATTTGTCCCTCGTCTACAACCAAGGGATCGGCAGCGAAGGGACAAAGCTTCTAATATGGACGGTACCTCCGTACCTGTTCATCATTTTGCCTGTCTACACGCTGCTGTTCCGCCGAGAGCGTACGGCCTTATGGCTGCGGGTCTTGCTGCTCTTCGGACTGAGCGCCGCGGCGGCGGCGTCCGTTCCTTTTATGATGGGATTCGGATGGTGGCGACTGCAGGATCTCTTCTCGCCCGAGCTCGGGCTGTTCATGCTGCTGTTCGCCAGCTCGGCTCTCGTATTCTCCATTGGGGCTTTCATCGCTGCGAAAAAGCGCGGCTATTTGGCATTCCTGCTATGCTCGGCCCTCATCGCATTCGCTGCTGTTCAGATGCTGGCGGCCGAAGCGGAGAAAAGCAGACCCGTCCTTCACCTGATTCCGCAGAGCTTTCACGGTACGGTGCAAATCCATTACGGCATGCCGGGTTTACCGCCGATTCCCAAGGAAAATGGCTATGAAGTCATCCGGATTCCGGCCAGCGGCATTTATAAAACCTCAAGCGACAGGCCTGAAAGAGGCATCCGCCATATTTTGACGGACGGGCAAGGCAAGCAGGTTCTCGTCATTCAGATCCCCGGCGAGACAGGAAAGCTGGGCAGCGAACCGGGCGTGACGATTAGCGAATACGAGGTTCCTTGAGCTCAAGGCATCATAGACACATCATTCACCAGCTTAATCCACAGCCAAAAAAATACGAACGGAATGCAGCAAGCCAGCACGATCACTACTACGGCCGCTTTCGTTTTCAGGTTCTTCTTCATGTCTAATGCCCCCAGGAATGGGATCGCTCGCCGATAAACTGCACGATTCCCACAGCGATTAACAGCACGGTCATACAAATCAATCCGTATCCCGCCCATCTTAATAATTGATGATCCCGCACACCGGGATTTGCCTTCGAACGCTTAACGAGCCGCCAACCTGCTACAATCATCATTATGACTATAAACGCGAACGGTACGTATTCGGCCATAAACGATCTCCTCTCCGGTTCCGTTACCTTATTAGACGCCGGCGGGAGGAAACTAGTTGCGGGATTGGCGGGAAAATGGAAAAAGACCGCCTCCCGGCGGCTCAAAAGCCACCGAAAAACAGCCTATTCCCGAAGCCCGCCAAGCGGACTTGCTCTTTTATTCCTGCGGAACCGCGTTAGCATCCATGTGCATGACTTCCCAAAGGTGACCGTCCGGATCCTGGAAGCTTGCGACATACATGAAGCCGTGGTCGACCGGATCGTTCGACGGCGAGCCGCCTGCCGCCAAAGCTTTGCCGACAATCTCTTCCACCTGCTCCCTGCTATCAGCGGAAATGGCCAGAATGACTTCGGTCGATCTCGTGGCATCTGCAATTTCCTTCTTAATAAACGTCGTAAAATAACTCTCCACCAGCAGCATCGCGTAAATATTGTCCCCGATGACCAAGCAAGCCGCGTTATCGTCCGTGAAGTTAGAATTGAACTCAAATCCGACTTGAGTGAAAAATTCCATCGTTCTTTTCAAATCTTTGACCGGCAAATTCACAAAAATATTCCCAGCTTTAAACGCCATAACCTAGGATCACCTCATCGTTTATTTATGGTTTCTATTAACTTAACCGTATAGTATCATGAACATACTAGAGAGATTTCTTTTTATTTGCTAGATCTGCCAATCGGGAGGATGGCGGCGCATGCCCTTTTCATTCGTCTCCGGGGATTACCCGGAAGGTCCCGGCTGCTATTTGATGAAAGCGGCGTCCGGGCGCATCTTATACATCGGCAAAGCGAAAAACCTGCGGAACAGGCTCCGCTCCTATTTTACGCAAAATCATGCCCACAGCAGAATCCGGGAGCTCGTAGCGGAAATAGCGGCCATCGAGGTCGTCCTTGTCAACAATGAACCGGAAAGCCTCCTGCTCGAGAACAATCTGATCAAAATCCACAAACCGCCCTATAACCGCGCTCTCAAAAGAGACAACAGCGGATATGCCTACCTGCAGCTTACTTCGGAGCGTTACCCCCGTCTGGACGTCTGCTACCGGAATCGCAGCCGCAAAGCCGCGGGCGCCGAACGTGACAGCCTGCAGCGGCTGGGGCCATTCAAAAGTGCGGGTTTTCGCGACGCCCTGCTGGAATTCGTCAACGCACATTACGGGTTGCGAACATGCGCGACGATGCCGAAGCAGGTTTGCTTGCTGTACCATATCGGAAGATGCAGCGGCATCTGCGAAGGCAAAATTTCGGAGGCCGAGTATTCGGAGCGTGTCCGGCAGGCTGCCGAGCTCCTCGCCGGCGGAGGGCATGGACTGATCGAAACGCTGTACGCGAAAATGGAGGAATACGCCTCCCGCCTGCAGTTCGAGAAAGCGCAGCAGATGCTGCACAGCATCCGGAATTTGGAGCGAATCTCCGACAAACAGATCGTAGACCGGGAATCCGTCACCGATCAGGACGTGCTTTATTTCGGTCCGTCCCATGTGCTAGTCGCCAAAGTGCAGGAGGGCATGCTGACGAATTTGGAGTGGTTGGAGCTCGAAGAGCAGAAGGACGGCAGCTCCAGCGACCGGTTTCTGTTACGCCGTTATGCCGGGGATCGGCCGGACGAGCTGATAGTGAATACGATAGGCGACTTAAAGCAGGTGCGTTCGGCCTTGAGCCGACGGGGAAGCACGCCGCTCAAAATCACGTTGCCCAAACGCGGGCTCAAATACGATTTACTTCAGCTCTGCAAAAGCAATTATGAGTACCGGATCGGGCAATTGGTCAAATTGTAATCATATTGACATATTAGCTTCATCATTCTTTAATATTGGCGGTCTATACTAAGCCTTGACCCCCTTTTTAATTATATAAATACCTTTAGGCCTGCAGCCCGTTGCTGCGGGTCTCTTTTTTTGCGAGAGAAAAATCCGGCTTTACGAACCGCCTTCCCTACGCGCCTCATCGCCCGCTTCCGTATACATCGCCGCTATTTCCAGAGCGGTCTCCCTGACGGCCGCCGCAAGCCGCGCCGGTTCAAGAACGAGCATGCCGGTATGGAACCTGAGCAAAAAGCCGATCAGCCATGTCCCGTCCGGGAAAACGGCTTTGATCATGAGTGTGCCGTCCGCCAGCCGTTCCATCTCTTCCCGGTCAAAATGCTCGGCCGCCGCCTGCTCCGCTTCCTTCGCAAAGCGCAGCACAAGCCGGACCGTGTTCTCCTCTTCGGACTTCCCCCCTGGCTCCTCCATTCCCGACGCCCCCCCATCCGATAGTTCCTGTTATGTCTTCATCATAAGCGGCGTTCGCTGACAACAGTGTGTCAGTGTCGGTTGGGCTTTAATGTGTTATCCTTTTACGTGAGGTGAACTATACATGGCTACAATTGAAGACTTTTCAAAGCTGGATATACGTGTTGGGACGATTAGGAAAGCGGAGTTTTTTGCAAAAGCAAGAGTTCCCGCTATTAAGCTTGAAATTGATTTCGGGGAGATCGGAATAAAGAAATCGAGTGCACAAATTACCCGAAGATACGAAGCGGAAGAGCTTTTAGGCAAACAAATTATTGCCATCGTTAACTTTCCCCCGAGACGCGTTGCGGGGTTTGATTCGGAAGTTTTGATACTTGGAGGAGTGCCCGGGGAGGGAGATGTCGTTCTTCTAAAGCCGGATATGGATCTGCCTAATGGAACCCCGATCAAATAAGCAGGTTAACGGGACAAACTGTCTTAAGCTAACGAACCTCGGAATCTCTATTTCGGCGATTTGGCTAACTTTTCAATTCTAACGAACTGTGTTGTCGTTATTCGGGCGTAAATCCGCCGATGAGCCCTGATTTTCGAGCAATAGCGTTTCCCCGGTTCGTAAAAAATCAAATTCGTTCGATTTGAGACAAATAACGATTATGAAGTTCGTTACCTCTAAATCCGAGTTCGTTACCTCTAGACTCACAACCGAGTGAGCTTAATCAACCAAACCGCCGCTGCTCCAAATAAAAAAGGGCATGCCCCCATGCCCTTTCCAAGATCACGTCCCGCAAAACGTCCGGTAAGGTACGTTCGACGACTCGGGAGGAGCGGCATATTCCGCCTGCTCCGGGGAGTGCGCGTACGGATTCGCCAGCGCGGCTAGCAGCCTCTGCATGACGCTGTAGTCTCCGTCATTCACCGCGGCAGCCAGCGCCTCCTCGACCCGGTGATTGCGCGGAATAATAGCAGGATTGCTGTCCCGCATCAGCTGCTGCGAGGCGGATTTGGACTCCTCCTGCCGCTCCAGCCTCGCCTGCCACCGTTCACGCCACTCCGCAAATTCCTTGCTGCAGGATAACCCCGAATCCTCCATCCGGACAAAGGTTAGCGCGACGAAGGTATTGGTGAAGTCCGCACCGTTTTGCTGCATGATGTCCAGCAAATCCTTTACAAGGGCTTCATCCTCCGACTCCTCGTTAAAAATGCCCAGCTTGGCCCTCATTCCGGCCATCCAATATTCGTGAAACAAACCGGTAAAATCCGAAAGAGCCTCCTCGGCCAATACGACAGACTGCTCCTCGTCCTCGTGCAGCAGCGGAAGAAGGGTTTCCGCAAACCTCGCGAGATTCCACACGGCGATCCGCGGCTGGTTGCCATAGGCGTAACGGCCGTGAGTATCGATGGAGCTGAACACCGTAGCCGGGTCAAAAGCATCCATAAAGGCGCAAGGTCCGTAATCGATCGTTTCCCCGCTAATCGCCATATTGTCGGTATTCATGACTCCATGAATGAAACCGACCAGCTGCCACTTCGCAATCAGCGAAGCCTGGCGCTTGATAACCGCCTGCAGGAAGGATAAATAACGGTTTCCATCCCCGTCGATTTCCGGATAATGCCGCTGCAGCGTATAATCGGCCAATTCCCGAAGCTCCTCTATAGAGCCCCGGCCGGCGGCGTATTGAAAGGTGCCGACGCGCACATGGCTGGCAGCTACGCGTGTCAGAACCGCACCCGGCTGCATCGCTTCACGGATGATGGACTCGCCGGTCGCGGTCACAGCCAGGCTGCGGGTAGTCGGTATGCCAAGCCCATTCATGGCTTCACTTATAATGTATTCACGCAGCATCGGCCCAACCGCCGCACGGCCGTCGCCTCCGCGGGAGTACGGCGTTCTGCCCGAGCCCTTCAGCTGAATATCGAACCGCTCGCCCTGAGGAGTAATTTGTTCCCCCAGAAGCAAAGCCCGGCCGTCTCCCAGCATATTAAGATGTCCGAACTGATGCCCCGCATAAGCCTGCGCCAGCGGCAAAGCCCCTTCCGGAATCCTGTTGCCCGCAAACACGGCCTCGCCTTCTTCGCTTTGCAGCGCTTCGGCTTTCAATCCTAAAGCAGCCGCGAGCGGCTCATTAAACATGATCAGCTTCGGCGAGCGGACAGGTGCCGGAGCCTGTCTTGTAAAAAACATTTCCGGCAGCCGGGCATAGCTGTTGTCGAAGCTCCATCCCGCTTCTATTTTGGCGTTATGTTCTGTCATTGTATCTCCTTATAATAGGCAAAATCCAGTTTTTGGCCTTGTTATTGTTTACTTCTTCCAATTTATTATACACCTTTCGCAAAGGAATGACGCAAACAAAAAGGCAAAAAGGCACAGTCCCCTATCCAAGGGAAACTGTACCTTCATTAATTTTACACTAGACTTTTCGTATACCAATGACCGGGAATGACATCCTTCTCAAGCTCCAGAAGCTCGTCAATAATTTGATCGGCATCGGCGATCGACTGAACGAGAGGGTCCGTCAGCATGGCCCTTCTTAGCTTCTCGCGGCTGCCCTCTACAACGGCTTCGGCCGTCAGTTCATGGGTATCCAGCACGAGCTCCTGCATGCCCCGGATTCCGCGAGGCATCTCGCCAACCGGGAACGGCTTCACCCCGTCCATCGTGACTTCGCACAGCAGCTCCAGGAAGGCATCGTCGTTCATATTCGTAACGGCGCCTTCGTTCAAGGTATTAATGTAAAACGGCTTGCCTAAGCCCGCAACCATATTCTCAATAATATCCGTCGCATGATCCGGACCGAAGGAAGTCATATAGGACTCGATCGGCGTTTCGCCGCTCAGGAAGCTGTCGACCTGCCGCCACATTTCGTCATGGCGTTTATACCGCTCTTCCGTCTCCCAGATGGACAGCGGCGGAATCGAATCCTTCAGCTTGCCGAGCCCCTGCCAGTAAGGGACATACTCCTTCGTATGAGCAGTACAGGTTGGGACATATCCGAAAATATCGTACAATTGATAGCTGATCGCATCGTTAAAGAGGGCTTTGGCTCCCGTGTCGCCCCCTACCGTCTCCGTCTCCGCCGCCCGCTTCATCGACTCGGCAATCGAAGGCAGTACATCCTTTCCTTCATACTCCGCCTTTAGCAGCCAGGTAAAATGATTGACTCCGGCAATGCGGATATCGAATTTGCGGTCGATCTCCTCGGTATATTCCCGTTTATTCTTAATGATCCCCGCCCGCTCGGCGTAGATGATTTTTTTATGCGGCATATGATGCGAATCGCACAGAGCGAAGCTCTTGAGCTGAGGAGCGAAACGCTTTAAAGCAATCCCGTGCACGGACGACGGGTTAATATAGTTAATGACCCACGCATCCGGACAAAGCTCTTCGATATCCTTGGCGCATTCCATAATGACAGGCAGCTCCCGCATCGCGCGGAAGATCCCGCCCGGCCCGATCGTATCGCCGGAGCACATTCTGATCCCGTATTTCTCGGAAACCGCGCAGTCGATTCCTCTGTATTTGACCGTATTATCGGCAAAGCTCAGGACGACGAAGTCCGCACCTTGAAGCACCTGCTTCCGGTCTACCGATCCCTCGATTTTCAAATCCACTTTAGCCGATTCGGCGACCATTTTGGCAAGCCTCACCAGCTTGTTCAAGCGCGCCTCATCGGTATCCACCAAAGCCAGCGTGCCTTTGTTCAAATGCTCGGAATGAACCATTTGCCAGATGGCCTGACGGCCAAAAAATAAGCTTCCCGCTCCCAATACGACTACCTTCGGCTTTTGACTCACTATGTTCATCTCCTCCAATCGCTGCTTTCGTTATTCATTATAGGACAATGGCAGGAAAGCGAAATGGCAGAGAGTAATCATCACATGTCATTTAGTAAGGTGTCCGGAACGCAGCCGGATCCTTATGCTATAATGGGCGTGTAAACCGATGTCGAAAAGTATGGAGTTGACTCCTCTTGCCTAATTTAACGATTTTCAACGAGCTTTCCGAACATGTCAGCCTGCGCATCAATTCCTGCAGAGTGATCGCCCATCCCGGCGGCTATGCGGAGAGCAAGCAGCATAAGGATTACGACTTGTGGTACCTATACGAAGGACAGATTGCTATACGCATTCAAGATCAGGTGCACATCGCTTCCGCAGGGGACCTGGTCCTTTTTAGCCCGAAGGTGGCCTATACCGCTGCAACCCTGGGTGCCGGCTGCAAATTTATTTACATCCACTTTGATTTTGGACTTGGGAATCATCTTAGAATTTTGGACAATTATCCGTTGTCGGGCGTTATTCCAAACCCGCTTGTCCGGGAGGAAATCGGCCTTTTCCTGGAAGCCTATGACCAATATGAGGACGGCGCACGGATGTCGGGCATCCGGTTTAAGGGAGGGCTCATGATCCTGATCGCCAAGATCGTGGAATGTTACGGGCAAGGGGACTATCGCGGGGGATTTACACCCAATGAGTCTGAGACGAAGCAGACCGGAAATCTGCAGACGCTGCAGCCGGTGTTCGATTTTATCCACGATCGCCTGCATCAGCCTCTCCGCATTGGAGAGCTTGCCGCGTTAGTCGGGATGTCGGAAAAATATTTTATCTATTATTTTAAAAAATCCTTAGGCGTCACTCCGGGCGTGTACATTTATCAGCTGAAAATGAACCGGGCCCGGGAACTGTTGTACAGCGGGCAGCACACGATTCAGCAAATCGCGGGCATGCTCGGATACCCCGATCCGTACAGCTTCTCGAAGGCGTTCAAAAAATATTACAAGGTTCCGCCTTCCCAGTTCGTCTAGCCACCTCGGAGCTTAAGGGACGGGAAGTCTCATTTTGGAGAGATGATACCTGGCTTTGGATAGCAAATACGATTTATACTCTTCGCACAGACATGAGTCATACATATTCAAATAGTAATTCACCCAGCATTCGTGCCATACATTTCGAATAGTTGTCATCGCTATCACGCTTCCCTTCCCAAGAGTAAAGATCTCCGGCTGGTTACGCTTTCACATGTACCTATATGATTCGAATGTATTTGCAAATTTAAGTCAGTTATTGCAGACCGGCTTGCAATTCGGCTTACAATAAGATTACGATCCGCAAAATCAAATATGCCGCGGGAACAAGCAAAAGCTGCGCCGCGACCGTTCCCAGCAGTCTGGACGCCATGAGCAGGCCGAACACTTTATTAAGAGCTGCCTTATCCTTTTCGCCCCTGAGCACCTTGTCCGTCAGCAGGCCGATCCGGGGATCGATGAGCAGCGCCAGCAGAATCGTCGCCATGCCGTTGATAAGCCCGGAGGATTGCGAGGCCGTAATCGCATGTGTCTCGGTTAACGAGGCAGCAAGCAAGGCCGCAAGTACGCCGATCGTGTAGATTGCCGTCACGAGCACATTGAGAAGCACAAGACGTTTCGGAATGCCCCCGATTCTCAGCCTCTTCAGCATATGGATCCGGGGAAGGCGGAGATGCGTACGTGAATGCCTGATTTTTTTGAATGTGACCGACGTTCGGAACATCTCGGGAATCGAGCCCGCTTCCTCCAGATGGGCGATCACTCTACCGGCAAGCTGCACCGCGGACGGCAATACCAGCATCGCGGCCATCGTCCCCAAAGTCGCGGAGAAAATAATAAGACGAAGCTGATCGACAAGCGCAAACTCCATAGAGCTTTTGGCCGTATCGATCAGCTTGCCCGCGAGCGGCGCCTGCACCATATTCGCTGTCCGCGATACAAGAAGGATCATGCCGGTCAACGACAGGGCGACCGCCAGCCTCCCTGCCCGCACGCCCGCGATCCGCAGGGAGTAAGTGATCGTCTCGGCAAAATGAATCACAAACGTCAGGCAGCAAGCCAGCATAATCTTCTCCAGCATAGCGTCACCTCTTCTTTAATGGGATAAGCGGTTCTTAACTCCATTAAATAGGAAAAAACGCTGCGCAAAAAGAGAAGGTTTAGTCAAGGCTTTTTCTTATTTTTGGCGTCTGGTCATCCGACGCGTTAGTCCCTGGTAGTGATTTCCCCGCTCGTATGGACCGTGAGTACGCTAATTGTCCGATTTGGAGTAAAATCCGAATATAAATAAAATTGTATCCTCCGGTTACATCCTCTGCTGCTTTTTCCCGACCATTTTCATCCACTTTTGCTTAAACATCGTTTCACCCTGGTCTATAAACGGAAAAAGTCCGGTAACCGGTTGACCTGTCAGCAGCTCCCGTTCGATGTCCTTTATGATTTGTGCGGCTGTCAGCCCATCCGTCCGGGCCAGCTCCAGCCATCTATCGACGTAAACGGGAACTTCCATTGTTTCTACAGACAGAACAAACAAATCTGCTTCGCAGAACAGCGAAATCAATTCCGATTCTTTTAGAGCATAAGTGTGCGAGGGATCTCGAAGCATTTCGTAATGGTTGTAAAGACGGCAAAGCATGTCATCCTCCGGGGAAATCATATCTACGACACAAACCTCGCCTGCAAAAGTGCTTACTCTGCTCATTTCCCGCAAAACGTCAGCCGGATGTGCAAAATGATGAAATGCCAGCCTGCTGATCACGAGGTCAAATGTATCATTCCCGTAAAGAATTCGTTCCCCGTTGGCAAGCCTGTACTCGATGTTCGGCAAGCCGGCGGCTTGATTCTGACGCATACCTTCTTCAATCATGTCTTCCGAGATATCGATGGACACTACCCGCTTCACGCCAGGGGCAACGGCCCGGCTTAAAATGCCCGTACCCGCAGCCACGTCCAGCACTTCCATGCAGGAATGAATGCCAAGGCCTTTCAGGATCCACTCCAGCAATGTTCTGTTGTTTAATGTCAGACGTTTGTCCGAAAAACCTTTTGCCTGCTTTTTGAATTCCTCTCTCACTGCCTCCTCATTGCTCCGGTGTAAACTCATCTCTTCTCAGCTCCTCTATGCTCGTCTCATTTGACTATAGCGTTGCAATTTGTTTACGCATCAAGCTTGATCCCAGTAATCTTCCAACCCTGGTTGTCATCAAATTTTAGCCACACTTGGTTCGTTTCCGTTCTTTGCACCCCTTGAGAGTCCTTAACTATCATCTGCACTTCCGCTTCTGCTTCGTCGTTCTGCTGACTGTTATCCTGCATAGCAATATCTAAACTCTCTATCGATGTTACCCCGTGACGCCGATGCAGCTCACTGATATAAGTATATAAATCAATGATGTCAATACCTTGCGAGTCACAGTCAATTCGTTTCATGGCACTATTCGACTTCCCGGATAAAAAATATTGATAAAACTGAAAAATGCTATCCTCTGCGCTTATAACTGCCTTGCTTTTTCCAGCCGCAATCATGCCCTTATCCAAATCTGCATCATTCCTATACTCGGCAGCAGTCCACTTATAATGTTCCAGTCCGATTAAATCAGCTACTATATAGGCAGGAGGCTCTTCCAGCCTTCCCGTTCCCGTAAAGCTGAATAATTGATCAAGCCGCTCGGCGGAATTTCCGTATTCCAACACGAGCTCTTCGATGACGTCAAGATCATAAAGATTTTTATCGATTTGCAATTCATCCGTCCATTCACACCTGTAATCAAATAACAGATCATCTTTGAAAAATACCTGCAGCTCCCACCCATGATCTTCGGCATAAGCATAATGAACAAGTAATCCAGGATTGCAAGAAAGAAGATCATCCAAGATTTTATCCCCGCTATCCTCCAGCAAAAAGGTAACCCAGCCGTTACCCTCTTTATATACATACCCCTCACAGCCTGCTTTCTCAAGAAATGCGGCAGCCGATTCCTGACTATGGTTTTTCAAGTGAAAGCTTTCGCTAAACTCGCTCATTTTTGCCCCCTTATCAGACTTGTATTCCTTTCATATCCCTGCTAAAAAGTAACAAACCCCATCGCCCGTTTCGCCCGCACCAGCGTTTGTTCCGCTGCTTCGGCCGCTTTACGGGCCCCATTCTTCAGAATGCGGACAAGCTCCTCGGAATCGACGATTTCTTTGTAGCGCTCCTGAATCGGAACGAGCTTGCCGACGACCGCCTCGGCCAGTTCCTTCTTGAATACACCGTAGCCTTGCCTTTCATAACGGCGCTCGATCGCCTCGATCGACTCCCCTGAAAACACCGCATAAATTTCAATCAGGTTGCTCACCTCAGGCTTCCGGTCCCAGTCGTAACGGACGGTCATCTCCGAATCGGTGACGGCTCTCGCAAGCTTTTTCCTGATATCGTCCGGAGAATCCTGAAGCAAAATGTAGCTGTTCCGGTTCGGATTGCTTTTGCTCATTTTTTTGGACGGATCGTCCAGTCCCATAATCCGGGAGCCTATGCCTTGTATGATCGGCTCAGGCACGGTGAACGTTTCCCCGAACCGGCTGTTGAACCGGACCGCCAAATCGCGCGTCAGCTCCAAATGCTGCTTCTGATCGTCCCCGACCGGAACATGAGTGGCCTGATACAGCAATATATCCGCCGCCATTAAGGAAGGGTAAGTGAATAATGCGGCGCTGACGGAATCCCTGCCTTCGGACTTCTCCTTGAACTGCGTCATCCGGCCAAGTTCCCCGAAATGAGACTGCGTCTCCATCATCCATCCTAACTCCGCATGGGCAGGCACATGGGATTGAAAGAAAATCACCGCTTTGTCCGGATCGACCCCGGCTGCGATATAATAGGCGGCAATGTCCATGGAGCGCCGCAGCAGCTCTTTCGGATCCTGCGGCACGGTAACCGCATGCAAATCCGGGATGAACAGGAAGCACTCATATTCCTCCTGCATCCGGACAAACTGGCTGAGCGCCCCGCCGTAACCCCCGATATTCAACTCCCCGCTTGGCTTAATTCCCGATAATACGCGTTTCATAAGTCATCCTCCCTTATTTCGAAAAATAAAAAAACACCTCGCCCCCTGCTAAGGGACGAAGTGTCTGCTCCGCGATACCACCCGAATTCGGCCGCCGGCCGCTCTCTTGCCCGTCAAAACGACTAACGGGAGTTCCAAGATAACGGGGGAACAGTCCGTCAACGCCTACTGGCCGCACGGAGCGGCGTTCGGATTGAAGCGAAAGGACCCATTCACCTGAACGAAATGTACCGGACCTTTCACCAACCGCCGGCTCGCTTGGACAATTCAATCGGGCTACTCTTCCTTTCATTGCCTTGTGCATATAAAATGGATGTGATTAACAATAAAGGATAACGGCATTCGGCGTCAACCCTATTTTGAAATACGCACATCACGCCAAACCTTGACACAATGCTGTCAGGGTTTATTCTGTATAATGGGCATATAACAGGAAGGCCTGCATCGCCCGCCTTCAGCCAAAGGGGGAACGTCCGTTTGAAGCTCGACCGATTGCTGGCCATTACGATGGCACTCCTGAATCAGAAAAGAATAAGCGCCGCCGAGCTGTCCGAGCGTTTCGAGGTATCCCTGCGCACCGTCTACCGCGACATGGAGACGATCAGCCAGGCCGGCATTCCGATCGTTTCGTTTCCCGGCGCGGACGGCGGCTACGAGATTATGGCCGGCTACCGGATCGAGAAGCAGCTGCTGTCCCTCGACGATTTCTCCTCAATCTGCGCGGCACTTCGCGGGTACCGGGCGATGACCGACAACGAGGACATTGAAGGCCTGATCGAGAAAATCGGCGCCTTGAACCCGGGCTCGCCCTCGAATACCGAGCGCTCCAGCATGGAGATTAGCTATACGGTCTCCAGCCGAGACAAAGAAAAAATCCGTTTGCTAAATGCCGCGATCCGCGACTTGCGTCTCGTCGCCTTTGAATACATCGACCGGAACGGAGCGGAAACATCGCGGCTCATCGAACCGCACGGCATCTTCCTGAAAGGCTATTCCTGGTATATGTTCGGCTACTGCCGCACCCGGCTCGACGCGCGCGTCTTCAAGCTGTCGCGTATGATCAAGCTCGACACAAGGCTCGAATCGTTCGTGCAGCGCCCGATTACGCTGAAGGACATGGAACGGCAATTCACGGATAAAGTCAGCTTTACCGCCTTCGAAACCAAGCTGCGCTTCGATCCTTCGGTCAAAACGAGAGTCCGGGACGAATTCCCGATCGAGGACATTTCGGCGCCGCCCGAAGGCCCGATCGATGTGACCGGCCGTTATCCCACGCTCGCTTCCGCGGTGCGGCATGTGCTGAGCTTTGGGGCCTGCGTTCAGGCGGTTGCTCCCCCGGAGCTTGTTTCCGAGGTGACACGCCAGATCGAAGCGATGGCGGAGCTATATCGCCGTGCCGATGAAAAGGAGCCGACCTCACGTTTCTAAGTCAATGTTCTCATTACATGATCCGCAGTTCGTATGGCTAGCGCAATCGTCGAAAGGGTCGGACTAGCCGCCCCTGTATTAGGCAGTACACTGTTGTCGGCAACATAGAGACCATCAACGCCGTGAATTTGCCCGAATCGGTTTGTTGCCGACATGTCCGGATCGATACCCATGCTGCAGGTGCCGGATTCATGAAAAGATTGTCCAGGCGGGTATAAGCAAATATCCGGGCGCCCTTCGTATGACACGAATGTTGCTCCAATCACCTCTGCCAGTCTAATAAAATCTTGACGCATCATTTCGATAACTGCCAAATCGCGTTCACTGTACGAAAATTGGGCCTGGACCAACGGAACTCCGAACGCATCTCTTCTGTCGTCACTCAGGAATACCCTGTTTCTAAAGTTACTCTCCACCTTACCTATTCCGACCAGGGTGAGCATTTTCCGCTCCGGCCGGTTCGCCTCGAAGATCTGGATTTGGAATGGGCGATTCTCCGTCTGCGGGATTATTAATCCGTACGGGAACACGAACGGCTGCACCTCTTTTGCCGGGCCGGTAACGGATATATCCGCCCAAAGCATACTATGCGTCCACAAATTGCGGCCGATTGCCCTTCCCGGTATACCGGAATGAAGCAGAATCCGCGGCGTTTCAAACGTACTTGCCGACAGCACGATCGTTTTCGCTTTCAGCACATGCTTCTTCCCGTTATGCGTAACGACTTCGACACCCGCAGCCTTTCCCTGATCAGTAAGCACTTTAATGGCCCTTGCAAAAACAGCTACATCATAAGCCCGTTTATCAAGAGAGGCTCCAAGAAAATTCATGGAGCTGAACATAACGTTTGAGTTGATTTTACCGTTATATTTTAACGGATTGAAATCGATGGCCCTTGGCGCGTATATGGTTTGAGGGTAATCGTTCAATAAAGTCTGCAATAATGATTCGCCAAGCGGATATTTCCATTCGTAATCTTTCTGTACGGTCATAAATTGTTCGGCGATCTGATAATAGGCTTCCATTTCCGGATAAGGCACCGGCCAATGGACGAGTTCAGCAGGAAAGACGCGTGGCGATACTCCTGTCCAGAATAGCGTCCTCCCTCCCAGTGCAAACACGCTCCTGGCTCCACGGAATTCCGGTAGAAGCTGTCCGATCGGATAGGAATTTCGAGGGTTTAAAAAATAATTGAACGGCTCTTTCAATGTTGCAAGATTATACATATTCGTCGGTAACAGCAAACCGCCCGCATCGATGAGGCCGATCTTTATGGAAGGGTCCCCCATCTGGCATAACCGCCACAATAACGCCGCTCCCCCCGCCCCCGATCCTGCGATGAGCACATCATAATCCTTACCGGCCATCTCCTCAACTGACGTTAAGGGTATCCAATGATCCGCCTGCAGCCATGCTTCAAATGGCGGACATGGTCCAAAGCTTGGACCTTCCACTGTATTTGATGCGTCGAGACTGGTATACACCTTGTGTCGTCTCCTTTCCTCAACCAACACTATGTATATGTCGCCGGCCGTTAATGAATCCCACAAAACTCCTGTCATTGTCATACAAAAAAGAATATGTTAAGATGGTTTCAAATTAACGACAGGGGTTGAGCGGGAACATGGATATGTAATTTTCTTGCAGACTGGTAAATGAATAAAACGTGCATCGGCGGTCTTATCCGCTTGTTTTCGCTTGTTTTATTCTTTATTAAGCAAGAAAGTTACATCTTCCTTTCCTTCAGCCCAAATATCCTTATCCAGGCACCCCGCAAGGGGCTGGATTTGCTGTATCTATTTGAGCTGCAAGAAGGTAACTTTCTTGCAGCTTTTTCTATTTTTTTCATACAGGAGGATACATGTTATGTCGTTAATTCAAGTTTCAAACTTAACCTTCGCTTATGACGGAAGCTACGATCCGATCTTTGAGGACGTAAGCTTCCAGATCGATACCGATTGGAAATTGGGATTTACGGGCAGGAACGGCAGAGGCAAAACCACCTTTCTTCAGCTGCTGCTCGGAAAACATGAATACAGCGGAACGATTTCGGCCCGCGTCGGCTTTGAATATTTCCCTTTCCAGGTCGACAATAAGGAAGACAATACTCTCGATGTCATCGCCGGCATTTTTCCGGATTACGTTCATTGGGAGCTGCTGCGCGAGTTTTCTCTGCTAAAGGTTTCCGAGGATGCTTTGTACCGCCCCTTTCATTCCCTGTCCAATGGAGAGCAGACGAAGATGCTGCTTGCAGCGTTATTTTTGAAGGAAAACAGCTTCCTGCTGATCGATGAACCGACGAATCATCTGGACCGGAACGCAAGAAAGCTGGTCAGCGATTATCTCAAATCGAAAAGCGGATTTATTCTGGTATCGCATGACAGAGCTTTTCTGGATAACTGCGTGGACCATATCCTCTCCATCAACAGGACGAACATCGAAATTCAGAAAGGGAACTTCTCCGACTGGCGGGAAAATAAACAGAAGCAGGACCAATTCGAGCTTGCCGAGAACGACAAACTGAAAAAGGATATTAAACGTCTGTCGGATGCCGCGAAACGAACGAGCAGCTGGTCGCACGAAGTGGAAAAAACGAAAAACGGCACCCGGAATTCCGGCTCCAAGGTCGACAAAGGGTATGTCGGGCACAAAGCCGCCAAAATGATGAAACGCTCCAAATCGATCGAGCAAAGACAGCAGTCCGCCATCGACGAGAAGTCCCAGCTCCTTAAAAACATCGAAAGCTCGGACAGCTTGAAAATTTCGCAGCTGGTTTACCACAAAAGCAGGCTGGCCGAGCTGGACCACGTGTCGATTTTTTACGGCGGGAAGAAGGTGTGCTCCGATATCAGCTTTACAATCGAGCAAGGCGATCGCATCGCCCTTTCCGGCCAGAACGGCTCCGGCAAAACGAGTATTCTTAAGCTGATCTGCGGCGAAGCCATCGATTACACGGGTGTGTTCAGAAAGGGCAGCCAGCTGAAAATTTCCTACGTTTCGCAGGATACGTCCCGGCTTCAAGGCAATTTATCCGACTATGCCGCCGCTCATGAGATCGACGAGAGCCTGTTTAAATCGATCTTAAGAAAACTCGATTTTGCCAGAGTGCAGTTCGAAAAGGACATCTCGTCGTTCAGCGGCGGCCAGAAGAAGAAAGTGCTGATCGCCAAAAGTCTTTGTGAAAAAGCCCATCTCCATATTTGGGATGAGCCGCTGAATTTTATCGATGTCATTTCGCGGATGCAGATCGAAGAGCTGCTGCTTGAATATTCGCCGACCTTGCTTTTTGTAGAGCATGACAGCGAGTTTTGCAAAAATATCGCTACTAAAATCGTCGAGCTCTGAAATTAAATCAGCGGCCCCTTGGACCGGAAATAGTCTAAGGGGCCGCTATATTTTATTTCGCCAAGCTTGCAACTTCCGCCGGTGAAAGCGCGCCTTCGTAAATGCGCAATTCATCCATCCGTCCCTTGAATGGCTTATCCCACCAGTTAACGCCCAAGCTGAAGCTAGCACCCGCAGTCGTGAAGACGTTCGGGAATTTCGTGCCTGTAAACTTCTCTTCGCCGTTCACATAAACATGGATCGTTCCGTTATCGACGGTTAACGCCAAATGGCTCCATGCCCCGACAGGGATCGTCATGCCTGTAACCGCATCGTACCATGAGGTGCCGGACCAAACCATCGTATTCCCGCCGACCGGACCGTTCGGAACAAGGCTTATCCAATTGCTGCTGTCTCTTGCGCCAAAGAAAGTCGTCGTAAACGTTGTTAACTGCTCCGGTTTTAACCAAACCGAGACAGAGTACGTATGGCTGGCGATAAGCCCGTCGGGCAAGCGTACGCCGGATGCTCCGTCGAACGCTGCGGCTTTTCCGCTCACGCCCTCGCCATACGTCATACTGCCGCCGGAAGTATTGATGCGATTACCGGTTAACGTACCTGCGCCAAAATGACCCGTCGTATCGCTCAAGTTGTCTTCGAACGCGTAATGAGCGGCCAAACCGGCTGCCTGGTAAGGCAATACCGTGATTGTAAAGCTTTTGGTAGCGATGACATCACCTTTCGAGATGGTTGCGGTTAGCTCAGCCGTCACGCTGTCCGAACCGGCCTCCGGCCGGCTGATGACGCCTGTTTCCGTTACAACGCCGGAATCCGAAGTCTGCCAGCTAATTTGTGCGTGCCTGGTCCCTTCTGCCGGAAGCGTCAAATTGGAAATGACGTTCGCGGTATCGCCGAGGTCCAAATCGTTCACAACATCCGTGACGATTTCCTGATCCGTTTTACCGGGAAGCTTGCTTCCCCAGACCGAAATTCCTTCATTCGACATCGCGGTGAACGTCATGACATAACGTTCCGAAACCGGATCCCAAAGACGCACGAATACGCCTTTATAAGTGACTCCGTTCACGGTGATTTTCGCTTGATTGTGGCTTGTCCTCGCCCAAGTGCCGTTCACATCGCCGGAAATGGAATAGTCTTCATTCAACCGAATGAGAACCGAGCTCGTAATCGCTCCGGAATAGTTTTTCCCATGATTAATGAATTTGTACTCCCCGATCAAATCCTGAATGTTTACTTTATCAAGGGTCTCACCTGTGTAACGGTATGGAGCAACTACCGGCCAGCCGTCTTTATTCATAAACATCTGGTGAACCCGAAGCTCGTGGAATTCGCCGGTTTGCGGGAATCTTGCATGGAAAACCAGGAATTGCTTGCCGGTTTTCTCGTCGTAATAGACGGAATTATGGCCCGGAGAAACGTATCCTACGCCGATGCCCGTTCCGGCATCCCCGATTTTTCGATCAAACAGATAGTTGCCTATCAGCTTGTTGCCATAAGGAGCATTGTCCGTTGCCCCCGGTAAAACGGCATTTTTGCCTTGGGCGTCAACATAAGGGCCCTCGGGATTTCTTGAACGGAACTGTCTCATATTGTAACCGCCGTCTGCCCCTAACCACCCGTAAGTTACGTACAAGTAGTAATAGTCCATGCTCTTGTCATACACAATATACGGACCTTCGCCCGATTTATAATAGCCGCCTGCAATTTTCGTCCCGAAATACCGGTCGATCAGTCTGCCGTCGGACGTCGTGCCGTCCTCCCCCGGATAGATGGCTTTACCCGTCGATTTATCCATTTCAAGCAGAAAAATGCCGCCGGACCATGAACCGTATGTCATCCACAGCTTCCCGCTCTCGTCATAAAACAGAGTCGAGTCGATCGCATTCGGATAAATATAGTTGTTATAAGTTCCGTTTGCATTGAACCACTCCGGCCTGGTTCCCGTTAACGTGCCGTTATCGATTAACGCCTGAATATTCGTATTTGTCCATTTCTTGTTGATTACGCTGTTGTTATCGTACGCTTCATCCCGGGTAAACCCGGAATAGATGACGGTATCCCCGTACGTATACGGTCCTTCTATATTCTGCGCTACCGCAAAACCGATGGCCGAACGAATATACGTGGATGATGCGCTGTAATACATCATATAGGCGCCGGTTGTTCCGTCCTTATTGATATAGTCTTTGTTCCAGAAAACATCGGGAGCCCAAACGGAAAACCCGCCTTTGCTATCGGAATCGTTTTCTCCGGCCCATGCAAAGGAACCTGCCAGATTTGCGGATAGATCTCCATACAGAGCATTGCCAGGTGTCTTGTATCCATTCGTAAAACGAGTCCAATTCTGCAAATCCGTCGACTTCGCAGCGTCGATATGAGAACCGAACACGTAATACGTGTCGCCGTCTTTTACGATTGAAGGGTCGTGAACGGAAACGTTTGTAAATGCCGGAGCTTCTCCCTGCTCGTCAAGATAAGGTTTATTGCTATTATCGCTTGGCAAGCTATCCGTTGCGGCAGTGCCCTCCGCAAGTACGACATTCGACATCATTAATATAAATATTAATAATAGAAGAACGAATCTAATAGATGAACGTTTACTCATCAAATACTTCTCCTCCCGTTATCCGTTAATATGCAAGCGTATTCATTTTACTGTTTATAATACTTATGCTTTCCCTCACCTCCCACGGTTCCAATAGAATTGAAGTTGATAAAACTTTTGCATTTCAGAGAAATATTAACTCATTTATAAACAAGTTAATAATATTATAAACTTCAGAAGATCTCAAGCAAAACTTATTTGGGATGAGCCGCTGATCCGGCAAACGATAAACATGAAGAAGGCAACCGTCATGGAGGACGGCTGCCTTCTTTTTCAGGAGTCTGTTTAAAGAGGAAACATAATATAACGATCACATATCCAATCTGCCTGACACTTCATTCCATGTCAGTTATCGCTGCAACCAACTTTTTCTTAGGCACGCCTGTCAAACCAATTTCCTCGTTGTAAGCATCAAAAATTTTACGGGCTATCGGCGATGCACCATAACCCCCAAAGCCGCCATCCGGTACAACAACCGCTACGGCAAGCTTAGGTTTTTCCGCAGGGGCGTAAGCGATGAAGACGGCGTTTTCCGCTGTGCGTTTCGCGACATCCTGCTCCGATGTGCCCGTCTTCCTCCTGTAGGTATAATCCACGCCTTCAAAGCCTTCTGATTTCACCAACGACATGCCCTTTTCAATTTCGTTCCAATATTCAACAGGTAAATCTACGGTGTTCAAAATCTCCGGCTTAAACCGCCCGATAACATTCCCGTCCGAATCTTTAATCTCATTTACAAATTGCGGCTTCAACCGTTTGCCATGATTGGCCAGCATTGCTGTGTATTGAGCAAGCTGCAGCGTCGTGTAACGTCCTTGCTGGCCATAGGAAGCCAAAATTAGTGCAGCCTGCGGACTGAATCTCTCAGCCGAATCAAAATAATCGATAATTCCTTTAGATTCTCCAAACAAACCGCTTTCAGTTAACACACCTAGTCCAAATTGCTTCATATAGGAATCCCAAATCTCAACACTGCTTTTGCCGTTCCTGTCGCCTCTTTTAAAAAGCTTGTTGCCAACCATAGCTGCCATAAATGGGTTCGATGAATACTGAATCGCTTCCGCACCATCTATGCTCCCGTACACATGTCCCTGGGAATTTGTAACATAAGTCTCGTAGCCTGTTTTACCGTAACTGAATCTGCCGGTATCCGTGTAGTACTCCGAAGTGCTAAACAATTTTTCATTTAACCCGATTAATACGGATAATGGCTTCATTGTAGATCCAGGAGGTACAATAGACGAGGGATGTTTCCTCCTTTCTTCCTCCGACTCATACTTGCCATAGACGCTGCGAATCGTGCCGTTTTCCAATACATTCGAGAAGTTCTCGTAGTCCTCAGCACTAATCCGACCGCCAGCCCAAATATTAGGATCGTAATCCGGCATGCTGGCCATTGCTACCACTTTACCGGTATCCACCTCCATGGCTACGGCAAAGCCGGTTTTGGCATAGTCGGCACGTTCATATCTATTGGACGAAGTCGATATCTGTTTGAGATGATCTATGATAGCTTGCTCTGTTTTCAACTGTATGTTTTTATTGATGGTGAGATAAATGTCTGAGCCCTTTTCGGGATTTGTAATTTGCATCGGTCCGATAATACGCTCTGCATTATTAACCGGGTACGTTTTTACACCGTTCTTTCCCCGTAGAACGTCCTGATACATGTACTCCAAGCCGTCCATGCCGACGTCCTCTTCCTCTAAATACTCAAGTGTAGGATCTTCTTCGCTGCTTTTTTCCTTGTAAAAATCTACGGTTTCCCGAACTCCCTTATACTTTTTTAAATAGCCTACCAGCTGAACCGCAATGGAACCGGTGTCGTAGTTACGCACGCTTTCCTCCATGATGTCGACGCCTGGGAACGACGTGCGGTTTTCCATAAGATAAGCAAGCTCTTTATTGGTTAAGCCGGATTTGATGCGCCGTGGTGTCGAGATGATATTCCTGCTGAACTCAAGGTCCATCTGGCGTATAATATCGTCTTTGCTCATTGCTTTCGCCGGATTTCCGTACTCCATAAACACTTCGTGCAGCTTTCCAGCCATGTCTCTTGCATTCGCCCTTGCAGCTTCCAGTTTTAGCCCCGGCTGTATACTGTAATATAACGATTGGGTGGATGTGGAATACGCGATTGGATAGCCTGTAGAATCGTAAATATCTCCCCGGATCGGCGGAAGCTTTACGCTTCGTGTTGCTTTATCGGCGCCCGCCGCTGTAAGCGTAGGTCCTTCCACAAACTGCAAAATGGCCAGCCGAACGATTAAGACGCTAAACAATACGAACGTGATAAAGAAAAATACATTCAATCGAAATGAAAAATGACGACGATTTATGATTTCCCGCTTTTGCGGATCTTCCTGCACTTTAATCACCACATATCCATAAATTCTCTTATCTTACTTAAGACGAGCAACGTCTGGATTTGTTGCATAATTCACCCATTTATTTCAATAAAATAGGAAACATCCGCAGCAGCGGTCATTTGTCTGGAAACCTGCTCATCCGCATGATGGTAAACCTTGGATTAGAATTTTTTAACTAAGCGCAAGCGATATTCCAGAATATTGTAAAATGACGTAAGGTGTTCCGAATGGAAGGGGGTGAAATAATGAACAAGCTTAAAAAACTAATTTTGCCGGTGACCTGCGCTTTTGCCCTGTCTGCTGCCGTACCATCTGCATCAGCAGGGGCCGGAACATGGGATTATATTGGCGAAGAAACGGTTTATTCGACCGGAAGCAGCTGGGATTCCGGCGGGGGCAGCTGGAAAGTAACAAGTGACCCGTACAATACAGTGTGCGTAAGCTATGAGCTGTGGGAATATGATCCTTATGATCCGGATGACTATATAGGAAAGCGCTCTGTATGCCCTGGCGAGAATGATGTATTTGATGTTAGCGGATTTACTGATGGAGGTGGACAAGCCGAACTTTATGTAAAAAAAACAAATTATAAAGGTACACCTACAAGATTAATTTATCACGATTGACAAGCATAAACGACTGTCGTCGTCCTTCGGAGGCAGAGCATACGTTTCGCGATGAAATATAAGTCCAGTATTAAGTGAAATTTATACCTTATATTTTCAAAACGGCAAGCCGGCACTTAGCCGGCTTGTTTTTTTCGTTATCCCGATATGGCCTTATCGATAGGGAAGTCGCCGCCGGACCATGCCTTCTTTGCCGTCCACTCGGCCTCCCCTTGCCAGAATGCAGCGTCAGGAGATAGCCCCAGCGCCAAAAATACCGTCGTGCACAGGTACAAGCTGCCCGTCGAAATATAGCCTTCGCCGGCCTCCGGCTGGCTGCCGGCAAAGCCGATTCGAAGCCAGCCGCCTTCGTCGAACGTACCCGGCATCTCGATCTGCCGCTTTATTACAGCCGTCAGCGCGCAGCGAACCTGAGACGGTTCGATTTCCTCCGGAAGCTGTTCCTTTAATGCGATCAAGGATAAATGCTGAAATGCACCAAAACGATAGGCAAGCGATCGGCCGATCGGCGGGAAGGTCCCTTCCGGCGAGATCAACCGCTCCTGAACAGCTGCGTAACGCACAGCCCTCTTCAGCACCTTGTCACGAAGCTCTGACCAGTCGCCGAATTGATCGCCCACCGCATCCAATATGTCAACCAGCATCGGTTGAATGACAAAGCTGTTATAATAATCCCAATGAAAAGCCGGGCCATCTCCGTAAGCTCCGTCGCCCGCATACCATTGCTCATGCTGCCGGAGCGCATAATCAATGCGCATGCGGTCCCATTGAGCGCCCATCCGGCACAGAGCGGCTTCGATCATGGCGCTGAACAGCAGCCAATTGCTGAATACGGGGCGAATAATCCGCGTAGCTGCCAGAGCTGCGATCAAATTTGCTTTTACATTCGGCTCGAGCTGCTCATACAGCTCGTTTGGAGCGCGAAGCACCGCATTAGCCAGAAAAGCCGCGTCGACCACCGGCTGGCCGCCCCTCTCGAAATTCATGAAGTCAGGTGAAGCCGGATCCGTCGCCGCGTCGATTGCCCTCCTCGCCAAATCTGCAATACGGGATCGAATGTCCCCTTCTTCTCCCGAACGCGGTCCGTATTCAAGCCATGGTGCAATACCGGCCAGTGTTCGCCCCAGCGCTTCCAAGTGCGTGTAGTCGGGCCGGTCGTCCCAACGCGCTTCTACAGGCATTTCGATTCGAAGCCTCCGTTCCGATAAGGCATTTAGAACAGGATGCACAATTCGAACCAACGTATCAATCCAATACTTTCTATCCGCTATCATAACCTTACTCCCCCTTTGCCCAAGTCTGCAGCTTGAACAAAGTATAGATGGTTGTTCACTGGCATTCAATAAACTATAATGATGAAAAACTGACCTATTGTGCTTTAGGAGTGTGTTCGATGCTTAGATTGATTTCTTGCGGGTATCATCTCGTTCACAAAGACGGAATCGTTAGGAACCGGCCGAACGGCTCGGGAAACTACACCTTCGTTTTCTTTAAAAGCAATGCGGAAGTGAAGCTGCACGACAGCACATTAACCGTTGAAAATAATACGTTTATCTTATTTCAACCTGCAACTCCCCATTATTACCGCGAGCTTGAAAGCCCGTTTATCAACGACTGGTTTCATTGTAATGGCGACGATTTACAGGCATTCCTGCTGAATTTGAATTTTCCGTCGGACACTCCCGTTAAAGCCTCGGATCCGCTCCTGATATCCAGATGCATCATGGATCTGCAGAACACCTTTCGCCTGGGCGGACCGCTGCGTGACCAGATTATCGATTGCGATCTTCGGTCATTTTTTATGAAGCTGGGTGACTTGCGGGAACGAACCGCCCCGGATAAACTCCACCGGTATTACATTCCATTCTCAGAACTGCGCAACGAGCTTTACAGATCTCCTCATCAAAACGTTTCCGTACAGGAGCTGGCCTCTCGTTTAAATATGAGCAAATCGTATTTCCAGCATATCTATAAAGATTTATTCCATTGCTCCGTCATGATGGATATCATTAACGCCAGGCTTGAACATGCGAAGTATCTTTTGGATCACAGCGAGTTATCCGTTACCCATATTTCAAACTTGTGCGGTTACGAGAACGACACCCATTTTATGCGCCAGTTTAAAAAGTTCGTCGGCGTCTCGCCTAGGCAATATAAATACAGAAGCGATGCTTGAAAAGCATGCCCGTTAACGTAACGTCTGCTCCGGCTTCATCAAAGTGGAATAAGAAGTGCACTTTAGATGGAATATAACGGAGGGGTATCCATAAAAAACTCCCGAATGGAGCGTTATTACAACTTATGAGCAGCAGATACTGGTTTCGTTTGGCAATAACTTTGATCCTGTCCCTGGGGTTGACGGTCTGCGGCACTAATGCAAATGCTACTGGCGGGTATCCGCATGCAAATCCCCCAAAATCCAAAGCCATTCGTCCGTTTCATGTGAATGTTCCGGAAGCGGGGCTTACTGAATTGCGCAATCGCATAGCTTTGCCGCTCATCATCACGCACGGATGGCCAGGCTCGATCATCGAGCTGCTGAAAATCATAGAGCCGTTGACCAATCCCACGGCATACGGCGGAAAGGCATCGGACGCCTTCGATCTGGTGATCCCATCGATGCCTGGCTACGGATTTTCGGGCAAGCCAACCACAACCGGCTGGGATCCCGACCATATAGCACGTGCCTGGGCAGAGCTGATGAAGCGCCTTGGATATACAAAATATGTGGCGCAGGGCGGCGACTGGGGTGCGATTGTTACGGATTTGATGGCTGTGCAGAAAGCTCCGGGACTGGTTGGCATTCACTCCAACATGCCTGGTACGGTTCCGGCCTACATTGATAAGGCGCTCAGGTGCGGCAACCCGCCGCCCTCCGGTCTCTCAGATGACGAACAGCGTGCGTACAAGCAGTTGGACTACGTGTACAACCACATCGGCAACGCCCAAATCATGGGGACGCGCCCGCAGACGCTGACCGGACTGGCTGATTCGCCCGTCGGTTTGGCAGCTTTTATGATTGACCATGACGCGCGTAGTCTGGAGCTGATCTCGAAGGCTTTTGCCGGACACCCCGGAGGCCTTACGCGGGACGATGTCCTCGATAACATCACGCTCTACTGGCTAACTAACACGGCGATTTCTTCGGCTCGACTCTACTGGGAGAACAAGTACCCCTTTTTCACCGTCAAGGGCGTCTCCATCCCGGCTGCCGTGAGCGTCTTTCCGGACGAGCTCTATCAAGCGCCGAAAAGTTGGGCGGAACGGGCGTATCCCAAACTGATGTATTACAACAAGCTCGACAAAGGCGGACACTTCGCGGCGTGGGAGCAGCCAGAGCTTTTCACTGCCGAACTCCGCGCCGCATTCAAGTCGCTGCGCTAAATGATCAGATGAAAGAAAACGGCTGGAATCGAGCGATTTCGGCCGTTTTCATCTACTTCCCTTGAAATTCACTTATCCCCTATCAAACCAATCAGGCAGCGCTTCCCCTTTTAGCATACTGATCTCGTTTCAACACCAAGAGCATGGCCTTTAGATCAGCATCTCCTAATCTGTTTGGTCATTCATTTAGTTGAATTTGTTCCATAATATTTATACAATTTTCAATCGTACCGTTCAAAGAAGAAGTAGAAGCGGTGAAAAAATGGTCTTTACTAATAAAATGGACAACTTTTCTACCCTCTCCATCCACATATGCGGCAGTATGTCCGTTAATTAGTGTTAGTTCAACAGTTTCTCGATCATATCTGTCCTGCACAAACTGAATGGTACCATCCTCATCCATAAATGCTGGAGCTTGAGTGAACATAATTTCAGTACCATTAAGCTCCGTATATCTTGTACGAAGGATTAATCCCTCTTCATCGGTTTTAGTTGCTCGAATTTCAGTTTCCTTCAAAACAGAATTTGGGTCAATGGAACTTTCAATGGATCTTGGAACAAGATTCTCCTCTGCCGGCACTTCTGATATATCTATAGTCCCACGCGGTAAAGTACCTTGACCGGGTTGTACAGGAATTTCTGTTGGAGCTGGAATCTTTCCTCCTTGCGTGACATACACCTGGTCTTGAGTTTTTTCACCCTCGATTGCATCAATGGTGTTGGTTTGATGAATAGAATCTTCTACCGAAAAAATGTTATCAGCATTTAGCGGTAATTTAAGAAAATTCCCATCACGAATTATCAAAGCTACTCCAATGCTTAGAATCGCAATGCTCACGAATGAAATGCGAAGCATTTTTTTACTTCGTTGTGTAACCGGTCGTTTAGTCTCAGTCATGATTGATCGTGCCAGCTTTTCGGTAAATGTTTTCTCTTTTAAAGGGTCAGCTTGCAGTGACTTGTACCAATCAGGATTTAAATGGCTCATAACTATAATCCTCCCTTAAAAATGCCGAGTTTCGATAGTTATAACTAATATTTCTGGTTATTTTCAACAACCATGTTTTTACGGAAGACTCCCTCTAAATGAAATCACGTTCCAACATCTTGCCCATATTCCTTCATCAGGTTCTCTAACGTTAATGAGTCCATTTCCGTTAGATATCTCAATGAATTTTGACTCAATTCTTATCACCTCAATATATAGACAAGCCATAACTTGGTTTCGTTCAAAAAAAGAGTGTATTCATAAATAACAAAAGCCCAACGTTTATTCGCGGGCTTCCTATTGTTTATTAGACTAATATTTTGTCACTATACTTACCCGTTAAGCAGCAACCACGTGGTTAACGGTTTATCATCCCAAACTTGTACTTCAATGTACCTCTCCGGTCCATGATTACCGTCACTGTTCCATTTTTGCGGCATACCAAATTCATTTATGACCTGAATGATTTCGTTTGACGTATAAACCTGACCTCGATAGCTCCTGCCATCCTGATATCTCATCGTCGGAAACAAATCCCCGCAAGCGTAAACGGCTATCGCCGTCCTTTGGCGGCAATAGCTTTCGTTTCGCGGTGAGATATAGGCGTCAGTATAGGAGTAAAACTTATACTTTCCTATATCTTAAGTAAAACTTATTGTATCCGGGTCAAAATCTGAAAAGGGGATATGGAGTTCTTTACCATGCTCGAACCATTCCAGGAGCCAGGGGCATTTTCCTACAGTCATGTAATGAGGGTACATTCGGCTAGGCTTTCCGCCCTTTAAAATGAACAACTCTCGTGCCTTTAATTCAAGTTTTCTTCGAATGGAAAGATAATCACTGGATCTTTTGCTTGCAAATCCTTTCCCCTTAACACGAATTTCGTTTAAAACTCGTTCCGCTTCTTCTTGTTCCAAGTCCGATAAGTTGCGAAAAGGTCCAATTGATTCGTCGAAATAGTGACATAGAAAATGAATCATCTATTCCCTCCATTGTCCGATTATTTTAGAGATATTGTATCACGTTGAAAAATGCGGAACACGAAAGTGCCCGGCATTTTCACCAAATCTATATCCAATAAGAAAAGCTATATTTCCCTGATCCAACCTTCGTGCTAAGCCCTTTCTCATTCCGCGCAAATTCATTCTCCATGCCGGAGGCCACTGATTTTGCCTGTTCGAGTACAATGGTAGCGGAGGTGTTAGGAGGAATGGCAACCTCAAGATGAACCTTATTCCCTGCAACGTTCCATGACACTGAAATATCTCCATACACACTGGAATAGCTAGCTTTTACATACTCCAAGCCACCGCCTACATGAGGTTGGATGATCGTATGTTTATAACCTGCTTCACATTCATCCGCTTCGATCCCCGCTGCCGCCCGATACAGCCATTCTCCAATGGCGCCGTAAGCATAATGGTTAAAGGAGTTCATATCGGGACTCCACATCGTTCCATCCGGCTTGATCCCGTCCCAATGCTCCCATATGGTTGTTGCGCCAGCCTTCACCTGATACAGCCATGACGGAAAATCATCTTTTAACAGCAGCTCATATGCTTCCTTTAAACGGCCATTTTGGCTCAGGGCATGGCAAAAATACGGCGTACCTACAAACCCGGTGACAAGATGTCCATCGTTCTCCTCCAGCAATTCAATCAGCGTATGAATCGTTCTCTGCCTGAATGCATCCGGCACCAGATTAAAATACAAGGCAACAATATGCGCAGTCTGAGTCCTGGCCGCCATTCTTCCGGTAGGGGTGAAAAATTCGTTTTGGAAGGTTTTAACGATCTCGAGATGCAATGTCGAATACTTGTGGTAGTCCTCTTCTTTACCTAATTTCTTTGCTATTTTCGAAAATAACTCGGTCGAATACGCATAATACGCAGTAGCCACCAAATCATTGGGAGTAGCTCCAAAATAACTGCCTTCCTTCGCATCCAGAGCAACCCAGTCGCCGAATTGAAGCTTGTAATTCCAAATCCCGTTAACCGCATGCTCTTGCATGAAATCGATCCATGCTTTCATACTGCCGTATTGTTCTTCCAATATTCGAGTATCGCCGTATTGAAGATATAATGTCCAAGGCATAATGACCGCAACGTCCGCCCAGGCTGCCGCCGAATGGCTCCCCTGCCCCAAAAGCCAGTCATCGTCCGCTTTGCCCGACACGATATCCGGAACAACATGAGGCACGCCGCCTTCAGCTGTCTGGTCCGCTTTCACATCTTTAAGCCACTTGCTGAAAAAGGTATATGTGTCCATAAGGTAACTTGCCGTCCTGCAGAAAATCTGAGCATCGCCGGTCCAGCCCAAGCGCTCATTCCTTTGAGGGCAGTCGGTTGGAACATCTACAAAATTGCCTTTCATACCCCAGAGAATATTATGGTGCAATTGATTAATGTCCTTATTGGAGCATTCGAACGTTCCTGTAGGCGTCATTTCCGAATGAACGGAAACGGCCTCAAAATTTTTTAAATCGATTTCTCCCGGATATTTAGCTACCTTAATATACTGGAATCCCTGAAAGGTGAAATGAGGATGAAAGCTTTCCTCTTCCCCGCCTTTCAGCGTGTAACTGACCGTTTGTTTCGCTTGTCTGAGGTTATCCAGGTATACATTTCCTGCTGCATCCAGAACCTCAAAATGATTCAGCTCAACGCATTCTCCCGCTTGCCCTTTCACTTTAAAATGAACCCAGCCGGTCAGATTTTGTCCGAAGTTGATGACCGTATCTCCCTGCGGCGTAATGATCAGTTCTTTTGCCGGGATTCGGTCGATTTCTTTCCCCTTGCATCCTGTCTGTGAGGTCAGCACCGAGGTATCGTAGTCAACAAGCTCCACCGGCTTCCAGGCTTCATCGTCATAATGCGGGCAATGCCATCCATCTTCCTCAAGCCTTGCGTCATAGACTTCACCATCATAAATTTCAGAAAATAATACGGGAGAATCCGCACCTTTCCAGCTTTTATCCGTGACGACAACATTCTTGGAGCCATCGGTATAAGTAATCTCCAGCTGGCACAATAAAGCGGTTTGCTCCCCATAATGGTTCCTCAAGCCTGCGAATCCCATTAATCCCTTATACCAGCCTGCCCCGAGCATCGCTCCGATGGCATTTTCTCCGCTTTGTACGAGCTCCGTGACGTCATACGTCTGGTAAAGCAGATGTTTTCTGTAAGAGGTCCAGCCGGGAGCGAGCTCATCTTCGCCGACTCTTTTACCGTTGATATAAAGCTTATACAGTCCCAATGCAGTAGAATAAACTACGGCGGAAGCGATACCGGACTGCGCATCAAACCGGCGGCGGAGACGGGTCACCTTGGAATTCGCGGCATCTGCTTTTGTTTCCGCAGAAACGAATTCGCCCCTCCACTCCTCATGACTTAATAAAGCCGTAGTGAAAAATGCCGTCTGACTCCAATCACTTTCCTCCGAGCCGTCTGTCATTTTAACCTTCAAATAATATCTCGTTGATGAAGAAAGCTCCAAGCCTTCGGCTTCCACATGAACGGATTGTTCACTTTCCACGATGCCGCTGTCAAAAACAAGCTTTTGGAAGTCCCGATCGTAAGCAATTTGCAGGCGATACGTTGTTTGCATGACATTAGATTTATCGCTTTCAATCTTCCATCCGAATTGCGGCGGTTTAGTTATACCGACAGGATTGACCAAATAATCTACCGTTACTTGCCCTATGCGTAACATTAAATCCCTCATTTTCTGTAATTAGTTTGCCCTTATTAAGCAACTTTACAGGTTTTCGGGACAATGATAAATGACGATAGAAGCTTAAAAACATGACCATTTGTGACTAGCACGAAGCTCTACATTAAGTTCGACATCCGGTATAATAGGAAATATACATGGTAAAAGGCATGTGAGGGGTGTCTGAATATGACAGATGCGGAGCTTGACTCCTTTTTACGAAAATATACCGTCATAGAGACATTATTAGAGGCTTGCGAAACTCTGGAGGAAAAGAAGGCTGTCAAACAGGAATATGCCGAGCTCCACTCCGATACCTTAGATGAAGCCATATTCATCCCCCCGGGGCAAGATATCACCTTCTCGGCACACACTCGTTTTGATCCTGTTGACAGTCATCGTCATTCCTTCATTGAATTGATTTATATCTACTCCGGTGAATGCCACCAGACGATAAACAACAAAAAAGTGTCGATGAAGCAGGGTGAGCTTTGTATCCTCGACACCAACACCTATCATTCCATCGAGAATACAGGCAAAGATGACATCATCATAAACTGCCTCATGCGAAAAAGTTATTTTGACTGGGCTTTCCTGAGCAGGCTTTCCGGGAATGACATCTTTTCGAGCTTTCTCACCCATGCCATCTACGAAAACAAGCAGTCCAACGAATATATCCTGATCCATTCCGGCGAAAACGAGAAAATTAGCCGCATCATGAACACTATTCTTTGCGAGTTCTTTGATAAACAGCCCTGCTCCGACGAAATTATCAACTCGTATATGGTCATTCTGTTCGCAGAGATGCTCCGTATGTATAAGGGAGATGTGAATGAGCGAAATTATTCTGCTTTGAAAAATACACAAATCACAGATATCATCCATTATCTTCAAGTCAACTTTAAGACCGTAACGCTGGAGTCTCTGGCCCGGCATTTCAACTTTAACCCTAACTACCTGGGCAAGATCCTTAAAATGATCACAGGGAGCAGTTTCATCGATCTGGTTCACCAGATCCGAATTAGCCAGGCTTGCCTCCTCCTTAAAAATACGGATGTTAGCGTACAGACGGTTGCCAATGAAGTAGGTTATGAAAACATAAACTTTTTTTATCGGATCTTTAAACGCAAGTTCAACTGCTCGCCTGCCGAATACAGGAAAAGTCTCGGAGATACAGCCCGCAAGTAATTAAACACCCTTGACGCCCAATCCGGCCTTCGGCTCTGGCGGCAGCCGCCTCTTGAGGTTCGTGATCGCGACGCCGGCCAAAATCAGCACCCCGCCGCCGATCTGCGCGAGCAGGATCGGATCGCCCAGCACGAAATGGCTGACGATGATCGCAATGAACGGTGGAATATTCATGAACATGGCGCTCATGGACGCTCCGGCTACCGCTATCCCTGAGTTCCACCAGAAGCCCGCCAGCCCCTGGCCGATGACGGCGACACAGACGAGCAGCGCCCACATAAACACCTGATGGCTCGCGTGAAGATCGCCGTTTACCGCTTCAACCGCGACGGCCGGCGACATGAGGATCGTGCCGATCACCGTGGAGTATATCGTCACCTCGTACGAGGACATTCCCGTCGTCAGCTTGCGGATGAACAGCAGGCTCACCGACATGCCGAGCATGGCTACCAGCAGATACACGTCACCGTGGGAGATGCCCAGCTCCTTACCGCCGTACAGGACGATGCAGACGACGCCAATGAGCGCCATTACGGCGCCGGCCAGCTTTTGCCCGGTGATGGTCTCCTTCAGGAAGATACGCGAAAGCAGCGTGGTCGCGATCGGAGAGAGCGCGATAATCAGCGCGGCGTTGCCCGCGGTCGATTCCTGTAAGCCGGTAAAATAAAACAGCTGATTGATCAGCGTGCCGGTTATGCCTGCCATAAGCAAGAGGCCCCATTCGCGTTTCGTCGGCCGCCGCATCGATTTGTTGATGATAGCCACCGAGATCAGGAAAAGCGACATGACGACCAATCGCGCAAAAGACAGAAAAATCGGCGAGAAATCGCGTAACATGTACGCGCTCGCCACGTAATTGCCTCCCCACAGCAGGGAGACGCCCCATAATTTAAGAAATACCGTACGTTCTCGCATAAAATTTTGATCTCCTATAAATCTCTACTAATTTTTATACTCATTTTAATTCCTAGAATAACATATCTTCCCTCTGCTTTTTTGATTTTTCTAACTCGAGGTTGTCCAAAATATCACTAACAGAGTCCGGTGAGTGAAGCGAATCACCCGCACTCTGTTTTTTGTGTCAGTAAAGGGTAGGAATCGGAGGACACGATACGGCGTCGATGAGTCGCGGATCGATACCATAGAAGTACCAGAATGATCCGCTCCATCTATATCCCGCAACACCGTTCATATCGACATATGTCGGGTAAAACCAGAAGTTCTCGCCGGATATGAGCCAAACATAGGTGTACTGGTAAACGCAGTCGACGATATAAGAAACAGGAGGCCGCGGCGGTATGAATGAGGGAGGAGGAGACTGCGGCACTTGTCTCATGGGTCCTTTATTTCCCATATGGGTCATAACATCACTCCTAACGGAAGATACTCATGATTTTGCATGCATGTGTATCTTATACTACGTAGGTAAATAACCACTTGACTGTATGCATGCCTACTGCAGCCGTTTTGCACGATCAATCGCTGCAATTCTGTCCTGAATCCTAAAAATATAACAAACCCTTTATCCAAATTGGATAAAGGGTTTGTTATATTATCGGGATGACACGATTTGAACATGCGACCCCCTGGTCCCAAACCAGGTGCTCTA
>NZ_JAHMHW010000010.1 GCF_020169515.1 Paenibacillus vietnamensis | reverse complement strand
GTAGAGCACCTGGTTTGGGACCAGGGGGTCGCATGTTCAAATCGTGTCATCCCGATTACATAACAAACCCTTTATCCAATTTGGATAAAGGGTTTGTTATTTTTTAAAGTTATACAGTGTAGTAGTGCGGTTGCTTGCAGCAACTCCATTTCTTCAGCCGGCGAGAAACGATCGGCCGATTGGACGAGAAATATCCAAGGAAGCGGAAGCTTTACCTAACACCATTTTCACACGGCAGCTGGCTCACATAACCGGCTGTCTTTTTCGTTTGTCGATACAACTTTTCCTCTCTAAACACGTCTATAATGTATTACGAATACAGCAGGAGGAAGACCCTTTTGAAAAAAGCATTTGTTGTACTTATATTCAGTATTTCTTTTGCTGTGGGATGTTCTAACGAAACAGGAAAATTAGGTCCAGTTCTACATCAGGAAACAATTGGGGACCTAGCATATGAAATCAAGCTAAGTAAAAACCTTTTTGGAATGAATGATGAAATTGAAGTGATCACAACCGTGACGAATCGGGGAAAAGAAGCTTTAACCTACGTTTCAGGCAGCTCAAGTTGTCCAAATCATGCTATTGTAAATGTTGTACACCAGGAATCTAATACCATCTTGTCAGCAAAACAAGGCGAAGCCTGCACTCTAGACTTAGGAAAGTCTAAACTGGAGCCTGGTCAAAAGGTCGAAGATAAGTCGATTTTTATTTCCAAGTATCACAGCAAATCAGGACTTGAACCGGCGCTTTCGGGCACTTACGATGTAAAGGTTTCGCTGCCTCCAGAAGATATTGAAAGTACAGAAGATTATCAATCAAAACAGATAAATGCACGTCCAAGCACCAAAACACAGATAATTCTTTCAGACAATCATTGAGTTATTATTATCTGGCATGAGAGGGTGACGTTTGGATGAAGAAAGAACAGCTGCTGGAAGAAATGAAGCAAGACATGCTTCTTGGAATGAAAAATGCCGTTAGGGATATAAAATTAAAGGATCGGGATGAAGTCTGTTATATCGCCCTTATGGGAACTGATTATGAGCCGGTACTCGGATTAATTACGCTCGGAATAAAGTCCATTCGAGATGAAATGATTCAAGAAGAAGAGGAACAAAAGCTATGGTATGCATGGAATTCGGCAGAAATGCCTGTTAATTATCAAGCAGGGCCCGATAAAGTGTCATCGTCGTTTGGAGTTAAACAAGTGGAGTTTATGGAATTAACTAAAGATGATGATTGGGAAGAAACGTGGGCATTGTGTCAAAATGTGCGTTTTGAGGTTGCCTATCAATTAAACACGGTTGATTGGAATGACCTGTTACCAGTAACTCGTGATTTTGTTCTTTTTTCAGAATGGGAAGCTATTGATGTTGAAAATGGTGACTTGATTAGAAGCATACCAAAGGACAAATTGCAGCTTCTAATCGACCAAGGCTTGGTCTAAGCATTCCGGGTACGGTAGCTTCAACGAAGAACTCTATAGAAACGAAATAGGAGCTGCCGCGGCAGCTCTTTTTAAGTCATGGTTACAGATACTGGACGCATTTATGTACCAAAGCATTGAATTAATAATACCTATGTCTATTTGGCGAGAATTCTAAGTTCAAAATTAGAATTCGACAGAATTTCATCGAGGAGGCAGAGGCTTGATCAGGATTGTAGTCCATATAGTTACAAGTGTCTTATGTATTATAGTGCCGGTGGTGGGCCTTGTGTATGGAATTTGGGATAGTCATCAACCCAAAACAGGACCTGTAGGAGACGGCAACCCCAATTATCCTACGATACCTCAATTGATTCCGATTATTTCTTGTTTTCTTCTTGGAGCTGGAAATTTACCTATTGCAATAATGCGCTACAAACAATACATAAAGAATCAAAAAGATGAAGAAAATTTAAAACAGGTACGTTGCACTCGTATTATTTTTTCGTTCTATCTTCCATAAGAAATAATGCTGTGTTAAACGGGTACGAGGGCGTAGGTCAGTCTTCATTTTCATCGTTGCCCCTAAATAACAAAAGAACAGCCCGGATGAATTATCACCAACGCTGTTTGTTATCCCTTGCGGCTTATGTGTTAGGTGTTCCCGGAGGAAAGTAAGCAGGCGGATTCTTTAACCATCCGCGTGCCCGCATTTTACTTTTTAGAACGGCTCCAAACTTTGCTTGTTCGTAAAAAAAGTTAGACCACATCAGGCCGATGTCGACCCGTATCGCTTCCATCATACTTCTGGAGCATTCCCTTGTCGCCAGCAGCAGCTTTGCAGCCAGTATGTTCACGATCTCTTCGTCAGTCATTTTCACTCCCATAGGAACGGCATCCGCATCGGAATTTGGTTTGTCAGCCGGCAATGGGGGAATGGGTATTCCTGATGACTTCATGAACTTTTGGATACGTTCGGATTGCGAGCTGCAAATATTTATGGCTTGGTCGAGTATTTTAAGCAGCTCAGGATCAATTGTAGTGTTTCTGCTTACTTGTTCAATAACTGTGGCTTCTTCGATAAACGCCAGGTATTTCCACAAATCCATCACTTCACCAACATTTATAGGCGGTTCAGGCTCGTTGTCAACCAAGTTGCTAAATATATGTGTAACAGCTTCCAATACGTTTGTCATATGGTAAAAACACCTCCCAAAGCATAATATCCCACTAATTCCTAAAAACATTCACGTCGGATATTATGCATCGGGGTAAGATTTGCAAAAATGAGGTAAGCGAGCATAATGACAATACGAGGCTGCCGCGAAAAACGGGCAGCCTCGTTCAATTGTGGTCATTCTAATCCATTGCTCTAACCAGACACTTATTCCAGCCGGTCCAGGAACAATTCGGTATAATAGTTCAAGGTGTAGCCAGCCTCGGAGGAGAGGTACTGCTGCATGTTCGGCTGTCCGAGCTGCTCCGCATATTTCTCCAAAAACTTCACCGCCTGCGTCTTCGAACCAACGTCCAGATGCTGCTTCACTTGCTTCAGGCTGTTCGTCAGCTGCGGAGCGAGCGGACCGGTTAAATCGCCGGTTGCCTTGAACTGCTCCGTATAATTCTCCAACACCGTCATGAGTCCCGGCTTAACCTTCACGCTGGCCGATGCCTCGGATTCTCCGGCGGCGTTCTGGGCTTTGACGTAATAGGTGTACTCGACGCCCGGCTCGGCCGTGCGGTCGTAATACGTCTGCACCTTGGCGTACCCCAGATTTTCGACGACGCCGTTCGCTTCCCGGTACACATTGACCTGAGTTTCCCCGCCATGGGAGGTCCAGATGAGTCCGACAAACGTTTCTCCCACCAGCCCGACCGTGAGCTCGGAAGGCGCGTCAGGTACAGGCATTCCGACTCTCAGCTCCTCCGTCAATTGAGTTTCGCCCATTTCGTTGACGGCGGAAATTTTGTAGCTGTAGCCCGTATTGCTCACGCTGACGCTGTCATCGGCGTAAGAAACCTCAGTGACGCTGGCGATTTTGGCAAACGACTCCTCGCCATCCGCTTTTCTGTAGATGTTGTAGCTTTCCGCCCCAGCCGACGGATTCCATCCGATAGCAAAAGAAGAAGTCGATACCTCGCCGGCCTTCAGTCCTGCAGGCACCTCGGGCATAACGACCGGCGGCTTCGTCGTTGCCGCGACGCTGCCGGATGCCGCGGATTCGCCGCCGATTCCCGTCGCCGTCACTTTATAGGAATAAGCGGTGGAAGGACTCACCGTCTTATCCGTATAGGCGGCGGCCGAAGTTGTGCCTATTTTGCTGTAAGTAACGTCCGGTCCGGCTGTCCGATAGATCGTGTAGCTTAACGCACCCGTTACCGACGCCCACTCCAGCTCGACGGAAAGGCTTCTTGCCGCCGCTACGCTGAGATCCGCAGGCGCGGAAGGGGCAGGCTGCGAGGCGTCAAAGGTGAACACCTCCGCCTCACCGGATAGCGGAGATTCGCCGCCGGCGTTCAGAGCGGATACTTGGTAGCGGTAAGCGACTCCTTTTTCCACGGCTTCATCCTTATAACCGGCTGTATTTGAGCTTGCGATTGCTCTAAACACAGGATCCTTGGACGAGGAACGGTAGATGAGGTATGCATCCGCCCCGCTAACCGGCGTCCAATTCAGCGACACGGCGGCACCGTCCGCCAGCTCGCCTGCCAGCTCCGAAGGCGCTGCCGCCGGAGGCTGAGCTCCCGGCTCAGCCGGCTTCAGGATTACAAAATAAGGGCATTTCGACGTGTTATTGTTCGAGCCCATCACGACATGGGAGCCCGCGTCATAACGCTTCTTGTAAAGCTTGTACACGACCGGCTGGCTGTCCGCGATCGTCTCTCCCGTATCCTCGTAATTGGCGGTCAGCCATTCGGGCTCCGTCGTAATTCTCGAATCGTAAGCGACGTACACATCGGCATCGGCCGACAAATAGAAGGAGACCAAATCGCTGTTCGTCGCGCTTCTGGAGCCTACGGCCGAACGGATCCATTCCAGCCCCTTCATGTGCTCCGGGATGGACTCGAACTTGTACATCTTGCTGCCGGTCATCCGGTCGCCGAACACGATATCTCCGGGCTGGAGATCGCTCTGAACCGACCAGTTCGCCTCATTGGCGCTGCCGCTGCTGCTGTTGTCGTTCACAACGACATTACGGAGCATGTCTCCGTCCATGCTTGGCACCGGCTCCGGATCGGGATCCGGTTCAGGCACCACCGGCGGCGGCGTAAACGGAGGACCGGACCATGCCGGAGGTGTCGTCGGATAGCCTGCAGGGAAGCCGGGAGCCGCCAGCTCGTTCAAATACTCCTCCAAATTCGTATAGCCGTTCCCGTTGGTATCGCCGTTCCGATCCTCCGGGTCGGCCGGATTCAGCCCGTTCGCGAGCTCCCACTCGTCGGGCATGCCGTCCCGGTCGGTATCTGCGGGGGCTGTGTCCCGCTTCAGCGGCGGGAAGCCGCCCACGTCGTCTTCATCTCCGACGATGACGCCCGTCTGATTTCTTACGCTGTTAATGACCCGCGTATCGACCGCATCCCGCACAAGGGACGAGCCGGCGTGGTCCAAAATATGCTCATACGCCTTCTCGGGAGCTTCCGTATGAACGAGCGGGTATTCAAAGCGCTCCGGCATCACGACGCTCGGCCGCGCCGTCTCGATAAGGCCGGTGCCGGTATCCGTACCGTCGAGCTTGCCGTTCTTGTTGCTGTCGATCCGGTTGTCCTCGAGATACACCTGATAGTTCTCGTTGCCGCGAACGACGGCATATTCGGGATCGGCCGAATTGCGGCCCGCGATAAAATAATTCCCGACTACGTTTCCGTAGCCCTTCGTCCCGGATTCGCCGCCGGCCACATACGGGAAGCCGCCCCAGTTGTAGACGATGTTGTTCACGAAGTCCATTTGGCCCTTCGTTTTCGGATTCCGGTCGTTGTTGTGGGCATAGAGGTTGTGGTGCATCGTGATCGTATTCATCTCGATCAGGCCGCCCATCGAGTGGGTGAGGAGGCCTTCGGAGATGACGGACCATTGGACCGTAATATTTTTGGATTTCGGATCCTCGTAATTTTTGCTTTTAATAGACAGCACTTCATCCGTTCCCCAGGAGAAGGTGGAGTGGTCGATAATGACATTCTGGCAGTCTTCAAAATACATCGTATCGTCATTAAAGCTCAAATCTCCCATGCGGAAGCGCAAATAACGGATGACGATATCGTGCGAATCGATGAACCGGATATTGTTCCCCCGGATCGTCACGCCGTCTCCCGGCGCCGTCTGGCCTGCGATCGTAATATGGGATTTGTTCCGCACGACGATCTGGGGAATCGTAATTTCGCCGGAAATGTCAAATACGATCGTGCGCGGCGCATCGCCGGCCGTCATAAGCGCATCGTGAAAAGTGCCGGGTCCCGTCAGCTCATAGCTCGTGACATGATAGACCTCTCCGCCGCGGCCCCCCGAAGTCGCATAGCCGAAGCCTTCCGCACCCGGGAAAGCCGGGAGCAGGGAATTGTCGGCCCGCGCGGCCGGCGTATACGGCGGGAAAACCGTTAACGCCATAACCAAACATAATATGAGTGCCCAATAACGCTTCATTTGCTGCCTCCTCTGACATTGTAGTGGAATCGGTAAATTCATGTTCATTATAGATAGCGCTTTCATGCACGGACAATCAATCATTCGGCCATCGGGTGCACAAATCGCGGATTTGGGAGCCAAATGTTGGATTTGTTTGTGCCGGGCAGGAACGGTTGGTTGAAAAATGAAAAGCTCTTGACAGCTTCCGGCATTCGTTTTATATTCAATGTGTATTTGTGAGGAGTTGATTGCATTTGTTTGTAAATGAACGACGGATAAAAATAATGGAGCTGCTAGACCGGAAAACGTCCGTCACCGTTTCGGAGCTCATGAAGCTGTTCGGCGTGTCCATCGAAACCGTGCGGCGCGATCTAGAATATCTGGAGAACCAGCAGGTGCTGAGGCGCGTGCACGGCGGAGCCGTATCCAACCAGAAGATGAAGCACTTTGCCAATCTGGAAAGCCGGATGTCGGAGAACAGGGAGCTGAAGCGGCAGCTTGCCGGGATCGCGATCCGGTTCATCCGCGAGAACGACACGATCGCTCTCGACACAGGCAGTACCGCTATGGAGCTGGTGCCGCTGTTAAAAGAGAATTTTCGCCGCCTTACCGTGATTACGAATTCTCCTGAGGTGTTCGGGGCGCTGAGCGATGCCGAAGGCTTCGAGCTCATCCAGATTGGAGGGCAGTACCTGCGCGAGGAAAAAGCATTTTACGGGCATATGGCGCTCGATGCGGTCAAACGGCTTCATTTTTCCAAGGCGTTTGTGTTTCCGTCTGCCGTTTCGCTGCGGCATGGGGTCGGCGTATTCGTCCACGAGCTGTTCGATATTCAGCGGGCCTATATCCAACAGGCCGACGAAGTGTTTATGCTGGCCGACAGCTCCAAGTTCGAAATATCCGCCGCGATCAGGCTGTGCGATTTGTCCCCGTCCCACACGATCATCACCGATCGGGAGCTGCCCGAAGACGTGTATGCCCTGTACAAAAAGAACGCCATCAACATTATTAACGAATAGGAGTGCTACCCGATGAGCGAAAAAGTATTGCTGATTCTGGTCGACGGCATGCGTCCCGACAGTCTGGAGAAAGCGGGCCATCCTTTTATTGAGGAAATGAAGACAAAAGGGAGCAGCACGCTGGAGGCGCAGACGGTAATGCCGAGTGTTACTTTGCCATGCCATATGTCTCTGTTCCACAGCGTCCCGCCGGAGCGCCACGGCATATTGGAAAACGTCTATACGGCGCAGGTGCGGCCGATTGCCGGACTGTTCGAGCAGCTGGCCGCGCACCGGAAAACATGCGGACTGTTCCATAATTGGTCGGAGCTTCGCGATTTGGCCCGTCCGGGGTCGCTTGCCCACAGCTGCTTCATATCGGGCGCGGCTTACACCTACGAAGCAGCTAACCAGAAGCTGACCGATCAGGCCATCGGCTACATAAACGAGTTGCTGCCTGATTTCACTTTTTTATATTTGGGGCTGGTGGATGAGATCGGCCACAGGCACGGCTGGATGTCCGAAGAATACATCCAATCGGTGTACGATTCGTGGGAATGCATCGAAAGAGCCGTACGCTCGATTCCGGAAGATTATACGGTGATCGTGACGTCCGACCATGGCGGACACGACCGGACGCATGGCACGGATCGGCCGGAGGATATGACGATTCCGTTCCTGATGACAGGCCGCTCGTTTGCACCCGGGAAACACATATCTGACGCCGGCATTATCGATCTTGCGCCAACGATCGCGAAGCTTCTAGATGTGCCGGGCAACAAGGATTGGGAAGGCAAATGTCTCGTATAAGCGCGGCAGCGACTGCGGCCGAATGGCCGAAGCGGCGCGGCCTTCGGTTCATCGTTTTATGCTGTCTCGTTTATTTCGTCAGCTATATGACCCGGATCAATTACGGCGTCGCCATTTCCGAAATTGCCGATTCGCTGCGCATCTCCAATCAGCTGGCCGGCATGGCGGTGATCGGGGGTTTTGTCGCTTACGGCATCGGCCAGCCGGTTTTTGGCTTAATCGGGGACCGGGTCAAGCCCCGGTATATGATTACCGCAGGGCTTGCGGCTACGGCAGCCTGCAATTTCGTCATTTCGTTTATTGACGATATATATGGAATGACGGTCGTATGGTGCTTCAACGGATTTTTTCAAGCGATGCTGTGGCCGCCGCTTGTGCGCATCATGGCGCAGACGCTCTCCGGCGACAGCTACCGGAAAGCGAGCGTAAGCATTGTGACGGCAGCTTCCGCCGGCACGATAGCGGTCTACTTGCTTGTCCCGTTCTGCATCTGGCTGTCCGGCTGGCGGTTAGCTTTTATCATCCCGGCTTTGATAGGACTCGTCATGGCCTTGGTCTGGTTTGTCGGCATCAAGGGCTTCGCCGTTCAGGAGGAGAACGCCGAAGAGAAGGCGATGCAGGAAGCTCCGGCTCAGGTCAGGATGGGCGCCCTCGTGATGGCTTCCGGCCTGCTGCCGATTATGCTGGCCGTCGTGCTGCAGGGCGCTCTGCGCGACGGCATTACGACGTGGATGCCGACTTATATGAGCGACGTTTACAGCTTCGGCAATTCGATCTCGATTTTGAGTACGGCCATCCTGCCTGTATTCACGATCCTGAGCGTGTCCGCCGCCTCGTACGTACAGCGCTTCGCCCGGAATGAGCTTAAATCCGCTGCGTTTATATGGGGAGCAGGCGCTGCCGCCGCTGCCGGCTTGACCGTGGTTTTTGCCTCAAATGCCGCGGTATCCCTCTTGCTTATGGCGATCTTGACGAGCTGCATGCATGGGGTCAATCTGATGCTGATCAGCCAGGTTCCGATGCATTTTGCCCAATTCGGGCGCATTTCGACGATATCGGGCATTCTAAACGCATTCACCTATCTCGGCAGTGCGGTATCGATCTACGGCATCGCGGCGATTAGCGATCAGTATGGCTGGAGGCTTACGATTATGATCTGGAGCGTAATCGCGCTTATGGGAATGGTCATTTGCGCTTCCTGCATCGGCAGGTGGAAACGGTTTACAGTTGGCGGAATGTGAAATAACGGATTTTAGGAGGGAGCTGCTCATGATTGAAGTGGCCGCGGCCATCATAGAAGATGGGGAAGGCCGTATGCTGATCGCACGGCGCGCCCCGGGCAAGTCCCAGGCAGGCATGTGGGAGTTTCCGGGCGGCAAGCTGGAGCCGGGCGAATCGCCGGAGGCGTGCCTGCGCAGAGAGCTGCTGGAGGAGATGGGCATCGAGATCGAGCCGTATGCGTATTTTGGCGTGAACGAGCATGACTACGGGGCGGTGACGATACGCTTGCTTGCTTATAGAGCGCGGTTTGTGAGCGGGGAAATTGCGCTGACGGATCATGACGAGTACCGGTGGGTGAGCGCGGCGGAGCTGGAGGAGTATCGTTTTGCTCCGGCGGATGTTCCTTTTTTGGAGATGCTGGGGTGAATGACAGGGAGGAAGCCCGAAGGAGGATGAAAGGGCTAATCTGAGGCTCCGCTATGGCGGAGCCTTTTCAATCAGAATTCGTTATCTAAGCTTTTGGAAGTTTTAGCACCGTGCCGGCTTTTACATCTTCAATATCTGCAAGATGATTGTAGCTCGCAATGAGCTTCACATATTTGTCGGAGCCGTAATATTTTTTGGAGATGCTGTAGAGCGTCTCGCCGCTCTTCACGGTATGATTGGCCGGCTTATCCTTTTTCAAGGACGGAATAACGAGGGTGGTGCCTGCTTCCAAGCCAGCATTTTTATCAAGCTTGTTTTCTTTCGCAATATCATCTACATATTCCGCCGATTTGTAAAACATCCTGGATACCTCCGACAGAGTATCGCCTGCCTGGATCAGATAAGTAATCGGCAAATTAAGCTTCGAATAGTCTTTTCTTCCCTGTTGGCTGCCATCCTTCGAGCCGGCTGTTGATGGCAATACCGGAATCTTAAGCGTATCGCCGGGTTTCATATTATTAATAAACACAATATGGTTATACTCTGCAATCAGCGCGTAATGCTCCTTGGATTGATAAAACTTTTCGGATATCGATCTTAGCGTATCGCCTTTTTGGACCACATAGGCGGCTGGAAGCTTTACGGTTTTAGCAGGGGCTTCCGTCAATTTATTTCCAGCATCCTTTTCTGCTTGCGAAGGTTGTTCCGTCTGTGCAGGCTTAGGAGTCTCCGTCGGCCTATTTTCTTCTTTGTCCGTTGTGCTGGATGCAGTTGGTGCAGGCTCTTCCTTTACATCCTCGTAATCCTCTGCAGACTCTTGTTCCTCTTCAAGGTCAAGGGTACTGGCGGGGGCGAGGCCGTCTCCCAATGATTCGTTTCCGCTATTCCCATTGTTCAGCCCGCCGGCTTGCCCGCTATTCGAAGCGGCAAGAGGAAGCTTGGAATCGGCTTTATTCGTATAATTATTGTACAATGCACCGCAAATGCCAACAAAAATAATGGCTATCGCCAGATAGATGATGAGATTGGTTTGCTTTAAAGATGCCAAACGTCCTTTGGAACGGTTATTTCCGCGAGTGCTTCTCTTATTCAAAACGTCACTTCTCCTTCGTTCAATTCTAAGAATGTATATGTTTCACACTTCTATCCGTTTAGACTTCTCCGCGAAACGAAGCTTCGCCGCCAAAGGACGGCGAAGCCGTTTACGCTTGCCCAACTTATTCCTATTTTATCGGACTTTGCGAACCCTGTGGAATGGGCCTAAACAGCCAATTCAGTAGTACTTAAAGCGATTACGCCAACAATTCATACCGAGTCGCTGGCATCTTGGCTTGGCGGAGGTATATGATATGGATATAAATTGAAGAGGAGGATGAAAGCATCCATGAGTTATGAAACCTATTTTCAAAACGTAAGGGAACAGCAGTTGGACGAGCTGAAGCAATGGCTGTCCATCCCGAGCATATCCGCCCTGTCCGAGCATAAAGCGGATATGAACAAAGCGGCCGAATGGCTTGCGGACACGCTCACCCGCGCGGGCCTCGAGAACGTGGAAGTTCATCAAACGGGCGGCCATCCGATCGTGTATGCCGATCATCTTCATGCTCCCGGCAAACCTACCGTGCTTGTTTACGGCCATTACGACGTGCAGCCGGTCGATCCGCTGCATTTGTGGACGACGCCTCCGTTCGAGCCGGACATCCGGGACGGCAAGCTGTACGCGCGGGGAGCGACGGACGATAAAGGCCAGGTGTTTCTGCATATCAAAGCGATAGAAGCCATATTGAAGCAGGAAGGACGGCTTCCGGTCAATATCAAGCTGTGCATCGAGGGCGAAGAAGAGGTTTCCAGCAGGAATCTCCCCCCTTTCTTGACGTCGAATCGGGACAAGCTGGCTGCCGATGCCGTCCTGATCTCGGATACATCGCTGCTTGAGCCGGGCAAGCCCGCCATCAGTACGGGGCTTCGTGGATTGTGTTCGCTTGAGGTCACCGTGAATACCGCGAATACCGATTTGCACTCCGGAACATACGGCGGCGGCGTTCCCAACGCGCTTCATGTTCTCGTCTCCTTGCTTGCGACTTTGCACGATGACAGGGGACGCGTAAGCGTCGACGGATTTTATGAAGGCGTTCCGGAGCTTTCGCCGCTCATGAGAGAAGAGTTCGCCAAGCAGATGCTGGATGAAGATCAATTGAAGGCAAGTCTTGGTCTGGACGCTTTGTACGGCGAAGAAGGCTTCTCCTTTGTGGAACGCGTCGGAGCGAGGCCGACGCTTGAACTGAACGGCGTTTACGGCGGCTTTCAGGGCGAAGGCACCAAGACGGTCATACCGAAGGAAGCGCATGCCAAAATCACCTGCCGCCTGGTTGGAGACCAGGACCCGCAGGACATTCTGGACAAGATCAAACGGCATTTGCAGAAGCATGTTCAGCCCGGCGCAAAGCTGCAAGTCAAAGAAGGCGAGAAGGCCCGCGCTTTCAACATCGATCCTTCGGACCGGATGCTGCAGCTGGCTGCGGATGCTTACGAAGACGTCTACGGCACGCGCGCGCTGTTCACGAAAGACGGAGGCTCGATTCCGATCGTCGCAACCTTCTCCCGCGAATTGGCGGCTCCTGTCGTCATGATGGGCTTTGGTCTTCCGGATGAGAATCTGCATGCGCCGAACGAACATTTTAATCTGCACAATTTCGATAAAGGGCTTCTGACGATCGTATCGTTCTTGAAGCGGCTATAGGGATGAAAAAATCACGAAGCGGGCGGCTTCGTGATTTTTTTTAAGCCTGCAAGAGCGTATTCAAGCAGACCGCTCCGATTTCGCGCACGCGGATTGTGAACAGCTCCGTGCCGGTCGTACGCCCGATTAGTTCCCGGTATTCCGCTACCGCCGTATGCGGCAGAACGGCGAGAATGACGCCGGCGAAGCCGCCGCCGTGTACTCTGCAGGCACCGTCGCCCAGCCGGACGATGAAACGTTCGGTAATGGCGAGTGTCAGCGCAATCCCCTGTTCACGGGACACCGATTCTTGGTAGATGTTCTGCAGCCATTTCCAGGAGGAATTACCTGAAGCGGTAATATCCTTCAGCACGTTCTGCCACTCGCCCGCCTTAATTGCCTCTACCTGCCGCCCGACGCGGTCATTTTCATCCAGGTAATGCAGCGCCCGCAGCACCGCCCGATCTCCGGCAGTTCCGCGTAGTTCCGCGAGCCGGCCGTAGATCATCTCTGCCGTCAAATCGCGGCATACCTCTACGCCGAAGGCATGCGCCACCGCCCGCATCTCGTTCGGGATCGAAGCATAATCCTCCGTCAGGTCGGCATGGTTACCGCCGGTGCTGACGATGACAAGGCTGTAACCGGCAGCCTCAAAGGTACCTGGAATACGCTCGACCTGCGGCTCTGCAGGCTCCTTAAAGTCGATTGTAATCAAACCGCCGTGCGAGCAGGCCATCTGGTCAAGCATCCCCGATGGCTTGTTCCAATAAAGATTTTCGGCATACTTGCCGATGCGCGACATCATGACCGCATCCATCTCTCCGTTGTTATAAAAAGTATTTAGAATCTGGCAGATCAGAACTTCGAAAGAGGCAGAGGAGCTGAGTCCTGACGCCGGAAGCACGTTACTGCTGACGTAAGCATGGAAACCGCCGATTCGGTACCCGTGCTGCCGGAAACCGTGTGCAATGCCGCGGATTAAAGCAGCCGTCCCGCTCTCGCCGGCCTGCGGTTCCAGATCATCCAGTTTGATCACCGACATGCCTGGATACCCTTCGGAAATGACGGAAATGACTCCGACGTCCACGGCTGCTGCAGCCGCAATCGTATCCAACTGAATACTAGCCGCCAGAACCTTTCCATTGTTATGGTCCGTATGATTGCCGCCTATCTCTGTGCGACCCGGCGCACTGAAATATTTCAACGACTCTGTCTTTCCATATTGCGCACTGAATCCTTCCATACACCTCCGGTACCTGTCGATCTGTCGCTCTCGTTCTTCGCTGCCATACATCTGCTCCAGCAGCTGTTGTGCCCGAGCCGAATCAAAAAGTATTTCGAATTGATCGTTCATCTTGAATGTTCCTCCTGATTCTAACCTTGTGAGTAGCAGTTATCATGTCCATTGTACCGAATGGCAGCGTTCACGGATAGGAAATGATCCTCGGGACTTTTTTTTGCGTTCAGGCGAGGTCCGGGGAGGGGGTGAAAAAAGTTCATCCTTACGGATCATGTCATCTCTTTATATAATTCAAAATGTGGCAAGGGAACGAAAATGGGGAGGTTCTTATGGTACAGCAACAGGATGGGAGTGATTATTATTTTTCGTAAATTAATTGCAATGATGGTAACGAGTTTGCTGCTTCTCGGAGCTGTGCTTCCGGCAGCGAATGCAGATTCGGGGCTCGGCCAGTGGATCTGGTGGAACGATGAAGGCAATGACTATACCACATTCGGAGGAAACGCCGGTATTACGATCCACACCGGGAAGATGCAAATCATCCCGAGCTGTGCGGAAGGAAATCCGGACGGGTTAACCTCATGGACCGACCTTTATATCGTGGAGAGCGGAAGCGTTAACGCCCTTTCCCACGGGGATGAACTTGAGGATGCAGGCGGCGGCGATCCGAACACCGTCATGAGTTTATCAAGCGGCATCTTCATCTCGGAAACGATCGGCTACACAGGGCCGGATGGAAAAATACCCCCTGGCGAATACGCCATCGTGTTTGACGAATGCCAAGACGGCAAGTTCGATTATCTCGTCGACGGCGTCATTGATCCTGCGTTCAAGGTTGAATATACGACCGGCTTCGTTCCGCCGCTGGATCTGACACAGCTGAAGGAAGATGCAGGAAAGCTGGCGGAACGCTGGAAGAAGTATGAGGAATATGCAGACAAATTGTTCAAGCTTCAGAAAGCTGCCGATGCCGGAAGAAATCCAAATGAGAAATTTGTAGATTTCCTGATGCGCAGCGGCCTTCAAGATCCGCGGACGATGGCCTTGCTTCAGCTGGCCAATCAGTCCAAACATTATCAAGGCATCAAGGATGACCCGCCGGATCCGGACTATAAACATATTACTCCGCTTGGAGAGAGGCTCCTCCTGGATTTCCAAAGCAGTGATCCGGTGGATGCCGCGATGCAGGGCTTGGTGAATGATATTGCCAAAGAGCAGGCGATGACCCGTCAAATGTGGACGCAGCTTGAACGTTATCAAGGAGCGCAAGCGACGGGGAATGTGAATTGGGCGCTGGTACACGGCAAGGCGCTTAGCGACAACATCAATCTGCTGCTCTACCAGCTGCAGTTTACAAGCGCAAGCCTCTCACGGTTCAACCAGGCATTCGCACAGGATAACGAAGCATTAAACGAGAAGGCTGCCGAGCTGACGCAGCTGCAAGATCGAGTTGCAGCGTCAGGCTTCACGAATGAGGAGCTGCAATATTTTGCATCGCTTGGATTTACCGAGTCTGAAATGGCGCAGTTCAAAACAGAGTTCACGGCTATGGATTTTGATTTTTCAAAACAAAATATGCTGGCAGAAGGTTCGGCTATCATTGATGACAATAACGTCTTCGGTACCAACCTGGTAGACTTCGGAGGCCATGTGGTCGGACTCGTTAACCAGCTGCTGCAGGATCCGACCGTAGTCGACGATGCTCCTTATGCGGACGCAGGCGGTCCATACTCCGGGAAAGAAGGAGCTCCCGTCACCTTTAAAGGAACATGGTCCAGAAGCGATGCCGGTATCGCCGCCTATGATTGGGACCTGGATAGCGACGGATTTTTCGACGATGCTCAGGGCGTACAGGTGACACACACGTTCACCAAGCCGGTTAATGGGCTTGTCGGATTGAGAGTGACGGACAATAACGGCAAACAAGCGGTTCATTACGCGCAAACCGTCATTGCGGATGTGAATCGCGCTCCGCTTCTCGTGGAACAATCGCCCCCTGCCCGTCAAGTGCAGCAGTATGTAGGGGAGGCGGCGTCATTCGAAATGACGGCCATCGATCCCGATAACGACCCGATAACTGTTGAATGGTTTGTTGATGGGGCAACCGCAGGCACAAGTACAGGAAATAAGTATACGTACGTTCCGGCTTCCGTCGGTTTGCATGCGGTTGAGGCGGTCGTGTCGGATTCCAATCCGCTCGGCGGAGCCTTCCGTATCAGTTGGACGGTAAAAGTCGTTCAGAAGCAGCCGCCCGCGGCTATCCATCTGACTCCTGACAGCGCATCGCTTTCGGTTGGCGCGAAACATACGATAAAAGCCACTGTCCTTGACCAGCAAGGCCAACCGGTGGCCGGGACGCCTGTTTCCCTTGTCGTTACCGGCGCTAACCCGGGCACCTATACGGCAAACACGGATGATGCCGGTGTGGCAGCCTTTCAATACACGGGCACAAAGACGGGCGAAGATCGGGCCGTCGCACAGGCCGGTTCGCTGTCCAGCAGCCCTGCAGTTGTTGTCTGGAGTACGGAGGATGTGACCGCTCCTTCTACGACGGCATCCTTGTCGCCGTCAGAGCCTGACGGTACGGGCGGTTATTACCGGTCCCCGGTAACCGTTGCCTTTACAGTCGATGACGAGGGCAGCGGCGCTGCGAAGACGGAATACCAAGTGAATGAAGGCGATTGGGCGATTTATTCGGCTCCGGTCACTTTTAATACGGACGGAGCTTACACGATTTCATACCGGAGCACCGACAACGCAGGGAATGTCGAGGCCGTGAAGCAAGTCTCGTTCAGGATCGGCGCATCGGAGGTTCCGCAAGCGTTCTTTAATCCCGTTACGGCCGGAAAGAACGTCGCGTTATTAGAGGAAAGAGCAAAGGTTGAAGCCGTATCCGGCAATTACGACTCGGGCCACAGCGCAGAAAACATGCTGAAATTTAACCACAGCAACCCGTGGGCAACAAAGTCGAAGGACAATCAATGGGTGAAGATCAGCTTGGCAGACGGCGAGTCGTACCTCATTGACCGGATCCAGATCAGACCGCGTATTTCTTATGCGGAGCAGCGGGTGAAGGATTTTGAGGTTGCGATTTCAAATGACAGCTTAACCGAATTCACTACAGTCGTTAGCGGCACGCTGGAAAACAACGGAGAGCTGCAAGAGTTCAAGCTTCCAAAGCCGATGTTTGCCAAATATATTTTGTATAAACCCCTTTCCTCTCAAGGAAACGGATCCATTATTTCAACTCAGCAATTGAAAGCCAAGACAGGTCAGATCGGCGCCGAAACCGTCACTTTCCAAAACCTGTCCACGGACAAAAACAACGATATTGTTTCTTACGAATGGGATTTCGGGGATAACAGCCCGACGAGTGATGTGAAGGAACCGACTCATACGTTCCCGGGTCCGGGCACCTATCCGGTTACGTTGACCGTAACGGATTCGCAGGGCCAGTCGAGCAGCTTTACGCTGGAGCAAACGGTGGAGCCTGCAGACTTCGAGTTTCTCCCCCAGAACCCGAAAGAAGGGGAGCTGGTCACGCTTATCAATACGACAGCCGGCGGTGACCAAGGACTTATTGCAAGCAGCACATGGGATTTCGGTGACCGCTCCTACACGGATTACGGAATGACCGTCTCGAAATATTACCATGACAGCAATACCTATATGGCAACGCTTGATATCGTGATGAAAGACGGCAAGAAATATCAGGTGAAAAAACCGATTACTCCGTCAAACGTTGCGCCTGTCGTCGATACAGGCAGAGCTGTAACGGTGCTTGGCGGCCAAAGATATCAAGGAACGACCCGAATTACCGATCCGGCCAGAGACGACCGTCACACCTGCGTCTGGGATTTCGATGACGGAACGACATCCACGTCTTGCCACTTTGATCATGCCTACCCGGCATTGGAAAAGGATGCGCCTGATAAAACGTATACACCGACCGTCACGGTTACGGATGATGACGGCGGAGTGGGCACGGATACGTTTGAGATTACCGTTCGCGCAGAGCAGACGCCTAGACAGATCGCTTACTATACGTTTGACGGCGATTTCCGGGACTCTTCGGGTAACGGCAACCACGGAACGTCTAAGGTGGGGAATCCGACATTTGCCGAAGGGATTATCGGCCAAGCGGCGAAGTTTGACGGCAAGAGCGGAGTGCTCGTAGAAGACAGCGATTCGCTTGATTTGGCGACATCTTTCAGCTTCTCCATGTGGATCTACAAAGAGAATGGAGGCACGGGCGGCTACGCGCCTATATTATCCAAGGGCCATACGGAAAATTACGGTCCATATTCGTTCCTGCATGACGGATGGGGAGACTCTCCGGGCATGCGCCTTGTAAGCGGCGACCGCAGCGGATATACGCATCTCTTTCCGAACACGCCAATGCCGGATAAAGAGTGGTATATGTCTACTGTCACTTGGGACGGCACGACGGCTAAATACTATATTAACGGCGTATACAAGGCTTCGATGCCTTGGAAAGGCGTATTTGAAAATACAAACGAGAAGCTGACCATCGGCTTCGATCCTCCGGGAGCGACGGAATATTTTAATGGGATGATGGACGATTTTAGAATGTACAATTATCCTCTCACCGAGGAGGAAGTCGAGCAGCTGTACGACCTGAAAAATCCGGCGCCTGCTGAAATTGCGGTTACCGCGGATCCGGCCGTTCTTAACGCCGGCCAATCGAGTACGGTTACCGCCGTTGTGAAGGATGCGAACGGCCAAACGATGCCGGGAGAAGAGATTACGTTCTCGACGACACTCGGTACGATTACCCAAACAGCCGTCACCGATGCGAATGGAGCGGCAACAGCTGTGCTGACGTCGCCGGTCGCCGGTACCGCGAAGGTGAAGGCGCAGGCTGCCGGGGAAGCCTACGGGGAAACCAGCGTGCAGTTTACGAATACGAATACGCCTCCGGTTGCACGGACGGATTCCGTTCAAGGGCATGAGGACCAGCCGTTGTCGGGAGCATTATCCGCAAGCGATGCGGAGGGGGATGACCTCACCTTCAGCTTGGTCGACCAGCCGTTGAAAGGCACGGTATCCATTCTTCCATCGGGACAGTTTACGTTTGTACCGGACGCCGACTGGAACGGAACCGACAGCTTTACCTTCAAAGTGAATGACGGCAAGGAGGACTCCGAGCCTGCTGTTCTATCGGTAACGATGGATCCGGTAAACGATGCGCCGTCCTTTAATAAAGGAGAAGACCAGGCGGCAAATAAGGCCGATACCGTTCAAGGGGTAAACGTGCCGGCTTGGGCTTCGGGCCTTTCCGCCGGTCCGGCTAACGAGTCCGGTCAGGCTCTGGCGTTCAGCGTGACCAATGACCGGAACGATCTGTTTGCCGTTCAGCCGAAGGTCGCACCGGACGGTACACTGAGCTTCACGCCTAAGGCTGGCATCAGCGGTACGGCAGCGGTTTCCGTCATTCTGAAGGATGACGGGGGCACGGCAAACGGCGGCGTTAACGCATCCGCAGTCCAAACCTTCAATATTACTATCGATGCGGTCGCTCCGGTGACGGAAGCTTCCGTTAATCCGACTGGACCGAACGGATGGCATACCGTCGATGCGGTTCTGACGCTTTCGGCTGCTGACGATTTGTCAGGCGTAGCCAAGACGGAATACCGGATCAATAACGGTGAATGGGTCACTTACACAGGTTCGATCCCGGCCTTCCATGACGGGGAGTACCGGGTGGATTACCGCAGCGTGGACAACGCGGGGAATGTGGAAGAGGAACAATCGGTAACGCTTCGAGTGGACACAACCGCCCCGGCCTTAACCGTCAGCCTAGATCACGGAACCTTATGGCCGCCAAATCATAAAATGGTCGACATTACGGCAACGCTTGATTTCGCAGACGCAGCCTCAGGCATTGCCTCGTTCGAACTGACTTCGATTACGAGCAGCGAGCCCGATGACGGGCTCGGCGACGGCGATACGGCGAACGATATTCAAGGCGCCGATTACGGAACGCCGGATACCAAGTTCAGCTTGAGGGCGGAGCGCTCCGGGCAGGGGACGGGGCGTGTCTATACGGTTACGTATACGATAACCGATAAAGCAGGCAACCAGTCGGTGCAAAGCGTGACCCTCAAAGTGCAGCACGATAATTCGGATAAACCGTCCAAAAAATAATGGTTAAATGGCAGGCCGTACCCTTGGAGATGATCCTTGGGTACGGTCTTTTCGCAAGAATAAGACAGTAACAGAATGGAACAATAAAGAAAGCTGGAAAATAAGCCGGAAATTAGGGGGAATTCATCTGGATGGAAATCAGCAGCCGCGAAGACCGCGTGCCAGGATCAGCACTTTCGGCATTACTCATCTCCGCTGGATCAGTCCCTTTATGGTTGCTTGGTGGTCTGCGGCATTTCCGGGTTTCGGCCATTATTTGATGGGTCAATACATACGTGCGACAATGCTTACGTTATCGGAAGTCATCTTTAATACCCTAGCGCACATCAACGAAGCGCTGGTTTATTCTTTGTCCGGAAGATTTGCGGAGGCCATCGAGATTCTCGAGCCCAGATGGACGTACGGTTATTTGCTCGTCTATATGATTTGCATCTGGGACGCCTACCGTTCCGCCCTGCATAATAATCAGTTAGTCCAGCTGGCGGAGCTGGAGAACAGCCGAATCAGGCCATTTTTTATCGGGAGATCTGAGATTCAATATTTGGAGAGGAAGAGTCCGGTCAAAGCGGCGGTCTTCTCCTTTGCCTTTCCCGGAATGGGGCATTTCTACAATCACCGCATCGGATTGGCTTGTTATGCGATATTCTGGTGGTGGGTGTACCTGACCTTGTCCCATTTGCATGAAGCTTGCTATTTGCTATTTTACGGACAGATTCAGGCATCCACTCAAATGCTCCACCCTCATTGGCTGCTGTTTATGCCTTCCGTAATGGGAGGTGCCGTGTATCATTCTTTCGCGACGGCTCTTGAGCATAACCAGCTGTTCTGTGTCGAACAAAGGCAATATTTCGCCGATAGGTACGGCGGTTCCTCCATACGAATTTTCCCGGATCCGAGGTGACGTTATGCTGATCGTAAGCACATTCGAATATTGCACGGAGCTTGAGCTGGCGCTTTCTCTTCTGGAGCATAACGGTATCGATAAAAGCCGGATCATGGTCGTGCCGATGGGTATGAACCAGGAAACGAAGTCTGCTTTGACTCCCCGGACGGCGACCGATGCCGAGAGGGCATTCGAGACCGGCATCGCTTCCGGCACAGCATGCAGCGTCATTGGGGTCAGCATCGGGTTTTCCTTATCCTTGGGGCCTTTGTTATGGGGGATCATTTTTGCCGCCGGAGGTTTCTTGGTGGCATTCGGCATCACCATGTGGGTGAGAAAGAAAAACAGAGCCCAATCCGGAAATAAAAATACGAAGAAAAAGAGCAAGAAGGCGGATCAAGTGACGGTGCTGATTCAATGTGAAGCGGAGCGCACCGAGAAGGTTAGCCAGATTTTATGGGCGCACGAAGCGCTCTCCGTAGGGACGGCGGCGTATGACTCCGAATAAAAACCCATTTTACATAAAACGATATTCTTTTGCGGCGGCGAACATATTCTATGAATATATCAAACTATTATTTATTTGGAGAGTGATCCAATGAGAGAGCTTCAAAGATTAAGAGAGAAGGAAGGGAGATAGATGCCGCACGTACGCCGGTTCCGGAGTGAAAATTCCAACATTAAAATCAAAAACATCAATATTACGACGATGAACGGCTCGGCCTCCTTTAACACTGGAGATTTTGTAGTCATTGACCCGGTCAGCAGCCAGAACACGACGACCGAAAACAACAACAGCTCTAACAATTCCAGCACAACAACGACTAATCAGCGCGGAGGTGCCGGTGCTTTCAATACGGGCAACAACAATAAGTTCGTTTCGCCGTTCAACCGGATTAACGACCTTGGCAGCGGATGAAAATTTTTTCAAAACAGGACTTACGCCCCGCTAATTTGCAGGATGGCGAGCTCCGGTCGTTTCTTCATGCGGAAACGTGCCTGTAAATGTCAGATCATTGCGTAAAAGCGCGGAGCTTGAGCAGCGAAATTGGGGGAAAATTCTGAAAAATAGTCATTCAGACATATTGGTTATTTTATCCATCTGCCCAGATAATAGGTATTGGGGTTATAGGACTTTTATGCCGATAACGCCAGACCATTATCAGGGGGATGAATGGAATGACATCACCGGACATGGCCTCAAGTTCAAGCAGCAGTGCACAGCCGCAGCTGCAAACGCTTCCCGGCCTTTCGCTGCCCAAGGGGGGCGGGGCGATCCGCGGCATGGGGGAGAAATTCGCCGCAAGCCCGGTAACGGGCACCGGCTCCATGAGCATACCGGTCGCTGCGAGTCCCGGGCGCGCAGGCTTCGGGCCTGCACTTGGACTGACTTACGATTCCGGCGCGGGCCAGAGCCCTTTCGGCTTCGGATGGAGCCTGTCTCTGCCGGCCATTACCCGCAAGACGGACAGCGGATTACCGCGGTATTTCGACTCGGATGAATCCGACGACTTCCTTTTATCGGGGGCGGAAGATCTTGTCCCGGAGCTTATGCCGAATGGGGGCCGTTTGGAAGACACCGTCACCGCTCCGGGCTACTGCATTCACCGCTACCGGCCGCGCATCGAAGGGACGTTTGCACGAATCGAACGATGGACCCGTCAGCCGGACGGCGACGTTCACTGGCGTATCATTTCTCCGGACAACATCATCAGCCTCTATGGAAAAGACCCCAATTCACGCATTGCAGACAAAGAACGCATATTCAGCTGGCTCATCAGCGAAACCCGCGACGATAAAGGAAATGCCATCATTTATACATACAAAGCGGAGGATCAGGCAGGCGTCGATCTGACCTGCGCGCATGAGCGGGGGCGCGACGAACATTCCCGAAGCATGAACCGCTACCTCAAGCAAATCCGTTACGGCAACCGGATTCCGCTGCTGGATGGCGCCGGCCGCCGGCCGCGCTTCCTGGAGAACGAGCAGCTCGAAAGCGCCGGCTGGATGTTCGAGGTTGTTTTCGATTACGGCGAACACGACGCTGTCGGTCCTTCCCCCGGCGATGCCGGTGAGTGGCTGTGCCGGAGCGATCCTTACTCCAGCTTCCGCAGCGGCTTCGAAGTCCGCACCTACCGCCTATGCAGGCGTGTTCTGATGTTTCACCATTTCCCGGATGAACCCGGCGTTGGCGTCAACTGCCTGGTGCGGTCCACCGAATTTTCTTACAAAGAAACGCCTGCCGGCACGTTCCTGACAGAAGCTGTGCAATGCGGCTTTAAACGCTCCGGTTCCGGCGGCTACAGCCGTAAAACTTTGCCTCCCGTCGAGTTTGAATACAGCGAGGCTGTCATCGGACAGGAGATCCGCGATATCGATCCGTCAAGCATAGAGAATTTGCCAATCGGCGTGGATGGAGCCCGTCATCAATGGGTCGATCTGGACGGGGAAGGGCTTCCGGGGATATTGTCGGAGCAGGGCGGAGGCTGGTTCTACAAGCGCAACGAATCGGCGCTTACTCATGAGTCGGGCACGCCTTCGGCACGGCTGGCGCCGTCCTCCGCAGTTGCGCGCATCCCGTCCGCCGCCTCGTCCGGTCAAGACCGCTGGCAATTTAACGACCTTGCCGGCGACGGGCAGACGGATGTGGTGACGCTTCAGCCGCCGATGAGAGGTTTTTATGAGCGGAGCGGCGGTCAGTGGGAAACGTTCCGCGCCTTCTCCAGCAGCCCGAATTTGAACTGGAACGATCCGAACCTGAGATTCATCGATCTTACCGGCGACGGACAAGCCGATCTCCTGATTTCCGAGGACCAGGCCTTTGTCTGGTATCCGTCGCTTGCCGAGGAAGGCTTCGGAGCGGGGGAGCGCATCAGCGTGCCGACCGACGAGGAGCGCGGCCCGCGCATCGCGTTTGCCGACGAGACGCAAACCATTTTCCTGGCCGATCTGTCCGGCGACGGACTGACGGATATCGTACGCATCCGCAACGGCGAAGTCTGCTATTGGCCGAACCTGGGCTACGGCCGCTTCGGGGCCAAAATTACGATGGACGACGCACCGTACTTCGATCATCCCGAACAATTCGCTCCAAGCCGAATACGCCTCGCCGACATCGACGGCTCGGGGGTAACGGACATCATCTACCTGGGCCGTGAAGGCGCCCGCTTCTGGTTCAATCAGTCCGGCAATTGCTGGAGCGGGGCGTACGAGCTGCCTGTTTTTCCGCCTATAGATAACATCGCTTCCGTTGCGGCCGTCGACCTGCTTGGCAGCGGCACCGCCTGCCTCGTCTGGTCGTCGCCGCTGCCGGGAGCTTCCGTCAAGCCGATGAAATATCTCAATCTCCTATCCGAAGGGAAGCCTCATTTGCTAGTGAGTACCCGCAATAACCTTGGAGCGGAGACCCGGATTCACTACGCTCCGTCGACCTATTTCTATTTGAAAGACAAATACGCGGGCAAACCTTGGATCACGAAGCTTCCTTTTCCGGTGCATGTCGTCGAACGGGTAGAGACCTTCGATCACATTAGCCGCAACCGTTTCGTTACCCGCTACGCCTATCATCACGGCTATTACGACGGCGCCGAGCGCGAGTTTCGCGGCTTCGGCATGGTGGAGCAATGGGATACGGAGGTCATGGCCGCTCTCGGTACGGATGGCGGGCTTCCGGCCGCTTCGAACCTCGATGAGTCGTCGGACGTTCCGCCGGTCCATACGAAAACCTGGTATCACACCGGGGTTTATGCGGACCGGGAGCATATTTCGGATTTTTATGCCGGGAGGTTAGGCTCGCCGCATCCGGGCGAATATTACCGGGAGCCGGGAGCGTCCGACGAGCAGTACCACGCGATGCTGCTTCCCGACACGGAATTGCCTTCCGGGCTGACGGCGGAGGAAGAACGGGAAGCCTGCCGTTCGCTGAAGGGAACGATGCTGCGGCAAGAAATTTATTCGCTCGACGGCTCGGAGAAGGAGGAGCATCCGTATTCCGTCATCGAACAAAATGTAACGATCCGATGCCTGCAGCCGCGCGGCGGCAACCGTAATGCGGTGTTCTTCACTCACCCGAACGAGGCGATTACGTACGGCTATGAGCGGAACCCCGCCGATCCGCGGGTCAAGCATGCGCTGACGCTGGAAGTGAATGAATTCGGCCATGTGCTGAAGGAAGCCGCGGTCGGCTACGGCCGCCGCCGGCCCGACATGAATTTGGCGGAGCCCGATCGCAGGAAGCAGACGCAGACGCTAGTCACGTATTCCGAGAGCCGCGTAACCGGGCCGATTGTTGATCCGGTGAAGTACCCGGATGATTACCGCCTGCCGCAGACGTGCGAGACTCGCACGTACGAGCTCACCGGCTACCTCCCGACAGGCGGCGCTGGAAGGTACCGGAGTTCGGACTTTGTACGGCTCGCAGGCGATAAGCTTGTCCATCGGGATGACAGCGGGCTTCTGGATTACGAGGAGTCGCCGGCGGGCGGCATGCAGCGCAGATTGGTCGAATGTGTACGTACGCTTTACCGCAAGGACGATTTGTCGGAAATACTGGAGCTCGGCAAAATGGAAACGCTGTCTTTGCCCGGCGAAAGCTACAAGCTCGCGTTTACTCCGGGACTTCTGGATTCGGCGTACCGGCGCGGCGGGTTGCAGCTGCTGCCTGACCGCTCCGATGTGCTCGAGGGACCGGGCGCCGATCGGGGCGGCTACGTTTCCAGCCGGCAGCTGCAGGATGACGGACTATTCCCTGAAGGCGATCCCGACGAATACTGGTGGATTCCCGCGGGGCGCGTGTTCCTGTCGCCTTCGGGAAGCGATACATTCGAGCAGGAGCTGGCTTATGCACGGAATCACTTTTACTTGCCGTGCCGGTACCGCGATCCTTTCCATACGCGCACGGCCGGCACGGAGAGCATCGTTACCTACGACGCCTATGACCTGCTTGTGCAGGAAAGCTGCGATCCTTTCGGCAACCGCTTTACCGTCGGTGAACGGCTGCCTGGCGGCGAGCGTAACGCCGCCGCGCCGGGCAACGATTACCGTGTGCTTCAGCCTGCACTGATGATGGACCCGAACCGCAACCGGACAGCGGTCGCTTTCGATGCTCTCGGCATGGTGACGGGCGCGGCGGCGATGGGGAAGCCGGAGGAGAGCAAAGGGGATTCATTAGCCGGATTTGCGGCCGACCTCAGCGATACGGACATCGTCAGCCGCCTCAGCGATCCGCTGGCCGATCCGCATTCGCTGCTCGGAAGCGCCTCGAAGCGGATGGTCTATGATTTGTTCGCCTATATGCGAACGAGGGAAGATCCGGAGCCTCAGCCGGCGGCCGTCTATACGCTGGTCCGGGAGACGCATGCGGCCGATCCCGCTCCCGGCGGGAAAACCGCCGTGCAGCACAGCTTCTCGTATTCGGACGGCTTTGGGCGGGAGATTCAGCAGAAGCTGCAGGCCGAGCCCGAGATCGCCGGCGGGAGTGTTGGGCCTCCGCGCTGGCTGGCAAGCGGATGGACGATTTTTAACAACAAAGGGATGCCGGTGCGCAAATACGAGCCGTTTTTCAGCAGCGGTCACGCATATGAGCCGAACGTGGAGGCCGGCGTCAGTCCCGTCATTTTCTACGATCCGATGAACCGCGCCGCCGCCACCTTGTACCCTAATCACACCTTCGAAAAAATCGTGTTCGATCCGTGGCGGCAGCTGACCTACGACGTGAACGACACGATCGCGGCCCGCGGCGGACAGACCGGAGACCCGCGAACCGATCCGGATATCCGGGGTTTCGTCGCCCGCTATTTCGAGAATCTGGCGGCCGGGCCCGGCACGCCTTGGCAGTCCTGGTATACGGAGCGGGCGGGCGGAGCGAAAGGACCCGCCGGTAAGGATGCCGCGGACAAAGCGGCCGCGCATGCCGATACGCCGACGACGGTTCTGTTCGATACGCTGGGACGCCCTTTTCTCACTTATTCGCATAACGGGTACAATCCGGACGGCTCGCCTATTTTATTCGCTGCAAGGGTCGAGCTGGACATCGAAGGCAACCGGCTGTCGCTGCGGGATGCCATCGAGCAGAATGGTGACAAGCTGGGTCGTATCGTCACTCGTTATGCATATGACATGCTGGGCAACCGGATTTATGAAGCCGGCATGGAGGCGGGGGAGCGGTGGATTCTCAGCGATGCGGCAGGCAAAGCGATTCGCGTCTGGGACAGCCGCGGTCACGAATTCCGCAGCGAATACGATCCGCTTCGCCGCCCTTTGCGCACCTTCGTTACCGGCGCGGATGCTGCCGACCGAAGCAGGGAAATGCTCGCGGAGAGGCTCGTTTACGGCGAGCAGCATCCGGAAGCAGAGGAGCGCTGCCTGCTTGGCAAACTGTATCTGCATCTGGATCAGGCCGGGGCCGCATCGAAGGAGCGCTGCGATTTCAAGGGCAATCCTCTGCACGCTTCGCGAAGGCTTGCCAAGGAGTACAAGGAAACCGTCGATTGGCGGTCCGTTGACGAAGCGCTGCCGGCAGCTTTGACGGATAAGCTCGATCTTGCGGCTCTGGAAGCAGCTGTCCTGAAGCTCGCCGAAACGGAGACGTTCATAAGCCGCACGGAATACGATGCGCTCAATCGTCCTGTCCTCATGACCGCGCCTCATTCAGCAGCGATGCAGCCGAGCGTCATTCGGACGGGGTACAGCGAAGCCGGCCTTCTGCAGCGGATCGAGGTGAACCTGCACAGCGAGAAGTCAGCCGGAGGGGAGCCGGTCTGGCAGCCGTACGTCGTGAATATCGATTACGATGCAAAGGGGCAGCGGCAGCGCATCGATTACGGCAACGGCGCCAGCACGCTGTACAGCTACGACCCGCTTACGTTCCGTCTCGACCGGCTGCTGACCTTGCGCGATGCCGCGAGCTTCCCGGACGATTGCCCGCAGCCGCCGCGGGACGGATGGCCCGGCTGCCGCTTGCAAAACCTGCAGTACGCTTACGATCCGGCGGGGAACATCACCCGTATACGGGATGAAGCGCAGCAGGCGGTGTTTTTCCGCAACAAACGGGTCGAGCCTGGTACGGATTACACCTATGATGCAATATACCGGCTGATTGAAGCGACGGGGCGCGAGCACTTGGGACAAGCAGGCGGCTCGCCGGTCGTACACTCGCAGGACGATGCTTCCCGGGTCGGCATCCGCTGGTCGGATAACGACGGTCTGGCGATGGGCACTTACACGGAAAGTTACAGCTACGACGCCGCAGGAAATATGCTGGAAATGCGGCATCGCGGCAATGACCCGGCCCATGCAGGCTGGACGCGGCGTTTCGAGTACGGTGAGGCGAGCCTGATCGAGGACGGAGCGGGAGGCGTGCCGCTCAAGACCGGCAACCGGTTGAGCAGCGCGACGTCAGGGGGCGACGATTCGCCCGTGATGCGGTTCATGTACGATGCGCACGGCAATATGACCCGTATGCCTCACCTGGGCGGCGCATCTCCGGATCCCAACATGCATTGGAATTACCGGGATCAGCTGAGCCGGACCGACCTCGGCGGCGGAGGGACAGCCTATTACGTCTATGATTCTTCCGGCAGGCGCATGCGCAAGGTATGGGAGAAGCCGGGGGGCCTTATCGAGGAGCGCATCTATTTGGGCGGCATCGAAATTTTCCGGCGGCGCGACAGCTCCGGGGAGGTTGTGCTGGAGCGCGAGACGCTGCATGTCACGGACGATCGGCAGCGCATCGCCCTTATCGAGACGCGCACGGTCGACAAGGCGGGCAGCGATCCCGCACCGGCCCGGATGATCCGCTACCAGCTGGGCAACCATCTGGGTTCGGCCAGCCTGGAGCTGGACGAGCTGGCGCAGATCATCTCTTACGAGGAGTACACACCCTTCGGCAGCACCTCGTATCAGGCGGTGCACAGCAGGACGGAAACGCCGAAGCGGTACCGGTACACGGGCAAGGAGCGCGACGAAGAGAGCGGATTGTACTTCCACGGGGCACGCTATTATGCGCCTTGGCTGGCACGGTGGACAAGCTGCGACGTCGTCGAAAAGGCAAACCGCTATGCTTACGTCAGCAACAATCCGGTCCGGTTCGAGGATCCGGACGGCAGGGACGAGAACGAAGGGGCCAACCGCTTCTGGGGCGCCATGCGAATGCTGGGCGGAGGAGCGCAGCTCCTTGTCGGCGGAGCCGCTCTGCTGGCGCCGGAGCCGACAATGGTAACCAAGGTCGTAGGGACCATTGCCGTCGTCAACGGCACGGACGACTTCCTGACCGGATGGCGGCAGATGGTGACGGGCCGGCAGGAGAGGGGCGCAATTGAATCGACCGTCACGGAGGTCGCCGTTGTAGCCGGGGTGGAGCGTCCGACGGCCGAAGCGCTCGGAACCGGAACGAGTACGGCACTGGGTTTTGTCAGCCCGACTGGCCCGATTAGCGGCGGACCGCGTACCGGCATGGTGCTGGCGACGGCTGGGGGCCGGACGCAGAGAACCGTCGCGGTCGTAGCGGATACCACCCAGATAGTAAATCATGCTAGGGGCGCGCAGCTTGCTTCGCATGGCGCGGGCGCAGTGTCGATGATGATGTCCTCCAGCGGCGGCGACTCTTCCAGCAGCAGCTCTTCTTCCAGCTCCAGTTCCAGCTCTAGCTCCAGTTCGAGTTCAAGCTCGAGCTCGGTGTCCGAAAGCCCTAATCAATCGACGATTCCGGACGAATACTTTGACGAAGCGATGAGCAGCATCGATCAGGGCGGGCTTTCGCCGGCGGGTGCGCATCTGGATGACCTGACAAGCCATGCGCAATCCCCTGCCGCGCGCGCCGAGCGGGGGCTGACGGGGCAGTCCGCACATACCGGGCCTCAATCCGCTCTTCGGGACCTGCCTAACTACGATCCCCGCGCCGCGCTTACGCGAATCCTGGACGTCGCGGCGCACAGAGGGTTTGACGATTACTGGAAAAGCGTATTCCGGGCGCGCTGGGGAGCGACCGGCCAAACGACGGTCACGGCCGGCGAGCTGTTCAACGTCGTGCGCGACGCAGCCGGAAACAACCCGCATTTTACAACCGCAGAGGCCAACAGCGTCGTCGAGCTGCTGCGTGATGAACTGTTCGTACAGTTGGGATTAACGGAGAACAGCCTCGTACGGGCTCCGTATTCCAGATAGCTTCAGCTAGCTCCAAATGCTCAGGTTCCAAACAACTTCAGATTAACTCCGGATTCATCAGCCATTCGATGATCTTAATCCATCCCGTCTACCGGGACCAGATATGGAGGGAATGCTTTGGAAACGATTTTTACGTTTAGCTTGACCGGACGGATCATTAATCTGAATAACAAGCCTCTGGGCCGGCTTATCGTCAGTGCGTACGACCATGACCCCGATTCGCCGGACGATGCGCTCGGGCACGCCGTCACGGATGCGAACGGGATCTACACGATCAGGTTCGCGGCGGATCTGTTCCATGTCGGCGGGAAGGAAAGCGGCGGACCGGATCTATATATCACCGTATACGACGGCGACACGTTCGTAGGCAAAAGCTCAACCTACGCCAATGCCCAAACGAACAGCGTGATCGACTTGAAAGTGAATTACACGCCGGGAGGAACGCAGGCGAAGGGAGCGATTGAAGGGCGGATTGTGCTGGAGCACAAGCTGCCGGCCCGGAATACGAAAGTGCGGCTCTACCGCAAAGGCTTCGGCGGCCAAGCCGAGCTCGTAGGAGAGTCCGTCACCGGCGATGAAGGCCATTACTCTTTTGCTTACGAACGGAGGGGAAATGCCGCGGCGCTCGAGGTGCGCGCGGTCGATGCGCAGGGCAAGGAGCTGACTCTCTCGAAGCCGCTCTATTCCTCGGACAGTGAAGATCGGATGGAGGTCAACCTGATCGCGCCGTCCTCCCTGCAGCCGAACGTACCGGAATACAAACGCCTGGCGGATGATCTCAAGACGCAGCTCGGCGAGCTGTCGAGGCTGGCCGGGGCCAAGGAGAATGCCGAACGCCAGGATCTCACCCTGCTGAACCGCGCTACCGGCTGGGATATGCGGCTGATCGCGCTCGCCGCCACGGCCGAGCGGATGAGCGCCGAGCCGGACGTCAAGCTGCCGCAGGAGCTGCTGTACGGGCTGCTTCGCGCCGGACTGCCGTCCGACAAGCTGGCGCTTGCGCAGGTGTCGCCGGATGCGGCCGAGAATGCGCTTAGAACGGTGCGGGATGCGGGGATCGTCGCTTTTACGGACGAACAGATCAGGCAGCACAAGGCGAGCTTTACCGCTTTTTCCAACAGGACTCGCCTCAGCATTACCGCTCCCGGCTCCCAAGCGACCTACGGCCAGCTGCTGAAAATATCCGGTTTAACCGATGACGAACAGACCAGGTTCGCATCCGTCTATTTGAATCACCGCGGCGACGCGGCCGGGCTATGGGAGAAGGCGCGCCAGGCGGGGCTGGGCGAGCAGAAGGTCGGCAGGCTGAAGCTGCAGGGCAAGCTGGCGTTTCTCGCGGATAACAGCGAAGCGGTAACAACCAGACTTATGCAAAAAGTGACCGATCCCGCGCAGCTAGCCGAGCAGGATTACCATCTGCCGGAGAAGTGGAAGGCCGAATTGCGGAGCATGGCGGGGACCGACGCGGCGAAGCTGGCCGCTGCGATTCCGTCCGTCTACGTGGGAGAGAACACCGAAGCCAGACTGAACGCCTACGCCGAAGAGATGGCGCGCAAAGTGCGCCTGAGCTATCCGACGCAGGTCGTGGGCCGGCTCATCGAGCAGGATACCGCCGATGCTTTCAAGCTGGGCGCCGGCCGCAAGAGCGCGGCACAGCTGCTGAAGCAGGCGGCAAAAGCGGGCTTCCGGCTGGGCGAGACGCCTGTCGGGACATTCCTCAAAGCAAATGCGGACGTCGCGGCGGGCCTTCCGGCATCTGCCGCCGAAATGGCCGGTCAACAGCTGAGAGCGCTGCAGCGCGTGTATCAGATCACCCCGAGCAACGAGGCGATGCCCGTTATGCTCAGTCTCGGCATGACGTCGGCTTACGATGTAACGGCTTACTCCGAGCAGGCGTTCGCGGATCTTTACATGAACAAATACAAGGAAATTTACAAAAAAAGCCCGACCAAAGAGGAAACGCTGCTCGTCTACCGCAAAGCGAACCAGGTGAGCAGCGTCACGTACAATCTGTTCACCGCCGCCAAGAAGCTCGAAAGCGAGGTGCCGCTGCACGGCCTGTCGGCGCCGGTCGAGGCGAGGGAGCAAGCGCGCAGCGAGATCCGCGACGAGTTCATCAAGCAATTTCCGACGATGGAGTCGCTGTTCGGCTCGATGGACTACTGCGAATGCGAGCACTGCCGTTCGGTGCTCAGCCCGGCCGCTTATCTGGTCGATCTGTTTCAATTCGTCGATGCGGAAGACGAGGTGTGGAGCGGCTTCCTCAAGCAGTGGGAAACGACGCACAACAACCAGTCCTATGATGCGAAGTACAAGAAGCCGTTCGAGGTGCTGAGGAACCGCCGTCCCGATCTGCCCTATCTGCCTCTGACCTGCGAGAATACCCAGACGGTGCTGCCGTATATCGATATCGTGAATGAAATTTTGGAGTATTACGTCGCGAATGGAAAATTAACCGAAGCCGCCGTCCGCGATACGGGCGAGGTGCCGTCGGAGGAGCTGCTGGCCGAGCCGCAATACGTGATCCAGGAAGCGTATAAAAGAGTGCTCGAAGCCCGCTACCCGCTCCAGCTGCCGTTCGATCTTTGGCTCGAGACGGTCCGCCGTTTTTGCGGCCATTTCGAGACGCCGCTGGCAAAGGTGCTGGAAGCGTTCCGTCCGGGAGATGCCCTGTTCGCTCCCGCTCAGCCTTACGATCTCTCGGCCGTATTCCTGGAAGCCTTGGGGTTGTCGCCTGCAGAAGCGGCGATTCTGACCGCTCCGAATCCGCTCGCCGATTGGCACACCTTGTACGGCTATGCCTCCGCCGCCGAAGCGACCACGCCGAAGACCGACGCAGCCAGCGGCCGGCGGACCGACCTGAATTCCGCCAAGGCTCTCGCGAGACGGCTGGGCGTAACCAACAAGGAGCTGGCCGACATTATCCAGACCGGCTTCGTCAATCCGAAGCTGGAGAAGCTGGCGCTGCTCTACAAGCTTGGCGTCAGCGTCCACGACGTGCGTTTCTACTTGACCAACAAAACGCTCATCCCGCAAGCACCGGCCGTGCTCTCCGCGGATGCGAGACAGCGCCGGCTGGAGGCGATCGCGTTCTCCGACAGGCTTACGGCGCTTGCCGGCACCTTCGGTATTCCGGCAACTCAGCTCGAAGCCCAGCTGCAGGCGATCCCCTTCGGCCAGGTGCTGCTGCTTGCCGATCCGGATGCCGGCTCCAGCTTCGATCTGACCGAGCTGCGGTACGCAAGCGGCAATCCGGCGGACGCCATAGCTTTTCTTCGGATCAACCTGTTTGTCCGGCTTTGGAGAAAACTGGGCTGGAGCCTGGAGGAGACCGACCGCGCCCTGCAGGTGTTCATACCGAAGCTTGCGCCATTCGAAGCGGTTCATCTGAATAAGCGGCCGCTGCTGACCGCGCTCATCTATATGGCTCATTTGAAGGTGCTGGAAACGAAGCTGCAGCTCGGCAAGCAGGCCCGACTCAAGCTTTTGACCTTGTGGTCGGACATTTCCGTGACGGGCAAAAGCTCTCTCTATGCACAGCTGTTCCTTACGCGCGGCGTGCTGAAGAGCGATCCCGTCTTCGATCACCCGCTCGGGAACTATTTGACTGGCGGCGCATGGATCAAGGATCATCTGCCTGTCCTACAGGGCGCGCTCGGCCTGACCGCCGAGGAGGTCGGCAGCATTTTGGGCGACGCGGGCCTGACCCTCGAGCAGGCGAAGCTGACGCTGCCCAATGCCTCTCTGCTTTACCGGTACGGTCTGCTGGCCAAGGGGCTGAAGTTATCTGTTCGCGAGGTGGTCGCTCTCAAGCAGTTATCGGGGCTGGATCCGTTCAAGCCTTTATCAGAAGGGCCTTTGACGGCTACCGAAGAGGATCATCCGTTTACACAGACTTTGCGCTTCGTGGAAGCGGCAGAAGATATCAAAGCGAGCGGAATGTCGGTCGCGGACCTGGACTATTTGCTGCGGCACCGCTACGACGAGACGGGCAAATACCGTCCGGACCGGGAGGGGATGCTGAGCCTGCTGAAGTCGCTGTCCGAGGGCATCCGCGCCATTCGCGCCGAGCACGCCGTGCCGGCCGATCCCGGCGGCTTGTCCGAGGACGTGCTGCGCCAGAAGCTGAGTCTCATACTGCCTGGTGCTACGGTTGAACGGTTCCTGGCGATGCTGAACGGAACGGCCGAGTTTACCGCAGCCGCGCAAGGGGTATCGCCGGGCGAGGAGCTGAGTCCGGTCGAATTCGCAGACGAGCCGGCGATCCGCGAGCTGCGCTACAACGAAACGCGCCAGGAGCAGAAGCTGACCTTCCGCGGCGTGCTGTTCGAGACGGAGAAGCAAAAGCTGCTCGACCGCCATCCATCGGAGCTGCTGAAAGCCTTGCTCAGCGACGTGCAGGAGCAGGCGAGGGCGTTTTTCGAGCAGCATTTGCAGCTGACCGAGCTGCAGCCTCAGACGGGCTTCCTGAAGGGCGAGCTGTTCGAGCTGCTGTTCGACAGCCGCCTTCCGCTTGAAGACGGCGAATCCGAGCAGGACAGGCAGCGCAAGCGGCAGGCGTTCATCGCCGAAGCGTTCCTGCCGTTTCTGCAGGAACGCCTGATCCGCCGGTTCATCGTCCAGAAACTGACGGCGCATACCGGGGCCGACCCGGCGCTCGCGGAAAGCCTGATCAGCGACGGGCGTCTGCTGGCCGTGTCCAAGCCGCTCGGAGCCGCATTTGCCGGAGTCGGGTACCGGGGCGTGACGGCGACGTATTTCTCTTCTGCCGACGGGACCGGGGCGAAGCTGTCCTCGTTCCCGATGGCCGACGCCGATACCGGTCTGAAGGGGCCAAGCGGCAGTCCGCTTAAGCCGGCGGCTGCGGGCAGCGCCCGTTTTGACGGCTATATCGAGGTGCCGGCCTCCGGGGCGTACCGGTTCTACGTGGCGCTGGACAAGAAGGACGCGGAAGCCGAGCTGCGCTTCGAGCATTTGCAGGACCCGGTTTTCTGGAGGGCATCGGCAGGCACCGACAACAGCGTGCTCGGCAATGAGCCGCAGCAGTTTCTGGAGCTGAAGGCGGGCGTTCCGTACCGGTTCTCCTTGCTGCTGCATCGCCTGAACGGAGGAAACGCGCGGCTGCTCGTGCAGGGCGAAGCGCTGCCGAAGGGCAGTCCGGCACAGCTCCTCTATCCGCTCGCGGCCATGGAGGAGTCGGAGCGCGCCGCGGTGCTGCTGGCCAAAGCGCTGCAGCTGCTGCAGAGCCTCGGCCTGAACGAGCGCGAAGCCCGCTACCTGCTGACTCACGCCGCGGCATTCGACGGCTTGAATTTGAGCTTGCTGCCGGCGACTGCAGAGGAAGGTACGCTTGCGAACGGCCAAGCCTTGTTCCGGCAATGGCGGCGTCTCGCCGGTTATGCCCGCCTGAAGCGCGAGCTGGCCGGAGGGCTCGACAGCCTGGTCGATATTTTCGAAGCGAACGGCTCGTCGCAGCCGGATCAAGTGTATCCGCTGATCGCGAAGCTGGCGCGCATGGACGAGCTCGAGGTCAAAGCCGCCGCCAAGACGCTGTTTGCGGCACCGGCCTTCGCAAGCGAGAAGCCGCTGGCCCGTCTGTGGGAGGCGCTGCAGATCGTCCGGGCATTCGGGATTTCGGCTTCGTCCGTGGCGGATTGGACGCGCATCGTCAGCGCATCGTCCACTCCGGCGCAGCGGTTCGCCATCGCCCGCGATTTGAAGGAAGCGGTGAAAGCCCGGTTCGAGACCGAGACGTGGCATCGCATCGCGCAGCCGATCTTCGACAAGCTGCGGCAGCGCCAGCGGGATGCGCTCGCTGCACGAGTGATGCATCTGCTCGGCTTTGACCGCATGGAGCAGCTGTATGAATACTTTCTGATCGATCCCGGCATGGAGCCGGTGGTGCAATCGTCGCGCATTCGGATGGCGATCGGCTCGCTGCAGCTCTTCATCCAGCGCTGCCTGCTGAACCTGGAGCCGCAGGTGCATCCGTCGGCCATTAACGCCAAGCAGTGGGAGTGGATGAAGCGGTACCGCGTCTGGGAAGCCAACCGCAAAATCTTTCTCTTCCCGGAAAACTGGCTGGAGCCGGAGTTCCGCGACGACAAGACGCATCTGTTCAGCGAGCTGGAAGGCGCGCTCCTGCAGGGCGACGTCACCGCCGATCTGGCCGAGGACGCGTTCCTGAACTATTTGAAAAAGCTGGACGAGCTGGCCCGGCTCGACATCGTCGCGATGCATCTGGAGGATCACGCCGACCCGGCTCTTCGCAAGCTTCATGTTATCGGCCGGACCTACAGCCAGCCGCATAAATATTTTTACCGCCGCTACCTTCACCGGATGTGGACGCCGTGGGAGCCGGTGAGCGCGGAAATCGAAGGGGATCATCTGGCGCCGGTCGTCTGGCGGGATCGGCTGTACCTGTTCTGGGTGACGTTCATGGACAAACCGGCCGACAATCAGCCTCCGTCCGGGACGACAAGCACGACGAAAATGGCCGATGCGACCGTGAACGCTTTATACGCGAATGTCGCGGTCAAGCAAATCCAGATTCAGCTGCACTGGAGCGAATACGTAGGCGAGGAGTGGAGCACGCGCGAATCCGGCGGATGGTCCGCCGTCATTACGAAAACCGTGGCCGGCAGCTTCAATCCGAAAACCGTGTTTGTTCACGTCTCCAAGGCTTACGAGGACGGCGAGGAACGTGGCGTATACGTGCATTTGGGCGGGGCGATTGAGAAGGCGTTTTATTTGGCGGGCCGCAACAGCGAGCCTGCTGCTCAGAGCTACACTTCGAACGGCACGATGGGCGGCAAGCCTGACAATCCGTACAGCGCCAAAACGGTGCGGGCTGCGCGCTATGCGGGAAGCGGAGCGCTCCATGTGACGTATAATCACCGCATGACGACGGAAGCCGGCAAGGCGCCGAAGACGGAGACGGAATCGCCGGGCATTTTGCAGAAGGGCGCAAGCGAGTATACGCTGCTGCCATGCGATAACAACATCGAGATTGGCATTCCTGCGTCTGCCTATGAGGGAGCGGACGATCCGGCGGGCGTCAAAGCGGCGCTCGAGAGAAGCTCGCGCGAGCTTGCGGCGCTGTCGAAGCCGGTTTTTTATCAGGATAGCTTGCATACCTTGTTCCTTGAACCAAGCGTGACGGAGAAGACGATCGAGGAGGTGCAGGAGTGGATTACGCGTACGCCGCAGCCCGAGCAGAGCTGGGAGCTTCCGGACTGGTGGAAGGAGATGCAGGTCGCGCCCGCCATTCCGTTCAATCCGATCGATCCGGTCATCAACATCCCGTTCGATATCTGGTCTAATATCCAACCGGTCGACAAGATTGACTGGATGATCAATGAAAGCACGGTTCTCCAGTTCGACGAAGTGTATATCGCTCCCGAGCGGATCACGGCGGACATCGGCGGTGTGCTGACAGATAGCGGCATTTTGCAGGCCGGCACTCCTCAGGTCGGTATCCCGCAGGGCGGTATCCGCGAAGTCGGCATTGCCGGATCGCCTCAGCTATCAGGGACGATAACGACGCCGGCAGCCAAAACCTACAATGTAATCGGAGCTATGGGTTACCAATCGACCCAGCTGAAAAACTTCCAGGATTCGTTCAAGCTGTCCGCAGGCAGTCTATTGTTCAACCAAGGAGGAGGGTTCCAGCGATGAAAAAGACGGCGGTCATCAACCGTTTCCACGACATGTCGGATACGATAGCCTGGCGCAGGCCGCGCTACGTGGAAACGAAGGAGACGAAGGAGTTTCTCATTCAGGAGCATGAGGTCAGCTACCGCGTCACCCTGCACCAGCATCCCTACGTGCAGCAGCTGGTGCAGCGGCTGCTGCGCAAAGGCACCGCGGGCTTGCAGGACGCGGATACCGAATATACAGCCGATGGCGCCGCGCTCGCGGGCAGCATCGAGCTTGCGCTTGGGGCCGGCGAAAGCATGAAGCTCGCGGCCGATACGGAGCTTGTCCTGACCGCAGCCATTCAGGTCATTTCCGCGGGAGTCCCGGTCAATCTGGCGGCGGGCATGGCGGTTAGAACCGCGGCAAGCGGGGGCTATTCGGCGCAGGCGCCGAACGGGATAAGGGCCGTGCTGACGGACGGCATGACGAATATCCCGCCTGTCGGCTCCGAGCTGACGCTCGCGGAAAACCGCGAGGCTTCCGTTCTCGGCAGCGTTAAGATCGTCCTGTCCGCCTCGACGCCGATCGTGCTGCATGACGGGCAGCCGGCGGCGCTACCCGCCGGAACCGCCGTGCAGCTTGCAGACAGCGCGCGGATCACGATGGCAAGCGGCACAAAGGCCAGGCTGCTGAGGCGCAAGCTGCGCCCGAGCCTGTACGCGGATTTTTTCGATCAAGTATACGGGGCAAGCGAGCAGCACATTCAAGTTCCTTATCCGGTCAAGGACCTGGACTTCTCCTCCGGCGGCGCGTATTCGGCCTACAACTGGGAGTTGTTCTATCACGTCCCTCTGACGATTGCGATGCATCTGAGCAAAAACCAGCGGTTCGCGGAAGCGCAGCGGTGGTTCCACTACCTGTTCGATCCGACGGACGGCAGCGACGGCCCGACGCCGGAGCGGTTCTGGAAGGTGCGTCCGTTCCAGTACACCGACGTCAGGAAGATCGAAGAAGTGCTGATCAACCTCGTGACCGGGGCGGACCGCGAGCTGCGGGAAGAGACGATCAGCAGCATGAACAACTGGCAGGAAAATCCGTTCCGTCCGCATGTAATCGCGCGTTACCGGCAGCAGGCGTACATGTACAAAACCGTCATGGCTTACCTGGACAACCTGGTGGCATGGGGCGACTCGCTGTTCCGGCAGGATACCGGCGAAGCGATCGACGAAGCGCTGATGCTTTACGTGCTCGCGGCGAATATTTTGGGACCCCGTCCCCAGCCTGTTCCGAAAAAAGGCACCGTCCGCCCTCAAACATACGCCAACCTGAAGGAGGATATTAAGCAGTTCGGCATTGCGGTCCGCGATCTGGAGGCGGATCTGCCGTTCGATCTGATGCCGCTTCCCGCAGACAGCGCGGCGGACAACGACCGGCTGGCGACGCTTCGCAGCCTCGGGAAGGCGATGTACTTCTCCGTGCCGCGCAACGAGAAGCTGCTGGGCTATTGGGATACGGTGGCCGACCGCCTGTTCAAAATCCGTAACAGCCTGAACTTCCAGGGCATCTTCCGCCAGCTGGCGCTGTTCGAGCCGCCGATCGATCCGGCTATGCTGGCACGGGCCGTCGCCGCGGGACTAGACGTCAGCGCCGTGTTATCCGGGCTGAATCAGCCGCTGCCTTTGGTGAGATTCACGTTCCTTGTGCAGAAGGCGGCGGAGCTCGCGCAGGAAGTGAAGGAGCTCGGGAACAGCCTGCTTGCCGCCATGGAGAAGGAGGACGGCGAGGCGATGGCGGTCCTGCGCGCGAAGCACGAGCGGATCGTCATGGAGATGGCCGAGCAGGTCCGTTACGGGCAGCTTCAGGAGGCGATCAAGTCGACGGAGGGCCTGCGCAAAACGTTAGCCTCGGTCATCCAGCGCTACGCCTACTATGAGAAGCAGCTGGGCAAGACGCCGGAGGAAATCGAGCAGGCGACGAAGGCGGCGGTCGATGCGCTCGGCGAGGTGGACAGAGACGGCTTGAAAAAAATGAAGTTCAGCATGGAAGAGCCGGAGCTCGGGCTGCGGGACATCGAGGCGGACATCGCCACCGACGCCTTCGCGCAGGCCGCCCAGCTGCTTAGCGGCGGGAAGCTGCTCAGCTCGTATGAGGTGCTGGAGACGCTCCTCCTCGAGGGCGCACAGGTGGCTAGCGATATTGGCAGCCTACACAACGTAGCAAGCTCGGTTGCAAGCATCGTGCCGCAATTCGAAGTAAGCGCCGAGCCATGGGGGATGGGCGGAGCGACGACCTTCGGCGGGCAGAACGTTGCCGCGGGCATTACAGCCGTAGCGAATGCGTACAAAGGAATCGCCGACCGGTTAAACTTTGAAGCCCGCCGCGCGAGCCGCATCGACGGCTTTGCCCGCCGCGAACGCGATTGGGCGTTCCAGAGCAATCAGGCCGCGGCGGAAATGACCCAGATCTTCAAGCAGCTGCGCGCCTCGCAAATCCGCGAAGCGGTCGCCGAGCAGGAGCTCATCAATCACCGCCAGCAAATGAAGCACGCCGAGGAGATCGAGCGGTTCCTGAACGAGGAAGGCGCCGAGCGGACCGGCAAAAAGACAAATAAAGCTCTTTATGCCTGGATGAAGCGGGAAGCGAAAGGCGTTTACTCGCAGTGCTTCCAGCTCGCGTTCGATATCGCACGCAAAGCGGAGCGCGCCTTGCAGCATGAGCTGGGCGATCCGTCGCTGAGCTATCTCCAGTTCGGCTATCTGGCCGGCAAGGAAGGCCTTCTTGCGGGTGAGAAGCTGGGTCTCGACGTGAAGCGGATGGAGCTGGCTTTCCATGAGCTGAACCGGCGCGAGTACGAGCTGACGAAGCATGTCAGTCTGCTGCAGGTCGACCCGATGGCGCTTGTTCTGCTGCGTACGACCGGCCGTTGCGTGGTGAAGCTGCCGGAGTCGCTGTTCGACCTCGACGGCCCCGGCCACTACTTCCGGCGGATGAAGGCCGTGTCGGTCAGCATCCCTTGCGTGACCGGCCCTTACGCCAGCGTGAACTGCACGTTGACGCTGCTGAAGAGCAGCATCCGTACGACGCAGCTTCTCCGCGACGGGGCGTATGCCCGGGAGGACGCCGAGGACGACCGGTTCAACGACTACTTCGGCTCTCTGCAATCCATCGTCACCAGCTCCGCGCAAAATGACAGCGGCTTGTTCGAGACGAGCTTGCGGGACGAGCGTTACCTGCCGTTCGAGAACGCCGGCGTCATCAGCGAATGGCAGCTGGAGCTGCCGGCGGACCCGAGCCAGGGAGAGCCCTGCCAGTTCGACTACAGCACGATCAGCGACGTCATCCTGCATATCCGCTACACGGCGCGCGAAGGCGGCGCCCTGCTGCGCAAAGAGGCCAAGAAGCATGTCCAGCAGCAGATCCAGGACGGACAGGCCGCGGGCTCCATTCGACTCTTCTCGGTCCGCAGCGAATTCCCGACCGAGTGGGCAAAGCTCCAAGGCCAGATTCCGGGCGAAAACAAGCGGTTCGAGCTGTCCCTCCAATTCCGGCCGGAGCATTACCCGATCTGGAGCAAGGGGCGCCTCAAGAACGTAGCCCGCGTCTATTTGCTGGCCCGCAGCGCGGCGGATACACCTCCGGCGGCGCTGGATATTTTCGATGACGCAGATAAAACCAATACGAGCAAGAAAGGCACACTCGGGGAGAAAAGAGGCAGCCTGCTGGGCGGGGCGTTAACCTCCGGTCTCCCGGCCAAGCCCGACGGGGAATTGAAGCTCTATTTGGAGGACAAATCGATAGCGGATTTGTATATTGCTTTGACTTGGAGCGAATAGCAAAGCCAACCTATAACAAGGGACGGCGCCGAAGTGACAGCGATGAGCTGTTGCTTCGGCGCTGTTTTTTTGGGGGTATATGGTATTTCACTAAGCCCAATATTGAAAAATAACATTTTACATATAATATGTCATGTAAAGTGTGTTATAATATGTGCAACTGATGTATAGAATAAAATGACATGGGGAAAGATGGTGTTATCCTTGTTTGATGTCGGTTTGAAGTTCCTCGGAACTGGCCTGCCATATGGATATGGAGGTGTTGCATCTATGGTTGACGATAAAAAAGGATACGAAGAGTCTTTGCTTGCTGCAATCGAGTTTTATCAGAATAATGTTGTGAACATTAGTGAAGCTACAAGACAGAATAAACTTGCGGCTATTCTTGAAGATTATGCCAATGAAGGGCGGGACGCACAGCTCTTTGTGATTCAAAACAGTAAGAAAAAGGAAGCTTCGGGAGTTTTGATGAGTATTGACCGATACACAAGTTTGGTTAAAGAAAATGCCGCCGTTAACAAAGAGAATGATTACCTGAAAGAAAAAATAATTGAACTGGAGCTTGTATTAAAGACATTGCAGCGTGAATCCCAGGACACTTATTCAGTTGAAGCGGCTCTAGCCAAACTTGATCTGAATGATGACGATTTAATGGAGATCCTGAGTAATGATGTAGAGGTGGAGATTGACTAATGGCTGCTTCACCTCAAGTTGTCCAGTTATTCCAACAGACGTTGCATGCCCTTAAAGTTGATTTGCGTTTTAAAGAAGGGGTTATTGAAGAGGATCTAACTAATTTTGACAAGGGTCAACTTAAGGTTATTCTGGCAGCAATCAAAAAACGATTTACCGGCAACGCAAATCCGCACCATACAAGCACTGATTGGGAGCTGCACGACGATCTCAAAGGCGCCTATAAAATACGAATCATGAGCCCTTATCATATAAGAATTGTTTATCGGATTATAGAGGAATCAAATTGCACGATTGTACACATCTACGCGATCGGTCCGAGAGCGGATAGTGAAGTTTATAAGGCAGCAAAAAACAGAATAGATTGGTAACGTTAAAACAACTAAGCCTTAAATGTTCACAGTCAAAGCTCGCGGCTATAACAAAACAAAGGTGTCTGAATCTGCATGGATTCAGGCACCTTTTTTAAGTAGAAGATTCATCATCGGCCGGAATGACCCCATACCGTTCCAAAGCCTTGGTCGACGATTCCAGCATCCGTTTTTTTAAATATGGCCCCTCAACCACCCGAACCCGTTTCCCCAGAAAACGGAGCTTGGAAAGCAAATACTCCATCTCATCCCCAAGCGTACACACTCTAACCCGGTAAGTGTCGTTCTCCGTATCGTATTCTACATTTTTCTCGAAGCTGGAAAAGGCGTACATGATGCGGGACATCTCGGCGTTGTATGCACGAACGATTTCAATCACGACTTCGCTTTTACGAGAATCCAATGTCTCCCCAAGCTTCTTCAAAATGCTTTCCGCCGCCCACGGCTTGATCGGCTCTGCCTCGACGGAATGGATGTTCTTCAGCCTGGTGCTCATGAAGGCGTGATGCCGGATGTGATGCCAGAGCAAATACCATTCTCTTTTGACCATGGAGTATTCCAGCTTGTACGGAAACCCGGAATGGCCTGTTTTCACACGACCTCCCTTAATCTCGTAGGTGATCCGAATGCCCGTTTTATTCATAATGTGACGGCGTAAAGGCCGCAGGAGCGGATGGTAGACCTGTTTTTCCATGCTGCGGGCTTTCTCCATCAAATGAAGGGAAATATCCATCACCGGATCCGGTTCGAGGGCGGAACGCAGCTTGTCCAACGTGTCTGCAGTAAAAGCATCGGCCGCCGCGGGATGCTCCAGCATCGTTTTCAGCCATGCCCGTTCGTGAGAGGTGACCATGAAAGTGCCGGAATCCTCCAACCGGGAGAGGATCTGGTGATTGAATATTTTTTCAAACAGATTCATAGTAAGACTGGATCTCCTTCCATTCGGCAATCATTTCCCGGCGCAGCGCGGCGGGCTCTAAAATCTCGCAGCTCGAACCGAAGCTCCGCAGCCACGGCCTGATTTCGGTCGTCCCGTTCACCGTGATTTCGTAAATAAACGAATCTTTATCTTCAACCACAATTTGTCCCCACTGACCCTGCAGCAGCACCCGTTCTTTGATGAAATTCTGCTCCGAGCCTTCCGGATTAAAAAAGCGGGCGCGAACCGTCACCGGCCGTCCGGTATCGATGAGCCAGCTGTACCGCATTTTCTCGGCCAGCTCGGTTTGCCTCTCCTTATACCAAGCTTCGTCAACGGACTCATCCTCTTCGATTTGCGTGAGCCCTTCCATGCGGAATTTCCGGATTCCTTCTCTGCCGTAGGCTATCAAATACCATCTTCCATATTGATGATCATAGACGATCTTAAGCGGAAGCGTCTTCTCGGCTTTGCCCTTCGTATCGCGTTCGAATAAGGGATTGGTATTTTTGGAGGCGTAGCTTTTTTCGGATTTGGGCGAGAAGTACAGAAAGCGGACCTTGCGGCGGTGACGGATGGCATGAAGCAGCGTGAACAGGTGTGCCTCATCCAGAATCCGCGAGTAATAGTGATACTTATATAAAAACGGCTCGACGGAATGCTGCTCGACATCCTTTCGCATCAGATGTTTTTTGAGTCCGTCGCGCAGCAGATAACCTTGCACGGAAGGCACCTGCGTGTTCGCCATCACATCCACAAAATCATACAAATCGATCAGCTCGTCATTCGTCAAGCTTCGTACTAGATCATCCTGAATTCGAAACTTGTAGGGGCGGGGTCCCGGTTCCTTGCGGATGACTCCAACCTCCTCCAAATACTTGAGGTCCGACCGGATCGTTTTCTCGTCAGGCATGGGAAGCTCGGAAGATGTACTGCCGCAGCACAGATCCAGCAGCTCCATCGCGGTCCGGGCTTGTCCTGTCATTGCACCCAAAAGCAGAGAGATTCTGTGACTTTCAGATTCCTTTACGGATTTGGCGCGAAACAGAAACAAGAGCTGCGGATCGGTGGAGTCATAATAGCTAAACCGGAGCGACTCGGAAAATTCTTTGCTCTGCTCCTGCGGCAAATGCTGGTGCATGGAGCTGACGACATCTTTGAGCCGCCGGATCGTTTTATCAAAGGTGTGGACGGAAATGCCCAGCCGCTCTGCGAATTGTTGTCTGCTGAAGGCCCCGCTTGTGAGCACCAGCATGCGCAGAAATTGGATTTCTTTATCGAAGCTTTCCTTAGCCAATGGTATCCCCCGTTCCTTAGAAGCAGCATCCTTTTCATTGTAACAGGGGACAGATAGGGGGGGAATGGAAAGATTTTCTCGTGTCGTAATACTTTCGCCATGTTCGCTGCTCCAATAATAAGCGAAAATAAACCCATCAGCCGACGCGGCAACGTGAGAGCTGATCAGATCACCGAGGCGCATGGAAGGGTTACTTCGACTTCTAATCGGCTTGTCGTTGGTTCGAGTCCAACTTCCCCTGGCGGGGGAATAGCTCAGTTGGTAGAGCAGCATGTGCCTTTCCGGCCAACTTCCTCGGTGATCTTTTAAAATAGCTGAAGCGCCGGTGAGGCGCTGGGATGGGTTACTTCGACCTTAATCGATCAATGGTTTACCCTTACCCGGGCAATATGGCAGGTTCGACTCCTGCAGCAAACCTATCCCGCCTTTTCCTCACCGGTTTCTTTGAAAGCTTTTTAGGAGGGCAATCACTATGAGCATGGCCAAAAAACTGTTCGGCTCGTTGAGACCGAATCCAACCAATAAAGAACATTACCCGGCGTTCGCACGGTCCATTGAGGAGCAGTATGTGCAGACGCTTCTGACCAATACGATGAGCAATACCTTCTATGCGGATCGGAAGGAGCTCCTCAGCGATGCGGAGCAGCTTCATCATGAGATGGCAGTTAGCAATCCGGGCTTCATGGCCAAGGCCATCGTGTTTGCACGGAACGAAGGCTTTATGAGGCTGCAGCCTTTGTTCGGTTTAGCCATTCTATCGATTTATCGTCCGGATCTGTTTGCGGCGATCTTCCTGCAAGTGGTGCGCATTCCGTCCGATTTGTCGGATTTTCTGACGATATTGAAAGGGCTGGGACGCGGGGAGGGCGGCCGTGCGGTCAAGCGGCAGGTTAACCGTTTCTTGTCCGGCGTGTCCGAATATTGGGCGATAAAATATAACGGCCGCGGCCGCGGCTACAGTCTCGGCGATGCGATCGCAACCGCACATCCGAAGCCGGAAGACCTGAAGCAGCGGTCCTTGTTCAGATATTTGCGGGGACTGGAGGCAAACCTTGCGCTGCTGCCCCAAGTCGAAGCTTTGGAAAAGCTGAAGCTTGCCTCAACCGAGGAGGAGCAGATCGCGTGGATTGAACGCGGCAGGCTTCCCTATGAGACGGTGACGGGAGCCATCAAGCCGTCCAAAGCCGTATGGGAGGCGCTGCTTTACCAGATGCCGACGTTTGCGCTTCTCCGGCATATGAACGCTTTGCAGCGGGCCGGCGTTTTGGAAGAGCAGCGCAATCTGGACTATGTTGTGAACCGTATAACCGACGAACAGGCACTCCGGAAAGCTAAAATTTTGCCGTTTCGGTTGGCGACCGCTTTCCGCCAGGTCGATCATCCGGAGCTTCGGGATGCTTTGCGGGAAGCCGCGGAGCTTACCTTCGACAACCTGCCCGAGCTTGGTGAGAAAACGGCGATCTTCCTTGATATATCCGGCTCCATGGATGGGCAATACTTAGAGATCGGCTCGGTATTTGCTTTGGCGCTGTACAAAAAAACGCAGGGCAGCTCGTTGTTCTGGCTGTTCGATACGGACGTTATCGATGCGAAGCCTTCCCGCAAAGACAGCATTTTAACGCAGGCCTCCCAAATCCATGCCTGTGGAGGAACCGATACAGGGGCGCCCGTCCGGAAGCTGATCCGAGAGCGGAGGAAGGTCGAGCAGATCATCATCATCACGGATGAGCAGCAGAACAGCGGCAGCCCGTTTTACGAGCAGCTGAAGCGGTACCGCTCCAAAGTGAACAAGGACGTGAAGGCGTTTGTTGTCGATATTGCTCCTTACCGTCATGCGATGGTACCGGTAGAGGATCCTCAAACCTATTACATCTACGGCTGGAGCGACACCGTGCTTTCCTATATCGCGCAGTCCGTGCAAGGTTATTCATCGATAGTGGAGCGGGTAGATGGGTTAAGCTTAGACGGTTAACAGAAAGGAGAGACCGGCGTGTCAGAGGTTAGACAACAAATCGTAGACGAACTAACCAAAATCGAAAAAGAAGAAAACGTTCGGATCCTGTACGCTTGCGAATCGGGAAGCCGCGCCTGGGGCTTCCCTTCCAAGGACAGCGACTATGACGTAAGATTTATTTATATTAGACCGGTAGATTGGTATTTATCGATTTTTGAGAAGCGGGATGTTATCGAGCGGCCGATCAACGACATGCTGGACATCAATGGCTGGGATTTGCGCAAAGCCTTGAGCTTGTTCCGCAAGTCGAATCCGCCGCTGCTCGAATGGCTTCAGTCCCCGATTGTGTATATGGAGAACCATGCGGTAGCAGAGCAAATTCGCGACATCTCTCCACTCACGTTCTCCCCCAGGTCCTGTATGTTTCACTATCTGCATATGGCGAAAGGGAACTACCGCGACTACTTGCAGGGGGAACAGGTGAAAATCAAAAAATACTTTTATGTGCTCCGCCCGATTCTAGCCTGTGAGTGGATCGAGAAGCACAATACGATGCCGCCGATCGAATTTGATAAGCTTGTCGCGGATGTCGTGCCAGGGGAAAGCGAGCTTAAGGCGGCTATCGACAGTTTGCTGGTCCGCAAAAGGGCAGGCGACGAAATGGATTTTGAGCCGCGGATCAATCCGATCAGCGAGTTTTTGGAGGAAAAAATAGCGTATTACGAGCAGACGGCATCAGGCATGCCGTCATCCGGCGGAGTCCAGGATCAGCGGCTTGACGATTTGTTCCGGACCGTGCTGAAGGAAGTATGGGAAACAAATGATGAAAGGTAGGAGTGAAAGGATTTTATGGCTTATCAAAAAATAGACGGTGTACGTGTCTGGGGCAATCCCGACGACGCGGCGCTTGCTCAAGCGAAAACGTGCGCACAAACAGGAAACGTCGTTCAAACCCTGCTTATGGCGGATCATCATAAAGGGTACAGCCAGCCGATCGGCGGAGTTGTCGTCTACGACGGGCAAATCTCCCCTTCCGGCGTCGGATATGATATCGCATGCGGGAATAAAGCGGTGCGAACCGGCCTTTTTGTGGAAGACGTAAAGCCCAGACTGGCGAAGGTTATGGATGAGATCGCCCGCAAAATCTCTTTTGGAGTGGGCCGCGTCAATAAGGAAAAGGTCGATCATGACCTGTTTGACGATCCCGATTGGGACGTTTACAGGGCGGTAGGCAAGCAGGAGCATGACAAGCTGAAAGCCTTGGCGCAGAGTCAGCTCGGCACCGTCGGCAGCGGCAACCACTTCGTGGACTTGTTCGTAGAAGCGGAAACCGGCCGGTTGTGGATTGCGAATCATTTTGGAAGCAGGGGCTTCGGGCATAAGACGGCAAGCGGTTTTATCAACTTGGCTGCCGGCAGAGACTTTCTCGCGAACGCCCCCGGTGAGAAAATGGATCAGCCGCCTGTACTCCTTGATCTGAGCAGCGAGCTGGGCGATATGTATTACAGGGCGATGAAGCTGGCCGGGCGTTACGCCTATGCCGGAAGGGAATATGTGATCCGCCAAGTGTTAGCCATTCTGGGAACGGAAGCGGACCTTGAGGTGCATAACCATCACAACTATGCCTGGAATGAGACGCACTACGGCAAAGAAGTTGTCGTCGTCCGCAAAGGGGCGACCCCTTCAGCACCGGGTCAGGTTGGTTTTATCGGCGGCAGTATGGGGGATATCTCCGTTATTGTACAAGGGAAGGACAGTGCAGAGAACCGGGATGCTTACTACAGCACTGTTCATGGCGCGGGACGGATCATGAGCCGAACCCAAGCGGCGGGCAAAATGAACTGGAAAACCCGCACCCGCAGCGGCGGACAAATTACGCCTGAGCAAATGCAGCAGGCTGTCCGGAATTTCGGTGTAGAGCTTCGCGGCGCGGGGACGGATGAGAGCCCTTTTGTATACCGGAAGCTACAAGAAGTGCTGGATGCGCACTCCGAAACGATCGATGTCCTTCACGTGCTGAAGCCAATCGGCGTCTGCATGGCCGGGGCGGATGAGTTTGATCCTTATAAGGATTGAGGGGTTTAATTTTTGTGTATAAATTACACGTCAGTGTGTTGAACTTGTGTATTTTAGTGTATAATAGTTCTGTAAGAACTAGGAGGTGATTCCAATGGCCAAAATAAAGGATGCCGTCATTGGGAAACGAATTCGTCAAGCGCGGCAGGAATTGTCTTTTACTCAAGAAGAGGTTGCTTCCGCTGTAGGGATGTCGAGGGATAAATTTGCAAATATTGAATCCGGCCGAACGACATGTTCACTGTCAGATGCAAAGGAAATATGCGATTTTCTCGGTCTTGAAATCCAGGAGCTGTTGAAGAGCGATGAAAGCTCACTGGAGAACATGATCTTGTTCCGTGATGGAACTGGGGAAGATGATGATCAATTGTTGGATTTGTCCGACACGATTTATCGTGAGTTGATGGGACAACTTAAGTTGTATCGTGAAAACGTGAAGAAAGAGGGACAGTTTCGACATGTTTAATCGGCCAGAGGGGAAGATCGACCTTACCGATCCGGAGAAATCCACTCTTCGTTTAGATGCAGTTGCCTTCGCCAATCAAACACGGGAACGACTAGGTATTTCCCTGTATGATCCCATTGATATCATTAACCTCGTCGAGAGAGATGGTATTTATGTTTTTCAAATTAAAGATCTGGGATGCTCCGGTTTTGTTCGTGTATTTGATGACCAAAGAGTCATCTTTGTAAATGCAAGCGAGTCTTTGGGACGTCAACACTATACGATAGCGCATGAGTACTGCCATATTTTGCGTGATCTTAAGAATTACACGCGACTCAAGGAGCTTCCTGAAGACGAATTTCAATATGAGATGAAGCGGATGGAATACTTTGCTTTCAAATTTGCCGATTACTTCATCATGCCGGAAGCGTCGCTTTTTCATGCATTAACGCAGTTTGACGTCCGCGATTACGGGAAAATCACCTTGCAGGATATTTTGCGTATACAGCATCATTTTGGAGTAAGTTATCTTCAAACGATTCGGATGTTAAATAAAGCGCACGTCCTCACGGACCTCCAACAGACTGAATTTAGAGCATACAGTACGAAAGAGGATCCTGAGCGACTGATTAAGGTAACGTTGGAGGCTGGTTTTTCAGAAGCTTTGATCATCCCATTGAAACATTCCCGAATCCCTGGCGAATATTTGGAGTCTTTGGCCGACAATATTCATAATAGACGACTAACTCCGAGAAAGGTCAAACATCTCGAGAGCCTACTTGGCATTCCTCTCATGAATCTGATGCCAGAGCCGGGCCAGGGAGGGACGGATGACTAGCAGATCTGTTATCGTTTCCGATACGGATATTTTAGGGCATACCATAAAAGGCGGAATATTTGATGTTCTTGTTCCGAGTGTAATCGAGGAGATATACATAACCCCTCAAGTAGAAAAAGAGCTCAGATCCAATCATCTACACTATCAGGTGTTTCACCAATATAACCAAAATAACCGGATAAAATTAACCAAGGAAAGATGGGCATTGCTCTCCGTCAAGTCCCGTCAGGAGGTTAACAAAGTAAAAAATCGAATGAGGGCTGTTCTTGATCCAGGGGAGTTGGAGTGTTATGCCTATTCCGTTGGATTAGGTATCGATGCGATCATCAGCGATGATAGAGATGCTAGAGAAAAGATCATACATGATTCCGGACATCAGAAGTTGGTCATGAATTTTGCCCAGCTCCTCATTCTTGGTGTGAAAATGGACAAGTTTGATCTTGAAACAGCCGAGAAGTATTACGATCAGGTTGTCCAAAGAAACATGCTATCAAGGTTCGCATCTTTCTCGAAACAAATTGAACTTTTTGACCGTTTTACGATAAATCATTCTTGGACACAACAAATACTTGCCGAGTTGTAAGACACAGACGTCTATCAGGACGTCTTTTTTGTTGCTGCATGTCAGTCTTTCACTCCAGCAGGACTTCCTACCCAAATTGTCGAATTATACCAAAATAAATTCACGTCACGAAGGAGCTCCGTAATGCTTAAGAAGTTACTTTCTCTCTTCCACTCAAAACCCGCAAAACCAGAACCGAAAATAACACCAAAAGAAACCCAAGCAAAAAAGCCGGCCAAGCCGAAAGTGGCGCCAACACGTATCGGTGAACTGGGAGAGCATAAAATCAGCATCCAGCTTGATCAGCTGTCCAAGCAGTATCAACATCTGAATGATCTGCTCATACCCAATCCCAAGGCTCGCTCCGGTTACTCCCAAATCGATCATCTCCTTATTACTCCTTATGCCATATTTGTGATTGAAACTAAAAACTACAATGGTGAGATCAAAGGGACGCGTGAGGACCGGAATTGGAGCGTCAGCAACCGCTTTAAAATGTACAATCCGTTGATGCAAAATTACGGTCACATCAAAGCGGTGGAGCAGCTATTAAACGATTACCCAAATGTAAGGTACATCTCCATGATTTCCTTCACGATGAGATGCAGATTCAGCATCGATCCGGAGCTGAGAAAGATCGGATCGGACGAGCTGATTGTTTATGACGTGGAGCTGACTGAGTTTATTGAGCGGAAATTAGCAAGACTCAAAGCAGAGAATCCTTCGCCACGGTTTACAGATGAAGAGGTCCGGGCCATTAAGGCTAAGATCGCTTCGGTGAATATAACAGATCCTGCTATTAGGACTCAGCATATTGAGAAATCGAAGATCGTGAAATCTACCTCAAAATAAACAAAGATAAGGAGACACTTATGCCTACATACAACAAACTAGTCCGTGACCGGATACCAGAGATCATTACGAAGGAAGGCTTGTCTTTGACCAGCCGTATTTTAGAATCGGACGAGTATTTAACTGAGCTTCGCACGAAGCTGAAAGAGGAAACGAACGAGTTTTTAGAGGCGAAGCCTGGTGCCGAAGCCGTTGAGGAGCTGGCAGATATGCTGGAGGTCATTCACGCGCTTGCGGAGGCAAACGGAGTAACCGTTCAGGAGCTGGAGCGGATTCGTGCGGAGAAGGCGGAGAAACGCGGCGGCTTTAAAGAGCGAATCTTCCTTATTGAGGTCGAAGATGCCTGACATTAAGCTCATCACAGAAAATCTCGCAGACGAACTCATCCCAAGCATACAGAAGGCTTCAGGGATTTATATTTTAACATCCTTCGTTATGGAGTCGGGCGTCAGGCTGTTGGCGCGGCATTTGAAGGAGGCGTTGGATAGAGGGGCGGAGGTTAAGCTGCTGGCAGGCGATTATCTGTTCGTCTCCCAGCCGGAGGCGCTGCGGGCTTTGCTCCGCATTCATCCGAGCATTGAGGCGAGACTTTGGCGCAGCCGTGGCACTTCTTTCCATCCAAAAGCCTACCTCTTCGACTATGGCGATGGAGAAGGTCTGTTTATCGTGGGCTCGTCGAACTTGTCCTTGTCCGCGTTCCGGATGGGCGTGGAGTGGAACCTGGCGGTCAATGCGCAGGCTGAGCCGTTTACGTTCCAGCATGCGCTGGTCAACTTCATGCGGAATTTTTACCACGAATTTACGCAGCCGTTGAATGAAACGACCATCGCTTACTATGAAACGGCCTACAAAGCCTACCATCAAAAAAATCCGGAGCTCGTCCAGTCCATCACTGAGATGGAAGAGTCGGAGCTGATGCTCCCTCAGAAGGAGCCGAAGCAGGAGGACAGCGCGTCAGACGGAAAAGAAGGTGCGATCACTCCGAGAGCGGCACAGCAGGGAGCGCTCGAAGCGCTGGATATCACGTTCGCGGAAGGCTATGACAAGGCGATGGTAGTGATGGCAACGGGGCTTGGCAAAACGTATTTGGCAGGTTTTTTCGCCAAGGAGCGGTTTCGCCGCGTGCTGTTTGTTGCGCATCGCGAGGAAATTCTGCATCAGGCAAAGCGGTCGTTCCTCCACATCATGCCGGACAAAACGGCGGGACTATACAACGGCTCGGACAAAGAAACCGGAACGGATTTTGTATTCGCATCGATCTATACGCTGAGCACCAAAATGCACCGGGAACGCTTCAAGCCGGACGCCTTCGACTTGATCGTCGTCGATGAGTTTCATCACGCCGCGGCGAAATCGTACCAGAGTGTGCTGTCGTATTTTCAATCGCGCTTTCTGCTGGGCATTACGGCAACGCCGGACCGGATGGACGGGAAGGACGTTTATGCGATTTGCGACGGGAACGTGGCGTATCAGCTGCATTTTATCGAGGCGATTCAAAAAGGCTGGCTCTGTCCGTTCCATTACTACGGCGTCTATGACGCGACGGACTATTCGCAGCTGACTTGGCTCGGAACAAAGTACGATGAGAGCGAACTGCTCGAGGTTCAGCTTCGAGAAGAGGTAGCCGCTAACATTTATGAGGCTTGGATGCGGCATAAGCAGACGCGGACGATCGCCTTTTGCTCGTCGATTATGCAGGCTAACTTTCTTTCGGATTATTTTACCGGGCAGGGCGTTGCCAGTCTGAGTCTGCACTCGGATACGCGGTCGATGTCGAGGCAGGAAGCGATTCGCCGTCTGGAGCAGGGAGAGCTTCAGGTGATTTTTACGGTGGATTTGTTTAATGAAGGCGTCGATATTCCATCCGTCGATACGCTGCTGTTCGTCAGGCCGACGCAGTCACTTACGATCTTCACGCAGCAGGTTGGCAGGGGGCTTCGGCTTCATGACGGCAAGCAAGCATGCACGATTATCGACCTGATCGGAAACTACCGGAATGCTGATATTAAACTGAGCTTATTCGATACGGGAGTGAGTGAGGATGCCACTGGCAAAAGAGGGCGTGTGACGCCGATCGCTCCGGCTGGCTGCCTCATCGAGCTTGAAACGAGCGTCATCGATATGCTGGAGGAGCTGGCTAGCAAGAAGCAGCCACGCAAGGACAAGCTACGCAGCGTGTACTTGGAGATCAAGGAAGAGCTTGGCCGCCGGCCTCATTATTTGGAGCTGCATCTGCTGGGTAACGCGAATAGCCAGGAGTACCGCCAGGAGTTCGGCTCCTATACCGGATTCCTGTACTGGTGCGGGGAGCTGAATGAGCTGGAGGAAGCTGTCTATCTCCGTTATGAGCGCTGGTTCAAGGAAGTGGAGAGCACGCGTATGGAGAAAAGCTACAAAATGGTGCTTTTGATGGCGATGCTGGAAAGAGGGGCTTCGTTGTGGACTACCCCGATAACGCCGCGGGAGGCGGCTCCGTTCTTCCACCGGTATTTGACAGAGAAGGAATATCGCCGGCGGATTGATTTTTCGGATAAAGAAACGCTGCGGTTTAAGGAGTATAACGAGCAGAAGGTTGCCGCTCTAATCGCGCGTATGCCTATGACCAAGTGGAGCGGGAGCTCGAAGGGGCAGATTACGTTCGACAACGGGGAGTTTGCGGTTCAGCAGGAGATTCGGCCAGAGCACTTGGAGCTGGTTTATGCGTGGACGAGGGAGATTTGTGAGTATCGGTTGCATGGGTATTTTGAGAAGAAGGCGGAAGCTGTGACATAGAAAAGGGGATCATATGAGTCAGAAGCAAATATCAACGTCTGCATTAGCGAAAGAATTGGGATTACCGGCAAAGCAGCTATTTCAAACTTTATTGGATGTATTCAGAGAGATAATGAAGCATGGGTGCTGACCCATAAAGGAATTGATTTGGGCGGTACAATGAAGAGCCATCCTCAGCATGGCGCCTATATCGCATGGGATGGCAAGATAAAGGCATATCTATCAGCGCAGGGCGGTGCTGAGAAGCTCATTAGCATATGATTTGTTCATAGAGTCATTGCTTCATGAAATGAAATAATAATTATGGTGCAAGGGTGATCTAATAATGACGTTACTGTACATATGGTTAGACAATTACGGTTCCTTTCAAAAGCAAGGCTTTCAATTGGACAGTAAACTACGATTCCATTATAACCATGATAATAGGGAGCTTAATATTCAAAACAATGATCACTACATACCAGACTTCTTCGACTTACAGCGCAGAGGGAGTATGGAGGAGAATGGTAAAATCGCCAATGTTACTGGCATCATTGGAAAGAACGGAGCGGGCAAGACAACCTTGTTGGATTTCATAAAGGAGCAGCTCGTGCATGGGGCGGGAGGAATTCAGGATAAAGCTATTGTTGTATTTCAAACGAAAAACGACAGGGTTATTTTTCACCATGTAGATCTTCCTATTGAAATTGGTAATTACAAGGAATTTGGGTTTTATCTGAAATCGTATGATGAGTTTGATTTTTCTTTTAATTTAATTAATTATTCCAAGATATCCTCCCATATTTCATACATTTTCTTCTCAAACATTTTTGATGCGAAACGGGAAATACAGCGGGGGAATCTAATGAACATTTCAACGAACTTTCTAGTGAAACAAGATAAGCTGGATGCCCTTGAAACACATATTCGTGACTCGAACTTTAGTGAAACTGAGATTTTTCGGCTAGCCGAAATCAACCGGAAATTGAATTTTATTCATAATTACAAAGTCAGTGATTTGCAATTGCCTATCAAATTACCATCCCAAGTCACGGTAGGCGTGAATGGCATATTCCCAACGGAAGCGGTTGATGAAAAGAAAAAAAGTATCAACGTTCTGAAAGAGCGTGTGTTGTCCTTTAGGGGTAAAATGAAAGTCATGTTGTCAGAAAAAAACTTTAAGACTGCCGGAATCGAAAAAGTGAAATTGGCTTTCTCACATGCCTTGATCGACTCTTTTCTTTATGATTTGGCAAATTACCGTGAGACATCCATCCCAAAGTCATTTCCGAAGGAATCCGGAATCGAACCCCAGAACGCGGATTGGCGATCGTTAATTGTCCGAAATTTGGAGCAGATCCGATCTAGCTTTGTCGGTGAAAAAGTTGCGAATCGTGATTTGATCCGATGGATGGATGGAGTACAAGAAATGCTGGACTTTTTCGACAATTACATAAACGAAAATAATATCGATGATGGTCAATTGTTAATGCCTTTAAATACGAATGGTAGATCCGAAAATATCATGAAGCATTTGCTTGAAAAGTATAAAAAGGCAATGGGTTTTACACCGTTTCTAAATTTCGACTGGAGAGGCCTAAGTTCTGGGGAAAAAGCGATGCTTGGTACTTATGCCCGTTTTTTCAGATTGTCGGATGAGCAGGAACGTGCCACCAATCTCCATTTGCAAGATCAGGTTATTGTCCTCATTGATGAGGGAGAATTGTATCTTCACCCGGAATGGCAAAAAGGATTTTTGTTAAGTCTTATTGAATTTTTGCCATCAATCTATAAGGGTCGAACAATTCAAATCATCATAACTTCGAATTCACCAATAGTTGTCTCAGATTTGCCTGCCGCTAATTTAATTTTGATCGATAAAACGGAAAAAGGTAGCCGGGTTATAGACGGACTGGTGGACAACAAACAAACGTTTGCGGCCAATATTCATACTTTAATGTCGGATGCTTTCTTTATGAATACCGGGATGATCGGGGATTTTGCCAGATATAAGGTCAATCAATTGGTTAACAGGGTCATGACTGGAACATCCGCCTTGTTGTGGGAAGATCGGCTTGAATTGGAAACTTGGATTAACCTAATAGGCGAGTCCGTATTGCGTAGCAAGATCCGGCATATGCTACAGGAAAAATTGTCCAATCAATATATGTATGAAGAAGCGAACCAAAGGCTGTATACCCTTGTTCAGAAACTTCAGAACGATCTGGAAGAACTAAAGAAGGATACAAGACATGATCAAAATTAATGCTGATCGGAAAGTGAATTTGAAGGAACTTGAAAAGAAACATTTGGACTACATGAAGGCCTATCATTTGCCTAAACTCCAAAGTATTACAGGAATAAAAAGGATTCGAAACAAAGGCATTTACTTGTATCTGCTCAATCATTTTGATGAGTTGGTAACGGGGGAGCCAGATGTTTTGCGTAAAATAATTATAGATATCCAAAAAATGGGGGTAGTTTTCGATTCCAAGTCCAGTAAAAAGACGAAGCTCTATAAAGATCTTCTGGAAGTTTTCAAATATAACGATTTCGTAACACGTTACCCTAATCCGGCTTCTGCTACACCTGTTTGGGGGGCCTACACGTTTGTAGCGGAACTTGGCGTAACCGTATGTCCATATTGCAACCGACAATATATTTTCACCTTATGTGATTCACACACAGGCAAGACACGGGGCTCGATAGACCATTTCTATAAGAAATCAACATACCCTTATTTGGCTCTTTCGTTTTATAACCTGATTCCAAGCTGTAAATTATGCAATTCGGATTTAAAGGGAAACAAGGAATTTTCGTTGGACACCCATGTCCATCCGTTTTTAGAAGAATTCGGGGAAGCCTATACGTTTAGTTTGAAAATGCGACCGGGCTTTACACTATTTAATAGAAAAGGTGAGTGTCAGATAGACTTTTTGTTGGGCTCCGGGGATGAGTTTGATATTGAACTTAAGAGCAATACACCAGACAACAAATTCGAAGATCGCCTAAAGAATAGCGCCGATATCTTCAAGCTCAAAGAGTTGTACAATATGCACAAGGATTATGTAGTTGAATTGATTAAAAAGAGTGTTATGTATCCTGATTCAAGAATTGATGAATTGCTCCATCAGTATCAGGGTAAGTTGTTTACAAGTAGAGTGGATGTGATACAAACTTTACTTTCTAACTATGTACAGAGCGCGCATCTGGACAAGCGGATTTTAGCGAAGCTATCGAGGGATATTAGTAGAGAACTAGGGATTGTGAATTAGATTTTGAATCGCCAAGAAGTAGAATAGATGAATGACTATAATTTTTACAATATTAACTTAGCTCAATTTAGGGCTAAGTTTTTTTACATACGAACAGCCATTCCCTGACACAGAAGCGTCCAAACGGTATGTTACATTCTTATCATCAATTAGGTAAGAAGGGATGCTGCAGATGAGCGAGAGCATTGGTACAACGACAAGGTTGAATAATCGGTACTGGCCGACGAGAGGAACCGAGAAAGCCTTTTTGCTGCTTGAATTGAACGGGGAGGCAGTGGAATTACGAAAGAAAAATCGTGCTCCTATGAACATTTCGCTTGTTCTAGATCGAAGCGGATCGATGGAGGGTGCTCCGCTGGTGTTTAGCAAGAAGGCATGCCAATTTGTAACGGAGCAATTAACGGATAATGACCGATTCAGCCTGGTCGTCTTCGATGACGAGGTGCAAACAGTAATCCCGCCGCAGAAGGTGACCAATAAGGACGGATTGAAAAAGCAGATCGAATCGATTGTTGCAGGAGGAAGCACGAACCTTAGCGGCGGGTTGTTGCAGGGCATTCAGCATGTGAAGCAAGGGAAAGAAGAGGGTAGTGTGAATAGAATCATTCTTCTTTCCGATGGCCATGCCAACGAAGGAATAACGGATAGTGATAAGCTTCAGTCTATAGCCAAGGAATTTAGCAGCATGGGAATAGGCATTACCGCAATGGGAGCTGGAGACGGGTTTGACGAGGAGCTGATGGAAGGCCTTGCTGAGCACGGAGGAGGCAACTTCTATTTCATTGCCAAGCCCGAAGAGATTCCAGCTATATTCTCTAAAGAGCTAGAAAGCTTACTATCGGTCATTGCGCAAAATACACGTCTAACAATTAGGCCGTCAGCGAACGTATCAATAAATCGTATTTACGGTTATCAATCCGAACCTGTCGAACAGGGGGTGCAGCTTTTACTAGGCGATGTGTTTGAAGGGGAAACCAAATCCGTTTTAATTGAGCTTTCATTCGGTCTGCATTCGGAAGGCAGGCATAGAGTGCTTGATCTTATATGGGAGTATGCTGATGTCACGGAAGGAGTTCAGCTGTGCACGATCCAGGATTCAATAGAAGCAGACTTCACAAGCGACATTCATCTACTTATGCATCAAGAGGCAGATCTGTACGTGGAGAAACAGATTAAAATTACCGAAACCGCTCTAGCTATCGAAGATGCGATTGTTGCTTTTGACCAAGGCGATGAGGATATGGGGGTAAGACTGCTTCAGCAGCAGGCCGATACGATGCTCTGCGCCGCGATTCAATCGGAAGATGCGGAGCTGAGAGAAGAAGCTCAGCTGCTCTACCATCAACTGGAGAATTTCTCGTTCACCAGTCAGACAAGGAAAACACTCCATCAACAGAAGTATCGCCAAATGAAAAGAAAGAAGTAGCAGGACTCTCCTAAGCCTAGGTCGAAGTTACTAGATATTGCCTTAACTGACGATAGTCTAGACAAGAGGAGAGAATCTGCCGTGACCGAACGTTTAATTCGCTTAATGCGCATGATTAATTTGATACAATCCAAGCCTGGTATACTGGCCAGGGAGCTGGCCGAACGCTGTGAGACAACGGAACGGACGATATACAGAGATCTAGAGACGCTTTCCGCCATGAATATACCTATTTCTAACTTTGGACATGGGAAGGGATATGCATTTATTAGCAACTTCTCGATGTATCCGCTGGATTGGACAGAAGAAGAGGCGGTTTCATTTTCTATGCTACCTTCCGTGCTGGAGCCGATCAAAACGCTCATTCCTGAAGGTTTTGAGTCTGCGTATGAGAAGGTCATGGGCACACACCACAAGGAGAGAGTAAGACGAGTCGATATTGTGCAGCATGTAGCGGATATTATTCAATTGGGAACGCCTGCTTACAGGGAAGACAGCAGCTCCTACTTATTTGATATTATTCAGGCTGCTCTGTCCCAGAAAACGATCCGTGCGGTCTACTATTCGCAATATCGCGATGACGAGTCGGCTCGAGAGATTGATCCTTATTTTCTAATCCCGCGAGATTATCGCTTCTACGTCATTGGTTATTGTCATAAGGCGAAGGATATTCGGACGTTTCGTATCAGTCGCTTTCGATCGGTGGAAGTCCTGGAACAAACGTTTGATAAGGGCGAATTCAATCTGAAGCAATATATGAAAAATACATGGTCGATCGAACGAGGCAGGGAGCTCATTCGCTTCAAGGTGAGGTTTCATTCCGATATTGCCCGGTATGTGAAGGAAGAGGAAATGTTCTTGAAGCCGAAAATGACACCGCAAAAGGACGGTAGCCTTCTCTTCGAAGTGACGGTGAATCATGATCGTGAATTTCTGAATTGGCTCAGCCAATACGGACCTGATGCGGAGATTTTGGAGCCAAACTCTTACCGGGATGTCATGCGCGAGAAGCTTGAACGTTGGAAGACGCTTTATGAGGTGTAAGGCATGAATATGACAGTCTGGAGGTCATTGGATGACGCCTAATGCGAAAATTCAGCAATTGTACACCTTCATACAGAATCATGCGTTGCAACGAAAGTTGGTCATTGCCGGCAGTCATGCAGAGGCTCATCAGTGGCTGGAGCAAGCGAGCAGAAGGTTCGGCCCTTTGCTGAATGTTGAGGTGCGCACGCTGGAAGGCTGGGTGCTGGAGAGAAGTAAGCTGTTGCTCGCGAAGAAAGGGCTTCGTTATCTTCCAAATGCGCAATCCAAATGGATCATCTGCAGACTACTTCAGGAATTAAGCCGCTCCGAAAACAACTATTTGAACGGCATTGCTCTAACTCACGGACTGACGAATGTGTTTCATCAAGCGATAATCGAGCTTCGCGAATGCGGTATCAAAGCGGCGGAGCTTAGCCCGGAACTGTTCGAGAACGCGATTAAAGGGAGTTTTATCAAGAAACTTTTGCATCGTTATGAACATTGGCTGGCAGGCAGCGGACTCATGGATTGGGCGGGACTTGATGAAGTCATCGAGCAGCCTGCGCAAACGACAGATGTCATCGCAGTCGATGAAGGCGTGCTCCACTCCCGATTACATAGAAGCCTGTTTCATAAGTTAACGAATGGAAACTATACGACATTAGCCAACGAAGCAGTTTTTACCAGTCCCGATTCGTTGTTCCCTTGCGAGACAGCAAATTTCTTTCATGCGACTGGCTCCTTGGCTGAGGTTCGAGAGGTACTTAGGCGGATTGCGAAGCAGAAAATACCGCTTGATCATGTCGAGATTATCGCTTCCGATTACAGCTTGAATGCCGCGGCCGTCTACACAGCTGTTACATCAAACGGTATTCCATGCACGTTCGCAGAGGGCTTGCCGATCGGGATTACACGTACAGGGAAAGCTGCGAAGCTTTTTATGGATTGGTTAGAGTCCGGTTTTCAAATAGATCACATCCTGTATGGCATGAAGCAAGGCATTCTCCGATTTCTAAATGTTGAAATAGAAGAGGATGGAATGTCCAAAATTATACGAGCAATTGAGCAAGCCGGCATCGGATGGGGGAAAGATCGATACGCTTTATTAGGTAAGCTGGCGCAATCAGGCAAGCTTTCAGTAGAGCAGGCTGCACTCATGCAAGAACTGCATCGTCAATTTGAAAGGCTGCTGAGTGCGATTGATAATGCTCTAACCTCTCCCGAGAAGCTGGTTAATGAGTTGTGCACTTTTGTTGAAACGTACGCTGCACTGCAGTCAGAGGAGGACTTTGAAGCTGCGGCCGCCTTGCGCAGTCTGGAGCAAGAGATACGAACAGCCGGTGGGCTGACGATGAAGCCGGAAATGGCGCTGCGATATATTCGTGAAGAATTGAAAGCGATCAAAGTCCAATCCGTCGCGCTTCCAAAGCCAGGGCATATACAGGTGACCTCACTAAGCTCCGGAGGACAAACAGGCCGTCCCTATTCCTATATCATCGGCATGTCGGAGACATGTTGGTCCCCTTCGATGAGACAGGATCCCGTTTTGCTGGACGAGGAGCGAGTCAGGATCAGTGGAGATCTTCCAGTGAGTTCAGAGCTCGCCGGACAACGAATTCGTCAACGAAACAGCCGAGTAGGTATGATTCGCGGACAATGTACTATGAGTTTTTGTTCCTATGACTTGTCTGAGCAGAAAGAGCAGACGCCCGCTTATGAGCTGCTTCAGATCTTTCGCCGAAGGACAAATCAGCCGGATGCTGATTATGAGCAGCTTTACCAATGGATGGGCCGCGCAATGCGTTATGTAGGAGTAACTTCCGGTGCGGCTGTCGATGCGTTAGAGGTATGGCTGGGAGCGATGCTCCGCGAAGACTCTCGGCTTGCATCGGCCGAGCGCCTTCTATCCCCCTGTTATCCTTGGCTTCAAGAGGGAGCCAGGGCGGAGTACGCGAGGCGAGACCTCAGCATTTCGTCTTATGACGGCATCGTAGATACGTCTCGTTATCCGCTGAGGTTACCAGGAGAGGCGGGCAACGGCTCCTCATTCAGTGCGAGTATGCTGGAACGTTACGGAAGATGTCCATTGCAGTTCTTTTACCAATACACGCTGGGCGTAAATCCGAAAGAAGTGGCCGTCTACGATCGAGCGGCATGGTTGAATGCAAGTCAGCGTGGGAGCCTGCTGCATGATATATTCGAACGTTATATCAGTCAGTTGAAGGTCATTAGCCGTACCGCGGCGGATAATTGGCAGCATACAAACGATACCGCTCATGCCGCAGCTGCAGGTGCAGTGATCCACGATCTTACGACTCTGCGTCGGATTACAGAGGAAGTAATTGTAAGCTTCACGGAGAGGGTGCCTGCACCAAGCGAGCATATTTTTCAGAAAGAGGCGGAAAGCATCCGGAAGGATGCAGAGATCTTTTTTGCCTATGAACGACGGAGGTCAACGCTTCCTGTCTTCACCGAGCTTCCATTGCATAATGATCAAAGTCCGCTGTTACTGCAGCTAAGAGAGGATTGGATGCTCCCTGTTAAAGGTTTCGTAGATCGTGTCGATCAAATTGCTCCTCATCGCTACAAAATATTTGATTATAAGACTGGCAATCCACGCAAATTCAAGCAGCATGAATGCTTCTCTGGCGGAACGCAGCTGCAACTGCCTTTGTACGGTATGGCAGTTGAGCAATGGATGCGGGAATCTGGATTCGACGCGGAAGCGCGGGTAACGGAATCTGCTTATGTATTTCCTACCGAGAGAGGGATGGGTGAAGAGGTCAGTCGCTCACAGAATCGAAGGGAGTCATTAGCAGATGTGCTTCAGGTCATGACGGAAAGTATGAAGCAAGGACTGTTCCCGCCAACCAGCGATGCGAACAACTGCACCTGGTGTGATTATCAAGCGGCTTGCGGCGGGCAAGCGGAGCTGTTCGAGGAGAAATGGGACGCTCCTAGCAATGCTGTAACACTTGGGCGGATATTGGAGGTGAAGGGCTTTGCTTAAGGAGCTGGCCATTGCGCATGATGAGGAAGCTCGTTATCGGATCGTAAGTGAGTTGGATACGACATTTCTAGTAGAAGCGGGAGCCGGCTCCGGTAAAACCACTTCAATCGTCGGCAGAATGATCGCTTTGATAAAAGCGCGGAAGACAGAAGCTCGGCATATTGCAGCGATTACATTCACAAACAAGGCCGCCTCGGAGCTTCTCACACGATTCCGGATCAAGTTGGAACAAGAGATTGCCCGTGCAGAGAACCCTTCAGGGAGAGAAGCATTGGAAGCCGCGCTGCGTCAGGTACCAGAATGCTTTATCGGTACAATCCATTCGTTCTGTGGTAAGCTACTGCGAGAGCGGCCAATTGAAGCTGGGCTTGATCCTGCTTTCCGTGAAATGGAGGAGCAGGAGGATGAGGAGCTCCAGGCACGAAGCTGGGATGAGTATGTGCAAGAGCTGCAAGCACGAGACGAAGCGGCTGTGCTGGAGGAGCTGGCCGCCCTGCAAATTGATATTGAAGACCTGCGGGCTGTATATAACCGGGTCTGTGAGTACGAAGATGTGGCGATTTTCACCGAGCACATCGAGCGGCCTGACTTCGATCGAATTAGAGTGACTTTGTTTCCTATGGTAGAGGAAGCGGAACTTTATATACCGACAGTGGAGCCCGAGAAGGAATGGGATGCACTGCAAAAGGCCATTCGGGCAGCTCGCAGGCATATGGAAACTAAAGATATGAACGATGATAGGAATGTGCTGCTGCTTGCCAAGCTGTTCGATCGAGGGTTATTGCCAACATTGAAGCGATGGACAGATGCCAAGAAGGCGAAATATTTCAAGGAGCAATTTCAAGAATGGCAGGCTGCGGTGCTGAAGCCTTTCCTTCAGCAGTGGCGTGAATATGTACATCCCAAAGTAATCGCATTCGTTCTGCCGGCGGTGCGTTACGCGCGTGAGAAACGGATGGAAGCGGGCAAGCTTAACTTTCAAGATCTATTGATGAAAGCTGCTGAGCTGCTTCGTTCTCATCCTGCGGTTCGGCAGTATTTTGCAGGGCGTTATAGAAAACTGTTCGTCGATGAATTTCAAGATACGGATCCGATCCAGGCGGAAATGATGATGCTGTTGACGGGAGCGGACAGCTCAGAGTCCGATTGGCGGAAACAGCTGCCGCGCCCCGGTTCTCTGTTCGTTGTAGGCGATCCGAAGCAATCGGTCTATCGGTTTCGGAGGGCGGACATTTCAACGTATAATTTTGTGAAAGAACGAATTACCACTGCAGGGGAAGTGCTTCAGTTAACGCGTAACTTTCGTTCTGTACAGGCCATAGGGGATTATGTCAACTATGCGTTCGAGAGCAAATTTGCCCAGCCGGGCATCCTTGTATCTGATTGCCAAGCCGCATTTGTGCCGATGTTGACGCAGCAATCGAATCCCTTAGGCAAGAGGGCTTGGCATGGCGTCTATACGCTGACCGTTCCGAAGCAAGAGAGGGATCGCCAAGCAGACATCTCATTGTACGATGCGGAACGAACGGCCCAGTTCATCTCCTGGGCGTGTGCGGGAAACCTAAAGATTCAAGAGAGAAGCAGGAACGGGGGGCTGACACAGAGGCAGGCTGTTCCGGGGGATTTTCTCATTTTACTCCATTTTCGAAGATATATCAGCTTGTATGCTCAGCTTCTAGAAAGCTACGGTCTGTCATCCGACACTTCGGGAAGCCAGGGCGTTCTTCAGGAGCTGGAGGCATTGCATCTTCTCGCGCAGGCGCTGAATGACCCGAGCGATCAAGTTGCTTTATTGGCCGTACTTCGCGGGATATTGTTCGGAATAAGTGACGATGATTTGTACCATTACCGCCAGGAGGGAGGCAACATTCGGCTCTACCCAAGTGTTGAAAGCGACTTGTTGACTGCTAAGGGGAACAGGGTCGAACAAGCGCTCTGCAAGCTTCGCCAGTATGCGGAGTGGACTCGGCTGCTTCCGGCAGCTGCAGCTTTTACTCGAATTACGGATGACATGGGAATCGTTCCGGTTGCCGCAGCGGCAACAGCAGGTGCTATTCGGAGCGGCACACTTATCAAGCTGCTGGAAGTACTGCAAAGCGAAACCGAAGCGGCTGTATATTGGAGAACGCTAACGGAACGATTAGGCAAACTGACGGAGAAGGACGGCATGGAAGCAGCAAGCCTGTTCGCGGGAAGCGGTACTGCGGTACGAATCATGAATTTGCATAAAGCGAAAGGATTGGAAGCTCCGGTAGTGTTGTTGGCTTGTCCATGCGGTAATGTCGATCACGATGCAAGCGAGTATGTGGACCGAATGTCCGAACCTCCACAGGGTTACTTTACGATTACCAAACCTAAGGATACTTATACAACAGAAATCATTGCTCAGCCGACAGGCTGGCTGGAACGTGCGGAGACTGAACGACTGTATATGCATGCTGAGAAGGAACGACTGCTGTACGTGGCGGCGACCCGAGCCAAGCAGCTACTCGTAGTTAGTCAATATCCAGATCGTCCGGCGATTGATCCTTGGAGCCCGCTGAGCGACTCGCTTCAACATCAGTTAGAGCTGGATGTTCCACAGGTAGCTCCCGTTACGGCAGAGGAGCTTTCATTTGCTCCTGATGTACTGGGAGCGCTGGATGAGCGGGTTCGCGGAGTGGCTGCCGCCGCGCAGCCTACTTATCAACTTGACAGCGTTACGCGACTCGCCAAGTCTGACAGTGAGATGTCGCTACAGCGTTCGGCGGAAGGCAAAGGAATGGCTTACGGTACGCTCGTTCATCGTCTGCTGCAAGCGCTTGGAGAAGGAATGGACAGGGAAGATTTGAAGATCTATTGCCGTATAGCGGCAGAAGAAGAGGGTGTTGAGGAGAAGTGGCTGGAACAAGCGGATCAAACTGCATGGCTGGTTACCGAATCACCTGTATGGGCAAGAAGCGTTAGAGCGAAGCGCTGTTACCATGAGTTTTCTTTTATGACTGCTCGAGCTGTTTCAGGTAAAGACTCAGCATCAACGATAACCGCTTTGCTCCGTGGCGTAATTGACCTCGTGTTCGAAGAGGAGGACGGTTGGGTGATCGTCGATTACAAAACCGACCATTACGAACTGGGACAGGAGCAGTGCTTAGTCGAGTTCTACAAGGCGCAGGTGCTCGCTTACATGGACGAGTGGGAAAGAAGCGTCGGCGGCAAGGTGAAAGAAGCGGGGCTTTACTTTTTGCATTCGAATCGGTATGTGACAATATAAAGCGAACCCGTATCGGGAGACGGATGGTGCAGAGAAATATGGATATTCAAGCTGTTTTGCAAGCCTTGGCGAATAAAAGGCCGATCTTCCATAATGAGGCCGATTTCCAACATGCGCTTGCTTGGGAGCTGCGAGAGCTTTACCAGTATGAGATTCGTCTGGAACGCCGCATCGAGTTGAATAACGGCCAGCGGACTTATATCGACGTACTGGCGGAGAAGAATGGACAGAAGGTCGCCATCGAATTGAAGTATAAGATGAAGGCTTTCCAATGCAACGTGGGGGACGAAGAATTCTCGCTTCTTAACCAAGGAGCTCATGATATTGGACGATATGATATTCTCAAGGACCTTCAGAGGTTGGAAGCGATCGTCGGAAATGAATTAGCTGCCGAGGGATACTTGGTTTTACTGACTAACGATGTCTCATACTACGCTGAGCCTCTTGTGACGAGAGCTACAGTGGATCAGGAGTTTCGCATCCATCAAGGCAGGCGAATTCACGGCTTGTTGTCATGGGGAGAGAGGGCTGGAGCGGGTACGATGAAAGGTCGTGAAGCCGCGATTGCCATAAAAGGACAATACGAGATGGAATGGTTGGATTACAGCATTCTCGATCATTCGGCTCAAGGTACTATAAGAGCACTTATAGTACATGTTCATTCGGCTGCTGTTCAGGAATCGAGCATTCCAGAAGCCGTTCAAATTTGTTTAGTTCGGGAGACTGAAGATCCGAGCAATGTAATTGAAGTCGGCAACTCGCACGTATCAGATCTCCTGAACTATATTTGTGCCATTCAAGATATTCCTCTGTCTCAAATTGATCTGCAGCACAAGTTATCTCAGGTTCTGAGTAACAGCGGGTACAGAGTAGAGACCAACCGCACCTTTGGACCATTTAAAATCGATGTATGGGCGGACAAAGGGATGGAGCAGCTTGCTGTTGAAGTTCGATGTAAAACGGCCCTGCTTCAATCCGAGTATAATGGCAAAAGTATTCATCTCAAAAATCAAGCTGCTCATGATATTTCCCGTTATGACTTTTGGAAAGATGTAGAGAAGCTTGAGAAGGCGCTGAAAAGCAGACCTGGCGTAAAGGGTTATGCCGTTCTGATTACCAATGATCATTCCTATTGGGAGAAACCGAGCCGATCGGGTACCGTAGATGAAGATTTTCGAATTCATCAGGGACGTGAAATTCATGGGCGTCTTTCCTGGAGAGGGGCATCTGGAGGAACAACTCACTTACGAGAAGAAGTAATAACGATTAAAGGCCGTTATCGGTTGAACTGGCAGCCTTTCTTGAGGCTAGGGTCAGGTAAGAACGAAACCTTCAAGGTGTTAATGGTTCAAGTTGACGCTTCTTAATAAGAATGGATAATCAAGCTTGAAATGTAAGCGTCAAATGGTAATTGGACTGTCCATAGTGGGACAGTCCATATCAAGTTGAGAGCATTAAGTAGCGATTTGAAATAGATGAGCCAATTGCCCGAAGGGATTGTTCTTCTCATGTCCCGTCGTGTAGACCAGGGAAGTAGTAAAAATCGGTTCCGCGGCAGCGTTATTTTGCTCCAGGCGGATATGAGGGAATATGAGTTTGAAGAGCTTGGCGGTATTAAACGCATCATCCAAAGCATTATGATGATTGCCGATAAAGGGGAGTTCCTTTGCTACGAGCGCCTTCTTAAGCCCCCATCGCTGGTGATATTCTCCACCCTGGAGCCGAGTGAAGGCTAATTGAATGTCATTGTAGTTTTGGATCCAGTTCAAATCAAACTTATGCATCTTACAGTGTCTTATCAGCTGCTGCTTATCGTCCGGTCCCCAGGAGCATAGATAGTAGGGATCGTCACCCATCCATGACTGGAAGTCTGAGGCAGCCTCACTAAAGGAAGGAGCCTTGTCGGCGTGCTCCTGTGTAATGCCAGTGAATTCAGTCGTTAGCGGCGATATGACTTTATGAGTAGTAGGCCGCACATGAGTGTGAAATAAATCGACCATCTCCAGCTGACCGCTATCGTCACTTAGCTTAATGGCGCCAATCTCCAAAATGTCAGCCGTGTACTGTTGTCGATTTCGGATTACTGTAAACTCCATGTCATAGACTATGTATTGCATCAGAAACCCTCCTCCGGAAAATTCATTCATATGGTAAGGATAGCAGAGGAGAATGACAAGTGGGTGTCATGGAACGTTTGTTCGAATGAATAAAACGATTAGTAGAACAGGTGTTTCCTGACATTCTGCTGTCTGAATTTTACGATATGATGATGACAAAGGGATGCTGATGGAGGCGATTCTATGAAGAAGTATGCACTCTGTGACACGAATAAGCGCTGTCTGGTTTGCGGTTCTTCTCTTCAGCTCGTACGGAAGCAAGCGACTTGGTACTATCAGATGAAACAGACTCCAATTGAACGCCCAACAAACCTATATAACTGTAATGTATGCAAGCTGGATCACGTTATAAAAGGTGATCATATCGATGATTCCGGTTGGGAGCGTCTCGTGCTGCCGCTTGCTAATTCATTTGAGCTTAAAAGCAACATTAAAATTCGACATTCTGGAAAAAGCTCGCCTGTCAAAACCATTGTCGCTCCTAAAAAGAAAGAACATACTTCGGGTAAACAGCAAGATAAGCCGCAGCAAAAGACAAAGCCGACGCCACAACAGAAAGCAGAAAGTGACTTCTCAGATGTGAAGAAAGCCAAAGGGATTTATAGAACCAATCATGATTATCGCAATTGCGGAAATTGTGATTTTTACATAAAAGGTCGGTGTCAGACGTTTAGTTTACCGACAGCAAGCAACGAAGTGTGCAGGAGATTCAAGCATTATCATAAGCGTGAGGTTTTTGGTGGAGGTTTTTCGCCGCGTTAATAAAGAGTCACTTGTTTTAAAGAAAAAATCGCAATTTATTATACATCTTGTATAAGATCGTATAAAATATGCTATCCTATTACATGTAGCTTAAATGCATGTAATTGAGGTGTTTAATTTTGGCCGTATCCTATAACAAACTATTCAAACTGTTAATCGATAAAGGCATGAAGAAAACAGAATTACGGAAACGGACAGGAATCAGTCCTAACACGTTAACAAAGCTTTCGAACAACGAATTTGTTTCGATGGAAGTGCTTGTAAAGATTTGTTACGTTTTAGAATGTGATATTGGTAACATAGTTGAGATTGTTAACCACAGCGAAAAGTCATACGTATTAGCATCAGGTGGAGAACAAGCATGAGAAAAAAAGAATATAGTGCAGCGACAGTAAAGCACTCCTTTTGGTTCTCTGAATTTCGTAAAGTAGTTGCCCTTCTCAATAATGGAAAAACGTTTGATGATATTAAAGTTCTAAATGCAGATCAAAATTTATTTGCAGCCCCTACACAAGCAAGAGCAATTCAAATATATAATACGGTTACTAACCGTGTAAAAAGCTTAGATCAGACATTTTATCTGATGTTTGAACAAAGCGATGTCTCTACGCAGAAGATTATTGTTCTCCTTTCTATCATGCAGACAGATAGTCTCTTCTTTGATTTTGTATATGAAGTTTATCGGGAGAAGCTGATCATTGGCAGTAATGAATTGTCTGATAGTGACATTCGAATTTTCTTTAAGGATAAGCAATTGCAAATTGAACAGGTAGCTAAATGGACGGATTACACGCTACAAAGATTAAGCAGATCTTATAAGACATTTCTGATGGAAGCTGGAGTAACAGATCGTGCCCCCGGAAACAGGCAGATTCTGAAGCCTATCTTAGATCCGAAGTTGGAAGAATGCATGAAAGAGAATGGGATGATAGTGATGATACAGACCCTGACGGGGGTAAGATAAAATGGCCAGTTTGGAAGAAAGATTAGATATAGCAGAGCGAATGATTAAAATGCCGAGTTTTCGTCAGAACAAAGGTCTGGGCAATGAAGTTGGTTATTATGTATTTGATTATCCAGCGGAGAAAGAACTTATTGTTAGAGAACGAATCGAATACATGAAAGCAAAGAATTTGAAGTCGACAGATGGCTTTGAACTAATAGTTTTTGATCTTTATAATATCATAATTGATATCCTTGAGCAGGAAGGTTTTATGGAGCAGTGCTTCAGATTCGAGAAGAAAAAGGGCATGGAACGGATTGTAAAGTCAGTCGGAAATCTCTTGCAAATTAACGATGATACAAGTCTAATTGTTCAATATATTCAGGAGCGGACACCACAAGATGCCGTAGTGCTGTTGACTGGAATAGGAAAATGCTACCCGCTGCTTAGGTCGCATAAGGTATTGAACAATCTGCATCAAGCGATTGACCGCGTGCCGGTAGTAATGTTCTTTCCAGGTAAGTATGACGGACAGGAACTGATTCTGTTTTCTGAAATTAAAGACGATAACTATTACAGAGCATTTAAGCTCGTTGATTAAGGAGCGCGCATAATGAACATCAAGGAAATATTTTCTAGGCCCATTGACCGAGATATTAAAGGCGTAATTAAAGTAGGGCAAGGTGATGAAGTAAATATCAAGCAAGAACTTGAAGAGTATGTTGTGACAAAAGAGCTGCAAAAGCACTTTGCCGACTTCTTCTCCAGTTACAAGAAAGGGATCAACGACCATACCGATAAAATGGGTGTTTGGATTTCAGGTTTCTTTGGCAGTGGTAAATCTCACTTCCTAAAAATTCTTTCCTACCTGCTGGACAACAAAGAAGTGCACGGTAAGAGAGCGCTTGACTATTTCATAGAAGATAACAAAATCGTCGATCCAATGGTACTCGCTGACATGAAACTGGTCGCAAGTGTGCCGACTGATGTTGTTCTTTTCAATATCGATTCAAAAAGTGAAATGACAGGCAAGCATTCCAAGGATGCCATTGTCTCTGTCTTTTTAAAAGTGTTTAACGAAATGCAGGGATTTTGTGGTTCCATTCCCTTCCTTGCCGATCTGGAAAGACGGTTTGTTGAAGTAAATCGTTATGTCGAGTTTAAAAACTTATTTGAAGAGAACTTCGGTAAGTCATGGGAGTCCTCCAGACACAAATTTGATTTTATTCAAGATAGCATTGTAGAAGTACTGGATGAAATGGGCTTTATGAGCGAGGCTGCTGCACGTAACTGGTGTGAACGAGCGACTGAACCTTACACTATTAGCATTGAAAATTTCGCGCGGCTGGTGAAAGAATACCTTGACCGTAAGGGGAGCAATCACCACGTCGTATTCTTGGTGGATGAAATTGGCCAATACATAGGTGACGACTCGAAGCTGATGCTTAATTTGCAAACGGTAACCGAGGATTTAGGTACAGCTTGTCATGGTAAGGTATGGATTGTCGTGACCAGCCAGCAAGACATTGATTCCATTACTAAGACGAAGGGGAATGACTTCTCCAAGATACAAGGGCGTTTCGATACACGCCTGTCTCTATCCTCAGCAAATGTGGATGAGGTCATTAAACAGAGAATTCTGGACAAAAATACAACAGCTGAGCAGACACTTAGATTACTCTATGAGCAGAAAGCCACCATTATCAAAAACTTGATAGTGTTCAATGATGGTGTAGAAAAGAAATTATATGCTGATGAGCGGGACTTTGCCGCCGTGTATCCCTTTGTGCCCTATCAATTCAACTTGCTAGGAAGTGTCCTGACTTCCATCAGAACACACGGCGCATCAGGGAAGCACTTGTCTGAGGGCGAGCGATCCATGATTTCACTGTTTAAGGAATCTGCAGTCAAGCTGATGGAACAGACCGCTGGAACATTAATTCCTTTTAATGTATTCTATGATGCATTACACCAGTTCCTGGATCACAGTCATAAGGGAGTAATCAGCCGCGCGATAGATAACAGTTATATAAACCCGGATAAGCTAGAGGACTGTTTTGCCGTAAACGTCTTGAAAACCCTTTTCATGATTAAATATGTGAAAGAGATTACAGCAAACATTGATAATATTACTAGTCTGATGATTTCTGATATCGACACCGACAGAATTGAATTGAAAAAGCAGGTAGAAGAAGTCCTGAAAATTCTTGCTCGTCAGATGCTGATTCAGAAGAACGGAGATATCTATGTGTTCCTAACGGATGAAGAGCAGGAAATTAATCGTGAAATTGATAATCAGAATGTGGAGATGGCAGAGGTCGTCGGCAAGGTTTCGGAGCTAATCTTTGAAGATATATTTAGTGATAAAAAATATCGTTACACGTCGTTTAACGGCAGATATAGTTTTGCTTTTAATCAATTTGTGGATGAACGACCTTATAAATCGAACCAGAATCATGATATCGGCATAAGAGTGCTTACTCCAAATTCCGATTATGGTACCGATGAAACGACGCTTCGTATGCTATCTGGTCAGGGACGAGAAATTCTTGTCGTACTGCCGAATGATTCAGCCTTCTTGGATGAAATCAGAAGTGCACTGCAAATCGAGAAGTATCTACGCCTTACGACGTCCAGTACGCTGACTAAGTTTGAACAGATTAAAGATGCCAAGCGTGTGGAGATGCGTGAAAGAAATGGTAACGCTAAGATTTTCCTGATTGACTCCTTGAAAAATGCAGATATCTATGTGAATGGCGATAAAGCACAGATCGGCTCTAAAGAGGTGACGGCTAGAATCAATGACGCGCTAGGACGCCTTGTATCCACTGTATATCATAAACTTCCATATATTGATGCTGCTATGGGCGAGGCTAATATTCGGGCCATGTTTAAGACTTCTAACCAGCTTACCCTTTCTTTAGAAGGCGGCACTGAATCGAATATTCATGCGTTAAATGATATGCTCAGCTATATTACCGGAAATACCTCTATGCACATGAAGACTTCGATGAAGAGTCTTATGGATCGCTTCATGAAGGCTCCCTATGGATTCGTGGAAGATGATGTTGAATGGCTAGTAGCCAAATTGTTCAAGAACGGTGATATTTCATTCACCCTAAACGGAACAAGCGTTACTTTGCTTAATAAATCAGATGAAGAAATCATCAACTATATTACCAAGAGAGAATTCGTAGAGAAGCTACTGACCGAACGGCGTGAGAAGGCCAATGACAATCAGAAAAAGGCAGTCCGCGAAGTTATGAAGGAATTGTTCGGCATTTCCAGCGTTAATGAAGATGACGATGCGATGATGCGTAGCTTCCAGAGCTACAGCAAGAACATTCTGAATGAGTTAGAAAAGTTTGAAATCATGTACCAGAGCAAGTCGCTTCCAGGCAAGAAGGTTGTAGCCTCCGGTAAAAATTTGCTTCGTGCACTTATTCAGATTCAGTCCCCGGTAGAATTCTTCAAGAAGATTCATGCTGATCGGGATGATTATTTTGATTTTGCTGAAGATTATGAACCTGTTAAGTTGTTTTTTACCGGAGAACAGAAGACTGTCTTTGAAAAAGCTCTAAAACTGATGGGTATTTATGAAGATAGTAAAACCTTTATCGTCGATGAACAAGTAGAAAGTATCGTAAATGAAATTAAGTCGATACTGAGAAAAGAAACGCCATACGGAGATATTCCTAAGTTACCTGAACGATTGGATCAATTTACAGAGTTGTATACAAAGCTCTTGGAAGAGATGGTAACCCCAGTGATTGATGTCATATCGGATGCCCGTAAAAGAGTATTCGATGTTCTGGATACCAAGGGGTACAAGGAACAGTTCACCGACCGCGTCCTTCAGCTATTTGCGGAAATATTGGAAAAGGCGAGGACATGTAACAATGTAGCCACTTTACAAAATATTAAAGTGGAAGCAGATGCTCTGAAAGTGAGGCTGCTTAATGATATCTCCAAGAAGGATGAGCAGATTGCCAGCGATAAAGTGAAGGAGGAAAGCGAGAAATACAATAAGGATGAAGTTGAGAGTCAACCTATTCCCGAGCCTCAACCAAAGATCAAGAAAAAGAAGAACATTAGCATAAAGACCGTCAATCTTGCTGCTTCCTGGCAGATTGAGTCGGCGCAGGACGTTGACAAGTATATGGCCGCTCTAAGGGAACGGATACTGAAAGAGTTGGATGAAGACACCATCATCAATATTGAGTTCTAGAGGAGACGCTGCAGATGAATAAGATAGCTATTAAAAACTTTGCCGTGTGGGCGAGAAACAAGCTCATTGCAGAGATCGTATACAAAGCAGGGCTATTGGGCATTACAGACAAGGGAATAAAAGCTCCTTTGCCGCAGTCAACAAAGAATGTTCAATTCTTTGATATAGGTGCTAGGGAACCTTATTCAATCACTGATATGGAAATCGAACAACGTAGAAATTTAACAGAGGTTATTCAGAAAAAAGAGAAGCAGACTGATTATACAACAGCCTACAAAAGCGTGGTTGAAGAGGTTGCATATACCTGGTTTAACCGCCTTATAGCTGTGCGCTTTATGGAAGTGAATGATTATTTACCGTCCAGAATCAGGGTTCTGTCTTCTGAGAGCAGCGGCAAGATTGAACCTGACTTGGTGACTTCCCCCTTTGACGCTGATCTGGACTATGAGTCTTATGAAAAAGATCAGATCATACAGCTGAAAAATGACAATAAGCTAAATGAGCTATTCCGTATGCTCTTTATCAAACAGTGTAATGTTCTGAATGCTATTCTGCCGGAGTTGTTTGAGAAGACCAATGATTATACAGAACTGCTGATGAATGTGTCTTTTACAGACAAAGATGGTGTCGTCTATCATCTTGTGCATGATATCCCAGAAGAGGACTTCAATGTGGAAAAAGAAGGTCAGGTCGAGATCATCGGCTGGCTTTATCAGTATTATAATACCGAGCCGAAAGACGAAACCTTTGCCTTGCTGAAAAAGAATGTCAAGATTACCAAGGAACGTATTCCCGCGGCTACTCAGCTATTTACACCGGACTGGTTAGTACGTTATATGGTAGAGAATAGCCTTGGCCGACTTTGGATTGAAAGGCACCCGAATGATGACTTGAAATCCGGATGGAAGTATTATCTTAACGAAGCTGAACAAGAGCCACAAGTTCAGACGCAGCTTAATGCGATTCGAGAAGAGTATAAGACAATCAAGCCGGAAGATATCAAGGTGATCGACCCTTGCATGGGCAGCGGCCATATTCTGGTGTACGCTTTTGATGTCCTGATGCAAATTTATGAGAGCTATGGTTATAGTCAGCGTGATGCTGCCAAGAGCATTCTTGAAAACAATCTATATGGTTTGGACATAGACAACCGTGCCTACCAATTGGCTTATTTTGCTATAATGATGAAAGCAAGACAGTACAACCGTCGCATCTTAGACCACAAAACATACTGTAATGTTTATTCAATCCATGAGAGCAATGGAATAAACAGTGGACAGTTGAAATATTTCGGTCAAGACATGATCGAACAGCAACGGAATATTGCATTAAGCCAGATGGAATATCTGCTGGATATAATGTGGGATGCTAAGGAGTATGGCTCTATCTTGAATATTGAAAACCTAAACTGGGACCTTCTTTCTCAATTTACCAACAACGCTGACAATAAAGGTCAGATGACTCTGGAAACTATTGATTTGGACATTACCCAAAAGCAGTTATGTCAACTGGTAAAGATAGCTACTTGCATGGCACGGAAATATGATGTCGTAGTAACCAATCCACCGTATATGGGCAGTAGTGGTATGGGAGCTAAGTTGTCAGATTTTGTGAAGAAGAATTATCCTGACAGCAAGAGTGATTTATTCGCAGTACTCATGGAACGATGTGGGCAAATGACTAAGAAATATTATTATCAGGCGATGATTACCCAACACGCTTGGATGTTTCTGTCTAGCTTTGAAAAATTGCGTCAGAGATTATTACAGCTTGATACCTTGAATATGGCGCATTTAGGTGCAAGAGCATTTGAGGAGATTGCAGGTGAGGTGGTGCAGACTACCGCATTTGTGTTGCGTAATAGTCACGTAAATGACTATAAAGGAACTTATGCCCGTTTGGTTGATTACGGTAGCCAGCATGAAAAAGAAAAAGCTTTTATTAAAAAACAAGATTTGTACACAACAGCACAGGAAAGCTTCTCAAAAATCCCTGGAAAGCCAATTGCATATTGGGCAAGTGAAAAAGTCATTTCAATATTTAGTTCAAGTAATAATATTCGTGATTATGGGGAGCCCAGACATGGTATGTCAACTGGTAATAATGACAAATGTCTTAAATTATGGTTTGAAGTGAATTTTAATAAAATTTCATTTAATAGCGGAAATAAAAAGGACTTTGATCAATCAGGTTGTAAATTTATACCTTATAATAAAGGTGGAACTTTTCGTAAATGGTATGGGAATAACGACTATGTGATTGCTTACGATAAACCCTCATTAATATATATGACAAATCTACCAGGGTATCGTTCATCAAGTGTGGAGTACTTTTTTCGACCATCAATAAATTGGTCAGACGTTAGTACGTCTTATTTTGGTGCGAGGTATTCATTTCAGGGATTTGCCTTTGACGGTCGTGGAGCATCAATGTTCTGCAAAGATGAAAATGAAAGATATTTGTTAGCAGTCCTTTGTAGTAAGTTCGCAAATAACATATTAAAGGTTCTAAACCCAACGTTGACATTCAACATTGAAAATGTTGCATCTATACCTGTAATCATAGACAACAATTATATTGATCAAGTCGAGAAAATTGTTCAACAAAACATTATTATTTCAAAAACTGATTGGGATTCTTATGAGTTTAGTTGGGATTTTCTTGGGCATCCTTTTATAATATATAAATCAGGTAGCAACCATCTTGCTGATATATTTATTTTATGGGAACAATTCGCTTCAAATCAGTTTAATCAGTTGAAAAATAATGAAGTAGAATTGAATCGGATCTTAATTAATATTTACGATTTGCAACATGAACTTACACCAGACGTCGAGGATAAAGATATTACAATTCGCAAAGCAGATCTCGGTCGTGATGTGCGCTCTTTCATATCTTATGTTGTAGGTTGTATATTTGGCCGCTATAGTCTTGATGTAAAAGGTCTTGCTTATGCCGGTGACAATTGGGAAAGAAGCAAATACATCACATTCATACCAGATAAAAATAATATCATACCAATAACGGATGAAGAATATTTTGAGGATGATCTGGTCGGTTTGTTCTGTATATATCTGAAAGAGTCTTTTGGTGAAGATGCTCTGGAAGAAAATCTAGACTTTATCGCCAAAGCTCTTGGTAACAAAGGTAATTCATCTAGAGAGGTCATCCGCAATTATTTCTTAAAGGACTTCTTTAAAGATCACTGCAAGCTTTATCAGAAACGCCCGATCTATTGGCTATTTGATAGCGGGAAGGCAGATGGTTTTAAAGGACTTGTCTATATGCACCGCTATAATGAGGATACAATCGGCAACTTGCGAATTGACTACCTTCACCAAATGCAGCGTGTCTATGATGGCGAAATTGCACGGATGCAGGAAACCATTAACAATAGCAATAATGCGCGAGAAGTGGCTACGGCAACTAAGCGGAAAGAAAAGCTGACTAAACAGCTGAAAGAAACGAAGGAATACGACGAGAAGATTGCTCATCTGGCCCTCGCACGTATTTCCATCGATCTGGACGACGGAGTGAAAGTCAATTATGATAAAGTTCAGACTGGTACAGACGGCATAAAGCTGGATGTTCTGGCGAAGATTTGATGAGCCATGAAAGGGGCTAGTCGAATGGCTGAATTGAATTTGAAACAGATTGCCGACAAGCTCAATGCTGAGTTCAGCGACAATACCCGTAAGCTGGTATTCTGGTATGACGATAAGGCTGAGTTTGCGGATGATATTGCTATACTGGAATTGTCTAATGCCAAAGTGTACCATTTGGAGTCCGACAATCAGTTTTACACTAAATACTTTCTGGAGCGGCTGGATCGGACGAATAATTATTTAATCTATGCACCGTTTCCCAAGCCGCCAGTGCGGGATAATCATCTGGCCGATACCATCAAGTACTCCAAAGAATTTTTTGCGGATCGAGCATCACTTCTTACGGTTGATCTTGGAATTGATGAGAAGTATAAGCCAGTCATCCAGAAATACATCAAATTCTTTGGGGCGAAAGATAGAACCCAGCGATTCTATGATCTGGAGATTGAGAATTTCACCAGAGAGACCATCGAAATTGCTCTTATGAGCGTACTCTGCAAGACACGAACAGCTTCCCTCGAGGAAGTTGTTCGTGTTGTTTTAACAGATGATGGGATGGAGGATAATAAGTTTCTGTCGGAGTTTGATAAGTATGATCTCCTTCACGCCTTCTGGAGGCTTTGCGAAAAGCAATTTGGCTATACGGATGTGAAGCCGACTCTTGAGAAGCTTGTTGTCACCTTATTCGTGACCTACACGGAGCGATATATGGATGCTGAGCTTCCTAAGTCGTGGAATAGTTTCACTTCTTATAAGTCTGGCAATATTATTGCCTTCCTGGACAATTTGATGAACAGCTTGCTTTACCGCAACCGATATAACGAGCTGTCTGATTATGTGGCTGTGGGATTGAATGCAACTGACGCATTGGAAGCTATAGGGGCTGAGGCATTACTGCGCTGCGATACATTTGCTTTGATTGACCGGATGATCATTCACTGGATCATAGAGCGGCTGCTGGCTGAGGATACCGGTACTAAGCTAAGTGGGATGACGATTCCGATGATTTGTCGAGAACGAAGTAATATGCATTTTGGAGAGATCTTCAAGATGCAATATCAACTTCTGGAACATGCTTATTATTTAATTATGGAAGGTAGCTATAACTGTCCGGATGATTTAACAGGTATTGTCAATCAATATCGTGAGTCTGACTACCTGATTGATACACATTACCGGTATTTCTATTACTACTTCGACAAGCTCAAGGACAGTACAGTTTTTGAGCGACTTCAAGATCTAATCGAGAACATCTATACCAATGAATACTTAGATAAGATCATTACCAAATGGAACGCTGCATTGATTCATGATGAAGCCATGACTGCGCTGCCATTGCAGCGGAATTTCTATTCTCGGTATATATGCAATCGAAAGGAGCGCGTAGTCGTCATCATATCTGATGCCATTCGTTATGAGACAGGCCACACTCTTTGGGCGAAATTGCAGGATGATGAGAAGTGCACTGCAAAACTTGAAGCTATGCTTAGTGTGCTCCCGTCGTATACAAGGCTTGGTATGGCAGCGCTCCTTCCGCATAAAGCTCTGGAAATGACGGATGATTATCGTATTCTGGTTGATGGTACAACTTGTGATGATTTGAATCAGCGTGAGGCAGTGTTGCAGCGCTTTAATGCGAATAGCCGCTGTATTCAATTTGATGATATCAAGTCGATGAAAAGAGATGCGATTCGTCAAGTATTCACCGGTATGGATGTCATCTATATTTATCACAATCAAATTGATGCTCGCGGCGATAAACCCAATACAGAAAATGAAGTTTTCAACGCTTGCGAAGAAGCGGTCAATGAAATCCATGATCTCATTAAGCAATTGACGGATCATGTAAGTGCTACACATTACATCGTCACTGCCGATCATGGTTTTATCTATAAACGGGACAAGTTGCAAGAAAGCGATAAGATCGTTAATGTATCTGAGAAAGGCTCGTTTGTTAACCGCCGCTTTATTGTGTCCGAACAAGCACTTCAGAGAGATGGTATTGGTTCTGTAACCATGAGCAGAATTCTAGGCAATGAAGATAACAAAGTGGTATCTTTCCCGGTTAGCTCTAATGTATTCAAGGTTGCAGGCGGCGGTCAGAACTATGTACATGGCGGCTCATCCCCGCAGGAAATGATTGTTCCTGTGTTGGATGTTAAGACAGCGAAGGGTCACAAAGATATCCGTACTGTTCAAATTACTCTAATTAGTATGGTCCATAAAATCACCAACCTGATTACTACGCTGGATTTCATTCAGAACGAGCCAATCAGCGATATAGTTAAGGGATCTAGCTATAAGATTTTCTTCATATCCGAAGAAAATGAAAAAATATCGAATGAGAATATATATGTTGCAGATAAAAAAGATGTAGAGCCGCAAAAACGAATCTTCCGTTTGCGCTTTAACTTTAAGAACAAGCAATACGATAAATCGAAAAGGTATTATTTAGTGGCATACGATGAAAAAAATGACTTAGAGATCCTACGTCATGATGTGATAATCGATATAGCCTTTGCCAATGATTTCGGATTTAATGTGTAGGACGGTGATCATATGGGCGATCAGCAGGGAACGGAAAGCCGATCTGAGTTGGTTGACAAATTGAAAAATTATTTCATGGGTAAGATTGTTAGAAAAGACCTGACCAAGAAGATCAAGGAGGGGGCTAACGTTCCAGTCTATGTGCTGGAATATCTGCTTGGGATGTACTGCTCTTCCATGGATGAAGAAGAGATTGAGGCCGGGGTGATGAATGTAAAGCAAATTCTGGCCGAAAATTATGTGCGCCCGGATGAAGCGCAGAAGATCATCTCCAAGCTTCGTGAGAGGGGCAGCTATACGGTCATTGATAGGTTGTCAGTTAAGCTAAATTTAAAAGATGATATATATGAAGCTGAATTCTCCAATCTGGGGATTAAGGGTGTACCCATTGCGGAGAGGTATGTTACCGAATATGAACGTTTACTTAGCGGTGGTATTTGGTGCATCGTTCAGATGGAATATTTTTATGATGAGGCAGATAAAAACCGGAGTCCCTTTATCATACGTAAGCTGACACCTATTCAGATGCCAAGTCTTGATATCGAAGAGGTTAAGGCTGCCAGAGCACATTTCAGCGATGAAGAATGGATTGATCTTGTTCTGAGAAGTACGGGGATGGAGCCATCTCAGTTTAATAAACGGGTGAAATGGCTGCATCTGGCCAGATTGATTCCGATGATCGAGAATAATTATAATCTCTGTGAACTGGGGCCAAGAGGAACAGGTAAATCTCATATTTATAAGGAGATTAGTCCTAATAGTATTCTGGTTTCTGGAGGTCAAACTACAGTTGCGAACCTTTTCTATAATATGGCAAACAAGACTGTTGGGCTGGTCGGCATGTGGGATTGTGTAGCCTTTGATGAAGTAGCGGGAATCAGGTTTAAGGATCATGATGGTGTTCAGATTATGAAGGACTATATGGCATCTGGTTCATTCGCAAGAGGCAAAGAAGAAAAGAACGCTTATGCGTCTATGACCTTTGTTGGGAATATTAATCAAAGTGTAGACGTTGTATTGAAGACTTCTCATCTGTTCGATCCGTTTCCTGATGTAATGGCGAATGATTCAGCTTTTCTGGATCGTATGCATTGCTATATTCCTGGTTGGGAAATTCCTAAGTATCGACCTGAGTATTTTACCAATGACTATGGGTTTATCACAGACTACTTCTCGGAGATCATGCGCGAGTTAAGAAAGATTTCTTATGGCGATGCTTATGATAAATACTACAAACTGGGTAATAATCTGAATCAGCGTGATGTTATTGCAGTTAAGAAAACAGTGTCCGGACTTATTAAGCTGATTCATCCAGACGGAAAGTATACAAAAGACAGCGTAGAGGAGATTTTGAGGTTTGCTCTGGAAATGCGGCGTAGGGTGAAGGAGCAGCTGAAAAAGATTGGCGGCATGGAGTTCTATGATGTAAACTTTTCTTATATTGATCACGAATCCTTTAGTGAAGAGTATGTGTCTGTGCCAGAGCAAGGCGGTGGCAAGTTGATTCCGGAAGGTATGGGCAAGCCTGGCCACATTTATACGATAGCACATGGAAAGTCGGGCATGATCGGTGTTTATAAGCTGGAAATGCAGATGACCACAGGAACCGGTAAGTTTGAAAGAACCGGGATAGGTTCGGATCGTGAAGCGAAGGAAGCTGTGGATACAGCGTACCGATATCTGAAAGCGAATGGCAGAAATATTAGTGGATCCATTAGCACGACCACTAAGGACTATCTCATGCACGTCCAGGATTTGAATGGAATTGGTATGACTAAGTATCTGACCTTGCCGGCAGTAGTGGCAATTTGTTCGGTGGCTCTCAATAAACCTACACTTAGCACTGTTGTCGTGCTTGGAGATTTGAGTATTGGTGGCACAATCATGAAGGTTGAGGAGCTTGCGAATACGCTGCAGGTTTGTTTGGATAGCGGCGCAAAGAAAGTTTTAATCCCGATTACATCTGCTGTTGACCTTGGAACGGTTCCGTCTGAATTGATCGGATGCTTTAATATTATTTTCTACCAGAGTGCTGAAGATGCTGTGTTTAAGGCTTTGGGGGTAGAATGAATTATTCAGCGTCGGGTAAAGTTTACATGCATTAACGTAGGATATAATGTATTAATATATAAGAAACGGGGTGAACACCACATGTTAAAAGCTCTGCGTTTGGTCAGATTTAAAGCGTTTCAGGATTCAAAGTGGATAGATTTCAAAGATATTACACTTCTCTTTGGTCTGAATTCATCCGGCAAAACGAGTATACTCAATTCATTGCTGTTATTGAAGCAAAGTTTGCAGAATCCGGCACTTGAAGTGCCTGTAACCTTCTCCTTCCTCGCGGACAAGAGAGGTGTCGATTTGGGCAATTATGAAGAGGTTGCCTACAATCACGTAGCTAATCACGATCAGCCTATTGAACTTCATTGTAAGCTTGATCTTTCGTCCAGCATCGGGAAAAAAGTGAAAAATTTAAATACGAGTGAGATCAGCTTTATAATTCGTTTTGGCTTTAATAAGACAAAGGAAACGAATTTCATCTCAGGATTTTCAGTGATGGATTCAACATCAAAAAATTTATTGACATTGAAACGGAACCCGCGAAATTTGAATCTTGGAACCTACCAGTCAGACGTTTTTGATGAAATCACGAAGGCTAATATTAAGACAGAATGGTTTAATTTTCTGCCCGTGCTGAAAGACGAGAAATTTAAAGACCATCCTGTCAAGCTGTTAACCGATTCTATCCGTGAAACTTTGATAGATGTTTTTAAAAGCCTTTCTCATATAGGACCGTTAAGAAGTGAAGTGGAACGATTCTATCAATTTGCAGGCGAGAACCCCGTTGAAGTAGGAAGATATGGGGAAGACGCGCTAAAGATTTTGTATTTGGATCGAAAGGATAACTCGGATGATTTGACTATAAAAGTAAACCGCTGGCTTGAGAAGTACGGCTACCGATTTGAATGGAAATCGTATAATTTCGGTTTTCAACTAATTCTCAAGGATATTGCTTCTGATATCAAGGTTAATATTAAGGATGTCGGGTTCGGCATATCGCAGATTCTTCCGATTATCGTACAGGGTTACATCAATAAAAAACAAATTGTGCTCATTGAGCAGCCGGAAATCCATCTACATCCCAAAGCGCAAGCAGATCTTGCCGACATGTTGATTGAGATGCAGAGGGACACGGGTAAGATCTTTATTGTAGAGACTCATAGTGAGCATTTGCTGCTTCGTCTGAGAAGAAGAATTGCGGAAACGACATTAAATGAAGAAAACAGCGACGAATGTATTACAAATAACGAAGTCGCCGTTCATTTTATTGAGAAGACAAAGAGCGAAAGCGTTGTACATCAACTGAACATAAACGAAAAAGGAGAGTTTACTCATATCCCTGACGCATTTCATGCGTTCTTCTCCGATGATTTCGCGGAAAGTCTAAAGCTGAGCGAGGCGATTGCTAAAATCAATGGAAAATCAAAACCATAATTCAGGGTCATTGACGATCATTGTTGTAGATACGAATATTTTGGTCAAGGGGTTTATCGAGAAGGATCTGATGACGTTGTTGACGTTTCTAAATACATTCTACAATCGAAAATCTCAGGTGCTGCCAGTAGACTATTCGGATGTTGTAATGAAAGAGTATCGCGATAATATGAAAGATGACCCGCTCTTTCAAAAATGGTTTGTTCATATGCAAACGAATAATCAAATTCAATATGTGGACGGAAACCTTGACCAGAAGGTTCGAAAGAGACTATTGGAATTGGGCTTCCACGAGGAGACCGATCAAACCTTTGTAGCGGTTACTCTTAACTCGGGAGGAGTAATCGTTACGGAAGATAGCGATTATGGAAAAGGAAAAGAAGAGAAAGCGGCAGAAAAACAAAAGGTCTTAAATTATTTGACAGAAGAGTTGGGCTTACAAGTCTATGATGTGAATGAAATTTGTTCGATGATTTAGAATGCTTTTCAAACATTATTTTCAAATATAATTTAATGTCCTCATAAAGGCGACCATCTCCGTTGGTCGTCTTTCTTTTTATCTTGCAACAAGGTCTTTCGACCTATGCTTTCGAAATTATAAATATATAAAATTTTACCTGCGAACATACATTCCATGACAGCCTATTGTCTTATCACTATGGTTTAATAATATTAATTAATATTATTAAACGAGGGGGAGTTAGCGTGGCGTTTCTGAAATGTTCGGCATGTTCAAGCATGCTAAAAGCCGTTCAAATATCTCATAGAATTAGGGGGATAGGGGAGCAGCGAAATCTGGAGTACAAACCAAGCGGTATCAAGTGTTCGGATTGGTCGCCTATTAGCGAAGCATATCTGAATCATACAGAGGGAACGTATTGCCCAGATTGCCAAGCTGAGGTTCCGTTAGATAAAGAGGAAGCGCCATTGTGCGAGGATACCCGGATCCCGGGTGTGACTAGCAGCGAGTTTTCGGCACAGGAATTGCTTGAGAAGCTGAAGACGCTCGCCGCCGAAGAGAATGCGGAGGTTCATATCCATACGCTGCCCGCGAAAGAAGCTGTATTCGCCGATATTCCGGCATTCATTCCGCAGCCGGTAAAGGATGCAATTAACCAAATGGGAATCAAGCAGTTGTACATTCATCAAGCGCAAGCGGCTGAAGCTGTTCAAGAAGGAGCGAATGTCGTGCTGGTCACGTCCACTTCCTCCGGGAAAACCATGTCTTACAATTTGCCGATTCTAAGTCATCTCTATCATCATTCCGAGGATCGAGCCCTGTATCTGTTCCCGACAAAAGCGTTGGCGAACGATCAGTTGGATCAAATCAAACGATTTAGTGTTAAACAATCTTCAGAGACAGGCTCGCTTGACGACTGGTTCGAGACGCATCTTGAGCTGGGTGAACGATTCATCCATGTTGGCCGATTGGATGGCGATACGGAGAACGGTCCGCGGCAGCGGATCATGGCGAATGCTCAAGTGTGGATGTCCAATCCGGATATGCTTCACTACTCCATCCTCGGACAGGTACAGAAGCAGAAGTATGCGACCGGGCAGCATATTCGTAGCTTCCTTCGCAGCCTGCGATTCATCGTACTCGACGAAATGCATATGTATCGAGGCACCTTCGGCAGCCACGTGGCTCTGGTCATGCGACGATTGATCAAAGTGTGTCGGGAGCTTGGAAACACACAGCCTATTCAGGTTATTGCCAGCTCGGCTACGATTGATAACCCAGTAAAACTTGCCGAAGAGCTCACTGGCCTGGGCAGTTTTCGACTGATTGATACAGATGGATCTGCTCATAAGCATAAGGAAATTATATTGTGGAATCCTGGTTTATCCGACGGAGAGCTTGCCCGCCGCGCGCCGTCTACGGATGCGATTACGATTGCCAAACAAGCGATGACGGTGAATCAGAAGGTGATCAAAAGCATTATTTTTCAACCTTCCCGCAGTCAGACGATGGTGTTCACTCGCTATATCAAGGATGTCTTGAGGCAGCCGCTGCGGTTGGCCAAGGATCGAGTAGAAGGAGAGAAGCTCGCAGCGTTTTACACGGGCATTTTACCGAACGAGACTCGCAAACGGATTATTGAACGACTCAAATCCCATGATATCCACGTCATCATTAGCACGAATGCCTTGGAGGTCGGAATCGATGTCGGGGATTTAAGTCTGGCGCTGCTTGTTGGCTATCCGGGCTCGAAAGCAGCCTTTTCCCAGCAGATTGGTCGTGTCGGCCGAAAAGGAGAGGGCGTCGCTATTCTGATCTGGCAGGACGATCCGCTGCAGCAATATTACATGCGCAATCCGAATGAATTTATTAACAAAGCACCGGAGGTTGTGAGAATTAATCCAACCAATCTTAAGCTGCTTAATCTTCATCTTCCTTTGCTTATGGATGAGATCGGCCGGCGTTTAACGGAAGAAGATTTACAAGGCATGTTTCCTGATATGCACGAAGAGGTCATTCGTTCGGTACTGCAGGTATCTGCAGCCGCCGTAACCGAGGATAAAGGCGCAGCCGATCAAAGATTCAGTCTCCGTTCGGTGTCCGGCAAGAGCTACAGCGTGACGATTCGGGGGCAAAACCAGTCGGTTGTTGACGGCTTGGATGAGTGGAGCGCTTTTCGCGATTTTCACGAAGGAGCCATTTATTGGACTCCCGGTGATCGGACCTACAAGGTGGATTCCATCAATCGCAGAAAGGGAGAAATCACTCTACTGCCGGTCTCAGAGCTGACCTACCACACCCAGTCTACATATCGGGATATCATTGATATTCTTCAGACAACACGAGTGCAGGAGCTACATGAAAGCAAGTTGTTGTATGGAGAGCTGGAGATTAGACGGAATGTGTTTGGCTATAAGAAAATTTATTTTGGGCAAAAGAGCGACTCCGAGCAAGTACAGCTGGAACATCCCTATACGACCAGCTTTGCGCCGGAAGGAACTTGGCTGGCCATTTCGGATACGATTTGGAGCCGCTTGAAGGGCGAAACGGCAGAGTGGGCTGACGAGATCAGAACCGCTGAGCTACTTGCCGAGGCGTCTCTGCATGCCGCGCAGCATGCGATGACATCGGTCATTCCGGATATGATCATTTGCGATGCGAATGATTTTACGGGATTTTCGGCAAGCGCAATGACCGCATTCGCAGGCCGGCCGGTTATCGGATTTTATGGAGAGAACGGATCTGGCCTTGGAACGATTGAAGCGATTTACGATCATCATGCCAAAGTCATGTGCAAAGCGCTGCATCTCATCGAGAGCTGCCCATGCAACGAAGGCTGTCCGAGCTGTGTGCAGTTGCCGGGGAAAGGCAATGTGGATCTGTTCAAGCCGGGAGCCAAAGTACTGTTGAAGCTGCTAATAGAAGGGAACGAATAAGGGATGCCAATCATCTGTTCTACCTGCGGAGGGAATAAACCATACGGGGATTTTCTGCAAATCAGCTATAAAGCCGACCCGCAAGGGTACTGCAGAGAGGTGCGCCAACGGGCAAATGGGATTCGCATTTCTGAGTGGAGTGTATGGAGCAGCGAAACGGAGCGGCTAAGCGGCCGTCCCGCCGGTATATATTGCATGCATGATGACAGCCCTGTTTTGGATGAGATTCTGATGTCTGAGGAAGCCGAACTTTTGACGGACAGAAGGTTTCCCGTACAGCAATCATTTTCTGCTGAGGAGCTATCGGTGGAACTGTCGAAGCTGAGTGAACGCGTTCGAAGCGAAGTATATGTGCATGAGATTGCTGCCGAGCAAGGCGCTTATGCCGAGAATCTCACGATGGCTGATTGGATGAAAAACAAGCTTCGTGCAATGGGCATTGAGCAGCTGTACGCTCATCAAGGAGAGGCAATTCAAGCAGTTCGGCAAGGGCGGAATGTCGTCATCTCCACGAAAACGGCATCGGGGAAGTCGCTGGCTTATAACGTACCTATTATCGAAAAGCTTGTTTCCGATTCGGACGCTTGTGCACTCTATCTATCGCCATTTAAGGCGTTGGCACTGAATCAATTTACATATCTGAAAAGATGGGTGGACCCGGATCAAGCCGACGCCGTTAGTATGGATGGTTTCTCTAAATTTTGTATTAATGGAAAAGAGTTAGCTGCCGGCATTCTTCAAGGACAGCGAAATGTTCCAAATCACATGAGAAGGGACCAAGCTTCGAGCTTGGTTTTCGCCCAAGGCCGTTATTGGATGACGAATGTTCACTATTTGCATTTGATTCTGCAGAACGCGCGCACCGGGCAAGGAAAAGGCCCTCAGCTGCTGCGTTTTCTGAAAAATCTTCGATTTGTCGTGATCGACGAGTTGCATCAATATTCGGGTCTATTAGGATCAAAGGTGTCGCTTGTCATTCGCAGACTAAGGATGTTATGTGAGAGACTGGGCAATCGAAATGTGCAATTCATCGCTTGTTCGGCTACGATTGCCAATCCTAAGTATTTGGCGGAAGAGCTGACGGGTAAGCGCGGCATACAAGGTTTTTATGAGGTGATCGGTAGTCAAGCGCCTGTGCGAAGAAAGGAAGTTCTAATTTGGAACCCCGGACTTGCTGAGCAGGAAAAGAAAAGGGCCGCCGTATCGGACCTTTATGAGATTCTGCGAACTATATACGCCAATGGGCGTTGGCCTAGGAGTATTATTTTTACAAGCAATCGACAGCAAGCACAACTCCTTAGCCGAGACCTGAATATGATTATAAGAGCTCATCTACAGGAAAATAGAGATATGGATAGCGATGATCGTCAGGATTTGTTTCTGCCCTATCATTCCTATTTGCCGCAGGAGACGAAGGAACGGACGATTCAGCAGCTGGAGCAAGGTGAAATCCTAGGCATTGTGACTACGAATGCGTTGGAAGTAGGAATTGACATTACATGTCTGGATGTGTGCATCATGCTCGGTTACCCGGGTTCCCAAGCTTCCTTCTGGCAGCAGGCGGGGCGGGCGGGTCGAAGCAGAGACGGCGTAGTCATTATGCTCATGCAGGAGGAGCCGTTGCAGCAATATTTTGCCCGAAATCCACTTGTGTTTTTTCAGCAATCCCCAGAATCCGCAGCGATTCACATTAGCAACCCGCGGCTGTTGCAGGAGCATCTAGCGTATGCAGCGCATGAGCAAGGTGGGGCGATTAACAACGCGGTCAATTATGTGCGATCCTCTGCATTGCGCAAAGTGGCAGAAGCAGATGAGAGGCTATGGCAGCAATCGGACGGTAATCTGATCTACCAAGGGGAAGCCCCTATATATCAGGCTTTGATGACGATGGGGGAAACATATACGGTTGTGGTCAAGAATGGTTGGAATGAGGAGATTCTGTTTCAAAACGTTGACGCTCGTTCCTTGATCAGGGATTATCATGTGGACGCCATATTTCTTGGATCTGATAACCGCACATTCTATAAGGTGAGATGGGTCAATAACAAGCAAAGAAAAGTGGGTGCCGAGCCCGTGCGCTCGGATTATCATACACGCGGCATTATTCGCGACAGCATTGAGGTTGCTCAAGTGACGAAGACGGTCGGCGGAGGCGAACGGCTGAATATGTGCTTGGGGCATATCCTGGTTAAGAGAAGCACCTTCGGCTATAAAAAGGTGTATATGCACAGCTCCAAGCCTTCGGAAACGGTACAGTTAACGAATACGTATCCGGTTTCCTTTCAAACGGATGCTTTATGGCTAATGTGGGATGAACCGGGGAGGAGCGAGTTAAGGAGTCTGTTCAAGATGATGCAGGCGGATAATGGATCTTCGCTTGAGGAATTAATCGAAGGGAGCATTCATGCGGCAGAGCACGCTATTTCATCCGTTATTCCTGCCGTAGTAAAATGCAGTCGTTCTGATGTTCAGCATGTCTCCTTCTACTCCGGTTCCGCATTGTTTGGCATGCCTGGGCTGTTTATATATGACAGTCAGGCTGGCGGAGGTTCAGGAATTGTTGATATCGCGGCGGAGAAATTTCTGGTACTGCTGGAGAAGGCCAAGCAATTGATGAGCAGCTGCGTCTGTACGGAAGGCTGTCCGTCATGCATTCAGTTGTTTCAGTGCGAGCGGCAGAATGAGCCTTTGCACAAGGCGGGCGGGGTGGTTGTTTTGGAGTATCTTCTAAGGGAGTTAGGGACTTCGGCGGTATAAACTCACATCAGCTAAATCTAATTTTATGCAAAAGGTTGGTGAACACGTATGGCCGATCTAAGAGAGTGCTTGTATCACCTCATTGTTGGGCTGGAGCAATTGGATCAAACCAAACATGAAATTTCTGATTCATTGCATAAAGGACATTTGCTTTTGGCAAAGGCTTTGTTGTTGGAAGGTCAACCTGTACCAGTAGATATTCCATCTTTAATAGCTCTGTTACAAAAGCCAGTATGCGAATGGGGAGTCTCAGAAATAGAGGACTATCCGATGGATACTTCACTCTTAACGCAGTACCTTGGGGTATCATCCTCGGCAAAAGATTTCCTGATGATGTACGTTTCTCCTGAAGAAGCACAGGCCCAAGAAGTTCTGGCTATTCTACAATATTGCCGTAATGCTGATTCCCCGCTGGAAGAGAAGTATCGAATGATTCGGACATACATAATAACTAATCCAGTTGTCACGGCTATACAATTGATATCATTCGGTCAGTTGCTGCAGGATCCCAATTTAATTGATATGTTAAATAAATGTTATGAAGAGATAACTAGCGATTCCGATCGGTATCGGTGCTGCCCCCGGTGCGGCTGGACGTTGGAATATAAAAATAATCAATGGAGATGCGGGACAGAGGATTTATGCGGTACGCTCCATAATCGTGATCAATTAAATAAGTGGTCGACGATGAATAAGCTTTTCCGGTTGAGGCCAGGAGTTTATAGGTATACTATGCTTCCTGGTAGGGCTGAAGTTGGAGCCAGAGATTATTTGGTTAGTAAGGGATACGATGTAGCCCTGTTTCCTAATGTCGATCAATACGATTTAGAAATAAAACTATCAACTCGTACTGTTTATCTCGATATGAAAGATTTTAAAAATCCTTTAATTTTGGCCAGCTACTTTAATCGTATGGAGGTTCATCAATTAGCGAAATATCTAAAGGAGCATGTATACGTTGTAATTCCAAAGTACCGGAGTAAGCTCTATCCTGGTTATGCTCACATGGTAGTGAATTCCCTTAAGCCATATGCTCGAAATATCCGTATAGTCAATGAACGAGAGATACTCGGTCTATTGGAAGAGGAGGCTGGATGATGAGAGTTATGCACGTTGATTTTTTCGAGGATTTTCATTCACATCTTAAACCCTCCGCATTGAATAGATCAGATATTGAAACGATATTTACCGTTGAATTGTTTGTTACTGGGTGTCTCCTAATTGATGAAAAGATGCCAATTAGCGAGGGATGGAGTATCATGGTAGGTTACGATGCGCCTGTTCTCCCCCCGTATGCCAATAAGGAAGTAGCCCATCGAATGCGGGTATTATTTCGCTCTGTAGCATCAAGAAGGGTCTGGAATAACTTATATGTACAGTATCAACAGTTACCGTTAGATTATCGACTGTTCCAGGTTAACGATGATAACTGGATTCGTCAAACTCCCGTGCTATTTGCTAATCGAAACAGCTGGTTTGAGGGAATTTTAAAACGGCAGCCTGATTTTAAGAAGCGAGAGCTTCGTTTTGCTGAGGCAAAAGAATTCTATTACAACACATTTAATCAAGATCAGGAATCCATACAATATACGGGGACAATTCCAACTATCCCAAAGCAAATGCCGCAGTTTCCGCGTTATCGAGCTAAAAAGGAATTTCAACTTCGATTGGATAGCGGGTTTGTTAAGCCGCGCATTGATTTTAATGAAGCATCGGCAGGTTCAGAGTGGGCTGAAAGAAGCAGCGGCGGAATTCAGCTTCAATGTCTAACTGAGCCTGATAATCAAACAATGAAGTACCAAGGTACTCAGCATATAGCAGGTGGTTTAGGTACGGGTAAGTCTACGTTGATGCTGATGGAAACCGTTCGATTAGTGCAGGAAGGTGCCAAAATAGGTTTTATTGAAAATAGTGTGCCTCATGTCTTAAATCGAATCCGAGAATTAAGAGAGTTAGGTGTTACAGCTGTTCCTGTCATTGGGAAATCAAACAGGAAGAAACACCGAAACGATTTTTTATTGGCGAGACATCATATGGTGAACGATGTTTCAGATTGGGGGGACGATTCTCAGCTTGAATTAAAGCATGTATCTGACTTTTGCATAATACGTGCATTAACTGGAGATGAATCTCAAACGACTGATTATCCGTGCAAGAAGATAAAACAATCGAGTAAAGAACCATGTTTGTGTCCGTATGCTTCGCAGTGCGGTGTTTATCAGGACTACTCGAATTTAATAGATGCCCAAGTATGGGTAACGACTTCAGCCAGCATACTCAGAACTAAGTTGCCAGTTATGTTGGATCCGCAGGAACGTACGATTTACGAGGCAATGTATGACTTATTGGATATTATCTTCGTAGATGAAGCGGATGAAGTGCAAAAACAGTTTGACGATTTCTTTCTCTCAGAGGTCAATTTATTCGGTGATACAAAACATCTATTTGAGAAGGTTCTTCTAGAGTCTCTTCAGAAAACGGTTGGTCATTATGAAAGATTTGCAGGAGACATGGTGATACAGGAATGGATCGATATGCTTAATCGATTGGAGAGGACTATTCGCAAAGGTATTTATCGAAAGCTGCATAGATCCCCTGAATTTGCTCTTCATTTGCATCGTAAAATGATCCGCTTGTCTACAGAAGCTTATCGTATTAGTCGAGCTTTTAGTGATAATGATGAAGATCAAATTCGGATTCAAAGTGTATTGCATACTTTTGCGGAGAATCCTCTAGAACATGATCTTACTAATGAAGCAGAAGGGCTGCTGGAAGCCAATTCGGAGGAGGAAAGGAGAAGTAAATTAAATCGAATCGTAAGAAAACTTGGAGGTCTTTTGCAGCCTCTGGGTAGATATAAATTCCCAATCGATTGGTTGGAGTTCTACATTTATTTGGCATACGCGGATTTCGGAATTAAAACCTTTTTAGATATGTACTTGTTGGTACAGACCAAGATTGGTGCTTTAACAGATTTCGAAGGTGTATATTCGATCCGGCGAGATTTTACTCCTATTCTCAAAGAAGCGATGACCGGAGTAATGACGGGTTACATTTATGATGTTAAGCCTGGAACAAAAACAGGGAGATTTAAAGCAGTGCAATACACGGGAGTTGGCAGGTTGCTATTGCATGAATGGAATCATATCTATGAAAGTATTGATGGAAACAAAGGGCCGGCAGTCGTATTATTATCTGGAACAAGCGTGGCGCCTGGATCGGCCCATTATAACATTGAAGCGGCTCCGGGCTGGCTGTTGAAATCAAATCGAAAGCATCCTATTATTCATCAGGAATTTTATCCTGTCTACGTGAAAGGTTCAGACAAACCTATTACTGTTTCAGGAGAAGAAGAAGATAATCGAAGTCGTAATCTACGTTTATTGACTACTAAGCTGATCCCAAAAATTGAAAATGAATTATTGGAGTGGAAAGCAACCGGAACGCCGCGAAGAATTCTATTAATTGTTAATTCATACGATGATGTTGCTGATGTAGCAGGTATGTTGGCGACAATGCCGTCGTGGAGTAAAAGATTTAGGCAGTTAAGCAGAAATCCTGATTCTCTCAATGAAGCTGAGTATTCAAGAGCAGAACTGGAACGTTTTTCTCAAGAGACAGCGGATGTATTAATTGCACCATTGCAGGCGATAAGCCGAGGGTACAATATTTTGGATAAAAATAAGTCTTCGTTATTTGGATCCGTTTTCTTTATGGTTCGACCGTACCCTATCCCTCATGACATGACTTATTTAATTCAGCTTTTGCACGCTGGATTGTCAGGGATATCTGGAAGAATCGGGAAAGAGGGACATTCTTATCAAAAAGCATTAACATTAATCCGTAAAGATAGTAATGGCAAGCTCCATCGCTTATATAGTAAACCAGATTATTGGACAACGCTTAAACCTTATGAAAGAAAAATTATAGCCTGGTATACTTTTGTTCCCATCTGGCAAACGATAGGACGTTTATTACGCAACGGCACAAATGCAAGAGTGTTTTATTGCGATGGAAAATTCATGGCTCAGCCTATGAGGACTACGGACGGTGAATCGATGATGGACTACTGGCTAAAAATCATGGTGGAACATGAAAAAGATCCTGCATTTCAGAGTTTGTATGGTCCATTTATCACAAGCATTCAAAAGGCGTTAGAAACGGAGGAAGATGATGAGTAGATCAAAAAATACTAGGTTGCAGCTTTATGCCTTTGATACGGATCTATCAAAATGGGAAAATGAAATGATTTATCAGCTAGAAATGCCTTCAGTGTGGAAGGCATTCATTCTTCAATTTCAAAGGGATGAGATCAAAAGAGATAAGGGGTTAGCGATCAAGGTAAAGCCGCTGGGTATTAAACTGCAAAGTATTTTCCCGCATATCGTTTGGATCAACCATCAGTTTTATTTGGATAGTGCCAAGCCTTGGATTATAGCAACTAAACCAATTCCTGTTGATTTAATAATAGCCATAGCACAGGGGTGGTTTCTGCAAATTGCAAAAAACAATGCGATTCAATTAACGGCAGAAATCGATACCTCTTCTGTACAGTGGAAAGAAAAATCCATAGGAGAAGCATTGGAACGTGATAATCGATTGATCTATTCTCTCTTTCCGGCTGTTGTAGCACATCGTTTCTGTCAGACAGATAAAATTTTAAATCTGAATGTGAACGATACGCCGATTCCGTTGCAATTTTCACAAGTGTACGCATCGGGTCATGCGGAGTGTATGTCTAGGCCGATTACAATCAGTTCAGGGACATTTTCTTATGTCGTACGATTTCGTCTAAAAACGCGCGGCGGTGAAGGAGATCGTCATTTATTATTGGTGTCCTCTGGAATACGGCGTTTTGTAACGGAGCCTCAAGATACACGTTACATTAAAGGGGGAATTAACAGTACAATTCTGGTTTCATTGGATAACCCATTCTATAGGAGAGGAGAAGCTGATATTCGCTCATATGCCAGCTTATCCTTTCGGCGAGATGGTAATGAGGCGCCATATACACGGTGGTCCACAGGACTGGATCAATTGTTTTTTGATGTGCTATGGGGCAAATCTTTTCAATCGGAAGATATTCTGACTGATCCCGAGAATTATGGTGAAAATCAGAATCCCCATGTACTAATCGTACATAACACACGACTATTTGATCCCCTTTGGTTGGAGTCTGGAATTAGCATCGAAGAGAAAATGAGATTCTATGAAATGGTAAGGTATGAGCTTCAAGAATGGAGCTCACTAGATTCATTGTCATTGGTATCAAAACCAGTCCGATCCCAAAAGAAGCAGCTTAAAGTTGCCTACCCTCCAGCCTTGCTTTGTTCTCATGAGAAGGATCTTGTTCTCGAGGTTTGGGGACCTCAGCAGTTATTTGATGAAGTTATAGTGGCTTTAAGAGAGAAAAAATATAATGGGCTTCATATTGTTCACGAAGATGATTCTGGTCAATTCAAGCTTAATTCTCCTTCAGCTAACAATTTAATTATAAAGAAATGCGATCGTTTAGATTATGTTGACTCTTTGGAGCAGGAACAGCATGGTAACCTTGCTTATGAGCATCGAGCAAGAAAGATCGCTCAAAATCTGAAAAGGCCAATCGAATCAGAAGAAATTACACTGTCGCTAATTGAGATTCTACGTAAAGATAAATGGGACAAGGGAAAAGATCCGAAGCAAGCGGTTCGAGAAGGTTTTCGAAGGGCGGGAAGGCTAACACAATTTATATATTCTTCTGATTCAGAAAAGAAGTCTAAGCGAAATAAATCAGATGAATCGAATTACAAGCATCGAGTATTTAATGCAATATTGGATTTATTGGGAGATGCGGGAATTGTAGAATTAAAGACGGCCGCTACTCTTGGGGAGGAAAGACCTGTTCTTGCATATGACATTATTCAATTGGATAGAGGAATATATCCTGTTCTGACAAAGCTTGAATATGGAGCGTTGTATGTTAAAGGCAGGGGGATGGATGAATGGCGTTCATTACAACAAGTCGTATTTGAATGTGAAGCTTTTGATCCTATCCCCAAATTAAATGAACAAGGGAAATTAGAGGTAGCTAGATGGTTTGATGAACAACTACGGAAGGAAAGGTTACAAGGACGAGAGATCATAGTTCTTGTCGCGGCGGATTTACGTTCCAAAGGTCTAGTGGGAATGCAAAACGGGAAAATAAATTCGAATTACAATCCGCCGCTGTCTCCATGGATTGAATTAGACAATGGCATAACGTTTATAAGAATCAACTCGACGGATGAAGTACCAGCTTATGGATTTGAACCGATGTCATTCTCAACTGGCGTTTATTCCGACGGTACTAGCGGTCTTTATTATGGTGTTGGTGCAAAGGCTAAAACTCAAAAGGGATTGGCTAAAATCATGACCAAACTGTATAACCCAAGCGTCGCGTTCCAGCAGCCTCGTGTTGTGGAGTATATGCCATTGGGCGAAATGGAAGTTGAGGAACGGAATCGTTTGGCATGGATGGTCCATAGCTTAAGGGAATTATGTATCACATTTGAATCGACTTCGGCATTGCCGTATCCTCTAAAGATGATGGCTACGATCAAGAAATATTTAAAGCGGGAAGAGCGGGAGTGGCTTAATAACGAAGCGGAGTTTTTGGAATTTTAGGTATTTATTTTTGCCTTCGTAAAGTGTATATTCTATTAATGTGCTTAAGAATTAAAGGGAAATGGTCTTTATAATTCAATTTCTGATGTTTGCGATAAACTAGATGGTATAAAAGGCAATGGATTGTATGATTCGCTAAGTGATGTCTGTGATAAATTAAATGACATCTCGTCATCATTAAATACAATTGAGATAAATACGATGTAATAAAAAATCGCTTGTAGGTGCGCAGTCATGTGCACCTTTTTAATTATCTGACAAAAGTATAGGAAAAAGGAATTAGTTAATACTGCGTCGAAAGACAAGGAAGGGATAATTTTCATTACGGGGGAATGAATGGAATGGGTTTTGTGTCGTTCTTTACAACTTGGTATTTTTACGCTGCATATATTGCAGGAATGTTGGTATTTGGTGGTGTTCACTATTATAAAATCTATCCCAAATACAGTAAGGCTAAAGTTGCATCAGAGACTATTACAGCTCAAGTAGAAAAGTTAAAAAGTGTAGAAAGCTTGATAGATCGATTCAATAGCATGGATGATTGGATTAAGGAACAAGATAACGAATACATCGTGAAATCCGTGGAGCCTAGCTGGCGAACCTTTTATAAAAAGTTTATGGACTATCAGCGTAATGGTGTAAGTATTACTCCGGACGTGTACGATTACTTTCATGAGGAGAATTTTATTCAAAAGTATGGCAGGCGCAAACTTGCGGATTTAATTCCAGGACTATTTCTTGCAATGGGCATTTTTGGTACATTTCTTGGGATTGCATCAGGCGTATCGGGCTTAGATCCAAATGGAGATTCTGCGGCCATGAAAAGTGGTATAGGATTGCTCCTTAGCGGCATGACAGTTAAATTTATGTCTTCTATGGCAGGAATAGCTTCGTCAGGATTATGGCAGTATTTTGACAAAAAGAAGTTCCTTCCAATACTCCAAGACACTTTTCATAACATACGACAAAACATGGACGAAGCGTTTCCAACTCAGGAAGAGAGCACCGTTCTGTTTCGTATGCTCCAAAATCAAGAGAAGCACATGCAGGATTTCCAGGTTTTTATGTCCGAACAATTAATTCCGCAAATGATGACAGGTTTTACTGATGCACTTAGTCAGTCAATTCTTCCTCCTTTAGAGCAAACACAGGTGTTAATGGGGGAGTTGATTACGAACGCCAGTGCCAATCAAATGGATGGTGTAAAACAGCTCACCGCTGAAGTAATGAGCTCCTTAAATGAAATTACGGGCGAGCACATGAAAAACCTAGGTGAGGCACTTCAAGCGACCGTCGAATGGCAGAAGCGTGTTCATGAAGAGATGAGTGCATTGGTCGATTCGATGCAGCAGTCTGCCAAGCATCAATCTGAGATGGTGGAGAAAACGACTGTTCTAACAGAAGAAATCCATCATTATACGGAAAATATTACGGATTATCAAAAAGTGCTAGAAGGCACGGTTTCTCAGCTTAATGAAACTACTTCGAAGAATAGTGAGCTTCAAATTGCTGTGACGGATCTTCTTGATCGAATGATTGTAGAACGAAATGTATTCCATAATCATTTTGATGATCACATGGGTCGATTGCAATTAAATGTTGAAACAATCGTCTCCCAATCTAACCTACAAGCCGAAGTTCAATCTCATCTGGAACAGAACTTGCGTAGGATGACCGATATGTCAGAAAGCCAGCAATTGCTGGTATCAGCTCTCTCAGAACAGGCAACACTAGCAAAGCAATCAGGTATAGAGCTGGGTCAATTGGTTGTCCGATTTGAAAATAATGCTTCATTGTTTACTGAACTGCAGGCCGGGGTCAGCAACTTGCTGGAGCAAACGATAGACGAACGTACACGAGTGGACCAATTAGTTGAGCATATTCAAGAGGATCTTGTTGGGCAAGTAGAGTCGATGGACGAACGTGTTCAAATAATGACCACTGTGTGGGAAGAGAACAGCGATGTTATGACGAAAATGAACAAACAGCTAGGTACTTCTATGAATCAGTTCGCAGATGATATGCACCGCGGAGTTATGAGGACGTTTGAGCAATTTGACGAAGAGCTAACGAAATCCGTAAACCTATTGGCAAAAGGCGTAGATTCTATGCGTGAAGGATTAGTCGAATTGCCGGAGGTCATTCAGGAACTTAAGTTATCTGTTACGGAGATTAATAAGCAGGCCAAACGTGCCGCGTCTAATATGTAGAGAAAGGAAGATATGCGGTGGCACGAGGCTTTCGTAATTTAAAACGCCATTCAATAACTGCGCATGAGGAAGAGAAGGAGAGCTCCTGGATTTCATATACGGATCTTATGTCGGCACTGCTAATTATTTTTGCATTAGTTATCATGGTGACAATGTATGATACTCAGAATGCTTATGAGCAGCAGAAAGAAGCCATGGAGAAAACGGCAGAAGCCATAAAGCAGAAAGAGGATGCGATAAGTCAAAAGAATAAACTAATAGAGGACGTTATTGGCGTCAAGTCCAAAATTATTCAAGAGTTGGTTGCTGCTTTCAAAGACTCCAACCTGGATTTGCAAATTGATCAGCAGACGGGAGCCATTCGTTTTTCTGGTGGTGTGTTTTTTGATAAGAAAAGCAGTACAGTCTCTGCCAACGGAAATGAATACCTTATTCAATTTATTCCAAGATACATAGATATCTTATTATCTGATCAATTTCGCGATGAAATTGCCCAAATCATTGTGGAGGGGCATACGGATAGTGATGGAGGATATTTGTATAACCTGAAGCTCTCTCAAGATCGGGCATTGTCCGTTGTACAACAGGTATTTAATCCTTCATTTCCAAAATTCAAATATCAGGAGGAGTTAAAAACCGTTGTGACTGCAAACGGAAGGTCCTTCAGTGTTCCAATTTTAGACGATAAAGGTAAAATGGATCTTGATAAATCGAGGCGAGTTGAATTTAAGTTTCGTCTCAAGGACGAGCAATTATTGGAGAAGCTTCAGGGGCTGATGGTGAAAGATGGACAATAATACTTATATTTTTAACTTCACCTTTACTCCTAAAAAGTTGTCCGAGGCAAGAAAACAAGTGCAGAAGCGTTATGAAGATATCGACTTGCTTACCGCATCGCAGATTAGCGGAATGAGATTGCCAAAACTGTTGGAGTTAATTCGCCGGACACCAGAAGCTGAAATCGAAGCATTGGCACTACAGTTGAAAAAAACAGACATTATGGTTCTCCTTTATCAATTCCCGCATAATACGGAATCCAATGATACGCAGAAAAAAATAAACTTGCTGATCAGTCATCGCTATAATTCAATGATTGGAAATTATGTTTGGGGAATATTCCAGCACGACTATCAAAATATATTCGTTCATGATTTGCTTAGAAGATTTTTTGCTGTCGAGCGATTTGATTTTTTAAGTATAAATAATGATGCGATGATTAAGAGGTTGACAGATGCATTAACCAATAAATCTGGCGTTGCTCATGGATTAGTTCATCTATTTATGGATGGAAATATGAAGACAGAGCAATTATTAAAGACGATAAAAATTAAGTCGGAGTCGCCGATTGAAGATTTTATTATGTATCAGATGCTTCGTGAGTGCCTTAAAAAGGATGACGTGATTCGGCGTGATGGTGAGTCATTTATCTGCCAGTTGCTTGATCGCTATCCGATGCATCAATATCAGAATATAATTAAGATTTATCTTGAAGCCAGAGACCACGAACACTTTCATCCCAAAATATTGGAACAGGCTATTATCCGGCTGCATGACCCAAGAGAGAGAATGGCGGATTGGGCGTTTCTCTCTGAATCAGCCTTTAACGAAGTAAACAGATGGCTTCTTGAAATAGAATTAAAAAAATTCTTCGAAGGGGATACTAACCGCCGTTTTGAGTATTGGAAGAAATATTTTCACTACATTAGCAATGTCGTGCAACTAAAAGGCAGGAATGATCCTAAAGTTGCTTTTATTTATTTCAATGAGTTTGTTGTAGTTGAGTTTGGCGATATGGGTGCCTCTTACTTTTATCATAAGCGTGGATTTGATCGATTTATATTAAGTCAAACTACAGGTACTGAATTTGCTGGAAAAAGTACCAGAGTGAAAGAAAGTCTACTAAAAATTACAGATAAGATTAGAAATGGAGAGTCTTTATTTATTAATAGACTCCGTCATATAGGTCCGTATGAAACATGGACTGCAAAATTCACTCACCACATGCAAGAATATTTGGATGGCTACTATGATTATTCGGAGTGAGAAATAACATGAATTGGTTTAATCGCATATCTAGCAAGAACAAGCAATCTGCATATGTCCCGGTACAGTGGGTTTTCGAAAAACATGCGCAGGGTCTCATGATTCGAATTTTTCGTGGGCAAGAAAGCGAACAAATTTCGTTGCCTGTTAATATGACAGTTGCAGAGCTAAGACAGCAACCAGCGCTTGAGACGCTTGAACTAATCGAAACGATGTGGTTCGAGGAATGGTTAGTTGAAGTTGAACAAGGATATATGCTTCCTTACGAGAAGCTGATCGAGGCTCCTAAAGAGATTAGGGAGCTATTGGAGGTTACTGAACCTGTACAGCTCGATCTTATCTTAGGACATGAAGGAGCTGTAGGTTCATCGCATTTTCAATTTGTATTAAAAAAGCAATATGAGGGATGGGAGCATCTTGAAAGGACGGCGCAATCAAGTGGCCCATGGTTAAGACTTCCTGACCGTAATTGGCTTCTCATGCAACCGGAACAATACCATCTTCAACAATTAATCAACCAAGCGCCCGCCGCGATGGACAAAGAGCGCATTTTCCAGTACGTGGCAGAGATACGCTCTACTGCTAGACGGTTGAATATTCCAATGGATGCCTATCTAGAAAAGCAAGATTATAAATTTGCAGACGGCTTCGATATCACGATCAATTACAGCGGAGAACAGATTGATTTAAATCCACTCTATCTGTCTGGTGATGAAGTCCCAGCAGAGTTGTTAGAAAAGATGAGCGCTGGAAGTTTTGCGTATGCCAGCGATCCTAAGCACGGGAAAATATTCGTTTCTCCAGAGATTATAAAGAAGGCCAAAGAAATTCGAAATATAGATCCTATCAAGGGACAAGATATACCGCGCTTTGCCGAGAATCCAGAAGCTTATCTTCCTGATGTCGAAGGGCTTGATCTATCTCTTTTTGGAGAGCGTGTTAAAGCGTTAGGTATACGAGTGTACAAAGCACAGCCGTATGTGCATGCTTCGGATAAAGGGCGCGGCTGGTTTGAATTGGAGACAGGGATTTCCATAGTAGACGGTGAAGGTGAGATTCAACAATCCTATTCTTCCGAAGATTTTCAATCTTTATTAGGATCATCGGCTTCGGAAAATGAGTATTTCCAAGTGGATGGACAATGGATTAAAATCCCCTCCAATACCGGTTCCTTCTCAGAAGCTGCTGAACGGTTGCGACAAACGCTGGGTAACGAGTCTCGAATTGATGTAACTAAGCTCCCTTATGTTCTAGAAATATTCGAGAATATCGGACAATTGGAATTCAATCAGCCGATTTTAACTGCGCGGCAGGAAATGGTTGACCAGGGCGTGCTGGATAAAGTGCCTCCGGCTATATTCGAAGCAACCTTAAAACCCTTCCAGCAGGACGGATATGTTTGGATGAAATCACTGCATTATCGTAATCTTGGAGCTCTGCTTGCTGACGATATGGGCTTGGGAAAAACGATTCAGGTTGTTTCTTTGCTAGCATATCTTCATCAAATCGGAAAGTTGACTCCAACATTAGTCGTGGTGCCTAAGACGCTAATTGAAAACTGGGTCGGAGAAATCGAGAAGTTTGCCAAACCACTGGCAAAAGAGATTTATGTTCATGGGGGAAGTTCACGAGTAAAGGACCCGGAAGTATTGAAAAAGACCGGTATTACTCTTACCACCTATCAAACTTTGGTAAGAGATCAATTGGCATTCGGACAGATAGAATGGCAATCCATTATTTGCGATGAAGCGCAGGCGATTAAAAATCCATCAACTGCAGCGAGCAAAGTCATTAAAGCGATGAATACAAAGTTCAGGCTGGCACTTACCGGTACACCTGTTGAAAATGGATTAAGTGAATTATGGTCTATTTTGGATTATGTACAACCAGGTCTGTTAGGAAGCTTAAGCGACTTTAAGAAGGAGTTTATTGATAAGCTCGAAGCGGATGAGAGGGACCAGATTACCGAACAACGGTTGCTTGCTCGTATATCCATGGTTTATAAACGCAGGACAAAGTCCGAAGAATTGGCGGGACAGCTCCCTTCGAAAACTTCAATGGAAGTGCCTGTACTATTGGGTGAAGAGCAGAAACAGCTCTATTCCGAAGTTGTATCTCAAGTGAAAAATAAAAAAATGAGCGGCCTTCAAGCCATTCAGCTGCTGCGCGAACTGTGTTCTCACCCCGGATTAGTATTGGAGCAGTATAAGACGTTACCGGTTTATTCGGTACCGAAGCTGGATAAGACAATGCAGATCATAAAAGAGGTGCAGCAAAAAGGGGAAAAGGTACTCGTATTTACTGAATTGCGTCAAATGCAGGAACTCCTTAGAGATGCGATCCGCGAACAGTTCGATATTAACCCGGCAATTATTAACGGTATGACAGAACGTCGACAAAGCGTAGTTGACCAATTTAATAGAAAACCTGGTTTTGATGTTATGATTTTGTCTCCGAAAGCGGCAGGCACGGGGCTCACGATTACTTCAGCAAACCATGTAATTCACTATACACGTTGGTGGAATCCTGCTGTTGAGAATCAAGCAACCGATCGTGTGTACCGAATTGGACAGGAAAGACCCGTGCAAGTGTATTATCCAATCGTTACCGATCAAGACAATATACTCAAATCGGGAACGGTTGAACAGATCGTCCATCGAATTCTAAGCGAAAAACAGGAATTAGCTTCTTCTATTGTCGTATCCAGCCGTAAGCTGGATGTGGAGACTGAAGTGATGGCGAGTATTTTCGAATAGCCTAGAAAGGAGATCATGCATATGATGAAATGGTGGATGGTGCGAGCTGGAGATAACAATGAACTGATACCACAATGGCAAAGTAAACAAGTAGCTTCTATTGGATGGGCAGCAATAGGGAACCCTAGATCGTACCAAACTAAAGAAAAACTTGTTGAAAAAGCTCATATTGTATATTCGGATAATAAACCTGGTACAAGGCTTTCTTGGGCTAGTCAAGTCTGGCGCTTTTATAGTGAGATTGAAGTAAATGATAAAATAATTACATATTCCAAAGAAACAAGAGAATATCTGTTGGGCACGGTTACTAGAGCCCCTGAGTATCGTCCGGATTTAATTGATTCCTATTATCCTAATGTAATTTCTGTAGCCTGGGATCATAAAAGAATATCCCGCGATCTACTCTCACAGGGAGCAAAGAATTCTTTAGGGGGTATATTAACGGTCTTCCGTGTTGATGATTGGGGTCAAGAGTTACTAGGCTTATTGGCGGGGGCACCTGTCCAGCCAGAGATAGATCAGGTTGATGGAGCTAATGAATATGATACGGAATCGTTCATAGAGCAGGCGAGGACAATGATTGAGGACTTAGTTGATAAACTCGATCCTTGGCAAATGCAAGAATTAATTGCAGGCTTACTTCAAGCCATGGGATACCAAGTTACAGTGAGTCCAAAAGGTCCAGACGGCGGTGTGGATGTACTGGCACATCGTGATGCTTTTGGTTTTGAAAATCCAATAATCAAAGTGCAAGTAAAGCACAGGCATGCCGCAAGTGGAGGGCCTGAAGTACAACAATTGATTGGTGCAAATCCACATGGTGCTAGCTGCTTGTTCGTATCTACTGGAGGATTTACGGCCGCGGCAAGATCTTCGGCACAGCAAAATGGAGTCAAGTTGTTAGATTTAGCTGGAATAGTTCAGTTAATCAATGAATGGTACGATAAGATGCCTGTAGATAAGCAAGCTTTGATTCCGCTGAAGAGAATTTATGTACCTTCTTAAGTAGTGCAGATGGGTCATTCTTGGGCAAGAAGCTTTTCAATAGCATAAGAAGTATACGCATCATGTCAGACGGCTATTACTTGATAGTCGTCTTTGTTTTGTTATGAACGTGCGTTCCCTGACAGCGGCTGAACAGATCACTGTGCTATACTGAATTTATCCAATTCTTCTGAACAGGGGGAAGATAGTTGATGAGGAAATATAACCAAAAGGTAACTGCTGTTATGCATCGTGTTTATTGTGACTCATTAGGTTATGTTTTTGTACGAAAGAAAACAAAGATTACTTTTGGACCAGGAGAGCAAACTCATGGATTGGTTATTATGAGCAATCCTGGTTCTTTTTCCCCTGAGTCTTCTAATCACGTTTGGATGGATTTTTGTAATGGAACCGGAAGTGATGAGCTAGAAGTGGAAGGACATCCAGATGTAACCATGCAAAATATCATTCAAGCTCTGCAGTCCTCCGCAAGTGCGTCTGGATCCATGCTTAATGGAAGCATCGATATTTATAATTTGTCGGCAGTGGTCCAGCCAAAGGGAGATGACGCGGAAAAGTATCATCATCAAGCTGAACTGGCATTGTCGTGTATACAACAACAAGAGATTTTGAATGAGCATTGGATGAATGGTCAGTCTGAATTTAATAGTTTCCTTCAGGCAAGAAATGATCAATTTGTTATTATGGGTTTTGTTAAAAAATTATTTTTAAAGAAGCAGAGAAATATTCAGAATTGGTCCAGGTCGTTGCCGAATGTGCTATATGCCGAGGATAAATCAGGTTATTGGTCTCACCCTCGTAGATGGAGAACTGAACTTTGGTTACGGGAGCAGATTGAGATGAAATTGAATAATTACTTTTTAAATTTTTAAGGGATGCCACGTGTAATGATGAGGTTGTGACCTAGACGTTACCGTGAGGACGGAGCCTGCTTGCTTTTATCCTGGGTGGCAACGCATTACAAACGGTATATGGAATCTTTTTATGGATTAATTTGCTGGCAAAGTAAGGATCCCTCCTATGGTAAAAATTTACTTATGTGGAGTGCGGTCCACACTTTGTTGGGGTATATAGGCAATAAATTGGAAGGAACAAGAGGCAATCAGATCAAGTAGCGGCCCATGTATGGAAAAGATAGCATCCATATATCTTAAAATATTTATTGTCATAAGTCATATAATCACTAAATCATCAATACAAAGGGAGTTATTGTATATGGTGGAGGACTATGGTTATTTTCATTTTATTGTAGAAATTATATTGAATTTCTCCCCCCTTCAGATGACTATTGTATTATTAGGTATTATTACTGCGCTAATTCTTCTAATTCGAACATTTATCGGACTACAAAAGGTCATGCGAGTGATAAATCGGTTTTATCCAAGAAGACAGCACACTAGAGGAAAGCGTAAGGAAATGCGAGACGTACTTATAAGAATGAATGATTCTTTTACTAAACACTATAATTATATGAAATATAAGAGTAATAAGTTTCTTCAATTTAAGAAGCCCTTGGTTGTTATTGCAGAGGGATTTTATCATTACCAAGATAAACGAATACGTAAAAAGGCATTACAAAAGATTGACGAAGTTTTGCGGACTAAATACATCCTGAATCAAGCAGTGGACCACTACAACAGGCAAATCTCCATTGCTGAACAGACTATCCGAACGATGCATCAGGATAGTCAGCTATGGGGATACGAGAAGTCTTTTAAAAAACTATACCATAAAAGGATTAACTATCTTAAGAACATTATCTCACACTGTCAAAAAATTGTAAGTGAGCTCGAAGCTTCTTTGATGAAATGTAACAATGCAATTCAGGAATTAGAAAAGATGAAGAAACCGACTATCATAGATATTGCTTATAATATCGCTATAGCTCCTATACGGCATGTTGGGAATATTATTGATGGGATAATCGAAGGAAATGGTGTTAAAATTGCTAAAGGAGGCGCATTTTTAGGTCTTGGCTTTCTGGGTATTGGAGCAATAGCTGATGCAATTGACGCATTGGATGTGTTCGATGCTATGGAAATTCCTAGTGGCACGAATGTGGAGTTTGTTGACCCTCATCAGGTTGATGGCTACATGAGATCCGATGGAACGTATGTTGATACGTATTATCGGGATGGCGATGCAAATGCTCTAACACAACTTTCCAAAAGTGAAGGAGGAGGTTATTTTCGTCGTGGATAATTTTCAGCAGTTATAGGACCTTGACTCTGAAAAATCAAATCATTGAGAATCCAAATAACCACTGGAGAAATTCGGTGGTTTTTAATTTAAAGAATTTAATTCTCGGCCTAACGTTCGAGCATTTTTTAAATGCGCTGTGATATTAAGAGGAAATTTCATATGTATAGGGAATATGAAATCTCATGAACTCTGGTTGTCGGAGGAAAGGGTGGCATCAATTATCCTCAAAACAATTTAAACCTACATAAGGAATACGAAAATGTAATGAGCAATATTATTGTGCCAAGTCTACATGATCAACTGATTATTTGGGAAAAGATGTTGCAGGAACTGAAGTACAAATCAGCGAACGTTCAACAGAGCTTAGAAGAAAATATGTAAGAAAATTTCAAGATAAATATCTTTTAAGTTAAGAGGCATTTGAGAGAAAAAAATCAGCGAGGTTGGTTGCATGAGTACTCTTTTTATTATTACATTTTCTTTAGTGGCTGGATCTTTAATAATGCTTGTATTGAATTTAATATTTTATGGAAATAGTTATGCAACTGCAATACTAGCAGCAACAACAGCAATCAATTGTTACTTTTTAATGACGGCTTATAAGGTTGAAACTAAGGAAGCATTAAAGAAGATTTTTTGGAAGAAATAAGTATTCAGGTCGTTACGTACAAAAAATAGCGCCTATACGAAAGCACATCAGCATCGTATTAGACAACCATCCGTTTCAAACCTTCCCCTATCGTCATACCATAAATGAAAAAGGGGGAGGACAAGAAGGATGAAATGTAACGGCACGCTTTGCGAGAAGTTTTCGAGGATTATCGGGGGTCAGTCTGGCTTTGCTGGTGGGAAATGTGTCTCTACCATTAATCGAGATGAGATCAAATCAAAGATATTGGGTAAAAGATTTCGAGTGACCTCTTCCTTTTCGTTCGAATCATTAAACGTTAGTACGGGAAAAGCGCTTTGTTTAGGCAGGGCGGCTCTCTTGCAGAGAGAAGTCAATCCGTTTCTTACGGCCCTTCGTAAACAAGGAATTATAGTTTCGTCTGTTCATAACGAATGGCTATTTGATCGGCCACAGCTCATCTATATCAATATTGAAGCCGTGGATCGACCACTTGTTTTTGCGAAAAAGGTAAAACGAGCGTTAGATGCGATTTCGTTCCACTAAGGCAGCCTAACTTGGTGACAAAATATATGGAAACGAAAGACATTGTTAACCCTAGCAATGTCTTTTTTCTTTTCCTCCATGTACGAAGACTCTCGCGCTATCTCTAATCGGGATATATGATGGAATGAGGAGGTGCATCACTTATGAGTAAAACTGCAGCTTTGAGCCTGGACCGTTATCTGGGATGTTTGTTTGGTTTGGCGGCGGGAGATGCGCTGGGCACTACGGTTGAATTCAGTGCGCCGGGTACATTCGAGCCAATGAGTGATATGGTAGGCGGGGGAGTCTTCGGTCTGAAGGCCGGGGAGTGGACGGATGATACTTCAATGGCGCTCTGCTTGGCGGACAGCCTGCTGGCCGTGCGTGGATTTGATCCAGTGGATCAGATGACACGTTACCGGAGGTGGATGAGGGATTGCTATATGAGCAGCAATGGTGTCTGCTTTGATATCGGAAATGCTACAAGGGAAGCGATTCTCCATTTTGAACGCAGCGGCGAAGGTTATTGCGGCTCGGAAAGTCCGATGGCTGCGGGGAATGGGTCCATTATGAGGCTGGCGCCGGTGCCGATGTTTTGGGCGATGGATCCGGCAGCTGCTATCCGTTATGCGGCCATGAGCTCCAGAACGACGCACGCTGCGGAAGAGTGTGTAGATGCGTGCAGATTTTTTGCTGCGCTGATCGTGGGAGCATTGTCCGGCTGGTCAAAGGAGGAGCTGCTGGAGTGTGCTCCTTTTGCGGAATGGGTGAACGGGGAAGCTCTTGCGCCGCGCGTGGAAGAGATTCGGAATGGCTCCTACCGCAAGCTCGAACCACCCGACATCCAAGGTTCCGGTTATGTGATTAAGTCGCTTGAAGCGGCTTTGTGGGCTTTTTACAAGTCCAGCTCCTTCGAAGAAGGTGCACTTCTTGCCGTTAACCTGGGAGATGACGCGGATACGACGGGAGCGGTGTATGGGCAGCTGGCGGGAGCTTATTACGGAATCGACGGAATCCCCGCCCGATGGGTGAACAAGCTGGCTAAGCGGGATGTCATTCAGACACTTGCCGAAGGCTTGTACAGGAACAAGCAATAGAATGGCCCAAAGCGGCTTCCCATAAGGTCCAATGCGACCGGAGGGATAGCCGTTTTTTTGATAAAATGTTTCATTTCATCGCCGCGGCGCAGTATTTGACCTTTCAATTCTTTTCTGATCGGACGTTGGACGCCTAATTCTCAGTCGCCGTATCAGACGGGCATCAGGAGCTTTCCGTCACCCTCAACCAGCACGAAAACGGCTCGAACCCCTAGTGCAATCATTCCTTCAAAACCCGTTTCCCCAAATAGGGAAGCGGGTATTTCGTATATGGGGGATCAGCTTGTATAATATACACAGATAAGGAGGAAAGAGCATGCAGCAAAATGCGGGTTTTGACCACCAGGCTCTATTCAAGCATGTCTATAAGAAGGCGCCGATTGGAATCGCGATCATCTCGATGGAACGGCAGTGGATCAGCGTCAATCCGATGATGTGCGGAATCTTCGGTTATTCGGAAGAGGAAATGAAGACGCTACGTACGGATGAATTTATTTTTCCCTATGAGGTCGGCGCTTCTGTTTATGAAACCGAAAAACGGTATTTGCATAAAAACGGCAACACGATCTGGACTTCCTTGCACGTATCGCTCATGCACGATGAAACGGACGGCAGGCCGCTGTACTACATCGCGCAGGTGATCGACATTACGAAGAGCAAAGCCGCGGAGCTGAAGCTCCAGGAAAGCATAGAGCGTTACACTTCCTTGAAAAAATATAACCACGACGCCATCCTGTCTTTTGGCCTGGACGGCAATATTATAAACGGCAATCAGATGGTGGAGCAGCTGACGGACTACAAAATCCCTGAACTGATCGGGACAAGCCTGTCCAGAATTATCGGCAAGGATAATGTAACCGACATTCTGTCGGGCTGCAAGGATTTTGCCAAGATCGAGCAAAGCATCAATGTCATTTACCATAAAGACGGCCACCCGATCGAGGTGCTGGCGACGCTGGCCCCCATCCTCATTAACAATAAAAATGTAGGCTACTACCTGATCGCCAAAGACATGACCGAGCAGAAGAGGCTGATCATCGAGAAGGAAGCGGCCGAGAAGACGAATCAGGCGAAAAGCGAGTTTCTGGCGATGATGAGCCACGAGATCCGCACCCCGATGAACGGCGTGATCGGCATGACGGAATTGCTGGCGGACACGGATCTGGATACGGAGCAGACGGAATACGTTCATATCATCAAAAAAAGCGGAGACACGCTGCTTCGCATCATTAACGACATTTTGGATTTTTCGAAAATCGAAGCGGGCAGGGCGGAGCTGGTGGAAGAAGAATTTAATATGCGGGCCGTTTTGTCCGAAACGTTAAATGTGATTTTGCCGAAAGCGCTTGAAAAAAATCTGGAAATCACTACATCGGTTTATCCGAACGTTCCGAATGTGTTTCTGGGCGATTCGACGAAGCTCAAGCAGGTGCTGATGAACTTGCTCAACAACGCGATCAAATTCACGCCTAACGGGGCGGTCGCGATCTCTATCGAAAACGTCAAGCAGGAGCAGGACTGGATCCGTCTCCAATTTACGGTCCGGGATACGGGCGTCGGCGTGCCGAAGGAGAAGGTCGTTCATTTGTTCCAGCCGTTTTATCAGGCGGATCACTTTATGACGCGCAATACGGAAGGCACCGGCCTCGGACTCGCGATCTGCAAGCGACTGGTCCAGCTCATGGACGGCGAAATCTGGTACGAGTCGGGCGTGAATCAGCTGGGATCCTCTTTTGTGTTCACGGCTCAATTTCAGCTGCCTGCCGATGCGATGCAGGACGAGTTGGCACTTTTGGAAGAGAACGCCGCGGACAACCTTCCCAAAATTCTGATCGCGGAAGATAATGACGTGAACCAGCTGGTGCTGAAAAAAATGATCGAGAAGCTCGGTTACAAGGCGACGTTAGTCGAGAATGGACAAGAAGCGGTAGAAGCCGTGAAGCGTTATTCGTACGATATTATTTTTATGGATATCCAGATGCCTGTGATGGACGGAATGGAAGCGACACGGACGATTAAGGAGACGCTGCCGGACGGGCAGAGCCCTTTTATCGTGGCGGTTACGGCTCATGCAATCAAGGGCGACGACAAGAAGTTTCTGGATGCGGGGATGGATGAATATATCAGCAAGCCCATCGGCTTTGACGATGTATCGTCCGCGATTGAGAAGTTTCTGGAATGGAAAAAGGGGCAAGTAAGGAGCAGGGTGTAGCCAACTATTTTTTGAAAAATAGGGAGGAAACTCGCAATGCCATTGTCGACCCGCATGAACCCGATTGGAATGATTGAGCCGGATATTCACGTACACCAGGCGAAGACGGAGGACACGGAAGCGGTGCTGCAGCTGCTGGTCAGCACGGCCGAGTGGCTGAAGAGCAAAGGCTCCTCGCAGTGGAACGCTTTGCTGCGCGGCGAGGATTCGCACCGGACGCCGGAGGCGATTGGGCGCGGCGAGGTGTATCTTTTTAGGCGGGGCGGTGTGCTGGCGGGCATGGTCATGCTCATGCAGAAGGCAAGTCCGTGGGACCGGGAGCTATGGGGAGAGGAGGGGCATGAGTCCTCCATCTACCTGCATCGGCTGACCACGAACCGCGAAGTGGCGGGTCGGAATCTCGGGGAAGCGATCGTCCGCTGGGCGGAATCGGGTATCCGGTTTCCCGGGAAGGACCGGATTCGGCTGGACTGCGTCGCAGGCAACGAGAGGCTGAACGAGTTTTACCTCAAGTGCGGCTATACCTACTTAGGCAAGGCTCCAAACGGGATGGGGGAGTATAGCAAGTTTGAGAAGGTTATTGCGTCAGGTGGAGGGTGAACATGACGTTAGCGGGAATTCATGTAGAGCTAGTAGGTTAGTGAAGATGAAGAGCTTGAAGAAAGATATTCCAGATTAGAATTAAAGGTAAATATTTAATAAGAATATTTGGTTTGGCCGCTTCTACGGAAGCGGTCCTTTTTTATGTTCTCATCACGCAATGCCAATATTGGATAAATACCCAGTACCATTTAGGTCTAGTTTAACCCATTTCGACCCTATATAATGTATTCAAACATTATTCGACAGAAGCATGGGGAGGATGAATGCAGCGGCATGAATGCGATCAGAAGCAAAGCCTATTCCTATCTTCAAAACTTGCCCCTTAAACGGAGAATCGTCGCCCTGTTTATCGCAAGTTCGCTTATCCCGTTTATCGGGATCGGGCTGATTTCGTATTGGACGATCGATTCGATCTTGTTCAACAAAATCCAATTGGGCATTCAAAGCAATTTGAAGCAGGTCCAGCTTTCACTTGAGAACACGATGAACAACATGAGCCACGTGTCGCAGCAGCTGTCCTTCGACGGGACTGTAGGGAAGAAAGTGGACCAATATTTGCTGGGGGACGGGCCGTATGAGACTTGGAGCCTGACCGACGAAATCAAAAGCGAAGTGGGAGCGATTACATTCACCAACCCGAATATCGGCCTCACGATGTATTACGCCGCGAAGGACGGAACGTATCTGTTTGAAAATCTGAATGCGAACGAGCATTTTGATCCGGGCAAGCTCCCCGTGCTGGACGTGACGAACAAAATCACGTATCATGCCCCGCATACGAGCCAGGACGGATTGAACAACCATAACGTGCTGTCCGTCCTGAGAAAGGCCGGCATTCCGGATCGCGACGATATTTATATTTACATCGAGTCGGGCTTCAAGCTTACGCAGAACATACTGGAAACCGACCGGATCAGCAAAAGCTCGCACCATTTGCTGCTCAGCAGCGACGGAACGATCGCGTTCAGCGAGCTTCCGGGCATTTTTCCGGTGAAGGGCGTGTTCCCCGGGCAAAGCTCCGGATCCGATCAAGGCGCTTATCGCGATTATTATTGGTTCAAGAGCTCGAGCAGCCAGGGCTGGAGCATCGTATCCGTCATTCCGAAGGCGGAGTACAACAAGGAGAGGAACCGCTGGCTCGTCCAAATCGTCCTCTTCTCCCTCCTGGTGCTGGCCATCAGCCTCCTGCTCGCATGGCTGCTGTGGAAGATGGTGTACCGCCCGCTTACCAAGTTCCATAAGGAAATAAAAAGGGCAGGCCAGAGCGATTTCAATTCCGCGCTAGATAAGACGTACATTCCGGAATTCGATTACCTGCTGCGGGATTTCGGGGAAATGAAGCAGCAAATCGGTGAATTGTTCCTCGAAGTGGAGCAGAAGGAAAAGCGCAGGGCGGACCTTGAAATCGAGAAGCTGCGCTATCAGATTAACCCACATTTTCTGATGAATACGCTCGATACCGCGCATTGGCTGGCCGTGATGAACGGCCAGGACGAAATCGACCAGCTTGTCGTCTCCCTGAACAAATTGCTGTACTACAATCTAGGCAAGCTGGGTGAGCAGACGACCGTAAAGGAAGAGCTTGAAGCGCTGAGGGAATATTTGACGCTGCAGCAAATCCGCTACGATTTCGATTTTAATGTACGGGTGGAAGCCGATGAGCATGTGCTGGACTGGATCATTCCGAGGTTTATCCTGCAGCCGCTCGTGGAAAATGCGCTATATCACGGCTTGAACGACCAAGGGAGCATCCGCGTGGATGTGAAATACGACGGCTTTATCGAGCTGTCCGTCCATGACAACGGCGAAGGGATGACGGAAGAGACGATCCGGGAGCTGCTGCATAACGACCGTGTCGAGAAAAAGAAAGTCGGCATGGGGATCGGCATGAATTACGTGAAACGGATGGTTGAATTTTATTACGATGGGCAAGCAAGCATGCAAATCAAGAGTGAATTAGGCAAGGGAACAAGCGTCATATTAAGATTACCGGCATTGGAGGCGGAGAGAGACGTATGATTAAGGTGCTTGTAGTGGACGACGATAAGCTGGTGCGCAAAGGGCTTATATCGGCGATGCCTTGGGACGAATTTGGAATGCAGGTGGTCGGGGAAGCGAACAACGGCGAGAAGGCGCTGGAATTTCTGCAGGCGAATCCGGTCGATCTGCTGCTGACGGACCTTGCGATGCCGGTCATGTCGGGCATCGAATTGATGCGCAGCGCCCGCAAGCGGTTTCCGGAGCTGTATATCGTCGTCTTGACCCTCCACCAAGATTTTGAGTATGTCCAGGAAGCGCTGCGGCTTGGGGCGATCGATTATATCGCCAAGGTGCAGCTGGAGAAGGAACGGTTCGAGGAAGTGCTCGGAAGGGTGCACGCCAGAATTCAGGAAGAAAGGAAGAAGAGCACGGCCGGAGGTAACAAGCAGAACGACTTATTTTACGAGGATCAGCCGGTCGGAAGCCGGAGCGAGCGCTCTCCGGAAGACGCGGGCAAGGAATCCGACGCCGACGAGAACGCTCTGGCCGGCGCGAGGGAGCAGTGGCTGGCGCTGGAATGGATTCATGACGACGCGCTCTACGCGCAGCTCCGGGACGAGCTGAAGGCGATGCGGCTGCCCGTGTCCCGGCTCATTCCGTTCTTCTACGCCATCGATAGCGAATGGAAGCGCGTGTATGCGGCGGTGACGGACCGGCGCCTCGCGGAGCCGGGGCCGTTCGAAAGCTGGCGCGAAGCTGAGGGCTGGCTGCGGTCGGTCCGCGAGCTTACCGCGCAATTCGCGGGCAGCCAGCCTTATTCGCAGGAGGTCGTAGACTGCGTCATGAAGGCGGTCAAGATCGTTCAAGAAGAGCTGGACAATCAGCTTTTTGTGGTGGAGGTCGCGAAGCGGGTCAACATGAGCCGCAGTTATTTTAGCTTGTGTTTCAAAGAGATCACGGGGAAATCTTTCAACGAATATGTGCGGCAGATCCGCATCGAGAAAGCCAAGGATTATTTGACGCATACGAATAAATCGGTCCAATGGGTAGCGGAGCATACGGGCTACATGGACGAAAAGTATTTTAGCCGATTATTTCGCGAGTATACGGGCATGCTGCCAAGCGAATTTCGCCATAAGCCGCAGGGGTAGGCAAACGTCCGCCGCCAAGGGGGAGAGACGTCTAGCCGCGCGGAGAAACTTGCGCCACTGCTCTACCCATTCCTTGGAGCCAGCTCTAACGTAAGAACGCTTTCATTGATGCTATCCTATACATGTGGCTCACTTATTCGATCAAAGGGGAGATAGAAGATGAAAGCGACGAAAAATAGCTTGGCCTTATTGACGGCTGCGCTCCTGATTACATTGACCGCGTGCTCTTCCGGCAATCAGCCGCCTGCTAACGGCAATGCAAACGAGGGATCGGGCGCCGCTGCCGGGAACGGCGAGACTGCGGCGCCTGCGGAGACGGCCGATCCTTTCGGCAAATACGAGACCCCGGTTACGATCAACGTAGGACAGGCAATCGATCCGACGGACAAAAGCTTGCCGCAGGGCGATACGCCGGAGAACAATCAGTATACGCGGCATATTAAAGAGCAGCTGAATATCGATACAAAAATCATTTGGCAGACGGCTTCGGGCAAGGACTACGACCAGAAGGTCAACCTGTCGATCGCGAGCGACGATCTGCCGGACCTGGTCATCGTGAACGACGCGCAGCTTAGACAGATGGTGAAGGCCGGCCAGGTGGAGGATTTGACGGAAGCGTTCGAGAAATACGCGTCTCCGGCCATCAAAGGCATTATCGAGAAAACCGAAGGCCGCGCGCTTGACGCGGTCACGTTCGACGGCAAGATGATGGCGCTCCCTAGCGTAACCGCGCGGGGCGACGCCGTTCACACGATGTGGATCCGCAAGGATTGGCTCGACAAGCTCGGCCTCGAAGTGCCGAAGACGGTAGAAGAGCTGGAGAAGGTGGCCAAAGCGTTCGTCGAGAAGGATCCGGACGGCAACGGGCAGGCGGACACTATCGGCATTACCGGCCAGCAGGCAGGCGGCAAGCTGTACGCCAACTTCCTGGCTTCGAGCAATAACACCTTCGGCCTGGATCCGATTTTCTCCGCTTTCAATGCCTATCCCGGCTTCTGGCTGAAAGGCGAGGACGGCAAGCCGGTGTACGGCTCCATTCAGCCGCAGGTGAAGGAAGCGCTGGCCAAATTGCGGGACATGTACGCCAGCGGCGCGATCGACCGCGAGCTGAGCATTCGCAAGGACGCGGCCGAGCCGGTCGTCAGCGGCAAATCGGGCATTTTCTTCGGTCCGTTCTGGATGGGCTACTGGCCGCTGCCGGACGCGGTCAAGAACGACCCCAAAGCAAACTGGCAGTCCTTTGCGCTGCCGCTTGACAAGAACGGCGAATTCAGCCCGCACATGGCGACGCCTTCGACGCAGTTCCTTGCGGTCCGCAAGGGCTACGAGCATCCGGAAGCCGCTCTTAAACTCATGAACCTGCTCGTTCGGGACGAAGCGAAATTCGACGTAAGCGTCTCCTTGAACCACTATCCGGTACGGATCGTATACGCGCCGGTCGATGAAATCGAGTACTCGCTGAACGCGCTTAAGGAAGTGTTGGCCGGAACGAAGACGGCGGCCGACCTGGACATTCCGGGCTACAAGCTGCTGGCGGACGATGCGACGAAGATCGGCAAAGCGAAGCTTGAGCCGTTTGACAACAATGACATCCAATATTGGAATACCGAAGATATCGGCATCTGGAGCCGCATGTACTCGATCTTCGTCGGCGGCGCGCCGCTGCTGGAGCCGCGCAACGAAGTGTACAGCCTGGTTTATTCCCAGACCAAGACGATGGAAAGCCGCTGGGCGAACCTGGAGAAGCTGGAGACCGAAACGTTCCTGAAAATCATTATGGGCGCCGCACCGGTCGACTCCTTCGATCAGTTCGTCGAGGATTGGAAGAAGCAGGGCGGAGATAAGGTGACGCAAGAGGTCGAAGAGGAAACGAAAGGCTAAGCCAATCGGAGGAGGCGGCGGAACGGGATGCATGATTCCGCCGCCTCAACTCTACAGAGTAGGAGTGGGATTAATCATGAGAAACAGAAGCTTCGAGAAGCACTACTACCTTATGCTTCTGCCCGGCTTGATTTGGCTAGTCTTGATCAATATCGTCCCGATGAGCGGCATTGTGATGGCTTTTCAGGATTTTAACCCTGGCGCGGGCATTTGGAAATCGGACTGGATCGGTTTGGAAAACTTCGAATACATGTTTGTGCTGTCCGACAGCAAGACGGTTCTATTGAATACGATTTATATTGCGGTGCTGAAAATCATCGGCAACCTGATCGTGCCTCTCGTCTTCGCGCTGATGCTGAACGAGCTGCGCATGCAGATCGTCAAGCGCTGGGTGCAGACGATCGTTTATTTGCCGCATTTTTTGTCCTGGGTTATCTTGTCGGGAATTTTGCTTGACGTGTTTGCATTTCAAGGTCCGGTCAACTCCCTCTTGGGAACGTTCGGCATCGAGCCCGTCTTGTTTTTCGCGAGGGCGGACTTATTTCCTTATATTATCGTAGGAAGCGACGTGTGGAAGGAATTCGGCTTTAACACGATCATATATTTGGCGGCGCTGACTTCGATCAATCCGGCGCTGTACGAAGCGGCCGCGATCGACGGGGCGACGCGGATGAAGCGCTTGTGGCACGTCACGCTTCCCGGCATTACGACGACGATCGTCCTGCTCGCCGTCCTAAGCTTGGGGAACGTACTCAACGCGGGCTTCGATCAAATCTTCAACTTATACAATCCGCTCGTCTATTCGACCGGGGATATTATCGATACGTGGGTATACCGCGCGGGCCTTCTGAACCTTCAGTTCAGCCTGGCGACGGCGATGGGACTGTTGAAATCGGTGGTCAGCTTTATTTTAATCGTCGTTTCCTACCTGCTCGCCTCCAAGTTCGCGAATTACCGCATTTTTTAAAATAGCTTTTACGCTTGATCGAAAGGAGCATGGATCATGGTTAGGGAACAATCGTACGGCTCCAAGCTGTTTGATATCCTGCTGTTCGTCGTTCTGATCGGTATTGCGCTCGTATGCATCATGCCGATTTGGTATACGCTCGCCGTCTCGTTAAGCGACAAGGCCGCCGCCGCCGCGGGAATCGTTCGTTTATGGCCGGTCGGCTTCAACTGGAATTCGTATCAAACGATCATGACCGACTCGAAATTTTTTAATTCGTTCGGCATTTCCTTGCAGCGGGTGGTGCTCGGCTCCATTATCAATTTCGCGGTTACGGTGCTGATGGCTTACCCGCTGTCGAAGTCCGTGAGGGATTTTCGCCTGCGCAACGTCTTTATGTGGCTGCTCGTCTTCTGCATGCTCTTCAACGGCGGCTTGATTCCTTGGTATATGGTCATGAAAAATTACGGCTTGATGGACACGATCTGGGGGCTCGTGCTGTCGGGCGGCGTGCAGGTATTCCATGTCATTCTCGTCGTGAACTTCTTCCGGAATCTGCCGAAGGAGCTGGAGGAGGCGGCGCTCGTAGACGGAGCGGGCCCATGGTATATGCTCGTGAGGCTCTTCATTCCGCTGGCCGTTCCGGTGCTCGCGACGATCACGCTGTTCAGCATCGTGTACCACTGGAACGAATTTTTCCACGGTCTCGTGCTGATGTCGTCGGCCGAGAAATACCCGCTGCAAACCTATATTCAGCAGCTCGTCGTGGTCATCGATACGACCAGCATGACGGAGGACGAATATAAGAAGCTAAGCGAGCTGTCGAACCAGACGCTGAACGCGGCCAAAATTTTTATCGCCATGATTCCCGTGCTGGTCATTTATCCGTTCCTGCAGCGCTTCTTCATTCACGGCATCACTCTCGGTTCGGTCAAAGAATAGGGAAAACAGACATCATGATGGTGTCTGCCGGGCCATGAGTCCGCTGAACGATACGGAATAAACCGCCTGGCCCTAGGGCCAAGCGGTTTTTGCCTTGCCATATCGTCAAGCATGCTGCCAAGTCTTTTCTTTACCTGATTTCGAGCAGTTGGGGAAAATGTCGCCTCTTCTAAGCACGACCTTCTCCCCGTCGGTGTCCATGTAGGTTCCGGATGCGGTTACATTTTCGCCGGACCGGTGCTGATGATTGACGGTCCTCCAGGTTGTCTCCTCGCCCGTTCGCGGACACATCGGGAATTTCTCGCCCTGCCTGAGCTCCATCGTTTCCCCTTCCGCACAAACATAGCGGCCTGTTTCCATAACTTCCTCATTAGAATGATGCCTTTCAGTTGTCGTCCTCATCTGTCGCCATCCCTTCCTCTGATTGAATTAGTGAAACCTCGCTCACATTAATAGCTTTACCCGTTTTGGGCCGGAATGAATCGCCCAAAACGTCCACTCGACGATCAAGCCGGAAACTGGTATACTAGCCGGGATGCTCTCTTTAAAGCGATTTCAGTTATCGATGCTGCTGGGGGGCCAGTCCGATTTTGCTTGCAGGCAGGAGTGTTAGAAACGGTGAGAAAATATAATTTTATGCGCCCGTTGTTGCTGATCGTGTCGGCGCTGCTCGTGAAGAGTCTGGTTACGAATTTATGTATGGTATTCGGAATGGAGCCGGGACCGGCGGATAATATCGGTTTTATCGCGATGCTGATCACCGCGCTCATTATTTATTCCCGAATTGCCCGCAGCCGCCGCAAATAACAGGGGAAGCACCGACTCTCGCGAAGGAGGGTTGGTGTTTTTTTTCTTTAGGTATGAAGTTAATAATTTTATATTTAATACAATACAGAATGTAATAAGAATATTATAATAAAAAATGAGAATAAAGCAGTATTGATATTCCTGTAAAATGAAAGCTATCATGAACTTATGATGGCTTTTCATTTTGAGGTCTGCCAGACGGAGGAATGCAGCAAAGGCTTGAAAGCGATCCTTTATTATGTGATTCCAAACATTAGCCGACAGGAGCATCCGTGTGAACATCGCAAAGGAAATTATGGTGCAATTTCTTTTCGTTCTGTTGCCGTTTGTAGGCTTTAACGTCTACTACCGGGACAAAACACAAAATTACAGTAAAAATTTTATTACCGTAGCGTGTATGCTGTCTCTGTTCCTGGCGATGACTTTTTCTCTGGATTTAAAAGAGGGGTACTACTTTGATGCCCGCCATATCATCATGTTTTTTGGCATGATCTTCGGCGGCGTTCAGACGGGGATTATCCTTTTGCTCGAATTTATCGCATACCGTTTGTACATAGGCGGAGAGGGGAAATGGATCGGAATCTCCGTGTTGACCTGCACCTTTATTCTTTCCCGATTGTTTACCCCTATTTACAAGAGGGCGAACCGGAAGTGGCTGGTATCGCTGCTGGCGGGTGTCATGTTCTCGCTCCAATCGGGATTTATAATTTATTCTTTCGATCCAGCCTATGTACTAAGCAGTTTATATGACCATCTTGTTGTTATCCCTCTCTTTTATATGGCGGGTATTGGAATGCTCACCTTCTTATTCGATAAAGCGGTATCCGACAAGGAATTGTTTATTCGATATACGGAAAAAGAAAAAAATGAAGCGATGGGCCACGTTGCCGCCTCGCTTGCTCACGAAGTGCGTAACCCGATTACCGCAGTCAGCGGCTTCTTAAAGTTAATGAGAAGCGCCTCCTTGCCAAAGAATAAGATGGACGAATATATCGTCATTTGTCTGGAGGAGCTGAACCGGATGGAAGTGGTCATCTCCGACTACCTGGCCATCGGCAAACCTCATGACAAACAAAAGATACGCATCGATCTTCTGCACCTGCTCCAGAATACAATCGATGTTATGCTCCCGTACGGCAATATGCATAATGTTCAGATCGAGCTCACGAAGCCGCAGGAGCCGGTATGGATTATGGCCGATCCGGATGAGATGAAGCAGGTCATCGTGAATTTTGTGAAAAATGCGATAGAAGCCTGTTCGGAGGTGTCGGACGGGAAAGTCACGTTAAGCGTATCCCTCTACGGCGGGTATGTCAGGCTGAGCATCAAGGATAACGGGATCGGCATGAGCCGGGAGCAGCAGAAACGTCTGGGCACCATTTACTTCTCGACCAAATCCAACGGTACCGGCCTGGGGCTGACCTTTTCCTTTCAAGTCATACGCGCGCTGGGCGGCGCGGTATCCGTGCAAAGCGAACCGTACGGAGGCTCGAACTTTACCATTGATATTCCTCTTGCAGGAAATTAGTTGGTCAAAAAAGCAGGGGCTGTCCCGGGAGACAGCCCCTACTTTTTTTGGCTTGTCGGAGCGCCGGCAGAACCGTGTAAAGTTCCGCTGCGCTTTTTACCTCAGAAACCTGACATGAGAGTGGTGTCGGCAAGCTGTGATGCACATGTGCAGCAGAATTCGGACTAGTTGATGGGTTTGAGCGCTAAAAGGCTGATTCTGCTGTATAAACTGCAGTCTGGCAGAAGCGAAGCTAGTGAAAGAGGCCGTCAGATGTACAAAGTGCAGTCTGGCTATGAAGCAGTCGTATAGAGGGGGATGGCCGTCGCCAAAGGACTAGGACTGCAATAGCCGTTTACGCTCTGATGGACAAAAAAGACGCTAAGAGCACATAGGGTGCAATTTCCACATTCTAACGGTCATCCCGGCGCTTTAAAGTCATGCTTTTAAAGAAAACAAACCCGCCATCCGGCCTAAACGCCTCTCCTGACCGTTACCCGCCGACACTTTCCGCTTAGTCCTTCTAAGCGGCGTTTATGACCAATAGCAAGAAATGGCGGGCAGGGGGTATTCCCCGACACCGCCATTTCCTGCGAACTCAAAGATCCTTTTTGCGGAATGCTCGAACGCCTAGCAGCAAAGCGATCAGCAAGTAACCCAATGCATAAAGCAAAAAAGTAACGGACGGCACGCTGGCGATGGCAAACGGGCCGAGCGAATCGGCTTTTGCCAGATCGATAAACGGCATCATGTCCTGCAGCGAGAACATCTCCGCAAGCATGCGGCGCTGCAGCGCATCGGCGGGCATTACCATATCGAGCAGGCCTGCGATCATGTGCAACGTCTCCCCGGCTTTCCCGAACGCTCCCGCGCTGGTGATTTTGTTCAGCATGCCGCCAAGCCAGCCCGCACCGAACAGCATCGTCATGAGCACGCCATTGCCCATCGCGGACATATAGCAGGAGCCGAGCATGGCAAGCGAGACCAGCAGCGGGACGACGGAGGCGAAGAGCAGAAACGCTTTTGTGAGTGACCACCAGTTGCCCGGCACGCCGGAATGGTATTCGGTCACGCCTAAAATCGCAAGGTACAGAAAGAGGGCATAACCGACGCCGAGACTGACGAAGCCGATCCAGCGGCCGAGGTAAAAATGCTGACGCGTAACCGGACGCGGAATCATCGCCTGCATCACGCCTTGTTCAGCTTCGCCCGCAATGACGGAGACGGAGCTGAAGATCGCGAGAAAGGCGATCACGAAGGAAGCGAAGAAAAATCCGACGACCAGCGATACGGCGCCTTGCATAAACTCGTTGAGCAGCTCCTCCATGGAGCCCGGCTCGAAATTGCCATTGGTGAACTCCATTCCGATGGTCCTCGCCACAAACCAGAAAGCGAGCAAAAAAATCAGCGTCATAATCAGCGTCAGCAGGACGACGCGTTTGCGAAGCATTTCTTTCCAGGTCATCATGATGATCGTGCTCATTCGCGTTCCCCCCTTTGGTCCAAGCCCGAAAGGGTCTGCATGAACCATTCATCCAGCCGGTTTTTCATGCGCTGCACCTCGTACAAGGTTAAGCCCCGTTCCATAATCAGCGTATTCAGCCATCCGAGCTGTTCCTCTTCCGCCGCCTCGACTTCGATCCAGACCGCGCCGGCCGCGTCAGGATTTGGATCCGGGCAGGTGATCGGCAAAGCGGTCGTCTCGATCAGCTCTTCCAAATCCTCCGGCAGCATACCGCCTACACGCAGCGTCCAGCGCGACTTTTCCAGCAGCACATCCCGGACAGAGCCCTGAGTCAGGATGCGGCCGTTGTTCAACAAGGCGACGCGGTCGCATATCATCTCTACATCCTCAAGCAAGTGGGAGTTAAGGAATATCGTTTTGCCGGCCCCGCGCAGCTGCTGCAGCATGCCCCGCACCTCGTACCGGCCGATCGGGTCCATCGCGGAGGTCGGCTCGTCCAGGAAGAGCAGCTTCGGATCGTTCAAAAGAGCGCAAGCAAGTCCAAGCCGCTGCTGCATGCCTTTGGAATACTGCTTCACCCGGTCGCGCCCGCGCTTGCCGATGCCGACATCCATCAGCAGGCTGTCGATGCGTTTGCGCGCATAGGACTTATCGAGCTTGCACAGCTTTGCGTGCAGCCACAGCACTTCCTCGCCGGTAAGCCACTCCTGGTACCGGTACAGCTCGGGCAAGTAGCCGATTTGCCGGCGGGCTTCCAGCGAGCCGATCGGGGCGCCGAAGAGGGTGCCCGTTCCGGAGGTCGGGAAAATCAGCCCGACAAGCGATTTTACAAAAGTGCTCTTACCCGCGCCGTTAGGCCCGAGGAAGCCAAAAGCTTCCCCGGACCCGACGGTCAATGATATTTCGTGGCAGCCTCGGCCGCCGCTGTAATGCTTCGTTAACCGATCGGTCCGGATGACCGTTTCGCGTTCGGTCTCTGTCACGAACCGATCATCTCCTTCAGCATGGAAGTGAATGCTTCCCGGTCAGGGAACGTGCCGCTGAAGGTGAACAGCTGGCCGCCGTCCGCCCACACAGCGCCGTAATTTCCATCCGCCGTATTCAGGGCCGTCAACAGGACCTCGGTGCCGGCGATTTGAATTTTCTCATACCCTTCCGGCATGACAAGCGGCATTGGCGCGGAGCCGCTGTCCAGAATATTCGATTGTTTCAGCTCTTGCTTCAGCTCCGCCGGAATGAGCGGAAATTGAAGCACGGCTTCCAGCGCTTCCTCGACCGGTACGCCAGCTTCAATCGTGACGGACGGGGCCGGCCGCTGGGTAAAGGAATACGAGGTTTTCGTCTGGTTAGAATGCAGATCCAGGTTTACCGCATCCCCTATGGACAATGTAATTTGCTTGCCGTCAATCGACAGCGGAAGCAGTTTGTCGGCTCCCAGCTTGCGCATGGTGTCGTTAATTTCATCCACCTTCACCTTCATCGTGATCGTACGCGTCGGGGAAACGCCGATGCGGAGGTTCTGTCCCTCAGCCCGGAAAATTTCCGGGATCACGAGCTCGCGGCCCGCGTTCTCCTGCAATTCTTCAATGGTCGAATAGGTCGTATACTCGCCTTCCGAGTAGTGCGCGAACTCGCCGTATTGATTGATCGTACTCTCCGATACGCCCACCGAGTTGAACAGATTTTCCAAATCCTGCTCCTCTACGACCGTAAGCTGCTCCATACGGAATTGATTCTGCAGAGCAGCAAGCACTTTATTGCCGGCAGGGGTAGCCAGCGCCAAGCCAAGCACAAGGGCGGCGGCGGTTCCGGCGACCCAGCGCCTGCGCTCCTGAAGCCATTCCGTCCATGCCCGCTTCGCCTTTTTCTGCGAATCCGACGGAACAGACAGGCGAGGAGAAGCGTTCACGGTTTCCTTCTGAGCAAGCATTGGTTCCTGAAGCGGCTTGGCCGCGGATTCATTAACTTGCCTGTTCCGATCCACGAACGCCGTCCAGTTTGCGTTTTCGGGCTCCTGCTTTAAACGGTCTTGCATTTTCAGCCAAACCTCATTCAGCTTTTGCTTTTCCATAGGTTGGGACCTCCTTAGTATTCAATCGATCGGTGCGGGTCTATACCGACTCCGGCCGCGCTTCCGCCTGCCGTTTCAGCTTAAGCTGGGCCCGATGGATCCAGGTGCATACGAGCGGCAGACTGACCTTCATCTGATCGGCGATCTCGGCATAGCTGTAACCGGAATACCGCAGCATCAGCACTTGACGGTCGCGCTCGGGGAGCGCATCCAGCCATGCTTGAACTTCCTCGCGGTTCATGCGTCTTAGCATTTCATCATCTACAGCGAATTCGCTGTTGCCTTCCGTCTGCACCTGCCGGCCCTGCTTCTCGAGCAGCCGGCGTTCGCGCTGTTTGCGGTCGATGGCGTCGTAAGCGATGCGCGTCAGCACACGATGGAGCCAGGCGCCGACGGCTTCCGGCCGGTCGGGAGGGTTGCGGTACAGGCGAAGGAACACTTCCTGCGCCATATCTTCAGCGGCGGCTTCATCGCGCAGCAGCGCCGTTAATTTGCGATGGACAACCGGGTAATGGGTATAAAAAAGATTTCGAAACGTTTCGTCTTCGGTCGGATTCAAAAGAGGAGTCCTCCTTTCGTGCTGCAGCTATGTATAAGACGGACGATTTTCGTTTTTTATTGCGGGCGGAGCAAAATTATTTTTATGGCCAATATTTGTCTTAATTATAAGGGTAAAAAAGAAGAACCGACAGGATCGTCCTGACGGTTCTTACAATAACCATTTTCGATAATAAGGATAGCGGTTTGGAGAAATACTTTTTAGGAATGAACAGGAGGTGACCGATAAACATGAGCACAAAATCCAAACCCGATCACAAAACCCCAAAGCATTCGACGTCGCGATCTAACGACCCGAACGATCAAGGAAAACCGGCCGTACAAAAAACCGTTAAATAAACCGGGTTCAGACTGTGGTCTGATGATGTGACGGACATAAACGCCGCTTGGAATGGCGAAGCAGCAAGTGCCGGCGTCTAACGGACAGGAGAGTCTTTTGGAGCGGAATGAAACTATGCTTTCTTTACGAGCATGGCTTTAAAGCGCCGAGATGACCGTTGGAATGAAGGAATCGCACAAAATAGGGCCTAGGTGTCTTTTTTGTCCTTTACAAAGGACGACCGGTCGAATGTATGACCTTTTCGAGACAGCCCCTCAACAGTATGGAAGAACCGTCAGGATCGTCCTGACGGTTCTTTCCCTATTCTTGAACTTTAATTTCCACCGGCACCGTGTAGAGATCATACGGCTTCGCGGCATTCAGGCTTGCCGTATACCTCAGCAAGATATGAACCGTACCTTCCTTTAAGCCGGTTATTTTATTGCCTTCTGCTTGCACTTGTCCATTTCCGCCAATTATCACAATCTCAGGAGTTACTCTGCTCTCGCTGCCGATGTGGGTTTTCACAATCGCGGAAAGCTCCAAGGTTTCGTTCACCTTCAGCTTGTATTCCTGCTTCTCCGGTGTTAACGAGGCGGCCCAATTGGACGCCCACTGCGCATAATCCGTCGTTAGTCCATGCGTGCCCATGGCATAATAGTTCATGGTCTCGTTCAGGTCTCTGAACGTCCACGGCCAGAGGGTCAACCCGCGGTGCTTGGCCGCTTCCATAAATTTTGGCCCGACTCCGGGATAGCTTGTGTTGAACGTTGTGTTTAAGCTTTGAATGACCTTGAGCGTTTCGCGCAGCGACTTGTTCACGCTCGTTTCACTTGCGTATCCTCCGGTAAGGAAGCCCATAGACATCTCGGGCATCTGCTCGCCCAGCAGCTTTAACTGCTGATCGCTGAAAGAAATGACGACCACCTGGTCTTCGACGCCTTTTTCCTTAATGAGCTTGACTAACGCTTCGACGGTTTCCGGCTTGTAGCTTTTGATCTCTACAAAATGCAGGATGTCCTTATTTTTGAACTCGTCGAACACTTCCGCCAAGGTTGGAATTCCCGCGTTAGGATAAGTCTCCGGGAACTGCTTGTTTGCTTTGAAGGTCTTCAGCTGTTCCAGCGTGTAATCCTCCACATTTCCCGTTCCCGTCGTCGTACGGGTCAAGGTAGGATCATGCATAATAACCAGATGTCCGTCTTTGCTAATGTAGATATCGTTCTCGATCACATCGGCGCCTTTTTCAAACGCCAGCTTAAAGCCTTCCAGCGTATTTTCCGGCGCCAGGGAAGGGATTCCCCGATGACCGATAATGAGCGGCTTACGGATCAGCGTTGTTCCATGATGATAGATGCCGAGCGCGCTCACGGCCTTCTCCGAAGCGTCTGTCACGATCCCGTTCACGCCGGATGTAATGAGCCGGTGAAGCGCAAGCTGCTCATTTTCTTTTTTCTCCTCTTCCATGGCCCATACGGTAATAAGCCGCTCTTGCAGGTAAGCAACCTGTTTCGCTGTCGCCGCCTTCTGCGGAAGAAGGGCAATCTTGGCCAAGCTGCGGTTCGTCGTCCGGCGTAGCTCCATTAATTGTTCATCCGTTAACCGGTCGATATTTCCCTTCAAGCCGAAATCTACGATGCCTCGCACGATAGGGTAAGCTTCTCTTGCCATACGGACCAGGTCGCCCTTATCCGATATTACAAAAGCGTCTTCCAGACCGGCTGCTTTGAGGTATTCCACTAGCCGGGTCACGGTTTCTTCATCCTCTACATAAAAAGCGGGGATCATCCGATTATTCATGGATTTAAGCACTTCTTCAAGACTGCCGATGGCTGTCTGGCCATTGCCTTCCGTAACGAGCATATCTTGATTCACATGCAAAATCACCGTTGCAGGCAGAGAAGCCGCATTTTCGTCCGTCAGTTTGTTCCATTGCTCTTTGGATTCGATATTCGCAATGACAGACGGAGCAAGCGAAATGCCGGTTTGAGGCTCCGCCACGTTAACGAATCTGTCGGCCGGCAATGGAGGGAGCTGCTCCTGCAGGAGCGTGACCCGGATGTTGTCCACTTTCGCCTTGCTGCCGTTCGCTTGAAGGCCAATGGCTCCTTTGCTGTAGGCCGAAGCGGCGTCCGTATCGACAACGAGCTTGTCGTTAATCCACTGCTGCACCCTTTTTCCATGGGCCTTCACTGTGTAATGGTACATCTTGTCCGGGGCGATGGATTCCGTGAAGGCGCCTTTGTCCGCGACATTCCAGGCGTTCGCCGGCGTTCTCTCCGCGAACTCCACGCCGTTCACTGCGGTCGCGTTCTGCCTTACCGCCATCTGGTAGTAAGGATAGTTACTGTTCTGAATCCGGTACATGATGGAATGCCATCTGGCCGTGTCGTTCGCAGCCAAATGCGTCATGTCCGCTTCAATGGTATAGTTGCCGAACAGGCCTAAATAGTCGGGCAGCAGCACTCGGGACGGATTGTCCGGCGACGTGCGGGCGTCCAGAATGAACGAGCCGGCCGTCACCGACGCAAGCGCGGCGCTTGTTCCTTCAATCCGTTTCCAATCTTGGGGCATGGAGCCTTCCGCGAGCTGATCGAAGTTTTCTTCGTACAGCACATAGTCCGTATCTGCCGGATTTTTGGCTGCGACAAGGAGCTTCACCGATGCGGATCCTCCTTGCGCCGTCACCCAGTGAACGCCTTTATCAAGCACTTTCACCTTGCCGTTCTCGACGGTTACGGACGGGCTTTCCGACGTCCATTGCAGCGCGTCACCTTTTACCGTCCCGCTTGTCAGATCGTTAAACTCCGCTTGGAACGTGAAGCCGGCCGGATCGATTTCCTTGCCGGCGTCAGCCAGCAAATATCCTTCCGTATGCTTCAGAGAGACGATTTGCGCTCCGGTCGTTGACGGCGTTACGGCAATCTGCCGCTGTGCTTCGGCATTCCCGTACAAGGCTGTAATGACCGCTTGTCCGGCTTTTACGGGATAAAGCTTGTTGTTTACAATTTTGGCGATGCTCTCGTCCGAAGAATAAAGCTTCACTTGATCGGCAGAGACAGGCTCGCTGATCCCGTCAGAATATTGAGCGGTATAAGCAATCTCGGCCGGACCGGTCAACGCTTCAAGCGACTCCGGTACAGCGGCTTCCAGGCTGAGCGCATGGATGCGGGTTACTTTCAAGTTATCGAACCGGACTTTGCTCTGATCGGCTTGGAAGCCAACCTTGCCCCGTTCAAGAAGATCGGCGTACAGCGTTTTGTCCGTCAGCAGGGTGTAGGAGGCTTCGTCCGCAGCCTTGATGTACTCCTTCACATTGCGGCCGAACACGCGGACCTTCAATGAATAAGCTTTGTTCAAGTCGAGCGGCTTGCCCCACGTTCCGCTTACAGGGACAGACCAGCTGTTATCAGGCTTCCGGTAAGCTATTTCATAGGCTCCGTTTTGTCTGACAGCCATCTGATTATACGGCTGCTTGCCGCTGGACGCGCCGCGGAACATAAGGGCGGCCCATCTGCCGGAGTTCAGAACGGCTTCGAACGTAACGTCAGCTTCGATCGTGTAATTATCCCATTGGACAGGAGCGGAAATGCGGGCCTGCTTGCCTGCCGCGTTGCCGTCGAACAATAAGCTGCCGCTGCCGTCTTCGGCTTTGGACACCGTGATAGGGGAGCTTCCCGCATTCACGTCGGAAATCCAATTGGCCGGTATTTCTCCGCTCTGGTAACCGTCAAAATTGTCCTCGAGCAGCACGTCGGATATTTGTCCGGAGACCGGACCGCTGTCCTCCAGGATCAGGGAACCGTATCCGGTTGTATCGTTCCAGAAGGAAGTGGAATTGTGAGCGCTCCACATCTGAGTTGGACCCGGCACGGCAGGGTCATCCCTGTCCGTAACGCCGATCTCGAAGCCCAGCTGCTTGGCGGTAACCGGATCGAAATTCAGCATATCCCAAGGCACGGCGATTTCGCCTGACCAGCCTGCATCCGTTTTCTGAATGGCCCGTAATATTTTCTTCTCATCCTTATTGGCATGGTTCGGCGCGGCTCCGAAGTTGAAGGACGGCGTCGTCGTATCCGGCTGGAACCCGATGCCGATCTGCATATCGCTATCGGCGAACGGAGCGGACTGATGGCCGGTCGGATCGAAGAAAATGCCGATGTTGTCCTGCTCGAACCAATATCCGGTTCCATTATGAACGAGCTTGTCGTCTGCCGCGTTCACGGCAATGTATAAGTAAGTGTTATCCCATAGCAAGCCGAATTTGGCTTCGTCCGGGTTACCATCACCTAGCTTGACCGTCATAGGCTCTTGCACGGACCAGATGGACTCATTCGTCGTACCGTCGATCACCGGAGGCGTTACTGTTTTTTGCACGGTCATCGATTTGGCGCTTGATTCCTCCGCATTTACCGTTTTTCCCTGAACGTTGAACATTCCGCCCAGCATGGCTAATGCCAGCATCCAGCACGTCACTTTCCTTGTTGCTTTCATCCTCAATTCACCCTCTTGGCACAATTTATAAAAGCTCGACTTGGCCATGATAACAATCGACATGGTGAACAATGTCAAATGCACGTATAGAAATGGTGAAAAGAGGGTAATATGTCCTGCTTTTCGGAAAAAGGGGAGAAAGGTCCTGGTAGAGGCGAGAGTGTGTGCTACGAAAGTAGTTGTTTGCTTTTATTTACTAAATAAAAAAACAAGGAACCGTTTGCCCTGGGGGCGGCTGTTCCTTGTTTCCTGAAACGAAGATAATGCAGCACTATAGACTTCTCTCTAATAAGGCCCCAACTTGTTTAGCCATGACTTGCGGCGGATCCGGCATTCCATTTTTAATCCACCATTCAATTACTCCTACATAAGCGGTACCGGCATATTGCAGCATAACCTCTTCATTAAAATCCGCATTTCTTCCGCTTTCTCTGTCAATCTCGCCTTTGAATCCTTCCATAACATAATCAAGAAGCCGATTTCTAAAAGAGGGAGCTCCTTTACTGGCTAACATAGTCGAAAAGAATAAATAGTTTTTCTCAAAATACTCGAAAAAAGGGACAAGCCCATTGCTCCAATCCAGCTTACATGCCCATTCATCCATCTCGCCTAGTTCATTCATATGGGATTCGATCAGTTTATCCAACAAATCGTATTTGTCCTGATAATGGAGATAGATCGTTCCGCGGTTCAGGTTTGCCTTATCCGCAATATCCTGAATGGTAATCTCATCGAAGCTTTTTTCGCTCATCAGTTCAATAACGGCTTTTTTCAAGGCTTCTTGTGTTTTAAGAATCCTCCGATCCACTTTTGCCATTAAATTATTCACCCGGCTTTTTGAGTTAATTGACAGTTTTGATTCCTTTGTTGATATATCAACATTTCGCGCACTTTTAACCATTGATTGTCTTCCTCTAAATAATATAATAATGAACATAAGTTGATTAAGCAATGTATTTTGTTTATTCGCTTCCAGTTGAGTTTAATAGAGGAGGACTTTATATGATTCAATCCCATGCACGTGCTGTATTCAATCCGGAAGGCCCGTTCAAATCGACCACGATCGAACGCAGGGACCTTCAGCCGTATGATGTGCTCATCGAAATTAAATATGCGGGTATTTGCCACTCTGATATTCATACCGCTCGCGGTGATTGGGGCCCGGTCCAATATCCTCTCGTTCCAGGGCACGAGATTGCGGGAATCGTCACCCAGGTCGGTCCGGAAGTTACCAAGTATTCCGTCGGCGACCGCGTAGGAGTAGGCTGCATGGTTGACTCCTGCAGAGAGTGCGTAAACTGCCATAAGGGAGAAGAACAGTATTGCCTGAATGGAATGACCGGTACTTATGGGGCTACCGACAGGTACGGGCAGTATACACAGGGCGGCTATTCCACCCATATCGTCGTCACTGAGGACTTTGTAGTTAAAATTCCGGACGGTTTGGAGCTTGATGTCGCCGCTCCGCTCTTGTGCGCCGGCATTACAACGTATTCGCCGCTTCGCCATTGGGGAGCAGGTCCCGGCAAGAAGGTAGCCGTTGTCGGACTTGGCGGACTTGGACACATGGCTGTTAAGCTCGCTCATGCGATGGGGGCGGAGGTTACGGTTTTATCCCAATCCTTGAAGAAGAAAGAAGACGGTTTACAGCTTGGCGCGGACCATTATTATGCAACGAACGATCCTGAGACATTTGAGAAACTGGCCGGTTCGTTCGACCTCATCGTGAATACAGTGAGCGCGGAAATCGATATTAACGCCTACCTTTCGCTGCTGGCACTGGACGGTACATTGGTTAACGTCGGTGCGCCGGCGGAACCGCTGCCGGTTCAAGTATTCTCGCTTATTCCTCATCGCCGGTCGTTTGCAGGCTCGATGATCGGAGGCATTCGCGAAACGCAGGAAATGCTTAACTTTTGCGCGGAACACGGCATCGCTCCCGAGATCGAGGTGATCTCCGCCAGCCGGATCGATGAGGCTTGGGATCGCGTACTGGCCTCGGACGTCCGGTATCGATTTGTGATTGACATAAGCACGATGGAGAGCCTCTTTGCTTAATGGAATGAAGGTGGGTATGATGGAGAAACAAAAGAAATTACTGATTTTTATATTAACCATCGGTATTTTCGGTATCTTGAATACCGAAATGGGGGTTATCGGGTTATTGCCGTCCATTGCCGATCACTTTAATGTCAGCATTTCAACAGCAGGATTGACGGTAAGTCTTTTTGCCATTGCGATTGCAATATCCGGTCCTACGATGCCGTTATTGTTTTCGGGTATAGATCGCAAGAAGGTTATGTTACTGGTATTAGGTGTTTTCGTGTTGGGGAATATTGTATCCATATTTATAACTAATTTTACCATTTTATTAACGGTTCGTATCCTTCTAGGTCTGTTTCATCCCATTTATTGTTCCATGGCATTTACAGCAGCTGCTTCCTCGGTAAGTAAAGAAGAAGCTCCAAAAGCCGTTTCTAAAGTATTTATTGGAGTATCTGCCGGGATCGTCGCCGGTGTGCCGATTGCCAGTTTTATTGATAGTGCCGTTTCGTATGAGATGGCGATGGTATTTTTTGCTATTGTGAACGGTCTTGTATTCATTGGCACATTGATTTTTGTACCCTCTATGCCTGTTGAAGAAAGACTTTCGTATGGCACGCAGCTTGCCGTATTAAAAAAATCGGTTACGTGGCTTTCCATCGTGACTGTCATTTTATTAAACTCAGCTGTATTTGGAGTTTATAGTTATTTTGCCGACTTTCTGAAAACAGTAACGAATATGTCTCCGAATGCCATAAGTTTAACGTTATTCATCTTCGGCGGAGCCAATATGATTGGGAACATAGTCGCGGGAAAATTACTTACCCATAATGCCGTCAAGTCAGTCGTATTTTTTCCTTTGTCATTGGTTGTTGTTTACATCATTTTATTCTTCACAGGACAGTTTCCCGTACCCATGGCAATAATTACTTTCATTTGGGGAATATTAGCTGGAGGAATCATGGCAAATATCAATCAATATTTGATTGCGTCTGCAGCTCCCGAAGCGCCTGATTTTGCCAATGGATTATTTATTTCATCCTGTAATGTAGGAACAACATTGGGCGCGGCGGCAGGCGGGTTATTTATATCCCAAATGGGTACACCATACGTTTTGTTAGTGGGAGTTCTGTCATTAGGATTAAGTTTTATAACTATTTTATTAAGAAACTACATGCCTCAATGGACACTATACAGGTCAAACGGAGGGGTTTAATTGGACAGACCCTATATGATTTGTCACATGCTGACGTCCTTGGATGGAAAAATTGTTGGGGAATTCTTAGACGAGGATCGGGCAGCATATTTTACAAACCAGTACGAGAAAATTCACGATTCTTACGGATGCCAAGCATGGGCTTATACGGCTGCAAATTCCTGATCTCAAATGGAGGTGTTTGGAAAATGGAAATCAAAAGAATCGGATCACAGCCTTCCGGCAAAGGGCCGTCTGATTATTTTACCGGTACGGTTCGTATTGACCCCTTGTTCGAGGCATCCGATCCCGCACGTGTCGTTGGAGCCAGCGTTACGTTCGAGCCGGGTGCAAGGACGGCATGGCATACTCATCCGCTAGGACAAACTCTGATTATAACAGCAGGCAGCGGACGGGTTCAGCGCTGGGGAGGCCAGATGGAGGAAGTTCATCCCGGGGACGTAATCTGGTTTCCTCCAGGGGAGAAACACTGGCATGGAGCCTCTCCGACCACAGCTATGACGCACATTGCCATTCAAGAACGAAAAGACGGCAAGACGGTCGATTGGATGGAAAAGGTTAGTGACGATCAGTACCAGTAAGAGAGATTAGCTAAACATTTCAATAAACAACAATGAAGGGCTGCCGAAATTCGGCAGCCTTTCACACATTAAGCCAGCATTTCCGATGAACACTTCTAGATGGCTTGGAGGGGATAACAAATAGTCTAGAGGAGTTTATTTCTACATAATGTAGAAAAACAGAAATCATAAGGGAGGCATGCCGGTAATGAGAGTACCCATCGTTAAACCCGGTACCTTTTCGTTTGTTGCCGCGGCTGATCGTCTGCGGTCCGCCTACGACGGCTATAATGAGCAGCTGCTCTCCCATCATATCGCCGTTGATTTTGATTTTATCGGCGAATCCATCACGCAGTATTGGGATTTACAAGTTTATTTCCGGTCAGCGGGCAAATATATTATCAACCGCGGGATTTCCGGAGACGTAACGTATACGATGTTAAGGCGGTTTCCGGCAGATGTCATTCAGTTAAAGCCGAAATACGTTCATATTCTAGGAGGGACAAACAATACATGGAGACTGGAAGCCGTTGAAGTGAGCCAGAGAAGAACCCCTGAGCAAATTTATTATGAAATTGTAAATGACACGACGATGATGGTACGGATGGCCAAAAATAACGGTATCATGCCGATCGTCGGTTCGAATCTTCCTACGGGCGGAAATATCCCATGCTTTCATTTTGAGCCTATCATCCATTGCCCCAATTGCAGTACCGAGCTTCGCAACGAATTACTCGCTGCATCGAACCAGGCCCTCAAACAAATGGCGGAATACGAAAAGGCGATTTACATCGATTACCACACCCATTTAGTGGGCCCTGACGGAAAAACCTTGCGGCCCGATCTGGCGGATGATTCCCTGCACCCTAATGTACTTGGCTATAACATCATGGCAGACGTATTGCGAAACACTTTATCGGTATATGGGATTGTCATTTAATGTTTACAAGTTGGAAGATAAAGAAATCAGATATCTTGGTTTGATCGAGGGTTAACTAGAGAGCACATAATAAAAGGAGAATCCGTATGAAAGTCAAATTGCTTGAGTTGCTGGTATGTCTTGTGTTAGGGTTTTTTACTGGAATACTGATGAGCGGTAAAGGGCACCATTTACATGAAAGTGGTGTTCACATTCTGCTTGGCTGCATTCTTTGGATCTTAATATTTACTTATCTTAAAAAGGAATAACGATTGGTTGCATATATTACCATTTCGTGGTAATATTCATACGAATACTACGATATCGTAATAACAGAGGAGCGTCATCCATGCAGCAGTGGTTTGAGTTATTTTTCAAAAATGGTTTGCGTCCGCTGAGCATGCTGCCGGAAGCCTTGCATATCGAACCGCAGTTAACCGGCTCCGATCTCTCGACGCTGCTGCTGCTGCATTTCCACAAACGGCTGACCATGAGCGAGATGGCCGAATATTTGGGTGCTCCGCTCAGCACGGCTACCAGCATTGCTAAACGTCTTGTCCGCAAAGGGTATATTTACCGCGAGAAGTCTACCCACGATCAACGCATTATCATTAACCGGTTGACGGAGGAAGGGGAGTCAGTAGCCCAGGAGGCGGCTGGAACGATGCAGACGATGTTCGAGCGTGTCGAGAACGCCTTATCGCCCGAGGAGCTTCAGCAATTCATCCGATTGTCTTTAAAGGTCGCGTCAGCGCTTCAGCAGAAACCGGCTTCTTCCAAACCGGCCGGCCGAACGATCGAGATCGAATGATAATAAACCCGCATCAAATACTACGATATCGTACTAATGGAGGTGCTTTTATGCGTATATTGATTTATACCGGTAAAGGCGGCGTCGGTAAAACGAGCGTTGCAGCGGCAACCGCCTACCGGCTGGCTGCGGAAGGAAAACGAACGCTTGTCGTCAGCACGGATGCGGCGCACAGCCTGTCGGATTCACTCCATTTGCCCCTTGATTTTGAGCCTGTGCAAATCGATGACCGGCTGTGGGCGCAAGAAATCGACAGCCTCAAGGAAACGGAGAGACACTGGGGGAGCGTCATGAGCTGGTTTTCCGGCTTTATGCAGTGGGCGAAGCTTGACGATATCGGCTCGGAGGAGATGATGATTTTTCCGGGGTTCGAGGAAATGTTCAGCCTGTTGCGGCTTAAAGAACATGCTGCCGGAGGCCGGTACGACGCGATTGTCGTGGATTGTGCACCTACAGGTGAAACGCTGCGGCTCCTCAGTTACCCGCATCTGTTGAAGTGGTGGGTGCGGCATATGTTTCCGTACGAACGCAAGCTGGTGAAGCTGGCTCGTCCGATTGTGAAGGCGACGAAGGGACTCGAGCTTCCGAACGACGAAGTGATGGATAGCTTGGCTCAAGTCGTAGCCGAGCTCGAGCAGCTTCAAACGGTTATCATGGATCCGGCCGTCACCAGCGTCCGACTGGTTGTCAATCCGGAGAAGATGGTCATCGCCGAAGCGCGCAGAGCGTTCACGAATTTGAATATGTACGGATTCCATACGGATGCGGTTATCTTGAACAGGGTGCTGCCGGACAAAGCATCCGAGGGGTACTGGGCGGATTGGCGGCAAATTCACCGGAGATACGAAGAGGAGATTTCCGAATGTTTTTCGCCGCTTCCGATACTAAAAGTTCCGCTAATGAACAAGGAAGTGTTCGGGAAGGAGATGCTTTTGAAAATGGCTTCCGCCGCATTCGCCGAGCGGGACTGCGGTTCGGTTCTTTATGAGGGGAAAGCCGAAGAAATCCGCCGCACCGAACAAGGATATGAGCTGAGAATTGCGGTCCCGTTCACCGACAAAGATCAAATCCGGCTCAGGCAAAACGGCGACGAGCTTACGCTTCAAGTCGGAAGTTATAAACGGTTATTAACGCTTCCCCGGGTACTGATGAATCGGAATGTTGAATCCGCCCGGCTGGAAGAGGGATGCCTGTCGGTCCGTTTTGGCGAACGTACGGGGGAACAAATTGAAAAAGAAGGGAAGGTGTAAAATGAGCAAACGTGTCTCTTTAGCATCCGATCTGGAGAAGCTCTTGCAGCATGCGGATGGCATCCGTACGATTCTGTTCGAAAGGTTAATCCCGCCCGAGGCTGCCGCTCATTTCCGCATGGCGGAGAAGGAGGTCCTCCTCGGCTTGCAGTCCCATCTTGAAGCTGCGGTAAAGCGACTTGATGAAAAGGAGCGGCAGCCGCACTCCAGGGAAACACAAGGAAAATCCGTCGATATTACCATCGACGAATAATTAGGGGGAGGAGAAGCTCAATGCATTCGCAAAAACACAGCGGGTGGATGCTGGAATGGACTTCCTATATCCATATTGCAATCGGGATCCTTGTTTTCTGGCAGCCGCTTGCTGACATCTTCAAGAACGGGGGATGGAATGCGGTCGCGTTTCATTACGATCGTGCTGCCGTTTTCTGGTTTATCTTCTTCGGTATCCTCATGTGGGTGCTCGGCAGGCTCATGCGGTGGCTCATCGCAGACAAAAAGCTCGTCCTACCGAAGGCTCTCGGTTGGCATCTCACGATTGTCGCGACGGCAGGAGCGTTTTGCTTGCCCGTATCCGGCTTTTGGCTCGTCATCCTGCAGGGTATTTACCTGATCCGGGGAGCCTCAAACAGAACGAACCCAAGGACATGAACCTAATTCCTTTTGAATGAACTGGAAATGAAGTGCAACCTTCCAAATACCGGAAACGTTAAGATTAAGTAACATATAGATAAAAAGGTAATTAAGATGGGGGGAGAACGTCTTATGTTTTACTTTGGATCGCCCATGGGCGGTGGCTTTGACATGATGTTTACCATTGTTCCTATTTTGGTAGTGATCGTATTCATAATCGTCATTGTCGGCATCATCACAAACAGCGCACGTTATTTTAAAAATGCAAGGTCGCCGCGCGAATCCGTGTTTGCCAGGGTGGTCGCCAAGCGGATGGAGGTTCGCAACCATTCGAGCCATCACAGCAACGGCAATGGAGGGGTTCACCCCGTGAACTCTTCCAGGACGTATTACTATATCACTCTGGAGTCTGACAACAACGAGCGGAAAGAATACCTCGATGTGAAGAACTTGTACGGTCTTGTTGTTGAAGGAGACGAGGGATATGCAGCCATTCAAGGGGATTGGATCGTCGCGTTTGAGCGAGAAGTAGCTCGATAAGCAGAAAGCATTTGTAAAAAGGTTCCATGGGAAAACATACCCGGGACTAAGGGAATTCCTCAACGATAATGGCTGGAACGGGGCGGCAATTACTATTTAAATAGTCCGCAAGATGCCTTCTTCTCTTCGGAACTTAGTGTTATTATTTGGATGCACATACTTGAGACCACATTTTTGTAAGAATTTCGTAGATGATGATCGAGCCAATCATAGCCCTCAACTTGCAAACAAGGTGGGGGCTGTTTTACGCCTATGATGCGGCGCTAAGCGGCAGAGTGTGCCCGAAAAAGTCAGAAAATTTTGTGATTTAAACGTCGTTTGAGCTTCATTCAATAACTTTGAGGGGGTGGTTCTCCGCAGAAATCGCACTTAAAAAAATGAATGTAAGGAGGACGCGTTATTGATTGCTCTTTTATTTCCGGGTCAAGGTTCCCAATACATAGGGATGGGGAAGAGTCTTGCCGACAAATTTCCTATAGCTAAAAGAACCTTTGAAGAGGCGGATGACGTACTGAAGATCCGTCTGTCTTCATTATGTTTTGAAGGCGAGCTGTTCCAATTAACAAGAACGGAGTATACGCAGCCTGCCGTATTGACAGCAAGTGTAGCCGCATATCGTGTCTATATGGATGAGATAGGGCTTAAACCGGACTTTGCTGCCGGGCATAGCTTGGGGGAATTTTCCGCATTAACCTGCAGCGGAGCGGTTTCGTTCGCTGATACTCTGCAAATTGTGCGTCATCGCGGTCAATTGATGCAAGAAGCGGTTACGAATGGTTTGGGCGTCATGACAGCAATCGGTCAAGCGGATCGTAAGCGAGTCGAGGAGTTATGTGCGCAAATCTCAACAAAGGAGAAGCCGGTTGTCATTGGCTGTTACAATGCTCCGGAACAGCTCGTGTTATCCGGGCATCAAGAGGCCGTTAACGAGGTCGCTTCTGAACTGTTAAAGATTGAGGGAGTAACGGTGAATCCCTTGAATGTGAGCTCGTCTTTCCATAGTCCAATGATGGAGCCTGCTGCCGGCCAGTTTAAAGAAATACTTGCCCAATATCGCTTCGGTTCAGGAGACTACCCTGTGATCTCTAATGTGACTGCGCTTCCACATGAACCGGAGCATCTGATAGATCTGTTGACCCGGCAAATGACTGAACCGGTCCGATGGCAGGAGTCGGTTGAGTATTTACGGCTTCAACATGTGAAGACGGCCATTGAACTAGGGCCTAAGCAAGTGCTGCAAAGCTTAATGAAAAAAAATGCAAGTTCCATCCTGACCGTGTCTTTAGGAGAGACGGAGGATCTTCCAAAGGTAAAGGGAGCGTTCAACCGTGAGGATACCGAGCCTTCTTTCATCGGGAAGTGCTTGGCGATCGCAGCAGCGACAAAAAATCGCAATTGGGATAACGAGGCTTATGTACAAGGTGTAATTGAACCTTATCAAAAGGTGAAGCAGCTCTCCATGCAATTGGATCAAACCAAGCAAGAGCCTACCAGAGAGCAGATGGCAGAAGCGCTATTGATGCTGCGTTCCGTCTTTGAAACCAAAAAAGTGCCGCACAGCGAGCAACAAAAACGGCTGAAGCCATTACTCCGTATGCCTGTCGTCAATGAGTTTGCGCGAATCGAACGGGGGGAATTCACATGGCCAAGCTTTTAAATTTTGATCTAAAAAGCAGTAAAAACAAAACGGAAGCTTCCGGAGCGATCATTCATGAAGTATCGACAAAAGAAATAGCGATCATTGGGATGGCCATGCATTATCCTAAAGCGGCGGACCGGCATGAATTTTGGAGTAATTTGATTCATGAAATAGACTGCTCGGGTGAATTTCCGGAAGAGCGCAGAAGAAACATCGAAGCCTACCTGCGCTTTAAACACGCTAATGATAAGATCAAGTATTTTCGAGGATGTTATCTGGAAGAAATCGATGAATTCGATTTTTCCTTTTTTGGGATCACACCGAAAGAAGCCGAGCTGATGGATCCTAACCAGCGCTTGTTCCTGCAGACGGTTTGGCAGGCGATAGAAGACGCCGGTTATGGCGGTAAAAAGCTGGCCGGATCAAATACTGGCGTGTTTGTGAGCAGTGAAGGCGCCAAGCCGTTAAGCTACCAGACGATCGTCCAGGATGTAGAACCGGAATCGACTTATCTGGCTTACCCGGGGAATTCGGGGCCAATGACGGCAAGCCGCATTTCTTATTTATTAGATTTGCATGGTCCTACGATGCTGATTGATACGTCTTGTTCCTCTTCCCTTAGTGCGATCAATGTTGCGGTTCAAATGCTGCGCAACGGCCAGATGGATCAGGCGATTGTAGGCGCGATTAAGCTCAATTTGCTTCCGGCGGATATCGGATCGCGCGTGGGCATGGAATCATCCGATGGCCGGACGCGAACCTTTGCGGATAACTCGGAGGGAACCACACTCGGCGAAGGCTCTGCCGCTTTGATCTTAAAGCCGTTAAGTAAAGCGATGCGCGATCATGATCATATTTATGCGGTAATTAAAGGCAGCGCATCCAATAACGATGGACGTGCGATCAGCATAACCGCTCCTAATCCGATCACGCAGGAAGCCGTTATTGTAGATGCGTGGAAAGATGCCGGTATTAATCCGGAACACCTCTCTTATATTGAAGCGCATGGGACGGCAACCCAGTTGGGAGACCGGATTGAGATTTCGGCCATTACGAATGCCTTTCGGCGGTACACGGATAAGAAACAATTTTGTGCAATCGGATCAGTCAAAACAAACTATGCCCATACGTATTCGTTGTCCGGCATTACAGGGGTCATTAAAGCGGCGTTAAGCTTACAGCATAAGAAGATTCCCGCCAGCTTGCACTTCCATAAACCTAATCCAAATATTTCGTTTGAAGAATCGCCTGTTTATATCAATGATCAATTGACGGATTGGGAAACGGATGGAATGCCTCGTCTTTGCGGAGTTAGTTCTTTCGGGATGAGCGGAACGAACTGTCACCTTGTGCTGGAAGAGGCTCCACCCAAGAGGGAGGTCGCCGAACGGCAAGGCCCTCGTTTGTTTATGCTCTCTGCCAAGACCGAAACGGCATTACGCGAGCTGCTGACCGGCTATGTGCGTGATCTGACCCGGAAACAGAGTGAACAGGCAAGTCTAAGGGATATTTGTTATACGGCGAGTACGGGAAGAGACCATTATCCGTATCGTATAGCTATGGTTGTCAATGATGTAAGGGACCTTCAAGGCAAGCTTTTGAAATTAGCGAAGAATGGCTGGGAAGAAACGGAGAAAAATGTTTTTTACCGGCATACAACCGAATCTTTTGAAAGCGAACAAGCGAGCCGCTATGTGGAACAAGCTCTTGAAACCGGCAGCGGACAAGAGAGCTTGCTTCTAAGGCTGGCGGACTTCTATGTAAAAGGAGCCTCTATCGATTGGGACAAGCTGTACAGGAAGGAATCCGCATACAAGGTGTCGCTTCCGGCTTATCCCTTTGATCGCGTTCCATGCTGGATTGATATTCCTGATCTGTCGGAAGCCCCATCCAAAACCGTCGAGCTGTCGGGTAGAGAAGATAACAACTACAGCAAAAAAGAGCAGGATGTCGCAGTTGTCTGGCAAAAGATTCTGGGATTAAAAGTGGTGAATATCCATGAAGATTTTTTTGATCTGGGAGGAGACTCCTTTATTGCGATTCAATTTGTGTCGAAGCTCCATGAAAAATATCAAGTGGCTCTAAACGATCTGTTCACCTGCCGGACGATCTATCAGCTTGCTAAACACATCAAAGAGCAATCAGACAGCCCTGAAGTGAAGCTGGAGAAATTAAAGAAGAGCTCACAGCCGCCATCTGCGGTTTCTAAAGAAATGCAGCCATTTATTCAAGAAGAAACCAATAAATATGAGGCGCGATTTAAGGAACTGGAAACGGCAGATCTTACCCGGGTGAAAACCTATTCCGATATTTTCTTGACAGGTGCAACCGGCTATTTAGGCATTCATTTGTTACACGATTTGTTAAAAGAGACAAGCAGTCATCTCCATGTCCTAGTCCGAGGCAAGACGCAAGCAGAAGCTGAGGCGCGGTTAGCGGAGAAATGGAAGTATTATTTCGGATTCACTCCATTTGACCGAAATCGAGTAACCGTGGTAAATGGAGATCTGGTAGAGGACAGGTTCGGGCTGGAAGAGGAACATTATCATTCTCTCGCTGAAACGATCGATTGTATCATCCATTCGGCGGCGATCGTGAAGCATTTTGGCCCTTACTCCGAATTTGAAGAGCTGAATGTAAACGGCACAAAGCGGATCATCCGGTTTGCTCAGGAACATAAACCAAAGGATATCAACTTTATTTCGACTACAGCGGTTTCCAAAGGAAATATGCAGGACCGCAAATGTGTGGTGTTCACGGAATACGACCATGATATCGGTCAAGAAGTAGGCCATCCGTACGGCGAAAGTAAATTAGAAGCGGAAAAGCTGATGGTGGAAGCAAGGAACAAGGGATTCATCTGCAATATTTACAGGGTCGGCAATATTATGGGTCATTCCGAAACGGGCAGATTCCAGGAAAACATAGAGGACAACGGTTTGTATACCATTATTCAGTCTATGGCCAAGATGGGGATTTTCCCTGACAGCAGGCAAGGCGAGATTGATTTTACCTACATCGACTATGTCAGCCGCAGCATCTGTCTGCTGTTTAATCGGGAGCAGTTAAAGAACGAAACTTATCATCTGATGAACATGGATAAAACCAGCTTCTATGAGCTGGGAGAAGCGGCAAAGGCATCCGGTTTATCTGTGAAAACGGCGCCTTATGAGCAATTTATCGATTTTATGAGCGATAACTATACAGATGAACGTTTAGGTCCTTATATTCATAAACTATTGCTTCATTTCGGTTTCTTTGAGGAGCGGGTAGAGGAAGCGCATGCACACGTTGTTATGCTTTCGGACAAGACCGAATGGCTGCTGAAACAATTTGGACTCGTTTGGAGAAGACCGAACCGGGAGCAATTGAAAAAAGTGCTGGAGCATTGTATTGAGGTTCAATTTATCTGATCTGATCGTAACGGGAGGAGAATAGGTAAGCGTTGTTAGAGGATCTGGAGAGAATTGTGCGCGACCCGAAACGAATAAGTACCAGTGCGGCTGTACGTCAGCGGCACAGCCAGGATCTTACTTCTTACCATGCCGAACATTTGCCTGATGTCGTTATCTACCCTAAGGATAAGGAAGAATTAAGAGAAATTATCACTTATGCCAATCAGACAGGGTGCCCCATCGTGCCTTTTGGACTGGGAACAAGCGTAGAAGGACAAGTTGTACCCGTCCAGGGAGGGATCAGCCTGGATTTCACCCATATGAACCGGATTTTAGAGATTAGAGCAGATGATTTTGCCGTGCGGGTGGAACCGGGTGTGACGCGAATGCAGCTTAATCAAGAGCTGAAGAAATACGGACTCTTCTTTCCGATTGATCCGGGAGTAGATGCAACCTTGGGAGGTATGGCGGCGACCAATGCCAGCGGCTGCAGTGCAGTCCGTTACGGCATGACAAGAGATCAAATTTTAGGGATGGAAGCCGTCTTGGCGGACGGTTCATGGATTCGGACCGGGAGCTTGGCCAAAAAGTCTTCGGCAGGTTATCACTTAACCCATCTGCTGGCGGGATCGGAAGGAACGCTCGCCATATTCACTGAGCTTACTTTGCGCGTATACGGGCTTCCGGACACGTTTCTATACGCGACGGCGGTTTTTCCTGATTTGCAAAAAGCTTGCAAGGCTGCGAATCAAATGTTATACCGTTCGATTCAACCCGGTAAGCTCGAGCTGGTGGATGAATATACGCTCCAGGCGATCAATGCCTACAAACAGACGAAATATGAGGAAAAACCGACCTTGTTTTTGGAGCTAAGCGGATGGAAAAGCTCTGTTACGGCGGAATGGGAACGAGTCAAAGAAATTATCCGGGATGAGGGAGCCTGTGGATGGAGCCATACGTTTGATGAAACCATCGGGGATCAATTGTGGGATGCCAGACGGCATGCGGCTCTTGCCATTGCGGCATCTGCACCGGATAAGAAATTAATGACGACGGACGTTTGTGTTCCCTTATCCGTTTTACCGGAAGCCGTAAGCTTTGCCAGGGAAGTCATGCAAGCGGAGAACCTGCAAGGCGCTATTCTTGGACATATTGGCGACGGTAATTATCATGCGGTTTTTCCGATTGATAGGTCTCTTCCCGAGGAAGTGGCGAAAGCGGAAAAAGTAAATAAGCGGATCGTTCGTTTCGCGCTGGAGCGCGGGGGAACCTGTACGGGAGAACACGGCATTGGACTTGGAAAAAAGCAGTATTTAACCGAAGAGCATGGTGATGCCGTGCTGTGGATGAAAAAAATAAAAGAAGTTTTTGATCCGAACCATATTTTGAATCCAGGGAAAATCTTTTGACCGGTAAAGATCAATAGGACAGAGGAGGAGAAAGGGATGAACAATACGAAAGTAGAGCTGAAATCGGAGCAATTCGTGAGCGATGTGTTTCCGATCGAGGATATCGATTATGTGGAAATTTTAGTAGGGAATGCAAGACAAGCGGTCTTCTATTACAGCAAGCTGTTCGGTTTTCGAATTGCCGGCTATAAAGGTCTGGAAACGGGTCATCGTGACGTTTGTTCCTATTTATTGCAGCAAGGCGAGATCAATCTTGTCCTTACTTCCGCCTATGAACCGGAGCATGAAATCGCGAAGTTTGTTCATACGCATGGGGATGGGGTGAAGGATATTGCTTTCCGCGTCAAACAGATCGAGAAGCTCTATCAAACGGCGATTGAAAATGGCGGAATTCCAATCCAGCCGCCTCAGGTCCTGGAAGATGAGTATGGGAAATTGAAACTGGCACGGATCGGCGCTTATGGAGAAATGGTTCATACGTTAGTTGAACGTACGGAATATACGGGATTCTTTTTACCTGACTTTAAGGAGGTCAATCAAAGCGTTTCTTCCTATGACACTTGCTTAACCCGCATTGATCATCTTGCCATTAACGTAGAGAACATGGACAAATGGGCGAAATATTATGCCAAAGTATTCGGTTTCCATTTGTTGAACTCTTTTAATAAAGACGATATAAGCTCCGATACTTCTTCCTTGATGACAAAGGCGATGCAAAATGATACGGAACGGGTGAAATTTCCGATCGTAGAGCCTGCACCAGGTAAAAAGAAATCGCAAGTGCGGGAGTTTCTTGATTATAACCGGGGGGATGGGATCGGTCATATCGCGGTTGAAACGGACGACATTATCAAGTCTGTAGAGAACCTGGAGAAAAACGGGCTTAAATTTCTCTATACTCCGGACGCTTATTATAAGCTGCTGCCTGAACGCGTAGGCGAGATTGATGAATCGGTCGATAGCTTGAACCGGCTTAATATTCTGGTCGACCGGGATGAGGAAGGTTATCTGTTGCAGATCTTTGCTCAACCGATGGAGGATCGTCCGACTCTCTTCTTTGAAGTGATTCAGCGAAAAGGCTCGCGCGGCTTCGGTAACGGGAATATTAAAGCTTTATTTGAAGCGGTGGAGCGTGAGCAATTAAAAAGAGGAAATTTATAGAAGCAGGGAGAGATTCGTATGGCTCAGCGGTTAGCGGCCTGGACGCAGGTGACGAAGCGTTCTGCATTACAAGATATGCTTGAGTTAACTAGCGGTCCGGAATATATCTCTTTTGGCTTGGGTTTGCCGAGTACAGAGTGTTTTCCGGCGGAGCAGCTGGCACGATCAGCGGGTGAAGTGTTACAGCAATCGGATCATCTGCAGTATGGTCCTCCGACGGAACGGCTGAAGCAGCAAATTCAGCGGTTGATGAGTCAACGCGGTGTTCAGTGCAGCACCTCGCAAATCTTCCTCACGGCAGGGGCGCAGCAAGGAATTAACTTGTTGGCACGGCTTTTGCTGGATCCCGGCAGGACGATCTTGGCTGAAGAAGTGACCTATACGGGATTTCTGCAAGTAGTAGAACCTTTTCAACCGCGGATTTTAACGGTACCGACCGATCCGGTCATGGGAATTGATGTGGAACAGGTGGAAATGGTATTGCAGGCGGGGGAGCGTCCGGCTTGTATGTATGTGATTCCCAGCGGTCACAATCCGCTTAGTTATACATTGAGCAGAGAAAAGCGGCAAAAGCTGGCTCAATTGGCGGCGGATTATGAAGTGCCGATTATCGAGGACGATCCCTATGGCTTCTTAGCCTATGAAGATAGTGAGATTCCAGCGGTCAAGTCCTTTCAACCCGATTGGGTCTATTATGTCGGATCCTTTTCCAAAATTCTTGCGCCCGGCTTGAGATTGGGATGGATCGTTGCGGGCGGAGAGATCGTCGAGAAGCTGTCTATCGTTAAGGAAGCGGCTGATATTAATACCGGAACGCTAACGCAGCAGATTACCGCTAACTTCCTTCAAAAAGACGAGTTTACCGATCATCTTCAGCATTTGCGTCGGGAATACCGTTCACGGAGAAATTGTATGATCGATCATTTGTGTACTCAGATGGGGGACTATGCGTCGTGGACCATCCCTTCGAGCGGGTTGTTTATTTGGGTTCGTTTTCCTGAGTCGGTCAATACGATGGAGCTGTTCAGGGAATCGGTCACGACAGAGAAGGTCACCTTTTTCCCGGGCAATGTTTTTGCCGCCACTCAAAGCCAAATGGCTGCTTCGTCGGCCCGTTTGAATTTTTCGTTTAACAACCATGACAAGATTGAAGAAGGAATCGCCCGGTTGTCCCGATTGGTGAAAAGACATAGGAAGTGAATGAGCATGGAACGGAAAATAAGACTATATTGCTTACCCTCCGCCGGGGGAACGGCACAAATCTATCACAGCTGGTTCAAGTATGCGGATCAAGCGATCGAGCTCGTTCCGATTGAGTTTTCGGGACGGGGGAGGCGGCTTCCTCAGCCTTTATTAACGAATATAGCGGATATAGTAGAAGATGTATGCTCCTTGATCCAGCCTGATATCGGGCAGAAGCCTTATATGTTTTTTGGTCATAGTATGGGGAGTTTAATAGCCTACGAGCTTTCAAAAAAGTTCATGCAGAGCGGAAAGCAAGGTCCTTTGCATGTTTTTTTCTCAGGGAGATCCGTTCCGCATCAGCCGGCGAACAAAATACGGCATCATTTACCGGATGAGGAGCTGAAGAAAGAGGTTTTCCAATTTGGAGGGACTCCTAAGGAGCTGCTGGAGGATCCGGATTTTATCCGTATGTTTCTTCCGATCATCCGGGCCGATATGAAAGCGGTAGAAACCTATCGGGCGGAAGAGGAGATGACTCCGTTACCTTGCAACATCTCCATTTTTAATGGAAAAAAGGATCATTTGATTACCGATCTGGAGGAATGGAGGAAATATACCACAAAAGAAATCGAATACCGTTTTTTTGAAGGGGGTCACTTTTATCTTCTCGACCATGCCAAAGAAGTTGTGGATCTCGTCAATCAAAGAGCGCTTGAATGCGTAAGGCAGATGAGGAGGGAATTATGTTAACGACGAAATGCCGGCGCCACACCTTTCGTTTTTCAAGCGAGCTTGTTGAAAAGGTTATTTCGTTTTGCCGGAAAGAACAAATAGAGCTTCAAGTTCCTTTGCTGACAGCCTGGGCCGGTTTATTTTACCGCTATACGGGACTGGAACGGATCGTTGTTGGAATCATGAGGGAAGGAGAGCAGGACAAGGCGGTTCCGTTAGCTATCGATTTTTCAGAGATAAATTTCTTTCGCATCCAAGTAAAAGCGGTTCAGAGTCTATTAAAAAACGGTTTTTTTGATCGGGATGAAACGACCTCTGCATTTACATGTTCCGCTCTTCCTTCTCTTGGGGGTCTGCAGGTAAAAAGTACGGTTACGCTGGAAATAAAGCGAGCGGGGACAGAATGGACGGGGGCGCTGCTCTATTCTGAACATGATTGTGAAGAAGCTGCGATTACACGGATGTCAGGACATTTGCGGCAGTTATTCGCGGGTTATCTGAATCAACCGGAAATCCCGATCGACCGGATTCCACTGCTTACCAAGCAAGAATCTGCGCAGATGCTGCTTGAATGGAATAGCGCCAGAACGAAGCCGGCGGAAAATCCATGTATTCCGCATTGGTTCGAGGCACAAGTCAGGCGGACTCCATATGCAGAGGCTATCGTCCATGGCAAAGATAGGCTCACTTATGCAGAACTGGATCAACGCGCGAACCGGGTAGCCAATTATTTATTGCAAAAAGGGATGGGTCCGGAAACCTTGATTGGCGTTCATATGGAACGGTCGATGGACATGGCGGCCGCCATTCTGGGGATTTTGAAAGCCGGAGGGGCGTATGTCCCAATGGACCCTGCGTATGCGTCGGAGCGGCTCTCCGTGATCCTGGAGGATGCGAAAGCTCCCCTATTATTAACCCAAGAGTTATTGGCGCAATCCTTTGCCGGGCGTGATATAGAAGTGGTTTGCCTGGACCGGGACCGGGATGCCATTCGGGAGGCAGGAAGCCAGGCTCCCCGTCTTGCGGCACCGATTCAAGGGAATCGTTTGGCGTATGTCATTTATACCTCCGGCTCTACCGGGAAACCGAAAGGCGTTGCCGTAGAGCACAGCAGCGTCATTGCTTTAATGCAATGGGCTCAAGAAGTCTATACGGCGGAGGAGATGGCCGGTGTATTGGGCTCTACTTCGATTAATTTTGATTTGTCCGTTTTTGAAATGTTTGTCACCTGGAGTATGGGCGGAAAATTGATTTTAGCCGAAAATGCTTTACAGCTCCCTCATCTGCCGGCCGCCGGCGAAGTCACCTTAATCAATACCGTGCCGTCGGCGATCAGAGAATTGGTAAGAATGAAGGCGATTCCTGCTGCCGTGCGGACGGTGAATTTGGCAGGTGAACCGTTAAAGCGCGCACTTGTGGAACAAATCTATGAAGCAGCAACGGTGGAGAAGATAATCAATCTGTATGGACCTTCAGAAGACACAACCTATTCTACTTATAGCTTTGTAGATCGCGGGCCGGAGCTGCCCGTTTTTATCGGCCGCCCCATTCACAATACACAAGCTTACGTACTGGATAAACACCTGCAGCCTGTTCCGGTCGGAGTGCCGGGAGAGCTGTATTTGGGCGGAGCCGGTTTGGCGCGCGGGTATTGGAAGCGGGAAGAGCTTACGAAAGAAAAATTTATTCCGAATAGTTGGAGCAGCCGGCCGAATGAACGATTATATCGCACAGGCGACCTGGTCCGGTATATGGCAGACGGCAATCTGGAGTACTTGGGCCGGATGGATCACCAAATTAAAATACGAGGATTCCGGATTGAGTTAGGAGATATTGAAGCGGCCTGCATGAAACATCCTGATGTGCAGGAAGCGGTGGTCGCTGCTAAGGAATTTAACTCGGCCGATGATCTGCGGTTAGTCGCCTATTTTACGGCTAAGAAGGAACATTCACAATTGGAAAGAGATTTAAGAATTTATTTGCAGCAAAAATTACCTGACTATATGATTCCGTCTTATTTTGTAATGCTGGAACAAATCCCATTAACGGCTAATGGAAAAATAGATCGCGGGGCTCTGCCTCAGCCTAAGATTATTCAACCATCTTATGTTGCTCCACGGAATGAGATAGAAGAGAAATTGGCTGCGATTTGGCGTGACGTTTTACAGCTGGAATCGGTGGGGGTAGAGGATCCATTTTTAGCCGTAGGCGGCCAATCGATATTGGCGGCACAAATCCTTGTAAGGATGCGTTCGGAGTTTCAAATCGAATTGACTCAGCGGACGGTATTTGAAGCCTCAACGATTGCCGAGCAGGCGCAAGTCATAGCGGAAGCGCGGAAGCAAGGGATAAAAGCGACCTCCAATGTCATCGTCTCCCGAAGCCGGGTGGCACGTCATCTTCAAGGATAAGGAGCAGCAAAAAAATGAACGAACAACATCAGCAATATTATGTATTTCCAGCGTCGGATGTGCAGCAAAGCCAATGGTTTTTCCGTGAAATGGCTCCCGATAGCCCCTTATACAATCTGCCTTATTTGATCCGTATGCAAGGTGCGTTAGATAGAAACGCCTTGGAAAAAAGCTTGCAGGCCGTTGTGGACCGGCATGAAGCGCTTAGAACTTCATTCCGTATGGAGCAGGATCAACTGGTTCAGGTCATTGCTCTCGAACGATCGATCTCCCTCCCGGTCTCCCGCATCGATCCTTCAACCCGCATGGATCAAGAAAGCTGGATTCAAGCTTGGGCTTTGGCGGAATCCAGCCGGTTGTTTGATTTGCAAAACGGTCCTTTGCTTCGAGTACACCTCCTGGAAGTATCGCAGGATGAGCATTTTCTAGCCATTACGATGCACCATAGTATTACGGACGGCTGGTCCATGGCTGTCCTTATTAAAGAATGGCAGGCATTTTATCGCCATCTTGTGGAAGACCAGCCGCTCGGCCTGGCTGAACTATCGCTTCAATATGCTGATTTTACGGAGTGGCAAAGAGAAAGATACGAATCAGGCAAATGGGCGGAACAGCTCGCATACTGGAAGCGGCAATTGCAAGGCAGCCCGGCAACCTTGTCCTTGCCCACAGATAAACCCCGCCCGCCCGTGCAAGCCTATCAAGGAGCTTCGTATTCCTTTTCTATTAGCCCGGAACTGAAAGAGGCCGCGGCAGGCTTCAGCAGAGAGGAAGGCGTCACGTTATTTATGACTTTATTCGCGGCGTACCAAACGCTGCTGTATCGATATTCAGGACAGGACGATCTTGTGGTAGGGACCCCGATCGCGGGCCGAAATCAAGCTGGAATGGAAAATTTGATTGGTTTCGTGGCAAATACGTTAGCGCTGCGGAGCCGAATTGGAGAAGGCTGGTCATTCAGGCAATTGGTCGAGCACATTCGTCAGGTGACGTTAGACGCCTATGATCGTCAAGAAGTTCCGTTCGACAAAGTGGTCGATGAATTGCAGCTTGAGCGGAGTGCTGCCCATTCGCCTCTATTTCAAGTGATGTTTGTTTTGCAAAATATTCCGGTTACGGCATGGGAGCTGCCAGGCGTCACCTGTACCCCGGTTTCGCTTCATAACCGGACGGCAAAGTTTGATTTGACATTGACTATAGCGGAAGAGGCGGACGGATTAACAGGCTTTTTTGAATATAATACGGATCTCTATCGGGAAGAGACGATTCGGCGCATGGCCGGTCATTTCGAACGATTGCTTCAGCATGGAATAGAAGCACCGGATCAACTGCTGACTCGTTTACAGATGGTCACAATAGAGGAAACAGCGCAAGAAGCCGCACAAATGAAGCAAAATAAACGTGATTTTGATACGGAACATGCGATTCACCAATTATTTGAGAAACGGGCCGCCCGTACGCCTCATGCCGCTGCCGTTGTCTTTGAGGAGAAATCCTATACCTACCAGGAACTGAATGAAAGAGCCAATCAATTGGCTCATGAGCTGGTACAACGAGGGATCGGTGCAAATTCGCTTGTGGGGATTTGTATGGAGCGTTCTTTGGAGCTGATTGTTGCGATTATAGGCGTCTTAAAAGCAGGAGGGGCTTACGTTCCGCTGGACCCGAAGATTCCGTCCGACCGGTTGCAATTTATTCTGGAGGATTCACAGGTTAAGGCCTTATTGACTCAGAGCGAAGTGAGCCAAAGCTGGCCGTCGCTGACAGTAACACCGATTCATCTGGATACGGATTGGGAACCTGTCAGCCGGCAAAGCAAGGATAATCTGGAGCTGCCGGCGTCCGCCCTTCAACTCGCTTATGTCATTTATACTTCAGGGACAACAGGCAAGCCTAAAGGCGTATTGGTAAACCATGGCAATGTGACGCGTTTGTTTGCCGCTACGGAAGCATGGTATCGGTTTACGGGTCGCGATGTGTGGACGCTTTATCATTCGTATGCCTTTGATTTTTCGGTGTGGGAAATTTGGGGGGCTCTGTTATACGGCGGAAAATTAGTGATTGTTCCGTTCTGGATCAGCCGTTCTCCGGAGGATTATTACCGATTGCTTGAGCAGGAGCAAGTGACCGTGTTAAACCAGACGCCGTCTGCTTTCCGGCAATTGATTGCCATGGTCGGCACAGCTCCGGCCGGCCGGAAGTTAACCTCATTGCGCTATGTCATCTTCGGCGGAGAAGCGCTGGATCTTCAAGGCTTGCGCCCTTGGTTTGAGCGGTATGGAGATCAAACGCCGCAGCTGGTCAATATGTACGGCATCACGGAAACGACGGTTCATGTGACCTATCGCCCGATTGCCTCGGCGGATCTGGAAGAAGGGAAAGGAAATGTTATCGGCATCCCGATTCCCGATTTGCAAGTTTACGTATTGGATCGGCATCTGCAGCCTGTACCTAAGGGAGTAGTAGGCGAAATGTATGTAGGCGGAGCAGGTGTCGCTCCCGGGTACTTGCGGCGGCCCGAATTAACGTCCGAACGCTTTATAACCAATGAAGCCGGAGAACGGCTCTATAAGACAGGCGACTTGGCCCGTTATTTGCCAAGCGGCGAGCTGGAATACCATGGACGAATGGATCATCAAGTGAAAATCCGCGGTTTCCGTATCGAGCTGGGAGAAATTGAGTCGGTCTTGGGCCAATATCCGGGCATTCGCGAAGCAGCTGCAGCCGTGAAGGAAGACCGGCAGGCTGGAAACCGGATTATCGCTTATGTGGTAGGGGAAAAGGCCGGATTATCCGGTGGTAAGGATGATCTGCGCCGTTATTTACAGGAGCGGCTGCCTGATTATATGATACCTGCGGCATTCGTTGAAGTAAGCGCCATTCCGCTCAACCATAATGGAAAAGTGGATTATTCTGCTTTGCCGGCGCCTGATTTTACAAATGTCCCAGGAAATTATGCGGCTCCCCGCACGGAGCTGGAAAAGAAATTAGCCGCAATCTGGGAGCAGGTGCTGCAGGTACAGCCGATTGGAGCGGACGATAATTTCTTTGAAGCAGGCGGAGACTCCATTTTAAGCATTCGGATTTTAGGTGAAGTGAGAAAGCTGGGTTATTCCCTGACGGTGCAGGATCTATTTCGTTTCCAGACTATTCGCGAATTAGCTCCTGTAATTGAAAGTTCTAAAAGGATGGAAGATCGCTTGTCTGTAACCGCACCGTTCCAGCTGATCACGGAGGAGGACCGTACCCGTTTGCCTTCGGGAGTTATCGATGCTTATCCATTGACCAAGCTCCAGGAGGGGATGTTGTTTCACAGCAGCTATCAGCAGGATTCGATGACTTATCTCAATGTTTCTTCGTACCATCTGAAGGCTCCTTTTCATCGGCAAGCATGGGAACAAGCGATTGCCAGCTTAATGAACGATCATTCCGTATTACGTACTTCGTTTGATTTAACCGGTTATACCGGGCCTCTACAGCTGGTACATGAAGAGGTGGAGCTGCCTTTTGAAGTAACGGATTTACGCCATCTGTCATCATCGCAGCAAGAGCAATGGCTGGCAGACTGGAAGGAAAAGAAAGAAACGGCTTCCTTCGACTGGACAAAAGCTCCGTTGTTTAAAATCGTGATTCATCTTCGCTCGGAGGAGACCTTTCAGTTCACATGCATAGAACACCATGCGATATTGGACGGCTGGAGCGTGGCATCCTTATTTGACGAGGTATTCCGTCTTTATGTCACCTTCATTAATCACAAAGTGAAAACGGGACAGGCGCCGCAAGCTGAATTTCGTGATTATGTGGCGATGGAAGAAGAGGCACTACGGTGTGAGGAGCATCGGCGTTTTTGGAAAGAGCAAGTATCAGCTCACCCGTTCCATGAGCTGCCCCGTTGGCACAAAGCTAAAACGGAGCAGCGGCACCAAATCCGTGAACAGGGAGTCGAGATTCCGCTAGCTATATCTGATTCGGTGAAGCAGCTTGCCAACCGGTTGAAAGTGCCATTAAAGAGTATTTTGCTCGCAGCCCATTTCCGAGTGCTGCAGATGGCGAGCGGACAGCCAGAGGTTATTTCAGGCGTACCGTTTAACGGACGAACGGAAGGCCATGACGGCGAACGAACGCTGGGGCTTTTCCTCAATGCCTTGCCGTTTGGGGTTGCCATGTCCGGTGGAACCTGGACGGAGCTCATTCATCAAATTTTTGAACAAGAACAATCCTATTTGCGTTATCGTCGTTATCCTTTGGCGCAAATTCAACAGGATTCGGGCGGAAGCCCTTTATATGAAGTGATCTTTAACTATACAAATTTTCATATTCTTGATTCCTTGCAGGATTTGGACGATTTCCATGTGCTGGAGTTTTCCGAGAGAACCTATAATAACTTTGCAATGTCGGTGGAGTTCAGATTAGACCGGTCGGATCATCTGCAATTATTATTGCAGTGGGATGAAGCCCAGTTTTGTGAAGAACAAATGGCTTTGATATCCGGTTATTACCGGAAGGCATTGGAGTCCGTTGTTCAAGCTCCTATGGCACGTTATGAAGATCAGGACTTATTGACGGAAGTGGAAAAAAGTCGGATTTTAACGGTATTTAACCCGCCGGAGTCCGAGGACGAGTCGGCTGTTTTGCGGTCCAGGACCATCCATCAATGGTTTGATGAGCAAGCGGCAAAAACGCCCGATCAAATCGCCGTCGTTTATGAAGGAAAGCAGCTGACTTACCGGGAGTTAAATGAAGAAGCGAATCGATTGGCTCACAGGTTACGCGCAAAAGGGGTTGGGCGAGAATCCATTGTAGGCATTATGGTGGAACGCTCCATCGAGATGGCTGTTGGAACGCTGGCTATTTTAAAGGCTGGGGGGACTTACTTGCCTATCGATCCCGGGTATCCTGCCGAGCGAATTGAATATGTACTTGAGGACAGCCGGGCATCCTTGCTATTAACCAAACAAGAATGGATCGGGCGTTTCCATTATTCAGGCGAAGTGATTGATTTGTGCGATCCGTCAGGGGAGACAAACGATCCGCAGAGTTTACCGCATGTGAACGATCCGTCGGATTTGGCTTATATCATTTATACATCGGGTTCAACAGGAAAACCAAAAGGGGTGATGGTCGAGCACCGCAACGTGCTTCGTCTAGTCATCCATCAGGATTTTATTGATTTTAATCCAGGTTACCGCCTGCTGATGACAGGTAACTTTGCCTTTGATATTTCCACCCTGGAAATTTGGGGACCGTTATTAAACGGGTTAACTCTCTATTTGCTAAGTAAAGAGAAGCTGCTTGATCCCGAACAAATCGAGCGTGAATTAGCAGACCATCAAATTGATATCGTCCATCTGGTATCTCCTTTGTTCAGTCAATTATCGCAAGGGAATCCGGAAATGTTCTCCACGGTACGGACGTTATTGGTGGGTGGGGACGTCGTATCGGCAAGCCATGTCAATTTGGTGAGAAAGCATTGTCCGAAGCTGAAGGTGATCCATTCGTACGGGCCGACGGAAAATACGACGTTTTCGACAACCTATCTTGTCAATCGCGATTTTGATTCCACTCTTCCTATCGGTAAACCGCTGCGGCACTCCACCGCTTATGTCGTTGATCCAAAGACAGAGCTGCTCCGTCCGGTCGGCGTACCTGGCGAACTATGGGTTGGAGGAGAGGGCGTTGCCAGAGGATATTTCAATCAGCCTGAGATGACAAAAGAGAAGTTTATCGAGAGCCCGTTCCAGACAGGGGAAAAAATATATAAAACAGGCGATCAAGCCAGGTGGCTTTTTGACGGTACGCTTGAGTTTCTTGGACGGATCGATCAGCAGGTCAAAATCCGGGGTTACCGGGTGGAGCTTAGCGAGATCGAGTACTGTTTATTACAGCTGGACAAAGTAAAAGAAGCGGTAGTCATCGCTAGAGAAGATCAGCAGGATAAATATTTGTGTGCTTATGTGATTGGATCGGAGCCATTATCCGTGTCCGATCTGCGTGAGCATGCCGCCGAGTCCTTGCCTGATTTTATGATCCCAAGTTATTTTATACAGCTGGAACAAATTCCGCTGACGGCGCATGGCAAAGTCGACCGCAAGCAGCTGCCGGCACCGCAAGCCGGAGGTTATCTTGAACAAGAGCCGACCGCGCCGCGCAATGAATGGGAGACCAAGCTGGCCGCCGTATGGCAAGAAGTATTGGGGCTGGAGCGTATTAGCGTCCGGGAATCGTTTTTTGCGCTGGGCGGTCATTCCTTGAAAGCTACCATTCTTGTCAGTAAATTGCGCAAGGAATTACAAGTGGAAATAGAGATCAAACATATTTTTACGTATCAGACGGTAGAAAAACTGGCTCAGTTTCTGATGCAAGCGGAGGTACGGCAGCACCGGTCCATTCCGGCCGTTGAGCCGCAAGAGTACTATCCGGCATCCTCGGCACAGAGACGAATGTTCACCCTGGATAAGATTGTAGAAAACAAACGGCTGTATAACATTCCTATTGCCGTTCGGATCACGGGGCAATTAGACCGGCAGCGTTTCCGGGAAAGCTGGCAAACGCTGGTCGGTCGGCACGAAGCATTACGAACAGGCTTCGGGCTGGTTAACGGAGAAGTTATGCAAAAGGTACATCCGGCCGTTCCGTTCACCGTCGATTTCATTCCGGTTTCATCTGAAGCCGATGAAAATTTTTGGCTGCATCAGCTGGTCAATAAAACGTTTAGCCTGGAACAAGCGCCGCTCTTTCAAGCAACCGTTCTGGAACGTACGGCAATGGACTTCGTTCTTGTCATGAATATGCATCATATTATTTCGGATGAAACCTCGATTGGAGTTATCCTTCGTGAGCTCATGGCGGTCTATGAAGGACGTCCGTTACCGGAGCCAAACATCCAATACAAAGATTATGCAGCCTGGCATAATCGGCTGCTGCAATCAGAAGCCATGAAGCAGCAGGAATCCTATTGGGTGAGCCAATTTACAGATGAGGTTCCCGTTCTGCAGTTGCCGACAGACTTCGTGCGTCCTGCCGTTCAACAATTCGACGGAGATTCCGTATCGTTCGCTGCAGATCCTTCTGTCATGACCGACTTAAGGAAGCTGACACAATATACGGGCACGACAAACTATATGGTTCTGCTGGCAGCCTTTAATGTACTGGTGGCAAAATACAGCCGTCAAGAGGATGTGATCGTAGGTACTCCCATCGCCGGCCGAACGCACGCAGATGTAGAGAATATGGTCGGAATGCTTGTCAATACATTGGCTATTCGTACGAAACCGTGCAGCGACAAAACCTTTTTGCAGTACGTAGGCGAGGTAAAATCAAAAGCATTAGAGGCGTACAGCCATCAAGATTATCCGTTCGATTATTTGGTCGATCACTTAAAAGTAAAACGGGATCTCAGCAGAAATCCGTTATTCGACGTCATGTTTTCGATGGAGTATCCGGATATTCCACAAAGCGGCAGCGAGGAAATCCGGTTTGAGCCTTATGAGACACCTTATCCGTTAGCCAAGTTTGACCTAAGTTTATATGCGCAAGAAACCGATGAACAGCTCCGGTTTACTTTCCAATATGCAGCAGGGTTGTTTACAAAAGAAACGATAGAGCTCATGGCCGTACACTATCTGCGAATTCTTCAATCGGTCATCGCTCAGCCAGAGAAGAGTTTGGCGAGTATCCCGATGGTAACCGATAGGGAGAAACAACAGATTCTCTTCGAACTCAATGAGACGGAGGCCGCGGCTCCGGCCGACCGGACCATTCATCAGTTATTCGAAGAACAGGTGCGCCGAACACCCAATCAGATAGCTGTTGTTCATCGTGAAACCAGCTTAACCTATCATCAAGTAAATGAACGGGCCAATCAGTTGGCTTGGCAGCTTCGTCACGAGGGAGTAACGGCCAATACGATCGTGGGATTGATGGTAGAGAGATCGGTTGAAGTGATTGTCGGCATTCTGGGAATTTTAAAAGCAGGCGGAGCTTACGTCCCGGTCGATCCGGAGCTCCCGCCGAAACGAGTCAGCTATTTATTGAACAACAGCGGCGCACATGTGTTGGTTACACAAAGCGGCTTGCCGGATCAAATCGATTACAAGGGGAAGAGGATCGATATTCATGATTCTGCGCTTTCTAAACAGCCAACCACGAATCCGGAGAGCGGGAATCAGCCGGACGATTTGATGTATGTCATCTATACATCCGGCAGTACGGGTAATCCAAAAGGCGTGATGATCGAGCATCGGAGTATGGTCAACTATGTCACTTGGTTTACGGAGATGGCGAAGCTAACCGCTGACGATCGTACGATCCTGCTTTCCTCCTATGCCTTTGACCTGGGCTATACCAGCTTATATTCCTCTTTATTAAACGGATGTGTGCTTCATATCGCCGATAAAGATTTGGTGCGGGTTCCAGAGGCTTTATTAGCCTACTTGGGCGACTATCAAATTAGTTTTATCAAAGGGACACCTTCGCTGTTTCGCATGATGCGGCATGCCTCTCCCGATCAATGGCGTAAAGCATGTGAAACCCTGCGGTTAGTGGTGCTTGGCGGCGAATCCATGAATGCGGAGGAAATGAGAAGCTTCCTTCAAACGTATCCCCATGTTCAAGTCATGAATCATTATGGACCGACGGAAACCTGCGTCGGCGCAATGGCAGGGTTTGTAGATCCGGAGCAATTAGCCGATCGAATCAACGTACCGGTCGGAACACCTATTCATAATAATAAAATATACATTTTGGATTCGGAATTTCAGGTTGTACCCGCAGGGGTGACTGGCGAATTATTTATCTCGGGAGCAGGGCTCGCGAGAGGTTATCTCTATCGTCCGGAGCTGACGGAAGAGAGATTTTTAACTAATCCTTTTGTGGAAGGGGAGCGACTCTACCGTACCGGGGATATCGTCCGGTTACTGCCGGATCGAAGAGTCGAATTCCTTGGCCGTGCCGATCATCAGGTGAAAATCCGGGGTTATCGGGTTGAGCTTGAAGAAATCGAAAGTCATTTGCTTCTTCACCCGTCGATTCATCAAGCGGCGGTCATCTGCAAAGACAATCAATCGCTTATCGCCTATATCGTCACGGCGGAAGAGCTTACCCTAACTGCGCTGCGGGATTATTTGGCGGATAAGGTACCGGATTATATGATTCCGGCACAATTTGCGGTATTGGATCGGATCCCGCTTACGCCAAATGGGAAAGTCGACCGGCGAGCTTTACCTGAAGCAGAAGGATTAGCATGGGAAGCCCGGCATACAACGCCGCTCGATCAAATCGAACAAGATCTCGTACGAATCTGGGAGCAGGTGCTCGGGATTAAAGGTGTAGGAACGCAGGATAACTTCTTTGATATCGGCGGAAACTCGTTGTCATTGATCCGGCTGCATAGTCTCATTGAACCCCTGTATGCCGGTGTAACGGTGATCAACTTGTTTGCTTACCCGTCGATTTCAAAATTGGCAGCGTATATTCGTCAAACCATCTACCAAGATCAAAAATCTGAAGTACGAGCCATTCCATATCCTGAAGACTTCTTCGCGGCGGACAAAGGATTAAAAGGTGTCTTGCATTTCACCATTGAAGATGAATGGTTCGCGTCCATTGGAGATGCTGCCGAAAGCATGCAGCTTCATCTATCGGAGTTCATGCTGGCTTTGTTTCTCTATCTGCAAGCCGAGCTTACGGAGCAAGAGCAAATCACGATTCCGGCTATTACAGACTGGAACGGCAAGATCCATTTCGTAACGATTGATTTACGCAAGATTGAGAAGCTTCCGGACCTGTTCCGAATCGTACAAGATCAGGTGAAAGAAGCGGCGTCACCGAATGATCCGTTAATCGATCCGGCGTCAATGCAAATCGTGAAGGATGAACATGAATTGCTCCCTGGATTTATGCGTAAAAGCGCTTCTGCTTCAGAAATGACATTCGCTGAGAAGTGTGACCTGCTTCTTGTGCTTCACGAGCATCCAACCCATCTGTATGTGGAGTGTATGTACAATGCTCGTTTGAACAAAGCAAAAATACTGGAAATGATGCAGCAATATGTGCAAATCATTCAATCCTTAGCGGAGCAGCTTGAACCGAGTAAAGGATAAATGCCGAGGCAATAAGGACGAAGACAGCTCTTCATGGATTGCCCGGTCAGCAGGATGGGCAGGAAGTGAAGAGCTCGTCTAGTCAGCTTGTTTTTATAGAAGGCGGGAGATAAAAAAGATGAATTTCTCATTATTTAAACAACGCAGCTTTGCCTTATTAATCATTTCGGAAGCGACATCTTTATTCGGTACCTTCTTTTTGAATGCAGCATTCGCCCTGTATGTTTTGAACCTGACAGGATCAGCGGGAAAATTTGCGACCGTCTTGGCACTAGGGATGGTTCCCTATCTCATCGCCGGGCCAGTCGCCGGAGTATTGGCGGACCGGTTTGACAAAAAAAAGTGGATGATTTTACTGGATGGATTGCGGGGGATGCTTTGTATTAGTTTGTTTGTCTTTAGTTTATTTGAGACGATCACGATGCCTTTGATCTATTTCGCTGTCTTATTTATGTCCGCTTGCGAAATCTTTTATGGGCCTGTATTTATCTCTCTGCTCCCTAGCGTAGTAAAAGAAGAGCATCTCGTTTCCGCCAATTCATTTGAAAAATCGATTAATGAAACCATGAAAATCCTTGCCCCTTTTCTTGGAACCCTGCTGTACAGCTTGGCAGGAATAGGACCTGTTTTATTGGTGAACGGATTTACTTTTTTGATCTCCGCACTAGCCATCTTCTATATGGTCATCCCAAAAGCGGAGAATGTGATCGCCAGACAGCTCCATTTGTTTAGAGATATGTGGGACGGATTTAAAGTTTTTTTTATAGACAAACGATTAACTTCGATCGTTTCTAATGCTTTTTTGACTCACTTTTTTATGTATCCGTTTATCTTATTGGGCTTTCCTTATATCATTGTAACGGTACTTGGCGGCAAGGAAACCGATTACGGTATCGTTGAAAGTATTTCTACGCTTGGAGCGATCCTTGCGATCTTCACTGTGCCTCCCATGAAAAAATTTGGAGTAGCCAACAATATCGGAATCGGGATCCTGGGCATGTGTGTGCCCGTCATTCCGTTATTATTTTTAGGCAATCCGGATTTCCTGCAGCTATTAAAAGAAAACGATTATTATCCTGTGTTATTTTTTGGCCTGATCAGTTTCCTGCTTTTCCTGGCATTCAGTTTTTATCTGGTCTTTTTTGCGACCTTTTACCAAACGGTGGTTCCAAAAGAATTGTTTGGCCGATATGGGGCGGGAATGATGCTGTTAAACGGGATCGCACGATTGATTGGATTTCTGATTTTCGGTTATTTATTTAGCTTGGATTCCTTATTGTATGCGGTTATTTTCTTTGGGATCGGTATGCTGCTGAAAATTGTCGTACATATCCCGTTTATGATCATTACAAAAGAGCTGGAACAACAACAGAAGCAAGCGGTACAAGGGAAAGAAATATGCGGGACTCCATTGGGCGTGGAAGTGAATAAATGAAAGTGAAGTCAACGCTGAACGTATACTGGGTACAAATTCCCGAGGAGATCTGCTTATCGGAATGGATAAATGATTTAGATCTGTTAGATAAAGAAGAAAGAACGACCTATGAACGGTATCTGGTTGACCAGAAGAAAATTGAGTTTTACACCGGAAGGTTGTTATTAAAAAAGCTATTAGGGCAAAGGCTGGGAATTCAACCGGAGAGAGTAACCTTCGAGAAAAATCCGTTCGGGAAATTATATTTACATTCGAAGCTCGTCCAAGAAATGGGCATAGATCCGATATTTTTTAACTTATCCCACTCCAAAAGAGTTGTTGCCTGTGTGGTTTCATCATTTGACGAGGCAGGCATTGATGTTGAAGGGATAACCCAAAATCCTCTGGATATTATGCCGGTCGTTTTTGTGCCTCAGGAGCAAATGCTTATTGAAGCGGAGAACACTTTTGCAGAGAAGGTCGAGGCTTTTTACAGAGTTTGGACACGCAAGGAAGCCGTGATGAAAGCGGTTGGAAAAGGATTTTCACATCCGCCTTTGTCTTTTGCCGTACCTGTTCACGGTGAAAGAGTAATGGATGAGGATTATCATTACTATACCTTCCGTCCGATCAATGGCGAAATCATTTCTGTTGCTGTACGCAGGGAAGATGGGATCGAGATTGATTTTGAATGTAGGGAAGCTTCATTTTTGAAGGTGATTCATCCGGCTCTCGCCATTTGGAAGGATCATACAAAAATATGTTTTCCCTGATGTTGTCGAGTCGTATGAATCAGTAGATCATCTGCAGCAGCAAGTTAGTTTTGGAGTTCATTCGGGCCCGATGTGGTTGGTTGAAATACCGGCATTCATGTTACTTGGAATAGCCGTTTATTATGTCGCAAGGAAACTAAGAAAGAAGCAAAAGAACCACGTCTTACATGGTTCTTTTTGTTGCAATTACAACAAAAACGAGGTACTATTTTTTTACCGCAGTTTAAAAAATTCATGAGGTAGTGGAGATGCAAAGATGAAGGAAGTTTTGCGTGAAGTTGGAATGATTGCCAGGGCATTGGATTCCATAAGCAATATAGAATTCAAAAAATATGACCTTACCAAAGGGCAGTACCTGTACCTCGTTCGAATATGTGAAAATCCGGGAATCATTCAAGAAAAGTTAGCTGAGATGATAAAAGTAGATCGAACGACAGCCGCCCGCGCGATACAGAAGCTTGAGAGTAATGGATTTATCGAAAAAAATGATGATCCCTATAACAAAAAAATTAAAAAACTGTTTCCTACAGAGAAAGGGAAGACGGTTTACCCTTTTATAAAAGGAGAAAACGATTATTCCAATAGCGCAGCATTATCCGGATTCTCCGAAAGTGAAGTAGAAACCATTTTTAATCTGCTGCAAAGAGTCAGAAAAAATGTAGAGAAAGACTGGGAGCTTGTAAAAAAGGGGAACACTAGAAACTATTAACGATGGAAAGGAGGACAACTAGAATGACGATAACTATTAAAAAGTGCACGGTGGAGAATCTGAGCCTCCTTCAAGAAATTAGTGTTGAAACATTTAAGGAGACATTTAACAAGCAAAATTCACCTGAAAACATGAAAGCCTATTTGGAACGAGCCTTTCACTTAAAACAATTAGAAAAAGAGTTATTAAATATGTCCTCGGAATTTTATTTTATTTATGCTAATCAGGAGCTTGCCGGGTATTTAAAGGTGAACATCGATGAGGCTCAATCTGAAAAAATGGGCAATAACTCGCTTGAAATCGAGAGAATTTATATAAAGAAAAACTACCATAAACAGGGGCTCGGTAAATATCTAATTAATAAAGCGATAGAAATCGCAAAAGAACGGAATAAAGAAAAAATCTGGCTAGGGGTTTGGGAAAAAAATGAGGGCGCAATTACCTTTTATAACAAATTGGATTTTGTGCAAACAGGAGCGCACTCCTTCTATATGGGTGATGAAGAACAAACCGATTTTATCATGACGAAAACATTGAACCTAAAAAATAACTTTAAGGAGTGTTAAACCATGAATTTCGATACGGTTATGCAGGAGCTTGAAGCTCTCGGCAAGGAACGTACGAAAAAAATTTACGTATCGAACGGCGCGCATGAGCCGCTGTTTGGGGTGGCAACAGGCGCCATGAAGCCCATAGCCAAGAAGATCAAAAACAATCAAGCTTTGGCCGATCAGCTTTTTGACACGGGCAATTATGACGCGATGTATTTTGCCGGCGTCATTGCAGACCCGAAAGCCATGACGGAAGCGGATTTTGAGCGCTGGATCGATGCGGCTTATTTTTATATGATTTCCGATTATGTAGTGGCCGTAACCTTGGCGGAGACGGACATTGCACAACAAGTTTCTGATAAATGGATCGCAAGCGGAGAAGAGCTCAGAATGTCGGCGGGCTGGAGTTGTTACTGCTGGCTGCTCGGTAATCGGCCGGACAGCGAATTTTCCGAAAGCAAGCTTGCCAATATGCTGGATTTGGTGGAAAAAACGATTCACGATTCTCCGGAACGAACGAAATACGCGATGAATATGTTTATTTACACCGTAGGGGTATCCTATTTGCCTCTCCATGCTAAGGCGGTCGAGACCGCAAAGGCGGTAGGGCTGGTCGAAGTTAATCGGGACAAGGCAAAAAGCAAGTTTTTGAACGCTTCCGAAACGATTCAAAAGGCAGTAGATAAAGCGCAGCTTGGCTTCAAACGGAAATATGTAAGGTGTTAACGGGTAGGGATAGCGATAATGATATTACGGCGGCCGGTCAGTGATCGGTTGCTTTTTTTTATTGGCTATTTTAAATTGTAATGCTGATATTTGACCATAAGAAAACCACCTTGGTGAAAAGGCGGTTTAAAAAGCTATCGTTACCCGATAATCGTTGAGAAAATCAAAAATTACGATTTATCCTGTTCATAAAACTCAATATAGCTTCAATGCGTATTTTATCAGCGCACTCTTCGCAACAAAAATACTTATCCTTTCTTTCCTTTGCTTGCTTATATTTTAGCGAACCTTCGTATGCTCTGAATGTTTTTTTACAACTAAAACAACGTACATCATAGTAAAACATTGTTATCCCTCCAAAGTGACAACACCTTGCTTTCTAGTTGATATATCGAAGATTGTAACCAGTTCTCTCATATATTCCTGAACATCTAAATGAGGCTTTCTCATTAATTCCATGGTGAACCCATCAATGGCATTTCTTATTGTTAACGCCATCACCCTTGCCGATGGTTTGGTAAATTCCCGGAAAACTCCTTCTTGCATCCCAAGGACGAGAATATTTTCAATTGGAAGTAAAATAGCTTTATCATGGTCTGCTGCAAACTGAAGTTTCCCATCAGCAGTTATCGTTTTAGAAACCAATTCTATAACAGCGAAAACATGCTGCCGATTTTCAGCTACAAATGCAAGATTGGATTCAATATACACTCGAAGCATCTCTTTAGGAGATTTTTGAGCTTCTATTCGTGGAGCAATGTATAATTGCCAAGCTATATAGTATTCGATCGTTATTTGCTCCAATAATTCCTCTTTATTTGCAAAGTGATAAGAGATAACCCCCTTACTGATTTTTGCGCGTTTTGCAATTTGTCCTAAAGAGGCTTGAGAGTAACCTACTTCTGCGATTGTTTCAATCGCACATTCCACGATTTGAGCTCTACGGGCTTTTTCAATGAATGACATCTCTTTTTGGTTAGTTGGTTTATTTTTTTTATTCATGTTCTTATTTTAGTACGGTCGTACAAAAAAATCAAACAAAAAAACCATTTAGTTGAATATTATCTAAATGGTTATTGAACGCCTTTATACAACTAGCCTGCTTTGTTAGTTCAGCAAGAAGGAGCCATTAGTCGAAGATTATTGTTTGTCTCATTTACAGTAAACAAGCACGAGGCGACCAACATTATTTTCTTATTCGACGTAGTGTTCTCATATTCCTTGCTGTCTAAGTAGCGAAACCATGCAAGATAATGTTGGAGATACTTCGTTGCAACGCCATTAAAACGGTAGCTGTTCACGTTCTGAATGTGGTAAACACCTTTTACACGCTGTTTCCCGTCGGACTTGAAGCGGTAATGGTCTAAACCTTTTGAACTAGCATAGGAACTGAATGCCCGCCATGAATCAGTACAAAGCACGTTTGAATCAGATAAATGACCGCCAATCGCTTCATCCAGTTGTACAAGAAATAGGTCTCGTCCATTTCAACGATACCTTGGAACGATTCGGTAGGGATTTGCTTCAGAGCCGAAAGAATCTTATGCCGCCAGTAAAACAAGGTTACATAAGTCACTTCTTCACCCAATTGTTCGGCACATTTTCGTAGTGAAAAACTCTCAATCATACATTCGATGAATCGAACCCAAAGATGAGGTCTTCTGGTGCGTTGAAGAGGCGTATTAGTGAGGTCGTTGAAGGTTTGATGGCAGGCTTTGCAGCGGTAACGCTGCCGTTTCACCTCTCCAGCACGCGATTTAATAACATATTTTCCAAATCGTACAACAAAATGGCTTTCGCAATGTGGACAGACTATTATGCCAATATTAGTTCGGAACATTCAATTATCAACATTAGGAAATAACAGAGCCTTTTTATTAGAAGAATATATTGCATAAAAATACCTAAATACGTATAATTATTCATTATGCATACGGAGGTAAATGCTATGAAAGTATTTGTAGACGGCCAGTACGGGACGACGGGACTCAAAATACATGAAAGACTTAAGCAGCGAAACGATGTGGAGCTTCTATCCATTTCGGAGGAGCATAAGAAGGACCCCGAGCTCCGAATACAGGTCATGAATGAAGCGGATATCGTATTTTTGTGTCTGCCCGACCAGGCAGCCCGAGAAGCTCTAACGCTCATCACGAATCCTGACACCCGGGTAATTGACAGCAGTACGGCTTTTCGTACCGATGATGCTTGGACCTACGGCTTGCCGGAATTATCGCCTTTGCAAAGGGAGGAGATAGCGGGTGCTGCTCGTGTGTCAGTGCCAGGCTGTCATGCTACTGCATTTGTACTTGCGATTCATCCGCTTGTCCAAAGGGGAATTCTTCCGCAGGATTATCCGGTTTGCTGCCACTCGTTAACGGGTTATAGCGGCGGAGGCAAGGCATTAATCGAACAATATGAAACAGGCAGTGTCAGCGATAAAAAAGACAGCCTAACGTCCCCGCGGCACTATAGTCTAAATCTGGATCATAAGCATTTGCCTGAGATGAAGAAATTTACGGAGCTCGAGTTCCAGCCTGTATTCCTGCCGGCTGTTTGCCATTTTTACAATGGTATGGTTGTGACGGTTCCTTTGGTTACTCGCCTGCTTAATCAACAGCCTGGTCTTCAGGATATTCATGCTGCCCTCACCGATTATTACAAAAATGAAGCGTTCGTAAGAGTCATCCCGCTTGATGCTTCCAAAGGAATCTCCCAATCTGATCTCGATCCGACTCTATGCAACGGAACCAATGATGCGGAGATTTTCGTCCTAGGGAATGACGATCAAGTGATTGTCGCATGCAGACTGGACAACCTCGGGAAGGGTTCCTCGGGAGCAGTCATACAATGTATGAACATCATGCTGGGACTGGATGAGGGATTGGGGCTTATTTTGTAAAAAATTTCCGTTATACACGCCTGGATTCAAATGGACTATACTTGGCGGAGTAGGTATATCAATATTTATCGCGGAGGATAAAAATGTTTGGCTTATCCAGGCTTCCCAAAAATGCGCGCGGCTGCCTTCTGTACGAGCCTCTGTTTCTAATCCCGTACAGCATGTTCAGCACGTATGCCACGATTTATATGTTTGAAATGGGGATGAGCGAGACGGCCATCGGCTGGGTTACCACGCTGACTCTGCTTGTGCAGGTATTCTCATCCTTCATCAGCGGCTATCTGACCGACAGGCTCGGAAGGAAATGGGCGCTGCTTTATTTTGACTTGCTCAGCTGGACGGTCGGCACTCTGCTCTGGGCAGTATCACAAAATATTTGGTTTTTTATCGTTGCGGCCGTCGTGAACGGTTTTCAGCGGGTTCCGCATACCGCCTTCTACTGTTTGCTTGTGGAGGATACCGAACCAAAGGACCGGACCTTCGTCTTCTCGGTTCTTCAGTTCGTCGCCATGCTCGGCGGCTTATTCGCTCCGCTCGGCGGACTGCTCGTCGCACACTACGGCCTGATACCCGGCATGCGGATCATGTATGTGCTCGCCTGCGTATGTATGACGATTCAATTTGTCGGAAGGCATTTTGCCACCCGCGAGACGGAGATCGGACTTCGCAAAATGGCGGAAACCAGCAGTACAGGTTTGATGTCCGGGCTGCGGGAATATAAAGGGGTTTTCCGCGGTAGGGGGGAGAACAAGCCGCTGCTGATGATTTTCGGCGTCTACATTCTGTTCCAGTTCCAGCTTACGATGAAAGGCACCTACTTGTCGCTTTTTCTCGTGGAGGACCTTAAGCTGGACAGCGGTCTAGTATCTATATTTCCGGCTGTAACTTCTATTATTATGCTTCTTTCGATGTGGCTGCTGCTGCCCCGGCTAGGCGATAACAGACTTCACGCGGTCATGCTGTGGGGCTTCTTCATCTCGCTGGTGTCCAATCTGCTGCTGATTCTTCCGCTCCCCGGCATGATGTTCTGGCTGATCGTCAGCACCGTTCTCGCCGCGGCAGGCACGATGATGACGTATCCGTATTTGGAAGCCGCAGTCGCCAACGCCATTGACGACGAGAACCGCGCAAGCATTTTTGCCATGCTGTCCGTACTGATTCTGCTCGTTGTATCGCCGTCCGGCATTATCGGGGGATGGGCCTACCGCCTAGATCCTTCTCTGCCGTTCTTATTGATCGTTCTGTCGTTCGCGGCAAGTATGGTGCTGCTGGTGCTGTATAAGAGAAGCTCAGGGCGTGAAGAGAAGAAGGTTGCCTGATTGAAAAATGGACCTGAAAGGCCTCAAACCGAAAGTTTGAGCCTCAAAGGTCCATCTTTTTTATTTCCGCCAAAAAGTTGTACAGTCCGCTTTATCCATTATATTGAACTCAATCATTTTTTCGAGTAAGGAGAAATCAACCGGACCATCCCACCGGATTCGAACCAGCTCCTTGGTGTGATCATATCCGGATTGTGCAATTTCATCGGCTAAATGAATCATTCCTGCCCTTTCAGGGGCGACAGCCATGTGATGATTGGATACGCTAAAGCCAATAATAAAGGTGCCATGATCGGTAAACATAGGCTGTTTCCATGCAATTTTGGGTTCTAAATTCGGATATTTCTTTGTCACCCATTCCAAAACTTCTTCCGTTCGGGCCCGATGCTGCGGGTTATTAATACCGGCTAAATATTCTTCAAAAGCTTCCATGTTATTCCCTCCTGAAATATAAATGATGTTTTTATGATAGCAGGAGGGAGGCCCCGACTCAAACGGCCTGGCCTCGCTCAAGTGAGCAATCTGAAAGAAATCCATGTTTGATATATTTGGTATGATGGGGTCAAAGTCAAACTCATTTTGGAGGGATGGACATGAACCGGAACGATGCAACGAACAAAAGCGCAGCGCAAGCAGGCGATCGCGAAATTGTGATTACCCGCTTACTTGATGCTCCGCGCCAGCTTGTGTTTGAGGCTTGGACGAACGAGGAGCACCTGTCGAAGTGGTGGGGACCTCAAGGCTTTACGTCGACGTTTCAGAAGTTTGAGATGAAGCCGGGCGGCACATGGGAGTTTATTATGCACGGTCCAGATGGCGTTGATTTTCCCAACACCAACGTCTTTGTCGAGATCGTGAAGCCCGAGCGAATCGTCTTCAAGCATGCCGTGTTTCCCCATTTTCTGGCGACAGCGATCTTTGAGGCTGCTCCGGAGGGTAAGACCAAGCTCACGTATAGCTCCGTTTTTGAAGAAACTGCCGCAGTATTCGATAAGGTGAAAGAATATGCCGTACCAGGTGCCGAACAGACGATGGATCGTCTGGAGGAGCTTTTGGCAAGTATATCGTAAAAGGAAGAGGCCAGGTGAGAAGAGGGGAACGCTCCTGATTTTCACCCGGTCTTTTTTGTGCCGTAACCTGACGATTTAATCGCCGGGTTATTTGTGCTGCCTTCACATAATCTCAAGATAACGATGACATTCGGATGACAGTGCCTCTTTATAGTGAAAACGAACAGAAATGAGCAAGAACGAACAAGGGTGAGCCTGTAGGTGTCTGTTTTTGCTCAAGTCGAAAGGGTTGTGACGAACGTGACGTTATCGAGCATAGAAGGCTTCATTATTGATTTGGACGGAACGGTGTACAGGGGAAAGCGGCCGATCGCCGGAGCGGTCGAGGCTATCGCCGAGCTGAAGCGGCAGGGGAAGAAGACCGCGTTCCTGAGCAACAGGGGAAACATATCTCGCAAAATGTGCAAGGACAAGCTGAGCGCCATGGGACTGGACGTGCTGGAGGAGGAGATTTTGCTCAGCTCGACCGTAACCGCAAATTATTTGCGCACTTTCTATAAACACTCGCAGGTGTGGACGCTCGGCGACGCCGGGCTGTTGGAGGAGCTGGCCGCGGCGGGACTTACGCTGGCGGACAAGCCGGAGTCCGCGGATTGGCTCGTGATTACGCTGCACGAGACGCTGACCTATAAGGAGCTGAACGAAGCGTTCCGCGCCGTGAGAAGCGGCGCCCGAATCATCGCCACGAATGCGGACAAGACGTTCCCCGGCGACGAGGGAGACTCGATCGACGTGGCAGGCATGATCGGCGCGATCGTGGCTTCGACGGGCAAGGAGGTCGAGGTGGTCATCGGAAAACCTTCCGCCGTCATGGCGGAGGCCGCGCTGAACGTTTTGGGACTTCCGCCTTCAAGCTGTCTCGTCATCGGCGACAGCCTGGCGTCGGATATTCAGCTGGGCAAGCAGGCCGGCATGCGGACGGCGCTTGTCTTAACGGGCTCCGCGAAGCGGGAGGAGGCGAAGGCCAGCGAGTGGCAGCCGGACTGGATATGGGAGTCGCTGGCCGATGTCACGCAGGCGGCCGCGTTCGCGGCAGAAACGGAGGCGGCGAAATGACGACGGTGGAAGAGCGTATCCGGCAAGCCGCCGGAGAGCTGGATGAGCAGGCACTGAAACGTATCGCGGTGGATCTTATCGCCATCCGGGCCGGGGCGCTCGATGAAATTCCATCCTATCTCGAGAGGAAGGGATACCGCGGCGTCGTGATTGCGTTGGACGCTCGTACGTACGAGGCGGCCGGAAAGAGGCTGCATGCCTCTCTGGAGCATTGCGGCATCGTCTCCTCGTTATCGAAGATTAAGCCGAATGCTGCCGGCGACGTCATCGCCGATGAAGCTTCGATCATCCAGCTCATCCTGGATATCCAGAGAAGCTCCGCGCAGGCCGTAATCGCGGTGGGCGGGGGAACGATCCATGACATTGCGCGGTATGCCGCTTATACGGCAGGCCTTCCGTTCCTGTCGGTCCCGACGGCGCCTTCGGTCGACGGCTTTAATTCGAAAGGCGCGCCGATCATTGTCCGCGGGGAGAAAAAGACGATCCTCTCGATCGGGCCGGATGCGATTTTCGCGGACCTCGACGTGCTGGTCAAAGCTCCTCCGGAGCTGACTGCCGCCGGATTCGGCGACATGCTCGGCAAATATACGTCGCTGTTCGACTGGCGATTCGGCGCCTTGACGGCCGGCGAGCCTTACCTGAAGGCCGCAGAGGACGTGACGAGAGCGGCGCTTGCACAATGCGTGAAGCATGCGGGGCTTATTGCGAAGAAACAGGAGGAAGGCATCCATACGCTAATCTGCTCGCTGATCGAATCGGGCCTTGCGATGCTGCTGTTCGGACAGTCGCATCCGGCGTCCGGCGCGGAGCATCATCTGTCGCATTACTGGGAAATGGAGTATATCCGCCTCGGTCGCAGACAGCTGCTCCACGGTGCCAAGGTCGGTGCCGCGTGCATCGAGATCAGCAGGCTGTATCACAGGCTCGTGTCGGAGGATTTCGGCCTGCAGAGCGGAGTGAGGCCGGCTGTCACGACGCATTGGGATGAAATTAAGCAGGCCATTCTGCATGTTCCGCGGGAAAACGAGCTGCGGGAGCTGCTCCGTACGGTAGGCGGTCCTGTGTCGACTGAGGAGCTCGGCGTTCAGCCGGAGCTGCTCGCGCGAAGCTTGCGGGAGGCGCATCTCGTAAGGCCGGAGCGGTATACGCTGCTCCATGCGCGGAATGCTGCAGCTGCGAATCCGAGCGGAAACGAGCAGGATTAGTATGAATAAGCAAAAGGCTGCGCGTTTTTGCGCGAAAGGGGGAGCTGCCATTGCTACCGGCTGAAAGAAAACGGCGAATTCTGGATTACGTCAGGCAGCATAATACGGCGTCGATCCATACGCTGGCCAAGGAATTTGGCGTGCATGAGGCGACGATCCGCCGGGACCTGTCCGAATTCGAGCAGGAGGGGAGCCTGAAACGAACGCACGGCGGCGTCATCGTCGAGACATGGACGAATGAAGAGCCTCCGTTCAACGAACGGTCGGATCAGAACCTGGATCAGAAAATGCGGATCGGCAGGAAGGCAGCCAGTCTGGTGGAGGACGGGGACCATATTATTATCGACTCCGGAACGACTACGCTCCATATCGCCAAAAATCTCGTGCACCGCTCCAATATTACGGTTGTGACTAACGACATCAACGTGGCGGCGGAGCTGCGCGACGCGCCGAAGGTGAGGGTCATCCTGACGGGAGGTGAGCTGTATCCGTCGAGCTATATGCTGAACGGCATGCTGACGGATCATGCGCTGAAATCGCTCCATGTCATCAAAGCGTTCATCGGCACGACCGCCCTGCATCCCCAGCACGGGCTCATGCAGCCCGAAGCGCAGCTGGTGCCGGCGAAGCAGGGTATGATCAGGGCGGCGAGGGAAATTATCGTCGTCACGGACGACCGGAAAATCGGCAAGCTGTCGCTGCACACGGTAGCGCCGAACAGCGCGATCCATACGCTGATCACCGGAACGGAGGCGGCCGAGGAGGATTTGCTGCCCTTCCGAAGCGCCGGCATAACGGTGCATACGGTGTAGCGGCCCGCCAAACAGCAATGAAGGAGGAGAAATCCATGGCATCCATTGAATTCGTGCGCGTGTCGAAGGCTTTCGATAAGCAAGAGGTTATCAAGGATCTGAATTTAACGATCGAGGACGGCAAATTCACGGTTCTCGTCGGCCCGTCCGGCTGCGGCAAAACGACGCTGCTCCGCATGATCGCGGGACTCGATCCCCAGACGTCGGGCTCGGTGCTCATAGACGGCAAGGACGTCACGCGGATCGCGCCCGGCAAGCGCGGCGTGGCTATGGTGTTCCAAAATTACGCCATCTATCCGACGATGTCGGTCAGGGAAAACATCGAGTTCGGGCTCGTCAACAACAAGGTCGGAAAAGCCGAGCGGGAGGAGCTCGTGGAGAGCATCGGCAAGGCGGTGGGGCTCTCCGATTATTTGGACCGCAAGCCGTCGACGCTGTCCGGCGGGCAAAGGCAGCGCGTTGCATTGGCGAGGGCGATGGTGAAGAAGCCGTCCGTCTTCCTGATGGACGAGCCTCTGTCCAATCTGGACGCCAAGCTCCGGGTGCAGATGCGCATCGAATTGATCGAGCTGCACAAGAAGCTTGGCACCACCTTCGTGTATGTTACGCACGACCAGGTGGAGGCGATGTCGATGGCCGATAAAATCGTGCTCATGAACAAGGGCGTTATCCAGCAGGAGGCCCCGCCGGACACGATGTACCGCCGGCCGAGTAACCGGTTCACGGCGCAGTTCATCGGCACGCCTCCGATGAACATCGGCGAGCTTGGCGCGGGCGGAATCAAATACGGCTTCCGCCCGGAAAGCGCCGTATTGTCCGAAGTGCAGGGCGACGAGCCCTTCTCCGTTCGAGGCGTGATCGCCACGCGCGAGATGCTGGGCTCGGAGACGATCTACCAGGTAAGGAGCGACAGCGGCAATTTCATGGTCAAGCGCAGCGAGGACCTGTTCGCCGCCGGCCAAGAGGTATTCGTCGGCGTGGCTGCGGAGAAGCTGCACTTTTTCGGGGAGGACGAACGCAGAATCGAGGAGAAGCAGGGCGCTTACCGGGATTACCTAGAGGCGCTGAGGGGACGAAGCCATGGATAAGCAGAGACTGGGCGAGACGCTGCGGCCCTACCTGATGATTGCGCCCGCGATGGCCGGCATCTTTCTTTTTGTCCTCTATCCGGTCGTGTTTTTAGGCTATTTGAGCTTATACGATTACAACCTGATGAACAAAGCGAAAAGCAAATTTATCGGCTTCGATAATTTCGCCGAAATTTTCTCGCGGGAAGATTTCTATAAGTCGCTTTCGAATACGGTCATCTATACCGCCGGAGTCGTCGTGCTGACGCTGCTTCTGTCGCTGCTTCTCGCGGTATGGCTGAGCAAAAAAAGCAAGTTCAACGTGTTCGTGCAAGCCGGCATCTTCACCCCGCACGTCGTGTCGATCGTATCGATCGCGCTCGTATGGCTGTGGATGATGGAGCCGAACCTGGGCTTTCTCAACTACGTGCTGAAGGCGCTTGGCCTGCCGACATCCGAATGGCTGCAAAGCTCGAGGTCGGCGCTCATGTCGGTCATTCTCGTATCGGTCTGGCAGGGCATCGGCTACTACGTGCTGATCATCGTGGCGGCGCTTCAAAGCATATCGCCAAGCATTTATGAAGCGGCGGCGCTGGACAACGCGAACAAGCTGCGGACGTTCTGGAAAATTACGCTGCCGATGATATCGCCCCAGCTCTTCTTCATCCTCGTCATCATGACGATCGGCTCGTTCAAAGTGTTCGATACGGTGAAGGTGATGACGGGAGGCGGCCCGAACAACGCGACCAACACGCTGGTTTACTACATTTACGAGAACAGGACGACGAATATCGGCTACGCGTCGGCGACGGGCGTCGTGCTGATGGCGATCATCGCGCTGCTCACCTTCGTCTACTTCCGGCTGCTGTCGAGAAGGGTTCACTATCAATAAGGAGGCCGATATGACCAAGGCATTTCACTACACGGGGCTGACATTAGGCTATCTATTGAAGACGGCCATTCTCATCGTATTCGTATTTCCATTTCTGTGGATGATCTCGACCTCGCTCCAGACGTACCGCGAGACGCTCTCTTATCCGCCTACGCTCATGCCGGCGGTGCCGCAGTGGATCAACTTCGCCCAAGCGATGAGCGCGGGGCCGTTCCTGACCTATTTCAAAAACTCGGCCGTCGTGACGCTCGCGATCATCGCGATCCAGCTGCTCGTCATGATTCCGGCAGCGTACGCCTTCGCCAAATACAGGTTTCCGGGCAAAAACCTCCTGTTCGGCCTGGTGCTGCTGGCGTTCATGATTCCGGGCCAGGTGACGTTCATTCCCGTCTATCTGATGATGGCCGATTGGGGCATCGCGAAGACGCTGCTGCCGCAGATTATTCCGTTTATGTCGAACGCTTTCGGCATCTTCCTCCTTCGCCAATATTTCATGCAGATTCCGGAGGAAATCGTCGAGGCGGCCCGGCTGGACAATGCCGGCGAGTTCAGAATCATGCGGAAGATCATGGTGCCGATGTCCATGCCGGCGCTCGCGACGATCGCGCTGTTCAGCTTCGTGAGCCACTGGAACGACTATTTCTGGCCGCTTATCATGACGGATGCCGAGTCGATCCGCCCGCTGACGCTGGGCATAGCGATGCTGCGGGAGACGGAAGGCATCAGCAATTGGCATATCATCATGGCGGGCAACGTCGTGCTGGTCATTCCGATTCTGCTTGTATACCTGTTCTGCTCAAAGCAGATCGTGAAGGCATTTGTCTATTCGGGCATTAAGTAAATGGGGCAACGGCTGATACCGTCCTTTGACGGCAGAAGCTGTTTCAAATAAATCATATGAATTTACGGAGGGTTTTGGAGATGAAAAAGAAGCTTTCGATGTTTGTGACAATGACGCTGATGACCGGGCTGCTCGCGGCCTGCAGCAGTGCGAACGGAGACAATGCCGGCGCGGAGAACGCGGTGAATTCGGATGCGTCCTCTAACGCGCCGGCCGAGAAGGTTACGCTGCAATTTTGGCACTCGATGGGCGGGGAGAACGGCAAGCGGATCGACGCGCTGCTCCAGCGCTTCAACGAGTCGCACGACAATATCGAGGTCGTCGGCACGTTCCAAGGCGGCTACGACGAGACGGTAACGAAGCTGCAGCAGGCTGTCGCCTCGGGCTCGGCGCCGGATGTGAGCATGCTGGAGCGGGCCTACGTCGAGATGTTCGCGGACTCCGAGGTGCTGGAGGATTTGACGCCGTATCTGGAGAAATCAGGCATTAGCGAGGACGAATTTACGCCGGGTCTGATGGGTCACTCGTATTTTAACGATCAATTGGTTTCCCTGCCGCTGAACCGCTCGACACCGATTCTGCATGTAAACAAAACGCTGCTTGATGAGAAGGGGCTTGCCGTTCCGACGACTTGGGAAGAGCTGGAGAAAGCCGCAAATGCGCTCGTCGTGAAGGAAAACGGCGAATATACGCGCTACGGCTTCTCGATGCCGTATGACACCTGGTATCCGATCGCGATGATCAGCCAGGCGGAAGGCACCTTCTTCAACGAAGACAAGACGTCGATCGGCTTCTACGACAACGGTGTCGGCCAGAAAGTATTCAGCCAGTTGAAAAAGCTCCAGGGAACAGGCGCGCTTTATTACCCGCCGTCCACCGACTCCGGCAATATCGTCAATGGCATGTTCAAGGAAGGCAAGGTTGCGATGGTGTACCAATCGACCGGTTCGATCGGCGGGTTGGCGGAAGCGGTCGACTTCGATTACGTGACGGCGTTCCTTCCGAAGGATAAAGTATTCGCGAATCCGACGGGCGGCGCGAACGTATCCATGCTCGCAGCGTCCAAAAACAAGGAAGCGGCATGGGAATTCATCCGCTGGATGGAGACGGACCCGCAGGGCGCGCTGCCGTTCATTCTGGAATCCGGCTACCTGCCGTTCACGAAGTCGATGGTGGGATCTCAGGAGATAAAGGATTTATGGGCAAAGGAGCCGAATCGCAAGGTAGCGTACGATCAGCTTCAATACGCCGTGGACACGAATATGGACGTCGCTTGGCCGGAGGTTATGCATGAGTTTTTCTCCGCGATCGAAGCGATCATGTACGACAGCAAGGATATTCAGGCTACGCTGGACACGTTCAAGAAGGAAGCGGAACGTATTCTGAAAGATAAGAATTAATAAGCTAGAGCGTATTAATGTCCTATCTTTCATCGCGAAACGAGCTTTTGCCGCCATAGGACGGCGACAGCCGTTTACGCTTGGCCGACTAGGACAAGGAGGGGAACGGGAATATGATTGAACGGCTGCAGGACAATCCGTCCGTTATCGTGGCGGGACACCGGGGCTATAAGTCGGATTATCCGGAGAACACGCTGCTTTCCATCCGGGAAGCGCTCAAGGCCGGCGTGGATATGATTGAATTCGACCTGCGCTTGTCGAAGGACGGGGTGTTGATGGTCATTCATGACGAGACGGTTGACCGCACGACGAACGGTTCCGGCAAGGTCGGCGATCTGACGCTGGACGAACTGAAGACGCTGGACGCGGGAGGCTGGTTCGGACCCGAATTCGAGGGTTTGAAAATTCCGGCCTTCGCCGAGCTGTGCGCGCTGCTCGAGGACTATCCGCATGTGCTGCTGAACGTGGAAGTGAAGCGAAGCGAGGATGCGAAGGAAGCGGCGGATCAAGCCGTCCGCATCCTTGCGGAGCGCGGCTTCCTGCCCCGCTGCGTGTTCACCTGCTTCGACGCGGCTATTATCGCTCATTTGCATGATGTTCACGGCGTCAAGACACAGGGCTTCAAGGAAGAAGTCATGTCGAACTTCGAGCATGGGGATGGCGGCACCTATTCGAAAATGTGGGCGATCGGCATCGAGATGTCGCTGCTCACACCGCAGACGGTGAAGCGCTACCGGGATATGGGGCTGCAGGTATGGTCCTACTGCCCCGACGACCGGCAGCAGGTTCTTTATTCACTTGGCTGCGGGGCGACGCTTATGACCTGTAACGATCCGGCGCCCGCGATGGAAGTCCGGCGGCAATTGCAATAACGAGTCACTGCGGCAAGGCGATATATCCATGCTAAAGAACGCCACAGTCACTATATGGATGAATGTGGTCAGCTTTGCAATCTTAACGAACCCTATTCTCGTTATTACAGGATTGATCTCAGAAAATCCACTGATTTTCGAGCTTTAAGATCTTCTCAGTTCGTAAGAAATCAAAATCTTTCGATTGCGAACAAATAACGGTTTTTGGGTTCGTTAGCCCATGACCGCTCCAAAGTATGTACAAGGAACAAGCATAGTGCCGTGTATTAAGCATTTGCTGTTGTTTTGCAGCCCAGCCATCAATCCAATGATGGCTGTTTATTTTTTACAATAGGCTCCGTACTTGACGAATAAATGAAAGCGTATTATATTATGAATTAAATCGATTTAAAAACGCAGCAAGAAGGGATTCCGATTTGAAAAAAGAAAACATCACACTCAAAGATATCGCCAAAGTCGCCGGAGTTTCCACAGCTACCGCTTCGCTGGCGCTCGCCGGAGATCCGCGCGTGAACTTCAAAACCAAAAAGCTGGTCGAAGAGGTCGCACAGCGCCTTCAATACGTGCCGAACGAGATCGGCCGCAGCCTGCGCGCGAAGAAAGCGGAGACGGTGGCGCTTATTTTTCCGAACACGCCGCATAATGCCTTTACTCACCCCTATTTCGTGCAATTGCTTGAAGGCATTTCGGAGGTGCTCGTTCAGAACAGCTTCCAACTGCTGCTGTCGACAACGCCATCGGAGGCCGATGAGGCCGCGGCGTACGACAAAATATTGCGCAACCGCAGAGCGGACGGCATTATTCTATGGCCGGCATCCATTAAAGACAGCAACATTCCGAAGATTATCGAGTCCGGTTTTCCTGTCGTCTACCTTGGCAAATGGCATCACGACGATATCGTGACCATTCAACGCGACGACTTCGGAGGGGCGTACGAAGCAACGGAGCAGCTGATTCGTAACGGCAGAACAAGAATCGTCCACCTCACCGGACCGCTAGATTACCAGGTCAGCATCGACCGTGTTGAGGGTTATAAACAGGCTTTGCAGGATAACAAAATTTTATTCGACCCGGCGCTGCTCGTCGAGGCGGATTTCAGCAGAGAGATGGCAGACGCTGCGGTGCAGAAGCTTCACGAGGAATCGGTCCGCTACGATGCGATATTTGCGGCGAACGACCGGATGGCGATCGGCGCCATGAGAGGCCTGCGGGCGCTCGGATTATCCGTTCCGCAAGACGTAGCCGTTATCGGCTGCGACAATATCGAGACGGGCGAGCTGATCGAGCCTGCGCTGACGAGCATCCATCAGCCGATGAGGGAAATCGGGAGGCTTGCCGCCGAGCGGATCGTAGCGATGCTGACCGGACAAGACATTACAGATAAACAGACGATGGTGTCGTCCTCGTTGGTCGTTCGAGAGTCCTGCGGAACGCTAAAAAATTAAAATTCATTTTTTTAAACAAAATTTAAATCGATTTAAATTAAGGGGGTGGTGCCGCAATCGTGATGGTTCAAGCAGCAAACGTGCATACTTCAATAAGAACATCCAATTTTTGAAGATATAGGGAAGTATAAATATTACTCCTATACTGACGCCTATATCTCACCGCGAAACGTAAGCTATTGCCGCCAAGGACGGCACAGAACCGAGCTGCGTAAAGATGCAGCTAACGGTTCGTGCGTAGCGATAGCCGTTTACACTTGAATCCTAAGGGGGATTTGTTCGATGAGCACTGCAAAATGGGGGAAACAACAGCCGCGCGTCCTTTTATCCGTACTCCTAACCTTTATTCTGATTCTGATGTCCGCTTGCGGCAGCAGCAATGGCGATAACGGCTCCAATGGAAATAACGCAGACGGCGCAGAAGGAGCGGCGGGGAAAGTGACGCTTACGTTCTGGAACGGCTTCACCGGTCCGGACGGCGAGCTGCTCAAAACGATCGTGAACGATTACAACAAAGCGAACGCAGACAAGGTCGAGATCAAAATGGACGTCATGCCGTGGGACCAGCTTAACCAGAAGCTCCCCCCGGCGATCGCGACGGATACCGCGCCGGGCCTTGTGGCCATCATCGGCGGCTCGGCGACTCCTTTCATCCGGAACGATACGTTCCAGGATTTGAGCGGCTTCTTCGAAGCGACGGGCGCGAGCAAGGATGATTTTAAGAACGGCGCGCTTGAGCTGGGAGTAAAGGAAGACAAGCCGTATTTGCTTCCGATGCAGATGAACGGCCTCTACCTGTTCTGGAATAAAACACTGTTCAAAAATGCGGGCCTCGACCCGGAGAAGGCGCCTGCAACGCTGGAAGAGCTGACGGCCTACGCGGAGAAGCTGACCGACCCGGCGAAAAACCAGTACGGCTTCGGAGTCCCGGTAGCCGGCGCGGCGCCCTACTACGCTTCGTTTATTATCGGCAACGGCGGCAATGTCGTCGATTTGGATACCAAGAAATCGGTGTTCGACTCTCCCGAGAATACGGCGACCTTCGGGTGGCTGCAGGATCTGGTCGTGAACAAGAAGGTCAGCCCGAAAGGCGCCGCCGGCGCGGATCTCGAGAAAATGATGATGAGCGGACAGCTCGGCATGTACATTAACGGTCCGTGGATGGCGTCCGGCCTGAAGACGGGTTCGGTCGACTTCGGCGTAGCGCTCCCTCCGAAAGGATCGGCAGCGCAGTTTACGGAGCTCGGCGGCATCGGCTTTGCGGTTCCAAGCGGCGCTTCCGATGCAGAGAAGCAGGCGGCATACGATTTCATTAACTACTGGAACTCTCCTGAAATCGTTAAGAAGTGGTCCTTGGCAAACGGGTTTCCTCCGTACATCAAGTCGGTCGTGGAGGATCCGGAGGTGCAGAAGGATCCGCTCATCTCCGCGATGGCGAACATGGGAGATGCGGCGAAGCCGTTTCTGCCGGGTCTGACCACTGCGGACCGGATCAACAACGAAGTGATTTTTACGGCGATTGAAGCGGTTCAGAACGGGCAGGACGTATCCGAGGTGCTGAAGCAGGCATCCGGCGATATCGATGAATTGTTAATGTCCGAGAAGTAATCCTACGGCAAGCGGGGCTGCGCCAACGGTAGGCGCAGCCCGGCTCGCCGGCGAGACAGGTGGTTAACATGACAAACCGAATTAGAGCTTTCACCAAGTTTATCAACAAGCCGGAGCGTGCCGCTTACTTGTTCATCCTGCCGGCGATGCTGATCATTACGTTTTTTACGCTTATTCCGCTGGCGGCGACGCTCGGGATCAGCCTGCTCAAGATGGACGTGTTCCTGAAGGACGCGGACTTTAACGGCTTAAGGCATTTCGTCAGATTGTTCAAGGACGGGAAGTTTTGGAATGCGCTGTACAATACAGGTTTTTTCGCCATTATCGAAGTACCGCTGCAGATCGGCTTTTCTCTTATTGCGGCCGTATTCGTATCCCGGAACACGAGGTTCCGCAAGTTTATCCGCTCCACCTTATTTCTGCCTTCCGTCTGCTCGCTAACGGCGATCGGCATTATGTGGTCGTTTCTGCTTGATCCGCAGACGGGGCTGTATCCGCAGTTTCTTACGGAAATTGGCCTGCCAAGGCTCGAGTTTCTGCGCGATCCGAACCTTGCCATGCCTTCGATCATTCTGATGACGGTCTGGCGCAGCTTCGGCTATACGATGATCATTCTGGTCGCGGCGATCCAGAACATCCCGGAGTCATATTACGAAGCGGCTCAGCTGGACGGCGCGGGCAAGGTCAGCCAATTTTTCCGGATTACGATTCCGAGCATTATTCCAGCCTTGAGCTTCTGCGTCATCACAGCGACGATCGCCGCCCTCCAGGTGTTCGATCAGATTTTTGTGACGACGAAGGGCGGGCCGCTCGACAAAACCGAAACGATGGTGACCTATATTTACAGCACAGGCTTCGGGACGGCTCCATACGATCTGGGTTATGCCTCGGCGATATCCGTTGCGCTGCTGCTTGTCATCATGGTCGTGACGCTGTCGATGAACCGTTACTTCTTGTCCAAAGAGTCGACGGACGCTCATTAGGAGGTGGATTGAATTGATAAAAAGGACAATAGGGGGAAAAGCGCTCGGTTTCGCCGTTACGCTGCTGCTGCTAATCGCGGTGCTGCACCCTTTTCTATGGATATTGATATCATCGTTTAAGTTCGAGCAGGATCTGATCAAGTTTCCGCCGACTTTTTTCTCCGAGCAGTATACGTTCTCTTCTTTCACCCTGGTTTGGGAGCGCATTCCGCTGCTTGAGTTTTTCCGCAATACGATCATCTTCGCCGGAGGCGTGATGGTGCTGTCCGTGTTCTTCGATTCCATGGCAGGCTACGCCTTCGCGAGAATCCGCTTCAAAGGGAAAAAGACGCTGTTCACCTTGATTCTGATCACGATGATGGTCCCTTTCCAGGTGCTGATGATTCCGCTCTTCGTGGAAGTGTACAAGCTCGGCATGCTCGATACGTATTGGGGGCTCATTATTCCGCGGGCGGCGAGCGCATTCGGTATTTTTATGATGCGGTCCTTCTTCGTCGCTTTGCCGAAAGACTTGGAGGAATCGGGCCGGGTTGACGGCTTAAACGAATTCCGCATTTATTGGAGCATTATTTTGCCCTTATGCAAGCCGGCTATGATTACGCTCGGCATATTCCTTCTCATGAACAACTGGAACGACCTGATCTACCCGCTCATGCTGACCAGCTCAACCGAAATGCGGACGTTATCCGCGGGCCTCGCGATGTTCGTCGGACAACGGTCGATCGAATACGGCGCTACACTGGCCGCTGCGACACTGTCGCTGGCTCCGCTCGTGGTCATTTACATTATGGCGCAAAAATATTTTGTCCAAGGCGTCGCAACGTCAGGCTTAAAAGGTTAAGCAGCACTCATCGTACGGCAACGAACATTTTCAGGAGGCATGGCATTTATGAAAAAAGCATCGATCTTAGTCAGCAAGGATTTTAAAATCGGAAAAGTAAGCGACCGGATGTTCGGCTCGTTCGTTGAGCATATGGGCAGCGTTGTCTACAACGGCATCTACGAGCCCGGTCATCCGACCGCGGATGAGATGGGCTTCCGGCATGACGTTCTGGAGCTGGTCAAGGAGCTGCAGCTCTCCGTCGTCCGTTACCCGGGGGGGAATTTCACGTCCGGCTACAATTGGGAGGACGGCATCGGCCCGAAGGAGCAGCGGCCGGTGCGGATCGATCCGGCATGGCGCCAGATCGAACCGAACTCGTTCGGCTTGGACGAATTTATGAAGTGGACCGGCGTCGTCGGCGCGGATCCGATCATGACGATCAATCTGGGCACGCGGGGAATTGAAGAGGCGAAGGATATTTTGGAATACTGCAACTTCAAGAGCGGTACAAAATGGAGCGAGCTGCGCAAGTCGCACGGCATCAAGGATCCGTATAACATCAAAACCTGGTGCCTCGGCAACGAGCTGGACGGGGAATGGCAAATCGCCCGCAAAACGGCGGCCCAGTACGGCCAATTGGCGCTCGAAACCGCCAAGGTTATGAAATGGGTCGATCCGAGCATAGAGCTCGTCGCTGTCGGCAGCTCGGCAAGGCATATGTCCACGTTCCCGGAATGGGACCGCACGGTGCTGGAGTACACCTACGATCACGCCGATCTGCTTTCCCTGCACCATTATATCGGCAAGCGGGAGAACGACACGCAGACGTACCTGGCGATGCCGATGGAGATGGAGCGCCAGATCGAGGAAGTGATCGCGGCTTGCGATTATGTGCGCGGCGTGAAGCGCAGCAATAAAATTATGAACTTGTCCTTTGACGAGTGGAACGTCTGGCGGGAGCCGGACGTGGAGTACACGCCTTGGCAGATCGGCTGCCCGTACGACTGGGTGAAGTTCCATATGGAAGACGCGCTTGTGTTCGGCTCGGCGATGCTGACGCTGCTGCGTCATGCGGACCGGATCCAAATCGCTTGCCAGTCCTTGCTTGTGAACACAATTCCGATGATTCTGACCGAAAAAGGCGGTAAAGCATGGCGCAATCCGACCTTCTATCCGTTCATGCACGTGTCCAAATACGGCCGGGGTGAAGTGCTGCAAAGCATCGTCAATACGCCGAAATACGATACGGCCAAATATACCGACGTGCCGGTCGTCGATCCGGTTACCGTCTATAACGAGGAAGCGGGCGAGCTGACGTTTTTTGCCGTCAACCGCGGAGATGAGGCGGCGCTGCTGGAGCTGGACATCCGCGATTTCCCGGGCTTTTCGTTCAAGGAGCATATCGAGATGAAGCACGACCGGCTGAACGCGGTCAACACGTCGGACAATCCGTTCGAGGTGAAGCCGCAGGCCGGCGCAGGGGCGAAGGTCGACGGGGGACGGGCCGAAGCCGTATTGGCTCCTTTTTCGTGGAACGTGATCCGGTTCAGTATCAAATAATGGGGGAATAGAGGATATGGAAACGACGAAGCTGGATCAAAAGCCGCTGGTGCTGAACCGCGCCGACCCTTGGATTCACCGCCATACGGACGGATATTATTACTTTATCGCGACGGTGCCGAACTATGATGCGATCGAGCTGAGGAAATCGGCTGCTTTGGATGGGATATCGTCTGCGGAGCCGGTTACGGTGTGGAGGAAGCACGCGGAAGGGAAGTTAAGCGAGCTGATCTGGGCGCCGGAGCTCCATTTTGCGGACGGCAAATGGTACATCTACTTCGCGGCGGCATGGACGAACCAGCCGATTAACGGAGTGTTCGACCATCGGATGTTCGTCCTCGAGAATGCCTCGGCGGACCCGCTGGAAGGAACGTGGACAGAGAAGGGGCAGATCGTGACGAGCTGGGAGTCCTTCTCGCTTGACGCGACGACGTTCGAGCACCGGGGAATCCGTTACCTCGTCTGGGCTCAGAAGGACTGGGACGTTCCGGGTAACTCCAATTTGTACATCGCCAAGATGGACACCCCTTGGAGCATCGAAGGAACGCAGGTATGCCTGAGCAAGCCGGAATACGACTGGGAGTGCATCGGCTTCCTCGTTAACGAAGGTCCGGCGGTTCTTGTTCGGAATGGGCGCATCTTCCTGACCTACTCGGCCAGTGCGACCGACCATAACTACTGTATGGGCATGCTGACGGCGGACGAGGACGCCGACCTGCTTGATCCGGCATCGTGGGTGAAGTCGCCCGTGCCGGTATTCGCCAGCAGCGACGCGGCGTCCCGCTACGGCCCGGGGCATAACGGCTTTACCGTGTCGGAGGACGGCAAGCAAGACATTCTCGTGTTCCACGCGCGCAATTTCAAGGAGACGGAAGGGGATCCGCTGAACGACCCGAACCGCCATACGCATGTGAAGGCGTTTGGCTGGCGGGACGACGGAACTCCGGATTTTGAGGGTTAGTTATAGTGGGGCGGGTGCTTTCGGGCACTCGCTTTTTGGTTTGGCTCGACACGTAATTCCCTCGCCAGACTGCAGCACAAACGGAGGGGAGCCGAGTTCATCGTTCGTTCTGCTGCAGAAACTGCATCAGAAACCTGACATGAACGGCGGGCGGCCGAGCTGTGCTGCACTTATGCATCAGAAGCGGCCTCCCACCTCCCAAACTAGCTAGTTTGTACCCATTCTGCTGCATAAACCGCATCAGAATCGCAAGCTGTCTCGAGTTTTCGCCGTTCTGCTGTGCAAATTGCAGCAGAAACGTAAGCGGCTTCAACCTCAAGCTCTGCTGAGGCTTCGCCGTTCTGCTGTACAAACTGCATCAGAAACCTGACATGAACGG